>NZ_JAGGLR010000082.1 GCF_017874715.1 Streptomyces iranensis | reverse complement strand
TACGCGAAACCACCTTCGTACCCCTCGCCTGCTCCGAGAAGGACACCTCCAGCGCCTCGACCGCCCCCGCGGCCGCAGCCGCCTCCGGGGCGGCGGAATTGGGCTTGACGGTGATCACCGGCGTGCCCCTGGAGACCCGGGACTTGGTGGTGAAGGCGGCCGCGAACACCGACTGCGTCGCCACCGGACCCGCCTCACCGGCCTCCAGATCCACGGCATCAGTGATGATGCCCGAACCGATACGCACCGACAGCCGGGCCGCGATCTCCTTGCCCTCCGCAGAAGACGGGAACAGTACGGCAGACGGCGACACGGCCTCGTACGCCGCCTGAACCGCATCCACCTTCGGAACAACGAGGTACTCGGCAAACTCCGGCGCATCCGCGGTCAGCACCCGCACCGCACCGTACTCGGCAAGCGTGGCAGCGGTATCCGCAGCACCGGCACCCAGGGAAACCGCGACGGGCTCACCAATACGGCGGGCCAGCGTCAGCAGCTCCAGAGTGGGCTTGCGGACAGCACCGTCCACGTGGTCGACAAAGACAAGGACTTCAGCCATGGGAATCGCTCTCCTGCGACATGCGAAAGATCAGGGACGGGCAGCGGGAACCGGTCAGATGAACTTCTGACCCGCCAGGAACTCAGCGAGCTGCTTACCGCCCTCACCCTCGTCCTTGACGATCGTGCCCGCCGTGCGGGCCGGACGCTCGGTGGCACCCTCGACCACGGTCCAGGCGCCCTCCAGCCCCACGTCCTCGGCCTCGATGTCGAGGTCGGACAGGTCCCAGGAGGTCACCGGCTTCTTCTTCGCCGCCATAATGCCCTTGAAAGAGGGGTAGCGCGCCTCACCGGACTGGTCGGTCACCGACACCACCGCCGGAAGCGACGCCTGAAGCTGCTCCGTCGCGGTGTCCCCATCACGGCGCCCCTTCACCGTGCCATCCTCGACCGACACCTCCGACAACAGCGACACCTGCGGCACACCCAGACGCTCCGCCAACATCGCCGGCAGCACACCCATCGTGCCGTCCGT
>NZ_JAGGLR010000081.1 GCF_017874715.1 Streptomyces iranensis | reverse complement strand
CGCGTCAACCACCGCAACGGCTACCGCCCGCGCGAGTGGGACACCCGGGCCGGCACCGTCGAACTCGCCATCCCCAAGCTCCGGCAGGGCAGCTACTTCCCCAGCTGGCTGCTGGAACGGCGACGCCGGGCCGAGCAGGCCCTGGTCTCGGTGGTCGCAACCGCCTACGTGCTGGGCGTCAGCACCCGGCGAGTGGAGAAGCTCGCCGCCTCCCTCGGGGTGACCCAGCTGTCGAAGTCCCAGGTGAGCGCGATGGCCAAACATCTGGACGAGCAGGTCGGCGCCTTCCGTAACCGGCCCCTGGACCAGGGCCCGTACACCTTCGTGTGGGTCGACGCGCTGACCCAGAAGGTCCGCGAGGGCGGCCGCATCATCAACGTGCACGCGCTGATCGCGGTCGGCGTCAACACTGACGGCCAGCGCGAGATCCTCGGCCTGGACGTGGCCACCGCCGAGGACGGCGCCGGCTGGCTGGCGTTCCTCCGCTCCCTGATCGCCCGCGGACTGACCGGCGTGCAACACGTCATCTCCGACGCACACACCGGACTCGTCGACGCCATCGGCGCCGTCCTGCCCGGCGCCTCCTGGCAGCGCTGCCGCACCCACTACGCCCGCAACCTGCTTTCCCAGGTGCCCAAAACCGCCCAGCCGTGGGTGGCCACCCTGCTGCGGACCGTCTTCGAACAACCCGACACCGACGCTGTCCACGCCCAGATGAAACACGTCCTGGACGCGCTGGAAGCCAAGTTCCCCAAGGCCGCCGAGCACCTGGACGCCGCCCAGCACGACCTGCTGGCGTTCACTGCCTTCCCCTACGAGATCTGGCGGCAGATCTGGTCCAACAATCCCCAGGAGCGTCTGAACAAGGAGATCCGCCGGCGCACCGACGTCGTCGGGATCTTCCCCGACCGAACCGCCGTGATCCGCCTGATCGGCGCCGTACTGGCCGAACAGAACGATGAATGGACCGAAGCCCGCCGCTACATGGGCCGCGAACTCCTCGCCAAAGCCCGCCTCCACCCGATCGAGTCAGAAACCGACGAACCCGACCTGCCCACCGAACTCACTGCATAGCCTCAACAACG
>NZ_JAGGLR010000080.1 GCF_017874715.1 Streptomyces iranensis | reverse complement strand
CTGATCACCACCACCGACATCGCCCCCACACTCCCCACACCGAGCAATACGCATGCCACACCACACATACTCCTCGACCACCCCCACACCACCACCCACCTCCAAAAACTCCCCACCACCAACCTCACCCCCACCGAACAACCCACCCCACCCGACACCCGCCACCCCGCCTACCTCATCTACACCTCCGGCTCCACCGGCACCCCCAAAGGCGTCACCATCCCCCAAACCAACCTCATCCACCTCTTCACCGCCACCCACCACTACTTCACCCACCACACACCCAACCCCACCCCACAAGTCTGGTGCCAATTCCACTCCTACGCCTTCGACTTCTCCGTCTGGGAAATCCTCGGCCCCCTCCTCCACGGCCACACCCTCATCATCCCCAACCACCACACCACCCGCTCCCCCCACGACCTCATCACCCTCATCCACCAAGAACACATCACCACCCTCTGCCAAACACCCACCGCCCTCTACCACCTCATCAACACCCACCAACAAAACCACCACCAACCCCTCCCCCTCCAACGCATCATCCTCGGCGGCGAACCCCTCGACCCCACCCGCCTCACCACCTTCCACCAACACCACCCCCACACCACCATCATCAACATGTACGGCATCACCGAAACCACCATCCACACCACCCACCACCCCCTCAACCCCAACACCACCCACACCCCCAACACCCCCAGCCCCATCGGACAACCCCTCCCCCACCTCACCACCCACCTCCTCGACACCAACCTCCAACCCACCCCACCAGGCACCCCCGGCGAGCTCTACATCACCGGACCCACCCTCGCCCGCGGCTACCACCACAACCCCACCCTCACCGCCACCCACTTCATCGCCAACCCCTACGGACCACCCGGCACCCGCCTCTACCGCACCGGCGACCTCGCCCACCACCACCCCACCACCCACCAACTCCACTACCACCACCGCACCGACACCCAAATCCAACTCCACGGCTACCGCATCGAACCCGCCGAAATAGAAAACACCCTCACCACCCACCCCCACATCACCCACGCCGCAGCCACCCTCCACCACGACCACCACAACAACAAACACCTCATCGCCTACAC
>NZ_JAGGLR010000079.1 GCF_017874715.1 Streptomyces iranensis | reverse complement strand
CGGACTCGCTTTCGCTACGGCTTCCCCACACGGGTTAACCTCGCAACACACCGCAAACTCGCAGGCTCATTCTTCAAAAGGCACGCAGTCACGACGCAGGGACAAGTCCCTGCGCGACGCTCCCACGGCTTGTAGGCACACGGTTTCAGGTACTATTTCACTCCGCTCCCGCGGTACTTTTCACCATTCCCTCACGGTACTATCCGCTATCGGTCACCAGGGAATATTTAGGCTTAGCGGGTGGTCCCGCCAGATTCACACGGGATTTCTCGGGCCCCGTGCTACTTGGGTATCGCACAAGCAAGTTGCTGACATTTCAGCTACGGGGGTCTTACCCTCTACGCCGGGCCTTTCGCATGCCCTTCGCCTACATCAACAATTTCTGACTCACCCAGCCGCCGGCAGACGACTGAAGTACGAACCCACAACACCGCACGCGCAACCCCTGCCGGGTATCACACACATACGGTTTAGCCTCATCCAGTTTCGCTCGCCACTACTCCCGGAATCACGGTTGTTTTCTCTTCCTGCGGGTACTGAGATGTTTCACTTCCCCGCGTTCCCTCCACATACCCTATGTGTTCAGGTATGGGTGACAGCCCATGACGACTGCCGGGTTTCCCCATTCGGACACCCCCGGATCAAAGCTCGGTTGACAGCTCCCCGGGGCCTATCGCGGCCTCCCACGTCCTTCATCGGTTCCTGGTGCCAAGGCATCCACCGTGCGCCCTTAAAAACTTGGCCACAGATGCTCGCGTCCACTGTGCAGTTCTCAAACAACGACCCGTACCCCGTCACCCACACCCTTACAGCGTGGTACACCGGGACCGGCCCGAAGAAACAAGCATTCCTGCCCGTACCTTCAGACACCCAACAGCGTGCCCGGCATCACCCGTCTGCTTGCTCTGTGTTCCACGCCGAAGCAGTACTAACAGAGGAAGCATCCGAAACAATGCCGAGTAGTCAACGTTCCACCCATGAGCAACCGTGCAGGACACTTGCCTGCAGTCGGCTATGTGCTCCTTAGAAAGGAGGTGATCCAGCCGCACCTTCCGGTACGGCTACCTTGTTACGACTTCGTCCCAATCGCCAGTCCCACCTTCGACGGC
>NZ_JAGGLR010000078.1 GCF_017874715.1 Streptomyces iranensis | reverse complement strand
CCACCCCGACATCCCCACCGCCATCACCGAACACCAGACCACCGCCCAAACCCGCCTCAACCCCGAACACGGCATCATGCTCCAAGCCATCCACCTCACCCTCGGACCCACCACCCCCGGACGACTCCTCCTCCTCGCCCACCACCTCGTCATCGACGGAGTCTCCTGGCGCATCCTCATCCCCGACCTCACCCACGCCTACCACCACACCCAAACAACCCACCCCCTCGAACCCGTCCCCACCTCCTACCGCACCTGGGCCCACTACCTCACCCAACAAGCCCACCACCCCACCCACACCACCACACTCCACCACTGGACCCACACCCTCCAACCCCACACCACCACACCAACCCCCACACCCACCCCAGTCCCCACCAGCCAACTACTCCACCACACCACCACCCTCCCACCCCAACACACCCAACCCCTCCTCACCACCACACCCGCCACCTACCACGCCGGCATCAACGACGTCCTCCTCACCGCCCTCACCCTCACCCTCAACCACCTCAACAACACCAACGACACCCTCATCAACCTCGAAAGCCACGGACGCCACGAACTCACCCCCCACCTCGACCTCACCCGCACCATCGGCTGGTTCACCACCCTCCACCCCATCCGACTCCACCCCGGACCCGCCACCTGGCACGACATCACCCACAACACACCCCACCTCGGCACCGCCCTCAAAACCATCAAAGAAACCCTCCGCACCACACCCCACCACGGCACCACCTACGGACTCCTCCGCCACCTCAACCCCACCACCAAAACCCACCTCACCCACCTCCCCCAACCCCCCACCACCTTCAACTACCTCGGCCGCTACACCCCCACCACAACCACAACCACACCAGACACACCCACCAACCCCACCAACCCATCCACCACCCAACCCTGGCCCCACGCACCCGAATCCACCCCCCTCAACGGCAACACCGACCCCAACCTCCTCCAACACACCCCCCTCGAAATCAACGCCCACACCCAAGACACCCCCCACGGACCCCAACTCACCACCACCTACACCTACAACCCCCACCACCACACCACCCACCACATCACCCAACTCGCCCACCACTGGCACACCGCACTCAAAGCCCTCACCACCCACACCCAACACCACACCGGCGGCCGAACCCCCTCCGACCTCCCCCTCCTCACCCTCACCCAACACGACATCACCAACCTCGA
>NZ_JAGGLR010000077.1 GCF_017874715.1 Streptomyces iranensis | reverse complement strand
CTAGGCCGTGTTTTGAAGGTCGGCTCTGTTCCTCGTCCCGCATCGTGATGATCTCGGTGTGGGACGAGGGGATCTTTCTGACGGGCAGTGGGCTGTGCTTGAGCCGTTGTTGCCGGTCGCGGGGTTGGGGCGGCCGTCGTTGGGCCGGCGGAAGCTGATCGATGGAATCCGATGGCGGGTGCGAACTGGTGCTCCGTGGAGGGATCTTCCGGCGGAGTACGGGCCGTGGCAGACGGTCTACGGACTCTTCCGCCGGTGGCAGCGCAACGGCACGTGGCCCGCACTGCTGACCCAGCTCCAAGCCCGGGCGGACGCGGCAGGGTTGATCACCTGGGAGGTCAACGTCGACTCCACGATCTGCCGAGCTCACCAGCACGCCGCAGGCGCCCGTCGTGAGGGACTGGCCCAGAAGGAACCGCCGGGCGGAACCCGCACCGAGCCCGACGACCACGGCCTGGGCCGGTCCCGGGGAGGTTTCACCACCAAGATCCATCTGGCCTGTGAACAAGGCCAGCGGCCCCTATCGCTGCTGGTCACCGTCGGACAGCGCGGCGACAGCCCTCAGTTCGCCGCCGTCCTGGAAGGCATCCAAGTGCCCCGCATCGGGCCGGGCCGGCCCCGTGTCCGCCCGCTGCGAGTCAGGGGCGACAAGGCGTACTCGTCCCGCGCCAACCGGGCCTACCTGCGAAAGCGGGGAATCCGGTGCACGATCCCGGAGCCGGCAGACCAACTCGCCAACCGCAAACGGCGCGGGAAAGAGGGCGGGCGACCTCCGGTCTTCGACCGCGAGGACTACAAGGCCCGGCACGCGGTTGAGTGCGGGATCAACCGGCTCAAGCGCAACCGTGCGGTCGCCACCCGCTTCGACAAACTCGCGGTCCGCTTCGAAGCCACCGTCCTGATCGCGGCGATCGGCGAATGGATATGACTCGCCTGAGCTGTCTGCTCCACGTGCCATGCTGACCGCGACCAAGGCGGGCAGGGCGAGGGAGATGCAACCGATGGGGGCTCAGTACTACGGCGCCGACAGCGAGAACGGTGACCGCATCGATGATCCCTCTGAGGACGCGTTGTTCATGATGATCAGCGACCTCAACAGCTCCGACAACACGTTCGTGGTCGTCCAGCCCGACGAGGACGCCCCCCTGTGGTTCGCCTCCGTGGCCGTCCTGGACGAAGGCGGCTACGAGATCGTCCGCCGTGACACCACCCGCAACGAGCACGAGGTCACCACGGCGACCAGCATCAGCGACATCGCCCGCGACCTCACGATCTGGATGGCCGCCCGCGACTTCCCCGGACGGCCAACCAGGCAGGTCAGCGAGTTCTAAAACACGGCCTAG
>NZ_JAGGLR010000076.1 GCF_017874715.1 Streptomyces iranensis | reverse complement strand
CATGTCAGCGTTTTGTTCCGTTCCCGCGGCGCCAGCAACCCCGTGAGGTACTGACGAAAACCCCGACGCTGGGCCAGGGAGTCGAACAGATCATCGAAGCCGGCGGCGTACTGCTCCAGCGGTCCCGGAGCCGGCGGACACGGACGACGAGCGGTCATCACACACCCCTGCTCGTCCTTCTACGCGACCCCGACCCGATGTCAACAAACCACCGCTAGGCAGTTTCGTTTGGATCAGCCGGTCGTTGGTCCGGGTGTGCCGTTAACAGATGCGCAGTGGGCGCGGATCGAGCCGTTGCTTCCGGACCGGACGCCGAAGCGGGGTGGACGCTGGCGTGATCACCGGGAGGTGATCGATGCGATCGCCTTCAAGTTCCAGACCGGAACGCAGTGGGTCCACCTGCCGGAGAAATACGGCAACTGGAGAGGTGTCTACAACCGGTTGCGGATGTGGGCCCTCGATGGCACCTGGGAGCGAGTGTTCACCGCGCTGATGGCCCAGGCCGACGCGGACGAGGACCTGACCTGGGCGGTGTCGGTGGACTCCACGATCGTGCGGGCTCACCAGCACGCGGCCGGGGCCCGCAAAAAGGGGCCCCGGCTGGAGAACCAGCCGATCACGCCATCGGCCGGTCCCGCGGCGGGCTGAGCACAAAGATCCACCTCGTCGCAGATAACTGCTGTCGGCCCTTGGCTTTCGTCCTCACCGCCGGACAGGCCGGTGACGCACCTGCCTTCACGGATGTCATGGCCCGCCTACGTGTTCCCCGCCGCCGCGGAAGACCGCGGACCAGGCCGGACGTGGTCCTGGCAGACAAGGCGTACTCCTTACGCGCGATCCGCGACCACCTGCGCAAGCGCGGCATCCGAGCGGTGATCCCCATCCCGGCGGATCAGCGCGGGCACCGACTGCGACGGGGCAGCCGGGGCGGCAGGCCGCCGGCCTTCGACCGCGAGACCTACAAGCAGCGCAACACCGTCGAGAGGTGCATCAACCGACTCAAGCAGTGGCGAGGCATCGCCACCCGCTACGACAAGACCGCAACCATCTACCTCGCCGGACTCCACATCGCAGGCATCTTCCTCTGGTCAGCCCGATGATCCAAACGAAACTGCCTTGGCCTATCGAGACCTCGCTACTTCTTCGAGCCGTTCGAGCAGCTGCCGTGCACCGTCGGCAGCCTGGAAATCCTCCAGATGACGGCGACGGTCCTCATCCGATGCGTAGTACGAGCGCGCCGTCACGCGAGTTCGAGGTGCGTCTTGGGCCTCCACCTCGATCAGCACGACGGAACGCGACGGGGCAAGCCCCCATTCCTCGGATCCCTGATGAACGTAGGTGATTCGCCGGGCCGGTTCGACGTCTTCGAAGATGTAGACGTTCGCGAAATCGGTGCCGTCGGGAGCATGCATGACGACATCGAATCGTCCGCCGTCTGCGACGTTGAGTTCGCGCACCGTGCTGGTGAACCCGGCCGGTCCCCACCACTGGGCGATGCTGGCCGGGTCGGTCCACGCAGCCCAGATCGCGTCCGGGGACGCCGCCATCACCCGCGTCAGTTCCAGATCAGGCACGCCACTCGCATCAGTCATGCACGCAACCCTATCGGTGGTTTGTTGACATCGGGTCGGGACCGCAGTAGAAGGACGAGCAGGGGTGTGTGATGACCGCTCGTCGTCCGTGTCCGCCGGCTCCGGGACCGCTGGAGCAGTACGCCGCCGGCTTTGATGATCTGTTCGACT
>NZ_JAGGLR010000075.1 GCF_017874715.1 Streptomyces iranensis | reverse complement strand
GCGCGGTGGACGGCTGACGGTGAGTTGGTGTTCGCGGGTCGGGTGGATGAGCAGGTGAAGATCCGTGGTTTCCGGGTGGAGCCGGGTGAGATCGAGGCCGTGCTCGCCGCGCACGAGAGTGTGGGCCAGGTCGCGGTCGTCGTGCGTGAGGACCGGCAGGGCGACAAGCGCCTCGTGGCCTACGTCGTACGCAGCGGCGATGGCGAGGGTGATCTGGCTGGGCTGCGGGAGTACGTGGCCGAGCGGCTGCCCGAGTACATGGTCCCGGCAGCCGTGATGGCCATGGACACCCTCCCCGTCACCACCAACGGCAAGCTGGACCGCGCCGCGCTCCCCGCCCCGGAGTTCGGCGCCGCCACCGGGCGGGGCCCCGCCACCCCGGTCGAGGAGATCGTCGCCGGGGTCTTCGGCGAGGTGCTCGGGCTGGACTGGGTGGACGCGGAGGCGTCCTTCTTCGAGCTGGGTGGCGACTCCCTGCTCGCCATGCGGCTCATCGCCCGCATCCGCGCCGTCCTGGGCGCGGAGCTCACCATCGGGGAGCTCTTCGCCGCCCCCTCGGCCGCCGGCGTGGCCCGGCTGGTCGACGCGGCAACCGGCCAGACGCACGCCGTACTGACGTCTCGGCCCCGGCCGGAGGTACTGCCGCTGTCGTTCGAGCAGCAGCGCATGTGGTTCCTCAACCAGCTCGAAGGCGCGGGCGAGGGGGCCGCGTACAATCTCCCGCTGGCCCTGCGGATGTCCGGCGAACTGGACCCCGCGGCGCTGGAAGCCGCGCTGGGCGATGTCGCCGACCGGCACGAGAGCCTGCGCACGATCTACCCGGCGAGCGAAGGCGTCCCGCGTCAGCAGGTACTCGAAGGCGCCGCGGGCAGGCCGCCGCTGGTCGTGGTGGACACCACCGAGGACGAGATCGCCGAAACCCTCACGGTCCACGTGGGCCGCGGTTTCGATGTCAGCGTCGATCTGCCCTGGCGGATCCGGCTGCTCAGGACCGGCCCCACGGACTTCATCCTGCTCATCGTGGCGCACCACATCGCGGTCGACGGCTGGTCGATGGGCGTGCTCGCGCAGGATCTGGAGACCGCCTACACCGCCCGCCATCAGGGCCGACTCCCGAGCTGGGAGCCACTGCCCGTGCAGTACGCGGACTACGCGCTCTGGCAGCGTGAGGTGCTCGGTGACCTCGGCGATCCGCAGAGTGTGATCAGCGGGCAGCTGGACCACTGGCGGCGGACGCTCGCCGGTGCCCCGGAGGAGCTGGACCTGCCGACGGACCGGCCCCGACCGGCCGCGCCGTCGTTCCGCGGGCGCACCCTGCCGGTGGAGGTGGACGCGGAGACCCACGCCCGGCTGGTGGAGCTGGCGCGGCGTGGCCGGGCGACGATGTTCATGGTCGTACACGCGGCGCTGGGGGTTCTGCTGTCGCGGATGGGTGCGGGTACGGACATCCCCATCGGCACGGCGACCGCGGGTCGCGGTGACGCGGCGCTGGACGGGCTGGCCGGGTTCTTCGTCAACACGCTGGTGCTGCGCACCGATCTGAGCGCCGACCCGGGCTTCGATGAGCTGCTGGCCCGGGTGCGGGAGGCCGATCTGGCGGCGTACGCGCATCAGGATGTGCCGTTCGAGCGGCTGGTCGAGGATCTCAACCCCACCCGATCGCTGTCCCGAAACCCGCTGTTCCAGATCATGCTCGTTCTCCAGAACCTGCCCGCGTCCCAGGGGCGCTGGAATCTGCCCGGGTTGCGGGTCGGGCCGCTGGAGGCGACCTCGCAGGAGTCCACCGCGAAGTTCGACCTGTCGCTGACCCTGGCCGAACGGCGCGACAGCGAAGGTGATCCGGCCGGGCTCGTGGGTGGGCTGCTGTATGCGACCGATTTGTTTGATGAGGGCACGGTGCGGTTGTTGGCGGGGCGGTTGGTGCGGGTGTTGGAGCAGGTGGCGGTTGATTCTGGGGTGCGGGTGAGTGGGATT
>NZ_JAGGLR010000074.1 GCF_017874715.1 Streptomyces iranensis | reverse complement strand
GTTTGTCGAGTTGGGTCCGGACGCGGCCCTGACCGGATCGGTGCGGGAATGCCTGGACGGCCGCGACATCACGGCGGTGCCCAGCCTGCGGCATGGCCACGACGAGGTCGAGTCGGTGTTGACGGGGCTCGGCGCGCTGTTCGCCGCCGGAATGGCCGTCAACTGGCCGGAGCTGTCTGCCGGAACCAACGCCCGACGCACCCAACTTCCTACCTACGCCTTCCAACGCCAGCACTACTGGCTGGACATGATGCTGGACGATGAGAAGACGTCGATGGAGACGTCGTCGGGTCTGGTGAGTGAGCTGCGAGGGCTCAGCGAGACCGAGCGCGAATATCGCATGACGGAGCTGGTTCGCGCGCATATTACAGCCACTCTCGGCAGCGGCGTGCTCAGTGAGAGCGCACTTGGTCAGACGTTCCGGGACCTGGGCTTTGATTCTTTGATGTCCGGCGAACTACGGGACAGGCTCTCGCGCGCCCTGAAAATTACGCTGCCGAGTTCGGTGATCTTTGATTACCCCACGCCCGATGTTCTCATTGAGCACCTGCAAGCAGTTGTGTTGGGCAGTGACGTTGACGTGCGTGCTCAGGTTGCGTCGACTGCTGATGCCGATGATCCTGTGGTGATTGTGGGGATGGCATGCCGTTATCCGGGTGGGGTGGGTTCTCCGGAGGATCTGTGGGCGTTGGTTGTCGAGGGTGGGGAGGGGATCACTGGCTTTCCGGAGTCGCGTGGCTGGGATGTGGCGGGTTTGTATCACGCGGATCCGGACCATCCGGGGACGACGTATGCGCGTGGTGGCGGGTTCTTGCATGACGCGGGTGAGTTCGACGCCGGGTTCTTCGGGATCTCGCCCCGTGAGGCGACGGCGATGGATCCGCAGCAGCGGTTGTTGTTGGAGGTTGCCTGGGAGGCTTTCGAGCGCGCGGGCATCGATGCGGACTCACTGCGCGGCACCCAGACCGGCGTGCTGGTGGGAGCAACACCGCATGGATACGGTGCGGTGGGACCTGACGCCAGCGGATACCTACTGACCGGTACCACACCCGGGGTGCTATCCGGGCGAATTGCGTACCAGTTCGGATTTGAGGGACCCGCGATGACGGTGGACACGGCCTGTTCGTCATCGTTGGTGGCAATACACCTGGCGGCGCAGGCATTGAGATCGGGCGAATGCTCGCTCGCGCTGGCCGGCGGTGTCACGGTCATGGCCACCCCGATGATCCTGACGGAGTTCGCGCGGCAGCGTGGATTGTCTCCGGATGGCCGGTGTCGGTCATTCGGAGCGGGCGCAGACGGCACGGGGTGGTCCGAGGGCGTGGGCTTGTTGGTGCTGGAACGGTTGTCTGACGCGCGGCGCAATGGGCATAGGGTGCTCGCGCTACTGGCGGGTTCGGCCGTAAACCAGGACGGGGCCTCGAACGGACTGACGGCCCCGAACGGACCCTCGCAGCAGCGGGTCATCCGTCAGGCGTTGGCCAGTGCAGGGCTGACAGCCGCCGATGTTGACGTAGTGGAAGGGCATGGTACGGGTACTCGGCTCGGGGACCCGATCGAAGCGCAGGCACTACTGGCGACCTATGGGCGGGAGCACACCGACGGCTCTCCCCTGTGGCTCGGATCAGTGAAATCGAACATCGGGCACTCGCAGGCGGCGGCGGGCGTTGCCGGGGTCATCAAAATGGTGATGGCACTGCAGCACCAGTACTTGCCGAGAACCCTGTTCGCTGAGAACCCCTCAACCGAGGTGCAATGGTCCTCCGGTGGGGTGGCGTTGTTGACCCAATCACGAGAATGGCCGGATACTGGCCGACCTCGGCGAGCTGGAGTGTCCTCGTTCGGCATTAGCGGGACCAACGCCCACATTGTCCTGCAGCAACCATCGGATGAACCATCGATGGCGGGTCGGCGGCCAATGGTGACAACAACTGCGCTTGAATATCCGGTGTTGCCGTTTGTGTTGTCGGCTCGTGGGTCGGGGTCGTTGTGTGGTCAGGCTGCTCGTTTGCGGTCGCATGTGGTGGAGCGGCCGGATGTGGC
>NZ_JAGGLR010000073.1 GCF_017874715.1 Streptomyces iranensis | reverse complement strand
ACGGTTCGTTGCTTCAGAACCAACACAGTGGACGCGAGCACCTGAGGACAAGCCCTCGGCCTATTAGTACCAGTCAACTCCACCGGTCACCCGGCTTCCATATCTGGCCTATCAACCCAGTCGTCTACTGGGAGCCTTAACCCATCAAGTGGGTGGGAGTCCTCATCTCGAAGCAGGCTTCCCGCTTAGATGCTTTCAGCGGTTATCCCTCCCGAACGTAGCCAACCAGCCATGCCCTTGGCAGAACAACTGGCACACCAGAGGTTCGTCCGTCCCGGTCCTCTCGTACTAGGGACAGCCCTTCTCAAGACTCCTACGCGCACAGCGGATAGGGACCGAACTGTCTCACGACGTTCTAAACCCAGCTCGCGTACCGCTTTAATGGGCGAACAGCCCAACCCTTGGGACCGACTCCAGCCCCAGGATGCGACGAGCCGACATCGAGGTGCCAAACCATCCCGTCGATATGGACTCTTGGGGAAGATCAGCCTGTTATCCCCGGGGTACCTTTTATCCGTTGAGCGACGGCGCTTCCACAAGCCACCGCCGGATCACTAGTCCCGACTTTCGTCCCTGCTCGACCCGTCGGTCTCACAGTCAAGCTCCCTTGTGCACTTACACTCAACACCTGATTGCCAACCAGGCTGAGGGAACCTTTGGGCGCCTCCGTTACCCTTTAGGAGGCAACCGCCCCAGTTAAACTACCCACCAGACACTGTCCCTGATCCGGATCACGGACCCAGGTTAGACATCCAGCACGACCAGAGTGGTATTTCAACAACGACTCCCCCTGAACTGGCGTCCAGAGTTCACAGTCTCCCACCTATCCTACACAAGCCGAACCGAACACCAATATCAAGCTATAGTAAAGGTCCCGGGGTCTTTCCGTCCTGCTGCGCGAAACGAGCATCTTTACTCGTAATGCAATTTCACCGGGCCTATGGTTGAGACAGTCGAGAAGTCGTTACGCCATTCGTGCAGGTCGGAACTTACCCGACAAGGAATTTCGCTACCTTAGGATGGTTATAGTTACCACCGCCGTTTACTGGCGCTTAAGTTCTCAGCCTCGCCACACCGAAATGTGACTAACCGGTCCCCTTAACGTTCCAGCACCGGGCAGGCGTCAGTCCGTATACATCGCCTTACGGCTTCGCACGGACCTGTGTTTTTAGTAAACAGTCGCTTCTCGCTGGTCTCTGCGGCCACCACCAGCTCAAGGAGAAAATCCCATCACCAGCAATGGCCCCCCTTCTCCCGAAGTTACGGGGGCATTTTGCCGAGTTCCTTAACCATAGTTCACCCGAACGCCTCGGTATTCTCTACCTGACCACCTGAGTCGGTTTAGGGTACGGGCCGCCATGAAACTCGCTAGAGGCTTTTCTCGACAGCATAGGATCATCCACTTCACCACAATCGGCTCGGCATCAGGTCTCAGACTCAATGTCACACGGATTTACCTGCATGACGTCCTACACCCTTACCCCGGGACAACCACCGCCCGGGATGGACTACCTTCCTGCGTCACCCCATCACTTACCTACTACCACCTTGGACCGGCGGCTCCACCACTCCCCTTCACCCGAAGGATCCAGGACGGCTTCACGGCCTTAGCATCAGAGGATTCGATACTGGGCGTTTCAAAGCGGGTACCGGAATATCAACCGGTTGTCCATCGACTACGCCTGTCGGCCTCGCCTTAGGTCCCGACTTACCCTGGGCAGATCAGCTTGACCCAGGAACCCTTAGTCAATCGGCGCACACGTTTCCCACGTGTGTATCGCTACTCATGCCTGCATTCTCACTCGTGAACCATCCACAACTCGCTTACACGGCTGCTTCACCCGGCACACGACGCTCCCCTACCCATCACAGCGGCCGTTGGACCACATGCTGCAATGACACGACTTCGGCGGTACGCTTGAGCCCCGCTACATTGTCGGCGCGGAATCACTTGACCAGTGAGCTATTACGCACTCTTTCAAGGATGGCTGCTTCTAAGCCAACCTCCTGGTTGTCTCTGCGACTCCACATCCTTTCCCACTTAGCGTACGCTTAGGGGCCTTAGTCGATGCTCTGGGCTGTTTCCCTCTCGACCATGGAGCTTATCCCCCACAGTCTCACTGCCGCGCTCTCACTTACCGGCATTCGGAGTTTGGCTAAGGTCAGTAACCCGGTAGGGCCCATCGCCTATCCAGTGCTCTACCTCCGGCAAGAAACACACGACGCTGCACCTAAATGCATTTCGGGGAGAACCAGCTATCACGGAGTTTGATTGGCCTTTCACCCCTAACCACAGGTCATCCCCCAGGTTTTCAACCCTGGTGGGTTCGGTCCTCCACGAAGTCTTACCTCCGCTTCAACCTGCCCATGGCTAGATCACTCCGCTTCGGGTCTTGAGCGCGCTACTAAACCGCCCTATTCGGACTCGCTTTCGCTACGGCTTCCCCACACGGGTTAACCTCGCAACACACCGCAAACTCGCAGGCTCATTCTTCAAAAGGCACGCAGTCACGAC
>NZ_JAGGLR010000072.1 GCF_017874715.1 Streptomyces iranensis | reverse complement strand
CCGGTCGGTGCGGTGCCGGTCGAGACCCGCGTACCGTCACTGCGCGGGATGTGGCGCCGCGGCAGCGAAGTGTTCGCCGAGGCCGCACTGGACGATATCCACGACGCCACCACATACGCCCTGCACCCTGCCCTCCTGACCGCCGCCCTCACCGCCGTAGGCGAGGAGACCCCCGCGGTGTGGCAGGGGCTGACCCTGCACGCCCGCAACCCCGCCGAGCTGCGCGTCCGCCTCACCTCACACGATGACGGCGCCCTGTCTGTGGACGCCGCCGACAGCACAGGCCTCCCCGCCCTGACCGCCCGCTCCCTCACACTGCACACCGTCCCCGTCTACGAACCGGCCACCAGCACCGACGACCTGCTCACCCTGACCTGGACAGAAATCCCGGCCCCTCAGCAGACCGGTCTGACGGTCGGCCGGTTCGAAGACCTGGCGTCGGGCGGTGATGTGCCGGTACCCGAGGTGGTGGTCTTCACCGCACTCCCCGACAGCAGCGAGAACTCGCCGGACCCGCTGGCACAGACCCGCATGTTGACCGCCCAGGTCCTGCAAACAGTCCAGGAGTGGCTGGCCGGGGAGCGCTTCAGCGACAGCACGCTGGTCGTGCGGACCGGGACCGGTTTGGCCGCGGCAGCGGTCTCGGGGTTGATGCGGTCGGCCCAGTCCGAACACCCCGGCCGGTTCATCCTGGTCGAAAGCGACGACGACAGCCTCACCCCGGACCAGCTGGCCGCCACCGTCGGACTGGACGAGCCACGGCTGCGGATCAGCGACAACCGGCACGAAGTACCACGCCTGACCCGAATCACCCCTGAACCCCCAACTGATGAGACGTGGGATCCGGATGGCACGGTCCTGGTCACGGGTGGTTCGGGTGTGCTGGCGGGGATCGTCGCCCGGCACCTGGTGACCGAACGCGGCGTGCGTCATCTCCTGCTGCTGTCCCGCAGCACCCCGGACGAGGCCCTGATCAGCGAGCTCGGTGAACTGGGCGCCCAGGTCGACACAGCGGTCTGTGACGTGTCCGATCGTGCCGGGCTGGCGCGGGTGCTGGCGGGTGTGTCACCGGAGCATCCGTTGACGGCGGTGATTCATACCGCGGGTGTGGTGGATGACGGTGTCGTGGAGTCGTTGACCGCGCAGCGGTTGGACACGGTGTTGGGGCCCAAGGCGGATGGTGCGTGGCACCTGCATGAGCTCACCCGTGATGCCGACTTGGCGGCGTTCGTCATGTATTCCTCGGCTGCTGGTGTTCTCGGTAGTGCGGGGCAGGGTAATTATGCGGCGGCCAATGCGTTCGTGGATGCTTTGGCTGAGCAGCGTCGTGCTGAGGGTCTGCCTGCGTTGGCGGTGGCGTGGGGTTTGTGGGAGGACGCCAGTGGCCTGACCGCGAAGCTGACCGACACGGACCGGGGTCGGATCCGGCGTGGTGGTTTGCGGGCCATCTCCGCCGAGCACGGGATGCGGCTGTTCGACACCGCATCACGCCACAGTGAGCCGGTTCTGGTGGCTGCGGCGATGGAGCCGGTACGGGACGCGGAAGTCCCGGCACTGCTCCGGTCGTTGCACCGCCCGATGGCTCGGCGGGCTGCTTCCGCCGGTGGAGTGCAGTGGCTGGCCGCCCTGGCACCGGCCGAGCGGGAGAAGGCACTGCTGAAGCTGGTGTGTGACAGTGCCGCCGTGGTTCTGGGGCACGCTGACGCCAGTACCGTCCCCGCAGCCGCCGTGTTCAGGGATCTGGGCATCGATTCGCTGACCGCGGTGGAGTTGCGGAACGGTCTGGCGAAAGCCACCGGGCTGCGGCTGCCCGCCACATTGGTGTTCGACTACCCCACCCCGGCCGCCCTGGCTGCCCGGTTGGACGAGTTGTTCACCGGCGAGAACCCTGTCCCGGTACGCGGGCCGGTGTCGGTGGTGGGGCAGGACGAGCCGCTGGCGATCGTGGGTATGGCTTGCCGCCTGCCCGGTGGAGTCTCCTCCCCGGAGGATCTGTGGCGTCTTCTGGAGTCGGGTACGGATGCGATCTCCGGTTTCCCCACCGACCGTGGCTGGGACGTGGAGAGCCTGTTCGAGCAGGATCCGGAGGCGGCCGGAAAATCTCACCGTGCTGAGGGCGGCTTCCTAGATGCTGCGGCCAGTTTCGATGCCTCGTTCTTCGGGATCAGTCCGCGTGAGGCACTGGCGATGGATCCGCAGCAGCGGCTGGTGCTTGAGGTGTCCTGGGAGGCGTTCGAGCGGGCTGGTATTGAGCCCGGTTCCGTACGCGGTAGCGAGACCGGTGTCTTCATGGGCGCCTACGCGGGTGGCTACGGTGCCGGTGCTGACCTCGGCGGCTTCGTAGCCACGGCCAGTGCGACCAGTGTCCTGTCCGGTCGGCTGTCGTACTTCTTCGGTCTCGAGGGGCCCGCCATCACGGTGGACACGGCTTGCTCGTCGTCGCTGGTGGCGTTGCATCAGGCCGGGTATGCCCTGCGGCAGGGTGAGTGTTCGCTGGCCCTGGTCGGCGGCGTCACCGTGATGGCCACACCGGAGCTCTTCACCGAGTTCTCGCGCCAGGGTGGCCTGGCCTCCGATGGTCGGTGCAAGGCGTTCGCGGACAGTGCGGATGGTACGGGATGGTCTGAGGGCGTCGGCGTCCTGCTGGTAGAGCGTTTGTCTGACGCGCAAGCTAAGGGCCACCGGGTGTTGGCGGTGGTCCGTAGCTCGGCAGTGAACCAGGACGGTGCGTCCAACGGGCTGACCGCGCCGAACGGCCCCTCCCAGCAGCGGGTGATCCAAGCGGCTCTCAGCAACGCGGGCCTTGCGGCGCACGAGGTGGATGTGGTCGAGGCGCATGGCACGGGTACGACGCTGGGCGACCCGATCGAGGCCCAGGCGGTGATCGCGGCCTATGGTCAGGGTCGTGAGCGGCCTCTGCTGCTGGGTTCGCTGAAGTCGAATGTTGGTCATACGCAGGCTGCTGCGGGTGTGTCGGGTGTCATCAAGATGGTGATGGCGCTGCAGCACGGTCTGGTGCCGCGGACGTTGCATGTGGATGAGCCGTCGCGGCATGTGGACTGGTCGGCGGGTGCGGTTGAGCTGGTGGCGGAGAGC
>NZ_JAGGLR010000071.1 GCF_017874715.1 Streptomyces iranensis | reverse complement strand
ATAGAAAACACCCTCACCACCCACCCCCACATCACCCACGCCGCAGCCACCCTCCACCACGACCACCACAACAACAAACACCTCATCGCCTACACCACCACCAGCCGGAGCCTTCACCGGGCGGCGGACATGGTGGAGCAGCAGGTCGAGGAGTGGCGCGCGGTCTACGACTCCCTCTACGGGGACCGGGCCGCCACTTCGCTGAGCGAGGACTTCGTCGGGTGGGACAGCAGCTACGACCAGCAGCCCATCCCCCTGCGGGAGATGCGGGAATGGCTGGCCACGACCGTGGACCGCATCAGCGCGCTCGGGCCGCGCGATGTCCTGGAGATCGGGGTCGGCACCGGTCTACTCCTGTCACGTCTGGCTCCGGACTGTGCGAGCTACTGGGGCACCGACGTCTCGGCCTCCGCCATCGCTGCCCTGGATCAGCGCGTGGCGCAGGATCCCGAGCTGGGCGCAGGCGACGGCCGGGTGACGCTCGAGTGCCGGCCGGCGCATGACTTCAGCACGCTGCCCGAGGGACGCTTCGACACCGTCGTCATCAACTCCGTCGTCCAGTACTTCCCGAACGTCGACTACCTGACCGATGTCATCACCCATGCCATGGCGGTCCTCAAGCCCGGCGGGAAGCTGTTCATCGGGGACGTACGCAACCTTCGCCTGCTGCGCTGCTTCGCCACCGCGGTCGCCCTCACCCAGGCGTCCGCGGGGACCACGCCGGAGAGCCTGCGCGCCACGGTGGACAACGCCATCCGCCTGGAGCGGGAACTCCTGGTGGACCCGGAGTACTTCACCACCCTCACATCCGTCGTGCCCGCCATAGGCGCCGTCGACGTCCGCGTCAAACGCGGCTCGGCGCGCAACGAGCTCACCCGGCACCGCTACGACGTCATCCTCACCAAGGCTCCCGTCACACTGCTCGCCACCGACCGTGCGCCACATCTGCGGTGGGGTGAGGACATCCGTACGGTGGACGACCTGCGCGACACGCTGACGGGAGACCACCGCCCACGAGCGCTGCGGGTGTCCGGTGTCCCCAACACCCGGCTGACCGGCGAGCTCACCGCCCTGCACCGTCTCGACACCGGTGCCGACCCGGACGACGCCCGGCACCACCTCACGGCGACGGCCTCGACGGCCGGGCACGACGGCTCGGGGACGGAGCCGGACACCGAGCTGGGCACCGAGCCGGACGCAGAGCCGGACCCGGAAGCGCTCCATCGGCTCGCCGAGGCGCACGGCTACGACCTGGCACTGCGCTGGGCGGCCGATGAAGGGCGTCTCGACGGTGTGTTCATCGACCTCAGCACCCCCGCCACCCCCACTGTCGGCGTCCCCACCCTCGACATCGCCGCACCGCCCTCCACCACACCCCGCCGTCCCGCCTCCGCCTACGCCAACGAGCCCGGCCTCGCACACGGGACGGGTGCGGTGATCGCCTCGCTCCGCTCGTATCTCAGCGAGCGGCTGCCCGCCCATATGGTGCCCTCGGCGGTCATCGCCCTCGACCGGATGCCGCTCACCGCGAACGGCAAGCTCGACCGCGCGGCCCTCCCCGCGCCCGACTTCTCCGCGCTCGCTTCGGGACGGCCGGCGGCCACACCTCTGGAGGCACGGCTGTGTGCTCTCTTCGGCGAGGTGCTCGGCATCCCCGATGTAGGCGCGGACAAGAGCTTCTTCAACTTGGGTGGCGACAGTGTCCTCGCCATGCGGCTGGTCAGCCGCGCCCGCACGGAGGGACTCGTCCTCACACCGGGGCAGGTCTTCCGGCACCGGACGCCGGAGGGCCTCGCTCCCGTCGCCCACTCCGGGAACAACCCGGCGGCCCCGTCGCAGGAGCTCACCTCCGGAAAGGCGGGGCCCTTGGTGACCCTCACCCCGCCCGAATACGCGAGCCTGTCGGCGGAGCGCACCGCCCTGTCGGCGAAGGCCACACACGCCGCGGACACCACCGACACCGCGGAGCTGCTGCCGCTGACCCCTCTCCAGAGCGGACTGCTGTTCCACGCCGTGTACGACGAGGCGGCCCCGGACGTCTATCTCGTGCAGTTCACCTTCCACCTCGAAGGGGAGGTCAGCGGCGCACGCTTCCGGCGGGCGGCGGACGCCCTGCTGCGTCGCCATCCGAACCTGGCCGCGTCCTTCCATCACCACGGACTGTCCCAGCCCGTGCAGGTGGTGGCGCCCGCTGTCCCCTCCGTCTGGCACGAGCTGGATCTCGGCGACCTTCCCGAGGAGCGGCGCCCCGCCGCGTTCGACCGGTGGCTGGCCGAGGACCGCGCCACGCGGTTCGATCTCACCCGGCCGCCACTGATCCGCTTCGCCCTCGTCCATTGGGGCGCGGATCAGTACCGGGTGGTGATGACCAGCCACCACATCCTGCTGGACGGCTGGTCCGTACCGCTCGTCGTCCAGGAGCTGTTCACGCTGTACGAACGGGACGGGGACGACTCGGGCCTGCCCGCCACCGCGCCCTACCGGGAGTACCTGGACTGGCTGCGACGGCAGGACCGGGACGCGGCCCGCGCCGCCTGGCGCACGGCGCTGGCCGGTGTGGAGGAGCCCACCCTGCTGGCACCGGCCGATCCGGGCCGTACGACCGTGGCCCCCGACGAGATGGCCGTCGATCTGTCGGTGGAACGGACCGCCCAACTCGCGCAGCGTGCTCGGCGGATGGGGCTCACCCTCAACACACTGGTGCAGACCGCGTGGGCCATCCTGCTGGGCAGGCTGACCGGCCGCGACGATGTGGTGTTCGGTACGACGGTGGCGGTGCGCCCGGCGGAGGTGGCGGGCATTGAGTCATTGGTCGGGCTGTGCATCAACACGGTGCCGGTACGTGTCCGGGTGCCGGTGGGTCAACCGGTGGAGGAGTTGCTGACGGCCGTACAACGCCAGCACGGCGAGCTTTCCGCACACCACCATCTGGGACTGTCGGAGCTGCGGCCCGCCGCCGGGACGGGGCAGCTCTTCGACACGGTAGTGGTCTTCGAGAACTACCCCGTGGGCGCCGGGGCCCATGCGCAGGCGGCCCGCGCCGGGCTGCGGCTGACGGCCACCGATGGTCAGGACGCCACGCACTACCCGTTGGCAGTGGTCGTGGTCCCGGGCGAACGTCTGCGGTTGCGCCTCGGCTACCGGCCGGATGTATTCGAGGCCCCGGCCGTACGGGCGGTGGCACAGCGGCTGGTCCGCGTCCTGGAGGCCATCGCCGACGATCCGGGCCGGAACGTCGATCGGATCGACGTGCTCTCGGATGACGAACGGAAGCGGCTGGTACCGGGCCCGAACGCCCGTGTCGCGGAGACCGACCCGAAGGTGTCGTTGTCGGGGTTGTTCGAGGAGTGGGTGACACGGACCCCGGACACAGTGGCCGTGGTGTGCGAAGACCAACGGTGGACATACCGCGAGGTCAACCAACGCGCCAACCAACTCGCCCGACTACTCCTGCAA
>NZ_JAGGLR010000070.1 GCF_017874715.1 Streptomyces iranensis | reverse complement strand
TGGCCACCGGCAAGACCCGAGCCACCCTCACCGGACGAAACTACGTTGTGACGTCGCTGGCGTTCAGCCCTGATGGGCACACACTGGCCACCGGCCACGAAGATGAGACGATGCGGCTATGGGATGTGGCCCTACCTGGCCCGCCCGAAGCGATCAGAAGAGTATGTCGTGCCGTCCACCGGGATCTCACCCGGAACGAACGATCGGAATACCTGCAAGACCAATCCCCCCGCCGCGTATGTGCACCTGCGACCTGATGTCGGCAAGGGCGGCCTTGAGCGTGATCGTGGACGGCGTCACGGTGAGCCCCTCGCGCGGTGGGCCCGTCCGGACTGAAGGCCAGTGAAACAACTTGGCCCTGGTGACCGGTGACGGTGCCGCGGAGCCGTCCGTGGCTGGGTCCCACAGACGGACCGTGCCGCCGACACTGCCGGTGGCTACGGTCCGCCCATCCGAGCTGAACGCCACCGCGACGGAACCTGCCTCGTGCTCCGGTTTGCTGTCGGCCGCGGTGAGACGGTGCTGGAGGGGCAAATCTGCTGCTTTGTAGAGGCTGATCTTGGCTTCGGCAGTGGGGCTGGTTCGGTATGCCTGCACGGCGAGCAGCGAGGCAAGGTCGGGGTTGGACTGCAGGAGTGTCTCGGACTGAGTGGCGAGCTGGCGGGACTGCGCCTGCTCCCGGGCGGTGATGGCGCGGAGACGCTGGTGCTCGGCGTCGTTGCGCTGCTGGTAGGCGGAGGCCGCAGCGAGGAGGGCGAGGACGAGGAGTGTGGCGAGGGCCGCGGTGAGTGAGTGGGCCCGGCGGGAACGGTGTTGCTCGGCACGGGTGGACTGGTGGAGGAAATGCCGTTCCAGATCCGTCAGTTCGTCCTGCTGGTCGGGGGTTTTGAAGGCGCCTTCTGCTTCGGTGAGCTCGGTGCCCCGCAGCAGCGCGCCGGTATCGCGGCCGCGGTCCCGCCAGTTGCGGGCAGCGTCGGTCAGGCGCCGGTGCCGGCGCAAGCGCTCGCGGTTGCCCTCGATCCATCCGTGCAGTCGGGGCCATGCCGTGATCAGTGCTTCGTGAGCGAGGTCGACGGTTTCGTTGTCCAAAGTCACCAGCCGGGCAGCGGCCAGACGCTGGAGCGCAGCGTCCGGGTCCGGGTCCGGGTCCGGGTCCGGGTCGGTGATGGTGTCGGTCGTGGTGAACTCGGCCCGGTCGACAGGGCGACGAGTGTCCGGAGTGGTGTCCTCGCCCGGGGTGATCAGGCGTAGCAGGATGCGTCGGGCGGCGGTGGCCTGGGCGGGGGTGAGGTGGTGGTAGGCGTCCTCGGCGGTGCGGGCGATGGCGCCTCGTAGCCCGCCGGCCGCCTCGTACGCCTGGAGGGTGAGAATGTGGCCGCGTCGGCGGCGCCAGGTTTCCATCAGGGCGTGGGACAGGAGGCGGGCGGTCAGGTCGCGTTCCACGTTCAGCCCGCGCGCCCCAGCCGGGCGCACGATGGCCGCCCGGAGCTGCGCGGTGGTCATCGGGCCGACGAGGAGGGTGGCGTCGTTGATCGCGGCTGCCAGGGCGTGGTTCTCGGTGCACCGGACGAAGAAGTCGGCCCGGAGCGCAAGTACCACCCGTAACCGGCTTCCTGGCTCTCGGGCAGCCAGTAAGCGCTCCAGGAAGGCCGCACGGTCGTCGGGAGAGGTGCAGAGGGTGAACACCTCTTCGAACTGGTCCACCAGCACCCAGGTATCTCCCGGGCCCGCGGCCGGTTCCAGCAGATCGGCACGGTCCATCGGCTGGGCACCGGGGGTGAGGACTCGGACCGCAGCCGGCTTCTCCTCCGCGTCCTGGTCGGGACGGCGGAGCCGGGGAATGAGGCCGGCGCGCAGCAGGGAGGACTTGCCGCAGCCGGAGGCTCCCACCACCACGCTCAGCCGGTGCCGACGCACCATCGCCTTGAGTTGTGCGGTGGTCTCCTCGCGACCGAAGAACAGGTCCGCATCAGCTGGCTCGAAGCGTTGCAGTCCCCGGTACGGTGGCTCGTCGTCATCCTCGGGAGGGCGCGGCAGCGCCGTGGTCTCCGCGTCGGCCTGCTTCCACCGGTGCCGCCACTCGTCCGCGTCTCCGTTGCAGGCCTGCACGTAGGCCAGGGCGACCGGCAGCGTCGGCAGCCGCTCGCCTCCCGCGGCCTGGGACAAGGTCGCGGCCGAATATCCCGCACGACGGGCCATGTTCCGATAGCCCGGAGCACCCGCCTCGTCGCGGAGCTTGCGTAACTGGTAGGCGAACCGCGCGACGGGTCCGTCCTGCGGATCGATCGGCTTCTCCGGACGCCCCACTGGTCCTGCCTCTCCCCGGCACAGTCGCCTGCCCCTTCAACCACCGTAAAGATCGGATCGCGGCCACGACAAAGCCGCCAGCACAGAAGGGCCGAGAACGACCGGATTGATCAGAGCAGCTCAGATGGGCTGCCAAACAACTCCGCGGCGGGTGAACTCGGTGCTGTCCGGGCTGCGGGAGACACGACGGGGGCGTGACGACCCGCCGCCCGGACACTCAGCCTCGTCCCACCTTGAGGAGTTGACGTGACTCGCACGAAGAAGACAGTCGTTCTCTGGGCCCTTGCCACGGGCATGCTCGCGGCCTCGACCAGCCCCGCGCTCGCCGACCGCAACCAGACGGTCGCTCCGCCCGACCGCAACAACACAATCCTGCAAGCCGAGAAACTTGAAGCCGGCCCGGCAGGAGCAACGAATACACGCACATCGCCGCTCGCCGCAAAGCATGACTCCGTGCCCTGCGGCCATAAGAAAGTCAATTTCACGTGGAAGTCGGGCACAACCCACACCACCATCTACGCCAATAATCACTGCGGACACAAAAAGGTGGTGTTCGTGAAGTATGGCAATGCATTCCCCGCGAAGTCATGCTGGCGAGTGAAGAAGGGGAAAAGCCACAGCACCGTCCGGACACCCCCGGGCAGCAAGGTGAAAAACATAACCAAGGGTCACGGCTGCTGACACATAAAGAACATTCTGGCTGATTTCTACGCCACAGCCTGCCGCTTGTCGCGTATTTGCGACAAGCGGCAGGAGTGTCACTTGCTACTCAAGCAGCCTTCCGTATCGCTCTGGCGAGAGTTCCACCGGGTTCGGGGCCGCCATGCGGGACCTCCACATTTGCTGAGTCGGCCCCCGCACACTCGTCCCAGCCCATTGACCACGGCGGCTGTACACCCATCGCGCCCCGGCAGCTGGCCCCGCGGCTCCGCTCCCCCTCCCACCGGACGGGCTCACTAACCCTTTCAAGTCACGCGCGGATGTGCCGTAGGTGCCGGTCGACTGCCGAGACCGGGAGGATGCGCGTCCCGCCCTACGCAGTGGTAACCCAGGGTAGGCGTCGCGCCAGGCGCGACCATGTGCTGCTTCCCGCCTCCACAGGGCCACTCGGCTTGACCAGGATCCGCAAGGGTGAGTTCGCGAAGCGGTCTCGGCGCCCGTAACTCATGACCGGCCAGCGCCTGCCGGCCGTCATTCGAGCGTGTGGACACGTCCACACCAACCCCGGGTGCAACCGGATTGAGCAGCATCCAGGAGGATCGAAGAGGGACACTTTGTGGTCACGTCCGCTGGAGTGGTGTATCGACGGCCACTCGGTGATCCGTTGTTGAGGCTATGCAGTGAGTTCGGTGGGCAGGTCGGGTTCGTCGGTT
>NZ_JAGGLR010000069.1 GCF_017874715.1 Streptomyces iranensis | reverse complement strand
ACCTGGTCACCGGCCCGAACCGCCAACTCCACAAAGGCCGTACCCGGCAGCAGCACCGAGCCCATCACGGCGTGATCCAGCAGCCACGGATGCGTGTCGAGCCCCAGGCGGCCCGTAAGCAGCAGCCCCTCGCCACCGGCCAGCGGCACGGCGGCCCCGATCAGCGGATGGTCGACGGTCGCCAGGCCCAGCCCTGCCGTACCGCCCACGGTGGCCGGGAGCTCGGGCCAGTAGCGCGCGTACTGGAAGGCGTACGTCGGCAGCTCCACCCGAGCCGCGCCCGTACCGCCGAAAACGGCCGCCCAGTCCACCGCCACACCACGCACATGGGCGCGCGCGAGAGCCTTCGTCAGCGTCTCGGTCTCGGCCCTGCCCTTGCGCAGGGCCGAGACGAACGCGGCGTCCTCACCGGTGACACACTGCTGCGCCATCGCCGTGAGCACACCGTCCGGGCCCAGCTCGACAAACGTGGAGACGCCCTGGGCTTCCAACATCTGTACGCCGTCGAGGAAACGGACCGCCTCGCGGACGTGCCGCACCCAGAAGTCCGGGCTGGTGATCTCCTCGGCGGAGACCAGCTCGCCCGTCAGGTTGGACACGATCGGGATGCGCGGGGCCTCGTACGTAAGCCCCTGCGCCACCTCGCGGAACGCCTCCAACATCCCGTCCATGCGCGGGGAGTGGAACGCGTGGCTCACCGTGAGCCGCTTGGTCTTACGACCTTGCGCCTCGAAACCAGAAGCAATCGCGACAGCCGCGTCCTCGTCGCCCGCGATGACTACCGACGACGGCCCGTTGAGCGCGGCAATCGACACGCGCTCGGTCAGCAGCGGCGCGACCTCGTCCTCGGACGCCTGCACGGCGATCATCGCGCCACCGGCCGGAAGCGACTGCATCAGACGGCCACGGGCCGCCACCAGCTTCGCCGCGTCCGCGAGCGAGAGCACACCCGCCACATGGGCAGCGGCCAGCTCACCGATCGAATGCCCGGACAGGAAGTCCGCCTTCAGACCCCACGCCTCGACCAGCCGGAACAACGCCACCTCAACCGCGAACAACGCAGGCTGGGTGAACCCCGTCTGATCCAGTACCGCCGCGTCATCCCCGAACAGCACCGTCTTCAACGGCCGCTCAAGGTGCCCGTCCAGCTCATCGCAGACCGCGTCGAACGCCTCCGCGAACACCGGGTAGGCGTCGTACAGCTCACGGCCCATCCCCAGCCGCTGGCTGCCCTGCCCCGTGAACAGGAACGCCACCTTGCCACCGGCCACCGAACCCTGAACGAGCGCCGCGGCGCGACGTCCCTCGGCCAGCGCCCCCAGAGCCTTCAGCAGGCCATCCCGGCCCTCGGCCACCACCACCGCACGGTGGTCGAACGCCGATCGGCCGGTCGCCAGCGAGTAGCCCAGGTCGACCGCGCCCAGCTCGGGCCGGTCCGCCGCATGGGCGGCCAGCCGCTCGGCCTGGGCCCGCAGGGCGGCGGCGCTGCGGCCGGACAGCGCCCACGGCACCACGGCGGGGGTGGCAGCGGGAGCCGCCGGGGCCTCAGCCGCCGCCTCCACCACCGGCGCCTGCTCGATGATCGTGTGCACATTGGTGCCGCTGATGCCGAACGACGACACACCCGCGCGGCGCGGACGGCCGCTCTCCGGCCACTCCACCTGCTCCGTCAGCAGCGAGACGGCCCCCGCCGACCAGTCCACATGCGGCGACGGCTCGTCCGCGTGCAGGGTCTGCGGAAGCACACCGTGCCGCATGGCGAGAACCATCTTCATGATGCCCGCGACACCGGCGGCGGCCTGGGTGTGGCCCATGTTCGACTTGATGGAGCCGAGCAGCAACGGCCGCTCGGCGTCCCGCTCCTGGCCGTAGGTGGCCAGCAGCGCCTGCGCCTCGATCGGGTCGCCCAGCGACGTACCCGTACCGTGCGCCTCGACCGCGTCCACATCGCCGACCGACAGCCCCGCGGCGGCCAGCGCCTGGCGGATGACACGCTGCTGGGACGGCCCGTTCGGCGCCGTCAGGCCATTGGACGCACCGTCCTGGTTCACGGCGCTGCCGCGCACCACCGCAAGCACCGGGTGGCCGTTCCGTCGCGCGTCGGACAGCCGCTCGACGAGCAGCATGCCCGCGCCCTCGGCCCAGCCCGTGCCGTCCGCGTCCGCCGAGAACGCCTTGCAGCGGCCGTCGGCGGACAGGCCGCCCTGACGGCTGAAGCCGACGAACGTACCGGGCGTCGCCATCACCGTGACACCACCGGCCAGCGCCATCGTGCACTCGCCCGAGCGCAGCGCCTGCATCGCCCAGTGCAGCGCCACCAGCGACGACGAGCACGCCGTGTCGACGGTGACGGCCGGGCCTTCCAGGCCGAGGGCGTAGGCGACGCGGCCGGAGGCGATGGAGCCCGTGCTGCCGGAGCCGATCGCGCCCTCGCCACCGCCGTCGGGGGCCTGCTCCACGAGCGTGGCGTAGTCGTGGTACATCACGCCCGCGAAAACACCGGTACGGCTGCCGCGCAGCGTGGCCGGGTCGATGCCCGCGCGCTCGAACGCCTCCCACGACGTCTCCAGCAGCAGCCGCTGCTGCGGATCGGTGGCGAGGGCCTCGCGCGGCGAGATCCCGAAGAAGGTGGGGTCGAAGTCGGCGGCGTCGTGGAGGAAGCCGCCCTCGCGGGTGTACGAGGTGCCGGGGTGCTCCGGATCCGGGTGGTAGAGCGCGTCCAGGTCCCAGCCACGGTCCACGGGGAAGCCGGAGATGGCGTCCTGGCCGGAGGACAGCAGCCGCCACAGGTCCTCGGGGGTGCGCACCCCGCCCGGGAAGCGGCAGCTCATGCCCACGATGGCGATCGGCTCGTCGTCGAGCGCGCCCACGGTCGACACCGGCAGGCCCGACTGGGCGCGGGTGCCCGCCAGTTCGTCCCGGAGGTGTTCGGCCAGGACAAGGGAGGTCGGGTAGTCGAAGACCAGGGTGGCGGGGAGCCGCATCCCGGTGACCGCGTTCATGCGGTTGCGCAGTTCGACGGCGGTCAGCGAGTCGAAGCCCAGGTCGCGGAAGGCGCGGTCGGGGTCCACCGAGTCGGCGGTGGCATAGCCCAGGACGGCCGCGACCTGGGTACGGACCACGTCCAGCAGCGTCTCCAGCTGCTCGGCCGCGTTCAGGCGGGCCAGCCGCTGCGCCAGGGCGCCCGTTCCGGCGGAGCCCTCGGCCGTGCGCCGTGCCGGGACCCGCACCAGCCCGGACATAAGCGGGGCCACCACACCTGTGGACGCCGCCTCGGCCCGTGCCGCCGCCAGGTCGAGACGCACCGGGACGAGCAGCGCCTCGCCCGCCCGTCCGGCCGCGTCGAACAGCTCCTTGCCCTCGTCGGTGGCGAGCGCGGCGACACCGCCCCGGCTCATCCGGGACATGTCGGCCTGGTCCAGCTCACCGGTCATCGCGCTGGAGTCGGCCCACAGGCCCCAGGCCAGCGAGGTGGCGGGCAGGCCGAGCGCCGTACGGTGCTGCGCCAGCGCGTCCAGGAAGGCGTTGGCGGCGGCGTAATTGCCCTGTCCGGCGGCGCCGAAGACGCCGGCGGCGGAGGAGAAGAGCACGAACGCCGACAGGTCCAGCTCGCGGGTCAGCTCATGCAGATTCCACGCCGCGTCCACCTTCGGACGCAGCACCCGCTCCAGCCGCTCCGA
>NZ_JAGGLR010000068.1 GCF_017874715.1 Streptomyces iranensis | reverse complement strand
GGGCGTAGTGCGCCTCCGGGTCGTACGGGGCCGTGGGCACGGCCGACGGCACGGCCGACGGCACGGGCGTGGCACCGGCGGGAGGGGCCATCATGGCCGCTACGGGGCCATGAGGACTCATCCAGGCATGCACCGGCCAGCCGGCCGGTCCCACGGCGGTCACCTCAACGCCCTGCTCGACACCGGGCACCGACAAGGAAGCGGGATCCGCCAGCGGAATGTGGACCGCCTTGACACCGTCACCGTCGGTGGGCACCAGGTACATCCCGGAAGCGTCCGCCGTGAGCGTGTACCGAAGCGTCTCGTGTGCCTCCAGGACCGCCTCAGCGTTCAGGGCACGGCCGATCCACCCACTGTCCCCATACAACACCGCACCCGTGGACCCGTGCACGAAGTCATCACCGATCCGCCACCACCCCTCCGGATCGAGCTCCTCACCACCGGGAAGCGTGACCCAGCCCGCCTCGTTCACCTCATAGGACAACGGCCTGGAGGAGGACTCCAACACCCGCGTCCAACGGAACGACCCCGGATTCTTACCGGCATTCCTGGGCGCCTGCCCAACGGGAACCTCCCTGACGCCACCCGTCCTGGGCGCCTTGCCAACCGTGACCCGGGCGACATCACCCGTCCACGGCTCCGCAACCGTCACCCCACGCCCCAACGGCCAATGCTCCACCAGCGGATCCACCCCGGTATCCGACGACCCACCAGGCAGACCACCAGAGCGCCTCGACGGACCGGCCCCGTGCGAACTGTGGGAAGGCCGCGACGAAGCCGACGGCGCGACCGGCCCGGGGGCCGCGAACGGCTTCCGGACGTCGCCCGGGCGCACGACCCCGAGATCGGACACCGGACGCGGCCGTCCCGACCAGTCCGGCTCCAGGGCCACCGTGGTCTTCCCCGTCCGGTCGGTGTAGAGCGTCGGCTTGCCGTACGCGGACCACATCTGTCGGCCCGTCAGCAGAGCGCCCTGGCCCGGCAGGCTGGCAGCGACCGACTCGCCGGGACCAGGCCGGGCCCCCTCGACGAGGAGGATGACCGGAACGTACCACTGCTTCTCGCCCAGCGCCGGGTCGCGGTAGAACAACTCGCCCATCTCGTCGTTCGGCACCGGGCCACCGAATGAGACCGCGTCCTTCCCCTTCGCCCGGTACAGCCAGGGCACCGGCGCGTCCGGGTCATTCGGATTGTGCCAGGGCGCCGGTTGCGTGGAGTGGGCGACGAGGCTTCCGTCGGGCGCACGCCGCAGCAGGGTGACCTTGGTCGGGTCGAAGTCGATGGAACCCGTCGGGCTGCCGGTGTGGTCACGGCCGATCCACGAGCCGCTCTTGCCGGCCATGAGCGTGTTATTGGCGAATGCGCCGCGCAATTCCAGGTGGTACTCGGCCATTTCCCTCAGCGAGTGGGGGTCGCGACCTCGAGCCACCGCCTTTCTCATCAGCTGGGTCATATCCACACGCCGGGCCGGATCGGGGGTTTGCAGGTGAAGCATGCGGGCGGCGTGACTGTCCCACGCCTGCTCGCCGCCGAGCTTCAGCCGTCGCAGGAAATCCTGGGTCTTGGCCTCTGCCCACAGCATCCGCGACCGTTCCGCATCGCCCACCTGGCTCGGGTCCGACAGACCGAGGATATGCGCGGCAAAGGAATTGAAGTTGGGGAGCGCGAATATGTTCACGACGTGCTCGAGTACCGGCAGCCGGACAAACGTAGTGAGACCGAGCCCCCCTCGGCTCTTTCCCAGCCGCTTGTCCGCGTTCTTCAGCACGGCCGCGTAGAGATCCCGTCCCGTGAGCTTTGGAGAGCCGTCCGGCTGCTGCGTCTGCCACGCGGCCACCACCTGGTTGAGCAGTTCCATGGTGAACAGGGGGACACGGGCAAGCTTGAGATCGTTGCGCAGCATTTCGTGCAGAGCGACGACGCCCTGTCGCAGAGCCGGATACTCCTGCGACTGGTCGATCCGGGGACCGAACACCTTGCGCAGCATGCGGACCATACGCAGCGCCTCGACCTGGTACTGCTCCGGCACCGGGTCCGGCCCGTTATACAGCCCGGCATCCCGGACCCAAGCATCCAGCTTCTCCCCCTTCGGCTCCGGCATTTCCAGCACCGGGGGGTATATCCGGCCCCGGGAGTCAGTGTCCAGGACGATGAGCCCCGTCCTGATGTGCGGGGTCCAACGGCGCCGGACGGCGTACACCGGGCGGTCCTCTTCGGTGGCCATTTCCTGGGACTCGGAAACCACCGCCAATGGATCGGGTACGAAGGGGGGCGGGCCGAAAGGACCGGCGAAACCGATGCCCTCGGGCTCTGCGGTCCGGCACACGATCCTCGCGATGGGGTGTTCCTGCGGCAGCCGCTCCAGGCTCGGCCGACGTTTCAAGGCACCAGAAGTCCGCGACCCGCCGGTCTCCAGGGTCTCCCCATCCTCCAAAGCCCACGTGCTCTTGCCCGGATGGCCGTGCTTGGCTTCGAAATACGGAAGGAGACCCCCCACCCACGGCAATTTCACCGGTCGGCTCTCCGTACCGGTCGCCTGGTCCCAGTAGACGAAGTGCGTCGCCGTCGGAAGGTCCAGCAGCATACGGCTCCTCAACCACACGAAGCGAGGACTCTCGTTGAAGTGGATGGAAATGTGCCCGGTCGACTTGTGGTCCGGGCCGATGAAGGGGAAGGAGACCACGCGCTGCTCCCACTCCTCCTCCTGGCCGTCGTCGTGGGACGGCATGCCCGGATCAGTGAGCAGCCAGCCCCCTACGAATCCCTTCCCCTCGGTCATGTCGAGACCGATCACGTTCCGGGCGGGCCTGTCGGGCTCCGCCGGCAACAGAAGGCTGATCACCATGCCGCTTGAGGCCCACACCCGCCGGTTGAGCAGGTCGGCGCCGGCCCGCAGCTCCTTGAGCCTGAAGGCGGCCGCCAAGGGAACGCCCATCAGCACGGAAACGTCCCGCCCCAGACCCGTCAGCACCTCATCGAGGCCGAGCAGCTCGAACACGACCTCCTTCGGAGCCTCGCGCTTGAAACCCTTCCGGCCCCGTACCGTGATCGTCCACCCGTTCCCGTCGGACACCACCGCGTACGTCGGACCCCACGGGGACGGCTTCGGACCCCCCACAGGAGCGTGGGAGCCATCCGATTGCCTGTCGAAGTCGTAGACGCTCGCCAGGTCGAGGTCAGCGTTCAGGGGTTCGCCGGACCAGTTCAGGCCCTGCGCCCCATTCGCGGTAGTGAAGCGGAACGCACCGGCGAGCGCGCCGTTCAACTTCAGGTAGAAGGCAGAGAGCCGGGCCAGGTTGGAGGCGTTCTCCATCGCCGGGTCCGACGCCACCCGGATCAGATCACCGCGCTCGACCGAGGTCACGGGCGCGTCCGGAGCCAGCATCAGTACGTGCGACGCGAGCACATCCAGGTTCAGCGGCCCCCCGCGCAACTCGCGAACACCCCGCCGCAGCTCGTCCAGCCGCCTCAGCGCCTCCCGCACCTCCGGCCTCGGCTCGCCGTACAGCTCCCGCATGAGCGTGTCGTAGTGAGCCTCCCGACCATCCAGGGCGGTGAGCGCGGTCGCCGGAGCACCCTGCGGCCCCGACGCGCTGGGAGCGCCGTCGGCGAAGCGGGCCGGCAGGGTGCTCAGCCAGCCATGGACCGTCCGGTCACCGGGACCCCGAGCGGACACCCGGCGACCCTGATCCCCGTCGCCGGAGTGGCGCCGCTTGGTCCCACCCGGAGGGCCGGCGCTGTCGGGGCCGGTCTCCCGAAGCCGTACGTCCTCGACCTTCCGCCCCGACGCGGGCTCCATCAGCGAGGAAGCGGGATCCGCCAGCGGAATGTGGACCGCGTCGGCACCGTCGCCGTCGGTGGGCACCAGGTACATCCCGGAAGCGTCCGCCGTGAGCGTGTACCGAAGCTCCGCATACCGCTCCAGGACCGCCTCAGCGTTCAGGGCACGGCCGATCCACCCACTGTCCCCATACAGCACCACCCCCGTGGGCCCGTGCACGAAGTCATCACCGATCCGCCACCACCCCTCCGGACCGAGCTCCTCACCACCGGGAAGCGTGACCCAGCCCGCCTCGTTCACCTCATAGGACAACGGCCTGGAGGAGGACTCCAACACCCGCGTCCAACGGAACA
>NZ_JAGGLR010000067.1 GCF_017874715.1 Streptomyces iranensis | reverse complement strand
AGAACCGTTACTACACCAGGTCATTGCGTGTCCGAGCAATCTTGTTGATCAGGCGGCGGGCCTCCTTGACTGGCGCAGCGATGCCCGCCTCACCGTGAGCAGCGGCTTCGCTGCCTCAAGGGAACAGGGGCACCGGCGACACGTACTCGACCACAGTCCTGTACGTGGCGGCGTCGATGCAACCGTCGAGCACCGCCAGCCGCAGGGCGAGTAGTTCCTCACCCTCGTGGCATCCAGCCCAGCCAGCACAAACACGCCGGACAGCACTGTCGGCATCGGCCTGATAGCACTGGAACAGCCCTGCGGGCTGGTCTGGAGTTTCGGCGTCGTAGCGCCGGAGCTTCGCGAGCTGTTCGACGAACGCACCGCCTTCCCTACCGAACTCGCCGCCGCGGCCTGACAACTTAAGGTCGTGTGGTGTCTGCGCAGACGCGGCATCGCACACACCATCCCAGAGAAGACGGACCAGCAGAGGCACCGTCACAACCGCGAAGGCCGCGGCGGGCGGCCGCCAGGGTTCGACCGGGAGGCATACCACCGACGCAACACCGTCGAACGCTGTTCCAACCACCTCAAGGGCTTCCGCGGCATCGCCACAAGATACGAAAAGACCGCCACCTCCTACGAAGCGGGCGGTCACACTCGCATCATTCCTGCTCTGGGCAAGATCCGTGTGAAGACGGACCGTAGCGGGTACCCCGACGGGGACCCGGTGCGGCGGGGTTTCCCCCGTCGCCCGGTGCGGGCGGGGAGCTGTGGGGGGCTCATGTCACCCCGCCGGGGAGGGGAAGGGAGAGCCTCCCCCTGCCCTCGGTGCCGCGGGCGTCTTCCGGAGCCCCGGCCCGGCCCGGACGGGGCTCCGAGGGGCCGCCGGGCGTCGCAAACCGTCGTCCGGCCTCGGCTCCCTGCACTCGGTCTCCCGCTTCGTCTACTTCGTCACCTTGATCCCCTCGAACGCGGTGGACTTCGGCGCCAGGCAGACGAACCAGTCGTAGGGCGAGTGCTTGGGGCTGTGGATGACCGGAACGGCGGCGTTCGCCTCGGTGGCCGCGGACGCACGGCCGACCTTGGTAGACGTGCCGTCCTTCCAGGTGCAGGTGACCTCCCGGGCGGTCTTGGCGACCTGGCCAGTCACCAGGCGCGGGGCCGTGTCGTTCCCGGGGAGCAGCGGGAGCGAGACGGTCCCGTACTCGCCGCCGGACAGGACGTCGTCCTCAGGTAGCGCCATGTCCGCGATCTGGGTGGTCCTCGCCTCTTTACCGGTGACCCGGTGCACGAAGTGCGCGACCTTGCCCACCAGTTCGGAGGCCGTGGAGACGTCCTCCGGGTGCTCGCCGAACTTCGCCATCGCCGCCAGGGTGGCCTGGGCCTCCACCGTGTCCGCCGGAGCCTTCCACACGTCGATGTACACCCTCCACGGCACTCCCGCGTCGGTGCCGCTCGCCAGGGTCGTCCGCATGTGCGGCTCGGACGCCTCCGCGCTGGCGACCGGCCGGCTCGCCGGCGACACCCCCCGGTCCCCGTCGCCGGACAGCCCCGTCAGCGCCAGAGCCCCCGTGGAGCCGGCCACGACCAGGGTGGTGGTCGCCACGACCGCCCAGCGACGGGCCTTGCGGCGGCGGCCGCCGCGAATCAGCGCCTGGGCGGGGGCTATGCCGATCTTCACCTCGTCGGCCGCGTCGGCCAGCAGGAGTGCGATGTCGTGCTGTGTCATGTTGTGGCTCGTCTCCCAGTCCGCGCTTTTCACTTTCGTCCTCCCTGCGTCACTGTCTCCGCCAGTCCCGATATGGCGCGCAGCTTCGCGATCCCCTTGGCTGCGTTGCTCTTCACCGTGCCGACCGAACAGCCCATCGCCTCGGCCGTCTGTGTCTCGGTGAGGTCCTCCCAGTAGCGCAGGACCACTGCTTCCCGCTGCCGTGTCGGCAGTTCGGCCAGCGCCTTCAGCAGCGTGTGGCGGTCGTCGGCCTGGGCGATCCGGTCACCGGTGTCGGCCACCTCGTGTGTCAGGCCCGCGTCCTCGCTCCTGGGCACCAGGAATTCCCGCAGTTTCCTGCGGTATCTGCGGGCATGCGCGTTGATCATCACTCGTCGTACATACGCCTCTGGGGCGTCGGCCGAGGTGACCCTGTGCCAGGCCACATAGACCTGTTCCAGCGTCGACTGGACCAGATCCTCCGCGGCGTGCTGCTCCCCCGTGAGCAGGAATGCCGTGCGCATCAGCTGCGGCCAGCGGCCGACGACGAAGGCCTGGAACTCTCTGTCCCCGGCCTGTTTTCGAACCCCCATGAGCACCTCCTAGATGTGCAAAAGAGGCCATGAGAGGCCGAGACCGTTGCCTCACCGCGGAATCTTTTGCCGCGTTCTCGTCGGAGCGGGGGGTGCCTGTTGAGCCGGCACGGAGCGCGGTGCCGGTGTTGCCACCGGTCCGTTCCTCCGTGCCGCTCGCCGAACGCGGCGTACCCGTCTCCGAGTACCGGGCTCTCCACGGACTCTGCCGTTCGCGCGGGGTTGGGGTGGGTCCAGGGGTTGGAGGTCGTGTTGCCTCTGTAGCGGTAGCGGGTGACCGTCACCGCTTGGAGGTCGAACAGTTCGATCCCGTCTGCCGAGGGCTTTTGCCACCGACCGGTGTGGTCGGTGAACCGTCGGCGGACGTCCTTCCACTTCCAGCGGCGCAGTGCCATCCACCAGCTGATCAACCGATGCCGCGTGAAACTGGCCAGGGAGCTCAGGGCGGCTTTGCAGACCGCGCGCTTGAAGTAGTTGAGTCGGCTGCGACGGAGAAGCGGATACAACATGGACTTGTAGAAGTGTCCGTAATAGTTGACCCAGCCCGGCGCGATGTTGTTGCACATCTGCGCAAGATCAACGAGGGACATATCACTGCGGCAGGCGATGCGCCAGGAACGGATCTCCTTGCCCATCCCCTTGATCGCCTCGTTGCTGACCGCGGGCAGGAAGTTCACAAAGTGCTTCCCATACCGGTTCTTGGACAGCCTCGGCCGGAACCTGTATCCAAGAAACGTGAACGACGTGTGCTCGTGCGAGCCACGCCGGTCGGCGTCTTTGCAGTACAGGATGCGCGGCTTGTCCGGATGCAACTCCAAACCAACCTGTGTCACTCTCGCTGCGAGCGCATCCCGCACGCGGCGGGCCTGCTGCTCACTGCGACAGTGAATCACCTCTCCACGGCCTTCACCGCCGGAGGAAGTACGAGCCGGACGACATACGGTTCCACAGCTTGTACAGATTCCCCTTGAGGTTCTGTTCGAACCGCCCGATCGAAACGCCGTCCACACCGGGTGCACCCCGATTGTCTTTGACTCTCAGATACGCCTCCCACACCATCGACTTTGAAATGTAGAACGACTTGGTCTCGGCCTGCGACCTCGATCCGTTCACCTGACTCCTCCCGGAAACACCGGTTGACCACCAAACAAGATCCGGACAACCCGTCCCCTTCGGCCTGACTGCCAGTCCGTGGGGCTGCCCTCCGGTCCGTTCACCGCGCCGCTGTCGCCCAGGGCGGATTCCGCCCGGGAAGTTGCAGTCGTCATGGCGTCCAACTTGTCCTTCGGTTCCGGTCCTGGTGGGCATCGGTTCCGCACAGGCCCGCCTGACCCACGTCAGCACCCTTTCGAGTCCGGGCAGCGCACCCGTATCCGGCCGGTTATCCGGAGCACCAGCGGAGGCGCTGGCCATGTGCTCCGGTTTCCCGCTGTCTTTCGGCCACCGGCATTGGGTTGGGTAGGCCGCCGACGAGGTGCCCATTGCTGGGTCCATTTTCGGCGGCCCCCGCCGAACGGTGCGTGCCCGTTTCCGGGCACACCGCTCTCCAGTGTCTACATCCGTGAAGGCTGACGGGTTGGCCTTCCAGCGTGGATGGCCTCGTGACAGATGCGGCAGACAACCAGGGTTTTGCGGCGGCGGGCTGCCATCCGCTCAACCCATGCGGGCACTTCTGCCCGCCCTTTGCTACGGAGGTCCTTGAGGCGCCGAATATGGTGCACTTCGACGCCTTGTGGGGAGCCACATAATTCGCAGGTGTCGGCCAGAAGTCGTTGTACGAGTTCGGACCGATCGCTCCAAACCTTCGGGGGGTTGTCGTCGAGGATGCCGATTGTGGTCTTGCGGGCAAGTGAGACCCCGCCCCACTGCGCTACCAGTGGCTTTCGCCCATCGCTTCGTTCGACCGTGACCCGGAGCCCCGCGCGGGGCCC
>NZ_JAGGLR010000066.1 GCF_017874715.1 Streptomyces iranensis | reverse complement strand
CAGGAGCCGTCGCCGCATATTGACTGGTCTGCGGGTGCGGTGTCGTTGTTGCGGGAGTCGGTGGCGTGGCCGGAGTCGGGTCGTCCCCGGCGGGCTGCGGTCTCGTCGTTCGGTTTCAGCGGGACGAATGCGCACACGATCATCGAGCAGGCCCCGGTCGGCGAGGACGAGGCCGCGCATGAGGTGACGACGGGGCCTGGTGTGACGTCGTGGCCGCTGTCGGCGAAGACCGCCGACGCGCTGTGTGCGCAGGCCGGGCGGCTCCGTTCCTACCTGGACGAGCGGCCGGAGCTCGTCCCGGCCGACCTCGGCTTCTCGCTCGCGACCACGCGCGCCGCGCTGGACCACCGCGCGGTTCTGGTGGCCGATGACCGCGAGGGCTTCCTACGCGGTCTGGACGCCCTGGCACGCGGCGAGTCCGGCGCGGAGGTGATCCAGGGGTCGGCTGCTGGCGGGAAGGTGGCGTTCCTGTTCACGGGGCAGGGGAGTCAGCGGTTGGGGATGGGTCGTGAGCTGTACGACGCGTTCCCGGTGTTCGCGGAGGCGTTGGACGCGGTGTGTGCGGAGCTGGACGCGCATCTTGAGCGGCCGCTGCGGGAGGTGCTGTTCGGGGATGAGGTCGAGGCGCTGGACCGGACCGGGTTCACTCAGCCCGCGTTGTTCGCCATCGAGGTGGCGCTGTTCCGGCTGGTGGAGGCGTGGGGGCTGAAGGCGGACTTCCTGTCCGGTCACTCGATCGGTGAGCTGGCCGCCGCGCATGTGGCGGGTGTGCTCTCGCTGGCGGACGCGGCGAAGCTGGTGGCCGCGCGTGGCCGTCTGATGCAGGAGCTGCCCACTGGTGGCGCGATGATCGCCGTCCAGGCCTCCGAGGACGAGGTGCTGCCGCTGGTCAACGAGCGTGTCTCGATCGCCGCGCTCAATGGGCCCACTTCCGTGGTCATCGCGGGTGACGAGGACGCGGCTGTCGCGATCGCTTCCGGTTTCGAGGCGCAGGGCCGTAAGACCAAGCGGCTCACCGTCAGCCACGCGTTCCACTCCCCGCGTATGGACGGCATGTTGGAGGCGTTCCGCGAGGTGGCCGAGGGGCTTACGTACGAGGCCCCGCGGATCCCGATCGTCTCCAACCTCACCGGGGACGTGGTCTCCGCCGAGGAGATCACGACCCCTGAGTTCTGGGTGCGCCACGTCCGTGAGGCCGTCCGCTTCCTCGACGGTGTCCGGACGATGGAGGCCCAGGGCGTCACCACCTACCTCGAACTCGGCCCCGACGGTGTCCTCACCGCCATGGCCCAGGAGTGCGTCACCGACGCCGAGGCGGCCGGATTCGCCGCCGTGTTGCGGGCCGGTCGGCCCGAGGCGCGGGCGGTCCACGCCGCCGTGGCGCGGGCGTACGTCCGTGGTGTGGCCGTGAACTGGGCGGCCGTCTTCGCAGGTACCGGCGCTGCTCGGGTCGAGCTGACCGACCTGCCGACGTACGCCTTCCAGCGCCGCCGGTACTGGCCGCAGGCGTCGGCCTACGGCGTCGGTGGCACGGCGGGGCTCGGGCTGGCCGCCGTGGACCATCCGCTCGTGGGGGCCGCCGTACCGCTCGCGGGCGGCGACGGTGTGCTGCTGACCGGGCGGATCTCTGCGCAGACGCATCCGTGGCTGCTGGATCACGCCGTGATGGGCTCGGTGCTGCTGCCGGGTACGGCCTTTGTGGAGTTGGCGGTTCGGGCCGGTGACCAGGTGGGTTGTGACCGGGTTGAGGAGCTGACGCTGGAGGCGCCGCTGGTGCTTCCGGAGGTGGGCGGTGTTCAGCTTCAGCTGTCGGTGGGTGCGCCGGATGGCTCTGGTCGTCGTGGGTTTGAGGTGTATTCGCGGTTTGAGGGTGCGGCTGCCGATGAGGCGTGGCTGCGTCATGCCTCGGGTGCGCTTGTGGAGGGTGCGTCGGCGGCGTCGTTCGACTTGGGTGTGTGGCCTCCGGCGGGTGCGACGCCGGTCGCGCTGGATGGTCTGTATGAGGGCATGGCGGGCCTGGGGCTGGCCTATGGCCCGGTGTTCCAGGGGCTGAGGTCCGCCTGGCGGCTCGATGGTGAGGTCTATGCCGAGCTGGAGCTGCCGGAGGACGGGCAGTCCGATGCCGGGTTGTTCGGTCTGCATCCGGCGCTGCTGGACTCGGCCCTGCATGCGGTGGGGTTGGGCGGTCTGATCGAGGGCGAGGCCGGGGCGCGGTTGCCGTTTTCGTGGTCCGGGGTGTCGCTGCATGCGGTGGGTGCTTCGGTGTTGCGGGTGCGGTTGTCGGCTGCTGGTGCGGATGCGGTGTCGCTTGCGGTGGCGGATGGTGCGGGGCGTGCGGTGCTGTCGGTGGATTCGCTGGTGTTGCGGCCGGTGTCCGTCGAGCAGTTGGAGAGCGCGCGTACGGCCTACCGCGAGTCGCTGTACCGCGTGGAGTGGACGTCGGCCGCACCTGCTGACGTGGTCGATGTTCCGGGTGACGGCCGGTGGGCGGTGCTGGGCGCGGATGCGTTCGGGTTGGGCGTCACGGTGTACGCGGACCTGACCGCGCTGGGCGAGGCCGTCGATTCCGGAACGGCGCTGCCGGACCAGGTTGTGGTGAACCTGGCGCCTCAAGCCCGTCCGGGCGTGCATTCGGACGGCGCGGTATCTGAAGGCCTGGGTGCGGCAAATCAAGCCCGTCCGGCGATTGAGGACACGCCCGAAGGGCGTCCGCACCCGCACGCAGACGGCGTGGTGCTTGAACTCACGGGTGCGGCATCCCCAGCCCGTCCGGCGATTGAGGACCGGGGTCAAGGGGCGGAGCCCATAGTTTCGGGAAGGGGCAGGGTAGGGGAGAACCCCACCCGAGCCGCACACGACACCACCACCCAAGCCCTCCACCTCCTCCAGTCCTGGCTGGCTGACGACCGCTTCACGGACTCCCGTCTGGTCCTGCTGACCTCCGGAGCCGTGGCCACCGAGGCCACTGAGCCGGTGACGGACCTCGCGGGCGCCGCCGTACGCGGTCTGCTGCGCTCCGCGCAGTCCGAGAACCCGGGCCGCTTCGTCCTCATCGACATCGACGGCCACGACAACTCGCGTGCCGCGCTGCCCGCCGTGCTCGCGAGTGGCGAGGCCGAGGTCTCGGTGCGGGAGGGCGTCTTGAAGACGCCACGCCTGGCCCGCGCCGCATCCGCCACCGACAACGCGGCCCCCGCGTGGAACCCGGACGGCACGGTGCTGGTGACCGGCGCGTCCGGCTCACTGGGCGGCCTGTTCGCCCGACACCTGGCAGCCGAGCGTGGCGTACGGCACCTGCTGCTGGTCAGCCGTCGTGGCGACCAGGCACCGGGTGCGGTCGAACTCACCACAGAACTAGCAGAGTTGGGCGCCGAAGCGCACTGGGCGGCGTGTGATGTGTCGGACCGGGACGCGCTCGCCGCGACCCTCGCCGCCATCCCCGCCGAACATCCGCTGACGGCGGTCGTTCACACGGCCGGTGTGCTGGATGACGGTGTGATCGGTTCGCTCACCCCCGAGCGCATGGCCGGGGTGCTGCGTCCGAAGGTGGACGCGGCGTGGAATCTGCACGAGCTGACCCGGGACCTCGACCTGTCCGCGTTCGTGCTGTTCTCCTCCGCCGCCGGTGTGTTCGGCAATGCGGGGCAGGGCAATTACGCCGCCGCCAATGCCTTCCTGGACGCCCTCGCCCAGCACCGTGCGGCGCGCGGCCTGCCCGGCACCTCGCTGGCCTGGGGCCTGTGGGCCGACTCCAGCGGGATGACCGGTGAGCTGGACGAGGCAGATGTGTCCCGGATGAGCCGGGGTGGCGTCGTGGCGCTCTCGGCCACCGAGGGCCTGGAGCTGTTCGACGCCGCGTACCGTACAGACGAGGCGCTGCTCGTGCCCGTACGGCTCGACCTGGCCGTGATGCGCGCCGAGGCGGCGTCGACCGGTGTGGTGGCGCCGCTGCTGCGTGGGCTGGTGAGGGTTCCGGCGCGGCGTGCGGCGGAGGGTGCGGCGGTGTCGGGTGCGCTGGCGCGGCGGCTCGCCGGGCTGAGCGAGGCCGAGCAGCTCGACGCCCTGATGGAGCTGGTCCGTACGCAGGTCGCGGCCGTACTCGGCCATGACTCGCTGGACACCGTCGAACCGCATCGCTCCTTCCGTGAGCTGGGTTTTGACTCGCTGACGGCGGTGGAGTTGCGGAATGCGCTGGGTGCGGTGAGTGAGTTGCGGCTGCCCGCGACGCTGGTCTTCGACTATCCGACGCCTGCGGTGTTGGCGGAGTTCCTGCGTGCGGAGGTTGTGGGGGCTGTGGCTGCGGTGGCGGGGCCGGTGGTGGTGTCGGCCGCCGATGATGAGCCGATTGCGATCGTGGGTCTGGGGTGCCGTTATCCGGGTGGGGTGGAGACTCCGGAGGATCTGTGGCGGCTGGTCATGGAGGGCCGGGATGCGATCTCCGAGTTCCCCGCCGACCGTGGCTGGGATCTGGACGGGCTCTACCACCCGGACCCCGACCACCCGGGCACCTCGTACTCCCGCGAGGGCGGCTTCGTCGACCGGGCGGGCCACTTCGACCCGGCGTTCTTCGGGATTTCGCCGCGTGAGGCGCTGGCGATGGATCCGCAGCAGCGGTTGCTGTTGGAGACGTCGTGGGAGGCGTTCGAGCGGGCCGGGATCGATCCGGGTGTGCTGCGTGGCAGCCGTACCGGTGTGTTCGCCGGTGTGATGTACCACGACTACGCCTCCTCGCTGCCGGCACTTCCGGAAGGCGTGGAGGGGTTCGTCGGTACGGGTAATGCGGCGAGTGTGATTTCGGGTCGGTTGGCGTACACGTTTGGTCTTGAGGGGCCGACGATCACGGTGGATACGGCGTGTTCG
>NZ_JAGGLR010000065.1 GCF_017874715.1 Streptomyces iranensis | reverse complement strand
GCGTTCACCGCCGGAGTCAGCGTCGACTGGACCCGCTGGTTCCGCACCGACCCCGCACCCCGCACCATCGACCTGCCCACCTACGCCTTCCAGCGGCGGCGGTACTGGCTGGACGGGCGGGGTGGCCACGGTGGCGACCCGGGCGACCTCGGGCTGGGGCCCGCGGAACATCCGCTGCTCGGCGCCGCCGTGGAACTCGCGCAGGGCGGCGCCCATCTGCTGACCGGCCGGCTGTCGCCGCGGACCCATCCGTGGCTGAACGACCACCGGGTGCTGGACACCGTACTGCTGCCGGGCACCGCCTTCGCCGAACTCGCCCTGCACGCGGCCGCGCGGACCGGATGTGACCAGGTGGCGGAGCTGACCCTGCACGCGCCACTGGTGATTCCGCAGGGCGAGGCGGTCGATGTGCAGATCGCGGTGGCCGCTCCCGATCACACGGGCGAGCGTCCGATCACGGTGCATTCACGGCCGGCGGCCGACACCGGCGACACGGCCTGGACCCGGCATGCCACCGGTGCGCTCGCCGCCTCCACCGCGCCCGACTTCCCCGCCCTGGAGGGCGCCTGGCCGCCTCACGGGGCGACACCGCTCCCCGTCGAGGACTTCTACCGGCAGCTCGCCGACCACGGATATCACTACGGACCGTCCTTCCAGGGCCTCACCGCCGCGTGGCGGCTGGACGGCGACGTCTACGCCGAGGTGTCCCTGCCCGAAGGGGAGCGCGAGGGCACGGCCGCGTACGGCATCCATCCCGCCCTGTTCGACGCCGCGCTGCACGCCCGTGCCCTGGACGTCGCCCCCGACTCCGAGGACGCGCACCGGATCCTGCTCCCGTTCACCTGGAGCGGTCTGCGGCTGTGCGCCACCGGCGCGGACACCCTGCGGATCCGCATCACCCCGACGGCATCGGACCGGCTCACCCTGCTCGCGGCCGATCCGACCGGCGCGGCGGTGGCCGTCGTGGACGATCTGATCCTGCGCCCGGTGCCGGACGGGCAGTTGGGCCGGGCTCGTGCGGCGGGCAGGAATTCGCTGTTCCAGCTGGCCTGGACGCGGATGACACCGGCCGAGGGCGCCCCCGCGTGCCGTTCGGCGGTGATCGGTCCGGCCGGCGGTCCCCTGGCCGACGCGCTGCCGGATGCCTCCCACCTCCCGGATCTCGCCGCCGTGCGGGCGGCCGTGGCGGACGGGGCCCCGGCCCCCGATGTGGTGTTCGCCCTCTTCGGCTCTTCCGCCGATGGCTGCGGCGATCCGGTGGAGCGCACCCATGACCTGGTCGGGGAGGCCCTCGGGGTGCTGCGGGAGTTCCTTGCCGCTCCCGAATGCGCCGACGCCCGGTTGGCGGTGGTGACCCGTGGGGCGGTCGCCCCGCAGAGCCATGACGATGTCCACGATCTGCCCGCCTCCGCCGTGTGGGGTCTGGTGCGCAGCGCCCAGTCGGAGAACCCCGGCCGGGTCCTGCTGCTCGACCTCGACGGACTGGACCTCGACGGACTCGACCTCGACGCACTCGGCCTCGATGGCCGGGATGCCTCGCTACGGGCCCTGTCCGACGCCGTCGCCTCGGGCGAGCCCCAGCTGGCGCTGCGGGAGGGGGTGGCGTACGTACCGCGGCTGGTCCACGACGACGCGGCCAAGCGGCTCACCCCGCCGGAGGGGTCGGCCACGTGGCGTCTGGGGCTGACCGGCCACGGCAGCCTGGACCAGCTGGCGCTGGTCGACTGCCCGGACAACACCCGCCCGCTGGGCCGGGGCGAGGTCCGGGTGGCGCTTCGGGCGGGTGGGGTGAACTTCCATGACGTCGTGGTGGCGCTGGGCATGGTGGAGGACCCCAGGCCACTGGGCGGCGACGGTGCGGGGGTGGTCGTCGAAGTCGGGCCCGGCACCGAGGAGTTCGCGGTGGGCGACCGGGTCATGGGCCTGTTCAACGGCACCGGGTCGCTGGTGGTCACCGACGTCCGGATGATCACCAGGATCCCCGTGGGGTGGTCCTACGCACAGGCGGCCACCACACCGTCCGCCTTTCTCACGGCCTACTACGGTCTCGCCGATCTCGCGGGGCTGCGGGCCGGGGAGAAGCTGCTGCTGCACGCGGCCACCGGTGGGGTGGGCCTGGCGGCCGTGCAGCTGGCTCGCCACTGGCAGGCCGAGGTGTTCGCCACGGCGGGACCCGCGAAGTGGCACGCGCTGCGGGAGCGCGGTTTCGACGACCGTCATATCGCCTCCTCGCGCGCCCTCGACTTCGAAGAGGTGTTCCGCGCCGCCGCCGGATCGGTCGACGTGGTGCTCAACTCCCTGGCCGGTGACTTCATGGACGCCTCCTTGCGGCTGCTGGCCCCCGGCGGTCGCTTCATCGACATGGGCCGGACCGACGTCCGCGACCCCGAGGAGGTCGGCGCCCGGTATCCGGGGGTCGTCTATCGCGCGTTCGACCTGGTCGGCGGGGCGGGTCCGGATCGCATCCGGCAGCTGCTGGCCGAGTTGTCGACGCTGTTCGAGAACGGGACACTGCAACCGCTGCCCACCACGCTGTGGGACATCCGCCGGGCCCCCGAGGCGTTCCGCTACTTCAGCCAGGCCCGCCACATCGGCAAGATCGTGCTGACGCTCCCCACCCCCCTCGACCCGGAGGGCACGGTCCTCATCACCGGTGGGACGGGCACCCTCGGCGCCGCCACCGCCCGCCATCTGGTGGCGCACCACGGCGTACGGCGGCTGCTGCTCATCAGCCGCCGGGGCCTCGACGCACCGGGGGCCACGGAGCTGGCGGCCGAACTGACCGAGCTCGGCGCACACGTCTCCATCGTGGCCTGTGACGCGGCCGACCGGACCGCCCTGGCCAAGCTGCTGGAGACCGTCCCCGACCGCCATCCGCTCACCGCCGTCGTCCATGCCGCCGGGCTGCTGCGCGATACCACGGTCGAGGCGCTCACACCCGATCAACTCGACGAGGTGCTGCGGGCGAAGGCGGACGCGGCGTGGAATCTGCATGAACTCACCCGCGACGCCGGGCTGTCGGCGTTCGTGTTGTTCTCCGCGGCCGCCGGGCTGCTGGGCGCCGCGGGCCAGGGCAACTACGCGGCGGCCAACGCCTTCCTGGACGCGCTCGCCGTGCACCGTCATGCCCAGGGCCTGCCCGCCACCTCCCTGGCCTGGGGGTACTGGGCCCAGGCCACCGGCATGACCGGTGGGATGACGGACACCGACCGGGCACGGCTGGCGAGGGCAGGAATGGTGGGGCTGGAGACCGAACAGGGCCTCGCACTGCTCGACATCGCACTCGACAGCGGCCTGCCGACCCTGGCGCCCGTCCGGCTCGACCTGACCACGATGCGGCGTGAGGCCCACGCCGACGATCTGCCGCCGCTCTTCAGGAGCCTGGTGCGCGGCACCGCCCCGCAGGCGGCCACCGGAGCCGTCGCCCCGGGCGGGACGGCACCGGCCGAGGCGTTCGCCGCCATGTCCGGGGAGGATCGGCGGCAGGCGCTCCTCAAGCTGGTGCGCAGCGCCACGGCGACGGTGCTGGGCCATGACACGGCGGATGCCATCCACCCCGCCCAGAACTTCCGGGAGCTGGGCTTCGACTCGCTGACCGCCGTGGAGCTGCGGAACCGGCTGGGCGCCGCCACCGGACTGCGGCTGCCCGCCACGCTGGTCTTCGACCACCCCACGCCCACGGCGGTGGTGCGGCTGCTGGAGGAGCTCCTGGTCCCGGCCGGGACGGTGGCTGCGGACTCGCTCCTCACCGGCCTCGACTCCCTCGACGCCGCCTTGACCGGGGGGATCGCCGACCGGGAGCAGCGGGCCCGGATCGCGGCGCGGCTGCGGGAGCTGCTGCGCAAGGCGGACGGCCCATGGCAGGACGCGGACGGCGACGACGACGCCGAGGAGGATCTGGCGTCGGCCAGCGACGAGGACTTGTTCCGGGCGCTCGACAACGAGCTGACTGTCCCCTCCGACGACAGTCTCCGATGAATGACGACAGTCTCCGATGAATCAGGACAGCCGTGACGATCGGGTTGATGCGATATGACGGATGACGAGAAGCTCCGCAGCTATCTCAAGCGGGCGACCGCCGATCTGCGTCTGGCCAGGCGGCAGTTGCGCGAGGTCGAGGACCGCGCCCGGGAGCCCATCGCCATCGTCGGGATGGCCTGCCACTTCCCCGGCGATGTGGCGACCCCCGAGGATCTGTGGCGGGTGGTGGACGAGGGCGTGGACGTCATCTCCTCGTTTCCCGAGGACCGTGGCTGGGACCTGGAGAGCCTCTACGACCCGGATCCGGAGCACGTCGGCACCAGCAGCGCCCGCGAGGGCGGATTCCTCCGCGATGTGGCCGACTTCGACGCCGAGTTCTTCGGGATCAGCCCGCGTGAGGCGGCGGCGATGGATCCGCAGCAGCGGCTGCTGCTGGAGACGGCGTGGGAGGCGTTCGAACGCGCGGGGCTCACGCGGGAGGCGCTGAGCGGCAGTGCCACCGGGGTGTTCGCCGGGGTGGACTCGTACCACTATCTGTCGCTCATCGGCCAGACGACGAGCGACTCGGCGGGCTACGTGGCCACCGGAAACCTCGGCAGCGTGGTCTCGGGCCGGGTGTCGTACTCGTTCGGCCTGGAAGGGCCCGCGGTCACGGTGGACACGGCGTGCTCGTCGTCACTGGTGGCCACGCATCTGGCGGTGCAGGCGCTGCGGCAGGACGAGTGCTCGCTGGCCCTCGCGGGCGGGGTGACGGTGATGGCCACGCCCGGTGGGTTCACCGAGTTCTCGCGTCAGCGCGCGCTGTCCCCGGACGGGCGGTGCAAGGCGTTCGCGGCGGCGGCCGACGGCACGGGCTTCTCCGAGGGCGTCGGTCTGGTGCTGCTGGAACGGCTGTCGGACGCGCGGCGCAACGGCCATCGGGTGCTGGCGGTGATCCGGGGCTCGGCGGTCAACCAGGACGGTGCGTCGAATGGTCTGACGGCGCCGAACGGGCCGTCGCAGCAGCGGGTGATCCGGCAGGCCCTGGCCAATGCGGGACTGTCGCCGTCCGAGGTGGACGCGGTGGAGGCGCACGGTACGGGCACGACGCTGGGCGATCCGATCGAGGCGCAGGCGCTGCTGGCCACGTACGGCCAGGGCAGGCCGGAGGACCGCCCGCTGTGGCTGGGCTCCATCAAGTCCAACATCGGACACACGCAGGCCGCCGCCGGGGTGGCGAGCGTCATCAAAATGGTGCAGGCCCTGCGGCACGAGGTGCTCCCCGTCTCCCTGCACATCGACGAACCGACACCGCATGTGGACTGGGGCGCGGGCGAGGTGCGGCTGCTGACCGAACCCGTCGAGTGGGCGGCGAACGGACGGCCGCGCCGTGTGGGTGTGTCGTCGTTCGGCATCAGCGGTACGAACGCCCATCTCATCCTGGAGCAGGCACCCGAACCGGCCGAGGCCGCCCCCGCATCGGACACCTCGGGGAGCGGGGTGTCGGCGAGTGATGTTTCGGCGGGTGGTGTTTCGGCGGGTGGTGTGGTGCCGTGGGTGATCTCCGGACGTGGCGCCGAAGCGTTGCGCGGTCAGGCACGGGCACTGGCCGAACGACTGGCCACCAACCCCGAAACATCAGCGGAGGAAGTCGGCTGGTCACT
>NZ_JAGGLR010000064.1 GCF_017874715.1 Streptomyces iranensis | reverse complement strand
GGTGGATGGCTTGGAGCATGATGCCGTGTTCGGGGTTGAGGCGGGTTTGGGCGGTGGTCTGGTGTTCGGTGATGGCGGTGGGGATGTCGGGGTGGTCGGTGAGGTCGGCTTGGTGGAGGAGGCTGGTGGCGTCGATGCTGCCTGGTGGTGGTATCCGCAGTTCGCCTTCGCCTTCCGCATTGTTGAGGGTGAGGCGGAGGATGTCGTGGTGGTCGATCAGGGTTTGCAGTGCGGTGGCGAGGCGCTGCTGGTCGAGGTCGGCGGGAACGGTCAGCAGGACCGATTGGTGGTAGGTCGTGAAGGGTCCGCCTCGTTCGAACAGCTCTCGCATGATCGGAGTCGCAGGCAGGGTGCCGGTGCCGGTTTCGTGGTGGGCTGGTGTGGTGGTGGGGATGTGGGTTGCTGCGGTGGCCAGGGCGGCTGGGGTTTGGTGTTGGAAGATTTGGCGTGGGGTGAGGAGTAGTCCTTCTTGGCGGGCGCGGCTGACGAGTTGGATGGACAGGATGCTGTCGCCGCCCAGCGCGAAGAAGCCGTCCTCGGGGCCCGTTTGAGGAAGGCCGAGGATGTCGGCGAATAGCTCACACAGTGTGCGTTCGTGCCCGTCGGTGGGGGCTCGTTCGCTGGTGCCTTCCGAGGTGGGGACGGGTAGGGCGGAGTGGTCGAGTTTGCCGTTGGCGGTCAGTGGCAGGTGTTTGAGTGGGATGTAGTGGGCGGGGATCATGTAGTGGGGGAGCCGGTCGGCCAGCTGGGTTCGGATCTCCGCTGTAGGCGGGGGTTCGGTGTCGGCCTGTGCGGGGGTGAGGTAGGCGACGAGGCGGCGGTCGCCGGGGCGGTCTTCGCGGACGGTCACTACGGCTTGCCCGATACCGGGATGTGTGGTGAGCGCGGCCTGGATTTCTCCTGGCTCGATGCGGAATCCGCGGACTTTGACTTGTTGATCGGCTCGTCCGCGGAATTCCAGTTGTCCAGCGGGTGTCCATCGGACCAGGTCTCCGGTGCGGTACATGCGTTGCCCGTCCGTCGTACCGTATGGGCAGGCCACGAACCGTTCCGCGGTCAGTCCCGGTCGTGCCCAGTACCCCCGTGCTACTCCGCACCCGGCTACGTACAACTCGCCGACCACGCCCACCGGAACCAACCCCAACCCCGCATCCAGCACAAACACTCGGGAGTTCGGCACCGGGGAGCCGATGGGCACCGAGGTGTGCGCTGCCCCGTCGGAGTGCCACACAGCGGCGTAGACCGTCGCCTCGGTGGGGCCGTAGGCATTGGCGATGCGCGCTTCGGGGAACCGGGACTGCGCGGTGGCCAGCAGTTGGGGGGAGAGTGCTTCGCCCGCCAGGACGATCGTGTCGAGAGACGAGTCTTCAGCCTGCTGCTGGGCGGAGAGCAGGCTCGCCAGGACGGAGGGAACGGCACTCAGCAGACCACCGGCCCTGAGCAGCCCGGGATCGGCGGCCGCGGACAGCAGATCGGGGACGAGCTCCACCGTGCCGCCAAGCGTGAGTGGTACGAGCAGTTCGAAGACGGAGACGTCGAAGGTGAAGGACGTCGTCGCCCTCACATGCGCCAACCGGTCCGCGCCGAGGTCGTCCCGCGCCCAGGCCGCCAGGTCCACCACATTGGCGTGGGAGACGACCACCCCCTTGGGCGTACCCGTTGAACCCGAGGTGTAGATGACGTACGCCGGATGCGCGGGATGCACTGAGGCACGACGCTCGTCGTCGGACACGTCCCCCGTGTCATGGCCTTCCATACGGGCGTGGGTGTCTTCGGTGTCGAGGAGGAGCCAGGGCAGGGTGGCGGTGCTGGTGGGGAGGGTGTTGGCGAGTGTGCTGGTGGTGAGGAGGAGGGTGGGTTCGCTGTCGTGGAGCATGAAGGTGATGCGGTCCGGTGGGTAGCCGGGGTCGAGGGGTACGTAGGCGGCTCCGGCTTTGGTGACGGCGAGCACGGCGGTGATCAGCTCAGGGGAGCGTGGCAGAGCGAGGGCGATACGTGTTTCCGGTCCGGCGCCGTTGTCGATGAGTAGCCGGGCCAGCTGGTTGGCGCGCGCGTTGAGGTCCGTGTAGGACACCCTGTCGTCCTCGAATACCACCGCGGTGGCCTGCGGAGTGAGTGCCGCCTGTTCCTCGAACAGCTCCGGCAGCACCCGTCCCGTCCCGGCCGCGGCCACCGAGGCACCCGTACCCCAGCCCAGCAGCCGCCCCCGCTCGTCGTGTCCGAGGAGGTCGATCCGGCTCAGGGCCTGGTCGGGACGGTCCGTGACGCTGTCCAGCACACGCAGGAGGCGGTCGACGATCGCCCGCGCCGTGTGGTGCTCGAAGAGGTCGGTGGCGTACTCGAGGCTGCCCCGGATGCCGTTCGGCTCCCCGCCGTCGGCGGTGTGCGTCTCCGCGAGCGCGAAGGCCAGGTCGAACTTGGCCGTGTCGGTGGCCACCTCCAGTGGCTCGGCGGCCACTCCCGGCAGGGACAGCTCGGTCGCCAGGAGGTTCTGGAAGGTGAGCATCACCTGGAACAGCGGGTGCCGGGCCAGGGACCGGACCGGGTTGACCGCCTCCACCACCCGTTCGAACGGCACCTCCTGATGCGCGTACGCGGCTCCGTCCGTCTCCCGCACCCGCTCCAGGAGGGTCAGGAAGTCCGGGTCCCCGCTGGTGTCGGTGCGCAGCACCAGAGTGTTGACGAAGGGGCCGACCAGGTCGTGCACGGCCACCTCGTCGCGGCCGGCGAACGCCGTGCCCAGGGGGATGTCCGTCCCGGCGCCGAGTCGTGTCAGCAAGGCCGCGAGGGCGGCCTGGACCACCATGAACACACTGGCGTCCCGGGAGCGGGCCAGCCGGGCCAGCCGCCGGTGCAGCGGAGCCGGAACGGCGATGTCCACGGTCGAGCCCTGGTGTCCGGCCACCGGCGGCCGCGGCCGGTCCGTCGGCAGCGGGAGTTCCTCGGGCAACTCCGCGAGCGTCTCCCTCCAGAACGCGAGCTGCCGGGAGAGCACACTGTCGTCCCGGTCCTCCGCACCCAGCACCTGGCGCTGCCAGAGCCCGAAGTCCGCGTACTGCAACGGCAGATCGTCGCTCCAGCGCGGTTCCGAACCGGCCGTCCGGGCCCGATAGGCGGTGGCGAGGTCGGTGAAGAGCGGCTCCAGCGACCAGCCGTCGGCCGCGATGTGGTGGACCACCACGAGCAGCACATGCTCGTCGTCGCCCTGCGGGAACAGGCTTATGCGCAGGGGCAGTTCGGTGGCCAGGTGGAAGCCACGCCCGGCCTCCTCCGCCAGCGCCGCCGCGAGTATGTCGTCCGAAGCATCCCCGGCCGAGTCCCTGGCCGAGTCCCCGGTCGCGTCCCTGGCCGAGTCCCTGGCCGAGTCCCTGGCCGCGTCCCCGGTCGCGTCCCCGGCCGCGTCCCCGACCGAGTCCGTTCCGTCGGCCACCGGCCCCATGCCCCGCACCACGGCGTGCAGCGCGGACCGTGCCGCGTCCGGGCCCAGGACCCGCTGCCACGGCCGGCCGTCGTCCCCGTGCGGATAGACGGTGCGCAGCACCTCATGCCGGGCCACGACGTCCCCCGCCGCGGCCATCAGCGCCTCCCGGTCCAGCGGGCCGCGGAGCCACAGGCCGACCACGATGTTGTAGGTCGCCGCCCGATCGCCCTCCAACTCCTCGAGGAACCAGAGCCGTTGCTGGGCGTACGACAGCGGCAGGCGGCCCGTACGCGGCATCGGCCCCAGCGGCGGGCGAGCCACGTCCCGTTCCGCGCCCTGGATCACCGTCGCCAACCGCTCCACCGTCGGCGCCTGGAACACCGCACGGATGCCCAGATCGACGCCGGTGCGGGTACGGACCTGCCCCATCAGCCGCATCGCGAGCAGCGAATGCCCGCCCAGCTCGAAGAAGCTGTCCGCCACGCCCACCTCGGGCACGCCCAGCACCTCGGCGTACAGCGCGCACAGCAGCTCCTCCCAGGGGGAGGCCGGTGGCCGGCCGGTGCCCGGGGCGCCGACGGGGCCGGGCGCGGGCAGCGCCTTGCGGTCCAGCTTTCCGTTCGCCGTCAGCGGCAACGCGTCCAGAGGAACCACCGCCGATGGCACCATGTGCTCCGGCAGCCGCTCACGAAGCCAGGAGCGCAGCTGGGCCGCGGCCGGTTCATGGCCCGGCCGGGCGACGGAGTAGCCGACGAGCCGAGGGTCACCCGGCCGGTCCTCGCGGACCATCACGGCGGCCCGCGCCACGTGCGGATGCGAGGCCAGCACCGCCTCGACCTCTCCCGGCTCGATCCGGAATCCCCGCAGCTTGACCTGGCGGTCGGCTCGGCTGAGGTACTCCAGCCGACCGTCCTCGTCCCAGCGCACCAGGTCGCCGGTGCGATACATCCGTGACCCCGGGGGGCCGTACGGATCGGCCACGAACCGCTCGGCGGTCGGGCCGGGGCGGTCGAAATACCCGCGGGCCACACTCGTTCCCGCGATGTGCAGTTCTCCCACCACGCCCGGCGGCAGCAGGCCCAGGTGCCGGTCCAGGACGTACGCGCGCGTGGTGTCCAGCGGCGTCCCGATCCGCGGCGCGCCGTCGTCATCGGCGCGTACGGCGGCCGTGCTGCACCAGACCGTGGTCTCGGTGGGCCCGTACAGATTCACCACCTCGGCGCCGAGCCCGAGCAGCCGACGCGCGAGCGGGGCGGGCAGCACCTCACCACCGCTGAGGATCCGCACCCCCGACAGCGCCCCCGCATGGTCGCCGTCGTCGTCCACCTCACCGAGCACCGCCTGCCACAGCGTGGGCGTGGCCTGCGCCATCGACACCCTGTGGCGGCTCACCAGCCTCAGCAGAGCGGCCGGATCGCGCGTCTGGCCCGCCGAGGCGAGGACGATACGGCTCCCCGCCACGAGTGGCATGAACCACTCCACCACCACCACGTCGAACGACGGCGTGGAGGCTGCCAGCACCGCGTCCGACCCGGTGAGCGGTGTGCGCCGGGCCATGGCCCGCAGGAACCGGCCCAGACCGTTCCGGGGCACCACCACACCCTTGGGCCTGCCACTGGAGCCCGAGGTGTAGAAGAGGTACGCGGGGTGGTCCGGCAGCAGCGGACACCCGCGGTCCGCGTCCGTCAGGTTGCCCGCCCCCGCCCCCGCCCCCGCTTCCGCCAGCCGGTCCGCCGTGTCCTCCGCGTCCAGCAGCAGCCGTGGCACCGTGGCCGCCTCCGCGAGCAGGGCCTCGGCGATCGCGCCGGTCGTCACCAGGAGGGTCGGGCGGCTGTCGGTGAGCATGAACGCCACGCGCCGCGCCGGGTAGTCCGGGTCGACGGATACGAAGGCGGCACCCGCCTTGAGGACGGCCAGCGCGGTGATGAGCAGGTCCGGGCCACGGGGCAGGGAGAGGGCGACCCGGGCCTCGGGCCCCGCACCCGCCGCGACGAGCACCCGGGCCAGCCGGTTCGCCCGCTCGTTCAACTCCCGGTAGCTGAGCCGCTGTTCCTGGAAAACCACGGCCACGGAGGCTGGGGTGCGCTCCGCCTGGCGCTCGAACACCTCCGGCAGCAGCACCGTGTCATCGGCTCCGGTCACGTCGTGCGAGGCGTTGCCCCACTGCCGCAGCAGGCGCTCCCGCTCGGTCGGGGCCAGCACGTCGAGCTGCGCCACCGTCCGCTCCGGGGCGTCCGCCACGCTCTCCAGCACCCGCACCAGACGCCGCGCGAGTTCCCGTACGGCCGAGTGGCCGAAGGCGTCGGGACGGTAGCCCAGCTGGAGCCGCAGGGACTCGCCCGGGATCACGACCAGGGCCAGCGCATAGTGGGTGGCGTCCTGGCCGGTGCTGCCCACCACTCGCAGCCCGTCCTCCGGCGCGCCGACCCGCTCGGGCCGCACCGGATAGTTCTCGAAGACCAGCACCGTGTCGAAGAGCTCGCCGACCCCCGCGAGCGACTGCACCTCGGTCAGCCCCAGATGCTGGTGTTCCGCCAGCGCCGCCTGACGCGACTGCACCTCCTCCAGCAACTCCAACAGCCCTTGATACGGGGCGAGTCGCACCCGTACCGGCAATGTGTTGATGCACAGGCCGACCAGCGACTCGACACCGGGCACTTCCGGTGGCCGCACCGCGGCCGTGGCCCCGAACACCACATCGTCGCGGCCGGTCAGCCGCCCCAGCAGCAGCCCCCACGCCACCTGCACGAGTGTGTTCAGCGTCAGCCCCGAGGAGCGGGCGCGCCGGGTCAGCCGTGCCGTCAGCTCGACGGGCACATCCAGGCAGAATTCCCGGGGGACCACCGCCGTACGCCCGTACGCCTCCGGAGCCAGCAACGTCGGCTCCGCCACCCCGGCCAGCGCCTCGCGCCAGGCCTCGCGGGCGGCGGTGGCGTCCTGCGCGGTGAGCCAGGCGAGGTAGTCGCGGTAGGCCGCCGGGCGGGGCAGCAGACGGTCGTCCCCGGCCTCCCCGTACAGGAAGAACAACTCCTGTACGAGGACCGGCGTCGACCAGCCGTCCAGCAGGATGTGATGGTGAGTCATGACCAGACGGCTGCGCCCACCGCCGAGGCGGAACAGAGTGAACCGCATCAGTGGCGGCTGGGTGAGGTCGAACCGCGTGGCGCGGTCCTCCGCCAGCCAGCGCTCGTACTCCCCGTCCTGCTCGGCGGGGGAGAAACCGCTGAGGTCGAGCTCCTGCCACGGTGTCGGCGTATGGCGGGGCACGACCTGGACCGGCCTGGACAGGCCGTGGTGGAGGAACCCGGCCCGCAGCTGGGGATGGCGGAGCAGCAGAGCGTCCACCGCCTGCCGGAAGCGGACGCTGTCGACGTCGCCCTCGAGGTCGAAGGCGAACTGCACCACATAGACGTCCGGGGCCGCCTCGTCGAACACGGCGTGGAAGAGCAGCCCCTCCTGCAACGCGGTCAGTGGCAACGTGTCGACGGCACCGGGAAACCTCTGCTCGACCGTGGCCACGTCCTCGGTGGTGAGGGAGAGCAGCGGGGGCGCGGCGGAGGCCGGACCGCCCGAGGTGGCGGGGGCGTCCGTAGTGGCCGGGGCGCCGGGTGGCGAGGCGAGGCGCGCCAGGGCGGCGGGGCTCTGGTGCTGGAAGACCTGGCGGGGGGTGAGCGCCAGCCCCTCCCTGCGGGCGCGGCTCACCAGCTGCATGGACAGGATGCTGTCGCCGCCCAGTGCGAAGAACCCCTCCTCCACGCCCGGCTCCGGCACCCCCAGCACCTCGGCGAACAGACGGCAGAGGACCGCTTCGCGCGGTGTCGATGCCGGGCGTCCGCCGGCCCCTTCGGCGCCCCGGGCGGGCGCGGGCAGCGCCGCGCGGTCGAGCTTGCCGCTCGGGGTGAGGGGCAGCGCGTCGAGGACGACGACCGCGGAGGGCACCATATGGGCCGGTAGCCGCTCCGCCAGATACGACCGCAGCTCCTCCGGCGGCGTATCGCGATGATCCGGGCTGGTGGTCGTGTAGGCGATGAGGTGTTTGTTGTTGTGGTGGTCGTGGTGGAGGGTGGCTGCGGCGTGGGTGATGTGGGGGTGGGTGGTGAGGGTGTTTTCTAT
>NZ_JAGGLR010000063.1 GCF_017874715.1 Streptomyces iranensis | reverse complement strand
CCCCACCCCACCGAACGGATCCGACACAAACCGCTCCGCCGTCAACCCCGCACGCCCCACATAACCCCGCGCCAACCCCACACCCGCCACATACAACTCACCCACCACACCAACCGGCACCAAACCCAACCCACCATCCACCACATACACCCGCGTATTGGCGATCGGCCCACCGATGGTCGGCGTTCCGTCCTCAGAGCAACGGGAGAGCGTGGACCAGATGGTGGTCTCCGTCGGGCCGTAGACGTTGACGACATCGGCCACCCGGCCCCGCATCTCATGTGCCAGGGCCACGGGCAGCGCCTCACCGCCGGTCAGGATCCGTACGCCGGTCAGATCGGCTCGATGGTGTTCCAGCAACGCCGCCCACAGCGTCGGCGTGGCCTGCATGACCGTCGTGCCGCTCTCGGTCAGCAGCCGGGACAGCCATGCCGGGTCGTGGACCTCGTCCGCCGTCGCCTGGACGACCGTGGCGCCGGCCAGGAGCGGGCCGAACAGTTCGAGCGCGGCGATGTCGAAGCTGATCGTGGTGACCGCTAGCCAGCGGTCCTCCGGTACCAGGCCCAGCTCGTCGGCCATCCCCACCAGCAGGTTCAGCAGGGACCGCTGTGTCACGGCGACACCCTTCGGACGGCCGGTGGAACCCGAGGTGTAGATGAGATAGGCCGTGTTCAGCGGGTGGGGCGGGGCCGTCCGCTCCGCGTCGTCGATGTCGGCGTCCGAGCGGTCCCGCAAGGCGGCCTCTGTATCGGCGGCATCCAGCAGGAGGCACGGCACCGACGCCCCGGCACCCGACAGCTTCGCCGCACCGGCCTCGGTGGTCACGAGGGCGACGGGGGCCGCATCGTGGAGCATGAAGCGGGCCCGCTCGGTCGGTTGATCCGGGTCGAGGGGAAGATAGGTCGCCCCCGTCTTCATGACGGCCAGCAATGCCACGACCATGTCCGCGGACCGTGGAAGCGAGATGGCCACTACTCGCTCCGGGCCCGCACCGCGCTCGATGAGCACACGGGCCAGCCGGTTCGCCCGCGCGTGGAGTTCCGCGTAGGTCAGTACCGTGCCGCACCCGTCCGCCACCAGGGCGTGCGCCTCCGGGGTGCGTGCCGCCCGCGCCGCGAGCAGGTCGGCCACGGTGGACGGCGGCAAGACCGCCTCGGTGGTGTTCGGCGCGGTAAGTTGCCGTCGTTCCGCCGCGGTCAGCAGGTCGAGGGCGGCCAGTGGCCGATCGGGGTCGGCGGCCATCGCCGCGAGCAGGCGTTCCAGACGGCGGGCGAGGGAAGCGACCGTGGAGTGGTCGAAGGCGTCGGGGCGGTAGTCCAGGCGGAGGCGCAGGGAGCGCTGCTGCGTGGCGACCAGGCACAGCGGGTAGTGGGTGGCGTCGTGGCCCTCGACTCCGGCCACCCGCAGCCCCTCGGACGGGGAGCGCAGTGCTTCCGGGTCGAGGGGGTAGTTCTCGAAGAGTACGAGCGTGTCGAAGAGTTGATGGTGACCGGCCAGGCGGTGGAGGTCCGTCAGTCCGAGGTGCTGGTGCTCGACGAGCCGGGACGCCTGCTCCTGCGCCCTGGTCAGCAGGGAGGACAGGGATTCGGCCGGATCCAGGCGGATCCGCACCGGCTGGGTGTTGATGAAGAGCCCGACCATGTTCTCCACCCCGGGCAGCTCCGGGGGACGGCCGGACACGGTGGCCCCGAAGACCACGTCATCGCTTGCGGTGAGTTTGCCGAGGAGAATGCCCCACGCACCCTGGACGAGGGTGTTGACCGTCCACCCCCGGCCGCGTGCGAGCGCCGTCAGCGCGGACGTGGCCTCCGGGGACAGCTCCGTCAAAACCTCCTCGGGAGGGCGCAAGGCGCCGGACGGGCCCGCCGCGGGAGCGACGAGCGTCGGGCCCTCCACTCCATCGAGTACCTGCCGCCATGCGGCCTCCGCCGCGCCCCGGTCCCGCTCGTCCCGTTCGGCCAGCCAGGTGAGGAAGTCGCGGTAAGGCGTGACGGGCGGCAGTTCGCCCGCCACTCCCCCATTCCGGTAGAGCTGGAACAGATCGCGCATCAGCACCGGCAGCGACCAGCCGTCCAACAGCAGGTGGTGGTGTGTCAGCAGGAGGTGGTGGCGGTGGTCGCCGAGCCGTATCAGGGTGAGGCGGAGGAGTGGCGGATTGGTCGGCTCGAACCGCCGGTTGCGTTCGGCAGCCGCCACCTCGCGCAGAGCCTCGCGCTGCCTGTCGCCACTTGGCCGTTTGTCGCCACTCAGCTGCCTGTCGCCGCTGACCTGTCCATCGCCACTGACCTGTCCATCGCCGTTCGGCTGCCGGAGGTCGATCTCCTGCCAGGGGAGCGCCACGGTGGCGGGCACGACCTGGACCGGGCGTTCCAGCCCCTCGTGCCAGAAGCCTGCGCGCAGGTTCGGATGGCGGCGCAACAGCGCCTCGGCCGCCTGGCGCAGGGCGTGGCGGTCCAGCGGTCCGTCGAGGTCGAGGCCGAGCTGGACGACGTAGTCGTCGGTGGCGCGGGCGTCGTCGTAGAGGGCGTGGAAGAGCAGCCCTTCCTGGAGGGGTGTCAGCGGCAGGACGTCGCTCAGCGCGGCCGGTGCGCATGCTGCTTCGACGCGTTCGATGTCGTCCTGGGTCAGCGCGGCCGGTTTCACATCGGAGGGGGTGAGCCCTCCGGCGCCCGGCCGGTCGGCGTGTTCGGTGACGGCCCGGAGGACACGGAACCAGGTGTGCGCGAGGTCGTCCACCTCCCTCTGGGTGAGTGCCCCCTCCGCCCAGGACCAGGTCGCCGTCAGGCAGGGGCCCCGCGAGGTGTCGACGGTGACGGCGTTCAGCTCCAGCACATGGGCCGGTGGCATTCCGGTGTCATCACCGGCCCCCGACAGGACCCCGCCATCGTCGATGGCCGATGGCATCCACGGTTCCTCGCGGTCGGCCTCGGTGAAGCGGCCCAGGTAGTTGAAGCCGATGTCCGGGGTCGGGAGCGCGGCGAGCCGGGGGCCGGTACGGGGGTTGAGGTGGCGCAGCAGCCCGTAGCCCAGCCCTTGGTCCGGTACGGCCCGCAGCTGCTCCTTCACACGTTTGACCGCATGTCCCAGACTGGGGCCCGCGCCGGTGACGTCCTCCGACGTCACCGGGCCCGCCTCCAGCCGCAGGGGGTAGAGGGTGGTGAACCAGCCGACCGTACGCGCCAGGTCGGCGTTCGCGGACAGCCGGTGCGACCGGCCGTGTCCTTCTACGTCCACCACCACCGGCTCGCCCGCGACGGCCCGCCCATGGCGTACGCGCCAGGCGTCGACCGCCACCGCGAACGCGGCGAGCAGCACATCCTGCACTCCCGCGTGGAAAACCGCGGGAACCCGCCCCAGCAAGGGCTCGGTGTCCGGGGCAGGAAGCCGCAGGGTGAGACTGGCGGTGCCGGGCCCAGCCACCGCCTCGTCCCGCCAGGACTGGCCCCCGTCCGCAAGGGGCCGTACGTCGGTGAGGGTCCGCTCCCACCACGGCGACTCGGCCTCCCTGGCAGGATCGCACGACTCGGCCGTCAGCAGGGCGGCCCACCGCCGGAACGACGTGCCCACCGGCTCCAGCGCCGCCGGCCGGCCGGCGGCCACCGCATCCCAGGCGACCCGCAGATCGCGCAGTAGGATCCGCCAGGACACGCCGTCCACCACCAGATGGTGCAGCACCAGCAGCACCCGGCCCGGACGGTCCGGCCCGGCGTCGAAGTACACCGTCTGCCACATCACACCGGACCACGGGTCGAGCCGCCCCCGGGCAGCCATGAACTCCTCCTGGAGCAGCCGCCGCCCTACGTGTCCGTCCGCCCCACCGGACACCTGGCGCACCCGCGCCGCGGTGTCCACGGATCCGGCCGGGGGCACCTCGAGTGACCAGCGTCCTCCGTCGCGGTCCGTCACCCTCAACCGCAGCAGGTCATGGTGGTCGGTCACGGCGGCAAGCACTTTGCTCAGCCGGGCCGAGCCCGCCCCGGCGGGCACGGTGACCAGCATCGCCTGGCAGAATTCGCCAACCGGGCCGCCCCGTTCGCGCAGCCACTCCATGATGGGGGTGGTGGCCACTTCGCCGACCTCGTCGTCCGTCACCGGAGCCGGCGTCCCGGCTTCGTCCGTCACCTTCGCCGCTTGCCCCGCTTGCGGCGATTGCCCCGCTTCCGCCACTTGTGCCGCCTCCGCCGCGGAGGCCAGCCCGGCCACGGTCTTCCGCAAGAACACGGCCCGAGCGGTGATCAACACCCCGGCCGACATCGCCCGGCTCACCAGTTGGATGGAGGAAATGCTGTCGCCGCCCAAGTCGAAGAAGCTGTCGTCGACATCCACCACTGCCACGCCCAGGACCTGTTGGAACAGACCGCGCAGGGTCTTCTCCACAGCCGTGCGCGGTGCGCGACCGGAGGCCCGGGAGGTGAACTCCGGTGCGGGCAGGGCGCCTCGGTCGAGCTTGCCGTTGGCGGTGACGGGCAGCCGGTCCAGGACCACGAACGCCGCGGGCACCATGTACTCGGGCACTCGCTCCCGTACGAAGGCGCGCAGCTCCGCCACGTCCGGGATCGCCACGTCCACAACCGCCGGGGCCGGGCTGCCGTCCTCGGGCCTGGCTTCGGGCATGTGCGGGTAGGGGTGCGGGGGCGCCTCGGTGGTCGGGGCCACGTAGGCCACCAGCCGTCGGTCACCGGGACGGTCCTCGCGCACCACCACCGCCACCTGGCCCACCGAGGGATGCGTGGCCAGCACGCCCTCCACCTCACCCGGCTCGATGCGGATCCCCCGCACCTTCACCTGCTCATCGGCGCGACCCAGGTAGTCGAGCTGGCCGTCCTCGGTCCATCGCACCAGGTCACCGGTGCGGTAGGCGCGGGTACCGGGCGGCCCGTAGGGATCGGCGACGAAGCGCTGAGCCGTCAGCCCCGCGCGGGCGAGATAGCCCCGGGCCAGCCCCGGGCCGGCGATGTACAGCTCCCCCGCGACCCCCGGTGGGACCAGTTTCAGCTCGGCGTCCAGGACGTAGGCGGAGGTGTTCGGCAGGGGTGTGCCCGTCAGCGCCGGGCGGGTGAGCGTCTCGTCCCCGGCCGAGTGCCACTCCAGGCAGTAGACCGTGGCCTCGGTCGGCCCGTAGACGTTCGCTATTCGCGCACCCGGTATGGCCTGCATGACCTCGTTGAACACACGCGCCGGCAGCCCTTCGCCGGCGAACACCACATCGTGCGCGGCAAGCCGTACGCCGGAGCCCAGCACCTGCGCGACGACCGACGGCACCCCGCTGATCAGTCCGCCGGACCAGCCGCCCCGCTCCACCATCGCCGGAAGGTGCTCGACGAGCTCCACCTGCCCGCCGACCGTCAGCGGTGCGAACAACTCGAAGACCGAGACGTCGAAGTTCAGCGAGGTCGACAGCAACACCGACGACAGCCGCTCGGGCCCGAAGCGCTCCCGGGCCCAGTCCATCAGCCCGACCACGGAGGCGTGCTGCACCGCCACGCCCTTCGGCGTTCCCGTGGACCCTGATGTGTAGAGGACGTACGCCAGGTTTCCGGCGGTGAGCAGCCCCAGCCGCTCACCGTCTGTCACGGGGGTGGCGTCCTGTTCGGCACGGGCGCGCACCATGTCCGGTGAGTCGAGCACGCACACCGGCGCTGGGGCGGGGGTCGAGGCCGGGGTCGAGGCCGAGGCCGGGGCCGGGGTCCGCGACGGCAGGAGCCGTACCGTGTCGGAGTCGGCCAGGACCACGACCGGCCCGGCGTCGCCCAGCATGAACGCGATCCGCTCGGCCGGGTACGCGGGATCGACCGGGAGATAGGCGCCGCCCGCTTTGAGGACGGCCAGCAGCGCGACGATCGCCTCCGGAGTGCGGGGCAGACACACAGCCACCACGCGCTCCGGTCCCACTCCCCGGACGATCAGCACGCGGGCCAGCCTGTTCGCTCGCGCATCGAGCGCCGCGTAGGTCATGACCTCGCCGTTGTGGGTCACGGCGGGTGCGTGGGGGGTGTGGGTGGCTTGGACGGCCAGGAGGGCGGGGAGGGTGGTGGTGGCGGGTGAGAGGTGGGCGGTGGTGGAGTTGCCTTGGCGGAGGAGTGCGGCGCGCTCGGTGGGGGTGAGCAGGTCGATGTCGGTGACGGGCCGGTCGGGGTCGGTGAGAGCTGTCTCCAGCAGGCGGCGCCACCGTTGAATGAGCGAATCGACCGTCCGCTCGGTGAAGATGTCGGTGTTGTACTCCACCGTGATGTCCAGCCCCGTAGGCATGCCATCGTCCGCATGACGCTCACCAACGCTGATCAGCAGATCCATCCGGGAAGTGTCCGCACCGACCTGCTCCACCCTGCCCTGCGCGCCCGGCAGGTCAAAACCGCTGTGTGCGGTGTTCTGCAGCGCCAGCATCACCTGGAACAAAGGATGATGCGCCAACGTCCGCGCCGGATTCAACGCCTCCACCAGATACTCAAACGGCACATCCTGATGCGCATACGCCTCCAGATCCACCGCCCGCACCCGCCCCAACAACTCCCGAAACCCAGGACGCCCCGACGTATCCACCCGCAACACCAACGTATTCACAAAAAACCCGACCAGATCCTCCAGCGCCTCATCCCCACGCCCGGCAATCACCGACCCAACCACCACATCCTCACCCGCACCCAACCGCGTCAACACCCCCGCAAGCCCCGCATGCAACGCCATGAACAACGTCGCACCCTCCACACCCGCCACCCCCACCAACCCACCATGCAACCACCCCGGCCACACAAACCCCACCGTCCCACCCCGATGACTCGCCACCACAGGACGCCGCCAATCACTGGGCAACGGAAGCCGCTCAGGCACACCCTCCAACTTGACACGCCAATACTCCAATTGCTCGGCCAGCACACTGCCCGGCACATCAGCCGCACCGAGCACCTGGCGCTGCCAGAGCGTGTAGTCGGCATACTGCACCGCCATCGGCTCCCACCCCGGTGCCCGGCCCTCCCGCCGCGCCGCATACGCCCCGGCCACGTCCTGCCACAACGGCCCCAATGACCACCCATCAGCGGCAATGTGATGGGCCACCAGCACCAATGTCCGCGCCGGTTGTAGCTGGTCGGTGATGTCCTGAACCAGGGCTGCCCGCAGCGGCAGTTCCTCCTCCAGGTCGAAGGCGTGCCGTACTACCTCGGCCACCGCCCGTTCGGCCTCGGCCCGGTCACCCACCATGACCGTCTCCAGGCCCGGCCACCGACGGCCCGCCTCCTCCACCGACAGCACCCGCTGGCACGCCACCCCATCGACATCAGTGAAGAGCGTCCGCAAGCTCTCATGCCGACCCACCACATCCCACAACGCCCACCCCAGCGCCTCACCATCCACCTCACCCGACAACCGCACCACCAGCGGAATGTTGTACGTAGCCGACCGGCCCTCCAACCGATACAGAAACCACAAACGGCCCTGGGCGAACGACAGCGGCAACGGCTGCGGCCGCTGATCACATCGCACGAGCTCAGGCCGCTTTCGGCCCGTCTGTCCTACCGCGCCCCTGGCCACCCGACGAGCCAGCCCGCCCACCGTCGGCGCCTCGAACACCATCCCGACCGGCACCTCGACGTCAAACTCTGACCGCACTCGCGACACCAACCGCGTCGCCAACAACGAATGCCCACCCAGATCGAAGAAACCCTCCTCCACCCCCACCCGCTCCACACCCAACAC
>NZ_JAGGLR010000062.1 GCF_017874715.1 Streptomyces iranensis | reverse complement strand
TGGCGTGGGGTGAGGAGTAGTCCTTCTTGGCGGGCGCGGCTGACGAGTTGGATGGACAGGATGCTGTCGCCGCCCAGCGCGAAGAAGCCGTCCTCCGGTCCGGCGGCCTCGGGTATGGCCAGTACGTCGGCGAACAACTGGCACAGCGTGCGTTCGTGGGCATTGGCGGGGGCTCGTCCCTGAGCGGTGCTGGCGGTTGCCGGTGTCGGAGCGGGTAGGGCGGAGTGGTCGAGTTTGCCGTTGGCGGTCAGTGGCAGGTGTTCCAGTGGGATGTAGTGGGCGGGGATCATGTAGTGGGGGAGCCGGTCGGCCAGCTGGGTTCGGATCTCCGCCGCAGGCGGGGGTTCGGTGTCGGCCTGTGCGGGGGTGAGGTAGGCGACGAGGCGGCGGTCGCCGGGGCGGTCTTCGCGGACGGTGACCACGGCCTGCCCGATACCGGGATGTGTGGTGAGCGCGGCCTGGATTTCTCCTGGCTCGATGCGGAATCCGCGGACCTTTACTTGTTCATCGGCTCGTCCGCGGAATTCCAGCTGTCCAGCGGGTGTCCATCGCACCAGGTCCCCGGTGCGGTACATGCGTTCCCCGCCCGTCGTACCGTATGGGCAGGCCACGAACCGTTCCGCGGTCAGTCCCGGTCGTGCCCAGTACCCCCGCGCCACTCCGCACCCGGCTACGTACAACTCGCCGACCACACCCACCGGAACCAACCCCAACCCCGCATCCAGCACAAACAAGCGGGTGTTGCCGATGGGTGTGCCGATCGGTGGCGGGCCCGTGTCCTCGGGAGTGGTGAGGTGTCCCGTCGTGTCGACGGTGGTCTCGGTCGGGCCGTAGGAGTTGTGCAGCCGCGCATGCGGAAGCGTGGCGACGAAGGAGTCGCGCAGATCGGCGGTCAGCGGTTCGCCACCGCAGACGACGTGGCGCAGGGAGGCGCAGAGCCGCCGTGCCCCCTCCCACTCCAGCAGCAACCGCAGCAGGGTCGGCACACAGTGCACCACCGTGACCCCGTGACGTTCGACGGCGGACAGCAGATGGCCGGGGTCGGCGTGGTGATCGGGGTCGGTGCCGATGATGCTTCCACCGGTGAGCAGCGGGCAGAAGAGCTCCCACACCGAGACGTCGAAACTCATCGGTGTCCGCATGAGGAAGCGGTCGTGCTCGGTCCAGCCAAAGGTCCCGATCCGCCACAGCAGGTTGTTGACGATGGCTCCGTGCGGGACCACGACCGCCTTGGGCTTGCCCGTCGAGCCCGAGGTGTAGATGACGTACGCCGGATGCTCGGGCGTCAGCGGTGTCGGCCGCTCGTCGTCGGACACGTCCCCCGCGTCGTGGCGTTGCAGGCGGGCGTGGGTGTCTTCGGTGTCGAGGAGGAGCCAGGGCAGGGTGGCGGTGCTGGTGGGGAGGGTGTTGGCGAGTGTGCTGGTGGTGAGGAGGAGGGTGGGTTCGCTGTCGTGGAGCATGAAGGTGATGCGGTCCGGTGGGTAGCCGGGGTCGAGGGGGACGTAGGCGGCTCCGGCTTTGGTGGCGGCGAGCACGGCGGTGATCAGCTCAGGGGAGCGTGGCAGGGCGAGGGCGATACGTGTTTCCGGTCCGGCGCCGTGGTCGATGAGTAGCCGGGCCAGCTGGTTGGCGCGCGCGTTGAGGTCCGTGTAGGACACCCTGTCGTCCTCGAACACCACCGCGGTGGCCTGCGGAGTGAGTGCCGCCTGTTCCTCGAACAGCTCCGGCAGCACCCGTCCCGTCCCGGCCGTCGCCACCGAGGCACCCGTACCCCAGTCCAGCAGCCGCCCCCGTTCCTCCTCGGAGCAACCGTCGACCCGCCCGACCCTGACGTCAGGGTCGAAGGCCATGGCCTCCAGCACCCGCACCAGGCGGTCGGCGATGGTCGCGACGTCCTCGTGCCCGAACAGGTCCGGACGGTAGCCGAGCCGCATGTGCAGCCGCTCGTCCGGGACGACCAGCAGGGACAGGGCGTAGTGCACGGCGTCCCGCCCCGTGATGTCGACCGTCCTCAGTTCCCTGCCCGGATCGAGCAACTGCCCCTGGTTGATGGGGTAGTTCTCGAAGACCGTCGTCGTGTCGAAGAGGTCCCCGGAGCGCACTCCGCTCAGCCGCTGGATCTCGGCGAGCCCCAGGTGCTGGTGGTCGAGCAGCTCCGTCTGCTCCTCCTGGAGCCGGGAGAGCAGCCCGCCCAGCGACTCCTGGGGATCGATGCGCAGCCGTACCGGCACGGTGTTGATGAACAGGCCCACGATGGCCTCCACACCCGGCAGCTCCGCGGGGCGGCCCGAGACCGTGGTGCCGAACACCACGTCGTCCCGCCCGGTGAGCCTCCCGAGGACCAGCCCCCACGCCGCCTGGACGAGGGTGTTCAACGTGAGCCCCGAGCGCCTGGCGCGCTGTGAGAGCCGTGCGGTCAGCTCGGGGGACAGGTCGGTGGAGTACTCCTCCGGCCACATCGCGGCACGCCCCGGAGCGGCGGGGGCGACCAGCGTGGGCTCGGTCAGCCCCTCCAGCGCCGTGCGCCAAGCGGCGCGGGCGGCGTCCCGGTTCCGCCGCCCCAGCCAGGCCAGATAGTCGCGGTAGGGCACCGGCCGAGGCAGGCCCGTCTCGTCACCGGACCGTTCGTACAGCGCGAACAGTTCGCGCAGCACCAGGGGCACCGACCACCCGTCCCACAGCAGGTGGTGGTTGGTGATGACCAGCCAGTGCCGATGCGGGCCGCCACGCAGGACCGCGAAACGGACCAGCGGTGGCCGCGCCGGATCGAACCGTACGGAGCGGTCCTCGGCCAGCCACCGCTCCACCGCGTCCCGGCGTTCGTCCTCCGCGACCGCGGTGAGGTCCGCCTCCTGCCACGGCACGGACACCGCACCGGCGACGGCCTGGACGGGATGGGACAGGCCGTCATGCAGAAACGCGGCGCGCAGATGCGGATGCCTGCGCAGCAGCGCGTCGGCGGCCACGCGGAACCGGCCCGCGTCGAAGGGGCCCTCCAACTCCAGGCAGAGCTGGACGAGATACACATCCGGGGCCGTGTCGTCGTACACGGCGTGGAACAGCAGTCCCTCCTGCAGCGGGCTGAGCGGCAGAACCTCCACACTGCCCGGGGCCTTCCGCTCGACGCTCTCCGACTCCGCCCGGGAGAGCCGGACGAGTGTTCCTTCTGAGCGGCCCAGGCCCTCGGCGGCCGGCTCGTCGGGCGTACGGGCCACGGCGGCGAGTGCCGCGGGCGTCTTGTACTGGAAGACCTGGCGGGGAGTGAGCACCAGCCCCTCCCGGCGGGCACGGCTGACGAGCTGGATGGAGATGATGCTGTCCCCGCCCAGCGCGAAGAACTCCTCCTCCACTCCGACCTCGGCGAGCCCCAGCACCTCGGCGAACAGGGCGCACAGGGTCTTCTCGCGCGGTGTCGCCGCGGCCCGGCCGGTGGTTCGGTCGGCCCCGGGGTCGGGTACGGGCAGCGCCGTGCGATCGAGCTTCCCGTTCGCGGTCAACGGCAGCGCGTCGAGTGTCATGAGGGCGGACGGGAGCATGTAGTCGGGCAGGGTCTCGGCGAGATGGGCCCGGAGGGACGCCACGAGTCCGCCCAGCTCATGGGAGGCGCCGGGGTCATTGGCGTACGAGCGCAACGGACGCGGTTCGCCCCTCCGCGCGGACGGGGTGACCGGAGTGGATGGCGCGGACGGCGTGGACGACGCAGACGTCGCGGATGGCACGGACTGGTCGAGCACGCGATGGTCCACACCCGCCGCCGTGTCCACGAAGACCGCGTCGAGACAGCCGTCGCTGTCGGACCAGGTGAGGGCGGCACGGTAGCCCAGACCCTCGGCGAGCTCGTGCAGGGCCTCCGGAGCGGAGGCCTCGGGCTCCGTCCCCGCGGTGGCGGCCTCGCGGACGGCGTCCGGCGCCACTCCATGCCGCAGTTGCCGCAACGCCTCCAGCTCGTCCGCGAGTCGGGCGTTGGGAATGCCGTTCACCCGCAGCATCCGGGGCCGGTGGCGCTCCAGGGTCTCCGCCACTCCGGCGGTGGTGCGCACCTCCTCGCCCCACTGCCGAGCCACCGCGTCGACCACCCGAGACGTCCCGGCCGCCTCGGTCACCCCGTCAGTCCCGTCCACCCCGTCAGTCTCGTCCACCCTGTCCGTCCCGCCCGCCCTGTCCGTCCCGGCGCCCGAAACCCCCGTGGCGGGCGCCTTGACCAGGACCACGTCGTAACGGTGGCGGGTGAGTTCATTGCTCGCATGGCCACGTTTGATGCGCACATCGACCGCCGCCACCTCGGGCAGCCGGGACGGAAGGGTGGCGAAGAGGGCGGGGTCGACGACGAGTTCGCGCTCCTGCCGGATCGCCTTGTCGACCGTGGACCGGAGGCTCTCGTTCGTCGTGCCGGGCGCTGCCTGGGCCAGGGCGACGGCCGTGGCGAAACAGCGGAGCAGACGGGCGTTGCGCACATCGCCGATGAAGATCCGGCCACCGGGCGCGAGCAGTCGCATCGCCCCGGCCACCACCTCGACCAGATACTCCACACCGGGGAAGTACTGGACGACGGAGTTGAGCACGATGGTGTCGAACCGGCCGGCGGGCAGACCGGTGAAGTCGGCCGCGGGCTGGGAGCGCAGCTGTGTGCGGTCCGCCAGGGCCGGATCGCCCGCGATCCGCTCCCGGAGGTGGCCGATGACCGCGGGAGACACATCGGTGGCCCAGTACGCCTCACAGCGCGGTGCCAGGCGCGCCATGAGCAGCCCGGTGCCGACCCCGATCTCCAGCACCCGGCGCGGCTCCAGCTCCATGATCCGGTCGACGGTCGTGGTCAGCCACTCCCGCATCTCCGGCAGCGGAATGGGCCGCTGGTCATAGCTGCTGTCCCAGCCGACGAAGTCCTCCCGCAGGACGGTCGCGGCGCGGTCCCGGTACAGCGATTCGTAGACCGTGCGCCACTCCTCCACCTGTCGGCCGGTCAGGTCGCCATCGGGGCCGGAACGGCGCGCGGGCACCGCGTAGGCCACCAGGCGCCGGTGGCCGGGACGGTCCTCGCGGACGGTCGCGGCGGCCTGCGCCACTTCGGGATGTGCCGTCAGGGCGGCCTCGATCTCACCGAGCTCGATACGGAAACCCCGCACCTTGACCTGGTCGTCCGCGCGTCCCACGAACTCCAGACGGCCGTCGCCGTCCCACCGTACGAGGTCGCCCGTGCGATACATCCGGGTGCCCGCCGGGCCGAAGGGATCGGCGACGAACCGCTCGGCGGTCATCGCCGCATGCCCCGCGTACCCCCGCGCCAGCCCCGCCCCCGCCACATACAGCTCGCCCACCACTCCGGGCGGCACCAGCCGCAGCCCGGGATCGAGTGCGTACACCGCCAGATCCGTCAGCCCCCGCCCGATCACACTCGGAGTCCCCGGTACGGCGTCCGCGTGGCCGAGCCGACGGGCGGTGACATGGACCGTGGTCTCGGTGATGCCGTACATGTTGACCACGACGGGGGCGTCGTCGCGGTGGCGTACGTACCAGCCCGCCAGCCGGGCGGGGTCCAGGGCCTCCCCGCCGAGCACGATGTACCGCAGGGCCAGCTCCGAGCCCAGCGAGGGCAGGTCCTGATCGGCGGCGATCAGCTGGTACAGGGCCGACGGCGTCTGGCACAGCACCGTGACCCGCTCGCGGACCAGCAGGCGCAGCACGTCCTCGGGGGAGCGGGTCACCTCCTTGTCCGGCACCACCAGCCGGCCACCGTGCAGCAGCGCCCCCCACATCTCCCAGACGGAGAAGTCGAAGGCGTACGAGTGGAACAGACACCACACATCGGTCTCACCGAAGGTGAACTGCTCCCGGGCGGCGCCGAACAGCCGTGCCACGTTGCCGTACGGGACCTCGACACCCTTCGGGGTACCGGTGGACCCGGAGGTGTAGATGACATAGGCCGGGTGGCGGGCGTCGAGCGGAAACGCGCGTTCGGCGTCGGACAGGTCGTGCGCGGGCAGCCCCCGCAGCCGTGCCACGGTGCCATCCGACCCGAGGACCAGGCGCTCCACGGACGGGCCGCCCGGTGGCAGGTCTTCGACGAGGCCGTCCGCGGTCACCAGCAGCGTGGCACGACTGTCGGCGAGGACGAAGGCGAGGCGCTCCGCCGGGTGGTCCGGATCCAGTGGCACGAACGCGGCCCCGGCCTTGAGTACCGCGAGAACGGCCACGACCAGGTCGGCCGAGCGCGGAAGGGCGAGGGCCACCCGCGTCTCGGCTCCCGCCCCGGAAGCCACCAGCAGCCGGGCGAGGCGGTTGGCACGCCGGTTCACCTCCGCGTACGCCAGCCTGGTGTCCCGGTGCACCACGGCCACGGCCTCGGGAGTCCTGCGCACCTGCTCCTCGAACAGCAGTGGCAGCAGCGCTTCCGTCCGCTCGGCGGGCTCCGTACGTGCCCCGCCCCATGCGCGCAGCATCAGCTCGCGCTCGCCCGGCGCCAGCGGATCGACCGTCCCGACCCGCGGATCGGCGTCCGACACCAGCATCCGCAGCACCCGCAACAGCCGCTCCGCGATCGACTCGACCGCCTCCCGCGCCAGCAGGTCCGGCTGGTACCCCATCCGGATGTGCAGCCGCTCCCCTGGAATCACCATGAGCGCCAGCGCGTAGTGGGTCGCGTCGTAACTGTCCACCGACAGCGTCCTGAGCTCCGTGGTCGGATCCAGCAGCCGCCCCTCGTCGAGGGGATAGTTCTCGAACACGGTGGTGGTGTCGAAGATCTCGCCCGATCCGATGCCCGCCAGCCGCTGGATCTCGACGAGCCCGAGGTGCTGGTGGTCCAGGAGCCGCGCCTGTTCCTCCTGCAACCGGCTGAGCAGCGCGGATACCGGCTCGCGCGGATCCATCCGCAGCCGCAGCGGAACGGTGTTGATGAACAGCCCCACCATGGACTCCACACCGGGGATCTCGGCGGGCCGCCCGGAGACCGTGGTGCCGAACACCACATCGTCCCGCCCGGTCAGCCGACCCAGCAGAATCCCCCACCCGGCCTGCACCAGCGTATTGAGGGTGAGCCCCAAACGCCGTGCCAGCAGGGTGAGTTGCCCGGCCAGCTCGGCGGGCAGGTCGAACGAGAACTCCTCCGGGGGAACCGTGGTCCGGCCGGGGGCCGCGGACGTGAGCAGAGTGGGCTCCTCCAGCCCCGCGAGGGCTCCGCGCCATGCCTCGCGCGCCGCGTCGCGGTCCTGGCGTCCACACCACTCCAGATAGGTGCGATAGGGCACCGCCCGGGGGAGCGCCGACTCATCGCCGTTGTGGTCGTAGAGGGCGAAGTACTCCTGGACGACCAGGGGCAGAGACCATCCGTCGAGCAGGATGTGATGATGCGTCAGAACGAGGTGGAAGCGGTCGTCGCCCAGCCGGAAGAGCGCGAAACGGATCAGGGGCGGACGCGTGAGATCGAAGCGGGTGCCCCGGTCCTCGACCAGCCACCGCCGAAGCTCGCGGTGCCGCTCCTCCTCGTCCAGCTCCCTGAGATCGGCCTCGTGCCAGCGGAGGGGCACCTCGCGCGGTACGAACTGGAGGGGCTGCGAAAGGCCATGGTGGAGAAAGCCCGCCCGGAGTGGCGGATGGCGCCGTACGAGTGCCTCGGCCGCCCGCCGGAACCGCGCGGGGTCGGCGGGCCCTTCGAGCTCGAAGGAGAGCTGCACCAGATACACATCCGGCGCGGCGTCGTCGTACACGGCATGGAACAGCAACCCCTCCTGGACCGCCGTCAGCGGGAGGACGTCTTCCAGCTCGCGCTTGTCCATCAGGCGTTCCTCCACCAGTCTTCGAGGTTGGTGATGTCGTGTTGGGTGAGGGTGAGGAGGGGGAGGTCGGAGGGGGTTCGGCCGCCGGTGTGGTGTTGGGTGTGGGTGGTGAGGGC
>NZ_JAGGLR010000061.1 GCF_017874715.1 Streptomyces iranensis | reverse complement strand
GGAGCGGCGCGGGGAGCGACCGCGCCCGCTCGTAGGCGCTCAGGCTGAGCCCCGAGACCTCCTCGACAGCACGCGATATCTCACTGGGGGTCATGAACGCGCTGCCATAGCCGAATCGCCGCAGCTCCGGCAGGACCAGCGCGACGTCCAGCCGGCCCTCGTCGGTGTCCAACTCGTAGTCGTCGGTGACGATCTCGCGCTGGGCGACGGCAGTGCCCTGGGATGTGCGCCCGGTGAGTATGGCCGTCCAGTATTCGCGGGTGGTCACATTGCCGTTGGTGGCGTCGAAGAACCCCGCGTCGAACGGCTTGTCCGGCGTCACTCTCACCCGATGGAACTCCAGCAGCTCGGAGAGATGGGAGAAGAGCATTCCCGTGAGCTCGTCGTAGCGCTCGTTGAGGAACGTCCGGGTGCGCGGCCGCAGGGTCCGCCGGACGCGGTCCATCGGATTCCGGGACGCCACCAGCAGAAAGTTCTTGGTCAGGACATTCTCGGAGGTGATGGCGGCGAAGATGTTGCGGATCGGCCAGGCCGCGGCGTGCTGAGACCCCCACCATCCGTAGCCGAAGACCTCGTCGACGTCCGGAATGGCCGCCAGGAACGGAACAAGATCATTCTGCGCGCCGTCATCACCGAGGAAACGGTTCACGAACGCCGTGGTGGTCTGCTGCCCGAAGAACCGCATCGAGACCGTCACGGCCTCAAGTATGGGCTCGTTCGCCCGATCCAAGGCGAGGTCCTGGAGCGCCCCGAGGCCGAGGGTGACGGTCCCGGGGGTGAGGTGGAAGTAGGAGCTGTCGCTTGAGTCCACGACGGCCAGTCCGACCAGCGTCCGCGTGCCCCACTCGGTGGGCGTCCAGCCGCCGAGGGTCTCCAGCAGTTCGGAAAGCGGGACCGGGACCCCCCGTTCATCCGGGATCGCCAGCGCAGCCCGAATCCGCTGCAGCTGCCTCAGCGCCTCCTGACGGGGCCACCTTCGCTCCCCCGGAAGCGAAGCCATCGGGTCGTCCATGACGATCTCGGCGATGCAGTAGCCATTCAGCTTGGGCGCCTGCTCCCCCGGTGCCACCCGCGGCTTCGAGCGGTGGAGCCGTCCGTCGGCGGTTACCCAGTATGGGCGAGCGTCCGTGACGATCTTGAAGCCGGGACCATGAGCCAGCTTCACCTTCATGACGTTACCGGTCAGCCCCTCAATGTGGATGGGCCGATCCTCCTCGGCCTCCAGGCCGGTGGCACCGTAACGGCGGCCGGTCGCCGCGTCGAGCTGCGCGTGGGCCGGGGAAGCCGACTGCATGAACGCCGGCAGCGCGTGCGTGACCCGCCCGTCGAGGTCGATCACCACCGCACGCGCATCCGACGGCGCGACCCCCGGGGGGAACCCCGAGATCCGGCGGCCGGCACCCTCCGACACATCCACCCACACCACTCCACGGCCCTCGCCCTCGCCGAGGTTGTACGCCGCGAAAGCATGGCCCAGCCGCTCCGCGAAGGCACGGCCCGGCTGCTGGCCCTGACGCCGCGCCAGAACGAACGCCGCCGCGCCCGCCCCGGCCTCGGCGACCGCCTTCTCCACCCCCTCCCACGACCGCACCCCACGCCAACCGGGGCCCGCCGCCAAAGAGGACACCACCGAGTTCCCACTCACCGCCGAGTCATCCAGCGCACGCGACCGCACCGAACCGGCCTCCGCCCGGCCGGCCTCTTCCGGATCGGCCTCCATCCCCGCCGGGCGCACCCCCTGCGGGTACAGCTCCTCCCGTAGCGACCTCAACAGGACCAGACACCGCTCCTCCGACATCCCCTCTGCCGGCCCCTCACCCGCCACACGGTCCACCCGCTCCGTCAGCTCCGCACGGCTCAGCACCGAAAGGGGCTCACGAGGACCGACAGCACGATGCCGCCGACGGCCGGCCACCGTGCCGCCGGACACCGTGTCCGGCGCCGGAGCCGTACCGGCATCGACAACACCCTTGGCGACACCTCCCCCGGACATGGCCCCCGGGTCGGGCGCGGGCGTGACCGGCGTGGCGGGGACGGTGGTACCGAGCACGGTGGTGGATGGCGCCTGGAGGGCGACGTAGCCGGGGGGCGCCTTCCGCCGTTCGACGATGAAGTCCGCGGCGGTCAGCGGGTTGCCGCCCGGGTCCGGCTCCAGGGCGATGGTGGTCTTCCCCGTCGCCGGGTCGGTGAAGAAGACGGGCGTGCCGTACGCGGCCCACATGGAGCGGCCCGAGCGCTGCACGCCCAGGACCGGCAGGCTGCCCTCCTTCGGATCGCCGGGGCGGGGACGCGAGCGGGGAACCATGAGGACGACCCTGCTCGGCAGCGGGAGTTGGGCGGTCGCGGGGTCGCGGTACATCAGCTCGCCGATCTCGTCGTGCGGCGCCGCGAGTCCGCACACCTCGACCCGGGTGTCGTCACGGCGGTCCGCCCGGTACACCCACGGCGGGACCTCCGGCTGCTGCGGGTTGTACCAGGGGGCCTGGACCGTGGAGTCGGCCACCAGGGTCCCGTCGGGCGCGCGCCGCAGCAGGGTGAGCTTCGTCCAGTCCAGGTCGACGGTGCCGGCCGGCTGTCCGGTGTGGTCCCGGCCGATGATCGAACCGTCCTTGGCACGGATCATCGTGGTGGGCGCGAACGCCCCGCCGCTGGTCTCCAGGTGGTACTCCGCCAGTTCCTCGCGCACCAGGCCGCGGCCCTGGGCCAGCGCGCGCCGTACGAGATGGAGCATGGGAATCTGCTGGGCGGGGTCGTGGTCCTTGAGGTGCAGGATCTTGGCGGCCTCCTCGCCGATCTTCTGATCGCCGCCTATGGCACGGAAGTTGGCGATCAGCTCACGGCCGCTGACGTCGTTCCACAGCAACCGCGACCGCTCAGCGGCGCCGACCGGCGCGTCCGCGGGCAGGCCCAGAAACTCGATGGCCCGGCCGTCCACGCCGGAACCGCTCATGGTCTCCCGCAGGACGCTGAGAATGATCTGCAGCGAACGGCGGTCGACGTAGTCGGAGAGCTTGGTACCCGGGACCTTGGCAATCTGCTGCCAGGCCCGGTACAGCACCTGCGCCTTGCCCTCCTGGTCCAGCGGGGTGCCCGGGGCGTGCTTCTTGTGGTCGGCCCGTGCCACCCGCTCGAACAGGTCCAGGGTGAACAGGGGGACGAGGTCCAGCGCGCGGTCGTTGCGCAGCATCCGGTCCAGCGCGCCCGCGCCCCCCAGCAGCACGGGGTAGGCGGCGTGCCGCTCGATCGTCGCGCCGAACTGGCGGCCCACCATCCGGACCAGGCGCAGGGTCCGTTCGCGGATGTGGTCCGGGACCGGGCCCGGATCGCGATCGCTGTGCAGTCCGGCCATGCGGGCCCGCTCGTCCAGCTTGGCCCCCTCCGGCTCGTGGAGCACCCGCTCGATGCCGAACTTGGTCCCGCTGACGTCGTTGGACACGGCGAAAAATGCCCCGTCCGGTGTGACGACACGGTTCATGACCCGGCCCTGGGTGGCGTACGCGGTCTCGAGCTTGTCCCGGTCCCGTTGCGCGTCGTTGACGAACTGCTGGGCCCCGGAGACGACGCCGAGCGGGTCGGGGACGTACGACGGCGGACTGAACCGGCCGAAGCGGGGCACGCTGCCGGGCTGCGCGGCGTCGGAGCACAAGAGTTTCACCGTGGAGGTCCCGGCAGGCTTGGCCTGCCAGCTCCGCCGCCGCCGCAGCGCCCCGGAGGACTGCGCGGCCGAGACGGCCCGCGGCCCGCCGGTCGTCTCCCACACGGCCCAACCGGGCCCGCCGTGCTTGATCTCGAAGAACGGGCCGGCGCCAGGACCGCCCACCGGCCAGGGGACCTTGACCGGCGCGCTGACGGTGTCGGTCGTGGGGTCGAAGTGGACGAAGTGCGTCGCCTTCGCCAGATCCCGCGCCATGAGGGTCCTCAGGCGCAGGGTCGCGGGGTCCTCGTCGAGCGAGACGGACAGATGTCCGGTGGCGCGGTGGTCCCGGCCGGCGACGGGAAAGGAGACCACCTGCTGTTCCCACTCCTCGCCCCCGTCCTCCGGTCCGGGCGGCATGGTGGGGTCGCTGAGCAGCCAGTCCCCGACGATACCCAGATGCTCGGACACGTCGATGGCGATCCCCAGCCAGCCGGGAATGTTCGGCAGATCTCCGACACCCACGGTTCCACTGACGGACCAGACGTCCCGGCCGAGCGTGAACGCGGCACCGCGCGGGAGGAGTGTGTCGCCGACCGCCGCCAAGGACACGAGCATCAGCAGCGGAACGTTCCCCGGCAACGCCCCCAACACCTGGGAACGTCCCAGCAGTTCGGCCACGACCTCCCTGCGCGCCTCACGCACGAACCCGCTGTAGCCCCGCACCGTGACCCTGGTCATGGACCCCTCTGCCCTCAGCACAAAAGGCCACGGTCCACCGAACCATCCGGCGCGATCGGGCTTGTCGAGGACCAGCCGGCCGTCCTTCTGCTGGACACCCTGGAACACGGTGTCAAGTTCGATGGGCATGTCCAGCGGCTGGCCGGTCCAGTCGATGCCCCTCACGCCGTTCGGCGTGGTGAAGTGCACGCCGGAGCCGACCGCGCCCTTCAGGCCGAGGTAGAAGGCCGCGAACTCGGTGAGACGCGTGGCGTTCGCCACCTCCGGGTCCGACGCCACCCTGAGCAGATCGGCGCGTTCGGCCCAGGTGAGGGGGGCGTTGTCGGGGAGGCTGAGCACGTACCGCGTCAGCGCGTCCAGATCCAGTGGACCGCCGCGCAGTTCGGGGACGCCGGCGCGCAGCGCGTTCAGCCGCCGCAGCGCCTCCGGCACGCCCGGCTGCGGCCCGCCGTAGAGGTCCCGCATGATCTGGGCGTAATGCGCCTCCGGGTCGTACGGGGCCGTGGGCACGGCCGACGGCACGGGCGTGGCACCGGCAGGAGGGGCCATCATGTCCGCTTCGGGGCCCTGAGGACTCATCCAGGCATGCACCGGCCAGCCGGCCGGTCCCACGGCGGTCAGCTCAAGGCCCTGCTCGACACCGGGCGCCGACAAGGAAGCGGGATCCGCCAGCGGAATGTGGACCGCCTTGACACCGTCACCGTCGGTGGGCACCAGGTACATCCCGGAAGCGTCCGCCGTGAGCGTGTACCGAAGCGTCTCGTGCGCCTCCAGGACCGCCTCAGCGTTCAGGGCACGGCCGATCCACCCACTGTCCCCATACAGCACCGCACCCGTGGGCCCGTGCACGAAGTCATCACCGATCCGCCACCACCCCTCCGGACCGAGCTCCTCACCACCGGGAAGCGTGACCCAGCCCGCCTCGTCGACCTCATAGGACAACGGCCTGGAGGAGGACTCCAACACCCGCGTCCAACGGAACACCCCCGGATTCTTACCGGCATTCCTGGGCACCCGCCCAACGGGAACCTCCCTGACGCCACCGGTCCTGGGCGCCTTGCCAACCGTGACCCGGGCGACATCACCCGTCCACGGCTCCGCAACCGTCACCCCACGCCCCAACGGCCAATGCTCCACCAGCGGATCCACCCCGGTATCCGACGACCCACCAGGCAAACCACCAGAGCGCCTCGACGGACCGGCCCCGTGCGAACTGTGGGAAGGCCGCGACGAACGCGACCGCGGCTCAGCCACGCCCCCGGATGCCGGCCGCGGTCCGTCGGCCTCGGGCGGCTCCGTGTCCCGCACCGTTCCAGCCGTGTGCGTCGACGGCCCGTGCACCCCGAACGTGGCCACCGGGTCGGGCGCGGGCGTGACCGGCGTGGCGGGGACGGTGGTACCGAGCACGGTGGTGGATGGCGCCTGGAGGGCGACGTAGCCGGGGGGCGCCTTCCGCTGTATGAGGGTGAAGTCCTCGGCGGTCAGCGGGTTGCCGCCCGGGTCCGGCTCCAGGGCGATGGTGGTCTTCCCCGTCGCCGGGTCGGTGAAGAAGACGGGCGTGCCGTACGCGGCCCACATGGAGCGGCCCGAGCGCAGCGCGCCCTGGCCCGGCAGGCTGCCCACCATCAGATCGCCGGGGCGGGGACGCGAGCGGGGAACCATGAGGACGGCCGTGCTCGGCAGCGGGAGTTGGGCGGCCGCGGGGTCGCGGTACATCAGCTCGCCGATCTCGTCGTGCGGCGCCGCGAGTCCGCCCACCTCGACCCGGGTGTCGTCACGGCGGTCCGCCCGGTACAACCACGGCACGACCGGCCACTGCGGGTCGAACCAGGGGGCCCAGACCGTGGAATCGGCCACCAGGGTCCCGTCTGGCGCGCGCCGCAGCAGGGTGAGCTTCGTCCAGTCCAGGTCGACGGTGTCGGCCGGCTGTCCGGTGTGGTCCCGGCCGATGATCGAACCGTCCTTGGCACGGATCATCGTGTTGGGCGCGAACGCCCCGCCGCTGGTCTCCAGGTGGTACTCCGCCAGTTCAATGCGCACCGGGCCGCGGCCCTGGGCCAGCGCGCGCCGTACGAGATCGAGCATGGGAATCTGCTGGGCGGGGTCGGGGGCGTCGAGGTGCAGGATCTTGGCGGCCTCCTCGCCGATCTTCTGATCGCCGCCATTGTCGCGCAAGTTGTCGATCAGCTCACGGCCTCTGACGTCGTTCCACAGCAACTGCGACCGCTCAGCGGCGCCGACCGACGCGTCCGCGGGCAGGCCCAGGAACTCGATGGCCCGGCCGTCCACGCCGGGACCGCTCATGGTCTCCTGCAGGACGCTGAGAATGATCCGCAGCGAACGGGGGTCGACGTAGTCGGAGAGCTTGGTTCTCGGGTCCTTGGAAATCTGCTGCCCGGCCCGGTACAGCACCTGCGCCTTGTCCCTCGGGCTCAGCGGGGTGTCCGGGGCGTGCTTCTGGTCCAGCGGGGTGGCCGGGGCGTGCTTCTTGTGGTCGGCCCGTGCCACCCGCTCGAACAGGTCCAGGGTGAACAGGGGGACGAGGTCCAGCGCGCGGTCGTTGCGCAGCATCCGGTCCAGCGCGCCCGCGCCCCCCAGCAGCACGGGGTAGGCGGGGTCCCGCTCGATCGTCGCGCCGAACTGGCGGCCCACCATCCGGACCAGGCGCAGGGTCCGTTCGCGGATGTGGTCCGGGACCGGGCCCGGATCGCGATCGCTGTGCAGTCCGGCCATGCGGGCCCGCTCGTCCAGCTTGGCCCCCTCCGGCTCGCGGAGCACCCGCTCGATGCCGAACTTGGTCCCGCTGACCTCGTTGGACACGGCGAAAAATGCCCCGTCCGGCGTGACGACGCGGTTCATGATCGGGCGCTGGGTGGCGTACACGATCACGCGCTTGTCCCGGTCCCGTTGCGCGTCGTTGGCGAACTTCTGGGCCTTGGAGACGACGCCGAGCGGGTCGGGGACGTACGGCGGCGGACTGAACGGGCCGAGACGGGGCACGCGGCCGGGCTGCTCGGCGGCGAAGCACAAGAGTTTCACCGTGGAGGTCCCGGCAGGCTTGGCCTGCCAGCTCCGCCGCCGCCGCAGCGCCCCGGAGGACTGCTCGGCCGAGACGACCCGCGAACCGCCGGTCGTCCCCCACACGGCCAAACCGGGCCAGCCGTGCTTGATCTCGAAGAACGGGTCGGCGTCAGGATCGTCCACCCGCCAGGGGACCTCGACCGGCGCGCTGACGGTGTCGGTCGTGGGGTCGTAGTGGACGAAGTGCGTCGCCTTCGCCAGTTCCCGCGCCATGAGGGTCCTCAGGCGCAGGGTCGCGGGGTCCTCGTCGAGCCTGACGGACAGATGTCCGGTGGCGCGGTGGTCCCGGCCGGCGACGGGAAAGGAGACCACCTGCTGTTCCCACTCCTCGCCCCCGTCCTCCGGCCCGGGCGGCATGGTGGGATCGCTGAGCAGCCAGTCCCCGACGATACTCAGATGCTCGGACACGTCGATGGCGATCCCCAGCCAGCCGGGATGGTCCGGCAGATCTCCGACACCCACGGTTCCACTGACGGACCAGACGTCCC
>NZ_JAGGLR010000060.1 GCF_017874715.1 Streptomyces iranensis | reverse complement strand
ACCGGCACCCCGTCCACGGTGGAGACGGCCGACGCGCCGTCTACGGCGGAGACCACCGGCACCCCGTCCACGGTGGAGACGGCCGACGCGCCGTCCACGGTGGAGACCGCCGACGCGCCGTCCGGGTCGCCTCGGGGCGACGCCCGCCAGGAAGCCGAGACCCTCGCGCTCACCTGGGACGAGCACGACCGGGCACGGCGGGGCGTGACCGAGGCCGTCGGGACCGCCGGGACCGGCCCGGCCGCCGCGGCCCGGCTCCAGGAGGCCCTGGAGCGGCTGGAGGACGCCACGGCGCGGCTGTACTCCCTCGGCGTGCCGCCCACCCGGCTGGCCGCCGCCGGCAGGCTCGGGGACACCGCCCCGGCCCCCGCGCTGGACGACGACCGGCGGGACTGGCTCGCGGGCCAGGTGGAGGAGACGGACCTGACCTCCGGCGCGCCCCGGCTCGCCCCCGACACACAGGTGACGGCGGACCAGCTCCAAGGCCTCGGCGTCGCCCTGACGCCGAGCCAGCGGGTCCAGGTCGAGCTGGGCGTCGGCCGGTTCCCGGCGCGGGATCTGGCCCCACTGGTCCAGGTGCGGCTGCTGCTGGGCCGACCCGGGCCGGGGCCGGACGGCATCGACACGGTCGCGGCCGCGGTGGCGCGGCGGCTGTGGCGGTCGGCGTTCGACGCGTTCGCGGCGGACACCGCGGCGCGCGAGGGCGCGGCCCCGCCGGACGGTGACACGGAGCCCGGGGACGACGCGGCGGCGCGGGAGACCACGGCGTGGGACGCCGCGGCGGCCTGGGACCTCGCCGCCTTCCTGGTGCTGCCCACCGGGCCGGACGCGGCCCGGACCGATGTCCGGTACGCCGGGGACGCGTTCCGGGCGGCGGTCCGGGACGTCGCCGAGCATCTGCTCGCCCACGGCCCGGACGCCCGCTCGGCCGTCGAACTGGCCGACACCCGGCGCCGGGAGCTGGGCCTGCGCCCCCGGTGGACCGAGGCCGGCCCGTTCGCGCCCCGCCCCCGCCCGGCGGTGTCGTCGGCCGCCGTGTCCTCGTCCGACGTCGAGATGCAGGAAGCCGACACGTCGTCGGAGTCGGAGAGTTCGGAGTCGAATTCGGACTCGGACGCCGAGATGGAGGACGTCCCGGGAGAGGGGGAGCCGGACTCGGACCAGGAGTCGGCGTCGGAGCCGGACTCGGACCAGGAGTCCGGCGCGGAGCCGGACCAGAACCCCGCCCCCGCCGACCCCGGCCTCTCCCGCCTCGTCACCGACTTCGGCCACGGTTACCGCGGGCTGCAGGGATCGGTGCCCGTCACGTTCCCTGAGGACACCATCACCTGGCTGCACTCCCAGCTCGGTCAGACCGTACGGGCCCGAGCCCACGTCGAGGCCCCGCCCCGCGACCTGGAGGCGCAGGACCCGGGTGACACGGTCGCGCTCGACCAGGAGATCGCCGCCAAGTACAGCGAGGCTGAGCTGCGGTACGCGAAGTCGTATCTGGCGAGCGTCAAGGGGATGGTCCGCACGGTCACCTACCGGGGCCGTACGTACGAGGTGTCGGTGCGTATGGAACTCTCGGACCACCAGCTCGCCCCCACGATGGCGGACGACTCGCCCGAGGGCCGGCGGGTGTACGTCGAGGAGCGCAACCGGACCGGGGTCGACACGGGCGACAGCTACGCCACCGGAAACATCCGGAGCCTGCCGTTCGCCTACAGCTACACCACGCCGATCCAGGACGCGGAGAACCCCGCGGTGGCCTCGGTGACCATCACCCCGAAGGTGACGCCGACCCACAACCAGCAAGCCATCCACGTGGACATGCCAGAGGGCCACACCGTGATGACCGCGCTGCCGTTCTCCGCGGAGCGCTCACATGCCTACGACTACCGGATGGCGTTTCAGTTCACGGCCGCGTCCACCACGGCTACCACCACGGCCACCACCACGGCCACGCCGTCCCGGCGCGACGACGCCTGGAGCGCCGCCGCACCCGCGCCCGGCCGGCTCATGGCGTGGTTCCCGGACTACCTCACGCAGAACCCGCCGGAGCGCCCGTACGGCCCGGTGGCCCCGCAGGACCTCCCCGCCGACGTGCGGACCCTCACCGACGAGCTCTGGCTCCACCGGGTCGACACCATCTACGACCCGTCCGCCCTGCTCGACGCGATCCTCGCGGCGCCCGAACTACGCCCCCACCTGCGCCGGATGTCGGGCGAATCCGTCGACAAACTGCGCGTGTTCCTCACCGAGAACAACCAGCGCGGCCTGCGGCTGATGCTGGCCGACGCTTACGTCTCGCCCGTCCTCCGTGACCACAGCGGTGAGCCGCTGGGCTTCCTGAAGGTCTCCGCGCGGCTCAACGCCCTGGACCCCGACTGGCTGGCGAAGACCAACGGCACACCGGTCCTGGAATCCGACCTGCTGCACACGGTCGGCGTCGAGACCGGGCTGTCGATCCTCAACGCCGTAAAGGGGGAGTTCGGCGTCACCCCCACCTTCCAGGGCGCCCCGAGCCCGGCCGGGAAATTCGTCTTCGGCGGGGGCTATGAGCACCAGCGGTCCGTCGTGTTCAACTCCGGCGGCACGGCGTACGACTGGCGCGGCCTGATCAGCGCAAACCCCGGTCTCCTGACGAACGCGGACATCAGCTACGTCGTCGAGTTCGTGCGCGCCGGGGGCGGCACGACCGACCCCTTCACCCTGCACAGGCCCTGGGAGCAGTCCATGCGGGTGCCCACCCTGGCCGATGTGAACGGTGTCCCGGTGCCGCCCGGCGCGGAACGCCACCTTCCGCCGGAGCTGGCGAGCATGAAGTCCTTGGGGGTCGACGTCACCCCGCTGAAGGTCACCGGCGCCGAGGAGCTGTACGACCAGTTGGAGACCCTGGGGCGCCGACTCGGCTTCCTGCCGCCCACCGAGCACCGGCGTCGCGACTGGCTGAGCGACGATATCGTCGAAGCGCAGCTCGAAAACGCCCGTAAGCTCACCATCTGGCGCTCCCAGATCGGCGAGACCGGTGGGCTCGACCAGAGAGCGGACGGCGACCAGCCGCGCTACTTCAGCCTGCCCCTCCGACACGGCGTCTGGCGGATCGGCTTCGACACGTCCGTGGAGCAGAGGGACGGCACCTACCCCCACCACCGCAAGAACCTGCCGGGCTGGTCGTTGATGAACGTCAACGGCATGGGCGTCCCGGGCGGCGAGTCCCGCAGCTCCAGCCACTCGGGGTTCGTCGGCGTCTCCGCCGGGGTCGGCGGCCCGGTTTCGGACAACGGCGATTGGACCCTGGAGGGCGGCATCCCCTACACCGCCTCCGTCACGGGGGAAAAAGGCCGCTCCGCCGCGTCTTCCTCCGGATACGAGGTCCACGCCCTCATCTTCGCCCAACCCGGGCTCGGGATCTTCGACAACCAGGTCACCCACGTCATGAGGGTGTTCTCGGAAAACGGCGGCACCCCGCTGGCGACGTTCACGGCGCACGGCACCGTGACCCTCGCTGTGCCGTTGAGCCGCACCCTCAGCCACCCTCCCGCCCCGCTGGGCCCGGTCAGCATCCGCCGGGCGACGCACGACGACTTCCGCAAGGCGCGGATGACACCGGACGCCGACGGCTCCCGCCCGCAGGACGTGGTGTTGCTCCCCGCCTCCGCCCACGTCAACCTCGCGATCGGCACCGCCGCGCTGACCGGGGCGTTCCGGCAGCTGTTCAAGGGCGCCAACCCGGCGGAGCCCACCTTCCTCGACGCGCCGCGCTCGGCCTCGGAGCCCAGCGCGTTCGCCCGGATCCGTCAGTGGGCCGACGCGGCGGGTTCCAACCTCCTCGACGCGCTGCCCTCGGCCGTCACCGCCTTCGGCGTGCCCGCGCGGATGCTGAGGGACAGGATCGTCGGCGCGCCCATCACGAACACCGAGAGCCCGGTCCAGCAGGTGATGCGGGTATCGCTGTCGTCGACCTACCTGCTCTCCCGCGCGCCCCAGATCTTCGGCAGCGGATTGGTCTTCGAGGCCGATGCCGCGGGCGACGTGGTGGGCACCGACGCTCAGGGCAATATGATCGGCTTCCTGCACGACGTGGTGTACGAGGGGACGGGATTCAACCCCGATAACGACCCGGACGCCTCCACATGGGCGGAGAACCAACTCACCACCACCCAATCCGCCTCGCACGGCACCTTCGAGGACCTCTCCGGAGCGCTGGGCACCAGCCTGACCGGCTTGCACACCGGCGAAAAAAACCCCGGCAGCGTCTCCGGCAGCGGTGGCCGGAACATCGCGACGGGGCGCAGCAAGACCGAGACCAGCGGCACCTTCACCAACCGCATCACCATCGAACCGCATGCCGGGAACCCGCTGCACCGGTTCCGGGCCCATGCCACGTACCTCATCCACCTGGACAAGGGCCTCAACAACGCGGTCGCGAACGCCTTCGGTATCGGCCCGCACAGCTCGGTGGCCTACGCCGTGACCGTGCCCGGCGGGGTGGCCTTCTGGGTACCCGAACACCGCGTCAGGCAGAATCCGCAGCTTGCCCGGCCGGCCGGCCTCGAGCCGTCACCCCCACCGCCCATGGACCGGTTCATGGCGAGGCACTTCGCGCGTTCCGGTGGCCGTTCGCTGGGTTACGCCTCGGTGCCCGAGGCCCTGCCGACCGGCTCGCTGGACGAGGTCGTCCAGGCCATCCGCGGCGCCGTGCGGCGGGAGGCACCCGGTTCCCTCACCCCGGGCAGCGGCTCCCACGTCCGCGGGCTCGCCTCGCGTATCGCGGACATCGGCGCCGCGAACGGTCTGCGGTCACTGGTGGCCAGTGGCGCCCGCCACTGGCACCGCTTCCACTTCCCGTACCGGGGGCGCGACGGTGCTCTGTACCTGGTGGAGGTGGCGCTCAACGCCCGCCCGGCCCCGGGCACCGACCTGGCGGCGCTGCGCGGCACGCTGCTGGCGTACTCGGGCCTGGAGAACCTCAACTCCGCGGCCGGCACGATCACCCACACCGCCTCCCGGAGTACCGGATTCGACCTCAGCTTGGGCGGGACGGGTGACGTCAACCTGCCGGGGACGGGCCGGACCGGCAGCGGCGGGCTCTCGGCCTTCTTCTCCTCCGTCGGCACCCTCGGCGACTCCTTCTCCACCACCTGGTACGACCAGAATTGGCCGCGCACCTTCCGGAACGTCGCGGAGTTCCCGGGGGTGCCGTACGAGTACCGCGTAGAGGTCACCTCGGTCCGCCTGAACAACACGGCGCCCGGCTTCCTGATCAACCGGGCCGTCTCGGTGGGGAAGTTGGCGCAGCGGATGTTGAGCGGTGGGCTGTCGGCGGCCGAGACCAGCGGGCTGACCCGCTGGCTGGACCGGGCGCTGGGCCGCGACGCCGCCCTGCCCACGCGGAATACCCAGGCCCCCGCCTCCGGCCCGGTCGTCCCCGCCACCGTCACCCTCCGCTTCCCCGGCAGCGAGACCCCACCGCGGCGGGAGGACGGGACCCCGGAACTCCCCGCCCCGCCGCCCGTCCTGATCACCCCGGACGTCCATCGGTCCGACCCCCGGTTGGCCGCTCCCGCCTCCGCTCCCGCTCCCGCCCCGAGCACCGAAGCGGGCACCGATCCGGAACGGGGCCGGCTGACCGACACCGCGCGCTGGACCCCGACCCAGCCGCTCGCCGTGTACGACTTCGACGCGGCGGACGAACTCGCCGACGCGCTGCGGGAGGTCGACCCGGATCTGCGCGGCGACGGCCTTCCGAAGACCTCGGAGTCCGCCGAGGCCACCATGCGCCGCGTCGGTGACCTCATCCGGCGGCGCAAGGTCGCCCTGACACCCGCACAGGCCTCCCGGTTCACCGGCAAGGAGCCCTCCGGCGGCTCCGCGCGGATCGGGGTCGCGCTGTACGGGCCGCAGTTGGAGAGCTTCAGCAGGGAGGTGCAGTCCCAGCAGGTGAGCACCACCGTCCACAACGCCGGCGGCTCGAGCAGCCGGACCCACACCTCCTCCCTGACCAGCCCGCTGAAGGGCGGGCTGACCGGCAACAACACCCACACGCTCGGCGGCACGTCCCCCTTGGCGGGAGCGAGCACCTCCCAGGGCCAGAGCTCCGGGAGCATGAGTTACAGCCGCTCGATCATCAAGCACGGCGTACCGGTCTCGGAGAACGCCGACGGCGAGCCGGACGACAGCGGTGAGCTCGGATTCGTGCTCACCGCCCACACCGTTCTGGAGGTCAGCGGCCCGAAGGGCACCCGCTGGGTGATCGGCAACCTGGTGACGCGCGCCGCCCTGGAGGACGTACTCGGCCTCGGCATCGCCCCGGCCCGGCCCTCCCCGCAGGTCTACGACGCCCCGGCCGTCCTCGCCGGGCACGGGCCGGCCGACTGGCGGGCGCTGCGCCCCGAGGAGTTCGGCGACCGGCTCGCCGAGGGGTTCGCCGAGGAGGACGCGCGGGCGCAGGTGTGGCTGGACGCGGGCGAGGTCGGGCGGGACACCCGGCGGACGCTGGACGCCGTCGGCCAGGCCGTGAAGGACGGCGTCACGCCCGACGCGGCCCTGAACACCCTCGGGGTCACGCTCCCCGCCGACATCCGGCTCGCCCTGGACGCGGCGGTCCGCGCCACCGACCGGGCGCGGCGCCCCGTCGACATGGTCCTGCGCACGGTCACCGGCCCGGTCCACTTGCCCTTCACTCCCGGGCCGCTGCACGGCTGGGCGTCCGAGATGCCGGTTCCTTCGGTGTCCGTGACGTCTCCGGAGGGCGAGACGACGTCCCCGCCGCCGGAGACCGTGGTCACGCCACCGCGGGACGAGCCGTCGACGCACACGGCCGGAACGGTGCGGGACACGGAGCCGACCGAGGCCGACGGGCCGCGGCCGACCGTGCCCGCCGACGTCCGCCCGCTGGACGGCCGCCCGCCGTTCGGGGGAGGTGTCAGCAAGGGTGTTGTCGATGCCGGTACGGCTCCGGCGCCGGACGCGGTGTCCGGTGGCACGTCGGCCGGCCGTCGGCGGCATCGTGCTGTCGGTCCTCGTGAGCCCCTTTCGGTGCTGAGCCGTGTGGAGCTGACGGAGCGGGTGGACCGTGTGGCGGGTGAGGGGCCGGCAGAGGGGATGTCGGAGGAGCGGTGTCTGGTCCTGTTGAGGTCGCTACGGGAGGAGCTGTACCCGCAGGGGGTGCGCCCGGCGGGGATGGAGGCCGATCCGGAAGAGGCCGGTCCGGCGGAGGCCGGTTCGGTGCGGTCGCGTGCGCTGGATGACTCGGCGGTGAGTGGGAACTCGGTGGTGTCCTCTTTGGCGGCGGGCCCCGGTTGGCGTGGGGTGCGGTCGTGGGAGGGGGTGGAGAAGGCGGTCGCCGAGGCCGGGGCGGGCGCGGCGGCGTTCGTCCTGGCGCGGCGTCAGGGTCGGCAGCCGGGCCATGCCTTCGCGGAGCGGCTGGGCCATGCCTTCGCGGCGTACAACCTCGGCGAGGGCGAGGGCCGTGGAGTGGTGTGGGTGGATGTGTCGGAGGGTGCCGGCCGCCGGATCTCGGGGTTCCCCCCGGAGGTCGCGCCGTCGGATGCGCATGCGGTGGTGATCGACCTCGACGGGCGGGTCACGCACGCGCTGCCGGCGTTGATGCAGTCGGCTTCCCCGGCCCACGCGCAGCTCGACGCGGCGACCGGCCGCCGTTACGGTGCCACCGGCCTGGAGGTCGAGGAGGATCGGCCCCTTCTCATCCAGGGGCTGACCGGTAGCCCAATGAAGCTGGATCTGGCTCATGGTCCCGGCTTCAAGATCGTCACGGACGCTCGCCCATACTGGGTAACCGCCGACGGACGGCTCCACCGCTCGAAGCCGCGGGTGGCACCGGGGGAGCAGGCGCCCAAGCCGAATGGCTACTGCATCGCCGAGATCGTCATGGACGACCCGATGGCTTCGCTTCCGGGGGAGCGAAGGTGGCCCCGTCAGGAGGCGCTGAGGCAGCTGAACCGGATTCGGGCTGCGCTGGCGATCCCGGATGAACGGGGGGTCCCGGTCCCGCTTTCCGAACTGCTGGAGACCCTCGGCGACTGGAGGCCCACCGAGTGGGGCGAGCGGACGCTGGTCGGACTGGCCGTCGTGGACTCAAGCGACAGCTCCTACTTCCACCTCACCTCTGGGACCGTCACCCTCGGCCTCGGGGCGCTCCAGGACCTCGCCGTGGATCGGGCGACCGATCACGTACTTGAGGCCGTGACGGTCTCGATGCGGTTCTTCGGGCAGAAGACCGCCACGGCGTTCGTGAACCGTCTCCTCGGTCATGACGGCGCGGAGAATGTTCTTGTTCCGTTCCTGGCGGCCATTCCGGACGTCGACGAGGTCTTCGGCTACGGATGGTGGGGGTCTCAGCACGCCGCGGCCTGGCCGATCCGCAGCCAGCTCGCGGATCGGCCAGGCGGCGAGAATCTCCTGACCAAGAACCTTCTGCTGGTGGCGTCCCGGCATCCGATGGACCGCGTCCGGCGGACCCTGCGGCCGCGCACCCGGACGTTCCTCAACGAGCGCTACGACGAGCTCACGGGAATGCTCGTCCACCATCTCTCCGAACTGCTGGAGTTCCATCGGGCGAGAGCGACGCCGGACAAGCCGTTCGACGCGGGGTTCTTCGACACCGCCAATGGCTATGTGACCGCCCGCGAATACTGGACGGCCATACTCACCGGGCGCACATCCCAGGGCACTGCCGTCGCCCAGAGGGGCGCGATCGGCACCGACGACTACGAGTTGGACACCGACGAAGGCCGGCTGGACGTCGCGCTGGTCCTGCCGGAGCTGCGGCGATTCGGCTACAACGGCGACATTTACATGACCCCCAGTGAGATATCGCGTGCTGTCGAGGAGGTCTCGGGGCTCAGCCTGAGCGCCTACGAGCGGGCGCGGTCGCTCCCCGCGCCGCTCC
>NZ_JAGGLR010000059.1 GCF_017874715.1 Streptomyces iranensis | reverse complement strand
CGACAGCCGTGCTGTCGCTGCTGGCCACAAATGTGACGAAGGGCTTCGGGGCGCGGATGGGTGCCGGGCGGGTGCGCGGCCTCGCCGTGGACCAGCTGGTCGCCGAGACGTCGTAGTCGACTCTGAGGAAGGCGTGGCGGTCCACGAAGGTCGCCTGTGATGTCATGGCGCCGGAGCGTCCGCTCAATGTGGCGACCGGTCGGCGTGAGGCCACGTTCCACAGGCGGGCGGTGGACTCTTTGCCTGTGGAGGCAAGGGTACGTCCGTCGGGGGAGAACGCCACTGCCATGACGGGCGGCTTTTCATTCAGCGTGGCCAAGGGCTCGCGCGTCTGCGGGCGCCACAGACGGACGGTGCCGTCCATGCTTGCGGTGGCCAGGGTGCGGCCATCCGGCGAGAACGCAACTCCTTCGACCGCGTTCGTGTGGCCGGTCAAGGTCGCCAGAAGACGGTGGGAGCGGGTGTCCCACAGCTTCACGCTACGGTCGTTGCTCGCGGTGGCCAGAGTGCGGCCATCGGGAGAGAACGCCACCGCGTTGACGGCGCCGGTACGGCCAGCCAAGACACCGAGGGTCTTGTGGGAGGACACATCCCATAGGCGGGTCGTGCGCCCGCCGCCCGCGCTGGCCAGCATGCGCCCGTTGGGCGAGAACGCCAGGCCCATCACCGAATCGGTGTGTCCGGTCAGGAGAGCGCGTTGCCGGTGCGTGCGTGCATCCCACAGTCTCACCGTGCGATCGCTGCTCGCGCTGGCCAGGGTGCGGCCGTCCGGCGAGAACGCAACTCCTTCGACCGTGTTCGTGTGGCCGGTCAAGGTCGCCAGAAGACGGTGGGAGCGGGTGTCCCACAGCTTCACGCTACGGTCGTTGCTCGCGGTGGCCAGAGTGCGGCCATCGGGAGAGAACGCCACCGCGTTGACGATGTCGGTGTGGCCGGTCAAGGTCGCCAGAAGATGGTGGGACTCTGTATCCCACAGCTTCACGCTGTGGTCCATGCTCGCTGTGGCCAGGGTGCGGCCGTTTGGTGCAAAGGCCATCCCTTCCACTGTCTTGGTGTGCCCGGTGAACTGGTTGGCGTAAAAGCGGGCGTAGGAGCTGAGCAGACTGCTGCGCGCATCCGTAGTGGACGCCTGCCGGTATCCCCGCAGTGCGATGACCATGGCCGCCTCGGGGTGTTGTTCGCTCAGCTGGCCTGCGCGGGCGGCAAGTTCGCGGGAGACAGCCAGTCGTCGCTGTTGCTCGGCGTCGTTGCGCTGCTGGTAGGCCACCAATGCGGCGAGGAGGGCGAGACACAGGAGGGTGGAGAGGGTGATCAACGTGCGGCGGGTACGACGCTCGTGACGGCGTCCGGCGGCGACCGAGGTGTCGAGGAAAGCGGCTTCCAGCGGGTTGAGCACCTCCGGCGAGTGGTCGGTGAAGGCTTCATCGGCCTGAACCAGGCGCGAACCGCGGTAGAGGGCCCCCGCGTCGTGTTCGAGATCGCGCCAGGCGAGGGCGTCATGAGTGAGCTGGCGGTGCAGGCGGATGCGGTCGCGCTCTTCGTTGATCCAGCCCTGCAGGCGGGGCCAGGCAGTAATCAGCTTCTCGTGGGCGAGGAAGACAGTGCCCTCGTCGACGGTGAGCAGGCGAGCGCGGGCCAGCCGATCCAGGACGGCGTCGGTGTCGGCTGTAATGCCCGGGTCGGCGGCCGCGAATTCGGCACGGGGGGTGGGGCGGTGGGTGTCCTCGGTGCCGTCGCCGGGGGCGATCAGGCGTAGCAGGATGCGTCGGGCGAGGGTGGTCTGGGAGGGGGTGAGCTGGTGGTAGGCGTCCTCGGCGGTGCGGGCGATGGCGCCGTGTAGGCCGCCGGCTGCCTGGTAAGCGTCCTGGGTGAGGATGTGGCCGCGTCGTCGGCGCCAGGTCTCCAGCAGTGCGTGGGACATCAGCGGCAGCGCGCCGGGTTCGTCCGTGACCTCTTGGAGGAGGCGGGCGGTCAGGTCGCGTTCCACGTTCAGCCCGCGCGCCTGTGCCGGGCGCACGATGGCCGCACGGAGCTGCGCGGTGGCCATCGGGCCGACCAGGAGGGTGGCGTCGTTGATCGCGGCTGCCAGAGCGTGGTTCTCGGTGCACCGGACGAAGAAGTCGGCTCGCAGCGCGAGCACCACCCGTAACCGGCTTCCTGGCTCTCGGGCAGCCAGTAAGCGCTCCAGGAAGGCCGCACGGTCGTCGGGAGAGGTGCAGAGGGTGAACACCTCTTCGAACTGGTCCACCAGTACCCAGGTATCTCCCCGGCCCTTGGCCGGTGTCAGCAGATCGAGACGGTCCATCGGCTGGGCGCCGGGGGTGAGGACCAGTACCGCGGCCGGCCTCTCGTCCGGGTCCTGTTCGGGACGGCGGAGCTGCGGGATGAGGCCGGCGCGCAGCAGGGAGGACTTGCCGCTGCCCGAGGCTCCCACCACCACGCTCAGCCGATGCCGGCGAGCCATCTCCTCCAGCTGTGCGGTGGTCTCCTCGCGGCCGAAGAACAGCTCCGCATCACCCGGCTCGAAGCGCTCCAGCCCCCGATACGGGGGCTCGTCGTCCTCCTCGGGCGGGCGCGGCACCGCCGTGGTCTCCGCGTTCGCCTGCTCCCACCGGTGCCGCCACTCGTCCGCGTCTCCGTTGCAGGCCTGCACGTAGGCCAGGGCGACCGGCAGGGTCGGCAGCCGCTCGCCTCCCGCGGCTTGCGACAACGTCGCAGCCGAATATCGCGCACGACGAGCCATGCTCCGATAGCCGGGAGCACTTGCCTCGTCGCGGAGCTTGCGTAACTCGTAGGCGAACCGCGCGACGGGCCCGTCCTGCGGATCGATCGGCTTCTCCGGACGCCCCACTCGCCCCGCCCCTCCCCGGCACAGCCCACCTGCCCCTCCAAGCACCCTAAAGATCGCCTCACGGCCACGGCAATGACGCCGACCACGAAGGGCCGAGCACGGCCGGATTGATCAGACCAGCTCAGACGGGCTGCCAAACAACTCCGGGGGGAGTGAACTCGGTGATGTCCGGGCTGCGGTTCGTTACGACGGGGGGCGTGACGACCCGCAGCCCGGACATTCCCACCCACAGTTCGAAGGAGTCGCAATGACCCGTTCCAAGCGAGTCCTTGCCGCATGCGCGCTAGCTGTAGGCATGCTGGGTGGCGCCGGGACCCCTGCTCTGGCCAACAACCACGGCACCGTTGCAGCCACCGCCTCCGCTTCCCCGGCCACGGTGCGGCACGCTGGAGACGCTCGCATTCAAGCGCGCTGGCATAGCAAGAAGGCCAAGAACGTCGCCGGTAAGCCCAGCAGGGAAGCTGGGCTGCACCTTCGTGCGCGGGCGCGGCGGTACGCCGACCCTCGGCAACGCGTGTTTCCAGCCGAAGGGCGACAAGTTCTGGGTCCAGGACCGGCGGAATGCACATCAGAATGCGCGCCATGTACAGCGGCAACACACAAACCGTCTTTGACTGCAGGGATCACAAGGGCAAGGCCGCGGGCTGGACAGTCTGCGGATCCTCCAAGCAGATGAAAGAGAACCGGACAATCAACTTCGGCGCCTTGGCCTACAAGGGCAACACTACGAAGTACGCGGGCATCACCGCGCCCGCGAAGAACTGAACAACCGAGCGGCGCCGGAAGATCAGCAAAGGCGGCACGCGGCAACTGTGGTGCACCTACCCCACCAAGGTCAACAAGGTGAAGGGCTGCTGAGCCCGATACCACCTCACCAAGATGGCCACCACCCGCGCACGCCCGTCAGCGTACGCGGGCGGGCCAGGTGAAGGTCACCGGCGTCGACCTCGTCTTCCGCCCGCTGCCGCCCCGGAAGACGCCTGGCAACACAGCGACAGCAAAACATACTCAAAGAGGACAATCTATGGCTGGGTTCAGTAGACGCGGCGCCCTCGTGGGCCTGACTGCACTGGGTACGGCGGCATTCATGGGCCGCGCGGCACAAGCACGCGCAGCCCGCGGCCCACACACTCCGCCGCTGGACATCGTCACCGGAGAGGATGGCTTTTCGGCTCCCTCGACAGCCGGCGCGGGAGCCGTCTCCTTCCGATTACGCACCACCAGCAGGCTGACCGGCGCCGTTGGCCTCGCCCGGCTTCGGCGTGGCGTGAGCAAGGCGGAATTCGGTACCCGGCTGCGGCGCGTCTTCGCCACCGAGGGCGCGGAGAACGTCGAGGCGGCCAAGGCCCTGATGGCCGCCGCCGAGCTGTACGGCGGCGGCTTCACCCATATCGGCACGGAAACCGGCTTCACCGTCGAGCTGGAACCCGGCCGCTATCTGATCCTGGAGTTCCTGGACTTCGAGGGGGGCCGGGGCCGCAACCCCGCGCCGGGCCAGGAGTACGTCCGCACGCTTACGGTCCACCAGCGGCCCGAGCAGACGCCGAGCGGTCCGCCCAGCGCCGTGGTCACAGCCCGAGAAGTCCCCGGTGTGGGGCCCCGGTTCGAGCTGCGCGGGCGACTCAAGCCCGGTCACCCGCTCCACTACGTCAATCGCATGCGGGACCAGGTCGACGAGCTGGTTCTCTACCCCATCACCGACGACGCGGTCACCGAGGACGACATCCAAGCGTTCTTCGACCGCACCCTGCCCGTGCCGCCCTTCGACATCACCCGCTGGCTGGGCACCCCGCCTCTCTCCCCGGGCCGGGGCGCGCTCCTCACCCCTCCCCTTTCCCCCGGCCGGTACGCCGCCGTCACCTGGGTCACCAGCATCCACGACGCCCGCCCGCTGGCCGCCCACGGTCAGCACCGGATCCTCACAGTGGCCTAAAACCGCAACGGTCCGCGCGACGAACGACGACTGGTTGTCCAGTCCTGCGTCTGCGATGCAAACTGATGTTTTCGAAGGGGGAATTGATGGACAGCTTGGCACGTGTTCCGCTTGAGGGGGGCGGCGCGATTCTGTTCGAAGCCGCGCCGGAGTTCGGCGGGCCAGTGAAGGCCGGGCGAGTCACGGACGCGATTCAAGAGTTGCCGCGATCCTTGCGGGAGTCGTTGGCTCCGGTACGGGAGACGGCCCGTACGGTGCTGCAGGAGTTGCGGCAGGCCGGCCCGGATGAGGTTGAGGTGGAGTTCGGGGTCAACGTTTCCGCGAAGGCTGGGGCCGTGATCGCCAAGGGCGACGTTGCCGTCCATCTGAGGGTTCGCCTGCTGTGGAAGAACGGCGAGGCCGCAGACGGCGCGCAGTGAGGCTCGGGGGATGAAGGACTCGGAGAGGCCCCCGTTAGATGCGGGCAATGGGAGCGAGGGGCGTGCCAGTAGCGGCCCCCGCGGGAGCGCGTTTTCCACTGCTGTCGCGCAGATTTTCGGCGATGACGGCGGTGTGGCCGGTGCGGGGTTTCTGGTCGGGGAGGGGATCCTCGTTACCTGTGCACATGTGGTGGCCGCTGCCGGGCACGGGCCGGAGAGCAAGGTCGAGGTCGGCTTCCCCCAGTTGCCAGAGGCATCGCGCGTGTCGGGGTCTGTCGTTGCTGAGCAATGGCGGGCGCCGGAAGGGGAAGATGTCGCCTTCGTTCGGCTGGAGAGCATCCCAGCAGGTGCCCGTGAGCTGCCTTTGGGGTCGAGTGCAGGGGGCAGAGGTCATCGGGTGGCCTCCTTCGGGTTTCCCTCTCAGGCTCCTCAGGGCGGTCACTTCGGTTATGGAACTGTCGGCAACCTCCTGCAGGGCGGCGGCGGTGTGGGTCCGCTGCTGCAGTTGACGGGGGCCAACGATCTGACCACCGGGTTCAGCGGCGGGCCGGTCGTGGATGAGGTGACCGGTCTGGTGATCGGCATGGTCACCTCGATCACGTCCCCCGATAGTCACCTCAAGGGGCTGGGCATTGCCTATTGCACCCCCATGGAGGTGCTCCGGCGAGCCCGGCCGCAACTCAACGAGAGCCAGGTGCGTCCCTATCAGGGGCTGGAACCCTTCACCGAGGAGCAAGCCGAGTGGTTCCACGGCCGGGACGCCGCCGTGGAGAGTGTGCTGGCCGCGCTGGGTGGCCAGCAGCGGCTGCTGTTGGTGCTGGGGCCCTCGGGCGCCGGGAAGTCCTCTCTGGTGCAGGCCGGTGTCCTGCCGGCCCTGGCCGCAGGACGGCTGCCCGGCAGCGACCGCTGGCTGCCTCTTGTCGCTCGTCCAGGCACGGATATCGACGCAGAGCTGCAGCGGGCTGGATTGCCCGGTGCTGAAGCCGACGGCCTCTGCGCCGCTGCGGAACGCCGCTTGTCCCGCGAGCCGGACCACGACCGCCTGCTGGTGATCCTCGACCAGTTCGAGGAACTTCTCACCCAGCAGTCCCCCGAGGCGCACAGCTCGCCGGGAGACCGGTGCGCAGCAGCGACGGAGCAGTTCCTGGCGCTGTGCGACAGGACGCTTTCCGTCACGGTCATGCTGGTCATGCGCGATGACTTCTACTCAAGGCTGGCCGCCCTGGCCCCGAAACTGCTGGCGGCTGCCGGACTAGGGATAGTCAACGTGCCCGCGACCTTGAGCGTTCCGGAGCTGCAGGCGATCATTACTGAGCCGGTCCTCAGAGCAGGCGCACGAATAGAGGACGGTCTGCCGGAACGCATCATCACCGACGTCTTGGCCGCCGCTCCCGACCAGCAAGCGCCCGTCACGCTGCTGCCTCCCTTGGAACTGGCACTCAGCCAGATGTGGGAGCGCCGCACCGATGGTTGGCTCACACACCAGGCATACCAGCGCATCGGCGGGGTCATCGGCGGCCTCGCGACGTGGTGCAACACCGCCCTCGACCAGCTGCCCGTCGATCAGCGTCCCACCGCTCGTCGCATACTCACTGCGCTGGTACGGCCCGCGGACGAAGCACACGCCATCCCGGCGACACGCCAACAGGTCCTGCTCGACCGGCTGCGGGACCTGGCCCGTGCTCCCGCAGCCGAGACAGCACAAGCAGATGCGGTGTTCGACGATGTGCTGGCTGCTCTGACCCGCCACCGCATCATCACCACGGGCAGTACGCCTCAGCCTGGCGGAGCCGCGGGTGAACCGGCAGCGGAACTCATCCACGATGCCCTCATCCGCGACTGGAGCGATCTGCGCACCTGGGTAGCTCAGGACCGACGATTCCAGGTCTGGCTCCATCGCGCGGCCGAGCAAGCAGCACGCCATGATGACAGTGGTCGGCCCGATGACCTGCTGTCCGGAACGGCCCTGGCAGAAGGCGCCGAGTGGGCTCGTCAACGCCCGCTGCCGGCCGATGTCGAGATGTTTCTCAGCGCCAGCCAACAGCACCAGCAGGCCGCAGCTCGCAGAACCCGACGCATCAACACCGTCCTGGCCAGCATGCTCGTCCTCGCCCTGATCGCCACCGGAGCTGCCCTCTGGCAACGGCAAGAAGCCGTCACCGCACAGCACCAGGCCCAGTCCCGGGAGTTGGCCTCCCAGTCGACCACGTTACTGAAGACCAACCCCGACCTGGCCTCCCTGCTGGCAGTACAGGCCTACCAGACTCATCCGACGAAGGAAGCCACCGCCAGCATCTACGCTGCGGCCGCCCTCCCTCTCAAGCTCCGACTCGCCGGGCACACCGGCACCGTGAAATCGCTGGCGTTCAGCCCGGATGGACGCGCTCTCGTGAGCGCCGACGATCACGCGAGGGTGCGGGTGCGGGATGTGGCCACCGGCAGGACACGAGCCACCTTCACCGGACAAACCCGCGGTGTGGCGTCAGTGACCATCAGCCCCGATGGGCGCACAGTGGCCAGTGGGGGCGAGGATGGGACGGTACGGGTATGGGATGTGGTTTCCGGCAAGCTCCGCGCCACCTTCACCGGGCCCGCCCAAGATGTGCTGTCGGTGGCGCTCAGCCCCGATGGGCGCACCCTGGCCACCCGCAGCTACGACGAGACCGTGCGGGTATGGGATGTGGCCGCCGGCAAGACCCGCACCACCTTCACCGAACACACCGACAGCGTGATGTCGGTGGCGTTCAGCCCGGATGGGCGCACCCTGGCCACCGGCAGCTTGGACGAGACCGTGCGGGTGTGGGATGCGGCCACCGGCAAGACCCGCACCACCTTCACCGAACACACCAGCAGCGTGGGGCCGGTGGTGTTCAGCCCGGATGGGCGCACAGTCGCCAGCGCCGAGGACGGGACCGTGCGGGTGTGGGATGCGGCCACCGGCAAGACCCGCACCACCCTCACCGGACACACCGGCAGTGTGGAGTCAGTGGCGTTCAGCCCGGATGGGCGCACACTGGCCAGCAGTGACGATGATGCGAGGGTGCGGGTGTGGGATGTGGCCGCCGGTAAGCCGCGCGCCACCCTCACCGGACACACCAGCGGCGTGGAGCCGGTGGCGTTCAGCCCGGATGGGCGCACACTGGCCACCGGTGACCGCAGCGGGACGGTACGCCTGTGGGATGTGGCCACCGGTAAGCCCCGCGCCACCCTCACCGGACACACCGGCAGCGTGGGGCCGGTGGCGTTCAGCCCGGATGGACGCACCCTGGCCAGCGGTGACCGCAGCGGGACGGTACGCCTGCGGGATGCGGCCACCGGCAAGACCCGCACCACCCTCACCGGACACAGCTCCTACGTGGAGTCGGTGGCCTTCAGCCCTGACGGACGCACCGTGACCACCAGTGACGACAAGGCGGTGAGGGTGTGGGATGTGGCCACCGGCAAGACACGCATGATCCGACCCACCGGAGACGTGCTGAGGAAGGTGTTGAGTGCTGATGGGCGCACGGGTGTCAGCCTTAGTCTCAAAAACGTGGTGCGGGTGTGGGAGGTAGCCACTGGCAAGACCCTCGCCTCTCTCCCCAGGCACAACCACAGCGCAGTGGCCATCAGCCCTGACGGGCGTACTGTCGCCAGCGCTGGTCGCAGTCAATCTCACCACATCACCAGCGAGGACAGGACGGTGCGGGTGTGGGATGTGGCCACCGGCAAGACCCGAGCCACCCTCACCGGTCCCTCCGGACATACCCACGGTGTGAAGTCGCTGGCGTTCAGTCCTGATGGACGCTCAGTGGCCGTCGGCGACCGTGAAGGGATGGTGCGGGTGTGGGATGTGGCCACCGGCAAGACCCGAGCCACCCTCACCGGACGAAACTACGTTGTGACGTCGCTGGCGTTCAGCCCTGATGGGCACACACTGGCCACCGGCAGCGACGACGGGACAGTGCGGGTGTGGGATGTGGCCACCGGCAAGACCCGAGCCACCCTCACCGGACGAAACTACGTTGTGACGTCGCTGGCGTTCAGCCCTGATGGGCA
>NZ_JAGGLR010000058.1 GCF_017874715.1 Streptomyces iranensis | reverse complement strand
CCGAGGAATATCGCGAGTACTCCTACGCCATGTCGCACGCGCTCTACATGGCATCCCAGTGGGCCCGGTTCGCCGACCTCGGCGTCCGCTGGACCGCAAGCAACGATCTGATCGGGAAGAAGCCGGGCCTGTCACGGACACTCTTCGGCGGCGCGCCCGGCTTCGTGCGCACCCCCGACGCGATCGTGCGCGAGCAACTGAGCGGCTTCTTCCATGGCGGTGGACACGTCGTGGACAGCGAAGTGAAGGAGAACGAGAAGGTCTCCACCCGGGAGACACCGCTGGGTTCCTCCTATGAGGCGCTGGTCACCACGGCCGCCGTCGACAAGGACGGAGCACTCAGCGTCCTCGTCGTCAACCGCTCACCGGACAAGGACATCAAGTCCCGGGTCGATCTGGGGAGTTTCCGGCATGCCGGTACGGCCGACGTGTCCGTGGTGGCGGGCAGGAGCTACGACGACTTCAACAACGACGAACACCCCGATGCCGTCACGATCAAAAAGTCCCACGCCACGGCGAAGGACGGCTCCCTGCACTGGACCTTCGCGGCACACTCGGTCACGCTCCTGCGGTTCCCACCGCCCACGTCGCACTAGGGCGCGTATTCCGCCCCGGCTGCCCTTCTTCTGCCGGTTGGCAGCTTGGTCCTTCTTCTCCGGGATGACCGCCTTGATACGACGTTTGCGCAGGTCGCCAGCCTTCTCAGCCTCTATTCTCGCGGATTGATCACGACGTGATGCGCGCCCTGGCACTCCAGCACCGGTTTTCGGCTGGACTTTTCCCGAGCCAAGCCGGGCACATGGCGGCCCGGAGTCCATTGTGGCCCGTGCGGTCCAGAACTTGTATTGTGCGGGCATGCCTCGGCCTCGTGAGTTCGATGAAAAGCGTGTGCTTCTCGCTATCCGTGACGAGTTCTGGGACAAGGGCTACGCGGCGACATCGATGGACGACCTGCTGCGCGTGAGCGGGCTGGGCAAAGGCAGCCTCTACGGGGCGTTCGGGGATAAGCGCAGCCTGTTCCTGCGGGTGCTGCGCGACTACGACGCCGCGAACCTGCTGATGCTGCGCGAGCGTCTGGTTTCCGCGACGCGGGGGATCGACGTGGTGCGCGAGTTCGTACTCGGCCCGACCGGCGATCCGACCGGGACAGTTGCGCGTCGGGGTTGCCTGCTGGCCAACAGCAACGCCGAGCTTGCCGCCAGCACTCCGGACGTCGCGGCTGAGGCTCGCCGCAGCTACGACGCGATCGCCACCGTCCTCACCGCGGCACTGGAGCGCGCCCAGAGCGAAGGCGACCTCGCCCCCGACATCGACCCTTCTGAGACCGCCCGCGCGGCCCTCGTCGCGCAACTCGGCCTCATCGCTCTCGGGCGCACCGGCATGGGCGTCGGAGCGCTCACCGTGATAGCCCAGTCCGCCCTGGCACGGTTGCTGCCCACTCCGGCGCAGTAGCGGCAACGCACCGGCCGACCTGTACCGCCGCGGCGGTCGGCGCTGCCGGTGGCATGGCCCCGCAGGTGTCCGACCAGAGGTCGCGGGTGCGGGACAGCTGCCCGCAGCCTGCGCAGTCCGTCTACGGGGCCGCGCCGGGAAGCCCCGATGCCGAAGCAATATTGACCGTGCGGTCCATATCGGGGAAGGTTGTGGACGCAACAGTCCATAACCTGAAGGAGGGCGGCATGGCCGTCTTGGAAGACAAGGTCGCCGTGGTCACCGGGGCCAGCACCGGCATCGGGTTCGCGACCGCGCGCGCATTCCGTGACGAGGGCGCCACAGTGTTCATCACCGGTCGCCGCAAAGACGTGCTCGACGCCGCGGTTGCCGAGCTCGGACCTGGCGTGACCGGCGTGGTCTGCGATGCTTCGGTGCCCTCAGAGCTCGATGCGTTCTACAGCACCGTGCGCGACCAGGCCGGACGCATCGACGTGCTGGTCGCCAACGCCGGCGTCGGCACCGCGGCGCCGTTCGGTGAGGTGACGGAAGATCTGATCGACTCGGTGTTCGCCACCAACGTCAAGGGAACGATCTTCACTCTCCAGCAGGCGCTGCCGCTGCTCAGCACGAACGCTTCGGTAATCCTGACGAGTTCGACCGCTGCGACACGGCCCAACCTGGGACTTGAGGTCTACGCGGCGTCGAAGGCCGCGGTCCGCACGCTCGCCCGCGGCTGGGCTCTCAGCGCGCGCGCACACGGCTTCCGGGTCAACGTCGTATCCCCGGGCGGTACGCGCACCTCTGGTCTGCTTGAGCTGGTCACACCCGAGATGCTCAAGCAGGCCGAAGGCGCCGTTCCCCTCGGCCGGCTTGCCGAGCCCGAGGAGATCGCCGCCGTGACGACGTTCCTCGCCTCGGACGCGTCGAGCTACGTCAACGGTGCCGAGTTCTTCGCCGACGGTGGATACGCGCAGGCATGAGCGCTCTCGTAAGCGCCGATTCAGGTGTGTCTCACGCACGGTCCGGGGCTGGGGCGGTGGCTTGGAGGAGGCGTGTCTCGATGACCTGACGGCGCGCGGACACCCACGCGCATGGCGATGGCGCACATCGCGCCCAGCGCACGGTCGAATACGCGCCCCAGCCGTCCGTCCCCTCTGCCGGAGGCGGGGCCCGCCCCCGGTAGATCCGGCAGATCCGGCAGATCCGGCAGATCCGGCAGAGGGGCGGACCCCGCCGAGCAAGCTTGGGTTCAGCGGCGCAGCAGGCTCGCGGTGAGGCCATCGGCCACGAGCTGGAATCCCAGCACCAGCAGGGTGACGGCCGCCATCGGACCGATCGCGTACCAGGGGTTCTGCGCGAGGAAGTTCATGCTTCCCTGCAGGAGCGAGCCCAGGGAGGGGGCCGGTGGCCGGATGCCGAGGCCGACGTAACTCATCCCGCCCTCGATGAAGACGGCGGTCGACATGGACAGGGCGAACTGGACGATCAGCGGGTCGAGGCCGTTGGGCAGGATGTGGCGCACCAGTATCCGCACCCGGCCCGAGCCGATGGCCGTGGCCGCGACGACGTAGTCGCGCTGGCGTTCGCCGACGACCGACGACCGGATGAGCCTGCCGAACAGCGGCACATTGACCAGTGCGATGGTCACCATGACCGCGGTGGATCCGGAGCCGATGATCATGGCGACGGTGACGCCCGCGATGAGCGCGGTGAACGACAGCATCACATCGAACAGCCTCTGTATGACGGTGTCGAGCCACCGGGCCAGTCCGCTCGCGAGGCCGATGAGGATCCCGGCGACCGCGCCGATCGGGACGGCGATGACGGTGGCGAACACGTCCTGGCGCAGCCCGTACAGCACCCGGGAGAACAGGTCGCGGCCGTACTCGTCGGTGCCGAGCGGATGCGCGGCCGACGGATGAGCGAGGGCGAGCGGGCCTTGCTGTGTCGGCGGGGCGGGTGCCAGCAGCGGGGCCAGCACACCGGCCAGAACGAGCACCACGACGAGCCCGAGGCCCATGCTCAGCACCGGCCGGCGCAGCAGCCGCGACCAGCCTGCGCCACGGACGGCGGTGGTGGTGGCCGTCGGCGGTGTCTCGGTGGTGGCGGTGGTGGTCATGCTCACTCCATCCTGAGTCGGGGGTCGACGGCCGCGTGCAGCAGATCGGTCACGGTCTGCAGGACGACGAACACCGTGACCGTGATGAGCAGCAGATTCTGAACGACGAAGTAGTCGCTGCTCTTGAGGGAGTCGATGATGAGCTGACCCACCCCCGGCCAGGCGAAGATGGCCTCCACCACGATCGCCCCGCCGAGCATCTGGCCGATCTGGATGCCGAGGACGGTCAGCACCGGTGGCAGGGCGTTCGGAAGCGCGTGGCACAGCACGATCCGTCGCCGCCGCAGGCCCTTCGCCGTACCGACGCGGATGTAGTCCTCGCCGAAGACCCGCCGGATCGACGTCGACAGGAAGCGGGCGAGTACGGCGGCGGCGGGGAGGGCCAGGGCGAGGGCCGGCATGATCAGGTACTGCACCCCGATCTCCGGGTCCGTGAGCACGGAGACATGGCCGCCCGCGGGCAGGATTCGATGGGTGATGGCGAGCACCATCACCAGGAGCACTCCGCTGACGTACGGCGGTATCGCGAAGGCCAGTGCGGTGGCCGCGGCGGTCGCGCCGCGGACGAGGCGGCCCTTGGCCACGCCGAGGACCAGTCCGGCCAGGCCACCGAGCAGGACGGCCAGGACGATGGCGCCGAGGGTGAGTTCGAGGGTGTTGCCGAGACCGTTGCCGATCAGGGTGGCGACCGGCACGCCACGTACGTAGGAGTCGCCGAGGTCGCCCGTCAGCACCCCGCCGAGCCAGGTCAGGTACTGCTGGGGCAACGGGGCGTCCAGCCCCAGCTGGTGCCGGACGGCGGACACGGTCTTCGCGGAGGCGTCCGGGCCCGCGGCGAGCACGGCGGGGTCGCCGGGCGCCAGGTGCAGCACGCTGAAGACCACGACCGATGCGATGGCGAGCACCGCGAGGGCCGAGGGGACACGCCGGAGTGCGTAGCGGAGCATGGGGTCCTCCTCATGCCAGGTAGGCATGGTCGAGGTCGATGCCGTCGTACATGGTCCAGGCCAGACCTTTGAGCGACGCCTGAATGGCATATGTATGGGTGCTGTTGATCAGGTCGATGACGAACTGCTGCTCGAGGAACAGCTGGTTGAGATCCCGGTAGGCCGTGGTCAGGGCGTCGCCCTTGCCGGTCCAGATCTCATCGGCCAGCCGGCTGTACTCGGGATCGCGGAAGTTGGACGCGTTCTGCTGGGCGTTGAACGGCCAGGAGCCTTTGACGAGCGTCGACGGAGTCAGCTGCCCGAAGCCGTGGCCGTTGACGAACAGGCCGGGGATCTTCCCGCTGACGAACATCTTCTGGTATTCGGCGTCCTGCTTGGGCTGCAGTCGGCAGATGAGGCCGACGTCCTCGAGGTTCGCCTGCACGATCTGGGCGATCGCGGCGTTCGTCGCCAGTGTGTTGCTGTAGTAGAGGTCAACCTTGGCGTCGGCCGCGCCGGACTGCCGCAGCAGACGTTTCGCCTTGTCCGGGTCGAGTGTGTAGGCCGCTGCCCGATCGGGGTCCCACGCGGCCGTTCCCGGTGACCACGGCAGGCTGCTCGGGCGGCCGATCCCGCCCAGCGCCTGGGCGAGGACCCGCTTCCGGTCGATCGCCCAGGCCACTGCCTGCCGTACCTCGACCTTGTCCAGCGGGGGGACCTCGACGTTGGCCCCGATGTAGTAGGTGAGGTCGTGGGCGTCGGACTGCACGAGGCGGAACCCGGGCCGGTCGCGGATACCGGCGGCGTCGAGCGGCGACAGGTCGAGGGCCAGATGTGTCTGCCCGGAGCGCAGGGAAGCCACGGCGGACGACGACTGCGCGGCGATCGCGATCTCGATGCCGTCGAGGTAGGGACGGCCGGGCTTCCAGTAGTGGCGGTTGCGTTTCAGCGAGATGGAGGAGCCCGGCTTGTAGGACTCGACGGTGAATGGCCCGGTACCGATGATCTCCCGTCCCGAGGCGAGATCGGTCACCGACTCCCGGTCGATCAGGACCATCATCTCGAACATGTCCCACACATTGCTGACGGCCTTGCCGAAGCCCACCGTGACCTCGTGATCGCCGGTCCGCTCGGCCGAAGTCACCTGCTGGGCCACGGACTTGACCTGGGAGCTGGTGGTGTCCTTCGTCAGGTGGTCCAGGACGAACACGACGTCGTCAGGGCCGAAGGGACGGCCCGAGTGGAACGTCACATCGTCGCGCAGCTGGAAGACATAGGTCCGCCCGCCGTCCGACACCCGCCAGCTCTTCGCGAGCGACGCCCTGGGCCGCAGAGTCCTGTGGTCCAGTTCGGTCAGTGTGTTGAAGACGGTGCGGCTCACCGAGAAGTTGGGGTTGATCTGTGACAGCAGGAACGCGGGCAGGATGTCCGTGCCCTGGACCATGTGCAGGGTGCCGCCGTGCCGCGGCCCGCCCCCGGATCCTTGCTGTTCCGCGACGGCACTGCGGCAGGCGGTGTTCAGCAGGCCCGCCCCGAGTGAGAGTCCCGCGGCGAGGACCGTGCGGCGTGCTGGCTGACCACGTTGTCCGGTCACGCTGGCTCCTACCCGGTTTCCCATTTAAATCAGAGTAGTTTATTTAACTGCGCTGGGCTGACCTTGCAACCGAAACCTCCGGGAGGTCAAGGGTCAGGAGGCGCGAACCGAGGTCGGGATCGAGGTGGAGTGGGGCCGGTCCGGGACGGTGGAATCGCACCGGCACGCGGCGCCCCGGCCGGGAGGAGTCAGGCCGTAGGAGCGGGGGCGAGTGGGTCGAGGAAGTCCGTCTCGGCGGTGTCGAGTGCGAGGCGTACGGCACCGGTGACCACGGCTTGCTCGCGCAGGGGCGAGGCTTCGACGCGGGGCACGCGCGGGACGAGCTCGGTCAGCCGGCGCCGCAGCGGCGGGAGCAGAACGTCTCCCGCCGCCGCGACCGCGCCGGTGATCACCACCAGTTCGGGGGCGAGCAGCATGGTCAGCGTGGCGATCGCACGGGCGGCCGTCTCCAGCCCCTCCTCCAGGGCCCCGGCGGCGTCGAGGTCGCCCCGGCGGACGGCCTCGAAGACATCGCTCGCGCTCACCCGGCGCGGGTCTCCGCCGGTCAGTGCGCTCAGCTCGGCGCCCGGTGTCCCGGGGAGCGGTGGGGTGTCACGAGCCGCCACCTCGGCGACCAGTGACGCCCCCCGCCTGCGGACCGCCCTCGCGATGCCGTCGTCGCGGGAGTAGTCGCCCATCAGGGACAGGAAACCGAGGTCCCGGGCACTGTTCGCCTGGCCGCGTACGAGGGTGCCGCCGGTGCACATGCCCACCCCCAGCCTCTCCCCCGCCAGCAGACAGACGACGTCCTGGGAGGCACCCGCGCGGCCCCGCCAGCGCTCGCCGATGAGGGCCAGGTTGCAGTCGTTCTCCACGTATACCTGCGCGGAGAAGTCCCGGGCCAGCGCGGCGCGCAGATCCACCCCGAGGAACCCGGGGATGCCGGTGCGCTGCTGTACGACACCGTCGGCGTCGACGGGACCGCTGGTGCCGACGCAGACCGCCAGGACCTGCTCATCGCGCAGACCGGCCGTCCGCACCACCTCTACGGCGAGCTTCCTCACCTGTGTGATCCGCTGCTCCGGGCCGACCGAGGGGTCGCCGAACGCGATCCGTGCCTCGGCGACGAAGACACCACGCAGATCGGCCACGGCGACGCGGACGCTGTGTGCGCCGATGTCGATGCCCAGGACATGGCCGGCGTTCGCCACGAAGGAGAAGACCCTCGACGGCCGACCGCGCCCGGAGAGACGTCCGTCGACGCGATCGGTGGTCTCCCGGACCCAGCCGAGCTCGACGAGGTGGTGCGCGGCGGCGTGCACGGTGGGCCGCGACATGCCCGTGGCGTCCACCAGGTCTCCGGATGACATCTCCGCTCGCTCCGGGGGGCGTTCCCGCAGCTTTGCCAGGATGCGGGCGGCGTTGACCCTCCGGGCCAGGGCGGATGTGGCGATGTCCCCCGGCATCTGCTGCGGCGCTCCTCTCCTGCTGCGCGCCGAGACCTCGACGAGCACGGGATCTTGACCTCGGCGCACGCGGCCTGGAAGTCTAGCGCACGCCTTAAATAAAATTCCTTCATAAAAACGATACAGCAGCTCAGACGCAGGCGCTCAACCCATACGGCGCATCCGGTGAACCCGGCCGCCTCAGGACGGACGACCGCAGCAGAGCGATCGGCCGCCTCGCCACCGACAGGAGGGCCACGCAACCATGACCCCGAGCGCTTCTCCCTCCGGCCCCGCCACGTCCACGCGGCGCCCGAACGTCCTCGTCTTCTTCACCGACCAACAGCGCTGGGACACCACCGGGCTGCACGGGAACCCCCTCGGGCTCACTCCGGTCCTCGACCGCCTCGGCGCGGAGGGCGTGAGCGTGGACCGCTCCTTCACCTGTCAGCCCGTGTGCGCGCCCTCCCGCGCCAGCCTCCAGACCGGGCAGTACCCGACCACCACCGGCGTCTTCCGCAACGGTCTTCCCCTCCCCCGGGACACCCCGTCCCTGGCCCGCTCCTTCCGGGACGCGGGCTACGCCACCGGCTACATCGGCAAGTGGCATCTCGCGGGCGACCACACCTCCGGGCCGGTGCCGGAGGAGGACCGGGCCGGGTACGACCACTGGCTCGCCGCCAACCTGCTGGAATTCACCTCGGACGCCTACGAGACCACGCTGTACGACGGCAGCGGCGCCCCGCACCGGTTCGAGGGCTACCGTGCCGACGCGCTCGGCACCGCCGCGATCGACTTCATCGACCGCGACCGCGACCGCGACCGGGACCGGGACCGGGACCGGGACCGGCCGTTCTTCCTCTTCCTGTCCTTCCTGGAGCCACACCACCAGAACTCCCGCGACGACTACCCCGCCCCGACGGGCTATCGCGACCGCTACGCCACTCCCTGGGTGCCATCCGACCTCGCCGCCCTCGGTGGCGGCAACTGGGCGGAGCACCTGCCCGGTTACTACGGAATGGTGCGCCGCCTGGACGAGGTGCTCGGGCGAATCGTCTCCGCGCTGGAGCGGCGTGGGGAGCTGGACGAGACCGTCATCCTCTTCACCTCCGACCATGGCTGCCACTTCAAGACCCGCAACGACGAGTACAAGCGCAGTGTCCACGACGCCTCCCTCCGCGTACCCACCGTGCTACGGGGACCGGGGCTGCGGGGCGGTGTGCGGCTGCCGGAACTGGTCAGCCATGTCGACCTGCCGCCCACGCTGTTGCGGGCGGCCGCGGTGCCCGTACCGCCGGAGATGCAGGGACGTTCCCTGCTGCCGTTGCTGCACGGCGGACACGGCGGACACGGCGGACACGGCGGACACGGCGAGGACGCCGAGTGGCCTCAAGAAGTGCTCTTCCAGATCAGCGAATCGGAAGTCGGACGAGGGCTGCGGACCGACCGCTGGAAGTACGCCGCGACCGCGCCGGGCGCCGACGCCTGGAACGACCCGCGCGCCGAGCGGTATCGGGACGCCTACCTCTATGACCTGCACTCCGACCCCGACGAGTTGATGAACCTCGTGGCCGACCCGGCGTATGAGGACGTCCTGGAGGAGCTGAGGCGGCGACTGGTGCGGCGCATCGTGGACTCCGGTGAGCCACGCCCCACGGTCACCGCGCACGAGCCCGCCCCGAAGACCGTGTCCGAGGACACGGTCTAGGTCCGGCGGGCCTCTCACAAGAATCCCACAAAGACATCTTTTAAGTTCCTATCGGTGGAGACGCCACAGCTCATAGGGGGTCGCGTCACACATCCGCGGTAAGGAGCGAGAGCGAACATGAGCGAGATAGGTCGGCGTCACTTCCTGTACGGCGCGGCCGCCGTGGCGGCCGGTGTCATGGGCACCGGATGCACTCCGGAGGATCTGACGAAGTCGAGCGACTCGGGTGGCGTGCCGGTCGTCGCCATCGACGCCCAGCGGCGATCGTTCAAGGTGAGCCCGCACATGACCGGGGTGAACGGGGCCAAGTGGTACGACGACGCATACGGAATGTGGGACTCGAAGCTCAACCGTCCCGCCCCGGGCATCGTCGGAAAGATCAGGAAGTCCGGGATCGGGATGATCCGCTATCCCGGCGGCACCTCCTCCAACCTCTTCAACTGGAAAGGCGCCATAGGCCCGCAAGCGGACCGGACCCGCCAGGTGGAGGGGCAAAAGGGCGAGCCGGTCGACAGCCGGTTCGGGCCGGACGAGTACATGGCCTTCATCCGGGAGACCGGCGCGACGCCGGAGATCATGGCGCCGTTCGCCAACTCGACCCCGCAGGAGATCGCCGACTGGGTCGCCTACATGAACGCACCACAGGGCACCAAGTGGGGCGACCTGCGAGCGCGGAACGGCCACCCCGAGCCCTACCGCGTGCGCTACTGGGAAATCGGCAACGAACTGCACGGAGCGAAGCAGCGCTACTGGATGAGCGCGGACGACGACAAGGCCATGCGGCAGTACGCCTTCGGCGGCACCCAACGGCAAAAGCGCCAGCGTGTCGGAACGCC
>NZ_JAGGLR010000057.1 GCF_017874715.1 Streptomyces iranensis | reverse complement strand
GGGTCGGCGTAGACGGCTACGCTCGCGATCCCGGCATCCCGGCAGGCACGGGCAACACGGACAGCGATCTCGCCACGGTTGGCGATGAGCACCTTGCGCACGATGGCTCCCTCCTTGAAACAAGCCGAGTTTAGGTACAGGCGACACCTCGCGCCGAGCAGACCCCGGGCGTGAGCTTGACCACACGGAGCGTGAACCTCGCGTTGGACGAACGTCCGGATCCCCCGTCGCTCCACGGTACGCCCGGTTTTCGGGGCGGAGGCGCGGTCCGCGATGTGGGCAAGGTCTCTGGCACGCCGTGCTGCGGCGCTTCATGTTTCTTTGTGGAGACCCTACGAATGCCGGGCGGAAACTTTGCCACGGCGTTCAGCTCGTCCGTACCTCTTGTGGCGACGCTTACCGGTTAGTAGCGTGCTTCGGCACTGACAGAGTGGGAGGGGATCGCGGTGGCGCGCAGACCAGTGGCCGCGGTGGCGGCAGTGACGCTGATGGTCGAGGCGGTCGGCATAGCGCTGCTGAACTGGATCCTCGGCCTGGTCGTGGACCGTCAGCAGATGTCCTTGGGCGGCATGGACACCGACGCGATGTCGATCGGGACGTGGGTGGCGGGCGGCCTCTTCGGCCTCTATCTGCTGGTGTGCGGGGTGGTGCTGCTGCGCACCGCCGTACGCGACCGCGCCCCCGGCCGCCTGGCCCGCATCCTGCTCATCACCTGCGCGGTGGTGCACGGGCTGTTGGGCGCGTTCTCGGTCGGCCTGGTGGGCTGGGCGGCGTTCGCGTTCATGATGGTGGTGCTGGGGCTGATCGTGCTGAGCCTGCTGGGGTACGAGGCGGAGCCGCCCGCCGAGCCCTCCGCCGAGGCCGCGAGCGGCGGCCACGACGCCCCCAGCCCGGCCTGAGCCGGGAAAGATCCAGGGAAGGACCTGAGGCAGGTCCAGGGAAACGCCTAGCCGGAATTCCCTAGTCGTTCCAGAGGTCCGTGATCCGCACGTCCAGTTCGGCGAGCAGCCGGCGGAACAGCGGCAGGGACAGCCCGATCACGTTTCCGGAGTCGCCCTCGATGCCGTCGATGAACGGCGCCGAACGGCCGTCGAGCGTGAACGCGCCCGCCACGTGCAGCGGTTCGCCGCTGGCGACGTACGCCGCGATCTCCTCGTCCGTCGGCTCGCCGAAGCGGACCGTGGTGGACGCGGTGGCCGAGGTGCGGTGGCCGCTCGCCGTGTCGATCACGCAGTGCCCGGTGCGCAGTACCCCGGCCCGGCCGCGCATCGACTTCCAGCGGGCGGTGGCCTCCTCGGCGTCCACCGGCTTGCCGAGCGCCTGACCGTCGAGCTCCAGCACCGAGTCGCAGCCGACGACGAGCGAGCCGGCCGTCTCCGGAAGCCCGGCCACGGCGGTGGCCTTCGCCTCGGCCAGCACCCGGGCCAGCTCGGCGGGGGTCTCGGCGCCGATCGCGTCCTCGTCCACCCCGCTGACGATCACCTTCGGTGCCAGCCCGGCCTGCCGCAGCAGCCCGAGCCGGGCGGGCGAGGCGGACGCGAGGACGAGAGTGCGCTGCGCAGTCATGCGCACCAGGGTAAGCCGCTCCCGGAGAAGGCCCGCGGGCCAGGGCCTGGCTAGGGCCACATCCCCAGAATGCACATCGCCAGCAGCACGGAGACGGTCAGAACGGTGCGGGCGCGTCGGAGCATGGCCTCGGCGCGCCGCAGTTCCTCGGGCGGCTCATCGGGCGGCTCGGACCACAGCATGAATCCGATCCTGAGGCCGGAGCCGGCGGGGCGCCTGAGTACGCGTACTCAGGCGCCCCGGCGCGAAGCTGCCATCCGGCCCGCCGCGGGCCGCTCAGGCGGGCCAGTAGGTGGTGCGCCAGGCCTTGGGACCCGGGTGCGGCACCCGGTGGCTGGGGACGGTGCGGGCCGGGTCGGACCACTCCTCCGGATCGTCCTCGGTCTGCGCAGCGGCCATGGAGGCCGCCGCGCGTGCTTGCACCACCGCCAGAGCGGCGGCCAACTCCTCGGGGGTCGGGTTGCCCCGGACAATGCGGATCATGGGAACAGCCCTTCGCTAGGGGGCTAGGGGGCTAGAGGGGGATGTTGCCGTGCTTCTTCGGGGGCAGCGCCTCGCGCTTGTTCCGCAAGGTCCGCAGGCCGCGGACGATGTGGCGACGGGTCTCGGAGGGCATGATCACAGCATCCACATACCCCCGCTCGGCCGCGATATACGGATTCAGCAGGGTGTCCTCGTAGTCCGCGATCAGCTCGGTGCGGGTGCTCTCCGGATCGTCGGAGGAGGCGATGGTGCGCCGGTGGAGGATGTTGACCGCGCCCTGGGCGCCCATGACCGCGATCTGCGCGGTCGGCCAGGCCAGGTTGAGGTCCGCGCCCAGGTGCTTGGAGCCCATCACGTCGTACGCGCCGCCGAACGCCTTGCGGGTGATGACCGTGATCAGCGGGACGGTGGCCTCCGCGTAGGCGAAGATCAGCTTGGCGCCGCGCCGGATGATGCCGTTGTACTCCTGGTCGGTGCCGGGCAGGAAGCCGGGCACGTCCACGAAGGTCAGGACGGGCACGTTGAACGCGTCGCAGGTGCGCACGAAGCGTGCGGCCTTCTCGGAGGCGTCGATGTCCAGGCAGCCGGCGAACTGCATCGGCTGGTTGGCCACGATGCCCACCGGATGGCCCTCGACCCGGCCGAAGCCGGTGATGATGTTGGGAGCGAAGAGCGCCTGCGTCTCCATGAACTCGTTGTCGTCCAGCACGTGCTCGATGGCCTTGCGCACGTCGTACGGCTGGTTCGCCGAGTCCGGGATGAGGGTGTCCATCTCCCGGTCCTCGTCCGAGACCTCCAGATCGGCCTCGTCGGGGAAGGCCGGGGGCTCGGAGAGGTTGTTGGAGGGGAGGTAGGACAGCAGGGCCTTGACGTACTCGATGCCGTCCTTCTCGTCCCCGGCCATGTAGTGCGCGACACCGGAGGTGGTGTTGTGGGTCCGGGCGCCGCCCAGCGCCTCGAAGCCGACGTCCTCACCCGTGACCGTCTTGATCACATCCGGCCCGGTGATGAACATGTGCGAGGTCTGGTCGATCATCACCGTGAAGTCGGTGATCGCCGGGGAGTAGACCGCTCCGCCCGCGCACGGGCCCACGACCAGGCTGATCTGCGGGATCACCCCGGAGGCATGGGTGTTGCGGCGGAAGATCTCGCCGTACATGCCGAGGGAGACCACGCCCTCCTGGATGCGGGCGCCACCGGAGTCGTTGATGCCGACGACCGGACAGCCGGTCTTCAGCGCGAAGTCCATGACCTTGACGATCTTCTCGCCGAACACCTCCCCGAGCGCCCCGCCGAAGACCGTGAAGTCCTGGGAGAACACGGCCACCGGGCGGCCGTCGACCGTGCCGTAACCGGTCACGACCCCGTCCCCGTAGGGCCGGTTCTGGTCGATGCCGAAGTTGGTCGAGCGGTGCCGGGCGAACTCGTCGAGCTCGGTGAAGGACCCCTCGTCCAGAAGGAGGTCGATGCGTTCGCGCGCGGTCAGCTTGCCCTTGGCGTGCTGCTTCTCCACCGCGCGCGCGGACCCGGCGTGGGTCGCTTCTTCGATGCGGCGCTGCAGGTCCGCGAGCTTCCCCGCGGTGGTGTGGCGGTCTGGAATCTCGGGGGCGGTCTCCGGCTCGGTGGACATCGGGATGCGGCTCCTGCTCGTCCTGGGGGTGGATAGGGCGGGTCTTCAGGATCGGGGGAAGGCGGGGAACGGGGTCGTACGGGTCGTGATCGTGATCAGACGGGGGCCTGCCGGGCTCCGGGGGTTCCGGACCGTTCGGCGGCTTTGCGCCGGCTGGGCTACCGGCACGTAGCGTATCGGCGGTACCGCTTGGCGGCAGTGCGTCGTTGGCCACACCTCCTGACCCTAGGCTGGCTCCCATGACGCCTTCTGACACCTCAGGGAGCCCAGGTGACGCGCGCGGACGCTGGTCCGACCTGGAGCGGCCACCGCTGAACGCCGCCGCGCTGCGCCGGGGGCTGGTGCGCCCCGGCGGGCTGTGGACCGAGCTCGAGGTGGTGCGGGCGACCGGCTCGACCAATACGGATCTGGTCACCCGGGCGCGGGCCGGAGCCCCCGAGGGCGCGTTGCTCATCGCCGAGGAGCAGACCGCGGGGCGCGGCCGGCTCGACCGCGCCTGGACGGCCCCGGCCCGGTCCGGGCTCTTCTTCTCCATCCTGCTACGCCCCGGCGACGCCGGGGTGCCCACCGAGCGCTGGGGCTGGCTGCCGCTGCTGGCCGGGGTCGCGGCCGCCGGGGCGCTCAGCCGTACGGCGGGCGTGGACACCGCGCTGAAGTGGCCGAACGACCTGCTGGTGACGGTCGCGGGCGAGGAGCGGAAGTTCGGCGGGATCCTCGCCGAGCGGGCCGGGGACGCGGTGGTGATCGGCATGGGGCTGAACGTCTCGCTGCGCGCCGGTGAACTTCCCGTCCCCACCGCCGGGTCGCTGGCCCTGGCGAACGCCGTCTCCACCGACCGCGATCCGCTGCTGCGGGCCGTGCTGCGCTCGATCGCCGAGTGGTACGGGGAGTGGCGCCGCTTCGAGGGCGACCCCGGGCCGAGCGGCCTCCAGGAGACGTACGCGGCGGGCTGTGCGACTCTCGGGCGCCAGGTGCGCGCCGAGCTTCCGGGCGGCCGGGAGCGCGTCGGCGAGGCGGTCGCGATCGACGGCGACGGGCGTTTGGTTCTGGCCACAGAAGGCGGGGTTCAGGAGCCGGTCTCCGCCGGGGACATCGTGCATCTACGCTCCGTACCGAGGGAGGAGTGACCCTCCCGCGCAAGAGTGAGCTACGGCACACCTGACGTATCGTGGTCGCGGTCGGTCCAGCTCGGGGCGGCTGTGAGCGAGCTCGGGACCGGGCCGGGAAGAGGGAACGAAGGGCAGTGCGCAGGGATCGGACAGGGGGCGGGCGGTGACCGCCGACGACGCGGGTTCCGGCACGGCCGAGGAGCGCGAGGTGCTGGACGCCGCCGCGCCCGACGGGGCCGTACGGGACACCGGGGCGCGGGAGAGCGCCGCCGCGGAGACCCCCGACGACGAGGACCAGCCGGACCCCATCGCGCTCCGGCTGGAGCAGCTGATCCTCGGCGCCGAGCGGCGCTACACCCCCTTCCAGGCCGCCCGCAGCGCGGGCGTCTCGGTCGAGCTGGCCACCCGCTTCTGGCGGGCCATGGGCTTCGCCGACATCGGCCAGGCCAAGGCGCTGACCGAGGCCGACGTACTGGCGCTGCGGCGGCTGTCCGGTCTGGTCGAGGCCGGGCTGCTGAGCGAGCCGATGGCCATCCAGGTGGCCCGCTCCACCGGCCAGACCACCGCCCGGCTCGCCGACTGGCAGATCGACTCCTTCCTGGAGGGGCTCACCGACCCCCAGGAGACCGGGATGACCCGGACCGAGATCGCCTATCCGCTGGTCGAGCTGTTGCTGCCGGAGCTGGAGGAGTTCCTGGTCTACGTCTACCGGCGCCAGCTCGCGGCCGCGACCGGCCGGGTGGTGCAGGCGGCGGACGACGTCGAGATGGTGGACCGGCGGCTGGCGGTCGGCTTCGCGGACCTGGTGAGCTTCACCCGGCTGACCCGGCGGCTGGAGGAGGAGGAGCTCGGCGAGCTGGTCGAGGCGTTCGAGACCACGGCCGCCGACCTGGTGGCGGCGCACGGCGGGCGGCTGATCAAGACACTGGGTGACGAGGTGCTCTACGCGGCCGACGACGCGGGCATCGCCGCCGAGATCGCGCTGCGCCTGATCGAGACGCTGACGCATGACGAGACGATGCCCGAGCTGCGGGTCGGGATCGCGTTCGGCACGGTCACGACGCGGATGGGCGATGTCTTCGGCACGACGGTGAACCTGGCCAGCCGGCTGACGTCGATAGCCCCCAAGAACGCGGTCCTGGTGGACGGCGCGTTCGCCGAGGAGCTGAGCCGTACCGGGGAGGCCCCGGTGTCGGAGGCGGAGGCCGCGGAGGCGGCCGCCGCGGCGGAGAAGGAGGGCGAGGAACCGCCCTCGTACCGCTTCGCGCTGCAGCCGATGTGGCAGCGGCCGGTGCGTGGCCTCGGGGTCGTGGAGCCGTGGCTGCTGAGCCGTCGCGCGTGAGCCCGTGCGGGGCGGGCGGTCGCGGGCGGGGCGGGCGGTCGCGGGCGGTGCGGGCGGTGCGGGTGGTGCGGGCGGTGCGGGTGGTGCGGGCGGTGCGGGTGGTGCGGGCGGCGCGGGTGGTCGCGTGCGGCGCGGGCGGTGCGGGCGCGTCAGGATTCCCTCCGGGCAGGCGCGTCCGGAACATTCCCGCGGCTCTGTCCGGATCGCTCCAGTAGGTCTGTCCGGATCGTTCCCGCGGCTCCGGCCGGATCATTCCGGTGGCGCCGACCGGATCACTGAACTGGGCGCGGCGCGGAACCTGTTGGGCTAGCCTACGTGCGCAAGATCCACTCGGTGGATCCCAGGTTCTGTCGTCGAAGTAGCACCGTCCGCGTCCGCCCGCGGGGTGGGCCCGGCGGTGTCCAGGAGCACGTGTGACCCAGCTTTACGATTCAAGTGCTCGGCGTCCGGGCGCCTTACCTCCGCCGGGCTGTCCCGCCCACGGGGAGACCGGTGCCGAACCGCTCCACGCGCCCGAGTTCGGTGCGGACCCCTTCGCGGTCTACCGGCGGCTGCGCGAGGCCCACGGCCCGCTCGCGCCGGTGGAGCTGGACAGAGGCGTACCGGCCATGTTGTGCCTGGGGTACGACACGGCGCTGGAGGTTATGCGGCGCCCCGAGACCTTCTCCAAGGACCCCCGCCACTGGCGGGACAGGAACGAGGGCCTGCTGCCGGAGTCCAGCTACGCCCCGCAGGTCATCAGGGACCGGCCGCGGGTCGACTTCGTGGACGGCGAGGAGCACCGGCGGCTGCGCGGCGCCATCGAGGACGCCACCGGCCGGATCGACTCCAGCGCCCTGCGGAACTATGTCGAGCGGATCGCCGACTCGCTGATCGACCAGTTCTGCGAGGCGGGCGAGACCGAGCTGATCGGGACGTACTGCGCACTGGTCCCGATCATGGTGACGAGCCAGCTGTTCGGCTGCCCGCAGGAGATCATGGACCGGCTGCTGCGGGGCGTGGCGGCGTTCATCGACGGCTCGGACCCCTTGGGCGGGGACCGGACCTCGGGCGCGGCGCTGCGCGAGCTGATCGACTTCAAGCGGCGCGAGCCGGGCGCCGACATCACCTCCTGGCTGATCGCCCATCCTGCGCGGCTGAGCGACGAGGAACTGGTCGAGCAGCTGCTGCTGCTGATCGGGATGGTGACCGGGGTGGTGCCCGGTCTGATCGGCAACGCCTCGCGGGTGCTCCTCACCGACCAGCGGTTCTCGGGCGAGCTGATGGGCGGCAGCATGCTCGTCGAGGACGCCCTGGACGAGGTGCTGTGGACGGACCCGCCGCTGGCCAACATGGGGCTCTACTTCCCGGTGCACGACACCAACCTCGCCGGGAAGCGGCTGCGCGCGGGCGACGCCGTGATGATCAGCTTCGCGGCGACCAACCGGGACGCCCTGCTGCGATCCCCGCACAAGCAGGGCAACCGGGCCCATCTGGCGTTCGGCGCGGGCGCCCACGCGTGCCCCGGCCGGTCCTCGGCCCGGCTGATCGCCTCCGTAGCGCTGGAGAAGCTGCTGGACCGCATCCCCGATCTGGCGCTCGCCGGGGAGGCCGAGGAGCTGAAGTGGCTGTCCGGGATCTTCGTACGGGGGTTGATCACGCTGCCGGTGCGGTTCGCTCCCGTTCCCAGGCCGGGGAGTCGGCGCGGCGCGCCGCCCGCCGCCCGCCCGGGGGAGCCGGGCCCGCCGGGGCCGGCGGGTCAGCGGCAGGAGATGCCGCCGGGGATGCCTCCGCTGCCGCCCATCCCGCCGATTTCGCTGCCGTTCGCCACCGCCGCGGCGTCCGCGACTGAGGCCCCGACCGAGCCGGGGTCGGGTCCGGGGGCGGGTCCGGAGCCGGAGCAGCAGGCGGAGGACGGGCAGCGGCAGTCGGTCCAGCTGGGCTTCCTGAACCGGTGGCGGCGGGCCCGCTAGGGCCTGTCCGACGGGTCTTGACGCCTGCGGTGGGGAGGGGGAAAGACCCGCCGGACACCCCGTGGGGCCTGTCCGGGCGCTCACAGGTTCCGCACGCCCCGGGGAGCTGGAATGATCGCGGGCAGTGTGTTCACGGTCGTTAACCGGGAGGGTGTGTGATGAGTGAGCAGCGGTACGGGGAGTGGGTCGCGGTCCGCAGGGACGGCTTCGTGGCCGAGCTGGTGCTGGACCGGCCCAAGGCCATGAACGCCGTCTCGTCGGAGATGGCGCGCTCCATCGCGGCGGCCTGCGCTGCGCTGTCCGAGGACCGTGACGTCCGGGCCGTGGTGCTGACCTCGACCCATGAGCGGGCCTTCTGCGTGGGCGCCGACCTGAAGGAGCGCAACTCGCTCACCGACGCCGAGATGATGCGGCACCGGCCGGTCTCCCGCGCTGCCTACACCGGGGTGCTGGAGCTGCCGATGCCCGCCATCGCCGCGGTGCACGGCTATGCGCTGGGCGGCGGCTTCGAGCTCGCCCTGTCGTGCGACGTGATCGTGGCCGACCCCACCGCCGTGGTGGGGCTGCCCGAGGTGTCGGTCGGGGTGATCCCGGGCGGCGGCGGCACCCAGCTGCTGCCGCGCCGGGTGGGCGCCGCGCGCGCCGCCGAGCTGATCTTCTCCGCGCGCCGGGTGGCCGCCGCCGAGGCCCATGCGCTGGGCCTGGTGGACCGGCTGACGGCAGAGGGCGAGGACCGGGCCGAGGCGCTGGAACTGGCCCGGGGCATCGCCGCCAACTCCCCGGTCGGCGTGCGGGCCGCCAAGAAGGCGCTGCGGCTGGGGCACGGGCTGGATCTGCGGGCCGGTCTGGAAGTCGAGGACGCGGCGTGGCGGACGGTGGCCTTCTCCGGGGACCGTGCGGAGGGTGTGGCCGCGTTCAACGAGAAGCGTCCGGCGAACTGGCCGGGGGAGTGACGACCCGGACCGTGCGGAGCACCGACCCCGGGCCGGGCGGGGCACCGACCCCGGGCCGGGAGGCGGTGGCCAGTGGCCCCGGACGCCGGACGGGTGAGTACGGCAGGAGTACCGGACCCGGACCGGGGAAGTTGACCGGATCCGGGGAGTGGCCCCGGCCCGGGGGGAGCGAAGCGGCCACCGGGGGTGACCGTTCGCTCGGATACCCGGGGTGAACGGCCCGCAGCGGATTGTTCTCGACGTTCTTACGCTGGAGAGCAGAGCGAACGATGCATGGCCGTGAGGAATGCGAGGCCGTCGTGACGGACAACGGGGAGATCGGCGGACGGCCCGGTGGGGTCGACGGACGATTGCGGGCCGTCGTGCGGCTCGCTCAGGAGATGGCGGCGGCGCACACCCCGCAGGAGTCGATGGGCGCGGCGGCCGAGGCGGCCCGCCGCGCCCTCGACGGCAGCTTCGCGGCGATCTCGATGTGGGAGCGCGAGCGGGGGCGGCTACGGGTCCTGGTGAACGTGGGCGAGCTGATGGCGGGCGAGGAGCGGCTGCCCGACGACGAGTCGTATCCGGTGCACGACTTCCCGGAGATCGCCGAATTCGTACATGAGCACTGGGCCGCGGGCGGGGAGCCGCACGCCTGGGTCGAGACGGCCGAGGGCGTGGGCACCGGCGTCGGCGTCGGCTCGGCCCCGCCCAGCGGTAGCTGGGGAAGGGTGGCCGCGCTGCGGCGGCGTGGCCGCGGCAGCTGTGTGGTGGCCCCGATCGTGCTGCACGGGCGGGCGTGGGGCGAGCTGTACGTGGCCAGGGCGGCCGGACGGCCCGTCTTCGACCGCGACGACGCCGACTTCGCGACCGTGCTGGCCTCGGTGACCGCCGCCGGGCTGGCCCAGACCGAGCGCCTGGAGGAAGCCCGCCGCCTCGCCTTCACCGATCCGCTGACGGGCCTCGGCAACCGGCGGGCGGTGGACATACGGCTGGACGAGGCGCTGGAGGCGCACCACACGGACGGCACGGTGGTGAGCCTCGTGGTCTGCGACCTCAACGGCCTCAAGCGGGTGAACGACACCCTCGGCCATGCGGTCGGCGATCGCTTGCTGGAACGGTTCGGCTCATTGCTGTCCATATGCGGCGCGATGCTGCCCGGGGCGCTAGTGGCCCGGCTGGGCGGCGATGAGTTCTGCCTGCTGGGGGTCGGGCCCCCGGCGGATGAGGTGGTCCGGGTGGCCGACGAGCTGTGCCGGCGGGCGGCGGAGCTGGAGCTGGGCGAGGGGGTGGCCTGCGGGATCGCCTCCACAGGCGATCCGATCGGCCCCGTGCCGTCGGCCCGCCGCCTCTTCCGCCTGGCGGACGCGGCCCAGTACCGGGCGAAGGCGGCGCGCTCGCTGAAGCCGGTTGTGGCGGGCCGGGATGGCGGCGCGGAGGACGCGGTGATCCGCCTCGCCGACACGTCACCCGCCCACCCCCCAGAACGCCGCCGCTTCCGAGGCCGCCGCTAGCCCCCCACCCCGCCTCCACCCAATCCCGGACGCAGGCCCCCGACCCCCACCGCGGCTGAGTCCCGACCCCTGCTGAGGCTGAGTCCCTGAGTCCCGCGGGGCTGTGGCGCGGCTAGTCCCCGCCCCGCCCCTTCCCGAATCCGGGGGCAGGCCCCCGGCCCCCACCGGGGCTGGGCCCCGGCCCCCACCGCGGCTGAGCCCCGGCCCCCGCTTGCGCTCGGTCCCCGAGTTCCGCAGGGCTGTGGCGCGGCCAGTCCCCCACCCCGCCCCTTCTCGAATCCGGGGGCAGGCCCCCGGCCCCCACCGGGGCTGGGCCCCGGCCCTCACCGGGGCTGGGCCCCGGCCCTCACCGGGGCTGGGGGTTGCGTCTTTGGAAGTGGTGTACCGGGTTCCGCCTGATCCGGGGGTTTTCCTCGGCGTCGGGGTGAGGGCCCAGATAGACAGACGGCCATCG
>NZ_JAGGLR010000056.1 GCF_017874715.1 Streptomyces iranensis | reverse complement strand
CCGCCGACCGCGGCCATGCCTACGCCCAGACCGTCTACGACCCCCTGTGGGCCCAGCAGCTGCGCGCGGAAGCGGTACCGCCCCCCGGCGTCGAAGCCCTGGCCGTCAACTGAAGGAGAACCACCCCGTGTCCACTCTGGCCCCGCCGCCCATGACCGTGATCGGCGCGGGCGACATCGCCGCCGAGACGGATCGTCACCGTCCGGAGCTCATCGAGGTCGTCCGTGCCGCCTACCTCACGCACGACGCCGGACAGAGCTCGAACCCGCACAGCTCGTTCCTGCGCTTCCCCCACCAGAGCCGGTCGCGCATCATCTCCCTGCCCGCCTATCTGGGGGGCGAGTTCGAGGTCGCGGGGAACAAGTGGATCGCCAGCTTCCCGGACAACACGCAGCACGGAATCCCCCGCGCCTCGGCCACGCTGATCCTCAACGACTGCGACACCGGCTATCCGTTCGCCTGCATGGAGTCCTCCATCGTCTCGGCGACACGGACCGCGGCCTCCGCGGTACTGGGCGCGCAGACGCTGCTCGGCGCGCGCCGCGCCCGCCGGGTCGGCATCGTGGGCACGGGTCTGATCGCCCAGCACGTATGGCGGTTCCTGCGTGATCTCGACTGGGAGATCGACGGCTTCCGGCTCTTCGACCTCGACGCGGCGGCAGCGGGCCGCTTCGCCGCCGTCATGGCCGAGCACACCGAGGCCGAGATCGTGGTCGCCGACACGGTGGAGGAGGCGTTCACCGACTGCGACCTGGTGGTGCTGACCACGGTGGCCGGTGAACCGCACCTGCACGACCCCCGGCTGCTGGCCCACAACCCGGTGGTCCTGCACCTGTCCCTGCGCGACCTCGCCCCCGAGATGATCCTCGCCGCCCAGAACTTCACCGACGACATCGACCACGCCGTACGCGAGCGCACTTCGCTGCACCTGACCGAACAGCGCACCGGCAACCGGGACTTCGTCGACGGCACCCTCGCCGACCTGCTGCTCGGGCGGCTGAGCCGGGACGACGGACGCCCGGCGATCTTCTCGCCGTTCGGACTCGGCGTGCTCGACCTCGCCGTCGGCAAGTGGGTGCACGACCGGGTCGTCGCCGCGGGCCGGGGCCGCCGCGAGAGCGACTTCTTCACCGGAGTGGGGGTCTGACGCATGAGCGCCTCACCCGCCCCGCGCCCCGCCGGCGACCGGTACGTCGTCGTGGTCAACCACGAGGAGCAGTACTCGGTCTGGTTCGCCGACCGTGCCCTGCCCGCCGGCTGGACCGCCACCGGCGCGCAGGGCACCCGCCAGGAGTGCCTGGACCACATCGAGCAGGTGTGGACCGACCTGACCCCGCGCTCCGTACGGGCCTCACGATGACGGCCGGTGCCCTCGCAACGGCCTGGCTGCGCGGGCTCGGCAGCCGTGAACCCACCGCGCGGTGGCGCCTGTTCGTCTTCCCGCACGCCGGAGCGGGCGCCTCCGCCTACCGGCTGGCGCCGTACCTGCCGGACACCGTCGAAGTCTGCACGGTCCAGTTGCCCGGCCGGGAGAACCGGTTCGCCGAACCGGCGCTGACGTCCATGGACGACGCCGTGACCGCGCTCGCGCCGCTCATCGCGGACCACACGGACCTGCCGTACGCCTTCTTCGGGCACAGCATGGGCTCCCTGATCGCCTTCGAGACGGCCCGCGGGCTACGTGCACTCGGCACGCGCCTGCCCGACCGCCTGTTCCTGTCGGGCATGCGCGCCCCCGGCCTGCCGGACCGCGACCCGCGGCACACGCTGCCGGACGACGAGCTGCTCGCCACATCCGAATTCGACGGCGTGGATCCCGAGTTGCAGGAGCTGCTGCTGCCGCTGCTGCGCGCGGACCTGACGCTGTGCGAGACGTACACGCACCGGGCCGAGGCACCCCTGCCCTGTCCCCTGACCGTTCTGGCCGGCTCCGACGACGACAGCGTCGACAGGACGGAGCTCGCCGACTGGGGCGAGCACACCTCGGCCGACTTCGAACTGCACCTGTTCCCGGACGCCCCCCACCTGTATGTGCGCGGCGCGGAACGACAGCTGGCAGAGACGATCATGCGCACCTTCCCCGAACAGGGCTGAGAAGGGATCCGTTCATGGCGCCGACCACCCTGGTCGCACTGTGGGAGCAGCAGGCGGCCGCGACACCCGACGCGGTCGCCGTCGTCGCGGGAGCACACCGCGCCACCTACGCCGACGTGGACCGCCGGGCCACGGCGCTCGCCGCCGAGCTGCGGGCACGCGGCATCGGACCGGAGAACCTGGTCGGCGTCTGTCTCGGCCGCTCGGTCGAAATGGCCGTGGCCCTGCTCGGCATCCTGAAGTCGGGCGCCGCGTACCTGCCCCTCGACCCGAGCTACCCGGCCGACCGGCTGCGGTACATGACCACCGACTCGGGCGCCGGGCTGTGGCTGTGCGACGCGGCCCACCGCGCGCGGGCCCTGGCGTCCGGCGCGGCCGACGTCCTGCTGGTCGAGGACCTCCCCGCGGAGCCTGCCGCACCGGTGGCCCCGGTGGTACACCCGCACCACCTGGCTTATGTCATCTACACCTCCGGTTCGACCGGCCTGCCCAAGGGCGTGGCCGTCGACCACGCGGCGGTCGCCTCGTTCCTGCGGAGTGTGGCCGAACGGCCCGGCCTCGGGGCGGACGACCGGGTCCTCGCGCTGACCCCGCTGTCGTTCGACATCTCGACACTGGAGCTGTTCCTGCCGCTGACCCGGGGAGCGACGGTGGTGATGGCCCCGGCCGCCGCCAACACCGACCCCGAGCTGCTGGCCGCCACCATCGCCGAGGAGGGTGTGAGCGTCGTCCAGGCGACCCCCACCACCTGGCGGCTTCTGCTGGCGTCCGGCTGGACGGACGGGCACGGCCGGGTACTGCTGTCGGGCGGTGAGCCGCTCGATCCGCAGCTGGCCCGCGACCTGCTCGCCACCGGCTCCACCCTGTGGAATCTGTACGGGCCGACCGAGGCGACGGTGTGGGCCACCGCCGCCCGCGTCGACGCCGTGGCCGACCGGGTCACGGTCGGCACGGCCCTGTCCAACACCCGGCTGTACGTCGTCGACGAGGACGGGCGGGAGGCCGGCCCAGGAGTCACCGGTGAGCTGTGGATCGGCGGCGCGGGCGTGGCGCGCGGCTACCTCAACCGCCCCGCGCTGACCGCCGACCGGTTCGTGCCCGACCCGTTCGGGGACGGCCCCGGGCGCCTGTACCGGACCGGCGACCTCGCCCGGTGGACCGCCGACGGCACCCTGGAGGTCCTGGGGCGCGACGACCACCAGGTCAAGGTGCGCGGCTTCCGCATCGAGCTCGGCGAGATCGAGGCCTGTGTGCGCAGCCACCCCCTCGTCACGGACGCGGTGGTGGTCGTCGACCGCGAGGCGGTCGGCGGCGACCAGCTGGTGGCGTACCTCGCGCCCGCGCACGACGCCCGAAACGTGTCCGCGGACCTGCCCCGCCAGGTCCGCGACCACCTCGCGCAGCGGCTGCCCGCCCATATGGTGGCCCAGGGCTACGCGGTGCTCGACGCCCTGCCCCGCACCCCCGCGGGCAAGACCGACCGCGGCGCCGTGCGGCGGATCCCGCACAGCCCGGTCCGGGCGGGCGGGCCGCTGCCCGACGACGCCCCGCCGCCGCCGCACACCGCGGCGGTGCGCCGCGTGTGGGCCGAGGTGCTCGGGCTCGACGACGTGTCCCCGTACGACGACTTCTTCGGCCTGGGCGGCCAGTCGCTCACCGCGGTACGGGCCGTGGCCCGGCTGCGTGCGGAGCTCGGCGTGCCGGTCGACGCCCAGTCGGTCTTCGCGCATCCGACGCCCGCCACGCTCGCCGCCGCGCTGGACGGCGTGGCGCCCTCGGGCGACGAGCCGATTCCCGCGGCCGCGACCGCCGAGCTCTCCTTCGGCCAGGAGCGGATCTGGTTCTTCGAGCAGCTGAACGACGCGGTGCCCGCCTACCACCTGCCGGTCGCCCTGGGCCTGCCCGGCGGGCGCGTCGACCTGACGCTGCTGGAGGACTGCCTGTCCGCGCTGGTGCACCGGCACCCGGCGCTGCGCACCGCGCTCGTCACCGTCGACGGCCGGGTCCGCCCCGAACTGCGCGAGCCGGGCCCGGTGCCGCTGCGCCGCACCGAGTGCGCCGAGGAGGATCTGGACGCGCTGGTGACCGAGCGGATCCGCGCCCCCTTCGCCCTCGACCGCCCACCGCTGCTGCGCGCGGACGTGCTGCGCACCCCGAGCCGTGACATCACGCTGCTGACGATCCACCACATAGCCTGCGACGGCGCATCGGTGGACCTGATGGTGCGGGAACTGGGCGACTTCTACACCGAGCTCGCCGCCGGCCGCCGCCCCGCCCCGGCACCGCTGCCCGTGACGTACGCCGACTACGCGTCCTGGCAGCGCGAGCGACTGACCGGCGCCGAGCTGGAGCGGCTGCTCGACCACTGGCGCACCCGGCTGTCCGGCGTGCCCGTCCTCGAGCTGCCGACCAGCCGCCCCCGGCCGGCCGTCGCGAGCCACCGTGGCCGCCGCGAACTGCTGTGCGTCCCCGCGGACTTGGCGTACCGGCTGCGCACACTGTGCCGGGCCGAGGGCGTCACCCTGTTCATGGGCCTGCTGGCCCCGTTGCAGGTGCTGCTCGGCCGGTACGCCGACGAGAGCGATGTCGCCGTCGGCACCCTGGCAGGCGGCCGGCCGCGCCCCGAACTGGACGATGTGGTCGGCTACTTCGTGAACACCGTCGTCCTGCGCACCGACCTGTCCGGCGACCCGACCTGGCGCGAGCTGCTGGGCCGCGTCCGCGAGGTCGCACGGCAGGCGTACGAGCACCAGGAGCTGCCCTTCGAGAAGCTGGTGGCGCAGCTGAGCCCGGAGCGCGACCTGAGCCGCAACCCGCTCTTCCAGGTGCTGCTCGCTCTGCACGAGGAGCCGAGGCCCGGTCACCTCACCGAGCTGTACGACCGCAAGGAGCTGGAGGGACGGCTCGGCACCGCCCGCTTCGACCTCGCCCTCGACGTGACGGACCACGCCGTCGGGGCCGGTGACCTCAGCGTCTCCGTCGAGTACGCCACCGACCTGTTCGACGCGGACTTCGTCCGGGGCCTCGGCCGGCACTTCCTGCGGGTGATCGAGCAGATGGTGTCCGACGCCACGGCCCGGCTGTCCGAGCTGGAGATCGTCTCGGCCGATGAGCTGCGCGCCCTCTCCATCGGCGACCGGGCCGAGCCGCTGCCCGAGCCGACCACCCTGGTCCGCCTCTGGGACCGCCAGGTGCGGACCACCCCGGACGCGATCTGCGTCGTGGGCGACGGCCGGTCGCTGACGTTCGCCGAGACCGACGCGCGGGCCTCGGCCCTGGCCCGGGAGCTGCGGGCCGGGGGAGTGCGCCCCGAAAGCCTGGTCGGCGTCTGCCTGGAACGGTCGGTGGAGCTGGTGGTCGCCCTGCTGGGCGTGTTGAAGGCGGGCGGCGCCTACGTCCCGCTCGACCCCGGCTACCCGACGGACCGGCTGCGGTACCTGCTGGCCGACTCGGGCGTACGCCTGGTCGTCGCGGACCCGGGGCACCCCACCTCGGCCCTGTTCGGCGGCGGCGTGCGGCTCGTGGCGGTGGACCAGGAACCCGGGGCGGACCCCGGGTCGGCCGAGGAGGCACAACCGCACCACCTCGCCTACGTGATCTACACGTCGGGCTCGACCGGCAACCCCAAGGGCGTCGCGATCACCCACGCCAACATCACCGGGTTCCTGGAATGGAACCAGCGGCTGTGCCGGCTCACTGGACGGGACCGGGCCCTGCTCAACCACTCGGTGGCGTTCGACAACTCGGTCTGGGAGATCTTCCAGTGCCTGGTGTCCGGCGCCGAACTGCACTTGGCGAGCCCCACCGCCGCCTACGACCCCGAGGAGTTCCTGCGAGAGGTCGCCGAGCGCGGCATCACCACGCTCAACGCGACGCCCTCGCAGATGCGGATCCTGCTGGAGTCCGGTACGGATCCCGCTTCCCGGCTCGCCTCCGTACGCCTGGTGTTCACCGGCGCCGAGGCCGTGCCGCACGATGTGGCCCGCCGCATCCTGTCCTCCACCGCGCCGGGATGCCAGGTCTTCAACGAGTACGGGCCCACCGAAGCGACCGTCACCTCGGCGTTCTGCCCGATCACCGAGGAGCTGCTCGACCGGCACGGCCATCGCCCGAGCGTCCCGTTCGGCCGGGCGACCGACAACGCGCACCTCTATGTGCTGGACCCGCGGCTGCGCCCGGTCGCCCCGGGCTGTCGCGGCGAGCTGTACGTCGGCGGCAGCGCGGTCGGCCGCGGCTATCTCGGCAGGCCGGCCCGCACGGCGGGGGCGTATCTGCCCGACCCGTACGCCGAGGAGCCCGGCGCCCGTATGTACGCCACGGGCGACGTGGTCCGGCTGTTGCCCGACGGAAATCTGGTCTTCCTCGGCCGCAACGACCACCAGGTCAAGGTGCGCGGTTTCCGCATCGAGCTCGGCGAGATCGAGTCCGCGCTCCAGAGCCACCCGGCCTGCGCCGACTGCGTGGTGGCCGTGCGCCGCACCAGCACCGGTGTGGACCAGCTGGCGGCCTACCTGATCCTCGAGCACCCCGACCGACCCGCCCCGGACCCGGCGGAACTGCGCGCCTATCTGGCCGAGCAACTGCCGCCGTACATGCTGCCGCAGAGCTACACCGTGATCGACGAGATCCCACTCACCCCGAACGGCAAGGTCAACCGGGACGCACTGCCCGACCCGCGCCCGGTGCCCGCCCCGGCCCTCGCCACCCGCCGTGCCGTCACCAAGCAGCAGCTCCTCGTCGCCGACGTGTGGCGGGAGTGCCTGGGCGTCGAGGAGGACTTCGGCCCACAGGACGACTTCTTCGACGTCGGCGGCACCTCGTTGACCATCACCACGGTCGCGGGCAGGCTCAGCGAGCGACTCGGGCGCCGGGTCTCGCCGGTCCTGGTCTTCAGGAACCCTACCGTCGAGGGGCTCGCCGAGGCCCTCGGGGAGGACACACGGCGATGAGCGGCCCGCCCGGGGCCCGGGGGCTCCGGCATCGGGACCACCCAGCAGTCTGATGGCCCCGACGGTCTGCCTCCCCCTGGGCCGGACCGTCCTCCGCGGCTGATCCACGGGTATATCGCAGAGCCGGTGGCAGCCCAGGACGACGCACACCACACGAACTTGAAGCACACCGCCGTCTGATGGAATATGACCGCCACGAGACAGAGGCGGAGCAACACAGGCGAGGGGACCGGCCGATGACGAACAGCGCTGGAGCGGAGGCCGACGGATCGCGCGGGGCGTTCTCCGTGGACTCCACCGTCCCGGGCGCGGCACCGCAAGGATTCTTCCACGCCTTCCAGCGCGGGTGGGATGCGGAGCTCGGCGATGGCTTGCCACTGCGGAGCTTCAACCGGGACGTGACCGGTGACTTCCGGGTCAGGAGCCGCGCCGCCAAGGTCCGTGACCTGGCGCTCACCGATATCCACAGCATGTCGGCCATCCGGACCGCGCACGCCCTGGGCGGCGTGGAGGACCGGGTACGGATGTACGTCGTGAAACGCGGCGCATGGACGTTGGACGGTTCGCGCGATCGGGACAGACACACCGTGTCGGCGGGGCAGTTCCTGCTCCGGCACGTCGGCCAGCCGTGGCGCTTCGAGGCGGTGCCGCACACGACGGTGAAGATCATCCTCCTGCCCACCGTGCCGCTCACACCGCTGCTGGGGAACCGGGCCGTCACCGGGCCGGCGGATTCGGCCGAGGTACGTCTGCTGGTGGCCCACGCGAATATGGTGTACGAGACCATGGCCGGCCTCGGCCCGGCCGGTGTGCAAGCCGCCCACAGCACCCTGCTCGAACTGGCCCAGGCGGTGGCGAGGCGTCGGTTCGACGATGTGGAGCCCCGGCTGGCTCCCGCGCTCGCCAGAGCCGCGAAGGACCTCGCGGACAGCCACCTCACCGACCCCGAGCTCTCTCCCACGATGCTGGCGCGTGAACTCAACGTCTCCTTACGCACCTTGCAGCGGGCGTTCACCGTGGCGGAAGAGTCGTTGATCGCCTACATCCGCCACCGGCGGCTGGAAGAGGCCCGCCGCGCTCTCATCGCCTCGGCCGGCAGGCTGAGCGTCTCGGAACTCGCCGCCCACTGGCAGTTCGCCGACAGCAGCCACTTCATCCGGTCCTTCAAGAAGGCCTACGGCCAGACGCCCGCCGAGTACGCTCGCTCGACCGGGCCGGCCGAAAGCTGAACCGAACCGCACGGTCATCGCTCGACGGGGCCGCCGTCGAGCTGCTCCACGGGGGCGACGTCCCCGGCCGGTGCGGCGGCCTCGCTCATGGCCGCGGGCCGCCGGTCGAGCCCGAGCACGAGCGGTACGGCCAGCAGGCTGATCGCGGTGAGGAACACCCAGGGCAGCGCCGCACCGCCCTCCAACAGCGCTGTGAGCAGCGCCGGGGCGAAGGCACCGCCGACCGACCAGGACATCTGGTAGACGCCCAGATAGCGGCCCCGCAGATGCTCGGGCGCCATCACCACGCTCAGTTCGCTGGTCGGCGGCGAGCTGAGGATCTCGGCCACGGTGTAGAGCACCATCGCGATCAGCAGCCCGGCGATCACCGCCCAGCCGGGCAGCACGAGCAGCGTGCCGAAGACGACGAACGCCGCCGCGTTGAGCAGCAGGGCCAGCACCAGCACCGGCACCGGCCTGCGGGCCTCGATCCACCGGCTGGCGAGCGTCTGGAGCAGCGCGACCATGGCCGCGTTCAGCACGACGAGCACGCCGACGATCCAGGCGCCGACATCGAGGTTGTCCGCCGCGTAGACGGCGAGCAGCACCATGATCACCGTGGAGGCGAAGACGAAGGAGATGTTCGCCGCGACCAGCCGCAGATACCGGGTGTCCTTCAGCACGGTGCGATAGCCGCCCGAGGGTTGACCGGTGGTTTCGCCCCCCGCCCGCCCCGGCTCGGCGGGCTTCGGCTCCGCGGGCCCGGCGTCGGCCGCCTCGCTCGTGTCCGCGCCCCGAAAGGTGATCATGAGCCAGCCTGCGACGGCGAAGGAGACCACGTTGACCACCATGACCGCACGCAGCCCGGCGACGGTTCCGATGCTCAGGGCCACCGCGGACGCGGCGCCGCCGAAGCCGACGCCGACGTTGCGCAGGGCACGGACGAAGCCGAACCAGCGGGCCCGCTCGACACCCCGCGCGACCAGCACGATGAGCGGACTGTTGCCCATCCAGAAGGCGTTGGAGCCCAACTGCACCACGAACTGCCACAGCACGATCTGCCAGGCCGCGTGCGAGAACAGGAAACCGATGAATCCGGCCACCGAAATCCAGTTACCCGCGGCGACCACGGTGCGCGGACCGTATTTGTCCAGCAGAAGCCCGATAAAGGGCGGAACGGGCAGGGCGAGCAGCTGGCCGACGGTCAGCGCGGCGCCGACGGCGACCAGTGACAGCGACGTCGTCTTCACGAAGTAGACGACGGTGAACGCCATCACCAGCCCGTTGCCCAGGCTGTCGATCAGATTGGCCGTGACGAATCGGCCTTTTCCCGTGAGGTCCGGCAGACCCCAGGCCGTCTGAATCCGCCGCCACGCCGAAGGCGCGGGGGAGTGCTGCGTCATGAGTTCTCTTTACTTCGCCGCATCGGCGGCCAATTCGCCCGCGGCAGGCACTTCGCCCCCGGTGGGCAGCTCGCTCTGATGGAAGACGGCTGCGCTGCGCGCCCTGGCATGCGCCGCGATGGAGATGATGCCGCCCGAACCGGCCGGCACCACTTTGGCAAACGCTCCCGCACCACCATGCGGGGTGTAGAACATGCCATAGGCCGCATGCCATTCCTCGGTTTCCCCGGATACCGGGTCCACCACAAGCTCAGGCCGGGGGATCACTCTTTCCTGTACGATGCATCCTTCGGTGGCGGAGTTCTCCAGAGCCAGCCGCCAAGTGGCGTCGTCCGTCTCCCAGCCCACCACGGCGCCGACTCCACCGCCGCGCCCGTTGACCTTCAGGATCAACTGCTCGCGCCGCTCCAGGCATTCGTCGACGAGGTCGGTGTCGGCCTTGAGCGCGTCAGCGTTGATCAGCCGGGTCCAGGGCAGCACCCGGTCGATGACCCGGCACTCGTCCTCGCTGAGGTTGCGCCGCCGGGCCGGGTCCGAAAGCAGCGCCATACAGGCCTTGTTGGCGAACACGTTGCTGGAAAGCGGGGTCCACAGCAGCGTCCCGCCCGCCTGGAGCGCACGCAGCAGGGGCGCGACCAGGTCCCAGCCGCCGGGTTCCTCGGCGATCTGGTCCGGAACGAAGGAGCGGTAGACCACGTCGATCTTCGTATCCCCGAGGTAGAGCACCCCGCCGCGTTCGTGCACGTCGGAGACCTCGGCCACCAGGATGTCGAGGCCCGCCCAGCGCAGTGCGGACTGGAAGTTGAGCCAGAGCTCGCCGTAGTCCGCCAGACCGCCACGCCATTCCAGCAGGGCCACCACGGGGTCGCGGCCGGGTGCCACCTGGGCGCCGAAGTGGCGCAGCGCCTCCACCACGGCGCGAATGGGATGCACATAACCAAGCCGGTTCCGGCGCGCGAAGTCGGCGAAGGCGTCAACCTCCATCGTCGCCCGGGAGATTTCACTCGCGAGGCCCCAGCCGCCCGCCTCGCTCCCCAGATTGAACTCGAGGAGTTTGAACGAGGTGCCGTCGTGGTACATGTCGGCCCGGCCGAACTGTGGTGGCAGTACGTCACCGAACCGCCGTATCGCTTCCCAGTGGCCGTCGCTGATGCCCAGCACCGACCGGAATGCGTCCAGGTCGCCGCCGAACATCCGGTCCGGCAGGGAAAAGACTGTTTCGATGAGGTGCTGCAGGTCATCGGAGAACTCGCGAATCTCACGTTCGGCGACGAAGAGGGGCCTGGCCAAATACTCGCCATGCCAAGGCGCGAGCGTCGGGAAGTCCTTGACGTGCTGGGCGATCGTGGGCAAGTCGCTGCCCGGTGTGCGGAACTCCTCGTTGTACTGGGCTGCTACCCGCTCCGCCGACATGAAGCTCCACTCCCGCTCGATGGTGACTGGGCCCCTCAGCCCGCAGGAGTCACCTTTTCATCCCGATCTCAGGCGCGGCTCAATTGCGGCTCAAGTGTGGCTCATTTCTCGGCCAACGCCCCCTGTGGACAGGGAACATACGTGTTTACACTAGAATACTTGAGCACCCGAAAGGAATGGCTCTTCAGCCAAGTGGGGAACGTTTACTTTCGGTCACCGCCACGGCCCTGACCGACCGGGTGATCGCCACCCTGGTCAGCGACGGCCTCACCAACAGCCAGATCGCCACCATCAACCGCGCGCCGCACACGGTCAGTTATCACCTACGCAAGATGTTTGGCACACTCGGCGTCCGATCGCGCAGCGAACTCGCGGGCACGGCCAGGCAGAGACTATGGGAGGCGCCATGACCGCCACGACGGACACTTTCGCCGACGCCATCGGCGGGCTCGGGGACACCGAGTGGGACCGGCTCGCCGACGGCAGGTTCCTTTCGTCGGCGCTGTGGCTGCGGGTGTGCGCCCTCGACCCCGGGTCGGTCTCCGGCGGACTGCACGTGGAGACCCCGGGCGGCGGCCGGGCCGCGATCCCCGTGGCGGCGGTGACCGACGAGCCCACCCCGAGCCTGCGGTGGCACGACCTGCTTGCCGCGCGCGGCCTGCCGGCACCCGAGCCGGGCGGTCTGCTCGTCGGCCAGCGCCGTGGCTATCTGGCGCACCTGCTGACCAGCGAGGGAACCGATCGGACCGAGGCCGCCGGCGCGGTGCTCGACGCGGTCCGCGCGCTGCGCTCCCCCCTGCACGAGGAGTCGAAGATCGCCCGGGTGGCGATGTACCTGACCACCGAGGACGTGGGGGCGCTGCGCGCGGCGGGGGTGCGGACCGCCCCGGTCGCGCTGACGACCGACGCCTGGATCGAGATCCCGCCCGGCGGCTACCACGCCTGGCTGGAATCGCTGTCGTCGCACCGGGCCCGCCGTATCCGCAGCGAGATACGGAAGTTCGAGAGGGCCGGGTACGAGGTGGAGCACCGGACGCTCGCCGAGTCCTGGCAGGACGTCGCCCGGCTGCTGGCCCGTTCGCTACTGCGCTACGGCAGAACTGTCGAAGTGGCCCCGATGGCCGAGTCCTTCCGCAAGCAGGGTGAACTCGCCGGTTCGCGGGCCGAAGTGGTGCTGTGCGCGCGCCCCGGCGAACCGCCCGTCGGCTTCTGCCTGTACTACCGTTGGGGCGACACCGTGTACCTGCGGGGCCTCGGCCTCGACCATGACCAACTCGCCTCGGCCGCCGAGTACTTCAACCTCACCTACTACATGGCGGCGCGGCTCCCGGGAGTGCGCTGGCTGCACGCGGGCACCGAGACCGCGGAAGGAAAGGCACTGCGCGGCGCGACGCTCCGGCCGCTGTGGCTGCTGGACCTGTCCGAGGACAGCCCGCTGGCCGGGTACGACGAGGAGATCCGCGAGCACAACCGCGCCCTGCTCGCCCGCCTGCGCGACTCCTCGCCCGCGATTTCCGACGCTCTGGAGTACGAGCTCTGGGAGCCGTACTGCTGAGGCCAACCGCCGCCGAGGGGCTGTTCAACCGTCCGTAGCGGATGGTTGAACGGCCCTCTCCTCTCCCTACCAAACCTTTGTCGCAGCCCACTTGAGTCGGGATTGAGCCGTCTCGGCCGGTGCCGTGCCACACTCGGCCTCATGCTCCACAGGCGTGCTGATCAATCTCTGATCGAACGGACAAGGCAAATTCGCGGGGGCCTTATGGGAACCCCGC
>NZ_JAGGLR010000055.1 GCF_017874715.1 Streptomyces iranensis | reverse complement strand
GGCGGTTCCGGCGCGGTGGACAGTGTGGACGCGCGGTTCTGGGACGCGGTGGAGCGCGAGGATCTGGAGGCGCTGGCGGAGGCGCTGGACGTCGACGGGGGCGGTTCGCTGGGCGAGTTGCTGCCCGCGCTGTCCTCGTACCGCCGTCAGCAGCGTGACTGGGCCACGGTGGACGGCTGGCGCTACCGGGTCTCGTGGAAGCCGGTCCCGGAGGTGGCTGCTGGTTCGCTGTCGGGTACGTGGCTGCTCGCGGTGCCCGCCTCGCTCGCCGACAGCGAGCTCACCGGGACGATCACTCAGGGGCTGGAGAAGTCCGGCGCCCGTGTCGTACCGGTGGCGGTTGACGCCGACGCGGACCGCGACGGTCTCGCCGAGGCGCTGATGGGCGCGCTCGGTGATGAGTCCGAGGCGAGTGTGCTGTCGTTGCTCGCGCTGGACGAGGAGCCGTCTGCCGGGGAGCCGGCGGTCGCGGCCGGACTCGCACTGACGCTGCGGTTGGTGCAGGCCGCGGCGGGATTGGACGCGGGCCTTCGGCTGTGGTGTGCCTCGCGGGGCGCGGTGTCGGTGGGGCGTTCCGACCGGCTCGTGAGCGCCGCGCAGGCGCAGACGTGGGGCCTTGGCCGAGTCGCGGCCCTGGAGCACCCGCAGATCTGGGGCGGTCTCGTCGATCTGCCCGGGACGCTGGACGAGCGCGCGGTGTCGCGGCTGGCCGGTGTGCTCTCCGCCGAGCGTGGCGAGGACGAGGCGGCGGTCCGCGGCTCCGGGGTGTTCGGCCGACGGCTGGTGCGTGCGGCCTCGATGGGCGGTGAGGCGTGGCGGCCGAGTGGCTCGGTGCTGATCACCGGTGGTACGGGTGCCCTGGGCGCACAGGTGGCGCGCTGGGCCGTGCGCGAGGGCGCCGAGCATGTGGTGCTGACCAGCCGTCGCGGTCTCGCGGCCGAGGGTGCCGCCGAGCTGAGGGCTGAGCTGGCGGGGCTCGGCGCCGAGGTGACGGTGGCGGCCTGTGACGCCGCCGACCGGGATGCGCTGGCCGAGGTACTCACGGGGATTCCCGAGCGCTTCCCGCTGCGTGGCGTGGTGCACGCGGCCGGTGTGCTGGATGACGGTGTGCTCGATGGTCTGACCGTTGACCAGCTGGCTCGGGTACTGGGGGCGAAGGTCGAGGGTGCGCGGCTGCTGCATGAGCTGACGGCGGACCTCGAGCTGGACGCCTTCGTGCTGTTCTCGTCGTTCGCCGGTGTGGTGGGCGGTGCGGGGCAGGGCGCCTACGCGGCGGCGAACGCGTACCTGGACGCGTTGGCGGTGGCGCGCCGTGGCGCCGGGCTCGCGGGTACGGCGGTCGCGTGGGGACCGTGGGCCGAGTCCGGAATGGCCGCGAGCGGTCGCGCCGGGGAGCGGGTACGCGGTGGCGCGGTGTCCGCGATGGCCCCGGCGCTCGCCGTGGACGTGCTGAGCTGGGCCGTGGGCCAGGAGGAGGCGTCGCTCGTCGTCGCGGACGTCGACTGGGAGCGTCTGGCCCCGTCGCTGGCCGCGGCGCGCGGTGGCGCTCTCGTCAGCGACATCCCCGAAGCGCACAGGCACCTGACCACGGGCGACGACGGTGTCGGCGCGGAGGCGTCCACATTCGCCGGGAAGCTCGCCGGACTGTCGGCGGCCGAGCGGAACGCGGCCGTGCTGGAACTGGTCCGCGGCCACGCGGCCTCGGTCCTCGGCCACGCTTCGGCGGATTCGATCGAGCCCGGCCGGGCCTTCCGCGACCTCGGTTTCGACTCCCTCACGGCGGTCGAGCTGCGCAACCGGCTGGACCTCGCGACCGGCCTCCGCCTCCCGGCGACGCTGGTCTTCGACTACCCGACCGCCGCCGAACTGGCCGACTACCTGGACGCCGAGGCGTTCGGCACGACCCAGCCGGCCCTCGACGCCATCGAGCCGAGCGCGGTGGCCGTGGACCACGATCCCATCGCGATCGTGGCGATGAGCTGCCACTTCCCCGGGGACGTGCATACGCCGGAGGATCTGTGGCGGCTGGTCGCCGACGGCGGCGACGCCATCTCCGGGTTCCCCGCCGACCGCGGCTGGGACCTCGACGGGCTGTACGACCCCGACCCCGAGCGGCTCGGCACGTCCTATGCGCGGGAAGGCGGCTTCCTCTACGGCGCCCCGGAGTTCGACGCACGGTTCTTCGGGATCTCGCCGCGTGAGGCGCTCGCCATGGACCCGCAGCAGCGGCTGCTGCTCGAGACGTCGTGGGAGGCGTTCGAACGGGCCGGAATCGCCCCCGAGTCGCTGCGGGGCGCGCGGGCGGGTGTGTTCGTCGGCACGAACGGCCAGGACTACGCCGGGCTGTGGGTGGACGCGCAGGGCGACCTCGAAGGCCACTTGGGCACCGGGAGCGCGGCCAGCGTGGTGTCGGGCCGCATCTCCTACACCTTCGGTCTCGAGGGGCCCGCGGTGACGGTGGACACCGCGTGCTCGTCGTCGCTGGTGGCGCTGCATCTCGCGGTGCAGGCGCTGCGTCAGGGCGAGTGTGATCTGGCGCTGGCCGGTGGTGTGTCGGTGATGTCGACGCCGGGTGCGTTCGTGGAGTTCAGCCGTCAGCGCGGTCTTGCCCCCGATGGCCGGTGCAAGCCGTTCGCGGACGCGGCGGACGGCACGGGCTGGTCCGAGGGTGTGGGCATGCTGCTGGTGGAGCGGCTGTCGGACGCGCGGAAGAACGGCCACCCGGTGCTGGCGATCGTGCGCGGCAGCGCCATCAACCAGGACGGTGCGTCCAATGGTCTGACGGCGCCCAACGGCCCGTCCCAGCAGCGGGTGATCCGGCAGGCGCTGGCGAGTGCGGGGCTGTCGGCGGCCGACGTGGACGTCGTGGAGGCGCACGGTACGGGTACGACTCTCGGCGACCCGATCGAGGCGCAGGCGCTGCTGGCCACCTACGGCCAGGGGCGGCCCGAGGGGCAGCCGCTGTGGCTGGGTGCCATCAAGTCCAACATCGGCCATACGCAGGCGGCCGCCGGTGTGGCCGGTGTCATCAAGATGGTGATGGCGATGCGTGAGGGCGTTTTGCCGGAGATCCTTCACCTGGACGAGCCGTCGCGGGAGGTCGACTGGTCGGCGGGCGAGGTGCGTCCGCTGACGGAGGCCACCGCGTGGCCTGAGACGGGTCGCCCGCGCCGGGCGGGCGTCTCCTCGTTCGGGCTGAGCGGGACCAACGCCCACACCATCGTCGAGCAGGCGCCGGCAGCCGAGGAGCCCGCCGCTCCGGACACCGTGGCTCCCGCTCCCGAGGCGGTCGAGCCGACGGCCGTGGTGCCGTGGCTGGTCTCGGCCAAGAGCCAGGAGGCACTGCGCGCGCAGGCCGAGCGGCTCGCCGCGCATGTGTCGGCCCGGAGCGACCTCGGCGTGCTGGACGTGGGGTGTTCGCTGGCGTCCCGGTCGGCGTTCGAGCACCGTGCCGTGGTGGTCGGCGAGGACCGGGAGACCCTTCTGCGTGGTCTTGAGTCCGTGGCCGGGCGCGGGATCGCCTCCGGTGTCGTCCAGGGGCAGGCGGTGCCGGGCGGTAAGACCGCCTTCATGTTCTCGGGTCAGGGTGCGCAGCGTCCGGGCATGGGGCGGGAGTTGTACGAGGCGTTCCCGGTGTTCGCCCGTGCTCTGGACGAGGTGTGTGCGTATCTCGATGTGCTGCTGGACCGGCCGCTGCGGGATGTGATGTTCGCGGCGGAGGGCAGTGCGGATGCCGAGCTGCTGGACCGGACGGCGTTCACCCAGCCCGCGCTGTTCGCGGTCGAGGTGGCGCTGTTCCGGCTGCTGGAGCACTGGGGTGTCACCCCGGATGTGCTGATCGGCCACTCGGTGGGCGAGATCGCGGCGGCCCATGTGGCGGGCGTGTTCTCGCTGGAGGACGCATGCACACTGATCGCGGCGCGTGGCCGTCTGATGCAGGCGCTGCCGGAGGGTGGCGCCATGGTCGCCATCCAGGCATCCGAGGAGGAGGTCGCCGCCTCACTCGCCGGTCGCGAGCACGAGATGAGCATCGCGGCGGTCAACGGTCCGTCGGCCGTGGTGATCGCGGGCCAAACGCAGGCGGTCCAGGAGGTGGCGGACACATGGAAGGCGAAGGGGACAAAGACTAGGCGTTTGCGGGTCTCTCATGCGTTTCACTCTTGCCTCATGGACAGTATGTTGGACGCGTTCGGCCACGTGGTCCGTGAGGTCTCTTTTGAACCGCCGACCATGGCGCTGGTGTCCAATGTCACCGGTGGGCTGGTATCGGAGGCGGAGACGTATTCTCCGGATTATTGGGTTCGGCATGTGCGTGAGGCGGTGCGGTTCGCGGATGGGGTACGTTCGCTTAAGGCGTTGGGTGTGACCAGGTTCTTGGAAGTGGGGCCCGACGGTGTGCTCACCGCGATGGCCCAGGACTGTCTCGCGGAAAGTGCCGAGGACGCTTCGACGGCAATGCTGGTCCCTGTGCTGCGCAAGGAGCGCCCCGAAGCGGGGGCGTTGATGACGGCGTTGGCCGAATTGCACGCACACGGTGCCACGGTGAACTGGGAACCGGTATTCGCCGGCCGCGGTGGAGGCAAGGTGGAGCTGCCCACCTACGCGTTCCAGCGCGAGCGGTTCTGGCCGGAGACGTCCATTGCCGGTGGTGGCCGGGATGCCGGTTCGACCGGCGCGGATTCGGTGGACGCGCGATTCTGGGAAGCGGTCGAGCGCGAGGATCTCGAAGCGCTCGCCGAGGCGCTGGACATCGACGGCAACGCACCGCTGAGCGCGGTGCTGCCCGCGCTGTCCGCGTATCACCGGAGCAACCGTGAGCAGTCCACGATTGACGGCTGGCGTTATCGGGTGTCGTGGAAGCCGGTTGGGGATGTGGCCGGTGGGTCGTTGTCGGGGACGTGGCTGGTGGTGGTTCCGGCGTCGTGTGCCGGGGATGAGCTGGTGGCGGGGGTGGTCTCCGGGCTTGAGCGGCATGGCGCGGGTGTGGTGTCGCTGACGGTGGACGAGGGGGACCTGGACGCCGAGGCGCTGGCGGAGCGGCTGCGTAAGACGGTCGCCGACGCGCCTGACCTGGGTGGTGTGTTGTCGCTGCTGGCTCTGGACGAGGAGCCCTGCCCCGGGCGTCCCGCGCTGTCCAATGGCTTTGCTTCGACATTGACGCTGGTTCAGGCGTTGGCCGGGGCGGATGTCGAGGCGCTGTTGTGGTGTGCTTCGCGGGGCGCGGTGTCGGTGGGGCGTTCGGACCGCCTGGCTGGTGTGGTGCAGTCGCAGGTGTGGGGTCTGGGCCGGGTGGTGGGGTTGGAGCACTCGGCGGTGTGGGGTGGTCTGGTGGATCTGCCCGAGGTGCTGGACGACCGTGCGGTGGGCCGGTTGACGGGGGTCCTGTCCGGAGGTGGGGACGGTGAGGACCAGGTCGCGGTGCGCGGTTCGGGGGTGTTCGTCCGGCGTCTGGTGAGGGCTGAGGCCGGGGCTGGGGTTGGTGAGGGTACGGAGCGGTCGTGGCGGGTCGGCGGCTCGGTGCTGGTGACCGGTGGTACGGGTGCGCTGGGTGCGCGGATCGCGCGGTGGGTGGCGGGCCAGGGTGCTGAGCATCTGGTGCTGACCAGCCGTCGCGGCCTCGACGCGCCGGGCGCGTCCGAGCTGCGCGAGGAGCTGGAGGCGCTGGGCGTCCGGGTGACCGTGGCGGCCTGCGATGTGGCCGACCGCGAGCAACTGGCCGCGGTGCTGGACACCGTCCCGGAGGAGTTCCCGCTGAGGGCGGTCTTCCATGCGGCGGGTGTGGAGCAGGCTGCCGAGCTGGCGGGGATGAGTCTGGCGGACGCCGCCTCGGTGGTGTCCGGGAAGGCGGCCGGTGCCGGGCATCTGGACGCGTTGCTGGGCGACCGTGAGCTGGATGCCTTCGTGGTGTTCTCCTCGATCGCGGGTGTGTGGGGCAGTGGTGGTCAGGCCGCGTACGGTGCGGCCAACGCCTATCTGGACGCGCTGGTGGAGGACCGCCGTGCCCGGGGTCTCGCCGGTACCGCCGTGGCCTGGGGCCCCTGGGGCGAGAGCGGTATGGCGGCCGGAGACGGCGGCGACCAGCTGGCGCGTCGTGGTCTGCCCGCGATGGCGCCCGGCCTGGCGATGGCCGCGTTGCGGGGGGCGGTCGCGGGTGACGACGGCGTGGTGACGGTCGCCGATGTGGACTGGGAGCGTTTCGCCCCCGCCTTCACCATCGGACGGTCCAGCCCGCTCCTCGGTGACCTGCCCGAGGTCGTATCGGCCCTGGAGCGGGCCCGTGCCGCCGAGGAGAGCCACGCGGAGGGCGGGTCGCGCCTGAGGGAAAGGCTCCTCGCGCTGGCTCCGGGCGAGCGGGAGCGCGCCGTGCTCGACCTGGTGCGCGGTCACGCGGCCGCGGTTCTCGGATTCTCCGGTATGGAAGGCGTGGAATCCGACCGCGCCTTCAAGGAATTGGGATTCGACTCGCTCACAGCAGTAGAATTCCGAAACCGGCTGAACGCGGACACCGGTCTGCGGTTGCCCACCACCCTGGTCTTCGACTATCCCAACGCAAGGGCCCTCGCGGAACACGTACGAGCGGGCGTCCTCCCCGACGAAGGGACATCCGCCACTCCGCTGATCGCGGATCTGGAAAAACTCGAGGCATCACTCTCCACGGCTGAGCCGGACAACGCCGAGCGAATGGCCATCGCATCCCGACTCCAGGTGCTCCTCGCCAAACTGAATGGCGGAGAGGGCGGAGCGACGGAAGCTGAGAGCATTACGCATCGGCTTGACGAGGCGTCGGACGACGACCTCTTCGATTTCATCGAAAATGAGCTCAGCTAAATGTGACCGCCGAGGTGCAGTTCTCTGGCCTCCTTTCATTCTTCAGTCTTCTTTGACTCGTAATAGGCAAGGTTTTCATGGTGAACGAAGATAGGCTTCGGGACTATCTCAAGCGAGTAACGGCAGATCTGCACCAAGCTCGCCAACGCCTTCGCGAGCTGGAGGCAGGAGAGCAGGAGCCCATCGCGATCGTGGCGATGAGCTGCCGTTTCCCGGGCGGTGTGGGGAGCCCCGAGGATCTGTGGCGGCTGGTGGTCGGCGGTGGTGACGCCATTTCAGACTTCCCGTCCAACCGTGGGTGGGACGTGGACGGGATGTACGACCCGGACCCCGAGCGCTCGGGCACGTTCTACTCCCGTGAGGGTGGTTTTCTTCACGACGCGGGCGAGTTCGACGCGGGCTTCTTCGGGATCTCGCCGCGTGAGGCCCTTGCCATGGATCCGCAGCAGCGGCTGCTGCTGGAGACGTCCTGGGAGGCGTTCGAGCGGGCGGGCATCGCTCCCGGGTCGGTGAAGGGCCGTCGCGGTGGTGTGTTCGTGGGCGCCGCCACCTCGGGTTACGGGGCGGACGTCGACGGCTTCCCGGAGGAGATCGAAGGCCATCTGCTGACCGGTACCGCGACCTCGGTCGTATCGGGCCGTATCTCGTACACCTTCGGCCTCGAGGGGCCCGCGGTGACGGTGGACACGGCGTGTTCATCGTCGCTGGTCGCCCTGCACCTGGCGGTCCAGGCGCTGCGCCAGGGCGAGTGCGACCTGGCGCTCGCCGGTGGTGCGACGGTGATGTCGACACCGGGCGCCTTCGTCGAGTTCAGCCGGCAGCGCGGTCTCGCCCCCGACGGCCGCTGCAAGCCGTACGCGGACGCGGCGGACGGCACCGGCTGGTCCGAGGGCGTCGGCATGCTCCTCGTGGAGCGGCTGTCCGACGCGCGCAGGAACGGCCACCCCGTGCTGGCCATCGTGCGGGGCTCGGCGGTCAACCAGGACGGTGCGTCCAACGGTCTGACCGCCCCCAACGGCCCCTCGCAGCAGCGGGTCATCCGGGACGCGCTGGCGAGCGCCCGTCTGACCCCGTCCGATGTGGACGTCGTGGAAGGGCATGGAACCGGTACGTCCCTGGGCGACCCGATCGAGGCCCAGGCGCTGCTCGCCACGTACGGCCAGGACCGGCCGGAGGGCCGCCCGCTCTGGCTGGGCGCGCTCAAGTCCAACATCGGTCATACGCAGGCCGCCGCCGGTGTCGCGGGTGTCATCAAGATGGTGATGGCCATGCGGCACGGCACGCTGCCGCGGACGCTGCACGTGGACGAGCCGTCGCGCCAGGTGGACTGGTCGGCGGGCGAGGTGCGGCTGCTGACCGAGGCCACCGCGTGGCCCGAGACCGATCAGCCGCGCCGGGCGGGCATCTCCGCGTTCGGTGTCAGCGGTACGAACGCGCACACCATCATCGAGCAGGCCCCGCCGGTCGACGAGGACGAGGCCGAGGCGAGCCCGGCGTCCGACGGTGACACCGGTGTGGCCACGTGGCTGCTGTCGGGTCGTGGCGCGGACGCGCTGCGGGCCCAGGCGGCCCGGCTGCGGGCGTTCCTGCTGGAGCGGGCCGAGTTGAGCCCGCTGGACATTGGCCACTCGCTGGTGGCGACGCGATCGACGTTCGAGCACCGTGCCGTGGTGTCCGGTGCGAACCGTGCGGAACTCCTCGCCGGGCTCGAGGCCGTCGCCGCGGGCGAGGTCGCCCCCAACGCGCTCCAGGGCGTGGCCGGGTCGGCGGTCAAGACGGCGTTCCTCTTCTCCGGCCAGGGTGCGCAGCGCCTCGGGATGGGCCGGGAGCTGTATGACGGCTTCCCCGTGTTCGCCCAGGCGCTGGACGAGGTGTGTGCACACCTGGATGTGGTGCTGGACCGTCCGTTGCGGGAGGTGGTGTTCGCGGCGGAGGGGCGCGCGGACGCCGAGCTCCTGGACCGGACGGCCTTCACCCAGCCCGCCCTCTTCGCCGTCGAGGTGGCGCTGTACCGGCTGCTGGAGCACTGGGGTGTCACCCCGGACGTGCTGATCGGCCACTCCATCGGCGAGATCGCCGCCGCCCACGTGGCCGGTGTCCTCTCCCTGGAGGACGCGTGCACGCTGGTCGCGGCGCGTGGCCGTCTGATGCAGGCGCTGCCCGAGGGCGGCGCCATGGTGGCGGTGCAGGCGTCGGAGGAGGAGATCGCGGGCTCGCTCGCGGGCCGTGAGGCCGAGGTGAGCATCGCCGCCGTCAATGGGCCGACCGCCGTCGTCATCGCCGGTGACGAGGGCGCGGTCCTGGAGATCGCCGCCCAGTGGTCGGAGCAAGGGCGCAAGACGAGCCGGCTGCGGGTCAGCCACGCCTTCCACTCGCCGCGCATGGACGCGATGCTGGACGACTTCCGCCGTGTGGTGCGGGGACTGTCCTTCCAGCCCCCCACCCTGGCGCTGGTCTCCAACGTCACGGGTGCGCCGGTCGGGGCCGACGAGGTGTGCTCGCCGGAGTACTGGGTGCGGCATGTGCGCGAGGCCGTGCGCTTCGCCGACGGCGTTCGCTCTCTCGCGGCCCAGGGTGTCACCGCGTACATCGAGGTGGGCCCCGACGGTGTGCTCTCGGCGATGGCGCGGGACTGCCTTGCGGCAGAGGCGACTTCGGCCCCGGCCGTGGTCCCGGTCCTGCGCAAGGGGCGCCCTGACGCCCAGGCCCTGATGGCCGCGCTGACCGAGGCCCACGTCCACGGTGTGACGGTGGACTGGGGGCAGGTCTTCGCCGGGCAGGGCTCCCACACGGTCGAGCTGCCGACGTACCCCTTCCAGCGTCAGCCCTACTGGCTCGAGGGCACGAACGCGGGGTCCGGCGGTTCCGCCGCGGACAGCGTGGACGCCCGCTTCTGGGACGCGGTGGAGCGCGAGGATCTGGAGGCGCTGGCCGCGACGCTGGACATCGACGGCGGTGGCTCGCTGGGCGAGTTGCTGCCCGCGCTGTCCTCGTACCGCCGTCAGCAGCGGGACCGGGCCACGGTCGACGGCTGGCGGTACCGGATTTCCTGGAAGCCGGTCTCGGAGACCCCCGCGGCCACGCTCTCGGGGACATGGCTCCTGGTCGTCCCCGCCTCCGGTGACGATGACGCATTCGCCGAGTCGGCGTCCGCCGCGCTCCAGCGGCACGGTGCCGAGGTCGTTCGTGTGGTGGCCGACGAGGCCGACCTCGCCCCCGGTGTGCTGGCCGACCGGCTGCGTGGGATCGCCACCGAACCGTCCGGGATCGGCGGTGTGCTGTCCCTGGTGGGCGTGGACGAGCGGCCCTGCACCGGGCATCCGGCGGTCTCGCGTGGCCTCGCCCTGACACTGACGCTGGTGCGGGCCCTGGCCGAGGCCGACATCCGCACCCGGCTGTGGTGTGCCACCCGGGGTGCCGTGTCGGTGGGCCGCTCCGACCAGCTCACCAGCGCCGCGCAGGCGGAAATCTGGGGCCTTGGCCGGGTGGCCGCCATGGAGCACCCCCGCGTCTGGGGCGGTCTCGTCGACCTGCCCGACACGCTGGACGAGCGCGCTGCCGCGCGACTGGCCTGGACGCTGTCCGCCGGGGACGGCGAGGACCAGGTGGCGCTGCGCGGATCCGGAGCGTACGCCCGGCGCCTCTCCCGCGTCACGGTGGGCAGCGAGTCGGCCGAGCGCGCGTGGCGGCCCCGGGGCACGGTGCTCATCACCGGTGGCACCGGCGCCCTGGGCGCGCAGGTGGCGCGCTGGGCCGTGCGCGAGGGCGCCGGGCATGTGGTGCTGACGAGCCGTCGCGGCCCGTCGGCGGAGGGTGCCTCCGAACTCACGGCGGAGCTCGAGGAGCTCGGCGCCGAGGTGACCGTGGCGGCCTGCGACGCCGCCGACCGCGATGGACTCGCTGCCGTGCTGGCCGCCGTCCCGGAGCGGAATCCGCTGAGCGCCGTCGTGCACGCGGCGGGCGTTCTGGACGACGGTGTGCTGGACGGTCTGACCGTCGACCAGCTCGCCGGGACCCTGGCCGCGAAGGTCGAGGGCGCACGCCATCTGCACGAGCTGACCGCGGAGCTGTCGCTCGACGCGTTCGTGCTGTTCTCCTCGTTCGCCGGCGCCGTCGGCGGCGCGGGCCAGGCCGCCTACGCGGCCGCCAACGCCTACCTGGACGCGCTGGCACAGCAGCGCCGCGCCCAGGGCCTGGCCGCCACCGCGGTCGCCTGGGGCCCGTGGGCCGAGAGCGGCATGGCCGCGAGCGGTCGCGCCGGGGAGCGGATGCGCGGCGGGCCACTGCCCCCGATGGCTCCCTCGCTCGCCCTGGACGCGCTGCGCTGGGCCGCCGGTCATGACGAGGCCGCGCTGGTCGTGGCCGACATCGACTGGGCCGCCATGTCCTCCATGCTGAGCGCGGGCCCCAGCGCCCTCGTCAGCGACATCCCCGAGGCGCGCGAGCTCCTGACCGCCGTGGCCGGGACCACCGGCCGGGCGACACCGGGCCACGAGCTGCGGGACCAGCTGGCCGGACGGTCGGACGAGGAGCAGCGCCTCCTCCTGCTGGACCTCATCCGCACCCACGCGGCCTCCGCGCTCGGCCACTTCTCGGCGGAGTCCGTCGAGCCGGGCCGCGCCTTCCGGGACCTCGGATTCGACTCCCTCACCGCCATCGAGCTGCGCAACCGGCTCGACCTGGCCACCGGTCTGAGCCTGCCCGCGACCCTCATCTTCGACTACCCGACCGCCGAAGCGCTCGCCGCCCATCTGTGGCAGGAGCTGGGCGGGGCCACCGCCGAAGCGGCCACCTCGGCGGTGGCGCACCGGGCGCGGCCGGACGACGACGACCCCATCGCGATCGTGGCGATGAGCTGCCGCTTCCCCGGCGGGGTCGAGACCCCGCAGGAGCTGTGGCGGCTCCTGGCCGAGGGCGGCGACGCCATCGCCGGATTCCCCGGCGACCGTGGCTGGGACGTCGAGGGCATGTACCACCCGGACCCCGAGCACCCGGGCACGTTCTACGCCCGCGAGGGCGGATTCCTCTACGGGGCGCCCCAGTTCGACCCCACGTTCTTCGGGATCTCGCCGCGCGAGGCCGTGGCCATGGACCCGCAGCAGCGGCTGCTGCTGGAGACGTCGTGGGAGGCGTTCGAATACGGGGGCGTCAAGCCGGCCGCGCTGCGCGGCACCCGGACCGGTGTGTTCGTGGGCACCAACGGCCAGGACTACTCCACGATCATGCTCGACGCCCCCGAGGACTTCGGGGGTCATGTGGGCACGGGCAGCGCGGCCAGCGTGGTGTCCGGACGCATCTCGTACACGTTCGGCCTCGAGGGGCCGGCCATGACGGTGGACACCGCGTGCTCGTCGTCGCTGGTGGCGCTGCATCTCGCGGTGCAGGCGCTGCGTCAGGGCGAGTGTGATCTGGCGCTGGCCGGTGGTGTGTCGGTGATGTCGACGCCGGGTGCGTTCGTGGAGTTCAGCCGGCAGCGCGGTCTTGCCCCCGATGGCCGGTGCAAGCCGTTCGCGGACGCGGCGGACGGCACGGGCTGGTCCGAGGGTGTGGGCATGCTGCTGGTGGAGCGGCTGTCGGACGCGCGGAAGAACGGCCACCCGGTGCTGGCGATCGTGCGCGGCAGCGCGATCAACCAGGACGGTGCGTCCAATGGTCTGACGGCGCCCAACGGCCCGTCCCAGCAGCGGGTGATCCGGCAGGCGCTGGCGAGTGCGGGGCTGTCGGCGGCCGACGTGGACGTCGTGGAGGCGCACGGTACGGGTACGACGCTTGGCGACCCGATCGAGGCGCAGGCGCTGCTGGCCACCTACGGCCAGGAGCGGCCGGAGGGCCGCCCGCTGTGGCTGGGCGCCATCAAGTCCAACATCGGCCACACCCAGGCCGCCGCGGGCGTGGCCGGGGTCATCAAGATGGTGATGGCCATGCGTGCGGGCGTGCTGCCGCGGACGCTGCATGTGAACGAGCCGTCGCGGCAGGTGGATTGGTCGACGGGCGAGGTGCGTCTCCTGACGGAGGCCACCGCGTGGCCGGAGACGGGGCAGCCGCGCCGGGCGGGCGTCTCCTCGTTCGGGCTGAGCGGGACCAACGCCCACACCATCATCGAGCAGGCGCCCCAACTGGACGAGGCCGTGGCCGCTGAGGTGGCCGGGCCCGGGACGCCGGTGTCGGCGGCCGTGGTGCCGTGGCTGGTGTCCGGCAAGAGCCGGGAGGCACTGCGGGCGCAGGCCGAGCGGCTGTACGCGGATGTGGCGGCCCGGGACGACATCGGTGCGCTGGACGTCGGACACACGCTGGCGTCCCGGTCGGTGTTCGAGCACCGCGCCGTGCTGGTGGGCGAGGACCGGGAGACCCTGCTGCGTGGCCTGCGGACCGTCGCGGAGGGCGGAATCGCCTCGGGAGTCGTCCAGGGCCAGGCCGCCACGGGTGGCAGGTCGGCGTTCCTGTTCTCGGGTCAGGGTGCGCAGCGTCCCGGCATGGGGCGGGAGTTGTACGACGCCTTCCCGGTGTTCGCCCGCGCCCTGGACGAGGTGTGCGCGCATCTGGATGTGGTGCTGGATCGTCCGTT
>NZ_JAGGLR010000054.1 GCF_017874715.1 Streptomyces iranensis | reverse complement strand
ATTCGACGCACCATCCTGATTCACCGCCGAACCCCGCACCACAGCAAGCACCTCATGCCCGAGCCGTTCCGCATCCGACTGCCGCTCCAACAACAGCCACCCCACACCCTCGCCCCAGCCAGTGCCGTCCGCAGCACCGGAGAACGACTTGCACCGCCCATCCGCCGCGAGCCCTCGCTGCCGACTGAACTCGACGAACAGCTCGGGGGTGGCCATGATCGTGGCACCGCCGGCGAGCGCGAGCGAACATTCCCCCTGCCGCAGCGACTGAGCGGCCAGGTGCAGGGCCACCAGCGACGAGGAACAGGCCGTGTCCACCGTCATGGCCGGCCCCTGGAGCCCGAAGGTGTACGAGATGCGGCCCGAGGCGACGCTCGGTGCGCTGTTCACGGCGAGCCGGCCTTCGAGGTTCGCCGGGGCGGCGGCGGAGATCCCGTAGTCGCGCAGCATGATTCCGGCGAAGACACCGGTGTCGCTGTCCCGGAGGTCGGCCGGGTCGATACCGGCGCGTTCGAACGCCTCCCACGCGGTTTCGAGCAGCAGGCGCTGTTGGGGGTCGGTGGCGAGGGCTTCGTTGGGGCTGATGCCGAAGAAACCGGCGTCGAAGTCGCCCGCGTCGTGCAGGAAGTTGCCCGCCCGCGCGTACGTGTGCCCGGCCCGATCCGGGTCCGGGTCGTACAGTTCGGCGAGGTTCCAGCCCCGGTCGGCCGGGAACGCGGAGGTCGCCTCCCCACCACCGGCAACGAGGTCCCACAGCTCTTCCGGGGTGGTCACGCCTCCGGGGAAGCGGCACGCCATGGCCACGATGGCAATCGGTTCATCGCTCTGCGACCGCACGCCCGAGGTGGGGGCGGCGGCCGCGCCGGCGAGTTCCGCGTCCAGGAAGGCGGCGAGCGCCCGTACGGTCGGGTGGTCGAACACGAGCGTCGCCGGTAGCCGGACGCCGGTGGCCGCGCTGAGCCGGTTGCGGAGCTGGACGGCGAGCAGCGAGTCGAAGCCGAGGTCGCTGAGGGGCCGCCGGGTGTCGAGGCCGGCCACCGAGGGATGGCCGAGGATCGCGGCCGTGTGGTCGCCGACCAGGTCGAGCAACCGGCGCCGCCGCTCTTCCGGGGCGAGCCCGGCGTATTCGCCGGGGGCCGGGGTGACGTCCTCGCTGACCCGCCGACGGACGCCCCGGACCAGCCCCCGGAAGACCGCCGGAAGTGTGCCCGCGGCCGCCCGGGCCCGCAGCGCCGGCAGGTGAAGCCGGGCGGGCACGGTGACGGTGGCCTCGGCCGAGACGGCGGCGTCGAACATCGCCAGGGCCGGCCCGGTGTCGAGAGCGGCGATGCCGGAGTCGGCGAGCCGGGCCAGAGCGTCCGTGTCCAGGTGACCGGTCATGCCGCTGCCCTGCGCCCACAGTCCCCAGGCGAGCGAGGTCGCGGGCAGCCCGGCGGCCGCACGCTGCTGGGCGAGTGCGTCGAGGAAGGCGTTGGCGGCGGCGTAGTTGGCCTGACCCGCCGTGCCGAGGGTGCCGGCGAGAGAGGAGAACAAGACGAAGTGGCGCAGGCCCGGGGCCAGTTCCCGGGTGAGTTCGTGCAGGTGCCAGGCGGCGTCGGCCTTGGGGCGCAGCGTCGTGGCGAGGGCCACCGGGTCGAGCGTGGCGACGGTGTGGTCGTCGAGGACTCCGGCCGTGTGGATGACGGCGGTGAGGGAGGGCAGGGCGGTCAGCAGTTCGGTGATGGCGGCGCGGTCCGACACATCGCAGGCGGCGAGCGTGACCCGGGCGCCCAGCTCGGTCAGCTCGTCGGCCAGGGCGCGGGCTCCGTCGGCGTCCGGGCCGCGGCGGCTCGTGAGGACCAGGTGCCGCAGGCCGTGCCGGGAGACCAGGTGCCGGGCCACGGCCGCGCCGAGCACGCCGGTGCCGCCGGAGATGAGGACGGTGCCGTCGAGATCCCAGGCCGGCGTGGGGGTCGCGGGCGGGGGGGCGGTGAGGCGGGGCGCGAAGAGCTCCCCGTCGCGTGCCGCGAGTTGCGGTTCGCCGGTGGCCAGGGCGGCGGCGAGCAGTTCGGGCCCGGGTTGCTCCCCGTGGGGCAGGTCGAGCAGCAGGAAGCTGTCGGGGTGTTCGGTCTGGGCCGAGCGGAGCAGTCCGAGTGCGGCGGCGGCGGCCGGGTCGGGCGTCTCGCCGGGGCCCGCGGCCACCGCGTTGCCGGTCACGACCAGCAAGCGCGACTCGGATGCCTGGGCGATCCGCTCGCGCACCAGGGTGAGGGCCTGGGCAGTGCTTTCGTACGTACGGGCCAGAAGCTCCCCCGAGCCCCCAGCGGCCAGCACGGCGACCGTGACAGCGGAGAGGTCTGCTTGGGGGGCCGGGCCGACGGGGATCCAGTCGAGCCGGTAAATCGGGGCGGTGGCCGCGTTTCCGGGCCGGGAGGGGCGCAACGCCACCGAGGCGGCCTCCAGAACCGGCGCACCGCTGAAGTCGTAGGCGGCGATGGCGGTTCCGGTGTCACCCGTTGTCAGGCGTACCCGCAGGGCGGTCGCACCGGTGGCGTGCAGGTGCACCCCGGTCCAGGAGAAGGGCACGGAGACGGCTCCGCTGTCCAGGACGAGCGGGTGCAGGGTCGCGTCGAGCAGGGCGGGGTGGAGGCCGAAGCCGTCGGTGGCCTCGGATTCGGGCAGGCGCACTTCCGCGTATGTGTGGGAGCCGTCGCGCCAGAGGGCTTGCAGCCCCTGGAAGACAGGTCCGTAGCCGAATCCGTCGTCCGCGAGCCGGGCGTAGGCGTCGCCGAGCTCGACCCGGGTGGCCGTACGCGGAGGCCACTGGTCCGTCATGGGCGGCGGTTCGGCGGCTCCGGTCGCGAGGACCCCCGTGGCGTGCCGCTGCCAGGGCGGTTCGTCGCCGGTGCCGGGGCGGGAGTGCACCGAGACCGTCCGCCGGCCGGCCCCGTCCACGGCTCCGACGGAGATCTGCAGCAGGACCGGCCGGTTCTCCGGTACGAGCAGTGGTGCTTCGAGCGTGAGGTCCTCGATGACGTCGCAGGACACGTGACCGGCCGCCGTCAGTACCAGGTCGGCGAAGGCCGCCCCCGGCAGCAGCACGGTGCCGTCGACGCGGTGGTCGGCGAGCCACGGGTGCGTACGCATGCTGATCTCGCCGGTGAACAGCGCGCTCTCGTCCTCGGCGACGACGACCGAGCCCCGCAGCAGCGGATGGTCCACCGGGGTCAGGCCGGCCCCGGTGGTGGTGGCGTCGAGCCAGTAGCGGCGCCGCTGGAACGGGTAGGCCGGGAGCTCCACGTGTGACGGACCGGCGCCGCCGGTCAGGCGCTTCCAGTCGACGGCGAGGCCACCCACGTACGCCTCGGCGGCGGAGGCCAGGAACCGTCGCCGAGTCCCCTGATCGCGGCGCAGCGTTCCGACGACGACCGTCTCGTCCTGGCGGCCCGCTTGCTCAGCGGTCTCGCCCAGGGCGACGGTCAGGACCGGGTGGGGGCTCGCCTCGACGAACACCTGGTGGCCGCGGTCGAGCAGCAACCGTACGGTGTCGGCGAACCGGACGGTCTGCCGCAGGTTGCGGTACCAGTAGCCGCCGTCGAGGGCCATGGTGTCCAGCTCCGAGGCGGTGACCGTGCTGTAGAACGGGATGCGCGCCGGGCGGGGCGAGAGTCCCCGGAGGTCGGCCGCGAGCCGGTCCTCGATCGCTTCCACGTGCGCCGAGTGGGAGGCGTAGTCCACCGGTATGCGCCGGGCCCTGATCCCGTCGGCGGTGCAGGCGTCCACCAGCTTGTCCAGGGCCGCCGGGGGACCGGCGACGACGACCGTACGGGGCCCGTTGACCGCGGCGATCGCCAGCTCGCCGCCGGCGGCCTCGATGCGGGGCCCGGCCTGCTCGGCGCTCAGCGTGAGCGAGACCATGCCGCCGCTGCCGGCGAGGACGGACAGGGCCTTGCTGCGCAGCGTCACGACCCGGGCGGCGTCGTCCAGCGACAGGGCCCCGGCCACACACGCCGCGGCGATCTCGCCCTGGGAGTGGCCGAGGACGGCTACTGGTTCGACGCCCACGGACTGCCACTGTGCGGCCAGCGACACCATGACCGCGAACAGCAGCGGCTGGATCGCGTCGACCCGCTCGGCGCCGTCGGGATCGCGCAGCGCGTCGGTCACCGACCAGTCGACGTACTTCTCGATCGCGGTCGCGCAATCGGCGAAGCGGGCGGCGAAGACCGGGGAGCTGTCGAGCAGATCGAGGGCCATGCCCGGCCATTGCGCACCCTGGCCGGGGAAGACCAGGACCGCACCGCCGCGCGCGATCCGCTCGCCCCGCACCACTTCGAGGTCGGTGACCGTGTGCCTGTCCGACGCGATCGCCTCCAGCCCGGCCCGCAGTTCGCCGGGGCCGGTCCCGAACACGACGGCCCGATGTTCCCACGCCGAGCCGGCCGCGGCCGCCGCAGCGAGCGCGCCCTGGGGGACTCCGGCGAGCAGCGGGATGAACTGCTCGGCCCGCGCCCGCAAGGCCGCCTCGGAGCGCCCGGAGAGAACCAGCGGAACGACGTCGGGGGCGGCGGGCGCCGCGGAAGGCAAGACGGGCGTGGGATGCGCTTCGAGGATGACGTGGGCGTTGGTGCCGCTGATGCCGAAGGAGGAGACGGCGGCCCGGCGCGTACGGCCGGTCTCCGGCCAGGGCCGGGCCTCGTCGAGCAGGGACACCGCGCCCGCGGACCAGTCGATCCGCGACGAGGGGACGCCCGCGTGCAGCGTCCGGGGCAGCACGCCGTGCCGCATCGCCATGATCATCTTGATCAAGCCGCCGACGCCCGCCGCCGCCTGGGTGTGCCCGATGTTCGACTTCAGCGAGCCCAGCCACAGTGGCCGGTCCGCCGGCCGGTCCCGGCCGTACGTCGCCATCAGGGCCTGCACCTCGATGGGGTCGCCGAGCCGGGTGCCGGTGCCGTGCCCCTCGACGACGTCCACCTCGGCCGGGGTCAGTCCCGCGTTGGCCAGGGCCTGCCGGATGACCCGTTCCTGCGACGGCCCGTTCGGCGCGGTGAGCCCGTTGCTGGCGCCGTCCTGGTTGGTCGCGCTGCCGCGGACCACGGCCAGGACGGGGTGCCTGTGGCGCCGCGCGTCGGAGAGCCGTTCCAGCAGCAGCACGCCCACGCCCTCGGCCCAGCCGGTGCCGTCGGCGTCCTCGGCGTACGCGCGGCACCGGCCGTCCGGTGAGAGTCCGCGCTGGCGGCTGAACTCGACGAAGGTGTTCGGGGTCGCCATCACGGTGACGCCCCCGGCCAGCGCGAGCGAGCACTCCCCGCCCCGCAGCGCCTGGGCGGCGAGGTGCAGGGCGACCAGGGACGACGAGCACGCGGTGTCCACCGTGACCGCCGGGCCCTCGAGGCCGAGCGTGTACGCGACGCGGCCGGAGGCGACGCTGCCGGTGTTCCCGGTGAGCAGATGGCCCTCGAACCCGTCGGGCGCGACCGGCAGCCGGGCGGCGTAGTCGTGGTACATCATCCCCGCGAACACGCCGGTGCGGCTGCCGCGCAGGCTGAGCGGGTCGATCCCGGCGCGTTCCACCGCTTCCCAGGCGGCCTCCAGCAGCAGCCGCTGCTGCGGGTCGACGGCGGGCGCCTCGCGGGGGCTGATGCCGAAGAACTCGGGGTCGAAGTCGCCGGCGGTGTGCAGGAAGCCGCCCTCGCGGGTCGTCGACTTGCCGCTCCGCTCCGGGTCGGGGTCGTACAGGTCGTCGACGTCCCAGCCCCGGTCACCGGGGAAGGGGCCGATCGCGTCCACGCCGTCGGCGACCAGCCGCCACAGGTCCTCGGGGCCGCGTACGCCACCGGGATAGCCGCACGCCATGCCGATGACCGCGATCGGCTCGCCGGTGACCGCCGTCTGCGCGACCGCCGTGGTGGCCGTACGGGCGCCGGAGATCTCGGCGGACAGGTGATCCGCGAGCCCGCCGGGCGTCGGGTGGTCGAAGGTCACCGTCGGCGCGATCCGCATGCCGGTCGCCGCATGGAGCTGGTTGCGCAGCTCGACACCGGTCAGCGAATCGAAGCCGAGCTCCCGGAACGTCCGCTCGGGGTCGATCGTGGCCGCACTACCGTGTCCCAGCACGGCGGCGGAGGTTTCCAGCACCAGCCGCAACACGTCACGTTCGCCCGGCGAGGACGCTGGACTCACCGACGGAACGCGCGACGAACGGAGCTCGGCGGGTGCGGAGGGGGCGTCGGAGAGGTCAAGGGTGACGGGGATGAGGACGGGGTCCGCGGCGCCCGAAAGAGCGGCGTCGAACAGGTCCAGGCCGGTACGGACCGGCAGCGGCGTCACCCCGGCGCGCCGCCACCGGGCGAGGTCGGCCGGTCCGAGTCCCCCGGCCATGCCGGCGTCCAGGTCCCACAGGCCCCAGGCGAGCGAGGTGGCCGACAGCCCGGCAGCGCGGCGTTCAACGGCGAGCGCGTCGAGGCAGCGGTTGGCCGCGGCGTAGGCGCCCTGACCGGCGGTGCCGATGTGACCGGCGATCGAGGAGAACGTCACGAAGGCGGCGAGCCCGGCCCCGGCGGTGGCCTCGTGCAGATTGCGGGCGGCGTCGTACTTCGCCCGCAGCACAGCGTCGATCCCGGCCGGGCTCAGTGTGTCCACGGGCGCGTCGGCGAGCACGCCCGCCGCGTGCACGACCGCGGTCAGGCGCGAGACGGTCGCGAGTAGCCGGTCCAGGTCGGCGCGGTCGGCGGCGTCGGCGGCCACGATCCGCACCTCGGCGCCGAGATCCCGCAGGTCCGCGTCCAGCTGCGCCGCGCCGTCGGCGGCGGGTCCGCTCCGGCTGATCAAGAGCAGGTTGCGGACACCGTGAGCGCTCGCCAGATGCCGGGCGAAGATGCCACCGAGCACGCCGGTGCCGCCGGTGATCAGGACGGTGCCGTCCGGGTCGAACGCCGGGCGGGGTGCTGCGTCCGTACGCTCGAGGGAGCGCTGGATGCGCGGCGCGTATGCCTGCCCACCTCGCAGCACCAGTCGCGGCTCGCCGGAGGCGAGGGCGGCGCCGAGCAGCGGCTGCGAGGCGTCGTCGAGGTCGAGCAGCACGAACCGGTCCGGGTGCTCCGTCTGCGCGCTGCGGATCAGCCCCCACAGCGCCGCGCCGGCCGGGTCGGGGCCGGCCGGATCACCCTCGGCGGGTACGGCCCCCCGGGTGACGAACGCCAGCCGCCCCGCCGAATGCGGGTCGGCGAGCCACTCCTGGGTCTGCGACAGCGCGCGGGCCAGCACCTCCCGTGGTGTGCCGGGCTCGACGGTCACCACCGTGTCGGTGACGTCGGCCGGGTCCACGAGCGGTACCGGTACGAGGGCGGGCCGGTAGAGATGCCGGGTGGCGGCCGTCGCGGCGATCCGCCCGGCCGGGACAGGCCGGAACACGAGCGACGCGACGGAGACGACTGGCCGGTCGGCCGGGTCGGTGGCCAGCAGCGCGTACGTGTCCGGGCCGGTACGGGTCGCCCGGACCCGCAGCCGCGTGGCTCCGGTGGCATGCAGCCGCACGCCGGAGAACGAGAACGGCAGCCGCAGCTCGCCGTCCGGCCCGGCGGTGGCGAGCACGAGCGGGTGGAGCACCGCGTCGAACAGCGCGGGATGGATGCCGAACCGGCCCCGGTCGTCGCCGCTCAGCTGCTCGGGCAGCCCGACCTCGGCGAGCACGTCGTCGCCGGAGCGACCGAGGCGTTCCAGGCCCTGGAAGGCCGGTCCGTACCGGTAGCCGAGCGTATCCAGCCGCGAGTAGGGCGCGTCCGCCGGGCTCAGGACCGCGTCGGGCCACGGCCCAGGGGTGGGTGCGGTCGGCGTGGCGGGTCCGGCGAGCCCGGTGGCGTGCCGGGTCCAGCCGTCGTCGTCCTCCTGCTCGCCGGCGGAGTACACCGTCAGCTCGCGATGCCCGGACGGTGTGGGGTTGCCGATCGCGACCTGCACGCGTACGCCGGCACCGGCGGTAAGGATCAGCGGCGCCCGCAGGGTGAGTTCGGCGACCTCGCCGCAGCCGACCTCCGCGGCGGCGCGCAGGGCCAGCTCGGCGAATGCGGTCGCGGGCAGCAGGACGCGTCCGGCGATCACGTGGTCGGCCAGCCAGGGATGCGTACGCAGCGACAGCCGCCCGGTGAAGAGCGTCCCGTTGCCGTCGGCCAGGCGGACGGTCGCGCCCAGCATCGGGTGGCCGACCATGCCCTGCCCGAAACCGGTGGCGTCCCCGGGCCGCGCGGGCTGGTCGAGCCAGTAACGCTCGCGCTGGAAGGCGTACGTGGGCAGCGGCACCGGACGGGCGCCGGGGAGAACGGCCTGCCAGTCGACGGCGACGCCGTGACAGTGGGCACCGGCCACCGCGTTCAGGACGGTCTCGGGCTCGAAGCGGCCCGTACGCATCATGGGAAGGACCGCGACGGCACGGGAGTCGTCGCCCAGGCAGTCGCGCACCATCGCGGACAGCGGCGCGTCCGGGCCGAGTTCCAGGTAGCTGGTGACGCCGGCGTCCGCGAGCTGCCGGACGCCGTCGAAGAACCGGACCGGTTCGCGCACCTGCCGCACCCAGTAGCCGGGGTCGGTCAGTTCCCCGGCCGCGGCGATCCGGCCGGTGCGCCCGGAGACAATCGGTATCCGGGGTTCGGCGAAGGCGAGGGTGCTCACGACCTCGTCGAAACCGGCCAGGATCGGGTCCATGTGCGGCGAGTGGAAGGCGTGGCCGGTTCGCAGCCGCGAGGTCTTACGTCCCTGGTCGCGCCAGTACGAGGCGATCCGCTCGACCACATCGTCGTCTCCGGAGACGACGACCGAAGTGGGCCCGTTGACGGCGGCCAGCGAGATCCCCGCCTGGCCGTCCATCTGCCGGGCCAGCTCGGCCTCGCCGGCCTGCACCGCCATCATCGCTCCGCCCTCGGGGGCGGCCTGCATGAACCGGCCCCGGGCGGCCACCAGCGTGCAGGCGTCCGGCAGGGACAGCACGCCCGCCACATGCGCGGCGGCCACCTCGCCGATCGAGTGGCCGAGCAGGTAATCCGGGGTCACGCCCCACGATGCGAGCAGCCGGAACAGTGCGACCTCGATCGCGAACAACGCGGGCTGGGCGCATTCCGTGCGGTCCAGCGACTCGCCGTCGGCCGGCAGGAGACCCGGCTCGAAGGCGGCACACACCTCGTCGAACGCCGCGGCGTACGCGGGGAACACGTCGTACAACTCGCGGCCCATGCCCGCTCGCTGGCTGCCCTGGCCGGTGAACAGGAACGCCACCGCGCCGTCGGCCGCCGTGGCCCGCAGCAGGCCGGGGCCGGGCTCCCCGGCCGCCAGCCGCTCCAGGCCGGGAAGCAGCCCGCTCGGGTCCGCCACCACCGCGGCCCGGTGTGGGAAGGACGTTCGGCCGGTGGCGAGCGACAGGGCGACGTCGGCCGGGTCGATCTCTCGGGTCCGCAGGTACTCGCGCAGGCGGGCGGCCTGAGCGGCCACCGCCGACGGCGAAGAGGCCGACAGCAGCCAGGGCACAGGGCCGGCGGCGGGTTCCCGGACCGGCTCCGCCGCGGCGGGTACGTGTTCCAGCACGGCGTGGGCGTTGGTGCCGCTGATGCCGAACGAGGAGACGGCGGCCCGGTGCGGCCGGCCGGTCTCCGGCCAGGGGGTCGCGCCGGTGAGCAGGGCGATCGCGCCGGACGACCAGTCGACCTCGGGGGTGGGCTCGTCGGCGTGCAGGGTGCGCGGCAGCAGCCCGCGGCGCAGGGCGAGAACCATCTTGATCACGCCGACCACGCCCGCGGCGGCCTGGGTGTGCCCGATGTTGGACTTGACCGAACCCAGCAGCAGGGGATTGTCCGCCGTACGGTCCCGGCCGTACGTGGCCAGCAGGGCCCCGGCCTCGATGGGGTCGCCGAGCCGGGTGCCGGTGCCGTGCGCCTCGACCGCGTCCACGTCGCCGTGGGCCAGCCCCGCGTCGGCCAGCGCCTGCCGGATGACCCGCTGCTGGGCGCGCCCGTTCGGGGCGGTGAGGCCGTTGCTGGCGCCGTCGGAGTTGATGGCCGTACCACGGACGACGGCGAGCACTTCGTGGCCCCGCGTCCGGGCGTCGGAGAGCCGTTCGAGCACGAGCATGCCGGCGCCCTCGGACCATCCGGTGCCGTCGGCCGAGCTGCCGAAGGCCTTGCAGCGGCCGTCTGGGGACAGGCCGCGCTGCTGAGCGAACTCGATGAACATGCCGGGGCCGGCCATGACCGCGGCCCCGCCGGTCAGGGCCAGCGAACTCTCCCCCTGCCGCAGCGACCGGACCGCCAGGTGCAGGGCGACCAACGAGGACGAGCAGGCCGTGTCCACGGTGACCGCCGGGCCCTCGAGACCGAGCAGGTAGGCGATCCGGCCGGAGGCGACGCTCACCGTCGTACCGGTCAGGGCGTGTCCGGAGGAGTCGCCCGGGTCGGCGAGCCGGGGGCCGTACTCCGGCGCGGTGACGCCCACGAAGACCCCGGTACGGCTGCCGCGCAGGGTGGCCGGGTCGATGGCGCCGTGTTCCAGTGCCTCCCAGGCGGTCTCCAGCAGCAGCCGCTGCTGGGGATCCATCGCGGTCGCCTCGCGCGGCGAGATCCCGAAGAAAGCCGCGTCGAAGCCGGCCGCGTCGAGGAAACCCCCGGATTTCGTGTACGTGTGCCCCGGCCGGCCCGGCTCGGGATCGTACAGGGCGTCGAGGTCCCAGCCCCGGTCGGCGGGAAAGCCGGAGATCGCGTCCGTACCGGCCGACAGCAGGTCCCACAGCGCGTCAGGCGAGTCGGCCCCGCCGGGCAGGCGGCAGCTCATCCCGACGACGGCGATCGGCTCGCCGGGATGCGCCCGGACCGGCGTCTCGTCCTCGGGTACGGCGTCCCCGGCGAGTTCGGCGCGGAGGTGGTCCGCCAGGGCGCGGGGCGAGCTGTGGCTGAACAGGACGGTGCTGGCCAGCGGTAACCCGGTCGCGGCCGCCAGCTCGTCGCGCAGCTCCACGCTCATCAGCGAGTTGAAGCCCAGGTCGCGGAAGCTGCGGTCGGGGTCGATGCCGGCCGGGTCGCCGGCGTCGATCACGAGCGCCGTACGGCCTAGGACCAGGGACAACACGTCCTGCGGGCCGCTCGTGCGCGGGGCCGGGGTTTCCTCTGCGCGAACGGCTTCGCCCAGCCAGTAGCGCCTGCGGCGGAACGGGTAGCCGGGCAGGACGATCCGGTTTCCCGTACGCCCGGTGACGGCCGGCCAGTCGACCGGGACGCCCCGGACGTACAGACCGGCCAGCGCGGAGGTGAAGGTGCGCTCCTCGCCGCGGTCGGCGCGCAGGACCGGCGTACGGAAGGCGTCCGCGGCCGAGCTCCCGGCCAGGCACTCCGCGGCGGCCGCGGTGAGTACGCCGTCCGGCCCCAGCTCGACGAAGCTCGTGGCGCCGAGCCCGGCGAGCTCCCGCATCACGTCGAGGAACCGCACCGGCTGCCGGACGTGCTCCACCCAGTAGTCCGCCGTGCTGAGCAGCTCGGGCCCGGCGAGCGTGCCGGTCAGATCGGAGACGAACGGGATCCGCGGGGCGCGGAACTCCAGCCGCTCCACGACCTCGCGGAACGCGCCCAGCATCGGCTGCATCCGGGCCGAGTGGAACGCGTGGCCGACCCGTAACCGGCGGGTCCGGTGGCCGCGCTCGGCGAGTTCGGCGGCCACCGCGAGGACGGCGTCCTCGTCGCCGGAGAGGACAGTGGCCCGTGGCCCGTTGACGGCGGCCACCGAGACCGAGTCATTCAGCAGCGGTAACACGTCCGCCTCGACCGCCTCGACGGCGACCATCGCGCCGCCCTCCGGGAGCTGCTGCATCAGCCGGCCGCGAGCGGCTACGAGCGTGCAGGCGTCGGCCAGGGAGAGCACTCCGGACAGGTGGGCGGCCGTGACCGCGCCGATCGAGTGGCCGGCGAGCGCGCCCGGCCGTACACCGGCCTGCTCGGCCAGGCGGAACAGGGCGACTTGCAGGGCGAACAACGAAGCCTGGGTGTAGGCGGTCCGGTCGAGTTCAGCGGCGTCGGGGGTGCCGGCGTTGGCGAACATGACCTGCCGCAACGGCCGGTCCAGCCGGGTGCCGAACTCGGCGCAGACGGTGTCGAGGGCCTCGGCGAAGACGGGGAACGACGCGTAGAGTTCGCGGCCCGCGGCGGGACGCTGGCTGCCCTGGCCGGAGAAGAGGAACGCGACCTGGCCGTCGGCGCCAGTGTGCCCCTCGGTCAGTCCGGGCACCCGCCGTCCGGCCGCGAGCGCGTCGAGCCCTTCGCGTAACGCCTCGGGCCCGGGGGCGCGGACGACGGCGCGATGCTCGAACGCCGACCGGGTGGTGGCCAGCGAGAAGGCCAGGTCGGCCGGGTCGGCTCCGGCGTCGAGGACGTCCAGCAGGCGCCGGGCCTGGGCCCGCAGGGCGTCCGCCGTTCGGGCCGAGAGCGGGTGGTAGGTCGTGTGCGGGGGTGTCGCGGGGTGGACTGCCGCCGGGGGCGGTTCCACGAGGACGACGTGGCAGTTGGTGCCGCCCATACCGAACGAGCTGACCCCGGCGACGAGCGACCCGTCCGTACACGGCCACTCGCTCAGCTCGGTGTTGACCCGCAGGCCCAGCTCGCCGAGGGGGATACGCGGGTTGGGGGTCTCGAACCCGAGGCTCGGGGGCAGCCGCCGATGCCGGATCGCCAGAACCGCCTTCAGCAGGCCGGTGATCCCCGCGGCGGCCTCCAGGTGGCCGACGTTGGTCTTGACCGAGCCCACGGCGAGGGGGTCGCCGGGCCGGCCCAGTTCGGCGCCGAGGGCGGCCGCCTCGACCACGTCGCCGACCGGGGTTCCGGTGCCGTGCAGCTCGACGTAGCCGACCCGGCCCGGGTCGAGGCCGGACCGCTCGTAGGCGAGCCGCAGCACCTCCCGCTGGGCGGCTTCGAGCGGGCTGGTCAGCGCGTCGCCGCCGCCGTCGTTGTTCACCGCCGTGCCGCTGATCAGGGCGTACACGTGGTCTCCGGCGGCGACGGCGTCCGCGAGTCGCTTGAGGACCACGACGCCGCCGCCCTCGCCGCGCACGAAGCCGTTGGCGGCGGCGTCGAAGGTGCGGCAGCGGCCGTCCGGCGACAACGCGCCGAACCGGGCCGCCGCCAGCGAGCTGTCCGGGTCGAGGATCAGGTTGACGCCCCCGGCGAGGGCGACGTCGGACTCCCCCGAGCGCAGGCTCTCCGCGGCCAGGTGCACGGCCACCAGCGACGACGACTGCCCGGTGTCGACGGTCAGGCTCGGGCCCCGCGATCCGAGCAGGTAGGAGATCCGGTTGGCCAGCAGGCTGCGCTGCAGGCCGGTGAACGAGTGCCCGCCGAGCGCGTCGGCACCCCGGCGGCGGGCGAGCGCGGCGTAGTCGTCGTGCATCGCGGCCAGGAAGACGCCCGTCCGGGTCCCGGCCAGCGTCCGGGGCACGATGCCGGCGTGCTCGACGGCCTCCCAGCCCAGTTCGAGGGCCAGGCGTTGCTGCGGGTCCATCGCGGTGGCCTCGCGCGGGGAGATCCCGAAGAACTCCGGGTCGAAGCCGCCGGCCTCGTCGAGAAACGAACCCCACTGGACGCCGGGAGCGTCGTCGCCCCCGGTGGCCTCCCGGCGCTGCGGAGGTACCGCGGAGATCGTGCAGCGTCCCTCGGCCAGCAGACCCCACAGGGCGGCGGGATCGTCCGTATCCGGCAGGCGGCAGGACAGGCCGACAATCGCAATCGGAGGGGGGGATTCGTGGACGCCACGCGTCTCTTCGATCATCGTTTCACCTGGCTTTTCACTCTCGGTACAGCGGTCACCAAATCCGTCGGGGAATGGTCGGGGGCAGGGGATTCGGCGACAAGATCACTCGGTCGCAGCGTTCACGTCGGCATCGAGAGGATCACTGGAACAGGTGAGTCAACTTAGCCACCGATCTTGTTAGTTGTCGAGTGGTGCTCGGAGTGAGGCATCCCTCAAAGGCGATCTGGAACGCGTTGAGTGGGGCCTTCCAGCGCATGGTCCAGCGCTGCCTGACCGCGGTAATTGCTGGTGCCGCACCGCCGGCGCGGCTGAGATGGCCATGACAGAGCGGCCTGGCTCCGAGCGCCAGGAGGCGACGGGCCGATGACCTGGTGACCTGCTTGAATGCCCGGGTAACCCCTGACATCCACTTTCTCCGCGTCTTCTGCAACCGAACGGCAACCACGGCAGTGTCCTGGGCGTAGTGCGCGACGGCCGCGCCTTCCCCGACGAGGAATCCAGACAGGCCCTGGCCCGGGAACTGGGGCTTATCGAAACGGAATTCATTGATGATGCCCACCGGGGCATCGTGGATCTCCATACGCCAGGAGTGCGGCTCCCGTTTGCGGGGTACCCGCTCGTCGGCGTGGCCTGGCTCCTCGGTCTGGAGAGGTTGGAGCTTCCTGTGGGGAGCATCCCTGTCCGCCGTGCCGACGGCTTCACGTGGCTCAGTGCGCCAACCGGTTGGGGCGGGCTGTTGCCGTCACCCAGGGCAGCGGGTCGCAGATCATGGCAGCCCCCGGCACGACTACTTCGCCAGCTACACCTGGCAGAGGCTAGGCGGCGACCATCGGCTCCTGGGCGATACGCGTGCCGTCATCAGGGTGAGTCCTAAGTCCTCGACGTCGAACCGCGAGTCGGCGATGTGGCGCAGGTGCGCACTCAGCGCGGCGTCGAGCGCTTGCCACTGGTCCTGACGGTTAGTGAAGGCCTCGCCCGCCGACAGGCCTCGGTCATTTGAACCGAACAGAGCGCGCAGGTCGGACACCGCTTCCCCCTCCAGAACGTGGCCCCGGTCAGCAACTTAGCCGCCCGGCTGAGACCCGTAAACGGGCCGTTGGCCTGCCAGGCGGCGTCGACCCCCTCGACTAGGACTTGTCCGTCGATCATGTACGGAGCCAGGCGACCAGGGCTGATGCGGTTGCGGTGCCGAGGAAGACGTAGCCGCGCTTGATGCCCTAGGCAGTTTCGTTTGGATCAGCCGGTCGTTGGTCCGGGTGTGCCGTTAACAGATGCGCAGTGGGCGCGGATCGAACCGTTGCTTCCGGACCGGACGCCGAAGCGGGGTGAACGCTGGCGTGATCACCGGGAGGTGATCGATGCGATCGCCTTCAAGTTCCAGACCGGAACGCAGTGGGTCCACCTGCCGGAGAAGTACGGGGACTGGCGCAATGCAGGGCTCAAACCGCGTCACGTCCGGCAATGCTGAGGACGGCCGAGGATAGCGGTGGTTTGTTAAGGCGGGAGTGGGAGGTGGTGGCTGAGTGGTCGGCCGGTACTGACTGCGTTGATCAGGTTTTGTAACTGTGGTGGTGGGGGCGTGCTGGACCAGGCTTTCCACCGGTGTTGCAGCATGAGGGTGGGGGTCAGCCAGTTGCGGACGGTGCGTAGGGCCTGGGGCCAGCGTGCCGGGTGGTGCGATCGGGTGCCCCCTCTCT
>NZ_JAGGLR010000053.1 GCF_017874715.1 Streptomyces iranensis | reverse complement strand
GGCGCCGTCAAACCATTCGACGCACCATCCTGATTCACCGCCGAACCCCGCACCACAGCAAGCACCTCATGCCCGAGCCGTTCGGCGTCGGACAGGCGCTCCAAGAGCAACCACCCCACACCCTCGCCCCAGCCAGTGCCGTCCGCGGCACCGGAGAACGACTTGCACCGCCCATCCGGCGCGAGCCCTCGCTGGCGGCTGAACTCCACGAACCCGATCGGCGTCGTCATCACCGCGACCCCGCCCGCGAGCGCCATCGAGCATTCCCCGTGCCGCAGCGCGTGCGCGGCCAAGTGCAGCGCCACCAACGACGACGAACACGCCGTATCCACCGTCACCGCCGGCCCCTCCAGACCGAACGTGTACGAGACGCGGCCGGAAGCGACGCTGGCCGCGGTGCCACTGATCGCGTGTCCCTCGCCGCCGCCCGGCGCGGCCTGGAGCCGGAAGGCGTAGTCCTGCCCGTTGCTGCCCACGAACACGCCGGTCCGGCTGCCCCGCAACGACGTCGGGTCGAGACCGGCCGCCTCGAACGCCTCCCAGGCCGTCTCCAGCAGCAGCCGCTGCTGCGGATCCATCGCCACGGCCTCCCGCGGGCTGATCCCGAAGAAACCGGCGTCGAAATCGCTCACGTTCTCAAGAAGGCCGCCCTCCATCGCGTACGTCCGGCCGGGCGCCTCCGGATCCGGGTCGTACAGGCCGTCGATGTCCCAGCCGCGGTCGGTGGGGAACGTCGAGATCGCGTCGGTCCCATCGGCGACCAGGCTCCACAGCTCGTCGGGGGTGGTCACGCCGCCGGGGTAGCGGCAGCTCATGCCCACGATGGCGATCGGCTCGCGCTCGGCCTCCTCCATCCGGCGCAGCTGTTCCTGGGCGTCGTCGAGGTCCGCCGCCACCCGCTTGAGGTAGTTGAGCAGTTTTTCTTCAGTCGGCATGAAACGCGTGGCCTCTCTAGTTCCGGCGCCCGAACTTGCCGTCGATCAGATTGAGAACCGCGTCGGCGTCGGCCGCCTCCAGTTCGTCGGCGAACCCCGGCGCGGCCTCGCCCTCGGCGGGCCGCGACCAGGCCGCGAGAATCTTGCGGAGACGTTCCTTCAGCTGTACGCCGAGCGCCTCGTCGCGGGGTGCCCGGGCCAGCGCCGCCTCCAGCCGTTCGAGTTCCTCCAGCGGCGTGGCCGGTGCCTCGCGGGCCGGACCGAGTTCGCCGGTGAGGAACTCGGCCAGCGCTTGCGGCGTGGGATGGTCGAAGACCACGGTCGCCGGCAATCGCACCCCGGTCACGGCGACGAGCCGGTTGCGCAGTTCCACGCCGGTCAGCGAGTCGAAGCCCGCTTCCCGGAACGCCTTGTCGTCCTCCACCACCCCCGCCGGAGATTCGCCCAGCACGCTCAAGGCATTCGAGCGCACCAGAGCGACGAAGAAGTCGTAGCGCTCCGTCGCGGGCATCGCCTTGAGCCGGTCGGCCAGCTCGGTTTCCGTGCCCGCCTGCGCGTTCCGCCTGGCCGGGCGAACCACGACTGCCCCACCGTCGGAGGCCGTCGCGTGCACACCCGCTTCGACGGGCACCGGTCGCAGCTCCAGGCGGTTCACCGAGGCGACCGGCTGTCCCCGGCCGTCGGCCAGCTCCAGCGAAACCGCATCCGGGCCGGCCGAAGCGATCCTTACCCGCACGACGGAGGCACCCGACGCCCGCAGAATCATGCCCGCGAACGAGTGGGGCAGCCCGGTCCGCTCCGTGTCACCGATGCCCAGAACGTGCAGGGCCGCATCGAACAACGCCGGGTGCAGCCCGTACATCCGGGTGCTCTCGTCGGCCAGACGCACCTCGGCGAACAATTCGTCGTCGCCCTGCCACGCCGCCGTCAGCCCCCGGAACACCGGCCCGTAGCGAACCCCGGCCTCCGCATACCGTTCATACAGCCCGTCGAGGGGCAGCGGCACGGCACCGGTCGGCGGCCACACGGCCAAACCACCAACCTCTTCGCGTACATCTTCTTCGCGTACGTCTTCTTCGCGTACATCTTGAGCCAGCGCACCGCTCGCATGCCGCGTCCAGCCGGAAGCGCCGTCCGTGCGGGCGTACACGGCGAACTCGCGCAGCCCCGCTTCGCCGGGCGCCGCCACCGCGACCTGAAGCTGCACCGCGCCCTGCTCCGGCACCGCGAGCGGCGTGTGCACGACGAGCTCGACGATCCGCTCGTACCCGACCTCGTCACCCGCCCGCCACACCAACTCGGCGAAGGCCGTGGCGGGGAACACCACCTCGTCCAGCACCGTGTGGTCGGCCAGCCAGGGATGAGTACGCACCGAAACCCGGCCCGTCAGCAGCACCCCGCCCCCGTGGGCCAGGGGCACGGCCGCACCCAGCAGCGGATGATCCGCCTGGTCGAGTCCCGCCGCGGCGACGTCCCCGACCGCCCGCTGAGGCTCCAGCCAATACCGCTGATGCTGGAACGCGTACGTCGGCAGCTCGACTCTTCGCCCGCCCGCCAGCAACGCTTTCCAATCAACCCCCACGCCACGCACGTACGCCTTCCCCACCGCCCCAACCACCGCCAACGGCTCCACAACGTCCTTACGCAAGGTCGCGAACGCCGCCGCGTCATCGCCCAAACTCTCCTGGGCCATCGCCGCCAGCACACCGCCCGGCCCCACCTCCAGAAACGTCCGCACACCCCTATCACCCAGCTCCCGCACCCCATCCGCGAACCGCACCGTCGCCCGCACCTGCTCCACCCAGTACTCGGCGTCCGTGCCGAGAAGTGAGCCCGTCACCGTCGACACGACCGGGATCTGCGGCGTGTGGAAGGTCAGCGAGGACACCACCTCCCAGAACTCACCCAACATCGGCTCCATCAACGGCGAATGAAACGCGTGACTCACCCTCAGCCGCCGCGTCTTCTCGAACCGTGCGGCGATCTCGACCACCGCATCCTCATCCCCGGACACCACCACTGATGCCGGACCGTTGACCGCCGCGATCGCGACCCGATCCGACAACAACGGCCTGACTTCGGCTTCGGACGCCTGAATCGACACCATCGCCCCACCAGACGGGAGCGCCTGCATCAACCGCCCCCTCGCCGCCACCAGCTTCGCCGCGTCCTCAAGAGACAACACCCCGGCCACATGAGCCGCCGCCACCTCACCGATGGAATGGCCAAGGAGGTAGTCCGGCTGCACACCCCACGACTCAAGAAGCCGGAAAAGCGCCACTTCGAGCGCGAACAACGCGGGCTGCGCGTGCTCCGTCTGATCCAGAGCTTCGACATCGGCCAGGAGCAGACCCGGCTCGAACACCGCGCACACCTCATCAAACGCCGCCGCGAACACCGGGAACACCTCATACAAACCACGACCCATGCCCGGGGTCTGACTGCCCTGACCGGTGAACATCAACGCCAGAGCACCCCGGGCGACCGCTTCGGCTTCCACGTCCGCCAAGCGCGCCAACAGCTCATCCCGATCGGCGCCCACCACCACCGCGCGATGATCGAACAGAGGCCGCGATGCCAGCGACCAACCCACATCCACCGGCTCCAACTCCGGCCGCTCCTCCACAAACGCCCTCAACCGCAACGCCTGCGCCCGCATCCCCGCCGCCGTCTTCGCCGACACCACCCACGGCACCACCGGCACCACCGGCACCCTGGGACGCGTTTCCGACTCATCCGTCTTACCCGGAGCGGCCTCAAGCACCACGTGCGCATTGGTACCGCTCACACCGAACGACGACACCGCCGACCGACACACCCGACCAACAGCAGGCCACTCCAATCGCGAAGTCGCCAAAGACACCGCCCCCGAAGCCCAGTCCACCTCCGGCGACGGCTCATCCACATGCAACGTCCGCGGCACCACCCCATGCCGCATCGCCAACACCATCTTGATCACACCAGCCACACCGGCAGCCGCCTGCGTATGACCGATGTTCGACTTGATCGACCCCAGCAACAACGGCTGCACCCGATCCTGCCCGTAGGTCGCGAGCAGAGCCTGGGCCTCGATCGGGTCACCCAACCGGGTCCCGGTCCCGTGCGCCTCGACCACATCAACATCAGCCGGAGACAACCCCGCATTGGCCAGCGCCTGACGAATCACCCGCTGCTGAGCAGGACCATTCGGCGCCGTCAAACCATTCGACGCACCATCCTGATTCACCGCCGAACCCCGCACCACAGCAAGCACCTCATGCCCGAGCCGTTCCGCATCCGACTGCCGCTCCAACAACACCCAGCCGACGCCCTCCGACCAGCCCGTCCCATCGGCCGTACCCGAAAAGGATTTGCACCGGCCATCGGGGGCCAGCCCGCGCTGACGACTGAACTCCACGAACGAATACGGCGCAGACATCACCGTGACGCCCCCGGCGAGAGCCATCGAACACTCGCCCTGCCGCAGCGCCTGGGCGGCCAGATGCAGCGCCACCAGCGACGACGAACAGGCCGTATCCACCGTCACGGCCGGGCCCTCCAGACCGAACGTGTACGACACCCGACCCGAGGCCACACTGCCCGCCCCGCCGCTGACCGCGTAGCCCTCCACGCCCTCCGGCATCGTGTGCAGCCGCGAGATGTAGTCCTGCCCGTTGCTGCCCACGAACACGCCGGTCCGGCTGCCCCGCAACGACGTCGGGTCGAGACCGGCCGCCTCGAACGCCTCCCACGCCGTTTCCAACAGCAGACGCTGCTGCGGATCCATCGCCACGGCCTCGCGGGCGCTGATCCCGAAGAAACCGGCGTCGAAACCGCCCGCATCGGCCAGGAATCCGCCCGCGATCGAGTACGTCTTACCCGCCGCCTCCGGATCCGGGTCGTAGAGGCCCTCGATGTCCCATCCACGATCGGTGGGAAACGTCGAGATGGCGTCGCCGCCGGATGCGAGCAGATGCCACAACGCTTCCGGCGTGTCCACACCACCGGGGAATCGGCAACTCATCGACACCACGACGACCGGATCCGTGTCGGTGACGGCGGCTGCGACCAGCCCAGCGGTGTCGAGCTTTTCGCCGAGCAGTTCCGCCTGCAGATGGTCCGCCAGCGCGACCGGCGTCGGATAGTCGAATGCCACCGTCGCACTCAGCCGCAGGCCGGTACGCGCTCCGAGCCGGTTGCGCAGTTCCACGGCGGTCAGCGAGTCGAAACCCAGGTCCCGGAAGGCTTTCTCCTCGCCCACTGCCGCGGCGTCGGCGGCACCGAGCACGGCGGCCGATTCCTTGCGGACGAGCTCGGTCAGGAACGTACGGCGTTGGGCTTCGGTCATGGCCGCGAGACCGTCGGAAACACCGCCGACGCCGACCGCGGCCCGAGCGCGCCGTACGGGCCGGGATACCAGTCCGGCCAGCAGTCGGGGCAGGTCTTCCCCGCGCCGGCGCAACGCGGCCAAGTCCAGTCCCACCGGCACCGTATGCGCCCGGGCCGACGACCAGGCGGCGTCCAGGAGCGCCAGGCCCTGGCCGGTGCTCAAGGGCAGCACTCCGCCCCGGGCGATCCGGTCGACGTCGCGGTCGCCGAGACGGCCGGTCATCTCGCTGCGCTGTTCCCACAGTCCCCAGCCCACTGACGTCGCCGGCAGCCCGAGGGCGTGGCGGTGCTGGGCAATCGCGTCGAGGTAGGCGTTCGCCGCCGCGTAGTTGCCCTGCCCCGGGGAGCCGAGGACGGCCGCGAAGGAGGAGAACAGGACGAACGCCGAGAGTTCCGTTTCTCGCGTCAGGGCGTGCAGATTGGCGGCGATGTCGACCTTCGGCCGCAGCACGTCCGCCAGCTGCCCGTCCTCCATGGTGGCGACCAGGCCGTCGTGCATGACACCGGCGGTGTGCACGACCCCGATCAGCGGATGCTCGACGGCGATCCCCGCGATCACCCCGGCCAGCGACTCCCGGTCGGCGGCATCGCAGGCCACGACGGTCGTCTCCGCGCCCAGCCCGTTCAGCTCGTCGACCAGTTCCCGCGCACCGGGAGCGTCCGGGCCGCGACGGCTGAGCAAGAGCAGATGCCTCGCACCGTACGACGCGACCAAGTGCCGTGCGACCAGGGCGCCCAGCGTGCCTGTGCCGCCGGTGACGAGAACCGTGCCTGCGGCCCCGAGCTCCGGCACGCCCGCCGCACCGCTGCGCGCGATCCGGACCAACCGCGGAACGCGCACCACCCCCGCCCGCACCGCCACCTGCGGCTCACCGCTCGCCGCCGCGTCCCGAAGCCCGTCGACACCGCCCCGTTCGAGGTCGACCAGCATGAACCGGCCGGGGTTCTCGGACTGCGCGGACCGCATCAGTCCCAAGACCGCCGCACCAGCCGCGTCCGCGACGTCCTCGCCCTCGTCGGCGGCCACGGCTCCCCGCGTCACCAGTACCAATCGGGCCCGCTCGAGCCGCTGTTCCCCGAGCCACGCCCGCACCAGCTCCACCGTCGCCGTGGTGGCGGAGTGCACCGCTTCGGCCGCGAATCCCCCGCCGCCCATTTCCACCACGACGGTCGTCGTCTCCGGCCCGATCGTCGCGAGTTCCCGGTGGACCGGCACCCCGAGCTGCATCCCCAGCGCGGAATCCCCGAGTACGGCCCACTCCCCGTCATCCCGAGCCCCGTCGCCCGCCACCGGAACCCAGTCCACCCCGAACAGCGAATCCGCCGGGCCCGCCGGGCCCGGTGAGGGCGCCGGCCGCACCGCCACACGCTCCACCGACGCGACCGGCTGTCCCAGCTCGTCCGCCACGTCGATCGCCACCGAATCCGGGCCGAGCGCCCAAATCCGGACCCGCGCCGCCGTCGCGCCCGTCGCATACAGGGTCACGCCGCCGAAGCTGAACGGCAGCCCGTCCCGGCCCGATACCTGCAGCGCCCCGTCCAGCAGAGCGGGATGAAGCCCGTACCCTTCGGTCCCTTCCGGCAGCCGGATCTCGGCATAGGCCGTCTCCCCGTCCCGCCAGGCCGCCGCGACCACCTGGAACGCCGGCCCGAGCCGGTACCCGGCCGCCCCCAGTTCCGCATACAGGTCATCCACATCCACCGGTGCGGCTCCTGGCGGCGGCCACTGCGTCAACGCCACCGCTTCCGCTGCTGGCGCCCGGCCGAGCAGGCCCGACGCGTGAGCGACCCATTCCGCGTCCTCGTCCGAGCGCGCATACGCAGTGAACCTCCGATCGCCCGAGGCATCCGGCGCCGCCACCGCTACCTGCAGCTGCACCTCGCCCCGATCGGGCACCGCCAGCGGTTCCCCGACCACGACCTCATGGACCCGCTCACACCCGACCTCGTCCGCCGCCCGCAAGGCCAGTTCGGCAAAGGCCGCCCCCGGCAACAACACCCTTTCCCGTACGGCGTAGTCGCCCAGCCACGGATGCGTCCGCAACGACACCCTGCCGCTCAGCACCACCCCGCCATCGCCCGCCAGCGCGACCTTCGACGCCAGCAGCGGATGCCCGATTCCCCCGCCGACGCCCTCCTCGGCCACCAACCAGAACCGCTGCCGCTGAAACGCGTACGTCGGCAGCTCAACCTGCTTTCCCCGCGGATAAACCGCCTTCCAGTCGACCTCGACTCCGCGCGTCCACGCCTCGGCCACCGACCTCAGGAACCGTTGCAGCCCACCGTCATCACGCCGCAACGACCCCACAGCAACTTCCTGCACACCAACAGTCAGCACCGGATGCGGACTGCACTCGATCAGAACCCCGTGCCCATCCCCCACCAACGCCCGAGTCGCCTGCTCAAACAACACCGGCCGACGCAAGCTCTCAAACCAATACCCAGAGTCCAACCCACTCGTATCGAACAACTCACCCGTCAACGCCGAATAAAACGGAACCTGACCCGACCTCGGGGCCACCGGCGCGAGCAGCTCCAGGATCTCCTCACGCAAACCATCCACATCCGCCGAATGCGACGCGTAATCCACCGGTATCCGCCGAGCCCGCACACCCGCCGACTCCAGCTCCGCCTGCCACTCATCCAACGCATCCGCCGGACCCGACACCACCACAGAACTCGGGCCGTTGTAAGCCGCGATCCCCAACGGCCGCCCCTCAAGCCGCGCCACAACCTCATCCGCCGACAACCCAACCGACACCATCCCGCCCGCACCCGCAATACGCAGCAGAACACGACTGCGCAAAGCCACCACCCGCGCGCCGTCCCGCAGCGACAACGCACCCGCCACCACCGCAGCCGCAATCTCACCCTGCGAATGACCCACCACCGCATCCGGCGAAACACCATACGAACGCCACAGCTCGGCAAGCGACACCATCACCGCCCACAACACCGGCTGCACCACATCAACCCGATCCAACTCACCCCCACCACCACGCAGAACCTCAACCAGCGACCAATCCACAAACTCCGACAACGCCGCCGCACACTCAAAAACCGACTCAGCAAAAACCGCCGACGAATCAAGCAGCTCCACCGCCATCCCGGCCCACTGCGAACCCTGACCCGGGAAGACGAACACCACCTTCCCGCCATCGGCCCGGACCACAAGACCCTCACCCACCACCGCCCGATACTCAAACACCGACCGCGACGCCAGCGACCACCCCACATCCACCGGATCGAGGCCAGGACGCTCGGCCACGAACGCCGTCAACCGCTCAACCTGCGCCCGTGCCCCCTCCGCCGTCTTCGCCGACACCACCCACGGCACCGTCAGCCGAGGCCCGGGTTCGGAGGTCTCCGGCTTATCGGGCGCGGCTTCCAGAACCACGTGCGCATTCGTGCCGCTCATACCGAACGATGACACTGCCGACCGACGCACCCGCCCCGACGACGGCCAAGCCATCTGCGATGTCGCCAAAGACACCGCCCCCGAAGACCAATCAACCTCCGACGACGGCGAATCGACATGCAGGGTCTGCGGCACCACCCCATGCCGCATGGCGAGCACCATCTTGATGACACCGGCGACACCGGCAGCCGCTTGCGTGTGCCCGATATTCGACTTGATCGACCCCAACAACAACGGCTCGACCCGATCCTGCCCATACGTCGCCAACACAGCCTGCGCCTCAATCGGGTCACCCAGCCGGGTCCCGGTCCCGTGGGCTTCGACCACATCAACGTCAGCCGGAGAAAACCGTGCGTTGGCAAGCGCCTGACGAATCACCCGTTGCTGGGAAGGCCCGTTCGGAGCCGTTAAGCCGTTGGACGCGCCGTCCTGGTTGACCGCTGAGCCCCGTACGGAAGCAAGAATTTGATGTCCTTGCCGTTCCGCGTCCGACTGCCGCTCCAGCAAGAGCCAGCCAGCGCCCTCGGACCAGCCCATGCCATCCGCGCCCGCCGCGAAAGCCTTGCACCGTCCGTCCGCAGCGAGCCCCCGCTGACGGCTGAACTCCACGAACGCGTCGGGTGACGACATCACGGTCACGCCGCCGGCCAGCGCCATCGAGCACTCGCCCTGGCGCAGCGCCTGGGCCGCCAGATGCAACGCCACCAACGACGACGAACAGGCCGTGTCGACCGTCACCGCCGGACCTTCCAGGCCGAACGTGTACGAGACCCGGCCCGAAGCCACGCTGCCGGAGATGCTGACCCCGACGTAGCCCTCGACTGTCTCCGGAACGCTGGGCAGGCGCGACAGGTAGTTCTGCCCGTTGCTGCCCACGAAGACGCCGGTGCGGGTGCCTCGCAGGGTTTCGGGGGCGATGCCCGCGCGCTCGAAGGCTTCCCACGCGGTCTCCAGCAGCAGCCGCTGCTGCGGGTCGATCGCCAGGGCCTCGCGTGGGCTGATGCCGAAGAAGTCGGCGTCGAAATCGGCCGCGTCGCGCAGGAAGCCGCCTTCGATCGAGTACGTCTTGCCCTTGGCGTCCGGATCGGGATCGTAGAGCCCGTCGACGTTCCAGCCCCGGTCGGCCGGGAACGCGGAGATGACATCGTTTCCCGCGGCCACCAGCTCCCACAGTTCCTCCGGCGTGCCGACCCCGCCCGGGAAGCGGCAGCTCATCGAGACGATCACGATCGGGTCGTCGTCGGCCGCGGCGGCCGACGGCACCGGTCCGGCGATCTCGGCCCGTTCGCCGAGCAGCTCGGCCCGCAGGTGCCCGGCCAGCGCGGCCGCCGTGGGGTGGTCGAACACCACCGTTGCCGGCAGGCGCAGGCCGGTGGTCGCGGCGAGCCGGGTCCTCAGTTCCACGGCGGTCAGCGAGTCGAAGCCCAGGTCCCGGAACGCCTTCCCCGGGTCCACGGTGGCGGTGTCGCGGTAGCCGAGCACAGCCGCGGCCTGTCGGCTCACCAGGTCGAGCAGGTCGCCCGCACTCGTCGATGGGGTAGGCGACAGTGCGGCGTCGCCCTCCAGCGCGCGCCGCACCTCGGGCAGGTCACCGATGAGCTTGCGCGGGGCCGCCGCGGCGAAGGCCGGAGCGAAGCGGCCCCAGTCCACGTCGGCGACCGCGGTCACCGGCTCGTCGTTGGCCGCCACCGCCCGCATCGCCGCGAGCGCCACCCCGGGGTCCATCAGCGTCAACCCTTGGCGGCCCAGCTGCTGCGCCATTCCCGGCCTCGCCGCCAGGCCGTCGCCGGCCCACGGTCCCCAGGCCACCGATGTTCCCGACCGGCCTCGGGCCCGGCGCCGCTCGACCACCGCGTCCAGGTAGGCGTTCGCCGCCGCGTACGCACCCTGGCCGCCGCTGCCCCAGAACCCGGCGACGGACGAGAACACCACGAAAGCGTCCAGATCCCGATCGTCAAGGACGTCGTCGAGGTGTGCCGCGCCCGCCACCTTCGCCGCCATCACCTCGGCGAGGTCGCGATCACCGCTCTCGGCCAGCGACCGGTACGCCCCCACGCCGGCCGTGTGCACCACCGCGGTGAGTTCCGGCAGCCCTCCGACCAGTCGGCCCAGCGCCTCGCGATCGGTGACGTCACAGGCCACGACCGAGACTTCGGCCCCCAGCCCGGTCAGCTGACTGGTCAACTCGCTCGCACCCGGGGCCGCTTCGCCCTGCCTGCTGACCAGCACGACCCGCTCCGCGCCCTCGGCCGCCAGCCACCGCGCGACGTGACTGCCCAGTGCCCCGGTGCCGCCGGTCACCAGCACGGTACCGCGCGGATTCCAGCCACCCGGGGTCGGCGTCGCCCGCGCCAGGCGCCGGACGAGAACCCCCGACCGCCGGATCGCGACCTGGTCCTCGGAACCGTCGCCGGTGAGCACTTGCGCCAGCAGTGTGACGGCCGCGTCGTCGGCGTGCTCGGGCAGGTCGATCAGGCCGCCCCAGCGTTGCGGATGTTCGAGCGCGGCCACCCGGCCCAGGCCCCACACCTGGGATTGCGCGACGTTGCGGACCCGATCACCCGAGCCCGTCCCGACGCCCCCGGACGTGACGCACCACAGGGGCGCCGCTATTCCCGCCTCCTCAAGCGCTCCCACCAGGCGAGCGGTCGACAGCAGGCCCCGCCCGACCGCCGGATACTCCGGGTGGGACTCTTCGTCCAGGGCGAGCAACGACAGCACGCCTCGGGGTGCGGGTTCGTCGCCCAGCTGCTCGATGTCCTCCACGGCGACCCGGCGGAACGTCATGCCCAGCCCGGCCAGCCCGGCCAGCAGCTCGTCACCGGCACCGCCGCCGGGAACCACCGCCAGCCAGGTCCCGCCGCCGTCAACACTCTGAATTTCCGCCGCCGGCTGCCACACTGCCCGGTAAAGCCACTCATCGAACGCCGGTTCGTCCGCGCTCTTCAGCCAGTACCGTTCCCGTTGGAACGCGTACGTCGGCAGCTCGACCCTGCGCCCGCCCGCCAGCAACGCTTTCCAATCAACCCCGACACCACGCGCGTACGCCTTCCCCACCGCCCCAACCACCGCCAACGGCTCCACAACGTCCTTACGCAAGCTCGCGAACGCCGCCGCCTCGTCGCCCAAACTCTCCTGGGCCATCGCCGCCAGCACACCGCCCGGCCCCACCTCCAGAAACGTCCGCACACCCCTATCACCCAGCTCCCGCACCCCATCCGCGAACCGCACCGTCGCCCGCACCTGCTCCACCCAGTACTCGGCGTCCGCAGTCAGCAGTCCACCGGTCACCGTCGACACGACCGGGATCTGCGGAGCGTGGAACCTCAGCGAGGACACCACTTCCCGGAACTCAGCCAACATCGGCTCCATCAAAGGCGAGTGGAACGCGTGACTCACCCGCAAACGCCGCGACTTCCCAAACCGTGCGGCGATCGCCAGGACCACGTCCTCATCCCCGGACACCACCACCGACACCGGACCATTGACCGCCGCGATGGCAACCCGATCCGTCAACCACGGCCTGACTTCGGCTTCAGACGCCTGAATAGACACCATCGCCCCACCAGACGGGAGCGCCTGCATCAACCGCCCCCTCGCGGACACCAGCTTCGCCGCGTCCTCAAGAGACAACACCCCGGCCACATGAGCCGCCGCCACCTCACCGATGGAATGGCCAAGGAGGTAGTCCGGCTGCACACCCCACGACTCAAGAAGCCGGAAAAGCGCCACTTCGAGCGCGAACAACGCGGGCTGCGCGTGCTCCGTCCGATCCAGAGCTTCGGCATCGGCCAGGAGCAGCCCCGGCTCGAACACCGCGCACACCTCATCAAACGCCGCCGCGAACACCGGGAACACCTCATACAAACCACGACCCATGCCCGGGGTCTGACTGCCCTGACCGGTGAACATCAACGCCAGAGCACCCCGGGCGACCACTTCGGCTTCCACGTCCGCCAAGCGCGCCAACAGCTCATCCCGATCGGCGCCCACCACCACCGCGCGATGATCGAACAGAGGCCGCGATGCCAGCGACCAACCCACATCCACCGGCTCCAACCCCGGCCGCTCCTCCACAAACGCCCTCAACCGCAACGCCTGCGCCCGCACCCCCGCCGCCGTCTTCGCCGACACCACCCACGGCACCACCGACCCATCCCGCTCGCCGAACATTTCCGATTCGCCAGGCCCGGCCTCGAGCACCACATGCGCGTTCGTGCCGCTCACGCCGAACGACGACACAGCAGCACGTCGAGCCCGGTCCACAGCAGGCCACGACACCTGCGACATCACCAGCGAAACGCCACCCGACGCCCAGTCGACCTCGGGAGTCGGCGAATCCACATGCAACGTCCGCGGCACCACCCCATGCCGCATCGCCAACACCATCTTGATCACACCAGCCACACCAGCAGCCGCCTGCGTATGACCGATATTCGACTTGATCGACCCCAACAACAACGGCTGCACCCGATCCTGCCCATACGTCTCGAGCAGCGCCTGCGCCTCGATCGGGTCACCCAAACGCGTCCCCGTGCCATGCGCCTCGACCACATCAACATCAGCCGGAGACAACCCCGCATTGGCCAGCGCCTGACGAATCACCCGCTGCTGAGCAGGACCATTCGGCGCCGTCAAACCATTCGACGCACCATCCTGATTCACCGCCGAACCCCGCACCACAGCAAGAATTTGATGCCCGAGCCGTTCCGCGTCCGACTGCCGCTCCAACAACACCCAGCCGACACCCTCGCCCCAGCCAGTGCCGTCCGCGGCACCGGAGAACGACTTGCACCGCCCATCCGGTGCGAGCCCTCGCTGGCGGCTGAACTCCACGAACGAGAACGGCGTCGTCATCACCGTCGCCCCGCCCGCGAGCGCCATCGAGCATTCGCCCTTCCGCAGCGCCTGGACCGCCAGATGCAGCGCCACCAGCGACGACGAGCAGGCCGTGTCCACCGTCACCGCCGGCCCCTCCAGGCCGAACATGTACGAGACGCGGCCGGACATCGCGCTCGCCGTCGCGGCCGTCACCCCATACCCGCTGTGTTCCTCGCCCGCCGCGACGACCGAGGAGTGGTAGTCCTGTCCGTTGGTGCCGACGAACACGCCCGTACGCGATCCGCTCAGGTCGGCCGGGTCGATCCCGGCGCGTTCGAAGGTTTCCCACGCTGTTTCGAGCAGCAGCCGTTGTTGGGGGTCCAGTGACACGGCTTCCCTCGGGCTGATGCCGAAGAAGTCCGCGTCGAAGCCGCTCACGTCGCTCAGGAAGCCGCCCTCGGCGACGTAGCTCTTGCCCGCGGTGCCGGGGTCCGGGTCGTACAGGGCGGAAAGGTTCCAGCCCCGGTCGGCCGGGAAGCCGGACACCGCGTCGCCGCCGGATGCGAGCAGGGCCCACAGGTCTTCGGGCGTGCCCACCCCGCCCGGGAAGCGGCACGCCATGCCCACCACGGCGATCGGCTCGTGGTCGGCGTCCTGCAGCTCGTGCAGCCGTTCCCGGGTACGGGCCAGGTCCACGATCACCTTGTTCAGATATTCGCGGAGCTTCGACTGATCGGCCATGAAGCGGTATCTCCCGGTGTTCGCAGCTCAGGGTTTGAACGAGACGGTCATGTTCTGCAGGCCCCGGACGACGATGTGCCGGCGATAGTTCAGCGAGCTCTCGTCCAGTTCCGGGTCGCGCAGCCGTTCCGCGAACGCCGAGAGGGCCAGCTCGGCCTCGAGCTTGGCCAGGCTGGAGCCGATGCAGAAGTGGGCGCCGGCGCCGAACGCCAGCGACACGTTCTTGGTTTTCCGGCGGACGTCGAACGCCTCGGGTTCGTGATAAGCGCGCGGGTCGCGGTTCGCCGCCGCCATCAGGACGACGACCACGTCGCCGGGCCGCAGATCGTGCCCGCCGATGGTGGTGTGGGTGCGGGATATGCGGGTGGCCAGCTGGACGGGCGGGTCGTACCGCAGGGCCTCGTCGACGAGCGTGGTGATGACGCCCGGTTCCTCGCGCAGGGCGGTCAGCTGGTCGGGGTTGCGCAGCAGGGCGAGGATGCCGTTGGAGACGAGGTTCGTGGTGGACTCGTGGGCGGCGATGAACAGCGTGGCCAGTGCGCTGGTCACCTCGTAGCGGGTGAGCCGGTCGCCGTTGCTCTCGGTGGCGATCAGGCTGGAGACGAGGTCGTCGCCGGGGTTGCGGCGGCGGCGCTGGATCAGGTCGCCGAAGTAGGCGTGCACGGCCAGCATCGTGCGGAAGATCCGCTCGATCTCCTCCTTGGCGAAGACCCGCGTGGCGGAGCCGGTGGCCGCGCCCAGGGTCGGCAGCTCGCTCGACAGGGCCAGGTCGACCGACCAGTCCTTGAGCATCTGCCGTTCCTCCTCCGGGATCCCGAAGATGTCGCAGATGATGCCGATGGACATCGGGTAGGCCAGGTCGTCGACGACGTCGAACTCGCCGCGGTCGCGGAACTTCGCGAACAGGTCGTCGACGATCCGGGCGATGGAGGGCTGGAAGCTGGAGACGATCCGCGGCGTGAAGGACTTGGAGATGAACTTGCGCTGCCGCCCGTGACCGGGCGGGTCCATGAAGAAGATCGAGCTGATGCCCAGGTCCTCCGGGGTCATTTCCTGGTGGTCGGCGGGGTCGCCGAGCCCGGTCATGTCCACGGCCTGCTTCGTGTCGTTGCCCATCTCCTTGTGGCGCAGGATCTGGTTGCAGTCGTCGTAGCGGCCGTAGATGACGACCTTGCCGTCCTCGACCGGGATCGGGCCGGCCTCACGGATCCGGGCGAGCAGCTGGTAGGGGTCGGGACGGTTCCGGTAGTCCATGAGGTCGTGGAGTGGGTTCGTCATGTCGCACGTCTCCTCAGAGGCCGAAGTTCTGGTCGATGATCCGGAAGATCTCGTCGTCCGAGACCGAGGTGAGTTCGTCCTCGTCAATCTCGGCCGCGGGTCCCGGCGTCCTGGCCCGCCAGCGGGCGAGCAGTGCTTCGAGCCGGGTCGACACCAGCTCTGGTTCGCCCGCGTCGGCCGGGCGGGCGAGCGCTGTGTCGAGCCGGTCCAGCAGAGCGAGCAGGTCGTCGTCCGCGGTCTCGTCCGGTGCCAGGAGCGCGCGCAGACGACCGGCGAGCGCGGTGACGTTCGGGTAGTCGAAGACGAGCGCGGAGGGCAGGTCGAGGCCCGTCACGGCGGCCAGCCGGTTGCGCAGTTGCACGGCGGTGAGCGAATCGAAGCCGAGTTCCCGGAAGGCGGTTCCCGGATCGATGAGGGCGGCGTCGGGGTGGCCGAGCACGACCGCCGCTTCGCCGCGTACGAGGTCGAGAAGGGCCCGGTCGCGTTCGGCCGGAGGAAGCTCGGCGAGGGACTGGGCCGCGGACCGCCCGGTTTCCGGGCCGGGCCGGGCTTCGAGGAGCTCGTCGTACAGGCTGGTGGAGCCGTGGAAGAGCCGGAAGCGGTCCCAGTCGATGCGGGCGACTGCCACGGCGGCGTCCCCCTGCCCGACGGCCCAGTCGAGCGAGGCGAGCAGCCGGGCCGGATCCAGCGGCGGGATGCCTCGGGCGGTGAGTTGTCGCCCGCTATGGCCGTCGGCGGCACCGCTCTCGCCCCACAGTCCCCACGCGATGGAGGTGACGGGAAACCCCTGCCCGCGGTACGCCTCGGCGAGGGCGTCCACGGCCGCGTTGGCCGCCGCATAGTTCCCCTGGCCCGGCGAGCCGATCACCCCCGCGAGGGAGGAGAACACCACGAACGCGTCCAGGCCCGATTCCCTGGTCAGTTCGTGCAAGTGCCGGACCGCGTCGACCTTCACCCCGGCGACGGCCGCGAACCGGTCCGGCGTGAGCGTGCCCGCCAAGCCGTCGTCCAGCACTCCGGCCGCGTGGACGACCGCGGTCAGATCCCGCCCTTCGAGCAGGGCGGCGACCGCGGCGCGGTCGGTCACGTCACAAGCCACGACCTCGACCGGTACACCCACCGAGTCCGCCAGTTCCCCCGCGTCACCGCCTCGGCGGCTGACCAGCACGAGCCGCTCTGCTCCCCGCTCGGCAAGCCACCTGGCCACGTGCACGCCGACCGCGCCGGTGCCGCCGGTGATCAGGACGGTGCCCCGGGGCCGCCAGCCCCGTCCCGTATCCGTCGCCCGGATGAGGCGCCGTCCGAAGACCCCGGACGTACGGACGGCGATCTGGTCCTCCACCCCGCCGAGGGCACCGGCCAGGAGGCGCCAGACCTCCGGATCCGGATCGGCCGGGATGTCGATGAGCCCGCCCCAGGTGTCCGGCGTCTCCAGGCCGATCGACCGTCCCAGGCCCCACACCATGGCCTGCTCGGGTGCCTCGGGCACGCCTGGCCCGGTCGCACCGCGGGTGACGACCCACAGCGGCGCGCGGTTCCCCATCGAGGCCAGCACCCGCACAGTGGCCGCGAGCTGGGCGGCGTTCTCCAGCCCGGTCCCGTTCCCTAGCGGCAGCAGGGAGAGCACGCCCTGCGCGAGGTTTCCGTCCGGTGCCACGCGGTCGAGGGTCACGGTCGTGACGTCCAGCCCGGCGTCGGCCAGCGCGCCCAGGTAACTCGTCACCGCCTTCGTGGGTTCCTCCGGCACGATCACCATCCACGCCCTGGGGGTGGCCTTCCGGTCGGCGACGGGTGCCCACGCGACCCGGTACCGCGAATCCGTTTCCCCGGTGGCCTCCCGGCGGCGGTTCTCCAGCCAGTACCGCCCGCGCTGGAACGCGTATGTCGGCAGCTGAACCCGTTGCCCGTGCGGATAAACCCGCTGCCAGTCGACCTCGACTCCGCGCGTCCACGCCTCGGCCACCGACGTCAGGAACCGTTGCAGCCCCCCGTCATCACGCCGCAACGACCCCACAGCAACTTCCTGCACACCAACAGTCAGCACCGGATGCGGACTGCACTCGATCAACACCCCATGCCCATC
>NZ_JAGGLR010000052.1 GCF_017874715.1 Streptomyces iranensis | reverse complement strand
TCGAAACCGTTTCACCGGCTTCTCCGGGCGCTTCCCTTCGGTGTTTCCAACCTTACCAGATCCGATTTCCGGTCGTTTCCGATCCGAATTCCGTTCCCGGTGGCCGTTGGAGGGCCTTGCCTTTCGGCTTCGTCGACTTTATCAGAATTTCTCCGAGTCGATTTCCACCCCCGCCGGTGGGCTCCTCCGAAGGCCGTTGAGCGCTCCGGGTTCCCCTCTGGCGGAGCCGTAAACGTACTGGAGCGGGGCTCCTCGATGCAAATCGAGGAGCCCCGCCGGGTGTTCAGCGCCGGTGTGGTGCTGAGGGGGTGTCAGACGTGACGTCAGACCTCGACGACCACGGGAAGGATCATCGGGCGGCGACGGTAGCTGTCGGAGACCCACTTACCGACCGCGCGGCGTGCCAGCTGCTGGAGCTGGTGCGGGTCCACGACCCCGTCGGAGGCCGACTTGACCAGGGCATCCTCGATCCTCGGGATGACCGCGGAGAAGGCGGAGTCCTCGATACCGGAGCCCCTCGCCTGGATATGCGGACCGCCCACGATCTTGCCGGTCGTGCTGTCGACGACCACGAAGATCGAGATGATGCCCTCGTCGCCGAGGATGCGGCGGTCCTTGAGCGAGGTCTCCGTGACATCGCCGACCGAGAGGCCGTCCACGTACACGTATCCCGCCTGCACCTTGCCGACGATCTTGGCGATGCCGTCGACCAGGTCCACCACGACACCGTCCTCGGCGATGACGCAACGGTTCTTCGGAACCCCGGTCAACGCGCCCAACTCGGCGTTGGCGCGCAGATGGCGCCATTCGCCGTGCACCGGCATCAGATTCTTGGGCTTGCAGATGTTGTAGAAGTACAGCAGCTCGCCGGCCGAGGCATGGCCGGAGACATGGACCTTGGCGTTGCCCTTGTGGACGACCGTGGCGCCCCATCGCGTCAGTCCGTTGATGACCCGGTAGACCGCGTTCTCATTGCCGGGGATCAGCGACGAGGCCAGGATCACCGTGTCGCCCTCGACGATCCGGATCTGGTGGTCGCGGTTGGCCATCCGGGACAGCGCGGCCATCGGCTCGCCCTGGGAGCCCGTGCAGACGAGCACCACCTCGTCGTCCCGAAGGTCCTCCAGGGTCTTTACATCCACCACGAGACCGGCCGGCACCCGCAGGTAGCCGAGGTCACGGGCGATGCCCATGTTGCGGACCATCGAGCGGCCGACGAAGGCGACCTTGCGCCCGTACTCATGCGCTGCGTCCAGGATCTGCTGGATGCGGTGCACATGGCTCGCGAAGCTGGCGACGATGATGCGCTTCTGCGCGTTGCCGAAGACCTGGCGCAGCACACCGGAGATATCGCGCTCGGGCGGTACGAATCCGGGGACCTCCGCGTTGGTGGAGTCCACCAGGAGCAGATCGATGCCCTCCTCGCCGAGCTTGGCGAACGCGGGCAGATCCGTGAGCCGGCCGTCGAGCGGCAGCTGGTCCATCTTGAAGTCGCCGGTGTGCACGGCCATGCCGGCCGGGGTGCGGATGGCGACCGCAAGGGCGTCCGGGATGGAGTGGTTGACCGCGACGAACTCGCACTCGAAGGGGCCGATCCGCTCGCGGTGCCCCTCCTCGACCTCGAGGGTGTACGGACGGATCCGGTGCTCCTGAAGCTTCGCCTCGATCAGGGCGAGCGTCAGCTTGGAGCCGATCAGCGGGATGTCGGCCTTCTCGCGGAGCAGGAAGGGGACGCCGCCGATGTGGTCCTCATGGCCGTGCGTGAGGACGATGCCGTCGATGTCGTCGAGACGGTCCCGGATGGATGTGAAGTCCGGCAGGATCAGGTCGACTCCGGGCTGCTCCTCCTCGGGGAAGAGCACCCCGCAGTCGACGATCAGCAGCCGGCCGCCGTACTCGAAGACCGTCATGTTCCGGCCGATCTCACCGAGGCCGCCGAGCGGGGTGATGCGCAGACCGCCCTCAGGGAGCTTCGGCGGAGGGCCGAGCTCAGGATGCGGATGACTCAAAAGACTCTCCTCACCACACGCGCCACATGCCCCCTGGGCACATGGCGCGCGTGACATTCGTGCACTTGCTGATGTGTCTGTATGCAGTTGTGAAGTATGAAGGTGCGAGAAATCGCCTCTTTGCTTAGAGCTGTACCCCGCCGGCGGCGAGATCGCGCTTGAGCTGTTCGGTTTCCTCGGCGGTCAGCTCGACCAACGGCAGGCGCAGCGGCCCCGCGGGCTGACCCTGGAGCGCGAGCGCGGCCTTGCTCGTGATCACGCCCTGGGTGCGGAACATGCCGGTGAAGACCGGCAGCAGCTTCTGGTGGATCTCCGTTGCCTTCGCGACGTCGCCCGCGAGATGGGCCTCGAGCATGGCCCGTAGCTCGGGGCTGACCAGGTGGCCGACCACGGAGACGAAGCCGACCGCGCCGACCGACAGCAGCGGCAGGTTCAGCATGTCGTCACCGGAGTACCAGGCGAGGCGGGAGCGGGCGATGGCCCAGCTGGCGCGTCCGAGGTCGCCCTTGGCGTCCTTGTTGGCCACGATGCGCGGGTGCTCGGCGAGCCGGACCATGGTCTCGGTACCGATCGGGACCCCGCTGCGGCCCGGGATGTCGTAGAGCATGACCGGCAGGCCGGTGGCGTCGGCGATGGCGGTGAAGTGCCGGAGGAGGCCTTCCTGCGGCGGCTTGCTGTAGTACGGCGTGACGGCCAGCAGCCCGTGGGCACCGGCCTGCTCGGCGGCGCGGGCGAGCTCCACGCTGTGCCGGGTGTCATTGGTGCCCGCTCCGGCCACGACGTGGGCGCGGTCGCCGACCGCCTCCACCACGGCGCGTACGAGCTGGGCTTTCTCCGCATCGCTGGTGGTGGGGGACTCGCCCGTGGTGCCGTTGACGATCAGTCCGTCATTGCCGGCTTCCACCAGATGGGCAGCGAGTCGCTGGGCGCCGTCGAGGTCGAGCGCGCCGTCAGTGGTGAATGGCGTGACCATGGCGGTCAGCACCCGCCCGAAAGGGGTCTGCGATGTGGATGTCGGTGCCATGGGCTCCACGCTACTCGTAGCGCGCCCCACGGCGCTCGCTCGGGGCCGCGGACGGAGCGAAGAGATGGGACCCGGCACTGCCTGCTCGGGGGTTCAAGCAGTGCCGGGCCCGTTTGTTCAGCCTAGATGAACTTCTCGAAACGCCGCAATACGGACACTTCGCCCGGTGATCCGTCCGGGGCGCGGGCCCCGGGCTACGGGGGTCGGCTACGGAGCCACTCGGCCGCCTGCGTTGAAGGCGGCGTGGGTGAGCGGCATCAGTCCCGCCCAGTGCGCCTCCATCTTCTCCCCCACCATCTCGATCTCCCGCTGCGGGAACGAGGGCACCGCGGCCTGCTCGTGCTGGGTGCGCAGCCCCAGAAAGTGCATCAGCGAACGGGCGTTGCAGGTGGCGTACATCGAGGAGAACAGGCCGACCGGGAGCACGGCCCTGGCCACCTCGCGGGCCACACCGGCGGCCAGCATCTCCTGGTACGCCTCATAGGCGTGGCGGTACGCGTCCTCCATGACCCGGCCGGTCAGCTCCTGCTGCGCCGCGGTGCCCTCGACGAACTCGTACTTCCCCGGGCGGCCCTGCTGGACCAGCTTGCGGGCCTCCCCCGGAACGTAGAACACCGGCTCGAGGCGGCGGTAGCGACCGGACTCCTCGTTGTACGACCAGCCCACGCGGTGCCGCATGAACTCGCGGAAGACGAAGATCGGGGCACTGATGAAGAAGGTCATCGAGTTGTGCTCGAACGGGCTGCCGTGGCGGTCCCGCATCAGGAAGTTGATCAGCCCCTTGGAGCGCTCCGGGTCCTTGGTGATTTCCTCGAGGGACTGCTCGCCCGCGGTGGACACTCGCGCGGCCCACAACACATCGGAGTCGGCAGCGCTGTGCTTGACCAGCTCGACGGTCACATCGCTGCGGAAACTGGCCTTCTCGATCTCGGCGGGGATCTCGGTCACCGGGCGGGTCCTTCCATGGTGCGTCGCTCAGGGCGGCGCCCAGCTTACGGGTCACCACCGACAGTCCCGCTCAGCCGAAATTTTTGACTGAAGTCGTCGGATCCGGGCACCCAATCGGTCATTCACACGTCCTACACATTGAAGTACTCACGTTCGAGGTTCCAAGGAGAGCCCGCAGATGTTCCGCCGGCGAGAGCCCGTGCCGTTCGCCTTCGTCGCCGAAGCCGACCGTTTCCGCAGCAATGTCACCCCACCACCCCGCCCCCGCGCCACACCGTCCCAGATCGCCGGACGGACCCTGATCGGGCTCACGATCGTCGCGGGATTCATCGGCTCGCTGATGTTCGGGATGCCCGCCCTCGACAGCCAGTCGCACCCCACCCACCAGATCCAGCAGTCAGAGGCGTCCGACGGACGCTGACCGGCGCTGGGATAGCCTCACCCAGCACAGGCCCATCCGGACATGTGTGTGAGTGAGGAACTCCCGTGCCCCTGCCCTTCCTGACCGCCGACCGCGCCCATGACGACGACGCGGCGGCCGGAGCGGACCCGCTCGGCTACGAGGACCCGGACCGCTGGCGCCGTCCCTTCCGGCCGGGGCCCTGGAGGGTCGGGGGCGCCGCTCTTCTGCTGCTGCTCGCCTCGTACGTCCTGTTCTCCGCCATGATCATCGCGATGGCGGGGTCGCTGTCCGCGGCGGGGGTCTGCGTCGGGGTCGCGGCGCTGATGATCGTGACAGCCGTAAGGCTGGTGCGCAGCGGTGTCGTGGTGAGCGCCCAGGGGCTGCGCCGGATCGGCCTTCTGCGCAGCACCACCGTGCGCCGGCAGGACATCGCCGCGATACGCACGGCCCAGCAGCCGGTCCGGTGGCTGGGTCTGCCGCGCACCGTCCAGGGGCAGGCGCTGCTGCTCCAGCCGGTGCGCGGCGGAGCGCCGGACACCCTGTTCACCAGCCATGATGCCGACTTCCTGGGTCAGCCGGAGAGCTTTGACAGGGCCGCCGACGCGCTCGAGGGCTGGGCCGCCGCCCACCGCTGAGCCGTATAGGCCGCGGAGGGGCGCCGCCGAGCCCCCTCATCCGTACCGCCACGGGCGGCCCGGTGTCAGCCTCCGGCCGCCCGCACCGGCTTGCCGTCGTGCAGGGCGATGGCGCGCTGCATCGCCTTACGGGCGCGCGCGGTGTCCCGGGCGTCGTGGTACGCCACGGCGAGCCGGAACCAGGACCGCCAGTCGTCCGGCGACTGCTCGGTCTCGGCCCGGCGCTTGGCGAAGACGGCGTCCGCCGAGTCCCGGTCGATCCGCCCGCCGGGCGTCCGCGCCAGGTCGTCGACCGGGAGGCCGCCCTCCGCCTCCAGCTCCCGGGCCAGCCGGTCCGCGCTCCGCGCGAACTGCGTGGTCTGCCACAGGAACCAGGCGCCGATGAGGGGCATCACCAGCACCGCCACACCGAAGACGACGGTGACCGGGGTGCCCTCCCGGATCAGCAGCACCCCGCGGTCGCCGACCAGCACGAAGTAGACGACCAGGACGGCCGCGAGAACGAAATATGTGATCTTTGCGCGCACCGCTGTGCCCTCAGTCCAGATCGAGGAAGTGTTCCAGGCCGAAGGTCAGGCCGGGGGTGGCCACCACGCGGCGGACGCCGAGCAGGATGCCGGGCATGAAGCTGCTGTGGTGGGTGGAGTCATGGCGGATGGTGAGCGTCTCGCCCTCGGCGCCCAGCAGGACCTCCTGATGGGCCAGGAGGCCGCGTAGCCGCACCGAATGCACCGGCACCCCGTCCACGTCCGCGCCCCGCGCCCCGTCGAGCGCCGTGGCGGTGGCGTCCGGCTGCGGGGCGCAGCCGGCCTCCCGCCGGGCCTCGGCGATCAGCTGTGCGGTGCGCGCGGCCGTGCCGGAGGGGGCGTCCACCTTGTTGGGGTGGTGCAGCTCGATGACCTCGACCGACTCGAAGAACCGGGCGGCCTGGCGGGCGAACCGCATGGTCAGCACGGCGCCGATGGAGAAGTTCGGCGCGATGAGCACACCGGTGGTCGGCGAGGTGTCGAGCCAGCCGCGCAGCCGTGCCAGGCGCTCGTCCGTCCAGCCGGTGGTGCCGACGACGCCGTGGATGCCGTGGCGGACGCAGAACTCGAGGTTGTCCATCACCGAGGCCGGTTCGGTCAGCTCGACCGCCACCTCGGCGCCCGCCTCGACCAGGGCCTCGAGCTGGTCGCCCCGGCCCAGCGCGGCGACCAGTTCCAGGTCCTCGGCGGCCTCCACGGCTCGTACGGCCTCGGAGCCGATCCGGCCCTTGGCGCCGAGGACGGCCACACGCAGCTTGCTCATCGATCCTGTTTCCTTCGATCCGGGAAGCTCTGGCACGGACTGACCGACGTACGGTCGACGCCGACGTACGGTCGACGCCGACGTACGGACTTGACCGGCTGACGGGCTAGGCGACGGCCTCGTCGAGACGCGCCGCCTGCTTGTCCTTCAGCGGGCCGATGACCGACAGCGAAGGACGCCGTCCCAGTACATCGCGCGCCACCTCGCGCACCTCGTCCGGGGTGACCTCCGCGATCCGCTCGAGCATGTCGTCCACCGACATCTGCTCGCCCCAGCACAGCTCGCTCTTGCCGATCCGGTTCATCAGCGCGCCGGTGTCCTCCAGGCCCAGCACGGTGGAGCCGGAGAGCTGGCCGACGGCGCGCCGCAGCTCCTCGTCGCTCAGGCCGTTCTCCGCGACCTGGACGAGCTCGTCGCGGCAGATCTTGAGGACGTCGTGCACCTGGTTCGGGCGGCAGCCGGCGTAGACGCCGAAGAGCCCGCAGTCGGCGAAGCTGGAGGTGTAGGAGTAGACGCTGTAGGCGAGGCCGCGCTTCTCCCGGACCTCCTGGAAGAGCCGGGAGCTCATTCCGCCGCCGAGCGCGGTGTTGAGCACCCCGAGCGCCCAGCGGCGGTCGTCGGTGCGCGGGATGCCGGGCATGCCGAGGACGACATGGGCCTGCTCGGTCTTGCGGTTCAGCAGCCCGACCTTGCCCGCCGTACGGATCGCACGGGTGCCGGCGCGCGGGGCGACCGGGGCCGCGTCGGTGCGGGACAGGGCGCCCGCCCTGTCGAACGCGGCGTGCACCTGGCGCACGACGTCGTCGTGGTCCACGTTGCCCGCGGCGGCGACGACCAGGTGCGTGGGGTCGTAGTGCTTCCGGTAGAAGCGGGCGATCTGGTCACGGCCCAGGGCGTTGACGGTGTCGACGGTGCCCAGGACCGGGCGGCCGAGCGGGGTGTCGCCGAGCATGGTGTGGGCGAACAGGTCGTGCACGCAGTCGCCCGGGTCGTCCTCGGTCATCGCGATCTCTTCGAGGACGACACCGCGCTCCGCGTCCACGTCCGCCGCGTCGATCACCGAGCCGGTCAGCATGTCGCAGACGACGTCGATGGCCAGCGGCAGATCGGTGTCGAGTACCCGCGCGTAGTAGCAGGTGTACTCCTTGGCGGTGAAGGCGTTCATCTCGCCGCCGACCGCGTCGATGGCGGCGGAGATGTCCAGCGCGGTGCGCCGCCGGGTGCCCTTGAAGAGCAGATGCTCCAGGTAGTGGGTGGCTCCGCCGAGCGTACGGGTCTCGTCGCGCGAGCCGACGTGCGCCCAGATGCCGAAGGTGGCCGAGCGCACTGAGGGGAGGGTCTCGGTGACGACGCGCAGGCCCCCGGGGAGGGTCGTCCTGCGGACCGTGCCGATGCCGTTCTCGCCCTCGAGAAGCGTTTGGGTACGGGCGACGGCCCGCGCCTCCGAGGAGGTGCGGGCCGTCGTGCCGTCGTCGCGGGACGTCACTTGGCGGCTTCGTCCTTCGTCTGGGGCTTGGCCTCGGCCTGGGACTCGTCCGCGTCCGCGCCCTCCTCGTCCTCGAGGACCGGGATGAGGGAGAGCTTGCCGCGCTGGTCGATCTCGGCGATCTCGACCTGGACCTTGGCGCCGACCTTCAGCACGTCCTCGACGTTCTCCACGCGCTTGCCGCCGGCGAGCTTGCGGATCTGCGAGATGTGCAGCAGGCCGTCCTTGCCCGGGAGCAGCGAGACGAACGCACCGAAGGTGGTGGTCTTCACGACCGTGCCCAGGTAGCGCTCGCCGACCTCCGGCATGGTCGGGTTGGCGATGCCGTTGATGGTCGCGCGGGCGGCCTCGGCGGCCGGGCCGTCGGCGGCACCGATGTAGATGGTGCCGTCGTCCTCGATGGTGATGTCGGCGCCGGTGTCCTCCTGGATCTGGTTGATCATCTTGCCCTTGGGGCCGATGACCTCACCGATCTTGTCGACCGGGATCTTCACGGTGATGATCCGCGGCGCGTTGGGGGACATCTCGTCCGGGACGTCGATGGCCTCGTTCATCACATCGAGGATGTGCAGCCGGGCGTCGCGGGCCTGCTTGAGGGCCGCGGCCAGCACGGACGCCGGAATGCCGTCCAGCTTGGTGTCCAGCTGCAGCGCGGTGACGAACTGCTTGGTGCCGGCGACCTTGAAGTCCATGTCGCCGAACGCGTCCTCCGCACCGAGGATGTCGGTGAGGGTGACGTAGTGGGTCTCGCCGTCGATCTCCTGGGAGATCAGGCCCATGGCGATGCCCGCGACCGGGGCCTTCAGCGGCACACCGGCGTTGAGCAGCGACATCGTCGAGGCGCAGACCGACCCCATGGAGGTCGAGCCGTTGGAACTCAGCGCCTCGGAGACCTGGCGGATGGCGTACGGGAACTCCTCGCGCGTCGGCAGCACCGGCAGCAGCGCCCGCTCGGCCAGAGCGCCGTGGCCGATCTCGCGGCGCTTGGGGGAGCCGACGCGGCCGGTCTCACCGGTGGAGTACGGCGGGAAGTTGTAGTTGTGCATGTAGCGCTTGCGCGTCTCGGGCGCGAGCGTGTCCAGCTGCTGCTCCATGCGGAGCATGTTCAGCGTGGTGACGCCCAGGATCTGGGTCTCGCCGCGCTCGAACAGCGCCGAGCCGTGGACCCGCGGAATCGCCTCGACCTCGGCGGCGAGCGTACGGATGTCCGTGACGCCGCGGCCGTCGATGCGCTTCTTCTCCTTGATCACACGCTCGCGCACCACGGTCTTGGTCAGCGCGCGGTACGCCGCGGAGATCTCCTTCTCGCGCCCCTCGAACTGCGGCAGCAGCTTCTCGGCGGCCACGCTCTTGACGCGGTCCAGCTCGGTCTCGCGCTCCTGCTTGCCCGCGATGGTCAGCGCCTGGGCCAGCTCGTCGCGGACGGCGGCGGTGAGCGCGTCCAGGACGTCGTCCTGGTAGTCGAGGAAGATCGGGAACTCGGCGGTCGGCTTGGCGGCCTTGGCGGCGAGGTCGGCCTGCGCCTTGCACAGGACCTTGATGAAGGGCTTCGACGCCTCCAGGCCGGCGGCGACGATCTCCTCGGTGGGAGCCTCGGCGCCGTCCTTGACCAGCTGGATGGTCTTGTCGGTGGCCTCGGCCTCGACCATCATGATCGCGACATCGCCGTCCTCGAGCACCCGGCCGGCGACGACCATGTCGAAGACGGCCTCCTCCAGCTCGGAGTGGGTCGGGAAGGCCACCCACTGGCCCTTGATCAGGGCGACGCGGGTGCCACCGATGGGGCCGGAGAAGGGCAGCCCGGCCAGCTGCGTGGAGCAGGAGGCGGCGTTGATCGCGACCACGTCGTAGAGGTGGTCGGGGTTGAGCGCCATGATCGTCTCGACGACCTGGATCTCGTTGCGCAGGCCCTTCTTGAAGGACGGGCGCAGCGGGCGGTCGATCAGACGGCAGGTGAGGATCGCGTCCTCGGAGGGGCGGCCCTCACGGCGGAAGAACGAGCCGGGGATGCGCCCCGCCGCGTACATCCGCTCCTCGACGTCGACCGTGAGCGGGAAGAAGTCGAGCTGGTCCTTGGGGTTCTTGGAAACGGTGGTGGCCGACAGCACCATGGTGTCGTCGTCCAGGTAGGCCACGGCCGAACCGGCGGCCTGACGGGCCAGGCGGCCCGTCTCAAAACGGATGGTGCGGGTGCCGAAGGTGCCGTTGTCGATGACCGCTTCGGCGTAGTGGGTCTCGTTCTCCACCAGGAAAATCTCCTCTTCTGCGTCCCTCGTCCGTGTGACGGTGGACGGTGGTGGAGCAGCGCCCCGGGCCTTACTGGCCGGCGGCCGGGCCGGTCTTCGATCGAAGCCACCGGAATTGCCAGTTCCGGGAGCCACTACCGAGGACCGGCTCCTGTGGCGCCGGTGCGGCGGGAATGAGGCGCTCCTCCTCGTTCGTTATGGCGTTGTTGGGACCAGACTACAAAGCTTCGGCCGTCATCACGACGGCTGTGTCGTCCGGCCCCTACGGTACGTAGCGCTGACGCTACGCACCGGCGCGAAGACCGTACGGGTCACCATTGGCTCACCTTTGGCTGAAACCGTACGGCGCCGCGTATGGCAAAGGGAGCGGCCCCCGTCGCGGGAACCGCTCCCTCCTTGGCGTCTTACTTGGCGCCCGCCGCACCGCGGCGGATGCCCAGGCGCTCGACCAGCGCACGGAAGCGCGTGATGTCCTTCTTCGCCAGGTACTGCAGCAGGCGGCGGCGCTGGCCGACCAGGAGCAGCAGACCCCGGCGGGAGTGGTGGTCGTGCTTGTGAGTCTTGAGGTGCTCGGTGAGGTCGGAGATGCGGCGCGTGAGCAGCGCGACCTGGACCTCGGGGGAGCCGGTGTCGCCCTCCTTGGTGGCGAACTCGGTCATGATCTGCTTCTTGGTAGCGGCGTCGAGCGACACTCGGTACTCCTTGCTTTCGTCATCAGCCGCCGAGTGCCCCTGGTCGTTGTCTCAGGGGATCTTCCGTGACTCGGGAGGCGGGGTCCGCTGGGCGCTGTCTCCCGAGACTCGAAGCCTCCGGGGACGCGTACGCAAACGGCCAGGACACAGGGTACCAGCGTCTTGGTGGGGGCGTGTGCGGGTGGGCCGGCGGGGAGTGTCCGGGGCTAGAAGACGGGCATGGCGGTGAGCGTGCCGTTGTGCAGCGTGAAGACTCGGTTGCCGGCCGCGGCGAGCCGCCAGCCTCCTCCAGTCCCCGGAGCGTACGGCCAAGCGACACTTCCGCTGCGGACATCGACCGCCACCACGCCTTGGTCCCCGCTCTGGTCGAGAGCCGCCCACACACTGCCACCCTCCGCGACGGGGGCGTCAAGGGGACGGTCGTCGGACGCGAACGGCAGCGTCCACATCTCCGACCCGCTCCCCGCCCGCCGTGCCGAGAGGTCGGTCCCGTCCACGGCGTACACCACGCCCTTCCGCACGGCCGGCGCGGTCCAGCCGGTCCCGTCCTGACCGGCATGGGCCCACTTCTCCTCACCGCCCTCCAGGGCCAGCGCCCTCAGACTCTTCCCCCCGAGGTAGACGACGCCGTTCGCGACTGCGGGAGCGATGGCGGCGGGCGCCCCCTGCACACGCGGGCCCCAGGCGGTCCTGCCCGTTCGGGCGTCGAGGGCGGCCACGCCGCCGTCCGATCCGTGGATCACCAGGCGGCCGTCGGCGACCGCCGCCTGGGCCGGCGCCTTGGTGGATGTGGCCACCGGCGACGGGACGGTCCACAGTGTGCGGTGCGAGGTGAGGCCCACGGCGCGTATCCGACCGCCGCGGGTGGCGAGGTAGGCCGCGCTCTCGTCGGCGCCGAGCAGCACCGCCGCGTCGGCGCCCGGCACCGACCACCGCTTCCTGCCGTCCTTGGTACCCAGCCCGAGCAGCGCCCCCTTGGCGTCGGCGGTAAGGATGACGTCGTCCGACGCGGCGAGCACGCGGGCGGTGGTGGCAGCCGTGCGCTCGGAGTTCCACCTCCGCTTCCCGTTCCGCACGTCGTACGCGCGCAGCGCACCGCTGGGGGTCACGACGACCACGAGGTCGTGGACGGGCAGCGGAGCGGGCAGATTGGTGCCGGAGCTCTCGGCGACGCGGATCGGACCCCACAACGGCTGTGGCGCTGTTCCTTCGTCATAGCGCGACAGCGGCTCGGCCTCCCATGGCCGCCCCCCGGCCTCCGCCTCGCCGCCGCGCAGCAGCCACCACGCGACGCCGCCCCCACCCGCCGCGAGCACGGCGCCGCCCGCGGCGAGCGTGCCGATGAGCCGCCGCCTGGAGAGGCCCGGCCGGTCGCCGGGCAGGGCGGCCATGCGCCGGGCGTCCGCCTCGCGCCTCGCGATGTCCTGCGCGAGCGGTCCGCTCCTCCAGACCCGGTCCGCGCCCCGGGGCGGCGCCAGCGCCCGGCCGATCAAGTCGAGACCGGGCCGGGCCCCGGGGTCCTTGGCCAGACAGGGCTCGACCAGGGGCCGCAGCGCCCCGGGCACCGCGTCCAACTCCGGCTCGCCGTGCACCACCTGGTACTGCACGGCGGCCACATGGGCGCCCTCGTAGACCGGCCGCCCGCCCGCCGCGTAGGCGAGGACCACGCCGAGGGAGAACACATCGCCCGCGGGGCCGGTTCGCTGCCCCAGAACCTGCTCGGGCGGGGCGTAGCCGGGGGTGGCGACGGTCTGCCCGGTGGTGGTCAGCGTCAGCCCGTGCTCGGGCCGGGCGATCCCGAAGTCGATGATCCTGGGGCCGCGGGAAGTGAGCACGATGTTGGACGGTTTGAGGTCGCGGTGGACCAGCCCGGCACCGTGGATGTCGTGGAGCGCACGGACGAGCGCGGCTCCCAACGCCCTTACGGCGGGCTCCTCCAGGGCTCCGTACCGCTCCACGGCCTGGTCGAGCGTGGGTCCGGCGAGGAACTCCGTGGCGATCCACGGCCGCCCGCCCTCGGTCCGCGCCGCGAGCACCCGCGCCACCCCGTCGCCCCGCACGGCCTGGGCCGCGTGTGCCTCGCGCACGAAGCGCTGGACCATATGGGGGTCGTGGGCCACTTCGGGCCGCAGCACTTTCACGGCGGCTGTGCGGCCCTGCCCGTCCCGCCCGAGGTAGACCTGGCCCATGCCGCCCGCGCCCAGAACGCCGATGAGGCGGTACGGGCCCAGGCGCAGCGGATCGCCGGTGCCGAGGGGTTTCATGGGAGAGGTCTCCTGGTCGATGAGGGGTTGATCAAGTCAACGAGGCGGTGGGGCGGCCGGGCGAGCCACGTGCCGGGTCATTCCAGCGGGATGGCGCAGACGGTCTTGCCATTGGTGATGACGACCAGGCCCGCGCGGCGGTGCGCCCGCATCACGGAGGCGGACATGCCGTCCTTGTCGCCGGAGGGCCCCTGGAAGGTCCATGCGGTGCGATGGGTGCGGAGGTCGACGGCCCTGGCCCAGCGGTCCTTCTCCGGCGAGGCGTAGAAGTACCTCTCGCCGACGACCGGAGTGGATTCATAGGCTTCGGAGGAGGCCGCCTGGTCGGCTGCCCCCTTCTCCTGCCACAGCAGCCGCCCGCTCTTCGCATCCAGGGCGACGAGGCCGTTCCTCCGCTCGACGCTGTAGACCACACCGTCCTTGACGACCGGCGGGCCGTAGTGTTCCATCCGCGGGTCGTAGCTCTCCCCGGATTTGCGCTCCGCGCCGAACCGCCATGTGGTCGCGCCGTCGGTGGTGCGCAGCGCGAGGAGCTCGCGGCCACCGGTGAACACATGATCGTCGGTGGCGGCGAAGGCCCTGTCCAGGGAGATCACCGCGTCGGATCCGAGCGGAATCCGCTTCGACCAGCGCTGGGCCCCGCTGTGGGGGTCGATGGCGATGGCCTCCTCCCCCGAGAAGCGCAGGAGCGTGGCACCGGCGGATGCCGCGTCGATGGGGTCGCTGGTACCCGGAGCGATGGCACGGGCCCAGAGCCGCTTCCCCGTACGCAGATTGATGGCCAGACGCTTCTCTCCGCCCTTCGCATATCCCTCGGCGAACAAGGTGCCGTCCATCACGGTGAGGAGTTTCGGTTCGAGGCCCAAGGAGCCGGTGCGAGCGATCGGGGTCTTGAGGTTGCCCGTCTCGAGGTCGACGGGAGCGATCGCGGTGGCGCCGCTCTGGTCGTCAGCCTCACAGGCGAGGAGCCGGTCCCCGTCGACGACGACGGGGACGGTCCGGTCGCTCTCCCCGCGCTTCTCACCGGTCTTCGCGTCCACGCACAGGAGCCCGTTGTCGTGGACGATGACAACATGGTCGCCGACGATCAGGGCCTCGAGGTCCGTGGTCGCCTCGGGGACGGATATCTTCCACACCAGACGCGGGCCCGCACCGGCGGGGCTGCGGGTGGAGCGGGGCGCCGCGGCCGTACCGCCGTTTGATTCCTCCGAGCCGAGCCAGGCCCACGCCCCGGCCGCCCCACCGGCGACGAGCGCGCCGCCGCCCACTGCCGCGATCAGCTTCCGCCGGGAGAGCGCGGCTCCCACCCGCCGCGGCCCAGCGGTTTCGGTGCGGTGCTCCGCCTCCCGGGGAGCCAGGAGCCTGCTGGGCTGGGCCTCCCATACGGCCGTGCAGCGCCGGGCGATCTCGGCGAGGACCAGATCCGGCAACTGGTCCGCGAACCGTCGGAGGTCACCCGCGTGATGGGCGCCCATACGGAGCCGCTCTCCCAGTTCCACGGTGCCGGGCCGCTGCCGGGGATCCTTGGCGAAGCACGGCTCCAGTACGGTGCGCAATCCCCCCGGCAGCCCGGACAGGTCGGGGTCGGTGTACCGCACCCGGTAGAGCAGATCGGCGGGCTGTCCGCCGCCGAAGGGCGGACGGCCGGTGGCCGCGAAGACGAGCACTCCGGCGAGGGCGAACACATCGCCCGCGGCGGTGTGTTCACCACCGGAGACCTGTTCCGGGGACATATAGGCGGGCGTTCCGGCCGCCGCGCCCGTACGGGTGAGCCGGTCGTCGCCCACCGCGCGGGCGATGCCGAAGTCGATGACCTTGGGGCCGAGGGCGGTCAGCAGGATGTTGGAGGGCTTGAGGTCGCGGTGGACCACATCGGACCTGTGCAGCTGCGCGAGCGCGTCACACAGGGCGGCTCCCGTGGCCCGTACAGCCTGCTCGGGCAGCGGCCCGGCGAGGGCGACCGCGTCGTCGAGCGGTGGGCCGAGGACGTATTCGGTGGCCAGCCAAGGCGTTGGGGCCAGCGGATCGGCGTCGATGACCTGTGCGCCGTGCTGTCCGCCGATGACGCGTGCCGCGTCGGTCTCCAGCTGGAACCGGGTGCGGAATTCGGCCTGCTCGGCGTAGTGCGTGTGCACGGTCTTCAGGGCGACCATCCGCCCCTTGGGTGAGCGGCCCAGATAGACCGTGCCCATTCCGCCGCCGCCGAGTCGGGCGAGAAGAGTGTACGAACCGAGGGCTTGCGGATCGTCGTGGGTCAGGGGAGAAACCATCGGTATCCGTATCAGTCCACTGGCAGGGCGTAGAGGATGGTGCCGTTCAGGACGAGGACGATTCCGGGTGCGACGCCCACGACCTGGCCCGGCACGGCGGCTTGCTGGCCCTTCCCGGCGAGTGCCGACCGCCACCGCAGGGAGCCGTCCGCCGCGTCCAAGGCCTCGATCTCCGCGTCGGTCACCTGGAAGACCGTGGCGCCCGAATGGCTGACCGCGGTCTCGCCCCTCGTCCACGAGGACTCCAAAGGGGCGGCGCTGCGGCGCCGCCAACGCGCGCTGCCGCTGCGCACATCGACGGCAAAGGTGGTGGCGCGGGAATCGGTGGCGTACACCACCGGCCCATGAACGGCCGGAGTGGCGGACACCCTTCCCTTGGTCGCGACCCGCCAGCGCTCCTTACCGCTGGCGAGGTGGTACCCCCTCAGCATGTGCTCGTCGCAGGAGACCAGGAGATCACCCGGAGCCATCACACGCTGTTTGGCGCTCTCATCCTTCATCTCGGCGAATTTTCGCGTCCACAGCTTCCGGCCGCTGCGGCGGTCGAGGGCCAGATACGAGGAGGTGTTCTCGTCGTCGTCCCCTTGGCTCGGCAGCAGGAGCATGGTGCTGAGCAGAAGCGCGGTGGTGTTGCCGTCCCCCTGATACGGAGCGGGGAGCGGCGCGCGCCATATCTCTTTGCGCCGCACGGAGTCGTAGCAGACCACCTCGTGGTCCTCGGTCCCCGTACCCCCACTCGCATACTTCCTGGTCAGGAACCAGCAGACGTCCTTGTCGGCCCCGAGGAATTGGTAGATCGCCGGACCCTCCACTCCGTCGTACCGCCGCTCCACCCCCTTGATGCGGCCCGTGGCGAGCGAGACCACGGAGAAGGCCGAGGTGTCCGGAGAAACGAAGGTGCCGTTGCCGAGAAGCGTAAGGGCGGACATGGGATAGAGCTTGTCGCGCGACCAGATCTTCCTTCCGGTCCGGAGACTGAGTGCGGTCACGGAATCGGTGGTCCAGACGAGGGCGGTCCTGCCACGCCAGAGCAGCGGTGTCTGCTGCGGCTCGCTCCCGAGGTCGCGGCGCCACAGCGGAGCAGGCGCGATCCCGCGCCGAGCGGACGTTCCCCGCGATCCCGTCCCCTCGCCAACTGCCCGCCAGCCGGCCACTCCCCCCGCTCCGAGCACGAGGCCGACGGCTCCGGAGAGGCCACCGACGACCACGGCGCGCCGGGAGCGCCCCGGCGGTGGGGTGGCAGCCGTCTCCTCAGTGGACGCGTGGGCAGCCATGGGAGCCTGCGCCGGATAGGCCGCGGCCTGCCGGGCAAGAGCTGTCGCCACGGCGTCGGGCAGGCGGCCGACGGCGTCGGGGGCCGAGGCCGCCCGGAGCTCCCGGGCCACCATGCCCGGCCGGGGCCGCTGCCCAGGATCCTGCGCGAGACAGACCGCGAGCAGCTCTCTCAGCCCTTCCGGCAGTGCCGCGCGCGTCCCCTCGGCCACGTCCAGGCGGCCCGTCGCGGCGTAGCAGAGCACGGCGCCCAGCGCGTAGACATCTCCCGCCGGACTGGGGCGTTCACCCGCTCGCTGCTCCGGCGGCACGGTGAAGGCATCGACCCCGAGCGACGTGTCACTGCCCATGCCGTTCAGCGCCGCCGCTCGCGCCAGTCCGTACCCGGTCAGCCGGGGCCCGTCCACCATGAGCAGCGTGGCCTGCGGCGAGATCCCGGCGTGAACGAGACCGCCGGCATGCCAGCCGGCGAGGGTATGAGCGAGGTACGCGCCGAGCGCGCGCACCGTGGGTTCGGGCAGCGGACCGTCGTGCGCGGCCAGCGCGGCGGGAAGCGGCAGGGCGGGGAAGCAGGCGTAGGCGACCCAGGGGAGATCCGCGTCCGGCCCGGCGACATCGATCACGGGAGCCGCCCAACCCCCGGTCAGGCGACGGGAGTTCTCGCCCTCCGACCGGAACCGCACCAGGTACCCGGGGTCGTCGGCGAGGGTTTCGTGCGGCAGCATCAGCACGGCCGTACGGCCGGTGCGGTCGTCCCTGGCGATACGGCGGCGCGCGTCGTCGGCCTGCCCACCGGCGTCCAGCGTGCCGATGATGCGGTACGGGCCGAGCCGTGTCGGTTCGGCCGGTCGCTGCGGTTCCATTCGCTCCTCCGGACAGCCGTGGCTCAGCTCAACGGCAAGGCGTAGACGCTTCTCCCGCTGGTGACGACGGCCAGGTCATCCGTCACGGCCACCTGGCGCCGCGCCGCGACGGACCCCTTGTCCGCCGCGGCGCCGAGGTCCATGAAGCGCCACCGCAGGGCGCCGTCCTCGGCGTCGAAAGCGTCGACTTCCACGTCATTCGCCGTGAGCACCGTGCGCCCCGACGGATCCACGGCCGTGTCGGGTGTACGCGCTCCGGACAGCGTCTTCATCGCGAAGGCATAGGTGCGCTGCCATCGCACCTCTCCCGTGGCCGTGGACAGCGCATGGACCGCGTAGCCTCCGTCGGTGGCGTACACGACCTCGCCGTGCACGACCGGAGCGCCGAAGTCGGCGGTGTGCCCGGATCCGGTCTCGCCCTTGGCCTTCACGCTCCACGCGGAGCCGCCGCCGTCCGCCAGGCCGTACCCGCGCAAGGTGTTGGTGACAGCGGCGATGAGGGTGTCGCGGCCGTCGGTGGTCACCGGCCGTCCGGCGGTCACACCCTCATAGGAGCGCCGCCAGTGCCGTGTCCCCCGTTCCCGGTCGAAGGCCAGGAACATCTCGCCCCGCACGACGAGGGTGTCTTCTGTCAGATACCCCTCGTCGAAACCGACGGGCAGCGGGTCGCGCCAGAGCTCTTCCAGCCCGGCGAGGTCATAGGCGATCACGAGGCCATCGTCGGCCGCGCCGCTCCCCCGGCGGCCCGCCGCGAGCCAGACAGTCCCGCCTTCCGCCGCCAGCAGGGCGGCGTACGGAGTGCGTCCACCCGGCCGGAAGGTCTCCGGCCACCACTGGATGTCGCCGGTCTCGGCGGACAGCGCGGCGAGCCCGTCGCCCGGGACCAGGATCAAATCCTTACCGATGGGCAGAAGCCGTCCCCTGGGGCGAACGTCGTCCTGCGTCCAGAGTCGCTTGCCCGTACGGAGGTCGATTCCGGTGACGGCCGCGTCGTTCGCAACGACGGCGATCTTGTCCGACCAGATGAGCGGGGGGTGTGTCGGTGGCCCACCGGCGATGTCATGGCGCCACAGCGGTGTGGGCGGGGCACCGGCGAGCCGACGACGGGAGTGATTGGCCGCTGCCAGGCGCTCGGCCGGGGTCGGCGGAGGGTCTTCCTCGGCGGTGGCCATCCACATCGCACCGCCGCCGATCGCGAGACCGGCCGAACCAGAGGCGACCCCGACGAGCAGGGCACGCCTGGAGGGCCGTGCGGCGTTCTGACGAGTCGGACTCCCGGCGACGTTCGCACCGCCCGACAGGTGGGTCGGCGCATGTGGGGCGCCGGGCGTGTCACCCCGGCCCGCGGAGATGGGGGCGGGCGCGCCCGGCGCCTCTCCCTGGATCGGCGCGCCCTCTTTGAGCGGCGCGCCCAACGCCGACTCCGCTTCCGCCGGCTCGACCTCCGACGCCAGCGTCGCCGCGGACTGCTCGGCCAGCGCGACAACCACCGGTGCCGGCAGCCAGCCGGAACTCAGCAGCACCGCCGCCCTGCCGAGGCCCCCGTCCACCGTGGTCGAACCTGGCCCACCGACCGGCATCGCCGAGGGCGGCCCTACGGACCCGCTTTCGAGGACCGTCGGCGTGGGTCCGGACGGTTCCGCCGTCACGCTCGCCGACAGCGGGAACCGCATACCGCGGGTCAGACCGTCCACCAGCGCCGCCGCCACCGGCCGCTCCGCCGGGTCCGAAGCCAGACACGGGAGCACGATGCTCCTCAGCTCCTCCGGCAGATCGCCCACCTCAGGCAGCCGCCGCCCGGTCGACGCATACGCCAGCACCGCGCCCAGCGCGTAGATGTCCCCCAGCGGCCGTGGGCGCCCACCCGCGGCCTGCTCCGGGGGCAGGGCGTCGGCCGCCAACCCGGAAAGCCCCACTCGACTCCGCCCGTCGGGCCCCGCTGCCCGTACCGCGCCGAAACCTCCCAGCCAGGGCCCGTCACCCGCCACGAACACGTTCTCCGGCGCGATTCCCGCGTGGGTGAAGCCCGCCCGGTGGATCTCCGCCAGCGTCTCGGCCAGAGCCGCTCCCAGCGCACGTATGGTCCGGACCGGGAGCGGCCCTCCACACATCTGCATCACACCCGGCAGCGGCAGTATCGGGCGGTACGGAAACGCGCTCCACGGGGGTTCGGGCGCACGGTCGGAGATCTCGACGGGGGCGAGCCGGGCAAGCGGCCAAGCTCCACCGAGCCGTCGGGCGCTCTCCGCCTCCGCCAGAAAGCGGCCCCGATACGCCGCGTCGTCGGCCAACTCGGCGGAAGGCGTGCTGATGAGCACCGTACGGACCCCACCGGCACTGCGAGCGAGGAAAAGGCGGTCGGCCGCCGATGGGTCTTCCTTATCGGGGGCCAGCCTGGCGATCAGGTAATACGGCCCGAGCCGCCGCGGATCGTCCCCGCTCAGCGGTTCCATGTTCCCCCACCCCTACGGTACGCCGAGCACTTCCGTCAGCCGCCGGGGCGTGCCTTCGGAAACGATTTCCCCGACATAGCTGTCGGAGGCGGTGAAGGTCAGGTGGCGGTCCGGTAGCTGCCCGCGTCGATACCGCAGATGCCACAGGCGCTCCGCAGCATGCGCCCCGCCACTCTACCTGTTCCGACCACAGCCGCCACATGGCAGGTGCACCCCACAGACGTGGTCGCCTCCAGGTCCTGCCCGACTGGTCGGACAGGACTCCCAGCACCAACCATCCGGCCTGCGGACGGTTGGACTCACGCGAACCGCAGGGGGTTGCGTCTTTGGAAGTGGTGTACCGGGTTCCGCCTGTTCCGGGGGTTTTCCTCGGCGTCGGGGTGAGGGCCCGGATAGACAGACGGCCATCGGCTGATCCTTCGAGAACGACGAAGATCTTGAAGGAGATCA
>NZ_JAGGLR010000051.1 GCF_017874715.1 Streptomyces iranensis | reverse complement strand
ACATCACCCGCCACCAACCCCGCACCCGCCAACGCCCGCCGAATCACCCGCTGCTGCGACGGACCATTCGGCGCCGTCAAACCATTCGACGCACCGTCCTGATTCACCGCACTACCCCGCACCACCGCCAACACCCGATGACCGTTTCGCTCCGCATCCGACAACCGCTCCACCAGCAGCACGCCCGCGCCCTCGGAGAAGCCGGTGCCGTCCGCCGCGGCCGCGAACGCCCTGCAACGACCGTCCTTGGACATGCCGCGCTGCCGCGAGAAACCGACGAAGATACCCGGGTTGGCCATCACGGTCACACCTCCGGCCAGCGCCATCGAGCACTCGCCCAACCGCAGCGCCTGTACGGCCAGATGCAACGCCACCAGCGACGAGGAACACGCCGTATCCACCGCGACCGAGGGGCCCTCGAAACCGAGCGCATAAGACACCCGCCCCGACAGGACGCTCGCCGAGGTGCCCGTTCCCATGACCGCCTCGAGCTCGTCCGGGACCCGCGCTCCGGAGCCGTAGCTGTGGTAAGTCACCCCGGAGAAGACGCCGATGTCCTTGCCCCGCATAGCGGTCGGGTCGACCCCGGCGCGTTCGAACGCCTCCCAGGAGAGTTCGAGCATGATGCGCTGTTGCGGATCCATCGCCAACGCCTCACGCGGCGAGATGCCGAAGAAGCCCGCGTCGAACTCGCCCGCGTCGCGCAGAAAGCCACCCTCGCGGACATAGCTGGTGCCCGGGTGGTCCGGATCCGGGTCGAAGAGGTTCTCCAGATCCCAGCCCCGGTCCTCCGGAAACCCACCGACCGCGTCACCGCCGGACACCACCAGGTCCCACAGCTCCTCCGGCGTGGTCACCCCACCCGGCAACCGGCACGCCATCCCCACGATCGCGATCGGCTCCGACAGGCCGCGACGTATGTCGGCGTTCTCCCGCTCGAGCCGCTCGTTCTCCATGAGCGTGACACGCAGCGCTTCGACGACCTTCGCTTCGGGAGTGGTCATCCCGGCCTCCGCATTCCGAACCGACATTACTTTCCGGCCTTGCTCATGGCTCGTTGCACCAGACTGGCGACATCCATATCGGCGATCGCGGCGGCCGGTTGCTCCTCCGCCGACTGCCCGTCCACCTGCTGCCCCGCCTCGGGGTCCTGGACCAGTGCCAGGAGGGTGTCGAGGATGCCCAGCTCCTCGAAGCGGCTCAGCGGTGTGCTGGCCAACGCGCGGCGCAGATCCTCCTCCCTCCCAGCCTGGTTCTGCTCAGGTGGGGCATCCGGGCAGAGCTTCGTCCGCAAGTGGCGCATCAGGGCGGTGGGCGTCGGATAGTCGAAGACCAGCGTGGCCGGGAGCCGTATCCCGGTGTGGTTGGCCAGCCGATTGCGCAGTTCCACCGCTGTGAGGGAGTCGAAGCCGATTTCGTTGAACGCCAGGTCCGGCCCGATGGCGTGGGCGGAGGCGTGGCCCAGTACCCGAGCCGCCTCCCGGCAGACCAGGCCGAGCAGAATCTGCTCCTGCTCCTCGGGCGTGGCCCTGGTCAGGCGCTGGGTGAAGGCGTCCAGGTCGGCGGCCGTCCGCGCAATGCGCCGACTCTGCCGGACGAGGCCACGGAGCAACGGTGGCACTGGTCCGGTGGCGGCGGCCTGAGTCCGCAGTGCGCCCAGGTCCAGTTTCATCGGAAGCACCACCGGCTGGGGCATGCGCAATGCGGTGTCGAACAGTGCTCCGCCTTCGCCCTCCGACAGCCCGGCCACTCCCCCGCGCGCCATGCGCCGTTGGTCGGCGTCGGTGAGATGGCCGGTCAGACCGACCCCCGCACCCTGTGCCCACAGCCCCCAGCCCAAGGAAATGCCCGGAAGCCCCGCGGCGCGGCGCCGATGTGCCAAGGCGTCCAGGAAGGCGTTGGCCGCCACATAGCTCCCCTGCCCCGAGCTGCCGAGCGTCCCCGCGGCCGAGGAGAACAGGACGAAGGCCGCCAGATCCAGGTGCCGGGTCAGCTCGTGCAGATGGAGTGCGGCGTCCACCTTCGGGGCGAGGACCGTGTCCAGCCGTTCCCTGGTCAAGGCGGTGATCACACCGTCGTCCAGCGCTCCTGCGCTGTGCACCACGGCGGTCAGCGGCGCGTCCTGGGGCAGTGAGGACAGCAGCTCGGCCAGGGCGTCGCGATCTGCCACATCGCAGGCGGCGATCCGTACTCGTGCGCCGAGTGAGGTCAGTTCCCGCTCCAGCTCGGCGGCGCCGGCGGCCTGGGGGCCGCTCCGGCTGGTCAGCACCAGATTCCGTACGCCATGCTCGGTCACCAGGCGCCGGGCGGCCACCTTGCCCAGCGATCCGGTGCCACCCGTGATGAGCACGGTGCCGTCCGGGTCCAGTCGGCGCGGCAGGGTGAACACGTTCTTGCCGATGTGCTGCGCCTGGCTCATGAAGCGGAAGGCGGCCGGAGCGCGCCGGATGTCCCATACGGTCACCGGTGGCGGGGTCAGCGCCCCCTTCTCGAAGAGGTCGACCAGCTCGGTCAGCATCCGCTGGATGCGCTCGCCACCGGCCTCGGCCAGGTCAAACGCCCGATAGGCCACGCCGGGGTGCTGAATGCCCACCTCTTCGGCGTCCCGGATATCGCTCTTGCCCATCTCGATGAACCGGCCGCCCCTGGGCAGCAGCCGGAGTGAGGCGTCCACGAAGTCTCCGGCGAGGGCGTCCAGCACCACATCGAAGCCACGGCCGCCGGTCATCTCGAGAAGCCGCTGCTCGAACTCCAGCGTCCGGGAGTTGGCCAGCCGTCCGTCCGGGACACCGGCGGTACGCGCCGCGTCCCACTTGGCCGGGCTGGCGGTGCCGTAGACCTCGGCGCCCCAATGCCGCGCCAGTTGCACCGCGGCCATGCCCACGCCACCGGCGGCCGCATGGATGAGGACCGACTCCCCGCGCTCCAGCCGTGCCAGGTCCCGCAGCCCGAAGTAGGCGGTGAGGAAGACGCAGGGGACCGCGGCCGCCTGCTCGAATGACCACCCCTCGGGCATGTGGACGAGAGTGAGGCAGTCGGCGACGGCGAGGGGGCCGCCCGCTCCCTCGAAGAGCCCCATGACCCGGTCACCCGGAGAGAAGCGGGTGACACCCGGGCCGACCTCCGTGACCACACCCGCGCCCTCGTTGCCGATGCTGATCTCGCCGGGGTACATGCCCAGCGCCATCAGCACATCGCGGAAGTTGAGCCCCGCGGCACGTGTCTCGATCCGGACATGGCCCGGGGGCAGTGGCGCCAGTGCCCTCGGCGACGGCAGCAGCGCCAGGCCCTCCAGCGTTCCCGGGCCGCGGGTGCCCAGCTGCCACGCGGGTTCTCCTTCGGGCGTCACGAGTGCCTCGTCGGCCGTCGCTCGGGTCAGACGGCGTTGGTGGCAGACGCCTTCGCGCAGTGCGATCTGTGGTTCGTCTCCGGCGAGCAGGACGGGCAGAAGGGTGGGCAGGGCCTCCGTGGAGGCCGGTGTGTCGTCCACGTCGAGGAGCAGGATCCGCCCGGGGTTCTCCGACTGCGCGGTGGCGACCAGCCCCCAGGCCGCGGCGGCCGCCGGATCGACCGGATCGGTGTCGCGGACTCCTGCCGCGCGCCGTGTCAGCACCAGCAGACGTGTGTCCTCCAGCATGGGCTGGGTCAGCCACGTCCGCAGCACGTCCAGCACTTGGCCCGTCAGCTCATGCGCGCGGGCCGCGCTGCGGTCGTCGCTTACGGCACCGTCGGGGCCGATCTCGTACCGCAACACCGGCGGCGCCCCGGCCGACGTGTCGGCTCGGGTGGCCAACTGCCGTACGTCCTGTGCGGTGCGTACGGAGACGGTCTCCAGTGGTACGTCGTCGGCGTCGACCCTCAGTTGCTCCCACCCTACGAGGAACATCCGGTCGGTAGAGGTCCGTGTGACGGCGCCCAGCGGCGCCGCCGGCATCGGCCGCGACACCAACGACTCGACCACCGCCACCGCCACCCCGCTCGGATCGGCCAGCCGAAGGCCCACCCCTTCCTTGCCGTTGGGTGTGATACGTACGCGCAGTGCCGAAGCCCCGGAAGCGTGCAGGGACACTCCCCGATAGGCGAACGGCAGGGTGGGCCCTGCCTGGTCATCGGTACGGCCGCGGAACGCGGTGGCGTGCAGGGCCGCGTCGAGCAGTGCGGGGTGCAGCCCGAACGCGGTGGCTTCGGCCGACAGCTCCTCGGGCAGGGCCACCTCGGCGTAGATCTCGTCGCCCCGCGTCCACGCGGCTCGCAGACCACGGAAGGCGGGGCCGTATCCGTAACCGCTCGCCTCCAGTTCCTCATAGATGCCGCGCACCCGCTCCTCCGGGACCGCCACCGCCCCGGTGGGAGGCCACTGCGTCAGGTCCGCGTCCAGCTCAACGGGGGTGTCCTGGGCAAGGGTGCCGCTGATGTGGCGGGTCCAGGGGGTGTCGATGCCGCCGTCCTGGCCGCGTGAGTGCACTGCCACCGGGCGTCGGCCGGATTCGTCCGCCGCGCCGACACTCACCCGCACCTGAACACCGTCGCGCTCGGACAGGGTGAGCGGTGCTTCGACGACGAGCTCTTCGACGACACCACAGCCGACCTCGTCACCGGCGCGCACCGCCAGCTCCACGAACGCCGCCCCGGGCAGCAGCACCGTGCCCGCCGCCGCGTGGTCGCCCAGCCACGGATGCGTACGCAACGACAGGCGCGAGGTGAACAGCAAGCCCCCCGACTCGGGCAGTTCGGTCATGGCGCCCAGCAGTGGGTGGTCGGCCCGCGCAAGCCCCAGCGCGGTCGCGTCCACCGATCCGCCTCGCCGTCCCAGCCAGTAGTGCTGGTGTTGGAAGGCGTAGGTGGGCAGATCCAGCGCGGTGTGCGCGGGGACGTTGCCGAGCAGAGCGGTCCAGTCGACGGGGACACCCCGTACGTACACCTCGGCCAGGGAGGCGAGCACACGGCGCATACCACCCTCGTCCCGCCGCAGCGTCCCGGTCACCACAACCGGCCCGGCATCCGCTCGCTCCGCCGCCGCCTCGATACTCATCGTCAGCACCGGATGCGCACTCACCTCAACAAACGCCGCAAAGCCTTCCCCGATCAACTGATCGACCGACGGGGCGAACCGCACCGTGCTCCGCAGATTCCGATACCAGTACCCGGCATCCAACTCGACCGTATCCACCCACCCCGCCTCCACCGTGGAGAAGAACGGAATACCTGAGGACACCGGCCGAACCTGCGACAACGACCGCGCCAACTCCTCCTCAACCACCTCCACCTGCGCCGTATGCGAGGCATAGTCCACATCGACCCACCGCACCCGCACCCCCGCACCCTCACACTCCCCCACCAACTCCCGCAACGCCTCCGACTCACCAGCCACCACCACCGACAACGGCCCATTCACCGCCGCCACCTCAACCCGACCCACCCAACGGGACACCAACAACTCCGCCTCCCCCACCCCCACACCCAACGACACCATCCCACCCCCACCCGACAACCCCGCAGCAATCGCCCGACTACGCAACACCACCACCCGCGCCGCATCCTCCAACGACAACCCACCCGCCACACACGCCGCCGCAATCTCCCCCTGCGAATGACCCACCACCGCAGACGGCACCACATCAGCCGCCAACCACACCCGCGCCAACCCCACCATCACCGCAAACGACACCGGCTGCACCACATCCACCCGCTCCAACAACACACCACCCCCCACACCCCGCACCACATCCACCAACGACCACCCCGTCAACGGATCCAACACCCCCGCACACTCAGCCAAACACTCCGCAAACACCACACTCGACTCCAACAACTCCGCACCCATCCCCACCCACTGCGCCCCCTGACCAGGAAAAACAAACACCACCCGGCCCTGAGCGTCCGCACGTCCCACCACATCACCACCGGCCACCTCACCCCCGGCCACAGCCTCCAACCCCGCCAACGCCTCACTCCGATCCCCCGCCACCACCACCGCACGATCCGACAACCCCGCCCGCGACGCCGCCAAGGAACGTGCCAGATGGCCCAGTTCCACTTCCGGCCGTCGCTCCGCAAAGTCCAGTAGCCGCCGCGCCTGCCCCCGCAACCCCGCCCCATCAGAGCCCGAAACGACCAACGGCACCACACCACCCGGAGCCTCCGACACCACCCCGGTCACCACTTCCGGAGCCTCCTCCAAAATCACATGCGCATTCGTCCCACTCACCCCAAACCCCGACACCCCCACCCGACGCGGACGCCCCACCTCAGGCCACACCCGCTCCTCAGCCAGCAACTCCACCGCACCCGCCGACCAATCCACCTGCGGCGAAGGCTCATCCACATGCAAGGTCTTCGGCAACACCCCATGCCGCAACGCCAGCACCATCTTGATCACACCAACCACACCCGCAGCCGCCTGCGCATGACCGATATTCGACTTCAACGATCCCAACCACAACGGACGCCCCTTAGGCCGATCCTGACCGTAGGTCGCCATCAGGGCCTGGACCTCGATCGGATCACCCAGCGTGGTGCCCGTGCCGTGGCCCTCCACGGCGTCCACATCGCCCGCCACCAGCCCCGCACCCGCCAACGCCTGCTGAATCACCCGCTGCTGCGACGGACCATTCGGCGCCGTCAAACCGTTCGACGCACCATCCTGATTCACCGCACTGCCACGCACCACCGCCAACACCCGATGCCCACGCCGCTCCGCATCCGACAACCGCTCCAAAACCACCACACCCACACCCTCGGCCCACCCCGTACCATCCGCCGACGCCGCGAACGACTTACAGCGGCCGTCTTCAGCCATGCCGCGCTGCCGCGAGAAGCCGACGAAGGCGCTGGGGGTGGACATGACGGTGGCCCCTCCGGCCAGGGCCATCGAGCACTCGCCGGAGCGCAGCGCCTGCGCGGCCAGGTGCAGGCCCACCAGTGAGGAGGAACATGCCGTGTCGATCGTCATCGCCGGGCCCTCGAACCCCAGCTCATAGGCGACCCGACCGGTTAGCACGCTCGCCGAGCTGCCCGTCATCAGATAGCCCTCGACGCCCTCGGGGACCGTGTCCACGTCCGTGGCGTAGTCCTGGTTGAGGGTGCCGAAGTAGACACCGACGTCCTTGCCACGCAGGGCCGTCGGATCGATTCCGGCGCGCTCCAACGCCTCCCATGACGTCTCCAACAGCAACCGCTGCTGCGGATCCATCGCCAACGCCTCACGCGGCGAGATCCCGAAGAAGCCCGCGTCGAACTCCCCCGCGTCGCGCAGAAAGCCACCCTCGCGGACATAGCTGGTGCCGGGGTGATCCGGATCCGGGTCGAAGAGGTTCTCCAGATCCCAGCCCCGGTCCTCCGGAAACCCACCGACCGCGTCACCGCCGGACATCACCAGGTCCCACAACTCCTCCGGCGTGGTCACCCCACCCGGCAACCGGCACGCCATCCCCACGATCGCGATCGGCTCCGACCGCGCGGCCTCGATCTCAGTGAGCCGCTGTCGCGCCTGGTGCAGATCGGCGGTCACCCGCTTGAGGTACCGGACCAGCTTCTCGTCGTTCTCCACCGGAGGTCACCTTCCCCTTCACTCGTAGGCGCGGTCGGAATCCGCCGGGTCCACGATTCCGAACTCGTCGTCGATGAAGGCCAGTACGTCGTCGACCGACGCCGCCTCGAGCGTCGCTTCGATGTCGGCGCCTCCGGCCGGCCCCGGGGCATCGGTGCTGAGCTTGGCCGCCAGAGCCCGGAGCCGGACGGCGGCACCCGTGTTCTTGGCACCGTCCGGTGGCCGGGCGGCCACCAGTTCCTCGAGCCTCGCCACTTCGGCCAGCACCGGGTCCTGCGTGGCCTCGGCGCCCAGGCGGGTGTCCAGATGGTCCGCCAGAGCCAGGGGGGTGGGGAAGTCGAAGGCGAACGTGGCGGGGAGTCGCAGCCCGGTACGGGCGAGCAGCCGGTCCCGTAGCTCGATCGCCGTGAGCGAGTCGAAGCCGACGTCGGTGAAGGCTGCCTCGGCGCCGATACGGCCGACCGTGGCGTAACCGAGCACATGGGCCGCCTCCTGCCGGACCAGGTCGAGCAGGATCGCCTGCCGGTCCGTGGGACCCGCCCCGGCCAGTCGTGCGGTGAGCGCGTCGGCGTCGTGCGCATGCGCCGACTGGGCCTTCTGCCGGATCCGCCGGGGCTGGGGGACCAGCCCGCGCAGCAGTGGCGGCACCGCCCCGGTGGCGGCCTGGGCCCGCAGTGCGCCCAGGTCCAGCTTGATGGGGAGAACCGTGGGTTCACCCGTGCGCAGCGCGGTGTCGAAGAGCTCCATGCCCTCGGCCGAGGTCAGCGCGGCGAGTCCGTCACGTGCCAGTCGGCGGTGGTCGGTGTCGCCGAGCTGGGCGGTCATCCCCGCGTCCTGGGACCACATGCCCCAGCCGAGGGAGATCGCCGGAAGCCCTTGGGCGGTCCGGTGCTGTGCCAGCGCGTCGAGGTAGGCGTTGGCGGCGGCGTAGTTGCCCTGGCCGGAGCTGCCGAAGGTGCCCGCGGCGGAGGAGAAGAGGACGAAGGCGGAGAGGTCCAGGTCCCGGGTCAGCTCATGCAGATGGAGCGCCCCGTCCACCTTCGGCCGGAACACCGCATCCATACGCTCCGGAGTCAACGCCGTCAGCACACCGTCATCCAGAACACCCGCCGTATGCACCACCGCCGACAGCGGAGCATCCTCCGGAACGGCATCCACCAGCCCGGCCACCTCATCACGGTCGGCCACATCACACGCGACAATCCGTATCCGCGCCCCTGCCCTGACCAGCTCCGCCTCCAACTCGGCGGCACCGACAGCCTCGGGCCCACTCCGACTCGCCAACACCAGACTCCGCACCCCATGCACGGCCACCAGATGCCGCGCCACCACCGCACCCAACGCCCCCGTACCACCCGTGACCAACACCGTCCCACCCACGTCCATACCGCCCGGTTCGGCCTCGGGCGGTTCCACCACACGAGTGAGCCGCCGCAGGAAGCACGCTCCGGCGCGGACCGCGGCCTGGGTCTCGTCGGCGGCGAAGAGGGCGGGGACGAGGGTGCTCAGCGTCGCGTACGAGGACGGCTCGTTGTCGACGTCCAGCAGTAGGATCCGGCCGGTGTTCTCCGACTGCGCGGTGCCGACCAGCCCCCATACGGCGGCAATGGCGGGGTCGACCGGCTCGCCCGGACCGACGGCGACCGCGCCCGTCGTCAGCACGACCATCCGCGTGCTGTCCAGCGCCGGTTCGGTCGACCACGCCTGGACGACTTCCAGTACGCGGCTGGTCAGCTCGCGCACACTTCCGGTCTCGGCCACCTCGACCGTCACGGCGTCGAACCGGTCACCTCGCCCGGCCAGCGCGCGCACATCCTCGGCCGTGGCCACTCGCACCGCGCCCAGTGGGGCGCCATCCGGCGTCAGCGCCGTCTCCTCCCATCCCGGGCGGAGCAGACGGTCATGTGTCGAGGCGGTCTTGAACTGCCCGGGGTCGACCGGGCGGGACACCATCGAACCCACCGAAGCCACCGGGGCGCCGGTCTCATCGGCCAACTCCAGTGTCAGAGTGTCCTCTCCGACGGGGAGCACCCGTACCCGTAAGGCCGTGGCACCCGTGGCGTACAACGCCACATCGCGCCAGACGAAGGGCAACGCTGTCCGCTGGTCGGCACGCTCCGCACGGTGCTGGAACGCGGCGGCGTGCAGGGCCGCGTCGAGGAGTGCCGGGTGCAGTCCGAACCCTGCCGACCGGGCCCGATGCTCCTCCGGCAGAGCCACTTCCGCGTACACCGCGCCATCCAGCCGCCAGGCCGCCCGCACCCCCTGGAACACCGGCCCATACCGATACCCAGCCCGTTCCAGACCGTCGTACAGGCCCTCCATCTCCACCAGGTCCACCGCCACCGCACCCACCGGAGGCCACACCGACAACCCCACATCAGAAGCGGAGACCCCCGCCGCAGGACGCAACGTCCCGCTCGCATGCCGCACCCACGCGGCACCCACGCCCGCGCCCTCCGCCCGCGAATACACCCGCACCACACGCCGACCACCCTCATCGGCCTCCGCCACACTCACCCGCACCTGAACCGCCCCGCCCTCCGCCAACACCAGCGGAGCCTCCATCACCAGCTCCTCCACCCCGCCACAACCGACCTCATCACCGGCCCGCACCACCAACTCCACAAACGCCGCACCCGGCAACAACACCGCACCCGCGGCCACATGATCAGCCAGCCACGGATGAGACCCCAACGACAACCGCGAGGTGAACAACACCTCACCCGACCCCGGCACCTCCATCACCGCACCCAACAACGGATGTCCGACGCCCACCAACCCCGCGGACGCCACATCACCCACCCCCCGCCGCTCCCCCACCAGCCAGTAGTGCTCCCGCTGGAAGGCATACGTCGGCAGATCGACCGAACCGGTACCCCTTCCGCCCAGCACGGTCGGCCAGTCCACATGCACACCACGCGTATGGCAGGTGGCCAGGGCCGTGACAAGGGCGCGGGTCTCGTCGCCCTCCCGACGGAGGGCCGGTACGAATGCGGCCTGCCCGTCGTCCAGGCACTCGCGGCCCATCGCGGACAGCGTGCCATCGGGACCCAGTTCCAGATACGTACTCACCCCGTACTCGGCAAGCGCCCGCACACCATCCGCGAACCGCACCGCCGAACGCACATGCTCCACCCAGTACTCGGGGGAACACACCGCCTCCGCATCCACCAACTCCCCGGTTGCGTTCGACACCAGAGGAATCTCGGGAGCGGCGAACGACAAACCCTCAACCACCCGCCGGAACTCCTTCAGCATGGGCTCCATACGTGCGGAGTGGAACGCGTGCGAGACCGCCAAACGCCTCGTCCGACACCCCTGCCCCGACAACTCCTCCGCCACCCGCAGCACCGGCTCCTCATCACCGGAGAGCACAACCGCCGCAGGACCATTCACCACCGCGATATCCACCCCCGCCACCAACAGCGGACGCACCCGCTCCTCACCCGCGCCCACCGCCACCATCGCCCCACCCTCCGGCAACGCCTCCATCAACCGACCCCGCGCCGCCACCAACACCGCCGCATCCTCCAACGACAACACACCCGCCACATACGCCGCCGTCACCTCACCCACCGAATGCCCACCCACCACATCCGGCACCACACCCCACGACTCCACCAACCGGAACAACGCCGCCTCCACCGCGAACAACCCCGCCTGCGCAAACACCGTCCGCTCCAGCAACTCACCATCCCCGAACACCACCTCCCGCACCGAACCGGACACCCCACCCGCACCCAACTCCCGGTCCAACACCTCACACACCCCATCGAAGGCCGCCCGGAACACCGGAAACACCTCATACAACCCACGCCCCATCCCCACCCGCTGACACCCCTGACCAGCGAACAACACCCCCAACCGACCACGCACCACCGAACCCGACACCACCCCCACACCCGACCCACCCCGCACCACCACACCCAACCCCGCCAACGCCTCCTCACGATCCCCCGCCACCACCACCGCACGATCCGACAACCCCGCCCGACCACAACCCAACGCGACACCCAGCTCCGTCACCCCCACCTCCGGGTGGCCTTCGGCGAAGTCCAGCAGCCGACGCGCCTGGGCCCGCAACCCCGCATCACCTCGTCCCGACACCACCAACGGCACCACCAACGGCACCACACCACCATCCGCAGCCTCCGGCACCACCTCGACGGCCACTTCCGGAGCCTGTTCCAGAATCACGTGAGCGTTCGTCCCGCTGACCCCGAACCCCGACACCCCCGCCCGGCGCGGACGCCCCACCTCCGGCCAAGCCCGCCCCTCGGTCAGCAGCGCCACCGCACCCGACGACCAATCCACCCGCGGCGATGGCTCATCCACATGCAATGTCCTCGGCAACGTCCCATGTCGCAGCGCCATCACCATCTTGATGACCCCGGCCACCCCCGCCGCGCCCTGGGTATGGCCGATGTTGGACTTGAGCGAGCCCAGCCACAGCGGACGGTCCTCCGGTCGCCCCTGGCCGTACGTGGCCAGCAGCGCCTGTGCCTCGATCGGGTCACCCAGCGCGGTACCCGTCCCATGCGCCTCCACCGCGTCCACTTCGGACGGGCTGAGTCGCGCATGGGCCAGCGCCTGCCGGATGACACGCTGCTGCGACGGACCATTCGGGGCGGTCAACCCATTCGACGCACCGTCCTGGTTCACCGCACTGCCCCGCACCACCGCCAACACCCGATGGCCGTTTCGCTCCGCGTCCGACAGCCGCTCCAGCAGCAGCACTCCCGCGCCCTCGGAGAAGCCGGTGCCGTCCGCCGCCGCCGCGAACGCCTTGCAGCGGGCGTCGGCGGCGAGTCCGCGCTGGCGTGAGAAGCCGATGAACGCCCGGGGTGTGCCCAGGACGGTGACGCCACCGGCCAGCGCCATCGAGCAGTCCCCCGCCCGGAGGGCGCGCGCCGCCAGGTGGAGCGCCACCAGGGACGCGGAACACGCGGTGTCGACCGTGACGGCGGGGCCCTCGAACCCGAAGGTGTAGGAGATCCGGCCGGAGAGCACACTTCCGGCGTCGGAGGTCATCAGATAGCTCTCCAGGGCCTCGGGCAGCTCCGGCAGCCCGGCCCCGTAATCGCTGCCCGCGAACCCGGAGAAGACGCCGACGTCCTTGCCGCGCCACGTGGTCGGGTCGATCCCCGCCCGTTCGAACGCCTCCCAGGAGAGCTCGAGCATGATGCGCTGCTGCGGATCCATCGTGACCGCCTCGCGCGGGGAGATCCCGAAGAAGCCCGCGTCGAACTCCCCGGCGTCGTGCAGAAATCCGCCCTCGCGGACATAGCTGGTGCCCCGGTGGTCGGGGTCCGGATGAAACAGGTCTCCCAAATCCCAGCCACGGTTCACGGGGAAGCCGGTGATCCCGTCCCGCCCGTGCAGCACCAGCTCCCACAGCTGCTCCGGGGACGACACCCCGCCCGGAAGCCGGCAGGCCATCGCGACGATCGCGATCGGCTCCGTCTTCTCGGCCTCCAGCTCGCGGACCCGCTTCTGGGAGCGGCGGGCGTCCGCCAGTACGCGCTTGAGGTAGTCGCGCAGCTTCCCGTCATCTGCCATGGGTGTTCACTCCCGAAGGAAACGGTGGCGTCTGCTGGAGGGTCGGCGGCGTGTGGTGTGTCGTCGCGCGGGGCCGGGCGGTCACGAGGTGCCGAACTCCCGGTCGATGAGCTCGAACATGGCCTCGTCGGTCGCGGTGTCCACGTCGAACTCCTCGTCCTGGTCGGTGGTCGTGGCGCCTGCCGCGGTCTCCCACTGCTCGACCAGCAGGTGGAGGCGGGCCAGCACCGTGGCGTGGGTCGTGGCGTCGGGGGACACCCCGGCAAGGGTCGTGGCCACGGTGTCGAGCTCGGCCATCAGCACCTCCGAGGTGTCGACCTCCTGGCCCAGTTCGGCCAGGAGGTAGCGGGCGAGGGACGCGGGGGCGGGGTGGTCGAAGATGAGCGTGGCGGGCAGCCGTACTCCGGCCCGTCGGGAGAGCCGGTTGCGCAGTTCCACGGCGGTGAGCGAGTCGAAGCCGATCTCCTTGAAGGGCTGGTCGGGCTCGATCAGGTCGGCCGAGGCATGGCCGAGTACGGCGGCGGCTTCCTGCTGGACCAGGTCGAGCAGAATCTTCTCCTGCTGGCCGGCGGTTACCCTGGCCAGCCTGCTCACCAGGTCGTCCGTGTCCGCCGCCGTGTTGTCGACGGCCCGGCGCGGAGTACGGACGAGGGCGCGCAGCAGTGCGGGCAGCGAGCCGGAGGCGGCCAGGGTGCGCAGGGCGGCGAAGTCCATATGGGCGGGGACGAGTACGGTGTCCGGGCCGCGCAGCGCGGTGTCGAACAGCTCCATGCCCTCGGGTACGGAGAGTGCGAGCATGCCGCCCTGGGCCATGCGCCGCTGGTCGGAGTCGTCCAGGTGTGCGCTCATGTCGGTGACCTGCCCCCACAGGCCCCAGGCGAGGGAGGTGGCGGGCAGCCCCCTGGCGTGGCGGTAGCGGGCGAGCGCGTCGAGGAAGGCGTTGGCGGCGGAGTAGTTGCCCTGGCCCGGGGAGTCGAAGGTGCCCGCCCCGGAGGAGAAGAGGACGAACGCGGCGAGGTCGAGGTGGCGGGTCAGCTCGTGCAGGTTGAGCACGGCGTCCACCTTGGGGCGGAACACCGTGTCCAGACGTTCCGGGGTCAGGGTGGTGATCACGCCGTCGTCCAGCAGTCCGGCGGTGTGCACCACGGCGGTCAGCGGGGTGTCCTCGGGGATCGAGCCGAGCAGTGCGGCCACCGCCTCGCGGTCGGCGAGGTCGCAGGCCACCGTGCGCACGGTGGCGCCCAGCGCGCTGAGCTCGTCCTCCAGCTCGGGGATCCCCGTGGCGTCCCTGCCACGCCGTCCGGCCAGGACGACGTTGCGCATTCCGTGTTCGGTGACCATGCGCCGGGTCACCAGGCGGCCCAGCGAGCCGGTGCCACCGGTGACCAGGAGGGTGCCGGTGGCGTCGGGGGTGCGGGGCAGGGTGAACACGTTCTTGCCGATGTGCCGTCCCTGGCTCATGTGGCGGAAGGCGGCCGGGGCGTGGCGTACGTCCCAGGTGTTCAGCGGCAGCGGGTGCAGCGCTCCTCGGTCGAACAGCTCGACCAGTTCGCTCAGCATCTCCCCGATGCGGTCGTTGCCCGCCTCGTAGAGGGAGAACGCCTGGTAGGAGACGCCGGGATGGGTGGTTGCGACCTCCTCGGGGCTCCGCAGGTCGGCCTTGCCCATCTCCAGGAACCGGCCTCCTCGGGGCAGCAGCCGCAGTGAGGCGTCCACGAACTCCCCGGCGAGGCTGTCCAGCACCACATCGACGCCCCGACCCTGGGTGGCGTCCAGGAAGTGGGGCTCGAAGTCCACGGTGCGCGAGTTGCCGAGCCGGTCCGCGCTGATTCCGGTGGCGCGTACGGCGTCCCATTTGGCGGGGGCGGCGGTGGCGAACACCTCGGCGCCCCAGTGCCGGGCGAGCTGCGCGGCGGCCATGCCGACCCCGCCGGCGGCGGCGTGGATCAGTACCGACTCACCGGATCGCAGACCGGCGAGGTCGCGCAGCCCGTAGTAGGCGGTGAGGAAGGCCATCGGCACGGTGGCGGCCTGCTGGAAGGACCAGCCGTGCGGGATCCTGACCACAGTGCGGTGGTCGGCCACGGCCAGCGGGCCGACGGCGTCGGGGAACAGTCCCATCACCCGGTCGCCGACGGTGAGCCCGGCCGCTCCGGGGCCGATCTCGGTGACCACCCCGGAGCCTTCGTTGCCGATGGTGGCGTCGACCCGGTTCATGTCCAGCGCCACCAGGACGTCCAGGAAGTTCAGCCCCGCCGCCCGGACCTCGATCCGGACCTGACCGGCCGCCAGGGGTTCCAGCGGGGCGGATGCGGGGCGCAGCGCCAGACCTTCGAGGGTGCCGTCAGGGCCGGGCTCCAGCCGCCAGGCCGCCGCGCCCGAGGGTGGGGCCAGCGCGCCGGTGGTGTCCGCGCGGGTGAGGCGTCGGGCGTAGCGGATGCCGTCACGCAGGGCGAGTTGCGGCTCTCCAACGGTGAACGCGCCGGGCAGCAGGGCCAGGGATGCCTGGGCCCGGTCGGTGTCCACCAGGGTGATCCGTCCGGGGTTCTCGGCCTGGGCGGACCGGAGCAGACCGCATACGGCGGCGGCGGTGGGGTCGGTGAGCTCGCGGTCGTGGTGCACGGCCACCGCACCGTGGGTGAGTGCGAGCAGCGGGGTGTCGTCGAGTTCGGGTGCGGCCAGCCAGGTCTGCAGCAGTTCCAGTACCCGGCCGGTCACCTCCCGTACACCGCTCGCGCTCGGCTCCTGGCCGTCGGCGGCCAGGTCCAGCAACAGCGCGTCGGGCACGCCCAGGTCGGCCGTCTCGGCCAGTTCGCGGATGTCCTCGGCGGTCGCCACCGGTACGGGGTGGAGGGGGTCCGGTGCGATGTCGGCCGAAGGCCCCGGGAGCTCGTCCCAGCCGACGCGGAACATCCACTCCCGGGCGGGGCTGGTGCCGGTGTCCAGCAGTTCGGTGGCCACCGGCCGGGACACCACGGACCCGACGGTGGCGACGGCCGCGCCGCCGGTGTCCGCCAGTTGAAGCGCCACTTCCTCGGGGCCGTTCGGTGCGATGTGGACGCGTAGCGCGGACGCACCGGCGGCGTGCAGGGCGACATCGCGGTAGGCGAACGGCAGCGCCAGCGTGGCCTGGGCGGCGCCGAGTTCGCGGAAGGCGATCGCGTGCATGGCGGAGTCCAGCAGCACCGGGTGCAGGCCGAAGCCGTCCGCCGAGAGCCCCTGGTCGTCGGCCAGCGCGACCTCGGCGAACACCTCCTCGCCGCGGGTCCACACCGCGCGCAGCCCCCGGAAGGCCGGTCCGTAGCCGTAACCGGCGGCGGCCATGTCCTCGTACGCCTCGGACACCCGCTCGGTGTCCACCGCGACCGCCCCGGCCGGTGGCCACTGGGCGAGGCCGGTGTCGGGTGGGGTGGCGACGGCGGCCGGGGCCAGGACACCGGTGGCGTGCCGTGTCCAGGCCGCCCCCGGTCCGCTTCCCTCCGCGCGGGAGCGCACGGAGAGCGGGCGCCGCCCGGAGTCGCCCGCCTCGCCCACGAACACCTGGAGGCGCGTGCCGTCGTTCTCGGCCAGGGTGAGCGGTGCCTCGATGACGAGCTCTTCGACGACACCGCAGCCCGCCTCGTCACCGGCGCGCACCGCCAGCTCCACGAACGCCGCTCCGGGCAGCAGCACCGTGCCCGCCGCCGCGTGGTCGGCCAGCCAGGGGTGTGTACGCAGCGACAGCCTGGAGGTGAACAACACCCCGCCGGATTCGGGGAATTCGGTGACGGCACCCAGCAGCGGGTGCTGGGCCGATTCGAGGCCCAGCCCGGACGCGTCGCCGAAGGCGTCGGTCGACTCCAGCCAGTAATGGTGCCGTTGGAAGGCGTACGTGGGCAGATCGGTCCGGCGCGGGTCCGAACCGGCGAAAACGGTGGCCCAGTCCACCGGCAGCCCGCCCACATGGCCTTCGGCGAGGGAGGCCAGGAACCGCCGCGCACCGCCCTCGTCGCGCCGCAGGGAGCCCACGGCCACCGCGTCGGCCCCGGCGTCCTCGAACAGCTGCTGCATGGCCGTCACCAGCACGGGATGCGCGCTGGACTCGATGAAGAAGCCGAATCCGTCGGCGAGGAGTTCATGGACTGCGCCCTCGAAGTCGACTGGGTGGCGCGCGTTGCGGAACCAGTACTCGGCGTCCAGTTCGCCGGTGTCCAGCACACCGCCGGTGACCGTCGAGTAGAACGGGATGTGGCCGCGGCGCGGGGTGATGTCGGCGAACATCGCGAGGATTCGGTCCCGCAACGGATCGACCTGGGCGCAGTGCGAGGCCACCGTCGAGCCCACGACCTGCGCCCGGATCCCGTCGGCCTTGCACCCGGCCACGAATTCCTCCAGCGCGGCCACTTCGCCCGCGACGGTCACCGCCGAGGGGCCGTTGCGTCCGGCGATCACCAGTCGCTCGCCCCAGTCCGCCAGCCGCTTCTCCACGGCGTCGGGCGGCACCGCCACGGATGCCACCGCGCCCTTGCCCACCAGCTCCTCGGCGAACAGAGCGCTGCGCAGGACCACGATCCTGGCCGCGTCCTCCAGCGACAGCGCCCCGGCCACGTACGCCGCCGCGATCTCCCCTTGGCTGTGGCCGACCACCGCCGCGGGTTCGACCCCGGCCGCCGCCCACACGGCCGCCAAGGACACATGCACCGCGAACAGCGCGGGTTGCAGGATCTCGATCCGGTCCAGGGAAGGCGCTCCCTCGGCCCCTTTGATCACATCGGTGACGGACCAGTCCAGGAGGCGGCCCAACGCGTCGTCGCATTCGGCGAACCGGCCGGCGAACGCCGGTGCGGAGGTGAGCAGTTCAGCCGCCATTCCCTGCCACTGCGAGCCCTGGCCGGGGAAGACGAAGGCTGTATGCCCGGTGGCCGGACCGGTGCCGCGGATCACATCGGGTGCGGGGGTGTTCCGGGCCAGTGCGGCCAGACCGCGCAGCGCGGCGTCCCGGTCGGTGGCCAGCACCACGCCGCGTTGCTCCAGCGCGGCGCGCCCGGAGGCCAGCGACCAGCCGAGGTCAGGCAGGGCCACGTCGGGGCGTTCGTCCAGGAACGACAGCAGGCGCTGGGCCTGAGCGCGCAGGCCCGACTCGCCCCGCCCGGACACCAGAAGCGGCACCGGGGCATCGCTGAGCACCGGGGCATCGTTGAGCACCGGGGCGCCGTCCGGCACCGGTGGTGACGACGCCGGATCGGTGGCGGCGGCGGTGGTGGTTTCCGCGGTGGCGCCGGTCGCGGGGCCGGGTTCGGCGGGCTGAGGGGCCGGAGCCTCTTCGAGGATCACATGGGCGTTGGTGCCGCTGATGCCGAAGCCCGATACGGCGGCCCGGCGCGGCCGTCCCGTCTCCGGCCACGGCTGTTCGCCGGTCAGGAGTTCCACGGCACCGGCCGACCAGTCCACCTGGGGCGTGGGCGCGTCCACATGCAGCGTCTTCGGCAGTACGTCATGCCGCAGCGCCATCACCATCTTGATCACACCGGCCGCACCGGCGGCGGCCTGGGTGTGACCGATGTTGGACTTCACCGACCCCAGCCACAGCGGGCGGTCGCGGTCCCGGCCGTACGTGGCCAGCAGGGCCTGCGCCTCGATGGGGTCGCCCAGCGCCGTACCCGTGCCGTGTGCCTCCACCACGTCCACATCGGCGCCCGACAGCCGTGCGCTGCTCAGCGCCCGGCGGATGACGCGCCGCTGTGAGGGGCCGTTGGGCGCGGTGAGGCCGTTGGACGCGCCGTCCTGATTCACCGCCGAGCCGCGCACCACCGCCAGTACCGGGTGCCCCGCGTCGACGGCGTCGGACAGGCGCTCCAGCAGAAGCACACCGGCGCCCTCGGAGAACCCGGTGCCGTCCGCCGAGGCCGCGAATGCCTTGCACCGGCCGTCGGGGGCGAGTCCGCGCTGGCGGGAAAAGCCCACGAAGGCGTCGGAGGCCGCCATCACGGTGACGCCACCGGCCAGCGCCATCGAGCACTCCCCTGCCCGCAGCGCCTGCACCGCCAGATGCAGCGCCACCAGCGACGAGGAGCACGCCGTGTCGATCGTCACGGCGGGGCCTTCGAGGCCGAGTGCGTAGGAGACCCGTCCGGACAGCACGCTTCCCGCGCCACCGGTGAGGATGAAACCCTCAAGCCCTTCGGGGACCTCGGCGAGACCGGAGCCGTAGTCGTGGAACGCGATACCGGAGTAGACGCCGACGTCCTTGCCCCGCTTGCTGGTCGGGTCGATCCCGGCGCGCTCGAACACCTCCCAGGACAGCTCCAGCATGATCCGCTGCTGGGGGTCCATCGCCACGGCCTCCCGGGGCGAGATGCCGAAGAAGCCCGCGTCGAACTCACCGGCGTCGTGCAGGAAACCCCCTTCCGTGGCATAGCTGGTGCCCGGGTGGTCCGGATCGGGGTGGAAGAGGTTGTCCAGGTCCCAGCCGCGGTTCACCGGAAAGCCGGAGATGCCGTCACCGCCGGTGGACACCAGTTCCCACAGGTCTTCCGGTGAACTCACCCCGCCCGGCAGCCGGCAGGCCATCCCGACGATGGCGATGGGGGCGGAGGTGGCCGCGACCGCCTTGTCGTACTCGTGCTTCAGCCGGGCGTTGTCCTTCAGCGAGGCGCGCAGGGCGTCGACGATCTGTTCGCTCTGGCTGCTGCTCATGGCTGCCTCCCACCGCGTCGAGTGCGTTCAGCGTTCACAACTGGGTTCCGTCGAACGCCCGTTGGACCAGTCCGGCGATATCCATTCCATCGATCAGGTCGAGCTCCTCATCAGCGGACGGCCGGCTGCCGTCCTGTGCGGCCGCTTCGGCCCTGGCCAGCGACCGCAGCGCATCGAGCACTCCGGCCTCGCGGAACCGGCTGAACGGCACGGCGGCCAGTACGCGGCGGATCTCCTCCTCATCGGCCTCGGTGGCCTCGTCGTCGCCCTGGTCTCCCAGGAGCTCGGTACGCAGGTACTCCACCAGCGCGGCAGGCGTGGGGTAGTCGAAGACGAGAGTGGCCGGCAGCCGGGTGCCCAGTGCGGCGCCGAGGGTGTTGCGCAGGTTCACGGCCGCGAGGGAGTCGAAACCCATCTCCTGGAAGGCGCGTTGCGGTTTGACGGTCTCGACACCGTCGTGGCCCAGCGCGATGGCCGCGTTCTCGCGCACCGCCTTCATCAGGGCGCGTTCCCGCTCGGCGTCGGAGCCCGCGGCCAGTTGGCGCAGGAACTCCGAGGCGGATTCGTCGGTGGCGTCGTCCGTACGAAGGCTGTCGACGATCTCCTGAACGCCCGGCAGATCGCCGATCAGCGGGCTGGGCCGCAGCGAGGTGAAGGCCGGAACGAACGCCGACCAGTCGATGTCCACCACGGCCACGAGCGTGTCGTCGTGGCGGACGGCGTGTGTCAGGGCCGCCATGGCCGCCTCGGGCGCCATGGGCAGCACACCACGGCGGCGCAGCTGCTCCTGGGCCGTGGCATCGGCGGCCACACCGAAGCCGTCGATCACCCCCCAGGCCACCGAGGTGGCCACCAGACCCCTGGCGCGGCGCCGTTCGATCAGGGCGTCGAGCTGGGCGTTGGCCGCGCCGATCAGCCCCTGGCCGCCACCGCCCCAGACTCCGGCGACCGACGAGAAGACCACGAACAGATCCAGTTCCCGATCGGCGAGGAGCGTGTCGAGATGCAGCAGGCCGTCGACCTTGGCCGCCAGTGTCTCCGCCAGTTCATTGGTGCTGGTGGCATCGGTCTGGGCGATCCGTGCGAGGTCGGCGGTGTGGACGACGCCGGAGAGCTCGGGATAGGCGGCGGGCCCGGTGAGCAGCCGCTCCACCGCGTCCCGGTCGGTGAGGTCCGTCGGGCACACCGTCACCTTCGCGCCCAGACCGCTCAGCTCGTCCCGCAGGGCCACCACGTGTGGTGCTTCATGCGGCGCCTCCGGATCCGAGCCGACGGTCAGCACCAGGTGCTCGGCACCGGCACCGGCCAGCCAGCGCGCGGCATGCCTGCCGAGCCCCTCCGTACCGCCGGTGACCAGGACGGTGCCACGCGGCCGCCACTCCGGCTTCGTCGCGCCGGTGGGCAGGGGATGGCTCCGCAGCCTGCGTACGAACGCGCCCGTGGCTCGGATCGCCAGCTGATCCTCATCGCCCGGATCGGCCAGCGCGGCGAGCAGGGTCCGGGCGGCCCGGTCGTCGAACACGTCCGGGAGGTCCACCAGCGCCCCCCATCGGTCCGGCTGCTCCAGCGCCACGGCCAGGCCGAGCCCCCACACCGCCGCTTGTTCCGGGGCACTGAGCCGGTCCGCCGCGCCGACGGTCACGGCGCCTTGGGTGGCGCAGTAGAGGCGATGCCCCGAGCCCGCTGAACCTGCCGAGCCCAGGTCGCCGAGGGCCTGCACCAGCGCCAACGTGGCCGCGGCCCCCTCGGTGAGCGTCGCGGAGCCGGGACGTACGCGCTGGTCGAGAGCGAGCAGGGACAGCACACCGCCGATGTCGTCATGGTCCGCCGGCGCGCCGCGCAGCATCTCGGCGAAGGCGGCGCGGTCGGGTGATTCCGGTCCGTCGAGCCGCAGGGTCGTGGTGCGCAGACCCTGACGATTCAGCACCGGGGCCACCTGGGCCGCGTACTCCTCGTCCTGGCAGCCGTACGGCAGGACGACCAGCCAGGTGCCGGTGGGTACGCCGGAGGTGGCGCCGGGGAGTGGCTTCCAGGTGACCCGATAGCGCAGCCGGTCCGCCGCGGACTTCTCACCGCGCTTGCGCCGCCAGTCCGACAGCACGCCCAGCGCACCGCCCATGGCGTCCAGAGCGGCACGGTTCTCATCGGCGTCCGCAAGGTCGAGCGCATCGGCCACCGAGCTGAGGTCGCCGCGTTCGACCGCGGCCCAGAACCGGGCGTCGATGGCGTCGGTGCCGCCGGAGGCGCCGGAGGCGCCGGCGAGGCTCTGGTCAGAGGCGGGCCGGGTGTCGTGGAGCCAGTAGTGGGCGCGCTGGAAGGCGTACGTGGGCAGATCGGGGAGGTGGACGGGCGGAACGGCGCCGCCGAACACAGCGCTGAAGTCGATGCGTACGCCTGCCACATGCAGTTGAGCGACGGCGGACATCAGCGCGCGGATTTCGTTGCCTTCTCGCCGTAGCGACGGCACCACCACGGGCTGTTCGGCCGACTCCTCCGGCAGACAGTCCCCGACCATCGCGGACAGCACCGCATCCGGCGCCAGTTCGAGATAGGTGCTCACGCCATGGTCGGCGAGCGCCCGTACTCCGTCCGCGAAGCGCACCGCCGAACGCACATGCTCCACCCAGTACTCGGGGGAACACACCGCCTCCGTGTCCGCCAGCCGCCCGGTCACGTTGGACACCAGAGGGATCACCGGGGCAGCGAACGACACGTCGGCGATCGCCTCCCGGAACTCCTCCAGCATCGGCTCCATACGTGCGGAGTGGAACGCGTGCGAGACCGCCAGCCGCCTCGTCCGACACCCCTGCCCCGACAACTCCTCCGCCACCCGCAACACCGGCTCCTCATCGCCGGAGAGCACGACCGCCGCAGGGCCGTTCACCGCCGCGATATCCACCCCCGCCACCAGCAGCGGACGCACCTGCTCCTCACCCGCGCCCACCGCCACCATCGCCCCACCCTCCGGCAACGCCTCCATCAACCGACCCCGCGCCGCCACCAACACCGCCGCATCCTCCAACGACAACACACCCGCCACATACGCCGCCGTCACCTCACCCACCGAATGCCCACCCACCACATCCGGCACCACACCCCACGACTCCACCAACCGGAACAACGCCGCCTCCACCGCGAACAACCCCGCCTGAGCAAACACCGTCCGCTCCAGCAACTCACCGCCCCCGAACACCACCTCCCGCACCGAACCCGACACACCCCCGGCGTTCAACTCCCGGTCCAACGCCACACACACCGCATCGAAAACCTCCCGGAACACCGGAAACACCTCATACAACCCACGCCCCATCCCCACCCGCTGACACCCCTGACCAGCGAACAACACCCCCAACCGACCACGCACCACCGAACCCGACACCACCCCCACACCCGACCCACCCCGCACCACCACACCCAACCCCGCCAACGCCTCCTCACGATCCCCCGCCACCACCACCGCACGATCCGACAACCCCGCCCGACCACAACCCAACGCAAGGGCGAACTCGCCCAGATCCTGGTCCGGCCGCCGATCCAGGAAGGACAACAGCCGCTGCGCCTGGGCCCGCAGCGCGCCCTCGCCTCGTGCGGACACTGGAAGAAGGGCCAGGCCGCCCGGCAGCTGCGGTGCGGCCGGAGCCAGGTCAGGGACGACGTTCGAGGGCTGTTCCAGGATGACGTGGGCGTTGGTGCCGCTGACGCCGAACGCCGACACCCCGGCTCGGCGCGGGCGACCCACCTCAGGCCACACCCGCTGTTCAGTCAGCAGCTCCACCGCACCCGCCGACCAATCCACCTGCGGCGAAGGCTCATCCACATGCAACGTCCTCGGCAACACCCCACACCGCAACGCCAACACCATCTTGATCACACCAGCCACACCCGCAGCCGCCTGCGCATGACCAATATTCGACTTCAACGACCCCAACCACAACGGACGCCCCTCAGGGCGACCCTGGCCATACGTGGCCAACAACGCCTGCGCCTCAATCGGATCACCCAGCGCCGTACCCGTCCCATGCGCCTCCACCGCATCCACATCACCCGCCACCAACCCCGCACCCGCCAACGCCCGCCGAATCACCCGCTGCTGCGACGGACCATTCGGCGCCGTCAAACCATTCGACGCACCATCCTGATTCACCGCACTACCCCGCACCACCGCCAACACCCGATGACCGTTCCGCTCCGCATCCGACAACCGCTCCACCAGCAGCACGCCCGCGCCCTCGGCCCATCCAGTGCCGTCCGCCGAGGCCGCGAACGACTTGGACCGGCCGTCGGGGGCGAGCCCGCGCTGACGGGAAAACTCCACGAAGGCATCCGGCCCGGCCATCACCGTCACCCCACCGGCCAGCGCCATCGAGCACTCCCCCGCCCGCAACGCCTGACCCGCAAGATGCAACGCCACCAACGACGACGAACACGCCGTGTCCACCGTCACCGCAGGACCCTCGAACCCCAGCACATACGACACCCGACCCGACAGCACACTGCCCGCGCCGCCGGTCATGAGGTAGCCCTCGGAACCGTCGGGGGCCGTGTCGAGGCGGCTGGTGTAGTCGTAGTTGACCATTCCGGCGAAGACACCGATGTCCTGGCCACGGAGCGAGACCGGATCGATCCCGGCCCGCTCCAACGCCTCCCATGACGTCTCCAACAGCAACCGCTGCTGCGGATCCATCGCCAGCGCCTCGCGCGGTGAAATCCCGAAGAAGTCCGCGTCGAACTCGGCCGCGTCGTAGAGGAAACCACCTTGTCGCGCGTAGCTGGTCCCCGCGTGGTCCGGGTCCGGGTCGAACAGGTTCTCCAGGTCCCAGCCTCGGTCCGCCGGGAACTCCCCGATGCCCTCGGCCCCCGCCAGGACCAGTTCCCACAAGTCCTCCGGCGAGGCCACGCCACCCGGCAACCGGCAGGCCATCCCCACGATCGCGATCGGCTCCGTGGGATCGCCCGCCGTCCACGCCGATCCGGTCCGTGCGGTATCCCATCCGAGCAGCCGGGCGTGCAGGAATGACGCGAGCGCGGCCGGTGTCGGATGGTCGAAGGCGAGCGTTGTGGGCAGTTCGGCACCGGTCAGGTCTCGCAGACGGTTGCGGAGCCGGACCACGTTCAGGGAGTCGAAGCCGAGATCCTGGAAGGCCCGCTCGCCGTCGATCGCCGATGCGTCGTCGTGCCCCAGCACGGCGGCCACGCTGCTCAGCACCAGGTCATGGACCAGCCGGTGCTGCTCGGCCTCAGCGCTGGACCTCAGCCGTTCGACGAAGGCCGTGGCGCCGCCGCCCTTGGACGCCGCGGCCTCCGGCAACGGCCGAGGGCTCGGCTCACCCACTGCGGGGGCATCCGATACGGGAGCGTCCGGCCAGTACCGCCGGTGCTGGAAGGCGTACGTCGGCAAGTCGACCCTGCGCCGCGAGGTGCCCGGGAGCAGCGCGGTCCAGTCGACCGGGACACCACGGACATGCAGCCTCGCGAGCGCGGCCACGGCGGCGACCGGATCGGGCTGTCCGCCGCCGTGCAACGTGGGGACGAACATCGCCGGGTCGGCGCCGTCGCCCAGCGCTTCCTGCGCCATGGCGGTGAGGACGCCACCGGGGCCGAGTTCGAGGAAGGTCGTGACATTCCGGGCGTGGAGTGTGGTGACGCCGTCGAGGAAACGGACCGTCCTGCGTGCGTGCTCGACCCAGTACTCCGGGGAGCACAGCTGGTCGGGGGTGGCCAACTCGCCCGTGACGTTGGAGACGATCGGCACCGCCGGAGGCGCGTACGACAACCCGGCGGCGAGTGCGCGGAACTCGTCGAGCATGCCGTCCATATGCGCGGAGTGGAAGGCATGGCTGACCCGCAGCCGCTTGGTCCGGTACCCCTCGCCCGCGCATATCCGCTCGATGGCCACCACGGCATCCCGGTCGCCGGAGACGACGACCGAGGCGGGCCCGTTGACCGCGGCGATGTCCACGGCGCCCGGTGTGTCGGCCAGCAGAGAGCGAGCCACCGACTCGGGGACGTTGAGCGCGACCATCACACCACCGGACAGGGCCTGCATCAACCGCCCCCGTGCGGCCAGCAACGCGGCCGCGTCCTCGAGGGACAGCACGTCCGCCACATGCGCCGCGGTCAGCTCTCCCACGGAGTGGCCGGCGAGGAAATCGGGGCGCACTCCCCAGGACTCGTACAGCCTGAACAGCGCGGTCTCCAGCGCGAACAGCCCCGCCTGGGCGAACACGGTGTGGTCGAGCGACTCCGCCTCTGGGGTCCCGGGCCGGGCGAACACGACGTCCCGGACGGGGTGTGCGGCATGCCCGGCGTCGACCAGATGGCGGTCCAGTTGCGCGCAGGCGGCGTCGAAGGCATCGCGGAACACGGGATAGCGTGCGTGCAGTTCCCGGCCCATCCCCGGGTGCTGGCTGCCCTGCCCGGTGAACAGCACCACGAGCCCGCCGGGGCTCGCCACACCTCGTGCGACGGGGCCATCGCTCGGCCCGGCGATGGCGTCCAGTCCGTTCAGCAACTCCGCATGCCCGGTGCCCACGACCACGGCCCGGTGGTCGAATGTGGCCCGTGCGGTGATCAGGGAGTGTGCGATGTCGCTCGGGCCGAGCTCCGGGTGGCTGCGGGCGAATTCCGCGAGCCGGGCCGCCTGGCCGTGGAGCGCGTCGGCGCTCCTGGCCGAGATCACCCACGGTACGGCGCGGATCGCTTCCGGGTCCTGCGTGGCGGGCTCGGCGGCGGTGGCCGGTGCCTGCTCAACGATCAACGGTGCCTGCTCAACGATCACATGGGCGTTGGTGCCGCTGACGCCGAACGCGGACACCCCGGCCCGGCGCGGACGCCCCACCTCCGGCCACGCACGCCCCTCGGTCAGCAGCTCCACCGAGCCCGCCGACCAGTCCACCTCCGGGGTGGGGGCGTCGACGTGCAGCGTCCGAGGCAGGACACCGTGCCGCATCGCCATGACCATCTTGATCACACCGGCCACGCCAGCGGCGGCCTGGGCATGACCGATGTTGGACTTCACCGAGCCCAGCCACAGCGGCCGGTCGCGGCCCTGGCCGTAGGTGGCGAGGATGGCCTGCGCCTCGATGGGATCGCCCAGTGCCGTACCCGTGCCATGTGCCTCGACCACGTCCACCTCGGCGGCCGACACGCCCGCCCCGGCCAGCGCCTGCCGGATGACACGCTGCTGCGACGGGCCATTCGGCGCCGTCAGACCGTTGGACGCGCCGTCCTGGTTCACCGCGCTGCCCCGTACCACCGCCAGCACCTGGTGGCCGTTCCGCTCCGCGTCCGACAGCCGCTCCAGGAGCAGCACACCGACACCTTCGGCCCACCCCGTGCCATCGGCCGCGGCGGCGAAGGGCTTGCACCGGCCATCGACCGACAGTCCGCGCTGACGGGAGAAGTCCACGAAGGCATCGGGACCGGCCATCACCGTCACCCCACCGGCCAGCGCCATCGAGCACTCCCCCGCCCGCAGCGCCTGCGCGGCCAGATGCAGTGCCACCAACGACGACGAACACGCGGTGTCCACCGTGACCGCGGGTCCCTCCAGGCCCAGGGTGTAGGCCACGCGCCCGGACAGGACGGCCGCGGAGACGCCGGTGATCCGGTGCCCCTCGACCTCGTCCGGAACGTGGCGCAGGCGGATCGCGTAGTCCTGGGTGTTCATTCCGGTGAACACCCCGATGCCGCTGCCGCCCAACGTGGTCGGGTCGATCCCGGCCCGCTCGAACACCTCCCATGAGGTCTCCAGCAGCAGCCGCTGCTGCGGATCCATCGCCAGCGCCTCACGTGGCGAGATGCCGAAGAACTCGGCGTCGAACCCGGCGGCGTCGAGCAGGAAGGCGCCGTGCCGGACGTAGGAGGTGCCGGGGTGGTCCGGGTCGCGGTCGTAGAGCGCGGACAGATCCCAGCCACGGTCGTCCGGGAAGTCGCCGACGGCGTCACCGCCTTCGCTGATCAGCCGCCAGAAGTCCTCGGGGCTGTTCACCCCGCCCGGGAAGTGGCAGCTCATCGCCACAATGGCGATGCCATCCTCCGAAGCCCTGCTTGCGGGTACCGGGGCGGCGGGGGCGCTCGGCGACCCCAGCAGCTCGGTGTGCAGATGCCGGGTGAGCGCCCGTGGGCTGGGGTGGTCGTAGAGCAGGGTCGAAGGCAGCCGGAGGCCGGTGGCGGCGTTGAGCCGGTTGCGCAGTTCCACGGACGTCAGCGAGTCGAACCCCAGCTCCCGGAAGGCCCGTTCGGCGGCGATGCCGTCCGCCGACGAGTGTCCGAGCACCTGGACGGCATGGTGTGTGACCAGGTCCAGCAGCGTCTGCTCCCGTTCGGCGGGGTCCACCGACTCCAGCCGCCGTACGAGGTCGGTCCGCGGCGCCGCCGTACGGCTCACGACCCGGCGGCCAGGTGGCACCAGCTTGTGCAGCAGAGGGACGACCGGAGTGGCGGCCGCCGCGCCCGCGCGCAGTCCCGCGAGGTCCAGGCGAGCCGCCACCAGGGCGGGCGTGGCGCTGCGCAGACCGGCGTCGAACAGCGCCGGACCGGTCTCCTCCGACAGAGCGGTCATGCCGAAGCGCCGGGTGTGCTGCCGCAGGTCGGCCGCGGTGAGATGTGCGGTCATCTCGCTGCTGAGCGCCCAGTGGCCCCAGGCGAGCGAGGTGGCCTGGAGCCCTTCCGCCCTGCGTTGCTGAGCGAGGGCGTCCAGGAAGGCGTTGGCCGCGGCGTAGTTGGCCTGTCCGGGGTTGCCGAAGACGCCCGCGGCCGAGGAGAACACCACGAAGGCGGCGAGGTCCATGTCGCGCGTGAGCTCGTGCAGGATGAGGGCCGCGTCCGCCTTGGGACGGAGGACGGTGTCGAGCCTTTCGGGTGTCATGGCGGTGACCACGCCGTCGTCCAGGACCCCGGCGGTGTGGACGACCGCCGTGAGGGGGGCTTCGGCGGGGAGCGAGTCCAGCAGGTCCGCCACTGCGGTGCGGTCCGCGATGTCGCAGGCCACGGTGCGTACGGACGCGCCCAGCGCGCCGAGTTCGGGCTCCAGCTCCGCCACGCCTTCGGCCGCGCCGCCACGGCGGCTGACCAGCAGAAGGTTACGTACGCCGTACTCGGCCGCGAGGTGCCGGGCGAACACTCGGCCCAGCGCACCGGTGCCACCGGTGATGAGCACCGTACCGGTCGGGTCCAGCCCTCGCGGTGGCTTTTCCTCGTTCGGCGTGGCGCGCACCAGCCTCGGTACGGACGCCACCCCGGCGGTGATGGCGATCTGCGGTTCGCCGGTGGCCAAGGCGGTGGGCAGCAGCGCGCCGGAGGCGTCGTCCTCGTCCATCGCCACCAGGACCAGCCGGTCCGGGGCCTCGGACTGTGCCGAACGCACCAGTCCCCAGACGGCCGCGCAGATCGGGTCGGTGACCTCGCGTGTGACGATGACCAGGCGCGCATCCGTCTCCGGTGCGGCCAGCCATGTCTGGACCCACTCCAGCGCCTGCGAGGTCAGCGCCCGGAGGCCGTGCGTGGTGTCCGTCAGATCCACGCGTACGAAGGGCGGTACGTCGCCGTGGTCGGCCAACGTTGTCAACTCGGCCGGGCTCGTCACCGTCACTATCGCCGGATCCGAGGCGGCCGGGGTGGATGTGGCCGCCGACGCGACCGGGAGCGGGAACCACTCCACCTCGAACAGCGCGTCCAGCGGTTCCGTTCCGGCTACGGACCCCCATACGTCCGCCGGGAGCGGCCGCGACGTCACCGAGCCCACGGACCCGACCGCCTTCCCGGCGGAGTCCGCCAGCTGCAACCTCACGCCGCCCTGACCGTCGGGGCTGATACACGCGCGCAGTGCGGTGGCGCCGGTCGCGGACAGTGATATCGCGCGGTAGGCGACGGGAAGCGCCGATGTCTCGGCGTGCGTATCGGCGTGGCATACGGCTTCCAGCAGGGCGGGGTGCAGTGTGTACCGCGCGGCTTCGGCCTGCTGGTCGTGGGCCAGTTCCACCTGGGCGAACACGTCGGTGTCACGGGCCCACGCCGAGTGCAGCACACGGAACGCCGGGCCGATGCCACGTCCGGCCCGTGCCAGATCGTCGTACACCTGGTCCACATCGATGGGAGTGGCTCCAGGTGGCGGCCACGTCGCGAGGTCGATGTCGGGCGCGGTGGTGGACTGGGCGAGCGTGCCCGTGGCGTGTCGGGTCCAGTCCGTGCTGCGCGTCCCGTTGCCCTGCTGGCGGGAGTGGACGGTGAGGCGCCGTCGCCCGGACTCATCCGCCCCACCGACGACCACCTGGAGCTGCACACTCATGCCCGTCGTCAGCGCGAGCGGGGCCTCGATCAGCAACTCGTCGACGGCACCGCAGCCGACCTCGTCACCGGCGCGCACCGCCAGCTCCACAAAGGCCGATCCGGGGAGGACGGCCGTACCTGCCACCGTGTGGTCGGCCAGCCACGGGTGGGTGCTGAGCGACAGTCGGGAGGTGAACAACACCCCGCCCGTGTCCGGCAGTTCCACCCAAGCGCCCAGCAGAGGATGCTGAGCACCGGCGAGGCCGATGGCGGTCACCTCGCCGCTCCGGGGTCCGCTCTTCAGCCAGTAGTGCTGGTGTTGGAAGGCGTAGGTCGGCAGATCCAGCGCGGTGTGCGCGGGGACGTTGCCGAGCAGAGCGGTCCAGTCGACGGGGACACCCCGTACGTACACCTCGGCCAGGGAGGCGAGCACACGGCGCATACCACCCTCGTCCCGCCGCAGCGTCCCGGTCACCACAACCGGCCCGGCATCCGCTCGCTCCGCCGCCGCCTCGATACTCATCGTCAGCACCGGATGCGCACTCACCTCAACGAAGGCCCGGAAACCCTCCTCCAGCAAGCACTCGACGGACGGGGCGAACCGCACCGTGCTCCGCAAATTCCGATACCAGTACCCGGCATCCAACTCGACCGTATCCACCCACTCCGCCTCCACCGTGGAGAAGAACGGGACATGTGAAGACACCGGCCGGACCTGCGACAACGACCGCGCCAACTCCTCCTCAACCAC
>NZ_JAGGLR010000050.1 GCF_017874715.1 Streptomyces iranensis | reverse complement strand
CGGAGAGCCTGACGGCTCTTACGTTGGCCTGACGGCCACTACGGGCCTGACGGCCCGTAAACTGACGCGTCGTCATGCCTGACGGCATGACTGTGGGTTGGCTGTGTCGCCCTGACGGGCGACAGGAACAGACAGGGCGGGGCCTGGCGGCCCCGCTGTCACATGTCCAGGTGTCATGCCTGACGGCATGACTCTGGGTTCAAGTGGTTGGGATTCCCTGCCCTGACGGGCAGGGGGTTGGTGTGTGTCGGCGCCTTGCGGCGCCGTGATGTCGTAATGGTTCGTTAGACACTTATCCGGTTGCCCTCCCCTCCCCCTTGGTCTGCCGGGGCTGTGGGCCTGGGCCCTGACGGGCCAACAGGACGGGTTGAGGCAGGAGCCTCGTAGCCCCGCAGCATGCCTGCCGGCATGTCCGGATCGTTGTGTACCCCCGCTGTCGCGGGGCCCTCTTCGGTAGTTTTCGTGGGCGTTGTCAGACCCGGGGTGTATGTTCCGGAAGTTGTTGGCCCGTCTGGAATGGCCCCGAATACCACTGGTGGGGCGTAGAGGGGTGATGAGCTGTGCCTGTTAGTCATCATGTTGCCGCTCGGAGGATCATTACTGCTGCTCTGCGAGCCGGTGCGGCGTGGATCAACCGGGTTGAGGAACCTCGTGCGTGGCGGGAATTGTCCCGTATGCACGGGGTACTTTTGTCGAGTCTGCCGGTGGGAGCCGGCCCTTCGACGCCTGCCGAGATGATCGGCTTGCTGCCGGTGCGCCTGCGAGAGTGGGTGCCTCTGGCCTGGGACGAACTACCTTCGGCTATGGGGGATTTGGTTGTCCTGACGGACAACGGGGAGCTGACCGAGGATGCCTTCGAGGCGGGCATGAACTATCTGGAGGCGCTGTACGGGGGCGACGGATAATCTCGGTGGGGCGTGGCTTCCGGCGTGGGTTCGGCAGACGGCTGAGCAGACGGAGCGGGCTGTCTTTCGGCACATCCGCTCTGGCGGGCAGGCTGGCTATGTGGCGGCGCGGACCATGCTGACCGAGGTGCCCTACGGCACGGAGCGGGCGTTGGTCGAGGAGTACTCGCGCCGTGGCGCGGCGCGGATGGACGTGTACCGGCCTGTTCCCTCTGACCGGGTGTGGGCGGGTGCTTCGTCGTGGTTGTGGCCCTGCCCGCAGTGCCGGTATCCGATGGTGCTGCGGGGTGGTGGGCAGTTGCGGTGTGAGTATCCACCGCATCAGAGCCGGTTCGGTCTTGCCGCGGGCAGTGACAAGCGGGGCGGGCCGCCCGTACTGACCGGTGGGCTGGGCCGGTTGGCGGTTGCGGAGCCGGCACAGAGCGTGTTGTGCCTGGACTGGGGGGTGTGGCGGTACATCACCTGTCCTGGGCTGAGTGAGGTGGGCCTGATGCAGTGGCTGGAGAAGCAGGAGGGTGTGCGGGTCGAGCGCTGGGAGAACCTGGACGAGTGGGATGTCGGTGTCTACCTGGCGGACGGGCATCGCTGGCGGGTGGACGTCAAGGACCACCAGGACGCGCAGACGATCGTCGACCGGCCGCCTGCCGGGGAGACGGTGGTCGTCCCCAACTACCGGCGCAGCCAGGTCAATCAGCTTCAGGCCGGACTCGATGCGCTGCGTACGGCTGAGGGGCAGCGCTACACCGTGTTCACGGTCAGCCGTTTCAAGGCGGCCGTGACGAAGCGGCTGAAGGGAATGGGCGCATGACGTCGCCAAAGAGTGCGAGGTACTCCGTCAGTGTGCCTCTGACGGTGCGGGCGGCGATCCTGCTGGCCGCGCGGGTGTTCCCCAACCGGGCACCGCAGGAGCAGGCGGCATGGCGGCGTGCGGTGGATCTTGCTGATGCTCACTTCCTGGCCACGGGGCAGATGCATCTGTGGGACGGCTGGCCCGCTCTGGCCGTGCGGGATCAGGTGCGGATCACGCGGATGCTGCGGCAGCGGCCGGCGGTGCTTGCCTCCCGGGCCGTGTTTGTCACGGAGACGGCAGCGGTCCTGGACAGCGGTGAGGCGGTCGAGTTCGCCCCAGCCGACGGGGAGGAGCAGGTGCTGGTCCTGCCCGTCGGCGATGAGGAAGCCCTCATCGATGCCTTGCTGGACGAGCTCGAGGACAACGCGGCCAAGGGGCAGTTGCTGCCCAAGCCTGCGCCGCCCGGCTCCTACGTCAGCGACCTGCGGATCAGGGATCCGCTCAGCCCGTCCGGTCGGGTGGTGGATGTCTTCTACGACCTCGACTACCAGGGTCCTGCTGCTCCCAGCGTGGTGCAGGAGCTGGGCGATGCCCCGGTCGCGGACGAGGTAGTGATCCCCTTTGCCGACCTGGATGAGATCGCGGGCCGGCTCGATGGGCTGCGCGGGCAGGACTACCGGCGCAAGGCAGTCGCGGACATCAGGCGGCACGCCCGCGGCCGCGACGGCCTTGAGGTGGGCGAGCTCCTACGGGTTCAGGCCGGGCCGCTGCGGGTCTTCCACGCCCCCACCGGCATGGGCAAGAACGTCCTGAGCGAGCTCGTCGCGGTGTGGGGCGCCGAGACGGGCCGGGTGATCTCGCTGGTCGTTCCGCAGAACGCGCAGGTCCTGGCCACGGTGTACCGGCTGCAGCAGGACCTGGACGACCTGGAGATCTCCGCACAGGTCACGCCGGTCGTCTCTCCCGCCTCCATGCAGGAGCTGGCCGAGCAGACGGCCGGCAACCCGCAGGACGACGCGGACTTCAGGACCTGGGTGTACCGGGAGATGTCCTACAGCTGTGCTCTGACCGGGCACGCCACTACCTCCTCCGAAGCGGTGGATGCCTGGACGCCGGGCCAGGAGCCGTGCGACCAGCTCAAACCCAACGGGCCAAAAGCGGACAAGGCCCTCTCGTGCCCGTGGCGCGGCGGCTGCGGGAAGTTCCGCCACCACCGGGCCGCGGCGTCGGCGGACATCCTCGTCACCAACCATGCGAACTTCCTCACCGGGCACATCCACGCACCGGTGGCGGGCCGGCCCGCTCCGGGACGGCGCATGACCACCGAGCAGCTGCTGCTGCATCGCAGCCATCTGGTGATCATCGACGAGGCCGATGCACTGCAGGCGCAGGCGTTCGACCGGGCGGCCCGTCAGGTGCTGCTGGCCCAGGACGGTGCGGAGCACACTCCTGTACGTGATCTTGACAGCCAGTTCCGGCGGCACTGCCACCGGCTGCCGATGAGCCTCGAACAGCATCTGCGGCCGCTGATCAACCACCTGGTGTGGCTGGCCGAGTCTTATGTGTCCCACCTCGTCGGCGGGGTCATCCATCCCGACCGGGAACGGCGCAGCATGGTCGTTCCGCGCCGCTGGGACGGGATGTTCGCTTCCCGGATTTTCAAGCTGGAGGCGGGTGAGCGGCCCACCGCGCAGCAGATGCAGGCGGTCAACCAGCTCTACAAGCGGGAGGGGCCGCTGGAGTTTTCCGATGAGGTCGAGGGGCTGGCGGAGCTGAGGGAGCTGCTGTGCTCGGTCACGGACCTGGCCGGCGGGTCGGACCGGCTCACCCACGCCACCCTCAAGTGCATCGGGGAAGCCTTCTCGGCGATCACCGGTGAGACGGACGAGAGGCGGCTGTCCTCCCTGGCGCTGCTGGCGGCCCGGCGGGCGTATCTGGAGGAGATGCGCAGCATCCTGCACCGCATCGTCGGGGTCGCGGCGCCGCTGCAAGGGGCGGGGATCTCCGCCGGTAACAGTCTCGTGGACGCGCTGGCCTCGCACGTGCCGTGGCGTGCTGCCCCGTACGGCCCTTTGGGTCGTGCGCTGTTCGCGTTCTCCGAGACGTTCGACCCGGCCGACCGTCACCAGACGGCGCTGCGACTGAAATCGTATGTCGGGGACCCACACACTCACCTGGCCTACCTGGGCGAGGTGACCGCGCTCGCCCATACCGGCACCCGCCGGGCGGTGATCGGGATGTCCGCAACGGCGTTCATGCCGTACGCACCGCGTCATCACCTCCTGCCGGAGCCGTCCTGGTACGTGCCGGACGACGTCAACGGAAGCCTCACCGTCGAGCTGCAGGCCGGCCAGGACGACGGGGCGGGCATCGTGGTGTCGGGTACCGAGGGGGCCGGCCGAGAACGCGCCTATACGGCCATGGGGCGCAGCGTCGGCCAGGACCTTCCCCCGCAGCTCGATGCGGTAGCCGCCGACCCTGCTACCGCACACCGGGCGTATGCGCTGCTCGCGCCGACCGCCTACAACGCCGGTCCGGCGCTCGCGCGCGGCATGATCTCCGTAGGGGTCGCGGCATCGGAGATCTGCGTGGCGGTGCGGCCGCAGGACATGGCTGCACTGGAGCGGATGCCGCCCGGCTGGGTGCCCATTCCCAGCAACCGGCTCGAGCAGTTTCCCCATGCCGTGGGCCGAGGCCGGTGCCGGTATCTGATCGCTCCCATGGCGCGGGTCGAGCGCGGCCTGAACATTGTCGACCGCGATGGGCGCTCCCTGCTGCATGTGGCCTGCCTGGTCAACCGGCCCGTCCCGGTGATGGAAGACCCCCCGGTACTGCTGTCGCTGGTCAACTCCCTCGCCTACCGCCGACGGCGGCCCAGCCCGGAGCCCGCGGCAGAGTTGGAGCGGCTGCGGATCACGGCGGGCCAGATCTTCGACGACATCCGCAGCGGCGAGGGCTACTTCAAGTCGCTGGGCGAGAACGTCAAGCTCGCCGTCGTCGCAGAGATCCTGACCCGGCTGATCCAGCTGGGCGGGCGTACCCGCCGCGGCGGGGACCCGGGGCGGCTGCGGCTGCTGGACGCCGCCTTCACCCACACCGCCGCCCACTCCACCCTGCCTGCCCTCCTTGGGCAGCTGCGCGGGAAATGGCAGGACGAGGACCACATGCCGCTGATCGACGCCGTCTATGGCACCACCATGACCGACGCCCTGCTGGGCTTGGCGGAGCACTCCCCCACCGGATCCGAGGACGAGGAACAGGAGACCTACAAGTGGTGAGTAACGAGCGTGGCCGCCTGTTCACCCTGTCCTTCCTGCTGGATGACCGGCTGCTGGGCACCGTGCATGCCTATCCGCAGAATGAGGCGTTCGCGCCGGCCTGGCGGCGGCTGCCTAGGCCCCGCGGTAAGGATGCCGTGCAGCCGATCGCGTCCCTGCAGACGGCTGCGCGCGCCGTGACCGGTGAGCGGCTGATGTTCACCAACCACGACCGGCCTGCCAGGACCGGCCGATGGGCCGGGCGGAGCGTGATCGTCACGCCCGGAGCGCTGGACGAGGCCGCGGTGCGCACTGTGATGCGGGAGTGGGAGACGCGGCTGGACGGGCATGGCGGCCGCGACACGCTGGCTGCTCTGCTGCAGCTGTCCGACGACGGGCCCCAGCCGCTCAGTTCGCTGCTGCACCGCGACCCTGTGGGGCGGATCACCGGTCCCCGCTGGGTGTTTCGGGTGGCCGGGTGGCGGCTGGCAAGCATGCTGGCCGCCCAGCCGCTCCCGCTCGACGAGAACCTGCCTCCGCTGCGGTTCCACCTCGACACCGAGGGTGACCTGCTGGCCTGGCAGGCCCCGCTGGTCCACGAACGGACATGGATCGACGAGGAAAGCGGCAAACGCCGACGCATCGCCGGCTACGCCATGGAACGCATCAACATCGAGGTCGAACCCGCCCCAGGCGGAAAGACGCTGATCGCGCACCTGTCGGCGCGGATCTCGCGCGTCGCCACCCACTACAAGGGCATCCGCAACGTCCTGCTGCGCCATCCCGTCAACCCGGACATCATCCTCAAGGCCCCGATCACCACCCGCTGGGAGAAAGGGCCGGACGGGTTCATGCAGCCCGCGGCCGTCCGCTACCGCGGGGCGACGGCACAGATCGTCGAGGCATGCGGCGTCGGCCGTCTGCCCGAGCCGCCCCTGACGGGGCTGGACGAGCTGACAGAGGTGCGCGGGGTGCACCGCACGGGCAAGCACCCGATCGACAAGGGCGCCGGGGCGATGTTCCACGCCCGGCTCGAGGAACACGCCGGGCAGGTCTTCGATCAGGAGCCCCTCGTCTACACCGGCACGTCTATCAAGATCAGTAAGCCGGGCGGGAGCCTGCCGCCCTACGTGCCGGCCGGCAAGATGGCCGACGCCATGGCAATTGCCGGTCTCGATACGGTGCGCACCGTCGTGCTGTATGAGTCGGCGCCGTGGCGCACGCGGGTGATGGGCCAGCTGGCCCGCGACTACACGCGGCCCGAGCTGGCCGATCTGCCCGATGAACAGCCGGTGGTGCTGGCACCGGGGTACGAGCTCGTGGCGGTGCGGCTGCCCGAGCTCGTCCGCCACGGAAGCCACGACCGCAGCCTGATCCTCAACACGCTGCCCTGGTTCAAGCCCGGTGCTGGGCGGGCGCTGGTCTCCGCCCTATGCGAGACGCACTACCCCAGCGAGCAGGAGAAGGAGGCCGGGCTGACGGACGCCAAGCATGCGCTCAAAGGGCTCTTCGCCGAGCGCGGCATCCCCTCGCAGTTCATCACCATGGACTCCGATCCCGGCGATCCCTACCGGCTGAACACGCCCGAGAAGGTCGCGCGGGCCAGGGCCCGCAACGCTGGTCTGCCGGAGCCGGACGTCGCCTACAAGGACGACCATGCGGTGCAGATCGCGCTCGGCAGCCTGCACTGCGACTCCGGCCTCATCGACAACCGCCTGGCCGCCACCGCCTTCCACCGCAACGCCAAGGACACCGCCCTGGACCGGGAAGCCGTAGCGGTAGGGCTGTGGACCCGCTACCACCGCTTCGGCGAACGTCCCGGCCGACCCCGCAGACCGGCCGTCCTCGCCATCACGCTGGTCGCCATGCGGATCCCGCTCGGCGAGGACGCCTACTGGCCCACCCTGATGTACAGCGACCAGGGCTGGCGCCCTCTGGCCCAGGCACGGGCCCTGCACCATGCCGGTCCTATCGGCAAAAGAGGGCATCACCTGCGGGAGGACCACGAGGGTCCGCACAACGTGCGCACCTATGGGGAACGGGCTCTGGCCGCGCTCGGTGACCGGTATCCGATCATCGTCTTCGCCGAGGAGCGTGAGCGGATCTGGCCCGGGCTGTGTAACGACCGGCTCGGGGACGGCGCTGTCCCCGGACAGAGCCTGATGGCGCAGGGACGGGATGTGGCGGTCGTCAGGGTTGGCAACGGGCAGGGCACACCCCAGCCGTCACGGCGCGCCGGGGGCGGGGGCAAGTTGCCGGCCAACCCGCTGCAGCCGGTCATGCCGGAGAAAATCCTCTACCGTCACGATCACGGCGGTGTGGTGTCCTGGCTGTTTTCCGGGCAGTCCCGCCAGCACGCCGGCGGCCAGCGCACCGGCACCCAGTACACACGCCGTACCCTGCCCGGCGGGCAACTGGCCCAAATGGGCGCTCCTTTCCATGCCATGACCCGCACCGAATACGTCATGGCCCACCACGGCGGCTGGCGCGAGGAGCAGCTGGCCGGTCTTGCCGCGCGGATCTCCGAGCAGGCCGCCATGTGGGACGGGCGAACCAACCTTCCCGCGCCCCTGCATCTCGCCAAGAGCGCTGATGAGAAGCATCCCGGCTTCGTCGACCAGGAAGGGCTGAGCGAGTAGGGGCAGTGTGCGCGTCGGCTCCAGAGCCGTGCTGGCGGAGCTGGCAGCCTGTCGGCTGCTGCCGTCCTGCCGGGCCCGACCGTTGTGAATCGGGCGGGGCTGGCGCGCTGGTTCTTCCCTCCGGGCGTTGTCACACGATGGACACGCCTAGTGGTGTGTGGGCGACCTGGATGGGTGAATTCCGGCCTAAGAGCCCCTAGAAGACGTCGGCGGCTCGCCAAAGAGATGTGTCCGGGCATGGTGATGAGGAGGTTCCCGGTCGACTGAGAGGTGGTGTCCCACCCGTTTCGACCAGGAGCACCAGATGGCTGAAGCGATGCAAGGCGGCGATCGCCCCGCATCCCCCGAGCTAGTAGCAGGGCCGCCGGCCCGCGCGGGACAGCTCACCACCACCGAGGACATGACCTCGACAGACATTCCGGGAGGTCTCTCCGACACGGCGCGCGCGCAGCTGGCTCAGGCCATGGAGCACAGCGGGCTCCACATCGCACGGATGGTCAAGAATGCCGGCCGGCCGAGGGCGGAGGACATGTGGCAGAAGATCCTCATCAGCTTCGAGAGAACGCTGCGGAACCAGGGCCCGGTTGAACACCTCGAGTCCTACCTCAACCGGTGCGTCACGAACGAACTGAGCAAGCTGCGCGCCACGATCGAGGTCCTGGTCGGCGAGGAGAAGTTGGAGATTCTGCGGGCGAAGAGCGTGAACGACCCGCAGCTCGACGGCATCCTGTCCTACAACCACGAACTGATCGAGACGGTGCAGGGAATCCGCGATTCCGGTGTGCTGACCAAGCGCGAGGCCGACGTCTACGTTCTCGCCCAGGTCCTCGGGGAGGCGAACGCCGTCGTCGCGGAATGGCTTGAGCCGCCCACCACCGCCGCTGCGGTCGCCACGCTGAAGTGGAAGGCCATGCGCAAGGTCAGGAAGGCCTGGCGTGAGGGCAAGTTCAGGCATCTCGGCTTCCCCTCGCCCCGGGAGGAGGGCGACTAGAGCGCCCCGCTCCCGTACGGGCCACCGGTCAGGTTCCGTACGAGGGCGGGGGGAGCTAGCCACTCCCCTGAGGGTCCGAGAGATGGTGGCCCCTCACTTCGGAAAGGAAAGACAAGGAAGCCGCCCCTGGGCCTGCGCCAACAGATGCGGGGGCGGCCCTGAGACCGGCCCGATCCCTACGGGGGTAGGAGCGGGCCAGTCAGAACTAGGAGTCTGACGTGCCTCTTATCACGCTACCGATCGCGTTCGGCGTTCTGCTGATCGCGCTAACCGCCATCGGATGGAAGACAGTTCTGCCGTGGGTGCTCCGGCTCTTCACGCCGGCCCCTGCCGTCCAGTTGCCTCGGCTCGTCCTTGCCCCGGACGCCGATGAGCCGGAGCGTACTGACCTGCCTGGGCAGGTCGCCCGGCTGTAGAGACTTCGTGAGCGCCAGGTACGGAGTCGTAGCGAAGGGCCCCCGGGGTGCTCGGGGGCCCTTCCCCACCGGACCAGCATCCGCTGGGCTTCGTGTAAGACCCCGACGCCAAGGAAGACATGAACGGCTTGATCTCCGACCTGGTAGCCGGGGGTACGCCGATGAAGGTCGTACTGCCGCTGCTGCTCTTCACGATGCTGATCGTGCTCATCCGTACGATCGCGGCCGCCATCGCCATCGTGGTCAAAGCCATGCACCCCGGCGAGTCCGCAGACGCCGTAACGATGCAGGCGAACCGCATCCAACACCGGCAGTGGAAAGCGCAGCGCCGCGACTGGAACCGGCGTGCCCGCGCCTCCCGACGCACTCTCATCCGGGCGGGGCTTCGGGCCTGGTACCGACGCCTCCGCACCGCCCGCTACGTCGACGGGCAGATCATGTTGCCTGCTCTCGTACTGCCGCCCGAGGTGCCTGCGCCGCTGAGCACCCCCGAGACCAGCTCCCTTCCCGCATCGCAACACGGGACTGTCCAGCCCTGACCTCACCGCCCAAAACCACATGGGTGTGAAGGAAACCCGACGGGACGTTCAGCGGACGTCGCAATGCGAAGTGCAGTAATCAGGACGGCGCATCCTGGATCTGTAGGCCGAGCTCGGCCAAGGCAGCCTGCCGCTGTGGGCTGAGTCGGGAGCGGCGGCGGCGAAGGTTGCTCATCCATTGTCCCAACCGCACCTCCTCGCCTTCGATCTCCTCGACGTGCCGCTGGGGGACGTCGAGGTGGCCCTCGCGCTCGCGGAACATCCGGGCGGCGGCCAGCCCACGCTGGAAGGCACGCTCGCGCGCGGGCAGGAGGCTCTCCGGCGCTGCGACGGCGGGCTCATCGGACATTCCATGAAGCCCCAACTGCGCGAGCAGACCTCTCTGTTCGGGGTGCAGGTGGTCAAAACGTGCGCGCTGGGCTTCAAGCCATGTCTGCGTCTGGGAGGCCGTGTCGTTGTCTGCCAGGCTCTGACGGGCGGCGTGGTAGGCCCGTTGCCATGTGATTGGCCAGGGCGGGTTCCACCACCGGTCCAGGGCAGTGAGGGCAGCGGCGCGCTGCTCGGTGAGGGTTCCGGCACGGGTGCGTTGGGTGGCCAGCCAGCGGCCGAGAGGAAAGCCGTCATGGACTTCCTCGACGGGGGCGGCGAGGTGGCCGTGGCGGGCGGCATAGGCAGCGGCGTGGGCCAGGGCCCGGTCGAAGGCCTGCTGGCGGGGGTCCCAGATGATGCCGAGGCGCTCAAGGGCGTGGACGCGTACGGCGTCCAGGGTGCCTTTGGTGTGCAGGTGGCGTTGCCAGGTGAGCCAGCGGCCCAGGGGGTAGCCGACGAGGTCCTCGTAGGCTTGGGGGACGTCGAGGTGGTGGTGGGTGTTTCGGTAACGGCGGGCTGCGGCGAGGCCGCGGCGCCATTCGGCGCTCTTGGGGGCCAGCACGCGCAGGGAGAGGGCGAGGGCGACTTCGTCGGCCTGGGTGGGGCGGTCGAAGCGGAGCCAGGCGTCGGGGTCTTCGGGAGCTGTGGTGAGGCGGTGGGTGCGGGGGTCTGACAGCCGAGCCTCGAGGCGGTCGTCGTGGGCGCGCAGGGCCTGGATGGTGCGCCACAGCGGGGTGTAGGCGTCGGCGCCGAGCAGGTCTTCGGGGTCTTCGTCGGGAGTGAGGTAGACGGGGACGACAAGGGTGGCCTTCTTGCCGGTGCCGGGCTCTTGGCGCAGGGCGCGGCCGACGGCCTGGACGGTGTCGACGGGGCTGTTCTTGGGGTCGGCGAAGACGACGGCGTCGATGGCGGGCACGTCGATGCCCTCCCCCAGGACGCGGGCGTTCGACAGGACGGCCGGGGCGTCGAGGGTGGTGTGAGAGGTGAACTCGAGCAGGAGGCGGCGGCGGACCTGGGGGGCGTGGCTACCGCTGATCCAGTCCGCCCACAGCCCCTCGGGCCGCAGCTCGGCGGGAAGCGTGGCGGCGGTGTCGGTCAGGGTGGTGGCGAAGGCGCGGGCGTCGGCAACGCGGTGGTGAAAGGTGAGGATGCGGCGCAGCCGGTGGTCCTGGATGGCTCGCAGTGCGGCGACTTGGCGGCCGGCCAGGCGCAGTGCGTCGACGCCGGCGCCGGGGCCGGTGGCGAGCCAGTCGCGCAGGTCTTGGTCGGTAACGACGGGGACGAGGATCTGGTAGTCGGCGAGCAGGCCGAGGTCGATGGCGTCGGAGAGGTTGAGGTGGTAGGCGACGGGGCCGAACAGGCTTTCGTCGTCCATCGAGGCCACCATCTCAGCACCGTCGGCGTCCTGGGCGTCGTCGGGGTCCCAGATGCGGGGGGTGGCGGTCAGGTAGAGGCGGCGGGCCGCGGGGACCTGGTCGTCGTGGTGGATCGCGGCCCATGCCTTGCCGAGGCGTCCGGCGGTGCGGTGGGCCTCGTCGATGACTGTCAGGTCCCAAGGTGGCAGGTGGTGGTCGCGGTGGGCGATGACGACGGCGGGCAGGGAGGCGTAGGTGGCGTAGACGGTGACCGGGCCTTGCTGGGGTGTGGTGAGAGTGGTGAGTTCGCCAGGGTCGGTGGTCATGGGAACGCTGGAGCTGAGCGGCTCGTGGTCGAGGGCCTGGCGGGCCGAGCACGCGGCGACCGCGGTGCCCTTACGACCCGCGGCCCGCCAGGAACGGATTGTCTGGGACAGCAAGTCCAGTGTCGGCAGCAGCACCAGCACTCTCCCGCGAGGGGTGATGCGGGCGGTGGTGCGGGCAGCGATCAGAGTCTTTCCGGTCCCGCACGCCGCGATCACACTCGCCCGCGCGTTGTCCCGCAGGGTCTGGGCGACGGCTGCAACGGCTTCCTTCTGGTGCGGTCGCAGTGTGATGTCGGAAGGGGGCATGGGGGTGTACCGCTCCGGTGCTGGTTCGGCGGATGGGCTGGGCGGGAGGGCGAGGCAGGGGGTGTCCCGCCCTCTGGGTGCAGGTTATGGGGCTGGAGAGCATGCAGGCGGTGGTGAACCTCGGGCGGTGATTTTGGAGTTACAGATCGGCGCTGATCAAGGGGCGCAGTGTGGAGCCGTTGCGGTGTTTCATCACGTTCAGCTGGCTGGGGATGCGACGGCCGAGTTCGGCGACATGGCTGACGATGCCGACTGCTCGGTTGCCGGCGCGCAGCTGGTCGAGGACGTCCATCACGTCTTGCAGGTTCTGGTCGTCTAGGGTGCCGAAGCCCTCGTCGATGAACAGGGTTCCCAAGGGGCGGCCGCTGGCTTCCTGGGTGACGACGTCGGCCAAGCCGAGGGCCAAAGCGAGGGAGGCGGTGAAGGTCTCGCCGCCGGACAGGGTGGAGGTTTCGCGTTCGGTGCCGGTCCAGGTGTCGAGGATTCTCAGTCCCAGTCCTGCCTTGAGACGTCCGCGTCGGCCGACGTCCTTCTCGTCGCTGTGTAGGAGGAGGTAGCGCTCTGAGGTCATGGCCTGCAGTCGGATGTTGGCCGCGTCGGCGATCTCTTCGAGTCGTGCGGCCAGGACGTAGGCCTCCAGTTCCATGCTGCGCGTGTTGGCGGTGGTAGTGGCTGACATGACGCCAGCGAGGCGGTCGGCCAGGGTGTGGCGCGCCTGAAGGGGTTCGATGTCGCTTAGGCGGGCTTCGAGGTCGGCGATCAGTCCGGTCAGCGCGGTGACACGGTCACGGGCCTGCTGGGACGCGCCGGCGGTGGTTTTCATGCGGTCTTCGGCACGCAGGAGAGCATCGGCCGCGGCTTGCGGGTCAGCGGGAGGTTGGATGCTGGCCTCGAGCAGGTCCGGGGTTTTCAGGGTGTCGGTGACGACGGCGTCGTCCTTGTCCCACTGCTCGAGTTCCTTGCTCCACTGCTGCAGGAGGGCTGGGGATTGCAGTGCGGCAGCGGCCTCCTCACGGGTGGGGAAGCCGGCGTCCTGGGCTGCTTGGTCGGCGGCGGCAGTCGCGTCACGGTGGCGGTCGGCCGCGTCGGCTGTCGTCTGGGCGGCGTCGATGGCGCTTGTCAAGCGCTCCGCGGCGCGGGTGAGCTCGGTCATGCGATCGCCGAGGGTCGCGGCGGTGCCGCGTGCGGTGTCCAGGGCGCTGGCGATGGTGATCTGCTGCTGGGCCAGGGCCTTGCTGCGCAGCTGGCATTCGGTCAGCCGGTCCTTGGCTTCCTGGCGTTGCTGGGTGCGGGTGTCGCACTCACTCTGGAGCCGGGCCAGCTCCTCCTGGGCAGAGGGCAGCTTGGCGGCTTCGTCGCATGCGGCTTGGTGGGCTTTCCGGGCTTCCTGAAGCTGTGACTCGAGCTCGTCAGGAGGGGTGGGCCCTGCTGCTCCAAGCGCCTGTGCATGCTGGGTGGCGAGTTCGCTGCGGGCACGGCTGGCCTGGGTGTGCGCGGCCTCGGCCTGTTCATGGGCGGTGCGGGCCTTGTCCTCGTCCTCGCGTCTGGGCTGGTCGGCTCGTGGCTGTGCCGGAGCTGGGTGGATGGTCGAGCCGCACACCGAGCATGGGGTTCCCTCGGTGAGTTGGGTGGCCAGTTCTCCGGCCATACCGTCCAGACGGCGTTCGCGCAGGTCGAGCCAGTCTTTCTTGGCCTGGAGTGCTTCAGCTTCGCGTTGGGTCTCGGTTTCTGCGGCTGAGGCGAGCCGGGTCGCGAGAGTGTCGCGGTGGCGAGCCGCTTCGATCTGTGTATCCAGCGCCTGGACGGTCTTCTCCCGTTGCGGTACTTGATCCGCGGCCTTGACCATGCCTTCCAGGAGGCCAGTGTGCTCGGCTTCCAAGGCGGGCCATGCTGTGAGCCAATGTGCGGCCTCGTCCAGGTCGGCTTGTGCCTGCTGTTCCTTGATGTCGAGTTCTGCGATCTGTGCGCCGAGCTGTGCGTGGCGCTGCTCGTCCGGCAGCAGTCCTTCGACGCGGCCTCGCTCGGCGTGGTGCTGTTCGAGGGTTGCTCTCAGCTGGGCAACCTCGTCATGGAGGTGGGCGGCAGGCAGTAGCGTGCGGGCTTCGCCTTCGGCGGTCCTGGCTTTCTGGAGGGCGAGGGTGGTGCGCTCAAGGCCGTCGAGTAGGGGACGCAGGTGTTCGGCGCGGCGGCCCTTGTCAAGGTCTTCACGTAGGCGTGGGTGGTCGGCGGCTTTGTCATCCAGGGCGGCGCGTCGGGCGAGGGCGTGGTTGTGCTGGCGTTGGTGGTTGTCGAGTTCGGTGGCACGCTGGTGTTGGTCTTTGGCCTGCTGGTGGGCCTGGTCGCTGTGTTCTTCGTCGGCCAGGGCGGTGAGGTGGGCTCTTTGGGCGAGGGTGAGCAGGCGTTGGGCCCAGGAGAGGGTGTCGGCGGGGTGCTGGGCGTCGGGCCGGGCAGGCTGGTCCGCGTCGGTGTCGGTGTCGCTTTGCTGGAGGAAGGGGGCTGCCTCCTGGTCGATGCGTTCGCTGAGCTGCTGTACGGCGGTGGCGACCTGGTCGAGATCCTTTTTCGTGGTCTTGCTGCGGTCGGTGAGCCATGCCTGCAGTTCCTGGAAGCGTCCGGTGTCGAAGAGCCGGCGGAGCAGTACGGCGCGGTCTTTGGCATCGGCTCGCAGGAATTTCGCGAAGTCTCCCTGGGGTAGGAGGACGACCTGGCAGAACTGCTCCTTGGACAGTCCCAGGGCCGCCTCGATCTCCTTGACGGTGTCCTGGTGGTTGGCACAGACCGGATCCCACGTTGCGGGGCTGTCCGCAGTGCCGGTCCGCTGGTGAAGCTGCACGGTGGCTTCGGCGGTGGCAACGCCGCTTTTGGCGCGCGAGCTGGGGTAGGTCTGCCTGGGCGTTCGCGTGATTTTCAAGCGGCGGCCGGCTGCGCTGAATTCGAGGACGACCCGAGTGCGTGTATCGGTGGGGGCGTGGTCGCTGCGCAGGCGGTGGGTGGGGCGGATGCCGGGCACGGTGCCGTAGAGGGCGAAGCAGACCGCGTCCAGGATGCTGGTCTTCCCCGCTCCGGTGTCGCCGCGCAGCAGAAACAGGCCGCTGCTGGTCAGGGCGTCGAAGTCGACGTCTTCCGTGCGCGCGAACGGGCCGAATGCCTGGACGGTCAGGTGGTGGAGATACATCAGCTGGCCTCTCGCGCGGCGGCTTCGGTACGGACGCTTTCCAGTCCTTCTTGCAGCAGGTCCTGCTCCGGGCCGGTGGCCGGAGCGCCGGTGACGTGGTGAAGGAAGCCCAGCGTGATGTCGTGGTCGGTGCGGCCGTTGATGCGTGTCCGGTAGGACTCGTCGTTGGTGTGCTGCTCCTGGGAGAAGCTCAGTTTCAAGGCGTGGGGAAAGCGTTGCCGCAGGCGTTCCATGGCCATGTGCGGCCGGTCATGGTCGGTGAGCGTAATGTGCAGCCAGCACTCTTCGTACTCGAGGTACTCGGGGCGGATCAGCAGGTCGTTCAGAGCGCCGGTCAGTTGGCGCATGTGGCGGGGTACCGGGCATAGGAGCTTGCGTGCCGTGAGGCGGGAGTGGGCGTCCAGGTCAATCAGCCACATGGCCTTGGGGTGATCTGCTTCGGAGAAGGAGTAGGCCAGTGGAGATCCGCTGTATCGAATGCGCTCGCTGACTTGCTGGCAGCGGTGCAAGTGCCCCAGCGCTACATAGTCGGCCCCGGCGAATACGGAGGCAGCGACGGAGGGAACGCCGCCGGCGGTGATGTCGCGCTCGCTCTCGCTGGTGTCCGCTCCGGTGACGAAGGCGTGGGCGAGGACGACCGACCGGGTGCCGCCGGGACGCGCTGCCAGGTCGGCGCGGACCTGGTCCATGGCCGCACTGAGCACGGCGTGATGACTGGGCTTTTCCGCTCTGAAGTGTGCCTGGACCAGGCCCGGCTCGAGGTAGGGCAGGCCGTAGAAGGCCACCGGTCCGTGCTCGTCGTTCAAGACGGCGGGGCGGGCGCAGTCCTCCACGCCGGTCCGCAGGTGGATCCCGGCGCGCTCGATGAGCCGGGCGTTGACTCCCAGCCGGCGTGGCGAGTCATGGTTGCCGCTGATCATGACGAGTGGCACCTGGAGATCGGCGAGTTCTCCAAGGACCCAGTTGAACAGGTCAATTGCGTCCAGCGGCGGGATGGCGCGGTCGAACACGTCGCCCGCGACGGCCACAGCCTCAACGCTTTCTCGCCGCACCGTCTCCAGCAGATGCTCCAGGAAGGCGTGCTGCTCCTTGAGGAGCGGCGTGCGATGGAGTTGACGGCCCAAATGCCAGTCCGAGGTGTGCAGGATCCGCATGAACACTGACCGTAGCTATGAGGCGGCTGGGGCGTGATGCTTTCCCGATAAACAGTCTCCCTTGAGAGAACTTTGGGGTATATGACGGTCTTGGTGCAGACGTCCGGGGCGGTTTGTCATGAAGAGGGGCCGCCCGCGGACCGCGTGATGAAGGGAGCGGCGGATCGATTCGGCTTGATCAATCGTGGTGACTGGCGGTGCAGCCGGGTTCGGCAGGTCCTAGGATGGTGCGTTCGAGACGGAAGTGACGCCCCACGCAGGCTTGCTGACGATACGCGCCAGTCCAGTGAGGGCGGACGAGGGTACGGAGCGGGTAGGCAGTGCATCTGATCAGCTTCGCGGTGAGCGGGTTCCGTTCCCTGAGGGATATCGATGACATACCGGTGAGCAGGCCGACCATCCTGGCCGGCCACAACGATGGCGGAAAGAGCGCGGTACTGGACGCACTCGCTTTCCTGGTCGGTGCGCGCAAGTTGGAGCAGGACGACCGTACCTACGTGCAGCAGCCCGGTCACGGCGATACGCCGCCCATCAGCGGGCGTTGCGCAACGACGACGGTCACCGGAACGTTCACGCTCCATACCTGGGAGCAGTCCGTCTTCGACCTGCCTGCCCAGGTGCGGGTGCGGCGGCGGTCGGGAGAGGATCTCGTTCCGCATCTGGAGCTGTTCGGGCCGCTGGCCGATGACGAGCGGTTACGAGATCTTTCCTCCCACCTGGTTCCCGCCCTCAAGGAGCTCGTGGCCGAGCTTGGCCTGAAGCCCGCCAGCCAGCGGCGGGCGGACCTGGAAGCCGCTTTGCGTACCCATATCGCAGAGCACTCCAGCACCGAGGGGTGGCAGTCGGCGCCCACGGGGCTGGAGAAGCGCATGCCACGTCTACTGGCCTTCGATGGGAAGACCGCGCACCCCGACGCTGCCGTGAAGACGGCGCTCACCAGCCGCTTCCAGGCCCATATGACCGATCCTGAACTCAGCGGGCGTCTGCATGATCTGGAGGACGACGTCAAGGAGCGGCTGCGTATCGATGCCAAGTCACTGTGCGACCACATCGGCACCCGCTGCCCGGACCTGGAAGAGGTGTTCGTAGAGCCGGAGATCTCCTTCGGGCAAGGTTTCCGCTCGGCACCGCTGCGTATGTCCCGCACTGCCGGGGAAGTCATGGGGCTGGAGCGCTCCGGCCTGGGCCGTAACCGCCGGGTCTCGCTGGCTGTCTGGGAGTGGACCAGCGAACTGCTGGCCGACGAGGAGAGCAGCGACCCCTCTTCTGGCGCCACCGGCGACGCCGACGTTGAACCGCCCCCGGTGCAGAACATCGTCGTCTACGACGAGCCCGATACTCACCTCGACTATCACCACCAGCGCAAGATCATGCAGCTCATCCGGGAGCAGAGCGCGTTGCCGCATGTGAACGTCATAGTCGCCACCCACTCGATGAACCTCATCGACGGCGTCGACATCTCCGACGTGGTCCACCTCAAGCTGCACGATCACCGCACCACCGTCGAACGTCTGGGCGCCGGGGTGGTCGGAGTAGACATCGACCTGCACTTGAGCCGGATCGCCGCAGCGGTTGGTCTGCGCAACTCCGTTCTGCTGCACGAACGCTGTTTCCTGGCCGTGGAGGGGGAAACCGAGCAGCGCGCCTTCCCTCTGCTGTTCCGCCTGTGCGAGGGGATCTCCCTTCAAGCAGCCGGCATCGCGCTGTGGGCGTGCTTCAACAACGAGGGCGCCCTCCACTTGGCCCGCTACCTCGCCCAGCACGGCCGGACGATGATGCTGGTCGTCGACGCCGACAGCCGCAACGTCCGTAAGAGCATCTTCAAGCCCGCCAAACTGACCGAGTTCTTCGGCCACGCGGCACCCGACTTCGTGAAGTTCATCGGCGAACCCGAGCCGGGTCAGGCAGGCACCGAGCAGTTCAACGAGCTGGAGGAGATCTTCCCCGACACGCTCTGGGCCAAAGTGGCCAACAAAATCTGGAGGCGCACCGACGCTGACTGGACGGCCGCTGACTTCGCTGCACAGCGCGGAACGGGCAAGTTCAGCGCACGCGTTCAGGAACTCCTGCAGCAGCAGAGTCCTGAAGGTCCGGGCGGCAAGCCGGAGATGATGTATGAGCTCGCCATGGCACTCGAGGACCCCAATGATGTGCCCGAGCAGCTGCGAACCGTCTTCGAACAGCTCAGGATGCTAGCAGCATAAAGCTGGCCATTAATGCCTGCCCTGTCCCGGGCCTCGGCGCACCGGGACGGCGTCGGCGTGCCTTCATCCGCTCTTTACGCTGCTCCAGCGTCGGCGGCTCCCACTTGTGCCAGCCCACCGGGGGCTTCCACCGCTGCATGTGCTCACGCTCGTCCACCCCGCACCACCGGCAGCCACTCGGAGCAGGTAAACGCAGGTCAGAATCATCGTGCATCGCAGACATGCTCGCCTCCCTCCATCACTGCTGATTCTTCCCCACAGCACTGACATCAGCCTCCGGACGGCTTGCACGAGATCGACGCCGGGCACCGACGCTGTGTGGGCATCAGCGGCAAGTCGTCCCTCGCCGGGCGTGGGCGGGAGCTGCACCGGCGGTTACCTCAGCGAAAGCTGTCAGGAAACGTAACGATCGAGGGCCGACCGCCGCGGTCGAGAAGGCGGCCCACGCAAGTGACAGCGATGTAGGCCAGACGGACGTCCATACCACTGGCGTGGTCCAGGGACCGGACGGCGGGCGCTGCGGGTGCAACCTGGGGGCCTGGGCGAAGCGGACCGTGCTGATCCGGCCGTCGGGGGTCGGCGTAGTGCCCGTGTTCGTCGATCTTGATCATGTGCATCAGGAGCCGGAAGTTCAGTAACTCGGTCGACGATGCCCATCCTGGCCGAGCGTTGGGCGTGGCTGGCCACGCCCAACAAGGCAGCCAGCGCTGAGCGGCAATTCCGGTGTCGTGCGGTCCATCAGCGAGGACGCCAGGTACGGATCTCCAAGTGAGAGATGTGAGCGCCTTCATGGATGCGGCCGGTTTCGACGAGCCACTGGTGGACGGCAGCAGTGACATCGCCAGCGGCAGCATCCACCCGGCGGGCGAAGTCTGCGGCGTCGAAGCCACCAGTGGTGGCTGCGCCATAGGAGCGTTCCTCGGTGTGGTCGGCGCGCTGGATGACGGCACGGCGGATGCCGGGTGAGTCGGTGCGGCTGCCGGAGGGGTGGACGTAGCCGGTTTTCGGCATGCGGACGGTGAAGGCCAGGCGGAGGTCGCGGCGAGCGGCTTCGGCGATCAGGGGGCGTAGTCGGGTGGAGCCGGAGGCGATGGCGGCGGCGGCGACGCGGCCGGTGCCGGTGCCGGTGGGGGTGATGAGGACGGCTTTGGTGCGGACTCGAGCGCGGGTGCCGACGGCGGTGGTGCGACGCGTGATGCGTGGGGCGGCGAGGGCGGCGAGTTCGTCGATGTCGGTGATACCGGCGGTCTGGACGGCTTGGAGGACGTGCTGAAGGGCGGGGACGAAGGCGGCGCCTTTGTGGCGGGTGTAAAACTGCGAAACAAGGGAGGGGTCACGGTCGATGATGCGGGCGATGTCGCGTTTGGTGTAGCCGGCGGCGCGGAGTTGTTCGGTCAGACGGGCGGCTTCGTTCAGCTCGCGTGCTGCCGGGCGGCGGTTGCGGGGCGGCATCAGGCCTCGCTGGAGGTCTGGGCGAGGGCAGTACGGCCTGCGTCGCGCAGGGCGAGCAGGTCTTCCTCGGTTGCGGGGGCGGGGGTGGGGCCGGTGAGGTGGCCTTTGTGCAGGTAGTCGCCCGGCTGGCCGTGGTAGGGCCAGTTCTGGGGTGCGGTGAGGTAGAGGGCGTCGGTACGGAAGGCGATGACGGTGCCGGGTGGGGCGTGGAGGGCTCCGACGTAGGTGTTGTCTTCGCGCATGCGCTGGGAGAGGAGGGCGGCGCGGGCGGCGGACCAGATTCCCGCGGCCCATTCGGGGTGGGCATGGGGGTCGCGGGCGAAGCCGGTAGGGCGTTGCCAGGTGATGGTCTGGTCGTCGAAGCCGATGATTTCGGCGTCCGCGGGGACGTCGCGTTCCAGGGTGCGGGGGGTGGTGCCGGTGACAATGCGGGGGCGCTGGGCGAAGGAGCCGATGCCGTAGAGGAGGATGGCGCGCACCGCGCGGGAGGCGAGGTGGGCGGCTGTGCGCTGGTTTTCGTGGCCGTGCATGGTGGCTTGGGTGGTGAGGCGGGTCCAGCAGTCTTTGAGTTTTTTCGACCAGTCGTCCAGGGGTTTGCCGTCGTCCCAGAGGATGCCGTCGAGGATTTCAATCTTCCAGGGGGTGAGCGGGTTGGTGAGGGCGGTGTAGATTTCGGGGCCGCCGGCCCAGGTGGTGAAGATGGTGCCGGGGGTTTTGGGGTAGTGCCAGGCGCGGTCGCCGGGGGCTGGTGCGGGCAGGATGCCGACGTGGTTCCAGTCGTGGGGGACGGTGACGCGGACGTGCCAGTGGCCGCAGCCGAAGAGGGCTTTGGTCTGTTCCTTCTCGCTCCAGGAGGCGAAGGCGGCCGCGGTGATGCGGCGGGGGGTACCGACGGCGGATTTCCAGGTGTGTTTGGCGTAGGCGAAGGTGCGGTCGTACTCAACGAGTGCGGGGAGCTGGTCGGGTACGTCGGGAGGGGTGAGGAGTTCGGTGCGGCCTTGGCCTGCGGTGGCGTGGAGGAGACCGCGGAGCTCTTCAGACAGGACGGGATAGCCGTCGGCGAACTGACCGCGGGTGGGGATGGTGCGGGTCCACAGGTCCCGGCCAGTCTGGGAGGGGGAACCCATGATGACGGCGTCGGGCCAGTGGGAGCGGAGGGTCTTCCACAGCAGGACGAAGGCGTCCCGGACGATGGCGGGGTCGGCTCCGTCGACGTCGAACCACTCCCCCACGGAGCGGATCTCCACGTGGTGCTCGCCGCCTTCGCGTTGGTAGCGGCCTACGGGGTTGCGGGGGTGGACGAAGTGGCCGGCCATGCGGTCGCGGCCGCGGCCGGTGTCGGTTCGCCAGCCGGGGGTGGGGGCGTTGAGCCAGGCGGCGACTGCGTCTTTGAGGTAGGGGTATTGGTCGGCGTGGCGGTGCCAGGGGTCGCCGGCGGTGATGTAGATCCGCTCCACACCCTCGGGGATCGTGTGGAAGACGGCGGTGAGGATTTCCCCGGCTGAGGCGGTGCTCAGGTCCAGGCGCAGGGTGCGGTCGCGGTAGACCAGGGTTCCGGTGGCGGCGTCAAGGAAGACTGTGGAGCGTGCCTGCTGGGTGAAGTTCGGCCGTGTGGAGGCCAGGTTCGGGGTGTGGGTGAACCAGGTGTCTCCTTGCGGTCCTTCCGGGATGGACGACAGAGCACTGGCCCTCGTCGGCGGTAGCAGCGGGGTCGATGTGGCGGCTGCTTGCTGGGGGCGGCTGGAGATGGCGGGGGTCGGCGCGCCTGGTGCTTCGTCGGCCGGTTGTGGAGAGGCTGCGTCGGGGCCGCTGTCGGGAGCGTTAGGTGCGGTGGCGGCTGGTTCGGCCTGTTCCGGTGAGGCGGTGAGACTCGCTGGTGCGAGGGTGGGTGCGATCGCGACGACTTCGGCGAGGCCCAGTCCGGCGGCGGGGCCGATGCGTTCTGCCTTGGCTTTGGCGTAGGCAGTCATGGCGGTGATGTGCTTGTCGCGCTCGGCTTCAAGTTTGGCCAGCGCTGCCTTCGCTCGTTTGATCTCGTCCCGCAGGGTGCGCAGCTCGCTGAGGGCAGCGTTGTAGGTCTTGGCGTCCATCACGGTCCTTGGGCGGTGCGGGTCGGTTGACGGTGGCGGTGTTGGTGGTGACATAGGCGACGGCGCCACCTGAGTGGGAGTCCAGGCGTGTACCCAGTAGCTGGCCGGCGAGGGTGCGTTCTGCTGCCGTTGGGGCAGCCAGTTCGGTGGCGGGGGTTACCAGGTCGGTGACATGGCCAGCCAGGACGGCGTCGGGAAATGCGCGTCGGCCCTGGGTGTTCTTTTCCCAGCGGTCGAGGCGGGTCAGGACAGCGATGACGTAGCCGGAGAGCGTCACGGGCAGCACTCCCCCGGCCGCCACGCTCGCGGCATCGCATCGCCACCAGCCACGCAGTGCTTTGAGGAGGTCGCCGGGCGGCAGCTGAGCGGAGAAGCCGATCCAGGCCCGGTCCGGTTCCTGTGCGGGTTGGGCGGTATCGACGCGCAGCACCGCGATTTCAGGCGCGTCAAGACGTTCCAGCGGTGCTCTGTGGCGGTCGCGTAGCGCCTGAACAGCCTCATAGGGCACCATCACGCGGACGCCTCGCTGCGACAGGCCGGGCAGGAGGCCTGCGCGGATGAGCCGCCGGAAGGTGGTGATGGCACAGCCGAGCTCTTCCGCCGCCTGGCCCGTCGTCAACAGCACAGCCATCGCACCTATCAGCGAACTCTGATATCTGATCGAGGACCCACATTAGTGAGACGCACGTGTCACGTCAATTCGCCTGTACCCGCCCAAAACACGCGGCGAAGTGGTGACGTCCTCACCGATGGAGAGCTGGTGGCGTGCTGGGCTGTGCCGCGTCATCGGCGCCGGGCGGCTCAGGTGGGCCGGGGATCGGTGGTGAAGGTGACCGATCCAGTAGCAGTGGAAGCCTGGCTCATTCGTCGTGGCAGTAGGCGGCTGTCTGGGGAAGACTGCGGCCGCGCGGAGAGGCGACGGAGGCCGAGGCCGATACCAAGCTCGGTGAGCACCGAGTCCCCGTCTCGCTGACACCGCCTGTGATTTCGTTCCCGGTTCCACTCGGCGGCGTAAGCAGTCCGAGCAACCGGGCACACCTAGTACCCAGGGAGCGGGCGGGTCGACCACCTCCAGGGGCAACCCGCCGGGCACCGACAGACCAGAGAGCGGGCTAGCTGACGTTGTTGTGCTGAGTACGGCCTCAGGGCACGGAGGACGGACAGGGACCAATGGCGTTCATTGGTAAGGCTTCACAGTCATACATGACTCGCTTCGTGCCCGCAGGAGATCGCCCAGTACGCGTACTGGTGATGTGGTACTCATCGCCAAACGTGCGTCGAGCGCTGTCTCCCACTGCTCGGTCAACCCGAGTATGAGTCGTTTGCGCATGCCGGGGGTGACGTGGGCGTAGCGCGCGGAGATGGAGCCGTCGATGTGGCCCATGCGTTCGTCCATGAGCACCTTCTCCGTACCAAGGTCCTCCATTGCGGTCCGGTGGGTGTGGCGAAGGCCGTGAGGGGTGAGGCCCTTGGCGATCGGGAGCCAGCAGGCATCGGCCCGCTCACTGGCGCCGCGCCCTCGGGCTGGCACGCCGGGCCACGGTTCGCCGAGCAAGGGCACGGGTCGTCGCTCCTGCGGCGCCTTCTTCGGGTACCAGCCGGAGACCGCCGGGGTGAAGAGCCAGGTCGCAAAACCGTTCCTGCGCCAGTGGGCGGCATGCTCCGGCACGACGCCGCCCCGCACGAACCCGAGGTCCGCGATGGCCTGCTCCGCCCTTTTGCTCGCGTGACTTCGGTAACGCGGTCGGGGCGGTTGAGGACGTTGGACACTGTGCCCGTGGAGACACCGGCACGGCGCGCGACGTCAGCGAGCTTCGCGCCCTGGTGACCACCGGCGCGAGCCGCGCCTTGCCCCCGGAAGACGTACGTCTTGCCATGGCACGGCACGGCGTGGGTTTCGTACGGGCGATGTGGTCGGCGACCAGCGCCGACAGCCAGGCCATCGAGTCAAGGGTGCGGTAGCTGTCGTCCTTGGGCGGGCAGCGCACCAGTTCGCCCGAGTCGAGTTCGTACAGTTGCCACTCGACACGGAAGGACCCGGGACGCACGAACTCAGTCTCAAGGCCAACGATCTCGCCCCAGCGCATGCCCGTGTACCCCTTGAGGACCACGGCGACGAACTCGTCGTCGCGACCCGACAGGAGAGCGGCCCGCTCCGCGGTCAGCAGGATGCCGAGGGCATCGGTGATCACCTTCTCCGGACCGCGGTCTCGGGAGCGGCCGGTGCGCTTGCCGCGCCCACGGCGCCTGGCCGCCGGGTTGGAGGTGAGCAGGCCCTCGTCGATCGCGTCCTCAAAGATCAGGTGGAGGGTCGAGCGCCAGGTCTTGACGCTGGAGGCCGCGTAGGCGGTCTTCTCCTTCTTCTCCCACAGGTCGACGTCCGTGCGCAGGATGCCGACGGGCGCCTTGTCCTCGAACTCGGGGAGCAAGTGCTCCTCGATGTGGCGCTTATAGTTCTGCATGGTCGAGGCGGCCAGGTCCTGGGCCTCGTACCAACGGTTCGCGTATTCGCCGAAGGTCTCCTGGCCGAGTGCCGGGTCGCGCCAGTCGCCGCGCCGGTACGTGTTCTCTGCCTCGCTCGCGGCGCGCTGTGCCTCGCCCTTGGTGGCGAACTTGATCGCCTTGCCGCTGTCGTCGACGACCGTGAGGTGCTTGCCGGGCGCGGTCTTGTACCGGCCCCGCCAGTAGTTCCCGCGCTTCTCCGCGAAACCCAAGTCCCGCTTCCTCCTCCTGTTCCGCTTGGGTTGGTGGCGCGCTACGCGACTGTCTCGTACTGCATCCGACGCGGCGGCCGGGCACGTAGGCGCGGCGCTGAGGCGCCGCCCGTCCGACGAGGTTGCGGGGACGCCTGGCTGGCCGGCGTCGATGCCGGAGCAGCCACTGCTGTGACGCCTTGCGGAGACCGCACGGGCCGCTCCTCGTACAGGCGGACGATCTCGGCGAGATGGCCGACCGTGAAGCGGTAAGCACGGCCGACTCGCGTGTGTGGAATCAAGCGGCGTCGCGCTCGGTCCTTGACCCACCAGGCGGAGCAGCCGAGAGCCTCGGCGATCTCCTCGGGTCGGTAGAGACGCGGAAGGGCAGCTTCGGCCTTGCTGGAGGGGAGACCCGTCGCAGGGGCAGGGTGCATCGCAGAATGTCGCTGCAAGGAATGCGGTTCCTATCTCGGTGGCGGGTGTGCTTGGTCAGCGGTGCTGGACGGACCTCGTCACAGGCAGCTCGGCCCCCGCAGCAGCACGAGGGGCGAGACGAGGAGGGCCTCGGCGACGACGAAGTCGTCGACATCGCAGCGGCGCTGGATGCGTTCGATACGGGACAGCATCTACTGACCTTGCTGGCGTGATGTCGTGGGGGTCGACAAGCTGGGGGGCGCAGTAGGCCGGTCACATGAGGTATCCGCAAGGGGGCGGGCTGACCGCGGAGCGACGGGCGTTTCGCGAGCACATCCGGATGCAGGCGGCCGAGTTGTTCGCCTGGGGAGACGACAATGCCACGATCGCCAGGGAGTTACGTGTCAGCGTACGGTCGGTACAGCGGTGGCACCAGGCATGGCAGCACGGCGGAACACCGGCCCTGGAATCGAAGGGGCAGGCGTCCAGGCCCAAGCTGAGTGAGGCACTGTTCGCGGTGCTCGAGCAGGAGCTGGCCAGGGGGCCAGTAGCGCACGGCTGGCCGGACCAGACCTGGACGCTGGCGCGGATCAGGACCCTGATCGGGCGCCGGTTCCACAAGAGCATGACGCTGTCGGCCATCGCGCAGATGCTGCACCGGCACGACTTCAGCCACCAGGTCCCCGCCCGCCGCGCGACCGAGCGCGACGAGGAAGCCGTCACCGGGTGGGTGAAGGAGACATGGCTCCAGGTGGAAACGCCGTGGCGGCGCTCGGGGCCTGGCTGTGCTTCGAAGACGAGGCCGGCTTCTCGATGACGCCGCCCACCGCCCGCACCTGGGCCAGGCGCGGCCACACGCCCGTGATCCGGGTGCGGGGACGCTCCCAGCGCCGTTTCTCCATCGCCGCCCTGGCCTGCTACAAGCAGGGCGAACGCTCACGCTTGATCTACTGATCTACCGGCCCAAACGGCACGTCGACCACAAGCGCGGCGGCAGACGCAGTTTCACCTGGACCGACTACCGCGACCTGCTCATCGGCGCCCACCAGCAACTCGGCGCGCCGATCGTCCTTGTGTGGGACAACCTGAACGTCCACAGAGACCGCCGGCTGCGGGAGTTCATCGACACACACGACTGGATCACCTGCTATTTCCTGCCGTCCTATGCGCCCGACCTCAACCCCGTCGAAGGCATCTGGTCACTGCTGCGACGCAGCAGCCAGGCCAACACCGCCTTCACCGACCCCGACCACCTCATGAGCGCGCTTCGGCACGGTCTCCGCCAGATCCAGTACCGCAGCAACCTCGTCGACGGATGTCTCGCCGAAACCGGCCTCACCTTGACGACATCACGGCAACAACGGCAGTAACCATGCCAGCGGGAATTTCCATTGTTCCCACACGGCTTATCGACTTGGTAGAGACCCGGCCCGCTGCGGCTGTTGCAGGGGAGGCACAGCGTGCGCAGGTTCTCAATGTTGTGCCTGCCTCCCGCCGACTGGTGCTGTATGTGATCGATGGTGAGGTCTTTTGCACAACCGCAGGCCAAGCACCGCCGTCTCACCTGAAGACGGCCATCCGCGTCGACTACCGGGCCTTAGCGGCAATACTTCGTGAGCACAACAACCGCAGACGAACGAAGGAATGAAGGTGTCTCGGCGTCATCGTAACGGGCCCTCTGCACTGCGAACCGTCGCAGTAGCAAGCCGCGTGTAGCAGGAGCAACTGCTGTGCCAGGCCGAAAAGCGAGAGCGAGCCGCACGCATTCACGGACAATGATCAGGACAAGCAGGGGATGGGGAAGTATGGATCAGATGGACCGTGCAGTGCTGGTCACCGCCATCTCGGAAATGGCAGTGTTGCGCGCACTCCAGCTCGCAGGGAACCGGCTCCTGGGCAAGCGCGGCTGCTCCGTTCGCGGACCGATGAAGGTCGTAGAACCCTGGTCGATCCATGTCCACCTGCAAGTGCAAGAACACGAGCTCAACGCTCTACTCAAGGGCGCCTGGCAGATTCCCGTCGCGGTCGGTCTGCCGGACAACCTCCTCGATGCACTCGACAAACACGTGCGTACCTTGCTGGCAGCAGGCATCGAGTTTCGCCGTGACGACCTCCTGCTGACCTTGTCCCGGCTCCCCCAGCAACTTGAGCTGCCGTGGGACTCTCATGACCCATGCGTAGCGTCGTGATGCTGGCGACCACAGCCACAGCGCACGCCTCGCCCGGGCACCGGGAGTACTTGCATGGCCGGTCCGGGCGCTTTCCATGGCGCTCGGCGCTTTCTGTCTTCCTTTCCAAGACGCCAAGCCGCACGAACGCCTTCGATGTTGCGGCCAGAGGAGCCTGGCGTAAGGCTGGGTGGTGAAGAGGGCCTTGCAACGATGCGCCCCGCCCGTGGAGACCGGCGGGTGGGGCAGTCAAGGCATGATCGAGGTATCGGCGCTCTCGTGGTGAGCAACCATCGAATAGGGATGGGAAGGATACGCCGCTGCGGTGCGGCAGGAGAGAGCGAAGTGCGCGGGCGAGAGAGCCCGCGTGCGGGCGTTACCGATGACCTTGAGCTGGTCCGTCGGATCAAGATGACGGCCGAGGCGAGTCAGGAAGCGCCCCGCAGCTCGATCTGGCTGGTCTCACTCGCCCTTCCCACTCCCCACGGCAAGAAGCCGGACAGCGTGCGGCTGCGCGCTGAGACCTTTTCGATCATGTACAGGTACGCGGTGAAGCTCGGATTGTCTCCCAAACGTGTCATTCACACCGTCTACGGCCTCGAGTTAGTGGAAGCTCCGAATGAGCGTGCGCTGCCTCACCGCACGTACGAGCGGTGGAAAGCGCAGGCCCGCAACACCATCAACCCGGCCACGGACCGGCCGTACCTGCCGGAATTCGACCTCGAGCGTGACGGGCCGCGGCGGTGGCCGATCGGCCGACACCCGCTTGAGCCCCGCAAAGCCCCTCCGGCAGTGCCGAAGCCGGTCCGGGAGGGGCCGTACGCCGGCCGCACGTTGCGCCTGACCGTGACGCGAACACCACCACCGGCATGCGCGGTGCGCGAGGCCCACGAGCAGGGGCGACACATCATCGGTCCGGATCTCGTCATCGAGGGGCGCTGGACCAAGGGCAAGGAGCAGGTGCCGGAGCTTCCGTCGCTGCAAGCGCTCAGTCCCATCGAGACGGTCCGTCGGGTGCAGTCCCTGGTCAAAGAGCTGGAAGAGCGCTACCCCGGGGCCGAGGTCACAGCGACGGTCGCCGAGGGAACGGCCTGACGACATCGGCGGTCCGGACCGTACCCGCCCCGTAGCGCAGCTGAACAAGAGGGAGCCGCACTGACGCAAGGCCAGCTAATCGGTTGCGATCTGCAACGACAGCGAGGACCACAGGCGGCTGTGTGGCGTGGTGAGGGCAGCTTCCTGCTGCGGAACGAAGGTCCGCCCAGTCCTGTACAACGGCGAAGACGTCTACCGCGTCAAGGGTGTTCGGTGTCCTTGGGCATGGAGTTGGGTCGCCGACCAGTGCCAGGGACCCGCTTGGCGCCCCCGGGGAGCGGCAGAGCCCGCACCAGTGCCGCAGCTTCGCGCCGGCAGTGGTGTCGTCCGGCATCCGCGGTGTCGCCTGCCTGCTCCGTGTGTCAGTGGTCCCTGGCAGACTTCAGCGTTCCCTGGCGGTGCACGTCAACGAGAGGACATTCTTTGTGGCTCAGACCTTCACCGTGGATCTGAAAATTGGGGGGTACTCGATCCGAGGCGTCTCGCTGAACTGGGGGCTGTTCCACGGCAGTGAGGTACGCCGGGAGGCGCCCAGTTATGGCACGGACATCGATATCCCTGCGGTCATCGAGATCTTGGACCTGATCGCCTCTGGTGCCGTTACTGCCCAGGAGGCCCGTGACGTTCTCGACGCAGTAGCGACAGAGATCAACGATAAGAAGGACCGCGAGTTCGAGGAAATGGAGGAGCGCATGGATGCTGCGATGCGCGTGGGTCCTCGCATTCCCAAGCAGCCAACACTCGATAGCCGTTGGGTGTACGTCGTGTCCTCGAAGGACAGCCCGAAGGCCGTGAAGATCGGCGTGGCCACGGAGGTCGAGAGCCGGATAAAGTCGCTCCAGAGGGGGTCTGCATCTCCCCTAGTTCTGCGTTGGAGTGCTCGTGGGGGCTTTCCGCTGGAACGCCATCTGCATGACCGGTTCGGCCAGCGGCGGATTAGTGGCGAGTGGTTCGATTTTCGCCGTGTCGCGGACCCAGTGCAGGTGATTGCAGAAGCGGCGGAAGAATTTTTGCGACAGTTCGGCGAGTTCGACCCTGTCCACGAATAAGTCAGATGTGAGACCGGTCCGATTGTCCCGCTGCGGCGCAGGAGCTGGCACGCGGGGTACCCAGTCTGCGGCACGCACTCGATCGGGGCGGCTGGGGCTTGGCCGAGGAGTGTGGCGTCGAGAGATCCGGCAGCGACCTTCGGCCTTGGCCGCGTTGACGGGTGGGGACGCGGCAGCGGGCAACAGAGGTGGCCAGGGTGCGTGTGGCGACACCGGCTGATCAAAACGGACACAAACCGTTACCCAATCGATCCAGACATATGGTGAGATCAGACCATGAGTTCCCGATCGAAGCGGCGCAATGCCCGCCACAAGAGGAAGCGCCGTGTCGGCTCGGCAACGCCGACGTTCGATCCGCACGCACAAGTGATGGCGGATTCCATGGCCGCGTTGACGGCGCTGATGGCCACGGTCGCCAGCGATGATCCTGCAGCGAAGGTAGAGGCCGCGTTCGACGAGGCGGTCGAGGAGTTCGTCGCGAAGCTGCGGCGGTTCGATGCGATCCGGCTCATCGAGGTGGCTCGCCAGGCATTTCTGCCGTGGGCGCCGGAAGGCGAGATACCCGTCACTGCGGAGGCGGACGCCGCGTACCTGGAACTGCTGGCGCTGGTTGCTCTCGCCGCCCGGCAAGGGACGGCGACGGCTGATGCCCGCGCAGTCGAGTTTCAGCAGATGAGCCACTTCGTCTCGGAGGCGAAGGACGAGCTTGGCAAGATCCTCCATCTCGCACAGCTACGGTCCTTCGCTGCCGTTGACCCGTCCGACAAGCTCGCGCTCGTGTCCTTACTCATTCGGGGCTCTGAGGTGTGGCTGCGCAACTCGTCCTACCCGGAGATGGTCAAGACGACCAACCTGGCCCTCCTCGGTGGCAACCCGAGCGTCCGCGCGGCACTGAACGACCAGCTCGGCTTCGACGCGACCGACGCCCTGGCTGTCCTCGACGCATGCCACCACCTGCAACACGCTGGCCTGAACGACCGCCTCGAAGCCATGGGCGACGCAGTTCTGGGCGCGATGGCCGCGACGGAGAAGGGCCAGGCGGACGACAGACTGATGGACCTCGCCAGGTCGAGTCTCATGTCGATGTTCGAGCCCGGCGCCGAGCATGCCACGGTCGCCATCGACGACATCGTCGCGCACACAGGCATCGCTATGGAACGTGTCAGAGCCGTTGTCGAACGGTTCCGCCTCGACCTCGGGACGGCTGATCCTGCGGACGTCATCGACGCGTTCACGACCGGCAAGAACCCGATGCGTACCCGGCCGCTCATCGTCGGCGACAGCGGGCGCCTCATGCTGCCGCACCCGGTACTGAGCGTGTTCGCCGTCCGGGAGAACCTCGAAGAGCATCTGAAGACGTCGCAGCCCGCATGGGACCGGTACGCCAAGCACCGCGGGAACCTTCTCGAGTCCCGCACGCGCGACGCGCTGGCCCGCGTACTTCCCGGAGGCCGCTTCCGGGACGCTTTCGAGTACTACCTGCCCGCGAACGACCGGGAAGCCGACACTGCTGATCCGGCGAAGTACACCAAGCGCGTGGAGGGCGACCACCTCATCGTCCTGGACGAGGTTGCCGTCATCGTGGAGGACAAGGCCGTCGCGTTGAGCGCCGCGTCCCGCGGAGGGAAGACGAAACGGATCCGCACTGACCTGACCGGCATCATCACGAAAGCGGCCGAGCAGTCCGGCCGCATGCGGGATGTAATCCAGCGGGACGGTGGCCTACGCATCGAGGACGAAGGCTGGGTCGACCTCAGCCAAATCTGCGAGATCCACACCATCGCCGTCAGCCTCGACGACCTCTCGACCGTCCTGACAGCGACCGCAGAGCTGGTACGGGCCGGCCTGCTCTCCCCCGACAACATTCCCTGGACAGTGTCCCTGCACGACCTCGAGCTGATCACCGAGCTCGTCGCGCGCCCGGCCGAGTTCCTCCTTTACCTGCGCCGACGCCGCAACCCCGATGTCACCGTCATGTTCCGCGCCGCGGACGAGTTGGACCTGTTCCTGTACTTCTTCGAAAAGGGCCTGTGGGTCGAGCCCGACCCAGCGCAGGTGTGTGCAGCCTTCTCGTTCCTGCCCGAGCCGACTACAGCCGAGCTGCGCCGCTACCGCGCACAGAACCCGGTCTTCCTGACCAGCCGGACCGACGCGCTCGACCAGTGGTTCTACGCCAAACAACGTGCCGACACGGGCCCTGAGTCCGTGCCCAAACCGGCGATGGTGCCCTCGCCACTTGCCTCTCTCATCGACGAATTGCAGTCACGGAAGGTCACCGGATGGCTCAGTATCGGCGCGACGTTGCTGTCTCTGGCAACGTCCGTCCAGCACAAGTTCGCGCGCCACGGTGATCAGCTCCTCAACCACCCGGACCCCCACGGCCGTGGCCGCAGCATGACGGTGCCTGTCACAGCCAGCGTTGACCCGGCCGAAGGATGGCTCTTCGTGTGGGCCACCCGCCCCGCAGGACAGGCCCCCGAGGACGCCAAGAAGACCTTCCGTGACTACGTGCGGGCCAAGAAGTACCAGCTCGGCCTGCAACGAGGTGTCCTCTTCCTGTACGACGAACCGACCCGCGATCTCATCGGGCCGTTCTACGACGGATACACCGGGCCGCTCGACGCCACGCTGACGGCCACCTTGCAGTCCTTGCAGCCCGCATCAAACCTTCAACGCGCGATCCACCCGAACGCCAAGCGGCCACCACGCGGCGCAAAAAGCACTCCGAAGCGGAAGCGGTAGCCCCGCCTCTACTGCTCCCTCTGAGGCGATGACAGCAACCGGACTTCGCTGAAGCAGGCACCCGTGCGGCGAAGTCATTGACACCCGCGGAGAAGTTCATGGCGTCCCTCGCCTTGGCACCGCCGCCAAGTGGGCCACCGCCCGCGCCGCCACGTTCAGCCGGCGATCCTGGACGAGACCCTCGCGCAGTTGTTCACCACTGGCTGGGCCCTGCACGAACTGCGCCGCCGGCACCGAGACCCTCCAGACCGCCGCCGACCTAGCCGACCGGCTGCTGGAACGCGGTGCGGTCGCCACCTGCGAGCGCCACCAGAGCGGCCGACCCCTGGACGCCATCGGCGTCGCCCACCGCGCCCGGGCTGGCCTGGTCCGCGCTCGCCCGGACAGGCGGCCCCGGCCCGCCGGGCGTGGCGGTGGACACCGCGAACCGGCTACAGGGCCGCGAGTTCGAAGTCGTCATCGTCGTACACCCGTTGTCCGGCCGCCGGGACGCCACGCCAGAAGCAGCGGGCCAGTCGGCGGGCGCACTGAAGATCTGGCAGACAGTCCGTCGCAAGATTCCACCACAGCAGTGCGCGCGCCCCGCAAGAAGAAGACTGCCGCGTCGAAGGCCGACAAGCAGCCGCAGGCCAAGAAGTCCACCACGCCAGCCCGCAAGCAGTCCCGCAAGAAGAACGCGCCCGAGGCATCCGCCGTACCATCGGCCCAGCCCACCCTCGTCGACCTGGTCCGCGAGCACCTGACAGGCCAGAGCGAGCCGCGCTCAGCAGCCGAAATCACGGCCGCGCTCGACGAGCAGCACCCCGAGCGCAACGTCAAGACCACCGTCGTGCGCACCACACTCGAAAACCTCGTGGCCAAGAACCAGGCCCAGCGCACCAAGCAGGGCGCGTCCGTCTTCTACACCGCCGCAGAGGCTGCGGGAGCTGCCGCACAGGACAAGCCGGCAGACCAGCAGGCTGCGGGCTCTGACCGCTGAACGACAGTGACGGTGTTATCGCCGATCTTGAGCAGGCCAGCCACCTTGCGGTCGGGGCCGATGGCTCCCGGGTCGTGCGGCCCAAGAACGGCCAGTTGACCGCGACCGGCTCCATAGCGGTCGTCTCTGCGACGACATCGACAACCGGCTCTCGACCCGCTCGCCTGACACGGTGATCGGCCATCCCCACCCACACACCCGCCCAGGCTGCAGCCGTGGACTGGGCGCGCTGACCGTGGAGTGCTCAGCGCGTTCGCCATGCCAGGCGAAGCCTGGCACTCTACGCGGCCCCTCCCCCGCCCCACCCGGCCGCCGCAAGCAGGCGGACCGGCGCGGTGAACGTGGCAGCTGAGCATCGACAGCTGCGTCAGCCTGGAGGTGAGAGCGGTGAGTAGTGCAGATCGCTGCGGAACGCTGTGGGCTCGTAGCGGAGCTGGAAGGTGTGTGCGTGGTCGCCGTCCATCCAGTACACCGTCATGGCCGATAGCATGCTCTGCTTCACCCAGCGGGTGCGTGAGGGTACGCCTGCCTCCTGATCGAGGATCCAGGCCTCGACCTGTTCTGGCAGTCCGAACGTCAGCGTGTAGGCGTCGGGGTCTTCGTGTGGGTTGACCTGCCACACCGGGTGTGGCGCGGTGGTGTGCCGCAGCCGACGCAGGCGCACAGCGTGGGTGGGCTGTCTGCGCGTGTACTCGACGAAGGCGTAGAGATCGTCGGAGGCGAGACCGAGGACAAACGGGGCGGCGGGGAAGGCCAGGATGAGCCCGAGTGTTGACCGGCTACGCAGGGTGCTGGTGAGAACTTCCAGAGGAGCGGTCACTGAAAGTTCGGTGGCCGCTGGCCCGTCCCACAGGTCCAGCAGCAGACGGCGCAGGAAGTTGCGGATCTGGTACACCTTCGGGCGTTCCGCCGCGGGCATCGCGTTCATAGCGGTGGTTTGTTGACATCGGGTCGGGACCGCAGTAGAAGGGCGAGCAGGGGTGTGTGATGACCGCTCGTCGTCCGTGTCCGCCGGCTCCGGGACCGCTGGAGCAGTACGCCGCCGGCTTTGATGATCTGTTCGACTCCCTGGCTCAGCGTCGGGGTTTTCGTCAGTACCTCACGGGGTTGCTGGCGCCGCGGGAACGGAACAAAACGCTGACATGCCTGGCCGGGGCCGAGCCGGTAGC
>NZ_JAGGLR010000049.1 GCF_017874715.1 Streptomyces iranensis | reverse complement strand
CGCACCCTGCTCGACGAATGGGCCTACCAGCAGCCCTACACCTCAGAAGCCGAACGCCAGGCCGCGTTCCCCGACTGGCTGGACTGGTACAACTACCACCGACCCCACACCGGAATCAGCGGCCACACCCCAGCCAGCCGCGTCACCAACCTCCCCGAACAGCACACCTAGGGCCTGTCCGACGGGTCACTGATTGAGCGGTGCCGGTCGCGTGGCCGTTTCCATGGTCATGGGACGAGGTGATCTGACGAATGCGGAGTGGGCTCGTCTGGAAGCCCCATCTGCCCGCGGTAGGGCAGCGGGGCGGGCGTTGGGCGAGTCACCGCAAGGTGATCAACGGCATTCTCTTCCGTCAGCGCACGGGTGTTCCGTGGCGGGATCTGCCGACCCCGTTCGGCAGTTGGAAGACTGTCTATGAGCGGCACAGACGTTGGTCGGCGGACGGTACCTGGGACCGGATCCTCCAAGGCGTGCAGGCCGATGCGGATGCGGAAGGCCGGATCGACTGGAGCATGGTGAGCGTGGACTCCACCTCCTGCCGCGCTCACCAGCACGCCGCTGGCGCCCGGAGGAAAGCACCGCGTGTTCCGAAAAAAGGACAAGGCCCCCGGCAGCACCGCTCCGACGAGGGTCTCGGACGATCACAGGGCGGGCTGACCTGCAAGATCCACCTCGCCGGTGAAGGCGGATGCCGCCCCTTGGCCCTGCTGATCACGCCGGGCCAGTAGTGGGGCGACGCCCCGCAGCTCATCCCGGTGCTCGAATGCGTCTGTGTCGCCCGCGCCGGTGGTGGCCATCCGCGTACCCGGCCGGACCACCTGGGGGGCGACAAGGCCTATTCTTCTCGCCGTAACCCCCGCTACCTGCGACGACGGCACATCACGCACACCATCCCCGAGCCGAGGGACCAGCGAGCCAACCGCCGACGCCGCGGCAGTAAGGGCGGCCGGCCCACCAGCTTCGACAAGGCGCTCTACAAGCGCCGCAACGAAGTCGAGCGGACCATCAACCGACTCAAGAACTTCCGGGCCCTGGCCACGAGGTACGACAAACGGGCCTACGTCTTCCACGGCACTGTCACCCTGACATCCATCCGGTTATGGCTCCGGGCATGATCCGCCGGACAGGCCTTAGGGCTGGACAGGCGGGTGGTAGGGCAGCGTGGTGGACAGCAGGGTGAGCAGGCCGAGCACTATCGGCAGCAAGGCCACGAGGTAGAGGAAGGTGTAGCCGACGATGTCGCGGGCCTTGAGGCCGAGGACGCCCAGCAGCGGGAGCATCCAGAACGGGTTGATGAGGTTGGGAAGCGCTTCGGCCGCGTTGTAGACCTGGACGGTCCAGCCGAGGTTCACATTGAGGTCATTGGCGGCCTGCATGACGTAGGGCGCCTCGATGATCCACTTCCCGCCGCCGGAGGGGATGAGGAAACCCAGGATGACGGAGTAGGCGCCCATCATCAGTGGGAAGAGGGTCGAGGATCCGACGCCGGTGAAAGCTGAGGCCAGGTAGTGGGACAGGCTGTCGCCCCCGCCGTTGGTGGCCTGGGTCATGATGGCGGCGATGCCGGCGTAGAAGGGGAACTGGATGAGCACACCGGCCGTGGCCGGAACCGCCTTGGTCACCGCCGCGAGGAACCGGCGCGGGCGCCAGTGCAGCAGCATGCCGAGCGTCAGGAAGAGCAGGTTGTAGGTGTTGAGTGCGGAGATCGCGACGATGGGGTCCTTGTCGGCGAACTCCTGCACGGCCCATCCGGCGACGAGGGCGGCGACGACGAAGGTGAGCAGAGGGCTGTACTCCAGCCACTCCCCCGGCCGGGTGCGGGGCTCATCGTCCTCGACCGGGTCACTGGGGTCAATGCCGAGGTCGGCCGCGGTGCGCACGCTGTCGCCGCGTGGAGCGGTGAGGTAGGCGATGGACACGCAGACGACGATCACGACGGCTGCGAGGGCGAGGGACTGCCAGGTGAAGATGGTTTCCCGGAAGGGTATGACGCCGGTGATCGACAGCAGGGAGGGCGACAGGCTCTCCGCGTTGGCCTGGAGCTGAGCGGCCGAGGAGCTGAGGCCGAGGGCCCAGCTGCCGCCCAGGCCGAGGTATGCGGCCGCTGAGGCGGCCCGGTAGTCGACGCGCAGATTGTCGCGTTCGGCCAGGCGTCTGACCAGCAGGGCGCTGAAGATGAGGCTGAATCCCCAGTTCAGCAGGGCGGAGGTGAGGCTGATGGCGGCGACCATGGCCACGGCACCCCGCTCTGTGGCGGGGACCTGGGCCAGGCGGGTGATCACTCGCTGGATGGGGCGGGCGGTGGCCACGACATAACCGCCGATGGCGACCATGGCCATCTGCATGGTGAAGGGGATCAGGTCCCAGAAGCCGTTGCCGAAGACAGAGGCGACCTTTGCGGGGCCTGATCCGATGCCCATTGCCGCGATGGCCACGACGGCCACGGTCAGGAGTGCGAAGACGAGGGTGTTGGGGAACCACCGTTCGGCCACGACCGCACTGCGGGTAGCGGCGCGGGCGAGGAATCCATCGCGTGGCGATTGCTGAGGTGCGGAGTCGTCGCCCCCTTTGGGCCTCTGCTCGATCATGATGGCTCCTGGCAGGTGCGGGCCCGGGGGGACGGGCCGTGTGAGCGGTAGACCACCGAGGCGGCGGTGAGGTCGGCGAGTGCGCTGCCAACCGCTTTGAAGACGGTGATCTCTTCCTGGGTGCGGCGGCCGGGGATGGTGCCGGCGCACAGGTCGGGCAGGGCGCCGGCGATGTCGTCCGGGGTGAGGAGGCCGGCGTCGATGGGCTGAGTCAGATCACCGGATTCGCGCAGGGCCTGTGGTGTGTCGATGAAGAGGGTGCCGCGGCGTATGCAGTGGTCGTCAGCCTCTCGCATGGTGGGGCGGAAGCTGCCGATGAGATCGAGGTGGGTACCGGGTCGCAGCCAGTCGCCCTTGATGACGGGCTCAGTGGCGAGGGTGGCACAGCTGATGATGTCGGCTTCGGCTGCCGCAGCGGCCAGGTCGGTGACGGCACGGGCATCAAGCCCTTGTTGCTTCAGGGTGTCGGCCAGTCGACGGGCGTGACTGACGGACCGGTTGTGGACGAGCACTGTCCGGATGTCGAAGACACTGCGATAGGCCTCGGCGACGAGGCTGCCCACATGCCCTGTTCCGACCACCAGGTGGGTGGTGCTCTCGGGTCGTGCGAGGTAGGTGGCGGCCAGAGCGGAGGTCGCCACGGTGCGGCGCCGGGTCAGTTCATTGCCGTCGATGATGGCCAGGTGCTCCCCGGTGGCGGCGCTGGCCAGGACGAATGCGGAGGACAGGGCAGGCCTGCCGTGGCGGGCGTTGGCGGGGAAGACGTTGACGAGTTTGACACCCAGGAACTCGCGATGGGACCAGGCGGGCATGAGCAGGATGCTGGCGTCGGTGTCGGCGTCGACGGTGTGGTGGTGGCGGGCAGGAGTGTTGGCGCCGTGAACGAAGCCCTGCCGGAGCGCGGGGATGAGGTCGTGGAACGGCAGCGCATTGATGGTCTGTTGGGCGTCGATATTCAGCATCGTCGTCTTTCGATCAGGCGGTCAAGCGGTCAAGCGTCGAGAGTGACGTCGGTCATGGGCATGGCCTGGCAGGTCAGGCACTGGTCGTCGGCCAGGTCCTCCGGGCGGGTGACCAGATGCGCGACGTGCCCGTCCAGGACGGTGATGGCGCAGCTTTCGCACTGGCCCAAGCGGCAGCCGCTGGGCAGGCGGATCCCTTCCCTCTCTGCCAGTTGCAGCAGAGTGCCGTCTTCTTTGCGCCAGGTGACCTGGCGGTTGGCGCGGGTGAAGCGGACGGTGGCCTGTGCGCTGTCGGGGAGGTCGACGCGCTGGGGGGCGGCGTGGAACTTTTCCGCGAAGATGTCGAAGCGCGGCACGCCTCGGTGGACAAGGCCGGCGGTGATGTCGGAGAGCATGGCCTCCGGTCCGCAGAGGTAGAACCGGGCGCGGCGTTCGATGAGCCGGGCATCGATGTCGGCGGCGCTGATGCGTCCGAAGTGGTCGCAATCGCGGCCGAGGATGTCGTGGGGTTCCGGTCGGCTGTAGTGGGTGTGGACGCGTAGCCGGGGGATGACGTCCCGTAGTTCGCTCATGCGGTTCCGGAACGGGTGTGAGGTGGAATTCCGGCTGCCGTAGTGCAGTACGACCTCGGGGACGCTGCCGCCGCTGCGGGCCAGTGTCTCGAGGTAGCCGATGAACGGCGTGATCCCGATTCCGGAGGCGAGGAGCACGACTGGCCGGCTGATGTCGGGCGGGATGGCGAAGAGTCCTGCCGGGGCCGTCAGCCGCACGCGTTTGCCCTCACGCGCGGTTGCGTGCACCTGGCCGGAGACCTGCCCGTCCGGAACGCGGCGTACGGCGATGCTGTACGACGTGCGGTCCTTGTCCTGCGCGGGGCCGGTCAGGGAGTAGCAGCGTGCCGGTCGTTCCGCGCCTACCGGGTCGGTGGTGGAGAAGCCGAGGGTGATGTGCTGGCCCGGCCTGAAATCGGGCAGCTCCGAACCGTCGGCAGGTTCCATGCTCAAGGCCAGGACATCGGCTCCTTCCGGTACGGCGGAGACGATGACGAACTCCTTGGTTCCTTCCCAATGAGACGTCGCGATGGGCTGGACGTCGCAACTGCTGGACCTCATCGGCACCGATCCACTGATCGGGTCGCGTACGTCGTCGCCTATCAGGAGGTTGTAGTTGCTGCCGGCCTCGTCATAGGGATCGAAACTCGGTAGTGCCAGGTCCGGAGCCTGCTGCCACCAGCCGTATTCAGCGCATACGACGTCATCGTGCAGATCGTGGTCGATACGTGCGCGCATGCGGATCGTCCCCATGCGCGTGGACAGCGCCACCCACTGGCCATCGCTGATGTCGCGCCGCTGCGCCAGTGCCCCGCTGATGTCGACAGTGGGTTCCGGGCTGCGCTTACGCAGAGAGGACAACCCGCGGTGCTGGCTGTGGCAGAAGTAGCCGTTCTTCGCGCATGTCAGCAAGAACGGGTAGCGGGAGTCGGGTCCAGTACCGGGCGCGGAATGGATGGGGACAGCGGAGTAGCCGTGCAGCGCGAGCCGTTCCGAGTACAGCTCGACTCGTCGGGTCGGGGTGGCGAACCCCGTGACCTGGTCGTCTTCCGCGCTCTGGGCGTACTTGCGATAGACCGTTTCGAGGGGGACTCGGAGGCCGCGAGGATGGCGGCGGAGCTCGTCGACGGTCAACCCCAGGGGCTCCAGTTGATGATTCCAGCCGTCCGTGACGTCGCCGTTGAAAAAGTCGGCGCCCATACCCAGACGCTGTGCGAGGTCGAAGACGACTTCGGCGTCGGAGCGGGACTGGCCCACCGGCTCCACCATGCGCGGCCGGAGCTGGATGTGTTCCTGAGCCTGCCGGCTGATCTCGAACCCCGCCTTGATCGCCTCGTGTTCCCAGGGGCTGTTGACCGGAAGCACGATGTCGGCGAACTGGGAGGTGGGGTTGGGGAATAGGTCGAGGTGTACGTAGAAGTCGAGGTTGCGAAGAGCGGCGGCCGTGCGTCGCGGATCCGGTTGTGAGAGCACCAGGTTGCTGCCGAATCCGACCAAGGCTCGTACTGGGTAGGGGTCCTGCGACAGGATCGCGCGGCACAGATCCCGGCCGGTGATCCAGCCCTGGGCAGGAGGGCCGAGCGGGTGTTCCGCCATGCCGAGGGTCTTGGCCCGCTGATCGTGCGGGAGCTGGGTCAGGTCGGTGGCCGGATTCAGGGCGTGCCGCGGCCATATGACGTTGCCTCCGGGCGAGTCGTAGCTTCCGGTCAGCGCGTACAGCGTGGCGATGGCTCGCTCGGTCTGGGTGGCATTGGCGTGTTGCCCGACGCCGGTCCACGCGTGGTAGGACACGGACCGTGCCCGGATGAGTGCGTCGGCGAAGGCGGTCAGCTCTGCTGGTTCGATACCGGTGGTGCGGGCGGTTTCCTCCACATTCCATGGCCGGCAGGCGTCGCGGTACCGCTCGAAGGCGGGCTCGCAGTCGACCGTGCCGGTGCGTGTGCGCACTCGATGGGTGCCGTGCAGGGCGAAGCGGCCGGGGTTCTGCGCGGCACGGAGAGTGTCGTACGGCCGCCAGGTGTCGTCAACGGTGTCCCAGACGACGTAACCGTCGAGGTCCGGATCAACCTCTTGGGCGCGCAGAAAGTGTCCTGTGTCGCGGCGAACGAGCAGGGGAGCATTTGTCCAGGCCCGAACGAATCCGTCATCGTAGCCGTGACGTTCCAGCACGAGCCGGGCGACGCCCAGGGCGAGGGCCGCGTCCGTACCAGGGCGGACCCGCAGCCAGTGGTCCGCTTCCAGTGCGCTGGTCGAGCGGCGGGGGTCGATGACCGCCAGGCGGGCTCCGTCGGCTCGGGCTTGCGCGAGGGCCGCCGACTGAGCCAGCCACGTCTTGGCGGGGTTGTGACCCCAGAGCACGGCGAGGTCGGTTGCGGCAAAGTCCGCGGTCGGCAGCGAACTTCCGAACGTGAAGGCGTGGGCCCAGTCCTTGTGCCAGTTGCAGACTTCAGTGGAGTAACAGGTGTTGGGGCTGCCGAAGAGGCGGATGAAACGCTCGATCCAGTCGATGGAGTCCGACAGTGGGGTAGCGCTGGGCGAAGTCAGGGCGAAGGCCACAGCTTCCGCGCCATCCCGAGCCTTGATCCGCCCCAGTTTTTCGGCGGTCTCACTCAGTGCTTCCTCCCAGCCGATGGGCTCCCACGCGGGGTCCGGATCGGATTTAGGAGTGGTCCGCCGAAGCGGCTGGGTCAGGCGGTCCGGGCTGTACACGATCTCTGGTGCCGCCCGTCCTTTCGGGCACATCGCCGAACCCGTCGGATGCTCGGGGTCGGGCCGCACTCCCCGCAGAGCGCCTGCCTCAATGGTGTAGACGGCACCACATCGAGAGCGGCACAGAGTGCAGTACCCGTGCTTCTCAGCCATAATTACTCCTGAGTAACCGGTTACCGGCCACCGGTTGCCGGTAAGACGTTAAGATGCATCCAAGTGGGAGCCAAGTCAAGAGAGATCAAGAGATGAACGGAGAACCGATGGCACCCGACGCGCCGGCCGGTCCGCTTCAGCGCACGAACCTGCGCGAACAGGTCCTTGCCCTGGTCCGGCAGTCGTTGGTGTCCGGGGAGATCCGACCGGGAGACATCTATTCGGCCGCAGCCCTGGCGACCAGGCTGGGTGTCTCCAGCAGTCCGGTCCGGGAAGCCATGCTGACACTGGTGAACGAGGGCCTTATGGAGCCCGTCCGCAACCGCGGCTACCGAGTGATCCTCATGAGCGAGCACGACCTCGACGAGGTCTACACCATGCGGCTGCTCTTGGAGGTGCCCGGCACACTGCAAGCGGCGGCGAACGCTCAGCCTGAGGACCTCACGCGCCTGACGGTCATCGCAGACGAGATCGAGAAGGCGGCTCGAGAAGGTGATGTCGTCGGCTTCCTCGAAGCGGACCGACGCTTCCACCTCGGCCTGCTCCAACTGTGTGGCAACCGGCGCCTGGTGGCCACTGTCGCCGCGATGCGGGACCAGACCCGGCTGTACGGTCTCGAAGCACTTGCGGAACGGGGGGTGCTCGACAACTCCGCCCACGAGCACCATCACATGCTCGAAGCCATCGCCCGCAACGACACCAACGGCCTGGAGAATCTGATCCGCCACCACCTGCTGCATGTCCGCTCCGACTGGGCACGACCTGACAGCATCTCCCCCGCTCGCGACCAGGAGGCGCCGGCCGAGCCGAAGGGCAAGATTGTCGACCACATGTCCGCCCTCCGGGACAGCGTGCGGGCCGCGAAGCAGGCCCGCGGCGAGGAAGGCGACGACGGCGAGGGGCGGGAGATGCGGCCCAAGAAGAAGGCCCCCGCCAAGAAGGCTCCGGCGAAGAAGCGGCCCGCGTCCTGAACCCGTCCTGCGTCATCCGCCGAAGCATGGGCATACGAGGGTGGACCTGAGGGGGGACCTCCCGAAGGAGCGTCGCCATGATCAAGAAACTGCACGACATCGGCCTGCGCTCGGAGCACGCCTACACCGCCGGCATCGCCTCCATCGGCCTGTCCATCTTCACCTGGGCCACGTCCCTACGCGCCGAGCCCGGTAAGGGTCTCGATCGGGCAGACCGGTGGGGGATCTTCGTCGGCGAGTGGGCACCCACGTTTTTCTGCCTCGGCCTCGCCCTGTCCCACTACGAGCAGGAAGAAGGCTCGCTGATGGGCAAGGCACACACCGACGGAGAGCGTCAGCGGCAGAGGGCGGGCGCCCCCTAGCACGACGCTCCATGGCTGTCGGTGTGAAGCGAAGGGGCACTGTATGTGGGCGCTGGCATTACTTGTCGCTCAGAGCCGGAACACGGTTTCGCGGAAGGCGACGTCCGTGAGTTCCGGCAACCGGGGGGCTTACGGTGGGAGCCGGGGGGCTCTCCGGGATCCGGCACCGGCCTCCCGTCGCGGTGGTAACCCCTCTTACCGGAGCGTATGCGAGCTTTTCGTGGTGTCCGGCGAACCAGCGATCGCGGCGAGCCGCAGCTTGGTCTCGTCCGCGCTGCCGGGCACGGCAGTCATGATCACAATCTTGAACTCGGAATCACCATCGGTGAGCACATCGCAGTCCACTGTGACCGGCCCCACCGAGGGGTGCTCAATCGTTTTATGGTCCTCACGGTGAGCGGCCACCGTACCGATCGCCCACAGTTCGGCGAATCGTCGGTTGCCCACGCTCAATACGCGGATCAGCTCTGCCAGGCGCGTGTCGTGAGGGAAGCGGCCGGTGGCGCGGCGCAGGTCGGACACGACGGCGGCGTCGGTGGCGTCCCTGTCCCGTTCGGTCACAGGCCATAGCCCGAGGCTCACCGGACCTGCGCCTACCGGGAACCTCTCGCGGGCGAAATTGCGCAGCTGCGGTGGCATTGATGTGTCAACGCCCAGCAGTCCAGCCCAACTGCGATTCCACCAGATCAGCCGCCAGTCCGCCGCGAACACGGCAACCGCGACGTCCCCGAGCCGGGTGAGCACCCGGTGAACGCCGGGTGGGATGTGGTCGGAGATCGCGCCGTCCGCCGGCGGGACAAGGTGGGCTAGCCGGTACAGATGATCCCGCTCGGCGGTGGACAGCTGCAGGGCGCGGGCCAAGGACGCCACCACTGGCGCCGAGGGCGTCGTGGCCCGCCCCTGCTCCAGGCGCACGACATAGTCGACCGACACGCCGGCCAGTTCGGCGAGCTCCTCTCGGCGCAGGCCGACAGCGCGGCGTGCCCGGCCTACCGGCAGCGCCGCGGCCGACGGGGGCAGCCGATTCCGCCACGTGCGGATCATCGCCCCTAGCCCGGCTCCGGATGTCGTCGTCATATTGCCCCATCTTCCTGCACCTCGGTCATCGATGGTGACGTCGAGGGTGGTACTGCTGCTCCTACCGTTGAGGCGTCCCTGGCGGGGTGCCACGGGTGGACGAACCATGAACGCATGACGATCACCTTCATCACCGGAGCCAACAAGGGGCTTGGTCGCGAGACCGCCCGCCGCCTCATCGAACGGGGTCACACCGTGCTGGTTGGAGCCCGCGACCCCGAACAGGGCACGGAGGCCGCCGCCGCGCTCGGAGCACGCTTCGTCCCCATTGACGTGACCGACGACGCGTCCGTCACCGCCGCGGCCGCGGATGTCGCCGCGCACGAGGGCTCGATCGACGTGCTGATCAATAACGCCGGCATCCACGGCCCCGCCGGTGATCCCAGCGCCCTGACCGGTGCCGACGCCCTCGGTGTCTTCGACGTCAACCTCGCCGGTGTGGTCCGAACGACCACTGCGTTCCTACCGCTGCTACGCCGATCACCAGACCCGGTCATCGTCAATGTCAGCAGCGGAATGGGCTCACTGGCCATCACCCACGACCCCTCGCGGTTCGAGTCATCTGCCATCGCGCCGCTCTACTGCGCATCGAAGGCGGCACTCACGATGCTGACCACCCAATATGCGAAAGCGCTGACAGATATCCGCATCAACGCCGCCGATCCTGGCTACACGGCGACAGACCTCAACGGCCACAGTGGCCCCCAAACCGTCACCGAGGGGACGGACGCGATCGTCGGCCTCGCCACCGAAGGGCCCGGCGCCGGCTCCGGACGCTTCGTCGACCGAACCGGTGGGATCGCCTGGTAGTGAACCCCCGTGCGGCCGGAGCGGCCCCTTCCTGGGCGGTCGGGCGCGGTCGCACTGAGCATTCTGCTGGTAGACGATGAAGGCGTCGTCGGAAATAGGATTCGAGCGTGCCGCGCCACTGAATATCGAGCGTCGCGCAGTGAAATGAGCCGCCGACGGCGTGTAGTGCAGCAGGCCGCACGGGATTGGCCCGAACCCTCATTTTTCGAGCGCGGGCAGCATGTCGGTGTGGCGCCGGCCATGCCATCGGGGTCTCGATGATCTCGTCGCCGATCGAGCATGCTGTCACGCGGACAGGTGTTGCAAAAACCACGCGACGACCAGTCGGGGGTGCCGAAGCGTTGCCTGTGGTCGACCACATCCGGGCGCGTGACCGTTCTGACCACGTTCTGCCGTCTCGATGAACTCGGTCCGGAAGCCGTCGGGCAACGCCCTGAGCCGGATCAGGCGGTGATCGAGTGCCGGATCGCCGAGCCGCGTTCACCGATTAGCGGCCAGCACTGCCGCGAGGCCCTCTTGCAGATCTTTGACGAAATACTCGGGAACCTCCAGCGACGGGAAATGTCCCCCGATCTCCGGCGACCTCCATCGGACGATCTGTCGGTACCGCTCCTGCGCCCAGGGGCGCGGATACTTCTCGATGTCGCGGGGATAGATACTGATTGCTGACGGGACGTCGACCCGAAGTTCGGGGTCCAGCGAGTTGTGGCTTTCGTAGTAAATGCGGGCCGACGATGCGCCGGTCCGCGTCAGCCAATACAGGGTGACGTCGTCGAGAATTCTGTCTCTGGAAATCGTCTCGAACGGGCTGTCTTCGGTGTCTGACCACTCGGCGAACTTGTCAAGGATCCAGGCAAGAAGCCCGACCGGTGAGTCGACGAGTGAGTAGCCGATGGTCTGCGGTCGGGTCGCCTGCTGCTTCGCGTACGCCGCGCGGTGGCGCCAGAAATCACGGGTTTCCTCGGCCCACTTGCGCTCGACCGCCGTCAGCCCGTCCGTTGTCAAACCGGGCGGTCCCTCCGCGAACGTTGTGTGGATGCCGAGAACGTGCGCCGGGAACCTGCCGCCGAGGACCGTGGTGATATTACCTCCCCAGTCGCCGCCGTGGGCTGCGAACTTGCCGTAGCCGAGCCTTCCCATCAGTTCCACCCATGCGGCCGCGATCTTTTCGGTTCCCCACCCGGTGGTGGCCGGCTTGTCGCTGTAACCAAAGCCCGGCAGCGACGGGACCACGACGTGGAACGCCGGCGCGTCTGCGTCTTGCGGATCTGCCAGCTCGTCTACTACATCGATGAACTCAGCGATGCTGCCTGGCCAGCCGTGCGTCAAGATCAGAGGAGTGGCATCTGCGCGCGCGGATCGGCGGTGCAGGAAGTGGATTCCCAGATCATCAATGGTCGTGCGGAACTGGCCGATCTGGTCAAGGCGCGCTTCGAACGACCGCCAGTTGTACCCGGTGCGCCAGTAGTTCACGACATCGACGAGGTCGGCGAGAGGAACGCCCTGCCCCCATCGGCGAGAGTCGGGCGCGGCGCGATAGACCGTCTCGGCCTCCGGTAGCCGCGCCGCGGCCAGTCGCGCGCGCAGATCGTCGAGGTCGGCTTCAGTGCGTGGGCTTCAAATGGCTGCACGTCGCTGGTTGGACGGGGCATGAGACCTCCTGGCCATCGCGGCACCAGCTACGACCTATCGAGAACCGGCTAAGACGGTTCTAGCATGTCCTCATGCCAGGGTGCAACCAGCTAAGGTGGTTCCATGCGCGCTGGATTCCCTGACTTCCGCCTCGGTAACGTGCTGGCGACCAGCTTCACGGGGACTCTGTCGGAGCGTCATGGCGACGCCGTGGAGCGCATTCCCACGCCGCAACGACTCATCGACTGGCTGACAGTGAACGGCCTCGCCGTGGACTCCTGCACTACTGCCCAGCTCAACCTCGCTCGGGAGCTGAGGGAGTCGATTCACGCCGTCGCGACAGCGGCCGCGATCCAGGGCGCTCTCCCTGCGTCTGCTGTCCAAGTCATCAATGACTGCAGCGCTCAGGGTCGGGCCGCGGCGATCCTGACGCCCGAAGGTGAGCGGCGATGGCGGCTCAGCTCGGCCTCCTGCGTGGAAGATGCCCTCAGCGTGATCGCCGCCGACGCGATCAGCATCATCGCGGGCGAACGAGACGGAAAATTGGCCTTGTGTGCATCACCAACCTGCCAAGCCGCCTTCTTCGACACCAGCCAAAGTCGCACTCGCAAATGGTGTGACATGAATACGTGCGGAAATCGCCAGAAGAAAGCGCGCTTCAATGCCAACCAGCGCAAAAACCCCAGGTCGGCGAAGTGATCGTTGCCTCGGTACACCCAAGTGAGCCCCACACCTGCGGCACATCGGTCGCGTTGGGTGCACCCCACTGGTCAGTCGCCGTTGGCGATGAAGTCTGCTATCGCGGCAGCGATAGCTTCGGGCTGCTCGTCGGGGATGAAGTGTCCAGCGTCGGGCACGACGATTCGGGTGGTGTTGTCGGCCCATGGGCTGATGGAGGCGGCCATGTCCGGAACGGAGCCGTGGCTGCTGGAGATTCCGAGGATGGGCACGGTCAGGTGCCGCCACTTGAGCGCCTCGCGGTTCTTGCGCGCTGACTCCGCGGCGTCTCGGTAGTACGCGAGGGAAGCGCGCAGGCCGCCGTCCACGGCGACGGCCGCCGCGTAGTGGTCGAGCTCGGCGTCGTCGAACGTGTCGGGAGACAGTGCCTTCACCTTCAGGAACCAGCCGACGTACTCGCGTTCGCGGCCGGCAAGCAGCGCCTCGGGCAGATCGGGCACGATGTGGAACGCGAAATGCCAGGTTTTCCACGCTCGATCCGGGTCGGTGGGAATCGTCTCCGGGAGAGTGATACCGGGAATTCCGGCGTCGAGCAGAGCGACCCCGCGCAGGTGGCTCTCGAAGTTGAGGGCGAGGGAGAAAGCGACCCAGGCGCCGATGTCGTGGGCGACCAGGGAGTAAGTCGACACTCCGAGAGCCTTCACGGCGGTGTGGACGTGCGCGGCGACCGTGTGCGTGTCGTAGCTGCGCTCCGGACGCTCGGAGTGGCCCTGACCCGGCAGGTCGATCGCGATGACGTGGAACCAGTGGGTGAGACCGGGCATCACCTTTCGCCAGGCCCACCAGGTTTGCGGGAATCCGGCGAGCAGGACGACGGTCGGGCCGCCCGGCCGTCCGCCTTCGACGGCATGAAGGCGGACGCCGTCCGCGTCGACCCAGCGGTGAGTGAATCCGGCCAGATCCTGCAGGGGCAGGTCGCGGATGGGGTTGCTTTCGGAGACAGGCGGAGCGCTGGTTGCTGGGCCGGCCACGGGGATCCTCCATCGGTGTCAGGTGTCAGGTGTGCGGTTGGGAGGGTGGCGCGGCTGACGGCGGTGACTGGGACCACGTGGTGTGTTTCTCGCGCGGTCGCGAAGTGCGCACGGTATGTCTGGCCATGACCACGCTTGAAGGCTAACATATCTTGAACTGATCAGTTCAGGATAGAATGATGCGCAACACAGCCCGAACCATCGACGCATCGGCAAGGAAGTGCCGCGTGGCAGGCAAGAAGCAGTTCGACATGGACACGGCGCTCGACGCCGCGATGATCCAGTTCTGGCGCGACGGCTACGCCGACACCTCATTGGACGATTTGTCTCGGGCAACCGGCCTGAACCGCAGTTCCATCTACTCCTCCCTCGGCGACAAGGACACGCTCTTCCTGCGCTGCCTGGATCTCTACGCCGCGCGCTATGGCGAGAAGTACGACGCCGCCCTATCGTGTGCAGCCTCGGCACCCATTGCCGCTGTTCGTGCGTTCTTCGACGTCACCCTCGAGCGCATCGCCGATCCCGAACTACCTGATGGATGCCTGATTGCCCAGTCGGCCATGGCAATTCCAGTGCTGAGTCCGAGCGTCGCAGCGCACGCCAAGCAGGCGCTCGGCTTCCAGCGCCTGCGCCTGCGCGCCGCGCTGAAGGCCGGCCGACTGACCGGCCAGGACGCCGAGGCCTTCGCTGTACACGCGGCGGCTGTGAACCAGTCGCTCGCCGTCATGAGCAGGGCCGGGGCGAGCCCGGCGCAGCTCCTGGCCATCGTGGGCGTGACCGTGGACGCGCTGTCGCAGGCGCTGCGCGCGTAAGGCTTCGACGTAGCTGCCGGTGAGACCGCCGAGGCCACAGGCCGGACCGAGGAGCCATCGGGGGCGATGCTGCCGCTGGGGCCAGGGACAGCACGGCGTAGGTGGAGGCGAGCGCGGCCGGGGCGCCTGGGAAGCGGGAACACCACGCCCAACGAGGACGGGGCCGAGGATCGAGCCGCTGCCGATGCCGTAGACACCACCCACGACCCCGACCGCCAGCGCCGGGGCCTGGGCCTGGGCCTGGGCCAGGGCGGTGACCGCCCGGGGCGCGGGCTCGGGACGTCGGATCTCCAGGGGCGCAGGACGCAAGGTCCGGACCATGAGCCAGGTGCCGAGCGGCAGCATCAGCACGGCCACCAGGAGGCGGAAGACGCATGGACCCGGGAGGGCGAATACGCGGATGATCGCTCCGAGGACCACGCCGGGCAGAGTGTCCAACACCAGTCGGCGCATGAGCGGTCCCGTCAGCTGAACCGGGACGCCGCACACTCCCGCCCTGCTCCCGCCCCGCCCCCCGGCCCGCCCCGGCTGCGCCAAGGACCCGGTTACGTACCGTAATCACCCTGTCGGCTCCTTCAGGCTGCCGCCGGGCGCCGGAGAAGGCAGAGTGGGGCCGTGGCGCGGACCGCCGAGCGCACAGGCGCTGGCCATATCCCTGCGGCCTTCGGGGCCTTCCCCCCGGCCGACGCAGGTCAGGAGACCGCTCATGGCGGCAGGAGCGAGCAACACCACCGCGAGTGACGACTGGGGCAAAGCGAACTTCAACGAGATCTACGACTGTCCCGACCCACGCCCGTACTTCGCAACCCTGCGACCCCTCGAGTACCAGATACCCCACCATGGCCAGGCCGTCTTCCGGGCACTGGCCTATGCCCTGCGCTGCCTGCACCCCGACCGGACGCCACTGAACGTGGTGGATCTGTGCTGTTCCTACGGGATCAACACAGCTCTCCTCAACTACCGTGTCACTCTGGCAGACCTGGCTACCCGGTACACCTCCCACCACCTCTCCGCCCTGCCGACCCGGCACCTCGCGGCCGAGGACCGGACCTTCTTCGCAGCGCGCCGCCGTCCGGAAGCCGCAACGGCGACAGGCATCGACTCGGCGGCCCGAGCCGTCGAATACGCCCGCGCCGTCGGCCTGCTCGACCACGCCTTCGCGGAGAACCTCGAAGTCACCGAACCGAGCCCCGCCCTGCGCCGCACACTGGCGGACACCGACCTCATCACCGTCACAGGCGGCGTCGGCTACGTCTTCACCCGGACCTTCACCCGGCTCCTCGACTCCATGCCGACCCCGCCGTGGGTCGCGGCGTTCGTACTGCGCACCGTGCCCTACCAGCCGATCGCCGATCTGCTCGCCCGCTCGGGCCTGGTGACGGAGAAACTGCCCACCCGTACCTTCCGGCAGCGCCGCTTCGCCGACAGCGCCGAACGGTACGCGGCGTTCGACGCCCTGGCTGTGAGCGGACTGCACACCGCAGACAAGGAAGCGGACGGTTACTACCACACCGACCTGTATGTCTCCCGGCCCGCTCCCGACATCGCGGCGCTGCCTCTCGCGCACCTGCTGTAGCCCGAGGCGCGACGGCGAACCGTCGGTGCCTGGCTGGAACACTCGTCCACGGTCCCGACCCGCGCCTGGGGGCGAGGGACCGGGCCTGTGGTGGTCAGCCACGACCGGACGGACCGGACGGCACGTGGCCGTCGGCTCCAACGCGATGCGCACCCAGCTGATGGCCCTGTACCGCGTCCCGCATGTGACCGCCCTGGCCGGACGGCCGGTGCGGCCGCTGTGGCGCACCCCTACGCCCCTTCAGACTCCGCTGCACAAGCGAGTCCGGTCTGCCCAGGGTGGGGGGCCTGTCAGTACCTGTAACAGCGGTACCTTCCCCGCGCGTTTGACCTGCGCTTTCCTTGCTGGTGGCCGCGATTGCGGTCCGGCGGGCGCACCCCGATGGGCGGGGTGTGGAGCTACCGGAGCGGGCGTTCCCCCATAGATTGGAACCGCCTGAGCACGCGGCTTTACACGAGGCACAAGGAGCATGACCCCATGGAACTGTTGACCAAGCAGCCGACGATGAAGCTTCCCGAGCAGTGGTTCACCGGCGACGCGTGGGCCGATGTCATCTACCGCGGTGAGGGGCCCTCGCGGGCGCGCGCGAACGCAGTGCGGTTCGCGCCCGGCGCCCGGACCGCCTGGCACTCCCACGGCCTGGGCCAGGCCCTGTACATCGTCGAGGGAATCGCTCTGATCCAGTCACGCGGCGGCGAGATCCTCGAGGCCCGCCCGGGTGACACGGTCTGGACCCCCGCCGGTGAGGAGCACTGGCACGGTGCCGCGCCGGACCACTTCATGACGCATATCGCGCTGTGGGAAACCGACGAGGTCGCCTGGCTGGAACATGTCACGGACGCCGAGTACGGCGGGCCGCGCACCGGCAGCCGTCGCTGACTCCGTAAGGGCGCGTTGAGGGTGCGCCCTCACGAACGGCGGCGCCGTCAGGAGCGTGTCCCGCGCGCCGTGGTCAGCTGGTCGAGGAGTGTTTCATGGCGTCGGCTTCCGGGGTGGCGTCCCAGGACGCGAGCAGTAGCAGGCCCTCTTCGGAGGGCGAGCCCGGTTCGGCAGTGTAGATGGTGAGGGTGAGGCCGGGTTCGGCCGCCATCTCCAGGCCCTCGAAGGCGAGCGTGAGCTCACCGACTGCCTGGTGGTGGAAGCGCTTGGTGCCGGTGCCGTGGTGGCGGACGTTGTGGGCGCCCCAGCGGGTACGGAAATCGTCGCTGCGGGTGCACAGCTCGCCGACGAGGTCGTGGAGTTCCTTGTCGTGGGGGTTGCGGCCGGCCTCGGTCCGCAGGATCGCCACCGCGACGTCGGCGAAGGTGTCCCAGTCGGGGTAGAAGCGCCGGGAGGCGGGGTCGAGGAAGTTGAAGCGGGCGAGGTTGGCCTGGTTGTGCGGAGAGGCGTACACGTCGGCGTAGAAGGCGCGGGCGAGCGGGTTGGTGGCGAGGATGTCCATGCGGCCGTTGCGGACGAAGGCGGGTCCGGCGGTGATGGCGTCCAGGGTCCATTGCAGGCTGCGGTGGGGTGTCCACTGACGGGTGGTGCGGCGGCGGGGGCGGGTGAGGGCGTCGGAGCCATCCGCCGCGTGGGCCAGGTTGAGCAGGTGGGCGCGTTCGGCGTCGTCGAGCTGGAGGGCGCGGGCAAGGGCTTCGAGGACGGCCGGAGAGACACCGGCGAGGGTGCCGCGTTCGAGTTTCGCGTAGTACTCGACGCTCATGTCGGCGAGGGCTGCGACCTCGCTCCTGCGCAGTCCGGGCACGCGTCGTCGGCTGCCGGCGGGCAGGCCCGCCTGCTCGGGGCTGATCTTCGCTCGCCGCGAGGTGAGGAACTCGCGGACCTCTGCTTGGTTCTCCACGTCTTCGACGGTACGTCCCCCGCGCAGGCAGAGGGATGTACTGGCGGTACACCCCTTGACAGTGACTCGCTGCGCGCGCGAGAAGCCGGTTACCTGGAATCCGCGGCGCTCCCCGGCCACGGAAATGGTGTCCGGGCCCCGCGTCGATGTACGGGCGGTTCGCCGTCCCCATTCGGTCTGCACCTGCACCCGGCGATTGTCGGCCCGCCCCGCCGGCAGTGCCTCAGCACGCGAAGGAGCCCCTCATGCGCGGAGCAGTGATCCACGCCCCCGGCGACATCCGCTTCGAGACCCTGGACGACCCGAAGATCCTGCACCCGACCGACGCGATCATCCGCACCGCCGTCACCTGTGTGTGCGGCTCGGACCTGTGGCCCTACCGCGGCCTGGAGCCGACCGGCGAGCCGCATCCGATGGGCCATGAGTACGTCGGTTTCGTCGAGGAGACCGGCTCCGAGGTGACCTCGGTCAAGCCGGGTCAGTTCGTCGTCGGCTCCTCCGCCACCTCGGACAACACGTGCACGAACTGCCGCAACGGCTTCCAGTCGAACTGCCTGCACCGTGAGTTCATGTCCGCCTGCCAGGCCGACTACGTCCGCATCCCCAACGCGCAGGGCACCCTCGTCGCCACCGACGAGGTACCGGAGGAGAAGTTCTGGCCCGCGCTGCTCACGGTCTCCGACGTCATGGGAACCGGCTGGTGGGCCGCCGACGCCGCCGAGGTGAAGCCAGGGTCCACCGCCGTCGTCGTCGGCGACGGTGCCGTCGGTCTGTGCGGCGTGATCGCGGCCAAGGAGAAGGGCGCCGAGCGGATCATCGCCATGTCCCGCCACGAATCGCGGCAGAAGCTGGCCACGGAGTTCGGCGCCACCGACATCGTCACCGAGCGCGGTGAGGAGGGCGTCGCCCGGATCAAGGAGCTCACCGGCGAGATCGGTGCCGACAGCGTCCTGGAGTGCGTGGGCACCGCCCAGGCCATGCAGCAGGCACTGCGCTCCGCCCGGCCGGGTGGCAACGTCGGCTTCGTCGGCGTGCCGCACGACGTCGCCGTCGACGGACAGGAACTGTTCTTCTCCCACGTCGGACTGCGCGGCGGGCCCGCCCCCGTACGCCGCTACCTGCCCGACCTCATCGACCACGTCCTGACCGGCGCCATCGACCCCGGCAAGGTCTTCGACCTCGCCCTCTCCCTCGACCAGGTCGCCGAAGGCTACAAGGCCATGGACGAACGCCGCGCCACCAAGACCCTCCTCACCCCCTGACCCTCAGACCTCGTCGCACACGGGCCGGCGCCTCCCCCGCGTCCTCGGTGCGTTCACGCGAAGGATCCATCATGACCACGTTCACTCTCGTCGGCGCCGGCCCCGGACTGGGTCTGGCCGCCGCCCGCCGCTTCGGCCTGGCGGGGCACAGCGTCGCGCTCATCGCGCGCAACGCCGACCGTCTCGACCAGCTCGCCACCGCGCTGCACGAGGACGGGATCCGGGCCCGCGGCTACACCGCGGACGTGCTGGATACCGCCTTGCTCACCACGGCCCTGAAGACGGCCGCCGACGAGCTGGGGCCAATCGAGGTCCTCCAGTACAGCCCGGTGCCGCGCGCCGACTTCATGCAGCCGGTCCTGGACACACCCCCAGCGCTCTGGAAGCCCCGCTGGCCTTCTCGGTCAAGGGCTCGGTCACCTGCGTGAACGCGGTCTTGCCCGGCATGCGGGGCCTGGGGCGCGGCACGCTGCTCTTCGTCAACGGCGGCAGTGCGGTGCGCCCGCACCCCGAGCGGGCCGGCACCTCGATCGCGTTCGCCGCCGAGAGCGCGTACGCGGCCATGGTCCATGACGCCCTCGCCAGGGAAAACATCTACGCCGCCCAGCTGATCGTCCCGGGTGCGATCCGCCCCGACGCCGAGCACTCCAGTCCCGCCGCGCTGGCCGAGCGCCTGTATGCGCTGCACACCGAGCGGAACGGATTCCGGCACTACGCCGAGCCCATGCCCGAGTGATGTGACGGATCACCCCATGCTCTTCACGCACCGACGGACTCTGCTTCGTGCCGCCCCGGCGGCCGCGCTGCCGGCGCCGGCCGCCTGCTCCAACGACTCCCCCGATGTCTCCTCCTCGCCGTCCACGTGGCAGGAGACGCCGTCCTCTCCCGCCTCGTCCGGCTCTGACAGAACCTCTGCCATGGACATCCGTGTCACTCTCGACGGCCGCCCCGTCGAGGCGACCTTGAACCGCAGTCCCGCCGCCCGTGACCTCGCCACTCTGCTTCCGCTCACGCTGGACCTGGAGGATGCCTCCGGGGATCTTCTCGTCCTCGGCCACATCGACACCTCCTCCGATCGACTGGCTCGGGCCGAGCGGATCACCGTCGAGCCCGCCTCCGGACCACCCCGCTCCCCGTACGGAAAGAAGTCTTTGATGTCCCCCGCAGCCGGGCCCGCCACCGGCAAACTGCCCTTCGTCGTCTGGGTGCTCGCCGCCGGCACGTTCCTGATGGGAACCACCGAGTTCGTCATCGCCGGCCTTCTTCCGGAGATCGCCGGCGATCTCGGCGTCAGCGTCTCGCACGCTGGTCTGCTGATCACCGCATTCGCCGTCGGCATGATCGTCGGCGGGCCGGCCATGGCCCTGGCCACCCTGCGCCTGCCGCAGCGACGCACGCTCGTCCTGGCCCTGGCCGTGTTCGCGCTCGGCCATGTTGTCGCTGTTCTGAGCGGCTCGTTCGCCGTCGTGCTCACCGCGCGGGTGGTTACCGCGCTGGCCACAGGCGCGTTCTGGGCGGTCGGATTCGTCATCGCCACCGCCGCCGCAGGCCCCGGCAACTCCACGCGTGCGGTCGGCGTGATGATGGGCGGACTGACCCTGGCCAATGTCGTCGGTGTGCCGATCGGCTCGTTCGTCGGGCAGTACACCGGCTGGCGCGGCCCGTTCTGGGCCCTGGCCGCCCTCGCTGCCCTGGCCTCCGTGTCCGTCGGGCGCTTCATCCCCCGGACGGAGCGGTGGCGGGGCCAGGTGTCCGTGCGCGCCGAGGTGCGTGCGCTGCGGCAGGGCAGGCTGTGGCTGGCGCTCGCCGCCGCGGTACTGATCATGGGCGGTGTCCTGGCGACGTACACGTACATCACCCCGCTGTTGACCGATCGTGCCGGGATCGCGACCGGTGCCGTGCCGCTGGTTCTGGTCGCCTTCGGTGTCGGTGCCCTCGGCGGCACCGCGATCGGCGGCCGTCTGGGTGACCGCCTTCCCCTGGCCACGACCATCACCGCCGCTGCGGCCACTGCCGTGACGCTGCTGGTGCTGATCCCGCTGTCCAACAGCCCGGTCGCGGCCGTCATCCTGGTCTTCCTGATGGCGCTGACCGGGTTCACCGTCAACCCGGTCGTCACCTCACTCGCCGTCCGCTTCGCCGGTGACGCGCCCACCCTGACCTCGGCCCTGACCACCTCGGCCTACAACACGGGCATCGCGGCCAGCTCCGCGATCGCCGGGCGGGCACTGAGCTCGTCCCTCGGTCTGACCGGTCCGGCCCTGGTCGGCACCGTCTCAGCGGCCCTCACCCTGCTGCCGCTCATCGTTCTCGCGCTCAGCGGCACGACCCGCCCGGCACGGATCGTCGCCCGGCACACCAGTGCCACCGGCCCGTGCAAGGACGAGACACCGGCCATGAACACGCACTGAATCCCTCTGCGTTCGCCTCGCACCGACCCTGTACCGACCCTGTTGGGAGCAGCGTCATGAACCCCACGTACGACTTCAGCGGACAGGTCGCCTTCGTCACCGGTGCCAGCTCTGGCATGGGCCTGGCCGCCGCCCGCGCCTTCGCCGAATCCGGTGCCGCCGTTGCCCTCGCCGACATCAACGAGGCAGCGGTGGTCACGGCCACCAAGGATCTCACCGACGCCGGCCACCAGGCCCTCGCCCTGGTCTGCGACGTCACCGACGAAGCCCGGGTCGCCGCAGCCATCGACCACACCGTGGAAACCTTCGGCCGCCTGGACATGGCCTACAACAACGCCGGCATCCAGATCCCGCCCACCGACGCCGCCGACGAGAGCATCGACCAGTTCGAGAAGGTCCACGCCATCAACCTGCGCGGCGTCTGGGCCGCCATGAAGCACGAACTGCGCCATATGCGCACCCAGGGCAGCGGCGCCATCGTCAACTGCTCATCCCTCGGCGGCCTGGTCGGCATCCCCGGCCGCGCCTCCTACCACTCCACCAAGCACGGCGTGATCGGCCTGACCACCAGCGCCGCCCTTGAATACGCCCCACGCGGCATCCGAATCAACGCCATCTGCCCCGGCACCATCGATACCCCCATGGTCAGCGACATGATCGCCAAGGGAGAACTCGACCGTGCCGAGGCCGAGGCCAACCAGCCCATCAACCGGCTCGGCACCGCCGAAGAGATGGCCCAGGCCGTCCTGTGGCTGTGCAGCGACGCCGCGAGCTTCGTCGTCGGTGTCTCCCTGCCCGTCGACGGCGGCTACACCGCCCAGTAGCCCCACGACATCTGGCGGCCGTCACCATCACTCGCCTGGCGCCGGCCACATCTGCCGTGCCCCCTTCTGACTGCACCGGTCCGGCCTCAAGGCTCCTGATCAGTCAGGTGGCGGCTCGGCGGCCTCACCGTGCTCGCTTCCCGCCCCTTTACGGGCGCTCTCGCTGTGCTGTTGATCCTTTCCACGATGCGAAGGTCTCCCCACATGCCCACTGAACGTGTTCCGCAGGACCAGACACCCGCGATCCCAGAGGATCCTTCCCCACCTCTCGCCCCTACCCGGCGCACGTTCATCGCCGCCACCTCCGCTGTTGGCGGGACGGTCGTTGCGGGCGGCGTCCTGGGAGCGAGCCTGCTGTCCGAGCCCGCGGCGACGGCAGCCTCACCAGCTCCGTCCAGCCGCCTGGGCCTGGCCGACGGCGACGACCTGCACGCCCTGCAGCAGGCGTTCATCGACGAGGACGCCTTCCAGTGCGGCTACTGCGCCCCGGGCCAGATCATGTCCGGTGTCGCCTGCGTCCAGGAAGGCCACACCGACTCGCCGGAGGAGATCCGGGAGTGGATGAGCGGCAACATCTGCCGCTGCGGCTGCTATCCCAAGGTCGTGCGCGCGGTCCAGCAGGCCGCGGGCCGGAAGTGAGGGCCCGCCACCATGCGTTCCTTCACCTACACCCGCGCTGCCGACACTAGCGGCGTCCTGGCCGCGGCCCGGCGCGGCGGCCGCTACATCGCCGGCGGCACCACCCTGGTCGACCTGATGCGCGAAGGCGTGGAACAGCCCGGCACCCTAGGGCCAATGCCGTTGCATTACGGGCCTGTAGGTTGGGGTCTTGTAATGAGGATGGCTTGCGTTCCGGTGTGGGTCGGTTGTGGCCAGAGATGGTGTTCAGCTCGCTTGAGCTGGTAATTGGACATCTTGCGTTTCACGGCTCGGGGCTGGCTGCGCAGGCGTCTGGCGGGCAGGAGTCGTTCCAAACGGTCCTGCTCGAGCATCACCAAGGCCCTGACCAGCAGGTCAGGGGGAAAAGCTGCCCGGCGTAACGGTCACGCTGCGCCGGGCGGAACGCAGGGTCCCGGTAAAGGAGACCCGATCGGGGTCCAGACCACGGGTGGCGGCCGTTCTCAGCATGAGCTCGCGCAGGGCGTGGTGGACCAGCAGATGTGCCCAGATCTGCTGACGGACACCATCAGGGGTCTTGCTGCTCAGTACGACGCGGGCGCCACGCTGATGGGTCTTGATCTCGGCGAAGACGGATTCGACCTCCCAGCGTTCGCCGTAGAGCGCGGCCAACTGCCGGGCCGGATGGCGTCGGGCATCCAGCAGGGTAGTGACCAGCCGGTAGCCGTCAGCTGTGTCCTCACCGCCCTGGCTCTTGAGCTGGTAGGCCAGAACCCGGACGGTGACCGGCTCATGCCGGGCAGGGCCGCTGCTCGCCCGGATCTGTGACAGCCATGACCCGTCCCGGAACTGTTTGATGACCGGCAGGACGCGGGTGGCGGGCACTCGCCACAGCAGATCGGCGCCGGTGGCGGTGAAGGCCTGCCACAACGGGACACCGAGGAACTCACGGTCGGCCAGGACGAGCTGGCCCTGGGCCGAGTGACCGTGACAGGCGGCCGACCAGGGTCTTCCCCGGTGCGGCAGCCGGCAAGTTCCGCGTCCAGCACCGCATGGCTGCCCACCTCCGCCAACGCAGCCATCCGCACCTGCGGGAACGCGCTCTTGCCCGGCCCGCGGCCGTTGCCCGGACGTCCGAAGGCGGCCTCGTTGGCTTCGCTGTCCGCGACGTCCCAGCACGTTGCGTCCACGGCCAGCAGCCGCAAGCCCCGCCAGAACGCGCCGGGTGTCGCCTCGGTGGCCATCGGCTTGGCGGTCGTGGCGAACAGCACCCGCAACGGCTCACAGCCCCAGCACGAAGTACACCACCAGCCGCGCGGGAAGCAGCCGTCTGCGTTGCTCCCCGCACCCACAAGCCGCCACCACCCGATCCACCAACCCCGGCGGATACACCCAGGTCAACAGCCCCAGACCCGATAACTCAGACACACGCGCAGACACCCGAACCACCCCCTGGGACCACTACCCAGGAACCCACGCCAAGGCCTAAAACAACGGCATTGCGTCTAGGACTGCACCGCACGGAGGTCTTCATGTCCCACCGTAATGCCCGGCTGACCGTTCACGGCAGGCGGCTGCTGGTCGAACGTGTCCGCGCGGACAGGGCGTACGCCTCCCGCGCGAACCGCGCCTGCCTGCGGCGGCGTGGCATCCGCTGCACCACCCCGGACAAGGCCGACAGGCGCGCAGCCGCAAGAAGCGGGGCTCTCGCGGTGGCCGGCCGCCCCAGTTCGACCCTGTTGACTACCGCGCGAGGCATGCGGTCGAGTGCGGCATCAATCGCCCCATGAGGCACCGGGCGGTGGCCACGCGGTATGACAAGTTGGCGGTCCGCTACGAGGCGACCGTCCTCGTCGCGGCCATCAACGAGTGGCTATGACCAGCGCATTCGATAGCCCTATTCCTCGCCAGAGAAACGCTCCCACGCGGACTGGCGGGTCATCCCCAGAGTCTCCCCGATGCGCGCCCAGGTCACTCCCAGCGCACGCGCCTTGAGCACCCATTGAGCGAGGTTCCGCTCGACCTGCGCCCCGGCAGCTGTGATCAGCGGCAGACTCGCCAGCACCACCTCGGGGCTCGTCACCTGGTCCCAGGGGGCAAGTTGCGGTCCGCCCTCCGCGGGCTTCCCCTCGATCACCGTCGAGCAGAGAGCCACGCACTCATCACAGATGAACACTCCCGGTCCGGCCACGAGCGTCCCCACCTCGATGTTCCGCTTCTGGCAGAACGAGCACGCTGCGATCACAGACTCTTTTGCTGCGGACGACACCCGGTTACCTCCCCCTCCGTGTCAGGCATTTCCTGACGACGTCAGGCGTGACTTTACATCGTCAGGAAATACCTGACAACGGAAGTCGTGCAATCCCGCATGGACTCGCCAGAACCGGCCTTTCGACACACGCCCTAGATCCGAGCGCCGAATCGGCCAACCTGCACGTCCTGTCCGAGGGCTGCCAGGAAGTCGTCCGTATGCTGCGCTTCCGCGACCGGCTGCGCATGGACAGCGGCGACAGCCCGTTGTACGCCGACGCCAAGCGGTCACTCTCCCGGCGGTCCCGGGAGTACATGCAGAACTACGCCGACGCCGAGTCCGAGGTCGTCGCGGCGATCCTGGAGCGGGCGATGGCGGGTGACAGTTCAGGTCCGGACGCGTAGGCGGCCCGGCGTCGTGACTGCCCTGCAGGCTACTGCTGGACCGGAAACGATCACTGGGGTGGCTGGTGATGCGCGGTGGTGAGTGGCCGTCCGCCCCAGCGGACGCCTTTCTCGCTGCGGATGCGGACGCGTTCTTTGCGTTCGGCGGCCAGGACGTCGCGGTGGCGTGCGGTGGCGTTACGCCAGCGCAGGTAGGCGTGCAGGGCCCGGGGCTGCGCGGTGTGGTCGGAGTCGGCGATGGTGAACTGCCGCAGCGGTCCGAAGTGGGCTTCGATCGGGTTCGCCCACGAGGTGTAGGTCGGGGTGAAGCACAACTCGAACTTGTTCTTCTTCGCCCAGCGGCGCATGTCGGCGCCTTTGTGGGCGCGTCTGAGCCTGGCAGCGCCACACGCCGACCGAGACGCTGACGGACGCGGCCCTCGTGCCGGAGGTGGGGCAGTCCGCTCCGCACGCGCGGGTCGGGTTCCAGGTGTACTTCGTCGAGCGCGAGCCCGACATGACGGCGATCGGAGGACGGTTCCTCGCGGACATCGGGCCGGAGGCCGACGTCATGGTGATCGACGTCGCGGTGATGGACGAGGACTGGCGGCAGGAGATCAGGACCCAGGTCATAGAGCGCGCCCTGGCCACACTGGCCGACGCCTGCGGCCTTGCCGAGCCGTCACCGACCTGGTGGGTCAACTTCCGCGTCATCGAGGAGGGAGGCCGGGGCTCCAGCGGCGGGGTGCTGTCCGTCCTCTCACTGCTGGACACCGGAGTGTTCACGGAGGGGGAGGTCAAGGCCGTCCGCGCCGCACTCGGCGCATAACCCTGTCCCGTGCATGAGTGTCCGCCCCCCTCGCGAAAGGTGCGGACAGCCGGGCGCGGGTCACTTCACGGTCGCGGCGGCGATGAGGACCTGGAGCTGCTCGGCGGTGCGGTCGAGAGGCTGGGTGCTGCGCTGGGCGCGGCACATGGCGACCGTTCCCTCGACGGCCGCGACCACGAGCGTGGCGAGCTGCGCGGCCTGCTCGGCCTCGGCGCCGTGCGCCCGGAGCGAGTCGGCCAACAGGGTCTCCCACTGCCCGAAGACCTCGGCCGCGGCCGTCAGCGCGGGCGGAGTCCCACCATCCTGGGGTTCCTCGATGGCCACAGCGAGGACGGGGCAGCCGGCGTGGAAGTCGCTGTCGACGACGATCTTGCGCCATAGGCCGAGGAACGCCCGCACCCCTTCCACCGGGCCCGCCTCGAGTTCCTTGCGCAGACCGCGGGCGACCCACTCACCGGTGAACCGGATGGCTTCGGCGGCCAGCTGCTGCTTGCCCTCGGGGAAGTAGTGGTACGTCGAGCCGAGCGGCGCCTTGGCGTGCTTGGCCATCTCCCGGATGCTGGTCGCGCTCAGGCCGCGCCGGCTGATCATGTCGGCGGCGCCGGCCACGATTCGCTCGCGCGACGGCGCACTGCTCTTGGCCACCCGTGCACTCCCCTCTGGTTATAACGTCCGTCATAGTCTACCGTGATCCGCGTCTATAACGATCGTCATAGGAGCTGCCATGCCCATGATCCGGTTGACCGTCCCGGCAGGTGCCCTCACCGAGGAGGCCCGCACCACCGTTCGGCGTGACCTCGCCTCCGTACTCCTGCGCTGGGAAGGCGCGCCCGACACCGCCTTCTTCCGCGCCCAGTCATGGAGCTACCTCGTCGAGCTGCCCGACGGCGCCCAGACCACCGCTGAGGACGACGCGCCCCGCTTCCTCGTGGAGGTGACGGTGCCGCAGCGGCCACGAGCTACGCCTGCTCGTCGACGCCACCGTCCGCACCGCGGCCTCCCCGGAACCCTGAACCACCTGGCCCGATGCACATCACTTCCGTCGACGGCGGCGTCACCGGACGGTGCCTCCTCGGCATCGCCCACGAAGGACCACCCGGCTACGGCCACGGTGGCATCGGCGCCATGCTCCTCGACGAACTGCTGGGCTGGGCATGCGCCGCCGCCGGCAAACCGGGCATGACCATCTCACTCCGCATGTGCTACCGGGTACCCGTCCCGCTGGACACCCCTTGCAAGTGGATGCCAACGTCACAGGAACCGACGACCGCAAGATCTTCGTGAACGGCACGATCGCCACGGAACAGGGCCCAGGAGAGACTCACTATCGTGCGTTGCGCAGCTTGAGAATGTATGTCGCGGTGAGCGCAACGGCGCGGTCTTCATCATGTGACAGATCCGCGAGGGCACGTGACGTCCGGATCCCCGGAATGTCCGCGAGCGCCTGTGTCAGCCGTCGGCGTGCGGACGCTCCAATGGGGCCTCGGGAGAGGCGGTCGACGAGCCCGGTGGCGATCTGATCCGCCAACGCGGGATCACTCGCCAGCGTGCTCAGTGCATCGGATGCGTCGGCGTCGTTCCTCTCCTCGACAATCATGTCGAGGAGCGTCGGGACCGCGTCGGCCACGCCGCGTGCCCCGAGCGCCAGAGCCGCGTACCCGCGGACCGCGATGTCGGAGTTCGTGAGGGCGTCCCGCAGCAGTGCGGTCGCCCCGCCGTTCGGAATCTCGGCGATGGACCGGACGGCACGTTTCCGCACCTCGGCCGCAGGTGAGCCGAGGCCCTCCGCCAACAGTGCCAGCCCGTCCTCCCCCGATTGTGCCAGAGCCCAACGAAGGGCCCCGGCGACGTTCGGGTCCGACTCGCTCAGCACGGCCTCAGCCAGTGCTTCCACCGGCACGGGAACTTCCTCCACCGAGGACAGGGCCGCGCGCTGCCGCGCCGCCGCGTTCTTCGACCCCAACGCCTGGAGGAGCGCGACGGTCTGGAGGACCTCCTCCCAGCCCGCGGGTTGCGCGGCACCGATCCGACGGAGTCGTGTGAGCAGCTCCGTCTCGGCTGCGATGCGGTCTCGCGTCTGGCGGATGAGGTCGTCGACGAGCTCCGCGGGTGCGAAGCCGGGGTCATCGAGCGCGCGCCCGACGTCGCGCAGCGACAGCCCCAATGACCGCAGGCTCTCGATGTGGAAGATTCGCCGGATGTCCTCGCTGGAGTACTCTCGGTAGCCCGAGTCGGTACGACCCGTTGGCCGCACCAGGCCGAGCGATTCGTAATGCCTGAGCATGCGGGCGCTGACCCCGGACCGTCGGGCGACATCACCGATCAACACTGCCTACCGCCCCTCCTGGCCGCTCCCGCCGAGGGCTACGACGCGCTTCGCCTCCTCGATCGCGGACTCGAATCCGGCATCCGGGTCGCGCCACAGCCGTTCCGTGGCGAGTGCGTGCGTGCGCACACGCGGGTCGGGATCCGTCGTCGCACCACCCAGTGTCGGCAGCATCGCCTCCCCGAGCGCGATCAGCGCCCGGCTGAGGCTCAGCTGCGTCTCGCGTTCGCCGCGCCCGAGCTGTGTCGCCAACACTACGGCCAACTCGTGCTCCTCACCTTCGGGCACGAGCACGACCGCTGCCCGCCAGGCGCTCCGGGCCACCTCGTCGTCGGCGTCGGACAGCAGCACCGGTGTGATCGCCGGCCACGCTTGCCGGTCCCCGATCTTGGACAGCGTGTGCAACGCTTGGCTCCGTGCCTGCGCACGCTCCGAGCGGACTTCGTCGAGCAGCACCGGGAGCGTCATCGATACCGCGTGGCGGGTGAGCGCCCACGTCAGCATTTCGCGCACGTAGAACTCGGGTTCGATCGCGCATCGCTCCATGAGCTTGCCGATGAACCCCGGATCCGGGCTCGTGCCGACCGCCAGCGCTGCCTGCAGCCGGACGGACGAGCTGCTGTTCTCCAGCCCCCGGAGAACTCGCGTCGTGTTCGTGCCCTCGCTCGGCACGGTCATAGGGACCACCTCCTTGACGCAGTGAAGGCCTTGTCACTGTGTCAAGGTCAAGCGGAGCCAGGCCGAGAGATGGCCGGGCATCCTCGGCCCACCGAGTCCGGCGCTCGCTTGCTCAGGAAGTGCTTCGCGGCCTCGATGGCTTCCGTGTCGAGTTCCCCGACGGAGACGCCCCAGGCTTCTTCCCGGCCGGCCAGGTTGTGTGCGCAGTGGACCAGTGCCTGGTCGAAGAGCTCATGTACCTCACGCGCTGTACGTGACTACGTGCAGCGCCTGTGAACGAACAGCCCACCAGCCGTGACGGCCCGCCAGATGGACTGGCGAGCCGTCACGAGCGTTCGAGGTTTAGTACCAGCGGTACAGGAACCACTTGTACTTGCCGTCGTTGCCCTTTCCGTAGGAGCACTTGTAGGTGCCGCCGAGAGCGTCTCCCTCGGTGAGGCAGGCGGCCTTGGTCCAGTAGGCGCGGTAGAAGTGCCAGCTGGCCGGAACAGCGTTCATCTCGCCGGCCGAGAGCTGCGGTGATGCCGTGCGATCGGCCGCCTGGGCCGTCACGGCTGTGCCTCCGAGGGCGAGCGCGCCCCCCAGGGCCAGGCTTACCAGTGCACGTCGCATGCGCATGATGGTCCCCTCTGATCTGCGGTGGTTGAGACGGTGGTTGAGACTGGCCGGGTGTCGAACACGCCGGCGCGTGATGACCAATCTCCCCATCAGCGGGCCGCTTCTCGACGAGATTCGATCTGGACCGAACAACGGCATTTCCAGAAGAATCAGCCGAGACCGTCCGTATGTGACCTGGGGGAACTGTGGTCTACCGCCTTCACTTCACGCTTGAGGATCTGGCGCGGACACGAGTGGCGCAGCCCCCGCCGCTGATGGAACTGAGCGCCGCGGTGCGCAACCTGCAGACTCGCAGCCAGCCGCTACGCTTCGGGGCCTGGAAACGTGCCGCCCTCACCCGTCTGGGCCCTAAGGCACGCATGGTTCTCGATCTGATCCCTTCCGGCGGCTGGGCACCCACGTTTCTCACCTCTGCCGGCATCGGCGACCCACAGGAGTTACTGGAGCAGGTACGTGCCACGCCCCGCGCCCAGGTCCGCAAGGATCTGGCCCACGTAGCGGAGTGGCAGCCACTCCCGCCGTGGGCGAACCATCTGGCAGACGATTCCGACCTGCTGCAGCAGCTCTGCGACAGCCTGAACCACGTCTATGAAGTGCTGCTGTCCCCTCACTGGGCACACATCACAGGTGAAGCCGCGGCAGACCGGGGGAAACGGATGCGGCAGGTGCTCGCCGGCGGTATGGATCACTTACTCGCCTCGCTCCACCCGGGACGTATCCGCTGGAACCCGCCCGTCCTCGAGATGGCGATGGCCTCAGGTTTCGACGGCGACCTGCACCTCGACGGACGCGGCCTGATGCTTGTCCCCTCGGTCTTCGGAGCAGAAGCACCAGCCATTGACATCGACGCCGAGCCACAGCCCGTGCTGCGATACGCCATCAGCCACGATCAGCCCTCGGGCCCACGGTCCCTGTTCGTCATACCAGCACACTCGCCCCCGCCCGGAGCCCGATCGCCGTTGGCCCTACTTCTCGGCCAGACCCGAGCCGCCGTCCTCCACACCATCGCCGAGCACCCCGCCTGCTCCACCAAGGAACTCGCCGCCCTCGTCGGCATCGCGCCTCCCAGCGCCAGCGAACACGCGACCACTCTGCGCGCGGCTCAACTGATCCGTACCGACCGGCACCGCAACACGGCACTCCACAGTCCTACCACCCTCGGTATCACCCTCCTCAACACCCCGCCCAGCACGGCCCAGTTCTGAAGCCAGAAAGTCGGCGGACCACGGGCAGGGCCGCCGTACACTCGCTGACGCGGCTGCGGGAATCGCCACTCCTGCGCCAGAAGCGCCCCGCACACCTTCTCCGTGTGCGGGGCGCTTCGTTCAGTTAGGTCAGGTTCCGATCTTGTGCAGCTTCGCAGGCCACTTCCAGCTCGCCGTCCATTGGTAGCCGGAGGGGACCTTCTGCCAGTGGTCCGAGTGCCGGTCGAGGATCACGTGATAGGTGACGGAGTAGGAGCAGCGGTTGACCACCTTCAAGTGGTCGGTGGCGCCGGAGGTGTTCAGCGTGCCGTGGCGGGCGCACGACGGCACCTTGTCCCGCCCGCTCTTGTCCCACGGTATCCGCGCCATTACGCGCACCGACTTCCCCGCCACGTCCGACTTCCCCGCTACGTCCGGCTGGCTGTGACCCTCCGCCGCCACATCCGGCTGACCGGGAAATGAACCGACGAATTCGCTCTGTCCCGCTGACGCGACCGTCGTGCTGCGGTCGGCGAGCGCGGGGCCGGCCGACGCCGCGGACATCCCTACCGCGAGGGCCCACAGGGCGACTGTCTTCTTGGTACGTGTCACTTCAACTCCTCAATGTGAGACGGGACTGAACATCCGGGCTGCGGTTCGTCACGCCCCCGTCGCGTCTCCCGCAGCCCGGACAACACCGAGTTCACCGGCCCCGGAGTTGTTTGGCAGCCCGTCTGAACTGGTCTGATCAACCCGGCCACGCTCGGCCCTGCACGGTCGGCGGCATTGCCCTGGCCGTGAACCGATCTTTACGGTGGTTGAAAGGGGCAGGTGGGCTGTGCCGGGGAGGGGCGAGGCGAGTGGGGCGTCCGGAGAAGCCGATCGATCCGCAGGACGGGCCCGTCGCGCGGTTCGCCTACGAGTTGCGCAAGCTCCGCGACGAGGCGGGCGCTCCCGGCTATCGGAGCATGGCCCGTCGTACGGGATATTCGGCGACGACGTTGTCGCAGGCGGCGGGTGGTGAGCGGTTGCCGACCCTGCCGGTCGCTCTGGCCTACGTGCGGGCCTGCCATGGTGACGTGGAGGAGTGGCGGCACCGGTGGAAACAGGTGAACGCGGAGGCCACGGCGCTGCCACGGCCGTCCGAGGAGGACGACGAGCCGCCGTATCGGGGGCTGGAGCGCTTCGAGCCGGGTGATGCGGAGCTGTTCTTCGGCCGCGAGGAGACGGCCGCGCAGCTGGTGGAGATGGCTCGCCGGCATCGGCTGAGCGTGGTGGTGGGAGCGTCGGGCAGTGGTAAGTCCTCCCTGCTGCGCGCCGGCCTCATCCCGCAGCTCCGCCGTCCCGAACAGGACGCGGACGAGAGGCCGGCCGCAGTACGGGTGCTCACCCCCGGCGCCCGGCCGATGGACCGTCTCGATCTGCTGACACCGGCCAAGGGCCGGGGAGATACCTGGGTACTGGTGGACCAGTTCGAAGAGCTGTTCACCCTCTGCGCCTGTCCCGAGGACCGTGATGCCTTCCTGGAGCGATTACTGGCTGCCCGAGAACCCGGAAGCCGGTTACGGGTGGTCCTGGCGCTGCGAGCCGACTTCTTCGCCCGGTGCGCCGAGAACCACACCCTGGCCGCCGCCCTCAACGACGCCACCCTGCTGATCGGCCCGATGACCGCCGAGCAGCTCCGTGCGGCCATCGTGCGCCCGGCACAGGCGCGCGGGCTGAACGTGGAACGCGACCTGACCGCTCGTCTCCTCGATGAGGTCGCGGACGAGCCCGGCGCGCTGCCGCTGATGTCCCACGCACTGCTGGAGACCTGGCGCCGACGACGCGGCCACATCCTCACCCAGGACGCCTACCAGGCAGCCGGCGGCCTACACGGCGCCATCGCCCGCACCGCCGAGGACGCCTACCACCAGCTCACCCCCTCCCAGGCCACCCTCGCCCGACGCATCCTGCTGCGCCTGATCGCCCCCGGCGACGGCACCGAGGACACCCACCGCCCTACCCCCCGTACCGAATTCGCGGCTGCCGACTCCGGGGCCACGGCCGACACCGATGCCGTCCTGGACCGGCTGGCCCGCGCTCGCCTCCTCACCGTCGATGAGGGCACTGTCTTCCTCGCCCACGAGAAGCTGATCACCGCCTGGCCCCGCCTGCTGGGCTGGATCGACGAAGAGCGCGGCCGCGTCCGCCTGCACCGCCAGCTCACCCACGACGCTCTGGTATGGCACAAGCTCGGCCGCGATCCTGGGGTCCTCTACCGCGGCTCGCGCCTGGTCCAGGCCGACGAAGCCTTCACCGGCCGGTCGCACGAGGTGCTCAACCCGCTGGAAGCCGCTTTCCTCGAGACCTCGGTCGCCGCCGGACGCCGCCATGAACGTCGTACCCGCCGCACGCTGATCACTCTCGCCACCCTCCTGTGCGTCACTCTGATCGCTGCGTTGGTGGCCTACCAGCAGCGCAACGATGCCGAGAACCAGCGACATCTGGCCATTGCGCGTGAGCTTGCCGCCCGTGCCGGTCAGCTGAGCGAACAACACCCTGAGGCTGCCATGACCCTCGCACTACGGGGGTACCGACAGGCCCCCACCACGGCAACGCGCAGCAGCTTGCTCAGCGCCTACGCCCGCTTTTACGCCAACCAGTTCACCGGGCACACCAAGACAGTGACAGGGGCGGCCTTTGCCCCGAACGGCCACATCCTGGCCACCGCGAGCATGGACCACAGCGTCAAACTGTGGGACACACGGTCCCACCGTCTTCTGGCGACCCTGACCGGCCACACCGACATCGTCAACTCGGTGGCGTTCTCCCCCGATGGCCGCACTCTGGCCACCGCGGGCAACGACCACAGCGTAAAGCTGTGGGACACCCACTCCCACCGTCTACTGGCAACCCTGACCGGCCACACCAACACGGTCGAAGGAGTCGCCTTCTCACCGGACGGCCGCACCCTGGCCAGCACCGGCATGGACGGCACCGTCCGTCTGTGGCGCCCGCGGACACACGAGCCCCTGGCCACACTGAACGCAAAGCCGTTCGGCAGCGCAGTGGTGTTCTCCCCGGACGGACGCACCCTTGCCTCCACGGGCAAAGACTCCACCCGCCTGTGGAACGTGACCTCACGCCGACCGGTCGCCACACTGACCGGACACTCCGGCGCCGTCACTTCACAGGCGTCGTTCGCGGACCGCCACGCCATCCTCAGAGTCGACTACGACATCTCGGTGACCCACTGGTCCACGGCGAGGCCGCGCACCCGCCCGGCACCCATCCGCGCCCCGAAGCCCTTCGTCACATTTGTGGCCAGCAGCGACAGCACGGCTGTCG
>NZ_JAGGLR010000048.1 GCF_017874715.1 Streptomyces iranensis | reverse complement strand
CAACAGTGGTTCGAGCACCGCCCACTCGGCCTCCGTGAAATCCCCCTGCTGAGCATGACCAGAACAACGAGTCACTGATCGAAGAGACACCCCCTAGGGCATCAAGGGCAATCTGCCTACTTCAAACGCCCTCTGAGGTCCGGCACGTAAGACCGGAGGAGCCGCGAGGAGACGGCGGTTCAAAGAGTGGACAGGGGCTCGACGACGATGCCCGTCGAGCCCCTGTCGGTCTCAGTGGAAGACCCGCTCCACGAACGCGTCGAGGTTGCCGCGCAGGCGCTCGATCTGCTGCTCGACAGTGAGGTACTCCTCCATGCGCCCGCCCGGTGCCGCCTTCTTCCTGCCCCGTACGTACAACGAGCAGTCCAGGTCGGCGCAGATGTAGAGGCCCACCGAGTTGCCTTCGCGGCCGGCCGGGCCTGCCTTGGGGGCGGCCATGAGGGAGACGCCGGTGCCGGGATGCGTGGTCAGGCACAGCGAGCACAGGCTGCGGCGCAGGAAGCCGCGGTTGCCGGAAGCGGAGCGCAGGGACAGGCCGACGAGTTCATCGGCGCGTTCGACGACGAGATACCTGCGATCGGGCGCGGACAGATCGAACCAACCCAGGAAGTCCAGGTCGTCCCAGTGGTCGAGGTCCGCCAGGTTCTTGGGCAGGGGGAGGCGTTTGGCCTCGCCCTTCGAGCAGTTGACGAACGAGGTACGGATGTCGTGCTCGGTCAGGGGTTTCATAGAGGGCCCTTCGAGGGGTGAGGTGGACGGTGGCGGGACACGACCCCGGCTCGCTAGGCCGGTGCGTCGTTTCCGGCGTGCTTCGGCGTCTTGTGCCGTACGGTGAGGCCCGCTACCAGGGCGGCGAGCAGCAGGACGCCCGCCGAGCACCAGTAGGCGACGGAGAAGCCGTGCACCATGCCTTCGTTGAGGGTCGCACCGCCGCGGGCCGGATCGTGCAAATGCGAGTGGACGTAACGGCTGGTGGCGCCGGTGGCGATGGTGTTGAGCAGTACGGTGCCCAGCGAAGCGCCCATCTGCTGAACGGTGTTGAGGACAGCCGAGGCCACACCGGCGTCCTGCGCGGGCACCCCGGCGGTGGCCGTCGCGTAGACCGGCATGAAGGTCAGGCCCATGCCCAGACCGAGCAGCAGCAGGGCGGGCAGCACGTGCGGGACGTACTGCGCATGCACGGTCAGGCGGCTGAGCAGCACCATGCCGGCGGCGGCCAGCACCATGCCGGACGACATCAAGGTGCGCGGCGCCGTGTGTGGCAGCAGGCGGGCCGCGATCTGGGTCGCGCCGATGACGATACCGGCCGAAATCGGCACGAAGGCCAGGCCCGTCCGCACCGGCGGGTAGCCGAGGACGACCTGCAGGTAGTACGTCAGGAACAGGAAGACGCCGAACATGCCGATGGTGGCCAAGCCCATCGTCGCGAGCGATCCGGCCCGGACACGGTCCTTGACGATGCGCAGCGGCAGCAGCGGGCTCGCCGCGCGGCTCTGCCACCACACGAAGGCGGCGAGCAAGATCACGCCGGCCACGAGCAGCGTGAGCACCGACGGGCTGGTCCAGCCGCGAGGTTCGGCCTCGCTGAAGCCGTACACGAGGGCGACGAGCCCGCCGCAGCCCAGCAGCGCGCCCGGCACGTCCAGGTGCCCGCCCCGGCGGCCGGAGCGGTCGCGCAGGAAGGCCGGTGCGCCGAGCAGGGCGGCCAGCGCGATGGGCACGTTGACGTACAGGGACCAGCGCCAGTTCAGGTACTCGGTCAGCAGACCGCCCACGATCAGCCCGACCGCGCTGCCGCCGCCGGCCAGCGCACCGTAGACCCCGAACGCCCTGGCCCGCTCCTTGGGGTCGGTGAACGTCGTCGTCAGCAGCGACAGGGCCGAGGGCGCCAGGACCGCCGCGAACGCACCTTGCAGGGCCCGCGCCGCGAACAGCATCCCGGGTCCGGCCGCCGCGCCGCCCAGCGCGGAGGCCGCGGCGAACCCGGCCAGGCCGATGACGAAGGTGCGCTTGCGGCCCACCAGATCGGCGATCCGGCCGCCGAGCAGCAGCAGCCCGCCGAAGGCCAGCGTGTAGGCGGTGATCACCCACTGCCGGTCGGTGTCCGACATGCCGAGGGCACGCTGGGCGGAGGGCAGCGCGATGTTCACGATGGTGCCGTCAAGGATCACCATCAGCTGGGCGAGGGCGATGACGGCCAGCGCCCACCAGCGCTTCGGATCCGGTGCCGGTGCCGGAGTCGCGGCGGGAACCTCGCGGTCCGGGGAACGGTCGGTGGCCGTGGAAGGGGCGGACGGGAGGGATTCCCCTCCGGGACGTTTCTTGCTCATGGCGATCACGCACGTTTCGTGTCGAAGTGCTGTCGAGACAGCCGGCCAGGGACGGTCGCAGTGGTGACGACGGGCCGGTGTACGCAGCACGGGGACACGGCATGGCGGTGGGGCAGCGGGAACCGCGGACAGCACCCGGGGCCTGCCTCACCAGCTGCGTGTCACTCACGCCGGCGCTCTTGCCGGTCGTGAGGCGGAGAGTGCCGAGATCACGGTGACCAGCAAGAGAAGGGCCCGTCTTCGGGCACGCGCCCCCGCGGCCCACGCGGCGACGAACCGCGCAGGCCAGGACATCTCGTGACGCGGCATCTCAGGAAGATGCCGAAGACAAGAAATAAGAAGGGGGAAGAGTTACCGCGCGCCGCAGAGGAGGGAGGGCACACGGCCGGAGGCAACTATGGCCGCAACGCATTCAGCACGGTCCATGTCTCTCGCCTCCTTCCGGGCAGGGCACGCGGTGCGTGTCGACGCCGAGCGCGCCGAGCGGGGCGGCAGAGAACCTGCCGCGCAAAATCCCGGGCAGCATATCCCATCGGCGCCACCGCGCGACCGGAATTGCCGACCGCCCGCGCGCGCACGGCAGGGGTTCGACGACGGCCGTCGTCGAACCCCTGCCGTGTGCGCGCCCAGCATGGGTGATTGCTTGGGGATGGAAGTCCCTGGGGGAAGAGGTGGTGCTCACCCCGAGCCGGGAGTACGGGCGGGAAGCCGTTGACGATGTCTGACAGCTGCTGGTGCAGCCCCGATACGTATGCGGCCTGGCCGCCGCGGGGCTTGATGTTCAGCACGACCCAGGTGCCGAGTAGTCCTGCTGCTCTCGCTCGACCAGAGCGCGGCGTTCCTCTGGGTCGACGTCGTCAGACAGGACGTCGACGACCTCGACGTCAGCTTCCGTGGGCTCGGGAGCGATCCTGTGGACGCCGGCGAACCCGAAACTCGACGAACGCGAAGTGCTCCGGGCCATGCTCGACGTCGATGAAGACCTGGTCGCCGATCGGCCCGGACTGCTGATCATCGCGGACAAGGACTTCGCCTCCAAGGAGTTCGAGAATGACCTGGTCATGCGTGGGGCCGAACTGCTGCGGCCCTCGTTCGCCCAGCGCATCCTCGCCATGGCCGCCGCTATCTGACGCAACCACAAGACCGGCGCCCCGAGCCCGCGGTCGCTGGCCGCATTCGATCACTGAATACATCGGACTCATCCGTCTAGGGTTCGCTCTCGGTCGTCAGGACGGCCGACGAGAGGGAGCGCCCCGGGGGCCTTGGTCGTCCGTACGGCCATGCCGACGAGGGAGAGCGCCCCGGGGCCAGGTGACGCCCACGTCGTGGTCGGCCCCGTACTACCCACCCGCGGGCTTCCCGGCGACGGGCCGGTCGGACGGCAGGCCGGCCCGCAGCTTCGCGGCCCCCGTGGTGTGGACCCCGCCCCTTGCCATGGACACCGGAGCCGTCGAGCAAGACCCGTCGCGAGGACCAGCTCCGTCGTATTCACTGACTGGTCAGCGGCGTCACTAAATGCCATCCTTTCACTTGCAGTCGGGAGCAAGGAGCAAAGGGATGGCCGGTACGGCACCGACCAAGGGACGTGGCGGCATGAGTGATCAGCGGCGCCACCGCCTACGTCTGGATGTCTCACGGGAAGCGTCCCGGCTCTTCTGGGCGCAGGGCGTCGACGCGACCAGCGGAGACCAGATCGCCGAGGCCGTGGGCCTGTCGACGCGCACCATCTGGCGCCACTTCCGCAGCAAGGAGAGCTGCGCCGAGCCCATCGTGATGCGGGGCGTGGAGTGGGAGATGTCCACGCTGCGCAGCTGGCCTCCGCAGCTCTCGCTGGAAGTGCACTTCGCCGCGGAGAGCAGCAAGTTCGGTCGTGAGGCCAGTGACGTGGAGCGGATGGACACCGAGCTCGCGATCAAGATGATCCGGCTGGCCGACACGGAGCCGGCCATCCGTACGGCCTGGCTGATGGCATGCGACCAAGTAGAGCGCGAGATGGCCGAGATCATCGCGGAGCGACTCGGACTTCCGGCCGAAAACCTCGACGTACGCCTGCACGCCGCTGCGGCCTCGGCCGCGCTGCGGGTCCTCAACGAGCACATCGGCGCCGCCATCCTGGAGGGCACCGATCCCCGGGACTTCGCCGACGCGCCTGCCCGGATCGCACGAGCGGTACGCACGGCCACCGGCGGAGCCGTGGGAGATCCCGTCACCACCTGAGCGACCACGACACGCCGCGGACGGTACAACGGGTCGGGATACCTGCCCTGGCAGCAGGAGCCCTGACGACGGCGCTACGCCCTGTCCGGTGACTCCACGACGCGAGCCGGTCTCGCCGGTCCTTTTGGAGGACTGGCGAGACCGGCTCGTGGTACTGGTACCGCTCGGTGACGAGGATCAGCGCTGCTCGCCGGCCGGGGCACCTCCCACCCACGGGCCTGCGGCCCAAGCGGCAGCAGATGGACCGGGGCGGATGGTGAGACATCGGGGAGCCGGGCCACCCCGGCGCAGCACGCCAGGGCGGCCGACTGTTCTGCGCCTTGGGAAGTGGTCAGCGCACCCAGACGGTGTACTCGGCGCGACCACCCGGACCGTCGCACCACACCTCGTCATACCCGTTGTGCTGGGCGTTCGACAGCTCCTCAGCCTCGCACTGCCCCTTCGAGTCATACGTCATACCACCAGCCACGTGCCAGCCACTGCCGGGCGGGGGGCTGGCGACAGCACTGGTGGCGGTCAGCGGGATGGCGATTGCTGCGGCACCGACGACGAGACCGGCGGTGATACGGGAACGCCACGACTTCATAAATTCTCCTTCTGTGCGCTGCACTGTTCAGCAGGTAGGGCACCCGGGATCCGGTGCGTGGTTGCTCCGCGGCTCGCAACGCGTCTTGATCGACATGCTGCCCCCACACAGTCCCGGCACTAACTGCCATTATGGCATTTAGTGTCGCCAACGGTCCCCCTTGGGGGAGTGACCTGAGTCACAACAAGATCGCCGCATGGCAGGCCCCGCACTCCTTGGTCAGCGGCCACCAGGGCCGGTAGGAGATGCGGGAGATCGTCAACGCACCCCACTTGGCCGAGGACGACTACCCGCGCATCGAGCAGTCCCTTGGTAGTGACGCGTCGTGTGGGAATCAAGTCCCACTGGCAGCCGGTGCGGCCCTGGTGGCCATCTCGACCCCGGAGCAGTCGGTCACCCTCGACATGCCGGGCAAGCTCGCCGAACTCCTCCGCGCGACCGAGCCGGACGACGCCGAGCTGGCCGCGCTCGACCAGGGCGTGACCGTACGGCGAGGCCGGGTTACGCGCTGCGCATCGCCGCCGCTCCCGCCGTGCGCTGCCAGCCGCTCGGCGTCTCACAGGGCGCCCCGACCGTGCCGGACGCAGCGCACAAGGCCCGCCGGGGTACGAGAACCGCATCGACACCCTCGTGGCAGCCGTCCAGCGCTGAGCAGTCAGCGCCGGCTCACAAGGGTCATCCCGTGGCGGGCCGACTGCGCCTGGGCCGTGCCCACACTTCGGATACAGACGACGATCTTCCCGCGTGTGCGTCCGCGCTCAGCGTGCGCGTGGGCGTCGGCGATTTCCTCCAGGGGATAGGCCTGTTCGATACGGGGTGTGTAGCGGCCTTGCCGACCCAGTTCCGCGGCCGCGGACAGGAGGGTGGAGTCGTTGTCCGCCCCTAACACACGCGTGCCCAGGCGCTGCCCGCCCGCTTGGTCGGCGAGCGTCACGACGCGCGTCGGGTCGCCCGTAATCGCGACGAGGTCGTCCAGCGAGGCGGAGGCCGTGGTGTCGAGGGCGATGTCGACGCCGTGCGGAGCGAGAGCGGTGAGGCGCTGTGCGAGGCCGGGGCCGTAGGTGGTGGGAACGGCGCCGAGAGAGGTGAGGAACTCGTGGTTGGATTCGCCGGCGGTCCCGATCACGGTGGCGCCTTGCGCTACAGCGATCTCGACTGCGGCGCTCCCCACGCCTCCGGCGGCGCCCTCGACGAGAAGGGTGCGCCCCGTGAGGGAGCCGAGCGCGTTCAGTCCACGCATCGCGGTCACGGACACCAGACCGGCGCTCGCGGCCTGCTCATCGTTCCACGTGGCGGGAGCTTGGGCCCAGGCCGAGAGGATGGCCAGCTCCGCGGTTGCGCCGGTGACACCGCCCAGCCCGAAGACACGGTCGCCGACGCGCATGCCCCGCACTCCGGCACCGATTTCGTCGACCACGCCGACGGCCTCGCGCCCGGGAATGGCGGGCAGGTCCAGGGAAACCAGCCGCTGCAGCGCGCCGGTGCGCAGCTCCCAGTCGATGGGATTGACACTGGCCGCCGCGACGCGGACACGGATCTCACCAGCTCCGGGGTGGGGGTCGGGGGCCTGCTCGATCACCAGGCTCTCCGCTCCGCCGTATGCACGGAAGCGGGCTGCGCGCATAATGCCCTACCTTGCCTTCATGAATGAAAATATCGCACTTATTCGTGTAATTCCAGGACAGACCGGCCCGACCGGTCTTGTCCGACTTCGGGTGTGCCCTCTGGCGAGCAACAACGGGACTACGGCGCCGACGGTTCAGCCGGAGGCGCGGCCCCGAGGGCCCCGGCCGCGGAGCCGTCGGCCCTGCGCCCCCGAAGCCACGCCGAAGCGACATGTAGCTGAGAGTGACGTTCTGCTCCATGCCGGGTGTTGAGGATTGCACCCGGCGGGATGTGGTGCGTGGATAGCGCTGGTCCACCAGCCACTGGAGGACGGGCCGTCCTTCTCGAATTGAAGGGTGACGCGGTACGTGGCGGCCTGTTCGTCGCGTTGGCCGCGCGCGGTCATACCTGCGGGCCCTGTACGGCTTCGGTGAGGGTGCGGTACAGCGCGGGCAGGCTGGGGTGCTGACCCTTGTGCTTGCCCCGGGTAGTGAAGGTCTTCTCGCGGATCTCCTTCATGGGGGCGCCCTCGGCGCGCAGGGCGAGGGCGTACTCGACCTGGTCGGTGTATAGCGACGGCGGGCGTCCGCCGGTCCTCCCGCGCTTGCGGGCGGATTCCTGTCCTTCCAGGGTGCGTTCGCGGGTATGGGTGCGTTCGGCGGCGGACAGTGCAGCCAGGACGCCGAAGAGGATGGCGCCCCGGCCGTGGCGGTCGCCGGGGCCGATGAGGAACTCCAGGGCGATGCCGGCCTTGCGCAGGTCCTCGACGGTGACGAGGAGGTCGGCGCCGCGTCCGCGTAGCCGATGCGGACCGTCGTGATCCCCGCCGCGAGCGGCGTGGGCTCCGGGCTCGCTTCGGCGCCGAGCTCGGGGCCGATGGCCCAGCGTTTACTCGGGGCCGCAGCGTTTACCGGGGCCGCGGTCGGGCGGGGTGAGGATGAGGAGTTCCTCGGCGACGCGGGGCACGAGCTGGAGGCGGCGGGCGTGGTACTTGACCGCGCTTCCCGGCGCCGGTGCGGCAGGCCGATCCGACGGGCACGTCACAGGTCGGGCAGGGGTGGCGCTCGATGGCGGTGGGGGCGTCGAATTCCTCGCCTGGCGCGCCTCAGAAGCTACCGGTGTGACGTGGTTGCGAGAAAGCATTCCAAGAATCCGATTGAGAACAGAGAGGCCACACAAACCGGACACCGGGCGGGGCCGGTGTGGCGGTTTCTCATGTGGCCAGGTGCGAGAACCCGGAGGCCACCTCTGGATGGCGTCGCCAGGTTGGATGGCTGCGCCCCCTCGGGCGAGTCGACGGTCCCGGTGGCGTCGACGGTGCGGAAGCGGAGCCGGGAACCGACTTGCCTGAAAGCTTCAGGTAATTGCATGATGGCTTTCGTTGGAGCGGAGGAGCACATCATGACCCGAGCAGGACTGAACCTGGACAGACTGGCCCAGGTCGGCGCCGAACTGGCCGACGAGATCGGCTTCGGCCAGGTGACCCCGTCGGCCCTCGCCCGGCATGTCGGCGTGAAGGTCCAGAGTCTGTACGCCCATGTGGCGAACGCGCAGGATCTGAAGACCCGTATCTGCCTGCTTGCCCTGGAGGAGATGGCCGAGCGGGCCGCCGACGCGGTGGCGGGGCGCTCCGGAAGGGACGCCCTGGCCGCACTCACTGCCGTGTACCGCGACTACGCCCGGCAGCACCCGGGCCGGTATCAAGCCTCCCGCTTCCAGCTCGACTCGCAGACTGCGGCCTCCAGCGCCGCGGTGCGGCACTCGCAGATGATGCGGGCCGTCCTGCGCGGCTACAGCCTGCCCGAGCCCGAGCAGACCCATGCGGTCCGCCTGCTCGGGGCCGTCCTCCATGGCTTCACCGACCTGGAGCTCGCCGGATCTTACGCCCACAGCAGCCCCGATCCCGGCGAGTCGTGGACCTGGACCATCGATTCCCTCGACCGCCTTCTCCGCACCTGGACCACCGCCTGACCGCTGCTCCCATCCCGCGCCGGGGGTGGGCAGGGCTCACAGATCATGAGGGAAGCAGCGACAAGAACGAACGTCCGGCGCACGGTTACCACCGGTGCCGTTGTCACCACCGCAGTCGCGGCGACCGTCGCTGTCGGCCTCGGGGCCTCGGCGGCGCAGACCACGGGCAAGCCCGCCGCCCCGGATCGTCGCTTCCTGGAGCACCCGGCCCGCGAGCCCTGCACCGGGCCGAGAACCAGGAGCTCTTCGGTCTTCGCCAGGCGGAGCAGTGACGGATGTGATGCACCAGCACAGCCACTCGCCCGCCCTGCCCGCCGTCGTGTCGGGTGAGTGCGCAAGAACAGCACAACGCACATCAGGAGGAAATTGATATGTCCGCTACTTCCCTGCCTTTCCGCTCGTTCGTGGATGACATCCTGGATTCGCTCGGGGCCGCCCCCGCACACGAGGCGCTGGTGCACCAAGGCCGACGGATCACCGCCGGGCAACTCCGCGACCTGGTCCACCGGTTGGCACACGCACTGCGCGCCCAGGGCCTTGGGCGCGGGCAGACCGTGACGCTGCTCAGCGGCAATCTCCCCGAGGCCCTGGCTGCCCGCTATGCCGCCAACCTGGTCGGCTGCCAGGTCAACCACCTCTACAACAAGCTCTCCGCCGACGCCCAGGCCGCCATCGTGCGCGACGTGGAGACCCAGGCGCTGATCGTCGACCCCGCTTACGCCGAGCAGGCCGCCGAGGTCATCGCCCGGGCCCCGGTACCGCACGTCCTGACGCTCGGCATCAGCAAGCTGGGCACCGACCTGCTGGAGCTGGCCGCCGCCGAGTCCGCTGAGCCGATATCGGGCCTGGCCCGCCCCGGGGACATCTGTTCCATCCGCCACACCGGCGGCACCATCGGCCACCCCAAGGGCATCTGCACCAGCTTCGAGAGGGCCGGCCGGATGCCCCGCACGCCCCGCGGGGAAGAGGCCGCCCTGCCCCGGCAGTTGGTGGCCACCACCCTCGCGCACGGTGCCGGGCTGATCGCTGACCACCTGCTGGCCGAAGGCGGCACCGTGGTCCTGCTGGAGGACTTCGACCCGGGCCAGGTGCTCGCGGCGATCGAACGCGAGCGCATCACCCACCTCTACTTGCTGCCGCCGCTGCTGTACCGGCTCATGGATCACCCGGACGCGGGCCGTACCGACACCTCAAGCCTGCGTCAGCTGATGTACGGCGGCTGCCAGGCGTCCCCGGCCCGCATCGCCGACGCGATACGCCGCTTCGGCCCCGTCTTCCTGCAGGGCTACGGCCAGACCGAGTCCGGCAGCATCAGCGTCCTCGGGCCCCAGGACCACGACCCGGACCGCCCCGAACGGCTGCGCTCCGCGGGCAGGGTCCTCGACGGCGTCGAGGTGGCCATCCGCGACCCGGACGGCCACGACCTGCCCCACGGCGAACACGGCGAGATCTGCGTCCGCTCCCAACACGTCATGCAGGGCTACTGGAAGCAGCCCGAACTCACAGCCGAGGTACTGCGGGACGGCTGGCTGCACACCGGCGACGTCGGATTCCTGGACAACGAGGGCTACTTGACCATCGTCGACCGGATCAAGGACATGATCGTCGTGGTCGGCGGCCACGTCTACACCACCGAACTGGAGGACCTCCTCAACTCCCACCCCCAGGTACTGCAGAGCGCGGTCTTCGGCGTGCCCGACAGCGACCGGATGGAACAGGTGCACGCGGTGGTGGTACGGGCCCCGGAGGCCGAGGTGGACGCAGACGAACTGCGGGCCATGGTCCGCAAACAGCGCGGAGCCATGTACGAACCGGCGCGCATCACCTTCGCCGAACAACTGCCGCTGACGGACACGGGCAAGCCGAACAAGAAGCTGCTGCGGACGCGCGCCGCACAGGCATAACGAGGTCAGCCCGCTCTCCATCGAGGAACAGGCTTACGTCCTGGGCCGTCAGTGGCCCCAGCCGGGACTGGCCGAAGTAGGGAATACGGCTTCTGAGCGGCCTGTGGCACTTGGCGATCAGGCACTTACTCCACCTGCGGCCTGCCCGAATACTCGGTGTCGAAGGCCCCGGCGCCGTGATAGGTGAGCGTGATCGTCGGACTCTCGTCCCTGCTGAGTCCCGCCCATTCCACTCTGGGATCCCGTTTGGCATGGTGCCCGAAAGGCTGGGGTTCCGGCGACGTCGGCCAGGCGGCTGTGAAAGCTCGGTGCGGCGTGGTCAGTTCCCGCTCATCGGTGGTGAATCCTCCGGTCGTCGGCGGTAGTTGTGGTGTGTACGGGGCGTGGACCGGATACGGCGGTGTTCCCTTGCGGCGTTTGCCTTGCTGTGGCGCGGCTTGTTCCCCGTCACCGCTCGTTACCACGACGGTGACGCCGACGATGATCAGCAGGAGCCCGGGGATGGATGTGGGCTCGACACCTTGCCCCATCAGCCACCATGCGGCGAGAGCGGCCACCGGAGTCTCCAGCAGCAGGAGGACACTCATCGTCGTTGCCGATGCCTTGCCGAGGGCGAAGTTCATTGAGCCAAGCCCCAGAAGCTGGGGGAGGATGAGCAGCCCGAGCAGCGACAGGTGGGTGGATGTATCGAATCCTGTGAGTGGGATGTCGGCCAGCCAGCAGACGGCGAGGAGTTCCAGGCCGCAGACCAGCGAGGTGACCGTCGAATACATGGGGGTACTGATATCTGTGCGGGCCTTTTGGCTCAGGGCGGTGTATCCGGCCTGAGCCACGGCCCCGGCGAGGGCGAGTAGATCGCCCGTCAGCGCCGCGCCGCCGGACTGTATGTCGAGACCGGCGGCCGCGGCCGCTCCCACCACGGCGAGCGTCAGACCCGCCCAGGTCCTGCGAGCGACCCGGACGCCCTGACCCGCGGCGATGAGGGCCTGCCAAACGGGCTGAGTGGCCACGAGTGCCGTGGACATGGCGACCGTGGTCATCCGCGTGCTCGTCATGAAAGCCGCGAAGTGGAGGGCGAGCGACGTGGCCGCGAGGAAGCCGTAGGCCAGGGGCCGCCACTGCCCCCGGCGCAGCAGGCCGCGTTCACCGCGTGCGACACGCACCACCTCGCGGCGGCGCAGTATCAGCAGGAACGGCCCGAGCGTGACGAAGCCCAGGGCGTTGCGCCAGAAGGCCATGGCGAGCGGCGCGGCGGAGGCGGCGGCAGTGAGAGGGGCGGTGGCCGAGATGGCGACCACGGCGACCGCCATCGCCGCGACGGTCAGCGGATCGATTTTGGATTTCACGCGCCCGCACCGCCGGCCGCGGTCGGTCGGGGCGTGGCCGGCACCGGGGCTTCGCGGTCGCCGTCCGGCAGATGAACGGTATGCCCCGAGGGCAAGGGCATGAGCGTGGCGAAGTCGTTCAACTTCTGTCCATTATTCACCATTAAGTACATGTCTTCTGTGCCCCCGAAACGGGGGTGACGGGGTAGTAGGGAACGAACCCTGAAGGCTTCGGAAGAGAGGTGGGGCGAGCCACTGCTGACTCGTCCTCAGCGGTCAGGCGGCCCGTGGGCAGCAGATGCGTGGCGAGGGCGGCGGAGGAAATGTGGCGTGGCGCGGGACCAAGGGGGTGCGTCCTTGGCGTCGCTCGTCTCAACGTGGAAAAGCTCGCCGCGGTTCATTCGTGTACGGGAGGACCCGTGACGGATGGCCGGGTGATGCCCCTCCACGCCGAGCAGGGGCATCGGGGCCGGTTCACAGCCTGCCTCCGCGGCAACCGGGCCTCGGCGGCCAGCGCCAGTCGCTGCTGCCGCTCATTCAGATGGGGGAACAACACGCGTAATCGCGGGGCAAGTTGATTACGGACCTCGCCCGGCATTTTAGGTTTGACTTGGTCAGCTCCACCCGCCGCCGACAGACCGGCTGGAAAGCACCGAGTTTGACAGGGCTTTGCGCAGGCCCGGTATTTCTCGATCGAATGTCTTGGCGAATTCCTCCAGCGCATGCTTGTACTTACGGCGCTCGGAACGGTCCAGTACGACCCCCATGGTCGCGTCGCTTTCCAGGGCGATCACCGGCAGGGCCACTTGCGTCAGGGGCAGCGTGGACGGGGCGGGAGTGGTGGTGACCAGTGTGCGCAACGCTTGCTGCACGGCTCGGGCCTCCTCTTCCCGCCGCAAGACAACCTTGCTCCCTCCAAGCAGGCTCAAGGTGCGGCCAGCCTTCTTTTCGATGATCCCAGCAGCCGTCAACTGGTCTTCGACCGGCTTCTCCGCCCTGTGCGCAGCATTGTGCACCAGTGGCATCCAGCGCTTCGGCTTCCTGCGCAGCTCTTCCCAAACAGAGGCGAGAAACGGGTCGGTCGGTGACAGGTCCCCACGTTGGCAAACCTGGCGTCCGTCGGCCTCAGCCTGTCCCGCGAGGACCAACTCGACCAGGGCCGCGGCGCGCAGCCGCTGACCGCGGAACTGCAGAAGAGTAGCCGGAAACTTACCCTTCTCGAAGGCGTAGGCGCACAGGTAGATCTGCTGAGGAAGCGTGAGATCCATGTGGACTCCTTGAATGCGTGAAGACAGGAAGGGGGGGTGACTATTGACACCCTCGCCATCAGTTCGAACCGATGTGGCGCGACACACAAAGGTCGCGTTCCGTTGAAGCACTGGCTGAGGCTCCCCCGCGGGGAAGGTGCTGACGAGTTCACCGTGAGCGGCCTCACCAAGGCGTCACTAAATGCAAGCCTGTCACTTAGTGACAGATCTTGCCATCCCTCACAGGTGTGATCTGCGTCACGCAACACACCGACCTGGAGCCGCTCGCGACCATGGGTGTCGACCGCAACCGCACACCATTGACGGTGGCGCACGGCGCCGACGACGCCCGCGTCAAACTGGCCGAGTCCGACCGGTTCGTCGAAATACTCCGCACACAGGAGCGCCCTGTCGAGTACACCGTCACGCGGGACGGCCATACCGTCGCAAATCGAAGTGCGTGGTCGTTGGCCTCGCGGGCGGCTCAGTACGTGGTGCACTTGCTATGACTGTCACTTAATGACAATGTCATTAAGTGACAGCTACGGCCGCGGGCCGGAGGCTGCGGATCCACCTAGAGCCCCTGCCGTTCAGCCGCGGGGCCTCACCACTCGCTGTCGGGCACAGCCACAGGAAGGACCGACATGGCATTGCCGAAGACCATCAGCGTCGAGGAACTCTTCGCCCCTCCCGTCCGTTCGAGAGCCTCCCTCTCGCCGGACGGCACCAAGATCGCGTACCTGGCTCCTTGGGAGAACCACCTGAACCTGTGGATCGAGAGCGTCGAGGCGCCCGGGGACGCCCGGCGGGTCACCTCCGAGGACCGCAACCTGCTGAGCTACCACTGGACCGACGATCCGAGGTGGCTGCTCTATACCCGGGACCAGGGGGGCGACGAGAACCGGCACCTGTACCGCGTCGATCTCGAAGACCCGGACGCAGCGGCGACCGACCTGACCCCCTTCCCCGGCGCACGCATCATGGATCTGAAGCTGCCCGCCGCGCGGCCGGGTAAGGCGGTGTTCTCCTCGAACAGCCGGAACCCCGCTGCGTTCGATCTCTTCGAGCTGGACATCGCCACCGGTGACCTGCGGACCCTCGCGGAGAACACCGAAGGCGCTGCCACCACCCTCTTCTATGGCGGCGGCGGAGACCCCTTCACCATCGACGTCACCGAACAGGGCGACCTCCGGCTCTCGCGCTGGAACGAGGCCACGCAGACGTCGCGCCACATCGCGCAGTTCGACGGTGCGGACTATCCGCTGGGCGTCTATCCGCTGGAGGTCACCCCCGACGCCGGCGGCGTGCTCTTCGGTTCGAACCGGGGCTCGGACAGACTCCGCCTGGCCAGGCTGGATACAGCGACCGGCGAGGAGACGGAGGTCGACTCCCACCCGCAGTACGACCTGGACACACGAGCCCGTGTCTTTCCCGCACTGCCCTCGCCTCTCATCTTCAGCCGGCGTACCGGCGAGCTCATCGGAGTTCGCTACCTCGGGGAACGACAGGTGATCCACGCACTGGACCCGCACTTCGCCGAGGTCTTGGAAAACCTGAGGAACCTGTCCGAGGGCGACCTGGCCCACATCTCGTCCGACGAGAGCGAGCAGCGGTGGGTCGTCAGCTTCACCCACGACCGCGATCCCGGGGCCACCTACTTCTACGACCACTCCTCGGGCGAGAGCCGCCTGCTGTTCCGGCCCCGTGGTCACCTGGATCCCGAGCAGCTGGCGCCGATGACACCGGTGACGATCACCGCTCGGGACGGTCTCGCACTCCCCTCCCACCTGACACTGCCGGTCGGGACAGAGCCGCACCGACTGCCGCTGGTCCTGCTCGTGCACGGCGGTCCCTGGGACCGGGACAGCTGGGGATTCAACCCTCTCGTCCAACTGCTGGCCAACCGGGGCTACGCGGTGCTTCAGGTGAACTTCCGCAGCTCCACGGGGTACGGCAAGTCGTTTATGAAGGCCGGCATCGGGGAGCTGGCCGGCAAAATGCACGACGACCTGATCGACGGTGTGAACTGGGCCGTCGACCAGGGATACGCGGACCCGGACCGGGTGGCGATCCTGGGCGGCTCCTACGGGGGCTATGCGGCACTGGTCGGAGTCACCTTCACCCCCGATGTCTTCGCCGCCGCGGTGGACATCTTCGGGGTCTCCGACCTCGCCTGCTTCCTGCGCAGTCAGCCGGAGTTCGTCCGGCCGGCCCTTGCCGCCAACTGGTTCCGCTGGGTCGGCGACCCCGCCGATCCGCAGCAGGAGGCCGACATGCTGGCCCGCTCACCGATCAGCCGGGTGGACCAGGTCCGCACACCGCTGCTCATCGCCCAAGGCGCCAACGACGCCCGGGTAGCGCAGGCAGAATCCGACAACATGGTCCAGGCCCTCCGGGCACGGGGGGTTCCGGTCGAGTACATGCTCATGGCGGACGAAGGGCACTCCGTCGAGAACCCGGAGAACTTGATCGCTTTGTACCGCGCCGTGGAGCGCTTCTTGGACGAGCATCTCGGAGACGGCCGGGACGCGACGTAACCGCCGTCCGGGCCGTGGCGGTCGGCGGTCAGCGGTCAGCGGTCGGCGCGAGGAGCCAGCGCCCGCTCCGTCACGGAGGCCGGCCCCGTCGCCGCGGACCTACCGCGTACGAGGCCACGGGGAAGTCGCCGATGGCCATACGGTTCACCACCGCCACCCAGGATCTGCCGGATAGCACGTCGTCTCGGTAGCGACTGTTATGTCGATGCGTGGGTGAGCTCGTGGGCCCGCTGCCACAGCCGGGCACCGAGATCCGCGTCCGTGGCAGGGGTGCGCAGTGGCTCCGGCTCAAGCCGGTTGTAGAAGACGTCTCTCAGTTTGCCGCGGTCGGTGGTGGCGATCCTGACGATCGGCTCGGCGCCCTCCTCCGGTGACCGCGTCAGGCGCCGACCGATCAGGCTTGCCTTTGCTGCCGTGACCAGTGCGGAGTCGCGGTCGAGGCCGGAGCGGACAGTGCCAGGGTGGAACGCGACAGCGGTCATCGTGTCCGGTGCCCGGCGGTTGATCTCGGCGGCATGTACGACGCTTGCCAGCTTCGAGGCGTTGTACGAGCGCATCTGCCCGTAACGGCTCCGATTCTGATCCAGATCGTCCGGGTTGAGCTTGCCGAACCGGTAGAGGCTGGAGCTGGTGTTGATGACAAGGGCGGAGGGGGCCTGCAGGAGCTTCTCCCAGAGAAGCGATGTCAGCAGGAAGGGCGATAGGAAATTGACCTGCACGGTCAATTCATGACCGTCTGACGTTGTTTTCCGCTTGGGCGAGACGATGCCGGCGTTATTGACCAGGATGTCTATCCGCGGTACACGGGAGATCAGGTGCTGAGCGAGTTCGCGCACCTCGCTGAAGCGCGCGAAGTCCGCGGGAAGGGCCGTGCCACCGACTTCGTCGGCGACAGCGCGGGTTCTGGTCACCGCACGGCCCACGACGACGACTGACGCACCCATCGCGGCCATCCGCCGTGCCGCCGCCGCGCCGACGCCGGAACTGGCGCCGGTGACGACGGCGGTCAGGCCGTCAAGTGTTTCTGCTGCCATGGACCCGACGCTAGGTCCCGCGTCGCGGCAGAGGAAGCGAGCCGTGACCCTGGTGCTGCCGGCACCAGGGTCCGTTGCTCGTTCCGGCTTACCCTTGCCCTCATGGATGACCGCACCATAAATCTGCTGGGCGACTATCTGCGGGCCCGTCGCGAGCTGGTGCGTCCTGCGGATGTCGGTCTTCCTGAGACCGCACGGCGGCGCGTGCCCGGCCTGCGCCGCGAGGAGGTCGCGACTCTCGCCGGTATCAGCGTGGACTACTACCTCGGTCTCGAACAGGGCCGTGACCGGCGGCCGTCCGCGGAGATCCTCTGGGCGCTCGCCCAGGCCCTACGGCTCGACGAGTCCGCGACCACGCACTTGTTCGCGCTCGCCAACTCTGTCCCGCGTTCGCGCCGACATGCTCACCGCCATCGGGTGTCTCCCACCTTGGCTCGGCTGATCGACTCCTGGCCGGCGACGCCCGCGTTCGTACAGACTCATACGTTCCTGGTGCTGGCGGCGAATCCGCTGGCCCAGGCCCTCTCCCCCGCGCACACACCGGGGACCAACCTCGTCCGGACCGTGTTCTTGGAGCCGGACAGCTTCCTGGTCGAACCGGATCCGCGGCAGGACTTCGTGGCTTGCCTGCGCGGGCTGGCCGGCGCGGAGGCCGACGATCCGGACCTGGCAGAGCTGGTAGGCGAAATGTCCATGCGCAGCGAGAGCTTCCGACGTCTTTGGGCCCGGCACGATGTCGGGGGCCGCACCCATGGCAGGGTAACGATCGCCCACCCACGGGTCGGTACCCTCACACTCGATCTCGAACGGTTTCCCGTGCCCTCCGCACCGGGACAGCAGCTCGTGGTCTACTCCGCAGAGGCGGACAGCCGGTCGCATGAGGCACTGCGTCTGCTCGCGGAATCAGCCGACTGACAAGGTGCCATTTCGATTGCACCGGTGTGGAGGCCGACGGGGCAATCGGGGCGATCACCCTGGACACGACCAATTCGGTTGCCTGACCGGATGGTCTACGACGGCGGGCCAACCACGTCGTCGGTGCGCGACCGGTACCTGTGGTCTCAGGGTGCCGCGCGCAGGGCCGCACCGGCTTGTCGGGTGAGCCAGTGTTCGGCTTGGTCGAAGGTCCAGCCGCTGTCGTCGACCAACGTGAAGAAGCCCGCGTAGCCGAAGTAGAACCACAGCACGTCGGTCGCCCGCTCCACCGTGCAGTCGGGGTGCAGGCCGCCGACCTCGTCCAGCCGCCTGGCGAGGGCGGCGACTGCATCCCGGTACCGCCCGGTCGCGACGTGCAGACCCTCGGCGACCGCGGCGTGGTGCGGGGCGGTGGCCAGCACCACCCGCATGATGTCCCCGTACTCCTCGCGCATGCTCCGCACGGTGGCGGCCGCGTTCCGCAGAATCTCGTCCGCGTCCGTGAGTTCCGCCCGGCGGCGGTGTGTCTCCTCGACGATCGGGGCCTGGCTCCACAGGTCGACGAGCGTGCTGATCAACCCCTGCTTGCCGCCGCCGACCGCGTAGACGGTCGCGGGCGCGACCCTGGCGGTTTTGGCGATGTCCTCGACGGTGGTCGCGAAGTATCCCTGCTGGGCGAACAGCTGGCGGGCGGCCTCGACGATGGCGGCACGGGTGGCTTCCGCGTACTCGGCGCGGCGGCTCGTGGGCGATGACGTCATGGCCTGGTGAGCATAGCGGTTGAGCCGAGTTCAGAGCGTTCAGTTGTTCATCAGAGATTGACTCTGATGAACAGAGTCATATTCTGAACGCGTCACCTACCCATCTCCGAGGCAAAGGCAGCTCGTGACCACATCGACGGACAAACGGATCGACCGCCTGGCCGACACCCTTCGCCGCACGATCGACAACGGCCAGGTCGTCACCTCCGGGTCCGCCTACGACGCCGGCGTGAACGTGTGGAACGGCGCGGTCGCACACCGCCCCGACGTGGTCGTCCGCTGCGCCACCCCCGCCGACGCCCGGACGGCAGTCCTGGCCGCCCGGGAGCACGGCGTCCCGCTCTCGGTGCGCGGCGGCGGACATGACTGGGCCGGCCGGGCGCTGACCGACGGCGGCCTGACCATTGACCTGTCCGGCATGCGCGCAGTGCGGGTGGACCCGGACACAGCGGTGGCCGAGGTGGCCGGAGGAGCGACCGGCGCCGACCTCGCCCGCGCTGCCCAGCTCTTCGGCCTGACCGCGGCGACCGGCACCGTCGGCACCGTCGGCATGGCGGGCCTGAGCCTCGGCGGCGGCTACGGGCCGTTGAGCGGCCGGTTCGGGCTCGCGCTGGACAACGTGCTGTCCGCGGACGTAGTGCTCGCCGATGGCTCACTGGTCACGGCCGACGCCGAGCGGGAGCCGGAATTGCTGTGGGCGCTGCGCGGCGGCGGGGGCAATTTCGGCCTGGTCACCGCGATGCGCGTCCAGCTCCACCGAACGCCGACGCTCCTGTCCGGCCAAATCCTGTTCCCCTGGGCGCAGGCGTCCGCGGTGCTGGCCCGGCTGGCGGAGTTCGCGCCCGAAGGGCCCGACGAGCTGACCGTGCAGTGCGGCGTCCTCGCCGGCCCGGACGGAGCGCCCGCCGTGTTCGTCATGCCGACGTGGAGCGGCGACGACGCCCGGGCCGGCGAGGAAACGCTGGCGCGGCTCACCGCCCTCGGTGAGCCTCTGGTCGCTCAACTCGGCCCCACCACCGGTCACGACATGCTGGCGAGCACCGACGCGATGTTCCCGTACGGCAAGCACGTCGAGATCCGCACGCGGACGGTCCCCGCGCTCACTTCCGCTGTGCGGGCAGCGCTCCTCGACGCGGGTGACACTTTGACTTCGCCGCTGTCCGCCGTCTCCCTCCACAGCCTGCACGGCATCGCGTCCCGGATACCCGCGACAGACACGGCATTCGGAAACCGCACTCCCCATCTCATGGTGGAGACCATCGCCCGCTGGGAACCGGGCGACCCCCGGGAGCCGGAACACCGCGCATGGGCACGTGACGTGTCCGCGGTGCTGGAATCCGAGGCGATGCCGGGCGGTTACCCCAACCTGCTAGGGCCCGACGAGACCAGGCAGATCGCACACGCTTACGGACCGAACACCGAACGGCTGCTCGCGGCGAAGCACCGATTCGACCCTGATGGGGTGTTCCGCGCTATTCCCCTGCCGGTCCCGTCCGTCTGAGGTCCGCGTCTTGTCATTGCCGGCCATCGCTCCGGGCTCCGCGATAACCGGTTGTGAGCCTGTCTCCGGAGCCGGCCTCGAGAGCCTCACGATGCCCGACAGAGTCGAGCTCAGGGAACGCGGGCCCAGGCGGCGGCCAGTTCGGGGCTCCAGCACATCGCACCTGCCTCCTTGAGCTCACGGGCTACCCGCTCGGCCACCGTATCGACGTCCACCTCGGCTTCGGTGACCTGGCCGTGCGCCAGCACCGCGGGGAGGAGGCTTCGGACACAGCCCTCCATGTACTCCGGCATGACCGATGCGGCGGAGCCCGCCGACCCGGTGGCGGCCGCGCCCTCTACGGACAAGCCCGCATCACACAGGATCGACGCGGTCTGCTCGCCGAGGTCCGGCGTGAGACCGGCAGCACGCAGCGCATCGATCATCCAGCCCATACTCCTGGTGACCACCGGGGTCGGCGGCACGGAGCGGGTGCGGGTGCGGGTGCGGGTGAGATCGCGCTCCTGGAAGGACACCACGCCACCGGTGCGGGAGGAGCCGGGACAGAGCGCGTATGGTCGCGGCCGGCTTCTCGAGGTGGAGCAGGATCAGCCTGCCGACCACCGCGTCGACCTGCTCGTCCAGCCTCAGGTCGGTCAGGTCCGCCTCGAGGTACGACACGTTGGTCAGGCCGGCGTCGGTGGCGGGCGCGGGCCGACTCCAGGATGGTCGGGTTCATGTCGACGCCGATCACCGCGCCGTTCGGCCCGACCGACTCGGCGAGCAGCATGCTCACGTCGCCCGCGCCGCAGCCGACGTCCAACACCCGCATACCCGAGGTGATCCCAGCCAGGCGGAACAGGTACGCGCTGTGCGGAGCGAGGATACGCGCCTGAAGCTGGAGCCGCTCGGTCTCGGCGGACGTACGGCCCATCACATAGCCGTCGGTCATGTCCCCACCCGTCCTGCCGCGGTGACAACCCCGTATGAACGACCTGAGCGGTTGAAGCCGCAGGACAACAAAGTCATGGGGGCGGCCGGCCCTGTGCCGAGAGGAACTCCGGACGTATCCGGTCGGCAAGCACAACGTTCTTGCCGGAACATCGGTTCACCACCTTCCGCCCCCAGATGCCGACATGGACGGATGAGGCGGCAGCGGTCGGCCTCGGGCGGCCAAGGGTCTCTCGCGGCGATAAGACCAGCCATTGAACCGCTCCCGGTGTTCATCCGTTCGTGCTCTACACGTTGTCGCTCCGTGCAAGGGAGCGGATCAGCGAGAGACGCCGTGGCCACCATGCGCCCCGGATCTCTCAGGTGGCTGTCGCCGCTTCCGAGTCGAGGGGAATCACATGGCCTTGTTCGAGCATCCATCCGTGGCGGCTGGTTCCGCCCGTCCCCCCGTGGGCGACACGGGACGGATGATGCGGATGCGACGAGCCCGGCTCACCGCGTGATCTGGCGTTGTGGGGCGGTACCGAACGCACTGGCTGCCCTGGGGACGGCTGTCCGACGCGGTACGCACCGGCACCGCCCCGGCACGCGCCGCCCTCGGCACGCCGGTCTGGAACTCGTCAAGGCTGAGGCGCGCCCGGCGAACTGCGCACCGAAATGCGCAGCTTCGTTCTCCGACACATAGTCGAACAGGGGCGGGTTCGACGAACTCATCTTCATCCCGGCGCTCGCCGAAGTCGTCCGCTGAGCAGTTCGCTCCGGCGTCGCGGTGGGGGTGAGGACGTCCCCGCACGTTTACGCGCCTGGGCGCACTCGATGGAAAAGGCCAAGAAATGAAGGTTATGTCGAGGTACCAACCTTGCTCGGAGATTGTGTTGGACATTCTCATGAGCGGGGAAATGACGCTTACCACGCCCACGACGCAGATATGGTGCACGCCAAAAGAGACGGCCATGTGGATTGCGCTGTGTGAGCACGAGGGAGACCTCGAAGCAGCCGCTGATCGGCTCTCCGCCGCGTGGGGCTCAGGTGCATTCAGCGTTTACGTGGAACTCATGGACCGGGTAGAGAGGTGGCGTCATGCGGGTCTGCTCTCGCGAGAGGACATTCTGCTCTGAGCATCAGATACGCGACATCGCATCCTCATGGCCCTGCCGAACAAGCGAACACGCGCCAGATCCCGGGCGCGCCGGTGACGCGCTCACCGCCGCCGTGGAACACCGGGCGTGGCTGCTGAAGGCCCACACGGCCCACACGGCCCACACGGCCCACAATGCTCGCCATGCACCCCACGCGCCCCATGCACCCAGCACCCACGACGCGAACGGGGCGGGGACGCGGGAACCCTCCGTGGCGGAAGAATCACCCGAACCGCCAAGTCCCCGTCCCGTCCTGACCTGGGAGCGACCCGCGGTACGGGACCGGCCGACCGGCTGAGCGAAGATCCCGCGTCACGCCGCGGACGGGTACGCCCACGGAGGCTTCTCACCGACCTCGTCGTGGGCGCTCTCGACGAGGCCCATGGCCAGCCGCAGGGCGCGTACCGCGTGATACGTCCGCGACTTGACGGTGCCCGGCGGAATACCGAGCAACTGGCCCGTCTCCTGCGTCGACCTGCCGGAGTAGTACGTCTCGTACAGCACTTCCCGGTGCTTGGGCGACAGTTGCCGGAAAGCCTCCCTGAGAAGCAAGGAGGTAAGCAACCTGTCCACGTCGTCGGGCCGGGTCACCAAGTCGTCCAGCCAGGCGTTGCCACTGACCTCCTGGGGGCGCGTCATGCGCAACCGGTAGTCGTCGACGACGAGGTTGCGGGCCACCCTGAACAGCCACGGCCGAAGCGGCCGGTCGGCGTTCAGGTCCTGCGTGCGCCAGCAGCGCAGCAGCGTCTCCTGCACCACGTCCTCGGCCCGGTATCGGTCACCGCGCAACAGCCGTACCACGTAGGCGTACAGAGGCCCGGCCTGCTCGTCGTAGAGCGTGTGCAGCGCGCGTTCCCGGGCGCTCTCCGCCCCCGAAGAACCAATCATGGTCCAACTCACGTTCGTACTACTCCCTCGATGCGTGACCTCGTCGAGGTCAGGCCGCCAAGCAGGGCTCGGAGGCCGCGATTCGAGGCGAGCGTTTCGAGCAAAGTTCCACATCGCTTTGACGTTCGATTGACAGATGGAACAGTCGATTCCGGTGATCCGGAAGGCGGGATACCGCGGCGGCGGAGGCGGCTTTCCCGCCACAATCACGCCGCTGACCTGCGTGTTCCCGCTCAGGTTGCTCCGGTTTCTGGCGTAGCGGTCGCGGCGGAGAGGGCGTGTATACGGCGTTTGACGTCGCGCACCAATGTGGCGTCCCCCGCGGCATCACGGCCCTGTTCCGCAAGCCCGGACCACACGGCGAGCAGCTCCCGGCCGTAGCCAGCGCCGGACGCCGGGTCGTCGATCAGCCGCCAGGCGGCAAACGCGCGCATCAGCTCCTCATGGGCGCGTGGATCACCCTGCCGGTGGCGGATCCGCGCGAGTTCGAGACACATGGCGGTCGCGGCGGAGTAATTCCCGCACCGGTACGCCGAAAACGCCTTCAGCGCGTGTGCTTCGAGAGTGAAAGGGTGCTCGTCGCCGAAGGTGCGGGCCGCGTGTTCCCGCAGCCACAAGGCGAGCGCCGCCGCGCGTTCGAAGGCGCCGGTATCCACGGCACGGGTGATGCGCGCGACGAGGACGGCGAGTTCGTCCGGCACCCGGGTAGCCCCGTGGGCGGACCATGTGCCATCGGCGAACGGTCCGGCGGGCGGCGGTTCGGCGGACGACTGCCGCTCCGTCCCGGCCCCCTCCGGGTCACTACCGTGCCGCAGGATCCGGCTCGAACCGTCGGGGGCGACCTCGATGCGGGTGACGTCCCCCTCCCGCCGGTTGTCGATCACCGCCTCGACGGGTCCGCCCCGGGCCCGCGCGTGTCGCTGCAGCGCGTCGAGCACGGCGATGTGGAACGGTTCGCCGTCCGGTACGCAGAAGGGTTCACCGTCGAGGTTCGCAGTGCCATCTCGGCGTATCAGCACCTCGATGGGGAACGGCGAGCGCCGCGATGTGCCGTCGTGTGCGTCGTGGTCCTGCCGGACCCGGTCAGGCCGCTCGCCGGGCACGGCGTCGCTCCTCGCCGTACTGGTCACTGACGGCCCGGGGGATACGACGACCCGCTGGGAATCGGCCGTGGGCTCATGCTGGGGTACTCCTCCCCGTCCGGCGGTTTCATGGCACCGGGTCAGGTCGAGAGGCTCGCCGTTGACCTGATCGGTGTCGAGGAGCGTGTCAGGCCCGAGGTCTTGTCGTTGTCGTTCTCGTCCTCGCCCCATTTTTTGGACGTGTCCGGCGGCATCTGGGAGATGCCCTCGGCGCCGTTGATGCCGACCAGTTCCTTGTTCCACCCGGACTCCTGCTGGATCTGCGAGGCGATGACGACGGGGCCGATCTGTGAGCACAGGTCCCCGATTTCCCGTAGCTGCCCGACGGATCACCGCGAGCCCCGCATGCCGCAACGGGCACAGCGGCACATCAGTTCAATGCGAATCCGTCGCGTTACGTGACACGAGGGAGGGAGTGGACACACATGGGCGTCCCTTCGGCGCTGTCCGGCGGCCCGCAGTTGTGGGCCCGCGGACCGACCACGAAGCAGGCTGCCCCGGCCCCGGACGTGCCGACCGCACCATCGGAGGGCTCGGCACCGGCCGCTTTGACCAAGCGCTCGGCACCGTCCGCGCGGTCCACCTGCGAGGCGTCCTCCCGACGCACCTCGCGGGCCTCGCCGATGCGACGATGCGCGCGGGTGTGCGGCATCCTCGAAACGCCGGGATCGCCGGCCAGCCGCCCACGAGGCGCACCAGCTCCGTACGGGCGGTGAGCGTGGTACCCATCACCGGCAGCTCACCACGCTTGGCACCTTCCAGGAGCGCCCGCTGGGACAGCGCGACCCGGGGCCGGGTCGTACAGGCCGGGCTCCGGTCCGGGAGGGCATCCAACGGCTTACCCGTCCGCCGGTCCTCCTGCACCACCCACTCAAGCTGCCAGCCGGCGGGGACCGGCGGGGACCGGCGGGGAGGAGGTATCAGTGCCTGCGCGCCGGCGTCACCGCGCGCACCAGCCACTCGCCGAAACCGGGCGCCCCCACGGGATTCACCGGTCGCGGCTCAGACGGTCACCACGGAAGCCCCCGCCCACCGTTCAGCCGATCCCGTCCGGTGGCATCGCGGCCACTCATGTTCCCGAAGAGGGTTGAACCGAGTCCGCGCTCGCCCCGTAGTAGCGACCGACGAAAACCGCACGCGGAGGAGACCCCGACTCCAAAGGAGCGGCACATCTCCGTTCGGCTTGCAGGTTCCAAGATTGGTTGAGATACGGCTTCTGAGCACAAGATGTGAGCACGGACGGGTGTTGTGGATACCGGACCCATGAAAGCCACGATCACCGCGAAGACCGCGGCGAAGACCGAGAGGGGCATGACGGGAAGGCGCCGACACTCGGGGGTCTCCGTACCAACCACCGTACTCAGCCTGCTTCTTCTGCTGCTGCCGGCCGCCACGGGGTGCGTCAGTGTCCAGGACGAACCGGAGGCCGAGAAGAAGCGGCCCAACGTGCTGATGGTGATGACCGACGACCAGTGGCTCGAGTCGATGAGAGTCATGTCCAAAACCCGGAAGCTACTGGGCGACGAAGGCGTCACCTTTGACCGCTACCACCCGTCATCACCTCTGTGCTGTCCCTCACGGTCGACCTATCTGAGCGGGCAGTTCGCGCACAACAACGGCGTACGGCACAACTCCGCCCCGCGGGGCGGCTACGACAAGCTCAACGAGAAAAAGACGCTGCCGGTGTGGATGCAGAAGGCCGGCTATGTCACCTCGCACATCGGCAAGTACCCCAATGGTTACGGCGTAAAGGACCCGAAGCACGTGCCGCCCGGCTGGGACGAGTGGCGCGGCGCGATCGATCCGACCACGTACAGGATGTGGGGCTACCAGCTCAACGAGAACGGGAAGCTGCACACCTACGGGAAGCCCAGCGAGGAGGACCCGAAGCTCTACCAGACCGATGTGTACCGTGACAAAGGCGTCGACTTCATCAAACGCAAGGCCGAAGGAGACAAGCCCTTCTTCCTGAGTCTCGCCTTTCTCGCACCGCACAGCGAGATTCTGCCGAATAGGGAGAAGGTGAACTCGGGAGACCACCTGGAATCCGGGCCGACCCCGCGTCCGGGCGTCGGGGATGCCCCCCGTCCGGCGCCTCGCCACAAGGGCGAGTTCGCGAACGAGAGGCTGCCCGAGAACCCCGCGTACAACGAGAGCGACATGCGGGACAAGCCACTCTTTCTCCAGAAGCGCCCGAATCTGGACGGCGAGACCACCGCGCGCATCACCGAGAGCTACCGGGGACGGCTGGAATCGCTGCTGGCCGTCGACGAGGCCATGGAGAAGCTGATGAGCACGCTCAAGTCCACTGGTCAACTGGACAACACGTATGTGCTGTTCGCCGCCGACAACGGATTCTTCTTCGGCGAGCACCGCGTACCGACGGGAAAGTTCCTTCCGCACGGCGCGTCGGGACAGGTGCCCATGCTGCTGCGCGGCCCCGGCATCGACGCGGGGCAGCACTCGAAGGAACTCACCAGCAACGTCGATCTGGCCGCCACCATCTCGGACATCGGCGGCGCGGACCCGGACCTCGCACTCGACGGACGGTCGCTCCTGCCGTACGGGCGTGATCCCCGCAAGAGCAGCGGCAGGCCGGTGCTTCAGGAGATCGCGGAAGGTGCCCGCCGCACACCGGTGGCTCCCCCGGGCCCCGTCAAGCCCCCGGCCGGGGGGCCGCCGAACGACGACGTCTCCGCGGGTCGGGCCGCGGCTGCCGGGGACCTCGACATGGATGGCCTCGCCTCCCCCACCCCTCAGTCGCCGGGTAAGAAGCGGATGGACGGCAAGGGGGAAGAACTCTCCGCGGCATACGAGGCAATCCGCATCGGCGACTATCTCTACGTCCGCTACAGCGCCGGCGGACGGGAACTGTACGACCTGGTTGTCGATCCGCACGAATTGAGCTCACGCCACAACGATCCCCGTTACAAGAAGCTCCGCACATTCCTCGACCAGCGGCTGGACAAGCTGCAAGGGTGCGTGGGCCAGGAGTGCCGGGAGGAAATACCACAGCCTCCCGAGCCCGAGTGAGCCGCCGTTCTCCAACGATCCTGAAACACAGCCCGGTGAAGCTCCTGCCGCGGCTCTGGTCTCCCTCGATCCGCTTCCCCGTCAGCTTCTGTTCACACTGTAACTGTTCCCACGGTGTCGGACTCGCCTCCGGCACCAGGAGGAGAATCCATGTCCGATCAGCACAAATCCGGTGAGGCGGAGGCGCTACCCGGCCGCCCCACCGCCGAACCCCCGTCGCGTGAGCGACAGCAGGTCTCACCCGATTCGTCCGAGCAGTCGTCGACTCCGTCGGACGCGGCGTCCGTCGCGCGGACCCTCATCGGCTCGCGCTTCGGAGGGCGATCCGGTGGGCCCGACCGCCCTACGGCAGCGAACGCGGCCGGGGAGGGCGGCGAAGAGGGCGGCGCGCGCCGCCGAAGTGAACATGGTGGCCAGACGCGGGACGCCGACGACGGCACCGGGCCCATGAGTTTGCTGGGCAGGAGCACCACCCGCGAGGCCACCACCGGGGAGCCGTCCGCGGCCACTGCCGCCGAAAAGGGCGAGACCACCGCGAAGCCGGACGGCGACGCGCGGGGCACGGACACGATACGTACGGAGACGAGCACCGCCTCGGCGAGCACGAACGCCGACGGCAAGAGCGGCGAGTCCGCCACCGAGGGTCAGGCCGGTGCCGGAAAGGCCCGTGGAACCAAGGCGAAGGGCGTCGCGTCCGGCGCCGGACAGGGAGCGGTCCCGCCGTCCCCCACCGCCGCCGCGGCAGGGGACGGCGGAGGGCCCGACGACCGGGACGGCGACCTCTCCGGCCGTCCCAGGAAGCCCATACTGGCGGGTGCCGCTCTGGGGGGCGTCCTCCTCATAGCCGTGCCACTGCTCGTCATGGGGATGGGCTCGAAGGAGGACCACGACCGGAAGAGGACGACCAACGCCGCGGCCGACACCGTCCTGGAGGAGGACGGCTCCCGCGCGGGCGCGTTCGTCGAGAAGTCGCCATCGCCGTCCGAGCGGCCCGCGGAGAAGGAGAAGGAGAAGGAGAAGGAGAAGGATTCCGCTCCGCCCAAGCCCACCGCGGACTCGTCGCCCGGCAAGGAGGAGCCGCAGAAAGAGGCGGAGCCCGCCAAGACCCAGAAGCCGTACCGGGCGCTACCGCCCACGATGCCGATGCTCACACAACGGGTGCTCATCAAGAACCGGGCGAACGGAACCTGCGCCGCCCCGCCCGGACCGGGCGCCGACGACGCCCCGGTCCGCCACTTGGCGTGCAACAGCAAGCCGGACGGCAACCAGCTGTGGAACCTGGAGAAGAAGCTCTCCAAGGCCGGCCCCGGCGGCAAGGACCTCTTCGCCATCCGGAACGTGTCGGACAACCGGTGCATGGACCTGCCCGGCTCCGGGCCCGTGGGCCCCTCAACGCCCGTGACCGAGTTCCGGTGCAAGACCACCACCGATGACAACCAGCTCTGGTGGGCGGACAAGAAGGCCGACGGCCGCTTCTGGATCCGCAACTACGCCAGCAACCACATGTGCCTGGACTCGTTCGATACGAACGACAAAAACCGGAAACTGCAGATCTACCCGTGCGCGGCGGAGAACACCAACAACCACGAGTGGTTCTTCACCAAGTCCTGACGCGGCCCCGCGCCACCCTCAACGGTCCGCCTCTCCCCGCCGCGGGGAGGGGCGGACCGTGACCGTCGTCCTGGGCTTGCCGCCGGGCTCGTCGGCGGCCGGCGACTCGGGGCTGTAGACCCCGGGCGGATCGGTCTGCCCGTTCACCGGCATCGGGCGGCGCCGGCGTCAGCGGTTCCGGCGTCAGCGGTTCCGGCGGAGGCGGCCTGCGTGGCCACTGGGCCAAGTGGTCCTCGTCCTCCTGCCCGGCTCGCTCACCGGGGCGGGCGGCCCGGACGGCTCACCCGGCGTCTCGGCCCGGGTGGCCGACCGGCGCGCCACGGCGCCGGTCGGCGGACCCTGGCGGGCGCGCAGGGCGTTGCCGTCCGCGCCGGTCAGCTCGCCTCGCCCGCGCCGGAGTCCGGGAGCGGTACGTCGGTGACGCTCTTGGGGGAGGCTGCCCTCTTGGGGGAGGCTGCCCTCTTGGGGGAGGCTGCCCTCTTGGGGGAGGCTGCCTTCTTACGGGGCGCCTCCGTACCGCCCGCCGCCGCGGTGTCTTCCGCGACCTCGTCCGCCGGCGGGGTATCCTCGCTGGTCAGCATGGTGGGCCACGCGACGCCGGACTCCTCGTCCCCGGCGGTCTCCTCCGCGGGCGCCTCGGCCGCGGCGGCCATGATGTCCGCCAGGCCGTCTGTGGTCATCACCATGCTGACCGGGGCGGAGCTGTTGATGCACAGGCTGTGCCCCTCCGGCAGCCGGTCCAGCAGCGCGGGCACCCGCACCCGCTCGAAGCCCAGGCGTCCGGCGGCGTGCAGGTAGAGCGGCGAGGTGAAGATCGGGACCACTGCGGTGCCGTCCGGCGCCGACGCGCTCACCGGTTCGCCGTTCGCGGTGACGAGCACCGCCACCTCCGCCCTGGCGAGCGCGGCGGTGACGTCCTCCGCCGGGCCGTACCGGGTGGTGGCGAGCTGGATGGCGGCGTCCACGTCGTCCTCGGGCTCGGGCCAGCCGAGCGCCTCCGGGGAGGGCTGGTAGTTCTCGTTGTCCTGCCACTCCACGATGTCGCCGTCGTCGTCCGAGCGCCACTGGCCCACCACGGCCCAGTCCGGCGGCGGGCCCTCGCCCTGCCACGCGGGGTCGGTCAGGTAGAGCCAGTGGTTCGGCGCCAGCTTGGCGGCCTTGACGAACTCCTCTGGTGGCTCCGGCACCGCGTTGTCCTCGGATATCACGGGTGCCGCCCCGTCACCGGCGGGCGCCTCGGGGGCCGCGGTGGCGGTGGCCTGCACGGCCTCCGCGGCGCCGGTCGACGGCTCGTCCGTGTCGGTTCGGGTCACCTCGGCGGAAGTGCCGTTGTCGCTCATGCTGTCCTCGCTTACTCTGCAGACTGGCTCACTGCTGGAAATGCTTGGCATGGTCGGTGAAGTGGGTACGCTCCGGCGACCACCCGGTGTGCCCGCCGCGCCCCCCAAGGCGCCTGGCGCCCCGGAGAGCCCGGCGTACCCGTAACTCGCTCACCGGGGCGAGCCGGGCCACCTGGGCGGAGGAGCCGGAGTCCCAGGCTGACCGCGTGACCCAGCCGGGTCCGGGGCCGGGGTCGTCGGGGGATGTTGCCATGGTGGGAATCTCCACTGTCGCGGATGGGTGGGCGGATGCGGGCCGGACGGGGCCGGGCGGTGTCGGTTTCTCCGGTCACATGACGCAGCACCGGCAGGACGCGTCGTGTTGCGCTGCCGCCACGTACCTGACCACGAACACGTTCTGTTGCGCGATGTAGTGGGCGAACTCCTGGGCCGTGCGCATGGTTGCCTCACCCGTGTCGGGGTCGTACATCAGGAACCGCCGATCGCTGGTCACCACGGCGGCCTGGGCGTGACGGTCGTTGCCGAACCAGATCAACGTGCCGGGGGACAGCTTGCGGGAAGTGGCCTGGCCGGTCAGTCGCTGGCGATCGACCGAGCTGCCGCCGAGCCTCGTACGGGCGTACTGCTCCTGGGCCGCCCGGCCTCCCTGGTGGTCGGCCCAGCGGCGCACCGTGTCGGACGCTTCGCGCCGGGTGGCTTCGTCGAAGTCTCCGTACTGGAAGCCGGCGGCGGGATGCCCCTTGAGGAGCCAGTGGACCGCCATGAACGAGCAGTGCTTGTCGAGATCGACATAGTTCTCGGGAGGATTCGGGCCGACCCAGTAGTGGTCAGCGAAGTCGGTGTACAGCATCGGGTTCGCCGGCAGCTTCTCGGCGAACGCGAAAACCGGCTGAGGCGCCTGGGCGGGTGCGGGTGCGGGCGCCGTCATGACCTCGCGGTGCACGTCCCGCGCGGCCGTGTCCAGGTCCAGCGGCGTCCACACGCCGTCGGCGGTCGGGAGGGCGAGGCGCGGGGGCCCGCCACCGGTGGTGGTCTCCCCCGTCACCGAGAACGCCTCCTGAGCCGTGCCGGGGGCCTCCTGGGCCGTGCCGGGGAGCCGGACACTGTCCTGGGCGTCCCACAGTGCCGACTCGAAGACCTGTATGGCCGCCTCGAGTTCGGTGAACAGTTCGGGACCTTCGGATCGCAGCCGCCACGCGAGCTGGAGCTGGTCGACCTTCTCCCGCACCGCGTGCAGCGGTTCCAGGGCGCCCGGCAGCGTCGAGGAGCCGGCCACCGCCAGGGCGGCGTCGACCCTTTTGAGGAGGTCGGCCAGCCTGCGCTCGATCATGCGCCGGACTACGACCATGGCTTCCTTCCCGGCCCGCCGACCGGCGCCGATCAACGTGGTGATCAATTCCAGCAGCCCTTCGAGGGCGACGGCTTCCCGGACGGCCTCCGGCCACGGCGCGGCGGCGGTGTCGTCCCGGGTCAGGGCCGGGTTGTGGCTCATCGCCGCCGCGAACTCCCTCGCCATGACAGGGAGAACGATGCCGTTCAGCGGAAGGGACGCGGGACGGTAGGGAGTGCCGCGCGCCTCGAAGAGCAGGCGGCCGTTCTCGGCGTCCACGCCCATGGCGCCCATGCCGAAGTCCTTGTCCAGGTCGCCGGTGTGCAGGGGGAAGCCCGGTGGGGGCGAGAGGAGGTCCTTCTTGAACGGCCCCTCGCCACGGCCGTGGACGATCGAGTGCAGCCAGTCGATCCGGGTGGGGCCCTCGTTGAGGCTGTTGTCCTTGTCCTCGTAGGGCTCGCGGAACACCCGGTCCGCCGGGGAGTGGCCGAGGGCCCGCATGAGGTCCGGCATGTCCTGGCCGCTCCGGGGCAGCAACAGCGCGTCGATGTCCCGGCGGTCGTCGTCGTCCAGCAGTCCGTCGTGGATGGAGCAGAAGTCGCTGCGGGTCATCAGCCGGAAGGCGGTCACCACATGGCGGCGGACCAACCGGGCCCGGAACATCCCGTGCTTGGCCCCGCCCCGCTCCAGGTACAGGACGATCAGCCGCAGGAACCCCTGGGCGCGCGGCGAGAGGGGGCGGCCGTGTTCCCGGGCGAAGAACTCCTCGACCTCGGACACCCGCTGCTGGAGCCGCTCCGCCTCCTGCGGTACGAGTAGATCGTTGGCCGTGTCGGCGAGGTCCTCCAGGCCGGTCCCGTACGTGGCCTGGAGCACCGCCTTGAACCTGAGGTTCCCGGCCGTGACGGTCGCGTCCTGGACCACCCCCGCGGGGTCAAGCCCCGGGACTGCGGCGAACAGGTCGGAGAGCTGGAACCGGCGGTCCGGGGCGGCCGTGGCCATGGTCCGCATGCTCCCGACGACCGCGATGATCTGACGGAGGGCGTCCTCGGCCTGCCGCATGTCCGACGCCGGGTCCAGCACGAACTCCAGGTTGGAGCGGGTGTACGGCGGATCGTCGGGCGTGTCGGTCTCCAGGCGCCAGCCCTTGCCGCGGAAGAGCACCACGCCCCGGGCGTAGAACGGCACGGTGACTCCGGGGAGTTCCAGCTCGAAGCCGACCTTCGCGGTCAGCCGCGGCGACAGGACCGGCTGCTGCCCGGCGGGGGCCGCCGCCCCGGCGAGGTACCGGTCGCCGTCCCGGACCAGCAGAACGGACACCTCGGCGCCGGAGCCGTGCTCGACCACCACGCCGTCCGGCCCGGCGAGGGTGACGGCGACGCCCAGCTCCCGGGCGACGGCGGCGGCGAGGGCCGAATCGATCGCGCGCGCGGTGGCGGCCGGGTCGGAGGAGAGGTCACCGTCGGTGTCGGCCAGCAGGTGGAGACGCTGGGCCGGGGTGAGCCGGAGGTCGCGGACCGGCAGCGCGTTGCCGAGCAGGACCGCCTCCATCTCCTGGCCGGGTTGGAGCGTCACACCGGCCGCGGTGAGCCTGGCGACGTCGATCGCGCGGCTGTCGTCCAGCGGCGGCACGCCGGCGTCCGACAGCTCGGACTCGGTCACCCGCTGGGCTGCCCAGTCGCGCAGCTCCCCGTCGGCCACCGGCGGCTCCGCCCCGGCCTCGCGCAGGGCGTGGGCCAGCGCCGCGCCGAAGGTGTCGCCGGACGCCTCGACGGTGTGCGGGGCGACGGTGCCGTGGGGCCGGGCGTGGGATCCGGTCGCCGTGTCGGCCGAGTCCCCCAACGGCCCGTGCACCCCGAACATGGCTCCCGGGTCGGGCGCGGGCGCGATCGGCGTGGCGGGGACGGTGGTACCGAGCACGGTGGTGGACGCCTGGGAGGAGACGTAGCCGGGGGCCGCCTTCCGCCCTACGAAGTAGAAGTCCTTGGCGGTCAGCGGGTTGCCGCCCGGGTCCGGCTCCAGGGCGATGGTGGTCTTCCCCGTCGCCGGGTCGGTGAAGAAGACGGGCGTGCCGTACGCGGCCCACATGGAGCGGCCCGAGCGCAGCGCGCCCTGGCCCGGCAGGCTGCCCCCCATCAGATCGCCGGGGCGGGGACGCGAGCGGGGAACCATGAGGACGACCCTGGTCTTCAGCGGGAGTTCGGCGGTCGCGGGGTCGCGGTACATCAGCTCGCCGATCTCGTCGTGCGGCGCCGCGAGTCCGCGCATCTCGACCCGGGTGTCGTCACGGCGGTCCGCCCGGTACACCCACGGCGAGGCCTCCGGCCACTCCGGGTCGTACCAGGGGGCCTGGACCGTGGAATCGGCCACCAGGGTCCCGTCGGGCGCGCGCCGCAGCAGGGTGAGCTTCGTCCAGTCCAGGTCGACGGTGCCGGCCGGGTATCCGGTGTGGTCCCGGCCGATGATCGAACCGTCCTTGGCACGGATCACCGTGTTGGGCGCGAACGCCCCGCCGCTGGTCTCCAGGTGGTACTCCGCCAGTTCAATGCGCACCGGGCCGCGGCCCTGGGCCAGCGCGCGCCGTACGAGATCGAGCATGGGAATCTGCTGGGCGGGGTCGGGGTCCTTGAGGTGCAGGATCTTGGCGGCCTCCTCGCCGATCTTCTTATTGCCGCCATTGTCGCGCAAGGTGTCGATCAGCTCACGGCCTCTGACGTCGTTCCACAGCAACTGCGACCGCTCAGCGGGGCCGACCGGCGCGTTCTCGGGCAGGCCCAGGAACTCGATGGCCCGGCCGTCCACGCCGGGACCGCTCATGGTCTCCTGCAGGACGCTGAGAATGATCTTCAGCGAAGGGGGGTCGACGTAGTCGGAGAGCTTGGTTCTCGGGTCCTTGGAAATCTGCTGCCCGGCCCGGTACAGCACCCACGCCTTGCCCTCCCGGTCCAGCGGGGTGTCCGGGGGGGTGTGCTTCTTGTGGTCGGCCTGTGCCACCCGCTCGAACAGGTCCAGGGTGAACAGGGGGACGAGGTCCAGCTCGCGGTCGTTGCGCAGCATCCGGTCCAGCGCGCCCGCGCCCCCCAGCAGCACGGGGTAGTCGGTGGCGTTCCGCTCGATCGTCACGCCGAACTGGCGGCGCACCATCCGGACCAGGCGCAGGGTCCGTTCGCGGATGTGGTCCGGGGCCGGGCCCGGACCGCTGTGCAGTCCGGCCATGCGGGCCCGATCGTCCAGCTCCTTCCCCTCCGGCTCGTGGAGCACCCGCTCGATGCCGAACTCGGTCCCGCTGACCTCGTTGGCCACGGCGAAAAATGCCCCGTCCGGCGTGACGACGCGGTTCACGATCGGGCGCTGGGCGGCGTACACGATCCCGCGCTTGCCCCGGTCCCGGTGCGCGTCGTTGACGAACTGCTGGGCCCCGGAGACGACGCCGAGCGGGTCAGGGACGTACGACGGCGGACCGTACGGGCCGAGACGGGGCACGCGGCCGGACTGCTCGGCGGTGAAGCACAAGAGTTCCACCGTGGAGGTCCCGGCAGGCTTGGCCCGCCAGCTCCGCCGCCGCCGCAGCGCCCCGGAGGACTGCGCGGCCGAGACGGCCCGCGTCCCGCCGGTCGTCTCCCACTCGGCCAAACCGGGCATGCCGTGCTTGATCTCGAAGAACGGGTCGGCGTCAGGATCGTCCTCCCGCCAGGGGACCTCGACCGGCGCGCTGACGGTGTTGGTCGTGGGGTCGAAGTGGACGAAGTGCGTCGCCTTCGCCAGTTCCCGCACCCCCAGGGTCTTCTGACGCAGGAGCCTGGGGGCCTCGTCGAGCCTGACGGACAGATGTCCGGTGGCGCGGTGGTCCCGGCCGGCGACGGGAAGGGAGACCACCTGCTGTTCCCACTCCTCGCCCCCGTCCTCCGGCCCGGGCGGCATGGTGGGGTCGCTGAGCAGCCAGTCCCCGACGATACCCAGATGCTCGGACACGTCGATGGCGATCCCCAGCCAGCCGGGATGGTCCGGCAGATCTCCGACACCCACGGTTCCACTGACGGACCAGACGTCCCGGCCGAGCGTGAACGCGGCACCGCGCGGGAGGAGTGTGTTGCCGGCCGCCGCCAAGGACACGAGCATCAGCAGCGGAACGTCCCCCGGCAACGCCCCCAACACCTCGGAACGGCCCAGCAGTTCGACCACGACCTCCCTGCGCGCCTCGCGCACGAACCCGTTGTCGCCCCGCACCGTGACCCTGGTCATGGACCCCTCTGCCCTCAGCACAAAAGGCCGCGGTCCACCGGACCATCCGGCGGGATCGGACTTTTTGTCGAGGACCAGCCGGCCGTCCTTCTGGACACCCTGGAACACCTGACCCAGGTCGATGGGCATGTACAGCGGCTGACCGGTCCAGTCGATGCCCCTCACGCCGTTCGGCGTGGTGAAGTGCACGCCGGAGCCGACCGCGCCCTTCAGGCCGAGGTAGAAGGCCGCGAGCTCGGTGAGACGCGTGGCGTACTCCATCTCCGGGTCCGACGCCACCCTGAGCAGATCGGTGCGTTCGGCCCGGGTGAGGGAAGCGTCGTCGGGGAGGCTGAGCACCCACCGCGTCAGCGCGTCCAGATCCAGTGGACCGCCGCGCAGTTCGGGGACGCCGGCGCGCAGCGCGTTCAGCCGCCGCAGCACCTTCCGCACGCCCTGCTGCGGCCCGCCGTAGAGGTCCCGCATGATCTGGGCGTAGTGCGCCTCCGGGTCGTACGGGGCCGTGGGCACGGCCGACGGCACGGCCGACGGCACGGGCGTGGCACCGGCGGGAGGGGCCATCATGACCGCTTCGGGGCCCTGAGGACTCATCCAGGCATGCACCGGCCAGCCGGCCGGTCCCACGGCGGTCACCTCAAGGCCCTGCTCGACACCGGGCACCGACAAGGAAGCGGGATCCGCCAGCGGAATGTGGACCGCCTTGACACCGTCGCCGTCGGTGGGCACCAGGTACATCCCGGAAGCGTCCGCCGTGAGCGTGTACGGAAGCGTCTCGTGTGCCTCCAGGACCGCCTCAGCGTTCAGGGCACGGCCGATCCACCCACTGTCCCCATACAACACCACCCCCGTGGACCCGTGCACGAAGTCATCACCGATCCGCCACCACCCCTCCGGACCGAACTCCTCACCACCGGGAAGCGTGACCCAGCCCGCCTCGTTCACCTCATAGGACAACGGCCTGGAGGAGGACTCCAACACCCGCGTCCAACGGAACACCCCCGGATTCTTACCGGCATTCCTGGGCACCCGCCCAACGGGAACCTCCCTGACGCCACCCGTCCTGGGCGCCTTGCCAACCGTGACCCGGGCGACATCACCCGTCCACGGCTCCGCAACCGTCACCCCACGCCCCAACGGCCAATGCTCCACCAGCGGATCCACCCCGGTATCCGACGACCCACCAGGCAAACCACCCTGCCCCGCCACCGGGACGGCCGGCTCCCAGGCACGCGTGCTGTGGAACCGGGGGGTCAAGTCGAACCGGGACGGCTCCAGGTATTCGCCCACCGAGACCGCGGCCTCGGCCAGGAGGAACGGCAGCGCCGCAGGGAGCGGCGGCTCGGGCTGACCACTCCCGCCGAAGTGCGAACCGATCAAGCCCCGCAGCTCTTCCCACGTCAGCGGAGACTGAGCGCCCCTGGCCCGATCCAGAGCCCACAAGCCCCGCAGCAACGCATCGAACGCGGCGTGGTCGTCCTCCAGCAACGGCCCGTAGATCAAACGGATCGCCCGCACCCACCGCAGCACATACTCGGCCCGGCCCCAGTCCCCCGTCACCCGCACCGCCAACTGCCCCAGCTCCGCCATCGACGGCTCAGGACGGAAACCCGCCCACCAGTCGCCCTCCGCGAGCTGCAACCGTGCGTCGAGGTTCCAGTCGGCGGGGACCGGAACAGGCTCCTGACCACTGGCCGTCGCCCACTGCCACCCCTCCAGACCGTTGGCGAGCAACTGGCCGGCGATGGGATACGCCAGCGGGTCGTACACCCACGGTCCCGCCAGGTCGGCAACCGGCCAGAACGCGGCCACGCCCGGCGGCAGATCGAACAGGTGGGCGTCGACGGCGAAGAGGAAGTCGATGATCCGGAAGTAATCGAAGAACCGGACGCCGCCGTCCGACAAGGCCAGGGCGGCGGCACGGCTGTCGCCACGGAAGCCCACGATGTGGGCCCTGTCGAACGGCAGCGGCTGCGGGGCGCTCTCCTGCGCCACCTGCCCCTGCTCCACCAGCACCCGCTGTGTCAGGGTGAACTGCTTCGTGCGGGACAGCAGACCGTACGTGTGGTCCCCCCACCAATCCCCGTCCTGG
>NZ_JAGGLR010000047.1 GCF_017874715.1 Streptomyces iranensis | reverse complement strand
GGTCAGGCGCTGATCGATCAGGTCGAGATCGTCTCGGAGGCGCGCGCCGTGGAGGCCTGTGGCGCCCTGGCCGCCAAGTACGGTCTGTACGCGGGGGGTTCGACGGGCAGCACCTATGCCGCCGTCCAGGACTACTTCGCTCGTGACCGTCCCGGCGCACACCGCCCCGGCGCACACCGCCCCGGCGCGCACTGTCCCCGGGTCGCCTTCATCGCCGCCGACCGCGGCCATGCCTACGCCCAGACCGTCTACGACCCCCTGTGGGCCCAGCAGCTGCGCGCGGAAGCGGTACCGCCCCCCGGCGTCGAAACCGTGGCCGTCAACTGAAGAAGCACCACCCCGTCTCCGGCGCCGGGTTCCGCCGGCCCTGGTCTTCACAAACCCCACCGTCGCGGGCCTCGCCAAGGCCCTGCAGGAGAACACACAGCGATGAGCAGCACCAACAGCACGAGCGTCGTCCTGGTCGACGCTTATCCGTCGAGTCACGCGCTGGCGTAGGCGTTCATGGACCGCGCTTCGTGACCCGGCGGGTCCGGGGACCTTGAGCCGCTCGCCTTCTCCCAGTCCCGGCTCCGTGAGAGCAGTGGTGTACGCGTGAAAGAGAGAGAACAGATGCAGCAGAGCAAGATACGGCTGAGCGGACAGCAGGCCGATCCGGAGTTCTTCCGCTTCGAGGAGCGGAGCGAACTGGACTACGAGCTCGTTCTGGACGTCATGCACGGCCGCAGGCTGGGAGTGATCTTCCGGGACGTCATACCGACGGCGGCGCGCAAGGAGCTGACCGAACGATTCTGGGCCAGCCCCGCCCGGCAGCATCGCGAGGGCGAGCCCTCGCACTACGTCGGCGCCTACCACTGGAACAAGGACGCCGACACCTATCTCGACGAGTCCGCCGAGGTCGCCGAGCACGTCCGCCAGGTGATCGACGCCCCGAACTCGCCCTGGCACGTGTTCCGCCAGGGCGTGGACGAGGCACTGCGGCAGGAGGGCGCGTCCCTGCGGGTGGCACAGATGAACGGCCGCTCGGCGTGCGCCGCGCTGATCCGCGCGTGGGACAAGGAGGGGGACTTCTCCCTCGACCCGCATGAGGACGAAGCGCAGTGCAAGGACCCCCGACAAAGCGGCTTCGAGATCCAGCGGGTCCTGGACCACCAGATCTGTGCGGTAAACATGTGCACCGAACACAGCGTCGGGGGACGGCTGGTGATTTGGAACATCCGCCCCGACGACGCGACCCGGCGCTCGCTCGGCATCGAGCTGACGGGGCTGCCCTACAAGGCCGAGGACCTGGCGGACTTCGAGGAACTGCGCCTGGACATCCGGGAGGGCGACGTCTACGCCTTCAACGGTGCTTTCGTGCACGCGGTGGACGCCAACACCGGCAACCGCACGACGGTGTCCTTCATCATGGGGTTCACCGATCCCCAGACGGTCGTGAGCTGGACCTGAAGCCGACCGGGCCGGCGGCGTGACCGACCGTCGCAGACGTCCAGGGCCCGCCTCTCCCCGAGCGTTCGCCGGCTCCGTGCGAGGCCGTCGATGCCCCGACGCGGGAGGCAGGCCCTGGCAACGCCCACGGTGCGGTCACACCGGACGGATATGTCCCCCTACGCCTATCAAGAGCTTCGCAAGTCCGCCGTCACATACTTCGCGGTGGAGTGCAATTTGGGTTGTCCGAGGTGAGGTGGTGCCTGCCATGGAGTGCTATGAACTGGACGCCCGCGATGGCGAGCTCAGAAGACTGCAGGAGGCTGTAGACAAGGCGGGCAACGGCCGGGGTGTGGTAGTCACCATCACCGGACCGATCGCCTGCGGCAAGACCGAACTGCTCGACGCGGCCGCTGCGAAGGGCGACGCCATCACGCTGCGTGCGGTCTGCTCCGCGGAGGAACGGGAGCTCCCGTACGCCCTGATCGGGCAGCTCATCGACAACCCGGCGCTCGACTCCCTGACGCCGGAGCTGGCCTGTATGACCTTCCCGGGCGAGCACCTGTCGCCGGAGGCCGAGAACCGGCTGCGCAGCGACCTCACCCGTGCCCTGCTGGCCCTCGCCGCCGAACGGCCGGTGCTGATCGGCATCGACGACGTGCACCACGCCGACACCGCCTCTTTGAACTGCCTGCTGCACCTGGCCCGGAGGGTCGGCTCGGCCCGGATCGCCATGATCCTCACCGAGTTGCGCCGGCTCACCCCGGCCCACCCACAGTTCCAGGCCGAGCTGCTCAGCCTGGGGCACCACCGCGAGATCGGGCTGCGCCCGCTCAGCCCGAAGCACACCGCCGAGCTGGCCCGCGCCGGCCTCGGTCCCGACGTCGACGAGGACGTGCTCACCGGGTTGTACCGGGCGACCGGCGGCAACCTGAACCTCAGCCGCGGGCTGATCAGCGACATGCGGGAGGCCTGGGCGACAGGGGAGACGGGCATCAACGCGGGCCGCGCGTACCGGCTGGCGTACCTCGGTTCCCTCTACCGCTGCGGCCCGGTCCCGCTGCGGGTCGCACGGGTGGCCGCCGTGCTGGGCCAGAGCGCCAACACCACCCTGGTGCGCTGGATCAGCGGGCTCAACGCGGACGTGGTGGGCGAGGCAACCGAGATTCTCACCGAAGGCGGCCTGCTGCACGACCTGCGGTTCCCGCACCCGGCGGCCCGTTCGGTCGTACTCAACGACATGTCCGCCCAGGAACTGCGCCGCCTGCACCGGTCCGCTCTGGAAGTGCTGGATGACGTACCTGTGGAAGTGGTCGCGCACCACCAGGCCGGCGCCGGTCTCATTCACGGCCCGAAGGCCGCAGAGATATTCGCCAAGGCCGGCCAGGAGCTGCATGTGCGCGGCGAGCTGGACGCCGCGTCCGACTATCTGCAACTGGCACACCGGGCCTCCGACGACGCCGCCACCCGGGCCGCGCTGCGGGTCGAGGCCGTGGCGATCGAGCGCCGCCGCAACCCGCTGGCCTCCAGCCGCCACCTCGACGAGCTGACCGTCGCCGCCCGTACCGGTCTGCTTGCCCCCGAGCACGCGGCGCTGATGATCCGCTGGCTGGCTGTCGGCGGGCGGTCCGGCGAGGCGGCCGAGGTGCTGGCCTCGCAGCGCCCACGTGCGGTCACCGACCAGGGCAGGGCCCATATGCGGGCAGCCGAGGTATCGCTCGCGCTGGTCAACCCGGGCGCGTCCGGCCCGGAGCGGCAGCCGCGTCCGCTCACGCCGGATGAGCTCGCGAACCTGCCGCAGGCGGCCCGGCTTGGTGCGATCGCCGATAACGCCGTCGTGTCGGCCCTGCGCGGTCGTCCCGAGCTTGCCGCGGCCGAGGCGGAGAACGTCCTGCAGCACGCCGACTCGGCGGCGGCCGGCACCACTGCCCTCGCCGCGCTGACGGCCTTGCTGTACGCGGAGAACACCGACACCGCTCAGCTCTGGGCCGACAAGCTCGGCTCCGAGACCGGGGTGTCGAACGAGGAGGAGGCGGGCTACGCGGGACCGCGCGCCGAGGCCGCGCTGCGTCGCGGCGACCTGGCCGCAGCGGTCGAGGCGGGCAGCACCGTTCTGGACCACCGGCGGCTGTCGTTGCTCGGCATCACCGCCGTGCTACCGCTGAGCAGCGCGGTAGCCGCCGCCATCCGGCTGGGCGAGACCGAGCGGGCGGAGAAGTGGCTCGCCGAGCCGCTGCCGGAGGCCGTCCAGGACAGTCTGTTCGGCCTGCACCTGCTCTCGGCGCGCGGCCAGTACAGCCTCGCGACGGGCCAGTACGAGTCGGCGTACACCGCGTTTCGCACCTGCGGGGAACGTATGCGGAACTGGGGCGTTGACGTGCCGGGTCTGTCCCTGTGGCGCGTCGACGCCGCCGAGGCGCTGCTGCACGGCCGGGACCGAGACGAGGGCCGACGGCTCATCGACGAGCAGCTCACCCGTGCGATGGGACCCCGTTCCCGCGCTTTGACGCTGCGGGTGCAGGCGGCGTACAGCCCGCCGACGAAGCGGGTCGACCTGCTCGATGAAGCGGCCGACCTGCTGCTCTCCTGCAACGATCAGTACGAGCGGGCGCGGGTGCTCGCCGACCTGAGCGAGGCGTTCAGCGCGCTCCGGCAGCACAGCCGGGCGCGGGGACCGCTTCGGCAGGCCCGGCACCTGGCCGCCCAGTGCGGCGCGATCCCGCTGCTGCGCCGACTCGGGGCCAAGCCCGGAGGCCCCGGCTGGCTCGAGGAACCCGGTCCGCGGATCGAGTTGCTCACCGACGCGGAGCGGCGGGTGGCGTCGATGGCCGCCGGCGGACAGACCAACCGCGTGATAGCCGACCAGCTCTTCGTCACGGCCAGCACGGTGGAGCAGCACCTCACGAACGTCTTCCGCAAGCTGGGAGTCAAGGGCCGCCAGCACCTGCCGACCGAACTCGTCGACGCGGAATAGCCGCGGAAGACACGGGGCCGCGCCGCTCGGAAGGGGGAACGGGCGGCGTGCGGTCAGGCGTTCCCGCGGCGGGCGACGACCTGGTAGATGTCGGTCCCGGCGAAGAGCGGCTCCTGCTCGCTGAGGACCGTGAAGCCCTGCCCGCGCAGCAGGGTGAGGACCTCGTCGAGCCTGCCGTCGATGTCGTGCACCTCGGTCACGAGCTGGCGGATGCGCGGCCAGTCGGCCGCGTCGATCCCGGCCATCACCTGCCGCTCGTTCTTCTCCACATCGATCTTGAGAAGGCCGATCGAGGTGATGCCCCGCTCGGCGATGACGTCGGAGAGGCGTACGACGGAGGTCTCGATCACCTGGCTGGTGTCCGGCAGCTCGGCCAGCATCCGGTCGGCGGCCTCGGCACTGTACCCGCCATTGATGGCGAGCCTGCGCAGCAGCTCCGTACGGGTCGCCGGATCCGGGTGGAAGCCCGACATCATCGTGGTATCCGTGTAGAACGTCATCTTGCTGCGGCCGGCCACGTCCGAGACCGCGCACTGCTCGAACCGGCCCGCGATGCCGTACCGCTCGGCGTTGGCCCTGAGCGCGGCGTACGGCACCGGCGCCGGCTCGAAGGCGTGCACCGTGACATCGGGGCACTCCAGGTGGGCGAAGAGCGAGAACATGCCGATGTTCGCGCCGACGTCGAAGACCACGTCACCCGCTCGCAGCTCAAGGCCGCGCCGCAAGTAGCACCGCTCGGCGAAGATCTCCTGGTAGAGGAACTGCGCCTCGCCCGGGTTGACGTGTGCGACGGTCTTGCCGTTCGGCAGCTTGATGGTCTGCACGGATGCGCTCACTCCGCTCCCCAGGTGACCCGCAGCTCGGCCGGGCTGAACAGGCCCAGGCCCTCGTTCATCGGCACATCGCCGGCCAGCCGCACGTCCGGGAAGCGCTCGAACAGGCGCAGCGCGGCGACCTTGATCAACACGCGGGCGAGGTGCTGCCCCGGGCACTTGTGGATGCCGTACCCGAAAGCGAAGTTGTGTTCGGGCTTGCGAGTGACGTCGAACGTGTCGGGGTCGGCGAAGGCGCCGGGGTCGCGGTTGGCCGTCGAGTAGAGCGGGATGACGTTGTCACCGGCGCGGATGATCTGGCCGTGCAACTCGACGTCCTCCACGCAGACCCGCGGCACGCCGAGCTGGTTGAGCGGCAGGTAGCGCAGCAGCTCCTCGACCGCCCCGTCGATCAGATCCGGGTTCTCCCGCAGAGCCGCCCGCTGCTCGGGATGGGAGAGCAGTGCGTACAGGCAGTAGCCGACCATCTGCTGCATCGAGTCGTGCCCGGCGAACAGCAGCGTGGCGAACACCCCGGTCGCCTCGTCGTCGCTGAGCAGGATCTCGTCCTCGCCGGCCTCGGCCAGCCGGTGCAGCAGCTTGTCGCCCGCCTGCTCCCGCTTGGCACGCACCAGTGCCAGCACGTGACCGAAGAATTCGTCGGTCAGTCTCTTGATGCTCTCGAGGTCGGTGCCGCCTTCCATGGCCCGCATCTGGCCCTCCAGTACGGGCCCTTCCTCCTCGTTCAGGCCGTAGAGGTCGTGGATGGCCAGGGAGGCGAGGCGCTTGGCGTACCCGGGAACCAGGTCGGTGCCGGGACCGGACGCCTCGATGTCGTCGAGGCAGGCGTCCGCCGCCTGGATGATGAACTCCTCCTGCTTGCGGGCGGCCCGCAGGGTGAAGTCCCGGGCGATCTTCTGCCGATAGCGGTTGTGCTCCGGCGAGTCCATCCCGGAGAACCAGCCCGGCCGCCGGTCGCCGAGCACCCCGGACGGCGCCGCCGAGCTGAACCGGGGGTCGTTGGTGACCAGCTTGACGTCCTCGGCCGCGGCCACGAGCCACTGCTTGACGCCGAAGAGTTCCTGCGAGCCGATCGTGCCGGTCTCCAGGATCGCGCGGTGCCCGTCCTGGATCGAGAAGGGGCAGCGTGCGGTGGGCGTGCTCTCTTGCTGAGCTTCGGTGCTCATCGGTGGTCCTTCCGGGTCAACTCGGCGGGGTCACGCCACCACACCCTCGATCTCGACCAGCAGATCGGTGCGCGCGATGTCGGTGTGCAGTACGGCGACCGTGGCCTCGCGGGAGAGGCGCTCGGCGCAGATCCGACGTACGGTCGAAATATCCTCGCGGTGGCGTACGTAGACCTTCAAATGGTCGACGTCGGCGAGGGTGTAGCCCCGGCGGAGCCCGTGCCGTCCCAGGTTCTCGGCACCGATCACCCGGGCGATGTTCTCAAGCGACACCTCGCATTGCGCGGCGACGTCGCCGTGGTGCACCGTCTCGTGACCGAGGATGCCGGCGGTCGCGGAGACGAAGAGCCGGCCGTCGTCCGTCCCCGGCGGTGAGAGCCAGGTGGCTCGGGCGAAGACCGGCGGACGGGGGCCGTACTGCTGCGGGTAGCGATGAGCCGTGAGCACAGCCGGGTTCTCTATGTTGACCCGGTCACCGGCGCGTGCGGCGATGAAGTAGGACGTGATGCCGCCGCCGTGGGTGCCGATCCCGGTCGCCGCCGGCATGGTCGCCGGGTCGATCCCGCGGGCGTCCAGCGCCTCGGCGCGGCCCACGCAGAAGTCCCGGTAGACCTCGAGGCCATCGGCGTTCGGCGTGTTGATTCCGCTGACGTAGTTCCAGGTGCGGGCCAGAGTGGGGTACCCCAGTGTCCCGATCAGGTCGAAGATTCCGGTGTAGACGGCCGCGGTGCCGGCCGCGTACCGGCCGCCCTCGGGCACCCGGGCGACGCCGAAGAGGTAGTCGGCCGTCCGAGCCCACGCGACGCCCCCGTGGCTGCCCGACTCTTCTCGCCCCTCCGCGTGCCACGCCTCGGCGAACGACTCGTCCTCGCGAGTCGTTGTGTGTACGGCCGTCCGGGGATAGCCATCGGCCAGTGAAACTCCGGTGTGTCCAGTGCCATGTTCGATGACGCCGAGAAGTGTCTCGTCGCCGTCGAGGTCGGACGCCCCGAGCTTCTCGAAGCAGCTGTACGGTGCCGTGACCGGCGGAGTCAATTGCCTCACCCTTCCCCGCCGTTGCCTGGCGCGTACCAGGAAGAAAATACGGGCGCGCCAGATCCCGCAACCCCCTATGAACGGGCACCCGGAGCTGCGAAATCTCCAGGGGGGACGTTGGGGGGTGATCGTTGTCAGCTGACTGCTAGCGTCGCCGATGTCCGCTCGTGACCTGCCTTGCGTGCCGGCGGGCGGAGGCCGGCAGGGGAGGTGTGCCGAGGCTGCGGCGACCGTATCGCCCACACCGGTGGCGGCGCGACCGGGCCGTCGGCCGAGGCCGGTCGCAGCGACGTGGGCCGGCGCCGGTGAGGACGAGGTCCCTGAGACCCCGCCGGGCCACGCTCACGAAAGAGAGGTGACATGCAGACCAAGGTTCTGTGCCAGCGTGACATCAAGCGGATCCTCTCGGTGGTCGGCCGCGACGTCATAATGGATCGGCTGATCAGCGAACTTCACAGGGGCTTCGCGCGGTTGGGCCGCGGCGAGACCGACGAGCCGCCACCGCGTACCGGCTTTGCCCGCGGCGGCGACGTTCCGGGCGTCATCGAGTTCATGCCGTACCGCGCGTCGGGTATCGGTGTGACGATGAAGACGGTCAGCTACAGTCCGCAGAACTTCGAGCGCTTCAATCTGCCGACCATCGTCGGGACCGTGTCGCGGCTCGACGACGACAGCGGAAGCATGGTCGCGCTCGCCGACGCCGGCACCATCACCGCCATGCGGACCGGCGCGGTCGCGGCCGTCGCCACCCGGCTGCTCGCCCGGCCGGGCAGCACCACCCTCGCCCTGATCGGCGCGGGCGCCCAGGCGGTCACCCAGGCACACGCCCTCAGCCGCGTCCTCCCGCTGGAACGCATCCTGATCAGTGACATCAAAGCCGAGCACGCGGAGTCGTTCGCCGGCCGGGTCGCGTTTCTCAAGCTGCCCGTCGAGGTCACCGACGCGGCGGCCGCGATGGCAACCGCGGACGTCCTGTGCACCGTCACCTCGGTACCGGTCGGCGGTGGGCCGGTGGTGTCGGCCGGACCGCGCCTGGCACATCTGCACGTCAATGGCATCGGCGCGGACGAGCAGGGCAAGACCGAGCTGCCCAGGGCGTTGCTTGACGACGCGTTCATCTGCGTCGACCACCCCGGGCAGGCCCGCGCCGAGGGTGAGTTCCAGCAGCTGCCCGATCGGGAGCTCGGCCCGTCGCTGGCCGACCTGTGCGCAGCGCCCGAGATCGCCGCTCCGCACCTGGAGAGCGTGAGTGTCTTCGACTCGACCGGCAGCGCGTTCGCCGACCACATCGCCCTCGACGTACTGCTCGGCTTCGCCGACGAGCTCGGCCTCGGCCGCAAGATGGCGATCGAGTCGACGCCCGAGGATGTCCTCGACCCGTACTCGCTGTAGTGGCGGCCGACCATCTCGCGCGCGTTTATCCACAGTGGAATCATTTGCCGCGGGCGGCCGGTTCAATCCTTTAACGGCGCCGTTACGGTATACCACCTCGAGTTCGACGCGTGCCAGGTTCCGTAGGTTGAAGTACCCGAATCCGCCAACGGCCCGATGCGTGACGATACCTTTAGAGCAATGATCGAACCGATCCGGCGAATTCGGAGACCCGCATGATCCAACCCGACGTCGTGACCGCCTTCACCAGCGGTGTCGCGGACATCAATCTCGATGAATCCGGCACCCCGCAGGCGGAGACGAAGGCCGCCACCTTCAAGTCCGCCAGCTCCTCCATCTACGACTTCGCCGCCGGTATGTCCGCGAAGGGCCAGCTGTGGAACTGGGGCGTGTACGATTCCGAGTTCGTCGCCGAGATCGAGGCCAGGCTACCCGGTTTCACCGAGTACGGCACCGACGGATTCAGCGAGCAGCTCTACTACCTGGCCCTGCGCGACCTTCCGAAGGGCTTGGAGAGCTGCGACGGCCAGGCGGTCCTGGAGGTCGGCTGCGGGATGGGGGAGGGGCTCAACTTCCTTTCCCGCCTCGTCCCCACCGCCCGGATGACCGGGCTGGACCTGGCACCGAAGGCGATCGCCAGCGCCACCGCCACGCTGTCCCGCGGCGATACCCTGCGGTTCGTTCAGGGCGATGCCGAGGAACTGCCCTTCGAGGACTCCTCGGTGGATGTGCTCGTCAACATCGAGAGCTCGCACACCTACCCGAATCTGGGACGTTTCCTGCAGGAAGCCGCGCGCGTGCTGCGCCCGGGTGGTGCGCTGTCGCACATCGACGTGTTCACGCGGCAGCGCCTCCAGGCGATGCGGCGGATCACAGCGGAAATACCCGAGCTGCAGTGGGTCAGCGATCACGACATCTCCGATCGAGTCCGTGCCGCGGTGCGCCGGCGGATGGCCCCGGGCAGTCACCTCCGCAGCACCCTGAACAAGCAACGGATGAACCGGCTTGCGCGTACCCTCGCCCTGCACAGCCAGATCACGGTGTTCGGCGGTACGTTCGCGGACTACCAGCCGCCTGCTTCGGTCAAAATGCTCAGCCGACTCGGCATCGTGCCGCCGATGGACAGCCTGCCGATGGAAAGCTACCGGCACCAGATCGCCGTCCGCGCGTGAGCCCGAATCCCCTATTCTGAAGATCTCCGCCCGAGTGTTTCTCCTGACGCTCGGCGGCCTTGACGGTCGCGCCCGGCGATATGGCGGCGCCATCGGCCGGCGCGAACGTCCAGGAGGTTTTCAACGATCCGGAACGGAGACGAAGAATGTCGACGACCGATCAGGGTGAGACCCCCAAGGCCTGCCCTTATCCTTTCGCCGAAATGCAGCGACTCGAGATCCACCCCGAGTACAACCGGCTACGGGACGCCGGTGAGCTCGGCCGGGTCCTGATGCCGTACGGCGGGGAGACCTGGCTGGCCACCAGCTGGGAGGACGTCGCCAAGGTGTTCGTGGACCCGCGGTTCAGCCGCAGCGCGACGCTCGGCAAGGACGTGCCCCGGGTCCTCCCGGCGATCCAGGACCAGCCCGTCATCATGCTGATGGACCCTCCGGAACACACCCGCCTGCGCCGGTTGGCGACCAAGGCGCTGACCAGCCGCCGGATGGAGGCCCTGCGCCCGCGCACCCAGGAGGTCGCCGACGATCTGATCGACAAAATGCTGGCCAAGGGCGCCCCGGCCGAGCTGATGGAGGACTTCGCCCTGCCTCTGCCGATCATCATGATCTGTGAGCTGCTGGGCGTGCCGGTCGAGGACCAGACCAAGTTCCGGACCTGGTCGGACCAGATGCTCTCGAACGGCGCCTACCCACAGGAAGTCGTGATGGCGGCCGGCCAGTCGCTCTACCTCTACCTCTCCGAGCTGATCGCGGAACGCCGCAAGCAGGACACCAACGACCTGCTCGGATCACTGGTGCGGGCCCGTGACAAGGACGACCGGCTCAGCGAGACGGAACTGGTCGGCTTCGCCGTCACGCTGCTGATAGCGGGATACGAGACCACCGCCAACGCGATCGGCAACAGCGTCTACACCCTGCTGACCCACCCGGAGAAACTCGCCGAGCTGCAAAGGGACCTCTCGCTGATCCCGAAGGCGGTCGACGAGTTGCTCCGGATCATCCCGATCGCCAAGCAGGCGAGCTGGGTCCGGATGGCGGTGGAGGACGTCGAGCTCAGCGGCACGATCGTCAAGGCCGGTGAGGCGGTGGCGATCCAGACGCATGCGGCCAACACCGACCCCAAGATCTACGACCATCCGGACGAGATCGACTTCCACCGGACGAGCAACCCGCATATGTCCCTCGGGCACGGCGCGCACCACTGCATGGGCGCTCAGCTCGTCCGGGTGGAGATGCAGACCGCGCTCGGCTCGCTCATCTCCCGCATCCCGGCGCTGCGGTTCGCGGTGCCGGAGCCGCAGATCAAGTTCCTGCGCGGGCGGCTGGTGCCCAGCATCGAAGCGCTGCCTCTGACATGGTGAGTGGCATGGCGCGATGGGAGCTGTGGATCGACCGGACCGAGTGCATCGGCTCGGCCGTCTGCGCGGCCAGCGCGGGCGCGTACTTCGAGATGCACGGGCACCAGTCGCGCGCCCGCGCGAGCGAGATCGACGCGGACGAGCACGTGATCGCGGTCGCGCAGGCCTGCCCGTCGGGGGCGATCCACGTCCGGGTCAAGGAGACCGGCGAACTGCTCGAACCCCAGGACTGAGGAATCGAACCCCAGGACTGAGGAAGCCGTCCGTGCAGCTTGTCGACATACGTCCGAGGGGCGGTCTTACAGAGGCCGCCCCTCGGACGTATGACGACGGCTCACGCCTCCAGGGTGGCGACGATCGACTGTGTCCATCCGTTCGGCCCGGCCGACTCGTGATGGTCGATGGTGAAACCGTTCTCTTTCAGCCGGTCCACCAGGCCGGTTCCGAATACCTCGGGGGCGAACTTCGGCTCCATGACCTTCATGAAGAGATCCATCGTCCACCCGTACTTTGTCCGGCGGTCCAGATCGACGATGACGAAGCGGCCTCCGGGCTTGAGCACTCGCACGGACTCGCGGATCGCGCTGAGTCGGCCCGCGGTCGGGACCTCATGCAGACCGAAGGCCGACATCACGGTGTCGAACGAATCGTCCGGGTAAGGCAAGGCGGCGACGTCACCCTCGACCAGGGTGACGTTATCGACCCCCCGCGAAGCCAACTTGCGGCGGCCTACCGCGGTCAGTTCGGGTGACAGATCGATGGAGGTGGCCTGTACCTTCGAATGCCTTTCGGCCAGCATTCGCGACGCGAATCCGGTCCCGCCGCACAATTCCAGTACGTTCTCGATGCGGCCGCCCTCGAGGAGGCGCATCAGTACGTCGTAAGGGTGGCCCTGTAGGCGCGGGTTGACAGCTTCGAGGAGCGGTCCGGTAAATCTGAACTTTAGGCGGTTACCCAATTCCAACATCACCTTAAATTATTCTTGCCCAACCGATATGTCGAGTGTCGGTAGACACGCCACGTGTGACACCCTCTTATTCGTCCCCGGTCCTCCATTTTGCCGAGAGCTGTTCCAGTAGTTCGGAGATGGCCTTGTGTTCCGCCGCGGTCATGTCGACGGCTTCTTTGTCCAGTTCGTTGATCTCTTCCAGAAGGGCATAAACGCCGGCCGCGTCAATATCGGAATCGAGCAACGCATCCAAGTGCGAGGCCAATTCGGCCGACGTCGGGTGCTCGAACAGAAGAGTGGACGGCAGGTCGAGTCCGGTGGCCTTCGACAGCCGGTTGCGTAGCCGAACGGCGCTGAGCGAGTCGAATCCCAAATCGAGGAAGGACGAGTCGTCGAGTATGACGCTGGGGTCGGTCATGCCCAGGACGCTCGCCACCTCCATATGAACGAGCTCCAGCATGGTGCGAGGCTCATCAGCATAGGAGGGCTCGTCATACTCACCGTCCTCCTCCGCGACCACGGGCGTCACAGCTGTGACATCCGGGGCGGCCGGGGCCAGCCAGTAGGACTCGTGCTGGAACGGATAGACCGGCAGATCCACCGCCCGGCCGCCGGACAGGACCTTCGTCCAGTCGATCGCTGTCCCGCCCGCATGCAGCTCCGCGATGGCCGTCATCAGACAAACGTCCTCTGGGGATCGCGGGCGTAGCACGGCGTGGAACGAGGCGTCGCCGCCCAGACACTCCATTCCGGCCGACGCCAGCGCCCCCGAAGGCCCTATCTCGACGAACGTGCCCACACCGTGTTCGGCCAGTTCGCGGACGGCGTCCTGGAAGCGGACGGGTTGCCGGACCTGGCGCAACCAATACTCCGGCGTGCCCATCTCATCCGGATCGATCAGATGCCCGGTCACCGTCGATACCACCGGCAGCGCCGGGGCACGGAACTTAAGGGATTCCAGTGCCGTACGGAACTCATCGAGCACCGCCTCCACATGGCGGGAGTGGAAGGCATGGCGGACCTTCAGCCTCCTGGCCTCCCGCCCGGACGCCGCCCAGGCGGCTTCGAAGGCTGCCACCGTGTCCGGCTCACCCGACACGACGACGGCCTCGGGGCTGTTGACCGCCGCCAGATCCAGCGCCGCACCGGTCTGCTCGAGGAACTCCCTCACCTCTTCCTCGCCTGCCCGCAGTGCGACCATGGCTCCCGGCGGTGTCGCCCGCAGCGCTCGCCCCCGGGCGACGATCAGAGTGGTGACGTCTTCGAGCGAGAGCATCCCGCTGGCGTACGCGGCGGTTGCCTCACCGATGGAGTGCCCGGCGACGAAGTCGGGGCGCACGCCCCAGTCCTCCAGCAGCCCGAACAGCGCGACCTCCATCGCGAAAATGCCCGCTTGCGCGTAGAGGGTGTCATCCACGAGCTCGGCCGTCGTCGAACCGCCGGCACCGAAGTAGACGTCCGTCAGCGAGTGGTCGAGGTGCTTGTCGAACCCGGCGCTCACCGTGTCCCAGGCGCGCGCGAAGGCGGGGGAGCTGTCGTACAGCTCCTTGCCCATTCCCAGCCGTTGAGTGCCTTGCCCGTCGAACAGGAAGGCTACGCGCCGGGACTTGGCGGTCGCGGTCGTGAGTCCGGGCCAAGAGGCGCCGTCCGCCAGCTTTGACAGCGCGCGCAGGAAGTCCTCCCGGCCGGATCCCACTGCGACTGCCCGGTAGGCGAAGTCCGATCGTGTGGTCGCCAGGGAGTATCCGATGTCCAGCGAGTTCCACTCCGAGTCGTCGGCGAGGGAGGTGTACAGTCGCCCGGCTTGCTCTCGCAGCGCTTTCGGGCTCTGCGCGGACAAGACCCACGGCAGCGGCCTGGGCACGTTCGTCGTGACTGGCGTAACTGACGTGACCGGCGTGACTGACGTGACCGGCGTGACTGACGGGGCAGGCGCCTGATACTGCTCCAGCACAACGTGCGCGTTGGTGCCGCTGAGCCCGAACGACGACACGCCGGCCCTGCGCAGCTTGGTGTCGTCCGGCCATGGCTGGTGCTCCGTCAGCAGCGCGACGCTTCCCGATGTCCAGTCCACATGAGGCGACGGGGCGTCCACGTGGAGCGTACGGGGGAGCGAACCGTGCCGCATCGCCTCCACCATCTTGATCACGCTGAGCACGCCCGACGCCGCCATGGTGTGGCCGATGTTCGACTTCAGCGAGCCGAGCCAGGCGGGCGTCGACCGTTCTTGCCCGTACGTCGCCAGAATGGCCTCTGCCTCGATCGGGTCGCCGAGTTTCGTGCCGGTGCCGTGCGCCTCCACCACATCCACGTCTGACGCGGTGAGACCGGCGCCGGCCAGTGCCTGCCGGATCACCCGCTGCTGGGAGGTGCCGTTCGGTGCGGTCAGCCCGTTCGACGCACCGTCGGAGTTCACCGCGCTGCCCCGGACGACGGCGAGAACCCGGTGCCCCAGCCGACGGGCATCGGAAAGTCGTTCCACCACCAGGACACCCACGCCCTCAGACCAGATCGTGCCGTCCGCCGATGCGGCGAACGACTTGCACCGGCCATCGGACGACAGGCCGCGCTGGCGGGAGAATTCCACGAACATCGCGGGCGAGGACATCACCGAGACCCCGCTCACCAGCGCCAGTGAGCACTCGCGCTGCCTCAACGCCTGGCTCGCGAGGTGCAGCGCCACCAGGGAGGAGGAGCAAGCGGTGTCCACGGTGACCCCCGGCCCCTCCAACCCGAGCGCGTATGACACCCGCCCTGACAGCAGACTGACCGAGCTACCGGTGATCCCGTTGTCGTGCTGCTGGTCGACGCCCACTCCGTAACCCTGTGCCGCGCCACCCACGTACACGCCCACATCGCGGCCGCGGAGGGACTTCGGATCGATCTGTGCGCGCTCGATCGCCTCCCAGGTGGTTTCCAGCAACAGCCGCTGCTGCGGATCCATGCCCAGCGCCTCACGCGGGCTTATACCGAAGAAGGGAGCGTCGAAGTCGGCCGCGGTGTCCAGGAAGCCGCCCTGCACGCAGTACGACTTACCAGGGGCGTCCGGGTCCGGATCGAACAGGCCCTCGACGTCCCAGCCACGGTCGGTGGGGAAACCGGAGATCGCGTCAGTACCGGACTCCACAAGGCGCCACAAACCCTCCGGCGAACTGACCCCGCCCGGCAGTCGGCACGCCATCGCCACGATGGCGATCGGCTCATTAGCCGACGGCTCACCCGCGACCGGTTCGGCCGGGCCGGTGTCCGCGCTCGGCGCCGGCGGATCGAGGCGTTGCTGTACGGGCGGGATATCGAGCTTGTCCAGCAGATGCGCGCCCAGAGCGTTCGCCGTCGGGTAGTCGAACACCATCGTGGCGGGAAGCTGCAACCCGGTTTCCGCCACGAGGCGATTACGGAGTTCGATCGCCGTCAGTGAATCCATACCCAGATCCTTGAACGACGTGTCCGTCGCGATCGCATCCGGCGAACTGTGGCCGAGTACGGAGGCGGCCTCTCCCAGCACGAGTTCGAGCATGATGCGGTGCTGCTCGACGCTCGTACGGCCGGTGAGACGGGCGCTCAGGGGCTGCGAGCCGACGTCGTCGCGTGCCACGGTCCTGGTCTGCGGACGCTTCACCGTCTGAAGTCCACGCAGCAGCGCGGGGACCTCGACGTCCCGTATCGGAGACATCGCCGCGGCGAACAGGACCGGCTCGCCGTGGCGTGACGCGCTGTCGAACAGCCGCATTCCATGCTCGGCGGTGATGGTTCGCATGCCGCTGCGCCGGATCCGATCGTGGTCCGTGTCGGTCAGTCCGGAGGTGAGGCCACTGGTGTCGTCCCACAGGCCCCAGGCGAGTGCGAGTGCGGGCAGGCCCTCGGCTCGGCGTTGTCCGGCCAGGGCGTCGAGGAAGGCGTTGGCCGCCGCGTAGTTGCCCTGCCCTGCGCCACCGATGACACCGGCGGCGGAGGAGTACATGACGAACGCTGCCAGGTCGGCGTCCCGGGTGAGTTCGTGCAGGTGCCAGGCGCCGTCGGCCTTGGGCCGCAGTACCGTGTCCAGCCGTTGCGCGGTCAGGGATTCCACCACCCCGTCGTCGAGTGCGCCGGCGGTGTGGATCACCGTGGTGAGGGGGTGTTCGGGGGATACGTCCGCCAGTGCCCGCGCCAGCGCGGGGCGGTCCGATACGTCGCACGCTGCTGTGTCGACGTGGGCGCCCAGCTCGGCGAGTTCGTTGAGCAATCCCTCGTCGGGGGTGGTGCGGGAGAGCAGCAGCAGATGGCGTGCGCCGTGTTCGGCTGCCAGGTGGCGGGCGAGGATGCCTGCCAGGACGCCGGAACCGCCGGTGATCAGGATGGTGCCGTTGGGGTCGGGCTTGCGGGGGATGGTGAGGACGATCTTGCCGATGTGGCGGGCGCGGCTCATCCAGCTGAACGCATCGCGGGCCTGACGGATGTCCCAAGTTTGTACGGGCAGTGGCTGTAGGGCGCCTTGTGCGAACAGGCTGAGGATTTCGGTGATGATTTCCCGCAGGCGGTCCGGGCCGGCGTCCATCAGGTCGAATGCCTGGTAGCTGGTGCCCGGCCGGTCGGCGGTGACCTGGTGTGGGTCGCGGATGTCGGTCTTGCCCATCTCGACGAACCGGCCGCCGCGGGGGAGCAGGTCGAGGGAGGCGTCGACGAAGTCGCCGCTGAGGGAGTTCAGGACGACATCGACGCCCTGGCCGTGTGTGTTGTTGAGGAAGGTTTCCTGGAAACTCAGCGTGCGGGAGTCGGCGATGCGGGTGTGTTCCAGACCGGCTTCGCGCAGGATGTGTTGTTTCCCGGTGCTGGCGGTCGCGTAGATCTGCGCGCCGAGGTGGCGGGCGATCTGGGTCGCTGCCATGCCCACTCCACCGGCTGCGGCGTGGATCAGCACGGACTCACCCGCACTCAGCCCGGCCAGATCCACCAACCCGTAATACGCGGTGGCGAACACAACCGGCACGGATGCCGCTGTAGTGAAGGACCAACCATCAGGAATCACACCCAGCATCCGACGATCAGCGATCGCGACCGGCCCGAATGAGCCTGCCACCACGCCGAAGACGCGGTCTCCCGGGGCCAGATCCTCTACATCGGGGCCGACCTCGAGTACGACGCCGGCCGCTTCGCCGCCCGTCGGCCGGTTGTCATTGACCATTCCGAGGGCCACGACGACGTCGCGGAAGTTCAGTCCTGCGGCGCGTACGTCTATGCGTACTTCGCCGGGTTGCAGGGGCTGTTCGGCGGTGTCGGTGGGTACGAGAGCGAGGTCTTGCAGGGTTCCGCTGCGGGGTTGTTCCAGCAGCCATGCACGGCTGTCGGGGATCGTCAGCGGGCTGTCTTCGGGGGTGTTGGTCCGGGCCAGTCGTGCTGCCTCGTACCGGCCGTCGTTGATCCGCAGCCGTGGCTCGTCCAAGCCGACGGTGGCGGCCAGTTGGTGGAGGGTGAGGGTGTCGTCGTCGCTTTCGACCAGGATGAACCGGCCGGGGTGTTCGGACTGGGCCGACCGTATCAACCCCGAGACGGCGGCGGAGGCCAGCCCGGTACCGGTCCGCACGACCAGGGTGCTGTCGGTGAAGCGTTCCCCGGTCAGCCAGGTCTGGACTGCCTGGAGGGCTTGGGCGGTCAGTGTGCGGGTCTGCGCCAGCGGGTCCGGCGGGTCCAGCGGGTTCAGCGGGTCCGGCGGGTTCTCGTTGCTGTCGGGGAGTGCGGTGAAGACCACCACCTCGGGTACCGGCATGTTGCCGTCCGCCAGGTCTTCGAACCTGCCCATGGCCAGGCTGGTCTCTTGGGGGGCCGGGATTTCCGTCCACGTCAGGGTGAGCAGGTCGTCCGTGGCGGAGCCGAGTGTGTCGGCGGTTACCGGCCGGGTGATGAGGGAGCCGATGGCGGCTACGGGCCGGCCGGTGTCGTCGGCGACCCGCACACTCCAGCCGTCTGCTTCCTGTATCACCACGACACGCAGCGTGGTCGGGCCAGTGGCGTGGATTTGGATGTCGTTCCAGGAGAACGGCAGCCCAACACCCTGCTCGGCGTCGGGTGTGTTCAGGGTGCAGGTGTGCAGGGCCGCATCGAGTAGGGCCGGGTGCACGGCATATCGTGCCGCCTCCTGCGCCTGTTCCTCGGCCAGAGCAACCTCGGCGAAGACAGTGTCCCCATCACGCCACGCGGCTTGCAGGCCTTGGAAGGCGGGACCGTACTCGTAGCCTTCTGCCATCAGCTGGTCGTAGAAGTCGGCCACGTTCACCGGCTGGGCCTGGGCTGGTGGCCAGGTGTCAGTCTCCGGCGGCGAGAGGGGTGTGTCAGAGGTGCTGATCGTGGCGGAAACGTGCCGGGTCCATGTGTCGGTGTGGTTCGCCTGGGAGAAGACGGTCACCGCGCGGTGTCCGGACTCGTCGGCCTCGGCGACCGATACGGACAGTTGCACACCGCCGGTCTGCGGGAGCAGGAGCGGGGTTTCGATCACCAGCTCGTCGACGACGTCGCACTCGACCTCGCCGGCGGCGCGGACGACCAGCTCAACAAATGCGGTACCGGGGAGCAGGACATTGCCCCGGACCGCGTGGTCAGCCAGCCATGTATGGGTGGCCAGTGATACCCGCCCGGTGAGCACCACACCGTCGGAGCCGGGCAGCGCCACCACCGTGCCCAGCAGTGGATGGCCCTCGGCAGACGCCCGGTCCACGCTCTTGAGCCAGTACCGCTGGTGCTGGAAGGCGTAGGTTGGAAGGTCCAGTACCCGGGCTGTGGTGGTGCCGAGGATCGCGGGCCAGTCGATGGTGACGCCGTGGGTATAGGCCTGTGCCAGGGCGGTGAGCATCCGGGCGGCGTCCCCGTCGTCACGGCGCAGTGTGGCAACCGTGACCGCATCGTCGTCCATGGCCTGTATCAACACCGGGCTGGCGCTGACCTCGACGAACACGGTGTTGCCCTGGGCCTGCAACTGGCTGATGGCGGGGTCGAACCCGACCGGTTCACGCAGGTTCCGGTACCAGTACTCCGCATCCAAGGGGCCTTCGACCCAGGTGCCGTCCACGGTCGACAGCCACGGCACCACCGGAGCCTGCGAACCGACACCGGCAGTGATGTGGAGCAGTTCGTCGCGGATCAGCTCGACGTGTGGAGTGTGCGAGGCGTAGTCGACGGTGATCCGCCGGACCCGCGCCCCTTGTGCCTCATGAACGGTGAGGACGCGGTCGACTGCTTCCGGGGTGCCCGCGATCACGGTGGAGGCGGGGCCGTTGTGGGCGGCGATCCAGGCCCCGTCGACCAGCTCGATCTCCTGTGCGGGCAAGGCGAGGGATGCCATCGCGCCCCGGCCTGCCAGCCCCCGGGCGATCGCCTGGCTGCGCAGTGTCACGATCCGGGCGGCGTCACGCAGCGACACCGCACCCGCCACACAGGCTGCGGCGATCTCGCCCTGGGAGTGGCCGATCACCGCGTCCGGCCGCACTCCGGCGGCCTGCCACACCGCAGCCAGGGAAACCATCACCGCCCAGGAAGCGGGCTGGACCACGTCGACCCGGTCCACGACTGCCGGATCATCGAGGACGGTGAACAGGTCCCAGTCCACGAACTCGCTCAACGCCGCCGCGCACTCGGCCATCCGCTCGGCGAAGACCACCGAGGAATCCCGCAGCGCACTGCCCATCCCCAGCCACTGCGCCCCCTGACCCGGGAAGACGAACACCACCCGGGGATCAGACATAGCGGTGCCGATGGTGGTGTCGTCTCCAAGGAGTACGGCACGGTGCTCGAACACCGACCGCGTCACCGCCAATGTCGATGCCACGGCAGGGATATCCACCCCGGGCGACGCCGCCAGGTAGGCGCGCAGCCGGTCTTCGTGTTCGGTCAGGGCGGAGTGGGTCTTGGCCGATATCACCAGCGGCAGCACATCCGAGGCCACCACCGGCGGCACAGCAGGCTGCGCCTCCTCCGTGGGCTGGGCGGCGGGTGCGCTCTCCAGGATGACGTGAGCGTTCGTACCGCTGACGCCGAAGGACGACACGCCTGCCCGATGGGGCCGGTCGGTGCCGGGCCAGGGCTGGTTTTCCGTCAGCAGCTGCACCGCGCCCGCCGACCAGTCCACATGCGTCGACGGCTCATCCACGTGCAGGGTGCGGGGAACCGTGTTGTGCTGCAGGGCCATCACCATCTTGATGACGCCCGACACACCCGAGGCAGCTTGTGTATGGCCGATGTTCGACTTCAGTGAGCCCAGCAGCAGCGGCTGCTCACGGTCCTGGCCGTAAGTGGCGATCAGTGCCTGGGCCTCGATGGGGTCGCCCAGCGTTGTGCCCGTGCCGTGCGCCTCGACCACATCCACATCGTGCGCCGCCAGGCCCGCGTTGCTGAGAGCCGCTTGGATCACCCGCTGCTGGGAGGGGCCGTTCGGCGCGGTCAGTCCGTTGGACGCACCGTCCTGGTTCACCGCCGAGCTACGGACCACCGCCAGTACCTGGTGGCCGTTGGCCTGGGCGTCGGAGAGCCGCTCTACCAGCAGCACGCCGACGCCTTCAGCCCATCCTGTGCCGTCCGCGGTGTCGGCGAAGGCTTTGCAGCGGCCGTCGGAGGCCAGGCCGCGCTGGCGGGAGAACTCCACGAAGCTTTGCGGCGTGGCCATCACGGTGACGCCGCCGACCAGGGCCAGCGAGCACTCACCCTGCCGCAGGGCATACCCGGCCTGATGCAACGCCACCAGCGATGACGAACAGGCCGTGTCGACGGTGATGGCGGGGCCTTCGAGGCCGAAGAAGTACGACACCCGGCCGGAGAGGACACTGGTCGCGCTGGCGGTGGCTGCGAAGCCGCCGAGGTCAGCACCGGCACCGTAGCCACCGGCGTAGGCGCCCATGAAGACACCGGTGTCGCTGCCGCGTACGGAACCGGGCTCGATCCCGGCCCGCTCGAACGCCTCCCAGGACACCTCCATGATCAGCCGCTGCTGCGGGTCCATCGCCAGTGCTTCGCGTGGGCTGATACCGAAGAATCCGGCGTCGAAGCCGGCTGCGCTGTCGAGGAAGCCGCCCTCTACGCAGTACGACTTCCCCGGCGCATCCGGGTCCGGATCGAACAGGCTTTCCGCGTCCCAGCCACGGTCAGTGGGGAAACCGGAAATCGCATCCGTACCCGACTCCACCAAGCGCCACAGATCCTCCGGCGACGACACCCCACCCGGCAGACGGCACGCCATGCCCACAATCGCCAACGGCTCGTCCTGCCCCACCGCCGACACCGGCCCGCGTACCGGTACGGGGTTCTCGCCGGTGAACAGCTCGCGCAGCCGGGCGGCCAGGATGGACGGGGTCGGATAGTCGAACACCAACGTGTTGGGCAGCCGTAGCCCGGTGGCTTTCGCCAGGCTGTTGCGTAGCTCCACCGCGGTCAGCGAATCGATGCCCAGATCCCTGAACACGGCGGCTGCGGGGACGGTACTGGCGTCAGCGTGCCCCAGGACCAGAGCGGCGCTGTCACGCACCATCTTCAGTAGTGCTTCTTCCTGCTCGGCCGGTGCCAGGGCCGCCAGCCACTGCGCTGACGAGTCGCCGGTAGAGGCGGCCCGCCGGGCGACCGAGCGATGCAACGAGCGGAGTAGCGCGGGGACTTCGGCGTCCCGGACCGGGTCCATCGGCGCGGCGACCAGAATCGGGTTGCTGTGGCGTGACGCGGTGTCGAACAGCCGCATTCCGTGCTCGGCGGTGATGGTTCGCAGGCCGCTGCGTCGGATTCGGTCGTGGTCGGTGCCGGTCAGTTTGGCGGTCAGGCCGCTGGTGTCTTCCCAGAGGCCCCAGGCGAGTGCGAGTGCGGGCAGGTCCTCGGCGCGGCGTTGTTCGGCGAGTGCGTCGAGGAAGGCGTTTGCCGCCGCGTAGTTGCCTTGCCCCGCACCGCCCATGACACCGGCGGCCGAGGAGTACATGATGAATGCGGCCAGGTCGGTGTTGCGGGTGAGTTCGTGCAGGTGCCAGGCGCCGTCGGCTTTGGGCCGCAGGACCGTGTCGAGCCGCTGCTGGGTAAGGGACTCCACGACACCGTCATCGAGCACGCCCGCGGTGTGAATCACGGCTGTCAGGGGGTGCTCCGGTGACACACCCGCCAGCACTTGGGCCAGCCCGGCACGGTCGGACACGTCACAGGCCGCTGTGTCGACCTGGGCGCCCAGTTCGCCGAGCTCGCTGATCAGGGCCTCGTCCGGGGTGCTGCGGGACAGCAGCAGGAGATGACGCACGCCGCGTTCGGTCACCAGGTGCCGGGCGAGAATCCCCGCCAGGACACCCGAGCCACCCGTGACCAGGACTGTGCCATCGGGATCCCACGTCTCATCAGTTGGGGGTTCAGGGGTGATTCGGGTCAGGCGTGGTACTTCGTAGCGGTTGTCGCTGATCCGCAGCCGTGGCTCGTCGAGTCCGACGGTGGCGGCCAGCTGGTCCGGGGTGAGGGTGTCGTCGTCGCTTTCCACCAGGATGAACCGGCCGGGGTGTTCGGACTGGGCCGACCGCATCAACCCCGACACGGCGGCGGCGGCCAAACCGGTCCCGGTCCGCACGACCAGGGTGCTGTCGGTGAAGCGTTCCTCGCCAAGCCACTCCTGGATTGTGTGGAGGACCTGGGCGGTCAGCTTTCGTGTTTGTTCCAGCGGGTCGTCGTTGCCGGGGAGTGCGGTGGAGACCACTACCTCGGGCACCGGTACGTCGCCGTCGGCCAGGTCTTCGAACCGGCTGACCGTCTGGCCGGTCTGCTGAGGGGCCGGGATTTCTGTCCAGGTCAGGGTGAGCAGGTCGTCGGCGTTGGTGGCAGGTTCGTAGACGGGGACGGTGCGCAGGGTGAGGGAGCGGGTGGACAGGACGGGGAGGCCTGTGCTGTCGGCGGCGTCCACGGACAGGGTGCCGTCATCGTGTGAGGTGAGGCGGACGCGCAGCTCGGTGGGGTTGCGGGCGTGCAGGGTCAGGCCCTGCCACACCGCGGGGGTTTCCTCACCGGCGGTGGTGAGGGCTGCGGTCAGGAGGGCAGGGTGCAGGGCGTATGTGGTGGCGTCGTGGGTGTCGTCCAGTGCGGCCTCGGCGAACACTTCGCTGCCGCGGCGCCACATCCCGCGCAGTGACGGTACTCGGGTCTCGACCGGCACCGCACCGACCGGCGGCCACACCCCACCGGCCTGCCAGCCGGACACCGTTCCGGTGGTGGTGGCGAGGGTTGCGGTGGCCAGGCGTGTCCAGGGCTCGCCGTCGCTGTACCGGGCATGGATACTGAGCCGGCGGCGGCCGGTCTCGTCGGGGTCGCTCACCCAGGTCTGTACCTCGACGGTGCCATCGTCGGGAAGCAGCGGCAGCGCTTCCACGGTGAGTTCCTCGACGTGGCCGCAGCCGGTCTCATCCGCCGCGGCCAGCGCCATCTCGGCGAACACCGCCGCGGGCAGAACCGTCTGGTCCCGCAGCCACAGATCACCGCTTTGGGAAACCCGGGCAGTGAACAGCACCCCACTGGTCTCGGCCAGACGCACCGCCGAGCCCAGCAGCGGATGACCACCCGCAACCGCCCGGTCCACACCCTCAAGCCAGTAGTGCTGGTGCTGGAACGCGTACGTCGGAAGATCCAGCACCCTCGCCGGGACATCGCCCAGCACCGCGGGCCAGTCGATGGTGACGCCGTTGACGTACAGGTGGGCCAGGGCGCTGATCGCGGCCTGTGCCTCGTGGTCACCGTGCAGCATCGCGACGCCGTCGACCAGGCGGGCCAGCGACCGGTCGGGTCCCACCTCGACGAACACCGCGTCACCGCATGAGGCGACCTGGTCCCCGAACCGGACCGGCTCACGAACCTGCCGCACCCAATAGTCGGGGGTGGTGACCTGCTCGCCCGCAGCCATGGTGAGACGGGGTGTGTGGTAGGTCAGGCGTTCGGCGACCGCCCGGAACTCCTCCAGCATGGGCTCCATGCGGGCGGAGTGGAACGCGTGGCTGGTCGCCAACCGCGTCCACTTCCCCAGCCCCGCCGCGGCCTGCAGCACCGCGGCCTCATCACCGGAGAGAACCACCGACGACGGCCCGTTGACCGCCGCGATCTCCACGCCCTCGCACAGGACCGCTTCTGCTTGTCCCTCGGAAACCGGAACAGCGACCATCACCCCACCCGCAGGCAGAGCCTGCATGAGGCGGGCCCGCGCCGACACCAACGTGCAGGCATCCTCCAGCGACCACAACCCGGCCACATACGCAGCCGCAACCTCACCCACCGAATGACCGATCACCGCGTCCGGTCGCACACCCCACGATTCCAGCAGCCCGAACAGGGCCACCTGCAAAGCGAACAGGGCGGGCTGGGCGTAACCGGTCTCGTTCACCTCCAGATCGGGCACATCCAGCAGGTCCCACACCTGCTGATGGATCCGCGCGAAGACCGGAAACGCTGCCGCCAGTTCCTCACCCATACCAGCACGCTGCGACCCCTGCCCCGGGAAGACAAACACCACCCGAGAATCCAACCCGGCGGTCCCGGTGACGGTGTCATCTCCAAGGAGTACGGCACGGTGCTCGAACACCGACCGCGTCACCGCCAGCGTCGATGCGACAGCCCGCACATCCACCCCGGGCGACGCCGCCAGATACGCACGCAACCGGTCCTCATACTCGACCAGAGCCGACTGCGTCCTGGCCGACACCACCAACGGCACCCACCCCGGTACCGGCCCGACCACCGTGGTGTCCGCAAGCTGTATCGGGGGTGCACTTTCCAGGATGACGTGAGCGTTGGTGCCACTGATCCCGAACGACGACACACCTGCCCGACGCGACCGACCGGTCTCCGGCCACGGCTGGTTCTCCGTCACCAACTCGACCGCACCCGCCGACCAGTCCACATGACGTGACGGCTCATCGACATGCAGCGTGGGCGGAACGAAACCGTGCTGCAGCGCCATCACCATCTTGATGACACCCGACACACCCGCAGCAGCCTGCGTATGACCCAGATTCGACTTCACCGAACCCAGCAGCAGAGGCTGCTCACGATCCTGACCATAGGTCGCCAGCAGCGCCTGTGCCTCGATCGGGTCACCCAGCGTCGTACCCGTGCCATGCGCCTCGACCACATCCACCTCAGCCGTGGTCAAACCCGCATTGGCCAGCGCCTGCCGGATCACCCGCTGTTGTGAGGGCCCATTCGGCGCGGTCAGCCCGTTGGACGCACCATCCTGGTTGACCGCCGATCCGCGCACCACCGCAAGCACCTGGTGGCCGTTGGCCTGGGCGTCGGAGAGCCGCTCTACCAGCAGGACGCCGACGCCTTCAGCCCATCCCGTGCCGTCCGCGGCGTCGGCGAACGCCTTGCACCGGCCGTCGGCTGACAGGCCGCCCTGGCGGGAGAACTCCACGAAAGTCTGCGGTGTGGCCATGACGGTGACGCCGCCGACCAGAGCCAGCGAGCACTCACCCTGCCGGAGGGCATACCCGGCCTGGTGCAGGGCGACCAGCGACGACGAACATGCTGTGTCGACTGTGAACGCGGGCCCCTCAAGACCGAAGAAGTACGACACCCGGCCAGACAGGACACTGACCGAACTGGCGGTGGCGCCGAAGCCGCCGAGGTCGGCACCGATGCCGTAGCCACCGGGGTACGCGCCCATGAAAACGCCGGTGTCGCTGCCGCGGAGGGAATTGGGCTCGATTCCGGCCCGTTCGAACGCCTCCCAGGACACCTCCAGGACCAGCCGCTGCTGCGGATCCATCGCCAACGCCTCACGCGGACTGATCCCGAAGAACGAGGCGTCGAAACTGGCCGCAGCATCCAGGAAGCCGCCCTCAGCACGGTGAGAGTTTCCGGTCGTGTCGAACAAGTTCTCCACGTCCCAGCCACGGTCGGTGGGGAAACCGGAGATCGCATCCGTACCCGACTCCAGAAGACGCCAGAGATCCTCCGGGGAGGAGACTCCACCGGGCAGGCGGCAGGCCATACCCACGATCGCCAATGGCTCGTCCTGCCCTACAGCCGAGGCGGTGCGTACCAATACAGGGTTCTCGCCGGTGAACAGCTCGTCCAACCGGGCAGCCAGGGCGGCCGGGGTGGGGTAGTCGAACACCAATGTGGCGGGCAGCCGCAGCCCGGTGGCCTTCGCCAGACCGTTCCGCAACTCCACCGCGGTCAGCGAATCGATGCCCAGATCCTTGAATGCCGCCGTCACCGGAATCGTGCTGGCGTCGGCATGTCCCAGAACCGTCGCGGCGCCATCAGACACCAGCTTCAGCAGTGCCTTCTCCCGCTCGGCCGGTGCCAGGGCGGCCAGCCACTGCACTCCACCAGCGGAAGCAGCCCGCCGAGCCATCGGGCGATGCAGCGACCTTAGCAACGCCGGGACTTCGGCCTCCCGGACCGGGTCCATCGCCACAGCGACCAGTACCGTTTCCCCACGATGCGACGCGGTGTCGAACAGGCGCATCCCGTGCTCGGCGGTGATGGTTCGCAGGCCGCTGCGTCGGATTCGGTCGTGGTCGGTGCCGGTCAGTTTGGCGGTCAGGCCGCTGGTGTCTTCCCAGAGGCCCCAGGCGAGTGCGAGTGCGGGCAGGCCCTCGGCGCGGCGTTGTTCGGCGAGCGCGTCGAGGAAGGCGTTTGCCGCCGCGTAGTTTCCTTGCCCCGCACCGCCCATGACACCGGCAGCCGAGGAATACATGACGAACGCGGCCAGGTCGGCATCACGGGTGAGTTCGTGCAGGTGCCAGGCACCATCGGCCTTGGGCCGCAACACCGTGTCGAGCCGCTGCGGGGAAAGGGACTCCACGACACCGTCATCGAGCACGCCCGCGGTGTGAATCACGGCTGTCAGGGGGTGCTCCGGTGACACACCCGCCAGCACCTGGGCCAGCCCGGCACGATCGGACACGTCACAGGCCGCTGTGTCGACCTGGGCGCCCAGTTCACCGAGTTCGCTGATCAGGGCTTCGTCCGGGGTGCTGCGGGACAGCAGCAGGAGGTGACGCACGCCGCGTTCGGCCGCCAGGTGTCGGGCGACGATCCCCGCCAGCACACCCGAGCCACCCGTGACCAGGACTGTGCCATCGGGATCCCACGTCTCATCAGTTGGGGGTCCAGGGGTGATTCGGGTCAGGCGTGGTACTTCGTACCGGCCGTCGCTGATCCGCAGCCGTGGCTCGTCGAGTCCGACGGTGGCGGCCAGCTGGTCCGGGGTGAGGCTGTCGTCGTCGCTTTCCACCAGGATGAACCGGCCGGGGTGTTCGGACTGGGCCGACCGCATCAACCCCGAGACCGCTGCCGCGGCCAAACCGGTCCCGGTCCGCACGACCAGCGTGCTGTCGCTGAAGCGCTCCCCGGCCAGCCACTCCTGGACTGTTTGCAGGACCTGGGCGGTCAACATGCGGGTCTGTGCCAGCGGGTCCGGCGAGTTCTCGCTGCTGTCGGGGAGTGCGGTGAAGACCACCACCTCGGGTACCGGCACATCACCGCCCGACGCCAGGTCTTCGAACCGGCTGACCGTCTGGCCGGTCTGCTGAGGGGCCGGGATTTCTGTCCAGGTCAGGGTGAGCAGGTCGTCGGCGTTGGTGGCCGGTTCGTAGACGGGAACAGCGCCCAGTGTGAGGGAGCGGGCGGTCAGGACGGGGAGGCCTGTGCTGTCGGCGGCGTCCACGGACAGGGTGCCGTCATCGTGTGAGGTGAGGCGGACGCGCAGCTCGGCGGGGTTGCGGGCGTGCAGGGTCAGGCCCTGCCACACCGCGGGGGCCTCCTCACCTACGGCGGTGAGGGCGGCAGTCATCAGGCCGGGATGAAGCAAAAACCTGGTGGCGTCGTGGGTATCGTCCAGTGCGGCCTCGGCGAACACTTCGCTGCCTCGGCGCCACACCCCGCGCAGTGACGGTACGCGGGTCTCGACCGGCACCGCACCGACCGGCGGCCACACCCCACCGGCCTGCCAGCCCGACACCCCGCCGGTGGTGGTGGTCAGGGTTGCGGTGGCCAGGCGTGTCCAGGGCTCGCCGTCGCTGTAACGGGCATGGATACTGAGCCGGCGGCGGCCAGCCTCGTCCGGTTCGCTCACCCAGGTCTGCACCTCGACGGCGCCATCGTCGGGAAGCAGCGGCAACGCTTCCACGGTGAGTTCCTCGACGAGGCCGCAGCCGGTCTCATCCGCCGCGGCCAGCGCCATCTCGGCAAACACCGCCGCAGGCAGAACCGTCTGGTCCCGCAGCCACAGATCACCGCTTTGGGAAACCCGGGCAGTGAACAGCACCCCACTGGTCTCGGCCAGACGCACCGCCGAACCCAGCAGCGGATGACCACCCGCAACCGCCCGGTCCACACCCTCAAGCCAATACCGCTGATGCTGGAACGCATACGTCGGAAGATCCAGCACCCGTGCCGGGACATTGCCCAGCACCGCGGGCCAGTCCACGGCGACCCCGCTGACATACAGGTGGGCCAGGGCGCTGATCGCGGCCTGTGCCTCATGGTCGCCGTGCAGCATGGCGATGCCGTCGACCAGGCGGGCCAGCGACCGGTCGGGTCCCACCTCGACGAACACCGCGTCACCGCATGAGGCGACCTGGTCCCCGAACCGGACCGGCTCACGAACCTGCCGCACCCAATAGTCGGGGGTGGTGACCTGCTCGCCCGCAGCCATGGTGACCCGAGGTGTGTGATAGGTCAGGCGTTCGGCGACCGCCCGGAACTCCTCCAGCATGGGTTCCATGCGGGCGGAGTGGAACGCGTGGCTGGTCGCCAACCGCGTCCACTTCCCCAGCCCCGCCGCGGCCTGCAGCACAGCGGCCTCATCACCGGAGAGAACCACCGACGACGGCCCGTTGACCGCAGCGATCTCCACACCATCGCACAGGACCGCTTCTACTTCTTCCTCGGAGACCGGGACAGCAACCATCACCCCACCCGCAGGCAGAGCCTGCATCAGGCGGGCCCGCGCCGACACCAGCGTGCAGGCATCCTCCAGCGACCACAACCCGGACACGTATCCGGCGGCGAGTTCGCCGACAGAGTGGCCGACCACCGCATCCGGGCGCACACCCCACGACTCCAGCAGCCCGAACAGGGCCACCTGCAATGCGAACAGGGCGGGCTGGGCGTAACCGGTCTCGTTCACCTCCAGATCGGGCACATCCAGCAGATCCCACACCTGCTGATGGATCCGCGCGAAGACCGGAAACGCTGCGGCCAGTTCCTCACCCATACCAGCCCGCTGCGACCCCTGCCCCGGGAAAACAAACACGACTGGGGGGTCGGTCACCGCGGTCCCGGTGACAGTACCGTCACCCAGCAGGACCGCACGGTGTTCGAACACCGACCGTGTCACCGCCAGCGTTGACGCGACAGCCCGCACATCCACCCCGGGCGACGCCGCCAGGTAGGCGCGCAACCGGTCCTCATACTCAGTCAAAGCCGACTGCGTCTTGGCGGAAATCACCAGAGGCAGCGGCAGGGGCAGAGGCAGAGGCACCAGCTCCGAGCCCACCACCGGCGCATCCACGGGCTGCGCGTCGTCTACAGCCTGCGTGGGTGCGCTCTCGAGGATGATGTGGGCGTTGGTGCCACTGACTCCAAAGGAAGACACGCCTGCCCGGCGAGGCCGGTCGGTGTCCGGCCACGGCTGGTTTTCCGTCACCAGCTCGACCGCACCCGCTGTCCAGTCCACGTGCGATGACGGTTCATCGACGTGCAGGGTGCGGGGCACCAGAGCATGCTGCAGGGCCATCACCATTTTGATGACACCCGATACGCCCGCCGCGGCCTGGGTATGACCGATGTTCGATTTCAGCGATCCGAGCAGCAGAGGCTGCTCACGGTCCTGGCCATAGGTGGCGATCACGGCTTGGGCTTCGATCGGGTCGCCCAGTGTCGTGCCTGTACCGTGGCCCTCGACCACGTCCACCTCGGCTGTGGTCAAACCGGCGTTGCTGAGCGCGGTCTGGATCACTCGCTGCTGGGAGGGGCCGTTCGGCGCGGTCAGACCGTTGGACGCACCGTCCTGGTTGACCGCCGAGCTACGGACCACCGCCAGCACCTGGTGGCCCTTGGCTTGAGCATCCGACAAACGCTCCACCAACAGCACACCGATGCCCTCGGAGAATCCGGCACCGTCCGCGCTGTCCGCGAAGGCTTTGCTGCGGCCGTCGGTGGCCAAGCCGCGCTGCCGGGCGAATTCGGTGAAGACATCCGGCGTGGCCATCACGGTGACACCGCCGACCAGGGCCAGGGAACATTCCCCCTGCCGCAGGGCATACCCCGCCTGGTGCAACGCCACCAGCGACGACGAACACGCCGTGTCCACCGTGATGGCGGGGCCTTCGAGACCGAAGAAGTACGACACCCGGCCGGAGAGCACACTGGGACCGGACGTGGTGCCATAGCCCTCGAGGTCAGCACCGGCACCGGTACCGTAGCCTCCGGGGTAAGCGCCTATGAAGACGCCGGTGTCACTGCCGCGGAGGGACCCGGGTTCGATCCCGGCCCGTTCGAACGCCTCCCAGGACACCTCAAGCACCAGTCGCTGCTGCGGGTCCATCGCCAACGCCTCACGCGGACTGATCCCGAAGAACGGGGCGTCGAAACCGCCTGCGGCATCCAGGAAGCCGCCCTGCACGCAGTACGACTTCCCGGACGCGTCCGGATCAGGGTCGTACAGGTTCTCGACGTCCCAGCCACGGTCGGTGGGGAAACCGGAAATCGCATCCGTACCCGACTCCACCAAGCGCCACAGATCCTCCGGCGACGACACCCCACCCGGCAGACGGCACGCCATACCCACAATCGCCAACGGCTCGGTGCCAGCGGCGGTAAGTGCGTCCAGTTTGGCGCGGGTCGTGTGCAACTCTGCAGTCGCCCAGCGAAGATACTCCACCACTTTGTCTTGCTCGGACATGGCGCTATCTCCTTGCGTGACCGATTGCTGCGTATGCCTTGGATACGCGTACGGAGGGGGTGGCAGAGACAACGTGCAACGTCGACTCGACCGAGGAAAGAAGACTCTGAATCCTCGCGGGGTCGAATAGGGATCCGTCGAATACGACAGTGCCGTGCAGGGCACTGTCATCGTCGAAGAGCCAGATGGCGAGTTCGCCGTCCCCGACCCCCAGATCGGCCTCGGCCACCCCGAAGCGCCCGCTGGTGATGCCAGGCAGGACGAGATCGGAGGTCAGCGAGCTGATCAGCTGGAACTGCACCAGCGGCGGGGGAAGTTCAGATGACGTGGTCTGTATCGCCGCATAGGGGAGGTCCTGATGCGCGTGGGCACCCAGAACTGCCGTCTGGACGCGTCGCAGGACCTCGCGGAACGTCGGATCGTCGGAGAGATCGACACGGAGGGCGGCAACCTTGGCGAAGAAGCCGATCAGGTGGTCGATCTCGGGCCGGCCACGATTGGCGAAAGGAGTCGCCACCAGAATGTCGTCCAGGCCTGACAACCCGGCCGCGGCCAGCGTGAAGGCTCCGAGCATGGTCTCGTAAAGGGTCACGCCCTCTGCCTGCGCGAGCCTCCGCGCCGCGGATGTCGCGTCCGGGGAAACCGTCCACTCGAGGGATTTTCCGATCGGATCCGCAAGCTTTCGCGGCCTGTCGGTGGGCAGTTCCAGTGCGACAGCGTCCTTGAGGTGCTCTCGCCAATAGGCGTCGTGTTCCTCGCGGGTGGGCCCGGACAGGGCCTCGTGCTCCCAGAGGGTGAAATCCGAGTATGTCGTGCCGACTTCCGCCAGTCCGGCGGCTGGACCACCGGCCAATTCGGTGTACAGGGCGGACAGCTCGCGGACCAGAATATCGAAGGACCAGCCGTCGCCCGCGATGTGGTGCAACATCAGGACAAGGATGTGGTCGTCTTGCTCCAGCCGTAGCAGAACGGCGCGGAGCAGAATTCCGTCGACCAGGTCGAAGGGACGTTCAAGTTCGTTCTTGACGATATCCGCTGCCGCTGCTTCACGGTCGGTCGTGTCTTTCCCGGTCACCTCGACGAAATCGGCCCTCACCGGCGCGGGCTCGCGGACGATCTGCACGAAGCCGTCGCCGTCCCCGCCCCCGCCCCCGTCGCCGTGGACGCCCCCGTCGCCGTCGTCGCGGAAGCCTGTTCGCAGTGGCTCGTGACGCGCGACGATCCGGGTCAGGGCGCTGTCGAGTACGCCGCGGTCGATCTTCCCGCGTAGCCGGAATCCGTACGGGCAGACGGGGAATGCCCCCAGTTCGAGCAGCGAATCACTCATCCCGAGCATCTGCTGCTGGGCCAGCGAGAGCGGTGCGGGCGCGGTCCGGGGCGAAGGCACGAGCGGGGGCACGAGCGCGGGCACGTCCCGCGACGACATCGACCCGATGGCCTGGGCGAGCAAAGCGGGAGTCCGGGCGTCGAACAGCGTACGAAGCGGTAGATCGCAGCCCAACTCGGCGCGGATACGCGAGACGGCGCGGGAGGCGAGCAGCGAGTGGCCGCCGAGAGCGAAGAAATCGTCGTGCACGCCGACGGTTTGCACCGCGAGCACGTCGGCGTAGATCCCGCAAACCGTGGATTCGGTCGCGTTACGCGGGGAGGTCGGCAAGGTGGAGGCCGGTGACCAGCTTTCCGGGGTGGGGAGCGCACGCCGGTCGGTCTTTCCGCTTGTCGTCAGCGGCAGCTTGTCCAGGACGATGAACGCGGACGGCACCATGTAGGAGGGAAGCCGCGCCTCGACATGACCCCGCAATTCGACGGCGAGGTCCCCGGCATCCGAGTGCGGTACCACGTAGGCGACCAGTCGTTTGTCGCCCCGGTCGTCTTCTCGGACGGTCACCGCGGCCTGAGTTATGGCCGCGTGTTCGGACAGGATTGTCTCGATCTCGCCGAGTTCGATCCGGATGCCCCGGATTTTGACCTGGTCATCGATTCTCCCGAGAAACTCCAGATTTCCGTCCGGCAGCCGCCGGGCCAGATCGCCGGAGAGGTACATCCGCGGCTCCGAGCCGGTACCTTCGGTGATGAATCGTTGCTGGGTCAGTTCGGGCCGGGCCAGGTAGCCGCGGGCGAGACCGATCCCCGATATGCAGACCTGCGCCGGTACGCCGTCGGGCACGGGACGAAGCGCGTCGTCGAGAAGGTGGATGCGCGAGTTGTCGATCGGCTTCCCGATAGGGGCCGTGGCCGGCCAGGCAGAGACATCCTCGGGAAGCGTGTAACCCGTGACGAGCTGGCTCTCCGCCGGGCCATAGTGGTTGTGCACCCGCAGCTGCGGGCGGTGCAGGCACACCTCTCGCAGCTTGCTGTCCAACACGAGCGCCTCGCCGCCCTGGCAGAGGTGTCGCAATGTCGACAAGCCGGTGCCGTGCGGGTCGACGTGCTCGACCAGCGCGCGCAGCACCGTGGTGGGTGCGTAGATGCGCGTGATACGGCTGTCGTCGATCCATTGCGCGAGTCGCGCGGGGTCCAGCCGTATGTCGTCGGGGGGAATGACAAGCGTGCCCCCGAGCAGCGCGGAGAAGATTTCCTGAACCGAGTAGTCGAAGGTCGCGGTGATGAACTGGGCAGTGCGGCTGGCCGATTCGCGACCCATCGTGCGTTCCTGCCACAGCAGCAGGTTCACGACGCAGATGCCGGGCATGAGCACGGCCTTGGGGCGGCCCGTGGAACCGGAGGTGTAAATCGCATAGGCCAGGCTGTTGCGGTCGGTCGTCACATCGGGCGGGCTTGCGGGCTGATCTTCGAGGCCGGGGTCGTCCGGGAGAATGATGTCGCGGACATCGGAGAATCGAGTCCGGTATGTCTCCTGTGCGATGACCGTGGATATGCTGGAATCGGCCAACACGAAACGGGTACGCTCGATGGGATGCTCGGGGTCGATAGGCACATAGGCCGCGCCTGCTTTGAGGATGCCGAGTATTCCCACGATCATATCGGCGCCTCGGTCGACGCAAAGACCGACGAGTTCACCGGGGCGAACGCCTTTGTCTCGCAGCAGATGCGCCATCTTATTGGCCCGTCCACCGAGTTCGGCATAGGTCAGTGTGACCCGTTCGTCGACGACGGCGATCGCATCGGGGTTTCGTGCTGCCGCGTCCGCCAGCAATTCCGGCAGCGAATCGAATGGCAGAGCTCGGTCTGTTTCGTTCGATTCTACCGTCGGTAGGTCGGTGTCGACTTCCGACGCGAGTGAAATCTGCGAGATCGGATCGTCCGGGTTGTCGAGCACACTGTGCAGGACGAGCGTGAACTGATCCAGCATTCGTTTTATGCGGGGCTCGTCGAACAGTGCTCGGCTGTACCAGACATCGCCCGTCAACCTGTCGCCGACGGGATCCTCGTAGACATGAAACTCCAGGTCCATGCGGGTGAAGAACTGGTTCATATCGAAAGGCTCGACCGCGATTCCCGGCAGCGAAAACGTGCTCGACACCAGCGGCATGAGCTGGAAGAGCACCTGCACGACCGGGTTCGCCGACAGGTCGCGCTGCGGTGCGATCTTCTCGACGAGGAGGTCGAAAGGCAGCTCGGCGTTGGCGAACGCACCCATGGCGTTCGTACGGGTCCGCAGGAGGAGCTCGCGGAAGGTCGGATCGCCTGACAGATCGCCGCGCAGCACCACCGTGTTCACGAACATTCCGATCAGCCCCTCCACCTCCGCATGATTGCGGTTGGCGATCGGGGTACCGACCAGGACGTCATCGGTGCGCGCGTAGCGGGACAGCACCACCTGGAAGGCGGCCAGCAGCGACATGAACAGCGTGGTGCCCGTCGACCGGCTCAGCTCCTTGGCCGCGGTCACCAATTCCGTCGGCGGGCACCACGCCACCATGCCCGCGTCCGAACTGCCGACCGGCGGCCGCGGCCGATCGGCCGGCAACCCCAGCACCATCGGGGCATCCCGCAGGTTCTCCTGCCAGTAGTCCAGCCGCTTTTGAAGCTTGGTGCCCGACAGCGCCTTGCGTTCCCACTGGGCGAAGTCCGCGTACTGCGACGGGAGCGCGGGCAGATCGGCCTCCGCACCGCGAAGCAGCGCCGCGTACTGCGCCGAGAGCTCCATCCGCAGGATGGCCAGCGACCAGCCGTCGCCGGCGATGTGGTGCACCGTGAGCGCCAGCACGTGGTCATCGTCGGCGAGTCGTACCAACAACGCTCTCATCACAGGACCGGCGTGCAGGTCGAATGGCTCGGCCGTCTCCTGCCGGACCAACTCTCTGGCGTGGTCCTCGTCCCGAGCGTCCAGTTCTCGCAGGCGCACGACATCCGCAGGCTGGATCCGCTGGAGCGGCTCGCCGTCCTCCGCGTCGAATACGGTTCGAAGCGCCTCATGACGGCTTGCGACGAGGCGGAGCGCGCGCCCGAGGATCGTGGTGTCCAGGGCGCCCCGCAGCCGCTGCACGAATGGCAGATTATAGGAATTGCTATCGGGCGCGAGCTGCTGCATGAGCCACAGGCGCTGCTGCGAGAAAGAAGCCGGAAGCGGCCCGTTCCGATCCGCGCGACCGATGCCGCGCTCATCAAGTCTGCGACGATGACGCTGCGTTCGCGAAACAGCAAAAGCGGGTTTAACCGGCCTTGGGCGGGGACTGTCGGAAGCCATTCACCTCTCCTGGAAAGGCGTTCATCATCTGCGGTCGGAAACGGCCTTCCCAAACAAATCCAATGGAGGTTTCCGGGTCCTCCCCGTGACCTATGTACATCTTTTTGTGGCGCGGCTGGACTGCGCTGTAATAGATGGCCCGAAGGGCCGAGCGTGACTTGATGCAAGAAGACACCTCATGTCGCAGTCCACGCAACCCCCTAGGCGTCCTGCCTGCTGAATCGCGCACAGAGCGGTGATCAACATAGGGGGTGGAGGGGTATGGAGAACTTCTCCGCGAGGCTGCTATCGTTCGGGTGGGATTGTCGGTGGTGCATCGCTGGTGGCTGATTACAGTCGGTTTAGAGGCATCAGAACACCGTACTTCGCCGGAAGGTGTATTAATGTCACGCGCGGAACTAGTGCGGCCTATTTATGATCTGCTTCGCGCGAATGCTGAACGCCTCGGCGACAAAATAGCGTACGTGGACTCCCGGCTCGCACTGACGCATGCCGAATTGGCCACGCGGACCGGACGGATCGCCGGGCACCTGGTGGACATGGGTGTGGACCGGGGCGACCGAGTCGCAATCCTGCTGGGGAACCGCGTCGAGAACATCGAAAGCTATCTGGCGATCCTCCGGGCCAGCGCGGTTGCCGTACCGCTCAACCCGGACGCGACCGAGGCCGAGGTCGCCCACTTCCTGTCGGACAGCGGCGCCGTAGCCGTCATCACTGACTCCGCCCATCTCGACGACGTGCGTCGCACGGCCCCTGGTATGACCGTCGTTCTGGTAGGCGAGGAACGAATTCCCCCAGGAGTGCGGTCATTCGCCGAGCTGGCCACCGCCGAGCCCCTCCGGCCGGCGCGCGACGACCTGGGGCTCGATGAAGCAGCCTGGATGCTCTACACCTCCGGCACCACAGGCACCCCGAAGGGTGTCCTGTCGACCCAGGGCAGCGGCCTCTGGTCCGCGGCGTATTGCGATATCCCCGCCTGGGAACTGACCGAGAACGACGTTCTGCTCTGGCCCGCGCCGCTGTTCCACAGCCTCGCCCTCCACCTGTGTGTCCTGGCCACCACCGCCGTCGGCGCCACCGCGCGGATCATGAACGGCTTTGTGGCGAGCGAGGTGCTCGAAGAGCTCACGGAGCATCCGTGCACCGTGCTCGTCGGCGTGCCGACGATGTTCCGCTATCTCCTGGGAGCCGCCGACACGTTCGAACCGCGGACATCGTCGCTGAAAATGGGCCTGGTCGCCGGCTCCGTCGCGCCGGCATCCCTCATCGAGGACTTCGAGGACGTCTTCGGCGTACCGCTGCTCGACACCTACGGCTGCACCGAGACCAGCGGATCCCTCACCGTGAACTGGCTCAGCGGACAACGGATCCCCGGTTCGTGCGGCCTCCCCGTCCCGGGGCTGTCCCTGCGCTTCGTCGACCCCATCAGCGGCGCCGACGTCGCGGACGGCGAAGAGGGCGAGCTGTGGGCCAGCGGGCCGAGCATCATGATCGGCTACCACGAGCAGCCCGAAGCCACGGCCGAGGTGCTTTCGGATGGGTGGTACCGCACCGGTGACCTGGCCCGCCGCAGCGAGACGGGACACGTCACCATCACCGGCCGGATCAAGGAACTCATCATCCGCAGTGGTGAGAACATCCACCCGCACGAGATCGAGGCCGTGGCGCTCGACGTGCCCGGGGTCAAGGACGCGGCAGCGGCAGGCAAGCAGCACCCCGTACTCGGCGAGGTTCCCGTGCTGTACGTCGTGCCGGAAACGGACGGTGTCGACGCCGACATGGTGCTCGACGTGTGCCGCGAACGGTTGTCGTACTTCAAGGTGCCAGAGGAGATCTACCGGGTCGACGCCATCCCGCGGACCGCCTCCGGCAAGGTGAAACGCGCCTCCCTCACGGAGAAACCGGCCGAATTGCTCGCCGGAGCGAGCGGCGGCGAAACCCTGCACCAGCTGGAGTGGATTTCCCTCGAACCGCCGAAACAGGCCTCCCCGGACGGCCATGTGGTCGTACGAGTCGACTCCCTGCCGTCCGACGACGCCGACCTGGTCGGCGCGGTCCGCGATCTCGCGCAGTCCTGGCTCGCCGACAAGCGGCATGCCGATTCGACACTTGTCTTCGTCACCCGCCGTGCCGTGCACACTGGCCCCTCCGACATCCCGGTCCCCGAGCACGCGGCGGCATGGGACGCGATCCGCGGGGAACAGACGGAGAACCCCGGCGTCTTCGTCGTCATCGACGTCGACGATGCCGAACCCGACGACACCCTCCTGCCAGCTCTCGCCGAGCTCGGCGAACCACAGATCGCGCTGCGTGACGGCAATCCGCTCGTCCCGCGACTGGCCCACGCGAACACCCCGGACAGCGGCTCGCTCACGATCCCCGGGGACCGTGCGTGGCTGCTGGAGCACTCCCGCAGCGGAACCCTGCGAGACCTCGCCCTGGTACCCACCGATACAGCCGAGCGGCCCTTGCGCCCCGGCGAGGTGCGGATAGCCGTGCGCGCCGCGGGTTTGAACTTCCGGGATGTTCTCATCGCTCTGGGTACGTACCCAGGTGAGGGCCTGATGGGGGGCGAGGCCGCGGGCGTGGTGCTCGAGGTCGGCCCGGAAGTACACGACCTGACCCCGGGCGACCGGGTCTTCGGCCTTGTGGGAAGTGCGTTCGGGGCGGTCGCGATCACCGATCGCCGTCTGCTCGGTGCGATACCCGATGCATGGTCGTTCGCGACGGCGGCGTCCATCCCCATCGTGTTCGCCACCGCCTACTACGGGCTGGTGGACCTGGCCGGGCTGAGTGCGGGTGAGTCCGTCCTGATCCACGCCGCCGCGGGTGGTGTCGGCATGGCAGCGACCCAGATCGCCCGCCACCTCGGCGCGCGGATCCACGCGACCGCCAGTTCGGGCAAGCAGCACATCCTGCGTGAGGCGGGCCTGGAGGACAGCCGGATCGCGGACTCCCGCACACTTGCTTTCCGGGAAGCGTTCCTGAACACCACCGACGGCCAGGGTGTCGACGTCGTCCTCAACTCTCTCAGCGGTGACTTCGTCGACGCCTCCCTCGACCTGCTGCCCCGCGGCGGCCGGTTCCTGGAAATGGGCAAGACCGACATCCGCGACGCGGAGCGGATCACCGCGGACCGGCCTGGTACCACCTATCAAGCGTTCGACCTGCTGGACGCCGGCCCGGACCGGCTGCGGGAGATCATCGCCGAGCTGCTCGCCCTGTTCGCACAGGGTGTGCTGCGGCCGCTGCCCGTCCTGACCTGGGATATCCGCAAGGCACGCGATGCGTTCAGCTGGATGAGCCGCGCCCGCCACACCGGCAAGATCACCTTCACCATCCCCCGGCAACTCGACCCCGGCGGCACGGTCCTGATCGCCGACGGGTCAGGCGTCCCGACGGGAACCGTCGCCCGGCATCTAGTGGCCGAACAGGGCGTGCGTCATCTGCTGCTGCTGTCCCGCAGCACGCCGGACGAAGCACTGATCAACGAGCTGACCGAGTCTGGCGCGCAGGTCGGCACGGCGGTCTGCGACGTGTCGGATCGTGCCGGTCTGGCCCGGGTACTGGCCGGTGTATCCCCCGAACACCCCCTGACCGCGGTGATCCACACCGGCGGTCCCGCCGTTGCCCACGAGAGCCACCAGCTGCACCACCTCACGAAAGGCCTCGACCTCGCCGCCTTCGTCGTCTTCAGCCAAGACGCGCCTGCCTCCGTGGCCGCCCTCGCCCGGCGCCGCCGCGCCGAAGGCCTGCCGACCACGGCAATCGCCTGGGGCATACCCGAAGCCGAAGCGGTCGTGGTCAGGGGATCCCTGCTGGGCCGCGCAATGGCTTCCGCCGACTCGGCTCACATTGTCACCCGTCTGAACACTGTCGGTCTGCGAGCACTGGCCGCGGCCGACACGCTTCCACCGCTCCTCCAGAACTTGGTCGGTGCGCAAACCGACAACACCGAACAGCAACAAGCATGGTCACGGCAGTTCCTAGCCGCAGAGGCTGCCAGAGAACAGGCGTTGCGCGATCTGGTCCGCAGCAGCGTCATGGACATTCTGGGCCTCTCCGCGGCCGATCGGTACGCCCCTGACAAGACGTTCCGCGAGATGGGCATCGACTCGCTGACCTCGGTGGAACTGCGCAACAGCCTGGCCAAGGCAACGGGTCTGCGGCTGCCCGCCACGATGGTGTTCGACTATCCGACCCCGGCCGTGCTCGTCGCCCGGTTGGGGGAGTTGTTCACGGGCGAGAGCCCTGCCCCGGAGCGCCCGGTGTCGGCGGTGGGGCAAGGCGAGCCGTTGGCGATTGTGGGTATGGCGTGCCGCTTGCCGGGTGGGGTGTCGTCGCCGGAGGATCTGTGGCGCTTGGTGGAGTCGGGTACGGATGCGATTTCCGGTTTCCCCACCGACCGTGGCTGGGACGTCGAGGGCCTGTTCGACCCTGATCCGGACGCGTCCGGGAAGTCGTACTGCGTGCGGGGTGGCTTCCTGGATGCCGTGGCTGGCTTTGATGCCTCGTTCTTCGGGATCAGTCCGCGTGAGGCGTTGGCGATGGATCCGCAGCAGCGGCTGCTGTTGGAGGTGTCCTGGGAGGCGTTCGAGCGGGCCGGTATCGAGCCCGGTTCCCTGCGAGGCAGCGACACCGGTGTCTTCATGGGTGGTTTCCCCGGTGGTTACGGCGCCGGCGCCGACCTTGAGGGTTTCGGGGCGACGGCTGGTGCGGCGAGTGTGTTGTCTGGCCGGGTGTCGTACTTCTTCGGTCTTGAGGGCCCCGCCATCACGGTGGACACGGCGTGTTCGTCGTCGTTGGTGGCGTTGCATCAGGCGGGGTATGCCCTGCGGCAGGGTGAGTGTTCGCTGGCCCTGGTCGGTGGTGTCACGGTTATGGCGACGCCGCAAAGCTTCGTGGAGTTCTCGAGGCAGCGTGGCCTGTCAGCCGATGGCCGGTGTAAAGCCTTCGCCGACGCCGCGGATGGTACGGGGTGGGCTGAGGGTGTCGGTGTGCTGTTGGTGGAGCGTTTGTCGGATGCTCAGGCCAAGGGTCATCAGGTGTTGGCGGTGGTGCGGGGTTCGGCGGTCAACCAGGACGGTGCGTCGAACGGCCTGTCCGCGCCGAATGGTCCTTCGCAGCAGCGGGTGATCCGGTCCGCTCTCAGCAATGCGGGGTTGACCACGGCTGAGGTGGATGTGGTCGAGGCGCATGGCACGGGTACGGCGCTGGGTGATCCGATCGAGGCCCAGGCGGTGCTCGCCACTTACGGCCAGGACCGTGAGCAGCCGTTGTTGCTGGGCTCGTTGAAGTCGAACATCGGTCATGCTCAGGCTGCTGCGGGTGTGTCGGGTGTCATCAAGATGGTGATGGCGTTGCAGCACGGTCTGGTGCCGCGGACGTTGCATGTGGATGAGCCGTCGCGGCATGTGGACTGGTCGGCGGGTGCGGTTGAGCTGGTGGCGGAGAGCCAGCCGTGGCCGGAGACCGGCCGGACGCGTCGGGCGGGTGTGTCGGCTTTCGGGGTCAGCGGTACGAACGCTCACGTCATCCTTGAGAGTGCGCCCGCCGCCCAGCCTGTGGAGGAGGCGCAGCCGGTTGTGACGCCGGTGGTGGCGTCGGATGTGCTGCCGTTGGTGGTATCAGCCAAGACTCAGTCCGCTCTGGCCGAGGTTGAGGGCCGGTTGCGTGCGTATCTGGCGGCCTCGCCTGGGGTGGATGTGCGGGGTGTGGGGTCGACGTTGGCGGTGACGCGGTCGGTGTTCGAGCACCGTGCCGTGCTGCTGGGCGATGACAGCGTTACCGGTACTGCTGTGTCTGATCCTCGGGTGGTGTTTGTTTTCCCGGGGCAGGGGTGGCAGTGGCTGGGGATGGGTAGTGCGCTGCGGGGTTCGTCGGTGGTGTTCGCCGAGCGGATGGCCGAGTGTGCGGCGGCGTTGAGTGAGTTCGTGGACTGGGATCTGTTCACGGTTCTGGATGATCCGGCGGTGGTGGACCGGGTTGATGTGGTCCAGCCTGCTTCCTGGGCGGTGATGGTTTCGCTGGCTGCGGTGTGGCAGGCGGCCGGTGTGCGGCCGGATGCGGTGATTGGTCATTCGCAGGGTGAGATTGCTGCGGCGTGTGTGGCGGGTGCAGTGTCGTTGCGGGATGCGGCGGGGATTGTGGCGTTGCGCAGTCAGGTGATCGGGCGGGGTCTGGCGGGCCGGGGTGCGATGGCATCGGTGGCGTTGCCCGCGCAGGAGATCGAGCTGGTCGATGGGGCGTGGATCGCGGCCCGTAATGGTCCGGCGTCCACGGTGATTGCGGGTGGGCCGGAGGCGGTGGACCGTGTGCTGGCGGTTCATGAGGGACAGGGGGTGCGGGTGCGGCGGATCACTGTTGACTATGCCTCGCACACCCCGCATGTCGAGCTGATCCGTGACGAACTGCTCGACATCACTGCCGGTGTCGGTTCGCAGGCTCCGGTGGTGCCGTGGCTGTCGACGGTCGATGGCACGTGGGTCGAAGGCCCGCTCGATGTGGAGTACTGGTATCGGAACCTGCGTGAGCCGGTCGGGTTCGATGCTGCCGTCGGCGAGTTGCAGGCCCGGGGTGACACCGTGTTCGTCGAGGTCAGCGCCAGCCCGGTGTTGATGCAGGCGATGGACGACGATGTCGTCTCTGTTGCCACGCTGCGCCGTGACGACGGGGACGCCGTCCGGATGCTCACTGCCCTGGCGCAGGCCTATGTCCAGGGCGTGACTGTCGACTGGTCTGCGGTGCTGGGCAATGTCCCGGCCCGGGTGCTGGACCTTCCGACCTACGCTTTCGAGCACCAGCGGTACTGGCTCAAGAGCGTGGACCGGGCGTCTGCCGAGGGTCATCCACTGCTGGGTGTGGCGGTGGAGTTGCCGGACTCCGATGGTGTGCTGTTGACCGGGCGGGTATCACTGGCCACCCATACATGGCTGGCTGATCACGCGGTCCGGGGAAGTGTGCTGCTTCCCGGTACCGGGTTTGTTGAGCTGGTCGTCCGCGCCGCCGGCGAGGTCGAGTGCGACGTCATCGACGAACTGGTGATCGAAACCCCGCTCCTGCTCCCGCAGACCGGCGGTGTGCAACTGTCCGTATCGGTCGGCGAGGCCGATGAGTCCGGGCACCGCGCGGTGACCGTCTTTTCTCGGGCGGATAGCGCCGATACCTGGACTCGCCACGTTTCGGCCACGATCAGCACCTCTGACTCGACGGTCTCGCAACCGGAGCTTGCTGCTTGGCCTCCCGCAGAGGCACAGCCGGTGGACTTGGGTGATTTCTACGACCAACTGACTGGGGCCGGTTACGAGTACGGTCCCGCTTTCCAGGGACTGCGGAGTGCGTGGCGTGACGGGGACACCGTCTTCGCCGAGGTTGCTCTGGCTGAGGAGCAGGCGCAGGAGGCGGCGCGGTTCGCGGTGCATCCGGCGCTGTTGGACGCTGCCTTGCACGCCAGCATTCTGAACACACTCGACACCCCCGAGCAGGGTGTACGGCTGCCGTTCTCCTGGAACCACGTCCAGGTCCATGCCACTGGCTCGGCCACGCTGCGTGTCGCGGTGGCACCGACAGTGGACGGCTGGGGTGTGCGGGTCGCTGATGACATCGGCCGGCCGGTGGCTACCGTGGGCTCGCTCGTGACGCGGGCGGTGACGGCCGATGCGCTCGGTTCCGCTGCCGATGACCTGCTCGCCTTGACGTGGACGGAGATCCCGGTCCCTCAGGAGACCGGCCTGACGGTCGGCCGGTTCGAGGATCTGGTGTCGGGCGGTGATGTGCCGGTGCCCGAGGTGGTGGTCTTCACCGCACGCCCCGACAGCAGCGAGAACCCGCTGGACCCGCTGGACCCGCTGGCGCAGACCCGCACACTGACCGCCCAGGCCCTCCAGGCAGTCCAGACGTGGCTTGGCGGGGAACGTTTCATCGACAGCACGCTGGTTGTTCGGACCGGTACTGGGGTGGCCGCTGCCGGGGTGTCGGGGTTGATGCGTTCGGTGCAGTCGGAGCATCCGGGCCGGTTCATCCTGGTCGAAAGTGACGACGACGCCCTCACCCTGGACCAGTTGGCCGCCACCGTGGGGCTCGATGAGCCGCGGCTGCGGGTCTGCGACGGACGGTTCGAGGTACCGCGGCTGGCGCGGGCGAATACGCCGGAGAGCAGCCCGCTGACGATCCCCGACAGTCGTGGATGGCTGCTGGAACAACCCCGCAGCGGAACCCTGCAAGACCTCGCCTTGGTACCCACCGACAGCGCCGAACAGCCCCTGCAACCCGGCGAAGTACGCATAGACGTACGCGCCGCAGGCCTGAACTTCCGCGACGTCGTCGTGGCCCTCGGAATGGTCGACGACAAACGCCTGGCAGGCGGTGAGGCCGCGGGCGTGGTGCTCGAGGTCGGCCCGGAGGTTCAGGATCTGGCCCCGGGAGACCGAGTGTTCGGTCTTGTGGGCGGCGGATTCGGGCCGGTTGTGATCGCTGATCGTCGGATGCTGGGTGTGATTCCTGATGGTTGGTCCTTCACCACAGCGGCATCCGTGCCGGTTGTGTTCGCCACCGCGTATTACGGGTTGGTGGATCTGGCCGGGCTGAGTGTGGGTGAGTCCGTGCTGATCCACGCCGCAGCGGGTGGAGTGGGCATGGCAGCGACCCAGATCGCCCGCCACCTCGGCGCGCAGATCTACGCGACCGCCAGCACCGGGAAACAACACATCCTGCGCGAAGCCGGTCTGGAGCACACCCGCATCGCCGACTCCCGCACGCTGAGTTTCCAGGAAACCTTCCTCAACAACACACACGGCCGGGGTGTCGATGTCGTCCTGAACTCCCTCAGCGGCGACTTCGTCGATGCTTCGCTTGATCTGCTGCCTCGTGGTGGCCGGTTCGTGGAGATGGGCAAGACCGACATCCGTGACCCGCACCAGGTCACCGCCGAGCGGCCGGGTACCAGCTACCAGGCGTTCGACCTGATGGATGCCGGTCCGGACCGGCTGCGGGAGATCATTGCCGAGTTGCTCACCCTGTTCGCCCAGGGTGTACTGCTGCCCCTGCCGGTGCAGGCCTGGGACATCCGTCAGGCCCGTGATGCGTTCAGCTGGATGAGCCGCGCCCGCCACATCGGCAAGATCGTCCTCACCATCCCCCGCAAGCCCGACCCCAACGGCACCATCCTGATCACCGGCGGTTCCGGCGTCCTGGCAGGCATCCTCGCCCGCCACCTGGCAGCCGAACACGGCGCACGCCATCTGCTGCTGCTCTCCCGCACCACTCCCGACGAGGGATTGCTCAACGAACTCGCCGAGCTGGGCGCCCACGTCGACACAGCAGCGTGCGACGTATCGGACCGCCCCGCGCTGACGCGGGCACTGGCGGACGTATCCCCCGAACACCCCCTCACCGCGGTGATCCACACCGCGGGCGTGCTCGATGACGGTGTGGTGGAGTCCCTGACCGCGCAGCGGCTGGACACGGTGTTGCGGCCCAAGGCCGATGGTGCGTGGCACCTGCATGAGCTCACCCGTGATGCCGACCTGGCCGCGTTCGTCATGTATTCCTCGGCTGCTGGTGTGCTCGGTAGTGCGGGGCAGGGTAATTACGCGGCGGCGAACGCCTTTGTGGATGCTTTGGCTGAGCAGCGTTGTGTTGAGGGTCTGCCTGCGTTGGCGGTGGCGTGGGGTTTGTGGGAGGACGCCAGTGGCCTGACCGCTGGAATGTCCGATACGGATCGTGACCGGATTCGGCGTGGTGGGCTGCGGGCTATCTCCGCCGGGCGTGGGGTGGGCTTGCTCGATGCCGCGTCACGTCACGGTGAGCCTGTTCTGCTCGCTGCGGCGATGGAGCCTGTGCGTGATGTCGAGGTTCCGGCGTTGCTGCGTTTGTTGCATCGCCCGGTTGCCCGGCGGGCTGCCGCTACCGGTGATTCGTCGGTGCCGTGGCTGACCCGCTTGGCGCCTGCGGAGCGGGAGAAGGCACTGCTGAAGCTGGTGTGTGACAGTGCCGCCGTGGTTCTGGGACATGCCGATGCTCGCACGATTCCGGCGACTGGTGCGTTCAGGGATCTGGGCGTGGATTCGCTGACTGCGGTGGAGTTGCGGAACAGTCTGGCGAAGGCGACGGGGTTGCGGTTGCCCGCCACGTTGGTGTTCGACTACCCGACCCCGACGGCCTTGGCCGTCCGGCTGGGGGAGTTGTTCGTTGGGGAGACTCCTGTTCCGGTACGCGGGCCGGTGTCGGTGGTGGGGCAGGACGAGCCGTTGGCGATTGTGGGTATGGCGTGCCGTCTGCCGGGTGGGGTGTCGTCGCCGGAGGATCTGTGGCGTCTTGTGGAGTCGGGTACGGATGCGATCTCCGGTTTCCCCACCGACCGTGGCTGGGACGTGGAGAACTTGTTCGACACGGCCGGAAAATCTCACCGTGCTGAGGGCGGCTTCCTGGATGCTGCGGCCAGTTTCGACGCCTCGTTCTTCGGGATCAGTCCGCGTGAGGCGTTGGCGATGGATCCGCAGCAGCGACTGGTGCTTGAGGTGTCCTGGGAGGCGTTCGAGCGGGCCGGGATCGAGCCGGGTTCCCTCCGTGGTACTGATACCGGTGTTTTCATGGGTGCGTACCCCGGTGG
>NZ_JAGGLR010000046.1 GCF_017874715.1 Streptomyces iranensis | reverse complement strand
CGGTTACATTCCGAACCCGGAAGCTAAGCCTTTCAGCGCCGATGGTACTGCAGGGGGGACCCTGTGGGAGAGTAGGACGCCGCCGAACAATCTTTAGCCTCGGTCCCGAGCACTATGTGCTCGGGACCGAGGCATTTTTGCGTTCCCACTCGATCGGATGTTCCACCGGATCGAGTGAAAGGGTATCAGCGCTCTGGCGCTGCGAGGTCGAGGTCACGCAGAGTAGTCAGTGAGGGTCGGTCAGACGGCCCGTTGATGGCCAGTCAAGAGGCCCAAGTGGCAGCGGGGTATATGTGCCGAGCGGGCGGAGGGTGAGGTGATGGCCTGTGAGTATGACGGGCTGTGCGGTGAGGGGGCGTAGGGTGACGCCCCGTCCGTCCCCGCCTGCTGTGATGCCGTCAGTTCCAGGACGTGGAGCCGACGGTCGGCTGGTCCTCGCCATGGCCTTCCGCCGAGTCTCCCGGCACCCCCGCGGCGCGGGCGAGCTCGAGGTCGAGGGCCTCGCGCCGGATGCGCTGGTCCATGTAGAGGAGGGCCGTCACACCCGCGCTGATCGGGAAGGTGATGGTCGAGCTGATCACTCCGCCGACGCCGACCACGATCAGGAAGGTCCAGCCGACGGAGACGGATTCGCCGGACAGCCAGTCCATGGCGTTGTCCCCGCCGATCACCATGGCGACCAGGCTGGTGGGGATCTCGACGATGGCGCCGACAATGAAGACCAGGACGACGGCCAGCAGTTGGATGCCGAAGACGCGCCCCCACGAGCCGCGCACCAGCTTGAAGGAGCGTCGCAGGGCCTTGATGATCCCCTGCTTCTCCAGCATCAGCGCGGGAGCGGCGAGGCTGAAGCGGACCCAGAGCCAGGCGGCGACGCATGCCGCGGCGAGCCCGCCCAGAGAGGCCAGCGCTGCACCCTCGCTCGGCACGCCCGCGACGGCCAGCAGCAGACCCGGCGTCATACCGGCGGCGATGACGGCCGCGGCGATGGTGGGGATGAGCAGGAGCAGCCCGCACAGCTGAAGGAGGTGCGGCCGGGCACCGGCCCATGCCTCCCTGGCGGACACGTTCCGGCCCAGCACCGCCCGCGCGGCGACCACGGTCATGAGGGCGGTGGTGACGATCGTTCCGAGGACGCCGAGGAGGAGGGTGGCTCCGCTGTCCCCGAGGATGTCGCCGACGGCGCGCAGCGCCTGGCCGACGGTGGCGTCCGGATCGTCGAGGACATTGCTCTCGTTCCCTCGGCCGTCGTTGAACCACAGTCCCGTCGCGGCCGTGATCAGACCTTGGGTGACGATCGAGACGATCAGCGAAATACCGAGGACCGTGCGCCAGTGGGCGCGCATGATGGCCACCGCACCGTCCAGGATCTCGCTGACGCCCAGCGGCCGCAGCGGAATGACACCGGGGCGGGGAGCGGGCGGCTGACGCCGGCCGGTGCCCCATCCGCCACCCGGCGCGGGAGCGGGTGGCACCGGTGGTGGCGTGCGGCCTCCCGATGCGGCCCAGCGGCCGGGCGGCGGCTGGTGGCGGGCCCACTGTTCGCCCCATGCCCGCTGTTCCGGGGCGGGCTGGTCGGCGGGCTCGCCCTGCTGCTGAGCGCCGTGGTCCGGTTCGTCGGAAGGGGACGATCCGGGCGGGGCCCAGCCCGGAGAGTCATTCATCGTCGCTCCGTAGGTTGTTCGTTGACCGGCCGCGGCGTCCGCGGCGGGCGGATGTCAGCCATCGTGCCACGGTGCGTTCCGCCGCGTACCGGTCACTGGGGGCGGTCCGGCACTTCAATAGTCGGTGGCGCACAAGGCAGACTGGGCGGATGGCTGATCAGCATCCGGTGTCCCCGGAAGGCTCCATACCTCCCACCGCCCTGGCGCTGCGCTGGGAGGAGCCCCCTGAGGGACCCGTACTGGTACTTCTCGACCAGACCCGGCTGCCCGCCGAAGAGGTCGATCTGGTGTGCACCGATGTGCCGGCGCTGGTGGAGGCGATCCGCTCCCTCGCCGTGCGCGGCGCCCCGCTGCTCGGCCTCGCCGGGGCATACGGGGTCGCGCTTGCCGCGGCCCGCGGCTTCGATGTGGACGAGGCCGCCGAATCGCTTGCCCATGCCCGTCCCACGGCCGTCAACCTCGCCTATGGCGTCCGCCGTGCCGTCGCCGCGTATCACGCCGCGCTCCGGGACGACGCGGACGACGTTCAGGCCGCCGTGGCGGCCCTCGCCGAGGCCCGTGTTCTGCACCGGGAGGATGCCGAGGCCAGCGAGCGCATGGCGGCTCGTGGTCAGGCGCTCCTCGAAGAGCTGCTGCCTGCCGGGGGTCATCGGATCCTCACCCACTGCAACACCGGCGCCCTGGTCTCCGGAGGCGAGGGGACCGCCCTCGCTGTGGTCAAGGCGGTGCACCGGGCGGGGCAGCTGCGGCGGCTCTGGGTGGACGAGACCCGGCCCCTGCTCCAGGGAGCGCGGTTGACCGCGTACGAGGCGGCGCGCGCCGGTATGGCGTACACGCTGCTGGCCGACAATGCGGCGGGCTCGCTCTTCGCGGCCGGTGAGGTGGACGCGGTGCTGATCGGTGCGGACCGGATTGCCGCGGACGGCTCGGTGGCCAACAAGGTGGGCAGCTATCCGCTCGCGGTGCTGGCCCGCTACCACCATGTGCCGTTCGTGGTGGTGGCCCCGACCACCACGGTGGACCCGGCCACCCCCGACGGAGCCGCGATCGAGGTCGAACAGCGTCCTGGTCATGAAGTGACAGACATCACAATTCCGTATGCTCCCATCGCCAGACAGGAGGCGGGTACCGGAGTGCCGGTCGCTCCGCTGGGCACACAGGCCCACAATCCGGCCTTCGACGTCACGCCACCGGAGTTGGTGACGGCGATCGTCACCGAGGAGGGCGTGATTTCCCCGGTCACCGAGGACGGTATCGCCGAGCTGTGGACCAGGTCACGATCGGGTAATGGGATGATGTCGATATGAAGGGACGCGTCCTTGTCGTCGACGACGACACCGCACTGGCAGAGATGCTTGGCATCGTGCTGCGCGGCGAAGGCTTTGAACCGTCGTTCGTGTCGGACGGCGACAAGGCTCTTGCCGCCTTCCGCGAGACCAAGCCCGATCTTGTGCTGCTCGATTTGATGCTGCCCGGACGGGACGGCATCGAGGTCTGCCGACTGATCCGGGCCGAGTCCGGGGTGCCGATCGTCATGCTCACGGCCAAGACCGACACGGTCGATGTGGTGGTCGGGCTCGAGTCCGGGGCGGATGACTACATCGTCAAGCCGTTCAAGCCGAAGGAGCTGGTGGCCCGGATCAGGGCACGGCTGAGGCGTTCCGAGGAACCGGCGCCCGAGCAGCTGGCCATCGGCGATCTGGTGATCGACGTGGCGGGGCACTCGGTGAAGCGGGACGGCCAGTCGATAGCGCTGACGCCGCTGGAGTTCGATCTTCTGGTGGCGCTGGCCCGTAAGCCGTGGCAAGTGTTCACCCGTGAGGTGCTGCTGGAGCAGGTGTGGGGTTATCGGCATGCCGCCGACACCCGGCTGGTGAATGTGCATGTGCAGCGACTGCGGTCGAAGGTCGAGAAGGACCCGGAGCGGCCGGAGATCGTGGTGACCGTGCGCGGTGTCGGCTACAAGGCCGGGCCCAGCTGAGATGACCGGTGGTACGGCGCCGCCGCCCGATGGACCGGGCGGCGGGGCTCCGGAGGGTGCCCGGATTGGGCGGCCAGACCCGGCGGGTGAGATACCGCTGCTGCGCAGGTTGTGGAGCGGCGGGCATCTGCTGCCCGACGGGGCGTCCGGAGGGCCGGCCCACCCGGTGATCCGGCTGTTCGGCCGGTGGGTGCGCCGTCCGCTGCTGCCCGCTGCCCGGCTGTGGCGGCGGAACATCCAGCTGCGCGTGGTGGCCACCACGCTGCTGATGTCGCTCGGTGTGGTGCTGCTGCTGGGCCTGGTGGTCATCGGCCAGGTGCGCAACGGTCTGCTGGACGCCAAGCGCCATGCGGCGCAGGGCCAGGCTGTCGGTGGCTTCGAGGTGGCCGAGCAGATGGCCGACCGCAAGAGCGACAACCGTGGCCAGGACGGGGCCGGGGCCGGTGCCCAGGACTCCGGTGCCTGGCTGAACGCGCTGGTGGAGCAGCTCGCCAGCGGCGGCAAGGGTGCCTATTCGGTGGTGGCGCTCAGCTCCGACTCCGGCGAGACGCCCTATGTGGCCAGCCGGGGGCCGCGGGCATCCGGTGATGTCCAGCCGGACAGTGTGCCCGCCGATCTGCGCCGTCGCGTGGACGAGGGCCGCACCGCCCCGTATGAGCGCTACGGGAAGATCGTGCACGCGGGCTCCGGGGACTCCGAGCCCGCGCTGATCATCGGCAAGCGTCTGGACGACAACAACGGCGACGCCTACCAGCTGTACTACCTCTTCCCGTTCTCCCAGGAGGAGAAGTCCCTGAGCCTGGTCAAGGGCACCCTGGCCACGGCCGGGGTGTTCGTGGTGGTGCTGCTCGGGGCCATCGCCTGGGTGGTGGTCCGGCAGGTCGTGACGCCCGTGAGGATGGCGGCGGGGATCTCCGAGCGTCTGGCGGCCGGACTGCTCCAGGAGCGGATGAAGGTCACCGGGGAGGACGACATCGCCCGCCTGGGCGAGTCGTTCAACAAGATGGCGCAGAACCTCCAGCTCAAGATCCAGCAGTTGGAGGAGCTCTCCCGGATGCAGCGCCGCTTCGTCTCCGATGTCTCCCATGAGCTGCGCACTCCGCTGACGACCGTAAGGATGGCGGCGGACGTCATCCATGAGGCACGTGGGGACTTCGATCCGATCACCGCGCGCTCGGCCGAGCTGCTGTGGGGCCAGGTCGACCGCTTCGAGTCGCTGCTCAGCGATCTGCTGGAGATCAGCCGGTTCGACGCGGGCGCGGCCGCGCTGGAGGCCGAGCCGATCGATCTGCGCGATGTGGTGCACCGGGTGGTGGACGGGGCCGAGCCGCTCGCCGAGGCCAAGGGCACCCGGATCCTGGTGCGGGGCGCGGAGGCGCCGGTGATCGCCGAGGCGGACCCCCGCCGCGTCGAGCGGGTGCTGCGGAACCTGGTGGTCAACGCCGTGGAGCACGGCGAGGGCCGCGATGTGGTCGTACGGCTCGCGACGGCGGGCGGCGCGGTGGCCGTCGCGGTGCGGGACTACGGCGTCGGGCTCAAGCCCGGCGAGGCGACGCGGGTGTTCAACCGCTTCTGGCGGGCCGATCCGGCCCGTGCGCGCACTACTGGCGGCACCGGTCTGGGCCTGTCGATCGCGGTGGAGGACGCGCGGCTGCACGGCGGCTGGCTCCAGGCGTGGGGCGAGCCCGGCGGTGGTTCGCAGTTCCGGCTGACGCTGCCGCGTACCGCGGGCGATGTGCTGCGCGGCTCGCCGATCCCCCTGGAGCCCGAGGACTCCCGGCGCAACCGCCGTCCGAGTGATGTGACCCCGCAGCCCGCGGCGGAGCGGCTGGCGGCGGTGCCCGCGCAGCCGCGATCCGCGCTGCCCGCCGACGTCGTGGCGCCCGCCGCCGATCCGACGGCCCTGCCGGGCAATGGGGCCCGGGTGGTGCGTGGCACCACGGAGACGCCGTCCGACGGGCCGCGGGGCGGCCAGGAGCCGTCCTCCCGGCCGACGCCATCGAACGAAGGGGAGGGCCGCCCCCGTGGGCGCTGACCGTGCCGACCGTCGCCGTTTCCGCCGCCGTGTGCGCCCCCCGGGCGGCCGGGGCCTGAGCGCGCCCGTGCTGCTGGCCTGTGGCGCCCTGCTGCTGTCCGGCTGCGCCTCGATGCCCGACAGCGGCGATGTGCGGCGGGTGGACTCCTCACCGCGCTCCGACGTCGACTCGCAGGTGCGGGTGTACGGGGTGAGTCCGGGCAAGGGCGAGCAGCCCGCGGAGCTGGTCTCCGGCTTCCTGGAGGCCACGACGAGCGACGAGGAGAACTTCGGTACGGCGAAGGAGTACCTGACCAAGAGCGCGGTCAAGCGGTGGCAGCCCTTCGCGGCCACCACTGTGCTGGACCAGGCGCCTGACGTGCGGGTGGAGACGGACCCGGGCGACCGGGACGGCAACGGTAAGACGGTCGTGCTGTCGGGCAAGCGGATCGCCGTCGTGGACGAGACCCACGCCTACAAGCCCGATGAGCAGCCGTACGAGGAGCGCATCCATCTCACGCTGAGCGGTTCGGAGTGGCGCATCGACGGGCCGCCGCGGGGGCTGATCCTCGGCGAGTCCGACTTCCAGCGCATCTACCGCTCGGTCAACAAGTACTACTTCGCCGATCTCGGCCCGGACGCCGAGGATTCGAAGGCCGGGGACAACGTGCTGGTGGCCGATCCGGTCTATGTGCGGCGCCGTATCGACCCGGTGACCGCGACCGTCAAGGCGCTGCTGGACGGTCCCACGGGGTGGCTGGAGCCGGTGGTCAGCAGCTCCTTCCCGCGTGGTGCGGCGCTCGGCCGCCGGGACGAGCGGCTGTCGCTGGACGACTCGAACGCGTTGAAGATCCGGCTGAACGAGCCGGCCGCGCAGATCAGCGCGGCGCGCTGCGCCCGGATGGCGGCGCAGACGCTGTTCACGGTTCAGAATCTGGGCGAGGGATCGTCCGAGGTCAGCGGGGTGCGGCTGGAGCGGCAGAACGGTTCTGAGCTATGTGCCCTCTCCAGTGACGCGGCGCGGGCCTACGCCCCGGACGGGGTCGAGGGCCATCCGCGCCACCAGTATTTCGTGGACTCCGAACACCGGATGGTCCGGCTGTCCGACGACGAGGACCGGCCACAGCCGGTGCCGGGGCCGTTCGGCGCCGATGACGCGGGTCTGGGCTCGGTGGCGGTCTCCCGCGACGAGCGGGACGCGGCGGGGGTCACCGCCGACGGCTCGGCGCTGTATGTGACCGAGCTCGCGTCGGACGCCGACCGCGGCAAGGTGCGGGTGCGCAGCCGGGGCGGCAGCGTGGAGCACGGTCTGACGGCGCCGAGCTGGGACGGGCTGGGCGGTCTGTGGGTGGCCGACCGGGACCCGCGGCAGCCGAGGCTGCTGCGGCTGCCGGGCGGCACCGGACCGGCGGACGAGGTGCGGCTGCCGAAGCTGGACGGTGGCCGGATCACGGCGCTGCGGGTGTCCGCGGACGGTTCCAGGATCGCGATGCTGGTCAAGCGGTCCGGCCACACCACGCTGCGGCTCGGCCGGATCGAGCGGCGGGGCGCCGCGGACGCCCCGGAGCTCTCGGTGGGGGCGCTGCGGGCGGTCGCGCCGAAGCTGGAGGACGTGGACACCTTCTCCTGGGCGGGTGACAGCCGGCTGGTGGTCGCGGGCCGGGAGTCGGACGGGGTGCAGCAGCTGCAGTACGTGGAGACGGACGGCTCCCCGTCGAACGTCCCGGAGGTGCCGGGGCCGAACGGGGTGCAGTCGATCGGGGCCTCGGAGGACCAGACCCGGCCGCTTATCGCCGAGACCAGGGAGAACGGCATCGTGCGGCTGCTGCCGAACACCGACTGGAAGACCGTGGACCAGGACGGCTCGGCTCCGGTCTACCCCGGCTAGGTCTGCGCGGCCAGGTCTGCTCGGCCAGGTCCAGATCTGCTCTGGTTGGGTCCAGGTCTGCTCTGGTTGGGTCTGCCCCGGCTCTTAGGCCAGGACACCGATCGGGGGTGGCCGGTTGTCCACATGTGCGCGGTTGTCCACAAGGGGTGGCGCGGGGGCCTGACCACCGGGACAGTGGTCTTCATGCGGGGCTGGTGGCAGGAGATCTCTGATCTGGTGCTGCCGGCCGACTGCGCCGGATGCGGTCGGCCGGGAGGCACGCTGTGTGGTCGTTGTCGTGGAGCGCTGCGCGGGTCCGGGGCGCGCCGGGTGGAGCCGAGCCCGGCGCCGCCGGGGCTGCCGGTGGTCCATGCGGCGGTGGATTACGTGGACGAGGCGCGGGCGGTGCTGCTCGCGCACAAGGAGCGTGGAGCGCTCCGGCTGGCGCGGCCGCTGGGCGAGGCGCTGGCGAGAGCCGTGCGGGCGGCCTGCCCCGGCGGCGGGCCCGGTGCGGGGTCCCGAGGGCGGGCGGTCTTGGGATCGGGCGCGATATGCGGGGCCGGACCGGGTACTGGATCCGGGATGAGACCAGGGACCGAATCGGGTACGAGACCGGGTGCCGGGGCGAGCTTGGGACAGAAGGCCGGACCGGGTGCGAGACCCGGTGCCGGGCCGGGTGCGAGACCTCGCGGAGCGCCGCTGCTGCTGGTGCCGGTGCCGTCGGCCCGGCGCTCGGTGGGCGCCCGGGGGCATGACCCGGCTCGGCGGATCGCGCTCGCCGCGGCGAGCGTGCTGCGTGCCGACGGGCGCCCGGCGAGAGTCCCGGCCGTGCTGTGCCAGCGGCGCCGGGTGACCGACCAGTCGGGGCTGGACGCGCGGCAGCGGCGGGCGAATGTGACCGGTGCGCTGGGGGCGGTCCCCGGCGGCGGACGGCTGCTGGTGGCGGGCCCGGTAGTGGTGGTGGACGATCTGATGACCACAGGAGCCTCGCTCGCGGAGGCGGCGCGGGCGGTGACGGCGGCCGGTGGGCTGGTCATCGGCGCTGCCGTGGTCGCGGCACCCCTGACGGCCACCAACCGGAACTGATTACGAAGCCACATCGTTGCAGGTGATAAGCGTGGCAAAGCACCTGATCGGAGGTACGGGCCGGTAGGGGGTGCCGACTTCCGACCGGTCGAGCTATGTTCGGTTGTGAGGAATGGCGGGTGCTATGACTCACTCATCCGCTTGGCGTGTTTTGCCTGCATTCTAGTGAGGCTTGGAACAAACGGGATTGAGATCCTCCCCGTGGGAAGGAGGAGCTGAAAGCGCCAAGCCGGTGGCTCCGGAAGACGCCGGAGCCAAGTGCACAAGGGATGACGCTCCGATATTGACTGGAGCTACCCGGGAACGGAGTTCTGCGTGGACATCGTCGTCAAGGGCCGTAAAACTGAGGTGCCCGAGCGGTTCCGGAAGCACGTGGCCGAGAAGCTGAAGCTGGATAAGATCCAGAAGCTCGACGGCAAGGTGATCAGCCTCGACGTCGAGGTGTCCAAGGAGCACAACCCGCGGCAGTCCGACCGCGCCGACCGAGTGGAGATCACGCTTCGCTCGCGCGGCCCGGTGATCCGGGCGGAGGCCGCCGCGGCCGATCCGTACGCAGCGCTGGACCTGGCGGCCAGCAAGCTGGAGGCACGGATGCGCAAGCAGCACGACAAGCGCCATACGCGCCGTGGCAACGGTCGCATTCCGGCCAGCGACGTGGCCATCACCGTGCCCAACGCGGCGCGCATCAACGGGCATGGGGATATCGCCCCCCAGCGCACGACGGAGACCGTCCCCACCACCCGGATGGGCCCCCTGGAAGTCCAGGGCGAGGGCCCCCTGGTGGTCCGGGAGAAGACGCACGCCGCGGCTCCCATGTCGCTCGACCAGGCTCTTTACGAGATGGAGCTGGTCGGGCACGACTTCTATCTGTTCGTCGACTCCGACACCAATCGGCCCAGTGTCGTCTACCGGCGGCATGGCTATGACTACGGGGTGATTCATCTTCAGCCGGAAGCGTTCGTCGGAGAGGCAGCCGGCGGCGCCGGCGGCGCACTCGGTGGCTGACCGAGAAATTCAGCCGAATCCAGCCTGACACGTAAGTGGTGCCCCGGAGCGTCTGCGCGCCCCCCGGGGCACCTCCGTGCGACTACGGCGGGACCATTCCGCCGTCCGGGCATGAAATCATGGCCGGGCGACCAACCGGTGTACCGCAAACACCGGTTGACGCCAGACCGAGTGCACCCAGGGTGCGGACCGCAAGGGCCATGGCCTTCAGGGGGAGGAACGATGGCGGACAGCTTCGGGCCCGTGTCCGACGCCGGTGAAGACCATGGCGTCGGTCCGGACGGGGGCGAGCCGCGCGGCGAACCGCGCAAGGAGCCGATTCGGGTCCTCGTCGTGGACGACCACGCGCTCTTCCGGCGTGGATTGGAGATCGTCCTGGCCCAGGAGGAGGACATCCAGGTCGTCGGCGAGGCGGGGGACGGGGCCGAGGCCGTGGACAAGGCGGCGGATCTGCTGCCGGACATCGTCCTGATGGATGTGCGGATGCCCAAGCGCGGGGGGATCGAGGCCTGCACCGCCATCAAGGAGGTGGCACCCAGCGCCAAGATCATCATGCTGACGATCAGCGATGAGGAAGCCGATCTCTACGACGCGATCAAGGCTGGGGCCACGGGCTATCTGCTGAAGGAGATCTCGACCGACGAGGTCTCGACCGCCATCCGGGCGGTGGCGGACGGCCAGTCGCAGATCAGCCCGTCGATGGCGGCCAAGCTGCTGACCGAGTTCAAGTCGATGATCCAGCGCACCGACGAGCGGCGGCTGGTGCCCGCGCCCCGGCTCACCGACCGGGAGCTGGAGGTGCTCAAGCTGGTGGCGACCGGAATGAACAACCGGGATATCGCCAAGGAGCTGTTCATCAGCGAGAACACCGTGAAGAACCACGTGCGCAACATTCTGGAGAAATTGCAGCTGCACTCCAGGATGGAGGCCGTGGTGTACGCGATGCGGGAGAAGATCCTCGAGATCAGGTGAGGGTTTCGCCTCGCCGGGAGCCGGGAGCCGGGAGCCGGGAGCCGGGAGCCGGGAGCCGGGAGCCGGGAGCCGGGAGCCCGGCCCCCGGGGCCCCCGGGGCCCCCGGGGCCCCCGGGGCCCAAGCCCCGGGTGAGCGGAGATCGGTTCAGGCGACCCCGGCCGAGACCGCCGCCGCGAGCGGCGCGGCCAGCTCCGGGCGGTCCACGCGCTCCACCCGTACGGCGTCACAGCCCACCCATTCGGCCGCCTCCCGCAGCGCCTGCGCCATGGGGGCCACGGCCTTCGGCGACTCCAGGGACACCTGCCGCGCCACCAGGGTCGTCCCCTCCCGGGCCGGATCGACCCGGCCCAGCAACCGCCCGCCCGACAGCAGCGGCATGGCGAAGTAGCCGTACACCCGCTTGGGCCTGGGCACATACGCCTCCAGCCGATGGCTGAAGCCGAAGATCCGCTCGGTGCGCGCCCGGTCCCATATCAGCGAGTCGAAGGGCGACAGCAGAGTGGTGCGGTGCCGGCCGCGCGGCGGGGTGGCCAGCGCCTCGGGGTCCGCCCACGCCGGTTTGTCCCAGCCCTCGACCGCCACCGGCACCAGCCCCGAGTCCGCGATCACCGCCTCCACCTGCTCGCCCTTGAGCCGGTGGTAGTCGGCGATGTCCGCCCGCGTGCCCACGCCCAGGGACTGCCCGGCCAGCCGGACCAGCCGGCGCAGACACTCCCGGTCGTCCAGGTCGTCATGGAGCAGGGCGTCCGGAACGGCGCGCTCCGCCAGGTCGTACACCCGCTTCCAGCCGCGCCGCTCGACGCACACCACCTCGCCGAACATCAGCGCCCGCTCGACCGCGATCTTCGCGGCCGACCAGTCCCACCACGGCCCGCCGTTCTTGGCCCCGCCCAGCTCCGTCGCGGTCAGCGGGCCCTCCGCGCGCAGCTGCTTCACCACCGTCTCGTACACCCCGTCCGGCAGCTCGTGGTGCCAGTGCGGACGGACGCGGTAGGCGCGGCGCCGGAAGGCGAAGTGCGGCCACTCCTCGATGGGCAGTACGCAGGCGGCATGCGACCAGTACTCGAAGGCGTGGGTGCCGGTCCAGTACGCCGACTCGACCGTCTTACGGCCGACCGCGCCCAGCCGTGCGTACGGAATCAGCTCATGGGAGCGGGCCAGCACCGAGATCGTGTCCAGCTGCACCGCGCCCAGGTGACGCAGCACGCCCCGCACCCCGCCACGCCGGTCGGGGGCGCCCAGCAGCCCCTGGGCGCGCAGCGCGATCCGGCGCGCCTCGTCGGCGGAGAGGGTGGCCTCGGGCGTGCGGTCCACGGCGGACCCGGTGGCGGCGTTCGTCATGCGCGCCACCGTAGTAGCACCCACTGACAACGCCGCCGACGCCGCCCGCGCCCGCCGGATGTCCCACGCCCGGGGCCTCGGACCGCGGACGCGGACCCCGGACCGCGGACGCCGCCCCCGGACCGCCGACGCCGCCCTCAGGCGACCGATGGCGCCGTGGCCGCCCGGCCCCGGCCGGACGCCTCCGGCTCTTCCTGCTCCTCCTGTGGCGCATTGGCCGCCATGGACGCCTTGGCGGGCAGATACGGCGTCGTCGAGGGCAGTCCCCAGTCGGAAGGCAGCAGCGCGCCCCGCCAGGCGTCACGCCGGGTTCCCTGGTGGACGATCCGGGCGCGGTCCGTCCCCTCCATCCGGAAGCCCGCCCCGAGGGCGACCGCCCGCGAACCCTCGTTCCCGGCCTCGCTGCACCACTCCAGGCGCTCCACCCCGAGCCGGGTGAACGCCCACTCGATCACGGCCCGCGCCGCCTCGCCCGTGTAGCCGTGCCGCCGCCGCTCGCGCGCCGTCCAGTAGCCCAGCTCGGCCTGGTGCTCGGGGGAGCGCAGATGGGCCAGCCGGACCAGGCCCATGGCACCGACGAGGGCGCCGTCACTCTTGGTGACCACCGCGAAGTCGTAGGTCACGTCGTCACGCCAGTTCCCGGGGCAGATCCGGCCGGTGAAGTCCTCCGCGTGCGCGCGTTCGTACGGGGAGGGCACGCTGGTCCATCGCTGGATGTCCGGGTCCTGACAAGCAGCGAAGACCGCGTCCGTGTCGGAGGGCCGGAAGGGGCGCAGGACCAGGCGCTCGGTGGTGAGGGTGACAGGCTCCATGCGACCCGAGTCTGCGCCGCCGCCGTCACTCACCGCGAGCGGTTTCGGTGAATTGGAGGGCACCTGGGGGGCCTCTCGGGCGTTGACACGGTGAGGTGACATCCGGTCCTCGTGGTGACGGACCTCCCGGCGTGCCGGGGTCTGTCTTACGATGGCCGTTGCGGCGGGGCCTGCGCCCCTTGACAATGCCGCGCCAGCGCACCCCGACCGTGCCAGGCCCGACCGGCAAGGAGCCAGCCTACGTGTCCGTCCTCAACAAGCTCATGCGTGCAGGCGAAGGAAAGATCCTGCGCAAGCTGCACCGCATCGCGGACCAGGTCAATTCCATCGAAGAGGACTTCCTGTCCCTCTCCGACGCCGAGCTGCGCGCCCTCACCGACGAGTACAAGCAGCGGTACGACGACGGTGAGACCCTCGACGACCTGATGCCCGAAGCGTTCGCCACGGTGCGCGAGGCGGCCAAGCGGGTGCTCGGACAGCGTCACTACGACGTCCAGCTGATGGGCGGCGCGGCGCTGCATCTCGGGTATGTCGCCGAGATGAAGACCGGTGAGGGCAAGACCCTGGTCGGCACCCTCCCGGCGTATCTGAACGCGCTGTCGGGCAAGGGCGTCCACCTCATCACGGTCAACGACTACCTGGCCGAGCGTGACTCCGAGTGGATGGGCCGGGTGCACCGGTTCCTCGGCCTGGAGGTCGGCTGCATCCTCGCCAACATGACCCCGGCGCAGCGCCGCGAGCAGTACGCGTGCGACATCACCTACGGCACCAACAACGAGTTCGGCTTCGACTATCTGCGCGACAACATGGCGTGGGCGAAGGACGAGCTGGTCCAGCGCGGCCACAACTACGCGATCGTCGACGAGGTCGACTCGATCCTGGTGGACGAGGCCCGTACGCCGCTGATCATCTCCGGCCCGGCCGACCAGGCCACCAAGTGGTACGGCGACTTCGCCAAGCTGGTCACCCGGCTCAGCCGGGGCCAGGCCGCCGAGCCGCAGAAGGGCCAGGAGGAGACCGGGGACTACGAGGTCGACGAGAAGAAGCGGACCGTCGGCATCCATGAGTCCGGGGTCACCAAGGTCGAGGACTGGCTGGGGATCGACAACCTCTACGAGTCGGTCAACACCCCGCTGGTCGGCTACCTCAACAACGCGATCAAGGCCAAGGAGCTCTTCAAGAACGACAAGGACTACGTCGTCATGGACGGCGAAGTCATGATCGTCGACGAGCACACCGGCCGTATCCTCGCGGGCCGCCGCTACAACGAGGGCATGCACCAGGCCATCGAGGCGAAGGAAGGAGTGGAGATCAAGGACGAGAACCAGACGCTCGCCACGATCACCCTCCAGAACTTCTTCCGTCTCTACGACAAGCTCTCCGGCATGACCGGTACGGCGATGACCGAGGCCGCCGAGTTCCACCAGATCTACAAGCTCGGCGTGGTCCCGATCCCGACCCACCGCCCCCTCGCCCGGCTCGACCAGTCCGACCTGATCTACCGCACCGAGGTCGCGAAGTTCGATGCGGTGGTCGAGGACATCGTCGAGAAGCACACCAAGGGCCAGCCGGTCCTGGTCGGCACGACCTCCGTGGAGAAGTCCGAGTACCTCTCCCAGCAGCTCGCCAAGCGCGGGGTGCCGCATGAGGTGCTCAACGCCAAGCAGCACGACCGGGAGGCGACGATCGTCGCCCAGGCCGGCCGTAAGGGCGCCGTGACCGTCGCGACCAACATGGCGGGCCGCGGTACCGACATCAAGCTCGGCGGCAACCCCGACGACCTCGCCGAGGCCGAGCTGCGCCAGGGCGGTCTGGACCCGGTGGAGCACTCCGAGGAGTGGGCCGCCGCGCTGCCCACCGCCCTGGAGAAGGCGGAGGCCGCGGTCAAGGCCGAGTTCGAGGAGGTCAAGGAGCTCGGCGGGCTGTATGTGCTGGGCACCGAGCGCCATGAGTCGCGCCGGATCGACAACCAGCTGCGCGGCCGCTCCGGCCGTCAGGGCGACCCCGGCGAGTCCCGCTTCTACCTCTCCCTCGGCGACGACCTGATGCGGCTGTTCAAGGCGCAGATGGTCGAGCGCGTCATGGCGATGGCGAACGTCCCGGACGACGTCCCGATCGAGAACAAGATGGTCACGCGGGCCATCGCCTCCGCCCAGTCGCAGGTCGAGCAGCAGAACTTCGAGACCCGTAAGAACGTCCTGAAGTACGACGAGGTCCTCAACCGCCAGCGTGAGGTCATCTACGGCGAGCGCCGCCGCGTCCTGGAGGGCGAGAACCTTCAGGACCAGGTCGGCCACTTCATGAACGACACCATCGAGGCCTATGTGCGGGCGGAGACGGTCGAGGGCTTCGCCGAGGAGTGGGACCTGGACCGGCTGTGGAACGCCTTCAAGCAGCTCTACCCGGTCAGCGTGGTCATCGAGGAGCTGGAGGAGGAGGCCGGCGACCGCGCCGGGATCACCGCCGAGTTCATCGAGGAGTCCATCAAGGACGACATCCATCAGCAGTACGAGGCGCGCGAGGAGCAGCTGGGCTCCGAGATCATGCGTGAGCTGGAGCGCCGGGTCGTGCTCTCCGTCCTGGACCGCAAGTGGCGTGAGCACCTCTACGAGATGGACTACCTCCAGGAGGGCATCGGGCTGCGCGCGATGGCCCAGAAGGACCCGCTGGTCGAGTACCAGCGCGAGGGCTTCGACATGTTCCAGGCCATGATGGAGGGCATCAAGGAGGAGTCCGTCGGCTATCTGTTCAACCTGGAGGTCCAGGTCGAGCAGCAGGTCGAGGAGGTCCCGGTCGAGGCGTCGGAGGAGCAGGTCGCCCTCGAGAAGGACGTGCAGGACGCGGTGCCGGCGGGCGCGCCGTCCGTGGGCTCCTCGGCGGCCCGCCCCGAGATCCGTGCCAAGGGCCTGGAGGCCCCGCAGCGGCCGGACCGGCTGCACTTCTCCGCCCCGACGGTGGACGGAGAGGGCGGCGTCGTCGAGGGCGACTTCCCCAACGGTGAGACGCCCCCGCCGCCGCGGTCGGAGGCCGACGGGCTGACGCGTGCGGAGCGGCGCAAGGCGCAGAAGGGCCGCCGCCGCAAGAAGTAGTGACCGGGCTGGGGTGAACGGGCCGGGGCGCCGCGCGAGAGCGCGGCACCCCGGCCCGTCGCGTTGTGGTTGTGGTTGTGGTTGTGGGCCTATGGGGTCCGGCGGACCACGCGGCGGAGCCGCGTATCGAAGCTTTCCCCTCCCCGCCCCTTCCCGATACCGGGGCCCAGCCCCGGGCCCCGTCAGGGTTCCGCCCTTGGGCCCTGCTCCTCAATCGCCGGAGGGGCTGGGTTGGCTCCCCGCCTCTTCCCGTTACCAGGCTTCGCCCCTGCACCCCGGGGGCCGGGGTGCAGGCCCCTGCCACGCGGCGCAGCCGCATACCGACGCTGCAGGAAGGGGCGGCGCCCCAGTCCGGGGTCTGGGGCTGAGCACCAGTTTCGGGAAGGGGCGGGGAGGGGAGCAGCCCGCCGCAGGCGTGGAGATCCGTCGGACGGGGCTTAGGTGAGTGGGCCGAGGTCGATGGCGGCGCAGCGCCAGCGGGCGTCGGCGCCGAGCTCGAGCCGGAACGCGAGCGCTGTGAGCCGGTCTCCGGAGGCGATCCGGGCGAACGCCTCGATCACCCCATGCCGGGGCTGGTACTCGCCACAACGCCGCACCACGGGCGCTGTGGCCCGCTCTCCGGCGGGGCGCAGCGGCGCGCGCGGGGCGAGCTCGATCAGCTGGTCGTAGGCGGCCGGGAGGGCGTGCCCGAGGAGGGTGTGGACGGGGCGCTGACCGCTGAGGGTGAGCACCAGCCGGTTGGCGAACCAGAAGCGCGGCAGCCGATCCCGTTCCCGCCACGCCGCGGCGGCCGCCGCGGACCGCGATACGGCCGCGGCGCGGGACGCGGTGGGCGTGCGGTGCGCGGCCGGGGTGGGCGGTGTGGGCGGTGTGGAGACGCCCGGGGCGGGCGGTGGGGCCGTCGCGGCCGTCGCGGCCGTCGCGCCCGTCGTGGGCGGCGCGGGCGGGGCAGGTGGTGTGGCGCTGTGTGGTGCCGTCGTCGTGGGTGGTGCGGCCGTCGTGCGGGCCGCCTGCGGCGGTGCGGTCGCGGGCGGCGCGGCCGTTGTGCGGGGTGCCGCTGTTGTGGGGGTGCTGCGGGGGCGGCGGGGGTCCTTGCGGCCGGGCGGGCCGCTTCGCCCTGGCCCGCTGCCACCGCGCTGTCGTACGGCCTCCCCGGCCCTTGTGGCCCGGTTCGTGGACCGGTCCGTCGCCCGGACGCCCTCACTCATGCTGCTCGCCCCGTTCTCCGTGGCCCGGCCGGATACCGGGCGGTAGCTTTCGTCGGAGAGTCTTCTATCGGCGGGTTTTCGGGGTCCGCAATGCGCCTGACCCGCGATCGTGGTCGGCGTCGCGGTTCACCTATTCGGGGCATGCGGCGGATCGTCGGTCCCGGTCATCGGCTCGAGCGCGGCTCGGTCCCGTCTTCATACGGCCCCATCGGCACCAGTCCCCCGAAAGGGGACCACCGGCCTTCGCGGAAGGCTCGGGCGAGAGGACGGGCGATCGTATGCTGGGGGCCTATTGGTCTCTGATGAAAGCGGCAGCCATGCGCGTCTACGTCCCCCTGACCCTCTCCGGTCTCGCCGAGGCGTACAAGGAGGGCCAACTGGGGCCGACGCCGCTGACCGCCTACGCGGTCACCCCAGCGCTGCGCGAGTGGTATGTGTCCGACGACATCGAGGAACTGGAGTACGCGGCGCTGAGCCGGGCCGCGCAGGCGTCGCTGCGGCTGCTCGCCGTCGACCCCCGGGCGCCCCGCCGTCGGGTCGTGGTGGCCGTGGACGTGCCCGACGGGCAGGCGGTCGCCGATCCGGACCGGGGGCTGGACCAGTCCGCGCTGGGTGAGGTGCGGATCAAGGCCGCCATACCGCTCGCGAAGGCCGCCGCCGTGCACCTGGACGCCGACGATGCCGAGCGGGACATCGCCGCGGCCGCCGACGCGCTCGGCGCGGCGGACCTCGGTGACGACGACGCGCAGTTCACCGTGGACGGCGCCGAGGACCACGAACTGCTCTGGTACGCCACCCAGGAGATCCCCAATCTGATCGAGTGATGCCCGCTGTCCGACCCTCCGGGTACGGTCGTGGAATGGGGAAGAACCACGTGACGCACCTCGTCTGGGACTGGAACGGCACGCTGCTCCACGACATCGACGCCGTGATCTCGGCGACGAACGCATCGTTCCAGGAGATCGGGCTGCCGCCGATCACCCTCGAGCGCTATCGCGACCTGTACTGCGTCCCGGTGCCCCGCTTCTATGAGCGGCTGATGGGGCGGCTGCCCTCCGACGAGGAGTGGGCGGTCATGGACGAGGCGTTCCACCGGCACTACTGGGCGCTGGCCGAGACCGCCGGGCTGGCGATCGGCGCCCGGCAGCTGCTCACCGAGTGGCAGGAGGCGGGTCTCACCCAGTCGTTGTGTTCACTGGCCCCGCATGAGTATCTGCTCCCCCTGGTGCGGACGCATGGCATCGAGCGCCATTTCGTCCGGGTGGACGGCCGCACAGGGCAGAGCAATACCGGCAAGGCCGAGCAGATGATGCGCCACATCGCCGAGCTCGAAGGGATGCCGCCGCAGCGGATGGTGGTGATCGGGGACGCCCTGGACGACGCGGTGGCGGCGCAGCACGTGGGGGCGCGGGCCGTGCTCTACACGGGCGGTTCGCACAGCCGGGCCAGCCTGGAGGCGGCCGGGGTGCCGGTCGTGGACACGCTCGAGGAGGCCGTACGGGAGGCCGAGCGCATGGCCGACGAGGGAGCCGGGTGACGTGAGCCGGGGTCCGTGGCGGGTGACGTGAGCCGACGAGTGAGCCGGGGTCCGTGCCGGGTGATGTGAGCCGGAGTCCGTGCGTGCCGGGTGATGTGAGCCGGGGTCCGTGCGTGCTGGGCGACGCGAGCCGGGGTCCGTGCCGGGCCGCCTCGGCTCGCTCCTCGGCTCACACCACCGGCGCCTTTGACCGCAGCGCCGCCAGGAACTCCCGCATCCACGCCGGATGGTCCGGCCATGCCCGCGACGAGATCAGTGTGCCGTCGACCACGACCTCCGCGTCCTGGTAGTCCGCCCCCGCCGCCTGCATGTCCGGCTCCAGCGCCGGATACGCGGTGACCCGCCGCCCGCTCAGGCCGCCCACGGCCGCCGTGAGCAGCGGGCCGTGGCAGATCTGCGCCACCGGCTTGTCCGCGTCGAAGAACGCCTTGCAGATCTTGCGCAGTTCGGGGTCGTTCCGCAGATACTCCGGGGCCCGGCCGCCCGGGATCACCAGGGCGGTGTACTGCCCGGGGTCCACCTCGGAAAAGGCCAGGTCGGCGGGGATCGTATAGCCCGGCTTCTCGGTGTAGGTGTCGAAGCCCTCCTCGAAGTCATGGACCACCAGGCGCAGCGTCTTGCGGCTCGGGGCCGCGATATGGACCTCGTACCCCTCCTCGCGCAGCCGCTGGTACGGGTAGAGCACCTCCAGCGATTCGGCCGCGTCGCCGGTCACCAGCAGGATCTTCGCAGCCATGCCACGCACCTCCAGGTCCACACCTACCACCGTGCTTACCACCGTCCAGATCACGGTGCATCCGCGTCCACGCTTTGCCAAGGGGGCATGGGCGGCGCATCATCGGCCCGTGCGCCCCTCCCGGTCGCTGTCCATTTCGTCAAACTTCAGGGCCCGGTTTTGTACACGAACGGCTCATGACGACGCCCTGGGGAGGAGCGATAGCCTTACTGCGTGATCAGCGCGATAGTCCGTGAGGGCAACGAGGCCCTCGCTCCGCGCCCGGCGCCCCACCAGGGCCGGGCCCGAGCCGCCGCTGACCCGTGGCGCATGGGGTCTTGGTCACTTACGGCCGAGTACACCCCGGCCATTTCCCGATCCGGCATACCGTCGTTCACGACCGGATTTTTCGCGTCGCGGCGTCATGCCACCGCCATCGATGTCACGCAACGGCGCGCGACAGGAGCCAGAGGACATGCAGACCAAGCTGGACGAAGCCAAGGCCGAGTTGCTCGAACGGGCCGCCCGGGTCGCTGAGAACAGCCCTGCCGGGGGGCAACCGGCGCAGGGCCCAGGACCGGAGACCCTGACCGCATACCTCCAGCACTACTACCTGCACACGCCTCCAGAGGACCTCGCCGATCGTGACCCGGTCGATGTCTTCGGGGCGGCGCTCTCCCACTACCGGCTCGCCGAGGTGCGTCCGCAGGGCACGGCGAACGTCCGGGTGCACACCCCGACCGTCGAGGAGCACGGCTGGACCTGCAGCCACTCCGTGGTCGAGGTGGTCACCGACGACATGCCGTTCCTGGTCGACTCGGTCACCAATGAGCTCACCCGCCAGGGGCGCGGCATCCATGTCGTGATCCACCCGCAGGTGATCGTGCGCCGTGACATCACCGGCAAGCTGATCGAGCTGCTCGACATCTCCCCGGACGGCCCGTCCCGGAAGAACCGGAAGAAGCTGCCCCATGACGCGGTCGTGGAGTCCTGGATCCATGTCGAGACCGATCGCGAGACCGACCGCGGCGATCTGAAGCAGATCACCGCCGATCTGCTGCGCGTCCTGTCCGATGTCCGCGAGGCCGTCGAGGACTGGGAGAAGATGCGCGACTCCGCGCTGCGCATCGCCGAGGGTTTGCCGGACGAGCCGAAGGCCGCCGAGGTCCGCGAGGAGGAGGTGGAGGAGGCCCGTGAGCTGCTGCGCTGGCTCGCGGACGACCACTTCACCTTCATCGGCTTCCGCGAGTACGAGCTGACGCGGGTCCCCACCGAGGCCGGTGGCGAGGAGGACGCGCTGACCGCGGTGCCCGGCACGGGCCTCGGCATCCTGCGTTCCGACCCGCAGCACAAGGACACCGACGAGAGCGCCCACGCGGGCCCCGGCACCCCGGTGTCCCAGGCCTTCAACCGGCTGCCGGCCGACGCCCGCGCCAAGGCGCGCGAGCGCAAGCTGCTGGTGCTGACCAAGGCGAACAGCCGGGCCACCGTCCACCGCCCCTCGTACCTCGACTACATCGGCGTGAAGAAGTTCGACGCCGAGGGCAATGTGATCGGCGAGCGCCGCTTCCTGGGGCTGTTCTCGTCCGCCGCGTACACCGAGTCGGTGCGCCGGGTGCCGGTGATCCGCCGCAAGGTCGACGAGGTGCTCGCGGGCGCGGGCTTCCGGGCCAACAGCCACGACGGCCGTGACCTGCTGCAGATCCTGGAGACCTACCCGCGCGACGAGCTGTTCCAGACCCCGGTCGACCAGCTCCGCTCGATCGCCACCAGCGTGCTCTACCTCCAGGAGCGCCGCCGGCTGCGGATGTTCCTGCGCCAGGACGAGTACGGGCGCTACTACTCCGCGCTGGTCTACCTTCCGCGCGATCGTTTCACCACCGATGTGCGGCTGCGGCTGACCGACATCCTGCTGGAGGAGCTGAGCGGCCGTCCGCCGGTCGACTTCACCGCCCTGCACACCGAATCGGTGCTCTCGCGGCTGCACTTCGTGGTCCGCGTCCAGCCGGGCACCGAGCTGCCCGACCTCACCGACTCCGATGTGGAGCGGATCGAGAGCCGGCTGATCGAGGCCGCCCGCTCCTGGGCCGACGGCTTCACCGACGCGCTGGTCTCCGAGGTCGGCGAGGAGCGCGCCGCCGAGCTGCTCCGCCGCTACCAGAACGCCTTCCCCGAGGGCTACAAGGCGGACCACACCCCACGCGGCGCCGTCGCCGACCTCCAGCACCTGGAGCGGCTGAAGGACGGTGAGAAGGACTTCGCGCTCAGCCTCTACGAGCCGGTGGGCGCGGCTCACGCCGAGCGCCGCTTCAAGATCTACCGGGCCGGGGCCCAGATCTCGCTGTCCGCGGTGCTCCCGGTGCTCAACACCCTCGGTGTCGAGGTGGTGGACGAGCGTCCGTACGAGCTGCGCTGCTCGGACAAGACCACCGCCTGGATCTACGACTTCGGGCTGCGGCTGCCGCTGCGCGAGGGCGAGGCCCTCGCCGACGACGCCCGTGAGCGCTTCCAGAACGCGTTCGCCGCGGTGTGGACCGGCCTGGCCGAGAGCGACGACTTCAACCAGCTGGTGCTGGGCGCGGGTCTTGACTGGCGGCAGGCGATGGTGCTGCGGGCCTACGCCAAGTACCTGCGGCAGGCCGGTTCCACCTTCAGCCAGTCGTACATGGAGGACACCCTCCGCAACAATGTGCACACCACCCGGCTGCTGGTCTCCCTCTTCGAGGCCCGGATGTCGCCGGAGCGGCAGCGGGCGGGCCTGGAGCTGACCGACGCCCTGCTGGAGGAGCTGGACGCGGCGCTGGACCAGGTGGCCTCGCTGGACGAGGACCGCATCCTGCGCTCCTTCCTCACTCTGATCAAGGCCACTCTCCGGACCAATCACTTCCAGATGAACGGGGACGGCAGGCCGCACGACTATCTGTCGATCAAGCTGGACCCGCAGGCCGTGCCGGATCTGCCCGCGCCCCGCCCGGCGTACGAGATCTGGGTCTACTCGCCGCGGGTCGAGGGTGTGCATCTGCGGTTCGGCAAGGTCGCGCGTGGCGGTCTGCGCTGGTCCGACCGTCGTGAGGACTTCCGCACCGAGATCCTGGGCCTGGTCAAGGCGCAGATGGTGAAGAACACGGTCATCGTGCCGGTGGGTGCCAAGGGCGGCTTCGTCGGCAAGCGGCTGCCGGACCCGTCCGTGGACCGCGACGCCTGGATGGCCGAGGGCATCGCCTGCTACAAGACCTTCATCTCCGGTCTGCTCGACATCACCGACAACCTGGTCGCCGGGCAGGTCGAGCCGCCGAAGGACGTGGTCCGCCACGACGGGGACGACACCTATCTCGTCGTCGCCGCCGACAAGGGCACCGCGACCTTCTCCGACATCGCCAACGACGTGGCGCAGGCGTACGGTTTCTGGCTCGGGGACGCCTTCGCCTCCGGCGGCTCCGCCGGATACGACCACAAGGGCATGGGCATCACCGCCCGCGGCGCCTGGGAGTCGGTCAAGCGCCACTTCCGCGAGCTGGGCCATGACACCCAGACCCAGGACTTCACGGTCGTGGGCGTCGGTGACATGTCCGGTGACGTGTTCGGCAACGGGATGCTGCTGAGCGAGAACATCCGGCTGATCGCCGCCTTCGACCACCGGCACATCTTCCTGGACCCCAACCCGGACGCCGCCACCTCCTACGCCGAGCGCCGCCGCCTGTTCGAGCTGCCGCGCTCCTCGTGGGAGGACTACAACGCCGAGCTGCTGTCGGCGGGCGGCGGCATCCACCCCCGTAAGGCCAAGGCCATCCCGATCACCCCGCAGGTGCGGGCCGCGCTCGGGATCGAGAAGCGGGTCGCCAAGATGACCCCGGCCGATCTGATGAAGACGATCCTCAAGGCCCCGGTGGACCTGCTGTGGAACGGCGGCATCGGCACCTACGTCAAGGCGTCCACCGAGTCGCACGGCGATGTGGGCGACAAGGCCAATGACGCGATCCGGGTGGACGGCCAGGATCTGCGGGTCAAGGTCGTCGGCGAGGGCGGCAACCTGGGCCTGACCCAGCTCGGCCGGATCGAGTTCGCCTCCAACGGCGGCCGGATCAACACCGACGCGATCGACAACAGCGCCGGTGTGGACACCTCCGACCACGAGGTGAACATCAAGATCCTGCTCAACGCCCTGGTCACCGAGGGCGACCTCACCCTCAAGCAGCGCAACAAGCTGCTCGCCGAGATGACCGACGAGGTCGGCGCGCTGGTGCTGCGCAACAACTACGCGCAGAACGTGGCGCTGGCCAACTCCGTCGTCCAGTCCTCCAGCCTGCTCCACGCCCACCAGCGGCTGATGCGCCGACTGGGCCGCGAGGGGCGGCTGGACCGGGCGCTGGAGTTCCTGCCCACCGACCGTCAGATCCGCGAGCGGCTCTCCGCCGGGCGCGGTCTGACCCAGCCCGAGCTGGCCGTGCTGCTGGCCTACGTCAAGATCACGGTGGCCGATGAGCTGATCACCACCGGGCTGCCCGACGACCCGTACCTCCAGCGGCTGCTGCACGCGTATTTCCCGCAGGCGCTGCGGCAGCGGTTCCCCGAGTACATCGACGGCCACGCCCTGCGGCGCGAGATCATCACCACGGTGCTGGTCAACGACACCGTCAACACCGCCGGGTCGACCTTCCTGCACCGGATGCGGGAGGAGACCGGGGCCTCGACCGAGGAGGTCGTGCGCGCCCAGACCGCGGCCCGTGCGATCTTCGAGCTGAACCAGGTGTGGGACGAGGTCGAGGCGCTGGACACGGTCGTCGACGCCGACATCCAGACCCGGATGCGGCTGCACTCGCGCCGGCTGGTCGAGCGGGGCACCCGCTGGCTGCTGAACAACCGGCCGCAGCCGCTCGCGCTGGCCGAGACGATCGACTTCTTCGGCGAGCGGGTCGGCGCGGTCCGGGCGCAGCTGCCCAAGCTGCTGCGCGGCTCCGACATCGAGTGGTACCAGCGGATCTACGACGACCTGACCGCGGCGCACGTCCCGGAGGATCTGGCCACCCGGGTGGCGGGCTTCTCCTCGGCCTTCCCGACGCTGGACATCGTGGCCATCGCGGACCGCACCGGCAAGGACCCGCTGGCGGTCGCCGAGGTCTACTACGACCTGGCCGACCGGCTGCGGATCAGCCAGCTGATGGACCGGATCATCGAGCTGCCGCGCGCGGACCGGTGGCAGTCCATGGCCCGGGTCTCCATCCGCGAGGACCTGTACGCGGCCCATGCCGCCCTGACCGCCGATGTGCTGTCGGTGGGCAACGGGGGCTCCACGCCCGAGCAGCGCTTCAAGGCGTGGGAGGAGAAGAACGCCGCGCTCCTGCAGCGGGCCCGCACCACGCTCGATGAGATCCAGTCGTCGGAGACCTTCGACCTGGCCAATCTGTCGGTCGCGATGCGGACGATGCGGACGCTGCTGCGCACCCACAGCTGACCCGGTCGGCCGCGAGTGAGCCAAAGGGGCGCGTCGCTGTCGTAAGGGAGAGCGCGCGCAGGCCCCGAGGAACGAGGGGCCGAGCACGGTCGACCGTCGACAGGGGGCACCTCCCAGCGGTAGCTGGGGGAGAACCGAGTTCTCAAAAAGCAGCTCGACGCGCCCCCGGTGGACTTCATGTCCGCCGGGGGCGTTTGTCACCCGCTTGGGCGCCCCTCCAACGACCGAGCGGGCATACCGGGACGAACCCACCTAGCGTGGGTGGTCAGTGAGTGCTTCGCGCCTCGAACCGCCACCGCGTCCCGAGGAGCCTTATGCCCCGCTTCACCATCGTCATCGCCGCCTATCGCGTCCAGGGCTATCTGAGTGCCTGCCTGGACTCCGTGCTGACGCAGTCGTATCCCGACCTCGAGGTGGTCGCCGTGGACGACCGCTCACCGGACCACTGCGGCGCGATCATCGACGCGTACGCGGCGCGCGACAGCCGGGTCGTGCCCGTGCACCAGCGGGTCAACTCCGGCCCTGGCCGGGCCCGTAACGCCGGGGTGGAGCGGGCGGGCGGGGACTATCTGCTCTTCCTGGACGGCGATGACACCCTCGCCCCGGGCACCCTCCAGGGACTCGCCGACCGGCTCGCCCTCACCCACGACCCGGAGATCCTCTACTTCAACCATGTGCGCACCTACTGGTCGGAGCGCCGGGCCCCCAGCCTCTTCGGGGAACTGCTGGCCTCGGCGGGCACCGATGTCTTCGCCGCCGTCGAACGCCCGGAATTCCTGCGGCTGTTCGCGATGTCGTCCAATCGCGTCTACCACCGGGATTTCTACCTCCGCCACGGCTTCGCGTTCAGCGAGGGCATCTACGAGGACGCGCTGCTCTCGTACAAGACGATGCTCACCGCGCGGCGAATAGCCTGTGTGGACCTGGTGGGCCTGGAATACCGGCAGCGGCGGGTCGGGGCCAGTACGGGAAGCCCCGGCGAGAAGCACTTCATCATCTTCCAGCAGTACGCCCGGCTCTTCGACTTCCTCGACGACCGGCCGCAGCTGGATCCGCTGCGCCCGCTGCTCTTCGAGCGGGCCGTATCGCATTTCCTGTTCTGCCTGGACCGGACGTCCCGGGTGGCTACGGCGGACCGGCCGCGCTTCTTCGCCCGCGCCGCCGAGTGGTACCGCGCCCATCTCCCGGCCGGGTTCACCATGCCGGTCGAGGGCCGTTGGCGCTTCGAGGCGCTGGCGTCGGGCTCCTTCCTCCGCTACCGCGAGCACGAACTGGCCGTACGGGCGGCCGCCGGGGCCCGTAAGCTGCGCCGGACCGTCCGGCCGCCGCTGGCGGCGCGCGCCAAGCAGGGCCTGTACCGGCTGCACCGGCAGCGGCCCGTTGACCCCCAGCTGGCCGTCTACTCCGCGTACTGGGGCCGGGGGGTGCTGTGCAATCCGGGGGCGATCTACCACAGGGCGCGGGAGCTGGCACCGGAGGTCCACGGGGTGTGGGCGGTCAAGAAGTCGGAGATCGAGACCCTTCCGGAAGGCGTCGACTACGTCGTCACCGGCACCCGCGACTTCTACCGCACGGTGGCCCGCGCGAAATACCTCATCAACAATGTCAACTTCCCCAATGAGGTGGTGAAGCGGCCGGGCACGGTGCATCTGCAGACCTTCCACGGCACCCCGCTCAAATGCATGGGCCTGGACCAGCAGCGCTATCCCGCCGCCGCGGGCGGGATGAGCTTCGGCAATCTGCTCAAGCGCATCGACCGCTGGGACTTCGCCCTCTCCTCCAATCCGCACTCCAGCCAGATCTGGGAGCGGGTCTACCCCGCCGGGTACCGGCTGCTGGAGTACGGATATCCGCGCAATGACGTCTTCTTCACCGCGACCGAGGAGGACATCCGGCGGATCCGTGCGGAGCTGGGAATCCCGGCCGGGAACACCGCCCTCCTCTACGCGCCCACCCTCCGCGACTACCAGAAGGGGTTCACCCCCCGGCTGGACCTGGAGCGGCTCGGCCGCGAACTCGGCCCGGAGACGACGCTGTTGGTGCGGGCCCACTACTCCTACCGGCCGGATGACGAGCTGGCCCGGCTCCAGGAGGCCGGGCCGGTGATCGACGTCTCGCGCCACCGGTCGGTGGAGGAGCTGTGCCTGGCGGCCGACGCGCTGATCACCGACTACTCGTCGATGATGTTCGACTACGCCGTGCTGGACCGGCCCGTCGTGATCTACGCCGACGACTGGGACATCTACCGCTCCTCCCGCGGCGTCTACTTCGACCTGCTCTCGGGGTCCCCCGGCGAGACCCCGGGGGCCGTCGCCCGCAGCGAGCGGGAGCTGGTCGAGGTCTTCCGCGAGGGCCGCTGGTGCGACGCGGACGCGACCGCGCTGCGGACCGCGTTCCGGGCCCGCTTCTGCCGGTTCGACGACGGCCACGCGGCCGAGCGGGTGGTGCGGGCCCTGATGCTGGGCCAGGACATCGCGCTCCCGCTCGCCCCCACGCCACAGACGCGGCCCCTGGCGGACAGCGCCCCGGCCGGGCCGCGCGGTGGCGTTCTCACCGCCGAGTGACCGATCCGCCGCGTGATCCGGCGGTCCGCCGAGTGTCCCCGACCTGCCGTGTGTCCCCGACCTGCTGTGTGTCCCCGATCCGCCGTGTGCCCGATCCGCGGTGTGTCCCCGACCCCGACCCGTCGAGAGCCCGGAGTCAGGAGGCCGTCATGCCCGCTCTGTCCCGACCTCGTGTCAGTGTGATCATCCCCGCCTACAACGCCCTGCCGGAGCTGACCCGGGCCGTCACCTCCGCGATGGACCAGACCCTGGGCCCGGACCGGGTCGAGATCATCGCGGTGGACGACGGTTCGACCGACGGCACCGGCGAGGAGCTGGAGCGGCTCGCCCGCACCTGCCCCGCACTCCACGTCGTCCACCAGGAGAACTCCGGCTGCGCGGGCGTCCCCCGCAACACCGGCCTTGACCACGCCCGGGGCGACTTCGTCTTCTTCCTCGACTCCGACGACTATCTGGGCCCGGACGCGCTGCGCCGCATGGTCGCCATGGCCGACGCCCACGGCACCGACATCGTCCTCGGCAAGATCGCCTCGGTGGGCGGGCGGGCCGTGCCCCGGGCCGTCTTCCAGCGCAATCAGCCCCGTACGGACATCTTCTCCTCCCACGCCTATCTGACCCTGGGCCCGTGGAAGCTGTTCCGCCGCTCCCTCATCGAGCGGCTGCACCTGCGCTTCCCGCCCTACCGCAACTGCGAGGACAAGCCGTTCACCGCGGCCGCCTACCTCAACGCCTCCGGTATCTCCGTGGTCGCCGACTACGACTGCTACTACGTCCGCTACCGCGAGAACCGCACCAACCTCACCCTCACCGCCGCCGACCTCGCCCACCGCATGGACGGCACCCGGCTGTGCTTCGAGACCGTGGCCCGCTATCTGGAACCGGGCCCGCGCCGGGACCAGATCATGCGCCGCCATGTGGAGTGGGAGCTGTGCGGTCCGCTGCGCGCCCTGCTGCCCCGCGAGAGCGAACAGGACGCGCGGGAGCGGTTCTTCCCCGAGTTCCGGCACTGGGCGAGCACCTGGGTGACCGACGCCCTCTTCGCACGGCTCGGCGCCCCCGACCGGCTGCTGATCCATCTGCTGCGCGCCGACCGCTTCGACGATGTGCTGACCGTGGCCAGGAACGCCGGAGCGGACGAGCGGCGCGGCCATCTCGTCGACAAGGGCCGGGTCTACTGGCTGCACCCCTTCTTCCGGGACCATGCCGCCGCCGTCCCCGACATCTGCTTCGACGTGACCGACCGGCTGCCGGTCCGGCACCACCTGGAGGCGGCGAGCTGGCACGGTGGGGTGCTGCGGCTGGCCGGGCACGCGTACGTCGAGGACGTGGACTCCCTCGACCCGGCCACCGAGATCGTGCTGCGCAAGTACCGGGCCGACCGCCCCGAGATCCGGCTGCCCACCACGCCGTGCCTGTCCGCCCATCCGCTGCCGGGCGAGGGGCGGCGGTACGAGATGGCGGGCTTCACTGCCGAGATCGACCCGGCCACCGCGGACGGCGGGGCCCCGCTGGAGCGGGGGCTGTGGAACATCTACCTGGACGTCCGCGCCCAGGGCGTCAGCCGTACGGTGCGGTTCGGCAACCGCCGCGAGGGCGGTGAGGTCACCCATCCCACCCGGCGCCGCGTCACCACCTCCCAGGGTCCGGTGACGGTGGTGCCGTACTTCACCCCGTACGGCAATCTCTCGCTCGACGTCGGCGAGGTGGCCCATCCCCTCGACCCGCCCTGCCAGGTGCTCCGGACCATCTGGCGCACCCGCAGCACCCTGCTGGTCGGCGGACGGCTGACCGAGGAGGCGGAGCGGGACGGCGGGGCGCTGCGGCTGCGGGCCGAGACGGGGGCGGGCGCGGTGTACGAGGTGCCGGTGCGCACTGAGCAGGGCGGCTCCGCGACCGTCTTCACCGCCAGGCTGCCGATCGGCCGCCTGGTCGAGGGCTGCTGGACGCTGACGCTGATCATGGAGGGACCCGGGGAGGACGCGCCGCGCCGCACCGCGATCGTGCCGTACTTCGACCGGCTGGCCGCCACCCGCTGGCTCCGCTTCGGCTGCCGTCCGTACTACGCCAAGCCGGTGGCCCTGGGCCCGGCGCGGGCCCTGGGCCTGGAGGTGGCTCCGCTCAAGGTCGTCACGGGGGTGCGGCGGCGGCTGGGGCGGTGAGCGTGGCAGATTCCCCTACCCGCCCCTTCCCGTTACCAGGGGCTTCGGCCCCTGGACCCCGGACGCCCTTCGGGCGTGTCCTCAAACGCCGGACGGGCTGAAATCAAGGGGCGGGTGGGGGAACAGCCTGCCGCGGGCGCCGGTCAGTTCAGGCCCAGCCGGTTGCGTACGGCGGCGAGCAGCCGGACCGGGGCCACCCGCAGCTCCAGGGTCACCTCGCCGCGCCCGGTGAGCGGCTTGGCGTAGTACGGCCGGCCGCGCCGCACCCAGCGGGCGCCGGGCAGCCGGGCGGGCGGCGGCACGGGCGCGGCGGGCGCCGCGCGCCCGGGGCTCTGGGCGTCGCCGGGGGCGACGACGGCCAGCGTCACCGTCCACCGGCCGCGGCCCAGGTCCCGCACCGGCAGCCGGGCGGTGAAGGCGCCCGCCGGATGCCCCGCGGCGAACCGCACCGGATGGTCGTGGACCCGTCCGTCGGTGTGCTCGGCGCGCAGCCGCAGCACCCGCCCGCGCGCCGGGGTGCCGGGCGGCAGCAACCGTCCGGCGACGACGAGGGTGCCCTTGTCCGACGGGTGCCACACGGCCTCCGTCACCTCGCAGGGCGCCCCGCGCGGGGCCGGGCCGATGTCCAGGGAGAGGTTGCGGTACGGGCTGGTGAAGTACGGCGTGACCCGGGCGCGCAACCCGGGCCCGGCGGCCACCACCCGGCGCGCGGTGCCGATGTCGAGCAGGTCGTCATGGCGGTTGCCGAACCGTACGGTGCGGCTGATGCCCTGGGCGCGGACGTCGAGGAAGACGTCCCAGACCCCGGGGCGCAGCGCGGTGCCGCCGTCGGCGGTGGCGATGTCCACGTCCGCCTCGAACCGCGCGGGGTCGTCCTCCGCCGTGGCGTCCACCGGGATCCGCACCTCGTCCCGCGCCTCGCGGCGGCGCAGCACCAGCTCGGCGCGGTCCTCCTCGCGGTCGGCCGCCAGCCCGTCGATGGCCGCCCGGCCGCGCACCCGCAGGGTGCTGCGGCCGTGCCAGCCGGCGCCCGCGAGGTGGTGACGGACCGGCAGCCGGTCGGTCACGTCGAAGCAGGCGTCGGGGACCTCGGCGTCGGGGTCGCGGAAGAAGGGGTGCAGCCAGTAGACGCTGCCCTTCTCGACCAGATGGCCGCACCGGGCGTCCCGCTTGGTGTTGCGCACGACGGACAGCAGATCCTCGAAGCGGCCGGTGCGCAGCAGATGGACCATCAGCCGCTCGGGCGCGGTGAGGGTGGGGAAGAGCGCGTCGGAGCAGTGGGCCAGCGCCCACCGGCGCAGCTCGGGCAGGAACCGCTCGCGGACCTCGGTCTCGTCCTCGCGCGGCAGCGCGCGCAGGGCCGGGCACAGCTCGCGCCGGATGTGGTGGCGCATCACCGCGTCGCGGCGGGCGCCGGTCCGGGTGTGCCGGGCGGCGGTCTCGAACAGCGGCCGCATGGCCTCGACGCGCTCGGCGAGACCGGGGGCGGCGCGGCCCCGGTTCGGGCCCAGGTGGTAGCAGTCGTAGTCGGCGACGACGGAGATCCCGGAGGCGTTGAGATAGGCGGCCGCGGTGAACGGCTTGCCCTCGCCGTGGCGGACGTGGGCGGGGAAGCGCAGCCGCAGCCGCTCGATCAGGGAACGGCGGAACAGCTTGCAGGGCTCCAGGCTGGCGTAGGCGTGGGAGCTGTGGACGTCGGTGCGCAGCTGGTTGTGGCGGAAGACCGCCTTGGGGACGCCGCGCCCGTCCGGGGAGACCATCTTGCCCAGGACCACGTCGGTGCCGTTCTGGTCGGCCATCGCGACCATGCGGCGCAGCGCGTCGGGTGCGAGCCGGGCGTCGGCGTCCAGGAAGAAGACGAAGTCGCCGGTGGCGCGGGCCAGTCCGGTGTTGCGGGGGCCGCCGGCGCCGCCGTGGCAGGGGTGGGGGTCGCGGACCACATGGAGCGAGGGACAGTCGGCGGCGAGCCGGTCCAGTTCCTCCGCTGTGCCGTCGGTCGATCCGTCGTCGACGGCGATGATGTCGAGGCGGCTGAGCCCGAGGGTCTGCTCCATGGCGGAGGTGACGGCCCGGGTGATTCCGGGCATGGCGTCACGGGCGGGGACGATCACGCTGACACGGGGAGGCGGGCCGGGGCGGTGATTGCGCGGCATGCTGGCTCCGGAAGGTGTGCGGGGGGCTCAGGGGGCGTGAGAGGGGGGCTCCTGGGACGGGGCCTGGGGACAGGGCCGGGGACAGGGCCGGGGGTGGAAGCTCATGGTGAGGGCCTGGGGTGAGGTCCGGGTGTGGGAAGTGCTGCTACCGGGTGACGTGGATGTGGGGTGTCGTGTTGCCGGGTGCCGTACGTGTGGGATGTCTTGCTACCGGGTGATGGACCAGCGTCCGGCGCCGGGCGGCGGGGCCGGGTGGAGGTCGCGCAGCCGGACGACCGCCTCTCCCTTCTCGGCGAGCGCGTCGACGGCGTCGGTGAAGCGCTGGATGGACGGTGGTGTGGCGGGGCCGAGGAGAAACTCCTTCACCTCGCGGCGGGCGGTGCGCAGCTCGTCGAGGGAGGGGTCGAAGAGCGGGCGCAGGAGGTTCTGCATTCCTGATGCCCCGGGACCGAGTGGATAGGCCGCTCTGGCCATGACGTGTCGCCGCCGGAACTCCTCCTCGCCGAGCCCCGCCGGGGCGGTGAGGGCGTACGGCTTGAGGGTGACGAGGAAGTCGCCGACCACGTCGGAGGGGTCGCCGATCAGCAGATCGGCCTGGTCGAAGCAGGAGTGGAGGGTGGGGGCGTTCCCCTCGATCACCTGGTGGAGCCAGGGCGGTGAGGCCGCCCAGTGGGCCTGGTGCCACTCCCGGCGCAGCCCCTCGGCCTCGGTGAGCAGGGCCGGATCGGGTGCGGCGCGGTCTCTGGTGAGCATGGCCTCGTCGGCGTCCGCCCGGCGCAGCCGGGCCTCGAGCGCGGCGATGCGCTTGGTCAACTCGGCGCGGTGGCGGGCGGCTTCGGTACGGAGGGCTTCGGTGTGCGGGGTGTCGGTGTGCGGGTCGTCGGTATCCGGGGCCTGGGCGTCGTCGGGCCCTTCGCCGAAGGCGTCCGGGGTTACGGCGTCCCCGCCGAGGGCTTCGGCGGCGAGGGCGTCCGCACTGAGGGCGTCGGCGGCGAAGGTGCCCTTGCCGAGGGCGTTCGCCGCGAGGGCCTCCGCGGCGCGCCGCTCGTTCGCGGCCTGGATCAGGGCGACGATACGGCGGTGGGCAGCGTGGTCCTCGGGGGAGCGGGGGCGGGTGGGCGGATGCGGCCGGTAGAGCACCCGGACCGGGCGCTCGCTCTCCAGCAGCGCTCGTACGATCGGCTCACCCGCCGCGAGGTCACGGGTGGGCGCGTACAGCACGGTGGGCAGGGGCGTGGCCGTGGGCGTCGGCGCGGGGGCACGGCCGGCTCCCGCGACGCGCAGGCCGTCGAGCTGAGGGCGGCCGATCTCCACGATGTCGGCCTCCTCGACACCGACCGCGGCCCGCACATGGCGGCGGCGCCCCGCCTCGCCCGCCACCCACACCTGGTCGTAGACCTTGCTGTACGGATCGACGGCGGCGGTCTCGTCGCCGTCGCCGGGGGCCAGGAAGACGTGCTGCATGGTGGGGATCCGCAGCAGGTGGATGTTCCGGCTGGTGTTGGCGGGGTAGAGCGCGACCCGCACCCCGCTCAGGTCCAGCTGCGACAGATGGGCGGCGCTCGGCACGCACAGCACCGGCAGCGGGGTCGGTTCCAGGGCCTCCAGCAGTTCCCGTTCGCGCAGGATGACCAGGGATGGGGTGTGCAGCGCGGCCACGGGCCCCAGCCATCGGGTGACCTGGTCGGCGCGGTCGCGCGGGCCGGAGAAGTAGAGCACCGTACGGGGACGGTGCTGGATCAGCCAGGCGTCCACCTCGGCCAGTACCTCGGCGGCGCCGGGCAGCCGGCGGGCGGCCCGGACCAGGTACGGAACGAGCGCCACCACCGTGATCAGGGAGGAACCGGCGGCGAGGGTGAGCGCCGCCACCACCCAGCGGGCGTCACCGGTCGTCAGCGAAGCGGTGAGCCCGAGCAGGGCGGACAGCTCGTAGACCAGGATCCGCTGACCGGGCCATTCGGTGAGTCTGCGGGGCGGCCGGTCGCTGATGCCCAGTCGGCGCAGATCGATGTTGCGGGCCGCGACCGCGAGGGCGCGGCGGCGCCGGATGAGGGTGGTGAGCGCGGCGTGCAGGGCCTGCCCGGCGAGCAGACACAGCACCAGCGTCATGGCCGCGGCCAGTCCGATGGGCCCGGTGACATGGAGTCGGCCGAGCAGCAGGAGCAGCAGCACGCAGCGGAACTCGAAGCGTGACGTGGCGCCCATGTGGAGCCGCCCCAGACGGGTCATCAACCCCGGCGCGGTGCGGTGCAGCAGCAGCTCACAGCCGCATCCGGCCAGCCCGGCGGCCGCGAAGACCCCTCCGGCCCCGGTGAGCGCCGCCACCGCCATGGTCACCAGACACCCGGTCAGCGTGGCGAAGGCCACGAGACCGCGGGGGCTTTCGATACCGAGGCGGTTCATGACGCGTGCCCTTCGCGGCGGATGAGTCGTCCTGATTGCACACTGTAGGCGAATAGTCGTATTTATGCCTTTTGCTGTCGTGAGTGAGAGTGAGGCTGAGCGTTGGGGAAGCGCGGAATCTCCAAGCGGGCGGCGATCGTGCTCCCGACGACCGTCATGCTCGGGCTGGGGCTGTGGGGCCTGGACCGGGGCACGATGTGGCGCGATGAGTCCGCGACGTACCAGATGGCCCGGCGGACCCTCCCTCAGATCCGCGACGCGCTCGGCACGGTGGACGCCGTCCACGGGCTCTACTACCTCCTGATGCACCCGGTCCTGGCCCTGCGGCCCTCCGAGGTGACCATGCGTCTGCTCTCGGTGCTCGCCGCCATGGCCGCCACCGCCCTCGTCGCGGCCCTGGGCTGCCGCCTCGCCCGCCCCCGGGTGGGCCTGTGGGCCGGACTGCTCTACGCGACCACGCCCGTGGTCACCCACTACGCCCAGGAGGGCCGCTCCTACGCCCTGGTCGCGGCGAGCGCGGCGGGGGCGACGTACCTGCTGGTGGGCGCGGCCGGGCTGGCGCCGGGGAAGAGCCGAGGGGGCAGCTGGACGGGCGGTGGGGCGGCCAGCCGTACGGACAGCCGGGCGGGCGACCGGGCGGACAGCCGGACGGCCGACCGGGCGGACCGGCCCGCGCGGGATCCGGCCCTCGCGCCCGGTCCCGCGCCGGGTGCGGCCCCCACACCAACGCCCGCCCCGGTCCCCGCCCCCGGGACGGCGTCGGCCACCCGGGTCCGTTCGGCCGTACCGGTCCGCGGCGACGCGTCCCGCCTGGCGCCGGGGCCGGGTCCGGGCGGGCCCGGGGCGAGGGGCCATGCGGCAGGGTGGCGCTGGGCCGCGTACGGGGGTGTGGTGGCCGCGACCGCGCTGCTGCACGTGTTCGCGGTGCTCATGCTCGCCGCGCACGCGTTGACCCTGCTCGTCTCGCGCGCCCCGCGCCGCGTGTGGTGGGGCTGGGGGAGCGCGGCGGCCGGGGCGCTGGGGGCGGTGGTGCCGCTGGCGTTGGTGGCCCGGCGGCAGAGTGCGCAGATCGCCTGGATGCGCCATCCGACGCCGGGTCGGCTGTGGGCGGTGGTCGAGGAGTTCGCGGGCCCCAGCGCGCTCGTCCTCGCCGTCAACCTCCTGCTGACCGCGATCGCCGTGGTCCGCCCCCGCCGGCGGACGCTGACCGCGGTGGCCCTGCCCCTGATCTGCGTCCCGCCCGTCCTCCTCTTCGCCCTGGCCCTCCACCGCCCCTGCTTCCACGAGCGCTACCTCCTCTTCGCCCTGGCGGGCGTCCCCCTACTGGCCGCGGCGGGCGTGGACCGGCTGGCGGAGGCGGTGTCCGGTCACCGCCGCGCCGTGGTCGCCGCGGCCGGAGTCCTCGCGGTCGGCTGCGCGTTCGTCTGGCAGCTCCCGCTGCACCAGCGGGAGCGGGAGCCGTTGAGCCGTCAGGACGACCTGGCGGCGCTGTCCGCCGCGGTGGGGCGGCTGACCCGGCCGGGTGAGCCCGTGCTGTACGACCCACCCAAGGAACGGCGGATCGCGATCGCCTATCCGCGCCCCCTCGCCGGGCTGCGCGACATCGCGCTGAGCACTCCGGGCCCGGCCTCCGGCACGCTCTACGGGGTCGACGTCGGCCCCACCGAGCTGCTGCGACGGCTGAACGGGGCACGCTCGGCATGGCTGATCGCGGCCGATGAACCGGAGACACGCGGCCCGAAGGCGGCCGTGCTGACGGGACACTTCCGGCTGGCGTACTCGCTGTGCCTGCCCGGTATCCGCCTGGAGCGCTATGTGCGGGCGGGGTCCGCGCACTGAACGCTAAGCTCTGCGGATGACCTTGGAATGGGAACAGGTAATCGTTCATTCGGAAGATCCGGTGGCCCTGGGGCAGTGGTGGGCCGAGGCTCTCGGCTGGGTCGTGGTCCACTCCTCCGATGACGAGTTCGAGATCCGCCCGGAGCCGGATCGCGTGCCAGGGTTGGACTTCGTCCGGATCAATGAGAGCAAGAAGGCCAAGAGCCGACTGCATCTCGACTTCAGGCCCGATGACCAGGACGCCGAGGTGGCTCGTCTGGTGGCGCACGGCGCACAGCGAGTCGACATCGGCCAGGGCGATCAGTCGTGGGTCGTCTTGGCGGACCCCGAAGGCAACGAGTTCTGCATCCTGGGCCAGCGCCGTCAGTAAGCGCTCCCGCGCGCAGTGACCCGCTCCGGGGTCCGGGGCGGAGCCCCGGCGGGGGTGAGGGGGCGGAGCCCCCTCTTTCAGGAAGGGGCGGGGTGGGGAAGAGCCACCCCTCGTGCCCCCGCCCCACCACTCACCCCCGCAGCGCCCCGCTCCCCGTGGCCTGCGCACCGGGCGCCCGCCGGGCCGGGACGACGGCGCGGCGCGCCAGAGCGGCGGCGCCCGCCAGGCGCAGCAGACCTGTGAGCGGGACGCGCCCCGCCCCGCGCGGGCCCGTGCGGGGCACCCGCACCGCACCCCGCGGCGAGCGGTACGGCGCGTTCCACCCGTAGGGGAAGGACGCCTTGTCGGTCGTGATGATGTTCGTCGTCTCGTCGCACGCCAGAATCGCGATCAGCCACCGCCGCACCACCCGGTGGAAGGCGGGCGTCAGCGGCCGCGGCGCCAGCAGCCAGTCGCGGCACTGGCCGCTCACCGCGGACCGGTACGTGGTCTCGTCGTAGCGGTGCCAGGGCGCCTCCGGGGTGATCGGGTGGAGGCCGTAGTCCATGGCGGTCAGCGGCGCCAGGGCGGTGCGCAGCGCGTTGTGGTCGGCGCCGGGGAGCAGTTCGCACACGATCCACGGCCGGTGGCGCCGGATCGTGTCGTACGACCCGCGCAACACCGCCGCCTCCAGCGTCTCCACGTCGATCTTGATCAGATGGGGCGCGAGACCGCGCTCCCCGGTGAACGCGTCGACCGTCGTGACCGGCACCGTGACCGACTCGGTGTGCCGGCGGTGGGCCGGGTTCAGCGAGTTGGAAGACTCCGACTTGAGGGAGAAGTACAGCTCGGCGGTGCCCGGTTCATCGGCCAGCGCGGTCTGCTGCACCTCGAAGCCGAGCCGGTTGCACTCCCGGATCCGGCGGCACAGCGCGGCCGTCTCCGGGGTCGGTTCGAAGGCGATGGCCCGCGGCCCGCGCCCGCCGTCCCCGTACACCGCGCTGATCAGCGCCGAGTACAGCCCGATGTGCGCGCCGATGTCGTACACCGCGCTGCCCTCGGGCGCCTGCTGGGCCAGGGCCAGCAAGGTGGCCTGGGTGGTCGGCTCGTAGCCCGCGAGCCCGGCGCGCCGCAACTGCCGCTGTACGGCGGTCTGTTTGCGGCTGAGCACATTGAGCGCCCGTGGATACGGCCCGCCCGCCTCGAGGACGTCCGGGTTCAGGGGAAGGGTGATGGCGAGGGGCATGGCTGCCGCGTCTCCTGTCGGGTGACGGCCCGCTCCAGCGGGCTGGGAAGGGGGAAGTAGGCGTCGAGGAAGGGGCGGACCAACGCCAGCTGGTCTTCGAGGTCGTGCTCGGAGGAGACCGTGTCGTTGAGGCAGAACGCCTGGCAGTGGCGGGCCCGCAGCAGTCTGGCCAGCCGGGTGCGGATGGTGGGCTGGGCCAGGTCGAAGTAGTCGTAGCGCAGATGGGCGGGGATCGCGCGCCCGGTGAGGAACGCGTAGTAGTGGTGGAGCGAGGACGGTACGGAGATGTCCGACGTCGAGCGCACCCGGCTGGCCATGGTCGCGCGGACCGCGTCGGGGAACTCCTTCTCGATCTCGGCGAGCACGCTGGTGCGCAGGGCATGCGGGGTGTGCTTCATCTTCTGGGTGACGGCCGGGCCGAACCGCTCCTCCAGCAGCGCCCGGTTGTTCTTGCCCGCCGCCGATACGGGCACGTCGCCGGGGCCCACGGGGGTCAGCGGGATCAGCGCGCGGGACGGGAAGAACTTGGAGACGCCGTTGGCCAGGAAGAAGTCCTGCGGAGTCACCGGCGAGCCGAGGAAGACATCGTCGTTGAAGTAGAGGAAGTGCTCGGCGAGTCCGTCGATGTGGTGCAGCCGGGTCTCGATGGCGTGGGAGTTGAAGGTGGGCAGCACATCGGGGTCGTCGAAGATGTCGTGGTGGTCCACGACGGTGACCCCTGGGTGTGACTCGGCCAGCCAGTCGGGCATCTGACGGTCGGTCACCAGGTAGATGTGGCGCACCCAGGGGGCGTACAGGTACAGCGAGCGCAGCGAATAGCGCAGTTCGTCGCGGTTGGCGTAGCGGGCGGCATTGGCGGCCTGCGCGTGGTAGCCCGTGCCCGCGAGGGCCGCCCGCCGCCGCTGCCACTGCGGATCCGAGCCGTCCACCCAGGTGTAGACGACGTCGATGGGGAAGCGGACCTCGTCCGGCAGCCGGGTCAGGAACTCCGGGCGGGTGCGCACCAGCGGCCCCGGCTGCCAGCCGATGGGCGGGGCGAGCCGGGTGAACAGCTGGTCGGGGGCGCGCACCGGCTCGCCCACGAGCGGTACGGACGCGGTGGTGCGGTTGAAGCGCGGCGCGATGAGCACCCGTTCCTCGTCCTGCCCGCCCGGCTCCCAGAACTCGATGTCGCAGCCGTGCGCAGGGCCGAGGACCAGCCGTCCGCCCGGCCCGGTGTGGAAGCGGGTGAAGCGGACCACGGGGGCGGCGGCCAGCCGCCGCCAGGACCGTCGCGTACCGCCGAGCCGGGGCGGGGTCGCCGGGTGGCCGCGCAGCGGGGGCGGTGAGACATACCCGGCCTCCTCGGCGCACAGCGCGGCCAGCGCCTTGACCACCTCGGCCCGCTGATCGGCCCGGACGCCCACGGCCGAGCCGACGTTGCTGTAGCAGCGGACCACGAAGTGGTCGATCCGGGCCCGGTCCAGGGCCTCGCACACCAGCCGCAGATTCTCGGCGCGCGCGAACAGCGGGGTGGGGGAGGGGGCCAGGGTCGCCACGAGGGTGCCGCCCCGCCGGTCGGCGATCACCATCCGGCCGGACCCGGCCAGCAGTCCGGCCCGGCGCATCCGCCGCCGCGCCCGGCGCAGCCGCAGCGTGCCGGAGGCGGCCGACAGCCCGCCGAGGCCCCGCATGGCCGCCCGGCGCAGCCCGGGGCCGGTCATGGAGACGACCGCGCGGCGCAGCGGCAGCGGGACCGTACGCCGGTAGCCGCGCACCAGCGGCGGCGGGTCGGCGAGCCAGGGGCGGGGGGCGGCGGGCGGTGCGGTGAGGGGCATCGTGCGTCCTGGGTCGGGGCGTCGGGACGGGGCGCGTCGAGGCGGGGTGGGGCGCGTCGAGTCGGGGTGGGGCGGGGCGCGGGGGTTAGCGGGGGCTGGTGGGGCGGCTCCGGTGGGGGAGTGAGGCGGCGGATGCGGGTGCGGGTGTGGATGCGGGTGCGGGTGCGGGTGTGGATGCGGATGCGGGTGTGGGTGCGGGTGTGGGCGGAGGTGCGGGTGTGGGCGGGGGTGAGGCGGCTGGTGGGGTGCGCACGGCCCCGGCCCGTGGCGCCGTCCGGGCCTCGACGGGCCGGTCAGGACCGTGCGCGATGGTGCGTACGGCGGCGGGGGCGGGACGGCGCTCGGCGAGCGGGACGACGGGCGGCAGCAGTTCGGGGTGCTCGCCGAGGAACACCCGGCGCACCACGCGTTCGGCCGTTCGCCCGTCGTCGTACGGACAGAAGCGGGCCCGGAACGCGGCGCGCAGGGCGGCCGAGCGCGGACCGCACCAGGCGCCCGTGGTGAAGAGGGCGATCAGCTCGTCCTCGGTGCGGGAGACCGGGCCGGGCGGGGCGGCGGTGATGTCGAAGTAGGTGCCGCGGGCGGCGCGATAGGCGTCCCAGTCGTCGGCGTGGATGACGATGGGGCGGTCGAGGTTGGCGTAGTCGAACATGATGGACGAGTAGTCCGTCAGCAGCGCGTCGGCCGCCAGGCACAGCTCCTCCACCCGGCCGTGCCCCGAGACATCGAGCACCCGGCGGCCCGCACTCCCCATCGCCCCGTCCGGAGCGTGGAAGTAGTGCGGCCTGACCAGCAGCGTGAACCCGGGCCCCAGCGCGCGGGCCACCCGCTCCGGGTTCAGCCGGGGCACGGGGCGGCGCTGGTAGTCGCGGTGGGTCGGCGCGTACAGCACGGCGACGCTGCCCGCGGGGATGCCGAGCCGGGCGCGCAGCCGGGCCACGTCGTCCTCGGTGGCGTGCTGGAAGACGTCGTCGCGCGGCGAGCCGTAGGGGAGCGTGGTGTAGCCGGAGGGGTAGACCCGCTCCCAGACCAGGGTGGTGTGGCGGTTGGCGGAGAGGCTGTAGTCCCAGCGGTCCACCCGCTCCAGCAGCTTGCCGAAGTCCATGCCGCGGGCGGCGGCCGGTCGGTCCCGCAGATCCAGGCCCATGTGCTTGAGCGGGGTGCCGTGGTGGGTCTGGAGATGGATCTGTCCGGGTCGCTTCCGCATCCCCGGCGTGAAGTTGACGTTGTTGACGAGGAAGCGGGCGCGGGCCAGCGCCGTCCAGTACGCGGCCGAACCGGGGTGCAGCCGTCGCACCCCTGGCGGCAGGGTGTGGGCGTACTCGGGGGTGGTGATCCAGGCGGTGCGCACCCCCGGCACCAGCTCGCGCGCCTTCGCCTCGATGGCCGCCGGATGACAGGCGTAGCCCTTGTGCCAGTACGCGGCGAAGACGGCGAGCCGGGGATCGAGAGGGAGGCACAGCCGCACCCGGTAATGCGCCCAAAGCGCGGCGGCGCGCGCCTGCCCGTACGCCGCGCGGGCGCATTCGTGGACACTCCGCCACCCCCGATCGCCACCCCGCAGCAGCTCAAACGCCCACCGGGCACCCAGCCGCAGCAGCAGACACCGCCACCGGGCGCGCCCCGGCGGGGTGGCCGCGCCGTGCGGCCGGTAGCGGCGGTGATGCGCACCCGCCCGGCGGAAGAACTCGGTCCGGGCCCGCACCGGCAGCCGGTCCGGCGCGGCGGCGATCACGCCGAGGTGGTCGACCATCCGCCGGAACAGCGCCGGGCGCCAGTGGGCCAGTTCGGGCCTGGCGTCGAGAAACCGGAACACCCGGTCGTACTGCTCGAACACATCGAGGTGGCGCCGGCTGGTGGTGCGCAGGATCCCGCCGCGCCGCCGCTGCCGGTAGTGGACGCACACCCGGTCCAGGACGGCGATGGACTGGGCGCTGAGCAGCACGGGAAAGGTCCAGGGCGTGTCCTCGTAGAACCCGGGCGGAAAGGCGAAGCCCTCCGCGTGGACGAAGTCCCGGCGGTACGCCTTGTTCCAGGCGACCATCAGCAGCCGCAACAGCTCCGGCCGCTGATCGAGCCGGAAGACCTGCCGGACGCGTCCGGGATCCCCCTCCCGGAGCAGCTCGGCCCGGACGTTCCGTACGACGTCACCCGTCCAGTCCACCCGCGCGTAGTCGAAGACCAGCAGCTGCGGCTCGCCGGTCCGCGCCAGCCGGTCGGCGATGGCGCGCAGCGAGCCGGGGGCGAGGGTGTCGTCCCCGTCGAGAAAGAGCAGATAGTCCCCGGTGGCCCGCCGGATCCCGGCGTTCCGCGCCCGCCCGAGGCCCGCGTTCTCCGCCAGGTGCACGGCCCGCACCCGCGGGTCCCGTTCGGCAGCCTCATCGATGATCGCGCCACACGCGTCCGGCGAGTGGTCATCGACCGCGATCAGCTCCAGGTCCGTGAAGTCCTGCTCCAGCACGGACCGCAGACAGTCACTCAGATACGGCTGGACCTCGTATGCGGGCACGATGACGCTGAACCGGGGCACGGCGGATCCCATCGGTCGAAGCGGCACGGATGGTTCCTCACACCATCATCTGAACGCCCACCGAATGGGACGACGCCATGGCGAGGCCCCCCGCAAAAGCCCCCCGTTCGGCCCAATGCCAGCCCTCATGAGGTCCAGGACATGACTGTCCTGCCGGTTGACTACCCCTCTGAGAGAAACTAGTTTCCTCTCAGGAAACTAGTTCTGCTGGAGCGTAGCCAAGCACCACCTGGAGGTACCCCATGTCCGAGCGTATGACCCCGCCCGCCGAGGCCGCCCGCGCACTGCGCGACGTCGAGCGGCGCCGCGACCAAGCCCGCGCCTCGGAGCAGGAATCCCGCTGGGTCAGCGTCGTGTTCGGCGTCGCGATCTTCGCCCAAATGGCGGCACCCGACTTCGTCGGCGACGATGTGCGCTCCTGGATCTCCATGGCGATCGCCGTACTCTCCTTGGTGTACATGGTGATGCTGCGGACCCCCCGGGGCGGCGCCCTCCTGGGCCGGCCCACCCGCGTGCGCAGGGACGAAATCTCCCCGCGCTTCGTACGGCTGGCCCAACTGGTGATGGTCGCCGTGGCGGTGATCTGCTTCCTCGCCACACGCTTTCTGCCGCACGGGCCGTTCCCGTACACAGGGACGGTGGTGGGCGCGGTGATCGGTGCCACTCTCATCCTCTTCGGCCGCAACCTGCAGCGAGCCATGAACTCCCTGGCGTTCCGAGGCGACGGCAAGAGCGGCCTGGACGGCGGCACCTATGGATCCCGCTGACTTCGACACCGCCCTGCTCGACCCGACGCGGCTGTCGATCGTGTCGCTGCTGGTGGGCGTGGAATGGGCCGAGTTCGGATGGGTGCGCGAATCGGTGGGAATGTCGCCCTCCGCGCTCTCCAAGCAGGTCAGCACGCTCGAGACCCGGGGCTACGTCGAGGTGAAGAAGGGCTACGTGGGCAAACGCCCCCGAACCTGGCTCGCGCTCACCCCGACCGGACGCGCCGCCCTCGAAAGACACGTGGCGGCGCTGCGCCGCGTCGTCGAGGAGTCCCAGCGGGCCGCGGAGCGACGCGACGCCTGACCCGACCCCGGCTGTTCGTGACCGGCGAGGTCACTGGTGGGCGCGACGTCAACGACGTCGTCGAGCTGGCCGTCGTGCGCGTCGAGCCCACCGGCTAACCCCGAGCGACCTCAGCGGTGTGCGCGGGGATGTAGCGCTCGCCCGTCACCTGGTCGCTCAGCGGGTCCAGCGCGGCCAGCGCCTCGGCGTCCAGGGTGAGCTCCAGCGCGGCCGCGTTCTGCTCCAGCCGGGTCGGGCTGCGGGTGCCCGGAATGGTCGCCACCGCCACCCCGAGCCGCTCGGCCTGGGCGTACACCCAGGCCAGCGCCACCTGGGCCGGGGTGGCACCCAGCCGGTCGGCCACCTCGCGCACGGTCTGCGCGATCTTCTCGTTGGCCTCGCCCGCCTCTCCGGCGAAGCGGGGGTTGGTGCGCCGGAAGTCCTTCTCGCCCAGTGTGGAGCGGTCCAGGGCGCCGGTCAGGAACCCCCGCCCCAGCGGCGAGTACGGCACCAACCCGACCCCCAGCTCGGCCATCACCGGGGTGACCGCCTCGACGTCGCGGGTCCACAGCGAGTACTCGCTCTGCACCGCGGTGATCGGGTGCACCGCGTGCGCCCGGCGCAGCAGCTCGCCGTCGACCTCGGACAGGCCCAGATGGCGGACCTTGCCCGCCTCGACCAGCTCGGCCATCGCCCCGACGGTCTCCTCGATCTCCACGTCCTGGGGCGGGCGGTGGGCGTAGTACAGGTCGATCACCTCGACGCCCAGCCGCAGCAGCGAGGCGTCGCAGGAGCGCAGCACGTAGTCCCGGGCACCGCGGATGTGGCGTGCCCGGTCGCCGGCACTGCGGTCGATGCCGAACTTGGTGGCCAGCTGCACCTGGTCCCGGCGGCCGTGGATGGCCCGGCCCACCAGCACCTCGTTGTGCCCGGTGCCGTAGGCGTCGGCGGTGTCCAGGAACGTGATGCCCAGCTCCAGGGCCCGGCCGATGGTGGCCAGGCCGCCGTCCCAGTCGGCGGCGCCATAGCTCTCGCTCATCCCCATGCACCCCAGGCCCATCGCGCTGACGGTGAGACCGGGCGAGCCGAGCGTGGTTCGGGTGATCATGCGCGGATACTCCTCCTGCCCGGCGGACCGGGCGGTAGTGCCCTGACGAAGACCTCCGAAACTAGGACTTGGAGCGCGCTCGAAGTCAAGCATGCCGCTTCGGCTCGATCAACACACGATCGTACCGTGTGAGACATTCATGTCTCGTATGGGTTACTCTCGTCTCATGCCTGTTGATCGTGAACACGTCCTGCATGCCGCCGCCGATCTGCTCGCCCGCAAGGCCACGGCTTCCATGGACGAGATCGCCAAGTCCGCCGGTATCAGCCGCGCCACCCTGCACCGGCACTTCGCCGGACGGGACGCCCTCGTCCAGGCGCTCGGCGTACTCGGCGTGCAGCTTGTCGAGGAACGGCTCGCGGCTGCACGGATCGACGAGGGGGACCCCGTGGACGCGGTGCGGCGCCTGGTCACCGAGGCGCTTCCGGTGTCGGGCTTCCTGGCCTTCCTCTACGGCGAGAACCAGCTGTTCGAGTCCACCGCCATGAACGAGGGCTGGGAGCGCATCGACGAACATGTGGGTGCGCTGTTCCGGCGCGGCCAGGAGCTGGGGCTGATCCGGCTCGATCTGACGCCGGCCTGGCTGACCGAGGCGCTGTACGCCCTCATCGCCGCCTCGGGCTGGAGTGCCCAGGAAGGCAGGATCGCGTCCAAGGACGCGGGTCACATGGTCTCCGAGCTGCTGCTCGGAGGGATGATTCGGACTGTGGAGAAGTGAAGGGGATTCCGGGCCGCTGGCTTGCCCTGTCGGTGCTCATCCTCGCCGTGTTGCTCGTGGCCGTTGACGCGACCGTCCTCGGTCTTGCCACGCCATACCTCAGCGAGGACCTGGAGCCGACCGGCAATCAGCTGCTGTGGATAGGCGATGTCTACTCGTTCGTCATCGCCGGTCTGCTGGTGTCCATGGGTAGTCTCGGCGACCGCATCGGCCGCAAGAAACTGCTCCTTGTCGGCGCCACCGCCTTCGGCGCGCTGTCGCTGCTGGCCGCGTATGCCACCTCGCCCGAGATGATGATCGCGACCCGTGCGCTGCTCGGAGTCGCGGGCGCGACACTGATGCCGTCGACCCTCGCCCTCATCCGCAACCTCTTCCTCGATCCGAAGGAGCGCAGTGTCGCCATCGGCATCTGGGGCGCCGCGGCATCGGCGGGCGCGGCGGTCGGACCGGTTGTCGGCGGATTCCTGCTGGAGCACTTCTGGTGGGGATCGGTGTTCCTCATCAACCTGCCCGTGATGGCTGTCCTCGTCCTCGTCGGCGTCAGACTGCTGCCGGAGTCGAAGAACCCCGACCCCGGCCCCTGGGATCTGCCCAGCGTCGGCTTCTCCCTCGTCGGCATGATCGGCATCGTCTACTGCGTCAAGGAGATGGCCGCGCACCACACCGGTGCGATGGCGATCGCGGCCGGTATTGCCGGTGCCCTGTCGCTGCTGGCGTTCGTCCGGCGCCAACTCGCCCTCCCCGCACCGCTGCTGGACATGCGGCTGTTCCGGCACCGCGGCTTCTCGGGTGCGGTCCTGGCCGACCTGCTCACCATCCTGGGCCTGTCCGGTCTGGTCTTCTTCCTGTCGCAGTTCCTGCAACTGGTCCAGGGGCGGACACCGCTTCAGGCGGGACTCGCCGAACTGCCCGCGGCCATCGGCGCCGTGGTGGCGGGGCTCGTCGCGGGCGCGGCGGCCCGCCGCTACTCCGTCCGCGCGATCGTGGCCGGAGGGCTCGCGGCCATCGGCGTGGCGCTCGCCGTGCTGGTCTTCCTCACCGCGCACACCGGCTTCCCGGTGCTCGGCCCGGTGCTGCTGGTCGTCGGTGCCGGCGCGGGCTTCTCGTTCACGGTCACCGCGGATGTGATCCTCTCCAGCGTCCCCAAGGAGCAGGCGGGCGCCGCGTCCGCCGTTTCCGAGACGGCCTACGAGCTCGGCGCGGCGCTTGGTATCGCCCTCCTCGGCTCCGTTGTCACCGGTGTCTACCGCGGCTTCGCCACGCCCTCGGGCGTGCCGGCGGATGTGGAGGCCGCCGCCCACGAGTCACTGGGCGGCGCGGTGGATTCGGCCACCCATCTGCCGTCCGGCCTCGCCTCAGGGCTCCTCGCCTCGGCGCAGGAGGCATTCGTGGACGGTCTGCGGATCGCCTGCGGTGTGGGTGCGGTGGTGCTGCTCGCGACGGCGGTCGGGGCGTGGTTCCTGCTGCGCGGGCAGAGCCTCCAGGACGGGGCCGACGAGAGTGCGGCCGGGCAACTCGCGAGTGGCGACGAATGGTGCGCTGACCGGCCCCAAGGCCGGGCGTGCCGCGTGTCGGACGTGGCCACCGCGCCACCCTCCGAGGGGTTCCGCGGTGGCCACCAGCGACGCTGAAGGGAAGCTCAGCGGCTGTCCAGCTTGGTTACAGCCCGACCGGGTTGAGGTAGGTGGCCGGGTGGGTGGCGCCGTCCTGCTTGAGGATCTGGCCGCCGAACGGCCACTTCAGGGTGAAGTGCTCCGTCTCGTTCGGCGGGGTGACCAGGAACTTCGCCGGAACGAACTTCTCCTTCTGCGGTGTGGACCCGGCCACCGGGAGCAGGGTGATGCTGAAGTCCGTCGTGTCTCCCGGCTCCAGGGTCATCTTTTCGGGCTTCTCGGAGGAGCGCGCCAGCGACCAGGTGCCGTCGGTCCCCTGAGCGCCGATCATGTCGACACCGGCGAAGCCGGACAGGGTGCAGGTGCGCGTGCTCTTGTTGGTGAACCAGATGTGCGCCTGGGTTTGCTTCTCGGTCTGCTCCATCTCCGGTCTCGCGTCCTCCCCCATGGCGAAACCGGCCTTCAGGTCGGCGGTGTGGCAGCGGGTCGGCGCGGCCTTGGCGGTGGCGGCCGAGGCCGGGATGGCCGTAGCGGCAGTCCCCGCGACGACGAGGGCCGCAAGGGCCACGGCGGTCAGCTTGCTGTTCATGAAGTTTTGGGTCCCCTCGCATACGAATCGGCGCGCGAAGTCAGTGCGCGCCTGCGCACCGGAAGATGTGCGGTGCCCGGGGGAGGTTCCGTGTGCCGAAGAGCCTATTTCGGACAGCCAGGCTCCCAACTGTTCAGCTCATCGATGAAGGCGGCCCAGGAACCTGACGGGAAGACCAGCGCGGGGCCGTCGGGCCGCTTGCTGTCACGGACGGGGACGGCGCCGGGTATGCCGTCGGCCACCTCTACGCAGTCGCCACCCTCCTGGTTGCTGTAGCTGCTCTTGCGCCACGCGGCGCCGTTCAGATCGGGACGGGACACTCGCTCCACGGTGGTTGCCCTCCATCACGGACCGGATCATGTCGAGCGACATGAGCGGGGGCAGGGATGCTGCCCGCAGCCGATCGTAGGACAGTGCCAAGCGCCTGACGTCCATTGGTTCTTCGATGAGTTGGCCGTAGTGGGCGCCTTCGGTGTAGGCCACTTCCGTTTCGTCGGGGGACGTCAGCACGGTCAGGGACCCGCCCATCACGTCGTGTTCCGCTTGGTCGAAAGGCAGTACCTGCACGGTGATGTGGGGGTCCATGGCAGCGTCCAGCAGCCTGGCCAACTGTTCCCGCATGACGGCCCTGCCCCCGATCGGACGCCGCAATACCGCCTCGTCCAGGACGACCCACAGCTCAGGACGGTCGGGTGAAGTGAGGCGTTGTTGTCGTCTGAGCCTGGCGTCCACCCGGTCTTCCAACTGCTCGTCGCTGGTGAGAGACAGACCAACGCGCAGGACAGCCCGCGCGTAGTCCTCGGTCTGCAACAGACCGGGCACCACATGTGCCGCGTACTGCCTGATGGACACCGCCCGCTCCGAGTAGGCCATGAACGCCCGCGACCAGTCCGGGAACGCCTCCCGGTAGACGTACGGCCACATGTCCACGAGCAGGCTGTCCGCCTCGAGGACGGAGTCGAGCGTCCGGGCCAGCTCGAACGTCGGTTTCGCCCCGGACGCGCGCTCGATCTGGGTGATCCGGGTGCTGACCACATGCGTGCGCGCGCCTAACTCGGCCTGGGTCAGACCGGCGGCCGTACGCAGTCTGCGGACCCGGGATCCGAAGAGCGCCGCCATCGATGAGCGAGGATCAACTTCTCTGGCCAAAACATCACTTCCGTTCCTTACGGCCTGAAAGGTAAAGCGTCATGGCCTTTCGAGCGTAGACCCACGACACGATCCTTGAGCACGGAACGTCACGATGCGCACACGGTGCGAATCGTACGGAAGATCGATCGGACGGAAATGGACAACACCGTGCTGAAGACGACCACGGCGCCGGACCCCGAACCCGAACTCCGGGAGCTCACCCAGCAGTTCCCGGCTACACCGCGCGGCGCGCGCCTCGCCCGGCGGCTTGCCGTGCGGCGGATGGAGGAGTGGGGCTATCCGCCTGCGTCGGACGCGTCCTGCACGGTGGCCCTGCTGGTGGCGGAGCTGGCCTCGAACGCCGTACGGCACGGCCGCGTACCCGGGCGGGACTTCCGTCTCCGCCTCGCCTGCACGCCCTCGTCGCGGACGATCCGTATCGAGGTCTCGGACGCTCGCGAGGACCGTCTCCCGGCCATTCCGTCGGCTCTGACGGCCGATGACGAATCGGGCCGTGGGCTGCTCCTGGTGGATCTGCTGGCCACTCGCTGGGGGACGACCCGGCGTATCCCCGTTGGTAAGACAGTCTGGGCGGAGTGCGGTGCGTCGTGAGGTGTAAAGGGGCGGCCCGGTGCCCCCTGAATGGGGTGCCGGGCCGCCCGTCGTTCGGGGGCGCTACTTCACCGCGCCCGCCATCACCCCCGCCACGAACTGGCGCTGGAAGGCGAAGAAGACCGCCAGCGGGATCAGCATCGAGACGAAGGCGCCGGGGCCGAGGATGTCGATGTTGTTGCCGAACTGGCGGACCTGCTGCTGGAGGGCGACTGTGATCGGGGGGTTGCCGCTGTCGGCGAAGATCAGGGCGACCAGCATGTCGTTCCAGACCCAGAGGAACTGGAAGATGCCCAGCGAGGCGATGGCCGGGCCGCCGAGGGGCATGACGACGCGCAGGAAGAGCCGTAGCTCGCCCGCGCCGTCCAGGCGGGCGGCCTCCAGGAGCTCGCGGGGGATCTCCGCGAAGAAGTTGCGGAGGAGGAAGATCGCGAAGGGGAGGCCGAAGGCGGTGTGGAAGAGGACCACGCCGGTGGTGGTCTGGAAGATGCCGATCTCGCCGAAGAGCTTGGCCACCGGGATCAGCGCCACCTGGATCGGGACCACCAGCAGGCCGACCACGATGAGGAACCAGACGTCGCGGCCGGGGAAGTCCATCCAGGCGAAGGCGTAACCGGCCAGGGCGCCGATCACGACGACCAGCAGGGTCGCCGGGACGGTGATCGCGAGCGTGGTCCAGAGGGAGTCGGTGATCTGCTGGTTGCCCAGCAGATTGTCGTAGCCGCTGAAGGTGAGCTGTCCGGGGTCGGTGAAGACCTTCCACCAGCCGGAGAGGTCCACCTCCGACGGGTCCCGCAGGGAGGACAGCAGCAGTCCGGCGGTCGGCATCAGCCACAACAGGCCGACCAGGAGCAGGACGACCCGCAGGGCCCCGCCGCCGGCGCGGGCGGCGATCCGCGCGACCGGGGACTGCTTCGCCTGTACGACCGTGTCCGCGCTGGTCATCGGCGGCTCTCCCTTCGGATCCGGCGGATGTTGATGAACATGACGGGCAGCACGAGCAACAGCAGCAGCACGGCGATCGCGCTGCCGAGGCCCTGGTTGACGTCGGTGCCGAAGGACGACTGGAAGAGCTGGAGGGCGAGGACGTTGGCGTCGTCCTGGGAGGGGCCGGGCGCGATGATGTAGACGAGGTCGAAGATCTTCATCACGTTGATCATCAGCGTGACGACGACGACCGAGAGCACCGGCGCCAGCATCGGCACCGTGATCCGCCGGAAGACCTGCCACTCATTGGCGCCGTCCATCCGCGCGGCCTCCATCAGCTCGCGTGGCACCCCCGCGAGCCCCGCCGCGATCAGCACCATCGCGAAACCGGCCCAGATCCAGACGTACGCGCCGATGATGGCCGGGGTGACGAGGGACGGGCCGAGCCAGTCCACGCCGTTGTACGGCTCGGAGAAGTTCCAGGCGGGCAGCCGCAGCTGGGCGCCCTCGGCCTTGGCGGGGAGGGTGTACGTGCCGTCCGCCGCCGTCGTGGCCTTGGCGACCACCTTGCCGTTCTTGACCGCCTCCACCCTGAGGTCGGCCATCGCCTTCTCGCCCTTGTCGATGGTGCCCTGCTCGCCGCCGCCGCCCCGGGTGAAGTCGAACCAGACGGTGCCGGTGATCTTCCCGGGCTCGGCCTTGGCGGCCTTGGCGTCCTGCGCCCCGCTGATGTCCCCGCGCTTGGCCGCGACCAGCGGCAGCGAGGCGGGCGTGCCCGCGCGCACGGCGTCCTTGGTGGTGAATGAGCCGTTCGACGCCTCGGTCAGCCCGGCGGTGGGACGCGGATGGGCGCCGGGGAACGGCGGCGACTCGCTGAAGGAGTCATGCACGCCCACCCACATGGCGTTGGCCACGCCCTTGTCCGGGTCCTGCTCGTAGACCAGCCGGAAGATGATGCCCGCCGCCAGCATCGAGATCGCCATCGGCATGAAGACGACCAGCTTGAAGGCGGTGGCCCAGCGGATCCTCTCGGTGAGCACGGCGAAGATCAGGCCCAGGGCGGTGGAGACGGTCGGGGCCAGGATCAGCCAGATGACGTTGTTCTTGATGGCCGTCTTGGTGGCGTCGTCGGAGAACATCTCCTGGTAGTTGTCCAGGCCGACGAAGCCATTGCCCGAGGCGTCGAAGAAGCTCCGGTAGACGGAGTAGGCGATCGGATAGACGACGAGCGCCCCGAGCAGCACCAGGGCGGGCAGCAGGAACACCGCCGCCAGCCAGGGCCGGGTGCCCATGAGGCTCTTCCGCTTGCTTGCGCTCGGCCGGTTGGCCGGTGGGGAGGACGACGCCCGGCCAGGTGTGGCCGCGCCGTCCGCTGTCGCGGTCGACATGATGTGGTTCTCCCGGTCGAGTCGTCAGTTCTTGTACGCCTTGGCGGCATCCCGCTCCAGCTGGCGCTGGATGCCTTCGACATTCCTCGGGTTCTTGAGAAAGTCCTGGAGCGCTTTCCACTCGCCCTGTGCCGGCTTGCCGCCGAAGGAGGCGGGCGCCTGGTCGGACATGTCGAACCGGAAGTCATTGCCCGCCGCGATCAGGGCCTGTGCGATCTTGCGCATGGAGGCATTGGGATAGGCGCTGAACTTGACGTTCTTGTTCGCCGAGATGAACCCGCCGGACTGGGCCCAGATGGTCCCGGCGTCGGGCGAGGCGAGGAAGGTGAGCAGCGCCTGCGCCGCCTTGCTGTTCTTCAGCGCCACGCCGACGTCGCCGCCGGTCACCACCGGCGCGTCGTCGCCCACCGCCGGGAACGGGAACACCTTCGCGTCCTGGTCCAGCTCCGCGCCCGCGTCGGCGACGTTGGCGGCGACGAAGTCGGCCTCGAAGACCATGCCCGCGTCCGGCTCGGACTTGTTGCCGAACGCCTTGGTGACGGAGTCCGGGAACGCGGTCTGGAGCGCGCCGCCCCGGCCGCCCGCGACCAGGCCCTTGGTGCCCCAGAGCTCGGCGAGCGTCTCGAGCGCCTTCTTCACCGACGGATCGGTCCACTTGATCTTGTGCTGGGCGAGCTGGTCGTACTTCTCCGGGCCCGCCTGGGAGAGATAGACGTTCTCGAACCAGTCGGTGAGCGTCCAGCCGTCCTGGCCGCCGATCGCGACCGCGTCGGTGCCGGAGTCGGAGACCAGCTGGGCCTGCTCCAGGAATTGCTGCCAGGTCTTGGGCACCTTGGCGCCCGCGTAGTCGAACGCGGAGGTGTTGTACCAGAGCAGGGATTTGTTGCTGGCCTTGAAATACACCCCGTAAGGCTTGCCCTCGTACGAGCCGAGATCCTGCCAGCCCTTGGCGAAGTTCTTGGTCAACTCGGCCTTGGCGGTGGCGTCGAGCGGTTTGGCCCAGCCCTTCTGGGCGAATTCGCGCATGACGCCGACCTGTCCGACCATCGCGACATCCGGCGGAGCGCCACCCGCGATCTTCGAGCCGACGAAGCCCGCCATGTCGTCACCGCTCGGTACGAAGGAGACCTTGGCGCCGGTGCGCTTCTCGAACTCCTTGAGCACCTTGGTGAAGTTCTCCTGCTCGGTGCCCGTCCAGACCGCCGTGACCTGGAGTTTCTGCCCTTTCAGATTCGGCAGTTTCACGGTGTTGGGCGGTGGGCCGCCGCTGACCGTGTCTCCGTCGTCGCCGCCGCAGCCCGCGGCGGTGAGCATGAGTGCTCCCGCCGCCAGCAGGGCCACCGCGGCTCGTGTCGAACGCTTCGCAGGAAGCGATACGTGCATCCCCGTGTTCCCTCCGATGCCGGCCGCCCCCGCGCGGCCGTGTCCGTGCTGAGTAGTCCTACGCCCGGTCACCGAACGTGGCAATACTGCGTCCGGCGTTCACTCACGGATCGTGACCGGGCCGTGATGAAGGGTCGGCCGTGAAACGGGGCAGGTGGGACAGACGGGAGGATGGCCGGAACGGCTCGGAAGCTCGGCCAGGGGCGATGGCAGCGGTCGGGAACTGGCGCGAAACGGGCGCGAAACGGGGCGCGAATCGGGCGGGAATCGGACAGGTATCGGACAGGTATCGGGCGGGGCGCGGGCGGCGGCGAGCGGGGCCGGTCAGATCAGCGCGGGTGCGGTGGGGGCGTCCGCCGACTGCGCGGCGCGCTGCAGCGCACTGGCGAGAAGTGCCAGGTCGGTGGGGCCGTTCCCCAGCTCGCGCAGCGGCCGACGAGCGGGCGGATCGCCCATCCGCCGCCACTCCAGCGGTACGACGGTGGGCCGCTGGGTCGCGGTGCGCGGTATCCGTCCGGTCACCCGGCCCGCCTGAAACGGCGTTCCGGCGGCGTCATCCGGGCGGAACAGCCGCCCACGGCCCGGTGCCGGGTCACCGCCCGGGGCGGCTGCGGCGGCGGGGGCGGTGGGGGCGGAGGTGACCGAGCGTGTCGATGCGGCGGGGGATGTATCGGGCCTTTCGGGCTCGCCGGGGTGTGTGGGGCGGGTGGCGTGGGCGGCGCGTGCGGGGCCGCTCGCGTGTGCGGGCGTCGCGGTGTTCAGCGGGCGCGCGTCCAGGGCGATCCGCAGCGCGGCCCGCTCGACGGCCGCCGTGTCCGCCGTACGGTCCGGACGGCCGGACGCCACGACCAGATGCACCCCGAGACGGTCGCCGTCACGGGCGATCGCCTCCAGCGCCCGGACGACCGAACCGGACGCCGGACGACCGGGGCTGCCGAGGGCCGGGGCCACCAGCGCGTCGAAGTCGTCGACGATCACGACGAGACGGGGGAGGAGCGAGCGAGGACGGGCGGGCGCCGCGCTCGCGGCGCGCTGGGCGCGCAGATTGAGCGTGTGGAGGGTGTCGCTCGGAGGAGGGTCGATATCGCCGGGCGGGCGAGGCGCGACGACACGGGGCGCACCGGCCGTGCGGGCGGCACGGGCTGCGCCGGGCGTACCGGCTGGGCCGGGTGTACCGGCCGAACGCGGCGCCCCGGGCGAACCGGCGCCGGGCGCACCGGACGAACCGGGCGCACCAGTTGCGCGGGGTACACCGGCTCCACCCGGCGCCCCGGACGAACCGGCGCCGGACACGCCGGATGCGCCGGACGC
>NZ_JAGGLR010000045.1 GCF_017874715.1 Streptomyces iranensis | reverse complement strand
GGGCCTGGCGAATCGGAAATGTTCGGCGAGCGGGATGGGTCGGTGGTGCCGTGGGTGGTGTCGGCGAAGACGGCGGCGGGGGTGCGGGCGCAGGCCGATCGGTTGAGGGCGTTTGTGGAGGAGCGGCCGGGGTTGGAGCCGGTGGATGTGGGGTGGTCGCTGGTGTCCCGGACTGCGTTCGATTATCGCGCGGTGGTGGTGGGCGCTGATCGGGAGTCGTTGCTGGCGGCCTTGGAAAGCGTGGATGTCGCGGTGGTCGTGCGTGGTGGGCTGGCGTTGATGTTTACCGGTCAGGGCAGTCAGATCTCGGGTATGGGCCGGGAGTTGTATGCGGCGTTTCCGGTGTTCGCGGCGGCGTTTGATGAGGTGTGTGCGGTCTTCGAGCCGGGTCTTGTGCGGGTCGATGGAGAGTCGCTGGATCAGACCGGGTTCGCGCAGCCGGCGTTGTTCGCGGTGGAGGTGGCGCTTTTCCGGCTTCTTGAGTCGTGGGGTGTGCAGCCGGATTACTTGCTGGGTCATTCCATCGGTGAGGTGGCGGCGGCGCATGTGGCCGGGGTGTTGTCTCTTGAGGACGCGGCGAAGCTGGTGTCCGCGAGGGGCCGGTTGATGCAGGCCCTTCCTTCGGGTGGGGCGATGGTGTCGATTCAGGCGTCTGAAGCCGAAGTCAGGCCGTGGTTGACGGATCGGGTGGGACTGGCGGCGGTCAATGGTCCGGCGTCGGTGGTGGTGTCCGGGGATGAGGACGCGGTGGTCGAGATCGCCGCACGGTTTGAGAAGTCGCGGCGTTTGCGGGTGAGTCACGCGTTCCATTCGCCGTTGATGGAGCCGATGTTGGGTGAGTTCCGGGAAGTGGTGTCCTCGCTGAGGTTCCACGCCCCGCAGATCCCGGTCGTGTCGACGGTGACCGGCGGGCTGCTGACTGCGGACGCCGAGTACTGGGTGGAGCAGGTGCGGGCGACGGTGCGGTTCGCGGATGGGGTGCGGGAGCTGGGTGAGAGGGGTGTGCGGACGTTTCTGGAGGTGGGGCCGGGCGGGGTGTTGGCGGCGATGGCCCAGGAGAGTTTGGGCGATGACGCGGCGGCGTTCGCGACCTTGCGCAAGGACGGTTCGGAGCCGTTGGCGGTGGTTGGGGCGGTGGGGAAGGCGTACGCGCGTGGTGTCGGGGTTGATTGGAAAGCGTTGCTGGCGGGCGGGCGCAGGGTCGAGCTGCCGACGTACGCGTTCCAACGGGAACGGTACTGGGTGGACGATGCACCCGCCGTGGGTGACGTCGGCTCGGCCGGGCTGGGGGCGGCCAACCATCCGTTGCTCGGGGCGGCGGTCTCCCTGGCCGACGCGGAAGGCATGCTGCTGACCGGCCGGGTGTCTCAGCGCACCCACCCGTGGCTGACCGGCAACGTGGCCGGCGGTCAGGTGGTCATGCCCGCCGCGGCCCTCGTCGAGCTGGCCTTGCGGGCGGGCGACGAGGTCGGGTACGAGCGCGTGGAAGAGCTTGCGGTCGAGGCGCCGCTGGTGGTGCCCGAGCGGGCGGGCGTGCAGGTTCAGGTCGCGGTCGGGGGGCCGGACGGGTCGGGGCATCGGGCTTTCAGTGTGCACGCCAGGGTCGAGGACGAGGAGTGGGTCCGGTACGCCGCCGGGGTGCTCGTCCGGGACGCGGCCCCGGAGCCGCCGATGATGGTCGCGTGGCCGCCTGCGGGGGCCGTGCCGATCGAGGTCGAGGGGTTGTACGACGAGCTCGCCGAGGCGGGGTACTCCCCGGGACCTGCGTTTCGAGGGCTGACCGGGGCCTGGCAGAGCGGGGACACGCTGTACGCCGAGGCCGCCCTGCCCGAGCCGACGACGAACGATGCCGCCGCATTCGGCCTGCATCCCGCGCTGTTCGAAGCGGCCCTGCACGTGCTCGGGGCCCGAGCGGCACAGTCGTTCGCGGGCGTCACGTTGCACGCCGCCGGCGCGACAGCGGTCCGCGTACGGATCAGGCCGCTGGACCCGGACACGGTGGCGCTCGACGTGGCCGACGGGCTCGGGCAGCCGGTCGCGTCGGTTGAACGAGTGGTGCTGGGCCCGGTGGCCGAACTGCTCGCGCCCGGTCGGCGGGACTCGGTCTTCCGGGTCGACTGGGTCCCTGCACCGGCCGGCCGGACCGCCGCGATGGCCGAACCAGAGATCACGACGGTACGGGCGGGCGACGGCCGGTCGGCCGAAGCCGTACACGATGCGGTCGCCGAAGGGCTGGAGACCCTGCAGTCCTGGCTGGCGGAGCCCCGGTCGGCCGGATCGCGCCTCGTGTTCGTGACTCGCGGGGCCGTGGCGACCGGCGCCGACGAGGACATCACCGACCTGGCCGCCGCCGCGGTCTGGGGCCTGGTCCGGTCCGCGCAGGCGGAGAACCCGGGCCGGTTCGTCCTGGTCGACCTCGACGGGGACGACACCTCGGCGCTCCCGACCGCGTTGGCGAGCGGCGAGCAGCAAGTGGCCGTCCGCGCTGGTTCCGTGCTCGTACCCCGACTCGTACGGCTCGGTACGGACGGAGCGGCCCCGCCGTTGCTCGAACCCGGGGGCACGGTGCTCGTCACCGGGGGCACGGGCACGCTCGGCGCCCTGATCGCGCGGCACCTGGTCGCCGAGCACGGCGCGCGGCACCTGCTGCTGACCAGCCGCCGGGGATCGGTGGCGGACGGCGCCTCCGAGCTGGTCGCCGAGCTGGCCGGGATGGGGGCCGAAGCCACGGTGGTGGCGTGCGACGCGGCCGACCGGGAAGCGCTCGCCGAGGTCCTGAGCGGCATCCCGGCCGAACACCCGCTGACCGCCGTCATCCACACCGCCGGCGTCGCCGACGACGGCCTGCTCACCTCGATGACCAGGCAGCGCGTGGACGCCGTCCTGCGCCCGAAGGTGGACGCGGTCCTCAACCTGCACGAGCTCACCGCCGGCGACGACCTCACATCCTTCGTGGTGTTCTCCTCGGCGGCCGCGGTCTTCGGCGGCGCCGGGCAAGCCAACTACGCGGCCGCCAACGCGTTCGCGGACGCCTTCGCTCAGCATCGGAAGGCTTCGGGGCGGCCCGCGTCCGCGCTGAGCTGGGGCCTGTGGGCGCAACGCAGCGGTGTGACCGGACACCTGGCGGACACGGACCTGAACCGGATGGCCCGGGCCGGTCTGGTACCCCTGAGCAACGACGAAGGTCTGGCGCTGTTCGACTCCGCCCGGTCCTCCGCGTACGCCCACACCGTCCCGATCCGCCTGAACGTTGCCGCCCTGCGCCGGGGCGGGGACGACGTGCCGCCACTGCTGAGCACCCTGGTCGGCCGTGCCCGTCGCTCCCGCACCGGCACCGGAACCCTGGCGCACCTGCCGGCCGCCGAGCGCGCCGAGTTCCTGATCGGCCTGGTCCGTTCGCACGCCGCGGTAGTGCTCGGACGGCCCGGATCCGGCCCGATCGATTCCGGAAAAGCCTTCCGGGACCTGGGGTTCGACTCGCTGACCGCGGTCGAACTGCGCAACCGATTGAGTACGGCCACCGGCCTGCCGTTGCCCGCCACGGTGGTGTTCGACTACCCGACGGCGCAGGCGCTGGCCGACCATCTCGAAACCGAACTGCTCGGCGTCCAGCCCGCCGCTCCGGTCGCCGCGGCCACGGCAACCGACACCGATCCGATCGTCGTCGTGTCGATGAGTTGCCGTTTCCCCGGCGGTGTGACGACCCCCGAGGAACTATGGCAGCTCCTCGAATCCGACGGCGACGTCATCTCCACGTTCCCTGTCGATCGCGGCTGGGAAATCGAAGGACTCTACGATCCAGATCCCGACGCAGTGGGCAAGACGTACTCGATCGCGGGTGGCTTTCTCGAGGCCGTGAGCGATTTCGACGCCGGTTTCTTCGGGATCAGCCCGCGCGAGGCTGTGGCGATGGATCCGCAGCAGCGTCTGCTGTTGGAGACGGCGTGGGAGGCGTTCGAGCAAGCGGGAATCGACCCGGAATCGTTGCGGGGGAGCCGAACCGGGGTTTTCGTCGGCAGCAACGGACAGGACTACGCGTTGCGGCTCGGCCGGGTGGCGTCGGGCGTCGAAGGCTATCTGGCCAGTGGCAGCTCGGCCAGCGTCGCATCGGGCCGCGTCTCGTACACGTTCGGCCTGGAGGGCCCGGCGGTGACGGTGGACACGGCCTGCTCGTCATCGCTGGTGGCGCTGCATCTGGCCGCCCAGGCGTTGCGGCAGGGCGAGTGTTCGATGGCGCTCGCGGGCGGGGTGACGGTGATGTCGTCGCCGTATTCGTTCGTGGAGTTCAGTCGTCAGCGCGGCCTCGCGGCCGATGGCCGGTGCAAATCCTTTTCGGGTGCGGCCGATGGGACGGGCTGGTCGGAGGGCGTCGGCTGGCTGTTGTTGGAGCGCCTGTCCGATGCGGAACGGCTCGGGCATGAAGTGCTTGCTGTGGTGCGGGGTTCGGCGGTGAATCAGGATGGTGCGTCGAATGGTTTGACGGCGCCGAATGGTCCTGCTCAGCAGCGGGTGATTCGTCAGGCGCTGGCCAATGCGGGGTTGTCTCCGGCTGATGTTGATGTGGTCGAGGCGCATGGCACGGGGACGCGTTTGGGTGACCCGATCGAGGCGCAGGCTTTGCTCGCGACCTATGGCCAGGATCGGGATCAGCCGCTGTTGCTCGGGTCGATCAAGTCGAATATCGGTCATACGCAGGCGGCTGCTGGTGTGGCTGGTGTGATCAAGATGGTGCTGGCGATGCGGCATGGGGTGGTGCCGCGGACGTTGCACGTGGATGAGCCGTCGCCGGAGGTGGACTGGTCTTCGGGTGCGGTGTCTTTGGCGACTTCGCAGGTTGCTTGGCCCGTTGTTGGTCGGGTGTGTCGGTCGGCGGTGTCGTCGTTCGGTGTGAGCGGTACCAATGCGCATGTGGTGCTCGAGGCTGCTCCGGGTAAGACGGATGAGTCGGAAGCGCGTCTCAGGGTGCCGGTGGTGCCGTGGGTGGTGTCGGCGAAGACGGCGGCGGGGGTGCGGGCGCAGGCGTTGCGGTTGAGGGCGTTTGTGGAGGAGCGGCCGGGGTTGGAGCCGGTGGATGTGGGTTGGTCGCTGGTGTCCCGGACTGCGTTCGATTATCGCGCGGTGGTGGTGGGTGAAGACCGGGAGTCGTTGCTGGCGGCCTTGGAAAACGTGGATGTCGCGGCGGTCGCGCGTGGTGGGCTGGCGTTGATGTTTACCGGTCAGGGCAGTCAGATCTCGGGTATGGGCCGGGAGTTGTATGCGGCGTTTCCGGTGTTCGCGGCGGCTTTTGATGAGGTGTGTGCGGTCTTCGAGCCGGGTCTTGTGCGGGTCGATGGAGAGTCGCTGGATCAGACCGGGTTCGCGCAGCCGGCGTTGTTCGCGGTGGAGGTGGCGCTTTTCCGGCTTCTTGAGTCGTGGGGTGTGCAGCCGGACTACCTCCTTGGCCATTCCATCGGTGAGGTGGCGGCGGCTCATGTGGCCGGGGTGTTGTCTCTTGAGGACGCGGCGAAGCTGGTGTCCGCGAGGGGCCGGTTGATGCAGGCCCTTCCTTCGGGTGGGGCGATGGTGTCGATTCAGGCGTCTGAAGCCGAAGTCAGGCCGTGGTTGACGGATCGGGTGGGACTGGCGGCGGTCAATGGTCCGGCGTCGGTGGTGGTGTCCGGGGATGAGGACGCGGTGGTCGAGATCGCCGCACGGTTTGAGAAGTCGCGGCGTTTGCGGGTGAGCCATGCGTTCCACTCGCCGTTGATGGAGCCGATGCTGGCGGAGTTGCGGGAAGTGGTGTCGTCGCTGACCTTCCGCACGCCCGAGATTCCCATCGTGTCGACGGTGACGGGCGGGCTGCTGACTGCGGATGCCGAGTACTGGGTGGAGCAGGTGCGGGCGACGGTGCGGTTCGCGGATGGGGTGCGGGAGCTGGGCAATCGGGGTGTGCGGACGTTGTTGGAGGTGGGGCCGGGCGGTGTGCTGGCGGCGATGGCCCAGGAGAGCCTGGACGATGACGCGGCGGCGTTCGCGATGTTGAGGAAGGACGTTGCCGAGCCCCGGGCGGCGGTCGCCGCGCTCGGGCGGCTCTACGAGCGTGGCGTACCGGTGGACGTGAAGGCGCTGGTGTCGGGCGGCCGCAGGGTTGAGCTGCCGACGTACGCGTTCCAACGGGAACGGTACTGGCTAGACGCGGCACCGCAGGCGAGCGAGGGTGAGGTCGGCCATCCGTTGCTGGCGACCGTCGTGTCGCTGCCGGATGCGGGTGGGGTGATCCTGACCGGGAAGGTGTCGACGCGGAGCCCTTCCTGGGCGGCGGATCACGTCGTACTCGGTATGCGGCTGCTGCCCTCGACGGCGTTCGTCGAGCTGGTGTTGCGGGCGGCGGACGAGGTCGGCTGCGAGCGAGTCGAGGAGCTGATCCTGCACCGGCCACTGGTCTTGCCCGAGCGGAGTGCGTGCCAGGTGCAGGTCGCCGTCACGGGAGCGGACGCCGCGGGTGGCCGGACGTTCACCGTGCACGCCCGTACGGATGAAGGCGAGTGGGCGCGGCACGCTTCCGGTGCCCTCACGACGGGTGCGTCGGCCGAGCCGAGCGGAATGGCCGAATGGCCGCCGGCCGGTGCGGTGCGCCTCGACGTCGACGAGTTGTCTGCGGAGTTGGTCGGCGCGGGACACGAATACGGACCGGCCGGGCAAGGTCTGAGCGGGGCCTGGCAGCGCGAGGACACGCTGTACGCGGAGGTCCGACTGCCGGGTGAGGACGCTTCTGGGTACGGCCTCCACCCGATGTTGTTCGACACCGCGCTGCAGGTGCTCGGGGCCGATGGGGGATTGCCGCATTCCTTCAGCGGAATCAGGCTGCACGCCGGTGAGGCGGCGGTGGGCCGGGTACGGCTGACCCGGCTCGGCCCGGACACGGTCACGGTGGAGTTCGCCGACGGGGCGGGTCGGCCGGTCGCCTCGGTGGAGCGTGTGACGGTACGACCGGTCTCCGAAGTCGAGTTCGGCGGCGGTCGGCCGGATTCGCTGTTCGAGGTGAGCTGGGTGCCCGTGTCGGCGGCTCCGGTGGACGGTGGGAAGACGGTTGTGCTCGGGGCGGGCGGCTTTGCCGATCTGGTGGACGCCGAGCCGGACGTGGTGCTGGTCGAGCGCTCCTGGGACACGTCCGACGGGGTCGCCGGGGTTGTACACGCGGCGGTACGCGAGGCGCTCGATCTGATCCAGGCGTGGCTGGCCGAACCGGGGTTGAGTGCGGCCCGGCTGGTGTTCGTGACCCGGGGCGCGGTGGCGGTCGGCGGCGGCGAGGAGGTCTCGGATCTGGCCGGTGCGGCCGTGTGGGGGCTGGTCCGGTCGGCTCAGTCCGAGCACCCGGGCCGGTTCGGGCTGGCCGACCGGGACGGGAACAGCACGGTCGCGCTCCCGGCCGGCGAGGCCCAGGTGGCGTTCCGGGGCGGCGAAGTGTTCGTGCCTCGGCTGGCCCGCGTCGCCGGCGTCGGCGACCGGCCTCGCTTGGACCCGGGCGGCACGGTTCTGGTCACCGGTGGCACGGGCACGCTCGGCGGGGTGATCGCCCGGCATCTCGTGTCGGCGTACGGGATCAAGAAGCTGGTGTTGATCGGCCGCAGCGGGCCGCAGGCACCCGGGGCCCGGCAACTGGCCGCCGATCTGGCCGAGTTGGGCGCCAACGCCGCCCTGGTCGCCTGCGACGCGGCCGACCGGGAAGCCCTGGCCGCGGTGCTGGCGGACATCCCGGCGGAGCATCCGCTGACCGCCGTGGTCCACGCCGCGGGCATCGTGGACGACGGCCTCCTCGCATCGATGACCGGGCCGCAGCTGGACGCCGTACTGCGGCCGAAGGTCGACGCAGTGGTCAACCTCCACGAACTGACCGCGGGGCTCCAACTCGCCGCGTTCGTCACCTTCTCCTCGTCCGCGGCGGTGTTCGGGGCGCCCGGACAGGGCAACTACGCCGCGGCGAACGCCTTCCTCGACGCGTTCGCCGGACATCGCCGGGCGCTCGGACTACCGGCCGCGTCGCTCGGCTGGGGGCTGTGGGCGCAACGCAGCGGGGTCAGCGGGCACCTGGACGCCGTCGGCACCGGGCGGCTGGCGCGCGCGGGCCTGGTGCCCCTGGCCGGCGAAGAGGCGCTGGCGTTGTTCGACGCGGCGTGTGCGGCCGGGCGGGCGCACACTGTCCCCGCGCGGCTGAACCTGGCCGCCCTACGAAGCGGCCACGACGATGTGCCACCGGTACTGCGCGGCCTCGTACCGCGTCGGCGGAAAGCCGATGCGGGGTCGGTCGAGCCGCTGGCGGTGATGAGCGGGGACGAGCGCACCGCCTTCCTGGTCGACCTGGTCCGTACCCACGCCGCCGTGGTGCTCGGGCGATCCGGGGCGGCCGCGGTCGACGCCGAGCGCGCGTTCCGCGAACTGGGGTTCGACTCGCTGACCGCGGTGGAGCTGCGCAACCGGCTGGCCAAGGCCACCGGCTTGCGGCTGCCGGCCACGGTGGTCTTCGACTATCCGAGCGCCCAGGCGCTCGCCGGTCACCTTGAGGCCGAACTGCTGGGCAACCGGGTCGACCTGAGCGCGCCGGTGGTTGTCGCCGGTGCCGTCGAGGACGACCCGATCGTCGTGGTTTCGATGAGTTGCCGCTTCCCCGGTGGGGTGAGCACGCCCGAGGAACTGTGGGAGCTGCTGTCCAGCGGAGGCGACGCGATCACCGGCTTCCCGACGGACCGGGGCTGGGACATCGAGGAGCTCTACGACCCCGATCCGGCGGCGGCGGGCAAGACGTACGCGATCGAGGGTGGTTTCCTGCACGACGCCGGCGATTTCGACGCGGCCTTCTTCGGCATCAGCTCGCGCGAAGCAGTCGCCATGGACCCGCAGCAACGGGTGCTGCTGGAGACCGCGTGGGAGGCATTCGAACGCGCCGGCTTCGCCCCCGAGTCGCTGCGCGGCAGCCGGACGGGCGTGTTCGTGGGCAGCAACGGGCAGGACTACGCCTCCCGGCTGACCGCGGTCCCGGAGAGTGTCGAGGGCTACCTCGGGATCGGCAACACCGGAAGCGTCGCCTCGGGCCGGATCTCGTACACCTTCGGCTTGGAAGGTCCGGCGGTGACGGTCGACACGGCCTGTTCGTCGTCGTTGGTGGCGTTGCATCTGGCAGCCCAGGCGCTGCGCCAAGGCGAGTGTTCGATGGCGCTCGCGGGTGGGGTCACGGTCATGTCGACGCCGTACACGTTCGTCGAGTTCAGCCGCCAGCGCGGCCTCTCGGCCGATGGCCGGTGCAAGGCCTTCGCGGCGGGCGCGGATGGTACGGGGTGGGGCGAGGGTGCGGGGTGGTTGCTCTTGGAGCGCTTGTCCGACGCCGAACGGCTCGGGCATGAAGTGCTTGCTCTGGTACGGGGTTCGGCGGTCAACCAGGACGGCGCGTCGAATGGTTTGACGGCTCCGAACGGTCCTTCGCAGCAGCGCGTGATCCGTCAGGCGCTGGCCAATGCGCGGTTGTCTCCGGCTGATGTGGATGTGGTGGAGGCGCACGGGACGGGTACCACGTTGGGTGACCCGATCGAGGCCCAGGCGCTGCTGGCGACGTACGGGCAGGACCGGGATCGGCCGCTGCTGTTGGGGTCGATCAAGTCGAATATCGGTCATACGCAGGCGGCTGCTGGTGTGGCTGGTGTGATCAAGATGGTGTTGGCGATGCGGCATGGGGTGGTGCCGCGGACGTTGCATGTGGATGAGCCGTCGCCGGAGGTGGATTGGTCTTCGGGTGCGGTGTCTTTGGCGACGTCGCAGGTGCCGTGGCCCGATGTGGACCGGGTGTGTCGGTCGGCGGTGTCGTCGTTCGGTGTGAGCGGTACGAACGCGCATGTGGTCCTGGAAGCAGCGCCGGACGGACCAGAAACATCCGAGAGGCGGTCTGAGGCCGCGGCGCCGTGGGTGGTGTCGGCGAAAACCGAAGAGGGCGTACGCGAACAGGTTGAGCGGTTGACGGCGTTCGTGGCCGAGCGTCCCGGTCTCGATCCGGTGGATGTGGGCTGGTCGCTGGCGTCGCGGTCGGTGTTTGAGTATCGGGCGGTGGTGGGTGAGGGTCTTGTGGTCCGGGCCGGTGGCGGGAAGGTGGTGTTCGTCTTTCCGGGGCAGGGTTCGCAGTGGGCCGGGATGGCGGTGGAGTTGCTGGACCAGTCGCCTGTGTTTGTGAAATCCATTGAGGACTGTGCGGCGGCGTTGTCGGAGTTTGTGGATTGGTCGCTGGTTGAGGTTCTGCGTGGTGGTGGGGGTGAGTTGGATCGGGTTGATGTGGTGCAGCCGGTGTTGTGGGCGGTGATGGTGTCGCTTGCCGAGCTGTGGCGTTCGTATGGTGTTTCGCCGGATGCGGTGGTGGGTCATTCGCAGGGTGAGATTGCGGCTGCGGTGGTGGCGGGTGCGTTGTCGTTGCGGGACGGCGCGCGGGTGGTGGCTTTGCGTAGTCGTGTTCTGCTGCGTATTGCGGGTGTGGGCGGGATGGTGTCGGTTGGGTTGTCGGCGGATGAGGTGCGGGCGCGGCTTGAGGGGCGGCCGTTGGGGATCGCGGCTTATAACGGCCCGAGTTCTGTGGTGGTGTCGGGTCCGGCGGATGCGTTGGATGAGTGGCGGGTGGAGCTGGAGTCGTCGGGTGTGCGTGCTCGGCGGATACCGGTGGATTACGCGTCGCATTCGGCGGATGTGGATGGTTTGCGTGAGGAGATCCTGGAGCTGCTTGCGCCGGTGGCCCCGCGATCCGGTCAAGTCCCGTTCTATTCGGCGCTGACGGGTGAGTTGTTCGATACGAGTGGGTTGGATTGTGGGTATTGGTTTGAGAGCTTGCGTCGGCCGGTGTTGTTTGAGCAGGCGACCCGGGCGTTGGTGGGGGATGGGCATGGGGTGTTGATCGAGTGCAGTCCGCATCCGGTGCTGACTGTTGGTGTGCAGGAAGTTGCTGTGGGGTCGTTGCGGCGTGATGACGGCGGGCTGCAACGGTTCCTGACGTCGGTGGCCGAGGCGTGGACGCATGGGGTCGAGGTCGACTGGAAGGCGGTTTATCCGCGGGGAAAGCAGGTTCAGCTACCGACTTATGCGTTCCAGCGGGAGCGGTATTGGCTGGACGTGGCGCCGCTGGGTGAGGCGGGGCATCCGTTGGGGACGGCGGTCTCGCTGGCGCGTGACGGCGGCCTGGTGATGACCGGGCGGGTGTCGTTGCGTACGCATCAATGGCTGGCCGGGCATCGGCTGGGAGAGCGCGTCCTGCTGCCGGGGACGGCGTTCGTGGAGCTGGCGTTGCGAGCGAGCGACGAGGTGGGCTGCGACCGTCTCGACGAACTGGTCATCCAGGCGCCGGTAGTGGTGCCGGAGCGCGGGACCGTGCAGGTGCAGATCGCTGTGGCGGGAACGGAGGAGAACGGCCGGCGCGACTTCACCGTGTACGCGCGGGCCGACGAGCAATCGCCGTGGACGCAGCACGCCACCGGAACCCTCTCGCAGGCCATTCCGGTCGACGCGGTGGTGCTTTCGCCGTGGCCGCCGGCCGGGGCGCGAGCAGTGGACGGGGCCGGTGAGGTCCTGGCCGGGGTGTGGCAGCTCGACGACACCGTGTACGCCGAGGCGCGCCTGCCTCAGGGAATCACGGGGGAGGCTTCGGCGTACGGGCTGCATCCGGTGCTGTTCGACGCGGCCCTGACCGCCTTGCGGGCCACCGGCGCGGAATCCGACACTCTGCCGTTCTCGTTCTCCGGGGTGACCCTGCACGCGACCGGAGCCACCGAGGTACGGCTGCGGCTCTCCCCGGCCGGCCCGGACGCCGTAGCCGTGGACATCGCCGACGGCGTGGGACAACCCGTGGCCTCCGTCGAACGACTTGTGCTCCGCCCGGCTCCCGACGACGCGACGACCGCGTCCGGCACGGCGACGGAGGCGATACGACCGCGGGTAGAGCGGCGGAAAGCACGCTCCTCCACCGGCGGCGGCTCGGGACTGGCGGCGATGCCCGAACCGGAGCGGCTCACCTACCTGGCCGACCTGGTGCGCTCGCACGCGGCTGCGGTCCTCGGCCAGGCCGGCGTCGCGGCGGTCGAAACCGGCCGGGCCTTCAAGGACCTGGGCCTCGACTCCCTGACCGCCGTCGAGCTGCGGACCCGGCTAGCCGAGGCGATCGGCCGGCGGCTGCCCGCGACGGTGGTGTTTGACCACCCGACACCGGCCGCGCTGGTCGAGTTCCTCAACGCGGAAGTGCTCGGCGAACGCCTTGAGGTCGCCGAACCGGTCGTCGCCGCGGCGGTCGACGGCGACCCGATCGTCGTCGTGTCGATGAGCTGCCGCTACCCGGGCGGAGTGACCACGCCGGAAGAACTCTGGCGGCTCGTGGTCGACGGCACCGACGCCATCACCGGCTTCCCGCCGGACCGCGGCTGGGACGTCGACGGCCTCTACGACCCCGACCCCGAGACGCCCGGCAAGAGCTACGTCGTCGAGGGTGGCTTCCTGGACGACGTGAGCGGCTTCGACGCGGCCTTCTTCGGCATCAGCGCCCGCGAGGCGGTGGCGATGGACCCGCAACAGCGGCTCCTGCTCGAAACCGCCTGGGAAGCGTTCGAGCGGGCCGGTCTCGACCCGGGCTCTCTGCATGGCAGCCGCACCGGAGTGTTCGTCGGAACCAGCGGCCAGGACTACATTTCCCGCCTGCACACGGTTCCGGAGGGCGCCGAGGGCTATCTCGTCAGTGGCAGCTCCGCCAGCGTGGCCTCCGGCCGGGTGTCGTACACCTTCGGTCTCGAAGGCCCGGCGGTCACGGTGGACACGGCCTGCTCGTCGTCGTTGGTTGCTTTGCATTTGGCCGCGCAGGCGTTGCGCCAGGGCGAATGCTCGATGGCCCTTGCGGGTGGCGTCATGGTGATGTCGACGCCCGACGTCTTTGTCGAGTTCAGCCGCCAGCGCGGCCTCGCGGCCGACGGCCGGTGCAAATCCTTCTCCGGTACGGCCGATGGAACCGGCTGGTCGGAGGGCGTCGGCTGGCTCCTGCTGGAGCGCCAGTCGGATGCGGAACGTCAAGGACACGAAATCCTTGCTTTCGTGCGGGGTTCGGCGGTGAATCAGGATGGTGCGTCGAATGGTTTGACGGCGCCGAATGGTCCTGCTCAGCAGCGGGTGATCCGTCAGGCGCTGGCCAACGCGGGGTTGTCTCCGGCTGACGTTGATGTGGTCGAGGCGCACGGAACCGGAACCCGGTTGGGCGACCCGATCGAGGCCCAGGCTCTGCTCGCGACCTACGGGCAAGATCGGGTGCAGCCGTTGTTGCTGGGGTCGATCAAGTCGAACATCGGTCATACGCAGGCGGCTGCTGGTGTGGCCGGTGTCATCAAGATGGTCCTCGCCATGCGCCATGGGGTGGTGCCGCAGACGTTGCACGTGGACTCGCCGTCGCCGGAGGTGGACTGGGCTTCCGGTGCCGTTTCGCTGGCGACTTCGCGATTGGAGTGGCCTGCTGTTGGTCGGGTGTGTCGGTCGGCGGTGTCGTCGTTCGGTGTGAGCGGCACCAATGCGCACGTGGTGCTCGAGGCCGCTCCTGGCAAGACGGATGAGTCGGAAACGCGTCCCAGGGTGCCGGTGGTGCCGGTGGTGCCGTGGGTGGTGTCGGCGAAGACGGCGGCGGGGGTGCGGGCGCAGGCGTTGCGGTTGAGGGCGTTTGTGGAGGAGCGGCCGGGGTTGGAGCCGGTGGATGTGGGTTGGTCGCTGGCATCGCGGCCTCTGTTCGATCATCGCGCGGTGGTGGTGGGCGCCGATCGGGATGAGCTGTTGGCGCGCTTGGCGGACGTGGAAGCCGAAGCGGTCGCCCGGGGTGCTCTGGCGTTGATGTTCACCGGTCAGGGCAGTCAGACCCCGGGCATGGGTCGTGGTTTGTATGAGGTGTTCCCGGTGTTCGCGGCGGCGTTTGATGAGGTGTGCGCGGTGTTCGAGCCGGGTCTGCTCCTGGCCGATGTCGAAGCTCTGGATCGGACGGAGCACGCGCAGCCCGCGTTGTTCGCGCTCGAAGTGGCGCTTTTCCGGCTTCTTGAGTCGTGGGGGATCGCCCCCGACTACCTGCTGGGTCATTCGATCGGTGAGGTGGCGGCGGCGCATGTGGCCGGGGTGTTGTCTCTTGAGGACGCGGCGAAGCTGGTGTCCGCGAGGGGCCGGTTGATGCAGGCGCTCCCGTCTGGTGGGGCGATGGTGTCGATTCAGGCGTCTGAAGCTGAAGTCAGGCCGTGGTTGACGGATCGGGTTGCCATCGCGGCGGTGAACGGTCCGGTGTCGGTGGTGGTGTCCGGGGATGAGGACGTGGTCCTGGCGGTTGCGGCGCGGTTTGCCAAGTCGCGGCGTTTGCGGGTGAGTCACGCGTTCCATTCGCCGTTGATGGAGCCGATGTTGGGTGAGTTCCGGGAAGTGGTGTCCTCGCTGAGGTTCCACGCTCCGCAGATCCCGGTCGTGTCGACGGTGACCGGCGGGCTGCTGACTGCGGACGCCGAGTACTGGGTGGAGCAGGTGCGGGCGACGGTGCGGTTCGCGGATGGGGTGCGGGAGCTGGGTGATAGGGGTGTGCGGACGTTTCTGGAGGTGGGGCCGGGCGGGGTGTTGGCGGCGATGGCCCAGGAGAGTTTGGGCGATGACGCGGCGGCGTTCGCGACCTTGCGCAAGGACGTTGCGGAGCCACGAGCGGTCGTCGGCGCGGCCGGGAGGCTGCATGTCCGGGGCATCCGGCTCGACTGGAAGGCTCTGATGCCGGGCGGGAGGCGGGTTGACCTGCCGGTCTATGCCTTCCAGCATGAGCGGTACTGGTTGGAGGCCACCTCGTCGGCTGCGGACGTCACCTCGGTCGGGCTCGGGGCGGCGAACCATCCGCTGCTTGGTGCGGCGGTGTTCCGGGCGGACGGTGAGGGCGTCCTGCTGACCGGCCGGATCTCGTTGCGTACGCATTCCTGGCTGGCCGACCACACTGTGGTCGGGCGGGTGCTCCTGCCGGGTACCGCGTTCGTGGAGCTGGCTCTGCGCGCGGGTGACGAGGTCGGTTGCGGGCGCGTCGACGAGTTGATCGTGCAGGCGCCGTTGGTGCTGCCGGAGCGCGACGGTGTCCAGGTCCAGGTCGCGGTGGCCGGACCGGACGAAGCCGGGCGGTGCGCATTCACCGTGTACGCGCGCCCGGACGGGGCCACGGAATGGGTCCGTCACGCCTCGGGCACCCTGGGAGGGGCGCAGCCGGGGCAGGCGGTGGACCTGAGTCAGTGGCCGCCGGCCGGGGCCGAGCCGGTCGACGTGAGCGAGGTGTATCCGCGGCTGGTCGACGCGGGCTATGCGTACGGGCCGGTGTTCCAGGGGCTCGCGGCGGCCTGGCGGGGCGACGGGGTGATGTACGCCGAGGTACGCCTGCCCGGCGAGGCGACCCGCGACGCCAGTACGTTCGGCGTCCACCCGGCCCTGCTCGACGCGGCCCAGCACGTGATGAGCGTCGGTGACTTCGGGGACGGTTCCCGGCAGACGGGGCTCCCGTTCTCGTTCAGCGGCGTGACCCTGCACGCGTCCGGGGCCACCGCGGCCCGGGTACGGATGGCGCCGGCCGGAACCGACGCGCTCGCACTGGAGATCGCCGACCCGGCGGGCCGGCCGGTGGTCTCGATCGAGCGGCTGGTGCTGCGGCCGGTGTCCGGCGCGATGGCAGCCGTGGCCCGGCCCGCGCACCACGACTCTCTGTTCCGCGTCGGCTGGGTGCCGGTGGAAACGGGGACCGTCGCGCCGGTCGGGAAATGGGCCGTCCTCGAGGATCGGGAATTCGCCGCGGAACTGACCGCGGCGGGCGTCACGGCGAGCGCGCACAACGACCTCGCCGACGTCGATCCCGCGGCGGGCACCGTGGTGGCACTCATCGGCACCTCGGGCAGCTCGGCGGCCGCGGTTCACGATACGGCCGGACGAGCGCTGGAACTGGTGCGGGCATGGCTGGCGGACGCTCGGCTGAGCGACGCGCGGCTGGTCGTGGTCACCCATGGGGCGGCCGGCGACGACATCACCGACCCGGCCGGCGCGGCGGTGTGGGGGCTGCTGCGATCGGCGCAGGCGGAGAACCCGGGGCGGTTCGTCCTGGCCGACCTCGACGACGGGGGAGCGGCCGCCCTGCCCGGGGCGATGGCGACGGGTGAATCGCAGCTCCTCGTGCGCGACGGCAGCGTGCTGGTGCCCCGGCTGACCCGCCTCGCGGAGGACGCGGGGCTGATCCCGCCGCCTGGACCGGCGTGGCGGCTGGACGTCACCGGCGCCTCGGGGACCGTCGACAACCTGGCCCTGGTGGAGGCGCCGGAGGCCCTGCGCGAGCTCGGCGCCGGTGAGGTACGGCTCGCCGTACGCGCCGCGGGGGTCAATTTCCGGGACGTCCTCGTGGTGCTCGGCCTCTATCCGGGCGACGCGGTCATCGGCGGTGAGGGCGCGGGCGTGGTCCTCGAGACCGGCCCCGGCGTCAGCTCCGTACGCCCGGGCGATGAGGTGTTCGGCATCCTCCCCGACGCCTTCGGCCCGGTGACGGTGACCGACGCCCGGCTGCTGGCCCGCAAACCGGCAGGTTGGTCGTGGGAGCAGGCGGCCGCGGTGCCGATCGTGTACCTGACCGCCTACTACGGACTGGTCGACCTGGCCGCCGCGAGGGCGGGCGAGCGCATCGTCATCCACGCCGCGGCCGGTGGCGTGGGCTTCGCGGCGACGCAACTCGCCCGGCACCTCGGGCTCGAAGTCTTCGGTACGGCGAGCGCGGGCAAGTGGGACGCGTTGCGCGCAGGCGGATTCGACGACGAACACATCGCCGGCTCGCGAACTCTGGACTTCGAACGGCAGTTCCTGGACGCGACCGGGGGCGCCGGCGTGGACGTGGTGCTGGACTGCCTTGCTGGTGAGTTCGTGGACGCCTCGCTGCGCCTGCTGCCGCACGGGGGCCGCTTCCTGGAGCTCGGCAAGACCGACATCCGTGACCCGCGGGCCGTCGCCGAGCGGTATCCGGGCGTCTCCTATCGGGCGTACGACCTGATCGAGGCGGCCGGCGCCGAACGCATCCGGGAGATGCTGGCCGAACTGCTCGAACTGTTCGACCGGGGCGTGCTGGCGCCGCTACCGGTCACGACCTGGGACGTGCGCCGGGGCCGGGACGCCGTCCGGAACCTGAGCCAGGCCAAGCTGGTCGGCAAAGCGGTGCTCACCATCCCGCGCGGGCTCGACCCGGACGGCACCACGCTGATCACCGGCGGCACGGGAGCCCTGGGCGCCCTCGTGGCCCGGCATCTGGTGACCGCGTACCAGGTCAAGCACCTGCTGCTCGCCGGTCGCCGGGGAGCGGATGCGCCCGGCGCAGCGGAGCTTCTCGCCGAGCTGACCGGGCTCGGGGCCCAGGTGACGATGGTGGCTTGCGACGTAGCCGACCGGGACGCCGTCGCGGCGACGCTGGCGAGCATCCCGGCCGCGCACCCGTTGACCGCGGTGGTGCACACCGCCGGAGTGGTCGACGACGGCCTGCTCCCCGCGATGACCACCGACCGGCTCGACGCGGTGCTGCGGCCGAAGGTGGACGCGGTCCTCAACCTGCACGAGCTGACCCGGGAGCTGGACCTTGCGGCCTTCGTGCTGTTCTCGTCCTCCGCCTCCGTCGTGGGGGCGGCAGGCCAGGGCAACTATGCGGCCGCCAACGCCTTCGTGGACGCGTTCGCCCAGCACCGGCAGGCCCAGGGCCTTCCGGCGACCGCGGTGGCCTGGGGCCTGTGGGCCGAGCCGGGCGGCATGACCGGAAACCTGACCGCCATCGACCGCAGCCGGATGGCCCGCGCCGGACTGCTGCCGCTGACCGCCGGCGAAGGACTGGCCCTGTTCGACGCGGCCCGGCGGTCGGACCAGGCCCGAACGGTGGCCATGCGGGTGGATCTCGCGACCTTGCGTACCAACGGCGACAGCGTTCCACCCCTGCTGAGCGCCCTCGTGCCCCGGACCGGACGCCGTACGGCCCGCTCGACCGTGGACTCCGCCGGCCCCGGCCTGGCCGGGCAGCTCGCGGCGATGGACGCGGCCGAACAGGCGACCTTCCTGACCGGCCTGGTGCGCTCGAACATCGCCACCGTGCTGGGCGAGGCCGACGCGGACACAGTCGACCTCGGCAAGCCTTTCCGGGACCTCGGATTCGACTCCCTGACCGCCGTGGAACTGCGCAACCGGCTCGGCGCGGCGACCGGACTACGTCTGCCGGCGACCGTGGTGTTCGATCACCCGACCCCGACGGCCCTGGTCGAGCACCTGCGTCAGGAACTGCTCGGCGAACATGCCTTGGTGGCCACACCGGCCGCCGCCTCGCCGGCCACCGACGACGACCCGATCGTCGTGGTGTCGATGAGCTGCCGCTTCCCGGGCGGTGTGGCGACGCCGGAGGACCTGTGGCGGCTGGTGGCCGACGGCACCGACGCCGTCTCCCGGTTCCCCGACGACCGCGGCTGGGACACCGACGGCCTCTACGACCCGGACCCGGACGCGGTGGGCAAGACGTACGCGATCGAGGGCGGCTTCCTGCACGACGCCGGCGATTTCGACGCCGCGTTCTTCGGCATCAGCCCGCGCGAGGCCGTCGCGATGGACCCGCAACAGCGCCTGCTGCTGGAAACGGCGTGGGAGGCGTTCGAGGCGGCCGGTCTCGACCCGACGTCGTTGCGGGGCAGCCAGACCGGTGTCTTCGCCGGGATCATGCTGAACGACTACGCCTCCCGGCTGCAGTCGGTCCCGGAGGGCGTCGAGGGCTACCTGTCCAGCGGCAGCTCGGCCAGCGTCGCGTCGGGCCGCGTCTCCTATGCGTTCGGCCTCGAGGGCCCGGCGGTCAGCGTGGACACGGCCTGCTCGTCGTCGCTGGTGGCGCTGCACCTGGCCGCCCAGGCGCTGCGGCAGGGCGAATGCTCGCTGGCCCTGGCCGGCGGCGTCACGGTCATGTCGACGCCCTACACCTTCGTGGAGTTCAGCCGTCAGCGCGGCCTCGCGGCCGACGGCCGGTGCAAATCCTTCTCCGGTACGGCCGACGGGACGGGCTGGTCGGAGGGCGTCGGCTGGCTCTTGCTGGAGCGGCAGTCGGATGCGGAACGTCAAGGACATCAAATCCTTGCTTTCGTACGTAGTTCGGCGATCAACCAGGATGGTGCGTCGAATGGTTTGACGGCGCCGAATGGTCCTGCTCAGCAGCGGGTGATTCGTCAGGCGCTGGCCAATGCGGGGTTGTCTCCGGCTGATGTTGATGTGGTCGAGGCGCATGGCACGGGGACGCGTTTGGGTGACCCGATCGAGGCCCAGGCTTTGCTCGCGACCTATGGCCAGGATCGGGATCAGCCGCTGTTGCTCGGGTCGATCAAGTCGAATATCGGTCATACGCAGGCGGCTGCTGGTGTGGCTGGTGTCATCAAGATGGTCCTCGCCATGCGCCATGGGGTGGTGCCGCGGACGTTGCATGTGGATTCGCCGACTCCCGAGGTCGACTGGGCGTCGGGTGGCGTTTCGCTGGTGCTGTCGCAGGTGTCGTGGCCTGCTGTGGACCGGGCTCGACGTGCTGCTGTGTCGTCGTTCGGCGTGAGCGGCACGAACGCGCATGTGGTGCTCGAGGCCGGGCCTGGCGAATCGGAAATGTTCGGCGAGCGGGATGGGTCGGTGGTGCCGTGGGTGGTGTCGGCGAAGACGGCGGCGGGGGTGCGGGCGCAGGCGTTGCGGTTGAGGGCGTTTGTGGAGGAGCGGCCGGGGTTGGAGCCGGTGGATGTGGGTTGGTCGCTGGTGTCCCGGACTGCGTTCGATTATCGCGCGGTGGTGGTGGGTGAAGACCGGGAGTCGTTGCTGGCGGCCTTGGAAAACGTGGATGTCGCGGCGGTCGTGCGTGGTGGGCTGGCGTTGATGTTTACCGGTCAGGGCAGTCAGATCTCGGGTATGGGCCGGGAGTTGTATGCGGCGTTTCCGGTGTTCGCGGCGGCGTTTGATGAGGTGTGTGCGGTCTTCGAGCCGGGTCTTGTGCGGGTCGATGGAGAGTCGCTGGATCAGACCGGGTTCGCGCAGCCGGCGTTGTTCGCGGTGGAGGTGGCGCTTTTCCGGCTTCTTGAGTCGTGGGGTGTGCAGCCGGATTACTTGCTGGGTCATTCGATCGGTGAGGTGGCGGCGGCTCATGTGGCCGGGGTGTTGTCTCTTGAGGACGCGGCGAAGCTGGTGTCCGCGAGGGGGCGGTTGATGCAGGCGCTCCCGTCTGGTGGGGCGATGGTGTCGATCCAGGCGTCTGAAGCTGAAGTCAGGCCGTGGTTGACGGATCGGGTGGGACTGGCGGCGGTCAATGGTCCGGCGTCGGTGGTGGTGTCCGGGGATGAGGACGCGGTGGTTGAGATCGCCGCACGGTTTGAGAAGTCGCGGCGTTTGCGGGTGAGCCATGCGTTCCACTCGCAGTTGATGGAGCCGATGCTGGCGGAGTTGCGGGAAGTGGTGTCGTCGCTGACCTTCCGCACGCCCGAGATTCCCATCGTGTCGACGGTGACCGGTTCGCTTCTGGTCGCCGACCCGGAGTACTGGGTGGAGCAGGTGCGGGCGACGGTGCGGTTCGCGGATGGGGTGCGGGAGCTGGGTGATAGGGGTGTGCGGACGTTGTTGGAGGTGGGGCCGGGCGGTGTGCTGGCGGCGATGGCCCAGGAGAGCCTGGACGATGACGCGGCGGCGTTCGCGATGTTGAGGAAGGACGTTGCCGAGCCCCGGGCGGCGGTCGCCGCGCTCGGGCGGCTCTACGAGCGTGGCGTACCGGTGGACGTGAAGGCGCTGGTGCCGGGCGGCCGCAGGGTTGAGCTGCCGACGTACGCGTTCCAGCGCGAGCGGTACTGGCTGGATGTCACGCCCGCGAACGGCGGCACGACGGTCGACCCGGAGGACGCCCGGTTCTGGGAGGTCGTGGACAACGCCGACCTCGACTCGTTCACGGCGAAACTGGCCGTCGGCCCGGATCAGCCGCTCAGCGACGTGCTCCCGGCTCTGGCCGAGTGGCGACGACGACGCCGGGAACGCTCGGCGGTCCAGGACTGGTTCTACCGTGTGACCTGGCAGCCCGCGGCCATGCCGGAGAACGCCGGGCCCGAAGGCCGCTGGCTGGCGCTGCTGCCCCGCGACGGGGCGGGCGAAGTGCTGCTCGACGGGCTGGTCGCCCAGGGCATGCGGATCAGCCGGATCACCGTGGGGGACATCGACGGGCTGGCGGAGCGACTGGCCGGATCCGCCCCGCAGGGCGTGCTGTCGTTGCTGGCCCTGGACGAGACGCCGGATCCTGACCACCCCGCGATGGCCCGGGGCACGCTGCTGACCGCCGCGACCATCCGCGTACTCGGGGAAGCCGGGATCGAGGCACCGCTGTGGTGCGTCACCGCCGGTGCGGTCGCGACGGGCGACGCCGATCCCGTCCGTAACCCGGTGCAGTCGCAGGTCTGGGGCCTCGGCCGGGTGGCGGCCCTGGAGCACCCGGAGCGCTGGGGCGGCCTGGTCGACCTGCCGGGGATGCCCGACGAGCAGACGTTCGTCCGGATGGCCGCGGTGCTGAGCGGAGGCGGTGACGAGGACCAGATCGCTCTGCGTAACCCGGGGGTTCTGGTCCGGCGGCTGGTGCGGGCGGAGCCCGTCAGTGGACGAGCCGGCGGTGGCTGGCGACCACGGGGAACCGTACTGATCACCGGCGGGACGGGAGCGCTGGGCCGCCAGGTGGCGCACTGGCTGGCCGGCAACGGGGCCGGGCACATCGTTCTGACCAGCCGGAGCGGCAAGAACGCTCCCGGCGCCATGGAGCTGGCGGACGCGCTGATCGGCCGGGGAGTCAAGGTGACGGTCGCGGCCTGCGACGTGACCGATCGGCAAGCGGTGTCCGAACTGGTCGCCGGGCTGCCGGAGCTGACCGCCGTCGTGCACGCGGCCGGTGTGGGCGCGTACCGGTCGCTGGCCGAGAGCAGCGCGGCCGACATCGCCGGGGTCATGGCGGCCAAGGTGGCCGGCGCCGCCCATCTGGACGAGATTCTCGGTGACCGGGAGCTGGATGCGTTCGTCCTGTTCTCGTCGGTCGCGGGAATCTGGGGCAGCGGCCGGCAGAGCGCCTACGCGGCGGCCAACGCGTACCTGGACGCACTGGCGCAGAACCGGCGCTCCCGCGGCCTGGCCGGTACGGCTGTGGCGTGGGGGCCGTGGGGCGGCGGTGGCCTGGTGTCCGACCGGGACGTGGCGGGCCGGCTGAGCCGCCTCGGGCTGGACCAGCTCGCCCCCGGTCAAGCGCTTACCGCCCTGGGCATGGCACTCGAGCGCGACGAGCCGACGGTGACGGTCGCCGACGTCGACTGGGCACGGTTCGCGCCCGCCTTCACCGCGAACCGGGCCCGGCCCCTCATCGGGGAGCTGCCCGAGGTGAGACAGGCCCTCGCGGACGACGAGCCGGCCGAGGTGTCACTGCGGGACGAGCTCGCCGGGATGCCCCGGGAGCAAGCCGCCGGTGTGCTGCTCGACATGGTGCGGACCAACGCCGCGACGGTGCTCGGCCTCGCCGGAGGCGCGACGGTCGAGCCGGACCGGCCCTTCCGGGAGCTGGGCTTCGACTCGCTGACGGCCGTCGAGCTGCGGACCCGGCTGGGGGCGGCCACCGGCCTGCGGCTGCCGGCCACGGTGGTGTTCGACTACCCCACCCCGGTCGCGCTCGCCGGTCATCTCGGCGCCGGATTGCTGGGCGGCGAGCGGGTGGAGGCGTTGCCCGTACTCGCTGAGATCGACCGGTTGGAACGGGCGCTGGAGGCGGCCGCGCAGGGCGGAACCGACCGCGCGCTCGTCACCGCCCGCATGGAGAAGCTGCTGCTCAAGTGGAACACGATCGAGAGTGAGGCCGCCGGTGACGACGACAACGGGTTGGACGCGGCGACGGCCGACGACCTCTTCGACATCATCAACAACGAATTCGGAAGGTCCTGAGCGTGGCGGGCGATTCCGTGGCTAGCGCGAACGAGGAGAAGCTCCTCGAAAACCTGAAGTGGGTCACCACCGAGCTGCGGCGCGCCCGCCGGCGCCTGCAGGAGGCCGAGGAAGCCCGCAGCGAGCCGATCGCGATCGTCGGCATGAGCTGCCGCTATCCCGGCGGGGTGACCACGCCCGAGGAGCTGTGGCGGCTCGTGGCCGACGGGACGGACGCCATCTCGGAGTTCCCCACCGACCGCGGCTGGGACATCGACGGGATCTACGACCCGGATCCGGAGGTGCCCGCGCGGACGTACTCGATCGAGGGCGGCTTCCTGGACGATGTGAGCGGCTTCGACGCGGGCTTCTTCGGGATCAATCCCCGCGAGGCGCTCGCCACCGACCCGCAGCAGCGGTTGCTCCTGGAGACCGCGTGGGAGGCGTTCGAGCGGGCCGGCCTGGACCCGGCTTCGCTGCGGGGCAGCCGTACCGGGGTGTTCGCCGGAGTCACCACCCACGACTACTTCTCCCGCCTGTCGAGCGTGCCCGAGGACGTCGAGGGCTACCTGGCCAGCGGCAGCTCCGGCAGCGTCCTGTCGGGCCGGATCTCTTACACGTTCGGCCTTGAGGGCCCGGCGGTCACCGTGGACACGGCGTGCTCGTCGTCGCTGGTGGCCCTGCACCTGGCGGCCCAGGCACTGCGGCAGGGCGAATGCTCGCTCGCGCTGGCCGGCGGGGTGACAGTCATGGCCACCCCGTTCGGGTTCGTTGAGTTCAGCCGCCAGCGCGGGCTGGCCCGCGACGGCCGGTGCAAGTCGTTCGCCGCGGCGGCCGACGGTACGGGCTGGGGTGAGGGTGCCGGCTGGCTGCTGCTCGAGCGCCTGTCCGAGGCCCGCCGCAACGGGCACGAGGTTCTGGCGGTGGTCCGGGGCTCGGCGGTCAACCAGGACGGCGCGTCGAACGGGCTGACCGCGCCGAACGGTCCCTCGCAGCAACGGGTGATCCGGGACGCTCTGGCCAATGCCCGGCTGTCCGTGGCCGACGTGGATGTGGTCGAGGCGCACGGCACGGGTACTCGCCTGGGTGACCCGATCGAGGCCCAGGCGCTGCTGGCGACGTATGGGCAGGACCGGGATCGGCCGCTGCTGTTGGGGTCGATCAAGTCGAATATCGGTCATACGCAGGCGGCTGCTGGTGTGGCTGGTGTGATCAAGATGGTGTTGGCGATGCGGCATGGGGTGGTGCCGCGGACGTTGCATGTGGATGAGCCGTCGCCGGAGGTGGACTGGTCTTCGGGTGCGGTGTCTTTGGCGACGTCGCAGGTGCCGTGGCCCGATGTGGACCGGGTGTGTCGGTCGGCGGTGTCGTCGTTCGGTGTGAGCGGTACGAACGCGCACGTGGTCCTGGAAGCATCGCCTGACCAACCAGAAACATCCGAAAGGCGGACCGAGGCCGCGGCGCCGTGGGTGGTGTCGGCGAAAACCGAAGAGGGCGTACGCGAACAGGTTGAGCGGTTGACGGCGTTCGTGTCCGAGCGTCCCGGTCTCGATCCGGTGGATGTGGGCTGGACACTGGCGTCCCGGTCGGCTTTCGAGTACCGGGCATTGGTGGGCGATGGTCTTGTGGTCCGGGCCGGTGGCGGGAAGGTGGTGTTCGTCTTCCCGGGTCAGGGTTCGCAGTGGGCTGGCATGGCGGTGGAGTTGCTGGATCAGTCGCCGGTGTTCGCGAAATCCATTGAGGACTGTGCGGCGGCGTTGTCGGAGTTTGTGGATTGGTCGCTGGTTGGGGTTCTGCGTGGTGGTGGGGGTGAGTTGGATCGGGTTGATGTGGTGCAGCCGGTGTTGTGGGCGGTGATGGTGTCGCTTGCCGAGCTGTGGCGTTCGTATGGTGTTTCGCCGGATGCGGTGGTGGGTCATTCGCAGGGTGAGATTGCGGCTGCGGTGGTGGCGGGTGCGTTGTCGCTGCGGGACGGCGCGCGGGTGGTGGCTTTGCGCAGTCGTGTTCTGCTGCGTATTGCGGGTGCGGGCGGGATGGTGTCGGTTGGGTTGTCGGCGGATGAGGTTGTGGCGCGGCTTGAGGGGCGGCCGTTGGGGATCGCGGCTTACAACGGTCCGAGTTCTGTGGTGGTGTCGGGTCCGGCGGATGCGTTGGATGAGTGGCGGGTGGAGCTGGAGTCGTCGGGTGTGCGGGCTCGGCGGATACCGGTGGATTACGCGTCGCATTCGGCGGATGTGGATGGTTTGCGTGAGGAGATCCTGGAGCTGCTTGCGCCGGTGGCCCCGCGATCTGGTCAGGTTCCGTTTTATTCGGCGTTGACGGGTGAGTTGTTCGGCACGAACGGGCTGGACGCCGGGTACTGGTTTGAGAGTCTGCGTCAGCCGGTGTTGTTCGAGCAGGCGACCCGGGCGTTGACGGCGGACGGGCACGGGGTGCTGATCGAGTGCAGTGCGCATCCGGTGCTGACTGTTGGTGTGCAGGAAGTCGCTGTGGGGTCCTTGCGGCGTGACGACGGTGGGCTGCAACGGTTCCTGACGTCGGTGGCCGAGGCCTGGACGCATGGCGTCGAGGTCGACTGGAAGGCGGTCTATCCGCAGGGGCGAAGGGTTGACCTGCCGACGTATCCGTTTCGGCATCAGCGGTACTGGCTGGACGCGACGCCTTCCGCGGCGCTGGGCGAAACCGGGCACCCGCTGCTGACGGCGACGGTCCCGCTGGCCGGCGAGGACGGCGTGGTGATGACGGGCCGACTGTCGTCGCGTACGCATCCCTGGCTGGCCGACCACACGGTGCAGGGCCGGATTCTTCTGCCGGGAACGGCGTTCGTGGAGCTGGCGTTGCGAGCGGGGGACGAGGTCGGCTGCGACCACCTCGACGAGATCGTCATCCACACGCCGCTCCCGCTGCACGACCGCACCGGATGCCAGGTACAGGTCGCCGTGGCCGGTCCGGACGAGGACGGTCGCCGCGGATTCACCGTCCATGCCCGTACGGATGAGGAGGGCGAATGGGCGCAGCATGCCGCCGGTGTCCTCACCACCGGAACGCGGCACCAACCCCCGGCGCTCGAAGCCTGGCCGCCCGCCGGGGCCGTCGGGGTGGACCTCGACGGCCTGTATTCGAAGCTGGCCGACGCCGGATACGGCTACGGGCCGGCGTTCCAGGGGCTGACGTCGGCCTGGCGCACCGGTGACGCCGTCTATGCCGAGGCCGGACCCGCAGAGGACGCCGCCGGGTACGGCCTGCACCCCGCCCTCTTCGACGCGGCGCTGCACGCCCTCGGCATCGCCGGCTTCGACGCCCGTACGGAGGGCCTGCCCTTCTCGTTCGCCGGAGTGACCCTGCACGCGGCCGGTGCGACGGCCGTGCGGGTACGGCTGGCGTCGGCCGGGCCGGACGCCGTCTCGGTGGAGCTGGCCGATCCGGCGGGACGGCCCGTGGCCTCGGTGGAACGCCTGGTGCTGCGCCCGGTCAACCTCGCCCGGCCACACCATGACTCGCTCTTCCGGCTCGATTGGACGCCCTGGGCGCACACCACGCCGGAAGCGGACGCGCGGGCGGCCGGGAAGTGGGTCATCCTGGGCGATCCCGGGCTTGCCGCCGAGCTGGACGGTCCCGTGGAGGTGATCGCGGGAGAAGGAGACGTCGCCGCCGCGGTGCACGCCGCGACCGGAAAAGTGCTCGAGCTGGTGCGGTCGTGGCCGACTGATGATCGTACCCAAGAAGGTCCGCTCGTGGTCGTGACCCGCGGGGCCGTGGCCGCCGCGGAAAGCGACGAGGTCACCGATCTGGCCGGCGCGGCGGTGTGGGGACTCGTCCGCTCCGCGCAGGCCGAGAACCCCGGGCTGTTCGTCCTCATCGACGTCGACGGGCCGGGAACCGCCATGCTGCCGGACGCGGTGGCCGGCGGCGAGCCGCAGCTGGTGATCCGCGACGGCGTGATCCGGGTTCCCCGGCTGGCCCGGCTCGGCACCGACGAAACCCTGCTCCCGCCGCCGGTACCGGCCTGGCGGCTGGACGCGATCGGCGGCACGGGAACGGTCGAGAGCCTGGCGCTGATCGAGGCCCCGGCGACCCTGGGCGGGTTGGGCCCGGGCGAGATCCGGGTCGCGATGCGGGCCGCCGGCCTCAACTTCCGCGACGTCGTGGTCACCCTCGGGCTGGTTCCCGGTCTGGAAGGCGTCGGCGGCGAGGGCGCCGGTGTCGTCCTGGAGACCGGACCCGAGGTTGGTTCGGTCCGGCCGGGGGACGAGGTCTGGGGCATCTTCCCCGCGACCCTCGGGCCCGTCGTGGTCACCGACGCGCGCCTGGTCGCCCGCAAGCCCGCCGGCTGGTCGTGGGAGGAGGCCGCGGCCACCCCTGTCGCTTTCCTCACCGCGTACTTCGGCCTGGTCGACCTGGCCGGGGCGCGTCCCGGCGCGCGCGTTCTGATCCACGCCGCCGCCGGTGGTGTCGGCTCGGCCGCCACCCAGCTCGCCCACCACCTCGGCCTCGAGGTCTTCGGCACGGCGAGCACCGGCAAGTGGGACGCGCTGCGCGCCAACGGGTACGACGACGCCCACATCGCCGACTCCCGGACGCTCGGGTTCGAGCGCGCCTTCCTGGACGCCACCGGCGGCGAGGGCGTGGATGTGGTGCTGGACTGCCTGGCGGGCGAGTTCGTGGACGCCTCGCTGCGCCTGTTGCCCCACGGGGGCCACTTCCTGGAGATGGGCAAGACCGACATCCGCGATCCCGATACGGTCGCCGCCGCGCACCCGGGCGTCCGCTACCAGGCGTACGACCTGATGGAGACGGCCGGCACCGAGCGGATCCGGGAGATGCTGGCCGAGCTGCTCGTCCTCTTCGAACGCGGCGACCTGCGCCCGATTCCGGTCACCACCTACGACGTCCGCCGGGCCCGTACGGCCGTACGCGATCTGAGCCAGGCCAAGCTCGTCGGCAAGGCGGTGCTGACCATTCCCGCACCGCTGGACCCGGACGGGACGGTTCTCGTCACCGGCGGCACCGGCACGCTCGGAGCGCTCGTCGCCCGGCACCTGGTGACCGCACACGGCGCCCGACACCTGGTGCTGACCAGCCGCCGTGGCCCGGCCGCCTCCGGAGCCGCCGAACTGGTCGCCGAGCTGGCCGCGCTGGGGGCCGAGGCCCGGGTGCTGGCCGGCGACGCGGCCGACCGGGAGTCCCTGGCCGGTGTTCTGGCGGGCATCGCGCCGGAGCATCCCCTGACGGCCGTGATCCACACCGCCGGGGTCATGGACGACGGACTGCTCGCCACGATGACCACCGAGCGGCTGGACGCCGTCCTGCGGCCGAAGGTGGACGCGGTGGTCAACCTGCACGAGCTGACCCGGGGGAGCGACCTGGCGGCGTTCGTGCTCTTCTCCGCCGCGGCGGGCGTCTTCGGCGGCGCCGGACAGGGCAACTACGCCGCCGCCAACGCCTTCCTCGACGGGTTCGCCCGACACCGGCGCGACCAGGGCCTCCCCGCTTCCTCGGTGAGCTGGGGACTGTGGGCGCACCGCAGCGGCCTGACCGGCCACCTGGCCGACACCGACCTGAACCGGATGGCCCGGGCGGGACTCGTGCCATTGTCCGACGACGAGGGACTGGCGCTGTTCGACTCGGCGCGGCTCGCCCTCGCGGCGCACACCGTGGCCGTCAGGCTCGACCTCGCGGCCCTGCGCGGCGGCCGACAGGAGATTCCGCCGCTGCTTCGCGGGCTGGTAACGCGTACGGGGCGGCGGACCACGCGTGCGGTGGCCGCAACGAGCGGCGGGACCGGGTTCGCGGCCCGCCTGGCGACGATGGGCGAACGGGAACGAACCGCCTTCCTGACCGACCTGGTCCGCTCGCACGCCGCCACGGTGCTCGGCCTGAGCGACGGCGACCCGATCGAGGAACACCGGCCCTTCCGCGATCTGGGCTTCGACTCGCTGACCGCCGTGGAACTGCGCAACCGGCTCGGTGCCGCCACCGGGCTGCGGCTGCCCGCCACCGCGGTGTTCGACTACCCGACACCGGCCGCGCTCGCCGGGCAGCTGCGCGGTGAACTCCTCGGGAAGCAGGACGGGACCGTCGTACCGGTCGCGACGGTGGCCGCGACCGACGACGACCCGATCGCCATCGTCTCGATGAGCTGCCGCTTCCCGGGCGGCGTCAGCACGCCGGAAGAACTGTGGCAGCTGCTCGACTCCGGCGGCGACGCCATCGAGGGCTTCCCCACCGACCGGGGCTGGGACATCGACGCCCTGTACGACCCCGACCCGGAGGCGGCCGGCAAGACGTATGCGATCGAGGGCGGCTTCCTGCGGGACGTGAGCGGCTTCGACGCCGGTTTCTTCGGGATCAGCCCGCGCGAGGCCGTGGCGATGGACCCGCAGCAGCGGCTGCTGCTGGAGACCGCGTGGGAACTGTTCGAGCGGGCCGGTCTCGACCCGGCGACGCTGCGGGGCAGCCGGACCGGTGTCTTCGCCGGCAGCTACGGGCAGGACTACCTGTCGCGCCTGCACACGTTGCCGGAGGGCGTGGAGGGCTACGCGGTCAGCGGCGGGGCGGGCAGTGTGGCCTCGGGTCGGGTGTCGTACACGTTCGGTCTGGAGGGCCCGGCCGTGACGGTGGATACGGCCTGCTCGTCGTCGCTGGTGGCGCTGCATCTGGCCGCCCAGGCGCTGCGGCAGGGGGAGTGCACGATGGCCCTGGCCGGCGGCGCGATGGTGATGTCCACGCCCTACGTGTTCATGGAGTTCAGCCGCCAGCGAGGGCTCGCGGCGGATGGGCGGTGCAAGTCGTTCTCCGGTGCCGCGGACGGCACTGGCTGGGGCGAGGGTGTGGGGTGGTTGCTCTTGGAGCGTCTGTCCGACGCCGAACGGCTCGGGCATGAGGTGCTTGCTGTGGTGCGGGGTTCGGCGGTGAATCAGGATGGTGCGTCGAATGGTTTGACGGCGCCGAATGGTCCTGCTCAGCAGCGGGTGATCCGTCAGGCGCTGGCCAATGCGGGGTTGTCTCCGGCTGATGTTGATGTGGTCGAGGCGCACGGGACCGGGACCCGGTTGGGTGACCCGATCGAGGCCCAGGCTCTGCTCGCGACCTACGGGCAGGATCGGGTGCAGCCGTTGTTGCTGGGGTCGATCAAGTCGAACATCGGTCATACGCAGGCGGCTGCCGGTGTGGCCGGTGTCATCAAGATGGTCCTCGCCATGCGCCATGGGGTGGTGCCGCAGACGTTGCACGTGGACTCGCCGTCGCCCGAGGTGGACTGGGCTTCCGGTGCCGTTTCGCTGGCGACTTCGCGATTGGAGTGGCCTGCTGTTGGTCGGGTGTGTCGGTCGGCGGTGTCGTCGTTCGGTGTGAGCGGTACCAATGCGCACGTGGTGCTCGAGGCCGCTCCGGGTAAGACGGATGAGTCGGAAACGCGTCCCAGGGTGCCGGTGGTGCCGGTGGTGCCGTGGGTGGTGTCGGCGAAGACGGCGGCGGGGGTGCGGGCGCAGGCGTTGCGGTTGAGGGCGTTTGTGGAGGAGCGGCCGGGGTTGGAGCCGGTGGATGTGGGTTGGTCGCTGGCATCGCGGCCTCTGTTCGATCATCGCGCGGTGGTGGTGGGCGCCGATCGGGATGAGCTGTTGGCGCGCTTGGCGGACGTGGAAGCCGAAGTGGTCGCCCGGGGTGCTCTGGCGTTGATGTTCACCGGTCAGGGCAGTCAGACCCCGGGCATGGGTCGTGGTTTGTATGAGGTGTTCCCGGTGTTCGCGGCGGCGTTTGATGAGGTGTGCGCGGTCTTCGAGCCGGGTCTGCTCCTGGCCGATGCCGAAGCTCTGGATCGGACGGAGCACGCGCAGCCCGCGTTGTTCGCGCTCGAAGTGGCGCTTTTCCGGCTTCTTGAGTCGTGGGGGATCGCCCCCGACTACCTGCTGGGTCATTCGATCGGTGAGGTGGCGGCGGCGCATGTGGCCGGGGTGTTGTCTCTTGAGGACGCGGCGAAGCTGGTGGCGGCGAGGGGCCGGTTGATGCAGGCGCTCCCGTCTGGTGGGGCGATGGTGTCGATTCAGGCGTCTGAAGCCGAAGTCAGGCCGTGGTTGACGGATCGGGTTGCCATCGCGGCGGTCAACGGTCCGGTGTCGGTGGTGGTGTCCGGGGATGAGGACGTGGTCCTGGCGGTTGCCGCTCGGTTTGCCAAGTCGCGGCGTTTGCGGGTGAGTCACGCGTTTCACTCGCCGTTGATGGAGCCGATGTTGGGTGAGTTCCGGGAAGTGGTGTCCTCGCTGAGGTTCCACGCTCCGCAGATCCCGGTCGTGTCGACGGTGACGGGCGGGCTGCTGACTGCGGACGCCGAGTACTGGGTGGAGCAGGTGCGGGCGACGGTGCGGTTCGCGGATGGGGTGCGGGAGCTGGGTGATAGGGGTGTGCGGACGTTCCTGGAGGTGGGGCCGGGCGGTGTGCTGGCGGCGATGGCCCAGGAGAGCCTGGACGACGAGGCGGCGGCGTTCGCGACCTTGCGCAAGGACGTTGCGGAGCCACGAGCGGTCGTCGGCGCGGCCGGGAGGCTGCATGTCCGGGGCATCCGGCTCGACTGGAAGGCTCTGATGCCGGGCGGGAGGCGGGTTGACCTGCCGGTCTATGCCTTCCAGCATGAGCGGTACTGGTTGGAGGCCACCTCGTCGGCTGCGGACGTCACCTCGGTTGGGCTCGGGGCGGCGAATCACCCGCTGCTTGGTGCGGCGGTGTTCCGGGCGGACGGTGAGGGCGTCCTGCTGACCGGCCGGATCTCGTTGCGTACGCATTCCTGGCTGGCCGACCACACTGTGGTCGGGCGGGTGCTCCTGCCGGGTACCGCGTTCGTGGAGCTGGCTCTGCGCGCGGGTGACGAGGTCGGTTGCGGGCGCGTCGACGAGCTGATCGTCCGGGCGCCGTTGGTGCTGCCGGAGCGCGACGGTGTCCAGATCCAGGTCGCGGTGGCCGGACCGGACGAAGCCGGGCGGTGCGCATTCACCGTGTACGCGCGCCCGGACGGCGACCCGGAGTGGTCCCAGCATGCCACCGGCGTGCTGGCCGTGGAGACGCCGACGGAACCCGTGACGCTCGCCGCATGGCCGCCACCCGGCGCCGCCGCGATCGACGTCGGTGACCTGTATCCCCGGCTCGCCGGTTCCGGATACGGCTACGGACCGGTCTTCCAAGGCTTGCGGGCGGCCTGGCACGGCGACGGAGAGGCCTACGCCGAGGTGCGGCTGCCCTCGCCCGCCACCGGGAGCGCCGCCGCCTTCGGGCTGCACCCGGCCTTGTCCGATGCCGCGCTGCATGCCCTGGGCATGGCCGACCTCGGCATCGCCGCAACCGGCCTGCCGTTCTCGTTCACCGGCGTGACCCTGCACGCGGCCGCCGCCACCGAGTTAAGGGCCCGCCTGAAGCCGGCCGGGCCGGACGCGATTTCGGTGGACCTGGCCGACGCCGCCGGGCGGCCGGTGGCCACGATCGAGCGCCTGGCGCTGCGGCCGATGTCCGACGGGCCCCGGCCACACCACGACGCCCTGTTCCGGCTGGACTGGGTGCCCGTACCGCCCGACGCGACCGAGGCCGCGGGCGAGGACGCCCAGGTCGTGGAGGTGGTCGGCCGACGGCCGAGCGGTGACCTGGCCGCAGATGTCCACCGCGCGACCGCCGAGGCCCTCGACCTGATCCAGGGCCGGCCCTTGGACGCACCCGGGCGGCTGGTGTTCGTGACCCGGGGCGCGGTGGCGGCGGCGGACGGCGAGGACGTCACCGATCTGGCCGGTGCGGCGGTGTGGGGCCTGGTCCGCTCGGCTCAGGCGGAGAACCCGGGACGGTTCGCGCTGATCGACCTCGACCCCGAGGGCGCGGCCGCCCCGCCCGCCGCCGTGGCGAGCGGCGAGCCGCAGATCGCGGTGCGGGGCGGCGTGGCGCACGTACCCCGGCTGGCCCGCCTGGCCACGGCCGGGACGCTGATCCCCCCGCCGGTCCCGTCCTGGAGGCTGGAAGCCACCGGTACGGGCACGGTCGACGGCCTCGACCTGGTCGACGATCCGGCGGCCACCCGCGACCTGGGCCCGGGTGAGGTCCGCGTCGCGATGCGGGCCGCGGGCCTCAACTTCCGGGACGTCGTGGTCACCCTGGGCCTGGTGCCGGGTCTCAACGGCGTCGGCGGCGAGGGGGCGGGCGTCGTCCTCGAGACCGGCCCCGGTGTCACCTCCATGCGCCCGGGCGACGAGGTGCTCGGCCTGATCCCGGGCTCCGGCGGCCCGGTCGCGGTGACCGACGCCCGCTTCCTGACCCGCAAGCCGGCCGGCTGGTCGTGGGAGCGGGCGGCCGCGGTGCCGATCGTCTATCTCACCGCCTACTACGGGCTGGTCGACCTCGCGGGGGCCACCGCCGGTGAACGGGTCCTGATCCACGCCGCCGCCGGTGGCGTCGGTTTCGCGGCCACGCAGCTCGCCCGGCACCTCGGTCTTGAGGTCTTCGGTACGGCCAGCGCCGGCAAGTGGGACGCGCTGCGGGCCAACGGGTACGACGACATCCACATCGCCGGGTCCCGCACGCTGGACTTCGAGCGCGAGTTCCTCGGCGTGACCGGCGGCGACGGCGTGGACGTGGTGCTGGACTGCCTTGCGGGTGAGTTCGTGGACGCCTCGCTGCGCCTGCTGCCGCACGGGGGCCGGTTCCTGGAACTCGGCAAGACCGACATCCGCGACCCGCGTGCGGTCGCCGAGCGGTATCCGGGCGTCTCCTATCGCGCGTACGACCTGGTGGAGGCGGCCGGCCCCGACCGGGTCCAGGAGATGCTGGGCGAGATCGTCACCCTCTTCGAGCGGGGCGAACTGAGCCCGCCCCCGGTCACGACGTGGGATGTGCGCCGGGCCCGGGAAGCCGTCCGGAGCCTGAGCCAGGCGAAGCTGGTCGGCAAGGCCGTGCTGACGATGCCGGCCCGGCTGGACCCGCGCGGAACCGTACTCGTGACCGGCGGCACCGGGACGCTCGGAGCGCTCGCCGCTCGGCATCTGGTGACCACGCACGGCGCGCGGCGCCTGGTTTTGACGAGCCGCCGGGGAGCGGCGGCGCCCGGGGCGGGCGACCTGGCCGCGGAACTGTCGGGAATGGGCGCCGAGGTCACGGTGGTGGCGTGCGACGTGGCCGACCGGGAGTCCCTGGCGGCGGTGCTGGCGGGCATCCCGGCCGCGCACCCGTTGACCGCCGTCGTGCACACCGCCGGTGTCGTGGACGACGGCCTGCTCGCCTCGCTGACGCCCGAGCGGCTGGCGGCGGTGCTGCGGCCGAAGGTGGACGCGGTGGTCAACCTGCACGAGCTGACGTGCGACGACGAGTTGGCGGAGTTCGTCGTATTCTCCTCGTCCGCGTCCGTCATCGGCGCGGCGGGCCAGGGCAACTACGCCGCCGCCAACGCCTTCCTCGACGCCTTCGCCCGGCACCGGCATGCGCTGGGCCGGCCGGCGACGGCCGTGGGCTGGGGCCTGTGGGACGAGCGCAGCGGCATGACCGGCCACCTGACCGGTACCGACCGCGACCGGATGGCAAGGGCCGGGCTGCTGCCGCTGAGCAGCGACGAGGGTCTCGCCCTGTTTGACGCGGCGCGATCCTCGGTGCAGGCGCACGCCTTGGCGATGCGGCTGGACCTCGCGGCTCTGCACACCGCGGGAGACAGCGTTCCGCCGCTGTTGAGCGGCCTGGTCGCCGCCCCGGGCCGGCGCGCCGCACGGGCGGTCGCGGGCACCGCGGACCGTACGGGGTTCGCGGCGCGCCTGGCGGCGATGAGCGAGACGGAGCAGTCGGCCCTCCTGACCGACCTGGTGTGCTCGAACGCCGCCACCGTGCTCGGACTCGGCCCGACGGCAACGGTGGACGTGCACCGGCCCTTCCGAGACCAGGGCTTCGACTCGCTGACCGCGGTGGAACTGCGCAACCGGCTCGGCGGGGCGACCGGTCTGCGGCTGGCGGCCACGGCGGTGTTCGACCATCCGACCCCGGCCGCGCTGGTCGACCACCTGCGCGCCGAGTTGCTGGGCGGACCAGCCGGGGCCGCCGCGCTGCCGGCCGCCGTGGTGGCCGACGACGACCCGATCGTCATCGTGAGCATGAGCTGCCGGTATCCGGGCGGCGTCCACACTCCGGAAGACCTCTGGCAGGTCGTGGCCGGGGAGACGGACGCAGTCTCGGACTTCCCCACCGACCGGGGCTGGGACGTCGAGGCCCTGTACGACCCCGACCCCGGCGTGGCCGGGCGTACGTACGCGATCGAGGGTGGCTTCCTGGACGACGTGAGCGGCTTCGACGCCGAGTTCTTCGGCATCAGCCCCCGCGAGGCCGTGGCCATGGACCCGCAGCAGCGGCTGCTCCTGGAAACCGCGTGGGAGGCATTCGAACGGGCCGGCATCGACCCGGTCGCGTTGCGCGGCAGCCAGACCGGGGTGTTCGCCGGCGTCATGCTCAACGACTACGCGACCCGGCTGTCGTCGGTGCCGGAGGGCGTCGAAGGCTATCTGGCCAGCGGCAGCTCCGCCAGCGTGGCCTCGGGCCGTATCTCCTACACCTTCGGGCTCGTCGGCCCGGCGGTCACCGTCGACACCGCTTGCTCCTCGTCGCTCGTGGCCCTGCACCTGGCGGCGCAGGCGCTGCGGCAGGGCGAATGCTCCCTCGCGCTGGCCGGCGGCGTCACCGTCATGGCGACGCCGTTCGCGTTCGTGGAGTTCAGCCGCCAGCGCGGCCTGGCCGCCGACGGTCGCTGCAAATCCTTTTCGAGTACGGCCGACGGCACCGGCTGGTCCGAAGGCGCGGGCTGGTTGCTGCTCGAACGCCGCTCCGACGCCGAACGCCACGGGCACGAGATCCTTGCTGTGGTACGGGGTTCGGTGGTCAACCAGGACGGAGCGTCGAACGGCCTCACCGCGCCCAACGGTCCTTCGCAGCAGCGGGTGATCCGTCAGGCGCTCGCCAACGCACGGTTGGCTCCGGCCGACGTGGACGTGGTCGAGGCGCACGGCACCGGCACCACGTTGGGCGACCCGATCGAGGCCCAGGCGGTGCTGGCGACGTACGGGCAGGACCGGGATCAGCCGCTGCTGCTGGGTTCGATCAAGTCGAACATCGGCCACACGCAGGCGGCCGCCGGTGTCGCCGGGATCATCAAGATGGTCCTCGCCATGCGGCACGGCGTCGTGCCCCGGACCCTGCATGTCGACAAGCCGACGCCGGAAGTGGACTGGTCCTCGGGCGCCGTCGAACTGGCAACCGCCCAGGTGCCCTGGCCGGCCGTTGAGCGGGCTCGGCGGGCCGCTGTGTCCTCGTTCGGGGTCAGCGGCACGAACGCGCACGTGATCCTGGAGGCACTGCCGGAAAAACCGGAGATGCCGAAAAAGCCGACCGGGGTACTGGTGCCGTGGGTGGTGTCGGCGAAGACCGAAGAAGGGGTACGGGCGCAGGCCGAGCGACTGACGGCGTTCGTCGCCGAGCGTCCGGGCCTCGACCCGGTGGATGTGGGCTGGACGCTGGCCTCCCGCTCGCCGTTCGAATACCGCGCGGTGGTCGGCGACGATCTGGTGGCTCGGGCCCAGGACGTGAAAGTGGTCTTCGTCTTCCCGGGTCAGGGCTCCCAGTGGGTCGGCATGGCGGTCGAACTACTGGATCAGTCGCCGGTGTTCGCGAAATCGATTGAGGACTGTGCCGCCGCGTTGTCGGAGTTCGTGGACTGGTCGCTGGTCGAGGTTCTGCGTGGTGGTGGAAGCGAGTTCGAGCGGGTTGATGTGGTGCAGCCGGCGTTGTGGGCCGTGATGGTGTCGCTCGCCGAACTGTGGCGGTCCTACGGTGTCGCACCGGACGCGGTCGTGGGTCACTCGCAGGGTGAGATAGCGGCGGCGGTGGTGGCGGGCGCGCTGTCGCATCAGGACGGCGCACGGGTTGTGGCCCTGCGCAGTCGCGCTCTCCTTCGCATCGCGGGCGCGGGCGGCATGTTGTCGATCGCCCTGCCGGCGGATGAGGTCGGGGGGCGCCTTGGGGGAGGGCCCGTGGGCATCGCCGCCTACAACGGCCCGAATTCCGTGGTGGTGTCGGGTCCGGCGGATGCGTTGGACGAGTGGCAGGTGGAGCTGGAGTCGTCGGGCGTGCGTGCCCGGCGCGTGCCGGTGGACTACGCGTCCCACTCGGCCGACGTCGAGATACTGCGCGAGGAGATCCTGGACTCGCTCGCGGCGGTGGTACCGCAGCCGGGTCGGATCCCGTTCTATTCGGCGTTGACGGGTGAGTTGTTCGACACGAGCGGGCTGGACGCCGGGTACTGGTTCGAGAGTTTGCGTCAGCCGGTCCTGTTCGAGCAGGCGACCCGGGCGTTGACGGCGGACGGGCACGGGGTGCTGATCGAGTGCAGTGCGCATCCGGTGCTGACGATCGGTGTGCCGGAAATTGCTGTGGGGTCGTTGCGGCGTGATGACGGTGGCCTGCAACGGTTCCTGACGTCGGTGGCCGAGGCGTGGACGCATGGTGTCGAGGTCGACTGGAAACAGGTATATCCGCAGGGGCGCCGGGTCGAGCTGCCCACATATGCGTTCCGGCATCAGCGGTACTGGCTCGACGCGACGCCACCGGCCGCCGCCGGCGAGGCGGGGCATCCGTTGCTGGGTACGGCGGTGACCCTCGCCGGGGACGGCGGCGTGGTGATGACGGGCACGCTGTCGTTGCGTACGCATCCCTGGCTGGCCGACCACACGGTGCTGGACCGGGTGCTGCTGCCGGGAACGGCGTTCGTGGAGCTGGCGTTGCGGGCGGCCGAGGAGGCCGGCTGCGACCGTCTCGACGAGATCGTCATCCACGCCCCGCTGCCGTTGCCCGAGCGGGGTTCGGTCCACCTGCAGGTCGTGGTCGCGGCACCGGACGAGTCCGGCGGCCGGGCACTCACCGTGTACGCCCGCGAGGACGAGAACGACGAGTGGACCCGGCACGCCACCGGCCACCTCACCTCGGGAACACCGGCGGAACCCCCGGCGCTGGTCACGTGGCCGCCGCCGGGAGCGGAAGCCGTCGCCGTCGCGGATCTGTATCCGCGACTGGCCGAGGCTGGCTACGGGTACGGGCCGGTGTTCCAGGGGCTGACGTCGGTGTGGCGGGCCGTCGACGCGGTCTACGCCGAGGTCCGGCTCCCGCTGGAGGCAGCGGACAGCGCGGCGGAGTTCGGCCTGCATCCGGCCCTCTTCGACGCCGCTCTGCACGCCCTCGGCCGATCCGGCTTCGGCCCCGGGACGGCCGGCCTGCCGTTCTCGTTCTCCGGCGTGGCACTGCACGCCACGGGCGCCCCGGCGGTCCGCGTACGGATGGCGCCCGCCGGCTCGGACGCGGTGTCGGTGGAGCTGGCCGACGGCGCCGGCCGGCCGGTCGCGTCGGTGGAACGGCTCGTGGTGCGGCCGGTGTCCGAGGCGGCCCTCGCGCCGTCGCCGCACGAGTCGCTGTTCCGGGTGACCTGGGTGCCCGTACCGGAAACGGGGGACGACGGCGCGGAGACCGTTCTCGTGGAACGCAGCTGGGGTTCGTCCGTCGAGGACGTGCACACGGCCACCGCCGAAGCTCTCGGCCTGGTGCAGTCGTGGCTGGCGGAGACCAAGCCCGGCCGGCTGGTGTTCGTGACCCGGGGCGCGGTGGCGGCCGTGGACGGCGACGACGTCACCGATCCGGCCGGTGCGGCGGTGTGGGGTCTCGTCCGGTCGGCCGAGGCGGAGAATCCGGGCCGGTTCGCGCTGGTCGACCTGGACGGGGACGGCACGGTGCGGCTGCCGGTCGGCGAGCCCCAGGTGGCGGTCCGCCGCGGGAAAGTGCTCGCACCCCGGCTGGCCCGGACGGCGGCCGACGGCGAACCGGTCCGGCTGGATCCCCGGGGCACGGTTCTGGTCACCGGGGGCACCGGAATGCTCGGCGGGCTCATCGCCCGGCATCTGGTCTCGGCGTACGGCGTGCGGAACCTGATGCTGATCAGCCGCCGCGGGCCGCACGGGCCCGGCGTCGACGACCTGGTCGCGGATCTGGCCGAGCGGGGCGCCCGGGCGACCGTGGTGGCCTGCGACGCGGCCGACCGGGAGGCGCTGGCGGCGACGCTGGCGACGATCCCGGCGGAGCACCCGCTGACCGCGATCGTCCACACCGCCGGTGTGCTCGACGACGCGCTCCTGGAATCGACGACCCGGCAACGCCTGGCCGCGGTGCTGCGGCCGAAGGTGGACGCCGCCGTCAACCTGGCCGAGCTCACCGAGGACGAGCGGCTGGCGGCCTTCGTGCTGTTCTCCTCGGCCGCGGCGGTGCTCGGCGGCGCCGGCCAGGGCGCGTACGCGGCGGCGAACGCCTTCCTGGACGCGTTCGCGCAGCAACGACAGGCGCGGGGTGCGATCGTCTCCTCACTCGGCTGGGGCCTGTGGGCGCCGCCCAGCGAGATGACCGGCCACCTCGACCAGGCTCAGGCGGCCCGGCTGGCCCGCGCCGCAATGGTGCCGCTGACCGGCGAAGAGGGCCTGGCCCTGTTCGACGCGGCCCTGGCCACCGGGGCCGCCCACACCGTCCCGGCCCGGGTGAACCTGGCCACGCTGCGCCGGGACGGAGCGATACCGCCGCTGCTGAGCGGACTGGTGGCCCGTACCGGCCGGCGGGCAGCCTCGGCGTCCGGGACGGCGGACCCCGGACTGGCCGAGCGGCTGGCCGGTATGCCCGAGGCGGAGGGCAGCGCCTACCTCCTCGGCCTGGTTCGCTCACACGTCGCCACCGTGCTCGGCCGGGTGACCCCGGACGACGTGGACGCCGGCCGGGCCTTCAAGGACCTGGGCTTCGACTCCCTGACCGCGGTCGACTTGCGCAACCGCCTCGGCGCCGCCACCGGCCTGCGGCTTCCGGCGACCGTCGTGTTCGACCACCCGAACGCGACCGGGCTGGCCGGGTTCCTGCGCGCCGAGCTGCTGGCCGAGGCCACGGGAGTGGAACCGCTGCTGGCCGAGCTCGACCGGCTGGGCCGCTCGCTCGGCGCGGTCACCGCCGACCCGGCCGAACGGACCCGGATCACCCTGCGGCTGCGGTCGCTGATGACCGCCTGGGCCGGTACCGACGACGGCACCCCGGCCGACGACGACGATCTCAGTGCCGCGACCGACGACGAACTGTTCCAGCTCGCCGACCAGCAGCTGGGTCTCTCCTGACCCGGCCGGCGGACACCACGAGCGACACCGAGGAGCTGATGGGCAATGGCCGACGACGACAAATTTCGCGACTACCTCAAGCGGGTACTCGCCGATTCCCGCAAGATGCAGCGGCGGCTGCAGCAGTTGGAGGACGCCGCGCCCGAACCGGTCGCCATCGTCGGCATGAGCTGCCGGTTCCCGGGCGGCGTGAGCAGCCCGGAGGACCTCTGGGAGCTGCTCGGCGCCGGCCGCGACGTCATCTCGGGCTTCCCGGACGACCGGGGCTGGGACAACGGGAACCTGTACCACCCCGACCCCGGCCACCCCGGCAAGAGCTACGTCGTCGAGGGCGGCTTCCTGAGCGACGCCGCCGGCTTCGACGCCGCGTTCTTCGGCATCAGCCCACGTGAGGCGGCGGCGATGGACCCGCAGCAGCGCCTGCTGCTGGAGACCGCCTGGGAAGCGGTCGAGCAGGGCGGCATCGATCCCACCTCGCTGCGCGGCAGCCGGACGGGCGTGTTCGCCGGGATCATGCTGCACGACTACGTCACCCGGCTGCAGACGGTGCCGGAGGGCGTCGAGGACTACCTCGCCAGCGGCAGCGCGTCCAGCGTCGCCTCCGGCCGCGTCTCGTACACCCTGGGGCTGGAGGGACCGGCGGTCACGGTGGACACGGCGTGCTCGTCCTCGCTGGTCGCATTGCACCTGGCCGCCCAGTCCCTGCGGCAGGACGAATGCACGCTGGCACTGGCCGGCGGGGTGACGGTCATGGCCACGCCGTGGTCCATCGTCGAGGCCAGCCGCCAGCGTGCGCTCGCCGCCGACGGCCGCTGCAAGTCGTTCGCGGCCGCGGCGGACGGCACCGGATACGGCGAGGGGGCCGGCTGGCTGCTGCTGGAGAAGCTCTCGGACGCTCAGCGCAACGGCCACCGGGTCCTCGCCGTCGTCCGGGGTTCGGCGGTGAACCAGGACGGGGCGTCGAACGGCCTGACCGCTCCGAACAGTCCTTCGCAGCAGCGGGCGATCCGTCAGGCGCTCGCCAACGCCCGTCTGTCGGCGGCCGACGTCGATGTGGTGGAGGCGCACGGGACGGGGACCCGGCTGGGCGACCCGATCGAGGCGCAGGCGGTGCTGGCGACGTACGGGCAGGACCGGGAGCAGCCGCTGCTGCTGGGGTCGATCAAGTCGAATATCGGGCACACGCAGGCGGCCGCCGGGGTTGCCGGGGTCATCAAGATGGTGCTCGCCATGCGCCACGGGATGGTGCCGCAGACCCTGCACGTGGATGAGCCGACGCCGCAGGTCGACTGGTCCTCCGGCGCGGTGTCCCTGGTGACCTCGCAGGTTTCGTGGCCCGCGGTCGACCGGGCCCGGCGGGCCGGTGTCTCGTCGTTCGGCGTCAGCGGCACCAATGCGCACGTCGTGCTGGAGGCCGCGCCCGAGGACCGGGAAACGCCGACAGTGTCCCCACGGGCGACCGTGCCCTGGGCATTGTCGGCGAAGACCGAGGAGGGCGTACGGGACCAGGCCCGGAGGCTGACAGCCTTCGTGGAAAGCGACCCCCGACTCGACCCCGCCGATGTGGGCCTGACCCTGGCGAAGGGCCGCGCGGCCTTCGGCCGGCGCGCCGTAGTCGCCGGGGAGGACCGGCGAGAACTGCTGGACGGCCTGACCGCGGTGGCCGAGGGCAGTCATCCCGTACGCGTGGCGAGCGGCACACCCCGCAAACCGGTGTTCCTCTTCTCCGGCCACGGCTCCCAGTGGCCCGGCATGGCCGTGGAATTGCTGGACCAGTCCCCGGTTTTCGCGCGGTCCATCGAGGACTGCGCGGCGGCGCTGTCGGAGTTCGTCGACTGGTCGTTGATCGACGTCCTGCGCGCCGGGCGGGACTTCGACCGGGTCGAGGTGGTCCAGCCGGTGCTCTGGGCGACGACGGTCTCCCTGGCGGCCCTGTGGCGGGCCCACGGCATCGAGCCGGCCGCGGTGATGGGGCACTCACAGGGCGAGATAGCCGCCGCGGCGGTGGCCGGCGCGCTGTCGCTGAAGGACGCGGCCCGGGTGATCGCGCTGCGCAGCCGGTTGATGCCGAACATCGAGGGCGAGGGCGGCATGATGTGGGTCGCTCTGAGCGCCGAGCAGGTGCGCGAACGGCTCACCAAGTGGGGCGACCGCATCGTGATCTCGGCCGTCAACGCCCCCGGCTCGGTGGTGGTCTCCGGCGACCGGACGGCGATGGACGAGTTCCAGGGCGTCCTCGAGGCGGCCGGGACGAGGATCCGGCGCCTGGGCGGCTCCATCGCCTCCCACTCCCCGGCGGTCGAGGCACTGCGCGACGAGCTGCTGGAGCTGCTCGCCCCGGTCGCGCCCCAGCCGGTCGACATCCCGTTCTACTCCACCGTCACCGGCGAGCTCATCGACACTTCGACCCTCGACGCCGCCTACTGGTACGAGGACATGCGCCGGCCCGTGGTCTTCGAGCAGGCCACCCGCAAGCTGCTGGCCGACGGGTACGACCTGCTGATTGAGTGCAGTCCGCATCCGGTGCTCACGGTCGCCGTCCAGGGGACTCTCGAGGACGCCGGCAGCACCGCCGTCGTGCTCCCCACGTTGCGCCGCGACGAGGGCAGCTTCCGGGGGTTCGTGGCGGCCTTCGGCGAGGCGTGGTCGTACGGCGCCGCCCCGGACTGGGACAAGACGTTCCCCGGTGCGCGCCGCGCCGAGCTGCCCACCTACGCGTTCCAGCGCGAGCGGTACTGGCTGGACGTGGTGCCGTCCGCCGGCGACGTGGCCTCGGCGGGACTGGGCCCGGCCAACCACCCGCTGCTGGGCGCCGCGGTGCCCCTGGCCGGCGGCGACAGCGTCCTGCTGACCGGCAGCCTCTCCCTGCCGGCCCAGCCGTGGCTGGCCGGTCACCGCGTGCACGGGAGCGTCCTGGTGCCGCCGACGACCTTCGCCGAGCTGGCGCTGCGCGCCGGTGACGAGGTCGGCCGCGACCGGATCGAGGAACTCGTCGTCGAGGCCCCGCTGCTGGTGCCCGAGACCGGCGCCGTGCAACTGCAGGTCTCGGTTTCCGGCCCCGACGGCGCCTTTTCGGTGTACGGGCGCACCGAGGGCAGCGAGTGGCTCCGGCACGCGACCGGCACCCTGACCCTTCGCGGAGCGCAACCGCCGGGCGACCTGACCGCCTGGCCGCCGCCCGGGTCCGAGCCGGTGGACCTCGACGCCCTGTACGAGGACCACGCCGACGCCGGCCGCGAGTACGGCCCGGCCTTCCAGGGCCTGACCGGGGCCTGGCGGCGCGAGGGCGAAGTCTTCGCCGAGGTACGGCTCCCGCCGGCCGACGCGGCCGCCTACGCGTTGCATCCGGCCCTGCTCGAGACGGCCCTGCACGCCCAGGGGGCCGGGGCCGGGATGCCGCACACCCTCGGCGGCCTGACCGTGCACTCCCGGGGCGCCACGGCGACGCGGATCCGCATGTCACCGATCGATGCGGAAGCCGTGCAGGTGGAGCTGGCCGACGACACCGGGCGGCCGGTGGCCTCGATCGACCGGCTGACCCTGCGCCCCGTCTCGGGAACCGCCCACCACGATTCGCTGTTCCGCCTCGACTGGGTGCCGGTGGCCGCCGGCGAGGCCCCGGACGCGGTGGTGGTGGACCGTACGTGGGGCTCGTCGGCGGAGGCGGTCCACGCGGCCACCGCCGAGGTCCTCGACCTGATGCAGTCCTGGCTGGCGGAGATGAAGCCCGGCCGGCTGGTGTTCGTGACCCACGGAGCCGTGGCCACCGCCGACGACGAGGACGTCACCGATCTGGCCGGTGCGGCGGTGTGGGGCCTCGTCCGGTCGGCCCAGTCGGAGAACCCGGGCCGGTTCGCCCTGGTCGACGTGGAGGACGGCGGGACGACCGTGGTCAGCGGCGAACCCCAGGCGGCCGTCCGCGGCGGCACGGTGCTCGTACCCCGGCTGGCCCGGGTGACCCCGGAGGGGGATCGGGACCGTCCCGAGCTCGATCCACGGGGCACGGTCCTGGTCACCGGGGGCACGGGCGCGCTCGGCGCGTTGGTCGCCCGGCATCTCGTCACCTCGTACGGCGTGAAAAGGCTGTTGCTGACCAGCCGGCGCGGGCCGCACGCGCCCGGCGCCGACGCCCTGATCGCCGAGCTGACCGGCCTGGGGGCCGAGGTCGCGGTGGTGGCCGGCGACGCCACCGACCGGGACGCGATGGCCGGCGCGCTGGCCGGCATCCCCGCCGAGCACCCGCTGACCGCGGTGATCCACACCGCCGGGACGCTGGAGGACGGCCTGGTCGACACGATGACCGGCGAACGGCTGGCCGCGGTGCTGCGCCCCAAGGTGGACGCGGTACTGCTGCTCGCGGAGCTGACCGAGGGCGAGGACCTGGCGGCCTTCGTGCTGTTCTCCTCGGCGGCGTCGGTGTTCGGTGCCGCCGGACAGGGCAACTACGCGGCGGCCAACGCCTTCCTGGACGCGTTCGCGCAGCATCGGCGGGCCCGGGGCCTACCGGGGTCGTCGCTCGGCTGGGGCCTGTGGGCGCGGGAGAACGGCGTCACCGACCGGCTCGCCCGCGCCGACCTCGGCCGGATGGCCCGGACCGGTCTGGTGCCGCTGACCGGCGAGCGGGGCCTGGCGCTGTTCGACGCGGCGCTGTCGGTCGGGCACGCGCACACGGTTCCGGCCCGGCTGGACCTCGCGGCGGTGCGCCGAACCGGTGAGGACGTGCCCGCCCTGCTCGCCGGTCTTGTCACCCGTACGGCCCGCAGCCGCTCCCAGGTGGAGTCACCCGAGCAGCAGTTGCGGAGCCTGGCCCGGATGACCGAGCCGGAGCGGGAGGCGGCGCTGACCGAACTGCTCCGAGTGGAGGTCGCGACCGTCCTGGGCCACGCCTCGGCTTCGGCCATTCCGGTCGACGCGACCTTCCGCGAGGTCGGCTTCGACTCGCTCACCGCCGTCGAGCTGCGCAACCGGATCACCGCGTTCACCGGGCTGCGGCTGCCGCTGACGACCGTCTTCGACTATCCCACGGTCGAGGAACTGGCCCGCTTCCTCGCCGGCCGCATCAACCTGCACGAGCCCGAAGCGGCCCAGCCGGAGCCGGCCACGCGGAGCGAGGACAGCGAGGACACCATCGTCACGCTCTACCTGGCCGCGGTCGACGCGGGCGATCCGAAAGCGGCGGGGCCCATGCTGACCGGCGCGGCCCGGATGATGCCCCGGTACGACAGCGCCGAGTCGGCCGGGGCGCCGAAGATCCGGCAGCTCGCGCAGGGGGACCGGCGGCCCGCGCTGATGTGCATGATCCCGCCGACCGCCCCGGTGATCAGTACGGCGTACTCGCTGTTCGCGAGCGTGCTGCCGGAGCCCCGGGACGTCTTCTCGTTGCGGCCGCTCGGTTTCGTCCGCGACGAGCGGGTTCCCGCCGACCTCGAGGCGCTCTTCCAGGTGCACGGCGAGGCCGTCCTGGCCGAGGGCGGGCTCGACCCGATGGTGCTCGTCGGCTACTCCTCCGGCGGGTGGATCGCCCACGGCACCGCCGCCTACCTGGCCGGCATCGGCCGCCCGCCGGCCGCGGTGGTGCTGTTCGACACCATCTGGCCGCACGAGACGCTGGGCGAGCAGCAGTTGCCGGGATTCGCCCGCGCCCAGGCGCAGCGGCACACGCTGGCGGCCGAGGAGGACCTGATCGGCCCGCTGGGCTACCAACTGGTCGCGATGGACGTCTACCAGGGCATGTTCCGCGGCGGCTGGGGTCCGAAGCGGCTGGCCGTGCCCACCTTGCAGTTGCGGGCGGCGGAGTTCATCTCCGGCGAGGCGAAGACGCCGGAGATGCTCGAGGCGGCCGACGGGATCTGCGACCGGTTCGTCACGATCCCCGGCAATCACTTCACGATGATGTCGATCCACCGGCAGCTGATCGCCGACGCCGTGCACCAGTTCCTCGAAGAGACCTTGTGACCGTCCTTTCCCATGCCACAGGAGGTAACCGATGTCATCAGCACCACCGAGCAACGCCGGGCAGGTCGGGGAGGTTTACGACAAGGCGGCCGTCGCCGAGACCCCGGCCAACCTGCACCTCGGCTACTGGACCGACGAAGCCGACGACGCCGACCTGGCGACGGCCACCGAGCAGCTCACCGCGCAACTGATCGAGCGCCTCGCACCCCGGGCGGGCCAGCGGATCCTGGACGTGGGGTGCGGTGTGGGCGGGCCCGCGATCAGCCTGGCCCGCTCGGCGGCCGTCGAGGTTCTGGGCATCACGGTCAGCCACGCCCAGGTGGAGCAGGCGACCGCTCGGGCGTACGCGGCGGGCCTGGCCGACCGGGTGCGATTCGAGTACGCCGACGCCCTCGAGCTGCCGTACGAGGACGCGGCCTTCGACGGGGCCTGGTTCGTCGAATCCCTGATCCACATGCCGGACAAGGAACGCGTGCTCGCCGAGGTGGCTCGCGTGCTCAAGCCGGGGGCCCGGGTGGCGGTGGCCGACATGTTCCGGCGCCCCGGCCACGACTGGCCCACCGAGGGCAGCACGCTGGTCACCGCCGTCGGCCTCGACGACTACCCGAAGCTGTTCGAGCAGGCCGGGCTGGAACCGGTGGAGATCCGCGACGTCTCGGACCGGGCGACGTACCCGCCGGCCATCCAGACGCAGCTGCGGGACGCGATCCGGCCGCAGCGCGAGGCCGCCGCCCGGGGCCTCGGCGAGAGCCTCGTCAACTGGCTGTTCCGCGACGAGGACCAGCCGCCCGCCCGGGGCGGATTCCCCGGATACGTTCTGATGACAGGAGAGCGCATATGACACGGACCGTGTACGAACTGGGCGAGCGCCCGCCGATGGGTGTCGTCCCCGAGCAGATGTACGCCTCGGTCATCCGTCCCTCCCGCTACGGTCCGCCGGAGAAGGCATTCCAGGTCGAGCGGGTCGACACACCGCGCGTGGGCCGGGGCCAGGTGCTGGTGATGGTGATGGCGGCCGGCATCAACTACAACAACGTCTGGTCGGCCCTGGGATCGCCGCTGGACGTGGTGGCGATGCGAGGCAAGCGGGGCGACACGACCGGCTTCCACATCGGCGGCACCGAGGGTTCGGGCATCGTCTGGGCGCTCGGCGAGGACGTGCGGGGAGTCAAGGTCGGCGACGAGATCGTCATCTCCGGCGTCGTGTGGGACGAGCACGCCTGGGACGTCCGGCTCGGCATCGACCCGATGTCGTCGGCCAGCCAGGAGGTCTTCGGGTACGAGACCAACTACGGCTCCTTCGCCCAGTTCTGTGTGCTCGAGGACTACCAGTGCCATCCGAAGCCGCCCGACCTCACGTGGGAGCAGGCCGCCTGTTACGTGCTCACCGGCGCCACCGCCTACCGGCAGTTGTGTGGCTGGGAGCCGCACGTGGTGCGTCCCGGCGATCCCGTACTCATCTGGGGTGGCTCCGGGGGTCTGGGGTCGATGGCCATCCAGATCGTCCGGATCCGCGGCGGCGTGCCCGTGGCCGTGGTCTCCAGCGCGGAGCGGGCCGAGTACTGCCGGAAGCTCGGCGCCGCCGGGGTCATCAACCGCAGGGAGTTCGACCACTGGGGCCGTCTGCCGGACGTGACCGACGCCGAGGCATCGGCCCGGTGGATGCAGGGTGTGCGCGGGTTCGGCCGCAAGTTCTGGGAGATCGTGGGCGAACGCCGGGGACCGAGGATCGTACTGGAGCACTCGGGCCAGGACACCATCCCGACGTCGATGTACGTGTGCGACCCCGGCGGCATGGTGGCGCTCTGCGGCGGGACCACCGGCTACAACGGCGACCTGGACCTGCGCCACCTGTGGATGCGGCAGAAGCGCCTGCAGGGCTCGCACTGCGCCGACCTGCGGGAGGCCCGCGAGGTCAGCGCCCTGGTCAACGCCGGCCTGCTGGATCCGTGCCTGGTGCCCTGCGGGGACCTGTCCGACGTGGGCACGACCCATCAGCTGATGTACGAGAACGCGAACCCGCCCGGCAACATGGCGGTCGTCGTGAACGCTGAACCCGGATCCAGGAACTAGACAAGATTTCTCGACGAATTGGAGTTAGAACACTGATGTTGCGACTACTAGCCAGGATGCTCCTCGCCGGTGTCACCATCGCCGGCACTGTCATCGCGGTAAACCCGGCTGCCGGCCATTCCGCCTCCGCACCGAGCCCCGAGAAGCCGGGCGGCGGGGTGATGACCCTGGCCACCGGAGACCGGGTCGCCCCCGCCGGCGGAGGCTTCGCGGTGCTGCCGACCGGTCGCGGCGGCGCGTACATCAATTACCGTGACGCCGCCGGTGACCAGTACATCGTTCCCCGCACCGCCCGCGGTACGGACCCCTCGCAGTTCAATGTGTCGGCCCTGTCCGGCCAGGGACACCCGGCCGCGGCGCCCCGGGCTGCCGCCGCCGACGACGACCTGCACCCGCTGACCGTGAAGACGAACGACATGGAGGGCGCCCCGCCCGTCGGCGCCTACGTCTGGCTCATGAACACCGACTCGGTGAGCCGCCACCTGTCGTTCCAGGAGATCACCAACGACGACGGAACCGTGCAGTACAAGGTACCGGCGGGCAACTACGCCGCCTCCGTGGTGTTCTTCGACATGGACGCCCAGGGCAAGTACACGGCGTCGCGGATGGTGACCATCAACGACTTCGTGGTCTCCGACGACAAGCCGTCCACCGAGCTCACCATCGACGAGCGCAAGGCCACCACCCTGCTGGACGCCAAGACGCCGCGAGCGTCCGTCCAGGACGGTGTCAGCGCCGGTTTCGCCCGGACCGACGCCAAGGGCAAGGTCGCCAACTGGGGCATCGCCGACACCTCCAACCCGACCTACGTGAACCCGCAGCCGGCGCCGAAGGTCGGCACCATGCACTACGTCGCGCAGTGGGATGGCGTCTCCACGAACCCCGACGCCGGGTACCGCTACGACCTGGCCCACGACTCGGACGCCGGGATCCCCGAGAACCAGACCTTCAGCGTACGGGCGAAGGACCTGGCCACCGTGCGGCACAAGTTCTCCGCCGACCCGGCCAACCAGGGCCTGGGCGCCCTGATGAGCGTGTCGGTCGACCCGACCTACCCGTTCCCGCTGGCCTTCAACGGCTCCCCGGACGCCCGCATGCCCGGCACCCTGACCGACTACCTGAGCACGGGGAACGGCGGTGAGTGGCAGCAGATGGTCCTCACCCCGGGCAACACCGTCGCGACGTACGCCGACACCCTCGCCGTCGAACCCGGCCGCAAGTACACCGCGACCTGGGGGCACGGCCCGCTGGCACCGAACCTCCCGCAGAGCACCGCGCCGACGGTCTGCACCATGTGCGCCACCGGTTCCGTGCTGCAGGCCGAGCTTCCGATCTACGCTGACAGCGAGCCGGACCACCACGGCGACTTTGGCACCCCGAAGACGGCGGCCACCTCGCACTACGTCCTCTACCGCGGCGACACCGTCGTCGCCGACAAGAAGAACGTCAAGGGAGTCACCCTGACCGACGTCCCGCAGCAGCCGGGCGACTACCGGCTCGTGATGGACGTCGACAACACGGCCCTGCCCAAGTTCAGCCAGTCGACGCGTACCCACACCGACCTGACCTTCCACCACACGCCGGCGATCGACCCGGCCAGCAAGCTGCCGGGCACCTACCGGTGCACCGACAAGGCGCTGACCACCCCGTGCCAGGTCCTGCCGGTGCTCAGCCTGCACTACGACCTCGCGACCGACGCCACCAACACCAGCGGCGCCCGGGTGCAGACACTGAAGCTCTCCGTCGGGCACCAGAGCTACGGCGGCGCCGGTTCGAAGAGTCCGATCAGGAAGGTGACGCTGGCACTGTCCTACGACGACGGCAAGACCTGGAAGCAGGTCCCGGTGACCGGCCACGCCGGTCAGTACGTCGCCGCCTGGCCGAACCCCCGGGGGCACAACGCCACCGCGCCGTCGCTGAAGGTCGCCGCCGCTGACGCCGACGGCAACAAGATCACCCAGACGGTGACAAGGCCCTACAGTCTCCGCGGGGCCAAGTAGCCGCGAAGTCTCCGACCCGCAGTAGGTGGCTGCCGCCGGACCCCGGCGGCAGCCACCTGCTATCCCGATAGACACCCACCCGTAGTGTGCGCCACACCGACCTGCGCGGATTCATCGCGGCCCTGGAGAAGATGGGTGGTCTGACGGTCGTCGACCGAGAGATCGACGGCGACATGGAGGCCGCCGCCGTCACCCCGCGCAGCTACGAACTGCGTTCCCGCGCGCCCCTGTTCACCACCATCACGAGTGCACCCGGGTTCCGGATCCTCGGCGCCCCGGCCGGGGTGTCGACGGTCGAGGGCGCACCCTACGCCCGCCTGGCCCTGTCGCCCGGCCTGCCCCCCGAATGCACCGCCCAGCACATCCTGGCCCCGGGCCAGCACATTGGACACGTCCGCAAGCTGTGGTCGGAGCTCGGTCAGCCGATGCCGTACGCCCTGGCGCAGGGCCCGGAACCGGCCGTGTCGGTGGTCTCCGGGGCTGCCGCCGACCGACGGCGTCGAGGAATCCGGTGGCTGATGGTGACCGTACCGGCGGACTGGCGTACGGGCCGACCCGGCGTCACGCCGGAGGAGCTGGCCCGGTTGACCGGCGAGAAGGCGTTCTTGAGCAAGCCCGGCTTCATCTACCCCACGATCTTCGTCTTCGACGACGACACCGACCCGAGCGACCCGGCTGAAGCTCACCTGGGCGATCGCCACCCGGGTCCACCCCACCGGGCGCCGCGCCGTCTTCGAGAAGTCCCCGATCATGTGGATGGCGATGTGCTGTTCGCCGGCCGAGCAGCGCTCGATGACCGGCCCGCGAGTCCGTCTACGACTGCCTGCGGCCCGCGCCCGGCGAGGGCCGTCTCACGAGAGCTCCTGCTGCCCAAGCTGGAGGGCAAGCCGCTCGGGGCGATGCGCGCCTACCTGGACGCGATGGACGCCGCCCCGATCCACGTCACCCGGCCCGGCCGAGCCGCCGCGACGGGTACTCGCCGCCCTCCAGGCCGTCGTGTTCGGCCAGGACCGATCGGTCGCCCGGCAGCCAGGACACCATCGTCCAGCGGGTACGCGACCAGCTTGCGGCGGGCGCCGACCACGTCCGCATCCACGTGCTGACCGACAACCCTGCCGAGATCCCGCTGCCCCTGTGGCGCGAGCTGGCCCACGCCCTCGAGGACGTCATCCACTCGTCCTCGTCCTGACCGGCTCGCGCATCAGTCCCGGCGTACCGGCAGCGCCTCGAGCTTGTTGAAGATCAGGGAGGGCTCCAGGCGCAGGGCATCCGGCTCCACGGCCAGCCGTACGTCCGGGAAGCGCTCGGCGAACGCGCCCATCGCGATCCGGCCCTGGAGCCGGGCCAGTGGCGCACCGATGCAGTGGTGGATGCCGTGCCCGAACGAGAGATGCCCGGCGGTCTCCCGGGTCAGCTGCAGAGTCGCCGGATCGTCGAAGCGGGCGCCGTCGTGGTTCGCCGCGAGCACGGAGATCAGGACGATGTCGCCCGCGGCGATCTGCCGGCCCGCGATCTCCATCGGCTCGGCGGCGAACCGGGGCAGCGCGGTGACGACGGGACCGTCGAAGCGGAGTACCTCCTCGACGGCCTCGCCCCAGCGGGACGGGTCGTCGCGGACGGTGACGAACTGGTCCGGGTTGGTCAGCTGGGCGAAGATGCCGTTGGCGAGCAGGCTGACGGTGGTCTCGTGGCCGGCGACGAAGAGCAGCTGGACCATCGAGGTCAGCTCGCCCTCGGTCAGCTGCTCGCCGTCGTCACGGGCCTGGATCAGGGCGCTGAGCAGGTCGTCGGCGGGCTCGGCGCGCTTGTCGGCGACCAGTTCGCGGATGCAGGCGAGAACGTCGCGGGCCTGGGCGGCGTTGTCCTTGCCCGGGCTGTCCGTCGTGCTGTACTTCGCCATCCGGGCGCGGGCCTCTTCCGGGATGCCGAGCAGGTCGCAGATCACCGTGAACGGCAGCGGCCGGGCGAACAGGCTGATCATGTCGGCCTCGCCGGTCGCCGCGAGCTGCTTCTCGACGTCGTCGAGCAAGGAAGCGGTCAGGGCCCGGATGGCGGGCTCGAGCAGGTCGACCCGGCGCCGGGTGAACGCCATGTTGACCAGTTTGCGCAGCCGGGTGTGCCGGGGCGGGTCCATGCTCAGCATGTCCTGCGCGAGTCCGTCTTCGAGGTCGGGGTCCATCGGCGGTCCGGGAATCCCGCCGTTCGGCGAGTTCTTGACCAGCCGGGAGTCGGCCAGGGCGGCGCGTGTCTCGGCGTAGCCGGTGACGACCCAAGCCGGCATCGGCGCGAACGGGAGCCGTACCTGGTGCAGCGGACCGGCCGCGGCCAGCGCGGCAAGGGCTTCCCGGCGCAGCGTCGGCGAGGTGGCGAAGAATAAACTCTCCATACCACGGAAAACTATCGATCATTGTTCTGACTGTCTACCGTTGGGTGAGAGACATCACCGCCGGTCGATGGGTGGTGCGGCACTCGACTTTGAGATGATCTTGAGCTGTGGGTTCCAGGATTGCCCGAGGACGTGCCCCTTGAGGATGTCCTGGCCGAGTTGGCCGAGTTGAGGCGCGTGGTCGCTGCCCAAGCCGAACGGATCGTCGAGTCGGAACGGCACCGGTGCGGATCGGCCCGGAAACCGTGGCTCGTGCCGCGTTGTTGACCTGTGGTCATCTCCTGCCGGTCGGACGAGCGCGGGCACTGCTGGAAGCGTTGACCGGCATGGATGTCTCGACGGGATGTTGCGCACGTCGCCTGCACCGAGTGCCTGACCTTGATGCACGTCGGTGGCAGGTCCATGGACGATATCGACGCCGGTGGAGTACTGCCGGAGTTCACCGGGGTGCTGGTGCGCGACGGTCGGCCACGAGCATCTGACCGGCGCGGTGCACGCGTGGTGCGGCGCGCAGCTGTTACGTGACCTGCGATCGATCTCCGAGGCCGACCCGACCGGTCAACTCCGGGCGCTGGCGATGGCCAACACCTTGCTCGAGGCGCATCATGCCGCCCGCATGGCCCGGGAGCAGGGCGTCACCGTGCTGAACGCCGGGGATCTGGCTCGGATCCGCAACCTCAACCGTGGGGGACGTGTCCGGGGACAGGACGATAACCAGCGTCAACGCGATCAACGCTCGCGGCAGACGCGCGAGCGTTGATCCGCCGGTTTCGTCGGTACGAGGACATGATCCTCAGATTTGTCACCGATCTGGTCAGGCCGTCCACCGTGCCGTTCACCAATAACGAGGCGGAGCGCGCGGTCACGGCGGACGGGGAAAGAAGGCTGGCAACCCGTGCTCACCAACTTACCGGGAACTCCCAGAGTCCGTAGAAGGGTGAAGTCTTTTTGAAGGGGAGTTCGTCGAGAGCGGCGGCTGAGTGCAGTGTCGGAACTCGGGTGAACAAGGTGCGGTAGACGACTTCGAGTTCGATGCGGGCCAGGTTTTGGCCTATGCACTGGTGGATGCCGTAGCCGAAAGACATGTGGTGGGGGCGGGGGCGGGCGGTGTCCAGTTTTTCCGGGGAGTCGAACTCGGCCGGGTCCCAGTTGGCCGCGCCGACCAGTGCGATCACGCCCTCGCCGGCGCGGATGGTCGTTTCGCCGAGCTTGATGTCCGCTGTGGTCACCCGGTAGACGGCCGACACGATCGTCAGGTAGCGCAGCAGTTCTTCCACCGCGTTGGGGGCCAGTTCCGGGTCGCCGGTGAAGGCGGCCTGTTGCTCCGGGTTCTCCAGTAGGGCCAGGGTGCCCAGCGCGATCATGCTCGCGGTGGTCTCGAAGCCGGCCAGGAGTAGCTGCTGGGTGATGCCGACCAGAAGCTGCGGAGTGAAGACGCCGGTCTCCTCGTTGCGGGTGACCAGCCGGCTGAGCAGATCCTCGCCGGGTGCCGCCTGCTTCGACGCGACCAGTGACGCGAAGTATTCGCCCAGCTCACGGTTGGCCCGGACGCTGTCCTGGGGGGTGCTGGTGGGGTGGGCCATCAGCCTGGTGTTGTCCTGGAAGGACTTGCGGTCGGCGGCCGGCACGCCGAGCAGCTCGGAGATGACCATCGAGGCCACCGGGACGGCCAGGTCGGCCACCAGGTCGGCCGGTTGGGGCCCGGCCAGCATTGCGTCGAGGTGGTCGTCGACGATCTCCTGGATGCGCGAGCGTAACTCCCGCATCCGGCGCGAGGTGAACTCGGCCTGCACCATCTGGCGGCGCTCGGTGTGCTCGGGCGGGTCCGCGTTGATCAGTGCCTGCCCGAACTCCTGCTGCTTGACCAGGACTTCGGGGGGCAGCTGAAGGATCATCGGATAGTTCGGGTGGGCGAGGTTGGAGCTGAGCCCGCGGTCGACCATGAGCTGCCGGACCAGGTCGTGTCTCGCGACCAGCCATGCCTTGCGTCCGCCGGGCAGGGTGACCTGGCTGATCGGCTCGTGCTCGAGCAGCTCGGCGTAGCGGGGCGGCGGCGCGAACGGACACTCCCGCGGGATCGGGAAGTCGTGCTCCGTGGCCGACGGAGACATTGTGGATGGATCCATTAGCGAAAACTAGCAAAGCATTCACGTTGCCGGGAGAGCCGGAATCCGATAACTCTCCGCGACGGGTACGCAGGGTCATTGCGTTGTCGGGTAACTGCTGGTCACGGTGGTGATGAGGTCGTGTGAGCGGCGGTTGGCGCGGGCGATGTTGGTCGCGCCGGTGGTCCGATGCCAGCCGCCGCGGGCGCCGGTGTTGGTGATGGTGAGGGCGACGGTGACGGAGGCGCGGGCCGAGTCGTCCCCGGTGGCTCGCACGGACAGGTCGCGCACCGCGAAGGTGGTGTAGGACAGGCCGTGGCCGAACGGGTAGCGCACCGGCGGACGGGTGGTCCCGTACCAGCGGTAGCCCACCATGACGCCCTCGTCGTAGCGGACGTGCCCCTGCTCTCCGGGGAAGTTCACGAAGCTCGGGTTGTCCTCCACCGCATCGCGCGACCGAGGAGAAAGAACCCGTGATCGACCTGAAGCCGGTCTGCCGCCAGATGATCGACGTGTTGGCAGGTGTGAGCAATGAGCAACTCACCAGTCCTACGCGCTGTACCGAATACACCGTCCATGACCTCAT
>NZ_JAGGLR010000044.1 GCF_017874715.1 Streptomyces iranensis | reverse complement strand
CGCGAACTCCTCGCCAAAGCCCGCCTCCACCCGATCGAGTCAGAAACCGACGAACCCGACCTGCCCACCGAACTCACTGCATAGCCTCAACAACGAATCACCGAGTGGCCGTCGATACACCACTCCAGCGGACGTGACCCGTCGGCAACGCCGGGCTGATGTCGGGCAACTTCCACGCAGCCATCGCAGACCCCCACGGAGGAGCCGTTCTCCGCCTCCGCGCCGCGGCATCTCAGCCCGGGAGGCGCGCACCAGACGGGCGGCGCGTTCGGCGTCGGCAATGGCGCCACAAAGGTGGTCGTTGAGATAGCTGCCGAGCGACTTCTTGCTCGCCGTCGCCAACCCTCCGCACCCGGCACCGCGGACGCCACCGACCGCCCGGTGAACCGGCCATGATGCCGATCCGGCGGGTGGCCGTCAGGCCAGTGGATCGTGGCCCCAGTTCATCAGAGAGTGCCGCCATCTGGTGTCCCGTACGTCGCCCGGGGGCCGCTGGGCCAGATGCCGGCGGATGTAGCCGACGACCTTGCGCATATGCCGGTAGTCGTCGTCCGAGAGGTCCCCCTTCTTGGCCCGCAGGATCTCCACGATCCGGCGGCCGGAGGCGTGTCCTGTGGACTCACCTCCGCTCTGATGCTGCCCGGCGCTGCGTGACTGGTCGGAGGCGAGCCACTTCTCCAGTTCGGCCGGCGTCATGTTCACCAGCTCACGGAACGCCTCCCCAACGTCTTTGCGTTCGTCGTCGTCCACGTCGCTCATTTCTTCTCCAGCGCGGATGGCTTGTGCACCGCCGTCCTGCCGGACTTCTCGCTGCGTACCAGGTACCGCGGGTCGTCCGGCGAGGCGTCCACAGCACGGCCCGCGGCCTCGGTTCGATCGGTCACTCTCCTTCGCTCCTGTGTCGGCGGTCTGACGCCACTCTTCCAGCGTGGAGGCTTCCGGCCCGTTCCGCGACGCGGAACCGCCCCGCCCAGGGCGCCCCCGCCGCGGCACTCCGGTCCCATTCGTGTAGACGTAAGATCAGCCCGTTCGGCCATCGTCCGGTGCGGTCGCGGCACGGTCGGCCCGTCCGCCGGCGCCCAGCCTGCCCGTGGCGCTCAGCGGCCGCCCGGCGTCCCAGCGGGGCAGATCGTGTCGGGCCAGCCGGACTATCACGGGCGGCAGGGCCCAGCGCAGGGGCTGGACGAGACGCAGCCATGCCGGGACGTAGACAGCGGTGCTGCGGCGCTCGACAGCACGTGCCAGGCGAGCCGCGACCGCGTCGACCGGGTGGATGTTCCGGACGCCAGGGGGCATACGCGCGCGCAGTTCGTGCAGGGCCGCGAAGCCATCGGCTTCGCGGATCATGTCGGTGTCCGCCCAGGCGGGATAGGCGATGCCCACCGCGACCCCCTCGTGCGCCACCTCGGCCTGCAGAGCGTGGGCGAAGGCTTCTACGCCCGCCTTGGAGGCACAGTAGGCGCTCAACATCGGGGTGGCTCCGATTGACGCGAGCGACGCGATCTGTAGGAAGTAGCCCGCCGTCGCCGTCAGATCGGGCAGAAATGCCCGTGCCGTGTGGGCACTTCCCGTCAGGTTCACGTCGATGACACGGCGCCATGAGATGGGGTCCGACGTCGCGAAGGGGCCTCCCTCGGCGATCCCCGCGTTCGCCACGACCGCCGACGGCCGACCGAGATGTCCGCGGACCTCGGCTGCCGCGTCGTCCAGCCCGGAGTTGTCGGTGATGTCGACTTCGACCGCCAGCGCCACCGTGGGCAGGGATGATGCCAAGGCATCCAGTTCGGGCCCCTCATAGCCGAGAAGTGCCAGGTGCGCCCCACGCCGGGCCAGTTCGTGCGCCAGTGCCGCGCCCAGCCCGCGCGCGGCTCCGGTGATCACTACGGTCCGGTCCCGGAGCGGGCTGGCCATCACCGGCTGTCCCTTCGTGGGCGATCCCGGCTCAGGCGTGGCTCACCGCTCCCTCCTCCCGACGGTGCCTCCTGGCCTTGCGCCCCGCCCGAAGAGCGCTTCCCGGCCGACGACAGCGGGCGCACCCGTGCGTGCGACTCGAGCCAGCGGGTGGAGATGTGCACACCGTCGACCGGTCGGCCACCCGACATCGCGGCGGCGGACAGGCAGAACCGGACCCACATGTTCAGCTGAATCTCCTTCGCGACGCGCAGGTGGGAGTACAGAAGGCGCACCAAGCGGGTGCTGGCGCATGCCCAGAGCTCGATCTCGAACACCAGCAGGCCGTCGTCCTCTCGCGCACGGAACTGCACCTGACCGGCCTCCATATGACCGCGCAGGGTCACCAGGTGCAGGCGATCGACGTCGCGGTGGACGACCTTGACGGGCCCGTTCCAGGGCCCTGGCATCTCGACCAGCAGCCCGTCCGCGACATCCAGACCGTGTTCGCGGAGCTGACTGGTGTGGATGTCAACCACCTCGGAGGGCACGAAGCGCTTGAAGTCGCGGCAGACCGATTCGACAAGCCAGCCCGGCTCGACGTCGGCATCGGCGATGCGCACGCGGAAGAGGCGGTGGAACAGGCGCCCGCAGCCGTTCTGTGCCAGTTGCACCCGGCTGTCGACGGCTTCGGGGGGCAGCCGCGGTGGAAGGTCCGTCTCGTCACCCCGGCACTCGCCGCCTCGGTGGAGAGGCGTCGTCTCCCACAGATAGCGCCAGGTGACGAGAGCTATGCCCAGGAGCCACCGTGCGAGCACAGTGGCTATCCGAGGACAGTGCGAACGTGTCATCCATGGCCCTTGAGTCAGCAAGATATCATTAAACGTCGCAATGTATGTATACCCGGACAGAGGGGTACTCAACATCGTAATGTTGACACAGACGAGCGACCCCGGAGGGCCTCATGGTGGTCCGGCTGCTGCGCCATGCGGGCGCGCGTAGTGCTCACCTACACCTCGCCTCGCTCGCTACCATCGGCCTGTGCGTGATGTTGTGGGTGCGCGCGAAGACCGTCGATCAGGAGCAACGAGGAAACGCCGAGCGGCGCGCGCTCTTCGTCGGTCTGTGGCCGCCGATGCTGTGGCTGATCGGCGACTCGCTCGAGAATCCGAGTGACCTCCTTGGGTGACTGGATCTTCGGACGGCTCGACGCCGTACGCGTGTGGCGGCGTCTCGCGGACGCGGGCGTGAACTACTCGGTCGACGAGGTACGCCGACCGTCCTGGAACATCGACGTCCACCGCACCGCGATAGGCAAGGAGCGACCGGGTCCGCCGGAGTCAGGAGGCCCATGGGAACAGGCCTGCCGCCTAGTCCGCGCTTACGAGTTCTCACCGCCGGAGATCGTGCGAGCGCTCTATGACCCGGCCGCACCCCTGCTGGGTCGCGACATGCTGCTCGAGGCGCGTTTCCACGGCATGCTTTTCTACTGCGGCGTGCGCGTCACCAAGGTGGTGGACGAGACCCGCGACGAAACCGACCGCGTCTGGGGATGGGCCTACGAGACCCTCCAGGGCCACCTGGAACGCGGCCAGGTCACCTACGAGGTCGTAAAGCGGCAGGACTCCGGCGAGGTGCTGTTCGTGGTCTCATGCCATTCGCAGGGCGCCCCGACTCTGGATCGGATCACCCTCCTCGGCTGGCGCGTGTTCGGCCGCCGCACCCAGCTGCGGTTCTACCGTAGATGTGCCGAACGGCTGCGCCGGTTCGTCGAGGCCGCGCTGCGCGGCGAGCACCCGCTGCCCAGTCCTCCGTCCGCAGCCGGACATCTGGTGTGCGCTCCCTCCGACACGAGGATGCACCGCTTGGACGCGCTGGCGATCCACCGGGTCGCCCCGGGATGCAGCCCTAGCAGCTCAACCGGCCGCGCGCCGAAGTGATTCTCACCCGGATAAGCGAAGATCGCCTCCGTAGAGTGGGTGCGCTCTCATCCGGTCCCGAGGGACCGTTCAGCGCGATCGTCGGCGAACGGCGGGCATCCGCCCCCATGCGGCCAGAGCCCTCAGCAGCGCGCTACGCCCGCGGTCCGGCACCGTCCACAGTGTCTGCCCCCTCACCCCCCAGCCCTCCAGCAGGGCATTGGCCGCGAGGAAGCCGCTCGTGGCCGCCCGTTCCATAAGCGCCACGGGCAGACCGGTGCGCACCAGGTCGCCAGCCACGACCAGTCGGGGGTGCGGGGTGCGGACGGTGGGGCGGTCACCGTAGCCGCCCACCGGGAACAATGGGCAGTCCTCGTGCCACTCGTGGCGGGCGTCGAGGACCGTGGCCTTGCTGGTCTCCGGGTAGACGCGGTGCAATTGGTCGAGGAGGTACTTGCGTTCGACGTCCCGGCCGGCGGTTGCGGGCGATGCGGCGTAGGCGTGCAGTTCGACGACGGATCCTCCGGTGCATGCGCTCCAGCGGGTCGCCTCGTCCTCGTAGCGTTCCAGCACGCTGATGTTGTCGAGGGTGCCGAAGCCGCTGGTGCCGAGGAAGCCGGGCCGGTCGGGCGCAACGGGCCGGTCCAGCCACAGTCGGCTCACCAGGAAGGGCGGGGCGGTGCGCAGCCGTCCGATCCGCTCGCGCCAAGACGCGTCGCCCAGATGTCCGCTGCGCTCCACCAGCGAGCGCAGCCCCGCAGCGTCCAGGGCGAGGACGACCCCGTCGCAGTGGCGCTCGTCCCGGTCGCAGGCAACCACGAGACCACCGTCCGGGCCGGGTGCGATGTGCTCGACGACCGTGCCGGTGCGCACCTCCGTCTGGTGCCGGGCCAGATAGCCGGCGAGGGGGTCCCACAGGGCGGTCGGAAAGGGAGCGCGGGGCACGTCGAACAGCAGCCCTTCGGCGGAGCCGAGGAAGTAGAGGTGGAACATCAGCACCATCTCGGCCGCCGACAGCTCCCGCGGATCGGCGAAGAAGCTGCGGGAAAACACCTCGAAAGCCAGATGACGGGCGTCATCGGGGAAACGCACGGCGTCCAGGAAGGCGTAGGCGCTGGTACCGTCCAGGCGGTCGTAAACCTCCGGCACCCGCACATCGAGCAGGGACAGGGCCGCCAGCGGGTCCATCGCGCGCAGGTCCGCGAGCCGGAAGGAGGGGCTGAGCGCCACGAAGCCGAGCGCGCTGAGCGGCGGAGTGCGCGGGACGCGCCGGAAACTGTCCCGCAGGCCACCGGCGTTGAGCAGCGGGTAGTCGGGAAGGCCGGTGAGCCGCTCCAAGCCGGGGTCGGTCCGGCGCAGCAGTCCGCGCAGGTTGTAGTACTGGCGGAAGAACGCGTGGAAGCCGCGGCTCATGGTCACCGTCGTCCCGTCGCGCAGCTCGGTCGGCCATCCGCCGACCCGCCCGCCCAGGTACGGCCGCTTCTCGTACACAGTCACCGCCACCCCGCGCTCGGCGAGCACCGTGGCGGCGGCCAGGCCGGCGATGCCCGCGCCGACCACCGCAACCGACGGCGGGGACCCCTGCACTCCGGGGGCACCGGCCGGGGCGGGCAGGATCCGGGCCCGCCCGTCGCGTCCCCGGCGCGCGCCACCTTGACGGAGGGGCCTCATGCGTCCTCCCTGTCATCGTGCGCCCGGCGGGCGATGAAGGTGTCGGTGATGAGCGTCTGCCAGCCCGGCAGTGGCAGGGCGCGCACCGTGGCGAGGACGGCGTCCGGATCGGTGACGTTGCGGAAAGGGTAGGCCGCGAACACCGCGTCGAAGGGGCCGCGCACGCCGGCCTCGGACAGCCGTTCGGCGGGGGCGCGCACGAAGCTCACCCCGTCCGTCCACGGTTTGGCCCCTGCCCCTGGCCGGGCAGGCCGAGTCGGTGCACCGAGCGCCGCAGGTGGGCGTGGTAGCCGGGGTTGGCGGCCACGAGAGTGTCGTAGGTGCGCGAGGCGTGGTCGAAGGCGGCGGCGAGGTGCTCGTCGCGCAGCAGCGTCATGCCGTCTCCGTCGGGGGAAGGGGCGGGGCCGATGAGTCCGGCGCGCACGGCGGCGAGGTAGCGGGAGGCGTCGGCGGGTGCGGCGACGCGGGCAGGTCGAAGGGGCGCCGCGGCAGGCGGGGCAGCTCCAGGGCGGAGCGCAGCATCGGCCCGACGGGCGTACGCAGGCCTATGGACACGTCCTCGTACAGGCGGGTGTCTCCGTCGAGGAAGCGCAGCAGTCGTGCCATGGGCACGCGGGCGAACAGGTGGCTGAACAGTTCCGGGCCATCGGCCCGGCCGCTGTCCAGCGCACGGAGCAGGACGGCGTCCATGACGCGCGAGCGCACCGGGTACACGGCGGGCGGCACCGGCCGACGCCCGCGCCGCAGGGCGTCGGCGACGGCACTGGTCTGGCGCTGTAGTCCGGCGAAGGTGTAGCCGGTGGCGGGGCGGGTCGCTCCGCCGGCGGCACCGATGCGGAAGACCGAGGCTCCGGTCCGCCGGGGGATCGGCGCGTCGGTCATCGGGATGACGCCGGTCTCCGTGGCCAGGACCTGCCGTTCGCCGAGCCGCAGCACCTCGTCGGCGTAGTGCCGTACGGCGGCCTCGTAGCGGTCCGGTGTGAGGGTGCGCGGGGAGAATTCGGTGTACTCCACGAGCGCCTCGCACGGCCCGGTCGGCAAGACGTAGCCGAAGGACAATCCGTGGGCGGGCTGCGGGGTACGGAAGTCCATCAGTTCCACGGCGGCCGGGTCGAAGACGGACCCGGCGGTGCGCACGAACCAGCCGTGGAAGTGCTGTAGCAGGGTGGTGCGGGCGGCGGGCAGGCTGCCGGGGGGACGGGAGTCGCACACCCAGCGGGCACTGAGTACCCGCGCCCGGCCGTCCATGTCCCTCAGGTGGACGTGGGCGCCGCCGGGCACATCCTCGACCGCTTCGGCGGTCGCCTCCAGGCGCCGCACGTTGGGGCTGCGGGCCAGGTCCCGCAAGACCAGACGCTCGAAGTCGTCGGAGCGGATCATGCGGTACCGCAGCGGGCTCATGTCCCCCTCGACCGGGGCGCCGGCGTGAGGGCGCACCCTCAGCCGCCGCCACTCGGCCCGCACCGCCGCGTCGAACCGTCCAGGGCCCGCCGCCCAGTAGCACCAGGTCCGCGGTGGCGGCCGCAGCGGGCCGGGCGGCGCGTCCACCAGCACGACGGACGGTGTCCGCAGGCCGGGAACGCGCCCAGCGAGCCGGTGGGCCAGCGACAGCCCGGCCGCGCCCGCGCCCACGACGGCCACGTCCGTCTCCGGCACGGCATCTCCCTTCATCGGCCTTCCTCGGTGTTCTTCCGATCCGATCCGGATACGGCTCTCGGCGGCGGGGTCCTGCGGCGGTGTCGGACCCCGAACCGGCGGTCAGGGGACACGGCAGGGCCGGTCCCGAATGCCCGGGCCCCGTATTCCGGATTGTGTACCCCGGCGGATGCAGGGCGCCCCCTGGCAGCGAGCGGCCGAGCGCGGAACACGGCACGGTGGAAGGGGGCGGACCCCCGCTGGTCGCCGCGATCGCATGGGGCGTTCGCGCATCCGTCCGCGCCGCCCGTGCGGAAGCAGACGGGTGACGGGAACGACGGAAATGGACACGACGGAGGGAAACCTGGATGTGTCGTTTCACCCACGCGAAGGGCCACCCTGCGACCGCGCCGCCGCAGCCGATCCCGGCGGCGCCCGCGAGATCACTCTTGAGCCGACCGTTGGTCGACGACGGGGAAGGATCCGACGGGGCCGTGGCATGCCCCGCAGCGAGCGGGCCGGTTCCCGCCGGGCCCGCCGAGGTGCGCCGGCTCGACGCCGACGTACCCGGCGCCATCGGTCGGATGCTCGACCACGTGCTGGCGGAGCGCCTGCGCCGCGCCCGGCTGGCCGATCCCCTGTTCGCCGAGGAACTGGCCGCACGGGTAACGCGCTTCACTGTGCGGGGTGGCAAGCGCACGCGCGCGCAACTGGTGTGGTGGGCCTCGCGGGCCTGCGCCGGCCGGGACCCGGATGCCGCGGCAGCGGCCCTGCGGATCGCAGGCGCCGTGGAACTGCTCCAGACGTGCGCGCTCGTCCATGATGACGTGATGGACCGGGCCACGCTGCGGCGGGGTCGGCCCACGCTGCACACGGACCTGGCCGCCAGGTATGCCGACCGGGTGGGACCCGAGCGGGCCCAGCGGTTCGGGCAGTCGGCGGCGGTCCTCGCCGGGGACCTGGCGCTGGCCTGGGCCGACGATGCGGTGGCGGAGACACCGCTGGCGTCCTGGACGGGGGTGGTGGTGCGGCGGCTGTGGAGCGACATGCGCACGGAGATGGTGGCGGGCCAGTACCTGGACATCCAGGGCCAGAACACGACAGCGCTGTCCCTGCTCCGTGTGTTGCGCGCCGCCCGCCTGAAGAGTGCCCTGTACTCGGTGGAGCGGCCCCTCGCCCTGGGGGCCGCCGTGACCGGGGCGGACGATGTGACGCTGCGCCGGCTGACCGACGCCGGACGCTGTGTCGGCCTGGCGTTCCAGCTGCGCGACGACCTTGACGACGTCTTCGGCGACCCGCGGGAGACCGGCAAGGCGTGCGGCGGCGACATCCGGGAGGGGAAGCCCACCTATCTGGTCGCAGTCGCCCGCGCGCGAGCCGAGGCTGCCGGCAACGGCGCCGCGCTGGCCGTGCTGGACCGGTGGCTCGGTGACGCTGCCCTGACCGAGCGCGGTCTGGAGCAGGTGCGGGCCGTGTTGACCGAGACGAGGGCGCGCGCCACCGTGGAAGGCAAGATCGACCGGCTCGCCGCGCAGGGACTGCGGCACTTGGACGCTGCCCTGCTCGATGCGGAGGGCGCCGGGCCGCTGCGCGGTCTGCTGCTCGCCGCCGCCGGAGCACGCCCGGGCGGGGACACCGCCGTGCGTCCGCGGCCCGCACCGGATCCGTACGCGACTCGGGACTGCGGCGGCACGGGGAGTGACCGGTGACCCGCACCCTGCCCGGTCCCACGGACCACGTGGTGGTCGTCGGCGCCGGACTGGCCGGGCTGTCGGCGGCGTTGCACCTTCTGGGCGGCGGACGCCGGGTCACCGTCGTCGAGCGCGAGGAACTGCCCGGCGGCCGGGCCGGACGTCTCGACCTGGCCGGCTACCGGATCGACACCGGGCCGACCGTGCTGACCATGCCCGACCTGGCCGACGAGGCGTTCGCCGCCGTCGGCGACAGCCTGTACGAGCGGGTCGATCTGCTTCCCCTGCACCCGGCGTACCGGGCCTGCTTCGCGGATGGCAGCAGCCTCGACGTCCACACCGGCGCTGAAGCGATGGCCGCGGAGGTCGAGCGGTTCGCCGGGGCGGTCGAGGCGGCGGGCTACCGGCGGCTGCGCGACTGGCTTCAGCGGCTGTACCGGGCCCAGATCCACCGGTTCATCGACGCCAACTTCGACTCACCGCTCGGCCTGCTCACCACCGACCTCGCACGGCTGGCGGCGCTGGGCGGCTTCAGCCGCCTGGACGCCCGGATCGGCCGGTTCCTGAGCGACGAGCGGCTGCGCCGGGTGTTCTCCTTCCAGGCCCTGTACGCGGGCGTGCCCCCGGCGCGGGCGCTGGCCGCCTACGCGGTCATCGCCTACATGGACACCATCGCCGGCGTGTACTTTCCCCGGGGCGGCATGCACGCCCTGCCGCGAGCGATGGCGGAGGCAGCCGCCGCTGCCGGCGCCGACCTGCGGTTCGGGCAGCCGGTGACCCGTCTGGAGCGCTCGGGCGAGCGCATCACGGCTGTCGTCACCGACACCGGCCGCATCCCATGCGACGCGGTCGTCCTCACCCCGGACCTGCCCGTCACCTACCGGCTGCTCGGCCGTCGGCCGCGCAGACCGCTCGGGCTACGCCACTCCCCCTCCGCGGTCGTGCTGCACGTTGGCACGGACCGCACCTGGCCCCAGCTCTCCCACCACACGATCTCGTTCGGCACGGCGTGGCACACCACGTTCGACGAACTCACCCGGGCCGGGCGGCTGATGAGCGACCCTTCGCTGCTCGTCACCCGCCCCACCGCCACCGATCCCGGCCTCGCGCCACCGGGCCGCCACCTGCACTACATCCTCGCCCCCTGCCCCAACACCGACATCGGCCCGGACTCGGCGGCCTGGTCCGACCTCGGCCCGCGCTACCGGGACTCGCTACTGCGGGAGTTGGAGCGGCGCGGACTGGACGGCGTCGAATCGGCCATCGAGGAGGAGTGCCTGGTCACCCCGGCCGACTGGCACGCCCAGGGACACGCTGCGGGGACCCCCTTCTCGGCAGCGCACACCTTCGCGCAGACGGGACCGTTCCGGCCGCGCAACCTGGTGCGCGGCGCGGAGAACGCGGTCCTGGCCGGCTGCGGCACCACACCCGGCGTCGGCGTGCCGACCGTGCTGCTGTCCGGGAAGCTGGCCGCGGCTCGCGTCATGGGCCTCCCCAGGCGACGGAGCACCCGCTCGCGCCCCCTCGCGACCGCCTCTCTTCCAGATCGGGCCGGCGCCCCGGCCCCCGCGGGCTCCCCGGTCCCGTCAATGCTCCGGGCCGGCAGGCGTGCGTCGGCAGCCGTGCCGCCGGCGCAAGCGGCACCTCGCAACCGACTCACCGCCGCGCAGGAGCCCCCGGCTTGCTCGCCGAACTCCCCGGCTGCCGCGTGGCGGCCCCCAGCACCGGGAGGTCCCCCGCGCGACCCCACGACTCCCACGACCGAAGGCAGGACAGGATGACCGATCGAGAGCTGGATGCGGCGGGGATCAGCGATCCGGCGCTGCGCGCGGCCTACCGCCACTGCCGCGCCCTCAACGCGCGGCATGGCCGGACCTATTTTCTCGCCACGCGGCTGCTGCCCGTCGAGCGCCGACCCGCCGTGCACGCCCTGTACGGCTTCGCCCGCTGGGCCGACGACATCGTCGACTCCCTCTGCCCCGGCGCCGGCGCGGATGTGCGGGTGCGGGCGCTGAGCCGGCTCCAGGAGGAGCTGGAGGAGGGACTGCTGCGGGACGGCAGCGGTGAGCCGGTGGTGCGCGCGCTCGCCGACACTGCCCGCCGCTACGCCATCGACCACGCCCACTTCCGGGACTTCATGGCCGCGATGCGCTCCGACCTGGTCGTGACGGCCTACCCCACGTACGCCGACCTGCGCGCGTACATGCAGGGCTCGGCCGCGGTGATCGGGCTCGAGATGCTGCCGGTGCTGGGCACGGTTGTGCCGCAGGAGGAGGCCGCCCCGCACGCCGCGGCGCTCGGCGTCGCCTTCCAGCTGAGCAACTTCCTGAGGGACGTCGGCGAGGACCTGGACCGGGGGCGCGTCTACCTGCCCGCCGATCTGCTCGCCGGTCACTGTGTCGACCGGGAGCTGCTGGCCTGGAGCCGCGCGACGGGCTGCCCGGACCGCCGGATCACGGCCGCGCTCAGGGACTTCGAGGCACTGGCCCGCGGCGTGTACCGGGCGGCGGTGCCCGGTATCGAACTGCTCGACCCGGTGGCGCGGCCCTGCATCCGCACCGCAGCCGTCCTGTACGGCGGCATCCTGGACGCCGTCGTCCGCGACGGCTACGCCGTGCTGCAACGGCGCTCGGTGGTGCCGCGGCGGCGCCGCGCGGTGGTCGCCGCCGACGGGCTGGTCCGGGTAGCGGCGGCCCGACTGCGTGTGCGGAGGGATCACGTCCACCGGCCGCCCGCTTGCGCCCGCGCGCTGCCCGCAGCCGCCCTCTCGCCGGCGACGGCCGCCCCCTTCGCCGAGGAGGTCGCGTGAACCGCCGTCGTCTGCCGCTGTCGCTGCGCCGGAACGCGGTGCCCTGGGAGCGTCAGCGGCCCACCTGGCGAGAGGCGCAGCCCGGGGTGATCACCGGGGCGCTGAAGCGGGCGCAGGCCCGTCCGTCCGGGAACTGGTACGTCGTTGGCGCCTCCCGCGCCCTGTGCGGGGACGGCAAGCTGGCGCGGACCGTGGCAGGGCAGGAGGTCGTGGTGTGGCGAGGGCCCGACGGGCGCCTCGTCGGCGGACCGGGAATCTGCCCGCACCTGGGGGCGCCGCTGCGGGACAGTCCGGTGTGCCGCGGCGCCCTGGTGTGCCACTGGCACGGGCTGGCCCTGGACGGCCGCCCCTATGCAGGCTGGTCGCCGCTGCCAGTACACGACGACGGGGTGCTGGTGTGGACGCGACTCGACGCGGTGGGCGGCGAGGAGCCGATGGACGCACCGGTCGTACCACGACGGCCCGAGCCCACGCGCGCGCTGACGGCCGTCTACACCGGGGTGGGCGTCTGTGAGCCCGAGGACGTGGTGGCCAACCGGCTCGATCCGTGGCACGGGGGGTGGTTCCACCCGTACTCATTCGCAGACTTGACGGTGGTGGACGCACCCGGCGGCCCGGCCGACGCTGTGCACGACGGCACCGACGCCCTCACCGTCGACGTGTCCTTCAAAGTGGCGGGGCGGCTGGTCGTGCCGGTACGCGCCGTCTTCAGCGCGCCGGAACCCCGCACGGTCGTCATGCACATCACCGAGGGCGAGGGCGCCGGCTCCGTCGTGGAGACCCACGCAACGCCACTCGGGGACGACGAGGCCGGCCGGCCCCACACCGCCGTCATCGAGGCGATGGTCGCAGCCTCGCACCGTCCCGGCTTCGCCGCCGCCCGCCGGGCCGCACCCCTGCTGCGGCCCCTGGTGCGCGCCGCGGCCGGGCGGCTGTGGCGGGACGACCTGGCCTATGCCCAGCGGCGCTGGCAGCTGCGGTCCACGGGCCGCTTTCCGGCCTGAGCGGCGGAACACAGAGCCATTCGGAGCCACACTGCGCACTGGTGGCGGCTGCCATCGGCCCGGACAATGTGGGTGGCCGGCGGTCGCCGTCCTCCAGACGCTCACGCTCGACGCGGTCGGCATCCGGGTGCCGGCCCTCGCCGATCAGCAGCTCCGCCCGCCGCTCGGTCACCACCGCACCCGCGGTCAGCCCGAGAGCGGACAGACCACGCCCCATCCACACCCGCAGGTAATACCGCCACGCATTCCCCGGCTGCACCTTCGACACTGATCATCACCACCGGAGACACCAGCTCTGACCTGCCCAAAGGCTCGATCCCGTGAGGCGGGCACCGTCTATCGTTCTCGGTGCCTCTATAGGGGCGCTGGATATGCTGCGCGTAGGCTGGCGCTGAGTTCTAGCGGGCGATCCCTCCGCCTCCCATATAGAGGTCCAGCTTCCCGGTGCGCTCGAAACTGTCGCCGTACAGCCGGGTGACGCCGCCGGTCGACAGCCCCTGGTCCGTGCCCGGCAGCAGCCATGCGGAGCTGCGCATCGTGTCGTCGCCCGGCGCGGCCACGGTCAGGTCGGCCCGGTGGTCGCCGTCCATGTCGACCAGGCGCACCGACATGGGATGCCGGTAAGAACGCTGTCACCAGCCGCAAACGGCGGTGGTTAGTCCTCTGGCCTGGAGGGCCGGGGCAGTTCCGCCGTGTTGGTCGCCTCAGCGAGCGTGAGGCGACCACCCTTGAGTTCGGGCACGTAGTTGTAGATGGTGTTGCGGGAGACGCCGAGGAGCTTGGCGATCGAGGTGACGGTGTTCTCCGGACGGGCGAGTAGGTCGCGGGCGTGACGTACCTGCTCCTCGGTCATCGCCGGCGGGCGGCCGAGCCGGGCGCGCGGGCGCGGGCGGCGTCCAGGCCCTCGTTGGTGCCCTGCACGATGAGTTCGCGGATGAACTCCGCCAGGGCCGCGAACACGTGGAAGACCAGGCGCCCGCCGGGCGTGGTCGTGTCGAGCGCCTCGTGCAGCGAGGTGAACCCGATGCCGCGCTTGTGCAGGCCGGACACGATCGCGATGAGGTCCTGGATGGAGCGGCCGAGCCGGTCCAGCGACGGGACGACGAGCGTGTCGCCCGCACGCAGAAAGTCGAGGGCCTTCCACAGCTCCTCGCGTTCGGCGTTCTTGCCGGACTTCTTGTCGGCGAAGATCCGGATGCATCCCGCTTCGGTGAGTGCGTGGATCTGCCGGTCGAGCAGCTGCCCCTTGGTGGACACGCGTGCGTATCCCACGAGGCCGCCGGTCCGTACGGCCGGAACGGGGGCGAGGAGATCGGCGGCGTCATCAGCCTGAGGTGGCTGCACCTGCCAGATCGTACAGAAAAGGGTGCTCTTCAAGTTCTTGAGCACATCGACTTTCTGACACCGTATTTTATGGGCATGATCCGGCGTCGATCCGGTCGCGCGCCGCCGCTTACTGATCTTGCTCATCAATCGGTCGATATATGAGCAGTGCCGTCTCGCAAGTAATCCGAACCGCAAAGAGTTCTTCGCGAATATCTCTTTGCGAAGAACTCTTTGCGGTCTACCGTGTGTCGCATGGCTGATGCGGTGGAGAGGCCAGATGGCCCGAACGTTGAAGAGGACTCGGTTGTCCTGGATGCCAAAGGGCTGCGTGCCCTGGCGCATCCGGTGCGCGTGCAGTTGGTCGGGCTGCTGCGGAAGTATGGCCCATCGACGGCCACCCGCCTCGCGGAGCGGCTGGGCGTGAATTCCGGTACGGCCAGCTACCACCTTCGGCAGCTCGGCGCGGCCGGTTTCGTCGAGGAGGACACCGAACGCGGTAACGCGCGAGAGCGCTGGTGGCGGTCGGTGCACGGGACGATCTGGTTCAACGATCCGGAGCTGGCCGAGCGGGAGCCCGAGGCCGCGCTGGCTTACCAGCAGTCCGTCGCCGCCATCTACACCCTACGCACGCAGCAGACCCTGAACGGACTTCAGACGATGCCCCGCGCATGGCGGAACACCTTCGACATGAGCGACTGGGCCCTGCGGCTCACGCCCGAGGAAGCCACTGTCCTGTACGGGGAATTGAAGGACGTCATCGCGCGCTACCGGCGAGACGCGCCGGAGACGGCGGCGAGTGCCCCCGAGGGAGCCGAACGGGTTGCGGTGATTACGCAGATCCTGCCCGAACTGGATGCGCCTGCCGCGCCGTCGCTCCCTTCCGGCCCTCAGGAAGAGGAAGGAAGCCCGATGTCATGACCGACGACGCCTCGGAGGCTGGCGGCATACCCGGCAAGAGGTCCTTACGGCCGCTGGGCGGGGTGCTGGCGGCCATGGTTGGGTCGCTGACCGGCACGCGGATCTCCGTTGTGGCACTGCCCTGGTTCGTCCTTGTCACCACCGGCAGCGCCAGCCAGACCGGACTGGTCGCCTTCTGCGAGATGGCGCCCTACGTGGTGGTCAAGGCGTTCACCGGGCCGCTGGTGGACCAGATGGGCCCGCGCCGTTTCCTGGACCACCGATCTGGCCAGCGCGACCGCCGCCGCCGCGGTTCCCCTGCTCCACGCCCTGGACCTGCTCTCCTTTCCCCTTCTGCTGGTTCTGGTCGCACTGATCGGCGCGGCACGGGGACCCGGCGACCTGGCCAAGGAGGTGATGGTCCCAGAGGCGGCCGAGCGCGGCCGGGTGCCGCTGGAGCGGGCCACCGGTCTGGCCGGTGTGATCGAGCGGCTCGCCTCTACTGTCGGCCTGGCGGTCGGGGGATCCCTGGTAGCGCTGCTCGGTCCTCTGACCGGAATCGCCGTCAACGCGGGCTGCTTCGCCCTCGGATCGGTGATCATCAAACTCGCGCTGCCGCGCGGCATGGGGCACGCGGTCGATGAAGCCCCCTCGTCGGCCGGGGAAAGGGGACCGGGCTACTGGCGGCGGTTCGGCGAAGGCTTCACCTTCCTGCGTGGCGAGCCGCTGCTGCTCACGGCGGCGGACGCGGCCAGGTCGGCCCCTCGCCCTCGTACCGCTGGCCGCCCTCGACGCGATCCGCGCCACCCACGCGACGGCACCTTCCATGCCCGCGTCCACCGCGGCCAGGCCCGAGACGGACACCGCACGCGAGGCCGAAGCCCCGCACGCGGCTCTCTGAACCACGATCGAGACACCGCGCGTATACCAGCCGCACCGGCGCCGTGCGCAGGTTGCCTTGATGCGCCGGTCCTCGCCCTCCGGGCGTCAGATCTGGGAGCCGCCGCCGTCGACGGCAAGTTCGGCGCCGGTGGTGAAGGTGGCGTCGAAGGCCAGGAAGACCACCGCCCTGGCGACCTCGGTGGGGTTCCCCATGCGCAGCATGGGGTTCTCGGCGGCCATCTGCGTCTTGGTCCGCGCCGCCGCTTCCTCGGGCATCGACTTCTCCAGGATCCCGGAGTCGATCGGGCCGGGGCTGACCGCGTTGACACGGATCCTTCGCGGGAGGAGTTCCCGCGCCAGGCTGCGGGTCATCGAGCGCACGGCGGCCTTGCCGGCGGCGTACGCGCTGAGCATCGGCAGCCCCAGGACGTTCGCCACGGAGGTGGTGAGCACCACGCCGCTGCCTTCCGCCAGTAGCGGAGCGAGCTTCTGCACCGTGAAGTAGGGGCCCTTGGTGTTGATGGAAAGCAGGCTGTCGAAGAGTTCCTCACTGGTCGCCTCGAACGGCGCGAAGCCGTTGACACCCGCGTTGGCGAACAGGGCGTCAACCGTGCCGAACTCGGCCTTCACCCGGTCGGCCAGCGCGCCGATGTCCGGCAGCGACGCGGCGTCGCTGCGGACCGCGATCGCCTGGGCGCCCAGCTGACCGCGAGCGGTGTCCAGGGCGTCCTGACCGCGTCCGGTGATCAGGACCCGTGCCCCCTCGTCCACGAGCAGTTGGGCGGTGGCCAGGCCGACCCCGCTGCTACCTCCGGTTATCACCACACGCTTGCCGTCGTACTTGCTCATTTCGGACACACTCCATCTACGGGAACGCTCGGAGAAGTGATGGTTTGGGTTTCGTCCGCCCGGTCGTTCGGCTGGACACCACTGAGTCAACAGCCGTCAGAAGCGGGCGTCCAAGACCCGTTTCTCACCCCGCCATGCAGAATCTGCATCACGTGTAGGCTGCTGGAATGCCCGACGAAACCCAGTTTTCCGCGGCTCCCCACCCCGTCGCCGATCTTGACCTCAGACTGGTCCGCTACTTCACGGTCGTCGCCGAGCACCTGAACTTCGCCCGGGCGGCCGAGGCACTGCACGTCGCCCAGCCCTCCCTCAGCCGCCAGATACAGCGGTTGGAGGATGCCCTCGGCGTGCGCCTGCTGGAGCGCACCACCCAGGGCAGCCGTCTCTCAGCGGCCGGTGCGGCCTTCCTCCCACAGGCCCAGACGCTCCTGCACACAGCCGACCGGGCGGTGCTCACCGCGCGCGCCGCCGCACCGCCGAGTGCGATCACCATCGGGTACGTCGAGGATCTCGTCATCACCCCCGCGGTCCGCCACCTGCGCCAGCTCCATCCCGACGCCTACGTCCGCACCCGCCACCTGGACTGGGACGAGGCCCGCGCCCTGCCCGACCGCCTCGTCGACGCGCTCGTCATCCGCACCCCCCTGCCAATCGCGGCCGACGGCCTGGAAGTGACCGCCCTCTACGACGAACCCCGGGTCCTGATCGTGCCCGCGCTCCACCGCCTGACCGGCAAGGAAGCGGCCACCCCGGACGACTTCGCCGACGAACCCCTCGTGGCCTGTGCCGGCATGGCCGCGCACTGGACCAGCTTCTGGCGGCTCGATCCCCGTCCGGACGGCAGCCCGGCGCCAACGGGCCCCATGCTCGTGGACACCTTCGAGGACAAGCTCGAAGTCGTCGCCGACGGCCGGGCCGTCGCCCTCGCCCCGGCCGACGACCCGCGCTGCTCACTCCGGGACGACCTCGCCACCGTCCCCGTCGAGGGAATTGAGCCCTGCCAGGTGGTGGTCGCCACCCGCGGCGGTGACGCCAACCCCCTCGTCGCCCACTTCCGCGAATCCGCGAAGAACTTCCTCGTGCGCGAGGCTTGACCGGCCACGGGACTGATGAGCTCGCATGTTGACGTGTGGGTGTATAGGCCCGGCGTTCTGGCTCGCCCTCGGCACCGCGGTGACGGCAGACCGCCGGTCAGGTGCAGCCGAGCAGACCCTGGCAGAAGACCGTTCCCGATGGCAGGCGGTCCCTGCTCACCAGCTCCTCGCGTGGTGAGGCGCGGAGTCGTTCAAGTGGCGTCAGGTGGATCTGGCGCACGCCTTGGGGCGACGGGTGGGTTCAGGGCTGTGTGAGGGTGTCGAGTTGTGCGGCGAGGTCGGGGTGGGTGGTGGTCAGGTGCGGGCGGGCGGCGTTGAGGGGGTGGATGAGCTCGGCGGGGTCGTCGTGGGCGAGGGCCGCGTGGAGCTGGCTGAGCGGGAGTCGGGCCGTGGTGGGCAGGTCGGTGAGGGCGGTGATCTGGCCGGCGATGCGGCGCAGGTCGGCCGCGTTGCGGCGGGCCCAGGTGGCGGTGGTGCGCCTCGCGGCGCGGCGTTCGCGGGTGGCCTGGACGCGTTGTTCGCCGGTGGTTCCGGCGGGCCCGGGGCGGCCACGCAGGTAGCGGCGTTCGGCGGCCTGGCGGCTGGCGACGCCGAGGGGGTTGGCGAGGTCGGCCCAGCTGGCTCCCGCCTCGCGGGCGGTTTCGATCAGGCCGGTCTCCCATCCGGCGAGTTGTTCGCGCACCTGCCGCAGCAGCATCAGGGAGGCCAGCGCCTGCTCCGCCCCGGGGCCGGGCGCATCCCGGGTGTCCGGGGACTCCCGCTTGGCGTCGCGCAGGGCGTCGTCTATGGCGTGCAGGGCCGCCGCGGCGGCGAGGAACGACGCCGGGCTATGGGCATTCGTGCTGGTCGTGGACGGCTCGTCGGCTGCGGTCACGGGCACCTCCCGCTGTTGTCATTGGGTAGACGACATCGCGTTTGTCATCCATTGGATGACATGCTACAACGGTGCCAGTGAGGCGCATTGGCAGCAACTGCCTGAACCTGCTGGAGGTGTTTTCACGATGTTGATGCGCACTGACCCCTTCCGTGAGCTGGACCGGCTGGCGCAGCAGCTGATGGACCCGGGCACCTGGTCCCGCCCGTCGGCGATGCCGATGGACGCCTACCGCGAGGGCGACGAGTACGTGGTGGCCTTCGACCTTCCGGGCGTCACCGCGGACGCGATCGACATCGACGTCGAGCGGAACATGCTCACCGTCAAGGCCGAGCGGCGGCCGGTGGCGAAGACCGACGACGTCCAGATGGAACTGTCCGAACGGCCGCTGGGGGTCTTCTCCCGCCAGATCGTGCTCGCCGACACCCTCGACACCGAGCACATCCAGGCCGACTTCGACGCAGGCGTACTCACCCTGCGCATCCCGATCGCCGAGCGCGCCAAGCCCCGAAAGATCTCCATCGGCGTCGGATCGGGCCACAAGGAGATCTCCGGCTGACACCGGCCGAACGGGTGCGGAGGGCGGTCACCTGATCCCCCCTCACCCCGCCCTCCGCACCCCCCGTGGACAGTCCGAAGAAGAGAGGGCGGCGGCCGAGACAACACTGCGCCCACCTGGTCGGCAACGTCCGCACTCAGTCGGCGGCGCGCCTGCCTGAGGCGTTCGCCCTGATCCTGCTCAACCCGCCGCAGAGCGCGGAGCCGCAGTCCCCGGGAGCGGTTCGTCCGCGTAACCGCCGCGTGGATCGAGGGCGCCACCGAGCAGACCCCGGCCTGGGGCGTCAGCGCCGTGCTGTCCACCCTCGCCGAGGCCGCCGACGAAGACCTGCCGGGCCAGATCCTGCTCTTCGGCCGCCCCCAGCCCACCCGACCATCCCGCACCCCGGTGCCCGAACACCGGCCACAGCAAGAAAGGCAATCCCCAGTGATCTCCGATCGGCAGGCACCGCCCCAGCAGCCGTACGGGACGGCATACCAGCAGATGCTGGCAAAGGTCCGCTACGAGGGCGCCTACCCCACCCGCGAGAGAGCCGACGAAGCCGTCCGCCTGGTCCTCGCCGGACTGGGGCGCCAGCTCACCGGCGACGAACGCGTCGACCTCGCCGCCTGCCTGCCCCTGGAAGCCGCACGCGTGCTGACCGAGCAGATACCCGACCCCCAGCCGCTGACCGGCTGGTCCTTCGTCAAGGACCTCGCCGCCCGCACCGGCGCCTCCCTGGCCACCACCCGCTGGGACACCGGCTCCGTCTTCTGCGCCGTCGCCGCCTGCGCCGGCCCCGACCTGCTCACCCGCATCCTCCACCAGCTCCCCACCGGCTACGCCCTGCTGTTCGGCCGCGCCGAACTTACCCAGGCCGCATAGACAGCACGCGGTCTCGGCTACTGTCCGAGGCCGACGCCCGCGCTGTCGGGACCCCGCTGCCGGGGACATCGAGGAAGGACACCAGCGGGCCCAGCGGCCAGGCGGAGCCACCCGGCGCGGTCCCGTGCGGGAGGAGGACCAGTGCGCCGCCGTCGAGGCGGGTCTCGACGCCCCACGGCACCGGCCCCTCCTTGACGCCGTGCCGGGCCGCCAGCTCCGCGGCCGGTTCCCCGTGCACCGAGAACGGCCACGCGGCGACCAGCCTCGCGCGCCACCCCTGAAGGGTGTCAATATTCCGATCAGGCTGCTGAGCTGGGTGTTTCCTGCGAACGATGAGGCAGCCAGGGTGGCCTTGGGTAATACTCGTTGAGCAGTCCACCGAGTACCTGGCGGCGCCTGACCGTGGCTGCCGGCAGGGGGATGACGTTCGGGGCATCGACTGGGGCACGTAGGTCCAGGCCGCGGTGGGCTCGTCCGGCGTTGTAGTGCTCGGCGTACTGGTTGAGGACCGTACGCAGGTGTCGTTCACCGGTGATGGGTAGTCGGTCGGTGCACTCGGCGCGGGCTGTGCGTATCCATCGTTCCGCGTAGGCGTTGGACCGTGGGCTTTGGGGTGAAGTCGGGATGACGGCTGTGCCGTTGCCGACGAAGACGGCGTCGAAAGGGGCAGTGAACTTGCTGTCCCGGTCGCGGATGAGGAAACGCGCCGGGTGGCGATCTCCATGACGAAGAAGAGAACGCGCCGGATCGTGGCGGCGGCAACCCGATAGCCGAGCCGTCGAAGCTCACCTTGGACTCTCACGTATCCCCAGGTGGGGTTCTCTCGCGCCAAGCGCTGGATGAACGCCGCAATCTCCTCCGCAAGCGGTGGCCGACCGGGCGCGGTTGGAGTTTGGCGCCATTTCCAGCGCACCAGACGACGGTGCCACGTCAGCAATGTGCCCGGTGTGACCACCCGATGGCAGCGTAAGACAGGTGGCAGGTGCCGGGCGAGAGCGGAGAACACGGCACGATCAGCCCACGAGAACCGCGGCCGCTCGACCTGTCGGCGAAGCACGGCGACCTCATGGCGAAGCACGAGGATCTCGGCGTTGTTCGCGACAATCGATCGGCTCAACAAGAGGAGGCAGCTCAGTAGTCGGCAGAAGATCAGGCAGAGCAGTCGCAGACCCACGATCACTGATCATGCCCATACTCGGACAATCGCACAGCCCCAGGTCAACCACCATACGGCAATAAAGACACCCTTCAGGACCAGCCTGTACTCGATGCCGTCCGTGCCTTGTTCTGTTCGTGGCTACGTCCGGACAGGTGCTCTCGTCTCGTCGGCCACCACGACGGTGTCGCCGAGGCAGGGGTCGGTCGCGGCGCGCACAGGTCGTCCTTGATGCCGCCCTCGCCAGCGGGGACGGCATGCTCCCTGGAGCCGGAGCACTCGAAGCCACGTTGTCTCGAGGGCCCAACATGCAGGTTAGTGACTTGACTGTTTAGTGCTTTACTGTCACGCTGATGGACATGAACGAGACCTCCACCCCTCGTATCCGCGGCTTCGAGCCGTTCCGCTCATCGATGCGGGCGTGGCAGAAGGCTGCGAAGGAGTGGATCCGTGCATGTGCACTCACGCTCGCGAAGGCTGTTCCGGAAGCGCCGCTGGGCGAGGGCCACCGCCGCGCTGCCGCCGTACCGGCTCCAGCCACTCGCAACCCCTAGACCTTCTTTGCCGTACCGGCGCCCGCCGGTACGCGATCGAGCCTGCCCTCTCGACGGGGCCGTCTGACACGGCGACCAGCCAGGAGAAAACAGTCATGAATGACGAAAACGAGCGCGCATCCGGTCCCCTTTCGTGGGAGGCCACCTGGGCGCAGGCGCTCCCGGATGTCTGCGCCGATGGCGAATGGTTCGCCGATGTCACCCTCCGATCGCACCTGCGCGTCGGCATCGGCGGCAAGCGGGTCCGCCTGGAATTCAGCAACCAGTTCGGCGACCACCCGGTACGCATCGGCCGGAGCGCGGTCTCTGCCGGCGGCCGTACCGCCGTCGCCACGTTCGGTGGACGCGACGGCGTGACGATTCCGGCCGGCGCCTCGGTGTCGACGGACCCGGTCGAGATGCCGGTCGGTCACCACGCGACGGTGGATGTCGACTTCTACCTGCCCGAGCGGACCCTGTTCCCGCCGCTGTCCGCCGGCGTCAGCGACTTCACCTGCCAGATGTCCGAGCCGGGCGACCACGTGGGCGCCGCCGTGTTCCCCGCCGTCGCCGCCCCGCCATTCCCCATGCCCGACGACGCCGACATCTCGGTCCACGAAAGCGGACCGTTCCTGCGCACCGTCGAGGTCGCGGGCGACGTCCGGCATGGGGTAGTCGTGTGTGTGGGCGACTCCATCACCGCGATGGGCTGGCCCGAGGTCGCCGCCGGCCTGCTGCCCGAAGGTTCCGGCCTCTCGGTGGTCAACCGCGGGATCCCCGGTAACCGGCTCCGCCTCGACGCCGGAGCCGCGAACCTTTCCAACGGCCGCTCCGGCCTGAGCCGGTTCAAGGACGACGTGCTCGGCACCGCCGGCGTCGCCCAGGTCGTCATCGCCCTGGGTACCAACGACCTCGGCCTGCCCGGCGAATTCGAGCCCATTGAAGAACTGCCCACCGCGGCGGAGCTGATCGCGGGTTACGAAAACCTCCTGGAGCAGGCCGGCGCCGCAGGGATCGGGGCCCGTATCGCCACCATCACCCCCAGGGTCGGATCGGACAACCATGACGACGGGCGCGAGCAGATCCGCAGCGCCGTCAACGACTGGATCCGCAGCCTGGGACCCGACGTCGCCATCGACTTCGACGAGGCACTCCGCTCCGCCGCGGCACCGCTGCAGCTCGACCAGCGCTACGACAGCGGCGACTGCCTCCACCCCAGCGGCACCGGGCAGGACCAGCTCGCCCGCACCGTCGTCGCCGCGCTGCTGACCGGAACGTCGAAGCAGGAGCCGGCCGCGCACTGATCCCGCAGCTGGGCGTCTGCCCCCGCCCGCGACCCGTCCCGGCTTCACCAAGCCCAAACAACTCAAAGGAGAGCACGACCTCATGTCAACCGGTTACCAGCAGGCAGATCGCGACCGGGCGGTCGTGGCAGGTTTTTACGCCGCGATGACCCGCGCCGACCAGCAGGGCGGCTTCACCCCCGAGGACCTCGCCACTGTCGTCGATTTCTTCGAGAACGAGCAGGAGATCGAGATCAACATCGGTGCCCCCGTCGGGGGTGTCTTCCGGGGACCGGACGAGATCGCCCTCGGTCGTCACCGGATGCACGAGCTGTGCGGCTTCACGCACCGCGACCACTCGCTGGACGAGAACATCGCCGATGGTCCCGGCCGGGTGGTGTGCATCGGGGTCAACCACGGCAAGGACGTGGCCGGGAACCCGTGGTCGATGACTACGATCGAGCTCGTCGACCTGGAGGACGGGAAGGTCATCCGCAAGCGCGTGTTCTTCCAGGACCCCGAGTTCCTGCGCCAGATCGCCCGCGAACGTGAAGCCCTCCTGAAGGAGCGGCTCGTCGGCGAGTACTGGCGGACGGACAACCCGCTCATCGCGCTGCGCAAGGACGGAACCATGCCGACCGACTGACCGCTACCGAACCGGCCGGGCGTCGGATGGGGTCGGTGATCCCGAAGAAACAGTTAAGGGCTTGACTGTTTCTTGCTCGATTCATAGAGTGGCGGTCATGGATGAGCCGAAGGGTGCCCGCAACCGAAGCTTCGAGCTGTTCCACTCGATTCTGTGGACGCAGCGTAAAGCGGCGGAGGAATGGCTCCGGGCCCGCGGCCTCACCCACGAGCAGGCCATGGTGATCGGGTATCTCGAACAGCGGCCAGGAGCGATCCAGCGCGACATTGCGGAGATGAGCCGCACGACTGCGGCCAACATCTCGCTCATGCTGAAGGTGCTGGAGCGCCGCGGGCTCGTCGAGCGCCGTATCGAGGCCGGTAACGAGCGCAGCAAGCGCGTCTATGCCACGCCCTCGGGCATCGAGCTCATCGCCGGACTCAACACGGCACTGGCCGAGGTCGACGAGGTGATCTTCGCTCCGCTGACCGACGCCGAGAAGGACACCCTCGAGGCGCTGCTCAACAAGATCAACGCACGGCTCCCACAGCCCGCCCGGCCATAGGAGCGGCCGGGCTGCGCACCACGAGGCCGGGGGCTGTGTGTGGATGGCCGCGGACCTCTGCCTGCGGGCGGCGGTGATGTGGGGAAGTGCCCAGTACTCGATCTTCGATGCGGACGACCCCCGCAACTCTGATGGTGCGCTGCCCGGTCACGTTGGACTAACCGACTGAAGCTCGGCCGACACGACCGATCGCCGTCTCGGGCGGGAAAGGTAACGGATCAGGGTACGCACGGCGGTGCCGGTGGCACCGGCCGGGTGGAGGTCGCCGGGCTTGGTGTGGAAGGCCGTGCCCGCGATGTCCAAGTGGGCCCAGGGCACGTCGCCCGTAAACTCCTCCAGGAACAGCGCGGCGTGAATGACGTCGGCGTGCTCGCCGCCGTCGTTCTTGACGGTCGCGACTGTCGAGGCGATCTTCGGGACGTAGCCACGGAACAGCGGCAGCTCCCACATCGGTTCGCCGCACTCCTCGCCGGTCGCGACGAGGCCGGCGATCAGCTCGCGGTCGTTGCCGAGGACGCCGGTGATCTGGTCACCCAGGGCGTGCATCACGGAGTAGGTCAGCGTGGCGGCGTCGATGACGAGGTTCGGGCCCAGTTCCGCGGTATGGGAGAGGGCGTCGGCGAGGACGACCCGTCCCTCGGCGTCGGTGTCAGTGATCTCGCTGGTCTTGCCGTTGCGGTGTTCCAGTACGTCGCCAGGCTTGTAGGCGGAACCGCTGGGCAGGTTCTCGGCGGCGGGGACGACGGCCACGACCCCCGTGGGCAAGCCCAGTCGGGCCGCGGCTATCGCGGTGGCGAGCACGGCGGCGCCGCCGCACATGTCGTAGCGCATGTCGACCATGCCGCGCCCGCTCTTGATGCCGAGACCGCCGGCGTCGAAGGTGATGCCCTTGCCGACCAGCCCCACGGTCCGGCCGTTCGTCCCGGCGTGCCGGATCTCGATCAGCTGGGGCGGGTTGACGCTGCCGCCCCCGACACCGAGGATGCCGCCGTAACCGCCGGCGCGCAGGTCCTCCTCGTCCAGGACGCGGACCGTGAGGCCGTGTTCGGTGGCGGTGGAAGTGGCTCGCTCGGCGAACATGGCCGGGGTCAACCGCCCGGCTGGAGTGTTGCCCAGGTCCCGGGCCCAGTTGACGGACTCGGCGGTGATCACTGCGGCCCGCACGGCGCCCCTCGCCTCGGTGGGCCCGGCAACGGTCACGGACTGCACAGCGGGCTTCGGCGTGCGAAGCCCGTCATACCGGTAGGAGCCGAGCACGGCGCCCTCGGCAACGGCGGCGGCCGCTTCGACACCCTCGGGGTGGCCCTCCGCCAGACCGAGGGCGACGGTGGGGAAGTCGGCGAGGCGACGCACGGCTCGGGCGGCTGCGCGGCGCAGCATGTTGGAGCCGGCCTCGGTCGACGCGCCGAGGCCCGCGAACAGCACCGGCCGGTCGAGCAGACCGGGGACCAGCAAGTCGGTGCCCTGCTCACCGCCGAAGCGGGCGGATGCGAGCACATCGGCCGCCCAGCCAGGCGCCGGTACGTCGTCGTGGATCGGGATGACGACGGCGTCGGCGTCGATGTCGGTCGTAGGCAGACTGGAGAGGGAGACATCCACTGATGCGTTCCTCGGCTCTCTAGGAGTTCAGGCCGCGTTCGAGGGCCTGACGCATGATTTCTTCGGTGATGGTGAAATGTTCGCGGGCGATCGTTCCGGCACGTTCGGCGTCGCCGGCCTCCACGGCCGCCAGGAGAGCCGCGTGCTCGCGCAGGGCACGTTCGCTGGAGTCGTCGTCGGATGCGCCCCAGGGGTGGTAGGGAAAGCCCAGCGCGGCGCGGGTTGTCAGGTCCAGGCAGAGCGCGGCGAGCCGCGGGTTACCTGCCGCGTGCCGGAGCGCGGCATGGAAAGCGTGGTCGGCGCTCTGCTCCGCGGTCGCCGAATCGGCATCGCGGAAGGTCTCGAACGCCTCGTGCAGCGCCGCCAAGTCGGCGTCGGTGCGGCGTTCGGCGGCGGTGCGGGCCACGGTGGCCTCGAGCAGCCCGCACAGGTCAAACAGCTGCTCGAGCTCGGTCCAGCGGGGCAGCAGGGTGCGGCGGACCGCCTCGGCCGAGCTCTCCGTCCAGCTCTCCCGGACGAAGGCACCGCCCAGCCGGCCGCGCCGGATCTCGACGATGCCGAGCGCGTCGAGGCAGCCGAGCGCCTCGCGTACCGCGCCCCGGCTGACATCGAGCATCACGGCCATCTCGCGTTCGGCGGGCAGCCGTTGCCCCGGCAGGAACTCCCCGATGGCAATGGCGGTGGTCAGGCGGTCGGAGACTTCCTCGGCGACGGTCCGCAGTCGGATGGGGCTCAGGGCCAGTACAGGTTTGCTGGTCAGGGCAGGCTCCTCGGAGGTGGGCAGGCGCGAACACCGTACTGAGGAAGGGAACCAAAAGAAAGGTCTTGTGATCGAACCATTTTGCGACCAGAATCCCCTCACGTTCATCGCCTGCCCAACCCGGTGATGTGTCCGAGGGGAGTTTCGATTCCGTTGCGCCGACCCTTCGCCGCCGCCGTCGCGCTGCTGACCCTCGTCCTAGCTGGGTGCTCCTCGGGGAGCTATCCCGTACCGGGACAGTCCGCGGCACAGAGCCCACCACCCACCACGTTCCAGACGCAGCACGCCGGCGGGACCCTGACGGTCCTCTCCAAATCCGCCGCCGGCACCGTCGATCCACAGATCAGCTACGACAACCAGCCGTGGCAGATGCTGCACACCGTCTACGACGGGCTGCTGGCGTTCCGTAAGGTCGGCGGCGAGAAGTCGACCGAGTTGGTGCCCGACCTGGCCGAGGCGATGCCAAAGGTCACCGACGGCGGCCGGACGTACACCTTCACGCTGCGCCGGGGCGTGCGGTTCTCGACCGGGGCGGAAGTGACATCCGCGGACGTCGGGGCTTCCTTCCGGCGCATCTTCCGCGCCTCGGGCCCCACCGCCGGCACCTTCTACCAGAACATCGTCGGCGCCGACGCCTGCCTGGCCAGGCCCGCCGACTGCACCCTGCCGGGCGTCACGGCGCACGGCCGTGAGATCGTCATCCGGCTCACCCGGTCAGACTCCGAGTTCCCCATGAAGCTGGCCGTGCCGCACGCGGTGATCCTGCCCGCCGACACCCCGGCCAAGGACCAGGGCAACAAGCCCATCCCCGGCACCGGCCCCTACGCCATCGCTGCCTACGACCCCAACAAGCGGCTGCTGCTGAAGCGCAATCCGCACTTCAAGGAGTGGTCGCACGCCGCCCAGCCGCAGGGCTACCCCGACCGGATCGTCTACCAGTACGGCACGACCGTCGAGAGCGAGGTGACCGCGGTCGAGAACGGCTCCGCCGACGCCGTGTGGGACCAGCCGCCCGCCGACCGCCTCAACGAACTGGGCACCCGCTTCATCAACCAGGTACACGTCAATTCGTTGAGCGCCTTCTGGTACCTGCCGCTCAACGTCAACATCGCACCCTTCAACAACCTCAAGGCCCGCCAGGCCGTCAACTGGGCCATCGACCGCTCCGCGGCGATCCGGCTCTTCGGCGGCACCGCGCTCGGCCGCCCCGCCTGCACCGTGCTGCCCGACGGCTTTCCGGGACACACCGACTTCTGCAACTACACCAAGCCCTCCGGGACCACCTGGAAGGGCAACGACATGGCCAGGGCCAAGCGACTCGTAAAGGAGTCAGGCACCGCCGGCCAAAAGGTCGCCGTGGTCGTCGCCGACGATGAGACCAGCAAGTCGATGGGCGAGTACGTCCGCAGCGTCCTGCAGCAGATCGGCTACCAGGCAAGCCTCAAGGTGCTCTCGGCGAACATCCAGTTCGGCTACATCCAAAACACCAACAACAACGTGCAGATCAGCGTGACGCAGTGGTACCAGGACTACCCCGCCGCGTCCGACTTCCTCAACGTCCTGCTGTCCTGCTCCTCCTTCCACAAGGGCAGCGACTCCAGCATCAATATCAGTGGCTACTGCGACAAGACGCTCGATGCCACGATTAAACGCGCGATGAAGCTCGACCAGGCGGACCCCGAGGCCGCGGCCCGCCTGTGGGGACAGGCCGACCGGCAGGCCATGAGCCAGGCACCCATCGTCCCGCTGTTCGCCCCGCGCCAGGTGGACTTCGTGTCTCAACGCGTCGGCAACTACCAGTTCCACAAGCAGTTCTCCATGCTCGTCGACCAGCTCTGGGTGAAATGATCTCCTCGAAGAACGGACCCTGGCGCACTGCGGGCCGCCAGCTGATCCGCAACAGACCAGCCATGATCTCCGCCGCGGCCTTCCTGATCATCCTGCTCGCCTGCCTCGCCGCGCCCCTCTACGCCCACCATGTGGCGCACGTCGACCCCTTGGCCTCGAACATCGCCGGCACCACTGTCGTCGACGGCCGTACCGCCGACCTGCTCCAGCAGAGCACCGACGGCCTCGGTCTCGGCGTCACTCCCCTCGGCCCGACCTGGGACCCCGGCCACTACCTCCTCGGCGCCGACAACCAGGGCCGCGACGTCGCGGCCCGACTCCTGTACGGCGGACGCAACAGCCTCTACATAGGACTCGCCTCAGCATTCGTGTGCTGCCTGCTCGCCGCGGTTCTCGGCATCGTCGCCGGCTACTTCGGCGGCTGGATCGACGCCGTACTCGCCCGGCTCTTCGACGTCGTATGGGCCTTTCCCGTTTATCTGCTGGCCATCTGCCTGTCCGTCGTGCTGGTGAGCGGCGGCCTCCACATCGGACCCCTGCACCTGAACGCCGGCAGCCTGCTCCTGCCAATTCTGATCATCGCCGTGATCTACGTACCTTACGTGGCGCGTCCACTGCGCGGTCAGGTCATGGCCCTGCGCGAGCGGGACTTCATCCAAGCGTCGATCGGATCCGGCGCCGGCGACTGGCGGATCATGCGTCGTGAGGTACTGCCCAACGTACTGCCCACGCTCATCGTGTTCCTGCCGATGATGACCGCCCTCAACATGCTCACCGAGTCGGCACTGTCCTTCCTATCGGTCGGCGTGCAGTCGCCCGACGCGAGCTGGGGGACGATCATCAACGACGGGCTCGGCCTGCTGTACACCCGTCCCGTGGTCACCGTTGCCCCCGGCCTGCTCATCGCGCTCACGGCCGTCGCGCTCAACGTCCTCGGCGACGGCGTGCGCGATGCCCTCGACCCCAACGCCCGGCTGCGCGGTGGAGCCTGATGCTCGGTTACACGATCCGCCGGATCGGCGCCGCCCTGTTCGTCCTGTGGGCCATCAGCGTGCTGGTCTTCCTCATCTTCTTCGCCACTCCGGGAGTCGACCCGGCAGCACGCATCGCCGGCAGGAACGCCGACCCGGCCACCCTCGAACAGGTACGGCGCTCCTTCGGGTTCGACGCACCCATCACCACCCAGTACCTCAAGATGATGAACCACTTGTTCCTGGAGCGGGACCTCACCTCGTTCGTCAACCGCGGCAGCCGCGTCGTCCCGCAGATCACCGACGCCCTGCCGGCCACGCTCTCGCTGGTGATCGGTGCCGCCGTCATCTGGATGGCCGTCGGCATCGCCATGGGCACCGCGGCCGCCGCCTGGCGCGGCAAGGCCGCCGACCCCGTGATCACGCTGCTCGGCATTCTTGGCGTCTCCATGCCGGTTTACTGGCTCGGTGAGGTCATCAACCTCTTCACTCAGTCCCGGATGCACGAGACCGTCTTCCGCTGGGTGCCGCCACTCGGCTACGTCGCGCCCACCGAGAACCCCTGGCAATGGTTCCTGCACCTGATCTTCCCCTGGCTGTCGCTGGCCGTGCTGTACGCAGGCATCTACGCCCGACTCCTGCGTGGCGAGTTGATCGGCGCACTGCGCGAAGACTACGTCCGTACCGCCCGCGCCAAGGGCATCTCCGAACGGCGGATCCTCGTCCGGCACGCGCTGCGCTGCTCACTCATCCCCGTCGTGTCCCTGTTCGGACTGGACTTCGGCGCCCTGGTCGGTGGCGCCGGGCTGCTCACCGAGGTCGTCTTCGGCATCCCCGGCATCGGCCACCTCACCTACAACGCGCTGCAGAACCTCGACCTGCCCGTAATTATGGGCACCGTCATGTACGCCGCCTTCTTCGTCGTCCTGGCCAATGCCGCCGTCGACCTCTTCTACGCCCGGCTCGACCCGAGGGTGCGTCATGTCTGAACCACTGTTCGAAGTTACCGACCTGCAGGTCTCCTTCCGTGGCCGATCTGGCCCGGTGAACGCGGTCAACGGCCTGTCCTACACCGTCATGCCCGGCCAGGTCCTCGGCGTGGTCGGCGAGTCGGGTTCCGGCAAGAGCGTGTCATCGATGGGCCTGCTCGGCCTGATCCGCGACAGGGGCGCCACCGTCACCGGCAGCGCCCGGTTCCAGGGCCGCGAACTCATCGGCATGCCCGACCGCGAACTCCGCTCCGTGCGCGGCCGGGAGATCGCCATGGTCTTCCAGGACCCGATGACCTCCCTGACGCCTGTCTACACCGTCGGCTGGCACATCGCCGAACAGATCCGCGCCCACGAATCCATCAGCAAGAAGGCCGCTCGCCACCGCGCGATCGAACTCCTCGCCGAGGTCGGGATTCCCGACCCGGCCCGGCGCGTGGACGCCTACCCGCACGAGTTCTCCGGCGGCATGCGACAGCGCGCGGTGATCGCAATGGCCCTGGCCTGCGATCCGGCCCTGCTCATCGCCGATGAGCCCACTACCGCCCTCGACGTCACCACCCAGGCACAGATTCTCGACCTGATGCTGCGGCTGCGCGAGACCCACGGCTCGTCCATCATGGTGATCACCCACGACATGGGTGTGGTCTCCGAGATCGCCGACCGCGTGCTTGTCATGTACGGCGGCCGCGCCGTCGAAGCGGGCACCTGCCGCGAGGTCTTCCACACCCCCCACCACCCCTACACTCGTGGCCTGCTGGCCTCCGTGCCCAGGATCGGCGGCGAGAAACTGCACCGGCTGCCCACCATCCCGGGCGCACCCATCGCCTCCTCCGAACGCCCCACCGGCTGTGCCTTCGCCCCCCGCTGCGCCGAACGCCACGACGCCTGCACCATGCAGCCACTGCTCACCGGCGACGGGCACCTGTCCGCCTGCTGGCTCACCGCCCCGGAGGTCCCAGCATGACCGGCGACGTACTGCTGAAAGCGACCGACGTCGTCAAGAACTTCCCCGTCCGCGGCGGAGCGGCGGGCCGCCGCGGCCCGGTCGTGCACGCGGTGGATGGCGTCTCGCTGGAGGTCCGCCGGGGCGAGACCCTGGGCGTGGTCGGCGAGTCGGGCTGTGGCAAGTCCACCCTGGGACGCTGTCTGGTCCGGCTCGGCGAAGTCACCTCCGGCCGGATCGAGTTCGAGGGGCAGGACATCACCCGGCTGTCCCGGCGCCGACTGCGGCCGGTCCGGCCAGGACTGCAGATGGTCTTCCAGGACCCGTACACCTCCTTGAACCCGCGGCGTACGGTCGGCGAGATCGTGGCCGAACCCCTGCTGGTCCACCGGCGAGGGACACACGCGGAGATCCGGGCCACGGTGGCAGACATTCTCGACAGGGTCGGTCTGACTGCCGAGCAGGCCGATCGGTACCCGCACGAGTTCTCCGGCGGCATGCGCCAGCGTGTCGGGATCGCCCGCTCCCTCGCCCTCGAACCTCGGCTGATCGTCGCCGACGAGCCCGTCTCGGCCCTCGATGTCTCCATCCAGGCACAGGTGCTCAACCTGTTCGCCGACCTGCAGGAGCAACTGGGACTGACGTACCTCTTCGTCGCCCACGACCTGGGCGTTGTCCGGCGCGTCTCGAACCGCATCGCGGTGATGTACCTGGGCCGGGTCGTCGAACTGGGACCGGCCGACCGGGTCTACAGCACACCAGCCCACCCCTACACCCAGGCGCTGCTGTCGGCGGTGCCGCGGATCGACGATGGCACACCGGCACAAACGCCGACGAGGGAGCGGATCGTGTTGTCCGGCGACGTGCCCAACCCGATCGACCTGCCATCCGGCTGCACCTTCCACCCGCGGTGCCCGTTCGCGCGGGACAACTGCCGCACCGAACGACCCCCGCTGAGCGTCGACGCGACGGGCCGCCAGGTCGCCTGCCACTACCCCCTGGGCTGACCTCTCACGTCCCGGACCCGCGAGCCCAGTCGCTGCCACATTCCTTGGCACACGGGCGACGACCGCGTACAGCAAGTACATGGGATCGGAAAATAGAAAATGACAGACCTCCAAATACCTGAGCACGGTAAGAGTTCTGCCCTTCGGACGATTATGGCGAGCCTAGTGGGCACCCTGGGGCGCTTCCCCCTGACCGATGTCCGGGACTGGCGGGTGCTGCCCAGGTCCATGCCCTGGCTGCCTCCTGGTTCCGCATGCTGGAAGCCCCCATGGCCCACGCCGAGCGCCCGGACGCCGACGGACTGAGCCCGGCCGATGTCGCCGTGGCCGCGATGGACCAGGACGAGCTCGACGAGCTGGAGGCGTCGTTGGGCGCCTTGTGACGACGCCGCCACCGGCGACGCCACCCGACAACACCGCCCAACAGCGCCGCCCGATGACGCCCGCTGCCGATGCCTGCCGAGAAGACCGGGAAAACATGAAGCCCACCCAGCCCGTTGTCGAGGACGTCCTGCCCCTGTCGCCGCTACAAGAGGGCATACTGTTCCACTCGCGCATGGAGCGCGAGGCACACCGCCTCTATGTCGCCCAGCTCACCGTGGACCTCCACGGCCCCCTGGACCGGGAGCTGCTCAAGACATCGGCCGACGCCTTGCTGCGGCGGAACGCCAACCTGCGGACCGTCCTCACCCACCGCAGGTCCGGGGAGCCGATCCAGGTGGTCCGCCGTGATATGCCGCTCGCGTGGGAGCACATCGACCTGCGGGCCCTCGGGCCCCAGGCCGAGGAGCGCGCCGCCCAGCTGACGGACGAGGACTGGGCCCGGGGCGTCGACGTGCAGCGGCCGCCCCTGCTGAGGTTCACCCTGATCACCCTCGGAACCAACCGGCACCGCCTCCTCGTCACAGCCCACCACCTCCTGCTGGACGGCTGGTCCTTCGCCCTGCTGCTCCGGGAGTTATTCACCCTGTACGAGCACCGGGGCGCGCCGTCGGCCCTGCCCCCGGCGCGGCCCTACCGCGACTATCTGGCCTGGCTGGGGAAGCAGGACCGGGCGGCGGCGGAGCGGGGTTGGCGCACGGCGCTGGACGGGATCCACGAGCCCACCTACCTCGCCCCGGCCGGTGGGACGCCCGCGCACCCCCTCCCGGACGACGTCGCCGTGCGGTTGACCGAGGAGGCCACATCGGCGCTGATGGACCAGGCCCGCCGGTCCGGACTGCTGCTGACCTCCATGCTCCAGGGTGCGTGGGCGGTGCTGCTGGGGGCCGCCACCGGACAGGACGACGTCGTCTTCGGCAGCACGGTTAGCGGCCGGTCGGCGGAGCTGCCCGGCGCCGACGCCATGATCGGCATGCTCATCAACACCGTGCCGGTACGCGTACGGCTGGACCCGGCCGCTCCTCTGCACGAGGTGTGCGCACGGATCAGGGACCAGCGTGCCGGGCTGCTGGTCCACGACCATCTCGGCCTCACTGAGATGCAGCGCCTGACCGGTTCGCCGGTGGCGCTGTTCGACACCAACGTCGTCTTCGACAACTTCCCGATGAGCGACAACGTGCTCGACCTCCCCGATGCCGGCCTGGAAGCCGACATCGCCTTCCGCGACACCACGCACTTCCCGCTCACCCTCGTCGTGGAGCCCGGTGAGCGCCTCGGCCTCCGCCTGAACCACCGTTCTGAACTGCTGGACCGCACACGGGTCAAGGCCCTCGGAGCCCGGCTGGTCTGGCTGCTGGGGCAGTGGATCGCCGCCCCCCATACGCTCGTCGGCGAACTCGACACCCTCACCGCGCGGGAGCGCGAGCGGATCCTGGTGAAGTGGAACGGCACCGACCGGCTGGTGCCGCGAGCGACCCTCCCGGAACTGTTCCGCGCCCAGGCCGAGCGCACCCCGCGGGCGCCCGCCGTGGTCTTCGAGGGCCAGCGGCTCACCTACCGCGACCTGGACATCCGCAGTGACCTGTTGGCACGGCGGCTGACCGCGCACGGGGTGGGCCCCGAAAGCGTCGTCGCGGTCGCCGTACCCCGCTCGGCCGAACTCGTCGTGGCGCTCTACGCGGTGGTCAAGGCCGGGGCCGCGTATCTGCCGATCGACCCCGGACAGCCCGCCGCACGCACCGAAACCTTCCTCGCCGATGGGCGGCCGGCCCTGGCGCTCACCACCCGCGAGGCCGCGTCGTGCCTGCCCGCCGGTCAGCTCCCGGTCCTGCTGCTCGATGCCCCGGACGCCGATGCGGCACGGCCGCCCGGGGGCGTCACCGGCTCCCTGCCCGCGCTCGCTCCGGACCATCCGGCGTATGTGCTGTTCACCTCCGGCTCCACCGGACGGCCCAAGGGCGTCATGGTGTCGCACGCCGGCATCGTCAACCGCCTGGCGTGGATGCAGGAGCAGTACGGTCTGACCGCGGACGACCGGGTGCTCCAGAAGACGCCGGCCGGTTTCGACGTATCGGTGTGGGAGTTCTTCTGGCCGCTGCTCCACGGCGCCACCCTGGTCGTCGCCGCGCCGGACGGCCACCGGGACCCCGGCTATCTGGCGAGCCTGATCCGGCGGGAGTCCATCACCACGGTGCACTTCGTGCCGTCGATGCTGAGGATGTTCCTCCAGGAGCCGGCGGCCGCCCGAGCCGACTCGCTGCGCCGGGTGGTGTGCAGCGGTGAGGAGCTCTCCCCGGAGATCCAGAACCTGTTCTTCGACACCAACTACGGTGTCGCCCTGCACAACCTCTACGGCCCGACGGAGACGGCGGTCGACATCACGTCGTGGGACTGCCTCCCCGACGCGGGCACGACCGTGCCCATCGGACGCCCCGCCGCCAACACCCGGGTGTACGTCCTGGACGGCCGGCTGCGGCCGGTCGCCCCGGGGACGGCAGGCGAGCTGTATGTCAGCGGTGTGCAACTGGCCCGCGGATACATCGGCCGTCCCGGCCTCACCGCGGAGCGGTTCGTCGCCTGCCCCTTCGCCGCCGGCGAGCGCATGTACCGTACAGGCGACCTGGTGCGGTGGACCGCCGAGGGGGTCCTGGAGTTTCTCGCGCGCTCGGACGACCAGGTCAAGCTGCGTGGCTTCCGGATCGAACCCGGAGAGGTGCAGGCCGCGCTGGCCCGGTGCGCCGGCGTCGCCCAGGCGGCGACGGTCATCCGGGAGGACCGCCCGGGGGACCCGCGGCTCGTGGGGTACGCCGTGCCCGCACCGGACGCCGCCGTCGTACCGGCCGCGGTGCGCGCGGAACTCGCCGCGCGGCTGCCGGAGTACATGGTCCCGGTCGCCGTGGTCGTCCTGGACGCCCTGCCGGTGACAGCCAACGGCAAGCTGGACCGCGCGGCACTGCCCGCGCCCACATACCGAGCGGCGGGTGGCGGACGCGCCCTGCGCACCGCGGACGAGGACATTCTGTGCGGGCTGTTCGCCGCGGTGCTCGGGGTCCCCCGGGTCGGCGTCGACGACGACTTCTTCGACCTCGGCGGGAACTCCCTCCTGGCAATGCGGCTGGTGGCTCGCATACGCACGGCCCTCGGCACGGAACCCGGCATCCGGGACGTGTTCACATCCCGCACCGTGGCGGCACTGGCCGCGCGCCTGGCGGACACCGGCCCCGCCCGGCCCAGGCTCAATCGGTAGGAATGAAGAAGGCTTGTGAGCTGCGAGGAGGCTGCCAGATCTAACTGGATCATGCTTTTGGACTGGGGTCAGGTCTCGACGTCGATGTCGTAGTCGGTGGCCAGACCCAGCACGGGCAGCGGCAAGCAGCGGACTGGCCGCCTTTTCACGCCGTCGCTTTCGTCGGGGGTCTTCGCGTGCTGCGGCCACGGTTCCAGGGTGCTGGGCGTCACGCCGGTCTCTTGGATGGGGGAAGAGGCCGGGGGCGCTTCGAGGCGCACGCGCGCCGAGGAAGACGCGCCAGCCGAGCTCGCCGAGACGGGCGGGCCGTCTCGTAGCCCAGGCCCTTGTTGGCGCCGGCCGGTGATCAGGACGGTGGTCGTGGTGTCCGAGGTGGATCGGGCTTCGCTCATGCCGTGGGAGCGGCCGTACCAGGATGCCGAGCGTCGGCGGGGGAAACTTGGCGTATGGACCGTCTCGAACTCGCCCGCGTCCTCAAGGCCGCCCGAGCGTGCATCGCACCCGAGGAGGTCGGTCTCGCGGCCGGCCCCAGGCGGCGGGTGGCCGGGCTGTGCCGCGAGGAGGCGGCCCAACTCGCCGGGCTGAGTGTGGAGTACGTGGTCCGCCTGGAGCAGGGTCGCGGACCGCGACCGTCCGCCCAGGTGCTCACGGCGTTGCCCCAGGCGCTCCGGCTCGAGCGCGACGCCGCGGCTTTTCTCAGGATCTCGATCGTCTTCTGTTGCTCGGCGTTCTGCCGGCGCAGCCGTGTGAGCTCTTCACGCTCGGCGCTGGTCAGCTCGCCTGGCCCGCCCTCACCGCGGTCGATCCGGTCACGCTTGACCCAGCTACGCGGGCTCTCCGGGCTCACCCCCAGATCCCGCGCGACCTCCGTGATCGTCTTGCTGGAGGAGCGGGCCAACGCGATCGCGTCCCGCTTGAACTCCTCCGAATACCGCTTCGAGTACTGAATACCCACCTGGCACTACTTCCTCTGGAACCTCGTCCCAGTCTCCAGGTGTCCACGATCAAGGGGAAGCTTCAGTAGCCCGCCTGACCCATGATCCGGGGCAGCCAGGTGTTCAGCCCGAACTAGCGGGAGCAGCGCGGTGCCCAGGAGGCCGCCGACCACAAACATCGACCGCCAGCCAAGCTCGGGCACGAGGACGAGTGCCAGCAGCGCGGGCGCCGGCGTGGTTGCCGGTCATGGCCATGGTGACCGCCGTCGCGTTCATCGTGGGGGCGAACCCGCCGGCGAGAGTCGCGGCTGAGAAGAGTGCGATGCTGCCGAGCAGGGTGCGGCGCCTGCCCCAGCGGTCGGTCAGTGGGCCGGTTGCCACAGCCCCGAGCCCGACGCCGACGAGACCCAGAGTCGAGGCCGTCGTCAGCCAGGCGTCGGTGAAGCCGAGGTCTCCCGCCTTGGACAGGGTGGGGATCACCGCGCCGAGTACCTCGGCAACAACCCTGTCGCGACGCGGCAGGTCCTGGTCACGTACCGCTGTCCCCGAACACGACCAGATCCCAGATGCCCTTGAGGCGTGCGGTCTCCGGGGTCGTCTCCAGCCGACACAGAGTGGGTTTCGGATGCGATTTGGCTCAAATTGGATACTATCCGGGGTATGGAATCTCCGCCCCGCCCGCTGGCTCCTACTACCAGCGCCTTCACCACCCGGCCGACCCTGACGGGCTCCTTCGGTATGAGTGCCTCGACGCACTGGCTCGCCACAGCCACCTCCCAGTCCGTTTTGGAGCAGGGAGGCAACGCCTTCGACGCGGCAGTGGCCGCTGCCTTCGTGCTGCATGTGGTTGAGCCACATCTGAACGGGCCGGGAGGCGACCTTGTCGCGATCCTCGCCACGGCCGATGACCCCGCCCCACGAGTGCTGGCAGGCCAAGGTGCCGCACCGCAGGGGGCGAGCATCGAGCATTTCACCGCGCTGGGACTCGACCATGTGCCGGGGGCCGACGCGCTCGCGGCCGCCGTGCCCGGCGCCGTCGACTCCTGGCTGTGGTTGCTGGCCAGGCACGGCACGTGGGAGCTGGAGGCCGTACTCGCCTACGCGATCTTCTACGCCGAACAAGGCCACGCGATCACCGGCCAACTGGCTTCGGTCATCGCCGCCGTGGAGGAGCTCTTCCACGCCCACTGGCCGACCTCGGCTCGCCTTTGGATGCCGCAGGGCAGGCCCCCCGCCCCTCACGACGTCATCGTCAACCGGCAGTACGCGACGACATTGCGTCGCCTGATAGCGGCCGGTTCCACGAGCGGCTCCCGGCAGGGTCGGATCGAGGCCGCGCGTCAGGAGTGGAAGAGCGGTTTCGTGGCCACGGCCATCGAAGAGTTCGTCGCCCGGCCGCACCGCCATTCCACGGGGCGCGACCACGCGGGTGTCCTCCGCGCCGCCGACATCGCGGGCTTTGAACCCGCGCTGGAACCGGCGGTGACTTATGCCTTCCGGGGGACGACCGTGGCCAAGAGCGGGATTTGGGGCCAAGGACCCGTACTGCTGCAGGCACTGGCCATCCTCGACCACTTCGAAACACCGCTCATCGACCCGGACACGGCTGAGGGCGTGCACACCATCGTGGAAGCGCTGAAGCTCGCCATGGCCGACCGGGAGTCCTGTTACGGGCACCTGGATGCGGAGGAAGCGCGCGGTGTGGTGGCCCAACTGCTGTCTCGGGAATACGCCAAGGAGCGGGCGCGGCTGATCGGACCCACGGCCTCGACGGAGCTGCGTCCTGGCGTGACTGGACGGACACCGTATGTGCCGCCTTTGGCGACAGCCGAGAGTGCCGAGGCAGGCGCGGGCCTGGGTGAGCCCACGGTGTCCAGGTCCGGGCAGACCCGAGGGGACACGTGCCATCTCGATGTGGTGGACCGGCACGGGAACATCATTTCCGCCACGCCCTCCGGAGGCTGGCTGCAGTCCTCCCCGGCCGTACCCGACCTCGGCTTCTGTCTGGGCACCCGCTTGCAGATGACCTGGTTGGACCCGGCGGCCCCGTCGCGTCTGGAGCCCGGACGCAGGCCGCGGACGACGCTTTCCCCCACGCTGCTACTGCGCGATGGGGAACCACTCGTCGCACTGGGCACACCCGGCGGCGACCAACAGGACCAGTGGCAGTTGCTGTATCTCCTGCGCACCCTGGTGGCGGGCCAGTCCCCGCAGCAGGCCATCGATGCTCCCGCGTTCCACACCACGGCCGTTCCCAGCTCTTTCTGGCCGCGCACCTGGACCCCGGCCGGTGTCGTCGTCGAAGACCGGGTGGGCCCCGCGGTCGTCGACGAACTACGGCGGCGAGGTCACGAGGTCACCGTCTCCGCTGCGTGGAGCCTGGGACGCCTTTCCTGCGTAGGGCGCGGCCCCGGGAGTGGTCAGTTGTACGCGGCTGCCAACCCACGTGGCGCACAGGGTTACGCGGCGGGCCGCTGATGACGGACACCCAGACGAGCCGTGAGCCATCCGCCGCTCGCCGCACTGCCGCCCACCGGCTCCCCGAGGCACTGCTGCTGGTGCTCACTTTCGCCACGGGAATCGTCGACGCCGTCAGCTTCCTCAGCCCGGAGCGCGTGTTCGCCGGCAATATGACGGGGAACGTGGTGATCATCGGCGTCGTCCTCAGCGGGGCACAAAGTGCCTCCCTCGCCGCTCCCGGCTTGGCACTGGTCTGTTTCGCCCTGGGCGCCGCGGTGGCCGGAAGGGCACTGCGGGAGGCGCCGCCGGGGTGGAGTTCTCCGTGCACGGCGATGGTCACAGGCGTCGGAGCCATTCTCGTCGCTGTGGCCGGTGCACTGCTCATCGCGGGCGGCTCTCCCGGGCACCTGTGGGGCCTGGCCGTCGCGGGCGCCCTTTCCCTGGCACTGGGTGCGCAGGCCGCGACGGCCCGGCAACTGGCCGTCAAGGATGTCCCCACTGTCGTGGTCACATCGACCATGACCGGTCTGGCCGCCGACTCCTGGCTGGGAGCTCACCGTCCGCAGCCCGCCCTGCGACGTGCCGCGGCGATCCTGCTGCTGGCGGCCGGTGCGGGGCTGGGTGCGGGGCTGGTCCACTGGCAGCCGGGCTGGGCCGTGGCCGCGGCAGCCGCGCCGACCCTGGCGGTCGCGGTCGTGGGTCAGGTCGTCACGACACGTATGTCGGGAAGATAGCCGTCACCTGATGCCACCGCGCCGTGGGACCGCCTACGGCGCGATGGCCGGCAGCCGCCTCTCTTTGGCGCCCACCCACCCCGCTACGATTGGATGCAATTCAAGGTGACATTGATCCGCAGGGGCGGAGCAGCGGAGGCGGCAACGTGGCACAGGCGCGAACCCAGGAGCAGGACCAGCTGGTCAGCAGCATCGTCGATGACCTGCAGGACCGCATCGGGGACGGAGACATCAAGATCGGTTCATGGATCCGCCAGGAGCGGATTGCCCGCGAGTACGGGGTCAGTCGTACGCCCGTACGCGAGGCGCTGCGCCAGCTTGAGGCTCTGGGGGTCGTTGAGATCGTCGCCAACAGGGGCGCACGTGTCATCTTGCCGTCCCTGCAGGACATCGCCCAGGCATTCGAGGTGCGCGGGGTCCTTGAAGGACATGCAGCGCTTCTGGCCGCGAGGAACATCGGTCAGAAGGAGCTCGACGTCCTGCACGGCACAGACGCTCTGTTCCAGGAAGCAGCCGAAATGGCCGGCGCGCAGACCGAGGAGGCACTCGCACAGGCCCGCCACATCTGGTTTCAGGCCAACGGCACCTTCCATACCACCATCATCGTGGCCTCGGGCAACCGCCAACTGGAGATGTCCATCGAGGCATTGCACCACCGCATTCCCCGCGGACTCACCTGGACCGCTCTGGGCGGGGATGTGCGCCTGCTGAAGGACAACGCCGAGGAACACGCGCGGATCAGCGCGGCGATCGAGGCCCGTGACGAGGAGACCGCTCGTGACCTGACTATCGAGCACAGCCGTCGTGCCCAGGAGCTCATCGTGATGAGGACGCGGGATCAGACCTCATCGTCGTGACCGCGGACCATACGCACATGAGATGGTCTGCGCATGGGCGCCTCGAGCCATGCCCTGGGGCGGGCAACGCCCCTCACCTCCGCCGTCAGGCGAGTTGCCGGAACGAGCTGCGGTGGAAGATCAAGGGGGCCATGGCCGGGTCGTACGTCAGGCAATGGATTTCCAAGAGGGCTATCGAGTGGTCGCCGGCTTCGGCTTCACGGTAGAGCGAGCAGTCGAACGCCGCCACGGCGTCCGCGAGGAACATCGCGCCCAGGTCGCTGGTGCGCCAGGTTGTCCCGGTGAATCGGTCTCCTTCCTTCTGGGACAGCTGACGGCATTGCTCGCTGTGCTCCTCGGTGAAGATGCTGACGCCGACGCGCGGCGCCTGGCGCAGCTTGCGCCAGGTCCGTGAGGTGTCCTGGATGCACGCCGAGATCAGGGGCGGGGCGAGTGAGACCGTGTTGAAGGAACTCACCGCCATGCCGACGGGCTCATCGTCGATCATGGCGCAGACAGCCGCCACTCCGCTGGGGTAGCACGCGAATGCCTTACGGAGGATGGCCGGGTCAATCGGAGTGTCAAAGGACATCAGCGTCTCCAAGGTTCCAGGAAGGATGCGGCGGAGCGGCCAGGTAGAGGCAGCACATGGCAGTGAGTGCGTGGGCATAGGTCTCCCAGTCCGGTGGGGAGGCGTACGTGGTCTCGCCGGGATCGACACTGCCTGCGGTGACCGAACGGGAGATGAGGCTGTGGATGACCGTCTCGTACAGGATGTCCACGGCTTGCCGCGCCGAGGAGTGGGGGCCGCGGACGAGCGGGAGGAGGGCCTCCATGAAGGCGCTCTTCATACGGTCGTGGAACCGGAACCCGCGGCGGCGCATCTGCGGATCGTCGCCGCTGTGGAGGAAGACGAAGGCGAACAGGCGGCTTTGCTGGTGCAGGGACCGGGCGATGACAGTAACCAGCGCGGTCATGGCCTGGCGCAGGTCGCCGCCATGGGTGGTCTCCACGGTTTCGGCCACGGCGGCTTCGAGGGTGCTGAGCACGTGGTCCTTGACCTCGCGCAGCAATGCTTCCTTGGTGGGATAGCGGCCGTAGACGCCGCCGATCGACAAGCCGGCTGCCTGCGAGACATCAGTCATGGTGAAGTCGCCGATGCCGTTGTCAGTCAGGAGCGTGATCGCGGCGGTAAGGATCTGCCGGGCGGATCGGCGGCTGCGGTCCTGCTGCGGCACGCTGGGCAGAGGCCCTGAGGAGGCTGCGGACGTCATCAGGTCCTCGGGGTGGGCAGGTACCAGGTGCGGAAGAGGAACTCCGCAGCCTCCTTGATGCGTTCCGGGGTGGTGAACTCCGGGCCCGCATGATCGGCCCCGGGCACAGTGATCAATCTTGAGACGATACCCGTCTCGGTCAGGCCCTGGTGCAGCCGCTGGCTTTGGCGCAGGCCGACACGGTGATCGGATTCGCCGTGCAGGATCAGAAACGGCGGTCCTTCCCCCCGGTCGGCAGCGAGCGCGATGGGATCGGCCATGGCCGCGCGTTGAGGGTCTTCCCCGGGGTCGAAGCCGAGGAACTGGCGGGCCACGTTCTCGATCTCTTGGATCTGCTCATCGGCGTTGTCGAACGCGTCCTGCCCCAGACGGGCCGTGTCCGCGACGCCGTAGTGGCTGATGACTGCGGACAGGGTGCTCGAGACGTGTAGGTGGTCGCCGACCGGTCTGCCCAGCGGGGTGTTGCCCGAAAGTGCGGCCATGGTGACCAGATAGGCCCCGGCGGAGCTGCCCCAGCCGGAGATGCGGCCACCGTCGAGGTTGTAGTGGCGGGCGTTGGCCCGCGCCCAGCGGACGGCCGCGAGGATGTCCTCGACCGGTTCGGGGAAGTGTGCCTCGCCCGAGAGGCGGTAGCTGACCGAGACCACAGCGATGCCGTGGGACGGCAGGTCGTGCCAGGGGCCCATGGCCTTGACGCCGCCGAGGAAGCTGCCTCCGTGGGCGTAAATGACGACCGGGTAGGGCCCGCGGCCGGTGGTCGGCACGTGCAGGTCGAGCAGCAGGGGGCGCCAGCCCAGGGCCGTGGCATAGGCGATGTTGAGGTAGCTGCGCGTTGCGGGCAGAAGAGTGGCCGCCGTTGGCTCAGTCAAGGCTTGGGGCGCCAGCGCCGTGTAGTCCATCGGGGCCACGATGTCCGATGGATGGGGGGCTGCGGTCATGGTCCCTCCTCCGGGAAGGGGTCTGGACGCGGAGCGTCAGATGCGGATGTAGTCGGGGACGGAGGGCAGGCTCCCGTCGAGTTCGAAGGCGCCGATGAAGGCATTCTTGGCATCGACGGAATCGTGGCTGCCGAAGGTGCGGGCGTTGCGCCAGAAGCGGTCCAGGCGGTACTTGTTCGAGGTGCTGCGGGCGCCGGTCAGGTCGTGGATGCGGGAGGTGACGTCCAGGCCGGCCCGGGTGCTGGCGACCTTGGCGCGGAAGCCCCGGATGGCCATCTCCTCCGGCCTGGCGGACAGGCCGGGGGTCTCCAACTGGTCGGCAACCGTGATCATCAGGGCTCGGGAGGCGGCGAGTTCGGTGGAGAGCTCACCGAGCTGGCGATGCATGAGCGGATCGTTCGAGGCGGTGCCGAACTTCGGCATGCTCGGCCGGTTGAGCTGCCGGACGAAGGCCACGGCCGCCTCGAGGGCGCCTTCGCCGATGCCCTGGAGAAGTCCGGCGTGGAGCAGCATCGCGGCACAGAAGAAGTAGGGGTCGGCCGGGTGAGCGGGGAAGTGCCAGCCGTCGGGCACGAAGACGTCCTGGTAGGTGATGGTCTGGCTGTAGGTGCCGCGCTGGCCCATGTTGTCCCAGTCGTGGTGGGCTTCGAGGGCCGGGTCGTCGAGCCGGATGAGGGCGTGGTGGCGAGTGGCGGTCTCCAGCTGCTCGTCGTCCCCGAGCAGGGCGAAGCTGACACAGCTGAGGTCCCGGCCACCACCACCGCTGTTGGTGTTGAACGTCTTGACGCCGCTGATGACGAGGCCGCCGGGAACCTGGCGCCCCACCATGCGCCCCGTACCACCGGTCTCCGCGTTGGAGGCAACGAACCGGCGGCTCTCATGCAGCAGTTCGTCCGCCAGCTGTTCCTTGGTGTCGCGGGCGAGTTCTTCGGAGGTGAAGACCTCCCGAGAGACCAGGGCGGTGCTCACCCAGCACTGCCCCGTGGAGCCATCGGCGGCGGAGAGCTCCGCCAGGGTCTCGATGACCTGGCGCCAGGCGCCGAAGGAGGGGCCGTCCCACAGGCCGCCGAACTCGACGGGAACGTTGATGCGGTGCAGGCCGGCCTCTCCGATGAGGCGCATGTTGCGGGTCGGGTCCTGTCCCTCGGCGTCGATGGCGATCGCGTCTTCGGCGAGCACGGGGCGCAGGGCCCGCGCCCGGTCCACGACCTCCTGGCGGCTGGTCGGCAGGGTGAGGTCAGCGGGTGTGTGGGCGTTCATGCCGTCTCCTTGTGCGGTGAATCCGAGTACGGATTCGCTTTTTCAGGCAGGCGTGTGGTGTGGCTGAGGGGAGAAGACCGCGGGGCGCGGCGCGCCCCGCGGGAGGTGGTGGTCGGGCTTACTTGGCGAGGCCGGCGTCGAGGATCATGGCCTGGTTCCTGGACGAAGCGAAGGCACCGTAGACGGCTGCGGCGATGGGGATGAGCGGCATGAGAGCGATGATCAGGGCGTCGCTGCCGGTGACCGCCTCGTAGTTGTCCACGACGATCCACATCGTGGTGAGCAGTCCGGCACCCGCCAGACCGGGTGCGACCAGAGTCTCCCAGCGGCTCTCGGCCAGCTTGCCCCGCAGCCGCGCCGCCATCACGCTCATGCAGCAGCCTGCCATGAGGGCCAGCAAGGAGAGGGAGGTGATGCCCGAGACGGCTGGGAAGAGATTGATGAGGGGGTCGGCGTGGGTGAGGACGAAGGGGACCAGCAGGACGACGGAGAGGACTATCTGTACGTAGGACCCGAGGTAGGGGGTGCCGTGGCGGGAGTGGACGCGCGCCAGGGAACTGGGCAGCAGCCGGGAGCGTCCGAGGGCGAACAGATAGCGGGTGGACATGTTGTGGAAGGACACGGCCGAGGCCAGGAAACTACAGGCGACCAGGGCGCTGAGCGATGACCCCGACCAGTTGCCGAGGTAGCGGTCGGCGGCCGTGAAGATGAGGGCCCCCGGATCGCCGGCCGCCGTTGCCTCCACATCGGCGAAGGCGGCGGTGATGGACCAGGTGGAGAGGGTGAAGATGGCGACCAGGATGGCCAGAGCGCTGTAGGTCGCCACCTTGATACTGCGGCGGGCGGCCCGAGCCTCTTCACCGTAGATGGCCGCTGCCTCGAAGCCGGTGAAGGAGAGGATGCAGAACACCAGTGTGAGGGCCACGTTGCCGTGGATGGCCTCCTGAGGGGAAAGGACCTCCATGGACCAGCCGTGCGGACGCTCCAACAAGATCACTACACCGAGCACCAGGATGACGGCGAACTGGGCCAGTGATACCACGGTCGTGACGCGCTGGGCGATTTCCACGCCGCGTATGCCGAGGACGAAGGTGATCAACAGCGCGATCGCGCCGTAGACGTACCAGGCGGCCGTGAAACCGGTGCAGGACTCGACGGCCAGCCCCGCGAAGTAGCCGGTCGCCGCGATCATGCCGCCGGTCGCCAGGTTGTAGACGAGGCCGGCGACGAAGGCCGACGCGGCACCGGCCGTCTTGCCGAGCCCGTAGCCTATGAAGGCGAAGTAGGCGCCGGCGTTGGTGACATGCCGGGTCAGGACCACGTACCCCACGGCGAAGAGGGCCATGAGGGCCCCGACGACGAGCAGAAGTGCGACCGTGCCACGGCCTACGCCGAGGCCCAGGCTCAGGGAGAGGTTGGAGGCCATCGCGGTCAACGGTGCCGTTGCGGCGATAACCATGAAGACCATGCCGAAGGCGCCGATGGAGCCACGGCGGAGTGATGTCTGTTCCGGGGGTCTCGCAGTCGTGGATTGACGCTGCACGGTCATGGTTCCTCCTGGGGGAATGCACCGGGCCTTGTGGTGCGTCGGAGACAGCGTGTGCAGCCGCGCGACGGGGGAACCGGGCAGGGGTGAGCGGCGTCCTCAGCCCGGTTTCTGGTGGATGATGCCGCAGCATCGGAAGGTACTCACGGGCCGGCTCGGGGAGGGGGAACGACCGCCGGCCCGTGAGGCTTGGGGAAGCGTCGAGCGCTCAGGCGGTGTCGCCGTCAGTGATGAATTCGCCCCGGTCGTTGGAGACCCACGGCTCCGGCTCCGCGCTCGGCGACTTCTCGAGCAGCTCGATGACGTAGTGGGTGTTGCCCTCTTCACCGACGTTGCGGATCCGGTGGGGGTTGATTGGTCCGTTCTGGCCGACGGTCCGGTAGAGAACGAAGCCGGGCTCAGCGTTCTGTACGATCCCCCACTCGTCATGGCCGAGTTCCTGCCCCTGAGATCGACCGGAGACGGGCCAGATGATGACGTGGTCGTGGTGATGCTGGTGGAAGGGGGGCTCGTCGGGCTGACCGGGAGCGAGTGTCATCGACCACACCCGCACACGGTCGTTCTCGAACAGAAGTGTGTCGCCCGGCGCGTCGGTGTACCGGGTGTTGGCCTCCGTCATGAGGCACCTCCGTTTTCGCTTGCTCGCAGATGCCTCTCGGCTGGAAGCGGCGAGGCCGAGGGAAGCCACACCGAGCCCAAGTTGGATCCGCAAGTTCACAGATTGGATACCATTTGGAGACTGGCAGTCGGTGTGCGGCGACGTCAAGGTTTCTTCGCGGGAAAGATATGAACTTGTTTTCGCGTCTTCCCGGCGGCCGGGCCGCATGGGCGTTTCACAGGCCGTCGTAGATGACGGCGAGGCGCCGTAGTACCTCGGTGGCCGCGCGCAGGGCCTGGTCGTCGAGGTGCTGGAGCGCTTCGTCGAGGGCGCGCCCGAGAACCTGCTCGCGTTCGCGGTGGCGCCGCAGTCCGGCCGGGGTGAGGGTCACGAGGACGGATCGGCGGTCGTTATCGGGGCGTTCGCGCGTGACGTGGCCGGCCCGCACCAGGCCGTTGACCAGCTGTGTGGCCGCCGCTCCGGTGGTCTCGGCGCGTTCGGCGAGTCGCTTGACCGGGAGCGGGCCTTCCTCGGCCAGAACTCGCAGGGCCCTGGCGTGGGTGAGTGATAGCGCCCCGGGGGTCCTTGTCGCTCTCCCTCGCAGCCGGGCGTCGGCGGCGCTGAGGCTGTAGGCGGCCCGGGTGAGGGCGTCCAGGGGTGCGCGGCGTTCGTGGGCGGGGGTGCGGGCTTCGGGCACCGGCGACACGGCCTCTCTGGGGCGGGAGTGGTGGGTTGACCTGACAGGAGGTTAGCATTAGTACTTATTAAATAAGTACTTAGCGATGGCTTCCTGAGTCGTGAACGAAAGGACTTGCCATGACTGTGCGTTCCGCGGGCCAAAGCTGGGCACTGGACATCGCGCTCGCTCAAGGTGGCTTCGACGCCCTGCACCCTGCCGCTAAGGGCACCATGGAGCAGCTGGGGCACGACCACACCGACTTCGACAAGGTCTTCGCCCAGGTCAAGAGCGGCGCGATGCTGCCCAAGGCGTGGGCGACCGTCGCCGCGCAGGCCGAGGAACGGGCCGCGCACCACGAGGTCGGGGGTTATGCGCGGACGGCCGCGGACCTCTACGTGCGGGCTGCGGTGATGTGGGGACGTGCCCAGTACTCGATCTTCGATGCGGACGACCCCCGCAAGATGGCCTTCCGTGAGCGCTGCAACCACTGCGTGGCCCGGCTCGGGGCGCTCCGTGACGATCGGGTGCGCCGGGTGGTTCTGGACTTCGAGGGCAAGAAGATCTACGCCCTGTTGCACCTGCCGGCGGGGGAGGTCCGCGACGCCCCGGCCGTCCTCCTCGGTCCCGGTATGGACATGATCAAGGAGGACTACATCTACGCCGCCGAGCGCTACTACACCTCCCACGGCATCGTCGCCCTCTCGATCGAGGGTCCGGGCCAGGGCGAGTCACGCGCCAGCGGTCTGACCGTGGACCTGACCAACTACGAGCGTGCGATCAGCCGCTATCTCGACTTCCTGTCCGACCTGCCGGAGGTCGATGCCCAGCGCATCGGCATGTTCGGGATCAGCATGAGCGGTTACTGGGGCTTGCGCGCGGCGGCCACCGACTCCCGACTGGCGGCCATGGCCGGGTTCGAGGGTGTGACGGGCGACTTCGAGACGATCTTCGGCAGGGCTCAGCCGACCTTCAAGAGCAATTACATGTACATGGCTGGTTACGCCGACGAAGACCTCTTCGACGCCGAGCTGGCGCGGCGCATGCCGCTGGGCGATCTCGTCGCCGACATCACCTGTCCGGTGTTCATGGGGATCGGCGAGTTCGACGAGCTCACTCAGCTCGAGCAGGCGCTTGCCACCTACGAGCGGGTCCGGGCGCCCAAGGAGATGCGGGTCTACGAGAACGAGTTCCACCCGCTGGGAGGCACCGCCGCGGAGGTCTTCCGGTTCGGCGCCGAATGGCTGGAGAGGGCACTCGCGGGCGAGCTGAGCACGCCGGGCCGGGATGTGCGGCACTACGTCCACGACGACGGCCGTACCACGGATGGCACCGCGTGTCCCAGTTGGTGGCTGGGCACCACTCCTCGGCAGATCGCCGAAGCGGCCGATTCCGCCGCCTCGGCGACCTGAGGGGAGGGGCTGGCGTGTGCGCCGATCAACGCACACGCCCCAGCCACCCCGTCCCCAGCCACCCCGTTACGCTCTGCCATGCCGAAGGCGTCGCTCCTTGCCCGTCGCTCTCACCGGTGCGGCCGGCGTGTGTCCCGGCCGTTCAGACGCAAGGGTGCAGCCAGCCGTGGAGGTCGGCCTCCAGGCCCGTCTGGCGGCGCAGCAGGGCATCGCGCAGCCGCAGGGAAACGGGGCCGGGCCGGCCATCGCCGACCGTCCAGCCGGCCCCCGAGGTTTTGGCCTGCCCGACCGGAGTGATGACGGCCGCCGTGCCGCATGCGAAGACCTCGCTGATCGAACCGTTCGCGCAGCCGCTCTGCCAGTCCTGAAGGCTGATGCGGGTTTCACATGTCCGATAGCCGAGCTCGTCGGCGATCGTGAGGAGTGAGTCGCGGGTGACGCCGGCCAGGAGGGTGTCCGTGAGCTGTGGTGTGACGATGGTGGCGTCGCCTCCGCTGCCGTAGACGAAGCACAGATTCATCACTCCGACTTCCTCGATCCACCGGCGCTCCCGTGCGTCGAGCCATACGACCTGGTCGCAGCCGTGGTCGGCCGCCTCGGCCTGGGCAATCAGGGAAGCGGCGTAGTTCCCGGCGCACTTGGCCGCACCGGTTCCGCCCGGGGCAGCGCGTACGTACTGCTCGGACACCCACACGGACACCGGGTTGACGCCGCCGGAGAAGTAGGCGCCCGCTGGGGTGGCGATGACCATGAAACGGTAGGCGGCGGCCGGTCTCACACCCAGCGTGTTCTCGGCGGCGAACATGAAAGGCCGCAGGTACAGGGCCTGCTCGGCGCCATGGGGCACCCATGCCTCGTCATGCCGCACCAACAGCTCACAGGCTTCGATGAAGGTCTCGACCGGGAGTTCCGGCATGGCCAGTCGGCGGGCGCTGCGCTGGAAGCGCCGGGCGTTGGCCTCCGGACGGAAGAGGGCGGCCGTTCTGTCCGGCTGGGCGTACGCCTTGAGCCCCTCGAAGATCGCCTGCCCGTAGTGGAGCGTCATGTTGGCCGGGTCCATGGCGAACGGTGCGTAGGGCTCGACGCGGGCGTTGTGCCAGCCGTGCTCGGTGCTCCAGTCGATGGTGACCATGTGGTCGGTGAAGTGACGGCCGAATCCGGGGGCCGCCAGGACCGCGTCGCGGTCGGCCGAGGGCCGTGGTGAGGGGTGTGGATGCTGCTCGAAGGTGATGCGAGATGTCACGGGACTGTCCTTGGAGTCGCAACGGCTGGCCATGAGCCGTTGTCGGGGCTGGATCCTGCCCGCCGCCGAGCCCCGGCGTGCGGGATCCGCGACGCCGGCCCGGCGCGGATGGGGTGTGGCGGTCAGCGAGGGGCCATGCGCAGGGCCCCGTCCATCCGGACGGTTTCGCCGTTGAGGTAATCGTGCTCGGCGAGAATGGCCACCAGGCGGGCGTACTCGGCGGGGTCCGCCAGGCGTTTCGGGAAGGGCACACCGCCCGCGAGGTTGGTTCGGACCTCGTCGGAGAAGCCGGCCATCATAGGGGTGTCGACGATGCCGGGGGCGATGGTCATCACCCGAATGCCGTGATCGGCCAGATCGCGGGCGGCGACGAGGGTGAGGCCGACGACACCGGCCTTGGACGCGGTGTACGCGGCCTGCCCCACCTGCCCCTCGAAAGCGGCGATGGAGGCGGTACTGACGATCAGGCCGCGCTGGCCGTTCTCGTCCGGTTCGGCTTCGGCGATGGCTGCCGCCGCCAGCCGCAGGACGTTGAACGTACCGACGAGATTGACGTCGACAACGGTCTGGAACAGCTCGAGGCTGTGCGGGCCGCGGCGTCCGAGGACGCGGGCGGAAGGGGCGATGCCCGCACAGTTGACGGCCAGGCGGAGCGGGACGCCGTCGGCGCGGATGCGGTCCAGGGCCGCTTGAACCGGCTCTTCACGGGTGACGTCGGTGGGCAGGAGCGTCACGTTGGACGGCGGCGTACCCATGTTCTGGAGGGCGGCTTCGAGGTCCAGCCCGTAGACGCGAGCGCCCTGTTGGGCGAGGAGGGCTGCCGTGGCGGCGCCCAGGCCGGAGGCGGCACCGGTCACCAGGGCGGCACTACCGTTGATCTGCATGAGGGTCTCCCAGGTGGCGGTCAGCGGGCCAGCCGGCGGCAGATGACCAGCCGCTGGATCTGGTTGGTTCCTTCGAAGATCTGCATGATCTTGGCTTCGCGCATGTAGCGCTCGACGGGGTAGTCGCGGGTGTAGCCGTAGCCGCCGAAGACCTGGACGGCGTCCGTGGTGACCTTCATGGCGGCGTCGGTCGCGATCAGCTTGGCGACGCTGGCTTGGCGACTGTGCGGGCGCCCTCGGTCCCGGCGGCGGGCGGCGTCCAGGTAGGTGGCGCGTGCGGAGTCGACCGCTGCGGCCATGTCGGCCAGAAGGAAGCCGAGGCCCTGGTGATCGATGATTTTGCGGCCGAAGGCGGTGCGTTCGTGGGCATAGGCGACCGCGGCGTCCAGGGCGGCCTGGGCCAGCCCGGTGGCGCAGGCGGCGATGCCCAGTCTTCCCGAGTCCAGGGCACTGAAGGCGATCTTGAGTCCCTGGCCTTCGCGGCCGATGAGCCGGTCCGGGGCGAGGAGGGCGCCGTCCCAGAAGGCCGCCGTGGTGGGGATGGCGTGCAGGCCCATCTTCTCCTCGGGGCGGCCGAAGGTGAGGCCGTCGGCCTGTCCGGGCGCGAAGAAGCAGGAGATACCGTCGCTGCCCGGACCGGTACGGGCGAACAGGGCGTAGAAATCCGCCTTGCCGCCATGGGTGATCCAGGCTTTGGCGCCGTTGATCCGGTAGCCGTCCGGGCCCTTGTCGGCGCGGCAGGTCAGTGCCGCAGCATCGGAGCCGGCCTGTGGTTCGGAGAGGCTGTAGCCGCCGATGAGGGAACCGCTGAGGATGCCCTCCGCCCAGCGCTGGCACTGAGCGGTGGTGCCGGCGCTCAGGAGAGGGAAGGCGGCGAGGCTATGAACGCTGGCGGCTACGGCGACGGCGACCCAGCGTGCTGCCAGCTCCTCGAGGACCTGGAGGTAGACCTCGTAGGGCTGGTTACCGCCGCCGAACTCCTCCGGGTAGGGCAGGCCGAGCAGCCCGGCCTGCCCCAGAAGGCCGAACAGGCCATCGGGGTAGGTCCCGGCGCGCTCGTGTTCATCGACACGGGGTGCGAGTTCCTTGTCGGCGATGTCGCGGACGAGGTCGAGCAGGTCCTCGGCCTCCCGCGTGGGCAGCAGACGGTCGACAGGCATGACGAAGGCTCCTGGCTGTGGGCAGTGGAAGGGAGCGAGAGGGTCAGGCGGACACCGAGGTCGGTTCGGCCAGCCCGGCAAGGGCCTCGCGTGCCTTCTCGCGGAAGTCGGCGATGGCTGCCAGCTTGATGTCCTCGTAGCCGCGGATGGTGTCGGTGAGCCGAACCAGGTCCTCGACCTTGGCGGCGTTGTCCGATGTCAGGTGCGCGAGAGCGGCTCGGACCAGATGCGAGTACTCCGCGATCAGCGTGCGCTCCAGGCGGCGGACCTTCGCATATCCGAAGAGGTCCATCCGGGTTCCGCGCAGTCCTCGCAGGGCGTAGAGCGTCCGGAAGGCGGCGGGCGCGGTGCGCCGGAGGCGGATCTTGCGTTTCATGCCCAGGGCGCGGAGCACCGGTGGGTGCAGCATGACGGAGACGGCGGCGCCGGCACCGAACTCGTCCTCGATCTTGGCCTGCTCCACGGCGTCCAGGTGCAGCCGGGCCACCTCGTACTCGTCCTTGTACGCCATGAGTTTGTGGAGTCCCTGGGCGTAGGCGATCGCGATGCGCTCGCCGGCCTCGTCGCCGACCCGCTGTCCGGCCACGGTGGCCACCTGCCGTACCTCCTCGGCGTATTGCCGCGCGTACGCCTCGTTCTGGTAGGCGATCAAGTCGGCGCTGCGCAGTGCTATGACGTCTCTCAGGCTCCCGGAGGGCGCGGCGGCGTCCGCGATGGTCCGTGCCGCGGGGGTGATGTCGAGAATCTCCCGGGCGGGCGCGGCGATGGCACGCCGCACGGCCTCGGGGTCGATGACCGCTGCCCGCCCCCAGCGGAAGGCGGCGAGGTTCTTGTCCACGGCAGCGCCGTTGAGGCGGATCGCGGCTTCGATGGACTGATCCGTCAGGGGAACGCAGCCGTGCTGATAGGCGGCGCCGATGAGCAGCATGTTGGTCGGCATGTGGTCGCCGAACAGCGATTCGGCCAGGCCCTGGGCATCGAGGTACAGGTTCTTCTTGGAGCGGCTGACCGATTCGATCCGCTCCAGTGCGTCGTCCGGGGAGCCGGGCATGACGACCCGGTTGGTGACCATCGCGGCGGTGGGCACGATGGCGGTGTTGATGATGGCGATGGTGTGACCGGGGCGGGCCACCCGCAGGGTGGAGTCGGCGGCCGCCCCGAGCAGGTCGAAGCCGATGACCACATCCGCGGTCGCGTGGGAGGCCCGCAGGGCTCCAGTCACAGGGGCCGAGGAGATCCGCACGTCGCTGAGGACGGGGCCGCCCTTCTGCGCGAGTCCAGTCTGCTCCAGTCCGGCGGCGTAGCGGCCGTCGAGATGGGCCGCCATCTGCAGGATCTGTGACACTGTCACGACGCCGGTGCCGCCGATCCCGGGCATGCGCAGAAGGGTGCTGTTCCCGGACAGGACGGAGCCGGGCGCGGTCAGTTCCACGGGCAGTCCGGGAAGGGGCCGGGAAGACCGCTTGTCCTTCGGCTCCACGAGGAGGAAGGAGGGACAGTCGCCCTTCAGACAGCTGAAGTCCGAGTTGCAGGAGGCCCGGTGGATCTGGGTCTTGCGGCCGAACTCGGTGGCGACGGGCTGCACCGACAGACAGGTGGACACGTCGCCGCAGTCACCGCAGCCCTCACAGACCCGCTGGTTGATGACCACCTTCTCGGCGGGGGTGGGCAGCTGACCGCGCTTGCGCAGCCGGCGCTCCTCCGCGGCGCACCGATCGTCATGGATGAGCACGGTCACGCCCTCGACGGCGGCCAGTACCTTCTCCGCTTCGGGCAGGTCGTCGCGGTGTCGCACCGTGGCGATCGGGTCGAGGCGAATACCGCGGTAGCCGGCCGGCTCGGCGGTGGTCACGACGACCTTCCGTACGCCCTCCAAGGCGAGCCAGCGGGTCAGGGCCGGCACGTCAAGGCGCCCTTCGGGGCGCTGGCCCCCGGTCATGGCGACGGCGTCGTTGTAGAGCAGCTTGTAGGTCATCGTGACGCCCGCGGCCACCGCCGCGCGAATGGCGAGCGACCCGGAGTGGTGGAAGGTGCCGTCACCAAGGTTCTGCACGAAGTGCCGGTCCTCGGTGAAGGGAGCGAGCCCGATCCACTGAGCACCCTCCCCTCCCATCTGGGTCAGCCCGATCTGGTTGCCGCGACCCGCGCCGTCCAACGCGATCATGATGTGGCAGCCGATGCCCACCCCGACGAGAGTGTCGTCGTCGGCACGGGTGGAGGCGCTGTGCGGACATCCCGAGCAGAAGTACGGTGTGCGCGCCGAAACGGTAGGCACCGCGATGCGGGCCGGGGCCGGCGGCTTCAGGGCAGCCAGCTGAACGGAAGCGGTGTGCGGCAGACGGTCGGGCCCGATCCGCGTGGCCAGCGCCTTGGCCACGTCTTCGGCGCCCACCGTGCCGCGGGCGGTCAGCAGCGGGCGGCCGTTCTCACCGCGGCGGCCCACCACGGTGGGCGCGCCGGTCGTGCCGTAGAGGGCTTCCTTGAGGTGGCCTTCGAGGAAGGGCACCTTGTCCTCGACGACGAGAACCTGGTCGAGGCCGGCGGTCATGGCCACCAGTTCCTCCGCTGACAGGGGGAACGGCATCGCCAGGCGGATCAGACGGATGCCCAGGTCCTCCATGGCGGACTCGTCGATACCGAGGTCGGCGAGGGCACGTTGCACCACGGCGTAGGAGGTTCCGGAGGCCACCACGCCCAAGGTCGCTTGCCGGGCGCTGAAGACGACGTGGTTCAGTTTCGTCTGACGGGCGTAGTCACGTGCCAGATCCAGGCGGCGGGTGAGCATGTCGTGCTCGGCGTCCAGCGAGGCGGGACCGACGAGGGTGGGGGGTGCCCCGCGAGGGCTGTCGGGGGGTGCGGGGACGTCCAGCCGCAACGCGTCGAGGTCGACGACCGCGGTGGCGTCCGCGATGTCCGCGACGATCTTCAGGCCGGTCCACAGGCCGGTGGCGCGGGACAGGGCCACGGCATGCAGCCCGAGCTCGATGATCTCCGCCACGGTGCCGGGTGTGAGCAGGGGCATGGCCAGGCTCTGGCACATCGGCTCGCACGAACTGGGCACCGTCGAGGACTTGGCTCCTGGGTCGTCGCCGATCCAGGCCACCGCTCCGCCCAGCGCCGCGGTGCCGGCCACAGTGGAGTGCCGGATCGCGTCGGACGCCCGGTCCAGTCCGGGGTTCTTGCCGTACCAGAACCCGGTGACCCCGTCGTGACGACGTCCGGGGACCTGCCCCAGTACCTGTGTCCCGGCTACCGCGGTCGCGGCCAGCTCTTCGTTCAGACCTGGCCGGAACACCACGCCGCCGGGGTCCAGGAAGCGGCGTGCCCTGGCCATCTCCATATCGACCCCGCCCAGCGGCGAGCCCTGGTAGCCGGTCACGAACGCACGGGTGTTCAGGCCACGTGCCTCGTCGAAACGGCGCTGTTCGAGGGTCAGTCGCACCAGGGCCTGGATTCCTGAGATCAGTACCCGGCCGCTGCGGGCCGTGTACTTGTCGTCAAGCGATACCGCGGCAGGATCGGTGCTCATGCGCGCCTCCTCGAGGTCATGGGTCCGGGCGCCAAGGACAACAACATCCCCCTGCGCGACACAAGTAACTTGCGAGAAATCGCGGGCCAGAAGCAAAGAACTTGACCATATGGCGCTGGCAGATCCATTTTATTGTCAACCGCTGGGTGTGATGGAGGTACGGATGACAGAGATCGACGACATCGACCGCCAGCTGCTGCGCATGCTCCACGAAGACGGGCGGCGCACCTTCTCGGACATGGCGACCGACGTGGGACTGTCGGTGGCCGCGGTCAAACGCCGTGTGGACCGGCTTCGGGAGAGTGGCGTGATCACCGGCTTCACCGTGCAGGTCGACCACACCAAGCTCGGCTGGGGCATCGAGGCGTTCGTGGAGCTGTCCTACACCGGAACCACGCCGGTTGGGGAGATTGTCCGCACCGCCTACAAGGTCCCCGAGGTCCAAGCCGTCTTCACCATCGCCGGGGATCCGGACGCCCTGGTACACGTCCGCGTCCGCGACATCGAGCATCTCCAGCAGGTCATCGACAGCCTTCGTCGCGCCGGTCAGGTAACCGGGACCAAAACGCTCATGGCTCTCGGCTCCTGGACGCGGAACGCCTGATCGGCCGGTGCCCACCAGAGGACAGGTGCCGTACGCCGAGGTGTTGGGCTTCAGCCATCAGGTCAGCCGGTCGGGGCGTTCTCTGTGCGGCGAGAATCCGGACGGCACGGCATGGCGTATGCCGCCTGCGGTGCGCCCGTATGGCCCGCGTCCGGCGGCAGCCGACGCCTGGCCGTCGTCGTGGCCGGGTGAGCGAGCGGCGACCGCCACCAGCGGTCTCACAGTGCCGGAGGAATCTTGAGTTCGAACCAAGTGGTCTTTCCGCGACCGGCCGGCGAGCTTCCCCAGGCGGAGGCCAGGGCATCGACGATGAGCAGCCCGCGCCCGGACTCCGCCTCCTGGTTACCCGGTTCGTCAGGGCCGACGAAGACGACGGGGACGGGCGGATGAGGGTCGCTGTCCCGCACCTCCACGCGCAGGCGGTCCGGGTACTCCCGGAACCTGACATCCACCTCACTGTGGGCGTGGATCAAGGCGTTGGTAACAACCTCAGAAGTGAGAAGCTCCAGGTCGTCGGCGAGTGTGTCGAGATCCCAGGCACGTAGCAGGTTACGCAGGGTGTCGCGTATGTATCCCACCTGTTGCAGGTCGTGGCGCTGTGCGAAGGTGCGGGCCACGCGTCGGTGAGGGTGCTCCTGCGTTCCTTCGTAGCGCAGGAGCAGCAGCGCGGCATCGTCTTCGCGCAGCGCCTGAGGACGAGAGACGCCGATGAGCTGGTCGGCCACCACCTCCAGGTTCTGCGCGCTGCCTTCGGCCAGGCGGTGGGAAAGTTGCTCGGCGGCGGCGTCGGCGCCCACGTGCCGGGCGTCGAGCAGACCATCGGTGTACAGCGCGATCATTTCGCCTGGTGACAGTTCGATCTCCGTCTGAGGGTAGACCGCTCCAGGATCGACCCCTAGCGGCGGGCCGGCGAGCAGGTCGGGGACCGCTGTCATGCCGCTCCGACCACCCATGACGGGAGGGTGGTGACCCGCGCTGGCCACCACGGCGCCGCCCGTGTCCAAGTCCAGCCACAAGCAGCAGCAGGTGGCGAACAGGTCGGTGTCCAGATCGGCGATCAGGCGGTTGCTGCGGCTCAGCACAATGGACGGATCGTGCCCCTCGGCCGCGTAGGACCGCACCGCGGTACGGATCTGGCCCATGGTTCCAGCTGCCCGAAGGCTGTGGCCCTCGACATCCCCGATGACGAATCCGACGCCCCGGCCGGGCAGCGGGACGACGTCGTACCAGTCGCCTCCCACGTCGGGCCCCGCGGTCGTCGGCAGATAGCGTGCGGTGATGTCGACCTCGGCCAGATGGGGCAGGCTCCGCGGCAGCAGCCCCTGCTGGAGACCTTGCGCCAGGGCGTGCTCGAGCTCGAACGCCCGGGTCTTTTCCAGGGACTGGCCCATCTGCCCCAGCATGATCATGAGGAGTGCGCGTTCCTCGAATCGCAGCCTGCGGGGCTGGTCGAAAACCAGGACGCAGCATCCAACGGCCCGTCCATCCGCGATCAGCGGCAGAAAGGCCCAAGACTGTCCCTCCTCGATCCGTTCGAGGCCAGGGTATGAGGCGCGAAGATCCTCAGCCGATTCGAAGAACATCGGGGCGATCTTCACCACCGCGTCGGCTTCCGGCGTGTGCCGGGACAGCGGAAGTCCGTTCACGTGGCGCACGGCTTCTTTGGGAAAGCCGGCCGACCCAACAACGTGCAGCCGCGCGCTTTCCACCAGGCACAGCATCACCGCCCGACCGCCCAAGGGCTGCGCCACTTGGGTCCATGCGGTCGAAACGACATCACGCGGGCGCACCGCGGCGGTCAGCTCGGAGGCGAGTTCGAGCAACTGGTAGATGAACGTACTGGCTGTGGCCGAGGAGCCGACCGCCGCCTGCCAGTCGTCCCGTGCGTCCGCCGCCGGCGCTGCCACCTTCTGGGGAGGCGGTTCGTTCACGGAGACGAACAGCGGCACGAAGGGCGCCTCCATCGTGACGCCCTGTTCGCTGAGCATCTGCAGGTCGAGCGCCAGAGCGTCCGAGACCGTTGTCAGATACTGCAACGCTTCCGCGTCGATCAGGCGCGGAGGAACCCAGCGCAGGGTTATGGAGCCGAATCTGTGCTCCGGTGTACGGAGCGGAGCGGAGGCCACGAACATGGGGAATGGTACGTACAGGACCAGCGCCGGATCATCACTGATCATCTTCTGTATGTCCGCCTCGCGCATGAGTACCCGCTCACCTGTGCGGTGTGCCCTCGCTGAGGACCGCCAACGGTCATCTACGGGCATTCTTGGTGACACGGTGAACCCCAAGGGGCTGTCCATTGTCACAGCGGCGGCCAATTCCCGACCGTCGCCCGTCAAGAGGTAGACCGTGCTCGTACTCGCTCGCAGGCGCGAGTGAAGCCGCCGCAGTGCCGCGGCCATCACCTCGTTACGGTGCGCCGTCACCGGTCCACCGCCGGAACTACTCGCCCCAGGTGGCTTCTGTCTCATACATACCTTCTCGGAATGATCTGCGACCCATTTATCCTCTCATGTCACCTATTAGCGCCTGAAATGCTGAAAACTTGCCCAACGTGGCTTCAGTGCCGGCCACCCCACGCGCAAGGCCACACCGGGAAGGTGTTGCAGGTCTCTCCGCCTGGTTGAGCGTGAAGGGTGTCTTTATTGGCATACGGTGGTTGACCTGGAGCTTTGCGCTCGCCCAGGTGTGGGCATGATCAGTGACGCCGAGATCCTTGTGCTTCGGCATGAGGTCGCTGTGCTTCGTCTGCAGGTAGAGCGGCCGCGGCTTTCATGGGCTGATCGTGCCGTGCTCTCCACCCCGGTCTCGCCAGGCACCTGCCACCTGTCGTACGTCGCCATCGGCTGATCACTCCGGGCACGCTGTTGGCCTGGCACCGCCGTCTGGTGCGCTGGCGCCTGGCGCGAGAGAACCCGACCTGGGGATACGTCAGGATCCAAGGTGAGCTGCGACGGCTTGGCCATCGGGTCGCCGCCGCCACGATCCGGCGCGTTCTGCGCCGCTCCGGCCTGCCGCCCGCACCGCAGCGAGCATCTCAGCAGGCGTCACAACCCACCCGACCGGTGCTTGGGTCGCCCAACTCGCCCGCAACCTGCTCATGGATCTCGAGGAGAGGGCTGGGTGCTTCCGGTTCCTCATCCGGGACCGGGACAGCAAGTTCACCGCCGCGTTCGACGCCGTCTTCGCGGGCAACGGCACAGCCGTCATACCGACTCCGCCGCAGAGCCCGTGGTCCAACGCGTTCGCCGAACCCCTCACCACGTACGCCAAGCACTACAACGCGGGACGGGCTCACCGCGGCCTCGGCCTACGAGCACCTGACGACGACCCAAACGTCATCCTCCTGCCTGCTGCCACGGTCAGGCGCCGCCAAGTACTTGGCGGACTGATCAACGAGTACCACACCACGTCACCCCGACTGCCTCACCGTCCACAGGAAAGGCCCAGCTCAGCTGCCTGATCGGAATATTGGCACCCTTCACCTCAAGGTTGGGTTCCCGGGCCTGCATGGCCACTACGTTGGGATGAGCGGCCGTATCGGTGTTGAGGCCGAGCTCGAAAGTGTCCTCGATGGTGATCAGCCGTTCGGTCGGCGGGATCTGCGAGGCGAAGGCCCTCACCACGGTGGTCTTCCCGACGTTGGTGCCACCGCCGATGATGATATTCCTCCGAGCCCGCACCAGCGCCGAGACAAAACCGGCCATGGCCTCATCGCACGCCCCAAGGAGCACTAGGCACTGTTTCTTGGATCACGTGCGGAGCCAGATCGTGAGGGCAGCGAGGGTGACGGTGCCGAGGTAGATGTAGGCGCGTTTCTCGTAGCGTGTGGCGACGCCGCGGAAGCCTTTCAGACGGTTGATGGCACGCTCGACGGTGTTGCGTTTCTTGTAGCGTTCGCTGTCGAACCCGGTGGGCCGACCGCCACGGGAACCGCGGTTATAGCGGTGTCTGCGCTGGTCGCGTCGTTCGGGGATGGTGTGTGAAATGCCGCGTCGTCGCAGGTAGCGGCGGTTTCTGCGGGACGTGTAGGCCTTATCGGCCAGGACGTGGTCAGGTCTCGTGCGGGGCCGTCCCGCTCCGGTGCGGGGGACGGACACCTGTGTCAGTACGCGCTCGAACTGGGGACCGTCACCGTAGTGTCCGGGGGTCAGGATGAGGGCCAGCGGCCGGCATCGTCCGTCGGCGACAAGGTGGATCTTGGTGGTGAGGCCGCCGCGGGAGCGCCCCAGGCGCTCGCCGAGCTGACCACCTCCGCCAGCCGGACGGCCAGTCTCCGTAGGACCGGATCGACCTGGTTCGTCCCCCGGTCGGCCCCCCTTTGAGGCACCGCGGCGGGCGGTGCTTTCCTCGCGCCGGCGGCATGCTGGTGTGCTCGCACTGCGGTGGAGTCCACCGACACGTCCCAGTCGATCCGGTCCGCGGCGTCCTCGGCGGCCTGCACCTTCGACAGCAGCATCTTCCACGTTCCGTCCGCCGACCAGCGGCGATGGCGCTTGTAGACGGTCTCCCACGGCCCGAACCGCTCCGGCAGATCCCGCCACTGCACCCCCGTCCGCACCCGGTACAACACTCCGTTGATGACCCGCCGGTGATCACTCCATCGGCCCCCACGCGTACCGCCTCGAGGCAGGAACGACTCCAACCGATCCCACTCCGCATTCGTCAGGTCTCCGCGTCCCATGCAACCAGCCTGGACTCAACACCCCACCCCCGTCGGAAGATCCGAGGAGCAGCGCTAGCTGTCACGGTTTGCCATGGCCTCCAAGGCGAGGCAGGTCGGTGTCTGGCCGGTCCACAGTGTGCCTGCGGTGCCTGATTCGACGTGCTCGGCGTACAGGCGGGCCTTGGCCTCGATCACCGCGAGGTTCTCCGTCATCTGGGCCAGTTCGGCCCGCACGCGGATTTCATGGGTGCGCAGGAGTTCAAGGCGTTGCTGTTCGTTGCCCGGGCCGGCGGCGACCAGCTCGGCGTAGCGCCGAATGTCGCTCAGCGGCATGCCGCAGGCACGGAAGCGGTTGCAGAGCTGGAGCCATTCGACGTCGAAGGCGGAGTAGCGGCGCTGCCCGCCGCTGCTGCGTCCCACCGAGCCCAGCAGCAGTCCTTGTCTCTCGTAGTAGCGCAGGGTGTGGATACCCAGTCCGGTGCGCTCGCTGACCTCGCCGATGGTGAGGCTCTCGTCACTCATCCCCGCTCCCTTTCTTGACCTAGACCGAGGTCTAGATCGTAGCGTCGTCGTTGACCACGAAGAACGACAATCCCGGAGCATGCACCATGTCTTTTTCCCTCGACCCCGAGCTGGCCGCGGTGTTCGCCGCCAGTGCCGGTGACACGCCGCCCGAGCCTTTGGCGCCCGGTGACTGGAAGACCTGGCGGGACAGCGTTGCTGCTGTCTATCCGGCCCTGACCTCCGGTCTCGACCGGCCCGAGGTCGGGCATCAGGTGTTCAGCGCGGCCACGCGGGACGGCGCGCAGATCGATCTGCACTGGTTCACCCCGTCCGGCGTCGCCGGTCCGACCGCGGCCGTCGTTCACGCTCACGGGGGCGGTCTGGTCGCCGGCGAGGTGGCGCACTTCGCCCCGTTCATCGCCCAGTACGTCGCCGCCGCCGGTGTGCCGTTCTTGTCGGTGGAGTACCGGCTGGCCCCGGAGGTGGCCGGCTCGACCCTCGCCGACGACGTGTACACGGGGCTGACCTGGCTGATCGAGCACGCGCACGAGCTGGGCGTGGATGCGGCCCGGATCGCGGTGATGGGCGAGAGCGCCGGCGCCACCCTGGCGGCGGCCACGGCGATCCGCGCCCGCCAGGACGGCGTCGTCCTGGCCCGGCAGATCCTCGTCTACCCCATGCTCGACAACAGCGACACCCCACTCGACCCGCACCTGCACGCCTTCTCCGCCGACCTGTACACCCTCAAGAACACCGCCTGGCAGCTCGTGCTCGGCGACGCCCACACCGACGACGCGCCCGCCACGATCGTCCCGGCCCGCCTGGAGGACCACACCGGCCTGCCTCCGGCCTACCTCGAAGTCGGCGAGCTCGACGCCTTCCGGGACGAGACCGTCGCCTACGCCCAGCGGCTCTGGTCGGCCGACGTCAGCGCCGAACTGCACGTCCTGCCCGGCCTGAGCCACGGCTGGGACCACTTCGCACCCGGCATCTCCGTGCACGCCCCGGTCTACGCCCGCCGCGTCGCCCTCCTGAAGTCCCTCTGACCAACGAACAGCAAGGAAAGACCATGAGCACTCCGGACCTGCGCAAGCTGTACCTCGACTACATCGAGGCCATCAACGCCCGGCAATTCCACCGGATGGCCGAGTTCGCCCACGACACCCTCGTCTTCAACGGGGAGCCGGTCTCACGGGACGACTACGTCGCCACGATGCGGCAGCACATGGACGCCGTGGACAACTTCGTCTGGCGCCTCGACGACCTCATCATCGAGGGCGACCGGGTGGCGGCCCGGCTCACCGACACCGGCACCCCGGTCAAGCAGTGGCTCGGACTGGAGCCCACCGGCCGGAGCGTCACCTTCACCGAATACGCCTTCTACCACTTCCGCGACGGCCGCTTCGAGAACATGTGGTACCTGCTCGACGCCCAGACCATCCAGCAGCAACTAACCGTCCGTGGCTAACGGTGGTTTGTTAAGGCGGGAGTGGGAGGTGGTGGCTGAGTGGTCGGCCGGTACTGACTGCGTTGATCAGGTTTTGTAACTCTGCTGGAGGGGGC
>NZ_JAGGLR010000043.1 GCF_017874715.1 Streptomyces iranensis | reverse complement strand
CGTGCAGAGGCACACTGTCAGGTGCGGTCATCGTGCTGATCTCCTTCAAGATCTTCGTCGTTCTCGAAGGATCAGCCGATGGCCGTCTGTCTATCCGGGCCCTCACCCCGACGCCGAGGAAAACCCCCGGATCAGGCGGAACCCGGTACACCACTTCCAAAGACGCAACCTCTTGGTCAGTCGCTCCAGCGCTGACTGCTGCGTCGCATACCCCGTCTCCTCGCACTGGCGACCTGTTGCGTCGCGGTAGCGAATGACGTAAGGGTGGGGGCAACGGTTCTGGCGAGAAGCGCAGTTCTTGAAGAAGCTTCCCATCCCGGGTATGAGCTGCGTCGCCAACGTGCACGTCTCCCGATTCATGCTGAGGTTTTGCTGACCAACGAGCCCTCAGCATGCCCGTGACCTGCGGCCGCGCCAAACTACGGCACGTTGAAGCGCGTCCGCATCGAACATCTCGGCCGGGTCGGCGGCAGGCGCGCCATCGAAGCCGAAAGCCCGCAGGTCGGCCTCGGTGGCGGCATCGAGGTCGAGGCTGGTGCTTCAGTGATCTCGGTGTCGATGTGCGCGAGGGCCTCGGCGGTGCCACGCTCCAGCGTGCTCGCGACCGTGCCGATCAGGTGCTCTTTGAACACCTCCCGCGCACGGTTGTGAGCCAGCCCGCTCGCCACCGCGGCCTCTCGTATCGCCGCCCGGCTCCCGACGGGCCGGGCACGACCGCATGGAGCCGGCCCGCGCCGTACGGGCCTTGGGAGCACGGCGGGGTCGCCGCGCTCGCCATGCTGGAGGGGGAGTGGACACTGGATGCCGAGGCCCTGGCCCCCGCCCAGCTCGCCGCTGCCCGAGGCGCCGTGGTGGTGGCCCCACACGGTCTCCGGCGCTGGTGCGCCCATCGCCGTCGCCCGCGGCACCGCAGGAAGTCTGCCAGCGGTGACGCGGGTACGCACCATAATCGACAGTTTTGTGAGGTACACCCCGATCACGGGTAAAAGAGCCTCGTGACCACCAAACCGTGGCGCCCGGTCACACTCGCGTCGGCCGTACTCGTCCCGCTGGCGGCGGCACTCCTCACGGCCAGGGGTACCGCTCACGCTGAAACCAGCGTGCACAAGATCGCCCACGTGCTGCTGAGCAACCTCATATACGTGGATCGCGCGTCCGGCGCACTGAGCGCCAGGCAGGTGCGCGAGCTGGTGGGCAGCATCCGCGACACGGGCGAGGCGTCCTATGCCGCTGTCCTGCCGGACGACCCCGCGTCCGGAGGAGAGCGCACCTTCGACCGGCCGTGTGCAGACGTCGACCGGCTGGGCGTGTGCGCGGTCGCGCTCGGCTCATCGTTCGGCGCGGCCTCCAGCGCTCCGGTACTCCGGAGCACGTATCAGGCACTGGCGCAGCAGAACCTACGCCGGCACCGCGTTGACCTTCCGGTGGTCCTGGACGGCTTCGTGGCCGATGTGGCGGTGCGGACCGGAGGCGGGAGCGGCCACGGAGGCGAGGGCGACCGCGGCTCCAGCGGCCTGTCAGTGGGTGGCGCGGTGGTGTTCCTGACCGTCCTGGCCGCGCTCGATTCCCGATGCCAGGGCCCCGCTTCCCGAGCGGCATCCGCCGGAGGTTGGGCGGAATTCACGAGATCGAAAGGCGCCGACGGCGAGACGGGCGTGGACCGCACCGTTTCCTATGACATAAAGGTTCTCAAGGCAAGGAGAGCGACATGCTGCTCATGCTCTTTGGGCTCATCATCCTGGCCGCGGCGGCTGTCATCGGCGTGGTAGGCGTGCTGAGCAACCTCGGCGGTGGGCACGCGCTCACCGATGGCTTCTCTGTATTCGGTTACGACGGCGGCGGTTACTCCGGAACGGTGTTTCTCTCCGGGATTGTGATCGGGGCCGCCGCCCTGCTCGGGCTGAGCCTGATGATGGCCGCCGTGCGCCGCAGGCACGCCGCGCGCCACGTGCTCACCCGGCACCGCCGGGAGGCCGCGCCGGTCGACCGGGAGCGCGGTGAGGTGGCTGGCAGACACGAGCCCGCGGACGACGAGTCCGCCCGCGGCACTCGGCGCCATGGCCGACCGCATCTATTCGGGCACCGCACCGCCCATCGATAGGAAGGCAGTGACTCATGGATGTCGGGAAGAAGATGGCCCACACGGCCGAAGCGGTCCGAGGCAGCGCCAAAAAGGCGCTCGGCCGGGTCACCGGTAACCGCCGCACGCAGGCGGAAGGGCGAGGCGTCAAGGCGAAGGGCAACGCCAAGCAGTCCGGTTCGAAGATCAAGGACGCCTTCCGACACTGATCCGCGGCAGACGAGCACAGGATAGTGATCTCTGCCGTCGGGGGTCGGTGACCCGCGAAGGAGGGAGTCTAGGTCTGCTGTCCGGCGGATCTTGTGACCGTCGTGGTCTCGGGTCATTGGCATGGTCATGGGGCGGGGAGATCTGACGAACGCGGAGTGGGTTCGGCTCAGGCCACATCTGCCGAAATCCGGGCAGCGTGGTGGCCGTTGGGCCAGTCACCGAAAGCTCATCAACGGGATCTTGTACCGACTGCGCACCGGGATGCCATGGCGGGATCTGCCCGCACGTTTCGGTCCGTGGAAGACCGCGTACGAGCGACACAGACGTTGGTCGGCGGACGGCACGTGGGACATGATCTTCGCGGCTGTCCTGGCTCATGCCGCAGCGCATGGTCGGATCGACTGGTCGATGGTGAGCTTCGACTCGACTATCTGCCGGGCCCACCAGCACGTCGGCCGGGCGGGCGGCGGACACCCGCGCACCCGACCCGAACACCTCGGCGGCGATAAGGCGTACTCGTCACGCCGCAACCGTCGCTCACCTGCGACGACGCCAGAGAAGTTCAAGCCGCCCGCGGGAGTCGGAGGGGTCCCGCGGACGGTGCCCGGATGGCGTGGGAGGGCTCCCGCCGACGGCCGGGTAAGAAGGTCCAGGACGGTGCACGGGGCGGAACGACGGAGGGAGACGGTGATGGTCCATAGTGACCCGCCGCGGTTCCAGGGAATACCGGGAAGCCGGTCCACAGCGCGCGTCGGGGGGACGGTGGTCTCCACGGCCACGTTCGCCGTCCTGCTGACCCTGGCGGCCTGCGATGCCGGCGGCCCCTCCGGCCCGTCGGCTTCCAAGACCTGGGTGGAGCCGACGGTGAGCGCCACGGAGGTCATCCCGGCCCCGCGCGAGGAGAACTGCGGCGACGAGCCGTGGAGCACCCGGAACCCGGCCTACGAAGGGCCGGGCCCGCACTTCATCGCGCCAGTCGGGATCCGCTCGCAGCTGCCCCAGTCCGTCGCCGTCGGGGTCATCCCCACCGATCTCGACGACCCGGGCGACGGGCGGTACTTCGGCGGCGACGAATCCGTCCTCGCCAATCCGATGACCGACAAGGATGCCCAGATCCAACTGCTCGCATGCATCGAACCAATCAAGGGTGACGGGCCGATCGGCAAGGTCGAGTGCTATTTCGGGGATGCCAGCGGCGGAGCACGCAACTTCCAGACGTTCCCGCTGTATCGGGCCGACTACGAGGTGACCGTCCGCGAGGCCCGTACCGGCCGGGTCGTCCGCACGCTCTCCGTGCCGGGCACGGTGAAGGGCCAGGACAACTGCCCGACGATAGCCACCGACACGGGGCACACGGTGTTGCTGCGCGCACTGTCCCGGGACCGGCTCGTCGAGGCGCTGCACCCGCTGTCCGCGGCGCCCGCGCGCCGTTAGGCCCAGTTTCGGGAAGAAAGTTCCGACGGACAGGACCTAGTAGGACTCCGTTAGGTCTGTCTTGATCTAGGTGTTGTGGTCCTGGTGGGGAGGGGCTGGTTGCAGGTGGTGCAGGTGCCTGTCCCGCACCTCAGGATGTCTTGGAGGGCGTCGAGGATCTGGTAGAGGGTGAGTGCGGTCCAGGTGCTTTTGGGGCCAGACGTTGTTCGGTGAGAAACGCGTGGGCGGCGGTCACGAGGGTGACGTGGTGGTGCCAGCCTGGCCAGGAACGGCCTTCGAAGTGGTCCAGGCCCAGGCCGTGCTTGAGTTCGCGGTAGTCGTGCTCGAGGCGCCAGCGGACCTTGACCAGACGGATCAGGCCGGCGATCGGGGGGTCGGCCGGCAGGTTGGACAGCCAGTAGTCGGTGGGAGCCTCGGCCTCTTCGGGCCATTCGACCAGCAGCCAGCAGTCGGGCAGGATGCCGCCCCACCAGCCCTGTTCGGCCGAGGCGGCGGCCCGGATGGGACGTTCGACGGCGTTGCCGGCCGGGCGGACGCGCACGGCGGCGAAGCGGGAACGTAACTCGCCGCGTGAGCCCTGCCGCCAGGTGAGGGAGGTGAACGCCTCCTGCCCGAGGCCGGTGGCAAGGGCTGCCACTGAGGGTGCGGGGTGGCGGTAGCGGGGCTGGGGCCAGCAGCCGACGGGGCCCTTGCGGTCCGGGGCTGTCGGTTGGGCGTCGAATGGGTGGGCGGTCACGTCCGCGCGGATCGCCAGTATGTATATGTAGTCGATGCCCCGCTCTGCCAGGCCGCCCCGAAGGTGGGCGTTGGTGCCGTAGGCGGTGTGGGCCACCACGACCGGCGGCCTCATGCTCCAGCCGGCCAGCGTGTCGAGCATGTCCAGAGCCAGCCGCCACTTCTCGCGGTGCCCGGCTTCGGGCGGGATGAGGGTGAGGGTCCTGCGGTCAGTGTCCGCCGCCCACTCCTTGGGCAGGAACAGCCGCCACTGCAGTGGACAGGAGGCCGTGTCACTGGCGGCGTGGACGCTGACCGCGACCTGGCAGTTGGCGCGTTTGCCCAGGGCTCCGCAGTACTGCGGAGCCACGGCGACCGACATTCTTCCGTCCTTGGGCAGCGACACGTCGTCGATCACCCAGGCGGTCGGGTTGACCAGTGGCAGCATGCGGTCGCAGATCCGCCGCTGCACCGGCACCGGGTCCCAGGTGGACTGGTTCACGAACTGCTGCAGGTTCTGTTCGATGCCGTCCGGCAGCCGCGAGGCCATGGCCTGGATCGACTTGCGGCGGCCGTCCAACATCAGTCCCTGCAGGTAGCAGTCGCCTTCCGCCCGCTGGTCCTTGCGCGGCACCGACGCGAACACGTCAGCCACGTATAACGCCAACTTCGCCCGGACACGGTTCACTTCGTGTGCGTCCATCCACCCAACATGCCCAGGAACAGGCCGAACTGGAAGACCTAACGGAGTCCTACTAAACGGGCTGCCGGAGAAAAACGAGCAGGTGGCAGGGACGCGCTACTTCGGCCGCAGCGACAAGACGAAGTACCAGATGGGCGACGCCGAAGTCGTCAGCCTGCACGCGCGGCGGCGGAACACCGAGGCCGATACCCTCGCCCTGCTGCGCAAGGAGATGGACGAAGACCCGCTGCGCGATGTCGGAGCCCAGTCCCACCTCTTCCTGGTTGCCCAGCCCGCCGCCGGACCACGGGACATGTGCCTGTCCATCACCGGTGCACAGTACTGGAACATGCGCCTGCACACCCTGATCCATCGTGTCCACGAGAACCAGAGCCCGCCGCCAGCGCTCGGGGGCAAGGGCTTCAGTCCCGAATCTGAGCTACGCGCACCAAGGACACAGGCGCGCCAGGGGAGTGGCTCTCAGCTCCTCAAACCTTAGGTGATCACCGGGTCCACGAGTGTTGAACAGAAATGACGGCGTTGCCGTGGGCGCGGCGAGAAAAAGGGAAGGCGGGTGCCAACGGGCCGTTGGCAGGATGTCCACGCTCAACACTCGATGAGAAAGGACCCGACGACCGTGGCTCGTGCCATCACTCTGATCCGCTCCGCCTCCCTGTCCGATGTCGCCGAGTACGCCTATGCGGCCACGGCGCCCGCCGACTCCCGCCTGATTTTCCTCGCCGGGGCGTGTCCCCTGAACGACGACGGCTCGACGGCAGCGATCGGGGACTACGCGGGTCAGGCGCTGAAAGCCGTCGAGAATATGCGGGCTGCTCTCGCTGCCGCCGGCGCGTCACTCCGGGACGTCATCAGCACAAGGGTTCTCGTCGCATCGGCCCGGCGCGAGGACCTGGTGTCTGCCTGGGAAGTAGTCCGGGACTCGTTCGCTGACCACGACGTCCCCAGCACCTTGATGGGCGTCACTGTCCTCGGCTATAAGGACCAGCTCGTCGAGATCGAGGCCGTCGCCGCCGTGCTCGACTCCTGAGGTCCATTCACACAACGCGGCGGTGCAAGCGCGGCCAGGGCCGGAAGTGCCTGGCGATGGCGCGGCGTACATGGGGTTGCTGGCCGCCTGCCGGGGCGGCTGGCGATCGAGGCAGGTAGCTCTCTGGGGCAGCCGGTCCTGGCGGGCTCCTCGGCTCGTGCCCGGGTGGAGGTGAGGCGGTAGGAGTCGGTGCCGGTTCGGATGATGGTGCCGTTGAACGTCAGCCGGTCGACGATGGCCGCGCAGAGCCGCGGGTCCGTGAACGTCTTTGTCCAACGTGCGCCGTGAGGCGCTTCGTTGTATCCCCGACGCAGTCGGGATGAACTTGGAGGGAGGTTCCTGGGTCGCCGGGCTTACTTGAACGCGAAAGCGTGAGGGGACAACAGCATGCTCGGAAAGTGGTGTCCGTCTGGAGGCGTCCAGGGCGGGGTGCCGCAAGACCCGCGCGATATGGCTAAGGCTTGATTGCTTGAAGCCGAATTCCCAGCGGTGCGAAAGACACCCGCCGAAACGACGCCTGATAATCGACGTCACGCCATGTCTCGGTCGTGGTTGGAGGCTGGGGCAACCTCCATGGCGTGAGCGCCTCCCAGTGAGGGCGGCCAAGGGAATGAGTGGGCGGCCTACGTCGCGCTCGATACGTACAACGAAGACGTACCACGGGATCGCCTACGGGGCGCGAGCCCTATGGCGACGGAGTGCTCGTAGCAGTCGCAGGAGTGACGACCTGCCAAGGAGGCCGGGAAAGCTGGTCACAGGGTGAAGGGGCACAGGTGATTGACGCGTCCGGCGATGGGAGGTATGCGTAATGCAGAACGCCGCAACGGTGCTGGACGTCCTCCGGGAACGCGGCGGCGAGGTCTGCCGCTGGAAAGGCTGTATCGGCAGTTGTTCAACCCGCAGTTGTTCCTGATGGCTTACGGGCGCATCTACGCCAACAAGGGTGCGATGACGCCTGGGGTCACCGGGGAGACCGTGGACGGTATGTCCCTGGAGAAAATCGACGCGATCATCGGCCGATTACGCGCCGAGACGTACCGGTGGACTCCAGTGCGGCGGACCTATATCCCGAAGAAGAACGGGAAGAAGCTTCCGCTTGGACTGCCCACCTGGTCGGACAAGCTGGTCGCTGAGGTGGTGCGTCTCCTGCTGGAGGCGTACTACGACGTCCAGTTCTCCCGCCACTCCCACGGGTTTCGCCCTGGCCGGGGCTGCCACACCGCGCTGAATGAGGTGGTGGAAGTCTGGAAGGGAACACACTGGTTCGTCGAAGGAGACATCTCCGACTGCTTCGGCAGTCTGGATCACGAGGTGATGCTCGCGCTCCTGGGAGAGAAGATCCACGATGGGCGGTTTCTGCGGTTGATCCGCCAGATGCTCAAGGCCGGGTATTTGGAGGACTGGCGATGGGAGGCCACGCTCAGCGGTGCGCCGCAGGGCGGCGTGGCTTCCCCGATCCTGTCCAACATCTACTTGGACCGGCTGGATCAGTTCGTTGAACAGCACCTTTTGCCGAACTACAACCGGGGCAGGCTGCGCCGGCGGAGCGGGGAGTACTGGCGCGTCGAGGCGAGGATCAAACGGGCGAGTCAGCGCGGGGACAAGGCGGCGGTGCGTGCGCTTCGGCAGCAGCTTCGGCGCCTACCCAGTGCCGATCCCGATGATCCGGACTACCGGCGGCTGCGGTACATCCGCTATGCCGACGACTGGCTGCTCGGTTTCGCTGGGCCAAAGCGGGAAGCCCTGGAGATCAAAGAACGGATGAAGGAGTTCCTGCATGATCAGCTCAAGCTGGAACTCTCCGAATCCAAAACCCTGATCACGCACGCCGCCAGCCAGGCGGCGCGCTTCCTTGGCTACGAGCTGCGAACCCAGCTGGCCGACACGAAGATCACTCGCGGGCGTCGAGCGGTCAATGGCTGTATCGGCCTGTATGTGCCACGAGATGTGATCCGGAAACGGTGCGCGTTGTATATGAAGCGCGGGAAACCGGCGTTCCGCGGGGTGCTGATACGCTATCAGGATTTCTCGATCCACCGTCTCCAGGATGGCTCGCCGACACAGGGCGACCGTCCAAACGCCCGACGGACCACGGACGTGCATGCAGGTCATAGTCAAGCGCAGTGACGGAAGGAAACCACTGGTTGCTCGCTTCGGCGGGATTCCGCTGAAACGACAACGCTTTGCTGACCTGGTCGACAGGAAACCGTCAACGAGATACACCGGCAGCAACGAGCTGATCCACCGGCTCTTGGCGGGGCAGTGCGAGATCTGCGGATCGCGGAACGGTCTGCAAGTCCACCACATCCGCAAAATGGCAGATCTCAACCGGCCTGGTCGGCCCGAACCCTCACCCTGGATAAGGCTCATGGCGCAGCGTCGACGCAAGACCCTCGTGGTCTGTCACGACTGCCATTGGGACATCCATAGAGGACGGGCCACGGTCTCAACCCGGAGATGACGTCACTGGAGAGCGGTATGCGTTGAAAGGCGCCCGTACCGTTCGGGAAGGGGCCGTCGGAAAAGGACCCCAGCCAGGGGCACCTCGTCGGCGGCCTACTTCACCTCCGAAGGGCAGTGTGTCGAGCAAGGTCAGCGTGGGGAGCCGGGCATTGGTCAGCCGGGGGCGGTAGCCGTAGCCGGTGGTCGTGTCGAGCAGGTGCCTCCATACACGCGCGGCCGGTGAAGAGTTCGACGCCGATGGCGCTGTTTGGCCAGCAGTACGTGGCGGGCGTCGTCGTCGTGCCCGGCCTTTCGGTACCAGCTCGCCAACTGCTCACAGGGCTGGGGGCCGCGGAGTCCGGCTGTCGCCCTGTTTCCCGCTGTTCGGATTCCTCGTCCCTTTGGATGGAGCCGTAGGCGAGGCCGTCGATCTCCACCATGAGATCGGCAACTTCAACGTGCCCGCCATTCATGCCCTCGGGGGAGCGCTCGATCTGAGTCAGTCCATCGGACTGCCCGCCATTTCCGACCACCTGCTCAGCCTCGGTGACCGGCTCATCGAGCGCCTCGACCGACTGGGTATCGACCTGGCGGATCCCGCGAGCGGGAACGGCGCAGCCACGTCTATGTCCTGGCTCGCACCGATGCCGTGTGGCCGCCTTGTCCGACCGCGGCCGGCGTGCGGCTCTCGCCCGTCCGGGGCCGCTGCGGGTCTCTTTCGGCCTCTACAACAACGCTGACGACGTCGGCCGCCTCGCCGAGGCTCTCGAGCGCGGGCCGCGCAGGTGCGCACCGCGGCCTGACACGCCACCGGCACACCCCGCCGGCTGAGGCTCAACCTCGGGAGTGGACACCGGGTTTTGAGCCGACGCGCCCCATGCTGCGGCGGATGCCGTGTCGGCGGCAGACCTCGGCGAAGACCCGGCTGACGTACTGGGCGCCCCTGTCCGTGTGAAAGACGACTCCGTCGACCTGGCCGCCGCGGGCGGCGACCGCCATCTCGATCGCGTCGGTGACGAGCCCGAGCTCGCGGTCCGTACCGGGGCCCCAGAGCCCGGCGTACGCACAGGCACGGTGAAAGCACCGCCATCGGAAGCGAAGCACCGCACGTACGGGAACGGATCGTGAGTCGGCACGGGCCGTTCCTCCACGAGAAGTCCGCCGGGTGGCCGTCGTACCGGATGCGGTTGTCGTCCGCGTGCGTGGTGCCGCTCGCGCGGTCGTGTGGGTGTTGCCGCTTGCGTGGGTCGGGCGCCGTGGCAGTCCGGTACCGCCGCCGTGAGCGCCGTCGTGGCTGTCGCCGTCCTGGCCGTCCGCGGGCCGGTCAGCCGCGGCGTGAGAGGTAGATGGTGGCGAGGATGTAGGTCCTCACTGGACCTCGCCGTATGACGGCGTGACGGCCGACTCGGCTGCAACGACCTCACCCATTCGCAGCTGATCGCGGTCTCCGCTCGTTCCAACCGGTCCAAGGGGGACAAGGACCCGGCGAGCTGGCAGCCCCCGCTGGCCAGCTACCGATGCACCTACGGCCGCGCCTGAGTCTCGGTAAAGCGTGTATACGGTCTGACCGTGGACCCAGCGGATTTGGCCCGGGCTCCGGACGGGCGGCAGACGGCTTTCTGCCGATCACCACCGAGCTGCTGCCCGAAGTCGTGAACTTCCTGCGCGGGCACTGAGTTTTTTCCAACCTCAGGTTGAGGCGTGACGAAAGGCGGGGATGGTCTTCACGATGGCGGTGACTCGGTTGGTGCTACAGCGGAGTTGCTTGCTCGTCGAGGCAACGGATTCTGGCGTGGGTGCTGTTGTGCCGACGTTGCCGCAGCTTGAGACGTCGGCCGCGGAGGGTGCCCGGGTGGTGCCGCCGGCGCCTTGATATGCCTTGTTCGCCCAGCACTTTACCTCCGCCTCGCGGGGGCGTAGTCACCGGCAGCACCCATGTCGTGGCGAGCGCCCGGACTGGTGGGTGAAACCGCCAGAAGCGGACCTGCTGCGTCGGCGATGACCTGCCACGCCGAGCCGGGCTCGTCGGACATGGTGGCGGCGCCGACCCGGCTGTGAGCTACCGCGGAGCTGCGCACCGACCGGTGACCGGTCGGTGCGGGCCCGGTCTACCGGTTCGCGGCTTCGCGCGAGGCGATCCGGTTCGTGCGACCGACCGCGCGGCCCACGGCGTTGCGCACCGCGAGGCCCGGCCGGGTGCGGGGCACCATGAGCCTGGAGAGCAGACCGACGCGTCGCTGCCGCGGGCCTACCTCACGGCGGAGCCGCGACTCGTAGGCGGCGAAGGCGCGGGCGTGATCACCTGGATGGGCGGCGAGCTCTTCTGCGAGGGCGTACGCGCCCGCCATTGCCATGCTGGACCCGTCGCCCAGCAGGGCTGTCGCCGCCGCCGCGTCCCCGAGCAGTACGACCCGTCCGCGGGACCACGAGGGCATCCGGACGGTGGTCAGGCGGTCGAAGAACGGAGCCGGGTGGTCGAGGAACGCCGCCACGAGTTCCGGTGCCCGCCACCGCACGTCGGCGTAGGCGTCGGCCACGGTCTGCTTGTGAAGGGCGATGTTCTTGCGGTCGTGGGCCGCTGGCTGGGCGGCTCGGAAGGTGAAGATCGCGAGCGGAGTGGTCCGCGAGGGGTGGAGGACCAGCATCCGGTTCGGCGCGGTCAGCATCGTCATCTCGGTCGGGTCCTCGATGGCGTCGGGTTCCAGCGGGACGGTCGCGCCGTACAGGCCCAGGTCGCTCGCGAACCGCCGCTCGGGTCCGAATACCAGGCGCCGTACGGTGGAGTGCATCCCGTCAGCACCGACTATCAAGTCGAAGCGCCGTGGCGCGGACCGCCGGAAGGTGACGTCGACCCCACCTTCGTCCTGGTCGAGAGCGGTGACCGTGTCGTCGAACAAGAACTCGGCCTCGGTCTGCGCCGACCGGTGGAGCACCTCGGACAGGTCGGATCGGGTCACCTCGACCGTCGGAGCCTTGTCCGAGGTGAGGGGGAGTTGCAGGATCCGCCTGCCGCCGGGGTCGAGCAGGGTCAGTGACCGATTGCGGGTGGCGAGCCCGCGGAGCTGCGGAAGGATGCCCATGCGGTCGGCGACCGGGATCGCGGGCCCCTTCACGACGATCGCGCTACCACCGGAGCGCAGCTGCCGGGCATGTTCGACGACCGTCGGCCGGTAGCCATTCCGGGAGAGCCAGTATGCGAGTGCGGGCCCTGCGATTCCGGCACCGACTATCAGCACCTCGGGCTTCTTCATGACGATGACCTCTCGGAGTGTCGATGACCAGGTCCCCGGCGAGTGCCGGGCCGGGTCTCAGGGGGCGGCGGCACCGGGCAGCGCAATCGGGTCAAGGTACGATCAATTTCGTACCTCAGTGGAGCACGTCCTTCAGGTACGATGCAAGTCGTACCTGAAGGGAGTGTCGCGTGACCGGGATGAATCTGGTCGGCCCGGAGGCCGATGCGCTCGATCTGGGTGCGGTGTTTCGCGCCCTCGCCGACGAGCATCGTCGTTCGGTGATGACGGAGTTGGCCGTCGACCGCAGCGACAGCGAGCGGGGCTGCAACTCGTTCGATCTTCCGATCTCGAAGCAGACCCAGACCCACCACTTCCGGGTCCTGCGCGAGGCAGGTCTCATTGACGAGATCGACTACGGCAACCGCAAGGGCATCCGACTACGACGCGCGGACATCGAGAAGAGATTTCCCGGGCTGCTCGCGCTCCTGGGCGCAGAGTCCCCGGGCGGTACTGCTCCTCGCTGAACACAGCTGAGCACACCCGAAGGAGTCCTAGTCGGCCCTGAGCCGCGAGCTCGACCGGATCCAGCTCGCGCCCGGCGCGCCTTGTCGGACTGATACCAGGCTCGCGCTGCGTCCTGGACGATCGGAACGGAGATCTGCGGTCTCGGGCCTGTATTGCGGTTTTCGCGGCTATGTAGATTGCATCGCGAGGAACGCCCTTGGAGGCCCGAACGAGTTCGTCGAAGGCGGGCTCGGACGAAACCCCGGAGCCGGCCTGGCAGGGTCAGGTGCCGGGGCTCAACGCGGGCTGCGCCGGCTCCGGTAGGCCGCGACGCTGGCCCGGTGTGCGCAGGTTCGGGTGCAGTATTGCTTCGAGCCGTTGCGCGAGAGGTCCACGAAAGTGGCCCGGCAGGTCGGCCCGGCACATACGCCGAGACGAGCGGGACCGAGCGTGGCGATCACGGAGGCCAGTGCGCTGAGCGTAGTCGCGGCAAGGTGCGCCGAGCAGCGGTCGGTGTCGGAGGTCACCTCGGTCCACCAGCGGTCGTCCTCGTGGCGCAGTACCGGGGTGGCGCGGCTGCGACGCAGACCGTCGTTGATCAGAGCCGCAGCTTCGACCGCGTCCGCGTTCGCCCGTTCGAGCACCTCACGCACCGTCTCGCGCAACGCGCGGACTTCCGCCAGGTCGGCGCGGGTGAGATGCCGCGGACCGGTCCCTTGGTTCGCGGCCGAACTCGGAGGCTCAGCCGCGGGATGGTCGTCAAGGAAGTCCCGGAGCTGCTCCACGGTCTCGAGCGCGTCCTCTCCCTTGATCGGCCTCAAGGTGTTGGCCAGGTCGACGGCCGCCTGGACCACCAATGGGCTGTGACACGCATCCTGCATTTGACGTATCTCCTCACTGCTCCATAATGTTACACGCAAAGGAGCTTTCGCATGTCACAACATACCCGGCAGGGGACGACGCCGCAGACGATCCCGTCTGGAGGGGCCCCGGCACCGGAGCGAACCGACGCCCCGGACGGGCGTCGGCTGGGGCTGACTTTGGGGATGCTGGTGCTGCCGATGTACGTGGCGCTGGGAGCGCCGTCGGTGGCCCTGCCGGCCATCGGCCGCGCACTCGCGGTGCCGTTCGGGGCCACCGCATGGATTCTCGCCGCGTGGTCGCTGACCTCCGCGCTCGCGATGCCGGTCGCGGGTCGGCTGCTGGTCCGCTGGAGCCCCTTCCAGGTCCTCGTCGCCGGGGTCGTGGCGCTCGCCGCGGGCTCCGCGCTCGCCGGAGCCGGGCCGACACTGTCCGTCGTGATCGTCGGCCGACTGATCGGCGGCGCCGGGGCGGGCGCGACCGTGATCGCTGTCTTTGCCGCGGCCACCGCCCTTCCCAGGCGGCAACGGATCCGCGCCCTGGGAATCATCGCGGCCGCCAGCGCGACGGCGTCGGGGTGCGGGACACTGTTGGGCGGGGCGGTGACCGCATGGCTCGGGTGGCGTGCCGTGCTCGCGATCCCGGTCCTCGCGCTGCCCCTCCTGCTGGCCGCATTGTCGAGTAGGCGCGCGCTGACGCGGAGCGGTAGCGGCGAGCGAAACGGCTCGACCGGGCGACTCGATATCGTCGGCGCGGCCGTGCTGTCGGTACTCGCCGGCTCCTTGATCACGTTGCTGCAGGCACACTCGGTCGGCCTGCCCGCTCCGGTCACGCTCGTCGTGGCTGCCGCCGGGGCGCTCGCCGCCGTGGGACTGTGGTGGCGCGTGCGAAGCACGCCCGACGGGTTCGTGCCTCGGCGGGTGATCGCATCCCGCGGCTTCCTGGCGGCCGGGCTCATCGGCGGGACCGTCTTCGCCGGCTACTACGGGGTGCTGTTCCGCGCCCCGTCCCTGATCGAGCAGGCCACGGGCGGTGGTCCCCTGGAAGCCGGCGTGCTCTTGGTCCCGGCCGCCGCCTGCTCGGTGCTGGCCGGGCGGCTGGTCGGCACCTTGACCGACCGGTTCACCGGCTGGCAGGTGTCGGCCGGGCTTGCGGCACTCACCGTCGTCGGCGTACTCGTGGCCGCGATCTTCACCGGACCGATCCCGATTGTCGTCGGCACGGCGTTGACCGTGTGCGGGTTCGCCGGCGCCCAAGCCGTACTGGTGAGCCTCGCGCCGGACCTGGTCGCCGCTGACGACCGCGACACCGCACAGGGCCTGCTCAACTTCATGAACGCCCTGGGTGGCGGGATCGGTCCGGCCGCTGTCGCGGGTCTGTCCGGCATCGTGCCGGTGCCGGTGGCCCTCGCCATGCTCGCGGCACTCCCCCTGGCCGGACTCGTCCTCAGCCTGACCCGGCGCCCTACCGCCGACCGCCGCCCCGAACCCGACGCCACGCGTGGGAGCCCGCGATGACGGTCCACCTGCATCTGATCCGATAACGCCTTGACCAGTAAGGAGCCTTGCCATGTCCGCCGAGCCATTCGAGGTCAGCATCACCGAAGCCGAGATCGCGGACCTGCGTGAACGATTGCGACGGACACGGTGGCCCGAGCGCGAGCCGGTGGACGACTGGTCACAGGGTTTGCCGCTGGCGTATGCGCAAGAGCTTTGCCGCAGCTGGGCCGAGGACTACGACTTCGGGTTCGCCGAGCGGCTGAAGGTGTTCCCGCAGTACCGCGACACGATCGACGGGCTGGGCATCCACTTCCTGCACGTCCGCTCGCCGGAACCGGACGCGTTCCCGCTCGTGCTCACGCACGGGTGGCCGGGTTCGGTGCTCGAGTTCCTGGAGGTCCTCGGCCCGCTGACCGACCCGCGCGCGCACGGCGGTGACCCGGCGGACGCGTTCCACGTGGTCGCGCCGTCGTTGCCCGGGTACGGCTGGAGTGACAAGCCGTCGACGACCGGGTGGGGCATCACTCGCACCGCGCGCGCCTGGGACACGTTGATGGTCTCGCTGGGTTACGAACGGTACGGCGCGCAGGGCGGTGACTGGGGTTCGGCGGTGTCCGCGGTGCTGGGCGAGGTGGCGCCCGAGCGGGTCGCCGGCGTGCACCTGAACCTGGGATCCGTGGCGGCGGGCACGTTCGACGACCCGACGCCCGCGGAGCTGGCGAATCTCGAGGCCGAGAAGGAGATGCAGCGCACCGGCCGGGGGTACTCGGCGATCCAGGCGACCCGGCCGCAGACACTCGGCTACGGCCTCACCGACTCCCCGGCAGGGCAGGCCGCCTGGATCGCCGAGAAGTTCTGGGCGTGGACGGACAACGACGGCCATCCCGAGGACGCGTTGTCGCGGCAGACGATCCTCGACGAGATCTCGGTCTATTGGTTCACCGCGTCGGCCACGTCGTCAGCGCGCCTGTACTGGGAGAGCTTCGCCAACTTCCGGGACAAGGTGACCGCGCCATCCGGGCTGTCGGTCTACCCACGCGACATAGCCCACCCGTCGAGGCGGGAGGCCGAGCTGCGGTTCACCGACCTGCGCTGGTTCGAGGAGCTGCCGCATGGTGGCCACTTCGCCGCGCTGGAGCAGCCGGAGTCGCTGGTCAAGCAGGTGCGCGGGTTCTTCCGCCTGTTCCGCTGACTGTCCGTGCCACCCCCTGGGAAGCCCGCGCCCAGGGGATGGTCCTGTCCGTCCCCCGGGTTACCGGCAAAACGACGGCCGCGCTCGGCGAGCGGACGCTGGTGATCATCGCCCTCGAACGAGGAGTCGGCCTTCGAATGGCGGAATAGCACTATGGTGCGATACATGTCGGTACTCATAGCGGCAGCGGCCCATCATGGCGTCAGGGGGGCGCCAACCAGGGCAAACAGCCACTGGTTCAGCCAGATGGAGTAGATCCAACGGCCCGGCACTCATGGCGCTGACGGAGGTCAAAGGACAAGCTGAGAAGCTGTCCTACGTTTTAGGGGCGGGCTGTGGGCCCCCGGCAGGGGCGGAGTCAGGCCGCTTGGCCGTATCCGTCCGTGCCGGGGTCGTCGCCGCGCAGTGGGCTGAAGTCGACGTCCAGATGCGGGTCGTACGCCTCGGGCTGGATGCCGAGTTCGTGGGTGGAGTATTCGCCGAAGCGGCGGATGTGCTCGGTCAGGTACGGCGAGATGTGGGCCAGGTCCTCGGGGTCGATCTCCCAGCCCTCCTCTTGGAGCTGGCGCACGATCTCGGCGATGTCCAGGGCGTTGTGGAAGATCACCGCATTGGTGAGCGGCGCGTTGAATTTCGCGGTTCTCCTGCTCGACGGGATCGTTGTCGGTGATGACGGCGCCGTTGCCGAAGCCGATCCACTGGGAGAAGCCGTTGAATGCCTCGACCTTGTTCGTCGCGGCGGTCACCCGCCGGCGCAGCGGGGCGTCCGGGAGGTAGCGCAGCAGTTGGACGGTGCGGATGACGCGGCCGACCTCGCGGAAGGCGGTGTAGGCCGTGTTCTTGCGTGCCCCGGCCCGCAGGCGCCGCAGCAGCAGTTCCTGACCATGGCATGAGGTCGAACCCCAGCAGGTGCGCGAGCGCGAAGGCCGGAAAGGACTGGCCCTGAGTATCGGCGTGCACGGTGGCCGGCTTGACCTCGGAGGTGTTCTTGAGCAGGCCCTCGATGGTGTAGACGGCCTCCCACACCCCGCACGGGATGAAGTGCGTGAACAGCGCGATGTAGGTGTCAGAGATGTGGTGGTAGGCGATACCGCCCGGCTTGCCGTAGCGCACGGACGTCTCGGAGAGCGGATTGTTGAGGTAGGTGTCCATGTGGGTGCCGTCCGCGGCGGCCGTGGAGCCGTCGCCCCATGCCTGGGAGATGTCCAGGCGGGCATGCGCGTTGACCAGGTCGGCGATGGCCTCGTTCAGCGTCGGGATGGAGAAGTGCCGGTTTGCGGCCAGCGACACCTCGTGCCCGCTCACGCCGGGGATGTGGCGAGCGGCCTCGTAGGGGCCCAGGTTGGCGCCCTTCACGAAGGTGGTGATCACGTACCGGCCGAAGGGGTCTATCAGCTTCGGCTCGGTGCCGGACGCGGGGCCGAAGCGGCGCCACCACTCCACCCAGTACGCGGTGCGGGAGACGCCCCCGAGCAGGGAGCGCTCCGGCATCCGGGTTCTGATCTCCTGCTCCAGGGCCTTCGCCGAGGCCCGCTGGCCCTCGGCGCGGTGGGCCTTGAGGGAGGGGATGCCGGTCTCCGAGTCGATGACCAGACCCTCGTTGTCCGGGTACCCGGCATCCGCCGTCGCGGCGGCCGCGGTGAGCTTGTCCTCCAGCTGCCGGCGGAACGACCCGCGTCGTACGGCGTATCGTCGCCGGGCTCGGCGAGGCCGACCTCCACCAGGTAGTCGCCCAGCTTCTCCTCGACCGCGTCCCAAAGCAGCAGCTGCTGACTCCAGTCGGTGTACTCCTCGGACCCGGCCACCGCGACATCACCGGTGCGCAGTTCCTCGGCGAGCGCGGCGAAGATCATCGCCTCGAAGTGCTTGCGGACGAAGGCGCCGGGCCGGTTCTTGTCGCGGACGGCCTTCTGCCAGTTCAGCGTGGCGAACGAGATGTCGACCGGGCGGCCGTCCTCATACCGTCCCGGGATGTAGTCGCGCAGGTGCTTGTGGCGGCGGGCGTGCGCGAGCGCGTCCAGGACCCGGTTGTCCTCCGAGGCGGCGGTCAGTTCCAGACGGCTGGTCAGGTCGTACATCGTGGAGCGGTCCTTGAGCAGGTGCCCGTACAGCAGCACCTCCCAGTAGTTGCCGTGATGGGCGGCGACCTCCTCGATCTGCTCGTACTGCTGCTCGAACCCGCCGAAACCGTCCACCGCCACCGCCGCGGCCCCCAGGGCGCCGGCCTGCACCCGCAGGGCCTTCGCCATCGTGTGCAGGGCGGGCGCGAGCCGGTCGCCGAGCCGCGTGGCCACCGCGCCGGCCTCCGTGTCCTGGTCGAGCTCGGTGACCACCCCCAGGATCTCCGCCGTCAACGCGGCCGCCCTCTCGCGCGCGGCCTGGACGGGGCCGTCGGCGTCGATGTGCTGGAGCACCGTGCGGTAGTTCCCGATCAACGCCTCAACGATGGCCTGCTGCCCCTCGTGGATGCTCTCCAGCTCCGCCTTGGCCCGCTTGACCTGCAACGCGACCCGCTTGCAGAACATCGTCGCCAGCGCGTCCCCGGCCCGCATCCGCGCCTTGTGCACGAGACACACCAGCAGTGCGAGCCGCTTGACCAGGCCGTAGTCCCGCAGCCCCGGCGCGTCCGCGGCGTCCGCCTCCCCGGCGAAGTCCGTGATCTTCCCCGAGGCCACGCCGGACAGCCACGCCCCGGTCTCGCCCAGCCCGTCCACCCACCCCAGGTACTCGGCCTGGGCACGGAAGTGCGACCACGTCGGGGCCTTCGCCGACTGCTTCAGCCGGTTGTACTTCGTGGTACCCGAGGTGTCCTTCTCCGACAGCAACGCCAGCAGCCGCTCCCGGTGGGCCTCGCTGAGCTGCTCGCAAATGCCCGCGCAGATCGAGGCGTTCACCTCGGTGCGGACCTTCGCCGCGAGCGCGTCCAGCGTGGTGAAGCCCGGCAGCTCCAGCCCGGCCTCCACGACCTTCTCCAGCGCGATGTTGATCAGGTCCGCCGGACGGTTCTTCGACACCGCCTCGCTCCGTATCACCGCCTCGGCGATCTTCCGGGCCTTCGCCTTTCGTACGACAGGCCCGCCCGCTGCCGTACGGCGGTGCGCTGCCGCTCCGCCGTACGGTTCCTCGGCACCGTGCCCTCCGGCAGGTCCGCCGCACGACGCACGAAATCGACGACCGTGTTCGGGACCTCGTCCAGCTTCGGGAAACACCCCATGCGCTGGTACGACTTCAGTACGAGCACCTGGGCCAGCAGGTGTTCGTCGCAGTCGGTACGGGCGGTGGCCCACTCGACTTCCTCACGGCTAGGCTCGAAGAACAAGTGCAGCTCGTGCGCGGTGATCAGCCGCTTGAACCGCGGATACGCCGTCCTCTCGATCGAGGTCACAGCTCACCCCGCCCCGGACGACATCCAACGTCACCACCAACGACACTGAGCCGAACGGGTGACGGGTCCGATGCGCTCACCCCTTCAAGATCATCCCGTGGCGGGTTTCTGGCGTATCTGGGTCACGCCCCATCCCCGTCATCCACCGCGGCCACGCCCGCGGCCACGGCCGCCACGAGCAGTGTCACGTGCAGGTCGTCACCGTCGACGGCCTGCTCTTCCCGCACGCCCGCCAGGTCCTGCGCATCCAGCACAGACGCCGCCTGTACGGGGCGAAGAAGTGGTCCAGCGAGACCGTCTACGCCATCACCGACCTGCCCGCCGAACAGGCCGACGCGGCCGAGATCGCCGCCGTGATCGACGGTTGGGTTTATACCACACAGCGCTACACGCCCGTTGGCCGCAGCTGGCCCTGACCTGCGGGCAGGCGTCGCAAGGAAGGGGCCACCAATATTTAGCCAGGTCCAAGACCAGGACGGACTGTCCAGGGTGGGCGAAGCCCAGCGTGGAGCGCGCCGCGGCCGCAGCTGCCCTTGACCGACGGCACAGTCCGCACACTCCACGAGCGGGCGGACCCGGCCGACAATGCTCTCTGAGACTCCCTGCTCCGTTGAACTTCGGACCGAGTGGAGCGACGAGTAGCGTTGGCCGTTTTCAAGGCTCTGTCCGCAGTTCCGGATGCTGTTGGTGATCTTCGCTCGTTGGGGTGAAGCTGTGCGGTCTTCCGTTCTCGCTTGGTTTGGGTGTGCTGCTCTTGTCTAAGCGGGGCGGATCGAGCGGTCGGAGGGCCGCGATGGCGATGGGCTCGGGTGCGGGGCGGGTGGTTCCGCCGTTGACGGTGCGGATGGCTCGGGCGAGCAATCCGGGAGGCACGGCCGCGATGTGGGTGCGGGACCGGCTGGATGAACTGTTCGTCGATGAGGACTTCGCGGACTGGTATCCGGCTGACGGGAGAAAGGGGCTGTCACCGGCCCGGCTCGCGTTGGTGTCCGTGCTGCAGTACGCCGAGAACCTGACCGACCGGCAGGCTGAGGCCGTTCGGTGCCGTCTCGATTGGAAGTACTGTCTGGGCCTGGAGCTGGACGATCCGGGGTTCGACTTCTCAGTACTCAGCGAGTTCAGGGGCCGGATGGCCCAGGGTGACCGGGCCGACCGGCTGCTGACCGTTATGGTCGACCATCTTGTGGCGGCTGGGCTGGTCAAACGCCGCGGCCGGGTGCGGACGGACTCCACCCATGTGCTCGCCGCGGTCCGTCGCCTGAACCGGGGAGAGCTGGTCGCCGAGACCTTACGGACCGCGCTGGAGGAGCTCTCGGAGCACGGTGAGGAATGGCTGGCCCGGCTCGTCACCCGGGACTGGGCAGACCGCTATGGCCGGTGCGTTATCACCGGCTGCCTCGCGGCGGGGACGCGCTGATCGCCTACGTCCTGAAGGTCGGCGAGGACGGCATGCACATTCTGCGGGCCGTCTACCAGGACGACGCGCCGCCCGGACTGCGGGACCTGCCCGCCGTGCAGGTATTGCGGCAGGTCTGGGTTCAGCAGTACTGGTACGACGGCGATGGCCAACTGCGCTGGCGCGGACCGAAGTCCACTCGCGACCGGGCCGGCCGACGGGCAACCGAGCAGAGGAACACCGGCAAGACCAAGGCAGACGGTCGGCCTGATCCCGCCTCGGCACGAGTGCCATGGTCCAGTATGGAGATCGTTACCCCGCATGATCCCCAGGCCCGTTACAGACAGAAGGTCACAGCAGCCGGACAGCGCGACTGGATCGGCTACCGCGACCACCAGAGTGAAACCTGCGACCGCCCCGGCCCGAACGTGATCGTGCAGGTCGTAACCCGGCCGGCGCCGGAACAGGACATCGATGCTCTCGACCGCATCCACCAGGGCCTGACCGAGCAGGGCTTCCAGCCGGCAGAGCACGTCGTCGACGGTGGCTACGTCACTCCGGACAGCATCCACCGCAGCGAACAGCGGTGGGGCATCGGACTGCTCGGTCCGGTCCGCGACGATCCCCGTGCCTGTCAACGGCCGGGTTTTGCCAAAGAGGACTTCCGCGTCGACTGGCAGGCCCGCACCCTGACCTGTCCACGCGGTGTGGTCAGCCCGCCGTGGAATTCCACTCTCGGCGATGGACACCCCCGGCTGTCGGTTCTCTTCCCCCGCAAAGCCTGCAATGAGTGCGAGGACAGGCTTCAGTGCACCGGCAACGTCGACGGCAAAGGACGCCACATCTTCCTTCTGCCAGAGCCCCAGCAGAAGATCCAGACGAAGGTCCGGAAGGAACAGAAAACCGATCCGTGGCGTCGGCGCTATGCCATCCGCGCGGGCTGCGCGGCCACTGTCTCCGAGACCGTCCACGCTCATGGACTCCGCCGCTGCCGCTACCGAGGCTTGGCCAAGGCTCACGTCCAGCACGTGCTGACGGCCGCCGGAGCCGACATCATCCGCCTCAGCGAGTGCTTCCCACCCGGCACGGCTCCATCCCGCGAGCCTCGACCGACGAGCCACTTCCAGCGAATCTGCCAAAGACTCACGACCTAGAGATCACCAACAGCGTCCGTAACTGCGGACAGAGCCGCATGCAGCGTGTCCGGCAGGAGTGCTTGCAGCGGGCCCGTGCATAGGGCACCTCTGGCGGGACCCGTCTCGGCAGGCTCGTATTACACCTGGAGTGCGCCTGGGGCAGAAGGCGGCCGGGGTATCGGCCGCGTGCACAGCGGTACTCCGCTTGTTCCTGCCTTTCGGGCATCGGTCCGTCCGTCGGAAGGAAAAGATCGTGGCACGCATCTCGCGCATCGCCTTATCCCTCGTGGCCCTGCTCGGCGGGACCATCCTCGCCTTGCCGGGTACCGCTTCGGCGGATGTCACGGCGGTGACGGCCTACAACACCAGGTCCCAGCACCTCATCGACGATCCCAGGCTCGGCTGGGAGGAGTCCTGTGTCGAACGCCGTATCAAACTGGATGCCGGCAGCTACGACTGGGGCCGTGTCATGGGATCCCGGCACACCTCCTGGCGCACCATCGAACTCGGCGCGGACTGGTACACCTGGAGGGATTGCCTGTGGCCGAAGAACGGCTACTACCTCCAGACCACCATGCTGGATCCCGACAATCCTGACTGGGTGCTGGTTTCGGATTCTGCCTCCGTGGAGGTGGCATATACCGGCACCTGGACGTGGGGCGGATATCTCGACCCCCAGTTCTGACCCGCCACCGGGCGGTGGTCCCCAGTGCCCTGGAGATAAGGCGCACCTGGCTCGCCGCCCGCGCGAAGCGGCCGCCGGTACGGGGCGGACCGGAACCCCGCGCGTGGCAAGCCGACGGGTGAGGGCAACGGAGTGCGTGCCCTGAGCACCGTACGTCTCCCGAACACGTGGGGTGGGGTGCCTGACCGGCACCGAACCCCACCCCGCGTGCCGGCTGCTCACCATGCGGGCGAGACCGGCCTGCACCGGCCTCGTGGCACGCCCCGCCCACCTGCGGCCACCGACCCGATATCCCCCGCACACCTCCTGCTGACCGGGGGCGGAGGGAGGGGAGCGGAGCGGGCGGCATCGCCGGGACCGGGGCCGCCGTGCTCGGCGGGCCGGCCGTGATCCGGGCCCGGGCCGCCCCCCAGCCGGCCTCGGCCCGGCGTGCCGTCGCCGTACGGCGTCACCGCCCTGGTGTCCGTCATGGTCACCGCACGGGTGTCCGTCGCGCACCGCAATGGCCTTCTTCCACCGGCGGCCCCTGCTCGCCGGACCCCGGCCGTCACTTCGCCCGCGTCCTGCGTGGCCGCGACCGCGACCCAGGCCTGGACGAGGACATCGCGGACACCGCTCTTGCCGCGCAGTGCCTCGGCATCGGCATCACCGGCGCCGGGCCCCCTGTGGCACCCACCCGGAGCACCGCCTCCACACCACCCAGTGGGACCTACCACCCCCACCTGAGCAACCCCCACCCGACCGGTGCTCCTGCGGCCGACGCCGCCGAGAGGGCCGCATCCGCTGCACCGGCCCCGGAAGGGGGAGTGGCAGATACCGTGTGGACCACCGTGCTGCGAACGCGCCTTCCTCACCGCCACCGCGCTGAAGGAGTGCCTGCGCGTTGAAGGAGCGTCTGCGCACCGCTCACTCCACCGGCCGGGTGCAACCCATCGGACGTCACCACATACCAGCATCCCGCAAGGCCCGGCCAACGGTCTGTCACCGGCCAGGAGGACAACCGCCCGCGGTGGAAGGCCGGCTCCGTCGGCGTGGAAGCGCTGTGCACCGGTCTCCGCCCCCTGCGGCTGACCGCCGACCGGCTCCGCCACTGCCGGCGGGCAGACGCGCCCTTCGCCAGGAGGGCCACGGCCTCGACGACGCCGGCATGCTCGCGACCGGCGACGCGCCCCCGGGGGGCGGGACGCATCACGGCGCATGCCCTGGCGAACGACGGCACACCCAGCCCACACCGTGGGGCCGACCACCGTGCATACCGACCGCCCCGCCCCGCCCCGCCCCGGCCCGACCTCGCCCCGAGCCCGGCCCCGCCCCGAGCCCGGCCCCGGCCCCAACCCGGCCCCGGCCCCAACCCGACCGCCCCCCCTGACGCGCTCGACAACGCACCGCGATAGCTGGCGTTTCCGCACTTCTGGGAAGTACCTCTGCCTCTCGTACCGACGGTCCGGGGCAGACGTACTCCTCCGGCCTCGTCCCGGGGCCCCCTACGGGGTGGGGTGCTTCTTGCTGACGGCCGGTCCGCAGGCGGTCACGTTCTTCTCTTCGGGCACCGCGGTGAGGGCCGTGGGTCCGCAGGGTCTCCACGAGGGTGCCGTCAGTCCGCGCGCTCGCCTCTCACTCACCGAGGACTCGTGGATGTTCATCACAAATGGCCTCTCCGGCACCAGCGTTGCTCATCATCACCGTTCCCGGAACGGAAAGGGGTGAGGTGCGTGGAGCGCCGGACAGGGGTGGGTGCGTGCGGGCCGGGCGGTCCGTTCAGATGAGGAGTTCCGCGAGCCGGGCCATCTCCGTGGACGGGTCGACCACCGGTTGGATGAGGAGTTCGTCGATGCCCGCCTGTTCCAGGGCGGTGATACGGGTGAGAAGGTCGTCACGGGTGCCGACCAGGGCCAGGGCGTTCATCAGCTGGGGCAGGACCAGGTCCCGGTCCTGGGGCGCGATGCGTCCGAGATAGCCGGGGTAGATCTTGGTGTACCGGTCCGGCGCGGTGGCGGTGGTGCCCCGCCTTCCGAGGAGTTGTCGCACCGCCTGGCGTTCATCGGGGCCGAGCTGCTGGGCGAAGGCAGGTGTGTCGGCGGCGAAGTCCAGCAGCGACAGGACCAGGTGACCCGTCGCGTCCCGGGCCGCGTCGCTGTGCGGGTCCTCGTCCTCGTGAAGCATATGGAGGGAGGTGACCAGGTAGGAGTCCGCCCGGGAGAGCGTGGGGGAGGGGGAGTCGGGGTCGCGGGGCGTGCTGTGAGCGGCTTGGCGGCGGGCGTCGTGCAGTGCATGCCAGGCGGTGGGATCACACAGACCGACCGAGATCAGGCCTGCGCCGCGGCGCCCGGCGACAGCGGCGGCTTTGGGCCCGTGCAGCGCCGCGACGACGAACTCGATCGGATCGGTGGTGTTCACATGCCCCCCGGCGTGCAGGAGGCGGATATCGCGGACCCGGTCACCCTCGCGGTACTCGGTCGAGCGTCCGGCACACACAGGTCCTGCAGCGCCGCGGTGAAGTCCTCCAGCGCGGCTGCCCTGGTCGGCGGCATGCCCAGGGTGCGCCGGGCGGTGTTCCCGGTGCCGACCCCGCAGATGATCCGGCCCGGCGCCAGGGCATTGAGGCTGGCGAACCCGCTCGCCGCCGCCGGGGCCGAGCGCAGCGCCGCTGAGGTCACGCCGATACCGAGCCTGATGCGTCGGGTGGCCTTCGCGCACAGGCCCAGGGCGACGAAGGGGGCGCCGTGGACCATCGGGGTGTCGTAGACCCAGAAACTGTACAAGCCCAACTCCTCGGCCCGCACGGCGAGATCCTCCACACCGGGCTGCGCGGCGACGACGACGCCTGCACGCATCCAGACCTCCAAGGTATGAGGGTCGAACCGAGCCTGCTCAGCACGACAGGCCCCCGGCGGCCGGAGCGGAGCCCAGCCAGACCGCGGTGACGGCCTTCCGCACCGCCCGCCATGTCACACAACACGCGCGTTCCAGGGGAGGCCCGGGTCAACACGCCACCCCGACGGCCACGCCGGACCGCAGCGTACAGCTCGACCCTCGACATCTGCCGCACGACCAGGCCCCTCCCAGGAAACACCCTGACACTTTCCTGACAAGCCCTCAACCGCCGCCAAAATGCGGGTTCTGGCTCAACTTCTGTGACGTGGCCACGCTGAGTGACGGAAGGTCTGCTGGATGACTCGGGAAGTTGCCCCGGAGACGAGCCTGAAAGTCTTGCAGATGGGGGAGCCGTTGATGGTGTGGCCGACATCGTCCATGTGATCATCACAGTCTTGGAGGACTTGGCCCAATGCGGATCTACATCAGTGTGGACATGGAAGGCATTACGGGGCTCGTTGACACCGACGATGTCCAGCCCGGCGGCCGGGACTACGAGCGCGGACGTCAGATGATGGCCGAGGACGTCAACGCGGCCGTCCGGGGAGCGGTCACAGCAGGCGCCACCCACATCACCGTGAACGATGCACACGGCCCCATGCGCAACCTTCTGCCCGAGGCCCTGCACCCGGCGGCCCGCCTCATCCGTGGCAAACCCAAGAACATGGGCATGCTGGACGGCCTCGCTGCCGACCACGACGCCGTGATCTGCGTCGGGTACCACTCCCGAGCCGGCACACTCGGTGTGCTGAGCCATAGTTTCATGGGGCATGAAATCGAGGACATGTGGCTGGACGGCCGGCCGGTGGGAGAGATCGGCCTGGCCCAAGCAACCGCAGGAGCTCTTGGTGTTCCCGTGGCGGTCCTCACCGGCGACGACCGCGCCTGCGAAGAAATGACGGAGTGGGACGCCTCGGTCACCACCGTGGCCGTGAAGTACGCCCGCGACCGCTTCGCGGCCGAACTACGCCCTGCGGACGAGGCACGTACGGCAATCGAAAAGGCCGTTGCCTCAGTTTGTGCTGCACCGAGGGTCCCGTCGACGGCTTCTGAACCGGCTACCCTCACGGTCCGATGGCAGTCGGCCTCGGTGGCCTCCGCGCTTCAGGGAATTCCCGGGGTCACCGCCACGGACTTCCGGACAGTTCAAGCGCAGGGCGCTCTGCCCAGCCTCTACCGTCAGTTTGGAGTGTGGATGCGGGTGGCGGCTTCCATGACCAATCAGCCACCGTACTGCTGACTACTGTAAACGGAACTGAATCGCACGGGTCTCACCCGACGTTGCACAGCACCGAGCGACGGTAGGTAACGAACGCGGACTGACGGGTCAGGCCCTCGAGCGGCCAGGGCGGCAGCTGGGCTGCCGGTATCGCAGCAGCCGGTCCCGGGGTTCAGCCGCTCCTGTTCTCTGGCCCAGGCTGTTTAGGTGACTGGCGAGGCACGCCAGTCACCTGTACAGCAGGACCCGCTTGCGCAGGAGCGAGAAGCTGGCGCGGCCGAACATCTGGCGCTTGAGTATCTTGATCCGGTTCACATGGCCTTCGACGGCGCCTGAGTTCCAAGGCAGGGTCAGCCCGGCGACGACGGCAGCGCGGTCGCGGTCGATGCCGGCGGCGAGGGTGTGGAGGCTGGGCAGGTCGTCCTGCCGGACGGCGTCCAGCCAGTCCGGAAGGCGTTCGCCCTGGCGCTCGGTGAGCATGACCGCGAAGGACCGGACGTGACGGGTGAGGGCGTCGAGTTCGGGGCAGTGCGTCCGGACAGTCTTGAGCTGGAGCTGTTCGGGCTCGGTGAGGGTTTCCGGGCGGCTGAGGATCCATCCGGCGACCTTCCGCGGTGAGGGCGGCCGCGCGGTCACCGGTTGCGGCGAGGTTCGCTTCTTGTGCAGGTAGGCACGGACGCGCTGGTAGCTGCCTTTGTAGCCGAGCGGCACGATCTCCTCCCATAGCTTCCAGGCGTTGGTGCAGCCCTCGCTCCAGCGGTCGTCGAGGTAGGTCTTGTACTCGTCGAGGACGGAGGCCCGGTTCTGCCACTGCCCGACGAAAAGCCCTTCGGGCGTCTCAGCACGGGAGAACCGCAGGACAGTGTTCTGGCTCATGCCCAGCTGCCGTGCCACGGACCGTTTGCTGTGTCCGGCGGCCAGCAGTGCGTGAATGGTGGCGTGCTTGGCACGGGTGCGCTCGGCAAACCGATGGCCCGTCGGCCAGGGTGAGCTGGACGGCTTCTCTTCTGCTGTGGGCTCCAGCTCGGGGTCGGGGGCCGCAGGAACGAGGGCTCGGAGGCAGTGGCGGTGCTGGGCGACGGCCCGTTCGGCGGCTTCGCTCAGGTTATGCCAGAGGTGCCACCGGTCCGCGACCTGGACAGCCTGCGGGGCGCCGGCGGCGGCGCCGTCAGCGAAGAAAGGTGCCCGGTCCCGGCACACGACCTCAACGCCTGGCCGGTCGGCGAGCCAGGCCGTCAGGCTGGATGCCTCCCGGTCGGGCAGCAGGTCGATGGGACGGCGGGTGTCGATGTCGACGAGGACGGTGCCGTAGTGGCGGCCCTTGCGGGTGGCGTACTCATCAACGCCGACCACACGTGGGGCAGCAACCTCCGGCTCGGGAAGAGCATCGACCAGCCGGAGCACCGTACTGCGGCTCACGGACACCCCGAGGACGCGGGCAATGCGGGCTCCGGCCCGGCCCGCAAGGGCCAGACCGACCGCCGCCAGGGCCGAGCGCAGCCGATCGGTCCGCTGACTATGTCGGCGTGTCAGGCCGGGTGACTGCTCGACGAAAGTGCGGCGTGCGCACCCCGAGTTCCCACAGACGAACCGACGGGCGGCGCTCAGCTGGAGAACAACGCTTCGTCCACCGCTTGGAACATCAGCGGGAAACCGCAGGTAGGAACCGTGAACCTGGTTCGACCAGACCCCGCAGGCCGGGCACACGGCGCCGTCCGCGGTACATCGCGCGTCAACACGCACTACCTCGACGTTTATGTCCACCGACAGCACCGCGAGATCCGCAATCGACGGGAAAACGTCTCCTTCAGCCGGAGCACGACCTCTTCCACGGCCCCGAACCCTCGGGCCAGTCGCCTCACCCACGAGTCGTTTTCGGGCGACTTCGCGTGTGCCCCGGAGAACCTCAGCTGTGACTCAACGTGACCGTGTCACAGAAGTTGAGCCAGAACCCGAATGGATCGACAAGCGACGTCACTACTGCTCAATAAAGCCAGGGGGCAGATGGATTAGTACTGCAGCTGTAGATCGTGATCTTGCCGCCAGGCAGGCCCTACTCGTTCGCGCCGTGCCCGGGTGGCCACCCGATGACGCCTTCCGCTTGAACGTTGCGCAAGGACGCTCCTTCGAACCGGGCACCGGTGACGTAGGTCAGCCCGAGCGGGGGAACGCCAGTGTTCACGCTTCCGAACCTGGCGTCGGTCAGATCGGTGTCGCGCAGGTCAGCATCTCGCAGATCGCATCCGGCCAGGCTGACCCCGCGCAGTGAAGCCCCACGCAGGTCTGCGTCGCTAAAGTCACAGAACTTGAACCAACACCCGTCCAGGGTGGCGTGGCGTAGATCGGCCCCGCTGAACGAGCAGCGGGTGAAACGCAGCCGCGACGTGCGAGCGGAAGCCAGGTTCTGGCCGGTGAAGTCCTCACCGTTCACGGCCGCATAGCTGTGGAGCGCGGCGAGTCGTTGTCTTGCGGTGAGTGGCGTGGTCATGTGCGCCAGCGTGTCAGCCGGGCTGGTGGCCGTCGCCCGGATTTCCGGCAGTTCGCCGTCCGTCAGCCGGTCACACAGGTCCGGGCTGGTGCGGGAGCAGGTGCGGCCACCGGTGATCATCGGTGTGTGAAGACAGAAGATCAGACGGTGGCCGCAGGTCACCGCATAGATCCCGTCCGTTGGCGGGAGGCGTTTGAGGTGGCCACGGGGCGTATCGCGGGCCGATTCGCCCGGGTCGAACCCCGGCGGCGGGCCGGGCGATTGGTGTTGGGACTGCTGGCGGACCTGCCGCGCAAGAACTGCTGGACGATCGCGGAGTGGGTCGGGGACGCGAATCCGCATGGCATGCAGCATCTACTGTGCCGGGCGGCCTGGGACGCCGATGCCGTCCGCGACGACGTCCGCGAGTACGTCGTGGAGCATCTGCACGACGAGGCCGCGGTGCTGGTCGTGGACGAGACCGGCGACGTGAAGAAGGGCACCCACACCGTTGGTGTCCAGCGCCAATACACCGGCACCGTCGGCCGGATCGAGAACTCCCAGGTCGCCGTCTGCCTTGTCTACGCTGGCGCCCGCGGGCACGCAGCGGTGGACCGCGAGCTGTACATCCCGCGCTCCTGGATCTCTGACCCCGACCGCTGCCGGGCGGCCGGACTCGGAGAGGACACTGACTTCGCGACCAAGCCGGAGCTGGCCCGCGTGATGATCGAACGGTTCCTGGACGCCGGACACCACGTCGGCTGGGTGACCGGCGACGAGGTCTATGGCGGCAACCCGAAACTGCGGTCCGCTCTGGAGGAACGTGGCCTGGGCTACGTGCTCGCAGTGGCCTGCTCGGCTGAAGTGACCACCGGGGCAGGCGAGTTCCGTGCGGATGCCCTGGCTGCCAAGCTGCCCCGGCGGGCCTGGCAGAAGCTGTCCGCCGGACAAGGAGCGAAGGGACAGCGTTTCTACGACTGGGCCGTGATCGATCTGGTCGCCACGGGATCAGAAGGGCGCCAGCTGCTGATCCGCCGCAACCGAGCCACCGGCGAACTGGCCTACTACCGCTGCCATTCCGCCCAGCTGGTGCCGCTGAACACTCTGGTAAGGATCGCCGGCTCCAGGTGGCGAGTGGAGGAAACGTTCCAGGCCGGAAAGGGCCTGGCCGGGCTCGACGTGCACCAGGTCCGTCGCTACCCCTCCTGGAGCCGCTGGGTCACCCTTGCCATGCTCGCCCACGCCTTCCTCGCCGTCGTCCGAGCCGACGAGCATGCCCACCGGCCGGGACCCGGCGGTCTGATCCCGCTGACCTGCAATGAGATCCAGCGACTGTTCATCACCGTTGCCGTCCGGCCTCTTCACGATCTGGCCCACCGGCTCGGCTGGTCCGACTGGCGACGCCGCCACCAGGCACGGTCACGGACCAGCCATTACCTACGACAAGCCGCATCCCAGACATGAAGATCACGATCTACAGCTGGAGTATTAGACAGCAAGCGTTCCTCTATATTTTTTCCGATAATTAAAGGGGGAAATATCGCTAACGCTTTTAAAGGTGTTGTTAAATGAACTGTCGGAACCGTACCCCAAATCGGCCGCGAGCTTACCGATGGGTGTATCTTCGGTCCTCAAGGAGCGCTCGGCGAGATGAATCCGTAGCCGCTTCAAGTACGTCATGGGCGGTATTCCGGCAACTACGCGAAAATGCTCGGAAAATGTAGTGCGAGACATAGCGCTGATTCGGGCCAGAGTCGCGAGTGTCCAAGGGTGAGCAGGCTGTGCATGAATGGCCGTCAGGATTGGTCTCAACTGATCGTCGGCTACCGCGCGTAGCCAACCGGGGGGCATGGACTCTGCCTTGCTCATGTAAATTCGAAGGGTCTCCAACAGCAGGAGTTGAGAGTACTGATCAACAGCAAAATTCCAACCCACTCGTGCTGTCGCCATCTCCCGTACGATTGCCGCACCGATTCCGCTAGCACCACCAGTGACCAGTGCAACCTTGCGGGCAAGGGGCAAGGGGCAAGGGGCAAGATGATTGACTCGTTACTTGCGAGCTACTGTGTCATGATTCTCTCCTTTATATGCCAGCCTGTACACAGCCGTGCAATTTGGCTGCCGGAAAGTTATTCCGATGTGGGTGGTCGGCCAATTGAGCCGCTATGCCGAGGGGCCCGGTTCTCTTCTGCTCACCACCGTATGAGCGGTGCCGTGGGGCCGTGAATGCGCGACCGTACGGGAAACTTGCCGAAACGTCCTGATGTGCTGTCCCGGTGCACGTGTCTTCAGCCACAACGATTACCGACCTTCAACGCGTGGGTGTCGGCGGTGGCTGACGGCCCGTGATCCCTGCGGTATGCCGATTGGATGAGGTATACGCAAGGGGGGCGGGCTGACCGATGAGCGGCCGGCCTTCCGCGAGTCGGCGCAGGGCCGGACCAGACTTGGACCCTGTCGCGGGTCAAGACCCTCATCGACCGCCGGTTCCGCAAGAGCGACACCGCGCAGGGAGTGGCCGCGCTGTTCAAGCGGCCGGTCGGCCGCGAAGCACTCGACGGACAAATCCGCCGTCAACACCTTCAGGTCATCCCGGAGATCGGCCATCTCGCATCTCCCCGGGGTGTCCCCCCCCGCAACGACACCCGCAGTCCGGCCGACATGCCACTGACCAGTGAGGCCGGCCAGGCCCTACCAGGCATCCCCCTCATGCACACGCACAGCCGTGAGAAGGCTGCGATCCTCGGTCAGCACCCGCACGGGGCCCTGCAACCCGACCGTGGTCCGCACCCCAGGCGCCTCGGCCGACGACGCGACCGAGAACTCGAACTCCCCCGGCTCCACGATCCACGCCGACTCCGGTCCGACGAACGCCAGCCGGTCCGCCGGCACCGTGAACTCGACGACGTGTGCCTCGCCCGGCGCCAGGCCGACGCGCGCCCAGCCCAGCAGCTGTCGCATCGGCCGGGTGACCGAGGCGACGAGATCGCGCACATAGAGCTGCACCACTTCGGCGCCGACGCGCTCACCGTCGTTGCGGACCCGGCACCGCACCCGAAGCGTGCCGGCGGTGTCCCAATGATCGGCGGTGACGCGCAGGTCACTGCAGGTAAAGGTGGTGTACGACAGGCCGTGTCCGAACGCGAACAGCGGACTGGGGTCCACGTTCGACACCGGGCTGCGACCACCGAGCCGTGGATGCCGGTACGAGTGGGGCTGGCCGGCGCAGTCGCGCGGAATGCTGACCGGCAGCCTGCCGCTCGGATTGACGCGCCCGGTCAGCACGCCCGCGATAGCCGGCGCTCCCTCTTCGCCCGGGAAGAACGCTTGAACGACGGCGGCCGCTCGGTCTGCGAAGGCCCCCATCGGATACGGCCGTCCGGTGACCAGGACCACCACCACCGGGGTGCCGGTGTCGAGCACCGCGTCGAGCAGCGCCTGCTGACGTCCCGGCAGTTCCAGCGCCGCAGCGTCGCTCCCCTCGCCGACAGTGCCCCGTCCGAACAGTCCCGCCCGGTCGCCGACCACGGCGATGCACACATCCGCACTCTCGGCGGCTGCCGCCGCCGCCGCGATCGTATCGGCGGCGTCGGCCTCGGCCTCCGCGTCGGCGCGTACCGCGCAACCGGGCGCGTGGACGACTTCGGTCCCGTCCGGCAGCTGTTCGCTCAGCGCCGCCAGCACGGTGGGCAGGTCGATGCCGATCGGCGTGCCGGGGGGAGTCTGCACGTGGTTGGTGAAGCTGTAGTTGCCGAGCATGGCCTCGGGCGAGTCGGCGTTCGGACCCACCACTGCCACCCTCGCGACCGGTCGCAGCGGCAGGATCCCCTGGGGATTGCTCAGCAGGATCACCGATTCCTCGGCGAGCCGTCGGGCCACCGCACGAAAATCCGGCGGATCGACATCGACCGCCTGGGCGTTCTCGACGGCCTCGGCGAACACGCCGAGTTCGAGCTTGTGGCGGAGCACCAGTCGCACCGACCGGTCCACCAGTTCCATCGGGCAGGCGCCGCTGCGGACGCGTTCCGCAAGCGGGGCCAGGTAGGCCCGGCCCGCCGGCAACTCGATATCGACCCCGGCCGACAGTGCGAGCACCGCCGCGTCGCCGAGGTCGGCAGCCACGTCGTGCAAAGTGTGCAGGAACGTCACACCGAAGTAGTCAGCGACCACAACACCTTCGAATCCCCAGCGAACGCGCAACAGCTCGGTGAGCAGCCGTGGGTCGGCGGCGACCGGGGTGCCGTCGATCTCGGCATAGGAGTGCATCACCGCACGCGGACGGGCGTTCTTGACCACCATTTCGAAGGGCAGCGCGAATACCTCGGCGACCTCGCGCGGCCCCGCGTGCACCGGCGCCAAGTTGCGTCCGCCGCGCGAGTTCGAGTAGCCGAGAAAATGCTTGACGGTCGCACCGGGGCCGGCGGACTGCAGGCCGTCGACGTACGCCGTGCCCAGGACGCCCACCAGGTACGGGTCTTCGGAGATGCACTCCTCCACCCGGCCCCATCGCGGATCTCGAACGACATCGAGCACCGGGGCCAGTCCGAGGTGGATGTTCAGCTGCCGCATGGTCGACCCGATCTGCCCGGCCATCTCGCCAACCAGGCCCGCGTCCCAGCTAGCGCCCCAAGCCAGCGGGGAAGGGTACGTGGCGGCGCCGTACAGTTGCAGTCCGGTCAGACATTCCTCGTGGACCAGCGCCGGGATGCCGAAGCGGCTGTGCCGCACGGCATCGCGCTGCAGGCCGCGGGCGAATTCCAGCCGTTCCGCCACGGTGCCGGCCCGGCTTCCGAGCGGTCGGGTGAACTGGCCGAGGCCGTGTTCGAGCAGCGTCGTGTCCTGGAACGTGTCCGTGAGCATCTCGCCTTGCATCGGTGCCACGGTTTCACCGGGCGGACCGCTGCCCTCCGGCCACACGGAGGCCAGTTGCGCGAGTTTCTCCGGCAACGTCATCGCGGCCATGATGGCGTCGATATCGCATCCTGCGGCCCACTGAGGTGTGGTCACAGCGTTTCCTCCTGGGGCGGCCTACGGCCGTAAATGATTCTGGTACCGGTAAGGGAGCCTGCCGACGGTGTGGACACCGGGGTGCGGCGGCTCATCGTGTCGGCGCGCGACGGGAACTGTGCGCGAGACGAAGTGGCCAGGCCATAACCACGCCCTCCGGCGGGAGCACAGAAGCACTAACGGGCCGCGTTCACCAGTAGCCGCCGACACGGAGTGGGACAAAACTACGCCGGATCTCCGCCGGCCTCTTGGAGAAAACTTGCGTTGCACTTGGAAAAACCTGCTTGTTTCTCCGCTCACGTCCGGACCCTGCGAGCCGTACGTTTTCCCTGGTTGTCATCCGCCACCCCTGATACGGGCGGTCTGTGCGCGGTGCCATCCGGTATCTGCCCACATCCCGGCGTGGTGCGGCTGCGAGAAGTTACTTGTGCAGATCCCCTGCCAGCCTCGCTCCAACGCCATGCCGACCGCGTGCTCGGCAACGTCCTTGACGTAGTCCCACCCGCTCCAGCCGGGAACGAGCTCTGGTGACCAGCCCACTGACGCCCATCCCTCGGTCGTCCACAAGGGCAACCCACGGTCAGCCGCCCAGCCCTGCCACACGTCGAGCAGCGCCTCCAGCTCGGCCAGAAAGACTTCCCGTTCGGCCGGGTAGTACCGCTGCACCAGGCTCTGGTGTTCGGCGAGCCCGCGGATGTCGTTCTCGAAATCACCGGTCCATTTCGTTCTGGCGACGAAACGTGGGCATCCCGCAACGAGCCACAGGTGCGGTTCGGCGAGGTCGAAAGCAGCCGTCGAAAGCCGCATCACGTCCGTACTCAACGGCGGCGTCACGCCTCGGAGATAGTACGAAAACGTCACAGGAATTCCGGGGAACTGCCGCTTGACCGCGATCAGTGACTCCTGGTAGCTGTCGATGCGCCGAATCTGCTCCTGCGTGAACGGCTCATTCAGCGCGAAGACCGACTGGATCTCACCGAACAGCTGCTTGGCGATGCCCGGAGCCCAGGCCGGCCACTCGTTGCACAGATCGACATATGCCACGACATCACTGAGACCGGCGTCTTGGATTACTCCGAGAGTTTCCAACCAGATCCTTGAAAGATCGGCCGGAGTGACCACCTGCGCCGCGCGTCCGGTCGAGTCGGGAGTGAACCAGGTGGAGAGACCCGCCTGGATTCCCCGCCGACGCAGCCCGGCCAGGAACGCGATCAATGCCTCCCGTGGCCGCACGGTGACGGTCGAGTGGTTCCCCCACATGAACCCCGGAGGCTGCGGCAGAGCAGTGATCTCGTCGGGCCGCCGCCCGGAGCTGTCGGCGGCGATCCAGTGCGGAAAGGCGTCGATGCGCACGACGTCGTAGCCGCGCTCGGCCAGCTCGTCGAGGACCCGCTCGCCATCCGCGTACTCCGCCTCGTCACCGAACCGGCGCAGCAACCAGGAGTAGTCCCACATCGTGATGGACCGGACAGGTGCGGACATGATCCTCACTCCTCCCGCAGGGTGCACCACTCGTCGGTGCGGGCGGCCACACGTCGCCAGACCTGCTCGGCTTCGGCGAAGGGCATGAACGGGACATCCTCGATGCCGGGCAGGGGGTGGCAGTCCTCGACGATGCTCTTGAGCGCGGCGAGGCTGCTTTCCACGATCGCGCGTCCCTCGCTCTCGGTGGCGAGATGTGCGTCTTCGCCTTGGGCGAAGCGGCCCAGTGTGCTGCCGCGCCGGTCGTCAAGGCGATCCAGCCTGACCAGTTCGGGGCGCAGGTACATCAACTGGGATATCTCATAGCGTCCCGCGTGGTCGCCTTCGAAGCGTCCGGCGACGAGTTCCGGGTCGCTGACGGCGACGATCGGGACGGGGCGGGCGCGGCGGAATTCCTCCGCGACGAGCCGCAGGTCGCGCTGGTTGCCATTGTGCCCGGTGACGACGACGACAGCGCGGAAACCCGCGTTGACAAAGGCCCGGAGCTGAAAGACGAGCAGCCGCAGGACAACGTCGGGGGGAAGGCTGCCCATCCGTGGATTCACATCGCCCACGACCTCCCTCAACCACGGCCGGTGATATCCCGTTTCATGGATGTGATACGTCTGGGTCGGTGCGACGATTCCACCGAAGCGGCGGGCGGATTCCTCACACATGTACGCCGCCTTGTGAGTGTCCAGGCCGAAGGCGGCCACGTGTCCGTGCGGCTCGCACAATCCCATCGGCAGGTACACCAGGGGGAGTCGCTCCAGCCGCTGCTCGAACTCACGCGGCAACAGGTCTTCCCAGCGGACCGTTTCAGTCTGAGTGGTCATGGTCCATTACTCCGCGAAAATCTTGGTTTCGTTGAAATTCTTGATGAATCGGTGCTTGAAACGGAGTCGATCGAAGACCTCCGCGGGCAGTGCCGGTTCCTCAAGCGCCGCGATGTTCTCCTCGCAGTACGCCCGTACGTGCATCGAGGAGATCGCCGTGGTGACGCCAGGGGACTGAATGACGAACTTCAGCGCCAGCGCTGCGAGAGAACCGGCGTATGCGGGCACGTACTGTCGTAGCGCATCGACCTTTTTGAGATAGACCGAGCGGGGAACGATGTCGTCGAAGTATCGGTGCCGGTAGTCGTCTTCGTCGAATGCCGTGTCCTCGGTGAGGGTGCCGGTCAGTCCCCCCTCGTCCAGGACGCATCGGGCGACCACCGCGACGTCGTGCCTCTGACATGCCGGCAGGAGATTGTCCAGGGCGAGAGGGTCGAAGATGTTGATGATGGATTGGACGGAGTCGATCAGACCGCTCTCCACCAGCGGCAGCGCCATGTCACAGCGGTGGTCCGGAATCGAGACGCCGATGTGCCGTACCAGCCCGTCCTCTTTCAGCTGCCGCAATTCATCCATCCAGTACCCGGTGACTCCCCACGTCGGCCACCAGATGTGGAGCTGCACGAGGTCGACGTGGTCCAGCGCGAGTTCTGTGAGCGAGCGCAGGGCGCCGGCTCGGACGTGGCCGGGCGGGTAGGCGTCTTCGGGGGCCACGGGTGTGCCCCAGCCTCGCGGGCCCGCGAGCGACTCGATCTTCGTCGCGACGTAAGGACGTTGCCCGGACCACTGCCGCAGGGCCTTGCCGACGATGCGCTCGGAGTTGCCGTAGGCACGAGCGGTGTCGATGAAGGACACCCCACGGTCCAATGCGTACAGGAGACTGTCGATCCAGTCGGATTCCTCATGGTCGCCGAACCAGCCGGCGAATCCCATGGTCCCGAAGCCGAGCTTGCTGATCGGTTCGCCGGAGCGAGGGAACGGGGTACTGCGCACCGAATGTCCTCCCTTGTGCTGTGACGTGCCGTGGGATCAGTGGGGTTCCTGCCTCAGCAGCGCCTTGAGGCTGACGGTCGGATCCGCCAGTGTCGTCGGATGCGGCGTTGCCCGGCGGGCGATGAGCAGCTCGGCAAGCCGGATGTCCCGTGCCGCCGCGCTTTCGGTGCCTATCGCGCTCGCCGTCAGCAGTCGCCCGTCCGGGCCGAGACCGAAACGGATCTCGACGCCGTCATGGCGTCGCCGTACGACCTCGGTCGTGGCGGCGTCGGGCAGCCCGGCGATGTGCAGGGTGAGGTCGTATTGATCCGACCAGAACCACGGAACGGTCGCGAACGGCTCGTCGGCTCCGAGCATGTTCCGTGCCGCCGCGCCGCCCTGATCCCGGGCGTTGCGCCAGGACTCCAGCCGAATACGGCGGCCGCCGTAGAGCGGGTGCGGCCACGAACAACAGTCACCGGCGGCGAAGACGTCAGGATCGGATGTCGTCAGCCGGGTGTCGACCCGCACCCCGTTGTCGACGGCGAGCCCTGCCTTATGCGCCAGCGCGGTCTCCGGCACCGCACCGATGCCCGCCACGACCGTGTCACACAGCAGCGTCTCGCCGGTGGTCAGTCCGAGCAGCGTCGCCCCGTCGCGGCGCTCCAGCCGGGCGACACCGGTTCCGCAGCGCACATCGACTCCGGCCCGCTCGTGGCGCGCGGCGACGACGGCGGCGATCTGCGGAGTCGTGCCGCGGCTCATCAGCCGTGGTGCGAGCTCGACCACCGTCACGGCGCAGCCGCGCAAGGTGGCGCTCGCCGCCAGCTCCAGACCGATGAAGCCGCCACCGATGACGCCGATGCGCGCGCCGGGCCGCAACCGGTCCCGCAGGGCGAGCGCGTCACTGTGGCTGCGCAGATAGCGCACGCCGTCCGCTGCCGCTCCGGGGATCGGCAGCGGACGGGCGGTCGCCCCGGTGGCCACAAGCAGCCGTCGGTAGGCGATCCGGCGCCCATGGGCGAGTACCACTTCGTGGTTGTCGCGATCGATGTCGGTCGCCGTGGTCCCGGCGATGAAATCGATGCCCCCGTTCCGCAACATCTCTGCGTCGCAGATCGTCGCCGGAGCCGACGCATGCGGTCCGGTCATCATGGACTTCGACAACGGCGGGCGCTCATAGGGCGGCACGGCCTCCGCGCCGACCAGCGTGAGCGGTCCGTTCCAGCCCGCCTCGCGCAGTGCGAACGCCGCCCGCGCACCGCACTCGCCGCCTCCGACGACCACCATCCCCGGCACGGTGCCCACGGCCTACCCGATTCCGATGTGGACGGTGCCGTCTTCGATCTTGACCGGGAAGGTCCGCAAGTCGACGAGCACCGGTGCTCCGGCGGCCTTGCCCGTGGTGTAGTCGAACCGGCCGTTGTGCTTGGGGCATTCAATGGTGTTGTCCATCACCAGCCCGTCGCACAGCGGCATCCGCTCGTGCGTGCAGTGTCCCGCGGTGGCGAAGAACTCGCCCTGTGGCGAGCGGTATACGGCGTAGTCCACCCCGTCGTGCCGGAACGGGATCACGTCTTCCGGGTCGATGTCGTCCACGGCACACGCGGCAATCCACTCGGACATCGTCAGGAACTCCTCTTGGGCTCGAGCGCGAGTGCGCGTCCGTCGGACCGCGGGTGGTAAGGAGGGGCACCTGGAGGCAGCTCGCGGTGTACGTAGTAGGTGGGGTCTTTCAGCTGGCGCAGCACCGCGGGGACGATCTCCTTGTAGGCCGCCCACAGCGAGGGATAGGCGGGCGCGAGATCGCTCTTGATCTCCTCGTGCAGCTCGGGCAGCTGGTGATAGGGAACCATGGGGAACATGTGATGCTCGACGTGGTAATTCATGTTCCAGTACAGGAACCGGTTGATCCTGCTCATGTACACGGTGCGGGTGTTGAGCCGATGGTCGAGTACGTTCTCGCCCATCCCGGCGTGCTGGGTGAGGCCGTAGACGCTGAGCATGAACGCGCCGTACAGCCGTGGTCCGCCGATGAGCATCGCCGGCAGGATCGAGCCGGACAGCACACAGGCGGCAATCGTGGCCACGTAGACGACCAGCCAGATCCGTGCGGTGCGGAACACCTTCGCCTGCTCGGACTCGGGGACGAACGTGCGTTCCGCGGCCGTGATCCGCCCGGCCGCGTGCAGGACCATGTCACCCAACGCCACCGGGACGTCGACGAGCCCGAAGAAGTTGGCCAGGATTCTGGCCAGTCGGGCGGGACGCATCACCAGGATCTCCGGATCGCGACCCAGAATCAGCGTGTCGGTGTGGTGTCGGGTGTGGCTCCACCGCCACACCGTGGGGTCCCTCATGACCATGAACGAGGCGAGCTGGTAGATCGAATGGTCCATCCAGCGGCTCTTGAACGCGGTGCCGTGGCCGCATTCATGCCACCGTGAGTCCGACGACGACCCGTACAGCACCCCGTACGCGGCGAAGAAGGGTACGGCGAGCCAGCCGCCCCAGAAGACGACGCCGAGAGCACCGCACGCCGCCATCGCCCCCAGCCAGATGGCCGTGTCACGGATCGCCGGGTAATCCGAGCGGCGCATCAGCTCCTTCATCCTCTTGCGCGGCATGTCACTGCGAAACCAGTCGGTTCCGCCGGCCAGCCCGGCCACCACCGCGTGCTCGGCTTCGGGGCCGACGAGGCTGTAGCGTTTGAGGCGTTCCCTACCCATCAGATTCATCCCTTCGTAGCTCATTCGGCGCCGAGTGCGGCGAGACGCGCCTTCGCCGCTGACCTCGGGGGCGCCCCGGCAGCGGCGTCAGCTCCACTGGCCCTCAGGGCGCAGGGCATCGGGTCCGATGACCGGCGGCCGCAGCGTGCCGTCCGGGAGTATGCGCAGCGTCCACAGTCCGCCCACGGCCGCGTCGGTGAACCATCGCGTGATGCCGTCGAGCGCGTCGCGATAGCGGCTCCACAGCTCGTTGTTCAGGTTGACCAAGGTGCCCAGGTCGCCCCTGTCCTCAACGCGCTCGGCCAGCTTCTGGATCAGTTGCAGCACCGGGGCCGTGCGCAGGGCCTCGTAGGCTCGCTTGAGCGCCTGCGTCTCCGATGCGGTGGGCCGATCGCCGCAGGTGGCGTCCCGGTAGGCCAGCGCGGCCTCGCCGACGTGCTCCAGGCAGTCGATGAAGAGCTGGTAGAGCTCGACACGGTGTTCCCAGAAGCCGGGCCGGTCGCCGTCCCGGAGGACGACAGCCTTCGTCCGCGCGACGCGCAACGCCTCGCGCACCTCGGCGAGGCGTGCCCGGATGCGCGGTATCTCATCCAGTTTCGCCTCTATGTCCGCGACGATCTGCGGAGGAACGGCGCCATGCACGCCCATGAATTCGAGTGCCTGGTTGATGGTCGGGGGGTACCAGTCCTGCGTGAAGACCTGCCATCCGAGGTCGTGGCACAGCCACTGTTCGTACCGTTCGAACAGGCGCATCGCCTCGGCTGCCTCGATGGCGGCCGCCTCGCCCCATTCGACGCCGAAGACGTCCCGGTAGTACTCATCCGGTGTCAGGTCGGGCTGCCACATCACCAGGGCGGTGTAGCGGGCGTTGTCGTCGACGGTCCGGGTGCGCCAGTGCTGCCAGATGATGCCGTCGATGCCGTAACGCCGCGCCTTGGCCATGATCGGCGGGTAGGCACTGACCTTGGGCTGTGGCAGCCACATCCGGAAGTCGATCTCCCACCAGTTGATCAGCCAGCGCTCCCGGTCCACTCCCTGGTAGTGGTCGAGCAAGGGCGGAGCCTCCCAGGGATCGACCTCCGTCATGGAGGACAGCACGACCTCCTCGGGCAGGTAGGGGCTGGCGTCGCGGAAGAGGTGTTCGATGTACCAGCCGGCCAGTGCGACCTGCTTGTCCGGAGCAAGTTCACGCAGGATGTCGTGTCCGAGCAGCACCCACTGCAGGAAGGTCTGTGCGCTCTCGGTGATGTCCTCCACGTCGTAGACCTGGGCACTCACCTTCCCCAGCAGGTCGTCGATCGTGTAGCGGGGGAGTGGGTGCTCCGCGCGGAACCGTGTGCACCGCTCGCAGGTGCATCCGGCCGTCCACCGCGAGGGACCCGTCTCCGTCTGCCAGAGCGTATAGGTGTCCACCTCGGGAAAGGTGGTGATCAGGCCGGTCAGCCAACCGGTCAGCAGCTCACGGGCGTCCGCGGAGCTCGGGCAGATCCCGAAGCCGTTCTCGCCGTACCGGGAGCCGGGATCGACCAGCGCGCGGAACTCCAGCGGCGGATCGGTCACCTCGATTCCTATGGTCGTGCGCATCCCCCGTTCCTTCGCATGGGCGAACGCCGCCCGGATGTCGGCCTCCGCCAGGCGAAAGCGCTCCTCGGGAGCGGTCGCGTCGATGGCCGAGCGCGCCCCGAAGGTGTCGTCGGCCAGATAGTCGGCGAAGTGCTCCCGACCGGCCACGAAATCGGAGATCCGGCCAGGGCGCTTGTGCCAGCGGGTCGTACGCGACGTGTCCCAGAACGCCTCGGTCCGCCGCTGCCCCTTGAAGGTGAACTGCCCGACCGGCTCGAAGGTGTAGAAGTGCATGGAGAACAGGTTCAACTTCAGCCGTGCGGCGCTGTCGATCACCCGGAGGTAGTCCTCTTTGTCCCAGGTGGACGGTCCGGTCAAGAAGTCGGTGTACGGCATGAAACCGCGGAGCCGGACGACGGGGGCCCGGTCGATGTCGCACGGTGGCACGGTCACCGGGCCGCGGCGGGGAAGGGACTCGCCGCTGAGGTAGAAACGGACCCCGAGCAGTTCCAGCAGTTCGTAGCTGCCGTAGAGGGCTCCTGCGTCATCGGCGCCGACCACCGCGACCACGTTGTCCTTGCCACGCAGGGCGTAGGAGCCGCTCTCGACGGGAGATGCCTGGGCACCGAGGTTTCCGAGCGCGTCCCGCACGTGCGGTTGCTCCGGTGTGCCGACCACGATGCACAGCGCGGCATCGGCTTCCAACCCGGCCGGTCCGGATTCGACTGTGTCCACCTCGGCTGCCCACAGCCTGCCTGCGAAGTCGCGCAGTTCTTCACACGCCCGGCGGGTGAGCGGGCCGGCTTCCGGTGAACTGACAATGGTGACCCTTTGCATGGGGCCTCTCCTCGTGGATCCTGGTGATCCGGTCAGGACTTGGTTTCCGGGCGGCACGGCGTACCGGGCCCGGTCATCCCTTGACCGCGCCCTCCATGATTCCGGCAACCAGCTGTTTGCCCGCGGCCACGAACAGCAGCAGCAGTGGCAACGTGGCCAGCACGGAGGCGGTCATGACGGTCGAGTAGTCGATGGTGTACTGGGTGCGCAGCTGCTGGATCGCCACCTGGGAGGTGAACATGTCCGGAGTGTTGAGGACGACCAGCGGCCACAGGAAGTCGTTCCAGGTGGTCATCGCGACGAAAAGCCCGAAGACGGCGGCGGATCCCCGGATGTTGGGCACGACGATCGAACGGTAGATCCGGAAAGTCGAGCAGCCGTCGGACTTCGCGGCGTCGATGAGTTCGTCGGGGATGGTTCCGATGACGACTTGACGCATCCAGAAGACGCCGAACGCGGAGACCGCGCCGGGAACGACCAGCGCCCAGTAGGTGTCGATCCAGCTCAGCTTGGACATGATCAGGTACATGGGCACCAGCCCGAGTTGGCTGGGAAGCGCCATGGTCGCGATCACCAGCAGGAACAGCAGGCGGCGGCCGCGGAACCGGAGCTTGGCGAAGGCGAACCCGGCGAGACTGCAGAAGAACATCTGGAGCAGCGCGACGGCTCCGGAGACGATGGCACTGTTGATGAGTGACCGTCCGAACGGGACGATCGAATCGACTACCCCGAGGTTGTGCAGGAAGTTCCCGCCGGGAAGGAATACCGGAGGGAACCGGGACACCGCCGAGGTGTCATTGGAGCCGACCACGAACATCCAGTAGAGGGGGATGAGCGCCAGCAGCACCGAGATGGTCAGTACGACGTAGCTGAACCATGGCGTGCCCTCGCGCCTTCTTCGCCGGCTGGAGTCCAGCGACCGGCGCCGTGACCGGGCGGCGGCGCGCGACACCGGTCGGCCGACGCCCGCCGTCCGCGGCTGTTCCTTGCTCGTGACAGGCATCAAGAACTCCTGATCAGACGGGCGACGGCGAAGTTGACCAGTGAGAGGACCAAGATGATGAACAGCAGGGCGATCGCGATGGCCGAGGCGTAGCCGAATTTGAAGGAGTTGAACGCCTGCCCGTAGAGGAGCAGCGTGACGGTCAGTCCCTGGCCGTTGTTGCCCCCGGTCGGCGAGGTGAACAGCAGCGGTTCGGTGAAGATCTGCAGCCCGCCCACCGTCGACGTGACAACGGTGAAGAGGATGGTCGGGCGGATCATAGGCAGCGTGACCTGGGTGAACGTGGTCCAGCGCCCGGCACCGTCGATCTCCGCGCAGTCGTACATGGCGGACGGGACCGCCTGCATCGCCGCCAGGTAGATCAGAGTGTTGTAGCCGGTCCAGCGCCAGATGACCATGATGGCGATGACGATCTGCGTGGTCATCGCGCTCGCGCCCCAGTCGATGACCGGCAGGTGCAGCGACCGCAGGATCCAGGTCACCGGACCGTAGTCGCGGCCGAAGATGGACGTGAAGACGAGGGTGACGGTGACCAGCGGGGTTACGTTGGGCACGAGCAACGCCATACGCCAGAACGTCTTCGCCCTGAGGGTGCGGTTGTTCAGCATCGAGGCCAGGCCGAGCGCGAGCCCCATGCACGGCACGGTGGACAGGATGAAGATCGCGAGGGTGTTCCGCAGCGCCTTCCAGAACCGGGGGTCGTTGAACATCTCCCCGTAGTTCTGCAACCCGACATAGCGATGCGTATCGCCGAGCAACTGCCAGTCGTGCAGGGACACCCAGCCGGTGAAGAGCAGAGGCCCGAGACCGAAAGCGAGGAACAGCAGAAAGAACGGCGCGATATAGATATAGGGCGTGAACCGTTCCCATACGCTGGACACCCGACCGTTTCGGCCTCGGGTGGCCGGCGCTCGCCAGGTCAGTGAAGTGGTCATATCTCCCCTCGGCTCCTACCCCTGAAGCTCTCGTTTGACATCGGACATGACCTGGGTCCAGGACGACGCGCCGGACTGGGAGCCCTGATCGACTCGGCCAAGCCCGTTTTCAAACTGGTTCTCGATGATGCGGTCCTTGGCGCCGATCGGATGCGGCCGCATGCCCTGCACGCTCTCGACGTAGATCTTGCCGACCGGTGCGTTGCTGAAGAAGGGGTTGGTGAGGTGGGTGACCGCCGGATCTGTGTACAGCGCGGGTATCGTCGGAAAGGTGTTGTTCTCCTTGAACAGCGCCAGTTGCTGAGTCGGAGCCTCAAGCCACTTGATGAAGTCGTAGGCCTCCTTCGCGTGTGGCGCGTTCTTGGGAATGGCCAGGAACGACCCGCCATCGTTGCCGATCTTGCCCGGCAGCACCGCGATGTTCCACTTGCCCTTCGTCCTGGGCGCCTGCTGTTCGATCTGGGCGAGCATCCAGGCCGGCACGATCAGTGTGGCGACGGTCCCATTGGCCACCGCCGCGTCCCACTGCGGAGTGAACGTCGCGACGTTCGCGGAGAGCCTGGCGTCGATGGCTGCGACTCCGTCGTGCCAGGACTTCCTGATCCGTGGATTGGTGTCGTGGATCGGTTTCCCGCCGGCGTTCATGTATTTGAGGTCGCCCTGGTTCGACTCGGCCCGGAAGACCGCCTTGCCGCTGTCGATGAACTTCTTGCCGGTCGCCGCAACGTATTTCTTGCCGACGTTGATGTAGTCCTCCCACGTCGGCCACAGGGCGCCGACGGCGGCAGGATCGGTGGGCAGCCCGGCCTTTTTGAACAGATCGGTCCGGTAGGCGATCGCCATCCCGCCCACGTCCGTCGGAATGCCGACGATGGAGCCGTCGGGAGCGACGCCGCCGTTCCAGCGCCAGGCCAGGTACTTGGATTTCAGCGATGAGGCACCGAACTTCCTCAGATCCGTGAACGCCGGGGCGTGGGCAACGAACTCGCCCATGTAGTCGATCGCTATCTGCGCGATGTTCGGGCCATTGCCGGAGGCCAGGGCCGTGAGCAGCGTCTGGTGGGAGGCGTCGTAGTCACTGATCTTCGTCTGGATCGTGACCCCGGGGTGTGCCCGTTCGTATTGCCGGACGAGCGGCTTGGACAGGTCGGCGAAACCCCACATGTTCAGCGTCACGTGAGACGAGGAGGCCGAGCCGGGGGAACAGGCGGCGAGCGCGGTTCCCCCCAGTGCCGTGATCGCCAGGGACATCGCCTGCCGTCGGCTGATGCCGAGGTCAAGGGCGGTTTGGATTGGTCCGGGATCTCTGACGAGCTTGGGGACCTTCATCGAGCGGTACCTCCAAAGAAGGGGTACCGCATCGTGACCTACGGCGCCGCGAGTGAGCAAGAGTTTCTAGAATGTTTCTTCATTGAGTTCGGCGCCGGCCCGTGGACGGGGCGGCAGTGCTCTCCCGGACGACCAGCTCGGTGGCCAGTTCCACCCCCGGACCGGGGGTCCGGCCCGCCATGAGCCTGCCGAGCAGCAGTACCGCCTGCCCGGCCACGTCCTCGATGGGCTCCCGGACCGTGGTCAGCGGGGGAGACGCCCAGCTCGCGATGGGCGCGTCATTGAAGCCGACCACGCTCACGTCGTCGGGGACGCGCAGGCCCCTGCGCCGGGCGGCCTCGTACACGCCGAGCGCTTGCTCGTCGGATGCCGCGAAGATCGCGGTCGGCGGGGTGGGCAGGGCCAGTAGTCCGGCCGCCGCGTCCCGGCCGGGCTCGTAGCCGAACTCGGTGTGCACGACGAACTCCGGCGGTACGTCCAGCCCGGCGGCGGCCGCCGCCGCGCGGAACCCGTCGGCGCGGGCCCGGCTGCACAGCAGGCGCAGGGGGCCGCCGATGGTCGCGATCCGCCGGTGGCCCAACGTGACGAGATGTTCGGTCGCGGCGTGCGCTCCGCGCCAATGGGTGAGCCCGACCGTGGGGACCCTGGCCTTCTGGTTGCCCTCGGGATCGATGACCACGAACGGCACCATCAGCTCGCGGAGCCGGTCACGTTGTTCAGCCGTGGTCTCCACAACGCCGAACACCACGCCATCGGGGTTGCGGGACGCGATGTGGTCCAGCCACTCATCCGCCTTGCCCGGGCGCAGCCGGGACAGCACAAGCGCCAGCCCTTCGGCGTACACCGCGGCTTCCATGGCCTGGATCAGGCTTGCTGACCAGGGGCTGTCGAGTTCGCTGAGCACCAGTTCGATCACGCCGGTGAGCCGGCCCCCCGAACGGCGCGGCGCGTAGCCGTGCTCGCGCAGCAGCTCGGTCACCCGTTCGCGGGTGGCCGACGAAACGCCCTGCCGACCGTTGAGGACCTTGGACACCGTCGGCGCCGATACTCCCGCCGCCTGCGCGATGTCCGCGATCGTGGTCCGCGGCGACTCCGTTGCAGCCATCTCTCTCCCTCCGCAGCGTCCCGGCAGCACCCGACTGCCAGATCCGCGACGACACTGCCCGTTGACCGGGCCGGTGTCCGGCCCTATCGTGACAGAAATTTTCGCGAAATATGAAAGTGCAAGGTGGCGGCATGCGACGAGTGATGCTGGTCGGTGCGGGCGCCATCGCACGACACCACGTGGTGGGGGCGTACGATCCCGCGGTCCTGCCCGATGGAGTCGAACTGCATGTCTGCGATCCGAACCCCGCCGCGCTGGCCCGGTTCACCGCCGAGTTCCCCGCGGCCACCGCGCACACCCGGGCCGAGTCTCTGCTGGCGATCCACCCACGCCCGGACGATGTGGCCGTGGTGGCCACCCCGCCCTTCACTCATCACCAACTGGTCGCGGCCGCGATGGCGACCGCTCGTCCCGTTCTGTATGAGAAGCCGCTCGCCCTCAACGTCGAACAGGCCCAGGATCTGGCACGGCTGGCCACCGAGCACGGCGTCGCCCTGGGCTGCGCCGACATGCGCTTTCGCGGTTTGGCGACTACTCAGGAGGTCCGCAGCCTGGTCCGTTCCGGTGAGCTGGGCGATCTCTACTACGTGAGCTTCGTCAACAAAAGGCGCCGGGCTCGCAGCGGCTTCGACTTCCAGCCGGAGTCCGGCTGGTTCCGTGACCCGGAGCTCAGCGGAGGCGGGGTGACCATGGACTGGGGTCCCTACGACATCGCCGTGCTCGACGAGGTGCTCCAACCACGATCCGTCGAAGTCCGGTCCGCCTGGTTCGGCACGCCGGCCACCGGCGGGCCGCACGGCGACGAGAGCGCGCGTTCCGAGCAACACGTGGGAGCGCACATGCGGTTGGACTTGGGAGACGGTCGCCTGGCCGAAGCCACCTACGAACGCGCGGCCTGCACCCACGGAGCCGAACGGTCCCTCGTGGAGATCGAGGGAACCGACGCCGCGGTCAGCTGGGACTGGCTGGACTGGATGGGTTCGAACCAGGTACGCCTTACCCGCGATGACAACGGGATGCCGTCGGCCGACGACCGGCGGTCGGCCACGGCCGGGCCGTCTTTTCACTCCCGGCCGCTGCACGAGTTCGTCCGGGCGTTGAAATCCGGGCAAGGGACCGGCCCGTTCGCCGTCACCGAACGGTCGCTGTTCACTTTCCGATGGTTGCAGGCGATCATCGACACCGCGCGATCCGGCTCGTCCAGGCCGTCGATCGGAGGACACGAAACCGGGCGTTTTCCATGCTCCGACCCCGCGGGCGACGACGTGGCCCACCGCTTTCTGGACGCGGCGCTTCTGTACCTGCGGCGGGTCAACACGAACGGCAGCCGCCGGATCACCGGGCAGTGCTTTCCGGCGACCATCGAACGATCGGGGAAGGCGAGTTCGACAACTTCGCCTTTCTGGGGCTGCTGGGCTCCCTCGACTACCACGGATGGCTCGGCGTGCAGGGATACGGGATCGGCGGCGACGCATACGAGAACTTCCGCCGGTCCCGAGACGCCCTCCGGGGCATCGAACACCGACTGGGACGGCATCCGTCGTGGGCGGAACTGCGCCCGGACCACCTGTGAGCGCCCGCCGGACCGCAGGAGGTCCGAGCACCCGGGTTTCCACGCCGATGACGCAGGTCACCGACGTCGTCCAGGCCGAACTGCGCTCGGGACACCCGGTGGCAGTCGCGACGGCTCACGGGTTGAAAGGAACGCGGGACCGGCGTGCCTGCGAGGTGTTTCCGTGTGCCGCCCGGTACTCGGCGGGGGTGATGCCCCTCTCCTTCTTGAATTCGTTGCTCAGATGGCTCTGGTCGTAGAACCCGGTCTGGTTGGCGATCACCGACATCGGAAGGTCCGATGTGGCCAGCAGATCGCACGCGGCCATCAGCCGCACCCGCCGCAGGTACTGGTGGGGTGTGGCGCCGAAATGCGCCTTGAAGCTGCGGCTGAAGTGGCTGGGCGACAGCGAAACGGTCGTGGCCAGCTCCTCGATGGACAGCGCGCGGGTGTATTCACGCGAGATCAGTTCCACCGCGGGCGTCAGGCTGAGCAGCCGGCGAGAGACGGAGTCCCGTTTGGTCAGTGCCCTGGTGACCCCCACGATCCCGATCGGTGCCCCGGCATGAGGCCGGACCGGGGTCTTGGTGGTGAGGAACCAGTCGTAGGAGCCGTTGGGGTTGCGCACCAGCTCCACGAGATCGATCAGGGCGTCCCCGGTGGAGAGCACATGCTCGTCGTGGCCACGATAGTGCTCGACCAGGTACTCGGGCGAAATGTCCTCGTCACGCAGGCCGAACAGCTGCCACGAATGACGGTAGCCGAGCGATTGGGCGATCGGCTCGCTGCACGCGACGAACCGGCGCTCGGCGTCCTTGACGAAGACACCGACGTCCTCGATCTGATCGAACGCGTCGAGCAGGGCCTTGCCCCACTGCGCCGTGAGTTCGGGCTGGGCACTCTCGTCACTGGCCACGGTCACCTCCGCTCCAAATACTCGCTGGAGATCGGGGTGCCGTCGAGCTCCACAGCAGTTTTTTCCAACAGCGGCGCATTTTCTTCCAAGTGATTCCGCAGGTCCCGGGGCTAGCTTGAGTGCGTTCCAACAGTCGGGTCCAGTCAAGGAGACAATCGTGTCCGACGAAGCAGCACCGCGGATCGCGCTGGGCAGCTGGGCGTTCGCCTTCGGCCCGTTCGCTGCGGATCCCTGGAATTTCGACCGGCTGTGCGGCTATGCCGCCGAGGTCGGCTACGACGGCGTGGAGATCAACGGTTTCCGGCCACACCCGCACGACGAGGATTTCACCCCGGCCGACTGCGCCCGCTTGCGGGACCGGCTCGCCGAACTGGGGTTGGGTGTCTCCGCCTACGCCCCGGACCTCCATTCCACCCCGCCCGCCGACGTGCCCGCCGCCGACTACCTCGCGCGCATCGAGTCCGTGCTGACCTTCTGCGGGCGTATGGGAATCTCGACGCTGCGGGTGGACTCGATCTCCCCGCCCGGCCCGGTGGATCGCTCACGTCTCGAGCACCTGGCCGACACCTGGCGCCAGGCCGCCGGGCGCTGCGCGGACGCCGGAGTGCGGATGGTGTGGGAGTTCGAGCCGGGTTTCTGGCTGAACCGGCCCAGCGACGTCCAGGAACTGATCCACACCGTCGCGCATCAGAATTTCACCGTCCTGTTCGACACCTCGCACGCCTACGCGGGCGCGGTCGCCGGCGCCCGGCACGGCGACGACCCGGAGCTGCTGGCCGGCGGGGTCGCCGAATACGCGCGCCTGCTCGCCCCCTACGTCGGGCACCTGCACCTGATCGACGGAGATGGCTCCCTGCACGATGAGGAGACCAGCGCACACCTGCCGTTCGGCACCGGCAAGCTCGACTTCGACGGGATCATCGCCGCACTCGGCCGTACCGCCCTCGATCTTGACTGGTGGACGGTCGACTTCTGCTTCTGCCCGACCACCGAGCGCGATGCCGCCACCGCCGTGCCGTTCGTCCGCACGCTCGCCGACCGGGCCCGCCGCAGCGGAGCGACGCGATGAAGGCCGCCGCGATCACCTCGCCGGGACAGGTCGAGCTCGTCGATCGGGAACGGCCCCGCGCGCATCGCGACCTCGTGGTCGTCAAGATCCTTATCGCTCCGATGTGCACCGAGTTCAGGGATCGTCGCGCCGGGAACCTAAGCGACACCCTGGGGCACGAGGCGGCCGGGATCGTCGTGGACGCCGGCGAATCAACCCGCGTGCAGGCGGGCGACCGGGTCGTGATCATGCCGCAGAACGGGTGCGGCGTCTGCTCGCTGTGCACGGCGGGAGAACACATCCACTGCCCCGACCAGCGGGATGTGCTCACCGAGAGCGGGAACGCCTACGGCACCGCCACCTATGCCGAGTACGCGCTCAAGCCGGACTGGTTGTTGCTCCCGGTACCCGACGACATCCCGCTGCGGCGAGCCGCGCTCACCGTGTGCGGACTCGGTCCCGGGTTCACCGCGTACACCAGGATGAACACAGGCGCGCTGGACACCGTGCTCGTCTCCGGCTGCGGACCGGTGGGGCTCGGCGCGATCATCCACGCGGCGGTGCGCGGGGCGAGGGTGCTCGCGCTGGAGAACCAGGAATTCCGCAAAAAACTGGCGCTCGAACTCGGCGCCGCCAAGGTCCTCGACCCGGGCGCCCTCGCCCCCGGGGAGTTGACCGGCGTCGACGCAGCCGTCGAAACCAGCGGCGCCCCGGGGGCCGCGAGCCTGGCGGCCCACGCGCTGCGCCCACGTGGCCGCCTGTCCATCGTGGCCTGGGGGAGCGAGGTCGTGCTGCCGCCGCTGGTGCCGATCGGAGCGGATGTCTTCGGGTGCTGGCACTGGAACCATCAGCGGTACGCCGATCGCATGTGGACGTCCGTGCGCGCCGCGGCCGACGCACTGGACACCATGGTCACCGCGCGGTTCCCACTCGACGACGTGTCCGGCGCGATGGACCTCCAGGACACCGGTGAGTGCGGCAAGGTGTTCCTGCTCCCGCACGGCGAGGGGGGCCTGCGATGAACTCGATCGTCATCCTCGCAGGTGAGGGCGAGTACGGATCCCACCGCACGATGGCGGCGTACGCCGACGACGTGGGTGCGGAGCTGCCCGGCGCGAAGGTCCACTACCGGGTGCCGGATGTGCTCGACGACCAGCCGGACTTCCCCGCCTCCAGCTTCGGCGACCTCGGTGTGCTGGCCGACGCCGACCTGCTGGTGATATACACCCGGTTCCGCATCCTGCCGGACGAGCAGATGGTCCAGCTCTCCGACTACGTACGGCGTGGCGGGAGCGTCCTGGGCCTGCGCACCGCCACCCACGCCTTCCACTATCCCGATGACTCACCGTGGGCCCGATGGAACGACGGCTTCGGCTGCGACGTCCTCGGCTCGCCCTGGGTGAGCCACCACGGCCACTCCTCGCGCACTGCGGTCACCCGCGTGCCCGGCGAACATCCGGTGCTGGCAGGGATTCCGGACCGGTTCACCTCCCGGTCCTGGCTGTACCGCGTGCGACCTCAGCCGGACTGTCGGCCGCTGCTCCACGGCGAGCCGGTCGATGCGGAGAACGCGCCGACCCCCAGTCCGGTCGCCTGGGTGCGGGAGCGCCCGCAGGGCCGGGTCTTCTACACCAGCCTCGGGCACCCCGACGACTTCGCACTCGAGGCGTTCCGCGGCCTGCTCGTCAACGCCACTCGCTGGTGTCTGGGCTGACTCGCCCGCAGCTTTTCAAGAGAGGTTCAACGATGAATTCACCGGCTCCGTATCCTGACCGTATCCCAAGAGCGCTGTCACGCAGGAGCTTTCTGCGTGCGGGCGCGGGCGCGGGACTGCTCGCCGCCGGGCTTCCCGCTCTTCAGGCGTGCAGCCTGTCCTCCAACGGGGGCAACGCGGCTACCGCGCTCACTTTCATGAACCGCTGGTCCGATCCGAACTCGCAGAAGGCCGCGAATGCCATGTTCAGCGGGTTCACCAAGGCCACCGGGATCAAGATCACCAACCAGGTGCAGCCCAGCAGCGGCTCCACCTACCAGCCCGCGGTGCGCACCGCGTTCTCGTCCAACACGCCTCCCGCACTGGCCACCGACATCTCCGGCCCGGAGGTGTACAACCTCGCCCGGGCCGGCGTGTTGATGGACCTCACCTCGATCTACCAGGGCATCAAGTCCAAGGCCAGGGCGGGCGCCGTCGCGGGGTCCGAGGTGGACGGCAAGATCTGGGGCCTGTCGGACGGCGCAACCATCGGCAACTGTGTGTTCTACAACCCCGACTACCTGGCCAAATACCACGTCGACGCGGCCGCGATCACGACCACCTCGCAGTGGCTGGCCGCCATGTCCCACATCAAGAAAGCGGGCGGGACTCCGATCCTCATCGGCGCCAAGGACCAGTGGCCCGGTGGGCACTACCTCAACGACCTCGTGCAACGCAGGCTCGGCTCGGCCGCCGCCACCCAGCTGTACAACCGGACGGTCCTGCCCAAGCAGGGCGACAAGATCAAGTGGACAGACGACCAGGTGATCGCCGCCTTCCGCGACTATCTGGCGTTCAAACCGCTGTTCCAGGACGGCTTTCTCGGTGAGGCCGCGGCGACCACGGACGGCCAGTTTCTGGCCGGAAAGGCCGGATTCTACGAGATGGGCTCGTGGCTGCTGTCGACCATGCGACAGACCCCGCCCTCGTTCACGCCCGGCGTGATGCTCTTTCCCACGGTCGAAGGCGGAGCGGGCCACGGCAACGAGGTCACCCTCGGCAATGACACGATCATCGTGTCCGCCAAGGCGAACGCCGACGCCGTGCGCAAGTTCTTCGACTACTTCACGCGGCCGGACAGTCTGGCCAGGTGGTCCGGCTCGATGTTCGTCTCCCCGCCGTACCGGTTCGACGCCTCAGCGGTGAAGGTGGACAGTCCAGTGCTCGGCAAGCTGTTCGGCCGGATCAACTCCTTCAGCGCGAACGCGGGACGGGACGGCGCGGCCCTGTTCAACGACCAGGCGATCGACGTGAACATCTACTCCCGCTACATCTGGCAGGGCAGCGTCGGCCTGATGACCGGCGAGCTGAGCCCCGAGCGACTCTGCCAGAAGCTCGAGGAGGCGACCGTGCGAGCGCAGCGGAAACTGGGGTGAGCCGATGTCATTGGTACGCGCTGACGCGCCGGCCCCGTCTCAGCCCGTCGCGGAGAAGGCCGCACGCCCCACCGACCGCAAACGCGAGGGTTCCTGGAGCGCCTACGCGCTGCTGCTGCCCGCCGGTGTGTTCTACGTGTCGTTCCAGTTGTTCCCGATCCTGGTGGCCTTCGCGCTGAGCTTCTTCTCCTGGGACGGCATCGACATCCGCCAGGCGAAATTCCTCGGGCTGGCCAACTACGTCACGCTGGTCCACGACGGCCTGCTGTGGCGCTCCGTCTGGCACAACCTGGTGGTCGCGCTCGCGGTGCTGATCATCCAATGCGTCGGCAGCTTCGTCATCGCCGCGATCATCCAGGCGGGCATCAAGGGCGGACGGTTCTTCCGGCTGGTGTTCTTCGCCCCGGTCGTGATCTCCTCGGTGGCCGTCGGCATGCTGGCGATCTTCGTGTTCAGCCCTTCGCAGGGGCTGGTCAACGAAGCCCTGTCCGCGATCGGGCTCGGCGGGCTGCGCCAGCCGTGGCTGGGCAGCGGCACCTGGGCGCTGCCCGCGGTGATCGCCACCTACATTCTGCAGAACTTCGGGCTGTCGGTACTGCTGTTCATCAGCGGCCTCGGGCAGGTCGACCAGGACCTGCTGGAAGCCGCGGAACTGGACGGCGCGAGCCAGGGCAGGATTCTGTGGCAGGTGGTGTTCCCGGTGATCCGGCCGGTCACCACCACGGTGTTCCTGCTCGGACTGGTCACCGGGTTCAAGCTGTTCGACACGGTGTACGTGATGACCGCGGGCGGCCCCTTCCACGCCTCCGACACCATCGTCACCTACCTGTACGGGGTGTCCTTCGGCGGCAACGACATCGGCTACGGCAACGCGATCGGCGTGCTGCTGTTCGTGATCCTGCTGGTGATCGCGTTGATCCAGCTGCGACTCACGCGCACCGGAAAGGAGACCGAATGAACTTCGCCCGTCTCAGCCGGCCCGCGAAGATCGTCTCCTACACGGGGCTGACCGGCCTGGCACTGGTCATCGTCGCCCCGCTGCTCTGGCTGACGATGAGCGTGTTCAAGAACTCCTCGGACATCGTGACCAACCCCTTCTCACTGCCGAAGGATTTCTCCTTCACCAACATCACCGACGCCTGGAACGCGGGTGACTTCGGACAGCTCTACGTCAACAGCGTGCTGATCACCGTAGTGTCCGTGTTCGGCATCCTGGTGCTGGAGGGCATGGCCGCCTACGCGTTCGCGCGGATGGAGTTCCGCGGGCGCAATCTGCTGTTCGTCATCTTCGTGGCCGGACAGTTCGTGCCGGCGCAGATTATCGCGCTGCCGTCCTTCCTCCAGATGTCGCACCTGAACCTGGCCGATACCAGGCTCTCGCTGATCCTGCAGTACCTGAGCTGGGCGCCGTTCGCGGTGCTGTTCCTGCGCGCCAGTTTCCTCGCCATACCAAAGGAAATCGAGGAAGCGGCCCTGCTGGACGGGGCGAGCCGGCTCGCCGTGCTGTGGCGGATCATCCTGCCGATGACCCGCTCGTCGTTCGCCACCGTCGGCACGATCTACGCGTTGTGGATCTGGAACGACTTCCTGTTCCCCCTGGTGTACCTGCGCTCCAGCCAGAACTTCACGGTTCCGCTCGGGCTGGCGCACTTCCAGGGGCTGTTCACCACGTTCTGGGGCTACCTGATCGGCGCGATCTTCATCGCCGTCTGGCCGCCGATGCTGATCTACCTGCTGCTCAGCCGCCGGATCCAGAGCAAGCTCGCGATGGGAGGGGTCAAGGGATGAAGCTGGCGTACGCCGAGTACGGCGCGGGCGAACCGCTCGTTCTGATCATGGGACTGGGCGCGCCGGGCGCCGCGTGGGAGCCGCACACCGCCGCCTGGTCACGGAGCTTCCGGTGTCTGGTCGCCGACAACCGGGGCGCAGGCGGCTCCGCGGCCCCGCCAGGGCCGTACACCACGGCCGACATGGCCGACGACTACGCCGAACTCATCGGCGGGCTGGGCCTGGGGCCGGTGCGGGTCGCCGGGATATCCATGGGCGGGGCAATAGCCCAGGAGCTGGCGCTGCATCACCCGGAGCTGGTGTCGCGGCTGGTGCTGGTGGCCAGCTGGGCCCGCTGCGATGCGCACACCGCTGTGATCTTCCAGACGCTGCCGCGGATCTGGGACCGCCCCGAAGCCGCGACCGCACTGCTGCAATGGCTGATCTGGACACCGGCATGGTTCGCGGCACACCGGCACGAACTGCTGGCCGAGCGGACGGCGCCCGACCGGATGTCCTGCGCCGCGTTCAGCGCCCAGGCCGCCGCCTGCGTCAGCCACGACGCGCTGGACCGGCTCGGCGGCATCCGGGTACCGACCCTGGTGACCGCCGGGGACGCCGACCTGTTCGTCCCGCCGCGCCTGTCCCGCGAGATCGCCGAGTCTATCCCCGGCGCGATCCTGGAGGTCTTCTCCGGCGCCGGACACACACACCACTGGGAACAGCTGGACCGGTTCAACGCGATCGTCGAGGAATGGCTGCGATGACCCACATTCGCTTCGCCTGCCAGACCTACAGCTGGCAGCTGACCATCGACGCCTACCGGGGCCGACTGGAACACATGATCTCGGTGAGCGCCAAGGCCGGGTTCGCCGGCCTCGAACCCGAGGTGGTGATGCTCGGCGACGACTGGACCGCGTCCGGCCTGCGGTCGCCGCTGGCCGACCACGGCGTGCGCCTGGCCGCGCTCTGCCTGGTCGAGGACTGGAGTGGCCCTCGCGAGACGGAGGTGGAAGCCGCCGAGGCGGACAAGGCGATCGAGGCGGTCGCCGGAATCGACGGCGCGATCATCAACCTCTGCCAGTACCCCGGCCTGAACCGCGCGAATCTCCGCACCCGCCAGGACAACCTGCTGTCGTGCGTGGACGCCGTCTCCGCCAGAGCCGCGGCGGCGGGCGTGCACTGCACGTTCCATCCCAACTCCCCCGCCGGGTCGGTGTTCCGCACCGACGCCGACTACGAGTACCTGCTGGCGAACCTGCCGGAGCGGATCGGCTTCACCCCGGACCTGGGCCACCTGGCCAAGGGCGGCATGGACCCGATGGACGTCGTAAGCCGCCACCGGGACCGCGTCGACCACGTCCACGTCAAGGACATGCACGCGGACGGTTCCTGGGCACGGACCGGCGAAGGGATCATCGACATCCCGGCGATCACGAAGTTCCTGGCGGGCACGGACTTCGCCGGCTGGATCGTGCTGGAGGACGAGTCACCGGACGCCGAGGCGAACCCCGACCAAGCCGTAACCCGCAACGGGGCATATGTGCGCGACGTGCTGGAGGCGGTGATCAATTGACGTCAACCTCGCCCGAAGACGACGGACACTCCTCAGCCTCACGGCTGAGCCGCCGCGCCCGGCACGGCGGTCGGGACAGCGTCCTGCCTCACCCACGGCCGCCCGCCCGGTGCGTCCCGTTGCCCCGCTCTGTCGGAAGCCCGATGCCCGGCCCGGCCGCAGTGAGAGGTTTTCTCGGAGGATTCGCATGACAGACCTGCCCATCGCGGTGAACACCTTCGTGTGGCACTCACCGCTGACCGATGAACTGCTGGCCACGACCCTGCCTCAAATCGCCGGCTGGGGGTTCGACGCCGTGGAACTGCCACTGGAGAACATCGGCGACTGGGATCCCGGCGCGACCTCGGCGCTGCTGTCGGAATCAGGACTGCGCTGTGTGGTGGGCGCGGTGTTCGGACCCGGCCGCGAACTGGCGGCGGCCGACCCGGTCACGATCGATGACACAAAGCGCTATGTCCGGGCTGCGGTGGACGCGGCAGCGAGGGTCGGCGCGGCGATGGTCATCGGCCCTATGTACACATCCGTGGGCCGCACATGGCGGATGTCCCCGCCGGAACGCGAGGCGACACTGCGGGAACTGCGGGACAGCCTTGCCGAATGCGCAGAGTACGCGGGGCAGCGCGGCATCGCGCTGGCCGTCGAACCCCTCAACCGCTACGAGACGAGCCTGCTCAACACGGCGGCCCAGACGCGGGAGCTGATCGAGGACTTGCCCGGCAACGTCGGGCTCAACCTGGACACGTACCACATGAACATCGAGGAGCGGGACCTGCGCGCGGCGTTCCGCGTGGCCGGCGACCGCCTGCTGCATCTACAGGTCTGCGGGAACGACCGGGGCGCGCCGGGCCACGATCTGCAGAACTGGCCACTGATCCGGGACTGTCTCGCCGAGATCTCCTACCGCGGCATGCTCGGCATCGAATCGTTCACCGCGGACAACGCCTCCATCGCCACGGCCGCCTCCATCTGGCGCCCGCTGGCCGAATCCCAGGACGTGCTCGCCGTGGAGGGCCTGCGGTTCCTGCGCGAGTGGCGGGACGGACGGCCATGACCGCGCATGTCCTCGGGATCGACTTCGGCACACTGTCCGCACGGGTGCTCGTGGTGCGGGCGGCCGACGGCGCCGAGCTGGCGTGCGCCGAGCATCCGTACCAGCACGGGGTGATCGACCGCGCCCTGCCCGGGACACAGGCCGAGCTGCCGCCGCTATGGGCGTTGCAGGACCCGCGGGACTGGCTGTCCGTGCTGCGCGAGGCCGTGCCCGCCGCGGTGGGACAGGCCGGGATCGACCCGGCGAGCGTAGCCGGGGTGGGCACCGACTTCACCGCCAGCACCCCGCTGCCCGTGCTCGCCGACGGGACGCCCCTGTGCACCCTGGACCGGTTCACCGACCGCCCGCACGCCTGGCCGAAGCTGTGGAAACACCACGCCGCCCAAGCCCAGGCCGACCGGATCACCGAACTCGCACGCACGTCGGGGCAGCCGTGGCTGCGCCGGTACGGCGGCAAGATCTCCGCCGAATGGCAGCTCGCGAAGGCCCTGCAGATCCTCGAAGAGGACCCCGAGGTGTGGGCCGCCACCTCACGGTGGATCGAGGCGGCGGACTGGATCATCTGGCAGCTGACGGGCCAGGAGACACGGAACCCCTGCACGGCCGGATACAAGGGCCTGTACCAGGACGGGCGTTACCCGGACGAGGACTACCTCGCCGCCTTGCACCCGCGGTTCGCCGATGTGTACCGCACACGTGTCGCCCACCCGCTCACCGCTCTCGGTAGCCGCGCGGGCGGGCTGACCGCACGGGCCGCCGCGTGGACCGGGCTGCCCGAAGGCACCCCCGTCGCGGTGGGCAACGTGGACGCACACGTCACCGCGGCCGCGGCCCAGACCCACCACAACGGACAACTGCTGGCCATCATGGGAACCTCCACCTGCCACGTGATGAACGCCGACGTGCTGCGCGACGTCCCCGGTGCCTGCGGGGTGGTCGATGGCGGCATCGTCGCCGGGTCCTTCGGGTACGAGGCCGGGCAGAGCGGAGTCGGCGACATCTTCGCGTGGTGGGTGGACAGCGCGGTACCCGAGCGCTACCGCGAACCGGGCCGTGACGTGCACGAGGTGCTCAGCGGCCTCGCCGCGCGACAGCGGGTGGGCGAGCACGGGTTGCTCGCCCTGGACTGGCTGGGCGGCAACCGGTCGGTGCTGGTCGATCACGAGCTGTCCGGAGCTCTGCTCGGCGTGACACTGTCGACCACGGTGGTGGACGTCTACCGGGCACTGCTGGAGTCCACCGCGTTCGGCACTCGCACGATCGTGGACGCCTTCGGTGCCGCGGGCCTGCCGGTGACGGAGTTTGTCGCCGCCGGGGGCCTGGTCAAGAACCCGCTGCTGATGCAGGTCTACGCAGACGTGACCGGGCTGCCGCTGAGTGTGGTGGAGTCCGCGCAGGCGCCTGCCCTCGGTTCGGCGATCCACGCCGCGGTCGCCGCCGGGATCCATCCCGAGGTGCGGACCGCGTCCGCCGCCATGGGCAGCCGCCGCCGTGCCGCCTACCTGCCGGTCCCGGGGCATCAGCAGATCTATCAGCAGCTGTACCAGGAGTATGTGCGGCTGCACGACTATCTCGGTCGCGGGGGCAATGACGTCCTGCACCGCCTGCACGCAGTGAAGACGAGGAAACACTGATGCTCGATGCGATCGCCGAGGTGCGCGAGGAACTGCACGCCCTGCACCGGTCCCTTGTGGACAACGCGCTGGTCTCCTGGACATCCGGCAACGTCTCGGCCCGGGTCGCGCCGGACCTGATGCTCATCAAACCGAGCGGTGTCCCCTACGACGAGTTGCGACCGGAGGACTTGGTGCTGTGCGACCTGTCCGGTGCAGCCGTGGCGGGCACGCTGCGTCCGTCCAGCGATGCCGCCTCACACGGCTACGTCTACCGGGCCCTGCCCGAGGTGCATGGAGTGGTCCACACACACTCCGCCTACGCGACCGCCTGGGCGGCCCATGGCGAGCCCATCCCGTGCGTGCTCACCGCCATGGCCGACGAGTTCGGCGGCGAGATCCCCGTCGGACCGCTGGCCCCGATCGGCGGCGACGCCATCGGCCGCGGCATCGTCGAGACCCTGCACGGGCACCGGTCGCCAGCGGTGCTGATGCGCAATCACGGGGTCTTCGCCATCGGCGACAGCCCGCGTGCCGCCGTGAAGGCCGCCGTCATGTGCGAGGACGTGGCGCGCACCGTGCATCTCGCGCGGCAGCTCGGGGAGTCCGTGGCTCTGGCACCACAGACGGTGGATGCTCTGCATGCCCGCTACCGGAACGACTACGGCCAGGAGGAAGCCTGACCTTGCAGGGCGCCGCGATACGCGCGCCCTCGCTGCCGGGATGCCGCCGGACGCCCCGCCGGCCTACGGCGTTCCGTTCTCGGAAGCTCTCCTCCTCGGCTGTCTGGACCCCACTCCAACAATTTCAATTAATTATGGATATATCTTGACGAGTAAATACGACGCTCCAAGACTGGCCGGCATGCGACAGACTGACACGATGGCAACCGATGCCCGGCAGCGGCTTCGCCCGGCCGGGATCGCCTTCGGCGGCGACTACAACCCCGAGCAGTGGCCCGAGGAGGTGTGGGCCGAGGACATCACGCTGATGAAGGAGGCGGGCGTCTCCCTGGTGACGGCCGGGATCTTCTCCTGGGCCAAGGTGGAGCCACGGCCCGGCGAGTTCGACTTCACCTGGTTCGACCGGGTCATGGACAACCTCGCCGAGGCGGGGGTGGCCGTGTGCCTCGCGACCATGACCGCCTCCCCGCCACCGTGGCTGTCCCGCCTCCACCCCGAGATCCTCCCCGAGACCGCCGACGGCCGCCGCATGTGGCCGGGCGGACGCCAGCACTACTGCCCCTCCAGCAGCATCTACCGCAGCCACGCCACACGCCTGGTGGAGCGACTGGCCACCCGGTACGCGGACCATCCCGCACTGGAGATGTGGCACATCGGCAACGAGTACGGCTGCCACACTCCGCAGTGCTGGTGCGAGGAGTCGGCGGCAGACTTCCGGCGCTGGCTGGCCGAGCGGTACGACGGCGTCGAGGCGCTCAACGACGCCTGGTCGACGGCGTTCTGGTCCCAGCGCTACGACAGCTTCGATGAGGTCCTGCCGCCCCGGCTCGCCCCGACCTTCCCCAACCCGGCGCAGCAGTTGGACTTCGCGCGCTTCTCCGACGATGCGCTGCTGCAGTGCTACCTGGCGGAGAAGGAGGTGCTGCGGCGGATCACCCCGGACGTACCGGTGACGACGAACTTCGTCGGCGTGCACAAGCCCGTCGACGCCTACCGTTGGGCCGCCGAGGAGGACATCGTCTCGGTCGACGTCTACCAGGATCCGCATGACGAGAACGCTCACGTCTCGGCGGGGTTCGTCTTCGACGTCACCCGCTCCGCACGGGGCGGGCAGCCATGGATGCTGATGGAGCAGGCGCCCAGCGCGGTGAACTGGCGTGACCGCAACGGACCCAAGCCGCCGGGGCGGATGCGACTGTGGAGCTGGCAGGCCGTCGCGCAGGGCGCGGACGCGGTGCTGTACTTCCAGTGGCGCCAGTCCAGAGGAGGCGCCGAGAAGTACCACTCGGCGATGGTCCCGCACGGCGGCACCGACACCCGCGTCTTCCGTGAGGTGAGCGAGCTGGGCCGCGAACTGGCCTCGGTGCCGCAGATCGCCGGCACACGCTCCACCCCCGAGGTCGCGCTGGTGCTGGACTGGAGCAGCTGGTGGGCCCTGGAGCTGGACTCCCGTCCGTCCACCGCGCTGAACCAGATGGACATCACGCTCGCCCACTACCGGCCGCTGTTCGAAGCCGGCATCGCCTGCGACGTCGTACCCCCCGACCGAGACCTGTCCGCCTACCGCCTCGTCGTCGTACCCAATCTGTACCTGCTGCGGGAGCGGGACGCGGAACGCCTCACCGAGTTCGTCCGTAACGGCGGCCATCTGCTGGTGTCGTTCTTCTCCGGCATCGTCGACGAGTGCGACCGCGTCCACCCGGGCGGCTATCCCGCACCGCTGCGCGAGGTACTGGGGCTGCGCGTCGAGGAGTTCTGGCCGCTGCCCGAGCGGGAGACGGTGCGGGTGCGGCACCAGGACGGGACGGTGGGCCACGCAGACATGTGGTCGGAGAACGTCTTGCTCGACGGAGCGCAGGCGGTCGCCGTATTCGAGGACGGACCGCTCTGCGAGCGGCCGGCCATAACCCGCCACGCCTTCGGCGAGGGCACCGCGTGGTACGTCGCCACGCGCCTCTCGCCCCTGACCATGCGGGCTTTGTCGGACGAGGTGTGCCGCAGCGCGCAGGCCGGGCCGGTCCTGGCGGGCCTTCCCGACCAGGTCCAGGCGACCGTCCGCGAGGGCGACGGCGGCCGGTATCTCTTCCTGCTGAACCACGGTCACCGGCGCGTGGAGATCAGGCTTCCCGAACCGATGGCCGACGTCCTCACCCCAGGGGCCGCCCCCACCGACCGCGTCATACTCCCGGATGCCGGAATGGCCGTCCTACGCAAGCCGTAGGAGTCGTAGATTGTCTAACGACCTCGTGGACGATTGGCCGTGGCATGTCGAGGGCTGCTGTGGTGACGGTTTCACGCTCGAAGGTCACGGTAGAAAGTGGCGGTCTGTTCGTGTGAGTGCGGTCCGGCAATCGGCTTGGACGATGTCGCTCATGTGCTCACGACGGCAGAGGTGGCGGGTAAGTGGCTGTTGTCGTTCCGAATCTGAGGGCGGCGTTTTCGCTGGTCGGGCATAGGGGCGGTGATTAGCGGTGGTTTGTTAAGGCGGGAGTGGGAGGTGGTGGCTGAGTGGTCGGCCGGTACTGACTGCGTTGATCAGGTTTTGTAACTCTGCTGGAGGGGGC
>NZ_JAGGLR010000042.1 GCF_017874715.1 Streptomyces iranensis | reverse complement strand
GCGACGGGCGACGGGCGACGGGCGACGGGCGACGGGCGACGGGCGACGGGCGACGGGCGACGGGCGACGGGCGACGGGCGACGGGCGACGGGCGAACGGTTCTGTTCGCGGCTCGGTCGGCCGTTGCCCTATACCGCCTGCTCGACGTTCTTCCGGTCCTCTCCGGAGACCCCAGGATCACCCGCCTGTTCACCCTCGTCCCCGGTTCCGACTTCGGAGCCGACGCCTTCTCCGCGATCGACGCCCTCGGGGGGCGCACGGTGCCGTGGAGCGAAGCGTGCGGTCGCTCGTACGACCTGATCGTCGCCGCGAGCCCGAAGGGCGACCTCAGGCTGCTGCGCGGCCCACACGTCCTCATCCCGCACGGCGCGGGTTTCAACAAGTCGATCCACGGCGAAGGTTCGGCGGACTCGGCATCCGGACTGGACCCGGCGTATCTGCGGCGAACCCACGACCACGCTCCGGCAGCGCTGCACGCCTTGGCCCACCCCGATCAGATCGCCAGGCTGGCCGCCGCGGACCCGCGGGCCGCCCGGCGCGCGAAGGTGATCGGCGATCTCACTCTGGAACGCGTCCTCGCCTCGACGTCCCTCCGCGAAGGCTACCGGGCGGCGTTGGGCACCGGGGCGCGTAAGCTGCTCGTCCTGGTCTCCACCTGGGGGCCCGAGTCCCTCGTCCGGCGGCATCCCGGACTACCTGCCCAGCTGGTGGCCCAACTGCCCTACGACGAATACCAGTTGGCGCTCGTTGTCCACCCCAATGAGCGCAGTCTGCTGGGGACGTACGAGCTGACCGAACGCCTCGCGCAGGCCCTCGACGCGGGACTGATCCTGCCGGATCCGCACGAGGAGTGGGCCTCCGTCCTGATCGCCGCGGACGCCCTGGTCACCGACCACGGATCGGTCGCCCTGTACTACTGCGCCGCCCAGGACCGACCCGTCGTGAGCGTCCACCAGGGCGGCGGCGAGCTGATCCCCGGCAGTCCGATGGACATACTCCTCGGCCGAATACCTCAGTTGGGACGAGCCGAGGACATCGCCGACGCACTGCGGGCGTACCGGCCGGGTCCCGGGCACACCGCCGCACAGGCCGCGTTCGCGCCCGCCGGTGATGCCGTGGACCGGCTGCGAACCGAGGTCTACGGCCTGCTTGGCCTTGCGCCGCCCGCCTGCGACGTCACACCCCGGCTGCTGCCCTCGCCCGGACCCGCCACACGTGTCCCCGCGGCGTTCGATGTCCATGTGGCGACCACCACGGCCGGCGTCCGGATCACCCGGTACCCGGCCGGCATCGGGCCGCCCGGCCACCATCTGGCCGTGGAGCATGGCGCCGCCGCCGAAAAGCTCGCCCGTTCCGCGGGCCTGTTGTACCGTCGTCCGCTCCCCGCGTCCGCCGCCCCCGTGGACCTGGCCTGGACCGCCGACGGGTGGACCCGGCATGCCCTGTCCGCTTACCCGGGTTGCCGTTCGGCGGCGGCTGTGCTGCCGTCCGGCGGGTGCCTGCTCAGAGACCGCGGTCATGAGCAGATGTACGCCGCCCAGGTCGAACCCCGGTCCGAAGGAGGCCGGGTCGTACAGATCGACCCGGCCATCGCGCTGTCGGCCGTACACGCCCGGCTGGTCTCCCCGCAGCCCGCCCCGGACAGCCACACCGTGATGAACTGCCTCGTCGGAGCACGGACCTTCCGCATCGCCCTCCGCCCGGCCACGGACGCCGAAGCCGCGCAGGTGATCTAGACCAGGCCGTTGCGCCGCCGGAAGGTCTGGGCCGCCGCACGGTGCTCCTCGGCCTCGGCCAGGTGCCCTTCGGCTGTGTCCAGTTCGGCGAGAGCGTCGTGGACACGTGCCAGGTCGAAGCCCGAGCGCCGCTTGTCGGCCTGCCCGAGCGACTGCTGGTACAGCTCACGGGCCTCGTCCGTCCGGCCGAGGCGGTACAGGACGCCGGCGAGGGCGAACGCGGAGCGTCCGATCAGCCTCTCGCGCCTCTTCGCCACGAACCCGGCGTGCGCCTCGGACAGCAGACGACGCGCTGTCTCAAGGTCACCCGCCTTTGCGCTCGCCTCTCCCATGCGATACGTCTGGAGCAGGATCCCGTAGGGGTTGGGGATCGCCCGGTGCATATCGCGGGAGGCCGTGAAGTCGGCCAGAGCGGCATTCCACTCGCCTCGTACGCCCTTGAGCATGCCGCAGTGCTCAACGGCCGACGCGGCGAGCTTACGGTCCCGTTCGGAGTCCCCCAGGAGTTGAAGGGCGGACATCGCGCCGTCGATCTGCTCCTGGGCCTCGCTCAGCTCCTCCGACTCCCACAGCGGCCTGGCCAGCTGGCAGCGCGTGCGCACCAGCCATCCCGCGTTCCCCCCGTGCCGGACCGCCGAGTCGACGGCGCGCCGGAAGACCTCGATGACCTCGGACTGGTGGGGATGGTCCAGGGCATGCGTCCACACGGGCTCGGACAGGGCCACGACCTCGGTGTCCATCTCACGGCCGTGGGCCAGGCGCGAGCAGGCGAACAGCACATGCCGTTCCTCCTCGAGCCAGCGGGCCGCGCGTGCGGCGTGCTCAGCCCGGACTTCGTCGTCCACGGCCGCTTCCGGATCCTCCAGTGGAACGTCCGGCGCACCGGGCACAGGATCGGACAGGTCCACGACGGTCAGCCGGCGACCGGCGGCGAACCGGTCGGCCAGCTGAGCCTGCCGGACGAACCAGCGCACCAGCCTCATCTGCGCCTCGGCCACCTCACCTTCCGCCGCCTCGCGGCGGGACTGGCGCACGGCGTGTGCGCGCAGCGGCCCGGCCAGCCTCAGCTGGCCGGCCTGTGTCAGCGACAGCAGACGCAGGTCCAGTAACCCGGCCCGGTCCAGTTCCTCCAAGGCGTCCTGGCAATCCTCCAGTCCCAGCCCCGACATCGCGGTGGCGGAGTGGAGTGTGAACGTCTCACCGGGATGGTGCGCCAGCAACCGGTAGAGGAGGGCAGCCGGGCGGGACAGATCGGCATAGGCCGTGTCCCAGATCCGCTCCACGCCTGACACCCCCTTCTCGTCCAGCTCGGCCGTGAGATCGGCGAGGAGACGGGAGAGCGGACGCAGCCGGTGTGTGCGCACCCACCGGCCGGCCACGTGCAGCGCCGCGGGAAGGCCGTCGCACAACCGGATCACCGCCCGCGCCGCCTCCGGATCCGCGGCCAGCCGGTGGTCACGGACGATCAGCTCCAGCAGCTCCGTCGCCGCCCGCTCCTCCAATGGCGGCAGCACCAGATCCACCGCGGCGCCGGCCTCGAAATCGTGGAGTGGACCGTGGCTCGTGATGATCACCACGCTGGCGCCCGATGCCGGGAGCAGGGGAACGACCTCCGAGGCGTAGCGAGCGTTGTCCAGCAGGAGGACCAGTTTCGCGTCGGAGGTCCTGTTCCAGTACTGCCGGCACCGAGCCGCGTACTGGGCCTGCACCTGGTCCGGCAGCACCTCGAGGGAATCCAGCAGCTGGGAGAGCACATCACCGGGGTCCAGCACGCCGTCCGCGCGGAAGTTGTCCAGATCGACGGACAGCACACCATCCGTGAAGGGAAACCGCTCGCCCAGGGTGCGGGCGATCAGGACAGCCAACTCCGTCTTTCCCAAGCCGCCTGGCCCGCTCAGCGCCAGGACCAACGGGCGGGAACGGCTCCGCCAGTCCGTCACGGCGCGCAAGGCGCGTTCCCGCTCATCGTCGCGGTTGACGAAGTACACCGGCTCCGGCGGAAGTTCGACCCTCACAACAGCCCCCTCGACCATCTGCAGTGCCCTGCACGCACTACCCGACGATCATGCACTCTAGAGACTTTACCGCCCGGCGTCCGGTGCGGCCGAAGACCTGAGAGCCCCGGACCTCACGGAGTCAGCCAGTCAGCAGAGGTGCGGGGGGTCAGGGCCGGACCGCCCTGAAGCGTGTCCGGCTTGTCACGGGCTGTGGCAGCGGGCCATGATCTGCGGATGAGTACAGGGCGGGACGACGGCGGGGCTGTCACGTCCAACACGGTGGCGGGAGACGTCTGCGGAGTAGTCGTGCAGGCTGGTTCGGTCGCCGGCGGAGTGCACTTCCACCATCACACGACACCCGGTCAACCCGTCTCCCGGGTAGGGCGATTGGCGCAGCGGCCCCCATGGCTGGCACGGCTGCCACGCGGGGACGACACGGTCGCCGGGGCGGGCGTGCTGGTCGACGAGCGGCACGTGATCACATGTGCCCACGTAGTGGGTCAGCAGGCCGGGCGGCCCCTGGCCGCGGCAGGCGCCGGGCAGCAGGCGCGGGGCGAAGTCCTCGTCGAGTTCCCCTTCGCGGCCGGTGTGACCACTCGCCGTGCGACGGTCGTGGGCCGGCAACCCATCGCCTGTGATGGTTCCGGGGATGCCGCGGTACTGCGACTGGTCGAGCCGGTCGCGCTGACACCGGCGCCGCTGGCGTGCAGGCCGTCGCCGCACGGTCACGGTTTCTGGGCGCATGGCTTCCCAGGAGGCCGCCCCGCGGCTGGACAAGCGCGGGGACGATTGGGCGGTTCCAGCGGTCCCGCCGGTGAGTGGATCGACGTCGAGCCGGGCGACACAGGTCAGGCGCTGCCCGACGCCGGATTCTCCGGGGCGCCGGTGTTCGACCAGGACGCCGACGCGGTGGTGGGGATCTACGTGTCCCGCGATGAGCGCGGCAAGCCATACCTGCTGCCCGTGTCCTATCTCCGTGCGCTGTGGCCGTGGCTGGAGCTCAGGGTCGGTTGGCGGCTGGATCTGGATCCGGCTCTGAAGACTCACTGGCTTCCGCGGGCTCGTGGTTCGGAGGTCGAGTCCGACAGCGGTGTCTGGTTTTTCTCCGGACGGCAGGCGGCTCGTCAGAGGATCTGTGACTGGCTGGCCGATCCTGATCAGCCGGCGCTGGTGGTGACGGGCGGCCCGGGGACGGGGAAGTCCGCACTGCTCTCCCACCTGCTGGTCGCCGCGGATCCCATCCTCGCGAGCAGCGTGCCCACCGGCGGCCCGCGGCCGCCCCATGGCGCCTTCGACGTGGCCGTACAGGTCACCGGGATGTCGCGGGACGAAGTGGTGGAGCGGCTGGCCACCGCCTCCGGGGTCGAGGCCGCGACTCCGCAGGAGCTGTTGGTCGCGCTGCGGGAACGCCGCCAGACCGACGGCCGGGCCTTCACCGTGCTGGCCGACGCGCTGGAGGAAGCAGCCACCCATGAGGAAGCCCTGCGCATCGTGGCGCTCTTGCGCAACCTGGCCACCAGTCGGGTGGCGCGGGTACTGGCCGGTGTGCGTACGGCCCCGGCCGGCAGTGACCGCGCCCGCGTCCTCGAGTCGTTCGGCCGCACCACACCCCGCGTCGACCTCGAGTCCTACGAGTTCCTGCGCAACTACGACATCGCCGATTACGCCGAACGCCGCCTCACCGGAGAGGACGGCGAATCCGCCCGGTATCGCGACCGTCCTCGCCATGAGCTGCGCGAGATCGGACGCGCGGTGGCGCGCAAGGCCCGCTACAACTTCCTCATCGCCCAACTGGCGACCCGCTGGCTCACCCACCCCGCCACACCACCGCTCGATCTGGACGACCCGGCGTGGGAACACGGCCTCCCCGAAACCATCGGTCAGGCCATGGACGCCTATCTCGACGCCTGCGGTCCCGAGACGGCCCTGGTGCGGCGCCTGCTGACCGCGCTGGCCTTCGCCCGCGGCGACGGCCTGACCCGCGACGACTCCTGGCTGACCATCGCCGACGCCCTCCACCGCGGGCGCACACATAGCCTCGGCGAGCTGGAGACCGTATTCCACGGGGCCGCGAACTACCTCATCGAACGCTCCAGCGACAACGGCGAACAGCCCTCCTACCGGCTCTATCACAACGCTCTCGACGAGCACTTGCGCGAGCAGTGCCCCGCCCACAAGCCGCAACGAGCCATCGCCGACGCCCTCACCGCCGCGGCACCGCTGCGAGACGGGCGGCGCGACTGGGCCACCGCCGCCCCTTATGCCCGCACCCACCTCGCCGGCCATGCCGCACAGGCACACCAACTCGATGATCTGCTGGCAGACGTCGGCTTCCTCCTCCACGCCGAGCCCGGCCCCCTGCTGGCGGCCCTGCCCCACGCCACAACCGAGAAGGGGCACCTCACAGCGGTCGTCTATCGCATGACCAACCACCAGCACCGCCAAGCCCACCCCGGCACCCGCTGCCGCATCCTCGCGCTCGACGCCGCCCGACTCGGCGCCAGGGATCTCCAACACCAGCTCAACGCCGCCCAGTCCCGGCTGGGCACGGACGCTGCGGGACCCGCCTGGCGCGTCCGCTTCGCTACCGGAAGCTCCCTCCCCACGGCCACGATCGGCACCCTCACCGGCCATGAACACGGTGTCGGCGCGGTGGCGGTCACCGAACTCGACGACCGGCCCGTCGCCGTTGTCGGGGGATACAACAGCGGCACGTTATGGCTGTGGGACCTCGCTGAGCAACAACTACTCGGCCAGTTCTCCGCCACGTACCGGGGAGGCGTCAAGGCGGTGGCGGTGGGAGAGCTGGACGGCCGCCCCATCGCCGTGACGGGCGGCTTCATCGGCGCCGATGTTCCGGTGTGGGATCTGACGGAACAACGGCGGATCGGCCGCTGCCGCGACTTCGGCGGAGCCGGCACTCTGGCGGTGGGAGAGTGGGACGGCCGCCCCATCGCCGTCACCGGACAACACCGGAGCGAGACGGTACGAGTGTGGGACCTGGCCGAGTGCCGGCTTCTCGCCGAGATCGCGACTGGCTGCCGCCGAGGCGTCCATGGGGTTGCGGTAGGAGAGCTGGACGGACGTCCAGTCGCTGTCACCGGCGGCATCGGCGATCCCCATGTGCGGGTGTGGGACCTGGCCGGACAGCGCCAGATCGGACAACCCCTCACCGGACACACCCAGGGCATCGGGGCCGTGGCGGTGGGGAGACTCAATGGCCGCACCATCGCCGTCACCGGCGGCATCTCCGGCGACTGCACCGTGCGGGTGTGGGACCTCGCCGAGCAGCGCCAGATCGGACAACCCCTCACCGGACACACCCAGGGCATCAACGCGATCGCGGTAGGAACACTCGGCGACCGCGCCATCGCCGTCACCGGCGGCGGCGTGTGGGACGGAACCGTGCGCGTGTGGGACCTGGCCGAGCAGCGCCAGATCGGGCGGCCCCTCATCGGACACGCCCAGGACGTGAGCGCCGTGGCAGTGGCTGAACTGGACGGCCTCCCCATCGCGGTCACCGGAGGCGGCGGCGACGAGACAGTACGGGTGTGGAACCTCGCCGAACAGCACCGGATCGGCCACCCTGTCACCGGCCACAGGAGCGATGTCGAGGCAGTGGCGGTCGGTGAGCTGGATGGCCGCTCCATCGCCGTCACCGGCGACAGCTTCGGCGACTGCGCCGTGCGGGTGTGGGACCTGGCCGGACAGCGCCAGATCGGGCGGCCCCTCACCGGACACAGCGCAGGCGTCAACGCCATGGCGGTGGGGGAACTGGACGATCTTCCCGTGGCCATCACCGCCAGCGGCCTCGACAAAACGGCACGGATCTGGGACCTGGCCGGCCAACGCGAGATCGGACGGTTCCCCGCCGGCGACCTGATCGGCGGCGACGCCGTGGCCATCGGGGAGCTGAACGGCCGCCCGATCACCGTCCACAGCGGGATCGGCCTCCAGGTGCGGGTGTGGGACCTCGTCGAGCAGCGCGAGATCGGGCAGCCCCTCGTCGGACACACCCACAAGGTCAAGTCGATCGCCGTGGGTGAGCTCGACGGCCGCACCATCGTGCTCTCCGGTGGCGTCGAGAACGTGGTGCGGGTGTGGGACCTGGCCGGGCGACGCCAGATCGGACACATCTCGACCACGCACAGTCGTGGCGTCACCGCGGTGGCGGTCGGAGAACTCGACGGCCGGGCCGTCGCCGTCACCGGCGGCGGCACCTGGGACGAGACGGTCCGGGTCTGGGACTTGCGGGACGGCTCCTGCGTCGACGAGCTCACCATGCCTGGTCCCGTCGCATGCATGGCCCTCGGGCGGGACGGGACACTCGCCCTTGGGTTCGGCCACGACATCGCGGTCTTCGACACGGATTTCCACAACCCGGCCCGCATACGCCTGCGCTCCGCGTCCCTCGGAGGGCTACCGGGAGACAGCTGAGGGCAGCCATGCGTCACCTCGCGAACATCTATGGAACTATCGCAAATAGCGCAATTTCTGCCTAAGCGATGAATGATGGGAATCTTGCGATGGAAGATCTCCGTCGATCAAAGCCCTCGTCGGAGGATCCGCCCTCGGGCGGCCCCATGCGCAGGCAGCCGAAAGGGGTGCGGTCGCTACTGAGTGTGCGCAGTGTGGTGGGCCAGCTGTTCATATTGCAGGTGGCGATCATCATGCTGCTGGCGGTCGGCGCCGTCTTCCTGCTGGTGCTGACCGTCCAGCGCGATGCCGAGAGGAACGCCGCCGACCGCTCGCTCGCCATAACGGAGGGCTTCGCCCGCTCCCCAGGAGTCGCGAAGGCCCTGAAGTCACCCGATCCGACGGCGGTGCTGCAGCCGAGGGCCGAGGCGGCCAGGAAGGCATCCGGTGTCGGGGCCCTCGTCGTCGTGAACCGGGACGGGATCCGCTACACGCACCCTCAGCCCAAGCTCATCGGTCAGCGCTGGACGAGGGAGGACGCGATGGGCACCCTCCTGGCCGGGCGAACGGTCAAGGGAAAGTACACGGGCCCCTTCGGCCCGCTGTTCACGGCCATTGTCCCGGTGAGGGACGGCAAAGGCTCCGTGAGCGGTGCGGTCGGCGCCAGTGTCACGGTCGAAAACGTCAACGGTGTGGTCGCCCGGCACCTGCCGGCCGTACTCGGTGCCGCCGCCGCGGCCATGACCATCACCACGGGCGGGGCGGCGGTGCTCAGCCGCCGGCTGCTGCGCCAGACCCGTGGGCTCGGCCCGTCCGAGATCACCCGTCTGTATGAGCACCATGACGCGGTCCTGCACGCCGCACGTGAAGGGATCGTCATCGTCGACGCCGACCGTCGTCTGTCGCTGGCCAACCACCAGGCACGGCACCTGCTCGGCCTTCCTCCGGATGCCGTGGGCCGTCCTGTGGCCGAGCTCGGCCTCCCTCCGCCGACTACCGAGCTGCTGGCTTCGGGACGTGAGGCCGACGACGAGATACATCCAGTAGCCGGTCGAGTACTGGCCGCCAATCAGCGGCCCCTGGACGGGCACGGAGGTCCGTCCGGCAGCGTCGCGACGCTGCGTGACTCCACGGAACTCCAAGTGCTCTCCGGCCGGGCGGAAGCGGCGCGGGAACGCCTGCAGGTGCTGTATGGCGCGAGCGTGGGCATCGGCACCTCGCTCGATGTGACGCGGACCGCCGAGGAGCTGGCCGAGGTGGCGGTGGACCGGTTCGCCGACTTCGTCACCGTTGACCTCGCCGAGCCCATCCTGACCGGCGACGAGCCGGTGGATACGGGGCAGCAGCTCCGCCGTATCGTCATGAGGGGCATCCACGACGACCCTCCGATCCATCGCACAGGCGAACCGATCGACTTCGTCCCCTCCACACCTCAGGCCACGGGCATGCCCCTCGGGGACGCGGTCATCGAGCCTGAGCTGCACAGAGCCCACGGATGGCGAGAACAGGACCCGGCGGGCGCTCAACGGATCATCGACTACGGAATCCACTCCCTCATCACCGTCCCGCTGCGCGCCCGTGGGGTGACTCTGGGGGTGGTGAGCTTCTGGCGTTCGGAGGAGCCGGAGCCCTTCGAGGAAGACGACCTGGCCCTGGCCGAGGAATTGGGCACCCGCGCCGCGGTCTGCATCGACAACGCGCGGCGATACACCCGAGAACACGCCATGGCCGTGACGCTGCAACACAGCCTGCTGCCCCGGGACCTGCCCGAACAGAACGCCCTCGAAGTCGCCCACCGCTATCTGCCCGCCCAGTCGGGTGTGGGCGGAGACTGGTTCGACGTCATCCCCCTGCCCGGTGCGCGCGTCGCGCTGGTGGTGGGCGACGTCGTCGGCCAGGGCCTGCACGCCGCGGCCACCATGGGGCGGCTGCGCACCGCTGTCCGCAACTTCTCTTCTCTGGACCTGCCGCCCGACGAACTGCTCGCACGTCTCGACGAACTCATCGACGGCGACGACCGCACGCGGGAGAACGCGGACTTCTCCGATGCGACCCTCGGGGCCACCTGTCTGTACGCCATCTACGACCCGGTCGGACGAAGCTGCACCATGGCTCGGGCCGGCCACCCACCTCCCGCGTTGGTCCATCCCGACAACACGGTGGAGTTCCTCGAGCTGCCGGCCGGGCCACCGCTGGGCCTGGGTGGTTTGCCCTTCGAGGCCGCCGAGGTGGAACTGCCCGAAGGCAGCAGGCTCGTGCTGTACACCGACGGGCTGGTCGAGGACCGGGACCGGGACATCGAGGAGGGTCTCGACATCCTGCGCTCCACGTTGAGCCGCGCGGACGGAGAGCCGGAAGACACCTGCGCCGCGCTGCTCGAGGCCTGGCTGCCCCGCCGCTCCCGCGATGACATCGCACTCCTGGTGGCCCGCACTCGCGTGCTGCCCCCGAATCAGGTCGCGCGCTGGGACGTTCCCCGCGACCCCGCCGCCGTAGGACAGATGCGCAGCGCCGTTGGAGAGCAGCTTGCCGCATGGGGGCTGGACGATCTCGCTTTCCTCACGGAACTGATCCTCAGCGAGCTGATCACCAACGCCATCCGTCACGCCACCGGGCCCATCGGCGTCCGGTTGCTGCTCGATCGCAAGCTGGTCTGCGAGGTTTCCGACAGCAGCAGCACCTCCCCCCATCTGCGGTATGCCGACACCGCGGATGAGGGCGGGCGGGGTCTCTTCCTCGTCGCCCAGTTGGCCGACCGCTGGGGTACCCGCTATACCCCGAGCGGCAAGGTCATCTGGTCCGAGCAGCGGCTTCCGGACGAGTACCGCGATATGAGGCATCCGGGTGGACGGGCAGGTCCGGCAGGCCGGTGAGGGCCGTGGCGCACCCGGCCGGTGGTGCCGGCCGGGTGCGGTCCGTCAGTCTCTCTCCACCGGCGGCGGAAGCATGTCCAGCTCGGCGGCGAGCAGCCCGGCCTCGAAGCGCGATCGGGCGTCGAGCCGTTCCATGATGTCCGCGACATGTCTGCGGTAGGTCCGCACGGAGATCGACAGTGCGCGGGCGGCGACCTCGTCGGTGGCTCCGACGCGCAGCATCCCGAGGATCTCGGCGACCAGCCGGGTGCGGCGGCGGTCGCTGAAGTCGGGCCGCGCCGAGAGCGGGGCCGACTTCTTCCAGATGGAGTTGAACAGCGTGTGCAACGCCTGGACGGGCAGCACCTCGTGGGTGGTGAAGATCTGCGAGCCGGCTTCCGCCCGCAGATTGGCCAGGGCCGTACGGCCGTCCGCCATGACCGCCTCGATCGGATCGAGACGGGCCAGTCTCACCTCCGGCCCACCGCCGTCGCCACCGACGGTGTGCAGCAGACGACGGTCATAGGTGTGGCGGGTGCACAGGATCCGCACCCGGACATCCGGTTTCGCCTGGGCCAGGAGCCCCGGGAGGAGCGACCGCAGCACCTCGCGCTGCGCCCCCTGGGGCAGCGCGAGGATGATGGACACATGCTGCCCGGCCTCGCCCACGATCGCCCCGGCGTCCTCGGCCGGGCCGGGGCCCCGGCTCAGCGGTGAGGCGGGCGGCCGCAGACGAGTGCCGATGGAAATCGGGGCAGCGGGAAGAGGAAGAGCCGTCATTGGGCGTCCTCCAGCGGCGACAGCAGCCCGAGTTCACTGGCCCGTACCCCGGCTTGGAAGCGGGACTCCGCGCCCAGCCCCTCCAGGATCTCCGCGACCCGGCGGCGATAGGTGCGGTAGGAGATGCCCATCTTCTGCGCCGCGACCCGGTCCGTGTGCCCGTCCCGCAGATGCCCCAGGACCTGCCGCTGGTCCTCGTGCCGGACCAGCTCCCGCCGCTTCAGGAATTCGGCGAGCGGTATCGCACTTCCCCACGCACCGAGGAAGAGAGATCCCAGTGCGCCGATCTCCGCGGATTTGTCGAAAAGCACCACACTTCCGTCCTTGAGGGCGATCGGCGACCACAGCAACGCGCCGCGGAAGTCGGCCATCGCCACGCCCTGCAGTGGACTCTCGGCAATTCGGACAGCGACGTTCTCCCGCTCGGTGGTCAACCGGTGCAGGACCTCGACGTCAAAAGCGCGAGAGGGGAAGAGAACCCGGAATTCGACGTCCGGGCGCACTGTCCTCGCCATGACGCGGAGCGCCGGACCGAATTCCGACAAACCTCGTCGATCACTGGGAATCGTGACGTTCACACTACGTGTGGCCTGGTCGGCCAAGGCCGTGGCGGCGGCCACCAGAAGTTCGGTGTCCAGCCGCTGGATCGCGGCGGCCCGCCGCGTCCCCGTTTCCAGCGGATCGGTCGTCACCGTGTCCGCCAAGGGCGGAACTCCGCCTGTATTTCTTATCAATGTGGAACCCCCGTGCCAACACTTCTTACACCCGGACTCAGACAACTCCGGGCACGTGCCGAGGAGTCTACGTCCCGATACTTTTCACGCGCTTTCACTTTGCTTACATGCACGCCACACGGGCCGATGCACCTTCGTGGCCGGGGTGTTTTACGCGTGTTCGGGCACGGTGGGGTTCCGGCGGCACTTCAGAGGGGTGTCATGGCCGCTGTCCGCCAAGCACCTGTACGCGCAAGGCGGCTTTGTCCACCTTTCCGCTGCCATTCCGGGGCAGTGCGTCGGCATGGTGAACGGCCGTGGGGAGCTTGTACCGCGCCAGCCGTTGCCCGATGAACGCCCGGATCTCCTCCAGGGTGGCCCGGCCGTCCTCGTCCTGGCACAGCACCGCCACCGGGCTCTCGCCCCACCGCGGATGCTCCACCCCGACCACGGCCGCCTCGCGCACGCCGGGGTACTCGGCCAGATGCCGCTCCAGCTCGGCGGGGTAGATGTTCTCCCCGCCGCTGATGATGACGTCCTTGAGCCGGTCCACGATGAACAGCAGACCGTTCTTGTCGAAGCGGCCGATGTCCCCGGACCGGAACCATCCGGCGTCGTCCAGCACCCGCCCGGTCGCCTCCGGGTCGTTCCAGTAGCCCGCGAAGACATTGGGCCCCCGGACACAGATCTCCGCGGCCACCTCCGGTTCGGTGACCACACCGCCGGTGGCCGGATCGACCAGCCGTATCTCGGTGTGGGGCAGCGGGAATCCGGCCGCGTCGGGATGGGCGGCCACCAGCTCGGTCGGCAGATGGCCGGCCAGCGGCGCGGTCTCGGTCATCCCCCACGCCTGGTGCAGGGGGATGCCGTGGGCGAGGTAGTCGCGGACCAGGGCGGGCGGCACCGGGGCCCCGCCGACGATCGCGGCGCGCAGCGCGGAGAGGTCGGCGCGCGGGAAACCGGCCGTCGCGGCGATGGCCGCGAACATCGTCGGCACCGCGATGAGATTGGCCACCCGGTGTTCGACCAGGTCCTCCAGGCACTGCTCGGGAGAGAAGGAGCGCCGGATCACCAGGGTGCCGCCGTAACAGAGGGAGCCCAGGGTGAAGCCGCTGAGCCCGGCGATGTGGAACATGGGCGCGAGCACCAGGGTGGGGTCGCCCAGCCGGGTGCGGATCACGGCGGCGGTGTTGACGTGGTTCCACCACAGATTGCCGTGGGTGAGCACCGCGCCCTTGGGCCGCCCTGTGGTGCCCGAGGTGTACATGATGACCGCGGGGTCGGTGGGCCGGACCGCGACCGGCGGCGCGGCGTCCGCCGTTTCCGGCGGCTCCGCCGTCTCCACCGCCTCCGGCATCGGCAGTGGTTCCCAGCGGGGGTGCGCCTCGGCAGCGGCGGGGCCGCTGTCGGCGAGCAGGAACCGCTGGACGGATACGGTGTCCGCGATGCCGTCGATCAGGGGCCGGTTGGCGTCCTCGGCGATGAGGGTGTGGGGGCGGCAGTCGCCGAGGAGGTACGCCACCTCGCTTCCGGCCAACCGGACGTTGAGCGGCACGAAGACGGCTCCGAGGTGGGCCGCGGCCAGCGCCGCCGCCAGCAGCACCGGGCCGTTGCGCCCCAGGAAGGCGATCCGGTCGCCCGCGCGCACCCCGCCGTCGGACAGGGCCGGCGCCAGCGATCGCACCCGGGCGGACAGCGTCCCGTAGCTGATCCGAGTGGACTCGTACACGATGGCGGTGGTGTCCCTGGTGGTTCGGGCCCAGTAGTGGACCGCCGCCGCCGAGCCAAGGTTCTGTTCCTTCATCGGTTCCTCTTCGCCGATCGTCGGGTCGCGGTCAGCCGCAGCCGCCCGCGTGCCCCTGGTCTCCGCCCCGGCCCGGCGCCACGGCGGACGGTGCGCTGTCCGACGATCCGGTGTCCGACGGCCCGGTGTCCGACGATCCGGTGTCCGGCCGCCCCGGCGTGGCGTCCGTCACCGACGCGATGAACGGGGCGAGCCGGTCCACACCCCAGAACTTGTGGAAGCCATGGATGAAGAACGGCACGCCGAACACGCCGTCCGCGTCGACCCGCAGCAGCGCCTCGACCCCGCGTTCCCGCAGTTCGTCGTCGTCCGCGGCGCCCGCCAGACGGCCCTTGGGCAGCCCCAGTTCGGCGGCCACCTCCGCGATGGTGGCGGGGGCGCAGATGTCCCTGCCCTCCTCCCAGCGGGCCCGGTAGAGGCGTTCGATGAACTCCGGGCCCTTCCCCTCGTCCACCGCCGCGAGATGGGCCAGATGCGGGACCTCCCACACCGGGTCCCGGTCGACCGGCCACGCGGGCTCGAGCCCGCGCTCGGAGCACAGCCGGCGCACGTCCTGGAGGATGTAGAGGTGCTTGGCGCGGGACATGCCGACGTACGGGAAGCCGCCGCCCGCCTTTTCCAGCATCAGCAGGCTGCGGGCGTCCGGCTCCCAGAAGGGCCGCCAGGTGATGGCGTCGGCCACCTCCGGGTGTTCATCGCGCAGTTGGCGGTAGGCGAGCCAGGAGTACGGGCTGCGCAGGGAGAAGTAGAAGCGGGGCGTACGGTCCCTCCGGGGCATGGCCGGCCTTTCCTCAGATGACGATGCCGCCGTCGATCTGCAGCACGCTTCCGGTCACGTACTCGGCCGAGGCCAGGTACGCGACCATGTCCGCGACCTCTTCGGGGCGTCCGAAGCGCTGCAGCGGGATCTTCTTCGCGGCGTCCGCGCGGGCGCTGTCGGCCAGCGCGGCGGTCATGTCGGTCTCGATGAATCCGGGTGCCACCACGTTGGCGCGGATGCCGTACCTGCCGACCTCCTTGGCCAGCGCCTTGGTGAACCCGATGATCCCGGCCTTGGAGGCCGAGTAGTTGGTCTGGGTGGGGTGTCCGTGGACCCCGGCGACCGAGGAGATGTTGACGATGCAGCCCCGTCGGCGCTTCATCATCTCGAAGACGGCCGCGCGGCACACGTGGTAGGTGCCGTCGAGGTTGGTGTCCAGGACCTGGTGCCACTCCTCGTCCTTCATGAGCAGCAGCGGATTGTCGCGGACGATGCCCGCGGAGGTGACCGTGACGTCGATGGGGCCGAACTCCTCCTGAACGGCGACCATGAACCGGCGGACCTCGTCCGCGTCCGAGACATCGGTCCGCAGGGCCATCGCCCGCCGGTCCAGCTCCTCGACCTCCTTCGCCAGCAGTGCGCCGGGCTCCGGATCGGGTGAGGCATGGCAGAACGCCACGTCGTACCCCTCGCGCGCCAGGCGCAGCACCGTGGCCCGTCCGATGCCTCGCGTACCACCGGTGACCACGGCCACCCGGTTGTCGGTGCCGGTCATGTCGTCCGCCCCCCTCGAGCCCGGTCCGCCGTGGCCGGGGTGGCCGTGGCCAGCCCGGCTCCCGGCCGGAACGCGATGACCAGCTGTTCGATCTCCATGACGGTCTCGTCCCCGACCGTGCTCCGCCCCTCGAAGATCACGGTGTCCGCGAAGCTCCGGGTCTGCCGCACCTGGTGTTCCACCACATCGCCCGGACGCACCCGCCCGGTGAACCGGACCCCTGAGATGCCGCCGAACAGCATCACGCGATCGCCCCGCGCGTCGGGGACCGGGGCGTCCCAGGTGGCGAGGAGACCGGCGGCCTGGCAGCAGGACTCGACGAGCAGCACCACCGGGTAGTCGTGGTCCCTTTCGGCCGCGTCGTCGGCGAGGCGCTCGTACCAGGGCTCGTTGCAGGTGACGGCCTTGCGTGCGATGAGCCGCGCGCCGGGCTCCACCCGGACGACCCGGTCGAGCAGCAGCATCGGATGGCGGTGCGGAAGCCGTCGTTTGAGTTCGGCGACACCGGCGGACATCTCGGTCACCGCGCCCCCTCGTCCTCGAAGCGGAGGGCGATCCGGGCGATGGTGCCGCGCGGGCCGGTGACCGAGGCGGAGCAGCGTCCGCCCGCGCCGTCGCGGCGCCAGGTCAGCTCGGCGGTGAGCGTATCGCCCGGGAGGACGGGGTTCATGAACCGCGCGCTCTCGATGCCGGACAGCGCCCAGGCGCGGTCCGGTTCCGGGACCGTGGCCAGCGCTCCGCGGTGCAGGAACTCGATGACACAGACGCCGGGGAAGATCGGGAATCCGGGGTAGTGGCCGGGGAACACCGGCTCCTCGGGCCCGACGGTCATCGATACGCGCGTGGTCCCGTCCGGGGCCGTGCCGTGCTCGATCCGGCCCGCCACCGGAGTGCACACCCGGCTCATCCCCGGGCTCCGAGCTTGTCCGCGAGCACGTCGTAGGTCCGTGGCAGCGTGGTCAGCCCGCGCACATCCGACTCCGCGAACCGCACGGAGTACTTCTTCTCCAGGGCGACGATCACCTCGAGCGCCAGCAGCGAATCGCCGCCCAGATCCTCCACGAAGCGGGTCTCGTCGGTCACCTCGCCCGGGTCCACGCAGAACACCTCGGCGATGGTGCGCCGCAGCTCCTCCAGGTCGAGGGGGGTCGGTTGGGTGTCGGGCATCGTGCCTCGCCTCTCCATCGGTTGCGGGTCGCCATCGAATTGCGGTTCGCCATCGGTTGAGGTTCGCCATCGGACATGGCGCACGGGGTCAGGAACCCGCGAGCCTCAGCAGGGCGGCTCCGACCATGCCGTTGGCCTCGGCGGAAGTGATCAGGACGGTCCGGGCCCCGGCATCGGACTCCCCGGATCCGGCGCGGGCGAGCACCGCGGCGATCTGGAAGGCTGCGGATGCCGCGAACGTGTCGCCGATGGAATCGGCGCAGGCCACCCGGGGCGGAAGGCGGGTGCCGAGCACCTCGGCGACGGCGGCGCGCTCCGCGTCGCCGTCGGGCCCGGCCAACTGGGTGTCGGCGAGGGCGTCGATGCCGTCCGCGGCGAGGCCCGACCGCTCCAGCAGCCGGCGCAGACAGTCCGCCAGCACCGGCCGGATCGCCGAGTGGTCCTCGGCGAAGCCGAACTCCAGCCCCATGACCTCCGCGATACCGCGCCGGCCGTGGACCCGGGCGTCCTCGGCGTCCTCGAGCAGCCACACCGCGGCGCCCTCGCCGAGTACGGCGTCGTGCCGCCCGTCGTCACCGGTGACTCCGCGCGCGTGCCAGGCGAGCCAGGCGCGGGCCGTGGAGAACTCCTCGACCGCGCCGCACAGCAGGGTCCGCGCGCGGCCCGCCCGGTGCAGCCGCAGCGCGTACCGCAGGGCCAGCAGTCCGGTGGCCCTGCCCCCGGCGATCGTGGTGTTGGGGCCCTTGAGGCGGTGCCAGATGGCCGACTGTCCGGCGGCGCAGTTCATCACGGTGTTGGGGAAGCGCGCCGGGTCGACCAGATAGGGGCGGTCCCCCACCAGGGAGTCCCGGGTGAAGTTCATCATGCTCTGGGCGCTTCCGGTGCTGGTGCCCAGCACCAGGCCGGTGTCCTCGTCGATCCCCGGCAGCCGAACGGCGTCGCCGGTGGCGAGCAGCCGGCCGAGGGCGACCACGGCCAGGCCGGTGATCCGGTCCATCGAGCGGGTGCCCTTGCGGCCCAGCAGCCCCCGGATGTCGAAGCCGGGGACCAGGCACGCCTCCCGATACGGCACCTGCCACTCCTCGCGGTCCAGCCGGACCGCGGCCCGGCGGCCGGAGCCCAGCCCCCGGGAGAACTCGGTGCTGCCCAGCCCGAGCGGGGAGATCGCGGACCAGGCGGAGATGACCGGACCGGCGGCCGTGTCGGTGGAGACCATGGACGGTTGTTTCCTTCGGGCGCGGGCGGGAGGCGGATGGGGGTGGGGGTGGGCGCGGGCGGAGGTCAGAAGAACCACACCCGTGCGTAGTCGGACCAGCGGCTCACCAGCTCGGCCCCGGCCACGCGGCGCACTCCGGGGAGCAATCGCTCCCGCGCGCGGGCGCCCAGCGCGGACAGATCGGCCTCCTCCACGAACACGGTGGCGCCGTCGTCGAGGAGTTGCCGGAGCAGCCGGCGCGGGTCGGGGAGCGTGTCGAGCGTTCGCCCGGCGATGCGCAGGGCCGCCTCATACGTGGTGTCCACCGCGTACGAGGCTGCGAGACCGCGCAGCACCACATGGAGGCCTCCGCTCTGCCGGTGCAGCTCACGGACGAAGAACAGGGTGTCGGCGAACTGGGTCTCGACCGCGCCCCGATGGGCGCGCTCGATGATCAGCAGGGTGTTGTCGGTCGTGGCCACGGTTCAGCAGACCCCCATCGCCACGACCTTGTCGGTGGCCCGTACGTGCTGCCAGAACTGGCTCGGCGGGCGCTTGAGCACCTCGGTGATCTGCTCGGACCTGCCGCGCTCCGCACAGCAGAAGCGGCAGACGTACCAGTCCAGGCGCTCGGGGTAGGCGGTGAGCAGCTCCCGTATCACCGTGCCGGTGGAGGGGTGGTCCACCGTGCGCTCGGCGACGTTGACGGGTTTGCTGTCGCCGAAGGCGGCGCAGGTGAGCGCGGTGGCGTCGCCGCAGGCCCAGACCTGTACGGCGGCGCCCTCGTCCAGCAGGGCCTGGGCCAGCCGGAGCGCGCTGGTCACCAGATCGGTGCGGTGGGGCGCGCCCAGCAGTTTCAGCATCACATCGGTGTGTCGGACGGCGAAGACCATGTCAGTGCCACACCATCCGCACCGCGGGGCTCAGCAGCTTCCGCGCCACGTCTCGCATCTCCACCAGCCGGGCGCCGGGCACCAGATCCTCGGCGTCAACGGCCCGCTGGCGCAGGGAGAACGCGTCCACCCACAGCCGGCCGCCGTTTCCCAGCAGGGCGTCGAGTTCGGGCATGGCTCCCCGCACCGCCCCGGCCACGCCGTTCTCGACCAGGAACAGCACGACGTCCTCGCCCTCCCGCACCAGTTGGGCGGCGTCGCCGGTGAACCGGTGACTGCCCGGACCGGCCGGCGGGCCGCCGCTCTCGATCAGCAGGTATTCGTTCATGGCAGGGATGTCTCCGGGTCCATCGGCGTCCGGTCCGTCAGCGTCCGTCCGTGCCCCGGCCGTCAGCCGGCGGCCGGTTCGCCACCGAGGGCACGCAGGACGCGGTCGTCGAAGGTGACCAGGGACCAGTCGTGGCGGCTCTCGATCTCCGCGTAGCCGTGGGTGATGGTGCCGGTGGCGGTCCGCACGAGCCGGCCCTCACGCACCACGTAGCAGTCCAGGCGGGAGGTGTAGGTGAAGTCCTTGAACACGTCCTCGACCGTGTAGACGGTGTAGAGGTCCTCCTCCATCAGCGCCTCGTCGAGGACGTGGATGGAGGAGTGCGGGACGACGGGTATCCACTTGCGGTCCTCGAGCAGCTGCTTGATGGAGATGCCCCGGTCGGCCAGGAAGAGGTCGACCACCTCCTCCATCTGGCGCAGATAGCCGGACATCTGGATGCGCTCGCTGAAGTGGCAGTACGGGTACGGGATGCGCCACTTCCAGCCGAAGGCGTTCTCCCCGGCGGTCAGCTGCTCCAGCACCGGGTCGGCGCCGGTCGTGCCCCGGCCGAGGGAGAGCGCGCGGTCGTCGGCGGGCACGGCCGCGGGGGGTGACTGCGCCTGCCCGGTGCCCAGCCTGGACACCACGAACCGGGCCAGTTCGGCCGGCGGCTCGCCCTCGGCGGGCAGGAAGTCGCTGCGCCGCAGGGAGACCGCGACCTTGGAGGTGGCCGCCTTGAGCCGCTGCCCGCCCCGCTCCAGGGTCAGTGTGACCCGGAAGCGGAGGACGTCGTCGGTGTCCTTGGCCGCCGGTTCGACCCGGGTCTCCACGAGGTCGTCCATGTGCAGGGCGTGCAGGATGCGGGTGTCCAGGCCGACGAGGTCCAGACCCAGGCCGTAGTCCTCGAACAGGGCACGGGCGGGCATCCCCGCGCTGCGGAAGTGCTCGAGAACGGCCTCCTCGACCAGGTAGTTGACATGCTTGAACCCGATCCAGGTGCAGATGTTCGAGCCTTCGTACCGGGGCCGCAGGGCCACCTGCGTGCTCTTGGCGAGCAGCGGTTCCAGCACGGGCTCGGTGTCGGTGGTCATCGGTTGTGCTCCATGGTGAGGTGAGGGGATCCTGACGGCGGGCCCGGCAGCCGGGTCCGCAGGAACGTGTTGGTGAGGTCGGCGAACTCTTCGGCCGCCGTGACCATCGGGAAGTGTCCATGGCACGGCAGGACGTGCACGGACGCGTCGGGAAGCGACTTGGCGAGCCCTTCCGCGTCGGAGGGGGCGGCCACCATGTCCTCGCCGCCGCTGACGAGGAGGAACGGCATCGTCATCCGTTCGGTGCGCATCTGCGGCATCCGCAGATACGTGCCGAAGAACTGGAACCACCCGTAGGGGCTGACCAGATCGCGGATCTTCATGGCGATGGTGTGCCGGCGCTCCGCGGGGAGACGCCTGCTGGGCCCCATGTGCATGCCTTCGATGAGGATCCGGTCGAAGTTGTTGACGTAGTAGGCGAGCGAGTTCCAGTCGAACTCCTCGGCCGTGGCCCGGTACAGCGGGGAGACGAGCACCACGGCGCTCGGCCCCCGGGTGTCCGCGCCGCCGCTGCTCCACCGGTCCAGCCAGGTCAGCGCGGCGCTGGTGCCGAAGGAGTGCGCGATGACGACGTCGGGCCCGCCCGGTACGGCGGCCACCGCCCGACCGGCCCAGGTCTCGACGGGGAGGCCGGTCCAGCCGTGCACCCCGGTGCCCCGCCACGGCAGGTCGGCGGTCCACAGCTCGCACCGCGGGTCGGCCAGCGGCACGAAGGGGTCCCAGACACCGGCGTTGCTGCACAGCCCGTGCAGCAGCAGCACCCGCAGCGGATCGGGGGCCAGTGCCCGCCGGGCGCACCGCACGATCACCGGCTGCTGCTCCGCGTCGCCGCCGCTCTGGCGTACCGGGGTGGTGTACCGGCCGGGGTCCACGCTCACGGGCGTTCCTCCCGGGCGGAGTGCAGCAGCAGGCCCGCGACCGCGTCATCGGTGTCGTCACCCGTGGTGATCAGCGCCGTTCCGCTGGGGTGGGTGCCGAACCGGCCGACGGCGGCGGCGCACTGGAGCACGCCCAGGGCGCCGTCGGCCCGCCCGAACACGCCGGTCGGGTCATGGCGTGGCGCGTCGGGGAAGCCGGGCGTGGCGAGGGCCGGGGGCTGCTCCTGGGAGGTGAACCAGATGGCGGGGGCGGGGCGTCCCCCGGGGAGCACCCGCTCGACCACGGCCCGGACACTTCCCCGCCGGGTGTACGGCCCCAGGGCGGCCATCGGCCGCGCGCCGCGGGCGCGGGCGGCCGGCCCGCTCTCGACGACCAGGGCGACGGCGCCGTCCAGCAGTCGCTCCGCGGGCTCGCCGAGCAGCCCTTCCACCACGGCGTTGGCGGTCTCCACGCCGATGACGACCACCCGGTCGCACCGGCCGGCGGACACCAGGGCCGCGGCCCAGTACACCGCGTCGAGCCCCGAGGTCGGTCCGTTGCAGAACATCAGGTTGGGTCCGCGCAGCCCGTGCTGCATCGCCACCGATGAGGCGATCACATTGCTCGACGCGTTGGGCAGCGCCATGGGGCTGATGCGCGAGGTCGTCTCCGCCGCGATGGCCGAGGCCACCTCGCAGACGGTGTCCAGGTTGCCGAGGTTGGAGCTGACGGCGACGCCGACCGAGTCCCCGGGAACGGTCAGTCCGCCCTCGCCGTCGGCCGGCAGCAGCCCGGATGAGCGCAGGACGTCCTGTGCGGCGCACAGGGCGAGCTGGGTGGCCCGGTCCTTGTAGCGCAGGCCCCGGCGGCCGATCAGGGTGCCGGGGTCCACCGGCTCGGCCGGTTCCCGGGTGGTGCGCAGCAGGTCCGCGGTGTGGCGGGCGCCCGGCAGCGCCAGGCCGACGCCGGTCACGACGGCGTCAGATGCGGTCACGACGGCGTCAGATGCGGATGTCACGCGGCCACTCCTTCCACGATGGCGACCGCGTTGACCCCGCCGAAGCCGAACGCGTCGACCTGCGCGATCCGCAGCCGCTCCGGCTCCTCCGGCGGGGTGGCCCCGGTCGCGAAGCGGAACCGCCCGGCGACTCCGGCCGGGGTGTCCAGGGCGATGGTCGGCGGGACCCGGCCCGCGGCCAGCGCCCGGACGGCGACGATCAGGCCGAGCAGCCCGGATCCGCCCGAGGTGTGCCCGGTCATGGACTTCACCGCCGTCATCAGCGGCAGGCCGATCCCGCTGCCGAAGACGTCGCACAGGGCCGTGGCCTCCGCCTCGTCGTTGAGGGCGGTTCCGGTGCCGTGCAGCAGGACCAGATCGACGTCGTCGGCCTTGATACCGGCCTGCTCATGCGCCAGGCGGATGGCCTGGGCGATACCGGCCGGATCGGGTGCGGTCGGGTGGGAGGCGTCGCAGTTCATGCTCGCGGCCCGGAGCCGGCCCCTGGCCAGGCGGGCCGCGGGGTGGTCCTCCCGGGTGAGCACCACGGCCGCGGCGCCGTCGCCCATGAGGGTGCCCCGGCGGTTCTGGTCGAAGGGCCGCACCCGGTCCGGGGGGTCCAGCTGCACCCGGTCCAGCAGCCCGAACATGCTCGCCGTGATGGTGTCCACACCGGCCACCACCACCGCCTCGGCGGTGCCCGCGGTGAGCAGGTCGCTCCCCATGGCCAGGGCGTGCAGGGACGCCGAGCACGCGTTGGAGATCGTGTAGGTCCAGGTGGCCCCGAAGCGCTCGCGCAGCGCGGTCCCGAAGTGGAGTCCGCCGAGGTCGAAGTCGGCGGACTCGCACCACTTGAGCTCGACGGACCGCAGCTCCCGCAGTCCGGTGCCGACGATCACCGGGGTGCCGGAGAGGTCCTCGTCAAGACCGGCGTCGCGCAGTGCCTCGGCCACCGCCCGCAGCAGCCAGGCGGTCGCGCGGGCCGGCACATCGGCGCCGTCCGCGGGGCGGTCGTCGATCTCGTAGGCGTGTGCGGCCCGGTAGGCGCGGCTGTCGAAGCCGCGCAGCAGGGCGCGTCCACTGCGACCCGCGCAGAGGGCGTCGAAGACCTCGTCGGTGTCCCTCCCGATGCTGGCCACCGCACCGGTGCCGGTTATCGCCCAGTTCATCGGGACCGTCGCGTGCGGTCGTTCACCCGTGCCACGTCTGTTCCTCCTCGTATTTGCCCAAGATCAGCACAGCGTTGTTTCCTCCGAAGGCGAGGCCGTTGTTCTGCACGACTCTCGGTTTGGCGGCGACGGCCTCATTGGGCACACAGTCGAGGCCGCATTCGGGGTCGGTCTCGACATGGTTGATCGTGGGCGGGATGAACCCTTCGACGATGGCGAGCACACAGCCGATCGAGGCCAGCGCGCTCGCGGCTCCCATGCTGTGACCGAGCATCGATTTCATGGAAATCGTGCGCGGGGCCGTGTCCGCCCCGAACACCCGGCGCACGGCGGCGGCCTCGGTCACGTCGTTGGCCCAGGTCCCGGTGCCGTGGGCGGAGATGAAGTCGATGTCTCCGGGCCCCACTCCGGCATTCTCCAGCGCGAGCCGCATACAGTCGGCCACGCTGTCCTCATCGGGTGCGACCGGGTGATGCGCATCGCAGTTCAAGGCGAACCCGAGCACTTCGGCGTGGATGCGCGCGCCCCGCACCCGGGCGGACTCCAGATTCTCCAGGACCAGAACGCCTGCGCCCTCGCCGGTGAGTATTCCCTGGCGGTCCCTGTCGAAAGGCCGGCACTTCTCGGGCGCGATGGTCCCGATCCGGTAGAAGCCGGTGAACGTCTTGCGGCAGAGCGCGTCGGCGCCGCCGCACAGCGCGTAGTCCACGTCCCCGGAGCTGATGGCGTCGTACCCGTAGCCGATGGCGTAGTTCCCGGCGGCGCAGGCGGTGGGCAGGGTGACCGCCTCCACCGAGCGCAGGCCCAACTCGCGCGCCACCGCCGACGACAGCCGGCCCGCGGTGACCCGCTCGGCCACCACCGGGTCCATCGCCTCGGGCCCCTTCGACACCTCGGTCTCGACCAGCCGGTCCATGTCCCTGGCCTCGCCGTCGGTGGTGCCGATCGCGGTCAGGCCCCGGCGGGCCCGCAGGTCCGCCTCGTCCAGCCCGGCGTCCTCGACGGCCATCCGGGCGGCCGACACCGAGAACTGGCCCGCCCGGCCCAGCGTGTGCAGGGGGACGTTGCGGATGTGGTCCTCGGGGGCGAAGCCCGTCACCTCGCACCCCATGGCGTGGGCGAATCCCTCGGTGTCGAACGCCGTGATGGGCCGCACCGCGCTGCGCCCGGAGCGCAGCCCGGTGAGAAAGTCAGCCGTTCCGATGCCGATACTGGATATCGCTCCCATACCGGTGACGACGACTCGGTGAGGGGCCTCAGTCCGCATGATCCCGCTCTCTCCTCAACTCCCGGCCGGCCGATCGAAGTCCCGTTCCGCTCTTACTTGTCGCTCGCCTCGGAGACCACCGCGTAAATGCCGTCGAGATTCACCATGCGCGACATCTCCGCCTGGTCGATGGAGATTCCGAACGTCTTCTCCAGGGCGGCCAGGATCTCGATGGCCCGCAGGGAGTCGGCGTCGTGGTCCTCCTTCAGAAGGCTGCTGTCCTTCAATTCCTCCGGATCGATTTCAAGGATGTCGCAGACGATTTCCTTGATGTCATCGCGGCGCTCCTGCACAAGTGCGCTCATATGCTCTTCCTCTGCCTTCTTCACATTTGTTGGGGCCGACGCCTCAGGACATTACGTGCGGCCGATCAAGGGACTCAAGAGTTTCGGACACATGCTGCCAACAACGCCCCACCGGTAATGGCGAGTTGTCCATGTTCCGGCTTATGCCATGCGCAGCGGCAGGCTTTCCAGACCGCGCATCAGAGTGCTGCTGCGCCATTCCAGCTGTGCCACCGGAGTGGCGAGTTCGATCGTCTCGAAGCAGTCGAGCAGCTTGGTGAAGACGACTTCGGCCTCCAGCCGGGCCAGCGGCGCGCCGAGGCAGAAGTGGATGCCGTGCCCGAAGGAGACATGGCCCCGGGCGTCCCGCTTCAGATCCAGCCGGCCGGGCTGGGGGAACCGCTCGGGGTCGTGGTTGGCGGAGTCGACGTTGACCATCACGAACTCGTCCTCGGGGATGAGCACGCCGCCGATCTCGACCGGTTCCTTGGTGAAGCGCATGGTCGCCTGGTTGACCGGGCTCTCGAAGCGCAGGAACTCCTCGATGGCTCCGGGCAGCAGGGAGCGGTCGGCGCGCAGGGCGGCGAACTGACCGGGGTGGGTCACCAAGGCCAGTGCGCCGTTGCCGATGAGGTTCACGGTGGTCTCATGACCGGCCGCGAGCAGCAGTACGGCCATGGCCGCGATTTCCTCGTCGTCCAGCGCCGACTCGCTGTCCTCGGTGGCGAGGGCGGAGATCATGTCGTCCCCGGGCGCCGCGCGTTTGGCGGCCACCAGCTCACGGATGTACGCGTTCATGGCGACGCTCGCGTCCCTGAAGACCTCGGGCTCGACCGCCAGGACGAAGGCGTTGGTCCAGGATCTGAAGGTGCGCCGGTCCTCCTCGGGCACGCCGAGCAGTTCGCAGATCACGGTGATGGGCAGTGGGAAGGCCAGGGCCTCGATGAGGTCGACCGAGTCCTGTCCCTGGACGGCGTCCAGCAGTTGATCGGTGATCTGCTCGATACGGGGCCGCAGCCGCTGCACCCGGCGCAGGGTGAAGCCCTTGTTCACCATGTGCCGCAGCCGGTGGTGCTCGGGCGGATCGGTGTTGAGCATGTGATGGCTGAGCGCCTGGCTGAAGATCTCCTGATGGGCCTGGATCCGGCGGTCCCGCAGGATCCGCATGATCTCCCAGGAGTCCTTGGCGAACCGGGGGTCCGAAAGCGCCTGGCGCACCGGTCCGTATCCGGTGACAAGCCACAGTCTGGTGCCGTTCGCCATCTCGAGCGGATGGACGGTGCGGGCGGCGGGCGCAGCCCCCGGCCCCGGTGCCGGCCGCTCGGCGGCGTGAGGGGGTTGGTGCACGGTGTTCTCCTGGGCGTATGGGTGGCCCGATCAGGCAGGCAGAGTGTTCATGCCGCGCTCGGGGGCGTTGACGAGGACGGACATGTTGCCGCCGGGGTGGGTGTTGTCGTGCATCAGCTGATGCAGCCGGCCGACTCCCTCGAAGTCGTCGCAGCGGGTGAGGCAGGGGTCGAGGACGCCCTCGCTCACCAGCTTGGTCACCTCGCGGAACTCCCGGGTGTTGGCGCCGTGCGAGCCCTGGAGCCGCTTGGACCGCATCCAGAGGTGGCGCAGGTCGATGTCGCCGTTGTAGCCGGAGGTGCCGCCGCAGATCACCACCATGCCGCCGGTGGCGCACAGATAGACGGAGGTGGGCAGGGTCGCCTGGCCGCTGTGCTCGAAGACGATCGTCGGTGAGGCGCGCTCGCCGAGGATCTCCCAGATCTTCTTGCCGAAGGCCCGCGCACCGCGCAGGAAGCGGGCCATGCCCTCCTCGTCGTCCGCGTCCGGGAGCCGGCCCCAGTGGTCGAAGTCATTGCGGTTGATGACACCCCGGGCGCCGAGTTCGAGGCAGAACTCGGCACGCCGGTCGTCGGACACCACGGCGATGGGGATGCCGCCGACCATCCGGGTCAGCTGGATGGCGCTGGAGCCGAGGCCGCCCGCGCCGCCCCAGATGAGCACCGGGTCGCCGGGGCGCACCGTATTGCCCGGCCAGCCGAAGAGCTGGCGGTACGCGGTGGGCGCCGAGAGCATGAAGCAGGCCGCCGCCTCCCAGGAGAGGTTCTCCGGCTTGGGGTGGCACTGGACCTCGTTGACCAGGCAGAACTGGGCGAAGGAACCGTAGTTGGTCTCATACCCCCAGGCCAGGGCGGAGCTGGAGAACGGGGGCTCACCGCTGAGGCGGATGTCCTCCGCCGTCTCGTCCCACTGCCCTCCGGAGAGGACCACCTGGTCTCCGGGCCGGACGTGGCGGACGCCGGGGCCGACCGCCCACACCACCCCGGAGCCCTCCGAACCGCCGATGTGGAAGTCCTCGGGGAGACCGAACTTCTGCCGTGCGGCGATGACGTCGACGGGCTGGCCGCTCGCGGCCCAGACGTTGTTGTAGTTGATGCCCGCGGCCATCACGTAGACCAGCACCTGGCCGGGTCCGACGGCGGGGACGTCGACCACCTCGGTGCGGAAGGCCTTGACCGGCTCTCCGAAGCGATCCTGGCGGATGAGGGAGGCGTACATCTGCTGGGGGACCTCGCCCAGCGGGGGCAGTTCACCGAGCTCGTAGAGGGATTTGACCATGAAAGAGGCTCCTCATTCACATGCTGCGTTCACGTACGGCGTTCATGTGCTGCGTTCACGTACTGCGGACGACAGGGCGCGGACCGGGTGCGGGCTCATCGGGTGGCGAAGGTGTCCGCCAGCCATGTCCGGACGGCCTCGGCGGTGCGCGGGGCGTGTTCCTGCATCATCGAGTAGTGGTTGCCGGGGGTCGGAACCGTGATGTCCACGTGCTCCGGCGGCGGTGTGACGGCCCCGGTCGCGGGGTTGAGCACGGCCTGCTCCTCGGCCCGTACCAGCAGGGTGGGTACGGAGAGGGCGGGGATGTCGCTCCACTGGTGGAACATCGGCAGGTAGCGGCCCATGGCCGTGAGCTCCTCGGGCGGGACCTCCAGGTCCCCCTCCCGCTCGTGGTGCTGGTTCATCATCGTGGAGAAGACCCGGTTGTCCTCGCGGTGGCGCAGGCTGAAGCTGTCCAGCATCACCACCGCGGCGGGCGGCCGGCCGAGCTCCTCGAGCCGTGCCGCGGTGCCGTGGGCGACCCAGCCACCGGAGGAGTAGCCGAGCAGGACGAACGGCGTGTCCCCCGCGGTGTCGAGCACCGTCCGCGCCTGGGTGGTGAAGAGCGTGCCGAGGTCTGCGGGGAGCGGCTCGCCCTTGGCGAAACCGGGGTGGGAGAGCGCCCACAGATCCCTGACGCCCCGGAAGGGCGCGGCGAAGCGCGCGTACTGGTGGGCGCCCGCGGGTGCGACATAGGGGGTGAGGCAGATGAGCGAGGGCCGGTCCGGGCCCTCCGCCAGACGCACCGGGCCGGGGCGGGAGGCCGGCTCGTCCGGGGCGGAGTAGGTGGGGCGCAGCTGTCCCGCGACATGCAGCATCCTCACCGCCTCGTCCACGTGGCCGTGGGCGCAGGCGTAGTTGTAGAGCTGGACCAGGGTGTCGTCGGACGCCGTGGTGGGGGCGGCCGCGGGGGCTTCGGCGGGGGTGCCCTCCGTCGCGGCGCCGTCAACCTCGGCGGCGGGCGGCGCCACGTTGGACCATACGTATCCGGCGAGTTCTCGCGGGGTCGGGTGGTTGAAGGCGATGGTCGCGGGCAGCCGCAGACCCACCGCGGTGCCGAGGCGGTTGCGCAGCTGGACCGCCGAGACGGAGTCCAGGCCCATCTCGAGGAACGGGCGGTCGGGGTCGACGTCCTCGGGCGAGCCGTGCCCCAGGACCTCGGCGAGCCGGTCGCGGACCAGCTCCAGGACCCGGGCCCGCTGCTCCTCCGGGGTGACGGAGGTCAGGCCGCGCTGCCAGTCCTCGGGCGTCTGCGGCGCGCCGGAGCCGTCGCCCTCACCGGTCGGTTCGGCGGCCGGGGCGTCGAGGCGCTCCATCAGCGCCCGTGCCTCCGGGATCCCGGCGAGCAGCGGCCGTCGGCGCGCGGACGCGTATCCGGTGGTGAACCGTTCCCAGTCCACGTCGGCCACCACGGTGACCGCGTCGCCGCGGTCCAGAGCCGTGCGCAGGACCTCCAGCTGGGTCCGCGGGTCGATGCCGCGCAGCCCCCAGAGCTCTCCGGTCTCGGCGGCGGCCTCCTCCTTGGTCATGCCGAGGCGGTCGAAGGCGCCGTCGGGCAGGCCGTGCCGCCGCAGGGTCTCCTGCGAGGCGTCCTCCACGGCCATACCGCCCCCGGTCCAGCCGGTCCAGGCGAGCGCGGTGGCGGCGAGGCCCCGGCTCCGGCGGTGCTCCGCGAGCGCGAGCAGATAGGCGTTGGCCGCCCCGTAGTGGCCCTGGCGGCCGACGCCCCACACCGCGGAGACGGCCGAGAAGAGGATGAAGGCGTCCAGGCTGATGCCCATCTCCTCGGTGAGTTCGTGCAGATGGCGCGCGCCCTCGGCCTTCGCGGCGAAGACGTCGGAGAAGTCCTGTGGTGTGGTGTCGGCCAGGGCCTGAAGGCGGCCGATCCCCGCGCAGTGCACGACGGCGGTGAGCGGGTGGCGCCCGGGGACGGCGGCGAGCAGGTCGCGTACCGCGTCCCGGTCGCGCACGTCGCAGGCGACCACGGTGACCTCGGTGCCGCGCGCCCTGAGCTCGGCCACGCGTTCCGCCACGCCCGGCGCCTCGGGGCCGCGCCGGCCGGCGAGCATCAGGTGTCCGGCGCCCTGGTCGGCCAGCCAGGTGGCGACATGACCGGCCAGCGCACCGGTGCCACCGGTGATGAGGACCGTGCCGTCGGGGTCCGGGCGCCATCCGGCGGTGCCCGGTGCGGCGTCCGCCGCGCGTGTCAGGCGGCGGGTGAACACACCGGCGTCCCGGACGGCGAGCTGATCGTCGTCGCCGCCGGCGAGCAGGGCGGTGAGGGCGCGCACCGCGGCCGGACCCGGCTCGGCGGGCAGGTCGATCACACCGCCCCACCGGTCGGGGTGCTCCAGGGCGAGCACCCGGCCCAGGGCCCAGGTCTGTGCCTGGACCGGGTGGGTCACCGGGGCACCGTCGCCGGTGGCGACGGCGCCCCGCGTGATCAGCCACAGGGGCACGTCCGTCCCCGCGTCCCCGAGCGCCTGCATCAGCGCGGCGGTGTGCGCGGTGCCCGCGGGGACGCCGGGGGCGGTCTCGGACGGCGTGTCGTCGTCCAGCGCGAGGAGGGACACCGCCCCGGAGAGCGGCTGGCCGGGGAGGAGGTCATGGATCCGGTCCATGAGGGACGCCCGATCGTCCTTGGCCTCGACCGACAGGGTCAGCACCGTCTCGGTGTGCCCGCGCACCGCGTCCACCACGGCCCGGGTGACGGCGTGTTCGGCGTGTTCCGCCGGTACAGCCACGAGCCAGGGGCCGCGGTCGCCCGCGGGGTCCGGGCGCGTCGGCCCGAGGGGCTCCCAGGCGATCCGGTAGCGCCAGTCGCCGGTACGGTGGCGCCGGTGCCAGGTGGCCATGGCCGGGAGGACGTCCGCGAGCGCGGCGGCCCGGCCGTCGCCTGCCATGCCGAGGACACCGGTGAGCGCGGTGAGGTCCTCGTCCTCGACGGCGCGCCAGAAGGAGTCCCGTGCCGGGTCCGCGGCGGCGGGCGGCGGGCCTGCCGCCGGTGCCGGACCGGCTGCCGCGGCCCTGAGCCAGAAGCGCCGTCGCTGGAAGGGGTAGGTGGGCAGGTCCACGCGGATGCGGGGCGGGTCGGGGAAGGCCGTACTCCAGTCGACGTCGACCCCGGCCGCGTAGAACTCGGCCGCGGCGCGCCGGAAGCACATGGGGCCGTCCTCGTTCCGGCGCAGCGAGCCGCCGGCCACCGCCGGAACCTGGGCGTCGAACGCCAGGTCCTGGACGGCCGCGGTGAGGAGCGGATGCGGACCGGCCTCCACGAACGCCGTGTGCCCCTCGGCCATCGCGGCCCGTACGGCCAGGTCGAAGCGCACGGTCCGGCGGGCGTTGTCGTACCAGTACCCGGCGTCCAGCCGCGCGGTGTCCACCGGCTCCCCGGTCACCGAGGAGTAGAACGGGACATGCGTCGCACGCGGCGTCACGGTGGCCAGCCCCGAGACCAGTTCCTCGCGCAACGCCTCGACCTGCGCGGAGTGGCCCGCGGCGGCGGCGCCGCGGATCTTGCGCACCCGGACGCCTTCCGCGCGCACCTCCTCCAGCAGGGTGTCCACGGCCCCGGGGGTGCCGGAGACGGTGATCTGGGTGGGGCCGTTGACGGCCGCGACGGAGATCTCGCCGTCGTAGTCGCCGATCCGGCGCTCCACCTCGTCCAGGGGCAGGTCCACCGCCGCCATGGCTCCGTTGCCGAGCAGCCGCATCAGGGCCCGGGTGCGGAGGACCATGATCAGGGCGGCGTCCTCCAGGCCGAGGGCCCCGGCGACCACGGCGGCGGCCACCTCGCCCTGGGAGTGGCCGAGCACGGCGGCCGGTTCCACACCGTGGGCCCGCCACAGCTCGGCCAGGGCCACCGACACCGCGAACGACACCGGCTGGAGCACTTCGGGCTCGTCCAGCGACGGCGCGCCGGGGCGCTGCCGCAGGATGTCCTCCACCGACCAGGTCACCAGGGGCGCGAAGGCGGCGTCGACCGCGCGGAGAGCGCGGGCGAAGGCGGGCGACCAGTCGAGGAGGTCGGCGCCCATCCCGGTCCACTGGGCGCCCTGTCCGGGGAAGACGAACACGGGGCGGCCGAGGCCGGGGCGGGCGGCGCCGGTTACCGCGTTCTCGGCGGTCTCGCCCCGCTCGACGGCGGCGAGGAGATCCTCGAAGGTCTCCCGGTCCGATCCGACGAGCACCGCCCGGTGGGTGAAGGGCGAGCGGGTGGTGGCCAGGGCCGCTCCGATGTCGGTGACGGAGGCCGCGGTGTTCCGCGCCACCGTGGTCCGCAGCCGCCCGGCCTGTTCCCGCAGGGCGTCGGCGGACCGGGCGGACAGCACCCACGGCACCGCGGTGGCGGGCGCGGGGTCGGCGTCGGTCGTGGGCTCCGCGGCGGTCACCACGGGGGGCTGCTCGACGACGAGGTGGGCGTTGGTCCCGGAGACGCCGAAGGACGACACGCCGGCCCGCATAGGCTCCTCGCCCTCGGGCCAGGCGCGGCCGCTGTCCAGCACCCGCACCGCGCCCGAGTCCCACGGGACCCGCCGGGAGGGGGTGTCGGCATGCAGGGTCTTCGGCAGCCACCGGTGCTCCATGGCCTTGACCATCTTGATGAGGCCGGCGACGCCGGAGGCCGCCTGGGTGTGCCCGATGTTGGACTTGATCGACCCCAGCCACAGCGGCCGGTCCCCGTCCCGGCCGCGGCCGTAGGTGGCCAGCAGCGCCTGCGCCTCGATGGTGTCGCCGAGGGGTGTGCCGGTGCCATGGCCGTCGACCGCGTCCACCTGGCCCGGCGCCAGCCCACCGTCGGCGAGCGCCTGCCGTATGACCCGTTCCTGGGAGGGCCCGTTGGGCGCGGAGAGCCCGTTGGAGGCGCCGTCCTGGTTCACCGCGGTGCCGCGGATCAGGGCGAGGACACGGTGTCCGGCGCGGCGGGCGTCGGCCAGCCGCTCCAGTACGAGGACCCCCGCTCCCTCGCCCCAGCCGGTGCCGTCGGCGGTGTCCGCGTACGCCTTGCACCTGCCGTCGGCCGCGTGCACCCGTTTGCGGGCGAAGTCGATGAAGGCGCCGGGCGAGGACATCAGCGCCACTCCCCCGCCGAGCGCCAGGTCGCACTCCCCGTCGCGCAGCGACCGGCACGCCTGGTGCAGGGCCACGAGGGAGGAGGAGCACGCGGTGTCCACGCTCACCGACGGGCCCTGGAGGCCCAGCACATAGGAGACGCGGCCGGACAGGACGCTCGCCGCGTTGCCGGAGATGAGGAATCCCTCGCTCTCCTCGGGGGGCTGGAAGAAGCGCGACAGATAGTCCTGCTCATTGGTGCCGATGAAGACCCCGGTGGAACTCCCGCGCAGGGTGTGCGGTGCTATTCCGGTCCGCTCCACCGCTTCCCAGGCCACTTCCAGCAGCAGCCGCTGCTGCGGGTCCATCGCCACGGCCTCGCGGGGTGAAATGCCGAAGAAATCCGCGTCGAAGTCGGCGACATCGCCGATGAAGGCTCCGGAACGGGTGTAGGAGGTGCCCATGTGCTCCGGGTCGGGGTGATAGATGCCCGCCACGTCCCATTCACGGTCCACCGGGAAGCCGGTGACGGCGTCGCCACCCTGCTCGAGGAACTCCCACAGCTCTTCGGGGGAGGTGATCCCGGCGGGGAAGCGGCAGGCCATTCCCACGATGGCGATGGGGTCTTCGGCCCGGCCGCCGGTATGGTCGCGCACCACCGGCCGGCGCTCCGCCCTCTTCTCTTCCGCCCTCTTCTCTTCCGCCCTCTTCTCTCCCGCCGGTTCCTCTTCCGCCGCTCCCTCTTCCGCGCCGGTGAGCCGGGTGAGCAGATGAGCGGCGAGCGCGGCGGGATCGGGGTGGTCGAAGACGGCGACGGAGGAGAGCGGAACACCGGTGGCCGCGGTGAGACTCCGCAGCAGGGCCGCCGCCTTGTCACGGACGAGCCCGAGCGCGCGGAAGGGGGTGTGGGCGTCGATGGACCTCGCGTCGCCGGTTTCCCGTTGTTCGGCGACCTTGCTGCACACGAGCCCGAGAAGACTCTCCAGCCGCTCGTGCCGCGGCAGCGGAGCCAGACGTTCCCGCAGTTCGTCCGGGGTCATTCCAAAACGGCTCACAGTAGCACTCCGAAAGAAGACAGCAAGACGGTTCCTCGCGATATGAGCCCGCGCTCTCCGCTTCCGGGAACCCTGGGAGACAACGGCGCGCGGCCATGGGAATTGCAGCGGCGCCGACGACCGACGAACACCGAACCGCGAACGGCGACAAGAGTGAACAGGCCGGTTGGCTTTACCCGGAGATCGCCCCTTGCCCTGCGGGCACGTGTTCCTCCGGAGTCGCGGATGTCATACGGCCGAAATTAGCACCGGCGGTGCGGGGATCACGAGCACGGCGATCAACGTGACCGGTAGTGTCCACGGGACTTGCTGCGCAATTGGGCGTGACGTAGCGTCAATCGCCGCGCGCGCCGGGTATCGCCGCGCGCCGGGTGCGGACCATTTCCCCGGACGACTTCCCTGGCGGACTTCCCGAGCGAGTTCCCGATCAACTCCCTCATCAGCAAGGATGGTTTTCGGGCGAGTGCCGTGCAACGATCGCGCCGTGAAGTTCTACGTTCTGGGAGCCTTGCGAGTCTCCGACGGGGAAGGCCCGCCGATAACCCTGGTCGGGAGGCGAGACAGGGCGTTCTTGGCCGAACTCTTAGCCCATGCTGGACAATCGGTGTCGACCGATCACATTGTCGAGGCGACAACGCCGGATCGGCCTCCGACCAAACGGCTCAACGCGGTGCATGTCAGGGTGTCCCGGCTCAGGTCGCTTTTCCGGTCCCTGGCCGGACCGGACACCGTCACGTCCGTGATATCGACCCAGCCGGGTGGATATCGGCTGGTGCCCGCCGAAGTCGACTCCGAGCAGTTCGAGAAGCTGCTCGCCGCAGCCATGCGGGAACGGGACAAGGGCTATCTCGACGGGGCGGCGATCAGGCTCGAACGCGCACTGTCCCTCTGGGAAGGGGACGCGTTCAGCGACGCCGACGCGGGCGACTGTGTCGCGGCGGAGGCCGACCGGCTGGCCGAACTGCGGCTGGTCGCCCTGGAGGAGCAGACCGATGTGATGCTGGCCATGGGCGCCCACGCCCAGGTGGCGAGCAGGCTCAAGCCGCTCATCGAGCGGTATCCGCTGCGCGAGACCCTGTACCGCCACCTGATGTCGGCCCTCCACCAGTCCGGCCGCCCGGCCGAGGCCCTGGCCGTCTACGCCGATCTGCGGGCCAAGCTCGCCGAGGAGCTCGGCACCGAGCCGACCCCCGATGTGCAACGTCTGTACCGGGCCCTGCTGTCCCCACAGCCGAAGCACCACGGATCGACCGCCGTATGGCCGCCGTTCGCGGCGCCGGCCGGCCGCCGGGCGCCCTCCCAACTCCCCGGCGACATCGCCGACTTCGTACCCTGTGAGACCACGGACATGCTGGCGCCCGCCTTGACGGCGAGCGACCGCACCGCCACGGCCGTCACCGCCATCACCGGTCAGGGCGGAGCGGGGAAGACGGCGGCCGCCGTCCATCTGGCGCACCGGCTGCGCCCCTGGTTCCCGGACGGCCAGCTCTACGTCGACCTCGGGGGCAGCACCAGGCACCCCACCGACCCCGCGGCGGCGCTCGCCCAGATGCTCCTCGCGCTGGACCACCCGATGTCGGCGCTGCCCGAGGGGATCGGGGCCCAGGCCGCCTGCTTCCGTGACAGCCTCCGCGGCCGGCGCGTGCTCACGGTGCTCGACGACGCGGCCGACGAGGAGCAGATCCGGCATCTGCTGCCGGGCAACGTGGAGAGCGCGGTCATCATCACCAGCCGGGCGCGGCTGACCAGCCTCCCCTTCACCTCCCGGGTCGAGCACGACGACATGAGCCTGCACCAGGCCCTGATGCTCTTCCGGCGGGTCCTGGGCACCTCGAGGGTGGACCGGGACCTCGCGGCGGCGCGCGAGGTGGCCCGGCTGTGCGGCTGTCTGCCGCTCGCCCTGCGCATCGCAGCGGCCAGGCTCGCGGCCCGGCCGCATTGGAGTTTCGGTGAGCTCGCCCACCGGCTGACGAACCGGTCCAGGCCCCTGGACGAGCTCACCCATGGCCCGCTGAGTGTGCGTTCCTGCTTCGCCCCGGCCTACCACCGCCTGGCCGAGGACGATCGCCGGTTGTTCCGCATGCTCGGGCTGTCCGGTGTCCGGGTGCTGTCCGCGCCCCCGGGAACCGAGCTGCCGAGCCTCGCCGTGCCCGACGTGGCGGAAGCGCTGGAACGGCTGGCGGACACCCGGCTGCTGAAGGTCGCCCACACGGGCGCCCCCGGCGTCGTGCCCCGGTTCTGCCTGCACGGCCTGGTCTCCGCCTACGCCCGGGAGCGGGCGGAGGCGGAGGCGTCGGAGATCGAACGCGCGGCGGCCCAGGAGCTGCGGCGCCTGGAGGACCAGGAAGCCGCCGTACCGGTCCTTCCGGCGGCGATCGGCCGGGTCCGGGCCGGCCGGGCGGGGGCATGGGCGCCGGTGGGGAGGGAGCCTCTGTAGCCGGGAGGGTGCACAGTGGAAGACGTGGGAGTTCGCCGACGGCTGACGGACCTGATGAGGCCATGGCAACCTGGGCACGCCTTGGTGGCGATCCCGGTCGGGTTGATCGTCGTGATCACCGTTGTGGATCTGATGGCCCCGTCCCATGTCCACCTCGGCCCCCTGCTGGTGGTCGCCCCGGCCATCACCCCGTCGTTCGCCGGTCCCCGGACCACCGGGCTGATCGGCGCACTGGCGGTGGCCGCCCAGATACTCATCGCGGCGCTGCGCGGCGGCTTCGACGTCAACCACCAGGTCCAGATCGCGGCCCTCGCCGTGCTCTCGCTGCTCATCGCGGCCTACGCCCGGGAGCAGCGGCGGCGCCACCGTGAGCTGGCCCGGGTGCGGTCGGTGTCCGAGGCCACGCAGCGGGTCGTACTGCGGCCGCTGCCGCACCGGCTGGGCCCGCTGCGGGTCGCCTCGCTGTACATGGCGGCCGAGGACGAGGCGCAGATCGGCGGGGACCTGTACGCCGCGACCCGGGTGGAGGAGTGCACCCGGCTGATCATCGGGGATGTCCGGGGCAAGGGGCTGACCTCCATCAGCGACGCGTCGGTGCTGATGGGCGCCTTCCGGGAAGCCGCCCATCTGACCGCCGGCCTACTTGACCTCACCGATGTCCTGGAGCGCAGCGTCTGCCGGCACCTGGCCGAGCACATCGCCACCGCGAATGTCGAGCACGGCGGTGCCGAGCAGCCGCGGCCGGAAGCGGACGACGATCTGCGCGAGCACTTCATCACCGCTCTGCTGGTGGACATCCCGGACGAGAGCGCCGTGACGTTCATGGCCAACTGCGGGCATCCGCCGCCCCTGCTGCTGCGGGACGGTGGCCAGGTGACCACGCTGCACCCGGCCAATCCCGGCCCGCCGCTGGGCATGTGCGAACTCCCCAGGAACTCGGGCGACCCCGGCACGCCCGAGACCATGCCCTTCGAGGACGGCGACACGCTGCTGCTCTACACGGACGGGGTGGTCGAGGCACGCGACCCCGACGGTTCCTTCTATCCGCTGGCCCAGCGGGTCGCGCAGTGGTGCGGCTCCGGTCCCGAAGGGCTGCTGCACCACCTCCGCCGCGATCTGCTGGCCCATGTCGGCGGGCGGCTGGGCGATGACGCCGCCATGGTGGTCATCCAGCGCTCCCCCGCGCTCCGCCCGGTCCAGCAGCTGAAGAAGATGGTGCCGGTCAACGGCGACTAGCGCTGATGTCGTGTCCGGCCCGGATTCCCGTAACGCGGTAGCGGCTCCGCCGCGTGGGCGACCAGCCACGACGACGCGGCCGCGGATGAACGACCGCGCCTCGCGCCACTTCCCGCGGAGCGCTCAGCGGACCCGGTCGACGCGGCGCTCGTCCCAGACCGGCTCCGCCGTCTCGCGGACGACGCCGTCCGACCCGAAGACCAGGAAGCGGTCGAAGGACCGCGCGAACCAGCGGTCGTGGGTGACCGCGAGCACCGTGCCGTCGTAGGCTCCGAGCCCGTCCTGGAGCGCCTCGGCCGACTCCAGGTCCAGGTTGTCCGTGGGCTCGTCCAGCAGCAGCGCCGTCGTCCCGGCCAGTTCGAGCAGCAGGATCTGGAACCGGGCCTGCTGACCGCCCGAGAGCCGGTCGAAGGTCTGGTCGCCCTGGCGGTCGAGCTCATAGCGCCGTAGCGCGCTCATCGCGCGTCCCCGGTCCCGGGCGTGTTCGGTCCACAGGATGTCGACCAGCGTGCGCCCGAGGAGCTCCGGGTGGGCGTGGGTCTGGGCGAAGTGGCCGGGCACGACCCGTGCGCCCAGCTTCCACTCCCCCCGGTGGGCGACGTCCTGGCCCGCCAGGAGCCGCAGGAAGTGGGACTTGCCCGAGCCGTTGGAGCCCAGCACGGCCACCCGCTCGCCGTAGAAGACCTCCAGGTCGAAGGGGCGCATCAGCCCCTCTAGCTCCAGTGCCCGGCAGGTCAGCGCCCGCACCCCGGTGCGTCCGCCCGCGAGCCGCATGGTGATGTCCTGTTTGCGCGGCGGCTCCGGTGGCGGCCCGGCCTCCTCGAACTTCCGCAGCCGGGTCCTGGCGGCCTGGTAGCGCGAGGCCATCTCGTCGCTGCGGGCGGCGTACCGCTGCATGTCCAGCACCAGCCGTTTGAGCTGGGCGTGCTTCTCGTCCCAGCGCCGCCGGAGCTCCTCGAAGCGCTCGAACCGCTCCTCCCGGGCCTCGTGGTAGGTGGCGAAGCCGGCGCCGTGCACCCACACATCGCTGCCCGCCGGGCTCGGCTCGACGCTGACGATCCGGGCGGCCGCGCGGGCCAGCAGCTCCCGGTCGTGGCTGATGAAGAGCACGGTCTTACGGGTCTCGCGCAGCCGCTCCTCCAGCCACTGCTTGCCCGGCACATCCAGGTAGTTGTCCGGCTCGTCCAGCAGCAGCACGTCGTCGGGCCCGCGCAGCAGCGCCTCCAGCACCAGCCGCTTCTGCTCGCCGCCGCTGAGCGTGCGCACCTCGCGCCACTGGGCCCGTTCGTACGGCACTCCGAGCGCGGCGGTGGTGCACATGTCCCACACCGTCTCGGCCTCGTAGCCGCGCGCCTCGGCCCAGTCGCTCAGGCTCTGGGCGTAGGCCAGCTGGGCGGCCTCGTCGTCCCGCTCCATGATCGCCAGCTCGGCCTCGTCCACCGCGCGGGCGGCCTCGCGGATCCGGGGCTGGGCCACCGACACCAGCAGGTCGCGCACCGTCCGCTCATCGCGCACCGAGCCGATGAACTGCGGCATCACCCCCAGGGAGCCGCTGACCGTGACCGTGCCGCCGTGCGGCTCCACCTCGCCGGAGACCAGCCGCAGCAGTGTGGTCTTGCCCGCCCCGTTGGGCCCGACGAGGGCGGCCACCGTGCCCTCGGCGACGCGGAACGACACATCGCCGAGCAGCAGCCGGCCGTCGGGCAGGAAGTAGGCGAGGTGCGCGGCCTCCAGATGTCCCATGGACCGGCATTCTCATGGCACGGCCGGGCGGTCGGCAAAGCGATTTTCCGGCCCGGGGCGCGAGGATGCTCAGGGGCGGCTGAACGCGGCGGCCCCGCGGTCCGTATGGAACGGTGAAACGTCCCCCTAGCAGTGAGGCAGCACCATGACGCAGTCGGCAATCCCCGGGCAGGGCACCACCCGCCGTGCCGTCGTCACCGCGGCCGGAGCGGCCGGGCTGGCCGCCACGCTTGCCGCATGCGGCAAGGACGACGACGGCGGTTCGGGCGGCGGCAGCGCGGACAGCGCCCAGGACGCCGGGGGCTCGCAGCCGTCGCAGAGCGCGTCACAGAGCGCGGAGGGCGGCCAGTCGGGCGGCGGGGACGGCATGGAGCTGGCCAAGACCTCCCAGATCCCCGAGGGCGGTGGCATGGTCTTCAAGGACCACAAGGTCGTGGTGACCCAGCCCAAGGCCGGTGATTTCAAGGCGTTCTCGTCGATCTGTACGCATCAGGGGTGCTCGGTCGGCGATGTGAGCGGCGGCACCATCAACTGCCCCTGCCACCAGAGCAAGTTCGACATCACCGACGGCAGTGTGAAGGGCGGCCCGGCGCAGAAGCCGCTGCCGGGCGCGCAGATCAAGGTGCAGGGAAGCTCGATCTGGATGGCGTGACGGCCGTCCGCCGCCAGCAGGTGGCCACCTCGTCGGCCGTGGTGACGGCGGCCACGAGGGCGAGGGTGTGACGGACCATCGCCGGGGTGTACGAGGCGGGCACCCCGGCGATCGCGTCCTCGGGCACCACGGCCGCATAGCCGAGGTTGACGGCGTCGAAGACGGCGGCCGGGATCGCCACATTGGCCGACACGCCGGTGATGACCAGCGTGCGGCGGCCCAGGTTGCGCAGCAGCGCGTCCACCTCGGTCCCGGCGATCGGCGAGAGACCGTGCAGCCGCCGTACGACCAGGTCCTCGGGTGCCACCGGAACCGGTTCGGCGATCTCCACCGCCGCGCTTCCGGTGAGCTGCCGGACCGGCAGCCGTTCGACGGCCCGGAACAGCGGTGCGTTGCGGCTCGCGCCGCGTCCGTCGGCGCGCCGCTCGGCCACCGCGTGCAGCACCTGGACGCCCGTGTCGTGGGCGGCCGCCACCAGCTGGGCGACACGCCCGAGCGCACCGGACTCCTGGGCCACGGCGGCCAGTTCGGGGAGCGCGCTGTCCGGCCCCACCACACCGCGCTGGCATTCGACGGTGAGCAGGGCGCAGCCTTCCGGCCGGAGCAGTTCCACGAGGGCTTCGCGGGGGCGCGGGGGCGCGGCGTCTTCGCGGGGGGTCACGGTGTCTTCGCGCGGGGGCGCGGCCTCTTCGCGCGGGGTCACCGCGTCTTCGTGGGGGCTCGGGGTCACGGCGCGGGAGAGTAGCGTCCCTTGCGTCATCAAGGAAGAGCCATCATCCTGTGCCGCACAACGGGTTACCGGGAGGTACAGGTCGGATGACCGTCACCCAGCGGCGGGGACGCCGCATCATGATGAGCCAGGACGAGCTGGACGCCTTCCTCGCCGAACAGCGCACCTGCCGGGTGGCGACCGTGTCCGCGGACGGGCGGCCGCATATCAGCCCGCTGTGGTTCTGCTGGGACGGCACCGTCCTGTGGCTGTACTCCCTGACCCGCAGCCGCCGCTGGGCCGAGCTGCGCCGCGATCCGCGGATCGCGGTGGTGGTCGACGACGGGCACGAGTACGGCGAACTGCGCGGGGTGGAGCTCTCCGGCGAGGCGGTCCCGGTCGGTGAGGAGCCGCGCACCGGCGTGTCGTGCCCCGAACTCGACACGCCGGAGCGGATGTTCGCGGCGAAGTACTTCGGCCTGGACGCCATGCCGCACGACGGTCGCCACGCCTGGCTGCGCCTGGCCCCCGAGGCGATCCGCTCCTGGGACTTCCGGAAGATGCCGCAGGGCTGAGGCGCGCCCGGGAGCGGGATCCGGGCCGGGCTCCCTCGTCGGTCGGTGATCAGTCGATGATCTTCTCACCGACCGACCGCAGCACCTCGACCGCCGCCCGGATCGACGGCCTGCGGTCGGCGTCGGCGCGCCAGATCGCGTAGATGTGCCGCCGCATCGTGGGCTGGCTGACGGGCACCATCCGCACCCCCTCGGGCACCGGGCCGCGGCCCAGCCGGGGCACCACGGCGATGCCCAGCCCGGCGGCGATCAGCGAGAGCTGGGTGTGGTGCTCATGCGCGGTGTGCCGGATCCTCGGCTCGATGCCCTTGCCGCGCAGGGTCACCATCAGCCAGTCGTAGCAGAACCCGCCCTTGGGCCAGGAGATCCACTCGTCGTCCACGAAGTCCTCCGGCTCGACCGCGCGGCGGTCGGCGAGGGGGTGGTCGGCGGGCATCGCGACATCCACCGGGTCGTCCAGCAGGGCGGCCTTCACCAGCCCGCCGGGCATCGGCAGCGGTTTGTTGTACCAGTCCAGGACGACGGCCAGATCGATGTCGCCGCGCACCACCGAGGGCACCGACTCATCGGGCTCCATCTCCTGCAGCCGCACGTTCAGCTGCGGATGTTCGGTGCGCAGCCGGCTCAGCGCGTGCGGGAAGAGACCGCGGACGGCGGTCGGGAAGGCGCCCAGCAGCAGCTCGCCGACGGCGTGGCCGCGCTGCGCCTCCAGATCCGCCTGGGCCAGCTCCACCTGGGAGAGGATGCGCGCCGCGTGGTCGGAGAGCAGCCGACCGGCGTCGGTGAGCCGGATCCCGCGCCCGTTCTTGGCGAGCAATTGCTGACCGGTCTCCCGCTCCAGCTTGGCGAGTTGCTGCGAGACGGCGGAGGTGGTGACATGCAGCCCCTCGGCCGCCCCGCTCACGGATCCGTGGCGGGCCACGGCGTGCAGCGTGCGGAGGCGATCCAGGTTCATGTAAGGAATACTACGCGATACCGCAAACGAATTCTCGCTTGTCCTAAGAGGTTGCAACCCACATCGTAAAGGCATGACCTCAGCCGCCGCCCCGGCGCCCCCTGCCTCCGCCTCCACCGCGGAGCCCTCCTCCGAACCCGTCCGCCGACCGCTCCTCGACTGGCGCGTCCGCTTCGGCGCGCTCTCCCTGGTCTGGGGTTTCAGCTTTCTCTTCATCAAGGTGGGCAATGAGGCGTTCGCCCCCTTGTACGTCACGCTCGGGCGGATGCTGTTCGGCACCGCCGTGCTGCTGGTGACGCTGGTGGTGAAGCGGGAGCGGCTGCCGCGCGGGGCGCGGGTCTGGGGACATCTGGCGGTGGCCGCGTTCTTCCTGAACGCACTGCCCTTCTCGCTGTTCGCCTACGCCGAGCTGACCATCCCCTCCACCCTGGCCGGGATCTGCAACGCCGCCTCGCCGCTGTGGGGGATGCTGCTCGCGGTGGTCGTGGTCTCCGACGACCGGCCGACCCGTCAGCGTGTCGCGGGTCTCGGGCTCGGCTTCATCGGCGTGTTGATCGTGCTGGGCGCCTGGCAGGGCTTCTCCGGCCAGGACCCGCTGGGCACGGCGCTGGCGCTGATCGCCTCGGCCAGCTACGCGGTCGGCTGGCAGTACGTCCGGCGCACGCTGAGCGACACGGGCCACTCCCACCTGTCGATGTCCGGCGGGCAGCTGCTGCTCGGCACGGCGCAACTCGCCCTCGTGGCCCCGGTGTTCGCGACGACGCCCACCTCCTTCCCGGTCCTGCCCCTGCTCTCGGTGCTCGCCCTGGGCGCGCTGGGCACCGGGGTGGCGTTCCTGGTCCAGTACGGGCTCGTCGACGAGGTCGGCCCGACGACGGCGATGATGGTCACGTACTTTGTCCCGGTGATCGCCACCACCGCGGGCGTGGCGATCCTCGGGGAGCACCTCACCTGGAACACGCCGGTGGGCGCCGTGATCGTCCTCATCGGCGCGGCCCTGACCCAGCGGCGCTCCGGCGCTTCCCGGCCCCCGTCCGGCGGACGCAGCCGAACCATACGGGTCCATCGCACCGGCTCCTAGGGTCCTTCCGGCGGATCTCCATGGCGGGAGGAGCGGCGGAGATCCGTCAGAAGGGCCCTAGTCCAGCCGTCCCGACACCGTCGCCCCCGCCGCCGCGGCCACCGCGTCGGCGACCGTCCCGATCTCGTCGGCGGCCAGCGGCGAGATCGTCAGCCGCACCCCCGGTGGCGAGGCCACGCGGAAGCGCGCCCCGGGGGCGACCGCCCAGCCCGCGGCCAGCAGCCGGGCGACCGCGCCGGTCTCGTCCGGGACCGGCACCCACACATTCATCCCGCCGCGCCCGTGCGCGGCGATCCCCCGCTCGCGCAGCGCCCGCACCAGCGCCGCGCGCCGCGTGTCGTACGACGCCGCCACCGCCGCCGGGTCGACCGCGCCCGTCCGCCACAGCCAGGCGACCGCGTCCTGCAGCAGATGGCTGACCCAGCCAGGCCCCAGCCGCTGGCGGCCGCGCACCCGGTCCAGGGTGACGGCGTCGCCGGTGAGCACGGCGAGCCGCAGATCGGGGCCGTACGCCTTGGCGGTGGAGCGGAACAGCGCCCAGTGGTCGGTGCCCCCGGCCAGGGGGCGCAGGGGGGCGTCAACGATGCCGTGCCCGTGGTCGTCCTCGATCAGCAGCACATCGGGGTGGGCGGCGAGCACACCCCGCAGCTCACGTGCGCGCGTCGCGCTCACCGCCGCGCCTGTCGGGTTCTGCGCCCGGTCGGTGACCACCAGCGCCCGCGCGTTCTGGGCCAGCGCGTGCTCCACCCGCTCGGGCAGCGGTCCGTCGTCGTCGACCCCGACCGGGACGGCGCGCAGTCCGAGCGCCGGGATCAGGTCCAGCAGACTGCCCCAGCCGGGGTCCTCGACCGCCACCGCGTCACCGGGCCGCAGATGCGCGGCCAGCACCCGCTCGATCCCGTCGAGCGAACCGGAGGTGACAGCGACCGGCCCGGGTGGCACCCCGTCCGCGTCGAGGGCGGCTCGGGCGAGCTCGGCCACCTCGGGGACGACGTCCGGCGCGCCGTACAGCGTGGCGCGCTCCGCCGCGCGCGCCGCGGCCGCCGCAAGCGGCGCGCCGAGCGGGGGCAGCAGCGCGGGGTCGGGGTTGCCGCTCGACAGATCGCGGGCGCCGGCGGCGTCGACGCCGATCCACTCACGGGGCGTGCTGGACGGCCGGGAGCGCACCCGGCTGCCCCGGCGCCCCGCCGTCTCGATCACGCCCCGTTCGCGCAGCACGCGGTAGGCGGCGGCGACCGTATTGGGATTCACGCCCAGCCGCTGGGCCAACTCCCTCAAGGGAGGCAGCAGTTGACCCGGCGGCAGCTCACCGGCGCCGACCGCGCGCTCCACACTGGCCGCGATCTCGGCTGCGCGACGACCTACGATCGGATATTCTCCTAGCACAAACGCTATTTTGCACTAGTGCAATGGAGGACGCAAATGCCCGCCCCGGACGCCACCGCCGCGACCAACGCGCCCGACAACGCCTACCCGCCGACCGACCGCACCGTGCCCACCCGCTCCCGCGAGCGCGCCTCGTACGACCGGGAGGTGGTGCACGCGATCCTCGACGAGGGCTACGTCTGCCATCTGGGCTTCATACGCGAGGGCGCCCCCGTCGTCCTGCCGACCCTCTACGGCCGGGTCGGGGAGCGGCTGTACGTCCACGGCTCGACGGGGGCGCGGCCACTGCGCATGGCGGGCGGGCCGGGCGCCGAGGAGCCGGGGCTGCCGGTGTGTCTCACCGTGACCCATGTCGACGGGCTGGTCCTGGCCCGCTCGGCGTTCCATCACTCCATCAACTACCGCTCGGTGGTGGTGCACGGCACCGCCCGCCCGGTGACCGATCCGGCCGAGCGCACCGCGGCCCTGGACGCCCTGGTGGACCATGTGGTGCCGGGCCGCGCCGCCGACTCCCGGCCCGCCAACGCCAAGGAGCTGGCCGCCACCGCGGTGCTCCGCCTGGACCTCGAGGAGGTCTCCGCGAAGGTCCGCACCGGCGGGCCCGACGACGACGCCGAGGACCTGGAGCTCCCCCACTGGAGCGGCGTGGTGCCGGTGGCCCACACCTACGGCGCGCCGGTCCCCGCCGACGACCTCGCGCCCGACACGCCGGTGCCCGGCTACCTCACCCGGCTCTGACCGGGCCGCCCCGCCGCCCTCCGGGGCTTGGTTGATGTCGTCGCACGCAGGGCGGCGGGGCCGGTCATCCCCCCGCCGTGAACTCCCGCTCCCCCTCCACCGGCGCCGAGGCCGCCACCGGCTCGGCCGCGGCGGCCTTCGGGGTGGAGGTCTGAGCGATCAGAGCGCCCGCCAGCACCACCGCACCGCCGACGACCTGCGCCACGCCCAGGTGCTCAGCCAGCAGCACCCAGGCCAGAACGGTTGCGATGACCGCCTCCAGACAGGCCACCACCCCGGCCACCTGCGGCGAGAGCCGGCGCACCGACACCACCCCGGTGAGATACGCGAGGACCGTCGCCACCAGCACGATCCAGGCGAGCAGCACCAGCGCGGGGACACGGCCGCCGGCCAGGTCGGCGCGGCCGGCGAGGACCGTCCAGTCCATGCCCCAGGGGCGGCTGACCACGGTCAGCGCGACGGCCCCGATCAGCAGTCCGTAGGCGATGACACCGAGCGGATCCGCCGGGTCCTGGCCGTCGCTGCCGTGGTCGGAGAGGACGAAATAGCCCACCTGACAGAACGCCGCGCCGAAGGCGAGCAGCACTCCGAGGGGGTTGAAGCTCAGCCCGGACCAGACCTCCACCACACAGGTGAGGCCGCCGACGGCCAGGACGACCCCGACCGCCGCGGCCCGGCTCACCGGCCGGCGCTGGACGAACCGCACCCACCCCAGCACCAGCGCGGGCGCGAAGTATTCGATGAGCAGCGCCACGCCGACGGGGATCCGGGAGAGCGCCGCGAAATAGCACGCCTGCACCCCCGCGACGGCCAGCAGACCGAAGCCCACCAGCAGTCCGGGGCGGCGGGTCAGCAGCCCGCGATGGCGCCAGGCCAGGGGCAGCAGGACCAGGGCCGCGCCCGTCACCCGCAGCCAGGTGACCTCGAGCGGCGCGAGCCCCGCCTCGATCAGCGGTTTGGCGGCGACACCCGATCCGCCGAACGTGAACGCCGACAGCAGGGCGAGCCCCAGGCCGACATTCCTTTGCTGTGAGTGATCTCCGGATACGCGCACCGGGCCATCATGTCAGCTCACGTCAGCACCGTCACCCCTGTGACTACTGTCAGATGTCCCCCTCCAACGCGGTGACCAGTGGCGCGACGGCGACACCCGCGCGCCGCAGCACCTCCATGGCACGACACTCCCGGTCACGGACGAACGCGGCGAGCAGATCGAGGCCCTCGACGCGGGACGCGCCACGGGAGGCGGCGCGGCGGACCGCCGTATCGAGGGCGGCCCCCGCGGCGGGCGACCATCCGGTCATCCCGCTCCCCGCCGCCGGCGCCGCCCCCGAGTCCTCGACGGCGCCGCTCCACCGGAGCCCGTAGCCGATGGCGCGCTGCACCAGATACCCCAGCAGCCGGATCACCTGGGGCGAGCCACCGGGAAACGCGTCCCGTACGTCCGGGTCGGACTCCAGGAGCCCGTGCAGCAGATGGGCGGTGTCGATCTGCGCGTCACCGTCGCGTACGGCGCGCCGGCGGGCTCCCGCGATCACGGCGGCCACCACGTCGCTCACCCGGTCCTCGCATCCGGTGTCGTCCGGGCCGGCGGACAGGGTAGGACTTCGCACGCTCTCACCCCATCAGTCCCGTCAGGCCGGAGCATCCTCGCCGGGAAGCATGTGCGCATCCCACCGTGGTTGTGCGTGGATGACCGGTTCTCCTCCTCGGGGAGGAGAGGGACGGAGAGCGACCCTGATGGACCGGGGACGGGAACTGATGACCCGTCAGTATTGAATGTTCCACGGCCCGGGGCTACGTTGCCCGGCACCGTCGCACCACACCCCGCAGCAACGCGCCGAAGGGACTCCCCCATGGCCGAGGTCAGCGCGCAGACACGCATCGAGGCACCGGCCGAGAAGGTCTGGGCCCGGCTGACGGACTTCTCCACGTACGGCGACTGGAACGCCACCCACACCAGCTTCCCCCAGGGCGGCCCGGCCTCGCTCGAGGTGGGGGCCACCTATCAGGAGAACATGAAGCTGATGGGCTTTCCGGCCGAGGTGACCTGGACCGTCGAGGAGTGCGAACCGGCCCGGCTGCTGACCACCCGGGGCAAGGGCCCGATGGGCGTGAACCTCGCCATGCGGTACTCGCTGACACCGGACGGCGATGCCACGACGGTGCGCATCGACGGGGAGTTCACGGGGGCGGCGGTCTCGTTGATGGCCGGAAAGCTGAAGGACTCGGCGTCCACCGCGCTCAATGAATCGCTGCGCAAGCTGAGCGCACTGGTCGGCTGAATTCCCCTCGATCCCGAGTCCCGCTCCGCCGCCCCCGTGCGGCCGTGCCCCCGTCCGACGGGGCTCAGCTCTCGCCGCCGCGCTCGGCGCCGCCGTTCGCCTCCTCCTGTTCGGCGAGGATGAGATACAGCCGCTTGCGCGACTCATTGATGACGGAGACGGCCTTCTGCCGCTGCCCCGCGCTGCCGGTCCGCCAGACCTGGGCGAACGCCTCCATCAGCCCGAAGCCCGCCTGGCGGACCTCCTGCATGGCCTCCCAGTCGATACCGCGCCCGGCCTCCTCCCACGGGGCGGCGGGCCCCGCCTCGGTCTCGGTGCGGCCGGCGTCGGTGAGCGCGAACAGCTTCTTGCCGCCCTCGCTCTCGCTGCCGATCAGCCCCTCGTCCTCGAGCAGCTGAAGGGTGGGGTACACCGAGCCGGGGCTGGGCCGCCAGGCTCCCCCGCTGCGCTCGGTGATCTCCTGGATCATCTCGTAGCCGTGCATCGGGCGGTCCTTCAGCAGGGCCAGGATCGAGGCGCGCACATCGCCGCGCCGCGCCCGACCGCGCATCCCCCGGCCACCCGGTCCGCCGCGGCCACGGCCGCCGAACGGGGGGCCGCCGAAGGGCGGACCATCGAAACCGGGGCCGAACGGGCCGAACGCCGCGCGCCGTCCCTCACGCCCCTCACCTTCACCCCAGCCGCGGTGGCCGGGGCCGCAGTGCTCACGTCCGTGTCCATGTCCCTGAGAACGCATCGTGACGCTCCTTTCTATCGTCGATCCATCACGACACCTCAACGATATATCGGAACCGATCGGATGCCAACCCCCTTCTCCCGGCGCACCGAGACCTCCGGGCACCCTGAGAGCCGATTCCCGCACAGCGGCTCCCGTCTCATCGGCCTCACCCGCGCCGGAAGGAGCCACCTCCGGGCGATTGGCCATGGTCCACCCGCCGCCCGCCGCCTACGGTCGGCTCATGCGGATACGAATCGTCGACGCGTTCACCGACCGCCCCTTCGCCGGGAACCCGGCCGGGGTCGTCCTCCTCGACACCGACGCCTTCCCGGACGACCACTGGCTCCAGCAGGTCGCCGCCGAGGTCAACCTCGCCGAGACCGCCTTCGCCCACCCCCTCCCCCGGGCCGCGGAGGCCGACTGGGCGCTGCGCTGGTTCACCCCGGTCACCGAGGCGCCCATGTGCGGCCATGCCACGCTCGCCACCACCCATGTCCTGAAGGCCACGGGGGCCGCGACCGGTACGGTCCGCTTCGCCACCCTCAGTGGGGTGCTGTCGGCGACGGCCGACGACGGGGGCTCGATCACGCTGGACTTCCCCACGGCCACACTCACCGAGCTGCGAGTGCCCGAGAAGACCGCCGAGGTCGGCGCGGCGCTCGGCGCCCGGATCGTGGCCGCCCAGCACGCCGGCCCGCTCATCGACGACCTCCTGATCGAGGTGGCCGACGAGAAGACCGTGCGCGCCCTCACCCCCGACCTGGCCGCGCTCCAGCGGATCAGCCACCGGGGCATCATCGTGACGGCGGCCGCCGAGGACCCCGGGCGCGGCTACGACTTCGTCTCGCGGATGTTCGCCCCGGGCGTCGGCATCGACGAGGACCCGGTCACCGGCAGCGCGCACACCGCGCTCGCGCCCTACTGGTCGGCCCGGTTCGGCCGCGACGAGCTGACCGGGCTCCAGGCGTCCGCGCGCACCGGCCTGGTCCGCACCGCGCTGCGCGGCGACCGTACGCTGTTGACGGGCGGCGCCGTCACCGTCATCGACGGCGAGCTGCTGACCTGAGGTCCGTCACACGACGCCGGACGGCGGGTCAGGCCGTGGGCAGCCAGTCCACCCGGCCCGCCAGCACGGCGTATCCGACGAAGGCCACGATGTCGATCAGCGAATGGGCGGCGACCAGCGGCCCGACCCGCCCCCAGCGGCGGTAGAGCAGCACGAAGACCACGCCCATCGCCATATTGCCGAAGAAGCCGCCGATCCCCTGGTAGAGGTGGTACGAGCCGCGCAGCACCGAGCTTGCCAGCAGGGCGGCCATCGGGGTCCAGCCCAACTGCCCGAGCCTGCGCAGCAGATAGCCGACCACGACCACCTCCTCCAGCACCGCGTTCTGCACGGCGGAGGCGATCAGTACGGGGATCTTCCACCAGACGTCGGGCAGCGACTCGGGCACCACCGTCAGATTGCCCCCGGCCGCCCGTGCCCCGAGGTACAGCAGCAGCCCGGTGCCGCCGATCGCGGCCGCGATCGCGGCGCCCCACGCCAGGTCGAACCGGGGCCGGTCGCGGTCGAAGCCGATCACCCGCAGCCCGGCGCCCTCGCGCAGCAGCAGATGGGCCACGAGCGCGACCGGCACCAGTGCGGTGGTGATGCCGAACAGCTGCCAGGCGAGATCCAGCCAGGGCCGCCCCGGCGCCGCGGAGGAGTTGAGATTGGCCGCCTGGTCCTTGAGCCCGCCCGGTTTGGTCACCGAGCCGATAAAGCTGATCAGCGCGGACAGCCCGCTCGCGCCCAGGGACAGCGCCAGCACGAGCAGCGTCTCATTGCGCAGCATCCGCCGCGAGAGCCCGTCCTCGACCGCGGGCAACTCCGCGCCCCGCGCCTGTGACCGCACTCCGTGTCCCCACTTCCGTCTCTCCGCCTCATCGGTGCACCCGCCCCGCTCAGAGCCTGTGTCATATCCCCGGCCGGGCGTGCGACGCCTGGCACGCACGCTGATCCGACCGGGGATATGACACAGGCTCTCACCGGACAATACGGGGTCATGGTCCACGGTGGGGGCGTCACCCGGAGAGATCGGTGGGCCAGGTGTGCACCGGCGCGTCGGTCCGCATCAGGGCGCAGTAGCGGCGGGTCATGGCCGCGAGGGCGGCGTCCCGGTCCAGTCCGCCGCCCAGCGCCCGGTGGTAGGTGGCCGCCTGCCAGGACGCGCCGTTGACCCCCAGCTTGCAGCGCTCCTCGATCACGCCGAGGTAGCGGTCGCGGTCGGCGGGCTCCACGCCCCAGGAGTCGAGGCCGGACGCGGCCAGCGGCAGCAGCTCCTCGCGGACCAGCCGTACGGCGGAGGTGCGGGTCAGGGACGCCGAACGGCCGGATTTGGGCCACTGGAGGACCGCGTCGATGCCATGCCGGCAGGCGGCCTCGAAGTTGGCGGCGGCGGCCGCGAACGGCAGCCGGGTCCACACCGGGCGGGGCTCCTCGGCGAGCGCCCTGACCAGTCCGTAGTAGAAGGCGGCGTTGGCGATGACATCGGTGACGGTGGGCCCGGCCGGGAGCACGCGGTTCTCCACGCGCAGATGCGGCACACCGTCCACGACGTCGTAGACGGGCCGGTTCCAGCGGTAGATCGTGCCGTTGTGCAGCGCCAGTTCCTGGAGCTCGGGCACCCCGCCCTCGTCCAGCGCCCGCAGCGGGTCCTCGTCCTCGCCGGTGGAGAGCAGCGGCGGGAAGTAGCGCAGATTCTCCTCGAACAGCTCGTACGCGGAGTCGATCCAGCGCTCGCCGAACCAGGTGCGCGGGCGCGCCCCCTGGGCGGCGATCTCCGGCGGGCGCACATCGGTGGCCTGGAGGAACAGTGGCGGCCGGGATTCGCGCCACACCTCGTGGCCGAAGACGAAGGGGGAGTTGGCGCCCACCGCGATCTGCACGGCGGCCACCGCCTGCGCCGCGTTCCACGCGTCCGCGAAGCGGCCCGGGGTGACCTGCAGATGGAGCTGGACGGAGGTGCAGGCCGCCTCGGGGGCGATGGAGGAGCTGGCGTAGGTGAATCGCTCCCGGCCCTCGATGTCGATGAGGAAATCCTCACCACGGGCGGCCAGCATCTGCTCATTGAGAAGTTTGTAACGGTCGTCATAGGAGAGGTTCGTGGATCCCAGATCGTCCGCGGCGAGAGTTGGCAGAATTCCGATCATCACGATCTCGGAAGACACTTCCCTCGCCTTGCGATCGGCATATGACAAACCGGTTCGGAGCTCTTCGGAGAGCTGATCGAGAACGCGTCCGTGCAAGCGGTGGGGCACGATGTTTACTTCAAGATTGCACTGCCCGAGTTCGGTCTGGAAATCATGACTCCCGATGCGCTCCAGAACCTCCGCGTTCATCATCCTCGGCAGTCCGTCGGCCCCGGCGAGATTCAGCTCGATCTCCAGCCCCATCAGATTCTTAGGGCGGTCGAATCGCTTGTCGGCCAGGAGCCGGCCCAGCCCGTCGAGACACTGCCGCAACCGGACGCGCTGCCGTCGCCGGCCGGACGGGTCGAACTCACCGGCTATGAGCTTCTCCCCCATCGAAGCGTCCCTCCTCGAGTGGATCATCGGCGCCGGGCGTGTGCACACCACGCTCGATGATGCCCACCAATGTGATCGATAACGCCCCGCGATCCCCACCCAGCCGGTAGGCTCTGTGGAACTGCGCATTGCGCTGGGGAAATGGACCAGCGAGTTCCAGCCTACCGCGCGGGGCCCAAAATGCCAGGTCATATCCGTTCATCTGGCACTGAATCGGGGAAAATCCCCGCCTTCCCGGGGTCTGGATATCCTCTTGTCGCCGATATCGGCAGCGGCTAGACGAAACACAACGGGAACACTTGTCGTATAAACTCGGCTAACGAGGCAGAGAGATAACGCCCGAACGGTCTGTTCCGGCTCCCCTCTGACCCGTGTTCCACCGACAGCGCCGCCCAAACCCGGCCCGCTATCGCTTCACCGTGTCTTCAAAGCGAGAGGCGACCCACCATGCCGCTGCATGTGCCCCAGGCCCCCGCGCCCGCCCTGCGCAGCGTCCTCACGGCCCTTGATTCCCCCACCGCCGTCCGCGAGGCCCGCACCCCCGTGCTCTCCACGCTCACCGGCCCCTTCGAGCCCGAACTCCCGCTCCCCGTCCATGTCCTGGACGACATCACCGCCCCCGACGGCCCACCGCGCACCCGGCTCACCGGCTGGCGGTTCCTGATCCGCGACGGCGACCGTACGGTGGCCGCCGCCGAGGCGATGCTCACCGCCGACGGCTGGGCCTTCTCGCATTTCTCCGAGGGCCCCTACGTCAGCTCGGCCGAACTCGCCCTGAGCGAGGCCGAGTCGCTGCCCTCGGCGTACCAGCCGCGGCTGCTGTCCATCCCCGAGCTCTACATGGTCACGCTCTGGCTGCACGGCGACCTGACCGCGGACGGCGCCGAAGGCGGCCTCGGCGCCGGGGACCTGCTGGTGCCGCTCGCCCCGGCCCCGCCCGGTATCGCGGCGCACCGGGCGCACCGCGCAACCGATCTGCTGCCCGTCCTCACCCACCGGCTGACCCGGGCTCCCTTGCTTGGCTCACCTGCCTGACCTGGCTCTTCATCAGGTCGGGAGCGCCCCGTGACCGCCGGGTCACGGGGCGCTCCGCAGCATCCTCGTAACAGTCCGGCCGCGATGAACCCTCCGGACGGGTGATGCGTCATTATCTAGCGAGACCGGTACCGCGAAATCCCTGCGGATTCCAGGCCGTAGGGCAACACTGGAGCAATCGACCGACTCAACAACGGGGGGCGGCCATGAACGCCGCAGCGAGCCGCAGGACCTTCACCACTCCGCAGCGAAAGAACCCTGTCATGTGCCAGCATCAACCACCCTGCCCGTCAGCCGACTCAGCCGACCGGGAGGCCGCCCATCTCGTGGCGCACCACCCGGAGCAGGGATGGAGCCTGCTGTGCAACGGCGTCCTGCTCTTCGAGGACACCGGTGAGCTGCTGCCGGACGGGCGCGTGATCGCACCATGCCGACCGCTGGGTTCCGAGCACGTCGTCACCGCGGCCTGACCTCCGCCGTCGACGGCACGTACATATCAGGGGCCGGCCCGGCGCATCCGCCGAACCGGCCCCGCTGACGCTTCGCCGGGCTCAAGCCCCTCAGCCCTCGTAGGACTCCAGCGGCGGGCAGGAGCAGACGAGGTTGCGGTCCCCGTAGGCCCCGTCGATCCGCCGCACCGGCGGCCAGTACTTGTCGGCCGCCGAGACCCCGGCCGGGAAGACCGCTTCCTCCCGGGAGTACGGGTGGTCCCACTCCGCGGTCAGCGACGCCGCCGTATGCGGGGCGTTCCGCAGCGGATTGTCCTCCTTGGCCCACTCGCCGGAGCCGACCTTCTCGATCTCGGCCCGGATGGCGATCATCGCCTGGCAGAACCGGTCCAGCTCCGCCAGATCCTCGCTCTCGGTCGGCTCGATCATCAGCGTCCCGGCGACCGGGAACGACATCGTCGGCGCGTGGAAGCCGTAGTCGATCAGGCGCTTGGCCACATCGTCCACGGTCACGCCGATGGCCTTCGTCAGCGGACGCAGATCCACGATGCACTCATGCGCCACCAGGCCGCCGGGGCCGGTGTAGAGCACCGGGTAGTGCGGCTCGAGGCGCTTGGCGACGTAGTTGGCGCCGAGCACCGCGACCTGGGTCGCGCGCCGCAGCCCCTCGGCACCCATCAGCCGGATGTACGCCCACGAGATCGGCAGGATCCCCGCGGAGCCCCACGGCGCGGCCGAGACCGGGCCGACGCCGGTGGCCGGACCGGCGGCGGGCTGCAGCGGATGGTTGGGGAGGTAGGGCGCCAGATGCTCGCGCACCGCGATCGGGCCGACGCCGGGGCCGCCACCGCCGTGCGGGATGCAGAAGGTCTTGTGCAGGTTCAGATGCGAGACATCGCCGCCGAACCGGCCCGGCTCGGCGAGCCCGACCAGCGCGTTGAGGTTGGCGCCATCCACGTAGACCTGGCCGCCCGCGTCGTGCACGGTCGCGCAGATCTCGGTGATGTGCTCCTCGAACACCCCGTGGGTGGAGGGGTAGGTGACCATCAGGACGGCCAGCTGGTCGCCGTACTGCTCGATCTTGGCGTGCAGGTCGTCGGTGTCCACCTCGCCGTCCTGACCGGTCTTGACCACGACGACCTTCATACCGGCCATCACCGCGCTGGCGGCGTTGGTGCCGTGCGCGGAGGACGGGATCAGGCAGACGGTGCGCTGGGGGTCCCCGTTGGCCCGGTGGTAGGCGCGCACCGCCAGCAGCCCGGCGAGCTCGCCCTGGGACCCGGCGTTCGGCTGGAGCGAGACCTTGTCGTAGCCGGTGACCTCGGCCAGCCGCTCCTCCAGCTCACGGATCAGGGTCAGATAGCCCTGGGCCTGCTCGGCCGGTGCGAAGGGGTGCAGCGCGCCGAACTCCGGCCAGGTGACCGGCTCCATCTCGGTGGTCGCGTTGAGCTTCATGGTGCAGGAGCCGAGCGGGATCATGCCCCGGTCCAGGGCGTAGTCACGGTCGGCCAGGCGCCGCAGATAGCGCAGCATCGCGGTCTCGGAGCGGTGCTGGTGGAAGACCGGATGGGTCAGATAGCCGTCCTGGCGCAGCAGGGCCGCGGGCAGCGCCTCCGGCGCCGAGGCGTCCAGCTCCTCGATCCCGGGGATCCCGGAGGCTTCGCCGTTGCCGCCGTCCACCCCGAACGCGGACCACACGGCGGCGAGCTGCGCGCGGCCGGTGGTCTCGTCGCAGGCGATGCCGACGTGGTCGGCGTCGGTCGGCCGGAGGTTGACCCCGGCCTCACGGGCCGCCGCGACGACCTCGGCGGCCCGGCCCGGCACCCGCGCGGTGAGGGTGTCGAAGAACGCGCCGTGCACCACCTCGACGCCACCGGCCCGCAGCCCCTCGGCGAGCACGGAGGCGTAGCGGTGGGTACGGCGGGCGATCGCCGCGAGCCCGTCCGGGCCGTGGTAGACGGCGTACATCCCGGCCATCACGGCCAGCAGCACCTGAGCGGTGCAGATGTTGCTGGTGGCCTTCTCCCGGCGGATGTGCTGCTCACGGGTCTGCAGCGCCAGCCGGTACGCCTTGTCGCCATCGGCGTCCACCGAGACCCCGACCAGACGGCCGGGGAGGTTGCGGGCGTAGGCGTCGCGCACCGCCATGAAACCGGCGTGCGGTCCGCCGAAGCCCATCGGGACGCCGAACCGCTGGCTGCTGCCCACCGCGATGTCCGCGCCCAGTTCGCCGGGCGAGGTGAGCAGGGTGAGCGCGAGGAGGTCGGCGGCGACGGTGACGACGGCGCCCAGCTCATGGGCGCGCTCGATGACCGGGCGCGGATCGCGCACCACACCGGAGGCGCCCGGGTACTGCAGCAGCACGCCGAAGACCCCGCGCTCGGCGATCTCGTCCGGGATGCCCTCGGCCAGGTCGGCGACGACGACCTCGACACCGGTCGGCTCGGCGCGGGTCCGTATGACCGCGATGGTCTGCGGCAGACAGTCGGCGTCGATCAGGAAGACGCCCTCCTTGACCTTGCCGACGCGCCGCGACAGCGCCATCGCCTCGGCGGCCGCGGTGGCCTCGTCCAGCAGCGAGGAACCCGCCGTGGGCAGCCCGGTCAGATCGGCGACGACGGTCTGGAAGTTCAGCAGCGCCTCGAGCCGGCCCTGGGAGATCTCCGGCTGGTAGGGCGTGTACGCGGTGTACCAGGCGGGGTTCTCCAGCACATTGCGCAGGATCACCGGCGGGGTGTGGGTGCCGTAGTAGCCGAGGCCGATCATCGACGGCAGCACCTGGTTGCGGTCGGCGAGCGCGCGCAGCTCGGCGAGGACCTCCGGCTCGCTGCGGGCCGGCGGCAGGGCGTCCAGCGCCTCGGTGCTCTTGATGACGTCCGGTACGGCCGCCTCGGTGAGCTCGTCCAGCGAGCCGAAGCCGACCTGGGCGAGCATCTTGGCCTGTGCCTCACCGTCCGGGCCGATGTGGCGCCGCTCGAACGGAGTACTGGATTCCAAGTCGGAGAGTGCGATGCGATTGGCGGTCATCTGCGGGGGCCTCCTGGTCTGTGACGACCTACGAGGGGCACCGCGGCTCGGGTGCCCGGACGGCCTCCCCCTCTGTCATCTCAACCTGAGAGCTTCACCGGCCCACATACCGCCTGACCGGTTTTCACCGTCGGTGAGGAGGGGTTCCGGAACTCTGCTCGCCCGTGGCCCGCCCTGCTTTCCAGAGTGACCTCACCCGCACGGTACGTGTGCCTGAGAGATTCCGGGGAGGGTTTGCTCCTTCGGCGCCTCCGACAGCGTCGGCGGAGGACTCTCCCGCACGGGGTCTGCAGCCACAGTCAGCGTACCAGCGGTTCTGCCGCGGGGGACGGTCGCGGGCGTTCGAGTGGCCGAGTGCGGCGATGTGGCTTTTTGTAGGTAGCAATGGGCACTTGCCACTTGCTTGCCATCTGTTTGCCACCTGTGGGAGAGAGCGTGCAGACCGATATCGACCCGCGGACCCTGATCGGCCGCAAGGCATTCGACCGCGAGGGCGCCAAGATCGGCACCGTGGACGAGGTCTATCTCGACGACGCGACCGGCGAGCCCGAATGGGCGGCGGTACGCACCGGGCTGTTCAGCCGGGACGTCTTCGTACCGCTCGAACCGAGCGAGGTCGTCGGCGACGCCCTGCGGGTGCCGTACGACCGGTCCCTGATCAAGGACGCCCCGGACTTCGGCGTCGGCCGCCACCTCTCCCCCGAGCAGGAGCTTCAGCTCTACCACCACTACGGCCTGGACGTCACGGGCTGACCCGGCCCCCGGCCGGGCTCGGGCCCGCCGGCCCCCGGGGCCGGCCCGTCCGGGCCCTCGGCCTCCTCCGGGCCAGGGCACATGCCCTCATCCGGGTGCGGGGCCGAGGCCCAGCCCGGGTCCGGGCCCGCGGCCTCCTCCGGAGCCAGGTCCCCGACCACCTCCTGGTCCGCCTCGGGGCCCGGGGTCTCCGCCGGGACCGGGTCCGCGGCCGGATCCGGGGCCGAGAAGGCGACTGCCCCCGGGTCCGGATCCGGACCCTCGGCCTCTTCCGCCTCCGCATCCGCATCCGCATCCGGGCGCAGTAGTGGCAAGGGGTCGGCAGGCTGCAGCGCCGGGTCGTCGACGGGGAACGTCCGTACCCGGCCCGGGGGCGACCATGGCTCCTCGAAGCGCACGGTCACCCGGCCCACCCCGCTCCCCTGCACCCACCCCGCCCCGTACTCGGCGTGCCGTACATCGGAGCCCGGGAGCCAGCGCCGCGGCTTCTCAGCGTCCTCAGAAGCCTCTCCCGCGCCCTCTCCCGCGGACTCCGGTCTCTCGGGCCCCGGCGGGCGCCCGGCGTCCCCCACGCCCTCGTGAGCGGTCTGAGCGGTCTGAGCCGCTTGCGCGGCTTGGGCAGCTTGCGCGGCCTGCGCGGCCTGCGCGGCCTGCGCGAAGAGATCCTCCTGCGTGTAGTCCGCCAGTCCGCTGACGCCGACCCCCAGCAGCCGCACACCCGCCGTGGTGTCCACCCCGTCGATCAGCCGTGCCGCGGCCTCCCGCACCACGGCCGGGTCGTCGGTCGGTCCGCGCAGCGTCTCCGAACGGGTGAGCGTGGAGAAGTCGTACCGCCGCACCTTGATCACTACCGTCCGCCCCGAGCGGCCCGCCTCGCGCAGCCGCCGCACACAGCGGTCGGCGAGCCGCGCGATCTCCAGCTGCACCCGGGTGCGGTCGGTGAGGTCGACGTCGAAGGTGTCCTCGACCGATATGGACTTGGCGTCGCGCTCGGCGACGACGGGCCGCTCGTCCCGGCCCTCGGCCATCAGGAACAGCGACGCGCCATGGGCTCTGCCCAGCAACCGCACCAGCTCCGCCTCGCCCGCTTCCCGCGTCTCGGCCACGGTGTGGATCCCGGCCCGGCGCAGCGTCTCCGCCGTGGCGGGGCCGACCCCCGGGAGTGTCCGCACCGACATCGGTCCGAGCAGATCGCGCTCCGTCCCGGGCTCGATGACCACCAGACCATCCGGCTTGGCCTGCTCCGAACCAATCTTGGCGAGCATCTTGGATCCGGCGAGCCCCACCGATCCGGTCAGCCCGGTGGCCGACTTGATGTCGGCTCGCAGCCGCTCCGCCACGGCGCGCGCCGCCTCGACGGTGGGCTCGGTGCCGCCAGCCTCCAGATCGACGAACGCCTCGTCCAGGCTCAGCGGCTCCACCAGGGGTGACAGCGTGTGCAGCAGGGTCATGACCGCGTCGCTCACCTCGCGGTAGAGGGCGAAGCGGGGGATGAGAAACGCCGCGTTCGGACACAGGCGGCGGGCCTGGGCCATCGCCATGGCCGAGTGCACCCCGAACACCCGGGCCTCGTAGGAGGCCGTGGCCACCACGCCACGCGGCCCCAGGCCCCCTACGATCACCGGCTTTCCGCGCAGGCTGGGCTTGGCCGCCTGCTCCGCCGAGGCGTAGAAGGCGTCCATGTCCAGATGGAGAATCGTCGGCGCACCCCTCACACCTCCGATGCTGCCGCACACCACTGACAATGGGGCGGCACAACGCCCAAGGGGGGCGGGCCCGGGGCGCCACTCGGTTCACCACCGGGGCGCCCAACGGAAGGGGCCGGCGCTAACCCGCCCGGTTGCGGCGCGCCGCGAGCTCGTCGGTCGGGTTGTGCCGGACCAGCGTCTCGCCGGTGTCCACCCGCTCGCCGTGCAGCTGGGACAGCGCGCTCTCCACATCCCGCCAGACGACGCCCACGGCGATCCCGAAGACGCCCTGGCCACCCTGGAGGAGGTCCACGACCTCATCGGGCGAGGTGCACTCGTAGACGGTCGCGCCGTCGCTCATGAGCGTCATCTGGGCCAGGTCGTCGAGCTCCCGGGCGCGCAAGTGGGCCACCGCCGCCCGGATGTTCTGGAGCGACACACCGGTGTCCAGCAGCCGCTTCACGATCTTGAGGACGACCACGTCCCGGAAGCTGTAGAGCCGCTGACTGCCCGAGCCGTACGCCGGCCGGACGCTCGGCTCCACCAGCCCGGTGCGGGCCCAGTAGTCCAGCTGGCGGTAGGTGATGCCCGCGGCCGCACACGCGGTGGGTCCGCGGTATCCGACCTGCTCCGTCCCCCCTGCGGCGGGCTCACGCGGCGGTGCGCCCTGTGCCGCGACCCGAGCCTTCACTGCCGGATCGGCCGATGCGCCCCCCTGGAGCGCATACGGACCTCCGGCCGCCGTGCCGTCGCCGGTGCTTCTCACGCCGACCTCCGTCCTCGACCTGCCATCTTGAAGGTAGGCAGTCACCCGGGGTGCGTCAACGATCGCCACACTCGGCACGCCGAGTGATAATCACCCTAAGGGTGGTTTCCCGTGTCCCTCGTCCGGGAAAGGCTACTCGAATGCGCGAGCGAGGACCGGCATACGGTTCACTGGCTGCGGTTCACTGGCTGCTGGTTCCGAAGTCCTCGGGCGAGATCTGGTCGAGGAACTCGCGGAACTTCTCCACCTCGTCCTCCTGCTCGTCCGGGATCGCGATACCGGCGTCGTCCAGCACGCCGTCGCTGCCGTAGATCGGCGTTCCGGTGCGCAGCGCGAGCGCTATGGCGTCGGACGGCCGAGCGCTGACCTCCACACCGCTGGCGAAGACCAGCTCCGCGTAGAAGACCCCCTCGCGCAGATCCGTGATCCGGACCTCCGTGAGCTGCTGGCCGACCGCTTCGAGTACGTCCTTGAAAAGATCATGGGTCAGCGGGCGCGCCGGAGCCATGCCCTGCTGAGCGAAGGCGATCGCGGTCGCCTCACCTGGTCCGATCCAGATGGGGAGGTAGCGGTCGCCTCCCACTTCACGCAGGAGCACGATCGGTTGGTTGGAGGGCATTTCCACCCGGACACCCACGACGTCGAGCTCGTTCACACAGCAACCCTAGGACGTGCCCGGCCGGTTTGGATAGTCGGGGCCCGGTCGGTCACCGCTCCTGGACCCTCAGAGCCGACCGCACCAGGGCCGCGTGCAGCCGTACGGAGAGCGTGGCGAGCTCCCGCACACTGGCTTCCGCATGCGCTCTGGTCTGCGGATTTCTATGCAACCGCAGCGGGGCGACCACCTGCTCGACCATTCCGGCCTCGCGCTCGGCGGAGGCTTTCATGATTCGCAGATGACGTGGTTCCAGGCCGAAACGACCGAGTTCGGCGATGAGCCGGGCGACGGTCACCGCCTCGATGTCGTACCCGCCGTCCGCGGTCGGCGCGAGCAGCCCGTACGACTCCCATTCGGCCAGCTCCGCCTCGCTGACCTCGGCCGTTGCCAGCAGCTCGGCACGGCCGACCCGGGCGGCCGTGGGGCCGTCCGGGACCGCGCCGGGGCCGCCGTCGAGCGGTCCGGGCTGCTGCGCTCCCTGCGAAACGGCAGGAAGCTGCAACGGTTCGCCCCGCTCCAGGGCGTCCAGATGCTCCCGGATGACCTTGAGCGGCAGGTAGTGGTCACGCTGCATCCGGAGGATATGGCCGAGTCGCTCCACGTCCTGCTGGCTGAATTTGCGGTAGCCGGACGGCGTCCGCCGCGGCTCCACCAGCCCCTCCGACTCCAAGAAGCGGATCTTGGAGATGGTGACCTCGGGGAACTCGTCCCGCAACAGATTCAGCACGGTGCCGATGCTCATCGACCGGCCACCCGTGGGGGCGGTGCCGGTATCGGCACCGCCCGACGGTGTCTGAAGCATGGACCTCCCCTGACGGGTCAGATGCCGACGCCCCGCTGGCTCGGGTAGAAGACCAGCCGGTACTTACCGATCTGCACCTCGTCCCCACTGGTCAGGACCACCGGCGCGTCGATCTGCTCCCGGTTGACATACGTCCCGTTGAGGCTGCCGACGTCCGAGACGGTGAAGCTGCCGTCCTGGCCGCGCCGGAACTCCACATGGCGGCGGGAGACCGTCACATCGTCCAGGAAGATGTCGCTCTGCGGGTGACGGCCCGCCGTGGTGACATCACTGTCCAGCAGGAAGCGGCTGCCGGAATTCGGCCCGCGGCGGACCACCAGCAGGGCCGACCCCAGGGGCAGCGCCTCTACGGCGGCCTGCGCCTCCGGGCTGAGCGACGGCAGCGGCGTCTGCCCGGTCACCTCGGAGTCGTACGCCTCGAGACCCGAGATCGAAATGGTGGAGGTGGTCTCCGAGGCACGCTCGGAGGGCGCGCCGCCCCGCAGCGGGGCGCCGCAATTGGAGCAGAACCGGCTGGCCTCCGCGTTCCGGTGGCCACACCGCTGACAGACCGGCAAGCCGAACCCTCCACCACTGTGAGAGGCCGATGGGTCCTCGAAACCTATGGGCCCGGTCGCGGAGGGGTCAACAGACGCGCCCTGCCCGCCGACCTGGTCACGGAAGAGCGGGCGCTCCTCGGCTCCCCCTCCGCTCTCCTCCGCGGCACGCGAGGCGCGGTGGCGAGCGGTGCTGCTGCCGCCATCCTGGCGGGCACTCTTACCGAACAACTTCCCGAACAACTTCACGGGCGATTCCCCTTGACTGAAACAGACCCGCCCGTGGGGCAGGACAAACCCTCGATGCACACACCAGACGGTCCGGACACCCTCACAACGTCCGTGACCACCAGACAGTTTCCATCACGCGCGGATCTTCTGGTGCGTTGACCCCCCGCGTCCACATGGTCTCCCCGAGAGACCCTCATTTCGAACCGCCTCACCGTGATGACGACCGAGCGTAGTCAGGCCGCTTCGCCGATCGCAAGGCATCCACAACGATCTTCTTATCCCGCTGCACGGACACTGTGGCCTGCTCCTTCTCCAGGCTCTGCACCACCCCGCCCGGGATGTTCAGGGCCGGCTCCAGATCCTCCGGCTTGCCGATCACCTTCACAACATACGGTCGCGTCACTTTCCGTCCATCGATCCGGATCGCGCCACCGCTGTCCGAGAAGTAGGTGCCGGCGACCACGCGCACCTTGCCGATCTGGATCGCCTCGGCGCCCGCCGCGCGCAGCTCCTGGACGGTGTCGAGCAGCATGTCCGACTCCACGGAGCCCCGGGAGTCGTCGATGGTGATCGTGATACCAGGACCCTGTGCTGCCACCGTACCCGCGAGCACGCCCAGCTGCTGCTCCTTCTGGAGCGTCTGCTTCCGGGCCTCCTCGGCCTGGTCCGAGCTGTTCTCCAGCTCGGTGCGCTGGTTCTCGAGACGGCGCTTCTCGTCCTGGAGCCGCTGGGTGCGGGAATCCAGCTCGTCGAGGATCCGGACCAGGTCCTCCTGCCGGGCGCCGCGCAGCACGCTGCTCTCGTTGGTCGAGCGCACCTGGATGGCGAGACCCAGGCCGAGGCCGAAGAGCAGCAGGGCGACGATCAGCTGCGCGCGGGTGAGCCGCGGCGGCCATACGCCCTTGACCAGCCGCTGGCGGCCGGTCAAGGCGTCCGCCGGCCTCCGATTGCCCCCGGAGCCCCCGGGGCCGGGGGCGGGGCCCACACGCTCTCCGGCGCCGCTCCGGGACCCGTCGGCGGGCCTGGGGCCCTCGGCACGCGCCCCGGGCGTGTCCGCCGCGACGGGCCGGCCCTGGGCCTGCGGCGGCAGGGCCTCGGGCAGCACGGCCTTGGGCAGGGGCCGCCTGAGAGCCAGATCCTTGAAGCCGCCCGGCGGGGGCGTGGCGGGCCTGCCCGGCCGCTCCCCGGGCGCGTCACGGCGCTCGGGCTTCCGGGCGGGCGACGGGGTGCCCTGGCGCGGCGGTCCGGCCGCCGACGGTCGCTTGGGCTCGGCCCGCTTGGGCTCGGCCCGCTCGCGGGATTCCCCGGGGCCCGCCGGCTGCTCGGGCGTCTCCGGCCGGCGCGGCGGCTCGGGCGACCGCCGGGGCGGCTCAGCGGCCTTCTCGGGCGTTTCGGCCCTCGCCGCCTGTCCGGCCTTCGCCGGCTGCTCGGCCTTCGTGTCCCTCTCGGCCGGAGGCCGCGTGTCGGCCGGCTGGTGCGGCGTGTCGGCCGGCTGCTGTCGCGGCGTGTCGGCGGACTCGCGTGGCGTTTCGGCCGACTGTCGCGGCGTGTCGGCCTGCCGTCGGTTTTCGGCCGACTGCGCGCTCTCGGGCCTTTCCGGGGTGTCGTCGGTCGTCATCGGCCTCACGCCCGGAACACATGGCGGCGGATCGCGGCCGCGTTGGAGAAGATCCGGATACCGAGCACGACCACGACTCCCGTCGACAGCTGGGCACCGACGCCCAGCTTGTCACCGAGGAAGACGATCAGTGCGGCCACCACCACATTGGACAGGAACGATACGACGAAGACCTTGTCGTCGAAGATCCCGTCCAGCATCGCCCGGAAGCCCCCGAAGACCGCGTCGAGTGCCGCCACGACGGCGATCGGCAGATAGGGCTCGACCACCGTCGGCACCACGGGTCGGACCACAAGTCCCACCACGACTCCCACGATGAGCCCCAATACGGCGATCACGATGTGCCCTTCCCTGTGTCGGCGTCACCCTTGCCGGAACCACCGGCTATCGGTTCCGCGGTGCGTACGATCAGGCTCGGCGCGGCCGGGAGCCGGAGCGAGTCCTGGGCGGAAATGCTCGTACGGATGTCATAGTTCTGCTGCAGCACATGCAGGTACTGTCCGTCCGCGCTGTTCTGGAAAGCGGTGCTCAACCGCTGCCCGTCCCCCACCGCGAGCACCGTATACGGCGGCGCCAGCGGCTTGTTGTCGACCAGTATGGCGTCTCCCGCGGCCCTGATCGCCGAGAGCGCCGTCAGCCGCTGCCCGTTGATCGAGACGGCCTCCGCGCCCGACTCCCACAGGCCATTGACCACACGCTGCATGTCGTGGTCGCGCACCCGGCCGGTGTCGGAGAAGTCGGCGCTCTCCCGTGGTCCCCCGCCGCTGCCCGCCGCGTCCTTGGCGTCGTCGACCACCAGCTTCACCCCGGGGCCCGTCACCTCGTTGGCCCCCGAGAGCAGCGCCACCAGATCGGCCTTGGCCCCGCCGTGCTTCTCCAGTGCCTGCCGCTGCTTCTCCCCGACCTCACCGCGGAGCTTGTCCACGCTCCGGGCGAGCTTGTCCGCGTTCGAGTTCCCCGTCTCGATGCGGTCGATCAGTTCTCCCCGCTCCTTGGCCAGCGTCGGCGCCGATATCCGCGCCTCGGCGGCCCCGATGGTGATGACGACCGCGACCAGGACGAGCCCGAAGGCCAGCCCCAATTTGGCCCGCACGGTGCGCGGCAGGCCCGAGCGACCGGTCTCCCCGCGCCGCGCGGCGGCCTCGGCGTAGCCGTCGTCAAGGCTGTGGTCCATCACATTGGTCAGCAGCGACATGGACGCGTCGAGGCGCGGGCGCGGGCGCGGCGATGCTGTGCTCCGAACGGGGGGCTGCTGCGACATGCCGCACATCGTCGCACGTGGGGGCCGCCGCCACCGAATGGCCCCTCCGGCGTGCCGGATCCGGGACCTCGGGACGGCGGCCCCACGTGCTCAGACGCGCTCGGGCGGCCCCACGATCAGCGCCCCGCGCTGTCCACGACGCTCGACCACTCGTCCAGCAGGGCCTGCGCGGACGCGTCGTCCGGGCCCTCCGCCCACAGATGGGTGACCGCCTCGGCCGGGTCGGGCAGCACCATGACCCATCGCCCGTCGGTCTCCACGACCCGCACCCCGTCGGTGGTGTCCACGGAACGGTCCCCCGCGGCCTCCACCACATGCCGCATGACCAGACCCTTGACCGCCCAGGGGGTGGCCAGATCACGCCGCTGGACATGCGCCCGCGGAATCCGGGCATCGATCTGACTCAATGTCAGCTGAGTGCGCGCCACCAGCCCGATGAGCCGGACGAAGGCGGCCGTACCGTCGAAGACGCTGCTGAACTCGGGGATGATGAACCCTCCGCGCCCATCGCCTCCGAAGATGGTGGACTCCGACCGGGCGACCCGGGTCAGATCGTCCGCCGCGGTGGTCGTCCACTCCACCTGTGTGCCGTGGTACGCCGCCACCTGCTCGGCGATACGGGTCGTGGTCACCGGAAGCGCCACCCGCCCGCTCCGCCGCTCCGCGGCCACCAGGTCCAGCATCACCAGCAGCGCCCGGTCGTCCTCCACGATCCGGCCCCGCTCGTCGACGAGCGAGAACCGCTCACCGACCGGGTCGAACCGCACTCCGAACGCGGCACGCGCCGAGGCGACGATCTCGCCGAGCCGCGCCAGCCCCGACCGCCGGGCGTCGGCGGTCTCCGTCGGACGCGACTCGTCCAGGCCAGGGTTGATGGTCAGCGCGTCCACCCCGAGCCGGCCCAGCAGGCTGGGCAGCACCAGTCCGGCGCTGCCGTTGGCGGCGTCCACGACGACCTTCAGGCCGGATTCGGCGATGCCGCTGATGTCCACGGCACGCAGCAGCGAGCCCGTGTACGAGTCGAAGACGCTCGACGGGAAACTGAGGTCACCGATCTCGCCCGGGAACGCCCTGCGGTACTCCTGGCGGGCGTACACCCGGTCCAGCTTCCGCTGACCGCCCGCGGACAGATCGGCGCCCCGCTCGTCGAAGAACATGATGTCGACCGAGTCGGGCACCCCGGGCGAGGTCCGGATCATGAAGCCGCCGGCGCTGCCGCGCGCGGTCTGCTGCCGGGCCACCGGCAGCGGCACGTTCTCCAGGTCCCGTACGTCGATGGCGCTGGTCTGCAGGGCGGAGATCATCGCCCGCTTGAGTGCCCGCGCGCCCCTGGAGTGGTCACGCGCCGTGGTGACCGTGGAGCCCTTCTTGAGGGTCGTGGCGTACGCCCCGGCGAGCCGCACCGCGAGCTCCGGAGTGATCTCCACATTGAGGATGCCGGAGACGCCGCGGGCGCCGAACAGATGGGCCTGCCCCCGGGACTCCCAGATCACCGAGGTGTTGACGAACGCGCCCGCCTCGATGGTCTTGAACGGATAGACCCGGACATTGCCCTGGACGATCGATTCCTCGCCGATCAGGCACTCATCGCCGATGACGGCCCCGTCCTCGATCCGGGCGGCACGCATGATGTCGGTGTTCTTGCCGATGACACAGCCGCGCAGATTGCTCTGCTGGCCGACGTACACGTTGTCGTGCACCACCGCCTTGTGGAGGAAGGCGCCGCTCTTCACCACGACATTGGAGCCGACGACGGTGTGTTCGCGGATCTCGGCACCGGCTTCCACCTTGGCGTAGTCCCCGATGTAGAGCGGACCGCGGAGCACGGCCTCCGGATGCACGTCCGCCCCCTCGGCGACCCATACGCCGGGCGAGATCTCGAATCCGTCGAGCTCGACATCGACCTTGCCCTCGAGAACGTCCGCCTGGGCCTTCACATAGCTCTCATGGGTGCCGACGTCCTCCCAGTAGCCCTCGGCGATATAGCCGAAGATGGGCTTGCCTTCCTTCATCAGCTGGGGGAAGACATCTCCGGACCAGTCGACCGGGACATCGGGATCGACATAGTCGAAGACCTCCGGCTCCATGACATAGATGCCGGTGTTGACGGTGTCCGAGAAGACCTGGCCCCAGGTGGGCTTCTCCAGGAAGCGCTCGACCTTTCCGCCCTCGTCAACGATGGTGATACCGAACTCGAGCGGATTGGGAACGCGGGTCAGGCAGACGGTGACAAGGGCACCCTTTTCCTTATGGAAATCGATCAGATCCGTGAGGTCGAAATCCGTCAGGGCATCACCCGAGATCACAAGGAAGGTGTCGTCCTTGAGCGCTTCCTCCGCGTTCTTGACGCTTCCCGCGGTGCCGAGTGGCTTCTCCTCATTCGCGTACGTGAGCTCCATGTCGAGCTCCTCGCCGTCACCGAAGTAGTTCTTGACGAGGGAGGCGAGGAACTGGACTGTCACCACGGTCTCGCTGAGACCATGCCGCTTGAGCAGCCGCAGCACATGTTCCATGATCGGCCGGTTGGCCACGGGCAGCAGCGGTTTGGGCATGGTCGAGGTCATCGGGCGCAGACGAGTCCCCTCGCCCCCTGCCATCACGACGGCCTTCATATCGGAAGCGTCCTCCTTGAAGAGACGACGGTCATGCCGACCGCGCACGCCCGATGGCCCTTACACCTGAAGTCGCTACGGGCCCCGGCCTCTATGGACGCCGCTACGGCGAGCTCAGTCGGCCGCGGTGTCCGCCCTGACGAGTCGGCGGACCTGAACCACGTAGAGGACTCCTGCCCACCAATAGAGTGTTGTACCCCATCCGGCGAACGCCCATCCGAAAATAGCGGCGGTCGTGTGAAGCCAGCCACTTCCCTCACTCAGAAGGAGCAACGGGAAGGCATACATCAGGTTGAAGGTGGCCGCCTTGCCGAGGAAGTTCACCTGGGGCGGCGGATAGCCATGGCGCCGGAGGATGCCCACCATCACCAGCAGGACCAGCTCTCGCGCGAGAAGGGCCGCGGTGAGCCAGAGGGGCAGGATCTCACGCCAGGTGAGGCCGACAAGAGTCGACAGTATGTAGAGGCGGTCGGCCGCCGGGTCGAGAAGCCGGCCGAGGCTGCTGATCTGGTTCCAGCGACGGGCCAGCTTCCCGTCGAGATAGTCGCTGATACCGCTCAGCGCCAGTACCAGCAGCGCCCAGCCGTCGCTGTTGGGCCCGCCGAACTCGGGCCGGAGGATCAGCCACAGGAAAAGCGGCACGCCGACGAGGCGCGCAGCGCTGAGGATGTTCGGGATGGTGAGCACACGGTCCGTCTGGACTCGTGTCTCCTGTACCTCCACCCGGGAGCCTCCCGTGAGAAACAGGCCGATGATGCTCCATGACTCTACCGGTAGGCCCGCACAGGCCCCGCACCGGGGCGTAGTGGACATGGACATAAAAAAGACCCCGAGGGGAATGAATTTCCCATCGGGGTCTTTCTGAAGAATTGTTCGGCGGCGTCCTACTCTCCCACAGGGTCCCCCCTGCAGTACCATCGGCGCTGAAAGGCTTAGCTTCCGGGTTCGGAATGTAACCGGGCG
>NZ_JAGGLR010000041.1 GCF_017874715.1 Streptomyces iranensis | reverse complement strand
ATGCTCATAATCGAGTTCCCCGGTCCGAATTCCGGCATGCCGAAATCCATCCCGATGAGGGGCCGTGCAGTAGTGGTTTGCCGCCGGTGCGGCTCAAGTGCTGCCCAGAGAACCGTTACGGCTCCGTGGCAGCTCGGAGTACATTACGGATCGCCCGGACCCGTGTCAACCTCGGCTAGGCCAAATGCCTCAGTCGAGGTCGCTCAGCCGTCCCTCGGCGTCGGGCTGGTCCTCCTCCACCCGGCGCAGCACGCGGGTCAGCATCTCGCCGAGGGCTCCGCGCTCCTCGCTGGAGAGGTCCTGGAGAAGGTCCGCTTCGAAGACCGTGGCCTGGCGCATCGCATCGACCCACTTCTCCCGGCCGTCCGGGGTCAGCTCCACGATGACGCGCACCCGGTTGTCCGCATCACGCTCACGAGTGACCAGGCCCTCGTTCACCATGCGATCGATGCGGTGAGTCATGGCGGCGGGGGTGAGGCCCAGCTTCTTGGCCAGGTCACCGGGTCCCAGGCGGTAGGGAGCCCCGGAGAGGACGAGCACCTTGAGGACTTCCCACTCGGAGTTGCTGATCCCCAGCGTGGCCGACTGGCGGCCGTAGGCGACGTTCATTCGCCGGGTGAGCCGGCTGAGCGCGCTGACGACCTGCTCCACCTGAGGATCCAGGGCCTGGAACTCGCGCTGGTAGGCCGCGATCTGCTCTTCGAGGCTCAGCAGGTCGTCCGGGTCGGGGGTCTCCGCCATGTGAAGAGTATGACACGAAACTCGTTGGCGCTGAAGTCCTTCGGTCTGTACTCTTAAGCATTGAAGTTTAGCTTCGAAGTCTTCAGGCATCGATCCTCCGGGCTGACCCCCAGGTCAGGCCCGTTGTCCTTTGACCCTCCTCGACCTAGGTAGGTGAGTGTGACCACCGCGATGGGCGCAGCGCTGCGCCGTATCCAGCTGGGCAACGCGCTGAGCGCGTTCGGCAACGGCTTCACGGTCCCGTTCCTCTTCGTCTATGTGGCGCAGGTGCGGGACCTCGGTTCGAATACCGCGGGCATGGTGCTCGCGACGTTCGCCGTGGCCGCGCTTGCCGTGCTGCCCTTCATCGGTCGGGTGATCGACCGACGAGGGCCGCTGTCCGTTGCCGTCGCGGGCGCGGTCGCCGCCGCTGTCGGATCCATGGGGCTCGGCCTGGCCGCGAGCGAGCCGCTGGTGATCGCCGCGGCCGGAGTGCTGGGCGCGGGCATAGCGGCCATACAGCCGGCGCTGGCCACGCTGATCGTCTGGTGCTCGACGCCGATCACCCGGTCGCGGGCCTTCGCCACCCAGTTCTTCCTCGGCAATCTGGGCCTCGGCCTCGGTGGGCTGCTCGGTGGGCTGTTGGTGGACACCTCCGCCGCCTCGAGCTTTGTGCGGCTCTTCGCGATCGACGCGGTGATGTTCCTGGTGCTCGGCGCGGCGGTGGCAACCGTAAGGCTGGAGCGGACGCCGGTGTTCGACGACCCGGTGCCGACCGTCGATGAGCGGCTCGGCGGCTCCGGCGGCTGGCGCGCCCTGCTCGGCCACCGCGCCATGATGCAGCTGTGCGTGCTGGGCTTCGTGATGTTCTTCGCCTGCTACGGCCAGTTCGAGTCCGGGCTGTCGGCGTTCGCGGTGGACGTCGCCCGGATATCGCCGTCGATGCTGGGCATCGCCCTGGCCGCGAACACGGCGGCGATCGTGCTGGCGCAGTTCGTCGTGCTCAAGCTGGTCGAGCTGCGGCGGCGTAGCCGGGTGATGGCGCTGGTCGGGCTGGTCTGGACGGTGGCGTGGTGCGCCGCCGGGACCGCCGGGCTGATACCCGGGAGCCAGGCCGTCGGCGTCACCGCGATCATCTCGGCGTACGCGCTCTTCGGGCTCGGTGAGGCGATGCTGTCGCCGACCGTCGCGCCGCTGGTCGCCGATCTGGCGCCGCCGTCGGCACTCGGTCAGTACAACTCGGCGTTCGCGCTGGTCAAGCAGCTGGCCCTGGCGGTGGGCCCGGCGGCCGGCGGGCTGATGGCAGGCGCCGGGCTGTATGGGGCGTACATCGTGACGCTGATCGTCTGCTCGCTCGGTATCACCGCGCTCGCGCTGATGCTCGGCAGGCGGCTCACGGCCGAGCAGGACAATCCGCTGCGGGCGGTCGCCGGGGCCGCGGTGCCCGCGCCGCGGGCGGCCTCGTCGGACGAGGTGACCACCGCGGCCTGAGCCGCCCGTCCACTCCGCCATCGCCCTGGCGCGGCGAAGGAGCCAGTCGGCTCCGCCGCGCCAGGGCGATCTGTCGGTCGGAGGCCAGGGCGATCTGTCGGTCGGGGACGGTCGTGTCCCCGCTCAGGCCCGTGCTGCCGGACCCCGTGGAGCTAGCCCGTCGGCAGGGCGAACTCGCACCACACCGCCTTGCCGCCGCCCGGTGTGCGGCGTGAGCCCCAGGCCGAGGCGATGGTCGCGACGATCGAGATACCGCGTCCGGCCTCGTCCACCGGTTCGGCCCGGCGACGGCGCGGCAGATGCTCATCGCCGTCCGTCACCTCGATGATCAGGCGGCGGTCGGTGCGGCGCAGCCGGAGCCGCATGGGTGGTGTGCCGTGCTGGAGGGAGTTGGCGACGAGCTCGCTGGCGGCGAGCACGCCCAGATCGCGCAGCTCCATGGGGAAGCGCCAGCTTGCGAGGACCCCTGAAGCGAAGGCACGGGCACGCGGTGCGGCCTCCACCCCGCCGAGGAGCTCCAGCGCGGCGTTGTGGAAGAGCTCCGCGTCATGTCCCGTACGGGCGGGGTGCTGGAGGACCAGCACCGCCACATCGTCGTCGTGCTCCGCGGTGATGCCCAGGGCCCTGATGAGGCGGTCGCACATCACCTGGGGCGAGCCGGTCGCGCCCGCGAAGACGCGCTCGAGCGCGGCCACTCCGTCGTAGATGTCCTTGTCCCGCCGCTCGACCAGTCCGTCGGTGTAGAGGACCGCGCTCGCCCCGGGGCCGAGTTGGACCGAGCCGGTGGTGTGCAGCCAACCTCCGGTGCCGAGGGGCGGTCCGGTGGGCTCGGAGGCGCGGCGCACGGTGCCGTCCGGGTCGCGGACCAGGATCGGCAGATGGCCCGCGGAGGCGTAGACGAGGCGGTTCTCGTTTGGGTCGTGGACGGCGTAGACGCACGTAGCGATCTGGTGGGGGTCGATCTCGGCGGCCAGGCCGTCGAGGAGTTGCAGCACCTCGTGCGGCGGGAGGTCGAGCCGGGCGTAGGCACGGACGGCGGTACGCAGCTGGCCCATGACGGCGGCCGCCCGCACACCGCGGCCCATGACGTCGCCGATGACGAGGGCGGTGCGGCCGGCGCCCAGGGTGATGACGTCGTACCAGTCGCCGCCCACCGCCGCGTCCGTGCCGCCCGGCTGGTAGGTGGCGGCCACCCGCAGATCGTCTGGCTGCTCCAGCCCCTGGGGGAGGAGGCTGCGCTGGAGGGTGACGGCCGCCTCACGCTGGAGGCGCTCACTGGCGCGCAGCCGCTCCGCGGATTCGACCTGGTCGGTGACGTCGGCGCCGAAGACCAGCACGCCGCGGACCGGCTCGGTGTCGGTGTCGGTGTCGGTGTCGGTGTCGGTGTCGGCGGGGACGGTCGCGGTGGCGACCGCCTCCGGCACGGCGACGGCCTTACGGACGACGCCTTCCCGGACCGAGCCGTCCACCGGCGTCCCGTCCACGGACGTTCCGTCCACCGGCGATCCGTCCACGCCCCCTTCCCCCGCCCGCTCGTCCGCCGGCCGCGCCGGGGCGACGACCTTCGGCGCGGCCATCTCGATCGGGGAGCAGGTGAAGGTGTAGTAGCCGTGGCGGGACCGGCCGGGGCCGGGGGCCGCGCCCTCCTGCCGCGGCCCGGGTGTGGTCGCCGGGCCGCCCGCGGGCACCCGCCGGGACTTGACCGTACGGGGCTTGCCGCTGCGCAGGACCTGGTCCATGAGCGGCAGCAGCCCCAGCTCCTTCAGCTCGGGCAGGGCCTGACCGGCGGGTGCGCCGGGGGTCCGGGAGCCGAAGAGCTCGACATAGGTGTCGTTGAGGTAGGCGATGCGGTGCTCGGGACCGTAGACCACCGCGACCAGCGCCGGCACCTGGCCGAGGAGGTCATGGGCGGACAGTCCGTCGAGGGTCGGGACGGTGGCGGGCGGCGCGGCGTCGGGCGGGGCGGCGGGAGGCTCACCGCGCCCCGAAGGGTCGGCGCTCTCGCCCCGGGCCGCCGGGACGGAGCCGCCGCCCGCGGTGGCCGCGGGCTTCGGCCGCCGCGCACCGCGGTCTGCCCTGGCGGCGATGCGTCGCTGGGTTCGGGGGAGCCGGGCGCTCCAGCGCGTGAAGTTCACTGCGGATTACCTCGTGGGGTGGTGGCTGAGCGGCGCGCCGGCGCGGGATCGGGGAGATGGGTGCGGGTACGGGGGACGACCCCCAGGGGAATGCAGCAAACTTCCGAATCCTCGCGATTGTCACTCTTTGCAGATACGAGCCCACCCATGGTCACACGACCAGTGTGGCCGACCGGACTGACATCCGTGAGACGCCGATCGCGGGAGGGGAGTTCCCGGCTCCGCCCCGATCGGCTCAACTGGCCCCGGGATGGCGACCGGTGTCCGCGGCGAGTTTGAACTCGGCGCGCGGGTTCTCCAGCGATCCCAGCGAGACGATCTCGCGTTTGAACAGCCCCGACAGAATCCATTCGGCCAGCACGCGTGCCTTACGGTTGAACGTCGGCACCCGGCTGAGGTGGTAGACGCGGTGCATGAACCACGCCGGGTAGCCCTTCAACTTGCGCCCGTAGACGTGTGCGACGCCTCTGTGAAGCCCCAGGGAGGCCACGGAGCCCGCGTACTTGTGCTCGTAGTCCGTGAGCTGCTGGCCCGCGAGCGCGGCGGACACGTTCTCGGCGAGGACCTTGGCCTGGCGCACTGCGTGCTGTGCGTTGGGGGCGCACTCCGCACCGGGCCGGTCGGCCGTCAGGTCGGGCACCGACGCGGCGTCCCCGGCCGACCAGGCGTGCTCCACGCCGTCAACCTGGAGGGCCGCGGTGCATTTGAGCCGGCCGCGCTCGTTCAGGGGCAGATCGGTGGAGGCGAGGATCGGGTGCGGTTTGACGCCCGCGGTCCACACGAGCGTGCGAGTGGGGAAGCGCGAGCCGTCACTCAGTGCGGCGATCCGGTCGACGCAGGAGTCCAGGCGGGTCTCCAGCCGGACGTCGATATTGCGGCCGCGCAGCTCCCGGACGGCGTACTTGCCCATCTCCTCGCCGACCTCCGGAAGGATCCGGTCGGTGGCCTCGACGAGGATCCACTTCAGGTCTTCGGGGGCGATGTTGTGGTAGTAGCGGACGGCGTACCGGGCCATGTCCTCCAGCTCGCCGAGCGCCTCGACGCCCGCGTAACCGCCGCCGACGAAGACGAAGGTCAGCGCCGCGTCGCGAACGTCCGGGTCCCGGGTCGAGGAGGCGATGTCCAGCTGTTCGAGTACGTGATTGCGCAGACCGATGGCCTCCTCGACGGTCTTGAAGCCGATGCCGAACTCGGCGAGGCCGGGGACCGGGAGGGCGCGGGACACGGATCCGGGGGCCAGTACCAGCTCGTCGTAGTGGATGTCGACCGTGCCGGTGCCCTCTTCCTCCGTGGCGAGGGTTCTCACGGTCGCGGTGCGTTTGCCGTGGTGGATCGCGGTGGCCTCGCCGATGACGACCGTGCAGTCGGGCAGGACCCGCCGCAACGGCACCACCACGTGGCGGGGCGAGATCGATCCGGCCGCCGCCTCGGGCAGGAACGGCTGGTAGGTCATATACGGCTCGGGGTCTACCACGATGACCTGCACCCCGCCGTGCCTCAGCTCCCGCTTCAGCTTTCGCTGGAGGCGCAGCGCGGCGTACATCCCGACGTAGCCACCACCGACAACGAGAATGCGCGCTGGTTCCTTCACCCTCCCATGAGGCACGCGCGACCGCGGTTTGTCCACAGGCCCGACGAATTGTGTGACCGGACGGCTCGCTCGGCCCCGAGTCGCGGAATCGGCTACACGTACGAAATGTCCGCAGGTCAGCCCCGGGATAGGTGGGGGCAAGCGGGCTGATAGCCGGAAAGAGGTGGTCTGCTGCTCTGATCGGGGGGCGTTCTGTCCCGAGCTACCCTCTTCTTTCTTGACCTGCGCTCAACTATGTTCGTACTTCGTCGGGGTTGTGACTGCCTCGACAGTCTGGGCGGGGAGTCTCCGGGGGGAGACATCATTACCGGGGGATCACTTATGCACCTTCAGGGTTCGTCATGGTCCGCAGCCGTCGCGTCGTCGGACGGAAACGGCGGACGGAACACACCGCTGCGCGTGGACGCGCAGCGCAATCTGGAGCACGTGCTGCGGGCGGCGCGCGAGGTCTTCGGTGAGCTGGGGTACGGGGCTCCGATGGAAGACGTGGCGCGCCGGGCGCGGGTAGGGGTGGGCACCGTCTATCGGCGGTTCCCCAGTAAGGACGTGCTGGTGCGCCGGATAGCCGAGGAGGAGACGGCAAGGCTGACCGATCAGGCCCGAGCGGCGCTGGGTCAGGAGAACGAGCCGTGGTCGGCGCTGGCCCGGTTCCTGCGTACTTCGGTGGCGTCCGGCGCGGGCCGGCTGCTTCCGCCGCAGGTGCTGCGGGTCGGGGTCGACGTGGAAACCGAGATCCGGCTGCCGCAGCAGCGGCAGGCGGCGTTAGCCGCACCGGCTCAGCCGGAGCTCCGGCTGGTCGAGCGGCCGATGGTCGCTGAGGACGAGCCGGACGACGCGGGCGCCGCGGCGCTGCTGGAGGTCGTCGGGCAGCTGGTGGAGCGGGCACGGGCCGCGGGTGAGCTTCGCCCGGATGTCACGGTCGCCGATGTGCTGCTGGTGATCGCCACGGCGGCGCCCTCGCTGCCGGACGCGGCACAGCAGGCGGCGGCCTCGGCCCGGCTGCTGGACATCCTGCTGGACGGGCTGCGGTCACGCCCCATGGGGTGATGCCGTCGGCCCCGGAGCGAGACACGTTCTCGTCTTCGCGCGCCGTTTCAGGGGGTGGGCGGCGCGTCTCGCCTCCTCCGTATGAGTGACGACATGTGATGGTCGGCCGGGGCATCGCGCCTGCTGCTCGTGTTCGCATCAGCGGGCGGGCGGCGGTGCGGCGCCCCGGTCGGCGGCTTTGGGGGCCACGTTGGCGGTTGCGGCCCGGTCGGCGGTTGCGGCCGGGTCGGCCTAGTCAACGGCGGCGTCAGTGGCATCAGTGGCATCGGCATCGTCGAGAGAGCTCAGCGCCTCGTCGAGCAGACAGAGGGCCTGCTCGGGGGTCAGGGTCGTACTCTCGGTGCGCAGCTTCTCCACCGCGTCCTGGCCCAGCGCTCCGCTCGCACGCGCCGCGGTCGCGCCGACGTCCTCGGCCACCAGCGGTGAGCGCGGCAGCCGACCGCGCCAGCCGTCGGCGGCGCCCAGCAACCGCGCGGCGAGCCGCTCGTGACCGCAGCCCGCCAGGAGCTCGGCCGCCGACTCCGCTTGATGGGCCAACAGCAGCTCCATGGAGTTCACCGCGAGGCCCTCGCTCAGCGTCTTCCGCAGCTTGCGCAGTCCGCCGACCAGATCGCCCTCCAGGCCGGTGATACGGGCATCCAGACCGTTGGCCACGACCCAGAACTGCGGTGGCGAGGTGCCGCGCAGCGCACGCTGTCGCGCGGCGTCGCAATACGTCCTGGCCCGCGCCAGATCACCGCGTACCAGCTGGGCCTCGCTGCGCACGATGTCGTTGAAGGCCAGCACGTCCTGGGTGCCGCAGCGCTCCGCCTCCTCCTCGGAGCGCTCCACCAGCCACAGCGCGCCGTCAACATCCCTCTCGTGGACGGCGAGGTCGGCGAGGCGGGTATAGAGGAACGGCACCTCGGTGTGGGCGCCGAGCTCCTGCGCGAGCCGCGTTGCCCTCTCGTAGGCGGCCCTCGCCTCCCCGAACCGGCCGCGATGGGTGGCAATCTCGCCGCGCGCGCCCTCCACCTGGGCGAGCATCCAGCGGTCGCCGACGCGGGCGGCCAGCTCACGCAGCTCTGCCAGATCGTCGCCGGCGCTCTCGACACCGCCCGGCATGTCGATGGCCATGTGGGTGCGGTACATCAGCGAGACGCCGAGTGCCCAGTCGTCGCCGTGGGTCCGGCAGTGGGCCACGGTCTGGTCCATGAGCGGCAGCATCTCGCCGCTGAAGCCCTGGATGACGAAGGCCGCGAAGGGCCACAACAGACCGGGGAAAGACGCGCTGCGGGGCCCTGGATGGTTCGCGTAGGCGTCGCGCATGCGTATGGCGGCGTCCCGGATCTCGGGGTCGCTCGGATCCGGGCCGGTGCCCTGCTCGGCGAGCAGGAAGAAGAGCAGCAGCCGCAGGTCCATGAACTGCCAGTACCGGGTGGCTTCCTCGTCGATGCCGTCCTCGCCGTCCGGTACTCGGGCCGGGATGAGCGGGAACTGGTCGAGGGGATGGCCGCCGCCCGGTGCCCGGTCCGCCTCGCCATCCGTGCCATGGGGGCGGCTCTCCAGGGCCAGGGCACGGCCGACCCATGCGGCGCCCTCGTCCCGGTAGTTGCGCAGCCACCAGAACCATGCCAAGTCGCGGATGAGCGCGAAGACGGTGCGCTCGTCCGCAGTGGTCAGGGAGCGGTGCAGCGCTGCCCGGATGTTGTCGAGGTCGGTCTCGACGAGGCGCAGCCAGGGCAGTTGTCCGGCGGAGCGCAGACGGGGCTCGGCAGTGCGGATGAAGTCCCGGAAGTGGGCGGTGTGACGGGCCATGGCGGCCTTGTTGTCGGCGCGGGCCGCGGCGTCCTCGGTGGCGCGCTCGCCGACGTACTCGCTGATGGTCTCCAGCATCCGGTAGCGGGGCTCGCCGCCCGCCGGGCCGGAGTGCTCCGCCGCCGCACCGTGCGACGGATGGTCGACGATCAGCAGCGACTTGTCGACCAGCGCCCCGAGCAGTTCCAGCACCTCGGCGGGCGCGATCCTGGCCTGGGGGCGCGGATGAGAGCGCGTCGGGGCGCGCGTCTCGGCGTACGCAACCGTGTCACCCGGCTCCGGCGTGCTCGCCATGGCGTCCGTAAGGACGTCACGGACGCCGACGCCGTCCTGGATGACGCCGTCGGCGTCCGTACCGTCCGTGTGACCCGTGCCGTCCGTAAGGGCACTCGCGCCGGGCGGGGCGTCCGCGCACACCGCCTCGGCCGCGGACAGGGTCCACCCGCCCGCGAAGACCGACGCGCGGCGCAGCACAGTGCGCTCGCGCGCGTCGAGGAGGTCCCAGGACCACTCGACGACGGCTCGCAAGGTCTGCTGGCGGGGCAGCGCGGTTCTGCTGCCGCTGGTCAGCAGGCGGAAGCGGTCGTCAAGCCGGTCCGCGATCTGGCGTGGGGTCAGCAGCCGCAGCCGCGCCGCGGCCAGCTCGATCGCCAGCGGCAGACCGTCCAGGCGGCGGCAGATCTCCGCGACCGCGGCCGCCGTGTCCGGTTCCGCCGCCGGGTCGAAGCCGGGCCGTACGGTGGCGGCGCGCTCGGCGAACAGCTGGTGGGCGGGGGCGGGCGGCAGCGGTTCCACCGGCCTTACGGTCTCGCCGGGCACCCCGAGCGGCTCCCGGCTGGTGGCGAGCACGGTCACCCCCGGGCAGTGCGCGAGCAGGGTCTCGGTGAGCCGGGCCGCGGTGTCGATGACGTGCTCGCAGTTGTCGAGCAGGAGCAGCAGTCTGCGGTCGGCGCAGTACTCGACGAGCCGACTCGTCGGATCCCCGCCGTCCACGCCCGTGGTGCGGCTCTCAAGACCGGAGGCGAGCAGCATGGTCTCGCGGCGGCCGACCGCGCTCAGGACGGCGCCGGGGACGGCGGAGGGCTGGTCGAGCGGGGCGAGTTCGGCTATCCAGACGCCGTCCGGATAGCCGTCCGTCACGGCCCCGGCGGCCTCCTCGGAGAGCCGGGTCTTACCGGAGCCGCCGGGGCCGGTAAGGGTGACCAGCCGGGCGCCCTCCAGGTCGCGGAGGATGTCGCCGATCTCTTTCTGACGGCCGACGAAGCTGGTGAGGCGGGCCCTGAGGTTGCCATGCGGCAGAGGCGGCACGGCGGTGCGCGGGCCCGCCTCCCGGCCGTCGACGCGGCTTGCGGCCCCGCCGTCGGTTCTTCCGCCCCCGGCCCGCCCGTCAAACGCGCCCCCGGCCCGCCCGTCGAACGCGCCCCCGGCCGCCCTGCGGCCGTCGATCGCGGTGCCGTCCGCCCAGGTCACGTCCCCGCTCCCCTCATGGCCGTCGGCCCTCGGCGGAGCGGCCTGCGCGGTGGGCCCCCAGCCGCGACGCTCTTGGGCCGACTCGGCGTCCGTCGTCAGCAGCCGTCTGTGGAGCTCCTTGAGCTCGGTTCCCGGGTCGGTGCCGAGGCGGTCGGCGAGGATCCTGCGGACGTCCTCGTACGCCGCGAGGGCATCGGCGGAGTGACCGGCCGCCCGCAGCGCGCGGATCAGCTGGGCATGGAACGTCTCGTCGAGCGGATGGTCCGCGACGAGCTCGCGCAGCTCCGGTATGACATCCGTAGGGCGGTCGAGGGCGAGGTCCGCGTCGATCCGGCGATGCAGCGCGGTCAGCCGGAGCGCCTCGGGGCGGGCGGCGGCAGCGTCCCGGTCCGGCAGGTCGGCGAGGGCCGGGCCGCGCCACAGGGCGAGCGCCTTACGGAGGGTGGCGGCGGCCGTCTCGAGGTCGTCGGCGTCCAGGGCGCGTATGCCCTCGTTCGTCAGCCGTTCGAAACGCAACAGGTCGACGTCGTCCTGGGGCGCGGCGGTCGCGAGGCGGTAGCCGCCGGGTGAGGAGACGACGGCGTCCCTGCCGATGGCCCGGCGCAACCGGCCGACGAGCGCCTGGAGCGCGGCGGGCGCGTCATGCGGAGGGTCGTCGGCCCACACCTCGTCGATCAGGGCGTCGACCGAGGCCGGGGCGGTGCGTGCGGCCCTTACGGCGAGCGCGGCGAGCAGCGCGCGGATCCGGGGGCCGCCGAGGGGGAGCGGGTCGCCGTGGTCGTCGCGCGCTTCGGTGGTGCCGAGGATCAGATACCGCACAGGGGCCATTCTCCTAGGTTGCGGATTGCCGCTGGGGAGATGGTGCGGAGCGGCGGCGGAGGGGTCCATTCGTTTTCGTCCGCCGTAAGGACACCGGCTTCCCGTCCGCCGTAAGAACGGCGGCTTCTGGCTTCCCGTGAGAACGCCGAGTTCCGGCGCCCGGCAAGCACCCCGGCTCCCTGGGTGCCAAGGGCGAACACCCCGGCTCCCTGAGCACGCAGGGCGAACACCCCCATTCCCTGGGCGTGAGGGGCGAACACCCCGGCTCCCTGGGCGTGAGGGGCCATGTCCCGTAGGGCTCCCCGGGGCGAGATGTCACAAGGCGGCCTCGTGCCGCCTCGGTGCGGAAGCCGTCACAGGCTCGGCCGCGGCACCACTCCGCCCGCCACGGCCCGCTGGCGTGGCGCCGCCGTGCCCGTCCAGCAGGTGCCGCGGCGGGCCAGCAGGCGCCGCAGCCAGACTTCGGTGGAGACGAGCTCGGCCAGGCCGTCCAGGGGCAGCCGCTCCCCCTGCGCGGCGGCGCGCAGCGCCTTACGGACGACACGGGCCTCGATCAGGCCCGCGTCGGCCAGCAGCGGCGCGTCGAAGAGGGTCATCAGCTCGCCCGTCCAGGTGCGCATGCCGGTCCGTACGGCGGCGGTGTGGGCGGCGTGGGAGGTGGCGCCCCAGCCGGGGGGAAGCTCCCGGATGCCCGCTCCGGCGAGGACCGAACGCAGCACCGCGGCGCGCGCCCCCGGTTGCACCCGAAGCGCTTCGGGGAGCGCACGGCAGGCCCGTACCACCTGGTTGTCGAGGAAGGGCGCGTGCAGGCGCTGGCTGCGGATCTCGGCGGCCTGCTCGAAGACGCGGTGGTCCGCCGCGTAGCGGGCGAGGGCGGCGTCGGCGCGGCGCTCCCCCGGGCGGCGCAGCAGCACGGGGCGCACGGCCGCTTCCTCCAGCCGTACGGACACCTCGGCGAGCGTCTCCCCGGTGAGCCAGCGGGCGGCGGGCCCGGGGCGGCACCACGTCAGGGCGGCGAGGGAGGCGGATACGGCGCCGGGGCCGTGTAGCGCCTGTTCGTCGATGAAGTGGCGCTCCATAAGGCGCGCGGCGGCCTCCTGGACGCCGTCGCGGTAGGAGGTGCGGGCCAGCCGTCGGGCGGCCCGGTAGACCGTGAAGGGCACGAAGAAGGACTGCGCGGAGGGGCCGTCGGCCTTGGCGAGCGCCGTTGCGGGGCGCAGCAGATGGCGTCTGCGGCGGTCGAGCAGCAGGTCCGCGAGGCGCGCGGGGTGGGCGTCGAGCACCTGGCGGGCGCCGTGCCCGATGAAGTGGTCGGCGCTGCCCGCGGCGAGCCGGCGCCGGTGGCGTTCGGCGATGACGAGGGAGGGGCCGGGTTCGTCGGTAAGGGCGCCGGTGTCGAGGCCCGCGTACGGCAGGGCGTCCTCGCCCGCGGCGACGACCACATGGTGCAGCCGTGGATTGGCGGCGATGGCTCCGGCCCGTTCGAGTTCGGCCTCGCGGGTGCGGGCGCCGCCCGCCGTGGCGAGGTCGTTGAAGGTGACGGCCAGGAGCCGCTCGCCCGCCTCGGTGCCGTGCCCGAAGAGGGTCCCGGGCATTCCGGGGAGACCGGCGGCGAGCAGGGCGAGCGTGGCGGAGGCGCTGCCTCCGGACAGATCGGCGCCGAGGCCGGGGGCCGGCGCGCCGCGGGCGGCCCGCCGTTCGGCGGGCCCCATGCCGGGCACCGGGCCGGGGTCGAGGTCATCGGTCTCGGGGGCGTGGCGCGGGGCGGTGAGCCGGGCCCGTACGGCCTCCACGAGGGCGTCCCGGACCGCGTCCACGGCCTTGTCCTGGTCGAGTGGGGGCGCGGCGACGGCGAGGGACGCGGTGGGCTCGTAGCCGGTGATGTCGCGGGCGCCGTCGCGCAGGATCAGCGCATGGCCCGGGGGCACGCGTCTGACGCCCATATAGGGCGTGCCGTCGCCCATGGCCTCCGGGGAGTCGGGGCAGGCGAGCAGCGCGCCGAGGTGGCCGACGTCGAGCTGGGCCTCGATGAGGTCGGCGAGCGGGAGCGCGGCCGTGGCGTAGGCGGTGCCGCCGCCCCAGTCGGTGTGGAAGACGGGCCGGGCGCCCGCGAGGTCGCCGACGATGGTGACGCGGCGGCCGGCCTGGGCCACGGCCGTGTAGCTGCCGGGCCAGGCGGTCAGATGGCGCAGGGCGCCGCCGCGGGCGGCGAACAGTCCCACCCGCAGCTCCTCGTCGGAGGCGCCGCAGCAGCCGAAGACGGCGAGGCGGGTGAAGGGGTCGGTCTGGACCACGCGTACTTCATCGGGCCGCCAGTCGCCGACCGCCCACAGCGGATCGGGGTCGGACCACAGGAGTTGGGCACCGACCGGCTGGATCGCACGGCCCTCCGAGGAGACCGGGCCGGATGCGGTACTGCTCCACCCCACCAACCACCGCATCGCCGCCTCCACAGGCTGTGGGCATCCAGGGCAACCAAGAAGTAGGTGCCATCATGCACAGCATGTTGACGGTTTCGGCATCGAACCGGACAACAACATGGATCTCCTGGATGTCCTGTGACCACAGATGACCGCAGGAATCGCAGAGTTGATCCCAGGGGGTGGCACCTCTCACGAAGGCATCCGTAAGGAGCCCGCCGAGGGAACCACCGCCGGTAGCGACCCACCGTTCCGCCATGGCCCATGCTGCCACGATTGGGGCGCACAAGAGCGCAAGGGCATCGACGAGTGTGCGGAGCGGCGCACAAAAGGCGCACGAAGGGGCGCACGGAAAGAGCGCCGCCCGAGCGCCAATCCGCAGATCACACGGGGGCCTTACCGCCTCGTGCCGCGGCGGCCACCACGCGCGGCGACATCCGCGGCATGTGCTAGGTGGTTCACCGCTCCGAGGGAGAACTAGGCGGAATCCATGCCGAATCCGGGCGCGCTCTACGCGGAAGAGGGCTTCCCGCGTCGGGCCTCCCCCTCCCCGGCCCGACGCGGGAGCCCGGCCGTGAGGGGCAATATTCAGCCAAATTGCCGTGGCGCTCTCGTTGGTCTTGCGGACGACCTGTAGGGACTCGACTTCCGCCTCTCGCGCCTCCCGACACGACAGTCCGGGAGGCGGCATTCGCCTCCCGGACCGTTCCGCCACCCGCGGGGAATGAGGCGGCGGCGTCCCCCAGCCCACTGGATCCAGTACAGCGGGCCGACCCACGCAGGACCCATCGAAACGTCCCCGCCGCGACTGAGACAGAGCGCACACACGGGCGCACAGCCACACACACCGGGAGCACACGTCACGCCCCGCACGCCCGTTCGTACAAGAATCTCGCCATCCGGGACACCACCTCTTAACGGTCGGGATGCGGCGAACTACGCTGGGTTTACGAATGTCCCGCGCTTATGCCGGGGCGGCCGTCGGTGCTGTCGAGGGGTGCGCATGTCCAGGGAGCCACGCGGGCCGAACGAAAAGCTCGGCACCGTTCTCGCCCTCGCTGGGATCAGCAATGCCGGGCTCGCGCGCAGAGTCAACGACCTCGGCGCCCAGCGTGGCCTGACGCTTCGCTACGACAAGACGTCCGTCGCGCGCTGGGTGTCCAAGGGCATGGTGCCCCAAGGCGCCGCGCCACACCTCATTGCGGCTGCGATCGGGAGCAAACTCGGCCGCCCCGTCCCCCTGCACGAAATCGGCCTGGCCGATGCCGATCCGGCCCCCGAGGTCGGGCTTGCCTTCCCGCGCGACATCGGCCAGGCCGTCCGCTCCGCGACCGAGCTCTACCGGCTGGATCTCGCGGGTCGGCGCGGTGGCGTCGGCATTTGGCAGAGCCTGGCCGGATCTTTCTCAGTAAGCGCATACGCCACCCCGGCCTCGCGCTGGCTCATATCCCCCGCCGACAGTTCGGTGGCCCGCGAGCCCAAGGACGCCGAGGACGGAACCACCGCCGCGAGCACCACGGGCACGGCGGCGCCGGACGCCATACCGCCGCAGCGCGTCGGCCACAGTGACGTCACCAAGTTGCGCGAGGCCGCCGAGGACGCGCGCCGCTGGGACTCCAAGTACGGCGGCGGCGACTGGCGTTCCTCCATGGTTCCCGAGTGCCTCCGGGTGGACGCGGCTCCCCTGCTGCTCGGCTCGTACAGCGACGAGGTCGGCCGCTCCCTCTTCGGCGCCACCGCCGAACTGACCCGGCTCGCCGGGTGGATGGCCTTCGACACCGGCCAACAGGAGGCCGCACAGCGGTACTACATCCAGGCGCTGCGCCTCGCCCGCGCAGCGGCCGACGTCCCCCTGGGCGGCTATGTGCTGGCGTCGATGAGCCTTCAGGCCACCTATCGCGGCTTCGCCGACGAGGGCGTGGACCTGGCCCAGGCCGCCCTGGAGCGCAACCGCGGCCTGGCCACCGCACGCACCATGAGCTTCTTCCGGCTCGTGGAGGCGCGCGCCCAGGCCAAGTCCGGGGACGGGCCCGCCTGCGGGGCGGCCCTGAAGTCCGCGGAAGGCTGGCTGGAGCGCTCGCGGGCGGGCGACCCCGATCCGTCCTGGCTCGACTTCTACAGCCATGAGCGGTTCGCGGCCGACGCCGCCGAGTGCTATCGCGATCTCCGGCTGCCGCGCCAGGTGCGGCGCTTCACCGAGCAGGCGCTGGCCCGGCCGACGGAGGAGTTCGTACGGTCGCACGGGCTGCGGCTCGTGGTGTCCGCCGTCGCTGAACTGGAGTCCGGCAATCTGGACGCGGCCTGTGCGGCGGGCGCCCGTGCCGTGGAGGTCGCCAACCGGATCTCGTCCGCGCGCACCACTGAGTACGTACGCGACCTGATGCAGCGCCTTGAGGCGTACCGCGACGAGCCGCGCGTCGCCGAGCTGCGCGAGCAGGCCCGGCCGCTGCTGGTGACCCCGGCGTGAGCGGCATGGGAGCGGGGGCGAGCAGCATGGGACCGGACGCGAGCGGCATGAGGGCGGGGGCGAGCGGCATGAGAGCGGGGGCGAGCGGCCGCGATGAGTGGTGAACGGCCGGGGATGAGCGGCGAGGTGAGAGCAGCCCGGAATAAGCGATTCAGAGGCGAGCCGCCCGAAATGGCCGATTCGACATGAATCGATCCATATGGCCGATGGACCTAGCCCAGGCCCTAGTCCTCACATGGGTTTCGGGCCGTTGTCAGTGGCGCAGGTCATGATAGGGATCGACGGTCGGGCGACTGGACGGTGTGGCGCGTGGGGAGGTGACATGGCGTGACGGCGTTGGACTGCGACGTGCTGGTGATCGGGGGCGGGATCGTCGGCATGTCGACGGCGTATGCGATCACGCGCGCCGCGCCCGGCACCCGCGTGACCGTGCTCGAGAAGGAAGCGGGCCCGGCCCGCCACCAGACCGGGCGGAACAGCGGCGTGATCCACAGCGGTATCTACTACCGGCCGGGGTCGCTCAAGGCGCGGTTCGCGGTGCGCGGCGCGGCGGAGATGGTGAAGTTCTGCGCCGAGCACGGCATCCCGCACGAGGTCACCGGCAAGCTCATCGTCGCCACGGAGCGTTCCGAGCTGCCGAGGCTCCACGGCCTCGTCCAGCGCGGCAGGGAGAACGGCATTCCGGTGCGCGAGCTGGGCCCCGCCCAGATCGCGGAGTACGAACCATGGGTGCGCGGCCTCGCCGCGATCCATGTCGGCACGACGGGCGTCTGCGACTTCGGCGCGGTGGCGGCCCGGCTGGCCCGGCTGGCCCAGGACGCGGGCGCCTCGGTGCGGTACGGGTCGCAGGTGCGCACCATCGGCCGGCGCCCCTCCGCGGTCGCGGTGCGCACGGCGGACGGCACGGTGCTGCGCGCGCGGGCCCTGGTCAACTGCGCGGGTCTGCACTGCGACCGCGTCGCCCGGCTGGCGGGCGACGACCCAGGCATGCGGATCGTGCCCTTCCGCGGTGAGTACTACGAGCTGGTGCCCTCCCGCGCCTCGCTGGTGAACGGTCTGGTGTACCCGGTGCCCGACCCGGCGTTCCCGTTCCTCGGCGTCCATCTGACCCGCGGCATCGACGGCGGCGTCCACATCGGGCCCAACGCGGTGCCGGCCCTGGCCCGCGAGGGGTACGCCTGGCATACGGTGCGCCCGCAGGAGCTGGCCGGCACATTGGCGTATCCGGGCTCCTGGCGGATCGCCCGCCGCCACTGGCGGTACGGGGCGGGTGAGCTGCGTCGTTCCCTGTCCAAGCGCGCCTTCACCGACGCCGTGCGCCGCCTGCTGCCGGATGTGACGGCCGACGACCTGATAGCGGCCCCGGCGGGCGTGCGCGCACAGGCGGTGCTGCCGGACGGCACGCTGGTGGACGACTTCCTCATCTCGCAGTCGCCCGGGATCGTCCATGTGCTCAACGCCCCGTCGCCCGCGGCCACGGCCTCCCTGCCGATCGGCCGCGAGGTCGCCCGCCGAGTGCTGGAGACCCTGCGGACGGGGTGACGGAGCGGGAGGGGTTGAGGGGGTAGGGGCCGGGGTCCACCGCCGCTGTAGGGCCGGAGCCGTCGCCAAGGTAGGGGTCGGGGTCGGGGCCTGCCGCGGCCGTACGGGCCAGGGATCGCCACCGAACGGGCCGGGGATCTCCACCGTACGGGCCGGGCCGCACCGCCGAGGTACGGGCCGGGCCCCATCGCCAAGGTACGGGCCGGGCCGCACCGCCGCCGTACGGCCGGAGAGCGTTGCCGAGGTACGGGCCGGTGCCCGCCACGTCCGTACGGTCCGAGCCCAACCGCCACCGTACGGTGGAACCAAGCCCCGCGACCGTACGGGCCGAACCGAGCCGCGGCCGTACGGACGAACCCAACCGCCAGGGCACGGACGAGCCCAACCACCGGGGCACGGGCAGGACCCGGTCACCCACCCCCACCGGGTCGGCACGGCCGAGCCTCCCCGCCCCCGCCCCCGCCCGTAGAATCGAAGCACTGTGTCCGAGAAGCCCACCGCCCCCGATTCCCACGTGGAGCGCGCTCTGCCCGCCCCCCGTGACCGCAGCGAGCCGATGTTCCCCGGCGGCCCCGTGGCCGACCCGGCGGGCTCACATCACGAGCGCCGCATCCGCTCCTTCCGCCCCCGCCGCGGCCGGGTGACCCCGGGCCAGGGCGAGGCGCTGCGCCGCCTGTGGCCGCAGTGGGGCCTGGACATCGACGGGCTGAGCCGTATCGACCTCGGTGAGTTGTTCGCCACAGAGGCGGGCCCGCGCCCGGACCTCCCCGTCATCCTGGAGATCGGCTTCGGCATGGGGGAGGCCACCGCGCAGATGGCCGCCGCCGACCCCGGCACGGGCATCCTCGCCGCCGACGTCCACACCCCCGGCCAGGGCAATCTGCTCGCGCTCGCGGAACGGAGCGGCCTGGACAACATCCGAGTCGCCAACGGCGACGCGATCATCCTGCTCCGCGAGATGCTGGCCCCCGCCTCGCTCTCCGGGCTGCGGGTCTTCTTCCCCGACCCCTGGCCCAAGAAGCGGCACCACAAGCGCCGCCTCATCCAGCCCGAGTTCATCGAACTCGCCGCCACCCGGCTGAAGCCCGGTGCGCTGCTGCACTGCGCGACCGACTGGGAGCCGTACGCGGAGCAGATGCTGGAGGTCCTCTCCACGAGCCCCGCCTTCGACAACTCCCAGGCCGATGGGGGCTACACCCCGCGCCCGGACTTCCGGCCGCTCACCAAGTTCGAGGGCCAGGGGCTGGACAAGGGACACCTCGTCCATGACCTGATCTTCCGCCGCAACGACACATAACGACCCCAAGGGGATGGGCATAACCCCTGAGTCCCCCTCCCCCTTTCGTTAGGGTCGGTTGAGTGCATCAGTCCCCGCCCCCGCAAGAGCCGCCCGAACCACGACCGGCCACGCCGCCGTACGAGGCGCCGCAAGGAGCGCGGCACGACGCACCACACGGCGCGCCGCACGGGACACCGCAGGACGACGCCCCGCACGGGGACGCACCGTTCGAAGCGACACAGTCAGCGCCGCACGCCGACGCCAAGCACGCCGGCACCCCGCACGCGGACGCCCCGCACGCGGACGCCCCGTACGGCACGCCCTACGGCTCTCCGTACGGTGACCAGCACCCGTGGTTCCACACCGGCGCCGCACCGGCGGGCTGGCCGCAACCGCCCCGCCAGCGGCTGTGGGGTCCGGGCGGCCGCCTCGCCCGCGTCTGGCACAACAAGGCGCTCAGGGCCACCGCGCTCACCGGTCTGCTCTCGCTCTCCGGCCTGATCATCCTGGCGCTGGTGCGCGAGCAGACGGGCACCAAGGGCTTCCTGGTGGGGCTCGGCCTCGCCGTCCTCCCCGTGCCGCTGATCATCGCGGTCTTCCGGTGGCTGGACCGCGTGGACCCCAAGCCCTGGCGAAACCTTTTGTTCGCCTTCGCCTGGGGGGCGTGCGCGGCGACGCTGGTCGCGCTGATAGCCAACGGCTTCGCCACCGAGTGGCTCATGACGACCGTGGACTCCTCGTCCCCGACCGGCCAGGCCGACGCCGACACCTGGGGCGCCACCTTCATCGCGCCGTTCGTGGAGGAGAGCGCCAAAGCGGCCGCCGTCCTGCTGCTCTTCCTCTTCCGCCGCCGTGACTTCAACGGGCTGGTCGACGGGGTCGTCGTCGCCGGAATCACCGCCACCGGTTTCGCCTTCACCGAGAACATCCTCTATCTCGGCTCGGCCTTCGTCAGCGACCAGACGCTCGGCTACTCCGGCATCCGGTCGACCACGGCCGCGACCTTCTTCATCCGCGCCGTAATGTCCCCCTTCGCGCATCCCCTCTTCACCTCGATGACGGGTGTGGGCTTCGGCATAGCCGCCGCGGCGGCGCGGCACCAGCGCGTCCGCCGCGTCCTCATACCGATCGCGATGCTGCTGACGGCGATGGTCCTGCACGGCGTCTGGAACGGCTCGGCGACCCTCGGCGGCTACGGCTTCCTCATCGTCTACGCCCTGTTCATGGTCCCGGTGTTCGGGCTGCTGACCTGGCTGACGATCTGGTCCCGCACCAAGGAGCTGCGCGCGATACGGGAGCAGCTCACCGCCTACCAGACGGCCGGCTGGCTCACCCCGCCCGAGCCGCTCGCACTGTCCTCGATGCGCGCCCGCGGGATCGCCCGCGACCTCGCCCGCCGCACCCACGGCGCGGTGGCGGCCCGTACGGTCGGCGAGTACACCGCCTTCGCGACCTCGCTGGCCCTGCTGCGGCGGCGCGCGTACCGGGGTACGGCGGGGCCGGACTTCACCGCGCGCGAGAAGGAACTGCTGGACCGGCTGTGGGAGCGGCGGGAGACGGCCCAGCCCGCCCTGGCCCACGCGGCGCTGTCGGTGCCGCTCCCCCGGCCGCGCCGCGTACCCCGGCCGGCCCCGGGGACGATGCCCGCACCGTTCTGGCCCGCGGGGCCGTACGGCGGCGGGTACGCATACGGCTACGGAAGCGGTCAGGGGTACGGCTACGGCTACGGAAGCCGCGCGTCCGGCTACGGCTATGGCGGCACCGGATCCGGCACCGGCCACGGCAGCCCCGGACCCGGCACCGGCCACGGGAGCCCCGGGTCCGGCCACGACCCCGGCTCCGGCGCCCAGGCGCAGTACGCGCCCCACCCCACCTACGCACCGTGGGGCGCCCCTCCCCCGCACGGCCCGCAGCCACCGCGAACGCCGCAACCACCGCAGACCCCGCAACCCCTGCAGACCCAGCGGCCATCGCAGACCCCGCAACTACCGCGGAGCCCGCAGCCGCACGCGAATTCGGCGACGCCTCACACCTCCCCCGTGCCGTACGGATCCGGCGGCCCCGAAAGTCGTCTGTAACCTCCCGCCCCTTTCGGACGTGTTCCTACATAGAAGCGGGGAGCACGCGGGGGCGCGGGGGATTCATGTCAGGACCATCACCTTCATCCACACCATCCGATTTCGACCAGTTCTATACGGTTACGGCAAAGCGGCTCGTGGCCGTGGTCTATGCGGCGACGGGCGATCTCGCCGAGGCCGAGGACGCGGTACAGGAGGCGTATGCCAGGGCGTGGCAGCGCTGGGACCGGCTGACCGCCGAGGGTGATCCCACGCCGTGGGTGCGCACCGTCGCCCTGCGCCTCGCCGTCAGCTCCTGGCGCCGCGCCCGTAACCGCATGCGGGCCCACTTCCGCCATGGTCCGCCCCCCGATCTCCCCGATCTCGCCCCGGACCGAGTGGCGCTGGTCCATGCCCTGCGCGGGCTGAAGCCCGAGCAGCGTACGGCCGTGGTCCTGCACCACCTTCTCGATCTGCCCATTGAGCAGGTGGCCCGGGAGACGGGCGTCTCCCCCGGCGCCGTGCGCACCCGGCTGAGCCGTGCCCGCAAGGCCCTCGGCTCCCATCTCGCCGAAGCCGAAGCCGATGCGGACGCCGAGGCACCGACACCGACACCGACACCGACACCAGCACCGTCCCCCCATCCGCCCGTCTGCCACCCCAAGGAGGTGCCCTCCCATGGCTGATCTGGACGAGCGCCTGCGCGATATCGCTCGCGATGTCGAGCCCTCCATACGTCTGGCGGGCCCGGAAGCCGTGCGTGCGCGCGGCCGTCGGCGCCGGGCACGGCAGCGCACCACGATCGCCGCCGCGGCCGTCCTGGCGGTGGCCGCCGTGACCGCGGGCTCCTGGCGGCTGCTGCCGGGCGACGACTCCACCCGTACGCTCCCGGCGGCCCCGCCCACCCCGCGAACGGACCGCGTCCCGGGGGCGCCGATCCCCGCGAGCGCCCTTCTTCGCCCCTCGGCGCTGCCGTTCGACGCGATGGTGCGCTGGAAGACGGCCGACTCCACCACCTCCACCGACAACGGCCGGGCACCGCTGCTCGACTTCTCCCCCAGCTGCCGCCTCGACGGTCCGCGCCCCCTCGCCCAGCGCACCCGCGACTATCAGGGCCACAAGGCGGAGCAGGCGCGGCACACCATCAACGCCTATGCGAGCGACGGCGAGGCCGCGATGGTCTTCGTCTCCCTCGAGGAGACGCTGAAGGACCGATGCGCCCGCCCCAAGGCGCTGGGCACCACCTCGTCACCCAAGCTCGCGGCCGACGAGCCGACCACCATGACCTACGGCTGGCACCCGTCCCGCGCACCGCATGACGCCCAGGTCGTCCTGATGCGCTCGGGCGCCCGGGTCGGGGTCCTGCAGGCCGGAGGGATCGGCAGCCCGTCCGGCGAATACACCGACGGCCCCTCCGCCTACTGCATATCGGTCTCGCTGTGGCGCCTCGATCCCGCCGCCACCGCCTCCCCCGGCCCGTACCGGGCCAACCCCGAGGAGGTGAAGAGGCGTTGCTGACCCACTCCTCCCCACCCACCACCGCCCCTCACGACTCCCGCAAGAGGTCTTCTGTGCTCTCCCTACGTTCCCTACGTTCCCTGCGCACCCTCACGGTGCCCGCCATCGCCGTCGCCCTGCTCGCCGGATGCCAGTCGGCGTCGAAATCCGCCTCGGTGGACCCGGCCGACGCCAAGCCCGCCCGGATCACCATCACCCCGGGCAGCGACTCGGCGGCGATAGCCCCCGACGCCCCGGTCAAGGTGACCGCCTCCCACGGCACCCTCACCAAGGTCCGCATCGCCCCCGACGGCGCCGGCTCCCAGGCCGTCACGGTGACCGGCGCCCTCTCCCACTCCAAGACCAGCTGGCGCTCCAACCGCACCATGACCCCGGGCACCACCTACACCGTCGAGGCCACGGCCACCAACGCCGCCGGCAAGTCCGCCGTCCAGCACTCCACCTTCCGCACCCGCGCCGCCCAGCAGATCAACGGCGTCACCGTCACCCCGTCCAAGGACGCCACCGTCGGCGTGGGCCAGCCGGTCTCCCTGGCCTTCGACCACCCGGTGCCGAACAAGGCAGCGGTGGAGCGCAGCCTCTCCATCTCCACCAGCCCGAAGGTCGAAGGCTCCTGGGGCTGGGTCAAGGACCCCCTCACCGGTATCGAGCGCGTCGACTGGCGCCCCAAGACCTACTGGCACAAGGGCACCAAGGTCACCCTCCGCGCCCGCCTCAGCGGCGTGAACACCGGCGACTCCCGCTACCTCCGTCGCGATGTCGCGACAACCTTCACCATCGGCACGCCCCGGATCTCCAAGGTCGACATCAAGAACCACACGATGACCGTCTACGAGGACGGCCAGAAGCAGAAGACCATCCCGATATCCGCCGGCCAGCCCTCCTACCCCACCTGGAACGGCACCATGGTCGTCCTCGACAAAGCCCCCATGGTCAACATGACCAGCGAGTCCGTCGGCATAGCCGACCCTTACAACAAGGACGTCCCCTGGGCCGTCCACCTCACCACCTCGGGCACCTACGCCCACGCCGCCCCCTGGAACGAGGGCCTCGGCTACTTCGGCCAGTCCAACCAGAGCCACGGCTGCGTCGGCATGTCCCTCGCCGACGGCAAGTGGTTCTACAACCGCGCCACCCGAGGCGACATCGTCGAGATAACGGGCTCCACCCGCGCCACAGTCTCCACCGGCAACGGCTTCGGCGACTGGAACCTCCCCTACCCCTCCTGGCAAAAGCTCAGCGCCCTGCACTGAGCCCCCACGCACCTGCGGGCACCCGCGCCAGCAGGGCGCGGGTGCCCGCACGCTCGTGTATCGAGCTGTCACAAGGGCCAAGGGCATGGCCCTTACCGCACCGCGTTGGTTATCCGCGCAGATAGAAGTGGATAGCGGAGGCGATGGCCGTGCCGAGTGGGATCGGCACGGCGTTGCCGATCTGTTTGGCGATATCGGTCTTCGATCCGCACCAGCGAAATTCGAGCGGGAAGCCCTGAATGCGAGCCGCTTCGTAATGGGTGATTGGACGCGAAACTGTCGGATGAAGGTAGCGGCCCTTCTCAGGCTTGAAGAATTCAGTTCGGATGGTGACGGATGGCTCACCCAGGCGGAGCCTTCCCATTACATCACCGGTGCCGGAATTATGATTGTCCCAGCTCTCGGTCGACAGGTACTCGACTGCTGTCTTTATGTTCGGAGGATTCGGAACGTCAAAAATGGAAATCTCACCGAACTCGTCAACCGTGTACCACTTGCCCCGCAGATCCTTCCGGTTCCCACCAAGGGGGATTGCGCGATAACGGGCTCTGGAGAGAGCCTCTGGAGTACGGCCGAAATGGAGATCCAGGGTGGTGAAGATACCAGGAACGAACGCATCGACCTCGGCGACAAATTCTTTGCCATCCGGGAGTTCCGTGCCCCGTATTTTAAGCTGCTCGGACTCATGGAACACACTGTCGACAGCCCGCCAATACAGGGGCCGCCCTGCATCGACACCTTCCAGCGGCTGAGCGAGGGTACCTCTGCCGCTTCTCGGACGGCGAATATGCGTCGACACAGGATAGGTCAACTCACGACCGTTGTCGATGTCGCGACGCACACCGATGACGATGGCTCGCCGACGCGCTTGAACCGCACCGTAGTCGGCCGCGTTGAGCAGGTAGCGCTTGTTTTTATCCTCGATAGTATCTGTTTTTTTATGTCCGGGAGGATCGACGAGCATGTATTCGTGCAGCAGGCCGCCCCCTTCCACTTGACTCAGAAGATTACGAAACTCATCCGACTTCAAAAAGCGATCGACGTTCTCGATCACGAACACTTTCGGACGGATCTCGGCAACGATCCGAACGTATTCCTCCCACAGGCGGTTACGTTCACTGCCCTTCTTGCCGCGATTCAAGGCAGAGAATCCTTGGCAGGGAGGTCCCCCGACCACCACGTCCGCATGGAGCGCGGCTGGTGTTGGTTTCCACTGCTCAATGTCGCCCAGATGGACGCATGCCTGTGGAAGGTGTTTGTCGGGCTGGCCACTTCCGAAATTCGCCGCGTATGTTGCTGCTGCAGCAGCGTTGTGTTCGACGGCCGCGATGCTGTGGAAGACAGGACCGCCGTCCGGTACCCTTTGGGGGCGGAACTCGTGAAATCCCTGAGTGAAGCCACCGCAGCCGGAGAACAAGTCGACGACTGTGACGGGCTCTGGGGTGTAGGGACGGGGCGCGCGCATGTGCTGATCCTAGCTTCGCAGGGCCGCCGCGATCGCGCTTCCGACGGCCGTCGCGAGCGGTGGCGGCATCGCGTGGCCGATCTGACGGTACCTGGATGTCTTGCCGCCGAAGAAGCGCCAATCCGGAGGGAATGCCTGGATGCTGGCCGCTTGGTCGATGGTCAGCTTCGGTTGACCGTCTACGGGGAAGTCCGCGTCTGGGACCTCGTTGCCCAGACTGGTGCCGTTCACACCGAGCGCGGCCCAGGCCTTCTTGCTGCCGGTGGGACCAAGGTCGGCCCCTCCTCTGCGGTCGGAGCCTCCGACGAGGGCGGGCGCAATGCGGTCCGCGCCCTTGACCCAGCGTGCGGCGCCGGGCCAACCGTGTGCGGACATGGAAGGGCCGAGAACCTGTCCAACGGTCGGCGGCGGCAGCTCACTCGGCTCGGGCCAAGAAAATCGGAAGAAATATGGATCCTGCAGGGCAACCAGGAAGCCGCTGCTGCGGTTCTGCGGCACGCCAAAGTCTGCGGCATTGAGGACCCGCCAACTCGAGCGATAGCCCGCACTCCGAAGCTGAGCTTCGATCCATGAGCGCTCGGCATCGAACTGCGGGACCTCAACGAGGTCTGGGACGTTCTCCAATAGCAAGGCTTTTGGTCGGATGTCACGTACCAGATCGACCGCAGCCCTGAGCACCCTCCGTTCCTCCGAGTCCTCGGCACGACCGACCGTGGCGGACGATTTCACCCGCGGGAGCCCACCACTGACGAGATCAACCCCCAGCGTCTCCGGACGCATGCGCGGGTGGAATTGAACGACGTCCATGCAGACGACATCCCATTCCGACCGGTTGAGGTCGATCGTGAAGCAGGCATCGGCCTTACTGTCGATGAGTAGTACCGGATCGAAGCCGGCATTCTCGAGCCCCAGAGCCTGCGCGCCGGCACCAGCGCATATTTCAACTGACGTGAAACGGCGCGAATCAGCTGGCACGACCGAAGCGCGTCGGGGAATCGGCGACTCTTCCTCCGGCAAGGTCGGGAGTCGTTCTTCACCATTGATGCTGTCTACGGGTCCGTCCTGCCCGGTCTGCGTGCTCTCGGTCCTGCGAATCGAGGCTGACACCCGTTGGGCATCCACCGACTCTTGGGCAACCGCGCGCAGTTCGTGGTCCAGCGCGTCCGTCTCGATGCCATCGAAGAGTACGAACGGGGCGAGCCGGAGCAGTCTCTTGAGGAAATCTCGAAGCGTCTCGCGTTCGTTGAGCCCAGTCAGGTCGAGGTTCTTCCAGACCCGGAGGATGGCCCGGACCATGTGCGGGCTTCCACCGAGCGCGGCCCGTCGTGCATAGATCTGGTCGAACGCCGCCTCACCCAGGATCTCGAGGGCAGCGTACGGATCCGGGTCGTCGGGCGAGCGAACCAGCTGAGCCCGCCACCACAACCGTCCGAAAACGTGCCGGGTGAGGTCCGTGCCGAGGATGCGATCCTTGGGCGGCCGAGGGTAGCGCCAGAAGGCGACGTCCGGGAGCAGGACGAGCGCGAGAAAGACCCAGACATCCCGTGAGGCTGCCTCCGCGGGCACCATACCCATCTCGGCGTGCAGCAGAGCGGCAAGCCGAAGATCGAAGTCGGCATTGCTCGCGCGGTCGGACTTGTCAGGAAAACCAGCACGCTGTGCGAGTTCTACGACCCCTGCCCGCAGTTCATGGAGCTGGGCAGCGGAGACTCGGTCACCACCGGTGGCCACGTACACCGCCGACTCATGAGCGACGGCCACTTGACGGGTCAACTCAGCTGCCGTCAAGTGCTGGTACTCCACGAAGAGCGGTCTGGCCTGTTCGGCGAGCAATCGAGGGTAAAGGAAGCTCATCACGACACCTCGAAGATCTTGACCGCTGCCTGCAGATCGGAAGCGAACAATGCGGGTGACTGCCGCTGGCGCAGCCGGACGTCAGTGATCGACTGCCCCGGAAAGAGTTGCTCGAAGAGACTCAGCAGGGTGGCTCCCAGCGAGCCGTCGGGGAAGTCGGCGTCTTCGCCGAAATCGTCGACACTGAGTGCGTGTTCGATCATGACTCGTGCGGCGTCCGCATACACCGCGGAGAGCACGATGCGGTCGACCGGGCGGGGCTTCCCTGCATTCTCGAATGCGGTGGTGGTGATCGTGTTCCGTTCGTTGACCAGCAGGAGCAAAGATCCCATTGTGGCGCTCTCCATGCCACCGCTGATCTGCAAGTGCCAGGCTGCCTCGTCGGGGAAGGACGTTCGAGCAAAGTCGATCACGGCCATCGGGAACTGGGGCGCATCGCCCTGGAGCCGCAACGAATCCCGATCGCTCCACAGCACAGAACCGGCCCTGCGGGGCGAGGACGGTCGGGCATCGCTTCGGCGCTCGGCCAGTACGAGGGCGGTGTCGAGAAGCAGCAGACCGCCCAGATCGGCACCGCGCAGTCGAACGTCGAAGTCGACGGTACGCGTGCCGCCCTCGGCTAAGCGCACATGCTGCGCCGGCCCGCCGAGGTTGGACCCGGTGGCCGTCCAGACAGCCGACAGCATTAGCGCTGCGTCGTCCGGAAGACCTGACCCTGAACGCGCCCGGTCCAAGTCGACCCTGACGCGTCTGCGCAGATGCAGGTTCATCCGGTAGTCCCAGTCGGGCAGCGCCTCGGGCATATCGAGTTCGCCCGCCTCGTTCACCAGCAACCATGCCTCGGGGACGACGACGTCCTCGGGCGGGATGCGATAAGGAAGAACGCGCCGGGTCACGGTGTCTTCACCGCCTCGACCTTGATGCCGATCTCGGTCATGGTGTCCGGGGCCGGACGCACGAGAGCGCGCCGTACAAGCTCGCCGCCTTCCATCACGCACGCCTCGGAGGTATCCAGGAGATCCTCCCCGGACTCCCATCCGATGAGCGTGGGCATGGTTGCCCCGAGCGGCGGATCCGTTTCGCGGCCGCTGGAGCCGGGAAGTGTGACGGCCAGATCGATGCGCACCCGCTGCAGTCCCGGCACTGGCAGTCGGAATTCCTGGACGAGCACGGAGGTGTTGCCACGATCCTCGTAGTAGGGGTCGCCGACATACTGCACTCGGGGACGACCGCGCAGAACGCCGGCTCCACCGTTGTCCGTCGCGTCGGCGAACGTGCGGCGATCGGCGCTGAATGTCGCTTGACCGCCCGTGTCGTCGAGGGCAGGCCGATCCGTACCCGACCGTGCTGCTGACCGAACGGGCCGGTCCGAGGTCGGTAGGGCCGTACTCTCATTCTGCTTCGAGGAGCGTATTGCAGTGCTGCCCGGCTTGGAGTAAGCGGTGGCTCCGCCGATGCCCCAGGCCCCACCCACCAACCCGGAGAAGAGCGAACTGGCAGCACCCAGCGCGACGTTGCTCGCTCCGGGGCGGGCGACGCCGCCGAGAGAGAGCAGACGGTCGAGCGCCTCGGCGATACGACGAAACGTCGTCTGCACGAAGGTGCTCTCGGGCCTTTCGAGCGACTGTGGGTTCCAGGCATCGTGCGTGGGTGGTTCGGCCCTGGCGTAGGTCTCGTCCATCGTCTCGTCGGCCCGAAAGGCCCCTGCGTAGCCCTGATTGGCGCTCGGGGGCTTCGGTCCGGGGTGATAGGTGACGACGAGTTCCGCGGGCCGCATCAGGCAGACATGGTGGACGAGGTCCTCAATGTCGAGCATGCGGGATGCACGAGTCGGCTCCAGAGGTGGCGTGATCCGCTTCACCAGTCCGAGGCGCCCCAAATGACGCTTGGGCTTCATGCACTCCAGGTCGCTGCCCTCGGGACCGGTCATCGCCTCGAAGGCGGCAACAAACATGTTGAGAGGGCGGGTCTCCCGGGGATCCGGCACGGGCTGTGGGACGCCGTGGCAGGTGACGGAGAAGCTCATGGCAGGCGGTTTGTCTCCGATGGAGATCATCTTTGGCCAGAGGTGCCAGGCAACGGTTTCGGCCAAGTAGTCGGCCGCCTCGGACGGCTCGAGGTCGTCCAGGTGCGGATCAATGACGACGACGGTCGTGCCGGTCTCCTCGATGCCGAAAGGTTTGAGGCCCAGCCGATGAGCCGCTGCCTCAGCCTCTTGGCCGACCAAGGGCTCGACAACCTCTCCTGATGTATCACCCCACCAGTGCCGCCCTGTGTAGCGACGATCTCCCTGCTCCTCAGTGGTGACGTAGCTCTTCCACAGCGTGCAGCCGATGAGTCGCGTCTCATAACCTCCCCGAGAGGTGCGGCAGCGTGTATGCAGCACCACGGTTCCGGGCCTGGACAACAGGTAGAAAATGCCTTTCCCGAAGCCGTACGTGCCACCACCCAGCGCGGTGTCGCGCGGTTCGCCGATGTTTCGGACGAAGGAGACAAAGTCGTGCTCCGAGCCCACGGCGTCATCAGCACGGGTGGGACCTCCGAGTCCGCGGGTATTGCGGTCGGAGACTGCCAGGACCCGCACCGAGTTCTGCCTGAGACTCTCGCGAAGTGGGAAGTTCTCCGCGCGGGCGGGTGCGCCCCGGAGCAGAAGCTCCCGCCATGCTGCGGCGTGGGCCGGTCCGACCGTCCACATGTCGATGCGGTAGTCGACCGGCAGAGCGGACGTCATGAGACGGGCGTCCCAGCTGTTCTGGGCCGACTCGCGCACCAAGATGGTGAGCAAGTCGAGTTCCGGACGTCCGAGCTGGTTGCGAATACCCTCCGCGGCACTCGCGCCTTCCGGCGGATAGGGCTGGGAGAGCCAGCGGGGCTCCGTCATACGGACTCCTGGATCAGGCTGTGGATCACCTGGGACACCTGGCAAGGCGTCAGGGGAGAGGGCGTCTCACCGGATAGGTCAATTGTGTATTCGACGTCCATTACCGACACCGGCACACCGGCCGCGGTGAGTGCCCGGCCCGACAGTCCAGGAAATCCGGGGTCGACTCGGTACCACCTCTCCTCGCCGATCACGAATCGCACATCGCGATAGCGGTCACCATCAGCGGGACGGTATCCGGCCCGTGCGAGTAGTGCGAGGAGCGCCCCCTCGTCGTCGCACAGCTGAAGTGTCCGCTCCACCAACTCCACGAACGCAATGCCAGGTCCATTCGCTCCGGTGCTCTGCAGGCGGAACCAGACCAGACAGAGCGTCCCGCCCTCCGGCGCCTCGAGTTGGTCAAGTCCGTGGATGCGCGGCCTCCGCCCTTCGTCGGCAGTACTCGATTTGACCTCAACAGCAGTGGTCCCGGTCGAGTAGTCGTGACGGTGTCCTTCAGGGCCGCGCCACACCCGGTGGGCGCTCGAGTCCCTCTCGAGAAGTCGATTGAGCACCGTCAGCTCACCGAACAGTCCGGCGAGCTGCTCGGGATCCAGTGGCATTCCCTGCGTCCGGAAGAGGGCCTTCCAGCGGTCGAGGACACGATAGAGCGCCTTGACGGGATGCTCGGGCAACTCTTCGGCAGCACCCAATACGTCAACGCACAGTTCCGTGAACAGATCACTGAAGTCCTTCTGCAAGCAGGCCAGGTCGGCGTAGGTCTGGTAGGTCTCCTCGTCCTCCAGCGCGCGCTTGCGCAACCGGAGTACCGGCCCGTCCGGCCCGGATCGGACCTTGCTGTGGGCGTGGGTCGGCACGAGGACATGGCGGTGCCCGTCGTGGTCGACTGCCACCGCCAACGGACCGTGGTCGACAACGACAGGCAGCTGCGAAACCCGAAGGCGGCGCGCACCGGTGACCTGCTCGGCCTCGAGCGCCGTCCAGGACTCCTCGACGAGCCTGCGGAGGGCATCGTCATTCATGCGTCCTCGCTGTCGAGGAGGCTGTAGTCCTCGTCCTCGATCCGGACATTGCTCAGATTGGCGGAGATGTACTTCTCCACCGCGCTGTCCCCGTCCCTCGGCTTGGGAAAGACAAGGCCGACGCCAATGACGTGCTCCTCTGCGTTCAACGGTGCACGCAGCTTCTTCGACGGGCTCGGCGCGGACACCCTGTCGATCGGGTAGAGGACCAGCAGGCCGGTGTCCGGGAGTTCGATGCGGCGCCGCTCCATGATGCCCTTCTCGGTCAACTTGGACGTATCGCCCGTAAGGTCCACCGCGGCGTCGCGGCGACTCATCAGCGTCTTGATGTCGGCGAAGTCCGGGGCAGGATTGGTGACGGCAAGACGGGCGCGGATGTTGCGCCCAACGGTCACATCCGGGGTGAAGGTGAAGCCATCACCTTTGGGGTTGCCCACGATGGCGGCGTTCCACCGGCCCAGCGAGCCAGCCGTGGCGACGCGTTTTCGGATGTAGTCGGTGATCAGGTCGGCGTCGTTCTCCGGGGACTTCTCGTGGAACCTGTACATCGAGAGGAAGTCGGTCACGATGTCGTGAGGTATGCCACGGAAGATGTACCGGCCCTCTTCCGAGCGTTCCTCCGTCCTCACCGCGTTGGCGACACAAGCGGCAACCAGAGTGCGTGCGGCGCCGATGTTCCCACGCAGCCAGTCGGCGTTCGTGTGGAAGTAATGGGTCTGCACTCGCTTGCCGCCGTAGGACGACGCCGCCGTGACAGCATCGCGCATCTTGGCCGCTGCGGTCACGCGCAGTGCCGGGTGCGTACGCAGCCGGACGGCGAAGGAGAGAGGTGTCTCGTCCTCGGTCATGTAAATGTCGATGTCGCGCCGCATCTCGGTTTCGACCGTGGCGAGGTGACGGAACCACTCGGCCAGTTCGTCCGTCATCCAGATTCGAGGCAGGTCGGCGTAGCCGTTCCGGAAGCCGAACCAACGCCCCATCTGCAATAGAGTGTCGTACGCCGAAACCGCGCGGACGAAGTAGCTCACTGACAAGCCTTCGAGCGTCAGTCCCCGGGAGAGAGTATTGCCGCCCACGGCGATTGCCACGACCGGACCGTTCTCGTAGTCGAGGCGGTCCTCACTGCTGGAGTTGTCCATGATGACACGGCAGCTGTCGAGAACTCCCGGCAGCTCCAGCACCAACTTCTCGAATGGCACTCTCGTCTCGCCGAAGTCCTCGGCCGGAACGCGGTCGGCCTCCTGCTCCCACAGGCCACGCAGCCGGGACAAGAAGTCGGCGTCCGCGAGGGAGCGCGCTGACCGGTTGCGCAGATACTCCAAGGGACTCCTGAAACTGTTGTGCACCGCGGTGTTCACGCTGGTATGAATCAGCATGGTGCTGTGCGGATTACCAGTACCGCGTACCCGCCGGGCGGCCGTGACCAGCCAGAAGTACTCAACTGCCCTGCGGAGAGCCCCAGTGACAACGGGCTGAAAGCCGTCGATGTCGGCCCTGGTCTCGGGGCGTACGCAGGACACATCGTCTTCGGGGATGGACCGGATCATGTCGTATCCGTCGTCGACCTGTTCCGGGTCCTCTCCGTCCAGCGCATAGCGCCCAAAGAGGACCTCGGTACCGAAGTGTCCTTCGGGCTTGGGCAGGTTGACGACGAAGTCTTTGGGATAGAGATCCTCGGCACTCGGGTCGATCAGCAGGTTGGCGAACGGCGAGGCCGTATACCCCACGTAGGCTGACTTCGGTAGGCAGCTCATGATGTTCAAGATCAGAGGGTTGATCGACTTCGTTGCCACGGTGGCCTGGTCGGCCTCGTCATCGACGATCAGCGCCGGGCAGTCCTCTAGGTAGTCCGACGCCTTCTCGAGCCACCGGGACAGTTTCCGCAATACCGTGGCATTCTTCTTCACCACGCATAGCACGTGCGTCTTGTTGTTCTTCCCGAAGTACGAGGCAGGGTTTTCCTGTGGCGTGAAGTCCTTGTCGAGGCCGGTCAGCTGTGACCACATCGCCGGATTCGACTCCACGAGCTGCTGCACCAGTCGATCCTGGGTCTGGCGCCGAAGGCCGTTGTGGATACCAGCCAGGACAATGAACAGCTTGTAGCCGCGGTCAGCCGCCTTGGCCATGACCGAGGTGAAGTTTGTCGTCTTGCCGGACTGCACGTATCCAACGACAAGGCCCCGCGTGGAGAATGCTTTCTCCTTGGGATGGTTCAGCAACGAGACGACCCGAGTGGAGGAATCATCGAGGGACCTGATCGCAGGTTCTTGCGGCCAGCCGTCCTTGCGGAGCAGGCCCACGATGGCCGGCCAGCACTTGTCCCTGGCCTGCGGACCGGTGTACCAGGTGTCGCGGTTACCCAAAACTATCGCGTGAGGTTCCTCAAGCTCCTTGATGCGGACGGTTCGCTGCTCGTGCCGCTCCCGGATTCGCTGGATGACCCTTGCACTGATTCCGAGTTGCTCAAGACGCTTGACCGACTCTGAGGGGGGAAACGCGTCCAAGAGCGCCTGGAACGTCTCGTACATATTGTCGAATTCGTCGGTCATCGAGTCACCCGTCCCCCACCCTCGTTCGCTGGACCGGTGGACCGCAGGCCCCGCCGCCTCCGTGGATTGCTCCATGAGCAACACGCTCTGCGGCTCACACCGGTATGCCGCCCTACAACCTACTAATTTTTGTGTGGCACGACCCCTAATGCGCAAGTCAAGATCTGGACCGAAACTCACGAGCCGATGGTCGCGGAGCCGGCGAACGCGCACCTGTCCGGCGGACCCGACAGGAATCGGGAAGAGAGAAGCCCAGGTGCCCGCATCTCGGGTCAGGACCCGCCCGGGGACGACCGCCTGTACACCACTGTGGCGCTGATCCGGCGCGCGACCTCCTCGGCCGACTCGTGTTCCCAAAACCTCAAGACCGTCCAGCCCATCGAGTGCAGCTGGTCCGTCGTCTCTCGATCCCGCTCCATGTTCCGGTCGAGCTTGGAGCGCCACCATTCGGCGTTCGCGCGCGGGCTTGTAGCGTGATCCGGGCAGCCGTGCCAGAAGCAGCCATCCAGGAATACTGCAATCTTCAACTTGCTGAACATGATGTCTACGGTCCGACGGGGCATCCCCGGAACGGGAACGTGCAGCCGGTAGCGCAGACCGTCGCCGTGCAGCAATCGGCGAACGGCCAACTCCTGCGACGTGTCACGGGAGGCTTGACGGCTCATGCGCGCGGCAACCGCCAGTGATGATGCGGTCGGGGACATAGGACCATTCTCCACCAGGGTGTCAAGGTAATGCGACGCACTGTGCATGATCAGGCAACACGCACGCCATGACTGACCTGGCACGACCAGCCCGTGCCCACTAACTCGTCGTCGTTAGCCGGGGCGCCGTTTGGGGTCGAGTCCGTGCAACGGGCAGGGGAGGCCGGACAAGAAACACGGCCCAGGTCTGTGGCTTGGACCTTCATTGTGGAGCAGGCGGCAGAAATCGAAGCCGCACTCCGAGTGCGAGGCAGCCATGAGCATGTCACTGACAATCTCGCGCCGGTAAACCGCACTAAGATCGTGTTCTATGTGGTGATGCGTGCGTTGAACAGCGGCTATCAGACCCCGACAGCCATCTGCCGCCCGACCAGGCCCGGCCCACCGCCTGTACTGAACCGCCCGAGGCGTGCACAGCCCCGACACAGGGACCACCGCGGCTCTACAGGCCGCCGACGCACAGCACACCACGCTGCCAGTCCAGGGCGTCGCAGCCGCCTCGCCAGCCAACTCCTGGCCCTGAACGAGCGGATCAAGCACATCGACCAGCAGATCCGCGAACCCTTCCGCACCCACCTCCAGACCGCCATCATCGAGTTCCTGGCAGAACATGGGGCCAATACTCGGAGCGGAGTTCATCGTCGCAGCAGGTCACTTGGCCTCCCGCGCAATCGAGGCCACCTCGCCCCGGCGACCGCCCGGTCTCGGCCCCCGCGACTCCAGAAACACGCTCGGGCAACCTGCACCGTCCCGAGCGCTGCAGCCAGCACCTCCACCGGGTGTCCCACCCGCCCAGACCAGTTTCGAGCCCGGCCGTGCGCGGTCAGCCGGACTCAGGTCTACTTTTAGGCGGCCTCGCCCCGATTATCCTGTAGAAAAAGTCATCGCCCGTGGCACGGCAGAAGTCCAGCCGATCCGCCGCCCGCAACCGCTCCAGCAGAACCCGCTGGAGCCCATCCCAGAAACCGACTGCCTGCCGCTCAGCCGGCCGCCGCCAGCCCGTCGGCTCCGAACCGAACCCCAACTCCTGCAGCAGGGAATCCCGCTGGATGCCCGTGTAGAGACGAACATGAGCCCCTGCAGGATCTTGCGGTCATCGATTCGCTTACGGCCCGGGTGTTGGTGGCGGCGTTCATGCCTGTACAGGAGAACCTCGATCACCACCCACAGCTCATCACTGATCTCACGGCTTCGGCTGAGCCGTCCTCACCCCCCAGCAACGAGATCACCTACCGTTCCACCGTGTCACACGAAGATCACTCCGCAAGGGCTCCTAAGTGCCTCGGCATGTGGAGCATCACCCGCAGTCTGCAGCCAGCCGCGCGGCGCACTCCTGCAGCGCTGAGGGCGGTCAGCAGCTGGCTGAGCAGCCGTACTCGCGGAGCCAACCATGACATCGTCAGGCGACCTCTCGCCCGGATTCGAAGTGGATCTGGGCTCGGTCGAGGATGTCGTCGGGGTCGAGGCCCTGTGCCGCCAGCCAGTGCAGCAGGTCCAGGATCAAGCTGGTCGCCGACTCTTCCAGAACCGGGCGGTGGGTGAGCCTCGTGGTCGGGCTGCCGACCGCGAGGCCGTAGGTCTCCATTACGGTCGTCGCGCGCTGGATGCGGCGGCGGGTTTCGTCCGGGGCCAGCGGCAGCTCGCACCAGACCGCTTTGCCGGCCACCGTGCGGATCGTGCCCCAGGAGGGAGTCAGGGCCGCGAGGAGCTGCAGCCCGCGGCCGGATTCCTCGTCGCACGTCGGGTTGAGACGATGAGGCTCCTTGTCGCTCTTGTCGTGCAGCTCCACGCGGAGCTGGTCCGTGCTGGCATCGAGGACGAGCGTGGCCACGGAGCCCTGGCCGACGTGCTTGATCACATTCGACGCCAGCTCGGTGGTGATCAGTTGGGCTTCCTCGACGAGAGTCTGCATCCCCCAGGCCGCGAGTTCTGCTCTTACCGCTCGGCGCAGGCCGGCCAGCTGGAGCGGCTCGGCGGTGAAGGGGAGGATGCAGCGGCGAGGGTGGGGTTCGGTGACTGAGTAGCGGTACATGGCCACACTCCTTGGGCGCTACGTCAGCGCTGTGCCCAGCCGTGTCCGTACGACCGCGCTGCGTAGTCTGGCTGATGCGAGTATGGCATTGAGAAGTCTCTCTATGTAACTTCTCACGAATTCTCGGAAGGGTGAATCCGGTGGTGTGGCAACTTCAGCCGCCCATAACCTTGTTGCCGCTGGTCCCGTCGTGGCCAGCTCGGAGGGAGAGGTAGCCGTCATGCCAGCGCGGGCCACTACTCGTCGACGACAGCTCGGCGTCATGATGCGCAAGTTCCGGGCCCGCAAGGGGATGACCCTGGAGGAGGCGGGTCGGCTTGTCGGGGTTTCGAAGGCGACCGTCAGCCGGTACGAGACGCAGGAAGGGCCTGTGAAGTGGCCCATCGTGGACGCGCTGTGCCGTGAGTACGGAGCGAGCGAGGCTGAGCGGAAGGCCGTGGTCGGCCTTGCCAAGGACGCGAAGCGGCAGGGGTGGTGGACCTCCTTCGCGGATTCTCTGCCGGAGAGCATGAACCTGCTCTTCACGTTGGAGGACGAGGCAGTCCGAGAGGATCACTTCGCCTGTCTGTACGTGCCGGGGCTGCTGCAGACTCGCGGCTATGCGGAAGCGGTGCAGCACGCGTCGGAGATGAGGCTGTCCGCGGAGGAGATCGCGCGCCTCGTCGACCTTCGGATGAAGCGGCAGGAGGTTCTGAGCCGACCGAAGCCACCACGCCTGTGGGCCATCCTCGACGAGTCCGTGATCCGGCGCGTGGTCGGTTCGCGTGAGGTGATGCGGGAGCAACTGGGTCACTTGTTGCGCGCCAACGAGTCGCCCGACATCACGCTTCAGGTGCTGCCATTCGCCAAGGGCGCCCACTCAGCGGCCATGGGGAGTTTCGTGATTCTCGGGGGTGCCGAGCCCTCGCTGGACGTCGTGTACGTCGACATCCACGTCGGCTCGCTCTTCATGGAGAAGGACGAGGAACTGGAGCGCTACCGGGTCGCGTTCGACTACCTTCGCGCTCAGGCGCTGGACATGGCTTCGTCCTCCGCCCTCATCGAACGCGTCCGTGAGGAGATCTGATGCGCGAGCCCTGCATATCCGACGGAGACGGCGGCTGGTTCAAGTCCTCCTACAGTGGTGCCGGCAACACCGAATGCGTCGAGGTCGCCTTCCGGCCGGGATCGTCCGCCGTGCGGGACTCCAAGGATCCGGGCGGGCCCGTGATCGGGGTCTCGCGCCGGGCGTGGGCGGACTTCGTGGCGGCCGTGCGGGATGGGCAGTTGGGGTGAGGTCCGCGTTGACGGAGGCCTGACTGCTTTATCCGTGCGTCGGCATGCTCGCCTTGCCGAGGCGTCTTGCCCAGGGCAGTGGCTGCGGACGATCATTCGGGGATGAGAACCGAGGTGCGGGTATTCGTTGCCGATGGGCCGCTTCCCGATGTGGGGGCGAGTGGGGAAGAGATCGACAGGCGCGTCGAGCAGCTTGATGCGATCTCCAGACCGGTCACGGCCCAGGAGGCCAGGGCGCTGGCCGACTGCTTCGGTCCGGACGATTGCCATGGCGTCGCCTGGACGCTGCTGCACCTCATCGAGACGGGCCCGAACCCCGTCCTCACCGTCAAGCCCGCGCCGGACGCCAACGAATGGCAGGACCGGCTCTGGACGCGGGCCTTGAATGCGGGGCTCGTGGAGGAAGGCTGACGGGCCGGCGACGGTTCCTCGTGTCTGCTGCGTAGGGTCGGGGCCAGGAGATCCTTCGAGTGGGAGGTATGGGGATGGCTGGTGTGCCGGCGGGGGTTGTGGCTGCGGGTGGGTTGGTCGGGGGGTATGGCGTGGCTCGGTGGACCAAGAGGCGGCCCTTGGGTGGGGTTGCCCTGGCCGCTGCGGGGGCGGTGGCCGCTCGGGGGTGGCGGGAGAAGGCGGGGAACGGGACTGCCGCCGCGCTCAGTGCGGCATACATCGCCGCGTTCGCCGGGTCGCATCCGCTGGCGAAGAAGGTCGGGGCCTGGCCGTCCGTCTTCGCCGTCGCCGGTGGCGTCGCCCTCGCGTCCTGGGCCCTCGCCGATCGGCGGTAGACCTCGCCGATCGGCAGTAACGCGTCCGACGGCAGTAAGGGATCCTGGGTCGTGCGTCGCGGTTCGCGTACGCGCGGGTGGCTCAGGCGGGCGGGGCTCCAATATCGCCCGCCCGCCGTCCTACCGCCCGCCGGGCGGTTGGCGCCCGTCCCGCCCCGTCTTCCGGTCAGTCCGACGCCGACGTCAGCAGGTCCAGTTCCGGCTGGGTCAGCTTGAGGTCGACCGAGGCCAGGAGGGCAGGGAGCTGGTCGACGGAGCTGGCGCTGGCCAGGGGGGCCACGACTGTGGGCTGGGCGAGGAGCCAGGCCAGGGCGACCGTGGCGGGCTCGGTGCGGTGGTTGGCGGCGACGTCGTCCAGGGCGGCGAGGACCTTCTGGCCGCGCTCGGTCTCCAGGTGCTTGGCCGCGCCCGTGGAGCGGGGACTGTCGACGGCCGTTCCGGGTCGGTACTTGCCGGTGAGGAAGCCGGACGCCAAGGAGTAGTACGGGATCGTCGCCAGGTCGTGGCGGGCGGCGACCTCGGACAGCTCGCCCTCGAAGGTGTCGCGCGAGACCAGGTTGTAGTGCGGCTGGAGGGCGACGTAGCGGGCCAGGTTCTCCCGGGTGGAGAAGGCCAGCTGGGCCTCCAGACGGTCCGCGCCGACGTTGGACGCGGCGATCTCGCGGACCTTGCCCTCCCTGACCAGCTCGTCCAGGGTGGTGATGATCTCCTCCACCGGCACCGACGGGTCGTCGTAGTGGGTGTAGTAGAGGTCGATGTAGTCGGTGCGCAGCCGCTGGAGGGATTCCTCGACGCCCGATTTGATGGCGGAAGAGGTCAGCCCGCGCGGCTCCGGGGAGCCGGCGCCCACCTTGGTGGCGAGGACGATGTCGGAGCGGTTGCCACGGGAGGCGAACCAGTTGCCGAGGACGGTCTCGGACTCGCCGCCCTCATTGCCCGGTACCCAGGCGGAGTAGACATCGGCGGTGTCGACGAAGTCGCCGCCCGCCGCCACATAGGCGTCGAGCACCCGGAAGGACTCGGCCTCGTTCGCGGTCCAGCCGAAGACGTTCCCGCCGAGGGAGAGCGGGAAGACGGACAGGTCACCGATCTTCTGTGTGTTGTCAGACATACGTCTCTACAACGGTTGGCTGGACGGGGTTGTTCCGGCCTGTTGTTCCCGCATGTGTTCCTGAAGGTCGGGCGTAAGGGGCCTAAAGCCGACGGCCCTGGCGTCAAGGGGGGAGAGAGCGCCAGGGCCGCCGGGGTATCAGGGGTTAAGCCCGTGCTGGCGCAGCCAGGGCATCGGGTCGATCGGCGAGCCGCCGCCCGGCCGGACCTCGAGGTGGAGGTGCGGGCCGGTCACATTGCCGGTGGCGCCGACGCGGGCGATGACGTCACCCGCCGACACCTTGCCGGAGGTGACCACCATCGAGGACAGGTGGCAGAACCAGAGCTCGGTGCCGTCGCTCAGGGTCAGCACGATGCGGTAGCCGTACGAACCGGCCCAGCCCGCCTGGGTGATGGTGCCGCCGTGCACCGCCTTGACCGGGGTGCCGGTCGGGGCGGCGAAGTCCTGGCCGGTGTGGTCGGCCGACCACATGTCGCCCGCCTGGCCGAAGCCGGCGGTCAGGGTGTACGAGCCGACGGGGAGGGTGTACGCGGCGGCGAGCCTGGCCTGGCGCTCGGCCGCGGCCTTCTTCTCGGCCGCCTCCTTCGCCCGCTGCTCGGCGGCCTTCTTCTCCGCCTCGGCCTTGGCCTTCCGCTTGGCGGCCGCCTCCGCGGCCTGGTCGGCGGCCTTGTCCGCGGCGGCCCTGGCGTCCTTGGCGGCGGCCTTCGCGGCGGCGGTGCGGCTGTCCTCGTCCGCCGCGTTCTGCTGGTTCTCGGCCTGCTGGAGGATGCGGGCGCGGAGCGCCTCGCCCGCGTCGGTGGTGCCGCGCTGCTCGTCCTCGCTGGTCAGACCGGCCTGGGAGAGCGGGGCGGCGGCGGTCTGCGCGCCACTGCTGTCGTCCGACGCCCAGGAGCCGATGCCCGGCAGGTCCTTGGCGGCGGGCAGGCCGGCCTTGACCTCATCGGCGACATGGCCGAGGTCCGGCATGGAGATGGGGAGCGCGGGACGGTCCTTGGCGCTGGCCATACCGCCCGCACCGACCGCCGCGATCACGCCGACCCCGAGGACGGCGCCGCTGCGCGCCATGGTTCCGCCCCGCTGCCTGGCCACGCGGTGCCGACCGCGTACGGGAGCGATGGACTCCTCGGTGGGGTTCCACTCCTCCCAGGTCTCGGCCTCGAATCCGGCACCCGGGCCCTCGGAGGCGCCCTCATCCGCATAGCGGTCGTCCGGGGCGAACGCGTACGGGTCGTCGGGCGCGAACGCGTAAGGGTCGTCGGGGGCGAATCGGCCGCCCCCTGAGCTCATCCTGCCGCCGGCGTCGAAGCCGGGGCCGTAGGCGGTGGCGGTCCCCAAACCGCCTCCCCGTGTGCGATACGGAGCCTCGTCCAGGACAGACCTGTTGGACGCCACGGAGGCGCACTCCTTTCCTTCCTTCTCGCCTACCGGGTTAGCTGACGGGTTCGGAGCAGGAAGGTCTCCTACGGGTCAGGTTCGACCCGATTCACCCCAAGGTTGTTGGTTCCCCGGTTCCCTTGGTGCTGCTGGTGGTGCGGTACTGCCGCTGTGCGTACGGGATTCGGCGACGGCGCACGGTGCCGCCCTTGCGACGGTTGTGACGACCGCGCTGCGTTATCGAACGTTAATAGAGAGCGCGATGTGATTCCAAGCTGTTCAGAGGAATCCGCGCACCTTTGGCATGAACTTAGCGCTCAAGAAGGGACAGATAGGGGCGAGTCGACGTACTGGGCAAGAGTTGGCAAAACCGCATACGGATCGATCGTGCGTCAATTGTTATGCGGAGGGGGCTCGGTCGGTTACGCACGGTGTGCGGTGCGGCGCGGTGCGGTGCGGTTGGTCGGTCGGTCGGTCGGTCGGCTACGACGGCGTGGGGTTCGCCCTGTCGGTCCCTTCACCGTTGCCGCGCCCGTTGCCGCGCCCGTTGCCGCGCCCGTTGTCCCGCCCGTTGCCGCGGGCCGGTGTCCGACGGACCGCCAGCAGCGCCATGTCGTCCGGCGTCCCGCCACCCGTATGGCGCTCGACATCGGCCACCAAGGCATCCAGCAGCTCCTGCGGACCGTCGAAGCGGCGGCCGCGCAGCCGCTCCTCCGGGTCATAGAACTCGCCATGGCGGTCCCGGGCCTCCGTCACCCCGTCCGTGAACAGCAGCAGCGTCTCGCCCTCCGCGAAGGCCAGCTCCATCACCCGGTCCGGCCAACCCGCCAACTCCCCCATCCCCACCGGCAGCGCCGACGTCTCCGGCTCCAGGGCGCGCACCGCGCCGCCCTCCTCCAGGAGCAGCGGCGCCGGATGGCCGCGGTTGATCAGCCGCAGGGTGGAGTCACCGCGCGGAATTTCGGCCACCACGGCCGTCGTGAACCCCTCGACCACCTCCAGGTCGGCCCGCCGGGCGCCCTCGCGCTGCAGCGCCCGCTCCAGGCGGCCCACGAGCGCCTCCAGCGTCGTCTCCTGCTCCGCCGCCTCCCGGAAGCAGCCCAGGAGGATCGCCACGACCTCCACGGCCCCCAGCCCCTTGCCGCGAACGTCCCCGACGGTCAGCCGTACACCGTGCGGAGTGTCCTGGACCGCGTACAGGTCACCGCCGATCGCCGCGTACTTCTCCGCCGGTACGTAACGCGCGGCGATCTCCAGCCCGGCGAGCCGGGCGGGCGGCGCGGGCAGGACGGCGCGCTGGGCCGCCTCCGCGACACCGCGCGCCGAGGCGAGCCGGTGGTAACTGCGGCGTACGACGCGGTTGATCACCACCGCCAGCACGGTCACGGTCGCCACCGTGATGATCTCGGTGGCCGCCTGGGTCGGGTCCCTTACCCCGTGCAACTCCGCCAGCAGACAGGTGACGAGGACCGCGACGACGGCCATGACGAGGGTCTGACGCAGCGGTAAGAGCGCCGCGGCGACCAAGGGGGCGGCGGCGAAGAAGGGCGAGGCCGTGTAGCCGGGCGGGGCGGCCAGGTCGAAGGCGATGCCGCCGAGGACGAGGATGGCGGGCACCCAGCGGGCCATACGGCGGCCCGGGGGCTCCTTACCGCTCTCCTCGGCCGGAGCGGGCCCCGGAATGGACGAACCGGCGGACGCGTCGGCGGCGGCACCGGCCGCGGCACCGGTGTCGATGAGCGTACGGAGGCGGGTGGTGGGACGGCGGGCGAGCGGGCGGCTCAGCCGGGGCCAGGCCGTACGCCGCTCCGTACCGCCCGCCGTACCGCCCTCCGTACGGGCGCCCGTACGAGCCCTGCTCCCTCGCACCCGCACCGGCTTCTCTCGCTTCCCTGGTCCGCGGCCCGCCGCCGTCACAGCGGCACGGCGCCACCGTCGTCACGGCGCCACCGTCGTCACCAGGCTTCCGGCTGACGGGCCGCCAGGCGAGCCGGTGTCGGCCAAGCGGGTGCTGGGCGCCGTATGAGGACGTCTCGCCACTCCCCCGTGCAGCGGGGGGTGTGGACGCGTCAAGGCCGCGACCGGGGGCTACGAAGCGTCAGATACCGCGTACGTCAGCAGATCCCGCGTACGTCAGCAGATCCCGCGTACGCCAGGAGGCCCCGCGTACGTCAGAGATCGACGCCCAGCGCGCGGGCGTGGCGGTCCGCCGCGAGCTCCGCCGAGACCTCGTCGAGGTACACCTCGCACACCAGCCGACCGTCCCGGGTCAGATTGTGCTCCAGCTCCCACAGCACGATCTCGTCCCCTCCGGCGAGGAGAAAGGCGTGCTCATAGAAGCGGCACCAGGTCGCGTCCGGACCGCCGGAGCGGCGCCGGGGCTTGGGCGCGAGGGCGATGTCATGGGCGAACGCGGTGGCCAGCAGCCGCTCGGTCTCCTCGTCCGGACGGTCGGGGTTCTCCGCGCGGCGCAGGACGCGACGGGCGTGGTCGGCCGAATTGTCGGCCACATACGCACGGGAGCTCTCCACCGGCTCGGCCGTGTGCAGCAGCTGGTCCGGGAGCCACAGCGGTAACCCGTCGAGCTCCTCCCAGCGGGCGCCGCCGAGGCGCTCATGGACGCGGCGCTCGGCCAGCGACAGGGCGTCCTCGTCCGCGTAGAGCTCGTACAGCGGGCGGCCGCCCTCGCCCGTGTTGTGTTCCAGTTCCCACAGCAGCAGGCTGCTGCCGTCGGGGAGCAGGAAGACGTGCCGATAGGTGCTGTACCCGAGCTGGCCGCACCGCTCATTGCACTGCCGACAGGACCGCAGCTCGGACTGGTGCATCAGGGCGCTCCGCGCCTGGGCCAGCACCGGCTCGCCGATCTCGAAGCCGTTCTGCGCACGGGCGAGCAGCCCGTCCATCAGCTCGGAAGGGGTCCCTTCCCTTCGTGAGTGCCCCATGTCTCTCCTCCCGCCTCCCGGCGTTGATTCGCCGCGCCCCCCGGGCGACCACTTCGCGCACTTAGCGTAGCGGCGTGAACACGCGCCGCGCTGCGGTTCCGCGAAGCTGTCGGTGTGACTGTGCCTCACTCACTCCTGCGTCGTAGAGCCTGGATGTATCACTCGTCCGACCGGTCGAACAAGTCCCGGGGCGGGGTCGGGGCGGCCCGGTCGGTCGGCGCGAGGCCGTCTCCCGGCCGCCACGCGGCCATCGGAGCTCCACCGCCCCGTCACCACCCCGCCAGCGTCCGGCCGTCGAGCGTTCGCGCCGCTCCCGTCCCTCCGCCTCGCCCCTGCCCCACCGCTGCCCGAGAGCCGTCCGGCCCTCTTCGCATAACGGGGATTCAGATTCTGCTGGGCCAAATGGTCGTCGCATTGGTCCCCCTTAGCGGGATTCTCCGATAACACGCCGCGCAAGAACCGCACTATGCCGGACGGGTGAAGCTGACTGGCGGCCCGAAGCCTTAACTGATGAGCTTCGTTGTGTCATGCGTCCGTGAATTCGCGGAGCAACCCAGACGGAGGAATCAAGTGAACATCGGCAAGAAGGCAGTTCTCCTTACCGCGGCCGCCGGCGCTCTGGTCATCGGTGGCGCGGGCGGTGCCCTGGCCAACGCCAACGACGACTTCATCGTGCAGCTCAACAGCTGTGAAACGGCCACCGGCACCACCACCAACACGGGCGCCGCCGCTCCCACCGGCGACGTCAACCTCGGCTCGGACTGCATCAACTTCACCAACACCGGTGGTTCGGTCGTCCAGGCCAACGAATGCGACACGGCCACCGGCACCACGGTCATCACGGGCGGCCTGGCCCCGACGGGCGACACCAACATTGGCTCCAACTGCGCGAACATCGCCGTCGACGATGACAGCGTCACCCGCCACTGAGTCGCTGACCCTTTCATGGTGTTCCCGCCCGCGGTAACACTGTGAGGCATCCCCCCGTTGGGAATCGCGGCCCTGGAAGCCTCCCTTCCAGGGCCGCTGCCATGAAAAAGGCTTTTGGCGACGGTGATGAACGCACCGCACCCGAAGCCCGATTGGAGGCTCTTTATGCACATGCGCAAAAGGACGGCGCTTCTTGCGGCGACCGTGGGCGCGCTGCTCATCGGTAGTGCGGGCGGAGCCGACGCCGCCGACCCAGGTCCCAGCCGCTCGGCCGGCGCCAACGGCGGGACGCAGAGCAATCGCTGCACCACCAGTTCCGTCATCGGCACCGTCACCGTGGCGGCCGGCCCCACCGAGATCACCAATGAGACCAATTGCGTCAACACCGCCGAATCGGGTGTGACGACGCAGGAGAACCGCTGCCGTACCCACTCCGTCATCGGTCCGATCACCGTCGCGCTGGCTCCCGGATCGGAAATCAAGAACGGGACCAACTGCGTCAACGTCAGTGAGTCGGGCGGGGTCACGAAGCAGACCAACGACTGTCGCACCACCTCCGTGACGGGCCCGATCACGATCGGCCCCGGCTCCGAAGTCACCAACGAGACCAACTGCGTCAATGCCGCCGGCGCCGGCCCCCAGAACGGAAGTCAGGGGAAGAGCGCGAACGGCACGAAGAGCGGCAAGAGCGGTGGCCAGGGAAACCGCCAGCGATCCTGAAGCACCGAACCCCCGGAACTCGCGACCGAGCTCCGGACGTCCGTTCGCCATGAACGCGGCCTTGGGGAATTCCCCCGGGGCCGCGTTCATTTTTTTCGTTTCCATGGACGTCACACTTTTCGTTATCAATGGACGTCACACGACTCGGCGCCGCATAGAACTCCACCGACTTCCGCACCGACTGAATATACCTTTACTGTGGCGGATGGGTGATCCTTCGACTATTCCCGGATCCGGGCCTCCGGAAATATCGTTCAAAAGGTGTCTGCGGATTATTCGCGGAGAACCCGATATGGAGGCACCAGAACAATGCAGATCGGCAAGAAGGCAGCTCTCATGGCCGCGGCGGCCGCGGGCACAATGGTGGTCGGCAGCGCCGCTAGCGCGAGTGCCCATGGCCTCTTCCCGCAGTCCAGCGGGGCTCAGCGAAACCTCTGTGACACGACCACCGGCGCCACCACCAACACCGGCGCCGCCGCCCCCACCAGCGACTTCAACCTCGGCTCGGACTGCATCAACTTCACCAACAGCGGTGCGGCGTCCCAAGCCAACGACTGTGACACGACCACCGGCACCACGGTCATCACGGGCGGCATGGCCCCGACGGGCGACACCAACATCGGCTCCAACTGCACGAACATCGCCCTCGACGAGCCGGACCCGGTCGTGGTCGTGCACAAGGACCCGCCGAAGAAGCAGCACAAGGCCAAGGACCCGCACAAGGCCAAGAAGCACCACAAGGCCAAGGCCAAGGACCCGCACAAGAAGGCCAAGGACCCGCACAAGAAGGCCAAGTGCTCGCACAAGGTGACGAAGCACCACAAGGCCAAGGTCAAGGCGAAGAAGAAGGACTGCAAGCACTGACGGTCGAGTCGAGCACGCGGTCAGGCAGGCGGCGCCCCCGGAAGAATGGCTTCCGGGGGCGCCGCGGCGTTCGGCCGGATCGTTTCAGCGGTCGTCATACTTCTTTCGGAAGCGGTGGTCACACTTCTTTCAGAAGCGGTCGTCACGCTTCTTCCAGGAGCGGTGGTCACGCTTCTTTCAGGAGCGGTCGTCACGCTTCTTTCAGCATCCCGCGAGAGCCGGTACGCACTGGTTCGGGTTGTTCCCGGTGACCGTGGTCGCGGAGAGCGCGATCGAGCCGCCGTCGGTGAAGATCCCACCGCCCTGGCCGCCATTGGCCGTATTACCGGTGACGATGTCGCCGGTCATTTGTGTGGTGCCCGCGTGCTGGAACACACCGCCGCCATTCAGCGTGGCGGTATTCGCGGACACGGTGGTGGCCAGCACGCGCAGCGCGCTGCCCATATTGGCGATACCGCCACCGAAACTGCCCGCGGTGTTCTCGAGCACCCGGCTGCCGTTGAGCGTGAGATCTCCGATCGCGGTGGAGATGCCGCCGCCCTCGAAGTTGGTGGTCCTGTTCCTCGCGACCGTGACGGCGCTCAGCAGCGTCGTCCCGAAGTTGCTGACGCCACCGCCCGAGCTGTCCGCGGTATTGTCCGAAATGTTGCCGCCAGAGACACTGAGGGTGGCCGACGTACTGATGTGGATACCGCCGCCGTCCCCCGCGAAATTTAGTGTCACATCCGTGGCCGAAAGCACCGCGGAGCCGCCCGAGGCGACCTCGATGCCTCCGCCGACGTTGCTCGCGGTGTTGCCCGTGACCGTGGACTGGGTCAGCCTCAGCGCGCCCTGGTCGAGGATGCCACCGCCGTCGGTGCCCGCCCCCGAGGTCGCCCGGCCGCCCGAGAAGATCACGCCGCTGACCGTGAGACTTCCGCCGGGCGCGATCTCCGCGATCCGGAAGTCTCCCGCGGACGCGCTGCGTCTGATGGTGGATTGGGTGCCGGTGATGGACACGTCGCGGGTGATGAGAGGAAGGCCATCGGCTCCGTTGGGACCGGTGAACGCAGCGGAGCCCAGCGTGTACACACACCCCGGGGTCAGGACGACGGACCCTCCCGAGGGCGAGCTGTTGGCCTCGCTCACCGCGTTGACCAGCGCCGCCGAGTCCCCACAGGGCACCGGGGCCGCCTTCTCACCCTCCTTTCCGCCGCCTCCCTTTCCTTCGGCGGACGCCGGAGCGGAGACCGCCCATGCCGATACCGCCAGCGCCATGACGGGGATCAAACCCCGGATCGTTGTCGCGAGTCGCACGAGGAGTCTCCTTACGCGTTTCCGAGCAGCGGGCCAGACGCAGCAGGTTCAGACTCTGCGGTCGAGTACCGCTCGGCATCCGCTCAAGCGCCGGTCGAGTGAGACTCGATCTTCTGTGCGACGAGGGTGAGAACCCCCCGATCCCGGGCCACGGAAGACAGCGCGGCGGGACCCTCAGGAACGAGGAAACCGCAGGTCGCCGATGGCGCCTGCGGTTTCCGAAGTGGGTCATCAGGGGCTCGAACCCTGAACCAATGGATTAAAAGTCCACTGCTCTGCCAATTGAGCTAATGACCCGCACCCCCGCAGCATAGCTCGGCGAGCGGCCAACACCCGAGCCAATACCCTCCGGGAGCGAAGGGCCGTGCAACAGCGTGGTGTTGCACGGCCTCCAGCACGGCCCGATCAGCCGTTGCGCTTCCAGCGCGGCTTGTCGGCGCGGCGGTCGAAGGACCGGTCGTGCGAGCTGTGGGAGCGCTCGTACGAACGGCCGCCGGTAGCACCGCCCCGGTGGTCGTCACGGCGGCCCGGACGGTCGTCGCGACGGTCCCGGTTGAACGGACGGTCCCCGCCACGGTGGTTGTGGTCGCGGCGCTCGAAGGAGCGGCCACCACGGTCGTTGTCCCGGCGGTCGAAGGAACGGCCACCCCGGTCGTCACGGCGCTCGTACGGACGGCTGCCGCCACGGTCGTCACGGCGGTTGAAGCCGCCACGGTCGTCCCTGCGGTCGCGGCCGAACGAGCGGTCGTCACGGCGGTCCCGGCCGAAGCCACGGTCGTTGTCCCGACGGTCCCGGTCCCGGTCGCGGTCGCGGCCGAAGCGGTCGTCGCGCCGGTCATCGCGCCGGTCATCGCGGCGGTCGTCGCGACGGTCGTCGCGACGGTCGCGGTTGAAGCCACGGTCCCGGTCGCCGTCCCGGCGGTCGTACGAACGGCCACCACGGTCGTCACGGCGGTTGAAGCCGCCACGGTCATCGCGGCGGTCGTCCCGCCGGTCACGGTTGAAGCCACGGTCCCGGTCGCCGTCCCGGCGGTCGAAGGAACGGCCACCACGGTCGTCCCGGCCCCGGTCGTTGTCCCGGCGGTCGTACGAGGAGCGGCGCGGCGCCTCGCCGCCACCCGCACCCTCGACGGCCTCGGCCCCCGCACCCTTCACGGCGGGCACGGTCGCGGGCTCCGCCGTACGCTGCGCGGGCAGCGTCACGGCGGCGGCCTCGGCCACCGTCTCCGCCCCTGCCTCGGCCCCGGTCGCGGTCGCGGACTCCGCCGGTGTCACGGTCTCGCCGCGCTCGCGCGCCACCCGCGCGGACAGCCGGTCGGCCTCCTCGCGCAGCTCGGCCGCGCGCCGCTGCGCCCGCTCCAGCTCCCGGGTGAGGTCTTGCGCCTCGCGCTCGGCCTGCTTGGCCGCGTTCGAGGCCGCCTCCGCCTGCACCTCGGTGAGCGAACGCGCGCCCGTGATCTGGGCCACGTCCTCGTCGAAGGCTCCGCCGCCGCCGACAATGTGACGCGAGGCGTCGACGCCCGCGTCCTCCATCAGCCGGAAGATCTGACGGCGCTGATGCGGCAGGGCCAGTGAGACGACGGTGCCGCTCTGGCCCGCTCGGGCCGTACGGCCCGAGCGGTGCAGATAGTCCTTGTGGTCACCGGCCGGGTCCACGTTCAGCACCAGGTCGATGCCGTCGACGTGGATACCGCGCGCGGCGACGTCCGTGGCGACGAGCACATTGACGTACCCGTCCTTGAAGTCGGCCAGGGTGCGGGTGCGCGCGCCCTGCGTCATGCCGCCGTGCAGCGCGTCGGCGCGTACGCCCGCGTCGCACAGCTGCTCGGCGACGCGGTCGGCGCCCAGCTGGGTCCGTACGAAGATGATGGTGCGGCCCTTGCGCGCCGCGATGGCGGCGGTGACCGGAGCCTTGTCCTTCGGCTTCACCACGAGCACGTGGTGGGTCATCGTGGTGACCGCGCCCTGCGCCGAGTCGACCTCGTGGGTGACCGGGGCGACCAGGTAGCGCTTGACCAGGCTGTCGATCTCGTTCTCCAGCGTCGCGGAGAACAGCAGCCGCTGCCCGCCCTGCGGCACCAGGTCGAGGATCTCGGTGACCTCGGGCAGGAAGCCCATGTCGGCCATCTGGTCGGCCTCGTCGAGGACCGCGACCTGGACCTTGTCGAGGGACGCGGCGCCGCGGTCGATGATGTCGCGCAGTCGGCCCGGGGTGGCGACCAGGATGTCCACGCCCCGCTCCAGGGCGTAGATCTGATTGCCCATCGAGGTGCCGCCGCAGACCACCTTGAGCTTGAGGCCGAGGACGTCGCCGTACGGCTGGAGCGCGTCGCTCACCTGCATCGCGAGCTCACGGGTCGGGGTGAGGATGAGGCCCCGGGGGCGCTTCTTCTCGGTGTGGCCGCCGGCCAGCGTGGTCAGCAGCGGAAGGCCGAACGAGAGGGTCTTGCCGGAGCCGGTGCGGCCGCGGCCGAGGATGTCCTTCCCGGCCATGGCGTCGGGGATGGTCGCGGCCTGGATCGGGAAGGGCGTGGTGACGCCGTTCTGCGCCAGCTTGCGGACGATCTGCTCAGGGAGGCCGAGGTCGGCGAATGTGATGTCGGGCGCCTTAGGGGTGTCGGGGGCTTCCGTGGCGGCTTGCTCGTCCTGCTCCGACGGCTCGAACGGCTCGGCCGGGGCGGTCAGCTCGCTCGACTCGCTCGGCTCGCTCGGCTCTTCGTGAGCGGGCATGACGGCGTGATCAGTGGAAACGGACATGCGAAATGCGAAACCTTCCGGAGTCTCGGCACGCGCCCAAACTCCGTGTGTTGTCGCAAACGACCGCCTCTATGCGGTCAGCCACGGGATGGCAAGGAACGCGCCTCACGGCGCACTATTACGAGGCGCCGGGCAAATGGGATCAAACGATCTACCACCATACGCACCTCCACCCCCCAAGAGCAAATTCACTCCATCCGCGCCGGCCGGCGACGACTGTGGCCTACCCCGCGGGCTGGTCCGACGGGGAGGCGGGCGCGGTCGGGGGCTCGGGGGCGGTCGGCTTCGGGTCCGGCGCGCTCGGCGGTGGGTTCGACGGCCGGGGCGCGGGCGGCGCGTCGGACGTGGTGGCGCCGCCCGGCTGCGACGGGGCGGAGGGGGCCGGGCGGTGGTGCGGGGCGCCCTTCTTGCCGGGCGGGGCCGAGGGCTCGGCCCCGGGGTCGGTCGCGGAGGCCGAGGCCGACCGGTCCTCGCCGTCCTTCTTCTTCCCTTTTTCGCCCTTCTTCCCCTTCCCGTCCTTCTCGTCCCGGTCGGAGTCCGCATACGGCCGCCCCCTGCCGTCCGACCGCACCACGGCGCCGCCCGTGTCCGCCGCACCGCCCTTCTGGTGGGAGCCGCGGTGTTTGTCCGGCCGCTCGGGGTCGTCGGAGATGCTCATGCAGCCGCCCAGCGCCAGGGCGACGGCCACGAGCGCCGCGACCGCCGCCCCGCGCACGGCGGCACGGGGCGCGCGCCGGGAGGGCCGGGAGATCCGGGAGGGCCGGGAGATCCGGGAGGACCGGGGGGACCGGGAGGACCGGGAGGACCGGGAGGACCGGGGGGAACGGGCGGTGCGAGGAGCGGGGGATCCGGGCACGGGGGATCCGGGCATGCGCGGGACACCTCCAGACGGCAGGGATGTGACGCCCTGCCCAACTGGCCCCGCCCCGCCCAGGACACGCATGCGGTGCGGACCCGGCCCGTCGCGTAGACCGCGCGTCCGGCGTCGGTCGTAGGCGGGGCCCGGCCGGAGGCGGATGTGGGCGGGGGCGGCCGGAGGCGGATACCGGCACCGGAATCAGCCGGAATACCGGCACCGGAATCAGCCGGAGCCCGCGAACAGGCCGTGGCCGAGGATCAGCCGTACCCGAGCGCGTGCAGCCGCGCGTCGTCGATCCCGAAGTGGTGCGCGATCTCGTGGACCACGGTCACCTCGGTCTCCTGGACGACGTCCTCCCGCGTCTCGCTCAGCCGTAGCGTCGGACCCCGGTAGACGGTGATCCGGTCCGGCAGGACGCCCGCGTACCACTCACCCCGGTCGGTGAGCGGCGTCCCCTCGTAGAGCCCGAGCAGCTCGGGATCGTCCGTCGGTGGCTCGTCCTCCACGAACACGGCGACGTTGTCCATGAGCCGTGTCAGCTCCGGCGGGATCCGGTCCAGCGCCTCGGCGACCAGTTCCTCGAACTCCTCGCGCGTCATCTCCAGCACCAGGCCATTGTCGGGCAGCCGGGCCCGGAAAGGAGCCGTCGGCGCCAAGCTATCCGCGCCGGACGTCTCCGGCCGCCCGGCGCACCGCCACCCGACGTACCGCCCCCCGGTGTCGGCCCACCCCCGCGCCGCCCAGGCATACGCCCCCGCGCGGACGGGCATACGGGACCAATGGCCCGCGAACCGCTCCGGCTGCTCCGTGCCACCGCTCAGCGCGCGGGCACCGCGGCCGTCTCCCCCCTTCGCCGCTTCCGCCGCCCTACTCTTCGCCGCTTCCGCCGCCCTTCGCAGCCCCCCTCCGCCGCCGCTTCCCCCAGCCGCATGCCCACGCCGTTCGACCCCACGCCGTTCGGCCCCACGCCGTTCGACCCCACGGCGCTCGATCCCCCCGCGCCCGCCCGCCCCCTGGTCCGCGCCGCCGGGCTGGCCGCCGTGACCGTCCTCGGCGCCTGGATCGGACTGCTGGTGGTCGGCAGCGTCCACATCTCCGTGGGCCCGATGGACACGCGGATGGCGCTGCGGCCGTCCCTCACCGGCGGCACCAAGATCAACGTGGCCCCGCTGGGCGCGCTCGAGCTGAACAGCCACCACGCCCCGCTCCGTCTGGACGTGGACGTGGACCGGCTCGACCCCATACGGTCCCAGGCCCTCGTCGACCACCCCGAACGGCTCTCCGGGCTCCAGGACGAGGTCGCGAGCGATATCACCCGCGGCACCCTCGGCCTCGCGCTCCGCTCCTGCGTCGCCGTGGTCTTCGGCGCCACCGCGCTGGGCCTGGCGGTCTACCGCCGCCCCCGCCGGGCGCTGGCCGCCGGAGGGCTCGCGCTCACGCTGCTGACCGCCTCCGGGGGCGCCGTCTACGCCACGTGGAATCCGAATTCCGTACTGGAGCCGCGCTACTCCGGGCTGCTCTCCAGCGCCCCCTCCGTGGTGGGCAACGCGCGCAGCATCGTGACCGACTTCGACGTCTATCAGCGGGAGTTGGCCCGGCTGGTGACCAATGTCACCCAGCTCTACGAGGCGACCTCGACGCTCCCCGCGTACCAGCCCGATCCGACCACCATGCGGGTGCTGCACATCTCGGACGTCCATCTCAATCCGGCCGCGTGGCACATCGTGCAGTCGCTGGTGCGGCAGTACAAGGTCAGCGTGATCATCGACACGGGCGACACGATGGACCACGGCACCTCCGCCGAGAACGGCTTCCTCGACCCCGTCTCCGACCTCGGCGCCCCCTATGTCTGGGTGCGCGGCAACCACGACTCGGCGTCGACCCAGCGCTACCTGGCCAAGCGCAAGGGGGCGCATGTGGCGGACAACGGCGATGTGGTCACCGTCGCCGGGCTGCGGATCGCGGGCATCGGCGATCCGCAGTTCACCCCCGACCGCTCCGCCGCGGCCGCCGGTGACGCGGCCGAGCACAGCGCCGGACGGCAACTGGCCGAGGCGATCCGGGACCGCAAGGCCGCCGGCGCCCCGGTCGACATCGCCCTCGCCCACAACCCGATCGCCGCCCGCGAGACCGACGGCACCGTGCCGCTCGCCCTCACCGGGCATGTCCATCACCGCCGTACGGAGGTGCTCCCCGGCGGCACCCGGCTGATGACCGAGGGGTCGACGGGCGGCAGCGGGCTGCGCGCGGTGGACGACGGCACACCGGACACGGTGCAGGCGTCGGTTCTCTACCTGGACCGGGACACGCGACGGCTCCAGGCATGGGACGAGATCGATCTGGGCGGTCTGGGTCTGGCGAAGGCCGAGGTCAGCCGACATCTGCCGGCCGAGAACCGCCCGGGGGCGACACCGACGCCCACCACTCCGTAAACCGTTTTGGCGAACCTCACCGGCATCCCATATGCTTCTCGCGTCCCCGAAAGCGCCGCAAGGCGCCCAGGTGGGCCATCGGCCCTCATCGTCTAGTGGCCCAGGACGCCGCCCTTTCAAGGCGGTAGCACGGGTTCGAATCCCGTTGGGGGCACCACCTTCTTTGAGTCACCGCAGGTCGGAACGTACCTGCCGGTGACTTTTTTCATGCGCGCCGCACGGCGGCCCCGCGGCTCCGGCGGCTTCCTCGGCTCCGGCGACTCCTGCGGCTCCCGCGGCTCCCGCGGCTCCCGGAATGTCTCCCTCCCCCACGCGGTTGTACGTACGCAACGGCACCGGACCCGCCGCAGGCCCCACGCTAGGGAGCGCAGATGACCGTCCAGGACGTCGACCAGGTGAGCTTCGCCGAGGAGTGGGAGCGCTGGCACCGTACCCATGAGCAGGCGCTGGCCAACCCCCACGGATTTCTCGCGATCACCAGCCTGCGCTGGCTGAGCCCGGAGCCGACCCGCTTCGAGGACGCCCCCGGGGCCTGGTCCAGCGGCCCGGAGGGCGTGGTGGTCGAGCTCGCCGACGGCGAGGAGCTGACGATCGACGGCACGGCGGTGCACGGGCGGTACGTCTTCGGGGCGATCGCCGAGCGGGCCAGCCTGTACGCGGGGTACGGCGACGCGGTGATCGAGATCGCCAAGCGCGGCGGCCACAACATCGTCCGCCCCCGCCACCCGGGCAACCCCCTCCGTACCGACTTCACCCACACCCCCGCCTACGCTCCCGACCCCCACTGGGTCCGCCCCGGCCGCTACCTCCCCTTCGACGAGCCGCGCGCGATCACCGTGGGCGCCGTGGCGGAGGGGCTCGAGCACGTCTACGACGCACCCGGGCAGGTCGAGTTCGAGCTGGAGGGCGAGACGTTCCAGCTCACCGCCTTCAACGGCAAGCGGCCCGGCGCCCTGATGGTGCTCCTCACCGACGCCACCTCGGGCGTGACCACGTACGCCGCGAACCGCTCCCTGCAGATCGACGCCCCCGACCAGACCGGCCGCGTCACCCTCGACTTCAACCGCGCCACCAACCTCCCGTGCGCCTACACCGACCTCGCGACCTGCCCCCTGCCGCCCACCGAGAACCGGCTGCCGGTCGCGATCGAGGCGGGCGAAAAGCTCCCCCTGGAACGCGGCGGCCGCCCCTGATCCGCCCCTGATCCGGGCCGAGCCGGACAGACCTCCGACCGCGCCCCACCGCTCACCGACCGAGGCCCGGCCCGCCCGGTGAGCGGTCAGAACACGGCCGGAGGTCTGATACGCTGATCCAGCGACAACGACGCGGCGGAGAGAAATCAAGGCCCCGGTTCGAAGATCGCAAGGAGTGCGAATCCACGACGGGAAATCCCGTTGGGAGCGCACCCCATATGTGCGAGACTCGTGCTCGTACACGCAAGGTCCTGTGGAGCAGTTTGGAGTGCTCGCCACCCTGTCAAGGTGGAGGCCGCGGGTTCAAATCCCGTCAGGACCGCTGCGGCTGGGTAGCTCAGTTGGTACGAGCGTCCGCCTGAAAAGCGGAAGGTCGCCGGTTCGACCCCGGCCCCAGCCACCACAGCCCCTACCAGGGCAAAGCCCCCTCTCGGGTCATCCGGAGGGGGCTTCTTCGTTGCCCGTGACGCCCTCGGCACGCACCGTAAGAGCGGCGGACCAGGAAGTGACATGCTGGGCACCGCGTCGATGAAGGGGAGTGGATTCATGCGGTGGACCGTCCACGGCGAACGGCAGATCTACAGCAACCCTTGGGTCAACCTGTGGCTCGTCGACGTACAGCAGCCCGACGGGCGCCGCTGGGAACACCACGTCGTACGCATGCGACACCTCGCCGTTGCCGCCGTGGTCGATGACCAAAAGCGCGTCCTGATGATGTGGCGCCACCGGTTCATCACCGACGCCTGGGGCTGGGAACTGCCCATGGGACTCATCGAGCCCGGCGAGACCCCGGTGCAGGCAGCCGCCCGCGAGGTCGAAGAAGAGACCGGCTGGCGGGTCGAGGCGATGAAGCCCCTGGTGTACGCACAGCCCGCGAACGGGATCACCGACTCCGAGCACCACGTCTTCCGCGCCGATGGGGCCACCTACACCGGGCCGCCGACAGAGCTGAACGAATCGGACCGGATCGAGTGGATCGCCCTATCGGAGATAAGGGGGATGATCGACCGCCGCGAGATCGTCAGCAGCGGCAGTCTGGTCGGCCTGCTGTATCTGCTGCTGGACGAGGCCACCAAGAGCGCCGACTAGCCAAGTGACTCTCGCATCCGCTGCTCGAACCTGATCACCGGTGCCTCACGGGCGTACGGAGCCAGACGGCGGTGGAATTCATGGACATGCCCAGCGACCCGGGGAGAGTCGATCACGGTGCTCAGTTCGAGTGCGAGTCCGGCGCTGTGACAGGCGTCGCCGAGCTTGCCCTGCTCGAGCTGGGTGCTGGCGAGCCAGAAGGCGTGGAGAGCCCGTCCGCGCTGCTGTTCGGATGTTTCCCGGCGCAGTCCCTCGGCGATGAGAGGTTCGGCTCGTGGTGCCTCGCCAAGACGGGCCAGGGCGATTCCGGTGTCGACGATGAGCTTGGTCTCGTCGAAATAGCGCACCCAGGAGGGCGTCTCGTCCGTCCGGCCGCGTGCGCATTCGAAGGAGTCGCGGGAACGGTCGATGGCGTGATTGCAGGCGGAGGCGTCGCGAAGGGTGGCGTGGGCGAACGCTTCGCGCATGTGCAGCATGGACATCACCAGAGGCTGGTCACCCGCTGCCCGAGTGACGTCCTGAGCCTTGCATGCGAGAGTGATGGCCTCTGCCGGATTGCCGTCATAGGTGGCCTGCAGGCTCATGCAGGACAGCACATTGGCCACGAAGAGACGATCTTCCTGCTCCCGCGAGAGGCTGAGGGCCTGGCTGAAGTAGATACGTGCCGTGCTGTACTGACAGGCGTCGAAATACGCCCAGCCCGCAAGGCGGGCCAGCTCTGCGGCGAGGGACCGCAGGTCCCGGCCCAGTGCATCCCCGGCGTGCCGCATCACCTGTGTGACGTAAGTGAGACTTCCGACGACCGCAGGCCGCATTGGCGCACCACCGTGCTGGTCGTCCCGACGCCAGTAGTCCTCCACTGAGGAGCGCAGCGCGGCGAGCGTGGAGCGGGTGACCTGTGAGTCGGCCAGTGGCAGTAGGTCATCCAGGCTTTCCCCAGCAGCAGGACCGGTAGCCGTTGCCCTCTGTGCGAGCCGTGGCTCGGATGCCTGGCTCCGCTCGCTCTCCGGAGCCGATGCGGGAATTTCCCAGGGCCGATGTGCCAGGCCCAGCATCGCGCCGGGGATGCGCAGCCCATCGGCGACTCTCTCGATCACATCGATGTGGGCCAGACCACGACGTCCAGCCATGATCTCGCCGACCCTGCTGGGCGTCATGCCGCAAAGGGCGGCGATGCGCGAGGGATAGATCCCTGCCTTGAGCTTGACCAGCTGGAAGATGCGGGTGAAGTCGCGCTTCCGGCATGCTTCCTGCCACTCAGGGCTGGCCAACAAGGCTGGTGGCAGCAGTCGATGAGGCTGCGGTGCGGACACTCGTGCCCCTCTCCCTCGCCCCGCGGCGGCGGGCTGTCCGGGCGGTCAAGCGCTGATGATTTTACCCACGTTGGGTAATCACCATGACCTATTTCGGTGACGACCGTTGCGATGAGCTAGCCCCCTGGAACCACCCGCGACGAGGGGACGCAATGCTCCCGATGACCAACGACAACCAGCAGCACACCATCGCCCAGCGCTGGGCGATGCAATTCACCTCCACGCCCAGGTGCGTCCGCCTCGTCCGGAGCCTGGTCGACAAAACCCTGCTGAGCTGGGGCTACGGACGAGAAGACATCGACCGTACGGTCTTGGTCTGCAGCGAGTTGGCGACCAATGCCGTGCGGCACGGCCACAGGCGCGGTCACCGCTTCGAAGTCCGTCTGAGCGGCGAAGGCGCCACGTGCCTGGTCGAGGTCTCCGACGCCCGCAGCCGTCGGTTTCCTCGCGTCATGGAGACCAGCGATGAGGACGAGCACGGTCGAGGTCTCCAACTCGTCTCCGCACTGGCCAAGGAGATGGGACACCGCGCCCGCAACCCGATCGGCAAAACCGTCTGGGCCCGCGTGGCTCTCGCCACGCCGGAGGAGGAAACCCGTGCATGAGCTGATCGCCGCTCCATTCCTCGACCATCACCTCCTCGTCCGTCCCGGCAGCACCAAAGCCGCCCGGCTCCCGGCCACCGCGTACCGGGAGTTGGAGACGGCCGTAGCCTCCGGTGCGGCATCACCCGGTTGGCTGGTGGACGTGTCCCGGAAGGTATGGGGTCTAAGCCTCGACGAACGGTTGACGCGCGATACCGTCCTCGTCCGCTCCCTCTCGCCGCACGGCTACGGACGTGCGTCGTACGAGCTGAACCTGGGCTGCAACTACGACTGCGAGCATTGCTACCTAGGTCTAAAGCGATTCTCGGGGCTCGAATGGTCCGAGCGCGAACGGCTGCTGCGGGTCATCCATGACGCTGGCGTGCTATGGCTTCAGCTCACCGGCGGCGAGCCAATGATCGACAAGCTGTTCGCCGAGACATACCGGCGGGCGCACGAGCTGGGCATGATGGTCGAGATCCTCACCAACGGCTCCCGTCTCGCGGCCCCCAAGAACCTCACCTTGCTCACGGAGCGCCGTCCGAACCGGATCACGCTCAGCCTCTACGGCGCCACAGAGGAGTCTTACGACGGACTCACCCGTCGCAAGGGTGCGTACCGGATGTTCATGAAGGGCCTGAACGCCGCCAATGAGGCCGGGCTGCCGCTCGATCTGGCGCTGATCATCACACGGCACAACGCCCACGAGCACGACCGGATGCGCGCCTTCGCAGACCAGTACGCCCTGCCGTACCGCGAGTACACCCATATGTCCCCGACCATCTATGGCGGCGCCGAGACACTCGCCTCCCAGGCACCCGACTACCTCACCGACCGTGAACCGTTCCGCGGCTGCAACGCCGGCCACACCTTCTTCCACGTCGACCCACACGGCATGGCGTCCATCTGCAAAGTCGGCCGCGACAACGCGATTCCTTTGCTGGCCGAAGGAGTCGAGGGCCTCAGCCGCCTGGGCGGGATCGCCGATTCCCTGATGCTTCGCACCGGTGGCTGCTCCGGCTGCCAGCTCTCCGGCACCTGCCGGGTATGCAGGCCGCTGGCCAAGGTCTACCAGGAGGCGAAGGCACCACTGCACATCTACTGCCAACACACCGCGAAAGGAAGCTGAACCATGACAACGGTGATGGTCGAGATCGCGCCGCCCCGCCCCGGAGATGCTGGAACCAAGGAGGACATCGTGATCCTCGACGACGTCGACACCTTCGCTCGAGCCGCCACTCCTGGCTGCGGCGACGACAACCCCTACAACTGATCACCCGTGGCGGGGCCTTCCGACGTGTTCGTGCGCCGGAAGGCCCCGTGCGCACGTCCCGTCTGGAAGCCTTTCCGTCATGGCCCTGCCCCCCGTCGCCTTCGACGACCTTCCCCGCTCGGTCCGTAGCTCGATTGAGGCCGAGACAGGCGCGGTCCTTGAAACCGAGACGGTTACCGCTGGCAAGAACAGCGCTCTTTCGGCACGCGTCCACACCACCGGAGGAACTGTCTTCCTCAAGGGACTGAACAGCGAGCACCGCTGGGTCTGGACCCAGCGATGCGAGGCGGATATCAACCCGTATGTCACGCCCCTGGCTCCCCGCATGCTCTTCCACCTCGTCGTCGAAGGTTGGGACATCCTCGGCTTCGAACTACTCGACGGCCATCACGCCGACTACTCTCCCGGCTCGCCGGACATCCCGAAGGTCGTCCAAGCCCTACGCAGGCTTGACGACATGCCCTGCCCCAACATCGATCTCCGCCTAGCGGAACAGCGCCTGTCCAAGTACGTCACCCACCCTGCCGATGCAGAAGCGTTCGCGGGCGATGCCCTGCTCCACACTGACTGGAACAACGACAACGTCCTCATCACCGGTGCCCGAGCCCGCCTTGTCGACTGGGGATGGGCCACCCGAGGAGCCGCCTGGCTCGACCCCGCCTACTGGATCATCTGGCTCATCGCCTCCGGACACAGCCCGGCCCAAGCTGAAGAAATTGGACAACACATCCCCGCCTGGGCCACAGCGCCTCCCACAGCCGTGGATCTTTTCGCCGACGCGAACGCAGCGCTGTGGAATGAGATCGCGGGGGACTCTCCAGACGTCTGGACAGCGCGCCTACGTTCGGCCGCGATGAAATGGCGGCACCACCGCCGTGGGTGACCGTCCGCAGACGAGTCGGCGAGTGCAGGTCCAAACAGGGAGATCATATGCGTGTTGAATCGGCGACGGCTCTGGCTACCGCTGTGGGGACACTGGTCTTGGGGTCCGCTACAGCCTGGGTAGCCATCAGGTCCGCCCGAGTGAGCATGGCTGACAAATTGCTAAGCGCCATGAAGGAGGAAGCTGCTCTCCTGAACGAACTTCCCGAAGATTCACCAGCACGTCAGCAGCTAAGAGATCACTTGGAATGGATGACTGAACACTATGTACCAGAGCGGTCAGTTCAGGTTCAGGTGAAGATCGAGTGGAGTTCAATCATAGGAAGTTTGGTCCTCGGCGCTGCCGCGAGCGCGCTTGGAACCTGGGCTATAACTGCCGGTGGTTGGACGCTGCTGTGGCTATTGCTGGCGCTTCCAGTGATCCTGACATGCGTCTACGGCTTTTTCTTTGAAGCATCGGGCGGTGAAAGCCGACAGCGACTGATGCGAGAGCGGCAGCCATCTGGGGATGACTCTTAAGGCGATGGTCAGGTGACATCCGTCTGACGCCAGCCATGACGCCAACGGCCGCGAACGCTGACGCCAGCAGCAGACGTCAACGGACCGCCGAGCCAGGCGAACCGGCCACCGGAAGCAGCCTTGCTCGGACTGAAAAGCGGAAGGTCGCCGGTTCGACCCCGGCCCCAGCCACCATCGCTGAACAGCGAAAAGACCCCTGTTGAGATCATCGACAGGGGATCGCTGTGCCCGGCTATCTCCCGCACGATGTGCGTCGCGGCCCCGAGGTCCAGGAGCAGCGAGACGAACGAGTGACGCAGATCATGGAAGCGGTAGCCGTCCAGGCCGGTCCGCTTGCGCGTCGCCTACCAGTGGCGGTTCAGGTTGCGCGGATCCACGGGTGAGCTTACGGCCGTCGTGAAGACCCCGTGCACGTGCCCAGCCACTCAGCCCCGTAGGAGCCGTGTTCCGCCCGCTGCTGCTCGCGCCGCTCCCGGAGGGCGTCCAGGACGAAGGGCGGGAGCGGGATCGTCCGGCACGAGTACCGCGTCTTGGGCTGGGCCGACACCAAACTCCCCGTTGATCCGCTGAAGCGACCGGATGACGGGCAGCTCGCCCTTACGGATATCTCTACCTCATTTTTCAAGGACTCGCTTCGCTCGCCGTTGCTCCCGGCCTCCTGAACCGCAAGCAGTCTGATGCAGAGAGCAGCCCAGCAGACCTTGCCACTTCCCCGCCCGTAGTTCGCATCGAGGGGACACGTCAGCGGGACCAGGTTGACTCGTCACTGAGACCCCGCCGACCTCGGATGTGCGGGACATGCCAGGCACGGATGCTTCAGACTCAGAGCATGGATGCGGGTCTTGCAGCACTACTTGGCGCAGCCGTTGGCGCCATGGGTACAGCAGCGGCAGCCGGGGTATCAGGCTTCTTTGCTCGATCACAGATGAAGCTGCAGATTGAGGCACAAGGGCGACAAGCAGACCGGCAGATTCGTGCTGATCACATTAGTCAACTCCACGACCCCCGCCCGTATCACAATGGCATGGCACGAGGACGTCGTGTGGCTTGCCGCGGCCGTCGGAGAACCTCTGGCGAAGGCTAGAGTCGCCGGTTTGGCCTGGGACCTAAATACCAAGGCGAGGATCGGCCCGACCACCCCGGCCCAGAAGGCAACATGCACACAGCACTGGACCGGAGTAAGGCCGCCTGCATGTATTTCACCTGTTGACCATGCGAGTCATGCGTGAGGACGGCAGCCACCCCGAGATACAGCAGGTTCAGGACCGTTTCCGTATGTTCAGCCAGGATGACGGAGAAACCCCGTGAGATCGGTAGTCGGCCGACCATGGCCTATTTGTGGATAGCAGTGGCACAGCCCGGCACCTATAAGGCCCTGACCAGCCACTTTTCCTGGAACCCGAGGGCCTTCCGGAACCGTGCGCAGACGCTCTCTGGGTTTCCGCCCGCTGGCCAGGGAGCTACCACCAGGCCCAAGTGAGCCTGCTTGCCCCGTGAGTAACAGCCGCCCACGAACAGTTGGATGCGAGATTCGTATGGCGGGGCAGAGCTGCTTAGCCGGTGATGGCAGCCTCGCGCAGCCTCTTGAGTACGTCCTCAGGAGACAACTGTGAGTCTCGCAATGTCTCGTATCCGGCAACGACCTCATCCGGGTCCAGGCCTGCCTCTTGCGCCTTGCTACGGAGGTCAGCAAGGTCGATGGCATCCCTAAGCGCCTGCTTCGCGGCCTCGGCGTCCTGATACTGCAAGCGCTTGGCCGCTTCTTGTAGACCACGCTTCCACAGGTACCGCCCTCCGCCAGCTCCGCCTGCAAAGAGGGCACCAGCGGCGGCGAAGAAAAGAATGGGCATCTCTGGTCCTTTCGTTGCCGTTCATAGGCTGCCATGTCCGCGCCACCATCGCGTGCGAATCGGAAGAAGAGCGCATACGGAAGCAGGTCGGGAACAGCGGGACTGTGAGCAGGAGACGCTACGTAGCCCGAGGTGTGCTAGATCGATACCGAGTCTGGGGCAACCGCCAAGCGCGACGGGACATCGCCCGGGTCGTTTGCCCATCTCAGCGACCGACCCGACTTCAAAGAGCCGCAGCTTCCCAAGCTCAGAGCGCGGGTTCGATTCCCGTCACCCGCTCCAGACAGAAGCCCCAGGCCAGCGGCCCGGGGCTTCTTTGTTGCCCCGGGCCGCTGGCGTCTCCGGCGACTCCCGGCGACGCACCAAGCTCCAGCACAGCGCGATCACACTTGGGCCAAAGCGATCGAGACGCATCGGGTGTTGTGTGGCGGACCAGGCGCGGGCGTAGGCTCAGCCCAGCGTCCGCGACAACGGCCATGCTCACGATGATCACTCAGACCGCCGCCCAGGAGACGTTCCGATGGCCGAGCAGCCCTCTGCTCCCGGCGGGCCCCTGATCTCCATGCCGGCGCTCACTCCGGCAGCGCTCCGCGCAGCCGTCGCCCAGATCGCCCCCGCCCAGTTGCCTTCCTTCGCCGAACACCTCGACCGCGTGGTCGAACAAGCCGCCACTCAGAGCACTATCGCTCCGCTGCGCACCTTCCTGCTGTGGTGGGGAGAATTCGTCGCCATCGAGCGCTACCCCGCGCGAGCGGCCCGCCTGCGTGAACTGGAAGCCGCAGCGGAAGAAGCAACGGACCGCGAGGCCCTGCGCTCCGCACTCGCCGAGATGCGACAGATCACAGACGTGGCGCAGCGCGAGATCTCCGTGTGAGCGATAACTGGACCTGGGACTACGACCCCGATGCCGAGCACGTCGTAGGCGGCCTGCCGCACGAAGTCGTGGCCGAGGTGGAGCGCTTGGCTGAACAGCTGACGGTCCTGGGCAGCGACGCCATCGACGTCGGACGCGGAAACCCGCACGGCGGAGGTCTGCGGACACAAGACGTTTTCGGAGGGCGGGGCTTCTTCATGTTCATGGCCCTGGAGCGGCTCGAACTGGCGCTCCTCGTCGGAGTGCTGATAGATCAGCGCGGCCTTCTCTACTAGGTGTGGCGCGCGGCCAAGACAGAGATGGTGTCAGCGTCCGTGGTCCGTGGTCCGCGTGCGGCGTGGCATAGCGTAAGAAGAAGGAAGCCGAGGGAATGAAACGCAGGTTCCGCAAGAAACGCTGGCTCCGGCTGACATCCACGGCACCGGACTCCAGGGAAGTGAAGCAACCACCTCAACCTCGGTCCGCCAACACCTTTCGCCTGACGGCAGTCTGACGGCAACGGCGGCGGACAACCACGGTCAACAGCGGCACACCACGGGCCGTCAGCCTGGAACCTTCCCAGGCCGGAGCGTGATCCACTGCGCCTGATCAACTCGCCTGAAAAGCGGAAGGTCGCCGGTTCGACCCCGGCCCCAGCCACCGCAGCCCTCACCGGAGCTTCTTCCTTGTCCGGGGAGGGCTTCGGGGCCATCGCGTTGAGTGCGACAGCGGCGTGTTAGCCGTGGGTTAGCCGATCGGCAGCGGCGGCGAACAAGGTTGTTCCCAGGACGCGGAACGCACCGTGGACAACGCACCGCGTCCTCGGCCCACACGTCAACCATCCCTGGGGGGATCCCATGTCGCGCACGACCGTTCTCCGCCGCACCCGCACCGTCGCCGTCGCCTCGCTGATCGCCGCTGCCGCGTTCTCGCTCACGGCCTGCGGAGGCGGCGAATCCGACAGCGACGCCAAGGGGGGCTCGCCGTCGGCGACCGCGAACGGCACGTCGGGGGGCTCTGGCGGTGGCTCGGGCTCGACCGGTGGCTCCGGCGAGGACATCGACGCCAAGGCGGGCAGCGCCTCGGGCGGCTCCTCGTCGGCGAGCCGCTGCACCAGCGACCACCTGGAGGCCGCGTGGTCGAACTTCGAGGGCGGTCCGGACATGGAGTACGACGGGCAGCAGACCGCCCGGGTGGTGCTGAAGAACACCGGTAGCACCGACTGCACCATGGTCGGCTTCCCGGGCGTCCAGCTCCAGACCGAGCACGGCCAGACCTGGGACCTGCGGCGCACCGACGACAAGCCGAAGCCGGTCCGGGTCGACGCCGGCGGGCGGGTCACCTTCGACATCACCTTCCTGGCGTCAACCCGCGACGACGACAAGAAGTTCGCGCCGGACCAGGTCGTGATCACCCCGCCGAACGAGGAGACGAACCTCTCGCTGGACTGGCCGTACGGCGGTGCGCTGCTGGACCAGTCGGGCGCCACCCACCCGGGGACCTTCGTCAGCCCGGTCAGCACGCCGGAATAAGCCTCGGCGCGGACGGTCGGTCGGCCCCGGCCACCGACGCTCCCACCAGGGCACAGCCCCCTCCCGGTGCATCCGGAGGGGGCTTCTTCCTTGCCTGCGGCGCCCACGGGGGCGCCCTTGTCCCGCATGAACGATCAGACGTTGGCGCAGATGGCGAAGACGCTGATGCCCACGTTGTCGGTGGTGGTCTGGCGGCCCAGCCCGATCCAGCCCCGTGCGTCATCGGTGGGGAAGCTGCCGACGAGGATGGCGCTGTCGCCCCGGGCCTCAGCACCGCCGCCGATGACCTTCTTCCCAGGCGGGCAGTACACCGTGCGCCGCTGGAAGTTCGGGACGTTCTTATTGGGCAGGGTGACCACCTCGTAGCCGGGCACGCCCTCGTCGGGACCGGAGGCTTCGTGGGAAGCGGGCACCTCTGAGCTCTGAGCACCAGTCGTCTCGTCGCTCTGGGCACCAGTCGTCTCGTCGCTCTGGGAAGCCGTCGCCTCGGAGTTGACGGAACCGGTCGCCCCGGAGCCGTGGGACTCGGTCCCCTCGGAGCCCTGCGGCATGGTCGCCTCGGCGCTGTAAGAGCCGGTCGTCTGGTCGTCGCCGTCCTGTGTCGCCGACGCGACGCCTGGCGTCAGCGCCATGGTCAATGCCGCGGCAGCGATGACGAGCCTTCCACGCATGTGTGTCTTCCCTTCGTCACGGGCCCCTGGACGGGACCGCCACCGTGAAGGCGTGACCAGGCGAAGCGGAGAGTAAGGCATGAAAGTATGCAAATCCCACGAACGTGGGACGTGTGAGAGGCGTACGGGTGCAGCTCTCCCAAGAGGCCTAAGACCGCCGGTTCGCGTCCTGTCCCGGTGAGCGGAACGCCGCCATTCCCGCCATGAGAACCAGCTGCGAACAATCCCCCAACACACCCGAGCCGCAGGTCTTGATCCCATTCGAAGCGGCCATTGGAGAGCCGACATGGCAGACGTGAAGGGCCCCCAGCGCGAAGTCCGCAAGGCGGCGATCGCAAGTTTGTTCGGTAGCGCATTGGAGTGGTACGACTTCTTCCTCTACGGCACGGCCGCCGCGCTCGTCTTCAACTCCCTCTTCTTCCCGACCTTCGATCCGCTGGTGGGAACGATCGCCGCCTTCGGCACCAACGCGGTGGGGTTCCTCGCCCGGCCGCTGGGCGGCATCATCTTCGGGCACTTCGGTGACCGGATCGGCCGTAAGTCGATGCTGGTGACCACTCTGGTGATCATGGGCGTCGCGACCTGTCTGATCGGTCTGCTGCCCACGTACGCCACCATCGGGGCCTGGGCGCCGGTGCTGCTGATAACGCTGCGGATCGTGCAGGGCATCGCCGTCGGCGGTGAGTGGGGCGGCGGCGTGCTGATCGTCAGCGAACACGCGCCGAGCCACCGCCGCGGCTTCTACTCGGCCTGGAGCCAGACCGGGGTGGGGCTCGGGTTCGTCCTCTCCGCCTCCGCCTACGCGCTGACCCAGTCGGTGACCACCGAGGAGTCCTTCCTCGCCTGGGGATGGCGCATTCCGTTCGTGGTCGGCATCCTGCTCACCGCCGTCGGACTGCTGATCCGGCTCCGGATCATGGAGACGCCGGCGTTCCGGGATACGGAGTCGGAACCGGAGAAGTCCCGTCCGCCGCTACTCGACGTCATCCGCACCCACCCCAAGTCGATACTGATCGCCTTCGGGGCGCGGGTCGCCGAAACCGGTGCGAGCTATCTCTTCCTCACCTTCAGCCTCTCCTACGCGGCCGAGGTCGGGGTGGGCAAGGGGGTGGTGCTGGCCGCGCTCGTGGTGGGGATGTTGTGCGAGTCGTTCGCGATGCCGATGTTCGGGGCGCTCTCCGACCGCATCGGGCGCCGGCCGGTGTATATCGGGGGCGCGATCGCGGTGATCGTCTGGGCCTATCCGTTCTTCGCGATGTTCGACTCGCGCAATCCGGTGCTGATCTTCGTGGCGATCTTCGTGGCGGTCGTCATCGGCCACGGGGCGATGATCGGCACCCAGCCGGCGTTCTTCACCGAACTCTTCGCCAGCCGGGTGGCCTACAGCGGCCTCGCCCTGGGGCATGAGCTCGCGTCGATGATCGTCGGCGGGTTCTCCCCCATCGTCGCCACCGCGCTGCTCGCCTGGGCGGACGCGTCCTGGCCGATCGCGCTGTTCCTGATCGGCATGGGCGCGGTCACGGTCTTCGCCGTGGCGGCCGCTCCCGAGACCAACCCGGCCGTCCGCAAGGACCGCAAGGGTGGTCGGGAGGAGCCGGGCGAGCCGGAGGAGCCGGAGGGGGCCGAGGTGAAGTCCCAGACCGTCTGACGGGCCCGTCGGCCTCGTTCCCGTATCGCTGCCTGGGTGTGCCGCACCCAGGCAGCGCGCGTCCTGGTTGACCCCCGCTGACCTGCGCAGACTGGGTCGGGATTCGGGTCGAGACGCGGGTCGAGACGCGAGTCGAGTCTCGGGTCGTCGGCTCGAGAGTGAGACGAGGAACGGAGCACCCATGTCTGGACGTCTGCACGGCAAGGTCGCCCTGATCACCGGAGCGACGGGCGGGATCGGCGCGGCGACCGCCGAGCTCTTCGCGCAGGAGGGAGCACGGCTGCTCCTCACCGATGTGGCCCCAGAACCCCTGAAGGCTCTGGAGGAACGGATCGGGAAGCGCGGCGGCAGCGAGGTGGCCTCGGCCACGCTGGACGTCGCCTCGGCGGAGGCGTGGGGCGACGTGATCGCCACCGTACGGGAGCGCTTCGGCCGTCTGGACGTGCTGGTCAACATCGCCGGGATCCTGGACTGGCCGGGCATCGAGGGCACCGATGAGGCGTCCTGGGACCGCGTCATCGAGGTGAACCAGAAGGGCACCTGGCTGGGGATGAAGGCGGCCATGCCGCTGTTGCGCGCGAGCGGCAGGGGGTCGGTGATCAACACATCCTCGGTGCTGGGGCTGGTGGGCAGCGGTGCGGCGGCCGCGTACCAGGCGTCGAAGGGCGCCGTCCGGCTGCTGTCGAAGACCGCGGCGGTCGAGTACGCGCGCGACAACGTACGGGTCAACTCGCTGCACCCGGGGGTGATCGCGACCCCGATGATCCAGGACCTCCTGGACGAGCAGGGCGATCAGCAGCCGGACATCGTGCGGACGCCGATGGCCCGCGCCGGCCGGGCGGACGAGATCGCACCGGCGATGCTCTTCCTCGCGAGCGACGAGTCGTCGTTCGTCACCGGCTCGGAGCTCGTGGTCGACGGCGGGCTCACCGCGCACTGATGACCGCGGCTCTGACGATCGCGGCTCTGACGACAGCGTCTCGTTCGACGGAATTGTCCGTTCCCGCCGTACGCTGGGCGGATGACGCGGCTGATCGTGGCGGGCGGAGGAGGCGGGGACGCCGTTGCCGCCGCGGTGCTCGACCGGGCCCTGTACGGGCGTGGGCGTGGGCGTGGGCGCGGGACGGGCGATGACCGGGCGGTGGTCCTGACCTACGCCTGGGACCGGCTGCTCGTCGACCCCGTCCCCGGGCCCCGGGCAGCGGCCGACTTCACCGGTCTGCGGGCGCTGACGCCGAGCGTGTACGCCGTACCCGAGGACGCGAAGCCCGTGGCCCCCGCCGGGTCCACGCTGCCCCGGCTGGCCGCCGAGCTGCCGCACACCTTCGCCCTGCTCGACCCCCACCACGGCGTGGAGGGCATGGTCCGGCAGCTGGAGGAGCTGCTCGAGCACCTGACCCCGGCGTCGATCGACCTGCTGGACGTGGGCGGCGACATCCTCGCGCACGGCGATGAGCCGACGCTGCGGAGCCCGCTCGGGGACGCGCTGTCGCTCGCCGCGTGTGCACAGGTGAACGCGGAGATCCGGCTGCTGGTCGCCGGGCCCGGGTTGGACGGGGAGATTCCGGTGGGGGTGCTGCACGAACGGCTGGAGCGGGTGGTCCATACGCTGACCGCCGACGATGTCGCGCCCATCGGCCCCGTCATGGAATGGCACCCGTCGGAGGCCACCGGCATGCTCACGGCCGCGGCGCGGGGGGTGCGCGGGCTGTGCGAGGTACGGGACGCGGGGCTCACCATTCCCCTGACGGACGACGGGGCCGTGGTCCACGAGGCGGATCTCGACACCGCGTTCCGCCGGAACCGGCTGGCCGGGGCCATCGCCGACACCACCGGACTGGCCGAGGCCGAGCGGCACTGCCGGGAGATCTGCGGCTACTCGGAGATCGACTACGAACGGGAGAAGGCGGCGCGGTTCGGGGCGGCGCCCGAGGGGCCGTTCCGGCCCAGGGCCGTACTCGCCGGGGTCGCCCGCTTCGCGGAGGAGGCCCGCGCCCGCGGGGTCAGCCACACCACCTTCCGCCGTCTCACCGAGATCCTCGGGCTGAGCGGTGTCCAACGCGCCGATCTGCGGGCGCTGCTGATCGGGACTCAGCCCGAGCGGTACGACGCCCCGCTGTGGCGGCTGTGATCCCCCGGATGGGGTACAGTTGATCTCGCAACGCCGCCCTGGAGGGCGGGAGTTGATGCGTCGGTCGTCTAAGGAAAGATACTCGTCTCCAAACGAGGGATGTAGGTGCAAGGCCTGCTCGGCGCTCCTTGGAAAAGTCCCTCCCCTGATCGCAGGGGAGGGACTTTTTGTGTGCCCGCCCCTGCCGGGGTGTCCGGCGGACCACGTGGCGGATCCGCATGGCGATGCTTTCCTTTCCCCTCCCCGCCCCTTCCCGTAACCAGGGGCTCCGCCCCTGGACCCCGAGATCTGCGGTCACGTCCGCTGGAGTGGTGTATCGACGGCCACTCGGTGATCCGTTGTTGAGGCTATGCAGTGAGTTCGGTGGGCAGGTCGGGTTCGTCGG
>NZ_JAGGLR010000040.1 GCF_017874715.1 Streptomyces iranensis | reverse complement strand
GCGCCCCCCCCGGGGGGCCCCCCCCACGGGTCCCCCCCCCCCCCCCCCTCTTCTCCCGCGGCCTGTTTCCCCACCTACCCCGCGTGGGCCAACCCGGGGGGGGGGGCCCCCCCCCCCCCCCCCCCCCCCCCGCCCCGCGCTGCCCTTCCGTACGGCATGAACCGCACGGGCAGCGCCTCACTCGTCCTCGTCCGCTCCGTCCTCGGAGGAGAGCGGCTGCTCCAGCACCGGCCCCTCACCGGGGGCCAGCGCGCCGAGGATCCGCTCGAGATCCTCTATTGAGGCGAACTCGACGACGATCTTCCCCTTCTTCTGGCCGAGGTCGACCTTCACCCGCGTCTCGAACCGATCGGAGAGACGTGAGGCCAGATCCGTGAGCGCGGGGGACACTCTGGCACCCGCTCTCGGGCTCTTGGGCTTGGTCGTACCACCCGAGCGCGACCCCATCAGGGTGACGATCTCCTCCACCGCACGCACCGAGAGCCCCTCGGCGACGATGCGATGGGCCAGCCGGTCCTGCTCCTCCGGGTCGTCCACGGAGAGCAGCGCCCGAGCATGGCCCGCGGAGAGAACCCCGGCGGCCACCCTGCGCTGGACGGACGGGGAGAGCTTCAGCAGCCGCAGCGTATTGGAGACCTGCGGACGCGAGCGCCCGATACGGTCGGCCAGCTCGTCATGCGTGCAGTTGAAGTCCTTCAGCAGCTGGTCGTACGCCGCCGCCTCTTCCAGAGGGTTCAGCTGGGCCCGGTGGAGGTTCTCCAGCAGCGCGTCCAGGAGGAGCTTCTCGTCATCGGTGGCCCGGACGATCGCGGGGATCTTCTCCAGCCCGGCCTCACGACAAGCCCGCCAGCGGCGCTCGCCCATGATGAGCTCATAGCGCTCCGGCGCCAACTGTCGTACGACGACGGGCTGGAGGAGACCGACCTCCTGGATCGAGGTGACCAGTTCGGCCAGCGCGTCCTCGTCGAAAACCTCACGGGGCTGCCGCGGGTTGGGGGTGATGAAATCCAGCGGCAGCTCGGCGAAGTGAGCCCCGGCCACCTCCTCCGGCATCGCCTCCGGGGCGGCGGCCTCGGGCTCCTGCTCCTGTGGCGCGGGCTCGGTTTCCTGTGGAACGGTCTGTGTGGCCAGTCCGGCCACCTTGGCCGCCGCCACTCCGCGCTCCTGGGTGAGCACCGGGACCGCGGTCGGTGAGGTGGTGGCCCCGGTCGTCGTGACCGTTCCCGCCCCCGCCGAGGAGGCGGCATTGTCCGTCCCCTTCGGCGCGGGAGGGATCAGGGCACCGAGCCCACGGCCCAGTCCTCTGCGTCGCTCACTCACTGAATCCCCTCCTGCATGCTGCTGTGCTGGTCGTGCTGGCTGAGCTCGGGCAAGGCATGGGCGTGCTGGGCTTCGTAGTGCACGCCAACACCTCTGAGGGCGATCTCGCGGGCCGCCTCCAGATAGGAGAGCGCCCCACTCGACCCCGGGTCATAGGTGAGGACGGTCTGCCCATAGCTGGGGGCCTCGGAGATGCGCACCGACCGGGGAATGCTCGTCCGGAGCACCTCACCACCGAAGTGGCTCCGCACCTCGTCGGCGACCTGGGAGGCCAGCCGGGTACGACCGTCGTACATGGTGAGAAGGATCGTTGAGACATGGAGCTTGGGGTTGAGATGGCCCCGCACCAGATCCACATTCCGCAGCAGCTGCCCCAGCCCCTCCAGGGCGTAGTACTCGCACTGGATCGGGATCAGCACTTCCGCGCCGGCCACCAGCGCATTGACCGTCAGCAGGCCCAGCGAGGGCGGGCAGTCGATCAGGATGTAGTCCAGCGGCTGCTCGTACGCCTCGATGGCCCGCTCAAGCCGGCTCTCCCTGGCCACCAGGGAGACCAACTCGATCTCGGCACCGGCGAGATCGATCGTGGCCGGAGCGCAGAAGAGGCCCTCCACATCCGGGACCGGCTGCACCACATCGGACAACGGCTTGCTGTCGACCAGCACGTCATAGATCGATGGAACCTCGGCATGGTGGTCGATCCCCAGCGCCGTCGAGGCATTGCCCTGTGGGTCGAGATCGATCACCAGCACGCGACCACCGTGCAGGGCGAGCGAGGCGGCCAGATTGACCGTAGTCGTGGTCTTCCCGACCCCGCCCTTCTGGTTGGCGACCACCATCACCCGGGTCTGCTCCGGCCTGGGCAGCCCCTCACCGGCTCGGCCCAGGGCTTCGACAGCCAGCTGAGCTGCACGGCCGATAGGGGTGTCGTCCATCGGAGGCGGCGTTTCACGTGAAACATCCTCCCCCGGCGATTCAGTACGGGGGCCGGGGACCGGATCGGTCATCGGCCCCGCGATGTTGGCGTCGGACCGCAAGGATTCACTCTCCTCGACATCAGGCTCGCAATAAGCAGAGCCTGCCATGCTTTTGGGGTCGTGAACCAGCGAGGCCCGTTCTCCTGTGGATGAATCCACGTTCATACGGGGTCGGCGGTCGCGGGGCAAGGCCGCCGCACGACCGCGACTGATGATTCCATGCAGCAGAGAGCGACGTTTCACGTGAAACACGATGCACGGGAGGACTCGTCGATGGGTCGCGACACTCCGGTATGTGTAGTTTTGCCAGCTTGTATGGAGCAATGCCCCCGATTTAGGGCCGACGGCGCGGCGACCGGCGAGCCGCCTTGGCCCGCTTCGCCGCGAAGCGCACACCTCCGGGGCTCTCCCCGACCTCGACCCGCACCACCGTGGACGGCGGGTCCACCATTCCCTCACCGACATGCAGCACCGAGGTCCCCACTACGCCCAGCTTGCCCAGCGCGGCGCGGGCCTGCTTCAGCTCCTCCTCGGCGGTGTCGCCCTTCAGCAGCAGCATCTCGCCGTACGGGCGCAGCAGCGGAACCCCCCAGCCGGCCAGCCGGTCCAGCGGGGCCACCGCCCGTGCCGTCACCACATGCATCGGAGTCAGCTTCCCGAGGACCTCCTCGGCGCGGCCGCGCACCACCGTCACATGCTCCAGCCCCAGCAGCTCCACCACTTCCCGCAGAAAGTTCGTCCGGCGCAGCAGGGGCTCCAGCAGCGTGATCCGGAGATCGGGACGGGTCAGGGCGAGCGGGATACCGGGGAGCCCCGCCCCCGAGCCCACATCGCAGACGGTGACCCCCTCGGGCACCACTTCGGAGAGTACGGCGCAGTTCAGCAGATGCCGCTCCCACAGCCGCGGTACCTCCCGCGGGCCGATCAGCCCGCGGGTCACTCCCACATCGGCCAGCAGCTCGCCATAGCGGACGGCCTCCGGAAAACGGTCACCGAATACGTCCCTTGCCTCGGGGGGCGCCGGGGGGAGCTCCGCTGCTTCCGTCACGGGGACCGTCCTTCCGTTCCGAACACTCTGCTGAACGATGATGTAAGGCTGACAAGATTCGGCCCCGTCTGCGTGCAGACGGGGCCGTGTGGATCACGAGGCGGAACCGCTTCAGACCGGAAGCACGACCACGCAGCGCTGGGGCTCCTCGCCCTCGGACTCACTGCGCAGCCCGGCGATGGCCACGGCGTCGTGCACCACCTTCCGCTCGAAGGGCGTCATCGCCTTGAGCTTCACGGGCTGCCCGGTGCCCTTCGCCTCCTCGGCCGCCTTGGTGCCCAGCTCGGTCAGCTCGGCACGCTTACGGGCCCGGTATCCGGCGATGTCGAGCATCAGCCGACTGCGGTCACCGGTCTCCCGGTGCACCGCGAGGCGGGTCAGCTCTTGAAGGGCCTCCAGCACCTCGCCATCGCGGCCGACCAGCTTCTGCAGATCACGGCTGGTCGAGTCGCTGATGATCGACACCGCTGCGCGATCGGCCTCGACGTCCATGTCGATGTCGCCGTCGAGGTCCGCGATGTCCAGCAGCCCCTCGAGGTAGTCGGCCGCGATCTCCCCTTCCTGCTCAAGGCGGGTCAGGGTGTCGACACCCTCGGCTGCCGGGGTGGTGCCTTCCGTCACGGATGGACTCCTTCGTTACTTCTTGGACGGGTGCTTGGGGCGCTGCTGGCCCTTGCGCTGGCCGGACTTCGAGCCACGGGAGGAGCCGGAAGCCGAGCCGCCGCCGGCCGGCTTGCCGCCCTGCGCGCCCTTCTTCTGCCCCGGTCCCTGCTTCTCGGCGGGCTTGTCCTCGGTGGACTTCTCCGTGGAGGCCGAGGAACCCGGCTGCGAGCTGGCCTTGCTGTGGCCGGTCGTGGAGCGCTGCGCCTTGGTCTGGCGCTTGGGCTGCTGACGGTTGGCGCGCGCCGTCTCTGCGGCCTCCTTCGCGGCGACCTCGACCGGCTCCTCCTTCAGCTTGCCGCTGGCCCGCAGCCGCTCCTGGCGGGCCTTGAAGGCCACGCTGCCCGGGGTCGGGTTCCGGCGGATGACGAACATCTGCTGGCCCATGGTCCAGACGTTGGTGGTCAGCCAGTAGACGAGGACACCGACGGGGAAGTTGATGCCGAAGACGGCGAACATGATCGGGAAGACGTACATCAGCATCTTCTGCTGCTGCATGAACGGCGTCTTCACCGTGAGGTCGACGTTCTTGGTCATCAGCTGGCGCTGGGTGAAGAACTGCGAGGCCGACATCAGCACGATCATGGTGATCGTCACGACGCGGACGTCGGTCAGCGAGGCGCCGAGGGATTCGACCTTCGACGCCGAGTCCATGAACTTCACCGACAGCGGAGCGCCGAAGATATGGGCGTTACGGGCGCTGTCCAGCAGCGACTGGTCGATGACACCGACCGTCTTGTTGTTCGCGATGTGGTTGAGCACCTGGTACAGCGAGATGAAGAACGGCGACTGCGCGAGAATCGGCAGACAGCTCGAGAGCGGGTTGGTACCCGTCTCCTTGTAGAGCTTCATCATCTCTTCGGACTGGCGCTGCTTGTCGCTCTTGTAGCGCTCCTGGATCGCCTTCATCCTGGGCTGGAGCGCCTGCATGTTCCGCGTCGACTTGATCTGCTTCACGAAGAGCGGGATCAGGCAGATCCGGATCAGCACCACCAGCGAAACGATGGACAGACCCCACGCCCAGCCACTGTCCCGATCGAAGATCAAGCTGTAGAACGAGTGGAACTGGACGATGATCCAGGAAACTACGTCATAAAGAGGACCGAGGATCGTGTCCACGAATCAGGCTCCTTGGGCTTTGGGCTGGGTCTCGGGCTGTGCGGCAGGCTCCACAGCCGGATGCCCGCCGAGGCGGTTCCGCAGCCGCTGGTGCCACACCGGACGCTTCCGGGGCGGGACATGGTCGACGCCACCGAGTGACCATGGGTTGCAGCGCAGGATGCGCCAGGCCGTCAGCGCCGTTCCTTTTACCGCGCCGTGCCGGTTGATGGCCGTATAGCCATAGTGCGAGCACGACGGGTAGTACTTGCAGACCGGTCCCAGCATCGGGCTGATGGTCCACTGGTACAGCTTGATCAACCACAGCAGCGGGTACTTCATCGCGGCACCCCTCCCAGTAGCCGCTGCACTGCCGTGTCGAGATCGCGGGCCAGCTGGTCGTGACCCGCCTCACCCGCGCCGGGCAGCGCCCGTACGACCACAAGGCTACCTGCGGGAAATCGGTCGATGCGGTCCCGCATCAGATGGCGCAGTCTCCGCTTCACCAGATTGCGGACGACGGCACCGCCGATCGCCTTGCTTACGACGAAACCCGCACGCGCCGGAGGAGCACTCTCCCCGGATGCGTGCGGGTCCGTATCACCGCTGGTGAGGCCGGTACGAAGATGCACGACAAGGAGCGGGCGCCCGGCCCTGCGTCCTCGGCGTACCGCGGCCGCGAAGTCCTCGCGCCGCCTCAGCCGATGTTCGGTAGGCAGCACGTCATGGACCTTGAGTCAGGCTGCTCAGGCCGACAGGCGGGCGCGACCCTTGCTACGGCGGGACGCGAGGATCGCGCGGCCGGCACGGGTGCGCATCCGCAGCCGGAAGCCGTGGGTCTTCGCGCGACGACGGTTGTTCGGCTGGAAGGTGCGCTTGCTCACTCGGGGGCTCCAGAAATGAATCGGATGGTGGCGGTCTATCGCTTGGCTGTCACCGTGCGCCCACGAGTAGCTCGCAATACGCCCGAGTGCACCGCTTCACGACCACGGATCATCAGCCCGTGAGTCCTTGCCCATCGGAGGCAGGCAGCAGCAGCCATCGACAACTCGACCTGGTTACGGTACGCGCGGTTACGCCATCCGGTCAAACCGGTGGCCGACACCCTGACAGCGCGCTTTCTCCCCACAGCCTAGGGGCAAGGGAACGCCCGGCGACATCGCATGGCACATTTGTACACACCCTGTGGACAACGACTTGAACCCTGCACCCCGGCCTGACTACCGTGGCTGGGCTCCGATTCCTTCACGCCCGTCCCGAGAACCACGCATTCGTGGGACCTGTCGGCGTCCCCCACCCAGCGAGTGAGAGAGCGTGCCCTGTGGCTGACGTACCCGCCGATCTTGCCGCAGTGTGGCCACGTGTGCTCGAGCGGCTGTTGGGAGAGGGCTCCGGGCAGGGCGGACAAGGCGTCGAGGCCAAGGACGAGCACTGGATCAAGCGGTGCCAGCCCCTCGCGCTGGTCGCCGATACCGCGCTGCTCGCCGTCCCCAACGAATTCGCCAAGGGCGTACTGGAAGGTCGGCTGGCCCCCGTCGTCAGCGAAACGCTGAGCCGGGAGTGCGGCCGCCCGATCCGCATCGCGATCACCGTGGACGAGTCCGCCGGCGAACCGATCGTCCCCCCGCAGCCCCAGCGCGAGCAGCGCGAGTCCTACGAGAGCTACGACGGCCGGGACGGCTATGGCCGCCAGGCGCCGGACGATCTTCCGTCGGCCCGCCCCGCGTACCCCGGGTATCAGCAGTCGCGCCCCGAACCGGGCGCCTGGCCGCGGGGCCGTGACGACTACGGCTGGCAGCAGCCCCGGCTCGGCGGCTTCCCTGAGAGTGATCCGTACGCCTCCCAGCGCGCCTCGTCCGGCTACGACCAGCAGTCCGGCTATGACCAGCAGCCGTACGAGCAGCCGCGCGGCGACTACCGCGGACCGGGCGCCGAGCGCCCCGGGCCGGGCCACGGCCACGGCGGCGGTCCCGGTGGCATCCCCGGCCCCGGGGCGAGCCCCGAGCGCCCGCCGTACGAGCAGCGCCACGATCTTCCCGACCCGCTCGAGCGCGCCCGCGGGGGACCGCCCGTGCTGCCCTCGCAGACCGGCGCCCCCGGCCCGCTCGCCGCTCAGCCCGCGCCCGCGTCCGGCCCCGGTGAGCCGACCGCGCGGCTGAACCCCAAGTACCTCTTCGACACCTTCGTCATCGGCGCGTCCAACCGCTTCGCGCACGCCGCGGCGGTCGCCGTCGCCGAGGCGCCGGCCAAGGCGTACAACCCGCTGTTCATCTACGGCGAGTCCGGGCTCGGCAAGACCCACCTGCTGCATGCCATCGGGCACTACGCGCGCAGCCTCTACCCCGGCACCCGGGTTCGCTATGTGAGCTCGGAGGAGTTCACCAACGAGTTCATCAACTCGATCCGCGACGGCAAGGCGGACGCGTTCCGCAAGCGCTACCGCGACATGGACATCCTGCTGGTCGACGACATCCAGTTCCTGGCGAGCAAGGAGTCGACGCAGGAGGAGTTCTTCCACACCTTCAATACGCTCCACAACGCCAACAAACAGATCGTGCTCTCCTCCGACCGGCCGCCCAAGCAGCTGGTCACCCTGGAGGACCGGCTCCGCAACCGCTTCGAGTGGGGCCTGATCACCGATGTGCAGCCGCCGGAGCTGGAGACGCGCATCGCGATCCTCCGTAAGAAGGCGGTGCAGGAGCAGCTGAACGCGCCGCCGGAGGTGCTGGAGTTCATCGCCTCGCGGATCTCCCGCAACATCCGTGAGCTGGAGGGCGCGCTGATCAGAGTGACGGCCTTCGCGAGCCTGAACCGGCAGCCGGTGGACCTCGGACTCACCGAGATCGTGCTGAAGGATCTGATCCCCGGCGGCGAGGACGCGGCCCCGGAGATCACCGCCACCGCGATCATGGCCGCGACCGCGGACTACTTCGGGCACACGGTCGACGATCTGTGCGGCGCCTCCCGCAGCAGGGTGCTGGTCACCGCACGGCAGATCGCGATGTACCTCTGCCGGGAGCTGACCGATCTCTCGTTGCCCAAGATCGGCGCGCAGTTCGGCGGCCGGGACCATACGACGGTGATGCACGCGGACCGCAAGATCAGGGCGCTGATGGCCGAGCGGCGCTCCATCTACAACCAGGTGACCGAGCTGACCAACCGCATCAAGAACGGCTGAGAGGGGCCCGCAGGGCCACCGCGAACCGCTGAAGGGCGCTCCGGGACGGACATCTCCCGGGGCGCCCTTCGCCGTCCCCCTTCGTCACATCGCCGTCCCCCTCGTCACATCGCCGCATCGCCGTCCCTCGTCGTTCACGTCCCTCGTCGTTCACCGCTACGAGGCTGTTCGATTCCCTGCCCGGCCGGCCCGGTTCTCCACAGATCCACGGCTCATCCACCGTCCACACCCTGGGGACATGGGAGTTGTCCCGATAGCGTCCACAGGCTGTCCGGCGGAAAGGGGATCCCCCGAGGTCAGCCGGTTGTGGAATTGTGGCTAACCGAAGTCCACAGACTGTGGACGATCGAGATGCCCACAGGCCGCGCGTCAGCTTGTCCACCGGCAACCCACAGCCGAAGGCCCGTTGCCCACAGCTTCTCCACACCGCTGTCCACTGTTCGGCAACGAAACGGCCACGGTCACCGGGCCGAGTGAAAGGCGTCACACCGAAGAGGCGGGTTGGGCTGTGGGGAAGGTGGGTAAAGCTGGGGACGACGCTGGGGAGAACCGGGCGATGTCTGTGTATCGAATGTGCAGAACTCTTCGGCATCCACAGAAAGCCCTGGTTGTCCACCGCCTCCGCCCACAGGGCCGGTGGACAAAAAAGTGCCTCTGACCAGGGCTGATTGAGTTTTCCACGGTTTCCACAGGGCCTACTACTACGACCACATAGAGATAGCGAGGAAATCGCTTCGAAGTGGGGCCTGTGCACAACCTCGGGCCGAGCCGCCCGACACCCCGCGCACCGACTTGACCCGGAGCCGCACCGACTGTCGGCGGCGTGCGTCAGACTGGTCTCCGGCAACACAGCCGACGACGAAGGCCAGCAGGGCGAGCCAGCAACAGCAGGAGGCGGCTTACGGTGAAGATCCGGGTGGAGCGCGATGTACTCGCGGAGGCGGTGGCCTGGACGGCCCGCAGCCTCCCGGCCCGACCGCCGGTGCCCGTCCTCGCGGGGATTCTGATGAAGGCGGAGGAAGGCGCGCTGAGCCTCTCCGGCTTCGACTACGAGGTCTCGGCCCGCGTCTCGGTGGAGGCCGACATCGAGGACGACGGCACGGTCCTCGTCTCCGGCCGCCTTCTCGCCGACATCTGCCGAGCCCTCCCCAACCGCCCTGTGGAGATCTCCAGCGACGGCGTGCGGGTGACCGTGGTCTGCGGCTCCTCGCGATTCACACTCCACACCCTGCCTGTGGAGGAGTACCCGGCGCTGCCGCAGATGCCGACCGCGACCGGCACCGTCCCCGGTGAGGTCTTCGCCTCCGCCGCGGCCCAGGTCGCCATCGCCGCCGGCCGTGACGACACCCTGCCGGTGCTCACGGGGGTGCGGATCGAGATCGAGGGCGACACCGTCACGCTGGCCTCCACCGACCGCTACCGCTTCGCGGTCCGCGAGTTCCTGTGGAAGCCCGAGACCCCCGACATCTCCGCCGTCGCGCTGGTGCCCGCCAAGACGCTCCTCGACACCGCCAAGTCGCTGACCAGCGGTGACACCGTCGCGCTCGCGCTCTCCGGCTCGGGTGCGGGCGAGGGCCTGATCGGCTTCGAGGGCGCCGGGCGCCGTACGACCACCCGGCTGCTCGAGGGCGACCTGCCGAAGTACCGCACGCTCTTCCCCACCGAGTTCAACTCGGTCGCGGTGATCGAGACCGCCCCGTTCGTCGAGGCCGTCAAGCGTGTGGCCCTGGTCGCCGAGCGCAACACCCCGGTGCGGCTCACCTTCGAGCAGGGCGTGCTGATCCTGGAGGCCGGGTCCAGCGACGACGCACAGGCTGTGGAAAGGGTGGACGCCCAGCTCGACGGCGACGACATCTCGATCGCCTTCAACCCGACGTTCCTGCTGGACGGCCTCAGCGCGATCGACTCGCCGGTCGCCCAGCTGTCCTTCACCACCTCGACCAAGCCCGCCCTGCTGAGTGGCAAGCCCGCCATGGACGCCGAGGCGGACGAGGCGTACAAGTACCTGATCATGCCGGTCCGACTGAGTGGCTGAAAGCCGAGCGAATGAGCGGGTGTAGCCCACATCTGTGCGGCTACCCGCGGGCGTAGGCTCGGATTCACCGCGAAACGCAACGGACTACGGCACAAAGGATCACTGATGGAGCTCGGTCTCATCGGCCTCGGCAAGATGGGCGGCAACATGCGCGAGCGCATCCGCCGCGCAGGCCACACCGTCATCGGCTACGACCGCAACCCGGACGTCGCCGATGTACACAGCATCGATGAGCTCGTCAACAAGCTCAAGGGCCCGCGAGTGGTGTGGGTCATGGTCCCGGCGGGCGTCCCCACCCAGATCACCATCGATGAGCTGGCCGAGCTGCTGTCGCCCGGCGACGTCGTCGTGGACGGCGGGAACTCCCGCTGGACCGACGACGAGAAGCACGCCGAGCAGCTCAACGCCAAGGGCATAGGCTTCGTCGACTGCGGTGTCTCCGGCGGTGTCTGGGGTCTGGAGAACGGCTACGCGCTGATGTACGGCGGCACCCCCGACCATGTGGCCCAGGTCCAGCCGATCTTCGACGCGCTCAAGCCCGAGGGCGAGGTCGGCGCGGTCCACGCCGGCAAGGTCGGCGCGGGCCACTTCGCCAAGATGGTCCACAACGGCATCGAGTACGCGATGATGCAGGCGTACGCCGAGGGCTGGGAGCTGCTGGAGAAGGTGGACTCGGTCACCGACGTCCGCGAGGTCATCCGCTCCTGGCAGGAGGGCACGGTCATCCGTTCCTGGCTGCTGGACCTGGCCGTCCGCGCCCTGGACGAGGATGAGCACCTGGGCAAGTTGCGGGGCTACGCGGAGGACTCCGGTGAGGGCCGCTGGACGGTGGAGGCCGCGATCGACAACGCCGTGCCGCTGCCCGCGATCACCGCGTCGCTCTTCGCCCGGTTCGCCTCCCGCCAGGAGGACTCGCCGCAGATGAAGATGGTCGCCGCGCTGCGCAATCAGTTCGGTGGCCACGCGGTCGAGAGCAACGAGAAGTAACCACCCCTCGGGGTCGGAAGCAAGCAGTACTGCCGGGGGAGGTCGGCGCAGCCCACTATGCACGTCACGCATCTCTCGCTCGCCGACTTCCGCTCGTACGTCCGGGCCGAGGTGGCGCTCGCCCCGGGCGTCACGGCCTTCGTCGGGCCCAACGGCCAGGGCAAGACCAATCTCGTCGAGGCCGTCGGCTATCTCGCCACCCTGGGCAGCCACCGGGTCTCCTCCGACACCCCGCTGGTGCGCATGGGCGCGGAGCGGGCGGTGGTGCGGGCCGCGGTCGTCCAGGGGGACCGGCAGCAGCTGATCGAGCTCGAGCTCAACCCGGGCAAGTCCAATCGCGCCCGGATCAATCGATCGTCGCAGGTCAGACCGCGTGATGTGCTGGGGATCCTGCGGTCGGTGCTGTTCGCGCCCGAGGATCTGGCCCTGGTCAAGGGCGATCCGGGCGAGCGGCGGCGGTTCCTGGATGAGCTGATCACCGCGCGGGCACCCCGGATGGCGGGGGTCCGCTCCGACTACGACCGGGTGCTGAAGCAGCGCAACACCCTGCTGAAGACCGCCGCCCTGGCCCGGCGCCACGGCTCGCGCAGCGGGGGCGGCGACGCGGCCCTGTCCACCCTCGACGTCTGGGACCAGCATCTGGCACGGGCCGGTGCCGAGCTGCTCGCCCAGCGGCTCGATCTGATCTCCGTGCTCCAGCCGCTCGCCGACAAGGCGTACGAGCAACTCGCCCCCGGCGGGGGCCCCGTGCTGCTGGAGTACCGCGGCTCGGCCGGTGAGGGGCTGGCCGGCGCGGGCAGCCGCGAGGAGCTGTACGAGCTGTTGATGGCCGCCCTCACCGAGGCCCGCAAGCAGGAGATCGAGCGCGGGGTCACGCTGGTGGGCCCGCACCGCGACGACTTGGTGCTCAAGCTGGGCCGGCTCCCGGCGAAGGGCTACGCCAGCCATGGCGAGTCCTGGTCGTACGCCCTCGCCCTGCGGCTGGCCTCCTACGATCTGCTGCGCACCGAGGCGGGCGAGCCGGTGCTGGTGCTCGACGACGTCTTCGCGGAGCTGGACGAGCGGCGCCGGGAGCGGCTGGCCGAGCTGGTCGCCCCCGGGGAGCAGGTGCTGGTGACCGCGGCGGTGGAGGACGACGTTCCGCAGGTGCTGGCCGGTACGCGCTATGCGGTGTCCGAGGGCGAGGTGCGGCCCGTATGACGGACGGGACGGACCAGCCCGCGCGGCCCTCGGCGGCGCCTGGGTCCTCGCCGGTGCCCGAGCCCTCAGGGGTCGATCTCGCCCGGGTGGCGCTGCGCGCCGCCAAGGAGCAGGCGCGCGCCCGGGGAGCCGCGGCCCAGCAGAAGAAGCAGGCGCGCAGAGGGGGCCTGCGCTCCGGCGCGCGCGCCGATGGCCGCGATCCGCTTCCGCTCGGTGCGGCGATCAACCGGCTGATCACCGAGCGTGGCTGGGAGACCCCGGCCGCGGTCGGCGGGGTGATGGGCCGCTGGCCCCAGATGGTGGGCCCCGAGGTGGCCCAGCACTGCGAGCCACAGCGCTACGACGAGGACGCCCGGGTGCTCACGGTGCGCTGTGACTCCACGGCGTGGGCGACCCAGCTGCGACTGCTCGCGCCCCAGCTCGTGGCCCGGCTCAACGCCGATCTGGGCCAGGGCACGGTCAAGCTGATCAAGGTTTTGGGTCCCGGCGGCCCGCCCCGGCGCTACGGCCCGCTGCGCTCCCCGGGCTCCATGGGCCCGGGGGACACCTACGGCTGACCGGCGCTCGAGCCCTGGTGTTAACCGGGGGTAACAGGGTGGCTGCTGAGACCCCGGTCACGGTAGCCGGTGGTTGACAGCCCGAAGCGCTGAGTGGCGGCGTGAGCCTCTTGGAGCCCGTCCCCGCATATGGGGAGTCGGCGGCGGCCGGTTCAGGGCGGCACATGCGGACTCAGGCGCCAGCAAGCCCCCATTCTTGTCGGCGCTACCGGTAGACTGGGGCCGTACACCGTCGCCGCTGGCGCACCGAGCGCTTGCGGACACATGTTGAACGACGCAGCCGCTCCCGCCTGCCCGGAGACGGCTTGTGCTGTGCCAGAAAGGGCGCTTCGTGGCCGATTCCGGCAACCCCATCGAAAACATCCCGTCCACGCCCGACGGCGAGGCCCTGGCTCCGCCGTCGTACGACGCCAGCGCGATCACCGTCCTGGAGGGGCTGGAGGCGGTCCGCAAGCGACCCGGTATGTACATCGGTTCCACCGGTGAGCGCGGCCTGCACCACCTCGTCCAGGAGGTCGTCGACAACTCCGTCGACGAGGCCATGGCCGGGCACGCGGACAGCATCGAGGTCACGATCCTCGCCGACGGCGGCGTCCGCGTCGTCGACAACGGCCGTGGGATCCCGGTGGGCATCGTCCCCTCGGAGGGGAAGCCGGCCGTGGAGGTCGTGCTGACCGTCCTGCACGCGGGCGGCAAGTTCGGCGGCGGCGGCTACGCCGTCTCCGGCGGTCTGCACGGCGTCGGCGTCTCCGTCGTCAACGCCCTGTCGATGAAGGTCTCGGTCGAGGTCAAGACGGACGGCTACCGCTGGACCCAGGACTACAAGACCGGTGTGCCGACCGCGCCCCTGGCCCGCAACGAGGCCACGGAGGAGACCGGCACCATGGTCACCTTCTGGGCCGACCCGGACGTCTTCGAGACCACCGAGTACTCCTTCGAGACGCTGGCCCGCCGCTTCCAGGAGATGGCGTTCCTCAACAAGGGTCTGTCGATCTCGCTCAAGGACGAGCGCGAGGCCCATGTGGACGAGGAGGGCAAGCCGCTCTCCGTGAAGTACCACTACGAGGGCGGCATCGTCGACTTCGTCACCTACCTCAACTCCCGCAAGGGCGAGCTGGTTCACCCCACGGTGATCGGCTTCGAGGCCGAGGACAAGGAGCGGATGCTCTCCCTCGAGATCGCGATGCAGTGGAACACCCAGTACACCGAGGGTGTCTACAGCTTCGCGAACACCATCCACACCCATGAGGGCGGCACCCACGAAGAGGGCTTCCGCGCAGCGCTGACGTACCTGATCAACAAGTACGCGCGCGACAAGAAGCTGCTCCGGGAGCGCGACGACAACCTCACCGGTGAGGACATCCGCGAGGGTCTTACCGCGATCATCTCGGTCAAGCTGGGCGAGCCCCAGTTCGAGGGCCAGACCAAGACCAAGCTGGGCAACACGGAGGCCAAGACCTTCGTCCAGAAGATCGTCAATGAGCATCTCGCCGACTGGCTGGACCGCAACCCCAACGAGGCGGCGGACATCGTCCGCAAGGGCATCCAGGCGGCCACGGCCCGCGTCGCGGCCCGTAAGGCGCGCGATCTGACCCGCCGCAAGGGGCTGCTGGAGACCGCGTCGCTGCCGGGCAAGCTGAGCGACTGCCAGTCCAATGACCCGTCGAAGTGCGAGATCTTCATCGTCGAGGGTGACTCCGCCGGCGGCTCGGCCAAGTCCGGCCGTAACCCGCAGTATCAGGCGATCCTCCCGATCCGAGGCAAGATCCTCAACGTCGAGAAGGCCCGGGTCGACAAGATCCTGCAGAACAACGAGGTCCAGGCGCTGATCTCCGCCTTCGGCACCGGGGTGCACGAGGACTTCGACATCGCCAAGCTCCGCTATCACAAGATCATTCTGATGGCGGACGCCGATGTCGACGGCCAGCACATCAACACCCTGCTGCTGACCTTCCTCTTCCGTTTTATGCGCCCGCTGGTCGAGGCGGGGCATGTCTTCCTGTCCCGCCCGCCCCTCTACAAGATCAAGTGGGGTCGGGACGAGGTCGAGTACGCGTACTCGGACCGGGAGCGGGACGCGCTGATCCAGGCCGGCCGGGAGCAGGGCAAGCGCATCAGGGACGACTCCGTCCAGCGCTTCAAGGGTCTGGGCGAGATGAACGCCGAAGAGCTGCGAGTGACCACGATGGACCAGGACCACCGCGTCCTGGGCCAGGTCACGCTGGACGACGCGGCCCAGGCCGACGACCTGTTCTCGGTCCTCATGGGTGAGGACGTCGAGGCACGGCGCTCGTTCATCCAGCGCAACGCCAAGGATGTCCGCTTCCTCGACATCTGAGTCGGCCCCCAGCCGCAGACGACAGAAGGACTTTGACCAGCAATGGCCGACGAGAACACCCCGAACACGCCCGACGACCTGACCCCCGACGAGCTCGCCGACGGCGCCGCCCTCCGTGTCGAGCCGGTCGGCCTCGAGACGGAGATGCAGCGCTCGTACCTCGATTACGCGATGAGCGTGATCGTCAGCCGTGCGCTGCCCGACGTCCGGGACGGCCTCAAGCCGGTGCACCGCCGGGTGCTGTACGCGATGTACGACGGCGGGTACCGCCCCGAGAAGGGCTTCTACAAGTGCGCCCGCGTCGTCGGCGACGTCATGGGCACCTACCACCCGCACGGCGACTCGTCGATCTACGACGCGCTGGTGCGGCTGGCCCAGCCGTGGTCCATGCGGATGCCGCTGGTCGACTCCAACGGCAACTTCGGCTCCCCGGGCAACGACCCCGCGGCGGCCATGCGGTACACCGAGTGCAAGATGGCACCGCTGTCGATGGAGATGCTCCGGGACATCGACGAGGAGACCGTCGACTTCCAGGACAACTACGACGGCCGTAACCAGGAGCCGACGGTCCTGCCGGCCCGCTTCCCCAACCTGCTGATCAACGGCTCGGCGGGGATCGCGGTCGGCATGGCCACCAACATCCCGCCGCACAATCTGCGCGAGGTGGCCGAGGGCGCCCAGTGGGCCCTGGCCAACCCCGAGGCCACACAGGAAGAGCTGCTCGACGCCCTGATCGACCGGATCAAGGGCCCGGACTTCCCGACCGGGGCGCTGGTCGTCGGCCGTAAAGGCATCGAGGAGGCGTACCGCACCGGACGCGGCTCGATCACCATGCGCGCGGTGGTGGAGGTCGAGGAGATCCAGGGGCGGCAGTGCCTGGTGGTCACCGAGCTGCCGTACCAGGTGAACCCGGACAACCTCGCGCAGAAGATCGCCGACCTGGTGAAGGACGGCAGGGTCGGCGGCATCGCCGACGTCCGTGACGAGACCTCCTCGCGCACCGGCCAGCGCCTGGTCATCGTGCTCAAGCGGGACGCGGTCGCCAAGGTCGTCATCAACAACCTCTACAAGCACACCGATCTGCAGACCAATTTCGGCGCCAACATGCTGGCCCTGGTCGACGGTGTGCCGCGCACCCTCTCGCTGGACGCGTTCATCCGCAACTGGGTCACCCACCAGGTCGAGGTCATCGTCCGCCGGACCCGTTTCCGGCTGCGCAAGGCCGAGGAGCGGGCGCATATCCTGCGCGGTCTGCTCAAGGCGCTGGACGCGATCGACGAGGTCATCGCGCTGATCCGGCGCAGCGACACGGTGGAGACCGCGCGCGAGGGCCTGATGGGCCTGCTGGAGATCGACGAGATCCAGGCGAACGCGATCCTCGAGATGCAGCTGCGGCGGCTGGCCGCGCTGGAGCGTCAGAAGATCGTCCAGGAGCATGACGAGCTGCAGGCCAAGATCAACGAGTACAACGCGATCCTGGCCTCGCCCGAGCGGCAGCGGCAGATCATCAGCGAGGAGCTGACCGCGATCGTCGAGAAGTTCGGCGACGACCGGCGCACCAAGCTGGTCCCCTTCGACGGCGACATGTCCATCGAGGACCTGATCGCCGAGGAGGACATCGTCGTCACGATCACGCGTGGCGGCTATGTGAAGCGCACCAAGACCGAGGACTACCGCTCGCAGAAGCGCGGCGGCAAGGGCGTGCGCGGGACGAAGCTGAAGCAGGACGACATCGTCTCCCACTTCTTCGTCTCGACCACCCACCACTGGCTGCTGTTCTTCACCAACAAGGGCCGCGTCTACCGGGCGAAGGCGTACGAGCTTCCGGACGCGGGCCGGGAGGCGCGCGGTCAGCATGTCGCGAATCTGCTGGCCTTCCAGCCGGATGAGAAGATCGCGCGGATCCTGGCGATCCGGGACTACGAGGCGGTGCCGTATCTGGTGCTGGCCACCAAGTCCGGTCTGGTGAAGAAGACCCCGCTGAAGGACTACGACTCGCCCCGCTCGGGCGGTGTGATCGCGATCAACCTCCGGGAGATGGACGACGGCCGCGAGGACGAGCTGATCGGCGCCGAGCTGGTCTCCTCCGCGGATGATCTGCTGCTGATCAGCAGGAAGGCCCAGTCGATCCGGTTCACGGCGACCGACGACTCGCTGCGGCCGATGGGGCGCGCGACCTCCGGTGTGAAGGGCATGAGCTTCCGCGAGGGAGACGAGCTCCTCTCGATGAATGTCGTCCGGCCCGGTACGTTCGTGTTCACCGCCACCGACGGCGGGTACGCGAAGCGGACCAATGTCGATGAATACCGCGTCCAGGGGCGCGGCGGTCTCGGTATCAAGGCGGCGAAGATCGTCGAGGACCGCGGTTCCCTGGTCGGGGCGCTGGTGGTCGAGGAGACCGATGAGATCCTCGCCATCACCCTCAGCGGTGGCGTGATCCGCACCCGGGTCAATGAGGTCAGGGAGACGGGCCGTGACACCATGGGCGTCCAACTGATCAACCTGGGCAAGCGCGATGCCGTCGTCGGCATCGCCCGGAACGCCGAGGCCGGTCGTGAGGCCGAAGAGGTCGAGGAAGAAACCGCGACCGTGAACGCGCCGGCCGAGGAGGCCGAGTCCGAGGCGGCCGAGGGCACAGCGCCCCCGGCCGACGAGACCGAGGAGTAAGTCGTGAGTGGAGCCACGGGTGCCGCGGGCGGCGGTGCGGACGCCGGAGGGCGTCCGGGATCGGGAGCCCCGACGGGCGGTCACACCGCTGGGGACGGCGCCCGTGGCCCGGCCGGGGACTCCGCCGCGGCGGTGACCGAGACCCGGAAGCTGCGGCCGCAGCGCGATCCGCACCCCAAGCCCCAGTACTCCAGCCCGCTCCCCAACGAGCGTCCCGCCCCCGCCCAGCCCGCGCAGCCGTACCACCCGCCGCAGGCATACGCCCCGCCGCCCGGCGGCGGGGCCGGACGGGGCGGCTCCGCGGTTCCCGGGCAGTCGGCCCAGGCCGCCCAGACGGGGCACCAGCAGGCCGCCACGGCCGTCCGCCGCCCCCGTACGTCCGCGGGGGCCCGTCCGGCTCCGCGGACCCGCAAGGCGCGGCTGCGGGTCGCCAGGGTCGATCCGTGGTCGGTCATGAAGGTCAGCTTCCTGCTGGCGATCGCGCTGGGGATCTGCACCGTGATCGCGGTGGCGGTGCTGTGGATGGTCATGGACGCCATGGGCGTCTTCAGCGCGGTGGGCGGCACCATCAGCGACGCCACGGAGTCGCAGGAGGGCAGCGGGTTCGACCTGGAGTCCTTCCTGTCGCTTCCGCGTGTCCTGGGGTTCACCGGGATCATCGCCGTGATCAATGTGGTGCTGGCGACGGCGCTGGCCACGCTCGGGGCCTTCATCTACAACCTGTCGGCGGGCTTCGTCGGCGGTGTCGAGCTGACCCTGGCCGAGGACGAGTAGCGGGCCGCCCGTTACCGATTTTGGGACAGGGCAGGTGGTGCGCTAATCTTTCGGTGCAGCGCGGGGCTATAGCTCAGACGGTTAGAGCGCTTCCCTGATAAGGAAGAGGCCACAGGTTCAAGTCCTGTTAGCCCCACCGACGCGATCAGCCTGGGTGGAGATCTTCTCCGTCCAGGCTGATGTCGTATGGAGGCAGGGAGTTGATCCCCGCTTCCTTCCCGGATTCTTGTCGGCCAATGCCGGTCATAGGTCACCGATCGGTATCGGTCGGTGTGTATCATCGGGCGCCAGAGGTCCCCTACGTCAAGAAAGAGACGAGGTAGCGCAGTGAAGAAGCTGCTCCTGGTCGCACTGGCCGCCATCGGCGGGCTCCTCGTGTACCGCCAGATCCAGGCGGATCGCGCCGAGCAGGATCTGTGGACGGAGGCGACCGACTCCGTACCCGCAGGTTCGGGTGTGTGAGCTCCTACTACAGTCCCGGTACGGGGCCCCGACCGCTGGAGCGGTCGGGGCCCCGTCGGCTTTACTGGCGCCGTGGCGGGGAAGCGGTGGGGCGTCGGGGGATGGGATGACGGGGGTGTCGGGGCAATGGGATGACAGGGGGCCGGGGGGATGGGATGACGGGGGCCTTCGTGTTTCACTCTCGCAAACGAATAGCTTGCACAGGCAAAGTTGAGCGGGCCGGCCGGGCCGGGGCGAACGAGCCCGACCGGGCCGGGGTTGAGCGGGCCGACCGGCCGGTACGACGAGGGGTGACGCGCGATGAAGGACCGTCGCAAGGTCAGGGCCGGTCTCGCCGCGGCGGCGGCGCTGTGCGCGGTGGCCGCGGCACCGGGCACGTCCCTCGCCGACGGCGCCGCCGGGGCTCGGGCGTACGAGACCCACGGCACCCGGATATCCGGCTCCGGCGGTGACGCGGGCGCCCCTTCCCTGGCGGTCGGCCGCACCTATGTCGACAGCGTCGGGCCGGGCGAGAAGCGGTACTACGGCGTGACGCTCGACACGAAGTCAGCCGCCTATGTCTCGGCGGTCGCGGCACCGCGGCCGGGCGCGGAGGTGACCTCGTACCGCGATGGCGTGAAGGTGACCCTGGAGAGCCCTGACGGGGGCATCTGCGGCACCGCCTCCCCGAAGATCGAGACGAGCGGCGTGGCCTATCCCCTGGCCGACTACGCCTCCCGCCAGATCAACTCCGGCCCGGCCTCCTGCCACCAGGCGGGGCGCTATGTGGTGACGGTGGAGCGCCAGGACGGGTCACCGGACCCGGACCGCTGGCCCGTGGAGCTCCGGTTGATGGTGGAGCCACCGGTGAAGGGCGGGGCCACGGGGGCGGCCCCGGAGGGGAGTTCGAGCTCGCCGTCGCCCGAGGCACCGGACGGCACTGCGTTGCCGAGGCCCGGCGGGCGCGGTTTCACCGACGCGCCGACCCTGGGGACGGGGGTGTGGAGCGACCAGATCACGCCGGGGGAGACGCACTTCTACCGGGTGCCCGTGGACTGGGGGCAGCGCCTCTCCGCCGTCGCCGAACTGTCCGCCGACGGCAAGGACCAGAGCACCCGTCTGCTCGACCGCGCCCTGGCGCTGCACGCCTACAACCCGGCGCGCGGGCTCGCGAAGCGCGGCACCCCCGCCGCGCAGGACGGCGAGTCGCCCCGCACCCAGGTCGCCACCGCGCCGGTGGCCTACGGAAACCGGTATGCGAACACCGGCTCCACGGTCCGCGCGATGAGCTTCAGCGGCGGGTACTTCCTGGCGGTCACTCTCAACCCGCCGCAGGTGGCACCGCATCTGAACAGCCCGGTGCCGGTCGTGCTGCGGGTACGGGTCGCGGGCGACGCGCGCGGCGGGCCCACGTACGACAAGGATCCGGTCAAGGCGGGGTTCGGCCTCACGGCGGCCGACCGGCGGGCGGCCAAGCGCCATCCGCTCGCGGCGGAAGGCGACCGGATGGGGCGTTCCGGCTCCGGCGCCGACTCGAAGGACGCGCTGCGGGTGGTGGGGTACGCGGGGATCGGCACCGGGACGGTGCTGGTGCTCGGGCTCGGGGCGTGGACGCTCACCGCCCGGCGGCAGGCCTCGGCGCGGCAGCGGTACGGGCCGCCGCCTGCTTGGTAGTTGGGGTCTGGGGCCTGCTTCGTCGCTGTGGCCTGGGGCCGTGTCAGCCCGCTGCCACCAGGGCCCATGCGCCGATGGCGAAGCACAGCGCCGCCACGATCAGGATCGAGAGCGTGGCTTTCCGGGACGGTCCGGGGCGCCGCCGTGCCGCTGAGGGAACCCGCGGCCGCTCCGCGGTGTATGGACGAGTAGAAGGAAAGTCACGCGGGGGCGGTGTCGGTGTCGGTGTCGGGGTCGGCGTGGGTGTCGGCGTTGGCGTCGGTGTCGGCGTGTGAGCCGCGTTCGGAGCGGGAGCGGGAGCGGGGGTGGGCGTATGCGGGTGCGGGTGCTGCACCGGCTGTACGGGGTGTGGAGGCTGCTGTTGTGCGTGGTGCGGATGGCGCACGGGCGGCTGTGGGGCCGGTGGGATCGGGGCCGCCGTCGAAGGGGTCGGCGGGGTCAGCGGGTGGGGTATCGACGGCCGCTGGACCGGCGGGGGCGGAGTCGCGGGCTGTGCGCTCGGCGGCGGGGGCATCGGCGTCGGTGGGCCCGCGGGCCGCGGCGGTGGGGTCCGGTGCGGTGGGGTCCGGTTCAGGGGCGTCTGGGCGGGCGGGGGTTCGGGGTGCCGGACTTCGGCGGGCGGAGCACCGGAGGACGGAGTCCCAGGAGACCCGGGGGCCTCGGTATGCGGGGCGCGCGACTGATCGTTGCGGGGGAGCGGGGGTGGGAGGGTGAAGCTTCCGGTGTCGGACATGGACGGCCGTGGGGCGGCCGGCTGCTGGGGAGCGGCGGTGTCGGGGCCGGGGGCTGCCTCGTCGGCGGGGCCCGAGTCGGCAGTGGCCTGGGCCCGGGGTGGCGCCGTGCCGCTGCCCTGGGGTGGGTCGGCCTTCGCGTGGCGGCGGCGCGGCCGGGTGGGGCCGTCGGGGCCGAATCCGGAGGGCAGTGGCCCGAGTTGGTCGAAGACCTCGATGGCATCGTCGTCCAGGTCGGCCTCGGGCAGCAGGTCGACCGCGGTCGCCAGCGCCTTCCGCGCGCCGGTGGCGGTGCGGTAGCGGTTCTCGGGGTCCGGCTGCAGCAGTCCGGCGATCACCTGCCACAGCGGTTCGGGCATCCCGGTGGGGGCGTTCGGCACCCCTTGCTCGAAGAGCTTGACGAGCGCCTCCCCGTCCGGCTTGTGTCCGGTGATCAGATAGAGCGTCACCAGCCCGACGGCGAAGAGGTCGGCCGGGAAGTCGGGGTCGTCGCCCATCATCTGCTCGGGCGCGAAGTAGCCGGGCGTGCCCATCACGTAGTTGGCCTCGGTGAGGCGCGGCTCGCCCTTGGTCAGCGCGATGCCGAAGTCGGACAGCCGGACGTGCGGCCGCCCGGTCCCGGTGGATTCCAGCAGGATGTTCGCGGGTTTGATGTCCCGGTGCACCACGCCCTCGGCGTGCACCGCGGCCAGTCCGGAGAGCAGCTGGTCGATCAGGGTGCACACATAGCGGGGCGGCAGTGGGCCGTAGTCCCCGATCAGATGGGCGAACGAGCCGCCGCCCACCAGGTCCATGGTGAACAGCACCTTGTCGTCGTCGGCCGCCCAGCTGGCCGGTGCCAGCACATGGGGGTGATCGATCCGCAGGGCCTGTTCCCGGACGAAGCGCAGCAGCGTATGGGCGTCACGTTGCTGGAGCACCTTCGCTGCCACGTACCGTCGGCGGCGGTGGTCCCAGACGCGCCATACCGCGCCCACGCCCCCGCGCCCGATCGGGTCCACCAGCTCGTACCGGCCCGCGAAGATCTCACCCATCGCGCCGTGCCCGCCCCGTCATCGACTCGTCAGCAGTTCAGCCCGTCAGCTCTGGTGCGCCTCATAGTGGGCGACCGCCTCGGCGGTCCGCCCGGCGCCGTACACACGGAGAAACTCTGCCAGCTCGGGGTGGGCGGGGGCGAGGGACTCGGCGGCATCGATGATGTCCCCCGCGGCCGCCACGGACCGCAGCAGCGACTGGATCTCGCGCACCACTCGCCGTACGGTCGGGGCCCCCGTGCTCGCCGTGGCCTGGGTGGAGTTGAGGACCGAGCCCCCCGCGGACTTCTTGATCTCCTCCATGCGCTCGGCGGCCTCGGCGGCGCTGACCCTGCCGTCGGCCGCCTGACTGGACAGCTCCTGCAGCGCCTGCACCCGCTGGACCACGGCGGGGTTGCCGATTTTGGCGCGCTGGCCGCTCATGAGCTGCGAGAGCATGGGCGCGGACAAACCGAGGACGGCGGCGAGACGTGCTTGGTTCAGACCGAGATCGTCGATGAGACGGCGGAAGAGCGCCCCCAGCGGCTCCCCGTACCAGCTGCGCTGAAGCTCCCGTGCGCGCGCGGTGGCATCCTGCTGTGTTGCGTCCATCTCGCTCTCCCCTTCGCTTCGCTGCCGCGAATCTTGCGTGGCATCCTACGGAGAGCGCTACGTGCGAGCGATACCCGGTCGGGAATGGTGGTCGGTACCAGGTATCCTGATCGGCGAAGGGGCCTTAGCTCAGTTGGTAGAGCGCCGTCTTTGCATGGCGGATGTCAGGAGTTCGACTCTCCTAGGCTCCACCACCATCACCAGCCAGGACGCCGGAACGGTGTCCTGGCTGATCCGTTTTCGCCCCTGATATCGGTGTTGCCACTCTTGTCATTGCCCGGCGCAACACCCGCGGGATGCTCCAGGGTGTTTTCCATAACTCGGGCAGATCGCCCGGGAGTCGTCTGATCGGCGCGGTGCGCCGTACAGGGGGACACGATGAGTGAGCTGCATCCGCTGGGCGAGAACTTGCCCGAGGAGTGCCGGGTGTTCGCTGTGGAGCTGAGGAAGCTGTTCCTGGGGATCGGGGTCTCGGTGCGCAGATACGCGGTGCGGCGGCACCGGGATCCGAGCACCATCTCGCGGTTCCTGAACGGCACCCGCATCCCGCCGTGGGAGTTCGTCTTCGATCTGTTCACCGATCTCGCCGAGCGGCGGGGCGTCGCCCCCACCCCGGCCGCCATCGAGCTGGTGCGGGAGCTGCACCGGGCCGCGGTCCGCACCAGCCGCTCCCCCGGGCATGCCATGGAGATCCTGCAGATCCAGCTGGCCGACGCCGACCGGGACGCGCGGGTCTCCATGGCGCACCAGGACGTGCTGGGCGAGGCGCTGCTGGACCTCAAGCACCGCATCGCCGATCTCGAGGTGCGGCTGAACCAGGCCGAGGCGGCATGGGCGACAGAGCGTGCTCGGGCGGACGCGCTGGAGCGGGACATCCCGGACCGGGAGGAGCTGATCAAGGAGCGGGATCTGCTCCAGCAGGAGGTGCGGCGGCTCACCGAGGAGCTGGACGAGGTACGGCTGCGGGGGCGGCTGGCGGAGGACCGCTGTCTGGTCCTGGAGCGGCAGCTGGCCATGGTGGAGTCCCAGCGCCCGGCCGCGGTGCCACAGCAGGAGGAGGAGCCCATGGGGCGGGAGGGGCCCGCGGCGCCCCAGCGGGCCATGGGGCCGCGGCCGAAGATCCTCGTGGTGGACGACCAGCAGAACAATCTGCTGGCCATGGAGGCCGTGCTGGCCACGCTCGACCAGGAGCTGGTGACCGCGACCTCCGGGCAGGAGGCCCTCAAGGCGCTGCTCGACCACGACGACTTCGCGGTGATCCTGCTGGATGTGCAGATGCCCGAGATGGACGGCTATGAGACGGCGGCCCACATCAAGCGGCGCCCCCGTAACCGCGACATCCCGATCATCTTCCTCACCGCGATGGGCTCCGACCCCGAGCACTCCTCGCGGGGCTATGCGGCCGGTGCGGTGGACTACATGGCCAAGCCGTTCGACCCCTGGGCGCTGCGGGCCAAGGTCTCGGTCTTCACCGAGATCTTCCTGGAGCGGCGGCAGCGCCGCTCCCAGGGGGAGGACCCGGCGGACTGAGCCGAGCCGTGAGGTCGAGCCGTTGGAAAGACGAGGGGCGGGAGATCGACTGATCTCCCGCCCCTCGTGGAGGGCTTGCGCCGGACGCCGTGAGCGGCGCCGTCAGCGCTCGTCGTCCCTGCGGGCCTCGGCCTCGGCCTGCTTGGCCTGCACCTCGGGGTCGAGGGCGTTCTGGTCGCTGCCGTCCACCGCCGAGAGCCGCTCGCGATCGCCCACCTCGGTCGCCGCCGGGGGCTCGACCAGCCAGTCCGGGTTGGCCTGCTTGTCCCACCACTTCCAAGCGGCGTAGACGCCCGCGCCGACCAGCCCGATGAAGGTCGCCCGCTTGGCGAAGCGGGCGGCGCGGGCCCGGCGGCGGTGCTTCCGGGCGAGCTTCTCGATCTCCGCGGCCGTCACATGGGTGCGCAGCGCCGCGATGGCCGCCGCCGTGCGGACGGTCGCCTCCTCGCGTGCCGGTCCTGCGGCGGCGCGCACCCCGGCCATCGCTTGCTCCACCCGCGGTGCGGTGTACTCGGCGGCATGGCGTGCCGCCTTACGCGTCCGCTTGGCGGCCCGTGTGGCGGCCTGGTCCACCTTCGGCGGCAGAGTGCCGCGGGCCTGGTCGAGCCGTGGCGCGATATGGGCGTGGTACTGGGCACCGGCCGTGCACCGGGCCTGGTGCGCCGCGGTCGAGACCTTCGGCGCCATCCGGACGCGAGCCTCGTGCGCGTAGCGCGTCGCGGTGTCCTTGGCCGTGCCGGCATAGGGCGCCACCGCCTCCGCGGCGTGCAGGACGCTGCCCTTGGCTGTGCCGGTCGCGGCTCGCACGCTGTCAATGCGGGTCACGGGATCCTCCTCCTCGGTGGCGTGGTCAAGCTCCGGGGTTCAGAGTCGTGCGTTCTTGGTGCGCGCTCTATTTGCCCAGTTTCGTGTTTCCATCCCAAGAAAGATCATGCCTGTTTATGGAGATCATGCCCGTTCAATCCATGGCCGGCATGTGTGATCGGGCATCTGGGTCATAGGGAGGATTATCGGGGAAACCGCGCGGATCGGCACGCCCGGCGCCGCCTCAGCGGCTACTCGTCCCCCTTGCGTCCGTGCGAGGATCAGGAGACGTAAGTGAAAACGATGGAAGGTTGATCGTGGCCGAGCAGCTATACGCCACCCTGAAGACGAACAACGGCGACATCGTGGTCCGGCTGCTGCCGAATCACGCGCCCAAGACGGTCAAGAACTTTGTCGAACTGGCCGAAGGCAGTCGCGAGTGGACTCACCCAGCCACCGGCAAGAAGGCCAAGGAGAAGCTCTACGACGGCACCGTCTTCCACCGGGTGATCAGTGGCTTCATGATCCAGGGCGGTGACCCACTGGGCAACGGGACCGGTGGCCCCGGCTATGAGTTCGGCGACGAGTTCCACCCGGACCTGGCCTTCAACAAGCCGTACCTGCTGGCGATGGCCAACGCCGGCCCGGGAACCAACGGCTCGCAGTTCTTCATCACGGTCTCCCCGACCGCGTGGCTGACCGGTAAGCACACCATCTTCGGCGAGGTCGTCGACGAGGGCAGCAAGAAGGTCATCGACGCGATCGCGGGCACCGCGACCAACCCGCGCACCGACCGTCCGCTCCAGGACGTCGTCATCGAGTCGGTCGTGGTGGAGACGCGCGAGGGCTGAACCCGTACGGGGAACTTTCATGCCCCGCTTGTCCGTGTGAACAAGTATCCGTGTGAACAAGCGGGGCGGGGGAACGCCCGATCAGAAGTGGACAAGGGGCGAGGGGACACCATGGAGGACCAGGCGGTCTGTTGCTACCGGCACCCCCAGCGGGAGACCGGCATCAGCTGCACCCGCTGTGAGCGCCCGATCTGCCCCGAGTGCATGATCAGCGCGTCTGTGGGGTTCCAGTGCCCCGAGTGTGTGAGCGGACGGGCGTCCGCCGGGTCCGGGGCCTCGGCCGCCGGTCCCCCGCCGCGCGCATCCCAGCCGCGCACCCTGGCCGGCGGCACGATGGCCTCGGACCCCCGGCTGATCACCAAGATCCTGGTGGCCGTCAACATCGCGGTATGGCTCGCCGCGCTGTCCGTGGGCGACCGGCTGGTGAACGATCTCGACCTGGTCGGCCGGGCCTACGACCCCGGCACGGTGCAGGTCGTCGGCGTCGCCGAGGGCCAGTGGTGGCGGCTGGTGACCTCGGTCTTCCTCCACCAGCAGCTGATGCACATCGCCTTCAACATGCTCTCGCTGTGGTGGATCGGCGGCCCGCTGGAGGCCGCGCTCGGCCGCGTCCGCTTCATCGTGCTCTACATGCTGTCGGGGCTGGGCGGCAGCGCGCTGTCGTATCTCCTGGCCGCGCAGAACCAGCCGTCGCTGGGCGCATCCGGCGCGATCTTCGGCCTGCTCGGCGCCACCGCCGTGCTGATGCGCCGGCTGAACTACGACATGCGCCCGGTCATCGCGCTGCTGGCGCTGAACCTGCTCTTCACCTTCACCTGGTCCGGCATCGCCTGGCAGGCCCATGTCGGCGGCCTGGTCGCGGGCACGGTGGTGGCGTACGGGATGGTGCACGCGCCCCGGGAGAAGCGGGCGCTGGTGCAGCGGGGGACCTGCGTCCTGGTGCTGCTCGCGATCGTCGCGATGGTGTGGATCCGGACGGTGCAGCTCACTGGCTGAAGGCCGCTGGCTGAAGCTCATCGGCTGAGCGGAGCGGCCGACCGATGAGCGGCCGGCCATAGGCCACCTGGGACGAGCTGGACCCGGTCAGTTGTCCACAGCGCGTGGCGGATTTTACGCAACCTGTGGAGAACTTGCGTACGCCCCCCGACTGACCTGCGTTTTCGCAGGAAGGCGGGGGTATGAACGATCGAACAGGTGCCCGTCACCGGTCACACCGGCGTCAACACGGCAGAGGTTATCCACAGATCTTCTGAGTTTTCCCCGGCTGTGGATAACTCTGTGGACAACCTGGGGACGGGCGTGGGGACCGCCGGGTCACTTCCACTGGGTGGAGACGACGAACCCCGCGGCGATGAAGCCGAAGCCGACCACGATGTTCCAGTTGCCCAGCGATTCGACCGGCATGTCCCCCGTGGTCACGTAGAAGATGACGATCCACGCGAGCCCGATCAGGAACATGGCCAGCATCAGCGGTGCCACCCACCGGCGGCCGCTGTTCAGACTGATGCTGGTTGCCTGCTTCGCCGGCGGCGGCGTGAAGTCGTCCTTCTTGCGGATCCGTGACTTCGGCACGAGGAACTCTCCTGTCGATGCGCTGCGTGACCGCGCGGGGATGTGTACGGATGGCGCCGGGGCGGGACAGCGACGGGGACCCCGTCCCTCCCCCACACGTCCGTTAGCGTAGTCCTTCCGCGGCGTCGTAAGGAGTAAGGGTACGTTGAGCAATTCCGCTGACTCCCCCACCCCGGCGTCCCGCCGCCCCCGGTTCCGCCCCGTACGGCTGCTGACCGGAGCGGTCTTCGCACTGGCCGGAGTGATCTTCTGGACCAGTTTCAACACGGCCCAGGGCACCAATCTCCGCAGTGATGAATCGATGCTGCGGCTCTCCGACCTCATCCAGGAGCGCAGCCGTAAGAACGGCACCCTGGACGACAGCACCGCCAAAATACGCTCCGAGGTCGACGCCCTCGCCCGGCGGGACAACGGCAGCACCCGGGCCGAGCGCCGCAAGCTGGCCGAGCTGGAGGAGACCGCCGGCACCAAGAAGCTCACCGGCCGCGGGCTCACCGTCACCCTCACCGACGCCCCGCCGAACGCCACCCCGCAGATCCCCGGCGTCCCGGATCCCCAGCCCAACGATCTCGTCATCCACCAGCAGGATCTCCAGGCCGTGGTCAACGCGCTGTGGCAGGGCGGCGCCGAGGGGATCAAGGTCATGGACCAGCGGCTGATCTCCACCAGCGCGGTGCGCTGCGTCGGCAACACCCTGATCCTCCAGGGCCAGGTCTACTCGCCGCCCTACAAGGTCACCGCCGTGGGTGACCGGGACAAGCTGGGCGCCGCCCTCGCCGCCTCGCCCGCGATCCAGAACTACCGCAGCTATGTCGACGCGTACGGCCTCGGCTGGAAAGTCGACCAGCACGACACGGTGACTCTTCCCGGCTACTCCGGCACAGTGGATCTGCACCAGGCACAGCCCATCGGATAGCACCGGCGGACCGGCGCGCGGCACCGGGTCAGCGGGGCGGACAGTGGGGGCCGATGAGAACGCGGCTGATCGTCAGGACGCTCAGTGAGATCTGCGTCACCGTCGGAGCCCTGATCATCCTTTTGGTGGTCTACGTCCTGTACTGGACCTCCGTACGGGCCGACCGCGCCATGGACGGCGAGATCGACCACCTCCAGGACCGCTGGGCCACCGGCACGGTCAGCGCGGGCGCCGAGCCCTCGTCGCGGCCCCGCCGCTACGAGCCCGGCGCCTCCTTCTCGATCATGTACATCCCGCGGTTCGGCGCCGACTGGGCCAAGCCCGTCCTCGAGGGCACCGCCACCGGCACCCTGAAGAAGGGGCTCGGCCACTACTCCCGCACCGCCCGCCTCGGCGCCCTCGGCAACTTCGCGGTCGCCGGGCACCGCCGGACCTACGGCGACCCCTTCAAGGACTTCCCCGAGCTGCGCCCCGGTGACGCGGTGGTGCTGACCGACGGCACCACCTGGTTCACCTACCGCGTCGACCGGCGGCCCTACCGCACCCTGCCGACCGACACCGGGGTGATCGATCCGGTGCCGCGCGCGTCCGGCTTCCGGCGCCCCGGCCGCTATCTCACGCTGACGACCTGCGAGCCGGAGTGGGGCCACAGCCACCGGCTGATCACCTGGGCACACCTCGACGCCACCCAATCCGTAGCCCAAGGCAAGCCCAAGGCTTTGTACAGCTGACCCTCCGGCCCCACCCCTCGCCCCTTACTCTGGTGCTGCACTCCGGTGCTGCAATCGACTTCGTCATCGGTGAGTAGGGATGGCATGTACGGCTGGATCTGGCGGCATCTGCCGGGTAACGCATGGGTGCGAGCGCTGATTTCGCTCGTGCTCGTGCTGGCGATCGTCTTCGTGCTCTTCCAGTACGTCTTCCCCTGGGCGGAGCCCCTGCTGCCGTTCAACGACGTGACGGTCGACGAGGGAATGGCGGGTCCGCGATGAGCGCGCGCATCCTGGTCGTCGACAACTACGACAGCTTCGTCTTCAACCTCGTCCAGTACCTCTACCAGCTCGGCGCCGAGTGCGAGGTGGTGCGGAACGACGAGGTCTCCCTCGGCCACGCGCAGGACGGCTTCGACGGGGTCCTGCTGTCCCCCGGGCCCGGCACTCCGGAGGAGGCCGGGGTCTGCGTCGACATGGTGCGGCACTGCGCGGGCACCGGCGTACCGGTGTTCGGCGTCTGCCTGGGGATGCAGTCCATGGCCGTCGCGTACGGCGGAGTCGTCGGACGGGCCCCGGAGCTGCTGCACGGCAAGACCTCGCTGGTGACCCATGAGGGAGCCGGCGTCTTCAGCGGGCTGCCCACCCCCTTCACCGCCACCCGCTACCACTCGCTGGCCGTGGAACGGGGGACGGTACCCCCCGAGCTGGAGATCACGGCCTGGACGGAGAGCGGCATCGCCATGGGTCTGCGCCACCGTGAACTGCGGGTCGAGGGCGTCCAGTTCCACCCCGAGTCGGTCCTCACCGAATGGGGCCACCGGATGCTCGCCAACTGGCTGGTGGAGTGTGGGGACACGGATGCCGTGGGGCGGTCCGCGGGGCTCGCCCCGGTGGTCGGGGCGGTCGGCGGTAAGGCCGGCGAGTGACCGGACCGCGCCCCGAGCGCGAGGGCGCCGCCCAGGGCGCCCGGGAGCCCGCCCCGTACGCGCCGTACGGGTCTCATGAGCAGCACGCGGCCCCTGACGCGCATGGCGTCCATGGGGACCCGGACGCGTTCCCGGCAGCGGCTGCGGAGGGCCTGCGGGATCCGCTGACCGACCCGCTGCCGGACTCCGCCCCGGCCGGGCCGACGGGGCGCGCCGTGGGCACCGCGTCGCTCTCCGTGCCGCCGCCCACCGGCCGCAGGCGGCGCGCCCACCCGGCCGCCGCCGCGGGGCAGGAGGAGGCGGCTGAGGCTGCCGGGTCGCCCACGGGGCGTCGCCGCGCTCGTACCGTCCCCTCGGGGTCGGAGGAGGCGGCTGAGGCGGCCGGGCCGCCCACGGGGCGCAGACGCGCCCGTACGGTCCCCTCGGGGTCGGAGGGGGCCACTGAGGCGGCCGGGCCGCCCACCGGGCGCCGCCGCGCCCGTGCGGCCCTCACGGGGCCCTCAGGGGCCGCATACGCCGCTCAGCCGCCCACCCGCAACCCGGGGCCGTCCCCACGCTCCGGCGAGACGTCTTCACGCTCCGACGAGGCGTCCCCGCGGTCCGCCGGGGCGTCCGCACGCGCCCCGGAGGCCGGGGAGACGGCCGTCCTGCCCCCGGTGCCGCCCCGGGGCGACGACGAGACGGTCGCCCTTCGCGCGGTGGAGGCGCCGCCGGCCGACCGGACCATGTTGCTGCGCAAGGTCGAGGCGGACCGGGACGGCGATCCCGATCCCGCGCCCGGCGGCCGGGCCGCCCGCCGTAAGGCCGCCCAGGGGGCCGGGAAGCGCGCCGGAAAGCATGGCTCCCGCGCCCGGCGCGGCACGGCGGAAGCGGACGCCACACGGGCCGCGGAGGGCGCGGGGAGCGCCGGGGACGCCCGGCCCCGCACCCGTATGGAGGCCAGGCGCGCCGCGCGGGCGCGCAAGGACAGCCCCGGGGTGGTGGCCAGCCGGGTGGTCGGCGAGCTGTTCATCACGCTCGGCGTGGTGATGCTGCTCTTCGTCACCTATCAGCTGTGGTGGACGAACATCCTTGCCCATCAGCAGGCCAACGGCGCCGCGAACAGTCTGCAGAAGAAGTGGGACGAGAGCGGCGACGAGCGGGACCCGGGCACCTTCTCCCCCGGACAGGGGTTCGCGATCATCTACATCCCCAAGCTGGATGTGAAGGCCCCGATCGCGGAGGGCATCGACAAGCACAAGGTCCTCGACCGCGGCATGGTCGGCCACTACGGCAAGAGCCCGCTGAAGACCGCCATGCCGTGGGACAAGAAGGGCAACTTCGCGCTCGCCGGGCACCGCAACACCCACGGCGAGCCGTTCCGCTACATCAACCGCCTCAAGCCCGGCGACGAGATCGTTGTCGAGACGCAGAGCCGGTACTACACCTATGAGATGAGCAGCATCCTGCCGCAGACGCCGCCGTCCAACACGGGCGTCATCAAGCCGGTGCCGCCCGGCTCCGGCTTCACCGAACCGGGGCGGTACATCACGCTGACCACCTGCACCCCGGAGTTCACCAGCACCTACCGGATGATCGTCTGGGGCAAGATGGTCGACGAGCGGCCGCGTAGCGAGGGAAAGCCGGACGCGCTGGTCGAATGAACGGGAACAGCGGGAACAGCCGGGTAACCAGAAAAAAGGGGTACGACGCGGTGGCACGGACCGACCACGACGGGCGGCAGGACCGGCACCCCGGCCCGCCCGCAACGCCCAGCCGCCGTCCCGGCCGTGGACGGGTGGCCGCGGCCATCGCCGTCTTCGGCGAGCTGCTGATCACCGCGGGGATCATCCTCGCCCTGTTCGTCGTCTACTCGCTGTGGTGGACCAACGTCCTGGCCGATCGTGAGGCGAAGAAGCAGGGCGACCGGGTGCGCAAGCACTGGGCGCAGCAGGGGCCGGGCAAGCTGGACACCAAGAGCGGCATCGGCTTCCTGCATGTGCCGTCCATGCACAACGGCGAGGTGCTGGTCAAGAAGGGCACCGCAACCGAGACCCTCAACGACGGCGTGGCCGGCTACTACACCAAGCCGGTCAAGTCCGCGATGCCGTGGGCCAAGAAGGGCAACTTCAGCCTGGCCGCGCACCGGGACGGGCACGGCGCGAAGTTCCACAACATCGACAAGGTCCACGAGGGCGACCCGGTGGTCTTCGAGACCCGCGACACCTGGTACGTCTACAAGGTCTACGCGACGCTGCCGGAGACCTCGAAGTACAACGTGGACGTGCTGGACGCGGTCCCGAAGGAGTCGGGCCGGAAGCGGCCGGGCCGCTACATCACGCTCTCGACCTGTACCCCCGTCTACACCTCCCGCCACCGCTACGTCGTGTGGGGCGAGCTGGAGCGCACCGAGAAGGTCGACGCGGACCGCACGCCCCCCGAGGAACTGCGCTAGCGCACGGCCCCCTGGAAGCCCCGGGCACGGAGAAGCCCCCGGCACGGAGAAGCCCCCGGCACCCTGAGAGGGTGCCGGGGGCTTCCCGTGTCACGGTGCCCGGAGGTCGGCCCGGCTAGAAGCCGTTCTGGCCGCCGAAGATGCCTCCGCCGTTGTCACCGCCGCCGTTTCCGCCGTTGCCGCCCTGGCCGGCGACCGTGATGAGGTTTACGGACTGGCCCTTGGGCACCTGGGTGCCCGCGCCGGGCTGGCTGGCCACCACGGAGGCGTTGTCGTCCTGCGGACCGGCGATGTTGCCCACGTTGAGCCCCAGGTCCTGGAGCGCCTTCTTGGCGTCCTTGAGCTTCTGGCCGCCCAGGTTGGGCACCGGCACGTTCTCGCCCTGCGCGGGCTCCTTGGCGACGGTCAGCGTGACCGTCGAACCGGGCAGGACCTCCTGGCCGCCCTTGGGCGTCTGGTCGGTGACCGTGCCGGCCTCGACGTCGCCGCTCTCGACCTCCTGGGTCTGGACCTTGAGGCCCTTGCCCTGGAGCGACTTCGTGGCGTCCTCGACCTTCTGCGTGGTCACGTCCGGGACGACGACCTTCTGCTGGGCCTCGGCGACGGTCAGGGTGATCGTGGCGCCCTTCGCGACCTTCTTGCCGCCCTTCGGGTCCTGGTCGATCACCTTGCCGGCGGTCTGGTCCGACTGCTCGGTCTTCTGATCGACGTTGAAGCCCTTGGCCTCGAGCTGTTGCTTGGCCGACTCGTACTGCACGTTCAGGACGTCGGGAACCTCGACCCTGGCCGCGGGCTTGGGGCCCTTGGACATGGTCAGCTCGACCGTGCCGTACCGCTTGACCTCGTCGCCGCCCTTGGGGGTCTGTTCACAGACGGTGTTCTTGTCGGCGTTCTCGCAGAACTTGGAGCCGACGTTCTTGACCTTGAAGTCGCCGTTCTCCCCTTGGCTCTTGGCGTCCTCGAGCGTCTTGCCGACGAGGTTGGGGACCCGGACCATGTCGTCGTTCTTACCGCCGGCGAACAGTGACTTCCCGATGAAGATCGCACCGACCAGCACCAGTATCCCGGCGATGATCAGCAGGATCGTGGAGAGGTTGCTCTTCTTGCCGGGGCCCCCGCGCCCCCGGCCGCGATCCGGCCGCTCGTCGTAGCCGAAGCCGCCGTCGTCATCGCGCATCGGCGGAAGCATCGAGGTCTGCGCCCCGGCGCCGGAGTTCTGCGGCCGCAGCATCGCGGTCGGCTGGTCGTCGGAGCCGTAGCCGACCGCGCCCAGGGCGGCGGTGGCGGCCACCGGCTGGCCCTCCAGGGCCGCCTCGATGTCGGCGCGCATCTCGTCGGCCGACTGGTAGCGGTAGTCGGGGTCCTTGACCAGCGCCCGCAGGACGATGGCGTCCATCTCCGGGGTGATCTCGGGGTCGTACGTGCTCGGCGGCTGCGGTTCCTCCCGCACGTGCTGATAGGCGACGGCCACCGGGGAGTCGCCCACGAACGGCGGCCTTACGGTCAGCAGCTCGTAGAGCAGACAGCCGGTGGAGTACAGGTCGCTGCGCGCGTCGACGGTCTCGCCCTTGGCCTGCTCGGGGGAGAGGTACTGGGCGGTGCCGATGACGGCGGCCGTCTGCGTCATGGTCATACCGGCATCGCCCATGGCGCGGGCGATGCCGAAGTCCATCACCTTGACCTGGCCGTCCCGCGTGAGCATGACGTTGGCGGGCTTGATGTCCCGGTGGACGATGTTGTTGCGGTGTGAGTACTCGAGGGCCTGGAGGATGCCGGTGGTCATCTCCAGCGAGCGCTCGGGGAGCAGCTTTCTGCCCGAGTGAAGGAGCTCACGCAGCGTGGAACCGTCGACGTACTCCATCACGATGTACGGGATCGAGACGCCGTCGACGTAGTCCTCGCCGGTGTCGTAGACCGCGACGATCGCGGGATGGTTGAGCGAGGCGGCCGACTGGGCCTCTCGGCGGAACCGGGCCTGGAAGGACGGATCGCGAGCGAGGTCCGCCCGGAGCGTCTTCACAGCGACAGTACGGCCGAGGCGGGTGTCGTGCGCGAGGTAGACCTCCGCCATGCCACCGCGGCCGAGCACTGAGCCCAGCTCATACCGGCCGCCGAGGCGACGCGGCTCTTCCATAGCTACTCCAGCCCTCTTCCGTGGTTCCCGGCCGCACCTGTGGGCCGGCGAAGTGCTGCTCGCGCATACCGTACCCGGCACGTCTTACGGGACCCGGCCACAGTGGCTATCTGATACCGGACCGGTACGGCGACGTGCGGGATTGGTATCCGGACGTGATGGGGGTCACTTGTCGCGCTCGGTTTCCAGTACGGCCTGCATCACGCCCTTGGCGATCGGCGCGGCCAGCCTGCCACCGGCGATGTCGCCGCGGAGGGTGTTGGACCCTTCGATGACGACCGCGACCGCGACCGGGGAGCCGTCGTCCCCCTTGGCGTAGGAGATGAACCACGCATAGGGGTTCTTGCTGTTGGCGACGCCGTGCTGTGCGGTGCCGGTCTTGCCACCCACCGTGACGTCCGGGATCTGGGCGCTGGTGCCGGTGCCCTCCTTGACCACGGTCTCCATCATGCTCTGCAGCTTCTGGGCGTTCTCCGAGCTGAGCGGCTGGCTCATCTGCTCCGGGTCGGTCTGCTCGATGGTGTTGAGGTTGGGGGCGCGCAGCGAGTCGACCATGTACGGCTTCATCAGCTTGCCGTCGTTGGCGACCGCGGCGGCGACCATCGCCATCTGGAGCGGGGTGGCCCGGTTGTCGAACTGGCCGATGGCCGACATCGCGTTGCCCGGCCGGTCCATGTCCTCGGGGTAGACGCTGGAGTAGGCGCGGACGGGGGTGTCGATCGTCTCGTTGAAGCCGAACTTCTCCGCCTCCTTCCGCATCTCCTCCTTGCCGAGGTCGTCACCGAGCTTGCCGAAGACCGTGTTGCAGGAGTAGCGGAGCGCCTGCCGCAGCGAGGCGTTCTTGCAGGGGATGTCCCCCTCGTTGGGCAGGGGCTGGGTGGACAGCGGGAGCTTCCAGGGGTCCGGCGAGTTGGTCGGCCCGTCGATGTCGGCGTACTTGCCGTTCTCCAGCGCGGCCGCGGCGGTGACGACCTTGAAGGTCGAGCCGGGCGGGTAGGTCTGACGGAGCGCCCGGTTGAGCATCGGGTCGTCCTTGGCCTTCTTCGGCTGGAGCCCGATCCACGCCTCCTTGTCCTTGGAGGTGGCGCCCGCGATCTTCGACGGGTCGTAGCTCGGGGTGGAGGCGAGGGCGAGGATCTTGCCGGTGCGCGGGTCGAGCGCGGCGACGGCGCCCTTCTTGTCACCGAGGCCCTTGAACGCGGCCTCCTGGGCCTTGCGGTTCAGGGTGGTGATGACGTCGCCGCCCTTCTGCTTCTTGCCAGTGATCATGTCGATCGTCCGGTTGAAGAAGAGGCGGTCGTCGTTGCCCGTAAGGATGCCGTCCTCGATCTTCTCGATCTGGTTGGCGTCGTACGCCTGCGAGGCGTAACCCGTGACCGGCGCCCACATGGGGCCGTCCTTGTAGGTGCGCTTGTACTTGAAGTCGATGCCGTTGGTCTCGGCGGATCCGGTGATCGGCTGGCCGTCGACGATGATGTTGCCGCGCGGCTGGCTGTAACGGGCGATCAGAACCCGGTGGTTTCCGTCGCGGTTCTTCAGCTCGTCGGCCTGGACGTACTGGATCCAGTTGTCCCGCACCAGCAGGGCGAGGACGAGGAGTCCGCAGAAGATCGCGATTCGGCGCAGGGGCTTGTTCACGGTCGGACCACCTGGGTCATCTCGGCGTCAGTGGTGGGGGCGGGCGCCGGCGCCGGGCGGCGCGCGGTGTCGCTGACCTTGATCAGAATGGCGACGAGTGCCCAGTTGGCGATGACGGACGAACCACCCTGCGCGATGAACGGCATGGTCATACCGGTCAGCGGGATGAGGCCCATCACACCGCCCGCGACGACGAAGACCTGGATGGCGAAGGCCGCGGACAGGCCGATGGCCAGCAGCTTGCCGAAGGGGTCACGGGCGGCGAGGGCGGTGCGCACACCGCGCTCCACGATCAGGCCGTACAGCAGCAGGAGCCCCATCGTGCCCGCGAGCCCGAGCTCCTCGCCGACGGTGGCCAGGATGAAGTCGGAGTTGGCGGCGAAGCCGATGAGGTCGGAGTTGCCCTGGCCGAGGCCGGTGCCGAAGACGCCGCCGGAGCCGAAGGCCATCAGCGCCTGGGCGATCTGGTCACTGCCTCCGTTCTTGGCCACCTCGAAGGGCTGGAGCCAGGCGTCCACACGCGACTGGACGTGCGGCTCGAAGGTGGCGACGCCGACCGCGCCGGCCGCGGACATCAGCAGACCGAAGACGATCCAGCTGGTCCGCTCGGTGGCGACGTACAGCATCACGACGAAGAGGCCGAAGAACAGCAGCGAGGTGCCCAGGTCGGTCTCGAACACCAGGATGAGGATGCTCATCCCCCAGACCACCAGGATCGGGCCGAGGTCGCGGCCGCGCGGCAGGTACAGCCCCATGAAGCGGCGGCTGGCCAGGGCGAGCGCGTCCCGCTTGACCATCAGATAGCCGGAGAAGAACACGGCGATGATGATCTTGGCGAACTCACCGGGCTGGATCGAGAAGCTGCCCAGGGTGATCCAGATGCGGGCGCCGAAACGCGCCGGGAAGAACATCGGAAGGATCAGCAGGATCAGCGCCACCACCATGGAGATGTAGGTGTAGCGCTGGAGGATGCGGTGGTCCTTGAGCAGGATCAGGACGCCGACGAAGAGGGCGACGCCCAGTGCCGAGTAGATCAGCTGGTTGGGGGCCGAGGGTGCGAAGGCCATGCCCGCGTCCTTCGCCCGCTGGGCCAGCCGCCGGGACTGGTCCAGCCGCCAGATCAGCACCAGACCCAGCCCGTTGAGGAGCGTGGCGATCGGCAGCAGCAGCGGGTCCGCGTACGGCGCGAACTTCCGGACCACCAGATGGCCGACGGCGGCCAGCAGACCGAGCCCGAGGCCGTAGCTGAGCATGCCGGAGGGCATCTCGTCGCTGAGCGCCAGGCCCGCGTTGGCGTAGGCGAAGACCGGAATGATCACCGCGAAGACGAGCATGGCCAGCTCGGTGTTCCGCCTGCTCGGCGGCCCGGCCGTACTGATCGTCGTCGTGTTGGTCGTACTACTGCTCATGGGTGGACGGCCCCTTACGGCTTCACTGCTGGGTGCTGCTGCACTGCGGGACCAACTTCTTCTCCTCCTCCGAGAGGGTGGGGCCGGGCTTCGGAGTGGGAGACGTCGTCGGCGTGGGCTTGGTGGTGGCCTTGGCGGCTTGCGCCCCGAGCTGGTTCTCGTTCTTCTGGTCCCCGGGCTTGCCGCTGCTGCTCCCGGACGGGTCGGCGCTGCTGGATCCACCGCCGCTGGGCGACTTGTCGCCCTTGCCCTTGTCGCCGCCGGTGAGGTCCTTCTGGCTCTCCTCGGCCTTCTCCTGGGCATCGGCCTTCTTGCAGGCGCCGGCGAGGGTGGCGAGGTCCTTGGTCTTGTCCTGGGCCTGGCCCAGTCCGCTGACCGTGATGGTGTCCTCCACACGGTCGCGCTGGTCGGCCGGGAGGTACTTGAGTTCGATCTCGGGGTGGTCCTCATGGACCTTGTTGAGCTTGATCCAGGCCAGATCCTGGCTGATGCCCTGGTAGATCGCGACATGGCCGCCGTTGGAGCTCACGTAGTACTGCGTCTGGGTCCAGCGATAGCCGCCGTAGAGGCCGCCACCGATCACGGCGAGGCCGAGCACGATGAAGAGCGACCGCTTGGCCCATGTCTTGCGGCCGCCCTTCTTGGTGAGGTTGCCGTCGGCGTAGTCGCCGTAACTGCCCTGCGGCATACCGCCGATGGCCGGATCGCCGCTGCCGGGCGGTCCGAAGCCGCCGTGCGCGTCGCCCTGCTGCGGCGGTACGGACCGGCCGAGCTCGGCGGCCCGGCCCGCGGGGGTGTGCGCGGCGCCGCCGTCCCCGAGCGGGATCTGGTTCTCGGCGACCGCGCCCACGATCACGGGGGTGTCGTTGAGCTGGGCGGCGAGGGTGTCGGCGCCGTCGACGTCCAGGACGTCGGCGACGATGCAGGTGATGTTGTCGGGGCCGCCGCCGCGCAGCGCGAGCTGGATCAGGTCCTGCACGGTCTCGTGCGGGCCCTGGTAGTTGGCGAGGGTGTCCTCGAGGGTCTGGTGGCTCACGACGCCGGACAGGCCGTCGGAGCAGATCAGATAGCGGTCACCGGCCCGGACCTCGCGGATGGACAGATCGGGCTCGACGTGGTCGCCGCTGCCCAGCGCGCGCATCAGCAGGGAGCGCTGCGGGTGGGTGCCCGCCTCCTCCTCGGTGATCCGGCCCTCGTCGACCAGGCGCTGCACCCAGGTGTGGTCCTGGGTGATCTGGGTGAGCACCCCGTCGCGCAGCAGATACGCGCGAGAGTCGCCGACATGCACCAGACCGAGCCGCTGGCCGGTCCACAGCAGGGCGGTGAGCGTGGTGCCCATGCCCTCCAGCTGCGGGTCCTCCTCGACCATGACGCGCAGCTGATCATTGGCCCGCTGCACGGCAGTGCCGAGGGACGTCAGGATGTCCGAGCCCGGGACGTCGTCGTCGAGCTGGACGAGGGTGGAGATCACCTCGGAGCTGGCGACCTCGCCGGCGGCCTGGCCACCCATGCCGTCGGCGATCGCGAGCAGCCGGGGACCGGCATAGCCGGAGTCCTCGTTGCCCTCCCGGATCATGCCCTTGTGCGATCCGGCCGCGAAACGCAGTGACAGACTCATGCGCACCTCGCCCGTCGGCTCCGGGTACAGCCCCTTGCCAACCACGCTGCCCACCCTCCGGTCGTCATGGTCCTACTACTTCCGCAGCTCGATGACGGTCTTGCCGATACGGATCGGCGCACCCAGCGGAATCGGTGTCGGTGTGGTGAGCCGGGTCCGGTCGAGATAGGTGCCGTTGGTGGACCCGAGATCCTCGACGATCCACTGGCCGTCACGGTCCGGGTAGATCCTGGCATGCCGGCTGGAGGCGTAGTCGTCGTCCAGCACGATTGTTGAATCGTGCGCACGGCCGAGGGTGATGGTCTGTCCCTGCAGGGCGACCGTGGTCCCGGTGAGCGTGCCCTCGGAGACCACCAGCTTGGTGGGGGCACCGCGGCGGCCGCGGCCCCCGGACTGCTGGCGCTGCGGCGGCGGCGCGCTCTGCTGCCGCTGCTGCTGCTGTTGCTGCGCTTGCGGCCGGTCGGGGGCGCCGCGCCGCGCCGAACCGCGCTGGGTCACGCGGGTCCCGAACAGGTCGCTGCGGATGACCTGGACGGCCACGATGACGAACAGCCACAGTACGGCGAGGAAACCCAACCGCATGACCGTGAGGGTCAGCTCTGACATTGCCCCCGCTTCACCCTTCGGCTTGCCGGTAAACGATGGTGGTGCTGCCCACGACGATCCGCGAGCCGTCGCGGAGCGTAGCGCGCGTGGTGTGCTGTCCGTCCACCACGATGCCGTTCGTCGACCCGAGATCCTGGACGGTCGGTGGGGTTCCGACCCGGATCTCGCAGTGTCTGCGGGAGACACCGGGATCGTCGATCCGCACGTCAGCGTCGGTGGAGCGGCCCAGGACGAGCGTGGGCCGGGAGATCTGGTGGCGGGTGCCGTTGATCTCGATCCAGCGGCGGGTCTGACCCTGCGGCTGGGCTCCGCCCCCGGCCGCCGCTCCGCCGCCGCGGGGCGCCGGACGGGCGCCGGGGGGCGCGGACGGCATCGGCGGGGCACCGGCGGGCTGGGCGGGGTAGCCGTAACCGCCGGGGCGCTGCTGCGGGGCCGCTCCGGCTCCGGCACCGGCGCGGCCCGGCGCCTGCTCCGGGCTCTGGGACTCGCTGGAGGCCAGGGTCCGGCTGCGCACCCGGTACAGGCCGGTGTCGAGGTCCTCGGCCTTCTGCAGATGCACCTTGATGGCGCCCATGAAGGTGTATCGCTGCTGCTTGGCGTAGTCGCGGACCATACCGGCCAGCTCGTCGCCGAGCTGCCCGGAATACGGGCTGAGCCGCTCGTAGTCGGGCGCGCTCAGCTCGACGATGAAGTCGTTGGGGACGACCGTCCGGTCGCGGTTCCAGATCGTGGCGTTGTTGTCGCACTCGCGCTGGAGCGCGCCGGCGATCTCCACCGGCTGGACCTCGGACTTGAACACCTTGGCGAAGGTGCCGTTCACGAGGCCCTCGAGACGCTGCTCGAAGCGTTTCAGTACTCCCACCGGGCACCTCCTTCCTCAGTCGTGCTCTGGGTCGTCCTGGTACTGCTTACTGATCGTATCCACGCGTAGGGAAATCGGGTGGTTCCCCTTCCTGGCCCTGTGGAGCAGTGTCACCTCTCACAGGGATCGTAGAGGTGCCCTGACGACAGTGTCCCGCAACCGTGACGCTCTACGGACGGGTGGGGGCGGGGGCCTCGGTAACGGGTGTGATTGCACCCCGAGGGGCGTGCTAATGTTCTGGATGTCGAAAGGCGCTCCACACGAACCGGATGGATCAAGAAGATCGGGCCGGGGAGCGGGGAGAGTGGCCGGACGGCAGCACCCATGCGCGGGTGGCGGAATAGGCAGACGCGCTGGATTCAGGTTCCAGTGCCCGAAAGGGCGTGGGGGTTCAACTCCCCCCTCGCGCACCAGTCGGAGCGGGTCTCTCCGGAGTGACGAAAGTCGCTCGGAGGGGCCCGCTTCGCGTTTGTGGCGGCTTCGCGCGTGCGGGGCGGCTTCGCGTTCGCGGCGGGGGCCTCCGGGGTCTCCCGGACGGCCTCCCGGGTGTCCGAGCGGCAGGGCCTCCCGGGCAAGTGGCAGGGGCCTCCCGGGAAGAGGAGGCCCCTGCGGTCTGATGTCCGGTGGGACCGGATGTCCGGTGGGACCGGATCAGGCGGGTCGGGCTGATCGGCCGGATCAGGCGGCGGCGAAGCGCGTGGCGAGCTCCTTGGCCTTGGCCGCGACGTCCTCGTGGGCCTTCGCCTTGGAGGCGTCCGAGAGCTCGACCAGGTCGGCCATGGCCGGATTGCTGCGGGCCAACGTGAGTTCCGGCACAACGAAGGTGACATCGAGGCCGAGGCCGTCGCCCAGGGCCTTCCCGAGGTAGTTCGTCACGAACTCGAAGCTCTCCCGCGGGGTACCCGGGCCGTAACCGCCGCCACGGCTGGCGACGACGATCGTCGGGGTGCCCGAGGTGGTGGTCTGCTCGGCGCCCGCGGTGCGGCCCATGATGATCACGTGGTCCAGCCACGCCTTGAGGGTGGAGGGAATCGTGAAGTTGTACATGGGGGCGCCGATCAGGACCACATCGGCCTGCTCGAGCTCGCCCGCAAGGGTCTCCCGCAGGGCGAAGGCGGTGTGCTGCTCGGGGGAGCGCTGGTCGGGAGCGGCGAAACCGGCGGCGGCCGCGAGGCCGTCCAGGTGCGGCAGCGGCTCGGCGGCCAGGTCGCGATAGATCACCGTGCCGTTCGGGTGCTGGGCTTCCCATTCCTTGCGGAAGGTGGCCGTGACCGAGCGGGAAGCGGAGGCTTCGCCGGGGAAGACGGAGGTGTCGAGGTGCAGAAGAGTCGGCATGGATGCCTCCAATGACAAGGCTCGGGAAGGAGCCAGTAATACCTACGTACCTACAGAAGGCACAGTAGCTTACTTTTTCGTAGTCCCGAACCAGAACGCAGTAGTCTGTATTCCATGGCGAAGGATCGTGGGGACCACAACGAGCAGGCCTGCAAGCAGGTCGACGGCGAGATGACGCGGTTCTTCGAGCTGTTCGGCAAGCGATGGACGGGGTTGATCGTGGCCGTGCTGACGGAGCAGGGGGCGTACTTCGCCGACCTGCGGCGGGCCATTCCAGGGATCAGCGAACGGATGCTGTCGGACCGGCTCACCGAGCTCACCACGGCGGGCCTGGTGGTGCGGGAGGTCGACGCCGGGCCGCCGCTGCGGGTGGCCTACCGGCTGACGGACGCGGGGAACGCGCTGGAGCCCGCGCTGAAGGAGCTGTCGCGGTGGGCGGAGAACCACCTGCCCTCGGGCGGCGAGGACTGCCCGGAGCAGTTCCGGGGCTGAGCCGGATCACGTTCTGAATCGGGCCCGGATTCTGACCGGGCGTTCGCTTCCGGTCTGGGCCGGCTTCCGGTCTGGGCCCGGCCTGCGGTCTGGGGCCCGCCTTCCGGTCTGGGGCCCGCCTTCTGATCTGGGGTTTCGCCATGATCGTCAAGGTTTTCCACAGGCTCTGACGGGGTGGGGCGACAGGGGGTACGGTCGGCTCAGTCGATTCAGTCGATGTCGTGTGCGAGAAGGGCGGGGGCGCGATGACGGACGACCGGAGCGTTGAGGGCGACGGAAGCGGCGAGGGCGGCCGAGCCGGAGCGAGCGGCCGGGGTGACGGCGGCGGCGAGCGGGGGCCGAGCGGCGGGGGTGGAGCGGGCGGGGCGGCCCGGCGGCTGCCGTCGGTTCCGGGCTTCGCCGTGTGGCACGGTGAGGGCCCCTCTCCCCGGCAGCAGGGCAAGGCGCTGCGCAAGAGCGTGCCGCGCTCGGCGCATGCCGAGCCGCCGAGGGGCACCGGGCGGCCGGATCCGGTGGCGGCGGTCGAGCGGTCCAACGCCGGGCGGCTGCCGGAGCTCACCCCGATCCGGGTCGGGCGGATGGCCGCGAACCCCTTCTCCTTTCTGCGCGGGGCCGCCGGGCTGATGGCGCACGACCTCACGACCACGCCGGTGACGGGTATCGGGGCCCAGCTGTGTGGCGATGCCCATGCCGCCAACTTCGGGATCTACGGGGATGCGCGCGGTGGCTTGACCATCGACCTCAATGACTTCGACGAGACCGTCCACGGTCCGTGGGAGTGGGATGTGAAACGGCTCGCGGTCTCGCTGGTGCTGGCCGGCCGGGAGGCGGGCGCCGACGAGGACACCTGCCGGGCGGCCGCCCGGGACGCGGTGGGCGCCTATCGGCGCACGGTGCGGCTGCTGGCCAAGCTCCCGTCGACGGAGGCGTGGAACGCGATCGCGGACGAGGAGCTGGTCTCCCACACGGACGCCAAGGACCTGGTGGGCACGCTGGAGCGGATCTCCGAGAAGGCCCGGCGGAACACCAGCGCGCGGTACGCCGCCCGGTCCACCGAGCCCGTGCCGGGCGAGGAGGGGTCATCCGGCCGGCCGGAGGCCAGGCGCTTCGTGGACGCGCCGCCGGTGCTGCGGAGGGTGCCGGACGAGGAGGCGGCGGCGGTGGCCTCGTCGCTCGCCGGGTATCTGGGCACGCTGCCGGAGGACCGGCTGCCGCTGCTCTCGCGGTACGAGGTGCACGATGTGGCGTTCCGGGTCGTCGGCACGGGCAGTGTGGGCACCCGCTCCTATGTGGTGCTGCTGCTCGACCACCGGGGCGAGCCGCTGGTGCTCCAGGTGAAGGAGGCGCGCCCCTCCGCGCTGCTGCCGCATCTGGCGAAGGCCGGCTTCGAGGTGCCGGATGTCACACACGAGGGGCGGCGGGTGGTGCTCGGCCAGAAGCGGATGCAGGTGGTCAGCGACATCCTGCTGGGGTGGACCACGGTGCGGGGGCGGCATTACCAGGTGCGGCAGTTCCGCAATCGCAAGGGAAGCGTGGACCCGGCGGCCCTGGCCGCGGACCAGATGGACGACTACGGGCGGATGACCGGTGCCCTGCTGGCTCGGGCGCACTCCCACAGCGCGGACCCCCGGATGCTGGCCGGTTACTGCGGCAAGGGGGAGGAGCTGGACGAGGCGGTGGCCGCCTTCGCGGTGGCATACGCGGATCGCACGGAAGCGGATCACTCCGCACTGGTCATGGCGGTGCGCAATGGACGGATAGCGGCCGAGATGGGGGTGTGAGGCGCGGGTGGGGGTGTGACCTCCGTCGCCGATCAGCGCCGGACGTAGTCTGAGCGGGTGACGAATCCGGAAGCGCAGCAGCAGGCACGGCAGTCGATGTCGGACGCGGAGCCCCAGGCGGAGTCGCACGACCGGTCGCAGGAGGAGACTCAGGCCGCCGAGCGGCTGGAGCGGGCGGTGCGCGCGGCCGAGCAGGCGCTGATCGAGTTCGAGATAGCGGTGGAGACCTTCCGGGTGGAGGTGGAGAACTTCTCCCGGTTGCACCACCAGCGGCTCGGGCCGATGTACTCGCGCCTCGACGAGTTGGACGCGCTGATCGCCGAGGCGCTCGCGGCCCGTACCGGCGATCCGGAGGACCTCCGCAAGGCCCGTGAGGCCCGGGGGCTGGTGCAGCCGATGCCGGGCGTGGAGGAGCTGTTCCACGGCTGGATGGACTCGGAGGGGCTCTCGCCGGAGGCGGCGGCGATGCTCACCGAGCGGCCCGTGCAGCCGCCGCCGCGGGTACGGCCGAGCGAGGAGGCCCGCCGGATCTACCGGGAGCTGGCCCGTAAGGCCCATCCGGATCTGGCCGAGGAGGAGGCCGAGCGGGAGCGGCGCGGTGCCTTCATCGTGCGGGTCAACGCGGCGTACGCGGCCGGGGACGAGGAGGCGCTGCGGGCGCTGGCCGAGGAGTGGGAGGCCGGTCCGCCGCCGCCGGAGCGGCGGGCGAGCCGCAGCGAGGAGCTGTACGCCCGGCTGGAGTGGCTGGCCGAGCGCAAGGAGATGCTGGCCGCGGTCGCCGCGGAGCTGGAGTCGAGCGCGATCGGTGCGATGATCAAGATGGCGCCCGAGGACCCCGATGCGCTGCTGGACGAGATCGCCGAGCAGCTGTTGGCCCAGGCCTCGGAGAAGGAGGCCCGGCTCGCGGAGCTGGCGCGGTAGCGGTAGTAGGTTTGCCGCAGCTGCCGATGTCGTGTGAGAGGTGTGTTCGATGCATTTTGCCCAGCTTCCTCAGGTGGAGGCGGCGGCGGTACCGGCCGATGGCCTTCTGCTGGACGTCCGGGAGGACGACGAGTGGGCGGCCGGGCATGTCGAGGGCGCGCTGCACATCCCGATGGGCCAGGTCGTGGCGCGGTTCGACGAGCTGACCGCGGCGGCCGGCGAGGAACACCGGGTGCATGTGATGTGCCGGGTCGGCGGCCGCTCCGCGCAGGTGACGCAGTATCTGGTCGCGCAGGGGCTGGACGCGGTGAATGTGGACGGCGGGATGCTCGCCTGGGACGCGGCGGGCCGTCCGATGGTGAGCGGCCCCGACGGCACCGCCGAAGGGGCCTTTGTGCTCTAGAAGATTCCCTACTGATCTTCCCCGCTGATCTTTCCCTGCTGATCGGCGGGGCGCGCCGCTCGGCCGAGGGCTGGGCGGCCGGCCGAGCGGCGGGCGATCAGCCGAGGGGGTGGGCGGCGAGGAGTTCGCCCAGTGCCTCCTCATGGGCGGCGGCGGACCCCAGCGAGAGCTCCAGCTGCTTGCCCCAGGCGTGATAGCGGTGCAGGGGGTAGTCGGTGACCGCGCCGAAGCCGCCGTGCAGATGCTGGGCGGTCTGGACGACGCGGCGCACGCCCTCGGCGGCCCAGATCTTGGCCACGGCGACGTCCCCCGTGATGGGCAGCGGCCCGCTCACCGTGGGCCGCTCCTCGTCCAGGGACAGCCGCCAGGCCGCCTGCCACAGTGTGGCCTCCATGGCCCGCAGATCGATATAGCGGTCGGCGGTCTGCACGGCGACCGCCTGGAAGGTGGCGAGCGGGAAGCCGAACTGCTCGCGCTTGCTCACATACGAGCTGGTGAGGTCCAGCACCGCCGAGCCGATGCCCAGGGCGAGGGCGCAGGTGCCGGTGGTGAGGAGATCGCGCAGCCACTCCCAGGCGCCGTCCGCGGTCAGCACTTCGCGGTCGGCGAGCCGCACCCCGTCCAGCCGGACCTCGGCCTGTCGCTCACCGCTGGTGGAGATCTGCTCCTCGAGGGCGACGCCCTCATGGTCGCGGGGGACCAGGGCGAGGACCGTACCGCCCTCACCGGTGTGGGCCGGGATCAGCACGCGATCGGCGCCATGGGCCCAGGGGACCGCGGTCTGGGCGCCGTCCAGCACCCAGCCCTCGCCGTTCCGCCGTGCCTGGACGGCGAGTTCGGCCGGGCCATGGCCGGTGCGGCCGCTGGAGGCCGCGGTGAGGACCAGCTCGCCGCGGGCGGCCCGGGGCAGCACATCGGCACACAGCTCGTCCCCGCCGTAGCGCTGCACGGCCAGTGCGGCGGCGCTGGACTCCAGCAGCGGCACCCGGGCCAGCACCCGGCCGCATTCCCGCAGCACCAGGCAGAGGGCGAGCGGGTCCAGCCCCGAGCCGCCGTGCCGGGGGTCGAGGGTCAGGCCCAGCAGATCGCCCTCGGCGAGCTTCCGCCACAGCGTGCGGTCTAGGTCGTCGGCGACGGCGCCCGCGGTCAGCGCGGGGCTGGGCACGCTGTCCGGCGTGACGGAGGAGAGGACGGCCTTCGCCGCCTCGACGGCCGCCTGCTGCTCCTCGGTGAAGGTGAAGTCCACTGTCCGTACCTCCCGCGCCGCGGCTATGTCTGACGGCCCGTCAAGATAGAACAGGTTCTACAAGAAGGGAACGCCGGTGCCGCGCCGGGCCCGTCAGCGGTCGAAGTCCAGCTCCACCCGCTCGCCCACCGGGTGGGACTGACAGGCCAGCACATAGCCCGCCTCCAGCTCGTCGGGCTCCAGCGCGAAGTTCCGGTCCATCCGCACCTGGCCGGAGACCAGGAAGGCCCGGCAGGTGCCGCAGACCCCGCCCTTGCACGCGTACGGCGCGTCGGACCGATTGCGCAGCACGGTCTCCAGCAGCGGCTCCCCGTCCTGGACCGGCCAGGTGCCCGAGCGGCCGTCCAGGGTCGCCGTGACCGAGCTGTGCGAGGCGGCCAGGGCCGCGCCCGCTATGGGGACGCCCTCGGCGGGGGCGGCGTCCACATGGAAGATCTCCTGGTGGACCCGGTCGCGGGAGACCCCGAGGCCCCGCAGCGCCCGCTCGGCGGCGCGCACCAGACCGTAGGGCCCGCACAGGAACCAGCCGTCCACCGAGGCGACCGGCAGCAGCGCCGGCAGCAGCCCGGTCAGCCGCTCCTCGTCGAGCCGCCCGGAGACCAGCCCGGCCTGCTGCTCCTCGCGGGAGAGCGCGCACACCAGCTGGAACCGGTCGGGCCAGCGGTCCTTGAGGTCGGCGACCTCCTCCAGGAACATCGTCGAGGCCGCGGTGCGGTCGCTGCGGATCAGGCAGAAACGCGCCTCGGGCTGCCGGCTGAGCAGTGTGGCGGCGATGGACAGCACGGGGGTGATTCCGCTGCCGCCGACGACCGCCGCGAAGTGACCGGGGCGGGGCTCCAGGGCGAAACGGCCGGCCGGAGCCATCACCTCCATGACCTCGCCCACCGCCAGCTCCTTGAGGGCATAGGTCGAGAACTCACCGCCCTCGACCAGCCGCACCCCGATCCGCAGGAACTCCGGGCCCTCCGCGCCCGGGGCCGGGGTGCAGATCGAGTACGTCCGGCGGATCTCCGCGCCCTCGGCGGACCGGCGCACCGCGATGTGCTGCCCCGCCGCGAAGCGGAACGTCTCCCGCAGCGCGGGCGGCACCAGGAGGGTGACCGCCACCGCGTCATCGGTGAGCCGGTCGACCGCGGCCACCCGCAGCGGGTGGAACGCGCCGTGGCGGGACGTGACCCGCTTCACCGCCTCCGCGGCCATCACAACTCCTTGAAGTGGTCGAACGGTTCGCCGCAGGCCGCGCAGCGGCGCAGCGCCTTGCAGGCGGTGGAGGAGAAGCGGCTGAGCAGCTCGGTCTCGGTCGAGCCGCAGTGCGGACAGCGCACCGCCAGGGCGACCGGAACCGGACCGCCCGCCGTCGCGTCGAGCGGTGCGGGCGGCGCTATGCCGGACTCCGCCAGCTTGCGGCGGCCCTCGGCGCTGATCGCGTCCGTGGTCCAGGGCGGGGAGAGGACCGTGCGCACGGCGACCTCGGGCACGCCATGGTCATGGAGCAACCGCTCGATATCGGTGGCCATCGACTCCAGCGCCGGGCAGCCGGTGTAGGTGGGGGTCAGCTCGACCTCGACCCGGCCCGGCCCCAGCAGCCGCAGCCCGCGCATCACCCCCAGCTCGGCCAGGGACACCATGGGCAGCTCCGGGTCCGGCACGGATCCGGCCAGCCGAAGCAACTCCTCCTCGAGCGGGGTGAGGGTGGCGCCGGGCGCGGGGGGAGTGGACGCAGCGGGGGGCGTGGGCGTCACCATGTCGCCCCCGGGTGGCTGCGGTGCAGATGCTGCATCTCGGCGAGCATCCGGCCGAACGGCTCGCTGTGGATGCCCTGCCGCCCCGCGCCGGCCGCCCAGCCGCCGCGCCGCGGCCCCTCGGGCACCGTCAGGGTGGCGCGCTCCAGGACCGAGGTGATCCGGGTCAGCCAGGCGTCGTGCAGGGTGCTCCACTCCACCTCGCACCCCTCGACCGGCTCGAAGAGCTCACCGGTGAACCGCCAGAGCGCGTCCAGCCCGTGCCGCATCCGCTCATGGCTCTCGTCCGTGCCGTCGCCGAGCCGCAGGGTCCAGTGCTCGGCGTGGTCGCGGTGGTAGGCCACCTCCTTGACCGCCTTGGCGGCGAGCGGGGCGAAGGGGCCGGAGCCACGCGCCAGCCGCTCGTACAGCAGCTCCTGGTAGGTGGAGAAGTAGAGCTGGCGGGCGATGGTCCGGGCGAAGTCCCCGTTGGGCTGCTCTACCAGCTGGACGTTGCGGAACGCCCGCTCCTCGCGCAGATACGCCAGCTCGTCCTCGTCGCCGGCGAGCGAGAGCAGCACCCGGGCCTGGCCGAGCAGGTCGAGGGCGATATTGGCGAGCGCGACCTCCTCCTCCAGCACGGGCGCCTGCCCGGCCCACTCCCCCAGCCGGTGGGAGAGCACCAGCGCGTCGTCGCCCAGGGCGAGGGCCGCGGTCATAGGTGCCGCACCCCTTCCGGGATCGCGTAGAAGGTGGGGTGGCGGTAGGGCTTGTCGGCGGCCGGCTCGAAGAACGGATCCCGCTCGTCCGGGGAGGAGGCGGTGATCTCGGCGGACGGCACCACCCAGATCGAGACGCCCTCGGAGCGGCGGGTGTACAGATCCCGTGCGTTCCGCAGGGCCATCTCCGCGTCCGGGGCGTGGAGGGATCCGGCGTGGGTGTGCGACAGTCCGCGCCTGCTGCGGACGAACACCTCCCACAGCGGCCACTCGGTGGTCGGGCTGCCGCTCATGCCTGTGCCTTCCCGTGCTTGGCCGCGTACGCCGCGGCCGCCTCGCGCACCCAGGCGCCTTCCTCATGGGCCCGGCGCCGCTGGGTGATCCGCTGGGCGTTGCACGGCCCGTTTCCCCGCAGCACCTCGCGGAACTCGTCCCAGTCGATCGGGCCGAAGTCGTAATGCCCCCGCTCCTCGCTCCACCGCAGCTCGGGGTCGGGGAGGGTGAGGCCGAGGGATTCGGCCTGGGGAACGCAGATGTCGACGAAGCGCTGGCGCAGCTCGTCATTGGAGTGGCGCTTGATCTTCCAGGCCATGGACTGCGCGGAGTGGGCCGAGGCGTCGTCGGGCGGGCCGAACATCATCAGCGACGGCCACCACCAGCGGTCCACCGCGTCCTGCGCCATGGCGTGCTGGGCCTCGGTGCCCCGGCTCAGGGCCAGCAGCAGCTCATACCCCTGGCGCTGGTGGAAGGACTCCTCCTTGCAGATGCGGACCATGGCCCGCGCGTAGGGCCCGTAGGAGCAGCGGCACAGCGGGACCTGGTTGGTGATCGCGGCGCCGTCCACCAGCCAGCCGATGGCGCCGACGTCGGCCCAGGTCAGCGTGGGGTAGTTGAAGATCGAGGAGTACTTCTGGCGGCCGCTGTGGAGCTTGTCCAGCAGCTCGTCCCGGCTGGTGCCCAGGGTCTCCGCCGCGCTGTAGAGATACAGGCCGTGGCCCGCCTCGTCCTGGACCTTGGCCATCAGGATCGCCTTGCGCCGCAGCGAGGGGGCGCGGGTGATCCAGTTCGCCTCCGGCTGCATGCCGATGATCTCGGAGTGGGCGTGCTGGGCCATCTGCCGCACCAGCGTGGCCCGGTACTCGTCGGGCATCCAGTCACGCGGCTCGATGCGCTCGTCCGCGGCCAGGGCGGCGTCGAACACCGCCTCGTACGCTCCCGCGTCCGCCGCCATCGTCGTCATGCGAAGCCCCTCCGCCATTCGTCTCCGCCGACCGGCCAGCCGACCGACCGATCGTTCGGTTCAATGGTGTGCTGAGGAACGTAGGGTGTCAACCCTGTGGATAACGCTGAGGACGCTGTGCCGAGTGGTCCCGCATCGGTACGGTGCCGGGGGCGTGGGGGCCACGGGGGGCGCGGCCGACCGGCGTGCGCGAAGACCTGGACCATCGGGAGCGGGGCGGGGTATGGCGGACACGGAGCCGGAACCGGCGGAACGGGAGCCGACGGGACCGGAGCCCGGGGAATCGGAACCGGCGGAACCGGCGCCGGACGGCGACGCGGCGGAACCGCTCACCGCGCTCTCCCTGCCCGCACAGCTGATCATCGCGGTGGCCATCGCGGTGGCCGCGGTCGCCGCCGCGATCCATCTCTCGGCGGCCTTCCTGAACGTCTCACCGCCCAACACCCTCACCAAGCGGCACGGCGCGGCGATAGACGACTACGTCTATCCGGAGTTCGAACGGGTCTGGAAGCTCTTCGCCCCCAACCCGCTCCAGCAGAACATCGCCGTCCAGGCCCGCGCCGAGATCCGCACCCCCGACGGCGGCACCGCGACCACCGGCTGGCGCGACCTCTCGGCCCAGGACGGCGCGGCCATCCACCACAACCCGCTGCCCAGCCACACCCAGCAGAACGAGCTGCGCCGCGGCTGGGAGTTCTACGTCGGCTCGCATGACGTGCGGGAGCGGCCGCAGGGGATGCGCGGCAACCTCTCCGAGCAGTACATCCGCCGGATCGTGATGCTCCGCCTCGGCCGCGAGGAGGACGGCGGCACCGTGGAGCGAATACAGGTGCGCTCCGCGACCACTCCGGTGGCCCCGCCGTCCTGGAGCGACGAGAAGATCGACACCAAGACGGTCTACCGCACGCTGCCGTGGTGGACCGTGACCTCCGATGACCTCCCGGAGGCGAAGCGCCGGTGACCCCCTCCGCCCGCCTCCAGACCGCCGTGGCACGTGGCTACACGCGCGTCACCGCGTCCGCGCTCGGCCCCCGGCAGAGCGCCGTCGTACGCATCGGCTTCTCCTTCACCTGGCTGCTCTTCCTGCTGCGCGAATGGCCCCACCGCCGGGAGCTGTACGGGCCGGACGGCCCGTGGAACTGGGAGATGGCCGCGCGGCTGATCGACGGCAACCGCGCCTTCACCGCGCTCATGTGGTCCGACAGCACGGTGTGGTTCGAGATCGTCTACGCCCTCGCCATCATCTCCAGCGCGCTGCTGCTGGTGGGCTGGCGCACCCGCACCATGTCCGTGCTGTTCATGATCGGGGTGCTGTCGCTGCAGAACCGCAGCATCTTCGTGGGGGACGGCGGCGACAACCTCATCCATCTCATGTCGATGTACCTGGTGCTGACCCGGTGCGGTCGGATGTGGTCCCTGGACGCGCGCCGGGCGGCCCGGCGCGCGGACCGCCAATGGCCGCCGCGCGACACCACCGGAATCGTGCTGTGGGCTGTCACCGGGACCGCCCTGCTCTGGGCGCAGCTGTTCACCGAGGCCCGGCTCTCCCTGACCGCCGATGGCCCGCTGCCTGGGCTGGGCTGGTCCACCGTCCTGTGGGGGCTGTGGCTCGTCCAGGCCGGATGGTGGTTCGTCAGGCGTTACGCGCCGGGGGAGCCGCGCACCGTCCTGGACGCGCTCGCCAACGTGGCGCACAACGGCGCCCTGTTGGTGATCATGGCCGAGGTGTGTCTGCTGTACGCCTCGGCCGGCTGGTACAAGATCCAGGGCTCGCGCTGGCAGGACGGCACCGCCCTCTACTACCCGCTGCATCTGGACTACTTCTCACCCTGGCCCTGGCTGGCCGACATCATGGCGTCCAGCGGCACACTGGTGATGGTGCTGACCTACGGCACGGTCATCGTCCAGGTGGCCTTTCCGTTCACCCTGCTCAACCGGCGGGCCAAGAACGCGATGCTCGTCCTGCTGATGATGGAGCACCTCGGTATCGCCGTGATGCTGGGGCTGCCCTTCTTCTCGCTCGCCGTGATCGCCGCGGACTCGGTCTTCCTGCCGACGAACTTTCTGCGCTGGGCCGAGGCGCGGCTGGGCCGGGCCCGGGACCGGCTGGCGGCGCGCGCCGTGTGGCTGCCGGGGCAGCGAGCGCGGGAGAGCGACGGGGAATCGCCGGCCGGCACCCTCGTACGCTGAGGGGATGATCGATGACGAGTCCGCGCGGGCCGTACGGCACTGGCGCGCGACGGCCCCCGACACCGTGCTGCTGGACGGCTTCCACGCGCTGAAGCACGCGCTGCGGTTCGGCGCGGCGGTGCGTGCCGCGGTCACCAGCGACAAGGCGGCCGCCGTGGAACTCGCCGAGGATCTGGCCGACGACCTCACCGAGGCGATCGCGGACCTTCTGGTGGAGGTCGATGCCGGGACCCTGCGCGATCTGGTGCCCAGGGTGCATCCCACCCGGGTCGCCGCCCTGGCGGTCCGGCGCGGCCGTCAGGCGAATCTGGACGAGCTGTCCCGGCGGCCCCGGCAGGCCCCGGTGGTCGTCCTGGACAACCCCCGCAACCTGGGGAATGTCGGGGCCGTGGTCCGGCTCGCCGCCGGGTTCGGGGTCACGGGCGTGGTCACCACCGGCGATATCGATCCCTGGCATCCGAACGCCGTGCGCTCGGGCGCCGGGCTGCATTTCGCCACCGCGGTCGAGCGGCTGCCGGGCGACGCGCTTCCGGAGGGGCCGCTGTACGCCCTGGATCCGGAGGGGGCGGACATCCGGTCCCTGACCATCCCCGATGACGCGCTGCTCGCCTTCGGCTCCGAGCGGCACGGGATCTCGCCGGAGCTGCGGAAGCGGGCCACGAGGCTGGTGGCCCTCCCCATGCGGCCACAGGTGTCCAGCTACAACCTGGCCACCAGCGTGGCCATGGCCCTCTTCCACTGGGGCGGCCCCGACCGCCCGGCCTGAGCGCTCCGCTGGAAGGGCCCTGACCTGCCGTCGATCGTCCGCGGCGTCGTCGTGGCCGGTCGTCCACGAGGCGGAGCCGCACATCGGCACAGCCCCGCGCCCCTTCAGCCCGCGCCCCTTCAGCCCGCGCCCCTTCAGTCCGCACCCCTTCAGGGCGCCACCGAACCGCAGCCGGCACCCGCCGATCCGCTTGGGCCCGGCTCGCCCTGCCCAGGCCCGACCCGTCCGGGGCCGTGCCCAGGCGGGGCGTGTGCGGTGACTCGCCCCGCGCCGCCCCGCCCCTGGGCCCGCTACTCCGCCGGGCGGCGGACCTCGACCATCCGGAAGCGGCCGGCCACGAACGCCCCGTCGCACAGCGCGGCGTTGGCCGACGGGTTGCCGCCCGTGCCGTGGAAGTCCGAGAAGGCCGCGGTCTGGTTCACATACACGCCGCCGGTCAGATTGAGCGACAGCTGGGCGCACTCCTCCAGACACGCCTCCTCGATCAGCCGCTCCGCCTCCGGCGAGGTGGTGTACGCCCCGACCGTCATCGCGCCCTTGTCCCGGGTGGTCCGGCGCAGCAGCGCGACCGCGTCCTCCGTGGAGGCGACGGCGACGGCGAAGGAGACCGGGCCGAAGCACTCGGCCAGATAGGGCGCGTCCGCGTCCGCCCCTTCCCAGAACTTCCGCGCGCCGTCCGCCTTGACCATCAGCGGTGTGCGGACCGTGGCGCCCGGGAAGTCGGGGTGGGTCACCGTGCGGGAGGCCAGGGCGACCGCGCCCAGGCCGGGGGCGGCCTCCAGCCGCTCCTGGACCCGGGGGCCCACGATCGCGCCGAGCAGCGCGCTCGCCCGTGCGTCGTCGCCCAGCAGCCCGTCCACCGCCGCCGCCAGGTCGGCCACCACCTCGTCATAGGTCTTGGGACCGGCGTCGGTGGTGATGCCGTCGCGGGGGATCAGCAGATTCTGCGGGGTGGTGCACATCTGGCCGCTGTAGAGGGACAGGGAGAACGCCAGATTGGCGAGCATGCCCTGGTAGTCGTCGGTGGAGTCGATCACCACCGTGTTGACCCCCGCCTTCTCCGTGAAGACCTGGGCCTGGCGGGCGTGGGTCTCCAGCCAGTCGCCGAAGGCGGTGGACCCCGTGTAGTCGATGACGCGGACCTCGGGGCGGATGGCGAGGACCTTGGCGATTCCCTCGTCCGGCCGCTCGGCGGCCAGCGCCACCAGATCGGGGCTGAACCCCGCCTCCTTCAGCACCTCGCGCGCCACCTGGACGGTCAGCGCCAGCGGCAGCACGGCCTGGGGGTGCGGCTTGGCCAGCACCGGATTGCCGGTGGCGAGCGAGGCGAAGAGCCCCGGATAGCCGTTCCACGTCGGGAAGGTGTTGCAGCCGATCAGCAGCGCGATACCGCGCGGGACGGCCGTGAACGTCTTGCGCAGGCGCAGCGGGTCGCGCTTGCCCTGCGGCTTGGACCAGTCCGCGGCGCCCGGGGTGCGGGTCTGCTCGGCGAACGCGTACGCCACCGCCTCCAGGCCGCGGTCCTGGGCGTGGGGGCCGCCGGCCTGGAACGCCATCATGTACGCCTGTCCGCTGGTGTGCATGACGGCCTGGGCGAACTCATGCGACCGGGCGCCGATCCGGGCCAGGATCTCCAGGCACACCATGGCCCGCGTCTCGGGGCCGGCATCCCGCCAGGCGGGCATCCCCGCCCGCATCGCCGGGAGGAGCACCTCGATGTCCGGATGCGGATACTCCATGCCCATCTCCGCTCCGAACGGAGAGACCTCGGAGCCCGTCCAGCCGTCGGTGCCCGGCTGGTCCAGCTCGAAGCGCTTGCCGCGCAGCGCCTCGAACGCCGCCTGGCCCTCGGCGACGCTCAGGCTCGGGCGCCCGCCCTGGCCCTCGCCGCCGTAGGCCTTCGGGTGCTCGGGGTGCGGGGACCAATAGGCGCGGGTACGGATCGCCTCCAGGGCCTGGTCGAGGGTGGGGCGGTGCTCTTGCGTCAACTGCGCGGTGGTGAGTGCGGCGGTCACGACTGACCAACTCCTCGTCGAGCTGGGGCTGGGCTGGAATGGGCGACAGGGTTAGAGTAACCGAACGATCGGTCGGGACAAGAGGGCCTGGCGAACCTGTGGACAACTTCGTCGAAAAGGATCTGCGGCATGACTGCGATCGACCGTGGGACCGACCGCGTCGGCCTCGTCGCCGTCGTCGGCACCGGCACGATGGGCCAGGGGATCGCCCAGGTGGCGCTGGCCGCGGGCCATCCGGTGCGGCTCTACGACGCCGCGCCCGGTCGGGCCTCCCGGGCCGCCGACGCCATCGCGGACCGGCTCGGCCGGCTGGTCGCCAAGGAGCGCCTCACCGCCGCCGACCGTGACACCGCCCTCGGCCGGCTCACCCCCGTCGCCGACCTCGCGGACCTGGCCGGGGCGGAGCTGGTGGTCGAGGCGATCCTGGAGGAACTCGACGCCAAGCAGCAGTTGTTCACCGCGCTGGAGTCGGTGGTCTCCGACGGCTGTCTGCTCGCCACCAACACCTCCTCCCTCTCCGTCACCGCCGTCGCGGGCGTCCTGCGCCGCCCCGGCCGCCTCCTCGGTCTGCACTTCTTCAACCCGGCTCCGCTGATGCCGCTGGTGGAGGTGGTGCGCGGCGCCGCCACGGACGAGGCCGCCGCCGACCGTGCCCAGGCGACCGTCGCGGCCTGGGGGAAGACCCCGGTGCGCTGCGCCGACACCCCCGGGTTCATCGTCAACCGGATCGCCCGCCCCTTCTACGCCGAGGCGTTCCGGGCGTACGAGGAGCGCGTAGCCGACCCCGCCACCCTGGACGCCGTGCTGCGCGAGTCCGGCGGCTTCCGGATGGGCCCCTTCGAGCTCACCGACCTGATCGGCCAGGACGTGAACGAGGCCGTCACCCGATCCGTGTGGGAAGCGCTGTTCCACGACCCGAAATTCACCCCGTCCCTCGCCCAGCGGCAGCTCGTCGCCTCCGGACGGCACGGACGCAAGACGGGCCACGGCTGGTACGACCATTCCGAGGGCGCCGGGCGGCCCGCCCCGCACACCGCCGAGCCGTGCGAGCCGCCCGGCAAGGTCGCCCTCCACGGCGACCTGGGACCCGCGCAAGGGCTGGTCGGCCTCATCGAGGCGGCGGGCATCCCGGTGACCCGCGAGCCGGTCGGGACCGCGGGCATCCCGGTGACCGGCGAGACCATCGGGGCCCATCTCGCCCTGCCCGACGGCACCCGTCTGTCCCTGGCCGACGGTACGACCGCCACCGACGACCCCTTCGCCGCGTCGGTCCGCTTCGACCTGGCCCTGGACTACCGGACCGCCACCCGCGTCGCCCTGGCGGCGTCCACAGCCGCCCCCGAGGAGTCCCTGCGGTCCGCGGTCGGCCTGTTCCAGGCGCTCGGTAAGGAGGTCAGCGTGGTCCAGGACGTCCCCGGCATGGTCGTGGCCCGCACGGTCGCGATGCTGGTGGACTTCGCCGAGGACGCCGCCGCCCGCGGGGTGGCGAGCCCCGAGGACATCGACACCGCCATGCTGACCGGCGTCAACTACCCGCGCGGACCGCTGGCCTGGGGGCGCGCGCTCGGCGTCCGCTGGGTGTGCGACACCCTGCGCAATCTCCACCACACCTGTCCGACCGGCCGCTACGCCCCTTCCCAGGCGCTGATCCGGCGTGCGGCCGCCGATGGGAAGCTGCTCTAATCATGCCCATGGCCAAGCGCGACACCTACACGCCCGAATCGCTGCTCGCGGTCGCCGTGGAGGTGTTCAACGAGCGCGGTTACGACGGCACCTCCATGGAGCACTTGTCCCGGGCCGCCGGGATCTCCAAGTCCTCCATCTACCACCATGTGAAGGGCAAGGAGGAGCTGCTCCGGCTGGCCATAAGCCGCGCCCTGGACGGGCTGTTCGGCATCCTCCAGGAGCCCGCCGCGCGCGAGGGACGGGCGATCGGGCGGCTGGAGCACGTGGCCCGGCGCACCGCCGAGGTGCTGATGGAGGAGCTGCCCTACGTCACGCTGCTGCTGCGCGTCCGGGGCAATACGGACACCGAGCGGTGGGCCATGGAGCGGCGCCGGGAGTTCGACCATCAGGTGGCCGAGCTGCTCAAGCGGGCGGCGGCCGATGGAGACCTGCGGTCCGACGTGGACGCCCGGCTGGCGACCCGGCTGCTCTTCGGCATGATCAACTCCATTGTGGAGTGGTACCGGCCGGGTCGCGGCGGGGCCGCCACCTCCCATGAGGTGGCCGAGGCCGTGATCCGTACGGCCTTCGCGGGCCTGCGCACCCAGACCTGACGCGCGACATCCGCGGGGCGGTACGCCCGGCCCCGGCCCCGGCCCCGCCCCGCTACGGCTCCGAGTCCAGGTCCGTCTCCTCGAAGACCAGCAGCGTCCGGGTGCTCAGCACCTCCGGTATGGCCTGGATCCGGGTGAGGACCAGCTCGCGCAGTGAGCGGTTGTCCTCGGTGTGCACCAGTAGCAGCACATCGAAGTCCCCGCTGACCAGGGCGATGTGGGTGGCCCCGGGGAGCTGCCGGAGCTCTTCGCGCACGGTGCGCCAGGAGTTCTGGACGATCTTCAGCGTGATGTAGGCGGACGCCCCCTGCCCGGCCCGCTCCTGGTCCACCCGGGCGCTGAAGCCACGGATCACTCCGTCGTCGATCAGCCGGTTGATCCGGGCGTAGGCGTTGGCGCGGGAGACATGCACCTGCTCGGCCACGGAGCGTATGGAGGCGCGGCCGTCCATTTGGAGCAGACGCAGGATGTCGCGGTCGATGTCGTCCAGCGGGCGCGCCTGGGGTTTGCCGTCCGGATTGGCCATCTGTTCGCCCGGCATATCGTCCTGCCTCCCCTTCATGGACGTCCTGTCTTCATCTCAGGGGGAGCAGAACCGTTTGTCCACAGGCTCGGGCCGCCTGTAGCCAAAATGCGTCAACGACCGAACAATCGGTAGGGGAGGGCGATGCCGCCCGGCACGCCCCGCCCTCCCGCCGTACGCCACGCCCAGGAGGTCGCACCATGACGGTCCTTGAGCAGCCCGGTGCCTACCGGCCCACTCCCCCGCCCGGCTGGGAGCCCCGCGTCGACGCCGCGCCGCTGCTGCCCGACGCGGAGCCGTACCGGCTGCTGGGCACCGCCGCTGCCGCCGACATCTCCCCCGATCTGCTGACCCGGCTCCACCGCGAGCTGGTGCGCGGCCGCCGGTACAACACGCAGGCCACCGCACTCACCCGGCAGGGCCGGCTGGCCGTCTACCCCTCTTCCACCGGGCAGGAAGCCTGCCAGGTCGCGGCCGGGCTGGTGCTGGAGGACCGCGACTGGCTCTTCCCCAGCTACCGCGACACCCTGGCCGCCGTCGTCCGCGGGCTCGACCCCGTCGACGCCCTGACCCTGCTGCGCGGCGACTGGCACTCCGGGTACGACCCCCACATCCACCGCGTCGCCCCGCTGTGCACCCCGCTGGCCACCCAGCTGCCGCACGCCGTCGGCCTCGCCCACGCCGCCCGTCTCAAGGGCGACGATGTGGTGGCCCTCGCCCTGGTCGGCGACGGCGGCACCAGCGAGGGCGACTTCCACGAGGCCCTCAACTTCGCGGCCGTCTGGCACGCCCCGGTCGTCTTCCTCGTCCAGAACAACGGCTTCGCGATCTCCGTCCCGCTCGCCAAGCAGACCGCCGCGCCCTCCCTCGCGCACAAGGCGGTCGGATACGGGATGCCCGGCCGTCTCGTCGACGGCAATGACGCGGCCGCCGTCCACGAGGTCCTGGCCGAGGCGGTGCGCCGGGCCCGCGGCGGAGGCGGCCCCACTCTGGTGGAGGCGGTCACCTACCGCATCGAGGCGCACACCAACGCCGACGACGCCACCCGCTACCGCCCCGACTCCGAGGTCGAGGCATGGCGCGCCCACGACCCGATAGCGCTGCTGGAGGAGGCCATGCGGGACCGCCATCTGCTGGACGACGAGGGGATCCGGGCCGCGCGGGAGTCCGCGGAGCGGCTCGCCGCCGATCTGCGGACGCGGATGCACCAGGACCCGGTCCTGGACCCCATGGCGCTCTTCGAGCATGTCTACGCCGACCGGACCAGCCAGCTGCGCGAGCAGGCGGCCCAGCTGCGCGCCGAGCTCGACGCCGAGGCCGCGGACGCCGGGGAGGGGGAGTGATGACCACCGCCGTCGGGGCCGATACCGCCCGTAAGCCCGCCACCATGGCCCAGGCCCTCGGCCGCGCGCTGCGCGACGCCATGGCCGCCGACCCGTCCGTCCATGTCCTCGGCGAGGACGTGGGCACCCTGGGCGGCGTCTTCCGGATCACCGACGGGCTCACCGAGGAGTTCGGCGAGGACCGTTGTACGGATACGCCGCTGGCCGAGGCGGGCATCCTCGGCACCGCCGTGGGCATGGCGATGTACGGGCTGCGGCCCGTGGTCGAGATGCAGTTCGACGCCTTCGCCTACCCGTCCTTCGAGCAGCTCATCAGCCATGTCTCGCGGATGCGCAACCGCACCCGGGGCGCGATGCCGATGCCGATCACCGTCCGGGTGCCCTACGGGGGCGGCATCGGCGGCGTCGAGCACCACAGCGACTCCTCCGAGATCTACTACATGGCCACCCCCGGCCTCCAAGTCGTCGCCCCCGCGACCGTCGCCGACGCCTACGGGCTACTGCGCGCCGCCATCGCCTCCGACGACCCCGTGATCTTCCTCGAGCCCAAGCGGCTGTACTGGTCCAAGGACGACTGGTCGGCCGACGCCCCCGAGCAGGTGCCGCCCATCGGGCGCGCGGTGGTGCGGAGGCCCGGCGGCGGCGGCCGGCGCAGCGCCACCTTGATCTCCTACGGCCCCTCCGTACCGGTGTGCCTCGAAGCCGCCGAGGCCGCTCGGGCCGAGGGCTGGGACCTGGAGGTCGTCGATCTGCGCTCGCTCGTCCCCTTCGACGACGAGACGGTGTGCGCCTCCGTGCGCCGCACCGGCCGCGCGGTCGTCGTCCACGAGTCCACGGGCTTCGGCGGGCCCGGCGGGGAGATCGCCGCCCGGGTCACCGAGCGCTGCTTCCACCATCTGGAGGCGCCCGTGCTGCGAGTCGCCGGATTCGACATCCCCTACCCGCCGCCCATGCTGGAGCGGCACCATCTGCCCGGGGTGGACCGGGTGCTGGACGCCGTCGCCCGGCTCCAGTGGGAGTCGGAGTGGACCGAGGGGAGCGCGGTCTGATGGCTGTCGTAAGGGAGTTCACCCTGCCCGATCTGGGCGAGGGGCTGACCGGCGCCGAGATCGTGCGCTGGCTGGTCCAGGTCGGCGATGTGGTCGCGGTCGACCAGCCGGTGGTCGAGGTCGAGACGGCCAAGGCGATGGTGGATGTGCCGTGCCCCTACGGCGGTGTGGTGACGGCCCGTTACGGCGAGGAGGGTGCGGAGGTGCCGGTCGGGGCGCCGCTGATCACGGTCGCCGTGCCGGAGGGCTCGGGCGACGGATCCGGTCCGCCGGTCCCCGAGAGCGCGCTCGATGGGGCATCGGGGAATGTGCTGGTCGGCTATGGCACTGCCGGTCCCGCCGCGCGGCGCCGCCGCGTTCGGCCCTCCCCCGGGCCGCTGCGCGAGCTGCCCACGGCGGCCCCTGGCGGACCGCTGCCGGAGACGGCGGCGGCCCCCGCCGCGCCCGTGCGCGAGACGACGGCAGGCTCCGCCGGGCCGGTGCGCGAGACGGTGGTGGCCCCCGCCGGGCCCCTTCCGGTGATCTCGCCCCTGGTGCGGCGGCTGGCCCGGGAGCACGATGTCGATCTGCGGCGGCTCAGGGGCTCGGGCCCCGAGGGGCTGATTCTGCGGGCGGACGTCGAGCGGGCGGTCGCGGGCACGGCGCCCGCGCCCATGGCGCCCGCGCCCGCGTCCGCCGCGCCCGGCCCCGTAGCGCCCGCGCCCGCGTCCGCCTCCGCTGCCCCCGCCCCGGAGGGGGAGCGGGTTCCGCTGCGAGGGGTGCGGGGCGCCGTGGCCGACAAGCTCACGCGCAGCCGGCGCGAGATCCCCGACGCGACCTGCTGGGTGGACGCCGACGCGACCGAACTGCTCGCCGCCCGCGCGGCGATGAACGCCGGGGGCGGGCCCAAGGTCTCCGTGCTCGCCCTCCTGGCCCGTATCTGCACCGCGGCCCTCGCGCGCTTCCCCGAGCTCAACGCCACGGTGGACATGGCCGGCCGGGAGATCGTCCGGCTCCCCGACGTCCACCTCGGCTTCGCGGCGCAGACGGACCGGGGTCTGGTGGTCCCGGTGGTGCGCGACGCCCACACGCGGACCGTGGAGGGGCTCTCCGAGGAGATCGCCCGGCTGACCGAGGCCGCGCGGACCGGGACCCTCGCCCCCGCGCAGCTCACCGGCTCCACCTTCACCCTGAACAACTACGGGGTGTTCGGGGTCGACGGCTCGACGCCGATCATCAACCACCCCGAGGCGGCGATGCTCGGGGTCGGGCGGATCTCCCCGAAGCCCTGGGTGCACCAGGGTGAGCTGGCGGTGCGCCAGGTGGTGCAGCTGTCGTTCACCTTCGACCACCGGGTGTGTGACGGGGGTACCGCCGGCGGATTCCTGCGGTTCGTGGCCGACTGCGTGGAGGGGCCCATGGTGTTGTTGCGGAGGCTGTAGCGGATGCCCGGCGGCGCCATACTCATGGGGTGACTCCAGGTGCCTATGACGCAGTGATCCTGGCCGGGGGCGCCGCTCGGCGGCTCGGCGGGGTGGACAAGCCCGCGCTTCGGGTGGGCGGGCGAGCCCTGCTCGACCGGGTGCTGGACGCATGCCGCGGCGCCGGACGGACCGTCGTCGTCGGCCCGCGCAGGCCCACGGCGCGCCCGGTGCGGTGGGCCCGGGAGGAGCCCCCCGGCGGCGGCCCGGTGGCGGCCGTCGACGCGGGCATCCGGCAGACCACGGCTCCGGTCGTCCTCGTCCTCTCCGCCGATCTGCCCTTCCTCACCGACGAGACCGTCGAGACCCTCCTCACCGGTCTCCAGGGCACCGAAGGGGCCGTGCTCATCGACCCCGACGGCCGTGAGCAGCCCCTTGTCGCCGCCTACCGCGCCGAGCCGCTGCGCCGCGGGATCGCCCTCCTCGCCACCGAACACGGCGGCCTCGGCGGGCTGCCCCTCCGCCTCCTCGTCTCCGAGCTGGCCCTGGCCCGCCTCCAGCACCCAACCGCTTCGTTCGACTGCGACACCTGGGAAGACATCACCACCGCTCGAGCGCGCATCAGGGAGCATGGACACGTGTTGGACGAATGGATTGCCGCAGTCAAGGCCGAGCTCGGGATCGACCTGGATGTCGACACCGCGGCCCTACTGGATCTGGCCCGTGACGCCGCACATGGCGTCGCCCGGCCCGCCGCCCCCCTGACCACCTTTCTCGTCGGCTACGCCGCGGCCCAGAAGGGCGGTGGCCCCGAGGCGCTGGCCGCCGCCACCGAGAAGGCCGCGGCGCTGGCGGCGCGTTGGGCCGAGGAGCAGTGACACCTCGCCGCCCCCGGGACGGGGACCCGCTCGACCGCGAGGTCGACGAGGCGCTGGCGCTGGCCAATGAATCGCCGCCGCAGGGCCCGCAGCCACCCGGAACGGAATCGGAGGAGGACTGGGCCGACGCCGCCCTCAGCCTGGCCAATGGCCGCCCGGCCCAGCCCACCCGGGAGCGAAGCCCCGACGACACCGACGGCGTCCGCGAGCCCGACGACGCCGACGACGCCGACGACGCCGACGACGCCGACGGCATCGGCGGCATCGGCGGCATGGGCAACACGGGCGACATCGCCGGTATCGCCGACACCGGCGACCCGACCCGGACCGACTGGGTCGAGACCGCGCTCGACCTGGCCCGGGAAGCGGCGGAAGAGCCCGCGGCGGTCCTGGATGGCCAGGATCACGTACGCCGAAGGCCAGAGGTGTATTCGAGGAGCCGATCTTCGGGTAGTCCGACATCGGAGGGCACTGGCACCAACGGCACGCGGTCCAGGGCCCCCGCCCATCAGACCCCGGCCCCGCACCCGAAACGCACCCCCGGTGCACCGACGCCCAACCCACATCCCTCCATGAACGCAGCGCACCGCAGCCCCACCTCCTGGCCCGACGCCCGCGCCATCGCCGCCCGCGCCGCCGTCAAGGAGGCCGCCCACGCCGCCCCGGTGCTGCGGCCGCTGTCCGAGGTGCTCGGCCAGGTCCTGGCCGCGCCGCTCGCCGCGCTCACCGATCTGCCGCCCTTCGACACCTCCGCGATGGACGGCTGGGCGCTCTCGGGCCCCGGCCCCTGGCGGCTGCCGGCCGGGACAGAAGACCAGGGCCACCAGGGCATCCTCGCCGGACACGGCGAGACGGCCCCCCTCCCCGACGGCCACGCGGTCCGCATCGCCACCGGCGCCCGCGTCCCGCCCGGCGCCACCGCCGTACTGCGCAGCGAGTACGGAACCGACGCGGGCGACGGCTGGCTCCACGCGTCCCCCGCCCACCCCGTCGTCCTCGGCCAGGACATCCGCACCCGGGGCCAGGAGTGCCGCAGCGGTGATCAGCTGCTGCCCGCCGGGACCCTGGTCACCCCCGCCGTCCTGGGTCTGGCCGCCGCGGCCGGGTACGACGAGCTGCCGACGGTGCGCAGGCCGCGCGTCGAGGTGCTGGTCCTCGGCGATGAGCTGCTCACCGAGGGGCTGCCGCACGACGGCCGGATCCGGGACGCGCTGGGGCCGATGGTCGGGCCGTGGCTGCGGGCGCTCGGCGCCGAGGTCTTGGGTACCCGGCGGCTGGCCGACGAGGCGGACGCCGTGTACGCGGCGGTGGCGGAGTCGTCCGCCGACGTCGTCGTGACGACCGGGGGCACGGCCGCGGGCCCCGTGGACCATGTCCACCCCACCCTGCGCCGCCTGGGCGCCGAACTGCTGGTGGACGGGGTGGCGGTGCGCCCCGGCCACCCGATGCTGCTGGCCCGTCTCGCCCGCGCAAACCGCGCAAACCATGCAAGCCATACAAACCGTGAGAACCCCGGAAACCCCGGAAACCCCGGAAGCGCCGAAACCCCTGGAAACGCCGAAACCCCCGAACGCCCATCCCGCCCCGCCCGGCACCTGGTGGGGCTCCCGGGCAATCCGCTCGCGGCGGTGTCCGGTCTGCTGACCCTCGCGGAGCCCCTGTTGCGGACGCTGACGGGCCGCCCGGCCCCGGACCCCGGCCCGGCCCCGCTGGCCGAGGCCGTGCAGGGGCATCCGCGGGACACCCGGCTGGTCCCCGTGACCTTCCGGCAGGACGCGGCGGTGCCGCTGCGCTTCAACGGCCCGGCGATGCTGCGCGGCATCGCGGTGGCCGACGGTCTCGCCGTGATCCCGCCCGGCGGGGCGAAGCGCGGCACGGAGGTCGACGTACTGGATCTCCCGTGGTCGGCGAGCGCGACAGAGCAACCGAGCCATGCGGACCAAGCGCGCCAACGCACCGACCGGGCGACCGACGGCGAGGGCATATCCCCCCAGGAGGGCCCGGCGTGAAGCTGCCCAGCCATGACGCGGCCGCCCGGACCCCCGGGGACGGCGGCCACCGCGTCCATCTGCCCCACTTCCCCGCGGGCCCGCTGCGCCAGGTCGCCCGGCGGTTGCTGCTGGCGCTGCTGGTGCTGGTGCTGACGGTGGCCATCGTGTACGTCGACCGCGCCGGCTACCACGACAACGCCGACGAGCAGGTCGACTTCCTCGACTCCGTCTACTACTCGACCGTCACGCTGTCCACGACCGGATACGGCGACATCGTGCCGTACAGCGACAGCGCGCGGCTCAGTAACATCCTGCTGGTCACGCCGCTGCGCGTGCTCTTCCTGATCATCCTGGTCGGCACCACCCTGGAAGTCCTGGCCGAACGCACCCGCGAGCAGTACCGCCTGAACCGCTGGAGGTCAGCGTTGCGCGATCACACCGTCGTAGTGGGCTTCGGTACGAAGGGGCGGTCCGCGGTGGAGACCCTTTGCGCGACGGGGCTGCCCAAGAACCGGGTGGTCGTGGTGGACCCCAACCAAGAGGTGATCGAGGCGGCCAACGCGGAAGGGTTCGCCGGGGTGGTCGGCGACGCGACCCGCAGCGATGTGCTGTTGCGGGCGGAGGCGCAGCGCGCCCGCCAGTTCGTGATCGCCACCCAGCGCGATGACACCGCCGTCCTGGTGACGCTGACGGCCCGGCAGCTCAACCGGGGCGCCAACATCGTGGCGGCGGTGCGCGAGGAGGAGAACGCGCCGCTGCTGCGCCAGTCCGGGGCCGACGCGGTGATCACCAGCGCCAGCGCGGCGGGCCGTCTGCTGGGCATGAGCGTGCAGAGTCCGACGGCCGGTGCGGTGATCGAGGATCTGATCCAGCAGGGCACGGGCCTGGACCTGGTGGAGCGCACGGTGGTGAAGGCCGAGGTGGGCAAGTCGGTGCGGGACACGGAGGATCTGGTGGTGTCCGTGCTGCGCGGCCATCGCCTCCTCGCGTACGACGACCCCGCCGCCAGCCCGCTGCAGGCGGCAGACCGCTTGATCACGATCGTTCGCGCGCCGATGGTCCAGGAGTAGCCTCGCGGCCATGCATGCGATCACGATTCCCGAACCCGGTGGCCCCGAAGCCCTGGTATGGGCGGAGGTCCCCGATCCCGTGCCCGGTGAGGGCGAGGTCCTGGTCGACGTGGCGGCCGCCGGCGTCAACCGCGCGGATGTGCTCCAGCGCCAGGGCCACTACCCGCCGCCGCCCGGAGCCTCGCCCTACGCCGGCCTGGAGTGCTCGGGCCGGATCTCGGCGCTCGGCCCCGGCGTCACCGGCTGGGCGGTGGGCGACGAGGTGTGCGCCCTGCTCGCGGGCGGTGGATACGCCGAGAAGGTGGCGGTTCCCTCGGGCCAGCTGCTGCCCCTTCCCGAGGGCGTGGACCTGGTCACGGCCGCGGCGCTGCCCGAAGTGACCGCCACCGTATGGTCCAACGTCTTCATGATCTCCCATCTCCGGCCGGGCGAGACGCTGTTGGTGCACGGTGGATCGAGCGGCATCGGCACCATGGCGATCCAGCTGGCGAAGGCGGTCGGGGCGCGGGTCGCGGTGACCGCGGGGGGCCCGGACAAGCTGGCCGCCTGCCAGGAGCTGGGCGCCGACATCCTGATCGACTACCGCGAGCAGGACTTCGTCGAGGAGATCCGCCGGGCCACCGACGGCGCGGGCGCGGACGTCATCCTGGACATCGTCGGCGCGAAGTACCTCACCCGGAATCTGGAGACGCTCGCCCTCAACGGACGGCTGGCGATCATCGGACTCCAGGGCGGGGTGAAGGCCGAGCTGAACCTGGCCACCCTGCTGTCCAAGAGCGCCGCCGTGACGGCCACCGGGCTGCGGGGCCGCTCGCTGGCGCAGAAGTCGGCGATCATCGCGGCGGTACGGGAGCATGTCTGGCCGCTGATCGGGGGCGGCCGGGTCCGCCCGATCGTCGACAGTACCGTCCCGATGCGGGAGGCCCCGGAGGCCCACCGGCTGCTGGAGTCCAGCACGCATGTGGGCAAGATCCTCCTGACGACCTGAGCGCCGCGGGTCCCGGGTCCGTACGGCGGCGCCGCCACGATCCCTACGGCGCCGCCGCGATCCCTACGGCGCCGCCACGGCCCCTACGGTGCTGTCGCGGTCCCCATGGCGCTGTCGCAGTCCTTACGGTGGGCGCCGCGGTCCTTACGGTGGTCCTTACGGTGGTTACGGCGGGGCGCCGCGGTCCTTACGGTCGCGCCGCGGTCCTTACGGTCGTACCGGAGTCCGTACGGCGGCGTTCAGGGTGCCCGGTTCCTACCCTCATGTGACGCTGATCCCGTTACGCAACGGTTCGGCACGGGAGGGTGACCACCGTGAACCCTGCGACGCTTCGCACACTCCCCGCGGCGGCCCTGCTGGCGGGCACCGCCCTGGCCGCGGCCCCCGCCGCGTCCGCCACCCCCGCCGCCACCCCCGCCGACGACGGCGGCGGGCTGGCGGGCACCCGCGCGGGCGAGGGCCGTGCGCACCCCGGCCGCACCGGGACGCCGACCCCCACGTCGCCGGACGGGGACCCCTCGGCCGACACCGGGGACGACGAGGGCACCGGGCGGTTCTCGGTGGTGCCCGAGTGGACGCCGTCCTCCCTCCCCGTCCCGCAGCGGCCGGACCGGCACCAGGCGCGTGAACCGCTCCCGTCCGGACAGCCTTACGGTGCTCAGCGGACCGCCACCGAGCCCAGCGGGCGGGCGATGCGGGTGCTGCCGCTTGGCACCGGTCTCGCGCTCACCGGTCTCGGCCTCGGCCTGGCGTTCTTCGGTCTGCGACTGCGCCGCCGCTGATCACCGCCACTGATCTGATGGCCGCCGCTGACGGCCCTCGCCGGTGATCGCCGCCGAATCCTCGACCCTCGCCCGTCGTCCCGGGTGCCGGTGCGGAACAATAGGGGTATGAACCAGCCGATGAACGAACGAGCGCAGGAGAGCCCGCACGTCCTGGTCGTCGGTCCGGACGGCATGGCACTCGGCGGCGTCGCTCCTGCTTCCGGCGAGGGCGGTGGTGACGACGAGTCGCGCGAGGTTCCCGTTACGGACATGGTCGAACAGCCGGCGAAGGTCATGCGGATCGGCAGCATGATCAAGCAGCTGCTGGAGGAGGTCCGTGCCGCACCTCTCGACGAGGCAAGCCGGGTCCGGCTCAAGGAGATCCACTCCAGCTCGGTGAAGGAGCTGGAGGACGGGCTGGCGCCCGAGCTGATCGGGGAGCTGGAGCGGCTGTCGCTGCCCTTCACGGACGAGGCGGTGCCCACCGAGGCGGAACTGCGCATCGCCCAGGCGCAGTTGGTCGGCTGGCTGGAGGGGCTGTTCCACGGCATCCAGACCACCCTGTTCGCCCAGCAGATGGCGGCGCGCGCCCAGCTGGAGCAGATGCGCAGGGCGCTGCCGCCGGGGATCGGCGGGGGCGAGGAGGACGAGGACATGCCCAAGCCGGGCGGCGCCCGCTCGGGGCCGTACCTCTGAGCCGCTGAACGGCTCCCCGAGCCACGCACCGGACACCACGACCGGACACGCACGCACTGGACACGTGCCGGACACGCACCGGACACAACGAAACGACGCCGCGGGCCTCACCTTCCGATGAGGCCCGCGGCGTCGTCGTGCCGGAAGCGGAGCGAGCGGGAGCCGCTCCTACTCCGGGTTGCCGGTGGAGACGGTCAGCTCGATGGTGTCCGTCTTGGGGTTGTACGGCTCGTAGTTCCGGTACGTGTAATTGAGGACGGTGCCCTTGCCCCACAGATTCTCGTCCTGGGGCACCACGCGGTACTTCCAGCCCGCCGCGCGGATGCACTTCTTCACCGAGTCGATGTAGAGGTTCTGGAAGTCGGGCACCGAGTACGTGCCCTTCTCGTCGGTGTCCTCGTACGCGTCGGTGCACTTCTTGGTCTCGATGGTCTTGGTCTTGTCGCCCATGCGGAAGCCCGCGGCGTTGTCGGGGGAAGTCGGCGACGCCGACTTGCCGCCACCGCCCCCCTTGCTCTCGTCCTTGGAGTCCTCGCCCCCGCCCTGGAGCGCGATGACCAGGATCACGGCGATGACCGCGATCGCCGCGACGACGGCCGAGCCTATGATCACGCGCTTGTTGCCGCTGCCGCTGCCGCTGCCGCTGCCGCCGCCGCTTCCGGACGGCGTCGAGGGCGAGATGTTGTACGGCGGCGGGGTGCTGGGGCCCTGGTACGACGGCGTCGGGGTCTGGTAGCCCTGCTGCCCCAGCGGTGTCGTGGACGGCCCCTGGCCGACCGGGGGCGGCGGGGTGGACGGGCCGAAGGCGCCGAACTGTCCCGGGGAGTGCTGCGGCTGGTACGGCGTCTGGACGCTGCCGGGACCGGGGGCGGGCGTCTGCTGGTCGATCGGCGGGAAGACCGCCGAGCCGACACCGGAGCCGCTGCGGGCCGGGGGCCCGCCGCTGATGATGATCGGAGAGGCGCCGGTCTGCCCGGTACGGGCGACTCGTGCGCATTCGTCGCGCATGGCCTCGGCGTTCGGGAAGCGCTCGTTCGGGTTCTTCTTCAGAGCGCGGGCGACCAGCGCGTCCACCGCCGGGGGAATGGACTGGTTGATCGAGGAGGGCGCGACCGGCTCCTCCTGGACGTGCGCGTAAGCGATGGCCAGCGGCGAGTCCGCGTCGAAGGGCAGCCGGCCGGTCAGCAGCTCGAAGAGCATGATGCCGACCGAGTACAGGTCGCTGCGGGCGTCCACGCCGCGGCCCAGCGCCTGCTCGGGCGAGAGGTACTGCGGGGTGCCGACGACCATGCCGGTCTGGGTCATGGAGGTGACCCCGGACTGCATGGCGCGGGCGATGCCGAAGTCCATGACTTTGACCACATTACGCTTGGTCATCATCACGTTACCTGGCTTGATGTCGCGGTGGACCAGCCCCATCTCATGGCTGATTTCCAGCGCGGCCAGCACATCGCTGGTGATCTTCAGCGCCTTTTCGGTCGGCATCGCGCCGTACTGCCGGACATCGACGTCCAGAACCGAGCGCAGCGGCTGCCCCTCGACGTACTCCATGACGATGTACGGCATCAGGGAGCCGTCCATGGCGTCCTCGCCGGTGTCGAAGACCGAGACGATATTGGTGTGCGTGAGCTTCGCCACCGCCTGGGCCTCGCGGCGGAACCGCTCGCGGAAGGACTGCTCGCGTCCCAGTTCGGTGTGGAGCGTCTTGATCGCGACCTGGCGGTCCAGCACGGTGTCATAGGCCAGGTGAACGGATGCCATGCCGCCCTCGCCCAGCAGGTCGCGCAGCTGATACCGGCCGTTCGCCAGAGAGTGGCCTTGATACCTGCCCGATGCGCCGTACTGGCTCATTTCGTACTTCCCCCTTGGCGCACTCACTACTCTGACGCGCACGTTTCGACGCATTGATCTTGATGTTCTGGATATCGTGGCCAAGTCTGCCCCAGGCCACGGACACGTCAAGCCGCGTTGCCCGTTCCGTGACCGGATGCGCAAGAACCCGTCACGCGATTTGCATCGCTTCACCGTCAACAGGTTTGATGGCCGGTCCATCACCAACCGATACACGGCGCGAAGGCTGTAGCGTGCCTAGCGGGAACCGTACCGCCCGTGGGCGGGGCGATCTCGACCCGACCCCCCCACCGAGAACGAGACGGCGAGGACCGATGGCACAGACCCAGGGCGCTCAGGGGCCCTCCGAACCTGACGCCAGCGGGTCCGGAATGCCGGATATGCCCGAGGTGTGGGGTAATGGAGGGCTTGTCGGCGATGGCCGATATCGGCTTACCGGTCGACTCGGCCGCGGCGGTATGGCGGAGGTGTTCGCCGCGGAGGACCTCCGGCTCGGCCGTACGGTCGCGGTGAAGCTGCTCCGCGCCGACCTGGCCGAGGACCCGGTGTCCAAGGCCCGCTTCACCCGCGAGGCACAGTCCGTGGCCGGGCTGAACCACCACGCCGTGGTGGCGGTCTACGACTCCGGCGAGGACACGGTCGGCCAGAACACCGTGCCGTACATCGTCATGGAGCTGGTCGAGGGCCGGACCATCCGTGATCTGCTGCTCAACGCCGAGGCCCCGCCGCCCGACCAGGCGCTGATCATCGTCTCCGGGGTGCTGGAAGCGCTCGCCTACAGCCATCAGCACGGCATCGTGCACCGTGACATCAAGCCCGCCAACGTGATCATCACCCACAGTGGCGCGGTCAAGGTCATGGACTTCGGCATCGCCCGCGCCCTGCACGGCGCGCAGTCCACCATGACCCAGACCGGCATGGTCATGGGCACCCCGCAGTACCTCTCGCCGGAGCAGGCCCTCGGCAAGGCCGTGGACCACCGCTCCGACCTGTACGCCACCGGCTGTCTGCTCTACGAGCTGCTGGCGCTGCGCCCGCCGTTCACCGGGGAGACCCCGCTGTCGGTGGTGTACCAGCACGTCCAGGACACCCCGGTGCCCCCGTCGGAGACCTCCGGCACCGTGCCGCCGGAGCTGGACGGCCTGGTCATGCGCTCCCTCGCCAAGGACCCGGACGACCGGTTCCAGAGCGCCGAGGAGATGCGCGGACTGGTCCAGTACGGGCTCCAGATGCTCCACGAGGCCGGCGGCCACACCGGCATGTGGAACACCGGCCCGGTCACCCAGCACCTGGGCGCCGCCACCCCCGCCATGGGCATGCCCGGCGTCGGGGCCACCACCGCGCTGCCGCACCCGGGCCACGGCGAGACCTCCCAGCAGCCGATCGTCACCGGCCCCGGCGGCGGTGGCGGCGGCCACCACGGCGGTTCCGGCCGCCGTAAGGGCCGCGGCAGGATGTGGCTGATCGCGGTGCTCGCGGTGATCGCGGTCGCGACGGGGGTCGCCTTCGCCCTCCAGATGGGCGACAAGGGCGGCGGGAAGCAGCCGGGCAAGCACCAGACGTCGGTCACCCAGGAGAAGACGGAGAAGCCGACCGACAAGCCGAGCGACGACTCGGGCGACGAGACGGTCCCGAGCGACGACGAGAACACCTCCGGGGACACGGGCAGCGACTACACCCCGACCGCGAACCCGACGCCGACGTACCAGGACGACCCCACGGGCGAGCCGACGGACCCGGAGACGGACCCCGGCACCGGCGAGCCGACCGGCGAGGAGACCACCCCGGGCGGCGGCGAGGAGACCACCGCGCCGACGGACCCGGAGACGGACCCGGGCACCACCGAGCCCACCGGTGGCACGGCGGGCGCCACGGACGGCGGCGCCGGCACCCCCTGACGGCCGGGGGCGCCCCACGGTACCCCCTCGGCCTCAGCCGTAAGAAGGGCCCCTTCCCCGCGGAAGGCGGCCCTTCAGTCGTAGGAAGGCCCGCTCGGGTAGTTGCGGGAACGCCTGCTCCGGCGGCGCGGGAACGCCTGCTCCGCCGTCGCGGGAACGCCTGCTCCGCCGTCGCGGGAACGCCCGCTCCGGTCGCCGCGGGAAGGCCCGCTCCGGCCACGGGAAGCGCCCCCGTCACCCGCAGAAGGCGTCGCGGACCGCGTCGTACTCCCGGGTCCACCACACCACCAGTGCGGCGGCCGCCGGGAACTGCGGATCGGCGCGCCGGTCCCCGCGCTGGTAGCGCCAGCGCAGCATCCAGAAGTCGTTGAGCCGCTCCCACCACACCCGGTGCACGGCCGCGGCCATCTCCGAGGTCCCGGCCCCCGCCGCGCAGCGGTACGCCCGCGCGTAGGACCGAACCTTGGTGAGCTCCAGGGTGCCGTCGGGCCGTACGAAGAAGATCGCGGCGGCGCGGACCGCCTCCTCGGCGCGCGGCTGCACCCCGAGCCGGTCCCAGTCGACGATGGCGGCCGGTTCGGTGTCGCGGTAGAGCAGGTTCAGCGGGTGGAAGTCGCCGTGCACCCAGCCGGCGACCGGGACGGCGTCCGCCTCCGGGCGGCGGTGGGCGTGCCGCTCCACGAGCGTCCGCCGCTCGACCAGCCGGTGCTCGGCGAGCTCGTCGAAGGAGTCGCGGTTCCGGCGCCCCCGGATCAGCGTGAGCAGTTCGTCGATGACGGCGAAGGTGTCCTCGGGGTTGGCGGCGGCCTCCACGGGCGGCCTGCGGTCGCCCGTACGGGCCCGCATGACGCGCTCCAGACAGGTGTGGACGAGCCCGAGCAGCCCGCCCAGCCGCCAGCACTGCGGGGCGGTCAGCTCACCGCCGTCGCGGTGCCGCCCGTCGATCCAGGGATGTAACGCGTAGCAGCGGCCGCCGATGACGGCGACCGTACGGCCGTCGGCGTCGGGAACCGGCGGGGCGACGGGCACCCCGAGCGCCTCCAGCCGCTGGGTGACGCGGTGCTGGCGGGCGATGGCGGTGCGGTCGCCGTCGAGGTGGTGTTTGAGGAAGAACCAGCCGCGGGTGGTGGCGAGGCGGTAGCCCCGGTTGAGCAGTCCCTGGGTGAGCGGTTCGCAGGAGACGGCTTCACCGGCGGTGTCATAGCGGCGGAGCAGGGCGCTCAGGGTTTCCCCGTCGGGAGCGGCCTCGGCGGAGTGTACATGTGAGCGCGGCACCTGCCAGATGTTAGATCACCGGACATCACCGCCACGGCCCGCGAAGACGGAGCACGGCGCCCTGGGGTACGGCCGGTTGACCGGGACGGGGGCGGGGCGTCTCGGCGCCTGCGGCGGGCCGTTCCCCTCCCCGCCCCTTCCCACGACTGGGGCTCCGCCCCAGACCCCGCCGCCCTGGCACGCCGGGGTGGCGGGGTGCCAGGAGGAGTCGCGATATGCGGCTCCGCCGCGCGGCCCACCGGGCACCCCGTAACGCTTCCGAGCCTGCGCCGCGCCTCCGCCGGGGGGCAGTGCGTCTCGGCTTGCGCGTCTCCGCCGGGGGGTAGCGCGTCTCGGCTTGCGCCGTGCCTCCGCCGGGGGCAGTGCGTCTCGGCTTGCGCGTCTCCGCCGGGGGGCAGTGCGTCTCGGCCTGCGCCGTGCCTCCGCCAGGGGACAACGCGTCTCGGCTTGCGCGTCTCCGCCGGGGGGCAGTGCGTCTCGGCTTGCGCTGCGTCTCCGCCGGGGGGTAGCGCGTCCCGGCTTGCGCGCTTCCGCCGGGGGGTAGCGCGTCTCGGCTTGCGCGTCTCCGCCGGGGGGCAGTGCGTCTCGGCCTGCGCCGTGCCTCCGCCAGGGGACAACGCGTCTCGGCTTGCGCGTCTCC
>NZ_JAGGLR010000039.1 GCF_017874715.1 Streptomyces iranensis | reverse complement strand
GGGGGTCCGGGGCAAGGGCACGGCCCCCGGGCAAGGGCGGGGGTCCGGGGCAAGGGCACGGCCCCCGGGCAAGGGCGGGGGTCCGGGGCAAGGGCACGGCCCCCGGGCAAGGGCGGGGGTCCGGGGCAAGGGCGGGGGTCCGGGGCAAGAGCTCGACCCCTGAGCAAGGGCACGGCCCCTGGGCGAGGGCGGGGCCCCCGGGCGAGGGCTTGGGGCTCGGGTCGTGTGCTGGGCCGCTGCGCCGGGGCGATGGCCGCGTCCCGGCGCCCGCCCCGGCCCCCTGACTGGACCGATCCACCCGCCCCACGAGGGATGTTGTGGTGAACGGGGAGACCAGCGGCTTGTGAATCGGCAATCATGGGTGTGTGACGGACTACGCCGAGTTCCCGCTTGCCGATGGCACCCCCGTACGTGTGGAGCTGGCCCCCGTGGCCACCGCCACCGCCTCCGCGCCCGCGAACGGCACGGGCGAAGGCGGTAAGGGGCGTGGGCTGCCCGAGGGGATCGGGGGTGTGACGCCGGTGGCGCGGGCGCCGAGGGGCGCGGCGGCGCTGGCCGGAGAGGGGTTGCAGGCCATTCTGCGGCCGCTGGGGCCACTGCTGCAGGAGGTACACACGGCGGTGAGCGCCGCGCCGAATCCGCCCGACGAGATCCAGGTGCAGTTCGGGGTGCAGATCGGGCAGGATCTCAAGCTCGGGATCGTCGGCCTCAACGGCCAGGCGAGCCTGACCATTTCGGCCACCTGGCAGCTGCCCGGTCCGCGTACGAGCTGACCGATGGACTGGTTTCGCCCCGCCCCGGCCGCAGGGCAGCGCCCTGCCACGGTCTCGGTACTGAGCCAGGCCGATCACGAGGCGGTCGGCTCCGGCGTGCTGCTCCCCCGTGACCGCTTTCTGACGTGTGCGCACGTCGTCAACTGCGCGCTCGGCAAGGAGGACACCACCTGCGCCGAGCGCCCCACGGCGGCGACCCTGAAGGTGCTGGTGCACGGCCCGGACGGGAACGCGCACGCGGGCACGGCACGGCTGGCGGTGTGGATACCGCCCGGCGCGACGAACGGTGTCGAATGGGACGGCGACCTCGCCGTGCTCGAGCTCGTCGAGCCGCTGCCCCGCGAGGTGCTGCCGCCGCGCTGGCGGGCCATGGCGGAGGGGCAGTCCGTCCGCGCCTGGCACGGCAGCGGGCTGGCCGCGACCATCGCCACCGCACGCGTGACCTCGTGCGACGGCCGGATCGGCTATGTGGACGGCACGTCGATGACCGGTGTCGCCATCGACCACGGCTACAGCGGAGGACCGTTGTGGTCGGGGGAGGCGGACGCGGTGGTCGGTCTGGTGGCGGCCGCCCTCACACCTCCGCACCACCCGGTGAACGGCGCCCCGCTCGCGTACTCCCCGCGGCATGTCGCCCGCCGCAGCTGGGGCATCCCCTGGCAGCGGATCCGGGCCGAGCTGGCCGGCGTCGGCGCCCAGCACGTCCTCGACGAGCCGGAGAACGAGCCGGAGACCGAACCGGGGACCGAGCCGGAGACCGAACCGGGGACCGAACCGGCCCGCCGGGCCGCCGACCCCGCCCACCGGGCCCTCGCCGCGCTCCTCGGGCGGGCGCTCGCGGACCCGGCCCGGCGGGCCGACTGCGCGCGCACGGTCGCCGGGCGGTGCGGCCACCACCACCGGGCAGACGGATCCGCCCCTTCGGTCGACGAGTTCGCGCGGCTGCTCACCACCGACGGGCGCGCGCTGCCCGCCCTGGCCGAGGTACTGCACCCCGTCGACCCGCGCGCGGTCGGCGAACTGCTCGCGGTGGGGCGGATGTCGGGCGTGGCACGGCTGCTCTCCCCCGGTGAGCTCGGCGAGTTGCTGGCCCAGCTGGGCACGGTGCCCGCGGCCACGGCGGCCCGCCTGCCCTCCGTCGTACGGGCCGCGCTGCCGCTCGCCGAACTGCCCGGCGCGCTGCTGGCCGGGGCCGACTGGGACAGCCCGGACGCCACCCTGCGCACGGCCCGTATCAGGGCGCTGGTCGAGTATCTGGAAGGCCTGCGCGGGGACAGCCGTCCGGTCCCGGACGGCACCTCGGGCGTTCCCGGGCTGCTCCGCGTGATCGTCTACGTGGCCGCCCTGTGCCCGCCCGCGCCCGGGGACGCGCTGCGCCGCTGGAGCACGGCGGTCGCCACCCGCCTCGGGATCCACGAGGCCGCCCTGGAGGAGCGCCGGGCGGACGCCCACGAGTGGGCACAGAGGCAGCACGCGCCCGCGGTGGCGCCCCGGGTTCTCGTACGGCTCACCGCGCACGCCGACCGCGACGGCGCGCACCTCTACCGGCTGCGGATGTGGTGCAACGAGGGCGCCGGGCCGCGGCGCGTCTGCGACGGCGGCGACCGGCTCCGCGGCGCGGCACAGGCGGCCGAGGACATCCTCACCGTCATCGAGCCCCTGCACCGCGCCCTCCCGGTGGGCACCCGCCCGGTCATCGAACTCATCGTGGACCGTGAGGCGTTGGAGGTCCCGGTGGACCAGTGGGAGTGGCCGGGTCCGGCCGGTCTGGTGCCGGGGATGCTGGGCGCGGAGTACCCGCTGGTCGTCAACTGCCCGGAGCTGATGCAGCGGGCCGGTGAACGCTTCAAGGCGGCGCTGCGCCACCGCCAGCGGCTGCTGGACGACGGCGGGGCCGTGCACATCGACCGCTCGACGGGAGGGAAGAATGGGGTGTACGCACTGCTCATGGACCAACTGGACGCGGCGCAGGCCACCGTGGACGGCGTCCCGGCCGACGTCCGCGTCGAGATCGTGCAGGTGTGCCTGGCGATGGGCGTCCCGGTCGTGCTCTGGGACCGGGGCCAAGACCAGGACGGCGAGTCCGGCTCCCACGCCGTACGTGCCATCGCGGGCACTCCGCCGCGCCGCCTCCCCGAGACGGTGCGCGCCTACCGCGCCAAGACCCTCGGCTACCCGCAGACCTTCCCGGGACGGCCGGTGCTGGCCTGGGCCGACGCCGACCATGAACTGCCGCGGCTGGAATTGGCCGATCCCACGGAGCCGTCATGAACGTCAACGACAGTGATACGGAGGTCTCATGACGGCGCGGAACAGCGGCGGCGCGGACGACGACGAGGAATTGGCCGCCTCGCTGGACGACCTCGCCCTCCCTCCGGAGCGCATGGCGCCCCCGGAGGAGGAGTTCTCCATCGAGTACCGGCGGCAGGACGCTCGGACGTCCCCGTCCCCGTCCCCGTCCCCGTCCCCCGTCCCGCGACCGCCCGAGGAACGTGCCCCGGCCCCGCCCACCGCCTGGCGGCTCTTCCGCGGGGACGGGGTGACCCGAAGGCTGCCGCTGCCGTCCGCCCCGCCCTGGCGGCGCTTCGGGACCGGACGGGCCGGCGGGCGCGGCGGCCATCCGCCGTATTTGGTCTCTCCGCACCACGCCGATGTCGTGAACGCGGCGCTCCATCTGCGCCGCCCGCTGCTGGTGACCGGCCAGCCCGGGACGGGCAAATCATCGCTGGCCCAGGCGGTCGCGCAGGAACTGGACCTCGGCGAGGTGCTGCGGTGGTCCGTCAACAGCCGCTCCACCGTGCAGGAAGCGCTCTACCGCTACGACGCGGTCGGCCGGCTGCGCGAGACGACCATGAGCAGGGACCGCGGCCGTCCCGAGCCGGACATCGGGTCCTTTATGCGGCTCGGCCCGCTGGGCACCGCACTGGTGCCGGGCGAACGCCCCCGGGTGCTGCTCGTCGACGAGCTCGACAAGGGCGATGTGGATCTGCCGAACGATCTGCTGACGATCTTCGAGGAGGGCGAGTTCGAGATCCCCGAGCTGTCCCGGCTCTCCGACGAACAGCCCGAAGTCCGCGTTCCGACGCTGCGGATCGACGAGCAGGCGATCGTGGTGCGTGGCCGGGTGATGTGCGACGAGTTCCCCGTCGTCGTCATCACCAGCAACGGTGAGCGCGACTTCCCGCCCGCCTTTCTGCGCCGCTGCGTACGGCTGGAGCTGCCACCGCCGGACGAGGAGCGGCTGCGCGCGATCGTCACCGCGCACCTCGGCGAGGACGCGCTGCGCGAGGTGGACGATCTGCTGCAGGCGTTCCTGCGGCGGCGCGCACCGGGCGAGCTGGCCACCGACCAGCTGCTGAACGCGGTCTTCCTGCGCTCGGGAGGCGTGGACCTGGACGCGGACGGGCTGCTGGACGCCGTGCTGCACCGGCTGAGCGGGACGGTGTAGGCGGATGACCGGGGACGCCGGCCGACTCGGTGAGGATCTGCGCGCGCTGCTCGCGGTCCTCGCGGACAGCGGCGTCCCGCTCGCGCAGGAGGAGCTGCTGGACGCGCTGTGGCTGGCCCGGCGACTGCCCACCGGGGCGGACGACGCACCGGTGCGGCGTGCCCTGGCCCGGCAGTCCGCCCTGGCGGAGGCCGGGGCTCCGGCGGACGAGGACACGGACGCCGTGGACACGGACGGGGACTACCTCCTCGCCCCGCCCACCGGGCCGGTGCGCGGCCGCGCCGACCCCGGCCCGGCGGCCCCGTGGCTTACCGCGTCACCGCCCGCATCACTGCCGTCGGACCTCCCGTCCCTCCCGCCGGACGACCGTGCGGTGGCCGGGCTGCACGCCGCCCCCGGCCACGCCGCCGCCGCCGACGCCGACGCCGACCGCACTGCCGACGGCCCGCCCGGCGCGCTGGCGCTGCGCGTCCCGGAGGGCAAGGCGCTCCGCGCCGAGCTGCGGATCGGCCGGGCGCTGCGCCCGCTCAAGCAACACCGTCCGAGCCTCTCCAGGCACGAGCTGGACGTGGAGGCGACGGTGACGGCCCTCGCCGAGACCGGTCTGCCGGACGTCGCCCTGCGCCCGGCGCGCGAGCGCTGGCTCGATCTGGCGCTCGTCATCGACGACGGCATGTCGATGCTGCTGTGGCAGCGGCTGGCAGCGGAGATCCGCGTGATGATGGAGCGGCTCGGCGCCTTCCGGCTCGTCCGGACGTACGGACTGCACTCCCGTGGCCCCGCCGCCCCGTCCGAGCTGAGCGGCCGCCCCTTCGACCCGTCGGCGACGGCTCTGGCGTCCCGGACGCTGGCCGACCCGTCCGGCCATACGCTCGTCCTCGTGCTGAGCGACGGCATGGGGCCCGCCTGGCGGGACGGCCGCAAGCACGAAGCGGTGCTGCGGTGGGCCCGTTGCGGCCCCACGGCAATCCTGCACGCCCTGCCGCGGCGGATGTGGGACGGCTCCGGCATCCGGGCGCAGCGGTGGCAGGTGACGACCCGGCAGAGCGGCGCGCCGAATACCGAATGGACGGTCGCCGACCCCGTGCTGCCGGCCGGTCTGGCCGCCTTCGACGGCATTCCGGTGCCGGTCATCGAGCCGGAGCCCGGCTCGATGACCGCCTGGGCCCGGCTCGTCGCCGCCCCGGGCGGCAGCGCGCTGATGTCCCTTCTGAGCCGCCCCGAGGCGGCGCGCGGGGACGGCGCGCCGCGCGCCGACGGCCTCGGAGAGGTCCAGCGCTTCCGCGACGCCGCCTCGCCGGAGGCCTACCGCCTCGCCGCGCATCTCGCCGCCGTCGCCCCCGTGTCCGTACCGGTCATGCGGCTGGTGCAGGCCGCGGTTCCCTGGCAGGCGGACACCGCCCACCTCGCCGAGGTCTTCCTGGGCGGGCTGCTGCGGCCCGCCCAGGCTGGACCGCACGAGGAACCGCTGCCGCCGCAGCACCGTGCGTTCGACTTCACCCGGACCGCGAGAGACGCCCTGCTGGACGCCGTTCCGACCGCGGAACTCATGGACACCGGACGGCTCATCGGGCACCGGCTGGGGCAACTGGCGGGCCGCGCACCGGACTTCCCCGCCTGGCTCCGCCATCCCGGCGGCCCGGACGGCCTTCCCGCCGGGGCACGGGCCTTCGCCGAGGTGGGGCCACGTCTGGCGGCGCGCTTCGGGGCCCCGGCGCTTCCGCCTCCGAGGCCGCCCAGGGCGCCCGAGCCCGCCGCGCCTCCCGCGTCGCCGAAGCCGGTGCCGGTGCCGGTGCCGGTGCCGATGCCCGTGCCTGTGCCGGAACGGGCACCGGAGACGGAGGCCGAGGTGCCCTGGGCTCAGGGGGCGACATACGCCTGTTCCTCCTGCGAGGAGCCGGTGGATCCTTACGACCGCTACTGCGGGTTCTGCGGACACGACCTCGCGCACGGCCGTCTCACGTGGTCGCGCAGCTACCCGCAGTCGATCGGTCCGTACCAGATCTACGGCAACATCGGCATGGGCCCGGAACTGGACTACGACCTCTATCTCGGCCATGCCCCTTATGAGTTGTCCCATGTCGCGGTACGCACCCTACGGCGCGGGGCCCCGGAGGAGGCCCTGGTGGGACTGCGCATGGAAGCGGAGGCGCTGCGTCGGATGGGCGGGATGTTCGCCCCCTCACTCATGGACCGGGGCCTTCACCACGATCCGCCGTGGACGGCCCAGGAGATCATCCGCGGTTCCGACGGCTCGCTGCCGGTGCGTCTGTCCACTCTGTTGAACCCGATGTCCAACAGCGCCGTGCCCGCGCTGGACGCGCGCACCGCCGACCTCATCGGCCTGCGTCTCGCGGAGGCGGTGAGCATGTGCTCCAGCAAGGACATCACGCTCGGGAGTCTCACGGCACACACCGTGCTCGTCGTCGACCGGACGGTGAAGCTGGTCGGCTGGACCACGGCCACGATCGACGGCCGCTACCAGCCGCTGGCCTTCGCCAGGGAGGCGAACGTCCTCGCGTTGGGCGAGATCCTTCAGGCCCTGCGGGGCGGGCGCGCGACCGCCGCGGACGCGCTCATCGCGGCCTGCCTCGATCCCGATCCGGAAGCCCGTCCGACGGCGGAGCAGGTCGCGCAGGCCCTCGCCCGGCACATGGCCGACCCCGAAGGCGGGACCGTGTCGGCGCCGGTCCCGCAAGCGGCCTCGCCCTCCCCACTGATCACGGCACCGGCTCCCGAGGCCCCACGCCCCCGCTCCACCAGGCGCTCCCGGCTGACTTCCCTCTTCCGGCGCGGCGAACGGGCCGCCGAGGCCGAGCGGCAACGCGAGTCCGAGCTGATCCGGAGGCCCCTGCCGGCCGCCCACCGCATCGCGGTGATCAGCCGCCCGGTCGGGGCCGGCAGAACCACCACGACCGTCGCGCTGGGCTCGATCCTCGCGAGCCGGCGCGAGGACAAGGTCATCGCGGTCGACGTGACTCCCGGTGGGGACGCCTTCGAGCGTCACGTACCGCGCGAGAGCGCGGCGACCATCCGCGACCTGGCCCTCAGCAGCCCCCACCTCGACGGCTACGCCACCATCCGGCGCTTCACCTCGCAGGCCCCCTCCGGGCTGGAGATCCTCGCCGGGAGCACCTCGCCCCAGATCGACGACGAGGCCTATCGCCGGGCCGTCGACGTCCTGGGCAGGGGGTACTCGATCATCCTCTCCGACTCGGACACCAGCGCGCTCGATGACACCGTGCACGGCGTCATCGACCTCGCCGACCAGCTGATCGTCGTCACGACGCCCGCCGTGGAACGCATCAGGAGTGCGGGCACGACCATGGCCCGGCTCGCCGCTCAAGGCCACTCCGATCTCGTCCGGCGCGCCATCACGGTGCTCAATCAGCCCCACGAAACCCCCGAGCCGCCCAAGTCGCGGGTCGAGGAACTCATGGCGTACTACCAGACCCTCTGCCGCGGTGTGGTCACGGTCCCCCACGATCCGTATCTGGCCTCCGGCGGCGCGATCGATTTCAGCCGGCTGCACCCCGGAACGCTCGACGCCTACACCCGTCTGGCCGCGCTCGTCGCGGAGGGCTTCGCTCCGTCACCGCCCGGCCGATGAGACCTGCCGCACAGGCCCCGGGGCGCGGCTCGGAGCATGTCCCGGACGCCCTATCGTGTATGCCATGTCTTCCGCCCCCGGCTCCGGTTCCGGCTCCAGCGAACTGATCCGCATCGTCTCCCGTTCCTCCCCCATGGCGCTCGCCCAGGTCGAACGGGTCCGTACCGAGCTTGCCGCGCTGCGGCCGGGGATCCGTACGGAGGTCGTACCGGTCACCACCTCCGGCGACCGGTGGATGGGCGATCTGTCGAAGCTGGGCGGGAAGGGCGCGTTCACCAAGGAGGTGGACGCCGCGCTGCTGGCGGGTGAGGCGGATCTCGCGGTGCACTGCATCAAGGACGTGCCCGCCGACCGTCCGCTGCCCGCGGGCACGGTCTTCGCCGCGTACCTCAAGCGGGACGACATCCGCGACGCCGTGATCCACCCCGGCGGGCTGACCCTCGACGAGATGCCCGCGGGGACCCGGATCGGCACCTCCTCGGTCCGCCGCGTCGCCCAGCTGGCCATCACCCACCCGCAGCTGGAGTGCGTGCCGATGCGCGGCAACGCCAACCGCCGGCTGGAGAAGCTGGAAGCGGGCGACTGCGACGCGCTGCTGCTGGCCGTCTCGGGTCTGGAGCGGATCGGCCGTACGGACCGGATCAGCGAGATCCTGCCGGTGGACACCATGTGCCCGCCGATCGGGGCCGGGGTGCTGGGGCTCCAGTGCCGGGAGGACGACACCGAGACGATCGAGGCCGTGGCCGGGCTCGGCGACGCCGACGTCTGGAAGGAAATCAGCGCGGAGCGCATGCTGCTGCATGTGCTCCAGGGCCACTGCAACTCCCCCATCGCGGGCTACGCCAAGGCCGAGCGCGACGGCCGCCTCTCCCTGCGCGCCCGGGTCTTCAGCCCCGACGGCAAGACGGTCCTGGACGCCCACGAATGGGCGGGCCCCCTGGACCCGGCCACCCTGGGCACGTCGGTCGCGGTGGCACTCCTCCGGCAGGGCGCCCGCGAGGTCATCGACACCATCCCGCACTGAGGCGGCACGCAGGCGGCATCCCGCGCCAAGGGCGCCGCCGCCCCTCCTGGGCCCTGGCCCTACCGCGCCCGCAGCCTCCGCCACACCGCACGCGCCGCGTGGTGGCCCGACATTCCGTGGACGCCGGGCCCCGGCGGGGTGGCGGAGGAGCAGAGGTAGACCGCCGGGTGGGCGGTGGCGTAGGGGACACGGGCCAGCTTGGGGCGTATGACGGCCTGGAGGCCCTCGAAGGCGCCGCAGGCGATGTCGCCGTCGATGTAGTTGGCGTTGCGGGCGGCGAGTTCGGGCGGACCGGCCACCGCGCGGGCCAGGACCAGATCGCGGAAGCCGGGGGCGAAGCGCTCGATTTGACGCTCGATCACCTCCGTGGCGTCGCCCTTCCAACCGCTGGGCACATGGCCGTAGGCCCAGAAGGTGTGCTTGCCCTCCGGGGCGCGGGAAGGGTCCAGGAGGCTGGGCTGGGCGGTGATCAGGAACGGGACGGAGGGGTCGCGGCCCTCGACGGCGGCCCGCAGCGCCGCGCCGATCTCGCCCGAGGTGGGGCCGACGTGCACGGTGCCCGCGCGGCGGGCGTCGGGCGCGGTCCAGGGGACCGGGCCGGACAGCGCGTAGTCGATTTTGAAGGCGCTGGCGCCGTAGCGGTAGCGGCGGTAGGCGTTGCCGAGACCGGCGATACGGGCCAGGGCGCGCGGCGAGGTGTCGAAGATGTAGGCGCGGGCGGGCGGCAGTTCGTCGAGCCGCTTGACCTCGGTGGAGACGTGGATCGTCCCGCCGTGTGCGCGCAGGTACGCCCCCAGCGCGTCCACGATCGACTGGGAGCCGCCGCGCGGGATCGGCCAGCCGACCTCATGGGCCGCGATGGCGAACATCAGGGCGGGGCCGCCGGTGGTCGGTGCGCTGGTGGGCGCGATGGCGTGCCCGGCCAGCCCGGCGAACAGGGCGCGCGCCTTCTCGTCGCGGAAGCGGAGCGGACCGGCGAGCAGCGAGACCGGCTGGAGCGCGTGCAGCCCGAAGCGGGCCCAGGTGATCGGGTCGCGGGGCACTCCGTCCCAGTGGGCGCGCAGCAGATCGGGGGCGAGGGTGGCCCAGCGGCCGAGGTAGGGGGCCAGCAGCCGGCGGTAGGTGCCGGCGTCGCGGGGGCCGAGCGACATGGCGGTCTCGCCGACCGAGCGGGCCAGCACCGCGGCCGTGCCGTCCGGGAAGGGGTGGGCCAGCGGCAGCTCGGGGTGGAGCCACTCCAGGCCGTACCGGGACAGCGGCATCCGCTCGAAGGCCGGGGAGCCGATGGCCAGTGGGTGCACGGCGGAGCAGGGGTCGTGCCGGAAGCCGGGGAGGGTCAGCTCTTCGGTGCGTGAGCCCCCGCCGATGGTGTCCGCGGCCTCGAAGATCTCCACCGCGCAACCGCGGCGGGCGAGTTCGACGGCCGCGGTCAGCCCGTTCGGTCCGGCACCCACAACGACCGCGTCGAGCATGGACGGCACGTCGGCTCCCCCTCGTCCTCGAGGTATCAGTGGAACGATCAGCCGGCGTCGGCCAGCAGGCCCAGGATATGCCGAACGGCCGCCTCGTCCCTGGCCGCCGTGAAAGGAAGGGCGTTGCCCCCGCTGATCCGGAACGGCTTGCCGCCGAGCGTGCTGTGTGCCCCGCCCGCCTCGTCGACCAGCAGCAGACCGGCGGCGTGGTCCCAGGCGTTCTCCCAGGTGAAGGCGACGGCGTCGAGCAGCCCCCGGGCCACGTTCAGATACTCCAGACCGGCCGAACCGCAGGGGCGCACCTCGGCCCCCGGCGCCCGCAGGCCCGACAGGGTGCGCTTCTCCGCGTCGGTGGTGAAGTCGAAGTGGGAGATGGCGACATGGAGGGCCGCGCCGGGCTCCGGGGAGCCGCTGTGGATCGGCTCACCGTTCAGCAGCGCGCCCCCGCCACGGCGGGCGATGGCCATCAGGTCGAGCACCGGGGCGTACGTCCAGGACGCGAGGAGCTCTTCCCGGTGGGCGAGGGTGACCAGCGTCGAGAAGCCGGGGTCGCCATGGACGAACTGCCGGGTGCCGTCGACCGGGTCGACGATCCAGACGGGCGCGTCGCCGCCGAGGGCGGTGAGCACGGCCGGGTCGGCGTGCACCGCCTCCTCACCCACCACCACGGAGCCGGGCAGCAGTTTGGTGAGGGCGTCGGTCAGCTGCTCCTCGGCCAGCCGGTCGGCGGTGGTGACCAGGTCGTGCGGGCCCCGCTTCTCGACGATCTCATGGGCGGCGAGCTGCCGGAAGCGCGGCATGACCTCTTCGGCGACCGCCGCGCGGACCGCCTTCTCCACCGCGCCGAGATCACCGGCGAGAAATTCATCGATCATGCGTTCATCGAATCATGTCTCCGCGACAGCGGGTGGCACGGCGACTGCGTCAAGGTGTCATCGAGGTGAAGGGATGGACCCCCGCGAAGGGTACGGATCCGCTTTTCGGCGACGGCCGAGTAGGTCGGCGGGGGGCCATGCCTTGCCGGTGTGCGGCTGAGCCGGTGAGGCGGTCAGCCGGTGAGCGCGGGGATGACGTGCTCGCCGTACGCGTCGAGTGTGCGCTCCTTCGCGTCATGCATCGCGTAGACCGCGAACTGGCCGACCCCCAGCTCGCGCAGCCGCTCCAGCTTCTCGATATGCGCCTCGGCCGGACCCAGCAGACAGAACCGGTCCACGATCTCGTCGGGCACGAACGCCGTGTCCGGGTTGCCGGCCCGGCCGTGGTGGGCGTAGTCGTACCCGTGCCGCTCCTTGATGTACGCGGTCAGGGACTCGGGCACGGCGCCGGAGTGCTCCCCGTAGCGGCCGACCAGGTCGGCCACGTGGTTGCCGACCATGCCGCCGAACCAGCGGCACTGCTCACGGGCGTGGTCCAGGTCGTCCCCGACATACGCGGGGGCGGCGACGCAGATGGTGACCGCGTCCGGATCGCGCCCGGCCTCGGCGGCGGCGGAGCGCACCGCCTTGACCATCCACTCCGTCAGGAACGGGTCGGCGAGCTGGAGGATGAAGCCGTCGGCCTTCCGCCCGGCCAGCGCGAGCGCCTTGGGGCCGTACGCCGCCATCCACACCGGAAGCCTGCTGTCCTCGATCCAGGGGATGCGCATCGGGCTGCCGTCCACGACGGCCTCCCGGCCCTCCGCGAGATCGCGGATGGCGTCGATGGCGTCCTCGAGGCGGGCGAGGGTGTTGGGCTTGCGCCCCGCCACCCGCAGCGCGGAGTCGCCACGGCCGATCCCGCAGACGGTGCGGTTGCCGTACATCTCGTTGAGCGTGGCGAAGGTGGAGGCCGTCACCTCCCAGGTGCGGGTGGACGGATTGGTGACCATGGGGCCGACGATCAGCCGCTCGGTCCGGGCCAGGATCTGGCTGTGGATGACGAACGGCTCCTGCCACAGCACGGCGGAGTCGAACGTCCAGCCGTAGCCGAAGCCGTTGCGCTCGGCGCGGCGCATCAGCTCGACGACGGCCGAGGCGGGTGGATCGGTCTGCAGCACGAGTCCGAAGTCCATGCTCGCTCCCTGGGTCAGCTGAGGTACTGACAGGTGTCGCGGATGAGGAACTGGCCGTGCCCGGCACGTCCGGTGTACTCCCGCTGGTCGATGACGGGGACACCGCGCGAGAGCACGGTCTCGACCTGCCCGGTGATCTGCTTTCCCTCGTACGCCGAGTAGTCGACGTTCATGTGGTGGGTCTGGGCGGACAGGGTCTGCCGCGCCTCCGGGTCGTAGACGACGATGTCGGCGTCGGCCCCGGGCGCGATGGTGCCCTTGCGCGGGTAGAGGCCGAACATCCTGGCCGGGGTGGCGCAGGCGATCTCGATCCAGCGGCGGCGGGAGATATGGCCGTCCACCACGGCCTGGTGGAGCAGGTCCATCCGGTGCTCCACGCCCGGCATACCGTTGGGAATCTTGGAGAAGTCGCCCCGGCCCAGCTCCTTCTGCCCGGTGAAGCAGAACGGGCAGTGATCGGTGGAGACCACCTGGAGGTCGTTGGTCCGCAGCCCCCGCCACAGCGCGGCCTGGTGCGGGGCGGGCCGGAGCGGGGTGGAGCAGACGTACTTGGCGCCCTCGAAGTCCGGTTCGGCGAGGTTGTCCGTGGACAGGAACAGATACTGCGGACAGGTCTCGCCGAAAACCGGAAGCCCCAGGTCACGGGCGTGAGTCAGCTCCGCGACCGCCTCCTCGGCCGACACGTGGACCACGTACAGCGGGGCGCCGGCCACCCGGGCGAGCTGGATGGCGCGATGGGTCGCCTCCGACTCCAGCAGCGCCTTACGGACCTCACCGTGGTAGCGGGGGTCGGTCCTGCCCTCGGCCAGGGCCTGCTCCACCAGGACGTCGATGGCGATGCCGTTCTCGGCATGCATCATGATCAGCCCGCCGTTGCCGGAGGCGCGCTGCATGGCCCGCAGGATCTGCCCGTCGTCGCTGTAGAAGACCCCCGGATAGGCCATGAACAGCTTGAAGCTGCTCACCCCCTCCCCCACCAGGAGATCCATCTCCTTGAGCGTGCTCTCGTTCACATCGGAGAGGATCATGTGGAAGCCGTAGTCGATGGCACAGTTGCCGCGCGCCTTGAGGTGCCAGGCGTCCAGCCCCTCGCGCAGGGCGTGGCCCACCGCCTGGACGGCGAAGTCCACGATGGTGGTGGTGCCGCCCCAGGCCGCCGCCCGGGTGCCGGTCTCGAAGGTGTCGGAGGCGAACGTGCCGCCGAACGGCATCTCCATATGGGTGTGCCCGTCGACCCCGCCCGGGATGACGTACTTACCGGTGGCGTCGATCGTACGGTCGGCGGTCCAGCCCTGACCCCATTCGCTGCCGGGCGTGGCGAGGGCGGCGACCTTGCCGTCCTCGATCAGCACATCGGCCGGGGTCTCCTCGGCGGCGGTGACGACCAGCCCGCCACGGATCACGGTACGGGACATCAGCTCGCGCTCCTTCCGGACCGGGTGGTCTCCAGGGCGGACTTGAGGGCTGCTTCGAGGATCTCCGCGCCCTCCTCGGCCTCGGCGACGGTGAGGCTGAGCGGTGGGGCGATCCGCAGCACGCTGCTGTTGTGCCCGCCGCCCTTGCCGATGAGCAGTCCGCCCTCCCGGGCGGCCTCCAGCACGGCGGACGCGCCCTCGGGGGACGGATCGCCGGTGCCCGGGTCCACCAGCTCGATGCCGATCATCAGCCCCCGGCCGCGGACCTCGCGCACACCGTCCAGCCCGGCGCAGGCGGCGCGCAGCCGCTCGATCAGGAGCCCGCCGACCCGGCGGGCGTTGCCCTGGAGATCGTGTTCGACCAGGTGGTTGAGGTTGGCCAGACCGGCGGCCATGGTGATGGGGCTGCCGCCGAAGGTGGAGATGGAGTTGGCGCCCAGGCAGTTCATGACCGGGGCAGCGGCGACGACACCGCCGATCGACATGCCGTTGCCGATGCCCTTGGCGAAGGTGAGGATGTCGGGCGGCCCCGAGCCGTCGTGGGCCTGCCAGCCCCAGAAGTGGTCGCCGGTGCGGCCCCAGCCGGTCTGCACCTCATCGGTGATCCACAGGATGCCGTGCCGGTCGAGCACCTCGCGGAAGGCGGCGAACAGCCCGTCGGGCGGGGAGGTGAAGCCGCCGACGCCCTGGATCGGCTCGGCGATCAGCGCGGCGACATTGCCGTGCGCCTGGCCGAGTACGTCCTCCAGGTCGGCCACGCACGCCTTGATGAACTCGCCGTCGGACAGCCCGGCGTACGGCCCCCGGGTCCGCACCGCGCCGTGTACGTACAGCGTCTGCAGCGGGGACAGGCTGGTCGGCGACCAGCCGCGGTTGCCGGTGATGCCGACGGCCGAGAAGGAGCGGCCGTGGTAGCTGTTGCGCATCGCCAGGATCTGGTTGGAGCGGCGGTAGGTCGTGGCGAGCAGCAGGGCCGTGTCATTGGCCTCGGTGCCGGAGGTGGTGAGGAAGACCCGCGCGTCCGGGATGCCGGACAGCGCGGCGACCCGTTCGGCCAGGTCGACCATGGGCCGGTCGAGGTAGAGCGTGGAGGTGTGCAGGATCCGGCCGGCCTGCTCGCTGATCGCCTTGGTGACCTCGGGGAGGGCGTGGGCGGTCATCGTGGTGAGGATGCCGCCGAAGAAGTCGAGGTAGCGGTTGCCCTCGGCGTCCCAGACATGGCGTCCCTCGCCGTGGGTGATCTCGATGGGGCGCTGGTAGTAGACGTCGAGCCAGTCGGGGAGTACGGCCTGGTGACGGGCGTGGAGGGTGACATGGGGGGTGGTGTGGGGGGTGGTGTGGGGGCCGCCTTTGGCGTCGTTGATGTCGCTGCTCACGGCTGCACCAGCCCCTCGTAGGCGTCGGGCCGCCGGTCCCGGTAGAACGCCCACTGCTGGCGCACCTCGTCGATCAGGCCGAAGTCGAGGTCGCGGACGATCAACTCCTCCTCCTTGTCACTGGCCACATCGCCGACGAACTGGCCGCGTGGATCGACGAAGTAGCTGGTGCCGTAGAAGTCGTTGTCGCCGTACTCCTCGGTGCCGACGCGGTTGATCGCGGCGATGAAGTACTCGTTGGCGACGGCCGCGGCGGGCTGCTCCAGCTGCCAGAGGTAGGCCGACAGGCCACGGGAGGTGGCCGAGGGGTTGTAGACCAGCTGTGCCCCGGCCAGGCCCAGCTCGCGCCAGCCCTCGGGGAAGTGGCGGTCGTAGCAGATGTACACCCCGACCCTGCCCACGGCGGTGTCGAACACCGGCCACCCCACGTTCCCCGGCTTGAAGTAGTACTTCTCCCAGAACCCCTTGACCTGCGGGATGTGGTGCTTGCGGTACTTGCCGAGGTAGCTGCCGTCCGCGTCGATCACGGCGGCGGTGTTGTAGTAGAAGCCGGGCTGCTCGAGCTCGAAGACGGGGACGACGATCACCATCCCGGTCTCCCGGGCCAGCTCCCGCATCCGCCGCACGGTCGGCCCGTCCGGCACGGCCTCCGCCCACCGGTAGTGTTCCGCCTCCTGCACCTGGCAGAAGTACGGCGCGTTGAACACCTCCTGGAAGCCGATCACCTTGGCGCCCTGAGCGGCCGCCTGCCGGGCGTGTTCCTCATGCTTCGCGATCATCGATTCGGTATCGCCGGTCCAGGTGGCCTGGACGAGAGCGGCACGTACGAGGTTGGCCATGATGAGCTCCTCAACCTGTGTCTACGCACGTAGAATCCGGGCTGTGAAGAACGTAAGAGCGCACTGACCACTCTGGCAATACCGCCGCCGTTACTCAACGAAGACGATCACGTTTCGTATTTTATCGGGTCTGGGATTCGGGCGGGACGGGCTTCTCGGCTCGGTCGGGTGCGGCGCCGTCTCGCGCCTTCGGCGCATTTGAGCAGCGGGGCAGCGGGGTGGGGGGCGCGGCGGCGCCGCCGGGCGGCGGGCCGGTGGGGGCAGGCGCCGGTGGCGGCGCCCGCGCCCGGAAGCTGGGGCCGACGCCGGACTGACGGCCCCTCCGGGTACCCCTCGAAAAGACACTTGATCTGAAGCAACCAATTTGTCAAACGTTTTCGGGAGGGGTACCCCAACCCCCGCTGTCCGGCATCGTCCCCAGCCCTCGGCCGGGGAAGCCACCGCCGGCGCCCGCACCCACCGGCCCGGCGCCCGGCGACGCGGCGCGCGCCCTCCACTCCCCTGCCCCGCCGCTCAAATGCGCCGAAGGCGCGAGACGAAACCCGCACCCGACCGAGCCGACCAACCCAAACCCTGCCCCCGGCACCGCACCCGCACCCGCCCCGGCGTCAGGCGAGGCCGGGGACGCCTGGCAGGCGCGCGGTGCGAAGGGCGTGGGCCAGGTCGTGGTGGGTGCTGGCGGAGACCCCGGCGGCCGCGTCGAGCAGCAGGAGTACCAGCGTGGCGGGGTCCTCGGCCGCCGCCCGCGCCGCGTCCTCCGGCGTACGGGCCCGTACGAGCGCTTCCAGCAGGAACGCGGCCCTGCTCGGGGCGCCCGCCGCGAGGAGCGCCTTCGCGGTGTGGGCCACCTCGTGGACGGGGCGCGAGACGCTCTGCCGCAGCAGCCCCTCGCCGTCGGCCTCGCGGTCCGCCGCGACCAGCGCCTCGGCGGCCGCGGCGAGCTGGGCGGGCGGCAGACACGCCGTCTCCCACAGCAGCGTGGACACATCGGCCCCGAGCCCGGCCCGCTCCAGCTCCTCCGCGAGCACCGGCAGCCGCACGGCGGGCCAGGCGGCGGCCTCGTACAGCACGACATGGGCCTCGCCGGAGCGGCCCTCCGCCCGGAGCCGGCCCAGCCGCGCGACCGCCTCCTGGGCGGCACGCCGCGCCGCCGCGCGCTCCGCCGCCTCGCGGGCAAGCCGCCGCCCGTCGTCCGCCACCCTGTCCCGCTTACGGCGCTTGCCACCGTCCTCGCCCTCATACGCCCCCGCGAAGCGCGCCCCGCGCGGGGGCGCACCGGCCTCGGCTCCGCTCTCCAACGGGGGAGGTGTGGACGAGGCCGATGTCGGCGCCACCGCCGGATCCCCGTCCCCGGCCCCGGCGAACCGCGCCCCGCGAGGCCTGGCTCGCACGGGGGCAGGCACGGGCGCGGGCGCGGTCGTCGTCGGCTCCGGGACCTGCGCGGTGGGCTCGAAGGACGCATCCGCGGCGGGCGCCGAGGCTCCGGCGGGGATGCCCGGTGACATGGGCCCCGTCCGGGCAGTCGTCGCGACCTCCGGGGTCGGCACCCCGGGCGCCGTGACCGCCTCCGCCGCCCCCGCGAACCGCGCCCCGCGCGGCCGAGATCGCGCGGGGGCAGGAGCGTGCTGGACGGTCATGGGGCCGGGGGACGCCGCCGAGGACTGGGCAGGCTCGTCGGCCCCGGCGACTGCCGGTTCGCCGCCAGACCCGGCCGATCCCGGCTCGTGCACGACGTGCGCGACGTGCCCCAGTGCCGCGGCGCCGGGGCCGGTGGCCGCCTCTGCGGCGCCGCCGCCCTCCCCTTCGTACGCCACCGCGAACCCCGCCCCCTGCGGATGCCCTGCCCGACCGGCCCCGTCCCAGGCGGGCCCGGCGGCACTCGCGAGGGTGTCCGGGGGTCTCGCCACCGCGGCGTCCGGGGGCAGCGCGGAACGGGACACACCCGGAAGCGCGGCCAGGCGGGCGTGGAGTTCTTCCGTGCGGGCGGTGGCGCGCTGGTAGTCGTCGTGGGCCCAGGCCAGTTCCGCGGCGAGGCGGTGCCGGGCGGCCGGGTCCTCGGCGGTGGACAGCGCCGACCGGAGGTCGGTTGCGCGTCGGGCGGCGCTCCCGCGTTGGCGGAGCATGCCGTCCAGGCGGTCCTGGAGGGCCTCGCGGCGGCCGGGCCCGGCGTCGTGGGCGGCGACCGAGGCGCGGTAGAGGGTCGCCGCGCGGGACGCCGCCTCGTGGGCGGCACCGGGGCCGTGCCGGGCGGAGAGGTCCTGCAGCAGGGACTGGACGAGGTCCCACGGCGGCACCTCGAGGCCGTCGAGACAGGCCCGCAGCCCGTCCGGGTCGCGCAGGGCGAAGACGCCGTACCAGCCCGCCCCCGCGTCCAGCCGTCTCGTCAGCCCCCGCAGATATGTCGCGAACTCCTCGACCTCGGCCGGGAGTTGCCCGCTCGCCATGGCCACCCTCCCCCTCGGACGATGGACGATGCACAACCCGAGGCCACGCATTCGACACCCTGCGTGTTACGGAACCGGTTACCACTGTGCTACGGGCGGTTTTCCGACTCCGCACACGACAGTCAAACTTGCAAGTTTGACTGTCGATTTCCTATGCTTCGGCCATGGCCCCGCATGATCAAACGCACCTCGCCGTCGACCTCGCCGGCGCCGTGACCCAGCTGATGCGCCGCATGCGGGCGGCCTCCTCGCAGGGGGCGCTCACCCCCTCCCAGCGCGCCGTGCTCAGCCGGCTCTACAGCGAGGGGCCGACCACCACCGCCGCGCTGGCCCGCGCCGAGCTGGTCCGGCCGCAGTCGATGCGCATGATCCTTGCGGCGCTGGAGGAGCAGGAGCTGGTGGAACGGGCCCCGCATCCGACCGACGGGCGGCAGGTGGTCTTCTCGAGCACCGAGCGGGGGCGGCAGGCGATCACCTCCGTACGGCAGGCCAAGCAGAGCTGGCTGCTGGAAGCGATCGACACCCGCCTCGACGCCGATGAACGCCGCACCCTCGCCGAGGCCACCGACCTCCTCAAGCGACTGGTCCAGGAATGACCGACACCGCGGGAAAGTCCGCCATACCGGCGGCCGGGACGACGGGCGAGGGCCATGCCCCCGCCGATCCCTTCGGCCCCCGGCTGATGGCCCCGCTGCTCATCGGCTCGGTCCTCAACCCCGTCAACTCCACGATGATCGCCACCGGCCTGGTGGCGATCGGCCATGACTTCGGGGTCGGAGCCGCCCGGACGGCCTGGCTGGTGGCCTCCCTCTACCTCGCCAGCGCCGTGGCGCAGCCCGCGATGGGGCGGCTCGCGGATCTGCTCGGCCCGCGCCGGATCTTCCTCTCCGGGCTGCTCGTGGTGTGCGCCGCCGGGCTGGTGGGCGCGCTGGCGCCCGCGTTCGGCTGGCTGATCGCCTCGCGGGTGCTGCTCGGCATCGGTACGTCCGCGGCGTACCCGGCGGCGATGGCGCTGCTGCGCGCCCAGTCCCTCGCCACCGGCCGGGAGACGCCGCGTCCCGTGCTCGGCCGGCTCTCGCTCGCCGCGCTCGGCAGCGCGGCGGTCGGTCCGGTGCTGGGCGGGGTGCTCACCGCGACGGCCGGATGGCGGGCGATCTTCGCGGTCAATGTGCCGTTGGCTCTGATCGGCATCACGCTCGCGCTGCTCTGGCTCCCCAGGACCCGTATCACGAGCGCGGAGGGCGGCGCGGGCACCGGGGTCCGGACGGCGGGCACGGCCGGGGTCCGGACGGCGGGCGCGGCGTTCGATCCGCTCGGGATCACGCTGTTCACCGCCACCCTCACCACCCTCATGATCTTCCTGATGGACCTGTCGCGGCCCAACTGGGCGCTGCTGCCCGTCGTCCTGGTGCTCGCGGGCGTCCTGACCTGGTGGCAGCTGCGCCGCCCCCGCCCCTTCATCGATCTGCGGATGATCGGCCGCAACCGCTCCCTCGCCCTCACCTACCTCCGCCACGGCACGGCGTACCTGGTCATCTACATGGTCATGTACGGATACGCGCAGTGGCTGGAGGAGGGGCACGGCTACTCCGCCTCCCGGGCGGGCCTGATCATGCTGCCCATGTCGGGCGCGGCCGCCGTGTGCTCCCTGCTCGGCGCCCGTACGAAGGGCATCTACGCACCGCTCGTCCTCGCGGCCGTCCTGCTGGCCGCCGGGAGCGGGGTGCTGCTGCTCGCCGACGAGTCCACCCCGCTGGTCGCACTGCTGCTGGCCGCGGTCCTCTTCGGGCTGCCGCAGGGGCTGTCCTCGACCGGCAACCAGGCCGCCGTCTACACCCAGGCCCCGCCGACGAGCGTCGGCGCGGCGGCCGGGCTCCAGCGCACCTCGCAGTACCTGGGCGCGATCACCGCGGCCGGGCTGATCGGGCTCTTCTACGGGCAGCGGGCGACCGCCGCCGGGCTGCACGGCATCGCCATGGTGGCGGGTGCGCTCAGCCTCGCGGTGCTGGTGCTGACCGCCACCGACCGGGCCCTGCGCGGCCGCGCCCGTACCCGCACCTGACCACCTTCCGTTCCCTCATACGCCCCGCAGACCCACCCAGGAGGCACCGTGCCCGCCACCACGCTCGACCCGAACACCACCCTGGTCCTCGTCGACCTCCAGAAGGGCATCACCGGACTGCCCACCGTCCACCCCACCGCCGAGGTCGTCGAGCGCGGCGCCCGGCTGGCCGCCGCCTTCCGCAAGCGCGGGCTGCCGGTCGTCCTGATCCGGGTGGTGGCCGGGGCCCCGGGCCGCACCGAGGCGCAGCGGGGCGGGGGCGGCGGGGAGTTCCCGGCCGACTTCGCCGACCTCGCGCCGGAACTCGGCCGCGAGGACGCCGACATCGTGGTCACCAAGCACACCTGGGGCGCCTTCCACGGCACCGACCTCGACCTCCAGCTGCGCCGCCGCGGGGTGACCCAGATGGTGCTCGGCGGCATCGCCACCAGCATCGGGGTGGAGTCCACGGCCCGTGCGGCGTACGCGCACGGGTATCACGTGACCCTCGCGACCGACGCCATGACCGACATGGACGCCGAGGCGCACCGCAACAGCGTCGAGAAGATCTTCCCCCGGCTCGGGGAGACGGACTCCACGGACACGATCATCGGCCTGCTGGGCTGATGGACGGCTGACGGACAGCTGGCGGACGGCTGGCGGACGGCTCGCGGACAGCTGGCGGACAGGAGTACGGCGGGCCCCGGAACCGGAGCCCGCCGTACCTGGTCAGCGCTTCGGGCTCACCACCATCGCCGAGCCGCCGCCCCGCCGTTCCGTCTCGGCCGCCGCCAGCCACCGTCCGCCGGACAGCCGCTGCACCCCGGTGGCCGCCCCGATCTCGGGGTTCTGCTTGAAGGAGTGGCCGAGCGCCTCGAGCTTGGCGCGCTCCGGGCCGTTCCACAGCCCCGGTTCCAGCTCCGTCTGGGCCGCGTTGCGCTGGCTGGCGCGCGGTGCGGCGATCGCGTCGACCAGCGGCATGCCCCGGTCGAGATGGTTCAGCAGGGTCTGCAGCACGGTGGTGATGATGGTCGCCCCGCCCGGGGAACCCAGCGCCAGCACCGGCTTGTGGCCGTCCAGCACGATCGTCGGCGACATCGACGAGCGCGGCCGCTTCCCCGGGCCCGGCAGGTTCGGGTCGTGGACGGCGGGGTCGGCGGGCGCGAAAGAGAAGTCGGTCAGCTCGTTGTTGAGCAGGAAGCCACGGCCGGGGACGGTGATCCCGCTGCCGCCGGTCTGCTCGATGGTGAGGGTGTAGGCCACGACGTTGCCCCACTTGTCCGCGACCGTGAGATGCGTGGTGTTCTCGCCCTCGTACGTGGTCGGGGCGGCGTGGCCCCGGGTGTCGCAGGAACCCGGCCCGGACGGGTTGTTCGGGTCACCGGGCGGTACGGGGCTCTTGAGCACCGCGTCGTCCTTGATCAGGCAGGCCCGGGAGTCGGCGAACCGCTGTGAGGTGAGCCCCTTGGTGGGGACGTCCTCGGCGGCGGGATCGCCGACCCAGCGGCCCCGGTCGGCGAAGGCTATCCGGCTGGCCTCGATATAGCGGTGCAGATAGTCGACGTCGCCGAGCTTGGAGAGGTCGGTCTTCTCCAGGATGTTGAGCGCCTCGGCGACGCTCGTGCCGCCGGAGGACGAGGGCGCCATGCCGTACACGCCGAGACCGCGGTAGTCGGTCCGGGTCGGGGCCTGCCGCTTCGTTCCGTAGGACCGCAGGTCCTCGGCGGTCAGATCGCCCGCGCGCACGACGCGCTGCGCCTTCGGGTCGACGGGCGGCTTGCGCACGGTGTCGACGATGTCGCGGCCCAGCCCGCCCTTGTAGATGGCGCCGACGCCCTCCTTGGCCAGCAGCGCGTACGTACGGGCGAGGTCGGGGTTGCGGAAGGTCGAGCCGACCGCCGGGGGCTCGCCGCCGGGCAGGAAGAGCTTGGCGGTGGCCGGGAAGTCCTTGAAGCGGGCCTGGTTGTCGGCGGTCTGCTGGCGGAAGGTGGAGTCGACCGTGAACCCGTCGCGGGCCAGCCGCTCGGCGGGCCTCAGCACCTGTCCGAGCGATCGGGTGCCCCAGTCCTTCAGGGCGTCGTTCCAGGTGGCGGGGGTGCCGGGGGTGCCGACGCTCAGCCCGCTGGTGACGGCGTCGGCGAACGGCAGCGGTTTGCCGTATCTGTCGAGGAAGAGCTTCTGGTCCGCGCTGCGGGGCGCGGTCTCGCGGCCGTCGAGCGTGGAGACCTTGTGCCGCTTGGCGTCGTAGTAGACGAAGTATCCGCCGCCGCCGACACCCGCCGAGTACGGCTCGGTGACCCCGAGCGCGGCGGCGGTCGCCACCGCCGCGTCCACCGCGTTGCCCCCGTGCCGCAGTACGTCGATACCGGCCGCCGAGGCGTCGGGGTCCACGCTGGAGACCGCGCCGCCGTAGCCGACGGCCACGGGCGTCTTGGCCGGAGCGCCCTTGTCGGCGCTCTCGTGCCCGGCGGCACCGGCCGGGACGACACCCAGCACCGCGACCATTCCGGCGGCGGCCGCGAGCGCGGGCAACCGGCGCCGGACGGCCGTCCCGGCGGATGCGACGGTGGTGGACCTGGTGGACCTGGTTGACGATGCGGCTGGTCGTGCGGCGTGCCCCATCCGTGACCTCCAAGCGAAACGACAGGGGCCGGAGCCTACCCGCGAGCCACGCACCCCCAACAGGGGTGGATCGGTCCCCCCTCTTTCAAGGGCTCGGTTCGCCTCCGGGGCGCTTATGCCGCTGTCGACAGTCGACGTGCTCGGTCGCTCGTACCTCGCTCCCTGCGCGCGACTCCCTTTCGACAGCGACGCGCCCCTTCGGCTCACTCGCCGACCGAGTACCCCAATACCTGATGGCAACCTTTGCGACCTCTGAGCGCTCGAACATCGACCCGGTCGGCCGCTACGATGCGCGGCCATGACAGACACCCTGCAGGATCTGATCGCCTCCGCGGCCGCCCTGATCGTGGGCCTGGCCGCCGGCTGGGCCGTGCACTCCGCGTTCGCGCGCCGCAAGCGCGCCCGCGAGCAGCGCTTCTTCGGTCTGCCGGACGGTTCGGAGTGTGTGATGGTCACCCATCGGGACAGCACCTCGGCCCACTGGAGCATCCCCCGCCATGATGCGCTGGCGCTGCTGGGGCTGGCGTCGGTCGTGGAGAACTGCGGGGCGCACGCCGAGGTGGCCCCGCATGACACGGGGCTGCAGGGCTTCGGGGCGCGCACCGAGTTCTGCGTCGGCGATCCGACCGCGCACCGCAGGCTCGCCGCCCATATGGCCAATCTACTGCCGGGTGTCGCCGTGCACGCGGGGGACGACTCCGGCACGGACCGGGGGATGTTCACCATCGCCGGTACCCACTACCGCCCGGACCCGGGCGCGGTCGAGCATGTGCTGCTGGCCCGGCTGACGGCGGGCGACGACAGCCGCCCGGTCTTCCTGGCCGCCGGCCAGCGGCCGGTCACCCATCGCGCCGCCGTCCGCCACCTCGTCCGCAACCGCGCCCGGCTGGCCCGGAAGTACGGCGCGCAGGGCTCCTTCTGCGTGCTGCTGAAGGTGGTCAACTCGCAGGCGTACGGCCCGGATCTGGTCGAGGTGGTCGCGGATGTGACCAAGCCCGCGACCACCTCGGTGGGACCGCGCGCGGCGGCGAAGGCGGCCGCGAAGGACGACTGAGTCGGCCAAGGACGGCTGAGTCAGCCGCGGACCCGCCCGAACAGGCGCGCCCCGCCCATCAGGCACAGCGCCGCCAGGGCCAGGGTGACGGCCGCCCCGACGGCGACCGTGGTGTTGGCGTAGTGCCCCAGGAACACCTGGCGCACCGCGTCGACGGTGTAGCGGAACGGCACGGCGCGTGAGGCGCCCGCGAGCCATCCGGGGGCCAGGGCCATCGGCAGCAGCAGCCCGGAGAGCAGCATCAGCGGCATGCCCGCCGTATTGGCGATGGCGGCGAACTCCGAGGGCGTACGGACGTTCATGGCCAGCCCGTAGGAGAGCGCGGACAGGGCCGCCGCGAGCACGGCCACGAACAGCAGCCCGAGCAGCACGCCGAGGAGCGGCGCACGCAGCCCGAAGGCCAGACCCAGCAGCACCAGCAGCACCGACTGGGCCACCAGCTGGACGACATCGCGCAGGGTGCGGCCGAGCAGCAGCGCCAGCGGGCTGACCGGAGTGACCCGCATCCGGTCCAGAACCCCGAGGTTACGGTCCATCAGCAGGCCGAGCCCGACGTAAGACCCGCCGAGCAGGGCGAGCTGGACAAGCACACCGGGGACCAGCGTCTGCCAGGACGATCCGCTGACGCCCAGGTCGAGTTCGGTCAGCAGCGGGCCGAAGAGGGCAAGGAATAGCAACGGCTGAAGCATTCCGAAGAAGAGATTGGTCTTCGAGCGCAGCGTTGAGCGCAGACAGCGGCCGAAGACGATGCCGGTGTGGGCGAGAAGAGTCATGAGAGGCCCTTGGGTGGGTCGGAACGTTCTGGATGGCGCTGATCGCTCTAGATGGCGAGGGGCTGCTCGGCCGTGCCCCGACCGGTGATGGCCAGGAAGGCATCCTGAAGACTGGCGGCCGGATCGCCCGCATAGCGGCTCTTGAGCTCGGCCGAGGCGCCCTCGGCAACGATCCGCCCAGCGTCCACGACCACGATCCGGTCGGCGAGCGCGTCGGCCTCGTCCAGGTAGTGGGTGGTGAGGAACACCGTGGTGCCGTGCTCGGCGCGGACCCGCCGCACCAGGTCCCACAGCTCGGCCCGGCTTCCCGGGTCGAGACCGGTCGTGGGCTCGTCGAGGAAGAGCACCTCGGGCCGGTTGACCAGGCCCAGCGCGATCTCCACCCGGCGGCGCTGGCCGCCGGACAGGGCGGCGGTCGGGCGGTCCATGAGCCCCGACAGGCCGAGCCCACCGGCGAGTTCCTCGGCACGCCCGGCCGCCGCGCCCTTGGTCATCAGATGCAGCCGCCCCTGGGTGACCAGTTCCTCGCGTACGGAGCACCCGGGATCCAGGCCGCCGGACTGGGCCACATAGCCGATCCGGCGGCGCACGCCCGCCGGATCGCGGAGCAGATCGCGCCCGGCGATCTCGGCCTCGCCCCCGCTGGGCGGCAGCAGGGTGGTGAGCATGCGAAGGGTCGTGGTCTTACCGGCCCCGTTGGGGCCCAGGAAGCCGAGGATCTCGCCGCGGCCGACGGTCAGATCGATCCCGCGGACGGCGTGCACGGGGCCACTGCCCAGCGAGAACGTCCGGGTGAGGCCCCGAACGCGGATGACGGATGAGGACATGGCCCGATCAGAGCACAACGCACGCCAAACTTGCAATCGACTTAAAACTTCGCAGCTGATGCAAGTTTGCAACGGGCTACACTGACAGCCATGAGCGAAGGACTGCGGGAGAAGCACAAGCGCCGTACGCGCCGGCGGATCGCGGACGTGGCCACCGGTCTGTTCCTGGAGCGCGGCTTCGACCGGGTCACGGTCGCCGAGGTCGCCGAGGCCGCGGAGGTGTCCGTCAACACGGTCTACAACTACTTCCCGGCCAAGGAGGATCTGGTCCTGCCGCCCGACCAGGCGTCCCCGCGGCGGCTCGCCGACATCGCGCGCGACCGCCCGCCCGGCCGGTCCGCCGCCCAGGCGGTGCTGGACCGGCTGCGCGAGGAGGTGGAGCGGCGCGACCGCTCGCTGGGGCTGACCGAGGGCTTCGGCCCGTTCTTCGCGATGATGCAGGCCGCCCCCACGCTGGTGGCCCGGCTGGAGGAGCTCGGCCGCCGGATGAACGACGAACTGGCCGCCGTGCTCGCCGAGGAGACCGGCGCGGCGCCGGAGGATCCGCTGCCGCGCGTGGTGGCCGCCCAGATCAGCGGCTATCACTCACTGATCTTCGGCGATATCGGACGGCGCGTCACGGCGGGCGAGCGCCCCGACGCCATCGCCAAGGCCGTGACGGAACTCCTCGACGCCATCGAGGAGATGCTCGGCGCGCCGATGCTCGAGTACGCCGTACGGGAGGGACCCCCTTCCCCGCCCCTTCCCGCTACCAGGGGCTCCGCCCCTGGACCCCGGTCCTCAAGCGCCGGACGGGCTTGATTTGCGGCCGCCGCCCGGGGCGTCGACCACGTCAGCAGATGCGACCGTCGTCCACCCCTGGGCCCCGGGGTCTGGGGCGGAGCCCCACACGCGGCGGAGCCGCATATCGTCAGGTGTCGGGAAGGGCCGGGGAGGGGAACAGCCCACCGCAGGCGTCGCGATCCGTCGGACACCCCCTGAGCATGGGGCTCTGGGCCCAGCCCGGGGCCAGGGCCGGACCCGAGGCCGGAGTTCGCCCCGGGGAGGAATGTCGGCCCGGCGCCGGGGCTCGCCGCAAGGCCAAAGCCCGGCGGTCGGCGGGGGCTTCCGCACCAGCGGAATTGGGCGGGGCCGGACCCTGGCGGGCCCGGCCCCCGGATAGCGCCCCGGGCCGGGCCGGCCCCGGCAGCCGACCACGACCCTCTATCGTTACCCATGCGTAACTTACCGCGCTATTACCGCCGGTAAACACCCGAGTTACCGTCAGGTCACAAGCACCGGTGCTCCCCTGCCCCCACGGCATCCCCCACCAGGAGCCATCCCAGGAGCCATCGTGACCCCTGCCCGAAAAACCCTCCGCCCCACGACCGCCGCCGCCCTCTCCGCCACCGTCATGGCCGGAGCGGCATTCGGTCTCGCTCCCTCCACCGCCACCGCCGCCGCCGCGGCACCGGCATCGGCCCCGACCGCCACCACAGCCGCCTCCACCGCCACTACTTCCTCCGGCGTCTCCATCCGCTTCGTCGACATCCCCGGCGACGGCGGCGTCAACCTGGCCGCCAACGTCGTGGCCCCCTCGAACGCCGACGCCTCGCACCGCCTCCCCCTCGTCGTCCTGCCCACCAGCTGGTCCCTTCCCCAGGTCGAATATCTCGCCCAGGCCAAGAAGCTCGCCGAAACCGGCTATGTGGTGCTGACCTACAACACCCGCGGCTTCTGGCAGTCCGGCGGGAGGATCGAGACGGCCGGGCCGCCCGATATCGCCGACGCCTCCAAGGTCGTCGACTGGGCGCTCGCCAACACCCCCGCCGACCCCGACCACATCGGCATGGCCGGGCTCTCCTACGGCGCCGGGATCAGCCTGCTCGCGGCCGGTGCCGACCCGCGGATCAAGGCCGTGGTGGCCATGAGCGGCTGGGCGGACCTGGTCGGCTCGATCTACAGCGGCCGCACCCAGCACGCCCAGGCCGCCGGGCTGCTCGCCGGGGCCGGGACGCTGACCGGCCGGCCCAGCGAGGAGTTCCAGCAGATCCTCGACGACTTCTTCTCCTCCAACCTCGCCAAGGAGAAGGATCTGATCGCCTGGGGCAAGAAGCGCTCCGCCGCCACCTACCTCGACCGGATCAACGCCAATGGCGCGGCCATCATGCTGGGCAACTCCTGGGGTGACTCGATCTTCCCGCCCAACAGCTACGCCGACTTCTTCGAGAAGCTGACCGGCCCCAAGCGGCTGGAGCTGCGGCCCGGCGACCACGCCACCGCCGAGTTCACCGGGCTGCTCGGACTGCCCAACACCACCTGGACCCACGCCCGGCAGTGGCTCGACCGCTACCTCAAGGGCGAGCGCAACGGCATCGACCGCCAGGCGCCGGTGCAGCTGACGTCCCGTACGGCGGACGGAGACGGCTACGAGGGCTACCCCAGCTGGTCGGCCGTCCCCTCCGAGCAGCGCCGCGTCCCGCTCGCCGGCACCGAGAAGGTCACCGCCAACCACGACTCCGGCGCCAACGCCGGAACCGTGCTGCTCGGCGGGGCCCTCGACCAGTTCCTGAAGCTCCCGCCGCTCGCCTCGATCCCGCTGCTGCCCCGGTCCTACGCGGCCGTCTGGCAGACCGGGGCCTACGCCCGCGAGCAGCGCGTCCGCGGCACCGTGCAGCTCCACACCACCGTGACCAGTGACCGCTCCGACGGTACGGCCGCGGCGTATCTGTACGACGTGGGCCCGCTGGGCGTCGGCAAGCTCATCACCCACGCCCCGTTCACCTTCCACGACCGCACCCCGGGCACGCCCTCCGGAGTGGACCTGGAGCTGTTCTCCACCGCGTACGACGTCCCGGCAGGTCACCGGCTGGCGCTGGTGATGGACACCGTCGACCCGCTCTACATCGAGCACAACCCCGACGGCGCCCATCTCACGTTCTCGTCCCCGGACTCGGACCCGTCCCACCTCACGATTCCGGTCCGCGACTGAAGCCGGTTCAGTCGCGGGTGTCCCCCGGCATCGGGGCGGCCGGTTCGGCTGCGGCGACCTCGACCTGACGGGTCTTCACACTGCGCCGCTCCCGCTTGGCCACCCAGTTGGCGAACCACGACAGCAGCATGCACATCCCGATGTAGATGGGTGAGATCACCATGACCACCGGGATGAACGGCAGGTCGTAGTCGAGATTGGACGCGATCAGCTTTCCGGCGTGCAGAAACTCCTCATAGGTGATGAGGAAGCCGAGCGAGGTGTCCTTCAGGGCCACCACCAGCTGGCTGATGATGGCCGGGAGCATCGCCCGCACCCCCTGCGGCACCAGCACGGACATCATGACCTGGGTCTTCCGCAGGCCGAGCGAGTACGCCGCCTCGCGCTGGCCGCGGTCCACCGAGTTCACCCCGGCCCGGAACACCTCGGCCAGCACCGAGCCGTTGTAGAGCGTCAGCCCGGTGACCAGGGCGGGCAGCGGCTGGACCCGCAGCGCCACGAAGACGAAGAAGATCATCACCAGTACGGGCATCGCCCGGAAGAACTCCACCACCAGCGTGGCCACCCAGCGCAGCGGGCGGTGCTCGGAGAGCCGCCCGGCGGCGAGCACCCCGCCGAGGGCGAGCGAGAGGACCGCGGCCATGCCGAACGCCTTGAGGGTGCCCGCGAGCCCGTTCAGCAGCAGCTCCTGGATGCCCTTGTACTCGAAGGGCATCCACTTACGGTAGGCGAACTGGCCGGTGTGGATGAGGAGATAGACGATCCAGCCGAGCAGGACCAGCAGCACGGCCGTCCCGGCCAGCGCGTACATCCGGTGCCGCCGCCGGGTGTGGGGCCCGGGGACGTCGTAGAGGGCGCTGGTGGTCGCGGGGGCGGTCATCGCGGCACTCCCCAGCGCCGCTCCAGCACGGAGAAGATCGCGCTGATGGCGAGGGTGATGATCAGGTATCCGGCGGCGATCCAGACGAAGGACCAGATGATGCTGTAGCCCCGCTCGTTGAGCGGTTTGTAGGTGCCGAGCAGCTCGGTGACGCTGAACGACCCGGCGATGGCCGAGTTCTTGGCGAGCGCGATCAGGGTCGAGCCGATGGGCGGGATGACCGTGCGGAACGCCTGCGGCAGCACCACCGCGCTGAGCGTCTGGTCGAACGTCATGCCCAGGCTGCGGGCCGCCTCGCCCTGCCCCACCGGCACCGTGTTGATGCCCGCTCGCACCGCCTCGCAGATGAAGGCCGAGGTGTAGCAGCCGAGCGCGATCACCGCGAAGACCGTGAACGGCAGCACAAGACCGAAGCGCGGCAGCCCCAGCATCACCGCGAAGAACAGCAGCGTCAGCGGGGTGTTGCGGAGCACCGACACCCAGACGGTGCCGAACACGCGCAGCGAGGCGACCGGCGCCACCCGGAAGGCGGCCATGAGGATGCCGAGCGCGAGGGCGAGCAGCGAGGCGTAGACGGTCAGCTGCACGGTGCCGAGGAAGCCCTTGCCGTAGAGCGAGAAGTTCTGGGTGAGCACGTCCATGGGGTGGCCTTCAGCCGGTGCGGTAGCGGTCGATGGGCGGCGGCTTGGGGGCGGGCACCCCGGAGAGGCCGAGGGTCGCGTCGTACGCCTTCTTCCAGTCGCCGTTGCGCTCGTGGAAGAGGATCGCGTCGTCCAGCGCGAAGCGCAGCGCGTTGTCCCGCTTGGGCACGCCGATGCCGTACGGCTCCTTGGAGAAGGGCCGGCCCACCACCTTCAGCTCCTCGGGGGCCTTGGCCGCGTAGCCGAGCAGGATGGTGTTGTCGGTGGTCACCGCGTCCACCTGGAAGCTGAGCAGGTTGTCCACGCACACCGAGTAGGTGTCGTACGCGACCGCGTGGGCCTTGGGGTAGTCGGCCTGGATGCGCTGGAGCGGGGTGGAGCCGGCCACCGAGCAGACGGTCCTGCCCGCGAGGTCTTCGGGGCCGTGGATGTCGTCCTCGTCGGTGCGCACCAGCAGCGACTGACCGGCCATGAAGTACGGCCCGGCGAAGCCGACCAGCCGCTTGCGCAGCGGATTGATGGTGTAGGTGCCGACGTAGTAGTCGATCTGGCCGCTCTGGAGGGCGGTCTCGCGGTTGGCGGAGGCGATGGTCTGGTAGCGGATGGTGCCCGGGGCGAAGCCGAGGGAGGCGGACATCATACGGGCGATCTCGATGTCGAAGCCCGAGTAGCGGCCGGTGGCTGGGTCCCGTTCGCCCAGATAGGGCTGGTCCTCCTTGACCCCGACGGTGAGATGGCCGCGGCGCTCGGCCCGGCGCCAGGTGGGCGAGGCGGGCAGCCGGAACTCGGTGTCCACCTTGTAGGTGGGCAGCTTCTCGGCCCGGGGGCCCTTGGCGGGCGGGCTGCCCTCCTTGCCGCAGCCGGGCACGAGCAGCACGACCAGGACCGTGGTCAGGGCCGTGGTGAGGGCGGCGGTCGCACGGCGCAGACGCCTCATGTCCGTCATCACCCGGCTCAGTGCTTGAGGATCTTGGACAGGAAGTCCCGGGCGCGCTCGCTCTCCGGGGATCGGAAGAACTCCTCCGGCGTACGGTCCTCGACGATCCCGCCGTCGGCCATGAAGACCACCCGGTTCGCGGCGGAGCGGGCGAAGCCCATCTCATGGGTGACCACGACCATCGTCATCCCCTCCTGGGCGAGCTGCCGCATCACCTCCAGCACCTCGTTGATCATCTCGGGGTCGAGGGCGGAGGTCGGCTCGTCGAAGAGCATCACCTTCGGATCCATCGCCAGTGCGCGGGCGATGGCCACCCGCTGCTGCTGGCCGCCGGAGAGCTGGGCGGGGAACTTCCCGGCCTGGTCGGCGAGTCCGACCCGGCCCAGCAGCTCGCGGGCGCGCCGCTCGGCGTCCTGCTTGGCGCGGCGGCGGACCTTGGTCTGACCGAGCATCACATTGGCCAGCACGGTGCGGTGGGCGAAGAGGTTGAACGACTGGAAGACCATGCCGACCTCGGCCCGCAGCCGCGCCAGCTCCTTGCCCTCCTCGGGCAGCGGACGGCCGTCGACGACGATGGAGCCGGACTGGACGGTCTCCAGCCGGTTGATGGTCCGGATCAGGGTGGACTTGCCGCCGCCGGAGGGGCCGATGACCACGACGACTTCGCCGCGTCCGACGATGAGCTCGATGTCCCGCAGAACGTGCAGCGCGCCGAAGTGCTTGTTGACGCCGCGCAGCTCGATCAACGGCTCACCGACGGCCATACCCGGCCCCACCCGCCTTCCGCTGTGTCCCGGTCAGCGCAAGCTATCCGGACAACTGCGGAGCATTGGGTACGGACACGCATCGATGGCCGTATACCGCCCGACAGGGCCCACGGGGGGGGTGGCTGGCGGGCTGCTCCCCTCCCCGCCCCTTCCCGTAACCAGAGGCTCCGCCCCTGGACCCCGGCGTCGACGAGCCGACCGTCGCTGCGGTGAGCAGTGGGCCAGGCATCCGCGGGTCAGGCGCTGTTCGCGGCGGGCGGCGATGGCGTGAACACCTGCACCGGCGGGCTGATCGCCGTCGGCCCGCCGACGCGGCGGATAAACGGGCGCCCGGCCGCCCACCTCCGTGCCGTCCGGCCAGGATCTGGGACGAAGCCCCGGTGCGGGGGCTGGGGCGGAACCCCGGTGCGGGGGCTGGGGCGAAACCCCGGGGTCTGCGGCAGAGCCCCGGTACGGGGGCTGGAGCGAAACCCCGGCACGGAGGCTGAGGCGAAACCCCGGGAACTGGGGCGAAGCCCCGGTGCGGGAGCTGGGGCGAAGCCCCGGTACGGGAGCTGGGGCGAAGCCCCGGGGTCTGGGGCGAAACCCCGGGGTCTGGGGCGAAACCCCGGGAGCTAGGACGGAACCCCGGTACGGGGCCTGGGGCACAGCGCCGGGAGCTGGGGCGCAGCCCCAGGGCCTGGAGCGGAACCCCGGCACGGGGTCTGGAGCGGAGCCCCGGGTCTGGGGCGGAGCCCCGGTGCGGGGGCTGGGGCGGAGTTCCAGTTTTGGGGAGGGGTGGGGTGGGGGACAGCGTGCCGCAGGGGTCCACAACCCGTCAGGCGCCCCCTACGCCTCCGCGACCTCGGCATAGCGCTGGCAGAGTTCGGGGGCGCCGTCGGCCGCCCACTGCTGACCGGCCTCCACGACGTCGACCTCGCGGCCGGAGGCCAGCCTGACGACGGGTCGGCCGTTGGGCCACACCTGCCAGACGGCCCCGGGGACGGTGCGGACGATGACCGTGCCCAGGTAGAGTCCGGCATCGTTACCGAGCCAGGGGAGCTCGTCCGGGTCGTCGCGCCAGCGCGGCGCCATCTGGTCCAGCGCCTCCAGGGAGGCCGTGGAGTCATCGAGCCCGATGCCCGCGTCGGAGGCCCGCGCGCGCAGGAGTTCGCATTCGGAGAGCAGTTGGGCGACACCCTGGGGGTCCTCCTCCTGGGCACCCATCAGGGCCGCGCCCGAGGCGGGGCCACGTCGCTTGCGCCAGTTGCCCAAGAAGGAGATGTTCATACCGCTCAGCGTGGCATCCAGGCCACCGGCGCACCACAGGGCGCGCGGTATGAGCTGTGACCCGATGCTTGTCTTGACGACACCCACCTGCCTCCATACGTTCTCCGGGCACCTGTCGAATCGCCGGTCGGGTTGGTTGGTTGGTTGCGAGAGGGGACACATATGCGCGTCGCGAGACCGTGGACGACCGCCGGGATCGTCGCGGGAGGTGTCGCCCTCGCACTGCTCGCACCACCCTCCTCCGCCGCACCGGCCGCCGCACCGGCCGGTGTGCCGACCCACAAGCCGCTCCCTCTGGAGCGGCTTTTCGACAACCGGGCGGTCAGCGATGACACCCGCCCGGGTGACGCCGACTTCGACGGCGCGGGTGCCTCGCTCTCCGCGCAGGATCTGCGGGCCGCCGGCTGGACGCCGGGGCGCGATATCGCCCTGGACGCGGCGCGGCTGACCTGGCCGAGGAGCGCGGGGGCACGGCCGGACAATGTGATCGCCGACGGCCAGGCGGTGCGGCTGCGCGGCCGGGGCGAGGCGTTGACCTTCCTGGTGGCGAGCAGTTCGCCGAACGGGCCCGGCGCCGGGGCGAGCGGTGTCGGAACGGTGCGCTACCGCGACGGGTCGAGCCATCCGTACACGCTGAGCGCACCGGACTGGCGGGCGGGCCCCGCCGCCACCAAGGCCGTGGGCCTCCCTCATCTCAACACCGCCGCCGGGCAGCGGCAGGAGACGGCCCGGCTGTACGCGGTGACGGTGCCGCTGAAGCGCGGCCACGAGATCGCGTCGGTGGTGCTGCCGAGGGACCCGGGCCCGGCGGCCGACCTCCATGTCTTCGCCGCGTCACTGCGGCAGCCCGCGTACGGCTGGACCGGGAGCTGGGCGGCGAGCACCGCCGGGTACACCAAGGTGGGGCCGTGGACCGATCAGACGCTGCGGCTGGTGGTGCACACCAGCGCGGGCGGGCCGAGGGCCAGGGTCCGGCTGGAGAACACCTTCGCCGCGTCCCCCGTGGAGATCGGCCATGCGACGGTCGCGCTCCAGGCGAGCGGCGCGGCGGCGCAGGCGCCACCGGTGCCGCTGACGTTCGGCGGGCAGCCGGGGACCTCGATCCCCGCGGGCGCGCAGGTGTTCAGCGATCCGGTGGACTTCCCGGTTCCGGCGGACGCCAATCTGCTGGTGAGCTTCCATCTGCCGGGTCCGGTCGCGGCGGTGCCGGTGCACAGCCAGGCCACCCAGCGGTCGTATCTGAGCGCGGCGGGCAGCGGTGACCGGACCGCCGAGCCGGGGGCCGAGTCCTACACCGGCACCCTCACCACCTGGCCGTTCCTGACCGGGATCGATGTGCGGGGCGGGCCGGGTTCGGTGGTGGCGCTCGGCGACTCGATCACCGACGGCACCAAGTCCACCAATGACGCCAACCGCCGCTGGCCCGATGTGCTCGCGCGGCGGCTGCGCGGACAGTCCGAGGTCCCGGCGTACGGGGTGCTCAACGCGGGCATCTCCGCCAACCGCGTGGTGGCCGACCGCTATCCGGGAGAGGGCGTCTCCACGGACACCGGCGGGGTCAGCACCCAGCACCGGCTGGAGCGGGATGTGCTCGCCCAGACCGGGGCCCGTACGGTCGTCGTCTTCCAGGGCATCAACGATCTGCGGTGGGGCAGCTCGGCCGAGGAGCTGATCGCGGGTCTGCGGTCGGTCGCGGCGCGGATGCGGGAGCGCGGGCTGCGGGTGGTCGGGGCGACCATCGCCCCGTGCGAGGGCGAGTCGCTGTGCACGGCGGACGCGGACGCTCGGCGCTCGGCCGTCAACGCCTTCATCCGGGACAGCGGCGGGGCGCTCGACGCCGTGCTGGACTTCGACGCGGTGGTGCGGGACCCCGAGCACCCGGCGCGGATCCTGCCCGCCTATGACAGCGGGGACCATCTGCACCCGGGCGACGCGGGGTTGCGGGCGATGGCGGAGTCGATCGATCTGCGGAAGCTGGTGGGGTGAGGGGGAGCCGCGAGGGCTCCCCCTGCGACGGTGCTCCGCCGAGGCGGGTCATACCTCCAGGTCGACGACGACCGGGGCGTGGTCGGATGCGCCCTTGCCCTTGCGCTCCTCCCGGTCCACATACGCGTCGCCGACCGCCTTGGCGAACGTCTCGTTCCCGTAGACCAGGTCGATGCGCATGCCGCGGTTCTTGGGGAAGCCCAGTTCGCGGTAGTCCCAGTAGGTGAAGGGGCGGTCGTACTTCAGCGGCCGGGGCACCACGTCCGAAAGACCCGACTCGCGCAGCGCCGCCAGGGCCTCGCGCTCCAGGTCCGTCACATGGGTCAGCCCGTCGAAGGCGGAGCGGTCCCAGACGTCCTCGTCGGTCGGCGCCACATTGAAGTCGCCGAGGACCGCGAAGGGGCGCTCACCGGCCGCGTCCCCGGCGACGGCCGTGCGCAGCGCCTCCAGCCAGCGCAGCTTGTAGTCGTAGTGGGGGTGGCCGATCTCCCGGCCGTTGGGCACATAGACCGACCAGAGGCGGACCGGGCCGCAGGTGGCGCCTATCGCCCGCGGCTCCTGGCCACCGTCGTAGTCCGGGCCGCCGGGGAGGCCCACGGTGACGTCGGTGAGCCCGGCCTTGGAGAGCAGCGCCACTCCGTTCCACCGGCCGGTGGCGTTGACCGCGGCCTCGTAGCCGAGCTCACGCAGCGGCTCGTACGGAAAGGCGGACTCGGCGCATTTGGTCTCCTGGACGCACAGGACGTCCGTGCCGCTGCTCTCCAGCCAGGCCAGCAGCCGGGGCAGCCGGGCGGTGATCGAATTGACGTTCCAGGTCGCGATGCGCATAGGGCACAACCTACATCCCGGCTCTGACAGCCGGCCCGGCCCTCAGAGGGTGAGGGATTCACCCGGGGCCAGTCGCAGATGCTCGGCGCCTTCCGTGCCGGGGCCCTCGGGGCCGAGCATCCGGCCGTAGACCATGTGCGCGGCGTCGGACAGCAGGGCGTCGTGGATGTCGACGGCCCGGCGCGGGCCGACCGCGCGGACGTAGTCGAGGATCTCGGCGAACTTGTTCCAGGGGGCGTGCACCGGCAGCATCAGCGTGTCCACCCGCCGCCCGGCGGGCACGGTAAGGGCGTCGCCGGGGTGGAAGAGCACGCCGTCCAGCAGATAGCCCACATTGGTGATCCGCGGGATGTCGGGGTGGATGACGGCGTGCAGCTGGCCGTGGACCTCGATGTCGAATCCCGCCGCGTTGAAGCTGTCGCCCTCCCCGATGGTGTTCACCCGCCCGGGGAACGCCGCGGAGATGTGGTGGGAGACGCTGCGGAGCGTCCAGATCTGGGCGGCGGGGTTGGCGTCGAGCGCCGTGCGCAGCCGCTCCTCGTTGAAGTGGTCGAAGTGCTCGTGGGTGACGAGGATCGCGTCCGCGCCGATCGCGGCGTCCTCTTCGCTGAAGGCCCCGGGGTCGATGACGAGCGTCTGCCCGTCCTTCTCGATCCGGACGCAGGCATGGCCCTTCTTGGTGAGCTTCATGGAGATCATTGTGCTACCGCGGCCCCCGTCGACCGCACTGCCCTCCGGGCTTGTCTCCTCAGCCTTCCGGCCTCGTCCTGCTCAGCCCTCCGGGCTCGTCTCCTCGCGGATGATCCGCTGGGCCACGGCGAAGGCGGAGTTCGCCGTCGGCACCCCGCAGTAGACGCCGGTGTGCAGCAGCACCTCCTTGATCTCGGTGGGGGTGAGCCCGTTGCGCAGCGCGGCCCGGGTATGGAAGGCGAGTTCGTCGAGGTGGCCGCGGGCGGCGAGGGCGGTGAGGGTGACCACGCTGCGGATCCGCCGGTCGATTCCGGGCCGGGTCCACACCTCACCCCACGCGTAGCGGGTGATGAAGTCCTGGAAGTCGCCGGTGAACTCGTCGGCCAGGGACTCCGCGCGGTCCACATGGGCGTCGCCGAGCACCTCGCGGCGCACCTTGATGCCCTGGTCGTACGCGTCGGCGCGGGCGTCCAGCAGCGGTTCGGGCACGTTGTGGTCGAAACCGACGACCTCGGCGCCGGGCGGCATGGGCGAGAGCACGGGCTTGGGCGGGGGCGCGGGGATCGCGGTCATCCCGGTCGGGTGGTCCGGGCTCTGCCAGGAGCTGGAGAAGTGGCGCACCAGCAGATCGGTGACGGCCATCGGCTGTTCGACGGGGGTGAGATGGGAGGCGCCGGGGACCAGCGCGAGCCGTGCGTCGGCTATCCCGGCGACCAGGACGCGGGCGTCGGCGGCCGGGGTGACCTGGTCGTCGGCGCCGGCCACCACGAGGGTGGGGACGCCGATCCGGCTGAGCTCGGCGCGGATGTCGAAGGCGGCGAGTGCCTCGCAGGCGGCGATGTAGCAGCCGGGGTCGGTGGTGCGGACCATCTGGACGGCCCACTCGACGATGGCGGGCTGGGCGGCGGCGAAGCCGGGGGTGAACCAGCGCTCGGGGGTGGCGCGGGCGATCGGGTCGAGGCCGTTGGTGCGGACCACGACGCCGCGCTGCCGGAAGGAGTCGGCGGTGCCGAAGCGCGGGGAGGCGGAGACGAGGGCGAGTGAGCCCACTCTCTGGGGATGTCGCAGGGCGAGTTCGGCGCCGATGGCCCCGCCGATCGAGCAACCCGCGTAGCCGAAGCGCTCGACGCCGAGCTGGTCGAGGGTGGCCAGCAGCCGGGCGGCCAGCTCGGCCACGGAGGGGGCCGGATGGGCGGGGGCGCCGCCGTGGCCGGGGAGGTCGAAGCGGAGGACGCGCCAGTGGCGGGAGAGCTCGGGTATCTGGCGATCCCACATGTGCCAGGTGGTGCCCAGCGACGGTCCGAGGACGAGCACGGGCCCGTCCTCGGGGCCGTCGGTCCGGTACTGAAGTGTCTTCGTCTCGCTCACCCGAAAACGGTATCCGACACGGGTGGCGGGGTTTTCGGGCGCGATGTACCCAGGATGTGAAGGCCTTACGGCGTGACCGTGGAGACCACGTAAACCTTCGGATGCGCCGGGTTGTCGAACTTGACCGTGATCCTCAGCTTGGGTTGCGGATCTTGTTGCTTGATGACCATCCCCGCCCAGTCGTGACCGGGGGCTCCGACCTGCCAACCGACCCTCTGCGCCTGCGCCTTGGTGATGGGCACCTCGCCCTTGTCCAGGGCGGAGCGGCGGGTGCCGAGCTTGGTCAGGAAGGAGTCCAGACCGTCGCGGGACGTGACGAACTGCACGTACAGCGAGCTGACCTTCCAGGAGTTGGTCTCGTAGAAGGCGACCTTCTTGGAGTACGGCGGCACCGGCACGTCGTATATGCGCCGCTGCACCCGGGTCGGGTAGCCCGCGCTGAGGCCCTTGGCCGACGCCGCCTCCGCCTTGTCCTCACCGCCGTTGCGGCTCTGGAGGGCGGAGATCACCAGATAGCCCGCCGGGATCGTGATCAGCAGGAAGACGACCACGGCCTTGAGCCAGCGGCGGGGCGGACGGCCGCCACCGGGCATGGGCCCGCCGGACGTGGGGCCGCCCGGTGTGGGCCCGCCGGGGCGCATACCGTCGGCCGGGGGCATCGCGGCGCCGGGCCGCTGGTCGGCGGCGGTCATTCGCGGCCTGCCTGGCTTCGCGGCGCGAGCCGCAGCGGGGAGGAGGACCCGGCGCGCTCGTACCGCTCGACGCGGCGGCGGTTGGCGCGGCGGAAGCGGCGGGCGACCAGCCGGGCGAGGTCGGCGGCGCCGACCATCCCGGCCTCGGGGCCCAGCTGCGCCTTGACGATCCGGGCCTCCGGCCGGTAGCCGCGGCCGGTGAGGGTGCGCCGGAAGGCGTTCCGGGCGGGGTCGATCAGCAGGTCGTCGGCGGCGCTGACGCCTCCGCCGATGACGAAGCAGGAGGGGTCGAGGGCGGCGGCGAGATTGGCGATGCCGACGCCGAGCCACTGGCCGATGTCCTGGAGCAGTTCGACGCACATGGCGTCGCCCTGGCGGGCCAGCTCGGTGATCAGCGGCCCGGTGATCTCCTGGATGTTGCCGCCGACCCGGTCGTTGATCCCGTACGCCACCGGCGATTCGGCGGCGGCCAGTTCACGGGCCTCGCGGACCAGGGCGTTGCCGGAGCTGTACTGCTCCCAGCAGCCACGGTTGCCGCACGGGCAGCGGTGACCGGCCGGGACGACCTGCATATGGCCGAATTCCCCGGCGACCCCGTACTTGCCCCGCTTGACCTGGCCGTCCTCCAGGATCGCGCCGCCGATCCCGGTGCCGAGGGTGATCATGACGAGATGGTCCTCGTCCCGTCCGGCGCCGAACCGCCACTCCGCCCACGCGGCGGCGTTGGCGTCGTTGTCGACCAGGACCGGGACGGCGAGCCGCTCGGCGAGCCGGTCGCGCAGCGGTTCATTGCGCCAGGACAGGTGCGGGGCGAACAGCACGCGGTTGCGGTCGGCGTCCACCCAGCCCGCGGCGCCGATGCCCACGGCGTGCACATCGTGCCGGTCGGAGAGGTCGAGCACCAGCTCGGTGATGGTGTCCTCGACGACCTTGGGGCTCTTGGACTTGTCCGGCGTCTCGGTGCGCAGCTTCTCGAGGATGTTGCCGTCGGCGTCGACGACCCCGGCCATCACCTTGGTGCCGCCGATGTCGATGCCGACCGTGGGCACCCGGGGCGCGCTGAGATGCGAGCGGCGCTCGCGGGTGCCGACGGTCCGCAGCACGGTGGCCCGAGCCGAGCCCCGGTGCACTCGTTCGCGGTAGATGCTCATCGGCCGGCCCCCTCGCCGGTGTGGGGGGTGCGGTCGCTGCGGGTACGTGCTCGCAAGAGTTCGTCGTCCCTGCGGGGGTCTCGGGAGGCCGCGGGGCCTCGGCTGCGTCGGTCGTGGCGGGTGTGGCCCGCCGTGCGATTGTGCCTCACCCGCGCCTCATGCCGCATGGCGAGCCTACGGCGCGCTGCCCCCAGGAAGCACCGGAACACGGCCGACGCCCCGACCGCTCAGCCCTTGGCGAACCCTCTCAACCTTTGGCGAACCCTCTCAACCTTTGGCGACCCCGCTCAGCCCTTGGCGACCCCTCCCGACAGATCGGGGGCGGGGGTGCGGGCCAGCTCATGGCTGAGCTGCTCCAGCTCGCTGCCGCCCGCCATCTGCCGGGTGAGCTCCTCCAGGGCGATCCCGTCCTTGGCGTGGCTGCCCGCCATGGCGCCGCGCTTGAGCAGCACGAAGCGGTCGCCGACGAGATAGGCGTGGTGCGGGTTGTGCGTGATGAGGACCACGCCGAGGCCCGCGTCCCGGGCGGCCGCGACGTACTTGAGCACGACGCCGGACTGCTTGACGCCCAGCGCCGCCGTGGGCTCGTCCAGGATGAGCACCTTCGCGCCGAAGTGGACGGCGCGGGCGATGGCCACGCACTGGCGCTGGCCGCCGGAGAGGGTGCCGATGGGCTGGTCGACATCGCGCAGATCGATGCCCATGCGCAGCAGTTCGCGGTGGGTCGTGGTGCGCATCGCCTCCACGTCGAGGCGGCGGAGCGGTCCGCGGCCCTTGTGGATCTCCGAGCCCAGGAAGAAGTTCCGCCACACCGGCATCAGCGGGACCACGGCGAGGTCCTGGTAGACCGTGGCGATCCCACGGTCGAGGGCCTCGCGCGGGGAGCCCAGCCGGGCCTCCTCCCCCTCGATGGCGAGGGTGCCGCCGTCGTGCTGGTGCAGCCCGGCGACGATCTTGATGAGGGTTGACTTGCCCGCGCCGTTGTCCCCGAGGACGCAGGTGATCTCCCCGGCGTGCACCTCGAGGGAGACGCCCTCCAGCGCCTTGACGTTGCCGTAGTACTTGCTGATGTCGCTCAGCGCGACCAGGGCGGCCCGGGACGCCGGAGATGTCTGAGAGGCCTTGGATGTCGGGGACGCACTCATTTGCTCTCCTCCGCCCGCTTGCGGACCCACCAGTTGAGCAGCGTGGCGAGCAGCAGCATCGCCCCGAGGAAGAACTTGAACCAGTCGGCGCCCCACTGCGCGTAGACGATGCCCTTGTTGGTCATGCCGAAGATGAACGCGCCGACGGCCGCGCCGACCGCCGAGCCGTAGCCGCCGGTCAGCAGACAGCCGCCGATGACGGCGGCGATGATGTAGAGCAGCTCATTGCCCACGCCCTCGCCGGACTGGACCACGTCGTAGTTGAACAGCAGATGCTGGCCGGAGATCCAGGCGGCCAGCGCGACGCCCAGATAGAGGCCGATCTTGGTGCGCTCCACGGGGACGCCGACCGCGCGGGCCGCCTCCTTGGCGCCGCCCACCGCGAAGATCCAGTTCCCGGCGCGGGTGCGCAGCAGGATCCAGGTGGCGAGCGCGATCAGGGCGAACCACCACAGGACGGTGATCTGCACTTCGACGTCCCCGATGGTCAGATGCGAGGCGAAGACCTTACGGGCGGAGGGGAAGCCCTCCATGTCGGAGATGCTCTTGGTGGAGACGGTGTCGCTGATCAGCTTGGTGAAGCCGAGATTGCAGCCCTGGAGGATCAGGAAGGTGCCGAGCGTGATGATGAAGCTCGGCAGGTTGGTGCGGACCAGCAGATAGCCGTTGAAGAAGCCGATCGCGAGGGTGGCCAGCAGGGACACCCCGACCCCGGCCCATACGTTCGCCGTCATCTGGTACGAGAACATCGAGGAGATCAGCGCCGAGCTGGTCACCAGGACCCCGGTCGAAAGATCGAACTCCCCGCCGATCATCAGCAGCGCCACCGGCACCGCCATGATCCCGATGGTCGAGGAGGCGTACAGCACGGTGCTGAAGCTGGACCACTGCAGGAAGGCGTCGGCTACGACCGAGAAGAAGACGAAGACGGCGACGGCGCCGACGACCGCCCCCAGCTCCGGACGGCCCACCAGCCGGCGCGGCAGCGAGCCGCGCAACGGCCGCGGGGACGAGAGCTCCTCCTTGACGGGCGGTGCCTCCGCGCTCATCGGGTTCCCCGCTTCGTGTACGACGCGAGCTCGGCGGCGTCGTCCTTGGTGATGATCTGCGGACCGGTGAGCACCGGCTTGCCGCCACCGAGCACATCGGCGTTGTAGCGGTTGAGCCACAGCAGATCCACGGCCTCATAGCCCTGGAGATACGGCTGCTGGTCCACGGCGAAGCCGAGCGTGTCGTCCTGGAGCGCGGCGGCGACCTTGGCGTTGAGGTCGAAGGTGTCGATCTCGGCCTTGCTGCCCGCCTGGTCGGCGGCCTTGGCGGCGGTGTCCGCGAAGGGCGCGCCGAGGGTCAGCACCGTGTCGATGCCCTTGTCCGACTGGAGCTTGGCCTCGATCGAGGACTGCACATCGGGCATGTTGGTGCCCTCGACGTAGATCTTCTCCATCTTGCCGTCGAAGGTCTTGGCCGCGCCGTCGCAGCGCTGCTCGAGGCCGACGTTGCCCTGCTCGTGGATCACGCACAGCGCCTTCTTCTGGCCCCGCTTGTTGAGCTCGTCGCCGACGGCCTCGCCCGCGATGGTCTCGTCCTGGCCGATGTGGGTGAGCGCGCCGAACGCCTTGGACACCTCGGCGCCGGAGTTGACAGTGATCACCGGTATCCCGGCCTTGCGGGCCTTCTTCACCACGGACTTCATGGCGTCGGGCTTGGCGAGGGTGACGATCAGGCCGTCGACCTTCTGGTCGATGTAGGACTGGACCAGCTGGGCCTGCTCCTTGCCCTCCTCGTTGTGGGCGTAGAGGAACTTGATGTTGTCCTTGACCGCGGCCTGTTTGGCGCCGCTCTGCACGATGTCCCAGAAGGTGTCCCCGTCTCCGGAGTGGGTGACCATCGCGAAGGTCCACTTCGGGGTGTTGACCGCCGCCCGTCCCCCGGCGGCCGCCTCCCGTGCGGCCCGCTCCTCGGCCCGCTTGCCTCCCGTATCGCTGCAGCCCGCCAACGCCGTACCCAGCACCGCCGCGAGCACGGCGGCGGTCATCGCGCGTGCCCCTCTCCGCACCGTCGCCACGAAGACCCGCCCTTCTCACTGTGTGTTCGTCCCGCTGTCACCTTCACGGCCGGGCACCGCATGATCGGTCCCGGCCGCCGCCCAAGTATCCGTCACCGGTCATCGCCGGGGCTGCCGGGGTGGGCGGGGGCCCGGCACCCGTACGGCTTGAGGACTTGTAGCCGGGGACGCGGGACACGTCAAGGACAAAGGGCGCGGCACATGGCGTGAGGCAGGGGTCAGGGGCGTACGAGCAGCTGGAACTCGAAGGCGTAGCGCGAGGCCCGGTAGGTGTGGGAGCCGAACTCCACGGCCCGGCCGGTGTCGTCGAAGGTCGTGCGCTCCATGGTCAACAGGGGCGCACCCGCCGGCTCCCCGAGCTGCTCCCCCTCCTCGGCGGTGGCCGCGCGGGCGCCGACCGCCTGGCGGGCGCTGTGCAGGGTGATCCCGGCCGCGCGCATCAGCCGGTACAGCCCGGTGTCCTCCAGCTCGGCGCTGTCCAGCTTGAGCAGGCCCACCGGGAGGTGGTTGCGCAGATGGGCCATGGGCTCGCCGTGCGCCAGCCGCAGCCGCTCGATCAGCACCACGTCTTCGCCCTCGGCGACGCCGAGGGCGGCGGCCACCTGGGCGGTCGCGGGCTCGGTGGTGTTCCGCAGCACCTGGGTGGCGGGCCGCTGACCGGCCGCCTCCAGGTCGTCGTAGAGGCTGCTCAGCTCCAGCGGGCGCTTGACCTGGCTGTGCACGACCTGGGTGCCCACGCCCCGGCGGCGCACCAGCAGCCCCTTGTCGACCAGCGACGAGATGGCCTGCCGGACGGTGGGGCGGGACAGCCCGAGCCGCCCGGCCAGCTCGATCTCATTGCCCAGCAGGCTCCCGGGCGCCAGCCGCCCCTGCTCGATCGCCGCCTCGAGCTGCTGGGACAGCTGGAAGTACAGCGGGACCGGACTGCTGCGATCGACGCTGAGCTGGAGCGCCTCCGCCCCGCCCGAAGCGTCTTCTTCCTCCATAGCCACGGGCCGAGGGTATCCGGATGAGCACATGACGGGAAGTCGTGAAGTTCTGTTGTCAGGACAAACTACGCACAGGTGATCAGTTGGAGCCGACTGATCAGCTGAAGCCGACAACGCTGTCCGCCGTCACGGCGCGGCCGGAGGCGGCAGCCGTCCCCGGCCACCACCTCGCGCCGCTCTGCGTCCCTCCACGCCGGACACCCCCGGTCCGCCGCCCGGCGGCGTCACGCGCCCGTCTGCTCGCGCAGCCGGGCGGCGGACCGGGCCAGCCGTATGGCGCCGACCACGGGCAGGGTGAGCGCTATCAGCAGGGAGGCCACGAACGCGGGGGCGCTGATCCCGTCGAACGCCAGGGAGAGCGCCACCGCCAGCACCGGCACCGTCGCCAGGGGCGACAGGACGAACAGCGTGGCCTGCCGCTTCTCGCGCCGGGCCCATGGCGCGGACCGCCACAGCCGGACGAGCGCGCCGAGGGCGGCGACCAGCCCCAGGGGTATGCCCACGCCCGGGACCAGGCACAGCGGTACGGGCAGCACGGCGAGGCCGAGCGTCACCCAGGTGGCACCGGCGTCCTCCGGCTCGGGCGGGATGCTGCCGGACTCCTCGGCCAGCGCGTCCGCCGCGATCTCCTCCGGGGTTCCGATCCAGTCGAGCACCTGCCGCACCCGCTCATCTCCGATCACGGAATCGCCGTCCCCGAGGGCATCGCCGTCCCCGGCGGCATCGCCGTCCCCGGCGGCATCCTCGGCGAGGTCGTCCGCGAGCGCCGCCGCGATCTCCTCGCGCAGGTCCTCCAGCAACTCCTCCCGCCACGCGGCGGGAAGCGCCGCGGTCCGCCGCTCGACCGAGGACAGAAAGGTCCGCACGAGGGGGTGGCTGAGGGGGCTGCTCATGTCGTCTCTCCGGGGGCGAGGAAACGGTCACCGGTCCAGGGCATTACAACCGGCATCCGTCAGCGTGTAGCACCCGCACGAGGGCCGCGCCCCGATTCGCGCAAATGCGCATCCCGCTGTGTTCGACAGGCTAATAGGCCGCCGCTTCCCCCGCGCCACGGGTCATGACCCGGTCCAGTTCGGTCCCGGTGAGCCCGTCGGGCAGCGGGACGGTGTCGGGGCGGGCGCGCAGACCGTCCAGGACGAGCGCGGCGATACGGCGGGCGGCACGCCCCCAGGCGTCGGACGGGAGTTGGGCCTGGGCGAGCATCGCGCCGGTGACGACGAGGTCGGCGGTGGTGGCGTCGGGGCGGATCGAGCCGTCGCCGACACCCCGCTTCAGGACCGCGGCCAACGACCGGGAGATCCGCGAACCGAGAGGATCGGCCTCGTCCGCCAGGAGGAGCGGGCCGGGCGCGCCGAGCAGCGGCAGGGCGAGATGGTGCCGTTCGGCGAGCAGGCCGCGCAGAAAACCGGCCAGCGCGGCCAGCGGCGGTGCCGCGCTGTCCTCGGCCTCCTGGGCGAGGGCCGCCACGAGCTCGTAGGAACGGTGCACGACGGCCGCGTACAGCTCCTCGCGGTCGGCGAAGTTCCGGTACAGCGTGGCGATGCCGACCCCGGCCTCGCGCGCCACCACGTCCAGCGGCACGGCGGGCCCGTCGCGGAGCAGGACCAGCTCGGCCGCGTCGAGGAGGGCGGCACGGTTGGCGACGGCGTCCGAGCGGCGGCGCACAGGCTGGGCGGGACTCATGGGGTCATCTTCCCGCTCCGGGCCCGGCGGATGCGCGACGGACGCGAGAGTCGTACGGCGATGCCCAGATTTTCAGCCGCTCCGTCGCTCTCGCGTCCGCCGCCGCGTCACCGCCGCATCATCGCTTCATCATCGCTTCATCCACTCATCCTCGTACTTCTTGTACGTACCGTCGTGGGTGGCCAGATGGACCCACTGGTCGACGTACTCCTTGAACTGGACGTCGCCGCGCGGCAGTACGTAGGCCTTCTCGGAGAAGGAGAACGGCTCGTCGGGGTGGACCGCGCACAGCTCCGGGTGGATGGCGGACTGATAGCGGGTCTCGCTGGCGTCCGTCATCATCACATCGGCGCGGCCCGCGATGATCTCGTCGAAGATCGTGGTGTTGTCCGGGTGGACGGTGAGGGTGGCCTGTTTGATATGGGCTCGGGCGAACTGCTCATTGGTGCCGCCCGGGTTGACCACGACTCGTACGCCCGGCTGGTCGATCTCCTCCAGCGTCCGGTACTTGTCCTTGTCCTCGCAGCGCACGATCGGCGTCTTGCCGTCGGTGAGGTACGGCTCGCTGAAGGACGCCTTACGGGCGCGGGCCAGGGTCACCGACACCCCGCCCATGCCCACGTCGCAGCGCCCGGCGGCGAGGTCGTCCACCAGGGTGGCCCAGGTGGTGGGCACGTACTTCGGTTTGGCGTCCAGGCTCTTGGCGAGGTCCCCGGCCATCTTGATGTCGATACCGGTGTAGGCCCCGGACTTGGGGTCGCGATGGCTGAAGGGCCGGTAGTCGCCCGTGGTGCACACCCGGAGCACCCCGCGCTCGGGCACCCGGTCCAGCAGGGTGCCGCGCTGCTGCCGGGCCCGGTCGGCGGCGTTCACCTGCGCCGACTCGGCCTGTGAGGTGGGGTGCGAGGTGGGTTGCGAGGTGGAGCCGACGGCCAGCGCCGAACCGGCGGCGGTGGCGGCGAGCACGGCGGCGAGGGCGGACAGCGTGACGGTACGTCTCACGGCATCTCCTGGGCGCGGGCGGGCGGCCGCTACGAGCCGCATGATCACAGCGCGCTCAGGGTGGCAGAAGTCCCGGCCCGCGGGAAGCGGTTGTATCGCCGTGAGTACGGGGAGCGTCCTGCCGCCGGTACGGGGCCGGGCACAGCCGTCGGTACGGGGCGCGCACCGCCGTGTCAGTACGGCTCGTGCGGAGAGTCCAGCGGGGGCGCCACATCCGCGAGGCGGGCCAGCAGTTCGGCGGCGCGCTTGGACACGGTGTCCCGGTCGCCCTCGGACAGCGCCGAGCCCATTCCGCACGCGACGGCCCCGGCCGCGATCCAGTCCGGGGCCTCGGCCAGGGTCACTCCGCCGGTGGGGACCACGGCGGCCTGCGGCAGCGCGGCCCGTACGTCGCTGACCCATCTGGGCCCGTAGGCGGAGGCGGGGAAGAGCTTCAGGGCGTCCGCGCCCAGCTCCATCGCGCGGACCGCCTCGGTGGGTGTGGCCACGCCGGGGAAGACCGGCAGACCGTAGCGGTGGCCGGTGCGGATGACGTCGGGGTCCAGGCTCGGCGAGACGAGGAAGCGGGCGCCCGCGTCCACCGCCATCCGGGCCGAGGCGCCATCGAGTACCGTGCCCGCGCCGATCACCGCGTCATCGCCGACCTCCCGGATCAGGGTGGTGACCGCCTCCAGTGCGAAGGGCGTGGTGAGCGAGATCTCCAGGCTGGTGATACCGGCGGAGAGCAGGCTGTCCGCCGTGGCGTGGGCGTGGTCGTAGCTGTCGCTACGGACGATGGCGAGGACGCGCTGCGCGAGCGCGGCCCTGGTGATCTCCCAGCGGTACACGGCGGTCGCCGCCTTTCCTTTCCCAGGTGCTGCTGGCGATGCCGCCCCGGCTTGCCTCCGGGATATGCGGCGGTTTCGGTGTGCGGTGGACGATACGCGGTGCTGTGTGCGCTTGGTGGATCGGTATCTGGGTTGTCCGTCTTACCGGTGCTGCTCTGTGTTGTTGTGACGTGTGCGGCCCCGCGCTGTCCGGGCGGGCCGTGGGTGCCGCGGCGGGTTCAGCGGTATACCGCGTCCCCGCCCTTGGAGCCCTTGGACAGCTCGGCGAGCGCCCGGTCCCGCGCGGCGGCGGTGGGCAGCCCGTCCGTATCGGTGGCCGCCTGGACGACCAGGGCGGCCACGCACGCCGCCTCGGCGAGCGCCTGATCCTCGTGCAGCCCGCGCAGCCGCGCCGACAGATAGCCGGCCGCGAAGCCGTCACCGGCGCCGATCGGGTCGACGACCGGCACCGCGTGGGGCGACTGGTCCCAGCCGCCGTCCGCGGTGAGGACGGTCGAGGAGTGGTCGGTGCGCTTGATCACGACCTCGTCGGCCCCGCCGCGCAGCAGCTCCCGCGCGGCCTCGTCGGCGGGTTGGGCGGTGAGCAGCTCCAACTCCTCCTCGCCCGCGAGGACGATGTCGGCGTCGCGCAGCAACGGGCCCGCCGTCTGGGCCCACTGCGCCGCGCCGCCCAGCTTGTGCCGTACGTTCGGATCGAAGGACACCTTGGCCCCGGCCGCACGGGCCAGCTCCACCAGGCGGCGGCTCGCGGCCGCCGCGGTCGGCGAGAGCATCGGCGTGATCCCGGACAGATGCAGCAGTTGGGTGCCTTCGAGTGCCTCGGGGCGTATCTGCTCGGGCGTCAGCCGGGAGGCGGCCGAGCCCATGCGGTAGTACTGCACATCGATGGCGCGGTACGCATGGCTGTCCCGCATCAGCAGCCCGGTGGGGGCATGGTCGTCCACGATCGCGTGGGCGACGTCCACACAGTCGGCGCGCAGCTCGCGCAGCACCGCCTCCCCCGCCGGGTCGGCGCCGACCCGGCCGAGCCAGCGCACGCCGTGGCCGAGCCGGGCGAGGCCCACGGCCACATTGGATTCGGCTCCCGCCACCGACCTGCGGAAATGCACGGCCCGGTCCAGCGGAACCCCGGGCTCGGCGAGCAGGAGGAGCATTGCCTCCCCGCACGTGACCACTTCCGGACCCTTCGCCACCATGCCTCCCCGCACGTCCGCTGCTACCGAGACGGTATCGGGAAGCAACGACAATGGCCCGCTCGGGGTTCCCGGGGTCTGCGGCCGATACGGGGCGGACGGGGGCGGGCGGGACGGGCGGGCACAGCACCGCGGCCGCCGCCCCGGTGGGCACAGCACCGCGGCCGCCGCCCCGGTGGGGGCAGCGGCCGCGGTTGCGGGGGGTGGCGGTCTTCGGTGGGCCGCGTCAGCAGCCGCGGTCCACCAGGTCGAACGAGGCGTAGTGGTCCGCGGTGTAGTAGTCCTCGTCCGTCTGCTCACCGGTGACGATGCGCCGGGCGCCACGGTCGTCGGAGCCCGGGGTGATCACGGTGTACTCGTGGTAGTAGCCGGAGGACTGGGACGGAAGGACGCCTTCACGGTTCTGGAAGACGGTCCCGTCCTGCGGGAACGGGTAGGGGCCGCCCTTCTCGATCAGGTCCAGGGTGTCATGGGCCTGGGAGGGCAGATCCGAGTAGCAGATGTCACCAACCGCGGCGATGACCTGCGACGACGCAACGGTCTGCGATACCGCCGGGGTGACGGCGGTGGCCGCCGTGGCCGCGCCACCGATGAGCAGCGTCGAGACGAGGGCGCCGAGGGCACCGATGCGGGCGATCCGTGGGGGGATTGTCATAGACATAGCATGACGCGCGTAGACGCTGTCGTGTCAATGCCAAGTAACCGCCGTTCTCCGGGAGTTCACAAGAGCTGCGCAAAGCGCCAGAAGAGGTAACGGAAACGTAACCTCTTGCCTCTGAGGCAAACTTTTTGCCTCAGAGGTCAAGGCTGGCTATACCGGAGATATGAACCCGCTCCCCCACGGGCCCGCCGAGTGGCCCACGGGCGGACCGGCCGACGGTGACCCCGGCGGACCGTCCGCCGAGCTGCCCACTGTCGCTCCCCGCCTGCGTGACCTGCGGCGACGCAGCGGTCTGACGCTCGAGGCCGCCGCCCATCGCGTCGGGCTCTCCCCCGCGCATCTGTCCCGGCTGGAGACGGGCCGCCGCCAGCCCTCGCTGCCGATGCTGCTGGCCCTGGCCCGTACCTACGGAACAACGGTATCCGACCTGCTGGGCGAGGTGCCCGCGGAGCGGGACCCGGTCGTGCGGGCCGACCGCATGGAGGCACAGGAGGCCGGTGGCTGGACCTACTGGCAGGCCGGCGGCTCCGGCCGGGCCATGCAGGCGCTGCGGCTGCACGTACCGGAGCGCTCCGCCGCCCAGGAGGACCTGGTGCGGGTCCACCCCGGCGAGGAGTGGCTCTACGTCCTGGGGGGACGGCTGCGGCTGACGCTCGGCGAGGCCGTGCACGCCCTCTCCGCGGGCGACGCGGCCCACTTCGACTCGCTCACCCCGCACCGCATCGCCGCCGCCTCGCCCGGCGGCGTGGATCTGCTCTTCGTCCACACGCTGCTGCAGAGCGGCGCGGCCGAGCTGTGCCTCGGCGACGCCGCTCGCCGAGGAAGGCCCGGTACGCCATGAAGGACGGGAACGACATGAGTGCGGCCGATGCGATCGATGCGACCGATGCCCCGACGACCCCCGCGACGCCGGCCCGGACCGGCCCGAACGAGGAGGACCGGGCGCCGATGTCCTTCACGGTGCGGGTCTTCATCTACCTCGTGGGCGTCCACTTCATCGCCGCGTTTCTCTTCTTCCTCTTCTACGTGGCGGGCGCGAAGTAGGCGGAGTCCGGCGGACTGTGGCCCGGGGGGCCCGGGGGTTCGGGGCCCGGGGTCCGCCCTGGCGCCGAACCGGCTTACCCTGCCCTGCTCCGCAGGGCTTCGATTCCTCCCCCGCCTGAAGGCGGGGAACGCCCCTGGCGCCCGCTGGCCCCCGAGCAGGTGGCGGCCCTGGTCCGCCTCCTCACCCCTGACCACCGCGTGCGCCACCGCCCTGTGAGGGGCCACGACGGGGGCGTCCGGGTGGCCGAAAGCTCGTAGTCGGCGGTCAGCTTCTCGCGCCGCACGCGAGGTGACCGGAACGCCCGCGGTCAGTCCGCGACGCCCTGCATCGGGGCCCAGAACTCCTCGAACGACATCGTGCCATCGCCGTCCATGTCGAGTACATCGATGAATTGCTGCGCCTGTTCGTCGGTGAGGTGCTCGCCGCGCAGCTCGGCGACGACCTGCTGGTATTCCTTGGCGGTTATCTGCCCGTCGGCATCGAGGTCGTATGCGTCAAAGACCTTGCGCGCGGCCGCTTTCATGTCCACCACGTGAGTTCGCCCTTCCTCGTTGGATGTTGTGCGATGTTACTGCGCATTGATCGCTTGCAGCACGCCGAAGCGGGACGCGCGCCGGGCCGACCAGATGGCTGCCAGGACACCGATGACCAGGGAGGGCAGGGCGAACATGGCGAGTCGTGCCCACGGCAGGATCGTTGCGTACGTGTCCAGCCTGTAGCCGCCCGCGAAGTCTGAGGGCGAGCGGCGCACGGTCAAGACAGCTCGGTACGTTCCAGCAGCGGCACCCCGGCCCGCACTTGGTCCGGCTCGGCCCAGAAGCGATCCGGCTCGGCGGTCAAGAACTTCGCGGTTCATCCGCCGAGCGGCCCTCATCGCTACCCTGCTCAGGGGGCTCGAAGTCCGCCATTTTCGCTGCGGAGAGCCCAAGCCGGCTGGGAACCGGAACCCGCCGGGCCAGCAGGCGGCGATGGTCGGCCGGGACCGGATCGGTGCCGGAGTGGTGCGCCCAGAAAGGGGCCTGCGGAGTGAGCGCTGAGGCAGCTGCCATCAATCTCGGGCGGACGGTCGCGACCCGCGTCGTGCGGTTATGGCTCGAACCGCGCCGGCGCGAGCAGGAGAGCCGGATGGAGATGTCCGCCCTGGTCCGGCGGCGGGTGCCGGGGCTGCGGGCGCAGCGGGGTGTGGAGCGGCAGTTCGAGCAGATCGCGGACGCGGTGGCGGCGCGGCTGGAGCCGATGTGCGGGCATGAGTTCCGCGGTCTGGAGGAGGGCGGGCGGCAGGCGGCGCTCGACGCCGTGACGGCGGCCTTCGGCCGCGCGGACCTGTCCGACGAGGCGATCCTCGGGTCCGACGCCAACCCCGCCGAGCTGGCCCGCCGGGTGCGGGCCTCCGCTCCCCCGCCCGCCGGGCTGGGCGAGGCGGCCACGCACTTCTACGAGCTGGTGCTGGCCGAGTGCTGCGACTGCTATGTGCGGATCCTGCAGCGGCTCCCGGTCTTCACCGAGCGCGGGATCGCCGAACTGCTGGGGCGGGTCGGCGAGCTCGGCCCCGAGCTGAGCCGGGTGCTGGAGCGGCTCCCGGTCAGATCGCTGTACGCGCCGCAGGGGGCGGATCAGGACGCCGCCTTCCGCAGGGAGTACCTGGAGTTCCTCAGCCGCACCCTGGACGAGGTGGAGCTGTTCAGCTTCACGGCCGGTCAGGCCCCGCGCACCAAGTTGTCCGTCGCGTACATCAGTCTGCGGGTCAGCACGGACGGGGACGGCCGGGCGGCGCGGCGGACGGCCGGCGGGTCGGCCGACCGGATACGGACGGGCATCGGCGACTGGGACCGGGCCGAGCAGGAGTCGTCGGCGAGCGTACGGGTCGAGGCGGCGCTGCGGCAGTCGCCGCGCGTCCTGCTGCGCGGGGAGGCGGGCTCCGGCAAGACGACGCTGCTCAACTGGCTGGCCGTCACCGCCGCGCGGGGCACGTTCGGCGGGGATCTGGCCGACTGGAACGGCCTGGTCCCCGTCCTCGTCAAGCTCCGTCACTACGCGAACCGCGAGCTGCCGCGCCTGGAGCAGCTGCTGGACGTCACCGCCGGGCCGCTGACCGGCCATATGCCCGCCGCCTGGGCGGACCGCCAGTTCCAGGCGGGCCGGGTGCTGCTCCTGGTGGACGGGCTGGACGAACTCGTCGCGGGTGAGAGGCGCAAGGTCCGCGACTGGTTACGGCTTCTGCTCAGCGCCTACCCGGACACGCGCTCGGTGGTGACGACCCGGCCGACGGCCGCGCACGGCGACTGGCTCCGGTCGGAGGGCTTCGCCCCGGTGGGCCTGGACCGGATGACCCCCGCCGACCTGCGTGCCTTCGTACGGCAGTGGCATCAGGCCGTACAGCTGCACTCCGGCGAGGCACCCTGCGCGCCCGAGGAACTGCCGCACTACGAGCGGGCGCTCGTGACCAGCCTCCAGGACCGGCCCCATCTGCGCGCGCTCGCCGCCAACCCGCTTCTGGCCGCCCTGCTGTGCGCGCTGCACCTGGGGCGGCGCAGCCGGCTGCCGCGCAACCGCATGGAGCTGTACCGCATCGCGCTGGAGCTGCTGGTGCAGCGCCGCGACGCGGAGCGCGGGGTGCCCAGCGCCATGGACGTGACGCTGGGCCTCACCGACAAGCTGTGCCTGCTGCGCGATCTGGCGTGGCGGCTGTCGGACAACAACCGCAGCGAGATCGCCCGGGAGAAGGCGCTCGACCATGTCACCGCCAAGCTGCGGTCGATGCGCCATCTGGAGGTGGAGGGCGGACCGGTCCTGGACCATCTGGTGACCCGTTCCGGAGTGCTGCGCGCCCCCGCCGACGACCGCGTCGACTTCCTGCACCGCAGCTTCCAGGAGTATCTGGCGGCCGAGGAGGCGGCGGCCGAGGACCGTATCGGCAATCTGATCGAGCGGGCCCATCTGGACACCTGGCGGGAGACCATCATCATGGCCGCGGGCCATGCCAACCGCGGCCAGCGGGAGGAACTGGTCACCGGCATCCTCGACCGCGCGGAGGCCGAGGGCCGCCATGCGCGTGCGCTGCGGCTGTTGGCGGCGTCGTGCCTGGAGACCATGGAGTCGGTCCCCGCCGGGCTCGCCGGGCGGCTGGACCACAACCTGGGCGTGCTGGTGCCGCCCCGGCGCGGAAGCGACGCGACCTCCCTGGCGGCCGTGGGCGAGCCGGTGCTCGGCAGGCTGCCGCGCTCGCTGGGCGACCTCACGGAGACCGCCGCGCGGGCCGCGGTGCGCACCGCGGCCCTCATCGGCGGCGAGGGGGCGCTGGGTCTGCTGGCCGGGTACGCGGAGGACGAGCGCGGCGATGTGCGGCAGGAGCTCGCCAATATGTGGAAGTACTTCGACCCCGATGAGTACGCCCGGCGGGTGCTGGCCCGGCTGCCGCTGGAGGACGTCCACCTCGGCCTCTCCCATCCCAGCCAGTGGAGCGCGGCGACGCGGCTGCGGTCGGCCCGGAAGGTGGGGATCAACTACCCCTTCACCTCGGGGCTCGCCGCTCTCAAGGAGCTGCCCCCGCTTTCCCATCTGACGATCAATCGGCTGATGGACGGGAACGACCTCGGCCCGCTGGCCGACCGCCCGGAGCTGACGGACCTCTCGGTCAACGGAAGGGGGCCGTTGAGAGGCGCCAAGGTGCTGGAGGGGTTCACCCGCCTGCGGCATCTGCAGCTCAACTACTGGTGGCCCCTGCCTCCGCTGGACCAGCTTCCCCTGCCGCGGTCGCTGACCAGACTGTCGCTCGGAGAGCTCCCGGCCGATCCCGATCTGGGGTTCCTCGACCGGCTCGGGCCACTCGACTATCTGTCGCTCGACGGCTCGGGGGAATTGCGCGGTCTCCTGGATTCCGCCCCGCTCCTCGGCGTCGGGCGGCTGCGTCTGGCCGGATTCGATCTGACCGAGCAGCTCCGGTCGTTCCCCGCCGCCGGTCTCCGGACGAAGAACCTCGGCTTCTACCTCTGTGACCTCCCCGCCGACCTCAGCCCCCTCAATGCGCTCCCCTCGCTCAGCACGGTGTTCTTCGGCATGTGCGAAGGCCCGGTGCCCGGTCCGCTGGATCTGTCCTCGCTGGCGGGTCGCCCGGCCGGTCCCCGCCTCACCGTCGAGGTGGGGACGGGGCAGGTCGTCACCGGCGCGCGCGGGCTCGGTCCCGGCATCCGCGTCCGGTACCTGTAGGCGGCGAGTACCTGTGGGCAGCGAGTACCTGTGGGCGGCGAGTACCTGTGGGCGGCGAGCCTGAGGGCTTGAACCTCTCGTAACGGCCGGTTCTAGCGCGGGCGACGTGATCGGGAAGGACGCCACCGGACGTCGGTGGAGCATCGGTGAGCTGGCGCGGGCGAGCGGGGTGACCGTGCGGGCGCTGCGGCACTACGACGAGGTGGGGCTGGTGCGGGCCAGTGGGCGGACCGGGGCCGGGCACCGTCGGTATACGGCGGAGGATCTGCGGCGGCTGTACCGGGTGCGGGCGTTGTGCGGGCTGGGGCTGTCCCTGGCGGAGATCGGCGACGCGCTCGATGATGTCGATGCTGGACGGCTATTTCACCCAGGAACAACGCGATGAGCTCGCCCGGCGCAGGACCGAGCTGGGGCCCGGCGCGATCGAGGCGGCCAAGCGCGAGTGGGCCGGGCTCGTGGAGGCGCTGCTGGGGCATCTGGAGGCCGGGACTCCGGTGGATGACGCGGACGTACGGGAGCTTGTGGGGCGCTGGGACGCGGTGGGCGAGTCCTTCCACGGCGGCGGTGAGCGGGCACGGGCGGAGAGCAGGGCGGCGGCCCGGCGCATGTGGCGGGACCACCGCGACGAGCTCGGCGACCGGCTGCCCTGGCCCGGCGAGCGGATGGCCGAGTTGGTGGGCTATGTGGAGCGGGTGCGGGAGGCCCGTCCGGGAGGGAGCCAGTCGTGGAGCTAGTCGGTCAGCTCCGTGTGGCGCGCGGCGAGGTGGATCGCGCCGTGCTCGGTCAGCGAGCCGTGCAGCCGTAGCCGGGCCACGCCGCCGTCCGGATGGATGTCGATCCGGACGTGGGTCACCGGCGGGGCGGCGTCCAGGAGGAAGCGGTGGACCGTATCGGGCTGGAGGCGGGTGCGGGACAGGAGTTCGGTCCAGGCCGGGGCGGTGTGGTCGGCCGGGTCCGCGCCGGTTGTCGCGTCGAGGCCGTACAGCGCCGCCCAGCCCGGTGCGTTGCCCTTGTAGCAGCCGGTGTCGATCTCCACGGCGCGGATGGTCCCCTGGGCGGCGAGGCGGTAGCGGACCCAGTCGTGGCCCGTGTCGCGGCGGCGGCGGGTCTCCCAGCCCTCGTCCATCCGGGTGGAGCGGCCCGGCCCGATGGAGTTGGCGGGCGGGGAGTAGAAGCGGTCGGAGGCGTCCTCGGCCGCCCCGCCGTGCTCCAGCGCCACCAGGTCGAAGGTGCCGAGGGCGGTGAGCCACACCGGGTCGGGGGCGACCTCGCCGTGGACGCGGAGGCGGGCGATGCCGCCGTCGGGGTGCTGCTTGAGGCGGAGGTGGGTGAAGCGGCGGCGGACGGAGACGGGGAAGCCGTTGGCCGCGTGGCCGCCGATCCGCGTACGGGGCACGAGCTCGGTCCATACGACGTCGTCGGCGAGGAGCTCCTCCGGGGACGGGGTGCCGTGCACCGCCGTCGCCTCGACGCTCACCGCCCGCGGGTAGTTGCCGCGGAAGTGGGCGGTGTCGACGACGATGCCGTGGATGGCCCCGGGCGCGCCGAGGCGGATCAGGGCCCAGTCGTGGTCGTCCTCGGCCGGATGCGGGGTGTCGGCCGAGGCCCCGCGCCGCCGCCGGGTCTCCCAGCCGTCCATGACCTTGCCCTTGTGGCCGAAGGACTCGGGGTCGAAGCGTGGCGCTTCGGGCCTCAGCAGATTCTCGCGCTCGGCGAAGAACTCGTCGTTGGCCGCGATCACGCTTCCGCCGAGCCGCCGGTCGGCCAGGTCCACGAGGTGGGTGAAGGGGAGGTCGGCGGTCCGGTAGTCGGCGTACGGGTCGCCACCGCCGTACGGGGCGGCGTCGCCGGTGAAGCGGGGGATCGGCGCGGTCATGGGCGGGCCTGCCGTTCCATCGGCGTGGTCATGTGCGGGGCTGCCTTTCCGTCGGCGTGGTCATGTGCGGGGCTGCCTTCCGTCCGCGCGGTCATGTGCGGGGCTGCCTTTCCAGGAGTCGGCCGGTGGGTTCGGTCGGCGTGCCATGGTCGGCGATCTTCCGGCCGCGCAGCCATGTGGACCGTACGACGCCGTACAGCGTTCTGCCCGCGTAGGCGGTGACCTGGTTGCGGTGGTGGAGGGCGACGGGGTCGACGGTGAAGGTCTCGTCGGGGGCGAGGACCGCGAAGTCGGCGTCGCGCCCGGCCTCGATGGCGCCCTTACGGTCGAGACCGACGAGCGCGGCGGGGCCGGTGGACATCCAGCGGGCCACGTCGTGGAGGGTGTGGCCGCGCCGCCGGGCCGCCGTCCAGACGGCGGGGAGCCCGAGCTGGAGCGAGGAGATGCCGCCCCAGGCCCGCCCGAAGTCGCCGACCTTGAGGTCGGCCGTACAGGGCGAGTGGTCGGAGACGACGCAGTCGATCTCCCCGGCCGCCAGCCCCGCCCACAGCGCGTCCTGGTTGGCGGCCTCCCTGATGGGCGGACAGCATTTGAACTCCGTCGCGCCGTCGGGGACTTCCTCGGCGGTGAGGGTCAGGAAGTGCGGGCAGGTCTCGACGGTGATCCGGACGCCCTCGCGCCGTGCGTCGGCGATCAGCGGCAGCGCGTCGGCGGACGACAGATGCAGGACGTGGACGCGGGCGTCCAGCTCGCGGGCGAGGGCGATGAGGCCCGCGATGGCCTCGTTCTCGGCGGCGCGCGGGCGGGAGGCGAGGAAGTCGGCATAGCGCGGGCCGGTGGGCGGCCGGGCGCCGTCGATGAGACGGGCGTCCTCGGCGTGGACGATCAGCAGTCCGCCGAAGCCCGCGATCTCGCGGAGGGCGGTCCGGAGCTGGTCGGGGGCGAGTGGCGGGAATTCGTCCACGCCGGAGGGGAGCAGAAACGCCTTGAAGCCGAGGACGCCCGCGTCGTGCAGCGGCCGCAGTTCCGGGGCGTTCCCTGGCACGGCGCCGCCCCAGAACCCGATGTCGACATGGGCCGACCGCCGGGCGACGGCCCGTTTGACCTCCAGGGCGGGGACGGTGGTGGTCGGCGGGACGCTGTTGAGCGGCATGTCGACCAGGGTGGTGACGCCGCCGGCCGCGGCGGCGCGGGTGGCGGAGCCGAACCCCTCCCATGCGGTGCGGCCGGGGTCGTTGACATGGACGTGGGTGTCGACGAGGCCGGGGAGCAGGACGTCGTCGCCGAGATCCTCGACCGCCGCGCCCTCCGGGTCCGGTGCGTCGTACGGCCCGACGGCCACGATGCGGCCGTCGGCGACGGACACGGAGGCCGCGCGCGGGCCGTCCGGGGTCATGACGCGTCGTGAGCGCAGCACCAGCTCCGGTTCCGGCACCAGCTCCGGCACCAGCTCCGGCACCAGCTCCGGCTCCGGCTCCGGCTCCGGCTCCGGTTCCGCACGCGCTTCCGGATCCAGGTCGAACACGTCACCAGCCTTTCGTTATACGGAATTAACCTTCCGTTGAGCAGGGCAAGTCTTTACTCCGCCACCGGGCGGGTCAAGACCCCACCCGTCGTGACCTGCGATGTGATCAGCGTCTGGGCCATGGCGCCGCCGACCCTGGCCTTCGCGGATCTCAGACCGTAGATACCCCCGGCGATGGCCAGTCCGAAGCACCAGGAGAACGGGGCGACGTCCGCGAAGAACTTGACCAGCGCGAGCACCGCGGAGACGGCGGCCGCGGGCACGAAGGCGATGACGGCCTCGGGGTTGAAGCCCCGGCGGTAGTAGTACGCCCCCGCCTCGTCCGCGCGGAACAGGGCGTCGACATCGATCCGGCCGCGCCGCACCAGGTAGTAGTCGACCAGCAGGATCGCGACGAGCGGGCCGAGGAAGGCGCCGAGGCCGCCCAGGAAGTACTGGATGACGACCGGGCTGGAGTACAGCTTCCACGGCATCACGACGATCGCGAGCACCGCCGTGACCATGCCGCCGCGCCGGAAGTCCAAGTGCTTGGGGGCGAGGTTGGCGAAGTCGTACGCCGGTGAGACGAAGTTCGCCACGACGTTGATCCCGATCGTGGCGATCATGAAGGACAGCGCGCCGACCACCGTGACCACCGGGTTGTCGATCCGCGCGATGACATGGACCGGATCGGCGACCGCGGTGCCGAAGACCGAGATCGTGCCCGCCGTCATCAGCACGGAGACGACGGCGAAGGCGGTGAAGTTCACCGGCAGCCCCAGCAGATTGCCGCGCCGGTACGAACGGTGATCCGGGGTGAAGCGGGCGAAGTCGGCGTAGTTGAGCACCAGGGTGAGGAAGGTGGCCACGGTCAGACTGACCGCGATCACGCTCTGGTGCAGCTGTTCGCCACCGCTCAGCCCGGTCAGGCTGCGGGTGAGCGAGATGTCGCCGCCCGCCTTGACCACCAGCCATACGGCGAGCACGAGCATGACCAGCCAGACCACCGGGCCGGTGGCGAAGTCCTGCACCTTGCGGATGAACTCCATGCCCCGGGTCAGCAGCACCGCCTGGAGCAGCCACATCACCAGGAACGCGATCCAGCCCAGGGTGGACAGGCCCAGGATGGAGTTGTGGTCGTACGCCGCGAGCCCCGGCTCGAGCTGGACGCCGAGCAGGATGAGCGCCTCGGAGGCCAGCCAGGTCTGGATGCCGTACCAGGCGACCGCCATCACCGCCCGGATCAGCGCCGGGATATTGGCCCCGTACACCCCCCAGCTGGCCCGTGCCAGGACCGGGAAGGGCACTCCGGTGCGGTGGCCCGCGTGACCCATGCGGTTCATGAGCCAGTGGACGATGGTGATGCCGGCGAGCAGGGACAGGAACACCTCCCACGTGGGCAGCCCGAGGACGAACAGGCTCGCCGCGAAGGCGTAGTTGCTGATCGCGTGGGTGTCCGACATCCACAGGGCGAAGATGCTGTACGTCCCCCAGTTGCGCTCCTTCGCGGGCGCGAGGTCCTCGTTGTAGAGGCGGGGGTCGGGCGATTGGGGTGCTGCCATGGTGCCCTCCGAAGGGGTGGTGCGGAACTGCCGTCACGCGGCCCATCTCTTCCGCATGACGGTGACGTGCGGGCGTTGCCGATCGATGACACCGGCGTTTCCCGCGGTGTCAGGGCACCGGCGCCAGCGTGCCTCGGCTCCGGCGCCGGACCGGATCACGGCGGGTTCGGGCGGCGCTCGCCGATCGGCCGGCCGACGATGGTCTTGGGTCGCGGCGGGGCGAAGGCCCGCGCCTTGCTGGTGGAGAGGCCGAGTCCGACGAGCGCCTCGGCGAACCTCACGGCGGCGGCGACCCCGTCGACGACGGGCAGACCGCCCAGCGCCTTCGAGACCCGCTCCCGCAGCCCGGCCATGCCCCCGCAGCCCAGACAGATCACCTCGGCGCCGTCCCGCTCCACCACCTCCCGCGCGGTCGCCACGATGACCTCGACCGTCCGCTCCCGGTCCGCCTCCAGCTCCAGTACGCCCAGACCGGTGCCGCGCACACCCGCGCAGCGCCCCAGCAGGCCCGCCGTGAGCAGCCGGTCCCGGATCTGCGGCACGGCCCGGTCGAGGGTGGTGACGACGCCGTAGGAATGGCCGAGCATCATGGCCATCTGGGCGGCGGACTCGGCGATGTCGAGGACCGGAACGTCGAGCAACTCCTGCGCCCCCTCCCGCCCCGGCTCGCCGAACCCGGCCATGACCAGCGCGTCGAAGGGTTCGTCGAACGTCGTCAGCCGGTCCAGTACGGCGGCGGCGCTCAGATACCCGTCGAAGTGACCCTCGATCGATTCGGGGCCCCACAGCGGCTCGGTGGCCACAATGGTGGTGCCGGGGCTCGCACTGGCCTCGGCGAGGTCCCGGATGGAGGCGGTCATGGCGGCTGTGGTGTTCGGATTCAGTACAAGGATGCGCATAGCACTCCCGCAACGACTCTCTGTTTCCATAGAATGGAAGTCACTTTTCGGGATGCAGAAATTAGTCAGCGTGGTCAGCCTCGTCAATGGATCGGACAGAGATCGTTGACAAGCAGCTACGGGAGGTCGCCGCGGACGGGTAGGCTGCCCGTGGCCGGTCGGCCGCGGCGTCCGACGCGTGTGCGAGGCCGGCGCCGCCCACCGTGAAAGGAAATCGCCGACGTGCCGTCCGCCGAGTCCAAGACCGCCGCCACCACCGCCGGATCCGGTGGCGTCCAGTCCCTGGAGCGCGCCTTCGATCTGCTGGAGCGGATGGCCGACGCCGGTGGCGAGGTCGGACTGAGCGAGCTCTCCAACAGCAGCGGGCTGCCGCTGCCCACCATCCACCGCTTGATGCGCACGCTGGTCGCCTGCGGCTACGTCCGCCAGCAGCCCAACCGCCGCTACGCCCTCGGGCCCCGGCTGATCCGGCTCGGCGAGAGCTCGTCCCGGCTGCTGGGCACCTGGGCGCGGCCATATCTGGCGCGGCTGGTGGAAGAGACCGGCGAAACCGCGAACATGGCGCTGCTGGACGGCGATGAGGTGGTGTACGTCGCGCAGGTGCCCTCGCGCCACTCGATGCGGATGTTCACCGAGGTCGGACGGCGGGTGCTGCCCCACACCACGGGCGTCGGCAAGGCGCTGCTGGCGGACACGCCCCCCGAGGAGGTGCGCGCCCTCCTGGCCCGCACCGGCATGCCCTCGGTCACCGAGAAGACGATCACCACGCCGGACGAGTTCCTCGCCGCGCTGCGGCAGGTCCACGAGCACGGCTACGCGGTGGACGACAACGAGCAGGAGATGGGCGTGCGCTGCCTCGCCGTCTCGGTCCCCGACTCCCCCGCCCCGGCGGCCATCTCCATCTCGGGCCCGGCGGGCCGGGTGACCGACGAGGCCACGGAACGGATCGTGCCGATCCTCAAGGAGGTCGCGGCCGAACTGTCGGGCGCACTGGCCAACACGGGGTCCGCCTGACGGCGGAGGGGGTCGGCGGGCGGACCGCTGCGGGGTTCGGCCCGACGCGCACCACCACGGGGTTCGGCCCGACGGCCGAAGGGACGACGACGCCACGCCACCACCGGGTCCGGCCCGACGCCGAGGGGACGACGACGGCACGCCACCGTCGGGTCCGGCCCGACGGCCGAGGGGAGCGGACCGGCAGCGGGCGACCCGAGCGGGCGGGGCCCGCTGAGCCGCCGCCGGGCGGGGGGCGGGAGCGCTGGACCACCACCGGGTCCGCCTGACGGCGGAGGGGGTCGGCGGCGGACCGCTACGGGGGTCCGGGGGACCACGCGGCGGAGCCGCATATGGGTGCTTTCCCCTCCCCGCCCCTTCCCGATACCAGGGGCTCCGCCCCTGGACCCCGGGGTTTACGGGCGGAGCCCCACCACGCGGCGGAGCCGCATATCGATGCTGCGGGAAGGGGCGAACCCCCGGCCCGGGGCCTGGGGCGGGAGCCCCCTGGCCCGGGGACCGGGGCGTGGAGCCCCTGGCCCGGGGCCGGGGCGGAGGCTCGAGCGGGGGCTGGGGCGGAGCCCCAGTTTCGGGAAGGGGCGGGGTGGGGAACAGCCCGCCGCAGGCGTCACCCGACCAGCGCGGGCGGAAGCACCGAGGCGACGCCGGGCGCCGGGCGAGAGCAGGACCGGCGGGCCACCGCCCGGCGCGAGCGGGGCCACCCCGACCACCACCTGGCCACCCGGCCCGAGCGGGGCCCCGGACAATCGCCCGGCGCGGACGGGGTCGTAGGGCCGGTCGGTTCGGCCTTGTCCGTGCCCGTTGTCCGTGCGCTCAGTCTCTCCCTATGCCCGTCTGTGGCACATTGCCGAACTGGTCGATCGCCGCACGAACACCCGTCAGGGCGGGGCCCAGGGCGCTGACCGAGCCCAGGGCACCCGCGATGAGGAGCAGCGAGCGGCGCAGCCGGTGCAGTTCCGGGGCGCCGGTCCGGGCCATGGCGTCGAGCGCGGCCAGTTCGTCGTCCGCGATCGCCCGGTCGGGTAATTCCGCCGGGTGGGCGGCCAGATCGCGCCTGAGCCGGGCCACGGCACGGCGCAGTTCGGCCGCCCTCGGATCGTCCTCGGTGCCCGCCACTCGCCTGACTTCCACGACTGCGGCGCCCTCCACTGACAAGGCGCCGGGTTCACCCCAGAGCCTCGCGCCTTCGTTGGCCAACACTGCCCTTCTCCCCCTCGCGCCCTCTCGCACGAGCCTGCCCCCTCTCCCGCCTGACCGCCCCAACCCTCCACCTCGCGTGGATTCGGACACAAGGGGCCGCGGATCAGTTAACGCCACTCAGTGCACGACGCGCTATACGGAGAGCGAAAATCAGACCGGCTGGGATGAAGCCCCCGCATGGCCCTGATGTGCGGTAAGCAGGGCCCATGGAACGTACAACGGAGGACTCCGCGCAGGTCGCCGGGATCGTACTGGCGGCCGGGGGCGGCCGGCGGCTGGGCGGGCGGCCCAAGGCCCTTTTGACGCATCGGGGGCGGCCGCTGGTGGAGCGCGCCGCGCACGCGCTGCGGGAGGGCGGCTGCGCCCCGGTACACATCGTGCTGGGCGCCGCGGCCGGGGCCGTACGGGCGCGGGCGCACCTGGACGGGTACGTCCTGGTGGACAACCCCGACTGGGAGGAGGGCATGGGCTCTTCGCTGCGGGCCGGGCTCACCTCACTGGCCGGTACGGGCGCGAAAGCGGCGCTGATCGCGCTGGTGGACCAGCCGGGGATCGGCGCCGACGCGGTGGCTCGGGTGGTGGCCGCGTACCGCTCTCCGTCCACCCTGGCGGCCGCCGCGTACGCCGGGGAGCGGGGGCATCCGGTGCTGTTCGGCGCGGACCGGTGGGCGGATATCACGGCGAGTGCGGTGGGCGACCGGGGGGCACGTGCCTATCTGCGGACGCATCAGTCCGCGATCACGCTCGTCGATTGCTCGGATATCGCCCGTACGGACGACATCGACACCCCTGAGGACTTGACGCTGCTGGAGTGAGGGGTGCCGACGGACAAGGCGACGCGACGGTCCAACAGAACATCGAACCTCCACCAGCGGTTCAACGGAAGATTGAACTTCCACCATGAGAAACTTATTATCCGCAAAGCAGAGGTATCGCGAGCGTCCAGCCAGACTCGCCCAAGGAGTGACAGCCCATGTCCGCACCAGCGCCGTCCCCGCTGGCCATCGTCGACGCCGAACCGCTGGAGCGTCAGGGAGAGGTGCTGACCGACGCGGCCCTGGCCTTCCTGGCCGAGCTCCACCACCGCTTCACCCCGCGCCGGGACGAGCTGCTCGCGCGCCGCGCGGAGCGCCGCGCCGAGATCGCCCGCACCAGCACCCTGGACTTCCTCCCGGAGACCGCCCACATCCGGGACGACCCGGACTGGCGTGTCGCCCCGGCCCCGCCCGCGCTGGAGGACCGCCGGGTGGAGATCACCGGCCCCACCGACCGCAAGATGACCATCAACGCCCTCAACTCGGGCGCCAAGGTCTGGCTCGCCGACTTCGAGGACGCCTCCGCCCCGACATGGGCGAATGTGATCGGCGGCCAGCTGAATCTGATCGACGCCTATGAGCGCCGGATCGACTTCACCTCCCCCGAGGGCAAGAGCTACGCCCTGCGGCCCGACGACGCGCTCGCCACCGTCGTCACCCGGCCGCGCGGCTGGCACCTCGACGAGCGCCATCTGCGCTCCGCCGACGGCCGCCCGGTCCCCGGCGCCCTCGTGGACTTCGGGCTGTACTTCTTCCACAACGCCCGCCGGCTGCTCACCCGGGGCCAGGGGCCGTACTTCTACCTCCCCAAGACCGAGTCCCACCTCGAGGCCCGCCTCTGGAACGACGTCTTCGTCTTCGCTCAGGACCACCTCTCCATTCCGCAAGGGACGATCCGCGCCACCGTTCTGATCGAGACGATCACGGCGGCGTACGAGATGGACGAGATCCTCTACGAGCTCCGCGACCACGCCTCCGGGCTCAACGCGGGCCGCTGGGACTACCTCTTCTCGATCGTGAAGAATTTCCGCGACGGCGGCCCCGGTTTCGTCCTGCCGGACCGCAACGCGGTCACGATGACCGCCCCGTTCATGCGCGCCTACACCGAACTGCTCGTCCGCACCTGCCACAAGCGCGGCGCGCACGCGATCGGCGGCATGGCGGCCTTCATCCCCTCGCGGCGCGACCCCGAGGTCAACGCCGTCGCGTTCGACAAGGTCAAGGCCGACAAGGACCGTGAGGCCGGTGACGGCTTCGACGGCTCCTGGGTCGCCCACCCCGATCTGGTCCCGGTGGCCCGCGCCTCCTTCGACGCGGTCCTCGGCGACCGGCCGCACCAGAAGGAGCGGCTGCGCGAGGACGTCCAGGTCACCGCGGCCGAGCTGATCGACATCGCCTCGCTCGACGCCACCCCCACCCATCAGGGGCTGCGCAACGCCGTCCAGGTCGGCATCCGCTATATCGAGGCGTGGCTGCGCGGCCTCGGCGCCGTCGCGATCTTCAACCTGATGGAGGACGCGGCCACCGCCGAGATCTCCCGCTCCCAGATCTGGCAGTGGGTCAACGCGGGGATCGTCTTCGAGAACGGCGAGAAGGCCACCGCCGATCGTGTCCGTAAGGTCGCCGCGGAGGAGCTGGCGGCGATCCGCGAGGAGGTCGGCGAGGACGCCTTCGCCGCGGGCAGGTGGAGCCAGGCGCACGATCTGCTGCTGAAGGTCGCGCTGGACGAGGACTACGCCGAGTTCCTGACCCTGCCCGCGTACGAACTGCTGGACTGACGCGGCGCGTTCACGCGGAGGAGAGGCCCCGGACCGCCACCGATGCGGTCCGGGGCCTGGCCGTCCCTACGGCGTGTAGAGCTGGGAGCGCGGCACGATCTGCTGGGGCACGCTGGGGCTGGACCACAGCAGCTTCATATGCGCCTCACCGGTCTGCTCGGTGTACTCGATCCGGATGGCGTGCTTCGTTCCGGCGCGCAGCGCGACGGTCGCCTTGTCGACCTGTGGACCGTGCGGGGTGGTGCTGTCGATGACCAGACGGCCGTCGATCCACACCCGCGCGGTGTCGTCGGAGACGGTCGAGAGCGTGTAGGTCTCGCTGTGCCGGGGCTGGAGGTAGCCGGTCCAGCGGACGCCGAAGTGGTCGGCGGGGACGTCGGCGGCCGGGGAGCCGGCGAACCGCCAGGTGTGGTTGACGGCCGGGTCGGTCCGGGTGACGGCCGGCGGTCCGGTGAAGGTCTCGTTGGCGAAGGCCTCCTCCCGCAGCCCCTGGCCCCGCCCCTGGGGCGCGGCCGGGGCCGGTTTCACCGTCAGCTCGATCACCGAGGCGATGTCGTCGACCGCCCCGCCGGAGGGGGTGAGATCGAAACCGTCGCCCGCCGTCGCCACCTCGACCCGCTGTCCGCTGCCCAGCACCCGGGCGCCGACCACCGTGAACGGCGCCTTCGCGGTGAGGTGGAGCGGCTGACCGGCGGCGGGCCAGGAGGTGACGGACGCGTACAGCCGGTTGCCCGACCGGCTGACCGCGCCCCAGGACGGCTCGTCGACCAGCCCGGTGGCCCCGGCCCCGTACACCGCGCGGCCCTGGCCGGAGGTGCGCAGCCAGGAGCCGATCTCGCGCAGCCGGTCCACGGAGGGCTGGGGCACGCGGCCCAGTTTGTCGGGGCCGACATTCAGCAGGTAGTTGCCGCCGCGGCTCGCGATGTCGAGGAGATTGCGGGTGAGGGTGGTGGGCGACTTCCAGTCCTGGTCGTACTTGGCGAAGCCCCAGTGGCCGTTGAGGGTCATACAGCTCTCCCACAGCTGCCCGGCCACGGGCGCGTCCGGGATCTCCTGCTCGGGCGTTCCGTAGTCGCCGTCCACCACGCGCCGCTTGCCGACCCGGTTGTTGGTGATCAGATCGGGGTCGAGCCCGTGCAGATACGACTGGAGCCGCTCCCCGTCCTGGGCGGACCAGCGGTTGGTGGGGTTGTCCGCGTCCCATTCCCCGTCGAACCAGAGCAGCGCCGGATCGTAGTTGTCGACCAGCTCCTTGAGCTGGGCGTACATCCGCTTCTCATAGCGCGGGAAGGTGGCGGGGTCGGCGAAGTCGGGGTCGTGCCAGTCCCAGATCGAGTAGTAGAAGCCGAGTTTGATCCCGGCGGCGTCCGCGGCGGACTTCAACTCGGCCAGGATGTCGCGCCGTTGGTCGAAGGAGGAGTGGTCGCGCAGATTCCAGCTGTTCTGCTTGGTGGGCCACATCGCATAGCCGTCGTGGTGCTTGGAGGTGATGACGATATAGCGCTGCCCGGCGTCCTTGGCCGCCTTGACGATGGCCTTGGCGTCGAAGGACGACGGGTTGAAGTCCTGGGCGGCGTCCTCGTACTCGTCCATCGGGATCTGGCAGTTCCGCTTGATCCACTCCGCGTCACGGCAGACGGTCCCGTCCGCGCGCCGGTATTCGCCCTCCAGCTGGGAGTAGGCGCCGAAGTGGATGAACATCCCGAAGCGGTCCTGCCGCCACCAGTCGGTGCGGGCGGAGGTGAACGGATCGTCGGTCGCGTAGTCGGTCCCGGGGCCGGGCTCCCGGGCCGTCGTCGGCGTCGCGGCGGCGGAAGGGCCGCTGAGGATCGTCGCCAGCACCATGCCGAGCAGAAGGCTGAGCGCTCGGAGGGGGATGACGGCCCGTCGTCTGGACGTACGCATGGCGGCTCCTGTGCTCGTGGGGTGGTCGGACAGGAGGGCTGGCCAGCCGCGTACGGGAACCTAGAGCCGGAAAGATGGGATGTCAACGGGGCTCGAACGCCCTGACGGGCCGCTGATGGCGCCCGTAAGGCGGCCACCCCGGCGACCCATCCGATGTATCGGCTGCGGCGTTCAGCCTTCTTCCGCGATACGGGCCAGGCGCCGCGCCTCGGTGCGGGCCTCCCGCGCGATCTGGTCCTCGTCCACGGTGAGCAGCCGGCCCGACTCCACCACCGGAGCGCCGTTCACCAGGGACAGGGTCACCGGGGCCGGGGCGCCGAGGACGAGCGCCGCCACGGGGTCGGCGATGGACGAGTGGCCGAGGCCGTCCAGCTTCCACAGCACCAGGTCGGCCAGTTTGCCCGGCTCCAGCGAGCCGATCTCCTCCTGGCGGCCGAGCACCCGCGCACCGCCGTGGGTGCCCAGGCGCAGCGCCTGACGGACGTTCAGCGCCTTCTCGCGGTGGCCGCCGAGCCGGTTGATCAGCAGCGCGTTGCGCAGTTCGGTGTGGAGCTCACCGGATTCGTTGGAGGCGGTGCCGTCCACGCCGAGGCCCACCGGTACGCCCGCGGCGAGCAGATCGGGGACGCGGGCGATCCCGGCGGCGAGCCGGGCGTTGGACGAGGGGCAGTGGGCCACCCCGGTGCCGGTCCGGGCGAACGCCTGGATGTCGGTGTCGCTCATATGGACGCAGTGGGCCATCCACACGTCCTCGCCCAGCCAGCCGGTGGATTCGAAGTAGTCGGTCGGCCCCATTCCGAACCGCTCATGGCAGAACTTCTCCTCCTCCACCGTCTCCGAGCCGTGGGTGTGCAGCCGTACGCCCTTGCGGCGGGCCAGCGTCGCGGACTCGCGGAGCAGTTCGGTGGAGACGGAGAAGGGCGAGCAGGGCGCCACCGCGATCCGCAGCATGGCGTCGAACGCCGGGTCGTGGTGGGTGTCGACGGCCGCCTCGGTGGCGGCCAGCGCGTCCTCCATGGACTCCACGGCGAAGTCCGGCGGCAGACCGCCGTCGGAGGCGCCGAGGTCCATGGAGCCGCGGGCGGCGGTGAACCGCACCCCCAGCTCGCGCGCCGCGCGGATCTCGGCGCCCAGCAGATCGCCGCTGCCGCGCGGAAAGACGTAGTGGTGGTCCATGGCGGTGGTGACCCCGCCGCGCACCATCATCGCGAGCGAGCCGCGGGCCGCCGCGTGGACCATCGGCTCGTCGATCCGCGCCCAGACGGGGTAGAGCGCGACCAGCCAGTCGAAGAGGTTGCTGTCCTGGGCCAGGCCGCGGGTGAGCCACTGGTAGAAGTGGTGATGGGTGTTGACCAGGCCCGGGGTGACCAGATGCCCCGTGCCGTCGACCCGGCGGACGACGCCCTCCAGCCCCTCCGGCGCGGGCCCCTCGCCCACCGACTCGATGCGGTGGCCCGCCACGACGACATGGCCGGAGGCGTACTCGGTGTCGTGGGCGTCCACGGTGGCGACGGCGCAGTTCTCGATGACGATGCGGTTCACGGAGCGTGGCCCTCCCGTCGTATCGGTCGGTGGGGATCGGTGAGGTCTGTCAGTCGGTGGGGATCCGGGGCTCGGCGCCGTCCCGCACCACGGTGGCCTCGATGAGCCCGTACGGCCGGTCGGCGGCGAAGTAGACCTCGTTGTCATTCGTGAGGCCGAAGGGTTCCAGATCGACCAGGAAGTGATGCTTGTTGGGCAGCGAGAGGCGTATCTCGTCGATCTCGGGGCGGTGCTCGATCACCCGCGCGCCCATCTGATAGAGCGTCTGCTGGAGCGAGAGCGAGTAGGTCTCGGCGAACGCGCTCAGCAGATGGCCGCGCGCCTCGGCGTGGCCGTGGTCCCAGTCCGGCATCGGCCGGGTGTCCTCGCTCCAGCCGTAGCGCCAGCGGGCGTGCACATCGGTGGCGAGGATGCGGTCGCGCGCCTCCGGAAGCGTGGTGTACCGGTCCTTCACATAGCCCCAGAACTCGGAGTCCGTGGTGTTCAGGACGGTGAGGCCGGTGAGCCCGGAGACCACCTCCCAGCGCTCGCCGTCGAAGGTGATCTGGGCGGTGCGGACCTCCTGGCCGCGGCGGACGAAGGAGTGCTCGGCGCGCCCGGCCGTCCCGATCCGCTCCCAGGCGTACTCCTCGACGCGGACGCGGGCGCGGTGGATGGGCTCCTGGCTGGTGACGAAGTGGCGGGCCAGCCGGATGCCGAACTCCTCGGCCGTGTCGATGCCGTGCTCCTTGGCGAAGGCGTACACGGTGTTCTTGGTGGTGTCGGTCGGCAGGACGTTGGCGTTGCCGCCGGAGAGGTGGACCTCGTCCATCTCTCCGGAGAGGGCCACCGAGACGTTGAGGTCCTTCAGGTGGTGCACGGCGCCGTCGCGCACCACCCGGACGACACGGGTTTCGGCTTTGCCGTAACTGTTCGGGCCGAGCGTGGGCATCGGTGCTAGCTCCCTCGGTAGACGGAGTAGCCGAACGGGGTGAGCAGCAGCGGTACGTGGTAGTGCTCACCCGGCTCGACGGCGAAGGCGACCGCGACCTCCGGGAAGAAGGCGTGGGTCAGATACGGCCCGGTCTCGAAGCGCAGCCGTGCGTGGGTGGTGCCCTCGGGGAGGGCGGGCAGGTCCCCGCAGCGCCCGTCGGCGTCGGTGAGGGAGTCGGCGTGCGGCGTCCACTCCGCGCCGGGCCCCGAGCGGACGGACAGCTCGACGACCACGCCCACGGCGGGGCGGCCGATGCTGGTGTCCAGGATGTGGGTGGACACCGAGGTGGCGCCGCTCGCCATCACCGCTCTCCTTCCGCCGGGGCCCGCGGGGCCTCCAGGGTTTCCGCCGGGGTTTCCGCCCGGGTTTCCGTCAGTGTCTCCGCCCGGGTTTCCGCCAGCGTCTCCGTCAGCCGGGTCAGCCGGATGCGATTGATCTTTCCCAGTTCGGTGCGGACGATGTCGCGCTCGGTGTCGGCGTCGTGGTGGATCCGCTCGCGCAGCGCGGCCAGCATCTCCTCGCCGGTGCGGCCGGTGGCGCAGATCAGGAAGACATGGCCGTGGCGCTCCTGGTACGCGAGGTTCAGCTCCAGCAGCTCCGCGCGCTCCGCGTCCCGTACCCCGCGCTGCTCCCGCGCCGAGGCCGCGTCGCCCGGGGCCGGCCGCCCGATGGGCGGATGCGCGGCCATCGCCTCGGCCAGGTCGGCGGCGGTCAGCCCGGCCATGGCCGCGTCGGCGGCGTCGAGCAGCTCCCCGACCGTGGCGTACGGCCGCCCGGCCGCCACCGCCGCGCCCCAGACCCGGCTGGCGCACACCTCGCGCAGCATCGCGGCGGCGTCCCGGTCGTCCACCGCGTTGAACCGGGCCAGCCCCGGCGGTGCACTGGAAGTCACTCTCGCAAGCTAGGAGGCTCCCGCGCCAACGTCAACAGTTTGTTGAAAACTCTGGGTAACGGGAGCCCACCGCCAGTCCGTGAGACGGGCGCGTAACGGGGCGCGGTCAGTCCCCGCCCTTCTCGCGATTGAGGTAGTTGTAGACGGTGAAGCGGCTCACCCCGAGGGCCCCGGCGACCGTCTCGACCCCATGGCGCACCGTGAACGCGCCACGCTGCTCGAGCTGGCGCACCACGGACTGCTTGGTCTTGCGGTCCAGGGCCGAGAGCGGTACGCCGTGGCGGCGCTGGAGGTCGGCGAGGATGCGGTCGAGCGAGTCCGACAGATGCGGCAGCCTTACGGCGACCACCGGACGGCCCTCCCAGGAGAGCACCACATCGTCGCCCCGGGCCCGGTCGGGGGCGATCATCTCGCCGCCCATGGCGTCGACGAGCGGCTTCACCGCGGCGGCGAAGGGGTGGTCGGCCGGTACGCTCACGCCTCGGCCTCCCCGAGGACACTGACCTGGAGCGAGATCCGGGTGGCACCAGCTTCGAGGGAGCCGCGCAGCAGCCGGTCGACGGTCTCCAGCACCGCCTCCGCCCCGCCCTCGGCGGTGTTGCCGAAGGGGCCGACGTCCACGGCGTCCAGCGGGGCGGCCTGGACGGTCTCGCGGGCGGTCACGGCGTGCGGCGGCACCTCGTCGAGGTCGAACGGTTCGGTGGTGAACTCAACCCTCAATCTCACGCCGCCAACCTACTGCGTCCCGCCTAGGGTCTGTCGTCAAAGGGGGCGTCCGGCCGCGAGCAGGGGGCCCCTCCCAGCGGTAGCTGGGGGAGTCTGGTGCGGTGCCTGGCAAGGCGGAGCGTCGCCCTCGTACTGGGCGTACTTGGGCGACGCGACAACGCAGCCGGGGGCACCTCCCAGCGGTAGCTGGGGGCGCCGTGCCAGGCGTCGGGAGCAGGGCGCCCCCTTTGACGACAGGCCCTAACACGGCGCCCCCGCTACGGGGGTCAGAACGCCCAAGTCCCTCCCCGCGGCCGCCCGCTTCGGGGAGCATGGACCGATACCGCATCCGCCTTCCGCCCACGGAGCGCCCCGATGACAGACCACGTGCCGGTGCGTTGTCCCGCGTGCCGTCGCGAGCAGTCGTTCACGCCGCCCGCCTTCCCCTGTGCGTGCGGCGCCCCGGTCACCCTCCCCGTCCTCCGCGACGGCAGCCCGGAGGAGCTCGGCCACCGCACCTGGGAGAACCTCTGGGTGGCGGTGAACTGCCCGTCCTGCGGCCGCCAGGGCCACTGGCCGCAGCCGGAGCTCGGCTGCGACTGCGGCGCGGTGGTCCGCGTCCCCGTCGCCGCCGCGCCGCCCCCGGTCGGCCCGGGTGCGACGGCCGGGCCCGGCGGCCCGGCGGTGCGGCGCCCGGCCTTCCGGCCAGTCACGATCCGTACCGCGCGGGACGCGGTCACCGCCGCCGCGCAGTATCTGAAGTGGCTCGGCTTCCACAGCCTGCGGCCCTCGGAGGACCGGGCCGTCTCCGGAGTGGACCTCTACGGGACGGGCGTGGTCGCCCAGGTCGATCCGACCACCCGCCCCACCGGGCTGCGGGACATCGAGTGCCTGTGGCTGAACGGGCTCCACAAGTCGGCGATGAGCGTCTTCTTCTCGCTCGCGGGCTATGCGCGGGAGGCGCGGGCGCGCGCCGACGCGCTGCATCTGCCGCTGTTCATCATGGATCTCACCGGCACCCCGCAGCCCGTCAACGACCCGGCGGACGTACTGATCCGGATGGGCCCGCCGGACGGCTGACCCGGTCGGCTCTTGTGCTCATGACCGGGGAACGCTTCCTTTGAGGGACCGCTGATGTACCACCGCGGGACCACCCCCCACCGTTCACCCGTCCCATCCGCTCGACCGGCCGGAGGCCGAACGATGGCTGTTCCGTGGTATCCGAGGTCATGGGCCGCTCTCGCCGCCGTCCTGATCCTCCTCCTGGTGACCGGATGCGGGGGCGCCGATGTGCCCCGCCCCACGGTGGAGAGCTCCTCGCCCGCGCCCGGCCCGCTGTCCAGCACGCCCGCCCCGCCGACCGGCGGCGCCGGCCCCGACGGTGGAGGGAGCGTGGAGGAGGACATCCAGGCGGCGGTCTCCGTCACCAACACCTACTGGCAGACCCACTGGTCCCAGCTGTTCACCGGCGGCTACAGCCCGCCCCGGGTCGTGGGGGCCTACGACGGCGGCACCCCCGGCACTCCGGTGTGCGGCAACGCGCCCCTCCCGGACGACAACGCCGTGTACTGCCCGGACGGCGACTACATAGCGTGGGACATGGATCTGATGCGCTGGGGTCACGCGCGGGGCGACGCCTGGGTCTATCTGGTGATCGCCCATGAGTGGGGCCACGCGGTCCAGAACCGGCTGGACGCGGGGTTGGTCGATCTGGCCCGTGAGCTCCAGGCCGACTGCCTGGCCGGGGCGGTCCTCTTCGGCGCCGCGCAGGACGGGACGCTCACCTTCGAGGACGGCGACACCGAGGAGCTGGCGGACGCCCTGACCGCGCTCGCCGACCGGACCCCGTGGACCGATGTCTCCGACCACGGCGACGCCTCCCAGCGGGTCTCCTACTTCAGCCGCGGCGCGCGATCCGGGGTGAAGTCCTGTCTGCCGAACGGCGTTCGGTGACAGGAGGCCGGTGGCACACGGCGTTCCCGGCTCGGGGGTGTGGGCCCCTGCTGTGGTAGAGGGGCCCGCATCTCATCAGCTGGGTGCGGCCTGGGGTTCGGCGCGCTCGGCAAGCGTTTCCGATCTGGCCGGATCGGCCTCGGACCGGGTCTCGGGCAGCAGCTCCCGGGCGGCCGTCTCACGCAGCTCGACCTTGCGGACCTTGCCGCTGACCGTCATCGGGAAAGCGTCCATGAGCCGCAGATAGCGGGGGACCTTGTAGTGGGCGAGGCGGCCCCGGCAGAAGCGGGCGAGCTCGTCGCGGGTGAGGGTCCTGGCGCCCTCGCGCAGGATGACGCAGGCCAGGATCTCCTCGCCGTACTTCTCGTCGGGTACGCCGACGACCTGCACATCCGCGACCTTGGGGTGGGTGTGCAGAAACTCCTCGATCTCCCGCGGATAGACGTTCTCCCCACCGCGGACGATCATGTCCTTGATCCGGCCCACGATCTGGACGTATCCCTCGTCGTCCATCACCGCGAGGTCGCCGGTGTGCATCCAGCGCGCCGAGTCGATCGCCTCGGCGGTCCGCTCGGGCTCCTGCCAGTACCCGAGCATCACCGAGTAGCCGCGGGTGCACAGCTCGCCGCGGGTGCCGTGGGGCACGGTCGCCCCGGTCACCGGGTCGACGATCTTGACCTCGACATGCGGCAGCACCCGGCCGACCGTCGAGGTGCGGCGCATGAGGTCGTCATCGGGCCGGGTCTGGGTGGAGACCGGCGAGGTCTCGGTCATGCCGTAGCAGATGGACACCTCCGCCATGTGCATCTCGTCGACCACCCGCCGCATCACCTCCACCGGGCAGGGCGATCCGGCCATGATCCCGGTGCGCAGCGAGGTGAGGTCGAAGGTGGCGAAGTCCGGCAGGGCCAGCTCGGCGATGAACATGGTGGGGACGCCGTACAGCGAGGTGCAGCGCTCCCGTTCGACGGCGGAGAGGGTGGCGACGGCGTCGAAGGTGGGGGCGGGGATGACCACGCAGGCGCCGTGGGTGGTGGCCGCGAGGTTGCCCATCACCATGCCGAAGCAGTGGTAGAAGGGCACCGGCACACAGATCCGGTCCTGGGCGGTGTAGCGGACCGTCTCCCCCACGAAGAAGCCGTTGTTGAGGATGCTGTGGTGGGAGAGGGTGGCGCCCTTGGGGAAGCCGGTGGTGCCGGAGGTGTACTGGATGTTGACCGCGTCGTCGCAGCCGATCCGGGACTCGCGCTCGGCCAGCCGCCCGGGGGCGACATCGGCTCCCGCGCGCACCAGCATGTCCCAGGTCCGGTCGCCGATGTAGATGACATCGCGCAGGGCGGAGCAGGCCGAGCGCACCTGCTCGACCATCCGGCGGTAGTCACTGGTCTTGTGCTCGGTGGAGGCGACCAGGACCGAGATGCCCGCCTGCTGGAGCACATACCGCAGCTCGTGGACGCGGTACGCGGGGTTGATATTGACCATGATGGCGCCGATGCGGGCGGTCGCGTACTGCAACAGCACCCATTCGGGGCAGTTGACGGCCCAGATGCCGACCCGGTCGCCCTTGGCGACCCCCTTGGCCATCAGCCCGAGCGCGACCTCCTCCACCGACCGGCCGAACTCGGCGTAGGTCCAGCGGCGGCCGGAGGGGATGTCGACGAGCGCGTCGCGCTCGCCGTACAGCTCGACGGCGCGGGCCAGATTGGCGCCGATGGTGTCGCCGAGCAGTGGGAGGTCACCGACTCCACTGGCGTAGGAGAGCCCGGCTGGGCTCGGTGGGTCGGACGTCAGGTCGGTCATGGCAGCTCCTTGGTGTCAAGGTCACGGACGCCTTCACGTTCGTGAGGGTGGGTCATCATATGAGCGTCAGTCATCAGATTTCCTCATGAAACTCGATACCGCCGCCTTGTGCCGTGCGTTCACGCAGCTCGATCCGGCGAATCTTCCCGGAAACCGTCTTGGGGAGGTCGGCGAACTCCAGTCGGCGGATCCGCTTGTACGGCGCGAGCACCGCCCGCGAGTGCGCGAACAGCGCCTTTGCCGTGTCCGGGCCGGGCTCCCAGCCCTCCGCGAGGACGATGTACGCCTTCGGCACGGCCAGCCGCACCGGGTCGGGGGCCGGGACGACGGCGGCCTCGGCGACCGCCTCGTGCTCCAGTAGCGCGCTCTCCAGCTCGAACGGGGAGATCTTGTAGTCGGACGCCTTGAAGACGTCGTCGGCGCGGCCGATGTAGGTGATGTAGCCGTCGGCGTCGCGCGAGCCGATGTCCCCGGTGCGGTAGTAGCCGCCCGCGGTGGCCTCGGCGGTGCGCTCCTCGTCGCCCTCGTAGCCGGTCATCAGGCCGACCGGGCGGCCCTCGGGGCCGGTGAGGTCGAGGCAGATCTCGCCCTCCTCACCGGGCCGGCCGGTGACCGGATCGAGCAGGACGACCCGGAACCCGGGGGTGGGCCGTCCCATCGAACCTGGCTTGAGCGGCTGTCCGGGGGTGTTGGCCACCTGAACGGCGGTCTCGGTCTGGCCGAAGCCGTCCCGGATCGTGACCCCCCAGGCGCGCCGCACATGCTCGATGACCTCGGGGTTCAGCGGCTCGCCCGCGGCGACGGCCGCCCGGGGCGGGGTGCGCAGCTGGGTGAGATCGGCCTGGATGAGCATCCGCCAGACGGTGGGCGGGGCGCAGAAGGTGGTGATGCCACAGCGGTCCATCTCGGCCATCAGGCGGGTGGCGTCGAACCGCGTGTAGTTGTGGACGAAGACGGTGGCCTCGGCGTTCCAGGGGGCGAAGAGATTGGACCAGGCGTGCTTGGCCCATCCGGGGGAGGAGATGTTGAGGTGGACATCGCCCGGCTCGACCCCGATCCAGTACATCGTCGACAAATGTCCGATGGGGTACGAGATGTGAGTGTGCTCGACCAGCTTGGGGCGGGCGGTGGTGCCGGAGGTGAAGTACAGCATCAGGGGGTCGGTGGCGAGGGTGGGCCCGTCGGGGGTGAAGGTCTCGTCGGCCCCGGCGCCTTCGTCTCCGGCGCCGTCGTCCGTGGCGCCCGCTGTGGTGCCCGCCGTGCCGGTTGCCGTGCCGGTTGCCGTGCCGGTTGCCGTGATGGCGGCGGTCCCCGCGTCCTCGTAGGCGAGCCAGCCCTCGGGCGCGCCGCCGACCGCGATCCGGGTGTAGTCCCCGGCCACGTCCGCGAACTTGCCGGTGTCCCCGGCCCGCACGATCACATGTCGCGCCCGGCCGCGCTCGATGCGGTCGGCGAGGTCGAGCGGCCCGAGCAGCGGGGTGGCGGGGATGACGACGGCGCGCAGCTTCATCGCGGCGAGCGCGGTCTCCCACAGCTCGGCCTGGTTGCCGAGCATGACCACGATGCGGTCACCGGCCCGCACACCCCGCTCGCGCAGCCAGTTCGCGGCCCGGTCGGAGCGGCGGCGCAGCTCCTCGAAGGTCAGGCGGATCTCGCTGCCGTCCTCCTCGACGATGTGCAGGGCGGTACGGTCGCCGCTGCGCCGGGCGATCCCGTCGAACCAGTCCAGGGCCCAGTTGAACCGCTCCGGGCGGGGCCAGCGGAACCCCTCGTACGCCGCCACGTAGTCCTCCCGGTGACCGAGCAGGAAGTCCCGTGCCACGCGGAAGTCCTGGGCCGGATTCATTGCTGTCACTTGTCCTCCTGAAGGGCGTACCGCTCGCTAGCATCGTGCGACGGGTGATCTGAGTCTCACTACCCCCGGACGGGGGTGGCGCTGGATGTGGGAGGTGGCCGTGGCGGGATCGGACGGGGCGGGATCGGACAGGGCCGCCGACATGCGAAGCGCGCTCCAGCGGATGCGCCGGCGCGGTGGACTGCCCGTCGCGTTCGGCGGACTCTTCTCTGGCGCACGGCAGTTCCGGATCTCGGAACTCACCGGCACCACGACCAACTCCCTGCGGGGACTGGCCATCACACCCGGCAACGGCCTGGGCGGCAAGGTCCTCACCATGTCCCGGCCGATCTCAGTGGCGGACTACCCCACCTCGCGGGCGATCAGCCATGAATACGACGCGGCGGTGGGCGCGGAGGGGCTGCGCTCGATGCTCGCGGTGCCGGTGGTGGTGCGCGGGCAGGTGCGCGGGGTGTTGTACGGCGCGCTGCGCCAGCCGCTGGTGCTCGGCGACCGGGCGCTGGGCTCGGCCGTGGAGGCGGCCCGCGAACTGGAACGGGCGCTGGAGCACGAACTGGCGCAGGAGCTGGCGGCGCGGGACGAGGCGCAGCGGCTGCTGGCCGAGGCGCGGCAGCGGCGGCTGCGGGGGCTGCGGGGGCAGCCGCAGCCGCAGTGGGCGCCGCCGACGGAGGAGACCGATCCGGCGGTGTGGGAGGAGGTGCGCGAGGCCCATGGCGATCTGCGGGCCCTGGCGCACCGGGTGCCCGACCCCCAGCTGCGGGCGGAGATACTCACCGCCTGTGGCCGGCTGGCCAGGGCCTCGTCCGGGCACGGCCGCGAGCGGGAGCGCCCGAGCGGGGTGGAGCTGTCGCCGCGCGAGGTGGACGTACTGGCGTGTGTGGCGTCGGGGGCGACGAATTCCGCGGCGGCGGAGCGGCTTGGTTTGCGGCCGGAGACGGTCAAGAGCTATCTGCGGTCCTCGATGCGGAAGTTGGGGGCCCGCACCCGTCTCCACGCGGTGGTCGAGGCCCGCCGGGCGGGGCTTCTGCCGTAGCGCGCGTAGCGCGCCGGGCGCTGAGGTTCTTGGGTCGGCTGGGTCTGCTCAGGTCGGCTGGGTGCGGCTTTCGTCTCGCGCCTTCGGCGCGATTGAGCAGCGGGGCAGGAGGCGGGAGCGCGGCCCCGTCGCCGGGCGCCGGGTCGGCGGGGGC
>NZ_JAGGLR010000038.1 GCF_017874715.1 Streptomyces iranensis | reverse complement strand
ACATCGCCCGCGACCTCACGATCTGGATGGCCGCCCGCGACTTCCCCGGACGGCCAACCAGGCAGGTCAGCGAGTTCTAAAACACGGCCTAGGGGTGTCCTGGAGGGGGGATCAGCCCGCCGCAGGGTCCGCGGACTTCACGATCCGTTGGACACCCCCTGCGCGGGCGGCCAGTTGCGCAGCGCCACGTCGGCCACCTGCCGCAGCTCGTCCTGCGTGGCGCCGCTGGCCGCCTGGACGGCCATGCCGTTCGCCACGGTCATGAGGTAGCGGGCGAGCACTCCGGGGTCGGTGTCCGGTGGCAGGTCGCCTTCGTCCACGGCCCGCCGGAACCGGTCGCGGAGGCGGGCCGTGCCCTCGTTGCGCCAGGCGATGAGGGCGTCGCGGGCGCTGCGTCCGGGGTCGCCGGCGGCGAGGGAGCCCTGGACGCCGAGGCATCCGGCGGGGCAGCCGGGGCGGGTGTTGGCCCGGACGGAGCCGTGGAGGAACGCGGTGGCCACCTGCCGGGCGGTCGGTTCCCGCATGGCCCGGTCCGCGTACGCGGCGGGGCCTTCGGAGTAGCGCTCCAGGGCCTTGCGGAACAGGTCCTCCTTGTTGCCGAAGGCCGCGTACATGCTGGTGCGGGTGATGCCCATGGCGCTGGTCAGGTCGGTGAGGCTGGCGCCTTCGTAGCCCTGCTCCCAGAAGACCCGCATGGCGCGCTCGAGGGCCTCGTCGGCGTCGAACCCCCTCGGTCGGCCGATCGGTGCCTGCTGCCGCGTCTTCATGCCGTCGAGCATACCTCTTCAGTACCGATCGGTTCAGAAGTGCGCTACGCTCGCCTTCAGTACCGAACGGTACCGAAGTTTTGGGAGGTCATTGGCATGGGACAGCTTGAGGGCAAGACCGCCGTCATCACCGGCGGCGGCACCGGGATCGGCCTGGCCACCGCCGTACGGCTGGCGGCCGAGGGCGCGCACGTGTTCACCAGCGGCAGGCGGAAGGCCGAGCTGGACGCGGCCGTCGAGGCCATCGGCCCGGCGGGGGCCACCGCGGTGGCGGGTGACGTCACCGACCTGGCCGACCTGGACCGGCTCTACGACGCGGTCCGCGCCCGGGGCCGGGGCCTGGACGTGGTCTTCGCGAACGCGGCGACCGCCGCCTTCGCCACACTGGAGGAGGTCACCGAGGAGCACCTCGACCGGACCCTCGCCGTCAATGTGCGGGGCACGGTGTTCACCGTGCAGAAGTCACTGCCGCTGCTCAACGACGGCGCCTCGGTGATCCTGAACGCCTCCACCGCCGCCGACAACGGCACGGAGGCGTTCGGCGCGTACGCGGCGTCCAAGGCCGCGATCCGGTCCTTCGCTCGGACCTGGGCCAACGAGCTCAAGGGCCGCGGCATCCGGGTCAACGCGATCTCGCCGGGCCCGATCGACACTCCGGGAATCACGGACCTCTTCGGCGAGGAGAAGGCGGCCGACGCCAGGGCGCACCTCACCACGACCACCGCGATCGGCCGGATGGGACGCCCCGAGGAGGTCGCCGGGCTGGTGGCGTTCCTCGCCTCCGAGCAGAGCGGCTTCATCCTCGGCGCCAACTTCTACGTCGACGGAGGTGAGAACCAGATCTGACCCGGGCGCACCGGCCGCCACCGCCGGCGCTCACCCGCGCGGCCCCGGCGCAGTGGGGGGCCGTCAGCGGGAGGTGAGGGGGGTCTCGGACTCGACGCGGGTGAGCTTTTCGGGGTTGCGGACGTAGTAGAGGCCGGTGACGCGGGCGTTCTCCACGCGGAAGGCCAGCACGCCGTCGACCACGCCGTCCAGGCGCAGGACGAGTCCGGGGTTGCCGTTGACCGCCGTGAGCTCACCGGTGAGGATGCCGCCGGCCTTGTCGATACTGCCGGCCATGTAACGGAGCACCTTGTCGGCGCCGACGACCGGCTGGAGGGCCGCCAGCCTGAGGCCGCCGCCGTCGCTGACGAAGACAACGTCCGGGGCGAGTACGTCGAGCAGGCCCCGCAGGTCGCCGGTCGCGAGCGCGCGCCGGAACGAATGCAACGCTGCCCGGGTTTCTTCCGGGGAAGCCGGTGTGCGCGGCCGGCGGGCCTCGACATGCCGACGGGCGCGGTAGGAGATCTGGCGTGCGGCGGCGGGGCTCTTGTCGATCGCGGCCGCGATGTCGTCGTAGCCGATGTCGAAGACCTCGCGCAGCACGAAGACGGCGCGTTCGGTCGGTGAGAGGGTTTCGAGGATGAACATGAGTGCCAGCGAAAGGTTCTCGGACAGTTCGACGTCCTCGGCCACGTCCGGCGCGGTGAGCAGGGGCTCGGGCAGCCACGGGCCGACGTAGGCCTCCTTGCGCCGTTTGAGGGTGCGCAGCCGGTTGAGCGCTTGCCGGGTCGTGATCCGTACCAGGTAGGCGCGCTGGTCCCGCACCTGCGCCAGGTCCACCCTGACCCACCGCAGCCAGGCCTCCTGGAGGACGTCCTCGGCGTCCGCCGCCGATCCGAGCATCTCGTAGGCGACGGTGAACAGCAGGTCGCGGTGGGCGACGAAGACCTCGGTCGCGGGGTCGGAGACGTGGTCGTCCATGTCGTGCGCTTCACTCTCTCGCGGTCGGCCCCATGTGCCGGAAGCAGGCCGTGGAAATGTACTCGGCTCAAGAAGGGGACTTGGTCCCTAGGCTGCGCCTCGGCTGTCGGACGGCGTCGTGCGGTGTTCCGGCCGGGGCGTTTCCAGGCGGTCGGTGCGGTCGGTGCGGTCGCCGTGGGATGCGCGGGAACTGGCCTTGCGTGCCCCGGACACCAGCTTGTTGAGGGTGAACCGGCAGGCGATCTCCTTGACGCCGGCACCGGTCCGCCCGCTGATGCGGCCCGCGTTCACCTTGTCGTTCGGGTAGGAGAACTGGGTGACGCCCTCGTTTCGGCCGAGGCTGAGGCACTGCCCGGCGAAGAACATCCGGACGGGAGCGGGTGTCTTCCCCGCGATCCGGCGCAGGACCGTGGCGGCGGCCGCCGGGCCCAGCTGCACGGCGGCCTGGCAGCTCATCCGGAACGGCCGGTCCGTCATCACCGCCGCGTCCCCAGCGGCGACGATGCGCATGTCGTCCACACTGGTCAGCGTGGCGTCGGTGACCAGGCGGCCTTCGGTGTCGGTGCGCAGCCCGCTGCGGGCGGCCAGGTCCGGGACACGGAATCCCGCCGTCCAGATCGTTACCGCGCTGGGCAGCTCCCGGCCGCCGTCGAGCCTTACGCCGTCGCATGTCACTTCCGTCACCTGCGCACCGGAACCTTCGAAAACGGTCACCCCCAGCTTGGCCAGCCGACGGGCGACCGGGCGGCGGACCCGGGCATGCAGGGAGGGGCCGAGCACCTCGCCGCAGACCAGGGTGACCTCGCGGCCCGCCTCCGCCAGTTCGGCGGCGGTCTCCAGGCCGGTCGGGCCGGCCCCGACCACGGTCACCGGAGCCGACGCGGGCGTCGCGGCCAGCGCCGACCGCAGTCGTTCCGCCCCCTCGAGGTCCGACACCCAATGAGCGAACTCCGCCGCTCCGGGTACGCCGGGATCGGCGGCGCCGCTGCCCACCGCGTAGACGAGGTGGTCGTATGAGACCGTGCCACCGCCCGCCAGCGACACCCGGCGCTCGGCAGCGTCGATCCGGGTCGCGGTGTCGACCACCAGCCGGACCTTCCCGCCCAGAACCTCACCGAAGTCCTCGACCGCGTCATCGGAGCCGGTCACGAGCTGGTGCAGGCGGATCCGCGAGACGAAGTGGGGACGCGGATTGACCAGGGTCACGGACACGCCATCGCGCCGAGCCAGGCTGTTGGCCGCCGTCACGCCCCCGTACCCGCCGCCGATCACGACCACCTCGACGTTCCCGTTCATGATGTCTCCCTCGCGTTATGGACTCGGCCTTGAGACACCAGCCGCGCATCCGGCATAACAGCCCACGGGTGAGACGTAGCGGACATCGGGTACTACGTGTGGCACGAGTTCGCGCGGAGGTGCTCCGGGTGCGGACCCCGCCGTCCTTACGGCGCCAGGATGTCCAGCTCCCGCAGCGCGCCCAGGGTGATCTCCTTCGTATAGCGCTCCGCCGCCTCGGCGTCGCCCGCGCGGACCGCTTCGGCCACCCGGACGTGGAGGGTGACCGCCTCCGGGTCGGGGTCGCTGAACATGACGCGGTGCTGGGTGCGGCCGGTGAGGACCTCGGCGACGACGTCGCCGAGGCGCGCGAACATCTCATTGCCCGAGGCGCGCAGGACCACGCGGTGGAAGGCCACATCGTGGACCAGGTACGCGGGGAGCTGCTGGCCGCGCGAGGTGGCCACCATGTTGAGCGCGTGCCCGGTGAGTTCGGCGCACTGCTCCGGCGTGGCGTGCTCGGCGGCCAGCCCGGCGGCGGCGGGCTCGATGGCCGAGCGCAGGGCGGTGAGGGAGCGGAGCTGGCGGGGGCGGTCGGGGCCGGCCAGGCGCCAGCGGATGACCTGGGGATCGAAGACGTCCCACTCCTCGGTGGGGCGCACGGTCACCCCGACCCGGCGGCGGGACTCCACCAGGTGCATGGACTCCAGGACCCGCACCGCCTCCCGGACGACCGTGCGGGAGACGTCGTAGCGCCGCTCCAGTTCGTCCGTGCGCAGCACCGTGCCGGGCGGGTAGTCGCCCGCCGTGATCGCGGGGCCGAGGGATTCCAGGACGCGGTCGTGCAGCCCTCGGGCCCTGGGCCTCTGACCACGGCCCTCGGGCCCCTGTTCGTCCATGCGCTCAGCCTACGCGGACACCCGTCCATCAAATAAGTATGACTTTTAAGTCACGGACTCTTGAATACGTCGTATCTGTGGGGTTGAGTGTCCGGCGGCGCCGAGGTCGAAGAAGACAGCGAGGTTTCACACAATGCACGCCCCCCAGGTAGTCGTGGTCATGGGAGTGTCCGGAACGGGCAAGACCACGATCGGCCCTCTGCTGGCGGAGGAGCTCGGTGTCCCGTACGCCGAGGCGGACGACTTCCACCCGCCGGCCAACATCGCCAAGATGTCGGCCGGGACCCCGCTGGACGACGACGACCGACGCCCCTGGCTGGACGCCATCGGTGCCTGGGCCCGGACCCACGCCGATGGCGGGGGAGTGGTGAGCTGCTCCGCGCTCAAGCGGATGTACCGCGACCGGCTGCGGTCCGCCGCCCCCGGCATCGTCTTCCTCCATCTGACCGGCGACCGCGAGGTGATCGCCGAGCGGATGAAGGAGCGCAAGGGCCACTTCTTCTCCGGGGACCTGCTCGATTCACAGCTCGCCACGCTCGAACCGCTCCAGCCGGACGAGTACGGCGTCGCCGTGGACGTCTCCCCCGAACCCGAGGTCATCACCGAGCGGGCCGCCGCCGAACTGCGGCGGCTCGAACATCAGTAACGCACGTTAGGAAACCCGCCGTGACCAGACTCAGCGCCGAGATGCTGGCAGCGGACACCGTCGACCCGATCACGTCGGCCGGTCACGCGCAGCTCGGCATAGCCGTCCTCGTCGGCATAGCCGTTCTCGTCCTGCTCATCACCCAGACCAAGCTGCACGCGTTTCTGTCGCTGACCATCGGCTCACTGGCGCTCGGCGCCGTCGCGGGAGCCCCGCTCGACAAGGTCATCACCAGCTTCTCGGCCGGTCTCGGGTCGACCGTCGCGGGCGTCGGCGTGCTGATCGCCCTCGGCGCGATCCTCGGCAAGCTGCTCGCCGACTCCGGCGGCGCCGACCAGATCGTCGACACGATCCTCGCCAGGGCGAACAACCGGACGATGCCCTGGGCGATGGTGCTCATCGCGGGGATCATCGGGCTGCCGCTCTTCTTCGAGGTCGGCATGGTGCTGATGATCCCGGTGGTGCTGCTGGTCGCCAAGCGCGGCAACTTCTCCCTGATGCGGATCGGCATCCCGGCACTCGCGGGCCTCTCCGTGATGCACGGCCTGGTGCCGCCGCACCCCGGCCCGCTCGCCGCGATCGACGCGGTCCACGCCGACCTGGGGATCACCCTGGCGCTCGGCGTCCTCATCGCCATCCCCACCGCGATCATCGCGGGCCCGGTCTTCTCGCGCGTCGCCGACCGCTGGGTCGACGTCACCCCGCCCGACCGGCTGATGCCCACGCGTCCGTCGGAGGAGCTGGAGCGGCGCCCCGGGTTCGGCGTCACCGTGTTCACCGTGCTGCTGCCGGTCGTGCTGATGCTGATCAAGGCACTGGTCGACATCGTCGTGGACGACCCGGAGGACGGGGTGCAGCGGGTCGCCGACGTCATCGGCAACCCCCTGATCGCGCTGCTGGCGGCGGTGATCGTGGGCATGTTCACCCTCGGCCGGCCGGCGGGCTTCACCCGCGACCGGATCTCCTCCACCGTCGAGCACTCGCTCGCCCCGATCGCCGGGATGCTGCTGATCGTCGCCGCGGGCGGCGGCTTCAAGCAGACGCTGATCGACATCGGCGTCGGCAAGATGATCATGGACATCTCGCAGGACTGGAACGTCTCCGCGCTGCTCCTCGCCTGGCTGATCGCGGTCGCCATCCGGCTCGCCACCGGTTCGGCGACGGTGGCCACGATCTCGGCCGCCGGGCTGATGACACCGCTCGCCGCCGATATGTCCAGCACGCATGTGGCGCTGCTGGTGCTGTCCATCGGAGCCGGGTCGCTCTTCTTCAGCCATGTCAACGACGCGGGATTCTGGCTGGTCAAGGAGTACTTCGGGATGAGCGTCGGGCAGACGGTGCGGACCTGGTCGGTGATGGAGACGATCATCTCCGTCGTCGGGCTCGTCTTCGTCCTGCTGCTGTCCCTGGTGATCTAGGAACTGGTGACTTGAGCACCGGAGAGGTACGTACGCCATGACGACACATCCGCTCTTCGACATCGCGGGCCGCACGGCGCTGGTGACCGGCTCCAGCCGGGGCATCGGCCACGCCTTCGCGCGCGGTCTGGTGGAGGCCGGCTGCACGGTGGTACTCAACGGGCGCGATCCGCAGGCCCTGGAGAAGGCCGCCGCCGAACTCGGCGGCGTCGGGCCGGGGGCCGCGAGCGGTGCGGGGGCCGCGGAGGTCCACACCGCCGCGTTCGACGTCACCGACGGCCCGGCCGTCGCCGCCGGTATCGCCGATGTCGAGGAGCGGGTGGGCCCGCTCGACATCCTGGTCAACAACGCCGGGATGCAGAACCGGGCGCCGCTGCTGGAGTTCACCGACGACGCCTGGCGGCAGATCCTGGACACCAACCTCACCAGCGCCTTCCTGGTCGGCCGGGAGGCCGCCCGCCGGATGACCGCCCGCGGCCACGGCAAGATCGTCAACATCTGCTCCCTCCAGAGCGAGGTGGTCCGCCCCGGCATCGCGCCCTACGCGGCGACCAAGGGCGCACTGAAGATGCTCACCAAGGGCATGTGCGCGGACTGGGGCCGGTACGGAATCCAGGTCAACGGGCTCGGCCCCGGCTACATCGAGACCGAGCTGACCCGGCCGCTGGTCGAGGACGAGGAGTTCAGCGCCTGGGTGCGCGGCCGGACCCCGGCCGGGCGCTGGGGCCGCACCGAGGACCTGATCGGGGCGCTGCTGTATCTCGCGTCCCCGGCGGCGGACTTCGTGAGCGGACAGGTGCTGTACGTAGACGGCGGCATGACAAGTGTGCTGTGAACGCTGGGACACCAGGTGAGCTTGAGGAGGCTGGGCGGATGGTGCTGGGCTGTGTGATCCACGGGCAGGGTGATCTGCGGGTCGAGGAACTCCCGGAGCCGGAACCGGCACCCGGGCAGGCGCTCGTGGCGATCCGCTACGGCGGGATCTGCGGATCGGATCTCCACTACCACCGGCACGGCGGGGTGGGCGACTTCCGGCTCCAGGAGCCGATGGTGCTGGGGCACGAGGTCGTGGGCACGGTGGTGGCGTACGGCGAGGGCGCGACCGGGCCCGCGGTCGGCACGCCGGTCGCCGTGCACCCGGCCACGCCGTGCGAGGTGTGCCCCGAGTGCGCCGACGGCCGCGCCAACGTCTGCCGCGACACCCGCTACCTGGGCAGCGCCGCGCGCTTCCCCCACGTCCAGGGCGGCTTCGCCTCCCGCGTCACCGTCCCGGCGGCCCAGCTGCGTGCCCTGCCCGACGGGCTGGACCCGCGCCGGGCCGCGCTCGCCGAACCGCTGTCCGTCGCGCTGCACGCGGTGCGGCGGGCGGGCGCGGTGAAGGGCCGTCATGTGCTGGTCACCGGCGCCGGCCCGATCGGCTGCCTGACCATCGCGGCGGCCCGCGCGGCGGGCGCGGCGACCATCACGGCGACCGATCTGCTGCCCCGTGCCCTGGAGTTCGCGGCGGCGGCCGGAGCGACCGCGTGCGTACGGGCCGACGACCCGGACGACCCCAACTGGCCCTCGGACGAGGTCGACGTCGCCATCGAGGCATCCGGCGTGGCCGCCGGACTCGACACCTGCCTGCGGAGGGTGCGGCGCGGCGGGGTCGTCGTCCAACTCGGCATGCTGCCCCCGGGGCAGAGCCCGTTCGCCGGGAACGTGCTGGTCGCGCGGGAGATCGACCTGCGGGGCGCATTGCGCTTCCACACCGAATTCGACGACGCCCTGCGGCTGCTGGCGGCTGAGCCGTCGTTCGACGAGCTGATCAGCGGGGTCCGGCCGGTGGGGGAGGCGGCGGAGGCATTCGCCTTGGCCGCCGACCGCAGCCAGTCGTGCAAGGTCCTGCTGGACTTCGGCTAGCCCGGGTGGTGTCCGGCGGCCCGTGACGCCTGCGGCGGGCTGTTCCCCTACCCGCCCCTTCCCACAACTGGGGCTTCGCCCCAGGCCCCGGGGTTCAGGGGCGACATCAGCGGGGTGCCGCCGGTGGGGGAGGCGGTGGAAGCGTTTGCTTTGGCGCTGTTGGCTGTGGCCGGTTGTTTAAGGTTCTGCTGGGCTTCGCGTAGGCCGGGTGGTGTTTGGCGGCTCGTGGCGCTTGCGGCGGGTTCCCGCAACTGGGGCTTCGCCCCAGGCCCCGGCTGCATTGCGGGTGGCGCGGTCGGCGCATCGGTCGGTGAGTGACCGCGGCGACGGTCGGCTCCTGCCTCCCCGGGGGCAGGGGCGGAGCGAAACCGGGGCTCCGCCCCGGAACCCGTCCGGGCGACCCGGACGTGCGCGGGTGTCCGCCCGGTCTGCCGCTGCACTGGCGTGCCGACCGCGATCAGCCCGCTGGCGCAGGTGGTCGCGCCCCTGCCGCCCGCCGCCAGCAGCGTCCATCCCGCGGACGCCCTGGCCCCCTGCTCACCGGTCAGCGGCTCGACCACCGCGTCGCAGGTGGTGCGGTCGGTGTCCTGGCCGGTGAGTTGATCGCGGGCGACAGTCGGCTCGTCGACTTCCGGGGTCCAGGGGCGGAGCCCCTGGTATCGGGAAGGGGCGGGGAGGGGAAAGATCCACCTGCGGCGCCGAGGTGCGTGCGGGGCCGGTCGGGACCGACCCTGGGCTTGCTCAACGTGTGAGTAGGGGGCGTACCCGGGCGCCATCCGCCACCCAGCAGACGTAGCCGTCCGGGCGGATGAGGAAGAGGGCCGGGGCGGGGCCGTACGTGGTGGTGAGGTGGCCGTCCGGGTCCAGGAGGTCGGGGGCCGGGCCGCCCGCCCGGATCGTGCGCACGCATCCGGCTGCCCCTAGCGTCGGGGCGAGGCCCCCGAAGTCGGCGTCCGGCGCGGGCTGTTCCGCGTCGCCGAGGATCAGCAGGGTGAAGTGCGGGCCGCGCAGGACGTCGAAGAGCCGGACGGGCGTTCCGTCGGGCAGGGTGCACGGCGCGTCCGGGGCGCGGTCACCGGCTCCGAGTGAGCCCGGGTGGTCTCGGTCCGCCCGGTGGCCTTGGTCGGCCCGGTCGTTTCGGTCGGCCCGGTCGTTTCGGTGGTCCTGGTCGGTCCGGTGGGCCCTCTCGTCCCGCTCGTCGCTCCCGCCGCCTCGGCCGCCTCGGCCGTTTCGTTCGTCCACCGCCAGCGGGCCGTCCCGGTAGGAGAGGCCCAGCTGGTGGACCTCGCTGGTGCGGCGCCGACCCTCCGTGTCGCCCGAGCGGTGGGCGCGGTGGATGCGGGTGCTGATGCCCAGCACCCCCGCCGCGATCGGCAGCCGCTCGGCCTCGTAGCTGTCGAGCAGGGACGGGTCCGCGCCGTGTCGCAGCACCTGCCCCAGCTTCCAGCCGAGGTTGTACGCGTCCTGGACGCTGGTGTTGAGGCCCTGGCCGCCCGCCGGGGAGTGGATGTGCGCGGCGTCGCCGATCAGGAACACCCGGCCCGCGCGGAAGCGTTCCGCCATCGCCGCGCGCGGGGTGAATACCGAGGCCCACCGCACCTCGCGCACCTCGGAGGCGGCGAGGTGGGTGCGGTCCGCGATCAGCCGCCGCACCGCCTCGGGGGAGGTGTCGGGGACGGCGTCCGGGTCGTCGTACTGCGCGGCGACCTGGAACTGGTCGGTCCCGGCGAGCGGGCACAGCGCGATGGCGCCGCCCTTCGCCCGCTGCCACACATGCCAGTGATCGCGGCCCAGGCCGCGCTCCGCGCCGTCGATCACCGCGTCCGCGATCAGCGTCGGCGCCGGGTCGACCGTCTCGCCCGTCATGCCGATGCCGAGCGCCTTCCGGACGGCGCTGCGGCCGCCGTCGGCCGCCACGAGGTACGTGGCGCGCGCGGCGATGGTCGAGCCGTCGGCGTAGCCGAGGTGCGCGGTGACGCCGTCCGCGTCCTGCTCCAGGCCGGTGAGCGCGGTGCCGAACTCGACGCCGCCGCCCAGCTCTCGGAGGCGTGCGCGCAGGATCTCCGCCGTCCGCCACTGCGGCAGCATCCAGATCTCGTGGTACGGCCGGTCCGGCGCCGGATCGGTCTGCTCGATCATCTGGAACGCCCCGAGCGGCTGCCCGTCCCGCCATCCCAGCATCGGCGGGTACGGGCCGCCCGCCTCCCGTACGGCGTCGCTGACCCCGAGGTCGTCGAAGACCTCCTGGGTGCGGGGCTGGAGCCCCTTGCCGCGCGAGCCCGGGAACAGCGCCTCGCCGCGCTCGACGACCCGGGCCCGCACCCCGCGCCGGGCCAGGTCGATGGCGAGGGTGAGACCGGACGGACCGGCTCCGACTATCAGTACGTCCAGTTCGTCCAGTACAGCCAGTTCATCCAGTACGTCCAGTACGGCCACGGGCTCGCCCGAAGCCTCCTTAACGCTGTTAAGTTCCACATTCGAGAGCGTGCCCTTAACGGCGTTAAATTGTCAAGGGATCCCTCATGAGCGGGGAGAATGACCGGATGGCGACGACGCGACTCGACCAAACCCTCGTAGTGGACACCGCCCTGCGGCTGCTGAACGACGTGGGTCTCGAAGGGCTGACCCTGCGCCGCATCGCCAAGGAGCTGAACGTTCAGGCCCCCGCCCTGTACTGGCACTTCAAGAACAAGCAGGCGCTGCTCGACGCGATGAGCACCGCCATGTACCGGCGCATGTTCGAGGCGTACGGCGACCTCGGCGACGTCACCTGGCAGGAGCGGCTCGTCCACGTCCACCGCGCCCTGCGCCAAGCGCTGCTCGGCTACCGCGACGGCGCGAAGGTCTTCAGCGGCAGCCGGTTCACCGGCACCGACCACGCCGGGCCGCAGGAGGACCACCTGCGCACCTTCGTCACGGCGGGTTTCACCCCGAGCGCCGCCGCCCGCGCCTCGTTCATCGCGCACAGCTTCACGCTCGGCTTCGTGATCGAGGAGCAGTCGGTCGAGCCCCGGCCGGGGGAGCGGACCCCCGGCTACGACGTCACCGAGCGCGAGGAGCGCATGGCCGCCGAGGGGTATCCGCTGGCGGCGGCGGTGAGTTCGGACCTGTTCCAGGACTACGAGGCACGCTTCGAGGAGGGGCTGCGCGCCATCGTGGCGGGCATCGAGGCGACCCTGGCCCCGGCGGCCTCGCGCTAGTACGGCAACGGTGCTCGTTGTGAGCGGCCCGCTTCACCGCACGGACGGCGGCCCGCTCCCTCGCCGGTCGTGGCGGGTCAGGCGAGGCCGGCCGCGATGGCGCGGCGCACGGCGTCGGCCCGGTCGCGGATGTCGGCCTTGGCGAACAGGTTGTTGATGTGGGTCTTGACCGTGGCCTCGCTGATGAAGAGCTTCTCGGCGATGGCCCGGTTCGGCAGACCCTGCCCGATCGCGGCCAGTACCTCGCGTTCGCGGGGGGTGAGGTCCGAGGGGAGCGTGCTTCCGGCAGCCGTGGGCTTGGCGCGGACGGTGGCCAGCAGCCGGTCCTGGACCTCCCGGTCGAGTACGGACTGACCCGCGGCGGCGGCCCGGATCGCCCGGACGATGTCCTTGCGTCCCGCGTTCTTCGTCAGGTAGCCGCGGGCGCCCGCGCTCAGCGCGGCCAGGATCGAGTCGTCGTCGGCAAAAGTGGTGAGGACGACGACGGCCACCCCGGGGTGTTCCTCGCTCAGCCTGCGGGTCGCCTGGATCCCGTCGAGTACGGGCATTCTCAGATCCATCAGCACCACGTCCACCGGCCCGGCGGCGACCGCGGTCAGGACGTCGCTCCCGTCTGCCGCCTCGGCGACGACCTCGATGTCCGCGGAGAGTCCCAGCACCGCGGCGAGCGGCTCCCGGATGGCGGCCTGGTCGTCGGCGACGACCACCCTCAACGTCCGGCTGTCGCCGAAGGGTTCGGTCATTGCGGGATCACTGCCTCCACTTGCCAGCCGCCCTGGTCGGGCCCCTCGGTGACCGGGCCCGCGGTGAGGGTTCCGTCCAGCAGGGCCACCCGTTCACGCATCCCGATCAGTCCCATCCCGCTGCCGACGCCCGCGTCCACCGGGCGGGTGGCGGCACGGTTGCGGATCCTCAGTGTCGTCGACGAGGCGGCGAACGTCAGCTCCACGCCGACATCGCCGCCGGGCGCGTACCGGGCCGCGTTGGTCAGCGCCTCCTGGGCGATCCGCAGGAGGTGCTGGGTCACCTGCGCCGGTACCTCCCGGACGGTCCCGGTGACGGTGAGGGCGTCGCGGTGGCCGGACGACGCCAGCATCGCGGTCAGGCTCTCCAGCAGCGGCAGGGAGTCCTCGCGGAGGGTGTGTACGGTCCACTGCGCCTGCTTCAGGCTCTCCTTGACCAGGCTGTGGGCCTTGCCGTTGGCCTCTCGCACCCTCTCCAGATCACCGGTGTCGAGCAGCGCGTCGGCCAGTTCCAGCTGCATGTTGATCCCGGCCAGCGAATGTGCCAGGACGTCGTGCACGTCCCGGGCGATCCGGCTGCGCTCGGTCAGCGCCGCTGCCTGGGCCTCCGCTCGGGCGGCGCTCTCGGCGGACTCCGCCGCCGAGAGCGCCGCCCGCACGGCCTGGTGATGACTGCGGTTGGCGATCCCGACCAGGACCGGGACGCCGGTGACCAGACCGATTTCCCAGGGCACCAGGTGGTGACCGGGCCCGAGACGGAAGTACAGGACGGCGCCGCACAGCAGGCTGCAGGACAGCGCGAGGACGACAGCCGGTCTGGTCCGGAGCCGGTATCCGATGTGTCCGGCGAGGAAGAAGGCGAAGAGGTAGGTCGATCCGCTGCGGCCGGTGGCGATCAGCGCGGCCGACGCGACGATCCCGAGAGACAGCCAGACGATGGCGACCCGCTCCGTGACCCTGGCCTCGGGCAGCCCTCGGGCCAGCAGCGCCAGGCCGTTGAGCACGAAGAGGACGGCGACCGCCAGCCCCCGCCCGCTGAAACCCATCGGCCGGATCGTCAGCATCCCGGCGCCGATGACGCCCAGGGTCAGCACCCAGTGCATACGGGGGTCCCGTCCCGGCATCGACCGCGGTCCGTCCCGGTGGGGTGGCACCGACGCGGGGGAGGACGCGGGCTCGGCTGTGGGCACGGCCAGACCATAGCTCACGGTCGGGCCAGGAGGTGGTTCGCCGCCGGGGCCGGCTGCTCGCGGGGCACCAGCCCGCTGCGCAGGAAGATCGTGGCCAGCCGCGTGACCACCTCGGTGAGAGCCATCAGGACGAACGCCGCCACCCATGCCTGGTCGCCCGTGATGTGGTGGGCGACGCTGAACCGGGCCACGTCGTCGGCGCCACCGCCGTGCTCGACCCACAGCTGGAATCCCATGCGCGCGCCCATGCCCAGCACCCAGAGAGCCGCCGAGACCGCACCGGCCTTGACCAGGATGTCTCCGCCGAGCGCCCGGACCCGGGTGTACACACCGCCGGCGACGCCGAGCACGGCGCCCACGCCCATCAGCGCCCCCACCAGCACCAGGTCGTTGCCCGCGGTGGGAACGCCGTCCAGGTACGTACGGACCACGAAGGCCACGATGCCCAGCGGGATGAGGAAGGATTTGAGGTCCAGACGGCCTTCCCGCAGTTGCCGGAAGACGACGAGGATGAGGGCGATGTCGGTGATCCACTCGGTCGTTGTCATGCCCCCAAGCGTGCTGCCACGCGCCCTTCCGCACCTGGACCCAGAGGTGGAATCAGGGGTGGAGAACAGTGTCTCCCGGGGGTCCACCCGGCCTCTGCGCCAGGTCGCCCGCCGATGCCCTTCGCCGCGACCTCCACCGTGCGTCCCTGCACGTACGGCGCTCCCGGCGTCCCTGCACGTACGGCGCTCCCGGCCGCACTTACGGCGGGCGCATCGCGCGTGCGCTAGGGGGATCCCTAATTGTGATGTCCGGCCTCATGGCAGGTCTGGACCAGTCGTGGCACCCTACCGGCGACAAAGCGTCAGACAACGTTGTCTGACGCTCTCGGGTACCTCCAACGGACTTGGAGTCGACCGCATGAGACGTGTCGTCACCTTATTCAGCGCCCTCACCCTCGCCACCCTCAGCTGGACCGCCGGAACCACCGCCCACGCCGCCACCCCCGCCCCGGCCCCGGCCCACCCTGCTCCCTCCGCTCAGGGAACCTCCGTCCCCACCGAGGAGCAGCGCGCCGCCGTCCGCTTCTGGACGGCGGAACGGCTGCGCACCGCCAGGGACGTCACCACCCTGCCCGCCGCCCGCGGCGCGAAGCTCGCGGACCCGGCGCCCACCACGGGTGAGCGGGTGAGCGTGCCCCCGCTCCCGGGCCCCACCGCCCCCGTCTCCGCGCCCTCGCCCCGCGCCACGTCCCCCACCGCCTGGACCGGCGGCGGCCTGATCAGCACCACGGCGGGCAAGGTCTTCTTCCAGAACGCCTCCGGTGGCACCTTCGCCTGCTCCGCCACCGTCGCCAACAGCGACAACAAGTCCGTCGTGCTCACCGCCGGCCACTGCACCGTGGACGCGGCCACCGGAACCGGCTACCGCAACTGGGTCTTCATCCCGGGCTACAACAACGGGAACCGCCCCTACGGCACCTTCGCCGCCCGCCGCCTCTTCTGGGACGCCCAGTACGTCTCCACCCGGGGCAACGCCAACTGGGACTACGCCTTCGCCGTGATGAACACGTTGAACGGCCGCACCCTGGCCGACACCGTGGGCGCCCAGGGCATCGCCTTCAACTCGCAGACCGGCCGCCATGTCCACTCCTTCGGCTACGGAGGCTCCGCCGCCGAGGGCAACGGCGAGCGGCTGAACCACTGCGAGGGCAATGAGTTCGCCGACGCGGGCCGTCCCGGCTCCACGATGTGGGGCATCGACTGCGTCCAGACCGGAGGGTCGAGCGGCGGCGGCTTCCTCGCCGACTTCTCCGGCGGCGCGGGCTATCTGATCGGCAACATCAGCGTCAGCGCGGGCGCGAACGAATACCACCCGACGCTGGGCAACGAGGCCCTCGGCCTCTACCAGCAGGCGGGCGCCGCATAGGCCCGCCACCCACCTCGCACGGCCCGCCCTCTCCGTCCCCGACCAGGAGGAGAGGGCGGGGCACTCGCCGTGAGGCGCTCAGGTGGCCAGGCGCACAATGAGCCCATGACGAGGAGCGATGTACCACCACAGGACACGCGGGACGCGGCCACCGCCCATGCCTGGGCCGCCCTCGGCGGCGACCCCGCGCTGCTGGAGCGGGTGACGTACCACGCGGTGAGCGGCGGACTGCCCGCCCGGCTGCCCGTGGCCGAGCTGGCCCGCGCCACCGTGGGCGTGTGCTCGCTGGCCGCCGCCGAGCTGGGCGCGCGGCGCTCCGGCGGGGCCGTTCCTGCGGTACGGGTCGACGAGGGCGCCGTCGCCACCGCGTTCGTCAGCGAACGGCACCTGCGGATCGACGGCCGGAAGCCCACCAACTTCGCCCCGCTGTCCGGCTTCTGGCGCGCGGCCGACGGGTGGGTCCGCACGCACGCCAACTACCCCCACCACCGGGCCCGGCTGCTCACCGCCCTCGGCCTCCCCGGCGACACCGGGCCGGACGAACTGGCGGCGGCGCTCGCGGCCCGCCCCGCCCGCGCGATCCAGGAGACCGTCTACGCGGCGGGCGGTCTGGCCGTGGCCGTGGCGGAGCCGGGCGAGAGCGAGATCCCGCTGGGCGCGCTGCCGTTGATCGAGTCCCGGCAGGTCGGGGAGGCCGCCCCGCGCCGCCTCCGGGAAGCGCCCCCGCCCATGAACGGCGCGCTGCCCGCGAACGGCGTACGCGTACTCGATCTGACCCGGGTCATCGCCGGGCCGGTGGCCACCCGCACCCTGGCCCTGCTCGGCGCCGACGTGCTGCGTATCGACTCCCCCGGGCTGCCCGAGGACCCGGACGCCCACGCCGACACCGGCTTCGGCAAGCATTCGGCCGCGCTCGACCTCGCCGCGCCCGAGGACCGCCGGACCTTCGAGGCGCTGCTCGCCGACGCCGATGTCGTGGTCACCGGCTACCGACCCGGTGCGCTCGACCGCTTCGGGCTCGCCCCGGACGCCCTGCTGGAGCGCCACCCCGGGCTGGTCGTGGCCCAGCTGTGCGCATGGGGCTGGTCCGGGCCCTGGGCCGGGCGGCGTGGTTTCGACAGCCTGGTCCAGGCGGCCACCGGCATCGCCGCGATCGAGGCGAAGGGCGATGGCGACGGCCACCCGGGGGCGCTGCCCGCCCAGGCCCTCGACCACGGCACCGGCTATCTGCTGGCGGCGGCGGTGCTGCGGGCGCTGACCGAGCGCCAGGAGGAAGGCGCCGGGCGCCATCTGCGGCTGTCCCTCGCGGGCACGGCGTCCTGGCTGACCCACGGCATCGGCCCGGCCGCTCTGGCGGACGGCCCCGCCCATGACCCGGCGCCCTGGCTGACCGAGACCGCCTCCGACCTGGGCACGCTGCACCACGCCCGCGCACCGATCGCCACCCCGGCGGGCCCCCTCGACTGGGCCCGTCCCCCCGGCCTCCTGGGCGCCGACACCCCGCGCTGGTTGCGCGCTTCTCGGCCGAGTGATCGACCTGAGCGGTCGTGACCGACGTGAGGGGGTGATCAGTCGCTTTTCGGCATGAACGCCTTCGCGTGTGTGAGGTGGGCGTCCAGGAGTTGCGCCGCCTCCTCGCCTTTTGCCTGACGGATCAGGGTCACGATGGTTTTGTGCTCCTCCACCTGTGCCGGCAGGTCGTCGCTGGTGCGGTCGATGGTGGCGACGGCCAGCCGGATATCCGACATGAGTTGGTGGGCCGTTGCCGTCAGGCGGGGGGAGCCCAGGAGGCCGACGATGGCGACGTGGACGGCGAGGTGGGCTTCGGTGATGGGGGCGGCGTCGGTGGAGTCGGCGGCGGCCTGTTCGTAGGCGGTCTGGGCCGAGGCGAGCGCCACGATGTCGGAGCGGGTGGCCTGTACGACCGAGCGTGCCGCGCTCGTCTCCAGTATGCGCCGGGCCTTGAAGATGTCCTCGATCTCTTCTTCGCCGAGCCGGCGGACCTCTACTCCGCGGTTCGGCCGCCGGACGAGCAGCCCCTCCCCCGTGAGGACCTGGAACGCCTCTCGTACGGTGCTGCGGGCGACACCCATGCTCTCGGCCACGTTCACCTCCCGGAGGGACGTGCCGCCTTCGAGTGCCCCCCGGTACATCTCCTCGCGCAGTGCGTGGGCCACGCGGTCCACGGTCCCCGAGCGGTCGATCTTGATCGGCCCCAGCGCCATGACGCCCCTTGTCGATTGAGTGTCTGATTGCCGGACGATGTTGTTTCAACCAGCTTACCGGCAGATTACTCAGGCGGAGAAAGGGTGGATGCCGACCGTCAGAACCCTTGACTGCGCTACGGCAACTTGAAAGTGTCCGACAATCAGGCAGTCGGGCGATCCAGCCGTCCCAGCCTGACATGCCCTGCCCTGGCCGGAGACCTGACGCTGCTCGCTTCGTGCCGCTGCCGAGCGATTAGACCCTTGAGGGAGACTCGCACATGTCCACTCACGCTGCCCCCACCCGTCTCTGGGGCGGGCGCTTCCGCAACGCCCCGGACGATGCGCTCACCAAGCTCTCGCGTTCGGAGCCGGGCTATTTCGACATGGCGCCCTACGATCTCGCGGGATCGCGCTCTCATGCGCGTGAGCTGCGCCGTGCGGGCCTGCTGGACGACAGCGAGCTCGCCACGCTGCTTCAGGCCATCGACGTACTCGACGGGGAGTACCGGCGCGGCGAGGTCGGGCCGCAGCCCGAGGACGAAGACGTGCATACGTTCCTGGAGCGGGTGCTGAGTGAGCGGCTGGGCGTCGTCGGCGGCAAGCTGCGCGCCGGGCGATCCCGTAACGACCAGGCCGCCAATGACCTGCGGCTGTATCTGCGGGACAAGGTGCGCAGGCTGGCCGAGGCCGGCGCGGACCTCGTGGACGCCCTGCTGGCCCAGGCCCGCGAACACCGCACCACCCCGGCTCCCGGCTTCACGCATCTCCAGCCCGCACAGCCGATCACCTTCGGGCACCAGCTCCTCGCCCACGCGCACGCGATCGGCCGCGACATCGACCGGCTGCGCGACTGGGACCGGCGCAGCGCGCGCTCCCCGCTGGGTGCCGCAGCCCTCGCGGGTTCCGCGATCGCGCTGAGCCCCGAGCGTTCCGCCGAGGAACTTGGATACGACCGTCCCTGCACGAACTCCATCGACGCGGTGGCCGGCCGGGACCACGTCGCCGAATTCCTCTTCGTCGGCGCCATGCTGGCCGTCGACATCTCCCGGCTCGCCGAGGAGATCTGCCTCTGGGCGAGCCGGCAGTTTCGCTGGGTCGGCCTGGACGACCGTTTCGCCACCGGCTCGTCGATCATGCCGCAGAAGAAGAACCCCGATATCGCCGAGCTTGCCCGGGGGAAGGCCGGTCGGCTCATGGGCAATCTGATGGGCGTCCTCGGCGCGCTGAAGGGACTGCCGCTCGCCTACAACCGCGACCTGGCGGAGGACAAGCGCTCGGCCCTCGACACGGTCGAGACCCTGCTCACCGTCCTTCCGGCGATGTCCGGCCTGGTGCGGACCCTGGTCGTCCATGCCGACGAGCTGCGGGCCCAGGCCACGGCGGGATTCACTCTCGCCACCGAGATCGCGGACTGGCTCGCACGCCAGGGCGTCCCCTTCAGCGAGGCGCACGAGGTCACCGGCGCCGTGGTGCAGCTCTGCGAGGAACGCGGCCTCGACCTCCTGGAGCTGAGCGACGACGACTACGCACAAATCGACCCTCGGCTCACACCGGAGGTGCGGTCCGTCCTCACCGTCGAGGCGGCGCTGGCCGCGCGCAGCGGTCAGGGGGGCACCGCACCGGCCCGGGTGGACGAGCAGATCCACGAACTGGAAGAACTCGTCGCGGACCAGCGCAACTGGGCGGCGGACTACACGGGCCCGCGGACATGAGTCCCGCCGAGGGCCCGACTGGCCGGCCGGTATCCGCTGAGACCGCCGTACCCCGAGAAGAGAGCCAGGTCATGTCCGAAGCCCCCGCGAAGAGAAGCGATTCCGTACCGACCGCCGACCTCACCGCTGTGCCCCGGACGCACTACGGGCGCTGGCTCGGCGCGCTCGCGGTCGTCGCCTTCCTCTGCTGGCTGGCGTACTCGCTCGCCCACGCGGCCATCGACTGGGGAGTCGTCAGGCACTACCTCACGATGGGCGTGCTCCTCAAGGGGCTCCTCCTCACGCTCGTCCTCACGGTCGTCGGCATGGTCCTGGGCGTTGCCCTGGGTGTCGTCGTCGCGATGATGCGGCTTTCCCGCAATCCGGTCACCTCCGGCGTCGGCTGGCTCTACGTCTGGGTGTTCCGCGGCACCCCGGTCTATCTCCAGTTGCTGGCCTGGTTCAACATCGGGCTGCTCTTCCCCTACATCTGGCTTCCCGGACTGGGCGGTGCCCGCACCGTCGACCTGGTCACCCCCTTCGTGGCCGCCGCCATCGGCCTGGGTCTCAACCAAGGGGCATACACCTCCGAGGTGGTCCGCGCCGGCATCCTCTCCATCGACGAGGGACAGACGGAAGCCGCCCAGGCCCTGGGCATGTCCCGGCTGCGCACCATGAGGAAGATCGTGCTGCCTCAGGCGATGCGCGTCATCCTGCCGCCGATCGGGAACGAGACCATCGGCATGCTCAAGACGACATCGCTGGCCTCGGCCATCGGAGTCAGCGAGATTCTCTCCGAGGCCCAGCACATCTACTTCGTCAACAACCGGATCATGGAACTGCTGATCGTGTGTGCCATCTGGTACCTCGCCGCGGTCTCCGTCCTCTCGGTCGTCCAGTACTACCTGGAGCGGCACTTCGCCAAGGGCAGCAGCAGCCGCTCGCTGCCCGATACGCCCCTCCAACGGCTGCGTAAGGTCATCAACCAGAAGAAGGCGGTCTCGTGATGTGTGCCACCACGAGCATCGAACGTGCGCTGGTCCGAGCCGAGTCGGTGCACAAGAGCTACGGCGACCTGGAGGTCCTGCGGGGCGTCGACCTTGAGGTCCACCGGGGGGAAGTGGTCTGCCTCCTCGGCCCCTCGGGATCAGGCAAGAGCACCTTTCTGCGCTGCATCAACCACCTGGAGCAGGTGAACTCGGGCCGCGTCTGGGTGGGCGACGAGGTCATCGGCTACCGCCAGCAGGGCAACCAACTGCATGAGCTCAACGAGCGGGCCATCGCACGCCAGCGCCGGCGCATCGGCATGGTCTTCCAGAAATTCAACCTCTTCCCGCATATGACGGCCCTGGACAACGTCATGGACGCGCCCGTCGGCGTCAAGCGCGTACCCCGCGGGGAAGCCCGCGAACGCGCCATGTCACTGCTGACCCGGGTGGGGCTCGCCGACAAGGCCGACGCCTACCCGCGCCAGCTCTCGGGCGGTCAGCAGCAGCGCATCGCCATCGCCCGCGCCCTCGCCATGGAACCCGATCTGATGCTCTTCGACGAGCCGACCTCCGCACTGGACCCGGAACTGGTCGGCGAGGTCCTGGACGTCATGAAGGACCTCGCGCGCAGCGGACTCACCATGATCGTGGTCACCCATGAGATCGCCTTCGCCCGGGAGGTCGCCGACCGGGTGGCCTTCATGGACGGCGGCGAGGTCCTGGAGATCGGACCGCCGTCCGAGGTGCTCGTCACCCCCCGGCACCCGCGTACCCGGTCGTTCCTGGCCCGAGTCCTCTAACCCGTGCAGGAGACGACACCCATGTCCCGTCCGCTCCGCGCTCTCGCGGCCACCCTGATCGGCGTCGGCACGGCGGTCTCGCTGACCGGCTGCGTTAGTACGACCCTGCCCGGCTCCGCCGCCGGCGCCGACAAGCTCCCGCCCTCGATCACCAAAGACAAGCAGCTAAAGGTCGCCCTCTCACCGGACTTCCCGCCCATGGAGTACCGCGACGACAAGACCAACGCCCTCTCCGGTGTGGACGTCGAACTGGCCAGGGCGCTGGGCAAGAAGCTCGGGCTCAAGGTCATCTTCGAGGAGCAGCGCTTTGACCAGCTCATGAACTCCGTGGCCACCTCCCGCGTCGATATGGTGATGTCGGGCATCTCCGACACCGTCGAACGACAGCAGACGGTGGACTTCGTCGACTACTTCAAAACCGTCGGCCGGCTGTACACGCTGCCCAAGAGGGCCGCGGACTTCCGCGGGCGCCAGGACGTCTGCGGCAAGAAACTCGCCGTGAGCAAGACGACGGACTACTACGGCCAGGCGCTGGAATTCAACAAGAAGTACTGCACCGGCGCGGGCAGGCCCGCCATCCGGATCCTGCCCACCGACTCCGGCGCCGCGGCCCGCCTCCAGTTGGAGCAGAACCGTGCCGACGTGGCGATCCAGGGCGGCGAGAACCTCGCGTTCTTCGACCGCACCGAGCCCGGCAGATTCCGTGCCGTACTCCAGCCGCTCCCGGCCAAGCCGTTCGCCGTCGTGGTGAAGAAGGACGACAAGGCCATGGCCGCACTGGTCACCAAAGGCTTCGACAAGCTGTGGGCCGACGGCACCTACCAGCGCATTCTCAAAGAATCACGGATGTCCTACGGAGCGACACGGCCCACCTTCAACGGAGTGAAGAACTGAACTATGCACACTCCCGCCGACCCGCACCCGCCGCACTGGCCGCAGCAGCGCCGCGCGGCCGTCGCCCTCGCCTTCGACCTGGACGGACCGACCGGCTCCGCCATGCTCGACGGCTCCCTGTGGGGCCTCCCCGGCTACTTCGCACTGGGCGGGTACGGACCGTTCCGCGCCCTGCCCCGCCTCCTCGACCTGCTCGACGACGCCGACGTCCCCGCCACCTTCTTCACCCCGGCCTGGGTGGTGGAGCACTGGCCGGACGCCTGCCGGAGCATCATCGAGCGCGGCCACGAAGTGGCCCACCACGGCTACCGTCATGAGTGCTACTACGACTTGACCGTCGGCGAACAGGCCGACGTCATCAGCCGCAGCCAGCGCGTGTTCAAGAGCGTCCTGGGTATCGAGGCGTCCGGTTTCCGGTCCCCGTCCGGCGACTGGCACCCGGAAACGCCCCGGCTCCTGCTGGAGCACGGCTTCCGGTACTCCAGCTCGATGCGCGGCGACGACCGCCCGTATCTGCACACCATCGACCAAGCGGTGACCGCACTGGTGGAAATCCCGGCGCGCTGGGACTTTGACGACTACGCCTCGCTCGCCTACCACCGCAACCCGGACTACCCCGGCGGCCAGGACCGCATCGCCAGTTACGCCCTCACGCTCGACAACTGGAAGCGCGAGTTCGACGGATACCGCGCCGAGGGACTGTGCCTGACCACGCTCTTGCACCCCAAAGTGTCAGGCAGGCCCGGCCGCCTGCTCATCCTGGAGGAACTAATCGACCATATGCGCGCGCACGACGATGTCTGGTTCGCGACCTGCGGGGACGTGGCCGACTGGTGGGTCGAAAGCCGACAGGGACTCAAGGGGGCCGCGGCATGAGCGAGCGCGCCCCGGCGGGCCGCTGGCCGAACGGTGCCCGGGTCGCGGTGATGATCAGCGTCGACCACGACGCCGACCTCGCCATCCTCAGCGGCTCACCCACCACCGCCGACCGCGGTAAGACCCTGTCCGTCGGCCGGTACGGCACCGATCGCGGCATCGACCGGCTGCTCGGCCTCTTCACCGACCTGCGTGTCCCCACCACCTGGTTCGTACCCGGACGCAACGCCGAGCGCCACCCCGAGGCCGTACGCCGCATCGCCGCCGCGGGGCATGAGATCGCCTGCCACGGTGATGCGCACGAGAACTTCCTGGAGCTGACGCTCGGCGAGCAGGTCCGGGCGGTCCGGGACGCCGCGGAGCGGCTGCGTCGGGTCACCGGCGCGGCCCCGCGGGGATTCCGGACCCCGGCGGGGGAGTGGAAGCCCGGCCTCGGCGCCCGACTCGCCGACCTCGGCATCAGATGGTCATCGTCCATGCCCGGCGACGACCTGCCCTACCTCCACCCCGAAGCGTCCGGGCTGGTCGAGATCCCCGTCCACTACGAACTCGAAGACCACCAGTACTTCTTCTTCAACCTCGAACCGCCCTTCCCGACCGGCCAGTCGCGTATCGCCTCGTACGCGCACGCCCTCGACAACTGGAAGCGAGAATTCATGGCCTACCACCGTTTCGGCCTGTGCTACGTCCTTCGGTTGCAGCCCGAGGTGACCGGCACACCTGGCCGGATCGGACTCGTGCGGGAGATCATCGAGTACATCCAGGGGTGCCAGGACGTCTGGCTCGCAACCGGCTCCCAGATCGCCGACCGGTGGCGGACCCAGCATCGGGAAAACGAGCCCGGCCACCCGGCCGACCTGTTCCAACGTCTGCGAGCCGAGCAGGAGCAGGCCCGATGACCGGGGCGGCAGGCGGTCCGCTCGCCCGGCTGGCGGCCTTGATCACCGATACCGCGTACGCCGACCTGCCGGACGCCACCACCCGCAAGGCGACCATCCACCTGCTCGACACACTCGGCGCCGGGCTGGCCGGTGCACGCAGCGAGGAGACCAGGATCTCCCTGTCGGTCCTCGGTGCCGAGCCCGGCCCGGTACCGGTGTGGGGCACCGGAGTGTGCCTCTCACCTCGGGCGGCCGCGCTCGTCAATGCCGTGTCCAGCCACGCCTACGAGGTCGACGACACGGGCGGATGCGATCACTCCGGTGCGGTCGTCGTGCCCGCCGCCCTCGCGGCGGCGGCCGCCTGCGCCACCCCCGTCAGCGGAACCCGCCTGCTGACCGCGATCGTCCTCGGCTATGACGTGGGACGCCGCATTCTCGAAGCGCTCGGCGGGTACGAGCCGCACAACGGGGCCGGCTGGCATTCGACCGGCACCTGCGGACCGTTCGCCGCGGCCGCGGCCGCGGCACACGTACTGGGCCTCACGCCCCAGCAGACCGAGTCCGCACTCGGCCTGGCGGCGAGCGGCAGTGCGGGACTGTGGGCCTTCGTCCACGACGGCGCCATGAGCAAACGCCTCCACGCCGGTCGGGCCGCCGAAGCGGGATTGCTCTCGGCCCAGCTCGCCCTTCGCGGAATGACCGGACCCTCGGCGGTTCTCGACGACGTATGGGGCGGCCTGCTGTCCACGTACGCGGCAAACGACGCCGACCCCGATGCCCTGACCAGCGGACTGGGCACGCAGTGGAAGATCATGCGATCCTCCATCAAGCCGTACGCCTCGTGCCGCGGCACCCACTCCTCCATCGACGCGCTGTCCGCCATCATGGCCGACCACCGCTTGGACGCCGCGGATATCACCGCCGTCTTCGTACGGCTCAGTCACTTCCTGCACGGCATGTGCGGGGGACGGGACATCCGCACTCTCGCGGGAGCGCAGCTCAGTCTGCCGTACGCGCTGGCGGCCCGGCTCGCCCACGGTCACGCGGGCCTCGACGCGTACGACGAGGACAAGCGCGGAGAGGAGTCCGTACGGGCGGCCATGGACCGGATCGCCCTCGACATCGACGAGACGATGCCGCCGACCGAGGAGCCTGTCGTCACCGCGATCACCACAACCGGGGCGCGCCATCAGCGCCGAGTGCACCACGCGGGCGGATCTCCCGCAAATCCCCTTCCCGAAACGGCCATTCGGGCGAAGTTCCGATCCCTCGCCGGGCGAACTCTCCCCGACGCACGGGCACGCGCCGTGGAAAGCGCCGCTTTGGGAGTCGCGGAGCTGGAGGACGTACGCGAGATGGGTGCGGCGGTGCGCGTAGTGAGTTGAGTGAGCGCACGGTGGCCGAGGCGGTGCGCGCCGAGGCCGCCGAACGGCCGGACGCGGCGGCGCAGTCGACGGCTCCCGCGCGTGCCGGGCGGGCCGCGCGGCTCCATATGGAGGCCGCCCTGCCGCTCGGTTTCCTCGGCGGGACCGGCACGGCACAGGGCCCGCGACGGGGCTGGTGCGGCATAAGGGCCCGCGGCGGGCTTGCCCACGATCTCGGGAGCCCGCCGCGGGCCCGCGGTCCGGTGCGGCTACCGCACCCGCGGTGTCGCGAGTGCCCGCTTCAGGACCGGGGCCAGGCGCTGTTCGACGAATCGGTACAGCAGCCAGGCCAGCCCCAGCATCAGCAGCACGGTCAGCCCGAAGGTGGCGTACGAGGGGAGGCCGAGGCCGCGGCGCAGATACTGGACCACCACCCAGCCCAGGTGCTCGTGCACCAGGTAGAACGGGTACGTGAGCGCGCCCGCGACGGTCAGCCAGCGCCAGTTGGCCCAGTTCAGCTTCCCCAGCGCGATCAGCGTGACCGCCACATAGCCGAAGGCGACCACCGCGATGATGCCGGTGGCCGACCGGTAGGAGAAGGCGTCGATCCCAGCCGGGTGCCACAGCTCGCGGATCGCGTAGTGCTGGCCGATCAGGAAGCTGATCCCGATGATGCCCCAGGCCAGGGCGTCATGGCCGAAGCGGTGGAGCAGATAGACGCCCATGCCGCCGATGAAGTACGAGGAGTACTCCGGCATCAGGACCACGTCCAGCAGCGGCAGGTCCGACGCCTCGGCGAACGCCGAGCCCAGCGTCCAGACGGCGCAGAAGAGCACCACGCGGTGCCGGGTCGCGCCCGGGAGCACCACGAACAGCGCGAAGAGGGCGTAGAAGCGCAGCTCCGCCCACAGCGTCCAGCACACGCCCAGCACCCGGTCCACGCCGAGCGGCTGCTGCAGCATGGTGAGGTTGACCAGCGCGTCGCTGGGCGACACCGCCTCGTAGGCGACCCAGGGCAGCGCGAAGACGCCGGTCACCAGGATGATCGCGACCCAGTAGGCGGGGTAGAGGCGGGAGACGCGCGAGGCGAAGAACGAGCGCAGCGGCCGTCCCCATCCGCTCATGCAGATGACGAAGCCGCTGATGACGAAGAAGATCTGGACGCCCAGACAGCCGTAGGCGAAGTAGCTGGAGAGGGTGGGGAACTGCGCGCGGGGCGAGGAGCCCCACGCCTGGGTTATCTCGCCGTCGCGGCCGCCGTAGTGGTACGCGGCCACCATGAGCGCGGCGAGCAGGCGCAGCCCGTCCAGCGCTCGCAGCCGCACCGGATGGCCTCCGCCGCGCGCCGCCGCCTTGGCGGTGCGCTCGGCGGATCGCTCCAGGGCCATGTCGGGGGCGCGCGATGCCATGCCGGGGGCGCGCGGCGGCGTCGGCGTGGGAGCCGTCGCCGCCGCGGTGGATATCGGCCCGGTGTCGGCGGTGGGTACCGGCCCGGTGTCGGCGGTGGGTATCGGCCCGGTGTCGGCGGTGGGTATCGGCCCGGCGTCCGCGTCGGATATCGGCCCGGCGTCGGGGGTCGGCGGCGCGCTCATCCGGTGACCGTCCGCTTGAGGGCGGCCCGCTTCAGGGCACGGGCCCGGCGCGCCACCTTGCGCACCGTCTCATTGCGCGGGATGAACGCCAGTTGCGAGGGCACCGCCCCGGGCAGGGCGAGCGCGGTCAGCCTGCGCTTCTTGAAGTAGCGCCACGTGTTGTCGTCCAGGTGGGCGGCCAGATAGCGCTCGGTCGCGGGCCGCAGATCCGGGTAGATCTTGGCCTGCATGCAGAAGCCGACCGCGGAGATCAGCCCGGTCAGCCGCCTGCCCGCCCGTTCGTCCACCGGCTGGGCGGCGGCCACCGCCTTGTGGTCCTCGAGGTCGGGCAGCAGCGCGTCCACGATCGTCACCGGCACGCGGTTGCTGTTCTGGTACGGGGTGAGCCGCTCCAGCAGCGTGTCGGTGCCGATCCGGGCCACCGGCAGCCCGTAGAAGACGTCGGCGGTGAGCAGCGCGGTGGAGAAGCAGCCGATGACCAGGGCCGGGCTCATCCGCTGATACAGCACCTCGGCGAGCACCGGGGTGTCCATGACGGTCAGCTCCGCGCCCAGCTCGGCGGCCTTCTTCTCCAGCATCCGCGACCAGCGGGCCGGGGCGGTGGGGTGCGGTTTGAAGACGACGGTGCGATGGCCCAGCGCCACGGCGCCGCGCAGCATCCGCAGATGCAGCTCTTCCTCCTCCTGCGGGGAGAGGATGTCCAGCGCGGACAGGTACTGGCCGAGCATCAGCGCCGGGCCACCTCCGACCGCGATCCGCTCGCTGGCGGAGGCGACACTGCGCGGGGCGGCCTCGGCCACCTCGGCGAGCACCTTGGTGAACACCTCGGTCGGCAGGATCTCCGGCTCGACGCCGAACTCGGTCAGCAGCAGCGGCCGCAGTCCGGGCACCAGGTCGAGGTGGAGCAGCCGGCGGATGCGGGTGCCGGTCAGCGGGTCCAGCTTGTTGCGGGTCGGGCCGTAGCTCATCAGCCCGTCCGCGTAGACGTCGATGGGCGCGCCCTGGAACACATTGGCGACCGCCATCGCCGGGTTGACCTGGATGGACTCCAGGATCAGTTCGACCTTGTCGTCGCCGAGGTTCCACAGCAGCCGCAGATGGCGCTCCCACAGCGGGGCGTCGTCGACGCGCGGGGCCCAGCCGCCCGGGTGGAACGGCGAGATCGTCTCGTTCCAGGACAGCACCCGGTCGAAGCGGCCGCGCAGCCGCTCGAAGCCGGGCATCTCGTCCACCGGCGGGGTGGTCTCAGGCGTCGCGGCGTTGTTGCTGATCAGCAGCAGCCGGCGGTCGGCCGGGCCGACGCTGCCCGCGTCGATCGCGGCCGCGAGGGTCGCCGCCCCGTAGAGGGTCGAGGCGAGGAAGATCTGGGTGCGCTTGCGCTCCGCCAGGGGCTTGTAGGCGGACATCAGGCCGCCACCTCCGCCCCCGCGGACCGGCGCTTGACTCGCCGCAGTCGTGCGGCGCGCTCGTAGTCCATGGAATCCAGTGCGTCCTTCAATACGTCCTGGGGCATGCGTTTCATCGCCGCCGCCGACATGGAACGGAGTTTGCGGGCCACTTGTGGTTCGAATCTCTCGATGTTGCCGAGGTGGTGGGAAATGATCGCGCAATAGGTGCGGACGGCCTTCGGCAGCAGGGCGTCGGCGTCGCGGTCCCGCGCGGTTTCCTCGATCACCTGGTCGAATGCGCGAATGAAGTCGAGCTGCCGCACATCGCCGATCTGGGTGAGCGAGGAGGAGACCCCGCGCCGGTAGAAAACCCCGGCCAGGCCGAGGACGGCGAAGCTGCGGGCCTCGCGGTGCAGCCGCCAGATCCAGGGCCGGTCCTCGGCGGTGCGCAGCCCATGGGTGAAGTGCAGCAGCCCCTCGTCGACCAGGCGGCGGTGGTACATGCCCGCCCAGGCGTAGGGGTAGTCGACGGAGGTGGAGCGGTCGGCCGGGAGGATCACGTCCCGAGGGTTCATCACCTCATCGCGGCGGCCGTGCGGCACCCGGGTGATGGAGCGCGCCCGTGCGGTGCACTGGACATGGTCGGTGCGGACGAAGTCGCACCCCAAGTCCTCGATCGCCGCGAGCAGTTGGGCGTAGTAGCCGGGGGCCAGCCAGTCGTCGCCGTCGAGGAAGGCGAGGTACTCCCCGGTGGCGTTGTCCAGGCCGGTGTTCCGCGCGGTGGCCAGCCCACCGTTCTTCTGATGCCGTACGTAGACGGCCCCCGGAAGGTCGCGTTCTGCCCGCTCCAGGATCTCCGGGGTCCCGTCGGTGGCACAGTCGTCGACGAGAATGAATTCGAAGTCCTCACGCGCGTTCGCGCGCAGACTTCTGAGCGTGTCGGGGGCATAGGTCTGCACGTTGTAGAACGGCACGATGACGGAGAGCTTAACCACGCGGGTGACGCTAGGTCGCCGGTCGGCATTCGTCTTGACCTAGGGTGTACGTAAAGGTGAACGAAGGACGTCGGAACGGTTAACCCGCCGCTCCCGCCAGCCGATTCTCCAATCGTCGACGTGCTGTTAACCCTTTGTTGCTCTTGCGTTGGGCCGTGAATCGACAACGCTTCCTAGCGTCTCCGACGTGTCCTCACGTACCAAATCCCCTGTGCGAGTCGCCGTGCTCGCCGACTCCGACACCCGGTGGAAATGGGGCGCGCTCACCGCGCATCGCCTCGTACCGGACGGGTCGGACGCTGCCTCGGAACGTCACCTCGACGGCTTCCTGCTGCGCGGCCGCGCCACGCCGACCGCCCGGCAGCTGACCGAGGTCGGGGTGCGCGCCGACGCGATGCGCGAGGTCACGGGCGTGGAATTCGTACGGGCAGTGGACCGTGAGCGCTATGACGTGATCGTCCTCTCCCTGGTCGGCGGCGCCGTCCAGGCCATGCTGCACGGACTGCGCCACGCCTGGGAGGGCGCCGACCGCCGCCCCGTGGTCGTCACCGGCTACGTCGGTGTCGTCTACGAGAAGCTGGCCGACGGGCTGCTGCTGCGCCACGGCGCCGATGTGGTGCTGGCCAACTCGCGCCATGACGCCGAGCGCTTCCGTGACGTCTACCAGGGCGTCGGCGCCGACGCGGAGAGCGTCATGGAGTGCGCGCTGCCCTTCCTCGGCGGCGACCGCTACGACGAGCAGGCGCGGCTGGGCCGGAAGTACCCCGGCGGCACGGTCGTCTTCGCCGTCCAGCCGTCCGTCCCGGACAACCGCGCCGACCGCACCTATCTGCTGCGCCGCGCGGTGGAACACGCGCGCCGCCATCCGGACCGCGAGGTCGTGGTCAAGCTCCGCTCCAAGCCGGGCGAGCACACCACCCACATCGAGGAGCTTCCGTACCAGAAGCTGATCGCGAAGTTCGGCGACAACCTGCCCGCCAACTTCCGGCTCGCCTACGGAAACATGGGCGAGGTCCTGGACACCGCCGACCTGCTGGTCACGGTCAGTTCCACGGCCGCCCTGGAGTCGCTGCACCGCTCCGTACCGACCGCCGTGCTCACCGACCTCGGGGTGCGCGAGACGCTCGGCAACCACCACTTCCTCGGCTCCGGCTGTCTGGCCTCCTGGGACCAGCTGGACGCCGGGCATCTGCCCGAGCCGGACGCCGAGTGGCTCAGCCGCCAGGGCGTGGCCGCCGACGGGCCGTACGAGACCTGGTTCGACGCCGCGCGGGGGCGGGTGGCCGAGCTGGCCGCCGCACCGGCCCTGCCGCCGCTCGCCCCCTTCTACACCCCCGTCACCGCACCCGGCTATCTGCCCGGCCGGCTCGCCCGGTACGGCTTCGAGCCGGACGGCTCACCCCGCCCCGGGGCCTCCGCCGAGGACGAGGCGCAGGTCTCCGCGTTGCGGCGGGTGGTGCGCAACACGATGCGGGAAGCGGCCCGCGGCGCCTACCGCCATGGCGTCCAGCGTGTGGCTCCCGTCATCCGGCGGATGGGGGAGCTGTGACGGCCTCGATCACTTCCGAAAACCCTGAAGGAGCCGCCATGACCGCCCCGAGCCCGTGTGTGCTCGCCGTGATCCCCGCCCGTGGCGGATCGAAGGGCGTTCCCGCGAAGAACCTCGCCGCCGTCGGCGGCGTGCCGCTGGTCGCCCGCGCGGTCATGGAGTGCCGGGCGAGCCGACTGGTGACGGACGTGGTCGTCTCCACCGACGACACCGGCATCGCGGCCGCGGCGCGCGGGGCCGGCGCGGTGGTCGTCCAGCGGCCCACCGACATCGCGGGGGACACCGCCACCAGCGAGGCGGCGGTGATCCACGCGATGGACGCCTACGAGGCGTCGCACGGCATCACCGTGGACGTGGTGCTCCTGGTGCAGTGCACCAGCCCCTTCATCATCAGCGAGGACATCGACGGGGTGGCCGCGGCGGTCGCCGAGAAGGGCGCCGACACCGCCCTGACCGTCGCCCCCTTCCACGGCTTCGTCTGGCGCGAGGGCGAGAACCCCGGGAGGGACGGCGGCGACGGGGTCAACCACGACAAGTCGTACCGCCCGCGCCGCCAGGACCGCCCCCAGGACTTCCTGGAGACCGGCGCCGCCTACGCGATGGACGCACGCGGCTTCCGCAAGGCCGGGCACCGCTTCTTCGGCCGCACCGACCTGGTGCGCACCGACCCCGCCCGGGTGCTGGAGATCGACGATCCGCACGATCTGGCCCGCGCCCGCGCGCTCGCCCCGCTGTTCGACGCCGAGCGGCCGGGCGCCCTCCCCACCCGCGACGACATCGACGCGGTGGTACTCGACTTCGACGGCACCCAGACCGACGACCGGGTGCTCGTCGACTCCGATGGACGCGAACTCGTGGCCGTGCACCGCGGCGACGGGCTCGGGATCGCCGCCCTGCGCCGCGCTGAGCTGGCGCTGCTGATCCTGTCCACGGAAAAGAACCCGGTCGTCGCCGCACGGGCCCGCAAACTCCAGGTCCCCGTGCTCCACGGCATCGACCGAAAAGATCTCGCACTGAAGCAGTGGTGCGAGGAGCAGGGCATCGCGCCGGAGCGCGTGCTCTACGTCGGCAACGACGTCAACGACCTCCCGTGCTTCGGCCTCGTCGGCTGGCCCGTGGCGGTCGCAGGTGCGCACGACGTCGTGCGCGGCGCCGCACGTGCGGTCACCTCCACCCCCGGAGGGGACGGCGCGATCCGCGAGATCGCCTCGTGGATTCTCGGAAAGGAACTGTCTTAAGTGAGCTCCAACTCTCGCCTCCGCACCCTCGGCGCGAAGACCGCCGGCCCCGGCAACCCGGTGTACGTCACCGGTGAGATCGGCATCAACCACAACGGCGACCTGGAGAACGCGTGTCGGCTGATCGACGCCGCCGCCGAGGCCGGCTGTGACGCGGTCAAGTTCCAGAAGCGAACCCCGGAGATCTGCACCCCCCGCGACCAGTGGGACATCGAGCGTGACACCCCCTGGGGCCGGATGACCTACATCGACTACCGCCACCGCGTGGAGTTCGGCGAGGACGAGTACCGCGCCATCTCCGAGCACTGCAAGAAGCGCGGTATCGACTGGTTCGCCTCCCCGTGGGACACCGAGGCCGTCGCCTTCCTGGAGAAGTTCGACGTCCCGGCGCACAAGGTGGCCTCCGCCTCGCTGACCGACGACGAGCTGCTGCGCGCCCTGCGGGCGACCGGCCGCACGATCATCCTGTCGACAGGCATGTCCACCCCCAAGCAGATCCGCCACGCGGTGGAGGTGCTCGGCAGCGACAACATCCTGCTGTGCCACGCCACCTCCACGTACCCGGCCAAGGCCGAGGAGCTCAACCTGCGCGTGATCAACACGCTGCAGGCCGAGTACCCCAACGTGCCGATCGGCTACTCCGGCCACGAGACCGGTCTGCAGACCACCCTGGCCGCCGTGGCGCTCGGTGCCGCGTTCGTCGAGCGTCACATCACCCTCGACCGCGCCATGTGGGGCTCGGACCAGGCCGCCTCGGTCGAGCCGCAGGGCCTGACGCGGCTGGTGCGGGACATCCGCACCATCGAGGAGTCCCTCGGTGACGGCGTCAAGAAGGTCTACGAGAGCGAGCTCGGCCCGATGAAGAAGCTCCGCCGTGTCGCGGGCGTCGTCGCCGAGTCCGCGTCCGAGTCCGAGTCCGAGTCCGAGTCCGCCGACCGCGAGCCCGCCGCGGTCTGAGGCACTCTGCCGTGAATCCACCGGCCGGTGAGCCCGGCCCTTGCCCGGAAGCGGCGGGCACCCCTGACTCGTCGGGGGCTGCCCGCCGCTTCCGGGCCCTGCCTTTGGACGGTGCGATGGTCTCCGCTGCCCCCCTTGCCTCTCCGGCCACGCTTGCCTTCGTAGAGAGCCCGGTTCAGCTGCTGAACGTGCTGGAGTGGGCGTACGCCGACGCCCGGCGCGCCACGGGCCCCGAGGCCACGGCCGCGGGCCCCGAGGGCACGGCGCCCCAGGACCTCACCGTGGTGGTGCTCTCCCCGCACGATCCGATGACCCGCGGCCAGCTGCGCCGGATGACCGAGCTGGCGCGCGACGAGGGCTTCGCCGTGCGCTGGGAGGACGCGCGCGGCGGGGCCGGTGCGCCGATCAAGACCATCGGCGGGCTGCGCGGACCGCTGCGCCGGGCCGGGCGGATCGTGATAGGCGATCCGTTCTCCCGCTATGTCCAGCTGCTGCTGACCCTCACCCGGGCCAAGGACCTGGTCGTGGTGGACGACGGCACGGCCACCATGGAGTTCATCTCCCAGCTGGCCAAGGGCGAGCCCCTGGTGCGCTGGCACCGGCGCGGCAGCAAGGGGCCGCGCGACATGGTCTTCGCGCCGGTCTCCGCCACCGCGCGCCGCCGGCTCACCCCGGGTACGAAGCGCCGGGTCGAGGTCTTCAGCTCGATGCCGGTGGAGCCGCCCGCCGGGGTCACCATCACCGCGAACGACTTCGCCTGGACCCGCGCCCGGTTCGGCCCGCCCCGGCTCACCGGGGGCACCGACCTGGTGGGCACGTCCCTGGTCGAGACGGGCGTGGTGGACCTGGAGCGCTATCTGGAGGCGGTCGGCTCGCTGGCCCGCGCCCATGGCGCCACCCGCTACTTCGCCCACCGCCGGGAGAGCGCCGAGAAGCTGCACCGGGTCTCGGCCGAGGTGGGCCTTGAGATCGTACGGCCCGATCTGCCGCTCGAGCTGATAGCCCGCCGCGGCCCCATCGGCCACACGATCGTGAGCTTCCCCTCGACCGTGGTGCACACCCTGCCGCTCGCGCTCGTGGGCACCGGCGTCCAGGTCGCGGTCTGCGATGTGGACCCCGCCTGGCTGACCAGGGACGCCTCCCCGCGCGCCCAGGGCTTCCTGTCCGGGGTCACCGGGACGGCGCGCGATGTGCGCCGACTGGGCTCGGGGCCGCAGCCGGAGTCACCCCCGCCGAAAGACGCGGCCCCGCCCAGAGACGCGGTCCCGCCCAGAGACGCGGTCCCGCAGCGGGACGCGGCCCCGCCGACGAGCCCGGGACCGCCCGCGGCACCGGTCGCGGCGTCCTGAGACCGGGCGCGCGGCGTCCTGAGGCGTCTCAGGTTCTGAGCTCGTCGCCCGTACGGCCGTGTGGCACATCTCACCCGCGGCCGACCGGGAAAAACCGCTGTTATACCCCCTGACTAGGAGGATCATGCAGCGGGCCGGGTACTTTTGCGTACCCGAACAGATTGAAATTTTGTTGATCGACATTCGGTGGACCCACCTGGCGTTCTACGCTTCTTCAGGTGAAGCAATTGATGTCCCTCGATGCGACCGATGTCACACCCGCCGACGCGCCCGCGCTGCCCGGCACGCTCCCCGACGAGCTGCGTGCCGAACTCATCGCCTTCCGGCGCGACTTGCATATGCACCCCGAGCTCGGCAACTGCGAGTTCCGCACCACCGCCGCGATCAAGGCGCGGCTGGAGCAGGCGGGACTCGAGCCTCGGGTGCTGCCCTCCGGCACCGGTCTCATCTGTGACATCGGCCCGCGCGGCAGCTTTTCGCCGGAGCTGCCCCTGCTGGCGCTGCGCGCGGACATCGACGGACTGCCCATCCCCGACACCAAGACGGTCGACTACCGCTCGACCGTCGCCGACCGTGCCCACGCCTGCGGCCACGATGTGCACACCACCGTGGTCCTCGGCGCCGGTCTGGTCCTGGCCGAGCTGGCCCGCGAGGGACGGCTGGCGCGCCCGGTGCGGCTGCTGTTCCAGCCCGCCGAGGAGGTGCTGCCCGGCGGCGCGGCCGACGCGATCGAGGCGGGCGTGCTGGACGGCGTCGGCCGGATCCTGGCACTGCACTGCGACCCGAAGGTCGAGGTCGGCCGGATCGGGCTGCGGGTCGGGCCGATCACCTCGGCCTGCGACCGGCTGGAGGTCTCCCTGGACGGGCCGGGCGGCCACACCGCACGCCCCCATCTGACCACCGACCTGGTGACCGCCGTCGGCAAGGTGATCACCGAGGTGCCCGCGCTGCTGGCCCGCCGGGTGGACGCCCGCTCGGGTCTGGCCGTCACCTGGGGCCGGGTGGAGTCGGGCCACGCCTGCAATGTGATCCCGCAGCACGCCGAGCTGTCCGCCACGGTCCGCTGCCTGGACCTGCCCTCCTGGCGGGAGGCGCCCGACCTGGTCCATGCCGCAGTGGACGAGATCGCCACCCTGCACCGCGCCAAGTCGGAGATCAACTACATCCGCGGCGTCCCGCCGGTGGTCAACGAGGCGAGCTCCGCCGAACTGCTGCGGGACGCGATGATCGCCCGCCGGGGCGCGGACGCGGTGGAGGGCACCGAGCAGTCCCTCGGCGGCGAGGACTTCTCCTGGTACCTGGAGCGGGTGCCCGGCGCGATGGCCCGCCTCGGCGTCCGCAAGGCCGGCGACACCACCCGGCGCGACCTCCACGCGGGCGACTTCGACGTGGACGAGGGCGCGATCGCGGTGGGCGTGGAACTGTTCACGGCCGCGGCCCTGCTCGCCTGAGCTTGGAGCACGGTATGCGGCCGGGTGGTATGCGCCCGCCCGGCGGCGCACCGAGAAGGCGTCAGCCCATCGGGCACGGGATCGTCGGGCGGATGCGGTTCGCGCTGCAGGCGATGACTTGGACCGAGGCGAATCCGGTGCCACGGAGATACCAGCCGCCTACGACGTCCCCGCCCCAGCCGAGCCGGTCATCCGCTGCCGCGAACCGCTCGGCCTGCCGGGAGGAGTCGTTGTCGTGGTCGGTGAGGAAGGACCGGCTTAAGTCGCCGACCTGGTCTCTGTACCAGGCGGCGGCTTTGTCGGGTGCCTCGAACGTGGCCTTGATCATTCTGGCCGGACGGAGCAGCCAGTGCGGTACCTCCAGCGGGGGCACGTCGCTTGCCATGAAGGCGGGGCTGGCCGCCGCGATCCGCGTCCACTCCTGGGGCGGGATGTCCGCTACGACGAGGTGCGGTGGCCGCCGGGCGGACTCGTCGTCGTAGGTGCGGCGCTCTCCGGTCCAGCGGTAGCAGTGCCAGTGGCTGGGCATGGGCGGGGGCGGAACGGTCATCCGGAGTACCTCCTGCGCGGTGGGTGGCGGCCCGCGCTTCCGGAGCGCGGGTCGCCGTTTGCCCCGGGCGCCGTACGTCGGCTAGTTGGCGTACTGGCGGCCGTCGTCCGAGTCGCCGGGTGTCCGGCCGCTCGGTGACGGGGCGTCGGTGTCCGGCATGGTGTCGCCGTCCTCGGGGTCCTGACGGACGACGACGTGCTGTAATCGCATGGGGCCTCCGGTGAGTTCACTCGCGCAGGGGTGTCCCCGCGCGATGGCGCGGTGCTCGTCCCGGCCACTGGCCTGCAAGCGGGAGCTCGGGGCGAGCCTTGCTGGACGGGACTCCGGCCCGCGGTCTCGGCCGGAGTCCCTTCACCTCTGCCTTGTCGGTGGCCGTGCCTGGCTGTATCGACCGGCAGGGGGTCTTGGAGGGCGGGCCGTCGGCGCCGTCGTCCGGTACGGGGCCCGGAACATCAGCAGCCCACCCCGGTTTATGGGGCCTGAGTACTCCCGAAGCAGCGGCGGACTCCGAGCACCAGCAGTGCGGGGACCGCGCGGAGCGGCATGTGCATCCGGGCGGCATGCAAGACGAGCGGTGCTGCCCGCGCGGCAGAAGGCTGGCGATGGTGCCTCATGCGCTGCCTCCCGACCGGGTCTGGCGCACGGCCTCCTCGTAGGTGCGTAGCAGCCGCCCGCCCTCCGAGCAGACGGCGCCGGGCGTCCGGCAGGCCAGGCAGCCTGCGGCGTGCTCCAGGACCGTGCGCCACTCCTCGCGGAGCTGGAGGCCCGCCTCGCACGGGGCAGTGGTGTTCTCGTCGTCGTGGACGATGACCTTCTGGGCGGTGGAAGTGGCCATGCTGGCGCTCCTCGTGGCGTTGGCCGCGCCCCGGGAGGCTCCGCCGCCTCGCCGGGGTTTGGGCGTACCCGGCGACACTAGGAGTGAGATGCGCAGTACAGCCAGCGATGTGCATGGATGTGCGTGCAAGGTTCCACCGTGCTACAAGGCTTATTCGTGTCCTTGACGAGGCCACACCACCGGAGGAAATTGGTGCACATCTGCGCACGACACGGGAGACGACCATGCCCTTACAGTTCATCGGGATCGACCCCGACACCGGCAAGAACGGATCACCCACGGCCTGGGTGGACCAGGAGACTGCGGACATCGTGATCCTGGGCTACACCGCCGATGACGCCACCCGCACCCAGTGCGTTCAGACGCCGGCGCCGGGGCACGCCCCTGGTATTCCCGAGCACGAAACGGTCATCCGTATCCCGGCCCGTCTGGTCCCGGTCCTGAGGGAGGCTTGCGATGCCGCAGAACGTGCCCAGCTTTGACGAACTGTTCCAGGCTGCGCAGCACTCCGCAGTACACCTCGAGATGCGCGACCAATACGCCGTCGGCGACGAAGCCGACGACTTCAATACCTGGCTGGCCACCGGGCGCCGGGACGTCGACCCGACCTCCGAGTACTGGGCGCCGTGGACCGACATGATCTCCCGCGCCGTCGCACGTGGCCTCGTCGTGCGCCGGGCCCGGATCGTGTCAGAGCCGGTCACCGACTACATCCGCTACGAACATGCTGGCGCTGTCGTGAACGTCGCCGCAGGCGAGCAGGTGCGGTGGCTTCCCCGCCGACAGGCCGTCGACCTGATGCTTCCGGGCGCAGACCTGTGGCTCTTCGACGGGACGCAGGTTCTGTTCAACCACTTCAGCGGAGACGGCAATTGGGCCGACCCGGACATGGAGTTGCGGACCGAGCCAGTCATCGTCAAGCAGTGCTCGGACGCGTTCGAAGCGGTGTGGGATCGCGCGATCCCACACGACCAGTACGAGATCCACTAACAGGGAGCACCACGGTCAGTTCATGTCCATCTCACCGTCATCCTCAGCCCAAGCCGCCCGCGAGAACGTGGCGCGCCAGCTGCGCGACCTGAGGAGAAATGCCGGACTGACGGTTACTGAGCTGGCCTCCCGGTGCGGCTGGCACCACGCCAAGACATCCAGGATCGAGAACGCCCGCACCCCGCCCTCACCGACGGATATTCGCCTGTGGTGCCGCGAGGTAGACGCTTCCGACCAGGTCGTGGACCTGATCGCGGCGTCGCAGCACGCCGAGTCCCTCTACCGGGAGTGGCGGCGCCGTGTCCGGACCGGCTTGGCCAAGCTCCAGGACAGCTACACACAGCTGTACCGGTCGACGAAACTGCTGCGCGTCTATTCGCCAGTCCTGGTCCCCGGCCTGTTGCAGACGGAGGGCTACGCGAGGGCGCTGCTGTCGATGAATGCCCGGTTCCTTGAGGTCCCCGACGACGGGGCGGAGGCTGCGGCGGCCCGCCTTGAGCGGTCGCAGGTCATCCACGAGCCGGGACACCGTTATGTGTTTCTCATCGAGGAGGCCGTGCTCTATTACCAGCTCGGCAACGCGGAAGCGATGGCTGCCCAACTGGGCTACTTGCTGACTGCGGGGGCCCTGCCGCAGGTGTCGTTCGGCATCATCCCGGCCGGAACGCGCGAGCGAGTTCTGTGGCCGCAGGAGACATTCGACGTGCACGACGACACGCTGGTGTCCGTCGAGTTGCTCTCCGCCGAAGTGAACGTCACTCAGCCGTCAGAGATCGCTATGTACGGGAAGGCGTTCGAGCAACTGCGCGGCATGGCCGTGTACGGGGCCAAGGCGCGGGCATTGATCCTGAAGGCCATCGAAGCCCTGCACTGACTATGAGCGCGACGGGCTCCCGTCCGGCCCGCGTGCCGGGCCGGGGGGCTTTCGTCATGCCCGGCGGGACGCCCCGTCCGGCCAGACGACATCCACAGGGATGTCTGCCTCGCGCGCCTGGTGCACCACGTCCGCCGTCCCGCCGCCCTTGCCCGTGGGCGGCCGGCCGTTCCACACGGCCACCAGCCGATCGGCACGCTCCAACAGCACGGCGTTCGCCGCTTCGTACGCTTGACGGTTTGCCGTGGCATGAGGCATCACCAGCACTTCGTCCGCCGCCTCTACCAGCCGGTCGAAAGTTTCGGCATGCTCTGGCTTCACCTTCGCCTGCCGGTAGTCCTCTGAAGGGATCACCACGGCCAGGCGCCCGCCTGCGGCCAGGACCGCGTCCGCGAAGAGGCTGTCGCTGCCTTTCGCGATGCACGACACTCCTACCAGGCCGGAGGGCTCATAGGCGGCAAGGATCTTGTCCAGCTCTCCCCGCACCAGCGGCATCGACGCGTCGGTGATGTCCATGTGCCCCGTCACAGCGATCGTCGTCATCGCGCCTTCCTCATCATGCGGTCAGCAGGCTCCGGATGCTACCGCGCACGTCAGCCACGGCCCGGGGTACGCCGTCTCCCACTGTGTAGGGGTACAGCTGTGCCAGCTGTACGCGCACGCGACCGGAGCGAAGGCTGGACGCGGCGTCGACAGCGCGTTGCGCGTAGTCGGCCGCGCTCTGCGTGTCGCCCAGAAGGAAGGCGCATTCGGCCAGGCCGATCCAGTCGAGGGCGTAGCCGCGGCCGGCTTCCGGGCCCCGCTGTTCCAGGGCGGTACGGATATGGTCGGCAGCCTGGTCCGCGTAGGCACGGGGCTGGGAGCGAGCCATCTCCAGGAGTCTGCCTCCGGTGACTCCGGCAAGCTCGGCTTCGTTGAAGTAGCCGATCCAGTACGACTCGGTTTCGTTCCGGTCAATGGAGCCGAGCGCGTCGGCGGCCTGTGCGGTTGCGCGGCGGAAACCTGACGGGCGATCCATGCTGGCCAGTGCCCACGCCTCGCGGGTGTGGAGCATCGCCCGCAGCCTGGAACCAGCAGTGCGGCGCACGCCGTCCTGGGCCAGGCGCACCAGTTCCAAGGCGTCGTGTGGCCGGTCTTGGTACAGCATCTGCCGGGCCATGCCCGCCAGCACGTTTGCGCCGAAGAGGGAGTTGCCACCGGCGTGAGCCGCTCGGAGTGCCAGCCGATAGTAGTCCTGGGCACGGCGCTGCTGGCCTATGTCCCATGACATGGAGGCCGCTGTGCCTGCGAGTTCGGCCATGACGGTGTAGAGACGCCGTTCGACCGCCGGGGCCTGGTGCTCGTCGAGGGCGGCAGCCACCTCAGCGAGCTGCCCTACGACGGCCTTTCTGCAGAGGCCGCTTCCACCGGCGCGGCCCCACTGGCGGAAGGCGCGCGCGGTGGTTTCCAGCTCGTCCACTTCGCGAGTGCCCAGGCGGCCGGGGCGACGTGGTCGGCCGTCGGCTGCGGCGGGTGTGCGCCACCCGTCGAGAGTGTCGAGAAGCGGCGCACCGGTGACGATGCCCGCGAGGGAGCGCGTCACGGCTCGGCGGTCCATCAGGTCGCTCCTGGTGAGGTTGGCGGCCAAGTCGACGGTGGCGTCTGGCCGCCACGGTACGGCGTCGGTATCTGCTTGCTCTGGGTGGGCGCGGGCTGTCTGTAATTCTTGGGGCGCGGAGTCTGCGCTTTCCCATGGCCGGGGCGCGAGGCCGACGAGCTGTCCGGGGATGTGTAGCCCGTCCGCGATCCGGCGGATGACCTCTATGGAAGTGACCCGACTGGATCCGTTCATGATCGTGGAGACCTTGCCTGGGGTGAGCCGACAGGCTGCGGCGATTCGGTTTTGTGACAGTCCGCCCCATTTTTTGATCAGGGTGAACGCGGCGGCGAAGTCGTGCTCTTCCAGGGCTCGGCGCAGGTCGTCTCTGTCGAGGACGTCCGGGGCGAGCGGGCCGGGGGTGGTGGCGTTCATAGGCGGTCCAACTCCGGTTGATCGTAAGCGCACCGATGCTGTGTACCGAACCAAGAACGAGCGTATTACCGCCTCGGTAACACCTGCCGGATATTCCGTGATCGCTGTCACGCCACCAATCTCGATGTGTGCCAACCCTTCTCCGATAATGTCGGGAGAAACCATGAAGTCGAACGACGCCTGTCGCTTGCCGTGGATGCCACCGCCCGCCGTGGATGTCGAGGCGTTACCCGCAGGCAAATGGTGGGACTCCGTGCGGGCCGCGCCCCTCGTCGGCGAGCGCGCCCTGGAACTGCTCGGTGACGACACCGGCGCCGTCATCCAGGACAAGTACGGGACTCTCTACTGGTTCATCGAGGTGGGTTCCGCTGAGAGCTGGCGCCTGCGGCAGGTCCGCGTCCTCACCGAGCTGACCGACGAGCGCACCTACCTCGGCGTGCCGCCCACCTCCAGGACGGAGGGCCCCGGCACCCACTGGCGCGTGCCGCTCTCGGCAGATCACTACCTCACCGACGCCTTCAAGCTGTGGGAAGCGCTGGCCGAGGCCGACCGCGCCGAGCTGGGCCCGGTCCCGCAGGGCCGCCGGACCTGCTATCGCTGCGAACTCCCCACCGACGAACCGGTCATCGTCGACGTCCAGCACGGCGGCAGCGGAGCCGGACGCACCATCTACGCCTGCCCGCGCCATACCGGGACCTACCAGCGCGATGCCGTCGCCGAGGCCGCCGCAAGGCGCCGCGCGCTCGACCAGGGCAGGACTCGATGACGGCCGCCGAGCAAACCAAGGATCCGTTCGCCGACGAGGCGTGGCGCGCCGCCATCGAGCACGCCGCGGGCTGCCTCGCCTGCCGGACACCCGGTGCCGGGTGTGAGACCGGGGAGCGGCTGCTCCGTGCCTATGAGGAGGCTGCGCGGCAGGCCCGGCCGGAATGCGCCTCCAACGCAGACGCCCAAGCACCCGCACCCAGGAGGTAGAACTATGACCGCCGAGAACAAGTACAACGGCGATCCCGCCCCGATCAAGCCATGGACGCCCCCGCCACCGCCCCCGCCGGACGGCACACTGCCCCCGAGGGAGAAGTGAGGGCCATGCCCGAGGACTGGCGACCGCGTCACGCGGCGTTGCTGGAAGTTCTCGCCGCCTCCGGCGAGCTGCCGGACGCCTGGCGTCCGGCCTTCGACGCCGTTCCACGCCACCACTTCATCCCCGGTGACATCTGGGAGCAGCGGGCCACATGCGTTTCCGTCACGACGGACGTGGCCTGGTGGGACCTCGTCTACCGGGATGTGCCGATCGTGACGCAGGTGGACGACGGGCAGCGTGACGGTCCGGGTATCGCGACCTCGTCCAACTCCATGCCCACGATGGTGGCCCGCATGCTCACCGCGCTCGAGGTCGCCGACGGGCAGCGGGTGTTGGAGATCGGCACCGGCAGCGGCTGGAACGCCGCGCTGCTCGCCGCGCGTCTGGGGAGCCAGAACGTCACCACCGTCGAGGTCGACCCCGTGCTGGCGGAGAAGGCCGCGAAGGTCATCGAGGAGGCCGGGTACAGCCCCGACGTCGTATGGGGCGACGGCGCACGGGGGTGGGAGTCCGGGGCGCCGTACGACCGGATCATCGCGACCTGTTCGGTGCGCCGCATCCCGTACGCATGGGTACGGCAGACCAAGCCGGGCGGGCTCATCCTCGCCCCGCTGGCGGGGGACATCTGGTCCGGGGCTCTGGTGCGGCTCGACGTGGGCGGTGACGGGGTGGCCTCCGGCCGGTTCGTCGGCGGTGCCCGGTTCATGCCGATGCGCTCGGAGCGCCCTGGCCCGGACCTCCCGGTGGACAGCGGAACCGGTCGGCGCAGCAGCACCGGCGCGCTTCCCGCCGAGACCATGGCGGGCCTCGGTTTCGCCCTCTACGCGGGCGCGAAACTGCCGGGTGTGGTCATGGCCGACGGAGCACCGGACGGCGGGTATCAGATCTGGCTCCACGATCGGAACGGGTCGGCGGCCACGGTCACCCGGCAGGAGGTGTGGCAGTACGGCCCACGGCGGCTGTGGGACGAGGCCACCGCCGTGCACAAGGCGTACGTGAACGACGGCAGCCCGGACCCCGGCGACTTCGGGCTGACCGTGTCCCCCGGCGGACAGCGGCTCTGGCTCCGCTCACCTGACACGCCCCTCGCCCGCTGGGCACATACAGGGACGTACCCGGGCGTAATCGCGGCCGTTTTACCCGGCTGGAACGTTGTGTAGACCTGGCGGACACGAGAGGTTCGCGACGATCCGATAACGGCTTCCTAAGGGGCCTTTATCTGGCATCTACGCGCGTTACGATGCGCCGGAGCCAGCGCCGCAAGGGGCGCTTCGAGATCATCAGAGGGGACCCTCGTGCGCCGGGTATCCACGATAGCTGTCGCGGGCATTGCCACCGCGGCTCTCGCATTTTCCGTCACCGCGTGTGGCAGCAGTTCCGAAGAGGGAAGCAAGGACGCCGGTATCGGTCTGGCTTACGACGTGGGCGGCCGTGGGGACCACTCCTTCAACGACTCCGCCGCCAAGGGCTATGACAAGGCACTGAAGGACTTCGACGTCAAGGGCAAGGAGCTGACGGCGAAGGACGGCGACACGGACGCCGATCGCTACGACAAGCTGGCGAGCCTCGCCGAGGCGGGCTACAACCCCGTCGTGGGCGTCGGCTACGCGTGGACCCCCTCGCTCACCAAGGCCGCCAAGAAGTACAAGGACACCGACTTCGCCATCGTCGACTCGGTCGTCGACGCCAAGAACGTGGCCAGCCTGGTCTCCGCCGAGCACGAGGGCTCCTACCTCGCCGGCGTCGCAGCGGGGCTGAAGACCAAGTCCGACAAGGTCGGCTTCATCGGCGGCACCGACAGCGCGCTGATCAAGAAGTTCGCGGGCGGCTTCCAGCAGGGCCTGAAGGACACCAACCCCAAGGCATCCCTGGACGTCCAGTGGGTGCAGGTCGGTTCGCCCAAGGGCTTCGGCATGCCGGACCGCGGCAAGGACATCGCCGAGGGCATGCTCTCCAACAAGGTCGACGTGATCTTCTCCGCGGCCGGCGGCTCCGGCGCGGGCGCCATCGAGGCGACCGCCGGTAAGAAGGGCACCTGGTCGATCGGCGTCGACGGCGACCAGTACTACGACAAGGGCCTGGCCCAGTACAAGAAGGCGATCCTGACCTCCATGGTCAAGACCGTGGACGGTTCGGTCTACGACTTCATCAAGAGCGTCGTGAAGGACAAGAAGCCCGAGAGCGGCGTCCAGAGCTACGACCTCAAGCGCGGCGGCGTCTCCCTCTCCTACTCCGGCGGCTTCATCAACGACATCAAGCCGAAGATCGAGGCGGCCAAGAAGAAGATCATCGACGGTCAGATCAAGGTCCAGGACACCTACAAGGACTGACCCCTTCGCGCCACGGACCCGCACGGCACCCCCGGGCACCCGCCCCGGGTCCGCCCGGGTCCGCCCGGGTCCGTGGCGTACCCCGGCCGGTCCGGCCCCCGGCCAGCCCCACCCCCCTCCGCCCCTCAGGAGTGCGCCATCAAAGCCGCCAGCCCACCCAAGGGCGCTCCCGCCGGTGCCGTCACGGACGTCGCCGTAGAACTCCGCGGAATCACCAAGCGGTTCCCCGGAGTCGTCGCCAACCACGACATCGACATCACCGTGCGCCGCGGTACCGTGCACGCCCTCGTGGGCGAGAACGGCGCGGGCAAGTCGACCCTGATGAAGATCCTCTACGGGATGCAGCGCCCGGACGAGGGCACCATCGCGATCGACGGCGAGACGGTGGAACTGCACTCCCCGGCGGACGCCATATCCCGCGGCGTGGGCATGGTGCACCAGCACTTCATGCTCGCCGACAACTTCACCGTGCTGGAGAACGTGGTCCTCGGCGCCGAGAAGCTGCACGGCATCGCCGGCAGGGCGCGGGCCCGGATCAAGGAGATCTCCGACGCCTACGGGCTGGGCGTCCGCCCCGACGTCCTCGTCGAGGACCTGGGCGTGGCGGACCGTCAGCGGGTGGAGATCCTCAAGGTCCTCTACCGGGGCGCCCGGACGCTGATCCTCGACGAGCCGACCGCCGTGCTCGTCCCGCAGGAGGTCGACGCGCTCTTCGACAACCTCCGCGAGCTCAAGTCCGAGGGCCTGACGGTGCTGTTCATCTCGCACAAGCTGGGCGAGGTGCTGTCCGTGGCCGATGACATCACCGTCATCCGGCGCGGCACCACGGTCGCCTCCGTCGTGCCGTCCGAGACCAACCCCCGGCAGCTGGCCGAGCTGATGGTCGGCAGCGAGCTGCCCTCGCCCGAGACCCGCGAATCCACCGTCACCGACACCGACCTGCTCGTCGTGGACGCGCTGCGGCTGACCGCCACCGATGTGGACGGGGTGGAGCGGGCCGTGCTCGACGACATCGACTTCGCCATCCGCAAGGGCGAAGTCCTCGGCATCGCCGGTGTGGAGGGCAACGGCCAGGCCGAACTGGTCGAGGCCATCATGGGCATGCGCGACCCCGACGCCGGCACCATCACCCTCGACGGCGCCGACATCTCCCACGCGCCCACCCGCAAGCGGCGCGAGGACGGCATCGGCTACATCCCCGAGGACCGCCACCGGCACGGACTGCTGCTGGAGGCGCCGCTGTGGGAGAACCGCATCCTCGGCCATGTCACCGAGGAGCCCAACAGCAGGGCCGGGCTGCTCAACCCGGCCGCCGCCCGGCGCGACACCGAGCGGATCGTCGCCGAGTACGACGTGCGTACGCCGGGGATCGAGGTCACCGCGGCCTCGCTGTCCGGGGGCAACCAGCAGAAGCTGATCGTCGGCCGGGAGATGAGCCACCACCCCAAGCTGCTGATCGCCGCGCACCCCACCCGGGGTGTGGACGTGGGCGCCCAGGCGCAGATCTGGGACCAGATCCGCGCCGCGCGCCGGGACGGCCTGGCCGTGCTGCTGATCTCGGCCGACCTGGACGAGCTGATCGGCCTGTCCGACACCTTGCGGGTGATGTACCGCGGCCGGCTGGTCGCCGACGCCGACCCCGCCACGATCACCCCGGAGGAGCTGGGCTCGGCCATGACCGGCGCCGCCTCCGGCCATCTGGAGGGCCCGGCGGACGACGGGACCGGGGCCGCGACAGGGACCGGGGCCGGGGCCGCGACAGGGACCGGGGCCGCGACAGGGGCCGCGACAGGGGCCGGGACCGAGGCCGGAACCGCGACCGGGGGAGAGGGCCGATGAAGAAGCTGGACAAGGAGCGGGTACTGCTCGCGGTCGCGGCCCCGGTGCTGGCGCTCGCCGCCGCGTTCGTGGTGACCGCGCTGGTGCTGCTGGCGACCGGCAAGGAGCCGTTCAACGCCTTCGGCATCATGTTCGACTACGGCGTGAAGGCCGACAGCCAGGTCTACATCCTCAACAAGGCGACCACGTACTACCTGGCGGGGCTCGCGGTGGCCATCGGCTTCCGGATGAACCTCTTCAACATCGGCGTCGACGGCCAGTACCGGCTCGCCGCCTTCTTCGCCGCCGTCGTCGGCGGGGCGCTGAAGCTCCCCGGGCTGGTGCAGATCCCGCTGATCCTGCTGGTCGGCATGCTCGTCGGCGCCATGTGGGCGTCCATCGCCGGTCTGCTGAAGGTCTACCGGGGCGTCAGCGAGGTGATCAGCACCATCATGCTGAACTCCCTCTCGGGCATCGTCATCAGCTATCTGCTGGTGGACGGGCGGCTGGCCGATCTCGACAAGCAGACCAACATCGTGGCCACCGACCCACTGCCGTCCTCCAGCCACTTCTTCACCATCCCGGCGGGCGGCGACCTCGACCCCATCTGGGGCTTCATCGTGGTCGCGGCGCTCGCGGGCGCCGGCTTCTGGTTCCTGCTCGGGCGCACCCGGTTCGGCTTCGACCTGCGCGCGGTGGGCCGCTCCGAGTCCGCCGCCCAGGCCAGCGGCGTCAACGTCAAGCGCATGGTGCTCACCAGCATGCTGCTCTCGGGCGCGATGGCCGGTCTGATCGGCATGCCGACCCTGCTCAACGACACCCACCAGTTCACCTCCGACTTCCCCACCGGCATCGGCTTCACCGGTATCGCCATCGCGCTGCTCGGCCGCAACAACCCGGTCGGCATCGGCCTGGCCGCCGTGTTGTGGGGCTTCCTCGAGCGCGGCGCCAACCGCCTGGAGTTCGAGGACTACGACAAGGAGATCGTCGGTGTGATGCAGGGCGTGATCGTCCTGTGCGTCGTCATCGCGTACGAACTGGTGCGCCGCTACGGGCTCAAGCGCCAGCAGCAGAGGGTGGGCGCGGAGCTCGCCGCCCAGGCCAAGGCCGACAAGGGTACGGACAAGCAGGAGGTGCCGGCATGAGTGCCACGGTGACCACCACCAAGAGCACGAGCACGCCGGGCAAGGGGAACGGGCCCGCCTCCCGGATGTCCCTGGGCAAGGTGCTGCTGATCGTCGCCGGGGCGCTGATCGCGCTGTCGGTGCTGCGGGCGCTCGTCGACGCCGCCCAGCAGGCGGACTTCGACCGCGTCACCTCCGCCGGGCAGATCGGCGCCGCGCTCTCCATGGCCGTGCCCATCGGCCTCGCGGGCCTCGGCGGGCTGTGGTCCGAGCGGGCCGGTGTGGTCAACATCGGCCTCGAGGGCATGATGATCCTCGGCACCTTCTTCGGCGCCTGGGCCGGCTACCAGACCAACCCCTGGGTGGGGGTGCTCGCGGGCGTCCTCGGCGGCGCGCTCGGCGGACTGGTCCACGCGGTGGCCACCGTCACCTTCGGAGTGGACCACATCATCTCCGGTGTGGCGATGAACATCCTCGCCCTCGGCGCCACCACCTATCTGGCCAAGCGCTGGTTCGAGCCGCTGGCCGACATCGGCGGCTCCCCGAAGAACTCCCCGCAGGTCGATCCCATCCAGACGTTCACCGTCCCCGGACTGTCCGACTGGCTCGCCGACCTGGAGAACCACCACTGGTTCCTGGTCTCGGACGTCGCGGGCATCCTCGGCGGCCTGGTCACCGACATCTCGGCGCTGACCGTCGTCTCCGTCCTGCTGGTCGTGGGCAGCTTCTTCGCCCTGTGGCGTACCTCGTTCGGACTGCGGCTGCGGTCCTGCGGTGAGAACCCGACGGCGGCCGAGTCCCTCGGCGTCAACGTCTACCTCTACAAGTACGCGGCCGTGGTGATCTCCGGCGGCCTCGCCGGGCTCGGCGGCGTCTTCCTCGCCCTCGTCCGCTCGCACATCTACAACGAGGGCCAGACCGGCGGCCGCGGCTACATCGGCCTCGCCGCCATGCTCTTCGGCAACTGGCGGCCGGGCGGGCTCGCGATGGGCGCCGGTCTCTTCGGCTACTCCGACGCGCTCCAGCTGCGCAACGGCGGGGCGACCGTGCACGCCCTGCTGCTCCTGGTCGCGCTCGGCCTCGCCGCGCTGGCGGCCTGGCGGATTGTCCGCAAGAGTTATGTCGCGGGCGCGGTGTCCGGCGCCGCGGCCGTCGCGCTGCTGCTGTGGTACGCCCTGTCCGACACGGTCCCAGGCGGCCTGGTCAGCGCCACGCCGTACATCGTGACCCTGCTGGTCATGGGGCTCGCCTCACAGCGGCTGCGGATGCCCAAGGCGAACAACAGGCCCTACCGGAAGGGACAGGGCACATGACCACTACCGCCGCCGCGGCCCCCGACTGGGAGTCGCTGCGAGTACAGGCCCGGGACGCCATGTCCCGGGCCTACGCCCCCTACTCCGGCTTCCCGGTGGGCGCCGCCGCGCTCGTTGACGACGGCCGGACCGTCAGCGGCTGCAATGTGGAGAACGCCGCGTACGGCGTCGCGCTGTGCGCCGAATGCGGTCTGGTCTCCTCCCTCGTCGCCTCGGGCGGCGGCCGCCTCACTGCCTTCACCTGCTGCGACCGCGAGGGCACCGTGCTGATGCCCTGCGGCCGCTGCCGTCAGCTGCTCTGGGAGCACGGCGGCCCGGAGCTCCAGATGGACACCGCCACGGGCATCCGCCCGCTCGCCGAACTCCTTCCGGACGCCTTCGGCCCCGCCGACCTGCGCCGCGCCGCGACCCACGGCTGACGCCCGAGCCCCCTCGGCGTGCGCCGCCTCGGCCCGCGCCGCCTCGGCCCGCGCCCCCTCGGCCCGCCCGGTCGGCCCCCTGAACACGAAAGGCCCCGTACAGCCCCCATGGACGCCATCTCCGTCATCCGCGCCAAGCGCGACGGCACCCGCCTCACCGACGCCCAGATCGACTGGATCATCGACGCCTATACGCGCGGCGAGGTGGCGGACGAGCAGATGTCCGCGCTCGCGATGGCGATCTTCCTCAACGGCATGGACCGGGCCGAGATCGCCCGCTGGACCGCCGCGATGATCGCGTCCGGTGAGCGGATGGACTTCTCCTCCCTGCCGCGCCCGACCTCCGACAAGCACTCCACCGGCGGCGTCGGCGACAAGGTCACCCTGCCGCTCGCCCCCCTCGTGGCCGCCTGCGGAGCCGCCGTACCGCAGCTCTCCGGCCGGGGCCTGGGCCACACCGGCGGCACCCTGGACAAGCTGGAATCCATCCCCGGCTGGCGCGCCCAGCTGACCAATGGCGACATGCTGGCCGTCCTCCGCGACGTCGGCTCGGTGATCTGCGCGGCGGGCGAGGGGCTGGCCAGGGCCGACAAGAAGCTGTACGCGCTGCGCGATGTCACCGGCACGGTCGAGTCGATCCCGCTCATCGCCTCCTCGATCATGTCCAAGAAGATCGCCGAGGGCACCGGCTCCCTGGTCCTGGACGTCAAGGTGGGCTCCGGCGCCTTCATGAAGGACATCGGCTCCGCGCGTGAGCTGGCCACCACGATGGTCGGCCTCGGCAACGACCACGGCGTCCGTACGACCGCCCTGCTCACCGACATGTCCACTCCACTCGGCCTGACGGCGGGCAACGCCCTCGAGGTCCGCGAGTCCGTGGAGATCCTGGCGGGCGGTGGCCCGGCCGACGTCGTCGAGCTCACCCTGGCCCTGGCCCGCGAGATGCTGGACGCGGCAGGCCTGAAGGACGCCGACCCCACCAAGGCCCTCGCCGACGGCACCGCGATGGACCACTGGCGCCGCATGATCGCAGCCCAGGGCGGCGACCCGGACGCGCCGCTCCCGGTGGCCCGCGAACACCACGTCCTCCACGCCGAGTCGACCGGCGTCCTCAGCCGCCTGGACGCCTACGCGGTGGGCCTCGCCGCCTGGCGCCTGGGCGCGGGCCGCGCCCGCAAGGAGGACCCGGTACAGGCGGGCGCGGGCATAGAACTCCACGCCAAACCAGGCGACCACATCACCGCCGGCCAGCCCCTCCTCACCCTCCACACCGACACCCCGTCGGCCTTCCCCTACGCCCTGGAAGCCCTGGCCGACGCGATCGCCTACGCCCCGGCGAACACGGAATTCACCGCCACCCCGATCGTTCTGGACCGCATCGCCCAGGGGTAAGCCGCTTCGGCCGCATTCGGCCGCATTCGGCAGCAGGGCTGGAAGGGCGAGGCCGCGGACGGCGGAGAAGATCTAGGGAACGGGTCGCCCGACCCGGGCGTCTTTCGTTGCGAAACGATCAGCGCAACGAGAGGACGTCCCGCTGTGAAGACCATAGGCGCCAGTACATCCCGCCGTGCACTGCTCTCCTTCGGCGCCGGTACGGCACTCGCCGTACTGGTGCCGACCGGGGCACGGGCCGCGGCGGGGATTCCGGGGCGGATGCGGGAGCTGGAGCGGGAGTACGGGGCGCGGCTGGGGGTGTTCGCGCTCGACACCGGTACGGGGCGGGCCGTGGTGCACCGGGCCGATGAGCGGTTCCCGATCTGTTCGGTCTCCAAGACCCTCGCGGTCGGGGCCGTGCTCAGAGATCTGGACCGGGACGGGGAGTACCTCGCCCGGCGCATCCGCTACACCGAGGACGACGTCAAGACGGCCGGGCACATCCCGATCACCGGTACGCCCGAGAACATCGCGAACGGGCTGACCGTCGAGGAGCTCTGCGCCGCGGCCATCTCCTACAGCGACAACGGCGCCATGAACCTCCTGCTGCGCCAGCTCGGCGGCCCCACCGCGGTCACCCGGTTCTGCCGCTCCCTGGGGGACGGGATCACCCGGCTCGACCGCTGGGAGCCGGATCTGAACTCGGCCGAGCCGGGGCGGGTGACCGACACCACCACTCCGCGCGCCATCGGGCGGACCTACGCGGGGCTCGCCGTGGGCCGCGCGCTGGAGGCCGGGGACCGGAAGCGGCTGGCGGGCTGGCTGGTGGCGAACACCACGGGCGACGCGCGCATCCGGGCCGGTGTTCCGGGCGGCTGGACCGTGGGGGACAAGACCGGGACCGGCCGCTATGGCACCACCAACGACGTGGGCATCGCGTGGCCCCCGGACCGGGCGCCGATCGCGCTGGCCGTCCTCTCCACGCGGCCGGAGCAGGACGCCGAGGCCGTCGACCCCCTGATCGCGAAGGCCACCGCGCTGGCGGTCGAAGCGCTCGTCTGACCCCTGCGCCGGCGACTGGCCTACGTCAGCGACTGGCCTGCCTCGGCGACTGGCCTACGTCAGCAGCTGGCCCCGGCGGCTCAGCAGGAACTTCTTGAAGGCCGCCACCGGGGGTGTGTCCGGGTGGCCGTCCAGCCAGGCGACGCCGATCTCGCGGACGGCGCGTGGGGCGGTGACGGTCAGCTCGGCCACGCCGGGGCGGGGGACCGCCGGGGGTGGGAGGAGGGCCACGCCGAGGCCTGCGGCGACCAGGCCGCGGAGGGTCTCCGCCTCCTCACCCTCGAAGGCGACCCTCGGGGTGAAGCCCGCCTCGGCGCACAGCGCGTCCGTGATGCGCCGCAGTCCGTAGCCCGGTTCCAGGGTGACGAACAGCTCCGAGGCGGCCTCGGCGAGCCGGACCCGGCGGCGTCCGGCCAGCCGGTGGTCGTCGGGGACCACCAGCCGCAGCCGCTGTTCGTCCAGGCGGCGGGCGACCAGGTCGGGGGCGTCCGGCACCGGGGAGGTCAGACACAGGTCGAGGCCGCCCGCGCGCATTCGCTCGATCATTGCCTCGCCGTAGTTCTGGACCAGCTGGAAGCGCACCCGCGGATGGTCCACCCGGAAGCTCCGGATCAGGCCGGGCACGGTCTCGGTCCCCAGCGTGTGCAGGAAGCCGAACGAGACCCGGCCCGCCGCGGGGTCGGCGTCGGCCCGTACGGACTCGGCGGCGCGGTCGACCTCGGCGAGGGCCCGTTCGACCGAGCGCAGGAAGGTCCGTCCGGCCGGGGTGAGCGCCACCGTACGGCCCCGGCGGGCGAAGAGCGACACGCCCAGGTCCTCCTCCAGCCGGACCATCGCCCGGCTGAGCGTGGACTGGGGCACCCCCAACTCCTGTGCGGCACGCGTCACATGCTCATGGCGGGCGACGGCGGCGAACTGGGCGAGGCGCGGGGTGAGCGCGGCGGCCCAGGACTCCACCTCGACATCTGCTGTCACCGGAATGTCGTTTTCGTAACTGATGCGTGACACGGGCGGCCCTGACCTTTACTCATGCGGCTGTGGATTGATTATCGCCATTCCGTGCATTGGACGCATCAACCGTGGTTACGTACGGTCGAACCATGCCTCCTGCCGATACCAGGGCGTCCACCGGGAACCACCGCGTGGACGCCTCCGCTTCGCCGTCCTCGAACCAGAACCCCACCGAGTCCGAGCGGATGAGTCCGGGCCACCCCGGCTACCTCCGGATGCGGCTCGCCCTCTTCACCGCGGGGCTCGCCACCTTCGCCCTGCTCTACTCGACCCAGGCGCTGCTGCCCGCGATCTCCGACGATCTGCGGGTCCAGGCGGACCAGGCCAGCTGGAGCGTCTCCGCGGCCACCTTCGGCCTCGCGCTCGCGGTGGTGCCGCTGAGCGCGCTGTCCGAGCGGTTCGGCCGACGCGCCATGATGACCGTCTCGCTCACGGTCGCGGTCGTCCTCGCCCTGCTGGTGCCCTTCGCACCGGACCTGGGCTGGCTGATTGGGCTGCGCGCGGTCCAGGGCGCGGCGCTGGCCGGGATCCCGGCCTCCGCGATGGCGTATCTCTCGGAGGAAGTCCACCCGAAGGCGCTGATCGGCACGATCGGGCTGTTCGTGGCCGGTAACAGCGTCGGCGGGATGAGCGGCCGGATCGTCACCGGCTGGGTGGCGGACGCCTGGGGCTGGCGGGCCGCGCTCGCCGCGGTCGGCGTGATGGCGCTGCTGTGCGCGGTGTCCTTCCGGATGCTGCTGCCCAAGGCCCGGCACTTCGCCCCGGCCGAGGTGAGCCCGCGGGCGCTGGCCCGCACCCTCGCCGGACATCTCTCCGATCCGCTGCTGTGCAGGCTGTACGCGATCGGCGCGCTGTTCATGACGGTCTTCGGCGGGGTCTACACGGTCATCGGCTACCGCCTGGTGGCCGAGCCCTTCGGGCTCTCCCAGAGCCTGGTCGGCTCGATCTTCCTGATCTACCTGGTCGGCACGGTCTCCTCGGCCGCCACCGGCAAGCTCGTCGGCCGGCTCGGGCGGCGCGGCGCGCTGTACGTGGCGGTGTCCACGACCGCGGCCGGACTGCTGCTGTCCCTGCTGAACTCGATCCCGGCGGTGCTCGCCGGTCTGGTGCTGATCACCGCGGGCTTCTTCGCGGGCCACGCGGCGGCGTCCTCGGCGGTGAGCCGTACGGCCAAGACCGGACGCGCCCAGGCCGCGGCGCTCTACCAGGCGTCGTACTACATCGGCAGCAGCGTGGGCGGTGCGCTGGGCGCGTTCGCCTTCCACACGGCCGGGTGGGGCGGCACGGTCGCCATGGGCCTGGTGGCCGTAGGCGGCGCGGCGGCGATCACGGTGTACGCGACGCGGAAGGCGCGGGCCGAACGGCGCGGGCTGGTCGGCGTGCCGGCGTAGTGCCCCGACCTGCCGTCGGTCATCTGCGGCGCCGCCGTGGCTGGTCGCCCACGCGGCGGAGCCGCATATCGACACAGCCGCGGCGGAGCCGCACATCGATACAGCCCCGCGCCCCTTCGGGGCGCACCGCCTGAAGCCCGAAGGGGCCGCCCCGCCACTGTCCGGCGGGGCGGCCCCTTCGCCCGTGCGGGCCCGGTTCGTGGGGGCCTGCGCGGGCCTGCTCGGTCAGGTGCGGCTTTCGTCTCGCGCCTTCGGCGCATTTGAGCATGGGTCGGGGGTGCCGGGCCGGGCCCGCGTCGCCGGGTGCCGGGCCGGTGGGGGTGAGCGCCGGTGGCGGCGAAGGTGGCCCGGGGCCGATGCCGGACAGCGGAGGGGTACCCCCTAAAAGTCGCTTGATGAATTAGTTGCGTCAGATCAAGCGTTTTTTGGAGGGGTACCCGGAGGGAGGGTCCGGCGGGACCTCGGCCATCGAGCACGGAAGCCGCCCCGGCGCCCACACCCACCGGCCCGGCGCCCGGCAGCGAGGCCCGCGCCCCCCACACCCTGCCCCGCTGCTCAAAGGCGCCGAAGGCGCGAGACGGCGCCGCACCCGACAGCGAACCCGGCCCTCGACGCACCCCAGCCGCACAACCAAGACGCACCCCAGCCGCACAACCAAGCACTCAGCGGCCCAGGTTCGCCCCGAAGCCCGCCGCCAGCGGCATCCGCAGGCCCAGCGGCGGGGGAGCCGCCAGCGCGTCGGCCACCGGGCGGGAGAAGCCGGAGTGGAAGAGGGAGCCGAGGAGGAAGTCCGCGGCCAGCGCCTGCACCTCGGAGCGGTGCTGATGCAGCCCGTGCCCGTCGGTGTGCACCTCGAAGCGGCACACATCGCGGTTGGCCTTCTTCGCCCGTTCCGCCAGCCGGTAGGACAGATCGGGGTCGGTGCGCTCGTCGTTCGTGCCGTGGGCGATCAGCACCTGCCGGCCGACCAGCTGTTTCACCGGCTCGGGTTCGAGCACCTCGTCCGGCGCCGGAAGCCAGGGCGCCAGCGCCACCACCGAGGTGACGGCTTCGTGCCCGGCGGCGCGGAGAGCCGCGCGCCCGCCCATGCCGTGGCCCACGAGGCAGACCGGTACGTCGCCGTAGCGCCGCACCACCTCCTCCACGGCCCACGCCGTATCCGACGCGGCGTCGGCGGCCGCACCGTTCCAGCCCCGGCGCCGGTAGTGGACGACATGGGCGGCCAGCCCCTCCTCCCGGCCCGCCCGGACCAGCCGCCGGGCCAGCGGCAGAGTGGCGGCCACCGAGAGTCTGGACGGCCGTCTGGTGCCGCTGGGCTCCCCCTCGGGGAGCAGCAGCACCACACCATGTACGGTCGTTCGCGCGGCGGCCGCGCCCATCGGCCGCCCCAGCCGTGCGCCCCGCTCGGGCAACGCTTGCTGAGCCATGGCGACACGATCGCAGAAGGATTGGTGTACTCCACTACCCGTGCGGGTCACTGTTGGGTATCTATCCCGCACGTTCTACGCGCGTAGGGGCTACGCTGCCCAGATGACGAGCGAGCACACCCATGAGCCCACCCCCGAACAGATCCGCCGCGCGCCCAAGGTGCTGCTGCACGACCACCTCGACGGTGGGCTGCGCCCGGCCACCATCGTCGACCTCGCCAGGGAGACCGGGTACGACGCGCTCCCGGAGACCGAGCCCGACAAGCTGGGCATCTGGTTCCGCGAGGCGGCGGACTCCGGGTCGCTGGAGCGCTATCTGGAGACGTTCTCCCACACCGTCGGTGTGATGCAGACCCGCGACGCGCTCGTCAGGGTCGCCGCCGAATGCGCCGAGGACCTCGCCGAGGACGGTGTCGTCTACGCCGAGATCCGCTACGCCCCCGAGCAGCACCTGGAGGGCGGGCTGACCCTGGAGCAGGTCGTGGAGGCGGTCAACGAGGGCTTCCGCGAGGGTGAGCGCCGGGCCTGGGAGAACGGCCACCGCATCCGCGTCGGCGCGCTGCTGACCGCGATGCGCCACGCGGCCCGCGCCCTGGAGATCGCCGAACTCGCCAACCGCTACCGCGACCTGGGCGTGGTCGGCTTCGACATCGCGGGCGCCGAGGCCGGTTTCCCGCCCACCCGACACCTGGACGCCTTCGAGTATCTGAAGCGGGAGAACAACCACTTCACGATCCACGCGGGCGAGGCGTTCGGGCTGCCGTCCATCTGGCAGGCGCTCCAGTGGTGCGGCGCCGACCGGCTGGGCCACGGCGTCCGCATCATCGACGACATCGAGGTCGGCGACGACGGCTCCCTCTCCCTCGGCCGCCTCGCCTCGTACGTCCGCGACAAGCGCATCCCGCTGGAGCTGTGCCCGACCTCCAACCTCCAGACCGGCGCGGCCAGTTCCTATGCCGAGCACCCCATCGGACTGCTCCGCCGACTGCATTTCCGCGCCACCGTGAATACGGATAATCGTCTGATGAGCGGGACGAGCATGAGCGGAGAATTCCAGCATCTTGTATCAACGTTCCATTACACGCTTGACGACATGCAATGGTTCACGGTCAATGCGATGAAATCGGCCTTCATTCCTTTTGACGAACGTCTGGCGATGATCAATGACGTGATCAAGCCCGGATACGCCGAGTTGAAGTCCGAATGGCTGTTCCGCAATGTGGCCTCCGCGTCGGCTGTGACCAGGGATTCCGTGCCCGAGAGCGACTGAGCGGGCGCGTCCGGCACACGATCTGGGCGGAGCAGCGAAGGCCGTTTTCGGTGTTTGCGGGCAGCCGAAATCCATGGCTACGTTTCCGTATCGGTCAAGCCCCCGTCTCAAGGACAGATTTCTGATGAAGCAGGGAACCCTCAAGACTCTCGGTGTCATTGCCCTCGGTGCCGCCGCCGTCGTCGCCGGAGGCAGTGCCGCGTCCGCGGCGCCGGTCCCCGGTGGCTCCGCGGGCCGTGTCGCCGCCCCGGGGCAGCCAACCGCCGGCCAGCCCGCGGCGAAGCCCGCCGCCCCCCAGGCCAAGCCCGCCCAGGGCATGCTGGGGCAGCTCCCGCTGGGGAATCTGCCGACCGGCGGCCTCATCAAGCTGGGCTGAATCCCACCTGGGCACACCGCCGGGCCGCACATCCCGAAGGGGGTGTGCGGCCCGGCCATTTCCTTATGGGGTACCTATGCGGGGTTACGCCGTGGCGTCGGCGCGCCGGGTCACCACGCCTCGCGGTAGGCGTCCTCCGCCGGAAGCAGGACCCACAGCGCGAGATAGAGCAGGAACTGCGGCCCCGGCAGCAGACACGACACCACGAAGAGCACCCGCATCGTCGTCGGGGTGGTCCCGAAGCGCCGGGCGAGACCGGCGCAGACACCGGCAATCTTCTTGTCGTGGCGGGGGCGGACCAGCGGTGCGGCCATGATGGGCACTCCTCGTCGTCGGGTGGGCTCGGGAAGAGCTGGTTCCCGATGTCCTCAACGCTATGTCCGCGAGCTGGAGGAGACGTCGCTCCACGGTGCGATCCCGACCCTGGGAATCGTCGGGGTCGGGGCCTGGGCGCCGTCGTTCCGGGGGAGGGGGGCCACCCGGCCCCGGTCGGCCCGGCGGCGGAGCCACGCCCGTACGGCGGGGACCACCAGCACATGCGCGAGGGCGACCCCGACGGTGTTCAGCAGCACCGTGTCCACGTTCATGATCTGCCCGGTCACCTCGCTGCGCAGCAGCGCGAACCCCATGGCCGCCATCGCCCCCGTGAAGGCCGTACGGACCAGCGAGGCCAGCGGATACGCCTCCACCCGGCCAGCGGCCAGCGGCAGCAGCACCCCCAGCGGTGCGAGCAGCAGCAGCCCGCCCCCGATGGAACGGGCGGCCGACCAGGGGCTGAGCGCCAGATCGGCGCGGATGGTGGCCAGTGGTTCGAGGGTCGCCGCGGACACCCAGGGGACGTTCACCGGTCGCAGGGTCAGCCAGCAGACGAACGAGAGGTGTGCCACGAGAAGCACGAAGCCCGCGACGCGGTAGCGGAAGGCGGCCCTGCGGCCGAAAGGACCCTGCACGAAAATCAGGACGCCGCACGCGGGGGTCGCGGTTCCGCCCCCGCCCCGCTGGTCAGCACCTTGTTACCGACAAGTCGCCGACCTGGGACGGGGCGGTACCGACAGGTAACGAATCAGGACACCAGGACCCCGGAGTTGACCGCGATCGTCGGATTGCGGCGCATCTCCTCGGTGCACTGGTACGCCTTGAGCGGATCCCGCTGGCTGTCCGGGCCGCCGAGCACCACCTTGCCGTCGTCGCCGGCCACCGTGGTGTCCGCGAAGGTGCAGACGATCTGGGCGAGCGCCAGGGACTGGATCTCCTCCGGTGGCCGGTTCAGCCGCAGCGCGCTGTCCGGGTCGCCCTTGGCCGGACCGGAGATCTCCACCCAGTCCTCGACCGCCGTGGAGAACCCGGCCGACACCTCGGCCGCCGCCGGCGGCAGCCGCAGCTGCTCCAGCAGCGCCTGGGCGACCCGCACCGGCTCCCGGGACGTCTTCTCGTCGCCCTGCCGGGTGGTCCGGCTCACCGACAGGATCCGTGAGGAGCACAGCAGATAGATCCGTACGGAGCCCCTGCCCATCCCCTCGACGGCCCGCTCCGACTCCGGTGTCCGGCACGACGCCCGCGAGGGCGCGGCCCCGGCGTCCACCGGCACCGAGGTGCCCCGTATCCCGCACCCGGCCGCCAGCAGCGCGACCGCGCCGGTCAGCAGGAGGGCGGCCGACCGGGTCCAGCGCGCGCTCATGGCCTGCCCTCCTCGTCCCGGCCCGTGCCGGTGCCCTTGCCCTTGGACCCGCCGCCGTCGCGATCGCCCCCGGAGGAGCCGTCTCGGTCGTGATCGTGATCGCGCTCGTCCTCGGCCTCGTCGGAGGCGGTCCGTGAGGTGTCCATCGGCAGCCGCAGTGTAAAGACCGCGCCGCCCTCCGGCGAGTTCGCGGCGCTGATGTCGCCGCCGTGGATATGCGCGTTCTCCATCGCGATCGACAGCCCGAGCCCGCTGCCCTCCGAGCGGGGGCGGGACGCGCTCGCCTTGTAGAAGCGGTCGAAGACATGCGGCAGCACATCCTCGGGGATGCCAGGACCGTGGTCCCGGACCTTGATCAGCAGCTCATCGCCGTCGGTGCGCACCGAGACCCGCACCGGCGAGCCGCCGTGCTTGAGCGCGTTCCCGATCAGATTCGCCAGGATCACATCCAGCCGCCGGGGATCCAGCCGGGCCACGATCCCGCGCGCCGCGTCCAGCTCCACCGCGTCCAGCCAGGCGCGGGCGTCGATGCACGCCGTCACCTGGTCGGCGACATCGACATCGTCGAGCACCAGCCGGGCCGTGCCCGCGTCGAAGCGGGTCACCTCCATCAGGTTCTCCACCAGGTCGTTCAGCCGCCGGGTCTCGCTCACCACCAGCTGCACCGCCGGAGCGATCATCGGGTCGAGCGAATCGGCCTCCTCCTCCAGCACCTCCGTGACGGCCGTGATCGCGGTGAGCGGCGTCCGCAGCTCATGCGACATGTCCGCGACGAAGCGCCGGCTGGACGCCTCCCGCCCCGACAGCTCCGCCACCCGCTTCTGCAGCCGCTCCGCGGCCCGGTTGAAGGTGTGGGAGAGATTGGCCAGCTCATCGGAGCCGGAGACCTGCAGCCGGGTGTCGAGATGTCCCTCGCCCAGCCGGTGCGCCGCCTCCCCGAGCCGCTGCACCGGCCGCAGCACCGTGGCCGCGGCGGCCTGCGCCAGCAGCGCCGCGCCGATCAGCGCGAGCCCGGTGGCGATCCCCAGCGACCAGGCCAGGGAGTTCAGATCCTGGCGCTCGGTGTCCAGGGATTTGAGCAGGTAGCCGGTCGGCCCGCCGCCGTTCACCTTGGCCCCGCCGACCAGATACGGGGTGCCGCCCAGCGTGATCCGCTGCCAGTAGAGGTGGTACGGGGAGGTGTTCCCCTTGCCCACCGGGCGCTTCTGGTCCACCGCGCGCCGCAGCGAGGAGGGCACCACATCGAGCGTGAACAGATCCTTGTCCGAGGCCGCCGGACAGCTTCCGGCGTCCTTCGTCCGGGTGATCAGCAGCACCTCGTACTTCTGGGTGTTGTCCGCCATACGACCCGCCGCCTCCCGCAATTCGGAACAGGTGGGGACGGAGGGCAACGGATCGGTGTCGTCCTTCAGGGCCTTGCGGAACTCGTCCAGCGCCGCGTCCTGGGTGCGGGTGAGCACCGCGTCCCGGTTCAGCCAGTACGCGATGGCGGAGGCGGACACGGCGGCGGTCAGCGCCACCAGGCCGAAGACCAGCATCAGCCGCAGCCGGAGGCTGAACCACCGCAAGAGCCCCGCGGCCCAGCCCCGGGCCCGACCGGGCTTGTCGCTCACTGCGCTCAATTCCGTACTTCTCCGCCCCCGTGCGTGCGGCACACCGTAGTGCTCACCGGGCTGCTCACTGTGGCGTGTCCAGCCGGTATCCGACCCCGCGCACCGTACGGATCAGCGTCGGCGACGACGGCACGTCCTCCACCTTCGCGCGCAGCCGCTGTACGCATGCGTCGACCAGCCGCGAGTCCCCGAGGTAGTCGTGCTCCCACACCAGCCGCAGCAGCTGCTGCCGGGACAGCGCCTGCCCCGGACGGCGGCTGAGCTCCAGCAGAAGCCGCAGCTCGGTGGGGGTGAGCTGGAGGTCCTCGCCGTTCTTGGTGACCGTCATGGCCGCGCGGTCGATCAGCAGATTGCCGAAGGCCGCGGAGTCATTGGCCTCCCGCTCGCCACGCCGCAGCACCGCACGGATCCGGGCGTCCAGCACCCGGCCCTGGACGGGTTTGACCACATAGTCGTCGGCACCGGACTCCAGGCCCACCACGACGTCGATGTCGTCGCTGCGCGCGGTCAGCAGGATGATCGGCAACTGGTCGGTACGGCGGATCCGGCGGCACACCTCGAAGCCGTCGATCCCGGGCAGCATCACATCGAGCACGATCAGATCCGGCCGCTGCTCACGCAGCAGTTTCAGGCCGTCCTCGCCCGTCGCCGCGGTCGCCACACGGTGGCCCTGGCGAGACAGCGAGAGTTCGAGGGCCGTGCGGATGGCGTCGTCGTCCTCGATCAGCAACAGGAAAGGCACGTTGGTCATTCTGGCCTACAAGGGGCCTGTAGTTCGACCGTCAGGGGTTTATCGGCTCGATCGCCTGTGACGAGCCTGTGACAGTCGACAGACACCCCGATGAAACTGGCCCGGCAAAGTCTTCTGTGCACCGGGCGGAACACCACCGGCCGGGGCAGCCAGAAGCCAGACCGACCAGGCTCCATCGACGGGGGGCGCGAAATGAGCACACTGCACTTCTCCACCACCAGCGCAGTTCGCACGCGCCTCCACGACGCCGGGCGGGGCAATGAGAAGTCCGGTGCCGTGAGCGGGCGGGGGTGCGCTCGCGGCGCCGGGCGTCAGCGGCCTCCTTACATGGTGGCCATTGACGCGATCACGGGGGACAAGGAGGCCGGTCACGGCCTCGGGGGGGACAGCGGGGGACCGGGGGGCCACGGGGGTGGCTCGTACGGGGAGGCAGAGGGGGAGCGGCGCACCACGTCGGAGGCGGAGTTCACCGCCTATGTCCAGGAGCGCCGCGCCTCCCTGTACGCAACCGCCTACCACCTGACCGGGGACCGCTTCGAGGCCGAGGACCTGCTGCAGAGCGCGCTGTTCTCGACCTACCGGGCCTGGGACCGGATCAGCGACAAGGCGGCGGTCGGCGGCTATCTGCGCCGCACCATGACCAATCTGCACATCAGCGCCTGGCGTCGGCGGAAGCTCAACGAGTACCCGACCGAGGAGCTGCCGGAGACGGTCGGCGACCACGACGCGATGCGCGGCACCGAGCTGCGCACCGTGCTGTGGCAGGCCCTGGCCCGGCTCCCCGAGCTGCAGCGCACGATGCTGGTGCTGCGTTACTACGAGGGCCGGACGGATCCGGAAATCGCGGACATTCTGAACATCAGCGTCGGAACGGTCAAGAGCAGCATCTGGCGCTCGCTGCGCCGGCTGCGCGAGGACGAGAGCCTGAGCTTCGGCCGTGACGAGGAGGAGTCCTTCGGCGAACTGGTCGCCTGACGGCGACGGGGACGATCGAAGGCGGGGGAAAATCGGGGGATACGGGGGAAATGGGAGGGAGAAATCGGGGGAGCACGGGGGAAACAGGTGCGAGGCCGGACAGCCGAGGGGGGATGTCCGGCCTCGCACCTTTTTGGCTGCGTTGGCTGCGTGACTGCGTTGGCTGAGTGGCTGCGTTGGCCGTGTGGCTACGTTTGGCTACGTGGCTATACGGACGCCTTCTGGCCGGAGACGGGGATCCGCTCTCCCGCCGCCGCTATCCGGCCCAGCGCCACGTCCTTGCCGCACGCGTACGCGCCCAATGTCGTCTGCCGGGCCACGATCCCGCGCTCCGCGCGCATCAGCCGCCAGCCGCGCCGCAGCAGATAGAGCGCGGGCTTACGGCCCTCCCGCAGATCGCGCAGCAGCCTGCGCCGGAACGTGGTGGACGGGCGGCCGCGCAGACAGATCGCGTCCGCGAGCACCCCGAGGTCGGCACACCGCCCGACGATGTCGGCGGCGAAGATCCCCTCGGCGATGAACAGCGGCGACCGCCCGATGCCCAGCGCCTCCTCGCCGACGCGGGCGCTGGTGGCGATGTCGTACAGCGGCACGGTCGTACCGGACGTACGGCACAGCTCCTCGATGGCCGCGACCGCCGCGTCCGCGTCCCAGGACAGCAGTGAGTCCCAGTCGGCGCCCCCGCCGTCGGGGAGTTGGGGGAGCGTCGGGTCGCCGCCCTCCTTGTAGAAGTCGTCGAGGTTGAGCACGGGCAGCCCGGTGCGGGCCGCGAGGGAGGACTTGCCCGAACCCGAGGGGCCGGAGAGCAGGACGACACGGGCGGAAGGCGGTTGGCTGGTCACGGAACACCAGTGTGACGCATCCTTTCCCCCGCGTGACCCCCGCGTGACCGTCGAGCTGACCGCCCATATGGCCCCGGCCGCCGTCAGACGACCGCGCGTGGCCGTTCCGCCGCCGCGGTACGGGCCGGGCGGGTCCGGGGGCCGAAGACCGCCAGGACGAGGGAGCCCAGGAGCCAGGTGCCCGCGATGAAGAAGAAGACGCTCTGATAGCCGGTGCCGTGGTAGAGGGCCGCGATGATCAGCGGCCCCGCGGCGTTCGAGAGCCGCCCGAGCCCGTAGGAGACGCCCGTCCCCAGCGAGCGGCCGCGGGTGTCGAACAGCTCGGGCGAGTAGGCGTACCCCAGGGCCGTGTAGCCGCGCTCGAAGAGGTTCACCAGGAAGCCGAAGACCACGATCAGGGCCGGGTTGAAGGTCAGCCCGTACAGCAGACCGCACAGCGCGATCACCGCGCCGAAGGCCACCAGACACCATTTGCGTTCGAACCGGTCGGTGACCAGGGAGGCCAGGAACGAGCCGAGCGGCGCGCCCACGGTGGTGAGGGCCACGTAGAAGACCGACTTCTCGACGCTGAAGCCCTCCTTGGCCAGCAGGGTGGGCGCCCAGCTGGAGTAGCCGAAGAAGCCGATGGTCTGGGTCACCCACAGGACGGTGAGCAGCGCGGTCGGCCCGAGGTACTTCCTCTTCAGGAGGAGGCGAGGCGACGCCTTGGCGGGGCGGGTCTCGTCGATCGGCGGCGCGGGCTCGGGCAGCGGGCCCTTCTCGGCGGCGACCCGGGCCTCGATCTCGCCGAGGACCGTCTCCGCCGCGTCGTACTCGCCCCTGCTCTCGTGCCAGCGGGGGGACTCCTTCAGATGCCGGGTGAAGAGGACGAAGAGGAGGCCGAGCGAGCCCCACAGATAGACCAGCCGCCAGGACCAGTCGCTGAGCGGTACGACGGCGCTGGCGATGAGGTTGGTGGCCGGGGTGCCGCAGATGCCTATGACGATGGCGTACGCCTGGTACTTGCCGCGTACGGCGGACGGATACATCTCGTTGACGTAGATCACCGCCACGACGGTCATCGCGGACAGCCCCGCCGAGGTCAGCACCCGGAAGACGCCCAGGGAGACGACGTCCCAGGCGAAGGCGGAGGCGAGCGAGAAGACCCCGAAACACAGCGTGGTCTGGATCAGCGCCTTCCTGCGGCCCCAGCGGTCGGCGAGGGTGCTCGCGACCACGGAGCCGATGAACATGCCGACGAACGACAGCGAGGTGACGTAGGCGATCTGGTCGACCGTGATGCCCCAGAGGTCGATGAGCTGGGGAGCGGTGGTGGCGAAGGTGTTGATGTCCGCGAACTCGAAGAAGTAGGCGAACGAGACGGCCAGCAAGGTGATCTTGTGGAACCGGGAGATGGGGAGTCTGTCCAGCCGGTTCACCGCGTTGGAGTGCTGCATGGGCGGCCCTTGTCGAAGAGGCGGGGAGGGGGACGGAGCGGGGGGCGGGGGTGGACCGGGGTCAGGCGCCTTCGCCGGGCCAGTAGAGCCGCATGGGATTGTCGACCAGCAGCTTCCGCCGCTGCTCGGCGGTGACCGCCACCTGGGGCACGTAGTCGGCCAGCAGCCCGTCGTCGGGCATATGGGCGGTGAGGTTGGGATGCGGCCAGTCCGTGCCCCACAGCACCCGGTCGGGGAACTCCTCGATCGCGCGGCGGGCGAAGGGCACCACATCGGCGTACGGGTGCGGCTCGGCGTTCAGGGCCGGGGGGCCGGTGACGCTGAGGCGCTCGGGGCAGGTGACCTTGACCCATACGTCATTGCGTTCGGCGAACCGCAGGAAGCGGGTGAAGTCCGGCCCGTCCGCCGGTTCGGTCACGTCCGGCCGTCCCATGTGATCCACGACGAGCGGGGTGGGCAGGGAGCTGAAGAAACGTTCCAGCTCGGGCAGGTCGGCGCTTTCGAAGTAGAGGACGACATGCCAGCCGAGCGGGGCGATCCGCCGGGCGACGGCGGCCAGCGCGTCCTGGGGCGCGGCGTCGGCCAGCCGCCTCAGGAAGGTGAAGCGCACCCCGCGCACCCCCGCCGCGTCGAGCCGGCGCAGCTCGGCGTCGGTGACCTCCGGGCGTACGGTCGCGATGCCACGCGCCCGGCTGCCGGACGCCTGGACGGCGTCGACCATGGCGCTGTTGTCCGCGCCGTGACAGGTCGCCTGGACGATCACATTGCGGGCGACCCCGAGATGGTCGCGGAGGGCGAAGAGGTCGTCCTTGCCGCCGTCGCAGGGCGTGTACTTCCGCTCGGGCGCGAAGGGGAACGCGGCCTGCGGGCCGAAGACATGGCAGTGGGTGTCGACGGTGCCCGGCGGCAGGGCGAAGGCGGGCCGGGACGGGTCGGGATGCCAGTCCAGCCAGCCCGGGGTCTTGGGGGAGAGCGTGCTCATGAGGGCTCCTCTGGGCGGGTGGGCGGCCCTGCGGTCGTTGGGAACCCGGGGCGAATCGACGGACGTGCGCGTCATCTCAGCGGCCCTGTTTCGTCAGCAGGGCGTCCAGTCGGGGGTAGACGGTGCGGGCATTGTGCTCGAAGACGCCGGTCAGCTCGTCCGCGTCGAGCCCGGTGGCCTCGGCGTAGCGGCGGGTGTCGTCGAAGTGCCGACCGGTCCGGGGGTCGATGTCGCGGACGGCGCCGATCATCTCCGAGGCGAAGAGGATGTTCCGGGCCGGGACGACGTCGAAGAGCAGGTCGATACCGGGCTGGTGATAGACGCAGGTGTCGAAGAAGACATTGTCCAGGACATGCTCCTCCAGGGGCGGCTTGCCCAGGGCCATCGCCAGTCCGCGGAACCGGCCCCAGTGATACGGAACGGCCCCGCCGCCATGCGGGATGATCAGCCGAAGGGTGGGGAAGTCGGCGAACAGATCGCCCTGCACCAGCTGCATGAACACCGTCGTATCGGCGTTGAGGTAGTGCGCCCCGGTGGTGTGGAAGGCGGGGTTCACGCTGGTGCTCACGTGCACCATCGCCGGGACGTCGTACTCCACCAGCTTTTCGTAGATCGGGTACCACGAGCGGTCGGTCAGCGGCGGGGCCGTCCAGTGGCCGCCCGAGGGGTCGGGGTTGAGGTTGACGGCCACGGCCCCGTACTCCTCCACACAGCGGACGAGTTCGGGCACGCAGGTGACCGGGTCGACGCCCGGCGACTGCGGAAGCATCGCGGCGGGGGCGAAGCGCTCCGGGTAGAGCTCGCCGACGCGGAAGCAGAGCTCGTTGCAGAGCGCCGCCCACTCGGAGGAGGTGTGGAGATCGCCGATGTGGTGGGCCATGAAGGACGCCCGGGGCGAGAAGACCGTCAGGTCGATGCCGCGCTCGTCCATCAGCCGGAGCTGATTCGGCTCGATGCTCCGGCGCAGCTCGTCGTCGCCGATGCGGAGATCGGTGCGGGAGGGGGTGCGGGCGGGGTCGGTGAGTCCGTCGATCTGCTGGGTGCGCCATGCCTCCAGCGCCGGGGGCGCGGTGGTGTAGTGGCCATGGCAGTCGATGATCATTCGCTGTTCCTTCGTGGCGTGCGGTTCCTCGCAACCTAACTGTCGATGAAATTGTTGACAATATGTGCGACGAAAAATGCTGCCGCGATGTCCGGGATGCGGACGGTGCGGGGGCGCTCGGTGCGGAAGAGGGGGCGGGGGTGGGTCCAGGGTGTGCGCGGAAGCCCACGCGCCCACCCGCCGCGCCGGCGTACGGACCGCGATCAGCTCGCCGGCGCAGGTGATCACGCCCTTGCCGGCCGTCGCGAACGGTGCACGGCCGCCGGCTTGTGGGGCGGGTGCCGTGGTGGGGGCTCCTGGGGGCCGTCCGGGTGTCGGCTGACCTGGATCCGGTCGTCGGTGCTGGTCGGCAGATGGCGACGCGGATGCCGTCCCGCGGGTGCACTGGCCCCCTGCTCGCCGGTGGCCACTCGAGCACCGCGTTGCAGGCGGCGTGGTTGGTGGCCGGGCCGGTTAGCGGGCCGACGTCGCGGTCAGCTCACCGGCCCCCGGCCCCCGGGGGCGGGGGGACTCGGCCGTCGGGCTAGGCGCCCATCGGGTGCCAGACGGTTTTGGTCTCCAGGAAGGTGAGGAGGCGGCCGGTGCCGGGGTCGGCGGTCCAATCCACAGGCTGTGGACGCAGGACGCGCTTGAGGTTCTCCGCGGCGGCCTTCTCCAGTTCGGTCGCGAGCTCCGGGTCCGCGCCGGCGAGGTCGATCGCGTTCACGTCCTGGTGCGCGGCCAGCGGGGCGGCGATCTCCGCCGTGCGGCCGGACAGGACGTTGACCACGCCGCCCGGGAGGTCGGAGGTGGCGAGAACCTCGGCGAGGGAGAGGGCGGGGAGCGGGGCGCCCTCGGCGGCGATGACGATGGTCGTGTTCCCGGTGACGATCGCCGGGGCGATCACCGACACCAGGCCCAGGAAGGAGGAGTCCTGGGGCGCGAGGAGCGCGACCACGCCGGTCGGCTCGGGGGAGGAGAGGTTGAAGTACGGCCCGGCCACGGGGTTGGCGGACCCGGCGATCTGGGTTGTCTTGTCGGACCAGCCCGCGTACCAGACCCAGCGGTCGATCGCCGCGTCCACCTGCGCGGTGGCCTTGGACTTCGAAACGCCCCCGGCGTCGGCGACCTCGTGGACGAACTGGTCGCGGCGGCCCTCCAGCATCTCGGCGACGCGGTAGAGGATCTGGCCCCGGTTGTAGGCGGTGGCCCCCGACCAGCCGCCGAACGCCTTGCGCGCGGCGACGACCGCGTCCCGGGCGTCCTTGCGGGAGGCCAGCGGGGCGTTGGCCAGCCACTTGCCCTTTGCGTCGGTCACCTCGTACACCCGCCCGCTCTCGGACCGGGGGAACTTGCCCCCGACGAACAGCTTGTAGGTCTTGAGCACGGAGAGTCGGTTGTCAGACATCGAGGTACGCCTCCAGGCCGTGGCGACCGCCTTCACGGCCGTATCCGGACTCCTTGTAGCCGCCGAACGGGGAGGCCGGGTCGAACTTGTTGAAGGTGTTGGACCACACCACGCCCGCCCGGAGCTTGTTCGCCATCCACAGGATGCGCGAGCCCTTCTCCGTCCAGATGCCCGCCGACAGCCCGTACGGCGTGTTGTTGGCCTTGGCCACGGCCTCTTCGGGGGTGCGGAAGGTGAGCACCGAGAGCACCGGGCCGAAGATCTCCTCACGGGCGATCCGGTGGGCCTGGGTGACGCCGGTGAAGAGGGTGGGCGCGAACCAGTAGCCGGAGCTGGGCAGTTCGCACTGCGGCGCCCAGCGCTCGGCGCCCTCGGCCTCGCCCGCGTCGGCCAGGGTACGGATCCGGGCCAGCTGCTCGGCGGAGTTGATGGCGCCGATGTCGGTGTTCTTGTCCAGCGGATCGCCGACGCGCAGGGTGCTCATCCGGCGCTTGAGCGCGTCGAGCAGCTCGTCCTGGACGGACTCCTGGACCAGGAGGCGGGAGCCCGCGCAGCAGACATGGCCCTGGTTGAAGAAGATGCCGCCGATGATGCCCTCGACCGCCTGGTCGATGGGGGCGTCGTCGAAGACGATGTTCGCCGCCTTGCCCCCGAGTTCGAGGGTGACCTTCTTCTTCGTACCGGCCACCGTACGGGCGATGGCCTTGCCGACCTCGGTGGAGCCGGTGAAGGCCACCTTGTCGATGCCGGGGTGGGCGACCAGCTCGGCGCCGGTCGAGCCGTCGCCGGTGACGATGTTCACCACGCCCTTGGGCAGGCCCGCCTGACGGCAGATGTCCGCGAAGAACAGGGCGCTCAGGGGCGTGGTCTCGGCGGGCTTGAGGACGACCGTATTGCCGGTGGCGAGCGCCGGAGCGATCTTCCAGGCCAGCATCAGGAGGGGGAAGTTCCAGGGAATGATCTGACCGGCGACGCCCAATGGTCGCGGATCGGCGCCATAGCCCGCGTACGCGAGCTTGTCGGCCCACCCCGCGTAGTAGAAGAAGTGCGCGGCGACCAGCGGCAGGTCGGCGTCCCGCGATTCGCGGATCGGCTTCCCGTTGTCCAGCGACTCCAGGACCGCCAGCTCCCGCGAGCGCTCCTGGATGATCCGCGCGATGCGGAACAGGTACTTGGCGCGCTCCGCGCCGGGCAGCGCGGACCAGGTCTCGAACGCCTTACGGGCGGCCTTGACCGCGCGGTCCACGTCCTCGACGCCCGCCTGGGCGACCTCGGAGAGGGCCTCCTCGGAGGAGGGGGAGAGGGTCTTGAAGACCTTGCCGTCGCCCGCCTCGGTGAACTCCCCGTCGATGAACAGGCCGTAGGACGGGGCGATGTCGACGACCGCGCGGGACTCGGGCGCGGGTGCGTACTCGAAAACTGGCATGGCGTATCAGTCCACCGTCACGTAGTCGGGACCGGAGTACCGGCCGGTGCTCAGCTTCTGGCGCTGCATGAGCAGATCGTTGAGCAGACTGGAGGCGCCGAAGCGGAACCACTCCGGGGAGAGCCACTCGTCGCCCAGCGTCTCGTTGACCATCACCAGGTACTTGATCGCGTCCTTGGAGGTGCGGATGCCGCCCGCGGGCTTCACGCCCACCTGTACGCCGACCGCGGTGCGGAAGTCGCGGACCGCCTCCAGGAGGACGAGGGTGACGGGCGGGGTCGCGTTGACGGCCACCTTGCCGGTGGAGGTCTTGATGAAGTCCGCGCCCGCGAGCATCGCCAGCCAGGAGGCGCGGCGGACGTTGTCGTACGTCTGGAGCTCACCGGTCTCGAAGATGACCTTGAGGTGGGCCGCCGTGCCGCTGCCGTCCTCGCGGACGCACGCCTCCTTCACCTGCCGGATCTCCTCGAAGACGTCGAGGTAGCGGCCGGAGAGGAAGGCGCCGCGGTCGATCACCATGTCGATCTCGTCCGCCCCGGCGGCCACCGCGTCCCGGGTGTCGGCCAGCTTGACCGGCAGCGAGGCCCGGCCGGAGGGAAAGGCGGTGGCGACGGCGGCCACATGGATGCCGCTGCCGGTCAGGGCCTCCTTGGCGGTGGCCACCATGTCGCCGTAGACGCAGATCGCCGCGACCTTCGGGGCGGTGCGGTCGGTGGGGTCGGGGTTGATCCCCTTGGCGCAGAGCGCCCGGACCTTGCCCGGGGTGTCGGCACCCTCGAGGGTCGTCAGGTCGATCATCGAGATCGCCAGGTCGATGGCGTACGCCTTCGCCGTGGTCTTGATCGAGCGGGTGCCGAGGGTCGCGGCACGGGCCTGCAGGCCGACCGCGTCGACGCCCGGCAGGCCGTGCAGGAAGCGGCGCAGTGCGCCGTCGCCGGCGGTCACGTCCGCCATCGACGCGAGTCGCTCCGCGGCCTCTTTGCCGTATGCGGGAACTGTGGTGGGCATGGTCACCAGATGAGCATATCTACGCGCGTAGTCGGATGTCACCCCCGGGCCTGGAATCGATCGGGGGCCGGAGGCGAGCGATCTCGCGTCCGCCCTGGGCGCTCCCCGCCCCGTGAGTGTGGTGCACAATCGGGCGCATGACGAGCCCGGACGACGACTCCGCCCCCGCTGCCTCCAGCTCCGCTTCCTCCGCTTCCTCCGATGCCGAGACCGAGACCTTCTCGGACCGGATCTACCGCTCCCCGAGCGGTATCGCGGGCGGAGTGCTGCTGCTCGGGCTCAGCAGCTGGCTCGGCATCGACGCGATGGTCCGGGGCGAGGGACGGACGCCGTGGCTGGCGCTGGCCGGGCTGTTCTTCGCGGTGCCGGTGGTGATCGCCTTCACGGTGCGCCCGGCGGTGTACGCGGGGCAGGACCGGCTGCTCGTCCGCAACCCGTTCCGTACGATCACGCTCCCCTGGGCCTCGGTCGAGGGGCTGCGCGCCGGGTACACCAGCGAGGTGCTCGCGGGCGGGTCCACGTACCAGCTGTGGGCGATCCCGGTCTCGCTGCGCCAGCGCAAGCGGGCCGCCCGGCAGCAGGCCAGGGCGGCCTCCGAGGACCCCTTCGGCGCCGCGTCCACCCATGTCGCGGCCGGCAGGCCCGACGAGGACCGCCGGGCCTCCTCCGACGCGGCGATCGGCGACCTGCGCGAGTTGGCCGAACTCAACGCCGAGCGCGAGGGCGCCCAGGGGGCGCCGGAGGTGCGCTGGGCCTTCGAGGTGATCGCGCCGACGCTGGCGGGCGCGGTGCTGTTGGGCGTCATGCTGGCGATCGGCTGAGAGCCGGGCCGCTGGGCCGGTGGGTCCGGTTTACCGGTCCCCGGCTGGCCGCTTGGGCTGGGGTGGCCCTGATTCCGGCTGACCGTCGGGTGCCTGGCCCGCCGCTGGGGGCCGAGCACACCCCCGGCGACACCCACGTCCCGCCCCCAGAGGGCCAGGCGGCCGGGGCCGGAGACCACGCGGCCATCAGTACGGACCGGGGCCGACGGCCGGACGGGGCGGTCGTCACCGTGACGGCCCGTGTGACACGTTCCGCTACAGCGTGTACCCGGGGTGCGGGGCGATGCCCCCCGGTCGTCCATGGCCTTTTCTCAGCCGGATCCGAGCCGCTCCGGCGCCGTCACTGATCGCCGTGGGCGACGGCGACGGGCTCGGCAGCTGATACGCCCGCGTCCGCGTCCGCGGTGGCGGCTTCCGGGGGCTGGATTCCCGCCGCCGCCGAAAGGTCCGTCTTGAGCGCGGCCAGCACGGTGTCCGCCGTGGCGCGGGCCGGAGTGAGTGCGTGGGCGGCGGGGACGTCGACGGCCACCTCCAGGTAGCACTTCAGCTTCGGCTCGGTGCCGCTGGGCCGGACGACCACACGGGCGCCGCGAACGTTCCCCTTCCCGGCGAGCTGATAGCGCAGGCCGTCCGTCGGGGGCAGGGTGTCCGTGCCCCGCGTCAGATCCTCCGCCGAGGTCACGGCGAGCCCCGCGAGCCCGGTGGGCGGCTGTTCGCGCAGCCGCTTCATCGCGGTGCCGATCACGGAGAGGTCGGTGACCCGGACGGAGAGCTGGTCGGTGGCGTGCAGGCCGTGGGCCACCGCGATGTCGTCCAACAGATCTGCGACGGTGCGGCCCTGTTCCTTGAGCTCCGACGTCAGCTCGGCCACGAGCAGCGCGGCCGTGATGCCGTCCTTGTCGCGTACGCCCTCCGGATCCACGCAGTAGCCGAGCGCCTCCTCGTACGCGTAGCGCAGCCCGTCCACCCGGGCCAGCCACTTGAAGCCGGTCAGCGTCTCGGCGTACGGCAGCCCGGCGTCGTCCGCGATCCGGGACAGGAGCGACGAGGAGACGATCGTGGTCGCGAAGGCCCCGCGGGCGCGCTTGTGAACGAGGTGGGTGGCGAGGAGCGCGCCGACCTCGTCCCCGCGCAGCATCCGCCAGCTCGCGGCGTCCGTGGGGGCCGTGGGGTTCGTGATCGTGGGGATGGCGACGGCGCAGCGGTCGGCGTCCGGGTCGTTGGCGATGATGATGTCCGGCGCGACCCTGCGGGCCGTGGCGAAGGCCAGGTCCATCGCCCCCGGCTCCTCCGGGTTGGGGAACGCGACGGTCGGGAACGCCGGGTCGGGCTCCGCCTGCTCGGGCACGACCGCGGGCTCGGGGAACCCGGCGCGGGCGAACGCGGCGGTGAGGGTCTCACGGCCGACGCCGTGCAGCGGGGTGTAGACGACGCGGGCGTTCCGGGGCGAACCCGGGGTGAGAACGGCGTCGGTCCGCGCGAGGTACGCCTCCAGGACGTCGTCGTTCAGCGTCTCCCATCCGGTCTCGGGCCGGGGCACGTCGCCCAGGCTGCGGATCGCCTCGATCTCGGCGGCGATCTCGGCGTCGGCGGGCGGCACGATCTGGGAGCCGTCGCCGAGGTAGACCTTGTAGCCGTTGTCGCGCGGCGGGTTGTGGCTCGCGGTGACCTCGACTCCGGCGATCGCGCCGAGGTGGCGGACGGCGAACGCGAGCACGGGCGTGGGGAGGGGGCGGGGCAGAACGGCGGCGCGGAAGCCTGCGCCGGTCATGACGGCGGCGGTGTCGCGGGCGAACTCGGCGCTCTTGTAGCGGGCGTCGTACCCCACGACGACGAGCCCTTGACCGTCCTGACCGTGATACGTGCGCAGATACGCGGCGAGCCCGGCGGCGGCGCGGATGACGACGGCGCGGTTCATCCGCATGGGCCCGGCCCCGAGCTCACCCCGGAGACCGGCGGTGCCGAACTGCAACGTGCCGGAGAACCGCTCGGCGATCGCGTCGACGGCATCGTCCTGGAGCAGTTTCCCGAGCTCATCCCGCGTCTCGGGATCGGGATCCTCGGCAAGCCATGCGCGAGCCTGGGCGATGAGATCGGGCTCCGTGGCCATGGGGGCCTCCTGGGGGGTGGTCGTATGGGTGGTGCGGGGTGCGCGGGGTGCGGGTGCGGTGGTGCGGGTGCGTTGGTGGTTGCTGGGGTGCGCGGTGGGTCCGTGGTCGGGTGCGGGGGCGGGGCCTGCGGGGCGGGGCTCTGGACCGTATATTTACGGCGCCATTGGCCGGGGGCTTGCGTGGGCCGGAGATTGGCGCCACAAATACACGTAAGCGTCCAGAACCCCGCCCCTCCGACCCCGCCCCCTCCCGAGCGTCGGCGACCGCCCCCCGGCGGCACGAGCCCCGGCCGGTTTCCGGACCGTCCGGGGGCTGGGTGCGCCACCGTCCCTCGCGCCTCGTCGACATCCATGCCCGCCGAGGGCGAGCCTTCTCTGGCCTCGGGGGCGGGGAGGTAGCCGAGGAACGGCAGGGGCGCCACCAGGCCCCAACCGGGCGGGAGCTTGTGCCACCGGCGGGTGGTCGCCGCCCCCGGGCGAGCCGGAGACGGATGGGGCGCCCGTATCGCTCGCGGGTAGCCGTGGGACGGCGGGAGGGGGCTGGGGGCATCCGGCACCCGGGAATCCGGAGCCGGAGAAGAGGCTCGGGCCACCGGCGGTCGGTCGCCGCTCGCCGCGGGACGGCGGGAGGGGGTGGGGTCGGAGGGGCGGTGTCCTGGACGCTTACGTGTATTTGTGGCGCCGATCTCCGGCCCACGCAAGTCCCCGGTCAATGGCGCCGTAAATATACGGTCCAGGGCGCCGCCCCGGAGGCCCCGCCCCCGGCACCCACCACACAACCGACCGCGCACCCCGGCCCGCCCCGCGCCCGCACCCCGGCCCGCCCGTCCCGCACTCGCGCCCCGGCCCGCACCGCGCCCGCGGCCCGCGCCCCCGCCACGTCCCGCGTACCTTGCGCATCGCTGTTCAGTTAGCCAAGGGGTGAGTACCCGCGCAGGGCGCCGTGACGCCGCGCCCCGGGGATCAGAGGCGGTTGAGGACCTGGGACAGCAGGCTGCCCATGCGGGAGGCGGAGTCGCGGCCCGCCTGGAGGACCTCCTCGTGGTTGAGGGGTTCGCCCGTCATCCCGGCCGCGAGGTTCGTCACCAGGGAGATGCCGAGAACCTCCGCGCCCGCCTCGCGCGCCGCGATGGCCTCCAGGGTGGTGGACATGCCCACCAGGTCGGCCCCTATCGTGCGGGCCATGTTGATCTCCGCCGGAGTCTCGTAGTGCGGCCCGGGGAACTGGGCGTAGACGCCCTCCTCCAGGGTCGGGTCGACCTGCTGGCACAGGGCACGCAGCCGCGGCGAGTACAGGTCGGTGAGGTCGACGAAGTTGGCGCCCACGATCGGTGAGGTGGCCGTGAGGTTGATGTGGTCGCTGATCAGTACCGGCTGGCCGGGGCGCATGCCCTCGCGGAGGCCGCCGCAGCCGTTGGTGAGGATGATGGTCTTGCAGCCCGCGGCGACGGCGGTGCGTACGCCGTGTGCGACGGCGCCGACACCACGCCCCTCGTAGTAGTGCGTACGGCCGAGGAAGACCAGCGCCCGCTTGTCGTTGATCCGGTACGACCGGATCCGGCCCGCGTGGCCCGCGACGGCGGGCGGCGGGAAGCCGGGCAGCTCGGTGACGGGGAACTCGTGCTCGGGCGCCCCGAGGGCGTCGGTGGCGGGGACCCAGCCGGAGCCCAGGACCAGCGCGACGTCGTGGGTTTCCGCGCCGGTCAGCTCGCGCAGGCGGGTGGCGGCGGCGTCGGCGGCGGCGTGTGGGTCGCTCTGATTGTCCCAAGAAACTGATGCGTTCACGCGCACGAGGGTAGCCGGTAACTGCCTACGCGCGTAGACGGAGCCCGCCGAGGTGTTCGGATCGTTGCATTGCCGCAAGGCTCACGGCCCGACCCATGCGTTGCCTTCGGGCCTCCGGGCCAACCAGGTCAACCGGGGGACCGAACCAACCCGGCAACCGGGCACCCGGGACACCCGGGGAACCGAACCAACCGAGCAACCGGGGCAAACGGGTCAACCGGAAACACCGGACTCAGCAAGGGCGCTTCCGCAGCTCCATCACATAGTCGTGCGGCGCCCCCGCCGACTCCGCCGCGTCGGCGATCTCGCCCAGGTAGCGGGCCGACGGCAGTCCGCCCTCGTAGCCGTTGAGGACGTAGAGCCAGGCTGCCTCGTCGCCGTCCAGCGTGTGGACGCGGATCCGCATCCGGCGGTAGATGTCGAGGCCGACGCCCTCCCAGCGGTCCATGGAGTCCTCGTCCATGGGGGCGATGTCGTAGAGGGCGACGAAGACCTGGGAGCGCGGGGCCTCCACAATCGTGGGGAGGGCGCCTTCCCAGCCCATCTGCTCACCGCCGAAGGTGAGGCGCCAACCGTTCAGCCAGCCCGTTCCGCGCAGCGGGGAGTGTGGTGCGCGGCGGGACATCAGCCGCGCGTCGAGGTTGCCGGCGTACGCGGCGTAGAGCGACATGGGTCTGAGGGTACGGGAGTGGGGTGGAACGGCCCTCGGGACGGGAGGTTTGGCAGGAGGTTCGATGAGAGGTTTCGTACGGCAGTCGCCCCCGCGAAACCCCCCGGGCTGAAGGCATTCGAACCGGTGCGGGACAATGGAGCATGTGACTCGGATCGTGATCATTGGTGGCGGACCCGGCGGCTATGAGGCGGCGCTGGTCGCCGCGCAGCTCGGCGCGGAGGTGACCGTCGTCGATTGCGACGGTCTGGGCGGGGCGTCGGTGCTCACCGACTGCGTGCCGTCGAAGACGTTGATCGCCACCGCTGAGGTGATGACGACCTTCGACTCCTCCTATGAGGAGCTGGGGATCATCGTCGCCGACGACACCCCGCCGCTGGAGCAGGCGGCCCGGGTGGTCGGCGTGGATCTGGGCAAGGTCAACCGCCGGGTGAAGCGGCTCGCGCTCGCCCAGTCGCACGACATCACGGCCTCGGTCACCCGGGCCGGTGGCCGGGTCATGCGCGGCCGCGCGCGGGTGGAGCCGCAGCAGTCGCTGGACGGTTCGCGGCGGGTGGTCGTACGGGCCGCGGACGGCAGCGAGCAGACGCTGGTGGCGGACGCGGTGCTGCTGGCGACGGGCGCTCACCCGAGGGAGATCCCGGACGCCGAGCCGGACGGTGAGCGGATCCTGAACTGGACGCAGGTGTACGACCTGGACGAGCTCCCCCAGGAGCTGATCGTGGTCGGCTCCGGTGTCACGGGCGCGGAGTTCGCGGGTGCCTACCAGGCGCTGGGGTCGAAGGTCACGCTGGTCTCCAGCCGGGACCGGGTGCTGCCGGGCGAGGACCCGGACGCGGCGGCGGTGCTGGAGGACGTCTTCCGGCGCCGGGGGATGAACGTGATGTCCCGGTCCCGGGCGCAGGCCGCCAAGCGGGTCGGGGACCGGGTGGAGGTCACGCTCTCGGACGGGCGGGTCATCTCCGGCACCCACTGTCTGATGGCGGTCGGCTCGATCCCGAACACGGCGGACATCGGCCTGGAGGAGGCCGGGATCAAGCTGGCGGAGTCGGGGCACATCCTGACCGACAAGGTGTCCCGGACCAGCGCGCCGGGCATCTACGCGGCCGGTGACTGCACCGGTGTGCTGGCGCTGGCGTCGGTGGCGGCGATGCAGGGCCGGATCGCGATGTACCACTTCCTCGGGGACGCGGTGACCCCGCTGAACCTGAAGACGGTCTCGGCGAATGTCTTCACGGACCCGGAGATCGCCACGGTCGGCTACTCGCAGGCGGACGTGGACGGCGGGAAGATCGACGCCCGGGTGGTGAAGCTGCCGCTGCTGCGCAATCCGCGGGCGAAGATGCAGGGCATCCGGGACGGCTTCGTGAAGATCTTCTGCCGTCCGGGCACCGGCATCGTGGTCGGCGGTGTGGTGGTCGCGCCGCGGGCGAGCGAGCTGATCCACCCCATATCGCTGGCGGTGGACAACAATCTGACGGTGGAGCAGATCGCCAACGCCTTCACGGTCTACCCGTCGCTGTCCGGTTCGATCGCCGAGGTGGCCCGGCAGTTGCACACCCGGAAGACTCAGGAAGAGTCATAGACCCGGTCCTTATAGCACTCCGTGCCCTCACAGATGTACAACTTCTGCTAATTGGTGCAAGCTGCTGAAAACAGACGGTCGTTGGCATTACTGTCAGTTTCGTGTTCGCTGCAGAACGTCGCCAATTGATCCTTGAAATGGTGCGTGCGAACGGAGCGGTGTCGCTCCGGGAGCTCGCCCGCGTCGTCCAGACCTCCGAAGTGACCGTCCGGCGTGATGTGCGGGCGCTGGAGGCAGAAGGACTGCTCGACCGCCGGCACGGCGGTGCGGTGCTGCCGGGCGGATTCACCAGGGAGTCCGGCTTCCCGCAGAAATCCCATCTAGCGGCCGCGGAGAAGACGGCCATCGCCGATCTCGCGGCCGGCCTCGTCGAGGAGGGCGAGGCCGTCGTCGTCGGCGCCGGGACCACTACGCAGGAGCTGGCCCGCCGGCTCGCGCGGGTTCCCGGGCTGACCGTGGTCACCAATTCCCTGCTGGTCGCGCAGGCGTTGGCACATGCCAACCGGGTCGAGGTCGTGATGACCGGCGGCACCCTGCGCGGCTCCAACTACGCCCTGGTCGGCAGTGGCGCCGAGCAGTCCCTGCAGGGGCTGCGGGTCTCGCGTGCCTTCCTGTCCGGCAGCGGGCTGACCGCCGAGCGCGGCCTGTCCACCTCCAACATGCTCTCGGCCAGCGTCGACCGGGCGCTGGTCCAGGCGGCGGCGGAGGTGGTCGTGCTCGCCGACCATACGAAGCTGGGCACCGACACCATGTTCCAGACGGTGCCCACCGATGTGATCACACGGCTGGTGACCGATGAGCCGCCCGCCCATGACGACCGTGCCCTGACCGAGCTCCAGGCCCTCGCGGACCAGGGGGTTCAGATCGCCGTGGCCGGGCCGGGCGCGGGGTCCGGCCCGGCCGGGGGCGGTGAGGGCGGCGGTTCGGCGGGGCGGCAGTCGGGGCGGCTGGGCCCGTCGCAGGGCCGTGGCGGCGGCGAGGAGGGCCTGCCGCTGCCGGGGCCTCGCCGTAACCACCCCCACCCGCCGGGTGGGCCCGGCTCCGCCCAGCTGCGCACGGCGGTGCCGCTGGCGGAGCAGCAGCCGGGGCGGGTGGCGGACCTGGCGCCGCGCCGCCGCTAGCGACTGGCCGCCGGATCGTGATGCCTGTGGCGGGTTGTTCCCCTCCCCGCCCCTTCCCTCAGCTGGGGCTCCGCCCCAGACCCCGGGGCCTGGGGGTGGAGCTCCTGCCATGCGGCGGAGCCGCATATCGACGCCGTGGGAAGGGGCGGGGAGCGGAAAGCGCCGATATGCCGCTCCGCCGCGCGGTCCGCCGGACCTCCCGTACCGAGTGGTCGCCGGGGGCGTCAGCGGGCCTTGAGTCCGGTGAAGGCCAGCGCCAGCAGCCGGTCGGCCAACTCCGGGTCGTCCGGCGACTGCTCCACGGCCAGCGCGATCGCGTTCGTGAGCTGCATCAGATCGGCGATGACCACACCGGACCGTACGGCACCGCTCTGCTGGGCGCGGGCGAGCAGTTCGCTGCCCGCCTCGCGCAGCGGCAGACCGCAGCCGCGGGACAGCTCCGAGGTCTCGTCGCCCGAGCACGCCATCAGGGCCTGGGAGAGCCCGCGGTAGGTGCTCGCGTGGTCCACGATGGCGCGCAGCCAGTCGATCAGCGCCTGACACGGCCGCGGCGCCTGGGCCAGCTCCCGCGACCGCTCCAGCAGGGCGCATATCTCGCCCTGGAAGACCGCGCCCATCAGCGCGGTGCGGTTCGGGAAGTGGCGGTAGAGCGTGCCGATGCCGACGCCCGCGCGGCGTGCGATGTCCTCCAGCGAGGCGTCGGTACCGTGCTGGGTGAAGGCCGTGCGCGCCTCGGCCAGCAGCCGCTCGTAGTTGCGGCGCGCGTCGGCGCGCATGGGGCGCGGTGGCGTCTGCGCCGTGGCTGTCTCCATCGCCATCGCGGTCCTCCCTGCCGTGCCTGCCCGTGAGTCAAGCATGCCATTTCGTGACCGGAGGCACGCCCTGGCCAGGCAACGCGGGTGCCGGAGGCGGCATCAAACAGGGCGGCGGCACAGTGCGTTGCGGTGCGCCGGAGTGGAAGAACAATGGGACTGACCAGTCGATCACTCGAGTATGTGATGATCGCCCTCGCTCTGGCGTGCGCGGGGCTGACGCTCTGGCTGTGGCCGCGCTTCGCGGGCCGGGGCGTACGGGCCTGGGCGGGCCGGCTGGCCGCCCTCGCCGTGACCCAGTGCGCGATCGTGGCCGCCCTGGCCCTCGCGGTGAACAGCACCTTCCAGTTCTACGGGTCCTGGGACGAACTGCTGGGCGAGGACGATGCGGCACCGGCGGCCCTGTCCCATGTGCAGGGCGGCGCCGCGGGGCCGGTCGGGGAGTCGGGCGGTCTGGTGCGGCCCGCCCCGCCGCAGGGGCTGAACACGGTGCACGGACTGCCGAGCGGGCCGCCCGCCGAGGCGGGCAAGGTCGAGTCGGTGCGGATCCTGGGCCGCCGCAGCCAGGTGGCCAACCCGGCGTATGTCTATCTGCCGCCCCAGTACTTCCAGCGCCAGTATGCCCGGCAGCGCTTTCCCGTGATCGTGGCGATCAGCGGCTACCCCGGCGGATCCTTCCTGCTGGCCCAGCATCTGCGGCTGCCCCAGACCGCGGGCGGGCTGATCCGCACCGGGGTGCTGCAGCCGGCCGTCATCGTGATGGTGCGGCCCACCATCGCCCCGCCCCGCGACACCGAGTGCGTGGACGTCCCCGGCGGCCCCCAGGCCGAGACGTACTTCGCCCGGGACCTGCCGGAGGCACTGCGGGCGCACTACCGGATCGGCCATGACCCCAGCGCCTGGGGCGTGCTGGGCTACTCGTCGGGCGGCACCTGCGCCCTTCAGCTGACCCTGCGCCATCCCCGTGTCTACGGCGCGGCCGCGGCCCTGTCGCCCGACTACCGCGTGGTCAACGACCCCACCACCGGCGACCTCTTCGGCCGGGGCCCGGCGGGCGAGCGCAGGAAGCGGGAGCACGATGTGCTGTGGCGGCTGCGCCATCTGCCCCAGCCGCAGGTGTCGGTGCTGGTGGCCTCCAGCCGCCGGGGCGAGCCCGACTACGGCGCCACCCGCGACTTCCTGGCCGCGGTCCGGCCGCCGATGAGCGCGCAGTCGATCATCCTGGACCGGGGCAGCCACAACTTCCGCACCTGGCGCCGCGAACTGCCCACCGCCCTGCGGTGGATGAACGGACAGCTGACCTTTCCGCAGGACGTGGTGCACGGCCGCTGAGCGGGCCGTACGCGACGACGGCGGGCCCCGGCCGGATGATTCGGCCGGGGCCCGCCGTCATGGGGCATGTGGCATGTGATGGGGCGGTCGGCCCGTCGACCTTTGCGTCGGCCCCTCGACCTTTGCGTGGGCCCTCGATCTCCCCGTCAGTCCTCGATCTCCGCGTCAGTCCTCGATCTTCGCGTCAGTCCTTGATCTCGCAGATGACGGCGCCCGAGGTGAGGGACGCGCCGACCTCGGCGGCCAGACCCTTGACGGTGCCCGCGCGGTGGGCGTTG
>NZ_JAGGLR010000037.1 GCF_017874715.1 Streptomyces iranensis | reverse complement strand
CCATCCTCGACCGACACCTCCGACAACAGCGACACCTGCGGCACACCCAGACGCTCCGCCAACATCGCCGGCAGCACACCCATCGTGCCGTCCGTGGAAGCCATACCACACACGACCAGGTCATAACCGGTCTTCTCGACCGCCTTGGCCAGCACCAGCGAGGTCCCCAGCACATCGGTACCGTGCAGATCATCGTCCTCGACGTGCACAGCCTTGTCCGCACCCATCGACAACGCCTTGCGCAGCGCGTCCTTGGCATCCTCCGGACCCACGGTCAGCACGGTGATCTCGGCGTCATCGGCCTCGTCGGCGATCTGCAGGGCCTGCTCGACCGCATACTCATCCAGCTCCGAGAGCAGCCCGTCCACGTCATCACGATCAACGGTCAGGTCCTCGGCGAAGTGCCGGTCGCCGGTGGCGTCGGGCACGTACTTCACACAGACAACGATCCTCAAGCTCACGCCCACTCTCCTCACGGTCCCCGAATGCCTGCGCTGCCGCAGCGGAGCATCGGAACGAGGGTATGGCACTCAGTGCCCTACGTAAAGGTACTCAGTGTCAGCTATTGCTGGTGCTGATGCTAGGTTCCCTCCATGACGGACGTACGCGACGAGGGCAAGGCAACCGCGGCGGTCAGCGGGCCCGAGCCGTCCGACAAGGCACCCATGCGCGAGGCGCTCATCGAGGCGGCGTTCCAGCTCTTCTTGGTGCACGGCTTCGAGCGGACCACAGTGGACGACATCGTGGCGCGGGCCGGAGTGGGACGCCGGTCATTCTTCCGCTACTTTCCGTCCAAGGAAGACGTCGTCTTCCCCGAGCATGAGCGCTGCCTGGCCGAAATGAGCGCTTTCCTCACCACGAGCACCGCCGGCGAACCGCTCGACGTGGTCTGTGACGCGGCCCGCCTCGTCACGCGGATGTATGCCGCGAACCCCGAGTTCTCCGTGCAGCGCTACCGGCTCACGCGCGAAGTGCCCAGCCTTCGCGGCTATGAACTGTCCGTGGTGCACCGCTATGAACGGACCCTGGCCCACTACCTCCGGCAACGGTACGCGGGGGACCATGTTGGAGCGCTTCGGGCCGAAGTGCAGGCCGCGGCTGTCGTCGCCGCGCACAACAACGGACTGCGGACCTGGCTGCGAGGCGGGGGGCAGGGCGATGCCGCGAAGGCGGTGGATCAGTCGCTGACCTTCGTCCGGCAGACATGGGGCAGCCTCGGCGAATCCGCGGAGAGCGGCACCGCGCCCGCGCCGGAGGACGACGTGATCGTGATGGTGGCGCCACGGAGCGTTCCCATGTGGCGCGTGGTGCAGAAGATCGAGAAGACTTTGGGCGGCGACTAGCTCCCCGCATGGCACTCAGAGCCCTGACCGAGGGTACTCAGTGTCGGCACCCGCAGTGCCTGACCTGGAACAGCCCCGGTCAGGCACCGTCATCTATCGGGTACACACCGTGAGGTGAGACAACACCGCGTGCGGTCGCCTTACGGCGTGTAGACGGCGTCGCTGCCGTACAGTTCCCTGGTGAACGCGGAGACATCGGCGCTGCGATTGGCGCCGTCGAGGTTGTACGTCAGATAGACGCCGTACCCCTCGCTGACGGTGCGGCGGGCGAGGTCGGCGGCCGTGCTCTGCGAGGTCCGGCCGATCTCGACGGCCGCCGGCGACAGCTTCGACTTGGGCAGTGCCACGCGGGGAACCTGCCAGGTGCCGTAGTACGGGTTCCAGGCGTAGTCGAACTTGGACGAGACGTCGACGCCGCCGTAGGAGAGGCGCGACGCGGCCGGGCCGATGTTGTAGAGGCTGATGATCTTGTCCGGCATGTTCGCGCGCAGCGCCGTCACCAGGTGCACGAACGAGCTGTCGTTGGGCTGGCCTGTGCCGTTGTTGCCGTAATCCGCGTACTCGTCGTCGAAGTCGATGCCATCGAGGCCGTACTTGGCCACGGTGTCCGACAGTTTCTTCGCGAACGCCGAAGCCTCTTGCTGGGAAGGGAAGTTGGCGAAGCCCGCGCCCTGGTGGTTGCCGAGCACCGAGAGGACGACCTTGATGCCCTTCTGCTGCAACGGCCGTATCTCCGTGGCGGCGTTGTCGAGGACGCGCTGCACGTTCTCGTTGAAGTGCAGATACGCCGCCTTCGTACCCGTGTCGTAGTTGATGTTCGCCGCGAAGATCACGGCGACGTCGAAGACGTTGCCGCCGCCGTTGGCGAGGGTGTATTTGCCGACGTTGCGCATGCTGTTGTTGTTCACCTCGACGTACGCCACCGAGGTCGGCCCCTGTTTCGCGGGAGCGGGGGCCGCTGCCGCGCCGGTTGCGGCGGTCGCGGCGGTCCCGCCGAAGGCGAGGGCCGCGACCGCCGAGAGCGCTAACGCGGCCGTCCGTACTCTGCTCCGTACCAGAGTGAACATCGTTGACCGGTCTCCCCTCGCATGGGTCGGCGCCCGACCTGTTCGAAGCGCCGAGTGAGCCCTCCAAGTCTTCCGCTCCCGTAACCAAATCCCGAGATTCGCGCGCGAACTCTTCACGACTCCCACGCACGTCACGCCTTCCTCACGGGTGAACGTGTCCCGGTATCGGCGGTGGGCGTGGTCGGCATCGACTCCGCGTGAGCGGCGGTGTCCGAGGCGGCAGCACGGCTCCGCATGCGCACCCCTCCGAGATCCGGACCGTTCCCGGGCCAGTAGGCGCCCGATCACCCCTGCGACGCACGGCGGGAGGGGTCCCGGTCGGGGCGGGGTTTCATGGGGCCATGATGCATAGAACGTCATCCAGCGCCGTCCTCGCCGTCGCTGTCGCCGTCGTGTTCGCCGCTCTCACGTCGTGTTCCTCGGATTCTTCGGACGGGTCCCCCGCGAAGGGCCGGCCCAGCGGGTCCAACTCCGGCTCGTCGGCCTCCGACTCCGCGCCGACTCCCACGGAGACGGCCACGCCGTCGCCCTCGCCGACCGGGCCGTGCGCTGACGGGACGTGCGAGATCGAGGTCGCCGAGGGGGACGTCCTGACAGTGCCGGCGAAGTACGGCCTCGGGCAGGTCAAGGTGACGGCGATCACTGGCAGCGAGGTCAAGATGGCCGCGCAGCTGACGGGTTCGGGCTTCAGCGTTTCGGGCTGTTCCGGTGGCGGCGGCGTGTCATCGGAGGGCGGAGGCGGCGTCGGACTGAACTGCGGCAAGGGACCCGCCGCGACCATCAACGACGCCATGAGCCTGAAGGTCGTCGAGATCCACAACACCGCCGCCGTCCTCCGTATCGAACCCGCCGGATGACGTACGGCTCGACCTCGGGACGCCGCCAGGCGAAGCGCTGAGAGGATCACGCGGATGTCCAGGCGAGCTCTGATCATGTTGCTTCCGCTCGCACCCCGACCGTCGCGGGGCTGGTGGCCGCCGCGCTCGACACGATCAGCGGCGAGACAGTGCGGGACGCCGCGGGGCATACGGTCGCAGTCGACGAGCTGCTGCGCTGCGTCGTGCAGGCGTGGTCGGAGGTGCTGCGCAACGACGAGGTGCGTGGCCCGGCCGCGGAGGGCTTCGAGAAGGTCCGGGCCAGTATCGCCGACGCGCTGCGCCGTGGCCGGGCCGCGGGCGCGGTGCCCGCCGCCGTGGACCCGGACCGCGGAGCCCGCGTGGTGATGGGGCTGCTGCACGGATTCCTGCTCCAGCGCGTGGCCTTCGGACTCACGGACACGACCGGCTTCGCGGACGACCTGCGCGCCGGGCTGATCTTGTGATGGGCGATGACCGCGCCGAACCGGCGCGATCGGCTCAGGCGGCGCGACGTCGGCCGCCACGGCGTTGATCTCTACCGCCGGGATCGACGAGCTACCGGTAGGATGACAAACCGATGAGTTCGGGGTCACACCGGCTGACGGCTCCCGCGGAGTCGTACGGGCCAGGAGCGGGTGTCCGCAGGGCGGTCAGGTCGCTGGAGGGTGCGTCGGACACGACGGGGGGCTCGCGTTGGATCGCCTGACCGGAGCGGACCTGGAAGTCGGCCCCACCCGGTTCGCGCTTGAAGTGCTGCCCCGGTCGCTGCGCGCGCGGCTCGGGCCGATCTCGGCCCTCGCCGCCCTGGTGGTCGGCGTGCTCGGGGTCCTGTACGCCGGCCACGGCGAGCCCGGCGGGGTGGACAGGTGGATCATCCAGCCGACGGCGGACAGTGTGCGGCCACCCTGGAGGCGCGTCGCTCTGGCCGTGGACTTCTTGGGGGAACCCGCCGGAGCGGCCACGCTGATCGTGGCCGCTGTGGCGGGCTGCCTGCTGCTTCGGCGTACTCGCGCGGCGGTGCTCGTCGTTGTCGGCGCCACCGTGTCCGTGGGGACGGCGACGCTGCTCAAGCATCTGGTGGGACGCACCATCCACGGCGACGGCAACCTGTCCTATCCGAGCGGGCACACCGCCTTCTTCACCGCACTCGCCCTCATCGTGGCGCTGCTCGCGACCGGCCGGTTCGGCCTCGGCGGGACGGTCGGCACGTCACTCGTGCTCGCCGCGGCGCTCGTGGCCGGCGCCGCGATGGGATGGGCGCAGGTAGCCCTGGGCGCGCACTATCCGACCGACGTCCTCGGGGGCTGGTGCACCGCGCTGGCGGTGACTCCGGCGACCGCGTGGCTGGTCGATCGCATGGCCGACGCCCGTCGGTGGAAGCGCCGCTGACGCCACGTCATGTCATGTCATGTCACGACGTCACGTCACATCACGTCACGCCAAGCGGCGGAATACGGGCTTCACCGGTCGTCCGGCCAGCCAGGGGGTGGGGTCGGCGGCGTCCAGTGCCTTCCGGTACACCGCACATGCCTGGGCCACCACATCGACGGTGTGATCGATGTCGGCGTCGCTGAGCGCGCTGCTCACCACGAACGACGGGGCCAGCACCCCGCCCGCGAGGAGCCGGCGCAGGAACAGGGTGCGGTACCGCTGCGACGGCTGCCCGTTCTCGTCGAGGGTGGCGAAGACCAGGTTGCTGGCCCGGCCCCGGACGACAATGTGGTCGCCGACGCCCATACCCGCCGCCACCTCGCGGACGCCCGCCGCCAACCGCTCGCCGAGGACGTGCAGTTGGGCGGTGATGCCCTCTTCGGCGTAGGTGGTTTGCACGGCCATCGCGGCGGCCAGCGAGTGCGTTTCCGCACCGTGCGTGGTGGACAGCAGGAACACCCGGTCGCCGGAGTGGCGCAAGCCGCCCCGCTCCATCAGATCGCGGCGCCCGGCCAGCGCGGAGACGGCGAATCCGTTGCCCAGGGCCTTGCCGAACGTGGAGAGGTCGGGGACGACGCCGTACAGGCCCTGGGCGCCCGCCTCTGACCAGCGGAAGCCGGTGATCATCTCATCGAAGATCAGTACGCAGCCGTGCCGGTCGGCCAGCTCGCGCAGACCGGCGAGATAGCCGGGCGGCGGCTCGACGGTGGCGGGTTCGAGGATCAGGCAGGCGACCTCGTCCTGGTACCGGGTGAGCAGTTCCTCCGTGGCGGCCAGGTCCCCGTAAGGGAACGCCACGGTGAGCTCGTTGGTCGCCGCCGGAACACCGGCGGACATCGGCGTGGTGCCGATGAACCAGTCGTCGACGGAGAAGAACGGATGGTCGGCGCAGATGGCCACCCGCGGGCGCCCGGTGGCGGCGCGGGCGAGGCGCACCGCGGCGGTGGTGGCGTCGGAGCCGTTCTTCGCGAACTTCACCATCTCGGCGGTCGGCACCGTGGCCAGGAAGCGTTCCGCGGCTTCGACCTCCACGATGGACGGCCGGGCGAAGTTGCTGCCGCGGTCGAGTTCCCGCCGCACCGCCTCGATCACCCGTGGGTGGGCGTGGCCGAGGCTGACCGACCGCAGGCCGGAGCCGTACTCGACGTAGCGGTTGCCGTCGATGTCCCACACATGGGCACCGCGGCCGTGGCTGATGACCGGGGCCAGGTTCTCGGGGTACTGGTCGTCGCCCTTGGCGTAGGTGTGCGCGCCCCCGGGGATCATGGCGTGCAGCCGCTCGTTCGCCAGTCGCGACCGGGGCAGGAGGAACTCTTCGGTTTCCAAGCCGACTTCACCTTTCCATGTGCTTCAGGACCTCGGCGAGGCTCGGCGCCTCCCGGTCCCGCCGGGACATCGATGTGACCGGCAGCGGCCAGCCGATGGCGAGCTCCGGGTCGTCGAAGGCGATCGTCACGTCCTCCGCCGGATCGTGCGGGCGGTCGATCCGGTACGAGGTGTCGGCGGTCTCGGTCAGCGCCTGGAAGCCGTGCGCGCAGCCCGCCGGGATGTACAGGGTCGTCTGCGTCTCGCCGGACAGTTCGAAGAAGGCCCGGCCCAGGTACGTCGGCGAGTCCGGCCGCAGATCCACGACGACGTCGAAGATCCTCCCGTACGAGCACCGCACCAGCTTGGCCTCACCGGCGCCGGAGCGCAGGTGCAGGCCGCGCAGTACGCCACGGACCGAGCGGGACAGGCTGTCCTGGACGAAGGCGTGCGGGTCGAGGCCCACCGAGCGGACCACGTCGGCGTCGAAGGTGCGGCAGAAGAAGCCGCGTTCGTCGGCGTACGGGGTCGGCTCGAACAGGTACGCGCCGGCGATCTCCGGGACTTCGGTCGCCTTCATCGAGCCTCCCGATGCGTGTGGGCGGGTGTGTGGTCCGTCGTCGGGAACAGGGCCGCGGTCAACGCGGTGAACTGGTGGTCGAGTTGCTGTGCGGCGGCCCGGTTCCGCTCGGCGAGGGTGTGCCGCAGCTCGGCCGAGTGCTTCTCCAGGTCCCTGAATTGTTCGAGCAGCCGGTCGGCGTCGACCGCGCGCGCCGGGTGGCAGTACGCGCCGAGGCCCATCCGGTCCATGAGCGCGTCGCTCTTCGCCGCATAGCAGAGGGCCAGCACCGGCGTGCCGGTCTTCAGCGCGCAGATCAGGTTGTGGTACCGGACCGCCACGACGGTGTCGGCAGCCGCCATCTCGTTCATCAGGTCGGCCAGTGAGGCCGGTTCGGCAGCGGTGACCAGGGCTGAGTCCACCGCGTCGAGGATGGCGGCGACCACCGACGCGTCGCAGTCGTCACCGGTGAGCAGCCGGACCGGTCTGCCCTCCTCGACCAGCGCACGGACGAACCGGATCGTCCCGTCGAGGTAGCGCCGGTATATCTCGTCGGCTTGGGCGCGGTCGTCGTTGCCGCCGTGGAAGTCCATGACACCGAGACAGACCGGGCCCGGCGATCCCGAACCCGAGGGCGCTTCCCCGAGCTCTCCGACAAGCTCCGAGCGGGGGATACCCCATTCCCGCGGCGTCGGCAGCGCGAACGCGAGGTCGGGGTAGACCTCGTCGCGCGCGGTGTCCACACCCATCGCCCGCATCGCGTCGCGGGACTGGGTGTCCCGGTACGACCGGTACGCGGCCAGCCGCGCCGACCAGCGCACCAGGGCCCGGGTCGGCCGATTGCCGATCTCGGCGGCGCCGACGCCGACCAGCGCGACCCGGGTGCGCAGCAGCCGGCCACTCGCGCAGAGCAGGAACAGCGAGTACGGGAAGCCCCACGGCCGCAGCGGCAGCGTGGCCTCCAGGACGCCCATGCCCGGCACGATCACCACGTCGTGCCGGCGCACCCAGGCAGCGGTGCGGAAGACATCGAGGAGTTTGCCCAGACCCTTCGCCGCGATCGCGCCCGCACGCGACGCGGTCCGGTACTCCCCGCGGTACCAGTGCAGCCGCGTGGCGGGGATCCCGAACCGGGTCGCCACGGCCTCGGGTCCCCCGCACAGCGCGTCCACGACCGCCTCCGGGTGCTCGGTGCGGAGGTAGCCGAGCATGGCCTCGAGCGACCCGTCGTTGCCGAGGTTGCCGGAGCCGAGCAGGCCGAACACCCCCACACGTGTCGCCGTCCTCATGCCCGCCGCCCCTCACGGCCCGCGACGAGGGCGTCGACGGAGACGGTCAGCTTGGCCGGGTCGACCGGGGCGCGGTCCTCGACCCGCTCACCGGCGCCCGGCCGGACCCGGCTGGTCATCCATGCGGCCAGGTGGCGGTAGCACGCGCGCCGGTCGGCCGCGGACAACGGGGCCCGCCGGATCGCCGAGGCGAAGCCCCAGACGTACTCGGCGAGCAGCCGGGGCGTCGGGTGCAGCGGGCCCGCCCGGCGCGGGTCCAGGTTGACGCACCGGGAGCGCTTGCCCGGGTTCGCCCGCTCGGCGCGGGTGGGGTGGTCGCGGCGGAAGTACAGCAGCTCCGGCACCTGGTGGAAGCGCCCGTGCAGGGCGATCTCGGCGACGAACGTGCGGTCCGCGTGGTGGTAGCTGTCCATCGGCTTCACCCGGCGCAGCGCGTCGGCCCGGATCACCCCGTAGAAGTCGTCACCGCCGGGCTCGAACAGCATGCTGCGGAAGCGCTCCGGCGGGTGCGGTGAGCCGGTGGCGAGCGTGTACTCGTACGGGACCTTCACCTGGCCGTCGCCGTCGATGACCGCCTGGTCGGCGTGTGCGAGGATCACGTCCGGCCGCTCGTCCAGCGCCTGGACGCAAGCCCGCAGCAGATCGCGGGCATAAAGGTCGTCGTGCGAGGCCCACTTGAACAGCTCGCCACGGCACTCGGCGAACACCCGGTTGTGGTTCGGCGTGGCGCCGACGTTCCGGGGCAGCCGGAGGTAGCGGATGCGCGCGTCCTGCGCGGCGTACTTGCGGCAGATGTCCTCGGTCCCGTCGGTCGAGGCGTTGTCGGAGATGACCAGCTCGAAGTCCTCGTAGGTCTGGCCGAGCAGGGCGTCGAGCGACTCGGCCAGGTACTCCTCGCCGTTGTACACGGGCAGGCCGATGCTCAACCGGGGATGGGCGGTCATGGGGTCCTCACTTCGGGGATGGGGTGGTGGCGGCGCTCGCGCAGGGCGGACCGCAGTTGCAGCCACCACACGGCCGAGCCGCTGACGGTCGCGGCGGCGACGCACCAGGCCGAGCCGACCGTGCCGGCGACGGCCGCCCCGCCGAGCCCGCCGCTGACATAGCAGGCGGAGGCGAACAGCTGGGAGCGCAGGCTGCGCCGGGCGGCGCCGAGCGCGCGCAGCCCGGCCGCCGCGCCGGTGCCGAGCCCGGCGCCCGCGACGCCGAGGGTGACCGGCACGATGAGCTGTGCGGCGGAGTGCCAGACACCGCCGAGCACGAACTCGCCGAGCCGGTCCGGCATCAGCAGCAGCGCCCCGCCCCAGAGCAGCGCGCCGACGGCCTGCCCGCCACCCAGCAGAAGGCAGAACGCGCCAAGGCGGTGCGGGGTCCGCCGCAGCACCCGCGCCGCCTCCGGGACGGTGACCAGCGAAAGGCCCATCAGCACGGCGAGGAACGGGCCGAGCAGGAGCTCGGCGCCCCGCACCGCGCCCACCGCGCCGACCCCGACGATCGCGCCGAGCCCGTACGCCCGCAGCTGGCTCGCGCCGCTGAGGCAGGTGTTCTCGACCAGGTACCGGTAGCCGAGATCGCGCTGCTCGCGGAGCCACCCGCGCGCCCCGGTCACCCGGGGCCGGATACCGGACTGGAGGTAGCCGTACCCCGCCGCCACCGTGGCGGACGCGCCCCAGGCGAGCACGAAGGCGGCCACGCTGCCCGCGCGGGCCGCCACGATCATGGCCGGGACGAGCGCGACGCCCCACACGACGTCGTTGAGACACGCCTTCCGCCCGGCACCGGCGGCGAAGAACGAGAACCGCCAGGCGTCCTGCAGAAGCAGCCCCGGCAGCACGACGCCGAGGCAGACGAACGCGGGCCCCACGCGGCCGCCGAGGGCCGGCCCGACCACCAGACACCCCGCGCCGATGGCCGCGCCTACGCCGAGTGCGGTACCCGACGACCGGGCCACCGCCCCGCGCCAGGACGCGTCCGACACGCCGCTGAAGCGCACCACGAGCGGATCGGTGGCCAGCCCGCGGGAGATGTTGAGTACCACGCCGTAGGTCACCCAGGCCAGGCTGAACACGCCGAACGCGGTCACCCCCAGCGAGCGGGCCACGTAGATGCCCACCGCGAAGTTGGACATGCTGGAGGCCGCCTGGTCGGCCAGTCCCCAAGACAGCCGGCCGACGAGGGCCCGCTTGGCGGATCGGGGCGGTGGCGCCGTTGTCCGCGGCTTCTCCCCCTCGGTGGGCATCGGCGTCATGCCTTGATCAGCCCGGCGCCGTGCAGGGCGCCGGCCGCGTCGGCGACGGTGTCGAACGGCAGCCCGGACCGCTCGGCGACGTCCAGCAGACTGTGCTCGCCGTCGGAGAGGTTGAGCACCCAGAGCATGGCCATCTGGGCCTGCTTGGCGTCGCTGCGGCCGCCGAGCGAGTCGTACAGCCCGCGTCGGCCCAGCTGTGGTTCGCCATAGGGGCTGAGGTTGAGGTACCGCCGGTCGCGGTCCAGGACGGCGAACGCCTCGCGGCAGACGGCGAGCGTGTCCGCCATCGCCTCCGGGGAGACGAAGTCCAGGTTGTCCGCCGAGGTGTGGTACTCGGGGTAGCCCGCGTACGGGGTCCGGGTGAGCGAGCCGACGCCGAGATCGAACCCGGGCGAGCAGAACTGCCGCTCGTCGTAGCCGTACGGGGTGAACTCGGCGACGCGGTGCGGGCGTTCGGAGGCGGCCAGCACATGCCGCATCACCCGGTCGATCTCCGCGTCGCCGCGCCTGCTCTGTTTGTACGTGAGGTGTCCCCGGTCCCCGGCGCAGGCCAGCACCAGCCCGTGCTTGACCCGGTCGATCCGCTCCGCGTTGCGGGCCAGCCAGGTGATCGCCCCGATGGTGCCGGGGGCGAAGATGAACCGGTAGGTGTAGTACGGCGTCTGCTCCGCCAGCGCCCGCGCCAGGAACGTCGCCACCGCGACACCGGCCATGTTGTCGTTGGCCAGCGACGGGTGGCAGACGTGGCAGGAGACGATCACCTCGTCGGCGATCTGCCCGGGGACGATGTGCTCGGCGTAGGTGAGGTGGCCATCGGTGAGTGTGGAGTCGACGCACACCTCGTACTCGCCGTCCGGCAGCGCGTCCAGGGTCTCCTGGGCCAGGCAGAACCCCCATTGCGGCTGGTAGTAGCTGGTGCGGTACGGCACCCAGGCCGGGTGGTCCGGCAGGGTGTGCAGGTGTTCGCGCAGCTCGGCCAGCGGCATGGTCGCCGACACCGGCACGCTGTAGCCGAGCACATGCAGGCTGGACGCCCGGAAGTCGACGACCCGGTTGCCTGCGGGGTCGGCGATGTACGCGTCCCGGATGTTCCACTCCTGCGGCACCGTCCAGTCGAGCACCTGGGTCCCGGTCGGCACCTCGTGCACCTTCAGCGGGACGTACTCGCCGACGATCTCCAGGGTGGCGCGCACACCGTCGCCCGTGATGCTCCGGCAGAGCGGGTACAGCCGCTCCACCAGCGCGTACATCTCATCGCCGTGCTCAGTCACCGGCGCCACCGCAGGGTGTCGTCGACGGTGCCGGCGTCGGACGCCGCGCGCAGTACGGCAAGGCGGGTGAAGCGCTGCTCGAAGTCCTCCCGGGTCAGCCCGTGTTCCCGGTAGGCGTCGGCGAGTTCGAGCGCGCCCCGCTTCACCGTCCACTCGCAGTCGAAGCCGGGTATCGCGGCGCGGAACCGGGAGAAGTCCACCCGGTACGAACGCGGATCGGCACCGGTCTCCCCGGTGATCACCACCTTGGAGCCGGACACCGCCTCGGCGACCTGCCCGGCGATCTCGGCAACCGTGACGTTGTTGGTCTCGCTTCCGATGTTGAACGCCCGGTCGTGCACCGCCTCCCGCGGCGCGGTCAGCGCGGCCGTGAAGGCCCGTGCGATGTCGACGGCGTGCACCAGCGGGCGCCAGGGGGTGCCGTCGGAGAGCACCAGCACCTCGCCGGACAGCAGCGCGTGGCCGACCAGGTTGTTCAGCACGATGTCGGCACGCAGCCGGGGCGAGTGGCCGAAGGCGGTGGCGTTGCGCATGAACACCGGGCTGAAGTCGCCGTCGGCCAGGTCGTGCAGGTCGTCCTCCACCCGCACCTTGGACTCCGCGTACGGCGTCACCGGGCGCAGCGCGGCGTCCTCGGCCACCAGGTCGTCGCCGCCGGCGGCGCCGTAGACCGAGCAGGTCGACGCGTACAGGAAGCGCCGCACTCCGGCGTCGCGGGCCAGCCGGGCCAGCCGCACGGACGCGTGGTGGTTGATGTCGTGGGTGAGCTCCGGCGCCAGCGATCCCAGCGGGTCGTTGGAGAGCGCGGCCAGGTGGATCACGGCGTCGGCCCCGGCCACGTGTTCGGCCGTGACGTCGCGCAGGTCCACCCGATGCCCCTGCGGGTCCGCGGGCGGCGGGCCGAGGACGCAGTCGGCGAACAGGCCGGCGTCGAGGCCGACGACCTCGTGCCCGGCGGCGGCGAGGGCCGGGGCCATGACGGTTCCCAGATAGCCCTGGTGTCCGGTCAGCAGTACGCGCAAGGTTCAACCCCCCAGGTTGAGCGTGAGTTTGGTGACGGCGAACGCTTCGGCGTATCGCTCGTGGCATTCGATGCCGCGGATCCGGGCGAGGCCGAGGAAGGCCTCCCGGTCGTACCAGGGCCGGTGCCGCTGCGAGGGGTAGTGCTCCTGCAGCAGCCGCACCTTCTCTTCGGCGACCTCCGGCGACAGTGGCTGGTACACCGCGAGGCGGCCGAGGTCGCCGTCCCACTTGACGATCTCGTAGCCGAGCACGAGGTGGTCGCGGAAGGCGGTGGGTATCAGCTTTGCCAGGCCGCGGTGATCCTGGTGCGCGTCATCGGTGCGCGGCGCCAGCACCAGATCCGGCTCGGTCCGCGCGCGCAGTTCCTCGACGGCGGCCTTGGCCTCTTCCCAGTGCGCGGGCAGCCGGCCGTCGGGGAGCTTGTGCACGGTCAGCCGCAGGTCGGCGTCCGGGCAGAAGGCGGCGAGCGCGGCCCGCTCCTCCCGCTCCCGCTCGCTGCCACCGCCGGTGAGCACCAGCGCGTCGACGCGGACGCCCGGCCGCGCGCGGCACAGCGCGAGCAGCGTGCCACCGGCGCCGATGGCGATGTCGTCGCAGTGCGCGCCCATGGCGACGATCCGGTCCAGGCGCCCGGTGTGGAGACGGATCACGCCCTCGCCCCCGCACCGTCTCGTTCCCATACGGCCCACGGGCGGTCGCCCCGGGCGTAGGCCTCGTCGAGCGCGGCCCGCTCCTTCACGGTGTCGGTCGGCTTCCAGAAGCCGCGGTGCTGGTGCGCCACCAGCCGGCCGCGCTTGGCCAGTTGGGCGCATCCGTCGGCGACCAGGTCCCCGTTCTCCGGGATGTGGTCGAAGACCTCCTGCCGGAGCACGAAATAGCCGCCGTTCTCCCACAGTGGCAGTTCGCTCACCGCGGTGATGCCTCCCACCAGGCCGTCGTCGCCCAGGTCCACGCAGTGGAACGAGGACTGCGGCGGCACCACCATCATCGACGCACCGGCGTCGCGCCGGGCGAACCGGTCGATCATCTCCGGCAGCGGGGCGTCGGTGAGCACGTCGGCGTAGTTGGCGAGGAACATCTCGTCGCCGTCCAGGTGGTGCCGCACCCGGCGCAGCCGCTCCCCGATCGGCGACTCGACGCCGGTCTGCGCGAACGTGATCGTCCAGTCCGAGATGTCGGTGGACAGCAGCTCGGTCCGCCCACCTCGCAGCACGAAGTCGTTGGACGTCGTCTCCTCGTAGTTGAGGAAGAAGTCCTTGATGTGGTGAGCCCCGTACCCGAGGCACAGGATGAACTCCGTGTGCCCGAAGTGCGCGTAGTAGCGCATGACGTGCCAGATCAGCGGCCTGGGGCCGACCATCGCCATCGGCTTGGGCACGTCGTCCGCGGCACCGCTCCGCATCCGCATCCCGTAACCGCCGCAGAACAGAACGACCTTCATACTGTGCCCCTTGAAGACGCGACCTCGGCAATGCTCAGTTCCGGGATGGGAAAGACCAGCCGGCCGCCCCAGTCGTGCACGAAGGACAGCTGCTCGACCAGCTCGGCCCGCAGGTTCCACGGGAGGACGAGCACGTAGTCCGGCTTGTCGGCGGCGATCCGCTCGGGCGGCAGGATCGGGATGCGGGCGCCCGGGGTGAACCTGCCGTGCTTGTAGGGGTTGCGGTCGACCGTGTACGGGAGCAGATCGGGCCGGATGCCGCAGTGGTTGAGCAGGGTGTTGCCCTTGCCCGGGGCGCCGTAGCCGACGACCGTCTCGCCGCGCTCGGCCGCCTCGATGAGGAACCGCAGCAGATCCCGGCGCACCTTGGCCACCCGGGCGGAGAACTCGGTGTACCCGGACAGCTCCTGGAGCCCTGCGGCCTTCTCCCGGGCCAGTACGTCGGCCACCCTCGAAGTCGGCTCGCCGGCCACCTCGGCCGGCCGGGCCCACAGCCGGATGGAACCGCCGTGCGTGGGCAGCAGCTCGACGTCCACGAGCGCGAGTCCGCCGCTCGCCAGCGCCCGGGTGGCGGACGCGACCGTGTAGTACTGGAAGTGCTCGTGGTAGATCGTGTCGTACTGGTTCTCCTCGATCAGGGTCAGCAGGTGCTGCACCTCGATGGAGACCCAGCCGTCGTCGGCGACCAGGGCGCGCAGCCCCCGGGTGAACCCGACCACGTCGGGGATGTGCGCGTACACGTTGTTGGCCACGACCAGGTCCGCCGGGCCGTGCTCTGCGCGGACAGCGGCGCCGGTGTCAGGGCTCAGGAACTCCGTGAGCGTGGGCACACCCGCGTCCCGCGCCGTAGCGCCGACGTTGACCGACGGCTCGATGCCGAGGCAGCGGATCCCGCGGTCCACCACATGCCTCAGCAGGTACCCGTCGTTGCTCGCGACCTCGACCACGAAGGCGTCGGTGCCGAGACCCAGCCGCTGTACGGCGTCGCCGACGAACGTGCGCGCGTGCTCCACCCAGGAGGTCGAGAACGAGGAGAAGTACGCGTACTCCTTGAACGTCTCCTCCGGCGTGATCAGCGGCGGGATCTGCGCCAGCCAGCAGTCGGCGCAGACCCGCAGGTGCAGCGGGTACGCCGGTTCCGGCTGGTCCAGTTGGTCCGCGGCGAGAAAGCTCTCACATGGTGGCGTCGCCCCGAGGTCGAGGACGCTCGCCATCGCTTCCGAGCCGCAGAGTCGGCATCGTGTCATCTACTGTCCCCATCCCCCCTGCTCGCGCGGGAGTCCCCGCCGCGAGTCAGTGCTGACCGACCCGCGATCGCGGTGCGGTACTCCTCCACCAGGCGCTCCAACCCGACGGCCGGGCTGAAACCCTGTTCGTAACGGAGCCGGGCCGCCTGGCCCATCTCCCGGCCCAGGACCGGCTCGGCCGCGATCCGGCGCAGGCAGGCCGCGACCGAGGCGGGCTCGCCCGGCTGGTGCAGCAGCCCCGTCACGCCGTCCTCGACGAGTTCGACGAAGGCGCCGTGACCGGCGGCGACGGCCGGGACCCCGGCCGCCATCGCCTCCACGACCACCAGGCCGAACGCCTCCTGCCAGGTCGAGGGAGCCACCACGGCGACCGATCGCACGATGGCCTTCCGGCACTCCCCCGGGTCCAACAGGCCGACGAAAGCCACGTCGTCCCGGCCCGCCGCCCAGCCGGTCACCTCTCGCTCCAGCGGCCCCGCACCGGCGATCACGAGCGGTACGCCCACACCGCCGCTCGCCGCGATCTCGTCCCACGCGGCCATGAGCAGCCGTACGCCCTTGGCCTCCGCGAGCCGGCCGAGATAGAGCAGATGCTCTCCCCCGCCCACTCGGCAGGCGCCCGGGTCGGGCACGAAGTTGTGCTTCACCGCCAGCCGCTCGGCCGGCATGCCGGCCCGCACCAGGACGTCGCGCTGCGCCGCGGAGATGCAGAAGAACCGCTCCACGCCGGACCACCATCGCCGCCGGTTGACCGACAGGCTGACCGCGAGCGGCACCGTCGCGAGGCGGGAACTGCGGTAGCAGCCGTGCCGGACGGCGGGCAGTGGCGCGGAGCCTACGCACTCGGCGCACGGCCGGCCGTTCCGCTGCAGCGTGCCGGGCGAGCAGACCTGGGTGTAGTTGTGCAGCGTGGCGACGGCGGGCACGCGGGCGTCGGCGCAGGCGGCGAGCACCGCGGGCGACAGGAGCGGAAAGACGTTGTGGACGTGGACCACGTCCGGCCGCTCGGTGCGCAGCCGGGCGGCGAGCTCCGCGCGGACCGCCGGGTTCCACGGCACCAGGAGCGGCACCGCGGCCTTGCCGAGGAGGGACCGGGCGGCGATGTCGTCGCTGCGCCGCTCGAACACCCCGACCCGATGGCCGGCCGCGCGCAGCAGTTCCACCTCCTGGTCGACGACCTTGTTCTCCCCGCTCGGCTGCGCCGAGGCGTAGCGGTTGTGCACCACGAGGACGTGCATGCTCAAGGAACCTCCGTTCTCCGGGCCCAGCGCGGAATGTGTCGTCGAGGGGGGTCGGGCGTCGCGCGCGGAGCGGCCGCGGCGGGTGTCGCCAACAGCGCGGCGGCCAGGGCCAGATGCAGCAGATACGGCGAGGCGTCGCCAAGACCGGCCTCGGTGTACGACGCGATCGCGCAGTAGCTGATCAGAAAGATCGCGCAGGCCCTCTGCAGCGACGGTGGCCGCAGCAACGCGACGCCGCCCAGCACGATGACGATCGCCGCGACGAGGGTGACGCCGACCAGACCCTGTTCGTTGTAGACGGCCAGCCAGCTGTTGTCGATCGGCAGCCCGCCGAACGACTTGTCGCCCAGACCCACGCCGAACCACTTCTCCCCGGTCGTCCGGGGTGCGGCCAGCAGGGCGTCCCAGACCTTGGCCCGGCCGGTGAGGCTGGAGAAGTTCTCCTTGCTCTGTCCGCGCAGGAACCACGCCTGGAGCACGGAGGCGAACCCCACCGCGGCCACCGTGGCGCACACCACCGCCCAGGTGAAGAAGCGGCGGGCGGCGGCGCTGGTGAGGAGGAGCGAGCCGATCGCCAACGCCAGGCCGAGGAACAGGCCGAGCGTGGCCGTCCGGGTATGGGTCAGCGCGAGCAGGACGAGTGACGGCACGATGACCACCGCCGCGCCGGCCCGGTCGGTCCGGCGGCCCAGTACGAGCAGCACGGTGAGCCCGGTGATCACCGCGGCGTACTGTCCGATCTGCGGCGGGGTGAGCGGCCACAACGCGCCGACCAGCCGCCCGCCGTAGAGGTCGGGCAGGGCCGCGCCCGGTGAGGCGACCAGGCCGGCGGCCACCGACCCGAGCACCGCGAAGTACATCCGGATGTGGTGCCGGACGAATGTCAGGCTGCCGTCCCACCAGCGGCTGAGCAGCCAGAGCGTGCCGACGAAGAGAGCCAGCCGGGTGCAGCGGAACAGCGCGCCGAACCCGGACTCCAGATGCGCGCTGGAGATCACGCTCGTCACCAGTAGCAGGGTGAGCAGGAATACGTACGCACTGGCTCGGATGCGCAGCCGGAGATTGACCGCGAGCGCCAGCGCGAACGCGGCGACCAGCGCGCCCATGGTGACCATCTGGATGAGGGAGCGGGGCAGCGGGACGATGGTCTTCGCCCCGGCGGAGCCGAGCGTGTTGAGGACCAGCAGCCCCCAGATTGTCCCGACGGTCTTCGGTGTGTGACCCCCGCCCATCTCAGCCACCGTCCCGTGCGCGGAGGGTGCTGCCCGCGTCCTGCCGGTACGGCGTGCTCTGCCACTGCCCGAAGTCGAGCACCCGGCTCGGGTCGTGGGCGACGAATGTCCATGGTCCGACGTAGACGTTGTCGTGCCAGCGGTTGTGCTGCTTGTGGGTGATCGCCTCGGCCACCCCTTCGCCCTGGTACGGCGACCAGTCCGGATAGGTGCCGTAGTTGGCCAGCACCGCCATCCGGTCGCACTTCACCGCGCACTTGACGACGGACTTGTCCAGCACGAAGCGGTTGTCGTGGATGTCCACCCGCTGGGTCTTCCACCGGCAGTCGGCGTAGAGCGATGGCTTGGCGATCGCCGGTTTCGCGCAGCGGCCGGTGTCCCGCACCAGCAACGTGCATTCACCGGACGAGGTATTGGCCGGGCTGTTGCAGAACCGGTCGGCGTTTTCCCACAGGGTGACCCCGGACCAGTTGTTCTCCAGCACGTTCCGGTAGATCTCGATCTTGTCGGTGCGGGCCTTGATCCGTGGTTCGCCACCGGACTCGGACACATAGACGGTCGCGAACGGGAAGTTGTCGCCGCGGTCGGCTTCCCTGCGGCCCTCGACCCAGTTGTTCCGCCGGATCGTGTTCTTCCGGATGACCGCGTTGTAGCTGGTCTCGTAGATCAGCGCGGCACCGTCGTTGTCCTCGAGCACGTTGTCCTCGACGCGGAAGTCGTTGTTGTTGGTGTCCGCCCACAACCCGGTTCCACGGTTGTCGTGCACCCAATTGCCGCGTATGTCGGCACCGTTGACGGCCCAGAACTTGATGCCTCCGGTGCAGCCGCAGCCCTTCCGTCGCCGCTCCCAGTCGCCGGTGTTGTTGCCCGCGATCTCGTTGCCCTGGACCACCAGGCCGCTGATACGGCCTTTGGCCTTGTACGCGTTCATGCCGTACTGGCCGTTGTCGCGCAGGCAGCTGGCGCGGACTCGCTGGCGGGCACCGGCCATCAGCCCGGCACCGGAGTTGTCCCGGATCGTCGCGTGCTCGATCACCCACCCGTCGGCCGAGTCATGGTTGACCACGCCCTCGTCCGGCGGCGCCACGAAACGTCGCACGGTCAGATAGCGGATGGTGACGTCGCGGGCGGTGCCGCCGAACGCGTACTGGTTCTTCTTCCGGCCGTCGAGCACCGCGCCCGGCGCGCCGATGTAGCGGTTCCCCTCCTTGGGGACGACCTGGGCATAGCGGTCCGGGTCGAGCCTGTGCCTGCCCGGCCGAAGCCAGAACGTGGTGTTCGGGGGGTGGCTCTTGGTCTTCGCCACCAGGTCACCGACGACCGCGGGGTCGACCGTCACCGCGCCCGCCGGAGCCTTGGCCGGACCGGCGGCGGGATTGGCGCACACCCGGGCCACGGGCCGGGCCGCGGACGTGGACGGCGCGGCGGTCGGCTCCGCCGCCGGGGCGCCCGGCGTGCTCTCACAGCCGGTCGCCGCCGGCAGGACGAGCGCCGCCGCCGCCACCGGTAACGCCCAGTTCCGCCACTTGATCGCCACGCGTCCCCCCTAGCCGCGGAACCTGAGTACGGTGGTGAACCCCTGCGTGCCGTCGGCGAAGCCGGTGCCGACCAGTGTGGTGGTGGGTTCCTTGCGCCCGAAGCCTGCGGAGTACCAGCCCAGCGGCGGTCCGGTCTCGCCGCGATGTGCCCGCCAGGACAGCTGTCCGGGCAGGTCGAGCACCGCGGAGCGGTCCTCGCCGTCCCGGGTCCAGGTGAGCTGTGCCCGGTTGTCGACCAGGTCCGCGGCGATCGCCGGGCCGAGGTGGAACGCCAGGTGCACATCCCGGCGCGGGCCGCGCACCTCGTCGACCACCCTCAACTCCCTTGTCGCGGCCGTCAGTTCCACCCGGCGGCGGTGCACGGAGCCCTGGTAGCCGTCGTGCTCGGCACACCAGCGGGCCACCCCCTCGCCCGATGTGTCCACGGCCAGGACCCGGCTGCGGGCATGCCGGGTCCACAGGAACGGGCCACCGGAGACGGACTGGTCACCGCCGTCCAGCCGCAGGGTGTTGTGGCCGAGGGTCGACCGGAAGTACTGCCGCCACTCGGGCTGCCCGTGGTAGCAGTACGTCCCCGGGTCGGCGAGCACATCGACCCCGTCCTGCCGGACCTCCACGGACAGCGCGTCCGCGTGGGCATGCGCGGCGATGGACAGGAAGCCGTGCGGACCACCGTCGCAGCGGCACCAGATCTCTTCCGGACCACGCAGGATGGTGAGCCCCGCGTCGGCGAAATGGGCCGGCCGGCTTGGCGGGCGGGTCACGGCCGGTGCGGTTCCGTCTTTCGGGTACGGCCGGATGAGCGCGGCCAGCAGCGGAGTGCGCACATCGGTGCCGGTCACCGCCGGCCACCAGGCGAGCCGGCCGAACACGGCGTCCCCGGTGGCCAGCAGCGAGGCCCAGCGGTCGGTGCCCGCGCCGTCCACGACCAGACCGTGCCCGTCGTCGGCGTCCCCCTGGCGCGGCGGCCGCAGCCGGCCGTCCACGATGGCCGCGAGCGCGTCGGTCATCCGCAGCAGCACCAGCCGGATCGACGCGGGGACCGGCACGCCCGCGGCATCCGCCTCGGCCACCGCGGCCAGGCCGAGCTCCAGCACCAGTCCGTGATATTCGGTGGCCAGCTCGCGGTTGAGACCGGATTCGAAGGTGTTGCTTCGCAGCTGCCGCTCCAGCGACCGCAGCGCGTCGGCTCGCCAGCGCGCCGAGGAGGGGAACCACCCGAACGCGCAGGCCGCGGCGGACTGCCCGGCGGCCTCGGCGATGACGTGGTTGTTCGCCGACGACCCCCGGCTCGGGAAGGCGGCCAGCCAGCGCTGGTGGTGCCAGATCTGGTTCAGCGCCACCGGGTTGCCCTCGAACAGCCCGGCCACGCCCGGCCAGCCGTCGAGGAGCCGGCGGATCCACACCCAGGACAGCAGCCGGATCCCCAGCTCGATACCGCTGGTCCAGTGCACTCCGCGCAGCGGCGCGTTGGCCGTCCACCACGACCGCAGGTGCTCGGCCACTCGCTCGGCGTACCGCTCGTTCCCGGTGATCGCGTAGGCGGCGGCGAGCACGGTGAGGTACTGATGCCGGGACGGCTCCCAGATCTGCTTGATGTCCCCGACCGCGTCCTCGTCGCGGTACGGCACGTCGAAGGCGTAGCCCCACGGAGCCCGGCGTCCGGTCTTCGGGTCGTACCACCAGTCCGGGTCGGCCAGGTCGTCGCGGTCCACCCCGAAGTACTCGGCGTGCCCGGCCATCAGCCGGTCCGCCTCGGCGATGAGACGTTTCGCGGCGTCCGGTGGCACCGCGGCGACCGTCCCCGCGGGCAGTACCGCGGTGAACCGGGCGCCGGTCACGCTGGGGCAGTCCGGCCGCGCCGACCGCCACCGCCGCCTGCGCACCGCGTCGCCCACCCGGCCGCCGACCTCCCGCGGTCCCATCCGGGACAGCCGCCGCAGGTACCAGCCCGGACTCCCCGCGCTCACCGTCATCGCGCCCTCGCCAACGTCACCGGCGCACCGCCGGCCAGGCCGGTCCGCACGGCGAGGGTGGCCGTCGTGGTGGCGACCAGCGACTCCAGCGGCACCGGCATCGGCCCGCCGGTCCGTACGGCCTTGATGAACGCGGCCAGCTCGGCGGACTGGCCCTTGTCCCGGGCCTTGGGCAGCCGCGAACTGACCCACCGGTCGCGGCGGCCGTCGTACACGGCGGCACGGACGAAGTCGTCGAGCCGCAGCACCTTGCCGTCCGCGATCAGGTCCAGCGTCTCCTTGGGGAAGCCCGGCGAGCCGGTGGTGACGTAAGCGATGGTGGCGGTGGACCCGTCCGGGTAGCGCAGTACGACCTGCAAGTCCTCGTTGCCGGACGTGGCGACCGCGTACACCGAGACCGGGTCGGCCCCGAGCAGCCAGCTCACCGTGTCGATGAAGTGTCCGCCCTCGCCCGCGAACCGCGAGCCCTCGGTGCCCTGTTGGAGGTACCAGCTGCCGTGCTCGAGGCGGCCCGCGTTGACCAGATAGCGGAGGTTTCCCGGCCCGGTCCGCGAGCCGAACCGCTTCCTGGCCTCCTGCAGCAGCGGCGCGAACCGGCGGTTGAAGCCCACCTGCAGCCGGTCGTTGCCGGACTCCTCCACCGCCGCGAGCACACCGGCCAGCTCGCCCTCGGTGAGGGCCAGGGGCTTCTCCACGAACACCGCCTTGCCGGCCCGTAGCGCCCTTTGGGTCAGTTCGGCGTGTGAGCTGTGGCGGGTGACCACGAACACCGCGTCGATGGACGGGTCGCCGAGCACGGCGTCGAGATCGGTGGTCGCCTCGGCGAAGCCGAACTTCCGCTTGGCGTTGGCCGCGGACAGCGCCGTAGTGGTGACGACCGTGGCCAGCTCGACGCCGTCGCGCCGTTCCAGGTGCGGCAGCAGCATCGACGTCGCGTAGTTTCCCGCGCCGACGAACGCCAGCCGCACCGACGCGTTGGCGTACCGGGCCGGAGTGGACACTCCGCCGCCGCGCCGCACCGCGGGCACGGCCACCTCGGGGGCCCCCGCTTCCGCGGCTCGGTCGGGGTGGTCGGGGTACCGGAACAGCACAGCCACGGCCTTCAGATCGCCGTCCTTCAGGCGCTGGTACGTCTCGACGGCGTCATCGAAGTCGGCTATGTGGGAGACCAGGGGCTCCACGTCGGCGCTGCCGCGGGCGAGGAGATCGAGGAAGCACGCCAGGTTGCGGCGCTCGGTCCAGCGCACGTAGCCGATCGGGTAGTCCCGCCCCTCGAGCTCGTACTCCGGGTCGTAGCGCCCGGGGCCGTAACTGCGGGAGAACCGGACGTCGAGCTCCTTCTCGTAGTACGCGTTCCACGGCAGGTCCAGGCGGCACTTGCCGATGTCGACGACCCGGCCGCGGTCCCGGCTCAGCCGGGCGGCCAGCTCGACGGGCTGGTTGCTGCCGCCTCCGGCGGCCAGATACACCTGGTCCACACCGTGACCGCCGGTGAGTTCGGCGACGGCGGTCTCCACGGCCGCGGAGGCGGGATCGCCGCAGGCCGCCGCGCCCAGGCGCTCGGCGAGCTCGCAGCGCACCGGGTCGGGGTCGGCCCCGACGACGCGGACTCCCGAGGCGGCAAGGAGCTGCACCACCAGCTGCCCGATCAGCCCGAGGCCGATGACCAGCGCCACGTCGCCGAGCTGTGGCTCACCGCGGCGGACGCCCTGCAACGCGATCGACCCGACGGTGCCGAAGGCCGCGTGCCGCGGCGCGAGGCCGTCCGGCACCCGGGCGTAGAGGTTCTTCGGCACCCAGTTCAGCTCGGCGTGCAGCGCGTGCTCATTGCCGGCGCAGGCCACGAGATCGCCGACCTTCACATCGTCGACCCCGGCGCCGACCTGCTCGACCACCCCGCACAGCGAGTAGCCGAGCGGTGTGTAGGAGTCCAGCTTGCCCATCACCTTGCGGTAGGTGGCGCCCACCCCGTTGGTGGCCACGCTCTGCATGACCTTGGCCACCTGGTCCGGCCGGGAGCGGGCCTTGCCCACCATCGACATGCCGGCCTCGGACACCTTCATGAGCTCGGTTCCGGTGGATATCAGCGAGTAGGCGCTGCGGACCAGCACACCGCCCGGCTTGCACCCCGGCACCGGCACGTCGAGCAGCGCCAGCTCGCCGCTCTTGTAGTTCTGCACAACCTGCTTCACTCAAACTCCCCAGAAGTCGCGCCGCGATACCAGTACTCGAGGGTCAGCACATGCCACAGATGCTTGGAGAAGTCCCGCTGCCCGGCGGCGTCCTCGGCGACCATCCGAGCCAGCGCGTCGCGGCGCAGGAACCCGGAACGGACGAGCACCCCGTCGTGCACCACCTCGCGCACCAGCGGTGCCAGATCCCGGCTCATCCAGGCGCGCAACGGGGCGCTGAACAGGCCCTTGGGCCGGTACACGATCTCCCGGGGCAGGATCGAGGTGGCCGCCTCCTTGAGGACGGCCTTGCCCTGCCGTCCGACGATCTTGCGATCGCCGGGCACGGCGAACGCCGCCCTGACCACCTCGACGTCCACGTACGGCACCCGTACCTCGGTCGAGGCGGCCATGCTCGACCGGTCCGTGTACGCGAGGTTCAGACCCGGCAGGAACATCCGGGCGTCGCCCAGGCACATGCGGTTGACGAAGTCGTCGAGGTCGTTGTCCTGGTAGACATCCGCATGCTCGGTCAGCACGTCCTCGACCGTCCCGGCCAGGTCCGGATCGACCAGGGCGAGCAGCTCGTCCTGGTCGTACATGGTGTAGCTGCGCCGGAACGCGGTCTCCTCCGGCAGATCGGCGAAGGAGAGGAATCGCTTCGCGAAGCGCACCGACCGGTACCCCCGGCGGGCCGTGGCCACCGGCAGCCGGTCCACGGCCCTGGACACCCCGCGCCGCAGGGGCCGCGGGACGCGCTGGTAGCGCAGCGCGATCAGGTTGGCCAGGTGCTTGCGGTAACCGGCGAACAGCTCGTCGGCGCCCATCCCCGAGAGCATCACCTTGACCCCGGCCTCCCGGGCGGCCGAGCAGATCAGGAAGGTGTTGATCGCGGCGGGGTCGCCGATCGGCTCGTCCAGGTGGTACGTCATCCGCGGCAGCAGGTCGAGCACATTCGGAGCGATCTCGATCTCATGCAGGTCGACGCCGAACCGCTCGGCCACCCGCCGGGCATAGCGCAGGTCGTCCGGCATCGCCTCGAACCTGGCGTCCTCGGCGCGGAACCCGATCGTGTAAGCGGAGATCCCGGGCTGGTGGCGGGCCGCCAGCGCGGTCAGGTAGCTGGAGTCGAGACCGCCGGAGAGGAAGGCCGCCACGGGCACGTCGGAGAGCAGGTGGCGCCGAGTCGACTCCTCGACGATGGCGGCGAGGTCCGGCTGCTCGCCGCTCCGGGCCCGCTCCCGGCCCTCGGCGGCCACGTCCTTGAGGCTCCAGAACCGGCCGCGGTCCACCCGGCCGTCGGGCCGGCACCGCAGCCAGCTCCCCGGCGGCAGCTTCTCCGCTTCGCGGAACGCGCAGCGCGAGTCCGGCACCCAGTAGTACAGCAGCGAGGCCACCAGCGCCGCATGGTCCACCTCCAGCGACCCGCCGGTCACGGCGGCGAGCGCCTTGAGTTCGGAGGCGAACACCAGACCCTCGCCGCGCCGGAGCAGGAACAGCGGCTTGATGCCCAACTGATCGCGGGCCAGGACCAGTTCACCGGTGCGCTCGTCGAAGATCCCGAACGCGAACATGCCGCGCAGCCGGGGCAGGCAGTCCGTGCCCCAGCGCCGCCAGGCCTCCAGCAGCACCTCGGTGTCGGAGGTGCCGCGGAAGCGCACCCCGGCGGCCGCCAGTTCGGCTCGCAGCTCGGGCGCGTTGTACAGCTCGCCGTTGTACGTCAGGACGAGGCCGCCCGAGACCATCGGCTGGGCGCCGGTCCCGGACAGGTCGACGATGGCCAGCCGACGGTGCCCGAGGTGCACTTCGCCGTCACCGGCGGGGTGGCTGTACCGGCCCGTCCCGTCCGGACCGCGGTGGGCGAGGGTATCGGTGAGCCGGTCGGTCACGACCTTCCCGTCCGGCCATCGGTAGGTGCCCGCGATGCCACACATGTCCTACCGCGCCTCCTGGTCGCTGTCCGTCACTCGTGCGGCCCACATCGGCAGCCGCTCCGTGCGTAGTTGGCCCATCCCGTGTCGCCGGTCCGGCCGCTCGCCGTGGCCCCGCAGCGCGATGTGCGGCCCGTCCCACAGCGTGCCGTCGGTCCGGTCACGCGGGTCGGGGTCGATCAGCACCACACCGATCACCGGAATGCGCTGGTCCGCGAGCTGCCGCGCCACGGTGTGCAGCCATGCGGCGCTGCCGTGCCCGGCACGCACGACGAGCACGGTCCGGGTACCGAGGTACCGGAGGTCGGTCCACGCGGTGCCGGGCGCGACCGAGCCGACGCCGAACCGGCGCTCCTGATCCGGCACGGCAGCGGCATGCTCACCGCTGACCACGGTTGGGTCTCCTGGCTTCGGGCGGCGGCTCGCGAGCTGCGGTCCGGGCAGACCATCGACGATCACCACTGGCCCCTCCGCCGCCAGTGCCCTGGCGAGGTCCAGGGCGATCACACTCGTGCTGCGCGCACAGCCCAGTTCCAGCAGCGACACCGGTTCCGCGGCGCCGCGTACGGTACGGGCCAGGGACGCGGTGAGCCTCGTCCGTGCCGCCCGGATCCGTCGGCGCTGCCACAGCCTGCCCGACCGGCGGGGCAGCTCCGCGATGACCGAGGCGCCCAGGTTCGCCGCGATCTCCCGGCGCAGCACGGGGCGGTCCGCCACCACCGTGCCGACCGCGGCCACCGCGAGCCCGAGGACGAGCCCGAGGACGAGCCCGATCGCGGCATTGGTGGCAGCGGTCCTGGGCAGGGAGTGCCGCACCATGCGAGGGGCGTCCACGATCTGTGTGCCTGCGATGATCCGGGGCGTGCCGGTGCGCGCCTCCGCGGCGCGCTGGTCGAAGTCGGCCATCCGCGAGTTGAGCTCGGCCCGGCGGGCGAAGAGCGACTCGACGCTCGCCGACGCTTCCGGGTCGCTGCCCGGCGATCGGTCTCCGATCGCCTTGTTGACCTCGGCGAGTTCGTCCCGCACGCGGTCACGCTGGTCGAGCAGGGCCTTGGACTCGGCTTTCGCGGCCTCCCGCATCCGCCTCACATGGTCCGCGACGAACGCATCGGCCAGCGCCTTGGCTCGGGCCACCGCTTCCGCGTCGCTGTCGCCCGTCACAGTGATCTGCAGCAGGTTGTTGGTCAGGCCGGTGCCCCGGTAGTCCCGCAGGAAGTCTTCCGGTTTTTCCCGGGACTTGAGGGACCGCAGGGCCTTGTCGGCGATCCGCGTGGTCCCCAGCAGCGCCGCGTCGGTGCGGATCAGCGTTCCGGTGTCGTTCGGCTGGTCCTCCTGATGCGCGACCAGCACCTTGGTCACCGCGGTCGGCGGCGGCGGCAGCAGGACCGCCATCGCCGCGCCGACCAGCAGCCCCAGCAGAGCCATGGAGCACCAGAGGCGGCGGCGCCTGCGCACCGCCACCACCAGCGCCTGCAGGTCGAGGAGCGGAGTGGCGGCCGACGACTCCGCGGTCTCGCTCGTCGTCACACCGAACCCCCCGTCGCGTGGCCGCGCACCGCGAGCGCCAGGGTGGCCTCGTCCGGAGGACGGTCGGCGGTTCGCGTCGGACGGGCCCGGACAGTTCCGGCGACGACGACGCCGACGACCTCATGACCGGCGTCCGCACACGCCTCGGCGAGGCCGGCGAGCTCCTCCGCGGTCCAGCTGCCCGCGCTGAGGACGACCAGGGCGCCGGACTCGGTGTCGCGGTCCGGCACGATCGGCCGGTCCACCGAAACCTCCACCATCCGCAGCACGGGGTATCCCCTGCTCGAAGCGGACGGGGACGGATCGCTCCTGGCCTCGGCGACGAGCTGGCCGGCGGCCCGGCGGGCGATCTCGTCGCCGTCCGGCACGACCACCAGCAGCCGCCGGGGACCCGGCGACTGGTCCCGGAGGCGGGCGCACACCCGCCGGTAGCGGATTTGCCTGCCGGCCTCGTCGCCGGACGCCTGCGGCGTCGGTATGTCCCACCGGATGTCGACGCCGAGCAGCCGACGGATCCGGGCCCGCGGGCCACCGCCTTCCGGCCGGTGCGCGCGCCGTTCACCAGGTACGTCGACGGTACCCAGCAGCGTCGAGCCCAGCGCCGCGGCGATCTGCGGTTCGGTCCGCGGTCGGCGATTCACCCGTGCGGCGGCGAGATGGCCGATGACCGCGAGCAGGAAGAACAACAGCGCTCCGGCGACGATGAGCTGCGTCCTCGTCGGCGGTGCCTCGCCGGTCGGCCGGGCCGCAGGCCCCATGACGACCATGTTGGACTTGTTGGTCGCCGGGTCGGCCTCGTCCAGCTTCTTCATGGCCTCCTGCAGCGCGGTGCGCAGCTTCTCCAGCTCGGTGCGGGCCTGCACGCTCTCCACGGTCTGCCCCGGACCGGCCGCGTTGGCCAGGTCGGTGATGCGGCGGTTGGTCTCCGCCACCTTCTGCCGCAGCGCCTCGGCCCCCGTAACCGCTTCGGGGTCGGTGCTGCCGCCCGCGATCCGCGCGGCGAAGGTGACGAATTCCTGGGCCACCTGGTCGGAGAGCCGCTGCGCGCGCTCCGGGGTGTCGGCCGTACCCGAGATCTTGATGATGTTCCCGTCGGCTGCCTTGGCGCTCACCCGATCCCGCAGCTCACCGCCGCTGACGCCCTTCCAGCCGAGCGTGGCGGCCGCGCGGTCGACCACCGCCGAACTGGTCGCGATGTCCACCTGAGTCAGCAGCTCGCGCTCTTCCCACTGCCCCGGCAGCAGTACCGATGCCGACGTCGTGTAACGCGGCGGGAACAGCACCGAGGTGCCATAGCCGACGAGCGCGCCCACCACGGCGAGGATGGCGAGGAGCCGCCACCGCCGACGGAGCATCCGCCCGATCGTGACCAGGCGTATCGTGTCATCGCTCAACGGCGCGGCCTCCTCCCTGCCCGGTCCGGGTCGCCCGCCGACGCGTAGGCGGCGAGCAGCGACGCTTGCGAGTTCCGCCAGGAGAGCGGCCCGCTGATCCGCTCCTGGCCGATCTTGCCCATCCGGGCCCGCTTCTCCGGATCGTCGAGGAGCAGCGCGATGAGCCCCGCGAACTCGGCCTCGTCGTTGGCGGGCGCGTAGACGGCGGCGTCACCGGCGGAGACTCGCGCCTCCTTCAGGTCGAACGAGACGATCGGCCGGCCCATCGCCATGTACTCCAGGACCTTGTTCATGGTCGACACGTCGTTGAGCGGATTGCGCGGGTCCGGGGAGAGGCAGACGTCCGCGGTGGACAGGTAGCGCACCAGGTCGGCGTCCGGAATGCGCCCGGTGAACTGCACCTGCTCGGTGAGACCGAGCCGCCGGGACAGCTCCACCATCGCGTCGAAGGCGTCGCCGGAGCCGACGAACACCGCGTGCCAGTCGGTCCGCCCGAGCTCGTCGCGCAGCTTCGCGAGGGCCCGCAAAGCGTAGTCGACGCCGTCCTGCGGGCCCATGACTCCGAGGTAGCACAGCAGATGGGTCCTGCCGCGCTTCAACTCCGGCTCGGGCGGCACCGGTTGGAACCGCTCGATCTGGGGCGCACTACGCACCACGAAGACGTCCTCCGGCCGCCGGCCGCCACGGCGCACCGCGACGTCCCGGTAGCTCTCGTTCGTGGCGAGCACGACGTCCGCGGCCCGGTAGGTCCGCCGTTCCAGCGCGCACACGGCGCGGTAGAGCAGATCCCTGCCGCGGTCGAACCGGGAGAGGTACAGCTCGGGTACCAGGTCGTGCTGGTCGAAGACGAACCGCGCACCGCGCCGCTTCAGCCACAGTGCCGGCAGGAACAGCAGATCGGGCGGGTTGCAGGCGTGGACCACGTCGACCGGTCCCACCTTCCGGGCCAGCCGGGCCGTGTGCCACAACGCCGATCCGTACTCCCGCAGGTAGCCGGCCGGCCCTCCGGTGGCCGCGCGCAACGGGTAGCGGTGGATCCGCACCCCGTCGATCTCCGCCTCCGGCTCCGTGTCCCGCTTGGTCCCCCGGGGACAGATGACGTGCACCTCCCAGCCCGCGTCGCGCAGCGTCGTGCACTCCTGCCACACCCGCCGGTCGAACGGCACCGACAGGTTCTCCACCAGGATCAGCGCGCGCCGGTCCGGCCGCTCGCCACTGGCCGTGTCACCAAACGATGTGTCACCAAGCAAGGCCCATGTACCCCGGTTCGGCCCGGCGCGCCTCGGCGTCGGGAAGGCGGACGAGGTCGACGATCACGGGGCCGCCGCCATGGGGCAGCGCCGAAAGGACGGCCGGGTCCCTGGTCCCGACCAGGCACACCTCGGCGTGCTCGAGCACCTCGTCGACGGAGTCCGCGAGCAGTTGCGCGAGGTGCGGCAGCCGGGTCTCGATGTACTCGCGGTTCGCGCCGAGCAGCCGGGAGAGGCTCACGTTGGCGTCGTGGATCCGCAGGTCGTACCCCTTGCCGTGGAGCCTCTCCGCCAGTTCGACGAGCGGGCTCTCGCGGAGGTCGTCGGTGCCGGGCTTGAACGACAGCCCGAACAGGCCCACCCGGCGCTTGCCGGTGCGCTCGACCAGCTCCACCGCGCGCTGCAGATGGTCGGAGTTGGAGGGCAGCACATGGGCGAGGATGGGCACCGAGACGTCCGCCCGCTGCGCCGCGTGGACCAGGCTGCGCAGATCCTTGGGCAGGCAGGAGCCACCGAAGGCGAAGCCGGGCCGCAGGTAGGCGGGGCTGATGTTCAGCTTGCGGTCGGCCAGGAACACGTCCATCACCTGGTGCGAGTCCACCCCGAGCGCCTGGCACACCGCGCCCAGCTCGTTCGCGAAGCCGATCTTGAGGCCGTGGAAGGCGTTGTCCGCGTACTTGATCGCCTCGGCCGTCGGGACCGGCACCCGGAACACCTCGCCGGGCAAGCCGTCGTACAGCGCCGTCACCGCGTCGCCGCTTGCCGGGTCGAGCTCGCCGATGACGGTCTTGGGCGGGTCGAAGAAGTCCCGCACGCTCGTGCCCTCGCGCAGGAACTCCGGATTGACCGCGACCCCGATGTCCACCCCGGCCGTGCCGCCGACGTACTTCTCCAGGATCGGTAACAGCAGGTTCAGACAGGTGCCCGGGAGCATGGTGCTGCGGAACACGACGGTGTGCCGGCCCCCCTGCTCGGCCCCCTCGGCCAGCGCGGCACCGATCTGCTCGGTGACCCGCTCCAAGTACGTGGTGCACAGGCTGCCGTTGGGCTCCGACGGCGTGCCCACGCAGACCAGCGACACCTCGCTGCCCATGATCGCCTCGCGGACGTCGCCGGTGGCGCGCAACGCTCCGGTCCGTACGACCTCGGCGATGAGCTCGCCGATCCGCTCCTCGACCACCGGGGCCCTGCCGTCGTTGACCAGGTCGACCTTCACCTGGTTCACGTCCACCCCGATGACCTCGTGCCCCATGCTGGCCAGGCACGCGGCCGACACACAGCCCACGTAGCCGAGCCCGAAAACGCTGACTCTCATGATCCGTTCCTCCCCCCAGGCAAGCCCTTCCGGCCTGCCTTCCGTGCGCCGGACGGACGACGCCCCCCGCGCATCAGTAGGCCCCCTGCCCCTGGAGCACCGCACGCAGCGTCTTCCACAAGATCACTGTGTCCAGGGCGAGCGACCAGTCCTCCACGTACCGCAGGTCCAGCCGGACCGCCTCCTCCCACGGCAGGTCGCTGCGCCCGCTGATCTGCCACAGGCCGGTGAGTCCGGGCTTGACCAGCAGCCGCCGCCGGATGTCCGGGCCGTACGCGGCGGACTCCTCCGGTAACGGAGGCCGCGGGCCGACGAGCGACATCGATCCGGTGAGCACGTTGAAAAGCTGCGGGAGCTCGTCGATCGAGTACCGGCGCAGCACCGCTCCCACCCGGGTCACCCGCGGATCCCGGCGGAGCTTGAACAGCAGCCCCGAACCCTCGTTGCGGTCGGCCAGTTCGGCACGTGCCCGGTCGGCCCCGGCGACCATGGTGCGGAACTTGAGAATGGTGAACTCGCGGCCGTCCTTGCCGACCCTGCGCTGGCGGTAGAAGGCCCCACCCCGGCTGTCCACCAGCACGAGCAGCCCGACGAACACCATCAGCGGCGCGAACAGCACCAGCAGGATCGCCGCGCCCATCCGGTCGACGACCCCTTTGACCGCCCGGCGGCCCCCGGTGAAGGTCGGCATGCTGACCCGCAGCAGCGGGATCCCGAGCACCGCGTCGATGTGCAGCCGCGGGCCGGCCACCTCCATCAGCACGGGGGCCACGACCATCTCCGCGTCACTGCCTTCGAGGTTCCAAGCCAGCCGCTGCAGCCGGTCCGGTGACCAGTGCGGGTCCGGTGTGACCGCGACGACGCGGTAGCCGTCGTGGCGGACGTGCTTGGCGACGTCCGTCAGCCGGCCGACGACCCGCACTCCGTCCAGTTGGTCACCGTCGAGCCCACGACCGTCCGTCGTGCACACCGCCTCCACCCGCCAGCCGAGGTGCGGGAACTTGCGGGTTCGGGTGATCAGGTCGCGCACGGTGGCCGGGCTCCCGGCAGCGAGCACCGGTCGCAGGCACCGTCCTTCCTTCCGCTGTCTGTGCAGCCAGAGGCGCAGCAGATAACGCGCGGTCATGGTGATGAGCGCGATCGCGGGGATCGCGACGAAGATCCAGAGTTTGATGTTGCGCGAGGTGAGGGCGATACCGCCGAGCGCCAGTACGACGGTCGCCGTGAACAGTGAGCGTCCGAGCCGGCGGAATTCCTCGGCACCCTGGCCGAGCACGGCCGGAGCCCACGACCGGCTCACCGCGAGCGCCCCCAGCACCAGCAGCTCGGTGCCGAATGCGAGAATTCCCCACTTCTCGTGCCAGTTGGCCGCGTCCCGGGCCCCGAAGAAGTTGCCGATCGCCGCCACCACGAAGGCGGTGGCCACGGTATCGCTGGTGATCACGGTACGGCGGTACCGCTGCTCCCAGTCGTTCGCGGGCTGTCTGATTGCCCCGTCCGCCAGACGCCCGCGCGCCGACGGAAACGGGTTGAGTAATCCCCCTTGCCGCACAGAACCCCCCAAGGTCCCCAGTGGTTCGACGTATTCGCCTAACACTGTTCTCGGGAGGCCCCCGCCCCCCGCACTGCCCCTCCCCTCGGGAGGCCCCCACCTCCCGTGCCGCGCTGGTCCTCCCCGCGGGAGGTCCCCACCCCCCGCACATGACATCGCGGCTATCTCAGAGCTACTCGAACAGCCCACCCTGGCGGCAGCGGACTCGCTTGTCCTGCCAGACTCTCGAGGTGCGCGGAAGCCCGTCGAAACCTCGGGTGCTCCCCGCACCCAAGGCCCCTCCCGGGCTCCAGGAATTGATCACCCCCACGTCTGGCGCCGTCGACGCGACTGCTGACTACCCGTAGAGCCGGACCCATAGATCATTATTTGTCGCCTGGTGTCCAAACATGTGAAGCAGGGTCAATCTAGACCATCGGGGGGCCCATCTGAAGAGGGAATGTGTGCAACTTGTGCCCAAACTTTGAAGCCGGATCCACGATCGGTGACCGCCCGCGGGCGCCCTGACGACGAAGACGTGCCTTATGCCCCGCTCAACGACCCCGGGGATCGGGTGCGTCGGATGACCAGGCGTTCAGGAAATCGCTGATCAGAGGGTTGGCCTCGGCCGAGCGCGTGGCCAGGACGACGCGGACCGGGTCGATGCCCTCGATGGGCACGGTGGTCAGGCCGGGGCGCAGTTGGGGCCGCCGGTCGCCGGCGGCCAGAATCAATACCGTCCGCTCCTCGGCCACAAGGTCGAGCTTGTCCTCGAACGATTCGTAGTCGATCGGCGCGCTGCGAGCCGGAACGCCATCCGGGCGCGGCTCCAGGCGGGCGAAATCGCTCCATTGCTGGACCGCGCTCGGGCATTGCGGCAAGACTTCTTCGCCGAGGTCGTCGACGGTTACCGACTCCTTTCCGGCCAGGCGGTGGTCCGTGGAGACGACCAGAACCCGTGGCTCGGTCCACAGATCGGTGAGGCGCAAGCGGTCGGCGGGGAAGGGCAGTGGGGCGCGGGCGACCAGGGCGTCCACACGGCGGTCGGTGAGGGCGTGGGCGTCGTTCCACGCCAGGTGGCGGGTCCGGATGCGGACCGTGGGGTGTCGATGCCGCAGCCGGCGCACGGCGTGCGTGATGACCAGATCCTCGACGTACCCGATGGTGAACTCGCGCGGGGTGACGCCTTCGCGGGCGGTGAGCTCGGCTTGATGGGCCGCTTGGAGCAGCGCCTGAGCCTGCGGCAGAAAGGCGCGACCGGCTTCCGTGAGCCGGCTGCCCTGTGGGGTGCGGTCGAAGAGGCGCACGCCCAGATGTTCCTCGAGGCGCTGGATCTGGCGGCTCAGGGACGGCTGCGCGACGTGCAGCACCGCTGCGGCGCGGCTGAAGTTGGCGTGCTCCGCCACGACCGTGAAGTAGCCGACAAGCCGCATATCGAGGTCCGATCCGGGAACGCGCACGCTTCGAGCGTACCAACATGCAATGTGCGCATAACGGGTTGCAGATTGGGTCTTGGACGCCGTCGCCGGTCCGGGATTTGAATCGAGGCATGGAAAAGTACAACGGAAAGCGCGCCCTCGTCACCGGTGGCAGCAGCGGAATCGGCCTGTCGATCGCACGTCTGCTGGCGGCCGAGGGTGCTCAGGTGATGGTCACGGGGCGCAAGGAAGCCGCGCTCGAAGCGGCGAGCAAAGAGGGGCTGGTCGCGGTTGGCAGCGACGTCGGCTCAAAGGCCGACATCGACGCGCTTGCGGGGAAGGCCGAGGAGGCGTTCGGTCAACTGGACGCGGTGTTCCTGAATGCGGGCATCACCGACTCGACGTCGTTCGAGGCGACGACCGAGCAAATGTACGATGCCATCTTCGCGGTCAACACCAAGGGGCCCTACTTCACTTTGCAGCGGTTGCTTCCGCTGCTTGCCGAGGGCAGCGGCGTGGTGCTGACCACCTCGGTCTCGAATGTGCTGGGGCAACTGGACCATGGTGTCTACGCGGCGAGCAAGGCTGCCCTCCGGTCGATGGCGCGAACCTGGGCTCGCGAACTGCTGCCGCGCGGCGTACGTGTCAACGCGGTGAGCCCGGGGCCGATCGACACGGGCATTCTGTACAAGAACCTGCCCGCAGAGGTAGCGGATGAAATGCTGGCGGGTTACGCCGCCCAGATTCCGATGCTGCGTACGGGGAATCCGGAGGAGGTCGCACGTGCTGCCATATTCCTCGCCTTCGACGCGACCTACACCACCGGCGCCGAACTCGCGGTGGACGGCGGCGGCACCCAATTGTGACGCCACCGTTTTGAGAACAAGCAGCCCGTCCCCGCCGGTGGCGGGGACGGGCTCCGTCGCACGTTCATGTGCCGGACCCGGCGGTGTCAGGCATTCATGGCCGCCCAGAACTCCTCGAAGGACATCTGGCGATCGCCGTCGGTGTCGAGCGAGTCGATGAGCTCCTGAGCCTGCGACTGGGTGATCTCCGAGCCCTCCAACTCCGCCACGACCTGCCGGTATTCGTCCGCGGTGACCAGGCCGTCCCCGTCGACGTCGTAACGCTCGAAGACCTTCCGCGCCGCCCTCTCCACGATGTCTGCCATGTGCTCTGCCCTTCTGCGATCTTCGCTGACCGGGCCCAGGTTATCCGTCCGCCCGGAGGCGGACAGGGCGAGGGCGCGTACCGGAGCGGCTGCCGCCGGCAGCGCACCTGTCTTCATCAGGCCTTTACCTGTTCCGTGAGTTTCCCCTTGCGCAGGGTGAGGATGCGGTCGGACTGGGCGGCCAGTTGCTGGGAGTGGGTGACGACGACTACGCATTTGTCTTGTTCGTGGGCGAGTTCGCGGAAGGTGTCGATGATGCCCTGGGCAGTGTCTTCGTCGAGGTTTCCGGTGGGTTCGTCGGCGAAGAGGATGTCGACGTCACAGGCGAGGGCGCGGGCGATGGCGACGCGCTGCTGCTGGCCTCCGGAGAGCTGGAGGACGTTGCGGGTGGTCATCGCCCTGTCGAGGCCGATCTTCTCCAGCAGGTGCAGAGCTCGGGCCTTGCGACTGCCGGTCGTGGGTTTGGTGCCGGTGATCTCCATGGCGCAGGTGACGTTCTGGAGGGCGGTCATGTAGGTGAGGAGGTTGTACTGCTGGAAGATCGTGGCGGCGTGCTGGTTGCGGTATCGGCCGAGCCCCAGTTCGGCGAGGTCCTGGCCCTCGAAGCTGACAGTGCCGCTGGTGGGGGTGTCGAGACCGCTGGCGAGGGAGAGCAGGGTGGTCTTGCCGCTGCCGGAAGGGCCCAGGATGGTGTACAAGGTGCCGCGTTCGAATGCGTAGTCGATGTCCTTGAGGACTGTGGTCCTGCGGCGCTGGCCCGAGTAGGTGTGACTGACGCCCGCGAGACGCAGGACAGGCGGAGCGGCGGTGGCACTGGTCATGGCGGGTCACTTGCCCTTCGTGAGGATGGTGCGGGGGTTCAGCCGCAGCACGGCACCGGCCGGGATGGCGGTGGCGAGCAGGCCGATGCCGAGGCCGATGGCGCCGAGGGTGGCGAGGTCCGCCGGATCGAGTCGTACGGTGATCTTGTCGATGGGGTCGGCGTCCTCGACGGGCTTGTCGTTCGGGTCGATGCCCTCACCGAGGCCGGTACTGCCGGACGGCGGGTCCTGCCAGGAGTCGATCTTGTGCTGGGCGCTGGTGGCTTCCTTGCCGAGCAGGGCCTGCCCGGCGCTCTGGGTCAGCTGCGGGGCAAACAGGGAGCTCAGGCCGATGGCGAGGGCGGCGACGACCACGATCTCCAGGGCCTGTTGGGCGATCAGCTTGCTCTTCTTCTCACCCATGGCCAGCAGGACGCCGTACTCCTTGCGGCGCTGCTTGACGGCGAGGTTGACCAGTAGGGTCAGAACGGCCGCGCCGGCGAGGGCCATCAGCCACATGGCCAGGGTGGCGGTGGTGCTGATGGACTTGAGCGGGCCGGTCATCTGCCGGATGGCCTTGTCGTTGGCATCCAGCTTGAAACCGTCGAGCGCCGAGCCCGCGACCTTTTTGACCTCGTCCTTGAACGCGCCCTGCATGTCGGCGTCCTGGAGGAGGAAGGTCGCCCTGCCTGCCTCGAGCGGCCCGTTCCGCTCGGAGCTGAGCGCGGAGAGGCCGCCCACCGTGCCGTACAGCATGTTGGCCGGACTAATGCCGTACTCGCCGTCCGGTTCGGTGACAGGGCTCGGGTCGCGGTAGACGGCGGCTACGGTGAAGTCGGCCGTGGCCTTCTCGTCGTTGCCGGTCAGGGTGATCGTGTCGCCGACATTGAGCTTGTTCTTCTTGGCGAGCCGTTCCTCGATCAGGACTCGCTTCTTGTCCTTGTCGGCGGCGGTGAGGTGCTCACCGGACAGGAGCGTGAACTTGCCGCTGCGGAAGTCCGGCAGCAGCGAGGTGTCGAGAACGCCCATGCCCACGGTGCCGCCGGGGCCCATGGGGTCCTTCGGCCCACCGTCGACCAGTTCGGCGCCGCCCTTGAGGAGGACGCGGTCCCACATCGAGTAGGTGTACTTCCGCACCTGGGGCAGAGCCCCGGCCTTGTCGACAGTCGCGGTGTCGATGCGCGGAGCCCTCAGCTCGCTCCCGCCGCCCAACTGGCTCAAATCCGCCTCGAGGTTGACCTCGGCGCCGACGGAGCGCTTGGCGTCCTGCTCGGCCTGGGCCGTGGCGTCGTTGATCAGGACACCGGCCAGCACCATCACGGAGATGACGAGGAAGGTGGCGAGGGTGATCAGGGTGCGGCCCTTGCGGGACCACAGGCTGAATCCCGCGCGTTTGACGAAGTTCATGGGATCGGCTTTCTCAGTCCGTGCCGGTGAGCGGCTATTCGGTGTCGGTGAGGATGGAGCGGGGGTGCAGGCGCAGGATTCCGATGCCCGGGAGGACGGTGGAGACCAGGGAGATGCCGAGCCCGATGCCGGCGACCTTGCCGACGGTGGCGGGCTCGACTTGTACGGTCGGCGGCGCGATCTCGGCATCGGGCGCACCGGCCGCCGCGGCCTGCTTGTCGTCCTGCCGGCCGAGGAGGGCGTCTCCCGCGGACTGTCCGGCGAGTGAACCGGCCAGCGCGGCGAGCGCGATGGCCGGCAGGGCCACGGCCGCCACCTCCACAGCGTGCTGGCCGATGAGCTTCCACTTCCTCTCGCCCATCGCGAGGAGCACCCCGAGCTCGGTGCGCCGCTCGCGGATCTGCAGCGTCACGATGAGGCCGAGGATCAGCGTCCCGGCCAGGGCGATCACCCAGACGATCAGTCCCGCGAACGTGCCGACCCGCTGGATCGGGCGGACCTGGTCCTGGTACGCCTTGTCGTTGACGCGGAAGTCGAGGCTGTCCCTGCCCAGGAGATGCTCGGCCTCGGCGTGCAGCCGCTCGGCCTGCTCCGGCGAGCCGATCTTGTACACCGCCTCGCTGACCGACGCGGTGCCGGCACCGAGCTTCTGCGCCGTGCTCATCGGCACGTACAGCGCGTTGCCGGGCAGTTTGTGCGGTGCCGTCCACCGCATTGGATCCTGCGTGGGGTTCCGGAAGACGCCGACCACCTTCAGCGGAACGGTTTCCCTGTCGTCCGCCGACCGCACATGGATCGTGTCGCCCACCTTGAGGTGGTTCTTGTCGGCCAGGCGCCGCTCGATCACCGCAACCTTGCGGCCCGCGTCCTCGGGGGTGATGCCGCGCCCTGCCGTGATCTTCGTCGAGCCGTACGAGAAGGGCAGCAGCATGCCCGAGTCACGGACGCCGTCCACGGCCAGCGGGCCCCGCTCCTTCTTCCCGGCACCGGCAGCGCCCGGCTTCGGCGCATCCGACGTCAGCGGCGTGAAGCCACGCGCCCCGGCCCGCACCGGAAGCTCCGGGTTGTAGCGGTACACCAGATCCGAGGCGCCGAGCCGGTCCGCGAGGACCGCGGTGAGGCCCTTCTTCTCGACGGTGGCGTCGACGCCGATGGTGCGCTGCGCGCCGGCTTCCTGGCGGGCCGCGGCGGCCTGCAGCAGAAAGCCACCGAGAAGCAGGGTGCAGATGACGACGAAGATCGCCAGCAACACGGCGCTCTTGGACTTTCTGGCACCCAGGCTCATCCCGGCGCGCTTGACGAAGTTCATGCTGAAGACAGAAGCAGCTCGCTGTTTGCAGCGGGATAAGCGTGTTACAGCGGCATAAGGGCCTGCTTGCGCTGTGCCCCGCGACCGGCGCCGCACGACCCTGGCCGGTTCGCGGGCCGCCGCGTCCTTATCCGGCTGCAATCGTGATCTTGATTTGATGGGGTCATGAGAGTTCTGGTAGCCGAGGACCACCGTGTGCTCGCCCGCACCATCGCTACCGGCCTGCGCCGCCAGGCGATGGCCGTCGACGTCGCGGCCGCCGGCGACGAGGCCGAGCGGATGTGTCTGCTCACCGCCTACGACGTGCTGATCCTCGACCGGGATCTGCCGGTCCTGAGCGGCGACGAGGTGTGCCGACGGCTGCGTGAACTCCAGGACCCTCCGCGGATCCTGATGCTGACCGCGGCCGGCGAGCTCACGGACAGGATCTACGGCCTCACGGCCCTCGGCGCCGACGACTACCTGGCGAAACCCTTCGATTTCACCGAACTGGTGGCCCGGGTGCGGGTGTTGAGCCGTCGCGCGCCCAAGCCGCCCGCCACCGTGCTGCGCTTCGCGAGCATCACCCTGGACGAGACGCGGCGCGAGGTGTCCGTGGACGGCCGCCCGCTGGAGCTGACCCCGAAGGAGCTCGCGGTCCTGCATCTGCTGCTTGTGGCCGGTGGCGCGCCGGTGTCGCACGACGAACTCGTCCGCACCGTCTGGGACGAGCACCTCGACCCGCGCACCAGCGCGGTCCGCGCCACCGTCAGTCGGCTGCGCGGCAAACTCGGCGACCCCGGCCTCATTCTCGCCGACAAGGGGGAGGGTTACCGGCTGTGCGACTGAACCCATGGGCGCTGCTGAGCGGACTGCCCTTCCGCGCCCGCCTGACCGCGGCCTTCTCCGCCCTCTTTCTGATCGCCGGCATCGCACTGCTCGCCTTCGTGGTGCTACTCGCCCGCCACGGAACGCAGCAGCAGGCCCAGGGGCTATCGGTCACGTACGGGAATGTGTCGAGCGGCCGTGCGGAGCCCATGGAGCCCGTGCACCCCACCCGGCCGCATCTCACGCCGCGAGCCCCGGGCGACGTCGCCATGTTCCAGAAGATCGACCAGACCGTGCAAGCCGTCCAGGACACCGCGCTGCGCCAGATGGTGCTCTGGTCCGCCGTCGGCCTCCTCGCCATGGCGCTCCTCGCCGGAGTGCTCGGCTGGTGGCTCGCCGGCCGAGCCCTGCGGCCCGTCGCCTCCATGACCGAAACCGCGCGCCGCATCAGCGAACAGAGCCTCCACCAGCGTCTCGCGCTCACCGGCCCGGACGACGAACTCCACCGCCTTGCCGACACCTTCGACACCATGCTCGACAGGCTCGAGCAGTCCTTCGAGAGCCAGCGCCGCTTCGTCGCCAACGCCTCCCACGAGCTCAAGACCCCTCTCACAGTCCAGCGCACCAGCCTCCAGGTCGGCCTCGCCGACCCCCTCCCCGAGGGACTCGCAGAGGTCCGCGAGGATCTGCTCACCGCCAACCACGAGGCCGAACAGCTGATCAACGGCCTCCTGCTGCTGGCGCGCAGCGACCGCGGCCTGGAGAAGACCGAGACCATGGACGTCGCGGCCGTCGTCCGGCTCGTGTCCGCCGGCCTCACCCCACTGGCGACGAAGAATGGCGTGCGCATCGACCTCGACGCCGACACCCCGCTGGCCGTTCCCGGTGATCCGGTCCTGCTGCGCCACCTGCTCACGAACCTGATCCGCAATGCCATCCAGTACAACCACCCCGGCGGCCACGTCCACATACGGCTCGACACCCCCACCGTGACGGTGACCAATACGGGCCCCCACGTGTCCCCGGAACAGCTCCCCGACCTGTTCGAGCCCTTCCACCGCCTGGACGGGGACCGTACCGCCACCACCGGCCACGGTCTGGGCCTGTCCATCGCCTACTCGATCGCCAAAGCCCACCACGCCACGCTGACGGCACAACCCGGCACCGAGGGCGGACTCATCCTCACCCTGCGCTTCCCATGAGCCCCAGTTCCCGAGAGAGCGATACTCCAAGTTGGATCGGCGCACCAAGTTGGTGCGACACTCCAAATGTGGCACCATCGAAACATGGCAACACGAGCGCGCCGAACGCAGCGGCGCAACCAGGTGCTCTCCCGGGAGCAGATCATCGATACCGCCGTCGAGTTGCTGGATACCGGCGGCGAGGGCGCGCTGACCGTCCGGGCGATGACTGAGCGCCTGGCCACTGGCTCCGGGGCGATCTACTACCACGTCGGCAACCGGGACGAACTGCTGGATACGGCGACGGAAACCGTCATCACCGCCGCATTGGCCACCAAGCCTGCCCGGGGTGCGGCCACGCCCGAGGATGAGATCCGCGTCGTCGCGCTGGCCCTGTTCGACGCGATCGCCGAACACCAGTGGCTCGCCACACGGCTGACCCTCCAGATCATCCGCAATCCGGTCGGCCCGGTCACGGTGGGGATCTTCGAGCGGATCGGCAGGCAGGTGGGCGCCCTGGGGGTGCCGCAAGCCTCCTGGTTCGACGCGACCTCGGCGCTGGTGCACTACATCCTCGGTGCGGTCAGCCAGAACGCCCACATCGACGGGGACACCTCAGGCGTCAGGGCCGACGCGGACCGCGACGAGTTCCTGGGCGCAGCGGCGGCGGCGTGGCAGGGGCTCGACCCCGACGACTACCCGTTCATGCACGCCATCGTCGGCCAGGTAAGCGAGCACGACGACCGCGAGCAGTTCCTTACCGGCATCGCCATCGTCCTCGACGGCCTCACCCATCTCCGCTGACCCGCCGAAACCGGTCGGGTTCGCCAATTGACCGTCCTGGAAGGGAAATCTCTCATGCCTGACGTACTGATCGCGGGGGCCGGTCCGGTCGGCCTGTTCCTCGCCGGTGAGCTTGCCCTGTCCGGCTGTTCGGTCCTGGTACTCGAGCGGGACCGGGAGCCGAGCTCGCCGTTGACGGCGCTCCCGCTCGGGATACGGGGCCTGAACGCCGGTTCGGCTGAGACGTTCTACCGCCGCGGGCTACTCGAAGCGGTGGCGAAGGCTTCCGGCATCGACGCGGAGAAGGTCGGCGCGGACCCCGAAGCGATCGAGGCGCCCGCTCCCCGTGACCTCAGCCATTTCGCGGGCATGACGCTCGACGCGGCGAACATCGAGGCACCCGCCCTCCCGTTCCGGCTGCCCAGCCCGGCGATGGAGGGCTTTATGACGAGCCTGGAAGCAGTCGGGGAGGTGCTGTCCGAGCGGGCCGCCGCGCTCGGTGTGGAGATCGTCCGGGGCGCTCCCGTCACGGCCGTGACACAGGACGACGCGACCGTGGTCGTGACCGCGGGCGGGCGCGCGTACCGGGCGCCCTGGCTGGTGGGATGTGACGGCGGGCGCAGCGCGGTACGCGAGCTCACGGGCTTCGACTTCGTCGGCACCGAGCCGCTGTTCACCGGCTATGCCGCCAAGGTCACCTTCGCCGACCCGGACCAACTGCCCCTCGGGTTCAACCTGACGCCGACCGGCATGTACCTGCGCACGCCCCTCGAAGGGCACCTGGGCATGACGGACTTCGACGGCGGCACCTTCGACCGCTCGCAGCCGCTGACCCGCGACCACCTCCAGACGGTCCTGCGCCGCGTCTCCGGCACCGACGTGACGCTGAACGAGGTCCACCTCGCCTCCAGCTTCACCGACCGCGCGATGCAGGCGACCACCTACCGCAAGGGCCGCGTCCTGCTCGCCGGCGACGCCGCGCACATCCATTCCCCACTGGGCGGCCAGGGACTCAACCTCGGCATCGGCGACGCGGTCAACCTCGGCTGGAAGCTCGCCGCCACCGTGCACGGCTCCGCGCCCGACGGCCTGCTCGACACCTACACCGGCGAGCGCCACCCCGTCGGCGCCTCGGTGCTCGAATGGTCACGCGCCCAGGTAGCGACCATGAAGCCGGGCCCCAACGCCCCCGCGCTGCGCCGGCTGATCCGCGATCTGATGAGCACCCCCGACGGAACCACCCACGTCTACCGCAAGACATCGGGCCTGTTCAACCGCTACGCCCTGGGCAGCGAACAGCCGCTCATCGGCCGGACCGCCCCGGACTTCCGCTTCGAGGACGGCACCCACCTCAGCCACCTGCTGCACCAGGGCCAGGGCGTTGCGCTCGATTTCAGCACCGACCGCGCGCTCCAGGCCGCGGCCAAGGGGTGGGAGGGCCGGATCCGGTACACAGCCGGTCCGGTACGCAACGACCTCGGCTTTGCTGCCCTGCTCATCCGTCCTGACGGCGTCGTGGCCTGGGCGAGTGAGCACACCCCCGATCGCGACGCGTTCGAACAGGCCGCCGCCCAGTGGTTCGGCACCCCGGAGAACCAGAGCGACTGCCCGGCTCCCGGCCAACGGGCCGGTTCCTGACCGCCTACGTCGTTCTGATGGTGACCGGGCTCCTGGCCACGAGGCCCCAGCCCAGTCGCTCGACAGCTTCGGCGTCGCGAATCTCGCACTGGCCGCCGCTGCCAGCGCCGACAGCCGAACTCGAAAGAGCACCGCCGCCCTGAGCACCGGCCGCGATACCGACAACCGGAGGACAACGACCATGACCGCCCCCATCAACTCCCCCTACAACTCCCCCCACAACTCCCCCCACAACTCCGAGGAGTCGGACGCGGACGCGTTCGAATGGGTTCGCACCTGGGGCACCTCGCCGCAGGCACCGGACAACTCCGTCACCCTCATCGAGCCCTTCGAGAACGCGACGCTGCGCCAGGTCGTCCGCGTCAGCGGCGGCGGACGCCGCATCCGCATCCGCATCAGCAACGAGTACGGAACCGCACCACTGACCGTCGGCGCCGCCCGTGTCGCCATCGCGGACTCCGACGGCGGGGTCCACGGGGTCCAGGAGGGAAGCGGTCAAGCGGTGACCTTCAGCGGCAAGCTGACCACCACCGTGCCGACGGGCGCGCCGATCCTCAGCGACCCCATCGATCTGCCGACCCCCGCGCTGTCGCGGCTGACGATCAGCCTCTACCTGCCTGAGCGAGTCGACACCTGCACCTGCCACGGGACCTTCCATGCGCTCGGCTGGATCATCCCCGGTGACGCGACCGCACTCGCGTCCGTGCCCACGAACGCGGCCCCCTTGCCGGCGCAAGCGCTGATCACGGCAGTGGAAGTGCTGCCGGACACACCGACGAAGGCCATCGCCGTCATCGGTGACTCCCGCGTTGATGGAATCGGCTCCACTCCCGGTGCGGACCGGCGCTGGACCGACCTGCTCGCAGAGCGCCTTTCCGCCCGCGGCGGACAGCCGCTCTGCGTGGTCAACCAGGGCATCGGCGGCAACCGCATGCTCGCCGACGGCATCGGCACCGCCGCCCTCGCCCGCTTCGACCGCGACATCCTCGCCACGCCGGGCCTCGGCCACGTAGTGATCGCAGTGGGCAACGACCTCGTCTTCTCCTTCGCCCCACACACCGAGGAGACCGCCGGATTCCTCGCGATGTTCCCCGGCGCCCCCGTCACCGTGGACGACATCATCGCGGCCCACCTCCAGCTGGCGGCCCGAGCCCGCGCCCACGGCGCGAAGGCCTACGCCGCGACCATCGCTCCCTACGGCGGCACGGACATGTACTCACCCGAGGGCGACAAGGCGCGCGAGCAGGTCAACTCCTGGATCCGCACGAGCGGTGCCTTCGACGGCATACTCGACTTCGACGCCGTCTGGCGCGACCCCGCCGACCCCACCCGCATCCGCAGCGACCTGCACATGGGCGACTGCCTCCACGGCAACGACGCAGGCTACGAGGCCCTGGCGAAATCCATCGACCTCTCCCTCTTCGACTGATCACTGACCCTACGGGGCACCTTACGGACCTCCGCGACGCCGCGAAGCGTGATACATCGCGTTCACGGGGATCGAGGGCGGCAACGCCGGCGCTTCACGCCTGCTCGCCAAAAGCGTGAAGCGCCACTCCAACCGGTCCTCGCGGCAGCGGGCCAGCACATGCCGGGCAGTTCGGCCTCAGGCCGTGGGATCACCGAACTCCCGATCGATGAAGTCAAGGATTTCGCTGGCACTCGCACTCGAGAGGGCGGTCGTAGAAACCTCTTCGGGCCTCGAAATCCGCTGCCATTTATTCAGAACCGACGACAGCCGATCCTTGATTGCGGATGCCTGCCGGTCGTCGAAGGCCACGGACGTGAACATCGCTTCTATACGGTCGATTTCGGCGAGCAGGGTCGTCGACTGAACCCTCGGGTTCATGAGCTCGCCCAGCCGGGCGGCCAGGTCTGCCGGGGTCGGATAGTCGAACACCATCGTGGCGGGCAGCCGCAGCCCCGTGGCCTTCGTCAGACTGTTGCGCAGCTCCACCGCGGTCAGCGAGTCCACGCCCAGATCCTTGAACGCACCGGTCGCCGCAATACTGCGGGCGTCGGCATGTCCCAGAACCGTCGCGGCGCTCTCACACACCAGCTTCAGCAGCGCCTTCGCCCGCTCCTCCGGCGCCAAGCCGACCAGCCACTGCACCGACGAATCACCGGTGGAAGCGGCCCGCCGGGCAACCGGGCGATGCAACATACGCAGCAATGCCGGAACCTCGGCCCCCCGCACCGGCTCCATCGGCGTGGCCACCAGAACCCCTTCACCCTGACGTGATGCGATGTCGAACAGGTGCATCCCGTGCTCGGCGGTGATGGTTCGCAGACCGCTGCGCCGGATCCGGTCATGGTCGGTACCGGTCAGCTTCGCGGTCAGGCCACTGGCGTCCTCCCACAGGCCCCAGGCCAGCGCGAGGGCCGGCAGACCCTCAGCACGACGCTGCTCAGCCAGCGCGTCCACGAACGCGTTCGCCACCGCATAGTTACCCTGCCCCGCGCTACCGAGCACACCAGCGGCCGAGGAGTACAAGACGAACGCTGCCAGGTCGGCATCCCGAGTGAGCTCGTGCAGATGCCAGGCACCATCCGCCTTGGGCCGCAGCACCGTGTCCAACCGCTGCGCCGTCAACGACTCCACCACACCGTCATCCAGCACACCCGCGGTGTGAATCACCGCCGTCAGGGGATGCTCCGGTGACACACCCGCCAGCACCCGCGCCAGCCCAGCACGGTCCGACACGTCACACGCCACCGTGTCCACCGCGGCACCCAACTCGGCCAGCTCGCTGATCAGCGCCTCGTCCGCGCTGCTACGGGACAGCAACAGCAGATGACGCACACTACGTTCGGTCACCAGATGCCGGGCGACGATCCCCGCCAGGACGCCCGAACCACCGGTGATCAGGACCGTGCCATCCGGATCCCAAACCTTTTCCGACTCGGGCTCAGCGGTATGCGCGCGGGTCAGTCGTGGCACTTCGAACCGGCCGTCGCTGACCCGCAGCCGTGGCTCATCGAGCCCGACCGTCGCGGCCAACTGGTGGAGGGTAAGGGCGTCGTCATCGCTCTCCACCAGAACGAACCGGCCCGGGTGCTCCGACTGAGCCGACCGCATCAACCCCGACACCGCGGCAGCGGCCAAACCAGTCCCGGTCCGCACAACCAGCGTACTGTCAGAGAAACGCTCCCCCGCCAGCCACACCTGAACCGCCCGCAAAACCTCAGCGGTCAGCTCACGAGTCTGTACCAGCGGGTCACCGCTGTCGGGGCGTGCGGTGAACACCACCACATCGGGCACCGACACCTCGCCGTCCGCCAGGTCTTCCAACTTGCCCACCGTCACGTCGGACTGCTGGGAGACCGGAACCTCCGTCCACGTCAGGGCGAACAGATCATCGGCAGCGGAACCGAGCGCATCGGCTGCCACCGGACGGGTCACGAGCGAGCCGATGGTGGCCACCGGCCGGCCGATGTCATCAGCGACCCGCACACCCCAGCCATCCGCGACCCGTGTCATCGCGACACGCAACATCGCCGACTCCGTGGCGTGAACCCGGACACCGTTCCAGGAGAACGGCAGCCGCACGGTGTCGCGGTCGGCATCGGGTGTGTTCAGCATCCCGGCGTGCAGGGCGGCATCCAACAGCGCAGGGTGGACGGCAAATCGTGCCGCGTCCTGTGTCTGCTCCTCGGCCAGAGCAACCTCGGCGTAGACGGTGTCCCCATCACGCCACGCGGCTTGCAGCCCCTGGAAGGCAGGTCCGTATTCGTAACCCACCCCGGTCAGCTGGTCGTAGAAGCCTGTCACGTCCACCGGCTTGGCCTGCGCAGGTGGCCAAGCGGTGAGATCCGACGGTGGGACAGTCGTGTCGGAAACGCTGACGGTGGCGGAAACGTGCCGGACCCAGGTGTCGGCGTCGTCCGCGCGGGAGAAGACCGTCACCGCGCGATGTCCGGACTCATCGGCCTCGGCGACGGATACGGACAGTTGCACACCGCCGGTCTGCGGCAGCAGAAGCGGGGCTTCAACGATCAGCTCGTCGACGACGTCACAGCCCACCTCGTCAGCCGCGCGGACAACCAGCTCAACGAACCCGGTACCGGGCAGTAGCACACTGCCCCGCACCGCGTGATCAGCCAGCCATGTATGGGTGGCCGGTGATACCCGCCCGGTCAGCATCACCCCATCGGAGTCCGGCAACGCCATCACGGCACCCAGCAACGGATGCCGCACCGCATCCAACCCCGCCCCCGACACATCAGCAGACCGGCCGGCCTCGGCCCAATACCGCTGGTGCTGGAAGGCGTAGGTCGGAAGGTCCAGTACCCGGGCTGTGGTGGTGCCGAGGATCGCGGGCCAGTCGATGGTGACGCCGTGGGTATAGGCCTGTGCCAGGGAGGTGAGCATCCGGGCGGCGTCCCCGTCGTCACGGCGCAGTGTGGCAACCGTGACCGCATCGTCGTCCATGGCCTGTATCAACACCGGGCTGGCGCTGACCTCGACGAACACGGTGTCGCCCTGGGCCTGCAACTGGCTGATGGCGGGGTCGAACCCGACCGGTTCACGCAGGTTCCGGTACCAGTACTCCGCATCGAGCGGGCCTTCGACCCATGTGCCGTCCACGGTCGACAGCCACGGCACCACCGGAGCTTGCGAGCCGACACCGGCAGTGATGTCGAGCAGTTCGTCACGGATCAGCTCGACGTGCGGGGTGTGCGAGGCGTAGTCGACGGTGATCCGCCGCACCCGCACCCCTTGTGCCTCATGAAGGGTGAGGACGCGGTCGACTGCTTCCGGGGTGCCCGCGATCACGGTGGAGGCGGGGCCGTTGTGGGCGGCGATCCAGGCCCCGTCGACCAGCTCGATCTCGTGCGCGGGCAAGGCGAGGGATGCCATCGCGCCCCGGCCTGCCAGGCCTCGGGCGATCGCCTGGCTGCGCAGTGTCACGATCCGGGCGGCGTCGCGCAGCGACACCGCACCCGCCACACACGCCGCGGCGATCTCGCCCTGGGAGTGGCCGATCACCGCATCCGGCCGCACACCGGCCGCCTGCCACACCGCAGCCAGGGAAACCATCACCGCCCAGGAAGCAGGCTGGACCACATCGACCCGGTCCACCACCGCCGGATCATCCAGGACGGTGAACAGATCCCAGTCCACGAACTCGCTCAACGCCGCCGCACACTCGGCCATCCGCTCGGCGAAGACCACCGAGGAATCCCGCAGCGCACTGCCCATCCCCAGCCACTGCGCCCCCTGCCCCGGGAAGACGAACACCACCCGGGGATCAGACACAGCGGTGCCGATGGTGGTGTCGTCTCCAAGGAGTACGGCACGGTGCTCGAACACCGACCGCGTCACCGCCAACGTCGATGCCACAGCAGGCATATCCACCCCAGGCGACACCGCCAGGTAGGCGCGCAGCCGGTCTTCGTGTTCGGTCAGGGCGGACTGGGTCTTGGCCGATATCACCAGCGGCACCAACTCCGACGCCACTACGGGCGTTGAACCAGCCGCGTCGTCCACAGACTGTGCCGGTGCACTCTCAAGGATGACGTGGGCGTTGGTGCCACTAATCCCGAACGACGACACACCTGCCCGACGGGCCCGGCCGGTCTCCGGCCACGGCTGGTTCTCCGCCACCAGCTCAACCGCGCCCTCCGACCAGTCCACATGCCGTGACGGCTCGTCCACATGCAGGGTGCGCGGCACCGTGCTGTGCTGCAACGCCATCACCATCTTGATGACACCCGACACACCTGCGGCGGCCTGCGTATGACCGATATTCGACTTCAGCGATCCCAGCAGCAGGGGCTCCCCACGGTCCTGGCCGTAAGTGGCAATCACTGCCTGGGCCTCGATCGGGTCGCCCAGCGTCGTACCCGTGCCATGCGCCTCGACCACATCCACCTCAGCCGTGGTCAGACCCGCGTTGCTGAGAGCGGACCGGATCACCCGCTGCTGCGAAGGACCGTTCGGCGCGGACAGGCCGTTCGACGCACCGTCCTGGTTGACCGCCGAGCCCCGCACCACCGCCAACACCTGGTGACCCTTGGCCTGAGCATCCGACAAACGCTCCACCAACAGAACGCCGACGCCCTCAGCCCATCCCGTGCCGTCCGCGGCATCGGCGAACGCCTTGCACCGGCCATCGGCTGACAAGCCTCGCTGCCGCGAAAACGCCACGAAAGTCTGCGGCGTCGCCATAACCGTGACGCCGCCGACCAGGGCCAGGGAACACTCACCCTGCCGCAGGGCATACCCCGCCTGGTGCAACGCCACCAGCGACGACGAACACGCTGTGTCCACCGTGAACGCGGGGCCCTCTAGACCGAAGAAGTACGACACCCGGCCAGACAACACACTCGCCGCACCAGCAGTCGCCCCGAACCCTTCGAAATCAACGCCAATGCCGTAACCGCCGGGGTAAGCACCTATGAAGACGCCGGTGTCGCTACCGCGTACGGAACCGGGCTCGATTCCGGCCCGCTCGAACGCCTCCCAGGACACCTCAAGCATCAACCGCTGCTGCGGATCCATCGCCAACGCCTCACGCGGACTGATCCCGAAGAATCCGGCATCGAAGCCAGCCGCGGCATCCAGGAAGCCACCCCGCACGCTGTAGGACTTCCCGGGCGCGTCCGGGTCCGGATCGTACAGGCCGTCGACGTCCCAGCCACGGTCGGTGGGGAAACCGGAGATCGCATCCGTACCCGACTCGACCAAGCGCCACAGATCCTCCGGCGACGACACCCCTCCCGGCAGGCGACACGACATACCCACAATCGCCAACGGCTCATCCTGCCCCACCGCCGACACCGGCCCGCGTACCGGGACAGGGTTCTCGCCGGTGAACAACTCGTCCAACCGGGCAGCCAGGGCGGCCGGGCTGGGGTAGTCGAACACCAACGTGGCGGGCAGCCGCAACCCCGTCGCCTTCGCCAGACCGTTCCGCAACTCCACCGCAGTCAGCGAATCGATGCCCAAATCCTTGAACGCAGCCGTCACCGGAATCGTGCTGGCGTCGGCATGTCCCAGAACCGTCGCGGCGCCATCAGACACCAGCTTCAGCAGTGCCTTCTCCCGCTCGGCCGGTGCCAGGGCGGCCAGCCACTGCACTCCACCAGCGGAAGCAGCCCGCCGAGCGATCGGGCGGTGCAACGACCGGAGCAGTGCCGGGACTTCCGCGTCCCGTACCGGCTCCATCGCCGCAGCCACCAGAACCGGTTCGTCGTGGCGCGAAGCACTGTCGAACAGGCGCATCCCGTGCTCGGCAGAGATAGCCCGCAAGCCACCACGCCGGATCCGGTCACGGTCCGTGTCGGTCAGCTTCGCGGTCAGGCCACTGGCGTCCTCCCACAGGCCCCAGGCCAGTGCGAGGGCCGGCAGACCTTCGGCTCGGCGCTGCTCAGCCAAAGCATCCACGAACGCATTGGCCGCCGCATAGTTACCCTGCCCCGCACTACCGAGCACACCGGCAGCCGAGGAATACATGACGAACGCGGCCAGGTCGGCATCACGGGTGAGCTCATGCAGGTGCCAGGCGCCATCCGCCTTGGGCCGCAACACCGTGTCCAACCGCTGCGCGGTCAACGACTCCACGACACCGTCATCCACCACACCCGCGGTATGAATCACCGCCGTCAACGGATGCTCCGGTGACACACCCGCCAACACCCGCGCCAGCCCGGCACGATCCGACACGTCACAGGCCACTGTGTCGACCTGGGCGCCCAGTTCACCGAGCTCGCTGATCAGGGCATCATCCGGAGCGCTGCGGGACAGCAGCAGCAGATGACGCACACCACGTTCGGCCACCAGGTGCCGGGCGACGATCCCCGCCAGCACACCCGAACCACCCGTGACCAGGACCGTGCCATCCGGATCCCAAACCTTTTCCGACTCGGGTTCAGCGGCATGCGTGCGGGTCAGGCGTGGCACTTCGTACCGGTTGTCGCTGATCCGCAGCCGCGGCTCGTCCAGTCCGACGGTGGCGGCCAGCTGGTCCGAGGTGAGGGTGTCGTCGTCGCTTTCGACCAGGATGAACCGGCCGGGGTGTTCGGACTGGGCCGACCGCATCAGCCCCGACACGGCGGCGGAGCCCAGCCCGGTCCCGGTCCGCACGACCAGGGTGCTGTCGGTGAAGCGTTCCCCGGCCAGCCACTCCTGGACTGTTTGCAGGACCTGGGCGGTCAGCTTTCGTGTTTGTTCCAGCGGGTCGTCGTTGCCGGGGAGTGCGGTGGAGACCACCACCTCGGGCACCGGCACATCACCACCCGACACCAGATCCTCGAACCGGCCGACCGTCAGGCCGGTCTCCTGAGGGACCGGGATCTCCGTCCATGTCAAGGCGAGCAGGTCATCGGCGGCGGAACCGAGCGCATCGGCCGTCACCGCCCGCGTCACGAGCGAGCCCACGGTAGCCACCGGCCGGCCGATGTCATCAGCGACCCGCACACTCCAGCCGTCCACTGTCGGTGCCACCGCGACACGCAGCGTGGCCGAACCAGTGGCATGGACCTGGACGTGGTTCCAGGAGAACGGCAACCCCACGCTCCGCTCGGCGTCGGGTGTGTTCAGAGTGCAGGCGTGCAAGGCAGCGTCCAACAGCGCCGGATGCACCGCGAACCGCGCCGCCTCCTGCGCCTGCTCCTCAGCCAGAGCAACCTCGGCGAAGACGGTGTCCCCGTCACGCCACGCAGCCTGCAATCCCTGGAACACGGGACCGTACTCATACCCTTCTGCCACCAGCCGGTCGTAGAAGCCCGTCACGTCCACCGGCTGTGCCTGTGCGGGAGGCCACGAGGCAAACTCCGGCAACGCGACCGTCGAGTCAGAGGTACTGATCACTGCGGAAACGTGCCGAACCCAGGTATCGGCGTTGTCCGCCCGGGAGAAGACCGTCACCGCGCGGTGTCCGGACTCGTCAGCCTCACCGACCGACACCGACACCTGCACACCACCGGTCTGCGGCAGCAGAAGCGGGGCTTCAACGATCAGCTCGTCGACGACGTCACAGCCCACCTCGTCAGCCGCGCGGACAACCAACTCAACGAACCCGGTACCGGGCAGCAGCACACTACCCCGCACCGCGTGATCAGCCAGCCACGCGTGCGTGGCCAGCGACACCCGCCCGGTCAACACCACACCGTCCGAACCCGGCAACGCCACCACCGCACCCAGCAACGGATGCCGCACCGCATCCAACCCCGCCCCCGACACATCAGCAGACCGACCGGCCTCGGCCCAATACCGCTGATGCTGGAAGGCATACGTCGGAAGATCCAGCACCCGTGCCGGGACATTGCCCAGCACCGCAGACCAGTCGACAGTCACGCCGTTGACGTACAGGTGGGCCAGGGCGCTGACAGCGGCCTGTGCCTCGTGGTCACCGTGCAGCATCGCGACACCGTCGACCAGGCGAGCCAGCGACCGGTCGGCACCCAGCTCGACGAACACCGCGTCACCGAAGGAAGCGGCCTGCTCCCCGAACCGGACCGGCTCACGGACCTGCCGCACCCAATAGTCGGGGGTGGCGACCTGCTCGCCCGCGGCCATGGTGACCCGAGGTGTTTGGTAGGTCAGGCGTTCGGCGACCGTCCGGAACTCCTCCAGCATCGGCTCCATGCGGGCGGAATGGAACGCGTGGCTGGTCGCCAACCGCGTCCACTTCCCCAGCCCCGCCGCGGCCTGCAGCACCGCGGCCTCATCACCGGAGAGAACCACCGACGACGGCCCGTTGACCGCAGCGATCTCCACACCCTCACCCAGCACGACCCGGGCCTCATCCTCCGACACCGGGACAGCAACCATCACCCCACCCGGGGGCAGGGCCTGCATCAGACGGGCCCGCGCCGACACCAGCGTGCAGGCGTCCTCCAGCGACCACAGCCCGGCCACGTATCCGGCGGCGAGTTCGCCGACAGAGTGGCCGATCACCGCGTCCGGACCCACACCCCACGACTCCAGCAACCCGAACAGCGCCACCTGCAAAGCGAACAGCGCGGGCTGGGCGTAACCGGTCTCGTTCACCTCCAGATCGGGCACATCCAGCAGATCCCACACCTGCTGATGGATCCGCGCGAAGACGGGGAACGCTGCGGCCAGTTCCTCACCCATACCAGCCCGCTGCGACCCCTGCCCCGGGAAGACGAACACCACCTGAGGATCAGACCCGGCGGTCCCGGTGACAGTACCGTCACCCATCAGCACCGCACGGTGCTCGAACACCGAACGTGTCATCGCAAGCGTCGACGCCACACCCCGCACATCCACCCCAGGCGACGCCGCCAGGTAGGTGCGCAACCGGCCCTCGTGCTCAGTCAAAGCCGACTGCGTCTTGGCCGAAATCACCAACGGCACCAACTCCGACGCCACCACCGGCGCATCGACAGGCCGCATATGCTCCACAGCCTGCGTGGGAGGTGCGCTTTCCAGGATGACATGGGCATTAGTGCCGCTGACACCGAAGGACGACACGCCTGCGCGACGCGGTCGGCCGGTCTCCGGCCACGGCCGGTTCTCCGTTACCAGCTCAACCGCGCCCTCCGTCCAGTCCACGTGCCGCGACGGCTCATCGACATGCAATGTGCGCGGCACGAAACCGTGCTGCAACGCCATCACCATCTTGATGACACCCGACACACCCGCGGCAGCCTGCGTATGACCGACATTCGACTTCACCGAACCCAGCAGCACAGGCTGCTCACGGTCCTGACCATAGGTGGCGATCACCGCCTGGGCCTCGATCGGGTCACCCAGCGTCGTACCCGTGCCATGCGCCTCGACCACATCCACCCCAGCCGTGGTCAACCCCGCGTTGGCCAGCGCCTGCCGGATCACCCGCTGTTGCGAGGGCCCATTCGGCGCGGACAGGCCGTTCGACGCACCGTCCTGGTTCACCGCCGAGCTACGGACCACGGCCAACACCTGGTGGCCCTTGGCCTGAGCGTGTGACAGACGCTCCACCAGCAGGACGCCGACGCCCTCAGACCATCCCGTGCCGTCCGCGCTGTCGGCGAACGCCTTGCACCGGCCATCGGAGGCCAGGCCGCGCTGACGGGAGAACTCCACGAAGGTATGTGGTGTGGCCATCACGGTCACGCCGCCGACCAGGGCCAGCGAACACTCACCCTGTCGCAGGGCATATCCCGCTTGGTGCAGGGCGACCAGCGACGAGGAACACGCCGTGTCCACCGTGACCGCGGGCCCCTCGAGGCCGAAGAAGTACGACAGTCGACCGGACAGCACATTGAGGCCAGCGGTCGCACCATAACCTTCGAGGTCTGCGCCGATGCCGTAACCGCCCGGGAATGCGCCCATGAAGACGCCGGTGTCGCTGCCGCGTACGGAACCGGGCTCGATCCCGGCCCGTTCGAACGCCTCCCAGGACACCTCCAGGACCAGTCGCTGCTGCGGGTCCATCGCCAATGCCTCACGCGGGCTGATCCCGAAGAACGAGGCATCAAAGTTGGCCGCGGTCTCCAGGAAGCCGCCCTCTACGCAGTACGACTTCCCTGCCGCATCCGGATCCGAGTCGAACAAGTTCTCCACGTCCCAGCCACGGTCCGTGGGGAAACCGGAGATCGCGTCCGTACCCGACTCCACGAGACGCCACAGATCCTCAGGAGAGAAGACTCCACCGGGCAGGCGGCAGGCCATGCCCACGATCGCCAACGGCTCGTCCTGCCCCACGGCCGCCGACATTGGCGTGCGTACCTGAACAGGATTCTCGCCGGTGAACAACTCCTCCAACCGGGCAGCCAGGGCACCTGCCGTCGGGTAGTCGAACACCATCGTGGCGGGCAGCCGCAGTCCCGTGGCCTTCGTCAGGCTGTTCCGTAGTTCCACCGCCGTCAGCGAATCGATGCCCAGATCCCTGAACGCGGCAGTCACCGGAATACTGTCGACGTCGGTGTGTCCCAGAACCGTCGCGGCACTGTCACACACCACCTTTACCAGTGCCTTCGCCCGCTCCTCCGGCGCCAGAGCGGCCAGCCACTGCACCGCTGCACCACCGGAGGCCGCCCGTCGGGCAACCGGGCGATGCAACGATCGCAGCAACGCCGGAACTTCGACCTCCCGTACCGGCTCCATCACCGCGGCCACGAGAACCGGGTCGCTGTGGCGTGATGCGCTGTCGAACAGCCGCATCCCGTGCTCGGCGGAGATGGCCCGCATGCCGCTGCGCCGGATCCGGTCACGGTCTGTATCGGTCAGATTCGCGGTCAGGCCGCTCGTGTCCTCCCAGAGGCCCCAGGCCAGCGCGAGTGCGGGCAGACCCTCGGCACGACGTTGCTCGGCGAGAGCGTCCAGGAACGCGTTCGCCACCGCATAGTTGCCTTGCCCCGCACTACCGAATACACCCGCAGCCGAGGAGTACATGACGAACGCAGCCAGGTCGGCATCACGGGTGAGCTCATGCAGGTGCCAGGCGCCATCGGCCTTGGGCCGCAACACTGTCTCCAGCCGCTGCGCGGTCAAGGACTCCACGACACCGTCATCCACCACACCCGCGGTATGAATCACCGCCGTCAACGGGTGTTCAGGTGACACACCCGCCAGCACCCGCGCCAACCCAGCGCGATCCGATACGTCACAGGCCGCCGTGGCCACCTGGGCGCCCAGTTCACCGAGCTCGCTGATCAGTGCCTCATCCGGAGCGCTGCGGGAGACCAGCAGGAGATGGCGCACACCACGTTCGGTCACCAGGTGCCGGGCGACGATCCCCGCCAGAACACCCGAACCACCCGTGACCAGGACCGTGCCATCCGGATCCCACGCCCTTTCAGGCTCAGGCTCATCGGCATGCGTGCGGGTCAGCCGTGGCACTTCGAACCGGCCGTCGCTGATCCGCAGCCGTGGCTCATCCAATCCGACGGTGGCGGCCAGCTGGTCCGGGGTGAGGGTGTCGTCGTCGCTCTCCACCAGGACAAACCGGCCCGGATGTTCCGCCTGGGCCGACCGCATCAGACCCGACACTGCGGCAGCGGCCAAGCCAGTGCCGATCCGCACAATCAGTGTGCTGTCGGTGAAGCGTTCCCCGGCCAGCCACTCCTGGACTGCCTGGAGGACCTGGTCGGTCAGCGTACGAGTCTGGACCAGCGGGCTCTCGCTACTGTCGGGGCGTGCGGTGAAGACCACCACCTCGGGCACCGGCACATCACCGTCCGCCAGGTCTTCGAAGCGGCCTGTGGTCAGGCTGGTCTCCTGAGGGGCCGGGATCTCCGTCCATGTCAGGGCGAGCAGGTCGTCGGTGGTGGAGCCGAGTGTGTCGGCCGTTACCGGGCGAGTCACGAGGGAGCCGATGGTGGCCACCGGTCGGCCGGTATCATCAGCGGCCCGCACACTCCAGCCGTCCGCTGCCTGTGTCACGGCGACACGCAACATCGCCGAGCCGGCCGCGTGGACCTGAACCTGGTTCCAGGAGAACGGCAACCGCACGCCCTGCTCGGTGTCGGGTGTATTCAGGATCCCGGCGTGCAGGGCAGCATCGAGTAGGGCCGGGTGCACGGCATATCGTGCCGCGTCTTGTGCCTGCTCCTCGGCGAGGACAACCTCAGCGTAGACGGTGTCCCCGTCGCGCCACGCAGCCTGCAGTCCCTGGAAGGCGGGACCGTACTCGTAGCCCACCACGGTCAACTGATCGTAGAAGTCGGCCACGTTCACCGGCTGGGCCTGGGCAGGTGGCCACGCATTGAGGTCCGGCAGCGAGAGGGTCGTGTCAGAGTTGCTGACCATGACCGTGGCGTGCCGCGTCCAGGTATCGACGTTGTCCGCCCGGGAGAAGACCGTCACCGCCCGGCGTCCGGACTCGTCGGACTCGGCGACCGCGACAGACAGTTGCACACCGCCGGTCTGCGGCAGCAGGAGCGGGGTTTCGATCACCAGCTCGTCGATGACGTCGCAGCCCACCTCATCGGCGGCGCGAACGACCAGTTCCACAAACCCGGTACCGGGCAGCAGCACACTACCCCGCACCGCGTGATCAGCCAGCCACGCATGCGTAGCCAACGACACCCGCCCGGTCAGCAGCACACCATCCGAGCCGGGAACCGCCACCGCCGAACCCAGCAGCGGATGACCACCCGCAGCCGCCCGGTCCGCACCCTCAAGCCAGTACCGCTGGTGCTGGAAGGCATACGTCGGAACGTCCAGCACCCGCGCCGGGACATTGCCCAGCACCGCGGGCCAGTCCACGGTGACGCCGTTGACATACAGGTGGGCCAGGGCGGTGACAGCGGCCTGTGCCTCATGGTCGCCGTGCAGCATGGCGACGCCGTCGATCAGGCGGGCCAGCGACCGGTCGGCACCCAGCTCGACGAACACCGCGTCACCGTATGAGGCGACCTGGTCCCCGAACCGGACCGGCTCACGAACCTGCCGCACCCAATAATCGGGGGTGGTGACCTGCTCGCCCGCGGCCATGGTGAGACGGGGTGTGTGGTAGGTCAGGCGTTCGGCGACCGTCCGGAACTCCTCCAGCATCGGCTCCATACGGGCGGAGTGGAACGCGTGGCTGGTCGCCAACCGCGTCCACTTCCCCAGCCCCGCCGCGACCTGCAGCACCGCGGCCTCATCACCGGAGAGAACCACCGACGACGGCCCGTTGACCGCCGCGATCTCCACACCATCGCACAGGACCGCTTCTGCTTGTTCCTCGGAGACCGGGACAGCAACCATCACCCCACCCGCAGGCAGAGCCTGCATCAGGCGGGCCCGCGCCGACACCAGCGTGCAGGCATCCTCCAGCGACCACAACCCGGACACGTATCCGGCGGCGAGTTCGCCGACAGAGTGGCCGACCACCGCATCCGGGCGCACACCCCACGACTCCAGCAGCCCGAACAGGGCCACCTGCAATGCGAACAGGGCGGGCTGGGCGTAACCGGTCTCGTTCACCTCCAGGTCGGGCACATCCAGCAGATCCCACACCTGCTGATGGATCCGCGCGAAGACCGGAAACGCTGCGGCCAGTTCCTCACCCATACCGGCACGCTGCGACCCCTGCCCCGGGAAGACGAACACCACCCGAGGATCCGACCCGGCGGTCCCGGTGACGGTGTCATCTCCAAGGAGTACGGCACGGTGCTCGAACACCGACCGCGTCACCGCCAGCGTCGATGCGACAGCCCGCACATCCACCCCGGGCGAGGCCGCCAGATACGCACGCAACCGACCCTCATACTCGACCAGAGCCGACTGCGTCCTGGCCGACACTACCAACGGCACCCACTCCGGTGCCGGCCCGACCACCGTGGTGTCCACAGGCGGTGTGAAGGGTGCGCTCTCCAGGATGACGTGAGCGTTGGTGCCACTGATCCCGAACGACGACACACCTGCCCGACGCGACCGACCGGTCTCCGGCCACGGCTGGTTCTCCGTCACCAACTCGACCGCACCCGCCGACCAGTCCACATGACGTGACGGCTCATCCACATGCAACGTCCGCGGCACGAGCCCGTGCTGCAACGCCATCACCATCTTGATGACACCCGACACACCCGCAGCAGCCTGCGTATGACCCAGATTCGACTTCACCGAACCCAGCAGCAACGGCTGCTCACGATCCTGACCATAAGTCGCCAGCAGCGCCTGGGCCTCGATCGGATCACCCAACGTCGTACCCGTGCCATGCGCCTCGACCACATCCACCTCAGCCGTGCTCAGACCCGCATTGCTGAGAGCGGCCTGGATCACCCGCTGCTGCGAAGGACCGTTCGGCGCGGTCAGCCCGTTGGACGCACCGTCCTGGTTGACCGCCGAACTGCGGAGCATCGCCAGCACCTGGTGGCCCTTGGCCTGAGCATCCGACAAACGCTCCACCAACAGCACGCCGACGCCCTCGGAGAATCCGGCACCGTCCGCACTGTCCGAGAAAGCCTTACTGCGACCGTCACCGGCCAAGCCACCCTGACGAGCGAACTCCACGAACGTCTGCGGCGTGGCCATCACAGTGACACCACCGACCAGGGCCAGCGAGCACTCACCCTGCCGCAGGGCATAACCCGCCTGATGCAACGCCACCAACGACGACGAACACGCCGTGTCCACCGTGATGGCGGGGCCCTCGAGGCCGAAGAAATACGACACCCGGCCGGACAGGACACTGACCGCGCTCGCGGTGGCGCCGAAGCCGCCGAGGTCGGCACCGATGCCGTAGCCACCGGGGTACGCACCCATGAAAACACCGGTATCAGTACCACGGAGGGAACCCGGCTCGATCCCGGCCCGCTCGAACGCCTCCCAGGACACCTCCAGCACCAGCCGCTGCTGCGGATCCATCGCCAACGCCTCACGCGGACTGATCCCGAAGAACGAGGCATCAAAGCCAGCCGCAGCGTCCAGGAAGCCACCCTGCAGGCGGTAGGAGCTGCCAGCTGCGGCGCCGAACAGATTCTCCACGTCCCAGCCACGGTCGGTGGGGAATCCGGAGATCGCATCCGTACCCGACTCGACCAAGCGCCACAGATCCTCCGGCGACGACACCCCACCCGGCAGACGGCACGCCATACCCACAATCGCCAACGGCTCGTCCTGCCCCACCACCGACACCGACGGACGTACCGGAACAGGAGTCTCCCCGACGAACAACTCCCCCAGCCTGACGGCCAAGGCCGTCGGGGTCGGGTAGTCGAACACCAACGTGGCGGGCAACCGCAACCCCGTGGCCTTCGTCAAGCTGTTCCGCAACTCCACCGCGGTCAGCGAATCGATGCCCAAATCCTTGAACGCTGCAGTCGCCGGAATGCTGTCGGCGTCGGCATGTCCCAGAACCGTCGCGGCGCCGTCAGACACCAGCTTCAGCAGTGCCTTCGCCCGCTCCGCAGGCGTCAAGCGGGTCAGCCACTGCACCGACGAGCCGCCGGTAGAGGCAGCCCGCCGGGCAACCGGGCGATGCAACAAACGCAGCAACGCCGGAACCTCGACATCACGCACAGGCTCCATCGCCGCAGCGAGCAGAACAGGCTCACCGTGACGTGACGCGGCATCGAGCAAGCCCATCCCACGCACAGCGGAGATAGCCCGCAGCCCACCACGCCGAATCCGGTCACGATCCGTATCGGACATTCCAGCGGTCAGGCCACTGGCGTCCTCCCACAAACCCCACGCCACCGCCAACGCAGGCAGACCCTCAACACAACGCTGCTCAGCCAAAGCATCCACAAACGCATTGGCCGCCGCATAGTTACCCTGCCCCGCACTACCGAGAACACCGGCGGCGGAGGAGTACATGATGAACGCGGCCAGGTCGGCGTCCCGGGTGAGTTCGTGCAGGTGCCACGCGCCGTCGGCCTTGGGCCGCAGCACCGTGTCCAGCCGCTGCGCGGTCAGGGACTCCACCACACCGTCGTCGAGCACGCCCGCGGTGTGAATCACCGCAGTCAGTGGATGCTCTGGTGATACACCGGCGAGTATCTGTGCCAGCCCGGCACGATCCGACACGTCGCAGATCGCCGTGTCGACCCGGGCGCCCAGCTCACCGAGCTCGTTGATCAGCGCATCGTCCGGAGCGCTACGGGACAGCAGTAGCAGATGACGCACACCCTGCTCGGCCACCAGATGCCGGGCCGCGATCCCCGCCAGGACACCTGAACCACCGGTCACCAGAACCGTGCCGTTGGCGTCGAGTTGCTGAGGGACGGTGAGGACGATCTTGCCGATGTGGCGGGCGCGGCTCATCCAGCTGAACGCATCACGGGCCTGACGGATGTCCCAGGCCTGCACCGGCAGGGGCAGCAGTACACCCTGGGCGAACAGGGTGAGCAACTCGGCGATGATCTCCCGCAGCCGGTCCGGACCGGCATCCATCAGGTCGAACGCCTGGTAGCTGGTACCCGGCCGCTCGGCGGTGACCTGGTGCGGGTCACGGATGTCGGTCTTGCCCATCTCCACGAACCGGCCACCACGAGGCAGCAGATCAAGCGAAGCATCGACGAAGTCGCCGCTGAGGGAGTTCAGGACGACATCGACACCCCGGCCGTCAGTGGTGTCCAGGACCACTTCCCGGAAGCCAGTGGTACGCGAGTCCCCGATCCGGGCATCCTCCAGACCCGCCTCACGCAGGACGTGCTGCTTACCGGTGCTGGCGGTCGCGTAGATCTGCGCGTCGAGGTGGCGGGCGATCTGGGTCGCTGCCATGCCCACTCCACCGGCTGCGGCGTGGATCAGCACGGACTCACCCGCACTCAGCCCGGCCAGATCCACCAACCCGTAATACGCGGTGGCGAACACAACCGGAACGGATGCCGCTGTAGTGAAGGACCAACCATCGGGCATCACACCCAGCATCCGGCAATCAGCGATCGCGACCGCCCCGAACCCGCCGCCCACAAGACCGAACACTCGATCTCCCGGAGCCAGATCCTGGACCTCCGAGCCGACCTCGAGCACCACGCCCGCGGCCTCAGCCCCGATCACAGCCTCACCTGGGTAAGTGCCGAGCGCGATAAGAACATCGCGGAAGTTCAGGCCTGCGGCGCGTACGTCCACCCGTACTTCGCCGGGTTGCAGGAGCCGTTCGGCGGTGTCGGCGGGTACCAGGGCGAGGTCTTGCAGGGTTCCGCTGCGGGACTGCTCCAGCAGCCATCCACGACTGTCGGGGATCGTCAGCGGGCTGCTATCCGGCGTATTCGTCCGGGCCAGCCGCGGTACCTCGAGCCGGCCGTCGCTGACCCGCAGCCGCGGCTCGTCCAATCCGACACTCGCGGCCAGTTGCTGGAGGGTGAGGCTGTCGTCGCTTTCGACCAGGACGAACCGGCCGGGGTGTTCCGACTGGGCAGACCGCATCAGACCCGACACCGCGGCGGCGGCCAGACCGGTACCGATCCGCACGACAAGGGTGCTGTCGGTGAAACGTTCCCCGGCCAGCCACTCCTGGACTGCCTGGAGGACATGGGCGGTCAGCATGCGGGTCTGCGCCAGCGGGTCCAGCGGGCTCTCGCTGCTGTCGGGGAGTGCGGTGAAGACCACCACCTCGGGCACCGGCACATCACCGTCTGCCAGGTCTTCGAACCGGGCGACGCTCAGGTCGGTCTGCCGGGGGGTGGGGATCTCCGTCCAGATCACCGTGAGCAGGTCGTCAGCAGCGGAGCCGAGGGCGTCGGCCGTCACCGGCCGCGTTACGAGCGAGTCGACGGTAACCACCGGTCGGCCGCTGTCGTCGGCGACCCGCACACTCCAGCCGTCTGCCGCTGGTGTTATCGCAACGCGTAGCGTGGCCATGCCAGTGGCCTGGACCTGGACCTGGACACCGTTCCAGGAGAACGGCAGCCGCACACCCTGCTCGGCGGTGTCGAGTGTGTTCAGAATCCCGGCGTGCAAGGCAGCGTCCAACAGCGCCGGATGCACCGCAAACTGTGCCGCCTCCTGCGCCTGCTCCTCGGCCAGGACAACCTCGGCGTAGACGGTGTTTCCGTCGCGCCACGCGGCCTGCAGCCCCTGGAAGGCGGGACCGTACTCGTAACCGGCCCCAGTCAGCTGGTCGTAGAAATCACCCAAGTCCACCGGCTCTGCCTGTGCGGGAGGCCAGGCAGCAAACTCTGGTAGCGAGAGGGCAGCCTCAGAGACGCCGATCGTGGCCGAAACGTGGCGAGTCCAGGTATCCGCGCCATCCGCCCGGGAAAAGACCCTCACTCCGCGGCGCCCGGATTCGTCAGGCTCGCCGACCGAGACGGACAATTGCACACTACCGGACGATGGCAGCAGAAGCGGCGTTTCGATCACCAGCTCATCGACGACGTCACACCCCACCTCATCGGCGGCGCGGACAACCAACTCCACAAACCCGGTACCGGGAAGCAGCACACTGCCCCGGACCGCGTGATCAGCCAGCCAGGCATGCGTGGCCAGTGATACCCGCCCGGTCAACAGCACACCATCGGACTCAGGCAACTCCACCGCCACACCCAGCAACGGATGACCACCCGCATCCGACCGGTCCACACCCTCGGCCCAGAAGCGCTGGTGCTGGAACGCGTACGTCGGAAGGTCCAGTACCCGTGTCGTGGCGGTGCCCAGGATTGCGGGCCAGTCAACGGTCACGCCCTCGACAAACGCCTGTGCCAGAGCGGTTAGCATCCGAGCGGCGTCCCCGTCGTCACGACGCAGCGTGGCAACCGTAACCGCATCGTCGTCCATCGCCTGCAACAACACCGGACTCGCACTGACTTCCACAAACACGGTGTCGCCCTCGCCACGCAACTGGCCGACGGCGAGGTCGAAGCCCACCTGCTCACGCAAGTTCCGATACCAGTACTCCGCGTCGAGCGGGCCTTCGACCCACGTGCCATCGACTGTCGACAGCCACGGCACCACCGGAGCCTGCGAACCGACACCTGCAGTGATGTCGAGCAGTTCGTCACGGATCAGCTCGACATGCGGGGTGTGCGAGGCATAGTCAACAGTGATCCGCCGGACCCGCGCCCCTTGTCCCTCATGAACCGCCAGCACACGGTCCACCGCCTCCGGCGCACCCGCAATCACCGTGGACGCCGGACCATTACGGGCCGCGATCCACGCCCCGTCGACCAGCTCGACATCCTGCGCGGGCAACGCCACCGATGCCATCGCACCCCGGCCCGCCAGACCCCGCGCGATCACCTGACTGCGCAACGCCACAATCCGCGCCGCATCCCGCAACGACACCGCACCCGCCACACAGGCTGCGGCGATCTCACCCTGCGAATGACCAATCACCGCGTCCGGCCGCACACCGGCCGCCTGCCACACCGCAGCCAGGGAAACCATCACCGCCCAGGAAGCAGGCTGGACCACATCAACCCGGTCCACCACCGCCGGATCATCCAGAACCGTGAACAGATCCCAGTCCACGAACTCACTCAACGCCGCCGCACACTCGGCCATCCGCTCGGCGAACACCACCGACGAACCCCGCAGCGCACTACCCATCCCCAGCCACTGCCACCCCTGCCCGGGAAAGACGAACGCCACCCGGGGGTCGGACACTGCGCTGCCGGAAACGGTGCCGGTAACGGTGTCGTCGCCGAGGAGTACGGCACGGTGCTCGAAAACGGACCGCGTCAGCGCCAGCGTCGAAGCGACAGCGCTCATGTCTGCCTCGGGCGATGCGGCCAGGTAGCCGCGCAGCCGGTCCTCGTGTTCGGTCAGGGCCGGGAGCGTCTTGGCTGATATCACCAGCGGCACCAGCTCCGAGGCCACAACCGGTGTCTCTACGGGCTGCGCGTTGTTTACGGACTGGGCGGGTGCGCTCTCAAGGACGACATGCGCGTTCGTACCACTGACCCCGAAAGCCGACACACCCGCCCGACGCGGCCGGCCGGTCTCCGGCCACGGCTGGCTTTCCGTCACCAGCTCAACCGCGCCCTCCGTCCAGTCCACGTGCCGCGACGGCTCATCCACATGCAACGTGCGCGGCACCAGACCGTGCTGCAGCGCCATCACCATCTTGATGACACCCGACACACCCGCAGCGGCCTGCGTATGACCGATGTTCGACTTCAATGTACCCAGCAGCAGCGGCCGCTCACGGTCCTGGCCGTAAGTGGCGAGCACCGCCTGGGCCTCGATGGGGTCACCCAATGTCGTACCCGTGCCATGCGCCTCGACCACATCCACCTCGGCCGTGGTCAGACCCGCGTTGGCCAGCGCCTGCCGGATCACCCGCTGCTGGGAGGGTCCATTCGGCGCCGTAAAGCCATTGGACGCGCCGTCTTGGTTTACTGCCGAGCCCCGAACGACTGCGAGCACCTGGTGGCCGTTGCGGCGGGCGTCGGAGAGCCGCTCTACCAGCAGCAGACCCGCGCCCTCGGAGAATCCGGCACCGTCCGCACTGTCCGCGAACGCCTTGCACCGGCCATCGGAGGCCAGGCCACGCTGCCGGGCGAACTCGGTGAAAACCTCCGGCGTGGCCATCACCGTCACACCACCGGCCAACGCCAGCGAACACTCACCATTACGCAACGCCTGCGCCGCCAGATGCAAAGCAACCAGGGACGAGGAGCACGCCGTATCCATCGTGATCGCCGGACCCTCAAGCCCGAAGAAGTACGACAGCCGTCCGGACAACACGTTGGGAGCCGCGGTCGCACCGTAACCCTCGCGGGCAGCACCGGCGCCGTAGCCAACGGGGAATGCACCAATGAAGACGCCGGTGTCGCTACCGCGTACGGAACCGGGCTCGATCCCGGCCCGTTCGAACGCCTCCCAGGACACCTCCAACAGCTGCCGCTGCTGCGGATCCATCGCCAACGCCTCACGCGGACTGATCCCGAAGAACGAGGCATCAAAGCCAGCCGCGGCATTCAGGAAGCCACCCTCTACGGAGTACGACTTCCCAGCCGCCTCCGGATCCGGATCGAACACGCCCTCGACGTCCCAGCCACGGTCGGTGGGGAATCCGGAGATCGCATCCGTACCCGACTCCACCAAGCGCCACAGATCCTCCGGCGACGACACCCCACCCGGCAGGCGACACGCCATACCCACAATCGCCAACGGCTCATCCTGCCCCACCACCGACACCGACGGACGTACCGGAACAGGAGTCTCCCCGACGAACAACTCCCCCAGCCGGACGGCCAAGGCCGTCGGGGTCGGATAGTCGAACACCAACGTGGCGGGCAACCGCAACCCCGTCGCCTTCGCCAAGCTGTTCCGCAACTCCACCGCGGTCAGCGAATCCACGCCCAGATCCCTGAACGCACCAGTCGCCGGAATCGTGCGAGCGTCAGCATGCCCCAGAACCGTCGCGGCGCTGTCACACACCAGCTTCAGCAGCGCCTTCGCCCGCTCCTCGGGCGCCAAGCCGACCAGCCACTGCACCCCGCCGTCGGCGGAAGCGACCCGCCGGGCAACCGGGCGATGCAAAGAACGCAGCAACGCAGGAACCTCTGCAGCCCGTACCGAATCCGTCGACGCGGCCACCAGAAGCGACTCGCCACGATGCGATGCGCTGTCGAACAGGCGCATCCCATGCTCGGCAGAGATAGTCCGCAGACCGATCAGGCCACTGGTCTCTTCTGACGAACCCCAGGCCAGCGCCAACGCGGGCAGGCCCTCGGCACGACGCTGCTCGGCCAACGCGTCCACAAACGCGTTGGCCGCCGCGAAGCTGCCCTGTCCCGGATTACCCATGACACCGGCGGCCGAGGAGTACATGACGAACGCGGCCAGGTCGGCATCACGGGTGAGTTCATGCAGGTGCCAGGCGCCGTCGGCCTTGGGCCGCAGCACCGTGTCCAGCCGCTGCGCGGTCAAAGACTCCACGACGCCGTCGTCGAGTGCGCCGACGGTGTGGATCACCGCGGTCAGAGGGTGTTCCGGGGATACACCGGCCAGTACCTGAGCCAGCCGGGCACGGTCCGATACGTCACAGATTGCTGTGTCGACCCGGGCGCCCAGCTCGCCGAGTTCATTGAGCTCGTTGAGCAATCCCTCGTCGGGAGTGGTGCGGCACAGCAGCAGGAGATGACGTGTACCACGTTCGGTCACCAGGTGGCGGGCGAGGCCGCCTGCCAGGACGCCGGAACCGCCTGTGATCAGGACCGTGCCATCCGGATCCCACACCTTTTCAGATTCGGGCTCAGCAACGTTCACACGGGCCAGTCGTGGCACTTCGAACCGGCCATCGCTGACGCGCAGCCGTGGCTCGTCCAAGCCGACGGTGCCGGCCAGCTGGTCCGGGGTGAGGCTGTCGTCGTCGCTTTCCACCAGGACGAAGCGGCCGGGGTGTTCCGACTGGGCTGAACGCATCAGCCCTGACACCGCGGCGGCGGCCAAACCGGTACCGGTCCGCACGACCAGTGTGCTGTCGGTGAAGCGCTCCCCGCCAAGCCACGCCTGGGCCGTCTGGAGGACTTGAGCGGTCAGCGTACGAGTCTGTACCAGCGGATCAGGGCTGGCGTCGGTGTCGGGGCGTGCGGTGTAGACCGCCACGTCGGGGACCGGAACGTCACCGTCCGCCAGGTCTTCGTACCTGCCAACGCTCAGGCTGCTCTGCTGAGGAGTCGGGATCTCCGTCCATACCAGCGTGAGCAGGTCATCGGCTGCGGAGCCGAGCGCGTCGGCCGTCACCGGCCGGGTGACGAGGGAGCCGATGGCGGCTACGGGCCGACCGGTGTCATCGGCGACCCGCACACTCCAGCCGTCTGTTGTCGGTGTTGCCGCGACGCGCAGCATGGCGGTGCCGGTCGCTCGGATTTGGACGTGGCTCCAGGAGAACGGCATCCGCACGCTCTGCTGGCCGGTATCGGGTGTACCCAGGATGCTGGCGTGCATGGCGGCGTCCAACAACGCAGGATGCACCACGAACCGCGCCGCCTCCTGCGCCTGCTCCTCAGCCAGAGCAACCTCGGCGAAGACAGTGTCCCCATCACGCCACGCAGCTTGCAGGCCTTGGAACGCGGGACCGTACTCGGTACCTGCCACAGCCAGCCGGTCGTAGAACTCGGCCACGTTCACCGGCTGCGCCTGAGCTGGTGGCCACGAAGCAAACTCCGGCAGCGAGAGGGGTGCATCAGACGTGCTGATCGTGGCCGAAACGTGGCGAGTCCAGGTATCGGCGCTATCCGCCCGAGAAAAGACGGTCACCGCGCGGTGTCCGGACTCATCGGCCTCGCCGACCGATACGGACAGTTGCACACCGCCGGTCTGCGGCAGCAGGAGCGGGGTTTCGATCACCAGCTCGTCGACGATGTCGCACTCGACCTCGCCGGCGGCGCGGACGACCAGCTCAACAAACCCGGTACCAGGCAGCAGCACACTGCCTCGCACCGCATGGTCAGCCAGCCATGTATGGGTGGCCAGTGATACCCGCCCGGTCAACAGCACACCATCGGAGTCCGGCAACTCCACCGCCACACCCAGCAGCGGATGACCACCCACAGCCGAGCGATCCACGCCCTCAACCCAGTAACGCTGGTGCTGGAAAGCGTAGGTCGGAAGGTCCAGTACGCGGGCTGTGGTGGTGCCGAGGATGGTGGGCCAGTCGATGGTGACGCCGTGGGTATAGGCCTGTGCCATGGAGGTGAGCATCCGGGCGGCGTCCCCGTCGTCACGGCGCAGCGTGGCGACAGAGACGACATCGTCGTCCATGGCCTGTATCAACACCGGGCTGGCGCTGACCTCGATGAACACGGTGTCGCCCTGGGCCTGCAACTGGCTGATGGCGGGGTCGAACCCGACCGGTTCACGCAGGTTCCGGTACCAGTACTCCGCATCGAGCGGGCCTATGACCCAGGTGCCGTCCACGGTCGACAGCCACGGCACCACCGGAGCCTGCGAACCGACACCGGCAGTGATGTCGAGCAGTTCGTCACGGATCAGCTCGACGTGTGGAGTGTGCGAGGCATAGTCGACGGTGATCCGCCGGACCCGCACCCCTTGTGCCTCATGAACGGTGAGGACACGGTCGACCGCCTCCGGGGTGCCCGCGATCACGGTGGAGGCGGGGCCGTTGTGGGCGGCGATCCAGGCCCCGTCGACCAGCTCGATCTCCTGTGCGGGCAACGCGAGGGATGCCATCGCGCCCCGGCCTGCCAGCCCCCGGGCGATCGCCTGGCTGCGCAGCGTCACGATCCGGGCGGCGTCACGCAACGACACCGCACCCGCCACACACGCCGCGGCGATCTCACCCTGGGAGTGGCCGATCACCGCATCCGGCTGCACACCGGCCGCCTGCCACACCGCAGCCAGAGAAACCATCACCGCCCAGGAAACAGGCTGGACCACATCAACCCGGTCCACCACCGCCGGATCATCCAGAACCGTGAACAGATCCCAGTCCACGAACTCGCTCAACGCCGCCGCACACTCGGCCATCCGCTCGGCGAAGACCACCGAGGAATCCCGCAGCGCACTGCCCATCCCCAGCCACTGCCACCCCTGACCCGGGAAAACGAACACCACCCGGGGATCAGACATAGCGGTGCCGATGGTGGTGTCGTCTCCAAGGAGTACGGCACGGTGCTCGAACACCGACCGCGTCACCGCCAATGTCGATGCCACGGCAGGGATATCCACCCCAGGCGACGCCGCCAGGTAGGCGCGCAGCCGGTCTTCGTGTTCGGTCAGGGCGGAGTGGGTCTTGGCCGATATCACCAGCGGCAGCACATCCGAGGCCACCACCGGCGGCACAGCAGGCTGCGCCTCCTCCGCAGGCTGGGCGGCGGGTGCGCTCTCCAGGATGACGTGAGCGTTCGTACCGCTGACGCCGAAGGACGACACGCCTGCCCGATGGGGCCGGTCGGTGCCGGGCCAGGGCTGGTTTTCCGTCAGCAGCTGCACCGCGCCCGCCGACCAGTCCACATGCGTCGACGGCTCATCCACGTGCAGGGTGCGGGGAACCGTGTTGTGCTGCAGGGCCATCACCATCTTGATGACGCCCGACACACCCGAGGCAGCTTGTGTATGGCCGATGTTCGACTTCAGCGATCCCAGCAGCAGCGGCCGCTCACGGTCCTGGCCGTAAGTGGCGATGAGTGCCTGGGCCTCGATCGGGTCGCCCAACGTCGTACCCGTGCCATGCGCCTCGACCACATCCACCTCAGCCGTGGTCAGACCCGCGTTGGCCAACGCTTGCCGGATCACCCCCTGCTGGGAGGGGCCGTTCGGCGCAGACAGACCGTTGGACGCACCGTCCTGGTTGACCGCCGAGCTACGGACCACCGCCAACACCTGGTGGCCGTTGGCCTGGGCGTCGGAGAGCCGCTCTACCAGCAGCACGCCGACGCCTTCAGCCCATCCTGTACCGTCCGCGGTGTCGGCGAAGGCTTTGCAGCGGCCGTCGGAGGCCAGGCCGCGCTGGCGGGAGAACTCCACGAAGCTTTGCGGCGTGGCCATCACGGTGACGCCGCCGACCAGGGCCAGCGAGCACTCACCCTGCCGCAGGGCATACCCGGCCTGATGCAACGCCACCAGCGATGACGAGCAGGCCGTGTCGACGGTGATGGCGGGGCCTTCGAGGCCGAAGAAGTACGACACCCGGCCGGAGAGGACACTGGTCGCGCTGGCGGTGGCTGCGAAGCCGCCGAGGTCAGCACCGGCACCGTAGCCACCGGCGTAGGCGCCCATGAAGACACCGGTGTCGCTGCCGCGTACGGAACCGGGCTCGATCCCGGCCCGCTCGAACGCCTCCCAGGACACCTCCATGATCAGCCGCTGCTGCGGGTCCATCGCCAGTGCTTCGCGTGGGCTGATACCGAAGAATCCGGCGTCGAAGCCGGCTGCGCTGTCGAGGAAGCCGCCCTCTACGCAGTACGACTTCCCCGGCGCATCCGGGTCCGGATCGAACAGACTTTCCGCGTCCCAGCCACGGTCAGTGGGGAAACCGGAAATCGCATCCGTACCCGACTCCACCAAGCGCCACAGATCCTCCGGCGACGACACCCCACCCGGCAGACGGCACGCCATACCCACAATCGCCAACGGCTCATCCTGCCCCACCACCGAGGCGGTGCGTACCAATACAGGATTCTCGCCGGTGAACAACTCCCCCAGCCGGGCAGCCAGGATGGCCGGGGTCGGATAGTCGAACACCAACGTGGCGGGCAACCGCAGCCCCGTCGCCTTCGCCAGACCGTTCCGTAGTTCCACCGCGGTCAGCGAATCGATACCCAGATCCCTGAACGCTCCGGTCACCGGAATGGTACGGGCATCGGCGTGCCCCAGAACTGTCGCAGCGGTGTCACACACCACCTTCAACAGTGCTTTCGCCCGTTCCTCCGGTGCCAGAGCGGCCAGCCACTGCACTCCACCGGCGGAAGCAGCCCGCCGGACGATCGGACGATGCAACGAACGCAGTAGCGCCGGGACTTCGGCCTCCCGCACCGGACCCATCGGCGCGGCCACCAGAACCGGCTCACCACGATGCGACGCGGTGTCGAACAGCCGCATCCCGTGCTCGGCGGTGATGGCCCGCAGGCCGCTGCGCCGGATCCGGTCATGGTCGGTGCCGGTCAGTTTGGCGGTCAGGCCGCTGGTGTCCTCCCAGAGGCCCCAGGCCAGCGCGAGTGCGGGCAGGCCCTCGGCACGACGTTGTTCGGCGAGCGCGTCCAGGAACGCGTTTGCCGCCGCGTAGTTGCCTTGCCCCGCACCGCCCATGACACCGGCAGCCGAGGAATACATGACGAACGCGGCCAGGTCGGCATCCCGGGTGAGCTCGTGCAGGTTCCACGCACCATCCGCCTTGGGCCGCAACACCGTGTCCAGCCGCTGCGCGGTCAACGACTCGATGACACCGTCATCCACCACACCCGCGGTGTGAATCACGGCCGTCAGGGGATGCTCCGGTGACACACCCGCCAGCACCTGGGCCAGCCCGGCACGGTCGGACACGTCACAGGCCACCGTGGCCACCTGGGCGCCCAGTTCGCCGAGCCCGCTGATCAGTGCCTCGTCCGGAGTGCCGCGAGACACCAGCAGGAGATGACGCACGCCGCGTTCGGTCACCAGGTGCCGGGCGACGATCCCCGCCAGGACGCCGGAACCGCCCGTGACCAGGACCGTGCCATCCGGATCCCACGCCCTTTCAGGCTCAGGCTCATCGGCATGCGTGCGGGTCAGCCGTGGTACTTCGTACCGACCGTCGCTGATCCGCAGCCGCGGCTCGTCCAATCCGACAGTCGCCGCCAGCTGGTCCGGGGTGAGGGTGTCGTCGTCGCTTTCGACCAGGATGAACCGGCCGGGGTGTTCGGACTGGGCCGACCGCATCAACCCCGACACGGCGGCGGAGGCCAAACCGGTCCCGGTACGCACGACCAGCGTGCTGTCGGTGAAGCGTTCCCCGCCAAGCCACTCCTGGATTGTTTGCAGAACCTGGGCGGTCAGTATGCGAGTCTGTGCCAGCGGGTTCGGCGGGTTCTCGCTGCTGTCGGGGAGTGCGGTGAAGACCACGACATCGGGTACCGGCACATCACCGTCCACCGCCAGGTCTTCAAACGCACCCACCGTCACGCCGGTCTGCTGAGGCGTGGGGATTCCTGTCCAGGTCAGGGTGAGCAGGTCGTCGGTGCTGGTGGCCGGTTCGTTGACGGGCACAGCGCCCAGGGTGAGGGAGCGGGCGGTCAGGATGGGGAGGCCTGTGCTGTCGACGGCCTCTACCGACAGGGTGCCGTCGTCGTGTGAGGTGAGGCGGACGCGCAGCTCGGTGGGGTTGCGGGCGTGCAGGGTCAGGCCCTGCCACACCGCGGGGGTCTCCTCGCCTACGGCGGTGAAGGCGGCAGTCATCAGGCCGGGATGAAGCAAAAACCTGGTGGCGTCGTGGATGTCGTCCAGTGCGGCCTCGGCGAACACTTCGCTGCCGCGGCGCCACATCCCGCGCAGTGACGGTACGCGGGTCTCGACCGGCACCGCACCGACCGGCGGCCACACCCCACCGGCCTGCCAGCCCGACACCGTTCCGGTGGTGGTGGTCAGGGTTGCGGTGGCCAGGCGTGTCCAGGGCTCACCGTCGCTGTAACGGGCATGGATACTGAGCCGGCGGCCGGTCTCGTCCGGTTCGCTCACCCAGGTCTGCACCTCGACGGCGCCATCCTCGGGAAGCAGCGGCAACGCTTCCACGGTGAGTTCCTCGACGTGGCCGCAGCCGGTCTCATCCGCCGCGGCCAGCGCCATCTCGGCGAACACCGCCGCGGGCAGAACCGTCTGGTCCCGCAGCCACAGATCACCGCTCCGGGAAACCCGGCCAGTGAACAGCACCCCACTGGTCTCGGCCAGCCGCACCGCCGAACCCAGCAGCGGATGACCACCCGCAACCGCCCGGTCCACACCCTCAAGCCAGTAGTGCTGGTGCTGGAAGGCATACGTCGGAAGATCCAGCACCCGCGCCGGAACATCGCCCAGCACCGCAGACCAGTCCACGGCGACCCCGCTGACATACAGGTGGGCCAGGGCGCTGATCGCGGCCTGTGCCTCATGGTCGCCGTGCAGCATCGCGACGCCGTCGATCAGGCGGGCCAGCGACCGGTCGGCACCCAGCTCGACGAACACCGCGTCCTCGTACGAGGCGACCTGCTCGCCGAACCGGACCATATCCCGGACCTGACGCACCCAGTACTCAGGAGCCGTCACCTGCTCGCCCGCAGCCATGGTGACCCGAGGTGTGTGATAGGTCAGGCGTTCGGCGACCGCCCGGAACTCCTCCAGCATCGGCTCCATACGAGCGGAGTGGAACGCGTGACTGGTCGCCAACCGCGTCCACTTCCCCAGCCCCGCCGCGACCTGCAGCACAGCGGCCTCATCACCGGAGAGAACCACCGACGACGGCCCGTTGACCGCCGCGATCTCCACACCATCGCACAGGACCGCTTCTGCTTGTTCCTCGGAGACCGGGACAGCAACCATCACCCCACCCGCAGGCAGAGCCTGCATCAGACGGGCCCGCGCCGACACCAAAGTGCAGGCATCCTCCAGCGACCACACCCCGGACACGTATCCGGCGGCGAGTTCGCCGACAGAGTGGCCGATCACCGCATCCGGACCCACACCCCACGACTCCAGCAGCCCGAACAGGGCCACCTGCAAAGCGAACAGGGCGGGCTGGGCGTAACCGGTCTCGTTCACCTCCAGATCGGGCACATCCAGCAGATCCCACACCTGCTGATGGATCCGCGCGAAGACCGGAAACGCTGCGGCCAGTTCCTCACCCATACCAGCACGCTGCGACCCCTGCCCCGGGAAGACGAACACCACCCGAGGATCCAACCCGGCGGTCCCGGTGACGGTGTCATCTCCAAGGAGTACGGCACGGTGCTCGAACACCGACCGCGTCACCGCCAACGTCGACCCCACACCCCGCACATCCACCCCGGGCGACGCCGCCAAATACGCACGCAACCGACCCTCATACTCAACCAGAGCCGACTGCGTCCTGGCCGAAATCACCAACGGCACCCACTCCGATGCCACCACCGGCGCATCGACAGGCCGCACATCGTCCACAGCCTGGGTGGGGGGTGCGCTCTCCAGGATGACGTGGGCGTTGGTGCCACTGATCCCGAAGGACGACACGCCTGCCCGGCGAGGCCGGTCGGTGTCCGGCCACGGCTGGTTCTCCGTCACCAGCTCAACCGCGCCCTCCGTCCAGTCCACGTGCCGCGACGGCTCATCGACATGCAGCGTGCGCGGCACCAGACCGTGCTGCAGCGCCATCACCATCTTGATGACACCCGACACACCCGCAGCAGCCTGCGTATGACCCAGATTCGACTTCACCGAACCCAGCAGCAGCGGCTGCTCACGATCCTGGCCATAGGTCGCGAGCAGCGCCTGGGCCTCGATCGGGTCGCCCAGCGTCGTGCCCGTGCCGTGCGCCTCGACTACATCCACCTCAGCCGTGCTCAGACCCGCGTTGCTGAGAGCGGCCTGGATCACCCGCTGCTGCGAAGGACCATTCGGCGCGGACAGGCCGTTCGACGCACCGTCCTGGTTCACCGCCGAGCCCCGCACCACCGCCAACACCTGGTGACCCTTGGCCTGAGCATCCGACAAACGCTCCACCAACAGCACACCGACACCCTCAGCCCACCCCGTACCATCCGCGGCGTCGGCGAACGCCTTGCACCGACCATCGGAGGCCAGGCCACGCTGCCTCGAGAACTCCACGAAACTTTGCGGCGTGGCCATCACAGAGACACCACCGACCAGCGCCAGGGAACATTCCCCCTGCCGCAGGGCATACCCCGCCTGATGCAACGCCACCAACGACGACGAACACGCCGTGTCCACCGTGACGGCCGGCCCCTCGAGGCCGAAGAAATACGACACCCGACCCGACAGGACGCTCACCGCACCGGCAGTTGTCCCGAAGCCGCCGAGATCGGCACCGATGCCGTAGCCACCGGGGTACGCACCCATGAAAACGCCGGTATCAGTACCACGGAGGGAACCCGGCTCGATTCCGGCCCGCTCGAACGCCTCCCAGGATGCTTCCAGGACCAGCCGCTGCTGCGGGTCCATCGCCAACGCCTCACGCGGACTGATCCCGAAGAACGAGGCGTCGAAACCGCCTGCGGCATCCAGGAAGCCACCCTGCACGCAGTACGACTTCCCGGACGCGTCCGGATCAGGGTCGTACAGGTTCTCGACGTCCCAGCCACGGTCGGTGGGGAAACCGGAAATCGCATCCGTACCCGACTCCACCAAGCGCCACAGATCCTCCGGCGACGACACCCCACCCGGCAAGCGGCACGCCATACCCACAATTGCCAACGGCTCGTCCATGGCCGCCAGCAACGAGGCGTTCGCCTTGCGGAGCCGCGCGTTCTCCTTGACCGACTTCCGCAACGCGTCAACAAGCTGGTTCTCGCTCATCGTTCCCCCTCCAGCACGTGCTTGATGAGCGCGTCGGCGTCCATCTCATCGGCGAAAGCCTCGTCATCGGATTCCGAATCGGGCTTTGGATCAGCCAGGCCCTCCATGGACGCCAGCCTCAGCAGCGTGTCCAGCACACCGGCCTCCCGGAACTTGGCAATCGAGACTCCCGCGAGCGCTCGGCGGAGCTCCTGCTCGTGGAGGTGAGGCTCCGGCTCCGCCGGAGCGAACAACTCATCCAGCCGGGCGGCCACCACAACCGGGGTCGGGTAGTCGAACACCAACGTGGCGGGCAACCGCAGCCCCGTCGCCTTCGCCAGACCGTTCCGCAACTCCACCGCCGTCAGCGAATCGATGCCCAAGTCCTTGAACGCCGCGGTCACAGGAATGCTGCCGACGTCGGCGTGTCCCAGAACCGTCGCGGCGCTCTCACACACCATCCTCAACAACGCCTTCGCCCGCTCCTCCGGCGCCAAAGCTGCCAACCACTGCGCTGACGAGTCGCCGGTAGAGGCGGCCCTGCGGGCGATCGGGCGATGCAACGACCGGAGCAACGCCGGGACTTCCGCGTCCCGTACCGGCTCCATCGCCGCAGCCACCAGAACCGGTTCGTCGTGGCGTGATGCGGTGTCGAACAGCCGCATCCCGTGCTCGGCGGAGATGGCCCGCAAGCCACCGCGCCGGATCCGGTCACGGTCCGTGTCGGTCAGCTTCGCGGTCAGGCCACTGGTGTCCTCCCACAGGCCCCAGGCCAGTGCGAGGGCCGGCAGACCTTCGGCTCGGCGCTGCTCAGCCAGCGCGTCCACGAACGCATTGGCCGCCGCATAGTTACCCTGCCCCGCACTACCGAGGACACCGGCAGCCGAGGAGTACATGACGAACGCTGCCAGGTCGGCATCACGGGTGAGCTCATGCAGGTGCCAGGCACCATCCGCCTTGGGCCGCAACACTGTCTCCAACCGCTGCGCGGTCAACGACTCGACGACACCGTCATCCACCACACCCGCGGTATGAATCACCGCCGTCAGAGGATGCTCCGGTGACACACCCGCCAGCACCTGAGCCAGCCCGGCACGATCCGACACGTCACAGGCCGCCGTGGCCACCTGGGCTCCCAGTTCACCGAGCTCGCTGATCAGGGCATCATCCGGAGCGCTGCGGGACAGCAGCAGCAGATGACGCACACCACGTTCGGCCACCAGGTGCCGGGCGACGATCCCCGCCAGCACACCCGAACCACCCGTGATCAGAACCGTGCCATCCGGATCCGGATCCCAAACCCCTTCAAACTCAGGCCCAGCAGCGTGCGTGCGGGTCAGTCGTGGCACTTCGAACCGGCCGCCACTGACCCGCAGCCTTGGCTCATCCAATCCGACAGTCGCCGCCAACTCGTCCGGAGTGAGACTGTCGTCGTCGCTCTCCACCAGGACAAACCGGTCCGGGTGCTCCGACTGGACCGACCGCATCAACCCCGACACCCCGGCGGCGGCCACCCCAGTCCCGGTCCGCACGACCAGCGTGCTGTCGCTGAAGCGCTCCCCGCCAAGCCACTCCTGGACTGTTTGCAGAACCTGGGCGGTCAGCGTACGAGTCTGTGTCAGCGGGTCCGGGGGGTTCTCGCTGCTGTCGGGGCGTGCGGTGAAGACCACCACCTCGGGCACCGGCACATCACCACCCGACGCGAGGTCCTCGAACCGGCCTGCGGTCAGGCCGGTCTCCTGAGGGACCGGGATCTCCGTCCATGTCAAGGCGAGCAGGTCATCGGCGGCGGAACCGAGCGCATCGGCCGTCACCGCCCGCGTCACGAGCGAGCCCACGGTAGCCACCGGCCGGCCGATGTCATCAGCAACCCGCACACTCCAGCCGTCCACTGTCGGTGTCACCGCGACACGCAGCGTGGCCGAGCCAGTGGCATGGACCTGGACGTGGTTCCAGGAGAACGGCAACCCCACGCTCCGCTCGGCGTCGGGTGTGTTCAGGGTGCAGGCGTGGAGGGCCGCATCGAGTAGGGCCGGGTGCACGGCATATGGTGCCGCGTCTTGTGCCTGTTCCTCGGCGAGGACGACCTCAGCGTAGACGGTGTCCTCGTCGCGCCACGCAGTCTGCAGTCCCTGGAAGGCGGGACCGTACTCGTACCCTTCTGCCATCAGCCGGTCGTAGAAATCGGTCACGTCCACCGGCTGTGCCTGTGCCGGAGGCCACGAGGCAAACTCCGGCAACGCGGCCGTCGAGTCAGAGGTGCTGACTGTCGCCGTGACGTGGCGAGTCCAGGTATCGGCGTTGTCCGCGCGAGAGAAGACCGTCACCGCGCGGTGTCCGGACTCATCGACCTCGGCAACCGATACGGACAGTTGCACACCACCGCTCTGCGGCAGCAGAAGCGGGGCTTCGATCACCAGCTCATCGACGACGTCGCAACCGATCTCATCAGCTGCGCGGACAACCAGCTCAACAAACCCGGTACCAGGCAGCAGCACACTGCCCCACACCGCGTGATCAGCCAGCCATGCGTGCGTGGACAGCGACACCCGCCCGGTCAGCACCACACCGTCCGAACCCGGCAACGCCACCACCGCACCCAGCAACGGATGCCGCACCGCATCCAACCCCGCCCCCGACACATCAGCAGACCGACCGGCCTCGGCCCAATACCGCTGATGCTGGAAGGCATACGTCGGAAGATCCAGCACCCGTGCCGGGACATTGCCCAGCACCGCAGACCAGTCGATGGTGACGCCGTGGGTATAGGCCTGTGCCAGGGAGGTGAGCATCCGGACGGCGCCCCCGTCGTCACGGCGCAGCGTGGCAACCGTGACCGCATCGTCGTCCATCGCCTGTATCAACACCGGGCTGGCGCTGACCTCGACGAACACGGTGTCACCCTGGGCCTGCAACTCGCCCACGGCAGCATCGAACCCGACCGGCTCACGCAAGTTCCGGTACCAGTACTCCACATCGAGCGGGCCTTCGACCCACGTGCCGTCCACGGTCGACAGCCACGGCACCACCGGAGCCTGCGAACCGACACCGGCAGTGATGTGGAGCAGTTCGTCGCGGATCAGCTCGACGTGCGGGGTGTGCGAGGCGTAGTCGACGGTGATCCGCCGCACCCGCACCCCTTGTGCCTCATGAACCGCCAGCACACGGTCCACCGCCTCCGGCCCACCCGCAATCACCGTGGACGCGGGACCATTACGGGCCGCGATCCACGCCCCATCGACCAGCTCGATCTCGTGCGCGGGCAACGCCACCGATGCCATCGCACCCCGGCCCGCCAGACCCCGCGCAATCACCTGACTGCGCAATGTCACGATCCGGGCGGCGTCGCGCAACGACACCGCACCCGCCACACACGCCGCGGCGATCTCACCCTGGGAGTGGCCGATCACCGCGTCCGGCCGCACACCGGCGGCCTGCCACACCGCAGCCAGCGAAACCATCACCGCCCAGGAAGCAGGCTGGACCACATCGACCCGGTCCACCACCGCCGGATCATCCAGGACGGTGAACAGGTCCCAGTCCACGAACTCGCTCAACGCCGCCGCACACTCGGCCATCCGCTCGGCGAAGACCACCGAGGAATCCCGCAGCGCACTGCCCATCCCCAGCCACTGCCACCCCTGCCCCGGGAAGACGAACACCACCCGGGGATCAGACACAGCAGTGCCGATGGTGGTGTCGTCTCCAAGGAGCACGGCACGGTGCTCGAACACCGACCGCGTCACCGCCAACGTCGATGCCACAGCAGGCATATCCACCCCGGGCGACACAGCCAGATACGCACGCAACCGACCCTCAACCTCGGCCAGAGCGGACTGGGTCTTGGCTGATACCACCAGCGGCAGCACATCCGAGGCCACCACCGGCGGCACAACGGGCTGCGCCTCCTCCGCAGGCTGAGCGGCGGGCGCGCTCTCCAGGATGACGTGAGCGTTCGTACCGCTGACCCCGAAGGACGACACACCTGCCCGACGCGTCCGGCCGGTGTCCGGCCACGGCTGGCTTTCCGTCACCAGCTCAACCGCGCCCTCCGTCCAGTCCACGTGCCGCGACGGCTCATCGACATGCAGCGTGCGCGGCACCAGACCGTGCTGCAGCGCCATCACCATCTTGATAACACCCGACACACCCGAGGCAGCCTGCGTATGGCCGATATTCGACTTCAGCGATCCCAGCAGCAGCGGCCGCTCACGGTCCTGACCGTAAGTGGCGAGCAGCGCCTGGGCCTCGATCGGGTCGCCCAGCGTCGTACCCGTGCCATGCGCCTCGACCACATCCACCTCAGCCGTGGTCAACCCCGCATTGCTGAGAGCGGCCTGGATCACCCGCTGCTGCGAAGGACCGTTCGGCGCGGTCAGCCCGTTCGACGCACCGTCCTGGTTCACCGCCGAGCCCCGCACCACCGCCAACACCTGATGACCGTTACGGCGGGCGTCGGAGAGCCGCTCTACCAGCAGCAGACCCGCGCCCTCGGAGAATCCGGCACCGTCCGCACTGTCCGCGAACGCCTTGCACCGGCCATCGGAGGCCAGGCCACGCTGCCGGGCGAACTCGGTGAAAACCTCCGGCGTGGCCATCACCGTCACACCACCGGCCAACGCCAGCGAACACTCACCATTACGCAACGCCTGCGCCGCCAGATGCAAAGCAACCAAGGAGGACGAGCACGCCGTATCCATCGTGATCGCCGGACCCTCAAGCCCGAAGAAGTACGACACCCGGCCGGACAACACGCTGGGGCCGGACGTGGCGCCATAACCTTCGCGATCAAACCCGGCGCCGTAGCCAACGGGAAATGCACCTATGAAGACGCCGGTGTCGCTACCCCGAACGGAACCAGGCTCAATACCAGCCCGCTCGAACGCCTCCCAGGACACCTCCAACAGCTGCCGCTGCTGCGGATCCATCGCCAACGCCTCACGCGGACTGATCCCGAAGAACGAGGCATCAAAGTTGGCCGCGGCGTCCAGGAAGCCACCCTCTACGCAGTACGACTTCCCAGCCGCCCCCGGATCCGGATCGAACAGGCTCTCCACGTCCCAGCCACGGTCGGTCGGGAAACCGGAGACCGCATCCGTACCCGACTCCACCAAGCGCCACAGATCCTCCGGCGACGACACCCCACCCGGCAGACGGCACGCCATACCCACAATCGCCAACGGCTCGTCCTGCCCCACCACCGACACCGGCCCACGTACCGGTACACGGGTTTCACCGACAAACAACTCGCCCAGCCGGGCAGCCAGGGCGGCCGGGGTGGGGTAGTCGAACACCATCGTGGCGGGCAACCGCAACCCTGTGGCCTTCGTCAAGCTGTTCCGCAGTTCCACCGCGGTCAGCGAATCCACGCCCAGATCCTTGAACGCACCAGTCGCCGGAATACTGCGGGCGTCAGCATGCCCCAATACCGTCGCGGCGCTGTCACACACCAGCTTCAGCAGCGCCTTCGCCCGCTCCTCGGGCGCCAAGCCGACCAGCCACTCCACCCCGCCGTCGGCGGAAGCGACCCGCCGGGCAACCGGGCGGTGCAAAGAACGCAGCAACGCAGGGACTTCGCCCTCTCGGATCGGGTCCATCACTGCGGGCACCAGGAGCGGTTCGCCATGGCGTGACGCGGTGTCGAACAGCTTCATTCCGTGCTCGGCGGTGATGGTTCGCATGCCGCCACGCCGGATCCGGTCATGGTCGGTACCGGTCAGCTTCGCGGTCAGGCCGCTGGTGTCCTCCCACAACCCCCACGCCAGCGCGAGCGCGGGCAGGCCCTCGGCACGACGTTGTTCGGCCAGGGCATCCAGGAACGCGTTCGCCGCCGCGTAGTTGCCTTGCCCCCGATCACCCAGCACAGCAGCAGCCGACGAGTACATGATAAACGAGGCCAGGTCGGCGTCCCGGGTAAGTTCGTGCAGGTGCCAGGCGCCGTCGGCCTTGGGCCGCAGGACCGTGTCCAGCCGCTGCGCGGTCAGGGACTCCACCGCATCGTCGTCGAGTGCGCCAGCGGTGTGGATCACCGCGGTCAGAGGGTGTTCCGGGGATACACCATCCAGCACCCGCGCCAGCCCGGCACGGTCCGACACGTCGCAGGCCGCAATGTCGACCCGGGCGCCCAGCTCGCCGAGCTCGTTGATCAGCGTTTCGTCGGGGGTGGTACGGGACAGCAACAGCAGGTGGCGTGCACCGCGTTCGGCCACCAGATGCCGGGCGAGGATGCCCGCCAGAACGCCGGAACCACCAGTGATCAGGACCGTGCCGTCGGGGTCGGGCTGCTTGGGTATCGTGAGGACGATCTTGCCGACGTGCCGAGCGCGGCTCATCCAGCTGAACGCATCGCGGGCCTGACGGATGTCCCAAGTTTGTACGGGCAGTGGCTGTAGGAGGCCTTGTGCGAACAGGCTGAGGATTTCGGTAATGATCTCCCGCAGCCGGTCCGGGCCAGCGTCCAACAGGTCGAACGCCTGGTAGATGGTACCGGGCCGGTCGGTGGCAACCCGGTGTGGGTCGCGGATGTCAGTCTTGCCGATTTCCACGAACCGGCCGCCGCGGGGCAGCAGGTCGAGGGAGGCGTCGACGAAGTCACCGCTGAGGGAGTTCAGGACGACATCGACGCCCTGACCCTCGGTAGTGTTCAGGAACGCTTCCCGGAAGCCCGTGGTGCGGGAGTCCGCGATCCGAGTGCCGTCCAGACCCGCCTCGTACAGGATGTGCTGCTTGCCTGTGCTGGCGGTCGCGTAGATCTGCGCGCCGAGATGGCGGGCGATCTGGGTCGCCGCCATGCCCACTCCACCCGCTGCGGCGTGGATCAGCACGGACTCACTAGCACTCAGCCCGGCCAGATCCACCAACCCGTAATACGCGGTGGCGAACACCACCGGAACGGATGCCGCTGTAGTGAAGGACCAACCATCAGGCATCACAGCCAGCAGGCGACGGTCCGCGATCGCGACCGCCCCGATACCGCCACTCAGCAGGCCGAAGACCCGGTCTCCCGGGGCCAGATCGTGGACCTCCGGGCCGACCTCGAGCACCACGCCCGCGGCCTCAGCTCCGATCACAGCCTCACCTGGGTAAGTGCCGAGCGCGATAAGAACATCGCGGAAGTTCAAGCCTGCGGCGCGTACGTCCACCCGTACTTCACCGGGTTGCAGGGGCCGTTCGGCGGTGTCGGTGAGTACGAGAGCGAGGTCTTGCAGGGTTCCGCTGCGGGACTGCTCCAGCAGCCATCCACGACTGTCGGGGATCGTCAGCGGGCTGCTCTCCGGCGTATTCGCCCGCGCCAGCCGCGGTACCTCGAACCGTCCGTCGCAGACCCGCAGCCGCGGCCCATCGAGCCCCACGGTGGCGGCCAACTGGTCCAGGGTGAGGGCGTCGTCGTCACTTTCGACCAGGATGAACCGGCCCGGATGCTCCGACTGCACCGAACGCATCAACCCCGACACCCCGGCAGCGGCCACCCCAGTACCGGTTCGCACGACCAGGGTGCTGTCGGTGAAGCGTTCCCCGGTCAGCCAGGTCTGGACTGCCTGGAGGGTCTGGGCGGTCAGTGTGCGGGTCTGCGCCAGCGGGTCCGGCGGGTCCAGCCGGTTCTCGCTGCTGTCGGGGCGTGCGGTGAAGACCACCACCTCGGGCACCGGCACATCACCGCCCGACACCAGATCCTCGAACCGGCCTGCGGTCAGACCGGTCCGCCGGGGGATGGGGATCTCCGTCCAGACCACCCTGAGCAGGTCATCGGCTGCGGAGCCGAGCGCGTCGGCCGTCACCGGCCGAGTGACGAGGGAGCCGATGGCGGCTACGGGCCGACCGGTGTCATCGGCGACCCGCACACTCCAGCCGTCTGTTGTCGGTGTTGCCGCGACGCGCAGCATGGCGGTGCCGGTCGCTCGGATTTGGACGTGGCTCCAGGAGAACGGCATACGCACGCTCTGCTGGCCGGTATCGGGTGTGCCCAGGATGCTGGCGTGCATGGCGGCGTCCAACAACGCAGGATGCACCACGAACCGCGCCGCCTCCTGCGCCTGCTCCTCAGCCAGAGCAACCTCGGCGAAGACAGTGTCCCCATCACGCCACGCAGCCTGCAAACCCTGAAACGCAGGACCGTACTCGGTACCTGCCACAGCCAGCCGGTCGTAGAACTCGGCCACGTTCACCGGCTGGGCCTGGGCTGGTGGCCACGAAGCGAACTCCGGCAGCGAGAGGGGTGCATCAGACGTGCTGATCGTGGCCGAAACGTGCCGGGTCCATGTGTCGGTGTGGTCCGCCTGGGAGAAGACGGTCACCGCGCGGTGTCCGGACTCATCAGCCTCGCCGACCGATACGGACAGTTGCACACCGCCGGTCTGCGGCAGCAGGAGCGGGGTTTCGATCACCAGCTCATCGACAACGTCGCAACCGACCTCGCCGGCGGCGCGGACGACCAGCTCAACAAATGCGGTACCGGGGAGCAGGACATTGCCCCGGACCGCGTGATCAGCCAGCCATGTATGGGTGGCCAGCGACACCCGCCCGGTCAACAGCACACCATCGGAGTCCGGCAACTCCACCGCCACACCCACCAGTGGATGACCCTCGGCAGACGCCCGGTCCACGCTCTTGAGCCAGTACCGCTGGTGCTCGAAAGCGTAGGTCGGAAGGTCCAGCACCCGGGCTGTGGTGGTACCCAGCACCGCAGACCAGTCGACACTCACGCCCTGGACATAGGCCTGCGCCAGGGCAGTGAGCATCCGGACGGCGTCCCCGTCGTCACGGCGCAGCGTGGCAACCGTGACCGCATCGTCGTCCATGGCCTGTATCAACACCGGGCTGGCGCTGACCTCGACGAACACGGTGTTGCCCTGGGCCTGCAACTG
>NZ_JAGGLR010000036.1 GCF_017874715.1 Streptomyces iranensis | reverse complement strand
CCCACCGGCGGGTCCCCCTGTTCGCGGCGGCGGTGCGGGCCCCTAACCGGGGGGGGGTGGTCGCCGCGGCACGGCGGGCGGGGGTTCCCCCCCCGGGGCGGGGCGGGGCCGGGGGGGGGCCCCGCCCGCGCCCGGTCAGTCGGCGGCCAGTCCGGGCCGCCAGCTGGGTATCGAGGGTTTCCAGTCGAGCGCCTGCCGTATGCGGTCGTTGGACGCGCCGCGCATGGCGGTCAGCTGGTGGGCGGTGAGCCAGCCCAGCAGCCGCTCGGCCAGTGGCGTCGGCACCGTACGCGGCGGGGGTGCTCCGAGCAGCCGGGCGTACTCGGGCAGCCAGACCGCGGCCTCCGCCGGGTCGTCATCGGCCACGTTGAACACACCGTCGGTATCCGCCTCGACGGCACGGACCGCGGCCCGTGCGGCGTCCTCGACGTGGAGGAACGAGGTGACGCCGGTGGCGGGCTCGGGCAGTGGCAGCCTGCCGCGTGCCACCGCGCCGCGGATCGCACCGTCTCGGTGGTAGAGGGTGCCCGGCCCGTACAGGGTCCCGTAGCGCAGGACGATGCCGGAGAGGTTCGCGGCGCCCAGTACCCGGCGCTCCAGTTCGCTGATCGCGTGGGCGGTGATCGCCCAGCCCGGATCCGGTGCGTCGATATGGAGCGGCGCGTCCTCGGTGAGCACCGGCCCGCCGCGGGGCGCCGTGGCGAACGCGATGCTCTGGGCCACCATCCGCCGCGCACCGGCCGCCTCTGCCGCCGCGATCAGATGTGCGGTGCCTTCGGTGCGCAGCCGGGCGGTGCGCTCCAGGCCCTCCGCGGTGGGCCCGCGCAGCGCGGTCAGCTGATGCACCACCACCTCGGGCCGGGCCGAGCGCACCGCCGCGCGCACCGCCTCGGCGTCCAGCGCGTCGGCCACCACGATGCCGTCCGGGCCCAGCCCGGCCGCCCCGGACGGCTCCCGTACCAGCGCGGTCACATGGTGGCCGCGGGCGCTGAGCAGCGGGATCAGCACCCGGCCGATCACTCCGGTGGCCCCGGCGACAAGGACCCGAGCCGTCATGTCGCGCCTCCCTGGGCCCGCATCAGCAGGCGGCACGCGGGATCGCCGTCCCGCAGACACGCGGTGGCGCAGTTACGGGTGAGTTCGACCCCGAGCCCCTCCGACCAGCCGGCGTGGATGTCGGTGCACGGGCATTCGTAGCCGTCGAGCGAACCGGCCATCCGGACCATGGTCACGGCGAAGTTCTGCCGCATGGTGAGCTCGATGTCGCCGTCCGGGAGCACCGCGGTGCCGCCGTCGCGCAGTTCGTTCGGGAACATCCACTCGGAGCAGGCGTCGTACCGGCGGCGGAGTTCCTCGAGGTCGGCGGCCGGCTTCCCGCCGAACTGGCGGCGGATCCGCTTGCCCACCTGGACGGCCACATACCGCAGCGCCTCGGCGTTGACCTCGTTCGCCACGTCGTGTCCGAACCTCTTCGCCACGCCCTGGTACCAGCGCGCGTCGTGCAGCCACCACTGCCGGTACACGTCCATGGTCCTCGGCCGGGGGCCCGTACCGGGGCTCGTATGGTCGAGCGCGGTCATCGCACCTTCCCGTCCAGCTCGCCGTCGGCCACCCGGGCCCGGAACCGCTCGCGCATCTCCCGCTTGAGCACCTTGCCGGTGGCTCCCTTCACCACCTCGCTCGCGTCCATCCGGAGCGCTCCGGTCAGTTGCGGGAAGCCTTCGGCGGCCAGCACCCGGTTGACGTCGGCCGTCCATCGGGCGTCGTCCCGGTCCGCGTCCCCCACGTCCGCCACGTCCGCGCGCACCTGCAGCAGGGCGTAGGCGTCGGCGGCCCCGTCGCCGTCCCAGTCCGCGCGTACGCCCTCGGGCGCGACCGCCACCACCGTGCAGTCCTCGAGCTCGGGCAACTCGCGCAGCAGCAACTCCTCGGTGCGGGTGCTGAACACGATGCCCGCGGGGGTGCGGATCGCGTCCGGCGCGCGGTCCAGATGGTAGAAGTTTCCTTCCTCGTCCCGATAGGACAGATCGCCGGTGAGCCAGTAGCCACCGAGCCGCAGCCGGTGGAAGGTCAGCGAGTCGTTCCAGTATCCGGGGGTGAGCGTGGGTGAGCGCACACCGAGGCGGCCGATCTCGCCGGGCGGCAGCGGTGTGCCGTCCTCGGAGAGCACCGCCGCCTCGGCGAAGCTCATCGGTTTGCCGACGCAGCGGGAGAACGACGACTTGCCGGGACTGTGTCCGTTGTGGAAGAGCGAGTAGCCGGTCTCGGAGGAGCCGAGTCCGTCGGTGAAGACGGATCCGGAGACCCGGCGGCGCTTCAGGTCCCGGCCGACCGTCTCATGGCTGCCCTGCTCGATCAGCGCTTTGATATGGGTCTCGTGCGCCGCGTCCCCGGTGTTGTACCACGCCTCCACGCTGGACAGATCGCGCGCGGAGAGATCCTGGGCGGCCATCTCCCCGTAGGTTCCGGAGAACGCGAACACCGTGGTGGGGCGGAACGACTCCATGGCGTCGAGGACGTCGACCCCTCGCTGGCTGGACAGCATGCGGACGGGCGAGCGGAGCAGGAAGCCGAACAGCATGACCGAGATGGCGGCGTTGTGCGAGCCGGGCAGCGCGACCAGCAGCCTGCCCATCGCGGAGCCGACCGACAGCTTCAGCCGGTGCAACTGCGCGTACAGCAGGGTTTCGTGGGTGTGCGGTACGGCCTTGGGCATGCCGGTGGTGCCCGAGGAGTGGGAGATGATGATCGGGTCGGTGGCGTGGTGGGCGTACGGGTAGGCCGCGGGGAGGGGCTCGCGGTGTTCCGCGCGGATGTCGGCCGCCGTGACGCAGAAGCCGAGGCCCAGTTCGGCCCGGTCGCGGGCCAGGACGGCGTGGTGGGCCTGGTCGGTGATGGCGCCGACCGCGCCCTGGCGCCGCACATACTCGCGGGCGACCTCCGGGCGGAGGTTGCCGTTGACGAAGGAGGGGATCGCGCCCAGGGAGGTGAGGGCGAGGAAGTTGATGGCGAACTCGGTGCTGGACCAGGTCTGGATCGCCACCGGGTCGCGGGGCCCGACACCCTGTGCGTGGTACCAGCCCGCGTAGATCTCCACGGCCTCGTGCAGCTCTCCCAGGGTCAGTACCTCGGGGTGGCCGCCGTCCGGGGCCTGCCAGGTGGCGTCGGTCCACAGGACCTGCTCGTCGAGCGATCTGCCGTACGCCTTCAGCCGGTGGATCACATTCCCGGCCCCCAGGGCGGCGTCCTCGCTGATCCGCGCGCGTTCCTGCTTGGTGATCATGGTGTGGTTCCTTGGATTCGGGCGGCCAGCTCGACCAGGCCGCGAAGGGTGCCGTACTCCCCCGAGGGGGCGGGCGGGATGTCGGACGGCGGGCGCGGGACCGGATCGCCCCGGTCCAGCACGATGGCCACGGCCAGGTCCGCGGCAGGCGGGCCGGTACGAAGCTCGCGGTACGCCGCCGTGGTGCGCTCGGAGCCGGTCAGCTCGACCCCGATCAGCACGACGCGGTCCAGCTCCCCGTCCTCCAGCAGCAGTTCCGCGGCGGCCAGCAGCTCACCGGCCGGGTCCGCCACGGTGGACAGGCAGAGCAGCGGCCCGGTGATGGCGAACTCCCGGCTGAGCTGCCCCAGGACCGCGTTGGCGGTGGACTGCATGAACAGCAGCGGATTGTGCACCTGCCCGGCCACGAGCAGACGGCTGCCGAGGTCGAGGGTGGCGGCGTCCCCCATCGTGCTGGCCAGGACCATGGCGGTCCTGGAGCCGTCGCCCGGCCGGGCGGTCAGGCATCGCTCGACGGCCTGGTACACCATCGGGTTGAAGGCGGACTCCACGAAACCGGCGACCGGCGGCGCGGAGGGGCCGGACATCGCGGCGATCATGCTCGCTCCAGTACCAGCGCGGTGTTGGCGCCGCCGAACGCGGCGTTGACGGTGAGGGCACGCCGGAGCTCGGCCTTGTGGGGGCGGTTGGGCACATAGTCGAGGTCGCAGTGCGGATCCGGTTCGGTGAACCCGGCGGTGGGCGGCAGCACCCCGTCCCGCAGCGCGAGCAGGGTGATCACGAGTTCCACGGCTCCGGACGCCTCCAGCAGATGTCCCGTGGTGCTCTTCGTCGAGCTCACCGGCGTCCGGGCGGCCGCCGCGCCGAAGAGCGTGCGCAGGCCCCGGGTCTCGGCGGGGTCGTTGTACCGGGTGGCGGTGCCATGCGCGTTCACATAGTCGATCCGCGGGCCGCCCGCACGCCGCAGGGCCCGGCCGGCGGCCATGGCCAGCCCGGCGCCTTCCGGATGGGGCCGGGCGATGTGGTGGGCGTCGCCTGCGGCGCCCCAGCCGGTCAGCGCGCCGAGAGCGCGCGCTCCCCGGCGCCGGGCGCTCTCGGCGGATTCGAGCACGACGGCGGCGGCCCCGTCCCCGAGCAGCAGACCGCTGCGGTCGGCGCAGAACGGACGTACCATCCCGTCCCGGGAAAGGGCGAATCCCGAGTCGAACTTGGCCAGGTTCTCCTCCTCCACCAGATACGCCCCGGCGCAGATCGCGGTGTCGGCCCGGCCGGAGGCGATGAGCCCGCAGGCGTGTGTGATCGCGGTGGCCGAAGCGACGCACGCGCTGGTGAACGCCAGGCGGGGGCCGCGCAGGCCGAGGGTGTCCGCGAGGGTCTCGGCCTGCCACGCGGGCACGGTCTCCGCGGCACCGCCGGAGTCCACGGCGCCGGGAGAACCGGGACCGGGAGAACCAGGAGAACCGGGTGACCCGGAAGTCCCGGAAGGCCCGGAAGACCCGGGAGCGCCAGGTGCGCCGGGTGCGCCGGGTGCGTCCGCGGCGCGCCAGAAACGGGTCAGGCCGGTGAAGTCGCCCGCGGTCCCGACCAGGACGGCGGCCTCGGCACCCGTCGGCAGCGCGGCCATGGCGACCGCCGCCCCGGCGACCTCCGCCAGCACCTCCCGCAGCGGGGCGGCCTGGCCGCCGGTGGCGGCCAGGCCCGTTCGGTACGGGCCGGTGTCGAAGCGGGTGATCGGCGCGAACGCGGGCCGCCCGTCGAACACGCCCTCCCGCACGGCGTCCGCCCCGGTACCGAAGGCCGTGCGCACCCCGAATCCGGTCAGCAGCACCTCACGGTCCATGAACGCCCGCCAGATAGTCGGTGATCCGGCGTATTGAGGTGAATTCCGCAAGGAACGCGTCGGCCGGCTCGATCTCCAGGCCGTAGCGCAGCTCCAGTTGGTGCAGGAACCACACCAGCCCCAGCGAGTCCAGGGCGAGTTCGGCGTCGTCGTCCAGGACGGGCGGCAGATCGGCGAAGATCTTGGGGTCGGACAGCAGTTCCCGGACGGCGTCGGTGGTGATCCTCGGCCGGGCTTCGGATTCCGCGGTCATGCCGTGGCGCCCCGCTCCACGACATCGTTGATCAGGTCGCCCAGGTTCATCGCGCCGGCCTGCTCGATGTCGCTGTCGGGGAACTTCACGTCGAACCGGCGCTCCAGGCGGAGGAGCAGCTCGATCAGGCCCAGTGAGTCGATGTCGATTCCACCGGTGCCCATGGGGCTGTCATCGCTGATCTCGTCCGCGGCGAGCGGATGGTTCATCTCCTCGCTGATCGTGCTGAGCACGAAATCGCGGATCTCCTTCTGCAAGGCCGTCTGCGTCTCCATGGTGCGCAACCTTTCTGTGCCACAGGGGGTCGATGCGGGGTGGTCGGCGAGGGCTGGTCGGCAAGGGGCGGTCAGCCGGGTCAGAGGTCGGGAGCGCGGGCGAGCAGGGCATCGCGGCGCCTGATCAGCTTGCCGTTGGACGTGCGGGGCAGATCCGCCAGGACGTGGACGCCGCGGGGCACCTTGTAGTCGGCCAGCCGGTCCCGGCACCAGCGCAGCAACTCCCCCGCCGAGGGGCCGTCCGCCGCGACCGAGACATAGGCTTCGGTGGCACCGTCGTGCACGACCACGGCCCCGCTGACCCCGGGGTGCCGGCGCAGTACGGTCTCCACCTCGGTCAGGTCGACCTTGAGGCCGCCGATCACCACCAGGGAGTCGCCACGGCCCAGCAGCCGCACGGCGCCGGAGGGATCCAGCTCGGCCCGGTCATGGGTGCGCAGCCAGCCGTCGGCGAACCGGTCGCCGCCGGAGGCGTGCAGATACGGTGAGCCGTCCGGCAGCCGGACGTCCAGCTCGCCCTCGCGGATCCTCAAGAGCACACCGGGCGCCGCCCGGCCGACCGAGGGCCGTGAGGCGCCGCTCACCTCCATCGCGATGACGCCCGTCTCGGTGGTCCCGTACGACTCGCCGACCCCGGTGCCGAACCGTTCGGCGAATCGCGCGGCGGTCTGCGGCGGCATGATCTCCCCACCGGAGACCGCCGCGCGCAGGGCGGGCAGGGCGGGCAGATCCCGGGCGGTGCTCAGCAGTTCGTAGTGGAACGGGGTGCCGAAGATCACGTGGATGTCGTGGCGCCCGGCGGCGCCGAGGATGTCCTTGGCCGACACCCGTGGCGCGAAGACCGCCGAGACTCCCGCGGCGAGGGAGTGCAGCACCCCGGCGATCAGGCCGAAACTGTGCGCGGTCGAGCTCAGCAGCAGCACCCGCTCGCCCAGGACCGGCATCCCCTCGATCCGGGTGAACCGCTCGATCTCGGCCGACAGGGAGGCCGCGGTCCGCCCGATCACCTTGGGCAGCCCGGTGGAACCCGAGCTGAACTGCACCAGCCGGTGCTCGGTCGTCGCCGGGCGACCGTCCGGGTACCGGGAGGTGACCACCTCGTACCTGGGCTCGAACTTGAGCGGTGAGCGGCCCGCCGTACCCGCGCCGACCAGGAACTGCGGGTGGCACAGCGAGCGCAGGGCGTCCACCTCGGACGGTTTGAGCCGGTGGTCGACGAGCATCACCTGGGCGCCCAGCCGCCACAGCGCGAGCAGCACCTCTATCTGGGTGCAGCTCGGCGGGCTCTGGAGCATCACCGTATGCCCCTCGCCGATCCCGTGCCCGGCGAAGACCGCCGCCTCCATGTCCACGGCGGCCCGGACCTCGCCACGGCTCACCGGGTGGTCGCCATGGACGAGGTAGGGCAGCTCGTCGGGATGGGCGTCGAACAGCGTGTCGAGGAGCTCCCGCATCGGTGCGCTCATCAGTGTTCCTTGCAGAACTCGCCGATGGGGAAGCCCACATGACGCTGGTCCGTGGCCAGGTAGCCGAGCAGCTCGTCGCCGCGCCGCAGCTCGGTGACGTTGTGGACCTTGCCGCCGGGCCCGAGCACCCGCACATGCCAGTCGTCCTGGACGGTCAGGCTCACCACGGTGTCGTCGGCTGCCCGCGCGGTGATGGTCAGCAGCGGACGGGACTCCAGCTTGGCCCGGCCGACCGTGACCGGCCGGGTCCGGCCCTCGGAGTTGACGGCCAGGGTCGTGCTGCCCGAGCCCAGCTCGCTCAGGTAGTTGGTCCGGTTCTCCGGGCCGAGCACATAGGAGTGCAGGGCGCCGGCGTTGACCCGGAACGGACGGGTCGGCATGTACGGCAGCGGATGGGTCTCACTGCAGCACAGGATGAAGCCGGTCGAGTACGAGCCGACCAGGATGCCCTCGTCCTCGGCGAAGTGGGTGCAGGTGTCCACGCACACCCGGTCGCCGAGCCCGTGGTGCTCGATGCGGTCGACGGTCAGCGTGGTCAGCTCCAGCGGGGAGGTTCCGGCCTCCAGCAGCCGGGCCAGCGCGAACACCTCGGCGGCGTCGGAGGGAGCCAACAGGACTCCGTCCGAACCGCGTTCGAGCACGTCCAGCACGGTGGCGGCCTCGTCCAGGTCCGCGCAGACGGTGATCAGCTTTCCGGCGGAGCGGTCCGCGGCGGCGAGCACGATCTCCAGGGGGATCTTGGTCGGGTCGGCGAAGCGGACCACGGTGTGGGGCAGCGCGACCGCGGCGGCGCACGCCAGCCGCAGCGACGGTTCGTCGTGCACATCGACCCAGGCCGCGTCGGCGTCGAGGCCGTACAGCTGCTGCTCCTCGGTCACCGCCGCGGTGGTGACGGCGGTGACGGTGGGGGGCAGCGCCTTGAGGACGGATTCGTCATCGCAGAGCACACCCTGCATCCGGGTGTGGATGGCGGCGTCCACGACGGACTCGAGCCGGGCCTGCGGAACGGTGCGGAGGTCGATCCATGCGAACTTCATGCGGCTCCTGTCGCGATCGTCGAGGGGTGGGGGGCCGTTCCGGCTTCGGCGGCGTGCACGACGGCGGCGAGCCGTGCCACCAGCGAGGAGGGTGAGGGCGAGGAGAAGATCCGGCGGCCCACCGCGAGGCCCCGGCAGCCCGCGAGCATCAACGAGGTCCCATGGCTGACCAGGTCCGAGCCGTCGGGCGGACCGCCCGCCGCAAGGATCGGCAGCGGACAGCTGTTCACCACCTCGGCCATCCGCTCCATCGGCAGGGCGATCGAGGTCTTCACGAGGTCGGCGCCGAGATCCGCGGCGATGTTCACGGCATGGGCGAGCAGCGCCGGGTCGTGCGGATCGGCGATCCGCGGCCCCCTCGGGTAGATCATCGCGAGCAGCGGCATGTTCCAGAGGTCGCACGAGGCCGCGACGGTCCCGAGATCCCCCAGTTGCCGGTGCTCGGTGTCCGAGCCGAGGTTCACATGCACGCTCACCGCGTCCGCGCCCAGCCGTACGGCCTCTTCGACGTCGCCGACGAGCACTTTGGCGTCGGTGTCGGCCGCGTGCACGGTTCCCGCGCTCAAGTGAACGACCAGGGCGCAGTGGCGCAGGATGTCCGGTGCGATCGCCCGCGCCCGGCCCTTGTGGACGACGACCGCGTCCGCGCCGCCGTCCACCAGTGCCCGGAGCAGCCCGTTCCAGCGGGCCTGGGACACCACCGGCCCATCGGACACACTGTGGTCGAGCGGGACGAAAAGAAATCTTCCGTCCCCCGCGACCGAGAGCCTCCGCATCCGGAATGATTTACCAATATCGGTCATGTGCCAGGCACACCTCTCCCAAGGGGCGAACCACGCAGAGGATTGCGGAGACAGAATGGCACGGCTATGCAATAGCGAGCGGATATCGAATCTCCATAACTCTGCGGTTATGCGGCTCTGAGGAATTTCTGAGATTGCTCTGACAGGCTGTCCGACGGCTATTCCGCCGGAGCCGAAACCGCGTTTTCCAGGAGGCTGGTTTGACCGCCTTGACCGACCCGGTTCGCATCTCGATCGCCTGTCACGGCGGACGTGGTCACACCGCCAGGCTGGGTGAGGCCGTACGAACCGGCGCCAGCCGGGTTCCGCACACCGAGGTCACATCCGTCCAGGTCGACCGGATCACCGATCAGGACTGGCATCGGCTCGACGACGCCGACGCGATCGTCTTCGGTGCCCCGACCTATATGGGCACGGCCTCATCGGCCTTCCACACCTTCGCGGAGGCGAGCGCCAGGCGCTGGCTCACCCGCCGCTGGCAGGACAAGCTGGCCGCGGGATTCACCAACTCCGGCTCGATGGCGGGAGACAAGGCCGGCACCCTGGGCTATTTCGCCACCTTCGCCGCACAGCACGGCATGCTCTGGGTCAGCCTCGGACTGGCCCCCGGCTGGAACTCCTCCTCCGGCAGCGAGTTCGACCTGAACCGGCTCGGTTTCCACCAGGGCGCCGCCGCGCAGTCCCCCGTGGACGACAGAACGGGGACGGTGCACAAGTCCGACCTCGCCACCGCGGAACATCTCGGGCACCGGGTCGCGGAGCTCACCCGCACCGTCGTCGCGGGCAGACGAGCGCTGGAGTCGTGAGCCACCGGCCCGCCGCGTCGGCCGCGGCCGGGGACGAGGGCCGTGCCGTGGTGGCCCCCGCCCGGCAGTGGTGGACCGTGGCCGTGGCGGTCCTGGCGCAGACGCTGGTCCTGCTGGACAACACGGTCCTCAACGTGGCGATGGAAACCCTCGCCGATCCGGTCCACGGGCTCGGGGCGAGCGCGGCGGACCTGGCGTGGGCCAACGCCTCGTATTCGCTGGTCTTCGCCGCGGGCAGCTTCGCCGGTGGCGCTCTCGCCGACCGCTACGGACCGCGCCGCACCCTGGTCGCCGGGCTGGTGCTGCTGGCCGGTGCCTCCTCACTGGCCGCGTTCTCGGACGGGGCCACGGAACTGATCGTCACCCGCGGTTTCATGGGCGCGGGCGGGGCGCTGATCACACCGGCGACGCTGGCGATCGTCACCCGCGGCACCGCGCCGGCCGACCGGACCCGGGCGATCGCGGTCTGGGCCTCCGCGGGCGGCGCCGCCGTCGCGCTCGGACCGGTGGTCGGCGGTGCGCTGCTGACCCGGTTCTGGTGGGGCTCGGTGTTCCTGGTCAACCTTCCGGTGGTGGCGGTGTGCCTGGCCGGCACGGCTCTCCTGGTGCCCGAGCTGCGCTACGGCGAGCGCAGGGTGCTCGACCCGCTTGGCCTGGCGCTCTCCGTACTGGGGCTGGGCCTTGTGGTGTACGGCGTCATCCGGGGCGGCCGCCCCTCCGGCTGGACGAGCCCGGCCACACTGCTGCCGGTGGCGCTCGGCCTCGTCCTGCTGGCGGCGTTCGTGGTGTCGCAGCACCGCCGGGCGGTACCGGGCTTCGATGTGCGCCTGTTCACCGAGGCGCGCTTCGCGGGCGGCAGCGTGACCCTGCTGCTGCTCTTCTTCGGCCTGGCGGGGCAGCTCTTCTACTGCGCCTTCTATCTGCAGGGGGTGCACGGACTGTCGGCGCTGGCCGCCGGGGCCGTGATGTCGGCCGCCGCGGGCGGCATCGTCCTCGGCAACCAGGTCTCCCCCGCGCTGTCCCGGCTGCTGACCGTCCGCTGGTGCGCGGTCGCCGGGATACTCCTGTCGAGCGCCACCTTCGGCGGCTATCTGCTCTTCGACGCCGACACCCCGGTGGTCTGGATCGCCGGGACGCTGTTCGCGCAAGGCGCGGGTGTCGGGCTGGTGGTCGCGCCGATGACGGCGGAGATGATGGCCGCCCTGCCACCGCGGTACACCGGGGCCGGCGCGGCGATCAACGCCGCGGCCCGGCCGGTGGGCAGCACGCTCGGGGTCGCGGTGCTCGGCTCGGTCCTCGCCACCGCCTATCGCGGGGCCGTCCGGCCCGCGCTCACCGAGCTGCCTCCCGGGCCCCGGGGCCGGGCCCTGGACTCCGCGGAGGCCGCTCGGGCGGTGGCGAGGTCGCTGAACCGGCCCGAGCTCCTCGCCGCGGCGGACCGGGCCTATCTGCACGCCATGTACGTCACCGCCGCGTGGACGGCGCTGCTGTCCCTGGCCGGTGCCGTCCTCGTCATCGGATATTTCCGGCCGCGACCATCAATGACGGAGGCAGGAAGTGGATATGGGGCTGCGCCATCTTCGAATCGTGCTCACCGTGGCTGAATCGGGCAGCATCAGCCATGCGGCCGCCACCTTGAAGATCGCCCAATCCGGCCTGTCCACACAGCTCAGACGCATCGAGCAGGAATTCGGCGGGCCGCTGTTCCGCCGCCGCCCGAACGGCGTGGTGCCGACCGAGCTCGGCGTCCATGTGCTGGGGAGGGCCAGGCAGTTGCTCGACGAGTTCGGCGATCTGCTCTCCACGGCGCGGGCACTGGCCCAGCCGGCCGAGCCGCCGCGGGCCGTCGGGCTGGGCGGAGTGGACAACCCCTGGGTGCCTCTGATCGCCGCGCTCGTCCGGGAGCGGCTGCCGCACCATGAGCAGCTGACCTATCTGGAGCCCTCGTCCCAGGCCGTGCTGGAGCTGCTGCGCACCGAGAAGATCGCGCTCGCGGTCATCAGCGAGTTCCCGGACGTCGTGCCGCCCGCGGTCCGCGAGTTCGCCGTCCGCGACCTCGACACCGAGCCGGTGCTGATCGGGCTCTCCCCCGGCCACCGGCTGGCCCACCGACAGCTGATCACCCTCGAGGAGTTGGCCGAGGACACCTGGGTCGCGCCCGGCGACCGCTCCGACGGTCTCGGCCTGAGTCTGAGGATCGCCTGCGAGCGTGCGGGGTTCACCCCCCGGTTCCGCTACTTCGGCGCCGACCAGACGACCGCGGCGGCCATCGTGAGCGCGGGGAACGCGATCGGGGCCTTCTTCGCACCGGGCGACCACTGCCCGGGGGTCTCGTTGAAGCGGCTGGCGAACGGCCGGCTGTGGCGCCGGACACGGCTGGTGTGGGACGCCGAGTCGCCGCTTGCCGGGCTCGCCGAGGATCTCGACGGCGGCGCGCTCGACTGGCGCCGGCCGTACGCCTCGTGAGCCCGGCCGCGGATCCGGCCGGCTCAGCCCCCGGGAACGTCGGGCCGTCTGCCTCCGACGGAGAGGCACGACGCGATCGTCCGCTCCCGCGGCACCGTCTCCCCCACCACCCGCGCCGCCGGCAGCTCCACGGTGAACAGCGCACCGTGCCCCGGCCGCCCCTCGGCGGTGATCCGCCCCCCATGGCTTTCGACCACCTCGCGGGCCAGCGCCAGTCCGAGCCCGAACCGTCTGCCGCGCCCTGCGGAACCCCTGGCGAACCGCTCGAAGAGGCGCGCGGCCTCCTCCGGTGCGAACCCCACTCCGGTGTCGCGTACGGACAGCGACACGATGCCGGGAAGCGGGGTGTCCACGGACACCGTCACCTCTCCGCCGGGCGGGGTGTGCCCCATCGCGTTGTCGACCAGCGCGGCGATCACCCGGCGCAGGGCCGGCCCGGTGCCCACCACCACATGCCGCCCCGGCCCCGGCCGCAGCCGCACCGCCAGCCCCATCTCCTGGGCCCGGACGTCCTCGGCGGAGACCGCCTCCTCGGCGAGCGCGGTCAGGTCGACCGGATCGCGGGATCCCGGCGACTGGGACAGCCGCGCGGACAGCAGCAGGTCGTCGATGACGTCACCGAGCTGCCGGGTGCCGGTCACCAGCCGCTGCAGGTCGGTGGACAGCTGCTGGGGGGTCTCCGAGCCGCAGCGCCGGGCCAGCAGCTGGGCGCGGGTGTGCAGCTGGGTCAGCGGGGTGCGCAGTTCATGGCTGGCGTCCGCGACGAACCGCCGCTGCCGGTCCAGCGCCTCGGAGAGCGGCTCCATGGACCGTCGCGCGAGCATGCCGCTGGCGGCCGCGACGAGCAGCAGACCGACCGCCTCGGCCGCCGCGAAGGCGAGCAGCAGATGGTTGCGGTCGGCGCGCTGGAACCGTTCCCCGTACGCCGCCTGGACGAGCTCCGAGCCACGCCGGGCGGTGCGCACCGTGTACTGCTCACCGCCTCGCTCCACCCGTTCCAGCACCGGAGGAGCGCCCGCGCGGACCGCGGCCAGGCTGGATCTCACGGGCAGTCCGGCGGGGGTGCCGGGGGTGCTGCTGACCGCTCCGTCCCGCTCCACGGTCATCCACACACAGACCGGCGGACTCTCGACGGTGTTGTGGTCGATGCCCCACTGGGTTTCCCGCTCCGCGTCGGCGCGCTGGGCGAACAGTACGACGGTGTAGACGATGCCCCCGACGATCAGCATGATCACCGACATCACCAGCGAGATCCGCCAGGTGATCGTCCACTGGGCGGCGGCGAGCCTGCGCTGCTCGGGGCTCCGCGCCGGGCGGCGCGGAAGACGGATCGGCATCGCGTTCACAGGGCCCCCAGCTGGTAGCCGCGTCCCCGCACGGTGCGGACGACGTCGCGGCCCAGTTTCCGCCGCAGATAGTAGACATAGGTGTCGACGATGGACTCCGCCGAGGTGTCGGGGAAGACACGCTCACGGAGATGTGCGCGCTCGTGCACGGTCCTGGGGCCTTCGGCGAGCACGTGGAGCAGTCCGAATTCCCGCAAGGAGAGTTCGACGCCCGTGCCGTCGGCCAGGCGCACCTCGCGGCGCCGGAGGTCCAGCTCTCCGTCGCCGAGCGGAAGGACTTCGGCGTCGACGAGGTCGCGCCGGTGCAGCGCCCGCACCCTCGCCAGCAGTTCGTCCACTTCGAAGGGCTTGACCAGATAGTCGTCCGCGCCGGAGTCGAGGCCGGTGACACGCTCGTCGAGTGCGCCCAGCGCGGTCAGCACCAGCACCCGGGTGGTGACACCGACCCTTCGTAATCGTTTCACCAGGTCCAGGCCCTCGATGCCCGGAAGCATCCGGTCGATGACCATCACCTGATGTCGTCGTCCCAGAGCGAGATGAAGCCCCCGTTGGCCATCGAATGCCACATCGACGTCGTAACCCTCTGAGCTGAACAATTCGACCAGCATGTCTGCGGTTTCCCGGTCGTCCTCGACCAATAACAGCCGTGTCTGATCCGCAGTCGACCGGTCTATATCGGCTGGATAGATCATTCGCACATCTTGACCCAATCCGCGTCGGTACGACGTCAGGGGTGCGAAACAGGGTCGTGAAGGCGCCGGAAACGGCTCTCGGGAAATACGCGCGTCGCGGGTGCGGACCGGGCACCGACGCGGCTCAGGATGCTGTCGAGAACAGCTTCCAGACCAGGGAGAAGGTCTTCGACGGACCTCAGATCGGCGAAGGCCGCGACAAGCAGGTCGGCCGTGTGGCCCGCCCCGCGGCGCCGCCCCGCGAGCACCGCGCCCACGATGGAGTCCCGCTGCCGGGCCAGCCAGCGCGCGGCTGACTCATCGCCGTCGAGGGCGGGGAGCGGGCAGCCGGTGTGCGACGACGGCATCCGGGCGCCGTGCCGCGGACCGGGGTTGATCCGCTCGCAGGCCCGGCCGTACCAGGTCAGCAGCTCGCGGAGGACGGCACGGCCGACCGGCTCCTCGGCCTCGGCCACCTCCCGGGCCAGCGCCCGCACCAGGTCGTTGAGGTGGTACCGGCCGGGGCTCGGGGAGGTCAGCAACCGGGCGTCGACCAGCCGTTCCAGGGTGTCCTGGGCCTGGTGGACCCGGCAGTTCAGCATGACCGCCACCGGCTCGGGGGTGACATCGGCGGCGCCCAGGACACCCAGGGCGCGGAAGGCGGCGTCGGGGACCGGGCCCGCCGGAGGGCCGAGGTGGGCGGAGTGGGCGCGCAGCGCGGCGTACTGGGAGCGCAGACCGGTGCCCACGGTGAGATCGCCGACACGTAACTCGTCGAGTAATCGGCCGGATGAGGTGAGCCGTTCGGCCATGTCGTCGAGCGACCACTGCTCCCGGGCCAGACAGCGCGCACCGGCTATGCGGAGCGCCAGCGGCAGCCCGGCGCAGACGGACGCTATGCGCCGGGCCGCGAACGGCTCCTCCCGCACCCGCCGATGACCGACGACGCCGCCCAGCAACTCCAGTGAGGCGTCCTCGGGGAGCGGCCTCACCGTGAAGGTGTACGCCCCCTCCAGATCCGCGAGATGGCCGCGGCTGGTGATGATCAGCCGGCTGCCGCCGCTTCCCGGGATCAGGCTGCGGACCTGGGCGGCGTCATGGGCGTCGTCGAGGACGACGAGCATCCTTCGGTCGGCGATCAACGACCGGTACAGGTACACCCGTTCGGCCAGGCCCTGGGGAACAGCCGAACGACGCAGCCCCAGATCCGTCAGGAACCGGGCCAGTACGTCGGCGGGAGAGGCCGGCCGGCCGTTCGCGTCCCGCAGTTCGGCGAAGAGCTGGCCGTCCTCGAATGTGTCGCGCAGGCCATGGGCCAGGTGCAGGGCCAGGGCGCTTTTGCCGACGCCGGGCCCGCCGGTGAGGGCCACGATCACCGCGCTGCCGGGGTCCGACGCCGGGGAGCACACCAGGGAACGGAGCACCGCGGCCTGGTCGGCCCGTCCGGCGAAGGCCGTGGGAGCGACCGGCAGCTGGGCCGGCCGCGGCCGGTTCCGGGAGGGCCGGGCGGCGGTCACGCGCTTCTCGTGCCCGGCGGAGGGCCGCGGCCCGTCGTCCCTCAGCACCCGCTGCTGCATGCGTCTCAGCTCGGGCCCGGGTTCGGCGCCCAACTGGTCGATCAGCAGGGCTCGGCTGCGCTGGAAGACCTGGAGGGCCTCGGCCTGCTGCCCCGAGCGGGACAGGGCCAGCATCAGGCGGGCCGCCATCGGTTCGTCCAGCGGGTTCTGCAGGACCAGCCGCCACAGTTCGGGAAGCATGCCGTGGTGCCGGCCGAGTTCCAGCTCGACATCGATCCGCTTGGCCACGGTCTGCCTGCGCAGCTCCTGAAGGTGGCGCACCTCGACGTCGCACAGGGTGGACGAGGGGATGTCCAGCAGTGGTTCATCCCGCCACAGCGACAGGGCCCGGTTCAGTTCATCGGCGCCGGTGGACAGGTCGCCGGAGGCGATGGCGGATTCGCCGGCCCGACGGTGGGCGGCGAACCGGCCGAGATCGCTTTCGTACTCGTCCAGTTCGATGAGATATCCCGGAGAACGGGTCACGATCCGCCCGGCCACCTGCCGGCCGAGCACCTGTCTCAGCCGCATCACATAGGTGCGCAGAGTGGCCGAGGCACTGGACGGCGGAAATCCGTCCCACAGAAAGTGTGAGAGGCGGTCGGCGGACACGACACGGTTGGCGTTGAGCAACAGCGCGGCAAGGAGAACGCGCTGCCGCGCCGCCGGAACGGTCAACTGACAGCCCTCGGCGTTGATGACGAGAGGACCGAGAAGCGCGAAGTCCACAACTACCTCATTCGGACGTCGAGTAGACCTCACCACGCTCTTCGCAGCGTGGCCTCAATGAGGCTAAACCATGACTCAAACCAAAACACCGGCAGAAAACCTAGTGTCCTGGGTCAGGGATTTCAGCCGTGGAGAGAGGAGGTGAGTGCCTTCAGGGGAACTCGACGATGTCTTCCGAGGAGCGCGGAGGTGAGGCGGTAGGCGTCGACGAAGGCCCGGCCGCCGGTGTTCCGCCGCAGAAACGCCGCCACGTCCGGTGCGTCGGGCGCGTCGTCCCTGGCGAGCAGTTTCCCGGCGCGGCCGACGAATTCGCGCAGCAGGTCCATGCGGAACGACTGACCGCCGCCGTTGCCGAGAGCCGCGATGAAGTACAGGCGCGTCCCGAGCCGGACGGCGTCCGTGGATCCGCAAGTGCCGAGCTCGTCCGCGAGCCCGGCGACCGTGTGCCGGTGGTCGACGCCATGACGGCTGGAGCGCACGATGCCGTCGAGCGGCACTCTGCTGAGACCGAGGCGATGGGTGTCGGCGCCGAGCGCGCCGAAGATCTTCTGCAGGAGGATGTAGTCCTCCGTCAGCTCGCGGTCGTGAACGAGAACGATCTCGTCGTACTGCTCCAGCATCGGCACCAGGTCACGCAGCGCGCAGCCCAGGTAGTTGGGGTGCCCGGTGGCCGAGGTGACAGCGCGCAGGGGCAGGCCCTGGGCGGTGGCATCGAGATAGACCGGGCCTCCGTCGCGGCGGGCGTCCAGGCACAGACCGCGCTTGGCGAGATACTCGACCACCTCCTCGAGCCCCGTCCTGGGCGGCATGGCCCGGGTGATGCCCGGGTCGTACAGCCCCAGCCAGTCGTAGTGGCCACGCCAGATCTCCAGGACGCGCCGGCTCACCGGATGCGTCCAGCCGGTCTCCTCGACCGCGCGGACGTACGGCTGAAGCGCCTCGTCCGGTGGCGGCGACGGCTGCGCCTGAAAGGCGGTGTAGACCCGGCCGACATCGTCCTCCGTGCACCGGGACGGGTCGATGTCCGGGCAGGCGCGGTCCAGGTACTCCCAGAAGCCCGCGGTCTGGCGAGTGATGTTGAAGGCTGTGTGGTTGTAGAGGTAGTCGGTATCGGTCAGCGATCGGGTGGCGCGGTACATGACGTCCACCCACAGCAGACCCTTGAGGTGGCTGAGGCCCAGCGCCTTGGTGGGGGTCACGGTGACCGGGGCGATCAGCACCCTGGGGCGGCGCGGGGAACCGTCCGCCGCCGCCGGGCCGGTGCCGTCGTGCGGCCCGGCGGCGGGCCGTTGGGGGGCGGCCATGTTCACTTCCGCACGCCGTGGACGAGGAACACCCGCTCGACGTCCGGGACATGGCGCGGGTGGACGGGGTCGGGCCACCGTCCGTAGTGCGCGGATTCCTCGCCCGGCTGCACCGCTTCCGCCTCGATGCCGTACTCGGCGAAGAGCGCCTCCGGCTCGTCGTGCCCGGACAGCCAGGGGCAGCCCTGGCGCTCGAAGACCTCGAGCAGCGGCGCGACGGCGGGGGCGGTGAGGGTGGTGGCGCTGACCATGTCCGCGGCTATCCGGCTGCCGGGGGCGGCCAGGTCCGCGACACGGGAGAGAAGCTGCCGGGCCTCGTCGTCGGTGAGGTAGTACAGCAGTCCTTCCAGCAACCACAGGGAGGGCTCTTCCGGACGGTAGCCGGCCGTGACGAGGGCGTCCGTCCAGTCCGGGCCGAGCAGGTCGACGCCGATCGGACGTCTGGTGACCCGCTGCCGCACCGGCTCGTCGCCGAGGGCCGACTCCTTCGCCTCCAGGACGCCCGGCCGGTCGAGTTCGAAGAGCTCGACCGGCCGGGTCCAGGGCAGCCGGTAGGCACGGGTGTCCATGCCCGCGGCCACCATGACCACCTGGGGATATCCGCCGTCCGTCACCTGGGTGAGCAGATAGTCGTCGAAGTACCGGGTCCGGATCGCGTTGAAGTCGACGGTGCTCGGCACCTTCTGCCCGGGAACGTCGTGTCCGGGATCGCCCTGTCCGGGATCGGTGTGGCGGGGCCCGCTCGCATCGGCGACCTGGCCGAGCAGATCGCCTCCGAGGGCGCCCACGAGGCGGGCGGCCAAGGGGTCCTCGTAGAGCCGGTCCGGACGCTCGGTCTCCTTGGCGCGCAGCGCCGCCGTCAGCAGGGACGTCCGAGCGATCGCGTCGAGTGGTGCCACGTGGGTGCTCCTTGTACGAGGGGATGCGAGGGGATGCGAGGGGGGGGAAGGGCGAGGGCCGGACACGTGGCCGCAGAGCGCCTCAGCTGCCGAGCAGGCGCTGCCAGGCGGCGTCGTCGTGCTGGAAGACCCGGTCCTTGACCTGGGCCGGACGAGTTCCGGCGGCGACCCTGTGCTGCCAGTCGCGGGCGAAGGCGTCCGGCGCCACGCGGTGGATCTCGGGGGCGTCCAGCCGGCCCGTCCCACGCGCCGACCGGTAGCCGGGGGCGGCGGCGCTCAGCGCCGCGTCGACCGCACGTCCCAAGGCCGCGGTCTCCCGGTCCGACCAGGGAAGGAACGGCTCCAGTGCGAAGGCGTACCGCGGCCGCACGGCGCCCTGTGCCGGTCCCGCGCCCGCGGGATCCCCGCCGGGCCGGGTCGCCGGGGCGCCGACGACCCGGCAGGTGGCGTTGCGCACCTCGAGCCCGGTGGACGTGAGCGCCGTGCGCAGGGCGGTCACCACATGGGCCTCGCGCAGCCGCTCGCCGACGGCGTCCGAGAGGGTGCGCCGGCCGGCGTACTCGACCCGCGGGATGTCCCCGACCCGGTCGACCACCCGCACCACATCACCGAGCGCGTACCGGTACAGGCCGCCGACGTGGCTGATGACGGCGTGGTACTCACGACCGGTCTCCAGCTCGTGGAACAGCTGAGTGGCGGAGTCGGGCCGGAGGTCCTCGTCGGCGTCGACGAATTCGAGCAGCCCGCCGGTGATCGCCGGTGATCCGGCGGTCAGATGGCGGTCGAGGGCGACGGCCACGAAGCCTTCCGACGCCGCCACCGGGGCGGGCAGCGCGGTGACCCGGGGCCCGAACGCCTCCCGCAGCCGCGGCAGATAGAGCGAGGCCAGGCCGGTGGTCCAGCAGAACAGCAGTTGCATCCGGGGCCAGACATGCGTGGGCAGCAGCCCTCCCGCGCGCTCCGCCGACCTCTCCAGCAGTCGGGCGCGGCCGGGGTCGGGGATGCCGCCGGGGTGCCCGTCGACCGTGCCGTCGTGCAGATCCTTGACCAACCGGGGCCACCACTGGACGAGTTGGTGCGGCACCGCGGCGACCATGGCCGGGTTGATACCGATGACACACCGCACATCATGCTCGATCGCGGCGCGCAGCCGCACATAGCCGCGCTGCAGGTGGTCCGCGGGGTCCACGAAGTCGGGCAGGGTGCTCCAGGGGGCCCGGCTGCCCGGCTCCGCCGCGAGGGGCTCGCCGAACGCCTGGCCGAAGTCGACCTGGCTGGCGCCCAGATGCGGCTGCCCGGAACGGGTGGTGCCGACCGCGGGGGCCGGGTCGTGTTTGAGGTTGAGCGTGGCGTCCGCCCGGTGGACGGCCTCCGGGAAGTGCTCGACGAAGTTGGCCCACGCCGCGTAGTAGAAGGGAAAGAAGGACGTGCGCATGAACTGCCGGGTGATCGGGATCTGTTTGCTGTCCCCGGTGCTGCCGCTGCTCTTGAAGAAGACCACGGCGGGATCCGCGCTGAGCACGTGTCGTCGCCCGGCGGCGGCCGACTCGATCCAGGGGGCGAGCGAGGCGTAGTCGGCGATGGGGACCGCCGCGCGGTACTCGTCCACGCCGCCGCAGCGGGAGAAGCCGTGCGCCTTCCCGAACTCGGTGTCCGCGTTCTCGCGCAGCATGCCGCGCAGCGCGTCGTCCTGGGATTCCCGCGCGTTGTCCAGCGCGGCCAACAGCCGGTCACGCTCGCCGAGCACCCTGCTCCGGTAGGCGGAGAACGTTCCGCCCGCCGCGTCGGCCATCTCCGCCGCCTCAGCCATGTGCACCGTTCCTCACAGCCTTCTCCACGAGATCCACGGACTCCTCGACACCATCGGACCGGCCGAGGTTGATGACGTTCAGCCCGGCCAGCTCTTTCCTCAGCACATCGCCCAGATCGGCCTGAAAGCGCGTGAACGACTCCTCGGTGGGCTTCTCGCCGTAGTGCTCCATCGGATTCGCGTCCGCTCCCCAGCCGCTTCGCTCCCAGGCGACGGCGGGCTCCACATCGAGGTAGACGACCTGGTCGGGCGGCGGGAAGGACCGCCACCAGGAGAGCAGCGACGGGTTGTCGTAGCCGAGGAGGGAGCACTTGGCCAGGAGTTTGTAGTGGTAGGAGTCCACGATCACCGGTCGGTCCGGCGGGGCGTCCGCCACCCGGTCGCGCAGATGCACCGCCGCGATCTGCACCAGGGTGAGAAAGAGATCCGAGGAGTAACGTCCCGCGGGCGCCCGCAGCGCCTCGGTGAGGAATTCGTCGCGCACCCTGCCGATGAGCGAGTACACCGGGTCCAGCAGCGCCTCGTCGTACGAGACGACCGTCCAGGTCCCCCGCTCGGCGAGGCGCTCCAGCACCGAGGACTTCCCGGAGTAGTCGGGCCCCAGCAGGACCGTTGATCGCAGCCTCACCCGGCGGGCCTCCCCTCGGCGGCGGTGCCGGGTTCCGGGCCCGCTTCGGGAGGCAGCGCGCGGGCCGTACGCGTTTCGGGCATCTGCTCTTCCTTCGCTCGTCCACCTGGATTCACCGAGTATCCGAGCGCGATGTATCGCCTCGATAGCGTCGTCGGCGGCGACACGTCACGGGGCGGGTTCACCGGTCATGGGCGTAGGTCAGGAAACCCGGACTCCGCCGCTGACCGAGAGTCCCGCGCAGGCGCGCAGCCGGCCGGGGCCGGCGGTCTCCGGACCGTCACCGGAGGTGTCCGCATCCGTGTCGGGGACGACCCGGAGCATGTCGAAGGGGCCGTCCGACGGGTCGAGTTGGGGTACGTGGTGGATCGCCAGTTCCGTGTGCTCGTCGATCAGCTTCGTGATGACGGCCTCGGCGAGAACATGGTGGACGTGGACGAGGTAGGCGGCCAGGGACACCCGCGTCGTGACGGCGTACAGCCGTGCCCGGCGGACCGGTGCGTGAGCGTCGCCCTCCGGCGGGGGGACCGCCGCGGGCACCTCCAGCCGGGCGGGGAGGGCCGGCGGCTCCGCCGTGGGGAAGAGTCTGAGCAGCCGGCGAAGTGGCGACCGCTCCCCCGAGTCGTCGGGCGCCGTCCACGCCATGGAGCCGTCCCGGCTGATGTGGTGGAAGTCGAATCGGGTGGCGAGGTTCGCCGGATTTCCGGTGAGGAACACGGTCCTGGTGTAGGCCCGGAGCCATGCCTCGCGCAGGGTGTCGGGAAGGCTCAGGGCATAGCCCAGCACCGATTCCGCGTAGATCCGGGGTTCGAACCGGCGCAGTACGACGGTCACGGTCGTCGTCGCCGACGCGGCCTCCGCGGCGATCTCCGCCATCCGTTCCGCGGTGAGCGGCCGGGCGTCCAGCGCCTCCGGGTCCCGCCCCGTGTGTGCGACGCGGATCCTGGAGGCGAGCTGGGTCTGGAGAAACTGTTGGGTAAACATACGCAACTTCTCTCTGGCGCGGGACCGTCGCGATGGCGCCATTCCTCTGACCATCCGGTGTGGGTCCACCGAGTGTTCAGAGGACCTCTATCGTCCCGATAGCGCGGACCGTGTCAGCTCCTCACGACGCCGCGCAGGAGCAGGTCGATGAGCCGGGTGGCCAGGTCGCGCCGGTCCTCGCCCAAGGCCATGAGGCTGATCCCGCCGAGGGCCATCAGCACGTCCTGGGCGTCGGCCTCAGGCCGCGCCGCCGGCCGGCCCTCCCCGGACGACAGCAGGTGATCGATCGCCTCGGCGAGCAGACCCCGGGTCTGCAGCCGCTCGCTGTCGTCGGTCAGCACCACTCTCAGCGCGTCGGCCATCCCGCCCTTGGCGGCCATGAAGTCGATGAAGCGCTCCATCCAGGTCCGCAGCGCGTCCACCGGTGGCAGTGTGGCGGCGAGGTGCGGCGCCGCCTCGCACAGGCGCCGCACTTCCTGCCGGTAGACCGCCTCGACCAGGAGTTCCCTGGACGGGAACCGGCGGTAGAGCGTGCCGACGCCGACACCGGCCTCGCGGGCGATGTCCTTGACCGAGGCCCCCGCTCCCTCACGGGCGAACACGGCCGCCGCCGTCTCCAGCAGCCGGTCCTCGTTGCGTTGCGCGTCGGCGCGCAGCGGCCTCCGGTGCCGCGCCGCGTTCCCCTCGATGCCGGTCAATCCGGGTCCCCTCTCGCCACCACTTGCAACCGGAACCGGTTCCGCTTACCGTCGAGAAGCGAACCGGAACCCGTTCCGGATACGAGCGTACGACGGCCCACCGCCACCGCGCCACCGGCCGCGCGCTCGCCCCCCATGCCACCATCTCCCTGGAGCTCGACATGACCGACCACCTCATCACCACCCCCTTCGGGGCCCGGACGACCGCCGCCGAGGTGCTGGACGGCGTCGACCTCACCGGCAAACACGCCCTCGTCACCGGAGCGGCCTCCGGCATCGGACGCGAGACCGCACGCGTCCTGGCCGCCGCCGGTGCCGAGGTCACCATCGGCGTCCGCGACCTGGCGGCGGGTGGGCGGGCCGCCGAGGAGATCTCCCCGGCGAGTGGCCCGGAAACGGTGCACGCCGCCCTGCTCGACCTCGCCGACCAGAGCTCGGTGCGCGCCTTCGTGGCGGCTTGGCGCGGGCCGCTGCACATCCTGGTCCTCAACGCCGGTGTGATGGCCTCGCCACTTCAGCGGACGAAGGAGGGCTGGGAGACGCAGTTCGCCACCAATCACCTCGGCCACTTCACCCTCGCCACCGGTCTGCACGGCGCCCTGGCGGCAGCCCGTGGCGCACGTGTGGCCGCGGTCAGCTCGGTCGGCCACGTCAACGGCGGGGTGCTCTTCGACGACATCAACTTCGAGCGGCACCCCTACGACCCATGGGCGGCCTACAGCCAGTCCAAGACCGCCAATGTGCTGTTCGCCGTCGAGGCGAGCCGCCGCTGGGCATCCGATCTGATCGCCGTCAACGCCCTCAACCCCGGCCGTATCACGAGCACCCGGCTCGGCCGCCACATCGGGGACATCTCCGACAGCCCCGCCTCGTTCGATCCGACCAGCACCGACGTGTCCTGGAAGAACGTCGAGCAGGGGGCCGCGACCTCCGTGCTGCTCGCCGCCTCCCCGCTGACCGAGGGCGTGACCGGCCGGTACTTCGAGGACTGCGACGAGGCCGGACCCCATCAGCCCGGTGTCCGGCGCGGAGTGGCCGCCCACGCACTGGACGCTCGCCACGCGGCCCGTCTGTGGCAGGTTTCCTGCGACCTGCTCGCAACCACCGCCTGACACGCCATGCCCCACGAGGTCCGACGAGAGGGGAACTACCGCTTGCACGGATCCCCGTCGGGAAGCCATGCGTCCGGCGCGTGGATGCCGAGGTCGCCGACGCCTTCCGTCAGGGCGTCCACGGTGCTCAGAACGGCCGGGCGGAGCTCTTCCCGGCGCCAGACGAGGGACCAGGTCCAATAGACCTTCGGCTCGACCACGGGACGCATCACCAGATCAGGCGGCAGTGGAGCGGTCTGGCCCTTGGGCGAGTTGAGGATGGGCCGCCCGCGACGGCGTACGTGGTCGAAGAACACGGGGCCGGTGACACCGCCGTCCGTGATGCGCACGGCGGGGGCGCCGGTGTCGGCGGCCAGCCGCTCCGCGTAGTCGTTCCAGGACACCCATGTGGTGGCGTCGTCGTCCAGCAGAACGACGGTGTCCTGGGCGCGGACCTCGCCGGTGTCCTGCCCGACCGAGACGGCGTAGAGCCGGTCCGCTCCGATCAGCCGGGCGCTGAGCCCGCGCTTCTCCAGATCGTCCGTACGGATCCAGCACACCGCGAGGTCGAGGCTGCCGTCCGCGACGCGGGCAGCCTGGGCGTGGGAGGGCGCCACCCATGCGTCGATGTGCAGGCGCGCCACGGACGAGGCGCGGGCGGTCAGGTCCGAGGGCAGCCAGTTGACGTATCCGAGCCGGACCGGTTCCGAGCCCGCGATCCTCGCGGCGCGGTTGCGGAGATCGTCGGCGCGGTCGAGCAGGTCCCGGGTGTGCGGGAGCAGGGCCGCTCCGGCCGGAGTGAGGGCCACCGAACGGCGGTCGCGGTCGAAGAGCCGGACCCCGAGGTCCCGTTCCAGCGCCTTGATCTGCTGGGACAGGGAGGGACCGGCGATAAGGAGCCGCTCCGCGGCCCGGCCGAAGTTCAGCTCCTCGGCCACCGCGACGAAATACCGCAACTGACGCAGCTCCACGATCGCCATGCTACCCGCGGTGGGAGGCGGCACCCATGAGCGGATCACCGGCCCTCGCCTCAGGCGCCGACCGGCGCCTGCGGTGTGCGAGCTCCCAGCAACGCCAGGCAGTTCGGCCACACCGCGCTGAGCCGGGAAGCGTCGTTGTAGAGCTTGGCGAACAGGACCTGGCCCTCGAGCTGCGCGACCACGGACCGAGCGGCTTCGCGGGTGTCGGCGACGGTGGCCTCGTCACGCTCGACGGCATCGGCGATGACCGAGTCGACCATCTCGACCTGGGTCTCGAAGATCTCCTGTAGCCGCTTGCGGACGGCTTCGGTCTGATTGCTCATCTCCAGGGTGAGGTTCCCGAACATGCAGCCCGAAACGGTCCCGCAGCTCCGCTGGCCGGCGTGCTGGGCGGCCTCCGTCTCCTCGAACAGCCGCCGTAGCCGCCGCAGTGGCCGCGCGTCGCTGTTCAGGATGCGGGTCCAGTCATGCCGCTGGGCGGTCCAGTGCTCGTCGATCACGGCCAGCGCGAGGGCCTCCTTGGACTCGAAGAAGTAGTAGAAACTGCCCTTGGGCACTCCGGCCGTCTTACAGATCTCGGCCACCCCCAGAGCCGAGTAGCCGCGCAGCTCGATGAGCGACCGCGCAGCGCTGAGGATCTTTTCCCTGGCATCACTCGTCCGTCCCATGTTGCCAGTATACGACCGATCGACTACCTTTTTACTAGACCGGTCATCTACTGATGACCCTCCATCCGCGAACAACCCCGCCCCCGCACTCTCCCGTTGGAGGAGCCGACGCCGTGAGTACCGACGCAGTGAACGACCCGATGCACGAGGTGCTGAGGCACTGGCAGACCGCCTTCGACAGCCACCAGGCGGACGTCATGGCCGACCTGTTCACACCCGACGCCCTCTTCCAGGGATTCGGTCCCGGGACGATCTCCGGCCGGGACGCGGTGCGCGGCTACTACGAGGCCGTTCCGGACTACCGCAGGGCTCATCTCGGGGACGTCCACGGCTACCGGATCGGCGAACACGTGGCCGGTGGCTTCGCCGACGTCACCTTCCGGGATCCGACGGGCTGGGAGGCCCCGGTGCACCTGTCGCTGGTCCTCCAGCACGAGGACGGCAGTTGGCGGATCCGCCAGTACCACGTCTCCCGGATCGTCGCTGATCACTGAGGCCGGCGACGATCGCGCGATGCCAGGCCGGGCGCGCCGCACGGCCTGGCCCCCGCAGGGGCCCGAGAGAGGAAAAGCCATGAAAGAGTTCCTGGTCGAGCTCACCACCACCGTCCCCGAGGGCACCGACCCGGCCGAGGTCGACCGTCGCCGTGCGGCCGAAGCGGTACGGGCCCGGGAACTGACCGCCACCGGCCACCTGGCCAGGCTGTGGCGTCCGGTGGGTGAACTGCGCAGTATCGGTCTGTGGCGGGCCGCCGACGAGGCCGAGCTGCACGAGAAGGTGCTCGGTACGCTGCCGCTGTGGCCCTGGATGACCGCGGTGGTCACCGCCGTGCAGCCGCACCCCAATGACCCGGGTCGAGGTAGACGATCGCGTTGACCAGTGCGACGGTCGTCGACCCGGATGCCACGGGCCGCGTACTCGATCGCCAGCGCCCTGGTGACCGCGTTCAGTCCGCCCTTGGTCAGCGAGGCGAGCGCTGAGGGCGTCCGTGAGTTGGCGTGGTCGACCAGGCTCGTGGAAAGGTTCACCACGTGGCCGCCACCGTCCCGGGAGAGCATCGCGGCGACGGCGCTGCGGGAAGTTTCGGAGAAGCCACGCAGGTTGACCCCGCTCACGAGGCCATAGTGCCGTCTCCATGATGCGCCCGGCAGCGGCGCACCCGCACGCCGGGACGGCGGCACCGGATTCCTCCCGGCGCCGGCGCCCCGGCGTGTCACGTCGGGTGGCGGGGCTCAGTCGAAGAGCGGGCCGACGGCGCGGCTGCGCTTGATCTCGTAGAAGCCGGGCGTGGAAGCGACGGCGAGGGTCCCGTCCCACAGGCGGGCCGCCTCCTCACCCTTGGGCGCCGGTGTGACGACGGGACCGAAGAAGGCGACCTTGCCCGACGGCGTGTGCGGACCCGGCACGGCGATGATGGGACTGCCCACCTCCGAACCGACCAAGGTGATGCCCTCGCGATGCGACAAGCGCAGTGCTTCGTCGTAGGCGTCGGTGTCACCGGCGTCGGCGAGGTCGGCAGGCAACCCGGCCTCGCCGAGCGCCGCTTCGATGGTGGCGCGGGTCCTGGGTTCCTGGTTGAGGTGGTACCGGGTGCCGAGAGCGGTGTAGAGGGGCTCCAGCACGTCGGCGCCGAAGGCGATCTGCGCCGCGATCAGGGTGCGAACCGGTGCCCAGGCCCGGTCCATGAGGTCGCGGATGTGCTCCGGCAACTCGTCCAGGCGCGTCTCGTTGAGGACCGCCAGACTCATGACGTGCCAGGTGATGTCGACGGGCCGGGTCTTGCGGACCTCCAGCATCCAGCGAGAGGTCAGCCATGTCCACGGGCAGACGGGGTCGAACCAGAAGTCGACCGGCAGGGGCGACGGTACAGGGGGCATGTGGTGTCCAGTGGTTCAGTGATCGGTCGGGAAGTCGGTGGAAGCCGTCAGATGGGCCCAGTCGTCGATGTCGTTCTGGAGTCGTTGCCGGCCCGGCTCGATCAAGCGCGGCGCATCGCTGCCGAGCACCAGATGCACGGGCGGGTCTTCGGCGTCCAGCACGGTCAGCACGGTTAGCAGGGCCTTGGCGGCGCGGGCCGGGTCGCCGGTCCGGTTGCCGTCCTTGGCCTTGCGGGCAGCGCGGTGAGACCGGCCATGGACGGCAGGGTGACGATGTGTCCGCCGCGGCGGCGTCTCAGATAAGGCAGGACGGCCCGGATGGCCGCCACGGTCCCGTAGACGTGCTGATCAGCACGTCGATCGGGCCGATCCCGCGCTCGATCCGGTCGACGACGACCCGGTGCCCGGCGGCCGGCGCCTCCTGGGCGAAGGGCAAGGGCGTGCCCGGGGCGCCCTGTACCGGCGCCCGGGGCAGGCGGCCCGGGGTCAGTGGCCGGCGCTCTGGCCGCCGTCGACGTGGAGGATCTCGCCGGTGACGAACGGGGCGTTCTCCAGGTAGACCACGGCGTCGACGATGTCGCCGATTTCGCCCATCCGGCCGACCGGGTGGAGGGCGGCGAGTGTCTCGTGGTACTCCGCCGGGTGCATCGGCGTCCTGATGATGCCGAGGGACACGGCGTTGCTGCGTATGCCGCGGGTGGCGTATTCGATGGCCAGGGCCTTCGTGGCCGACTGCAGTCCGCCCTTGGTGAGGGAGGCCAGTACGGAGGTGACCGCGGAGTGGGCGTGGTCGACCAGGCTGGTGGTGATCTGGACGATGTGTCCGCCGCCCTGGCGGAGCATCTGCTCGGTGGCGAGCTGGGTGATGCGGAAGAAACCGCCGAGGTTGACGCCGGTGACCGCGTCGTAGTCCGCCTGCGTGTACTCGGTGAAGGGCTTGGCGACGAAGATGCCGGCGTTGTTGACCAGGGTGTCGATGCGGCCGAAGCGCTCGATGGCGGCACCGGCCACGCGCTCGGCGGTGGCGGGGTCGGCGATGTCGCCCTGGACGGTCAGGATCTCGGGGTCGGAAGAGGGGGCGATCCCTCGTGAGGTGGCGACGACGGCATGGCCGAGCTTGCGGTACGCCTCGACCAGGCCCGCGCCGATGCCCTGGGACGCGCCGGTGATGACGGCGACCTGCTGACCGGAAGTGCTCATGGTGACTGTCTCCAGTGGGGTGGGGTGTCCGGACCGGCGCTGATCACCGGCCCTTCCATGAACATAGACGACCGGTCGACAAACATCCAGGAACAGCGAGCGCGCCCCACCGCCCCCGCACGGCTGTGACCTGCGGTGGGAGCCGGCGCCTACCAGACGGGAGGAAGCCGGTCGCAGCGATGCCCTGGTCAGGCCGGTCCGTCCGAGGCATCGAGGCCGGGGAGAGGAGGGTCCGCACCTCCGCGTGCGTGGTGCCCGTAAGAGGCCGGGCCTACCAGGAGGGAGGAAGCCGATCGTGGCATTCGCCCTGGCGGCGGGCGCAGTCTGAGGCCATGGGAGCGTAACGCCCCCCAGGCTTCCGTACCGCGAAACCGTCGAGGACCACATCGTGACCGCAGCAGCTCCGCGCCCCCACGCCACCGGCTCCTGGAGCGTCCGCCACTCGCCCTGGACCCATGTCGCGCAGGCGGCCGCCGCGCTGGGGGCGGGCATGGGTGTCGGCCGTTTCGTCTACACGCCGATTCTTCCCCTGATGCACACTCAGGCCGGGCTGTCCGCGGCGACGGGTGCGAATCTCGCCACCGCCAACTATGTCGGGTATCTGATCGGCGCGCTCGCCGGAACCTTCCTGCCGCGTCTGATGCGCTCCCCCGCCGTGCTGCGGAGTTGTCTGGTGGTGCTGGCGGTGTCCCTGGCCGCGATGCCACTGACCCACGCCACCGGTGCATGGCTGCTGCTCCGGCTGTGCGCGGGAGTGGTCAGTGCGGTGATCTTCGTCATCGCCGTCAGCTCGCTGCTCAGCCATCTGCGCGACCATCCCGCCCACTTGCCCGGGTGGGCCTTCGGCGGCGTCGGAGCCGGTATCGCCCTGTCCGGATCGCTCGTCCTCGCCCTGCGCACCATCGCGGACTGGCAGGCCGCGTGGTGGGCCTCCGCCGGACTGAGCGCGCTGCTCGCCCTTCCCGCGTGGTTCCTGCGGCCGGAACCCGCGCCCGCGTCGGTGCCCGCCACTTCCCGGCCCGCCACTTCCCGGCCCGTCACTTCCCGGCCCGCAGCGGAACGGCGGGCGAGCGGCCCGCGCACCCATCGCTGGTTCACCGCGCTCTTCGCCTCGTACACGCTGGAGGGCGTCGGCTACATCATCGCCGGTACCTTCCTGGTGGCGGCCATCGAGCAGAGTTCCCCCGGCTGGATCGGCGGCGGTGCCTGGGTGCTGGTGGGCCTCGCGGCCATTCCGTCCTCCGCGCTGTGGGCGGGGCTGGGGCGGCGCTGGTCCCGCCCCAGCCTCCTGCTGGCCGCGCTGGGCGTCCAGGCCGTCGGCATCGCCCTGCCCGCGCTGATCGGGGGCGTCGCCGCGGCGCTGATCTCCGCGGTGCTCTTCGGCGCCACGTTCATCGGCGTCAGCACCCTCGCGCTCGCGACCGGCGCGCATCTGCGCTTCCCCCGCGCGGTCGCGCTGCTGACGGCCGGATACTCGGTGGGCCAGATCCTCGGCCCACTGGTCGCCACCCCGCTGCTGCGCCACGGGTACCACCAGGCCCTGCTCCTCGCGGCGGTGGTCGTGCTGGCCTCCGCTGTCGCGGCGGCCCTCCTCCGGATCGGGTTCCCCCACCACATGCCCGCGCTCGGCCACCCGGTCGTCCGTGCGGAGCCCGCACCCGACCGGCAGTCCACGGGCCTCGGCACCGCCGAGGCCCGGACGGACTGACCCCGCCTTCAGTCGACGAGGTCCAGCGCGGCGGTGACGATGCTGTCCGTGTCGATGCCGTGGTAGCGGTGGACGTCCTCGATCGCACCGCTCTGGCCGAACCGCGACACACCGAGGGTGGTGACCGGCGTGTTCTGGACCGTGCTCAGGAAGGCCAGCGTGTGCGGATGGCCGTCCAGCACGGTGACCAGCGGTGTGGCCCGGTCGGCGGGGAAGACCTGGTCGAGGATCCAGCTCGGGTCCTGCGACAGGCCGCGGCGGGCCTGAAGCGCGCGGAAGAGCAGGTCCGGGCTGGTCACACAGACCACGTCGGCGCCGTGGCCGAGGGCGGCGAGCCGGTCGGCGGCGGCCAGGGCCTCCGGGATCAGGGCGCCCATCGCGGCGAGGGTCACCACGGGCCTCTCGTGACGGCGCAGCCGGTACGCTCCCGCGGTCACCTGCCGGCGGCGGCGCTCGCGGGCGGCCGGGTCGCCGGGCACGTCGGCCGCGGACTGGTCGACGGGCCGGGTGGACAGCCGAAGATAGGCCGAACTCCCGTCCGGCCGACCGAGGTTGCCCAGTGCGGCCAGCAGACACCATTCGGTGTCGATCGCGAACGCGGGCTCGAAGGTGACGCAGCCGGGCTGTTCGATGCCCAGTGAGGGTGTGGTGATCGACTGGTGGGCGCCGCCCTCCGGGGCGAGCGTGACCCCGGACGGCGTGCCGATCAGGATCGACTGGCCGCCCGCGTAGATGCCGAACGACCACGGCTCCAGGGCCCGGTTGACGAAGGGGTCGTAGACGACGCCGATGGGCAGCAGCGGCTGGCCCCAGCGGCTCCAGGTGGCACCCAGCTCGCCGAGCAGGCCGACCAGGTTGGTCTCCGCGATGCCCAGCTCCACATGCTGGCCGGTGGGCCGCTCCCGCCAGTGCAGGATCGTCTCGGCGTCATCGGCGAACCAGTTGGGGCGCTCGGTCGGCGACCACACACCGACCTTGTTGAGCCAGCCGCCGAGGTTGGTGGTGGAGCTGACGTCCGGGCTGACGGTCACGATCCGGGCGGCCGCCTCCGGCGCCCGCCGGGTGAGGTCCAGCAGGACGCGTCCGAGGGCCTGCTGGGTGTTGCCGGAGCCGGTCGGTGCCGGGCGGGCGAGGTCGGCGGGGACCTCGGGGGCCTGCCGCGACGCGTGTCCGGGGCGGCGCAGCCGCCCGGCGGCCGCCGCGCACCGGGCCGCTTCCGGCGATCCGGCGGCGAAGGCCGCCCACGGCCGGTCGGGGTCCGTTCCCAGGCGGTCGGCCAGGGTCCTCATCTGGTCGGCGGTCAGCAGGGAGGAGTGGTTCTGCGGATGGCCCTCGGTGGGCAGCCCGTAGCCCTTCACCGTGTACGCGAAGATGACGGTCGGTCGGGTGTCGTCGACGCTGTCGAACGCGTCCATCAGCGCGCCGATGTCGTGCCCTCCCAGGTTGCGCAGCGCCGCCAGCAGCGAGGCGTCGTCCAGGGGGGCGATCAGGTCCGCGATCGGCCCGGCGGTGGAGCCGCTGCCGGGCAGGCGCTCGCGCAACTCGTCGGCGGAGCAGCGCAGCAGGCGCTGGTACTCGGGGTTGTCCATGGCGTCGATACGGGCGTGCAGGGCCTCGCCGCCCGGCCGCGCGAACAACTCCCGCAGCGCGTGCCCGTACTTGAGGCTGATGACCTGCCAGCCGGCCGCGGCGAACATGCCCTGCAGCCGGTCCGCGGCGATGCCGGGGACGACCCGGTCCAGGGACTGCCGGTTCAGGTCGACGACCCACACCGCCTCGCCCAGGCTGGGCACCATCGGGTCCTGGATCGCCTCCCAGATCGCGCCCTCGTCCAGCTCCGCGTCGCCCAGCAGGGAGTACTGCCGTCCTCTCCCCGCCCCGCCGAAGCGGCCCTCCACATAGCGCCGTGCGAGGGCGCCCCACAGGGGGGCGGTGGCGCCGATGCCGACCGAGCCGGTGGAGTAGTCGACCGGGTCGGGGTCCTTGGCCCGGCTGGGGTAGCTCTGCAGGCCGCCGAAGGCGCGCAGGGTGGTCAGGTAGGACTCGTCCAGCTCGCCCAGCAGGTAGTTGATGGCGTGCAGCACGGGTGAGGCATGGGGTTTGACCGACACCCGGTCCTCAGGGTTGAGCGCGTGGAACCACAGCGCCGTCATGATCGAGGACATCGAGGCGCTGGACGCCTGGTGACCGCCGACCTTCAGCCCCGAGGGGTTCGGCCGCACCCGGTTGGCATGGTCGATGATCGCGGTGGACAGCCACAGCACCCGCTGCCCGACCGCCTCCAGCACGGCGAGCTCCTCCGTCCGGGCACGGCCCGAGCCGTTACCGCCGATCGCTCTCAGCTCCGGGTCCAGGACCATCACCGACCGCCTCCGCTATCCGCACCACGCCGTGGGAAAATGATTTTGTGCTCCGTCAGTAGACAGATAGCTCTTCAACTGCACAAGATGCTTCTCTTTCGTTGAGCATTCTGCTCATGCTCCGGGTCGAATGAGGGACGTCGATTGAGCACTATGAACAGTGAGCGAGGGGTGGACGCCACCGACGCGCGGATCCTGCTCGCCCTCGCCGCCCAGCCACGGGCCACCGTCGTCGCCCTGGCCGAGCAGCTGGGGTTGTCCCGCAACACGGTCCAGGCGCGGGTGGCCAGAATGGAGCAGGGCGGCGCGCTGGGCTCCTTCGAACGGCGGATCACCCCGAACGCGCTGGGCCATCCGCTCACCGCGTTCGTCACCGCGCGGGTCGATCAGCGCCGGCTGGCCGAGGTGTCCGAGGCACTGGCGGGCATCGCCGAAGTCGTGGAGGTCTTCGGCCTCAGCGGCGAGACGGATCTGCTCGTACGGGTGGTCGCCGTGGACGCGGAGGATCTGTACCGGATCGCAGGGCAGATCCTCGCCGTTCCCGGCATCGAGCGCACGACGACGGCCCTGGCCATGCGCGAGCTGGTGCCGCACCGCCTCACCCCGCTGCTGCGCCGTGCCGCTGCGGAGTGAGCGTTCAGGACGCCCCGTCGGCGATGCCACCCCGTTCGAGCGCCAGCCGGGTCAGTTCGACGCGCGTGTTGATGCCGAGCTTGGTGAAGATGTGCCTCATGTGGGTGTTGACGGTGTGAATGGACACATAGAGCCGGTCGGCGATGGCCCGGTTGGTGAGTCCGTCCACCACGAGCGGGATCAGTCTCCGCTCGGATCGGGTCAGGTTCCCCCACCCCGGGGGGCCGGTGGTGTGGTGCCGTGGGGCCCCGGTGCGCACACCGAGCCGCCGGAGGCGCCCTCTGATCCGTTCGTGGTCGCGCAGGGCTCCTGAGGCCGACGCCAGCTCACCCGCTTCCTCGAGGTACGGGATCGCCGGGGCCGTATCGGCGGAAGCGGCCAGGAGTTCGCCGAGATCCTCGCAGGCCGCGGCCAGGGCCAGCGGTCTGCCACCGCTCCGGTAGGCGCTGATCGCGGACTCCAGTCCACGGGGATCGCCGTGGAGCAGGCCGTCCACATGGGCGCGGACCGCCCGGATGATCCGCTGGCTGTCGTCCCGCGCGGTCAGGCCGCGCAGGGCGGCGGACACGGCCTCCGCGACCGACGGGTCCCCGCCGCGGAGCGCGATGCGCACGATCCCGGGCCAGTGGGACGGCGTCACCGCCAGCAGCCGCGTCGGCTCACGGTCCCCGAAGCCGGCCGTGAGTGCCACTGCCGCCGGGGTGTCAAGGCCGCCCTCCGCGTCCGCCAGACAGGCCCGCGCGAGCGCCACCCACCGGCCGTACCGCTGCGTGGTCGGGTCGGGACCGGCTTCGGCGGCGCGGAGATGGTCCCTCGCCCTGGCGAGGTCACCACGCCGGATCTCCACCAGTGCCAGCACGGACCAGGCCCGCGCGTTCGGTCGGGTGATCTCGAGTTCGTCCGCCACCGTCAGACTGGCCTCGGCCTCCACGGCCGCGTCGTCCAGCGCCCCCTGTTCGAGGAGGGCGCAGGCACGGGTGGCATGCCAGTGCGGAAGTGACCAGCCGAGGCCCAGCGCCTCCGCCTCGCGCTGTCCGTCCCGCAGGATCCGCTCGGTGTCCGCGAGCCGGTCGGTGGCGAGCAGCGCCATGGCCAGCCACAGCGCCGGGATCCGCGGGGGCCGCAGATAGAGCGCGCCGGACTCCGTACCGGCGCGCCCGGCGGCCTCCTCGGCGAGCTCGACGGCGCGGGCGAGGCGCCCGCGGTAGAAGGACGTCTGCGACTGGAACACCATGGCGCTGACGACGACGGCCGGATCGTCGCCGCGGTAGGCGGCCGCGACCAGCCCGGTATCGGTCTGCTCGGCGGCGGTGATGTCCCCGAGGTACACATGGCCCGTCCCCTTGGTCTTCAACAGCCGGACGCGCACATCGGTCGGCAGCGCCGGAAGGTCCAGAGCCCGCCGGAGGTGTGTCATCGCGGCGGTGTCGTCGCCCGCGGCCTGGTGGATCTCGGCCGCCACCAGGCGCAGACACGCCTCCCGCGGCGGTTCGAGGCGGTCCGACAGGGTGGCGTCGACCAGGTCGAGGGCCTCGTGTACCCGGCGGGTCCGGCCGAGGTACTCGGCGGCGTCGGTCAGCAGCGTGACGCGGCGCCGGTCCTGTGGGGGCAGCAGTCCGGCGATCCGCTGAGCCAGGTCCGCGGCGGCGTCGGGGGCCGACGCCGACAGTTCCCGTACGGCGGTGGTCAGCGTGGTCACGGCCTCCTCGTCGACCGGGCCGCCCGACATGACGACATGCCAGGCCACCTCGGCCGACCGGGCCCCGATGCCACGCAGACTGTCGGCCGCCTCCCGGTGCAGAGCGGTCCGTACGGCCTGCGGCAGGTTCTCGTGGACGGCCTGCCGCATGAGGTCGTGGCGGAAGGCGAGTCGCGGGCCGTCGGCCGAGAGCAGACCGGCGTTCAGTGCGGCCTCGACGCCCGACAGCAGGCTGCCGACCCGTCTGCCGAGCATCCGGGCGGCCGTGCCGAGGTCGAATTCACGGCCGAGGACGGAGCCCATCTGGAGCAGGCGCGCGGCATCCTCCGGGAGCCGGTCCAGCCGCGCGGCGACACTCCGCCGGAAACCGGCGGGGATGGAGTCGTGCACAAGGCTCGCCACGCCCGCCTCCACCTTGACGGCGTCCGTACCGGCGAAGGCTCGCACCAGTTCGATCGCCAGGAACGGGTTGCCCGCGACATCTCGCAGACGACGGGCCAGACCGGGTGACGGCGTCGCCCCGAGGACATCGGCCGCGATCTGCCCCAGCTCCCGCTGCGGCAGGGGGCCGAGGGGCAGCCATCGGGCTCCGAGGCGCTCGAGGTCCTCCCGCACCGTGGCCACGGTCGGCCGCTCGGCGTCCGGCCGTACCGCCAGCACCCACAGGATCCGCGAGCCTGCCAGCCGTCCGGGCAGGGTGCGGAGCACGAAGAGGGTGGCCGGATCGGCCCACTGCGCGTCGTCCACCAGCACGGCCACCGGGGCGCGCTGGGCCCGCGTCTCCAGGGCGTCCGCGATGCCGTCCAGCAGCCGGAGCCGCTGGTCGTGGGTGGCCACGGCGGCCCGGTGGGGACCGTCGGAGGGCTGCAGGGCGGACTGCAGGGCCGCTCCCGCCGCGTACTGGTCGAGCTCGTCGGCCCGTACGGACACCACATCGAAGCCGGACCGGCGCGCCATCCCGTCCAGCTCCGCGAGCAGCCGGCTCTTGCCGACGCCGGGCGCGCCTTCCACGACGACGCGGGCGCCCCGCCCGGCAAGCACCGCTTCCAGATCCTCACGGACAGCGGCGATCTCGCGGTCCCGTCCTCTGAGGGGCAGCCCGGCCACGGCCCGGTCCCCGCGCCCCCGGGCCACTTCGCCCGCGGGGTCTGTGCTGCGCATGGGGCCAGCATGCCGCACGGCCACATCGCCCTCAACGCCGGTTCCCCCGCGCTGGACGCTTTCACCCGGGTGATTTCCGGTGCCGCGCCGTCCGCTCACCCCGCCGCGGCGCATGCTCCGAGCCGTCCAGATCTCTTGTCCCCGGAGAGGAGCACGACGTGCGTACAGGCAAGGAATACCTGGCGGCGCTGAACGACGGCCGCACGGTGTGGGTGGGCGACGAGCTCGTCGACAACGTGGCCACACACCCCACGACCCGGGCGTACGCCCGCAAGCTCGCCGACTTCTACGACCTGCACCACCGCCCCGACCTCCAGGACGTCATGACGTTCGTGGACGAGGAGGGCGTCCGGCGGTCCATGACGTGGTTCCAGCACCGCTCCAAGGACGACCTGCGGCGCAAGCGGCGCTACATGGAGACGGTGCTGCGGGAGCTCGGCGCCGGGGCGGTCCCGCGCACCCCGGACGTCAACAACTACGTCCTGCTGACCTACGTCGACGACCCGGAGCCCTGGAGCAGCCAGTCCGTCGGCACCGACGGGAGGGACCTCACCGAGGGCATCATCGACTTCTGGAACGTGGCACGGGAGGGCGACCTCAACACGACACCGGCGTTCGTCGACCCGCAGACGGACCGCTCGCGCGATTCCGCACAGGCCGAGTCCCCGGCCCTTCAGGTGGTCGGCACCTCGGACGAGGGCATCACCGTACGGGGCGTGAAGGCGATCAGCACCGGCGCGGCCTTCGGGGACTGGATCCACATCGGGGTCTTCTACCGCCCCGGCATCCTGCCGGAGCAGATCATCTTCGGGGCGGTGAAGCCCAGCACCCCGGGGGTCACCATCATCTGCCGGGAGAGCAACGTCCGGGACGGCGAGGACGTCGAGCACCCGCTGGCCTCCCAGGGTGACGAACTGGACAGCGTCATCGTGTTCGAGGATGTGCTCATCCCCTGGGACCGGGTGTTCCACATCGGCAACCCGAAGCACACCTCGCTGTACCCGCAGCGGGTCTTCGACTGGCTGCACTACCAGGCCCTGGTCCGGCAGATGGTGCGCGCCGAGCTGATGCTCGGCCTGACCCTGCTGATCACCGAGCACATCGGCACCTACCAGCTGCCGCCGGTGCAGACCCGGATCGCCCGGTTCGCCGGCTTCCACCAGACGCTCAGGGCGCATGTGATCGCTTCGGAGGACGAGGGGTTCACCACCCCAGGCGGCCTCTACAAGCCGAACGTCCTGATGTTCGACTTCGGGCGGGCGTACTACCTCGAGAACATCGCCGGAATGGTCCACGAGGTGATCGACCTCGCCGGTCGTGCCTCGCTCATCTTCCCCACCGAGGGCCAGTGGCAGCGGCCCGAACTGCGGCCCTGGCTGGAGGCGTTGCAGACGGGACCGGTCGGGAGGCCGCACGACCGGCTGAGGATCAGCCGGGTGATCCGCGATCTGTTCCTGTCCGACTGGGGCGACCGCATCAGCACCTTCGAGAACTTCAACGGCACGCCCCTGCTGGCCATCCGCACCCTCACCATGAAGCGCGCCGAGCTGTCCCCGAGCGGCAGCATGGCAGACCTCGCGCGCAAGGTCTGCGGCATCGAGGGCGTCGACGAGCGGGAGGAGACCGCGTACACGGCCCAGGCGGACTACGCCCGGCGCCAGGACGCCTCGTAGCGCGGTGCGGGGCCCGGGTCAGAGCACGCCGCGCTCCCGGGCCCCGGCCACCGCACCGCTTCTGTCGTGCGCGTCGAGTTTGCGGAAGATGGCCCGTACCTGTGTCTTGACGGTGTTGTGGGACACATGGAGCTCGGCGGCGATCTCACGCAGGGTCAGCGGGCCGCACAGGGCGCGGAGCACTCGGCGCTCCCCCGGCGACAGATCCTGGGGCCTCGGTGCGGAAGGCTCGACGGCCGTGTCCTCACCGGCTCGGCCGAGCAGGTCCGTCAGTACCCCGCGCGATTCGCACCCGGACGCCGCCCGCTCGGCCGCCTCGCGGGCCTCCCGCGCCGCGTCCGCGTTGCGCCGCGCGCTCTCCAGTCGCGCTCGCGTGGCGTGGCACAGGGCGCGGATGTGGGGTTCGTGCGACGTCCGGGGCGGGCCCGCCAGCGCCGCTTCCGCTTCGGCCAGAACTCGTGCGGCCTCCTCGGCCCGGCCCTCTTCGAGGAGCAGACCGGCGCGGGCGATGTAGGCGGACACGGAGACGAAGTGCCCGCTCAGGCCGGTTGTCGCGGCCACTTCGAGGGCCTCGTCGCTGAGCCTGCGCACCGGCTCGTGACGTCCGGCCAGCAGCGCGCACAGCGCCCGCAAACCCAGGGCGCGGACGAGTGCCAGGCTGTGCCCGGCGGCGTGTGCGTCACGCGTCGCCTCGCCGAGCAGTGCCTCCGCCTCCTCGTACCGGGAGGTCCACAGGGCGGCGGCGCCGCGGGCCGTACAGGCCAGGGCGCGCCAGGACGTCAACGGCGGGGTGCCGCCGACGGCGGACGCGCCGAGCCGGTCGGCGGTCAGGACCTCCCCCTTCAGACAGCAGGCCATGGCCTGGGCGACGGCCGCCGCATCGGACACCGTGCTGCCTTCGCCGACCGTCTCGGGCCCCGTCTGTCTGAGCCGGGCCACGTCCAGCCAGCGCCGGGCCGTCTCAGGGGCGCCGCCGGAGAGAGCCGCCATCGCCGCCACGACGCACAAGCGCGCGTCGGCGGCGACCGTGCGGCGCGGCAGGAGGTCCAGCCACCGCGCGACCAGCGCCCCACGGCCCGCCGAGATCGCCTTCTCCCAGGCGCCGAGGATCGAGGCGACGGCCGCCGGCTCATCGCCGCCGAGCACCCAGTGCCGTACGGCGGCGGTCGTCTCGCCCTGCCGGGAGTACCACTGAGCGGCGGCCCGGTGCAGGGACACGACGGTGTCCGGCCCTTCGGAGGTGAGGACGTCGGAGAGCAGCGTGGCCAGTGCCCGGTGATGCCGGTACGCCGGCGGATCGGCGGCGACGGGTACGAGCAGTCGCACGGTCCGCGCGAGCTCCCGCAGCAGTACGCCCGCCCGGTCCCCGGCGAGGGCCTGGCACGGCCCGGTGCTCAGCTCGTCGAGCACGCTGGTGCGCAGCAGGAACCGGCGCTGTTCCGTGGTGAGCCGGAACAGCACCTCGGTGGCCAGATACTCGGAGACCGCTTGCCTGCCGTGGGCCACGTTGCGTTCGGGGTCGGCCTGGTCGGCCGGGCGGGCGAGGACGCGCCCCATGACGCACAGCCCCGCCGCCCATCCCTCGGTGGCCTCGTACAGCGCGCTCGAGGTGTCCGCGGCCGGAGGGGCACCGAGCAGATCGGTGAGCACGGCCTGTGCCTCCTCTGGAGTGAAGGCCAGGTCGTGCTGGTCGAGTTCGGCGACCAGACCCCGGGCGCGCAGGGTCGGCACGGGCCTTCCGGGGACGTGCCGGGTCGACGACACGGCACGGAAGCCCCGTGGAAGGCGGGTCAGGAAGTCCGCCAGGCTGTGGACCGCGTCGGCGTCCGTGATCGAGTCCAGTCCGTCGAGGATCAGTGTGAGCGGCTCCTGTTCGCCCAGTCCGGTCACCAGGCTCGGCAGGATCTCCTCGAGCCATGCGTCGAGCGTCCACTCATCGCGGTCGAGGCGGACGGGCAGTTCCGGCCGTACCTGCCGCAACGCCCGCAGGATGCCGGCCCAGAGCCGGCCCGGGGCGTTGTCGTACCCGTCCAGGCTGAGCCAGGCGCACTTGCCACGGGCCGCCGCGCCATGCGCCCACTCGGCCAGGAGCACGGTCTTCCCGGCACCGGCCGGTGCGGAGACCACCACCACGGGCTCGGTCGCCGCGTCGAGCCGGCGCAGCAGACGCGGGCGGGTCAGGAGGTGCGGGGGCTGGGCCGGAGGACGCAGCTTGAAGGCCGGCACGGAGCGGGACATGGCACCTGCACGGGACATGGCACCTTCAGTGGAGTCGTCGGGACGGGCGGAGCCCCCGACGGCCGTGGCTCGCCCGGCGAGAACCGGCATCGGGGGCGGTGGTGGGCCGGTCACGGCCCCGCGGCGGCCTCCTTCGGGCCGCCGCGACCAGCGCTGAGCGGATCGGCGGAAGTCGGCTGCAGTTCGGTGGCGCGCCCGAAGGGGCGCGGGGAACTGCTCGACCAGCCACGACGGTGCCGCGGGACGATCGACGGCAGGTCAAGGCACTTCCAGCGGAACGCTTAGTGCCTGAACCCGCCGAACCCTCCCGCGAAGTAGAGCAGCGGCCGGCCGTCCACCCGGTGCGCGCATTGGCGGACGTCACCCACGAAGATGGTGTGATCGCCGCCGGGCAGCGCCTCGGCGACATCGCACACGACTGCCGCGATGGCGTCCTTCAGCACCGGCACCCCGTGGTCGTCGGCGGTCTCGACCCCCGCGAACTTGTCCGGTTTGGAGGCGCCGAAGTTCCGCGCCAGGTGCTCGCCGTCCTCGCCGAGGACATTGACGGCGAAGCGGCCGTGCTCCGCGATCGCGGTCCGCGTGTACAGGTGGTTGCCGACGCACACGAGCAGCTGGAGCGGGTCCAGGGACAGGGCGCACACGGCGCTCGCCGCCATGCCGATGGGTGTGGATCCGGAGCGGGTGGTGATCACGCTGACGCCCGTGGCGAGCCGGCTCATCGCGCCTCGGAAATCGAGTGTGGTGTCAACGGTTTCCATCATCGGAGGACCTCCGTGGAAGGGGAGCTGAACCCTGGTGGCTGGTGTGAAGCGTGCGACTCCGGCTGTTAACGCGGGAGAAATCACGGCCCTGGGCGTGACACCGCCCGGAGTTCACCCGGCCCGTCCGCTCAACGGCGCAATCGGTCGACCAGCCGTCGCAGGTCCGCGGACGGCGGCACTCCCAGCTCCTTCATGACGCCCAGATAGCCCCGGTACAGGTCGAGCAGTTCATCGTCCGATCCGGCCGCCTCCGCGGCGCACAGGGCGAGCCGCCACGCCTGCTCCCGGTAGGGATCGCTGTCCAGCACGGCACGCGCGAGCCGGCGGGCCTCCCGGACGCGGCCGAGGTGCAGCGCCACGGCCGCCGCGTCCACACGGGCCCGCAGGAGGGCGGAGTCGAGTTCGGCGCGCCTGGTGTCGAGCCAGTGGGTCGAGAGGGAGTCGAAGTACGAGCCGCGTTCGGCGATGGCCAGGGCGCGCCGCAGGGTGTCCCACCGGTGCTCGCCGTCCTGCCGCGCGGCTTCCGCGAGCAGTCGCCGCAGGGTCCCCGAGGCGCTCACGACGGCGGACGCCGGTGTCAGGCGGTACGCGTCACCGTCCTGGAGGAGCGACAGCCCGTCGGGCAGCACCTCGCGCAGCCGGTAGACGGCCTGCCGAAGGTAGCTGCGCCCCGTGGCGTCGCTGCGGCCGGGGAACAGCGCCTCCAAGAGGGCCTGGCGCCTGGCGCCCGCCGAGGGTTGGTCCAGCAGATAGGCGAGCAACTCGACGCTCTTGGCCAGACGAGGACGGACCTCCCGCCCGTCGGCGGCCAGCCGCACCGGGCCGAAGTCCTCCAGCGTCAGCAGGGGTTCGGCACACCCGGTCACCGGTCTCGCGGTGGCGAGCGCGGACACGAGCTCGTGCCAGCGTGAGGAGTGGGTGGGTTCCGCGTCGGCCCGGCGCACGGCGACGGAGGGCACGTCCTCCAGGGCCTGCAACAGCAGATTGCGGGGGCCCTGGGCGGTCGCGACCTCCAGGGCCAGATCGGCGGCGGCGTCCGCACCGTCCTCGTCGCCGGTGCGCCACAGCGCCTCGCTCAAGTAGACGGCTGCCGTGGGGAGTTCGAGATGTCTGTCGCCCCCGCGCATGGCGGAGACCGCGGTGGTGAGGTGGGGCACGGCGTCGTGGTCGCGGCCGGTCAGCAGCAGCGCCAGGCCCCGCCAGGTGCCGGCCAGTTCCGCGGTGAACGCGTAGTGCGCGCAGCCTCTGCGCTCCGCCTCGGCGAGCGCCCGAGCCGCTCGTGGCGGGTCGCGATCCAGGCGCAGGGCCAGTTTCGCCTCGAGGAGCAGGCTGAGGATCTCGTACACGCGGGAGCCGGTCGACGCGATCCGCCGCCGCCCGGCCAGCAGTGCGGACCACGCGTCGTCCCGGCGTCCGAGGTCCGCCATCAGCTCCGCGGCCTCGAAGGCCGCCAGCCAGACGGGCCCCGGTCCGTCTCCGACCGCCGCGTACGCCTCCTCCGCCCGGGAGATACGTCCCTCGGCGCGCAGCGCCGCGACCCTCCATGGCGTCCCCGCCACCCTCCGCCAGGCGCCGGAGGTGCTGTCCCGCAGCTCGCGGAGGTGGCCGGACCGGTAGGCGAGGCGCATCACCATGGCCTCGAGGGGGCCCGCGACCCGGTCGAGTACGTCCGGGGCGAGCCGGGGTGCGCTGTCGTCCGCCAGAGCCAGCACGGCCGCCGCGATGTCGCGGGGGTGCCCGGACGGCATGACGCCCAGGATCTCGCGCGCCCCGTCGATCCTCCCAGCGTGCCAGAGACACCACACCAGCAGGGCCAAGTCCTCCTCGCCGCCCGGCTGTTCGGCGAGGCCACGCCACCACCCACGGCCGTGGTGGTCGGCCAACTGCACGCCCCGCCAGCACTGTTCGAGCCCGAAGGCGACACGGAGCGCCGCGGAGGCCAGGCTCGGAGTGGGCGCCGGGCGCATCCGGTCGAGCCAGCCCTCGGCGGTCGTCAGGTCGAATCGCCCGAGTACATCGGGCAGCGCACGTTCGGCGACGTGTCGGGCGGCGGCGGTGTCACCGCTCATGAGCAGCTCGGCCACGGCATCCTCGTGGCGCCCCCGGCCCTGGAGCAACGTGGCGTACCCCCGGCGCAGCACCCGCAGGGCGTCCGCGTCCAGGCATTCGATCCGCCGTTGGAGATGGTGACGGAACCGCGGCAGTGCGACCATCCGGCTGCCGTCGGCGGACCAGTTGAGCGGCAGCCGTCGGCCGCGGAGGGCGGCCATCGTCCGGTCCGGCGACACCAGTCCGAGGGCGCCCGCCCGCTCGGCCGTCACCCCGTCGTCGAGCAGGCTCGTACGGATGAGCAGGGCCGCCTCCGCGGGCGTGAGCTGGGTCAGCAGCCCGGCCGCGAGGCACTCGTGCTGTGCGGCGGAGGCGGCCGCGTCGGCGCCCCACCAGTCGTACAGGACTCCGGTGACCCAGCCGCCCGTCGCCGCCACCAGGTGGGACGGGTCGTCGCCCCGGTCGGAGCCCCGGTCGGTGCCCCGCAGGGCTTCGGCGGCCTCGGCCACGTCGAAGGCCAGCTCCCCGTCCTCGAGGAAGGCGACGCGATGGACATCGCCGAGGCCACCGAGCCCCGGGGGCAGCTCCACGCGGGAGATCAGTACCAGCCGCGGCCCTTCCGGCAGACTTCCGACGAGTGCGTCGAGCAGCCCCTCCGCACCGGCGCACCCTCCGATCGTCTCCACGCGGTCGAGCACCAGCACCAGGTCCGTCCCGGCGAGCGCCCTGGCGAGCAGGACACCGGCCTCCGACGCCGAGAGTCCACGCGCCAGTGCATCGGTCAGCGCGGTCGCCGCGGCCGGCGCATGCGGCTCGACGGCCGCCGTGAGAAGGCGCGTCAGCGCCGGCCCGTCGGCACCGGGACCTGCGTTGCCGGGCATCCCGGCGAGCGATACCCAGGCGACAGGTCGGGACAGCGCCCGTGCGGCCTGGACCACGGCGATCGTCTTGCCCGACCCCGCCGAAGCGGCCACGACGAGCACCGGGTACCGGTCCAGCAGCCGATGGATCCCGCGGACCAGCCTCGGCCGGGGTATGACATGGCCGGGCAACCGGGGCAGGGCGCCACCCCTCTCGCCCGGATCGCCGCCGCTCATGGATGACCGCCTCGTCATGGTGTGCGGCCGCCGGGATCAGTCCGCGGGGCGGGGTTCGAGGACGAAGGTGTGCCGCAGCACGGTGTACGGCTCGTCGGTCAGCTCGCGGCAGGGCCCGGTGCCGGCCTCGTAGGTGTCATAGGACGTGATCAGCGACTCCTTCACCCCGAACACCGGATCCGTGTCCAGGTACGAGTCGTCCGACGGGAACAGCATGGTGGTCACGCGCTGGAATCCCTCAGCCTCGATCAGCAGGTGCACATGGGCGGGACGCATGAGCGACCTGCCGGTGGCGCCCAGGAGTTCGCCGACCGGGCCGTCACCCGGGATCGGGTAGCTGGACGGGCGGATGGAGCGGAAGCCGAAGTGTCCCGTCTCGTCGGTGCGGAGAAGCGCGCGCATGGCCGGGTCGACCTGGCCTGGCACATCCACGTCGTAGTGGCCGTCCCCGTCACTGTGCCAGACGTCCACCGCCGCGTCGGCCACCGGCGCTCCCGCACGGTTCACGACCCGTCCCTCGAAGAACAGCGGGGTCCCGGGCAGACCTCCGGAGATGTCGGCGGCGTCCGCGTGCCGCGGCCTGTCCTCCCTGAAGAAGGGGCCCAGGACGCTGTTCTGGGTGGTTTCCGTGGGCCGCCGGTTGCTGAGGGAGTCGACCAGCATGGTGATGCCCAGCACGTCGGACAGCAGGATGAACTCCTGGCGCGTCGATGTGCACATCTGCCCGGTGCGCGTCAGGAAGTCCACTCCCCGGGCCCACTCCTCCTCCGTAAGCTCGACATCGCGGACGAAGGCGTGAAGGTGCCGCACCAGCGATTCCAGGATCTCCGCGACGCGGACATCCTTGGTGTCCCGCATGGTGGAGATCACGGCATCGGTGATGGTGTCGCTGGTCAGATCACGCATGGCGCGCTCCCGTGGTGGTTGGGTGTCGGTGGCGGAGTCGGTCCGGGCATCTTCATCACCGGATGACGTTCACGGTGTCTCGCCGGCCCAGGCGCGGGTCAAGAGGGCGCGCACCGCGGTCCGTTCCACTGGCCGCGGATTCCAGTAGCCGTCCCGCACGATGAGGTCGGCCGCCCGCTCGATGCCCGATTCCGGCATGCCGAGGTCCCGCAGTGCCCTGGGGGCGCCGAGCCTCCCGGCGAAGTCGAAGAGACCGCTCGCGGCGTCGTCCCGGGCCAGCGCGTACGCGATGCGGGCCATGGCCTCGGGGGCCGCCGACCCGTTGTAGGCGACGACGTGTGGCAGGACGACCGTGTGGGTTTCGGCGTGCGGAAGCCCGAAGGTGCCACCGAGCACATGGCACACCTTGTGGTGCAGGGCCATGCCGACCGTGCCGAGGCAGGTGGCCGCCAGCCACGCCCCGTACAGCGCGTCAGCCCGCGCCTCGCCGTCGTCCGGGTGGAGCGCGATGGCCGGAAGGGATCGGGTGAGGGAGTCGAGCGCCTCACCGGCCATCAGGAAGGCCACCGGATCCCGGTCCTGTGCGTAGAGGGCCTCCACCGCGTGCGCCATCGCGTTGACGCCGCTGACCGCCGATATCCCCACGGGAAGCGTGAGCGTCAGGTCGACGTCGTACACCACCGTCTTGAGCAGCACTTCCGGCAGCCGGCGGGTCGTCTTCCTGCCGCTTTCGGTCTCTCCGAGGATCGGCGTCATCTCCGAGCCCGCGTAGGTGGTGGGCAGCGCCAGCTGCGGAAGACCGGTGCGCACGGCGATCGCCTTGCCGAGGCCGATGGTCGATCCACCACCGATGGCGAGCACGGAGTCCGCGTCCACGCTTCCGGCGTAGCCGACCGCCTTCTCCGTGATCTCGACAGGGGTGTGCGGCGCCGCTTCGGCGAACGTGCCCACTGCCGTGGCACCGAGCAGGTCGCGTATCTCCGCTGCCTGGTCCCATTGGCCGGGGGTGCACAGGATGAGCACCCGACGGCATCCGAGAGCATCGGCCTCCTCGGGGATACGGCTGCGGGTACCGCTGCCGAAAACCACCTTGGTGATCTGCCCCCGATGCACGAATGTCTTCATCAGAATGTCCTCGGTCCCGCCGGTGCTCTGTTCATGGAAGAAAGCCTCGGCATTCGGGTGATCTCCGTCAACGGAATCGGCGCGCGATGACGGGCATCGGCGTGGAAATACCGTGTTCATGCGACCGGCACCGCCATGGCCGGGGCCATGGCGGTGTGCGCGTGCGCGTGCGGGCGACGATTCGGCTCCGCCGCGGCAGCCTCGGCAGGTCAATCCGTGGGCCGCGGATGGCGCAGATGAGCCCGCTGCTCCAGCTCCTCCTCGTCGACCAGCGTGAGCATCGGCTGGCCCGGCGCGCACAGCATGAACACCACGAACTTGCTCGGGGCGTCCGACAGGGCGTTGCCGTTCTGGTAGTGGATCAGGTCACCGCCCGGCTCGAACAGCGTCTCACCGGCCTTGATCACGCGCTCCGGCTCACCTTCGAGCTCGAACCGGATCGCGCCCTCGGTCACATAGCCGTAGCACGGCCCCGAGTGGCGGTGCGGAGGAGTCCCCGGGTCGCCGGGAGGCCACTCGACGAGGACGGTCATCCCCGAAGCACCCTCGGGGATGAAGGGCGGCTTGACGTCCGCCAGCATCTTGGGTCCGGTCCCATCCGCTGAGTCCATCTCGTGCACTGTGCTACACCTCCGTGGGCCGGCCCGGAACGGGCGGACGATCCGCGTCGGGGATTCCGGGCTCGAACAACTCGAATCACAGGGAAGAAAAGGCACGGCCCGCATCTGTGACACGCCGTGCGCCATCAGGGAGAACGCGGTTGGCTCAGCCGAACTGGCCGACCTGGTAGCCGCCGGCCGGCTGCTGGTTGATGATGTTGATGCGGTTGTAGCTGTTGATGACGGCGATGAGGGATATCAGGGCGACGAGCTGGTCGTCGTCGAAGTGCTTGGCGGCGTTCGCCCAGACCTCGTCCGTGACCCCACCGGCCGCGTCCGCGACCCGGGTGCCCTGCTCGGCCAGCTCCAGCGCGGCGCGCTCGGCCTCGGTGAAGACGGTCGCCTCCCGCCACGCGGCGACCAGGTTGAGCCGTATCGAGGTCTCCCCGGCGTGGGCCGCGTCCTTGGTGTGCATGTCGGTGCAGAAGCCGCAGCCGTTGATCTGGCTGGCGCGGATCTCCACCAGACGCTGAACGGATTCCGGCAGGGTCGAGTCCGACACCACCTTGCCGGCCGAGTAGAGGTGCTTCAGCACCTTGGTCGCGAGGGCATTGCCGAAGTAATTGAGACGTGGATCCATGGGTCCTCCCAGCAGATGTGCCGTTATGCGTTCCTCCCTGACCACACTGGATCGGCGCGGCACCGAGGCGCATCGCATAAACGAGTGATTCGGGACCGGCCGCCTAACGCGTGAGGATGGGGACCGGTCCCGACGTGGCGTCCTTACGGTGACGGGCATGGTTCGAATGACGCGCCGCGGCGCGCTGGTCGGGGTGGTGGCCGCGGTGCTCGCGGTGGCCGGGTTCGGCGCGTATCTGCTGTGGCCCGCCCCCACGCTGGACGCCGCGGACGTGGACGCGGCGCTGCCGACCAAGCGGGACCTGCCCGGGTTCGTCCCGCACGACGGGCTCACCGGCGCCCTGTCGGTACCGGCCGGCAACAAGGAGGGGAGATCCGTGCTGGCCGGCACCGACCTGGACAAGCAGTGCCGGAAATGGCGCAAGGACGGCGACGGCTGGGCGTGCCGACACCTGCATGGGGCGGGCATGGTCGTGCTCGAGCGGTCGGAGAACGTGTTCTTCCGGGTCAAGTCCGATGTCCTCGCCTACGACGACGAGGACGCCGCGGAGGCGGCCTGGGACGGGCTGGTGGCCGACAACCGCGAAGAGATCCACAAGATCCGGGGCGCCAAGGAGCACTCGTCCGATCTGGGGGACGCGGCTCTGTCCTTCGAGGCGCCGGGCGTCACGGTCCTGGCGATCCGGATCGAGACGGTCGTCGTGGAGGCCATCGTCTGGGACGGGAGCAACCAGGTGAGCGAGGCGGACGAGGACGCGATGGTGGAGAAGTGGCCCGCACTGCAGCTCTCGAAGATCGAGAAGCAGCTCGGCTGATCGGGGGTGGGGTATGCCGTGGCAGCGGCGTACCCCACCGGCCGCCGACACGATGAGGGCCTTGACGGGGAGAGTGGCGATATGGACGACGAGGGCGAGCGGCTACGGGCCGAGTGTGAACGCCTCCGGGAGGAGGTCGGGGGGCTCAGGTCCCAAGTGGAGCAGCGACGGGCCGCCGCCGTGTCGACCGATGTGCCCGGCCCCGCGTTTGAGGGGGCGGCCGGGGACGCGAGGAAGGGAACGGATGGCGCACCCGTAGCCCGCGTACCCCAGGAGCCACCGCCCGCGCCCGATCCGTACGCCCCTACGGGAGCGGACGCCTCCGCTGCGCATCCGCGGTTCGCGGGGGTCTCCCGCCGGGGCCTGCTCGTCGCCGGTGGAGCCGTCGTGGTCGCCGGGGGCGGGGCCGCCGCCGCTCTCCTCGCCCAGGACGACGGCTCGTCCGCCTCCCCTCGCCCCCGGCCGTCGCGCCCGCGCCCGCGCCCCGTGACGAGCATTCCCGCACACCCCACGATCCGCCGCCTGGCCACCCTCAAGGGCCACTCCGGCACTCTCGGCGGTGTGTGGTTCAGCCCGGACGGGCGGACGCTGGTCTCCACCGAGGCCGATGTGGGCAACCTGCGGCTGTGGGACGTCCCTGCGCACCGGCGGATCGGCGCGCCGCTGACCTCGGCTTTCGTCTCCTTCCAGTCCGTGGCGATCAGCTCGGACGGCAGGACGCTCGCCACCGGTGGCGCGGACAGGGCGCAGTTCTGGCAGCTCCCCTCGCTTCACCGCAGTGGCAGGTCGCTGAGTCTCCCGGACCGCACACAGCGGCCGTTCGAGGTGGTCGCCTTCAGCCCGGACGGCAGGACGCTGGCCGCGGGCGGCACGAACGAACCGGGCGGTGACGTCGTGCGGCTGTGGGACGTCGCGTCCCGCGGACAGCGGGGCGAGCCGCTGACCGGACACGAGGGCGGTGTCGAGGGGCTGCTGTTCAGTCCGGACGGCAAGACCCTGGCCGTGAGCAGCCATGTCGGCGACGGAGTCGTGCGGCTGTGGGACGTCGCGTCCCGCAGACGGCGGGGCGAGCCACTGACCGGACACGAGGGCGGTGTCGGCGCCATGGCGTTCAGCCCGGACAGCGGGACCCTGGCGGTGAGCGCGAGTGTGGGTGGCGATGGCGTGGTACGGCTGTGGGACACGGCCACCGCCACCCGGCGCGGCAAGCCGTTGCGCGCCCGCACCGTCGGCGTCAGCGCGCTGGCCTACAGCGGGGACGGGAAGACCATCGTCACGCTCGGCTTCTACAGCGGGCTTGTGTTGCGTTTCTGGGACGCGGCCACGCACAAGGAACGCGCGAAGCCTCTGGAGCTCGCCTCCCTGTCCCAGCCCACGGCCTTCACGGCGGACGGGCTGACGCTGGCGACCGGCAGCTACGACGACAACGCCATACGGCTCTGGCGGATCGAGTAGCCGCCGAAGCGGCCGGTCTCGCGGTCGGCGCGTCACACGAAGTGGAACAGGTGCATCGCACGAAGTGGAACAGGGGAAGGGCGGGAGCCGGGTATGGACGAGCGAGGACCCTCGCCGGAGGGCGTACGCGGCGCGTCATCCGGTGCGGGGCGCACCGGGCCGGACGACGGGAGGACGACGGCGGAAGCAGGCGCCGGGGCCGAGGAGCTCGGCCAACTCCGGGCCGAGCGCGACCGGTTGCTGGCCGAACGCGAACGGCTCCGCCACGAGCTGAACGGACCGCCCTCGCACCTACCGCGGATACCCCCGCGCCCACCGCGGATACCCCCGAAGCCTCTGCCGTGGATATCCGGGAAGCCCCTCCCGCCCTCGCGGCGCCGTCTGCTCATCGGCGCGGGCGCGGCCGTCGCGGTCGCCGCCGTGGCCGTGCCCACCGGCATCGCCCTCTTCGGCGGCGGCTCGGACGGCGGGAAGGACACCGCCCACGGCAAGCCCGGCAAGGACACCTCCGGCAGCCCCTCCCCCACTCCCCTGCGCACACCCCCGCCCATCGCCATCCCCGCCCATCCCGGGCTGCGCCCGCTGGCGACCCTCAAGGGACACAAGGGGGAGATCGGCACGCTGCGCTTCAGCCCGGACGGAAAGAGCCTGGCCTCCAGCGAAGCCCAGGACGGAGTGTTGCGGCTGTGGGACGTGGCCACCCACAAGCAGCGGGCCAAAGCCCTGCTCTCCTCGCTCGTCGTCTTCGAGGGAGTGGCCTTCAGCCCGGACGGCCGGACGGTGGCGACCGGCCACGAGAGCAGAGCCCAGTTCTGGGACGCGGCCACTCTGCGCCCGCACGGCAAGGAGATCGCCCAGCACGACGATCCCTTTCTGTCCTTCGAGACGATCGCCTTCAGCCCCGACGGCAGGCTCTTTGCCACCAGCGGCTTCATCGACCAGGAGATCCGGCTCTACGACGTGGCGACTCATCAGCAGAAGGGCGCTCCACTCGAGTCGGCAGGCGCCCACCAGTTGGTGTTCAGCCCGAACGGGAAGACTCTGGCCGGCGTGGACGAGTCCGGCATGGACGGCGTACGGCTGTGGGACGTGGCCACCCGGAGACAACGGCCTCAACCGTCGAATGACTCCTTGGGCGGTGCCGGCGACATGGTGTTCAGCCCGGACAGCGGAACCCTGGCCGTCACCAACGACTCCACGGAAGTCCACTTCTTCGACGCGATCACCGGCAAGGAGCGCGGCAAACCGCTCGCCGGCCACAGTGGTTCCGTGACCGGCCTGGCCTACAGCACGGACGGCCGGACCGTCCTCACCACCGACTACACCGGCCTGCATTTGTGGGATGCTGCCAGCCACGAACACCGAGCCGCCATCAGCAACCCCGGGCCCTCCATCGCCCAGCTCGCCTTCAGCCCCGACGGCCGCACCCTGGCCACCCTTGGCTTCCAGGACAAGACGATCCACCTGTGGCGCCTGGAGTAGTCCGTGTGCTGCCGAACGCTACGCGTCGGGACCGCTGCCGGTGAGCTGTTCGCGGATCGCCTCCATGTCGATCAGCGACCAGATCTCCGCGATCCTGCCGTCCCGGTAGCGGTAGAAGACATGCTCGACGAACGAGATCGACCGGCCGGTGGGCGGTATGCCACGGAAGCTCGCCGTGGGGGTGCAGTCGAACCGGATGCGGCACGCCACCTCCTCGCCCTGGACCACGAGCCGCTCGATCGCGTAGTGCAGGTCGGGGATCTCCGTCGCGTCGCGGCGCAGCAGATCCTGGAACTCGGCGATGGTGAGTGTCCGGTCGTTGTGCACCACGGGGTCGTGCACGAACTCGGGAAGGTCGTGGAAGCGCCGCTCGTTCAGGCAGGTGAGGTACCCGCGATAGCGGTCCTCAAGGGCGAGTTCAGCCATGGGATGTGCTCTCTCGGTCTCGCGGGCGCGGTGCGGTACGGCAGCGCCCGAGCGGCGCCTTGGCGTGCTTGGCGTGCTTGGCCAGGACCGTACCCCTTCTGGCCATAACGCTCGTCATAGCCTAGCGGGAGCCCCGGCCGTAACGACTGTCACCCGTGCGAGCTACGCGAGGTGCGCTCCGTGGCGTGACGATCTCGGGCCGCCACATCCCTAACGTTCGGAGCAGCCGCGGCGCTCCGGCCGCGGATCTGGCGAAGGACTGCGAATGCGACGTTCCTACGTGGCGGAGTTAGCCGTTCCCGGTCATAAGGTGCCGGTGCGAGCCTGCGTCGACGAGTCGAATCCACCGATATGGCTGTTCCCCTCGGTCGGTGAGTACCCGGTCTACGACGACTTCGTGTACGACATGATGATCAAAGATGAGCGTCGGACGGGCCGGTATACCGAAGCCGTCCGGCGCTGCGCTCCCGGCCGGACCGTGCTCGACGTCGGCACGGGGCAGGACGCGGTGTGGGCGCTGGCCGCCGCCCGCGCCGGAGCACGGCATGTGTGGGCCGTGGAGGTCATGCCCAAATCGGCGCGGATCGCCCGGAAGACCATCGAGGAGGCCGGTTTCGCCGACCGGATCACGGTGATCGAGGGGCTCTCCACCGAGATCGAGCTCCCCGAGCCCGTCGACATGTGCGTCTCGGAGATCATCGGCACGCTCGGCGGCTCCGAGGGCGCGGGGTCGGTACTGCGGGACGCGCGGGAGCGGCTGGTGAAGCCCGGTGGGCTGTTCATCCCGCACCGCAGCGCCACCACGGCCGTCGCCCTGGACCTGGGCAGTGCGACGGGGGGCGAACCGCCCAGTTTCCCGTCCGCCACCTTCGACTTCGTGCAGGAGGTGTTCGCCGCGGTGGGCCGCCCCTTCGACCTGCGGGTCTGTCTCGCGGGGTTGCAGGAAGTGCCGGAGGTGCGGGAGCGGTCGTACCTGTCCGACGCCGTCGAGGTGGAGCCGCTGGAGTTCAACGGCGCATTGCGGCCGGAGGGTGTCGACCGCGCCGAGCTGACGTTCACCGGGCCGGGCCGCTTCTCCGGGCTCGCGCTCGGCGTGCGCTTGTGGGTGGCCGAGGACGGCGAGCCGATCGACTCGCTGTGTGAATGGAGCAATTGGACCCCCGTCTATGCGGCGCTGTCGGAGGAGGGCCTGCCGGTGCGGCCGGGCGACCGGTTCACCTTCGAGTTCACCACGACGATCAGCGACGACGGCGTACACCCCGACTACGCCCTCGTCGGCGAGCTGCACCGGGACGGCGGTCCGGCGGTGCCGTTGCGCTGGAGCTCGACGCACCATGGGGACGGTTTCCGCGAGACGTTCTTCCATCGCCGGCTCTTCCCCGAAGCCTGATCCACGAGCCCCCACCGCTACACTCGGCCGATGATCAGTGTTCGGCGTGTCCCGGAGATGTGGCACCGGTTCGATGTCACGGTCCGGGATCTCCCGCTCGGGCTGCTGATCCTCGCCGGGTCGCTCATCCCGGAGTTCCACAACCACGGGACGCAGCTGGGCGGCCTGCCCGCCCGCCCCTTCGACGCGCTGGCCATCGTGGCAGTCGCCCTGCAGTGCCTCCCGCTCGCCGTGCGGCGGCGGTGGCCGGTGGTCTGTCTCGCCCTGGTGTCGCTCGGTTTCGCCGTCGACCAACTCCGCGGCTACCACTCGTTCGCGGGCACCGCGATGCCCATCGCGCTGCTGAGTGTGGGGTCCCATCTGGAGCGGCACCGGCGCGCCATCGCGCTCGGGTTCTCCGTGGCGTATGTGCCGCTGGCGGTCGCGCTCCACCGGCTCGGTTCGGGCGCCGAGGCGCCGAGCGAGTTCGCGATGTACTACCTGGCGCTGGTCCTCCCCTGGGGCATGGGGTCGTGGCTGCGCTCCACCCGGGCCGTGGAAGCCGACCGCCGCCGCCGTGTCGCCGAGGACACCCGCGCCGCGGAACGCGCCCGCATCGCCCGTGAGCTCCACGACGTGGTGACCCACCATGTGACGGCGATGGTCGTACAGGCCGAGGCGGCGCGCTATCTGACCGCCGCGCCCGACCGCCTCGACCAGGCCCTGACCGCGGTCACCGAGACCGGCAGACGTGCCACCACCGATCTGCGGCACTTGCTCGACCTGATCAATCCCGACCACGGCACCGAGGCCACGACACCGACTGTCGGCAGACTTCTCACGCTCGTGGAGCAGACCCGCCGGTCCGGGCAGCCGGTGGAGTTCACCGAGGAGGGCACACCGGCGGAGTCGACCGGCAGCGCCGACCTGGTGGCCTACCGGGTGGTGCAGGAGGCCCTGACCAACGCCCTCAAGTACGCCCACGGCAGCCGCACTTCGGTCCAGGTCCACCACGGGGAAAGGGACATCACCGTGGAAGTCAGCACGGACGGCGCCGGCTCGCGGGCCCCCGCCTCGCCCGGTGGGAGCGGGCGGGGGCTGGCCGGTCTGCGCGAACGGGTCGACGTGCTCGGCGGCGACTTCAGCGCGGGCGCCCGGACCGGCGGTGGCTTCGTCGTCCGGGCGCGGATACCCGCGGGGAGCCCGTCGTGACCGAGTCGATCCGGGTCCTGGTCTGCGACGACCAGGTGCTGGTCCGCACCGGGCTGGTGACGATCATCGATGCCCAGCCCGACCTCGAAGTGGTGGGCGAGTGCGAAGACGGCCGGACCGCGGTCGACCTCGCCGGCCGGCTGCACCCGGACGTCGTGGTGATGGATGTCCGCATGCCGGTGCTCGACGGTATCGAGGCCACCCGCCTACTGGCCGGTGCGGGGGTGCGGCGCCCCGTCAAGGTGCTCGTGGTGACCACGTTCAACCTGGACACCTACGTCTACGAGGCGCTGCGCGCGGGGGCGAGCGGGTTCCTGCTCAAGGACGCACCGCCGTCCCAACTGCTGCACGGGATCCGGACCGTGGCCACGGGCGCGGCCCTGCTGGACCCCGAGGTGACGCGCCAGCTCGTGGGCAAGTACGCCGCCCGGATCCGCCCTCCCGAGGGCGCCCCGCAGGACATCCCGCTGACCCCTCGCGAACTGGAGGTGCTCCACCTCATCGCCAACGGCCTGTCCAACAGCGAGATCGCCGCGACTCTGGTGATCAGCCAGGAGACCGTCAAGACCTTCGTGTCACGCATCCTCACCAAACTCGGACTCCGCGACCGTGTGCAAGCGGTCGTCTACGCCTACCGCCAGGGTCTGGTGACCTGACCCGCCACGCGGCGGACCGCGGGTCGACGGCGGGTGGCACGACATCGGCGGGAGGGTCCTGGTCGGCGCCGAAGGCGATGGGGCCGGGTCCTCGTCCAGCGGTGAGATGTCGTTGTCCTTGAGGTAGACACCGCCGATCCCGTTGGGCAGTGGGCCGGCCGCCGCGAACACGACGGTGCCGGCGAGGTGGCCGTCATGGCCCGTGGTGAAGTGCGGATCGTCCCAGCGGATGTCGGAGAGACGATGGCCACCGGATGATTTCGGGGAGCGGCGGCTCCGCGTTCAAACGGGAAGTGGGCGAGTCACCGCTGCGCTACCGGCACCGGCCGCGTGAGACGGGGTCGACTTCGGCTCCACCTCGGGGTGCCCGCCGGTCCTGAAGGCGCGCCGGGGCCCGTGAAACGCTGTATCCATGTCCCGCAGCGCCGCACATCGTGACCAAGGTCGGCGCGGTCCGCGATCAGCAAGGCGGCTGGCCCCCTGCCCGGCACCCCGAGGACCTGCGCCGCGCCGTCCACGAGAATCTCGAGGATCTCGGCCTCGATGCGCTCGACGTGGTCAACCTCCGGCTCGGCGACGCCCAGGGCCCCGGCCCGGCTCACTCGCCGAGCCCTTCGAGACCCTCGTCGAACTCCAGCAGCGGGGCCTGATCCGACACCTCGGAGTGAGCAACGCGACGGCGGGACAGGTCGCCGAGGCCCAGGCGATCGCGCCGCCGATGTCGGTCGCCCTGGCCTGGCTGCTGCGGCGGTCGCCGAACATCCTGCTCATTCCCCGCACCTCGTCGGTGGCGCACCTGCGCGAGAACGTCGCCGGCGCGGGACTCTCGCTCTCCGACGAGGATCTCGCCGAGTTGGACAAGATCGGCCACTAGCGGGACGCGGGAGACGCGGGAAGTCGCTTCAGCCGTCGTCGGTGGAACTCAGGTTTTTTTCGATCTTCGAAAGGATCCTGGCGAACGCCTCGCGTTCTTCGTCGTCGAGCCCGTCCAAGGTGTGCTCCTCCAGCTGCGCCCAAACCTGCGCCACCTTGGGCCGCAGGGCATAGCTCTCCGCCGAGGCCCGGACGAGCATGACGCGCCGGTCCTGTGGATCGCGCGTGCGGACGACATGTCCGCCCTGCTCCAACCGTCGCAGCATCAGAGTCACGGTCGACGGGTCCAGGTCGAGCGTCTTCGCCAACTCCGACTGGCGGACCGACCCCTCCCTCCACAAGGTCATCATCAGGAATTCCTGGCCGGAACAGAGGCCGGTGGGACGCAGCAGCTTGCCGCCGGAGAGGCGGTGCAAGCGGGAAACGCGGGCCAGGGTCTGGCTGACGGGGCCGTCGTCTCCGGCCTCCGTCGCCTCGGTCCGCGTGGGCTCTGAGGTCATGCGGACAAGGCTATCGTGGTCGGCCAATCATTGGCCACCCAACGAATGGGTTATGGTGGCCCCCGGTGAATTCGTTGGTCGACCAATGAACTCGCTCGTCAGTCCGTATGCACATCAATCCCCGGGAGCCGTCGTGGCCACAGCATTCGATCCGATCGACCTTTCCGGGCTGCGCCTGCGTAACCGCGTGGTCATGCCCGGAATGGGGCGCGCCCGCGCCTTCGGACCCGGCAATACGCCCACCGACTCGATGGTGACGTACTACGCACAGCGGGCCACGGCCGGTCTGATCATCACGGAGGGGTCCCAGCCGTCGGTCGTCGGCCAGGGCTTCCCCAGCACGCCGGGGCTGCACAGCGCCGAGCAGATCGCCGCCTGGCGCCGCGTCACCGACGCGGTGCACGCCGAGGGCGGCACGATCTTCGCCCAGATCTCGCACGTCGGCAGGGTCGGCGACCCCGGCCTCCTGCCCGACGGACTGGTGCAGGTCGCTCCGTCGGCGATCGCCGCACCCGGCCAACTGTTCACCTTCGACGGGATGAAGGACTTCACCACCCCACGCGAGCTGACCTCCCAGGAAGTGCGGGAGACGATCGCGGACTTCGCCCAGGCGGCGCGCAACGCCATCGAAGCGGGGTTCGACGGAGTCGAACTGCACGCCGCCTACGGCTACTTGCTCCACCAGTTCCTCGCCCCCAACTCCAATCTGCGCACCGATGAGTGGGGCGGCTCCATGGAAGGCCGGGTCCGGTTCGCGGCGGAGGTGGCCGCGGCCGTGTCCGAGGCCATCGGGGCACGGCGCACGGGAATCCGCATATCGCCCGGCACGGGCTACAACGGAGTAGAGGAGCCCGGCCCCGAGCCCACGTACGTCCATCTCGTCCGCCGGCTGAGCGAGATCGGCCTGGCCTATCTGCACATCGTCGAGAACTCACGCGATCTGACCAGCATCCTCCGCAAGGAGTTCTCCGGAACCCTCATCCTCAACCCCGCGACGGACGGGTTCACCAGCGCGGGGGAGCTGGCGCTCATCGAGGACGGCACGGCCGACATGCTGTCCTTCGGCGCGCTGTTCCTCGCCAACCCGGATCTGCCCGCACGTCTGCGGGCGGGCGGGCCGTTCAACACACCCGACCAGACCACCTACTACGGTGGCACCGACAAGGGCTACCTCGACTACCCCTACCTGACCAGCTGAGCACCCGGCCCCTGCGCACGCCGGCCAGGATGATCATGCCCGTGCCGGTCCTCATCGAGCGGATTTCCTCGGTGTGCACCCTCTGCCCGGGAGATCTGGTCTTCACCGGTACTCCGGCCGGGGTCGGCACGGGACGGACCCCGGCCCGTTACCTCGCCCCCGGCGATCAGGTCCGCACAAGCATTGACGGCATTGGTGAGATGACCCATGTCCTGAGGTGACCGATGCCGCCATGGGCATGATTCGATGTGATGTGCGACGCTCCAGATTTTTCGCGTCACCCGCCGTCCGATGACGATCCGTCCTCCCTCAATTATCACGTCGGTCAAGTTCGCTATGAACTTGGCGATGTCTCGGGCACAATCTCTGTGATGCAGTCGGATCAGTTGCGATACGACGTATATCGGCGGCCCATGTGCGGCACCGGGCACTTCTGGCAGAACGACAGCTCGAAATGGGCTACCTGGAGGCTGCCGGTGCTACGTGGCATCTATCGCTGGATGATCGACCTTTGGTTCGAGAGTCACCCACCGCCTAGCACCTACCTTGACGGATACACGGGTGACTGTATTTGGATAAGCCCACCTAAGTCGCCCCCCATGACGAGGCGTTCGTCGGCGGCGTTGTTGGCGAATGGGGCATCTGGGCCACTTAGCAGCAGGTGCAGGTGGAGTCCCTGGTTCTGGTCCATCAGGGGTTTCATTCACACCAAGGACTCGTTGGTTTATCATCCTGAGCATGGCCCAGAAAGTAGTCACCACGTACGTAGATGATCTCACTGGTGAGGAATCAGAAGAGATCAGCACCCACACCGTCCTGATCGACGGAGCTGGGGTTGAGCTTGACCTGTCATCCCAGAACTACGACCAGCTCTTGGAGGCCTTGAGCCCCTACCTGAACGCCAAGGGCGCTCGTCGCGTACGTGGGAGCGTCACAAACGGCGCTGCCGCCAGGGGGAAACGCCGGTCCACAACACCGGTGGGAGGCCAGGACACTGCCGAAATCCGGGCCTGGGCCAAGGAGAACGGCTACGAGGTCAGCGACCGCGGCCGCGTTCCGGCGACCGTCCGTGAGGCATACGCGAAAGCCAACTGAGAGGCGCCCTCCTTCCAGGGGACTCAGATCCCAGACACCTGGCGAGGGCCCTTTCCCAGTATCCCGGGGAAGGGTCCTCAGCGGGACGTAATCGCCCATGGTCCGGATCGCGGCTGAGCCGCAGGCGTGGTTCGGCAGGATGCGCAGGCGGGTCCCGATGGGCAGGTTCGGCAGGGTGGCGCCGTCGCGGGCGGTGGCGGTGCCGTGCTCCTGGCTCGCGGCGCTCCCGACCGGCCGGCGATCGGGCGCCCCGCCAGGTCGGTGACCAGGCCGTACCCCTGGTCCTGGGGCTGGGCCGCCGTACCGCGGACGCGGGACATCTCCGGCACACCCCGAGACCGGCCATCACCAGATCGAAGAACACTTAGTTGCCGACGCGCAGTTCGGTGACGCCGGTGAGGTCCTCGGCGGCGTGCGCGGTGGGCGTCGAGCCGACGCTGACGGTCGCGACGGGCAGACCGGCGGCGCGCAACTTCTCGGCGGCGGCGACGGCGGTGTCGCGTTCGTTCTTCGCCGCCGGCCGCTGCTCCTCCGCCGAGTAGACCCGCTCGACGGTGGCAGCCCCTTCGGCCCGGACGCCGACGGCTTCCCGCGGCTGAGCTCCGCCACGTCCCATGCCGTTCTCGAGGACATCCTGGACAGACGCGTCCGAGCGCTGCGACCGGGGCGGAGCCACTGAGCTGATTCCGGGACTTCGGGACTCCGGGACTCCGGGAGGGTGAAATTCTCTGGCGTGGCGGCCGGAAGGGCCGGAGACTCGTCTCATGGCTGACATGGGGGCGTTCCAGGAAGCGGTCACCGCGTGGGCGGCCGGTGGCCCCGACGGCCCCGCGCGCGAGCTGGCCGCGCGGCTGCCCGTCCGAGCAGTCGTCCTGCTCGAAGGGCCGAGCGACGCCGCGGCCGTCAGCGCGCTCGCCGCGCGCCGCGGCCGGGACCTGGCGGCCGAAGGGGTCTGTGTCCTGCCGATGGGCGGTGCCATGAGCGTCGGACGCTTCGCCCATCTCCTCGGGCCGCCCGGCCTGGGCCTCCGCCTCACCGGATTGTGCGATGAGGCGGAGCGCCGCTTCTACACCCGCGGTCTGGAGCGGGCCGGCGCGGCGCGGCAGGAGTTCTTCGTCTGTGCGGCGGATCTGGAGGACGAGCTCATCCGCGCCCTGGGTGTGACGCAGGTGGCGGAGCTCGTTCGGGTGGAGGGCGACCTGCGCGCCCTGCAGACCTTCCTGCGCCAGCCCGCTCAGCAGGGCCGCACCTCACAGCAGCAGTTGCGGCGCTTCCTCGGTACGAAGAAGGGGCGGAAGATCCACTACGGCCGCGTCCTCGTCGAGGCCCTGGACAACGACCGCGTACCCGCGCCACTCGACGACCTGCTCACCAGCCTCTGACCCCGGCGGCTCGGTGAGCGATGGTGAACCCGGGCCCTGGCGTTCTGCCCGGAGACTCGCACGGCGGCCGACCGGACGTCACGATGTGACGTCCACCAGGACCGGGGCGTGGTGCAGCAGCCAGGCGAGGCCGACCTGGGAGGGCGTGACGCCCAGGGACTCGGCCGCGGCCTGAATGGCACCCCGATACGTCGAGCTGATGCCTGGGCGGCCGCCACCGTCACCTGCCTGGCAGGTGACACAACGATCAGGAGCCGAGGCGGCCCTTGCTGCGCATGGCGGCGCGGACGCGTTCCTCGGCGAGCCCGCGCCCGGCGATATGCGGAGTGGTGGCGCGGCGCTGGGCCTCTTCGAGAACCGTGACGGCGTTGGCGCGCAGCCGCTTGGAGATCGTCTCGAAGATGGTGGAGGTCTCGGGCCGGAATCCGGAGTAGCGGGCGTCCATGGCGAAGGCGGCGGCGACGACGCCACCGGCGTTGGCCACGAAGTCGGGCAGGAGGGAGATGCCACGTTCCGCGAGGATGGACTGCGCCTGCGGCGAAGTGGGCAGATTGGCGCCTTCCACGACCAGCTTGGCCTTGATCCGGTGGGCGATCGTCTCGTCGATGACGTCCTGGAGGGCGGCCGGGACGAGGATGTCGCAGTCGACGGTGAGTTCCTGGCCGGGTGGTACGGCGATGCCCTGGTGGTGGCGGGTGACGAAGTCGTCGCCGTGCTCTTCCCGCGCGGTCCGCAGCGCGGGCACGTCCAGTCCGGCGGGATCGTGGAGGGCTCCCTTGGCGGTGGAGACGGCGACGACGGTGGCGCCGAGTTCGGCGAACCGCACGGCGGCGGCGTGGCCGACGGCTCCGAACCCCTGGATGGCGACCCGGGCGCCGCCGAGGGGCAGCCGGAGGTGCTGAGCGGCCGCGTCGGCGGCCTCGGCCACTCCGTAGCCGGTGACGCCGAGCTCGTCGTAGGCCACTCCCCCGAGGTGGCCCGGGGTGCCGACGGCCGCGCCGCGGTCGCCGAGCTCGTCCTGGACGATGGCCGCGTCGTTCTCGGTCAGGCCCATGTCGAGGCCCATGACGTATTCGCGGGGCACCTCGTTGGACAGGGCGCGGGCGAAGGCGCGCAGGATCGCTTCCTTGTCGGGGGATGCCGGGTCGGCGACGATTCCCGCTTTCGCGCCGCCGTAGAAGAGGTCGACGCCGGCCCACTTCCATGTCATGACGCGGGCCAGCCTGGCGACCTCACCGACGGAGACGGTCGGGCTCATCCGGGTGCCGCCCTTGCCGATGCCACGGGCGGTGTTGTCGATGACCAGGACGCCCTTCATGCCGGTGCGCCGGTGGGAGACGACGACGATCTTCTCGGGTCCCCAGTCGTCGATCAGCGACAGTGCGTCAGTCACGGTGCGGGTTCCTTGTCTGCTGAGGAGAAGGGCTGATGGCGCAAAGCACGGGCGATGAGTTCGGCGAGGTGGGTGCCCGCGCGGTCGGTCCGCTGGGTGATCTGGGTGCGGCAGCTGAAGCCGTCCGCGAGGACGACGGTGTCCGGTGCGGCGGCTCGGACGGCGGGCAGCAGGATCTGTTCACCGGCCGCCACGGACACGTCGTAGTGGCCACGTTCGAAGCCGAAGTTTCCGGCCAGGCCGCAGCAGCCCGAGTTCAGCACGCTGTTGTCGACGCCCATGGCGTCCAGGAGTGCGCTGTCGGCGCTGAAGCCGCTGGTGGCGTGCTGGTGGCAGTGGGTCTGACTGATGGAGCGGGTGTCGATGTGCGGCGGCCGCCAGCCCACCGTGTGATGGACGAGGAGTTCGGCGAGGGTGAGGGTGGACCGGGCGAGCGCGCGTGCGTCGGTGTCACCGTCCAGGAGCTCGGGCAGATCGGTTTTCAGCGCCGCGGTACAGCTCGGCTCCAGGCCCACGACCGGCATGCCCGCGCGTACGGCCGGTGCGAGCGCGGTGGCGGTGCGGCGGGCGATACGGCGGGCGATGCCCAGCTGTCCGGTGGTGATCCAGGTCAGGCCGCAGCACTGGGTGCCGGGCGGGACGTGGACCCGATATCCGGCGTGTTCGAGAACCGCCACGCCCGCCTTCAGGACGTCGGGTGTGAAGTGGTTGTTGAAGGAGTCCACCCACAGCACGACGGGGCCACGGTGTCCGTCGCCCCCAGGGGTGCGCGCGCGGAACCAGGCCAGAAAGGTCCGGTCGGCGAAGCGGGGCACCTCGCGCTCGGCGGCGATGCCTCCCAGTCGCTTGATCGCCGGTGCGAGGCGGGACGCCGTGAGGGCGTTGACCAGCCGGGGCATCCGGGCGGCGACACGGGACAGCAGGGGCAGCCAGCCCATGGAGTAGTGGGAGGCGGGCCTGATCCGTCGCCGGTAGTGGTGGTGCAGGAACTCCGACTTGTACGTGGCCACGTCCACGCCGACCGGGCAGTCGGCACTGCACCCCTTGCACGACAGACACAGATCGAGCGCGTCCCGCACTTCGGTGGACCGCCAGCCGTCGGTGATGACCTCGCCCTGCGTCATTTCGTACAGCAGGCGGGCACGGCCGCGGGTGGAGTCCTTCTCGTCGAGGGTGACGCGGTAGCTGGGGCACATGACGTCGCCGCGTGGAGCGGCCGTACGGCATTTGCCGACGCCGACACACCGGCGGGTGGCCTTGGCGAAGTCGCCGTCGTCGGCGTGGAAGGGAAGGACGGTGGTCAGGGGCAGGGGGGTGCGGTGGGGGCTGACCCGCAGATTGCCGTCGACGGGCAGCGGGTCGACGATCATTCCGGGGTTCAGGCCGTTGTCGGGGTCCCAGACGTCCTTGAACTGCTGAAACAGGGCCATGACGGCCGGGCCGTACATCAGCGGCAGCAGCTCGGAGCGCGCCTGGCCGTCGCCGTGCTCTCCGGAGAGGGAGCCACCGTGTGCGGCGACGAGTGCGGCGGCTTCGGTGACGAAGGCACGGAAGCCGGCGGTCCCGTGTTCGGTGGTGAAGTCGAAGTTGATCCGTACGTGCAGACAGCCCTCCCCGAAGTGCCCGTAGACGGCTCCCCGCAGATGGTGTCGCGCGAGCAGTTCGGTGAGCTGCCGGAGATATGAGCCCAGTCGCTCGGGAGGGACGGCGGCGTCCTCCCAGCCGGGCCACGCCTCCGATCCGTCGGGCAGACGGGTGGCCAGCCCGGCTCCGTCCTCCCGGATCCGCCACAGCCGCCGGGCGCGCACCGGGTCGGTGACGATCTCGCCGCCGGTGAAGCCCGCGGTCTGCCCGGCCGCCGCGACAAGTTCCTCGGCACGCCTGGGCAGTTGCTCCTCCTCGCCACCGAGTTCCGCGAAGAGCCAGGCCCGCGCCTCGGGCAGGGTGTCGATCGTCCGGCGGGTCTCGGTGCGGGTGACGATGTCGGTCAGGGCCTGGTCGAGCCCTTCCAGCGCCAGGAGGCGGTGTCCCAGGAGGCCGGGTACGGCGTCGGCTGCCGCGCATGCGTCGCGGTAGCCGAGCACCACCAGGGCTCGTGCGGGAGGAGGCGACACCAAGCGGACGGTGGCGGAGAGGATGACGGCGAGTGTGCCCTCGCTGCCGACCAGGGCCCGCGCGAGGTTGAAGCGCCGCTCCGGCAGCAGGTGTTCGAGCGCGTAGCCGGAGACCTGGCGGGGGAACCGGCCCAGCCGGGTGCGCAGGGTTGCCAGATTCCGCTCGGCGAGGCGGTGCAGGGATGCGATGAGGTGGGCGCGGTCGTCGCCGACGGCGATGGCCGCGTCGATCTCTCCCTGCGTCATTTCACCGAGCCGCAGCACGGTGCCGCGATAGGTGACCACTTCGAGCTCCAGCACGTTCTCCGCGGTGCGCCCCCAGGCGACGGAGTGTGAGCCGCACGCGTTGTTGCCGATCATTCCGCCGAGGGTGCAGCGGCTGTGGGTGGAAGGGTCCGGGCCGAAGAGCAGGCCGTGTTCGGCGGCGGCCCGTTGCAGGTCGTCCAGGACGATGCCGGGCCGCACCGTGGCCGTGCCCGCCTCGGGGTCCAGCGCGAGGAGGCGGTTGAAGTAGCGGGAGAGGTCCATGACCACGCCGGAGCCGATGGCCTGCCCCGAGGTGCTGGTGCCCGCGCCGCGCGAGGTGATCGGCACACCCAGGCGGCGGCAGACGGCGATCGTGTTGAGCACGTGCCGCCGCTCGCGGGGGAAGACCACCGCCAGGGGGACCTGGCGGTAGTTGGAGGCGTCGGCCGCGTATTGGGCCCGGCGTCCCGCGTCGCCGTGCACCTCGCCGCAGTCGCCTCGAGTGAGCGCCTCGGTCACGGCGGCGTCGAGCCGTTGCGGGCCGCGCGCTGTCGCGGCGTCGGGACGTGCCATGCCCCGCACCGTCGCGGCGTCGGGACGTTGCGGGCCCTGCGCGGTCGCCGTCACTGCGGTAGCTCCTTTGTCCATCGGCCGTGTTCGACCTCGTCACAGCCACGATCCGGGGCCCCGGCCCGCCTCACAAGACCCAGTAGCACGAAAGTATTGACCCATGAGCCACAGCGATGCTTACGCTGTGGCCCGTTCCGGAGTCCGGCGGGAGGTACGCGTTGCTCAAGCCGCAGCATCTGCTCACCCTGAGGGCCGTTGTGCGCACCGGCTCGTTCGTCATCGCGGCCCGCGAGCTCGGGTACACCGCCTCGGCGATCTCCCAGCAGGTCTCGGCCCTGGAGAAGGAGACGGGCCTGGTGCTGTTCGAGCGGGAGGCGCACGGTGTCCGGGCGACCGCGGCGGCTCACCGGCTGGTCGGCCTCAGTGTCCCGGTGCTGGCGGCCATGGACGACCTCGGCCATCAGGTGCACCAGCTCGCCACCGGTGCCACGGCTCGGCTGCGGCTGGGAAGTTTCCCCACCGCCGGTGTCCGGCTCGTGCCACCGGCGCTGTCGGCCCTGACGTCGGCCCACCCGCGGGCGCAGGTGCAGCTCGAGGAGGGCGAGCCGGAGGAGCTCGTCGCCGCGCTGAACGCCGGGGATCTGGATGTGGCGCTGGTGTACGAGTACGGGCTGAGCCCCCGGCAGTGGTCGGACGGCCTGGCCTGCCATCAGCTCGTGCGCGAGGACCTCGTTCTGCTCAGGGCCCGTGGCAGCGGTCTGAGCCCGCGCCTGGCCGGGCTCTCGCAGGCCCGCTGGATCACCAGCAGGGAAGGCACGGCCGGTGCGCTCTCGCTCGCCCGGCTGTGCGCGGCGGCAGGTTTCGAGGCCGCGGTCACCTTTCGCAGCAACAACTACGACGTCGTACGGGAGCTGGTGTCCGCGGGTCTCGGCGTCGCTATCGTGCCGGGGCTCGGTCACTCGCCCGGCGACTCGGTGGAGGCGACTCGACTGGCGCAGCGCTTGGCGTTCCGCCGCGTGATGGCCCTGCACCGCCACGAGAACAGCAACCCGCTGCTGGGCACGATGATCCGCTCGCTGCGCGGCGCGGTACCGGAAGACGAGCCGTATGTACACGCCACGCGGGACGAACAGCCGGACTAGGGCCCGTCGTCAAAGGGGGCGCCCCGCTTCCCTGGGCGACAGACCCCAGCGGGCTGCCGACCCCGTCCCCTCCCCCGGGCCCGGCGCCGCCACTTGTGGACCTGCCACGCCGGCTGGTCGCAAGCCGGAGGCGCTGGCCATCGTCACCGAGGTGCTGGTCACGGCCCCGGGTCGCGATATCGCACACCGCTCCGGTCCGCCACTAGGCCTCCAGGGTGTGCGGCTCGGGATCCTCGGTGTCGGTCAGGTCGTCCAGGGTGTCGAGGTCCACCGACCCTCCGGGCATCACCTGGCGGGTGCGGCGGTAGCCGTAGGCTCCGTAGATGACCAGCCCGGCAACGAGCCAGGCCCCCAGACGTACCCAGGTCTCCCACTGCAGGAACGACATCAGCCAGCCGGAGAAGATCATGCCGAGGACGGGCACCACCGGCATCCCGGGGCATCGGAACGAGCGCTTGAGGTGCGGCTTCCGGTAGCGCAGGATCAGCACGGACGCGCAGACCACCATGAAGGCCAGCAGGACTCCGATGTTGGTCAGTTCCGCCACCGCGTTGATGGGCAGCGCGCCCGCGAGTACGGCGGAGACGATGCCGATGATCCAGGTGGCGCGGTGCGGCACCTTGCGCTTGGGGTGGATGGCCCCGAACCACGCCGGCATGAGTCCGTCCCGGCTGAGCGCGTACCACAGGCGCGAGGCGCCCATCATGAAGGAGAACGTCACGGTGACGATGCCGATGACCGCTCCGACGGCGATGACGTTGGCCAGCCCGGTCAGGCCCACGTCGGCGAAGGCGCTGGAGATGCCGCTGTTCGGGTTGAGTTCGCTGTAGTGCTGGATGCCGGTGAGCACGACGCACACCAGCACGTACAAGGCCATGGAGATGCCGAGCGACAGCATCATGGCCTTGGGCAGCTTGTCGCGGGCCTCCACCGACTCCTCGGCGGCGGTGCTCAGCGCGTCATAGCCGAAGACGGCGAAGAAGACGGTGGCGGCGCCGGTGAAGGCCCCGCCGAGTCCGAAGGGCGCGAACGGCGTGAGATTCCCGGTGTCGACCTTGGTGAAGCCGACCGCGATCACCACGAGAACGATGGCGATCTTGACGATGGTCAGCACGGTCTCGACGCGGGCGGAGGTACGGGTGCCACGGGTCAGCAGCCAGGCGACCGCCAGGCAGATCGCCATGGCCAGCAGGTCGATCCTGTGACCGGCGCCGGTGCCGGGCGCGCCCAGTGCCCAGGTGGGCAGGTGGACCCCGACGGCGTCCAGGAGGAAGCCGAGGTAGCCGGACATGCCGATCGCGACGACCGCGACGATGGCGGTGTACTCCAGAAGGAGGTCCCACCCCACGATCCACCCCACGACCTCCCCGAGGACCGCGGCGCAGTAGGTGTAGGAGGAGCCCGCTTTCGGCACCATGCCGGCGAACTCCGCGTACGCGAAGGCCGCGCACAGCGACGCGGCTCCGGCGACCAGGAACGAGATCAGTACGGCGGGACCGGCGACGTCTCTGGCGACGGCCGCCGCCAGGCTGAAGATACCGGCCCCGATGATCGCGCCGACGCCGATCATCGTCAGCTGGGTCAGCCCGAGGGTGCGGACCATGCGCTCGCCCGCGGGCTGTTCGGAGGGGAGGGTGCGCCGGAAGATCCCCTGGGGGCCTCTTCCCAGGAGGGCGGGAAGCCCGGACTTGGGGGTGTGGTTGGGGGACATGGCTGGCTCCATGGCAGACAAGCGGCGGCACGACGGGCCACCGACGTGGTGTGGGTCACCACTGGCCTGAAACCATCACCCACGGTCTGCCGCCCCCGAAAGACTCAGCAGCGCGACAACTTGCGCCCCTCAGCCCAAGAAAACCTGGGCCCCTTCGTGGCCTCGTCAGCGGGTGAGGTGCGTGTTCCCGCTTTGCCGCTGACGCTCGGGGGGCCGCCGATCCGCCGAGGTGCGCAACACATCCACCAGCGCGGCCACCGTCGGCCGGTGCTCGGCGAAGGAGCGGCACACCACCACGATGTGGCGTTCCATCGTCTCGTGCAGCTCCAGGACATCGAGGCAGGACGGGCGCAGCCGAAGCATCAGCTCCGTCACCACGCTGACCCCGACTCCGGCCTCGACCAGGGCCAGGGTGGCGGCGGTGTCGGTCACCTCGTGCAGCACCTGCGGTTCGAATCCGGCGCGGCGGCAGGCGGTGAGCACGGCGCGGCCGTAGTAGCTGCCGGCTGACGGCAGGATCCATCCCAGGTCCCTGGTGTCGGCGAGCGAGACCTTCTGCCGACCGGGCCTGCCGGGCCTGCCGGGCCTGCCGGGCCTCCCGGACATGGCCCCGGTGGGTACCGCGAGCGAGAAGCGCTCCCTGGACAGCTCCCGCACCCGCAGGGACGGATCCCGCGGGATGGGCACGTCCGGGTAGTCCAGTCCCAGCGCCAGGTCCACGCTTCCACCGGCCACCGCGTCGTACACCTCGTCCACGTCCATGTCCCGGCTGCGGACGGTCACGCCGGGATGGGTCTCGCGCACCTGCCGCAGGGCGGGCGGCAGGATCTCGGCGGCGGCCGTGGCGAAGAGCCCTACCCGCAGCGTCCCGGAGACCTCGTTCCGGGTGCGCTCCAGCGCTTCGACGGCCTCGGCCTCCGTGGTGAGGATGCGCTCGGCGTGCAGGGCCAGGGTCGCTCCGGCGTCGGTGAGCTCCACCCGGCGTCCCACCCGCCGCAGCAGTTGCATGCCGGTGGCCTTCTCCAACGCGGTGATCTGCTGCGAGACCCCGCCGGGCGTGTATCCCAGGGCCTCCGCGACCGCGGTGATGGTGCCGCGTCTGGTCAGTTCCACCAGCGAACGCAGCTGCGCACTCGTCCAGTCCATATAGGGATTCTAAAAGATCAGAAGCATGGACCGTTGATAGACGTCAACGTTTGGTGTGCTGCACGATGACGCAGAGATAGCTGATCGGCATCGCTCTGTCCTGACAGCCCTGCCGCCCCCGGGCGTGGACCCGTCCTCGTCCGGCGAGGTGGCCTCCGGAAGAGAGTGGTCTGTTGTCCTCATCCGCCTTCCGCACCGTTCCCGCCTCCGCCGATGTTGTGATCGTCGGTGGCGGCGTGATGGGTGCGAGCACCGCGTTTCACCTCGCCGAGGCAGGGGTGACGAACATCGTCGTCGTCGAGCGCGACGACCTCGGCTGCGGCAGTTCGGGCAAGCCGATCGGCGGTGTGCGCGCCCAGTTCTCCGATCCGCTCAATATCGAGCTGGGCAGCCGCAGCCTCCGTGCCTACCAGGAGTTCCGCCACCGGCCCGGCGCCGACATCCGCCTCGACACCGTCGGCTACCTCTTCCTGCTCGACAGCGCACAGCAGGCGACTGACTTCGAGGCCGCGGTCCGGCTCCAGAACAGCCTCGGCGTCCCGAGCCGCATGATCGCCCCCGAAGAGGCCCGGCGCCTGTGTCCCTATCTCAGCACCGACGGCCTCGTGGCCGCCGCGTACTCGCCCGCCGACGGACACGCCCGCCCCGGGCTGGTCGTCCAGGGCTACGCACGGGCGGCGGCCCGAGCCGGCGTCACCATCGCCACCCACACCGCGGTATCCGGCCTCGACACCGCCGGGGACCGGGTCGTCGGTGTGCACACCAGCCATGGCCGCATCGCGTGCTCCACCGTGATCTGCGCGGCGGGGGCCTGGTCGGCGCGGATCGGGGAGATGGCCGGTGTCAACCTCCCGGTCCGGCCGGTGAAGCGGCAGCTGGCGTTCACCGCGCCGATCACCCCGCCCGCCCCGCGCATCCCGTTCACCATCGACTTCTCCTCGACCGCCTACTTCCACAACAGCGACGACGGTCTGCTGCTCGGGCTGGCCGACCCCGACCAGGACGACGGCTTCGACACCACCTGGACCCCGGAGTGGCTGGAGCTGTTCCGCACCGTCGCCCGCCACCGCGCCCCGGCCCTGGCCGGTATGGAGACCGTGGGCGGATGGGCCGGTCTGTACGAGGTCACACCGGACCACAACGCGCTGATCGGCCGCTCCGCGGAGCTGCCCAACTTCCTCTACGCGGCCGGGTTTTCCGGCCACGGCTTCCTTCAGGCACCCGCGGTCGGCGAGGCCGTGCGCGATCTGTACCTGGAGCGTGCGCCGTTCACCGACATCTCCCCGCTCAGCGCCGACCGGTTCCACCACGGCGCCGAGACCCGCCCCGAAGCACACGTGGTGTGAACCATGAACCCCGATCGAAAGGCCGAACCATGTCAACGCTCAGCCAGTGGCAGCTGAGGGCCGCGTTCGCGGCCCGGCTGTCGGAGATGTACGGGCGGGAGGTTCCCGCCTACACCACGCTCGTGGACGTCTCGCGCGAGGTCAACGAGGACGTCCTGCGCGTGCGGGGAGCCGATGCGACACGTCTCGGGTCCATCGGCCGGGTGACGGCCGAGCGCCACGGGGCCATCCGTGTCGGCACGCCACGGGAGTTGGGGCAAGTGGCCCGGATCTTCGGGGCCCTCGGCATGCACCCGGTGGGCTTCTACGACCTGCGGGAGGCCGCGGCCAGCGCCGTCCCCGTCGTCTCCACCGCCTTCCGGCCGGTGGACGGCGAGGAACTGGCGCGCAACCCCTTCCGGGTGTTCACCTCCATGCTCACCCCTGCCGACCCCCGTTTCTTCGACACCGAGCTGCGCGTCAGCCTGGAAGCCTTCCTCGCGGACCGCGAGCTCTTTCCCCCCGAGCTGCTCGCCCTGGCCGACCGTGCCGCCGCCGAGCGGGAGCTGCCCCAGGAGGAGGCCGAGCGCTTCCTGCACCTCGCCGTGCGGGCGTTCGAGCTGTCCGCCGAGCCGGTCGACAAGAGCTGGTACGAGACCCTGGAGCGGATCTCCGCCGTGGCCGCTGACATCGGCGGCGTGCGCAGTACCCACGTCAACCACCTCACCCCGCGCGTCCTCGACATCGACGAGCTCTACCGGCGCATGACCGACCGCGGCATCGAGATGATCGACACCATTCAGGGCCCGCCGGCCTGGAAGGGCCCCGATGTGCTGCTGCGGCAGACCTCCTTCCGGGCCCTGGCCGAACCCCGCGCGATGCGGACCCCGGACGGCAGTGTCATCAGCGGCGCTCTGAGGGTCCGCTTCGGTGAGGTCGAGGCCCGTGGCATCGCCCTCACCCGCGAGGGCCGGGCCCTCTACGACGAACTCCTCGGCCACGTGGACGAGCAGGCGTCCCGGAACCCCTCGGCATCCCGCGGTGAGCTCGCCCGCGCCGTATGGGAGCGGCACCTGCCCGGCAGTGAACAGGAACTCGCCGCCGAGGGGCTGGCCTACTTCACCTACCACCTCCACCCCGACCGGCCCCGCGACGGCGGCAGGCCGCCCACCGGCGTCGGCGAACTGCTGCGGCAGGGCTGGGTGCGCGCCGAGCCCATCGTCTACGAGGACTTCCTGCCCCGCTCCGCCGCCGGGATCTTCCAGTCCAACCTCAGCGGCGAGGGCACCCGCCACGGCGACCAGCAGGGCACGGCGTACGACGCCGACTGGCTCTCCGGCGCCATCGGCCGCGACGTCCTGGACCCCTTCGCTCTCTACGCGCGGCAGCAGAACGACTCCCTCGCACACGTCGCCCATGAGCTGGGCCTCACCGGCACCCTCAGCTGACCCCTCACTCCCCGGAGGACCGCCATGACCAGCACCGCACTGCCCACCACGGACGAACTGCGCGCCCGCGCCCGCGCCGCCCTCGACAACATCGGCGTCGACGTGGCCGAGGGCGGCGACTTCGCCGCCCGCACACCGCTCACCGGCGAGAACCTCTTCGGCCTCACCGCCGCCACCGACGCCGAGGCCGAGGACACCATCGCGGCATCCCATACGGCCTTCCTCACCTGGCGCACCACACCCGCGCCGCGCCGCGGTGAACTCGTGCGCCGCCTCGGCGAGTTGCTGCGCGCGCACAAGGGCGACCTGGCCGACCTCGTCACCATCGAGGCGGGCAAGATCCGCTCCGAGGCGCTCGGCGAGATCCAGGAGATGATCGATATCTGTGACTTCGCGGTCGGCCTGTCCCGGCAGCTGTACGGCCGTACGATCGCCTCCGAGCGTCCCGGCCACCGGCTGGCCGAGACCTGGCACCCGCTCGGCGTGGTCGGCGTCATCTCCGCCTTCAACTTCCCCGCCGCCGTGTGGTCGTGGAACACCGCCGTCGCCCTCGTCTGCGGCGACACCGTGATCTGGAAGCCCTCGGAGCTCACCCCGCTGATCTCCCTGGCCTGCGACCATCTGCTCGGCCGGGCCGCCGACGAGGTCGGCGCGCCCCGCGACGTACACCGTCTCCTGCTCGGTGACCGCGCGGTCGGTGAGAAGCTCGTCGACGATCCGCGCGTCGCCCTCGTCAGCGCCACCGGTTCCACCCGCATGGGCCGCGAGGTCGGCCCCCGTGTCGCCGCCCGCTTCGGCCGCAGCCTGCTGGAACTCGGCGGCAACAACGCGGCCATCGTCGCCCCGTCCGCCGATCTCGACCTCGCCATCCAGGGCATCGTGTTCGCCGCGGCCGGCACCGCGGGCCAGCGCTGTACGACGCTGCGCCGCCTCATCGTCCACCGCGACATCGCGGACACCCTCGTCGAGCGGCTGACCGCCGCCTACGGCAAGCTCCCCATCGGCGATCCGTTCGCGGACACCACGCTGGTCGGCCCGCTCATCTCCGCCGCGGCCCTCGACACCATGAACAGCGCCCTCACCAGTGTCCGGGCCCAGGGCGGCAAGATCCTCGCGGGCGGGAACCGGCGCCTGGCCGAGGCCGCCCCCGCGGCCGCCTATGTGGAGCCGGTCCTCGTCCGCGTCGACGCACAGACGGACGTCGTAAGGGAGGAGACCTTCGCTCCGATCCTGTACGTCCTCACGTACGACACCCTCGAGGAGGCGATCGCGCTGCACAACGACGTCCCCCAGGGCCTGTCGTCCAGCATCTTCACCCGCGACCAGCGGGAAGCCGAGATCTTCCTGTCCGCCGCAGGCTCCGACTGCGGCATCGCCAACGTCAACATCGGCACCTCGGGAGCCGAGATCGGCGGTGCCTTCGGCGGCGAGAAGGACACCGGCGGCGGCCGGGAGTCCGGCTCCGACGCCTGGAAGGCGTATATGCGCTCGGCCACCAACACCATCAACTACTCCAGCGAACTCTCCCTCGCCCAGGGCGTCAGCTTCCTCTGATCAGACGGGTGGTGTGGGCGGCGCGGGGTGGACCGCGCCGCCCGGCTTGCGGTACCGAGACTGCCGACCCACCCCGGCCACCTGGAAGTTCGTGGATGCCGTTTGAGTCCAAAAGAATACCGGGGTACAGTACGACGGCTCCGCACCCCCACCGCATTCGACATCCACACCCCCATAGGTGGTTTGACATGCGCGCGTCGCACTTAGGTGAATGTTGTACGGTCCTGGTAGAGGATCGGGCGCTCGATGAATTTCTCGAGGTGGCCGTCGGTGAGTACCAGCGCATCACCTCCGAAACACCGCTGCCGTGCTTCGCCCTCCTCGTGGGCTCGGCGGACCAGGCGACCTTGACCGTCGAGCGCGTCGCGTTCGGCCGCAATGCCCGTACCACCGACCCGGCCGCGCGCCGCGAGTTCACCGAGTCGATCGTGCCGCTCTTCGGCCCGGCGTACGAGAACGAGACACGTGGCTGGTGGATCGACTCCCACGACCTGCTGAGGGCCTCACGCGAGGCCGAAGCCGACGGTCTGGAGATCCTGGGGTCCGTGCATATGCACCCCGACTGGCATCGCATCGGCCCACCGGAGGAGCGGCAGCTCATCCTCAGCGAGCGCCCGACCCCGATGGATCAGCACGTCTTTGGCAACACCGGCTGGCCCGTCAATCTCATCTGCTACCTGGAGCGTCGCGGCGACGTCATGTACCACGCCCTCGCCGCCTGGGCGCCGCCCCCACCCGAGAGCCCTCACCTTCCGTGCGCCGAACTCCCGCTGCGGATACGGACCCGGGCCGTGGTCGGGGTGTGAGGTCGGTGATCCCACCGCGTTCCACACCATGATTCCCGCCGTTCCACACACCTTGATTCCCGCCGTTCCACACCTTGATTCCCGCCGTTCCACACCTTGCTTCCCGCCCCCGACCGGCCACCCCGCCGGTTTCCGACCGCTGGAGGAATTGCCCATGTCTGACGCGTCCACCCCGGACCGGCCCAAATTGCGGCATCTGGCCATCGTCGCCCGTGACCCCGAGAAGCTGGCCGAGTTCTACAGCGGAATCTTCGACATGGAGCTCTTCCACCGGGATCCCGATGGCAGCTGCTTCCTATCCGACGGGTATCTCACCCTCGCGCTGATCAAGCATCGGCTCGACGGCGAAACCCCGTTGGGCATGAACCACTTCGGTTTCCATGTCGCCGACACGTCCGAGACATCCGCCGCTCTGGTCGCCTCGGGCGCCGATGAGCCCGCCGAGCGCTTCACCAACCGCCCGTTCGCCGAATACCGGGCCATCGACCCGGAGGGCAACTGGTTCGACCTCTCCGCCCACGGTTTCGGCGGCCCCCGCCCGGCCGCCGAAACCGGCGACGCGTAACGGAGTCCGGGGCGCCGGACCGCATGGGCGGCGCCCCGCACACGTCAGTCGACCCGCCGCGCCAGCACCTGCCCCGGCCACGCCCCGGACAGGAAGCGCTCGGTGGACGTGAAACCGTTGCGCTCGTAGAACGCGACCAGTTCGCCCCCGCCGCCCGCCCAGCAATCGACCCGCAGCAGCCCCACTCCGGCCCGCCGGGTCTCCTCCGCGGCGTGGGACAGCAGCGCCGCCCCGATGCCCCGGCCGGCGTGCCGCCGGTCGGAGATCAGCAGCCGCACGTATCGCTCGGGTTCGCCGGCCGGGGCGATCGGCATCTGCGAACTGGGCCCGGAGTCCAGCACCAGGGCTCCGACAGGCGCCCCGCCCAACTCCGCGATGAACGGGGCGTTCTCGGTCAGATACCGCTCGACCCGCGCCACTCCCCCGGGCCGCCGCGAGTACGGCGTCGTGCCCCACTGCTCGGTGTTGCCGCGACCGTTCATCCAGACCACCGCGGCGTCGAGCATGTCCAGCACCGCTGGCGCGTCGGCCGGATCGCCCGGTCTGATCCGTATGGTGTGTGTGGTGTCGTTCACGCCGGAAGTCTAGACAGAAAAATGCACGGAATCGTCGGCCGATCGAATAGACGTTCAACCGGATTACGAAATTCCCCGGGCGAGCGGGAGTTTTGCATCAGACTTTCGGCTGGTTGTGTGCTGCGAGTGGTTCAGCCTGGGACTACGGTGTTTTCGAGGGTCCGGCAGAACGAAATCGGCGGCACCGGGGCGTGGCGGCATTGGGGCAAACCGTATTCGGGCGACTGTGCGAGGAGCGTCAGTGGGCTCACCCCGCGGTGTTTCTCGCGGTCTACGCCAACGTCGCCGCCCGTCTGGGAGAGCCGGAGCAGGTGACGGCCCGGCAATTCCACCGGTGGCGTGAGCCTGATCCGCCGTACCCGGGGCCGTCGAGCCAACGGGTGCTCGAGGACATGTTCGGCGCATCGCTGGAACACCTCGGTTTCCCCCTCCCCCGGCGGCACCGCGGCCCATCGGCATCCGGTGGCGCGGGCTCGGCGTTGCGGTTCGCCGTACTGGGGCCCGTTCGCATCTGGCGTGGTGAGCAGGGGCTCCCGGTCCTCAGGCCGCTGGAGCGCGCCGTGTTGTGTGTGCTCCTGCTGCGCGGACGCACCGCCACCGCGAGCGAGCTGGTCGACGGGGTGTGGGGCGAGACCCCGCCACCTCAGGCGATCGCCAGCTTACGCACCCACGCCTTCCGCCTTCGCCGAGCGCTGGGGCCCGGTGTCCTGGTGTCGGAGGCGGGAGGGTACGCGCTGCGGATACGGCCCGGAGCACTGGACCTCGCGGTGTGCGAGGACTACGAGACACGAGCGAAACGTGCCCGCGCGGAAGGGGAGTCGACCGGCGCGCGGAAGCTGCTGCACATGGCGGTGGAGCTGTGGGAGGGGCGGCCGCTGGCCGGAGTTCCCGGCCCGTACGCCGAGGCCCAGCGCGCCCGTCTGGAGCAGTGGCGCCTGACCCTGCTGGAGGCGCGCCTCGATCTCGACCTGGAACTGGGCCTGCACGCCGATGCGGTCTCGGAGCTGACCGCGCTGACCGCGGAGCACCCACTGCGGGAGCGATTGCGCACGCTGCTGATGACGGCGCTCTACCGCAGCGGCCGACAGGCAGAGGCGCTGGGTGTGTACACCGACACCCGCCGCCTGCTGTCCGAGGAACTCGGCGTGGCGCCCAGCGCGGAGCTCGCCCGGCTCCATCAGCGCATCCTGCGCGCCGACCCCACACTCGCCGGGCCACGAAGGCTCCCGGCCGGGACCAAGGCCGTACCCACGGCCACACCCGCGCCACGTCCGGCACAACTCCCGGCGAAACTCGGCGACTTCACCGGACGCACCGCCGTCATGGACACCTTGCGGAAGCGGCTGCGGCTCACCCGGGGGACGGTGATGACGATCTCCGTGGTGCAGGGGCTCGGCGGGGTGGGCAAGACGGCCCTGGCCGTGTGCGTCGCGCAGGCGGTCCGGGAGCGGTTCCCCGACGGGCAGCTGTTCGTCGATCTCATCGGCCACCACGCCCAGCCCGCCGACCCCGCGGCCGTACTGGGCACCTTCCTCCGTGCGCTGGGCACCCCGCCCGCGGAGATCCCGGAGGGGTTGCCCGACCGGGCGGCGCTGTACCGCTCGGTCCTGGCCGACCGCCGGGTGCTGGTCCTGCTGGACAACGCCCACGACACGGCACAGGTGCGCCCGCTGCTGCCCGGCTCTCCGAGCTGCGCCGCGCTGATCACCAGCCGCACCCCCATGACCGGGCTCGACGGCGCCCGGGTGGTCGACCTCAGCATCATGGACCAGCCCGAGGCACTGGCCCTGTTCACCCGCATCATCGGCGACGAGCGGGCCGCGGCCGAGCCCCACGCCTGCCGCAAGGCCGTCGCCGCCTGCGGCTATCTGCCCCTGGCCATCAGGATCGCCGCCGCCCGGCTGACGACCCGCCCCGCCTGGACCGTGCGCAACCTGACCGACCGCCTGGCCGACGCCCACCGCCGCCTGCACGAACTGCGGGCCGGGGACCTGGCCGTCAAGACGAGCTTCGAGTTCGGATACACGCAGTTGGGACCCTCCCAGGCACGGGCCTTCCGGCTGCTCGCGCTCACCTATGGACCTGATATCTCGCTGGCCGCGGCCACCGCCATCCTCGGCGTCACCACGCAAGAGGCCGAGCGATTACTCGAATCACTCGTCGATACCAGCCTGCTGCATTCGCCCGAGCCCGGCCGCTACCGCTACCACGACCTCGTGCGCATCTACGCGCGCGACCGCGCCGAGCGGGATGAACCGCCCGCAGGCCGGGCGGCCGCGATGTCGCGCATGCAGGACTTCTATGTGACCTCGGCGGCACGCGTGTACGCCATGGGACGACCGGGAGACCGGCTCGTCGACCACCTGATGTCCACCGAGCGCCCCGGTCAGGACTTCCCCGACGCCCGCACCGCGCTGGACTGGCTCCTCAGCGAAGCGGACTGCCTCCTCACCTGCGCCCAGCAGGGCGCCAAGTCCCTGGAGACAGGGGCCGTTCGCCGCGCGGCGGACCTCCTCCTGGTCACCCGGGACCTGGTCGAGTCCGGTACGCACTATCTCCAGTACGAGGCGGCGGCCCGTTCGGTGGGCAATGCCGCCAACATCGCCGGGGACACTGCCGCGGAGGGCCGGGCCCGCCTGGCGCTGGCGGGGATGTTCCCCGTCACCAGGGGCCAGCAGCAGGCCGACGACGAAGCCCGCCGCGCGGGCCTGCTCGCGACTGCCGCGGGAGACCTGACCGCCGCCTGCCACGCGTTGAACGTACGCGGCGTGGTAGCGATCTACCAGCAGCGCTACGAGGACGCGGAAGCACACCTCCGCGAGGCACTGCGTGGCTTCCGGGCCGACGACAACCTCGCCTGTGTGGCCAGTGTGTTGTCCAATCTCTCCCGTGTACACGCCGCCACGGACCGGGCCGACAGCGCCGTCGAACTCGCCAGGCGGGGAGTCGACCTCCGGCGGAGCCTGGGCAGCACCTGGCGCATCGCCAATGGCCAACTCGCCCTGGGAATCGCTCTGCACCGGGCAGGACGGCATGCCGCGGCAGTGAGCGAACTGCTGGAGGCGCTCGGCACCTTCCACGACAACCGGCAACGGCTCTGGGAGGGATCCGCCCACGCCCGGCTGGCCGAGGTGTACCTCGCGTCGAACCACCCGGCCGAGGCGGCCACACATGCCGAGCAGGCACTGGCGCTCGGCTCCATCGGCAACAAGTGGCGCCGCGGATCGATCCTGAGCGTACTGGGCGAGGCATTGGAGCAATTGGGACAGCCGGACAGGGCCCGCGCGTGCCGCCGCAAGGCCGAGATGTCCTGGGTCTGGTGGAGCCCCTGATCGCGCGGCGAGCGGCCCCGGGTTCGAAGTCCGGGAAGAGCCCACGAAACTCGAACCGCCCCCGAGCGGCTGAGCTCTGCTTTTCGTACCGGCCGGGGCATTCAGCGGTAGGTCGGCATCCTTTCGGGTTGCGGGCCTGTCGGCGGAAGCCGATTCGCGGCCGTGCCGACCAGGGATCGGTTGACTTGGCGCGGGCGGAGGCGATCGCGTCTCCGGAGCGCGTCTTGTGAGGGCGGCCACGTTGATCAACAGACGGAACGTACTGCGGGCAGGCACGGCCGGTGTTCTGGGCACGGAGATGGTGGCTTCGCAGTCACCGCCCGCCGCCGCCACGCCACCACCCGATGTGGCGGAGCGGGTCGGCCGGCGGGACTGGGAGCTGCTGGCCCAGGCGCTGTCATCGCGTTCCACGCTCTACCGGCCGGGAGATTCCGGCTACCCACCGCTGGCGCTCCCGTTCAACCACCGGTACGCCGGGATCCGGCCGGCGGGAATCGTGGCGTGCGGCACCACCAGGGATGTCAGTACGGCGGTCCGCTGGGCCCGTACGGTGGGGCTGCCCGCCGTACCCCGTTCCGGGCTGGGCCACAACTACGCGGGGTACTCCGCCACCACCGGTCTGCTGCTCAACATGGCCCGTATGAAGAGCATCGACTCCACCCCGGTGCCGGGCCCCCGCTCGCGGACCCGGACGTACGGGCGGATCAAGGTCGTGCACGATGCGGGTACCGTCACCGTCGGGGCCGGGGTCACCAACGGCGATCTGCACCCGATGCTGGAGGACCGCGGCATGTTCGTGCCGACCGGCCGCTGCCCCACGGTCGGGGTGGCCGGGCTGGTGCTCGGCGGCGGGATCGGCTTCAGCGACAAGATGTTCGGCCTGACCTGCGACCGGCTGGTCTCGACGACCGTGGTACTGGCCGACGGCGACGTGGTGGAGGCCAGTCGGAACTCGCACTCCGACCTGTTCTGGGGCTGCCGCGGCGGGGCGGGGAACAACTTCGGCGTCAACACCTCCTTTACGTTCCAGTACGAGCGGTTCCAGGGCGACGTGGGCTTCTACCGGCTGAACTGGAGCCTGGACTCGGCGCTCCCGGTGCTGGCCGCCGCGCAGCGGATCGCCGTGGACACCCTGCACGACAAGCGGTTCCATCTCCGCGTCGGCATGGGCACTCATGGGCTCACCAGGGACGAGATCCGCGCCAACGCGGGCGTCAACGCCATCGGCCAGTACTACGGCGACCTGGCGGAGTTGCGCGACGTCCTGGCTCCGCTGCTCGCCATCGGCACGGCCGGGGAGCGGGCCGCCAACAACGCGTCGGTCCGCGAGGTCACTCCCGGTGAGGCGAGCGTGCTGCTGAGCGCCACGACGCCGGTGCAGCAGTTCGCCGCCAAGTCCGCGGTGCTGACCTCCCGGACGCTCCTGACCGATGACCAGGTCGCCGCCGCCGCCGAGCAGCTGCTGGAATGGCCCGGCAGCGACAATGAGGACGGAGCCGGGTTCGCCATGTTCGCCCTCGGTGGCGAGATCAACCAAGTGCCGCCGGACGCCACGGCGTTCGTCCACCGCAACGGCGTGTTCATCCTCGCCGCCGAGACCTCGTGGGCGGACTACGATCCGCCCCGCGTCGCCACGGCGAATCTTCGCTGGCTCCCCGAGTTCTACCACGCCCTTTTCGGCGGTACGCCTCCTCGGCACTCCTACCAGAACTTCCCGGATCCGACCCTGAAGGACTGGCGGCGGGCCTACTACGGCGCGAACTACGACCGGCTGGTCCGGGTGAACCGTCAGTACGACCCGACCAACTTCTTCAGCTACCCGCAAGCGATCGGCACCTGACCTTTCGCGGGGCTTGACAGCCGATAGGGCCCTTCATACGTTGCTCATCTTGCCCTTTTCGGGGCGGGGTCGCATGAACCGTGGTGCGGCTGGGACGTCCCGAAGGGTTCCGCGGTGCGCGCATGGCTCCCCGACGCTCGTGGCCACCGGCGCCTGTTTTCCGCGCTGTCCATCGATGCCCTGGGCACCGGGCTCTTCCTGCCGTTCTCCATCCTCTACTTCACCGCGACCACCGACCTGACCCTCGGCAGGGTCGGACTGGCCTTGTCCATCGCGGCGTTGGTGCGCATTCCGGCGACACCGGGTGCCGGGATGTTCTGCGACCGGTTCGGCGCGCGGAGCACGGTGGTGGTCTCCAACCTCATCCAGGCGGTCGGGTTCTTCAACTACCTCTTGGTGGACTCCTTCGGTCATCTGCTCATCGCCGCCGTCGTCGTACAGCTCGGCATCTCGGCGTTCTGGGTGGCCTATCCGGCGCTGGTGCATGACGTCGCCGAGGGGAAGCGCCACGAGTCCTGGTTCGCCCTGATCACCTCGCTGCGCAATGCGGGACTCGGCGTCGGCGCTCTCGGCGCGAGTCTCGCCGTCGCGATCGGCGGGACGGACGGATACACCGCGATCGTCGCCGTCAACGCCCTGTCGTTCGCCGTGGCGGCGATCCTGACCCGGCTCGACGCCTCAGGCGGCACGCACGCCGTCTCCGTCAACGCCATACCAGGAGACGACGCGCCCTCAGCGCACACGCCCACGAGCGGCTGGGCGAGCACCCTCCGGGACCGGCCGTTCCTCGCCTTCGTCGTGCTCAACTTCGGCCTCGCCCTGCTCTCACTCGCCTTCGGCCTCGGCGTTCCCGTCTTCCTGGTCGACACGGTGCACCTGCCGCCGTGGATACCCGGCACCGTCCTCGCGGTCAACGCCGTACTCGGCGCGGTGGGCGCCACGCCCGTCGGCGCGGCCATCACGGGGCGCAGCCGGAGCGGCGGCCTCATGGCCTCGCAGGCCATCGTCGGCTGTGCGTTCGTGGCGGTGCTCTGCTGCGCGTACGTGCCGTCGGCATTCGGCGTCTGCCTCGCTCTCGCCGCGGTCGTCCTCGTGACCCTCGGCGAACTCGTCCAGAGTCTGATCGTGTCTCCCATCGTCAACGACTGTGCCACGGCGGCGAGTCGCGGCCGCTACAACTCGCTCTCCCAAATGGCCTTCAGCATCGGCGATGTCGTCACACCCGCCCTCATGACCACACTTCTCGCCCATGGACCGGCCGCCGCCTGGATACCGTTGGCAGCCCTCGCCGCGGTCAACATGCTCGGCATCGCCCTGCTCACCAACCACCTCCCCGCGCTGCGGCGACGCGTCAACCACCCGGGTCCCACCGAACCCGACCGCCGCGGATAGACGCCGACGGGCGAGTGTCGGCCGGGACGTCCGGGTGGAGCCGGGGCGTCGGCCGCTTGTCAGTGCCGCCGGTGAGAATGCCGGGCATGATGACACCGATCCATGCCGATGGCTTCGAACAGGTCGCGCTCTGCCACGATGAGGAAACCGGGCTCCAGTCGGTCGTCGTGATCCACGACACGACGCTCGGACCGGCCCTGGGCGGGGTACGGATGCATACGTACCCCGACGAAGACGCCGCCGTGGCGGACGGCCTGTGCCTGGCCGAGGCCATGACGCTCAAAGCCGCGGCCGCCGGGCTGGGACTGGGCGGGGGCTGGAGCATCATGATCGGCGACCCGGCGAGCCACAAGAGCGAGAAGCGGCTGCGGGCGCACGGCCGTGCCCTCGCGGCCTTCGACGGGCGGTTCATTCCGGTCAACGACATCGGCACCACGCAGGCCGACATCCGAGTGATCGGGCGGGAGACCTCGCCGGTGTGCGCGGCCGGGGATCCCTCTCCCCTGACGGCGCTGGGGGTGCTGGAGGGAATCCGTGCCTGTCTGCGCGCCTCCGGTGGTGACGGCGACCTGGCCGGGGTGCGGGTATGCGTCCAGGGAGTGGGCAATGTGGGATCGGCCCTGGCCGCTCTGCTGGCCGCGGAGGCCGCGGAGTTGATCGTGGCGGACACCGACCCCCGCCGGGCGGACGCCGTCGCGGCGCGGCACGGCGCTCGGGTCGTCGCACCGGAAGCGGCACCGACCGTCGCATGCGATGTGCTGGCGCCCTGCGGGCTGGGCAGCGTCGTGACCGACGAGACACTGCCGCGGCTGGACTGCCGCATCATCGCCGGCGGCGCCAACAACGTCCTGGCCACGCCCGCGCACGCCGCCATGCTTCAGGCGCGCGGAATCCTCTACGCACCCGACTTCTGCGTGAACGCCGGCGGCCTCATCTTCCTGGAGGAGCAGCTCCTCGGCCACGACAGCGCACACGCCGAGGCACGCGTCCGCCAAGTCGGTGTCCGCGTGGCCGAGCTGATCGACCGGTCACGGCGCACGGACGTGACCACCGTGGACGCCGCCACCGAACTCGCGCGGGCACGGCTGCGTCCGTGACGCGCCGCGCGGACGGGACCCGGCGGCCGCCGATGGCTAGAACCACGGCCTCTCCGAAGGGCGTTCCGGAATCGCCCGCCTTGCCATCACCGCCTCGATGAACTCCCCTGGCGGGAGGTAGCCATGGGCGGCCACGTAGTGGAGTACGAGATTGGGGGCGATGAGCCACCGGCCGTCGCGGGCCAGGAGTCTGATCTCGGCGCTCCCGAGGGTGACCTCGGTGCCGTCGACGCTCACCACGACGGGGTAGGGCGGCCTTCCCTCCGGGTGCGGGAGGGTGCAGCTCTGCCAACCCCGCATACAGTTGCTGGAGTTGTCCCGGCAGAGGGCCGCGAGCGCGTGGACGAACTCCGTCGGCACCTCACCCCGGGAAAACTCCTCCTGCCGCTCCAGCCATCCGACAATTGACCGCCTGGACACCCTGGGGCACCCCGATGCCGGGGGTGTAGGCGTAAGGCGAGCCGTCCTCGTACCGCACCGCGTGTTCCTCCCGTACTCGTGGGGCATCGCTGATGGCCGCTGCCCCGGCGACCGTACGGTGTGGCGCGCTCCGCACACCGAGCGGGTCAGCGGGCCAGCCGTCCCAGCAGCGAGGAGGCCGCCGCGATACCGGCCGCCGCGGCCAGCACCAGGACGGCGTAGTCGAGTGCGAGGTGGTGCGGGGTGCCCAGCAGCAGTCCACGCAACGCGTCGACCTGATAGCTCAGTGGATTGGCCTTGCTGACGGCCTGGAGCCAGCCGGGCATCAGCGCCACCGGATACAGCGCGTTGGAGCCGAAGAACAGTGGCATGGTGATGGCCTGCCCGATGCCCATGAGGCGGTCGCGGTTCAGCACGATCCCCGCGATGGTCATGGAAAGGCAGGAGAAGAAGGCCGAGCCGAGGACCACCGCGACGGCCACCCCGAGGAGCCGCAGCGGGTTCCAGGTCAGCGCCACCCCGAGCGCGGCCGCGATGACGATCACCACGACCGCCTGGATCAGCGCCTTGACCCCGGAGGCGAATGCCTTGCCGGTGATCAGGGCGGCTCGCGGGGTCGGGGTGACCAGCAGTTTGGTGAGGATCCCGGCGTCCCGCTCCCAGATGATCTGGATCCCGTAGAAGATGGCGATGAACATCGCGGACTGGGCGATGATGCCGGGCGCGAGATAGTCGATGTACGGCGTGCCGCCGGTCGGTATGGCCTTCAGCCGGGTGAAGGTCTCACCGAAGATCAGCAGCCATAGGGCGGGCTGGACCGCCCGGGTGTACAGCTCGGTGCGGTCGTGCCGCAGCTTCTGGAGCTCGACCACGCACATCGCGACGACCCGCGCGGGCAGCATCCGCCAGCCGGTGCGGGCGCGCGGCGGGGTCAGCAGTGGATCGGGGCGGCCGTCCGGCCCGGTCCCGGCGGCGTCAGCCGACCCGGGACGCGGTGCGACGGGTGCTTCGGACATCGCGGAAATCTCCTCCCTGCTCGTCGAGGCCGCTGCCGGCGACGTCGCGGAAGACGTCCTCCAGGGTCGGCTTCGGATCGGCCTCGCCCTCCGCCCGGCGGCGGTCGGCCAGCTGGGAGCGGAGTTCGTGGGGCGTTCCGAGGGCGTGGATCCGGCCGCGGTGCATCAGCGCGACCCGGTCGCAGTACTGGTCGGCCTCGTCCATGTAGTGCGTGGTGACCAGCACGGTCATCCCGGTGGCCGCCCGTACCGCGTTGATGTGCTCCCACACGCTGGTCCGGGCGATCGGGTCCAGGCCGATCGTCGGCTCGTCCAGCATCAGCAGCCGGGGCGCGCTGACCAGCGCCTGGGCCAGTTCGAGGCGGCGGATCATGCCGCCGGAGTACGTCTTGGCGAGCCGGTCGGCCGCCGCGGTGAGATCGACCGCCTCCAGCACTCGCGCCACGCGGTCGGCCCGCTCCCGCCGGGTGATGTCGAAGACGCGGGCGAACAGCTCCACGTTCTCCCGGCCGGTGAGCCCGGCGTCGGCGGACAGCTGCTGCGGTACGTAGCCCAGCAGCCTGCGGACCGCCATCCGCTCCTTCGCCGCGTCGTGCCCGAACACCCGCACCATGCCGACGGGGACCGGCAGCAGTGTGGTGATGCAGCGGATCGCGGTGGTCTTGCCCGCTCCGTTGGGGCCGAGCAGGCCGAAGACCTCGCCCGCCCGGACCGTCAGCTCCAGGTCGTCGACCGCCTTGGTCTCCCCGAACGCGTATCGCAGGCCGTCGCAGACGAGCGCGACGGAAGCGGTGCTCTCCGGTACGTCGGTCATATCCCTTCCACCTCCTCATGAAGGTTCTCGGCCAGTTTGCGCAGCGCCGGAACGGCCGCGGCCAGCGCCGCCCGGTCGCTCTCGGACAGCTTCGCCACCTGCTCACGGACCAGTGCGCCGCGCCGTGCCTGCCACTCCCGCAGCCGGGCCTCGGCGGCGGGGGTGGCCGTCAGCTGGGCGGAGCGCCGGTCCGCGGGGTCGGTCTCGCGGTGCAGATAGCCCGCCTTCACCAGCTGATTGACCAGGGTGGAGACCGAGTTGCCCGCGAGGTAGAGCTCCTTGGCCGCGGCCGACACCCGGATCCCGGGGCGGGCCATGACCAGCCGCAACAGCTCCACCTGGGCACCGCGCAGCCGCGGCTCCGTCATCCCGGCCCGCAGCCGCCGCCGGATCAGCCGCTGGACTCCGCCCAGTACGTCGGCGAACGAGTCGGGGAACTCCTCTGTGGCCATGTCTCCACTTTACCTCTCAGTGAGAGGTAATTCTCAAGCAGCCGGACCAGTCGAGGCCCGGCAGATCACCTCACAAGAACCACACAAGGCCGTCCCCTACCGTCCCGTGCTCACGGAAGCGAAGATCGTCCAGGGAACAGAGGGACCGATATGAGCGAGACACGTCGGCACGGGATAGGCCGACGCCACTTCCTGTACGGCGCGGCCGCGGTGGCGGCCGGTGTCATGGGCACCGGATGCACCCCCGAGGACGCGCAGGGGACCAGCGGCTCGGGTGGTGAGCCGGTCGTCGCCATCGACGCCCAGCGGCGATCGTTCAAGGTGAGCCCGTACATGACCGGGGTGAACGGGGCCAAGTGGTACGACGACGCCTTCGGGATGTGGGACTCGAAACACAACCGCCCGGCCCCCGGCATCGTCGAAAAGATGAAGAAGTCCGGGATCGGGATGATCCGCTATCCCGGCGGCACCTCGTCCAACCTCTTCAACTGGAAAGGCGCCATAGGCCCGCAAGCGGACCGGGCCCGCCAGGTGGAGGGAAAGCAGGGCGCCACCGTCGACAGCCGGTTCGGGCCGGACGAGTACATGGCCTTCATCCGGCAGGTCGGCGCGACGCCGGAGATCATGGCGCCGTTCGCCAACTCGACCCCGGACGAGATCGCCGACTGGGTCGCCTACATGAACGCCCCACAGGGCACCAAGTGGGGCGACCTGCGAGCGCGGAACGGCCACCCAGAGCCCTACGGCGTAGGCCACTGGGAAATCGGCAACGAACTGTTCGGCAAGTACCAGCGCTACTGGATGAGCGCGGACGACGACAAGGCCATGCGGCAGTACGCCTTCGGCGGCACCCAACGGCAAAAGCGCCAGCGTGTCGGAACGCCCACCGACCACCGCCCCTCCGCCTCGGTCAGCAACGGCCAACCGAACCAGACCTTCACCGTCTGGTACCCACCCGTCACCCCCAAAACCCAGACCATCCGCGTCGATGACACCACATGGCACGAGGTCGCCGATCTCTCCTCGGCGGGGGCCGACGACCTCGTCTACACCTTCGAGCCGCGCAGTGGCACGATCCACTTCGGCGACGACCGGCACGGGAAGATCCCCCAGAACGGGGCGAAGATCACCGCCGACTACGACTCCGGTCCCCACGCCGGATT
>NZ_JAGGLR010000035.1 GCF_017874715.1 Streptomyces iranensis | reverse complement strand
ATCCGATTTCCGGTCGTTTCCGATCCGAATTCCGTTTCCGGCCCCCTGCTGGAGCGGGGTCTTTCGCGCCTTCCGGCGTGTCCACTACTTTAGCGGATTCCCCCGGATGCTCATAATCGAGTTCCCCGGTCCGAATTCCGGCATGCCGAAATCCATCCCGATGAGGGGCCGTGCAGTAGTGGTTTGCCGCCGGTGCGGCTCGATGGTCGCCGCGTTTCCCCGTAGGGCTCCGTGGCAACTCGGTGAACACTACACGACGCCCCGAGGACCATCAAACCCATGGCCGGACCCCCCGTCAGGGCGTACTGTCTATGGCATGACGAGCGCATGTGTTCACCCACGGTGGTGGGCCGCCTGACGGCGGCCGCCCCTTATCAAGCACATGCGCAACCACGGCCGCCGCTCCGGCGGCCGTTCGCGTTTCTCCCTCCCGCGAATCCCGGCCGACCGGGTCGGCGGTCCCGACACAGCGGGAGACGCGGAGAGATGACAGAGACGAAGACGGCACGGCGCCGGATCTTCAGTGGGATCAAACCGAGCGGACATCTGACCCTCGGCAACTACCTCGGGGCCGTACGCCGGTGGGTCCAGGAGGACCAGCACCGCGCCGACGCGCTGTTCTGCGTCGTCGATCTGCACGCACTCACGGTGGAGCACGATCCGGCGCGGGTGCGGCGGCTCACCCGGCAGGCCGCCACACTGCTGCTCGCCTCGGGGCTCGATCCCGAGCTCTGCACGCTGTTCGTCCAGAGCCATGTGGATGAGCACGCGCGGCTGTCCTATCTCATGGAGTGCACGGCCACCGACGGCGAGATGCGGCGGATGATCCAGTACAAGGAGAAGTCCGCGCGGGAGCAGGCGAGAGGGGGGAGCGTACGGCTGTCACTGCTCACCTATCCGGCGCTGATGGCGGCCGACATCCTCGTCTACGGAACGCATGAGGTGCCGGTCGGCGAGGACCAGACGCAACATGTGGAGCTGGCCCGGGATCTGGCGCAGCGCTTCAACCAGCGGTACGGACCGGTCTTCACCGTGCCCCGGGCCACCAATCCGCGGGTCTCGGCGCGGGTGATGGATCTGCAGGATCCGACCTCGAAGATGGGGAAGTCGCACGCGGAGACGGCGGGCATCGTCTATCTGCTCGACGAGCCGGATGTGGTGCGGAAGAAGGTCATGCGGGCGGTCACGGACAGCGGTACCGAGGTGCGGTACGACCGGGCGGAGCAGCCGGGGGTGGCCAATCTGCTGGACGTTCTCGCCTCGTGCACGGATGGCAAGCCGGAGGCGCTGGCCGACGAGTTCAGCTCGTACGGGGCGCTGAAGGGGGCCACGGCGGAGGCGGTGCTGGAGGTGCTGCGTCCGCTTCAGTCCCGGCACGCCGAGCTGTGCGCCGACCCGTCGTATGTGGACGGGGTGCTGCGGGCCGGGGCCGAGCGGGCGCGTGGGCTGGCCCGGCCCCGGGTGGACGAGGCGTATGCGGCGGTCGGGCTGCTGCCGCCCGCCTGAGCGAAGCGGCTCTTCGTCAGGCTCTCCGTCGGGCTCTTCGTCGGGCTCTCCGTCAGCTGTTGCCGGAGGCGAGCTCGCGGCTGCGGTCGCGGGCCGCCTCCAGCGCGGCGATCAGCGCGGCGCGCACCCCGTGGCTCTCCAGTTCGCGGATGGCGTTGATGGTGGTGCCCGCCGGGGAGGTCACGGCCTCGCGCAGCTTGACCGGGTGCTGATCGCTGTCGCGCAGCATCACCGCCGCGCCGATGGCCGCCTGGACGATCAGGTCATGGGCCTTGTCGCGGGGCAGGCCCAGCAGGATGCCCGCGTCGGTCATCGCCTCGACGAGGAAGTAGAAGTAGGCCGGGCCGGAGCCGGAGAGCGCGGTCGCGGCGTCCTGCTGGGACTCGGGCACGCGCAGCGTCTTGCCGACGCCGCCGAAGATCGCCTCGGTGTGGGCGAGGTGCTCCTCGTTGGCGTGGCTGCCCGCCGAGATGACGGACATGGCCTCGTCGACCAGCGCCGGGGTGTTGGTCATGACCCGGACGACCGGGGTGCCGGCGGCCAGGCGCACCTCGAAGAAGGAGGTGGGGATGCCGGCGGCGCCGGAGACGACCAGCCGGTCGGCGGGGACGTGCGGGGCGAGCTCGTCGAGCAGGGCGCCCATGTCCTGCGGTTTGACGGTGAGGATGAGGGTCTCGGCGGCCTTGGCGGCCTCGGCGTTGGAGACGGCCTCGACGCCGTAGCGCGACCGGAGCTCCTCGGCGCGCTCGGGGCGGCGGGCCGTGACCAGCAGGTCGGACGGCGACCAGCCGCCTCGGATCATTCCGCTGAGAAGGGCTTCGCCGATCTTTCCCGTGCCGAGCACGGCGACCTTCTCCGTCATGGTGCGGCTCTCCTCATGCCTGTGCGGCTTGTGCGTGTGCTGCGTAGGTGTTCTCCGCCATCCTCGCACGGGTGGCCCATTCCTCCTGGCTCTTATGAATTTCTTATTCATTGTTCGATGAATTAATTTTTACGCGCCATCCGGCGTGACGGGGAGGCCGCTTTGCGCCCGCGCCGACCAGGGCGCCCGGAACGAAACAGTCCTGTTCGATGACTCCAAGTTCACAAGTCGGTTACATATCGACTTGCAAATGGTCACAGTCTCATGGACACAATAGGGCTCGGTGTCTATACGTACGGGAAGGGGGCGATGGTGAGGACGATCCGGCATACCGCTCACGCACTGGTAACGGCGGTTGCCGTGTTGCTCGCCCTCTTCATCGCGGCCGATTCCGCGTCCGCGCAGGTCATCCATCCCGAAACGGTCAGCGCCACCGCATCAGCCGATCCGCGGCCGACCACCGAATCATTGGTATCCGCGCACGGCGACCACGGAACTGAAGATTGCAAGGGGCTCCGCGGAAGGGCCCCGCTCACCGCTCCCACACCGAGCGGCAAATACGGATGTGTGTGCGGTTGCGATGCCGGTGTTCCAGCGCCGCGTACCGCCATCTCCACCTCGGTCACCGGACGGCAAGCCGTTCCGGTGTCGAGATCGGGCGAGCTGCCCGTCATCCTCCAGATCTTCCGCTGCTGAGAGCTACACCGCCGTAGCCCGGCGGTCCGTCTCACGCATTTCTCAACGCTTTTCACGCGTCTCGCAGCAAGCGATCTCAACCGCCAGCGACCGATTCCATCGATCCCACTGACGTAGCGCTATGCCGTGCCCCCGCCTGCCCATGAGCCGGTGACGGGGCGCACTGGAGGCAACCCTCATGCGAAATCTCCTTGACCGTTTCCGTGGTGCCGGAGGCACCTCAGGCTCATCCGGCGCCGGAACCTTCCGCGCCGACTTCACCGCTTCTCTCGTCGTCTTCCTGGTGGCCGTCCCCCTGTGCGTGGGGGTGGCGGTCGCCTCCGGTGTGCCGGCCGAGCTCGGCCTGATCACCGGCATCGTCGGCGGGCTGGTCACCGGCTTCCTGCCGGGCAGCAGCCTGCAGGTGTCCGGCCCGGCCGCCGGTCTGACCGTCCTGGTCTACGAGGCCGTGGAGCAATACGGCGTCGCCGCGCTCGGCGTCCTCGTCCTCATCTCCGGACTGCTCCAGCTGGCCATGGGCGCGCTCGGCCTCGGCCGATGGTTCCGGGCGATCTCCGTCGCCGTGGTGCAGGGCATGCTCGCGGGCATCGGCCTGGTGCTGATCGCCGGACAGCTGTACGCGCTCGCCGACACCAAGGCCCCGAGCAGCGGGCTCGACAAGATCTTCAGCATTCCGGGGCTCATCGGGGATGTGGCCGGTTCCTCGGACGCCCTGAAGGCGGTCGCCGTGGGCGCCGGGACGATCGTCATCCTGGTGCTGTGGCCGCGCTTCCGCCAGGGCGCCAAGGTGCTGCCCGCGCCGCTGGCGGCCGTCGCACTCGCCACGGCCGCGACCGCGATCTTCGACCTGCCGATCGCGCGGGTCGAGGTCAAGGGTCTGCTGGACGCCATCCAGCCGCCCGGCGGGGGTGAGTTCCAGGCCCTCGCCGAGGTGGGCGTCATCGGCACCGTGCTCGCGTTCACGCTGATCGCCTCCGCCGAGAGCCTGTTCAGCGCCGCGGCCGTGGACCGGCTGCACGACGGTCCGCGCACCGACTACAACAAGGAGCTGATGGCGCAGGGCGCGGGCAACACGGTGTGCGGTCTGCTCGGTGCGCTGCCGATGACCGCGGTGATCGTGCGGAGCGCGGCCAATGTGCAGGCCGGTGCGAAGACGAAGGCGTCGCGGGTGCTGCACGGTGTGTGGCTGCTGGTCTTCGCGGTGCTCTTCCCCTCGGCGCTGGGCATCATCCCGGTGGCGACGCTCGCCGGTGTGCTGGTGTACTCCGGCTGGAAGCTGATCCCGACCAAGGATCTGGTGCCGCTGTGGAAGAGCCACCGGGGTGAGGCGATCATCCTGATCGTCACCGCCGGCGCGATCGTGATCACCAATATGTTCGAGGGCGTGATCATCGGTCTGCTGATGGCCGTGGCCAAGACCGCCTGGGAGACCTCGCATGTGCATGTCGAGGTCACCGGGCGCGAGGACGGCGCCGGCGCCGACGCCGGAGAGAAGCCCCTGCACGTCCGGGTGCGCGGCAACGCGACCTTCCTGCGGCTGCCCAAGCTGCTGGACGAGCTGGAGGGGCTGCCCCGTGAGCGCGAGGTGGAGCTCGACCTGACCGGGCTGCGCCATGTGGACCACGCCTGCGAGATGGCGCTGGCCACCTGGACCGAGCGGCACAACGCGGTGGTCAAGCGGGACGCCGCCCTCGAGGACCGCATCCCGGCGTAACCCATATATAGGGGGAGACGCCTACAGAGGGAGACGCCTTCCCGTCGCCCGGCCCCCGGCGCCGCACTCGCGGTGCCGGGGGCCGGCTGCGCTCCGGCCGGGCTCGTGGGTCAGCCGCAGGGCACGGTGACGAAGCCGTCGCTGCCGGTCTTCACATACGCGTCGGATACGTACTGGCCCGGGGCGATGTTGTCCCAGATGTCCGAGGTGCCGTACGGCCCCGAGACCTTCTGACCGTGCCGCTGGCAGCGGATGGGGACCCGGCTGTTGTACGGCAGCACCTTCACGAGCCGGTGGTTGGTGCCGGGACCGCTGCGGACGTTCAGCTGGTACCCGGGCGCGACCGGATAGGTGATCGCTCCGGCGGTGGTTTCCACCGTGTCCGCGACGGTGTCCGTGGCGTCGGTGGTGGCTACGGTGTCCGCGGTCTCTTCGATGGCCATGTCGGCCCCTCCCCCGTTGAACTTCTTTCCGAAGTTGTGCATATGTCGTGTGAAGTGACACGACATGCGGAGGCTAACAAGGCTCGCACGTGTCATCGACTAGGCTCGCCGAGTCGCGAATGCGGCCGAATTCACGGGGGTGGGGCATGCCGCCGGTGCACAGAGCCGGGACGGGCCCGGAAGCGGAGGATCCGGAGTACGCCGGGCAGTACCAGCTCGAGGCGCGCCTCGGATCCGGTGGCATGGGCGTGGTGCATCTGGCCCGTTCGCACTCGGGGCGGCGGCTCGCGGTGAAGGTCGTCCATGCCGGGTTGGCCGAAGACCCCGAGTTCCGGGCGCGGTTCCGGCAGGAGGTGGCGGCCGCCCGGCGGGTCAGCGGCGCGTTCACGGCGCCCGTGGTGGATGCCGACCCGGAGGGGCCCAGGCCCTGGATGGCCACCCTCTACATCCCCGGCCCGACGCTCGCCGAACACGTCAAGCGGAGCGGGCCGTTGGCGCCGGACGAGATGGTGCGGCTGGCGGCGGGGCTCGCCGAGGCGCTGCGGGACATCCATCGGGCGGGCGTGGTGCACCGCGATCTCAAGCCGAGCAATGTGCTGCTCGCGGCGGACGGCCCGAAGGTCATCGACTTCGGCATCTCCCGGCCGTCCGACAGCGAACTGCGCACCGAGACGGGCAAGTTGATCGGCACCCCGCCGTTCATGGCGCCGGAGCAGTTCCAGCGGCCGCGGGCGGTGGGACCGGCGGCGGACGTGTTCGCGCTGGGGTCGGTGCTGGTGCACGCGGCCACCGGGCGGGGGCCGTTCGAGTCCGAGAGTCCGTACATCGTGGCGTACCAGGTGGTGCACGACGAGGCGGATCTGGCGGGGGTGCCGGATGAGCTGCTGCCACTGATCCAGCGGTGTCTGGCCAAGAACCCCGAGGACCGCCCCACGCCCGACGCCCTGATGACGGTGTTGCGTGCCGTCCGCGGACCCCGGTCGCCGGCGCCGCGCGGACCCGTGCCGCTGGTGCCGCAGCAGCGCACGCCGGAGCCGCACTCGCTGCCGGGTGGACGCTGGGGGCAGGACGACGGCACCACGGATACGCATGTGAAGGCGGCCCTTGCCGAGACGGCGGCCCCTGATCCAGTGGATCCCGATCCGGTGGCCTCCGATCCGGTGGCCACCGATCCGGTGGATCCCGATACGCATGTGAAGGCGGCTTCCGAGCCGGAACCGGCCGCGGACCAGGCCGAGTCGGGGGCGGACCAGCCCGTGGCGCGGCGCCGGGGGATCCGGCGGTGGGCCCTCTCCGGGTTCGCGGCCGTCGTACTGCTCGGTGCGGGCACGGTCGTCGCTCTGCGCCCGTTCGACGGCACGGACTCCTCCGGCGGCGGCCGGCCGCGGATCAGCGCGGCGACCGCGGAGGCGTGGCGCCCCTGGACGACCGGGCTGGACGTCGGAAAGGCCGCGGGCTCGGGGGCACGGCCCGCGTTCTGCTCGTACGGAGCGGGCGCGCTGTACTGCGCCCGGCACGGCGTCGAGACCGCCCGGGTCGATCCGGACGACGGCCGCGTGGTCTGGTCACGGCCGTCCGCGGCGGCGCGCCCCGGTGACGGCGCGACGATCTCCGCCCCCGTGGTCGCGGGCGGTCTGGTGCGGACGGTGTCCCCGGACGGCGGGCGGCTGCGCGCGCTCGACCCCACGACCCACCGCGTCCGCTGGAGCCGCGATGTGTCCCGCTACCAGGGCGGGGTCTACTCCTCGGGCGACACCGTGCTGCTGGTCACGCCGGACGGCATGGTCACGGCGGTGAACGGGGCGACGGACAAGGAGCGTTGGAGCCATCGGCTGCCCGGCCACGCCCGGCCCGCCTTCTTCTCGTACGGCGACGGCCGCACCGCGTACGCCGTGACCACCGCGGGCGACGGCTCGCACACGCTGGTCACGGCCGTGGACACGGTGCGCGGTACGACGCGCTGGCACGCCTCGCTCAGCGGCAACCTCACCCCGGCCGGAAGCGGCCCCGACGGCGTGCTGCTGCTGACCGAGACGGACACCCGGACCAGTACCACCGCTGTCGTGCGCTACGACCCGGAGCGGCGCGCGGCCCGGCGGGTCGCGCTGTCCGCGCCGGTGTCCGCGATCAGCGCCGTCACCAGCGGCGACCGGGTGTACGTGCTGGGCACGGACGGCGGGTTGGTGGCCGTCGACACCGCGCGCGAGGGCTCGGCGCGGTCGCGGCTCTGGCGCCTGGAGACCTCGGTCTCCAACGCCTCGCCGCTGGTGGCGGCGGACGGCAGGCTGTACTTCTCGGCGGCGGACGGCCGGCTGCTGGCCGTGGACGCCCAGCGGGGCGAGGTGATCGGCGAGACCCGCTCGCGCGGCGGCGCGGCCGGTCAGGGCTTCCTGGATCTGATGCCCGCGCCCGTGGTGGCGGACGGCAAGGTGTTCGCGACGGCCCCGGACGGCACGCTCTTCGCCGTGGACGGGCGGAATCCGGCCGGTTGGTGAGCGGCGTCACGGGCCCTTGGCGCGAGCCGGGCCTAGAGTGACCGCCGGATCGTGGGTCGGTGGGAGAAGACAGGAAATGGCACTGCGCGCCGGGGACCCGGAGTCCATCGGAGGCTACGCACTCGAGCGGCGGCTCGGCCGTGGCGGGATGGGCACGGTGTATCTGGCCCGGTCGCCTTCGGGGCGGCGGCTGGCGCTGAAGGTGGTGCATCAGCAGTTCGCCGACGACGACGAGTTCCGGGTGCGGTTCCGGCAGGAGGTCGCGGCCGCCCGGCGGGTCAGCGGCGCGTTCACCGCGGCCGTCGTGGACGCGGACCCCGATGCCGTGCTGCCGTGGATGGCGACCTCGTACGTCCCCGGCCGGACCCTCGCCGAGCGGGTCGCGGCGGGCGGTCCGCTGCGCGGCGCCGAGTTGCGACGGCTGGCGATCGGGCTGGTCGAGGCGCTGCGGGACATCCACCGGGCGGGGGTGGTGCACCGGGATCTGAAACCGGCCAACATCGTGCTGTCCGACGAGGGCCCCCGCGTCATCGACTTCGGCATCTCCCGGGCGGCCGACCACCAGACGCTGACCATGACGGGCCGGGTCATGGGCACGCCCCCGTTCATGTCGCCGGAGCAGTTGCGCGATCCGCGCGAGGTCGGGCCGGAGTCCGATGTGTTCTCGCTGGCGACGGTGCTGGTGTACGCGGCGACCGGCCAGAGCCCGTTCGACGCGGACAGCCCCTATATGACCGCCTATCACGTGGTGTACGAGCCCCCGGCGCTGGACGCGGTGACCGGGCCGCTGCGTGACGCGGTCGCGGACTGCCTGAGCAAGGACGCGCCCGCGCGACCCGGGCTGGACGAGTTGCTGGAGCGGCTGCGGACGCTGCCCGAGGACGACGGTGACGACAGTAAGGGCGGTGACGACGACCGTAAGGACGTCACGGACGCGGACGGCGGCACCGGCGAGGGCGACGAGGGCGACGCCGCCGTGCCGACCGAAGTCGGCCGTGCGCCGGGCCGCGGCTATCTGACCCGCCGCCCCCTGGTGATCGCCGCCGCGGCCGCGGGCCTGGTCGCCGCGATGGTGGGGACGGTCGTCTTCCTCCGGGCCGGATCCGGACCCGGGGGCGAGCCGGATGCCCGCCCCACCACCCGCTCGTCGGGGAACGGCTCGCTCCCGTCCGGCTGGCGCCCCTGGCAGCGCACCCTCGCCGGACCCGACGCCGACATCGTGACCAGTGCCAATGGCGCTCCGCGCTCGGTCAGCGGGCCGACCGGCCGCCGCTGTCTGCCCTCGGGCACGGATCTGTACTGCGGTGGTTCCGGGATCGCCCTGACCCGGCTGGACGTCCGGGGACGGGTGGCGTGGCACCGGTCGGCGAAGCCGAGCGAGCTGATCGGAGTGGCGGGCGGTCTCGTACTGGGCACCGTGGAGAAGTCGGACGGCACGGCCCGGCTGGAGGGCTACCGCACCAGCGACGGTGAGCGGGTCTGGCGGACCGATGTCGGCAGCGCCTACCAGGGGGCGGTGTTCCAGCGAGGGGACCACCCGGCCGTGCTCACCCAGAGCTGGGACCAGGAGACGTTCCAGGCGGTGGACGTGCGCACCGGCCGCACGCTCTGGTCGCGCCGGGTCGGTCACGGGCTGACCTGCGGTCCGGATGTGGTGGCCGGACGCCCCCTCGCGGACTGCGGGCCGCTGGAGGACCGGGGCGACCCGGCCGTTCCGAGCGGGCTCTACACCCTCTCCCCCACCACGGGAGCACCCCGGCGGATCGGCACCGTCTACGTGGGCTCCTTCCTCGCCGAGCGCTCCGGCGACCTCCTCTATCTGGAGCAGCGCGAGCATGACACCGACGACTACACCGATCTGCTGTTCCTCGGCACGGACGGGGGACGGCAGCGCCGGGTGAAGCTGCCCGAGGGGCTCTCCGCCCAGCAGATCACGCCCGCCCTGGTGGGCGACACGCTCTACTTCGTCCGGCAGAACGGCGAGGTCACCGCCGTCACCACGGCCGGAAAGCGGCTGTGGGGCAAGGCGACGCAGGTGGAGTGGCTGGGCCCGCCCGTGGTGTCCGGGCGCCGGAACGCCCTGTATCTGGCCACCGCCGCGGGCCGGGTGGTCGCGCTGGACCGCCGGGACGGCCGGGTGCTGTGGCGGACCAAGGCGCGTACGGACCCCGGTGGCATCCCCGCCGAACTGACGCTGAGCGGGGACGCCCTCACCACGGTCTACGGATACGACACCCTGGAGGCGTCCGGAATGGACGTCAGCCGGGGCGGCTGATGCGGTAGGGAGGTCAGCCGAGGCGGCTGCCGCGCGACGTCAGCCGGGGCGGCTGATGCCGCGGCGCGAGGTCAGCCCAGTTGGCTGATGTCGCGGACCGCGCCCTTGTCCGCGCTGGTGGCCATCGCCGCGTAGGCGCGCAGCGCGGTGGACACCTTGCGCTCGCGGTTCTCCGGGGCGTAGACGCCACCGAGCTCCTCACGGCGGGCCGCCAACTCCTCCTCGCTCACCAGGAGGTCGATGGAGCGGCCGGGGATGTCGATGCGGATCCGGTCGCCGTCCCGGACCAGGGCGATCGTGCCGCCGGACGCCGCCTCCGGCGAGGCGTGGCCGATGGAAAGGCCCGACGTGCCGCCGGAGAAGCGGCCGTCGGTGACCAGCGCACATGCCTTGCCCAGGCCGCGGCCCTTGAGGAAGGAGGTCGGGTAGAGCATCTCCTGCATTCCGGGGCCGCCCTTGGGGCCCTCGTAGCGGATGACGACCACGTCGCCCTCCTTGACCTGCTTGCCCAGGATCCGCTCGACGGCCTCCTCCTGGGATTCGCAGACCACGGCCGGGCCCTCGAAGGTCCAGACGGACTCGTCCACGCCCGCGGTCTTCACCACACAGCCGTCGACGGCCAGATTGCCCTTGAGGACGGCGAGCCCGCCGTCCTTGGAGTAGGCGTGCTCCATGTCGCGGATGCAGCCGCCGGTGGCGTCCGTGTCCAGGGAGTCCCAGCGCTCGGACTGCGAGAAGGCGGTGGCGGAGCGCTTGCAGCCGGGGGCCGCGTGCCACAGCTCGATGGCCTCGGCGGACGGCGAACCGCCGCGCACGTCCCAGGTCTTGAGCCAGTCGGCGAGCGAGGAGCTGTGCACGGAGTGGACGTCCTCGTTCAGCAGCCCGCCGCGGAACAGCTCGCCGAGGATCGCCGGGATGCCGCCCGCGCGGTGCACGTCCTCCATGTAGTACGTGCCGCCGGGGGCGACGTTCGGGGCGACCTTGGCGAGGCAGGGCACCCGGCGGGAGACCGCGTCGATGTCCTTGAGGTCGTAGTCCAGACCGGCCTCCTGGGCGGCGGCCAGCAGATGCAGGATCGTGTTGGTCGAGCCGCCCATGGCGATGTCGAGCGCCATGGCGTTCTCGAAGGCGGCCCGGGAGCCGATGGAGCGCGGCAGAACCGTCTCGTCGTCCTGCTCGTAGTGGCGCTTGGTGATCTCCACGACCGTACGGCCGGCGGTCTCGTAGAGCGCCTTGCGGGCGGTGTGGGTGGCCAGCACCGAGCCGTTGCCCGGCAGGGAGAGGCCCATCGCCTCGGTCAGGCAGTTCATCGAGTTGGCGGTGAACATGCCGGAACAGGAGCCGCAGGTCGGACAGGCGTTGTTCTCGATGCGGAGGATGTCCTCGTCCGAGACGCTCTCGTTGACCGCGTCCGAGATCGCGTTGATCAGGTCCAGCTTGCGGACGGTGCCGTCGACGAGCGTGGCCCGGCCCGCCTCCATGGGGCCGCCGGAGACGAAGACGGTCGGGATGTTGAGCCGCATCGCGGCCATCAGCATCCCGGGGGTGATCTTGTCGCAGTTGGAGATGCAGATCAGCGCGTCGGCGCAGTGCGCCTCGACCATGTACTCCACGGAGTCGGCGATCAGGTCGCGGGAGGGGAGGCTGTAGAGCATCCCGCCGTGGCCCATGGCGATGCCGTCGTCCACGGCGATGGTGTTGAACTCGCGCGGAATGCCGCCCGCAGCGTGGATCGCCTCGCTGACGATCCGGCCGACCGGCTGGAGGTGGGTGTGGCCGGGCACGAACTCGGTGAAGCTGTTGGCGACGGCGACGATCGGCTTGCCGAAGTCCTCGCGCGCTACGCCGGAAGCCTGCATAAGGGCGCGGGCGCCCGCCATGTTGCGGCCGTGGGTGACGGTACGAGACCTCAGCTCGGGCACGATGCTCGGCTCCCTCGTGATACGTGGTCCTGCGGATCGGATCGGAGTCTTCTGAGCCTACGCCTGTGCCCACGGATCCGGATGGTCCGTCCGGATCCAGAGACGGCCGGGTCACTGAGCGGAACGGACCGATCGGCGCTCGGTCAGCGATCGGCCCGTTCGCGCCCGGCCGGTCAGGCTTCCGATCAGCTCTCGGTCAGATAGCGCTGCAGAGTGGGCCCCACCATGGCCACGATGTCGTCCGCCTCCGCCGAGGCCATCGGCTCCATCCGGATCACATACCGCAGCATCGCGATCCCGATCAGATGCCCGGCCGCGAGCTGGGCCCGGAACTCGGGGTTCGGGACGTCCAGCTCACCCGCCATCCGCACCAGCACCCGGCGCTCGATCATGCCGCGCAGCACCACGGCGGCGGTCTCGTTGGTCAGCGCCGAGCGCATCACGGCGAGCAGCGGCAGCCTGCTGACCGGGTTCTCCCAGATGCCGAACATATAGCGGGCCATCCGCTCGCCCGCGCCCTCCCGGCTGCCGTGCACCGCGTCCGGGACGCCCATGGCGGGGGCGAAGATCAGCTCGATGGCGGCCTCGAAGACCTGCTCCTTGGTGCCGAAGTAGTGGTGGACCAGCGCCGGGTCCACCTCAGCGGCCTTGGCGATGCCGCGGATCGAGGTCTTGTCGTAGCCGCGCTCGGCGAACTCGTTGCGCGCCGCGATCAGGATCCGGTCGCGGGCGGCGGGGCCGTCTGAGGTGCTCGTACGGGCCGGACGGCCGCGCTTGCGCGGTGGTGTGGCGGACCCGGATGCGGCGGCGGTCATGAACCGGGCACCGCCCTGCTCCGCCGGGTGTGCGAGGTCGGCGAGGCGAGGTGCAGCCTGGTGAAGGCCAGGGCCTCCGCCAGATCGGCCTCGCGCTCGGTCGTGGACATGGCACGCCGGGTGTTGACCTCGACGACCACATTGCCGTCGAAACCGCCGGTCGCGAGCCGTTCCAGCAGCTCGGCGCAGGGCTGGGTGCCGCGCCCCGGCACCAGGTGCTCGTCCTTGTTGGAGCCCTGGCCGTCGGCGAGGTGGAGATGGGCCAGCCGGTCGCCCATGCGGTCCGCCATCTCCAGCGCGTCCGTACGGGCGGTGGCGGTGTGCGACAGGTCGATCGTGAAGTGGCGGTAGTCGTCCTGGGTGACGTCCCAGCCCGGGGCGTAGGCCAGCATCTCGCGGTCGCGATAGCGCCACGGATACATGTTCTCGACCGCGAACCGCACATCGGTCTCATCCGCCATCCGCCAGATTCCGCGGACGAACTCGCGGGCGTACGCCCGCTGCCATCGGAACGGCGGGTGGACCACGACGGTGGACGCGTCGAGCTTCTCGGCCGCCGCCCTCGCCCGCTGCAGCTTCACCCACGGGTCGGTCGACCAGACCCGCTGGGTGATCAGCAGACAGGGGGCGTGCACGGCGAGGATCGGCACCTGGTGGTAGTCCGAGAGCCGACGCAGCGCCTCGATGTCCTGGCTGACCGGATCGGTCCACACCATGACCTCGACGCCGTCGTAGCCCAGCCGTGCCGCGATCTCGAAGGCCGTCGCCGTCGACTCCGGATAGACCGAGGCTGTGGACAGCGCGACCTTCGCATCCGGGATGCGCACCACTGGCTCTGTCACGAGGGACAGCGTACGGCGGCTGCTCTCCGCAACCGAACCGCGGCGGCCTTTGCGGCTGAACGGCCGCCGCTTTCCGGCCCCGGTCACGCTCCGTGGCCGGGTGGGCAGGTGGGTAGGTGGTCAGGTGGGGGCAGGTGGTCAGGTGGGGGCAGCTGGTCAGGTGGGCAGGTGGTCCAGGCGGCGGAGGATCACGCCCTCGCGCAGCGCCCATGGGCAGATCTCCAGCTGCTCCACGTCGAACAGGTCCATCGCGGCCTCCGCCACCAGCGCCCCGGCCGTGAGCTGTCCGGCCCGGCCCTCGGAGACCCCGGGCAGCTCGGCCCGCTCCTGAGTGGGCATGGCGGCCAGCTTCGGCACCCACTCCTCCAGCGCCCGGCGGGTGAGCCGGCGCTCCACGTACAGTCCCTCGGCGGAGCGCGCGGCGCCGGTGATCCTGGCCAGCTGCTTGAAGGTCTTGGAAGTGGCCACCACATGGTCCGGCGCCCCATGACGGCTGAAGTCGCCGACGCTCCGGGCGATCTCGGCCCGCACATGGCGCCGCAGGGCCCGTACGTCCGCCGGGTCGGGCGGATCAGCGGCCAGCCAGGACCCGGTCAGCCGGCCGGCCCCCAGCGGCAGCGAGACCGCCGCGTCGGGTTCCTCGTCCATGCCGTACGCGATCTCCAGCGAACCGCCGCCGATGTCCAGGACCAGCAGCTTCCCCGCGGACCAGCCGAACCAGCGGCGGGCGGCCAGGAAGGTGAGCCGCGCCTCGTCCGCGCCGCTGAGCACCTGGAGCCGTACGCCGGTCTCCTCGGCGACCCGGGCCAGGACCTCATCGGCGTTGGACGCCTCGCGGACGGCGGAGGTCGCGAACGGCAGGACGTCCTCGACGCCCTTGTCCTCGGCCGCCTCCAGCGCCTCCATGACCACCGCGATCAGACGGTCGACGCCGTCGGGGCCGATGGCCCCGTGCCCGTCGAGGAGTTCGGCCAGCCGCAGTTCGGCCTTGTGCGAATGCGCGGGCAGCGGGCGCGCGCCGGGATGGGCGTCCATCACGAGCAGATGAACCGTATTCGAACCCACGTCGAGGACACCGAGTCTCATAGCGTGAACGCTACTGCTCCCACCTCGGTGTCATGCACAGGTCCTCCCCGTTCTCGCGCATGAGCCACGCCGGGGACGTGCGCGGTCCCCACCTCCGGGTTTTCGCCGAAGGCGCCTACCCTTGCACCGTGGCAAAGACGAAAAAGGCGAAGCAGGACAAACGCCGGAAGGCCGCCCTGGAGTGGGCGGCCCAGGAGCCGATGCCGTCCGGGGCGGAGGGCGCCGAGGACGCCCCGAGCACCGAGGACGAGGTCGGCCTGGACTTCGCCCGCGCATGGGTCGAATTCCCCGATCCGGCCGACGACGAGCAGCTCTTCCGATGCGATCTGACCTGGCTGACCTCCAAGTGGACCTGCATCTTCGGCCAGGGCTGCCAGGGCATCCAGGCGGGGCGGGCAAGCGACGGCTGCTGCACGCTGGGCGCGCACTTCTCGGACGAGGACGACGAGGCGCGGGTCGGACGCCATATGGCCCGGCTGACCCCGGAGATCTGGCAGTTCCACGACGAAGGGCACGCCTCGGGGTGGGTGCAGGTGGACGACGACGGCGAGCGGCAGACCCGGCGCCATAAGGGCTCGTGCATCTTCCAGAACCGGTCGGGCTTCGCGGGCGGCGCGGGCTGCGCGCTGCACATCCTGGCCCTGCGGGAGGGGCGCGAGCCCCTGGAGACCAAGCCGGATGTGTGCTGGCAGCTGCCGGTGCGCCGGTCCTACGACTGGATTGACCGACCGGACGACACCCGGGTGCTGCGGGTCACCATCGGCGAGTACGACCGGCGCGGCTGGGGGCCGGGCGGCCACGATCTGCACTGGTGGTGCACCTCGGCCACCTCGGCGCACGGGGCCGGGGAGCCGGTGTTCCGGTCGTACCGGCCGGAGCTCACGGAGCTGATGGGCAAGGCCGGGTACGACCGGCTGTCCGAGCTGTGCGAGCAGCGCATGGCGTCGTCGCTGCCGCTGCTGGCACCGCATCCGGCTGATCCGGATCTTCCGGTGGGTCCGGCTGATCTGGTTGTTCCGGCTGATCTGGTTGTTCCGGCTGATCCGGCTGATCCGGCTGATCCGTCGGACCCGGACGGCTGACGAGGCCGTGCCGCCTGCGGCGGGCTGCGCCCTGACCTGCGGTCGATCATCTGCCGCGCCGTCGTGGCTGGTCGCGCAGTTCCCCGCGCCCCTTCGGGGCGCCTTCCGTACCCCCGGGGGTCCAGGGGCGGAGCCCATGCCACGCGCCATGCGAGAGCGCCTCGTGTCAGTGCTTCGCGGCGGGCGAGCCGGAGGGTGTGGGCGACGGGTCGCCCGGGGACGGGGTCGGCTGGCCGGAGGGGCCCGTGGGGCTGGGCGTGGGCTCGGGGGACGCGCCCCGGCCCTCGATCAGCACCACCGCGCCCGCCGGGTCCACCGAGACCCGCGCGCTCCAGTGCCCGGCCGGCTCCCGACCGTGGTCCACCGAGACCGTGATGGTCGTGGAGTCGCCGGGCCGCAGCACCCCGGCCGTGTGGTTCAGCTGGAGCCAGGGCGCCCCGGCGGAGGCCGACCAGTGCACCGGTGAACCGCCGGACGCGGTGAGAGTGATGACCGTCACATCGCCCTCGGGATGGGCCGTGACCGTGAGCCGCCCCGGTCCTGGCGCGGGCCGGGAGGGTCCGGAGCCATCCCCGGGGCGGCCGCCACCGGCCGGGGAGCCGTCCGGGCGGGATGCCTCGCCGCCCTTGTGCCCCGGCCGCTCCGCCACACCGTCCGCGTCGATCACCTCGACCGACACATCCGACGCCCCGCGGCCCGCCTTGGCGCTGCGCGGGCCGGAGCCGATCCGCGTGCCGGAACGGTCCTGCGCGCTGCCGGTCTGCTCGTAGGAGCGACGGGCGGGCCGGTCCTGACCGGCCGGGGCCTGGTCCGCGCCGTCCGCGTCGGCGGCGGCCACCGAGTCCGTGTCGCGCTCGTCACCGGCGAGCGGGGCGCCCCGATAGGCGGCCCACAGGGCGAGCACCGGGGCCGCCACGACCGTGGCGACCACCGTCGTGGTCATGACGCGGCTGCGCATCCGGCTGCGGCGGGCGGCCCGGTCCTGGGGCTCCAGCGGAAAGCCGCGCCGGTCGAACCGGGGCCCGGCGCCCGCGCGGGCGGGCCGTCCGCCCAGCGCGCCCAGCAGTGCGGCGTGCACGGCGGCGCGGGGAGCCTCCACCACCGGGAGCTCGGCGGGCGCGGCCGCCGTACCGGGCCAGGGCCCGTCGGCCGTGGCCCGCTCGGCCATCCGGCGGCACTCGCGGCAGTCGTCCACATGGCGCACCAGCTCGCGGCGGAGGGCGGCGGAAAGCAGCACCTGGGTGTCGCCCGCGAGCCGCGCGACCACCGGGCAGTGGCCGAGCTCGACGACGGCGAGCGCGGCGCGGGTCCGCTCCACCTCGCAGGCGGCGCTGGAGAGCAGGGCGCGGGTCTCCTCCTGGTCCTTGCCGAGCACGGCGGCCACCTCGGAGGGGCCCAGCCGGTGGCGCACCGCGAGTTCGAGCGCCTCGCGCTGCTCGGCGGAGGTCCCGGCGGCCTCCGGCCAGGCCAGCGCGGCCAGTTCGCGGCGGCGCTGGGCGGCGATGGGCTCGGGCAGCTCGGCCGCGGCGCCGTCGCCCGGGGTGTCCGTCCCCGTACGGCCGCGGCGCTCGGCCAGTTTGCGCAGACAGGCCCAGCGGGCGACCGCGTAGAGCCACGGGCGGGACAGCTCGCCCTCCGCGGTCACCCGGCCCCGCCCCCGGCCGGTGCGGCGCTCGGCCACCGCCAGTACGTCGCCCACCGCGACGGCCGCGGCGTCGTGCTCGCACAGGGCCGACAGGCAGTACGTGAACAGGCCGTCCAGGTACGGCTCGTAGCGTTCCGGAGGCCGCTGGGGGCGGGTGGTGGTGGAGCGGGGCGCACGGCGCCGCGCCCGCTGTGCGCCGGTGGTCTGTGTCGAGTGCTCGGACCTGCTGCTCATCACCCGGCGACGGTAGGCGGATGATGCAGACTTCCTCGCGCCACTTGCACAGTTTTAACCCTTACGGGTGACCATCTCCCTCATAAGGGGACAGGTGTCCCCCTCCGGTGGCCATAACCTGATATGTGCCCGGCGCGGTTCGGCTCTGTCGGTGGCCGGCGCTAGCGTTACGGCATGGCTGCCCGTAGCTCCTCCCGCTCATCCGCCAAGGACCGGCCCTCCTACCGCTGTACGGAGTGCGGCTGGACCACCGCCAAATGGCTCGGCCGCTGCCCGGAGTGCCAGGCGTGGGGCACCGTCGAGGAGTACGGGGCGCCCGCGGTGCGCACCACCGCACCCGGCCGGGTCACCTCGGCCGCCCTGCCCATCGGCCAGGTGGACGGCCGTCAGGCCACCGCGCGGGGCACGGGCGTGGACGAGCTGGACCGGGTGCTCGGCGGCGGGCTGGTCCCGGGCGCGGTCGTGCTGCTCGCCGGGGAGCCCGGGGTCGGCAAGTCCACGCTGCTGCTGGACGTGGCGGCCAAGGCCGCCTCCGAGGAGCACCGCACGCTCTACATCACCGGTGAGGAGTCGGCGAGTCAGGTGCGGCTGCGCGCCGACCGCATCGGCGCGCTGAGCGAGCATCTCTACCTCGCCGCCGAGACCGACCTCTCCACGGTCCTCGGCCATCTGGACTCGGTCAAGCCCTCGCTGCTCGTCCTGGACTCGGTGCAGACCGTCGCCTCGCCCGAGATCGACGGCGCGCCGGGCGGGATGGCGCAGGTGCGCGAGGTGGCCGGGGCGCTCATCCGCGCGTCCAAGGAGCGCGGGATGTCCACGCTGCTGGTGGGCCATGTCACCAAGGACGGCGCCATCGCCGGGCCCCGGCTGCTGGAGCATCTGGTCGATGTCGTGCTGCACTTCGAGGGCGACCGGCACGCCCGGCTGCGGCTGGTCCGCGGGGTGAAGAACCGCTACGGGGCGACGGACGAGGTCGGCTGCTTCGAGCTGCACGACGAGGGCATCACCGGGCTCGCCGACCCCTCCGGGCTGTTCCTCACCCGCCGTGACGAGCCGGTGCCGGGCACATGTCTGACGGTCACCCTCGAGGGCCGCCGGCCGCTGGTGGCCGAGGTGCAGGCGCTCACCGTGGACTCCCAGATCCCCTCGCCGCGCCGGACCACCTCCGGTCTGGAGACCTCCCGGGTCTCGATGATGCTGGCCGTGCTGGAGCAGCGCGGCCGGATCAGCGCGCTGGGCAAGCGGGACATCTACAGCGCCACGGTGGGCGGCGTGAAGCTGTCCGAGCCCGCCGCGGACCTCGCCGTGGCGCTCGCGCTGGCCAGCGCCGCCAGTGACACCCCGCTGCCCAAGAACCTGGTGGCGATCGGCGAGGTCGGGCTCGCGGGCGAGGTCAGGCGGGTCACCGGGGTGCAGCGGCGGCTGTCGGAGGCGGCCCGGCTCGGCTTCACCCACGCCCTGGTGCCGGGCGACCCGGGCCGGATCCCGGACGGGATGCGGGTGCTGGAGGTCGCGGACATCGGGGACGCGCTGCGGGTGCTGCCGCGGCGCCGGGAGCGGGGTGAGAAGGCACGGGTGGAGGCGGACGACCGGGGCTGACATGGTGGGCGAGGCGTCACCGGAGCGGTGGCGGGAGCGTGGCCGAGTGCGCTGGTGAGGGCGTACGGCAGGGGTCGGCGAGCCGGGTGGCGCGCGGCCCAGGTGGAGTCGCGCTCCGCCTGGCGCCTACGGGCGTACGCCGGGAGACCCCACGGGAGGCCGGTGGCCGCCGGTAGACTTTGCCCTGGTCTCGCCCATACGTGGCCTCGCGCACCGCCATGGCAGGGCGACTCGTGGCACCGACAGACCTTGCGACGGAGGAGTGCAGTGGCAGCAGGCGACCGGGCAACGGCACCCGGCAAGGCCGACGGGCTGATGCGTGCCTCCCTGAGCGCGGTCGCGCCCGGCACGGCGCTGCGCGACGGCCTCGAGCGCGTTCTCCGGGGAAACACCGGCGGGCTGATCGTGCTCGGCACCGACAAGACCGTCGAGTCGCTGTGCACCGGCGGCTTCGTCATCGACGTCGAGTTCACCGCGACCCGGCTGCGCGAGCTGTGCAAGCTGGACGGCGCGCTGGTGCTCGACAAGGACATCACCAAGATCGTGCGGGCCGGGGTGCAGCTGGTGCCGGACGCGGCGATCCCCACCGAGGAGACCGGCACCCGGCACCGGACCGCGCAGCGCGTCTCCATCCAGACCGGCTTCCCGGTGGTCTCGGTCAGCCAGTCGATGCGGCTGATCGCGCTGTATGTGGACGGCCAGCGGCGGGTCCTGGAGGACTCGGCGGCGATCCTCTCCCGCGCCAACCAGGCGCTGGCCACGCTTGAGCGGTACAAGCTCCGCCTCGACGAGGTGGCGGGCACGCTCTCGGCCCTGGAGATCGAGGATCTGGTCACCGTCCGGGATGTGAGCGCGGTCGCGCAGCGGCTGGAGATGGTCCGCCGTATCGCCACCGAGATCGCGGAGTACGTGGTCGAGCTGGGCACCGACGGCCGGCTGCTCTCCCTCCAGCTGGACGAGCTGATCGCGGGCGTGGAGCCCGAGCGCGAGCTGGTGGTGCGGGACTACGTGCCCGAGCCGACCGCCAAGCGCACCCGTACGGTGGCCGACGCGCTCGCCGAGCTGGACCGGCTGACCCACGCCGAGCTGCTCGAACTCCCCATCGTGGCCCGCGCCCTGGGGTACACCGGCTCGCCCGAGACCCTCGACTCCGCCGTCTCGCCGCGCGGCTTCCGGCTGCTGGCCAAGGTGCCGCGGCTGCCGGGCGCCATCATCGAGCGGCTGGTGGAGCACTTCGGGGGCCTGCAGAAGCTGTTGGCCGCGAGCGTGGACGATCTGCAGATGGTGGACGGCGTGGGCGAGGCCCGAGCGCGCTCGGTCCGCGAGGGGCTGTCGCGGCTGGCCGAGTCGTCCATTCTGGAGCGGTACGTCTAAGGGGCCGTGGCCCCAGCCCCTGGACCCTGGAGTCCAGGGGCGGAGCCCCTGGTCAGTCCTTCTCGAGGACGAACGACACCTTGGCCGTCCCGAGGCCGTCCACCTTCACCTCGACCAGATACGTGCCCGGCTTGGCCGACGCGCTGCCCGACGGCGTGGCGCAGTGCTCGGCGCTGCGCTTGCGGTCCCATTCCACGGTGCGCTTGGTCTGGCCGGAGCCCGCCACCTCGACCAGCGCGGCGGCGCTGCCCTCGGGGCAGTCGTCGGAGGCCCAGACGTGGGCGTTGTGGGCGTCGGTGATGGTCAGCGAGGCCGCGGCACGCCCGAAGTCGACCTTGCAGGAGCTCGACTTGGTGTTCTTCACGACGATCTCGAAGTTGGGCTTCTCCCCCGGCGCCCAGGTGTTCTTGACCTTGGAGTCCTTGACGCTGCGCACCGTCAGCTCCGCATCGCCGGGGCGGCAGTCCCGCAGGCTCGACCCGGCGGGCAGGCCCTGCCCGGTCCCGGTGCCGATGCCACCGCCCGCGCCGCCGCCCGATGAGCCGCCCGCGCCGCCGGAGCCGCTGCCGCCGCCCGCGCCACCGCCACTCGCGTCCGCGCCGCCGTCGTCCGAGCCGCCGCCGCTGCCCCCGCTGCCGCCGGAGCCCGAGCCGCCGCCGTCCGACTCGTCGCGCCCGCCCGGCCGTTCGCTGTTGACCGGCCCGGAGGAGGAGGGGCCCGGGGTGATCGTGCTCGCGGGTCCGCCGCCGCCCGACCCCTTGCCCTCGTCACTTCCGCCACCGCCCGAACCACCCCAGCCGAAGGCCCAGATGACCACGAGAATGATGACGACGAGCAGGGCCAGCGCAATGGCCCTCCGCCGCCAGTAGATGGAGGAGGGAAGCGGCCCGATCGGATTGCGCAGAGATCCCACGCGGAAACTCTACGAGAGATCGGGAGCACTACCGGCCAATAACCCCCGCTCCAGGCCCTACTTTTCTCATGATCCGACCGGATCCGGCATATGAGGGGTCCCACAGACGTCCACAAGGCGCCCTGAGGTCACCCCAGGGGCACCGGAAGACCGCACCCGGGCGCGGTAAGCGGCCATTCGTTCCCGTACGGGCGCCGTATCGCACGATTTGGCAACGACTGGCGCGGCTGAAACCCGAACGCCCGCGCCCTGGGCCCCGCGAACCGTCCCGTCATGTCAGGATCGGATGCGATGACTGCCATTTCCGCTTCCGCCGTCCCGGCCGCCGCATCCTCCGACCCCGACGGAGCCGTTCTGCACCGGCCCGTCATCGACTGGTTCGACGCGCACGCGCGCGACCTCCCCTGGCGCCGCCCCGAGGCGGGCGCCTGGGGTGTGATGGTGAGCGAGTTCATGCTCCAGCAGACCCCGGTGAACCGGGTGCTGCCGGTGTACGAGCAGTGGCTCGCCCGCTGGCCGCGCCCGGCCGACCTGGCCGCGGAACCGCCCGGTGAGGCGGTCCGCGCCTGGGGCCGGCTGGGCTATCCGCGCCGGGCGCTGCGGCTGCACGGCGCCGCGGCCGCCATAAGGGAGCGGCACGGCGGTGACGTACCGCGCGACCACGCCCAGTTGCTGGCGCTGCCGGGGGTGGGTGAGTACACGGCGGCGGCCGTGGCCTCGTTCGCGTACGGCCAGCGCCATCCGGTCCTGGACACCAATGTCCGCCGGGTGTTCGCGCGCGCGGTCAGCGGTGCGCAGTACCCGCCGAACGCCACCACCGCCGCCGAGCGCAAGCTGGCCCGCACCCTGCTGCCCGAGGAGGAGCCGACCGCGGCGCGCTGGGCGGCCGCCACGATGGAGCTGGGCGCGCTGGTCTGCACGGCCCGCACCCCCGACTGCGTACGCTGCCCGATCGCCGCGCTGTGCGCCTGGCGGCAGGCCGGTTCGCCCGAGCACGAGGGACCGCCGCGGCGCGGCCAGACCTACGCCGGTACGGACCGCCAGGTGCGGGGCAAACTGCTCGCGGTGCTGCGGGCGGCTGTGACACCGGTGCCGCAGACGACGCTGGACCAGGTGTGGGACGAGCCGGTGCAGCGGGCCCGCGCGCTCGACGGGCTCGTCTCCGACGGACTGGTGGAGCCGCTCTCGGGCGGCCTCTACCGGCTGCCGCTGACCTGAGAACATCCCTCGTCACGGCCCTGTCTGTGACAGACCTGTGACACGCCCAGGACCCGGTTCTGACACTCAGTCGGGCCGGGTTCCGTTGTTACACAACCTATGGGTAGCTGTGCGTTTGCCGAGGCGTAGTTGCGTATGGCGCCGCAACAGCGCCTCCGTAGCGTCCTTCCCGTGCCGAGCGAGAAGCCGGACACATCAACGGCGGGGAAGACAGCGGGATGGAGGCTGCACATCATGAGCAGCAGCAATGTTCTGGACTTTGAGGAGTACGTGCGGAATCGGCAGGACGCGCTGCTGCGCAGCGCCCGTCGGCTGATCCCCGACCCGGTCGAGGCACAGGATCTGCTCCAGACCGCCTTGGTGCGCACCTACGGGCGCTGGGACGGCATAGCCGACAAGTCGCTCGCGGACGCCTATCTCCGACGCGTGATGATCAACACCCGTACCGAGTGGTGGCGCGCCCGCAAGCTGGACGAGGTGCCCACCGAGCAGCTTCCGGAGGCGAGTGTCGACGACGGCACCGAGCAGCACGCCGACCGCGCCCTGCTGATGGACATCCTTTCGGTGCTCGCTCCCAAGCAGCGCAGTGTCGTGGTGCTGCGACACTGGGAGCAGATGACGACCGAAGAGACCGCGGAGGCACTCGGAATGTCGACCGGAACGGTCAAGAGCACGCTGCACCGGGCGCTGGCCCGGCTGCGGCAGGAGCTGGAGAGCCGCGATGTGGACGCCCGCGCGCTCGGCCGTCGGGACGCGGACGCCAAGCCGGCCACCAACGTCCGCCAGCACACGGGTCGGGTCCGGCGCGCCCGCCAGGAGCGGGGGCAGGAACGGTGCGCGGCCTGACCAGGGCCTCTCCCAGCAGGACAGTCATGCTCACCAGCGGCGCGGTCGTGGGCCTCGCGGCCGCCGGCGGCTGGATGCTGGCCGGATGCGGTGACGCGAGCCAGGGGGTGCGCAAGGAGGGACCGGCGAGCACCGAGTGGGCCTCGGCCGCCGCGGACTCCGGCGCGTACGCGGGTGGCCGTACCTCGGACCGGCCGTCACCGGCTGCCGGGAAGAAGCTCGACGTGATCAAGCTGGTCAAGGCGGATCCGCGCGTCAGCGACGATCTGAAGACGAGCCTCAAGCCCTGCCCCACGGCCAAGGAGCGCGAGTCGAAGCAGGAGATCAAGGGCTATCCGGTGGACGTGACGTCCGGTCGGCTGACCGGCTCCGCCGATTCCGACCTGGTCATCAACGTCATGAGCTGCACCGACGGCTTCGGCATCGGCTCGTATGTGTACCGCAAGGTGGGCGGCCGGTACGAGAACGTCTTCAGCGACGAGCAGCCGCCCGTCTACGCCGACGTCGCCAAGGACGAGCTGCGGGTGACGAAGCTCTCCTACACCTCCGGGGACTCGGTCTGTTGCCCTTCGAGCGAGACCGTGATCACCTACGGCTGGTCCGGGTCGGACCGCTCGTTCACGGTGCGGTCCCGCGAGCGCACCGACTACAGCAAGAATGTGCCCAAGGAAGAGGCGACCCCAGTGCCGACCGCGCGCGCCGACGACGGAACGGAAGGCTGAAGCGAGGCTGTGGCCGAGACCCATGTGCTCTTCGTCGAGGACGACGATGTCATCCGTGAAGCCACGCAGCTCGCCCTGGAGCGCGATGGCTTCCTCGTGACGGCCGCGCCCGACGGGCTGACCGGCCTCGAGCGCTTCCGGGCCGACCGCCCCGATATCGCGCTGCTCGATGTGATGGTTCCGGGCCTGGACGGGGTCAGCCTGTGCCGCCGGATCCGTGACGAGTCCACCGTTCCCGTGATCATGCTCTCCGCGCGCGCCGACTCCATCGATGTGGTGCTCGGCCTCGAAGCCGGCGCCGACGACTATGTGACCAAGCCCTTCGACGGCGCGGTACTGGTGGCCCGCATCCGGGCTGTGCTGCGCCGCTTCGGCCATGCCAGCGGCCCCGGCGGGCGGGGTGCGGAGCCCGTCCCCGAGGAGCCCGACGGCGGGGTGCTGCGCTTCGGCGATCTGGAGGTCGACCCCGAGGGCATGGAGGTCCGCAAGGGCGGCCACCAGGTGGCGCTCACCCCGACCGAGATGCGGCTGCTGCTGGAGTTCTCGGCCGCGCCCGGCACCGTGCTCTCCCGCGACCGGCTGCTGGAGCGGGTCTGGGAGTACGGCTGGGGCGGGGACACCCGGGTCGTGGACGTCCATGTGCAGCGGCTGCGCGGCAAGATAGGCCAGGACCACATCGAGACGGTCCGCGGCTTCGGCTACAAGCTCAAGGGCTGAGCGGCGTTGCGGCGGTTGGCACTGCGCACCGGCCTGCGGTGGAAGGTCAGCCTCGCCATCGCGGCCGTGAGCACGCTGGTCGCGGTGGTGCTGAGCCTCGTCGTCCACAACGCGGCCCGCGTCTCGATGCTCGACAACAGCCGCACCGTGATGGACGAGCGGGTGAAGGTCGCCCAGCGGTGGTACGAGCAGTCCCGGGTGCTGGGGTTCGGCGCCAAGCTGGACGACCCCCATCTGCCCGAGCAGCTGAAGAAGGAGGCGTGGCGCGGCCAGCGCGCCACCTATCTGGAGGACTCCGGCACCGGCACCCCCGAGGTGTGGGCCTCGGTGCCGCTGCGGAACGGCAAGGTGCTGTCCGTCCACACCAAGTTCCAGGACCGGTTCGCCGTCCTCAACGATCTGGACCGGGTGCTGATCATCGGTTCGGTTGCGGTGGTGCTGGGCGGTATCGCGCTCGGTGTGCTCATCGGCGATCAGCTCTCCCGGCGGCTGCGCAAGGCGGCCACCGCCGCCCGCAAGCTGGCCGAGGGCGACTCCGAGGTGCGGGTGCGCGAGTCGATCGGCGGCCGGGTGCGCGACGAGACCGACGATCTGGCGCGTGCGGTCGACGGCATGGCCGAGGCACTTCAGCAGCGGCTGGAGGCGGAGCGCCGGGTCACCGCCGATATCGCCCACGAGCTGCGTACCCCGGTCACCGGGCTGCTCACGGCCGCCGAACTGCTGCCGCCGGGCCGCCCCACCGAGCTGGTACGGGACCGGGCGCAGGCGATGCGCACCCTGGTCGAGGACGTCCTGGAGGTGGCACGGCTGGACGGCTTCGCGGAGCGCGCGGAGCTCCAGGAGATAGCCGTGGCCGAGTTCATCACCCGCCGGGTCCGGGCGGTGGATCCCCAAGCGGCGGTCAACGTGGTACGCGACGCCCATGTCTCCACCGACCCCCGGCGGCTGGAGCGGATCTTGGGCAATCTGCTGGCCAACGCCGCCCGGCACGGCAAACCGCCCTTCGAGGTCACCGTCGAAGGGCGGATACTGCGCGTACGCGACCACGGCCCCGGCTTTCCGGAGGAGCTGCTGGCGGACGGGCCCAGCCGGTTCCGCACCGGCAGCAAGGATCGCGCGGGCACCGGGCACGGCCTGGGGCTGACCATAGCCGCGGGCCAGGCGCGGGTGCTGGGTGCCCGGCTGACGTTCCGCAACGCCGATCCGCTGATGGACAGCGGCGACGAGGCGGACGGGGAGTGCCGGGGCGCGGTCGCCGTGCTCTGGCTGCCGGAGTCCGCGCCCACCAACACCGGCAGCTTCCCGATCATCGAAGTGCCGGACTGAGCACGCGGCTCGGAGTGCTGAGCTCGGCTCGGAGTGCGGAGCGCTCGGCCCGCGATGCCCGGCGCTCAGCTCGAGGTGCAGCCGTCCCAGGGCTTGCTGAAGTCCATCTCCTCGCGGGGCTGGGTGAACGAGAACCAGTTGCCGGAGTCGTCGCGGAAGAGCGCCTCGGTGCCGTACGGACGCTCCTGGGGCTCCTGGACGAACTCCACGCCCTTCGCCTTGAGCGCCTCGTAGTCCCGGTGGATGTCATCCGTGGTGAACACCCCGGCGCCGAGCACCCCCTTGGCGACCAGCGTCCGGAGGGCCTCGGCGGACTCCGGGTCGAGCCCGGGTGAGCTGGGCACCATCAGGGTCAGCTGCACATCCGGCTGGCCCTTGGCGCCGACCGTCAGCCAGCGCATACCGCCGCCGCCCTCGCCGCCCTCGCCGTCCCCGCCGATGCTCATGTCGGTGCGGACCTCCAAGCCCAGCTTCTCGGTGTAGAACTCCTTGGCCCGGTCCTGGTCGAGGACCCAGACGGTGACGATGGACATCCCCTTGATCATTGCTGCCTCCGGAGGTATCGGGGTGGGCCGCGCGCGTCGTCGCGACGTGGCCACGGTAGGCAGCGGCGGATTCATTCCGCTTCTTGAGAATTGCGGTCCTCGGAGCCGGGGGCGCGGGCGTCGGAGCCCGGGGCGCGGGCGTCGCGCCCGCCGTACCACAGCATCGCGTAACACCCCGGGATGACCGCCGCGGCCCGGCCGACGTGCAGGTCCCGGTAGGCGCTGGGGGTGAGTCCGGTCTGCCTCTTGAAGCTCGTGGAGAAGGTGCCGAGGCTGCTGAAGCCGACGAGCGAGCAGATCTCGGTGACCGACAGATTGGCCGAGCGCAGCAGCTCCTCGGCCCGCTCGATGCGGCGCCGGGTCAGGTACTGGCCGGGCGTGGATCCGTACGCGCCCTTGAAGGCGCGGATGAAGTGGTAGCGCGAATAGCCGGCGTGCGCGGCGACCGCGTCCAGGTCGAGCGGCTCGGCCCAGTCGCGGTCCATCACGTCCTTCGCGAGGCGCAGCCGGCGCAAGTGCGCCAGCCGCGCCTCGTCCGGCGAGGTCACCATGGGCCCGATGCTGTCATGCCCCCCTGACAGCGGCCCCTGATGGCGGCTCCTGACAGCGGCCCCTGATGGCGGCCCCGCTGACCCGGACCGTTGGTCAGACGGTCTCGGCGATCGGTGCCGTGTCGGCCGCGGCCGCGTCGTCGCCGTCGGTGGACTTGGCGGCGGCCCCGCGCAGCGGGACCTCCTTGACGAACCAGGCGGCGACGGCGCCGACGATGCTGATCAGCGCGCCCCACAGGAACACCTGGTGGGCGCCGCTGGCCACCGCGTGGGTGTACGCGTCCCGGATGGGCGGCGGCAGCAGCTTGAGGCTGGCCGGGTCGAGCTGGGCACTCCCGGAGGTGATGGCCGCGGCCTTGCCCCCGCCCCGCTCGGTCATGGTGTCCCGCACCTGGTTGGTGAACAGGGCGCCGAGGATGGCGACGCCGAAGGAGCCGCCCAGGGTGCGGAAGAGGGTGGCGGAGGAGCTGCCGACGCCCATGTCCTTCATCTCGACGCTGTTCTGCGCCACGAGCATGGTCGTCTGCATCAGGCAGCCCATGCCCATGCCGAGCACCGCCATGAAGGCACCGGAGGTGAAGCGGGTGGTCTCGGTGTCCATCGTGGACAGCAGGAACATCCCGACGGTGATCAGGAGACCGCCGACGATCGGGAAGATCTTGTACTTGCCGGTCGCGGTGGTGACCCGGCCCGCGACCAGCGAGACGACCAGCATGCCCAGCAGCATCGGGAGCAGCAGCAGCCCGGAGTTGGTGGCCGTGGCGCCCTGGACGGTCTGCTGGTAGAGCGGCAGGAAGGTGGTCGAGCCGAACATCACGAAACCGGTGAGGAAGCCGATCGCGGTGACCAGCGAGAAGTTGGGGTTCCGGAAGATGTGCAGCGGCAGTACGGGCTCGGCGACCCGCGTCTCGACGTACAGGAACGCGGCGAGCGAGAGGACACCGACCGCCCCGAGCCCGATGATCTGGCCCGACCCCCAGGCGTACTCGTTGCCACCCCAGGTGGTGATCAGCACGAGCGCGGTGATGCCCACGGTCAGCAGGGCCGCGCCGGTGTAGTCGATCCGTCCCTCGGACCGCTTCTTCGGCAGGTGCAGCACCGCGGTGATCGCCGCGAGGGCGATGGCACCGAGCGGGAGGTTGATGTAGAAGATCCAGCGCCAGCCGAGGTGGTCGGTGAGAGTACCGCCGACCAGCGGGCCACCGATCATGGCCACGGCCATCACACCGGCCATGATGCCCTGGTAGCGGCCACGCTCCCGGGGCGGCACCAGGTCACCGATGATCGCCATCACGCCGACCATCAGACCGCCCGCGCCCAGGCCCTGGATGGCCCGGAAGCCGATCAGCTCACCCATGCTCTGCGCCATACCGGACAGCGCCGAGCCTCCGAGGAAGATCACGATGGAGGTGAGGAAGACGCCCTTGCGGCCGTACATGTCGCCGAGCTTGCCCCAGATGGGGGTCGAGGCGGCGGTGGCCAGGGTGTACGCGGTCACTACCCAGGAGAGGTGTTCGAGGCCACCGAGCTCGCCGACGATGGTCGGCATCGCGGTGCCCACGATCATGTTGTCGAGCATCGCGAGCAGCATCGCGATCATCAGCGCGAATATCACCACACTGGTGCTGCGCTGCTTGGGCTCGGCCTTCGCCGGAGGCTGCTGGGCCTCCCGGGCGGCCTGAGCCGGTGCCGAAGCGGATGACGCTTCGTCGTCTGATTGTTTACGGACCATGTTCTCCGTCTCCCCCTGGATGATGAGAGCCCTGACGCCCACTTACTTGCCGCCCGGCTAGTTCAGTACAGTAGAGAAGGTAAGGCGCCAACTAGCCGGGCGTCAAGTAAGTTACGTTCGGCCTGCCGACGGCAGCCACACCAGCATCAGGAGAGCACCATGGGCAGCACACCGCGGCGGGGCGACACCCGTCAGCGCATCCAGGACGTCGCCCTGGAACTCTTCGCCGAACACGGCTACGAGAAGACGTCACTGCGCGAGATCGCCGAGCAGCTCGAGGTCACCAAGGCGGCCCTCTACTACCACTTCAAGACCAAGGAGGACATCGTCCACAGCCTGTTCCAGGACCTGGGACGGCCGATGGACGAGCTGATCGCCTGGGGCGAGCAGCAGCCGCGCACCCTGGAGACCAAGCAGGAGCTGCTGCGCCGCTACAGCGCGGCCATGGACATCGGCGAGCCGCTGATGCGCTTCGTGCAGGAGAACCAGGCGACGATGCGCGATCTGAGCATCGGCCAGATCTTCAAGAGCCGGATGCTCGCGATGTCCGCCCTGGTCCGGGACCCCGAGGCGCCCCTGGTCGACCAGGTCCGGAGCGTCACCGCGCTGTTCAGCATGCATGCGCGGATGTTCGCGCTGCAGACGGTCGAGGGCGACCCCGCGGACAAGCGGAAGGCTGTCCTGGAAGTCGCCCTCGATCTGATGAAGCAGGCGCATGCGCCATCGACCCACGGATGACGCATGTGTCAGGTGTGAGCGTCAGACCTTGACGCCTCAGACCTTGACGCCGTGGTCGCGGAGGAACTTGAGCGGCTCGACGGCGGAGCCGTAGTTCGGCGTCGTACGGATCTCGAAGTGCAGGTGGGGACCAGTCGAGTTGCCGGTGCTGCCGGACAGGCCGATCTGCTGGCCGGTGCTCACGGACTGCCCGATCCGCACGTCGATCCGGGACAGGTGGGCGTACTGCGAGTACGTCGCGTTGTCGTGCTTGATCACGATCGCGTTGCCGTACGCGGGGCCGTCACCGGCGCCGTTCGGGCCCGCCTTGACGACCACACCGCCGTGCGCCGCGTGTACCGGGGTGCCGGTCGGCACGACGAAGTCCTGACCGCTGTGGTTGTGCGACCAGAGGTTGCCCGCCAGGCCGAAGGCGGCGCCTATCGAGAACTTGTCGACCGGGGTCTCCCAGGCGTTCGCCGCCTTCGCGGGGGCCTTCGGGGCGGGCGCCTTCGCGGCGGCCTGGCTGACGGACGGGGCGGAGGCGGCCGTGCCCGACCCCACGGCGAACGCCGTGCCGGCGCCGAGCGCGAGCGAGGCCCCCAGACCCATGGCGACCACGGCGGCGCGCCCCCTGGACACGGACGTAAGCGAGAATCGGCGGTTTGTGGCGCGCGGGGCCATGGGAAGTACCTCCAGAAGCGTCTTCGGAACGCCCCTTGTTATCCCGTTCTCGTTAATAGACCAAGGTGCTCTTCTACTAAGTGAGTACGTAGCGAATTGCTTATGAGGAGCCGTATCCCATGCGGAATTCCCAGAAACTCCCATCACACCTCTGACCTGCGAGATCCCCTATTTTCCGTAGTAGACCCCGGACGGCCTGTGCGGGATGTCACCTTCGCAGGGACTTTCGGATGTCCGGTTCGGGACCAAGGGCCTTACCCCGCTGTACGCTGTCGGCGGCCCTCCGCGGCCGGGGGGACACAACTACCGGGGGGAATGGGACGTGGATCCCGCAACCATCGGCGCTCGTCTCGCGTCGAGCGTCGTCACACCGCTCATCAAGAAGCTGTTCGTCAAGGAGGGGCCGGGCGCCGGGCTGGTGAACCAGCCGGTCCGCATTTCCTCCCTCATCTCGTTCCGGGGCGAGAAGCGCACCCTGACCGAGAAGGACCTCACCAAGCTGGCCGCCGAACTGGTCGCACAGGCCACCCGGCACGCCGGACCCGGCGAGCGGCCCTGCCCCGCCGACGAGGACGAACTCGTCGCCGAGAAGCTGGCCACCACGCTGTACGCGCTCGGCGACCTCGACATGAACGACGTCCAGGCGGTGCAGCTCGGCCACCGCGGACTGGCCCATGAGCTGACCCACGCCACCCGCACGCGGGGACGGGACACGCTGCACCTCAGCCAGGGCGGCGAGGGGCTCCACGAGCGTCTGCTGGACACCGCCTGCCTGCACATCCTGCACTTCTTCACCCAGCGCTCGACCTTCATCGCCCGCTCCCTCGTCGAGCAGAGCGGCCAGCTCAGCGACCTCATCACCAAGATCGACATCCTGATCGAGCGCATCCCGTCGCAATCCGCGCAGGACGCGGGGTTCGAGCGGCGGTACGCCGAGTACATGATCGGCAAGCACTCCACGCTGACGATCGTCGGGATCGACCTCAGCCACGCGGAGGCCACGTGGCCGCTGGACGCGGCGTATCTCAGTCTGGAGGCGGTGTCCTCCGATGAGGAGCGCCCGCTCGACACATTCACCGATGAGACCGGTGATGCACCCACCACCCCGCGGCACGCCGCCCTTCCCGCCGACCGGGCGCTCTGGCGCCATCAGCGGGTGCTGCTGCGCGGAATCGCGGGCTCCGGCAAGACCACGCTTGTGCAGTGGCTCGCCGTCTGCACCGCGCGGCAGGAAGCGCTGCGCGGCCTGGAGCAGCTGATCGGGCGCGTCCCCTTCGTCCTCCCCCTGCGCACGATCGCCCGCCAGGAGTCGCTGCCCTCCCCGGCCTCGTTCCTGGCCTCCGTCCGCAACCCGCTGGACGGCGCCCAGCCGCCGGGCTGGGCCGACCGCGTCCTGACCGCCGGCCGCGGGCTGCTGCTGATCGACGGCATCGACGAGATCCCCGAACGCGACCGCGAGCGCACCCGCGCCTGGCTGGCCGACCTCCTCATCGCCTTCCCGAACAATCTGTGGCTGGTCACCTCCCGCCCCTCGGCGGTCGCTGAGGACTGGCTGGGGGCGCAGAACTTCGCGGAGTTCACGCTGTCCCCGATGAGCCGCGAGGACATGGCGGCGTTCATCGACCGCTGGCACGAGGCGGCGCGTCAGACCTGCCGTACGGAGGAGGAGCGGGCGGAGCTGAACGCGTATCAGTCGGCCCTGCACACCGCCGTCCGCACCAAGCAGGACCTGACCCGGCTCGCCACCAACCCCCTGATGTGCGGCCTGATCTGCGCCCTGCACCGCGCCCGCCGCGGCTATCTGCCGCCGGGCCGCAAGGCGCTGTACGACGCGGCACTGTCGATGCTGCTGACGCGGCGCGACACCGAGCGCCACATCTACGCGCCGGGCGACGTCCAGCTGGACGAGGAGCCGCAGATCCAGCTCCTCCAGCGGCTCGCCTACTATCTGATCCGCAACGGCGAGGCCGAGCTGGACCGCGACCGCGCGGAGCACCTCATCGAGGAGGCCCTCCCCTCCGTCCCCGCCGCCCGCGCCCTGGGCGACGCGCCCGCCATCCTGCGCCATCTGCTCCTGCGCAGCGGCCTCTTGCGCGAGCCGTCCGTGAGCACGGTGGACTTCGTCCACCGCACCTTCCAGGACTACCTGGGCGCGAAGGCGGCGGTCGAGGCGTGGGACGTCGGCCTGCTGATCCGGAACGCGCATGACGCGCAGTGGGAGGACGTCATCCGCATGGCCGTCGCGCATGGGCGGCCGCGCGAACGGGCGGAGCTGCTCCGCAAGCTGCTGGAGGTGGCACGGCACGAGAACAGCGCCGAGTCGGCGCTTCGTCTCTTCCTGCTGGCCATGGCCTGCCTGGAACACGCGCCCGACCTGGACCCGGCGATACGGGACGAGGTCACGCGGAACGCGATGGAGTTCGTCCCGCCCACGACCATCCCCCGAGCCCGGGAGCTGGCCACGGTGGGCCCACTGGTGCTGGAGCTCCTTCCGGGGCCGGAGGGGCTGACGGACGAGGTGGCGGAGTGCTGTGTGGTGACGGCCTCACGCATACCGGTGGACGCGGCGATCCCGTATCTGGCGAGGTTCGCCGACCACCCGGCGATCGGGGTGCGCGCACAACTGGCGTCGAGCTGGGGGCGGTACGACACCGAGCGGTACTTCCACGAGGTGATCCTCCGCCTGGGCCGGGACGACCTGTACTTCGTGGCCGAGACCATGGAGCAATTGCGCATGCTTTTGGCCACGGGTCCGCGTCCTTGGCTGATCCTGCGAGGGGATTTCACGGAGGACGAGATCAGGGACAACCTCAGGGGGGAGGAGGTGACCCGGCTGCGGCTGAACCGTAACCACGCAGTCGACGACCTCGGCGCCGCGATCGGCCACCTGGCGAACCTCGAAACGCTCTATCTGACCGACTGCTTCAGGGCCCTCTCCCTCACCGGCCTGTCCGACCTCCCCCTCCGCACCCTGGTCTTCGAAACGCCTGGCCTGTCAGGCATGGGCGTCGTGCCCCATCGCATGGAGAAGCTCACAGCGCTGGAGCGGCTGAAGGTCACGATCGGACACGCAAGTATGGAGCGCGACTTCCCACCCAACATCACCTGGTTGGACCTGCATGTTGTGCACGAGTTCGTGAACACCGCCTGGTTGTCCTCGGCATTCCCCCGCCTTCGTCACCTGAACATCCTCTTCCCCAGCGGCGCCGACCGCCCCATCGACCTGTCCCCGCTCGCCGCTCTCCGCGATTTGGAGACCGCCACCGTGGTCAACGCGGAGATCAGCGGCGCCGCAGCACTGCCCGGCGTCACGGTGACAACGTCCGGCAACGCGCCAGTACGTACCGGCCACCCGGCTGGCCCCACCGGCCCCACCCCAACCGACGTATCGTGAAAGGCCGACTTCGGCACGGACGAGGGGGCGGAACGGAATGCAACCGCAGATCGCACACCCCGTGCGAACGGCCGGGTCCATCGGGGCACTGGTCGCGGCCCGCCCGCACATCACCGAGCGGTGAGCGGCCCGCCGCCTCCACACACGGAGGGCCGCGCCTCGGGACAGGGCCGGGTCTTTCAGTCGACCGGCGACCAGCACATCACCGAACACCATCACCACTACGCGCCGGGCCCCGGCGCCTCCTTGTTCGCCGAGACGGCCGCCCCGCCGGCTCCGCTCTCCGCCACGGGGATGGGCCCGGACTCCGTACGGATACCGCTGGTCGGCCGGGTCCCGTCCGTCCTGCGCGACCGCGCGGACCTGATGCGGCGATTACGGATGGCCGTGGACGGCGACGTCGGACAGATCCATGTACTGCACGGCATGGGCGGCTGCGGCAAGACGGCGGTGGCCCATGCCCTGTTCACCGAGGCTGTCCACGACCAGGCCCGGATCGGATTGTGGGTCAACGCCTCGGAACGGCTGTCCCTGCGCACGGGCATGCTGGCTGTCGCCGCCGACCGAGGCGCGGGCCCCGGCGAACTGGCCGCCGCGCACAGCGGGCAGCGCGCCGCCGCGGACCTCGTATGGCACCACCTGGACCGCTCCCCGGAGCGCTGGCTCCTGGTGATCGACAACGCTGACGACCCGGCGATTCTGGTGGAAGGCGGCTGGTTGCGTGCCAGCCCTCGCGGCACGGTGCTGGTCACCACGCGATACGGAACCTCGCGCGCTTGGCGCAACGCGTTCCTCCACCCCGTCGACGTACTGCCCACCGAGGACGCGGCCCAGGTCCTGTGTGACCTCGCACCGCATGCGGGCACTCCGGCAGCGGCCGAACAGGTCGCCATCCGCCTCGGCTGCCTGCCGCTCGCCCTGACCCTCGCGGGTTCCTATCTGCACCACCAGCTACTGGAGTCCTGGTCCATGGACGAGTACCGAACCCGCCTCGAAGACGATCCGATCGGCCTCATCGACCGGGGAGCGGCACTCGACTCCGGCCGTTCCGAGTCCCGCCACCTGGTCAGCCGCACCTGGCAACTGTCCCTGGACGCCCTCGCCGACCAGGGCTTGCCTGAAGCAACGACGCTGCTGCGGCTGCTGTCCTGCTGGAGCGCGGACCCACTGCCGCTCACCGTGCTGGCTCCGGCATCGCTGGGCGGAACAGGCCTGCTGGACAGCGCGCGTGTCGAACCGGCGCTGCGTGGGCTGATCGACCACTCGCTGGCCACGATCGTCTCCGCGCCTCCGGGCGCGGACGGCGAACGCCCGGTGCGCTGCGTTCAGGTGCACGGGGTGCTCCTCGACAGCATCTCCTCGGGCATCCCCGCTGACCAGCGCGCCACTCTCGCCGAGGCCGCGGCATCGTTGCTCGAAGCCGCTCTTCCGGCGGAGGCCGGGTCTGGGGGCGGGGACGGGTATGTGGCGCTGCTGGTGCCGCACGTGGCGGGGCTACTGCGACGGGTGGACGGTGGCGCGGTGGATCAGGTGGTGGATCTGGCCGTACGCCTCTCGGAGCGCATCCATGAGAACGGTGACTATGCCGCCGCCCTGGCCTTGGCTGAGGAGGCCGCGGGGGCGGGGGAACAGGTGCTGGGCACTGAGCACCCTCTGACGTTGAGCGCGCTCCAGCGCACGGGACGCTCCCTGTTCCGGCTGGGTCGCATCGCGGAGTCGGAGGACGTACACAGCCGGGTGCTACGAGTACGTGAACGGATCTTGGGCCCTGATCACCCCGACACGCTTGAGTCCTGCCACGGACTTCAGCAGCCGCTCTTCAGGATGGGCCGGAAGGACGAAGCACTCGCTCTTCTACGGCGCGCGGCAGATGGTCGACGCAGAGTATTGGGGGTGGACGACCCCAACGCGCTCAAGAGTCGAGCGATGCTCATCGAAGGACTTGCTGTGTGCGATAAGGAGGAAGAGTTCGACCGAACCTCTCCGCAGACGATTGAAGACTGCACTCGATTCCTGAGCGCCAACCACCCCACATCGATATCTGCTCGGCATGTGTACGCTTTCGGCGTCTACCGCTTTGGCAGAGCCATAGAAGCGGAACCTCTCGCTCGTCGGGTTCTGGCCGATCGTGAGCGTATACAAGGCGTTGACCACCCTAAGACGCTCGGTGTCCTCCACTTGCTTGGTGGTGTCACTGCAGCGCTTGGTCAATGGGATGAAGCCATCCGAATTACCAAGCGTTGCATCGACGGGAGGGAGCGGGGGCTCGGAGCCCAACATCCGTTCGTCATAGAGGCCTACAGCCAACTCGCCCATTGCTTGGCCGGAGCCAGACGGATTGAGGAGGCACAGAGCATGGCCCGCGAAATCCTCCCTCTGTGCGAGCGAATCCTCGGCCCCGATCACCCCGAGACGCTTCGTGCTCGTCGGATCCTCGCGACGTGAGAGCCAACCGACGCTCTACCCTCTCCGCTCTGATCGGGCCCGCTCGGCCTTCAGCAGGCGCTGGTAGTCCATGAGCACGCGCAGCAGCGCGAAGCCGGTACCGAGGGGGACGGTGCCGAGTTCCAGTCGCGGTTGGTGGGGGTCGCTGAGGTCGGCCCGTATGTCGGGGAGCCGTACGCCGTGGGCGGCGAACTCGTCGCGGAGGATTGTGGCGACCCGCTCGGCGGGGGTGGGGTTCATGCGAGGCTTTTCGTTTGCGTGGGCGGGACGTTGAACTCGAACCACACCGCTTTGCCAGTGCCTTCGGTGGATTCGTCGAGGGTCATGCCGCAGATGTCGGAGAGGGCCGTGACCAGGAAGAGGCCGCGCCCGTTGGTCTCATCGGTTGCGGCTCGGCGAGGCGAGGGCAGTTCGGGGCTGTCGTCGTGGACGGTCACCCGGACGCGGTCGTGCTGGACGGTGGCGGCCATCCGTACGTCGCCCTTGCCGTGCCGGTGGACGTTGGTGACTAACTCCGATGTGCAGAGGGCTGCCGCGTCGGCGAGTTGGGACAGTCCTGAGGCCGCGAAGATCCCGCGCACGAAGTCGCGGCACAGGCGGGGTGAAGTGGGGAGAGCGGGGGCGGAGAGGGTGTAGCGGTGCGGGTGTTCCGGGTGTGCGTGTGCTCCCATGCGACGCCTCCGTGGCGCTCGTAGCTCAATACCCTGTGTGAGCAAGGCAACACCCAAGGTATGGCAGATCTCAGCAATGTTGCAACCGATCCGCGAAGATGATTGGACTGCCCCACCCGCTCGGGGCACACTGACACCGATTCCCCTGGAGGACCGGCCGTGGCGCTGCGAACGCTCATCACCGAACGGCAACGCCGACTTGGCGCAGAGCTGAAGAAGTTACGGCTCAAGGCAGAGTTGTCGATCGCCGACGGCGGCAAGCGGATCGGCATGGGCGCGCCGCACCTGAGCCACATCGAGGCTGGGCGGACGGCCATCGCTGCGGATCGCCTGCGTGATCTCGTTGACGCATATGGGGGCAAGAATGAACCGTACGTTGACGAGCTTGTCAGCATGGCCGAGAGCAGTGGCAAGGGTTGGTGGTCGGCGTATCGGAAATCCTTCCCGCAGTTCACGCTCGATCTAGCTGAGCTGGAGTCGCGGGCGGCCCACCTGCAGAGCCACGAGACGCTGTTGATCCCCGGGCTGCTGCAGACCGAGTCGTACATGCGCGCCCTCTTCCGCAGCTCGCTGCCCGATGCGTCCGAGGGCGACATCGAAACCGCGGTGCGCTTCCGGCTGGCGCGCCAGGAGATTTTCGCGTCCGCATCGGTCACCTTCCACGCGGTGATCCACGAGGCCGCTCTGCGCATCTCGGTGGGCGGCCCTCACGTCATGCGGGGGCAACTCGCGCATCTCATTCGAGCGGCGGAGCGTCCGGACACGGACATCCAGATCCTGCCGTTCGAGAGTGGAGCGCGAGCCTGGTTCGGGACACCATTCCTGATCCTTGGGCCGGGCGTTCCCGGGTTGGAGACGGTCGTTCTTGAGCACCCGGTGGAGTCTTTGCGCCTGGACGACGACAAATCGATTGCCCACTACGGCAAGACGTTCGAAGGTCTGAGCAAGAGTGCGCTGCCAGCGGTGGTGACGGACGCATCCCCGGACCGTCACGAGAAGCGCGACTCATGGGGCCTGATCCAGCACATCCTGTACACCTACTAAGCGAAGGGCGTCATGTCCGATCTCACCTGGCAGAAGTCCTCGTTCAGCGACGGCGCGGGGCCGAACTGCATGGAACTCGCCTCCGCCCCCGACGGGGTCCGCATACGCGAGAGCGACGAGCCGGACGCGGTGGTCCGTACGACGCCCGCCGCGCTCGGCGGCTTTATACGCGCCATAAAGACTGGCCGCCTCGATCGCACCCTCTGAGCACAGGCCGGATGTCAGGCGCGGGGATCGTCTCGCGCGCTTCGCGCGATTGAGCAGCGGGGCAGGGGGCCGGGGCGCAGGGCGCATTGCCGGCTGCCGGGCCGGTGGGGGCCCCGCGCCGTGACGGCATTCGCACCCGGGGCCGATGCCGATCCGGAGCGCGGCCCGGTGGGGCGGCCCCTCCGGGCACCCCCTCCGAAAACGCTTGATCTGAAGCAACTACCTTGTCAAAGGTTTTCGTGAGAGGTACCCCCTGCGGCGCCGCCGTGGATGCGGAGTCCGGCGACGGGCCTCGCCGCCCGCACACGGATGCCGCCACCGGCGGTCGCTCCCACCGGCCCGGCGGTCGGCGGTCGGCCCGACGCCCCCGCCCCCTGCCCCGCTGCTCAATCGCGCGAAGCGCGCGAGACGGCGCCGCACCCGGCCCATGCGCCGCACCACGCTACGCGGCGGGCAGCGGCCACGCTGCCGAGGGATCGCCGAGCCATACCCGGTGGTGGCCATCGGCCGTGACCGTCAGGCCGAAGTCGAACAGCTCAGGCCGCCCGGCGCCCTCCCACCAAGCGAGGGCCTCGGCGGTCTCGTCGGCCAGGTCTCGCGGGCCCCACTGGTGCACCGCGCCATCCGTCGCGTACGCCCACGAGTCCCGGCTGCACCACCAGTGCCCGCCGTCCTGGGGCCAGTGCGCCACGTCCGCAAGCCGCAGGCCCGCCGCGAACTCGGCGTGCGGGTCGGTCAGCGCCGCGATGTCCAGGTCGGCCTTGCTCTCGCGGCTCTCCTCCCAGGCTTCTGTGGAGAAGACGGCATCGATGCGCGGACGCGCGCGTTGGCCCCGCACCGCCATGAACGTCACCGCACCCGCGAACCGGCCCTCGGCGCGGCCGTCCGAGACGGTCAGCCGGGCGAGGCCGTGCGAGCAGAACGCGGTCCGGAAGGGGGCCAGGATCAGGCCGCCGGGCCGCATCTGCTCCGCCCACGCCCATGGGATCGTCGTCACCGAGGCCGTCGCCACCAGCCGGTCGTACGGCGCGCCGCCGCGCCAGCCCTGCTCGCCGTCCGCTTCGAGCACCGTCACCCCGCCGTACCCGGCCCGGTGCAGCGCGTCCCGTGCGCCGTCGGCCACGTCTGAAGCGATCTCCAGGGTGATCACCCGCCCGGCGCCCGCCCGCTCGGCCAACAGCGCCGCGTTGTACCCGGTGCCCGCCCCGATCTCCAGCACCCGATGTCCCGGCCGTAGGTCCAGCTCGGCGAGCATGGTCACCACGGCGGCCAGTGCCGAGATGGAACTGGTGGGCACATCACCGCCGACAGGGGCTGGGGTCCCGTCGTCCACCTGGGTGGCAATGGCCTGTGCGGGGTCGTACACCATGCGGGCCCACCGGTCCGGGTCGTCCTCTCGGCGGAGCGGCCGGTATACGCCACCGTCCACCACCCATACGGTGCCGGGGACGAACTCGTGTCGCGGGACGGCCTCGAACGCGCACCGTACCCACGGCTCGGTGATGTCGAGCGTCTCGGCCGCCCGCGCGTGTAGCCCTTCCAGGTCGGTCACTTGCGGTGGGTCCCGCCGCCCGGCCTGGAGACATCCGGGTGCTGTCCGTCCGAGTCCCGCGGGCTCGGCTGCTTCGGCTGCGGGTTCGGTGTGGGCGGCTTGCCGTGCGTTCCCATGTCGGACCCCCTCGCATCGTTGGTCAAGCGACCAGTGTGGGCTTTGCCCGTCGAGGGGCAGTAGAGCGCGTATGCACCATCAGGGGGGCAGAGCACGTCGCCGTGCGCCCGCTCCCCGGCGGGGGCTGGCCGGAGGTGGCCTCCGGTACTTGCCTCTGACGTTGACGTCAGGTTTTAGCTTGGCCGGGCCGCGCGATTCCGCGCGGTGACGACGTCCGGTCAAGGAGTATTCACGTGTCCATAAGCAGTAGCGCCGAGCGCGCGGCTCAGGTTCTGGCCCGTCCCTTCACCGTGGGTGGGCTCACCGTGCGCAATCGGATCGCCATGGCGCCGATGACCCGCATGTTCTCGCCGGGCGGGGTGCCCAATGCCGATGTGGTGGCGTACTACGCGCGTCGGGCCGCAGCCGGGGTGGGGCTGATCATTACCGAGGGGACCTACGTCGACCATCCCTCGGCGGGGCTGAGCGACAGCGTGCCGCGCTTCTACGGGGAGGACGCCCTGACCGGATGGGCCGAGGTCGTGAAGCAGGTGCATCTCGCGGGTGGGCGGATCGCGCCGCAGATCTGGCATGTGGGGGTTTCGCGGGAGGAAGGGGCGCCCCCGTACCCCGAGGCCCCGGTACTGAGCCCGTCCGGTGTCGGGCTGGGCGGGCAGCCGGTCGGGCGGGCGATGACGCAGGGCGACGTGGACGCGGTGATCGCCGCCTTCGCCGCCGCGGCCGCCGCGGCCGAGCGGATCGGTTTTGACGGGGTCGAACTGCACGGGGCACATGGGTACTTGATCGACCAGTTCCTGTGGGGCGCCACCAACCGCCGCACCGACGCCTACGGCGGAGACCCGGCGTCCCGGGTCCGCTTCGCGGCCGAGCTGGTGGCCGCCTGCCGTAAGGCCGTCTCCGCCGAGTTCCCGATCACCTTCCGTACGTCCCAGTGGAAGCAGGACCATTACGACGTGCGGATGGCCGAGACCCCGCAGGAGCTGGAGGCGCTGCTCACGCCGCTGGCGGAGGCGGGGGTGGATGTCTTCCACTCGTCCACCCGGCGCTACTGGACGCCGGAGTTCGAGGACTCGGACCTGAACCTCGCGGGCTGGACGAAGAAGCTCACCGGGAAGCCGACGATCACGGTCGGTTCGGTCGGCCTGAACCAGGACTTCCTGCCGACGTTCGTGCCGGGGGCCGGCAGCGAGCCGGTCCAGGTGGCGGACATCGAGAATCTGCTGGACCGGCTGGAGCGGGACGAGTTCGATCTCGTGGCCATCGGGCGGGCCCTGCTCGCCGACCCCGAGTGGGCCGAGAAGGTGCTGACCGGGCGAGCGGACGCGCTCGTGCCGTACTCCGTGGAGCAGCTCGGCACGCTGCACTGAGTCGTATGGGATGACCGGTTCAGCCTATTTGGATGGCCGGTTTCATACCTCGCTGAGAGGATTGACCCGGTTCGCTCCTCTGGGAACCACGGAGAACAAGGAGAGCCGGTCATGTCCAAACGACTGCATGTGGGCAACTTGAGCTACCAGACGACGACACGGGACCTGGCGACCCTGTTCGGGCAGTTCGGCGAGGTGCTGGACGCGACCGTGATCACCGACCGGGAGAGCGGCCGCTCACGGGGGTTCGGGTTCGTGGAGATGGACGAGGTGGCCGCGGAGAAGGCGATGGCCCAGCTCGACGGCTGCGAGATGGACGGCAGGGCGGTGACCGTCACCGAGGCCAGGGCGGTCTCACGTGGCACGCGCTGAGAAACGGCGCGTGTACGGAAGGCGAAATCGGAACGTGCCGTTCGCCACGTATCGCCGCTAGGACTTGCGGGCGGGGCAGTGTGCCGTGGTGGTATTGATTGATGCGATCCCCCACACGCATACCTTCACCCCAGTCCTCATATCCTCACAGTGGTTCACCTGGTGTTCACTACCGGAACCCCTACGAGGAACTCGGCGAGCTGGCCGACCCGTACGATCCGGACGACCCGCTGGGCCTCGGCCTGACGTCGGACGATGACGACGACGCCGACCTCGGCGGGCACAGAGACAAGTCGGCAGCCTCGGGCTCCGGCTCCAGGGGCGACGGCGAGCAGTGGTCACCGCCCAACCACCGCCGCTCGTCCCGGCGTCGGCGCGGCCGCTTCCGGGCGGTGCCGCGCACCGCGAAGGCGCTGATCGGGCTGGTCGTGCTGGCCCTGCTGCTGGTGCTGGCCGACCGCTGCGCGGTGATGTACGCCGAGCGCAAGGCCGAGCAGGAGCTGCAGAAGAAGCTGAATCTGGCCACGGCACCGAACGTGACCATCCACGGCTTCCCGTTCCTCACCCAGGTACTGGGCAAGGACCTCCAGCAGGTCGACATCGCCGTGCCGGACGTGGCGGCCGACCGGGTCTCGCTCGCCGAGGTGCGCGCCCAGGTCCAGGACATCCGGATCGTGGGGGATCTGCCCAGCTCCTTCAGGGGCGCGACGGTGGGCCGGATGAAGGGCGATGTGCTGCTGTCATTCGAAGACCTCAGCCGTGAACTGGGCGCCTCCCAGGTGCGGTTCCGGGCCCTGGGGCCCAGCTCGGTGCGCGCGGACGGGAAACTGCCGGTCGCGGGCCAGCAGGTGTCGCTGCACGCCCAGGCACATATCCGGCGCCAGGGAGACCGTGGGATCTCCACCAGCGTCACCGATATGCGGCTGGACATCCCCGGGATCGCCACCTACCGGCCCGGTCCCGAGCCGCGCCCCGGGCTGTATCTGCACAAGAAGGCGGCCAAGCAGATCAGCGAGGACTCAGAGAAGGCGCAGGCGCTGCTGTCGATCCCGTCGGTGGCGGAGAAGCTCGGGGTGTCGCCCGTGGAGGCGGGGCAGGCGATGAACGACGAGCGGAAGCTGGACGAGATCACGGGCTCGCCGCGGTTCGTCCCCGCGCTGCTCGCGGTCAACCTCGTCCAGGCGGCCAACGACCATCCCCAGCTGGCCAGGAAGCTCGGCATCGATCCGACGGTCGCCGCCGCGCTGGCGCGGATGAAGGTGCCGGAGCTGACGAACAAGCTGGAACTCTCCTTCCAGCTGCCCGAAAAGGCCAAGGGCATCCGGTTGGCGAACATCGGCGTCTCCCCGGAGGGGATTCGGGCCGATATGGTTGGTGCGGGGCTGAATTTCGGAAAGACCCGCTAGAACCGGCTGAACTCACCGAACACATTCCGCTTTTGTGAAAGGGGCTGGTGGCACCCGCCACCAGCCCCTTTCGCATGCCCACACACCCCCTTTCGCAGGCGCTTCGCGCGAGACGCGGCAGGCCATCGCACGGTTCCACCTGCCGCGTAAAAATTCCTTGAGACCGTTCTGGGCAAACGCACAGCTCAGTCCGATCTCCCTCACGGATATCGCTCCTAATGTCTTCCGTGTCGAAGCCGAACGGCTCCGGCAAGGAAAAGAAGCAGCGAATTCCGAAAGGCACCATCATGAGCTTCCACAAGATCGTCCCGGTCAAGCCCGCCCGCAAGGCCGAGCCGAAGAAGAAGCACCACGCCCCGAAGCCGGCTCCGAAGAAGGGTCCGAAGAAGCCCCACCGCCGCCCCATCGGCGGCTGACCCCACGCACGTCGAGAGGGGCGGGTCCGCGGCAGCGCGCCGCGGGCCCGCCTCCGCCTTGTCCGGAGCCGAGCGGGAGAGACCGACCGTGCCCCCCTACGAAGACCAGCCCACCATGCAGCTGCGCGCGCTCGGGTCCGACCCGGCGGCCACCGGCCTGGGACCGCATCGGCGCCCCGGGCGGCCGCGTCCTTACGGCCGTCATCAGCCGAAGGCGGCCCCTCAGCTTCCCGAGGAGTACCTGACCGTCGACGCGGGGGACCGCGAGCCCGGCGGCGACGAGGGGGCCGCTCCGCGGCTGGCCGCGCGTCAGGCGTTCCGCCGGTTCTGGCCGCTCACCAGGGGCGACCGGCGCTGGCTGGTGCTCATCTGCGCCTGTGTCATCGCCGCGGCGCTCGCCGAGACCGCCGCGATCCTCCTCTTCTCCGATCTGACCGACAACGCTCTGCGGCAGGGCTCGCTCAGCGCCTTCTGGGTCCCCGCCGCGCAGTGGCTCGCGGTCGCGGTGCTCGGCGCGGGCGTCGGCTATATGGGCAACTCGCTCGCCGTATGGACCGCCGAACGGTTCGTACTGCGGCTGCGGGCCCGGGTCTTCACGCAGGTGCAGGATCTGCCGCCGCACTTCTTCCAGCGCCACCGCCAGGGCGATCTGGTCGAGCGGCTCACCGGGGACGTGGAGGCCATCGAGCAGATGGTGGTCTCCGGGGTGGTGAGCACCGTCTCCGCCGTCTTCAGCGCGGTCTTCTTCTCCGTGGCCGCCTTCCGGCTGCGCTGGGACCTGGCGCTGGTCACCTTCGTCCTGGCGCCGCTGTTCTGGCTGGCCGCGCGGCGCTTCTCCGGGCGGATCAGCTCGGTCGCGCGGGACGAGCGGGTCGCCGACGGCGCGATCACCTCCGTCGTCGAGGAGTCGCTCGGCAACGTCGTGCTGACGCAGGCGTACCACCGTAAGGACGCCGAGGAGCGGCGGCTGGACCGGGAGGCGCGGGCGTGGCTGCGGGCGTCGGTGGCCGGTGCCCGGATGAGCGAGCTGTACGAGCAGTTGGTCGAGGTCATCGAGACGCTGTGCGTGCTCGCCGTGATCGGGCTCGGCTCCTGGGAGATCTCCCAGGACCGGATGACCATCGGCCGGCTGCTGGCCTTCGCCGCCTTCCTCGGCTACCTCTACCCGCCGATCCGCAACCTCGGACAGCTCGGTCTCACCCTTACGGCCGCCACCGCGGGCGCCGAGCGGCTGGCGGAGATCCTCGACGCGGAGCCCGCCGTGAGCGATCCGCCGCCGGGGGCCGCGATGGCGCCGTGGCGGGTGCACGGCACCGTGGAGTTCGACGGTGTCGGCTTCCGCTACCCCGGGGGCGACCGGCGCACCCTGGCCGGGGTCTCGTTCACCGCCCGGCCGGGTGAGTTCGTGCTGATCACCGGGGCGAGCGGGGCGGGCAAGTCCACCGTCTCCAAGCTGCTGACCCGCTTCTACGACCCGGCGGAGGGGTTCGTACGGCTCGACGGCGTACCGCTGTACGCGATGCCGCTGGGTTTTCTGCGGACCCATGTGACGCTGCTGCCGCAGGAGACGCTCATCCTGCACGACACCATCCGCGAGAACATCGCCTGCGGCCGCCCCGGGGTCACCGAGCACGAGATCGTCCGGGCGGCGCGGGACGCCGCCGCGCACGACTTCATCGCGGCGCTGCCCGAGGGCTACGACACCCGGATCGATCCGCATACGGCCCGGCTGTCCGGCGGACAGCTCCAGCGCGTCGCCATCGCGCGCGCGATGCTGCGCGACGCGCCCGTCCTCGTTCTGGACGAGCCCACCACCGGCTTGGACGCGCTGGCCGCGCGGCGGGTCGTCCGGCCGCTGCGGCGGCTGATGTCCGGCCGCACCACGATCATGATCACCCACGATCTGAACCTGGCGCCGGACGCGGACCGCATCCTGGTGCTGGACCACGGGCGGGTCGTGGAGACGGGCACGCATCACGAACTGCTGGCGCTGGGCGGCGCGTACGCACGGCTGCACGGCGCCCTGGGCGGCCCTCCTGACGGTCCCCTCACCGACACGGGCCCGCAGCCGACCCTTCGGCTCGGACCAATGTGAGGGGGGCGGGCTGGGCTCGGCCGAACCCAGCCGGTCAGGGAGTGTCCGGCGGATCGTGACGCCTGCGGCGGGCTGTCCCCTCCCCGCCCCTTCCCGAAACTGGGGCTCCGCCCCAGACCCCGTGCCGGGGCTCCGCCCCAGACCCTGGACCAAGGCTCCACCCCAAACCCCAGACCAAGGCTCCACCCCAAACCCCACACCGAGGCTCCACCCCAAACCCCAGACCAAGGCCTCACCCCAAACCCCACACCGAGGCTCCACCCCAGACCCCAGACCGAGGCTCCACCCCAGACCCCGGACCGAGGCTCCGCCCCAGACCCCGTGCCGGGGCTTCGCCCCAGACCCTGGACCGAGGCTCCGCCCCAAACCCCAGACCAAGGCCTCGCCCCAGACCCTGGACCGAGGCTCCGCCCCAGACCTCAGACCGAGGCTGCGCCCCAACCCCCAGACCGAGGCCTCGCCCCAGACCCCGGACCGAGGCTCCGCCCCAAACCCCACACCGAGGCCTCGCCCCAGACCCCGGACCGGGGCCTCGCCCCAGACCTCGGGGTCCAGGGGCAGAGCCCCTGGTATCGGGAAGGGGCGGGGAGGGGAAAGATCCGCCGGGCACCCCCTGACTAAGCCGGGCCGGACCAAGCCGGGCGGGACCGGGCTGAGCCGGACCTGCGCCGAACCGGACCGGGCTGAGCCGGACCCGAGCCGAGCCGGATGGGGCCGGGCTCAGTCGACCTCGGTCCCCGGCGGAGCCACAGGCGCGCCCGGCAGTCTGAGCCAGGCGGCCGTGCCGCCGCCCGGGGCCGGTTCCAGCCCCACCTGGCCGCCCGACTGCTGGACCGTACGGGCCACGATCGACAGGCCGAGGCCGGAACCGGGCATGCTGCGGGCCGACGGGGAGCGCCAGAAGCGCTCGAAGACATGCGGCAGTTCCTCGGCGGGGATGCCGGGGCCATGGTCGCGCACCCGTACCTCTCCGCTTCTGAGGACGACGTCGATCACACCACCCGAAGGGCTGAACTTCACGGCGTTGTCGAGCAGATTGACCAGCGCCCGCTCCAGGGCGGTCGCCTCGCCGCGGACGTACCAAGGCTCGATCGAGGCGTTGATCGTGAGATGGGCGCCGCGCAGCCGGGCCCGTTCCAGGGCTGTTCGCACCACCTCGTGCAGGGCGACCACCTGCGGGGGCCCGCTGCCGGGCAGCGCGTCGGGGCGGGACAGCTCCTGAAGATCGCCGATCAGCGCCGCCAGCTCGGTCATCTGCGCCTTGACGCTCCCCATGAGCGCCTTACGGTCGGCGGGCGGCAGCGCGCGGCCGGTCTCCTCGCTGCGCGCGAGCAGCTCGATATTGGTCCGCAGCGAGGTCAGCGGGGTGCGCAGTTCATGCCCGGCGTCCGCGATCAGCTGCTGCTGACGGTCGCGGGAGGAGGCGAGGGCCGCCGTCATGGAGTTGAACGACCGGGACAGCCGGGCGATCTCGTCATCGCCCTCCGTCGGGATGCGCACGGCCAGATCCTCGGTGCGGGCCACATGCTCGACCGCTTCGGTCAGCCGGTCCACCGGCTTGAGCCCGGTCCTGGCGATCCACAGGCCCGCCGCTCCCGCGCCCACGACGCCTACCCCGGCGACGAGGGCCAGGACCAGCGCGAGCGTGCCCAGCGGATGCGCGACCTCGCTCAGCGGACGCGCCATGGAGACGGCGATCCCGCGCGGCAGCGGGCTGCCGGGGCCGGAGGCCGGCCGGTAGGTGAACACCCGCATGTCCTCGCCGCCCGCGCCCGTCGCGTCATGCAGCGCGCTCGGCCGCTCCCCGACGGCCACGGCCACATCGGCTGTGGTCACCGGCAGCTTGGTCGCGCCGGGCTGGGTGCAGCGGCTCCCGTCGGCCAGCACGATCTGCACGGAGTACGAGCCGAGGGCGTGCGGGGTGCGGTCGTCGGCGCCGTCGGGGCTCTGGCACGCCTCCAGGATGCTCAGCACATTGCGCTCGTCCACCGTGACGTTACGCAGGGACGAGTCGAGTTGGGCGCTGAGCTGCTCCCGGACGATCAGCCAGGACGCGAACGCGGACACCGCCACCGCGACCGCGACCGCCATGGCGGTCAGCAGGGCCAGCCGCGAGCGCAGCGGCAGTCTGCGGAACCTCACGAGGGCTCGCCCTCCGCGGGCCGCAGGACGTACCCCACCCCGCGTACGGTGTGCACGAGCCGCGGCTCGCCGCCCGCCTCGGTCTTACGGCGCAGATACATCACGTACACGTCCAGCGAGTTGGACGACGGCTCGAAGTCGAAGCCCCACACCGCCTTCAGGATCTGCTCTCGAGTGAGCACCTGGCGCGGATGCGCCAGGAACATCTCCAGCAGGGTGAACTCGGTCCGGGTCAGCTCGACGCGGCGCGCGCCCCGGGCGACCTCGCGGGTCGTCAGGTCCATCCGCAGATCGCCGAAGGCCAGCACGTCCCCCTCGGGCAGCGCCGTGCCCTGCTGGGCGGCGTAGGAGCTGCGGCGGAGCAGGGCGCGGATGCGGGCCAGCAGTTCGTCCAGCTCGAAGGGTTTGACGAGGTAGTCGTCGGCGCCCGCGTCGAGTCCGGTGACCCGGTCGCCGACCGTGTCCCGTGCGGTGAGCATCAGGATCGGCAGCGTCACCCCGGTGGCGCGCAGCCGCCGCGCGGCGGTCAGCCCGTCCATCCGGGGCATCAGCACATCGAGCACGATCAGCTCGGGGTCGTAGGAGCCGACCTTGCCCAGCGCGTCCAGTCCGTCCACGGCGGTCTCGGTCGCGTAGCCCTCGAAGACGAGGCTGCGCTGAAGGGCTTCCCGGACGGCCGGCTCATCGTCGACGATCAGGATGCGGGCCGGCTGATCGCCGTGGTCGGCGGGGCTCATGGGTCGGTTTCCTCAAAGCGGGTGACGGTGGGGCGGGGACGTGGCCGCGGCGGGCTGTGCGGCGCTGCTGCCAGCCTCGCACGTCCATCAGGTGTTGCTGTCGCTTCCGCCCGAGCGCAGGGAGGCGAGATCGGACTTGACGGTGTTGACCGGGATCGAGAAGCCGAGGCCGACGCTGCCCGCGCTGCTGGAGTTCTGGCCCGAGGCCGCGGAGTACATCGCGGAGTTGATGCCGATGACCTGGCCACTCATGTTGATCAGCGCGCCGCCGGAGTTGCCGGGGTTGAGCGAGGCGTCGGTCTGGATGGCCTTGTAGGTGGTGGTCGAGGAGCCGACGTCGCCGTTGTACCGGCCGCCGCCGAACTCGAACGGCCACTGCCCGCCGCCGCCCGGCCCCTGACCGTCCTGGCCCTGGCCCTGGCCCTGGTCCGTGGAGACGGTGACGTCACGGTCGAGCGCGGAGACGATGCCGCTGGTGACGGTGCCGGTAAGGCCCTCCGGCGAGCCGATGGCCACGACCTGGTCGCCCACCGTGACCTTGCTGGAGTCGCCGAGGGACGCGGCCTTCAGCCCGCTCGCGCCCGCCACCTTGATCAGGGCGAGGTCCTTCTTGCTGTCGGTGCCGACGACTGTCGCGGTCTTCTTGCTTCCGTCGCTGAAGGTCACCTTGATCGCGTCGGCGCTGGAGACCACGTGGTTGTTGGTGATGATCTCGCCGCCGCTGGTGATGACCACGCCGGAGCCGGTGGACTGGCCGCTGGTGCCGCTGGCGCTGACCTCCACGATGCTGGGGCTGACGGCCGCCGCGACGGCCGAAACCCCGCTGTTGCTGCTGGACTTGGCGTTGACCACGGGAGTGGAGATCGTGGTGTCGGCCTTCTGGGTGGCGTGGGTGACCAGCGCGGCCGCGCCGCCGCCCACGAGCGCCGAGACCGCCGCCACGGCCGCGATCAGCGCGACCGGCCGCGAGGCCCGCGCCCTGCGCCGCCCCCCGCCCCCGTGCGCCCCCTCACTCGCGAACGCGCCGCCGTCCTCCCCCGCGCCGCTCCCGCTCCCGCCACTGCCACTGCCACTGCCGTCACCCGGCCAAACGGTGACCCCGGACGGCGTGGTGACCGGCTGCTGGGGCTGATACCCGGGCGGATCGGGATACCCCGCACCGCCGCCGTACGCGTAGGGATAGGGCTCGTCTGCGCCGCTGCGGCGTGTGCTGTCCGTCATGTCTATGACTGTGCGGCCGGAGTATGAGAGTCCCGTGAGTGCCCGCTGAGAACCCCACCAGAAGTCGGTATGCCCGACATAAGGGTGTCGCCGCGGGTCAGCCGCGCACCGCGGCCAGACACTCGTCGTACAGGTCCAAGATGTCGCCCTTACCGTCGTTGTCGACCCACGCCATCGATGCGGCGTCCAGGCACGCGAACGCCGTCGCGACCACCGCGCGGGCCCTCGGATCCGCACTGCCGACAGCGGCGCCCATGCGCGCCTCGACGAGCGGCAGCAGGTCCTCCTGGAACCGCAGCCGCTTTTCGAGCCAACCGGCGCGCAGCGAGGCGGTGTTGTGCAGGAGTCGGAACCGCTCAAGGGCCTGTTCGCGGCTGTCGTGCAGGGCCAGTACGGCGGCGACCCCCGCGCGCAGGGCCTCCCAGACACCGGCTTCGGCGGGCTGTTCGCCGATCGTGTCCGTCAGGACTTGCCCGAACCGGCCCTGGTCGCCGCCGAGAAGGTCTTCCTTGGTGCCGAAGTAGCGGAAGAGGGTGCGCTGGGAGACACCGGCCTCCCGGGCGATCTGGGCGATGGTCGTCTCGTCGTACCCCTGCTCGGTGAACAGGCGCAGAGCCGTCTCGAGGATCTCCTGGGAGGCCAGCTGCCGGGTCCGGTCCCACAGCGTGGCCGGTGCGCCCGGCGCCGTCCTGCCTTCCTGCTTCATGCCACCAGATTAGCTCAGCGCTGCCAGGCTGACACTCACACTACTTCTGACAGTCTCTGCCAAGTTGACGTACGCTGCCAATGAATGTCTCCCAGCGACACGCAAAGGAACGCATCATGTCCGCACCCGCAGCTCTGATCACCGGTGGCACCAGCGGCATCGGTAAGGCGACCGCCGAACTGCTCCACTCCCGCGGCTACCGCGTCATGGTGACCGGTGTCGGCAATGTCGCCAACGCCGGACTTCCCGAAGACGTCATGGTCGTCCGGGCCGACGCACGGTCCCTGCCGGACATCGACCATGCGATGGACCGGGCACGCCGCCGATTCGGCTCCCTCGACCTGCTCTTCCTCAACGCGGGCAGCTCCCGTCCCGGCCCGCTCGAGTCAACCGACGAAGACGCCTTCGACGCCCTGTTCGACATCAACGTCAAGGGCAACTTCTTCACCCTGCAAAAGGCGCTCCCGCTCCTCAACGAGGGCGCCTCGGTCGTGTTCACCGTGGGCGCCGGCGAAGGGCTCGGAGCCGCCATGACAGCCGCCAAGGGCGCCCTGCTGCCCCTCATGCGGTCCCTCGCGCTCGAACTCGCCCCCCGCCGCATCCGCGTCAACGCCGTCAGCCCGGGAATGATCGACACCCCCGCCTACAGCAAGTTGGGCGTCTCCCGGGAAATGATCGACTCCTGGGCCCGGGACGTCCCGCTCGGCCGCGTCGGCGCTCCCGCCGACATCGCCGAAGCCGTGGCCTTCCTCGCCTCGGACGCCGCGGGCTACATCACCGGCGACAACCTCACCGTCTCCGGCGGCATCGGCGTTCACGCCCGCCCCTGACGGGCAGAAGCGCGAAGCGCTATGCGCAACCGCAGGAGTGGCGGACCACCAGGGCCGAGGGGAACTGCTTGACGCGTTCGCGGCGGGAGCCGGAGACGCGGACGCCGTCGTCCAGGACGAGGTCGACCGCGGCGCGCGCCATCGCGGGGCGGTCGGAGCCGACCGTGGTCAGCGGAGGGTCGGTGAGGTGGGCTTCCTTCACGTCGTCGAAACCGGCCACCGCCAGTTCCCCGGGGACATCGATCCGCAGCTCACGCGCCGCCCGCAGCACCCCGAACGCCTGGTCGTCGGTGGCGCAGAAGATGGCCGGGGGCCGGTCGGGACCGGCGAGCAGATCGAGGGCGACCTTATAGGCGTCGTACCGGTTGTAAGGGGCCTGGAAGAGCCGCCCGTCGGTCGGCCGCCCGGCCTCGTGCATCGCGCGGCGCCAGCCCTCCACATGGTCGGTGACCGGGTCGCCGACGGTCGGGGTTATCTCGGTGCCGCCGAGGCAGGCCACATAGTCATGGCCGTGCTCCAGCAGATGCCGCACCGCGAGCTGCGCGCCTCCGACGTCGTCCAGCACCACCGCCACGTCGTCGATCGCCTCGGGCCGCTCGTGCAGCAGCACCACCCGGGCGTCCCACGCCTCGATCTCGGCCGCCGCGTTCTCGCTCGGGCCCTGGCTGATGAGGATCAGCCCGGACACCCGCATCCCCAGGAAGGCGCGCAGATAGTGCACCTCGCGCTCGTCCAGGTAGTCCGAGTTGCCGACCAGCACCATCTTTCCGCGCTCGGCGGCCGCCTGCTCGACGGCGTGCGCCATCTCCGCGAAGAACGGCTGCCGGGCGTCCGGAACGATCAGCCCTATGAGATCGGTCCGGCGGCTCGCCATCGCCTGCGCGACCCGGTCCGGCCGGTAGCCGAGCTCCTTGATCGCGGCGAGCACCCGCTCGCGCGTGGCCGGGGCGACCGGCCGGGGTCCGTTATTGATGACGTAACTGACGACCGCGGTCGACGTTCCCGCAAGCCTTGCCACATCATCCCGCGTCACCTTGGCCACGCGCGAAGTCTACGCGGGTCCAGCTAGCTGTTGGCCGGTCGTGCGGCAGCGGTCCTCGCCACGGAGCCCGTGGAGCCCGTGGAGCCCGTGGAGCCCGTGGAGCCCGTGGAGCCCGTGGAGCCGGCCGCGCCGTCGGGGTGCCCGCCCCGCGCCGCGCCGCCCGCTCCGGCGTCCCGCGCCGCCGCCTTGGCTCGGGCCTCCTCCGCGGCGCGCTCGACCTTCTCCGGCGCGACGAAGCGGTAGCCCACGTTCCGCACCGTGCCGATCAGGGACTCGTGCTCCGGGCCCAGTTTGGCGCGCAGCCGCCGGACGTGGACGTCCACGGTGCGGGTGCCGCCGAAGTAGTCGTACCCCCAGACCTCCTGGAGCAGCTGCGCCCGGGTGAAGACCCGGCCGGGGTGCTGGGCCAGGTACTTCAGCAGCTCGAACTCCTTGAATGTGAGATCGAGCACACGCCCCTTGAGCTTGGCGCTGTAGGTGGCCTCGTCGACCGACAGATCGCCGTTGCGGATCTCCATCGGGCTGTCGTCGGTGGTGATCTGCTGACGGCCCGTGGCCAGCCGCAGCCGGGCCTCGACCTCCGCCGGGCCCGCGGTGTCCAGCAGGACGTCGTCGATGCCCCAGTCGGCGGTGACGGCGGCGAGCCCGCCCTCGGTCACCACCAGGATCAGCGGACAGCCAGGGCCGGTGGACCGCAGCAGCTGACACAGGCTGCGCACCTGCGGCAGATCGCGACGGCCGTCGATCAGGATGACATCGGCGCCCGGGGTGTCCACCAGGGCGGGGCCTTCGGCGGGGGCCACCCGCACGCTGTGCAGCAGCAGGCCGAGGGCGGGGAGCACCTCCGTCGAGGGCTGGAGTGCGTTGGTCAGCAGCAGGAGGGAACTCATCGTCCATCACCTGCCCCGGCCGTCTTCTCGAGGTTGTGCACGCTTCGCTCGCCCATTACGTCGGTTCCTCCTCGGTCCCTTGCGAGAGGGGCACCTCCCAGGCCGTGCCCGGGGGAGTCTGCGGCTACTACTTCGTACAGTCACGCTCCGCGCCCTTGGAGCGACGGTGCGCTCAAACGCGCACCCCGCCCTGAAAGCACAAAAGGACCCGGGGGCAACGTTGCCCGGATCCTCTTCACGACAGAATAACCCACATGACATGCGCCGGAGGGGCTCAATCTGCTCCCCGTTGTCCTTCCACGGTCACCGCGGGGGAGCAACGGGCCATGCTGCTGACCGATGACGGGGTCTCGATCGAGGCGCGCTACGAACCTTCCCCCGGGGTCGGCGCCGAACCCTCCGACCACCTCGCGCTGGTGGTCGGACACGGCTTCTCCGGCGCCTTGGAGCGTCCCGCGCTGCGGCGGGTGGCATCGGCGTTTCACCAGCGTACGGCCGTGATCACGTTCTCGTTCCGGGGCCATGGGCGGTCCGGAGGACGGTCCACGGTCGGCGATCGCGAGGTGCTGGACCTGGCCGCCGCGGTGCGCTGGGCGCGCCGGCTCGGACATCGGCGGGTGGCCACGGTCGGCTTCTCGATGGGTGGCTCGGTGGTGATCCGGCAGGCGGCGCTGTACCGGAAGGCCGATGAAATCCAGCCGTTGCAAGACGTACACCAGGGGGAGCGCACGGGGCGCTCGGCGGGGCGCACGGACGGCGTGCGCACGACCCCCGGGGACGTACTCGGGACCCCCCGGGAGGTGACCGACGCGTCCGCCGGGTCGGCCGACGGCGCCGCGCCCGATGCCGTCGTCGCCGTGAGTTCACCCGCCCGCTGGTACTACCGCGGCACCGCGCCCATGCGGCGGCTCCACTGGGCGATCACCCGGCCGACGGGACGGCTGGTCTCCCGCTACGGGCTGCGCACCCGGATCGACCCCCGCGGCTGGGCCGTCGATCCGCTGTCCCCGGTGGCCGCGGCGCCACTGATCGTGCCGACGCCCCTGCTGATCGTGCACGGCGACCGGGACCCGTACTTCCCGCTGGACCATCCGCGGATGCTGGCGTCGGCGGCGGACCCGTCCACTTCGGAGCTGTGGATCGAGCCGGGCTACGGCCACGCCGAGACCGCCGCCTCCCCCGACCTGCTGACCCGCATCGCCGACTGGGCCGCGGCCCACGCCTGAGCCCGTCCCCGAGCGGTCGGCTATTCGGTTTCCGCCACCGGCTCGGCGAACTGGGACGCGTAGAGCCGGGCGTACGCACCGCCCGCCGCGAGCAGCGCGTCGTGCGAGCCCTGCTCCACGATCCGTCCCGACTCCATCACCAGGATCACGTCCGCGTCCCGGATGGTCGACAGCCGGTGGGCGATCACGAAGCTCGTACGGCCGCTGCGCAGCGAGGCCATCGCCCGCTGGATGAGGACCTCGGTACGGGTGTCGACCGAGCTGGTGGCCTCGTCCAGCACCAGGATCGACGGCTCGGAGAGAAACGCCCGCGCGATCGTGATCAGCTGCTTCTCACCGGCGCTGACATTGGAACCCTCTTCGTCGATCACCGTGTCGTAGCCGTCCGGCAGCATCCGTACGAAGCGGTCCACATAGGTGGCCTTCGCCGCCTCCACGATCCTCTCGGAGCTCGCCCCCTCCGCCCCGTAGGCGATGTTCTCGGCGATCGTGCCGCCGAACAGCCAGGTGTCCTGGAGCACCATCCCGATATGGGAGCGCAGCTCCTGCCGCGACATCGCGGCGATGTCCACCCCGTCCAGCGTGATCCGCCCGCCGCTGACCTCGTAGAACCGCATCAGCAGATTGACCAGCGTGGTCTTCCCGGCGCCGGTCGGCCCGACGATGGCCACGGTCTGGCCCGGCCGCACCGACAGCGACAGACCGTCGATGAGCGGTGTGTCCGGCTGGTAGCGGAAGGCGACCTCCTCGAACGCGACCTGCCCGCGCACCGCCTCCGGCCGCCGCGCGTCCACCGGCTCCGCGCTCTGCTCCGGCGCGTCCAGCAGCTCGAAGACCCGCTCGGCGGAGGCCACGCCCGACTGCACCATGTTGGCCATGGAGGCCACCTGGGTGAGCGGCTGGCTGAACTGCCGGGAGTACTGGACGAACGCCTGGACATCGCCGATCGACAGCGCGCCGGAGGCCACCCGGAGCCCGCCGACCACGGCCACCAGCACATAGTTGAGGTTCCCGATGAACATCATCGACGGCTGGATCAGGCCGGAGATGAACTGGGCCCGGAAGCCCGCCCCGTAGAGCTTGTCGTTCTGCTCCCGGAACGCCTGCGCGGACTCCTTCTCCCGCCCGAAGACCTTCACCAGCGCATGGCCCGTGTACATCTCCTCGATATGGGCGTTGAGCTTGCCCGTGGTCTTCCACTGGGCGACAAACTGCGGCTGGGCGCGCTTGCCGATGCGCGTCGTCACCCACACCGAGACCGGGACGGTGATCAGCGCCACCAGCGCCAGCAGCGGCGAGATCCAGAACATCATCGACAGCACGCCCACGATCGTCAGCAGCGAGGCCATGATCTGGCTGAGGGTCTGCTGGAGCGTCTGCTGGATGTTGTCGATGTCGTTGGTGGCGCGGGAGAGCACCTCGCCGCGCGACTGCTTGTCGAAGTACGCCAGCGGCAGCCGCGCCAGCTTGTGCTCCACGTCCTCGCGCAGCCGGAAGACCGCGCGCTGGACGACGACGGTCGCCACCCGGGCCTGGGCCAGGCCCAGGAGCGAGGCGGCCACGTACAACGCCGTGACCCACAGCAGCACGACGCCGACCGCGTGGAAGTCGATCCCCTGGCCCGGGGTGACGTCCATCGAGGCGACCATGTCGGCGACCGTGCCCTGGTCCTTGTCGCGCAGCCACTGGACGGCCTGCTCCTTGCCGGTGCCATCGGGCAGCTGCCGTCCGACGATGCCCGCGAAGATCAGGTCGGTGGCCTCACCGAGGATCTTCGGGCCCACCACCGCGAGCCCGGTGCTGACCGTGCCCAGCGCGAGCACCAGCAGGACGATCCCGCGCTCGGGGCGGAGCCGGGCCAGCAGCCGGCGGCTGGAGCCGCGGAAGTCCATGGACCGCTCGGTGGGCTGCCCGCCCATGAAGCGCGCGGGCCCGGCGGCGGGCGCCGGACCCCTGCGGGGCGCCGAAGTGCCGCTCATGCCGCCTCCTCCTCGGTGAGCTGGGAGAGCACGATCTCGCGATAGGTCTCATTGCCGGCCATCAGCTCGCCGTGGGTACCGGCGCCGACGATCCGCCCCGCGTCGAGGACCACGATCAGATCGGCGCCCCGGATCGTGGACACCCGCTGGGCGACGATGACCACCGTCGCGTTGTCCGTCTCGTCCGCGAGCGCCGCCCGCAGCCGGGCGTCGGTGGCGTAGTCGAGCGCGGAGAAGGAGTCGTCGAAGAGGTAGACGGACGGCTTGCGGACCAGGGCGCGGGCGATCGCCAGCCGCTGCCGCTGACCGCCGGACACATTGGTCCCGCCCTGGGCGATCGGGGCGTCCAGACCGCCCTCCATGGCCGCCACGAACTCCCGTGCCTGGGCGGTCTCCAGGGCCCTCCACAGCTCCTCGTCGGTGGCGTCGGGGTCGCCGTACCGCAGGTTGGAGGCGACGGTGCCGGCGAACAGGTACGGCTTCTGCGGGACCAGCCCTATGGTCCGCGTCATCACCTCGGGGTCGAGGTCACGCACATCCACCCCGTCGAGGTGGACGCTGCCGTCGGTCGCGTCGAACAGCCGCGGCACCAGCCCGAGCAGCGTCGACTTGCCGCTGCCGGTGGAGCCGATGACGGCGGTGGTCCGGCCGGGCCGGGCGGTCAGCGAGATGCCGCGCAGCACGGACGCGTCGGCGCCGGGGTAGCGGAACTCCACGCCCCGCAGCTCCAGCAGCCCCCGTCCGCCATCGCCCGGCGCGGGCGCGACGGGCATCAGCGGAGGTACGACGCTGGTCCCGGTGTCCAGCACCTCCTGGACGCGCTCGGCGCACACCTCGGCCCTCGGCACCATCATGAACATGAAGGTGGCCATCATCACGGACGACAGAATCTGCATCAGATAGCTGAGGAACGCGGTCAGCGCGCCGATCTGCATCCCGCCGCTGTCGATGCGGTGCCCGCCGAACCAGACGACGGCCACGCTGGAGACGTTCACCACCAGCATCACGGCCGGGAACATCAGCGACATCAGCCGCCCGGCGCGCAGCGAGACATCCATCAGCCCGGTGTTGGCCCCGGTGAAGCGGCCGCGCTCATGGGTGTCGCGGACGAAGGCGCGGATTACCCGGATCCCGGTGATCTGCTCGCGCAACACCCGGTTGACGGTGTCGATGCGCTGCTGGACGTCGCGGAACAGCGGCCGCATCCGGCGGACGATGAACGCGACCACGAGGCCCAGGGCCGGAACGATGAGCAGGAGCAGCCCGGACAGCGGCACGTCCTCGTTGAGCGCCATGATCACGCCGCCGACGCACATGATCGGCGCGGAGACCATCAGCGTGAAGGCCATCAGGCACAGCATCTGCACCTGCTGGACGTCGTTGGTGGTGCGGGTGATCAGGGACGGCGCCCCGAAGTGGCCCATCTCCCGGGCGGAGAAGGACTGCACCCGGTCGAAGACGGCGGCGCGCACATCGCGGCCGAGCGCCATGGAGGTGCGGGCGCTGAAGTAGACGGCTCCCGCGGCGCACACGATCTGGACGAGGGTGACGGCGATCATCAGCCCGCCGACACGGAGGATGTAGCCGGTGTCGCCCTTCACCACTCCGCTGTCGATGATGTCCGCGTTCAGTGCGGGCAGATAGAGGGTGGCGAGGGTCTGCACCAGCTGCAATAAGACGATCAGCGTGATCGTTCGGGTATAGGGCCTCAGATACGCCCGTATCAGTCGTACCAGCACACGGAAACCTTAAGTGACGCTCGTCCCGAACCGGCCGTATTTTCGACGAACCGCGTGTGGTCCCGGGCGCGGTCCCGCACCCGTCATCATGGAGGCGGCAGATGACGGGAAAGGGATCGCGATGGCGATGATGAGCACGCCCGCCGGAACCATCCGGTACTGGGCCGCGGCCCGCGCCGCGGCCGGTACCGCGGAGGAGCCGTACACCGCGTGGACACTGGCGGAGGCGCTCGACGCGGCCCGGCAGCGGCACACCGCGCGACCGGAGTTCGCGCGGGTCCTGCTGCGGTGTTCGTTCCTGGTCGACGGAGCCCCGGCCGGCACCCGTGACCACAAGACGATCCAACTCGCCGAGGGCGGCACGGTCGAGGTGCTCCCGCCGTTCGCAGGAGGGTGAACCCCGAGCTCATGAGCAACCAGCCGCACCAGCCCAACGAGCCTCATCAGCCCCACGAGCCTCATCAGCAGCAAGGTCAGCAGCCTCAGCAGCCGTATCCCCCGTACGGGTCGTACGAGGCTCCTCATGGGGGGTACGACCAGAGCGCGCATCCTTACGGTGGCCATGACGGCCACGGCGGCCATGGCGGCCCCGGAGGCCACGGCGCTCACGGGGGCAATGGCCAGGGTGCTCAGCAGCAGGCCGACTGGCAGGGGTACGCGGGATATCCGCAGCAGCAGGGGTACGCCCAGGCCCAGCCGCCGCAGTACCAGCACCCGCAGCATCAGCAGCAGTACCAGCAGCAGCCGTACGCGGACCCCTACGCCGCCGCCCAGCAGGGCCACCAGGGGCAGCAGGGCCAGCAGCCGCACCAGGGCCATCAGGGGCACCAGGGGCACCAGGGGCAGTACGCCCAAGGCTGGGATCAGCAGCACCCGTACCACCAGCCCGCCGACCCGTCCCAGGCACCGCCTCAGGCCCCGGTGCAGGCGCAGACCCCGGCACAGGCACAAGCACAGGCTCAGGCGCAGGCTCAGGCGCAGGCTCAGGCGCAGACCCCGGCGCAGGCTCAAGCAGCGACCGCGACCGCCGAGCCGCCCGCCCCGCAGCCGGACCGGCCGCTCACCGCCGCCGAAAAGGCCAGGGCCGAGGGCCGTCCGCAGATCCTCCATCCGGGGTTCGTCCCCGCCGCCCTGACCTCCGTGCTCGCCGCCCTGCTCGCGGCCACCGCGCCGCTGGGCCGCCCGGCCGTCGCCGTCGCGGTGGCGGCGCTTCAGGCGGTCACGGCGGCGGGCTGGTTCCGGCTGAACGGCATGTGGCCCGCCCGGCAGGGCATCGCGCTCGCCTTCGCGGGCGGTCTGGCCGCCGACATCGGCCTGCTCGCCACCGAGCCGTCACACGCCCCTACGGTCGTCATCGGCACCATCGGCGTCTGGCTGCTGCTGGTGCTGATCCTCCAGCTCCGCAGCCACGCCTCCCCGGACGAGCGGCTGTACGGCCTTACGGCCGCCGTGGCGGCCACGGCCCTCGCCGTGCTCGCGGCCGGCCATCTGGCCGCCGTCGCCGAGTCCTCGGACGCCGTGGTGGTGGGGGCGGCCGCCGTCGCCGTGGCCGTGCTCGTCCGGGCCCTGCCGCTGCCGACGGCCGTCGCGGTCGTGGTCGCGCTGGCGGCCGCCACGGGGGCCGGGGTCGGAGCCGGGCAGCTCACCGGAACGGGCACGTCCACCGCCGCCCTGCTCGGGTTCGCGGCCGGGGCGTGCGCGCTGATCGGCCACCGGGTCGCCAGCTACGACTACCCCTCGCGCTTCGTCCACATGACGGCCGGCGTGGCGCTGCCGCTCGCGGCCGCCGCCCCCGTGGTCTATGTGATCGGCCGCGCTCTGGGCTGACTCCCCGGCTCCCGCTCACCCGCTCCGGATAGGCTCGCAGCCTCAGGCGCGAGGGCCTGAGCGAGAGCCTGGGGGACCCACTCACATGCGCGCACTACGCATCACACTGATCGTCGTCGTGATACTCGGCGGCCTCTTCGTGGCCGCCGACCGCATCGCGGTGTACATGGCCGAGTCCAAGGCGGCCGACAAGATCAAGAGTTCTCAGGGCCTGACCACCACGCCCAATGTCTCGATCAAGGGCTTCCCGTTCCTCACCCAGGTCGTGGGCAAGGAGCTGGACGAGGTCGACGTCGGCGTGGACGGGCTGACGACGGACGCGGGCGACGGCCGCAGCGTCCGGGTCACCGAGCTCGACGCCCAGCTGCACAACGTCCGCATCTCGGGGAACTTCTCGTCGGCCAGCGCCGACCGCGCCACCGGCTCGGCCCACATCAGCTACGCGGATCTCTCACAGGCCGCCGGTCCGGGCATCACGGTCGCCTACGACCCCTCGGGCACCAACAAGGTCAAGATCACCGGCAGCCTGCTGGGCTTCAGCCTCACCGCCCACTCCCAGGTCACCATCGTGAACGGCAACACCATCCGGCTGCACGCCGAGTCCATCCCGGGCGGGAGCATCCCCCAGTGGGAGGACAAGGTGCGCGAGAAGGCCGACATGGAGCGGAAGATCGAGGGACTGCCCACCGGTATGCGGCTGGACAAGGTGGAGACCTCCAAGGACGGCATAGACGTCTCGGTCGCGGGAAACAACGTCCAGCTGACGGGCTGACGCGACCAGTACCAGGGGCGTCGGATCCCGTCCCTGGTCCATTCACTGAGACGATCATGTCCGCGTATATGGATGTTCCTGCCCACCGCGAACCCCTCCGGCCGCGCCTCCCGGCCGTTCACGCGTCTCTCATCTCACACTCCGGACGATAACGTCTCATCATGCGACACACCGGTGACATGCCCGCCTGTCCGTCCCTACGATCGGACCCATGAAGCGACAGGCGGATCTCACGAAGCGGCGGGCAGTCGACCTGTGCCGCGTCGCCGCCATGCTCTGTCGCCCCGTCTGAATGGGACGCGGTCCGTACACGCCACGGACCGGCCCCCTCTTCGGCCCGTCAGCCGGGCCTTCCCGCACCTTCGCTCGTACGCTCGCCGCACGCCCCCGCGCGGCGCCGCGTCGTGAGCGTGCCCGTACCGCCGCAACTGCCCCGGAGGAGAGAAACATGAGCCGCAGTGACGTCCTGGTGGACGCCGACTGGGTCCAGGCCCGTATCGACGACCCCAAGACGGTCATCGTCGAGGTGGACGAGGACACCTCGGCCTACGACAAGAACCACATCAAGAACGCCATCCGGATCGACTGGAAGCAGGATCTCCAGGACCCGGTGCGCCGTGACTTCGTCGACCAGGACGGCTTCGAGAAGCTCCTGTCGGAGAAGGGCATCGGCAACGACGACACGGTCGTCCTCTACGGCGGCAACAACAACTGGTTCGCGGCGTACGCCTACTGGTACTTCAAGCTCTACGGCCACCAGGACGTCAAGCTGCTCGACGGCGGCCGCAAGAAGTGGGAGCTCGACTCCCGCGACCTGGTCGCCGAGGTGCCGACCCGCGCGCAGACCGAGTACAAGGCCAAGCCGCAGGACACCGCCATCCGTGCCTTCCGCGACGAGGTCGTGGACGCCATCGGCTCGCTGAACCTGGTCGACGTGCGCTCCCCCGACGAGTTCTCCGGCAAGCTGCTCGCCCCGGCCCACCTCCCGCAGGAGCAGTCGCAGCGTCCGGGCCACGTCCCGAGCGCCCGCAACATCCCGTGGTCGAAGTCGGCCAACGACGACGGCACCTTCAGGTCCGACGACGAGCTCAAGGAGATCTACGAGGGCGCGGGCGTGGACCTGTCGAAGGACACCATCGCCTACTGCCGCATCGGTGAGCGCTCCGCTCACACCTGGTTCGTCCTGCACGAGCTCCTGGGCCAGGCCAACGTCAAGAACTACGACGGCTCCTGGACCGAGTACGGCTCGCTGGTGGGCGTGCCGGTCGAGCTCGGCTCCGACAGCTGACCCCTCTCCCCCGAACGTAAGGACAGACATCCATGTGTGGAGCCAAGGCCGGCGGCCCCGACGCCTCGACGATCAAGCCCGGTGAGACCACGATCCAGGGTTCGGTGACCCGCGACGGCGAGCCCGTCGCCGGTTACGTCCGGCTGCTGGACAGCACCGGCGAGTTCACCGCCGAGGTCCCCACCTCCGCGACCGGGCAGTTCCGCTTCTACGCCGCGGAGGGCACGTGGACGCTGCGCGCCCTGGTTCCCGGCGGCACCGCGGACCGCACCGTCGTCGCCCAGAAGGGCGGGCTGGCGGAGGTCGCCATCGCCGTCTGACGCGCTACGACGCGTCGTGACTCACGGCCGGAGGGCCGCACCCCGGGGTTGGACGCCTCGGCGGGGTGCGGCCCTCCGTACTGTCGGTGCGGGGGCTTTCGTCCGTCGGCGCCAGGGTCTTCCGTCTGTCGGTGCGGCGGTCCCGGACGTACGCTGGACATATGTACGCGCGACGCCGCCACGCATACTTCTTCCTGATGGGCGCGTGTCTGACGCTCTTCATCTCGGCATGGGCCTTTGTGCGCCTGTGGTCCGTCCCCGCCGCGGTCGCGATGTGCATCGTCGCCATGGTGATACCGCCCCTGGCGGCGATCGTCGCCAATCGCCGGGGCCCGGACGACCGGTGGTGGGACGAATCGGGGGACGAGGAGTCCGACCGGTGGTGGCGGGAGCTGGACGAACACAACCACCGGCATTGACCTGCCCGCAGCATCGATATGCGGCTCCGCCGCGTGGCCCGCCGCAGGCGCCAAGACCCGCCGGACACCCCCTGGTACACGGGCATACCCGAGCTAGTACACGAGCGCCTGGACGCCGTCCGGCATGATCTCGCTCACGAAGACCTGAGCGCCCGCGATCCGGGCACCTTCGATCAGATCCTTCTCCTCGATCTCCCGCCGCGCGGCGCACTGTGTGCACACCGTGATCGTTCCGCCGCCCGTAAGGATGCCGTCGATCAGATCCGGAAGCAGCGCGGCATGCGGAAGCTCGAACTCCGCGGCCCGGCCCGGCAGCGCGAACCACGTCGACTCCCCGGTCAGCCAGAGCGAGACCTCGACCCCGCTCGCCGCGGCCACCGCCGCCACCGTGAACGCCTGGGAACAGCGCTCGGGAGCGTCCGCGCCCGCCGTCACCTTGATCACCAGCTTCTTCGCCATGCGTCAACCTTAGGCTCGGCACCCGGGGCCCGGCGCCGCACGGCCACCTGTCTCCACCGGCCGCCCCGGCGGCGACTAGACTCGGTGCCGTCCGTCATCTGTTCCGAGGAGCGCGCTCGTGCTTGAGGCAGTCTTCACCACCCTGATGATCCTGGTCGCCGTGGCCACGCTCGGCTTCGCCGCGCTGACCTGGAAGAAGCTGTACCAGGGCCAGCGCTGAACCGCTCCCGCCCCGCCACCACGGCTCGACTCTCGACAGATCGCCTGAATTCATGATCCAGATTCCGTCCGACCTCCACCCGGACCTCGTGCCGCTCGCCTTCCTCCTGGGCAACTGGGAAGGGGCCGGCGTCTCGGACTTCCCCGGCGCCGAGAAGTGCAACTTCGGCCAGGAGGCCACCTTCACGCACGACGGCCGTGACTTCATCGAGTACATCTCGCACACCTGGGTGCTGGACTCCGAGGGCAAGAAGGTCCGCCCCCTGGAGACCGAATCCGGCTACTGGCGGATCGGCAAGGACCGCAAGGTCGAGGTCGTGATGAGCCGGGACCAGGGCATCATCGAGGTCTGGTACGGCGAGCTCGCGGAGGGCAAGCCGCAGATCGACCTGGCGACGGACGCGGTGGCGCGCACCGCCCACGCGGCGCCGTACTCGGGCGGCAAGCGGCTGTACGGCTACGTCAACAGCGATCTGATGTGGGTCGGCGAGAAGGCCACCCCCGAGGTCGAGCTGCGCCCGTACATGTCCGCGCATCTGAAGAAGGTCGTGGACCCCCGGGAGTGGGCCAAGGACCTCAAGGACCTGCCGGACGACGGGATCGCCTTCTTCCGCTGAGCTCCCCCGGCTTCCGCCCTCCGCCCTCCGCCCTCCGCCCTCCGCCGAGTCAGGCTCTCGCGTACCGCGTCCGGTTCTCCCCCGTGCGTCCGGCCGGTCACCGCGGGCCCGCCTACACTTGCACCGTGGCGACCACCGACTGGAAGAGCGATCTGCGGGAGCGCGGCTACCGTCTGACCCCGCAGCGCCAGCTCGTACTCGAAGCCGTCGATCATCTGGAGCACGCCACTCCGGACGAGATCCTCACCGAGGTGCGCCGCACCGCGAGCGGCGTCAACATCTCCACGGTCTATCGCACGCTGGAGCTGCTGGAGGAGCTGGGCCTGGTCAGCCATGCCCATCTCGGCCACGGCGCCCCCACGTACCACCTGGCCGACCGGCACCATCACATCCATATGGTGTGCCGGGACTGCACGGATGTGATCGAGGCCGATGTCTCCGTGGCCGACGCCTTCACCCGGCAGCTCCGGGCGGACTTCGGCTTCGACACCGATCTGAAGCACTTCGCGATCTTCGGCCGGTGTGCCTCCTGCTCCGCCCGGCAGCGCGCCGGAGAGGCCGGTGGAGACCCCGGACAGCTCGCTGGAGACGGTGCCGGGAACCGCTCCGGTGAGGGCCGAGCCCGCAGGTCGTAGGCTGAGTTCATGAAGAGCCCTTTGCTGTCGCTGCCCGGCGCCGTCCCCGGCGAGGGCCCCGACGAAGGCGTCGCCGCCCACTACGGCGACCTGTTCCGCGAGCAGCGCGCGCTCGCCGACGGCACCGGCTTCGTGGACCTCTCGCACCGCGGAGTGGTCACGGTCAGCGGTGCCGACCGGCTCAGCTGGCTGCATCTGCTGCTCACCCAGCACGTCAGCGAGCTCCCGCCGGGCCAGGCCACCGAAGCCCTGATCCTCTCCGCCCACGGCCACATCGAACACGCGCTCTACCTCGTCGACGACGGCGAGACCACCTGGGCCCATGTGGAGCCCGACAGCCAGGGCGATCTGATCGCCTACCTGGAGAGCATGAAGTTCTTCTACCGGGTGGACATCGCGGACCGCACCGACGACTACGCGGTCGTCCATCTCCCGGCCGGCAGCATCACCGAGGCCCCCGAGGGCGCCGTCGTCCGCGAGACCCCGCACGGCCGCGACCTCTTCCTGCCGCGTGAGCGCCTTACCGCCTTCGCCGAGGAGAGCGGCCCGCCGATCGGGGTGCTGGCGTACGAGGCGCTGCGGGTCGAGGCCCACCGGCCGCGGGTCGGCCTGGAGACCGACCACCGCACCATCCCGCACGAGCTGGGCTGGATCGGCTCCGCCGTCCATCTCCAGAAGGGCTGCTACCGCGGCCAGGAGACCGTCGCCCGGGTGCAGAACCTGGGGAAGCCACCGCGCCGGCTGGTCTTCCTCCACCTCGACGGCAGCGAGGTGACGCTGCCGTCCCACGGCGCGCCCATACGGCTGGCCTCGGAGGGCGAGGAGGGCCGCCAGCTGGGGTTCATCACCTCCTCGGCCCGCCACCACGAGCTGGGGCCGATCGCACTGGCGCTGGTCAAGCGCAATGTGCCGGTGGACGCGGACCTGATCGCGGACTCCACGGCCGCCGCACAGGAGACGGTCGTGGAGCCGTGAACCCGCTGCCGGTCCGCCGGGCCCCGCGGTTCGGCTAGACCTCGACGAGCACCGTGAACGGGCCGTCGTTCGTGAGCGAGACCTTCATGGCCGCTCCGAACCGGCCCGTTTCCACGTGTGCGCCCAGCTTCCGCAGCTGGGCCACCACCTCGTCGACGAGCGGTTCGGCGACCCCGCCGGGCGCCGCCGCGTTCCAGGTGGGACGGCGCCCCTTACGGGCGTCGCCGTAGAGCGTGAACTGGCTGATGACCAGCAGCGGAGCATCCAGGTCCGAGCAGGACCTCTCGTCGTGGAGCATCCTTACGGACCACAGCTTGCGGGCGAGCTGGGCCGCCTTCTCCGGGGTGTCGTCATGCGTCACCCCGACCAGTACGCACAGCCCCTCACCGACGATCTCGCCGACCGTCTCGCCGTCCACGACGACGCTCGCCCCGTCCACTCTCTGTACCACAGCACGCATGGCGACCATCATGCCGTGCGTCCATCCGGGGCCGATCGGGTGGAGAGCCGCTGCACAGGGAGCATCACTGGTGGCACGATGCGTGCAGGCGGTGCAGGCGGGCAGGAACTGCGGGAACGACGCATCGCTGGAGGGGACGGACATCAATGACCACATCGGGCACCGGCCAGCCCATGGCCACCGAGGGCCTGCTGCCGCCACGGCCGCCGAGCCAGCGCGGCGGGCGGCTGGCCGACTCCGCCGCCGTGACGGCGTCGGCCGTGACGTCCACGTCGGCGGCGGCGGCGGCGGCGAGCGATCTGAACGCATTGCGGCTGCCGGAGCTGCGGGCGCTGCGCCGCTCGGCACAGCGCGAGGAGGCGGATCTGAGCTATCTGCGCAGACTGCTCCAGGGGCGGATCGACATCCTCCGCGCCGAGCTGGGCCACCGCCGTGACCCGGCGCCCGCGGCGGCCGCGGCCCAGCCGCCCGCCGCGCTGGTGGACCGGCTGCCGGAGATCCTCGCCGATCTCCCCTCACGGCACCGCTCCTCGGCCCGGCATGTCACGCTCGGGACGCCACAGGACGCGGAGTACGAGCGGCTGGCCGAGGAGATGCTGGCCGAGGTGGGCCTGTCCGATCTGCGGGCCCGTACGGACGAGGAGCTGCACGGCGCGACGGCTCGCCTCGTCGGCCATGAGCAGCAGGTGTCGCGGCGGCGGCAGGAGCTGCAGCGCACGGCGGACGGCTGCAGCGCGGAGATCGCCCGCCGGTACCGCGAGGGAGAGGCGCAGGTGGACGATCTGCTGGCGTAGCCATCCGCAGGGTGCGGTGTGATGAAAGTACCTGGTCCGAGGGCTGTGGAAATCGGCGTGCGGCCGGTGGCGGCCGACGCTTAGCGTGTGCGCATGGCCCTCGAACTCCGCACCCCACTCCCCGATTCCGACCTCGCCAACTGGACCGTCGCGCTCAACACCGGCTTTCTGCGTCCGCCGGAGGCGCCGAAGGAGGAGGTGGAGCTGCGGCGGGAGCACATCGATCTGTCCCGTACGCAGGGGGTCTTCGACGGGGACCGCTGCGTGGCCACCTTCCGCAGCTTCGCACAGCGGCTGACGGCGGTCGGCGGGGCGGATGTCCCGGCCGACGCGATCAGCAATGTCGCGGTGTCGGCCACCCACCGCCGCCGGGGCCTGCTCAGCCGGATGATGGAGCACGATCTGCGCGCCGCCAAGGAGCGGGGCGAGGCGGTGGCCACCCTGATCGCGGCCGAGTACCCCATCTATGGGCGGTACGGCTTCGGACCGGCCACCTGGATCACCGAATGGCAGGTGGACGTCCCCCGGGCCGGTCTCGACCCGCGCCACTCGGCTCCGGTGGACGGCGGCCGGGTCGACTTCGCGGACGCCGACGAGGTGCGGAAGCTGGGCCCCGCCCTGCATGAGCGGCTGCGCGCCACGCAGCACGGCGTCATCGACCGCCCGGACCACTGGTGGCGGACCAACACCGGTCAGCGGCAGTACCCCAACCGCCCCTGGACCGAGCCGTTCTATGCGCTCTACCGCTCCCCCGACGGCTCGGTGGACGGGCTGCTCGCCTATACGGCGGACGACCGCTGGGAGGGCAACAAACGACCGCACAACACCGCCACCGTGCACGAGCTGACCGCGGTCACCCCGGCCGCCGAGCGGGCGCTGTGGCACTTCCTGCTCTCGGTCGACTGGGTGACCCGGGTCAACACCGGCCAGCGCGCCCCGGACGATCTGCTTCCGCTGCTGCTCGGCGATCCCCGCGCGGCCCAGGTCACCATGTATGCCGACTGGCTGTGGCTGCGCCCGCTGGATGTGCCCCAGCTGCTGGAGACCCGTACGTACCCGGCCGAGGGCTCGCTGGTGCTCGAGCTGCGCGACGCCGCCGGGCTGGCCGGGGGCCGCTACTTCCTGGAGGCGGGCCCCGACGGCGCGGCATGCGCGACCACGGGCCGTACGGCCGATCTGACCATGGACATCGGCGAGCTGAGCACCCTGTGGCTGGGCGACGAGTCGGCGGTCCGGCTCGCCTCGCTGGGCCGGATAGCCGAGGAGCGGCCGGGCGCCGCGGCGCTGGCGGACCGGCTGCTGAGGACCCCGCGCCGCCCCTGGTGCCCCGATGTCTTCTGAGGCGCCGGGTGTTCAGCAGCTGGACTTGAGCAGCCGGCGGGCGCCCGTGCCCTGCTCGCCCAGCCGGTCGTAGGGGTTCGCCAGCGCGCACTTGTCGATCGACAGACAGCCGCAGCCGATGCAGTCGGTGAGGTGGTCGCGGAGGTTCTCCAGCTGTTCGATGCGCTCGTTGAGGTCCGCGTGCCAGCACTCCGAGATCCGGGCCCAGTCCTCCTTGGTCAGGACGTGGTCCTCGGAGAAGAGCCCGAGGACCTCCCGGATCCTCGCCAGCGGGATGCCGACGCGCTGCGAGGAGCGGACAAAGGCCACGCGGCGGAGGGTGTCGCGGGTGTAGCGGCGCTGATTGCCGGAGGTGCGGCGGCTGTGGATCAGCCCCTCGCGCTCATAGAAGCGCAGCGCGGAGGCGGGCACCCCGCTGCGCTGCGCGAGATCGCCGACCGTGAGCTCATGGGTCTTCCAGGTCAGTTGCGTCATAGCGCCGAGGGTAGCTTGACTTCAACCTTTGTTTAAGTCCGAGGCTCGTCCCATGACGACAGACACCGCCGTCGTGACGGCAACCAACACGCCCGCATCCGCCACCGACACCGACTCCCCCATCCGGCTCGCCATCATCATCGGCAGCACCCGCGACGGCCGCTTCGGGCCGAAGGTCGCGGACTGGTTCGCCGGCCATGCGACGCTTCGCTCCGATATGACCGTCGACATCGTGGACCTGGCCGAGACCCCGCTGCCCACGGCCCTCACCCACCGGCCCGGCCCCGAGGACGTCGCGGCCCTGGAGGCCGTGGCACCCCGGCTGGACGCGGCCGACGCGTTCACCGTGGTCACGCCCGAGTACAACCACAGCTACCCCGCCTCCCTGAAGAACGCGATCGACTGGCACTTCACCCAGTGGCAGGCCAAGCCGGTCGGCTTCGTCTCGTACGGCGGCATCTCCGGGGGGCTGCGCGCGGTCGAGCATCTGCGGCCGGTCTTCGCCGAGGTCCACGCCGTGACCGTCCGGGACACCGTCAGCTTCCACAACGCGGGCGGGCTCTTCGAAGAGGACGGCCGGCTGAAGGACCCCGAGGGCCCGGACACCGCCGCCGGGGCGATGCTCGACCAGCTCACCTGGTGGGCGCGGGCCCTGCGCACGGCCCGCACCACCCACCCGTACGGCAGCTGATCCGCCCGGCGGCGCCGACCCCCGTTGACGGCGCCGCCGGAACGCGGCTCAGCGGCTCAGCAGTTCAGCCGGTGCGGTGGCTCCGCGGCTCAGCCGGTGCGGCGGCGGAAGAGCGCGCCCGACAGTCCGGTCGCCACCACCAGGATTCCGCCGCACCAGACCAGGGCCTGCCAGGCGCTGTCGCCGACCGGCCGGTCCAGCAGCAGCCCTCGCAGGGCCTCGATGACCGGGGTGACCGGCTGGTGCTCCGCGAACCCGTGCAGCCAGCCCGGCATGGTGTCGATGGGCACGAACGCGCTGCTGGGATACGGCAGGAACATCATCATGAAGGTGAACCCGCCCGCCGCCTCCGGTGACCTGGCGATCAGGCCGAAGCAGGCCGACAGCCAGGAGATCGCGAGGATGAACATCAGCAGGATCCCGGCCACGGCCAGCCAGTCGAGCGGACCGGCGGCCGGACGGAAGCCGATGAGGAAGGCCACCCCGAAGACGATCGCGGTCGCGACCGTGTTGCGCAGCACGCTCGCGGCCACATGGCCCGCCAGGATCGGGGTGCCGCCGATGTCCAGCGACCGGAAGCGGTCGATGATGCCACCGGCCATGTCATTGGTGACGGTGACCGCCGTATTGGCCGAGCCGAAGCCCGCGCACAGCAGCATCACCCCGGGGACGACATAGGTGACGTACTCGGTGCCGGTGTGAATGGCGCCACCGAAAAAGTAGACGAAGACCAGCATCAGCATGATCGGCAGCAGCATGGCGGTGAGAACCGCGTCGAGATTGCGCCTGCTCAGCCGGATGGTGCGGCCGGTCAGAACGATCGCGTCAGACACCGGCCGTCTCCCTCTCTCCCGTGTTCCCGCCCGTAGCGGTACGGCCCTCCCCCTCGCCGGTACGGCTCCCGCCCCCGGCGTCATGGCCGGTCAGGGCCATGAAGACATCGTCGAGCGTGGCGCTGTGGACGGTGAAGCGGTCCACAGCGCGGCGCTCGGGGTCGATCTCGTCGAGCAGGGTCCGCACATGGGCGGCGCCGCCGTCCGTCGCGACGCCCAGCGTCAGCCGGTCGGCGTCGCTCCAGACGAGCCGTACACCGAGTTGGCGCGCGACCGCCTCGTACGCCGCGACATCGCCGAGCGTCAGGTCCAGCCGCTGCCCGGCCACGCGCTCCTTGAGCTGGGCCGGGGTGCCCTCGGCCACCACCCGGCCGCCGTCCACCACGGCGATGCGATCGGCGAGTTGATCGGCCTCCTCCAGGTACTGGGTGGTGAGGAAGACCGTCACCCCGTCCGTCACCAGCCCCTTGACCACCTCCCACATGGCCTGTCGGCTGCGCGGGTCGAGTCCGGTGGTCGGCTCGTCGAGGAAGATCACCTCGGGGTGGCCGACCAGGCCCGCGGCGAGGTCGAGTCGGCGGCGCATCCCGCCCGAGTAGGTGCCCACGGTGCGGCGGGCGGCGCCGGTGAGGTCGAAGCGATCGAGCAGTTCGTGTGCTCGGCCGCGGGCCTCGGCACGGCCGAGCCGGGTCAGCCGCCCCATCATCCGCAGGTTCTCCTCGCCGGTCTGCATCTCGTCCACCGCGGCGTACTGGCCGGTGAGGCTGATGGCGCGGCGGACCCGGCGGCGGTCGGCGACGACGTCGAAGCCCGCGACGCGGGCCCGCCCGGCGTCCGGTGGCGTCAGCGTGGCCAGGATCCGCACGGTCGTGGTCTTGCCCGCCCCGTTGGGGCCGAGCAGCGCGAAGACGCTGCCGGGCGCGACCGACAGATCGACGCCCCTGAGCACCCGCACCGCCCCGTAGGACTTCTCGAGGCCGCTCGCCTCGATGGCTGGTCGATGGGCCATGATTCCCCCGCTCCTCTTTCTGCGTATGCCATACACGCTACTGCGTAGGGTATACACAACTCTAGGATGGCGGTCAATCAAGCCACCATCAGCGCACGTAGATACGGAGGGCCCCGAGGCCATGGCCACCGAGGACAGCGGCACCGGCCTGCCGGCGAGCATCGAGGCCGCCTGGGGACTGCGGGAACGCGCGGGCAAGGGGCCCCGCCCCGGCCTGACCCTGGGCCGGATCGTCGACGCCGCCGTCGGCATCGCCTCGGCGGACGGCCTCGGCGCCGTCTCCATGAGCCGGGTCGCGTCCGAGCTGGGCGTCTCCACGATGTCCCTGTACCGCTATGTCTCGGCCAAGGACGAGCTGCTGACGCTGATGGAGGACGCGGCCTACGGCCCACCCCCGCCCGGCGAACCGGCGAAGGACTGGCGGACCGGGTTCACCGACTGGGCCTGGGCACTGCGCACCAGCGTCGCCCGCCACCCGTGGGTGGTGAACGTCCCGATCAGCACCCCGCCCTCGACACCCAACTCGGTGGCCTGGATGGAGCGCGGACTGGCCTGTCTGCGCCGCACCAACCTCAGCGAGGGCGAGAAGATCTCCGTGCTGATGCTGGTCAGCGGCTTCGTCCGGAACGAGGCGCGGATGACCTTCGACATTCTGGCGGCCCACCGGCGCAAGGGGCAGAGCCTCGAGTCCTCGATGGCGTCCTGGGCCAAGCTGCTGGAGAAGCTGACCGACGCCGAGCGCTTCCCGGCGGTGACGGCGGCGCTGCGGACGGGTGATCTCGATATCCCGGGCGGCCCCGACGACGAGTTCGTCTTCGGCCTGGAACGGATCCTCGACGGTGTGGAGGCGCTGATCAGCGCGCGGAGCTGACCACCCGGCTCAGGGACTGGCCAGATTCTTGTACATCCTGGCCATCCGGCCACTCGTCGGCCCCGGGGCCGGTTTCCGAGCATGGTGGGCATGAACGTGCTGTGGATATTCGCCCACCCCGAACAGCGCTCCCTCAGCGGGGCGTTGCGCGACGAGGGGCTGCGCGCCCTGCGCGAGGCGGGCCATGAGTACCGGCTGTCCGATCTCTACGCGATGCGCTGGAACCCCGTGGTGGACGGCGCGGACTTCCGGCATGACGCGGACGAACGCCTCATCGTCGGGGCCGCCTCGCGACGCGCCCATGACGCGGGGACGCTCAGCGAGGACATCCGCGCCGAGCAGGAGAAGATCGCCTGGGCTGATGCGCTCGTCGTGCAGTTCCCACTGTGGTGGTACGGCATGCCCGCCATCCTCAAGGGCTGGTTCGACCGCGTCTTCGTCAAGGGCTTCGCCTACGGGGTCATCGGGCCGGATGGCCGCACCCTGCGCTACGGGGACGGCAAGCTGGCCGGTAAGCGCGCCATGGTGGTGCTGACCGCCGGGGCGCCCGAGGCCACCATGGGCCCGCGCGGCGTCAACGGCGAGCTCGGCGACCTGCTGTTCCCCCTGCACCACGGCACCTTCTGGTACAGCGGGATGTCCGTGCTGCCGCCGTATGTGGTGTACGGCGCGGACCGGGTCCCGGCCGAGGCCTACGAAACCCATGCCGCCGAGCTGCGGAAGCGGCTGGCCGCCCTGCCGACCGAGGAGCCGATTCCGTTCCGCCGGCAGAACGGCGGGGACTACGACGAGCGCCTGGTGCTCCGCCCCGACCTCCTGCCGGGCCGCACCGGCCTCTCCGTGCACTACGTACCACCCCGCACCCCCGCCGCCGAAGGCGCCCAGGACACCGAGAGCGCCCTGAACGGCTAGGAGGCGGGCCACAGCTCCAGCCGCCAGTCGTTGCACCGCATCATCGTCCCCACCGGATACTCGAACTCGCACTCGCCGAGCAGCGTGAACCCGGCCTTGCGGCACACCCCGTTCGACGCGGGGTGGCCGACGGACGGATAGGCGTGCAGATGCCGATGGGTCCGCTGCGCCGCGGCCGCCCGCGCCACCTCCCTCGCGGCCGCGGCCGCGATCCCCCGCCCCTGGAACGGCGGCAGCACGGCCCAGCCGGTCTCGTACACCGACTCACCCCGCCACTCCCGCTCCCAGTACCCGATGCTGCCCGCCGTCTCGTCCTCCTCGTTCCCCTCGTCCCTCTCGTCCCCCTCCGGCAGCACGATCCGGTACATCCGCCCGGCGCCCGGCCCGGTCAGCTCGGCATACCGCCGGTGGCGGACCAGGATCTGCTCCTCGCTCTCCGGCCCGCCCAGGTGGCTCGTCATCTCCGGGCTGTTGACGCGGCGCAGCAGCTCGAGGCAGAGCGCGCTGTCCTCCCACGGCTCGAGCCGCACCCGCACCCCGCTCACCCCACCGGACATCGGCCACCTCCCGCCGTCGGCGCACTCCGCGCCCGCCTTCCGTCATTCGACCACGGGGGTACGACAACGGCCCCGCGCCCAGGTCACGGCCCGTCCCACCCGTCCCACCCGTCCCGCCCGTCCGCCCCGGCCACAAGATCAGCCCAGCCCGGCGAGAACGGACCAGCCCCACAAGGTCGGCTCAGCCCGACGACCGCTCCAGCAGCAGCGCCCGCTCACGGGCGTTACGGGTCAGGGCCGCCGCACGGGCGAACTCCGCCCGTGCCTCCTCATGCCGCCCCAGCCGTTCCAGCAGATCCCCGCGGACGCTCGGCAGCAGGTGGTAGTCCCTGAGGGCCGGTTCCTCCGCCAGCGCCTCGACCAGTTTCAGACCCGCCGCGGGCCCCTCCGCCATCGCGACGGCGACCGCCCGGTTGAGCTCCACCACGGGGGACGGGGCCAGCGCCATCAGCCGGCCGTAGAGGGCGGCGATGGCCGTCCAGTCGGTGTCCGCGTACCGGATCGCCCGTGCGTGACAGGCGGCGATGGCGGCCTGGAGGGAGTACGGGCCCTGGCCCGCCCGCTGGAGCGCCTCGACACCCCGGCGGATGAGCAGGCGGTTCCACTTGGTGCGGTTCTGGTCGGCGAGCAGCACCGGCTCACCGCCGGGGCCGGTGCGGGCCGCGGTCCGGGAGGACTGGAACTCCAGCAGCGAGACCAGCCCGTGCGCTTCGGGCTCCTGGGGCAGCAGCCCCGCCAGCACCCGTGCCAGGCGCAGCGCGTCCTCGCACAGGGCCGGGCGCACCAGATCGTCGCCCGCGGTCGCGGAGTAGCCCTCGTTGAAGACGAGGTAGATGACCTCCAGGACCGAGGAGAGCCGGGCGGTCCGGTCGTCGCCGTACGGCACCTCGAAGGGGACCTCGGCCTTGGCGAGGGTCCGCTTGGCCCGGACGATGCGCTGGGCGACCGTCGGCTCCGGGACCAGGAACGCGCGGGCGATCTCCTCCGTCGTCAGCCCGCCCAGCAGCCGCAGCGTGAGCGCGACCCGGGCCTGGGTGGACAGCACGGGATGGCACGCGGTGAAGATCAAGCGCAGCAGATCGTCGTCGATGTCCTCGGTGGTCCCGGCGAGATCCGCCGGGTCGGGCGGTGAGACGTCCTCCAGGGCCCGCCCGACCTCCGCCAACTTGCGTGCGTAGGTCTCCTTACGGCGTACGAGATCGATCGCGCGGTGCTTGGCGGTGACCATGAGCCAGGCGCCCGGATTGTCCGGCACACCCGACTCCGGCCACCGCTCCAGCGCGGTGACCAGGGCGTCCTGCGCGAGTTCCTCGGCCATTCCGACGTCCCGCACGATGCGGGCGACGCCTGCGATGATCCGCGCGGACTCGATCCTGAAGACCGTTTCGACCGTTCCGGCGATGTCGGCTGTTTCGCCACTGCGGGCGCTTTCAGCCGCTTTCGCCGCATTGGCCGGGCTTGCTGCCGTCACGGCCACCATCAGAGCAGCCGTAAGGGGACGGAGCAAGCGTTACCGGCTCAGGGCTCGACAACCTCACGGACCTCGCAGGTGATGGTCCAGTGCTCCTCATGGACCCGCAGGAACCGCTTGGTCCACTCCACGGCCTCGGCCTTGTCCTTGGCCTGGAGCAGGGCGTAGCCGCCGATGACCTCCTTGCTCTCGGTGAAGGGACCGTCGGTGCAGCTGATCTTTCCGCCGGCCCAGGTGACCCGGGTGCCGTCGGAGGTCGGGGTGAGCCCGGCCGTGTCCAGCATGACCCCGGCCTTGGTCATCTCCTCGATCAGCTCGCCCATCCGCTCCATGAGCTCGGGGCTGGGCCCCTCGGCGGGGGCGTTCTGCTCGTCGACGCGGATCATCGACAGATAGCGCGGCATGGTGACTCCTTGCGAAACGAGGTCGGGATTTTCGGAGTGGAGAGCAGGGGCTTGCCCTGCCTCTCACCCCTGCGTCGAACGGGCACCGCCCGGATCGACAGACCTCACGGAATTTTTTGACGAGGTCCACCGACGAGGTCACACCCGACGGGGGACGGTGGTCATGTAGCGGGCTGGACGAAGCGTATTCCCCCGTACAACCCATGTCCCGGACTGCGGCCTCGGCCGGGGGCCTGTGGTCGCATAGCTGCCGGTGGGAGGAGCTGTTACATTCCCAACGTGGGCCCGACGCTCTCGCCGATCGTTCAGCGCTGACGCAGACGGACTGAAAAGGTTGGAATATCAGCTGAGTGCTTGAATCTCGGTCGCTAGCCTCTCCTGGCTAGCCGCCCACGACGTCAATAGGGCTAGACCGTCCGCGGTCGCCGTGCCGGCGGGCGCGGTGTAGACGTTCAGGAGCAGGCCGGGTTCGGCAGGCATCTCCATCGACTCGACGTCCAGGTCGAGCTGGCCCACTACCGGATGGTGCACACGCTTGCGTCCGGACCGGTGGAGCCGAACGTCCTGAGATGCCCACCGCTGCCGAAATAGTTCACTGCGTGTTGACAATTCACCGACTAGGGCGATCAGCTCCTCGTCGTGCGGATTGCGACCGGCTTCCATGCGTAGCTTCGCGGCCACATCGCAGGCGATTCGGTCATAGTCGACGAAGAATGTTTTTGCCGCTTCGGGATCTAGATACACGAACCGCGCGGTGTTCGCCGGCCGTCGCGTGTCGGCCAGCACCGGTGAATACAGCGCACGGGCAAGTTGATTCATGGCCAGGACGTCATAACGGCCGTTGCAAATCCAAGCCGGCGCATCGGTGATGGCGTCGAGCACCTGATGAAGCGCCGGACGCACCGTCACGGCGGGTCGCCGGCGGCGTGGACCGCTGGGCGCCCTGGACTGCCGCGCAAGGTGGAATAGGTGATCGCGCTCGGCCTCGTCAAGTTGCAAGGCAGAGGCCAACGCGTCGAGCACCCCGTCGGAGGCGCCGCTGAGGCTGCCGCGCTCCATACGCACGTAGTAGTCGACCGATACCCCTGCTAGTAGAGCTACCTCTTCGCGACGCAGACCTTTGACCCGGCGGTTGCCGCCGTAGGCGGGCAGTCCGGCCCGCTCGGGCGCGATCCGCGCGCGACGCGAGCTCAGGAACTCCTTGATCTCAGTGCGCAGATCGATCGTGGCCATCCCTTCACCATAGGCCCTGTCCGCAGGCGAAGGGAGGTTCTGCTGGTACCCCGACTGCTACGCACCCCCTCACACGCGGCATGCGCCCAGCGTCGTAGCGGGAAAAGGCCCGCGTCGAGACCTGGATACCCGAAGCAGTCGTGGCAATGCCACCGTCGACCGGGATAATGGCGCCCTCAGGTAGGACCCGGCCCGACTGGCGAGGAACACGGCGATGCCCGCCATGTCGTCGTCGCGGCCAAGCCGGCGTAGAGGGACCGACCCCGCGATCGCGTCGCCGATCGCATCGATTCATTGTCACCCTTGATGCCGACCCGAGATGCCGGCCCGACAAGTGGCTCAATCACTTTCGTGACGATCCGCGAGCTCAAGCACGAAGAATTCCACGTGGACAGAGTGTCAGCCCGCCGGACAAGGGTGGCATCGACAGTACCTGTACCAGGAGGGCCTCCCCGCCGCCCGCAAGGCGGGCCTAACCTGCTGTGACCGGTTCCGGCTGAACAGCGGGAGCAATGGGTCAGATGACCTGTACCGAAGGAGCATTCTCCAGTGCAGAAACGCAAACTTGGACAGCACCTCGAAGTTTCAGCCCTGGGACTCGGTTGCATGGGCATGAGCTTCTTCTACGGTCCGCCCCCGGACCGAGCCGAGATGACGAGGCTGCTGCGGGCCGCGGTTGACCGCGGCGTGACTTTCTTCGACACCGCCGAAGTCTATGGCCCTTTTACCAATGAAGAGCTGGTCGGTCAGGCGCTGGCGCCGGTCCGCGACCAGGTGGTGATTGCCACCAAGTTCGGTCTCAAGCACGGAGAGCACGGGCCGACCCCGGCGTCGGGGCTCGATAGCCGACCCGAGCAGATCCGTCGAGTGACCGAGGCCTCGCTCCAGCGTCTGCAAACGGATTGCATTGACCTTCTTTACCAACACCGCGTCGATCCCGACGTGCCCATCGAAGACGTAGCAGGCACGGTCAAGGAGCTGATCACCGAAGGTAAGGTCAAGCACTTCGGTCTATCGGAGGCCGGTGCGACGACGATTAGCCGAGCCCACCGCGTGCAGCCTGTGACGGCACTGCAAAGTGAATACTCGCTCTGGACGCGAGACCACGAAGCCGAGATCATTCCGACCTTGGAGAAGCTGGGCATCGGTCTAGTGCCATACAGCCCGCTGGGCAAGGGCTATCTGACCGGCACAATCGACTCCCGTACATCGCTGGCCGACAACGACCTCCGCCGCATGCTGCCGCGCTTCACTCTTGAAGCACGGCAGGCCAATCAAACACTGGTCGACTTGCTGCAGCAGATCGCCGACGAAAAGGGAGCCACACCAGCCCAGATCGCTCTCGCCTGGGTGCTGGCGCAGAAGCCGTGGTTCGTGCCGATCCCCGGCACAACCAAACTGCATCGCTTGGAAGAGAACCTGGGAGCACTCGATGTCGAATTGACGTTCGGCGACCTGCAACGCATCGAGGCGGCCGCGGCCCAAATCCAGATCCAGGGTGAGCGCGTCCCCGAACGGTTGAAGTCTCTGTTCGGCCGCTAATACTGCAACGGCGCTCAGATGATGTAGCCGTGGCGTCGGTAGTGGCAGAGGCGGGCTTGGTGCTGTCGTCGGCGGCGCCATCGGGACCAGGACCAGACGCGTTCGGCGGGAGGGCGTGTCGCCAGCAGAAACGCGGCGGTCAGCCGCCGCAACTCGGGCAGCGTGTAGTTGATCACGCCTTCGAGCTGGGCGTGGTGTTCGCCGAGGCCGTCTGCGGGGCGACCGCGGCGCGGGTGCCGGCCGGCCATGCGGCGGCCAGCATGGACCAGGCCAGGTTCGACAAGGTGGCTCGTCGGGGCCCGAAGCAGATGTAGTAGGCGATCTCGCCGCTCGAGGTGGACCGTCGGGCGAGCAGCCAGTGCCCCCGGCCCGGCGCGCAGCAGATACGGATCGGGACCCGGGCCCAGACGTACTCCCGCGGGCCCTGGGAGCCCGCGCCCACCGGCCGCGGTCGTCGGTCCACGACTTCGGTAGGTAGAGCTCCCGGTCGATCAGCGCGTGACCGCGTGCTGAGCGGTAGGCCAGGAACGTGCCGATCTGGCAGTTCTCCACCCGACCGGCCGTGCCGGAGTACTGGCGCTGCACACCCGCCGACCTGTTGCCCTTCTTGAGGAACCCGGTGTCGTCGACGATCAGCACCCCGCCCGGGTCACCGAGCCGCTCGACCACATGGGCCCGGACGTCGTCGCGGACACCGCGATGTCCCAGTCCGCGCGACGCAGCAGCCGCTGCGTCCCGTCCGGGGAGACCTCCCCGGCCTGCTCAGCCAGGGTCCATCCGTTCGACCGCGGCAACCCCGCCACCAGCCCGGAGACGTACTCCCGCACCCGGCGCCGCGGCTCAGCCCGCCCGAACCGGCCCGTCACCCGCCCCACCAAGGCCTCCAACTCCGAGGCCACCACATCCAGCACCACAACCCAAGGCTAGGTACCTGATGCGGTCGTGGCGATGCCGCCGTCGATCGGGATGATGCTGCCCGTGAGGTAAGACCCGGCCCGGCTGGCGAGGAACACCGCGATACCTGCCATGTCGTCGTCGCGGCCGAGCCGGCGCAGAGGGGCCTTCGCCGCGATCGTGTCGCCGATGGCATCGAGCGTGGACGCCATCATCTGCGACGGGAACGGTCCTGGGGCTACCGCGTTCACCGTGACGTGCTGTGGGCCCAGTTCTCTGGCAAGCACTCTGGTGAGTTGATGGAGTGCCGCTTTGCTGCTGGCGTACGAGTAGTTGGGCGAGTCGGCGACGTGGATGGCGGCGATACTGCCGATGTTAATGACCCGCGCGGGATCATCGGCGGTGCCCGCCCTGCGAAGTGCCGGGAGCAGCGCCTGCACCAGCCAGAACGGCGACTTGAGGTTGAGGTCGATCACTGCGTCCCAGGCCTCGTCCGGGAACGTCTCCAGCGGCTCGCGCCACATCGCCCCCGCGTTGTTGACGAGGATGTCCAGGCGTTCCGAGTCGACCTTGACAAGATCAGCGAGGCGCTGACACTCGTCGTACCTGGACAGGTCGGCGGGGATTGCTTGAACGTCGCCGAATTCGGACAGTAGATGCTGTGCCTCCGCACACGTGTCTGCCTTGCGTGAGCTGATAATGACGCGGGCGCCCGCCTGCAGAAGGCCGCGCGCTATCATCATCCCAATGCCCCTGGTGCCGCCAGTGACAAGTGCGTACTTCCCACTCAGATCGAAAAGGTCTGTGTGAGTGGTGAACCGGTTGTCCGCCATTGGTCTTCGTCCCTTCTATGGTGGAAGCATGTGCTGACACGGTCGCGCGTCCGGTGCAGCTGAATTGAACTGATGGGGGATAAAGCTGCGGTGCGTGTCCATGGAGTGTTGTCGGCGCTTTCGTTCAGGGCGCCTGGGACGGGTTCTCGGGCGGCCGCCGTACGCGCCTCCCGTGAATCCATTGCTTCTCCGCTGTGTAGCTGGGAGCCGACTCAAACAGGTTGACAGGCGTCCTGGACGTCTGGGAGACCCTGGTGATACAGGTACTGTGAGAGCCACCCTTGCCTGGTCCGCTGGCTCACGCTGCAACAATCCCCTCCTGCACAGTCATTTTCTTGATTGCTTTGATTTGTATTGCGACCCGGCATCGTCGTCGTGAATCGACCACCATCAGCACTACCCAAGTGCCGTTGCAGTACTAAGCCCCTCTAACTCGTCGGCCAGTACACCGCGCTGAGCCCGCTCGGCGAGCAGCAGCTGCGCGGGGACTGCCCGTTCTGTCGATCGCCGTACCTTCGGATTCGCCCTGGGCTCGGCACGTACCACTGCTTCGGATGCGGGGCCGGGGGCGACGCCCGGATGTTCGCCGCCAAAGTCGGCCACCGCCCCTGAACACCGGCAAGTTCAGGCCGCGGGGCCGGGATATCGCTCGCCGCAGGCGGGACAGGGCATCAGGGTGGCTTCGGTCGGGGACGGTGAAGGCGGTGTCGCAGCGGCGCCAGAACTGCAAGCACCCGAACCGGACAGTGCAGGTCATCGTCCCCGTAGCCACGTCCGGGGCGCCAGGGTCGAGCTGTTCGCCCAGCACCCGCGGCGAGAAGCCCCCGCACAGCGGGCACTCGTGCTCGGCCGGTGTGGTGTAGCCGGTCCCGTCGCTGCTCCACACACCGTGATGGCGGACAATCGTCCCGGGCGCCACCTTGCCACCGGCGCCGCAGCGCAAATACGGCACCGGATACGGCTTCGGCCGCCGCGTGCTGTCGACCAGCACCTCCGAGGTGACCCGGATTTCCCGCCATACCCGTGTCCCCAGCCGCTCCTCCGGTCCCTCGCCACCGATCACCCCGCCCACGGGTAGAAGACCGAGCCTGGATCGGCACCGAGGCCAGAAGTCGGCCTCCCCCTCCTCCACGGTGGCCGGATCGCGCAGCGGCCGCAGGCCACGGGCGGGCTGGGAGGGGTGATCGCGTACCGGCCCAGGACGTCGACGTGTTTGTCCTTCAACGGCGAGAGCCGGGCTTTGTCGGCCTCGTCGATCACGTAGCCCTCGGCCTCCAGCTGGGCCGGCGCGGCGTCCAGGTACCGGGTCGTCCAGAGCACGACCGCGTTGAGCACCAGGCCGAGCGCGGCCGGCTGGACCTCCTGGCCTTCGCGATAGGCCTGCATGATCTGGCCGCGTTTGCCGTGGCAGATCTCCCGTGCCAACCGGTGCCGGGATTCCTGCAGCGTGAGCTGCCGGTTCATCCGCCGCCGGTAGGTGTCGTCCACGGGGTCGCACACGGCGAGCAGGTGCATCGTCTTGTCGATGCGCCCGCACTCGGCGAACGCCTGCCCCAGCGGTGTCATCCAGCCTTCCCTGCCGAACACTCGCAGCAGGTCGTAGGCGCGGACCCGGTTGGTGATCAGCGATCCGGCGACGCGGAGCATGTCCAGCCAGTGCGTGATCATCTTGTCCAGGTTGGCCTTGTTGCGGGCGATCGCGTTCAGCGGCCCGTAGTCGGCCTGGCGGCACCAGATCGGCGTCGATGTCCTTGGCCGGCGGCGACTTCGAGGCGCCCTTGCGCCGCGACAGCCGCGGCAGCGTGCGCACCGCGGCCAGCGCAGCCACGCCACCGCGTGATTGAACAGCGCCACCGGCCCCTCGGCGTGCGTCCACGCCCGGCCGTAGAGGAAGGTACGGAACTTGCGGCCCCACTCCAGATCCACATAGGCGTGGTAGCCGAACGCCTCCTGGATCTCCCAGGCGTGCTCGTAGGCAGTCCTCTCCCGCTCGGTGTGGCGCCTTACGCACGGAGGATCGCCGATGCCAAGCTGCTCGGCGAGGTACACCACCACCGGCCACGGCACCGCGAGCGGGTCTCGCAGGAACAAGCCCACATGGCGAACGGTGCAGACCTGAAGAGCGAACCCCAAGCGCGAGTGATCACCACGACGCTTACCGATCAGCCGCCGGTCCTCATCGTCCAGGAAGAAGAACCGCTCCAGCTCCGGGCGGGCCGGCTCCTGGGTGAACGTCCCGTAGGACTCAGCCTGCTCATCGGTCAAGAACTCAACGGGTACCGGCCGGAACCTAGTCGATCAGCCCTGACCTGCGGATCTTGGCTTAGCGCCAACCGCTGTACCGCTGCTACTCAACCCCGGGGAGGCCCGCGCGTTCGCGGGAACTGAAGGTTCTTCAGTGCGAACCCACGGGTCCAGTGGTGTGCGTCAGGCTGATGCATCGGTGAGTTCGGGTGGAATACGAGGATGGTGAGCGGTCCGCAGGCTTCGGCGGTGATGTCGGCGGATGGCCTCGGCTAGGACGGGCGCCCGCCGAACTGCCAGTTGTGCACCTCAATGTCGGCGTACCGGTCCAGAGTCAGGATGGCGCGTGCCGTGTCCGGGTCAGGCGCTCGGACCAGCGCCGCGGTGCCCAGCCAGGTGGCGCCGTTGTCGGACAGCAGCGGTCCGTAGGCGATCAGCTCGTTCCGGTCTGGCGGCACTTCGAGGTCGGCGGCCTGTCCTGTGCCGAGGCCGATCACCAGGTACCGGTTGCCGCCGGTCCGGCCGCCGGGGAAGTCCCACATGGTGCGCCCCAGCGTGTTGCGCCACCGTCGTAGCAGCACGTCCCGGTAGACGCCGGCCTGGTAGTTCGGCTCGTCGAAGGCGAATGTGCGGGCAGTGGCGGGATCGGGCAGGTCGAGGATGTGAACGCTTCCGGTGGGTGTGTCGCCGTCGTCGGCGAGAGTCGGGCCCCGGGCGATCATCTCCTTCGCGTACCGGTCCATGTAGGACCAATGCTCTTCCCCCAGCTCGTAGCGCAGTGGCAGGGAGGCGGGCCGGTCGCGGTGGTAGCAGAGGAACTCCATGCCTAAAGATCTCTTCTAGGAGGTGACCAGGTCGAGCGGGTTTCACGGCGATTGCTGCTCGGCGGCCTGTTCCAGCAGGGCCCGTGCGGAGTCCGCGTAGCGCATCGCGGTCTTCTCGTCGAGCCCGAAGACCTCCGCGAGGTGGAGTGGGTCGGGGCCTTTGACCATGGCTTCTTCGAGCTGCCGGTCGACGCGGAGTCTCTCCAAGGTCGCGTCCTGCCCGCGCATCGCAGCGCTGATCCAGTGGTTGCTGGCCCAGCTGGTGGCGTTGGCGGTCTGGTTGTTGATCAGCAGGTGGAGGTTCGCGGTGTTCGGCCACCGGCTGCGCCGGTGCTCCAGCCAGTCCAGCAGCAGCTGCAAGGTGAGATCGTCAATCGGGCGGACATGTCCGGCGACGGTCAGCCGGCGGTTGCCGAGGTCGACGTCGTCGAGCATGAGGGTGGCGACCCGGGCGGCGTGGACCGCCGCGAGGGCGAGGATGAGCCGGGTCGCCGGGGTGGTGGCCGCGGCGACGGAGCGGTCGACCTGCTCGGGAACGAGCGGTTGCAGCACGGCGTACTCGTATTGTCCGGCCCTGATCCGGCTGGCGGGGTTGCGGAAGATCAGCCCGTTCCGCTTGGCCCAGATGAACAGCGAGCGCAGGGCGACGAGTTGGTCATGCCGACGGTGACCGTGCAGTGTCTTGATGTAGGTGAGGACGTCGTCGCGGGTCACTTCCCGCAGATGGTCGTAGCGGTTCGACCATTCCAGCAGAGCCGGGCGGACCCAGTTGAGGTAGAGCCAGACCGTGCCCTCCCGTCGCGGGAGGCTGCGCGGGCTGCCGTCGCGCAGGACCCGGGTCCAGCGCTCGGTCTCCGAGCGGATGCCGGGTGCGAGACCATCCAGCCTCTCGGCAAGCCAGCGTTCGAAGGAGGGTTCGCTGTCGTCTTCGAAGATCCCCATCTCCTCCAAGACCGTGATGGTGTGGCCGACCGGCAGGTCCAGGGCCCGCGGTGGGGCGAAGATCTCCGTGTGCCGGATGACGTCGCCCTCGACGTAGCCGGTGAGGACGAGGGCCAGGCCCCGGTTGACGGCGAAGCGGATGTTGCGGCCCCAGCCACGGGCCTCGGCGAGCCGGTGGGCGAGGTACTTCGCCCAGGTCAGCCAGGGACTGGCCAGGTCCGCGTCGGCCAGGGCGAGCCGACTGTAGGCGCGGGGGATCTGCTCGAACAGCGGTGGCTGCGTCCAGCCGGGATCCGGGGCCAGGCCGTGGCGGGCGGCGGCTTACGCGGGGCTCCCCGCCGGGCCGAGGGCGTCGGTCTGCGGTAGTGCATCCCGACGAAGAACAGCTGATGGTGCCGGACGGCGGCGAGCCGCTCCCGCACGTCCGTCTCATCCGCGAGCCGGCCGGCGGCGGCCTTCGCGCTGAGGCGGGCCTGGCACCAGCACAAACGGCAGTACTTCCACTTCAGCGGCTGGATGCGGCGGCAGCCGTTGCATCCAGCCGCGTCGTGGGCACGGCCGAACATGTAGCAGGTGAGGCAGAGGCGGCCGCTGAAGCTTCCCCAGGCCAGGCAGCTGCCACAAGAGTCGGTGGGCTTGACGTAGCCCTTCGGGAACCGTGCCACCGGCTCACTACGGCGGCAGCGACCGGCCGTCCCGGCGCTTGGGAACCACCTTCGGTGCGGCGGTCCCCGCGCCGACAGCGGCCCGTTCCGTCGCCTCCGCCTGCCCCGGGCGGTGGACCTTCTCCGGCTCGGGGATCAACAGGTCACCGATCTCGCAGTCAAGGACCACGCAGATGACGTCCAGGTCCTCCAGCTTGAGCGAGACCGGCTGGCCGGACCACAGCCCGGACATTTTCCCCGCTGAGATCACCAACCCGTGCTCGGCCAGGCTCCGCTGGAGTTCGGACGCCTTCCAGACACCCTTGTTCGCGGCCGTCAGCCGCAGGTTCCACTTCATCGGATCAGCCCTTCCAGCCGCATCGCGGCCCGCTCGGTCCCGGCGGCCCAGGCGTCCTCGACCCGGGTCTGCTGGACGTGGACGTACCGCATCGTCGCGGCGATCCAGGAATGCCCCAAGACCTCCTGAATTGCGAGCAAGTCCAGCCCGGTCTCATAGAGTTGGGACGCGCAGAAGTGCCGCAGGACATGCGGCGTCAGCTTCTCGCCCCACCCCGGCAGATGTGCCTTAGCCGCGTCCTTGAGCCCGCCCCGCAGGGCGTCGTCGCCCACCTGGCGCGAGGAGCCGTCGGCGTTCTTGCGCTCGGAGGGAAACAGCGGGGCAACCGGGCGGCTGTGGTCATCGTCGAACTGGCCCCACACGTCCTCGGTGAACCACCGCAGCGTCCGGTCGGCACCGTTGATCAGCGGAACCATCGGCTCACGCGGGCCCGAGCCGCGGGCGCCCTTGCCGTGGCGGACGTGGAGCTTGCCGAAGCGCCCCAGGTGTCCCACTTGATGTCTGTCAGGTCGAGCTTGCACGCCTCACTGACCCGCAGGCCGACCTGGGACATCAGCTTGGAGGCGGTGTAGTTCCGGGCGGTCGGGGCGAACTTGCGGCAGGTGGCCAGCCCGCCGCCCCAGCCTTTGAACAGCGTCCCGACCTCCGGCCCGGTCGGGGGAATCCGCAGCTGGGCGTCCTCGGCCCCGCGCGGCCGGTTCATCTCGTCGATCGGGCACTCGACCACCCGGCCGGTCATCCGGTGACGCTCGACCTTGTGCCGCAGCTCCAGAATCAGGAAGTACGTCGTCAGGGCCTTCGACCGGCCAGCCGGGTACCGCTGGGAGAGTTCCGCAGCGTCTTTCCGAAGTACGCGTCGGCGTCAGCTGGCTCCATGTCCCACAACGGTCGGCCGAACCAGGTCCTGATCTGCTCCAGGTGCCCGACGTTCCCGCGGATCGTGCCGTTCGCCAGGCCCGCCGAGGCCCGCGCGAGGACGAACCCGGACAGCACGTCGGTCTCGAAGCGCTCCAGCTCCTCCGCCGACGCGGGCGCCCAGTGCTCACGCAGGTCCCGCACGACCGCCAGCGCCGCCAACCCGAGCCTCCTCGCCTTCGGCCATCGAGTCCGGTCAGCAGGCCATCGAAGCCATGCGCGGTGGGGGCAACCATTCGGGCGACACGGCCCTGGTAGCGGCGAGTCGCCATGACGAGCGGATCCTCCGATCCTCAGCCAACCTCGGCACATGGACTGGGACCTCTGGGCACGTCGTCTCGACCGTCTACGACATGGTTACCGAGATCTACCACGAACTCCTGGTTCAGCGAGCTCCAGGCGAGTCTGTTCGCGGACACCCAGGAGAAGGTCGACGGGTCGTTGGCGGCGGCGAGCGGGACTGCGCTCGAAAAGATCGAGCGCATCTCTGACCGCCTTCGGGACGGCGACCCCGAGTCTGTCAGCCAGGCCCTCACCACCTGCCGCCGGTTGATCGACTCCTCTGCGGACTACGTGTTCCCGGCCCGGGACGAGCTGTACAAGATCGGGGACGAGGTCGGCCTGAAGGTCGGACCGCAGCAGGTGCTGAACCGGCTCCAGGCCCACACCCACGCCTGCGTGGCGTCCAAGAGTCGCAGGGACCGGCTACGTCGGACCCTGTCCGATCTCTACGCCCGGTGCTCCGCAGGCACTCACGCCGAGGTCACCATCGACGAGGCCCGTTTCATCTTCCTGCAGACCTGCAGACCTACATCGCCCTCGGCGAGACCCTGACCCTGAGCGCGCCCGAGGACGGCGACTCCTGATTTCGGCTACCCGCCACATGCCGCGTAGGGACCGCTGGTGACAAGAATCGCTGGAAGGTGACATCTACCGCGTGAAGTCACACGCCGGGCCCCGCATGACGCGCGCCACTATTGCAAGCAAATGCTTGCAATAGTTAGCACACCTGTTGCAGCATCGAGGCATGGCATCACTCAACGTCGGCAACCTCGGCGGGTTCCTGCGCGAGCAGCGGCGCAGTGCGCAGCTGTCGCTGCGGCAGCTGGCCGATGCGGCCGGGGTGTCCAATCCGTACCTCAGCCAGATCGAGCGCGGGCTGCGCAAGCCGAGCGCCGAGATCCTGCAGCAGCTGGCGAAGGCGCTGCGGATATCCGCCGAGACCCTGTACGTACAGGCGGGGATCCTCGACGAGCGGGACCGCGAAGAGACCGAGGTGCGCAGCGTGATACTCGCCGACCCCTCGATCAACGAGCGGCAGAAGCAGGTCCTGCTGCAGATCTACGAGTCCTTCCGCAAGGAGAACGGGCTCCAGACCGCCTCGGACGACGCCTCCGACACCCCCGACACCGGCGCCGACGTCGCCGCACCCTCGAACTGATCCGGGAGGACCATCACCATGGCCATCACCGACGACGTACGCAAGACCCTCACCGACCCGACCCCGCTGTACTTCATGGCGGGCACGGCCGACATCGCCGCCCAGAAGCTCAAGGAGGTGCCGTCGCTCGTCGAGAAGATCGTCGCGGAGGCCCCGGAGCGCCTGAACGCGGTGCGCAACACCGACCCCAAGGTCGTGCAGGAGCGGGTCTCCGAGCAGGCCAAGGGCGCCCAGGACAAGCTCACCGAGATGCTGGGGACGCTCGACACCGACATCAAGCGGCTGCGCGACACGGCGCAGGACCTCGCCCTGCAGGGTGTGGGCCGGGCCGCCGAGCTCGCCGTGAAGGCGCGGGAGCGGTACGACGAGGTGGCCGAGCACGGCCAGGAGGTCGTACGGACCTGGCGTGGCGAGGCGGCCGACGAGGTCGTCGACATCGCCGACGCGATCGAGCCCAAGGGGGAGCGGGACGGCCACGCGGCCCAGTCCAAGGCGCCGGCGCAGTCGGTCGCCATGGACTCGTCCAAGGAGGCGCCGAAGTCCCCGGCCAAGCCGGCCACCCCGGCCGCGTCGAGCGGCTCCGGCCACTCGGGCGCTCAGCCGTCCGCGGCCTCGCCGGCCTCCCAGGCCAAGAAGGCCCCGGCCCGCGGAAACAAGCCCGCCACCGCCGCCAAGAAGCCGGAGCCGAAGTCGGCCGGCTGACGCGCGCACGTCCACGACCGGGCCGGGTACGCCGGGTATACCCTGCGTGCCCGGCCCGGTGGGCGGGTACGGTGGCCCGCAGAGACGCTTCCCATACATATCTTCTAGGCGGTGGACGGCGTGCTGGTTGAAGGCTTCGGCAAGCTGATGTACTGGGTCTCCTGGGCCCTGCTCCTCTTCAGCCTCTTCGCCTTCGTCGACTCGGCGATCCGCCGGGAGGACGCGTATCGAGCGGCGGACAAGCAGACCAAGGCATTCTGGTTGATCATCCTCGGTCTCGCGGCCGCGGTGAACTTCTTCATGGGGATCCTGGACTTCCTGCCGATCATCGGGCTGATCGCGACGATCGTGTACATCGTCGACGTCCGGCCCGCGCTGCGGCAGGTCTCCGGTGGTGGCCGCCGCTGGCCGCGCGGCCGCGGCTCCAGCTCCGACGGCCCTTACGGCCCCTTCAACGGCCGATAGCGGGCACGAGCGACCCGATAACGGGCCGCGGCCGGTCAGCCGCGGTCCAGCAGCAGCACCGCCAGATCGTCGGTCAGCTCCCCGCCGTTCAGCGACCGCACCTCGGTGACGGTCGCGTCCAGCAGCTCCTCACCACGCCGTCCCTCCGCGACCTGGCGCGCCACGATCTCGACCATCCCCTCCTGGCCGAGCCGCTGCACCCCCTGCCCGACGCGGCCCTCGATCAGCCCGTCGGTGTACATCATCAGGCTCCACGCCCCGCCGAGCTCGACCTCGTGGCGCGGCCAGCGGGCGTTCGGCACGAGCCCCAGCGCCGGGCCGTTCTCGTCGGTGGGCAGCAGCCGGGGCGCCATGCTGGGGCGGATCGCCAGCGGTGAGGGGTGCCCGGCCAGGCAGACTCCGGCCCGGCGGCCGTCCGGGGAGATATCGATGGTGCACAGTGTGGCGAAGATCTCATCGTCGGCGCGTTCGTTCTCCAGCACCTGCTGAAGGGTGCCGAGCAGCTGATCGCCACAGAGCCCGGCGAAGGTCAGGGCGCGCCAGGCGATCCGCAGCTCCACGCCGAGGGCGGCCTCGTCCGGGCCGTGGCCGGACACGTCGCCGATCATCGCGTGGACCGTGCCGTCCGGGGTGCGGACGGTGTCGTAGAAGTCGCCGCCGAGCAGGGCGCGGCTGCGGCCGGGCCGGTAGCGGGCGGCGAACCGCAGCCCCGAGCCGTCCAGCAGCGGGGTGGGCAGCAGGCCGCGCTCCAGCCGGGCGTTCTCCTGGGCGCGCAGCCGTGACTCGGTGAGCTGGCGCTGGGCGAGGTCGGAGCGTTTGCGCTCGACGGCGTAGCGGATGGCGCGGCTGAGGATCCGACCGTCCAGCTCGCCGCGGAAGAGGAAGTCCTGGGCGCCCACCCGCACCGCCTCGGCGGCGCGCTCGGCGTCGTCCTCCGCGGTGAGCACGAGGACGGCGTGCGAGGGCGCGAGCTTCAGCACCTCGCGCAGCGTGGCCAGCGAGTCCGCGCCGTCGTGGCACGGGCCCGGCAGGGCCAGGAGGATGCACTGCACCCCGTCGGTGAGCAGCCGGGTGGCCTCGGTGAGGTTGCGGGCCGTACGGATACGGACCCGGTTACCCTCGGTGTCCAGCATCTCGGGAACGTTGAAGGCACCGGACGGATCGTCCTCGATCACCAGCAGGGTGAGCCCGTTGTCGGGCAGGGTGGCGGGACCGGCTGACTGGGCCGGTGCCTCCCGTTGCCTCGGCACGGGTACGGACATCGCTCGATTCCTTCCCTCCCCCCGAGGGCGCGCCCCGCCGAACGGCGGAGCGCACATGGGATCCCGGTACGCACACCGACTGGTCGGTTTCAGCAATGTCAGGGCGCGGGTACCGGATACTGCCAGGCGACCTTAGCGCTAGGCGGCCGTTTCACGGAATGACCTCCAGGCATCGACTTTTGTCATATGCCCCACGCCATGCGGCACTTGATTACCCGGGAGACAATCCCGGGATGACGAACATCACGCTGGTGCTGGGCGACATCACCGAGCAGAGCGTCGACGCGGTCGTGAACGCGGCCAACTCCTCCCTGCTGGGAGGGGGTGGCGTCGACGGAGCCATCCATCGACGGGGCGGACCCGACATTCTGGATGAATGCCGCGATCTGCGCGGATCTCGCTACGGCAAGGGACTTCCGGCCGGTCAGGCGGTCGCCACTACGGCCGGCCGGCTGCCCGCCCGCTGGGTGATCCATACGGTCGGACCGGTCTTCTCCGCGACCGAGGACCGCTCGGCCACCCTCGCCTCCTGCTACCGCGCGTCACTGCGGGTCGCCGATGAACTGGGCGCCCGTACGGTCGCCTTCCCGGCCGTCTCCACCGGCGTCTACCGCTGGCCCCTCGACGACGCCGCCCGGATCGCGCTCACCACCGCGCGCGATACGGACACTTCGGTCACCGAGGTCCGTTTCGTCCTCTTCGACCAGCGCGCGTACGACGCCTTCGAGACGGCCCTGAACGAGCTTCCGCCGGCCTGAGCCCTGGGCGGCCGGCGCTACCTCGCGTCCGGCCGCACCACGCCCAGGATCGGCATCGAGCCCGCGCCCGCGACCGTCACCTGGCGGCCGGGGCGCGGGGCGTGGATCATCGCGCCGCTGCCCACGTACATCCCCACATGGCTCGCGTCCCGGAAGTAGATGATCAGATCACCCGGGCGCATGTCCTTCACGCTCACCTTCGGCAGCAGCCGCCACTGCTCCTGCGAGGTCCGCGGGATCGCCCGGCCGGCCGCCGCCCACGCCCGCTGGGTCAGCCCCGAACAGTCATAGGTGTTCGGGCCCACCGCGCCCCACACATAGTCCTTGCCGAGCTGGTCCTTCGCGAAGCCGACCGCGCGGCCGCCCCTCGCGGTGGCACCGTCGCCGAGCTCCCGCAGTATCCCGGTGTCCAGCCATTTCGCCTGTGCGCCACGGGCCTTGTCCTCCTCCAGCCGGCGCAGCCGCTCCCGCTCGTCCTTCGCCAGCCGGGACTCCAGCCGCTGCGCCCGGCCCAGCTTGCGCAGGATCTCCTTCTTCGCGGCCGCCTTCTTCGCCCGGCTCCGGTCCAGCCGCTCCCACTCCTGGGAGGCCGACTCGGCGTAGCGGTCCAGCGCCACCTGGGTGCGCGCCAGACGGCCGATCAGACCGTGGGTCGCCTTCTCACCCTTGCGCGCGAGCGTGACGCCGTCGAGGAAGTCACCCGGGTCGCCGTTGAGGAACAGCCGCGCCTCCGCCGGCATCCCGCCGCCGCGGTACTGGGCCCGCGCCATCGCCCCGGCCCGCTTGCGCAGTCCGGCCATCTCCTTCTGGGCCTTCACCACGGCTCGGGCGATCCTCAGGATGGACTTCTCCTGCCGGGCCTGTTTCTCCCGCGCCAGGTTGTACGCGTCGGTGGCGGACTCCGCCTTGCGGTAGAGCCCCTCGACCTCCTTACGGACCGCCTCCAGGCTCCGGTCCCCGGTCCCGCCACCACCGGTCCCACCACCGGTCCCGCCACCTGGCGTCGGCCCCGGTTCGCCGGGTGCGGCGTACGCCGTCTCCGGCATGGCCGACAGTCCCAGCGCGCAGACGAGCGCGGTGGCCGCGGCGACGCTCACACCCCTTCCTCTCCCGTCCCGCCTCACCCGCGGTCTCCTCTCGTTCCGCTCCGGCCGTGGGCGCTCCTGTCCCTCTCGCGCGCCAGACCTGACGTACCGGCACGTAGGGACGGATAGTGACATGCCGCACCGCAATCCGACAGAGACACGCGGCGGTTACGCCGGCAGCCACCCCGAACCGGTTCACCGGACGGGTGCCGCACAGGTGTCCGACGGGCCCCGGGCGGCCTCCGCGAGGAGGTCGCCCACGCCGCGATCCAGCCGTGACCTGGCCGTGACATGGCCACCACACTGACGGCCGAGGTTCACCGTCCGTTAACTCACCCCCTCAGGCCGCTTCACCTGATCTGCCTAATTTCGGCCCTACTGAGCGTGAGCCGAGAACGGCTCCGGCGCACGCCGCAACAAGTGCGCTCCACCCATCTCGCGCGCCGTCCCCCAACCGGCGGCTTCTGGAAGGAACCCCCGAAAGTGAAGCTTCAGCGCAAGAACCGGCTTCGCGCCATCGCCGCCGGTGCCCTCGCCGTCTCCGGCGCCCTTGTCCTCACGGCGTGCGGCTCCGACGACAACAGCGGTGGTGGCGGTGGCGACTCCAAGGCCGCCTCCAACATCAAGTGCGACGGCAAGGGGCAGCTGCTGGCCTCCGGCTCGTCCGCGCAGAAGAACGCCATGGACCTGTGGATCAAGACCTACGGCGAGGCCTGCAAGGACACCAAGCTCAACTACAAGGCCACCGGCTCGGGCGCGGGCATCCAGGAGTTCCTGCAGGGCAAGACCGCCTTCGCGGGCTCCGACTCGGCACTGAAGCCCGAAGAGGTCAAGTCCTCGGAGAAGGTCTGCAAGGGCGGCAAGGCCATTGACCTGCCGATGGTCGGCGGCCCGATCGCCGTCGGCTTCAACGTGCCCGGCGTGGACAAGCTGACGCTGAACGCCGAGGTCCTCGGCAAGATCTTCAACTCCGAGATCAAGAAGTGGGACGACCCCGCGATCAAGGCGCTGAACAAGGACGCGAAGCTTCCGAGCCTCAAGATCCAGGCGTTCCACCGCTCCGACGAGTCGGGCACCACGGACAACTTCACCAAGTACCTCAAGGCCGCCGCGCCCAAGGCGTGGCCGCACGAGCCGGGCAAGGCGTGGGAGGGCGAGGGCGGCCAGTCGGCCGACGGCTCCTCCGGGGTCTCCTCGCAGGTCAAGCAGGTCTCGGGCTCGATATCGTACTTCGAGCTCTCCTATGCGACCGCGAACAGCATCAAGACCGTCGACCTGAACACCGGCGCCTCCGCCCCGGTCCAGGCCACCGTCGAGAACGCCTCCAAGGCCATCTCCGAGGCCAAGGTCAAGGGCACCGGCAGCGACCTGGCCCTGGATCTGGCCTACGACACCAAGGCCGACGGCGCCTACCCGATCACTCTGGTCACCTACGAGATCGCCTGTGACAAGGGCAACAAGGCGAGCACCCTCGCCGCGACCAAGTCCTTCCTGACCTACGTCGCCAGCGAGGACGGCCAGACCTCGCTGAAGGAGCTGGGCTACGCCCCGCTGCCGGCCGAGATCGCCAACAAGGTCCGCGAGAGCGTCAAGAGCCTCTCCTGACCCGAGTGCGGCTGACTCCGTCGTAGCGATCGCCACGTCGGAGTCAGCCGCATCGTCCGGTGCACCGCCGCGCCAGGAGCCTCCTCCGCAGCAGGCTCCGCAGACCGGAGAACCCATGAAAACGGATATAGCACCCACATCATCAGCCGCAGGGTCACCACCGAAGGTCAGGACCCGCTCCACCGGCCGCGCCGGTGACAAGATCTTCCTCGGCCTGTCCCGGGGTTCCGGTATCGCTCTGCTGGTGATCATGGCGGCCATCGCGGCCTTCCTCACCTACCGCGCCGCCATCGCGATCTCCAAGGACGAGGCCAACTTCCTCACCGCCTTCGAGTGGAACACCAGCTCCTCGCCGATGCGGTTCGGCATCGCCGTCCTCGCCTACGGCACGGTCGTCAGCTCGATCATCGCCATGCTCATCGCGGTCCCGATCGCGGTGGGCATCGCGCTGTTCATCTCGCACTACGCGCCGCGCCGGCTGGCCACCACGGTCGCGTACGTGATCGACCTGCTCGCCGCGGTCCCCAGCATCGTCTACGGCCTGTGGGGCGCGCTCTTCCTCGTGCCGCATCTGACCGGCCTGTACACCTGGTTCGACGACTACCTGGGCTGGACCGGGATCCTCAGCTACCAGGGCGGCGCCGCGCGCTCCCTGTTCACCGTCGGCATCCTGCTGGCGATCATGATTCTGCCGATCGTCACCAGCGTGAGCCGCGAGGTCTTCCGGCAGGTCCCGAAGATGCACGAGGAGGCGGCGCTGGCGCTCGGCGCCACCCGCTGGGAGGTCATCCGGATGGCCGTCCTCCCGTTCGGCCGCTCCGGCATCATCAGCGCCTCGATGCTGGGCCTGGGCCGTGCGCTGGGCGAGACCATGGCGGTCGCCACCGTGCTGTCCCCCAACTTCCTGATCGAGACCAGCCTGCTGGACCCGGGCGGCGGCACCTTCGCCCAGAACATCGCCAGCCGCTTCAAGGAAGCCGGCAACGACGGCCGCGACGCGCTGATCGCCTCCGGTCTGGTGCTGTTCGTCATCACCCTGCTGGTGAACGGCGCCGCGCGAATGATCATCGCCCGCCGCAAGGAGTACTCGGGGACCGCCGCATGAGCACTGTCGTTGACAAGAACGCGCGCCACGGTTCGAGCCTCCAGCAGGCCCGGCTGCCCGGATGGGCCCCGTACGCCCTGGTCGTGGTCTCGCTGGCCCTGGGAGCGGGCATCGGCACCGCCCTCGGAATGGGCAACCCGTTCCAGATGGGCCTGCTCGCCGCCCTGGTCTTCATCGTCGCCTCGTACGCCCTCGGCGCCGTGGTCGAGGGCGGTCGGCAGGCCAAGAACCGGCTGGCCACCAGCCTGGTGTGGGTCTGCTTCCTGCTCGCCGTCGTCCCGCTGCTCTCCCTGATCTGGGAGACCATCGACCGGGGCCGGACGGTGCTCGACGGCTACTTCCTGGCCCACTCCATGGAGGGTGTGCAGACGATCCTGCCCGGCGGTGGCGCGTACCACGCGATCATCGGCACCCTGGAGCAGGTCGGCCTCGCCGCGCTCATCGCCGTGCCGATCGGGCTGCTGACCGCCATCTACCTGGTGGAGTACGGGCGCGGCCGGCTCGCCAAGGCCGTCACCTTCTTCGTCGACGTGATGACCGGCATCCCCTCGATCGTCGCCGGTCTGTTCATCCTCAGCTTCTGGATCATCATTCTCGGCTTCAGCTACTCGGGCTTCGCCGGTGCCATGGCGCTGGCCATCCTGATGATGCCGATCGTCGTCCGCTCGACCGAGGAAATGCTCAAGCTGGTCCCGGACGAGCTGCGTGAGGCGTCCCTCGCGCTCGGCGTGCCCAAGTGGCGCACCATCCTCAAGGTGGTGCTGCCCACCGCGATCGGCGGGATCACCACGGGTGTGATGCTCGCGGTCGCCCGTATCGCCGGTGAGTCCGCGCCCATCGTGCTGCTGGTCTTCGGTGCCACGGGGATCAACAACAACCCGTTCGAAGGCGCCCAGTCGTCGCTGCCCTACTACATCTACGAGCAGTGGCAGCTCGGCAACGAGGCCTCCTTCAACCGGGCCTGGGCAGCGGCGCTCGTGCTCATCGCCTTCGTCATGATCCTGAACCTGGTGGCCCGCGGCATCGCCCGCTGGAAGGCCCCGAAGTCCGGCCGCTGAGGCCAAGAAGAAGAGAAGTGATTCACATGGCCAAGCGCATCGACATCAGCGGGCTCACCGCCTACTACGGCACCCACAAAGCCATCGAGGACATCTCGATGACCGTCGAGCCCCGCTCGGTGACCGCCTTCATCGGCCCGTCGGGCTGCGGCAAGTCCACCTTCCTGCGCACCCTCAACCGGATGCACGAGGTCACCGTCGGCGGCCGGGTCGAGGGCAAGGTGATGCTCGACGACGAGAACCTCTACGGCTCGGGCGTGGACCCGGTCTCCGTGCGGCGCACGGTGGGCATGGTCTTCCAGCGCCCCAACCCGTTCCCGACGATGTCCATCTTCGAGAACGTGGCCGCCGGGCTGAAGCTCAACGGCTCGTACAAGAAGAGCGAGCTCGGACACGTCGTCGAGAAGTCCCTCAAGGGCGCCAACCTGTGGAACGAGGTCAAGGACCGGCTCAACAAGCCGGGCGCCGGGCTCTCCGGCGGTCAGCAGCAGCGGCTGTGCATCGCCCGCGCCATCGCGGTCGAGCCCGATGTGCTGCTGATGGACGAGCCCTGCTCGGCGCTCGACCCGATCTCCACGCTCGCCATCGAGGACCTGATCGGTGAGCTCAAGGAGCGCTTCACGATCGTCATCGTGACGCACAACATGCAGCAGGCGGCGCGCGTCTCGGACCGTACGGCCTTCTTCAACCTGGCCGGTGTCGGCCAGCCGGGCAAGCTCATCGAGATCGACGAGACCGAGCGGATCTTCTCCAACCCGTCGGTGCAGGCGACCGAGGACTACATCTCCGGCCGCTTCGGCTGACCCAGGCCCCTCGCACGACCGGCGAGGACAGAACGTCCTGCGGTGCTGCATGGCGGTGCCACCGCAAGACGAAGGGCCCGCCCCTGGCTCCCGGGGGCGGGCCCGCTCTCATTGGCCCGCTCATGGGCCCAGCCTTGTTGTGCGGCGGTCAGCTTGCGCCGGCAGTCAGCTTGCGCGGCAGCCAGCGGCGGTCAGCTCGTGCGTGCGGTCAGTTTGTGCGGCGGTCAGCCGAAGGCCAGGTTGACGATCCAGTAGCTGAGCGCGGCGACTCCGGCCGCCGCGGGCATGGTGATGAACCAGCCGAGGACGATGTTCTTCGCGACCCCCCAGCGGACCGCGCTCACCCGCTTGGTCGCCCCCACGCCCATGATCGCCGAGGTGATGACATGGGTGGTCGAGATGGGCGCCTGGAACATGAACGACGCCGTGTACATGACGCCTGCCGCCGTGGTCTCCGCCGCGAAGCCCTGCGGCGGGTCCAGCTCGATGATCCGCCGTCCCAGCGTGCGCATGATGCGCCAGCCGCCCGCGTAGGTGCCGAGCGACAGCATCGCGGCGCAGGAGATCTTCACCCACACCGGAATCGCGTCGCCTTGGTCCTCGACACCCCCGATGACCAGGGCCATCACCACGACACCCATCGTCTTCTGGGCGTCCTGGAGGCCATGGCCGAGCGCCATGCCCGCCGCCGAGACGGTCTGGGCTATCCGAAAGCCGCGCTTGGCCTTGTGCGGGTTCGCGTTACGGAAGATCCAGAGGATGACCACCATCACGAAGTAGCCGAGCACCAGGCCGACGATGGGCGAGAGGACCATCGGGATGACGATCTTCTCCAGCACTCCGTCCCAGTGGACCGTGCTCGCCCCGGCGAGCGCCGCGCCGACCAGCCCGCCGAACAGCGCGTGCGAGGAGGAGGACGGCAGACCGTAGTACCAGGTCACCATGTTCCAGGTGATCGCGCCGACCAGTCCGGCGAACAAGATCATCATGCCTTGGTCGCCGGTGGGGGTGGCGATCAGGCCCTCGCTGACGGTCTTGGCGACGCCGCTGCCCAGGAAGGCACCCGCGAGGTTCATCACGGCGGCCATCGCGAGCGCCGCCCGTGGGGTAAGCGCCCGGGTGGAGACCGAGGTCGCGATGGCGTTGGCCGAGTCGTGGAAGCCGTTGGTATAGGTGAAGAACAGCGCGACCGCGATGGTCACGACAAGCGCGAAGGTGTCCATGCCCGAGCTCAGGACTCCTTGACCGCGATGGTCTCGACCGTGTTGGCCACATGCTCGAAGGCGTCGGCCGCCTCCTCCAGCACATCGACGATCTGCTTGAGCTTGAGCACCTCCATGGCGTCGTACTTACCGTTGAAGAGGTGCGCCAGGAGCTTGCGGTGGATCTGGTCCGCCTGGTTCTCCAGCCGGTTGACCTCGATCCAGTACTCCGTGAGGTTGGTCATGGTGCGCAGATTCGGCATCGCCTCGGCGGTCAGCTCGGCCGCCCGCGCCAGCACCTCGATCTGCTGCTCGACCCCCTTGGGCAGCTCGTCGACCTGGTAGAGGACGACCAGGTCGACGGCCTCCTCCATGAAGTCCATGATGTCGTCGAGGGACGACGCGAGGGAGTAGATGTCCTCGCGGTCGAACGGCGTGATGAAGGAGGAGTTCAGCTGGTGGAAGATCGCGTGCGTGGCATCGTCCCCCGCGTGCTCCGCGGCCCTCATCCGCTCCGCGATCTCGGCACGAGCGGAGGAGTCCGCCCCGAGCAGTTCCATCAGGAGCTTGGAGCCGGTCACGATGTTGTCCGCGGACGCGGCGAACATGTCGTAGAAGCTCGTCTCCCTGGGGGTCAGACGAAAGCGCACTGGGGATCCTCGGAATGCAGCGGATGGGGACTCGACGATGCTAGGCGCATCTTCCGGCCACGGTAACCGGCGGTCCCAGTGTCGCCCATTGGGCAGAGTGCTCAGCACGGGGGCCCGGTTCGACCGGAAAAGGCGGTACCATATACCCACCGGGGGTATATGCGGACATAGCGCAATCAACGGGAGGAAGCCATGACGACCTCGGCGGCCGACACCACCGCGCCCACCGACGGCGACGAGCGGGGCCAGGCGTCCGGGCACACCTCCGCCCAGGACTCCGTACCCCACCGTGGGCATGGATACGCCAAACAAAAGGATCAGCATCTGAAGCGGCTGCGCCGGATCGAGGGCCAGATCAGGGGACTGCAGCGGATGGTCGAGGAAGACGTCTACTGCATCGACATACTCACCCAGGTCTCGGCGAGCACCAAGGCGCTCCAGTCCTTCGCCCTCCAGCTGCTCGAGGAGCATCTGCGCCACTGTGTGGCCAGCGCGGCCGTGGAGAGCGCCGCCCAGGGCGATGCGGAGGGCGCAGGAGAGGTCGACGCCAAGGTGGCCGAGGCCACGGCGGCCATCGCCCGGCTGCTGCGGACCTGAGCGGCGGTACGGGCCGCCTGCGGGGCGGCGCCGCCGCGGACCCGCACCCGGGCGTGGACACGACCGTCCGCTCGCCTCTCGCCGGACGGGGCCGCTGGGCACCCGCCGGCGAGACGGCGGCGTCGACGTTGCCGGAGGGCGTCCGCTACGGGGCGTCCGGGCTCCCGGCGCCGGACTCCGGGGCGGCCTTCGCCTCCTCGGCGCGCTTCGCCTTCTCCGCGCGCTTGACCTTCTCGGGCCGCTTGACCTTCTCGGGACGCTTCCTGTCCTCGGCGCCCTTCCCGTTTCCCTTGGCGCCCGTGGCCCCCTCGGCCGAATCTGATCGGTCAGCCTGCACCCGGAGCACCTCGTCGATACGGTCCGTACTGAGCCTGTCCTCGTCCGCGCTCGACGCAGCGATCATCAAGTCACCATAGAGATCGATTTCGACGAGGGCCACGGGGTCCGGGCCCGACGAGCCGCGACGCGCAACCACGTGTTTCACCTCCTCCAGCGAGCACCTGCGAGCACTTTCGAGCAGCGGCTTCCCAGCGTAGGGATCGGTACACACTCCGCGCATGGCACGGATGGGCCATTTCGAAGGGCAAAGCGGGCCCCTCCGACTACTTCTGAGGTGATCCGACCTTTCCTGTGTAGATATCCGTGGGCTTGGGGAGCTCGACCTCGGCGGGGGCCCCGAAGTCGTACAGCTCCGTGGTCGAGGCGACCCCCAGTTCGCCGCGCCGCCGCCCGGCGGCTTCCGGGCTCTCCGCCGCCTCCTGGCCGTCGGCCCGGCTGGTCACCGTGAACCGGTGGCGCACCTCGCGCAGCCGGCCGAGCCCGTCGAGATACGCGTCGAAGCGCACCGTGCTCTCGTCGAACCCCCTGGCCGCGGCCACCAGTGATCCCCGCGCGCCCTCCGACGCGGCCCGCGCCGCCCGGCCGATGTCGGTGGTGCCGCGGTAGTGGCGCACCAAGTCTCCGCCGAGTCCTTCCTCGCCGACCAGGCTGGCCTCCCGCACCCCGCGCAGCAGCTCGGCGGCGGTCAGTGGATCCGTGGCACCGCCGGTGACCAGATTGCCGTCGGGAATGTCCGTCGTATCCACCCGCACCCATTTGTCGCGGGGAATGCCCGCACCGCGATTGCGCATGAAAAGCGCCCCGGAGGTCAGGAGTTCGGTGATCGGCGCATGCTCGGCGGTCCCCATCGCATCCCTCGGCAGCAGCAGCCGCAGCCGTCCCAGCCGCTTCTCGAAGTCGTACGCGCCGGCGCCCCGGATGGACACGCGGGTGCCGCCCGTCGCCGTCTCCATGGTCGTACGGACCCGTGAGCTGCCCGATTTGACCAGCACATCCGCGGCGCGGTGCAGGACCGTGACCGCGCTCTCGCGTGCGGTGCCGCCCGGCCGCTCATCGGCCGCCGTCTCGGTGGAGCAGCCGCTCACGGTCGCCAGCGACACGGCCAGCAGGCCACCCGACACGACCGCGGCGACCGCTCTCACCCGTCTCCGTACGCCGAGCCCGCGCTGCTGGAACACCATCGACCGCCGACCCCCTGGCCACGCTCGTCCCGCTTGGTACTTGTTCGTTTAACGATTCACACCGGTGGCTCGTCACGGCCCGGTAGCGTGGTCATGTGCTCGACTCAGGCGACATAGGCCCCGGCCAGAACCGCACCACCACCGTGGAGCGGGGCTCGTTCTCTCTCGCCCGCTGCACCTGCGGCTGGTCCGGTCCGGCCCGTCGCGCCAGAGCCCTCGCCCGCGATGACGCGGCGGACCATGCGACGGCCCGTCACACCCGGTCCGGTACAAGCGATTCACCGGACTCATCCGATTAGTCCGGATCAGGCTCATCCGATGAGCCCGGATCGGGCTCGTCCGATTGGCGCGGGTTGTCCGTCCCCCGACAACTCTTCGGCCACGAGCGGAACCACACCCCCCGGTCGACCCCTCTGACCGAAAGACCGGGCCGGCTTCGCGGTGGCCCGGTCGACGGTTGAGAGCAGCGTCGACAGGGAGGGGACACCGCCATGAACCGGCGGACACTGCTGGCAGCGGGCACGGGGCTGGCGGCCACCGCCACAGGGGTCACCGCGTGCAACGATGACGCGGGGAAGGCCGGCGGTGACACGGGCCCGGTCGGCTCCTCCTCCGCGTCGGACGCCCGTTCGGCCTCGGCGAGCGGCAGTCGCCGCGCCGTCGACGGCAAGCCCAAGTCCGCGGACTGGAGCGCGCTCGGCAAGGACCTCCAGGGCGACCTGGTGCGCCCCGGAGACTCCGACTACACCTCCGCCAGCCGGCTCTACAACACCCGCTTCGACCATCTGCGCCCCGCCGCCGTCGCCTATATAGGGAACACCTCGGACATCTCCGCCTGTCTGGACTTCGCCCGGCGCCATGGCGCCCCCGTCGCGATCCGCAACGGCGGTCACTCCTACGCCGGCTGGTCGAGCGGCGACGGCCGTCTCGTCATCGACGTCTCCGCGCTCTCCTCGATCCGTACGACCTCCGGCGAGGCGCGGATCGGCGCCGGCGCCAAGCTCATCGACGTCTACACCACACTGGGCGCCCACGGGGTCACCGTCCCCGGCGGCTCCTGCCCGAGCGTCGGCATATCCGGACTGACGCTCGGCGGCGGCCACGGCGTGGTCTCCCGGGCGTACGGGCTGACCGCCGACAGCCTTACGGGGGCCACCATCGTCACCGCGGACGGCAAGGCCCTGGAGGTCTCCAAGAGCCGCGAGGCCGAGCTGTTCTGGGCGCTGCGCGGCGCGGGCAACGGCAACTTCGGCGTCGTCACCGAACTGCGCTTCCGTACGCATGACGCGGCCGACGGCGTGACCTGTTACATGTCATGGCCATGGTCCAAGGCCGCGAAGGTGCTGAGCGCCTGGCAGAAGTGGGGCCCGGAGCAGCCGGACGAGATCTGGTCGGCGCTGCATCTGTCGGCCGCCCCCGGGCGCACCCCCACCGTCTCCATCAGCTGCTTCTCGCTCGGCACCTACGGCGCGCTGCAGAACGCGGTGGACAGGCTCGCCGACGGGCCGGGTGGCCCCGGCCCCGCCGCGCAGGTCAGCCTGCGCCGCCGCGGCTACGTCGACGCCATGCGGATGTACGCGGGCTGCGGCGACACCTCCACGGCCAACTGCCATCTGCCCGGCGACGAGCCCGGCCGCAGCACCTCCGGGACGCTGAACCGCGAGACCTACGCGGCACGCTCGGACTTCTTCGACCGCTCGCTGAGCCAGGCGGGCGTCCGGGCGATGCTGGACCAGCTGGAGCGCTACGGGCGGCGCACCGGCGGCGGGGGCGCGGTCAGCATCGCGCTCACCGCGCTCGGCGGGGCGGTCAACCGGGTCTCGTCCACGGCCACGTCCTTCGTTCACCGGCGCTCGCGGTTCCTCGCGCAGTACACCGCGTCCTGGACGGCGGGCGGCTCGGGCACCGCGGGCAACGCCTGGCTGGACGGCGCCCATGAGGCGATGCGGCGATACGCCTCCGGGGCGGCGTACCAGAACTACACGGACGCGTCGCTGAAGGACTGGCGCTCGGCGTACTACGGCTCGGCCGCCGACAAACTGACGCGGGTGAAGAAGCGTTACGACCCGGACCGGCTCTTCGACTTCCCGCAGGCGTTGTGAGGTCTTCCCTCCGCCGGGGACTCGCGGGGCCTCGGAGGTTCAGCGGCGGCTGATCCGTGGAGACGGCAGAAGGCCCGGCAGCCGCCGGGCCCTCTGCGCATCCGTGTTCGTGGCGCATCCGTGTTCGTGGCGTCTCCGTGTTCGTGGCGTCTCCGTGTTCGTGGCGTCCGTAAGGGTGCCGCTAGGCCGCCAGATCCTTGTTCCCGTGGTCGCCGCCCACCGAGCGGGACTCGGCGAGCTCCGCGCGTGCCTCGTCCGCGTCCTGGTCGGCGGCGGCGGGCTCGGCCCGTATCAGGCGGCCGACGCGCGAACCCGCGACGGCCGTGGTCAGCGGGGTCAGCAGCATCATCGCGAGCGGCGCCAGCAGCAGTGTGACCGCCGTCCCCAGGGCGAACCCGCCGATCACATCGGTCGGGTAGTGGACACCCATATAGACGCGGCAGAACCCTTCCAGCAGCGCGAGCCCTATGGCGGCAACCCCATAGGCGCGGTGGGCCATGAAGACGCCGACGGCGACCGCCATGGTCAGCGTCGCGTGGTCGCTGACGAACGAGAAGTCGGTCTTGCCCGCCACCAGGACGTCCAGCCCCTGATGGTCCTTGAAGGGCCTGGGCCGCTCGACGAAGCCGCGGATGGGGATGTTGGCCACCAGCGCCAGCCCGGCGGCCAGCGGGGCCCACACCAGCCCGGCGACGGCGGACGGCGCCTCCTGCCGCCGCTTCCGGACGCTCCACCAGGCGGCCAGGGTCACCAGGGCGAGCCCGATGATGATCCCGTACTCGCCGACGAACTCCATGACGCGGTCGAACCAGTGCGGGGCGTCCTTCGCAAGCCCGTTGATGTCGTAGAGAAGGCTGACATCGGGGTTCGACCCGTCCAGTGCGAGTCCAGCCATATGCCGTGGCCCCTTATCTCTTGCCTGTCACTACGTGCAGCTGCCGACCCCCCGTAACGCCCTGCGAGCCGTGGCAACGCGACCGGCGCCGGAGAGTCCGCCGTCGATCCACGCTGATCCACGCCTCGATCCACCTCCAGGGAACGCCCTCTTCTCGCCAGGGGTTCCGTACTCCACCCAACGATCACCGGGACGTTATCGAAGGGTGACCGATCGTCGCAGCTCAGGGGGAATCCTTACGCGGGGTTCGCCCGCGGCAGCGCTTTCGCGCCATCCTGAGTCACCCGTGTAGCACCGATGTAGTCCGGCGAGTCGATCTTGTCAAAACGGATCACCGCACCGGTGTAGGGCGCGTTGATCATGTAGCCGCCGCCCACATAGATCCCCACATGGTGGATCGATCTCGGATCGTCGAGGTCATAGGCGAAGAAGACCAGATCCCCGGGGAGCAGCTCGCTCCGCTTGGGGTGCGGTCCGGCGTTCCACTGGTCGTTGGCGACGCGCGGCAGATCGATGCCGACCGTCTTGTACGCCGCCTTCGTCAGCCCCGAGCAGTCGAACCGCCCGCCCTCCTCCGGGGTGCCGTTCCCGCCCCAGAGATAGGGCTTGCCGAGCTGCTTCTGCGCGAAGTAGATCGCCCCGGCCGACTGCTGGGAGGGCTGGACCTTCTGGATCGGCGCCTCGAAGCTCTTGGCGAGGGTGGTGATGGTCTTCACGTAGTTCTGGGTCTCGCGGTAAGGCGGCACCCCGCCGTACTTGATCACGGCATAGGCGCCCGCGTTGTACGAGGCCAGCATGTTGTGCGTCTGATTGCCCGGCACATCCTTGACGTACTTGGCGAGCGAGCAGTCATAGGCGGCCGCCGACGGGATCGCGTCCTGCGGGTCCCAGATGTCCTTGACGCCGTCCTTGTTGCCGTCGACCCCGTGCGAGGCCCAGGTGGCGGGGATGAACTGCGCTATCCCCTTGGCGTTGGCCGGGCTCTGCGCCTTCGCGTTCCAGCCGCTCTCCTGGTAGAGCTGCGCGGCGAGGAGCGCGGGGTTGATGGCCGGGCAGGAGTTCCCGTACCGCTGGATGAGCGGTTCGTACGTGGCGGGAACGGCGCCCTTGGCCAGCCCGACGGCCTTACCGCCGGCACCGCCGACGAGGTCCGCCGCGACCATGTAGGTACCGACGACGAGCAGCGCGACGAAGGAAAAGGAGACTCCGAGACCGACACTGACACCCAGCCAGACCTTACGCACCCGGCCATCCTCCCCCATCCACCCGCCATGCGAACGCGTTTCCGCTCGCACGGCGAAAATCAGCCGCTCCCCAGCCGAAACCATACGATCGCCGTCGGCGCGCGCCCCCTTATGCGCCGCCGCCCGCCCCGCACGCCTCACCGCCCCATCTCGGCCGCCTCTCGCGGGGGCGGGGAGCGCGTAGAGTCCAGCCGTCCGAGCACCACGACCCTGGGGACCGCAGATGACACGGCTCGACTGGCAAGAGCTCGACTGGCAGCGGGCCGCACCCGCCGACCTCCCGGAGGGCGCCGCCTACCTCGAGGTGGCCGTGGGCCCCGACGACCAGATCCTGATGCGCGAGAGCAACGACCCGGAGACCGTCGTCGTCACGACCCGGGCCAAGTGGGACGCGTTCATCAAGGGCGTCAAGGCGGGCGAGTTCGACGACTTCGCGGACCTCGTGGAGGACGACTTCGCGGACCGCACGGAGACGGACGAGCCTGCGGAGAAGTGAGAGGACGGGGACGCTGGGCGCAGGCGCACTGACGACCTCCACCAAGGGGCGTACCGGTCAGTCCCCTCCACCAAGGGGCGTACCTGTCATCCCCTCACGGATCGTTGCCCCACGCTCACCCGCGTGATACACAGAGTGACCATACGACACTCCGTTGACATGCCTCCCACAGCCGTCGGACGGGCGTGTCCCACAACACGCACGAGATCCGCCAAGAAATGCCGCCAAGTCGACATGCGGAAGCGGATTCATCAGCGAAGATAGAGGCTGACCCACGCCATGCCGGCGAAGAGACACAACAACCCACAAGGGGCGGTGAGTTCATCATGTTCCTAGCGGCCGAAAAGGGCGACATCAACACCATCATCGGCGGAATCGCCCCAGACTGGGGTCCGTTCGGCAGCCTGGGCAGCGAGGCCCGCGTCATGATCGAGGTCGTGATGGCGGTCGCACTGCTGCTGTGCTTCGGCATCGCCATCTGGGGCGCGGCCAAACAGCGGATCGGCGCGACGGCCCTGCGGGACACCTTCAGCGCGGAGCAGGGCAAGGGGCTGATCGTCGCGGGCCTGACCGGTGTGTTCATCATCGGATCGCTGGGCACGCTCTTCACGATCGTGTATGGCATGGCCATCTAGCCGCGTCCCGCCCGCCCCCGAGCCGCCCCTCCGCGCGGGGCGCACACCCCTGGCCGCAAGCCTCCGCTCCCGATTCCCCCTACCGGCCCCTCACCCCGTACCCGAGGCTGCTCCCTGATGCCCGCTCCCGCTCACCACGCTGAGGTCGTGTCAGCTTGATGTCCACTCACACCAGCGCGCCCGAGCGTCAGTCCTCGCCGTTACCGTCGTATGCGGGTGACGGAAGAGGGACCATGGATGACGCGGTCGCCGGAATCGGCGGGATCGGCGGAATCGGCGGGATCGGCGGGATCAGCAGGCTTGGCAGACTCGGCACGGGTGAAGGGGCGTACGCAGGATGAGTCTCGGCGGCGACGACGGATACGGCGGTGACTACGAGGGCCATGAGGCGCGCCGCGGACGCGGCGCGCCCCCCGAAGGCCACCTGACGCGCACCCGCCTGCCCGAGGGCGACGGCGACCCCTACGGCCCACCCCGCCGAGCCCCCGGCCGCGCCAAGCCCAGCCGCAATCTGATCACCGTGGTCGGCGTCATCGTCCTCCTCCTCGCGGCCATCGCCTTCGTCAACCGCGGCGACGCCAAGGACAGCGACTCCAGCGGCGGCGACACCGGCGGGGGCGGCACCGAAGCCCACCCCACCGCCCCCACCGGCGAGCGCCCGGTCGACGGCAAGAACGCCACGACCGACATCGCCTCGGGCTTCGCCAAATCGGAGCAAGGCGCCCAGAGCGCGGCGGCGAACTACGCGGTGGCGCTCGCATCCGCCGACATGACCAAGTCGGACCGCCGTCACCAGCTCGTTTCCCAAATCTTTACGAGCGACAGAGTGAACGGGCTGCAGAAGAAGCTGGACCGGGCCTACTCCAAGAGCTTCCTGGAGAAGCTCGGCCTGGACGCGAACGGCAACGCCGGCGACGGCATGACCTATGTCTCGCGCGCCGCCCCCATCGGCACGAAGACGACCACTTCCACGGATACCGCCGCCACCGTCGAGGTCTGGTGCACCGGCGTGTTCGGCACGGCAGGAGAGGGATCGAAGAACCCGGTAGCCAACGACTGGTTCACCATGACCGTCAAGCTGCGATGGGTGAACAAGGACTGGAAGGTCGAGAGCTACTCCCAGAAAGACGGCCCTGCCCCGGTCAACAGCGACAACACCGCATCGACGGCTGATGAGATCGCCAAGGCTGTGCAGCAGTACGGAGGGTTCACGTATGCCCGGTAAGCCGCGCAAGCGCATCGTCACGCTCGCTGGGGTGGTAGCGGCGGTCCAGACCTCTGCTGTGCTCCTCGCCACGCGGGCCGCCGCCGCACCGTCGCCGAGCCCGTCCGACGACAGCGACTGCGATCTGCTCACAGGCTCGGCCAAGAAATACTGTGAAAAGGGCGACAAGGGTGGCGGCCCCCCCGACCCCTCCAACCCCCTCGACCCCGCCGCCTCCCTCGCCCGCGGCTGCGCCGACGCCGCCTCCTGGCTCGTCGGCAAGCTCTCCAAGCTCGTCAAGGAGACGGCCAACGTCGACTTCACCAACGAGGCCTTCCTCCGCCAGTACGCCGTCGTCTTCGCCGCCTCCACCGTCCTCACCCTCATCCTCTGGCTCCTCGCCGTCGCCAAGCGCGCCATCCGCGGCGTCCCCCTCGGCGAGGCGCTCTCCGAGGCCATAGGTTTCCTCTGGCTGACGGTCCTGGCCTCCGCCTTCACCCCCCTCATCCTCTATACGGTCGTCACCGCGACCGACGCCGTCACCGACGCCATCGCCTCCGGCACCGGTGCGGACAATGACGCCTTCTTCGGCTCCTTCTCCCAAGCTCTCAAGCAGGACGAGGACATCGGCGGCGGCCCGATCATGCTCATCGTCGTCTCGCTGGTGACGATCCTCGCCGCCGGCGTTCTCTGCCTCGAGCTCGTCATCCGCGCCGCCCTCCTCTACGTGGGCGCGCTGCTCGGCACCGCCGTCTACGCGGGCCTCGTCGACAAGAACATGTGGGGGCATGTGCGCCGCTGGGCGGGGATCATGATCGCCGTGATCCTCGTCAAGCCGGTGATCATCACCGTCCTGGCCCTCGCCGGCGCGCTCTCCACCAACGGCGACAAGCCAGACGCCTTCTCGGCCGTCGTCTCCGGCCTGTCCATCATCATCCTCGCCATCTTCGCCAGCGCGATGATCTACCGTTTCGTGCCCGGCTTCGGCGATGAGATCGTCAAGGCCCGCAGCGCCAGCGCCGACCCCGCGTCCCGCCAGGCCGCCGCCGTCATCACTTCCCCCGCCGCCCTGGTGAAGCAGGGCATCAACACCCACAGCGCCCGCGGCGGAGGCGAGACCGGCGGGGGCGGCGCCGCCCCGGGGCAGGCCAAGCCCGCCAACCCCGTCTCCGGCGGTGTGGCAGCCCACAGCACCCGCACCAGCGGCAGGGGTGGCGGGGGCGGCGGAGGCGCCTCCCCCTCGCCCGCCAGCCGCACCGGCCACACCGGAGGCTCCGGCGGCGGCTCCGCCACGAACCGCAGCTCCGGCAACAACTCGGGAGGTGACCGGCGGTGACGATCGACGCCCAGTCGCACCCCATCGCGCCCCGTCGCACATATCTGATCGGGCGCCCCCGTCCGAACGCGATCGTCGGCAAGAACCGCGAGACCGGCGAGATCGGGCTGATCATCGCGGGGGCGTTCATCGGGATGATGTGCGGGCTACTGGTGCCGGTGCTGATGTTCCGCATCACCGCCCTGGTCGGCTTCCCCACCCTCGCCCTCGCCGCCGTGTACGTCCCGTACAACGGGCGGACGTTCTACCGCTGGTTCGAGATCAACCGTTCCTACAAGCGCAGCGTCCGTAAGGGCACCACCGCTTACCGCTCCGGCGCCGCCGAGGCCGGCACCCGCCTGGACGGCCGTGAGATCGAGGTCGGACCGCCCCCCGGTATCGGCCGGATCAACTGGCTGGCCGCTCCCTTCGGCCCCGACGAGATCGCCGTGCTCCTGCACGCCGACCGCCGCACCGTCACCGCCGCCATCGAGATCGAGGGCCCCGGCGTCGGACTGCGCGACAGCGAGGACCAGGAGGCCCTCGTCGACCGGTTCGGCACCCTGCTCAAGCATGTGGCCAACGGCGACGGCTTCGTGACCCGGCTGCAAATGCTGGCCCGCACCCTCCCCGCCGACCCCGACGCGCACGCCAAGGACGTCGAGCGGCGCGGCGACGGCCAGGCCCCCAACTGGCTCAAGGACTCCTACGACCAGCTGCAGTCCATGGTCTCCACCTCCTCCGAACAGCACCGCGCCTATCTCGTCGCCTGTATGCACTACACCCGCGACCTGGCCGCCGAGGCCCAGGCCATCGCGCGCGCCGCCCGCCACAGCGGCGGCGGCCGGCGGCTCGACAAGGACGCGGGCCTCGCCGTGGTGATGGCCCGTGAGCTGACCGACATCTGCGCCCGGCTCGCCGAGGCCGACATCCGGGTGCGCCAGCCCCTGGGGCAGGGGCGGCTGGCCTCGCTCATCCACTCCATGTACGACCCGGACCACCCCATCGACCACATCCAGGCGATGACCAAGCGGAACGCCTGGCCCGCCGAGCTGGACGCCATGGAACCCACCTACCTCCAGGCCAAGACCCGGGAGTCGAGCACCCGTGAGCCCTGGTGCCACTCCACGGCCTGGGTGAAGGAGTGGCCCATGACGCCCGTCGGGGTCAACTTCCTCGCCCCGCTGCTCGTCCACACGCCCGATGTCATCCGTACGGTCGCCGTCTGTATGGACCTCGAGCCCACCGAGGTCGCCATCGAGCGAATGCTCACCGAGAAGACCAACGACGAGGCCGAGGCCAGCCGCGCCGCGAAGATGAACCGCACCGTGGACCCGCGCGACATCGCCGCCCACGGCCGGCTCGACCAGCGCGGTGAGGACCTCGCCAGCGGTGCCGCGGGCGTCAACCTCGTCGGCTACATCACCGTGTCCTCCCGGTCGCCGGAAGCCCTCGCGCGCGACAAGCGGACCATCCGCGCCTCGGCGGGGAAGAGCTACCTCAAGCTGGAGTGGTGCGACCGCGAGCACCACCGGGCCTTTGTGAACACGCTGCCGTTCGCGACCGGCATCCGCCGATAAAGCTGATAAAGCCGATAAGGCAGACAGAGCAGATAGAGCAGCCAGAGCCGATACAGCCCATAGAGCTGATAGACACGACTGGGACGACAGGGACGATAGGGGCTCCGCCGTGGCCGATCCGATGAGCGCCATCACCGATGCGTTCACCAGCTTTCTCTTCGGAAAGGTGGAGACGACTCGGCTGCCCGTACGCACCTCCACCGGCCAGGCCCAGGCGGTCTATCTCCCCACCGCGGCCCCCGGCCTCGGCGACTCCGGCGTGGTCATCGGCCGTGAGGTCTACTCCGGCAAGGGCTATATCTACGACCCCTTCCAGCTCTACGGCCAGCAGCTGCCGGCCCCCCACTGGCTGGTGCTCGGCGAGTCCGGTAATGGCAAGTCGGCCCTGGAGAAGACCTATGTCCTGCGCCAGCTGCGGTTCCGCGACCGCCAGGTGGTGGTGCTGGACGCCCAGGGCGAGGACGGCGTCGGCGAATGGAACCTCATCGCCCAGGAGCTGGGGATAACGCCCATCCGGCTCGACCCCATGGCGGCCCTGGACGGCGGTATCCGTCTGAACCCCCTGGACCCGGCGATCACCACGACCGGTCAGCTCGCCCTGCTCCGCACGATCATCGAGGTCGCGATGGGGCACGGGCTCGACGAGCGCTCCGGGTTCGCCCTGAAGGTCGCGCACGCCTATGTCAACGAGACCGTCGTCGACCGCCAGCCGGTGCTGACCGACATCGTGGACCAGCTGCGCCACCCCGAGGAAGAGTCGGCGGCGGCGATGAACGTCGATATAGACGACGTACGGGCCTGGGGCCTCGATGTCGCCCTGGTGCTGGACAGGCTGGTCGACGGTGATCTGCGCGGTATGTTCGACGGCCCCACCACGGCCGGAATCGATCTGGACTCACCCCTGATCGTCTTCGACCTGTCCCATATCGATCGCAACTCGATCGCGATGCCGATCCTGATGGCCATCGTGGGCGTCTGGCTGGAGCACACCTGGATCCGTCCCGACCGTAAGAAGCGCATCTTCCTGGTCGAGGAGGCGTGGCACATCATCAACTCGCCCTTCGTCGCCCAGCTCTTCCAGCGGCTGCTGAAGTTCGGGCGGCGGCTCGGCCTGTCGTTCGTCGCCGTCGTCCACCACCTCTCGGACGTGGTCGACGGCGCGGCGGCGCGGGAGGCCGCGGCCATCCTCAAGATGGCCTCCACCCGGACGATCTACGCGCAGAAGGCGGACGAGGCACGGGCCACCGGCCGCGTCCTGGGCCTGCCCCGCTGGGCCGTCGAGATCATCCCCACGCTGTCCCCCGGTATCGCAGTATGGGACGTCAACGGCAACGTACAGGTCGTCAAACACCTGATCACCGAGGCCGAGCGGCCCCTCGTCTACACCGACCGGGCGATGACGGAGGACGCGCTGGCCGTACAGATGGCGGCCGAGGCGGAGGCCGAGGAGCGCGCCGCCGCGGCGGTCGAGGCGGCGGAGGCGGACACCTACGGCGGCCCGTCGTACGGATCCACGGTGGCGTGAGATGGCAGCGGGACAGAATCACGGCGAGCCCACGGAACGTGGCATTCCGGACGGCCTGCTGATCGGCGCCATCGCCCTCCTGCTGGGCACGCTCGGCCTGATGTGGTCGGCCACCGGGCTGGCCGGGCTCTTCGCCCGCGGCGCCTGGCCGGACAACCTGACCTTCATGCGCGCACCGGTGGCGCTGCGCCATCTGCTGCAGGAACCCCAGGATCTGGCGACGGCCTGGCCCGACACCCCGGAGGACCAGCTGTCGGGATACGGGCTGTTCTGGGGCATCTTCATCAGCGAGCTGATGGTGCTGATCGTCCTGACCATCTTCGTGATGGGCACACTGGCCCGCTACCGGACGGTCCGCGCCCAGCGCCGCGTCGCCCGCGCGACCGCCCGTGCGGAGGCGGCGGAGGCGAAGCGGCTCGGCCTTACGGACACCAGGCCCGCGAAGGACAGCACCGAGCCCGCGCCCGTCAACGGTACGGGCGTGGAGGCGCCCCCTGGCGTCGAGGCGGCGCCTCCGCCCGTCCCCGGCCCTGGAAGCGCCTCAGCGGCCCCAGGGGCCGCCTCCACAAGGCCTCCTGAGGGTCCGCCCGGCACCGCCACTCCAGACCACCCCAGCGGGCCCCCCGCACCGGTCCCGGCCGAGGCGGCCCCCGGCGACGGCGTCATCGCACCCGTCGCCGGTCACCGCCACCCGTCCGAGGCCGTCGCCGCCGAAGCGTCCGCCGGAACGGGCCCCGAACCGCACCCGTACATCGCCGAGCAGAGAGCCGACACGCAGACCGCCCCCGCCGGGGGCGCGGCCACTCCCCCGGCCCAGAACGATCTGTACGCCCCGCTCGACCCGGCATCCGCACCACAACCGCTCCCCACCCCCCGCAGCGGCCCGCTGACGCCGACCCCTCTCCCCGACGGCGAATTGGCCCGGTCTCGCGTCCTCTTCGGCGCCCAGCGCGGGGAGTCCGCGGCCCACACCGTCCTGGAGGCCGTCGGCCCCGTCCTCGTCGTCACCAGCGATCCCAAGCTCTGGGCCACCACCAAGGACGCCCGCGCCAAACTCGGCCCCACCCATGTCTTCGACCCGTCCCATCTCCTCGACACCCCCGCCCGGCTGCGCTGGAACCCGGCGGCGGACTGCGGCTCCCGCGATATCGCGGCCGCCCGCGCCACCGCCCTCCTCGCCCCCGTACGGCCCATGCACGCCATGGACCGGCCCCTGGCGGAGGCCGCGGAGACGATGCTCCGCTGCTGGCTCCACGCCGCCGCGGTGGACGGCCGGCCGTTCCGCCATGTGCACCGCTGGGCGCAGGGCAGCTCGGCCCACGAGCCCGTGAAGATCCTCCGTACGCATCCCAAAGCGGCGGGCGGCGCGGCCGGCGAGCTGGAGGCCACGCTCACCGCCCACCGCGAACGCCGCGACATGGCCCAGGAACTGACCGCCCGTGCCCTCGGCGCGCTCTCGTCGATCCACATCCGGGACGCCTGCAACCCGGGACGCGCCGACACGCTCGCACTGGAGTCATTCGTCGCCGAAGGGGGAACCCTGTATCTGATGGGTGAATCCATCGAGGACCCCCGAACGCAGCCGGGTGCGATGCCGCTGTTGACCGCACTCGCCTCACACGTGGTCGAGCACGGCCGGCGCATGGCCGAACGGTCATCCTCCGGTCGGCTCGACCCACCACTGACCCTCGTCCTGGACGACGTCGCAGCCGTGGCCCCGCTCCCGGCACTCCCCGACCTCCTCGCCCAGGGCGCGGACCAGGGCCTCCCCACACTGGCCCTGATGCGCTCCCAGGAACAGGCCCGAGCCCGCTGGCCGCACCGCTCCCTGGTGGGCCAGGAGTCGCGCTGACGGCCCGCACACCACACCCCGCCGGGTCTTCCGGTCCGGTAGGCCGTCCTCTGGTGCTTGGTCAGGGAGCGGCTGATGTGCGCCTTGACGGTGGTCTCACTCAGCCGGAGCTCGCGGCCGATCGTGCCCACCGGGGCGACTCTTTCGTACACAGTTGGGCCCGGCAACGGGAGCTGAACGCAAAAATGCCTCTGTCCCGAGCACATAGTGCTCGGGACAGAGGCTAAAGATTGTTCGGCGGCGTCCTACTCTCCCACAGGGTCCCCCCTGCAGTACCATCGGCGCTGAAAGGCTTAGCTTCCGGGTTCGGAATG
>NZ_JAGGLR010000034.1 GCF_017874715.1 Streptomyces iranensis | reverse complement strand
ACCGACGAACCCGACCTGCCCACCGAACTCACTGCATAGCCTCAACAACGGATCACCGAGTGGCCGTCGATACACCACTCCAGCGGACGTGACCGGGCTGGGCCCCGGCCCCCGCTGGCGCTCGGTCCCCGAGTTCCGCGGGGCTGTGGCGCGGCCAGTCCCCCGCTCCGCCCCTTCCCGAATCCGGGGGCAGGCCCCCGGGCCCCACCGCGGCTGAGCCCCGACCCCCGCCGGGGCAGGCCCCCGGCCCCCACCGCGGTTGCGCCCCGGCCCTCACCGGGGTTGAGCCCCGGCCCTAACCGCGGTTGAGCCCCGGCCCCCGCCGGGGCTCCCGACCCTGGGGCCCGGCGCAGGGGTGGGAGCTCGTTTCAGCCTCTCCGGCGATTGAGGAGCGGGGTTCGGGGCGGAGTCCCGGTTCGGGAAGGGGCGGGGTGGGGACAGAGACAGCGGACAACAGGGTGACAGGCAGGGATTCACTCTCTAGGGTGCCTGAATATGGATATGCACACTGTGGTGGTGGGGACGTCCGGAACGACCGCCGACGATGTCATCGCCGTAGCCCGCGGCACCGCGCGGATCGAGATCTCCGAGGCGGCGCTCGCCGCCATCTCCGCGGCGCGACAGGTGATCGACGACCTCGCGGCCAAGCCCGAGCCCGTCTACGGCGTCTCCACCGGCTTCGGCGCGCTGGCCGTGCGCCACATCAGCCCCGAGCTCCGCGCCCAGCTCCAGCGCAACATCGTGCGCTCGCACGCCGCCGGCATGGGCGCGCGGGTGGAGCGCGAGGTGGTGCGGGCGCTGATGTTCCTGCGGCTGAAGACGCTCGCGTCCGGCCGTACCGGCGTCCGGCCCGTCGTGGTCGAGACGATGGCCGCGCTCCTCAACGCGGGGATCACCCCCGTCGTGCACGAATACGGCTCGCTGGGCTGCTCCGGCGACCTGGCGCCGCTGTCCCACTGCGCACTGGCGCTCATCGGCGAGGGCGAGGCCGAGGGGCCCGACAAGACCGTGCGGCCCGCCGCCGAACTGCTGGCCGAGCACGGCATCGAGCCGGTCGAGCTCCGCGAGAAGGAGGGGCTCGCGCTGCTCAACGGCACGGACGGCATGCTCGGCATGCTGATCATGGCCTGCGCCGACCTCGCCCGGCTGTTCACCGTCGCCGATGTGACCGCCGCCCTCTCGCTGGAGGCGCTGCTCGGCACGGACCGCGTCCTCGCGCCCGAGCTGCACGCCATCCGCCCCCACCCGGGGCAGGCGGCCAGCGCCGCCAATATGCTGCGGGTGCTGGCGGGTTCGGGGCTCACCGGGCACCACCAGGACGACGCGCCGCGCGTCCAGGACGCGTACTCGATCCGCTGCGCCCCGCAGGTCGCGGGCGCCGGCCGGGACACCCTCGCGCACGCCCGGCTGGTCGCCGAGCGCGAGCTGGCCTCCGCCGTGGACAACCCCGTGGTGCTGCCGGACGGGCGGGTGGAGTCCAACGGCAACTTCCACGGCGCGCCCGTGGCGTACGTCCTGGACTTCCTGGCCGTCGCGGCCGCCGACCTCGCCTCGATCGCCGAGCGCCGTACCGACCGGCTGCTGGACAAGAACCGCTCCCACGGCCTGCCGCCCTTCCTGGCCGGCGACCCGGGCGTGGACTCGGGGCTGATGATCGCCCAGTACACCCAGGCCGCGCTGGTGAGCGAGATGAAGCGGCTCGCGGTGCCCGCCTCGGTCGACTCCATCCCGTCCTCCGCGATGCAGGAGGACCATGTCTCGATGGGCTGGTCGGCGGCGCGCAAACTGCGTACGGCGGTGGACAGCCTGGCCCGCGTCCTGGCCGTCGAGCTGGTCGCCGCCACCCGGGGCATCGAGCTGCGCCAGGGTCTGGAGCCCGCGCCCGCGAGCCGGGCGGTGCTGACGGCGGTGCGCCGGGCGGGCGTCGAGGGGCCGGGCGAGGACCGCTATCTGGCGCCCGACTTGGCGGCGGCGGACGCGTTCGTACGATCCGGAGAGCTGATCGGGGCCGTGGAGTCGGTGACCGGTCCCCTGGACTGAACCGGGCCGGGGGCCGGTACGCCCCCGACACGGCCCCCGAGGGAAAGGGTCAGTACGCCTCCGGGCGGGTGCGCCGCACGGAGGCGGTCACCATCGCCACACCCAGCCCCAGAAAGGCCGTGCCGCCGAAGAGATACGGGGTGACGTCCACACTTCCGGTGTCGGCCAGATCCCCGTCGGGCACGGCCTCCGTCCGGGGCCCGGCCCCGGGCGAGCCCTCGGAGGTCCGCGAGGACGCCGATGATGATCCCGGGTCCTCCACGGTGGCGTTGGCGGACGGGACGAACCACAGGGCGCACAGCAGCGAACCGGCAGCGGCGGCGGTCAGCAGCGGTCGGCGTGCGTTCAATGGCATCCTCCTTGAGGCTGCGGCAAATTGACCCCGTGCGCCGATCGTAGTGACAACTGCGGGTCGTGCGGAAGCGAGACGGGTCGGCCCCCTAACCTCCGTCGCATGACGAGTACCGAGACATCGCATTTTGTCCGGCTTCGTGTGGAGCTCGTGGTCGAGATCGCCGATGCGGACCGGCTACGGCGCGCGGCGTACGAGCGGATCGACGGCGATGAGTCCATGGCCGCCGAGGAGCGGGGCCACGCACGCCGCATGGTGGAGTCGGACGAGGCCGAGGCGCTGGCCTATCTGGTCGAGCCGTTCGAGCTGGTGGAGGAGGTGCCGGGGGTTGAGCTGGCCCAGGCGTCCTGGAGCAGCGAGCACGTCGACTACGATCCTCGCTCCGCCGAGTGGTCCGGGGCCTTCGCCGACCTGGACGAGGACGATTGAGCCCGGAGGGCCGGATTCCGGGTGACGCAGACGGCTGAGCCGTGCGGGTCCGGTGCCGGCGGGTCTTACGCTTGACTGGCGCCTTCGCCAAGTGGTCTTGCGCACAGTTTCACTGTGCGTGGAACCGGCCAAAAGGTACAGGCGTTCTTATCGGGCAGGTCCGGGGTTTCTGGGGTCCAGATCAAGATCCAGGTCAAATGGAGAAGCGTGTGATGACGGACGGCAAGCGCCGTAAGGGGCTGGTGGCCGTGGCCGCCGTGCTCGGCGGCGTACTCACTCTCGCCGCGTGCGGCGGGGATGGCGGCGGCGACGACGCAAAGAACGACGGGCAAAAGTCGCAGTCGCAGGTCGACGAGGCGGCGGCCAAGGACGCGTCGGACGCCCACATCAAGATCACGCCGAAGGCCGGTGCGACGAACGCGGGCATCAACAGTGACACCAAGGTCACGGTGAGCGAGGGCAAGCTCACCTCCGTCACGATGACGTCCGCGGCGACCGGCAGCACCGTGGCCGGGACCATATCGCCCGACAAGACGTCCTGGAAGCCGAGTGGGCAGCTGGAGCGGGCCACTCAGTACAAGATCAGGGCGTCCGCCGAGGACTCCAAGGGCCGTAAGGCGACCGAGAACTCGTCCTTCACCACCGTCTCGCCCTCCAACAGCTTCATCGGCAACTTCACGCCGGAGGACGGCTCCACGGTCGGCGTGGGCATGCCGGTGTCCATCCGGTTCGACAAGGCGGTGACCAACAAGAAGGACGTCGAGTCCCACATCAAGGTCACCTCCAGCAGCGGCCAGCAGGTGGTCGGCCACTGGTTCGGCGGCAACCGGCTCGACCTGCGCCCCAAGGACTACTGGAAGGCGGGCTCGACCGTCTCCCTGAAGCTGGACCTGGACGGCGTCGAGGCGTCGTCCGGTGTCAAGGGCGTCCAGGAGAAGACGGTCAACTTCAAGATCGGCCGCTCCCAGGTCTCCACGGTGGACGCCGAGTCCAAGGAGATGAAGGTCGTCCGCGACGGCAAGCTGCTCAAGACCATCCCGATCTCGGCCGGCAGCCCCGACAACACGACCTACAACGGTCAGATGGTGATCTCCGAGAAGTTCAAGGAGACCCGGATGAACGGTGCGACGGTCGGCTTCACGGACGACGACGGCAAGGGTGAGTACGACATCAAGGACGTGCCGCACGCCATGCGGCTGTCCACCTCGGGCACCTTCATCCACGGCAACTACTGGGGCGCGAAGTCCATCTTCGGCAGCCAGAACACCAGCCACGGCTGTGTCGGTCTGTCGGACACCAAGGGCGCGGGCGACCCCAACACGGACGGCGCCTGGTTCTACGACAACTCCCAGGTCGGTGACGTCGTCATCGTGAAGAACTCCAAGGACAAGACCGTCCAGCCGGACAACGGCCTCAACGGATGGAACATGGACTGGAGCCAGTGGGTGGCCGGAAGCGCCGTCGGCAGCGCCTGACACACCCTCTTCTCACCACCGCCGGGCGGCGGTCGGCCTTCGGGCCGGCCGCCGCCCGGCTTTGTGCGGCGCCTTTGCGGGGCGGCCGGGAAGCCGTGTGCCGCGTTCACGGCCCGTCGGCGAACCGGTGCGCGCGGTAGCGGTCCGTGCCGAGTGGCGTGATGCCGGGGCCGGAGGAGAATGGGCCATGGGGGCATCCCGTACCGGCCGCGCGCGGCCGGAAGTGGCGATACGGAGGCGGCCCCATGCCCGAAGTCACGTCCTATCAGCCCGGAACGCCCTGCTGGATCGATCTGATGGTCCCCGACCAACAGGCCGCCCTGGACTTCTACTCCGGGCTGTTCGGCTGGGAGGGAGAGGTCGGCCCTCCGGAGACCGGCGGCTATGCGACCTGGACCCTGAGGGGCAAACCCGTCGCGGGGGTGATGTCCGCGCAGTCGATGGGCGAGGAGGCACCGCCGCCGACCGTCTGGACCACCTACTTCTGCTCCGCCGACGCCCAGGCCACCTCCGAGTCCATCAGCCGGGCCGGAGGCACCGTGCTGATGCCGGTCATGGAGGTGATGGACCTCGGGCGGATGCTGGTGGCGGCCGACCCGCTGGGAGCCGTCTTCGGCGTCTGGCAGCCGCTCGGCTTCACCGGCGCGGGCCTCGTCAACGAGGCGGGGACGCTGATCTGGAACGAGCTCAACACCACCGACCGGGAGGCGGCTTCGGCCTTCTACGCGGAGGCGCTGGGCGTGGAGTCGACCCCCATGGAGGGCGAGGGCGCCGAGGGTTATTTCGCGCTCTCCGTCGACGGCCGCACGGTCGGCGGGCTCCAGCCGCTGCGGGAGGGGATGCCGCCGGAGGTGCCCCCGCACTGGCTGGTCTACTTCGCCGTCGAGGACACCGACCGCATTTCGGCCAAAGTGTCGGCCGGGGGCGGCACGGTCCTCCGACCGCCGTACGAGATGGTCGCGGGCCGGATGTCGCTGGTGAAGGATCCGCAGGGGGCGCCGTTCGCCCTGATCGCCCCGAAGCCCATGCCTTCCAGCCCCTCAGGGGGCACCTCCCAGCGGTAGCTGGGGGAGTTTGAGGAGCGGGGTCTGGGGCGGAGTCCCAGTTGTGGGAAGGGGCGGGGAGGGGAGCAGCCCGCCGCAGGCGGCACGGTCCGCCGGACAACCCCTAGCCGGACAGACCCTAGCCCCGCTTGAGGACGAAGTACCCCGACGTGGAGCCCACGGGCGTGTACGAGCTGCCCGGGTGGAGCTGCCCGGCGTACTCGATCACCTGCCGCTCGGTGCGTTCCGGCGGCTCCTGGAGGGCTATGTAGTCCGGCCGTATGTCCTGCGTGGCGCCGACCCACAGCACCCGGCAGCGGCTGGTGAGCCGGCTTATCGGCCCGACGTTGGCCTCCACCGTCGCCCCGTCCGGGATCCGGTCCAGCAGCCGCTCCACCGCCCGCGTCTGCGGGGACTTGTCGTATGTGGCGCCCTGGGTGAGGCCGTACAGCGGCATGGAGGACGACAGCGCCAGGGCCGCGCCGCACACCGCGGCGGGCAGCTGACGGGCGTACGAGGCGAGCCAGGCCCGTTGGGTGTCGCGGACCCGGTCCAGGGCGTCCACCAGGGCCAGCAGGACGACCGGCATCAGCACCGCGCTGTAGTGCCAGTCGGTGCCCCAGTAGTGGTCGTCGTGGGAGAGGAAGCGCCAGCCGAGGGTGGGCACGGCGGCCAGCAGCAGCGGGGAGCGCAGCGCCAGCAGCCCGGTGGTCGGCAGCAGGATCCACAGCAGGGTGCGCAGCGCGGTGCCGAACGGGATCGTGCCGGTCTGGTCACCGCCGCTGCCGACCTTGTCCCAATAGTCGTACGAGCCGGCGCCGTTGAAGCCGGGGATGACGACGCCGAGCGCGAGCGCCGAGACCGCGACGCCGAAGCCCATCAGCGCGACGGCGAGCGGGACGGCGCGGGGGCCGCGCGCCGGGTCGCGCCGGGCCCGGATCCAGACGACCGCGCCCAGCGCGGCCACCGTGGCGCCCATGTCCTCCTTGACGAAGACCAGCGGGGCGGCCCACAGCAGCGCGGCGTACCAGCGCCTGCGGATCACCGCCTCCAGGGAGAAGGCGATGAGCGGAACGGCGAAGCAGATCTCGTGGAAGTCGAAGTCCACGGCGCGCTGGAGGCCCCAGGACACCCCGTAGGCGATGCCGATCGCGAGCCCCCGGCCGCGCCCCAGCAGCCGGGCGGCGACGCGGGTGACGGGGACGGCGGAGACGGCGAACAGCGCCGCCTGCGCGACCAGCAGGGTGACCGGGCCGGGGAAGACCCGGTAGACGGGGCCGAGCAGGGCCGTTATGGGGCTGAAGTGGTCGCCGAGGATATTGGCGCCGGGGCCCTTGAGATCGGCTATGGGCGCCTGGAAGTGCGCGTACGCCCGTATCGCCTGCTCGAAGATGCCCAGGTCCCAGGACATGGTGGCCATGCGGCGGTAGCGGCAGACCGACAGCGCCGTGAAGGCGGCGAAGAGGGCGAGGGCCAGCCAGTACGGATCGGCCCGCGGCTGCCGCAGTACGCCTGCCCTCGTGAGAAGCCGGGTACGCCCCCTGATGACGGCGGTCGCCCCCTCGGCGCCGGTGCCGGGCGGAGCGGTTGCGGCCGTGTCCATCCAGGGTCCTTATCGTGTGGGCGGTCTGTGCGAAAAGATACGCGAAGGGGGCGGGAAGGTTGCAGGGACGGTTTCGCATACCGATGCGAAGTTCCGCGGCGGTGCTGGCCGCGCTGCTGGCGGTCGGCGGCTGCAAGGCCGGTGACCAGGACGGCAAGGGCGATGACGAGGGCGGAGGCGGTCCGAGTCGGCCCGCGGCGTCCGGCTCGGCCCTGGCGGCTGTGTCCTCGCTCACAGTCAAGGGCCGTGCGCCGAAGACGGGTTACGAGCGGAGCGAGTTCGGCAGCTCGTGGGTGGACACCGACGACAACGGCTGCGGGACCCGCGATGACATCCTCAAGCGCGACCTTGAGGACGTGAGGTTCCGCGACGGCCACTGCCTGGTCACCTCGGGCACGCTCACCGACGATCCGTACACCGGCCGCGACGTCCGGTTCGTCCGGGGCCACAGCAAGGTGGACATCGACCATGTGGTCGCGCTGTCGGACGCCTGGCAGAAGGGCGCCCGGAAATGGGATCGGGACAGGCGCCTGGAGTTCGCCAACGATCGGCTCAATCTGATCGCCGTGGACGCCTCCGCCAACCGCCGTAAGGGCGACGGCGACGCGGCGACCTGGCTGCCGCCCAACAAGGCGTACCGCTGTGACTATGTGGCGCACCAGGTGGCGGTGAAGAAGACGTACCGGCTGTGGGTGACCGGGGCCGAGAAGGGCGCGATGCGGCGGGTATTGGGCGGCTGCCCCGGCACGAAACTGCCCGCGCGCTAGCCTGCCGAGGCCGGGCGCGGCCGGGAGGCTGACCAAGACCGTGGTGAATCGTTGTCCAATCAGTGGCCTAGGCCGCGCCGACTCCATACCATCGATCAACGCCAGATCGTTTGTCGCGCCGCACGATCTCTGCCGGGAGGCTCAATGATCCGCCGCCGTACTGCGCTCACCGTCTCCGCCGCGTCCGCGCTGCTGCTCTCCGCGCCGCTGATCACCGCGTGCGGCGATGCCCCGCGGCCCGGTGCCGCGGCGGTCCTGGACGGTGGCCGGATCACCGTGTCCCAGCTCCAAGCGCAGGTCAAGGCCGTCCGGCAGGCCCAGAGCAGCGACCCGAGGGCGGCCCAGATGGTCGCGGGCAGCGGTCGGCTGAACCAGGACACACTGATCCGGATGATCCAGTTCCGGGTGATCGAGCGGGCCGGTAAGGACAACGGGATCAGCCCCAGCCGCCGCGAGGTCCAGCGCGCCCGCTCCGCCGCCGAGAAGCAGAGCGGCGGGGCCACCGCCCTGCGCGCCCTGTATCTCCAGCAGGGCATCGCGCCCGGCGGGATCGACGAGGCGGTCCGGATGGACCTCACGCGCAACGCGCTGCTGCGCAAGCTGGGCACCTCCAAGGTCAATGAGGTGTTCACCCAGACCTCCAAGGCGCTCGACATCCGGGTGAACCCCCGCTACGGAAAGTGGGACAACACCCAGGGCACCGCCGTCCTGGCCAAGGAGGCCTGGCTGCGCACCTCCGGCGGTACCCCCGAGCAGGCGTAAGTTACGTTGCAAGGGTGACCGCACCCGACTCGCCCGTCCCCGCCGACGCCGCCGCCCCCACCGGGCGCATCGTCCTCCTCACCACCAGTCACCGGGTGGCGCCCGGACTGCTGTCCTGGCCCGCCTGGCAGGCGCTGCGCGGTGCCCACCGGGTGCTCGCCGGCGATCCGGACCATCCGCAGCTGCCCTATCTGCGGGATGCGGGCGTCGAGGTGGAGCCGGGCGCCGCGCCGGGCGCGCGCGAGCTGGTCGACTACTGCGTGGCGGAGGGCGGCCGCACGGCCGTCGTGATCACCTCGGCCGAGGGCGAGTCCGAGCTGACCGACGGGCTGGCGCGACTGGCCGGATCCGGCCGCGAGGCGATGCCGGACCTGGAGCTGCTGCCCGGTTCCTACGATCTGCCGGGCGCGCGGCTGCTCGATCTGGTGCAGGTCATGGATCGGGTCCGCGCCGAGTGCCCGTGGAGCGGCACCCGGACCAACGAGGAGCTGGTCAAATACGGCATCGAGGAGGCGTACGAACTCGTCGAGGCCATCGAAGAAGGCGACCGCGAGGCGCTGCTCGAGGAGCTCGGAGATGTGCTGCTCCAGGTCGTCTTCCACGCCCGGATCGCCCAGGACGACCCCGAGCACCCGTTCTCGATCGACGATGTGGCGGGCGGCATCGTGGACAAGCTGATCCACCGCCATCCGCATGTCTTCGGCGACGAGGCCGCCGAGACCCCGGAGGACGTCCGGCGCCACTGGCTGCGGACCAAGGCGGCCGAGAAGCGGCGCGATTCGGTCACCGAAGGGGTGCCGCTCGGTCAGCCCTCGCTCGCGCTGACCGCCAAGCTGGCCTTCCGCGCCCGGATGGCCGGGCTCGACGTGGCCCTGCCGGACGGGGCGGGCATCGGCTATGAGCTGCTGGCGCTCGCGGTGCGCGCCGAGGCGGACGGCGTGGACCCGGAGGCGGCGCTGCGCGCGGCGGCCCGCGCCTACCGTGACGCGATCCGGGCGGCGGAGGGGTCCGCGGCGGAGGGGTCCGCGGCACGGTGACGCGGGGGCTCCCCGGCGGCGCGAGGCTCCCCGGTGACGCGCGGCTCCCCGGTGACGCCCGGCGGTGCCGCGGGGCCGGGTGTGACCCCGAGGGGCCGGAGTGATATCCGGTCGGGTCCGGGTACCCGGCCGCCATGGATACGTACACCGAGGATCTCGCCGTGACCCGGGACCTGCTGGTCGGGACGGGGCCGTTCATCGTCGGGCTGGTGGTCGTGATCCTGTGCTTCGGGGCCGTGTGGTGGGGGATACGGCTACGGGCCCGTGAGCCGGTTCCGCCCCAGCAGCCGCAGCGCCGCGCCGGTTCCTGGCAGAAGGCCCAGGAGGCCGACCACGAGGCGCGGGCGGCGGGCCGTGGCCCGGGGCACCAGGACGACCAGGACAGCGTCGGCTATGTCACCCAGAACCGCGAGCCCGATGAGCTGCAGCGGGACGGCAGCCGCCGGTTCCCGTCCGAGCTGGGCGGCCCCGGGACCCGCGACTCCGGCAAGCGCGGTACCGAGGACCGGCCCAACTGGCGCGAGGGCGGCAGCGGCTCGTTCGGCAATGGTTGAGCGCCGGCCGTGAACCGGCGGCGAATCCCTACCTCCGGCGCTCGGACTTCTCGCGTCCGGCCGCGACCACGGCCGTCAGCAATTCGGCGTCCAGCAAGGTCGTGTCGCCGAGTCGGGAGGCGGCCGAGTAGGAGTTCAACAACGTCTTGGTAGCGCGCAGGGCCGCGGCCGAGCGCCGTATCACGGGTCTGGACCACTCGTCGATCGCGTCGTCCAGTTCGATTTCGGGCACGACTCGGTGGAGAACGGAGAGCTGTTCCGCACGGGCGGCGTCGAAGCTGTTCCCGGTCAGGATCAGCTCGCGGATCCTGGCGGCGCCCGCCTCGTGCAGCAGCCGTGGCAGCGAACCGCCCCAGGCGGCCGGGATGCCGAGGGCCAGCTCGGGCAGGCGGAAGCGGCTGTCGGACGCGCCGATGCGCAGATCGCAGAAGAGGGCGAGGGCCAGACCGGCCCCCATGACCTGTCCGTGCAGCCGGGCGATGGTCACGGCGGTGGTGGTGGCGAGCGCGTCGCATACTCTGCGTGCCTTGCCGCCGATGGTCCGCAGCCTCGATGCGGTGGGGTCGTCGGCCAGTTGTCCGGTGAATTCCCGGCGGTCTCCGCCCAGGCAGAAATCGGGGCCGGCACCGGAGAGTACGACCACCCGTATTTCCGGCCGATCGTGCACTTCCTCCAGCACCGCGAGAAGGTCGTCGAGGATCTCCTCGCTGATGGCGTTGCCAGTTTCCGGACTGTTGAGTTCCACTCGTAGTTCGGGTCCGTTGCCGGTGATGTGCAGGGTCTTGCGGTCCTTGAACATGGCAGTCCTCGCGTTCGGCGTCTTTCAGCGCTCGGTCACATGGAGCGCGGTGAGTCGCCGGAAGGCGACCCGGGGCTCCCAGACCGGAGGAGTGGTGACCCGGAGGGTCGGAAAACGCCTGATGAGGGACTCCAGCAGAACTGTGGCCTCCAAGCGGGCCAGGGCCGCTCCGATGCAGTAATGGATTCCGCCACCGAAACCGAGGTGACTTCCCGCGCGGGTGATGTCGAAGGTGTCGGGGTCGGTGTGGTGGTCCGGGTCGTGATTGGCGGCGGCGAGCATCACGTGCACCACTTCGTCTCTCGATATGCGAAAGCCGGAGAGGACCGTGTCCTCGGTGGCGACCCGGGTGGTCAGATGGATCGGCGGGTCGTAGCGGAGCACTTCCTCGACGGCCTGTGGCACCTGCTCGGGGTGGGACCGCAGCCAGGCCAGGGTCCCGGGGTGCTGATCGAGCAGCCACACCATGTTGGAGAGCAGGGTCGAGGTGGTCTCCAGCGAGGCGATGACGATGAACATCACCAGGTGGTACAGGGTTTCGTCGGCGACGGCGCGGTCCGGCTCGATCTCGTCCCAGACCCGGATCCAGTCGGAGAGGACATCGTTGCCAAGGGCCTTTCGGCGCTCCCGGATGACCGGGGTGAAATACTCGCGTAGACCGCCTGCGGCCTCGTTCGCCTGGGCCAGTTGGCTCTTGGAGGGCAGGAGTTCCTGGGCGTACGCCTGACCGTGCGTCAGGGACTTGAGCAGGTCGTGATCGGAGTGCGGAAGGCGCAGCCAGTGGCTGATTGTCGCCGCTGGCATTTCTTCGCCGACCATGGTAGCGAAATCCGCTTCCTTGGTGGTGCGCAGCTGCTCGGCCAGCCGGTCGAGCAGCGTATCGGCGATGCGTGAGACGGGGCCCCGAAGGGACTCCAGAGTGCTGGTGTCGAAGATGTTCCCCAGGGACCTCCGCTGGAGAGTGTGCAACGGCGGATTCAGCCCCTGGAGAGTTTGGCTGAGCATATGAGCGGCGGGCGCGGTCCAGCGATTTCCAGGGCCTTGCCGCGCCCGCCATTCAGCATCAAAAGTCGCCCATTTCTTGCTGCGCAACACGTGATCGCAGATGTCATGGGAGAGGAGGAGATAGCCGCCCCAGGGTGCGGGTACGACATCTCCCATCGCTTTGAGTTTCGCGTATATGGGGTAGGGGTTCGACTGTCCACGCGATGAGCGCAGGCGGGACATGAGTGAAACCACGGAACGTCGGTCGACCATGGTGCCGGCAGCGACAGATTCCACAATGACTCCTTCAAGTCCACATACCCCGGGTCGCCATTTATCTTATTTCGTGCGGATTACCCAGAGTGATGTATGGATCACGCGAATCCGCGATTGGTTCTACCCCCGTGATTGAACATTCATTCAGGGCGAAATAAGTTCGAATTGTGGACAACATCACACCTTCCACCAGGCCAGGAAGGAGCTCCACCAGCTACCCTTCTCCGGCTTTGTCTGGGGACGGCTGTGCGGGGTGGCCGAAGGAGTCTGCCGCTGTTCGGGCGGGGCTGCGGCGGACCGCTGCGGCTGCACCGGGACGAAGCGGGCGGGCAGTGCGGCAAGCGCTCGGTGGAACGGGCCCGGACGCCAGGTCAGGCTGTCCACCGGCACCGCGAGCTCGATGTCGGGGAGCTGGTTGAGCAGCTTCTCGATGGCCGTCACGGCGATGAGCTGAGCGGGGTCCTTGGCCGGGCAGGCATGCGGTCCCGCGCTCCATGCGAGATGGGCCCGCTTGCTCAGGAACTGGCGGGACGTGGAAAGCTTGGGATCCGTATTTGCCGCAGCGAAGCTGATGAGAATCAAATCACCGGCATCGAGTTGGGCGTTGCCGAATTCCGTGTTCTGTACCGGATAGTGCGGGGCATAGTTCGCCATCGGGGCTTGATTCCACAGGACGTCGTCGATGGCGTCCTCCACCAGCAGCCCACCGCCCGAATACCGTTCGTCGGTCAGTATCAGGCAGAGGCCGTTGGCGATGAGATTCCGCTGTGGTTCGGTACCCGCCGAGATGAGCATGACGAGCTGATGAATCATCTCCTCGTCGCTCAGTTTGGCGGCATGTTGCATCAGCCGGGACGTGACGTCGTTACCCGGCTGTCGCCGCTTGAGCGAAACGAGCTCGATGAGGCCCTGGGTCAACTCTTCGTTGGCCTTTTCCGCGTCGACCCCGCCGTCGAAGATCCCCGAGGTACCGAAGACCAGTCGGTCACCGATTTCCGGCGGACAGCCCAAAAGCTCGTTGAAGACCAGGAGCGGCAGCATCTTGGCGTAGTCGTTGAGCAGATCGACCGTGCCGCGGGCACTGAATTGGGAGATGAGATACGAGGCGACCTGCTCGACATGGCGGCTCAGCCAGTGCGGGTCCACCCCCGCCAGGCTGTCCGTTACCGCCTGGCGTAGCCGCATATGCTCCGCACCGTCGGTAAACAGACAGTTCGGACGATATCCCAGCATGGGCACAACCGGACTGTTCTGGGGGATTTTGCCCTCGTTGAAATCCCGCCAACGTCGGGCATCCTTGGCGAAGGAGTCCGGGTTCTGGAGCACCTGGAGGGCCGCCGAGTAGTCCGTGACGAGCATGGCGTTCACACCGGGGGACAGCTCGACCGGGGCGATCGGCCCATACGACCGCAGATGCGTATAGAAGGCTTCCGGGTCGGCCGCGAACTCGGGCCCGTGCAGCGGTACCCGCTCGCCACCTCGGTGGGCTGGGCAACCCGGTGGCGGTGCCGGGAAGTCCGATTGGGTCATTACTTGCTCCTAGCGGGTACGTTCCTGTAGGTAGCGAACAAGCGCCATCAGCGCATTGGCCGATGACTTCTGGTCACGTGCGTCACAGGTGACGACAGGCGTGTCGGGTAGCAGATCCAGTGCCTCGCGCAATTCGTCGTCGGGGCGGTCCGGCGTGCCGTCGAAGTGGTTGACGGAAATCGCATAAGGCAGTCCGTAGTGCTCCACCAGGTCGATCACCGGGAAGGATTCCTTGAGCCGTTCGGGATCGACGAGGATCAGTGCCCCGAGAGCCCCTCGAGTCATGTCCTCCCACACCTGGACGAAGCGCTCCTGTCCGGGCGTGCCGAAGAGATACAGAACAAGTCTGTCGCTGAGCGTGAGCCGGCCGAAGTCCATGGCCACGGTGGTCGTGGTCTTGCCCCGGGTGCCCATGAGGTCGTCGATATGGGCTCCGGCCTGAGTCATCCGCTCCTCGGTGCGCAGCGGAGGAATCTCGGACATGGTGCCGATGAACGTCGTCTTTCCGACCGCGAAATGCCCCACGACCAGGATTTTGGCCGCGATCTGCACCGCTTCGTTCAGATAGACGTCATCATCCGAAACGGGCCTGGAGCCCATCCAGCACCTCCTGAAGGAGCGAAACGTCGACAAGCTGCGCGGGAGGCGCGGGTGCGCGGGTGACGAGGTATCCGTCCGAGGAGAGGTCGGACAGCAGGACCTTCACGATGCCGATCGGAAGTCCCATGTGTCCGGCTATCTCCGCGACCGAGAGGTAGCCACCCGAGCACAGCTCCAGGAGCCCGCGCTTCTCCGGGTCGAGATGGCTGGGGGGTCTCTCTTCGGAGGCGGTGACCAGCGTGATCAGGTTGAACTGGTCGTTCTCCGGAAGCCCTCGACCGTTGGTGATGACGTACGGTCGCACTAATTGAGCGGATTCGGGCTCCTGCTCGCCTGGCGCCGTCATGCCTGAATTCCGGAGTTTTCGCGAGGTGGTGTGCTCAGCGCCTTGCCGAGCTGCCCGACAAGCTGCTGCATCCGGAAGGTGATGTCGGCCATGTCGACATCCGGCGCCGAGGAGACCGCCAGATACGCGCCCTCACCCGCGGAGATGAGGAAGACCCAGCCACCGTCGAACTCGACCAGGGTCTGGCGCCATGTCATATGGGGGCCACCGCAGAAGCCGGCCATGGTGCGGCTCAGCGACTGGATGCCGCTCATCGCCGCCGCGACGGTGTCGGCCTCGTCCTTTTTGACCTCTTGAGAACGGGCCATCAGCAGACCGTCGGCGGAAACCAGGATCGCATGACGAGCCCCTGGTACTTCCAGGGCGCTCTCAAGCATCCATGACAGGTCGTTGTTCACTGAGGATCATGCCCTTCCCTGTTCGGGGTTGCTGCTGAGCGGCCGGACTGAGTGCCGCGCTGGAACGCGCCCATGATCGATGCGGTTTCCTCGCTCGTCCGGGCCGCGGCATTGGCGTCCGCTCTCGGGACGATGGAAATCGCGCCCTTACGGCGACGCTTGGGCAGGCCCCCGGCGGTGGAACCGCCCACGGTGGAACTGGTCATGGTGGAACCACTCGGCTCCGGCTGCTCGGCCGCTGCGGGAGCTTGGGTCGTCGGCTGCTCTTCCGGCTCGGGCATATTGGTCAGAAGGTCCTCGGGGAGAAGCACGACCGCGCGCACACCACCGTACGGAGAGGCCGAATCGACGGACACCGTGAAGCCATAGCGCGCGGCGAGCACACCGATCACCGCGAAACCGAACTGCGGCGGATTGCCCAGTCCCGTTACACCGGTGGCGTGTGTGGCCGAGAGCAGCTTGTCCGCCCGGTTCTTCTCCTCCTCGTTCATACCGACGCCGGCGTCGTCGATGATGACGCAGACGCCCTTGGGGACGGTGCGAATGGTGATGTCGATGGGCGAGTCGGGCGCGGAGTAACTGGTCGCGTTGTCCAAAAGCTCGGCCAGCGCCAGCGCGACCGGTTCCACGGCCCGGCTGACCAGGGCGAAATTGCTCTGCGAGCGGATTTCCACCCGGGTGTAGTGACGAATGCGGCCCTTGGCGCTGCGCACCACGTCGTAGACGGAGGCGACGGCTCGCTGCCGGCCCAGCCAGCCGTCACAGAGCACCGCGATGGACTGCGCACGCCGACCGAACTGCGAGTTCATGTGGTCGATCTCCAGGAGGTCCTGGAGAAGCAGGTGCTCGCCGTACTTGTCCTGTGTCTTGGAGATGGCCAGCTGCTGCTCGTTGGCGAGGCCCTGAAGGGTACGCATGGCGGACTTCAGCGCGCTCTTGGTGGCCTCTTCGGCACGGTTGTGGGCCTCCTGCACCGCCTCGGCGTAATTGTTCTCGAGGTCGGCCGCACGTTTCTCTAGCTCCGCCTTCTCCTGGCGCAGATTCGCTCTTGCCTTTCGCCCGCGGATAATGGTGGTTGCGGCGAGAGGCGTGCCAGCGATCAGGGCCCAGAGCGCTGGATCCTGTAGATATTGCGTCATTGAGACTCTCTTTAAACGACTAGACCGCCAGGGACTTTAGGGAGGTGTGGTGCGTTATGCGTCTGGAATGGTCGGGGCGGCGGTAAGTCAGCGCCCGTACGGCGCCCGCGGGTTCCGGGGACATCGCACTCGTCTTGCCGACGGCAGCGCACAGGCGTCGGTGCGCCGGAACGGCTCCGTATGCCCGACTGGCGGCATAATGCTCCTCAGAGTGGGGATCCTCTCGGCGTGATGTGCCGGATCGCCGTGTGTCTTACGCGCCCTTGGCTCGCCTGGCAAGCGCGGTGATCGTATCACCGGTATCACTGGGCCCCGTGCATGTGCCCCAGTCCCATTCGATCATCTGACGCCGTTTCAGCCACACCGCCAGTTCACCGCGTTGGCCGACGTCAGGGCGTGTCCCGGGGGTTCGTAACGGGGCGGCGCGGGCATCCGCCGAACGGCGGTCCCAGCCATCAGATATCCGGGCATTCGACCCCGGCTGTGTGTGGGTGGTGAAGGGTGTGTGGAGATGAATTGGGAATTCCACCAGGCATTCATCCCGGTCATGACTCTCTTATTCTCTTTGTTCTGCTTATTCCCTTATTTCTCTTGTCTGCCGTTACTTCCGGCAGACCGGGAGAGAGCGACCCGCGCCGGTATCGTCGGGGGGTGTCGGAACAGCCCCGTGACAGCTCCGCTCCCACCCTCTTCACCTGGGAGTTCGCCAGTGATCCCTACCCCGCGTACGCCTGGCTACGCGACCACGCCCCGGTGCACCGGACCACGCTGCCCAGCGGTGTGGACGCCTGGCTGGTGACCCGTTACGCCGACGCCAGGAGGGCGCTGGCCGATCCCCGGCTCTCGAAGAACCCCCAGCGGCACAGTGCGGCGGCCCACGCCAGGGGCAAGGTGGGCATCCCGGGCGAACGGCGCGCCGAGCTGATGACACATCTGCTCAATATCGACCCTCCCGACCACACCCGGCTGCGGCGGCTGGTGTCGAAGGCGTTCACCCCGCGCCGGGTGGCCGCGTTCGCCCCCCGGGTGCGGACCCTCACCGATCAGCTCATCGACGCCTTCGAAGAGAGGGGAGAGGCGGATCTCATCCATGAGTTCGCCTTCCCCCTCCCTATTTACGCCATCTGCGATCTGCTCGGGGTGCCGCGCGAGGACCAGGACGACTTCCGGGACTGGGCGGGCGCGATGATCCGGCACGGCGGCGGCCCGCGCGGCGGAGTGGCCCGCGCCGTGAAGAGGATCCGGGCGTATCTGGGCGAGCTGATCCACCGCAAGCGCCTGGAGCTCGCGGAGCGGGGGGAGGAAGAGGACGGGGAGGATCTGATCTCGGGGCTGATCCGGGCCGGCGACCACGGTGAGCACCTCACCGAGAACGAGGCCGCGGCCATGGCCTTCATCCTTCTCTTCGCCGGCTTCGAGACGACCGTCAATCTCATCGGCAACGGTGTCTACGCGCTGCTGCGCCATCCGGAGCAGCGCGCCCTCATGCAGCGGGCCCTGGAAGAAGGGGACGAGCGGCTGCTCGCCGCCGGGGTCGAGGAACTGCTCCGCTACGACGGCCCCGTGGAGATCGCCACCTGGCGGTTCGCCACCGAGCCGCTCACCCTCGCCGGGCAGCGCATCGCCGAGGGGGAGCCGGTGCTGGTGGTGCTCGCCGCGGCCGACCGGGACCCCGACCGGTTCGCGGAGCCGGACGTCCTCGATCTCACCCGACGGGACAACCAGCACCTCGGCTACGGCCACGGCATCCACTACTGTCTGGGTGCCCCGCTGGCCCGGCTGGAGGCCCAGACCGCGATCGCCACCCTGCTGCGGCGGCTGCCCGGACTGCGGCTCGCGGAGGATCCGGACGATCTGCGGTGGCGCGGCGGGCTCATCATGCGCGGGCTGCGCACGCTCCCGGTGACCTGGAATTCCGCGGACGGCTGAGACCCCCGAACCGGGCGGCCGGGACCCCCAAGGCCCGTACGGGCGGACATACGTGACGAATGGTCAGCCGTGTGACCATGGCGTGACCTCGGATACATCGCCTTGTGATGATCGAGTGCCCTCGCTATGTTCACCGGCAAACCTTGTCGCCATAGGGCCATAGCGCCATAGGAGAGGTCAATCGCATGCGTTCCGGTAATGGTCGACACCGTCGCCCCCGTCAGGCCCCGGCCATCATCGTCGCGGCGGGGGTCACGGGAGCGGGCCTCGCCATACCCCTCTTCGGGGCGGCCGGCGCACAGGCCGCCCCGACCGCCACATGGGATCACGTCGCCGAGTGCGAGAGCGGCGGTATGTGGAGCGCCAACGAGGGCAACGGCTTCTACGGCGGGCTCCAGCTGACCCTCGACATGTGGAAGAAGTACGGCGGCACGGAGTACGCCCCGCGCCCCGACCTCGCCAGCCGCTCCCAGCAGATATCCGTCGCCGAGACGATCCTCGGCGACCGCGGCCCCGACGCCTGGCCGAGCTGTGCGCTGGGCGCCGGGCTCACCGACGGCGGCGGCGCCCCCGATGTGGACCCCGGCAGCACGGCCACCCCGGACCCGGGGACGGGCCGCGGCGGGGACGGCGACCCGGGAGACCGGGGGCGGGACGGCTCCTCCTCGGACGCGGACCGTTCGGGCGCGTCCGACAGCGCCGACAAGCCGGACGCGCCGGACGCGTCCGGGTCGACCGAGGAGTCGGGGGCGCCCCACACCTCCAAGTCCCCCGACGGTCTTGACGGCTCCGCTTCGGACGACCCGGCGTCGGACGACCCGGCGTCGGACAGCCCCTCGGACTCGGACCGCCCCTCGGCGTCGGACGGCTCCAAGAGCCCCTCGGCGGACTCCTCCGGCCGCCACCGCGGCTCCCCGGACGCCGGGGAGCGGGCCGACGACGCCGACGGGGGGAGCGCACGGCCCTCCGGGCGCCATGCCTCGCGTGGCGCTTCGGACCAGGACGAGGACTCCACGGACGAGGATTACACTGTTCGCCCCGGTGACAACCTGTCAGGGATCGCCGAGCACCAGAATGTGTCCCGCGGTTGGGAAGGGCTCTACGAAACCAACGAGGACCTCATCGGGATCGACCCCGATCTGATCATTCCTGGTCAGCGACTTGACCTCACCATCAGGGAGCGGTGATTCGGGGGGAATTGCCCGATCTGGCCCCGGTGAGACATACATCTCGTCACATTTTCCGGGGCGCACCTCGTGTCCGATCCCTCCTCACCCGGCCCCACCTGCGTGGATGTGGGCCGGGTGAGATCAATTACAGCCCCAATCACTGTCCTTGGGGTGTTTGAACGTTCTTGGAAGGTGTGTTTAACGTCTTTCCGCTCGCCACCGCGGGCACCGTCGATCGTCACGCCGAATCCTGCCGGCGGTCGGGGGGAACCGACGCGTCAGCGCCGAAGGCAGGAGCGGGGGACCCAAGGTAGGTGCCGAGTGGCCTGTGGATACGGGCTTGTCGGCTAGGGGTGAAGCCGGGAGCGACCATCGCGACCGGCCGGGCAACTCACGTCCGAACCCGACAGCTCACCTCGTAGGCGTCGGTGAGGAAACGAACCAAAATGCTGAAGTCCAACGGGAAGCACCGCCGCCCCTCCAAGGCCACCCGTATCGCCGCGCTCACCGGTCTCGCCGGTGCCGCCGTGGCGGCACCGCTCATCGGGGCGACCTCCGCCTCCGCGGCCACCACCTCGCAGTGGGACCAGGTCGCGCAGTGCGAGTCCGGTGGCAACTGGTCGATCAACACCGGCAACGGCTACTTCGGCGGCCTGCAGTTCTCGAGCTCCACCTGGGCCGCCTACGGCGGCACGGCCTACGCCCCCACCGCGGACAAGGCCGGCAAGGCCCAGCAGATCCAGATCGCCGAAAAGGTCCTGGGCAGCCAGGGCAAGGGCGCCTGGCCGGTCTGCGGCAAGGGTCTGACCTCCGGCGGCAGCCCGTCCGCCCCGTCCGCGCCCTCCGGCTCGCAGGACCAGCCCTCGGCGACCACCAAGTCGGCCCCGGCCGCCAAGCCGGCCCAGCCGAAGGCGCAGCCGCACACCGCGCCCGAGCACGCCGCGCGGCACCAGACCCGTGGCCCGATCAAGAAGGGTGACGGCGAGTACAAGGTCAAGTCCGGCGACACCCTCGGCAAGATCGCCAAGGCCCACGACGTCAAGGGCGGCTGGAAGAAGCTCTTCAAGCTGAACAAGGACATCGTGGAGCAGGCCGACCTGATCTTCCCGGGCCAGCAGCTGCACCTCCGCTGAGCCCCGGCCCCGGCCCCGGCCTGAGGACTCCCCGAGGACCTCTCCCGAGGACCTCTCCCGAGGCCGGCCCCCGAGAACGAGCCCCGGCCGGGCGTGCCGCCCCTATGGCGCGCCCCGCCGGGGCTTTCGCAATGCATGCGAAATCTGGATTTCGGATCCCGAATCTGGCTTTTTGTGTCACGCCCCTGTCTCGTGGGGCGGGCGAACGCGGGGCGCAGCCCTCCCGGCCCGTTAGGCTCGTGCTGCTACCGCTGACCCATACGAAGGAGAACCTCGTGCCGTCCATCGACGTCGTCGTAGCTCGCGAGATCCTCGACTCGCGAGGCAACCCCACGGTCGAGGTCGAGGTCGGCCTCGACGACGGCAGCACTGGCCGTGCCGCCGTGCCGTCCGGCGCCTCCACCGGCGCCTTCGAGGCCCTCGAGCTCCGTGACGGCGACAAAAACCGCTACAACGGCAAGGGCGTGGAGAAGGCCGTCCTCGCCGTGATCGAGCAGATCGGCCCCGAGCTGGTCGGCTATGACGCCACCGAGCAGCGGCTGATCGACCAGGCGATGTTCGACCTGGACGCCACCCCGGACAAGTCCTCGCTCGGTGCCAACGCGATCCTCGGCGTCTCCCTCGCCGTCGCGCACGCCGCCTCCGAGGCGTCCGACCTCCCCCTCTTCCGTTACCTCGGCGGCCCGAACGCCCATCTGCTGCCGGTGCCGATGATGAACATCCTCAACGGCGGGTCGCACGCCGACTCCAATGTGGACATCCAGGAGTTCATGATCGTGCCCGTAGGCGCGGAGTCCTTCTCCGAGGCCCTGCGCTGGGGCGCCGAGATCTACCACACCCTGAAGTCCGTGCTGAAGGAGCGCGGCCTGTCCACCGGCCTCGGCGACGAGGGCGGCTTCGCGCCGAACCTCGGCTCCAACCGCGAGGCCCTCGACCTGATCCTCGAGGCGGTCAAGAAGGCCGGCTACCAGCCGGGCCAGGACATCGCGCTCGCGCTGGACGTCGCCGCCTCCGAGTTCTACAAGGACGGCGCGTACCAGTTCGAGGGCCAGTCCCGCTCCGCCGCCGAGATGACCTCGTACTACGCCGAGCTGGTCGCCGCGTACCCGCTGGTCTCCGTCGAGGACCCGCTGGACGAGGAGGACTGGGACGGCTGGAAGACCATCACCGAGCAGCTCGGCGACAAGGTCCAGCTGGTCGGCGACGACCTCTTCGTCACCAACCCCGAGCGGCTCTCCCGCGGCATCGACAGCGACACCGCGAACGCCCTGCTGGTCAAGGTCAACCAGATCGGCTCGCTGACCGAGACCCTCGACGCGGTCGAGCTGGCCCAGCGCAGCGGCTACAAGTGCGTGATGTCGCACCGCTCCGGTGAGACCGAGGACGTCACCATCGCCGACCTGGCTGTCGCCACCAACTGCGGCCAGATCAAGACCGGCGCCCCGGCCCGCTCCGAGCGGGTGGCCAAGTACAACCAGCTGCTGCGCATCGAGGAGATCCTCGACGACGCCGCGGTGTACGCGGGCCGTTCCGCCTTCCCGCGCTTCAAGGGCTGAGCGGACACGTCTGACGCCTGTCCCCGGCCACGGTCCCGTACCGTGGCCGGGGACGGCGTCGCTCGGCGGCGTTACCCAAGCGAAGTCATCACCGGGGAGGCGACGTGCCGGCGGATCGGGAACGGTTCTCCACCGCGACCAGGCTCAAGGCGCTCGGCGAGCACGCCGCCGCCCGGGTCTACCGCGTGCGCACCAAGCGCCGCCGCGGCCGGCTGACCGGCCGGGCCGCCCTGCTCGCGCTGGTCGTCTGCTCCCTCGTCGTGGCGCTCGCCTATCCGATGCGGCAGTACATCTCCCAGCGCTCCGACATCGCCGAGCAGCGGCACGAGGCCCAGCGGGCCCGCGAGGACGTGAAGAAGCTGCGGGAGCGGAAGGCCCGGCTGCGCGACCCCGCCTACACCGAGCAGCAGGCCCGGGAGCGGCTGCACTTCCTGATGCCGGGGGAGACCGGCTACAGCGTGGTGGACGGCGGCGGCTCCACCGAGCGCTCCACCGACCAGGGCGCGGCCGGCCGCCCCTGGTACACCAACCTCTGGGACGCCGTGGACACGGCGGACGCGGCGGGGGCGGGCAGCGTGCGCCGCTGAGGCGCCGCGCTCCGGCCGCCGGCCCAACCCGGCGTTCGAATCGACACGAAGAAGAAGAACTTTCCCACTCATGGATACGCCCCCGCCCCAGACGGAGCCCACAGCGCCCACCGACGCGGACATCCACGCCGTACGGGAGCAGCTGAACCGCGTGCCCCGGGGTCTGCGTGCGATCGCGCACCGCTGCCCCTGCGGCAATCCGGATGTCGTGGAGACCGCGCCGCGGCTCGAGGACGGTACGCCCTTCCCCACCCTCTACTACCTGACCTGTACGCGCGCCGCGTCCGCGATCGGCACGCTGGAGGCCGAGGGCGTGATGAAGGAGATGACGGCCCGGCTGGGCACCGACCCCGAGCTGGCCGCCGCCTACCGCGCCGCCCACGAGGACTACATCGCGCGCCGCGACACCATCGAGGTGCTCCAGGGCTTCCCCAGCGCGGGCGGTATGCCGGACCGGGTGAAGTGCCTGCATGTGCTGGTGGCCCACTCTCTCGCGGCCGGCCCCGGGGTCAATCCGCTGGGGGACGAGGCGATCGCGATGCTGCCGGAGTGGTGGCGCAAGGGCCCGTGTGTGAGCCCCTGCGGGACCGATGCCCCGAGCCGGGAGGAGAGCGCATGACCCGCGTCGCCGCCGTGGACTGCGGCACCAATTCGATCCGGCTGCTGGTGGCGGACGCCGATCCGGCCACCGGGGAGCTGATCGAGCTCGACCGCCAGATGAAGATCGTCCGGCTGGGCCAGGGCGTGGACCGCACGGGCCGGCTCGCCCCGGAGGCGCTGGAGCGCACCTTCGCCGCCTGCCGCGAGTACGCGGAGGTCGTGCGTGAGCTGGGCGCCGAGCGCGTCCGCTTCGTGGCCACCTCCGCCTCCCGGGACGCCGAGAACCGCGAGGAGTTCGTGCGCGGGGTCGTGGAGATCCTGGGCGTGGAGCCCGAGGTGATCAGCGGGGACCAGGAGGCGGAGTTCTCCTTCACCGGGGCCACCAAGGAGCTCACCGGCCATGACCATATGGCCGGGCCGTACCTGGTGGTGGACATCGGCGGCGGTTCGACCGAGTTCGTCGAGGGCGGCGAGGGGGTGCGGGCGGCCCGCAGCGTGGACATCGGCTGTGTCCGGCTGACCGAGCGCCATCTGGTGGTGGACGGCCGGATCACCGATCCCCCGACGAAGGATCAGATCGCCGCCATAAGGGCCGATGTGGAGCGGGCGCTGGACCTGGCCGAGCGCACCGTGCCGCTCCGCCGCGCCTGCCGCCCCGCGGACGGCCACGCACTGGTCGGGCTGGCCGGTTCGGTCACCACCGTGGCCGGGATCGCGCTGGGTCTGAAGGAGTACGACCCGTCCGCGATCCACCACTCCCGGATCACCCTCGGCCAGGTCCGCGAGATCACGGGCAGGCTGCTCGGCTCCGGCCACGCCGAGCGGGCGGAGATCCCGGTGATGCATCCGGGGCGGATCGATGTGATCGGGGCGGGGGCGCTCATCCTGCTTTCGATCATGGAAAGGACCGGTGCCGAGGAGGTTGTGGTGAGTGAGCACGACATCCTCGACGGGCTCGTCTGGAGCATCGCCTGAGCGGCCGGGACAACGCATGAGCGGCTGCGGAACCCCCCTCGGAGGCCCTCCGCGAGCCGCCTCCGAGAAAGTTCGTGAAACTCTTCACATGAAAAAGGCGCCTGGTGGCCGCCCGATGCGGCGCTCAGGGGCGGTTTCGGCGGCCGGGCCCCGTAACTGACCGGATCGTGAGGTGTCAGGGCCGTGTTCGGTGCCGCCGCGCGGACCGCCTGGTCTACTCCCGCGTTCAGTTACAAGCCCTGCTCAGAGGGGTGGGAACGTACCGATCCAGCCAGTGGTTCCGCTGCACGGGTATGGCGTCCGGCACGGGGGCCGCGGAGTGTAGCAGATACTCCCACCATGCTTGTGAAGGGGCTCACGAGGTCCCCCCCAAGGGGTGCTGGATACTCGAATCATGAGCACCACGGAGCGTCCCAGGATCCTCGTTGTAGGCGGTGGGTACGTTGGCTTGTACGCGGCGCGCCGCATTCTGAAGAAGATGCGGTACGGCGAGGCGACCGTCACGGTCGTCGACCCTCGCTCGTACATGACGTACCAGCCCTTCCTCCCCGAAGCTGCGGCCGGCAGCATCTCCCCGCGCCACGTCGTGGTTCCGCTGCGGCGCGTGCTCCCCAAGGCGGAGGTCCTCACCGGCCGAGTGTCGACCATCGACCAGGACCGCAAGGTCGCCGTCGTCCAGCCGCTCGTCGGCGAGACGTACGAGCTGCCCTTCGACTACCTGGTCGTCGCCCTCGGCGCGGTCTCCCGCACCTTCCCGATCCCCGGTCTCGCGGAGAACGGCATCGGTATGAAGGGCATAGAGGAGGCCATCGGCCTGCGCAACCACGTCCTCGAGCAGCTCGACAAGGCCGACTCCACCACCGACGAGGAGATCCGCCGCAAGGCGCTCACCTTCGTCTTCGTCGGCGGCGGCTTCGCCGGCGCGGAGACCATCGGCGAGGTCGAGGACATGGCCCGTGACGCGGCCAAGTACTACCCGAACGTCAAGCGCGAGGACATGCGCTTCGTCCTCGTCGACGCCGCCGACAAGATCCTCCCCGAGGTCGGCCCGAAGCTGGGCAAGTGGGGTCTGGAGCATCTGCAGAAGCGCGGTATCGAGGTCTACCTCGAGACCTCGATGAACTCCTGCATCGACGGCCATGTCGTCCTCAAGAACGGCCTCGAGGTCGACTCCAACACCATCGTGTGGACCGCGGGCGTCAAGCCCAACCCGGCGCTGGCCCGGTTCGGCCTTCCGCTCGGCCCGCGCGGCCATGTGGACACCGCGCCGACCCTCCAGGCCCAGGGCACTGACTACATCTGGTCCGCCGGTGACAACGCCCAGGTCCCGGACCTCGCCACCGGCGAGGGCGCCTGGTGCCCGCCGAACGCCCAGCACGCGCTGCGCCAGGCCAAGGTCCTCGGTGACAACGTGATCTCCGGTATGCGGGGCTTCCCGCAGAAGGAGTACAAGCACGCCAACAAGGGCGCCGTCGCGGGTCTGGGCCTTCACAAGGGCGTCGCGATGATCGTCTTCGGCAAGATGAAGATCAAGCTGAAGGGCCGCCTGGCCTGGTACATGCACCGTGGCTACCACGGCATGGCCATGCCGACCTTCAACCGCAAGATCCGGGTGCTCGCCGACTGGACGCTGGGGATGTTCCTCAAGCGCGAGGTCGTCTCGCTCGGCGCCATCGAGAACCCCCGTGAGGAGTTCTACGAGGCCGCCTCCCCGGTCAGCGCCGCCACCGCGGCCAAGCCTGCGGCCCCGGCCGAGAAGGCCAAGGCGTCCTGACCCACGGGCCGGACCGGCCCGGCCATACGGGCCCGACCCGTACAACAGAACGCCGAGGGCGTCCGCCATCCGTGGGGCGGACGCCCTTACGTCTGCCCTCGGACGCCCTCCGATGGCCCGCTTTTAAAGCTCTTTTGCCGATTCCAGACGTGTCGGCGGGACTGTACGGCGGGTTCCGTGGTGTTTACGTGGTGAGTGAATCTTCCTGAGTCGTCATCACGGAGGTGCGAAATGGCCGACGCCGCTGGGCGGATCGCCACCCTGGCCGAGGAGGTGCTGGGAACCCCTCTCCCGATCCGCGTCCGCGCCTGGGACCACAGCGAGACCGGTCCACCCGGCGCGCCCACCCTGGTCATCCGGCGCCGCCGGGCGCTGCGCAGGATCCTGTGGCGGCCGGGCGAGCTGGGCCTGGCCCGCGCCTGGGTCGCCGGGGACCTCGATGTCGAGGGCGATCTGTACGACGCCCTGGACCGGCTGTCCGGGCTGCTGTGGGAGCGCGGCCCCGCCACCGCGCCGCGGTCCCGGCTCCTCACCGGCCTCCAGGCGCTGCGCGATCCCGGGCTGCGCACCGCCGCCCGGGAGATGATCGCGCTCGCCGGGCCGGGGCTGCCGCCGCCCCCGCCGCGCGAGGAGGCCCGGACCACCCTCGGTCCGCTGCACTCCCTGCGCCGCGACCGTAAGGCCATCAGCCACCACTACGACGTCGGCAACGACTTCTACGAGCTGGTGCTCGGCCCCTCGATGGTCTACTCCTGCGCCTACTGGGACCGGGCGGACTCCACGCTGGAGGAGGCCCAGCGCGCCAAGCTGGACCTGGTCTGCCGCAAGCTGGCCCTGAAGCCCGGCCAGCGGCTGCTGGACGTGGGGTGCGGCTGGGGCTCGATGGTGCTGCACGCGGCGCGCGAGTACGGGGTGCGCGCCGTCGGCGTCACGCTCTCCGAGGAGCAGGCGGCGTACGCCCGTAAGCGCATCGCGGACGCCGGGCTCACCGACCAGGTGGAGATCCGGGTCCAGGACTACCGCGAGGTTCCGGACGGGCCTTACGACGCCATCTCCTCGATCGGCATGGCCGAGCACGTGGGCGCCGTGCGGTACGCCGAGTACACCGCCATACTGCACCGGCTGCTGCGGCCCGGCGGGCGGCTGCTCAACCATCAGATCGCCCGGCGTCCCCAGCCGGACGAAGAGGCGTACCACGTGGACGAGTTCATCGACCGCTATGTCTTCCCCGACGGTGAGCTCGCCCCGGTCGGCCGGACCGTGGCCCAGTTGGAGGAGGCGGGCTTCGAGGTGCGCGACGTGGAGGCCATCCGCGAGCACTACGCGCTCACGCTGCGCCGCTGGGTCGCCAACCTGGAGCGGTCCTGGCCCCAGGCCGTGCGGCTGACCTCCCCGGGCCGGGCCCGGGTCTGGCGGCTCTACATGGCGGCCTCCGCCCTCTCCTTCGAGCGCAACCGGATCGGGGTCAACCAGGTCCTCGCCGTCCGCACCCCCGAGGGCGGGGCCGCGGGGCTTCCGCTGCGCGCCCGCGACTGGCGCGGCTGAAGGCGACCGAAGGCGGCTGAAACCGGCCATAACGCGGACGTCCCCGCCCGCCCCGGGAGAGGGGCGGACGGGGACGTCCCGTGTTCGGCTCGCCGCTAGGCGGCTCGCTCGGCTACTCGGCCTTGATGGCGGCCAGCATGTTGAGCTTGGAGGCCCGCCGGGCCGGCCACAGCGCCGCGATGACGCCCACCAAGGCGGCCATCAGCAGGAACAGACCCATCCGGCTCCACGGAAGCACCAGTTCGTAGCTCGGCAGCTCGGTGGCGATCAGTTCACCGGCCGCCCAGCCGAAGAAGACGCCGAGGCCGAGGCCGAGCACCCCGCCGAAGAGCGAGATGACCAGCGACTCCAGCCGGACCATCCGCTTGATGCCGCCCCGGTCCAGGCCGATCGCCCGCAGCATGCCGATCTCCTTGGACCGCTCGAAGACCGACATCGCCAGGGTGTTGATGACACCGAGCACGGCGACGATCACGGCCATGGCGAGCAGCCCGTAGAGCATGTTCAGCATCAGGGTGAAGGCGCTGGCGATCTCGTCGGAGGTGTCCTGCTTGTTCTGAATCTTGATCGCCGGGTTCTCGCCGAGCGTCTTCTTCAGCAGGTCCTTGTTGTTCTCCGTGGCGCCGCCCTTGGTCTTCAGCATTACCTGGAAGTCCGCGACGGTGGTCATGTGCGGGGTGACCGTGGCGCTGTCGACCATGACGCCGCGGATCATCTGGTTGCCCTTGTAGACACCGCCCACGGTCAGCTTGCCGCTGCGGCCGTCCTCGTAGGTCACCGGGATGGTGGAGCCGGCCTTCCAGTGGTGCTCATCGGCGATCTTGTCGTCGATCAGGGCCTTGGTGCCCCCGAGCGAGGCGAACGAGCCCTCGGTGAAGTCCACCTTCACCAGGTCCTTGATGGCCTTCGGGTCGACGCCCGTCAGGGAGTCGGAGTCGCCGGCGACCCGGGCCGGGGAGGAGCGCAGCGGGCTGATCGAGGTGACCTCGGGCAGCTTCGCCAGGGTCTTGGACACCTCGGGCGACAGCGGCCGCCCGCCGGTCCCGCCGCCCCCGCCCATGCTGACGACGTAGTCGGACCTCAGCCCGTCGGCCGCCATCTTGTCGATCCCCTTCTGCATGGATCCAGCGATCACCGTCATACCGGTGATCAGAGTGAGACCCACCATCAGGGCGGAGGCGGTGGCGGCGGTACGGCGCGGGTTGCGCACCGCGTTCTGCCGGGCCAGCTTGCCGGGCATCCCGAAGATCCGCAGCACCGGGGAGGCGGCCGCGATCAGCGGCCGGGACAGCAGCGGGGTGAGCACGAAGACGCCGATCACCAGGACGGCCGCGCCGAACGCCATCGGGCCCTGGCCGTCCCCGCCCATGCCCGCACCGGCGACCACCAGCGCGGCACCGGCCGCGGCGAGGATCGTGCCGATGGTGTTGCGCACCACCAGACCGCGGGTGGTCGGCGTGGCGTGCACGCTGTTCATCGCGGCGACCGGCGGGATCTTGGCGGCGCGGCGGCCGGGCAGCCAGGCGGAGAGCACGGTCACCACGACGCCCACGACCACCGAGGCCAGCACCGTGGTCGGCGCGACGATCAGCGGACCGTCCGGGACGTTGGCCCCGGTGGAGTTGAGCACCGAGCGCAGTACGGCGCCGATGCCGACACCGGCGGCGAGACCCACCACGGCCGCGACGGCGCCCACGACGGTCGCCTCGATCAGCACCGAGCGGGTGACCTGACGGCGGGTCGCACCCACCGCGCGCATCAGGGCGAGCTCCTTGGTGCGCTGGGCGACCAGCATGGAGAAGGTGTTGACGATGATGAAGATGCCGACGAAGAGCGCGATACCGGCGAACACCAGCATCGCGGTCTGCATGCTGCTCATGCCCTCTTCGATCGCCTTGGCCTGGTCCTTGGCGAGCTTCTTGGCGGTGGTGGCCTTGGCCTGCTCGGGCAGGATCTTGTCGACCGACGACTTCAGGGTGGACTGTGAGGTGCCCGCGGCGGCCTTCACGTCGATCTCGTCGAACTGTCCGGGCTTGCCGAACAGCTTCTGCGCGGTGACCGTGTCGTACAGCGCGAGGGTGCCGCCCGCCGCGACATTGCCGTCGTCGGTGGTGAAGACGCCGACGACCTTCTCGGTGCGCACCGGGCCGTCGACGGAGACCCGGATGGAGTCCCCGGCCTTGTAGTGCCCGCGCTCGGCGGTCCTGGTGTCGAGCGCGATCTCACCGGCGGCCTTGGGGGCGCGGCCCTCGGTCATGTTGTACCGGGGGTCCTTACCGTCGGCGCCCGGGTAGTAGTTGCCGCCGAGGTTGGAGAAGCCGCCGCCGAGCACGTCGCCCTTCTTGTCGGCGAGGGAGGAGGAGCCCTTCACCACACCGTAGGCGGAGGCGGCGCCGGGCGCCTTGGACGCCTGGTCCAGCAGCCGCTGGCTCAGCCGGGGCGCGTCACCGGGGTTGGCGGAGTCGTCGTCCTTCTTGTCGGGGGTGATGGCGACGTCGACGCCCTTGAAGCCCTTCTGGGAGCTCTTCTGGTAGGCGTCGGAGATGGTGTTGGTGAAGACCAGGGTGCCGGCGACGAAGGCCACGCCGAGCATCACGGCGAGCACGGTCATCAGCAACCGGGCCTTGTGCGCAAGCACATTGCGCAGGGCTGTACGGAGCATGAGGTGTCAGTCCTGAGGGGTGGGGTGGGGGAGTGCGAGGCGGCGCTGCGAGCCTTAAGAGGGGAGATGGGCGCGCGCCCCGCGTCAGCTCGTGCGGCCCTTGGCGTCGAAGCGCTTCATGCGGTCCAGCACCGAGTCGGCGGTGGGGCCGCGCAGCTCGTCCACGATCCGGCCGTCGGCGAGGAAGACCACCCGATCGGAGTAGGACGCGGCGACCGGGTCATGGGTCACCATCACGATCGTCTGGCCGAGCTCCCGCACCGAGTTGCGGAGGAAGCCCAGGACTTCGGCGCCGGAGCGGGAGTCCAGGTTGCCGGTCGGCTCGTCGGCGAAGATGATCTCCGGCTGACCGGCCAGGGCGCGGGCCACGGCGACGCGCTGCTGCTGACCACCCGACAGCTGGTTGGGGCGGTGCTTGAGCCGCCCGGCCAGACCGACCGTGGCCACCACCTGGTCCAGCCACGCCTGGTCGGCCTTGCGGCCCGCGATGTCCATCGGGAGGGTGATGTTCTCCAGCGCGTTCAGCGTCGGCAGCAGGTTGAACGCCTGGAAGATGAAGCCGATCTTGTCGCGGCGCAGCTGGGTGAGCTTCTTGTCCTTGAGCGTGGTCAGTTCGACGTCGCCGATCCGGGCCGAGCCGCTGGAGATGGTGTCGAGACCCGCCATGCAGTGCATCAGCGTGGACTTGCCGGAGCCGGAGGGGCCCATGATCGCGGTGAACTCGGCCTGGCGGAACTCCACGGAGACCGAATCCAGGGCGATGACCTGGGTCTCGCCCTCGCCGTAGACCTTGCTCAGGTCCGTGGCGCGGGCGGCCGCCCCGGTGGAGTGGGCGGTGGTTTTGACGCCGAGGGGCATGGTGGTCACGGTGAATGACTCCTGTCGTGCTGTGCGGGAGTGGGCGGGACGTCACTCCATGGTTCCGGTTGTGAAGGGGGACGGGATCAGCCCGTGCTCCCGTTCTCGTGGGGGTCTCGCGATGTAGGTGGTGGCGGCGGAGTCCTCCTTGAGGAGGAGAGGACGCCCCGTCCGGGGCGTCGAGATTGCGTCAATCCCCAGTTAATGGGGGTTCAGGGCATATCGGCAGGTCCAATGGACGTCGGCATCTTCGGGTACCCCGCCCCGCTGCTGATGCACCCTCAGTTGCCAATAAAATAAGACAACCTCGGGTCGAGGATTCACTGTGCGGGGGCATGTCCCCGGATAGGCTCGTGCTGCTCTCTTCCAGGGGAGGGCCGTATGCGCACCGTACGGCCCAGGGGGAACCGCTGCCCGGATGGTGGAATGCAGACACGGCGAGCTTAAACCTCGCTGCCCCTCGCGGGCGTACCGGTTCAAGTCCGGTTCCGGGCACCTTCAGATCCGGTGGCCGCACTCAGCGTGTGTGGATGGTCGCCCCAAGTGCGTGCGCGGGGCCCGCAGGGGCCTCGCGCGGCCTCTTCCTGCGTGAAAAGATCCTCCCTGGGCACTAGGGTGCTTTCTTTGCTTACCCATTACTCTTGAGTCAAGGTCGCGCCCGGCGGCCACGGAGGAGTGAGATGAGGAGCAGCAACCCGGTCTTCTCGCGACGGGGGTTCAGCCGCAGCGGCGGCTACGCCGGTTTCGGCGCGGCGCCGCAGGCCGGGAGTCCCGCCGCCGGTCAGGCCAACCCGTACGCGGGCGGTAATCCGTACGCGCAGACGCAGGCGCCCACGAACCCCTACGCGACGGGCGACCAGCAGAATCTGACCCCCGAACAGCTGCAGCAGATGTACGGCACGCCGCCGGCGGGCCCGCTGCAGACCGGCCGCATGACGATGGACGACGTCGTCATGCGCACCGGTATGACCCTCGGTACCGTCATCGTCGCCGCGGCGGTCGCGTGGATCGCGCAGCTTCCGGTGGGTGTGGGCTTCGGCGCCGCGCTCGTGGCGCTGGTGCTCGGCCTCGTCCAGTCGTTCAAGCGCACGGCCTCGCCCGCGCTGATCATGGGTTACGCCCTCTTCGAGGGCCTCTTCCTCGGCGTTATCAGCCAGGTGTACAACGATCGCTGGTCCGGCATCCCGATGCAGGCCGTGCTCGGCACGATGGCCGTGTTCGTCGGTGTGCTCGTCGCGTACAAGACCCGCCTCATCCGGGTGAACGCGCGATTCCAGCGCTTTGTGCTCGCCGCCGCCATCGGCTTCATCCTGCTGATGGCGGTCAACCTGCTGTTCGCCGCCATCGGCGGTGGGGACGGCCTCGGCTTCCGCAGCGGTGGCCTCGGCATCGTCTTCGGCCTCGTCGGTGTCGTGCTCGGCGCGGCGTTCCTGGCGATGGACTTCAAGCAGATCGAGGACGGTGTCCAGTACGGCGCTCCGCGCGAGGAGTCCTGGCTGGCCGCCTTCGGGCTGACGCTCTCGCTGGTGTGGATCTACCTGGAGCTGCTCCGGCTGATCTCGATCTTCAGGGACTAGCGCCCCTGGGAGTCGCGTAGCGCGCAGACAGCACGGCAGACAGCACGTAGAAGGGCCCGCGGAGGCGAAGACCTCCGCGGGCCCTTCTTCCTATGCGGCTTGAGCCGCTCCGTTCGGTGGGTCTGTCATACACGCTTCTGCCTCCGGGCAGCGGCTACAGCAGCTTGCGTGCCGCACGCCTCAAGTCGTGTTCATGGATGATGGCCTTCGCATGGCCGTAGGCGAGCTGGTGCTCGCCGCGCAGCCAGCTGACCTTCTCCTCGAATCGGAAGAAAGCGGGGCCCTCGTCGACCGTGCGCAGCCAGTCGGCGACTTCACGGCCCGTGCACTGGGGGATGCGGGAGAGTAGGTTCCGGTGAGTCTCGTCGGAGAAGATTTGGGACATCGGCGCCTCCGGACGCTTCCATGCCGGACCCGGGTCCATGGCCCGGGTTTCCTTCAGCTCACCGTGCCTGAGTGTTCGCCCGTTGGCAACAGTCCCTCAGTGGCGCATACGCTCGGAGCGTGGATGATGTCTCCCCCCTCCTGGCCGCCGTCGACCGGCTCGCCGACCGGTTGCGCGCCCTTCCGCAGTCCCGGCTGCGTGCGGGCGCGGCGGCCGAAGGACTGGCCCTGGCTAGGGAATTGTCGGTGCGCGCACAGCGGCTGGAGGAGCCGGGAACCCCGCCGCGGATCATGCCGGACGCGGGGCTGTTCGTGGTCGCCGACCAGGTGGCGGTGGCCGGACATGACTTGGTGCACGCGCTGGAGCGTGCGCCGGGGGGCGCCGGGGGCGGCGAGACGGCGCGGGGGGCCGCCGAGGCGGTGGCGCTCGTGGCGGAGGCGGCGGGGCGCTGCGGCGTCTGAGCGCCCGCTGGCGGCCCGGGGGCCCGCTTACGGCTTGAGGGCCTCGGCTTGTGGCCTTGAGGGTCCGCTTGCGGCTTGAGGGCCCGGCTTGCAGCCAGGGCGTCCGGCTTACAGCCCTGAGCGTCCGGCTTGCAGCCTGACCGTCCGGCGTACAGCCTGAGCGCTCGCCGACAGCGGGGCGGTGTGTCCCTTACGGCGAGGCGATGACGCGGTCGGCTACAGCGAGGCGATGACGCGGTCGGCGAGGACGTACACGTTCTCCTCGCCGCAACCGAACGTGAGCGCATAAGCACCGGAGACGCCCGAGCCGCCCAGCAGCACCGGGGCGGTGCCCTCGCGCAGCGCGTCCGCCAGCCGCTCAGCCGTCTCCCGGTGGCCCGGGGTCATGCAGATCGTGGTGCCGTCGGCGAAGACGTAGACATCGAGGGTGCCGAGGGGTCCGGGCCGCACATCGGACAGCGGGGTGCGGGCGTCGGCCAGCTCGGTGAGCCGGGTCACCGTACGGTCGTGGTCGGCGACCGGTGACGACGGGGTGAAGTCGGGGTGGGACGGGTGGCGACGGCGGGCCGCCGCCAGCTCGGCGGACTCCCGGGGCTCGGCCACGGGCTCCGCCCCGGCACCCAGCTCCAGCTCCAGCCCGGACTCGACCTCGGGCTCCTGGTCCCCGCCGGAGTCCATGGCCTCGGGGCCCAGCGCGTCCAGCCCGAGCAGCGGTTCGAGCCCCGCCAGGTCGGCCTGGCGGGGCACGAAGAGCTGCGCGTCCTGGGAGGCGTCCTCGAACCCGCCCGGCCCGCTCAGCAGCGAGTGGGCGTCGGCCGCTCCGGCGGAGTCCCTGGCCTCCTGGGCGGCCCAGAACGCCCGCGCCTCGGCCAGCTCACGCTCCCGCTCCTCGGCCAGGGCGTCGGCGACGGCCGCGCGTATCTCGGCGGCCGGGGTGGCGCGGGGTGCGGGCACCGTCGCGCCGCACTCCTCGCCGCCGCCTCCGCCTCCTCCGCCGCCCGTCCGGGCATCGGCGGCCACGGTGGCCGCGAGCTCGGCGCGCAGCTCACTGATCTGCCGGCGCACACCGCGCGCGGTGTGCAGGGCGGCCGCCCCTACGGCCGTGGCGGTCACCGCGGCCAGGAGGAGGACAAGACTCGTGGGGCTCACTGACGTACTCCCGGTTGGCTGTAGATCCCCCGAATTCCTACCTCAGCTTGAGGCTTATCGCCTCTCGACGTCAGTGCATACCATCACCAAATGGACAGAATTCGGTACCGGGCGGGCCTTTGGTCACCGGTGCTGAGCTGGGCAGACACTTCTCCCCCAGGACTTTTGTCACATCCTGGGGGAGATTCGGTCACAGCCCGAACCAGTGTCGCAGACGCGTCGCGGCGGGGCCGCGGGGCCCGGGTCGGCTCCGCCGCGGGGCAGGGGCGGGGAGGGGCAGCCCGCCGTAGGCGTCACGACCCGCCGGGCACCTGCTAGCTCAGGCGCTCGATGACCATGGCCATGCCCTGGCCACCACCGACGCACATGGTCTCCAGGCCGAACTGCTTGTCGTGGAACTGCAGCGAATTGATCAGCGTGCCGGTGATCCGGGCGCCGGTCATGCCGAAGGGGTGGCCCACGGCGATCGCGCCGCCGTTGACATTGAGACGGTCCAGGTCGATGCCCAGATCGCGGTAGGACGGGATGACCTGTGCGGCGAACGCCTCGTTGATCTCCACCAGGTCGATGTCGCCGATCGACATCCCGGCGCGGGCCAGCGCCTGCTTGGACGCCTCGACCGGGCCGTAGCCCATGATCTCGGGGGAGAGGCCGGTGACGCCGGTGGACACGATCCGGGCCAGCGGGGTCACACCCAGCTCCCGCGCCTTGGTGTCGGACATGATCACCAGCGCCGCGGCGCCGTCGTTGAGCGGGCAGCAGTTGCCCGCGGTGATCCGGCCGTCGGGGCGGAAGACCGGCTTCAGGCCCTGCACCGCCTCCAGGGTGGTGCCCGCGCGGGGGCCGTCGTCCTGGCTGACGACCGTGCCGTCGGGGGTGGTCACCGGGGTGATCTCACGCTCCCAGAAGCCCTTCTTGATGGCCTCCTCGGCGAGGTTCTGGGACCGCACGCCGAACTCGTCCATCTCCTCGCGGGTGACCCCCTTGAGCCGGGCCAGGTTCTCGGCCGTCTGGCCCATCGCGATGTACGGGTCGGGCAGCAGATCGTCCTCGCGCGGGTCGTGCCAGTCGGAGCCCTCCTGCTCGGCGCGCGCGACCGTACGGGCCTCGGCCTCCGCGAACACCGGGTTGTGGGTGTCCGGCAGCCCGTCCGAGGTGCCCTTCTTCGACCGCGAGACCATCTCGACGCCCGCCGAGATGAAGACGTCGCCCTCGCCCGCCTTGATGGCGTGCAGCGCCATCCGCGAGGTCTGCAGGGAGGAGGAGCAGTAGCGGGTGATCGTACAGCCGGGGAGGTGGTCCATCCCCATCTGCACGGCCACGATCCGCCCCAGGTTGTGCCCCTGCTCACCGCCCGGGAGCCCGCAGCCGAGCATCAGGTCGTCGATGTCGCGGGGGTCGAGCTCGGGGACCTTGGCGAGCGCGGCCTGGATGATCTCGGCGGTGAGGTCATCCGGCCTCAGATCCTTGAGCGAGCCCTTGAAGGCGCGGCCGATGGGAGAACGGGCGGCAGAGACGATCACTGCTTCGGGCATCACGGCTCCATGGGGGCGGGGTGCGGGCGGGACTCCGAGGGAAGTTACCCGTACGTATCGGCAGGGTCACGGGGTGCGGGCTGTGACACCGGACTCTTTTTTCCAAGCGTACGCTCAGCGGCTCGGGACTCGCCCGGGATCGGCCCCCCGGGATCGTGCCCGGGAGCGCCGCCCTCCGGGCGGCACGAGTATCCGTCGGGGCCCGCGCCGTCGCCGGGCGCGGCGCCGTCTCGCGCCTTCGGCGCCATTGAGCAGCGGGGCAGGGGGGCGGGGGCGCGCGGCCGCTGCCGGGCGCCGGGCCGGCGGGAGTGGGCGCCGGGGGCGGCTCCCGTGCTCGGTGGCCGAGGTTCCTCCGGACTGCGGGCGGCGGGGGTTCGGTACGCCCTCTCGAAAACGCTTGATATAGCGCAACTAATACGTCAAGCGATTTCGAGAAGGCACCCCACCCCCGCTGTCCGGCGTCGGCCTCGGCCCCCCGGTCACGGAAGCCGCCCCCGGCGGTCACCACCATCGGCCTGGAGCCCGGCAGCGCATCCCGCACCTCGTCCCCCCTGCCCCGCTGCTCAATTGCGCCGAAGGCGCGAGACGAAAGCCGCACCTGACCGAGCAGATCAGCCCGCACCGGAAGGAGCGGGTCAGCCCGCACCGGAAGGGACGAGTCAGCCCGCACCGGAAGGGGGCGGGCGGCCCCGGCCGACCCGGGACGCAGGCTCCAGGCACGCCCCGGCGGGGCCTCAGCAGCCCGAAGGGGGCGGTGACGTCGGGGACGAGGTGTCGGGGGAGCCGGAGACGGCCGCGGGCTCCTTCTTGGCGGGGCCCTGGCGGCGCAGCAGACGGGCCCATGGGCCGCGGGCCGCGGTGACCTCCGTGCCGCCCTCCGCGGCCGCCTCGGCCGCCGCCGTGGCGACCGGCAGGATGCCCTCGTCGAGCATCTCCGGCGCCTCCTCGGGCCACAGGCCCAGCGAGTCGCACAGGGTCGGCAGAACGGCCATCGCGGCCGTCGCGTACCCCTCCGCCGAGGGGTGGTAGTTGTCCGGGCCGAACAGCTCCCGCGGATTCGCCGCGAACTCCGGGCCCAGCAGATCGCCCAGCGAGACCGTGCGCCCGCCCTGCTCCACCACCCCGATCGTCTGCGCGGCGGCCAGCTGCCGGCTCAGCCGCCGCGCGATCCAGCGCAGCGGCTGATAGACGGGCTCGATCGTGCCGAGGTCGGGACAGGTGCCCACGACCACCTCGCAGCCCGTCTCGCGCAGCCTGCGCACCGCGTCCGACAGCAGCCGCACCGACTTGGCGGGCGGCATCCGCCGGGTGACGTCATTGGCGCCGATCATGATCACGCATACGTCGGGGTGCAGCTCCGGATCCTCCAGCACCAGCGTGACCTGGCGCTCCAGATCGCTGGACTGCGCCCCCGGCAGCGCCACGTTCCGCAGGTCCACCGGGCGCTCCGCGACCGCCGCCAGCCCCGAGGCGAGCAGCGCGCCCGGTGTCTGACTAGGGCGGTGGACGCCCTGTCCGGCGGCCGTGGAGTCGCCGAGAAAGGCCAGCCGCAGTGGTGGCTGGCCGGTCCTGCGGGCGAAGGCGAAGCCATATCGGCCGTCCGCGCGCGGAGGCGGATCGTCCGATCCGCCCACGACCCGCTTCGCATGGGACACCTCGGTGAGCACCAGCACGGCGGTCACCCCGCCCAGCAGCCCGATCCCGCCGCCCCCGTACGCCGCCGCGGCGGCGATCCGCCGCGCCACCCTCGCCCTCGACATCGACATGGGTCCAGGCCACCTCCGTCCGCACGCGCACGCGCTTCTTTCTCCTTTGTACGCCTTGCTAACAACTTGTTGCCCCGTGCAGGCTTCCTCCCAACGCGCCGGTTGGAGGGCGGCAGCGCGCAATAAGCTGACAGCAAGGCCCCACGAGGGCGGCCGCCCCGACGCGGAGACCCCGCGGAACCGGACCAGGAGCAGGTGTGCAGTACTACGAATCGATGATTGAGCTGGTCGGCAACACCCCGCTGGTGAAGCTCAACACCGTGACCGAAGGCATCCGGGCGACCGTCCTGGCCAAGGTCGAATACTTCAACCCCGGCGGCTCGGTGAAGGACCGGATCGCGGTCCGGATGATAGAGGCCGCCGAGCGCTCAGGTGAGCTGAAGCCGGGCGGCACCATCGTGGAGCCGACCTCCGGCAACACCGGTGTGGGCCTCGCCATGGTCGCCCAGCGCAAGGGCTACAAGTGCGTCTTCGTCTGCCCGGACAAGGTGTCCACGGACAAGATCAACGTGCTGCGGGCCTACGGCGCCGAGGTCGTGGTCTGCCCCACCGCGGTGGACCCCGAGCACCCCGACTCGTACTACAACGTCTCCGACCGGCTGGTCCGCGAGACGCCGGGCGCCTGGAAGCCCGACCAGTACAGCAACCCGAACAACCCGCTCTCCCACTACGAGACCACCGGCCCCGAGCTGTGGGAGCAGACCGAAGGCAAGATCACCCACTTTGTGGCGGGCGTCGGCACCGGCGGCACGATCTCCGGCACCGGCCGCTATCTGAAGGAGGCCAGCGAGGGTCGCGTCCAGGTGATCGGCGCCGACCCCGAGGGCTCGGTCTACTCCGGCGGCTCCGGCCGCCCGTATCTGATCGAGGGCGTCGGCGAGGACTTCTGGCCGACCGCCTACGACCAGACCGTCGCGGACGAGATCGTCGCCGTCTCCGACAAGGACGCCTTCCAGATGACGCGGCGGCTGGCCAAGGAGGAGGGGCTGCTGGTCGGCGGCTCCTGCGGGATGGCCGTCGTGGGCGCGCTGAAGGTCGCCGAGCGGCTCGGCCCGGACGATGTGGTGGTCGTCCTGCTGCCCGACAGCGGCCGCGGCTATCTCTCCAAGATCTTCAACGATGAGTGGATGGCCGACTACGGCTTCCTCGAGGAGGACGGCCCCTCGGTGCGGGTCGGCGATGTGCTCCAGGGCAAGGAGGGCGGACTGCCCTCGCTGGTCCATATGCACCCGGAAGAGACGGTGGGCGAGGCCATCGACGTACTGCGCGAGTACGGCGTCTCGCAGATGCCGATCGTCAAGCCGGGCGCCGGTCACCCCGATGTGATGGCCGCCGAGGTCATCGGCTCGGTGGTGGAACGCGAGCTGCTGGACGCCCTGTTCGCGCGGCGCGCGGAGCTGACCGACCCGCTGGAGAAGCACATGAGCCCGCCGCTGCCGCATGTCGGCTCCGGCGAGCCGGTCGAGGACCTGATGGCGGTGCTGGGCGCGGCGGACGCGGCGATCGTGCTGGTGGAGGGCAAGCCCAAGGGTGTGGTGAGTCGGCAGGACCTGCTGGCGTACCTGGCAGGCGGCCCGAAGTGAGGGCCCGTAAGGGTCCCGACCGATCCCAACTGCCCTTCGGGCAAGTGGTACGAACGTGTCACGCGCCCGCAGCACAGGGTTAACACGGCTCCGGCAGATTAGTGGGTGTCGGAAGGACGACACCGACACCCGAGATGAGGCGACAGGACCTCCGGAGCGGCTCCCGGACCTCCATGTTCGCCTGGACGCGGAATTCCGGCCCTGACCCGGCCCGCGTCCCCGCGGGGACCGCCGTCGTCCCGCCCTCGGTGGCTTGCCACCGGGGTGCGGCGGTCCCCGCGCAGACTTCTCTAGTCCCCGCGCAGACTTCTCTAGTCCCCGCTCTCCTCCCGCCCACGGCCTCGGCGGAGCCGGGAGAAGGCCCCCATGGCGTGGACCGCGTTGACGCCGAAGATTCCGGCCCAGGTGATCAGCAGGCCGGGCAGGCCCTCGTTCACGACGCCGATGGCCGACAGCGGGATGGCCAGCACCAGGGAGACCCCGACGAAGGCGAAGCGCTCGCCGACGCCCAGCCCGTGGGCCTGGTCCGCGGGCGCGCCGGTGGCGTACGGGCGGCTGCCGCGGGCCGTCGCCATCTGCTGTTCGGCGAGCTGGCGGCGGACATGGCGGTCCGCCGTATCGTTGAAGCGCTGCTCGACCTTCTCCATGAAGGAGTCGACCAGCTCCGACTCGTACTCCGCGCCCAGCTCCTTACGGGTCTGCAGGGCCGCGTCGAGTTCCTTTTTCAGATCCGGTTTCAGATCCGGGTCACGGGCGTCCATGCTTAAGGACGGTACGGTCGCGGGGACGCTTTGTCGGTAGGGCTAGCCCCCGAAACCAGCCCCCCGGAAGACGAGCGGGCCCGGGAAGCACCACCCCCGGCCCGCTGTGGAAGGAGTCAGTCCGTGACCGCACCTCTCCTCACGTCCCTCGCCGCGCCCCGCGACGACCGCCCCGACGCGCTGAGCGTCGGCGGCCGCGCGCTCTCGCGCGAGGAACTGCTCGGTGCCGCGGGCGCGGTGGCGGCTCGTATCGCCGGTGCGCCGGTCGTCGCGGTCCGGGCGACCGCGACCCCGGAGACGGTGGTCGCGGTGGTCGGCGCGCTGCTGGCCGGAGTGCCGGTGGTGCCCGTACCGCCGGACTCCGGCCCGGCCGAACGCGACCACATACTGCGGGACTCGGGCGCCACCCTGCTGCTCACCGGGGAGGCTGTGGACGCCCCGGTCGAGACCGTTCCGGTGGACCTGACCGAGCGCGCGGCGTGGACGAAGGCGGAGCCGGACCCGGAGTCCACGGCGTTCATCCTGTACACCTCGGGCACCACGGGGGCGCCCAAGGGCGCGCTGATCTCCCGGCGGGCGGTCGCCGCCGACCTGGACGGACTCACCGCGGCCTGGGCCTGGACTCCGGAGGACACCCTGGTCCACGGGCTGCCGCTGTTCCATGTGCACGGGCTGGTGCTGGGCGTCCTGGGCGCGCTGCGGACGGGCAGCCGCCTCGTCCACACCGGCAAGCCGACCCCGGCGGCGTACGCGGCGGCGGACGGCAGCCTCTACTTCGGCGTCCCCACCGTCTGGAACCGCATCGTCCAGGACCCGGCCTCCGCCCGCGCCCTGGCCTCCGCCCGGCTGCTGGTCTCCGGCAGCGCCCCGCTCCCCGCCCCCGTCTTCCGCGAACTGGAACGGCTCACCGGTCAGCGCCCCATCGAGCGCTACGGCATGACCGAGACCCTCATCACCATCAGCACCCGCGCCGACGGCGAACGCCGCCCCGGCTATGTCGGCACCCCGCTCTCGGGCATCCGTACCCGGATCGCCGCCGAGGAGGGCGCCGAGATCGGCGAGCTCCAGCTGACCGGCCCGACCCTCTTCGACGGCTACCTCAACCGCCCCGAGGCCACGGCCGGTTCGTACACCGAGGACGGCTGGTTCCGCACGGGCGACATCGCCGCCATCGACCCCGACGGCTTCCACCGCATCGTGGGCCGCGCCTCCACCGACCTGATCAAGTCCGGCGGCTACCGCATCGGCGCGGGCGAGGTCGAGAACGCCCTGCTGGACCACCCGTCCGTCCGCGAGGCCGCGGTCGTCGGCGCCCCGCACGAGGATCTGGGCCAGGAGATCGTCGCGTACGTCGTGGCCGACGGCATCGGCGAGCGGGAGCTGATCGACTTCGTCGCCTCCCAGCTCTCCGTCCACAAGCGCCCCCGCAAGGTGCGCTTCCTGGAGGCGCTGCCCCGCAACGCCATGGGCAAGCCCCAAAAGAAGCTCCTGCCCCCGGCCTGACCCCGGCCTCGGGCTTCCCGCGCCGTTGCCATTCGTGACGCCGGTACCTACCTTCAGCGGCAACGGACCGACGAAGGGAGAGACCGATGGCCCGCGCGTGGGAAGCCGACCCGTCCGCCTCGTTCGCGCGCCGATTGGGAAAGTCGGCGCGCGAACTCGGTACCACCGGAGGGCGCGACGGATGCCCCGACATCTGGCAGCTCGACAACGGTGACATCGCGGTCATCGGCCGCGACCTCACCGATGCCTATCGCGCCAGGCTCCCGGAGGACGCCAGCATCGCCCCTGACGAGCGCCTCGTCGTCATCCCGGGCTCCACCCTGAGCGCGGCGAAGCCGGACATACCCGATGCCGGGGCTTGACGGCCCCCGCGTCCCGCCGGTCACTCCGGCGGGACGCTGTATCGCTCCAGGGCCGCTTTCGATGTCGAGGTGTCCATCAGACGCAGTTCCCACGGTCCCGTGTTGACGTCGAAGTCCTTGCCGAACCCGACCCACTTGCCGGCCATGCGGCGACTGGTCGGCTCCACGAGCAGCTGAATCGCGCCGTGGTAACTGGCCCCCTGGTAGTAGCCATCCGTGGCTGTCTGCTCGGTCCAGGTGCCGGTGACCACGCTGCGGTCGACCGTGAGATCCAGGCTGAGTGGGGAATCAGGGTTCACGGACGCCCCGTCCAGCGACCGTCCCGTCAGGCGATTGCCGTGCTGGACGAGCACCACGTAATGCCTGCCTTCGTAGACGTCGTCACGGCCTGACGAGTAGTACTCGTACCGGGAGAGCCAGACGCCGTTGTAGTTGTCTCCCGCCGTCTGCCGACCCGCCCGGGTGTCGGCGGATGCGGGGGTGATCCCCTCCGTGCCCGGTGCCGTGTCATGGCCTCCTGCCCCATCGCCCTGGACTCTCGCCATGGGCACCTGCGGGGCGAACCCCAGCGACTCGGCCCGCAGCCCCGTGACCCTCTCCAGCGCGCGGATGTAGACCGGCCTCGGCGACCTGCTGATACCGGATTCCCAGCGTTGGACCAGCCGTTTGCTGGCCTCGTTCGGTTCACCCAGCTCAACTCCCGCTCGGCGGAGTGCCTTTGCCAGGTCGTCCTGGCTCATCCGCAGGCCGATCCGTACGGCCCGCAGTGCGTCATTCGGTGCGTGCACCTCGGTCGTCATGACGTCCACGCTAGCCTCGAATACCCGCTAATGACACCTAAATGACGCCTTTTGGGGGACGTCCGAACAACGCCTCTTCTGTCGTCGCGACGGCCCGGACGCCGACGGCACCATCACGACCGAACGCGACGGAAGAGGCGGATCGTGATGGACAGGGCAGCAAAAGGACAGCGGCTCATGAGCATGCGCGTGTCCCGTGACAGTGGCCGGACGTGGGACACCGAAGTGGTGGTCATCAGCAGCGACCCGCTGGCTCCCCTGCTCACCTCGGCGTGGCCGCCATGCCAATGCTCACGCTGCATGACCGGATTAGCTCCGGTGTCCGGCCGTCTCACGGGTGGAACAGCCCAGTGAATGGGGAACCGTCGGCTGTCCCCGGGCCCGGCCGCCACGAGGCCTACGCCGAGTTCCACGACCTGCTGCGCGCCTACGCGGCCGATCAGGCGCGGCGTGAGGAGGCGCCGGAGGAGCGCGGGGTGGCGCTGCGTCGGGTGTTGGTCTGGTATCTGCACTCCGCGGACGCGGCCCAGACCTGGATCAACCCGCAGGAGGCCCATATCCCGCTCGATCCGCCGGGCGACGGCCTCACCCCCGCGTCCTTCGCGGACTACGACGAGGCCATGCGGTGGTACGAGACGGAGCGCGGCAATCTGCTGGCCGCGACCCGCGCGGCCGAGGAGGCCGGTCTCGATGTGATCGCCTGGCAGCTTCCCGCGGTGTTGCGGAGCGTGCATATGCTCCTGAACCCGTTCGAGGAATGGCTCGCCATGGGCCGTATCGGACTGCGCGCCGCTCGCAGGCTGGGCGACCGCACCGCGGAGGCCGAGCTTCTGGAGAGTCTCGGGATGGCCTGTACACAGTCCCATCGCCTCGCCGAGGGTGCCGAGTACCACCAGGGCGCCCTGGCCGCCCGCCGGGAGACCGGCGACCGGCTCGGGGAGGCGCTGTCGCTCAACGACATCGGGCTGATCCACTTGCGGGGACGCGGGCTGGAGTCGGCGAAGGACCGGTTCGAGCAGGCGGCGGCGCTCTTCCGGGAGTTGGGCGCGACCCACTGGGAGGCTGTGGTGACGGCGAACCTCGCCGAGGTCACGTACGAGCTGGCCCGGCCGGAGGAGGCGTCCGGCTTTGTGCTGCGGGCCCTGGAGATGCACCGCGCGCTGGGCAACCAGGGCGGTGAGGGCAACGCGCTGCGCATCCTGAGCGCCATTCAGCGGGACCGTGGGCGGCCGGAGGAGGCGCTGCGGTCCGCACGGGGCGCGCTGGACATCGCGCTCACCCACCGCAACCACATGTGGGAGGGGTACTGGCTGCTGGAGCTGGGCCGGGCGCAGCAGGCCAACGGTGCGTTCGACGCCGCCCTGGTCTCGTTCCAGCGGGCCGCCTCCCTCCAGCGACGCCTCGGCGACCGGGCGCGGGAGGCTCGGGCGTGGGACGGCGCGGGGGAGACGTACCGGCGGCTCGGGCGGCCCGGCGAGGCGGCCGATTTCTACCGTCGCGCCGCGGCGGCCCACCGGGAGTTGGACGACCTGTGGCATACGGCGCTCTCCCTCGACGGTCTCGCCGGTGCGCTGCGCGAGGCCGATGAGGCCGATGAGGCTGACGGGGGCGACGGGGCCGACAGGCCCGACGGGTCCCACGGGGCCGAGGAGGCGCGGGGGCACTGGGTCGCGGCTCTGAGGGCGCTCACCTCGTACGACGACCCCCGGGCGGTCGCGCTGCGCGAACGCGTTTCCGCCGCCCTCGCGCAAGAGGGCCATCCGCACGGGAACGGCCGGACGTGACAACGCCTTTGTGGGGCCCGCTCACCCGGACTCGGTGACGTACGGGCGGCCCGACGGCGGATCCGGGGTGACGATCATGCGGTCCGGGACGTGGGCGGTGTCGCGGTGGGCCAGGAGCCAGTAGACGGCGGCGGGGACGGCGAGGCCGATGAGCCAGGAGATGTCCGCGCCGCCCAGTGGGGCGACGAAGGGGCCGGTGTAGAAGGCGGTGGACAGGAAGGGGAGCTGGGCGAGGACGCCGAGGGCGTAGGTGGTCAGCGCCTTCCAGCGCCAGGCGCCGTAGCGGCCGTTCGGGTCGCTGAGCGCGGGGATGTCGTAGCGCTCCTTGGCGATGGCGTAGTAGTCGACGAGGTTGATCGCGCTCCACGGGGTGAAGAAGGTCAGCAGGAACAGCAGGAAGTCCTTGAAGGAGGACAGGAAGCTGTCCTTGCCGAGCAGCGCGACCGCCGTGCCCGCGACCATGATCCCGGCGATGTAGGCGGCCCGGCCGCGTGGGGAGAGGGTGGCGCGGCCGCGGAAGCCGCTGACGCTGGTCACCATCGACATGAAGCCGCCGTAGGTGTTGAGGACGTTGATCGTCAGCTTGCCGAGGGCGATGACGAAGTAGAGCAGCGAGGTGATCAGGGCCGCGCCGCCGCCGAGGCCGACGATGTAGGAGACCTCGTGGCCGACGAAGGCGTGGCCGGCCGCGGTGGCCGCGAGGGCGCCGAAGGTCATGGACCACTGGGAGCCGAGGACGGTGCCGGTGAGGGTCCAGGAGAAGGTGGCCTTGGCGGAGGTGGCGCGCGGCAGATAGCGGGAGTAGTCGGCGACGTACGGGCCGAAGGCGAGCTGCCAGGAGGCGGACAGCGACACCGCGAGGAGGAAGAGCGGGAAGTCGAAGGTCCGGTCGTGGAGGAGGGTGGCCAGGTCGGTGCGGTCGAGCAGCCGGATGCCCAGATAGACGAAGGCCAGGGCGCAGACGACGCCCGCGATCCGGCCCAGGGTGTGGATCAGGCGGTAGCCGACGGCGGCCGCCACGGCGGTGACGAGGGCGAAGAGGACGATCCCGGTGGTGTCGCCGAGATGGGTGAGTTCGCCGACCGCCTGTCCCGCGAGCACGCTGCCGCTGGCGAAGAAGCCCACGTACATGACGATGACCAGCAGCAGCGGGACGATCGCGCCCCGGACCCCGAACTGGGCCCGGGAGGAGATCATCTGAGGGAGGCCGAGCCGCGGTCCCTGCGCGGAGTGGAGCGCCATGACGGCTCCTCCGAGCAGGTTGCCGATCAGCAGGGCGATGATCGCCCAGAAGGCGGCGGCGCCGAAGACGACGGCCAGGGCGCCGGTCACGACGGCGGTGATCTGGAGGTTGGCGCCGAGCCACAGGGTGAACTGGCTGAAGGCGGTGCCATGGCGCTCCGTGTCCGGGACCACGTCGATCGAGCGCTTTTCGACCAGGGAGTCCAGGGAGTCCAGGGAGTCCAGGGAGTCCGGGGAGTCCGGGGAGTCCGGGGAGTGCAGGGAGTCCGGGGAGTCGGGCATACGGTGCTCCTACCGCTACTTCTTGGCGAGGCCGTTCTTGGCGGCCCAGTCGGCGGCGACCCGGTCCGGGTCCTTCTTGTCGTTGCTCACCAGCTTGTTGAGCCGGGCCAGTTCCCGGGTGGTGAGGGCGCCGCCCAGGCGGGCCAGGGCCTTGCGGACCTTGGCGTCGGCCTTGGCGGCGCGGACCACGGGCACGATGTGCTGGGCCGGGATGAGGGCCTTGGGGTCGGCGAGGATCACCCAGTCGTTGGCCTCGATGTCGGGGTCGGTGGAGAAGAGGTTGGCGACGTCCACGTCGCCCTTCTTCAGCGCGCCCTTGACCAGGGGCCCGGAGGCGTCGAGGGCCTTGAACTCCTTGAAGGTCACGCCGTAGCGGTCCTTGAGACCGACCAGGCCGACCACGCGGTTCTTGTCCTCGGCCGGGCCGCCGAAGACCAGCTTGCCGTTCCGCTTGGCGAGGTCGGCGAAGCTGCGCAGCCCGTACTTCCGGGCGGCCTCGCGGGTGACGCAGAAGACGTCCTTGTCCTCGGCGGCCGCGTAGGACAGGGCCTCCAGACCGCTGGGGAGGGCGACGGTGAGGGCGTTCTGGAGGTCGCCGGCCTCGGTCTGGGGGGCCTTGTCGTCGAAGTGGAGCAGCAGATTGCCCTGGTACTCGGGGAGCAGATCGATATCGCCCTGCTGGAGGGCGGGTATGACGATCTCTCGGGAGCCGAGGTTGGGCCGCACGCTGGCCTTGATGCCCGCGCCTTTCAGCGCCTCGGCGTAGAGGTAGCCCAGCAGCTGGTTCTCGGTGAAGTTGGCGGTGCCGATGACCAGCCCGCCCAGGCTGCTGCCGCCGCCCGAGCCGCCGCTGCCGCCGTCGCCCTTGAGCGAGGTGACGCCGCCGCTACAGGCGGCGAGCGTGGGCACGGAGGCGCCGGCGAGCAGGCCGCCGAGCAGTTTCCTGCGGTTCATGGGGTCGTCTCCTCGGATCGGAGTGAAGTCGCTGAGTCGGTGGGGCGCTGAGGCGCTGAGGGCTGAGCCGCTGGGGCGCTGAGGCGCTGTGCCGCTGGTGCTGCGCTCAGTGCGCGTGGGCGCGCGGCGGGCGGTTGCGGAACAGCAGGCGCTGCACTCCGGCCAGCGCCAGATCCAGGGCGATGGCCAGCACGGCGACCAGCACCGCCCCGCCCAGCACCTGCACCAGATCGCGCTGGGCGAGCCCGTCGAAGACATAGCGGCCGAGCCCGCCGAAGCTCACGTACGCGGCGATGGTGGCGGTGGCCACGACCTGGACGCAGGCCAGTCGCAGCCCGGTCATGACCAGCGGCAGCGCGAGCGGCAGCTCGACCTGGAACAGCACCTGGTACCAGCGCATGCCCTGGCCTCGCGCCGCGTCCCTGACCTCGGGGTCCACGGCGGCCATGCCCGCGTACGTATTGGTGACGATCACCGGGATCGCGAGGGCGACCAGCGAGACGTACACCGGCCACATGCTCAGCCCGCTGGCCAGGAAGACCAGCGTGACCAGGCCGACGGTCGGCAGGGCGCGCCCGAAGCCGGAGAGGTTGATGGCGAGGAACGCGCCGCGTCCGGTGTGCCCGATGAGCAGCCCGACCGGGAGGGCGATGGCGGCGGCGACCAGGGTGGCCAGCAGCGAGTACTGGAGGTGCTCCAGCAGGCGGGTGGCGATGCCGTCGGGCCCGGACCACTGGGAGCCGCTGGTCAGCCAGCGGAGGAGGTTCTGGAGTAGTTCGAGCATGTCAGGCACGCCTCCTCAGCCACGGGGTGCACAGCCACTGGATGGTGACCAGCACGGCGTCCGCGACCAGCGCCAGCACCAGGGACAGGATGACTCCGGCCACGACGGGGGTGGGGTAGTTGCGCTGGAAGCCGTCGGTGAACAGCTGGCCGAGGCCGCCGTATCCGATGTAGCTGGCCACGCTGACCAGCGATATCGCCATCACCGTGGCCACCCGCACGCCCGCCATGATCACCGGGAAGGCGAGCGGCAGCTCGACGGTGAGCAGGGTGCGCAGCGGGCGGGCGCCCATCGCGGTGGACGCCTCGCGGACCTTGGTGGGGACGCTGTCGAGCCCCTCGACGGTGTTCCGCAGCAGCACGACCAGGGTGTAGATGGTCAGGCCGGTGATGGCGGTGGTGCGGGTGAGGCCGGTGACAGGCAGCAGCAGGACGAAGATCGCGATGGAGGGGATCGTGAACAGGATGTTCGAGAGCCCGAGCAGGAGTCCGCGCAGCGGGCGCACCCGGTGGGCGATCACGGCCAGCGGGAGCGCGATCAGCAGACCGAAGAGGACGGCGGGGACGGCGGTGGAGAGGTGGTCCAGGGTGAGCGTGACCAGGGTGCTCCGATGGTCGGGGAACCAGCCCCAGTCGATGGTCATGCGGTCACGCTCGTATCGGAGCTCTTCGGGTCCTCGTCGGCGTCGGAGGCGGTTTCGGGGTCCTCGTCGGCGTTCTTGAGGGCGGCCGCGCGGCCCGCCTCCGCGTGGCGCTGCCCCGCGTACTCGTGGATCGCGTCGCGCCCGGTGACCCCGGTGAGCACCCCGTCGGCGTCCACGCGGGCCACCAGCCCTGCGGGGGAGGCCAGCGACTCGTCCAGGGCGGTGAGCAGCGAGTCGCCGTCCCGCAGCGGGCGCACCGGCAGCAGCGGGGCCCGGTCGCCCTCCGGCCCCTCGGTGTCGCGCCAGCCCAGCGGCTCCCCGCGCTCGGAGGTGACCAGCCGCCAGCGCTGCCCGTCGGCGGGTACGGGCTCCCGCTCCACGTCGGCGAGGGTGGACAGGGAGAGCAGCTTCAGCCCGCGCTCGGCGCCCAGGAAGCCCGCCACGAAGTCGTCGGCGGGGCTCGCCAGCAGCTCGGCGGGGGGTGCGCACTGGACGAGATGGCCGCCGGTGCGGAAGATCGCGATACGGTCGCCGAGCCGTACCGCCTCGTCGATGTCGTGGGTGACGAAGACGACCGTCTTGCGCAGCTCGCTCTGGAGCCGCAGCAGCTCGTTCTGGAGCTGGGTCCTTACGACCGGGTCGACCGCCCCGAACGGCTCGTCCATCAGCAGCACCGGCGGGTCGGCGGCCAGCGCGCGGGCGACCCCGACGCGCTGCTGCTGACCGCCCGAGAGCTGGTGCGGATAGCGCTTGCCGGAGTCGGCGGGCAGCCCGACCAGCTCCAGCAGCTCGGCGGCGCGGGCCCGCGCCTTGCGGCGGCCCCAGCCCAGCAGCAGCGGGACGGTGGCGATGTTGTCGAGGATCGTGCGGTGCGGGAAGAGCCCGGCCTGCTGGATCACATAGCCGATCCCGCGCCGCAGCTCGGCGGCGTCCGCTCGCAGGACATCACGCCCGCCCACGCTCACCGTGCCGCTGCTCGGCTCGACCATGCGGTTGACCATGCGGAGGGTGGTGGTCTTGCCGCAGCCCGAGGTGCCGACAAGAACGGTGATGCCCCCTTCCGGGAGCTCGAGACTGAGGCGATCCACCGCTGTGGTGCCGTTCGGGTAGTGCTTACTGACGTCCTTGAAGCTGATCATCCGCTTCCCCTTGCCCTGTCTGCATATAGTCATGCACAGTCATAGTCGAGTGAATAGAAGTCAAGAGGTCTGCGTTAATCACCGGTTACTTCTGCTCGCGATGTGGACGGAGTGCTGGGCGGTTGGCCCAGAAAGGGCGCGTTCGAGAGGGGTTGCCCTGGATGTTGTCTCACATGCTGGATGCTGATCACGCGGCGGCCGACGGCCCCGACGGCGCCGACGGCGCCGGCCCGCGGATCACGCTGGACGGCCGGAGCCTACGCGTCGTGGATGTCGCGCGTCTGGCCGACCGTCTCAGCCGGCCCGCCGCGCCCGATCCCACCGCGCTCGCCCTGGCCGAGCGCGCCTGGGAGACCGCGGACCGGCTCGCGGCCACCGGCCGCGTCTACGGGCGCAGCACCGGTGTGGGCGCCAACCGCACCGAGGACGTCGGCCCGGCCGACTCCGATCACGGGCTGCGGCTGCTGCGCAGCCACGCCGGCGCGATCGGCGCACAGCTGCCCGGCCGCGAGGTGCGCGCCATGATGGCCGTCCGCGCCAATCAGCTGCTGGCGGGTGGCGCCGGGCTGCGCCCCGCCGTCGTCACCGCGCTCGTCGAGGGCCTCGACAGCGGCGCCCACCCGGTGATCAACGAATACGGCGCGGTCGGCACCGGGGACCTCGCCGCGCTCGCCCAGACCGGTCTCGCGCTCGTCGGCGAGCACCCCTGGGACCTCACCGAGGCCGCCCCGGGCCGGCGCGCCCCCGACCCCATCACGCTCGACAGCAATGACGCCCTCGCGCTCATCAGCAGCAACGCCCTCACCCTCGGCCAGTCCGCGCTCGCCCTCGCCGAGCTGCGGCGGCTGCTGTCCGCCTCGCTCGCCGTGGCCGCGCTCTCGCTGATCGCGGTCGGCGGCTCGTACGAGGCGTACGCCGAACCCGTTCACGCGTCCCGGCCGCACCCCGGCTCCGTCGCGGCCGCCGCCCGGATGCGCGCCCTGCTCGGCGCCCCGCCCCGGCCCACCCCGCCGCTGGGCCGCATACAGGACCCGTACGGCTTCCGCTGTCTGCCGCAGATCCACGGACCGGCGCTGGACGCGGCGGACGCGCTGGAGCGGGTGCTGGCCGTGGAGTTCAACGCCGCCGCCGAGAACCCGCTGATCAGCTCCACCGACGAGGCCGCCTACCACCACGGCAACTTCTACGCCGCGCACACCGCCCTCGCCCTGGACCACTTCCGGCTCGCCGCGCTCCAGACCGCCCGGCTCTCCACGGCCCGGCTCGCCGCGCTCAGCGAACCCGACTTCACCCGGCTGCGCCCCTTCCTCGGCGACGCCGCGCCCGCGAGCTCGGGCGTGATGATCCTCGAATACGCGGCGGGGGCGGCCCTCGGCGAGATGCGCGCGGTCTCCCACCCCGCCTCGCTGGGCCACGCCGTGCTCTCGCGCGGGGTGGAGGAACAAGCCAGTTTCGCCTCGCTCGGCGCCCGCCACACGCTCCGGGTGGCCGACCACTACCGGCTGGTGCTGGGCTGTGAACTCGTGGCAGCCATACGGGCGTTGCGCCAGCGCGGTCTCGAGCCGGACCCGGAGCTCCCGGCCGGTGTGGCCTTCGCCCTGGCGTCGGAAGTGCTCGATCCCCGGATGGAGGACCGGCCGTTGACGGAGGATGTGGCGGTGGCCGCGCGCCTGCTCGACCGGCTGGCGGGGGCCTGAGGGACGAGGGTACGAGGGTCAGGAGGACGTGATGAGTACGGAGCACGGGGTGAGTGGTGGGCAGATGACACCGGTGGGCGAGGACGTCGCCGGGGCGTCGGCGGGGGTGGCGGCCGGCTCCGGCGTCTCGCCCGCTTCCGGCGCCTCGACCGCCGCCCGGCTGCAGGCGCTCTTCGAGGGCCACCGGCTGACCCCGACCCAGCGGCGGATCGCCCACTGCATGGTGCGGCGGGCCGCGGACGCGCCGTTCCTCTCCAGCGTCGAGCTGGCCGAGCTCGCGGGCGTCAGCCAGCCGTCCGTGACCCGCTTCGCGGTCGCCCTCGGCTTCGACGGCTATCCGGCGCTGCGCAAGCATCTGCGCGATGTCGCCCCCGCCGAGCCGGAGGCGGACGAGGGGTCGTACAACGAGTACCAGCAGGCCGTGCAGTCCGAGATCGACAATCTGCGCCATCTCGCCGCGCTGCTGGCCGACCCCGCCCCCGTCGTCCGCGCCGGCCGGCTGCTCGCCGACTCCCGGCCGCTGCCGGTCCTCGGGCTGCGCGCCGCCTCCGCGCAGGCCCGTGGCTTCAGCTACTTCGCGCGCAAGGTCCATCCGGACGTCCGGCTGCTCGACGAGGGCGGCACGATGCTCGACGACCGCGTGGACGCGGCGAAGCGCGCGGGCGCGACGGCGCTGCTGTGCTTCGCGCTGCCGCGGCATCCGCGCGAGGTCGTGGAGGGTCTGGAGTACGCCCGGGAGGCGGGCCTGACCGTGGTCACCGTCGCCGACAGCGCCTTCGCCCCGGTCGCCCGCCACAGCGATCTGCTGCTGCCCGCGGCGGTGGGCACGGGCCTGGCCTTCGACACCGCGTGTGCGCCGATGCTGCTGGGGCGGGTGCTGCTGGAGGCGATGTGCGACGCGCTGCCGGACGCGCAGGCGCGGCTGGAGGAGTTCGACGCGAAGGCGGCGGAGCGGGGCCTGTTCGTGGAGTGAGCCGGGCTTCCGGGCCGGGCTTCCGGGCCGCTCTGTGTGCCAACCCCCGTTCCTCTCACCGAATTCTCAGGCACCCTGGCTAGATTCCTCGAATCGACAGGGATTTCTTCCGGGATTCACCAGGGTGAGGAGGTCGGTCGTGGGGCGCGGGGCGTATGCGCTGGTACGGGTGGCGGTGATCGTGAGGGCTCCCGCGGGGTGGCTGTGGTGGCCCGGTGTGCTGGCCGCGGGGATCGGAGTGCTGGTGCCGGGGCTGACCGGGCGCCGGATCGGAGCGCTCGCCGGGGCGGCGCTCTTCCTGATCGCGGGGGTCGTGGTGTTCGTGGTGCGCCGTAAGCGGTATCTGGAGCTGGCGCGCGACGCCTCGCGCGCGGGCAAGGCGGTCTTCCTCCAGGACCGCGCGGTGACCGTGAGGACCCGGCGGCGCGCCCTGCGGTGGTGGCTGCTGGCGGCCTTCCTCGCCGCGGTGGGCTCGTCCTTCGCCGTTCCGGCGGCGGGCGGAATGCTGCTGGCTGGGCTCGGTGCCGGGCTGTGGGCCAAGGCGCTGTGGCTGGGCCGCTGGGAGCGCGCGCACGACGCGTTGCTGTGGGTCCGCACGGAGCGGGTCCCTCGGGGGCGGCCCGCGGGCAAGGCGGTGGACGGCTACCGGACGACGGGGATCGTGGCCGGTGACGCGGGGCCGGGCGGCGCCCGGCGCTCCCGCGCGATGGCGGCTGCCGCGCGCTGAGGGGTGCCGCGCGCTGAGGGGTGCCGTGCGCTGAGGGGTGCCGTGCGCTGAGGGGTGCCGTGCGCTGAGGGGTGCCGCGCGCTGAGGGGTGCCCCTGGCTCTTCGGCCCAACCCCGGTGGGTTGCGCGGCGTGGGTTTGTGCGGCGCCGTTTCGCGCCTTCGGCGCATTTGAGCATGGGGCCGGGGGTGCCCTGGCGGGGGCCCGTCGCCGGCGGTCGGCCGGTGGGGGCGGGCCCGGTCGCGGCGCCCCTCCGGCCCGGGGCTCCGCGTCGATCCGGACTGCGGGGGGTACCCCTCTCGAAAACGTTTGACAAATTAGTTGCGTCAGATCAAGCGTTTTCTTGGTACCCCACTCGGCGCGACGCGTGACGCGCCCAGCCATCCGGGGCGCGCGGCCTGGGCAGCGACCGAGATCGCCCAGTCCGGAAGGGCCTCGGCTCCAGGCCACAGAGGCCGCCACCGGGCTTCGCCCCCACCGGCCGGTGGTCGGCGATGTGGCCCGCGCCCGCCCCCACCTGCCCCGATGCTCAATCAACGCCAGCCCGGACGAGAGCGTCACTTGTACGGCGGACTTCGGAGCCCCACAGCTGGGCGCCCCGCGCCCTACCGCAACCGGCTGAGGCCAAGCGCGTGCTTCGCGCCGCTCTCGGCCACGATCTCGTCCACCGTCTGCGGCTCCCGTACCGTCGCGAAGCGCACATCGGCGCTCGTCGCGTCGAAGCCGTAGATCCCCGGGCGGGGCAGGCTGTTGTACGCGAAGTGGTTGGAGAAGTAGTACGCGCCGGTGTCCAGCAGGGCGACCAGGTCGCCCGCCGTCAGCTCCGGCAGCGGCCGGTCGCGCGCGACCAGGTCGCCCGCGAAGCAGCAGGGACCGGCGATGTCCTGGGGGACCGGGCCGTCGCCGGTCTCCGTCTTGGGGCGGCCCTCCGCGTCGTAGGCCAGGACGCGCAGCGGCCAGGCCTCCGGGGCGAAGACCGTACGGGTGGCGAGCTGGGCGCCCGCGTGGGTGACCGCGATCGGGCGGCCGCCCGCGGACTTGGCGTATTCCACCCGGGCCAGCACCAGGCCGGACTTGGCGAGCAGGGACCGCCCGAACTCGGTCACCAGCTTGTACCGCCCGTCGAAGAGCCCCGGCACGGTGGCCCGCAGCAGCTGGGCGTACTCCCGGTAGCCGGGGGTGGTCTCGTCGGAGGTGAAGTTCACGGGGAGGCCGCCGCCGATGTCGAGGGCGTCGATCTGCTGCCGGCCGGCCGCCTCGTTGATCTCCTCGGCCAGTTCGTAGGCCGCCCGTATGCCCGCCGCCATCAGCTCCAGCGGACAGCCCTGGGAGCCGACGTGTGCGTGCAGCCGCGTCAGCCAGGGGCGCTCGGTGAAGGCGCGCACGACCCACGCGCGCGCCCCCGGGTCCTGGAGGGCCACGCCGAACTTGGAGGTCGTGGTGGCCGTGCTCATCGCGTCGATGCTGCCGCCGCCCACCTGGGGGTTGACCCGCAGGCCCAGGGGTGAGGGCGGGGCCGCGCGGTGCCCCACCAGCGCGTCGAGCCGCTCCAGCTCCTGGGGGTTGTCGGCGTTGACGGCGATGCCCAGGTCGAGGGCCTCGCGCAGCTCCGCGGCGGTCTTGGCGGGGGAGTCCAGGACGATCCGGTCGGGCGTCACCCCCGCCGCGCGGGCCAGCGCCAGCTCGCCGGGGCTGGCCACCTCGCAGCCCAGGCCCTCGTCGGCCAGCAGCCGCAGGACGGGGACGAGCGCGGCGGCCTTGACCGCGAAGGCGTGCAGGACGGGGGTGCCGGGCGCGACGACCTCCTCGAAGGCCGCGCGCAGCCCGGCGGCCGCGGAGCGGATCCCGGCCACGTCCAGCAGCCCCACGACGGGCTGGTCCGGGCCGAGCAGCCGCTGCTCCACGGCCGCCCGTACGGCCTGTTCGCGCCGGGTGGCCATCGCAACCGCTTTCGATGTCATGCTTTCAGCCAACCATCCGGAACGGCCGCGGACCAGCTCCGCGGGGGGCGCTCCGGGGGCGGGGCCGTGCGGTCGCGGGGAGCGCGGCCCCCCGAGCCGGGCCGACCTGGCCCTACAGCTCCACCAGCACCGCCCCGAGGTGGCGGCCCGCCACCAGTTCGCACAGCGCGCCAGGCGCCTGGTCGATCCCCGTCAGGCGGGTGTACGGGTAGGTGAGCGCGCCCTCGCGCAGCGCCCGGCCGAACTCGCTCAGGTACGCGGGCATGGCGTCCTGGTGGTCCACCGCGCTGATGCCGCGCAGCGTGATGCTCCGGGCGATCAGGGCCAGGGTGCTGATCGCGGTCGGGGCCAGCGCGTCGTCGGACAGCTGCGCGGCCAGCGCGCCGACCAGGGCGAACCGGGCGTTGCGGCGGGCCAGCGCCAGGGCGGCCCGCAGCTGCTCGCCGCCGACGGTGTCGAAGAGGACGTCGATGCCCTCGGGGGCGGCCGCGCGCAACTGCTCCTCGATCGATCCGGCGCCGCGGAGGACGACCGCGTCATAGCCCAGCTCCCGCGTCAGCCGGTCGGCCTTGTGCCGGGAGCCGGTGGAGCCGATGACCCGCTTGGCACCGTGCAGCCGGGCGAACTGCCCGGCCAGGGAGCCCACTCCGCCCGCCGCGCCGGTGACGAACACCGTGTCGCCGCGCCGCACCCCGGCCCCCCGCACCACCCCCAGCCAGGCGGTGAACCCCTGCGAGAGATGGGCGGCGGGGTCCGGCAGCACCTCGGGGTCGACGGGCGACACCTCGGGGGCGTTCAGGACCGCGTACTCGCGCCAGCCCGCGCGGTGGCGGACGAGGGTTCCGGGGGCGAGATCCGTGCCCGGAGCCCGGACCACCTCGCCGAGGGCCGCGCCCCGCATCACCTCGCCGGCCTTGTGCAGCAGCTGGGGCAGGCCGAGGGCGTCCGGGTCGGCCAGCGTGAGCGGGCGCATCACGGCGGCGACGCTCATCAACCGGTTGCGCACCAGCACCTGACCGGGGCCGGGGGTGGGGACGGGAGCGGTGACGACCTCGAAGTGACCCGGGGTGAGCTCCCCATCGGGCAGGGCCGCCAGACGGACCTCGCGGTGGGTGGCGGGGAGGGACACGACGGGCTCCTCGGCGGGCGTGGGGACACGACCTGGTGACGCTACCCCGTGGCCCCGGGCGGGTCGGCCGCGACCAGCACGGTGAGCCCGCGCCGCTGAACCACCTGGCCGTATGCGGAGCCCCACGGTATTGACTAGTCATATTCATCGGCATCAAGATGTGAATAAGTCGATCCAGCCGATGTGGTCGACGCAGTTGAACCAGTTGATGGCACAGGGAGGCTTGGCCCATGACAGGACCGCGACCCGTACGGGCGCCGCGTGGTGCAGAGCTCAGCGCCCGGGGGTGGCAGCAGGAAGCCGCCCTGCGGATGCTGCAGAACAACCTCGATCCGGAGGTCGCCGAGCACCCCGACAAGCTCGTCGTCTACGGCGGCACCGGTAAGGCGGCCCGTGACTGGCGTTCGTTCGACGCCATGGTCCGCACTCTGCGCACGCTGAAGCAGGACGAGACGATGCTGGTCCAGTCGGGCCGCCCCGTGGGCGTCATGCAGACCCACGAGTGGGCGCCGCGGGTGCTGATCGCCAACTCCAACCTCGTCGGCGACTGGGCCAACTGGGAGGAGTTCCGCCGCCTGGAGGCGCTGGGTCTGACCATGTACGGCCAGATGACCGCGGGCTCCTGGATCTACATCGGCACCCAGGGCATCCTCCAGGGCACATACGAGACCTTCGCGGCCGTGGCGGCGAAGCTGCATTCAATGGGTAAAGGGGTCGGCGGCACCCTGGCCGGGACCATCACCCTCACCGCGGGCCTCGGCGGCATGGGCGGCGCCCAGCCGCTGGCGGTCACCATGAACGACGGCGTCGCGATCTGCGTCGACTGCGATCCGCGCGCCATCGAGCGCCGTATCGACCACCGCTACCTGGACGTCCGAGCCGACAGCCTGGACCACGCGCTCCAGCTCGCGACCGAGGCCCGGGACGCCCGGCGCCCGCTGTCGATCGGCGTTCTGGGGAACGCGGCCGAGCTGGTCCCGCAGCTCCTCGCGATGAACGCCCCGATCGACATCGTCACCGACCAGACCAGCGCCCACGACCCGCTGTCGTACCTGCCGGTCGGCGTGGACTTCGACGAGATGGCCTCGTACGCCGCCGAGAAGCCCGCCGACTTCACCCAGCGGGCGCGCGAGTCGATGGCCAAGCATGTGGAGGCCATGGTCGGCTTCATGGACGCGGGCGCCGAGGTCTTCGACTACGGCAACTCCATCCGCGGCGAGGCCAAGCTGGCGGGCTTCGAGCGCGCCTTCGCCTTCCCCGGTTTCGTCCCCGCCTACATCCGGCCGCTCTTCTGCGAGGGCAAGGGCCCGTTCCGCTGGGCGGCCCTGTCCGGCGACCCGAAGGACATCGCGGCCACCGACAAGGCGATCCTGGAGCTCTTCCCGGAGAACGAGTCGCTGGCCCGCTGGATCAAGATGGCGGAGGAGCGGGTCCACTTCCAGGGACTGCCCGCCCGGATCTGCTGGCTCGGCTACGGCGAGCGCGACAAGGCGGGCGAGCGCTTCAACGAGATGGTCGCCGACGGCACCCTCGCCGCACCGCTGGCGATCGGCCGCGACCACCTGGACTGCGGCTCGGTGGCCTCCCCGTACCGCGAGACCGAGGCCATGCTGGACGGCTCGGACGCGATCGCCGACTGGCCACTGCTCAACGCCATGGTCAACGTCGCCTCGGGCGCCTCCTGGGTCTCCATCCACCACGGCGGCGGCGTCGGCATGGGCCGCTCGATCCACGCGGGCCAGGTCACGGTCGCCGACGGCACGGCGCTCGCGGGCGAGAAGATCCGCCGCGTCCTGACGAACGACCCCGGCATGGGCGTCATCCGCCACGTGGACGCGGGCTACGACCGAGCGGACGAAGTGGCCGCCGAACGCGACGTCCGCATTCCCATGAGGGAAACAGAGTGACTGTTGTGGGCAATCGTCCCGCGGAGGGGGCACCTCCCAGCGGTAGCTGGGGGAGGGACGGGTGGGCACAACCCACCCACCGGGCCGCACCCGCACACGAAACGGAGGCTCAGACCGCAGTGGGCGCACCCCGCACGACCGGCGCGTCGTTCCACGACATGTGGCGCGACCTGGCCTCCATCGGCCGCGACACAACAACGAACGGCTACCGCCGCTACGCCTGGACAGACGCGGACGCCGACTGCAGAACGTGGTTCAAGGAGCAAGCCCAGAACCGCGGCCTCACCTACGAAGTGGACCGCAACGGCAACCAATGGGCCTGGCTGGGCGACCCCACCGCGGGAGACGCCGTCGTCACCGGTTCCCACCTCGACTCCGTGCCCGACGGCGGCGCCTTCGACGGCCCGCTGGGCGTGGTCTCCTCCTTCGCCGCCCTGGACGAGCTCCGAACTCGCGGCGTCGCGCCCACAAAGCCGCTCGCCATCGTCAACTTCGGCGACGAGGAGGGCGCCCGCTTCGGCCTGGCCTGCGTAGGCTCCCGGCTCACGGCGGGGCAGCTCACCCGGGACCAGGCCCACGCCCTCCGCGACGCGGACGGGCGGAGCCTCCCCCAGGCGATGGAGCTGGCCGGATACGACCCGGAGGCGATCGGCCCCGATCCGGAGCGGCTGGCCCGTATCGCGGCGTTCGTGGAGCTGCACATCGAGCAGGGGCGTGCCCTCGACGACACAAACAACCCCGTGGGCGTCGCCTCCGCGATCTGGCCGCACGGCCGCTGGCGGTTCGACTTCCACGGCGAGGCCAACCACGCCGGGACGACGCGGATCGAGGACCGCCGCGATCCGATGCTCACCTACGCCAACACCGTCCTCGCCGCCCGTAAGAAGGCGAAACTCGCCGCGGCGCTGGCGACCTTCGGCAAGGTCAGCGTCGAGCCCAACGGAGTCAACGCGATCGCGAGCCTGGTCCGCGGCTGGCTGGACTCGCGCGCGGCCGACGAGGAGACCCTGGCCGCCGTGGTCGGCGAGATCGAGCGCGCCGCGGTCGAGCGCGGACAGCGCGACGGGGTGGACGTCCGGGTCACCCGGGAGTCCTTCACCCCGGTCGTGGAGTTCGCCCACGACCTGCGTGACCAGCTCTCGGGGCTGCTCGGCGGCGTCCCGATCCTCCCCACCGGGGCCGGGCACGACGCCGGCATTTTGTCCGCGTCGGTTCCGACGGCCATGCTGTTTGTAAGGAACCCCACCGGCGTCTCGCATTCACCCGCGGAGACGGCGGGCGAGGACGATTGCCTCGCCGGTGTGGCCGCACTCGCGGAGGTACTGGAGGGCCTGGCGTGTCACTGACGGCGCAGACGTACTGGGCGGAGCACGCCTGGGTGGACGGAAGCGTGCGGTCGGACGTGGTGATCGTGGCTGCGGCCAATGGGCGGATCACGGCGGTGGTGCCCGGGAGTCCGCGGCCGCCCGCCGGGTCCGTCACCCTCCGTGGTCTGACGCTCCCCGGCCTGGCCAACGCCCACAGCCACGCCTTCCACCGGGCCCTGCGCGGTGTCGTCCAGGCGGACGGCAGGGCGAACGGCGAACCGGGAGGCCAGGCGGAAGACGAGGCGAACGGCCAGGCCGACCGGCAGCGCGATGGCGGCGCGCCGGACTCCTTCTGGACCTGGCGCGAGGTGATGTACGACGTCGCCGACCGGCTGACCCCGGACAGCTACTTCGAGCTGGCCCGTGCCGTCTACGCCGAGATGGCCATGGCCGGGATCACCTGCGTCGGGGAGTTCCACTACCTCCACCACGCGCCCGGCGGCCCCCGCTACGGCAACCCCAACGCGATGGGGGAGGCCCTGATCGCGGCCGCGGCCGAGGCCGGTATCCGGATCACCCTGCTCGACACCTGCTATCTCTCCTCCGGTTTCGGGGCCGAGCCCAACGAGCACCAGCTGCGCTTCTCCGACGGCACGGCCGAGGCCTGGGCCGAGCGGGTCTCCGGGCTGAAGGGCGACGGCAACACCCGCATCGGCGCGGCGATCCACTCGGTGCGGGCCGTCCCCGTCGACCAGCTGGCGACCGTGTCCGGCTGGGCCGACGAGCACACGGCGCCGCTGCACGTCCACCTCTCCGAGCAGACGGCGGAGAACGACGCCTGTGTGGAGGCACACGGCTTCACCCCCACCCGGCTGCTCGCCGACCACGGGGTGCTGGGCCCGCGGACCACCGCCGTGCACGCCACCCACCTCACCCCGGGCGACATCCGGCTGCTGGGCCAGGCCGCCACCGGAGTCTGTATGTGCCCGACCACCGAGCGTGACCTCGCCGACGGGATCGGCCCGGCCGTCGAGCTGCAGAGCGCGGGCTCACCGCTCTCGCTGGGCAGCGACAGCCATGCCGTGATCGACATCCTGGAGGAGGCCCGCGCCATGGAGCTGGACGAGCGGCTGCGCACCCGCGCCCGGGGCCACTGGACCGCGGCCCAGCTGCTGCGGGCCGCCACCGCGGACGGTCATGCGGCGCTCGGCTGGGGCGCGGAGGCGGGCCGGATCGAGGTGGGCGCGCTCGCCGACCTCACCACGATCGCGCTGGACTCGGTGCGCACCGCGGGGCCGCCGCCCCGGCTGGGCGCGGAGACCGCCGTATTCGCGGCGACCAGCGCGGACGTCCGGCACACCGTGGTCGGCGGCCGCCATGTCGTACGGGACGGCGCCCATCAGCTCGTCCCGCGTGTGCCGCAAGCGCTGGCCGAGGCCATCGAAGCCCTGCACGGACCGTGACCCGGCCGCTACCGGCACGGCCGACGAAGGAGAGCACCCCCACGATGACGACCGCGACGCCCACGACGGCCATCACCGACATCGCCACTCTGGTCACCAATGACCCCTCCCTCGGTGAAGGCCCCCTCGGTCTGATCCGGGACGCGGCCGTCGTCATCGACGGCGACCGCATCGCCTGGGTCGGTGAGTCCAGCAAAGCACCCGCCACCGACAACCGGGTCGACGCCGGTGGCCGGGCCGCCATTCCGGGCTTTGTGGACTCCCACTCCCATCTGGTCTTCGCGGGCGACCGGACCGAGGAGTTCAACGCCCGGATGTCCGGCCGCCCGTACAGCGCCGGCGGGATCCGCACCACCGTGGCCGCCACCCGCGCCGCCTCGAACAACGTGCTGCACGCCAACGTCGGCCGCTATGTGGCCGAGGCGCGCCGCCAGGGCACCACGACCGTCGAGATCAAGTCCGGCTACGGGCTGACCTCGCAGGACGAGGCCCGCGCCCTGACCATCGCCGGTGCCCACACCGACGAGGTGACCTTCCTCGGGGCGCATATCGTCGCCCCCGAGTTCGCCGACGACCCGGCCGCGTACGTGGATCTGGTCACCGGCCCGATGCTGGACGCCTGCGCCCCGCATGCGCGCTGGATCGACGTCTTCTGCGAGCAGGGAGCCTTCGACGGCGACCAGGCCCGCGCCGTCCTGACCGCGGGCAAGGAGCGCGGGCTGATCCCGCGGGTCCACGCCAACCAGCTCTCCTACGGCCCCGGGGTGCGACTCGCGGTCGAGCTGGGCGCCGCCTCCGCCGACCACTGCACCCATCTGACCGAGGAGGACGTCGACGCGCTGGCCCAGGGCGAGACGGTGGCCACCCTGCTCCCCGGGGCGGAGTTCTCCACCCGCTCGACCTATCCGGACGCGCGCCGGCTGCTCGACGCGGGCGTCACGGTCGCCCTGTCCCCGGACTGCAACCCGGGCTCGTCCTTCACCAGCTCCATGCCGTTCTGCGTCGCCCTGGCCGTACGGGAGATGGGGATGACGCCGGACGAGGCGGTGTGGGCCGCGACGGCCGGTGGGGCGCGGGCCCTGCGCCGTACCGACGTGGGCCGGGTGAGTCCGGGCGCCCGCGCCGATCTGGCGCTGCTGGACGCCCCGTCCCATGTGCATCTCGCCTACCGCCCCGGCGTGCCCCTGGTCTCGGCGGTGTGGCACGAGGGCACTCTGATCTGACGGCCCTGATCTGACGGCACGGCAGAGCCGCGTACGAACGCGGGGCACACGGATAAGGGCCCGTCCCGGGTGATCCGGGGGCGGGCCCTTATCCGTCTGCGGAGGCGTCACTCCTCGATCATCAGACCCTTGCGGAGCCGACGGAGGGTGCGCGACAGCAGCCGCGAGACATGCATCTGGGAGATGCCCAGCTCCTCACCGATCTCCGACTGCGTCATATTGGCCACGAAGCGCAGGGAGAGGATCTTCCGGTCACGGGCAGGCAGATCGGCGATCAGCGGCTTCAAGGACTCGACGTACTCGATGCCTTCGAGCCCGTGGTCCTCGTATCCGATCCGGTCCGCCAGCGCGCCCTCGGAGTCGTCCTCCTCCGGCTGGGCGTCCAGCGAGCTCGCGGTGTACGCGTTGCTCGCGGCCATGCCCTCGATGACCTCGGCCGGGCTGATGTCCAGCCGCTGGGCCAACTCGCTGACGGTGGGGGCGCGGTCGAGCCGCTGGGCCAGCTCGTCGCCGGCCTTGGCCAGGTCGAGACGGAGCTCCTGGAGGCGCCGCGGCACGCGCACCGACCAGCTGGTGTCGCGGAAGAAGCGCTTGATCTCACCGACGATCGTCGGCATGGCGAAGGTCGGGAACTCCACGCCACGGCCGGGCTCGAAGCGGTCGATGGCCTTGATCAGGCCGATCGTGCCGACCTGGACGATGTCCTCCATCGGCTCGCTGCGGGAGCGGAACCGGGAGGCGGCGAACTTGACCAGCGCCAAGTTGAGCTCGACCAGGGTGTTACGCACATAGGCGTACTCGTGAGTGCCTTCCTCCAGCACCTCGAGACGTTCGAAAAGGGTCTTCGACAGAGCCCTCGCGTCTACCGGTGCTACCGTGTCATAAGGAGGTATCTCCGGCAGATCGGACAATTCCGGCAGTTCATCGAAGAGGTGGCCAACGGTCGCCGAGGCGTCAACGTCGGGGGTGAACTGCTCGGGCAGGGGAGCCGACGAAACGGTGGTCCGAGTGCTCCCCGAGGGTTCGGTACGCGTGTCGTCGAGGCGGGGTGACATAGTCTCCTCCATCGTTCTTCGGCATATGGCTGCCGGTGCCATAACGTGCTGCTCCGGTGAGCGGCGCCTCCAAAGCCGGGCCGTAAGCGGGTGTGACCCTCTACGCCTACCTGCATCGGCCACCAAGTGGCAAGTCCACGTTGTCCATATTTGCCGAACTATGCGAAATGTTCGGCTACCAGAGCAGCGGGTAGAAGGCGTAGGGTTCGATGCGCGCAATCGAAAGCAACGAGACGCCAGAAGAGGTGCGCAGATGGACCGCGGGATGGTCGGCAGCGCCAGCAAGGGCCGACTTCAGGTCGAGGTTCGGCACCACGGGGCGAGTGCGGTCGTCACGCCGGCGGGTGAGCTGGACCACCACACCGCCGAGGTGCTGCGCGAGCCGCTTGAGAAATGCGTGGAGGGGGGACGTGTCCGGCTGGTGGTGGACTGCTCGAAGCTGGAGTTCTGCGACTCCACCGGGCTCAATGTCCTCCTCGGCGCGCGGCTCAAGGCCGAGGCCGCGGGCGGCGGCGTCCACCTGGCCGGAATGTTGCCGATCGTTGCCCGGGTGTTCGAGATCACGGGCGCGGACGCCGTCTTTACCGTGCATGAGTCGCTTGATGCCGCTCTTGTCGAGTGACATAGCTCACTCCTGTTTCCGGCGTGTCATCGATGGGTCATCGATGCGTTGCCCGCGTCACATCGATGGGGCGGAAGTAGTGGGTGTTCTCACGCTATGGCCGGGCAGGAGACAGGCTGAAACTGTTGAAGAGATCAGGTATTCCTTGTCCCTGAATCGGTGAATCGGTGAGGTGAAGCGCTGATGAGCACCACGCGGCCGTACCCGCCGGGCGACCGCGGCCCGGACCCGGACGGCCCCGCCGCTTCGGCCTCCCCACCGGCCCCCCCGACCGCCGGCGCCCCTCCGGCCGCCGGCCCGACCCGCCAGATCCGCAGACTCCATCTGATCGATGCCAGCGGGGCCGTGCCGCGTGCCCGCGACTTCACCCGCCAGGCGCTGCGCGACTGGGGGTGGCTTCCGGCCGCGACCGCCGACCACCGGGCCGCCGCCGAGGATGTGCTGCTCGTCGTCTCCGAGCTGGTCACCAACGCCTGTCTGCACGCCGAAGGCCCCGAGGAGCTGCGCGTCAGCTGCAACGCCAAAGTGCTCCGTCTCGAGGTCGTGGACCTCGGCACGGGTACGCCCGCGCCGCGCACCCCGCACCGCGCCGGGCGGCCCGGCGGCCACGGCATGTTCATCGTCCAGCGGCTGTGCCTGGACTGGGGGGTCGTGCGGAACGTGGAGGGAACCGGCAAGACGGTCTGGGCCGAACTCGCCGCGCCGGGCTGAAGAGCACGGCTCCGGCGCCACGATCCCGCTTTCGCTCACCCCTTCCCCGCCCCACGCCGATCCGGCGTGCTCTTTGTCTTCCCTTGACAAGGTCCCCGGCGTACCGTCAGCGCCCAATCTGATGTGCCGTCAGTTACATCCGGCTGCGGCGCTTGACGAGAGGGGATCTCGTGGTGTCCCACAACCAACGCCGTCCGGCCGGCCGTGGCGGCGCCCTCACGCTCGCGGCGGCCCTGGCCGGCTCCGTGGTACTGCTCACCGCCCCGGCCGCACACGCCGACACCGTGGACGTCGACTACAAGTGCAAGACGCCGATCGGCGACAAGAGCGCCGTATCGCCCATCGACATCAAGAGCGTCGCGAGCGGCGGCTCCTACAAGCTCACGATGTCCTTCCAGAAGGGCGTCTCCTCCAGCCCCGTCGAGCTCGGCAAGGGCGCCATGCACCCCAGCGCGCTCATCAAACTGGGCGGAGCGGAGAGCGGCACGGTATCGGTGTCGGGGCCCGCCAACGACAAGGCCATCCCCGCCAACACCCCGATCAAGATCAGTGACCTGTCGGGCACCTACACCCCCAAGAAGAGCGGAAAGGTCACCTTCACCGCCTCCACCCTCACCATCAAGGCGCTGGGCACGACCACGACCTGCACCCCCGGCAACAGCCCCAAGCCCTCGCTGACGCTGGACGTCAAGGCCGCGGGCGGCGGCGGAGACTCCGGCTCCACCGGCGGTACGGGCAGTACAGGCGGTACGAGCACGGGCGGATCGGACGGCTCCGGCGGTGCGCAGGGCGGCTCCGGCAACGACCAGCTGCCGCAGACCGGACCGACGGACTCCGCCGTCGCGCTCGGCACCCTCGGCGGCACGGTGCTGCTCGCCGGAGTGGCCGGGGCGCTCTGGCTGACCCGCCGTCAGCGTCCCACCTCCTGACGCGCGCGGCAGCCGAGGAGCCGCCGATGCCGTCGCGTATCCGTGCAGCGGTCCATGCCGTCATCCCCCCGGCCGTGCGGGCAGCCGTACGCAGGGCCGGGCGGGCAGCCGTACGTCCGGCGGTACGTCCGCCCGCCCGCCCGGCCGTCCGCCGAGCCGTCCGCGCCTGTGCCCCGGTCCTGCTGGCCGCGTCCCTGGTGAGCCCCGTGCCGTGGGCCTCCCCGGCGGCCGCCGCCGGGCCCGACTGGTCGGCGGCTCCCGCCGCCGGGGGCGGCGGCGCACCGGGCGCGGGCGACCGGCCGTACATCTACCTCGAAGGCGGGCCCGGCGCCGTGCTCGAGGACAAGCTCTCGGTCACCAACCGGGGCGAGCACCCCCGCACCGTCCGGCTGCGCGGCGGCGACGGCGCCCGGATCGCGCTCGCCGAGCGGCGGGTGACGGTGCCGCCCCGCACCCGCGCCGACATCCCCTTCACCGTCACCGTCCCCTCCGACGCGGCGCCCGGTGAGCGCCCCGGCGCCGTCATGGTGTCCTCCGGCGGCCGGGAGATCGCGGTCCGGCTGCGGCTGCGGATCAGCGGCGCGACGCTGTCCGCCCTCTCCGTCGAGGACGTGACGGTCCAGGACCACGGCGGCGGGGCGGCCATCCGCTACGCCCTGGTCAACCGCGGCAACACCGTGCTCACCCCGCGGCTGGCCGTACGCGCCGACGGGCTCTTCGGCCAGGTGCTGCGCCGGGACCCCCGCACCCTGCCGGTCGAGCTGCCGCCGGGCAAACGCGTGCGGCTCACCGAGAGCTGGCCGGACCCGCCCGCCCTCGACTCGGTGGACGTCACGCTCACGGCCACCGCGGGCGGGGGCGCGCATGCCACGGCGACCGCCGGCTACACGGCCGTTCCCTGGTGGCTGCTCGCACCGGTGGCGACCGCCTTGGCGGGCGCCGGGGGAGGCGTCTGGCTGCTGCGCGGACGACGCCGCCGACGCCGCACACCGCGATCGCAGCCGCAGCCGGAACCGCAGCCGGAGCCGCAACCGCAGCGCACAGGGGCAGGAGCGACCACGTGAACGCACGCCGACACCCAGGCACCCCGGCCCGGCCCTCCGCCGTGCTCACCGTGCTCGCCCTGGTCCTCCTCACCCTCGGCGCGCCCCTTACGGGCGGCGCCGCGGCGGCCGAGAGCCCGGCCGCGAAGGTCTCCAAGGCCGAGGCGGGCACGGGCGGCACGGTCACCGTGACCGGCACCCGCTGGCGGCCGCGCGCCCTGCTCACCCTGCTCATCTGCGGGCAGAACATGATCGGCGGCACCAACTCGTGCGCCAATGGCGACGGCAGGGCGGTCACCGTCGGCAAGGACGGCACCTTCACCAAGAAGCTGCCGGTGTCCGAGCCGCCCAAACCCTGCCCCTGTGTCATCCATATAGCGACCGTCACCGGCGAGGCCGCCGCCGCGGACGTGGCGTTCAAGGTCGCCGGGCACCCGGTCGCGCCGCTGCCGAAGGAGCGGACCGGAGGCGAGCGGCTGAGTGTGCTCTCGGCCCGGCTCGACGGCTCCAGCGGGCTGCTGACCTGGTTCGGCGCACCGCCCAGGCGAAAGCTCGTGGTCACCGTCGGCAATCTCGGCTCGACCCCGGCCCGCGACCCGGTCTTCGAGGTGGGCGGCTCGCACGGCGTCTTCGCCCCTTCCTGGGAGGAGCAGCGCTGGCGGGGGACCATCCAGCCGGGGAAGAAGGCGCAGGTCAAGCTGGACGTCGAACTGTCCGCCGGGGCCCATGGCGACTATCTGGTCTCACTGCGCTACGGCCACAAGCTGCTTGTCGAACAGCCGTGGGCGGTGGGACGGCCCTGGGGCGTCACGCTGTTCTGGGTCCTGCTGTGCGTGGTGGTCTCGGCGACGGTCTTCCGGATCGGCATGGCCGTCGTGGACAAGGTACGGCCCCGTACGGCCCGGACCGCGCCACCACCGCCCCCGTTCCCGCCCTCGTCGCCGCCGTCCGGACCGGCAGCGGCGGACGGCGCACCGCCGGCGCTGCCCTGGTTCACCCCGGACACCGCGCCGGAGGCTCGGCCGCACCACCAGATTTCCGCACCGACCGAGGAGATCCGACCGACCCCGAAAGGAACCACGTGAGATGCGACCAAGAGTGAGTGCGGCCGCCGTCGCGCTGCTGCTCGGCGGTGCGGGCGTGCTGCTCGGCGCGGGCAGCGCGGAGGGCGCCGAGGTCTCGTACCAGACCGAGTGCCTACCGCCCCCCATCTCCGGGCTGCCCCCGGTGGAGGGCACCACGACCGTGGCCGTGACGGCACCGGAGACGGCCAAGGTCGGAGACGAGGTCGAGGTGGTGTGGAAGACGGTGCAGGCCGCCTCCAAGAACCCGCCCATCCTCGACCTGGAGGCCAACACCGTGCTGCCGACCGGCACCGTCACGGTGGGCGGCGCCCAGACCGGCGAACTGGCCATGGAGGGGCCGCGGGAGAACCCGGCGATCCCCAAGGGCGGGGAGATGAAGCTCTCCGATATGAAGGGGAAGCTGAAGCTCACCAAGGCGGGAGAGGTGACGCTGACGCCCGGCGGCTACAACATCAACGTCAGCAAGCCGCTGCCCACGGACACCAAGTGCTCGGCGAAGGAGGACGTCAAGGCAGCCGCGACCATCAAGGTGACGGACGGCGGCAGCGGTCCGGGCGGCACGACGAGCGGTACGACGAGTGGCACCACGAGCGGGACGACCAGCGGTACCACGAGCGGCACCACAAGTGGTACGACGAGCGGTACGACCAGCGGCACCACAAGTGGCACCACGAGCGGGACGACCAGCGGGACGACCAGCGGCACCACCGGTGGCGGGGACGGCGGTGGCGATTCGTACACCGGTAAGGAGGTTCAGGTCGCGTACGCCTGCAAGACCCCCATCGGCGACAAGAACGCGACCTCCCCGGTGCAGATCAACGCCACCAAGAGCGGCGGGAACTTCGAGCTGACCGTGAAGTTCGGCAAGTCCGTGATGGACAGCCCGGCCGACATCCCCGCCGATTCGGTCAAGCCGTCGATGGCCGTCAAGGTCGGTGGCGCGGACAAGGGCACCGTCGCCGTGGCGGGGCCCACCAACAAGGAGCCCATCAAGTCCGGCGAGCCGATCGAAATCCCCGACCTCACCGGCACCTACAAGCCGGGCGCGAGCGGCAAGTCGACGCTCACCCCCGGCGTGCTGACGGTCAAGGCGCTCGGCACGACCACCACCTGCACCCCGTCCAAGGACCCCGGCGCCTCGCTGGAACTGGACACCACCGGCCAGCCCGGCGGCACCACCGGCGGTGACTCGACCGGCGGCGGCAGCGGCTCCGGGGGCGGCACCTCCGGCGGCGGTTCGGGCAGCAGCGGCGGTTCGGCCACCAGCGGCGGGCTCGCCGACACCGGTGCCGGCGACCACGGCGGGCTGAAGGCGCTCGCCCTGATCGCCGGTACCACCGTGCTGCTCGGCGGCGCCATCTTCACCCTCACCCCGTGGCGCAAGCTGCGCGGCACCACCCGCTGAACCCGTAAAGCGCCCGTACGGAACGGCGAAGGGCCCGGCGCGGATCTCCCCGCGCCGGGCCCCTCGTGACCCTCTTCCTGACGTCCTTACGGTCGTCAGTGGACGTCGGCCATCAACGCCACGACCTTCCGCCGGTACATGAAGACCGCGAAGCCCGCGAGCGCCGCCATCGTCGCCTCCAGTGCGATCACCCCGACCCCGCTCAGGTCGACCCCGGCGATGGACAGCAGGCCCGTGACGCAGTCGCCCGCGGTCACGGCCAGGAACCACACGCCCATCATCTGGCTGGCGTACTTCGCCGGTGCCATCTTGGTGGTCACCGACAGGCCGACCGGCGACAGGCACAGCTCACCCATCGTCTGGATCATGTAGATCGACACCAGCCACAGCGGGCTGACCTTGGTCCCGTCCCCGGCCATCCCCATCGGCACGACGAAGACGAAGAACGAGGCGCCGACCAGGACCAGGGCCATCGCGAACTTCAGCGTGGTGTTCGGCTCCCGGTCACGCCGCGCCAGCCACAGCCACAGCCAGGCGAAGACCGGCGCCAGCGCCATGATCATCAGCGGGTTGACGGACTGGAACCACGAGGACGGGAAGTGCAGCCCGAAGATCGTGTCCGCGGTCTTGGAGTCGGCGAAGGCCGACATCGTCGAACCGCCCTGGTCGTAGATCATCCAGAACACGGCGGCGGCCACGAAGAACCAGATGTAGCCGCTCACCTTGGTCTGCTCGACCGCCGAGAGCTCCCGGTCGCGCTTGATCCGGATCAGCACCCCGGTCGGGATGATCAGGCCGAGGATGGTGATCGGGATCAGCACCCAGTTGAGGGTCCAGCTGCCGCTGAGCACCACGCCGGTGTAGAAGACCGCGGCCACGATCAGCCAGATCATCGCCTTGCGCAGCCAGGAGCGGCGCTCCTCGGCCGCCAGCGGGGTCGGGACGGTGCTGCTCTCCGCGCTCAGGTGGCGGGTGCCGATCAGGAACTGGACCAGACCCAGCGCCATGCCGAGGGCGGCGAGCGCGAAGCCCAGGTGCCAGTTGTACGACTGGCCGACGGTGCCGATCACCAGGGGAGCGGCGAAGGCACCGAGGTTGATGCCCATGTAGAAGATGGTGAAGCCGCCGTCCCGGCGCGGGTCCTGCGGACCGTCGTAGAGCTGGCCCACCATCGTCGAGATATTGGCCTTGATCAGACCGGAGCCGAGTGCCACCAGGCCGAGGCCGGCGAAGAAGGTCGCCTGGCCGGGGACGGAGAGCGCCAGATGCCCGGCCATGACGACGCCGGACGCGATCACCACCGTCTTGCGCGGACCCCAGACCCGGTCGCCGAACCAGCCGCCCGGCATGGCCAGCAGATAGACCATGGCCAGGTACACCGAGTAGATGGCCACCGCGTTGCCCTCGGTCATCCCGAGTCCGCCGCCCTGCCCGCCGTCCTTGGCGTCGGGGCCACCGGAGATCAGATAGACCACGAGGAGGGCCCGCATGCCGTAGAAGCTGAACCGCTCCCACATCTCGATCATGAAGAGAGTGGCCAGGCCGCGGGGGTGGCCGAAGAAGGTTTTGCCGCCGGCAGGGGTCCCCTGCGCGGTGGCGCCCTTCGTCAGGCTGGACGCCATGGTGGTTTCCTTGTGTGCTCAGAGAGCGCTGCCAGGCGGGGCCAGCGCCCTGTGGGGGGATGGCTGAGCGACTGAGCGGCCGGGCGCGGCCGGGCCGGTTGTGCCGACCTCGTCCCGTTCCGGACATGACAGAGACCTTTGGGTGCGTCGTCGCCACCAAAGGCCCCGGAGGAGTGCTGCAGACGTTGTTTCACCATACGACACGTTCTTGACACCTTTGGAGACGGTGAGAGATACCTCACGAGCGAGGCGTGCAACGTTCCGTGCTCCGTCCGTCGCGCCGTACGCGCCCCGTGCTCCGACCTCAGCGGACTACCATCACCCCCATGACCCGAGTACTGCTCGCCGAGGATGACGCATCCATCTCGGAGCCGCTCGCCCGCGCCCTGCGCCGCGAGGGGTACGAGGTCGAGGTGCGTGAGGACGGACCCACCGCGCTCGACGCCGGTCTGCAAGGAGGCGTCGATCTGATCGTCCTCGACCTCGGTCTGCCCGGGATGGACGGGCTCGAGGTCTGCCGTCGGCTCCGTACGGAGGGCCATGGCTTTCCGGTGCTGGTGCTCACGGCCCGCGCGGACGAGGTGGACACGGTGGTCGGCCTGGACGCCGGTGCCGACGACTACGTGACCAAGCCGTTCCGGCTCGCCGAGCTGCTCGCCCGGGTCCGGGCGCTGCTGCGGCGCGGTGCCGTCGAGACGCAGCAACAGCAGCCGGCCACCCACGGGGTGCGGATCGACGTCGAGTCGCACCGCGCCTGGATGGGCGACGAGGAGCTGCAGCTGACCGCCAAGGAGTTCGATCTGCTGCGGGTCCTGGTGCGGGACGCCGGGCGGGTGGTCACCCGCGATCAGCTGATGCGCGAGGTGTGGGACACCACCTGGTGGTCCTCCACCAAGACCCTCGACATGCACATCTCCTGGCTGCGCAAGAAGCTCGGTGACGATGCGGCCAACCCCCGCTATATCGCCACCGTCCGCGGTGTCGGCTTCAGATTCGAGAAAAGCTGACCAGAGCTGACACGGTAGGGCAATGCGCCGTCGCTTGATCAACTCCACTCTGGCCGTGGTGCTCGTCGTCATCGCGGTCTTCGGCCTGTCGCTGGTCATCGTCGAGACGCGGACCATCGAGAACAGCGCCCAGGAGAGCGTGAGCTCCGACGCCGTGCGCCTGGTCAGCATCGTCGACAGCAGGCTGCTGGGCGGCGAGGGGGTCACCCCCAGGGTGCTGCGCGAGCAGATCGAGCCCGGCCGCTACGCCGTGATCAGGATGCCCGACCACCGCACGGTGGAGATCGGCAAGCGCCCCACGGGCAGCGTCATCTCCGCCGAGGAACCGGGGGAGCAGGGCGAGGTCGTCCGGGTCGAGGCGTCCCGCTCCACGGTGAGCCGCGAGATCGGCCGCACCATGCTGATCATCCTGGCGGTGGCGCTGCTCGCCGTGCTCGCCGCGGTGGCCCTCGCCGTACGCCAGGCGCACCGGCTCTCCGCCCCGCTCACCGATCTCGCGGAGACCGCCGAGCGGCTGGGCTCCGGGGACCCCCGGCCGCGCCACCGGCGCTACGGGGTGCCGGAGCTGGACCGGGTCGCCGATGTCCTGGACGCGAGCGCCGAGCGCATCGCCCGGATGCTCACCGCCGAGCGGCGGCTGGCCGCCGACGCCTCCCACCAGCTCCGTACGCCGCTGACCGCGCTGTCGATGCGGCTGGAGGAGATCACGCTCACCGACGACCCGGAGACGGTCAAGGAGGAGGCGACGATCGCGCTGGGCCAGGTGGAGCGGCTCACCGATGTCGTCCAGCGGCTGCTGACCAATTCGCGCGATCCGCGCAGCGGCTCCGCGGTCGCCTTCGACCTGGACGAGGTCGTCAAGCAGCAGATCGAGGAGTGGCGCCCGGCCTCGCGCAGCGAGGGCCGCGCCATCGTGCGCTCGGGCAAGAAGGGGCTGCGCGCGGTGGGCACCCCGGGCGCGGTCGCGCAGGTGCTGGCCACGCTGATCGAGAACTCGCTGATGCACGGTGACGGCACCGTCGCGCTGCGTACGCGCGTCACCGGCAACCAGGCCGTGGTGGAGGTCTCCGACGAGGGGCCGGGAGTGTCGCCGGACCTGGGGGCGCGGGTCTTCGAGCGGACGGTCAGCGGACGCAACTCCACGGGGCTCGGGCTCGCCGTGGCGCGGGACCTGGCGGAGGCGGACGGCGGCCGGCTGGAGCTGCTCCAGCAGCATCCGCCGGTGTTCGCGCTCTTCCTCAGCCGGGAGGCCGAGGACCCCTCGGCCTCCTGAGCGGCCCTGCCGTCCCGCGGGGCGCTACTTCCGGACCGTCTGTTTCCGGGTGGCCTGGGCGGGCGGCGCCTCGGACAGGAAGGCCTCCGCGCGCTCGACGGCCTCCCGCGCGGGCAGCGTCCGGAACACCCAGGTCCGGTAGGACCAGAAGCGGAAGAGGGTGCCCAGGCCGATGCCGAGGAACTTGAACACATTGCTCTGGAGTGAGCTGTCCCACCCGAAGCCATATGTGGCGGTGTAGAGCACACCGTTCTCGATGATCAGGCCGATGGCGCTGAACAGCAGAAAGAGGCTGAGCTCCTTGGTGCGGCCCTGCTTGTCGCGGTCCCGGTAGGTGAAGTACCGGTATCCCAGGTAGTTGAAGCAGGTGGCGACCACCGTGGCCACGATGCTGGCCCGCACCACGGGGAGTTCGGTGACCCCGCGCACCAGGTTGAACACCGCGAGATTGACGAAGACGCCGGCACCGCCGACCACCCCGAACTTCGCGATCTCGCGGGTCAGTTGCCCCATCCGGGCACGCAGCCCACCGAGTGTGCTCCGTCCACTCATGGTGATCGTTCAGCCCCGTCCCGTCGGCGTCGTCAATCACCCCATGCTAACCAGCGGCCGCGCCCCGCGCCCTTCAGGCCGCGATGCTGGGCCCGGCGGAATATGTGGAGGTTCCTCCAACGCAGGTCAGGGCCGGTCGAACGGGGAAGTTACCCTGGGAGGGTGACATTCCCGGTAGTCGGCATGGTCGGCGGCGGCCAGCTCGCCCGTATGACCCATGAGGCGGGCATCCCCCTCGGTATCAGGTTCAAGCTGCTCAGTGACACCCCCCAGGACTCGGCGGCCCAGGTGGTCAGCGATGTCGTCATCGGCGACTACCGCGACCTGGACACCCTTCGTGCCTTCGCACAGGGCTGTGAGGTGGTCACCTTCGACCACGAACATGTCCCGGCCGAGCATCTGCGCGCCCTGGAAGCGGACGGCGTGGTCATCCGCCCCGGGGTCGAGGCGCTGCTGCACGCCCAGGACAAGGGCGTGATGCGCGAGCGGCTGCGTACGGCCGGTGTGTCGTGCCCCCGCCACCGCATCGTGGCCGACCCCGAGGACGTGGCGCGATTCGCGGAGGAGGAGGGCGACGGATACCCGGTCGTCCTCAAGACGGTGCGCGGTGGCTACGACGGCAAGGGCGTCTGGGTCGTCCGCGGCGTGGCGGAGGCGGCCGAGCCGTTCCGCGCGGGCGTTCCCGTCCTCGCTGAGGAGATGGTCGACTTCGCCCGCGAGCTCGCCGCCAATGTCGTACGGTCCCCGCACGGCCAGGCCGTCGCCTACCCGGTCGTGGAGTCGATCCAGGTGAACGGGGTCTGTGACACCGTGATCGCCCCCGCCCCCGGCCTCTCCGAGGAGCTGTCCGGCCAGGCGCAGGAGATGGCGCTGAAGATCGCCGCCGAGCTCGGGGTGGTCGGCCATCTCGCGGTCGAGCTCTTCGAGACCCGCGACGGCCGGCTGCTGGTCAACGAGCTGGCCATGCGCCCCCACAACTCCGGCCACTGGACCCAGGACGGCGCCGTCACCTCCCAGTTCGCCAACCACATACGCGCCGTGCTCGACCTCCCGCTGGGCGACCCGCGCCCGCGCGCGCGGTGGACGGTGATGACCAATGTGCTCGGCGGCGACTACCCCGACATGTACGGGGCGTATCTGCACTGCATGGCGCGCGACCCGGCGCTCAAGATCCATATGTACGGCAAGGACGTGAAGCCCGGACGCAAGGTCGGCCACGTCAACACCTACGGCGACGACCTGGCCGACGTCCGCGAGCGCGGCCGCCACGCCGCCGACTACCTCCGAGGGACCATCACCGAATGAGCGCTCCTGTGATCGGCATCGTCATGGGCTCCGACTCCGACTGGCCCGTCATGGAAGAAGCGGCCAAGGCCCTCGACGAGTTCGAGGTCCCGTACGAGGTGGATGTCGTCTCGGCACACCGCATGCCCCGCGAGATGGTCGCCTACGGCGAGAACGCGGCGGACCGCGGCCTCAAGGCGATCATCGCCGGCGCGGGCGGCGCCGCCCACCTCCCGGGCATGCTCGCGTCCGTCACCCCGCTGCCGGTCATCGGGGTGCCCGTACCGCTGAAGTACCTCGACGGCATGGACTCCCTGCTGTCGATCGTCCAGATGCCCGCGGGCGTGCCGGTGGCCACCGTCTCCGTGGCCGGAGCCCGCAACGCGGGTCTGCTCGCCACCCGCATCCTGGCCGCGCACGACGCCGGGCTCCAGTCCCGGATGCGCGAGTTCCAGAGCGAACTCAACGCCCAGGCCACGGAGAAGGGCAAGCGCCTGCGGGCGAAGGTGGGCGGGGCGGGTTCGTTCGGCTTCGGCCACTGAACCGTATTCAAGCTCCAGCGGGGTAATTCAAGCCCCTCCGGCGATTGAGGAGCGGGGTCCGGGGGCGGAGCCCGCGGCGGGGGTCCGGGGGCGGAGCCCCCACCCCACACACGCCCACAACACGTGACTTCCGCCGCGCCCCACGCGAAACTACGAGGATGACCGATCACCTCGCGCAAGCCCACGACCTGCTGGCCACTCACCCCATCGTGGACGGCCACAACGACTTCCCCTGGGCCCTGCGCGAGCAGGTCCGCTACGACCTCGACCAGCGCGACATGGCCACCGACCTCACCGCCTACACCCACACAGACCTGTCCCGCCTCCGGGCGGGCGGCGTAGGCGCCCAGTTCTGGTCGGTATTCGTCCGCTCCGACTTCCAGGGCGACACGGCGGTCAGCGCCACCCTCGAACAGATCGATGTCGTCCGCCGGTTCACCGACCGGTACGCGACCGACCTGCGCCCAGCCGTCACCGCCGACGATATGGAGGCGGCCCGGACCGAGGGCCGCATCGCCTCCCTCATGGGCGCCGAGGGCGGCCACAGCATCAACTGCTCCCTGGCCACCCTGCGCACCCTCTACGACCTCGGCGTGCGCTATATGACGCTCACCCACAACGACAACGTCCCCTGGGCCGACTCGGCGACCGACGAACCGAAGGCACACGGCCTCACCCGCTTCGGCGAGGAGGTGGTGCGCGAGATGAACCGCCTGGGCATGCTCGTCGACCTCTCGCATGTCTCGGCCGACACCATGCGGGACGCGCTCCGGGTGACCGAGGCGCCCGTGGTCTTCTCGCACTCCTCCGCGCGCGCCGTCTGCGACCATCCGCGCAACATCCCGGACGATGTGCTGGAGTCGCTGCCCGCCAACGGGGGCGTGGCGATGGCCACCTTCGTGCCCAAGTTCGTGCTACCCGAGGCGGTCGCCTGGACCCGGGAGGCGGACGAGAACATGCGCGCCCACGGGCTGCATCCGCTGGAGATGACGCCCGCCGCGATGAAGGTGCAGCGCGCCTTCGAGGAGGCCAACCCGCGCCCCATGGCCACCGTGTCGACCGTCGCCGACCACCTCGACCACATGCGCGAGGTGGCGGGCATCGACCACATCGGCATCGGTGGCGACTTCGACGGCACCGCCTTCACCCCGGAGGGCCTGGGCGATGTCGCGGGCTATCCGAACCTGGTGGCCGAGCTCCTCGACCGCCGCTGGTCACCGGCCGACCTGGCCAAGCTGACCTGGCAGAACGCGGTCCGTACGCTGCGCGGCGCAGAGGACGCGGCACGCGCGGCACAAACCACACGCGGCCCGTCCATCGCGACGATCGACCAACTGGACGCCGCCGAGCCGGATGCCGCCAAGTCGGACGCCGCCGAGCCGGACGCCGCCGAGTAACTGAACGGCATCGACACCACCTGACACACCAACAGCCCCTTTAGCGGCCCTTGGTGCCTTTGCGATGCCTTGATGCATCGTTCACGTAATGCTCCTCTTCCTCGTTGCCTTGCGGGCGAGACAGTCGAAGCGGTCTGACGATCTCTCACGCGCTCAACGAGAAAGAGGCGTTATGCCCGACTTCACCCGCCGTAGACTCCTCGGTGCCGCCGCCGGCACGCTCGGTGCGGGCGCGGCGGCGTCGCTGCTGCCGCCCAGTGTGCAGCAGGCGATAGCCGCCGGCCCGGCCAAGGGCGGCTCCCTCCACGACATCGAGCACGTCGTCCTGCTGATGCAGGAGAACCGCTCGTTCGACCACTACTTCGGCACCCTCAAGGGGGTCCGCGGCTTCGCCGACCCGGACGCCCTGACCCTCTCCACCGGCAAGTCCGTCTTCTACCAGCCGGACGAGGAGAACCCGGACGGCTATCTGCTCCCGTTCCACCTGGACACCCACTCCACCAGCGCCCAGGCGATCCCCTCCACCAGCCACGCCTGGTCGGTGCAGCACGAGGCGTGGAACAACGGCGCCATGGACAAGTGGCTGCCCGCGCACCGTAAGGCCGACGGCGAGAACGGTCCGTACGTCATGGGCTACCACACCCGTGCGGACATCCCGTTCCAGTTCGCGCTCGCCGAGGCGTTCACCATCTGCGACAACTACTTCTGCTCGGTCTTCGGCCCCACCTGGCCCAACCGGCTGTACTGGATGACGGGCACCATCGACCCGGCCGGCGTCAAGGGCGGCCCGGTCCTGGAGAACAAGGCGCCCAAGCCGTACCGCTGGACGACGTACGCCGAGCGGCTTCAGAACGCCGGGATCAGCTGGAAGGTGTACCAGGAGGAGGACGACTACGGCTGCAACCTCCTGGAGCAGTTCCAGCAGTTCCGGGATGCGGGGCCCGGCGATCCGCTGTACGACCGCGGCATGACCGTCAGCCCCGCCGGGACCTTCGAGGAGGACGCCCGCAACGACCGGCTGCCGACCGTCTCCTGGATCATCCCCACCAGCACCCAGTCCGAGCACCCGGACTATCTGCCCGCCGCCGGCGCCGACTACGTCGCCTCCAAGATCGAGGCGATCGCCTCCAACCCCGAGGTGTGGCGCAAGACCGTCTTCATCCTCAACTACGACGAGAACGACGGGCTGTTCGACCATGTCCCGCCGCCCACTCCCAAGGCCGGGACCGTGGACGAGTTCGTGGGCGGTCTGCCCATCGGCGGCGGCTTCCGGGTGCCCTGCCTGATCGTCTCGCCGTGGACGGTGGGCGGCTGGGCCGCGGGCGAGGCGTTCGACCACACCTCGGTGCTCCGCTTCCTGGAGCGGCTGACCGGCGTCGAGGAGCCCAACATCAGCCGGTGGCGCCGCCGCTCCTTCGGCGACCTCACCTCCGTCTTCGGCTTCTCGCACGCCGCGCCGAAGCCGCCGAGGCTGCCGGATGACACGGCCGAGCAGCTGGAGCAGGCGAAGAAGGACGTCGAGAACCTGCCCAAGCCGACCCTCCCGGGCGCCGGCCAGACCCCGCCGAAGCAGGAGAAGGGCCGCCGCCCCCGCCGTTGAGAGCATCCCTCTCCGCTCCCACCGGACGCCCTCCGGCGGGAGCGGAGGGTTTTCAGGGACGGGTCAGGGATGAATCAGGCAGAAGGGGTGCCCCGCCGGGTCGGCGAAGACGCGGAAGTCCCGCTTCCCGCCCTCGTCGTCGAGGTCCAGCGGCCGGGCCCCCAGCGCCAGCACCCGCTCCTGCGCCGCTGCCATATCGGTCACCCGCAGATCGAAGTGCAGCTGCTGCGACTCCTTCGCCGACGGCCAGCTCGGCGCCACGAACCCGGGCGCCTCCTGGAAGGCCAGCCGTGCCCCGTCGGGCAGGTGGAGATCAACCCAGGGCTTCCCCTCGTTCTTGATCTCACCGCCCAGCACCCGCTGGTAGAAGTGGGCGAGCGCGGTGGGGTCGGGGCAGTCGACGGCGGTGACGATCAACTTGGCGATGGCCATGGCTCCTCCTCGGGTCCCGTCCCGGGTTGACCGAACGGGCCCCGTCAAACGGGAAGCCTTGGTCCTACGCCATCGGGCGCCCGAGCGCCCGGTACGTCCATCCGGCGTCCCGCCAGACGTCGGGGTCCAGCGCGTTGCGCCCGTCGAGGATGCGGCGCTCGGCGACGACCTTGCCGAGGCTCGCCGGGTCCAGCTCGCGGAACTCGCGCCACTCGGTGAGGTGCAGCACCGCATGGGCGCCCTCCGCCGCCGCGGCCGCGGTCGGGGCGTAGGCGAGGGTCGGGAAGAGGGCTCGGGCGTTCTCCATGCCCTTGGGGTCGAAGACGGTCACCTGGGCGCCCTGGAGCTGTATCTGACCGGCCACGTTGAGCGCGGGGGAGTCCCGGACGTCGTCCGAGTCCGGCTTGAAGGTCGCGCCCAGCACCGCGACCCGCTTGCCCAGGAAGGCGCCGCCGACGGCCTCGCGGGCCAGCTCGACCATATGGCCGCGGCGCCGCATGTTGATCGAGTCGACCTCGCGGAGGAAGGTCAGCGCCTGGTCGGCGCCGAGCTCACCGGCGCGCGCCATGAAGGCCCGGATGTCCTTCGGCAGACAGCCGCCGCCGAAGCCGATCCCGGCCCGGAGGAACTTCTTGCCGATCCGCTCGTCGTAGCCGATGGCCTCGGCGAGCTTGACCACGTCGCCGCCCGCGGCCTCGCAGACCTCGGCCATCGCGTTGATGAAGGAGATCTTGGTCGCCAGGAAGGAGTTGGCCGCGACCTTCACCAGCTCGGCGGTCGGGAAGTCGGTCACCACGAAGGGCGAGCCCTCGCCGATGGGCGTCTGGTACACCTCGCGGAGCAGCTTCTCGGCCCGGTCGCCCGCGACGCCGACCACGATCCGGTCCGGGTGCAGGGTGTCCTGGACGGCGAACCCCTCGCGCAGGAACTCCGGGTTCCAGGCGAGCTCCGCGTCCGCCCCCACCGGGGCCAGCTCGGCCAGCCGGGCCGCGAGCAGGTCGGCGCTGCCGACCGGCACCGTGGACTTGCCCACGACCAGCGCGGGGCGGCGCAGATGCGGGGCCAGCGACTCCACCGCGGAGTTCACATAGCTCATGTCACAGGCGTACTCGCCGTGCTTCTGCGGGGTGTTCACGCAGATGAAGTGGATGTCGCCGAACTCCCCGGCCTCCTCGTAGGAGGTGGTGAAGCGCAGCCGCCCGCTGGACCCCTCGATCCCCACGGTGTGGCGCCGCAGCAGCTCCTCGAGCCCGGGTTCGTACATCGGCACCCGGCCCTGGGTGAGCATCGCGATCTTCTCGGGCACGACGTCGAGGCCCAGCACCTCGAAGCCCAGCTCCGCCATGGCCGCTGCGTGGGTGGCGCCGAGGTAGCCGGTGCCGATCACGGTGATCTTGAGGGCCATGCAGTGCTCCAGAACGGTCGATCGCAGATGCGGTGCCTGAGCATAGTCGGGACCGGGGGACGGGCTCAGCCGACTCTGTCAGGTAGCTCACGTATACCTATCGGGGCCTCGCCCCTAGAATTCAGTTACTTAACGGTAGTTAGCGCTCTATGGGGAGTGAGAGGCTTGACGTCCTCGGTGAACGACTTCGACCTGTACCGGCCGTCCGAAGAGCACGACATGCTCCGGGACGCCGTCCGCTCTCTCGCCGAGGCGAAGATAGCCCCGTATGCCGCCGAGGTCGACGAGGAGGCCCGCTTCCCCCAGGAGGCGCTGGACGCCCTGGTCGCGAACGACCTCCACGCGGTGCACGTCCCCGAGTCCTACGGCGGCTCGGGCGCGGACGCGCTGGCCACCGTGATCGTCATCGAGGAGGTCTCCCGCGTCTGCGCCTCCTCCTCCCTGATCCCCGCGGTGAACAAGCTGGGCTCGCTGCCGGTCATCCTCTCCGGCTCCGAGGAGCTGAAGAAGAAGTACCTGGCCCCGCTCGCCAAGGGCGACGCGATGTTCTCGTACTGCCTCTCCGAGCCGGACGCGGGCTCGGACGCGGCCGGGATGAAGACCAAGGCGGTCCGCGACGGCGACTTCTACGTACTCAACGGCGTCAAGCGCTGGATCACCAACGCCGGGGTCTCCGAGTACTACACGGTGATGGCCGTCACCGACCCCGAGAAGCGCTCCAAGGGCATCTCCGCCTTCGTCGTCGAGAAGTCCGACCCGGGCGTCTCCTTCGGCGCCCCGGAGAAGAAGCTCGGCATCAAGGGCTCCCCGACCCGCGAGGTCTACCTCGACAACGTCCGCGTCCCCGCCGACCGGATGATCGGCGCCGAGGGCACCGGCTTCGCCACCGCCATGAAGACCCTCGACCACACCCGGATCACCATCGCCGCCCAGGCCCTCGGCATCGCCCAGGGCGCGCTCGACTACGCCAAGGGGTACGTCCAGGAGCGCAAGCAGTTCGGCAAGCCGATCGGCGACTTCCAGGGCGTCCAGTTCATGCTCGCCGACATGGCGATGAAGCTGGAGGCCGCCCGGCAGCTCACCTACGCGGCGGCGGCCCGGTCCGAGCGGGTGGCACTCGGAGGCGGCAAGGAGGATCTGACCTTCTTCGGCGCCGCGGCCAAGTGCTACGCCTCCGACGCCGCGATGGAGATCACCACGGACGCCGTCCAGCTGCTCGGCGGCTACGGCTACACCCGCGACTACCCGCTCGAGCGGATGATGCGCGATGCCAAGATCACGCAGATCTACGAGGGCACCAACCAGGTCCAGCGCATCGTGATGGCGCGCAACCTTCCGTAGTCCTCCCTTCCGTAGTCTTGTCTTCCCTTCCGTAGCCCTCGAAGACAGAAGACCGCTGCCGGGCCCGACGGGCCCGGCAGCGGTCTTCTGTGGTGGTCCGGATCAGTTGCTGGAGACGGTGACCTTTTCGTCGTTCTTCAGCTCGCCCACCAGCTGCTTGACCTTGGCCATGTCCCACTGCACCGCGCTCCCCTTGGAGGTGGCCAGGCCGGGGTTGGAGATTGGCATGTTCATCTGCTTGCCCTCGCCGCCGGAGACGCTCTTCATCGCGAAGAACATGTCCTTCACGTCCCACAGGCTCATGTCCTTGTCGACGACCAGGTTGTCCAGGCCGGCGCCCATCGTCGGGTAGAGCTTGAACGGGTTCATGATCGTGCTCGGCGAAGCCGCCTTGTTGGCCAGCGCGGACAGGAACTTCTGCTGGTTCTTGGTGCGGTCCAGGTCGCCGCCCGCGAGGCCGTAGCGCTGCCGGACGAAGGCGAGCGCCTGCTGGCCGTTCAGCGTCTGCTTGCCCTTCTTCAGGTCATTGCCGGACTTCTTGTCCTTCATGTCCTGCGGGATGTCGATGTCGACGCCGCCGACGCCGTCCACCAGGTTGGCGAAGCCGTCGAAGCCGATCTCCGCGTAGTGGTCGATCTTCAGACCGGTGTTGTACTCGATCGTGCGGACGAGCAGTCCCGGGCCCTCGGAGGAGAACGAGGCGTTCAGCTTGTTCTGGCTCTGCGGGATCCGCCGGCCGCTCTCCGAGCCGGTGAAGGCCGGGATGGTGACCCAGGAGTCACGCGGGAGGCTGACCATGGTGTTCCCGTTCTCACCGACATGGAGAAGGATCATGGAGTCGGTGCGGCGGCCGTCGGCCGAGCCGGTGTGCAGCTTCTTCTTGTCCTCGTCGGACATGCCCTCGCGGCTGTCCGAACCCACGATCAGGTAGTTGGTGCCCTTGCCGCCGCCCGGCCGGTCCTCGACCTTGCTCAGGTCCACCTCGTTGCGGAGCTTGGAGTCGGCCCAGAGGTAGGTGCCGATGCCGACGGCGAGCAGTAGGACGATCAGGGTGACCAGGCCGATGGTTATCCGGCGCTTCCAGTTCTTCGGCCTCACCGGGCGCGGGCCGGGGCCGCCGGGGCCACCGGGGCCGTTGCCGCCGCCGTAGACCTGACCGGTGTTGTAACCGTCGTCGTAGTCGTCATAGCCCTGGGACGCCTGCTGCCGCGGAACGGTGCCTTGGGGCGAGAGGTCGGGCGGCAGCGGTGGCTCGTCGTACGGCGGCGGCGCGCCCGCACCGGGCGCGCCGCGCCTCACCTGTGGCATGGCACGAGCCCCTTCCGGCTCGGCGCTGCCGCTACCACGTCCGTACCGGCCGCTACCGTCGCCGGACCATCCCTGGGGCCATTCGCTCATGCAATGCAGTGTGCCTGGTCGGGTGGGTCGCATTACAGGGCGGGTGCCGGATCGCGGCAGGGCTGTTGCAGACCTGATAAGAATGTGGTCCGCATAAGGTGGACGACATGACCAAACCGGCCCAGGGTGCGGAACCGGAGCTTCCGGGAAAGCCCACCTCCGCCTCTCGTACCACGCTGTCACACATCATGACCGGCAGTGACACCAATCTCCTCGGGACCGTCCACGGCGGCGTGATCATGAAGCTGGTGGACGACGCCGCCGGAGCGGTCGCCGGCCGCCACTCCGAGGGGCCCGCGGTCACCGCGTCGATGGACGAGATGGCCTTCCTCGAACCGGTCAGAGTCGGCGACCTCGTCCATGTGAAGGCCCAGGTCAACTGGACCGGCCGGTCCTCCATGGAGATCGGGGTGCGGGTGCTCGCCGAGCGGTGGAACGAGTCCACGCCCGCCACCCAGGTCGGCAGCGCCTATCTGGTCTTCGCCGCCGTCGACGCCGACGGCAAGCCCCGGCCCGTGCCCCCGGTCATCCCGGAGAGCGAGCGGGACAAGCGGCGCTGCCAGGAGGCCGAGATCCGCCGGACCCACCGGCTGGCCCGCCGCCGCGCGATCAAGGAGCTCCGCGCCCAGCGCACCGCCGGGCGCGCCGACCACGCCACCGAGGGCGCCGACCGGCCGTGACCCCCGGGGTCAGCGCCGACCGGCCGTGACCCCCCGGGGCGCAGCGCCGACCGGCCGTGACCCCCCAGGGTCAGAGGGAGCGGGTGGCGCCGCCCTCAGGGCAGACGACCTCGTCGCCGGTGACGGTCCCGAACCCGGCGGTGTCGGTCTTCGGCACCTCGACCCGCACCGGCCGTACGCCCTTGTAGTCCCCGCCGATCGTGATCTGCATCACCGCGCCCTGCCCGACCACCGGCTTCAGCCGGGCCCCGGGCAGCGCCGCCGCCAGCGAGCGCACCGAGCGGTCCCAGACGGGGTCGTACGCGATCACCGTGTGCCGGACGTCGGGGGTCGCGGCGTCGGCGGGGGAGCCGGTGGTGGCGAAGCCGGTGGCGTGCAGCGCGCGGTCCGCGCGGCGGGCGAGCCCCGTCGTATTGGTGCCGTTGAGCACATGCACCCGGATCCGGGCCGGGTCCACGTCGACCGGGGTGGCCCGGACACGCTTCGGGCGGTGGGTGACGAGCGGCCGGTCCTCGCGGAGGGTGGTGAAGAGCCGCTCGGCCTTGGCCTGGTTCCAGCGGAGCGTGGAGCCGACCCCCTTCACCGGCACACCGGGCAGCACCACCGGGACCGAGGCGAACTCCGAGGACTCGGGGGTGACCCCGCTCATGGCCCGCCCCAGGGCGACCATGTCCTCCGCGCTGAAGCCGTGGTCGGCACGGACCGAGCCCAGCAGCGCCCCGGCCACCCGGTTGAACCGCACCGGGTTGAGCAGGATGCCCCCGGCGGTGGTCTGGTGGACCACGGCCGCCATGAAGCGCTGCTGCCGCTGGATCCGGCCCAGGTCGGAGGTGCCGTCCACATGCCGGGAGCGGACGTACTGCAGCGCCTGGCCGCCGTTCAGCACATGGGTGCCGGCCGGCAGGTCAAGACCGGTGTGGTCGTCCTTGAGCGGTCGCGCGGTGCAGATCTTCACCCCGCCGAGTACATCGACCGTCTTCATGAAGCTGGTGAAGTCCACCTCGAGGTAGTGGTCGATATGGACGCCGGTCAGATGCTCCACGGTGCGCACGGTCAGGCTCGGCCCGCCCTCGGCGTACGCGGCGTTGAGCTTCCGCGGATGGCTCGGATGGCGCTTGCCGGTGGCGTCGGTGTACGCGGGGATCCTGGCGTACGAGTCGCGGGGCAGGCTGACCGCGCTGACCCGGCGGTGGTCGCCCGACAGATGCATCAGCATGATCGTGTCCGTGCAGCGGCAGGGGGCTCCGCCCAGCCGGTACAGCGCCTTCTCCCGAGGCGTGATCTTCTCCCGTCCGTCCGTGCCGACCACGAGGAAGTTGACGCCCCCGCCGGTGCTCTTCGGCCGGTTGTCCAGGCCGCCGAAGGCGTCCACCCGGTGGATCCCGGAATCGAGCTCCCTGACCAGCAGATGCCCGATGCCGCTGACCGCCAGCACCAGACAGGCGCCGCCCGTGGCCAGCCGCAGCCCCCAGCGCGGGCGGCGGGAGCGGGGGCGCGACGGGCGCGGCGATCGGGCCGGTGCACTCACTGAAGGGGACCTCCGTGAACTTCGGCGGGCTGGGCGGAATCGCCTCACCGTAGGCCCATACGACGATCGACTTGGCGGCCCCACGCCGCCCGTACGGGGCGCTGCCACCCGGGCGGCGCGTTCCGGCGTCCCCCATTCGCGGTAACGTGGCCCGGAAACCGCAGTCTTTTGGGGCTCCCGCCGCCAGTCTCCTGGGGCCCGGCCCCCGAACCCCGAGGTGCCATGCCCCCGCATCAGCTCCCGGCCGTCTCCGTGATCATGCCGGTGCTCAATGAGGAACGCCATCTGCGCAATGCCGTACGGCACATCCTGGAGCAGGAGTACGACGGTGAGACGGAGGTGGTGATCGCGCTCGGCCCGTCCACGGACCGCACCGACGAGATCGCCGCCGAACTGGTGGCGGAGGACCCCCGGGTGCATACGGTCCCCAACCCCACGGGCCGCACCCCCGCCGCCCTGAACGCGGCGATCAAGGCGTCCCGCCATCCGGTGGTGGTCCGGGTCGACGGCCACGGCATGCTCTCGCCCGACTACATCGCGACCGCCGTACGGCTCCTGGAGGAGACCGGCGCGCAGAACGTCGGCGGGCTCATGCACGCAGAGGGCGAGAACGACTGGGAGAAGGCCGTCGCCGCCGCCATGACCTCCAAGATCGGGGTGGGCAACGCGGCCTTCCACACCGGTGGTGAGGCGGCCCCCGCCGAGACCGTCTATCTGGGCGTCTTCCGGCGCGAGGCGCTCGAACAGCAGGGCGGGTACAACGAGGAGTTCATCCGCGCCCAGGACTGGGAGCTGAACTTCCGGATCCGCGAGGCCGGCGGGCTGATCTGGTTCTCGCCCGAGCTGAAGGTCTCCTACCGGCCGCGGCCGAGCGTGCGGGCCCTGGCCAAGCAGTACAAGGACTACGGTCGCTGGCGCCATGTCGTGGCCCGCTTCCACCAGGGCTCGATCAATCTGCGCTATCTCGCCCCGCCGACCGCCGTCGTCGCCATCGCGGCGGGCATCGTGCTGGGCGTGGCCGTCACCCCGTGGGGCTTCGTGATCCCCGGCGGCTATCTGGCCGCGATCGCCGCGGGCTCGCTCCCCGCGGGCAAGGGGCTTCCGGTGACGGCCCGGCTGCGGATCCCGGTGGCGCTCGCGACCATGCACATGTCGTGGGGCTGGGGCTTTCTGACCAGCCCGCGGGCGCTCGCCAAGAAGGTCATCGCCAGCCGCCGCCCGGCGGTCATGGCCCAGTAGCCGCGCCCGTACGCCACGTACGCCACGTACGCCGGAGGGGCCGGACCCGCATCGGGTCCGGCCCCTCCGCATGCCGTGACGGGGCGTCCACGGGAGCGCCTTACGGGGGCAGGGGCCGTCAGAAGGCGTAGCCCGGGTTGACCTTCATACAGCCCTTCTCCTCGCCGTTGAGCGCGTCCGCGCTCTTGGGCGTCTTGTCGCCGTCGTCCGCCGCCGCCGCCTTCGGATAGGCGGTGCCCTCGCGCCAGTCGTTGCCGACCACCAGGGTGATCTCCCGCACCGACTTCGACGACTTCACCGCGGACTTCGGCAGCTTCAGCGCCTTGGCCACGGCCAGGGCGTCGCCCTGCCGGGGCTCGTCCGGGTAGAGGACGGTGGTGTCGGCCTGCGAGATGAGCACCGTGTTCGCGGTGGCCTTGGCGTAGCCCAGCCGCGCCAGCTCGGAGGTGATGACCCCGGCCCGGCCGGAGACCGGCCCCAGGACGGTGCTGGCGGTGCCGTTCTGCACCACCACCGGGGTCTGCTCCTTGGGCGCGGTGGGTGCCGGGGTGGCGTCGGGTTTCTTCTTGTCCTTGCCGTCCAGGCTTATGTCGTTGCGCAGCAGCGAGAAGGTCTGCTCGGCGTCGCCCGGCTTGGGCAGTACGTACTCCCCGCCGCCGCCGTACTCCCAGGGCATGGTGATCATGGTGGTGCGCTTGGTCGGCACCCGCTTGAGGTCATTGCCCAGGTCGTAGAGCTTCTTGACGGTGCCGAGGCCGTGGTCGACGGTCAGCGCGTCGGTGGCGGCCTCCGCGAGGTCCATCAGCTTGCCCGGGTCGCTGAGCTTGGTGCCCGACTTCAGCTGGCGGATCATCGACGTCATATACATGTGCTGGGCCTTGGCCCGCCCGATGTCGCTGTTGTCCTCGAAGCCGTAGCGGGTGCGCAGCCACTGGAGGGCCTGGACGCCCTTGACGTTGTGGGTGCCCTTGGTCAGCTTCAGCCCGGAGCCATGGCCCTTGCTGTCATGGGAGTAGACGTTGTTGTCCACGCACACCGGGACGCCGCCGATGGCGTCCGCCATGGAGACCACCCCGGAGAAGTCGATCATCATGAAGTGATCGATGTAGACGCCGGTGAGCTCCTTCCAGGTGGCGACCGTGCAGCCCGGACCGCCGTGCTGGAGCGACTGGTTGATGGCCCCCTCGGTCTTCGGATACACCGTGCCGTCATGCGGATCGGTGCACCGGGGGATGGTCACCCGGGTGTCGCGCGGGATGCTGACCACCGACATGTTGCCGCGGTCGGCGGAGACGTGCACCAGCATCTGCACATCGCCCAGCGGTTTGCGGTCCGCGTCCTGCTTGGCGCCGCCCAGCTTGACGTTCTCCGCGGTGTTCCGGCTGTCGGAGCCGATGAGCAGGATGTTGAGGGGGGTCTGTCCGTCGGCGTTGGGCTCGGGCTTGCCGATCTTGCTGTCGCCGAGGTCCAGATCCTCCTTCTTCAGATTGCCGTTCAGGTGTTCGTAGTAGAAGTATCCGGCGCCGGCCGCGCCGAGCACCAGCACGGCCAGCGTCAGGGCGGTCCAGCGCAGGATCCGCACCCCGCGGCTCCGCTTCGGCCGCCCCTGACCGCCCCGTCGGTGCCCCGCGCCGTGCGACGCGGGGCCCTCCCCTTTCGGCGGGCTGTCGTCCTCACCGCGCTCACGTGGTTCGGGAACGGTGGCCCGCCGCCCTCTCTCCCCCCGCACACTGCTCTGCCGCATCGGGCCCTCCCCGCAGTCTCTCGGTCGTCCGGCCCGATGGACGAGGGTGGATCCGCTGGCCGGCGACGGTCACTTGGCGCAGACGTCCTTGTCGTCGGCCTCGACCCTCTGAATGTCCTTCGGCGCCTTCGACGGGGCGGAGATCGGTGTGCCGGCGCCCTTGAAGTCCGCGCCCAGCGTCAGGGTCATCTCCGCCATCGGCTCGGCGTCCTTCGTGCCTTCCTTCATGGCGGAGGCGGGCAGCCCCATGCTGTCGGCCAGCCGACGCGCCTGGTCGGCCTGGTTGGGAGCGTACTCCAGCGTCGTCTTCTTCAGTTCTGACGGAGCGTTTCCGCCGTTGCTGGTGCGGGACATCCCCTCGGTGTTCTGCATCCAGTCGACGGTCTCCTGGGCGGCGCCGAACTGTCCGCTGCCGTTGAGCACCTTGACCCGGACGTCGGCGGGATCGGCCTTCGGCCCCTTGAGCCGCTCCGCCTGCTTGTCCTTGGCCGCCTTCTCCTTCTTCTTGACCTCGGTCAGCGAGACGTCCTGCCGGACCATGGAGAACAGCGGCTCGGCCTTGGTCTTGTCGAGCAGCACGGTCGCACCGTCGGTGTTGTCGACGACCGGAACCGTGGCGAAGGTGACGTTCTTGAGATCGACCTTGCTCAGGTTCTTCCCCAGCGAGGCCAGCTTGGAGACGGTGCCGATCCCGGTGTCCACGGTGAGCGCCTTGGTGGCGGTCTGGGCCAGGTCCCACATCTTGCCCGGACTGGAGAGCGTCCCGCTGGACTTCATCTTGCGCATCAGCGAGCTCAGGAACTGCTGCTGGAGCTTGATCCGGTCCAGGTCACCGCCGAAGCCGACGGCGTGCCGGGTCCGGACGAACGCCAGGGCCTGTTCGCCCTTGACCGTATGCCGCCCCTTCTTCAGGTTCAGGTGCGACTTGGGGTCGTTGATGTCCTTGCCGAGGCAGATGTCCACCCCGCCGACCGCCGTGGACATGCTCTTGACCGCGTTGAAGTCGGCCATCATGAAGTGGTCGACCTCCAGCCCGGTGATCTTCTCCACCGTCTGCCAGGTGCAGCCGGGGTCGCGGCCCTCCTGCCCCAGACTGGTGTTGAACCGCACCTCGTCCTCGCCCTGGATCTTCTTCCGCCGGCCGTCTTCCTTCACGGTGCAGTCCGGGATGTCGGTGATCATGTCGCGCGGGAAGCTCAGCACCGTCGCGTTCGACCGGTCCGCGGAGACGTGGAACAGCAGGGTGGTGTCGGCGTGGCCGACGCTACCCGCGTCGCCATAGCCCTCGTTCCCCTTGCCGTCCCGGCGGTCGGTGCCGATCAGCAGGATGTTCATCGGGCCGTCGGAGACCGCGGCGTTGTTCTCGCCGACGTCGACCTTGCTGATGTTGTTGTTCAGGTGCTGATAGACGAAGTACGCCGCGGCCGAACCGCCCACCAGCAGGAAGGCCAGGGTGCCGCTGCCCCAGTAGAGCGCCTTCTTCGTCTTCGACTTCTTCGGCTTCGGCTTGCGACGGCTGACCGGGCCCGTCGCCTTCTCCTTCTCCGCCTCCCGTTTGGCCGCGCGGCGGCGCCCTCTGGGCTCGGAACCGGTGGTGCCGTCATCGCTCGACGATCTGGAGACCCGTCGCAGCTCCGTGGTGTCGTCCGCCGATGTCTCGGCGGGATTCAGCCGCAGCTCGTAGTTGCCCGTATTCGGGTCGAACACCCACTGATCGGCTGGGTCGAAGTCACCCGCCCCGCCAGGGCCTTGCGCGTCCACGGTCGCCTGTGTCCTCCGTCGGTGCCACGCGGCGCCTCCCCCTCAAGGCGCTCCATCTGTCTTCATGCAGTGCGCGGCCACCTCGTAGAGCGCACCGGATCGCTCACACTATCCGTCCAGATCAGCGTCAAGCGACGCCGGTGACAAATTCCACTTCCCTACAACTGGGCAATCTGCCCAATCCTTATCTGATCCTTCACGAATCATGGGCCGCCCTTATGGTCCTTTTACTCGCAGATGCCGCGCGCCGCGGTCGTCCCCTGGTACCCGGTGAGGTCGGCGGCCTTCGGTCCGCCGCCCGCCGAGGCCGTGACGGCGTGGGACACCGGCACCGGCCGATCCAGCCGCAACTGCCGGAACAGGCGGTCGGCATCGGGTTGGACGAGCTCATCGCGGTTCTTGTTGTACGTGTAGGGCTGCCGCGGGATCGTGAGGAAGCGGATCTTGTCCCGGGGGATGTCCCGCACCCCGCGCACCAGAGCGTACAGATCTTTGAGCGAATCCAGGCCCGGATCCGTGGTCAGCGAGGACGTCGCGGCGTTGAGCACCGGATACAGCTTCGCGGGATTGAGCAGCACACCATTGCTCTGCACTTTCTTCACAAGCGAGCTCATGAACTCCTGTTGCCGCCCGATGCGCTCCGTGTCGCTGCCGTCGCCGATGCTGTACCGGGCGCGCACATAGCCGAGGGCCTGCTCGCCGTGGAGGACCTGACGGCCCGCGGGCAGCTTCAGATGCGCGTCGGTGTCGTCCACGGGCTCCTTCAGGCACATCTCCACCCCGCCGACCGCGTTCACCAGCCGCTTGAAGCCGCTGAAGTCCACGATCATGTGGTGGTCGACGCGGATGCCGGTCAGCTTCTCGACGGTGCGGATCGAACAGGCCGCGCCACCGGCTTCGAACGCCCAGTTGAACTGGGCGAACCGGGCCTGGGTGCGCTTTCCGTCCGGCCCCTCGCAGGCCGGGATGTCCACCATCAGGTCGCGCGGGATGGAGACGGCGGTGGCGCTCTTCCCGCCGGCCTGCAGATGCAGCAGGATCGTGGTGTCCGAGCGCTGGGTGCCGGTGTCCTTGCCGTACTTGCCGTTGCCCCTGCCGCCCCGGTTGTCGGAGCCGATCAGCAGGATGTTCTGCGCGTCCCGCACCACCGACACCGGCCGCTCGGCCTCGTACTTCTTCAGCTCGTTCGCGGTCCGGGTATCGGTGCGGATATTGCCGTCGAGGCGCTCGTAGAACCACCACCCCGCCCCGGCGACCGACAGCACCAGCAAGGCCACGCCCAGCGCGAGGACGCGCGGCCAGCGGCGCCTGCGTCTCGGCGCAGGCTCAGAGCTGTCGGTCGTCACGTCCGCGTCCTCCCACCCGTCTTCCGCCCGGGGGGCGGAGCGGCATCGCATGCCGGGATACCGATTAACGGAACAGACATGCGAAGCCCGTACATGGTTGTACGTATCCGTAGATCATCGCGCGGGGTGGGCGGCGCGGCCCGTGGACTCGGCTCTCGGTCCGCCGGACGGGTCAGGGGAGGGATTGAGGCTGGGTTGGGGGCGGCCGTGGTCTCAGGGCGTGGTGGGTGTGGGTGTGGGTGTGAGCTCAGGGCGTGGTGGGTGTGAGTGTGGGTGTGGCGTCAGGAGGTAGTGGCGGCCGTGGTCTCAGGGCGTGGTGGCGGTGACGCGCTCGCTCTCCTTGCGCCCGGCCAGCCCCTTCTCGTCCAGCCGGTCCAGATGGCGGCAGAGCACCACCGAGCCGCCACTGGCCAGGGGCGCGTACAGCCCGTACGACAGCCCCTCCCAGGTGCCGTACGACAGCCCCGACAGGATCCGCGAACCGGGCCCGAGCCCCCGCCCGGCGGCGTCGGCGCCCGCCCGCTCCACCACCTCGGCGCTCGTCAGCTCCACACCGCCGACGGCCAGCGCGGGCGTATACGGGTCCGCGGGGGAGTACGGGGCGAAGCGGTCGCCCTGGCTGGGCACCTCCACGGCGTAGTCCGCGAACCCCTCCGGCAGCTGGGGGAAGCGGCCGCCCAGCGGCTGAAGCGACAGCGCCACCCGCTCCCCGGAGCACTCCCGTGCCTCCTTGAGGCTGTCCGGGCCGCTGACGACGAGGTCGGCGGAGGCCGGGTCGCCCCCGATGTCCACGAGGACCCCGACCGAGGAACAGGCCACCAGCCACACGGCGGTCTGCCAGTGGGCGGGGAGCAGTAGCGCGCATCTGTCGCCGGGCGCGGCGGCGAGATCGTCCTGGAGGAGATTGGCGGTCTTCGCCACCCAATTGGCGAAGGTGGCCACGGAGAGTTCGACGCGTTCGCCCGTGGCGTCGTCGTAGAAGGTCACGAGCGGGCGGGAGGGATCCGCGTCGAGCGCGGATCCCAGCAGGTCGGCGGGGGTGCGATCGGTGGCGTTCACCCGCGCAAGCCTACGCGCCGAAGATGCGGCGCGGATGGGGTCGGTGGGGTCCGGGTCACCGAACGGTCCGCGACGTGCGCGCTCTTCCGAATGGACAGGTTTGTCCCCTTATGTAGACGATTTCAATCATGCGTGCATACCTGGCATCCTCGATCGGCGTCGCGTGCACCGCTGCCCTCGCCCTTCCCCTCGCCCTGCACCCCGGCCCCGCCCACGCCCGGACCGAGCGGACCGTCGCCGCCGGCTCCACGCAGTCGCTGCCGCTGCGCCCGTCGCACTCGCTGCACTCGCTGCACTCGCTCGTGGGCGGCGGACCGGACCGGGGTGTGGCCGCCGGGCGCGGAGACGCCGCGGTCGAGCGGGGCGTCACCGCGTCGGGCGTGCGGCCGTTCTCGCTCGTCGGCGTCGTCTGGGACCGGCCCGCCGCGGAGCTCCGCGGCCGGGTGCAGGTGCGTACCCGTGCGGTCGGGGGCGCGTGGTCGCCGTGGCGCGAGCTGTTGCCGTACGGGGACGAGGCCCCCGACCCGGACTCGCCCGAACTCCGCGGCGCACGGGCCCGCGGTGGCACCGCGCCGCTGTGGGTCGGCGCCTCGGACGCCGTCCAGGCGCGGGTGCGGCCGGAACGGTCGGCGACGGCGGATGCGGGGGCGGGGGGCGCGGGGTCGGCGACGGCGGATGCGGGGTCGGGGGACGCGGGGTCGGCGACGGCGGATTCGGGGTCGGCGACGGCGGACGCGCGGGCGGGGGGCGCGGGGTCGGCGACGGTGGGCGCGGGGTCGGCGGCGCTGCCGTCCGGGCTGCGGCTGGAGCTGGTCGACCCGGGTGAGCCCCCGGCGCCGCCGCCGGGGCCGGGCCGGGCCTCACTCCGCGCGCTTCCCGGGCATCCGGTGCCGACGGCCGGGGGTGGGGCGTCGGCGGGTGCGAGGCCGGGTTCGAGGCCGGGCGCGAAGCCGACGGTGGTGGGTTCGCCGGGACGGCCGTCCTGGGGGGCCTCCGGGTCGTCGCGGCCGTCCGCCAGGCCATCCTTGCCCCCTACGTCGTCCGCGAAGCCGACCCCCGGACCCTCCTCATCCTCCGTATCCACTACCCCGCCGCCCAGCGCGCTCGATGCCGATGCCGACGCCGAGGCCGACGCCGAGGCGGTCAATGCGGGCGCTGCCCGCTACCGCGCGCCGCGGCCCGGCATCGTCACGCGCGCGGGCTGGGGTGCCGACGAGAAGATCCGCGAAACGGGCCATGTCTACAGCAAGACCGTGAAGGTCGCCTTCATCCACCACACCGTGACGGGCAACAACTACAGCTGCTCACAAGCGCCCTCCGTTTTGCGCAGTATCTACCGCTACCACGTGAAGAGCCTGGGATGGCGTGACTACGGCTACAACTTCACCATCGACAAGTGCGGAAAAATCTACGAAGGCCGCTCCGGCGGGGTGACCAAAGCCGTACGCGGGGCGCACACGCTGGGCTTCAACACCAACAGCATGGGCGTCGCCGTCCTCGGCACTTTCACCTCCAAGAAGCCCTCGGCCAAGGCCGTGAAGGCCGTCGCCAAGCTCACCGCGTGGAAACTGGGTCTCTTCAAGCGGAATCCGCGCGGTACGACACATCTGGTGTCGGGCGGCGGCAACAAGTACAAAAAGGGCGCCAACGTAAAGCTCCATGTGATCGCAGGTCACCGCGACGGCTTTGCCACCGAGTGCCCCGGCAAGCGTCTCTACAAGAAGCTCGGTTCGGTGCGGAAGACAGCCGCCCGCCTCCAGGGGCGCTGACCGGGCGCGGTCCGGGGATCTGCATACACTGGCCGCCGACCGGCGAGCCCCAGCAGGAAGCAGAGACGTACGTGACCAATGCGCCAGCAACGCCATCGCCAGAGGCGATCCTCCTGGTCGGCGGCAAGGGAACCCGGTTGCGCCCGATGACGGTGCACACCCCCAAGCCGATGGTCCCGGCGGCCGGCGTTCCGTTTCTGACCCACCAACTCGCCCGCGCCCGCGCCGCCGGGGTCGAGCACATCGTGCTCGCCACGTCCTATCTGGCGGAGGTCTTCGAGCCGTACTTCGGTGACGGCTCCTCGCTCGGTCTGCACCTGGAGTACGTGACGGAGGAGGAACCGCTCGGCACCGGCGGCGCCATCCGCAATGTCGCCTCCCGGCTGCGCTCGGGCCCCGACGACCCGGTGCTCATCTTCAACGGAGACATCCTCACCGGCCTCGACATCCGCGCCCTCGTCGACAACCACCGCACGACGGGCGCCGATGTCTCCCTGCACCTCACCCGGGTCCCGGACCCGCGCGCGTACGGGCTGGTGCCCACGGACGAACGGGGCAGGGTCACCGCCTTCCTGGAGAAGCCGCAGACCCCCGAGGAGATCGTCACCGACCAGATCAACGCGGGCGCGTACGTCTTCAACCGCTCGGTCATCGACACGATCCCCGCCGACCGCCCCGTCTCCGTGGAACGCGAGACCTTCCCCGGTCTGCTGGCGGAGGGCGCCCACCTCCAGGGCATGGTCGACTCCACCTACTGGCTCGACCTGGGCACCCCCCAGGCGTTCGTCCGCGGCTCCGCGGACCTGGTGCTGGGCCGTGCCCCCTCCCCGGCCGTGCCGGGCCGCTGCGGGGACCGCCTCGTCCTGGACAGCGCCTTGGTCGCGGTCGACGCCAAACTGAGCGGCGGCACGGTCATCGGCCGCCAGGCCCGGGTGGGCGCGGGTGCGCGCATCGACGGCAGCACGGTGCTGGAGGGCGCCATCGTGGAGGAGGGCGCCCAGGTCCACGACTCCCTCGTCGGCGCCGGCGCCCGAATCGGCGCCCGCACGGTCCTCCAGGGCGCGGTAGTCGGCGACGGCGCCCTCGTCGGCCCCGACAACGAGCTACGAGACGGCGTCCGGGTGTGGTGCGGAGCCGACATCCCGGCTGGCGCGGTCCGCTTCTCGTCCGACCAGTGACGCCCTGACGGCTAGGGCATGTCCGACGGATCGTGACGCCTGCGGCGGGCTGCTCCCCTCCCCGTCCCTTCCCGAAACTGGGCCCCAGTCCCAGCCCCCGGACCGCCACGCGCCGGAGCCGCAACTCGATCTGCGGGGAGGGGAGGGGAGGGAAAAGATCCGCCGTGCACCCCATAGCCGCCCCCACCCCCCCGGCCACCACCTCAGCCGCCTACGACGGGAACCCAGCCCATTGGCGCGACTTCAGCCGCCTACGACGGGAACCCAGCCCATTGGCGGGACCTCAGTCGGCCCGGCGGGAACGTGGCCCCCGGCGGGACCCAGTCTGCACGGCAGGAACGCGGCCCATTGGCGGGAACTCAGCCCGCCCGGCGGGAACCTGGCCGGTGGGAACTTGACCCCGGCGGGACCCCAGCCTCTCCGGCGTTTGGGAGCGGAAACTCAGCCCCTCCGGCGTTTGAGGAGCGGGGTCCGGGGCGGAGCCCCGCAGCCCCAGCCCCTCCGGCGCTTGAGGAGCGGGGCCGGGGGCGGAGCCTCGCATTCCAGCCCGTCCGGCGCTTGAGGAGCGGGGCCGGGGGCGGAGCCCCGGCGGGGGCCGAGGGGGCGTAGCCCCATCGTTTCGGGAAGGGGCGGGGTGGGGGCTCACCGCCGGAGGCGCCCACGGCCCCGCACCCGGCGACGGCGACGGCGACGGCGACCGCGCCCAAGAGCCCTATCCCCCAGGCCCTACATCCCCCGAAAGTCCCGCACCGCCAAGCGAGGCGCCCGCCGAGGCGGCGTCCGCCCGGACAACAAAATCAGCCGCGCCGCCCGATACCGCTGCCCCGCATAAGGGGCCAAAAGCTCAAGCATCGCCTCATCATCCGCCCCCCGCACCCCCGTAAGCGCATACCCGACAATCCCCGGCAAATGCAGATCACCAACCGTAACGGCATCCGGCATCCCATTACTGCGCTGCAACGTCTCCGCCGCCGTCCAAGGCCCAATACCCGGTATCACCTGCAGCCGGGCCAAGGCAGCGGCAAGGTCCATGGACGTGGCCTCCTCCAGCCGCCGAGCGACCCGCACCGCCCGCAGAATCGTCGAGGAGCGCTTGACGTCCACGCCCGCCCGATGCCACTCCCATGACGGGATCAGCGCCCAGCCCCGCGGATCGGGCATGACCCGCATCCGCATCTCCTCCGCCGGGCCGGGCGCGGGCTCGCCATGGCGTTGGAGCAGCAGCCGCCAGGCCCGGTACGCCTCAACGCCGGTGACCTTCTGCTCCAGGATCGAGGGGATCAGGGATTCCAGGACCAGCCCGGTCCGGATGAGCCGGAGGCCGGGGTGACGCCGGTACGCCTCGTGGACAAGCCGATGGCGGGGCACGAACGCCGACGGATCGTCGTCCGCCCCTAGCAGGGCGGGCAGCCCGTCCAGCAGCCACTCCGCCCCCGGCCCCCAGGCCCGCCCCTCGACGTCCGCGCCCTTGCGCGCGATCCGTAGGGTCCCGGGCCCGGCCGGAGTCCGACTCGCCCGCCAGAACGCGCCGTCCGCGCCGACCTGGAACGCGGGATCCCCGGGCCCTCGCTGCAGCACACCGAGGTTACGCGCGAGATCACAGGGGCCCGGGGGACTCCAGATACGTCTCACACACACGCGGCCACCCTACGACCCACCCCCGCCCGACCGGTTCGGCACCCACCACACACCGGCAGCGCACCCGCCACACCACCGACCGCACACCCCACCCCACAGCACCCAGCCACCCCCATCCACCACCTCAGCCACCCCCGGCCAACCCCAAGGCGCACCCCAGCAACCGCCCCCGCACCCGCACTCCCACTCCGCACAACGCGCGCCCCCAACCCCCGCGCACGCGACCCCACCGCGCAACCGGCCCGCACAACCCCAACCCCAGGCAACCCCAACCCCAGAGAACCCGACGCCAGAGAACCCAACCCCAGACATCCCCAACCCCAGACACCCCGCCCCCAAAGCCCCCAAAGCCCCCCACCCCCCCACACCTACCGCACCACCACGAACCCCTCGACCCCCCGCTCCGGCCGCGCCACCGGCGGCACCGCCGCCTGGCCGACCGCGACCGTGCCCATCGGGTCCCAGTCGTCCGGCAGGCCCAGGACCTCGCGTACCACCGGGCGGCAGAACATCGTGGACGACACCCACCCCGAGCCCAGCCCCTCACCCGCCAGCGCGACCAGCAGGTTCTGCACCCCGGCCCCGGCCGCGACCACGAACATCTCGCGCTCCGCCGTGTTCCGCCGCGGATCGGGATACGTGTGGGCGCCGTCGGCGACCAGGCACGGGACCACCAGGTACGGAGCCTTGCGCAGGACATCCCCGCGCCGCACCCGCTTGGTGATGCTCTCCTCCGAGAAGCCGTCCCCGCGCAGATCGGCGATCCAGGCGTCCCGCATCGCGTCCAGCAGCCGCGTCCGCGACTCCTCCGACTCCAGCAGGACGAACCGCCACGGGGTCGTATGGTGCGGCGCCGGCGCCGTGACGGCCGCGGCGACCGCGCGCCGCACCGCCGCGCCGTCCACCGGCTCATCGGTGAACTCCCGCACCGTACGGCGCAGCGTCACCGCCTCCCGTACGGCCTCGGAGGTGCCCAGCCGGAACATGTCGTCCGCGGCCCCGCGCACCAACGCCCGCGCGCCCCCGTCCTCATCGACCCCCCGCCGATCGGACCCCTCGACCCCGTCCAGCCCCTCGAACGCCACCACCTGCGGAAGCCCCCGCAATACGGCCACCGGCAGCCCTTCGGCCTTGCCCTTGACCAGGTCGCCCGCGGCGGCCAGCTCGTCGGCGGTGGCGACGATGGTCGCGCTCAGCGCGTTCCCGTACGCGTCGACTCCGCCGCGCAGATCGTCCAGGACCCGCACCCCGGCCGCGCCGATGGCGACGTCGGTGACCCCGGTCCGCCACGGCCGCCCGAATGTGTCCGTGACGATGACGCCGACCTCCACGCCGAGCACCTCCCGCAGCCCGGCCCGGATCGCCCGCGCCGAGGCGTCGGGGTCCTCGGGGAGCAACAGGACGGTCCCGGAGGGGGTGTTGGAGGCATCGACCCCGGCGGCGGCCATGACCAGACCGTGGCGGGTCTCGACGATCCGCGTACGGCCGCGCCGCGCCACGACCCGTACCGTCTCGGCGTCTATGGCCGCCTCGCGGTCGGCCGCCTCGACGACGCGTCCCTCCGCCTTGCTGACGATCTTGGAGGTGACCAGCAGCACATCGCCGTGCGCGAGCCCCGGCAGACCGCCCGTGGTCGCGGCGTCGGCGATCAGCTTGGCGAGGTCGTCACCGGGCCGCACCTCGGGCATCCCGGGCAGGGCCCACACCTGATACGACGCGTGTTCCGTCATCCCCGCACCTCTTCCGCCAGTGCCAGCGCCTCGGCCGCCATCGCCGCCGTGGCCTTGAGGTCCGCCATCATCAGCGGGATCGCCCGGCAGCGGATCCCGGCGGCCTCGACCTCCTCGACCGCGCCCGCGTCGACGGTGTCGACGAGCCAGCCGTCCAGCAGCCCGGAGCCGTAGTGCTTGGCGACGGCGGCGGCGGTGGACTCCACGCCGACGGCGGCGAGCACCTTGTCGGCCATGCCGCGCACGGGCGCGTCGCCCACGATGGGGGACAGGCCCACGACCGGGACCCCGGCGTCGGCGATGGCCTCGCGCACGCCGGGTACGGCGAGGATCGTGCCGATGCTGACCACCGGGTTGGACGGCGGGAAGAGGACGACATCGGCGTCGGCGATGGCCTCCAGGACGCCGGGCGCCGGTTTGGCCTGGTCGGCGCCGACGGGCACGACGGCGTGGGCGGGCACGGAGGCGCGCAGCCGCACCCAGTACTCCTGGAAGTGGATGGCCTTACGGCCTTCACCGTCACCCGCGGCGGAGCCGCCGATGTCCGCCGTGTCGATCAGGACGTGGGTCTCGACGCGGTCGTCCGTCATGGGCAGCAGCCGCACCCCCGGCTGCCACCGGGCGCACAGCGCCTCGGTGACGGCGCTCAGCGGATAGCCGGCGCCGATCATCTGCGTACGGACTATGTGCGTGGCGAAGTCGCGGTCGCCGAGACCGAACCACTCGGGCCCCACCCCGTACGCCGCCAGCTCCTCCTTGACGGTGAAGGTCTCGTCGGCCCGGCCCCAGCCCTGCTCCTCGTGGATGCCACCGCCGAGGGTGTACATCACGGTGTCGAGGTCGGGGCAGACCTTGAGGCCGAAGAGGTGGATGTCGTCGCCGGTGTTCCCGATGACGGTGATGTCGGCGTCCGGAGCCGCCGACATCAGACCGCGAAGGAAACGGGCGCCGCCGATACCGCCTGCCAGAACCACAATGCGCATGGAGGACAGTCTTGCAGCAGCCCCGGACATCGGGGGCGTTCGGGGCGGCTCAGCCGCCGAGGGCGCCCAGCGCGTCCGCCCCGGCCCCGGCGGGCAACTCGGCGCTCTGGGTGGGGTGCAGCGGCATCTCGGTCAGCCCGGGGAAGTAGATGTGCAGGCTGACGGCAGGTTCGAGGGCGTCGTTGACCACGTCGTGCACATAACCGGGCGCGAAGACGCGCTGCGCGCCGGCGCGCAGCGTATGCCGCGCGCCGCGCGTCCCCACCCGCTCGGTGAGCTCGCCCTGGAGCACGGTCAGCACCCCGGAGGAGCGGCCGTGGTCATGGGCCCCGCTGCCCTGTCCGGGCACCCAGCTGAGCAGCCACACCTCATAGCCGGGGCCGGTGCGCAGCCGGTGGTACCAGCGGCTGGTGGCGTCGTACTGGACGAGGGGCGCCCAGCCGTCGCGGTCGGCCGCGATGGTGCGGGCCAGGCCCGCGAAGGCGGAGACGGTGGAGGGGTGCGCGGGTACGGGCGGCAGCAGATGCGGGATGGCGAGCGGGTCACCGGCGATCTGGACGTCGCTGTTCATGCGGTGGGGTTCCTCGGGCGGGAAGGGCGCGGAAAGAGCGCCGTAAGGACGCGGTGCGGCGGGAGGGGCGCGGTAAGGACGCGAGGTGCGATCTGGACGCGGTGTGCGGTCTCAGTACGAGACGCCGCGTGCGGAACGCGGAGAAGGCTGGAGCTCAGGAGGCATCAACAGCTCGAACAGCGACAGCGAGCCCGCACAGCGCAGCGGAACCCGTGGTCACGGGTCGGCAGGGGCGCGTGGGTCACTGACATGCGACCAAGGAGACCCGGATCGCCGCGCCGCTGTCAACTTCATCTCACGTTTCAGGTCAAGGTTCACCTCATCCGGTCGCTGTGGAGGCAGAAAGGTTTGTGCGCGCGTTGTATTGGTCACACGGCGCATCAACGCGTATCACTCCCGCACCATCCCGCCCACTCCCGCACCATCCCGCCCACTCCGCACCATCTCCCGCGCGATGCAACGGGACCGGCGCCGATGGCGTCCTCCTCAGTGAGTGAGAGGAGGGATCCCAGGCAATGGATGGGGAAGGTGTCGCGTTTAGGCCGATTTGAACACTTTCCGCGCAGCCTTGGTTCTGCAGAGTGAATAAGAGGTCCAATAGCAGATCTCGGCTTGACTGGCCTGGATCGGCACACTTGTAATTTCACTCGTGTCGTTCTGCCGCTTCACCAACGGCATCAGGCACGGGGACGCAAAGACAGACGAGGGGCGCACATGACCGAGTTGTTCCAGCAACTGCTGGTCGAAGAGGCGGACGAGGAGCTCGGTTGGCAGGAGCGCGCGCTGTGCGCCCAGACCGATCCCGAGTCGTTCTTCCCGGAAAAGGGCGGGTCCACCCGTGAGGCGAAGAAGGTCTGCCTCGCCTGCGAGGTCCGTTCCGAGTGCCTCGAGTACGCCCTCGCCAACGACGAGCGCTTCGGCATCTGGGGCGGTCTGTCCGAGCGCGAGCGCCGCCGCCTGAAGAAGGCCGCCGTCTGACCCACGGCGTCTGGGATCCGCCAGATCCGCCAGATCCGACGTGCCCGCCTTCAGGGCCGTCGGACCCGCCGGACCCGCCGGACCTGGCAGAACCGCATGACCCGCGCTGACATATCCGCACAGTTCACGGCGGAGTGAGCCACCGCGACCGGTCCGCCCCCGAGCCCATGGCGACGGGAGGCGGACCGGTCGCATACGCAGCCGTTAGTGTGGGGCCCCGTCCGAGACGCTCCAACGCCCCCATGGGGCGCGCGCGTCCACCGCAGTCCAGCGAACCGGGGCCCGTACCTCGATGTCCGTGCACAGCCACCCGGCGGCCCAATACCCGGCCGCCACCGCCGCGTTTGCGCCCGCTCAAGAACCGGTTCAGACACCGGCCTATCCGCGTCATGTCGTCACCGCCGTACTGGTCGCCCACGACGGCGCCCGCTGGCTGCCCGACGCGCTGTCCGGTCTGCTCGGCCAGGAGCGCCCGGTCCAGAGCGTCATCGCGGCCGACACCGGCAGCGCCGACGACTCCGCCCGGCTGCTCACCGAGACCCTCGGCGAGGAGCGGGTGCTGCACATGGCGCGCCGCAGCGGCTTCGGCACGGCCGTCGCCGAAGCGGTCCGTACGGCCCCCGTGCTGGGCCCCGAGGAGCTCACCTACCTCAAGCGCCCCAGCGGCTGGGATCCCGTCAACCGCACCTGGCGCGACGACGCGTACGACATGCCGGAGCTGCCGCACGGCGAGCCCGTCCAGTGGCTGTGGCTGCTGCACGACGACTGCGCCCCCGAGCCCGATGCCCTGGCCGAGCTGCTGCGGGTGGTCGACGCCGAGTTCACCGCCAACCGCGAGCCCGCGATCGTCGGACCCAAGCTGCGCGGCTGGTACGACCGCCGGCAGCTGCTCGAAGTCGGCGTCAGCATTGCCCGCAGCGGGCGCCGCTGGACCGGCCTGGAGCGGCGCGAGCAGGACCAGGGCCAGCACGACCAGGTGCGCCCGGTGCTGTCGGTGTCCAGCGCGGGCATGCTGGTGCGCCGCGATGTGTGGGAGCAGCTGAGCGGTTTCGACTCCCGGCTGCCCCTGATGCGCGACGACGTCGACCTGTGCTGGCGCGCCCAGGCGGCCGGGCACCAGGTGCTGGTGGCCCCGGACGCCGTACTGCGGCACGCGGAGGCGTCCGCGCGCGAGCGGCGGCCCATCGACTGCGTGGGGCGCTCCGTCGCGAATCCGCATCGCGTGGACAAGGCGGGCGCCGTCTACACCCTGCTGGTCAACACCCGGGGCGCGGTGCTGCCCTACGTGATGCTCCGGCTCCTGTTCGGCACGCTGCTGCGCACCCTGGCCTACCTCGTGGGCAAGGTGCCGGGACAGGCCCTGGACGAGGTCGCCGGTCTCTTCGGCGTGCTGCTGCGGCCGGGGCGGATCCTCGCCGCCCGTAAGCGCAGAGGCCGCCCCGCGACGGAGCCGAGCGAGCTGCGGCCGCTCTTCCCGCCGCCCGGCGCGACCGTAAGGGCGACGGTCGAGCAAGTCGCCAGCAATATTGGTGGCCGTTCCGAGCCCGAGCTGTCCTCCGGGGGGCGGCATGGCGCGGTCGAGTCCGGGCCCGGCGGCGACGACGCCGACTTCCTGGAGATCGAGCAGTTCGCCCGGCTCAAGCGGATCGCGCGCAAGCCCGGCCCGATGCTCTTCCTCGTGCTGCTGGTGGTCTCGCTGGTCGCCTGCCGGGATCTGCTCGGCGCCGGCGCGCTCGCGGGCGGGGCCCTGCTGCCCGCGCCCGCCCATGTCTCCGAGCTGTGGTCGAGCTATGTGGACGGCTGGCATCCGGTCGGCACCGGCGGCACGCAGTCCGCGCCGCCGTATCTGGCCGCCCTCGCCTCGCTGGCCACGGTCTTCCTGGGCTCCACGGGCTTCACGCTGACCCTGTTGCTGGTGTGTTCGGTGCCGCTGGCCGGATTCATCGCGTACTTCGCCTCCCGGCCGCTGGTCGAGTCCCGGCTGCTGCGCGCCTGGGGCAGCGTCGCGTACGCCTTCCTCCCGGCCGCGACCGGGGCGCTCGCGGGCGGGCGGCTGGGCACCGCCGTGCTCGCCGTACTGCTGCCGCTGATGGCTCGGGCGGCGGCCGCCGCGACGGGCTTCACCGGCAACGGAACGCGGCTGCCGAGCTGGCGGGCGACGTGGGCGTACGCGCTGCTGCTGACGTTCACCATGGCCTTCACCCCGGTCGTCTGGCCGATGGCGCTCCTCCTGGGCGCCGGTGTGCTCGTGCTGCGCCACCGGCAGGGCGGTACCGAGCAGCTCATGGGGTACGGGCTGCGGTTCCTGAGCCTCGTCGTCACCCCGCTCATCGTGCTCGCCCCCTGGTCGCTGGACCTCGTCACCGACCCGGCCCGCTTCCTCGAGGAGGCCGGGCTGGACCGCGGTGCCGGGTCCGCGTCCGCCCTGGACCTGCTCGCGCTCAGCCCCGGCGGCCCCAACGGCGGCGGCACGCTGCTGCTGCTCGGCTTCGTCCTGGCCGCGCTCGCCGCCCTGATGCGCGGGGAGCGGCAGACCGTGGTGCGCACCGCGTGGGCCGTGGCGCTCACCGGCTTCCTCTTCGCGGCGCTCACGAGCGGCTCCGGCTGGGCCGGGCCCGCGACCCTCGTCTACGGCCTGGCGCTGCTGACCGCCGCCGTGGTCGGCGCCGAGGACGCGCGGGAGCGGGTGGCGGCGCAGAGCTTCGGCTGGCGCCAGCCGGTGGCGCTGCTGATCGCGGTCGCCACGGTCGTCGCGCCGCTGTACGCCGCCGTCACCTGGATGACGGGTGGCGCGGACGGCCCGGTGGGACGGCGCGACCCCTCGCAGGTCCCGGCGTTCGTGGCGGCCGAGAGCGCCACCGAGGACCAGGCCCGCACCCTGGTGCTCGGCGACGACAGCAGCGCCGCCCACGCCGACTACGCCCTGGTGCGCGGCTCCGGCGCCCGGCTGGGCGACGGTGAACTCGCGGCGGCGGGCGGCTCCGATACCCGGCTCGACGGTGTGGTGGCCAATCTGATCGCGGGCTCCGGCGCCGACCAGACCCGTCAGCTCGGCGGCTACGCGGTGCGCTATGTGTACGTCCAGAAGGGCACGCCGCCCGAGATGGAGCGGGTGCTGAACGCGACCCCGGGCCTCACCCAGCTCAGCCGGGAGCACGGCGGCGTGCTGTGGCGGGTCGACCAGCGGGTCTCGCGGGTCTCCATCGTCCCGGCCGAGTCCTCGGGCCGCCCGGCGGGCGGGGCGGCGGCCAAGCCGGTGCACGTGGCCTCCGGCCCCGTCGAGGCGCACACCACGGTGCCGGACGGCGCGGCCGGGCGCGTGCTGCGGATCGCCGACCGGTCCGCGCCCGACTGGCAGGCCACGCTCGACGGCAAGCCGCTGAAGCCGACGACGGTCGACGGCTGGGCGCAGGGCTTCGAACTCCCGGCGAGCGGCGGCCGGTTGGACCTCACCTACGACACGCCCATCACACACACCGCATGGGTGTGGGCGCAGGGGCTGCTCGCGGTCGTGCTGCTGGTGCTCGCGCTGCCGGGCCGCCGCCGGAACGTGGACGACGACATGCCGGACGCGGAGGGCGCGGCAGCCGCCGTCACCGCCGACGACCTGGCGGGCGACGGCCGCCGGGCGCGGCGGCTGCGGGCCGCCGCGGAGGCGCAGGCGGCGCAGGCCGCGCAGGACGGGGGCGCCAAGGGGCGGCCGGAGACGGACCCGGCCACCGTGGATGCCATGCCGGGGCAGCCGGGCGAGATTCCCCCGCTGCCGGGTGAGCCGCCGATGCCGGGTGAGCCGCCCATGCAGGGCGGGCCGCCGATGCCGCCGATGCCGGGTGAGCCGCCGCTGCGGCCGACCGCCGAGCCGGCCGCCATGGGCGACCCTTACGGCGACAACGCGATGGCGAACGCCCCTTACGGCGATCAGACGGCCGCCGGTGACCCGTACGCGGCGGTGCCGCAACAGCAGCAGTACGGGCAGCAGTGGGACGCGCAGACGTACGCCGACGCCGGATACGGCCAGTACCCGGCCGGTCAGTACCAGGGCGAGCAGTACGCGGGGGACCAGTACCAGGGCGAGCAGTACCAGGGCGAGGGCTACGCGGGCCAGTACTCCACCGGCCAGTACCCGGCCGGTGGCTACCAGGGCGGCTATCAGGAAACCGGCTATCCGGCCGGCTACCAGGAGGGCCAGTACCCGGCGGACCCGTACGCGGGCGGCCAGTACGCCGACCCTTACGGCTACGACCAGCAGCAGCCCTATGCCGACGGCGGCTACCCCCCGCAGGGCGACACGACGTACGGCGGCGCCGACCCCGAGGACCGCCGCGACGGGAGCGATCAGCAGCGATGAACCGCACCACCCTGTCCCTGATCGGCGCCGCCACGGCGCTGGCCGCCATCACCGGCGTCGCGGCCCTCACCGGGGGCTCCTCCGACGACGCGGACGCCTCCGCGAAGGCCGCCACCCGGCTGCCCGTGCAGCGCTCGACGCTGCTGTGCCCGACGCCCTCCTCCTCGGACGTGAGCAACACCACCTACACCGCGTACACGCCCAAGCGGGACGGCGCGGACGCCAAGGACGGCGGCGCCGAGCTGCTGCCCGCCCAGAACCCCGCTGACGACACAACGGATCCCGGCGGCGACGACGGCGGTAAGGACGACGGCAAGAACGGTAAGGACGGTAAGGACGGCGGGAAGGGCGACCGGACGGCGCCGGGCGGCGACAAGCCCGTGCTGCCCCTGAAGGAGCCCGGCAAGCCCGTCACCACCGAGGAGAGCAGCGCGGGCGCGCCAGCGCTCATCGGCACCGCCGACGGCCGCTTCGCGCCCGGCTGGACCGTCCAGCAGACCACCACGATCGACGCGGGGAGCGGGCGCGGCCTCCTGGGCACCGCGTGCACCGCGCCCGACACGGACTTCTGGCTCCCCGGCGTCAGCACCGACCGGAACCGCCAGGACTTCGTCCATCTCACGAACCCTGACGACGCCGCGGCCGAGGTGGACCTGAAGCTCTACGGACCCAGCGGCCGGCTGAAGCCCTCCACCGACGAAGCGATCACGGTCCCGCCCCGCTCCACGGTCCCGGTCCTGCTCTCGACCCTCACCGACCAGCGGGCGGCCGCCGCCTCGCTCCATGTGACGGCCCGCACCGGCCGGATCGGGGCGGCCGTGCAGGCCGTGGACCAGAAGGCCGGCGGCGACTGGCTCCCCGCCTCCGCCGTGCCCTCGACGAGCGTCGCGATCCCCGGCATCCCCAAGGACGCCACCTCGGCCCGCCTGATCGTCTTCGCGCCCGGGTCCGACGACGCGGACCTCAAGGTGCGGCTGGCCGGGCCGAACAACGCGATCACCCCGGCCGGACATGAGTCGCTGCACGTCAAGAGCGGGATGACAACCGCGATCGACCTCGGCGACGTGACCAAGGGCGAGCCCGGCTCGCTGCTGCTCACCCCCGAGGGCGGCGGGGGCCCGGCCACACCGGTCGTGGCCGCGCTCCAGGTGACCCGGGGCAAGGGGAGCGACCAGGAGACGGCGTTCATCCCCGCGACCGCCGCGATCGAGCGCAGCGCCACCGCGGCCGACAACCGCACCAAGGGCTCCACGCTCTCCCTGGTAGCGCCGCGCGCGTCCGCCAAGGTGCGCGTCACCGCCTCGGCGGGCGCCGGGGGCGGCAGCCCGGTCAGCAAGACCTACGAGATCAAGGGCGGCACCACCAAGGCCCTGGAGCCACCGCGCCCGGCCTCGGGCAAGGGCCCGTACGCGGTGACGGTCGAGCGGCTCTCCGGCGGCCCGGTGCACGCCTCGCGGATGCTGGCGCTGTCGCAGGACGGGGTGCCGATGTTCACGATCCAGTCGCTGCCGGACGACCGGGGCACGGTCGCGGTGCCCGAGGCGGGCCAGGACCTGTCCCTGCTCAACGACGACTAGGGCGGAGCCGGGGGCCCCAACGACGACTGGGCCGGGGCTGGGGCCTCGGCTGCCCGCCCTGGGGCGCGTAGTGTCCCGGGGCATCACCGCTGCCCGCTACGGGGTGCCCGCTGCCCCGCCCGTATACGGGGCCCGCTGCCCCCGCCCGTACCGCGGGCTACTCCTGCCCGTACCGCGGGTCCACGGACTCCGGCGCCAGCCCCAGCAACTCCGCCACCTGCTCGACCACGACCTCGTGCACCAGCAGCGCCCGCTCGTCCCGGTTCTTCGCCCGGATCTCGACCGGGCGCCGGTAGATCACGATCCGGTCCGGCACGTCCCCGCGGGCCGCGATGAAGCGCCCGAGCGGCACGGACTCGCCGTCCCAGCCGTCCGTCCCGCCGTGCCCGTCCGGGCCACCGCCCGACCCCGGGCCGCCGAGCCCCGACGTGGGCACCTCGAGCACCGTGAAGTCGACCCCGGACAACTGTGGCCAGCGTCTCTCCAGCCGCTCCGCCGAGTCCTGCACAAGATCGACGAAGGACTCCGCGCGGCTGACCGAGAGCGGCACCTGGGGAGGCGCGATGGGGCCGCGCATACCTCGTCCGTGGCGATCGCGACGACGGGGACGCGGCTCGGACTGGTGGGGGTGTACGGGCCTGGTCATCACTCCGAGGGTAGCCGTCGCCGACCCGCCCTCATGCGCTTACCGGACAGCCGTGCCGGATGTCGTCAAATGAGCATTCCAGCCATGCTTGGGTCCAAAAACGGACGTCTCTTGAGTCGCTTCCGTGGCTCAGGATGATCTCTCTCGGTTCGAGTGCTGACCGGATTCGTTGTCGGCGGTTCTGGCCGCGTCGGAGGTCAACGCTGGTCAGCCAGTAAGTTCACGTTTCGGGTGCACGGTGCGAACCGGGACGACACGGCGGAGTGAGCTGGTGGAGAGTCGTCGCGGCCCGCTCAAGAGTGCGGTACCGTCCAACGTCGTGAGCCCTGTACGTCGCTGTTCGCGCACCGCCTGCGGCCGCCCCGCCGTCGCGACGCTGACGTACGTCTATGCGGATTCGACCGCCGTTCTCGGGCCGCTCGCCACCTACGCCGAGCCCCACTGCTACGACCTGTGCTCGGAGCACTCCGAGCGGCTGACCGCCCCGCGCGGCTGGGAGGTCGTCCGGCTCGCCGTCGACAGCGGTCCGCCCCGGCCCAGCGGTGACGATCTGGAGGCGCTGGCCAACGCGGTCCGCGAGGCCGCCCGCCCGCATGAGCGCGCGGCGGGGGCGGCGGCCGGTTCCGGGGGCTCCGGAGGCGGTCACGGCGGCCGGGAGGGCGATCCGCGTGAGGTCGCGCGCCGGGGCCATCTGCGGGTCCTGCGGTCGCCCGAACCCTGATCGGCCTTCGCTCCGGCGGTCTCCCGCGATCTTCCTCAGCCCTCCCCGCGGTCTCCCGCGACCTTTCCCGCGATCTTTCCCGCGATCTCCCGCGATCTCCCGCGATCTCCCGCGATCTCCCGCGATCTCCCGCGATCTCCCGTGACCGTTCCCGTGATCTTCCCGCGGCCCTTCCCGTGATCTTCCGCGACCTTCCCGCGATCTCCCGTGCCCCTCGCGCGTACCCTGACCCGCTTTCTCCGCGATCTTCCCGCGTTCCGCGGCGTTCCCCGGGATCACTTGCTGACGGAGCATTGACTGCGACTTGGCGCGGACACGACCATGCCTGCACCCCAGGGTCCTCCGTTTCCGCATCACGGATGTGACCTTCCAGGGATGGCCCATGCCGGGAGGCCCGTGTGTTCGTGCAGCAGTTGGACCCCGTCGCCGATTCACTCTCCCTGTCCGCCTTCGTCGCCGCCCTTCCCCTCGTCACCGTCCTCGTCCTGCTCGGCGGGGTGCGGATGCGCGCCCACTACGCGGGCCCCATAGGGCTCGTCGTCGCCGCCCTCGTCGCCTGCCTCCCGTACGGGATGCCCGTCGGCCAGACCGTCTCCAGCGCCGCCCAAGGGGCGCTCTTCGGCCTCTTCCCGATCCTGTGGATCGTCGTCAACGCCCTGTGGGTGTACCGGATGACCGTCCGCACCGACCATTTCGACGTGCTGCGCCGCTCCTTCGGCCGGCTCTCGGACGACCCCCGCGTCCAGGCCCTCGTCATCGCCTTCTGCTTCGGTGCGCTCCTGGAGGCGCTCGCCGGGTTCGGCGCGCCGGTGGCGATCTGCTCGGTCATGCTCGTGGCGCTCGGCTTCGACCCGGTGCGCGCCGCCGTCGTGGCGCTCGTCGCCAACACCGCGCCGGTCGCCTTCGGCGCCATGGCCACCCCGGTGGTGACGCTCGCTCAGGTCACCGGGCTGCCGCTGGACTCCGTGGCCTCCGTCGTGGGTCGGCAGACCCCGCTGCTCGCCCTCGTCGTCCCGCTGCTGCTGGTCGCGATCGTCGACGGGCGGCGCGGGCTGCGCGAGACCTGGGTGCCCGCGCTCGCCTGCGGGGTCGCCTTCGCCATCGCCCAGTTCACCGTCTCCAACTACCTCTCCGTCCAGCTCGCCGACATCGCGGCGGCACTGGTCGGCGCGGCCGTGCTGATGGCCGTGCCCGCCGCCCGCCGCCCGGCCGAGGAGCCGGTGCGCGCCGCCGTGCTCACCGGCGTACGGAGCGACGACCTGGACCGTGAGGACCCGCGCCGGGAGGTGGTGCGCGCCTACGCCCCGTACGCGCTCATCGTCGCGATCTTCTCCATCGCTCAGATCGGCCCGGTCAAGGACTTTCTGGCCAAGGCCACCCGCACCTTCGACTGGCCCTTCCTGGACGTCGCCGACCCCGGTGGAAAGGCGGTGGGCGCCAATGTCTTCTCGATGCCGCTGATCGCCACCGGCGGCACCCTGGTGCTGGTGGCCGGGGTGGCCACCGCGGCCGTGCTGAAGGTGACCGCGGGCGACGCCCTGCGGGAGTGGACGGCCACGGTGCGCGGACTGCGTCATGCGATCCTTACGGTCACCTCGGTGCTCGCGCTCGCCTATGTCATGAATCTCTCCGGGCAGGCCGCCACCATCGGTCACTTCGTCGCGGCCGCCGGGGCCGGGCTGGCCTTCCTCTCCCCGGTGCTCGGCTGGTTCGGTGTCGCCGTCTCCGGCTCGGACACCTCCGCGAACGCCCTCTTCGGCGCCCTCCAGGTGACCGCCGCCCGCGAGTCCGGGCTCTCCCCGGATCTGCTGGCCGCCGCCAACAGCTCGGGCGGGGTGCTCGGCAAGATGATCTCCCCGCAGAACCTCACCATCGCGTGCGCGGCGGTCGGGCTGAAGGGGCGCGAGGGCGATCTGCTCCGTAAGGTGCTGCCGTGGAGCCTCGCGCTGCTCCTGGTGATGTGTCTGATCGTCGTCGCGCAGTCGTCGTTCCTGCTGGGCTGGATGCTGCCGTGAGCCGGGCCGGGGACGGCCCGCGGCAGGCCGCGCAAGTTGGCCGACAGCACGCCGCGCGACGGGGCTCACAGTTCCGGCCCAGGTCCTGCGGGTAGGTTTTGAGGTCCGCAGGGACGTACGCAGAGACGTCCGTAGAGACATCTCCACCAGGACCTCCAGAAGGGGTTGGCTGTGCCCGACTTGTCGCAGATCGTGAAGGCGTACGACGTGCGCGGTGTGGTCCCGGACCAGTGGGACGAGTCGCTCGCCGAACTCTTCGGCGCCGCTTTCGCCCGGGTGACCGAGGCGGACGCGATCGTCGTCGGCCATGACATGCGCCCCTCCTCGCCCGGTCTGGCGCGGGCCTTCGCACACGGCGCCTCCTCGCTCGGACTGGATGTGACCGAGATCGGACTGTGCTCGACCGATCAGCTCTACTTCGCGAGCGGATACCTCGACCTGCCCGGCGCGATGTTCACCGCCAGCCACAACCCCGCGCGGTACAACGGCATCAAGATGTGCCGCGCGGGCGCCGCCCCCATCGGCCAGGACAGCGGGCTCGCCGAGATCCGCGCCCTGGTGGAGGGTTGGGCGGAGGGGGGCGCGCCCGAGCCCGCCGCCGAGGCCGGCACCATCACCCAGCGGGACGTCCTCGACGACTACGCCGCCCATCTGCGCTCGCTGGTGGACCTGACCGCCATCCGGCCGCTGAAGGTCGTCGTGGACGCGGGCAACGGCATGGGCGGCCACACCGTCCCGACCGTCTTCGAGGGCCTCCCGCTCGAGCTCGACGCCCTCTACTTCGAGCTGGACGGCACCTTCCCCAACCACGAGGCCAACCCGCTCGACCCCAAGAACATCGTGGATCTTCAGGCCCGGGTCCGGGAGACCGGCGCCGACATCGGGCTCGCCTTCGACGGCGACGCCGACCGCTGCTTCGTCGTGGACGGGCGCGGCGAACCGGTGTCCCCCTCCGCCATCACCGCCCTGGTCGCCTCCCGCGAGCTGGCCAAGCACCCGGGCGGAACGGTCATCCACAACTGCATCACCTCCTGGTCGGTCCCCGAGGTCGTCAAGGAGAACGGCGGCACCCCCGTCCGCACCCGCGTGGGCCACTCCTTCATCAAGGCCGAGATGGCCCGCTCCGGCGCGATCTTCGGCGGCGAGCACTCCGCGCACTACTACTTCCGCGACTTCTGGAACGCCGACACCGGCATGCTGGCCGCCCTGCACGTCCTGGCCGCACTCGGCGGCCAGAAGGGCCCGTTGTCGGACCTGGTCGCCCAGTACGACCGGTACGCGGCCTCCGGCGAGATCAACAGCACCGTCGACGACCAGGCCGGGCGCATGGAGGCCGTCAAGGCGGCATACGAGCGCCGCGAGGGCGCCGAACTCGACGAACTCGACGGCCTTACGGTCACCACCCCCAACTGGTGGTTCAACCTCCGCCCCTCCAACACCGAGCCGCTCCTCCGCCTGAACGTCGAGGCCCGAGACCAGGAGACGGCAGCCGAGGTCCGCGACGAGGTTCTCTCCATCGTCCGCGCCTAGGGGGTGGCCGACGGGGCTTGACGCCTGCGGCGGGCTGTTCCCCGCCCCTTCCCCCAACTGGGGCTCCGCCCCAGACCCCGGCCTCCTGACCGGTGGGCTGATCGCGGCCGACGGTCGGTTCGTCAACCCCCGGGGTTCGGTGGCGGGGCGAACCCCGAGGCCCAGGGGCGAAGCGCACCCGGAGCTCTGTCCCGGACCCCGGCCGGGCGACCGGGATATGCGCGGCCATCCGCCGCACCGGCGTACCGACCGCGACCAGCCCGTCGGCGCAGGTGCTCACGATGCGACGGTCGGTTCGTGACCCCCGGGGGTTCGGTGGCGGGGCGAGCACTGGGGCCCAGGGGCGAGGCGAACCTGGGGCTCTGTCCCGGACCCCGGCCGGGCGACCGGGGTGTGTGCGGCCATTCGCCGCACCGGGGTACGGACCGGGACCAGCCCGTCGGCGCAGGTGCTCACGATGCGACGGTCGGTTCGTCAACCGCCGGGGTCCAGGGGCGAAGCCCCCTGCCACGCGGCGGAGCCGCGTATCGACGCTGCGGGAAGGGGCGGGGTTGGGGAAAGCATCCATTTGCGGCTCCGCCGCGTGGTCCGCCGGACACCCTGTAGCCCTTACGGCTGTCGGCGCGGGGCCATCCGCCTCCCGAGAGAGGCGGACGGGGCCGTAGGGAGAGGCCCGCACGCCCTTACGGCTGTCCGCGCGGCCGTTAAGGGCTACGCGGGGGCGGCCGCAGCGTCCATAGGTGTCCCGATGTCCTTACGGGGGTCCGCGTGCAGCTGTCCGCCTCCTCGGGCAGGTCCGCGGCTCCGCGGGGAGGCCCGCAGGGCCTACGGGGTGTCCGTGCGCGGCCTCTGCGGCCCTCCGCCTCTTAAGGGGGCCTGCGGGAGGTTCGCGGTGTCCTTGCGGAGATCCGTGCGCGGCCTCTGCGGTCGTCCGCCTCCTGCTGGAGGCTCCATGGCGTCCGTCGGGTCTGCGGCGCCCTTGCGGACGTCTGCGGGTCCTACGGCAGTCCCGCGCGGCCTCTGTGGCCGTCACGGCTCGGTCCTTACGGTCGTCCCCGCGTCCTCAGGGAGGTCTGCGGCGTCCAGGCGTCCATGCGGGTGCCCGCGGGGCCCCCGCAGCCGTCCGTCCACCTCCTTACATCCGTACAGAGGCCCGCAGGGCCCACGGCTGCTGCGCGTGGCCCCTGCGGCCGGTCCGCGTCCTACGGCGTCCTACGGCGTCCTACGGCGTCCTACGGCGACGGCGTCCTACGGGGGCCGCAGGAGGTCGCGGCGCCCCTGCGGAGGTCACGGCCGTCAGCGTGCGGCCCGCGCAGCCGTGTGCGCCCTTGCGGAGGCCCGCAGGGTCTGCGGCTGTCCGCGCCGGCCCCCGCCGGCCGTCGGCGCCCTTACAGAAGCCCCCGCGCCCCGTACAGAAGCCCTGGCGCCCATACGGAGGCCCGTGCGCGGGACCCACCCCGCTACTGGAGCCCGGGGGAGCCCCGGGCTCCGGTGTACACCGGCCGCGCCCCGGCCCCGCCCGGCGGTACGCTGACCTCGCCGGACCGATGTCCGGCTGGACCCATACCCGAAGGGACGACCCCATGCCGCTCGAAGCCGGTCTTCTGGAGATCCTCGCCTGCCCGGCGTGCCACGCCCCGCTGCGCGAGGAGCAGTCCCCGGAGACCCTCGAGCTGGTGTGCACGGGCGAGGGGTGCGGTCTCGCGTACCCCGTGCGGGACGGCATCCCCGTGCTGCTCGTCGACGAGGCGCGCCGCCCGGCCTGACCCGCCGGCCCGCCGGGCCCAGCCCCGCGCGGTCCCACGCGTAAGCCCCGCGCGATCCCACGCGTACCGCCCGCCACGGCGATCGGAGGCCGAAGCACGATGCTCGACGAATCCCTCCTCGACGCCCCCGAGGCCCTCGCCCGCGCCGATACCCGCGGGCTGCTGCGCGGGGCCGCCGAGGCCGGCGCCCGCGTCCGTACCGCCGCCCGGCACGCCACCGAGGCCGGGATAGGCGACCTCAAGCCGGACGGGCGCCCGCGCGCCGTCATGGTCGCGGGCCCGGGGGCGGCCGGAAGCTGCACCGCCGACCTCCTCGGCGCGCTCAGCGGAGGCAATTGCCCGGTCAGCCTGATCGCCCCCACCGGCGTGGCCCCCGCGCCGGGCGCGCTGCGCTGGACGCTGCCCGGCTGGGCGGGCCCGCTGGACCTGCTGGTCGTCGCGACCCCGGACGGCACGGAACCGGGCCTTCCGCGTCTGGTCGAACAGGCTTACCGCCGCGGCTGCGCGATCGTCTCCGTCGCCCCGGGCCAGTCCCCGCTGGCCGACGCGGTCGCCCAGGCCCGCGGCCTGATGGTGCCGCTGGCCACGGCTCCGAACGGCTCGGCCCCGTACGCCACAGGCGGGTACGCCGCCCGCGGGTACGCCGCCGGCGGGTACGGCACCGACCCGTACCGCGGGGACCCGCACGCGCCCGGCGCGCCCGGCACCGAGGACACCGCCCTCGCCGAGGGCGCCCTGGGCGACGCCCCCGCCCCGTACGGGACGCCTTCCACCCCGCAGCCCGTCGAGCCGCCCGGCACCGCCCCCGACGAGATGACCGGCCCCGCGCTGCCCGGCACGCTGTGGGCCCTGCTCACCCCGCTACTCCTGCTGGTCGACCGGATCGGCCTGGTGTCCGCGCCGCCCACCGCGCTGCAGCAGGTGGCCGACCGGCTCGACCAGGTCGCCGAGCGCTGCGGCCCGGCCATCGCCACCTACACCAACCCCGCCAAGACGCTCGCGGCCGAGCTCGCCGGGGCGCTTCCGCTGCTGTGGACCGAGGGCCCGGTGGCCGCCGCGACCGGACGGCGCTTCTCGGGGCTGCTCGCGGCGCTCGCCGGGCGTCCCGCGCTCGTCGCCGAGCTCCCCGGGGCGCTCGCGGCGCATGGCGCGTTGCTGACCGGGGCGTTCGCGGGCGGGGCCGACCCGGACGACTTCTTCCGCGACCGGGTGGAGGAGCCCGAGGCGCTCCGCGCCCGGATCGTGCTGCTCCACGACGAGCCGGTGGGCCCCATCTCGGCCGTGCCGACCGCCCGGGAGCTCGCGCTGGCGCACGAGACCGCGTTCAGCGAGCTGGAACCGGCCGAGGGCACCCCACTGGAGAGCGCCGCGGAACTTCTCGCCATCACGGATTTCGCCGCCGTTTACCTCGCGCTCGCTTCGCCGGATAGAACTTGAGGCCGTCATCGACCTTGAGCACGACCGTAAGGCCCGAGGCCGTAAAGCCTAAGGCCGTAAAGCCGTAAAGCCGTACTCAAGGCCGTAAGGCACGCACCACCTGCCCCACGTCCCTCACTGCACAGTCAGGAACCGCACCGCATGGACCGCCTCGTCAACACCGTGCGCCCCTACGCCTGGGGCTCCATCACCGCCATCCCGGAGCTGCTGGGCGTCCGGCCGACCGGGGAGCCTCAGGCCGAGATGTGGATGGGGGCGCACCCCGGTGCGCCGTCCCGGGTCGACCGGGGCGCGGGCTCCGTCGCGCTCTCCGAGGTGATCGCCGCGGACCCCGAGGGCGAGCTCGGCGCGGACGCCGTAAGGCTCTTCGGGCCCCGGCTGCCGTTCCTGCTGAAGGTGCTGGCCGCCGCCTCGCCGCTGTCGCTCCAGGTCCACCCGGACCTCGCGCAGGCCAAGGAGGGCTTCGCGGACGAGGAGGAGCGCGGCGTCCCGGCCGACGCCCCGCACCGCAACTACAAGGACGCCAACCACAAGCCCGAGCTGATATGCGCGCTCACGCCGTTCAACGGGCTGTGCGGCTTCCGCGATCCGAACGAGGCGGCCGGGCTGCTGGCCGCCCTCGAGGTCGACTCGCTCAAGCCGTACGTCGACATCCTGCACGCCCACCCGGAGTCGCACGCCCTGCGCGAGGTGCTGACCGCTGTCCTTACGGCCGACCCGGAGGCGATGGCGGAGACGGTAAGGCAGGCCACTGCCGCCGCCGAGCGGCTCGGCGCGCAGGACGGGCCGTACGCCCCGGCGTACGCGGCGTACGCCTCCATCGCCCGGCACTACCCGGGCGATCCCGGCGCGATCGCCGCGATGCTGCTCAACTTCGTGACCCTCCAGCCCGGCGAGGCCCTCTACCTCGGCGCCGGCGTGCCGCACGCCTACCTCGACGGCCTGGGCGTCGAGATCATGGCCAACTCCGACAATGTGCTGCGCTGCGGGCTGACGCCCAAGCATGTGGACGTCCCCGAGCTGCTGCGCGTCGTCCGCTTCGAGAGCGCCGCCCCCGCCGTGCTGCGCCCCGAGGCGGATCCCTCCGGCGAGGAGCTCTACACCACCCCGATCGACGAGTTCCGGCTCTCCCGCCACGTCCTCGCCGACGGCGCCGCTCCCCGCCCGCTGCCGGCGACCGGCCCGCAGATCCTGCTCTGTGCCTCGGGTGAGGTGTCCCTGCGCGGCGCGGACCGCGAACTCCCGCTGACGCGCGGGGCGTCGGCCTTCGTACCGGCCGGCGAGGAGGCCGCCCTGAGCGGCGACGGCACTGTGTTCAGGGCCACAGTGACCGCCTGAGGTACGGCCCGTTCGAGGGGCTGGAACAATGGCCCGCCGTGAGGCGGTAAAGCACTGGCAAAGCCGCCATGAGCTGCCATGTAAGCGGAAGGGAAATTCGGCACATATGAGTGCATCAGGCGGAACCAAGGCGATTGTTGCCGCGCTGGGCGCGAACCTGGCTATCGCCGCAGCCAAGTTCGTGGCGTTCGCCTTCAGCGGCTCGTCGTCGATGCTCGCCGAAGGCGTGCACTCGATCGCCGACTCGGGCAACCAGGGGCTGCTGCTCCTCGGCGGGAAGAAGGCCAAGCGCGAGGCCACCCCCGAGCACCCCTTCGGCTACGGCCGCGAGCGCTACATCTACGGCTTCCTCGTCTCCATCGTGCTGTTCACCATCGGTGGTGTCTTCGCGCTGTACGAGGGCTACGAGAAGATCCAGCACCCCCATGAGCTGGAGCACTGGTACTGGCCGGTCGGGGTGCTCATCTTCGCGATCATCGCCGAGGGCTTCTCCTTCCGTACGGCCATAAAGGAGTCCAACGAGATCCGGGGCAAGCAGAGCTGGTCCCAGTTCGTCCGCCGCGCCAAGGCCCCCGAGCTCCCCGTCGTCCTCCTGGAGGACTTCGGCGCCCTCGTCGGCCTGGTCCTCGCGCTCGGCGGCGTCGGCCTCACCCTGCTGACCGGCGACGGCGTCTGGGACGGCATCGGCACCCTCTGCATCGGCATCCTGCTGGTGGTGATCGCCCTGGTGCTCGCGGCCGAGACCAAGTCGCTGCTGCTGGGCGAGGCGGCCGACGCCACGGAGGTCGCCAAGATCCGCGAAGCCGTCGTGGACGGCGAGACCGTCACCAGCGTGATCCACATGCGCACCCTCCACCTCGGCCCCGAGGAACTGCTGGTCGCCGCCAAGGTCGCGGTCCAGCACGACGACACGGCCGCGGAGGTCGCCCGCGCGATCGACGCCGCGGAGGCCCGTATCCGGGAAGCGGTCCCGATCGCCCGAGTCATCTACCTGGAACCCGACATCCTCCGAACCTCGACGTCGGCCTGAGCGAATCCGGCAGAGCCGCCCCGCCGTCGGCCCTTCGAACCCGAGATCGCGGGTTCGAAGGGCCAACACGTATCACCCGGTCTGTATGCATCTGTTCCGCCGCCAGCCACCGCTGGCAGGCGCCCCCTGGCGCTGGAACGGGTGGGCAGGCCCTCCACCGTCCCGTACGTAATCGGCAACCTCGGCAACGCACCTCGATCCGGACGGCGTGCGCCGGACAGGCCACCGGGACGGCAGACCAGTGGCGGAGCCATCGGAACCGAGCCTCCGAGCCCCAGAGACCGGGCGGAGCGCCGGGGCCGGGGGTGCCGGGGTAGAGCCCCGTGCCGGACCCCCGGGCGGAGAACCTGAACCGGGGCCCCAGGGCAGCGCCCCAGGGCGGACTGGGGAGCGGAGTCCCCATGCTGGGCGCCCCGGGGTGGGCGCCAGACAGTGGCGGAGCCTCCGCATCGGGTCTCGGGTCGGAGCGCCTGACCGGGTCCCGGGGCGGAACCGCGAGGCCGGGGCCCCCGAGCCCCCGAGCCGCGGAATCCGAGGCAGAGCCCCTGAACCGGTGGCCGGGCGTAAGCCTGAGGTCGGGGTCCAGGCTGTAGCCCCCGAGCGCCAGGGATCCGAGGCAGAGCTCCTGAACCGGTGTCTGGGGCGCGGAGTTCGGGCTGGGGCCCAGGTACAGCCCTGAACCGGTGTCTGGGGCGTAAGCCTGAGATCGGGGTCCAGGCTGTAGCCCCCGAGCGGCAGGGGCCCGAGGCAGAGCTCCTGAACCGGCGCCTGGGGGCGGAGCACTCGGCTGGGGTCCGGGGCGGAGCCCCGGTGGGGGGCCGGGGGCTTGCCCCCGGTTTCGGGAAGGGGCGGGGTGGGGGAGAAACCCACCCCCAACCCCCGCCCTACTCAATCTCCCCAAGCACCCCCAAAATCCCCTCCACATCCCCCGCCCCCAACAACCGCTCCCGAAACTCCTCAGCCATCAACTTCCGCGACAGCAGCGCCAGAATCCGCAGATGCTCATCCCCCGCATCCGCCTCCGGCACCGCGATCATGAACACCAGCCGAGCCTTCGTCCCATCCGGCGCACCCCACTCGATCCCCTCAGGGGAACGCGCGAAGCCGACGACCGGGGCGGTCACCGCATCCGTCTTGGCATGCGGAATCGCGATCTCCTCGCCGAGCCCGGTCGTGCCCTGGTCTTCCCGGGCAAACGCGGCCCGCACCAGCTCCTCCGCATCTGCGACCTTGCCGGTCGCGGCCAGCAGCTCGGCCATCTCACGGATAGCGGCGTCCTTACCGTCGGCCGCCAACCGCTCCTTCACGGTCTGCTCGGTGAGATACCCGGACAGCACCTGACCCGCAGGAGCGGCCTCGACCTCGCCGGTCTCGGCGGCCACCCCTGGGGAAGCGACCGCCTTACGGGCACCCGCAGCACCACTCGCCGCACCACTCGTCTCCCCGGTACGGCCACCGCTGCCCACCCCGGCAAGGACGGGCTCAGCCGCGACCGACGACGCCCCGGAGCCACCAACCGAACCACCCACACCAACCGCAGCACCCACACCAACCGGAGCACTCCCCGAATCCACAGCACCTCCACCCACCGACATCAACCCAATCGTCACCAACGCCGTCACCGCCGTACCCACCACCACCGCGACAAAGAACATCGGCACCCCACCAACCGCACCGAGCACCGCCACAATCGGCCCCCCATGCGGCACGTTGTCCTCAACCGACGCCACCCCGGCTATCGCCCCGGCGACCGCGCCGCCCACCATGTTCGCCGGAATGACCCGCGCGGGACGCGCCGCCGCGAACGGAATCGCGCCCTCCGTGATGCCGAAGAAGCCCATGAAGAGCGCCGCGAGCCCGGTCTCCCGCTCCTGGTCGTCGAACATCCGGCGGCGCAACAGCGTGGCCAGTCCCTGGCCCAGCGGCGGCACCGGAATGGCCGCCGCACACGCCCCCATGACCTCGGGGTTCTTGGACACCAGCCCGGCACCGAAAAGGAACGCCGTCTTATTGACCGGACCACCCATATCGAACGCGATCATCAGCCCGAGAATGATGCCGAGCACCGCCGCACTCGTACCGGTCAGGCCGCCGAGCCAATCAGTGAGCTGCTCGAAGACCCAGGAGATCGGCTCGCCGAGGACATAGATGAAGAAGAGGCCGAGCGCCGAGGTCGCCACGATCGGGATCACAATGATCGGCATGATCGGCTGGACGAACTTCGGAACCTTGACCCGCTTGATCCACAGCACCAGATAACCGGCCAGGAAGCCGGTGACGATCGCCCCGATGAAGCCGGCGCCCGCCTCACTGTCGTACAGCTCGCCGTGCGCCGCGATCCAGCCGCCCACCATGCCGGGCACCAACGCGGGCCGGTCCGCGATGGCGTAGGCGATATAGCCGGACAGCGCCGGGATCATCAGCTCGAAGCCGATGCTCCCGATGTCGTTGACCGTCTTCCAGAAGGAGTCGTCGGGGATGACGATGCCCTTGGACGTCGTATCACCGCCCAGGGCCAGCGAGACCGCGATCAGCAGACCGCCGACCACCACGAACGGGATCATGTACGAGACACCGTTCATGAGCGCCTTATAGGTGACGCTGCGCCCCTTACTGCCGCCACCGCCGCCACCCCCGGAAGCCGCCGCCCCCGAGACACCACCGCGCCCGGCACCAGAGCCGTCGCCCTCGTACACCGGCGCGTCCAGTACCTGCTCGATCAGCCGCTGCGGCCGGTGAATGCCATCGGCGACCCCGACGACAAGCACTCTCTTACCGACGAAACGACTGCGGTCGACGTCCTTGTCGGCGGCGATGATGATGCCGTCAGCCTCGCTGACATCGTTGTCAGACAGTACGTTCTCGGCCCCGATCGAGCCTTGGGTCTCCACCTTCATGCTGTGGCCGAGCGACTCCGCCGCCTGGGCCAGCTTCTCAGCGGCCATATAGGTATGGGCGATACCAGTGGGACACGCGGTCACCGCGAGCAACTTGAGCCCCGGTCCGCTGGCCCCCGCACCGTTGGGGGGATCGGCTGGACTGGTCACGTGGTTCTCCTTAACGCGTTGAGCGGGCGCGGGAAGCTGCCAGCGTCCCCGCGCTCGCGGCATCGTGCAATACATCCGGCCGGGATCAAAGCGACGGGCTGAACCCCCGGCTCCGGAAACGGCACGGCCGTCGGCCCCCGAACGACGCGACCGCCGGCCCCGAAGCGACATGGCCGCGCGCGTCGCAGGCCACCACGGTGGCCGTGGCGCCCAGCGGCGCCCCCGAACGACGCGACCGTCGACCTTCGAAGCAACGCACCCCTCGATCCCCAAGCCGGGAGCCGGCGCACCCCTCGCCCCAAAGCAGCGCGGCCGACGCGCCCTCAAAGCAGCGCGCCTGTCGCCCCTGGTCATAGCCGTACGGCCGAAGATGACCGATGGGGGCTGGGGTTCGCTCCGCCGATCGGTGTAGATTCGTGACCGAGCCAGACGTCGCTGCTGATGGCGGTCGGGCGGCCCGCACCCCGGGTCGGCCGAGGGAGAGAGGGCCTCCGACGGACTGCGCACTGTGAGGTAGAAGGGACAGGTGTGCCCGCTGTCGCGGGGGCCCTGCCCGACATCTCGCATGCCCAGCCGAGCCACTCTCGCTCGCACACGATCGAGGAGGAGCAGCACTCATGACGACAGCCGTCTCCGGTCAGGATTTCAAGGTCGCGGACCTCTCTCTGGCTGCCTTCGGCCGTAAGGAGATCACCCTCGCCGAGCATGAGATGCCCGGCCTGATGTCGATCCGTAAGGAGTATGCCGAGCAGCAGCCGCTGGCCGGCGCCCGTATCACCGGCTCCCTGCACATGACGGTGCAGACCGCCGTGCTGATCGAGACCCTGGCCGCCCTCGGCGCCCAGGTCCGGTGGGCCTCCTGCAACATCTTCTCCACCCAGGACCACGCAGCGGCCGCGGTCGCCGTCGGCCCCGAGGGCACCCCGGAGAACCCGCAGGGCATCCCGGTCTTCGCCTGGAAGGGCGAGACCCTGGAGGAGTACTGGTGGTGCACGGAGCAGGCGCTGACCTGGCCCGGCACCCCCACCGGTGGGCCTAACATGATCCTGGACGACGGTGGCGACGCCACCCTCCTCCTCCACAAGGGCGTCGAGTACGAGAAGGCCGGCGCCGCCCCTGACGTCGCCACCGCCGAGAACGACGAGCACCGCGTCATCCTCGAGCTGCTGAACCGCACCATCGCGGAGAGCCCGCAGAAGTGGACGCAGCTGGCCTCCGAGATCCGCGGGGTCACCGAGGAGACCACCACCGGCGTTCACCGCCTCTACGAGATGCAGCGGGACGGCACGCTGCTCTTCCCGGCGATCAACGTGAACGACGCGGTCACCAAGTCCAAGTTCGACAACAAGTACGGCTGCCGCCACTCCCTGGTCGACGGCATCAACCGCGCCACCGACGTGCTGATCGGCGGCAAGGTCGCGGTCATCTGCGGCTACGGCGACGTCGGTAAGGGCTGCGCCGAGTCGCTGCGTGGCCAGGGCGCCCGGGTGATCATCACCGAGATCGACCCGATCTGCGCGCTCCAGGCCGCGATGGACGGCTACCAGGTCGCCACCCTGGACGACGTGGTGGAGACCGCCGACATCTTCATCACCACGACCGGCAACAAGGACATCATCCTGGCCTCGGACATGGCCAGGATGAAGCACCAGGCGATCGTCGGGAACATCGGCCACTTCGACAACGAGATCGACATGGCCGGGCTCGCCGCCCTTCCGGGCATCGTGAAGGACGAGGTCAAGCCGCAGGTCCACACCTGGACCTTCTCCGACGGCAAGAAGATCATCGTGCTCTCCGAGGGCCGTCTGCTGAACCTCGGCAACGCGACCGGTCACCCGTCGTTCGTGATGTCCAACTCCTTCGCGAACCAGACCATCGCCCAGATCGAGCTTTTCACCAAGCCGGAGTCGTACCCGACCGACGTCTATGTGCTCCCCAAGCACCTGGACGAGAAGGTCGCCCGCCTCCACCTGGACGCGCTCGGGGTCAAGCTGACCACGCTCCGGCCCGAGCAGGCTTCTTACATCGGCGTCCCGGTGGAGGGCCCGTACAAGCCCGACCACTACCGCTACTGATCGCATCCGCTGATCGCACCGGCGCCGCCGACCACCCCGTCGGCGGCCGCTGACCCGGCCCCCGCCCCGGCGGGGGCCCCAGGGCCCGTCCGCGCCATCCGGCCGGGCGGGCCCGACGCTCGTCAAGGACCTCACCATGCCCCGCGGCCGCTACTCCCTCCACGACCCGCACGATCATGCCCCCCTGGGCGAGGAGCACTTCCAATGCGCTCCCGGCCCCAGCGGATGGCGCTATGTCGCGCAGCGGACCTCACCCTCCGGCGATCACACCGGATCCGTGGATCTCACCCTCGACGAGCTCGGCCGCCCGCTCAGGGTGGAGCTGCACGCGTCCAGCTGGCAGGTCAGGGGCGCCGCCCTGGACGGGGTCACCTGGGTCCGCACGGACCCCACCGGGGAGCACGCGACCGAGGGCAACGTCCGCGCCCACTCCTTCACCGGCGCCTCCCCGGCCTTCCTGGTCGCCGTCTCCCGACTGCTGCGCCTGGAACCGGGCGCCGGGGCCGTCCGCGTACGCCTCGTGGCCTTCACCGATCCGGTCCTCGCGCCTCTCACCCTGGATCAGTCCTGGGCACTTCTCGACAGAGCCGGTCACGCCACCGACACCGGACCACTCGTTGTGGACGAGTACCAGGTCAGCGAGGTGGACACCGGAGAGGTCCGGACAGTCCACATCGCCGGCGACGTGGTGCTCGCCGCCCCCGGCATCGAGCTGGAACACCTGGAGAGCCCACCGTCGTCCTTCGCGGCCTGATGGCCGCCCCACCTTCTCTGACCTGCGGCGTTGGGAAACTTCCGGGAATCTATTGACTGGGGGAGCACCGGTGCGTATGTTGAAAGGTCGGGGTGAACGGAGTGTGTAGACGCTCCGGCCGGACCGTACAAAGAATCTTGCCCGGAGTCCTTGACCAAGGTAGTCCGGGGAGGTAGGTTTAAACGGTTGTGGCGAGCAGGGTCTGCTCGCCCCCCAAAGCGCATCTGAACCGCTCTGCAGACGGATGGAAATCCAAACGGAGCACCTTTTGACACCCGCAGGCATCACACGAAGCCGATTAGGTTCGGCGGATGATCGTCTGCTAAAGTCGAAAACACGCCGAAAGGCAAGGCCTTCCAGCGGCCACTGGAAACGGAATTCGGATCGGAAACGACCGGAAATCGGATCTGGTAAGGTTGGAAACACCGAAGGGAAGCGCCCGGAGAAGCCGGTGAAACGGTTT
>NZ_JAGGLR010000033.1 GCF_017874715.1 Streptomyces iranensis | reverse complement strand
AACCGACGAACCCGACCTGCCCACCGAACTCACTGCATAGCCTCAACAACGGATCACCGAGTGGCCGTCGATACACCACTCCAGCGGACGTGACCGCCGAGTGCGGCGGCCGCTTGACGGCGGGCAAGGCCAGTGGTGGCCGGTCGATGCCGAGCGTCGGTCGAGCCGGGCCGTTCGGTGGTCTGCGGTGGGCGGCGGCTGGTCAGCCCTTGGAGGGGCCTGCCTTCGCCGGACGGGGCGGCCGAGTGCGGCGGCCGCTTGACGGCGGGCAAGGCCAGCGGCGGGCCGGTCGATGCCGAGCGTCGGTCGAGCCGGGCCGTTCGGCGGCCCGTGATGGGCGGCGGCCGGTCAGCCCTCGGCGGGGCTTTCCGTGTCCCCGGCGGACGGGGCACCGACCGCGGACGTTCGGCGGTGGGCGCCGGACGGTGGGCGGTCAGCCCTCCCCGGCGCTCTCCGTTTCCTCGGCGCCTTCGGCGCCCTCGGCGGCCTCGTCCTCCGCCAGCGCCGCGTCCAGCCGGGCCCTCGCGCCCTCCAGCCAGTGGCGGCAGACCTTTGCCAGCTCCTCGCCGCGCTCCCACAGCGCCAGCGACTCCTCCAGACTGGTGCCGCCCGCCTCCAAGCGGCGGACCACCTCGACCAGCTCGTCCCGCGCCTGCTCATAGCCGAGCGTGGTCTCCGCCCGCGTGCTCTGCCCGTCCGTCGGCCCGGCCTGCCCGTCCCTCTGCCCGGCCTGCCCGCTCTGCTCGTCCGTCTTCGCCATACCCCTCACCCTATTCAGCGGGTCCGACAGCGACCCGCACCCGGAACTCGCCCTCGGAGACCCGCGCCCGCAGCTCCTCGTCCTCCGCGACCTCCTCGGCCGCCCGCACCACCGAGCCGTCGGAGTGCTGGAGCACCGCATAGCCGCGGCGCAGCGTCGCGGCGGGGGAGAGCGCCACCACCCGCGCCTGGGTGTGGGTCAGCTCGGAGTCGGCCCGGTCCAGCAGATGGCCCAGGCAGCGGCGGGCGCGCTCCAGCACCGCCGTGATCCGCTCCTCGCGCTCGTCCACCATGCGGTGCGGCTCCCGCATGCACGGCCGGGCCAGCGCGGCGGCCAGCCCCCGCTCCTCCCGGTCCAGCAGCCCGTGCACACTGCGCAGCGCGCGCTCCCGCAGCTGCTGGACGCGCATCAGCTCCTCGCCCACATCGGGCACGATCTTCTTCGCCGCGTCCGTGGGCGTGGAGGCGCGCAGATCGGCGACCAGGTCGAGCAGCGGCGAGTCCGGCTCATGGCCGATCGCGGAGACCACCGGCGTACGGCACGCGGCCACCGCCCGGACCAGCTGCTCGTCCGAGAACGGCAGCAGGTCCTCCACACTGCCGCCGCCGCGCGCCACCACGATCACATCCACCTCGGGCTGCGCGTCGAGCTCCTTGACCGCCTCGATCACCTGCGGCACCGCGTGCACCCCCTGCACGGCCACGTTGCGCACCTCGAAGCGGACGGCGGGCCAGCGCAGCCGCGCGTTCTCCAGTACGTCGCGCTCGGCGGCCGAGGCGCGCCCGCAGACCAGCCCTATCAGCTGCGGCAGAAACGGCAGCGGCTTCTTACGGTCGGCCGCGAACAGCCCCTCCGCCGCCAGCGCCTTCTTCAACTGCTCAAGACGCGCGAGCAGTTCGCCCACGCCCACCGGGCGGATCTCGGCGGCCCGCAGGGAGAGCTGGCCCCGCGGCGCGTACCACTCCGGCTTGGCGTGCACCACGACCCGCGCGCCCTCGGTGACCGTGTCCGCGATCTTGTCGAAGACGGCGCGGAAGCAGGTGACGGTCAGCGAGATGTCGTAACTGGGGTCGCGCAGGGTCAGGAACACCACACCGGCGCCCGGACGCCGGGACAGCTGGGTGATCTGCCCCTCGACCCAGACCGCGCCGAGCCGGTCGATCCAGCCCCCGATCAGCCGGGACACCTCGCCGACCGGGATCGGCGCCTCCGCGGACGTGTTGACAGCCATGACCGCGAGGGTATCGGCCACCACCGACAGCAGCGGGGCATCGCCCCCACCAACCGGCAGACCCCGCGGTCATCGCCCCTACCATGGGGGACATGACTGCAACCTCCGCCCGCCGGGTCCTGCTCGCGGCCCCCCGTGGCTACTGTGCCGGTGTCGACCGTGCCGTGATCGCCGTCGAGAAGGCCCTGGAGCAGTACGGCGCGCCGATCTATGTGCGCAAGGAGATCGTCCACAACAAGTACGTCGTCCAGACCCTGGAGAAGAAGGGCGCCATCTTCGTCGACGAGACGGAGGAGGTGCCCGAGGGCTCCATCGTGATCTTCTCGGCGCACGGTGTCGCGCCGGTGGTCCACGAGGAGGCCGCCACGCGCAAGCTGGCCACCATCGACGCCACCTGCCCCCTGGTCACCAAGGTCCACAAGGAAGCAGTCCGGTTCGCCAAGGAGGACTACGACATCCTCCTGATCGGCCATGAAGGCCATGAAGAGGTCATCGGCACCAGCGGCGAGGCCCCCGAGCACATCACCCTGGTCGACGGCCCCGACGATGTGAAGAACGTCGAGGTGCGGGACGAGTCCAAGGTCGTCTGGCTCTCCCAGACCACCCTCTCGGTCGACGAGACCATGGAGACCGTGGACGCGCTCAAGGAGCGCTTCCCGCGGCTCATCAGCCCGCCCAGCGACGACATCTGCTACGCCACGCAGAACCGGCAGACCGCCATCAAGCAGGTGGCCGCCGAGTCCGACCTGGTGATCGTGGTCGGCTCCAAGAACTCCTCCAACTCGGTGCGGCTGGTGGAGGTCGCCCTCGGCGCGGGCGCCAAGGCGGGCCATCTGGTCGACTACGCGAGCGAGATCGACGAGGCATGGCTGGAGGGCGTCAGCACGGTCGGCGTGACCTCGGGCGCCTCCGTTCCGGACGTGCTCGTCGAGGGCGTCCTGGAGTGGCTGGCCGAGCGCGGCTTCGGCGATGTCGAGGTCGTCCAGCCCATGCAGGAGTCGCTGACCTTCTCGCTGCCCAAGGAGCTGCGCCGGGACCTGCGGGCCGAGGCCGCCGCGGCGGCCGTCGGTCAGCCGGAGACGCCGGCGGTGGCCGGCCGGCCCGAGGGGTCCCAGCGGTGACGTACGGCCAGGGGGCCACGGGGGCGGCCGCGGCGAAGGTGTTCGGCATCGACATCGGCGGTTCGGGCATCAAGGGCGCCCCGGTGGACCTGGACCGGGGCGAGCTCGCCGAGGAGCGCCATAAGGTGCTCACCCCGCATCCGTCCACGCCCGAGGCGGTCCTGGACGGTGTGGTGGAGGTCGTCCGGCACTTCGACTGGTCCGGGCGGCCGGTCGGGGTGACCTTCCCGGGTGTGGTGAAGGACGGTGCCACCCTTACCGCCGCGAATGTCGACAAGAGCTGGATCGGCACCGATCTGGCGTCGCGCCTCACCGAGCGGCTGGACTGCCCGGTCACGGTGTTGAACGACGCGGACGCGGCCGGGGTCGCGGAGGCGACGTTCGGCGCCGCCCGCGGCGTCAAGGGCACCGTGATCGTGCTCACCCTCGGCACCGGCATCGGCAGCGCGGTCTTCACCGATGGGCATCTGCTCACCAACACCGAGCTCGGCCATCTGGAGCTGGACGGCCACGAGGCGGAGAAGCGGGCCTCGACCAAGGTCAAGGACGACCACGACCTCAGCTGGTCGCACTGGGCGCGCCGGGTGCAGAAGTACCTCCATCACCTGGAGATGCTCTTCTCTCCCGAGCTCTTCGTGCTGGGCGGCGGGGTGAGCCGTAAGGCGGACAAGTTCCTGCCGCTGATCGAGGGCGTCAGGGCCGAGATCGTGCCGGCGCAGCTTCAGAACAACGCGGGGATCGTGGGTGCCGGGATGGCCGCGGCCGCTGCTGCCGGCGGCGCCGGGTGACCAGCACGGCCCGCCGTACGAGCACGATCACCACGGTCAGCAGCGTTCCCGCGTAGAGCCACCCGGCCTGCAGCGACAGCGCGGTGAACACCCCCACCGCCTGTCCGCTGAAACCGGCCGAGCCCTCGTTGATCGGCAGCAGCCCGACCGTATAGGCCAGCGGCGCCGTCACCGGCGCCGCCAGCAGATCGGCCGGGCGCACCCACAGCGCGCAGGCCGCGCAGGCGGGCAGGAAGAGCACGCTGTAGACGGTGGGCGAGCCGGAGAGCAGCAGCGCGTCCAGGCAGCCGACGCCGAGCATGGCGAGCGTGGTCAGCAGCCCCGCGCCCAGCCCGGTCAGCCGGGGATCGGGGAGGGACAGCCCCCGGGCCCGCCGCAGGACGGCGGGCAGCGCCGCGGCCGCTCCGGACGGCCCCGTACGGCGTGCGGCAGGCCGCGGCGCCCGGACCGCGCCGCCGGGCTGACCCCGGCCCTGACCCGTGCTTCTGCCGCGTCCCGGATACGTGTCGTCCGCGGCCGGACGGGGCGGCGGTGCCGCCGCGCGGCGGGGCGTACGCGTGCTGTAATGCTCCACCCGACCAACGTAGGTCGCCGGAGGGCGAGAATCCGGTCTTGGACACGCCCTTCGCAGGACCTTGGCAGTGTGTTCGACCGATTGTCAGCCCGGCCGGGTGATCGAGGACGGCCCCGTAGACTGGTTGACCGGCCCCGGCTCCACCGGGGCCCGTCATCGGTCCTCACATCCCCGCCACGGGAAGCTACGGGAAGTCGTCAACGTGTCGCTCACGATCGGAATCGTCGGTCTGCCGAATGTCGGCAAGTCGACCCTGTTCAACGCCCTCACCAAGAACGACGTGCTGGCGGCCAACTACCCGTTCGCCACCATCGAGCCCAACGTCGGCGTGGTCGGCGTCCCCGACCCCCGCCTGGACAAGCTCGCCGAGATCTTCGGCTCGGCCCGCAAGCTGCCCGCCACCGTCGACTTCGTCGACATCGCGGGCATCGTCAAGGGCGCATCGGAGGGCGAGGGCCTGGGCAACAAGTTCCTGGCGAACATCCGTGAGTCGGACGCCATCTGCCAGGTCATCCGCGCCTTCAAGGACGAGAACGTCGTCCACGTCGACGGCAAGATCTCGCCGAAGAGCGACATCGAGACGATCAACACCGAGCTGATCCTCGCCGACCTCCAGACCATCGAGAAGGTGCTGCCGCGCCTGGTCAAGGAGGCCCGGATCAAGAAGGACAAGCAGCCCCAGGTCAAGGCCATCGAGGAGGCCAAGGCCATCCTCGACGAGGGCCGCACCCTCTTCTCCGCCGGCATCGTCCAGGGCGGCGAGCGCGCCGCCCTCCTCCACGAGCTGCACCTGCTCACCACCAAGCCCTTCCTCTACGTCTTCAACGTCGACGAGGAGGAGCTCACCGACGACTCCTTCAAGGCCGAGCAGCGCGCCCTCGTCGCCCCCGCCGAGGCGATCTTCCTCAACGCCAAGCTGGAGTCAGACCTCGCCGAGCTCGACGAGGACGAAGCCCTCGAGCTCCTCCAGTCCGTAGGCCAGGACGAGCCCGGCCTGGCCACCCTCGCCCACGTCGGCTTCAACACCCTGGGCCTCCAGACCTACCTCACCGCCGGCCCCAAGGAGTCCCGCGCCTGGACCATCAAGAAGGGCGCCACGGCCCCGGAGGCGGCCGGTGTCATCCACACCGACTTCCAGAAGGGCTTCATCAAGGCCGAGGTCATCTCCTACCAGGACCTCGTCGAGACGGGCTCCGTCGCCGACGCCCGCGCGGCCGGTAAGGCGCGCATGGAGGGCAAGGACTATGTGATGCAGGACGGGGACGTGGTGGAGTTCCGGTTCAATGTGTAGCAGCTGATGTAACACCACGTCGCTGATCTGGCAAACGTGCAGGTCAGATGGGGTCCGACTCTTCGGAGTCGGGCCCTTTGTTTTTTCCCGTGCTGGGACGGTGCTGGGATAGCTGACCCCTCGTCACCTGTCATCATCCCTGGTCATCCGTACCGTGCTGGGATTGTGCTGGGACGTGGATGCGGCGCCGGTGCTGGGTTCTGCTCAGGTGAGTGGCCGAACCGTGGGACGGCGACTGCTGGCTCTGGCAAAGTGATCGGCACTGAAAGACGATTCTCGTGAGGAACTTGTGAGCGCGCTCGGTAGCTTCATCTGGTCCATCGCTGACCAACTTCGGGGCCCCTATCGCCCCAACCAGTACGGGACCGTGGTCCTCCCGTTCACGATCCTGCGGCGGCTTGACTGCATCCTTGAGCCCGATCAGGCGACGGTGCGAGAGCTGGCAGCGAAGTTCGAGAACCCGAACCGGCTCAAGGTCGAGGTTAAGAAGGCCACAGGCCGGACCTTCTACAACACCTCCAACTACTCGTTCGCGAACTTGCTGGCCGACGCGGACGGGCTGGCGGACAACCTGGCCGACTACATCGACCGGTTCTCCGCCGACGTGGACGTGTTCGAGTACTTCGACTTCAAGAAGGAGATCCTGGCCCTGGAGAAGGCCGGGCTCCTACGCGAGATCGTCAAGTCCTTCGGCAAGGTCGACCTCCATCCAGATGTGGTGTCGAACTCCGACATGGGCGACGCCTTCGAATACATCATCCGCAAGTTCAACGAGGCCGCCAACGAGACCTCTGGAGACCACTACACGCCGCGCGATGCGATCCGGCTGCTGGTCGACTTGCTCTTCGCGGAGAAGGACGTCGACCTCACCGAGGGGGGCATCATCCGGTCGCTGTACGACCCCACCGCCGGCACCGGCGGCATGCTCTCCCTGGCAGAGGAGCACCTGCTCGCCGAGAACCCCGACGCGAAGCTGGGCCTGTACGGCCAGGAGTACAACCCGCAGTCGTACGCCATCTGCAAGTCCGACCTGCTCGCCAAGGGCCACGACGCGACCAACATCGCCTTCGGTAACACGCTCACCGACGACGCCTTCAAGGGCCGCCAGTTCGACTACTGCATGTCCAACCCGCCCTATGGCGTGGACTGGAAGCAGTACGCCAAGGCGGTAAAGGAGGAGCGCGACTCCGCCGGCCCCTACGGCCGCTTCGCACCGGGCCTCCCCGCGACATCCGACGGGCAGATGCTCTTCCTGCTTCACCTGGCCCACAAGATGCGCGCACCCGAGGATGGGGGCGGCCGCGTCGGCATCGTCATGAACGGCTCTCCGCTCTTCAATGGCGCCGCCGAATCGGGTCCTTCCAACATCCGCCGGTGGCTGCTGGAGAAGGACCTTGTCGAGGCGATCGTCGCCCTGCCGACCAACATGTTCTTCAACACCGGTATCGCTACGTACATCTGGATCCTGGACAACACCAAGCACCCGGACCGTCAGGGCAAGGTGCAACTGATCGACGGCACGTCGTTCTGGACCAAGATGCGCAAGAACCTCGGTGCCAAGGGACGCGAGATCAGTGACGCCGACCGCGTCAAGGTCGTGCGGCTGTACGACGACTTCGAGGACGCCGATCCTGAACTCACCAAGGTGCTACGCAACGACGAGTTCGGCTACTGGACGGTCACCATCGAGCGCCCCCTGCTGGACGAGGGCGGGAACCCTGTCGTCAACCGCAAGGGTGACCCGAAGCCCGATTCGAAGAAGCGTGACACCGAGAACGTGCCGTTCACCTATGGCGGCTCCACCGCCGGCGCGGCAGCGGAACGCGAAGTCATTCAGGCGTACTTCGACGCGGAGCTGAAGCCGCACGTTCCCGACGCCTGGATCGACTGGGCCAAGACTAAAACGGGGTACGAGATCCCCTTCACGCGGCACTTCTACAAGTACGTTCCGCCTCGTCCGCTCGCGGAGATCGATGCCGACCTGGAGAAGCAAGTCGCCAAGATCCTCGATCTGCTGCGGGAGGTTGAGGGATGACACAAGCACGGTTTGATCTTGAGCAGGCTTGGGCCGGAAACGTCCCATCCCGTTGGCGCTGGAGTAGAAACAAAGAACTTCTGGCAGAGTCGCTGTCTGTCTCGCCCGAAGGCGCAGAAGAACTTCTCAGCGTGTCGCATCTGACCGGGATCACCCCGAGGTCAGAGAAGAACGTGACGATGACTGCAGCGGAGAGCCTCGACGGCTACCGCCTCGTGGACGCGGGCGATCTCGTCATCAACACGATGTGGGCGTGGATGGGGGCGCTCGGCGTCTCGAAGCAGGTTGGCATCGTGAGCCCCGCGTACGGTGTGTACAGGCCGCGTCCGAATGCAGCCTTCTATCCTGGGTTTTACGACTACCTCTACCGATCGACTCCGTACGTGATGGAGATGACTCGCCTCTCCCGCGGCATCTGGTCGTCGCGCCTTCGGATCTACCCTGACGTCTTCCTCAGCATGGCGATCCCAGTGCCGCCGCTGGAAGAACAGCGCGCCATCGCCGACTACCTCGATCGCGAGACGGCCCGCATCGACACGCTCATCGAGGAGCAACAGCGGCTGATCGAGATGCTCCGCGAGCGGAGGGGGGCAATGATCTCGAACGCCGTGGCACGAGGCCTTGATGAGACGGTCGCACTCAAGGACTCCGGTCTCCCCGGGGCTGGGCCAGTGCCAGCTCACTGGGAGATTATGCCTCTCCGTTACACAATCTCGTTCCAGGAGGGGCCAGGCATCATGGCCGCGGACTTTCGCGATGCCGGTGTCCCGCTACTGCGGGTCAGCTCTGTGCGCACGGCACGATCGACGCTGGAGGGTTGCAACTACCTCGACCCCGACGAGGTCGATCGGCGGTGGTCACACTTCCGGGTTGACCTCGGTGATTTGCTCATCAGCGCAAGTGCAAGCATGGGGACGGTCTCCGAGGTCACTGAGGAAACCATTGGGGCGGTGCCTTACACCGGGATCATTCGGATCAAGCCTGGGTGTATGCACAAGGACTTCATTCGGTGGTTCGTCGTCTCGGGCGAGTTCATTGACCAGGTCGATTCGCTCAAGACTGGGTCGACGATCCAGCACTTCGGTCCAACCCACCTCGCTCAGATGCGAGTTGCGTTGCCGCCCACCGATGAGCAGCGTCGGATTGCTGCGTATCTCGACGAACAGGCGGCGAAGATCGACAAGCTCATCACCGAGACTGAGCGGTGCATCGAGCTTGCCCAGGAGCGACGTGCGGCGCTCATTACGGCGGCTGTGACAGGGCAGACCGACCTACGAGAGGCGGCGTGATGGCCGACCACAACGAGGCGGCCTTTGAGAAGGAGATCTGCGAGTACCTCAAGGCACGCGGCTGGCTGTACTCGGTGAACGACCGCGACGGCGGCGAGTACGACCGCGAGCGGGCGCTGTTCCCGGCGGATCTGTTCGCGTGGCTGGAGTCAACGCAGAAGCTGGCGTACGAGAAGGCGCTGAAGGCGGCGGGGTCGCAGTCGAAGTTCCTTGACGTGCTGACCGCAGCGTTGGATAAGCCGCTTGAGCATGGCGGCGGGACGCTGAACATCCTGCGCAACGGGGTTCAGTACATCGGTGGCGGGCGCTTGAAAATGGCGCAGTTCCGCCCCGATACCTCGCTCAACGCGACCACCACGGCGCACTACGAGGCCATGCGGGTGCGGGTGGTACGGCAGGTGCACTTCTCGACTGCCGATCAGCGCACCATCGATCTGGTGTTCTTCGTCAATGGGCTCCCTGTGGCCACGGTGGAGCTGAAGACCGACTTCACCCAGTCGCTGGACGAGGCGATCAACCAGTACAAGCACGATCGCAATCCGCTGACGAATGGGCGCCCAGAGCCGCTGCTGTCGTTCGGTCACCGGGCGCTGGTGCACTTCGCGGTGTCCAACGGGCTAGCGGCCATGACCACGAAGCTGGAGGGAGACAAGACTCATTTTCTTCCGTTCAACATTGGCTTCGACAGTGGTGCTGGCAACCCGCCTGGCGCGGACGACGGGTCGGCGACGGCGTACCTATGGGAACGCGTCTGGGAGAAGCACGCGTGGCTGAACGTCATCGGGCGGCTGATGATCGTGCAGACCAAGGAGGAGTGGGACGTCACCACCGGCACCTCCGTGCGGCGTACGAGCATGCTTTTCCCGCGCTTCCACCAGTGGGAGGCCGTCACGAGCATCGTCGCTGCAGTGAAGGAGGAGGGTTTCGGGCACCGGTACTTGATCGAGCATTCGGCCGGGTCAGGAAAGACGAACACCATTGCCTGGACCGCCCACGGGCTGGCCCGACTGCATGATGCCGACGACAAGAAGGTCTTCGACTCTGTCATCGTGGTCGTGGACCGCACCGTGCTCGACTCCCAGCTGCAGGATGCGATCCGGCAGATCGACGGCAACAAGAAGATTGTCGCGACGATCAGCCCCGAGGACGTCCGTAAGGCCGGCGCGAAGTCGAAGTCGGGTCTGCTGGCACAGGCGTTGAAGAGCGGCGAGCTCATCATCGCGGTGACAGTGCAGACCTTCCCGCATGCACTGGAAGAGATCCGGACCGACGCCAGCCTGAAGGGCAAGCGATTCGCCGTGATCGCTGATGAGGCGCATTCCTCTCAGTCGGGGCAGATCTCCTCGAAGCTGAAGCAGGTACTGACGGCCGAGGAGCTCAAGGAGATCGAGGAGGGCGCGGATGTCGATGTGGAGTCGGTGCTGGCCTCGGAGATGACCGAACGGGCCGAATCGGAGAACATCTCCTACTTTGCGTTCACCGCGACGCCGAAGAACAAGACCCTCGAACTGTTCGGCCGCAAGGGGCCCGACGGCAAGCCGCGCGAGTTCCACCTGTACTCGATGAAGCAGGCGATCGAGGAGGGCTACATCCTCGACGTCCTCAAGGGCTACCAGTCCTACGACACCGCGCTGCAGATCGCCGGCAAGGCCGAGGCCGGTGACGGAGGCGAGGTCGAGGAGGCTGCCGCCCGCAAGGGGCTGATGAGGTGGGTTCAGCTTCACCCGACGAACGTCAGCCAGAAGGTGCAGATTGTCGTCGAGCACTTCCACGCCAACGTCGCCTACCTCCTCGAAGGCAAGGCGAAGGCCATGGTGGTGACCGACTCCCGCAAGTCCGCGGTGAAGTACAAGCTGGCGATAGACGCCTACATCGCTAAGCGCCGCGCCGAGGACGCCTCGTACAACTACCGCACCCTGGTCGCCTTTTCGGGCGGGGTGACCATGCCCGAGGACGAGACCTGGCACAGCGACTGGGGCTCGCAGCCGTCGAAGGACGACGAATTTACCGAGGCCAACATGAACCCCGGCGCCGGGGCTGATCTGGCGGCCGCGTTCAAGGGCGATACTTACAAGATCATGCTGGTCGCCAACAAGTTCCAGACCGGCTTCGACCAGCCCCTGCTCTCGGCGATGTACGTCGACAAGAAGTTGTCCGGGGTCACCGCGGTACAGACGCTCTCGCGCCTCAACCGCACCCACCGCACCGCTGGTGGGGAGCAGAAGCGCAAGACGTTCGTCATCGATTTCGCCAACAAGCCCGAGGACATCAAGACGGCCTTCGAGCCGTACTTCAAAAACGCGACTCTGGAGACCGAGACCGACCCGTATGTCGTCGTCCACCTGGCCAACAAGCTCGCCCAGGCCGGGATCTACACCGAGGACGACGTCCGCAAGGTCGCCGAACTGTGGGTGACACGGGAGGGCAACAACGCTCTCTCGGCGGCGATCAGCCCGGCGCAGCACGACTTCCGGCGCCGCTACGCGCGGGCCATCGAAGAGGAGGACAAGGTCAAGCTCCAGGAGCTCGACCTGTTCCGCAAGGACGTCTCCACCTACGTACGGCTCTACGACTTCATGTCCCAGATCGTCGACTACGGCGATCCCTACATGGAGATGCTCTCGATCTTCCTGCGCCTGCTGGAGAAGGTGATTGCCGAGTCCGCTTGGGCGGCCGACGTAGACCTCTCCGACGTGGTGCTGGTCGGGGTCAAGCACAACAAGGCGATCCCGGTCGACATCTCACTCGTGGGTGACGGGCAGCTGAAGGGCATCAGCGCCGCCGGTACGGGAGCGAAGAAGGATCCGAAGTACGTCGCGCTTCAGGTCGTCATAGACAAGATGAACGACCTCTTCGGCGCCGAAACGTTCGCTGCTTCCCAGATCAGGGAGTTCGTACAGGGCCTCTTGCAACTGCTGCTCGCCGACCCGAACCTGGTCCAGCAAACCAAGGTGAACTCTAAGAAGCAGTTCCTGGAGTCACAGGACTTCCAAGCCGCCGTCACGGAGGCAGTCGCAGACAACCAGGACGCTCACAACGCGATGGCTGACTACTTCTTCACCGACGGGCCGGCGATCAACTCGATCATCGTGGCCCTCGCGGATGCCTTCTACGAAGCAGCGGTCGAGCCCTATGCAGCCGCCGGTAGCGTGGTTGCGGTTGACGTGGCACCTCCGGCGCTTTCGGCACCGCCACGCTGCCGAGCGCATCTGACGCTCTTGGACGACAACCCCAGTGTGGGGACTCCAGTACACGTGACACTGAAGCTGGTCGCTGAGTCCCAGCATCCCTGGGCCCGCCCGGGTGAGCGGCCCGCGCTGGACATCGTGGCCGTGCCGTTGAGCGGCGCGGAGGTTGCACCAGCCACGATGGCGTACCACCCTGGAGACGCCGAATCCGAGCAGTTCCGCTTCACGGCCCTGGAGCCCGGTACACACCGGATCCGGTTCACCCTGGTGCATCATGACACAGGCACCGTCTTGCAGCAGGTGGAGGCCGACCTGTCCATCACGGAGACGAAGCCCAGCGGCTCGGTGAATAGTCAGCCGCGGCCACGCACGGGGAGGGCCTGACTGATGCCCCGTGAATTGACCACCCGCATTGTTCAGGACCCCAGCGACGGCTTCCGCTTCTTGCCGCACCTGACGACGGAGGCTCCCGACCTCCGCGTCAGCTTCGACGTCCTCGGTGGAGGTCGGATCCGGGCGCGGATGTCAGGATCGGCCGTTCCGGCACTCCACGGCACCGAGCATAAGGTTGACCTGCATGCCCGGCCCGATGAGGTCCATGGGGCGGCGGCCCGGCTCCGTGCCCGATGGAAATCGGAGTTCGTTGATTTCCAGCCGGTCGACGACCTGGGTCGGCCTCTACAAGGTCGACGGCGCCCGTACGCAACGACCGCGGACCTCAGTGCTGAACCTGAGGAGGAGCTGCGCCGGATAGTAGCCGATCTGGCTCGAAGCGGAGAATCACTGCTGTTTAGCACTCTGCTGCGTGGTGACGACGAACCGACCAAGATGTTCCGCATCTCCCTGCGTTCTGCCTTGTCCCAGGAGGGGCTGCGGGTACGGTTCGACTCCGATCTACATCTGCCCTGGCCATTGCTGTGCACAACCGAAGATTCCACCGTGCCTGCAACCTTGGAGGTTCTCTTCACTCGCTTCCTCGGCCATCGGCATCAGATCGAGCACACCGGTGATGCCTACGCGTGGATCGGGCCGCCCGGAGCAGCGCACCAGCGGCCCACGGTCAGCCTGAACCACGACGTCCACGTGGGCGGTGCCACCCGTGCGAATGAAGTCGCGAAGGCACTGACGGAGGGCACGGAGTACACCGAGCGAACGACTTATGAGGAACTAGTCCGCGATCTGGGGAAGCCCGAGCTGGACGAGCAGTTGATGTACTTCTGGTGCCACGGAGAGTTCGTCGGCAACGTTCCCGAACCCCCGACCCTGGTCATCAGGCTCACCGACGGCACCTCCTTCGACGGCCACACCGTACGTGAGCTAAGGGCAAACTACCGGCACGGTTGTTTCCGACCGTTTGTCCTACTCAACGCCTGCCACACTGGAGTCTCCGCGGCGAGTGCGGACCGAGCGTTCCTTGGGAGCATGCTCATCGAGCACGGCGCGCAGGGCGTGCTCGGGCCGCAGATCGCGATGCCGCAGGCGTTTGCCGCCGAGTACGCGCTCGAGTTCGTCACCCGCTACTTGCGCGGGGCGGCGACCGCTGGCCAGATCACTCATGAGTTGGCCCGGGACTTCGCCGCCCGATACCGAAATCCCCTGGGGTTCGCCTACGGTCTGCACTGCGGCATGGATGCTCGTCTGGATCGGACAAGTGGAGGCAAGGCGTGAGCCGTGTCGGCACGGTGGAGGTCGTTGACCTGGACGAGACGGGCTGGCTGCTCGACGCTGACATAGGTGAGCCTGTGCCCGAGGCCTGGCTGCGCCATTATTTCGCGGAGCGCCTCGCCCCGCCTGCCTGGGCGACGGACATACTCGTCTATGTCCACGGTTGGCAGACCTCGCCCGACTCCGCCTACCGCACCACCGAGCGACTGTTGGCTCTGCTGCACAGCGTCCTTGTGGCAGCTCCGGCCCGATATCCGACCCTAGCGGCCAAGGGCTTCAGCCCATGGTGTGTCGTCGTGCGCTGGCCATCTTCCAGCCTGGTCACCCCCACCGGCTACCGCAGGATCCGGGACCGGGCGCACGCGATGGGCGCCCGCGACGGAGGAGGCCACGCCGCCCAAATCCTGGGCCGGCTCCTCGGCTATCTGGACGCCGAGCGCGCCGACCCTGGAGCAGCGCCTGTGCTCGCCAACCGAGACGGTCAGTACCTCCACCTCGTCGGGCACTCCTTCGGCTGCCGCTTCCTGTGCGAGGCGGTCCAATGGTCGGCAGACGCCCGCCTTGATGACACACTCGGCTGGAGCGTGACAGACCACTCGCCATCGCGCCCGTTCACCGCCGACAGCATGCTGCTATTCCAGATGGCTGCACGCCGGGACGCGTTCCTCTCGCTCTTTCCGAACATCCTGCCGAGCGAGGCGCATGACGGCGCTCCGCTGAGGGGGCCTGTCGTCGCCACTTACTCCCGTCACGACCGGGCGACAGGGTTTTGGCACCTGCGGGCCGAGCAGCAACCCGGCATCGGGCACTCCGGAATTGGTCCGGCCCCCGCGCCCATGTTCACCACAACCCTGTTGCCACTCGACGAGCGGTATCCGCACTCCGCGCTCGACCACCGTTTCGTCAACGTCGACGCCTCCGACGTGTATGTACGAGGGCGCCACCTCAATCCGGCAGGTGCCCATTCCGATCACGTGCGCGCTGAGTCGGCACACCTGCTACTCACTCTCGCGGACTATTCGCGCTGAGGAGACGGTCCAAGGTCTCCACCGCCAGAGGACTGCACCGTCGCGCAACTCGTGTACGCCGCCACCGCTCATCCGCTATGTCTCGCGCAGCCGACCGTGGCACCGCTCACTCAACCTTGACCCTCACGGGCCCTTCAAAATGACCCCGCGGGGTTCGTTGGGCCCAGCCGCGGGGTCGGCGAGACGGTGCGATTCAAGCTGAGTGAACGCCAAGGTCAGATATCCTTGATCTGTACTCCGTCGCCGCACAGTTTCGACCAGCCGTCGCGGTCCGAGGTCAGTACGAGGACGGGTGCCGGGGAGCGGAGCGCCATCGCGGCGACGAGGGCGTCGATGGCGTACTTGTGGCCGTGCAGGCCGCCGGCGTCGCTCAGCAGTTGCACCGCAGTGAGGCTGTCCGCCTGAGTGACGTCCTGCACCTGAAGCCGAGAGAGCACCCAGTGCAGCCGAGCGGCGTCCGTCTTCCCGTAGACGGCCTCCACTACCGTCAGAGCCGACACGAGGACGGGGACCCCCACGCGTCGAGCGGCCTCGATCCGGGTGATCATCTGGCGATCGTTGCGCAGCAGCAGCGACAGCGCCTGGGAGTCGAGCACCAGGGACCTGGCCGCGGGCTCCTTCATGCGGCGCTGTCGTTCGACGCGTAGGGCGCCGGTGCGTCACCGAACAGTTCGCTCTGTGCGGCCTGGACTTCGGCCTCGCTCAGCGGCTCGTGTTCGGCTTCGTAGGCGGCCACGATCTCGGCGAGGCCGTCCATCGCGAGCTGATGCCGGACCGCTGCCGTCACATACGCGGACACGCCGCGCTTGCCGGTGCGGGTGCGCAGAGCGCCGAGGAGTTCCGAGGGCATCGAGACGGAGATGTTCTCCGTGCCACCGGGGCGGGGTGACTTCATGGCTGCAAGTCTAGTACAGAAACTATTACAGCATCTGGGGTGCTGTGCGGCCTGTATCCGGGGCGGGCGTTGATGCGTAGTCTTGGCGCTTCTGGATCTTCTTGTACTTTGCTGTGAATCCCGTGCTGGGATGGTGCTGGGATCACTTCGCATTTCCGCAGGTCAGACGGGACGTGGTGGAGTTCCGGTTCAACGTTCAGTCACCGCCGTAGCATCGACGTGACGATCTGGCAAATGCGCAGGCCAAGAGGGGGCGGCCCCTAGCGGGGCCGACCCCGCCGCCGTACCCATTGCTGGATCCGTGCTGGATCGAGCTGATGGGGCGGCAGCGGGATGTGGCGGCGCCTGGCCGCGGATGGTGTCGCGATGGGCCGCGCTGGCGGGGGAGTCCGTTGGTGGCTGGTGTGGCTCCGGGGGCGGAACGCCGGTCGTTGGCGTGGGCGTGTGAACCGGGCCTGCGTCCGGGACCATCGGGCAGGTGGCGTGTTTGGCCGCAGGTTCGCGCCCCCGGCAGGGCGCCAGGCAGATGGGAACGGTGGTCCCCGGGGTCACGGATCACTGTGGAGTCCACTCTGTGCCTATGGAGCGGCTCGGTCGTTGGCCGCAGGTTCGAGTCCTGGGCAGGGCGCCACACAGAAGGATGGCGGCCCTCACCTGCGGAATTTCGTCAGCAGGTTGGTGATCAAGGGGATCCTTCAGAAATGCGGCGGCCTCCATAAGCGTTGTGGGACCCTACCTCCTGTTGTTTGAGGCCATGGCGGGGAAGCGGTACGACGCGGTGCTGACGGTTGTCCATCTTCTGAGAATGATATGGATGGTGCGGAACTGTTCGTCGTGTGGACCACGCGGCGTATATGCCTGGAATGCCGGACTTGGTGAAAGTGCTCTGCAGGGAACCGACTGTCAGATAGGCCGGGACCGGATGGTCGACCTCGCGGATCCGCGGTCTCGTGAGTGGCGCACTGGTCACAGCAGGCCGTGTGTCCGGGCATTGGCGATCAACTGGGCCCGGTTGCGGGCGGCGAGCTTGCTCATCATGTCCCGGAGATAGCTCTTCACGGTGTTGACCGACAGGTCGAGTTCCTCCGCGATCTCCGGGTTGGTGTGCCCGGTCGCGACAAGGCGCAGGACGTCGTACTCGCGGGCGGTGACCGGAGCGTTGGACGGGTCGGGCAGGACGCTGCGGAAGGCGCCGGTGCGGGCGACGCTGCGGATCGCGTCACGTACGGCTGTGCTGTTGGCGTCCTTGACGAGCACTCCGCCCGCTCCGGCCGCCAGCGTCGGACCGACGGCGGCGTGTTCGGGGAAAGCAGTGAAGATCAGGACGCGACTGCCCGGGCTGACTCGGTGGATCGCCGGTACGACGTCGGCGGCGAGGCGGTCGGGGAGGCGGAGGTCGAGCAGGACGACGTCAGGCTGCTCCCGCGCGCACAAGGGGATGGCGTCGGTACCGGTCTCAGCGTGGCCGACCATGGTCAGGTCCGGGTATCCATGCAGCTGTGCCGCCACGCCGTCGTGGACGACCGGGTGGTCGTCCACGATGACGATCCGTGTGGGCCGGGTCGTCAGCACGGCAGTTGCGCCCGCCAAACGGCACCGCCGTCCGGGTCGGAAACGACGCGTACGGAGCCGCCCAGCCGCCCGAGGGCCTCAGCCACGTTGGTGAGGCCCAGGCCCGGTCGGTGGTCTGGGTCCAGCCCGATGCCGTCGTCGTGCACGGCGACGTTCAGTAGCGGGCCGCTGCGCCTGACGGAAACGGTCACAGCGCTGGCGTGGGCGTGTTTCTCCACGTTCAGCAGGGCTTCCCGTACCGCTGCGAGCAACACGTCGGAGCGAGACGCCGGCAGCTCGGGCGGATCTTCGTCCAGGATGACGAGTTCGGCCGGGATGCCGGTGCGGTCGGCGAAGGCGGCGCAGTCGGCGCGCAGTGCCACGCCGAGTGCCAGGGTAGCGGGTGAGTAGCGCAGTGTGCGCAGGGATTCACGCAGGGCGGTGGTGGCATCTGCGGCCTGGTGCTGGAGCCGGTCAAGCCGGGCCCGCAGCTCGGGGTCGGCGCTTGCGGCGTCGGCGAGATCGGCCACCCCCGACCCGATGGCGAACAGCAGCGCGCCCACGCTGTCATGGAGGTCGGCCGCCAGCCGCCGCCTCTCCTCGTGCACCGCGATCTCACGGGTCAGGCGGGCGCGCTCCGCGATCGACATGGCGAGGGCGGCCTGTGCGGCCACCTCACAGGCGTGCTCCACCTCGCGGTCGCCGAAGGCCCCGTAGCGGCGGGAGCCGACGGCGAGGACGCCCAGCGACTCGCCGTTGCGGACCAAGGGCACGGCCAAGAGCCTCCGTATCCCCTCGGTCGACATGTGCCGGTCGAACACATGCGTGATCTCGGGGCTGGCGAGGTAGTCGTCCACCCACTCCGCACGGCCGGACTGGTGCACCTTGCCGGTCAGTCCCCCGCCGGGCGGTACCTGCAGTGCCCGGAGCACTCCCGTCCGGTGACCGATGAGCTGCTCGATGCTCAGCTCTTCCATCGGGTCGGATCCGGCCACCCACGCCACCTCCGATCCGTCGGCGAGCAGCGCGAGGGCTCGGCGGAGGGCCGCACTTCGGTCCAGCGCGGCCAGGAGTTCCGTGTACTGTTCGCCGAGCTGCAGCAGGGGCTGGGGACGGTCGGGCATAGCGTCATCAAACACCGCACCCGGCCGTCATGTCACGACTCAAACGATTTGATCAGCTCACGCCGCATTATCTTGCCGCTGGACGTCTTTGGCAGATCGTCGACGAAGCGGACCATGCGCGGCCGTTTGTACGCCGCCAGCGACCGCCCGGCGAACGCAAGCAGGTCCTCCTCGGTGGCATGTGCCCCCGCGACCGTTACCACGTATGCGCACGCCAGCTCCCCCTTGATGGGGTCCGGCACAGAACCCACGCCGACCATGGCGACCGCCGGGTGTGCGGCCAGAACGCGCTCGATCTCTGCCGGGTAGACGTTGTAACCCCCGGTGATGATCATGTCCTTGCGGCGGTCGACGATGAAGAGGTGTCCGGTCTCGTTCATGAAGGCGATGTCGCCGGAATGCAGCCAGCCGTCCGGGTCGATGGTCTCGGCGGTGGCCTTCGGGTTGCCGTGGTAGCCGAGCATGACGATCGGGCCACGCAGCACGAGTTCGCCGGGTTCGCCTCGGGGGGCGTCACGGGTGGCGTCACTCAGGTCGGCGACGCGTACTTCCACACCGGGCAGGGCCACGCCGATCGAGCCGGGGACGGCAGGGGCGTGCAGGGCGTGCGTGGTGCCTATACCCGAGACCTCTGTCATGCCCCACAGCTCGATCAGCGGGGCGCCCGAACGCGCCTGCCACCGCTCGATCGTCGACAGCGGGATGGTCTGCCCGCCGACGGTGCAGCGGGTCAGCGACGACAGGTCGGCCCTTTCCAACGCCTCGTCTGCGAGCAGCATCGCGTACATCGCGGGCACGCCCTCGAACATCGTCGCGGAGTGCTCGCGGATCAGCCGTAGCGACTCGGCCGGGTTGAACCGCTCCATGAGCACCACGGTGCCGCCGGCCAGAAAAGCGCCGTTGATCACCACGTTGCCGTAGACGTGCGGGGCCGGCAGAGCTGTCACCACGACGTCCATCGACGTACGGCCATGCATGGTCGCGGTCAGCGCACAGTTGAGCATCACCGCCTGGTGGCTCTGCACGGCGCCCTTCGGGCGCCCGGTCGTGCCGGAGGTGTAGCCGATCGTGCAGGGAGCGGCCGGGTCGGGAGCGAAGGCGGGGACCGGCCCGTCGCAGGCGAGCAGCTCGGCGAACCCCACCGCGCCCTGGGGTGGATCGTCGAACGCGACGATCATGCCCAGGTCAGGCAGGTCCTGGGTCAGGGCGAGTACGTCAGCTGCCTGCTCGGAGCTGGTGAAGACGGCGGCTGCGCCGCAGTCGCGAAGTATGTACGCCAGTTCCTCAGGCGTCAGCATGACATTCACCGGGTTGACCACCGCGCCGGCCTTGAGAATACCGTGGTAGGTCACCACCCACTGCCAGCTGTTCTGCGCGTATACGGACACTGGTTGTCCCGGCCGTACACCGCGGATCGCCAGCGCCGCCGCGATCCGGTCGCTCTCCGCGTCGAGCTGCTGGAAAGTCATCGTGCGGGCCGCCGTCACCAGGGCGGCCTTTCCACCGTGTCGCGCCACCGCACTGCGCAGGATGCCTCCCGGCGAGACCACGTCTTCCACTGCGCACCTCCTCGTCGTCGTCTGAGCACAGAGCACCGCAGATCCGTCCGGCCTGGCACACCCGAACGGGTGGGACAACGGGTGGGGCCGGGGGGCAGGGCACTCCACCCGTTCGGGTGTGCCGCGGGCTGCACGCCCAGTGAAAAAGTGCGAATGTTCCACTCCAACGCATTATGAAGTGAGGTCGGCACATGGATGTGACGATCGAGAGCGATGTCCCTGCCACCATGCGTGACGGCACTGTCCTGCGGGCCGACGTCTACCGCCCCAGCACGGGCGGCCCCTACCCGGTGCTGCTGGCCCGCCTTCCCTACGGGAAGAGCGTCCCGCTGGTCGGGGCCCAGCTGGAGATGGTCGGTCTGGCCCGGTCGGGCTTTATCGTCGTGGTCCAGGACACCCGTGGCCGGTTCGCCTCCGACGGCGAGAGCACCTGGGAGCCGTGGACGTACGAGGGGGACGACGGCTACGACACCGTGCGCTGGGCCGCCGCGCTCCCAGGGTCCAACGGCCGGGTCGGCATGATCGGGTCCAGTTACCTCGGCAACACCCAGTGGATGGCCGCGCTGTCCAAGCCGCCGGAACTTCAGGCCATCGCCCCGCAAGTCACCTGGTCCGAACCGAACGAGGGACTCTTCGCCCGCGGCGGGGCCATCGAGTTCGGGCTCAACCTGATGTGGTCACTCATGCAGGGCGCGGACACGCTCATGAAACGGCACGCCGACGACCCGGCGGCGATGACGGCGCAGCTGAGCGCGCTGATCACTGACATGGACCAGCTGAACTCTACTGGCTACTGGAAACTCCCGTCCGGCCGCCACCCAGCCTACCAGCGGTACGGCATCCATGATCTCGGATTCGAGCACGCGCTGCGGCATCCGGAGTGGAGCGCGGCCTGCCGGGTCTCGGGACGGCAGGCGGAGGTCGACCTGCCCAGCCTGAACGTGGGCGGCTGGTATGACGTCTTTCAGCAAGGCACGCTGGACAACTTCACGCAGAGCCGTGCTGCCGCGCGGCCAGCCACGCTGATCATGGGTCCCTGGGCGCACGGGCTGTTCACGGGACAGATCGGGGACGTCAACTTCGGCGTCGCGTCGAGCTTCGAGTCTCTCGGCTTCCGCGGCAGATACCTCGACGTGCAGAGCGCGTGGTTCCGCAGGTGGCTCGCCCCCGAAGCCGCTCCGTCTGGGCCGGAGCTGCCGCCGGTGCTGCTCTTCGTCATGGGGAGCAACGAGTGGCGCGAGGAGCAGGAGTGGCCACTGTCCCGTGCCGTCGACACGGACCTGTATCTCGGCGCTGACGGTACCCTCGCCTTCCGGAAACCCCCGGCCGACGAGAGCATTGACACGTACCGCTACGACCCGGCGGACCCTGTACCCACCACCGGCGGCGCGATACTGCTGCCCAGCGAGTACCGGATGGGCCCCCTCGACCAGGCCCGCGTGGAAGCCCGGCCGGACGTGCTGGTTTACACCAGCGAGCCCCTGGCCGAGGACCTGGAGGTCACCGGCCGGGTGCGGGCCTTCGTCCACGCGGCGACCGACGCTCCGTCGACGGACTGGGTGGTCCGGTTGTGCGACGTCGATCCTGAAGGGCTCTCTCTCAACGTGGTCGACGGGATCGTGCGGGTGGACACCACGCCGGGTGAGTTCGCCGAACACCTCGTCGACCTGTGGTCCACTAGCTACGTCTTTCGGGCTGGGCACCGTCTGCGGGTACATGTCACCTCCAGCTGCTTCCCTCGCTGGGACCGCAACCTGAACACCGGCGAACCCGTCGACAGTGGAACGGACTTCCGCCCGGCCCGCCAGGAGATCGCGCACGACGCCCTACGCCCCTCGCGTATCGTCCTCCCGGTCGTTCGGTCCTGACCCTGTCCCTCCAATCAACCGTGGTAGACAGTGAGCTGGGGCCCGCCCTCGCGCGCGGGGGCCGGTGTAGAGGCGGCGGCGGGTAATTTACGCCGGTCGCCGCCGCGCCCCCATACGCCCAGTCGGCCGTCGACCACGCCGACGACTTCCGCCAGGCTCGGCCGGGCCTGCAACGTCACCACACCGAGCGCTGAACCCATGAGGGCCCCGAGCCGCAGTGGATGACGACGGGCGTCCCGCTCTCGGCGAGCATGCCCCACACCGGGTCGAGCAGCGCGTCGCCCGGGTCGTACGCCCCTACCTGCAGACGGGCCTTGAACACCCGCGCCCCGTCCTCGAGCGCCGTGCGCACGTCCCCCTCCACCCCGGGTTCGGGGAAGAAGGTCGCGGTGTGCGGACAGTCGGGCGTACGGGCGGCGAACTCGGCCGACCAGCCGTTCAGCCACCGCGCCATATCCGGCTTGTGGGGGTAGAGCATCGAGGTGAAGGCCCGCACCCCGAACGCCCGTAGCACCGCGAGGCGTTCGTCCTCCTCCTCGCGGTAGGTGATGTGCCAGCGGGGCTCGACGGCGTCGAAGTAGGCCCAGACCTTGTCCAGTACGCGCTGGGGCATGAAGTGGGTGTGCACATCGATGAGTCCGGGCAGCCCGAGCTCCTGTTCTGGGACGAGCTCGTGGCCGAACGCGCCGCCGCGTATCCGGAGGTGGCCTGGGGCCAGGAGCACATCGACGCCCTGGCCGCCAAGTTCGTCCTCGACCCGCGGCGCTTCGACGTCGTCGTGGCCTCCAACCTCTTCGGCGACATCCTCAGCGACCTGGCCGCCGCGGTCGCCGGCAGCATCGGCATCGCCCCCGCGGCCAACCTCAACCCCGAACGCGACTTCCCGTCCATGTTCGAACCCGTCCACGGTTCCGCCCCCGACATCGCCGGACGCGGTATCGCCAACCCGCTCGGCGCGATCTGGTCCGCCGCCATGATGCTCGACCACCTCGGCCACCCCGAGGCGGCCACCCGCATCACCGACGCCATCGCGACCGTCCTGGCGAAGACCGACGTCCGCACTCCGGACCTGGGCGGCACGGCCACCACGGAGGAATTCACCGACGCCCTGCTCGAACTGGTCTGAGGACTCCCCCGGGTCACCCCCAGTAGGTGGCGATCACCTTCTCCAGCTCCTCGTCGTCCCGAAGCAGACTCAGCCGCTCCTGGCCGTCCGCCACGGCCAGGAAGAGGTTCGCGGTCAGCATGACCTGCCCGTTGCCGGTCACCCACCGGCGACGCCGGGGCCCCAACCGCGGTGGCAGCGCCGCGTCGATGTCGTACCCGGCCAGCCAGTCGGTGGCGTCGCGAGGCTGGAGGAGGAAGCGGTACGCGGGGCGCCAGTCACGGTCGCGGGTCCGGTACTGCACGACGTGGTAGGCGTCCTACCGGATCAGCCGGAAGCCGACTCCGTCCTGCTCCTGGATCTCCTCCGAGATGTGCAGCGGTTCGACGGGGGACACGCCCGCGTGCCCCACAGCGCCGCCCTCCCGGGCGTGCGGACCGGTGCGTCGCCCTCCCGGGCGTACCGACGTGCCCTGGCCGCACCGACGGGGCTCCCCAGACCCGGGCGCAGTGCGCCACGTGCTCGGGGAGCCCCGTCGGTGTCACTCGGCAGAGCGCCTCAGGTCAGGACTGGGGCCGGCTGCCGTGGTTGGCTCCGTTCTTACGACGGGCCTTCTTCTTGTGACGTCGCTTCGACGACATGCCGCCTCCTCTTCAACGATGCTTTCGCCTTATATGTGCCGATCGCATCGGTATCTCAAGCGGTGATCACGCGGGCGCGTACCCAGCCCCGCCCCTCGCTACGTCACCCGCATCCGTGAAGCAACTCACGTCACAGCCGTGCCTTGCCATCCCGAGCTGGGCGGGCCACTGTAGAAGAGTCTGCTCCTGCGAGAGGAGAGCAAGGTAGGACTCCATGGACAGACCGGGTGCCCTCGGCCGGCCGGCCCCCGAGATGATCGGCGAGCCTCTCGACACGTCAGCCGCCATCGCGCTCACGGACCCCGACGGCCGTGTGACAGCGTGGAGCACGGGAGCTCGACGGCTGTTGGGGTATGTCCCCTCGGAGATCATCGGCAGTCTCGCGGCCGATCTGTTCGTCCCTCCTGCGACCTTCTCAGCGGGGAAGCAAGGGGAGCGGGGGGAGCAGGGGAAGCAGGAAGAACAGGGAAACCACACCACCGTCGTCCGCCATCGCGACGGTCGGCAGCTGACCGCGGAGGTGCTGACCGCCCCGCTGATCGAAGGTGATCCGCGGGCCGGGATCCTGCTGGTGTTCACGCCGGATGTGTCACAGGTCACCCACGGTGACGACCGACTCATGCGGTGGGTATTCGCTCAGTCACCCGTCGGGCTGGTGATTTACGGCCGCGACCGCAAACTGCTTCGGGCGAACCACGACATAGAACGGATGATCGAGCAGCGAGAGGACGAGGTACGCGGGCTGCGCCCGTCCGAGATCCAGGAACAGCCCGCGATCGAAGGGCGGATCGACCGAGTGGTGGCCACCGGGGAATCCGACTCCCTGGAGTGCTACGTCAAGGTCCCCGGCGAGTCCCGGGCGCATGCCTGGGTCGAGGATCTCTTTCCCCTCAAGGACGAAACGGGGTATGTGCACGCGGTGGCCGTGGCGGTCTTCGACTACTCACAGCAGTACGGCTCCCGGGAACGGCTGGCGCTGGTCGACGAGGCGAGGACGCGCATCGGCACCAGCCTGGATGTGGCGGGCACCGCTCATGAACTGGCCGAGGTCGCCGTGCCCCGCTTCGCCGACTCGATCACCGTCGAGCTGCTGGACAGCGTCTTTCAAGGCGATCAGCCCCCGCCGGTCCCTCCCGGCGGGGTGACGCTGCGCCGGGCAGCGCAGCTGCCGGGGCCGGTCGACCCGACCGAGACCGTGAGCGGCCCGGGGGAGACCCACTTCCACACCGAGTCCTCACCGCCGGCCCGGTGTCTGTCCACGTCTCGGGCGGTACTGCATCAGGCGGCCGACTCGGAGATCACCGCCTGGCTCGCCGCCGACCCGGTCCAAGCCGAGCAGGCGCGGCGGCACGGCCTGCACTCGCTGATTGCCGCTCCCCTCAAGGCGCGGGACCGGGCCCTGGGAGTGGTTCTCCTCATCCGCCACACCGCCTCCCGGGAGCCCTTCACCGAGGACGACCTGTTCGTCACGGAGAACCTGGTCGCCAGGGCCGCCATCTGCATTGACAACGCCCGTCGTTACGCCCGCGAACGCGGCATCGCCCTGGCCCTGCAGCGAAGTCTGCTGGCCCACAGACCGGAGACGCAGCACGCCGTCGAGGTCGCCAGCCGCTATCTGCCGTCCGAGGGCGGTGCGGGGGTGGGAGGCGACTGGTTCGACGTGATCCCGCTGCCTTGTGCGCGGGTCGGGCTGGTCGTGGGCGATGTGGTCGGACACGGCATCAACGCCTCCGCCACCATGGGGCGGCTGCGTACGGCCGTACGCACGCTGGCCGACATCGACATGCCCCCCGATGAACTCCTCACCCACCTCGATGACATCGTCACCCACGCCACCCCCGAAGGCGACGCGGACTCGAGCGAGATCGCCGCCGACCTGGGCGCCACCTGCCTCTACACGATCTATGACCCCGTCTCCCGACGCCTCACCCTCGCAACAGCCGGACATCCGGCCCCAACTCTTGTCTCCCCTGACGGGACCGTCCGGTCCATCGACCTGCCGACCGGCCCCCCACTGGGTCTGGGAAGTCTGCCGTTCGAGGCGGCGGAACTGGAGGTGCCCGAGGGCAGTTCGCTGGTGCTCTTCACCGACGGGCTGCTCGAAACGCGGGCCCGTGACATCGACGAAGGGCTGGAAGCACTGCGCAACGCACTGGAACACCCCACCGCGGCGGCCACTTCCTCCGTCACACCCCCACCGGAAGCCCTGTGCGACTCCGTCCTCGAAGCGATGCTGCCCGAAGCCGGGGGCCCCGCCCAACCGGATGACATCGCCCTGGTCATCGCCCGCACCCGCGCCCTGGACGAGGACCACGTCGCCCAATGGGACCTGCCGCGCGACCCCGCCATCGTCGCCGAAGCCCGCAAGAACGCATCCCAACAGCTCACCGAATGGGGCGTGGAGGACGCCGCCTTCACCACCGAGCTTGTAGTGAGCGAGCTCGTCACCAACGCCATCCGCCACGCCACCGAACCCATCCGACTACGGCTGATCAGACAGCCGCACAGTCTGATCTGCGAAGTCTCCGACGGCAGCACCACCACACCCCACCTACGCCGCGCCCGCCTCTTCGACGAAGGCGGCCGCGGCCTGCTCCTCGTAGCCCAACTAACCCCCCGCTGGGGCACCCGCCACCACGCCCACGGCAAAACAATCTGGGCCGAGCAGACCCTCTCCCCGGCCCCCTGACCCGGTTGAGCAGCCCGCCCAGGCGCTGACGTCCGACCCAACCGGATGGATGGTGCACTCTCACGTGGTCCTTGCACCTCAGGCAGCGAAGCCGCCGTCCACCAGGATCGAGTTACCGGTGACATGGCGACCGCCGGGGCCGGCCGGACAGGCCACCATGCCGGCGACGTCCCGCGCGTGTCCGTCATGGCCGAGGGCGATGAACCCGCGGAGGAAATCAGCTGCGGGGCCCTCGGCCGGGTTCATGTCGGTGTCCGTCGGACCGGGATCCACCACGACCGCGGTGATGCCGCGGGGGCCCAGATCCCGGGCTTCGTCATCGGTTCCAGGCCGAGCAGGCAGCTCGCCATGCTTCTGCCAATGGGGCGACCACATCTTGATCGAGCGGGCCGTACCTGCCGGTCACACCGGCAGTGGTCGCTATCTCAAGGTACACAGCGGTCCTGCGATGAGGATCGGACAGCAGCACCTGGCCCGCGGACCCGGCATGGAACGACGGGTAGATGCTGAGCGGACGAGATTGCGGCGGGCCGCACGGTGCGGTGAACCGGCCGCGAGCACGGCACTGACTTCCCGCATTCTTACCGATGAAATCCGCGCGTCGATCATGGGGTCGCCTCCACAGCTGGTGTCCATCCGGTCTCCGTGAGCCCGCGATCATCTGGCAGTAGGTCGTCTACCGACACTGGGGGTGAAAACAGGTGTCGAGTTCCGATTACGGCACGAGCCACCCGAGTATCGGGGTCGACTGCAGGTAGACGAGCAGGCACAGCGCAGGCACGAGCACGGCCGTCGCGGCGACGACCCGTCGGAGGATTTCGCCCTCGCGCCCTGCCAGACCGACGGCCGCCGCTCCGATGGCCAGGTTCTGCGGGCTGATCATCTTGCCCAGCACCCCGCCGGCGGTATTGGCGGCCGCGGCCAGGGTCGGCGACATCCCGGTCGCCTGAGCGGCGCTGACCTGCAGCGCGCCGAACAACGAGTTCGACGACGTGTCCGAGCCGGTGACGGCGGTACCGAACCAACCGAGCAGCGGCGAGAGGACGGCGGAGAAACCTCCCGTGGCGGCCAGGTACAGGCCGAGTGTCGTGGTCTGCCCGGACAGGTTCATCACATAGGCCAACGCGAGCACCGCCATGACGGTGACTCCGGCCCCGCGCAGCTGCTTCAGCGTTTGACCGTATGCCCGCAGCGCCGAGCGGGCGCTGATCCGCAGCATCATCGCGATGACCACGCCCGCGACGAGCAGCACGGTCCCGGGAGTGGCGAGCCAGTCGAACTTGTAGGTCGCGAGGGCCACCGGCTCGGCCTGTGGTGTCCGCACCGCGAGTCCGGGCCATCCGAAGGTCGTCGTCGTAGCCGTCAGCACGCCCTTGATCCGGGGGACCACGGACAGCGTGAAGAACGCAATGATCACCAGGTAGGGCGCGAAGGCGCGGAGGGTGTCGACGCGGGACGGAACGGTGAGAACGCCGGTCGCGCCGGTGCCGGATGACGTCAGGGGTCCACCATCGGGCGCGTCGACGTCGGATCGGGCCGAGTGGTCCGAGCGGCGCGGTTGCCAGAACCGCAGCAACAGCAGAACAGCTCCGGCCGAGGCCAACGCGGCGACGATGTCCACGAGTTGGACCGGCCCGAAGGCCGCGACCGCGTACTGCGGGACGGCGAACGACACCCCGGCGACGACCGCCGCGGGCCACACCTCGCGCACGCCCCGGGCCCCGTCGAGCACCACGAGCAGCAACGTCGGGATGAACAGTGCGAGCACCGGAATCAGGTGGGCGGTGGCCCGGCTCAGCGTGTCCACCGGAATCCCGGTGACCTGCCCGAGCGCAATCATCGGCAGTCCGACACCGCCCCATGCCACCGGCGCGGTGTTCGCGATCAGCGACACCGTCACCGCCCGCATCGCCGGCAATCCGAGGGCCATCAGCATCACCGAGCAGAACGCCGCCGGTGCCCCGAAACCGGCCAGCGCCTCCAGCAGCGCACCGAAGGAGAACGCGATGATCAGCCCCTGGACCCGGCGGTCGTCACTGACCGGGGAGAACGCCTCACGCAACCGGTCGTGGTCCCCGCTGTCGTGGGTCATCCGGTAGACCCAGATCGCGTTGACCACGATCCACATCACCGGGAACAGCGCGAATGTGGCTCCCTCCGCCGCGCCGGACAGGGCGGTTCCCCACGGCATCTCGTACCACACCGATCGCCACGACGGTCGCAGCGAGCAGCCCGACGACGGAGGCGATCCATGCCCGGACCCGAAACACGCCCAGGAGCAGGAACAGCAGCAAGAGAGGGACGGCGGCGACCAGGGCCGACCATCCCAGAGATCCCCCCAGAGGGGCGGTGGGCTGTTGATACATGACAAACCTCCGGCAGCGTTGGTGGAGGAGGGACTTGACTGATTGGTAGGAAGATTGGGGCCCTGAGCCGCACAACTGCCCGCTCGGCACTGATCGGGCCTCGGCGAGGCCGAGCGCGACTAGCGCGATCGCCCCCGGGGTGACCAGAAACGGGGGCACCAGCACCCGAGCCGTGCGCGCCTCGGCGGGCAGCCCGGACTCCGGGTCGTGGACGACTGGGTGCAGGCCGGGACCTTGGCGAGGGCCGAGGCACAGTCGGCGTGAGGGACAAGGACCACGGCGGGATCACTCATGATCGGCACCACATTCACAATCCCGTGTCTTAAATATCAGTCGGCGTTGGAAATTTACGACAGGACCTCACCATGGGGTTCGCTCGGACGTCAATGGGTGGCGTCCAACTTGTCAGACGTCATCTGACTCACAAGACAGAGACGAAACGGACGCAGTTCCGGTCGGACGGCTCTGGAACCCGCAGCACGAAGGCCCCGGGCGGCGACCGTCCGCGGCGGCCGAGTCGTGGACCTCACAGACGAGTTCCCCGCGGGCACGGGGAGCAGTGGGAGAGGTACCACGACGCCGGAACGGCGAGGCAGCTTGCAGCCGCCGTGGACCGCCCGGCAGCCACTCGACCCAGCCGGCGGGTATTCAGTTCGAGTAGCCGACTCAGGCGGCGACTGGTCCGTATCCCGCGAACTCAGGGCTGGAGATGTTTCGAGTGACATGCTCGAAGTTCAGGGGCCCATCTTCAGCCCATGCACTCATCTCGTCGAGAAGCAGCCGGCCATAGGGAGTGAAGTACTCACGCTGTCGCTTGATGTCTTCGCACGCCTCCCGGAGCGAGGCCGTGTATGACTCCACGTACCGCAACTACGAGAGCTTCCTGCGGATCCATCTGATCCCTCGCCTTGGCGACAAGACGATCGCGGGCGTGCAGCGAAAGGACATCGAAGCCTTCATCGCGGCACTGCTCCACAGGCTCGCCGCGAGCACCGTGTGCGACCGCATGAAGATGGTCGCCAGCCTTTTCCAGACCGCCATCAAGGAGAAGAGACGGGCGGACGATCCCACCGAGGGAGTCAAACTGCCCCGCAGCGCAACTCACGCGGTCGACGAAGACGAGATCCCCACCCTGCACGAGGTCGATCTCATTGCGAAGCAGATCTCACCCCAGTACCGGCTGACCGTGTACTTGCAAGCCGGGGCGGGACTGCGCATCAGCGAGACCCTGGCCTTCACCGCCGACTGCCGTCGGTCCGACTTCCTCCGCATGCGCCGACAAGTCAGCTCCAAAGCGCACCGCGAAGACTGCGAGACCCGCTTCATCCCGCTCAAGCACCGGGCCGAGGGGGAGTACCGGGACGTCCCCTGCCCGACTTCCTCGCCCAGGAGATTGACGCGCACCTGCGCGACTGGGGCACGGTGACCGCGTCGGGCCAGGAGGTGTTGTTCGCGCCGCGTGACCGGGCCAAGGGCACCATGCCCACAGCTACGACCTATGCCTACCACTTCCGGAAGGCGCTCAAGGACGCGGGCATCATCAAGCCAGACGGAAGCCCGAAGTACACACCGCACTGCCTGCGTCATTTCTTCGCCTCGACCGCCCTTGCCCATGGCATCCCAATCCACGAGGTCTCCCGCTGGCTCGGTCACAGATCGATCAAGACCACGGTCGATGTCTACGGGCATCTCGTACCCGCCTCCTGGGACCGCTGCCGGACTGTCATGCAGACCGCCCTGCGCCCCGGCGCACCCACGTCGTAGCAGGACCAGGCGGTTGCCCGGCTGCTTCCGGATAACCACTCGCCCGGAATCGTACCCACGACTTTGAGGCCGGCACCGCCATACGAGCGGGGCGTTCTTCTGGAGCCTTCAGATCGAGGCGTCCCAGGGGCCGCCAGGCTCTCTACGCTGGTGCAACTTCTCGGCGGCGGGCTCGGGGTGACGCTGCTGGCGCGTACCGCGCTACGGGTCGAGACCGGCCGTAACGAGGACCTGGCCACCGGCGACTTCGCCGACCCGGCCCCCGCTCGCCGCATCGCCCTGGCCACCACGCTCCGGGATGCGGTGCGACCGCTGCCGGTGCGGGTCGCGCGCTGACGCGGGCCGCGCGCCGACGCGCCGTCGCGGCGGGGGTCCCTCCCCGCCGCGACGGCGCGTGTTCTGCCAGTAGGGGGCTACTCGGTGCGCAGGCCCTCCGGGCGCATCATGCGCCACAGTGGCGGCAGGCTGGCCAGGGTCACCACCAGGATGACGCCCGCGCCGATGCCGGTCATCGCGGCGAGTCCGGCCCAGTCCACGGCGATCCCCTCGCCGACCATCTTCAGCAGCAGGACGCCCAGCGCCAGCCCGCCCGCGATCGACAGTGCGAGGCCCAGCACCACCGGGACCGCGGTCTGCCACAGGATCGACCAGCTCAGCGTGGAGCGCCGGGTGCCGAAGGCGACCAGGACCGAGAGCAGCCGCTTGCGGTCCCGCAGTTGCTCCAGGGTGGTCACGATCATGCTGGCCCCGATGAGCAGCAGGGTCGAGGTGGCGCCGATGAACAGGACGTTGCGGATCGTCTGGAACTCGGACGACTGCGACGAGCTGGTGATTTGCGTCACGTCCAGCGTCGGGGTGATCGTCACGCTGGCGTTGCGTACGTACTCGTCGGCGTCCGGCACCTTCGGGTCCAGCCTGAGCATCGCCACCGCCTGCGGGTTGGCCAGGTCCGAGATGTCGAAGGCGCCGGGGGTGGCGAAGATGCCCGAGTGCAGGGCACCGTTCGGGTCCTCCCTGGATTCCACCTTCTTGGCCGAGCGGGGGACCGTCCACAGCTTCTGCTTGCCGGGCGTGGGCATGCCCTCGTCGTCGAAGGCCACATTGACCTGCGCGCCGGGCTTCGCGAAGGCGTTGTCGGGGCCCGTGTACTCCGGGTCTCGGGTGACGATGAAGGCATCGCCGTCCCGGCAGCTCGTGATGTGGGCCAGCTCGCGCAGCGCCGGGCAGCCGGCGACGGTGAGGGAGTTGGTCGGGATGTCGGCCGGGTCCTTCGCCTTGCTGTGCGCGTCGGAGATGGAGCCCTCGGTGATCTCGAGCACGCTGCGCACGCCCTTGGCCGCGCCGAGCCGGTCGAAGGCGTCGCGGGCCTGGGCGCCGTTGTCCACCTTTATGTTCATCATCAGCTGGGCGCGGTTCGGATCCTGGTTCGTCTCCTCGGTGCTCTGGCCCTCTACGCTCCCGAAGAGCATCTGGAGCGCGATGGCCCCGGCGACCGCCACCGTGATGCCGCTGACCGCGCGAGCCGCGGTGCCGCTGCTGAGCTGGAGCCGCCGGGTGGCGAGCAGCCAGGGTACCGGGCCCTTGCCGAAGCGCTCCACGACGGACTCGACCAGCCACGGCAGCAGCGCGGTGGTGCCGATGAGGAGCAGCGCGGCACCGGCCGCGGCCTGGTACGACTGGAAGTCGCCGCCCGAACTGCCCACCCCGAAACCGCCCGCGAGCGGAGCCAGCAGCCCGATGCCGAGGAGCGGCAGCAGCAGCCGCCACCACAGCCGCCGCCGCTTGGGGGTGGCGTTCCGTACGACGCCCAGCGGTTCGATGGCGATGGCGCGCAGAGCGATGAGCGTGACGGCGACGGCCGAGGCGGGCACGGTCACCACGATCGCCAGGGCGAGCGGGAAGGAGGGCGTGATGTCGGAGGTGAAGAAGCTCAGGCCCATCATCGAGGCACCGCCGACGGCCTCCCGCAGCAGCAGGAAGAGCGTGGCGCCGACCGCGAGCCCGAGGACCGATCCGAAGAGCGACTCGCCCGCGGCGATCCGCCGGGTCATGTGGATGTCGGCGCCGACCAGCCGCAGCGCGGCCAGTCTGCGGTCGCGCCGCTCGCCGCCGAAGCGTGCGGCGGTGGCGATGAAGATGAGCACCGGCAGCAGCAGCACCACACAGCCGATGACGACCAGCAGCACCAGCGCGGGGTCCAGCTCGTCCCCGCTGGTGTCCTGGGCACCCCAGCTGTCGAGGTGGTAGCTGGAGGGGACGCTGTCGAACTGCTTCGGGGTGATCCCCGCGTAGTAGCGCAGCTCGGTGGGGCCGGACAGTCCGCTGTCGCCGATCACCCCGGCGACGCGGTACGGGAAGCGGTCCCGGAGCAGCTTGCCCTCGTCGGAGTCGAGCAGCTTCTTCAGCGCCGGGGAGACATACATCTCCCCGGCGGCCGGAACGCCGCTGATGCCCGGCGGATGGGGCGGACGGCTGCCGTCGGGCGCCAGCACCACTCCCGAGATGTCCATGTCGCGGAAGTCGGTGTTCGCCTGGGCGACGTGGACCGTGCCGGGGCCGGGCTCCGGCTCCTCCCCGAAGCCGAAGGCCGCGATGGCGTTGGACCGCTCGGTGCGCGCGGAGTCCATGGTGGGGACGGAGGCGGCGAACAGCAGCAGTGTGACGCCGAGGCCGACCCCGACCGCCGTCATGATCGTCCTGGCCCAGCTCTCCCGGCCGCCGGTGACCGCGAACCGCCCGCCCATGGCGAGGTCTGCGGCCCAGCGGGTGATGCCGGGGCGCTGTGGGGGCTCCTCGGGGGCCGGGGGCCGGGGCGGTACGGCCGTCAGGGTCGCCTGGCCGGTGCGGCCGCTCGTACCGGTGTGGCCGTCGTCGGGGCCGGCGTGGCCGTCGTCCGGGCCGCTCATCGGGCGCCCGCCATGTCCCGCGCCTTGCCGTCGCGCACGACGACCTCGCGGTCGGAGTACGCGGCGACCCGCGCCTCATGGGTGACCAGGACGACGGCCGTACGGGTCTCCCGGGCGGCCTCGGTCAGCAGCTCCATGACCCGCTCGCCGTTGAGCGAGTCCAGCGCGCCGGTCGGCTCGTCGGCGAACAGCACCCGCGGCCCGGTGACCAGCGACCGGGCGACGGCGACCCGCTGCCCCTGGCCGCCGGAGACCTCACCGGGCCGTTTGTGCGCCACGTCCGCGACCTCCAGCCGCTCCATCCAGGACAGCGACCGGGCCTCCGCCTCCTTGCGCTTGACCCCGTTGAGCCGCAGCGGCAGCGCGACGTTCTCCCCACAGGTCAGCTCGGGGACGAGCTGACCGAACTGGAAGACGAAGCCGAACTCGCCACGGCGCAGGCTGCTGCGCTCGCTGTCCGACATGGTGGACAGCTCGCGCCCGCCGTAGTGCACCGAGCCGGAGTCCGGCCGGACGATCCCGGCCAGGCAGTGCAGCAGGGTCGACTTGCCGGAGCCGGAGGGGCCCATGACGGCGACGACCTCGCCGGGGTGGATGGAGAACTCCGCGCCGTCCAGCGCGGGCGTAGGGCCGTACGACTTGTGCAGGTCGTCGGCCATCAGCAGGGATCCTGCCGGGGTCATGAACGCACCGCCTTGGCGAGTTGGCCGAGGCGGGCGGCGGTGAGTTCCAGCCAGCGCAGATCGGCCTCGAGATGGAAGAGGGCGTGGTCGCAGATGAGTTGGTCGCTGAGATCGCCGCCGCGCTTGCGCTGGGTCAGTTCGCGCATCAGCCGCAGGTGTTCGGCGCGCTGGACGTCGAGGAGGTCGGCCGCGTCGCGCCCGGTGAGCAGGGCGATGACGACCTTGGTGTAGAGGACCGACTGGAGGTAGGGCTCGGGCTTCTCGGGCTCGGTGAGCCAGCCCTCCACATCGGTGATGCCCGCGTCGGTGATGGCGTAGCGCTTGCGCTCCGGGCCACCGCCGTGCTCGATGCCGTCGACCTCCACCAGGCCGTTCTTCAGGAGCCGGGACATGGTCGAGTAGACCTGCCCGTAGTGCAGCGGGCGGTCGTGCCCAAATCTTTCGTCGAAGGCTCGCTTGAGGTCGTAGCCGTGGCGCGGGCCGCCCTCGAGGAGTCCGAGCAGGGTGTGGCCAATTGACATGCCCAGCACTCTACACCATGCGTATACCTGGAGTGTATAGCTGCGTTGCGGACTGTGTTATCGCAGGTCAGAGAGGTGTGAGCGGAGTCAGGGCTGATTCGCCTCGACCATGCCGTCCACGATCTGCCGACGGGCGGCCACCACCGCGCCCGCCTGCTGGCGCTGGAGCATTGCGGAGGCGATCTCCGGGGCGTAGGCGAGGTGGGTGAGGCGGGATTCGATGATGCGGACTCCGGCCGCCTCGACCCGGGCGGGCAGTTCGATGGCGAGCTTCTCGGTGATCTCCTCGGCGTTGCCGCGCAGCGAGAGGGCGTCCTCGTCGTGGGCGTCGTATGGGTACTCGATGGCGATGTGCCGGACGGCGGCCTCGGTCTGGGTGGCCACGAACTCCAGGAAGTCGTCCACCTCGAACATCGCCTGGGCGGTGTCCTCGACCTTCCAGACGACGACCGCGGCGAGCTCGATCGGGTTGCCGTAGGCGTCGTTGACCTTGAGTACCGCGGTCTCGTGGTTGCGCACCCGGGTGGAGATCTTCTCCCGGCTGGTGAGCGGGTTCACCCAGCGCAGGCCGTCGGTGCGGATGGTGCCGCGGTAGCGGCCGAAGAGCTAAAGCGGGGTCTGATCCTTCGGGGTCAGGCCCCTTGATTTTTACCGTGCTGGATAGGTGCTGGATTTTCTGACCTCTCGTCACCTGTCATCACCCCATATCCGTACGGTGCTGGATTCGTGCTGGACGCCGACGAATCGCGAAGGAGCGTGCTTCCGGTATGTGAGCACGCTCGGACCCGTTGACTTCCGCCCCGGCAAGGAGCGCACGGCGACCTACGCCAAGGCGATGAAGCGGCAGGCGAAACTGAACAAGAAGCTCAACAGCTCGCCGAGTGCGACAAGTGGCCCCTGACCTTGCGGCCGGGGGCCTCAGCCTCGATCCACCGATGCGGCTTTGAAATGGTCTTCGAGGGTCTTCGGGGTGGGTTTGGTCTGCCCAGCTTTTCCACGTTTCGGTTCCGGTCGGGCCCTGGCGGGCGGGGTGGTCAGTGACGTCGGGCGGCCTTGGGCGGCGTGTGGAGGCTGGCGAACAGGTGTGTCCACGCGTCGTGCCAGGGCCATCGCTGCGGTAGGTGCAGGGTCAGGCGCCGGGCGGAGCGGGCGAGGCGGGCGGGAACGTGGATGAGGTGGGCGCGGAGGGTGGCGGTGGTGGCTTTGGTGTGGAAGGCGTTGGTCAGTGCGCCGGTGGCCCGTAGCAGGTTGTAGGCCATCGCCCACAGGGTGAGCCAGGCGGCGTTGGCGTGGAAGTGTGCCGAGGGCAGGTGGGCCAGGGCGGAGGCTTTGCTGTCGGCGATGACCTGCTCGACCACCGCGTGGTGGCGGTGTTCCCGCTCTGCCTGGAGGGTGGGGCGGGGTTGTCGGTGAGGAACGGGTGGTAGCGCCAGACGGGGAACAGTTCGCCCTGCTCGCCGACGGTCGGCGGTTTGGCCAGGTCACGGACGCGGCGCACGATCAGCCGTGCCGTGACCCGGCCGGCTTTCTTGCGGCTGGCGAAGGCGGTGTAGGCGGGTATCTCGGCGACTTCGGCGTCGGAGATGAGCTCGCCGGTCTCGGGGTCGGGCACCGCGGTCGGGTAGGTGATCTGCTGCCAGGCGGTGTGGTCGATGGCGGCGATGGCCCGTTTGATGGAGGGGTTCATGCCGGTGGTGATCGAGAAGCGGGCGCCGGCCCGGCGGCAGGCGGCGATGACACCGGCGTTGTAGAACTGGCTGTCCGCGCGCAGGATGCGCAGGCCGGTGCAGCCGGCCTCGGGGGCGGTGGCCAGGACCTCGGCCACGAATTTCGGGGCGCCGCGGGAGTCGGCTGCCTTGCCGCGGCGCATCCGCGCGGTGGCGATCACCTCGAGGTGGGGGTGCAGATGGTGGCGAGCAGGGGGTGCAGGGTGCGGATGCCCTTGAACCGGCCGTACTCGGCGCCTTGCTTGGTGCGGCCGTAGACGCGTTTGTGGGTGGAGTCGACGTCGATGAACGCCTTCTCGCCCGAGCCGGGCAGCAGCGGGGTGTGCGCGGCCAGCGCGCCGAGGAACCTGCGGTGCACGGCGTGGAGTTGGAGGGTGTGACCATGGGTGAACGCGCGCAGGAACGTGCCCAGCGTGGAGGGGGCACGGATCCCGCCGAACAGGGCCGGCATCGCGCCGTGGCGCAGCACGTCCAGGTCGTCGATGCTGTCCGTCCCGGCGACCATGCCGCCTACAAGGCTGGTGACCTTGACGTCCGCCGCCGCACCCGCGCTGTTCTTCGCCCCGCTCAGTTTCACCTTCTCGGCCACCAGCCGGGCAAGCCCGCACCGTTCGGCCAGTCGCATCACCGGGACCAGCCCCGCGTACGCGATCAGATTCGGGTCATCGAACGCAGCGGAGATGGCCGCAGGAGTGTGGGAAACTTGCATCTCGGAAGTGCCTTGCCGATCGTGCGTGCCGGAAGCCTGAAGAACTCCCATCATCGCAGGTCACAAGGCACTTCCTCGTTTCCCCGGGCATTATCCACAACAGACCGGCCGGTGGATCAAGGCTAAGCAGGCCGTCGCGCTGTCATCAGAATCGGGAGACTCTCGCGATAGGTGCGAATTTCGGCGAAGCCGGCCGCGTCAACCTCTTCGGCGAGAGCATCGCCAGTTCGGAACGGCACACCCCAGCCGCCGAAGAGGAGGACGTTGAGCGCGGCCTGCTGAGCCATTGGTGATCCGGTCTCGGCGGGCTCCTGATCGCCCGGCAGAATCGGACACACCAGCATCCCTCCTGGCCGCAACCGCTCGAAAGCGTTGGCCAGCGCCGCTTTCCGTGTATCGCCCGGGAAGAAGAACTGACTCCAGAAAACGATGTCGAACGGTTCGCCGTCCGTGTAGCTTGTCGCGTCGTCGTGGATGAATGTGACGCGATCGCCGATGCCCAGCTCTTCCGCCCGCTCCTGGGCCAGCTTCAGCAGGTTGGGTGCGATGTCGACCCCCACTGCGGTGACCCGCGGGAAGGCATGCGCGGTACCGAGAAGCATGCCGGCGACGCCGCAGCCGAGTTCGAGCCACCGCGCACCGGTCTCGAGTGTCTGTTGGAGCTCAGGGACTCCGGCTATGGCGCCCATGACCGCGTTACGGCCGAACTCGGTCGTCGTGGCCAACGTGACAGCGTCAGCCAGTGCTCCCCGCTGCCCGTCGTCGAGCTTCCAGTAGGTGTCGGGGTTCGAGAACGCGGAGCTGAGCAGATGCTGACGCACAGCAGCGCCATCCAGTGAACGCCTGAGCGTGAGGTCCACTCCTCCGTTCGCCAGCGGTGCCCACTCCTGCGTCAGGCGCACACGCGTCCCGTCCCGATGCAACGCCCCGAGCGAGACCAGAACGGAACACACGTCGGTCATCACGGCAGGCGGCACGTTCAGGGCACGAGCAAGCTCGGCCTCGTCAGCCGGCTCGGCACAGCGGACTAGGAGTCCGGAGGACAGGGCGAGCCGTACAATCGCCGCCTGCTCGGCTGCCGTGCCGAGCTCGGACACGGCTGTCAGCACTCCCACCGGCGAGGCCGCGGCAGAGTCCTCGAACCTGTCACCGTCTGTCGTTGAGTTGCTCACTGGCTGGATTCTCCTCTTTCCGTTGATGTGTTCTCACTGGAAGGCATGGTCGTCCGGCTCACGATCAGGTCAACGGCCGTACCCGAGTCCGCAACCGATCCGGTGCGTGGCGAGGTCGCCGCGAACGGCCTGCACTACTCAAACGTCGATGGCGCGCAAAAGGTTCAGTGGCGCAGGGCGGTGGCTTCCGGAGTTGGCAAGTCGCTTCGCGTATACGCGTGTTGCTGTCGATCGGATGTTCAGTGCGGGGCGGGACCACTTCAGGGGGAGGAGCGGTAAATGGCGGACGTGCGGGTCAAATCAGACCAATTGGTCGGCATATCCGGCGGTTTCAGTACGCACATGAACTTCCTGGTGGAAGTCGTCAACGCTCTCGTAGTGGCGTTGGAGACGTCCAAGGGCATGGCCGGCGACGACGGCGGTGGACGCAACTTCGCGAAGGTGTATCAAGGCGCTGTCCGTGAAGCCGTGGCTCAGATGTCCTTCTCCACATACGCCATGGGCAACCTCTCCGCCACGGTGATGGAGATGGCCTTCGACCTCCTTGCGACGGAGAACCGTCACCAGCCGGGGCACCGCACCGTTCGGCCAGCCGCATCACCGGGACCAGCCCGGCATGCGCGATCAGATTCGGCTCGTCGAACACGGCAGAGACCGCCGAAGCGGCACGGGAAGATTGCATCTTGCGGATGTTCTCTCGATCTGTGGATAGGGAACCCTGAAGAAGTCCCATTATTTCAGGTCAGAGGGCATCCGTGCCTTCATTTCCAGGCTCTGAACCGGCTGTTGATCGGTGGATTCAGGCTTAGTGCGCGTTGCGCCGAACGTCACGCAGTGACGGCGAGCGCGTGACGATTGTCAGGGTCGTGGACGAAGAAGATCACGACGTCAGGGTGCCGTCCCCTGCGGCAGCGACGAAGGTGGCCCAAGCCGGCCCGGTGAACCGCGCCGCGGGGTACTCCCTGTTCTTCGAGTCGCGCACCGCGATCCCGGAAGTGCCGGGAATCGGCGCGACCTCGACGCAGTTGCCATTGCCGGCGGTGTAAGAACTCGTACGCCACGCTGCATGCGTGAGGTTGACCTCGCGCAGGTCGGCCAGCTCATTCATCTCTGATCAGCTCTTCGGGAGGAAGGCTTACGTGGAACCGTTCGTGCCGAAGTTTCAGGGTCGCCCGTGGGTGAGCGGTATGCGAGCCCTTCACGTGTACGTGCTGCCTCGGCCTGGGGTGGATGACGAGCTGCTCGGTATCGCCCAGTTGTAGGTTCGCATTTCGCGTGTCCCTTTCTCATTGACGATGGCCCTCGTCCGGTCCAAGGGACAACACTGTGAGACGTACGCCTGTCCTGTCGCATTGAAGCTGCCGGATTCGCACTCGTTCTCGTTCAAGCTGGCGGATTCTCATCGCATCACGCGCTGAGCGGCGAACGAGACTCCCCCGAGGTGACAAACGGGACAGGTTCGGGCCGTGGGCGAGTCCGCTGCCGTGAAAGCCATGTCCTTTGAGAAGGCCGAGGGTCAGCCGGAGCGGTGGCGTAGAGCTGTGCTGGCTGGAGGCACGCCGGGCGAGCTTGGCGGAGCAGGTCGTGGGTCGACAAAGGCAAGACCGTCGGTGCTGCGCACAGTCGCAGCGCGGCTGGAGGTAACTGGAGCTGGTCGCGTGGCACGTACTGTCCGACCTGGCGGGGTAGTTGACCTTGCTCTAGGGTCATCATGCATGAGCTCTGCTGACGATCAGAATTTCGGTGTCCAGGTCGACGTCCGGGTGCGGCAGGCCGATCTTGGCCAAGACGGCTGGGCAAGCACGATCGGCATGGCCCGCTGGCTGGAAGACGCCCGGATTCGGCTGCGACTGCGCCGCTTCGAACGCCTCACCGGTACGGGCGGGTTCGGCCCGTACCAGATACTGCTCGTCGGCCAACGGGTCAACCGGCTCGCTCAGGCTGGACCGACCGGTACCCGCGTGCAGGTGCACACCGGCGTTCGCCGGGTCGGGCGCTCCTCATTCACCTTCGAACAGGCGATCGTGGTCGGCGGCAAGCATGTGGGGAGTGGCGACGCCACTGTCGTGCTGGCCGACAACACGGGGCCGCTCCAGCTTCCCGACGAGTTGATCGCCGATCTCACCGAGATGCAGCTACCGGAGACAGGATCGTCGGCAGCTGCCCGTCCACGCCCAGAGCGCCTGCAACGTGCCCACTACCTGTATTGGGCCCCGCTGCGTTCCCGGATCGGTGACGTCGACTCCAATCAGCATGTCAACTTCATCGCACTGGCCACTTGGTACGACGAGGCCGTCGCCACGTTCACCTTGCACTCGATCGGGACGAGTGGTGCGGGCTCGGTGCCAGATCTACCCCCTTGGTCGTACCAGATCCAGTATCTCGGTGAGGTGACCTACCCGGGCGACTACGAGATCGGGCTCACGGTCCGCTCTGTCGACACCGAGTCCGTGCACTACGAACTCGGTGTCTTCCGCGACAGCACCTGCCTGGGCGTGGCCGACGCCGTCGGCCCACTCGGCAAACTGACGGCCGAAGCTCTGGAAACGGCCCGGGCAGCGGACTAACCACAGTCTCTCGGAGGCAGGCTCAGGTTCATCCCGACATCGCGGCGCCTTTGGCCCCCGATTCGCCGACGGCAGCGGCGTGCCCTGGCCGGTCCATTGGCCGAAGCAGCACCGTCGGTGCCGCGTCAGCTCGCCCTGCCAAGCATGTCTTCCACGTTGCACAGTCGGTGCCGACGGCCCGTAGAGAACCGTCGGCACTGACCTTCCGACGACCCGGAGAAGCCGGTGCAAGCGCGCAAGCGTCACCCATCCGGCGGACGTTCGTTCTTTTCTACGGATCAGCACCCTGGAGCGGGAGGAGCGCCGGTGGGCCCGTCGTGAGTGATCGAAAGGCTCGAGTTTCAGCGTGGCGGAGTCTGGTACGCCCGCTACTTCAAAGGCCTGGTGACGTTCCTGGTCGGGCATTCGAAGTCGGAGAAGTCGACCGCCATCGAGGTTCTGCTGTATCCGCTCGGGCTGACGACTGCGACGGTGATGCCGGAGGTGCGCAGCTGTCAGTACATCCGACTGGTCTTCCGGGTCTTCTCTGTCAAGTCCAGTGTGTTGAGAAGAGCCGCGCGCAGGCGGACATGGCGAGAACCCGTCTGTAATCCTCCGGCGATCTTGTGGTGGCGCTCCAGAGGCTGCACTCGGGCCCTGGTGTCACGGGTGTGGGTGGCAGCAGCCCTTGCGGGGAGCTTGTAGGCGCTTCGACCTTGGAAGGTGCGCCTACCGCTACGGGGCTTCCCGCCGGATTCTTGGGCTCGTGGGGCGCGAAGTCGCCCTCCTCGAGCAGCACGGTGACGCCTGCTTCATGCAGGGGCGATGTAGCCCGCCACGGCAGGGTGCGTGGCCGGGCGTCGTTGAAGCGGGGCAGCGGGGTGATCGGCAGGCCGAGACCGATTCCCTCGGTGATCAGGCCGAGGGCGAGGGTGTCGCTGCTCGCGGCGGCCCATTTTGTGAGCGTGTTGTTGGTGAGCGGGGCCACGAGGATCGCGTCCGGGCCGGCAGGACGTCCGGCTTCGAAGGCAGCTGTGCTGCCGCACCGGGTGGCCGGTCAGCTCCGTCAGGGCCTCGATCTAGCCTTCGGCATCCTCGCTGAGCCATCGGTACGCGGACGGCGTGAGGATCACGTACACGTCCCAGTCCGCCGCCTGGGCGGCGCGGACAGGTACGTGGAGGCGGTGGGCGGGAGGGGCATCGCAGGCGAGAGGTACAGGGTGCGTGTGGGCGCCGGGGCAGTCCACAGCGATCAGCAAGTGCGCGCAAGCGGCTCTCGGAAGAGCCAGTGCCTAACAGGCGCAGGCCCTCCACGAGTTTCTTGGTCCTGGGGCGGCACAGGACTTCTTCGGGGGCCTCTTCCTCTGCTCTGCGGAGCGTGGCCACCGCTTCGGTGCGCAGGCCGGCCTGCTTCTCGCTGATGGTCCGTGGTGAAGAGGTGGGCGCGGCGCTCGCGTGGGAGGTCGGCGAGGGCGGCACCGGGGACGCCCTCCGCGACTCATGTCGAAAGCGGACTGCCCTATCGGCGCAGCGTCAACTCGCCACGCTCGTAGATCCATCGCCACTGAGGAGGGTGCGCAGCCGGCGAGCTACGTCGGTGGTGCTGTGCCCGTCCCACACGGGTGCCGTCTCTACCTCGGGCACGTCACCGAACAACGACCAGCTATTGGCTCGGTAGTGATTGCTGACCTGCCCCGTGGGGAGCTGGGCCATGACGATGAACCAGCCGCCCCCGAAGCATGGTTCACCGTCGTGGTGCTTCCATGAGCGGACGACGGGATACCTGGCGGCCAGCCACGCCCGGACTGCGTGTGCGTGGTAGAGCAGCCTGAATTCGTACAGCTCGTCGAAGGTGTGGAACCCGTCGGAGACGCTGCCGGTGTCGGTCATTACTGGCTCCAGATTGTGTAGAGCCCGCGGCGCGGACTTCGCCGCTAACACGCGGCGGGTCTTGCCCACCTTGCTGGGTACCTCCACAGCCTGGCCGGGCTGAAATGGTCAGCCCGAAAACGTAACTCAGGCCAGACTTCATTGCAAGCGTTGTCTGCCGAGAGCCGCTCGAGTGAGGACCCGGGATAGCGGCGGCAGACTTAGGGACCGCTCGCAGATCGGGTTCTTGTGTACTGCACTCACAGCAGGGACGCCGACATCGTCAGCCCCGGCGCCAACAAAGTGTCCGCAGTGATGTCGGAGGGGCAGCCGCTCATCCGAGGGGCCAACAGTCCTCTGGCCCGCCTCAGGAGCCTGTTGGTTCGCGCGCCGCGATCCATGCCGCTGAGCAAGGACAACTGTGCCTGGGCCGAGCATGTCGCGCTGCACGGTAGAATCGACCTTTTCCGGGTCGAGCAGGAACGCGTCGCCGCTCTCGACGCGACGCAGGTCCCGATCCGCCGAGCCCGCGTGACGACGGCGAGGCTCGACGAAGCCGCCAACCGCAGCCCCGTCGATCGAGGTGGTGAACTGGCGCAAGACGTAAAGGATGTGTTGGTGATGAACAGCGGCAAGCCTCGTCGGCCGGACGTCACGACGGTCGAGATCATCGGTGGTCCAGAAGCGCTCGAGGTCGGCCTTGGCAGCTATGACGCCCGGTGGGCGGAGGTCTACCTGTATCACCGGCGTCGGATCCTTGACGCGTTGGCGGCAGTGGACGTCGATATCGAGCACATTGGATCGACTTCGGTTCCAGGCCTTGCCGCCAAACCGATTGTTGACATCGTCGTCGCGGTGGCCGACATCACAGCAGAGGAGGACTACCTCGACGGGCTGTTGGCCGCAGGTTACGAACTGCGGGTTCGCGAGCCAGGACATCGGCTCGTGCGTACGCCGACTCGCGACGTTCACGTGCACGTATATGAACGAGGGGACGCAGCGGTGCACGAGTACCTTCTCTTCCGTGACCACTTGCGCACCAATGCAGACGATCGCGTCCTGTACGAGAGTGTCAAACGAGCTCTGCTCAGCCAGCAGTGGAACGACATGAACGACTATGCCGACGCCAAGAGCGACGTCATCCTCGCGATCAAGACTCGAGCCAGGGCAGCTCGCCAATGACGCGGGATGGTGTCACGGGTTTGTGATCTGTGAATCTGTTCGACTGGCGACGCCTACGTCACCGGCGCAGAACAGTCATGAGTCACGAACTGCCACCGTCGCCGGGACCTACTGAGGTTTGCGGGTTGTCGTCGGTGGTGACGGTTGATGATCTCTGCGGTATGCCGGTGGTATGCGTTATCCGGAGGGTGGGGGCCTGACCGCTGAGCCTCGGCTTTTCGTGAGGGGATCCGGCTTCAGGCTGCGGAACGGTTCGCTGCGGGTGAGAAGACCGCTGTGATCGCGAAGGGTCTGCGGTGAGTGTGCGGTCGGTGGAGCGCTGGCGCCGTGCCTGGCGCGAGGGCGGCGTGGAGGGAGGACTACCGGGATCTGCTGGTCCGCGCGCACATCCAGCTCGACGGCTCGATCGTGGTGGTCTGGGATAATCTCAACACCCACTTGGCCGCCGGGCTCAAACGGTACGAGGTCGAGCACGACTGGCTCACCACTGTCCGCCTCCCGGCGTATGCATCCGATGGCATCCGGGTTGTACGGAGGCGCGAACCAGCCGTCGGCCTCGTTCCACGCCTGCAGCCCGCCGACCCCCTGCTGACGGCTCAGCAGGGTGAACGTGCCGAGGTCAGTGTGCGGGCCGTTGCGCAACTGGCCGCTCGCGACACTCCCGACCGAGTTCAGCGACGGGTACCAGCTCAGATTCTACGTCCTGGTCGCCTGCCGGGCACGGGTGGTGAAGTAGTCCTCCGGCAACCCGAGCACCGTGGCGAGCAGTACATTGATCTCGCCCGCCAGCCGGACCATGTGGGCGGTGTACGCGTCCGCACGACTCCCACGCCGCCGGCCGGATGCATCTCCAGCCACCCGCTGTCGTAGGCCGCCTCAATGCCGTACCGGGCCTTGACCTCCCGGGGCAGCGAGAAGAACTCGCGGGCGCGGGCGCGCAGCTCGCGCATCAGCTCCTGCGGCACGCCGTGTCCCTGAGGAACATGCCGGTGCCCGCAGGGCGGCGTCCAGCTGTGCGATGGTCTCTCGCCGTTCCGCCGACCCGGTCCGCCACCACTTCTCGATGTTCACGGTGGGTATCACTGAAGCCCCGCCATCTTGAAGTCGCAGGTCATCTGGGTGGCGTGATCGTCTTCGAGGGTGCTCGTGCCGGTCGTGGGCGGCAGTCTGCGCTCTTGATCGTCTGTCAGCGTGAGAGCTCCAGGTTCGAGAGGATCAGCAGGGCGCGCAGGAGGTCGGTGGCCCGAGCGGGGCCGGTGCGGAGTTTGGTGAGGATGCGCCAGGTCTTCAGGCGCGCGCAGCCGTGCTCGACGGGAGCGCGGGCGGCGGCCAGGATCCGGTTGGCCTCCTTCTCGCCCGGGGTGAGCTTGCGGGCGCGGGTGGCCTTGTAGCCGGTGACGATCACCGGATCGTCACCGCCGTGGGCGAGGTCGAGGAAGCCGAGGTCGGCCAGGGCGCCGAGGCCGGCCGCGCGTAAGTGAGTGAGGATGTGGTCGCGGCGGGCGGCGGCGACAAGATGGCGGGGCTTCAATCACATCACCGCCGTCCTCGACCGGCTCGCACTCCTGCCGGACCCCGGCTGACCAGCGAATTCACCCGTTCCTACGAAGGACTCCTCCAGTCGGAGCAGTGGAACCCGGCATCTACGCGAGACGACACTCGGGCCCCCGGGCCTACCCCACCTCGGTCCACGGCACGAAGACGAGCCACCGACTCCGTCGGCGGCTCGTCATGAAACTTCGAGGTCAGAGGTCGTTCTCTTTCCGAACCCCATATGCGGTTTCTGCTGGTCAGGCATGAGGTAGCGGCTGGCGCCGAAGCCTCGCTCCGTCACCGACCGAGATGTCATCGGATGTCATGCGGGCCGGGAGTCCCAGAATCGGTTGAGTACCTCCGCGCCCCGGTCTGGATCCTGGAGCATCCAGTAGTGGGTGAGGTGGTCCAGTTCCACTGCCTGTGCTCCGAGTCGTGCGGCCATGTCCAGGTCCATCGCGGGCTGTGCCATGGGATCGCCGGTCGGGATCAGGACGAGCCCCGGCGCCTGAGCGGGGCGGTCGAAGTCCTTGCCCCAGTCGGTGTGGAAGTTGGGCCAGGCCGAGCGGTAGAGCGTCAGGATGGCCGTGCTCATCTCCTCGTCGTGGACGGTGTCGACTTCTGCCGCCAGTTCGGCGCTCATCCCCCGGGGGCGGAGGTAGTCACCGAAACCAGGACTGCCGGGGGCCTGCATGCGCAGCGACGCGAGCAGCTCCTCGCCCTCCGGGCTCTTCTGGAAGAGGGTGGCCGCCTCGTGCCACTGATAGTCGGGGTGCCAGCCGTGGGCGACGTCGGACACCCAGCTGCGTACCGGAACGTCGTAGGCGGAGACGATGCGCATCACCAGGTGCGCGCCCCAGTCGTGGCCCACGAGATCGACGGGCTCACCGAGGGCGCGCAGCTCCTTCGCCAGCCAGCCGGCATAGGCCTCCTTGCCGTCCAGGTGAGCCGGGCGAGGGCTGCCGAATCCGGGCAGCCGCAGGGTCGTGGCGGGGCGGTCGATCCGCCCCCGGAGGTCGTTCCAGAGGGAGGGCGTCTCGGGTACTCCATGGATGAACACAACGGTCATGACCGCTCCTGGCGAGGTGAAGTGGATTGGTTATCCACTTCACCGTAGCATCCACCTGATAGGTTATCCACATAGGTATGCGAAGGAGGGATCATGAGGTCGGATGCCGCACGCAACAGGCAGAGGATCTTCGATGAGGCCCGCGGTGCCGTCATCGGCGGGGAGACTGCGCTCACCCTCAACGAGCTCGCGCGCAGGGCGGGCGTGGGGGTCGGGACGGTTTATCGGGTCTTTCCCACGCAGCGGGCCATGCGGGAGTCCGTCCTGGAAGAAGCGGTCCGAGAGCTCATCGATGCGGCGGCCGTAGCCGGCGGATACCCCGATCCCGCCAAGGCTCTCGTCGACTTCCTCCGCACGGCGCTGCTGACCGCGCTGGCACGACCGGGCCTCACCGACGTTCTGATCACCGGGTCCGACGAGACAGAGTCTCTGCACCGGGCCAAGGGAGAGCTGGTCGAGGTCACCTCCGACCTGCTCGCACGCATCCGCCCTGTCCCTGCCCTCACCGGCGAAAACCTGCTCAAGCTCCTGTGCGGCCTGATCCACGCCGTCAGCGAGCACCCGGCGGAGCGGCAGGGGACCGCAATCGACAACTACCTCGACATCCTCCGTGCCGGCCTCGCATCCGCCCCCTGACGACCGGGCTCTCGGTGCGGGCGAGGCCCGGACTCGGATGCTGCGCCGGAGGCTGCATCGTGCCGCTCGTCATGCAGCCCTCCTTGACCGGCCCGCCGCGGTGTCGCGTACGTCCGGGACCGTGTCGTCGTCAGGCGGCTTCGCCGACCATTTCGATCAGCTCGATGGCCGGCCCATGCGCCAGACCGTCCAGGTACACGAAGCGTGTCAGCCCTGCGACCGATGCCTTGAAGGTGGCAGGAGCCGCTTCTCCCGTCGCTCGCAGCGATCCGAGGCACTGGCCGATGCTTCCCACCACGTAGGCAAGGTGGTGGACGCCTTCTCCGTGGAGGTCGAGGTGCTCCGTGTACGGCGAGCGGCCGTCGAGCGGCTGGATCAGTTCGATCTCGGAAGATCCCGTCCTGAGCGTTTCTCGTAATCGGTGACGGCGCGGTCGAGGTCTTTCACGACGATGCCGACGTGGAAGAGAGGCGGAAGGGCGATGGGCACGGGCATCCCTCTCGATTCGATGAACTGAGCTGTTTCCGACCCTGCGCACGGCCTGGCTGATGGCCTGGGACCAGGTGGAACACGAACTGGCCGCGGTCATCGCGACTCGGCTCGGACTCAAGCCCGACGAATTTGAGGTGTGTCTGCACGCCGCGGCCGCTGCGACCGCCCTGCGAGTCATCAACGAGTACGTCGGAGCCGGTCTTCTGGACGGCGCCGATCCGCGGAAGCTCGGTGACGAGAGTTTCGCCTTCATCGCGGACGCTGTCCGCGCGGCCACCGGGGGCGCCGTGGGCGACCAGGTCCACATCGATGAGGCGCCCGCCGAGCCGGACGAGGGCGCCGCCGATCGACAGGAGTAAGCGGTGCCCCCTGAGCGGCAGGAGGGGCTCGGCTGCTGCCGCAGCACCGTGTAGGCCGCTCACCCGTCAGTCTCCCGGAGCATGACAGCGCCGTAGCGGGCAGGTACCGTCGCAGCGCAGAGGGCGGCATCCGCTGTGAGTACAGCGATGTTGTGGCGCCGCAGACGGCGGTCCATGGCGCGCCGGGTGGCTTCGGTGACCCGGCGCCTGGTTCAGCTCAGCACTCACTGTGCCCACGTGAACCCTATGGCCCGGAGCGCCATTTTCGGCGAGTATCAGCCAGCGGGGCCGGGCAGCGGAAGCGTGATCACTCCCGCGACGGCTACGGCCAGTCGGGCTACGAAGACCCCGGCTCTCCATTCCCGATACAGCGGCCGGTGGCGTCTGGCCCAGCCCGGCGCCCTGGAACCGGGCGGTTTGTCCGCGGCGAATACGTTTGGGGTCGGGACGGCCTCAGCCGGAGCCGCGTACCCCCGGCAGGAACCGCTCAGGATGACCGCCTGGTCCGGGGCGCCCGGCGCGGATCACGCGGGTCGGACCTCGGCGAGCCGCTTCAGCAGCACGGGCACCTCCAACGGGTTGCGGACGCCGCCCTCCGCAACTGGCCACCTGTCTGATCTCCTGCCCGTCAGGCTTCGGCCATGCGGCGGAACTCGCTCGGGTTGGTGCCCCGGAGTCTTTTGAACGCCACGCTGAACGCGAACGGATCGGTGTAGCCGACGGCGCGGGCGACATGAGCGACAGTCGAGGACTTTTGCTCGACGAGAAGATCCGCCGCCAGCGTCATGCGCCAGCGGGTCAGATAGGTCAGCGGCGGTTCGCCGAGCAGATCGGCGAACCGTTTTGCCAGTGTCGAGCGGGAGACCCCCGTACGCCGGGCCAGTTCGCCCACCGTCCATGGCGCCGCCGGTTCGGTGTGCAGAAGTCGCAGCGCCTGGCCGACCACCGGGTCCTTCTGGGCGGTCCACCAAGCCGGGGGGTGGCTGCGTTGGTCCAGCCAGGTGCGCAGCGTGCACACCAGCATCCAGTCAAGGAGCCGGTCGAGCACGACCTGCTGGCCGGGTTCGTCGCGGGCGACCTCGGAGGCGAGGTGGTCCAGCACCGGGTCACCGGTGTCTCCGGCGTCCACGCGCAGCACGACGGGCAGCGCGTCCATCAGCCGTCGGCTGATCTCGCCGCGGACCGGATAGGCGCCGACCACCAAAGTCGTCGCACCACTGTCGTCGCAGCCCCCTTCGCCGGGATCGTGCCAGCCCAGTCGATGCCGGGTGCCGCCCTGCTCGGGCGTCGCGCAATCCTCTCCGCAGACGATCGGCTCGGCCGCGCTGCCGGGTTCGTCGACGAACGTGAATGTCGTGGGACCGCGCACCACGATCGTGTCGTGGGCGCCGAGGCGCTCAGGCGGACGCCCCTCCGGCACGATCCAGCCTGCCCCGGTGAGGACGGTGCACAGGGTCAGCGGCGCACCGTCCACGAAGTGCAGTGACCAGGGCGGGGACAGCGTCGAACTGCCGAACAGGGAGCCGCGAGCCCGCACCCCGCGGAACAGGTCACTGGTGACGTCCACAGCCACAGGGTAGACGATCGCAAAGATATTGCGGCTTCTTACCCATGTGACCGTGTGGCCGGTGCGTGTTCAGTGGTTGTCATGACGCGAAAGACTCACCTCGTTCTCGGCGCGACCGGCAGGACGGGCCGCAGGATCGCCGCTCGACTGCGGCTGCACGACACCCCGGTACGAGCCGCCTCCAGGTCGAGCCGGATCCGGTTCGACTGGTCCGAGCCCGACGGCTGGGACACTGTCCTGCGAAACGTTGATGTGGCCTACGTGGTGCCCCCGCCCGTGCCGGGTCCGGTGCACGAGTTCGCGGTGCGGGCCGAAGCTGCCGGAGTGCGGCGGCTGGTCCTGCTCTCCGGGCGCGGTGCGGACGGCTGGGGAGACTCTGCCTTCGGACAGCACATGCGGTCGGCCGAGGAGGCCGTACGCGGCTCGTCACTGGGATGGACCGTCCTGCGGGCGTCGAACTTCGCCCAGAACTTTGACGAGGACGTCTTCCACGCGCCACTGGTCGCAGGCGCACTGGCACTTCCGGCCGGCGAAGTTCCCGAGCCCTTCATCGACGTCGAGGATCTCGCCGATGCCGCGGTCGCGGTGATGACCGAAGGGGACCGGCACGCCGGACGGGTGTACGAGTTGAGCGGTCCCCGCTCCCTCACCTTCGCCGAAGCCGTTGAACTGATCTCCCGGGCGTCCGGACGGCCCCTCACCTACCGTCACATCACCCGGGACGAGTACGTCTCGTCCCTCGCCGGGCAGGGCCTGAGCCGACACGACGCCGAGGACATCGCCGCCATGTTCACACTGATGGAGAGCGGACTGATCGCCGAGACGACGGACGAACTGGCCTCCGTGCTGGGACGGGCGCCTCGAACCTTCGAGGAGTACGTCGTCCGGACAGCCGCGGCGGGCGCCTGGGACGAGCGATGAACCGCCAGGCACTTCACCCCGGGGCGCAGCCGACGCCGCCGTGTGCACCGGTTGCCCATACGGGCGACGCGGCGCCTCGCAGTACCGCCCCGGATCCACACCCCGCAGACGGAAGTACTGACATGAGCACTGATGACAACAACTCGCTGACCCTGGTGGTCACCGCACACCCGGATTCCGACTCCCTGACTCACCACGTGGCAGAACGGCTCATCTCGGCCCTCCGCCCCAGGGCGGTCGAGGTGGCGGACCTGCACCGCGAGCAGTTCGACCCCAGGTTCACGCCCGTGGACCGCCGGGCCTATCACGAAGGCGGCAACCACCCTCCCGATGTTGTCCGCGAACACCGCCGTCTCGACCGCGCCACCGACCTCGTCCTGGTCTTTCCCGTGTACTGGTGGTCCATGCCGGCGCTGCTGAAGGGATGGATCGACCGCGTGTTCGTCAACGGCTGGGCCTTCGAGCTCTCGGCCGAGTCGGGTGTGCGCCCGAGGCTCCAACGGCTCACGACACATCTGCTGCCCGTCGCCGGCGCCGACTCCGGCACATACGAGCGTCACGGATACGAACGGGCGCTGCGGACGCAGATCGAGCACGGCATCGTCGACTACGTCGGAAGCCGCCGTGGTGCCACCGCATTCATCCACGAATCCGAGCAACTCTCCTCCGCGGCCACGGCGGCGAGCGTCACACGCTCCGTACGCGCCGTCAGCGAGGCCGTACGGACGGAGAAAACTGTTTCCGAGGTTTGACGTGCTGGATGTGCTGGATGGGCTCCGACGGGCGCTGTGAGGATGCTGGATACGACCATCTCGACGAGCCTTTCGCAGGTAGGAGCGCTGCACTGCCGTGTGGTTGGTATGTCGGGGAGCTGCACTTCGGCAACCACAGCTCGGGATGGCGCGTTCGCCTCTTGAGACAGGGGTGGGGATGCCCGCCGGTCGTGGCGGGCATACCCGTAGGGGTGGGGATGGCTACTTGTCTGTGGGCTGCTGCCAGATCGAGCGGTGTTCGAGCGCGGTGTCGAGGCGTTCCTGCTTGCTCTGCCGGTCGGCTGTGTGCTTGGCGGCGGGGGAGGTGTCGGCCGGCACGGAGGGGCGTGGGGCGGCGGTGCAGTTCGATCGGCGCGGCGGCAGGATGCCGTGGATGAGGTAGTCGTCGACCCGCTGAGTGACGCACTTGTTGGTGCCGTAGTGCCCGTGTTCGCCGCTGTCGCGGACGGAGATGAGGTGGTTGCCGAGTGCGTCGGCCATGGCGGGGCCACCCTCGTACTGCGTGGCGGGGTCGCCGTCGCCCTGGATCACCAGCCCGGTGGGGTAGCCGTCCCGTTCGAGCGAGACCGGCTTCTCGGGTGGAGTGAAGCTGCGGAAGGTGCAGTTGGTGGGGGCGGCGCCGATCACGCCGCTTCCGTTGCCGTCACGGAAGGGGTACTTCGCGCGGTAACGCCGCATGTCCTTGTAGTACGTGTTGAGGTCGGTCGGCCATTCGACCTCACAGCTGACGGTGTCGTACACCCCGGGGTCGAGCTTGGGCTTGTCCTGCTCGGAGAGCAGGGTCGCGGCGGCGGTGCCGGCGTCGCGGGACAGGACGGTTTTCTTGTCGGCCGCCCGCCGGAGTTCGCCGACCACTTCGGCGGTGACGTCCCATATGGGGCGCGGTTGGGTTGCCTGGGCGAGGAAGGAGTCCAGTGTAGTGCGGTCGAACTTCTCCGGCCACGAGACGGGCCAGTCCTCGGGCGGCTTCCGGTCGAGCGGCACCGGGTTGTCGGCCAGGGCGGTGGCCAGGGCTTCGACAGCGGCCAGCACGTCCTGCCGGGAGGTGCCCAGGTGGTAGGTGTTGTCGCGTTCGGCGACCCATTCTGCCCACTGTTCGACGTTGTACCGGACGCCGACGGACTGCATCAGGGCCTGCTTGCGCCATAGCCAGCCTGGGTGCATGGCCGAGTCGAGCACGCTGCGGTTAAGCCGGTCGGGGAAGAGGCTCCCGTAGACCGCGCCCAGGTAGGTGCCGTAGGAGTACCCGAGGTAGTTGATCTTCTTCTCGCCCAGTGCCGCCCGGATGATGTCCATGTCCCGGGCGGTGTTGGCGGTGCTGATGTAGGGCCGGAGGTCTCCGCCGCCTCGCCGGCACGCGGCCTCGCGGGCGCGGGCGTAGTCGGTGTAGGCGGAGAACTGCTCGTCGCTGGGCCGGGTGGTGTCCGGCCGGGGGTCCTTGATCCTCTCGCAGTGGAGCTGGCTCGCGCGGCCGACGCCTCGCGGCTGGAATCCGATCAAGTCGAAGGCTTCGGCCAGTTTTGTCTCACGGGCGCCCAGCGGCATGCTCAGACCGCCTCCACCCGGACCTCCCGGGTTGGATATCAAGGCGCCTCTCCGGCGGGCGGGGTCCTTGGCCTTGATACGGCTGACCTCGATGCGCAGCTGGCCGTCCTCGGGTTTGGCGTAGTTCATCGGCACCACCGCCGTGGCGCATTCCATGAACTTCCACTGTCCCTTCCACGGATCGACGATGACCCCGTCGTCGGGCTGCTCCTCGGGGGGCAGCGGCTCGGGATCCTCGCACTGCTGCCAGTCCAGCTTCTGCCCGTAGAACGTGGTGAGTTCATTGTCCGCGGCGGGCGCCGCCGTGCTGCTCTCCAGTGTCAGCACCGCCGTTATCCCGAAAGCGAGCACCACACCGGCACCGCGCTGCACTCCTCTTACCGTACGCACAACTCGTGCTCCTAATCGACGTGGACGAGATCGAGACGAATGTCAGGGAGGCCGACGTTGCGGAAAGATTCAGATTTCAGCCTTGGCACGCGACAGATCGAGGTGCGTGATGAGTCCGCCGTCGTGGTTCGGGGTCAGACGCAACCGGCCGTCGTGTGCGATGGCCAGTCCGAGCCTGTGCCCGCGGCAGGGCCGCGGCGAGTTAGTGCACACGCCAGCGTTCGCGTCCCACACCTGCTCGCCTACCTGCTCCGCGTGCAACACCCCGCTCTCGGCCTGCATCAGCGCCCGCAGCACCGCGAATTCCTTCGGGGTCAACCGCGCCGGACGGCCCTCCCGGCACACCTCGGGCGAAACGGATCCAGCCGCACGCCTTATGACTCCAGCAATGGCGGACGCGCCGACTGCATACGCCGCTCCAGCGCCCTCAACCGCGCGACCAGCTCAGGGAACTCGAACTTCGACAGGTAGTCGTCAGCAGCGAAGCCGGACAACCGGTCCCGCAGCGATCCCGCGGCCGAGAGCATCAGCACCCGACACCCGCGGGTTTCCCCGCGCGGATCGCATCAGCGAGATACAGCTCATCCTCGACAATCAACACACGCGCTCAAGGCTCCTCCCTCGCCATTCCCTCCTCACCACCCAATCACCGTAAGTGTTCAGAAATGTAAGGGCCCCGGCTGCTCCGCGGAGCTCGCCCGGTCGGGCCGCAGGATCGGCGCGCGACCAGCGCCAGCAGCGCCGACCGCAGTCCCGGATCCAGGTCACTCGCCCTCTTCCGGCCTCCGCCCGCTCGGCAAACCCGACCCAACGCGCCTTGACCGGACTCCAGTTCAGCAACCCCACGCGAGACCGTGCCCTCGCGGTCAGCGATGGTGAGAGCGCCGAGTCCGCATGTGTAGATCAGCCAAGCCGCAGGTGGGCGCGTTGTACGGCGGCGATCCGTACTCGAGGTGGACCCGTCGGGTGACCCCCGGCCGGCGCAGGTCCATATCGAGCCGGTTGATGCGCTCACTCATCGTCGTCACGGTGGCACATCCTGCCAGCCGCCAGCTCCGCTGGTAGAGGTGTCTACAGAGTGAAGGGGCGACCGCGGCGATCCACCAGCTCGTCGCTCCCCGCTGATGGGTCCGACCGCCTACCCACCCTTCGGGGAACCCTGCCAGGAGTCGCGCCCCGGGCCCCCTGCGCGGAGAAGGACCAACGAGTCCTTGCAGAAAGTTCTTCATGAGGCACGCTGTGGGGTAGGTGGTCATGTTCCTCAGGGAGGAGGATGGCTCGGCCGAAGCCGTGGGAGATCGGCGCTGGCGGAGTGGCAGGCGGCCGGTGTGTGGAGTGAGCTTCGGCAGGTACTGCTGGACCGGTCGCGGGCGGCGGATTGCCCGGACTTCTCCCGTGCCGCGATCGATCCCTCGCCTGTGCAGGCCGGGCGCGGGCGAAGCCGCCCAAAAGTCGGTCCGAGTCCGGTTGACCGCGCACGGCCGGGCTCGAAACACCATGTGCTGACCGACGGGAACGGTATCCCGTTGAGGGTCTCGCTGACCGGCGCCCACCCCAACGACGTCACCCAGTTCCCGTCGCTGGGCGATAGCCCGCCGCCGGTGCGGGGCAAGCGGGTCCGGCCCCGCCGCAAACCGCGAGCGGTCTACGCCGATCGCGGGTACGACCACGACATCTATCGCCGACGGCTCCGCGAACGGCGCATCACTCCGCGGATCGCGCGTCGCGGACAGGCCCACGGGTCGGGGCTGGGCCGCGCTCGCTGAAAGCAACTCCTAAGCGGAAGCCTTCTTGTCCCAGCCTCGGACGAGCACGTCCGGGGTGAGCTCTGCGATGCTGGCGTAGCCGTTGAGGCCCATGGTCAGGTCTGCTTCGGCGAGCAGGCAGGAGAGGACGAATTCGATGCCGGCCTGGCCTCCGATCGCGGCGCCGTAACCGTAGGGGCGGCCGATGCCGACGGCGGTGGCACCCAGCGCGAGGGCCTTGACGATGTCAGGGCCTGAGCGAAGGCCGGAGTCGAAGATCACCGGCATGGCGTCGGCGGCCTCGACGACCGCGGGCAGCAGGTCGAGGGCGGGGGCGGTGGCGGCCTGCCGGCCGCCGTGGTTGGAGCAGTAGATGGCGTCGACGCCACCGTCACGAGCGCGGCGTACGTCGTCGGGATGGCAGATGCCCTTGAGCAGGAGCGGGAGGTCGGTGAGGCCGCGCAGCCAGGCGAGGTCGTCCCAGGTCAGGGTTGGGTTGCCGAAGGTCGTCGCCCAGTGCATGGTTGCGGCTTCTGGATCCTCCTCGGGCGGGGCGGCAAGCCGCGAGCGGAAGACCGGGTCGCTGAAGTAGTTGGCCAGGCAGTATCCCCGCAGTTGGGGGAATGTCGCGTGCTGCAGGTCGCGGGGCCGGTAGCCCAGGGTCCAGGTGTCGAGGGTGACCACGATGCCGCTGAAGCCGGCGGCATCGGCGCGGCGCACGAGGCTTTCTGCGAGGTCGCGGTCGTTGGGTGTGTAGAGCTGAAAGAATCCGGGAGTGCCACCGAGTGCGGCGGCGACGTCCTCCAGTGGGTCCTGCATCAGGGTTGAGGCCACCATCGGCACGCCGGAGGTCGCCGAGGCAGCGGCGGTTGCGAGGTCGCCGTGCTCGTCGTCGGTCATCACGCCGATGACGCCGATCGGTGACATCAGCAGCGGGGTAGGGAGCCGGTGGCCGAACAGCTCGACCGACAGGTCGCGCTCGGCCGCGCCGGCGAGCATGCGCGGCATGATTCCCCACTGCTCGAAAGCGGTGACGTTGGCGCGCTGGGTGTGCTCATCACCGGCTCCACCCGCGACGTAGTCGAACAGTCGGTGTTCCAGCTTCTCCCGCGCAGCCGCTTCCAGGCCCGCGAAGGTCACCGGGTATGGCGGCGGGTTGTCGCCCCCGAGCCCCGTGAAGTAGAGCCCGATATTGAAGTCCGCGTAATTGGCCATCTCGTCTCTCGCTCCTACTGGCGGTCGGTCCTCTGGGAATCGCTCGAGGAGTCGGGGGAGGCCCGCGAGAATGCGTCGAGAACCGTCGGCAGCATCAACCGCTCCATGAGCCGGGCATCGAGGCTTCCCGGCTCCACGAACGCCTGGGCGTTGCCACCTTCACGCAAGGCGACCGCGAAGCGGCCCACCAGAGCGGGATCAATGACGAACTCGCGGCCGGCCACCGCCAATAGTTCGGTGAAGATCCGCCCGATCTCCTGACGGACCTCCTCGTCCTTGCGTGCCAGGGCGGCCGCCGCCGCGGGGTTCCGGATCGCATACAGCGTGAACTCTGTCGAGATGAGGAACCACTGCCGATCGTTGTCGGACTGGCGGCTCGCGAGGCTGGCGAAGTGCTGGAGCGGATCGCTCGCTCCAGAGGCATGCTCCAGCGCGGTACGCAACCGTGTGAGCGTCACATCGGCATGCGCCTCGAACATAGCGAAGAAGAGCTCGTCCTTACTTGCGAAGTTGGAGTAGAACGCGCCGCGTGTGAAGCCGCCCCGCTCGCAGATCATTCCGATACTGGCCCCGTTGAAGCCACGCTCGGCGAAGACCTCGGCGGCGCTCGCCAGCAGCCGGGCGGTCGTCACGGCACGCTGGCCGGTCGATCCTCGTGGCACTGCTCCTCCATGCTCGTTCCTGCAAGATACATGAGTGTATCCGAAAACCTCCAGCCAGTGTGCGTCGATAGCGACGCTTCTCACCAGAACTGCTGGTGTGGCGTGAGTGGTGCGCGCGCCGGCCGAGCGGTGGAACCCCCGGACCGCTACGGGGCGTTCCTCCTCCCTGGCGTTCCCTTGCAGGTAAGGGGCCCATGCGGCAACCGATCACGCCACCCTCGTCGCTCCCGGGTGGACCGCACCGCTTGACACGTCGGCCGGATAGACCGGAGTATCGGCCCTATCGCATACAGGACTGTATTTTATAGAAGGAGTAGCGATGACGAGCACAGTCACGCCCGACGTCCTGGAGATGGTCCGCGCCAGCATCGGGCCGGCTCCCGACGACTTCGAACTGCCGCTGCCTCCGGTCAACCTCACCGTCGAGGAGGAGCGGGAGCACCGCAAGCGTGAGCTCGCGGCCGCGTTCCGGGTCTTCGGCAAACTTGGTTTCTCCGAGGGAGTGGCCGGCCACATCACCGCCCGCGATCCGGAACACCCCGACACCTTCTGGGTCAACCCGTTCGGCATGAGCTTCAACCAGATCAAGGTGTCGGACCTGATCCACGTCGACCACGTCGGCAACCTGCTCCACGGCAAGCGACCGGTGAACCGGGCGGCGTTCTGCATCCACTCCGAGGTTCACAAGGCTCGGCCGGACGCGGTCGCCGCCGCCCACGCCCACTCGCCGCACGGCAAGGCCTTCGCCACGCTCGGCATCCCGCTCGCGCCGATCACGCAAGACGCGTGCGCGTTCTACGAAGATCAGGGGCTCTACTCCGACTTCCGTGGCGTCGTGAACGACACCGAGGAGGGCCGCCGGATCGGTGTCGCGCTCGGCGGTGCGAAGGCGGTCATCCTTCAGAACCACGGTCTCCTCACCGTGGGGCAGTCCGTCGCGGCCGCCGCGTGGTGGTTCATCACCATGGAGCGCTCCTGCCAGACCCAACTACTGGCGATGGCTGCCGGCACGCCGACCCTCATCGACCACGACACGGCGGTGGACGTGCGGAATCAGACCGGGAATCCGGTCGCCGGCTGGTTCCAGTTCCGGCCTCTGTGGGACCAGATCGTCGCGGACTCTCCCGATCTGTTCGACTGACCTCCGCACACCGTGGTCGGCGTCGCCGGCGCAGCTTCCGCAGAACTCGCATGATTCCCGCCATGCAGCTGAGTGCTGGCGCCATGCCCGGCGTGGTCCACAGATCGAAAGGTTCCCCTCCCGATGGCAGCCGACACACACTCAGCCGCCGCTCCACCGCCGGGCCTGGTTGTCTCACGACTGGCGAAGGTGATCGGACTCCTCGTCTTCACCGAACTCGTCTACGGCATCATGCGCGGCTTCTACAGCCCGATCATCACCGATGTCGCCGACCACCTCGGTATCTCCGATGGCGAGTTCAACTGGTTCGAGACCACCCAGCACGGCACGGCAGCACTCATGGTGCTCGCCTTCTCCCGACTCGGCGACATCCGGGGGCACAAGCGGGTGCTGATCTGGACGACGTCTCTCACGGCGGTGGGGTCGTGGATTTTGGTGTTCGCCCCGTCGTTCACCACTTTCCTCGTCGGCTACGCGCTGCAGGGGGCATGCGCTGTCTGGCTCCCGATCGAGATCGCGATCATCTACCGACGGACAGCGGGATCCGAGCACCAACACCGCCTGAGCCGACACGCGGCAGGATTCCTTGTCGGTGCGTTCTACATCTCGATCATCGCCGGGTCCGTCTCCAGCGGCGCCCTGGCGGGCGCGATGCCGCTCCCGGTGTTGCTGTCGATCCCAGCCGTCCTGACCACTGCCTGCATCATCGTCGTCCGGTTCGGCATCGAGAGTGACGAGCCGACTGCCCCTGCGGCACGTCCGGACTGGGTGGGGCTCGGGCTGCTGGCGGCCTCGCTTGCCTCGTTCCTGGCCGGCATGGTGTTCCTGCATCTCCAGGGTGCGACGAGTCCACTCGCCTGGCTGCTGGTCATCGCTTGCCTGCTCATCCAGATCCCGTTCGTACGCTACGAAGCACGCCAGCGCGAACCCGTGATCGACGTGCGGCTTTTGAAGATCCGCGCGCAGTGGCCCGTGCAGCTGGCGGCGCTCTTGTTCGGCATCGCGGTTCTCGGCGCCGAGATCCCGCTCGTCACCTTCGCCCGCACGGACCCCGACGTCGCAGGCTATGGATTGGGCGCCGGTGCACAGTTCGTGTCCGTCGCGATCGGAACTCACGTCATCTTCATCGCGATCGGTGCGGTCGTCTTCCCGTTTGTCGCGGGTCTGATCGGAGCGCGCCGGGCGGTGGTGTCCGCGGCATTCGTCGGCGCGACCGGATTCGGCCTCTGGCTTCCCTTCCACGATTCGCCCGGCCAAGCGCTGGTCAACCTGGTTTTCACCGGTCTGGGATCGGGAGCCGTCATGGCTGCCTTTCCCGCTTTGGCGGCGGCGGCGGCGCCACCGGATCGAACGGGATTCGCAACGGGCATGACCAACGCGGCCAAGACCATCGGCGGCACCATCGCGACATCTGTCTTCGCCATCGTGCTGTCCGCGACCGGTTCGCTGGAAGGGCTGAAGGAGGGATACGCCCCCCTTTCGGGATACCTCACCGTGTGGACGACCTGTGGAGTAGCCGCACTCCTTGCCGGCCTCACATTGTTACTGCTTCCACGGTCGGCCGGTGACGAGCCCGCGACGACGGACTCAGCTGTGTCGCGGTCGGGAGCTCGCTGAATCCTCCGGTCCGTCGACGGCAGTCCGTGACAGCAGCACCCAGCAAGGCGCCCCCCTTCCGACGAAAGGACCCCGCATGACCGTCATCGTCCGGGCCGAGGTGCACCACCTCGCCGTCCCGCAGCCGCACCCGATCCGGAGCAGCTACGGGTCCGCCCTCGATGTCCTCGGTGTGGTGGTGGTGCGGGTCACGGACACCGACGGCAGGGTGGGGGAGGGGTGGACCACCGTCATCGGCGGCGGCGGCGCCTCCGTGGCGTCCTTCCTCAGCACCGAACTGGTTCCACTCGTGATCGGGGCTGACCCGGCACGCGTCCGCGACCTGTGGCAGCGCATGTTCATGCACTCGCTGAGCCGGGGCCGCAAGGGTGTGGCCATGTACGCCATCTCGGCGGTCGACATCGCGGTGTGGGACCTGCGCGCGAGGACGGCGAACCAGCCGCTCCATGCCCATCTCGGAAGTGTGGCCCCCGAGGTCCCCGTTTACGGAGACGGCTGCTGGGTCTCGATGTCACACGACGAGCTACGGGCGGCCGCCGAGGCCTACGCCGACCGCGACTTCTGGGGCGTCAAGCTGAAGGTCGGAGCAGACCTCGACGACGCGGTCCGACGGGTCGAGATCGTCCGCGACGTCGTCGGCCCGTCCGGTCGCGTCATGGTCGACGCAAACCAGCGCTATGACCTGCTCACCACGCGTCGTTTCGCCGCCGCGATCAACGACCTGGACATCACCTGGCTCGAGGAGCCGATCCTCGCAGACTCCATCCACGACTACGGTCGGCTGCACGGCACGATCGGGGTGCCGATCGCCGCCGGTGAGAACGAGTACTCGCGTTACGGATTCCGAGAGCTGCTGGAGCACGGAGCCGTCGACATCCTGCAACCCGATGCCCACCGGATGGGCGGGGTCACGGAGTTCATGCGCGTCCTCGCACTCGCCGACACCTGGAACATCCCCGTGGCTCCCCACACCTCATGGGAACTGCACAGTCAGTTGGTGTGCTGTGGAACCACAGCCCTGGTAGTCGAATACTACGACTGGCTGCCAGAAGACTTCTTCGCGGTCCGTCCGGAGGTCACGAACGGTTTCGTGGCGGTGACTCAGGCGCCAGGAACAGGTGTCTCGATCGATCCCGCCTCGTTCGAAAAATACCAGGTCGCGCAATAACCGCTGCGGACGCCGCACGCGACCCCCGACGTCAACTCCGGCTCCGGCACCGGCTCGAGAACGTTGCGACATTCCAGGAAGGCACCTCACATGGGCATACGGCTGGTCGGTTTGCGCGAGACCGGCGGGAACACCGTCGTCGCGAGGCTTGCCGAGGATGGCGCCGACGTCACGCCGATCTGCGGGCTGGAAGAGTTCTGGGCCGATCCCCACCATGCGGTGACGCTGCCACCGACCGGACCTTCGCTGGCCGCGACCGATGTCGACCTGGTGCCGCCCGTGCTTCCCGACGCACGCGTGATCTGCGTCGGCTTGAACTACCTGGCGCATCTGGCCGAGGGAACGTACGCAGCAGACGGGATCCCTCCCCATCCCACGCTGTTCGCTCGCTGGCCGGCCTCACTTACGGTGGATGGGGCGGAGATCCCGGTTCCCCCCGATGAGGACGGTCTGGACTGGGAGGGGGAGGTCGTCGCCTACGTCGGTGCGACCCTCACCGACGCGACGCCGGAAGAGGCACTCGGCGCGGTGGTGGGCTACTCGACGTTCAACGACGTCACCGCACGCAGAGCGCAGAAGCTGACCTCGCAGTGGACCCTGGGGAAGAACGCCGACCGTTCCGGACCGCTCGGGCCGCTGGTACCCGCCACCGAGGTGGGCGACCTCCGCCACGGGCTCACCATCCGGACGCGGGTCAACGGTGAGGTGGTGCAGGAGGGCAGTACCGACCAGATGGTCTACACCGTCGGTGACACTCTTGCGCTGATCAGCCGCACGTTCGCCCTCCGTGCGGGCGACCTGCTCGCCACCGGAACCCCCTCAGGAGTCGGCTACGCGCGCACGCCGCCCTGGCTGATGCAGCCCGGCGACGTCGTCGACGTCGAGGTCGAGCGTCTCGGCACCTTGCGCAACACCGTCGTGGCCCGTCCCGGCCGGGCCGCGCAGTGACCGGGCCGCTGGACGGCCCCATCACCGGAGCGCATACGGAGCGCGTTTCGTGAGTCGGCAACGCGTACTCGAGCCGCCTTGGTGTCGGACAGTCCGCTCCGCATCGAGTGAGTCGCCTCATCGAAAGGGAAACGGCCATGACTGGATGTCACCTCGCAGGCCTGCTGGAGAACTCGGCCGGTATGTATCCGGAGCGCACCGCAATCGTGTTCAGCGACACCAGATTGACCTACGCCCAGATGGACAGGGCGGCGAACCAGGTGGCGAACCTGCTGGTCGAGTACGGCGTGAAGCCCGGCGACAAGGTTGCGCTCTCGTGTCCGAACCTGCCCTTCTTCCCGATCGTCTACTTCGGCATTCTGAAAGCCGGCGCGACTGTCGTGCCGCTCAACGTGCTGTTGAAGGCGCGCGAGGTGGCCTACCACCTCAGTGATTCCGGCGCTGTCGCCTACTTCGCCTTCGAGGGCACGGCGGAACTCCCTACAGGCGACACGGCACGCCAGGCGGTGGACGGGACTGATGTCGCTCTCGTGGTGTTCGGGAGCGGGCCGGCGCCGTGGTCGCGGCAGTCGCCCGCCTTCGAGAGAGTCGAGCGCGACGACGACGACACCGCGGTGATTCTCTACACCTCGGGAACGACGGGTCAGCCCAAGGGCGCCGAGCTGCGCCACCGCAACATGCACTTCACCGCGCTGTCGGGTAAGGGCATGTACGGCGCGGACGCGGAAAGACCCGACACATACCTGTGCGCACTGCCGCTGTTCCATGCCTTCGGCCAGACGGTGATCCAGAACGCTGCGTTCGCCTTCGGCGGCACTGTGGTGATGCTGCCGCGGTTCGAGGCCGCATCCGCGATCGCCACGATGGTTCGCGAGAAGGTCACGTTCTTCGCAGGTGTGCCCACCATGTACTGGGGTCTGCTCGGCGCGCTGACCCCCGACGTCCCGGTCGCCGAGATCGCCGCCAACCTCCGCGTCGCCGCCGCGGGTGGCTCAGCACTACCTGCCCAGGTCCACACGGACTTCCAGAATCGCTTCGGCGTCACCATCCTCGAGGGATACGGGCTGTCGGAGACCTCTGCCATCTCGTCATTCAGCGTCTATGGGGAAGACCCGCGCGTCGGCTCCATCGGCAAGCCGATAGCAGGCGTCGAGATGAAACTCATCAACGACGACTGGAGCGACGTACCCACGGGCGACCCCGAGATGATCGGCGAGATCGCGATCAAGGGCCCCCAGATCATGAAGTGCTACCACGGCCGGCCCGAGGCCACAGCCGAGGCGATCAAGGACGGCTGGTTCCGCTCCGGCGATCTGGCCAGGAAGGACGGCGACGACTACTTCGTCATCGTCGACCGGTCCAAGGACATGATCATTCGTGGCGGCTACAACGTCTATCCCCGCGAGCTCGAAGAGGTGCTGATGACGCATCCTGCGATCTCGCTCGTCGCGGTGGTCGGTGTCCCGCACGAGTCCCATGGCGAGGAGATCAAGGCCATCGTCGTGGCCGAGCCAGGCGCTCAGATCACCGCGGACGAGCTCGTCGCCTGGGGCAGGGAACATTTCGCCGCGTACAAGTACCCGCGCCTCGTGGAGTTCCGCGATGCGCTGCCCATGACGTCCACCGGAAAAATACTCAAGAGAGAGCTGAGCTGACCATGGCACACATGCGAGACCAACCCGCCGAGGTCGACGGGATCACGATCGACTGGGACGCCCCGATCCGCGTCAGCGACGGCACGGTCCTGCGCGCAGACGTGTTCCGTCCGACGGAGCCGGGCGACTACCCCGTGATCCTGGCGATGGGCCCCTACGGAAAGGGGCTGCACCTGGCCGACGGCTACCCGGCCAACTGGCGGCGCATGCATGAGGCGTACCCGGAGGTGGCGCACGGGTCGACGGGTCGCTACCAGAACTGGGAGATGGCGGACCCCGAGAAGTGGGTCCCCGATGGATATGTGTGTGTCCGTGTCGACTCCCGGGGCAGCGGACGGTCCCCTGGTTTCATGGACGTCTTGACCGCGCTCCAGGCTCGTGACCTCTACGAGTGCATCGAGTGGGCCGGGCAGCAGGAGTGGAGCAACGGGAAGGTCGGCCTCCTCGGTATCTCCTACTTCGCGGCCAACCAGTGGCAGGTGGCCGCCCTGCGGCCACCTCATCTCGCGGCGATCTGCGTATGGGAGGGCTTCGCCGACCACTACCGCGAGGGTGCGCGCCATGGCGGAATCACGTGCGAGTTCGTCAAGGGAGCGCAGGCACGCCAGATGTTCACCGTCCAGTACGGCATGGGCAGTCGCGGACCGACCGACCGCAACACCGGCCGTCCCGTCGCCGGTGACGTCGATCTCGATGACGATGTCCTGCGGCAGAACCGGCGCGACCTCTACGCGGAGCTCCTTGCGCGCCCGGTGAACGGAGAGTTCTATCAGGAGCGCTCCGCCGATCTGTCCCGGATCGAGGTGCCCTTGCTGTCGGCCGGCAACTGGGGCGGGATGGGACTGCACCTGCGCGGAAACGTAGAGGGGTTCCTGGCAGCCGGATCCGAGCTCAAGTGGCTCGAGATGCACGGGGACACCCACTTCAATCCGTTCTACAACGATCGCGGGCTCGGGCTGCAGAAGCAGTTCTTCGGCACCTTCTTGAAGGGGGAACAGAACAGCTGGCTGGATCGACCGCCCGTCGAGCTTCTCGTGCGCCACCCAGGAGAGAGGTTCGAACCGCGATTCGAGCAGGAGTGGCCGATCGCACGGACCGAGTGGACCGAATTCCATCTGTGTCCGGAGACCATGGAGTTGCGCACCTCGCCGGGCGCCTCGGGCACGTTGAGCTATCAGCCGGAGCACGAAGACCTGCGCTTCAGGCTCCCGCCTGCCGGTCACGATCGAGAGTTCACCGGTCCAGCCGCAGCGAAACTGCGGATCTCGTCCGCCACGGCCGACGCTGATCTCTTCTTGAGCCTGAGGCTCTACGACCCGCAGGGCACCGAGGTCACGTTCATCGGGTCCAACGACCCGAAGGTACCGATCGCGTTGGGATGGCTCCGCGCTTCCCATCGGCGACTCGACACCGACAGGTCCGAACCCTATCGACCGGTGCACAGCCACGACACCATCGAGTTCCTCGTCCCCGGCGAGCCCGTCGACGTCGACATCGAGATATGGCCGACGAGCATCGTGGTCCCGGCCGGCTACGTCCTCGAGCTGGGCATCGGTGGTCGCGACTACAGCAACCAAGGCACGGAAATCGAGAACGCGATGTACCCGACGACGGGCGTCGGCCCCTTCATCCACACCGACCCGGAGGATCGTCCGGCAGAGATCTTCGGCGGCACGGTCACCCTGCACTTCGGTCCCGATGTGACGTCGTACCTGCTGCTCCCGGCGATCCCGGCTCCGTGAGCAGTCGTCGGGCGGATCCGCGTGCACAGCGAGTGGCGGCTGTAAGGAAGTGAGGAGGTGGACAGCCTCCGCCGGCGACGCAGATCTGTGGGCCCTGTGGGCCCGGAGCACCAGCCAACGGTAAACGGGCACCTCGGCGACACCGTCGCGGAGGTACCCGTCGTTGTGAACCGCCCGTGAGGGTCAGGCGCCAGGTCGGGGTCGGGAAGGCCAGACCCCGCGAAATAGCGCGCGTCAGCCGCAGCCCACTGACGACGTCAACTCGGCACCGCAAGAAGGCGGACGGGCCTACGCCGGCCCGGCAGCCGGACACCCCTTCTGCCTCCGGTCAGCCTGAGCTTCATCGCGTGCCCGCGTCCGGTGCTGCGCCCAGAACTCGGCGTGGTGTGATCCCGGTATCCATGAGCTTGAGTGTGCCGTTGCGGCACAGTGTTGACTCAGGTCAGGGCTGATCAACATCGCTACGCAGTGTCTGACGTGGTCGTGACCGGCCGGCCGAGACCTGCGCGAGGCCGTGGCCGGGACGCCGATGACCGAGGCGTGACGTTGGACATGCCGCGGACCGGCCCCCTTATCGCTCTGATGGGAACACTCGTATGGGTATTACTTGGGAAGAGTACCGGGAGCACGACGCCGTCGGGCTGGCCGAGCTGGTGAAGTCCGGGGCGGTGAGCCCGGTTGAACTGCTCCAGGCGGCGATTGACCGTGCCGATGCCGTCGAACCGACGATCAACGCGATCCGTCACCGACTCGACGACGACGCCCGTGCCCGCGCTCGCGGCCCGCTGTCCGGGCCGTTCGCCGGCGTCCCGTTCCTGATCAAAGACCTGGGCCAGCATCTCGCCGGGGTTCCGACCGGCAGTGGGAATCGGTCACTGGCACGCTTCCCGCGCCCGGAGACGTCCACGGTGGTACAGCGTTGGCTCGACGCCGGTCTGGTCGTGTTCGGCCGGACCGCGACCCCCGAGTTCGGCGCTCGCGCGATAACCGAGCCGGTCGCGGGGGGCCCGACCCGCAACCCCTGGGACCCGTCGCGGACGCCCGGTGGCAGCTCCGGCGGGTCCGCGGCGGCCGTCGCGGCCGGAGTCGTCCCGGTCGCGGGCGGGAACGACGGCGGGGGCTCCATCCGGATTCCGGCTGCGGCCTGTGGGCTGTTCGGGCTCAAGCCGGGGCGTGGCGTCGTCCCGTCCGGGCCGGACATCGACGAGGTCTTCCATGGCGCCGCGGTGCAGGGCGTGCTGTCGCGCACGGTCCGTGACTCCGCCGCGATGCTCGACGTGCTGGCCGGCTCCGCACCGGAGGGCCCGTACCGGGTGGCTCCGGCGGAGCGTCCGTACGCCGACGCAGTCGTCGACGCCCCGCGTCCGCTGCGGATCGGGCTGACCACGGTGTCCTCGCTCGGCGGACCGGTTGATCCGCAGGCCGCCGATGCGGTTCGGGACGCGGGGGATCTGCTCAGCGGACTCGGACACGTCGTGGAGGAATCCGCCCCGGCCATCGACGGGCAGCGCCTGGCCACCGACTTCCTCACGACCTGGTACGCGATGGTCGCCGCCGAGGTCACCGCCGCACGGGAGTTCACCGGCTGTGCCGAGGACGACTTCGAGATCGAGACCCGGATCATGGCTGCGATCGGTCGGAGCCTTTCGGCGCCGAGATATCTGGCGACGCAGTCCCGCTGGCACCAGCACACCCGGGCGCTGGCCGCGTTCCACGAGCGCTACGACATGCTGCTCACCCCGACCACCGCCCGGCCGGCGTGGCCGATCGGCGAGTTCGATCTCGCCTTGCCGGTCCGGCTCGCCGCACGGGGGCTGCTGGCTGCCCGGATCGGCGGTGTGCTGGGCCGGATGAACCTCGTCGAGAAACTGGCCGCCGCGAACCTCGAGCCCGCGCCCTTCACCCAGCTGGCGAACGTGACCGGGCGTCCGGCGTCGTCGGTGCCGCTGTACCGGACGTCGAGTGGGCTGCCGCTCGGCGTCCAGTTCGTCGGACGCCCGGGTTCGGAGCCCGAGCTGCTGGCACTGGCCGCGCAGCTGGAGCGGGCGCGGCCGTGGGCGCATCTCTGGCCGTCGTTGTCCGAGATGTCGTCCGCGGCCTGACGTCTCTTGGCACGACGTGCGCCGATCTCCGGGGTGGTCCGGGCTGCGTCGGACTTGGTCATCTGTGCTCAGGGCATTGCGATGGACGCCCTGGGCGGTTTATCGGGCCAGGCAGGCAGACAGCCTTCGAGGCCATTTTGGACGACCCGCAGTTTCCGCTCCCCTAGCAATATGGACGCTGCTTTATGTGAAAGGATGTCACGTATGACTACTTTGTTCTCACGTATTATCGCTGGCGAGCTGCCCGGGCGCTTCGTCTGGCAGGATCCGGAGATCGTCGCGTTTCTGTCCATCGCTCCGTTGCGGCCTGGTCACACTCTTGTTGTGCCGCGGCGTGAGGTCGACCGGTGGACGGACGCTGACGGGGCCCTTTTGGCGCGTTGCTTCGAGGTGGCCCAGGCCATTGGGCAAGGGGTGCAGCGGGCTTGGAACGCTCCGCGCGCCGGCCTGGTCATCGCAGGCTTTGAGGTGCCGCATTTGCATATACATGTCGCTCCCGTCTGGGACATGTCCGACTTTGATTTCAGCAAGGCCAAGCAGGAGGAGGATCAGTCAGCTATGGACGAAGCCGCAGCAAAGCTCCGTGCCGCCCTGCTGGAACTCGGTTATGAACAGGCAGGGGACTTCGGCCCCGGAGTGTGAACCGGAACTCCCGGAGACCGTGAGCTTGGCGGCGATCCCCTTTGTGGCCACTTAAGGGGTGCACATGGCAGCAGTTGCAGCCGGGAGGACTCCTCGAAGATCTCATCGAGGAGCAGCGGGCCCTCGGAGCGGCCGGCGATCAGCCGGGGCAGCAACTGCGCCGCGCCGGGCTGCCAGTGGATCCACGGGATCGCGCCGTCCTCGGCGGTGGCCACGTCCAGGCCGAGGATCTCGCGCTGTCCGTCGGCGTTGACACCGGCCGCGACCAGCGCGTGGACGTTGATGATGCGGCCGCCCTCGCGGGCCTTCTGGGTCAGCGCGTCGACCTGGACGAAGGTGTAGGGGCTTGGTCCAGGGGGCGGTTACGGAAGGCTATCGCCGTTGCGGTGGTTGACGTGTTCGTCGTTGACCTGGCCGTACTCGGCACCGCAGGCGGCGTCGGCCTCGTCGGCGAGGCCGACCGGCGGCAGGAACGTCATGGCGAGCGTCGAACCGGTCGCGAACTCCCCTTCCAAGCCTGGCGCCTGGAAGAACGTGGCCGCCTTGCCCCAGGGTTCCGCAGTCCCGTTCCGGTCAGGCATTGAGGTCCGTGTGGACCGCGCGGGCGACGCTCTCGATGGTGTCGATGCCTTCGTTCATCGTGGCGTTGTCCTGCGAGAGCACCGTGAGCGTGTAGTCGTGGCCGCCGCCGGTGAAGGCGCCGAGGCTGTGCACGCGCCAGGCGTTCGTGACCCGCTCCAGCCAGCCGTTCTTCACGTGCGCCTGGGCGTCGCTCGGCGCGCCGGCCGGGGCGCCCCAGCGTTGTGAGGGGATGACCTCGCCCGTCAGCTTCAGGATGTAGGCGCGGGAGTCGTCGTCGAGCACCCGGTTCGCGCGGGTCACGAGTTGGAGGAGCTTCGCCTCGTCGTTGGCGGTGATCTGGGTGAGCCCCCAGAGGCCCTCGCCGTCGAGGGTGGTATCGGTCATTCCAGCGGCCCGCAGGAATCCGTTGACCTTGTCAGTCCCGAGCTGGTCCCACAACGTGGTGGTGGCATTGTTGTCGGACTCTGTGATCATGGCGGTAGCCAGCTTCCTCTCCTTCTGTGTCAGGGCGCGGTCGTCCTTCCGCGCGTCCCACAGCAGCGTGGCGAGCACGGTCACCTTGACGGTGCTCGCGGAGTCGAACTTCCGGTCCGCGTCCAGGGTGCAGGTGGTGTTCGTGGTGCGGTCGTGGAGGCTGATCGCCGTCGTGGTCTTGGAGCCGTCCAGTGCCGACGCGATGTCCTCGGAGAGCCTGTCGGCGAGTTCCGGCTTGTCCGAGGTGCAGACCACCGGCTGTGAGGGGACGACCCGGGCTGCCCCCGCCGAGGTCAGCGTCGGCATAAGCGCGCCAACGGCCAGCACGGCTCTTGACGCCGGGGCGGTACGGGGAAGCCCGGATATTCGTCGGTGTCGGCCCATGGTGTGCTTGCCCATTCTTTCGTGGTGCGGTTCGTCACGCGGGTACGTCGCTCCGTTGCGACGGCACCCAGCGTTCTGGCTCTGTATGACGCCACGGTCAAAAAGGGGGTGGGGTTCAAGGACGCGTCCGGGTCTCACGGGATCGTTCCACGATGGGCACAGCACCCCAGGGGGTGTTCACTCCGCGGAAGTCCGCCACGAGGGCGGGCTGCGAGCCAGATCTTCTTCCGCGGGACGGCGGTGCGGACGCGCTGCGTGCCGCACGGTTGGCGGTTTCGCTCTGGTCAGCGCGTAACGGCTCACCGTGGACCCTGACCGTGAGCGGTGAGGTCGGCTCAGCCACGGACCGTCCGCCGTGCGCAACCCGGAGGACATGATCGTTCACAGGTCACCGAGCTGGTGCCCGACACACTTGTGTGTCGACGTGAGCAGGGAGCGGAGATGGCCGGCGTGGCATCGACCAAGCGCACTGGGATGAGTGAGCACCGACGTCATCGCTTGCGGCTGGAGATCTCACGGGAGGCGGCCCGTTTGTTCTGGGCTCAGGGTGTGGACGCGACCAGCGGCGATCAGATCGCGGAGGCCGTGGGCTTGTCGACGCGCACCATCTGGCGGCACTTTCGCAGCAAGGAGAGCTGCGCCGAGCCCATCGTGATGCGGGGCGTGGAGTGGGAGATGGCCATGCTGCGGAGCTGGCCCCGGGACCTTTCCCTCGAAGACCATCTCTCAGCGGAGCAGATGGGATTCGGCCGCGAAGCCGGCGAGATCGAGCAGGCCGACCAGGTACTCGCGATGAAAATGATCTTGCTGGGGGACAGAGAGCCGGCGATTCGCACGGCATGGCTGATGGCCTGCGATCAGGTGGAGCGGGAGATGGCCGGGATCATCGCGGTGCGACTGGAGCTCCCGGCCGACAAGCTTCAGGTGCGTCTGTACGCGGCGGCGGCCTCGGCTGCCCTGCGGGTCATCAGCGAGGACATCGGCGCCGCCCTGCTGGGGGTGCCGACCCCCGGGGACTCGCCCACGCCGCGGAACGTCTGGCGGGCGCCATCCGCAACCCCACCGGGGGAGCCCTGGGGGACCCGATCGCCGCGTAATACGGCACTCCGGTTGACGAGCCCGCCCACAGATGGTGGCGCGACGCGACATGAGGCGATACGGCAGCCATGGGGCACCCTGCCGACCGCGCTTGGCACGCGGTCGGCAGGGCCGGGCGGACGCCACGAGGTACGGGGGAACCCTGGCGCCGCCGTCGCCTATGTCACGGCAGAGAGAGCCGAATGGTTCATTGCGACGCCTGACGGTCGACTCTGAGCCGCTGGCCGACCGGGTGGGGAGCGGGCTGGAGGGTGAACTGTTCCTCTTCGGAGTCCGTTGTGGTGTGTGCCGCATTGCCGTGGCACCCGGAGTGTGACCGTCCGGTTCGCCGCGGACTGCATCGAGCCCGCGAGAAATCATGTGCCGACGCCGTGAGGAAGAGTTGAACGTGGACGAGCACGAGGAGCCTGACATGCTGCAACGGCCGTTGTGCGCGAGGACGGTGGCCGTAAGCGTCGCGGTACTCGTCATCGGCCTCCCCGGCGTATGCAAGGGGCGGCCGGACGGCAGGGTGCAGGACGATCCCGGCTGCGAGGCATCGGGCAGCGACACATTCTCTTCCGCGGGGTGGTCAGCTTCCCACGCTCGGCGGTGGTGAGCAGGTCGTCGCGTTCGCCGACGTCGGCCTCGGCCTCGGCCTGGCGGATCCAGTCCCCTTGCTCAGGGTGGATTTCTGGTGGGTATCGATGCGGTTCCGCACCTGGGCGGGGCTCGCGCCGCCGCGTTCCAGGGCGCCGTTGATGGAGCGGATCGTCTCGCCGAGGCCGGGACCGCCGGCTGTGGTGTCGTGCGGCGGCGTCATGTTCCCGGGGCCGGTCTGGGTGTTCCAGTACCAGGGGCCGACTTTTCAGGCCGCCGCGGAGTTGGTCTCCGCCAGCGCGGGGTTGTTCAGCAGATCCAGACCGAGGGTGTCGTCGGCGGCTTTGTAGCGCAGTCGGCCTCACCGGACCCGAAGGTCTTCGGGTTGACGCTTGCGCAGTGCGTCACTTAGTGACACGATATCGCTTAATGACAGAAGTGGGAGGGGGTGGAGCGCCATGACGACGAAGAAGGGCGGTGGAGGGGGGATGCGCGAGCAGCGGCACGCTGACCGTGCCGAACATGGCCCCGGCGGATTCATGAACGCGGCCCGCGGGAATTCCCTGCGCTTCGCGGTGCTGGGGCCGGTCAGGGCATGGCACGGTAAACGTGAACTGGACCTGGGCTCGCCGCAGCAACGAGTGGTGCTGACAGCGCTGCTCCTACGACGCGGGCGTCCCGTCACGGTCGCCGAACTCGTCGATGCCGTATGGGGCGACGAACCGCCCCCGGCGGCCGTGTCCGTGCTGCGCACCTACGCTTCGCGGCTGCGCAAGGTGCTGGAACCCGACCGTGACGCCGGTGAGTCCCCGCAGGTGCTCGTCTCGGCCGCGGACGGATATCTGGTCCGTGTCCCGGAACACTCCCTGGACCTGGGCGTGTTCGAGCGGCGGGTCGCCGAAGCGAAGAAGCTGCGAGCCGCGGGCGAGGTGTCGGCCGCGGCCGAGCTGCTGCGCGCCGCACTCGACAGGTGGGAGGGGACACCGCTGGCCGGACTCCCCGGCCCGCTCGCCGAGGCCGAGCGCTCCCGGCTGACCGAGGAGCGGCTGACCGCGCTGGAGACCCGCCTGGACATCGACGTCCAGCTAGGTCGCCACAACGAAGTGATCGCCGAGCTGACCGCGCTGACCGGCGAGCACCCGCTGCGAGAGCGGCTGTGCCAGCTTCTCATGCTGGCGCTGTACCGGTCCGGACGGCAGGCCGAGGCGCTGGCGGCGTACCGCAGGACGCGGCGCACCCTGGCGGTCGAACTGGGCATCGACCCCGGCCCGTCGCTCCAGGAACTGCACTACCGCATCCTGACGGCCGACGCGTCACTGGAACTCTCTCTCCCGGAGAAGGAGGCCGAGCCGTGGGCACCACCGGTCGCCCCGCACGGGGCGTCCCCCGCACAGCTACCCGCCGACCTGCCCACCTTCACCGGTCGGCACGCCGAACTGAAACAGGTCCAGAACCTGTTGTCCGATGACGGGACGCATCCGGCCGCAGTGCAGATCAGCGTGATCGGCGGCATGGCGGGTGTCGGCAAGACCACACTGGCCGTGCACGTGGCGCACCGGTTCGCCCACCGTTACCCCGACGGGCAGTTGTACATCAACCTGCGCGGCTTCGACCCAGCCGACTCGGTCATGCCACCGGAGGAGGCCATTCGCGTCTTCCTCGACGCGCTCGGTGTGCCCTCGCAGCGCATACCCGCCTCTCTCGACGCCCAGGCGGCGCTGTACCGCAGCCTGCTCGCCGACCGGCGGGTGCTGATCCTCCTCGACGACGCCCGCGACACCGAGCAGGTCCGCCCCCTGCTCCCGGGCTCCCCCGGCTGCCTGGTCATCGTCACCAGCCGCAACCAGCTCACCGGCCTGATCGCGGGCGCCGGGGCACATCCGCTGACTCTGAACTCGCTGACGCCCGCCGAGGCACACGGCTTCCTGGTACGACGTGTCGGCTCCGCACCACTGGCGGCGGAACCTGAGGCGACGGAAGAAATCATCACGCGCTGCGCCCGGCTGCCGCTCGCCCTCGCCATCGTCGCCGCCCGTGCCGCCACCCACCCCGGTTTCCCGCTCCGCGCAGTGGCCGAGGAACTGCGCGACAGCCAGGGCAGCCTCGACGCGTTCGCCGGGGGCGAGCCCGCCACGGACATGCGAGCCGCCTTCTCCTCGTCGTACGAGGCCCTGTCCGCCCCGGCCGCCCGACTGTTCCGCCTGCTCGGCCAGCGCACCGGTCCCGATATCTCCGTACCCGCCACGGCCGCACTGGCCGGGCTCTCCCTTCGTGAGACCCGCGGCCTGCTCGGGGAACTCACCCGCGCCCATCTGCTCACCCAGCACACACCGGGCCGCTACACGCTGCACGACCTGTTGGGCACCTACGCCGGCGAACGCGTCGTCACGGAAGAGACACCGCAGGAGCGGGATCAGGCCGTGGAACGGCTTCTGTGCTGGTACCTGCACACCGCGGACGCCGCCTCGGGCCACCTCACCCCACATCGCCGCCGGGTCCCTCTCGAACCGCCGCCCCCCGGCTGCCGCCCCCTGGCGTTCGTCGCGCACGACCAAGCCCTGGAGTGGTGCGAGACCGAACGTCCCAACCTCGTCGCGGCGGTGCACCAGGCCGCCGCCGCGTCCCGCCGACCGGACATCGCCTGGCGACTGGCCGCCGTCCTGTGGGGGTTCTTGTACCTCCGCGGCCATCTGCACGACTGGCTCGACACCGCCCGGGCGGCGCTCGACGCCGCCCGCGACGCCCACGACCGCACGGGCGAGGCCTGGAGCCTCAACGTCACGGCTCTCGCGCTGACGGCGATGCGCCGGTTCGACGCGGCCATCGACCACCTGGAGCAGGCGCTGACCGTCCTGCGCGCCAGCGGCGACCGGTGGGGCGAAGGCATCACCTTCGACGTCCTCGGCGCAGTCCAGCACCGGCTCCACCACCACGACAAGGCGATCGAGCACTACCGTCAGGCGCTCGGGGCGCACCGGGACAGCGGCAACCGCTGGCACGAGGGCGAGACCCTCGGCCACCTCGGCGACGTCCTCCTGGCCGCGGGCGACCCGGAGGCGGCCCGCACTCGATGGCGACAGGCGCTCATGGTCTTCGAGGAGCTCGACCATCCGGACGACGAGGAAATCCGGGGGAAACTCCGTCGACTGGACCAACGCACGCCCGATGCGGAGCGGGACCGCACGACCACTCCGGGGCACGTGGCTCCGACCGACACGAACATGATCCCGCCCGTGACCAGGCTCTGCACATTCCACGTCGACTGAGTGCCGCCGACGACGGCCGGGCCGTATTCCGGTCCCAACCGCCGGCCTGGCCGGAACCACCGACCGCCGGCCGCCGCCAAGAGCCGGATCACACCCATTGCTACCAACCCGCGCGCACCACTCACCATGAACACACCTCCCGTTGTGCCTCGTCACGACCCGGTGGATCACGGCACTGCTGCACACCACGGCCGGAAGAGGGAAATGGTTCAACGTCCGCCCGTCGAGCCGGAGACGGCGTACGTCGCGGCGGGGATTTGGGCTGTTCTGGCACGTTTCCCCGGCGGTGTGCGGGACCGTGATGGCGGCGCGTAAGTGTGGGCCTTGCCTTTTCTGTCACTTAGCGACACTGTCATCAAGTGACAGGCGTTCGCCGTTGCCCGCGGTCCGGTCGCGCACCCACTTTTCCCGAAAAGATCGCGCACTTGGTGCCGTGGTCGCGCACCTTCGATCCGATGTGAGGGACATCATGTATGCAGACAGTGTCCGGCCTTCAGGGCCCGCGGTAGCGACACCCGCTGAGCGCGGGGCGGCACCGGTCGGCGGCCGGCATTCGGACGGCAAGCCGACCGGCTCCAGGGCGCCGAGGTGGGCCAGGCGCCACCGGCCGCTGTATGTGGGTTGGAGGGCCGGGGTCTTCGTCGCCGGACTGGCCGTAGTCGTCGCGGGAGTGATCATGCTTCCGCTGCCTGGCCCCGGCTGGCTGGTGATCTTCGCCGGAATGGCGCTCTGGGGCACAGAGTTCACGTGGGCGCAGCGAGTGCTGGGCTGGACCAGGCGCCGGGTCACCGAGGCCACCCGGCGCGCCATGGACCCCCGTGTGAGGCGCCGTAACATCGCGCTGTTCGCGGCGGGTGTCACGGTCTGTGCTGCGGCGCTCACCGGCTACCTGTACTCCTACGGCGTCGTCCTGCCTTGGGAGATCGGCGGTTGAGCGGCGTATGCGGATGTGTGGAGCAGTCGCCGAGTCTGTGAGCGTGGGTGCCGCGTGCGGCGCCCACGGCGCCTCCGGTGGCCGTGCGCGCAGCCGTCCCCATCGCCCTGGTCCGGCAGGGCCGGCAGAGCCGAGTCGCCGTGCCGGGGAAGCGGAATCGGGGGCGGGCTTCGAAAATCACCCCGGCTCCACTTGCAGTCTATGTCACTTAGTGACAGTGTCGCTAAGTGACAGAGGGGTCGTCCGTTCTGCTCAGGGTTGGCCTGCCCGGCGAGCGATCCCCTTCCGAGTCCGCCCGCACCCGAGTTCCGGAGCACCGCATGAGGAAACGATCAGCCGCCGCTGCCGCCGCAGCCCTGCTCGGAGTCTGCGCTCTGACCGGCGGCCTCATAGGGGTGGCCGTCGCCGCGCCGGACCAGGCATCCAACGGCGGCGGAAAGCAGAAGGCGGTCGTCGCCAATGCTACCGATTCGGTCACGCACGAGGAGAACGAGCGGGTGCCGGAAGGGGCGCGCTGGACCCAGCACTATTTCCCCTCCTCGGACGGCTCCAAGACCGAGCTGCACGCCGATGTCCTGCTTCCGGAGAAGCTCCCCGCGGGCAAGAAGGTGCCTGTCATCATGTCGGCCGGCGCGTACTTCGGCCACTCGGGGGAGCTGGAGGTCGAGGAGGCGCACGCCGGCCCCTCGGAGCGCTTCCAGGACCTCATTGAGGGAGCCGACCTGTTCGACAAGGGGTACGCCTTCGTCATGGTGGACACGCGCGGCTTCGGCGGCTCCACCGGATGTCTCGATCTCGGCGGGCCCGGGGATCAGGCCGACGTCAAGGCCGCGATCGACTGGAGCGCGAAACAGCCCTGGTCCACAGGGGCGGTGGGAATGTACGGAAAGTCCTTCGACGCCTACACCGGTCTCCTCGGCAACAACGTGAAACACGACGCGCTCAAGGCGGTCGTCGCCCAGGAGCCCATCTGGGATCTGTATCAGCAGCTCCACTCCAACGGCGTGCCGCGTCCCCACAGTGTCCAGACGCCCACCAGCTACAACCGCATCGCGCAGCTGGCTCAGTTGCCGGACGAGGACAAGCGGTACCGGACCAACGCCGCGTACGAGAAGAGGCATCCCGAGTGCCTGGCGCTCAACTCCTTCGGCCCCTCCATCGGTGACCCGGACGACCCGTACTGGAAGGACCACAGCCCAGCCAGGAACGCCAAGGGCACCGACACTCCACTTCTCTTCACCCAGGGCACCGCCGAGACCAACACCCTGCCCGTGGGGATGGAGGAATTCCTCGGCAATCACCGCGGCCCCGAGCGGGCATGGGTCGGCCCCTGGGACCACGTACGCGGCAATGAACGCACGCAGGACGGGAAGCTGGCGATGGGCCGCGCGAACTGGTTCAAGGAGACGCTGTCCTTCTTCGACGAACACCTCAAGGGCATCGACCCGAAGACCCAGTACCCGAACTACGCCGTCCAGGACAACCGCGGCGACTGGCGCGCGGAGAAGTCCTGGCCCACGGCGAACCGCTCCGCGAACCTTCGTCTCGGCAACGGCTCGTACGTGGACAGCGGAGCGGGTTCGCAGCCGGCGACCGCGGAAGAGGGGGCCGGTCGTGGCGCTGGGAGCTTCTTCGCCTGGTCCGGGCCTCTTGAGACGGCCACCCGGGTCTCGGGCACGCCCCGGGTCACCATGACGGCCGAGGGCGAGGGCAACGTGATGGTCAAGCTGTACGACGTGGACGAGGATGGCGACGCCGTCGCGTTCGACGAGCGAGTCTCCCGGTTGGACCGGGACCGGCTGGACATCGGCCTGAAGTCGACCGACTGGACCCTGCGGGCCGGCCACCGCCTCGCCGTGGAGATCGGCTCGGTGCGGACGGGGGACTGGCTCGACACCCCCTCCAAGCAGAAGATCCGGATCAGTGACGCCCGTCTCCAGCTGCCCCTGGACGACCCGGCCGAGGACATCGCCACCGGTGGCGACCGAGCGCCGTGGCTCGACAACTTCATCAAGATCAACGCGGCGAAGCTGAAGCCCGGCCCCGCCACGTTCTCGGTGCCCTCGGCCCGTGAGCGGCGCTGAGGACGCCACACCGCTGGACAGCCTCGTCACGTTGGCTCACAGGGCGAGCAGGGTTCCCCGCGCAACGGCGGCCGACGCCGCCGCGGGGCCCCGGCCAGGCCGGTGGGCGGGGTGTGGGCCCCCGCGAGCCCAGCGGAATCCGAACCACAGGTGCCAGGCGGCAGAGCCCGGCCCCGCCGTCCCGCCACCGCCCCCCGCCGACCAGGGCGAACGGCAGATCGCACACAGCTCAGTTCATCAGACCAAGGGAGATACCCGTGCCCATCAGCCTTCCGCCTCTCCTGCACGTCGGCATCATCGTGGAAGACTTCGACCGCGCTGTTGCCGATTACGCGAACCGGTGGGGTGCCGGGATGGAGCTGATCACGGATCTGGAATTCCCCGCAGCCAAACTTCACGGGGAGGAGGTCGGCTCTTCTGCCCGCTACGGCTTCATCAAGACGGGAGCCTCGGAGATCGAACTGATCCAGCCGCTCAATGGCCGCTCGCCGTACTCGGAGTTCCTCGACCTCCACGGCGAAGGCGTTCACCACCTCGCGTACGTGGTAGAAAACATCGACCAGTACCTCGAATCGCTGCGAGCGACGGGAGAGGAACCTCGTGTCACCTTCGAGGCATCCGTCGCAGGGCAGGCACGCTTCGTGCACCTGGACGGTCTGGCCCCTGGGCCGGCCATCGAGCTGATCGAGATAATGGGCGAAGACGCCTGACCGCGACACAGTCGCGGGACGGATTCGACACCGCAGCGAGCGCTCACATCTGACAGCCCCGGCGCTGTTCACCCACCTGGTGAAGCGAACGGGCCCGACCGGTTACCCCGACGCGGAGTTCTGCCGCTGATGTGCGGTGACTGCCGTGACGTGCGGTGCGTGCGGCGGCTGCCCGGTGGTGAGGGGCGTCCCCCGCCGAACGCGGAGAGCGTTCGACTACGCTCCTTCGCAGTCACGTTGACGAACTCCCACACTGCCCTGAACGAAAGGGACACAGTTTTGACAGCGGACTTCCTCCCGGGCACCGACGGCCCGTGGCAGTCATCCCGGGCGAAAACACTCTGCCGCCGCGGGCCGCGCTACGTCACCGGCGCGGATCTCGTCCGCATCGCCCGCACCCTCGCTCTCGAGCCGTGGCACTTCACCCAGACCGCACCGGCCGCCGCCGACGATCCGACCGGGGTGGTGCTGGACAACGCGCGGCGCCGGGTGACGCTCAGGGTGGCCAACGCCGCCCACGGCTGCGTCTTCCACATACGCACCCTTCAGGGGACCGGCCGTTGCGGTCTGGGCGACCTCGCGCCCGCCTCGTGCCGCATGTTCCCCGCGCTCCCGGGCAAGGGAGCCACCCGGACGGGTGGCGAGGCCGTGGAGGAGGTCCGAGGAGGGACCGGCCCCCGGCTCGACGAGGAGCAGCTCGCGGAGGCGGAGCGCCAGTGGGCCGCCGACCGGGACCACTGGTTCGAGCTCATCGCGCGCTGGAACGCCCTGGCCGAGAAGGCCGAAACCCCGCCGGACGTCGAGGACTTCCAGCGCTATCTGCTGGAGGCCCAGACTTCGCGTGAGGCCGGTACGCCCTGGCCCGAGGACGTGGTCGCGTGAACGGCAGCGGCGCGAATCTGGCGGGCTGCGCTTCCTGTGAGGGCAGGTGCTGCCGGGAGTACAACGTCCACGTGACCATCGCCGACGTCCGCAGACTCGCGGCCGGAATGGCCCTCCACCCCAGGGAGTTCGTCTACCTTAAGGAGGGGAAGGAGGAGGACAACAGCGACTTCCGTTTCAAGCCCGGCGGCCCGCTGTACGACCTCCATCTCCTCCACCGGCCCGTGACCAAGGGGTGCGTGTTCCTCATGGAGATCGCCCCCGGCAAGGCGCGCTGCGGCGCGTACGTGCACCGGCCGATCGTGTGTGCCACCTTCCCGGCCAGTCTCGCCCAGGGTTCGGTGGGCATCCGTGAGAAGACCCTGTGCGGCGGACCGGACTCCTGGAATCTGGCCACGATGGACCTCCCCGCCTACCGGCGCGACATCGCGCGCAATCGTGCGGCCTGGTCCGAACACCTGCGGATGGCGCGCGAGTGGAACGCCAGGGTCGACGCCTCCACCCGGCCGGCGACGGAGGAGCAGCTGTACGACTTCATCCTGGCCGCGGAGACCTCTGAGGACGCCGAGCAGGCCGACCGGTCGGCGCCGGCCTCCTCGTAACGGCGGCAGCGGTCGTAGCGACCGCCGGGGGTGCCGCTCAGCCCGCGGGCTGAGCGGCACCCGTCGGCAGATCGTCCGGGAGCAGCAGCCGCAGGTCCTCGAGGCCCGGGGCGGCCATGGTGCCGATGCGCCGCGCCTGCCGCGTCATCATCGCCTCCAGGAGCTGGCGGGCGGTGCGGGCGTTGCCGAAGGAGCGGTCGCGCGGGATGAGCTCCACGTAACCGCGCAGCGCCTGCAGGGTCTCCTCCGGGCAGTCGTAGCCGGAGTTGGCAGCGTACGTACTCATGATGGTGACCAGCTCGTCGGAGTCGTAGTGCTCGAACTCGACGGTGCGGCTGAAGCGGGAGGCCAGGCCGGGATTGGAGTCGAGGAAGCGGCGCATCTCCTCGGTGTATCCGGCGGCGATGACGACGACCTCGTCGCGGTGGTCCTCCATCAGCTTCAGCAGCGTGTCGACGGCCTCCTGGCCGAAGTCGGATCCGGCGCCCTCGGGGGTGAGGGTGTACGCCTCGTCGATGAAGAGCACGCCGCCGAAGGCGCGCTCGAAGACCTCCTTGGTGAGCTGCGCGGTGTGCCCCACGTAGCGGCCCACCAGGTCGGCGCGGGCCACCTCCACGAGCTGACCGGTGTTCAGGACGCCGAGGGAGTGCAGTAGGTCCGCGTAGAGGCGTGCCACCGTGGTCTTACCGGTGCCGGGCGGCCCGGAGAAGATCAGGTGGTGGCTGATCTTCGGGGTGGGCAGGCCCGCTGCCTGCCGCTGCTTGGTGGCCTGAAGCAGGTTGACCAGGTCGGTGACCTCGCGCTTGACGGCGCTGAGGCCCACCATGGCGTCCAGCTCGGTCAGCAGGTCCTTGGAGTCGCGCGGTCCGTTCCCGCCGCTGATCGCCGCGTCGTCGGCGACGTCCTCGGGCAGCAGCTGGGAGAGGTCGGCCTCGGCCGGGTCGGCCATCGACCCGAGCCGGAACGCCTGGCGGTCCACCATCTCCTCGAAGACGCGGCGCGCCGCACGGCCGTTGCCGAACGTGGAGTCGCGCGGCATCCGCTCGTAGAGGCGGGCGAGGGCTTCGAGGGTGCCCGGGTCGAGCTCGTAGCGGTGGGCCTCGCACATGGACTCGGTGATGGTGACGAGCTCGTCCACGGAGTAGTTGGCGAACTCGATGGTGCGTGTGAACCGGGAGGCGAGACCGGGGTTGGAGCCGAGGAAGGAGGCCATCTGGTCGGTGTATCCGGCGGCGATGACGACCACGTCGTCGCGGTGGTCCTCCATGAGCTTGAGCAGGGTGTCGATGGCCTCTTGGCCGAAGTCGGCGCCGGAGCCCTTGCTGTCGGAGGTGAGGGTGTACGCCTCGTCGATGAAGAGCACGCCGCCCAGGGCCTCGTTGAACGCCTCGGAGGTCTTGATGGCCGTGCCGCCGATGATCTGGGCGACGAGGTCGGCCCGGGACACCTCCACCAGGTGCCCGGAGCGCAGCACGCCGAGGTCGGCGAGGATGCCGCCGTAGAGCCGCGCCACGGTGGTCTTGCCGGTGCCGGGCGGGCCGGAGAAGACCAGGTGGCGGCTCATCGGCGGGGCGGGCATGCCGAGACTGGCGCGGCGCTGGGCGAGCTGGTTGAGATTGATCAGGGTGCGCACCTGGTGTTTGACGTCGGCCAGGCCGATGAGCGACTCCAGCTCCTCCAGCGGGCCTTCGGGCTTCTTCCTCTCGCCGCCGGCGGGCTTCGCCGCCGTACCGGCCGCTCCGGCCGTCTCGCCCCATTCGTCGTCGCCGGCGTTGCCGCTGCTGTCCAGCCCCTCCACGGTGAGGCGCTCGCTCGCGCGGGACTGCTTCAGCCCCGCGCCGCGGTTGTCCCGGGCGGTGCAGCCGGTGAGGGTGACCTTCTCCGCACTGTCCACGCGGAAGCCGTCGCCGGTGGAGCCGGTGACCTGGCAGGCTTCGAGGGTGGCCCGGCCGCCCTCGGAGATCAGGACGCCGTGCGCGCCGGACTCGGCCAGGTGGAGGCGGTGGGCGGTCAGTGCGCCGCCGCTCTCGACGTGGACGGCGGAGGTGGCGGAGGAGCGTATCTCACAGTCGCTGACGGTGCCGCGGCCTTCGGAGCCGACCGAGATGCCGGCCAGGGTCGCCTCGCGCACCGCGCTGTCGCGGATGTCGGGAGCGCCGCCGTCGGCGATGCGGATGCCGGCGCCCTCCACGCGCTCGACCGTGCAGTTCTCCAGACGGCCGCGGCCGTCCTCGGCGAACTCCAGCCCGTGGCCGCCGGCGGAGCAGACCCGCGCCCTGCTCAGCAGCGGATTGGCGTTGGTCCGTACGGAGATGGCGACACCGGCGGCGTCGGCCACCTCCAGGCGGTCGAACTCCGCCGAGGACGCCTCGGCCAGCAGCACGGACGCCGCCTTGTCGGCGCAGTCGCGCACGGTGGTGCCGGTGAGCAGCGGCGCGCTCGACCCGATGACCCGGATCGCGGGGGCGGTCGCGGAGTCGAACTCGCAGTCCTGGAAGGCGCCCCGGGAGCGCTCAGTGACGGCGAGCCCGTTGCCCTTGGTGCGGGAGGTGACACAGCGCAGCAGCTCAGGATCGGCACCGGAGGAGAGGACGATGCCGGGGCCGGAGGTGTCGGTGACCGTGACCTCTTCGAGGGTGGGCCGGGAGCTGCTGGTGATGTAGACGCCGACCGAGGTGTCGTGCACCCGGGCCCGCAGGACGTGGGTGGAGCACTTGCCCTCGAGCGCGATGGCCGGCTTCTCCGTGCCGGAGATGTCACAGTCCTCCAGCCGGCCCTGCGCCTCGCCGTTGGCGAGGATGCCGTTGCCCTGGGCATCGCGGACCTGGCATCCCCGTACCGTGGTGCGGGCCTGTTCGCCGAGGACGACGGCGGAGGTGCCCAGGTGTTCGAAGAGGGAGTCTGCGACGACGCTGCCGGTGGGGGCGGTGTCCACGACGCCGGCGCCCTCGGGGTTGGAGACCCGGCAGTCCCGCATGGCCAGCGAGCCGTTCTCCCGGGCGAGGACGGCCGTCCAGCCGGAGCCCACGACGGTGCAGCCGTCCATGGCGACCTGGCCCCGGGGCGCGTCGACCACCGGCAGGTCCTCGTTGCCGCCGCGCAGGGTGAGGTCGGTGAGCATCACCGCGTCCGCGACGAGGACCACGGCTGTGCCGCGCGGCGGGCAGATCTCCGCGCTGCCGCGCTCTCCGTCAGCCGCGATGGTGACACGGGTGCGGACCGTGAGGTTCTCGCGGTAGCGGCCGGGCCGGAGACGTATCACCGCTCCTGTGCGCGCCTGTTCCAGGGCCTCGCCGATCGTCCGGAAGCCCTCCGGCTGGTCCGGACCGACCGTGAGCAACTGCCGTGACACGCTGGGACCTCCTCGTTGTGATGGCGCTGCCGGCCCTCGTGGCCGAAGCCCGGACCCGTGCGGCCGCGGGGAGAGGGACGATCAAGCGATGAAGGCTACGGGAACCGCGGCCCCGCGCTCCAGGCACCTACGGCTCGGGTGCGATCGCGGTTCACAGCCACGTCCGGGACTGAGCCTGTGCATAAAGCACAAGCTGAGCACGGCAGTCCGCGACGAGGGCAGGTTACCGTGCGGTGATGTCGGCCGCGTATCGTGCGCGTCATGCGACGTGCTCGTTCTCCCCGCCGTCCGGTGGCGCGGGCGGTGGCCGCCGCGCTGCTGACCGTGGCGCCCCTGGCCGCTCAGTCCCCGCCCGCAGCCGCGGACTCCGTCGAACTCCCCGCCATCCCCGCCGTTCTGGCACCTGACGCGGCATGCACCCAGGCGTCCGGTGAGACGGCGCGGGACAAGCCGTGGACCCGGCAGGTCCTGGGGCTCTCCCGGACTTGGCCGCTGGCGGACGGCGGTGGCGTGACCGTCGGCGTGGTGGATACCGGGGTCGGCACGAATATCCCCGCCCTGTCCGGCCGCGTCACCGCGGTCGGCGGCGCGGGCACGGACTGCGTGGGGCACGGCAGTTTCGCCGCCGGCCTGATCGCGGCCAAGCCCGGCGCGGGCTCGGGCATGGCGGGCGCGGCGCCCGGCGCCCGGATCCTGGCGGTGCGCGGCACGGACCAGCGCGGCAACCCCACGGCGGTCCAGCTCGCCAGCGGGATCCGGGCCGCCGCCGACGGCGGGGCGGACGTCATCTACGTCGGGCGCGCGCTGCCCACCGGCAAGGCCCTGCTGACGGCCGCCGCCGCCCACGCGGCCCGGCGCGGCGCCCTCGTCGTCGCCCCGTTCGCCCCGGACGCGCTGCCGGAGGACCCCACGACCGGCAAGCCGGCGAAGCCCGCCCCCTGGTACTGGCCCGCCGCCGCACCCGGGGTGCTGTCGGTCATGGACTACGGCCCGGACGGCACACGGCCCGAGAACGCTCCGGAGACGTCGGGGGCGGACCTGGCGGCGCCGGGCGACGCGGTGGTCAGCGTCGGACCGAGGGGCCGGGGCCACTTCATCGGCTCCGGCTCCTCGCTGGCGGCCGCGAACGTCGCCGGGGCGGCCGCGCTGGTACGGGCGCGGTACCCGGAGATGACCCCGGCTCAGGTGTCCCGTCAGCTCATCACGGCGGGCTATCCGGCGGTTCCGCCGAGGCTGGACCCGTACGCGGCGGTGACCTCCGTCCTCACCGACAAGCAGGGCGCCGCGCCCCGGCAGGTCCCCGCGCACGTCCCCCCGAAGCCTTCCGCGGAGCCGCGCGATCGCGCGCTGCTGATCGCGGGCGCGGGCCTCGGCGTGGTGGTGCTGATGGCCGCGGCGGCCGCGGTGATCCCGCGCGGCCGGGCCCGGGGCTGGCGCCCGGCGGGACAGGACCGGACCGTCGCCTGACGCCTCGGCCCGCCGCCTCCCGGGAGGCGGCGGGCCGAGGTACCGTCAGCTCTCCTCGCCGTCCACCAGCGCCGTCTGCACCTGCGTCGTCTTGCGGCGGGCGATCCGGACCGCGCGTCCCGGATTCATGATCTTGCCTTTGACGTTGCCCAGCAGATAGCCCTCCGAGGGTGGGCAGGACATCAGCAGGGCCGGGGTGTTGACCTCCAGGAGACGCCGCATGAGCAGCTCGTTGAGGCCGCGCCCGGCACCGGAGGCGGAGCGGGTGACGATGATGTGCAGGCCCACCTCCCAGCCGAGGGCGAGGTGGTTGAGGAGCGGGTCGAACGGCGCGTTACCGATCCCGGCGCCCACCATGTCGTAGTCGTCGACGAGGATGAACAGCCGCGGCCCGTTCCACCAGTCGGCCTGCTTCATCCGGCCGGGGGCGATGTCCGCGCCCGGCAATCGGGTCTGCACGGCTTTTGCGGCCCCGTCGACGAGGTCCTTCAGCGCGTCCATGGACACCGCGTGCCCCAGGCGGTATTCGTCCGGCACCGCCTCCACCAGGTCACGGCGGTAGTCCACGATCATGATCCGCGCCTCGGCGGGGGTGTACCGGTCCATGATGGCCTTGGCCATCAGCCGCAGCAGGTTGGTTTTGCCGCTCTCCGTGTCGCCCACCACGACCAGGTGCGGGCTCTCGCTGAAGTCGTGCCAGACGACCGACAGCCGCTCCTCCTCCAGGCCGATCGGCACCCGGAAATCGCCGTCGGCCGGGGGCAGCGACCGCGCGGGCAGCTCCGTCGGCAGCATCCGCACCCGCGGGGCCGCCGGGCCGGACCAGCTCTCCTTGATCGCGGACACCAGGCCCGCCACACCCTCGGAGAGGTCCTCGGCCGACTCCCTCCCGTCGATGCGGGGGAGTGCCGTGAGGTAGTGCAGCTTGCCTTCCGGGGTGAGCCCCCGGCCGGGGACGCGCGGCACGGTGGCGGCGCGGCGCGAGTCGATCTCGGAGTCCATGGAGTCACCCATCCGCAGCTCCAGATGCGTGGCGGCCTGGTCGCGCACTGACGAGGTGAGCTCCACCCAGCGGGCGGTGGTCACGATGAGGTGGATGCCGTAGTTGAGGCCGCGGGCGGCGATGGAGGCGAAGGTCTGGACGTTGCGGTCGAAGTCCTGGCGCACCGTGGACCAGCCGTCGATGACCAGGAACACGTCGCCGTGCGGCTGGTCCGCGAACTCGCCGGCGGCCCGGCGGCGGCGGTACGTCGCCATGGAGTCGATGCCCTGGGTCAGGAAGAACCGCTCGCGGTCCGCCAGCAGGGCGCTGACCTCGGAGATCGTACGGGCCACCCGCTCGGTGTCCAGACGGGCCGCGACCCCGGAGGTGTGCGGCAGATCGGCGATACCCGCCAGCGCGCCGCCGCCGAAGTCCAGGCAGTAGAACTGCACTTCGCGCGGGGTGTGGGTGAGGGCCAGCGCGGTGAGGATCGTCCGCACCATGGTGCTCTTGCCGCTTTGCGGCCCGCCCGCGATGGCCACGTGGCCGCCGACGCCCGACAGGTCGATCGTCATCAGGTCACGCACCTGCTCGAAGGGCTTGTCCACGATGCCGATGGGCACCGTCAGCCGTCCCCGCATCGGCGAGCCGACCGTGGTGAGCCCGAGCTCGGGGTCGGGGGTCAGCGGCGGCAGCACCTGGTCGAGTGTGGAGGGCAGGTCCAGGGGCGGCAGCCACACCTGGTGGGCCGGGGGACCGGCGCCGAGCAGCCGCTCCACGGCGACCGACAGCAGCGTGTCGCCGGTCTCCTCCTCCGGCTCCGGCTCGGGTTCGGGCACGTCGGGAAGCTGGCGCGGCACCACGTAGCCGGCCGTCCACGGCACCGTCTGGCTGGCCACCCGAGCCTGGTTGGCCCGGCTGCGCCGCTGCTGGTACGGGCCGGAGACGTAGGCGGCACGGAAGCGGGTCAGCGGCTCCACACCGGACTTGAGGTAGCCGCTGCCCGGCTGCGGCGGGAGCTGGTAGGCGTCCGGCACCCCCAGCACACCGCGGCTCTCCATGGCGGAGAAGGTGCGCAGACCGATGCGGTACGACAGGTGGCCCTCCAGCTGGTGCATCCGCCCCTCGTCCAGCCGCTGCGAGGCGAGCAGCAGATGGACGCCGAGGCTGCGGCCGAGCCGTCCGATCATCACGAACAGATCCATGAAGTCCCGGTGGGCGGCGAGCAGCTCGCTGAACTCGTCGACGATGACGAACAGGCTGGGCATCGGCTGCAGCGGGGTCCCCGAGGCCCGCGCCTTCTCGTAGTCCAGCGCGGAGGTGTAGTTCCCGGCGGCCCGCAGCAGTTCCTGGCGGCGCATCAGCTCGCCGTGCAGGGCGTCCCGCATGCGGCTCACCAGCGCCGCCTCACCGGCCAGGTTGGTGATGACGGCGGAGGTGTGCGGCAGCTCGTCCAGGCCGAGGAAGGTGGCGCCACCCTTGAAGTCCACCAGGACGAAGTTGAGTGTTTCCGAGGAGTTCGACAGCGCGAGCGCCAGCACCAGGGTGCGCAGCAGCTCGCTCTTCCCGGAGCCGGTGGCCCCGATGAGCATGCCGTGCGGCCCGGTGCCGCCCTGCGCGGACTCCTTGATGTCCAGTTCCACCGGGGTGCCGTCCACGCCGACCGCGATCGGCACCTTGAGCCGGCTGGAGCCGGTGGCCTGCTGCCACAGGCCGGCCGGCTCGTGGTGGTACAGGTCGGAGATGCCCAGCAGGGTGGTCAGCTCGACGTCCGAGGCGAGCGGCTCGGAGGCGTCGCCGCCCATGCCCATCCGGTACGGGGCGATGCGCTTGGCCAGGGAGGTGGCGCCCGTCGGCCCGAAGGTGTCGGGGCGGCCGAGGCGGGTGGTCTGCTCCTTGCGCTCGCGGTCGGTGCGCACCAGCTCGAACGCGTCCTCGCGCACGTCGAAGCGGAGCGTGACGCGGCCCGGGCGCCAGGTCAGCGCGCCGGTGAGGTCGAGGACGACGGCGTTGCGGAAACCGGCCCCGTCCAGCCGGTGCCGGTCGGGGACGCTGCCCCCATCCACCACGATGACGGTGAACGGCTCGTCACGGCCGGTCCCGGCGTCCGGGTCGAACGAGGGCCGCTCCAGGAACTCGGCCCCGAGGAGGTCCTCCAGCTCGTTGATGGCCGAGACGAACATCCGGGCCGGGCCGGCACCGTCGTTCTCCTGCGGGTGAAGATTGTGCGGAAGCCACTTCACCCATTCCCAGTCCGCGCGTCGTTCGTCCGACACGCACAGTGCCACCCACACGTCGTCGGGCGAGTGGAAGGTCGCGAGCTGGGCGACGATCGCGCGGGCGACGGAACGTATCCGCTCCTCGTCACCCCGGAACAGCACGCGCGCCCAGGCCCGCAGATAGATGGCGATGGGCTGGTCGGGCACCGTGGAATACGCGCGGATGAAGCTGCGCAGGGCGTGCGCCGCCAGCGGCTCCAGGTCCTCGACCGGGGTGGTGGCCGTGGGCGTCAGCCGCAGGCCGAGCTTCTGCTCCCCGACGGCCACCCTGATCTCGCCGAAGTCCTCGTCCTGCGGGCGGCGCTCCCACAGCCGCGTGGTGCCCGCCAGCGACCACAGGGCCGACGGCGGGGGGTGGCGCCACGCGAGCGCCTTCTGCTGATCGGACACGGCGGCGCGGACCTTGCGCCGGATCTGGGTGAGATAGCGCAGGTAGTCGCGGCGCTCGCCCTTCAGGCGCTGTTTGCGCTCACTCGACTTGCGCATCATCTGGCCCAGCATCATGGCGGCGGAGGCGAACACCATCAGGCCGAGCGCCACGTACATGAACTGGCCGCCGCCCCGGCCGCTCATCCCCGGCCTCATGAACATCAGCATCATGGACACCGACATCAGCGCCATGGGCAGGTAGGTCCAGATGGCGGAGGAGTCCGGCACCACTTCTGGCAGCGTGGGAGGTTCCTGAAGATTCAGCTCCCCGTCGGGCATCTCGGGGCCGCGCCGGCGGGCGGGGCGGCGGAACAGGACCACGCTCAACGAACAGTCTCCTCACGGGCGGGAAACAGGCGGGAAAGGAGGGAAACACGCCGGACGACGTCGGTGGGGAATACGTCCTCGGGCCGCGGGCGCCACGATGCGTCCTCACCGGCCACGGAGAAGCGGCTGCGCAATCCCGGTATACCAGTTCGACGCCTCAGCCAGTAATGTGCACCCTCCCGGAGGGACATTCGGCGCACACCTACGATCGTGCCCCAAGAGCAACACCAGTCCAACTCCACCGCCTTCAGGCGGAACCCGGGATCCTCCCTCTCGCAGACCCCCGGAAGAAGCGTGCCCGATGACTGACAACCAGGTGGCCGGCCTGTGCCGCCTGACCGTACGTGCACCGGCCAAGTCCATCGACCTCGCGGTCCCCTCGGACGTTCCTGTGGCCGACCTGCTCCCCGCCGTCGTCGGTTACGGCGGCGACAACCTCGCCGAAACCGGCATCGACCACGGCGGCTGGGTGCTGCAGCGCCTCGGCGGCGAACCGCTGGACGAGGAGCGCAGCCTCGACTCCTACGACCTGCGCGACGGCGAGACGCTCTACCTCCGGCCGCGTATCGACGCCCTCCCCGAGGTCCACCTCGACGACCTGGTGGACGGCATCTCCACCACCATGCAGGACCGGCCGCACGGCTGGACCCCGCTGGCCAGCACCCGGCTGCTGCGCGGCTTCGCGGTGACCGCGCTGCTGGCCGGGCTGGCCGTCCTCGCGCTGCCCGGCGGCTCCTCCGACCTGCGCGCCCTGTGCGCGGCCGCGGCCGGAGTGCTGCTGCTCGCCGGTGCGGGCTCGGCCAGCCGCGCGGTGGACGACGCCGCCGCCGGCGCCGCCCTCGGCTTCATGGTGGGCCCGTATCTCGCGCTCGCGGGGTGGCTGCTGCCCGGCGGCGACCTCGGCGGTCCGCACAGTCACGAGGTCCTGGGCGCCCGGCTGCTGGCCGCCTGCGCCGCGGGCGCGGGCGGCGCGATCGTCGCGCTCGCCGCCGTGGCGTCGTTCGCGGCGCTCTTCCTCGGCCTCGCCGTGGTCATGCTCTTCGGCACCTTCGCCGGGGCCCTGATGGCCGTCACCGACCTGGGACCGGCCCATGTCGCCGGCGTCCTCGCCCTGGTGGCCGTCATCCTCGGTGCGTTCGTCCCCTCGCTCGCCTTCCGGATGTCCGGCATGCGCATGCCGCCGCTGCCGACCAACGCCCAGCAGCTCCAGGAGGGCATCGAACCGCACCCCACCGGCGTGGTGGCCGCGCGCTCGGTGCTCGCCGACGGCTGGATGTCCTCGCTGTACGGGGCGGTGGGCGCGGTCTGCGCGGTCTGCCTGGCCGTGCTCACCCACGACGACGGACTCGCCGAGGTCATCATGGCCGTCGTGCTCTCGCTGCTGCTGTTGCTGCACGGGCGCGGCCTGGGGAACGTATGGCAGCGGCTCTCCCTCTTCATCCCCGGGGCCGGAGGCTTTCTGCTGCTCGCCCTCTTCAACGCCCTGTCCTATGCGCCGGGGAGCCGGATGGTGCTGGTCGCCGGTCTGCTCGCCGCCACCGCGGGCATCGCCATCGCCTCCTGGACTGTGCCCGGACGACGGATCGTGCCCTACTGGGGGCGGGCGGCGGAGATCCTGCACACCACGGCCGCGATCGCCCTGCTGCCCCTGGCCCTGTGGGTGCTCGGGGTGTACAGCGCCCTGCGCGGCCTGAACGGCTGACGGCCCGAACCGGAGGAACGTAAACGTGCAGTCCAAGCGCGACCAGGTCCAGGCGCACATGTTCGTCATGGGGCGGCTCACCTCGGGCATGCTGCGTGCCGACCCCGACGCCCCGGAGAGCCCCCAGGGCCGGACCAACCGCGGCGTCGCCATCAGCGTGATCATCGCGATTCTGATCTCCGCGGGAGCCTTCGTGTTCGGCCTGCTGAAGCCCGGCACGAACAACTCCTGGAAAGCGGGGCGGACGCTGGTTGTCAACAAGGAGACCGGCGGCCGGTACCTCTACCTCAACGGACGGCTGCGCCCGGTGCGCAACTACACCTCTGCGCGGCTGCTCCTCGGCGCGGACATGAAGACCGCGTCGGTCGGCGGCACATCACTGAGCGGCACACCGCAGGGGGCGCCCGTCGGCATCAGCGGAGCCCCCGACGACCTGCCGGACGGCTTCACCACCGACCCGTGGCAGGTGTGTTCGGGCACCGTCACCGGCTCCACGGGCACCGCGCTCGCCGTCGGCAAGGACCTCGGCGGCACCGGACTCGACGCCTCTCAGGGACTGCTGGTCAGGGGACCCGACAAGGCCCAGTACCTGGTGTGGCAGGGCAGCAAACTGCGTCTGAACGTCCAGGGAGGCGCCCACGAAGCCCTCGGCTACGGTTCACGCGAGTCCGTCGCGGTCTCCGCCGCGCTGCTCAACTCCCTGCCCACCGGTCCGGATCTCTCCGCACCCGATGTGCCGGGCCGGGGCGCCGCGGGGCCGAGGCTCGGCGGTGGCCAGACCCGGGTCGGACAGGTCTTCAAGGTCTCCGCGACCGGCGGCGACGCCCGGTACTACGTGCTGCGCAAGGAGGGGCTGGCACCCATCAACGCGACGGTGGCGGCGCTGCTCCTCGGCGACGCGGCCACGAAGCGGCAGGCGTACGCGGGCAGCGCGGCGAGTGCCGTGCCCCTGGGCGCCGAAGGGGTGATCGGCCACCTGGCGCCGGCCTCCGAGGGCGCCGACACGTGGAAGGGCGTGCCGCCGAACCCGCCGAAAGCGGTGGACCTCGCCGACGATCAGACCCCGTGTGTCTCCGTCCGGCCGGGCGACAAGGGAACGCGGGTGAGTGTCTCCCTGGCCGGCCGCGACGGCCTCGGCCCGGCCGCACAGGCACCGCTGGAGGGGCTGGCCGCGGCCTGTGTGACCGTCAACCGGATCGTGGTGCCGCCGGGCAAGGGCGCGCTGGTGCACGCGCTGGCCGCCGACGGGTCGAACGTCGGCAGCACCCTCTACCTGGTGACGGACAGCGGAGTGAAGTACCGGGTGCCGACGGCCAAGGCGATGGAGGCGCTGGGGTACACCAAGGGTCAGGCGCAGAGGCTCCCGTCGTCGCTGCTGTCCATGCTGCCCACGGGACCGGACCTGAACCCGGGGGCGGCGGTGTCGGGTGAGGGCAAGGCGACGGCGCCGCAGTGTGACGGAGGCAACAAAAAGGCAGTGAACCGGTGAGGTCGCGTGGCCGTGTAGCTCGTAGGCATATCGACACGAGGCTGGCTTGACGTACGTCAGTCTTCGTCAAGTTCCCGAAGGCCAGGGGAAGTTATTGAAACGTATGTGTGGCACGTCTTCTTGTCGGTAAGCGTTGCTTATCGCTCTCCGGTCTTCCGGTCTTCCTGTCGTCGTTGTCCGGACAACTGGATGCCGACGGTCCGCATCCGGTCACGCAAGCCGCGTCAGCGCCTTGGGCCTGGCGGCGAAATCCACCGAAAGAGGCAGAGTTCATGGCGGGTATGCAGCAGGCAGAAGAAAGCGCGACACGGAACGGCATCCAGGCCCTGGAGATGGCCTTCTCGGGTGTCCAGAGCCGTCGGCAGGACGTCGAGAACACGAAGCACAACATGATGCAAGCTCTCCAGGGCAGTGACGGTAAGGCATTTCAGGACCTCCTGGACGCCTGGGACGAGCACGCGGAAATCATCTCGAAGAACCTGCAGGACATGATCAACGAGCTCAACGAAACCCTCCGCTCGCAGGGCATGACGCAGGGCTCGTCGAATGAGCAGATCAACCAGCAGTACAACCAGTCGCAGAGCATTTTCGACGGTCTGATGGGCTCCACCGCCGGACGGTGATCGATCGGGCCGGTCTCCCACCGGCCCGGGGCTTCGGATGTCATCAGCCGAAGCGCCTTCCGTATCCCACATCCACCCTAGCGAGACGAGGCCATCGATGCCGGACAACCTCACTGACGGTTTCATCTACGTCAGCTACGCCCATGCCGAGACCGCGGTCGAGGACATGCGCCTGCAGACACGCGAGATCGAGAAGATCATCAACAGCCTGAACGAGGAACTCCGGGTGCTGCAGCGGTCCTGGGAGGGTGAAGACCGCCAGGCCTACAACGAGAAGCAGCAGGCCTGGAACCAGGCCGTCACGAACATGGGCAACTGGCTCAATAGGAACGGTGAAACCCTCAACGAGATCTCCAACCTCTACAGGCAGTCCGAGAAGAACCAGATGCAGGGCTGGGAGGGCGTGAAGATTGGCCGCTGAGCGCGGCGCTTTGCGGGCGGCTGTCCACGCGTTGGGACACGTGGGGCAGTCGCCCGCTGTGTCATCCAACTATCCGGTAAAGAGAGGCGGAGAACATGGCGGACCAGCCCGCGACGCAGCTTGACAAGGCGTGGATCGAGAACTTCCGGAAAGTCGACCTTCAGGACTTCCGGGACGCACTCAGGGCGATAACTTACGACACCAAGTCTGACCCCGTCATTCCCGCGATGAAGACCCTGACGGGGGAGGACGCCCTCCCCGAGGGGCTTCCGCCAGGAACGCCCTTGCCATTGACCATGGGGGACCTGGCGACCGACGTGAAATATGTGCACGGGCAGACGGTGAACCAGGAGGTGGTGAAGATGGTGAAGACCCTCAACGGGATCATCGACAGCCACATCACGCTCTTCGAGGACATCGACGGGGCCCTCGAGGAAACCATTGAGACCCTGTTCAAGACCCAGGGGGTCAGCTTGGACAAGGTCGACGGCCAGAAGCTCATGGACATCTTCGAGGACGAGGACGTCGAGGTCGACCTCACGACCCCGCCGGACCAGGAGGGCGAGGACGAAGGCAAGTAGACCCCGACGCCGCTACGTTTTTCCTCGCTTGTAGATCTTCCCTCTGCTTGTAGATCCCCCTTCTGACGGAGCCTCGTCTGCCATGGCCGATGACAAAGAGTACGCCGACTACTGGCGGATAGCGGTCCAGCTCTTCACAGGGTTTGCTGCGCCGGAGAGGGCCACCCTGTTCGCGGGAGGAAAAGAAAAATCAGGGATCGTCGGTAACGATGACATCAAGCAGATGAAGGTGGAGATCACTAAGCAGGACAGCGTCGATACCGTCGACGTCGACGATTGGCAGTGGAAAGTCGACAACGCGGGTTATGACATCAACAACACCGACTTCGTGATCCCGTTCTATACGGACGACGGCAGCGTCAAAATGTACAAGGCCCGCATCACGCTGCTCGGTGTAAAGACCATGAGCGACGATGAGTTCGTTGGCAGCGACGATTCGGTGGGTAGTGAGGGAAAAAGCAAGTACGCCAAGGACCTGAAGGATGGCGCGTTCCAAAAGGCGAGTGGCGGCAACAACCTGACATGGGACACGTTCGATCTGACCAAGTACTCCTACGGCACTGGGAAGGCGCTGCAGGCCCTGCTCGACAAGGAGAACGGAACCCTTGGGTTCAGTTGGGGTGGCGAGTCTGCCATCCCCCTCGACAAAGGCGTCCGCCTGGGATCCTTCGATATGGCTGCGGAGGCTTTCGACCGGGTGGCCAAGTTCTTCTACGACAGCAACACGACCATGACCGAATGGCAGAAACGGCTCGGCTTGGAGGAGAACGAGGCATGGCAAGGTATGGCGGCCGGCGTCTTCTGGGACCTCATTCATGAAGTCGGCGGCCGATACGAGAACTATGCCCAGGATATGGGCTACATCGGTGGCTCGTCCAAGCAGGGCCGAGAGCTCAGAGCAGCGGGTGAGGCTCTCCGGACGCAGGCCCAGAATCTCGTCAACGCGTGGGATAAATGGGCTTGGGAAAAGGGCAACCCGCTGCGTTGGCTCGTCGATCTGCTGACTGAGATATCCGATAATTCTTGGTACAACAATATAAGGCAGATTGATTCTGAGTATCACTACAGTTCCAGTCCGCACAGCTCGGGATATTGGTCCTACAGCACGACGGAGGACTTCACGTCGGAAGCCATCGACGCGGACGGAAAACGCGGGAAATATGGCGACATGAAGGACTTGACCACCTGGAAGGCGGTCGGCGATGAGGCGGTCAAAAGGTGGGAAAGAGGTGTCAAGGAAGGTCTGATTGACCCCGCTGAGGAAGCGCTGGACGAGCTGAGCAAAGCCTGGGGGTCGCGGGTATTCGATCTGGGCTCGATCAGCACCAGGGGCGATAAGGGCCTGTCCGAGGAGTGGGCCGAAGACAAGGCAGCGAAGGAAAAGAAGGACGCGGAGGACAAGGCCGCGAAGGACAAGGCGGCCGCTGACGCGAAGTACGCGGCCGACAAGAAGGCCGCAGAAGACAAGGCGGCGGCGGACAAGGCGGCCGCTGACGCGAAGTACGCGCGGGACAAGAAGGCCGCGGAGGACAAGGCGGCGGCGGACAAGGCCGCCGCTGACGCGAAGTACGCGAAGGAGAAGAGGGAGGCGGAGGCCGAGCAGGAGCGGAAGGAGAGGGAGGCGAAGGCCGAGCAGGAGCGGCTGGAGAAGGAGGCGGAAGCGGAGGCGGCCGCCAAGGAGAAGGAGCAGGAGCGGAAGGAGAAGGAGGCAGAGGCGGAGGCGGCCGCCAAGGAGAAGGAGCAGGAGCGGAAGGAGAAGGAGGCAGAGGCGGAGGCGGCCGCCAAGGAGAAGGAGCAGGAAGTCAAGCAGGCCGCGGCGGAGAAAAACCAGCAGGAAATGCAACGGCAGGCGCAGGCGTTCCAGCTCCAGCAGGCGGCTGTGCAGAAGGCCGAACAGGAAAAGCGGGACAAGGAAATGGCCAGGAAGGAGGTCGAGCAGGAGAAGGAGCAGGAGCGGAAGGAGAAGGAGGCGGAGGCCGAGAAGGCCGAGGCGGAAAGGGAGCAGGAGCAGAAGGAGAAGGAGGCGGAGGCCGAGCAGAAGGAACAGGAAAAGAAGCAGGAACAGCTTCAGCAGGAACAGCAGAAGCGCCAGGAGGAGCTGCAGCGCGAGCAGGAGCAGAAGGAGGTCGAGCAGGAGAAGGAGCAGGAGCAGAAGGAGAAGGAGGCGGAGGCCAAGCAGGCCGAGGCGGAGGCCAAGCAGGAACAGATCCGGCAGGAGCAGGAGCAGAAGCAGGAGGAGAACCAGCAGAGGCAGGAGCGGCTCCAGCGGGACCAGATGGAGCAGCAGGAGCGGCTCCAGCGGGAGCAGATGGACCGGCAGGAACAGGTCCAGCAGCAACAGCAGGAGCGGCAGGATGAGTATCAGCAGCAACAGCAGGAGCGGCAGGACGAGTATCAGAAGCAACAGCAGCGGCTCAATGGTTCACTGAATGATAGCGACTTGCCACAGCCTTCGCCGGAGAACATCTCCGGACCGGTCAACGGCGACGACTCGCTGACCAACCCCGACGGCAGCGTGTCGCATATAGATTCGCAGGGCCGGGTCGTGACGGAATTCCCGGACGGCACGGAGTCAATAGTCGACCCGGATTCCCAGTCCTCGACCGTCACCAGGCCCGACGGCAGCTCATATTCCGGGCCGCTCAACTCGGATGATTCACTGCCCAACCCCGACGGCAGCACGACGCACCTGGATCCGCAGGGGCAGGTGGTCACCGAGTATCCCGACGGCAGCATCTCGAAGGTGGATCCGGACACCGGCGCCACCTCGATCACCGGCCCGGACGGTACGACGACCACGGGTCACCTCAACGACGGGAACAGCACGCCGCCCGACTACAGCCAGGGCGGCTCCGGAGGTGGCGGCTCCAGCAGCCTGAACCCGCCCACGTACGACTACGGTGACTCCAGTTACGAGGAGGAGCTGTACGACGACAAGCCGTACGACGACAGTCCGGCGGGGGGGTCCGGCTCATCCGAGGACACGTCCTCGAAGTCCTCGGGCAACCGTACCCCCCTGAACAGCGGGCCGCCGCCGGGCAGCCCCGGCCAGATGGGCGGCGGTATGGGGGGCGGTATGCCGATGGGCGGCATGGGCGGCATGGGCGGCATGGGCGGCATGGGTGGCCAGGGCGGAGGCGGCCAAGGCGGTCCCTCCGAACGCGTACGCAATGTGATCGACAGCGGCGATGTGGTCAGCAACCGCCGGAGCGACCCCCCGCGCGGCAAGGGCGGTCTGTACGACGACCGTCAGCAAACCGTCAACACAAGCGGCAGCAACCCGTTCCTTCCGGGTGGCGGCGGCGCGCCCGGACAGCCGGAGACCGAGAGCAGCGACCGTGAGCGCGAGGTCTGGGAGCCGGAAGAAGACGACGTCTGGGGCACCGACGAGGGAGGCTCGCCGGCCGTGATCGGTCGCTAGCCGATGCACCCTCGCGCTGATCGATGCCACGTCATGACCTCTATCCACCTTCGTGGGAGCATCCGTTGACCGAACCGTTGCAGGAGCGCATAGCCCAGGCCATGGCCGAACTGGAGGCCACCCAGGCCGCCGTCGCGCGGGCGGAGTCGGATCTCCGCCAGGCTTCCGCGACGGTGCGCTCGAACGATCGCGTAGTGGAGGTGACCGTCGGCGCGCAGGGAGAGCTCACGAAGCTGAATTTCCTCGACAACAAGCACCAGAGCATGACGGGCCCTCAACTGGCCGCCTCGATCCTTGAGGCCGCTCAGAAGGGACGAGCTCAGATAGCCCGCCGCGTGATGGACACCTTCGCGCCCTTCACCCAGCCCGGCCCCGAAGGGTCGATGCGCCGGGGAATCGACCTCGACTGGGACCGGATCTTCGGCTCGGCGCTGAGCGCCGACGGCCAGGCCGGTTCCGGCCGGTCGCGCAGGAACCGGCTGCGCGACGAGATCGACGAAGACACCGAGTGAGGGATGGCAGTGGCTGGTTACGGTGAGTACACGGGGAGCCCCGAGGACCTTGAGCGGCTCCAGAAGGAGCTAGGAGCGATTGCCGGGGCGGTGAAGAAGGCCTCCGACGACTTCCATGACACCGAAGCCGCCGTCGTAGGCTGGGACGGACAAAACGACTCGTTCTACTACCAGGTTGACCCGGGGTACCAGGAACAGAACGAAACCGTCCGCAGCATTCTCGCTTCCCTGGATGGCCTCGGGGAAGGGCTGCGGTCGGCCTTGGCGCAGAGCTCGATGGATATGAGGCGGACCAAGCAGCAAACTGGGGACGAGATCAACGATGCGATGTCGCAGAGGCCCGACATCGCGGGTGACGACGGAAAGCGCTAAATGTACGACCCCGAGTATCCCGAAGAAGTCAGTACGATGCTCTTCGCCCTGATCGGCGAGAAGCCGGTGCAGGCCAGGGCGCGGCTGACGTGGGATAGTCGTGGCCTTTACTTGAACCTCGGGCCGAGGCTGCTCGAGATTCGCTCCATGCTTCTGGAAGCGATACAGAGGGCGGAGCAGGCCCTTCCCCGGTCCGCGGCGGACAGCTTTGTGCAGGCCATGTCCACGGTGGCGAACCACAGCGGCAATGACATCATTCAGCAAGTAGTGACGATGCTCGATCGGTTCGCGGAGAACCAGGGGAACTTGTCCCTGAAGATCCAGCAGGCCCACTTCGAAATCATCCTCGAAGTCATTTCACTTATCGCGGAATTGGCGATTCTCGCCGTGCTGGCCGCTTTCACCGGCGGTGCCTCGGCTTCGGAGATGATCCTGGCCCGAATGAGGGCCAGGCTGTCGATTCTCATGACGGTGGATCGCCTCCTGCGAATGACCCACATTCTGTCGGCGGGGTCCGGGGGGTTGACGGAGGGCCTCCAGAGCCTCGTGGTTCAGCTCACCCAGATGGTCATCAACTCCCCCGGACAGAAGCCCAAGGGCATCGACTGGACGGACGTCGGGCTCAACGCGGCGGTCGGCGGCCTGGCCGACTTCTTCATCAGCAGTCTCGGCGCCTTCGTGCACCAGATCAAGAACAAGCTGTCGAACATCTTCAAGAACAATTTCGACACGGACCTTTTCGGTAAGTTCCGTGTGGATTTCAGTGATCTGTTCACCAGGCATAACCTCAACAATGTGGTGTTCGACGCTCCCACGACGTTCGTGGTCCACGGGATCGGTGAGGCGGGGGCCGAGGCCGCCGTCTTCGGTAAGTTCAATACGGATTCCTTCCTCGGCGCCGGCATGAGTGGGATATTTGACACGTACAGCTCCGGGGCGGTGCTGCAGGCTTCCATATCGCTGAACAATAAAATGTTCCCCGACGGGAACATGTTTAGCCAGTTCAACAACAAGACGAATGAGATCCTGTTCAACCGCATCGTGGGCGGCTCCCGGGACGCTTCCGCGACGAACTCGGACCCAGGTTCACAGAACCTGACGCCCACGCCCCCCTCCCCGAACGCCACCACGACCGTGGACTCCTCGGTCCTGAACACCCCCAACGCCCCGTACGTCCCCGGCGGAGACGGCATCACGCCGCCGCCCCAGAGCACAGTCGCCGACTACGACGGCTCGGACACCTCGTCCATCTCGTCGTACGACGACTCTTCCTCCAGCGTCGTCGACCGTGACTCGGAGCCGGAGTTCCCGGACACCACGTCCACCTCTTCCGATGTCCCCGACATCTCCACGCTTCCTGCTTCGAACGCGCAGACCACTCCCGACGCCGCAAGCACCTATCTGAAGAACCCGGATCTCCTCAAGGGTCAGAGTGACCTGGACGCCTCGTCGGAGTTCCGATACGACTCGCTTCTGCCGGACACCTCTGACACCTCGAACCCCCTCACCGGCGAGGACGGACCGAACACCTCGAACCTGCTCAACAACCCGAGTGCGCTCGGCAACCGGGTTTCTTCGAGCGATCAGCTTCCCCTGAACAGCCCGCAGCCCCCCGTATCCCCCGGCTCGCAGCTGAACGGGGATCTCGCCGACGGCTACAACGCCCCCGGCGACCTCGGCTCCGAGCAGAACGATGCGCCGCCGGGCGTCATCGATGCCCCGCACACCCCCGGCAGCGGTGCCCCCAACGCCCAGCACCAGGCCGAGATCACCCACGCGCGCGAGAACTACGGGGGAGCGCTCGCCACGTACGTCAACGCCGCCCAGACCGTCGACGAGCTCGGCAGGACCATCGATGCGGCGGCCGACAACGCGGCCGACAACAACGTCGGCATCGGCCCTGACGCCACGGTGGCGCTCGCGGACGCCCAGGCGCGGGCCCAGCAGGCGCACAATCAACTGCTCGACGCGGCAGTCCAGTTGCGCGACCTCGGTGTCACACCGCACGCCGCCGGGCCGAACGACCCCGGTTACTCCCCGCCCCAGGTCCACCGGGACGCCGCCCAGCGCGAGTGGATCGCCCAGCGGCTCATGCCGGAGGACCTGCCGGAGAGCCTTGCGCAGGACCTGCCCCGGCTGCATGGCCCGAACGCCACCGTCTCCACGGCCGATCTGCGCGAGGCGGGTATCACGGTCCCCAGCCCGCAGACGGAGGCGGCCACCACCGGCGACCGTATCGCCGTCGGCGCGTTGGACCCGGTCGACCAGGTACGCCTGCTGATGGCCCAGCCCACCCTCTGGCCGGTGGAGATCGATGCCGTGGCGGCCAACGCGTCGCAGCGGATGTGGGACTCGGCGTACACGGACTTCAAGGCCGCGGCGCTCAGCGGTGATACGGGATCGTCGGCGACGACACCACAGACCGCGACACCACAGACCGCGACACCGCAGCCGAACGCCACCGCACCACACACCGGCACCCCGCGGCCGACCGAGGCCGAGGCCGACCGGGCCTGGGACAGCGCCATCGCCCTGGTGCTGCCGCTGGAGGTACGCCCCGTCCTGGCGGACTCCCGCCACGCCGATGCCCCGTACCGGGACGCGGTGCGGCAGGTCGCCGACCACCTGCTGACGCACGGACCGGACGCGGATTCGAGCGTCGCGCTCGCCGACACCCTCCGCACCGGCCTGGGCCTGCGCCCGCTCGCCCGCGCCACCGCCACGACCACGCCCCCCGTCCCATCGGCCCCGATTTCCCCCGCTCCCCGTCCTGTTGTCACCTCTTCGGAGGGGCCGCAGGACCAGGCCCAGGAAACGGTCGTCCCGTCCCCGCCCCCGCCGACCGCGACCGCCACCACGTCCAAGGGCCTCCCGGCCGACACGCCGCGCATCCCGTCCGACTCCGGCTACGACAGCGCCTCCGACACCGAGGCCGCCTCCGGCACCGACGTCGACTCCATGGTCGACCCGCTATCCGACACCGACACCCACCCCGGCACCGAGACGCTGCTTGACCCCGCCGGCGCCTCGGTGCCGGGGTTGAACGCCCCAGCCGCTTTGGCGGATCTTGCCGCGCGGTTCCCGGCCATGGGGGTGGATGAGCGTGCTGCGGAGTTGGCGTCGTTGTCTGCGAAGGACCGGGTGGAGCTGGCCAAGGACAGGGCGTTGGTGGAGCGTTTGCGTGCCACGTTGTCCGCGGCGGACTTCGGGGCCCTGGCGACCCAATGGCTTGTCGTCGTCCCTTCGGGTGTGGAGCGGCCGGAGGCGGCTCGGGAAGTGGCGGAGGCTCTGGTTGGGGGCATGCTGGGGAATTTGGATGTGGCGGTGGCGCTGCTGACCGGGGGTCGGCAGTTCATTGTGGTGCCCAGGGGTACGGAGTTGACGTCTCTCCCCGAGTTCGTTGATCGGCGCGGCACGTATATCGGGGGTCGTCGTGTTGACTTCGAGCGGGGAATGTACAGGTCACGGCGTTTTGTGGGGGCGTTCTCCGAGGAGAATCTGCTGGGTGAGACCACTGGTGTGGTCGGTGCCGAGAATGCGGTCGACGGTTATTCCATTGCCCGTCATGAAGTGGCTCACGCGATCGAGTCGGTGCTGAGCCGTCAGGACCAGGAGCGGATCGAGGCTGTTTACGAGGCGAAGCGGGCCAGGGGCGCTTCGGAGCAGTGGCCGGACGGTCGCCTCCCCAATTACTCCTCCAGTAGTGTGCATGAGTACTTCGCTCAGCTCAGCAATGCCTACATGGGTGCGAATACGGGCACCGATCCTGGCACCGGTGCTCCGCGTAACAACGGCTCGGAGTGGGTGGAGCAGTTTGATCCGGAGCTGCTGCCGTTGCTGCGGCGGTTGTATGGTCCGGGTCGGAAGGCGGCTTTCGCCGGCCTGTGGGACAACCCGTATCTGCTGACGGGTTTCCGTGCTTTGTGGGATCGGGCCGAGGGCGGGGTGGGGCCGGAGTCCGATGTGCCGGTGCCGCCGTCCGCCGGCCCGTCGGGGGCCCCGCAGTACGACGCCGATACGTGGACGAGCCACCAGCGGCCGGGCGGACGGCAGCGAATGGCCGTCGACATCCCCGACGACGACACCACCCCGACACGACCCACCACCAGCCAATCCCCCCAAGAACCGGAGGAAATCCTCCTCGCACCCCCGACGACAGCCGCACGCACTGTTTCCGCGCTGACGCCGGAACAAGCGCAGGACATCTTCGAGCCGGCGCCCACCAACAGCTTCGCCAGTATCGGGGAGATGCTCTCGGAGGCGACCGGGTCCGCGGATCTGCCGCCGCAGGGTCCGCACTCGGCGTCGGCGGAGTCGGCTGGGGAGTCGCCTACGGTGGAAGCCGACGCGACGCTGTTCGGGGCCCTCCGGTCCCGGTTGCCGGAGGGGACCCCGGGTCCGGCTTCCGGCAGTGCCTCTCCCGGGCAGGTGCCGGACTCGGTGGTACGGGAGCACGCGTCGGCCTGGTGGTCGGCGATGGGCGGCGCGCCCGAAACGACGCCTGAGGTGCTGGAACAGACTGGCTCTGGTCAGGCGGTGTTGGCGGCGCGAGAGCCTGAGCTGATTCAGTTTGACGATCAGGGCGAAGCCTACGTCGTCAACTGGGCGGATATCCGGGTCTCTTCGTGGTATCCGCAGCTTACGGCGGTGCAGCGGGAGCGGCTGCACGCTGTTGAGGATTACACGGTTCTCGGGGATGCGCTGGATCAGATCCGCGACACGGTGGTTGCCGCGGTGGATGGTGGTGCCGGGGCGGAGGATGCGCGGTTCCTCGCCGAGGCGTATGGGCGTAGGGGCAATCTGAGTGCGTATGACCCCGTGATGTTGCCGTCCGTGATATTGCCGCAGCTCGGACGGCATATGGAGTCGGTCGCGAATCCAGGAACCCTGTCGCTCGTTCCGGGTTCGATCACGGAGTTCGGGCATCATGTTCCGCATACTGATTTGATTGTTCCGCATCCGGGGCCGTGGGCGAGGAGTGGTGAGCGCACTGGTCTGGCGTCTTCTCTTGACCATGTGATGGGTCCGCACAGCACTGCTTGGGTCTTGACTGATAACGAGATGGATGGCGCGAGTCAGTCGGATGCCTTGGTGCGCGAGATCGAGGCGATCAACGAGCGCAATCGTGGCAGGCATGATTACGTTCCTTTGCGGGTGGATGTCTCCTCGCCGGCGGTGCGGCAGTCGGCTCAGGTTGTGGGCCGTGAGGCTGTCGATCTGGGTGGCGTGGAGCTCGTACTGCGGCATCAGGGCCCGTTCCGTCTGGTCACTGTGGTGCGGGACGGCGCGGCCACGCCGGTTTCCCAGGACTCGTCGGCGGCGGACGGCGGTGCGCGTGAGACGTATTTGGCTGAGGGGGCGATGAGGGATGAGGGGCAGTCGTCGTGGCAGTGGTCGAGTGTGCCGCCGATCGGTTCGTCTTATTCCGGTTATTCCAGTGCTCCGGCGGCTGGGCCCGGTGCCGCCTACCCGGCTGTGCCTGCCACGTTTACGGGTGTGATTTCTCCGCTGGACAGGGTGGAGGAGATTCGGCCGTACGATGTGCAGTCGGGTGGGTTGGACCGGCCGGATCCGTATGACCAGCAGCAGCTTGAGCAGGCGTTCCCGCGTGATAGGAGGGGGCGGTATGTGCGGTTCCCTGATCCGCGGGCCTCGACGGCCTCGGGAGGGCGTCCGCGTCGGTCAAGGGTTAACACCGCGGCTGTTTCTGCGGGGTGGTTGCAGTTGGTCAATGGCCGGTGGGCCGGTAATGCGGCGCGGATGCGTAACTGCATGGATGTTTCGCGTAGTGTTCTGGCGTCTTGGCATGGCAGGCCGATGGTGGCGGCGCCGGTGCAGGCGGCGGGGCGGCATGGCAGGCTCGAGCTCGAGCTCGACGCTACGCCGCGCACGGCGAGTTGGCTGGGCACGGGGTGGCGGTATCACGATTCTGGCCGGGAAACTGATATCTCGTGGATTTCCGCTCGGGCTTATCAGGCTATCGAGAGCCGGGTGCGTTCCGGGGGGCATGGCTCGTCTGCGGTCATGGTTTTCTGGCGTCCGAATGGGAACGTCCATTCCTATACTGTCCTCAATTTCAACGGCCGGCTTGACTGGGTGGATGGCCAGTCCGGGCAGGTGAGTGATCGGCCTTTTTATGAGGGGACTGAGTTCCTCTCGATCGAGCTCGATCCGAATATGCGGCCTATGGATCCTGTTCCGTTGCCTTTTTCGGAATTTCCTTCCAGTAGTCTGGCGCTGCTGGGGACGCCGGGTGTGCTGACGCCGGAAGGGGAGCCGTCCTCGCCGTTGCCTTCTTCGCCGTCGCGGGATCTGTTCCTGGACACCATGTCGCCCGACAAGGCGGGTGTTGAGGGGCTTGTGCACGATGCCTATGACCGCTCGTCCGGCACCGTTCCCGGTCCGGTCAATACGGGTGGTCCGGATGAGATGGCGGCGATCGAGCGGGCGGCGGAGTCGTCGTCCCTGCAGATGGTGCGGACGGTTACCCACCTCCCCCCGGCGGCCCCCCGCAGCACCGGGCCGGTGGCCCCGCCGGCGCCCGACTCCGAACCCGCCGGGACGCGGTCCGCTCGGAGGTCTGCCAGGCAGGGTGCGGCGTTGGTGGCGAATGTGCTCCGCACGAGGCTTCCGCGTCGTGTCGCCGGGCAGGTGCCGCCCGAGAGGCAGGCAGTGGTGGAGCGGCTGGACGCTCTCCGTCAGATGGTTCCGGAGTTCAGGGAGGGGTCCTTCGATCCGGTGCCGCTGGCTCGGAAGATCCTGCATCTGGGGCCGTCTGCTCGGGTGGGTGGGGCGGTGCGTGATCAGTTGTACGCGCTGGTGCGCGAGGCGATGGCGGAGGGGCGGGATACGAGTCTGGCGGCTTTGGGGGCGTTCCATCTCGCCCACCCCAAGGGGGGTGATCTGCTGTCGGAGCGGACTTTGATGTTCTCTCCCGTCGACGGTGTGGTGGTCGGTCGTAGCTTCAAGCGCACGTACGCGCCGCCGTTTGCCACGGGGAGGCGGGACATACGCGGTATCAAGGCCGATTACCTTCTCGAGGCGGATGGCGGGCAGGACCACGTCATGGCGCTGTGGCCGGACCGTTCGACGCGCCGGGTTCCGGGCGATGAGCTCGCCGAATTGCTCGCCATGGACAGGGAACTGGCCAAGCGGCATAAGGACGCCCGGCTGACGCTCATGGTGCCGCGCGCGGGTGACGGTGGGCTGGAGATGCCGCGGCGTATATCCGCCGTGCTTGACCGGAAGGTGCGGGCACACAGCGGTATACCCCGGTGGTCCTTCGGCGTGAACGGGGAGGTGGAAGAGGGGGTGGCGGACCAGCGGGCGCAGATGGTGGCGCTGGGTAAGTGGATCTCCAGCGAGCCCGATGATCTGGGCCCGGATGGTGCGTGGGCCAGGGAGGGGGACGGATTCATAATCCTGGCCGACGGCTCGAAGCTGATGGACCGGCATATGAAGAGTGCCACTGTCACCGATCCTGAGACCGAGAGGCCCGTCGGTCGTAGCGTGTTCACCGCCCGCGATCAGATCCTCCAAGAGCCGACGCTTGTCGACGTCCAACGCATGCAGGTCACCCATATCGACCCTGTCACCTACAAGAGAATCGCGCCTTGGCAGGATGCGAAGTGGGCCAGGCTGAAGGCTTATCACCTTTTTTCGCACAACGTTCCGGGCTGGTTCTACGTGGTGGACGCGCGGGTGGACGGAGAGGAGGGAGTGAAGGCCGCGGATGCCGAGCAGGTCGGCGGGTTCCTGAGGCGCCGCCCGAGTGTTCAGGCGCTCGACCCCAGGGATCCGATCGTCATAGGGTCGTGCTTTGCCAACGCGGCCTTCGACGGTCCCCCTCTCGCTCTGAACGAGGGCGCCGACGTGCCTTTTGTGGCCGATCCGTTGAGGACCCTTTCCCCGGCACGGACGGTAGCCGAGAAGGTCGACCATCCGGCGATCGTCGTCAACCGGGCGCACGCCAGTCATGAGGTCCGCGGGCGCTCCGAGGGCGGGCAGTCGATCGTTGCCACTGCCTGGGGGAAGAAAGGGCGGTGGGCCTGGCTGGAGCCGAAGCCGAAGCCGGAGGTGCTCGACGGTCTCGCGCGGACCGCCTTCGACATACCGGAATCCGCCGATGTGTCGAAGGACGACCTGGACGACGCATTGCTGTTGGTGCGTGCTCTGCGTGAGGTCTTCGGTGACGAGATCGAGAAGGACAGGGACGATCCGGCGGGGGAGTATCAGAAGCTTTGGCGCGGCATCGGGGCGCTGGAGACGATGCGGCGCAAGGATCAGGAGCTGGCCGAGGCGAGTTCCTTCAGCCTGGATTTGCTGGATTATGTGGTGCGGGCCCGGCTCGCGGAGCCGGGGACTGAGCCGGGGACTCCGAAGTCGCGGCCGACCACGTTCAAGGATGACGCCGAGCTTCACGACGCCGTCGGGAAGGTACTGAAGGAGGCACGGGAGCATCTGGACGGCGCGTCCGGCCGCGCCACCCTGCACGACTTCGTCCCGGCCTCCGCTTCCGGCCGCCTTGACGCCACCGTGGCCAGGATGGGGCTGCTCACCCCGGAGGTCGCCTCCTCCCTGGGGCTGAAGGACGGTCGTCTTCCTGGTCTGGGGGCGCCTTTGCGGGCGCAGGTGTTCTGGGCGATGGTGAAGTCCGGACAGGCGTGGGATGCCCGCCCGGATTCGGACGCCTCGGCGAAACGCTTCCTGCACATGGAGGGTGCCGTCCCCGAGTCGCAGCGGGACGATCTCCGGGAGAAGGCCCTGTGGACCATGACGGCGGCCGCTTTGGTCGGCCTCGATGTGTATGACGATGTGGTGCTGGCCGCGTATGACCTCCAGCGCAACGGGTTGCTCTCCCGGACCACCGAGATCGCGTCGCTCACCGGTGAGATGACGGGCCGCAATCTGACCGTCAGGCCCTTCCGTGACGTGCTGGACACGGATGTTTACCGGGTGGCGCACAACAGCAGGACGGCCAAGGGCAAGATAGGCACAGCCACGGACACCGATGCGTTCTTCTTGCTGGTCGACGGTGACCAGGATCGTGTCGAGGTTCCCTGGCCCAAGGGTGGCACCCGCCGGGTGCCGTATGAGGAGATCGTCGCGCTCCTCGGACTCGACCCCGACCTTCGCATGCGCCCGCTCAAGACGCCCATCGCTTTGGTCGGACCGAGCGCGGGTCCGGGAGGCGACCGGATGGCGGAGGCCCTGGCGGCCCGGAAGGGGACGGCCAGGACCGTGCTGAGGCCCACACACCCCGCCAAGGTGGTGGAGGACAGACGGGCACAACGGAACGTGATCGTGCTGACGGCGGACCCGACGCGGTCGAGGCGCGAGGACGACTGGGCACGCACGCATCCTCCGGCTCTGACCACGGGGGGGCATGCCCCCGAATCGGTCATCACCCGGGGCCCGACTGCCCCTCCCGGGAGGATCACGCAGCCGCCCGTACGGGACACGACGCCGCCCATGCAGCATGCCGGAGCGCTCAACGCCCTCACGGACCCCCGCAGCACCGGGCCGGTGGCCCCGCCGGCGCCCGACTCCGCACCCGCCGGGACGCGGGGCGACGCCCCCCTCGCGCTGAGCGCGCCCCCCGCCCTGTCCAGTTCGGGCGCCCCGCAGATGCCGGGCCTCGGGGAGTTCACGCTGCCGGTGCACACCGCGCCGGTGTCCGGCCCGGCGTCGTGGCAGACACCCTCCGCGGCGCCCGTGACCACCGTGCGGTTCGATCCGGGGTCCATCGATCTGTCCGAGGATCACAAGGACGACATCGAGGAACTGGCGTACGACGTGGCGTCGCTCGCCCTGCGGAACCGCGCCGAGGGCCTGCCGCTTCCCACCGGTGTGGTCACCGGGTACGGAGAGGGCGACGACGAGGCGGCGGGGAAGATGGGCGTCGACCGTGTGGACACGGTGCTCGACGACTTCCTGGAATATCTGAAGGAAGCGCTGGCCGACCTCCAGGAGGACGTGCCTGCGGCGCACCGGATCACCCCCGACCACCTCGACTTCACCAGCCGCGTCCATGGCCGGGACGTCAGCCGCCATCCGGAGCGGCGCGGCGCGAGCCGGCACGTGCTGCGGCGGGATGCCACGATCGAGGTCGTCTCGCCCGCCGGGCTGCTGGACTCGCTGCGCCGCAAGGACCCGGCCCTGCGCACCGGCCCGTACGATGCGGACGCCCTGGCCCGCCTCATCCTGCACCTGCCGCCGGGCACGGCGGTGGACGGCACGGCGCGCAAGGCCCTGTACGACCTGGTGACCGAGGCGCACCGGGCGGGCCGCGCGACCAGCCTGGCGACGCTGGGCGCCTACCACGCCGCCCGCCAGGGCCTGTTCCGCTCCCGCCACCGTTTCGTGGCCCCGCGCCCGGACGGCAAGGGGCAGCGGGCCGCGGGACTCGACTGGCTCGGGATGGCCGACAAGAACCTGAACCTCGCCCGGCTCCAGGTGAAGACGGTGCGGGAGGACGGGACGGAGCGCACCCGGGAGCGGAGCACCCCGTGGCCGGAGGACGACGTGTACCTCGTGGCCGCCGACGGCGCCCATGACAAGGTCACCGTGCCCTGGCCGGACGGGATGACCCGGGATCTGGGCATCGACGAGTTCGTCGAGCTGATGGCCCTCGACCCCGTGCTGGCGAGGCTCCCCGAGGACACCGCGATCGTGCTGGTGGTCCCGCACGGCGGCGACCGCGATGTGGAGCTGCTCAGGAAGCTGGCCGACCGCACCGGGCGGGTGGTGCTCGGCCACAGCCGCGAGGTGACCCTGGTGGCCGGGCCCGGCGGACGGCCGCTCGTCCACGTGACCCACACCCGGGGGAAGCCAGAGGGCGACTGGGTGCCCGGCGAACCGGAGATGGTCGCCGACGCCGACGAGAACGTCCCGAGCTGGTACCACAAGGTGGTCAGCACGCCCGTGATCAACGCCGACACCCGTGAGCAGAGCGGACGTGCCTCGCTCGACTCCGAGGGCCTGGCCCGGGCGGAATCCCGTCTCCGGCGCGCCCACGCGATCACCAAGTTCGCCCATTTCAACCCCGTCACGAAGACCTACTCCGCGAAGTTCCCGGCCCGGCGGCGGATCGCGCCGGGGGCGAAGGTGAAGACCTTCGCCCTGCACGGGGGCCCCGGTTTCGTCAGCTTCTACCTGAACGACGGGACGTACCACGAAGCCCGGGGAGCCGAGGGGCCGCGCTGGCTCAAGCGGCGCAAGAGCTTCTCGGGTCTGGGCCGGAACGACTGGCTCTTCCTGCCGACCTGCTGGGCCGGGACCACCACGGACCGCGGCCTGCTGTCCGAGGCGGGTGACGGCGACGCCCGGCCCGATCCGTTCGTCCCCAACCCGCTCACGGACCCCCCTCTGGGGCAGCTCTACTCGAACGAGCTCAACGTCAAGGTGAGCGCCTCCACCCGGCTCGCGGCGCTGGGGAATGTACCGGGCGACAACGAGACGGTCCGGCTGATGTACACCGACCCGCGGGGGAAGACCGCCGACGAGGCGGACTTCTTCCCGGAGCCCGACCCCGCGGAGCTGGCGGCGCGGGCGCGGGTGGCCGGGTTCCACATCGGGCCGGGCGAGCCGTCCCCGGCCGCGCTGGACCGGACCCTGCAACTGGTGCGGGCGCTGAAGCTCACGCTCGGCAACGAGGTGGACGACGACGTCCGCGTGGAGCAGGACCCCGCGTACGCCGCGCTGCTGCGCGGCGCCGCCGCGCTGGACCACATGTGGCGGGCCGATCCGCGGTCCCGGGGCACGGGTCCGACGTTCACCCTGGACCTGTTCGAACGCGTCGTCGCCGCGCGGCCGGAGGGCCGGCCGACGGTGGACGAGGCGGCCTACCGCGCGGTGGTCACCGCGGCGGCCGCCGTCACTCCGGGCACGCCCTTGGCGGCGTTCGTCACGCTGCCCGCCTCGGTGGACCGGGCCGCCGCCTGGGCGCTCGGGGCGCAGAGGCTGGCGGCCGCGGCGGCGGAGATCCTGGAGCTGTCCGGGCCCGACGCGGCGGGCGAGGCCGAGCGCTCGGTGGTGTTCTGGGCGATGGTGAAGGCCAACGAGACATTGCCCGCGCCCGGCCCTGAGCTGGACGCGCTCACCGCCCGCGTGCTGCACCTGCAGCCGGACGAGGTGGACGACGACTGGCGCGAGTCGCTGCGGAACCTGGCCACCGCCGCCTACGCCCTGGGCCTCGACGCGTCCGACACCACGATGCTGGCCTCGTACCTCCTGGAGAAGGAAGGCGGCTTCGCCGCCGACACCGAGGTGCGCGCCCGGCCCGGCGGGGTCCTGATCGGCCGCGACTTCGCGCCCGGTCGCAAGGTGCCGCTGATGGACCTGGACATGGTGCGGGCCCCCGAAGGGGTCGCCGTCCCGCCGTGGGCCGACGGCAAGCGCTCTTACGGGGTGCGCGCCGCGCTGGACCCCAAGGACCCGAACGTCGTCCTGATGAGCTTCGGCGGGACGCGGCAGCGCGTTCCGGTCGACGACTTCATCGAACTGCTCGCCCATGACCGGCAGTTGCTCAAAACCGATCTGGACATTCCGGTCCTGCTGGCGATCCCCGAACTGGACCGGCTGGCGCCCGGCCTGGCGATGCGCATCGCCAAGCGGCTCGGCCGGATGGTCTACTCCACCGCCTACCCCCTGAAGTGGGCCTCCCGGGAGGCGGGACGGCCGCCGATCCTGGAGCTGCTGCCCTCGGCGGACCTCGCCGAGGCGCCGACGACCAAGAGCTTCACGACCAACGACCCCGGCGCCATGGCGACGCCGGTGAGCGACGTTCCGCACAGCCCCCTGCCCCTGGCGGCCCCGGCCGCCGAGGCCACCCTCGCGCGGCCGGGGACCGCGTCCGGCACCACCGACTCCGACTCCGGCCACGGCACCGCGTCCGAGAGCGACCGCGAGCCGGGGACCGCCGCCGCGCCCGCCCCGCCCGGCCCGCGCACCCGCCGTCCGGCGACCCGGTCGTCCTCCGGGCAGTCGATGCCCGGAGTGGGCGATCAGACCACCCCGCCGATCCACACCGCGCCGGTGGCTTCCCCGGCCCCGGCCACCTCCTCGCCCCCGTCCCCGGCCCCGGCCACCTCCTCGTCCCCGGCCACCTCCTCGCCCCCGTCCCCGGCCCCGGCGGCCGGGACGACCCCACGGCCGCTGACGACGCTGTCCTTCAGCCCCCAGGACGCCGAGCTCTCCGAGACCGCCCAGCAGCAACTGGGGCGGCTGGCCGCCGAGGTGGCCCGGGACAGCCTGGCCGCCTACGGCCAGGGCAAGCCGATCGACAGCGTGATCCTCACCGCGTACGGCGAGGGCACAGCGGAGGAGGCGCGCGCCGAGGCGGACGACCGCCTGGACTCCGTGTACGACGAGTTCACGGAGGCCCTGGAAGCGGAGCTGCACCGGCTTCAGGCCGATGTCCCCGCGGGTGAGCGCCGGCTGTCCGCCGATGACTTCTTCATTCAGCTGCGCAACAACGGCTCGTACGTCGGCCAGCCCGCGCCGGGCGCGGACGTGGCCGCGATGCGCCGCCAGGTGGTCATCGAAACGGCCCAGCCGCTGGCGCTGCTGGACCGCCTGCGCATGGCCGACCCCGTCCTGCGACACGCTCCGCTGGACGTGGACGCCATGGCCCGCCGCATCCTGCACCTCCCCGCGGACGCGACCGTGGGCACCCACGAGGTCGATCGGCTGGCTCGGCTGATCTCGGAGGCGTACATGCGAGGCATGGCGTACAGCCTGGGGGCGCTGGGCGCCTACCACGCCATGGTGGAGGGTGTCGTGTCGGGCACCCGCGAACGCTATTTCACCCGCGGCGGCAACCGCGTCCCCGGTATCAACTGGGGCCCGGAGAAGGTCGTCAACCTCGACACCTACGGCGTCGACATCCTGCGCAAGGTGCCGAACGGCGGATTCACCAGCATCGATTGGGACGACGCCCCGTGGCGGGGTGCGCGGTCCCCGTACGTCGTGGTGGCCGAGGGCAACCACGAGAGCGTGAGGGTGAAGTGGCCGGACGGCACGACCCGGGACATGCCCGCCGACGAGTTCGTCGAGCTGGTCGCGTACGACCTGGCGGTCTCCCACACGCCCTATGACGCGCCGATCGTGCTGGCCATCCCCCACGCCGGTGACCGGGGGCTGGACCTGCCGCGGCTCCTGGCGCACCGGACCGGCCGGACCGTGTGGTCGCACAGCGGATTCGTCACGACCACGGAGATCAAGCCGGGCACGTACAGCATCGGCACGTTTTACGAGCGCGGAAGGACGATCCACGGCGACTGGATCCCGACTCCTCCCGGCCCGGCCCCCGACCGGGCCGCGGACACCCCGAGCTGGTGGCGCAAGGTCCTCAACCGGACGCTGGTCAGCGCGACGACCGGGCGGAGTTTCGGCCGTACCGTGCTCTCGCCCAAGGAGCTCGCCAGGAAGTGGTGGATAGAGACGGAGCAGCGCCATCTCGACTCGATGGCGCACTACGCCCACTACAACCCCGCCACGGGCCATTATGTCTCCGCCAAGCTCCCGCTCCCGGGCCGGAACAAGCCGGGCACGAGGAGGTACGTCTTCGACGGCCACGGCGGGCCCGGCTACGTCGTGTTTTTCATGGAGGACGGCCGGAGCATCCGTGTCTGGGGCGAGGACGCCGCGCGGTACATCGCGCGCCGCCCGAGCGTGCAGGACCTCGACACGGACGACGAGATCGACATGGTGATCTGCTTTTCCGGTTCGCCCGGGCACCGTGGCGTGGACGAGTTGTACCGCGACGGCGCCTCCTACGACTCCCTCACCGCTTCCTACGTCCCCGATCCGCTCGCGGACATCTCCATCGGGCAGCACACCGCGAACTTGAGCAGGAAGGCGGTGAACTGCACCGTACGCACGGATGCCACGTACGTCGACAGCGACGGCGAGTACATCCGGGTGGTGGACACCGACCACCAGGGGCGTCTGGGCTCGAGGGCGCGGTTCCTGCCCGAGCCGGACGTCGAGGAGCTGACGCGCCGGGCCCGGGTGGCCGGATTCCACACCGGTGAGGACGAGCCGACGGAGGCCGTGCTGGTGCGGACGCTGCGGCTGGTGCGGGCGCTGCGGCTGGCGCTGGGGAACGAGATCGACGACCGCGTCCGGGTGGACCAGGACCCGGCGTACGCGGACCTGCTGGACGGCGCCGCCGCCCTGGACCGCATGTGGCAGGCCGACCGGAGGTTCCGCGGCGCGGGCCCGTTCACGATGGACTTCTTCCACCGCGTCGTCACGGCGAAGCTCCCGCCGGGCACGCACGCGCGCCAGTCCGATTACACGGATGTGCTGGCGCAGGCGGCGGCCGCCGCCCCCGGGACGAAGCTGAGCGAATTCGTCACGCTCCCCTCCGCGGTGGACCGTGCCCTCGACTGGTTCACCACCGCGGATGTCGTCGTAGCGGCCGAGGACGATCTGCTCCTGTCCGGTCCCGACGAGGTGGGCGAGCCCGAGCGCTCCCGCATGTTCTGGGCGCGGGTCAAGATGAACGAGGCGTGGGCCGACGAGTCCCGCCTCGACCAGCTCGCCGCGCGCGTGGTGAACCTGGCTCCCGGTACCCAGCCCCTGCCCCACCAGCGGGAGTACGCCCGGAAGATCATCACGAGGGCGTACGTCGCCGGGCTCGACGGATCCGCCCCGGACGTCGTGTTCGCGTTCAGCCTGGACGACCTCGGCGCTCTCTTCAACGAGACCGTCCTGCGCGCCAAGGACACCCCGGACCGGGGGCGGGACTTCCGGAACACCTCGAACGGCGAGCTCCCGGACCTGTCGAAGGTCCAGGGCGCGTCGGGGCCGGTGGACGCTCCCTGGGCCGGAAAGGACCAGAACGGCAGGGCCAAGCCGGTTCCTTACGTGGTACAGGCCGCCGCGGACCCGAACGCCCCGGACCGGGTGGTCATCGTCTTCGGGACCCACACCAGGAGCCTGTCGCACCAGGAGTTCGCCGAACTGCTGACCCTGGACCAGTATCTGCGCTTCAAGAGTCTGAAACTGCCGCTCCTGCTGGACATCCCCGGTCTCGATGTCCAGCAACTGTCCGCCCTGAGGCGGACGCTGGCCCAGCACCTCGGCCGGCGGATCTGGGCGGTCGGGGAGCCTGACCCCACGGACCCGGTCGACCCGCCTCACTCACAGCCCGCTTCCCTCCCGGTGCGTCCCCCGGTCCCGCGCTCCGACGGAGCCGGTCCGGAGCGGTCGGCTCCGGTCGGCCTGGAGGCCCCGGCCCCCGCCGCGCGGGTGTCGACCATTGTGTTCGAGCCCGGTGAGACCATCGCGTCCGTGGACGCCCTCGCGGACATCGAGGACCTGGCGAACGAGGTGGCGCAGACCGCGCTCGCCGACTGGCCGGCGGGCCGTCCGCTGCCGAGCGGCGTGGTCACCGGCTTCGGCGAGGGGCCGCGGGAGCAGGCGCGGGAGATGGGCCAGGAGCGGGCCGAGACCGTCCTGGAGTGGTTCACCGAGTCCCTGGACGACGCGCTGGCGCGGCTCCAGCGGGGGGTGCCGGAGGCGGACCGGCTCACCGCCGCGCACTTCGCTTTCACCGCCCGCAGCCGCGGCGCGGGCGTGGAGTCCGGTGCCGCGGACCCGCAGGCGCTCCAGCGGGCCACGATCGAACTCACCACGCCGGTGAAGGGGGTCACGGACCCGGAGCCGGACCCGGAGCCGGACCCGGACCCGGACCCGGAGCCGGAGCCGGGGCCGGGGCCGCAGGCCGCGACGGCCGTTCCCGACACCAACTCCGACCTCGACACCGAGTCCCTCGCAGACCCCGGCCCCGGCCCCGGCGCCAACCCGGCGCCGCGGCCCCGGCCGGAGGGGCTCGCCGCGGCGGCCCGCTCGGCGCCCGGGGCGCCGATGCCCGGACTGGCCGCCCCGGTCTCGCTGCCGGGCCAGACCGTCCCGGTGCCGCCCCTGGCCGCCCCGGTCTCGCTGCCGGTGCACACCGCACCGGTGACGCCGCCCCCGGCCACCGCGCCGCTGACCCGGGTGCCGTTCGCCGCGGCGGCCACCGCGCTGTCCCCGGAGGCCGAGAAGACGATCAAGGACTTGGCCGGCCAGGTGGCCCACACCACGCTGGCCCAGCACGCCAAGAACCAGGCCAAGTCCATCGTGGTCCTCACCGGTTACGGCGAGGGCACGGCGGAGGACGCGGACAACGAGGCACGGCGGCGGGCCACCGCCGTCTACGAGCGGTTCCAGGAAGACCTGGACAGCGCCCTGGACCGGCTCCAGCAGAACACACCCCAGGCCGACCGGCTCGTGGCCGACGACATCCACGTCGCCTGGGGCAGCCGCGGAGCCGAGGCGGCACCGGCCGACGCCACACCGGGCGCCGACCCGGCGACGCTCCGCCGCCAGGTGACGATCGAACTCGCCGACCCCGTCGCGCGGTTGACCGAGCTGCGCATCGCCGACCCGGACCTGGCGAACGACCCGCTGGACACCGACGTCCTCACCCGCCGCATCCTCCACCTCCCCCCGGGCGTCCCGGTGGACGGGGACGCCCGCGACCGGCTGTACAAGCTGATCGCCGACGCCACCGCGGACGGCTGGGCGGACAGCCTGGCGGCGCTCGGCGCGTATGAGTTCTACCGGTCCGGCGTGATCGCCCCGAACCGGGACCGCTACTTCACCGTCGGCGGCACCCGCGTCCCGGGCATCAACTGGAACCCCCTCAAGGTCGCCGAGCTGATCCCCGACGAGATCGGCACCCTCCTGCCGGACCCGAACGGGACCCCCCTGTTGGTGGACTTCAAGGACGCCCCCTGGCGCGGCGGTCCGCGGCCGTACGTCGTGGCGGCCGCCGGCGGCCACGACAAGGTCACCGCGCCGTGGCCGGACGGGACCACCCGCGACCTGACCGTCGACGAGTTCATCGAGCTGGTCGCGCGCGACCTGGAGCGGGAGGGCCTGCCGCTGGACCACCCGATCGTGCTGGGCATTCCGTTCGCCGGTGACCGGGGCCTCGATCTGCCACGGCTGCTGGCCGACCGGACCGGCAGGACGGTGTGGGCCCACTCCGGCCACGGGCTCACCCACACCGTCCAGACCCAGGCCGCCCTGGCCGAGTTCTACGAGTACGGCCGCCCCGAGGGCGACTGGATCCCCAGCCCACCCGGCCTGGCGCCCGACCGCAGGGCGGCCCTCCCGGCCTGGTACCGCAAGGTGCTCAGCCGGACCATCATGGACACGCAGGTCAAGCTGCGGGCCGGCCGGTCCGTCATGCCCGCGGACGAGGTGTGGGGCTCTATCGAGGATGGCCAGCGCCACTTCGCCACCATCACCAGCTACGTCCACGTGGACACGATCACCGGCCAGCCCGTGCCCAAGAAGATCCCGCTGCCGCACCGGGGCGCGAAGTACACCTGGGACGGCCACGGCGGTCCCGACTACATGGAGTTCCCGCTCGAGGACGGCACGATCTACCGCGCCTACGGCGCGGAGGGCCCGCGGTACCTCGCCCACCGCAAGAGCGTGCAGGATCTGGACGAGGACGACTGGATCCACATGGACACGTGCTGGAACGCCTCTCCCGGGGACCGTGCCGTTCCGAGCCTCGTCCACCCGCTGGGCACCATCCCGTCGGCCCTCTCGGCCCTGTCCAGCACCCACGTCCCCGATCCGCTCGACGACGTCTCCGTCGCCGAGCACGTGGCGGACCTGACCCAGTGCAAGATCAGTGCCGCCTTCGGGCCGATCGGGGTCGGGCGCCTCGTCGACGAGTACGTCCTGGCGGTGTTCACCGACCCCCAGGGCCGGCTGGGTTCGATCGCTACCTTCTTCCCCAAGCCAACCGACGAGGAACTGGACCGCCGGGCGCGGGTGGCCGGATACCACACGGGCCCGGGGCCGGTGCCGGAGGCGAAGCGGCGGCTGACGCTGCGTCTGGTGCGGGCGCTGCGGCTGACCCTGGGGAACGAGATCGACGACCGCGTCCGGGTGGACCAGGACCCGGCGTACGCGGAGCTGCTGGACGGCGCCGCAGCGATGGAGCGGATGTGGCAGAAGGACCCGCGCTTCCGGAACATGGGCCCGTTCACGCTGAATCTCCTGACGCGGATCGTCACCGCCCGGCTGCCCCAGGGGCAGTCCGAGGCCCGTCACGACGACTACCGCGCCGCCCTCAAGGCAGCGGCGGCGGCGGCCCCCGCCACCACCCTGGCGGCCTTCGCCCCCCGGCTGTCGCCGGCCCTGGACGAGGCCGCGGGGTGGATGAACCAGGTGGACCCGGTCCAGCTGGCCTCCGACTTCCTGTGGCAGCCCCCGCAGTATGTCGGTGCGGCCGAGCTGTCCCGGGTGTTCTGGGCCCGCGTCAAGGCCCAGGAGGCCCTGGCCGCGCCCGGCGTGAACATCGGCGACCTCACCACGCAGGTCTTCAAGGTGGCGCCCGACGCGACCGAGCGTGAGGCCACCCGCTGGCTGATGACCAAGCTGTTCGCGATCGGCCGCAAGGACGTCGGTCCGACCGCGCTGCGCGCGGCCCACGTGGAGTTCCTCGGCGCCCTGTCCGACGGCACCGCCCTGTTCACCCCCGGCAAGCCGGGGATACCGCCGGGGCTGGCGTCCGGACGCAGTTTCCTGGGCGGGCCGCCCCTGTCGTACCCGGACCTGTCGAAGATCTGGACGTCCGCCGGTGTCGTGGACGCGCCCTGGGCGGGCGACGTGGATCCGTATGTGGTGCGCGCGCGGGTGGACCCGGCGACCCCCGGCAGCCTCCTGGTGTTCGTGGACGGCGTGGACGAGAAGATGTCCGAGGCGGAGTTCGTCGAACTGCTCGCCCACGACCGCCACCTGCTCAGCCATCCACAGGGCACCGCGATCCTCCTGGACATCCCGGAGGCCGACCGTTACGTCCCGGGCCTCGCCAAGGGGATCGCCCAGCGGCTCGGGAAGAAGGTCTGGTCCACCTCCGCCGTCACGCGCCCGTTCCTGCCCACCCCGCCGGGACCCCAGGGAACTCAGGGGTTCCAGGCTCCCCAGCTCCCTCAAGGGCCGCAGGGCGCTCCGGTCCCGATGCTGTCCCTCGTTCCGCTGTCTCCGAACGGCCCGGCCCCGACGGCCGCGGACTTCCGCGCCACGGACTACGTCTCCCCGCACGCCCCGGCCGACGCGCCGCGTCCGGTGCCGGCCCCGGTGCCCCGCGCGGCCCCGCTGCCGGTCCACACCGCGCCGGTGGGTGCGTCGGCCTTCGCCGCCGCGCCGCCGAAGAGCCTGCGGCTGCCGTTCGCCGCGGACTCCGCGGGGCTGTCCCCGCGGGCCGCATCCGCGCTGGACTCCGCGGCCCGCGCCTGGGCCAGTGCCGCGCTGACCGACTGGCGCGCGGACAAGCCGCTCCCCGCGGCGACCATCACCGGGTACGGCGGGGGGACCGGTCCGGACGCCGACGAACAGGCGCGCCGACAGAGCGAACAGCGCGCGGACGCCGCGTTGGGCAGTCTGCGGGCGACGCTGGCCACGGCGCTCGCGGACCTCCAGGCGAACGTCCCGCAGAACGAGCCCCTGCTGACGGTCGATGACCTCGACATCGTCACGCGCCACCGCGGCCGGCACGTTCCGCCGTCCGCCACCCCGGCGGCGGACCCGGCGACGGCGCAGCACCAGGTGACCTTGGACTTCACCGATCCGACGGCGGTGCTTAACACCCTCCGGCTGGCCGACCCGGACCTGGCCGTCGGGCCGTTCGACGTCGACCGCCTGGCCCGGCGCGTCCTCCACCTGCCCGCGGACGCCACGGTGAACGACGCCGGCCGCGACGAGCTGTACGGGCTGGTCGTCGCGGCGGTCCGGGACGGCTGGGCGGACAGCCTGGCGGCGCTCGGCGCGTATGAGTTCTACCGGTCCGGCGTGATCGCCCCGGACCGGGACCGCTACTTCACCGTCGGCGGCATCCGCGTCCCGGGCATCAACTGGAACCCCCTCAAGGTCGCCGAGCTGATCCCCGACGAGATCGGCATCCTCCTGCCGGACCCGGACGGGACCCCGGACCCGAACGGGACCCCCCCGTTGGTGGACTTCACGGACGCCCCCTGGCGCGGCGGTCCGCGGCCGTACGTCGTGGCGGCCTCCGGCGGCCACGACAAGGTCACCGCGCCGCGGCCGGACGGGACCACCCGCGACCTGACCGTCGACGAGTTCATCGAGCTGGTCGCGCGCGACCTGGAGCGGGAGGGCCTGCCGCTGGACCACCCGATCGTGCTGGCCGACCCGTACGCGGGCGACGGCGACCAGTACCTGGCGCGGCTGCTGGCGGAGCGGACGGGCCGCGTCGTCTGGGCGCACAGCGGTGACCTGCGGCTGACGACCACGCCGGACGGGGCAGGCCTGACCCTCGCGGTCTTCCGGGAGCCCGGACGCCCGGTGGGCGCCTGGTTCCCCGTCCCGCCCGGCATGCTGCCCGACGACGACGGCGAGCCCCGGCCGGACTGGTACGGCAATGTGCTCTCCTCGCCGCTTTCCAGCATGCGGACGGGCCTCCAGATAGGCCGCACCTCCTTCCGGCCCGAGGACATGGCCCTGCGGGAGGAGGCGTACCGCCAGCTCGACCAGGTGACGAAGTACGTGCACATGAACTTCGCCGCCGGCACCTACTCCAAGGCGTTCACCCTGGAACCGGCCGCCCGGGGACGGCTGAAGGCGTTCTTCGCCGCCCACGGCCCATCCTTCGCCACCAAGGACGGGGGCTCCTACCGGGCGAAGGAGGACGAGGGCGCCAAGTGGCTGAAGAAGCGCAAGAGCTTCCAGGGTCTGCTGCGGACGAAGGACGACTGGCTGGCCCTGATGACGTGCCGGTCGGCCTCCCCGCCGGACAGCGCGCTGCCGCCCCGCACGGTTTACGGGCGGAACAACCCGGGTGCCTTTGTGCCCAACCGGCTCCGGGCCATCCCCCAGGGACAGCACTACGCCAACGAGATGCGGCACAAGGTCAGCGCCGCCACCGTCCGGTCCGCCGTCTCCCGCGTCAACGGCGAGTACGTCCGCTGCCTGGTGACCGACCCGCAGGGGCGCTGGGGGAGCTACGAGGAGTTCTTCCCCGAGCCCGAGACCCCCGAGCTCGACGACCGGGCGCGCGCCATCGGGCTGCACACCGGCCCGGGGCCGGCGCCCGCCGAGGCGCGGCTGCGCACGCTGGACCTGGCGCGCGCGCTGAGGCTGACCCTCGGCAACGAGGTCGACGACGACGTCCTCATCGACCAGGACCCGGCCTACGCGAAGCTGCTGCGCGGGGCCGCCGTGCTGGAAGGGATGTGGCGGAAGGACCCCCGGTTCGCGCAGGCGGGCCCGTTCACCCTGGACCTCTTCCGGCGGATCGTCATCGCGAAGCTGCCCGCGGGGCAGAGCGAGCCGCGCCGGGGCGACTACCGCGCGGTGCTCGACGAGGCGCTCGGCAGCATCCCGAGGACGAGGCTGAGCGACTTCGTGACCCTCCCGGCCGCCCTGGACCACGCCGCCACCTGGCTGTCCGGCCCCGGCGCGGCCCAGGAGACCGCCGACCTCCTGTGGCTGTCCGGCCCGGACCAGGTCGGCGAGGACGAGCGGTCGCGGATGTTCTGGGCGCGGGCCAAGGCGTACGAGGCGCTGGACGCGCTCGGCGCCGGGATCGACGCGTACACCGCGCGGGTGCTGCACCTGGACCCGTCCGAGGTGAACGCCGCGCGGCGGGAGGAGGCGTGGACCCTGACCGCCCATGCCTACGCCGTCGGCCGCGACGGGGCCGTCCCGGACCAGGTGGCCGCCTACCACCTGGAGACCGACCCGGCGCTGCCCCAGGCCACCCGGATTCCGCCGGACAAGCCCGGCGCCCTGGCCGCCGGACGGAACCTGCTGGGCCCCTCGGCGGGCACCCTCCCGAACCTGCTGACGGTCCGCACGCCCGCCTTCATGGTGCGCCCGCGGTGGTCCGGGCAGAAGCGGAACGGCGCGGCGAAGCCGCTCCCGTACGTCATCCGCGGCGCGGTGGACAGGAACGACCCGACCCACTTCTTCCTGACGGCCGGGGTGACCCGGCGCGTGCCGGCCGGGGAGCTCATCGAACTGATCGCCCACGACCCGGAGCTGCTGCGACACGACTCGGAGGTCCCGGTCTTCCTGGACATCTCCGAGCTGGACCGCTTCGCCCCCGATCTGGCCCCCGACCTGTCCCAGCGCATCGGCCGCGCCGTGCACTCCACGAAGTTCCCCATCGGGGAGCACACGGTCGCCGGGTCGCAGCGCCCGGTCTACTCGCTGCACCCCTCGCCCGAGACCGGGGAGATCCCCACGGCGAACTCCCTGCGCCTGTCCATGCCCCGCGCGCTGGACTCCGTCAGCATGCCCGCGCCGATGCCGCCCCCGCCGCTCGACGCCGACACCCCCGACCGCCCCCGCCACACCGCCACGACCGTCCTCGACGCGCCGACGCCGGACACCCCGCTGCCCGGCACCGGCGGCACGCTCCTGGCCCCCGCCCCGCCGCCCTCGCCGCCGTCCGAGCCACCCTCGTCCCTGGGGACCACCCCGCCGCCCGGCCAGAAGCCCGGGTCGCGGCCGGCCGGGGTGCAGATCGACGAGGAGCTGGACGAGCGCCGCCCGGCGCGCGTCGCCGCCGAGATGCTGCCGCCGCCGCGGGTGCACCGGCCCAGCGCGTTCACCGACGACAGCCGCATGCCCGGCTACGTCGACGGCTTCCTGCCGCTCCCCGGGGACGAGTCCGACGACACCGCCATGCCGATCGCCTTCGGGCAGAGCGATGTGTACATCCGCAACTGGGAGCGGATCTCGGAGCACATCGACATCGAGATGCGCGCCCGCGGCCCGGAGACCGCCTCGGGCGAGGAGCGCTCCGAGCGCCACCGGGTGCGCGGCGGCGACATCGACGAGTCCGTCTTCCGCCGGATCAAGCGGGCGATGCGGCAGCGTCCGCAGACCTTCGCCGGGGACGGCCGCGAGTTCGTCTACCGCACCGAATCGGGGCGGTTGCGCAAGCTGCACATCACGATGCGCAACTACGGCGAGTGGACCAAGTTCACCGACGGCGCCTCGCCGACCAGGGTCGACAACAGCTACCGCGCCCAGGCCAGCATCGGCGGGTCCAAGACGATCGGCCAGACCCGCCAGTTCGCTCCGACGGTGCCGCTGGGACCGCAGCCGACGGTCGTCTCCCTGTGGGGCCGGCTCGGCATGCGGCTGGGCGTCATCCGCGAGGTCACCTACTCCGCGCAGGACCAGGTGCTGAACGTGGGGGAGACCCGCGGGTGGGACACCTCGCACCCGTTCCTGGACGACGCGTACATCGAGGTGCGCATCACCGACGCTGAGCAGCCGCGCCCGGCCAGGCAGGGGGTACTGGGCACCCGCTGGCGGGCCCGGCCGGCCCGGGAGGCCGCCCCGGACGTGGAGTTCGGCTTCGGCGTGCGCCACGGTCTCAAGGCGCGGCTGCCCGAGGCCGCGACCCGGAAGGCCGCGTTCCGCCGGACCCCGAAGACCCTCGACCTGGGTCCCCAGTCCGACTACCGGCTCGTCGTCACCGAGGACTTCGGCCCCGTCGCGCGGATCCGTGACTGGGCGGTGGACCGGATCGGCGCCGAACCCGACTCATCGGCCTACCGCGAGCTGGACCGCTTCCTGTCCTCCCAGAACTTCCACCAGCTCTCCGGGCGGCTGGCCAAGTCCGCGGTGCCCGGCAAGCCGCTGTTCGCCGACGACAGGAAGAACACCCCGCTGGGCAGCTTCGTCATCGAACGGATCGTCCCCGGGCAGGCCGTGCTGGCCTCGGAGACCGACAAGGCGGAGCTGCGCGACTCGGCCTTCCTGACGGTGCAGAACACCCGGAAGCAGACCAAGGCGCTCTCCAGGGACATCACCCTCTTCGCCGGGCCGGCGTTCAACGTGCCGGGCTTCGGGTTCATCTCCGGCTGGATGGACAAGGTCAAGCCCCGCATCCAGCTCGGCGGCAGCGCGCGCGTTGGGCACGTCCGGGGCCGTTCGGCGATGACCGGCGGTTCGGGCGCGGTCCGCTCCGTCGGCCGGGCCAGGAGCGTCACCACCGACCTGTACCGGGTCGAGAAGACCGTCTGGATCCGCAAGACCGGTGACGCGAGGGCGACGCCGTTCACCACCTGGAGCCTGGACCGGATGACGCGCTCCGAGGCGCGCCGCCTGGCCGGGATGGAGGACGAGACGGCCTTCGGGCGCACGGAGCCGTTCGCCCCCGCCTACCTCACCGAGAACCGTCCGCCGACCCTCGGCATGTCCCGGCCCGTGCAGTTCCTGTACGCGGGCGGCCAGTACAGCCGCAGGTTCCCGGAGTCCACCGAGGGCACCGACCTCCCCGTGGAGGAGCAGGACACCGCGTCCGCCGAGGACAGCCCGAAGGTCACCTTCGCCGACCGCACCCGGCTGGAATCCTTCACCCACCAGGTGGTGGCCGCCGTCGAGGCCAAGTACCCCACCATGGTGGCCCGCTTGGAGGACCTCGGCGACCCGGACGACAAGCGGTGGCGCAACCACGCGCACTACCAGATGGTGCTGCACAACACGCTCACCGTCATCAACGCGCTGTCGCACCACAGCATGGCCGGCAACCTGGAGGCGATGAGCCGGACGGGCCTGCGGATCGGCCTGGTGAACCCCGGCCGGTTCACCCGCGGCTACTACTACATCTGGCTCGACGCGGAGCTGACCAACCGCGCCTTCGCGGGCCCCACCGACACGATCCTGCGCCACAGCGCGCCCGGTGTCACGAACCTGGACGAGGTCCAGCACGCGGTCCACGGGACCGAACTGGGCCTCGAAGGTGTGGTGGCGCTGCGGGACACAGCCACCGACAACATCGGGTTCGCCGCGCACGCCCTCACCGGCCAGGCCGGTTACCAGGCCGGATGGCAGACGCGCGACGAGTCCGGCTACGGCTCGACCGCCACGTTCGACCAGCTGGCGAGCACCACCGAGCCGGGCAACCTGTACTCCTACGACCTGGCCCTCACCGTCAGCACCGGCGGCTACTGGCGGCCCCGCAGTCTCCTGCGCGGCCTGGTCAGCTTCGGCATCCTCGGCACCCAGCTGTTCGTCCGGGGGCCCAAGGGCCGCGGCGACATCATCGGCGGCAACGCCGAGGTCCCGGCCGTCCGGGGCAAGGTGCTGCTCAGCGTCCCGGCCGACCACTCCCCGGCGACCGACCCCCACGCCCCGGGCGCCGACAACCCGTTCCTGGACCCGAAGCCGGTCACCCGGTCCCCGATGTCCCGCGCCGACGCCAGGCAACTGCTCGACGCCTCCACCGAGGACGGCCGGGACCCGGGGCCGCTGGACGGGCTGCCCCACCAGACCCTCTCCGTGGTGGCCCCGAAGGAGGCCCGGGGGATCGTCGACCGGGTCCTGGAGAAGGCGTCCCACGGCAAATGGCAGCTCACCCGCGAGGGCGCCCCCGCGCACGACGCCGCCGTCCGCCCGGAGCAGGCGCAGTTCCTGACGGCCAACGCCGACCAGAACGCGAGCGCCACCGGGTCGCGCACCACCGGCCTGTTCGGCAAGGGCCCCTACATCGACTGGCTGGCCACCGTCGTCCACCGGATGCGGATCACCAACGTGCGGGCGCTGACCCGGCCGCAGCCGATGGAGACCGAGGTGACGGTCGGCGGCTCCACCAAGGCGTCGGGGGCGCAGACCAAGAGCTTCACCCAGCAGGCCGGCATCACGGCCGTCTACGGACACTCCCACGCCGGCGGGCCCGGGGTGACCGGCAGCTACGGCGCGGTCTGGCGGCCGTGGTGGCGCAGCCGGGGCTCCAGCGGCACCATCACCCGCACCGTCACCTCGGACATCACCCGGTCCGACCAGGGCCACCAGGTGCTGGCCACCGGCGACGCCGAGCACGAGGTGGCCGCCGAGACCCGCTCCTCGGGCGTCCTCTCCCCGCTCGGCGCGGTGGTGCGCAGGCTGCACGACTGGGCCGGTGAGCGCCAGGTGGTCAAGGGCGGCTGGCTGGGGCACCTGCCCGAGCGGATCGCCCACCAGCTCGGTCTCATCGCCGGCGACGAGCTCGGCGGCGGCCCCCGGTACACCCGCCGCCGGTGGCTCCAGCCCCGGTGGTTCCGCAAGGCCCCGTTCACCACGTACCCGGTGGGCTCCCTGGACACCACCGCCGTGGTGGAGCGGTTCGAGCAGCGCCTGCGCGACAGCGGCCTGGACGACGACAGCCGCGAGGCGATCCGCCAACTGACCTCGGCCCGGGTCACCCGGGCGCTGCGCCGCGAGATGGCCGGGATGGGCTCCTCGGTGACGGCCCGGATCAGCGCCTTCGGCTGGAAGCGCATCCAGATCGGCGGACGTAACGTACGCGTCCGGGTACAGCTCGAACCCGTGGGCGAGCAGGAGTTCGTGCGGCTGTGGCCCCGCATCGAGCTGTGGGAGAACCGGTGGGCCGTCGAGAGCTTCAGCGACACCTCCCGGGTGGGCCGCGGCAAGGACGCCGGAACGCTGGTCAACGAGGGCGTCCACACCGGTGACGCCGTCGTGCCCATGGCGGGACCGTCGCTGACCGAGACCGGCTCCAACCGGCAGAACCTCTCCGCGACCGACGCCCGGATCCGCGGCCGGCTGTGGACCTCGAGCACCAGCGAGCCGCACGCCGAGTTCGCCACCCGCTACCGGCTGCGCATCACCATGGAGATGGGCAGCAAGCGGGGCGAGGGCGGCTGGAACCGCACGTCCCGGCGGATCGAGGAGAGCGGGGAGGCCGGCAGCCAGCGCGAGCTCGTGCCGCTCAGCCTGATGCGGCCGGACGCCGCCCCGGGCGCCCCGACGGACCGCCCCGACCCGCTGGCCCCGCCGGAGATCGCCGACGAGCCGCCCGCGGTGAACGTGCTCGCCGGGACCGCCAACCCGCTGCTCGGGGGCTTCGGCGGCCTCGAAGCCTGGCGGTCCATCGCGCTGCCGGACGGGTCCGACGGCCCGTTCGCCCCGCCGCGGAACGGCTTCCACGTCCGCAACATCATCGGCGCGGAGAGCATCCTCGCGGCGAGCACCCTCGCCCTGGGCAAGGCGTACGACAACCGGCTGGCCGCCCTCTCGGGCGAGGTCACGGGCGAGGAGCTGGAGCGGGCGCTGCGCACGGCGCGGGTCACCCCGCTGACCGCCGAGGGCACCGGCTCCGCGCAGGTGCTGGAGGACGCACACGGCTCCGGGGCGCTCTCCGCGTTCTTCGAGCAGGCGTCGGGCAACGCGGGCTACGAGACCAGCGGCCTCGTGGCGAACGCCATCTCGGACCACTCCGAGGGCGCGCTCCGGGTGTTCTCCCGGCCGGACTTCACGCGTGCGCGGCTCCTGGCGGTGGCCGACGGCGCCCGGATGGAGTCCTCGACCCGGATCACCCAGAGCGACAACGCGGCCGCCTCCCAGGGCGGCGACCACAACACCGTCATCGGCGGCACCCCCGCCCTGAAATCGGACACCGTCGGCTGGGCGAACCCGGGGGCCACCGGCACCGGTGCCGACACCTCCGACAGCGACGGGCGCCTGATCGCCAACGACCAGGCGCGCCAGGTGAACACCAAGCCCAGCACGGGCCGGGTCTTCGCGTTCGCGATCCCCACGGCCTGGCTGAGCGTCGCCGACGTCCACCGGCAGTTCAAGGACCTGTCGTCCAGCCAGTGGATCCGCAAGCACGTACTCGGTTCGCTCGGCGGCGTCGACCCCGGCCCGCAGAGCGTCGAGGCGCAGACCCACGTGCTGGCCTGGGTGCGCGAGGACGTCGCCCGCGGGCTCGGGCTGATCACCGACGACACCTTCCCCGAGACCGTCGCCAAGGCCTGGGACAAGGTCAAGGACGCGGCCGAGACCTGGGTCGACGCGGACGCGAAGTACTGGGAACTCCGCCGCGACCTGCCCGATCTGGTGGAGACCGCCGAGGCCGCCCGGACGGTGCGCGTCCTGGCACGGAGGGAGCGCCGGGCCGCCGAGAACGCCGAGCGTGACGAGCGGGCCGCGACGCGGCGCGACCTCGCCGCGGCGACGGCCGCCGCGAACGCCGCGCTCCAGCAGGCCCCTGACGACTTCCCGGACTCGGTGGCCGGCACCCTGCGGTCCGCCATCGAATGGGCCGGGCAGGCGACGCAGGCGTACCAGGACGCCGCGCTGGACACCCTGGCGGAGACCGCCCCGGCCGCGCGGCGCGAGGCCCACGAGGCGCGGCTCGCGCACGCCCGTAAGGCCCTGTCCGAGGCGGACGCCCTGGTGGAGTCCATCCGGCGCGGAGAGCGGGACCGGATGGTGGCGGAGGCACGGCGGGCCTTTGACGCCCGCCGGGCCGCGGCGGCCGAGCGCGTGGCGAGCGCGCGGGACGCGGCCCACGCCGCGGCCCAGACCCACCGGGCGGCGCGGAAAGCCCTGGACGCGCGCCTCACCGAGGTGAGCGACCAGGAGGGCAAGGCCGAGACGGCGGCGGAGGCCCTCCACCACCTGCGGGCCCAGACCGACCGGCTGACCCGCTGGTACCGGCTGCCCGAGGACCCGCCGAGCGCCGAGGAGGGCGCCGTCCCGACCCGCGCCGGGCTGCCCGAGCCCACGGTGACGGAGCTGACGCCGGAGCCGAAGCGGACGCCGGGCGGACTGGAGACGATCGTCGAGGAGCCCGAGGGAGAGACCCCAGAAACCGGCACCACGGGCACCCCCGGAACCGGCACCACGGGCACCCCCGGTACGGACACCACGGTCCCGAAGACGCCCGGCGCCGAGACCGCCGGGACGGAGACCGGTACCGAGACCGCCGGGACGGAGCGGCCCCGGGATGCCCGGGACGAGATGTTCGAGGAGCCGCCCGCCGCCCCGCCGCGCTACACCCCGGTGACCGCCCTCGACGACGGCGCGCCCGCGGTGAAATCCCCCGAGGGGACCACCCACCGGCTGCACGACGTGCCCGCGGACAACTCCTTCTACCGCGCCTTCCAGCAGGCGCTGCCCGCCGCCCGCACCCGCGCCGACGGCACGCCCCTCGACGTCACCGGGCTGCGGAGCGCGTTCGCCGACGTGGTGGACGGGCTGCCGCTGGACTCCCCGCTGCTGGCCTTCCTCTCCCCGGACGAGTCGGACACCTTCGCCGTCGCCGAACTGGACTCCGCCGCCCTCGACCTGGGCACCGACACCCCGCAGCGCCGGGAGTTCGACAGCCTCGGCGTGATCCCGCACTCGGCCGGCGACCGGCCGACCCCCGACCGGCGCTACCAGCCGCTGAGCCCCGCCCAGCGCCGCGGCCTGGCCGCCGCCCAGTTGCGGCGCGCCGCGGACGCCGCGAACGACACCGGCTGGAACCACAGCGCCGCCGACGTGCTGCCCGCGCTCGCGGCCCGCCGGTACGGGGTGGGCGTGCGCGTCGTCCGCGAGGACGGCACGTTCCAGGACTTCGCCCCCGACCCGCGCCGCCCGCTGCCCGACGACGCCGAGCGCGTCGTGCTGTACCTGGCCGACGGGCACTTCCAGGCCGTGGGGCCGGACGCGGTGGCCGAGGGGCCGCAGCCCGCGCCGAAGCGCATGGACCCGGTGGACGAGTCCCTGCTGACCGCCCACGCCACCCGCCCGTGGACCTGGGAGGGCCTGGACGACGCGACCTACGCGGACCAGCCCAAGTTCGACGCGGCGAGCGGCCCCCGCACGCTGGCCGACCCCGACGGCTTCGTCTACGACCTGGTCGGGACCGACATCGGGGTGGGAAACATGTTCTACTCCGCTGTCGCGGTCGCCCTCGGGGCCGACCCGCGCGGCGGCGACTCCGGATTCGACGTCGTCGACGAGCTGGCCGAGGTGCTGGACACCGAGCCGCTGCCGCCCGGGGTCCGGCTCGACCCGCGGGCCAGGTTCACCGTGGACGAGCTGTACGAGGCCGGGTTCCGGCGTCCGCTCACGGACAGGCTGCGCCGGGAGCTCGAACGCGGCGGCGGCCGGCTGCCCGCCGCGTTGCCGCTGCCCCCACACGTGCGCAAGGGCCTGATCCGCGCGCATCTGCGGGCCGCCCGCCGCTGGAACCGCGAAACGGCCCTGCTCGCCGCCGAACTGGTCGCGAACGGCAGGGGCCTGCACGTGACCTTCGTGCACGAGAACGGCACGATCGACACCTTCGGCACCGCGTCCCCCGACGGCCGGAACGCCATCGTCCTGTACGAGCGCGGCGGCGACTTCCTCGCGGCGATCCCGCGCGGATCGGGCAACCCGCGCGCCCCCTGGGACTTCCGGAGCACCCGGCCGGCCCCGCCCCCGCCCCCGACGCGGCCCGCCCCGGTCCCGTCGGTGGTCGTCGTGCCCCCGGAAGGACCGGCCGCAGGCAAGGGCGCGCCCAAGCCCCCGCCGAGCGGACAGGAGCGGACGCGGCCGGTCAACCACGGCCTGCTGCCGCCGCTCGGCACGCCCCCGTCCGGCACCCAGGACCCTTCCGGCGGCCAGGCACGGACGGGTACCCAGGACCCGTCGCAGGCCGGGCAGGCGCCGTCCACGGCGGAGACCACCGGCACCCCGTCCACGGTGGAGACGGCCGACGCGCCGTCTACGGCGGAGACCACCGGCACCCCGTCCACGGTGGAGACGGCCGACGCGCCGTCTACGGCGGAGACCACCGGCACCCCGTCCACGGTGGAGACGGC
>NZ_JAGGLR010000032.1 GCF_017874715.1 Streptomyces iranensis | reverse complement strand
CCGGGCCCCCCCCCGGGAGCGGGGCCGCCGCGCCGCGCGACCCCCGCGGCCCGGCCCGCGGGGGCCGGGTGTCCCCCGCGGGGCGCCCGCCGGCCCCCGCCCGCGCCGCCCCCACCCCGCCGGCCGGGTGATTCAGCGGGCTTCACAGGCGTCGACCAGGCCCCACTCCAAGGCGGTGCGCACATCGATCGATGCACCGCTGAGGACCAAGTACGCCGTTCGCCACCGCCCGATGCGCCGCGTCACGCTCACCGTGCCACCCGCCCCGGGAACCAGCCCCATGCGCAGCTCGGGGAGCTGGAAGGAGGCCCCGGGGATGGCCTCGACCCGGCCCGCGAACGCCGGGACCTCGATGCCGGCACCGATGCAGGCGCCGTGCACCCGGACCCGGATACGGCCGGCAGCCCGATGCACGGCATGGCCGGCGCTCTGCCGGACGCGGATCAGATGGGCGGTCGCCGCGTCGGGGGTCGTACCGAACTCGTCGAGGTCGCCACCGCTGCAGAACGACGGACCGTTGCCGCTCAGCTCCACTTCGGTGATCGTCGGATCGAGACGAGCGAGGTCGAGGGCCTCGAGGAGGCCGTCCCGCACCTCCCGGCTGAAGGCGTTGTGGCGTTGCGGCCGGTTGAGGGCGACACGCAGGAGGGAGCCTTCGCGGGAGAGCAGGACCGGGTCGGGATGGCTCGGCACCGGCCGTCGGGGCGAGCGTGCGCGCCAGGCGCTGAACTCGGGACCGGCCAACAGTGTCGAGTAGGCCAGCGACTCAGCGGTCAGGCCCTCGGCGACCGGCAGCCGTTCGGTGAGTCGGAGCAGGCCGACCAGCGTCACGGCGGCTCGGGGCGCGGCCCCCGCGTACTCGGCGACGCTCCCGGCGGTTGCCCAGGGGTCGGCCACGCCGACCCGCTCGGGCCCGCCGGCGCCCTGTCCCGCCGGTACGAGCGTGAACGCCAGCGTGTGCAGCAGGGGCGAGAGGCGGTCCGGCAGGGGGGCCTCGGCCACTCCGATCAGTACGCGGTGCGGCTCGTCGGCCGGTACGGGCACCGGATCGTGCGGGCCCCAGCGATCCAGGTCGACGAAGACGACCGGTGCGACCGGGTCCCCGTCCGGGGCCAGCTCCAGGCGCGTGATGCCTTCGTCCGCCAGTTCACGGGGGCCGAGGCGGTCCTCTGCGGGCATCGACGCCTCAGGTGACCGGGTGCCGGGCCGCCAGCAGCAGTCGGCACACGCGTTCGTAGTGCGGGGCGGCGTCGCCGTACAGGACCTCGTCGGCCTTGACGCGCCGCAGGTACAGGTGCAGATCGTGTTCCCAGGTGAAACCGATCCCGCCGTGGATCTGGAGGGCCTCGCCGGCGAGTTCGCTCGCCTTCTCGGAGGCGAAGGCCTTGGCGATGCTCGCGGCACGGCCGGCGTCGGGTGCACCGGCATCGGCGGCCATGGCGGCGTAGTACACGGCGGCCCGCATGCCCTGAACGGCCATGCGCATGTCGGCGGCCTTGTGCTTGATCGCCTGGAAGCTGCCGATGGGCCGCCCGAACTGGACCCGGACCTTGGCGTAGTCCAGCGTGGCGTTCAGCAGCCACTCGGCCGCGCCCAGCGCGTCCGCGGCGGTCAGGACGGCTCCCGCGTCGCGGAGGGCGCTCACGTCCGGGGGCCCGCCGTCCAGCCGATGACCGACCGGGACGTGCACCCGGTCCAGGGACACCTTGTACAGATTGCGGGTCAGGTCCATGGACTGCTGGCGGCGCACGATGACGCCATTGGCGTGGCGGTCGACGAGGAAGTTGGCAGGCTCGCCGTCGAGCAGCGCTGTGACCAGCAGCCAGCGGGCGCTGCCGGCGTCCTGCACGGTGGACTTGGTGCCGTGCAGCAGGAAACCGTCCTGTCGGGGTGTCGCCTTGGTGAGCAGGTGCCGCGTGCTCCATTGGCCCCCTGGTTCCGCGAATGCCCAGGTCGCGCGGGCGGCTCCGGCCGCGATAGCGGGCAGGACCTCGGCCCGCAGCTCGGCGGAGCCGCCGCGGCTCACGGCGAGTCCGACGAGGGCGCTGGTGAGGAACGGGCCGCGGGCCACAGCCCGTCCCAGTTCCTCGGCCGCGAGGGCCAGCTCCGTCAGTCCCTGGCCCGTGCCTTCGTACTCCTCGGGAAGCGCGAGGCCCGTCCAGCCCAGGTCCGCTGCCAGCTGCCACAGCCCGGGGTCCACGTCCTCGTCGGCGTTGAGCAGGTCCCGTACCCGGTCGGGTCCGGCGTGGCCCCTGAGGGTGGCCCGAATGACGTCTCGGAGCATCCCCTGCTCTTCGCTGGGTTCGAAATCCACCGTGCTCCCTCTCTCCGCCGGGTCGAGGCCCGACACGCGGCTCCACCAGATGGGGAGGTTATGCTATCACTAAGTTAACCAAGTCGATGAGGTCTATGAGGGCCTCGGCGCACCCGATGGAGGCCACCCATGCGACTCGACACCTCCCCCGAACTCGATGCGTTCAGGAACCGTGTGCGTGCCTTCATCACCGATCATGCGCCGGGAATCAAGGCACATACAGGGGTACGCGCTCCGGAGCCCTCGCTCGTTCCGGCGATTCGGGCCTGGATGGCCCAGCTGTACGCCGAGGGTTTTCTGGGGATCGACTGGCCGGAGCAGTACGGAGGCCGCCCGGACGCTCATCCTCTGGAGGCCTTCATCGTGGCCGAGGAGCTCACGCGGGCGCGCACCTGGGAGCCGATCGGTGCCGCCGCGCTCGCCGCGGCGGCCGTGATCAAGTACGGCAGCAAGGAGCAGCAGGGCCACTTCCTGCCTCGCATCAGGGGGGCCGTGGACATCTGGTGCCAGCTGTTCAGTGAGCCGGGCGCGGGCAGCGACCTGGCGGCGCTGAGCACCAGGGCCCGACGGGAGGGCGACGAGTTCGTCATCGACGGCCAGAAGGTGTGGACGACCAACGGCCAGCACGCGGACGTCGGCTACCTACTGGCCCGTACCGACCCGGAAGCCCCCAAGCACAAGGGGATCACGGCCTTCGCCCTCGATATGCGCTCGCCGGGTGTCGACATCCGCCCGCTGCGCGAGATCACCGGCACCACGGACTTCAACGAGGTCTTCCTCGACGGCGTGCGGATCCCCGCCGACCGTGTCATCGGCGAGGTCGACGACGGATGGCGCGTCGCGATGTCCAGCCTCGCCCACGAGCGCACCGGGGTGGCCGGGCATGCGGCCGAACTCTTCCTGTACCTGGACGACGTCCTCGGCGTCGCGGCGAACGCCTCCGTCGCGGAGGGGCCCGCACTCGACGACGCCTCCGTGCGGCAGGACATCGGACGGCTCGCCACCCGGGTGCATGTGAACAACCTCATGAACAAGCTCCAGCAGTCACAGATGCTGGCGGGCCGGGAGGATCCCGCGGCGGCTCCCCTCGGCAAGATCTTCTTCGGTGAGACCAATCTGGCGCTGGCCGAGTTCGGCATGGCGCTCCAGGGTGCCGACGCCCTGCTGACCGAGGGCGACCCCGACGCGGTGTCCGGCGGTTGGTGGCAGGACGCCTTCCTGTACGCACGGGCGTACACCATCGCCGGCGGCGCCAATGAGGTGCTGCGCACGGTGGTGGCCGAGCGGGCGCTGGGGCTGCCTCGAGAACCACGGTGACGGTCGGGGCGGCGACGGGGGAGGAGGTCCGCCCGCGCCGTCCGCTCGGCCGGGCGGCGCCAGGCTCGCCCCGGTGGAGCCGCGGATCGCCCTCCTCGTTCCCCGTCACTCAAGATTCATCTAACTTAGTTTACTATGATAGCCCTGTCGGGATGGAGTGCGAGAGCGGGCGAAGAGCGGAGTGAATGTCATGTCACGGCAATCGATACCGGCGGATGTCCTTGGGGCGCGCCTGGCGAGTTCATCGCCCGTCGGCCTCCGCGTCGCCGCCCTGGAGCACGGGCACGCCCGGCTCGTCTTCCACGGTGCCGCCTCGGTCGCCGAGGTGACGGTCGCGGAGCTCCACCGGCGCGCGGACAGCGTCGCCGCGGGATTCGCGGCGCTGGGCGTCGGCCGGGGTGACGTGGTCGCCGTGCAACTGCCGCACCGGGTCGAGGAGGCCGTCGCCCATGCGGCGGTTCTTCTGCGAGGCGCCGTTCTGATGCCGCTCGACCTCGCCTGGGACGCGGGGGAGGTGGCTCGCGCGCTGCGTCGATCGCGAGCCGTGGCACTGATTACCTCGGCCTGGCGTTCCCATGACGTGCTCCGGGTGCGCAACGCGGCGGACGGCCTGCCGCATCTGCGGCACGTCGTCGCGGTCACCGGAACCTGGCCGATGGCGGGCGTGCCCGCGGACGGTCTCGAATGGGAGACGCTGGAACGCTTCCGGCCGCTGCCTCCCGAGGCGACTGCCCGCCCGGACGACGTGGCGTTGCTCCTGCACGCACCGGCGACCCGGGCGACACCGTCGCGAGCCGTCCTGCACACCCACGCCTCGCTGTCCGCCGAGCTGGCCACGATGCCACCGGCGGGTGATGTCCGCCGCCATGTGCACCTCGCCCCGCCGGGCTCGGGTGACCTCGCGGGCACGACGGCCCTGCTGCGCGCGCTGGTGACCGGGCTGCCGACAGTGTTCCTCGAGCGCTGGGACGCGCACGCCGCGGTGGAGCTGGTGCACCGACATCGCGTCACGTCAGCCGCTCTGAGCCGCTTCCATCTCGCCGGGCTGCTGGACGCGGCCGCCCGCAGCGGGGACGGCTCGGCCGGGATGGCCGAATGCCACGTCCTCGGGGCGATCACCCCTGCGGTCGTGGAACAGGCCGAGCGGGCCGGTGTCGCGGCCTATGGCGGCTACGGCCGGGTGGAGCATCCCACCATCGCCGTGGGGTCCCCGCGCGATCCTTTGTGTCTGCGCGGTGCGGAGGGCGGGCGCCTGCTCCCGGGCAGCGAGGTGCGGATCGTGGACTCCACGGGCCGGGACGTGCCGCCGGGACAGGAAGGACGCATCCTCAGCAGGGGGCCTGAGCTGTTCCTCGGTTACCTGGAGCAGTCCGGGGAGCCGCTGACCGCCGACGGATGGTTCGCGAGGGGCACCGCCGACAGATGGTTCGCGACCGGCGACCACGGCGCGCTCGACACCGAGGGTCGGCTGTGCCTGTCCAGGGTGGCCCGGCCGGAGGAGCCCGCGGGGGGCATGACCGAACAGTCAACATAGTTTACTAGGTAACCTGCCACGGGGTAAGGTAGCCAGGTAATAGCTCCCCCGCTTTCAGGAGGTCTCCATGCGTATTGCGGGAATGTCCGCCGTGGTCACCGGCGGTGCGTCCGGCCTGGGTCTGGGAACGGTCAATCGTCTCGCCGGGGCCGGCGCCCAGGTGGTCATCGCCGACCTGCCCTCCTCTCCGGGACAGAAGGTCGCCGACGAACTGGGGGACCAGGTGCGGTTCGTCCCCACCGATGTGACCGACGAGGACCAGTTCCGTGACGCCCTCGCCGCGGCGGGTGAGGCCGGTCCGCTGCGCATCCTGGTGCACTGTGCCGGTATCAACCACACCCTCCGGACGGTCGATCGGGACGGGCGGCCCGGGGAACTCGCCGGGTTCGGGAAAGTGATCGAAGTCAACCTCGTGGGGTCCTACAACGCCCTGCGCCTGGGCGGCGCGGCCATGGCGGCCACCGAGCCTGTGGACGGTGAACGGGGCGTGATCATCCTGACCGCGTCCGTGGCGGCGTACGAGGGCCAGATCGGTCAGATCGCCTACAGTGCCTCCAAGGGCGGAGTGGTGGCGATGACGATCGTCGCCGCGCGGGACCTCGCCGGCCGCTCCATCCGTGTGAACACCATTGCCCCCGGTCTGATGAAGACCCCGCTGTTCGACGCCCTGCGCGAGGACGTCCAGACCTCCCTGGCGGCGACCGTGCCGAACCCCAAGCGCTTCGGCTCACCCGACGAGTACGGCCATACGGCGCAGTTCCTGATCGAGAACGCGTACGTCAACGGCGAAACCGTCCGCCTCGACGGTGCCATCCGCATGGCGCCCCGCTGACTTCTGAAGGAGATCCCCGAGCAATGTCCGACGAGGTACTGGTCGAGCACGCCGACGGCGTCACGCTCATCACCATCAACCGGCCCGAGGCCCGCAACGCCGTCAACCGCGCCGTCAGTGAAGGCGTCGCCGCGGCCCTGGACGAGTTCGAGTCCCGCAGGGACCTGACAGCCGCCGTCATCACCGGTGCGGGCGGCAGCTTCTGCTCCGGCATGGACCTGAAGGCGTTCGTGGCCGGTGAGACGGTGGCCCTGGAAGGCCGGGGCTTCGCCGGTATCACCAGGCGGCCCCCGCGCAAACCCGTGATCGCCGCGGTCGAGGGGTACGCCCTGGCCGGTGGCTGCGAGATCGTCCTCGCCTGCGACCTGGTTGTGGCCGCTGAGGACGCCAGGTTCGGAATTCCCGAGGTCAAGCGCGGTCTGGTGGCCGGAGCGGGCGGGCTGCTGCGGTTGCCGAGGCGGATCCCCTATGCCGTCGCCATGGAACTCGCCCTCACCGGTGACTTCCTCCAAGCCGCACAGGCTCACCGCTACGGCCTGGTGAACAGGGTGACCGAGCCCGGCAAGGCCCTGGAAGGAGCCCGGGAGCTCGCAGCACGCATCGCCGCCAACGGGCCGCTGGCGGTCGCCGCCACCAAGGAGATCATCGTCCGCTCGGCCGACTGGTCCGCCGACGAGGCGTTCGACAGGCAAGCCGCGATCATGACCCCCGTGCTGCAGTCCGCCGACGCGCGCGAGGGCGCGATCGCGTTCGCGGAGAAGCGCCCGCCGGTGTGGCGGGGCGAGTAGACAATCCGACTCTGAGACGAGGAGCAGCAATGGAGCTGGCTGGTGGAGTCGCCCTGGTCACGGGTGGTGCGGGCGGACTCGGCGAGGCAACGGTACGGCGTCTCGCGGCTGCCGGGGCCAAGGTCGTCATCGGCGACCTCGCCGATGAACGCGGCGAGGCGCTCGCCAAGGAACTCGGTGACGACGCGGTCTTCGCCCGGACCGATGTGACCGACGAGGACAGTGTCCTGGCGGCGCTCGACGTCGCACGCGGTCTGGGCGAGTTGAGGATCGCCGTCAGCACGCACGGCGGTCCGGTCGCTCACGCCCGCGTGCTGGATCGGGAGGGCAACCCGTACGCCCTCGACCTGTTCAAACGCACTCTGGACGTGTACCTCACCGGCACGTTCAACGTGCTGCGTCTGTCGGCCGCGGCGATGGCGAAGAACACGCCGAACGGGTCCGGCACCCGTGGCGTGGTGGTCAACACGGCCAGCATCGCCGCCTTCGAGGGCCAGATCGGCCAGTCCGACTACGCCGCGGCCAAGAGCGGGGTCGTCGGCCTCGGCCTCGTCGCCGCTCGCGACCTGGCGGCGGTCGGCATCCGCGTCATGACCATCGCGCCGGGCACCTTCTTCACGCCCGCCTTCCGCACCCCCGAGGAGCAGGCGCAGGAGACCTGGGGCTCCAAGGTGCCCTTCCCGAAGCGTATGGGGCGGCCGGAGGAGTACGGGGCCCTGGTCCAGCACATCGCCGAGAACGACTACCTCAACGGCGAAGTGATCCGTATCGACGGCGCTCTGCGCTTCGGCCCCAAGTGACGAAGGCGGCGACGAAGTGACGAAGGCGGCGACGATGAGTACGGCAGCCGAAGAACTCCGGGCCCACCTCGACGGGATCGCCCCCGGCCTGCACCGCGCCTGGCCGGACAACCGCTCCTTCGAGGCCCGCCTCGCCTGGCAGCGCGCTCTGCACGAGCGCGGCTGGGCGGCCCCGCACTGGCCCGTCGAGGACGGCGGCCGCGGCCTCGGCATCCTGGACCGCCTGGAGTGCGACGCGGAGCTCGCCCGCGTCGACGCCCCGGCCATCGCCGGAGTCTTCGGCATCAAGAACGTCGGCCCCACCATCTCCCGCTTCGGCACCCCCGCACAGCGCGCCTCACTTCCCCGGATCCTGTCCACGGAGGAGATCTGGTGCCAGGGCTTCAGCGAGCCCGACGCGGGAAGCGATCTCGCGTCCTTGCGCACCCGGGCGGAGCCCGACGGGGAGGGCTTCCGTATCAACGGCCAGAAGGTGTGGACATCGGACGGCATGCGGGCCACCCACTGCGTACTCCTGGCGCGCACGGACCCCGAGGCCCGGCCGCACCAGGGCATCTCGGTCCTGCTCGTACCGCTGGACACACCCGGCATCGAACGTCGTCCCCTGCGCCAGATCACGGGCGACTACGAGTTCGCCGAGCTGTTCTTCACCGACGTGCACGTCCCGGCGGGCGCCCTGCTCGGCCCGCTCAACGAGGGCTGGCGTGTCACCATGACCACACTCGGTCACGAGCGGGCGGGCGTCGTCGAACTCGCCAACTCCCTGCAGCGGGACGTGAAGAGAGCGGTGTCCGGCTTCCCGGACGGAGTGGCCGACCCCGTGCTGCGTCAGGAGCTGGCCCGGCGTTACGTCGAGGCCCGCGCCCTCGGCCTGCTCGGCCGGGATGTGCTGCACGCCCTGAGCGCGGGAGCACAGCCCGGCCCCGCCCAGTCCGTCATCAAACTCGGCTGGAGCCTGACCACGCAGCGTCTCAGCGAGACCCTGCTGGATGCGGCGGGCCCCTCCGCCATCGCGGGCGGGGACGGTCCCGAGGTCCACCGCTACCTGCGGGGACGGGCTTCGACCATCGCCGCGGGCACCACCGAGATCATGAAAAACATCCTGGCCGAACGCGTCCTCGGCCTGCCGAAGGGATGAGCGCCGTGAGCGACCGGAACGACGGGCACGAGGAACTCCGCAAGGCCGTCCGTGCCTTCCTGAAGAACGCCTCGCCGAGCAGCGAGGTACGACGGCTGATGGCGACCGCCGAGGGATACGATCCCGAGGTCTGGCGCCGCCTCGCGGACGAGCTGGGTCTGGTCGGCCTGATCGTCCCCGAACGCTTCGGAGGAGCCGGTGCGGGCGCCGCCGAACTCGCGGTCGTCATGGCTGAGATGGGCCGCACGCTGCTGTGCTCCCCGTACCTCTCCTCGGCGGTGCTCGCGCCGGCCGTGCTCCTGGAGAGCGGCGACGAGGCGGCGTGCGCCGCGCTTCTTCCGGGCATCGCGGACGGCTCGGCCCTGGCGACCCTCGCGGTGGCCGAGGACAACGCGGATATCCGCGACTTCGACGCCATACGGACGACAGCGCGGGCCGACGGAGACCGGCACCTTCTCCACGGCACCAAGGAGCGGGTCAGCGACGGATGTACGGCGGGGCTGCTGCTGACCGTCGCGCGCACGGACAAGGGCCTCTCGCTCTTCGCCGCTGAGCCGGAAGGGGCGGAGCGCGAGCCGCTGCCCGTGCTCGACCCCACCCGCAAGCTGGCCCGAGTCGGCTTCGACGGGACACCCGCCCGGCTGATCGGTGCCGAGGGTGCGGCCGCAGCCGTTCTCGGCAGAGCGCTTGACCTGGGGACTGTCGCGCTCGCCGCCGAACAGACGGGCGGTGCTGAGCGGTGCCTGGAGCTGTCCGTGGAGTATGCGAAGACACGGGAGCAGTTCGGGCGGCCGATCGGCGCCTTTCAGGCGATCAAGCACAAGTGCGCTGAACTGCTGCACGAAGTGGAGTCGGCGAAAGCGGCCGCGCAGGATGCGGCGCGCCTGTGGTCGGATCCGACCACAGGGGAGCAGGGGCTGGCCGCGTCGGTCGCAGGGGCCTACTGCTCCGAGGCGTACGTCCACGCCGCCGCCGAAACCATCCAGATCCACGGCGGCATCGGCTTCACCTGGGAACACGACGCCCATCTCTATCTGCGCCGGGCCAGATCCTCGGCACTGCTTCTCGGCAGTACCTCCTGGCACCTCGAAAGGGTCGCCGAGGACATCGGTCTCGTCCCCACCGCATAACCCCCTGACCCTTCGACCCCAAGGAGGCCCGATGCCCAGCGCCACGGCTCAGGACACCGGCACGCCCTCCGCGCGCCGAGCGCACTGGAGCGTGCGACTCGCGGAGTTCCTGGACGCCCACGCGGGCAGGCCACCCCGCGACAAGACCGAGCGCCTGGCCTGGGCCCGTGCCTTCCACGCCGAGCTGCAGGAGACCGGCCTCGCCGCTCCCGGCTGGCCGACCGAGGCCGGCGGCATGGGGCTGGACCTGGCCGACCAGATCGCCTACCACCAGCAGATGACGGCCGTCCGGGCTCCCAAGCACCCCTGCGGGCTGTCGTTCATCGTGGCACCCACGCTCATCAAGCACGGCACCGCTGAGCAGAAGAAGCGGTTTCTGCGCCCACTGCTGCGCGCCGACGAGTTCTGGTGCCAGGGCTTCTCCGAGCCGGACGCGGGCAGTGACCTCACCTCGCTGACCACCCGGGCCGAACGCGCCGGCGACGAGTACATCGTCAACGGACAGAAGCTCTGGACCACCATGGCCCACCTGGCCGACTGGATGTTCGCCCTGATCCGCACGGGCCCCGCCGGACCCGGCGGAGCCGGGATCTCCTACCTGCTCATCCCCATGAAGAGCCGGGGCATCACCGTACGTCCCCTGAAGGACATCAGCGGCGGCACGCACTTCTCCGAGGTGTACTTCGACGACGTGCGCGTGCCCGTGGAGAACCTGGTGGGGGAGGAGCACGGAGGCTGGGCCATCGCCCGCACCAGTCTGGGCCACGAGCGCGCCACCGCGTTTCTCTCCGACGAATTCCGTTTCCGGCGAGTCGTCAACGAACTGCACCGGCTCGCCAAGACCTCGGGCGCTGCGAACGACCCTCTCGTGCGGCAGGACCTGGCCAGGATCGAGGCATCGGTGCGGGTTCTCGCCTCCAACAGCCGACGAGCCCTCGACGCCGTGCTCCAGGGCCGGGACCCCGGCCCCGCGGCCTCGGTCAACCGGCTGGTCCGCGCCGAGTTCGACCAGCGCCTGCACGAGGTCGCGCTGCGGGTGCTCGGACCCGACGCCGTGCTGGGCCAGCGTGAGCCGACCGCACCGGAAGGCGGACGGTGGACCTACGGATATCTGATGAGCCGCTCCTCGACCATCGGGGCCGGCACCGCGGAGATCCAGCGCAACACCATCGCCGAGAGGGTCCTGGGATTGCCCTCGGGGAGGAAGCAAGCATGACGACCCCACCACCGGGCACGAACGGGCTGCCGGACTTCCGGACGATCCTCGCCGAACTCGGCGAGGACCACGTCCTGACGGTGACTCTCAACCGTCCCGAGAGGTTGAACGCGTTCAACCAGCAGACCCTGGACGACTTCTCCGCCCTGTGGCGGTACGCGGCCGAGGAGGACGCCGTTCACGTGGTGGTTCTCCAGGCGGAGGGCGAGCGGGCCTTCTGCACCGGCGTCGACGTGGTGGAGGGCATCGACCGGCACGGCAACCCCTTCAGCGACCTTGATCCGGGCACCAGCCTGTCGCCCAAGCTGAACCGCTGCTGGAAGCCCCTCGTCTGCGCGGTGCACGGCATGGTGGCCGGCGGGGCCCTCTACTGGCTGAACGAAGCCGACATCATCATCGCCGACGAGGACGCCACATTCTTCGACCCGCACACCACCTACGGCATGGTCGCGGCTCTGGAGCCGATCGGGCTCGCCCGCCGCATCCCGATCGGGGAAGTGCTGCGGATGGTGCTGCTCGGCAACGACGAGCGGATGTCGGCACGCCGGGCCTGCGAGATCGGCTTCGTCAGCGAGGTCGTCGAGCGGACGCGGCTGAGGCAGCGGGCGCACGAACTGGCCGCGCTGATCGCGGCGAAACCGCCCGTCGCGGTCCAGGGGAGCGTGAAGGCGATCTGGGAATCCCTGGACACCGGACGGAGCCAGGCGCTGGCCACCGGCCTTGCCTACACCCAGATCGGCAACCCGATCGGCAAGGCCCAGACCGACCGCGAAGCCGCCAAGAGCCGGAAGTACGAGGTGCGCTGATGACCGCCGACGCGGAGACCGAGAAGGAACTGCGGGAGACGCTCGGCGGACTGCTGCGCCGGCGCTGCGACATCGAGACGGTGGCCGCCCTGGCCGACGGGCCCGAGAGCTGGGACCGGGACTTGTGGCGGGAGCTCGTGGCCATGGGTGTGCCCGGACTGACGGTCCCGGAGGAGAACGGGGGAGAAGGCGCCGGCTTCTCACTCGCGGTCGCCGCGCAGGAGGAGCTGGGGCGCCGGCTCGCGCCAGTGCCCATGGTGTCGGTGGTCGCCGCCCGGACCGCGTTGGTGGCGGCGGGGACCGACGAGGCCGCGCGGTTGCTGGGCCGCGTCGGGAGCGAGGGCATGACGGCCACGCTCGCCGTCGGACGCACCACTGACGGCTGGACTCCGGCCGAAGGGGTGCTGGCCGTGGAAGGCTCCGCTGGATGGACCCTGGACGGAACCGTTCCGGTGATCGCCGACGCGCCGTGCGCCGCCGTGTTCCTGGTCGCGGCGGAGACCGGTGTGGGCCCCGCGCTCTTCGCCGTGGAACCGCAGGACCGCTGCGTGATGACGCCTGTCGATGCCCTGGACCCGACCCGTCCATTGGGCGCCGTCGGACTGACGGCCTGCCCGGCCCGGTTGGTGGCCGGCCCCGACGCCTTCGACGACGTACTGCGCTCCGCCGAACGCGCCGCACTGGTCCTGCTGGCCGCGGACGCCGTGGGAGTCGCCGCGGAAGCGATGGACCTCGCCGTGGAGTACGCCAGGACCAGGCAGCAGTTCGGCCGTGCCATCGGTTCCTTCCAGGCCGTCTCGCACCGCTGCGCGAACATGCTCGTCGCCGTCGAGTCGGCGCGGGCCCTGGTCGCCGCCGCGGCCGGCGCACTCGACGAGCTCGGCCCGGACACCGACACCGCGGTGTCCTTGGCTGCCGCCGAGGCGCTGGAGACAGCGGTCGTCGTGGTGCAGGGCTGCCTCCAGGTGCACGGGGGCATGGGCTTCACCTGGGAGCACCCCGCCCACCGTTATCTGCGCCGCGCCAAAGCCGCCGAAGCGCTGGTCGCGCTGCCGGACCGGTTGCGGGAGCGGGCCGCGACCGGCATGCTCCCGGCTGCGTAGGTCACGGAGTCCCACCACGCCGTCGCAGGACGCCGTACGTATCAGGGGCGTCCGTACGCTCGGCGAGCACTCACGTCCATCACGGTTACCCTGGTCGTCCCGGGTTTTCGTGCGGGGTAGCTGGAGAGGAGGCCGCGCCCGTGCCGACGGAGTCTGCTGAGCGCGAGCGGATCATCAAGGCGGCCTACCGCTGCCTGGCCGAGGTGGGGGGCGCAGGCGCCTCGGTGGGTGAGATCCTGCGTACCGCCGGGCTGGGGACACGAGCGTTCTATCGGCATTTCGACTCCAAGGACGATCTGCTCCTCGCCATGTTCCGGCGGGACAGCGAGCGGCTGCTGACCGAGCTTCAGAGTGCTGCGGCGAGTGCGGCCACCCCCGTGGAGGCGCTGCAGGGCTGGGTCGAGGCGATGCTGCGCCTGACGTCAGAGGCGCGCCGACGCCAGCACGTGCGGATTCTCTCCTCCGAGGGAGCCCAGCGCACCGCGGGTTACGCCGCGGAGCGGGCCCGGGTGGCGGCAGGGCAGGAGGCCGCTCTGGCACAGATCCTGCACCGAGGGCGCCAGGACGGCTCGTTCCCGTGGGCCGAGCCCGAGTCCGACGCCCGGTTCATCCGGGCCGTCATCGCGCAGGCATTTGACGAGCAGATGGCGCCGACGGCGTCCATGAGCGCGACCGAGGCCGCCGCCCGTGTGCGCGACTTCGTGCTGAGGGCGCTCGGAGCGACGACAACGGTTGCGGCGGCAGGCTGGCAGGAGCGGCCCTGACGGTCTATACGCCGGTGACCCGGAGCCCGGCGGGTGCCTTCTTCGGGTCCTGGAGCAGGACCGTCGGCGCGATTCGATTCAAGGATTGAAAATAATGTTTTCGGTGTGTGTCGCAAGTGTGGCGTCGGGCGGACGGAAGCTTACATGGACCTGCGAGATCGGACAGCGGTTGTCGGCGTCGACGCGCCCTCCGCTCCGTATGCGTGTCCGTATGCGTGGGGGCCTGCCCCCGCATGGCCGACCGCACTGCGCCGGGAGCCGCTGACCGAGGAGAATCATGACCAGCCCGCCGCGTGAACTGCACCCCCGGCACGGCATACACGAGCCGACGTGGGGCAGCCCTGCCCGCTCACCAGGATCGATTCGTCGTACCACCACCATCGACATGCTCAGGCCCGCCGGTTCGGACGGTCCGCTCGTTCTGGCCGGCCGGGGCCGCGATCTCCGCACCGCCGCCGATGGGACGGTGAGCGTGGTGGCGGAGGCTGCCTGTCATGCCGTGGTCGACTTCGCCGGTGCGCGGGTGCTTGAGGAACTGACGACCGAACCCTTTCGCCCAGGGCTCGCCGCCCTGATCGGCACCCGTACCTCCTCGGGGTTCCGGGCCCGACTGAACGAGTGCGACCCGTCGCTGACCGCCGAGCACGACTTGCTCCATCTGCTCCTGGACGACTTCCCCGTGGTCACGCTCGTCTCCGGGCACGCGGTGAACGCGGACCGCACCGGCCCGGTCGAGTCGGGAGGCCGTCCGGCGTTCCGGGAGAACCAATGCGCCGGCTTCGCCACGGGTGGGACCATCATGGTCGAGCTGCGCCGCGAGAGGAAACCGCCCGTCGTCACGGGCCCTGAAGCCCTCCCGCTCACCGTCGTGAACGACCCACTCGCCTGGCACGACACCGCCGAACTGCCGCCAGGAGCCATGCGCAGGGCTCGCCGCACAGACGTGCGCCCAGGGCGCGGCGCGACCGTCGACGGGCTTTTCCGGGACTCATACGTGCTGCCGGACGGCACCGAGACCGTCATCCATGAGTACCTGCTGAGCGCGGTCATCGACACGTCCGCCGCCACGGTCGTCTCCTGCGAGGCGGCACCTCGCGTCCTGCCCTGGGTCGAGTGCCCAGCAGCCGCGGCGAGCGCGGGCGGCCTCGCCGGCCGGCCGCTCTCCGGACTGCGCCGCCACGTCCGGGAGACCTTCGGTGGTACGAGCACCTGCACCCACCTCAACGACATGTTGCGAGGACTGGCCGACGTACCGGCCCTGTTGTCCGTCCTGGAAACCCGGCCGATCGGCCTCGCTCCTTCGGAGGTGACCACGAGTTCCACCAATGGCTGACCGACACGGTCCGCGGCGGCGCTGCCCTTCCCACCTCGTCCGTCGGGGCGTTGGCCCGTCACCGCCTGCCCGACGGTGAGCCGCTGGACATCGAGGTGGCGGCATGGGTGGGGCCGAATCTCCCGTACTGGGTCTGCTGTCCTTCCGGGCGCCCCTGCGCGTCACCGCCATTCGGTGAACGGACAGCCGGCTGTGTGACCGATGACACGATCGGTGGCCCGTACTCAGTGTGCACAATGAGGAACTGAGTCCGGAATTAGCTGACTGAGGTAACTGAGTGCCGAAGGTGATCGCCGGCTGACCTTGCGATAACACGGACTCACGTCGTCGGCACACATCAAGCACTGCGAAGGGGCACTTGGTGAGCCTGAGAATCGTCGTCACTGTGAAGTATGTGCCCGACGCCACTGGCGACCGGCACTTCGCCGATGACCTGACCGTCGACCGGGACGGCGTGGACGGTCTGCTCTCCGAGCTCGACGAGTACGCGGTCGAGCAGGCGTTGCGGATCGCGGAGGCCGCCGACGCCGCCGAGGTCACCGTGCTGACCATCGGCCCGGAGGACGCCAAGGACGCGCTGCGCAAGGCGCTGTCGATGGGCGCCGACAAGGCGGTCCACGTGGAGGACGAGGAGCTGCACGGCACCGACGCCATCGGCACCTCGCTGGTGCTGGCCAAGGCGATCGAGAAGGCCGGCTACGACCTGGTGATCTCCGGGATGGCCTCCACCGACGGCGCCATGGGTGTCGTACCCGCGCTGCTGGCCGAGCGGCTGGGCGTGCCGCAGGCGACCCTGCTGTCCGAGGTGTCGGTCGAGGACGGCACGGTCAAGGGCCGCCGGGACGGCGATGCCGCCTCCGAGCGGCTTCAGGCGCGGCTCCCGGCCGTCGTGTCGGTGACCGACCAGTCGGGTGAGGCGCGTTACCCCTCGTTCAAGGGCATCATGGCGGCCAAGAAGAAGCCGGTGGAGTCCTGGGACCTGGCCGACCTGGAGATCGACACCGAGGAGGTCGGTCTGGGGGGTGCCTCCACCACGGTCGAGGCCGCGGCGGAGCGTCCGGCGCGCGCCGCGGGCACGATCGTCAGGGACGAGGGCGAGGGCGGCAAGCAGCTCGCCGAGTTCCTCGCGAGCCAGAAGTTCATCTAAGGCTCATGAGCCTCACCACCCGTCCCTCAGACTGCGCAATCCGCGAGGAGATCCGTTCCCATGGCTGAAGTTCTCGTCTACGTCGACCACGTGGACGGTGCCGTCCGCAAGCCCACGCTGGAGCTTTTGACCCTGGCCCGTCGCATCGGCGAGCCGGTCGCCGTCGCGCTGGGAGGCGGCGCCGCCGACACCGCCGCCACGCTCGCCGAGCACGGCACGGTGAAGGTCCTCACGCACGACGCCGCCGAGTACGCCGAGTACCTGGTCGTGCCGAAGGTGGACGCCCTGCAGGTCGCCTACGAGCGGGTGTCCCCGGCCGCCGTCCTGGTCCCGTCTTCCGCGGAGGGCAAGGAGATCGCCGCGCGTCTGGCGCTGCGCATCGGCTCGGGCATCATCACCGACGCCATCGACCTGGAGGCCGGCGACGAGGGTCCGGTGGCCACCCAGTCGGTGTTCGCCGCCTCCTTCGTCACCAAGTCCCGGGTCAGCAAGGGCACCCCGGTCATCACGGTGAAGCCGAACTCGGCAGCCGTGGAGGCCGCCCCGGCCGCGGGCACGGTCGAGGCCCTCGCTGTGTCCTTCTCCGAGAAGGCGACCGGCACGAAGATCACCGGCCGTACGGCGCGTGAGTCGACGGGCCGTCCGGAGCTGACCGAGGCCGCGATCGTGCTCTCCGGTGGCCGTGGTGTGGGCGGTGCGGAGAACTTCGCGCTCATCGAGACCCTGGCCGACTCCCTGGGCGCGGCCGTCGGCGCCTCGCGTGCCGCGGTGGACGCGGGCTGGTACCCACACACCAATCAGGTCGGCCAGACCGGCAAGTCCGTGTCCCCGCAGCTGTACATCGCGAGCGGCATCTCCGGGGCGATCCAGCACCGCGCCGGTATGCAGACCTCGAAGACGATCGTGGCGATCAACAAGGACGCCGAGGCCCCGATCTTCGACCTGGTCGACTACGGCGTCGTCGGCGACCTCTTCGAGGTCGTCCCCCAACTCACCGAAGAGATCAAGGCCCGCAAGGGCTGAGGGAGCCGACACAGACCCTGGACGCCCATCGCATCGAGAACATATCGAGGCCCTGCTGCGGGCGTTCCCGTAATTGATCTTCCATGATTGATCAGCGGGTTGTTTTCCCGGCGGGGAAAGGGGGGTTGGTGTCCAACTCTCGGCATAGTGATGATGTTGGCCATGAGTCTCTTGATCGCGCCTGTCATCTCGGCGGGAAGTCTGTCCGGTTCGGTCCAGCCTTCGCTCCTGTCGTCCGATGGGAGGCTGCTGTTGCGGCCTTGGGCGGTCGATGACGCCCTGGTCTTGCGGAGTGCCTTCGAAGACGCGTCGATCCGGCGCTGGGCTGTGCGTCGCATGACCTCGCGGGCGGAAGCCCAGGAGTGGATCGTGGCCGCCGGCCGGCAGTGGCGGGAGGAGCGCGGGGCCCAGTGGGCGGTCACCAGCGCAGTCGGTGGCGAGGTCCTGGGCCGGGTGGCCTTGCGCCGGATGGACCTCTTTCAAGGGCTTGCTGAATGTGCGTACTGGGTTCTGCCCCACGCACGCGGCCAAGGGGTTGCCCCGCGCTCTCTCACGGTGTTGTCCATCTGGTCAATGAAGGAGGCGGGCTTCCACCGTCTGGAACTTGCGCACTCCGACCGCAACGAGGCGTCTTGCAAGGTGGCGACCAAGGCCGGCTTTGCGTTCGAGGGCATTCGGCGCAGTGCGCTTCTGCATGAGGATGGCTGGCATGACATGCACCTGCACGCCCGGATTCAGGGCGATGCCTGAGTCGCTACCCAGCGAGGGCGAGGTTGTGTAGACGGGCGATGCCCTGTTGTCGTTCTCTTGCCGGGCCGGGAGCTGGCCCTGCCCGGCCTGGCACCGGCGCGGGATGATCAAGGTGCGGTCTTCGAGCGAGAGCTCCCGCGGCCGCCGCCCTCGCCGCCCGTCGCTCGCGGTTACGGCGTACCGCGGTAACCAACTTGCAGAAGGAACGCGGACTCAGCCCGGTGAACGGACCTGTCCAGGACGACTCCGACGCCGTGATCACACCTGCCACATCTAGATCGCCTCAACCGGGCCCAGTCGCTACGGGACAGCCCCTCCGGTCTCCGTGCCGACGTCGGCCTCCGCCTTGCGGGCGCCACGGAGCCGCGAGGGCGTTCTACGTGTGAGGGCGTTCTACGTGTTCCGCGGCTGAAGACTCACGACAGCGGCCGGGCGTCGTACTCCTCGCGGGCCGCCAGGATGTCGTCCATCGAACCCTCCACGCAGTGGATGAGGTCGAGTAGCCGCTCGGCGACCTGGCGGCCCAGGCGAGTCAGGTCGTAGTCCACGCGGGGCGGATTGGTCGGCCGGGCCTTGCGGTGCACCAGGCCGTCGCGCTCCAGCGCGTGCAGGGTCTGGGACAGCATCTTCTCGCTCACCCCGTCGACGCGGCGGCGCAGCTCGTTGAAGCGCAGCGAACCCTCGTGGAGCGTGCCGAGCGTCAGTCCGCCCCAGCGGCCCGTGACGTGCTCCAGCGTGCCGCGCGACGGGCATCCCTTGTCGAACACGCTGTACGCGAGGTCGATCTGCTCCTGCTCCTCGGTCATGCCGCTCATGACGTAAGCATACGCGAAGACAGCGCTGGCCATCAGGTTGCGCTAACCAGAAGTTAGTGCTTTCCTGTGGTCACTGCTTTCGAGCTGCCCGTTCGGGCTATGCGAATGCCCCCAGAGGAGTAATTCATCGTGACCACCCCCGCCCCCGTAGTGTCCATCGCGTACCACTCCGGCTACGGCCACACCGCCGTGATCGCCGAGGCCGTCCGCGCCGGCGCCGCCGAGGCCGGCGCCGAGGTGCACCTGATCAAGGTGGACGAGATCACCGACGAACAGTGGGAGACGCTGGACCGCTCCGACGCGATCGTCTTCGGTTCGCCCACCTATATGGGCACCGCGTCCGGCGCCTTCCATGTGTTCGCCGAGGCGTCCTCCAAGCGCTGGTTCCAACTGGCCTGGAAGGACAAGCTGGCGGCCGGCTTCACCAACTCCGCCTCGAAGAGCGGCGACAAGCTGCACACCCTGCAGTTCTTCCAGATCCTCGCCGGTCAGCACGGTATGCACTGGGTCAACCTCGGTCTGCACCCCGGCTGGAACAGCAGCACGGCATCCGAGCACGACCTCAACCGCCTCGGCGTCTTCGCGGGCGCGGCCGCCCAGACCAACAGCGACGAGGGTCCGGAAGCCGTGCACAAGGCCGACGTGGCCACGGCCGGACACTTGGGACGCCGGGTGACCGAGACGGCAAAGGTGTTCGCGCGCGGGAGCGTCGCCGCGTAGACGGGCTGCGGGCCCGAACCGATCCCGAACCGATCCCGGGCCGTTCTCGTATGCGCTGTCCGCACACCGTCCTGGCCCGCGGACCGGCCCGACGCCCGGATGCCGCCCCCTTGCTGCCAGGCAGCAAGGGGGCGGCATCCGTCATGGTGCCGTGTGGCCCGCGGATTTGATCGCCGCTGGTGGGCTCGGGTGTTGTCGTCCGGGTTCCGGATGACACGCCCTGTCCTGGCGCTGGCACGCGCGGCGACCGTACTTGACATCCCGCTGGTCGTCACCACCACCGCGGCCGACAGCATGTGGGGGCCGACCGCGCCTGAAACTGGTCCAGGCGCTGCCGGGGCAGGAGATCATCGACCGCAGTACGGTCAACGCCTGGCACGACGGCCGGGTCCGCGAGGCCATTGAGGCCACCGGCCGGAAGAAGCTGATCTTCGCTGGCGTGTCGCTCGAGGTATGCGCGGCGCTGCCCGCGATCGCTGCCACGGCCGCCGGATACGACGCGTACGTCGCCGTGGATGCTTCGGGCACCTTCAGTCAGGCCAAGCGGGAGGCCGGGCTGCTGCGCATGCAGCAGGCGGGCGTCATCGTCAGCGACTACGCCACTCTCATGGTGGAGGCTCTGGCCGACAACGCCGCCGCTCAATCCGGCGCCCTCTACGCCGCCCTCGACATGCCGTTCGCCGTCCTGGCAGGCCAGGTCTCCGCCGCCTACCGGGCCTAGAGAGCCACCTGGGCGCGGACGGCCGCTGCCGCCCGCTGTCCGAGAGGTGGCGGTCTCGAGCCCCGTTGTCGGACCGCACCACTACGGTGGCGGGCGTTCACACACCCACCACGGGAGGCTGGCGATGGGCGCGAGCGGCTGGGACTACCTGACTCGGTACCAGGGCGGTGTCGAGGCGACGTTGGTCGCGGTGCAGAAGCAAGTCCTGGCGAGCGGCGACTACATCTGGCCCTGGGAAACCCGGGCCGAATACGGCGTCGCGGGCGACGAGTCGTTGCCGCGACCGTCGTCGTTGGACGAGCTCGACGCGGCCAAGGAAACCGATGAGTTCTGGGACGAGGGCACACACACGATCCTCGACATCGGCGAGGTGGTCCACACGGCCGAGGCACCCGACCCGTACGATCCCGACGACTCCGGGACGCTACGGCCACTCCGGCACGAGCGCATACGGCATCACTTCGGCACCGACCGGCCGACGCCTGCCCAGTTCCAGGAACTGCTCGCCCGCAACAGGGACGGGTCGATCCAGCCGAACCTCGACCAGGTGCTGACCGACGAGTGCCGGATGCGGTGGACCGGCTTGTACGTCATCCTCTACACCGACGGCGAACCCAGCCACGTGGGAATCTTCGGATACTCGGGGGACTGAACGAAAGGCAGCGATCCGCCCGCCCGCGGCGCCACGTCTGTCGTGCTCAGTCGAGGGGCCTTGAACGGCCGGAGGAAAGGGTTGTCGATCGCCCTTATAGGGTCCCATCAACAACGTCGGATGAGAAGGTTGCCAGCCGTGCCACTGCCGAATGATCTGGTCGATGTACTGCACACACCGGCCATCTGTTTCCTGACGACCCTCATGCCCGACGGTTCGCCCCAGATCACCGAGACCTGGGTCGACACCGACGGGCAGAACATCATCGTCAATACGGTGGCCACCCATCAGAAGACGCGGAACATCGAGCGTGACCCGCGAGTCGCCGTCGCCATCGCGGACCCGGCCGCGCCAGCGCGTTACTGGGCGGTCCGCGGCCGAGTCGTGCGCTCCACGACGGAGGGCGCCGAGGAGCACATCAACGAGGTGGCGCACAAGTATCTGGGGCGACCGTACCCGTGGTTTGGTGGCCGGGCACAGAAGCGTGTGTTGCTCTTCATCAGCGTCGACAAGTTGCACACTCCGCGTGCTTGAGTCAGCCGGCGCGGCGGGATTTCCAGCTCCGACCAGGATTCATCCCGTGCCTCTTGTGCTTCCCGGAGACCGTCGGGGCCGCCGAGTTCGTCCGCGTGCGTCTGCAGGCCGCTTCGCCCGCCGACTGATCAACGCCTCGGCGCGCCGGCGGTCGGTGCCCAGGACCCGTCGAGCGTCACGCCCGCGGCTTCGGCAACCCGGGCGCGGGACTCCAGCAGCCGGGTGCGCAACGCCGGCAGGTCGGCGTCGAGCAGCCGGCCGTTTCGCTTGACCGGCTTTCCGGCGATGAAGACGCTGTCCACCAGCCCGGGGTGACCGGCGGAGACGACCGTGCCGATGGGATCTGTGACCGGGAAGACCGTGAGGTCCTCGGCGTCGAGGAGGATGAAGTCGGCGTCCTTGCCGACGCTGAGGCTGCCCGTCCGGGCGTCGAGTCCACACGTGCGGGCGCCGTCCACCGTGGCGAATTCGACGAAGTCCCGCGCCGTGAGGCCGCCGTTCAGACCACGCTGGACGGAGAACGCCGTGCGCATGGTGGCGAACATGTCGCCACCGGCGGACGGGCAGTCGTCGACGGACAGTGACGGGCGGATTCCGGCGGCCAGCATGCGGCCGGTCTCGGGCCAGCCGAAGCCCATCTTCAGCTCGACGTCCGGGCTGATCGACACGGAGCAGCCCGCGTCGGCCATCATCGCCACCTGGTCGTCGGAGATGCCGTTGCCGTGTACGAAGGTCGTGCGGTCGTCGAGCAGTCCGCGGTCACGCATGTCCGCGATGGGGCGGTCACCGCTGGGCCAGCCCGTGGCGGCGTGTACGTGGACGCTCACCCGCAGCCCGAGTTCCCGTGCCAGCGCGACATCGGCGGCGGTAGTGTCCATCGAGGACCGCTGCGGACCGCGCAGCCCCAACGCCATGCCCTCGTCCGGCAGTTGGGACCGTACCCGCTTGACCTCGGTGGCGATCGACTCGTCGGCCACGCCCGCGCCGTAGCAGAACACCGAGTGGCCGGGCGCGTCACGCAGCGCCTGGATCGCGGCGTCGGCGTTCTCCGGGCGGTCGGAGCAGTGGAACCAGTCGAGCATGGTCGTGACGCCCGAGCTCAGTGCCTCGATCCGGCCCAGCAGGTTGCCCAGGTACACGTCCTCCGGCCGGTAGTGCGGCCGGAGCGTGCCGTGCATGGCGACGCCGTACTCGCGGAATGTCCAGTTGGCGCCGATGCCACGGAAGGCGGTCTGCCAGGTGTGCCGGTGGGTGTCGACGAAACCGGGCATCACGATCTTGCCGCGGGCGTCGACGACCTCCGAGTCGGCCGTGTCCACGTCGGCGGCGACCGCCGCGATCCGGCCGTCCTCGATGAGCAGGTCCCCCTGCGGGAGATTGCCGACGGCCGGGTCCATGCTGACCACCATGCCGCCGCGTACCAATGTCCTCATCGGGTGAGCTCCTCTCACGCAGTTGACGCATCAACTCTAGGCGATGGTGTTGATGCGTCAACTGTGTGGGCTCCGGCGGGTAGGATTTCCGCCATGACGGAGACCCGCGACCTGGACCCCGAGGAGTGGGAGCTCTGGGGCGCTTGGACGCGCGCGCAGCGGCTGCTCGCCCAGGAGCTCGACCGTGCCCTCCAGCGTGAGTTCGGCATCTCGAAGGCCGAGTTCAGCGTGCTGATGACCTTGTGGCGCGCGGCCGGGCCCGAGCTGCGCGTCGGCGAGCTCTCCGAGTCGCTCGGCTGGGAGAAGAGCCGAGTCTCGCACCAGCTGACCCGCATGGAGAAGCGCGGTTTCGTGGCACGGACCGAAAGCGGCGCCCACGGCCGCCGTACCGGGATCAAGCTGACCGCCGAGGGGCGTAGTGCCGTGCAGAGTGCCATCATCGGGCACGCCGGCAACATCCGCCGCCACTTCTTCGACACGCTCACTCCGCGGCAGGCCGATGCCATCCGGGCATGGAGCGAGCAGACGATCGAGCGCATCGAATCGCACGGCGACGTCTCCGCCTGACGGCCATCGGAGACAGACGGCCATCGGAGACAGACGGCCATCGGAGACCGACGGCCATCAGCCACAGAGGTCCGTCACGCATGCGACGCACCTTCACAAGAAAGCCGTCAACATGGGCGGTGACGGCCGGACAGCCACGCCGGATCGTGTCGAGGCTTCTCAGGAGGCGGTCGCATCGCTGGGGTCGGCCGTACCAGCGGCCGCTTCCGGGGCGGCAGCCGAGTAGTAGACCGACCTCTGCTGCTTGGTGCGGTGTGCTTGGCCCTTGGCGACGAGTGACTCGAGGGTGCTGCGCACGACTGTGGCCTTGATCTCGCGGTCCGGGAGGACTTGGGTGAGGGCGGCGGTGATTTCGGCCGCGGAGCGCGGTTCACCGTGCTGGGTGAGGTCGTCGCGGAGGAGGTCCCCGAGCGTGGGCACACCCTCTCGCGCCCGCTTGGTCCGGCTCCTGCCGGACTCCGCCTCTTTCCTCTTTCCGCTGGTCGTGTCGGGCTTCTTCTTCGGCTTGCGTGCCGACAGCGGCGCGGACTTCCGTGTGGGGGACGAGCCGTTCTGCAAACCGCTGACGCCGGTGTCGTCCGGTGCGTCACCGGTGGCCTCGGTGTCGAGGGTCTGCCGCATGCTGAGCAGGAGCGCCCGGTTGTTCTCCAACGCCGACAGTTGTCCTTGCATCGTCGCGATGTCGGCGCTGAGGCGTTCGTGTTCGGCTGCGTTGCGTTCGAGGTCGGCGGTGATCTGTGCCGTGTACTGGGTTTTGAGGCTGGTGTTGTCGGCAGAGGTGGCCATCACAAGCTCCTTCGTCTGGGCGCCTTTTCATGTTGGTGGTGGATGGTACCTCTGCGCGACGGCTACGCGGTTACTGACTTCAGCGGACAGGTGTGTACACGTGTGCAGGTGACGCGTCCGTCGTCCACCGCATCCCTCTTGTGATCGAGGGGCTCCGCCGAGCACTGCGCCCACCCGTTTCCCGATTTCCGGTCACTGTTCCGGGGCCTTCTCGATGACGCGGCTGCGCCCGCGAAACTCGGCGATGACTGTCGCACCCCGTAGAACGGTCACGTCGTAGATTCCGCTGCGGCCGAATCGGGTGCGTTCACCGGCGGATGCTGTCAGGACGTCGCCTTCCTCGACGGGGGCGGTGAACGCGATGTCGGCGCCTGCCGCGACGGTGACGGGGCCGTGGCTGTTGCAGGCACAGGCGAACGCTGTGTCGGCGAGCGCGAAGATGTAACCGCCGTGGGCGATACCGTGGCCGTTGATCATGGCCGCTGTCACGGTCATCCGGACAAGGGCAGAGCCGTCCCCCGTCTCCAGGAGTTCCATGCCCATGCCCTGAGAGGCCCAGTCGGTGGCGAACATCGCACGTGCCGGGTCGGTTTCCGGGGCCGGATCGCCTCTCACAGGGCCACCTCCAAGGCGTCGCCGACCGGCCCACGGTGGTGGCGGGCGATGTCGGACAGGCGTGTGAGGATCAGTTCAATGTCGTTGCGGGTGGTGCGGTGGTTGGTGACACAGGCCCGTATGCCGTGGCGGCCGTCGAGGCGTGCCGGGCCGAGGAGCGCGGTGCCTTCCTCGATCAGTGTGGCGAGTACGGCGGTGTGGTCGGCCTCGGTGGCGCCCTTGATCCGGAAGCAGACGGCTGTCAGCGGTACGGGCGCCATGAGCTCCAGATCCGGAGCTGCCTCGATGAGGTCGGCCATGTACCGGGCGAGGTCGAGCATATGGTCTATCGCGGCCCGGAAGGCGTCGACGCCGAAGGACTGCAGGGCGCTCCATACCTTGAGCGCCTTGAAGCCGCGGGACAGTTGGGGTCCGTAGTCCATGTAATCGACCATCAGGGGGTCTTCTGCCACGGTGAGGTACGAGGAAGAGAAGGCGTAGGCCTGCGCCAGCTGGGTGCGGTCGCGTACCAGTAGACAGCCCGCCTCCAGGGGGGCGAACAGCAGCTTGTGCGGGTCGAGGGCGATGGAGTCCGCTCGAGCGCACGCCGCGAAGGCCTCACGTTTGCGTTCGGACAGCACGAACAGCGCGCCGTATGCGCCGTCAAGGTGCAGCCACAGATCCTGGCGCGTGCACACATCCGCTATGTCGGCGATCGGATCGATGGAGCCGCTGGTGACCGTTCCCGGGGTGGCGACGGCGCAGAACGGCTCCAGCCCGGCTGCCCGATCAGCGCGGATGGTCTCCTCCAGGACGTCGACGCGCATGCGGTACCGGTCGTCGGTGGGGATATGGCGGACGTTGTTCAGGCCGATGCCCAGGATGGCGGCGGCCTTGTCGACACACCGGTGTGCTTCAGCGGAGGTGTACACCACCAGCTGGGAACCGGCCGTCTGCAGGCCCTGCTCGCGGAAGCGGGGGCGGCGGGCGTGCAGGGCGGTGGTAAGGGCGTTGAGGGTGGCGATCGAACCGCCTCCGGTGAGGATCCCGCCCGCCTGATCACCGTAACCGAACAGCCCGCACAGCCAGGTGATGACGGCGCGCTCGACCACGCTCGCGGCCGGCGAGAGCTGCCAGAAGTTGCAGTTCTGGTTGATGGTGGCGGCGATCGCCTCAGCGTATGGCGCGATGCCGTTGGGCGGGCCGAGCACGTAGGCGAGGAACCGCGGATGGGCCACTGTGGTCGAGTTCGGGAGGATCTTCTGGTTGATCTCGCGGAAGAGTCCCTCCACTCCGATGCCCTTGTCGGGGAACGGCGTCGCCAGCAGGTCGGCGAGAACCTCGCGGTCCACCTCGGGCACGAGGGGACGCTGGGCAATGGACTGCTCGTAGTCGTCGAAGAACGCGGCCAGGAGTCGGTCTGCCGTCTCTCTGTCGTCCTTGTCCAGTCCGAGTATCGGCTTGTCGGGCATCAGCGTCTCCGGGTACGTGGTGGGCGCGTTGATAGGGGCATGCTAGCCACGACCCTGCCGCACGGGATGCCAAAGATGCCCTCAATAGTCGCAGTCGTTAGCATGGAATGCTATGGATAAGACGGATCGAGCAATTCTCGCGCACTTGATGGAGAACGGGCGCCTCGCGAACACCGAGCTGGCCGACCTCGTGGGCCTGTCCCCTTCTCCGTGCCTGCGCCGGGTGCGGCAACTCGAAAGCAGCGGCGTGATCACCGGCTACCACGCGGCGGCCGACCCTGCCGCCGTAGGCCGCGGGTTCCACGTGCTGCTGCACGTCGAGATGGCGGTGCAGGACAGAGGCACCATCGAGGCGTTCGAAGCCGCAGTCGCCGAGCTCGACGAGGTGGTGCACTGCTTGCGGCTGTTCGGCCAGCCCGACTACCTGCTATGGGTCGCCGTACCCGACCTCCAGACCTACGAGCGCTTCTACATGGCCGAACTCACCGGTCTGCCGGGGGTGGCCCGAACCAACTCGCAGTTCACCATGAAGACGATCAAGAGCACCCCAGGGCTGCCCATACCCTCACCGTGAGACTTCCCTGCCCGCGCTGTGCCCCGCCCCGGCCGGCGACCTGGCCCGCTTCGTCCCCAACGACCACGGGCAGCCCCGGACAGCCGCCTCACCGACGGATTGGTGTGACGCGGGGGGCGGACTACGGTGTGCGTCATGGCGAGAGAGACCGATCGTGCCGCCCTGGCCGCTGAGGTGTGTACCGCGCTGAAGAGATGTTGCCCGGGGTCGAGTGCGGAGCCGACCGGCTCGCTGGCATCAGGGAAGGCGGACTCCTTCAGCGACATCGATATCGCGTGGGTGGTGCCGGACGCGCGGTTCCCGGACTGCCTGGCTCGTGGGGTGGAGGCGCTGGGAGAGGTCCGGCCGTTGGACAGCGTGCGCAGTGACCCGGACTTCCACCGCTCCGATCGCCGGCGCCTGCTGTTCGCCCGCTTCGCAGGGGTGCCGCTGTTCTGGCGGCTTGATCTGGACGTCCGCACCGCATCGGTCGCGGATGACCCGCTCTACGACGCGGGGAACCCGGCAGCACGCGCCCGTGAAGACGAGTGGTCGCGGCCGGCCAGCGCCCTGGCCAATGCCGTCGGCGCAGTCAAAGCGGCTGCCCGGAAGAGGGAGGACGAGGCCCGCGGTCTGCTGGACCGGGGGTTCGCCCGGATCAGCGAGGATGACCGGGCCACCGGCGACTGGGCAGCCGACGTGACCCGACTCGCGCACGCCGCCGCACTGCGCGATTCCGCCTTGACGGACCTGGCCGCCCAGGTCATCGAGCTCGCAGCCCGGCACCTCGGCGGCAGCAGCGCCTGACGCGCCTTCAACGCCTCGTGCGGTTGCCCGAGTGTCCAGGATCTGCCGGGCAGCCGTCGATCGATCGCCTGCGCACCCCGGACGGGCCGCCGGTGTAGCCCCGGCAGGCGCCCGAGAAGGCGACAGACAGGTGCGGCCTGAATCCGCCGGCGCTCTCGACACACGTGGCGGGTACCGGCTGTCCTTCCGGGCTTGACCTTCGGGTCGGGTCGAAGGTTTACGTTCGGGGGCTGTGAGCATGATGCGGATCTCTCAGCTTGCCGAGCGCACTGGCTTCCCGGCCACCACGTTGCGCTTCTATGACGACGCGGGACTGCTGCCGGCCGGACGGAGTCCGGCCGGATACCGCCTGTACGGCGAGGACGCGGTCGCGCGGCTGACGTTCATCGGCGCGGCCAAGCACCTCGGCCTGCCGTTGCAGGAGATCGCCGAATTGCTCGCCGTTTGGGAATCCGGTGCCTGCAAGGAGGTCAAAGCCGACCTCGAGCCCCGGATCACCGCCCGCCTGGACGACGCCCAGCAGCGCATCGCCGAACTGTCGTCCCTCACCGCCTCGCTGCACGCCGTGCTGGAGCACCTGGAAACGCTGCCCGACCGCGACCAGCCATGCGACCGACACTGCGGCTTCCTGAACTCGCCCCGCCCGGCGGCCACTGCGGTGGAGGAGGCGCTCGAAGCCAGCCGCCAGGTCCCCGAGCAGGAAACCGAACGGTGGCGCGGCGCCCCCGTCGCCTGCTCCCTGACCGGTGGCCAGATGGCCGAGCGCGCCGCCTCCTGGCGCACCGCCGTCGAGGGCGCCGAGCGCACACCGGTCCCCGGCGGGCTGCGGTTGACCCTGCCCGCCGACCGAACGGTCACCGTCGCCGGTCTCGCCGCGGCCGAGCAGCGGTGCTGCCCCTTCTTCGACTTCCGCCTCCGCCTCGACGGCCGGGTCCTCCACCTGGAAGTCCGCGCCCCGGCAGACGCGGCCGACCTGCTCGCCGAGCTGTTCGGCCCGGCCGCCTGACCGTCCCCGACGGGTGGTGCGCTCCTGGCCGTACTTCGGCGGGCCCGGGGTTGCCCGGACCCGCCGAACTGAGTGGGTCGGGGTGCCGACGCCGTACGGGTCGGGAAAATCCACGATTCAGCGAAGCCATGCGGGAGCGGGGTCAGTGCGGGAATCGGCGCCCTGGACGGGGCATGGTGCGGCCGCTCAGCGGGGACGTGGTCACACCGTGACCACGATCTTGCCGTGGACGTGGCGTCCGGCCTGCAGCGTCACGGCGTCACGGATCTGCTCGATCGGGAAGGTCGCGGCGATCGGCACGGTGATCCTGCCGGCGAGGATCCCGTCGGTGATGCGCTTCAGGGCGTCCGGCCCCGCGTCGGTGCCGCCGGTCGCGCGCACGCCGCCGGGAGGGTTGGGTCCTGCGGCGATCGTGGAAATCCGCTTTGGCGGTACGCCGAGCGCGAGCGCGGTCTCGGCCGTCTCGGTGCCGAACAGGTCGGTCGCGGCGGTCACGCCATCGGGAGCCAGTGTCCGTACCCGGTCCGCGAGCCCCGGGCCGTATGCCATGGGCTCGGCACCCAGCTGCCGCAGGAACTCGAAGGTGCTCTCCGATGCGGTACCGATCACTCTGGCTCCGGCGCGCTTCGCGAGCTGTACGGCAAACACGCCTACACCGCCGGCGGCGCCGCCTATCAGGACGGTGTCGCCGGACCGCAGGTCGATCGCCGCCAGAGCGGCGGCGGCGGTCAGACCGGCCACCGGAAGCGTGCTCGCCACCTCGTCGCTGATGCCCTCCGGCGTGTGAAAGAGCGCATCGGACGCCTCGGTGGACGTCTTGACCACCACGAAATCGGCGGCGGCTCTGCCCACCGCGCCTCCGTAGACGCGATCGCCCACGGCAAAACCCGTGGCGCCACCGCCGACCTCGTCCACAACGCCGGCGAAGTCGCATCCGAAGCCGGATGGCACGGTGACGCCGAACTGATCCGCCACTTCGGGCAGAGAGGCAAGGAGCCAGTCCATGGGATTCAGTCCGACGGCTGCTACGCGGACACGCACCTCGCCCAAGCCGGCGTGCGGCTCCGAAACGTCTCGCAGTTCCAGCACCTCGGGGCCTCCGAACGCCTGATAGATGACGGCTCGGCTCATGGGTGGACCTCCAGTTGAGCGAACAAACCCGTGATGGGACTTGGTCCCGTCGCTATACATAGGTGACGGGACCAAGTGCCGTACACTGTCGTCATGGCCCGCTGGCAACCCAACGCACCCGAGCGACTCGCTGTCGCCGCCCTCGAACTGTTCGAGGAGCGGGGCTACGAGAACACGACGGTGATCGAGATCGCGGAGCGCGCGGGGCTGACGAAGAGCACTTTCTTCCGCCACTTCCAGGACAAGCGGGAAGTGCTCTTCGGCGGGGGCACGATGGCCGGACTGCTCGCCGAGGGGATCGCCGCGGCTCCGGCGACCGCCGAGCCGTTCGAGGCGGTGGCTCATGCTCTGGACGCGGTCGGGAGGGACGCGTTCCACCCCGCTCGCCGCGAATGGAGTGCCCGCAGGCGGGCAGTGATCGCCGCCAACCCGGAACTGCGGGAACGCGAGGCGCTGAAGGGCCTCGGCCTCACCGCATCGATGACCGACGCACTCAAGCGGCGCGGCGTTCCCGAACTGACCTCGTGCGTGGCCGCGGAACTGGGTGCGCTCGCGTTGAAATTCGCCTATGAGCGCTGGACTGACACGACTGACGGCGACGACTTCGGTGACGTCGCGCGGCGTGCCCTCCGCGATGTGCGGGCAGCCAGCACCCTGTGCTGACGCGGACGGAGCGGTGCAGTGAACGGGGGGCGGCGCTCGGCCCTTGGAATCTCCGTGCTCCTGCGCTGTCTCCAGCCGCCGCGGCCGCCCGGATCGACGGACGACCTCCTGCCGATGCCAGGCAGAGAGCCTGGCTCAACTTGTCAGCCAGTCTGTTGCGGATCTGGCGACTGGGGTACCTGCGCGTTCATGGTTTCCCATATCGAGTGGGCGGCGTTCTTCCCGTCGGCGGTCTTGCTTGCTGCTACGCCCGGAGCCAATCAGTTGTGGATCCTGCGTAACGGGTTACGCCATGGTCCGCGTCCGGCGATCAGCGCTTCCACGCGGCCCTCGGGGGGGGCGGCTGAGGTGGATGGGGCTGACTCAGCGGATCCGAAGGCTGCTTGACGCGCTGACCGGGGCGGCGATGCTGGGACTGGCCGGCCGGCTGGCGGTGGAAAACCGGTAGCAGCCCGGCTCGTTCCGTTTGTCGCGGTATCAGCCGCCGGTTGTGACCGGGGGATGGGGGTCCTCCCTCGGCGGCGGTAGGCGGCGGGGCGGGTGGGGGCATTGTGTGGTTCCGTTCAGAGGGCTTTGAGGAGGCGTTCGGCCAGGTGGGATGCCGATGCGGGGTTCTGTCCGGTGTACAGGTTGCGGTCGACTACGGTGTAGGGCTTCCATTTCTCGCCCTTGGTGAAGTCGACGCCGAGTTCGATGAGCTCGGTCTCCAGTGTCCAGCGGGCCCTCTTGGCGAGGCCGACTTCCTCCTCTTCCTCGTTGGTGAAGCCGGTGACCCGGTAGCCGGCGAATGGCGATTTCCCGTGAATCCTGGTCGCCAGCATCGCTGCCGGGGCGTGGCAGACGATGGCGAGGGGTTTGCCGGAGGGCAGGGCCGCCGTCAGCAGGCGGCCGGCGTCGGCGTCGGCGCTCAGGTCTTCCATGGGGCCGTGGCCGCCGGGGAAGTAGACGGCGTCGTAGTCGTCCAGCCGGACGTCGGCGAGGTGGATCGGGCGCCGCATCACCTCCGCGGAGCGGATGATCGCCTCCAGATCGAGTGCGATCTGCGCGCTGCCCGCCATATCGGGCCGCAGGCTCATCATGTCCACCGTTGGAACGGCCCCGCCGGGGGTGGCGACGGTGATCTCGTGGCCCGCCTCGGTGAGGGCCTTGTAGGGGGCGGCGAACTCCTCGGCCCAGTATCCGGTCGCGTACCTGGTGCCGTCCTTGAGCGTCCAGTACGGCGTGCCGGTCATCACGAAAAGTATCTTGGCCATCGCGCAACCGCCTTCCTGTCCGTATTCAATACGTTTAGCGCATATATCTCCTTTAAGGCATGGTATGAGCGAGCGGTGGTCCGCCGCACCCGCGGTGGCCGTAGGCACGTAAAGCCGCAGCTGACCTGCACCTACCTCCAGGGTCGGACATGACCGGTCTTCGGCATTCCGGCGTGAGAGAACGGACAGCGAGGGGCGCTGGCGCCATCGGATGGAACACCACTCCGGCTGACTGGGGGAGCCTCCGACTCCGTCGGCATTGCGTTGGTTCTACGGCCCGCGCGAGCGGTCCGCCGCGCCGGTCCGCGCACACGACGCGAGGATGCGGGTTTCCGCGAGGCGGGGGAGTGGGTCGAGACCGGCACCCGCCTGGCGCTCCGGACCGAGCCGGGGGCGTCCGGGGCCGGCTGCGGGTTTTGCTGGGTCAGGGGATGAGTGAGCGGTGTGTGGGTGCCAGTCTCAGTGTCCGGGGAGCTGCTGTCTGTTCTCTCTCAATGCCCGTGAGGATTTCCCGGGTGCGGGGGTGGGCCTGTATCTCGGCGAGGTGCCGCTGATGCGCGTGTTCGTCGGGGTAGGAGGTGAAGACGGCGGCGACGTTTTCCGCGGTGCGGACCGGCAGCCTGGCGAAGGTGTTGTGCGCGGTCTCGGTGGTCAGGGCGGCCAGTGGTGCGGGTCCTGTTTCGTGGAGGAGGGGCAGGAGGCCGTTGCGGATGAGCGTGATGCCCTCGGGCTCTCCGGGAGGGAAGGACCATACGGTGGCGGAGATGAACTCCTCCGGTGCCGGTGCCGGTGCCCCGGGTCGGGGCCGGTGTGAGGGGCGGACGGTGAAGCCGCTCCCGGCGGTCAGGGGCCGCAGCAGCAGGACGTCGTCGGAGTCGGTCATGGTGGCGTTGGCTCGGGGGCCGTGTTCGGCCCAGACGGGTCCGTCGTAGAAGGCTGCAAGCGCATGGTGTCGTACCGTCATGTCCTGGAACCCGCGCAGCCAGACGAAGCGGTCCGGGTCGTCGAGGTCGCGGAACTGGCCGAGTACGACCATTCCGGTCTCTTCCTGGGTCTCGATGAATTCCCGGTCGAAGAGTTCGATGAGTTCCTCACGCCGGCCGGGACGCAGCGTGTACTGGCGGAGCTCGATCACAGCAGGCTGACGGTCGGCGTCGGCGTCGGCGTGGGTGGGGGTGTGGGTGTGGGTGTGGGACACGGTGAAACTCCCGTCCGGGTGCTCTTCTCCAGGGTGTGTCACGTCCGGCTGGTTCGGTGGCAGCCGGACGTGTATGGACGCTAGGGGACCGGTGTGCCACCTGCTGTCAGGGTTTTCCGGGGAGAATGGCGTCCATGTCCGCTGGCCGGTTGCTGTCGCTGATGTTGTTGCTGCAATCCCGTGGCCGTCTCTCCGCACGCGCCATCGCCGGAGAGCTGGGGGTGTCCGTGCGGACCGCCTACCGTGACCTGGTGCGCCTGCAGGCCGCCGGGATCCCGGTCTACGCCGAGCCGGGCCGTGGGGGCGGCTATCAACTGCTCGAGGGCTATCGCACCCGCCTGACCGGAATGAGCGAGGGCGAGGCACGGGCACTGTTCTTCGCCTCACTGCCCGGCCCCGCCGCCGACCTGGGCCTCACGGCGGAGGTGACGGCGGCACGGCTGAAGCTCCTGGCCGCGCTGCCGGCCGGGCTGCGCGAGGAGGCGGCGCGGACCGCGGCGGTCTTCCACCTGGATGCCCCCGCCTGGTACCGGGAACCCGAACCGACCCCGCTCCTGCCCTTGTTCGTGGACGCGCTGCTCACCGGACGCGCGGTGGACGTGCGCTACCGCCGCTGGCGCGCACCGCAGGAGGTCGGCCGCCGCCTGTGCCCTTACGGTCTGGTGCTCAAATCCGGTGTCTGGTATCTCGTGGCCGCCGGGGGGAGCAGGATCGCCACCTACCGGGTCGCCCAGGTCCTCGAAGCGGTGCTGAGCGAGGAGCGGTTCGACCGGCCGCAGGGATTCGACCTGGGCGCGTACTGGACCTCCTACCTTGAGGATTTCCATGCCCGCCGCTGGACCGGCACCGCCACCATCCGCCTCTCTCCGCGGGGACGACGGCGCCTGCCGGACAACGTCCCCCCGGAGGTGGTGCGGGCAGTAGACTCCACCGCGGTCCCCGTCGGCGACGACGGATGGGTCGAGGCCGTCATCCCGACCGAGAGCACCGACCACGCCTGCGGCGAGCTGCTGCGGCTGGGTATCGACATCGAGGTCCTCGCACCGGCCGAACTGCGCCAGGCCATGACCGCCACCGTGGGCGCACTCGCCCGCGCCTACGGACTCCAAGACCAACATGGTCCACGACCACCACGCACCATGGAGGAAGAAACAGTGAAGCGCATCGGCATCATCGGAGCGGGCGAGATCGGCCGGGCCATCGTGACGGGCCTGTGCGACGGGGGCGACAAGTCGCCGGAGGTGTTCCTCTCCCCCCGGGGAGCCCGTACGGCCGCGGAGCTGTCCGCGCGCTACGAGGGCGTACAGGTCTGTGCCGACAACCAGGAGGTGGTGGACCGCTCGGAGTTGGTGATCATCGCCGTACGCCGTCAGGACCGGCACGGAGCACTCGCCGGCCTGAGGGTGGACGACGACAAGATCGTGGTCAACGTGATGGCCGGCGTCGCCAACGACGAGCTGCGCCGGACCCTGGCCACCGACGCCCCGCTGGTACGGGCCATCCCCCTGCCCGCCATACGCGAACGCCGCTCCGTCACGGTGACGTACCCGACGCACCCGGTGGTGGATCCTCTCTTCGAGTGCCTGGGCGGAGTGCTACCGGTCGCGGACGAGGCGGCCTTCAACGTCTTTTCCGCACTGACGGGGACGCTGACCACCCATTACTCCTATCTCGCCACGCTCACGTCGTGGGCTGCCGACCAGGGCATCGCCTCCGACCACGCCGACCGCTACATCCGCGGACTCTTCCAGGGCGTCGGCCGCGCCCTGAGCGACGAGACCCGCTCCCTGCACCAACTCGCCGCCGACCACGAGACTCCGAACGGAAACAACGAACGCATCCGCACCACGTGGTTCGGCCCGGCCAACTCCGAAGCCCTCCACAAGGCCCTCGACGGCCTCCTCGCCGATCTGACGTAGCCCCGGGCAAAGGGCTCGCACCCGAGCCCTCCGGCCGGCCCCGGGTCATCGTGGACGACATGCCGCACACCGTGCTGTGGCGCCGCGCGGCAGAGTCCCAAAGGCCGGCTCTTCAGGAGTTGGACTCCAGTGAGGGCTTTCGCGTCGCCAGGGGGGCCTTGGACCAGTCGGGCTCGCGGTAGTCGACCGATGCCGGCAGGGCGAAGAGAGCGACCAGGATGGACACCACGCATGCGGCCGTCATGTACCAGCCGAAGCTGATGTCATCGCCGGTCAGGTCGTGCAGCCAGACCGCGACCAGGCCGGCGGTCGAGCCGATCAGCGAGGTGCCGATGTTGAAGTTGAGCGCGGCCGCGCTGGAGCGCACCTCGGGCGGAAAGCTCAGTACATAGGCGATGTTCAGGGGCGCGGCCACCAGATTGTTGATGATGGTGAACACCACGACGGCGATGGCGGCAAGGACGATGGACTCGCTGTCGATGGCCATGAAAGTCGGCACGGTGAGCGCCACGAACAGGCCGTAGCCGACCAGCAGCGGCAGCCGGGCGCCGTAGCGGTCCGCGAGTACGCCGCCCCAGACGCTGGGCAGTGGCCCGACGGCATAGGTGAGCATGGAGGCCAGCAGCGCCAGCGAGGTGGGAAAGCCGGCAGTGATCAGGGCGGTGACGAAGTACGCCTGAATGGTGTACGAGCCGATGCGCTGGCCCGCGCCGAGGCCGATGGCCTTGAGCATGTCGCGCCAGTAGAGGCGCACCGCGTCCCTCAGCGGTGCCTGCTTCGTCTCGGCGGCGGCGATCTGGCGCTTCATCTCCTCGAACTCAGGTGTCTCATCGAGCCTGTTGCGGATGTAGAAGCCGACGGCCGCGATGGGGATGGCGAGCAGGAACGGGATGCGCCAGCCCCAGCTCTCGAAGGCCGACGCCGGCATGGTGACGATGAGCACGAAGGAGACGGCGGAGCCGAGCAGGGAGCCGACCGAGCAGGTGGCGTTCATCAGGCCCGCCAGGTAGTTGCGGCGGCGGCTGCCCGGTTCGTGTTCGAGCATGAACTGGGAGGCGGTGGTGTACTCCACGCTGGCGCCCAGCCCTTGGAGCACCCGGGAGAACAGCAGCAGGATCGGAGCGGCCGCGCCAATCGCCGCGTAGGTGGGCAGCACACCGATCCCGGCGGTGCCGATGCTCATCAGCAGGATGGTGAGAGTCAACACCGTCCGGCGGCCCCTGCGGTCGGCGAGCGGGCCGAGGAACAGGGCACCGAGCGGGCGGATGAAGTAGGACAGCGACACCCCGACATAGGTGGAGAAGAGCGCGACCGTCGGGTCGTCGGACGGGAAGAACAGCTTGGCCAGCACCGCCGCCAGGGTGCCGTACAGCGTGAAGTCGTAGTACTCGACGATGTTGCCGATCATGGTGGATGCGTACACCCGGCGGCGGGTGCTCTTCGCGGGGATGTCGGCGCCCATCAGCGTTCCTTGGGGGAGGTGCGGTGCCCGGGGTAGTGGCGTCCTGCGGTGCGACCGGAGATCTTGCCTGCTGCGAGGTCCCGGTCGATGGCCTCCGGGCTGCGATCCTCCGGACGGCCGTAGCCGCCCGCCCCCGCCGTCTCGATGGTCACGGTCTGGCCCGGCTGCAATACCGTGTATCCGTGGTCGACCGGCCGGGCGCCGTCGCTGAGGACGATGTTCGCGGTGGCTCCCCCCGTACCGCCGCACAGTCCCCACGGGTGGGACTTCTGCCGGCTGGTGTCCACCCAGAAGTGCACGTCGTCGCATTCCACGCGAACCCGCCGCCGGATGCCGAGGCCACCGCGGAACTCACCGGCGCCGCCGGAGTCGTCGATCAGCTCGTACGCCTCGATGATCAACGGGTACTCCGTCTCGAGGCTCTCCACCGGCAGATTGGAGGTGTTCGTCATATGCACCTGCACTCCGTCCAGCCCGTCCTTGGTGGCCCGCGCGCCGGAGCCGCCGCCGATGGTCTCCAGGTAGACGAACTCCTTTTCGGACAGCGGATTGTGTCCGGAGAAGTGCACGCCGGTGTTCGCACCATTGCTCGCCGCGGTGACCCGGTCCGGGACCGCGGTTGCCAGGGCACCATGGATCAGGTCGACGATGCGCTGGCAGGTTTCGCTGCGCCCGTTCACCGCCGCGGGGTAGCCGCAGTTCACGATCGAGCCAGTGGGCGCATCGATATGGATGGCCCGGTACATGCCGGCATTGGGCACGATGTCGGCGTCGATCAGGCTTTTGACCGAGTAGTAGACCGTGGCGTAGAGCGCGGTCCACACCACATTGACGCTGGCCCGCACCTGCGGCGGATTGCCCGCGAAGTCGAAGAAGACCTCGTCGCCGGCTACGCGCACGGCCACCCGCAGCTCCAGCTCCTCGTCCAGCTCCGGGCAGTCGAAAAGATCCGTGAACCGATAGGAGCCGTCAGGGATGGCGGTGATCGCGGCCCGGGTACGCCGCTCGGTGTAGTTGAGCAGCTCGTCCCCGGCACGCATCACCATGTTCCGGCCATAGCGGTGGCACAGCTCGCGGTAGCGCAGCACGGCGAGCCGGTTCGCCGACGCCTGCGCACGCAGGTCCGCGCGGCGCTCGTCCGGCACCTGGCAGTTGAGCAGGATCAGCGCGAGCAACTCGTCCTGCTGCACTCCCGCGCGCACCAGCCGCACGGGCGGAATGCGCAGCCCCTCCTGGAAGATGTGCGCGTGCCCGCGGTCACCGAAGTCGGCGTGGTGTGCCAGGGTGGCCGCCCACGCGGTGAGCTCGCCGTCCACGAAGACCGGGGTGGCCAGCACGATGTCCGGCAGATGTGAGCCGCCACCGTTGTACGGGTCGTTGCCGATGAAGACGTCGCCGTCCTCGATCTGTTCGACCGGGTGGCGTTCCAGAATGCTGCCGACAATGCCCATCAGCGAACCGAGGTGCAGTGGTGAGCCGCCCTCGTCCTGGGCGATTCCGTTGCCCGCGGTGTCGAACAGCCCGGCCGTGCAGTCACGGCGTTCCTTGATGTTGGTGGAGAACGCGGCCCGGACGAGGGTGCCGCTCATCTCCTCCACGACGGTCGCCAGTGCCGAGCCGATGACCTCGACCAGCACACCGTCCAGTTCCCGCTGTGTCGTCACGGTCAGACCCCTCGGGTTCGAATGATCAGGTTGCGTAGTTCGTCCACTTCGCAGGTCTCACCGGGCAGCAGCAGGGTGGTGCTGTCCATCTGCTCGATGACCGCGGGCCCTTCGAGGCGGTGTCCCACCTCGAGCCGGGCCCGGTCGTACACGGGGCAGTCCACTTCGGCGCCGGCCTCCTTCAGATGCACTCGGCGGCGGGTCGTGACGGCCTCGTCGGGTGTGCCGCCCCGGGGGGCGGAGCGCACCAGCTCGGCGCGGGAGACCGCGCCCACGGCCTGTGCCCGGAAGGTCACCGCCTCGACGGACTCCTCCGCCAGTTGGTAGCCGTACATCCGGTCGTGCGCGTCCCCGAAGTCCGCCAGCAGTTCGCGCACCGTGTCCACGGTGACCGGGCCGTCGTCCGGAAGGTCCACGCCGAGTTCGTAGTTCTGGCCGCGGTAGCGCATGTCCACGGCACGGGTGATGCTCCGGCGGGCGGGGTCGATGCCCTCGCTGTCGAACCATTGCGTCGCGCTCGCGACCAGCTCGTCCAGCACCTCGGACAGCTGATCGGCGGTGCCCTGGTGCACCGGCAGCCGACAGGTGCGCATGAAGTCGCTGCGTACATCGGTCATCAGCAGCCCCAGCGCGGACTGCGCGCCCGGGGTCTCGGGGACCACGACGGTGGTGCAGCCCAGCTCGGCGGCGAGCCGGGCCGCGTGCAGCGGGCCGGCCCCGCCGAACGGCACCAGCGCGTAGTCGCGCGGGTCATAGCCGCGGTGGACGGAGATCACCCGGATCGCCCGTGCCATGTTGGCGGTGACGACATCGATGATGCCCTGCGCGGTTTCCGGTACGGACAGACCGAGCCGCTCCGCCAGGCGCCCCACGGCGCGGTGGGAGGCATGGTGATCGATCTTGAGTTGGCCGTTGAGCAGATACTCGGGGTTGAGCACCCGCAGGACCACATTGGCGTCGGTGACGGTGGCTTCCTCGCCGTGGCCGTAGCAGGCCGGCCCGGGGAACGCTCCGGCACTGGCCGGCCCGACCCGCAGGTGCCCGCCGCTGTCGATCCACGCGATGGAACCGCCGCCCGCGCCCACGGTGTGGATGTCCAGCATCGGCGAGCGCACCGGACGTCCGTCGATCTCCAGACTCGCGGTGACCTTGGGCTCGCCGTTCTGCACCAGCGACACATCCGAGGAGGTGCCGCCCATGTCGAAGGTGATGACGTCGCCGAAGCCGGCCGCCGAGCAGATCGCCGCGGCGCCGACCACCCCGGTGCTCGGCCCGGACAGCACCAGCCGGACCGGCAGCCGTTCGGCGGTGACGAACGGGATGATGCCGCCGTTGGACTGGGTGACATGCGGTTCGCAGCGCAGCCCCGAGGCGGTCAGGGTGCCGCGCAGCCGTGCCAGGTAGTCGGCGACCACGGGGCCTATGTAGGCGTTGGTGACCACCGTGGACAGCCGCTCGAACTCGCGGAACTCCGGCAGCACCTCACAGGAGAGCGAGATGTGGGCGTCGGGCATCTCGGCGCGGATGATCTCGCCGATCTTCCGCTCATGGTCCGGCCGGACGTAGGAGTACAGCAGACAGACCGCGATGGCCGCCACGCCCTGTTCCTTCAGCACGCGCACGGCCTGGCGCACCTCGGCCGGGTCCAGCGGGATCTCCACCCGGCCGTCGTGCCGGACCCGCTCGGTCACCTCCAGGCGCAGATCGCGCGGCACGAAGGGGGCGGGCTTGTCGGCCTGTGCGTCGTACATGTCCGGGCGGCGCCCGCGGCCGAGTTCGAGCAGGTCCCGGAAGCCCCGGGTGGTGATCAGGCCCGTGGGCACGCCCCGCCCGGTGAGCAGCGCGTTGGTGCCCACCGTGGTGCCGTGGGCGAAATAGCCGACCTCGGCCATGTCCCGGCCGCCGATCTGGCCGAGCAGCTCGTGAAGTCCGCGCACGATGGCCCGGCCGGGGTCGTCCGGAGTGGACGAGACCTTGCGTACGTGGATCTGTCCGGTCGCCTCGTCATACGCGCACACGTCCGTGAAGGTGCCGCCGGTGTCCACACCGATTCTCAGGCTCATGGATGCCTTGCCTCGTGAGATGTCCAATGCGCCGGGATGCTGGTGGCCCGACCTTCATTCCGGGAACGTTCCCGGAAGAGTGGCGTCACTCTAGGTGGGCCTGATTCGCGGGGTCAAGACCCGCGCAGGCCCCTGTAGTGCGACGAAACATGTCGATAACGCAACGATCACGGCGCCGTCGTTTGACCGCTCTCGACGGCGATGCATATGGTCGGCACAGGAGATTCCGGGAACGTTCCCGGAGTGAGGGCAGGTTTCCGGACGGCGGTCCCGCAGCCGACGGACAAGGGAAGAAGAGGCATGACTTCCACAGCACAGGAGATTCGCGTCGCCGTTGTCGGCGGCGGCATTCTGGGCGTCTCCACGGCATACCGGCTGGCCCGGCGCGGCGCGGCCGTCACGCTGGTGTCGGACGGCGCTCTGGCCGGGGGAGCCTCCGGGCGCTCGCTCGCCTGGCTGAACTCCGCCGCCGTCCGCTCGCCCGAGTACCACCGGCTGCGGGTGCTGGGCATCGACCGCTACCGCACGCTGGCCGCCCGCGAGCCCGGCCTGGACTGGCTGCGCTTCGACGGCGGGCTGGCCTGGGGTACGGCGGAGCAGGAGGCGGATTTCCGTGAGCGGCTCGCCCACCAGAGGGCCAACGGCTACGAGGCGGACTGGCTGAGCCCCGCGGAGATCGCGGGGGTGACGCCCGGTGTCAATCCGGCGGCGGTGCCGGGATGTGGAGCGATCTTCAACCCGGGCGAGGGCTGGGTGGACCTGCCGCCGCTGATCGAGCTGCTGGCCGAGGAGCTCACCGGACTCGGCGGCGAGGTCGTCACCGAAGCGGGGCCGGCCACCGTACGGACCGCGGGCGGCCGGGTGACCGGCGTGACCACCCGGTCCGGGCTGAGCTGGGACGGCGACGCGGTGGTCCTGGCCACCGGCGCCAGCACACCGGCCATGCTGAGCAGGCTCGGTGTGTCTCTCGGCGACCGCACTCCCATCTCGCTGCTGGTGCGCACCGAACGGGTGAACGCCCCGCTGCGCGCCGTGTTGAACACTCCGCGCGTATCGATCCGGCCCACCCCGGACGGCGCTTTGGTACTGGACTCGGGATGGTCCGAGGAGGAAATCGTGCGGCATGAGGACGGCACCTTCGAGGTGCGTCAGTCCACCGTGGCGGGCCTTCTCGCCGAGGCGTCAGCCGTGCTCGCGGGCACGCCCAGGCTCCCGCTCCAGTCCTATGCGGCCGGTCCGAAGCCGATTCCCGCGGACGGTGAGCCCGTGTTCGGACGCCTGGAGGAGATCGCCGGCTGCCATGTCGCGTTCACCCACAGCGGTGCCACCCTCGGCCTGATCGCGGGCGAGCTCCTGGCCGACGAGATCGTCACCGGCCGCCCGCACCCGCTGCTGTCCGCCTTCCGGCCGGGGAGGTTCCGCCGATGACCATCCGTACCGCGATCATCGGCTTCGGTACGGCGGGCCGGGTCTTCCACGCCCCCTTCGTCGCCGCTGATCCGCACTACGCGCTCAGCGCGGTCGTCACCCGGGACGAGGGCCGCCGGGCGGAGGCCGTCGCCCGGTATCCCTCCGCGCGTGTACTGCCGGATGTGGACGCGCTGCTGACGTTGGCGGCCGACGAGGACTCCTTCGTAGTGCTGCGGCACGACTCGGGAGTGCACTCGTACCTGTGGATGAACGGTCTGGCGGCTCAGGTCGGCCCGCGCTTTCATGTGCTGGGCTCGCGGGGCGCGTACACCAAGTACGGGCTGGACCCACAGCTGGACCCACAGGAAGCGGCACTCAAGGCCGGTGCCGCGCCCACCGACCCGTCGTTCGGCGGTGAACCGGAGCCGGCGTGGCGGCTGCTGGGCATCGACGGCGCGGCCCGGCCCGTACCGACGCTGGCCGGCAGCTATGCGCAGTTCTACGCCCGGCTGGCCGATGCCCTGCTCTCCGGCGGACCGCTGCCGGTGGACCCGCGGGAGGCGGTCCGGGTGATCGAGCTGGTGGAGCGGATCCATCAGCGATCGGTGGTTCAATGTGGTCCGGCCGCGCGGCCGACCGCGTGACGGGTAGGGGAGGGAGGTGGGAGCTGTCGTGACACGGCCCGCTCAGCAGTCCGTCACCATCGTCGATGTGGCGAAGGCCGCAGGGGTGTCGAAGTCCACGGCCGGGCGCGCGCTCACCGGTGCCGGCGAGGTCAGCGCGCGGACCAGGGAGAAGGTCGCCCGGGTAGCGGCGGAGCTCGGCTATCGGCCCAACGGTGTGGCCCGCAGCATGATCACGGGAAACACCGAGACAGTGGGCGTCGTCATCCCGGACATGAGCAACCGGTTCTTCTCCGCCGCACTGCAGAGCATCGCCCGAACGATCCGTCAGCACGGTTATGAGTTGCTGGTCAGCAGCACCGAGGGCGAGCCCACGCTGGAACGCCGGTCGGTGGAGGTGCTGGCCACCAAGCGGGTGGACGGGCTGATCGTGGCACCTGTGGGCGGGGCCGACACCCACCACTTGAGGCAACTCGCCGAGAGCGGCACCGCGCTGGTCCTGCTGGACCGCCCGGCTCCGAAGATCACCGGAGCGAGCTTTGTCTCCGTCAACAACATCGAGGCGTCCCGGCTGGCAGTGAACCATCTGATCGGGCTGGGGCACCGTCATATCGGGATCATCAGCGAGGCGCGGTACGACGCCGCGTCGGCCGGGGACGCGGTTCCCGCCCCCACCGTCGACCGGCCCAGCACCCTGCGGCTCGCCGGCTATGTGCGGGCGATGGCCGACGCGGGTCTGACAGTGCGGCCCGAGCACGTCGCGCACAGCGCCTACTCCAGCACGGCCTCCTATGCGGCGACCCGCAGGCTGCTCCAGACCACGCCCCGGGTCACGGCGATCTACTGCACGGACAATGTCCTGTCCGTCGGCGCGTTCGCGGCCCTGCAGGACAGCGGGCGGCGTTGTCCGCAGGAGGTGTCGTTGATCGGTTTCGACGACCATGAGTGGGCACCCCTGGTCCGGCCGCGCCTGACCGTGGTGGCCCAGCCGACGGAGGACATCGGGGTCACCGCCGCGGAGGACCTGCTGGCCGCCATCGCCGACCCCACCCGCGAACCGGCGACCCGTCTGCTGCCCGCGCGGCTGATCACCAGGGACTCCACCGCGTCCCCGGACCACCCCGGCTGACCTCCCATCGCCCGCCCGGCCCGCTGCGGGGTGGCGCGGGATCGATGCATTTTGGCGGCGGTCTGCGTGGGCGGCGGCGGCCCGGAGGCGGCGCAAGACATCGCCGCGCTTGGACATCACCCAGGTCGCCGACCCATCTAACGGACCGCAGGCGGTCTCATCCTGCTGCTCGGTCGCCGTGGCGACGGGGTCGATGCGTAGGACGTAGCCGGAGTGGCGGATGTAGCGGGTGGGGTTGTTGTACTCGGCCGTGGTGATCGTCGTGATGCCGCAGTGCTTGGAGTTGACGGGCTGGGTGTAAGTCCTCTGGTCGAGCGCGGTCCAGGTGCCGGAGGCGAGGTCGGTGCTCCGCCAGGCGTAGAAGAGACCGTTGGGGGTGTAGGTGTCTCCCCACAGGGGTGGTGTTGGGGGTTATCGTGGTGTGTGGCGGCAGGCTCTGGTGGGTTGCCTGCCGCGCGGCGGTGGGGCTCGCCGTATCCGAACTGCAGCAGTGTTGCCGCCAACGGTCCCTGCTTGTGATGACACGTGCCGACGGTTTGTGGGTGCGCCGCACGAGTAGGAGAGGTATGTCCCCTCGATTCCCGGTCCTCATGTGGCTGGGTCAGGTGCCCTTTTCGCTGGAGGGTTGGTGTCTGCTCGGTGGTCTGCTGCGCCGTTGCATGGGTGGTGGCCGGTGGTGGCTGTGTGGTGGCGGGTGTGTTGATGGTGGTGGCCACCGGAGTGTGGGCGGTTCACTGGCTGGTGTATCCGTTTTTCGGTACGGGTGTGCTGGGTGGTTTCACCACGTTTTCCGCTTGTGTGGTCGATGTCTGGCATCTGCTCCGGGGGGGGTATGTGTGTACGGGTCTGGCCTGTCTGGTGCTGAATGTGGCCGTGGTGCTGGCCGCGGTGTGGTGTGGGGCTGCCGTGACCTGTGGCCTGGCCGTGTGGAGGCGGGGATGACGGGGCTGGCCGGGGCGGGCGTCTGCCGCGGTGTTGAGGGCTTCCGTGCCGAGAGGGGTGCGGCGTTCTTTGTCGAGCGCCGACATCGCCGCCGACATCGCCGTCGGCGTGGTCGCCGGCCTGGGGGCCGTGTTCACCGGTGCCGCTCTTGCGCGGGCCGTCTGGGTTTGACTGTCCAGGGCCGCTGTGCCGGGGCTTGAACTCTGGCCACAACGTAGAACGGGGAAGTGGGGAATTGATGAGATTCGGAATACACCTGGGGCTTCCGTACACGACGCCGGCCGAGGTCAGGGATCTTGCGCAGCAGATCGAGGATCTGGGCTTCGACTGGATCTCGATCTTCGATCACATGTACTCGAGTAATGGTACTTCTGATCGTCACTGCCTTGAGGCGGTGGCGATGCAGACGTTCTTGGCGACGGTCACGAAGCGCCTACGGATCGGCTGCCTGGTGTATGTGGCCGGTTATCGCCCGCCGGGCACGCTCGCCAAGTCGGTTGCGACGATGGATCACATCAGCGGCGGCCGGATCACCCTCGGGCTCGGCGCCGGATGGAACCGCAGAGAGTTTTCTTCATTTGGGCTGCCGTTCCTTCCCCCGGCCGAGCGCAGTGACCAGCTGGAAGAGTATGTCGCGGTGGTCCGGTCGCTCCTGGTCGGGAGTGGGCCGGTTACCTTCGCGGGTTCGCATTTTTGTGTGGAGGCGGCTGTGTGTGAGCCTCGGCCTGTGCAGTCGCGGTTGCCGATCTGGATAGGTGGCACTGGTGAGCGGCGGACGCTGCCGATGGTTGCCCGGCTGGCGGATGGCTGGAATGCGCCGTTTCTGTCTCCTGAGGCGTGTGCGAAGAAGCGGATGATACTGGCGGAGGCCTGTGAACGTGTCGGCAGGGACGTCAGTGAGGTCACGTGTTCGGTCAATATCGGTCTGGCCTGGTCGGAGGAGTCGCTGGTCGGTCAGTTCGGCCGCCGTGCGGATGACATCCGCAAGGCGACGCTGTTCGGCAGTCCACAGGAGATGAGTGGTCTTATCGAGCGCTATCGGGAGGCCGGGGTGGATCAGTTGAATATCTCGCTGCGGGCAACGGCGTCGCAACGGGCCGGGGGGCGAGTCCATGATGCTGAGGGGCTGACTCGTCTGGCGGATTTCCTGCCGCTGGAGTCGTTGCGCACCGGATCCACCGGTCGGTAGCGGCGGGTGGTTTGGTGTTTTGGGTTGTGGTGTTCTTGTGGGTGGGGGATGGGTTTGGGTAGGCTTTTGGGTGGTCCTCTTCGTAGTGTTTCCGGTGTTTTTGGTGGCTTCTCTGATTGGGGATGGGGTGGGGATGGTGGGTGTTGGTGATGTGAGGAGTGGTGGGCGGCCGTTGGTTGATCCGGTGTCGTTGTTCCGTCTTCGGGAGGGTGTTTACGCCACTGATTTGCTTATTGTGGCGATTGCGGAGCTTGATCTTTTTACGTGGGTCGGTCGGAGGGGTCGGGTGTGTGTGGTGGAGGTGGGGGAGGAGTTCCGGCTTGATCCCCGGGCGCTTGATGTGTTGATCACTTATGTTGTGGCTGTGGGGTTGATGGAGCGTTGTCCGGGTGGGGAGGTGCGGTTGACTCCGTTGGCTGCGGAGTATCTGGTTGCGGGTTCGCGGTGGGATATGCGGGCGTATTTCGGTTCTTTGAGTGAGCGTCCTGGTTGTGTGGAGATGTTGGCTGCTCTGCGTACGGGGGAGACTGCTTCGTGGTCGAGTTCTCCTGGTGATGGCCGGGACTGGTCGGACCGGCTGGTTGATCCGGGTTGGGCGGGTCGTGTGGTGGCGGCCATGGATTCGCGTGGTCAGTTTCTGGCGGGGGAGTTCGCTGCGGCTCTGGACGGGCTGGGGGATGTCGGGCGGTCGTTGGACATCGGTGGTGATTCGGGGGTGTATTCGTGTGCTCTGGTCGATCGCAGGCCTGGGTTGCGTGCGTCGGTTCTGGAGCGTTCGCCGGTGGATCGGATGGCCCGTCAGCTGCTGGCGGAGCGTGGTTATGCGGGGCGGGTGGACGTCATCACGGGTGATATGTTCAGCGGTCCGTTGCCGGGTGGGTTTGATCTGCATGTGTATTCGCATGTTCTGCATGACTGGTCCGGGGAGCAGGTCCGTGGTCTGTTGGCGGCTTCTTTTGCTGCGCTGGAGCCCGGTGGCTGGATTGTTGATCATGATGTGCATATCAATGCGGATAAGACGGGTCCGCTTCCTGCGGCCGAGTATTCGGTGATGATGATGCATGGGACGCGGGGGAAGTGCTGGGCGGTCTCGGAGTTGGGGGCGATGCTTGCCGGGAGCGGGTTTGTCGGTGTCCGGTGTGAGGGGACCACGGGTGACCGGAGTGTGGTCGTTGCGCGGAAGCCGGCCGGGTGAGGCGGCGGGGGGCGTTTGGGCGGGGGATGGCGTCGGCGGGGCCGCCGGCGGGGGTGTCGGGGGGGTCCGTCGGTGGTGTCTATGCGCGGCGTGCGGCTGTTGCCAGCATGGTGGGGGCGGTGTTCGAGTGGTATGACTTCTATCTGTATGGCATAGCCACTGCGCTGGTGTTCAACAAGGTTTTCTTCACGGCTCTTGATCCGGCGGTGGGTCAGCTGGCTGCTTTTGCCACGTATGCGGTCGGTTTTGTGGCCCGTCCGCTGGGGGCGGTGTTCGCCGGGCAGATAGCGGACCGGCACGGCCGGCGGCGTGTGCTTATCTTGTCTTTGGTTGTCATGGGTGTGGTCACTACTTTGGTGGGGGTGCTGCCGACTTACCGCCAGGTGGGTGTGGCGGCGCCGGCGGCGTTGGTGTTCCTGCGTCTGGTGCAGGGTCTGGCGGCGGGGGGTGAGCAGGGCGGGGCTGCGGTGTTCATGGTGGAGCATTCCGGGGCGCGGCAGCGCGGTATGTGGGGCAGTCTGGCGACTTCTGGGGCGGGGCTGGGGCTGCTGTTGGCTTCGGGTGCATTTTTCCTGCTGCAGCACTTCGTCAGCACGGCACAGATCATGGGCGGTGCCTGGCGTATTCCGTTTCTGGTCAGTCCGGTGCTGATCGTGGTCGGGCTGGTCATCCGGGCAAAGGTTCCGGAGCCGGAGGTTTTTGAGCGCACTCATCGGGTGACGCGGGGCAGGCCGCGTGTTCTGGCCGATCTCCTGTGCAATCACCGCAGGCAGCTTGTGCTCGGTATCGGTCTGCGGATCTCGCAGACCACCGCGTCGTATTTCTATACCGTCTTCTCGGTGTATTACGTCGGTGTGGTGCTGGGGAAGACGTCGTCGGTCGGGTCGGCTTCGGTGGCGGTCAGTTCGGCGTTGAGTCTTTTCAGTGCTCCTTTGTGGGGTGTGGTCTCGGACCGGACGGGGCGCCGCCGCTCGTATCTGTTCGGTGCTGTCGGCAGTGCGTTGTTCCTTGTGCCTTTCTTCCTTCTGGTCGATACACGGTCGCCGGTGCTGATCGGGGTGGGTGTGGTCTGCGGGCTCAACGTCTTCCATGACGCGATGTCCGCGCCTCAGCCGGCCTGGCTCAGTGAGCTGTTTCCCACTGTGGTGCGGGGTAGTGGTGTGGGGATGAGCTATCAGATCGGTGCGGTGCTCGGTGGTGGGATCCTGCCGCTTGTGGCGGCGTTCCTGCTGATGGCCGGCTCCGGCCGGCCGTGGCTGATCGTCGCCTATTTCGGGGCGTTGTCGGTACTGACGGTGACAGCGGCCTGCCTGGCCCCGGAGACGGGTGCCCGGACGCTCGAACCGCTGGAGCAGGCCAGAGTGTGAGCCCCCGGGGGGCTGGCCGTCTCCGGGACCGCGTGCACGCCGTCCGCCGGGTATGCTCCCGTGCTCCCGTGCTCCCGTGCTCCCGTGCTCCCGTGCTCCCGCTGCGGCGGGCGGCGGTCTCATGCCCGCGCGTGCGGCCAGCACACCGCCCCGCCCTCGCAGCCCGGGGACCGCGGCCCCGGGATCAGCCCGGGGTCCGCGGGCCCGAAGACCGTGCCCGGGGACCGCATGTCCGGGTTCGGCCCGGGGTGATGGCGATTCCTGAAAGTGGCCAGGGACGCTCCTCGCCTCACATCGTTGGCGCTGACGCAGCTCGCTTGTTCTGCACGACGACGAGAAGGACGGGTCCCGCTGCCCCGCCAGCCCCGACTTGGACGGCCGCGCGGTGGCGGTGGGCCTTTCCTGAGGCGCCGCGACTGCCGCAATCTGAGTGCCGTGCCGGCTGCGCGCGCCGGAATACCAGGTGTGTGCGGCCGCGACCGTCATCTACCGTGCCTGGCATGCGCGTCGTTTTCACTAAAGGTCCCGGTAGGAGTTACGGCATCGCCGTGCATCGCGAGACCGGTGCCGTGCTGGCCCCGCGCAACGGGCCCGGCGGGCATGGCTATCTTCCGCACGACCTGGTGCACTTCCTCGTCGAGGCGGAGGCGGGCATCAAGCTCGGGGTCTATGGACGGCTGGCCGCTGGCGACAACGGTATGTTCTGGCCCGCCGGCCGCGTGGAGCGCGCCAAGGCCGCTCGGCGCCGCAAGTCGAAGCGAAGCAGGCCGTCCCTCCAGGCGAAGGCCGACATGGCCATGTCGGAGGAGCTGGCGGGCATCGCTGTACCCGTGTGGGAGGTACGGCACGGCCACGCGCGGGAGCTTCCTGCATATGTCACGGCGGGGGAGATCCCCCCGGTGGTCGGCCGGATCGTGTCCCGGTTCGACGATTACGCCCACCACTGGCACACGCTGCCGGTCGGAGGTTCGCTGACCTTGACGTGGTGACGCTGGCTCAGTCCGTTAATCCATCTGCCCCTCATTGGATGGGGAGATCACCAGAGCAGGTCTGTTTCATCCCTGAGCGGCAAGTGGGGAAATCCACGGCTCTGTCCGCAGTTTCGTGAAGGCCATGGCTGAGGAACCGACGGAATCCGTTGACCTGCTGAAACGCAGATCACGCTGTGCGGAGGTCACGCGTTGACGTGTGGAGATTCCCGGTGAGCCTTCGACGAGCTTCGCCGGGCCATCCCAGGCCCACGCATGGGGACCGCAACCCGCCCTCCACCACGACTGCGGAGGCCCACCGGGCTCTCGCGCTCGCTACCGGGTTCATGCACCAGGGGCGGGCCGAGGTCCCCGGTGGAGAAGCAGACCGATGAGTTCTTGTTCCACGGGTCGTCTGCCTATGTGACCGCATCGCGCGACCGAGGAGAAAAAACCCGTGATCGACCTGAAGCCAGTCTGCCGCCAGATGATCGACGTGTTGGCAGGTGTGAGCAATGAGCAACTCACCAGTCCTACGCGCTGTACCGAATACACCGTCCATGACCTCATCCTCCACGTTGACGGGGCTTCTCAGGGATTCATCGGCATAGCTCGCAAGGACGCTGACACAGCCGCCGCTGAGCCGTCTGCGGCGAACCTTGGCGACGACTGGCGGGTAAGCATCGTCGAGAACGTGCGTGCACTCGGCGACGCCTGGCACGACCCGGCGGCCTGGCAGGGCAGGACCGACGCCGCGGGCGTCGATCTGCCGAATGACACATGGGGGAGGATCGCGCTCACCGAGATAGTGGTGCACGGCTGGGACATCGCCAGGGCCACCGACCAGCCCTTCGACCTCCCCGACGACACGCTGCGAGCCTGCTACGCCCACGTAGCCGCATTCGTCCCGAACGCTCCCGTCGAGGGCTTGTGGGGCCCGGCCGTCGAGGTCCCCACCGAGGCTTCGCTCCTCGACCGGATCGTGGCCATCACCGGTCGGCGCCCGTAGCGGCACCGGCGGCAAGTCCCGCCTGCTGATCGCTTTGGGCACCGAGGCGGCGATGCACGGCTTCCGCGTCCGTTACGTGCTGGCCACCAAGCTCCCGCGTTCCCGCCGCTGACCTGGGGATTCACGGACCTGCGGACAGAGCCGAATCCACATATCGCCATCGGGGGACCGCGGGCCCGAAGACCGTGCCCGGGGACCGCGGGCCCGGGGACCGCGGGCCCGGGGACCGTGCCTGGGGACCGGATGTCGGGGTTCGGCCCGGGGGCCGCGGGGCCGGGGTCCGTATGTCGGGGGTCGGCCCGGGGTCCGCGGGCCCGGAGGCCGTGCCTGGGGTCCGGGGGCCTGGAGGGCCGTATGTCTGGGGGTCTGCGGGTCTGGGGGTGTGGGGGTGTGGGGTGGTTTCATTGAATTGTTCGAATGTTGTGTTGGGGAGTGATGTGTCTGGTGTAGGTTGACGCGCGGCTTGATCTATGTGGTCAAGGGGCTGCGTGGCAGCTGGGTGTGAGCAGTACGGGGGGTAGGTTTGTTAGCGGACGTGTCTGTTCGGGCTTGTTTGTGTTGTCTCTTCCCGGGGGCGGGCGGTTCTGGCGCGGGTGTGCGGCCGTGGATCTGAGTGCGGTGTGTCTTCCCGGTGGTGTGCGTGCGGTGGGGCGTGCTGCGGCTCTTCCGCGGCGGGGGTGGGATGCGCTGACGGGTGTGTCGGATCTGTTTCTGACGACTCGTTGGCTGGATGTGGTGGAGAGTACGGCCGGGGTTCCTATGGCTTATCTGTGGGTTGAGCGTGGGGGGCGGCCTGTTGCGGGGCTGGCTACTGCTCTGGCGGGGGTGGAGGCGCCGTGGCCGTTGGGTCGTCCCGATTATGTTCTGGAGAAGAGTGTTGCGGCGGGGTTGCCGTATGCGGCTGATTTCCTCGGTGGTCTGTCCGGGGAGCCGACTGCGGCTTTGATGCCGTCGCTTCTGGCGGGTGGGCGTCATCTGGGTAATACGCGTGTGTTGTGGGGGGAGCAGGCGTCGGCCGGTGATGTTGACAGGCTTGTGGCTGCTGCGGAGAGTCTGGCCCGGACGGCCGGTGCGGTCAGTGTTGCTTTTCTGCATGTGGATGAGACGGATCGCGGGCTGAGGCGTGTTCTGGCCGGTCGTGGCTACCGGTTTTACACTTCGGGGCGTTACAGCTCGCTGCGTGTGCCGGCGGATGGGTTCTCCGGGTATCTGGCGGGGTTTGCGCGTAAGCGGCGTGTGTCCATTGCTGCTGAGCGTCGCAGGGTGCGTGAGCAGGGGTGCCGGGTTTCGGTGGAGCCTTTCGGCGGGGCTGATCTGGTTCGTTTCGCTTCGCTGGAGGCGGAGTTGATGCGCAAGTACGGTATCGGGTGGCGGGAGGATCAGTCGTTGCCCACCTATGCCGGGATCCGGGACCGGTTCGGTGAGGATGCGTTTGTGCTCGTCGCCCGTGCCGGCGGGCTGGTCCGGGGGTTCGCGTTGATTCTGCGGCACCGTGGTCACTGGTATGCGCGGCAGAGCGGTTTCGACTACGCCTACCAGCAGAACAAGCGGTTGCCGCTGTATTTCGAGTTGCTGTATTACCGGTTGGTGGAAGAGGCTGCCGCGGCGGGTGTGACCACTGTCTACTACGGACATGGCAGTGAGGAGACCAAGCGTTCACGCGGGTGTGTGGCCACTGATCAGTTCTGCTATGTGCTGCGCCTGTGAGGGCGGGTTGCCTTGAATTATTCATTACACCGAAGGGGCCGGTGTGCCGCACAGTAACGAGCGATGTGTGTTCGTGGTTGTCGAGAGTTTCATGGGTGCTTTGGGGCGTACTCCGCTGCATGCGGCGCGTGCGCAGGGGCTGCATGTTGCGTTCGTGACTCGTGATGTCTCCCGTTACACGCCCGGCCGTGAGGCCGGTGAGGCGTTCGGGGGGTGTGTGGACGATGTGATCGAGGCGGATGTGCGTGACAGTGCCGCGGTGGTTGCGGCTTTGGACCGGGTCTACCGGCGTGGTGAGCTGTGTGGTGTCTATACCACGCTTGATCATTATGTGCCGGTTGTGGCGGAGGTTGCGCGTGTGCTGGGTCTGCCGGGTCTGGATCCGGTCGCGGCCGGTGTGTGCCGTAACAAGCTGGAGATGAGGCGGGTGGCCGAGGCGGGTGGTGTGGGTGTGCCCGCGTGGGGCTGGGCCCGTTCGGAGCGGGAGGCGGTGACGGCGGCGGGGCGTGTCGGGCTGCCGTGTGTGGTCAAGCCGATGACGGATGGCGGGAGTCTGGATGTCAGGCTGTGCCGTACCCGGGGGGAGGTGGCCGCGCAGTACCGCTGGATTGCCTCGCGTCCGACCGATTATTTCGGCGGGCGGCGTGTTCCCGGGGTGCTGGTGGAGGAGTACCTCATCGGGTTCGAGGCGAGTGTGGAGTGTTTCACTTTCCGTGGTGAGCGCACGCTGCTGGGGGTGACGGACAAGAGGCTCGGTGGGCATCCCTACTTTGTCGAGGCCGGTGAGCTCTTTCCTTCGCTTCTTCCGGGCAGTGTGCAAAAGGAGTTGGTCGGTACGGCGTTCGCTGCTCTGGATGCGGTCGGGCACGATTTCGGGTGTGCTCATACCGAGGTCAGGATGACCGCTTCCGGTCCTAGGCTGATCGAGATCAATGCCCGGATGCCGGGGGGGCAGATCACCCGGCTGATACGGGAGAGTACGGGGCTGGATGTGCAGCGTGAGCAGGTGCGGATGCATACCGGCAAGGAGCCGGATTTCACGTTGCGCGCGCTGGGTGCTGCGGCGGCGCGGTTTGTCTCGGCGCCGCGGAGCGGGGCGGTGCGCGCGGTGCATGGCGGGGATCTGGTGCGGCGTGTCCCGGGGGTGGTGGAGGTGGACTTGCATGTGGCGCCGGGGGATGAGGTGCGGATCCCGCAGAACAGTGTCGATCTGTTGGGCAGTGTCGTGGCGTGCGGTCAAAACGGCGGTGAGGCTCTGTTGAGGGCTGATGCGGCGGTTGGCCAGATAGGGATCGAGGTGGAGTGATGGCGCGGGCCGCTGCTTCTTTGGAGGCCTATCCGTGGACCGGGCGGACGATGGTGGAGCTTTTCGCCGAGGCGGTCCGTAAGGATCCTGACCGGATGGTGGTGGAGGGCGGCGGGACCGGTATGACGCTGGGGGAAGTCGACCGCCGCAGCGCTGGGGTCGCGGGCGAACTCGTCGCGGCCGGTGTCGGGGTCGGCGATGTGGTTGCCGTGGTGCTGGACCGCAGTGTGTATCTGCCGGCCGCGCTGCTGGGGGTGATGCGCAGCGGTGCCGCGTTTGTGCCGGTCGATCCTGACTATCCGGCGCAGCGGCGTGTGTATATGCACGGGGATGCGGGTGCGCGGGCGACGGTGACGGTGAGCCGGTTACGCGGCGAGGTGGACGGTACCGGCCCGGTGGTCCTCCTCGATGCCCCCGCCGGCGGGGTCGCGCGGGGGGCTCTGCCCGTTGTGCGTCCCGCCGATCTGGCCTACATCATGTACACCTCGGGTTCCACCGGGCGTCCCAAGGGTGTGGAGATCGCCCATCAGGCGTTTGCCAAGGGTGTGCTGGTGATGGCCTCGGTGGTCGGTCCGCGCGGCGACGATGTCTGGCTGTCGGTCACCTCTCCTTCCTTCGATCCGAGTCTGCTGGATCTTTTTCTTCCTCTGCTGACGCAGGGACGCGTTGTCATCGCGGACAATGATCAGGTGGTGGCGGGGGATGCGCTGCATGCTCTGCTGGTTCACAGCCGGGCGACGGTGTTGCAGGCCACTCCGCTGACCTGGCGGATGCTGCTCGCGGACGGCTGGGCGGGGCGGCTGCGGCTGGCTTTGTGTGCGGGTGAGGTGATGCACCCGGCTCTGGCGAGGGCTCTGTACGAGCGGTGCGGGGAAGTGTGGAATGCCTACGGGCCGACCGAGACCACCATCTATGCCAGTGCGTATCGGGTCGGCCCGCAGGAGGCGGGGGTGGTTCCCGTGGGGCGGCCGCTGCCCGATACGCAGGTGCGTGTGCTGGGTGAGGATCTGGCCGGGGTGGAGCAGGGGGAGAGCGGGGAGCTGTGGATCGGCGGCGCGGGGGTGGGTGTCGGTTATCGCGGGCGGCGGGAACTGACGGCGGATCGTTTCCGCACGCTGCCGGGTGATCCGCCCGGACAGCGGTTCTACCGGACCGGCGATCTGGGCCGCCGGCGGGTGGACGGGACGATTGAACTGTTGGGGAGGGCGGACGACCAGGTCAAGATCAGGGGGCATCGCATCGAGCCCGGCGAGGTGGAGAACCAGCTTGTGGAGCACCAGGGTGTGGAGAGCGCCGTGGTGGTGCCGCGCACCGTCCCCGGGGCGGCCGGTGTGCAGCTGGTCGCCTATGTCCGGCCCGCCGGAGGGGGTGAGATCTCCGCGCGGCGGCTGCTGGACTTTCTCGCCGCCCGGCTTCCGAAGTACATGGTGCCCTCGTTCGTCGTCCAGGTCGCGCAGTGGCCGCGTACCGCCACCTACAAGATCGACCGCAGCCGGTTGCCGGACCCGGGCACGGCCGCGGACCGGACCCGGCCGGGTTCGGCTCCCCTGACGAGAACCGAGCGGGCACTGGCCCGGCTGTGGGAGATGGTGCTGGAGGGCGGGCGGGTCTGCCGTGAGGACGACTTCTTCGCCCTGGGCGGGCATTCGCTGCTGTCGATGCAGCTGGTCGCCCGCATCCGTGAGGAGATGGGGGTGGCGGCCACGGTACGTGACCTGATCGATGCTCCCGTCCTCAAGGATCTGGCCGAGCGTATCGACCACGCGCCGGTGGCGGCCGGGGTGCCGGTGGCGGCCGGGGTGCCGGGGCTGTTCCTGCCCCTCTCGCCGGAACAGCATCTGCGTCTGGCCAGGGAGCAGCGGCGGCGGGAGCAGGGGCTGGGCCCCGGCACCCATAATGTCTCCCTGGCGTGCACGGTCCGGGGCCCCTTGGACCTGGAGGTGCTGGAGCGGGCCCTGACCGATGTGGTCGGCCGTCACGAGGCGCTGCGGGCACGGTTTTTGCAGGATGACGCCGGCGCCGCGGTCCAGGAGATCGCTCCGGTTTCCCTGGTGGGCATCCGCCGGGAGAGCGCACCGCCGGGGCAGGAGATGCCGTCACCGGCGGTCCTCCGTGTGGCCAACGAACCTTTCGATCTCGGCTGCGGTCTGCTGCTGCGGGCGGCCCACTGGGCCTGCGGGGAAGAGGGGGGTGTTCTGCTGCTGGTGTGCGATCACGTGGTCACCGACCTGGTCTCGATGGCCGTCATCATCGATGACCTGCGGCGTGCCTATGCCGCGCGGCTCGCCGGCGCGGCAGTGCCGTGGGAGGGCCCGGACCCGGCCTACCGGGCCTTCCTCCTCGAAGAGGCGGCGTGGCTCTCCTCACCGCAGGCCGGTGAAGCCCTGGCGGCCTGGCGTGCGCATCTCACCGGTGAGGCACCGTACTGCCTGCTGCGGGGCCTGTCGCGGCCCGCTAAGAGGGCGGCGCACGAGCCGCTGGCCGGATCGATGACGGTGTATCTGCCGGCCACGGTCACCGGCCGGCTGGCGGCTGTGGCCGGTGAACACGGTGCCTCTCTGGCCCATGCCCTGCTGGCGCTGGTCGCCATGGGCCTGTCCCGGATGACCGGTCAGGAGCGCATCGGGGCGATCATTCCCATGGCCAACCGTGAAGCGGCAGGCTCGGACCGGCTCGTCGCCTACGCCGCACACGGTCTGCCGGTCCACCAGGACATCGCCGGCGCGGCGTCCTTCACCCATCACATCGAGCAGGCCGCGCAGCGGACGATGGAGGTCCTGGCCCGCCAGCGCCTGGCGCTGGCGGAAGTCATACGCCGGCTGGACCCCGGAGCGTGGGGCGCACCGCCCTCCCTTCCGTATGCGATGGTCAATTTCATCGCGGCGGATCTGCTCAATGCCTCGCTCACCCCGGTACTGGACCGGGTGCGCATGTCCCCGCTGAGTGTGGGGGCCACCGAGCCGGCAGCTCCGGTCATCGTCGAGCTCCTGGAGACCCCGGAGCGCCTGAGTGTGCACATTGTTCATGACCGCAGGTTCATCGAGGACACCGATGCCCGGCGCCTGGCCGGCCTGCTCATCTCTTTGGCCACGGCGGCGGCGGCCGCACCGGAGGCGACCGTCGCCGAACTGCTGGCCGCTGAGGGAAACCAGAGGTGAGCACGGCACAGGCCACGGACGCGGACAGTCCGGCGCGTATCCTGCCCCGCGGACCGGGAGTGGTGTGGTTCGGCGCCTCAGGATTCGTCAACGCCTTCGGTACCGGGTTCTTCTACCCCTTCGCGCTCCTGTTCTTCGCCCAGCTGTCGGGCCTGTCGCTGAGCACGGTGGGGGCGGTGCTCACCATCACCGCGCTTGCCGCGCTGCCGGGACTGCCTGCCGTCGGTGTGCTCATCGACAGGTTCGGGCCGCGCCGGGTGCTCATCGGGGCGGCTGTGCTGCGCGCCGGCTGCTTCGTGGGCTTTGTCTCGATGCACGGCATTGTGCCGCTTGCTGTGTTCAACATCGCTTTCGCCGTGGGCAACCGTGCCGAACAGGCCGCGGTCCTGCCTCTTGCGGTGGGGCTGGCCGGGGAGGGGCAGGCGGGCCGGTGGCTGGCTCTGTCCCGGGTGGTCTTCAACGCCGGCATCGGGGCAGGCGCTCTGGTGGCGGGGCTGCTGGTGGTGGATTCACCCTCGGGATTCGCCGTGCTCGGCGTGGCCAACGCGGCCAGTTTCGCCCTGACGGCCCTGCTTTACCTGCGGCTTTCCCCCCGGGTACCGCCTACAGAAGCCGCGGCGCGGGAGGCGGGGGGCGCCGTGCGCGGCCGCCCGTGGCGCGATACCCCCTTTCTGTACGTAGCGGGCGCCAATGCTGTCCTGCGGACATCGATTCTGGTGGTGGAGACCGCGCTGCCGGTCTTCGTCCTGCGTGAACTGGCCCTGCCCCCATGGACGGTGAGCCTGCTCTTCATCGTCAACACCGCCTTGCTCACGCTGCTGCAACTGCCCGTCAGCCGCTTCCTGGAACGTTTTTGTCCCGGTCCGGTACTGGCTGTGGGAGGGTGCGCCTTCGCCGCGCTGTATGTGACGGTGGTGGTGGTCGGGTCCGCTCCCGGTCCGGTCCGGCTCTGGGCCCTGCTGGCGGCCATGACCGTGTACACGCTGGGGGAGATGGCGGTCTCGCAGGCCGGTCTGGTGATGCTGACAAGTCTTCCTCCGCAGCCCGAGCTGGGCAGCTACATGGCCTTCAACCAGCTCTTCGCCGGGGTGGGTGCCGCGCTTGCCCCGTTTGTGGCCGCGGTTCTGCTGGAGAGTTTCCCGGCTGTGCTGTGGTGGGCTCTGACCGCGATGAGTGTCCTGGCGGCCCTGCTCATCCTCCGCCTCCCGCGGCGTTTGACCGCACAGCCGGGGGAGACCATCTCCGGGTGAGTGTCACCGGAGGAGCCCGGGGCCACCGGGTTTCTCCCGCCACCGGCTGAATCGGGGGTTCGGCGCCGGCGGACAGCTCCCTTCCCCTCTCCTGCCACCACCCCGCCCCCCCCGGGGGGGCGCCGCGCGACTGTGTTCCGACGCACCAGGAAAACAGGAGGTTCTTCCATGACAGGCAGGCCACGGCACATGCATCTCTTTCTCGTCATCGGCAACGTCGGCCAGCATCATGGCGCGTGGCGCGAGGCGGGCAGCGGCATCGAACTGGCCGACTCGGTCGATTTCCACGCCGAGGTGGCGCAGCGGGCCGAGGCCGCGAAGCTGGATGCCGTCTTCATCGCCGACCACCTGGCGATGCTGGGCCGGGAGGCGCACGCACCGGCGCAGCATCTGGAACCGGTGACCGTGCTCTCCGCCCTGGCCATGGTCACGGAATCGATCGGTCTGGTGGGTTCTGCCAGCACGACGTTCAACGAGCCCTTCAACGTGGCGCGCCAGTTCGCCTCACTGGACCATCTCAGCCGGGGCCGGGCCGGCTGGAACATCGTGACCTCGGCGTTCGGCGAGGAGAACTTCGGCTCCGCCCCCCTCCCCTCGCACGCCTCCCGCTACGAACGCGCCGGGGAATTCGCGGAGGTGACCAAGGCACTGTGGCGCAGCTGGGACGCCGACGCCTTGGCGGCGGACCGGGAATCGGGGGTGTATGCCAGGTCGGAGAGGGTGCATCCGGTCAACTTCCGGGGCAGACACCTGACGGTGGCCGGGCCACTGAACATTCCCCGGCCGCCGCAGGTGCACCCCGTGCTGGTGCAGGCCGGGACGTCCGCCGACGGCATGGCCTTCGCCTCCCGGCATGCCGAGGTCGTCTTCTCGGCGCATCAGGGACTGCCCATGGCCAAGCGCTACTACGACGAGATCAAAAGCGGTGCCAAGCGGCTGGGCCGCGACCCGGACTCGATCAAGGTCCTGTTCGGCCTGAGCCCGATACTCGGTGACACCCACAGCGACGCCCGGGAGCGGCAGCACGCCCTGGCCGGCCTCCTCAACACCGGCTACGCCAAACAGCTGGTGGCCTTCCAGCTCGGCGGGATCGATCTGAGCGCCTACGGTCTGGATGAGAAGCTGCCGCTGGAGGTCCTGCCGGATCCGGGGACGATCAACCGCAGGCAGGGCCGCTTCGATCTCTACCGGCAGTTGATCGAGGACGGGGAGACCCTGCGGCGTCTGACCGAGATCGAGGCCACCGCGGCGGGGCTCCAGGTGGCCGTCGGCGACGTGGAACACATCGCCGACGAGATGATCACTTATTTCGAGGCCGGCGCGGCCGACGGCTTCATCCTCATCCCGCCCTCGCAGCGGGTGGACGGACGCCGTCTGCTCAGCGAGGTCATCCCCCTGCTGCAGGAGCGGGGGTATGCCCGCGCGGCCTACCGGGGCACGACCCTGCGCGAGCATCTCGGCCTCGCCCGGCCCTGAATGCCACCGGTGCCCGGCCCCGCCTCCGCGGCCGGCCGGGCCGGCCGGGCCGCTCTACCCCGGGGCCGGCGCGTAGGTGATGATCTCGACTTCCTCCAGGGTCGCCATTCCTTCCTCGACCAGTTCTGACAATTGAGGAACGAAGCGGCGGATCCGGTCTTCGGTATCGACGATGACCACTGCAAGCGGCAGTGAGTGCGACAGCGAGAGCAGCCGGGAGGTGTGCACGATGCCATCCGCGCCGTAGCCTTCTATGCCGCGCAGCACAAGAGCCCTGGATAATCCGCTCTCCCGGGCCCGCCGCACGATCTCGTAGTACAGGGGCCGGTGGTTCCACACGTCGTCATCCCTGGCGAAAATCGTCAGCTTGAGTCCACGGCTGGCTGATGGCATGACTTGCTCTATCCTTTGCGCTGCGATGAGTCGGCGATCCGGTCCGGCGGCTCAACACGCAAGGCGTTCCGAGTCATGCCCCGACGGGTGGAGATCCAGTCCGGATGGACATCCGGCGAAGTCCACGGCCTTCGTCAATTTATCAACGCCTGGTGATCACCGCAATGCCCCGGGTAACCGCATGGAGTCCGCCGCGCTTTGGCAGCCGGTATCCCTCCGGTGAGCCGGCCGCGCCCCGGGGACATTCCGAACCGGGCCGTATCTCCTGCACGGTCCTCCGCCTGCCCGGCGCGTCATGTTACGCGGCTGCTGGTTTGGCCCGTGAATACCTCTGCGGGCGGCGGCGGTACGCAAGCGTACCGGGCCGGCGCCGCCGCAAAGGTGCGAAAAACGGATAGTGCCGGGTCGTAAATCGGATTGAGGAAGGTGATCCGGCGGGATAGTGTCGCCCCTCAGCGGGGGAATTTGTCATGCCCCGGCCGTCGTAGATCTCATCCCCAACCGAGGGAGACAGCGATGACCACGAATACGCCTACAACCGGTGTCCGTACGCTCGACCAGGACGCATTCGACCGTCATCTCAAGGAATTCTCCGAGAACGCCCCCATCCTCGAGTACTCGCAAGCGTTCCGCCGGGAAGGTTACGTCAAGCTCACCGGTCTGGTCTCGGCGGATCTGTTCGCCGAGGTCGTCAGCGAAGTGGGCGACCTGCTGGACCAGCACGCCCAGCGTATCGACATCGAACTCAAAGAGACCGGGAATTCGCCGCGCAGGATGCACACGGTCAGCGCGGCCGACATCGCCCGCGACTCCCGGCTCATTTCCGCGATTTACGACTCCGCGAGCATCCGCGACACGCTGGGCCGGATCGCCCAGGCCGACGTGCGGCCCTGCCCCTGGGAGGGCGAGAAGTACGTCATCATCCGCCAGGACCAGCCGGGCGACACCCATGGATGGCACTGGGGGGACTTCAGCTACACACTGATCTGGATCATCCAGGCGCCCGGCCCCGAGGTGGGCGGGATGCTGCAGTGCGTGCCGCACACCAACTGGGACAAGCAGAACCCGCGGGTGCACGAGTACCTCCAGAACCACCCCATCCGCACCTACGCCAACGCCACCGGCGACCTGTACTTCCTGCGTTCGGACACCACCCTCCACCGGACGATCCCGCTCAGCAGGCCGGCCACCCGCATCATCCTCAACACCTGCTGGGCCAGCACCGCCGACGTCGAACGTCCCACCACACACGAAACCATGGACGCGATGTTCTCCTCCTGACCGTCGCACGAGGGGGGATACTCCTTGAGCACCACTCCTGAACTGCACAGCGGCACGGACCTGCGGGAACTGGTCATATCCCTGCTGGCCGGGGACGAGGACGCCGCCACGGTCAACGCCCGTGCAACCGACACGGTCTACCGGGCCGAAATCCGCACGGCGGCCGCGGATTTGGCCCATGCGGCCTTCACCCGCGGCGACCGCGCCGCGCTGCACACCGCGCACTGGGTACTGGGCGACATCTACGACCGGTGTTTCAGCCTGCCGCCCATCGACCAGATCGACTCCCTGCTGACCGAGATCCTGGACGACATCCGGAGCACCCTGGAAAACGCCATGCTGGCGGACCTGCGCGGAAAGACGGACACAAGCGCACTGGCCTCCGCACCCCAGGACCCGGAATCCTTCCTGCCCTGGTACCGGAACTTCATCAGCAGCCACGGCGCAAGCAACCATCCATTCTACCGGGACTTCCTCGAAGACCGCGCCTCAGCACAGGACATCAGGTTCTACCTGGCTCAGGAGACGTCGCTGGACCCACGCTTCGACGACATCCTGTCGTTTTTGACGGTGGGCACGGGCGGCTCGGAGAAGATGGAACTCGTCAGCAACCTGTGGGACGAGATGGGGAACGGGAACCCGGCCGACGTGCATACGGCGGTATTTGCGAGAACACTCACGGACGCCGGCGTGTCGAAGGAGTTCATCAACAGCAACATCATGCTGGAGTCACTGGTCTGCGGAAACGTCTCCGCAGCCCTGGCCCTCTCCAGGCGGCACTGCTACAAGGCATTCGGATATTTCGGTGTCACCGAGTATCTGACACCCCGCCGATTCCGTTCCTACATCGTGGGCTGCAAACGGCTGGGAATGCCGAAATCGGCCTATATCTACCACGACCAGCATATTCAGATCGACGCGCGGCACGGGCCGGCCTGGTTCAAGAACATCCTTCTCCCGGCGATTGCCCGCGAACCGCGCTGCGCCTTTGAGATCGCACTGGGCACCCTCATGCGGCTGGAGACCTCCACCTGGTATCTCGATGCGCTGCAGGCGAAACTAGAGCCGGCCGGATGAGCCTGCCGAACCGACAGGACCCGATCGAATGCGGCTAGCCATCATCGGCGGCGGTGCATCCGCGGTGACGCTGATCGATGCCCTCGCGCGCAGCACGCCCAGGGAGAAGATCACGGTCAGCGTCTTCGAACCCCGGGCAGTGCCCGGCCCCGGCCGGCCCTACCAGGAGGACGCGGACAGCGCCCTGATCAACAGACCCGCCGACGCGATGTCCATCCGGCACGGGGATCCGCATGATTTCCTCAGCTGGCTGCGCCAGGCGGGCCGCAGCGGCGAATTTCCCTCGGCCGACTGCGAAGCGCGGTTCCAGCCGCGCTGGCTGTTCGGCGTCTACCTGCGCCGGCGGCTCGCGGCGGCCACTGCCCAACTGGCCGCCGGCGCAGGGTCGGTGGAGGTGCACACCGACACCGTCGAGGATGTCTACCCCGCCGGTGACCGGCTGGTCACCCTCACTTCGACGGGCGCACGGGAAGCACACGACCACGTCGTGCTGTGTCTGGGCACGCCCCGGCCGGCCGACATCTACCAGTTGACGGGCCGGCCCGGCTTCGTCGCCGATCCCTACCCACTGCCCCCCTCCCTGCCCGGCGGTGCGCCGGTGACCGTGCTGGGCAGCAATCTCTCCGCGGTGGACATCGCGGTTGCCCTCCTGCGCCGTGGGCACACCGCGCCGGTCCGGCTGGTCTCCCGCAACGGCCTGCTGCCCAGTGTGCGCTGCCGGCCGGCTGCCATCGGCCCGGCGGAGGCCGGGCAGCTGGCCGAAGCGGTGCGGGCCACGCCCCCGGCGTCGCTGTGGACGACCGTCCGCAGGCTGCTGCACCGGCGGCTGGCCGCGCACGGGGCACCGGAGGAGGAAATGGCCCTGGACCTGGCGGCGGGCGAGCCGGCCGCGGTCCGGCTCGCCCGCCAGCTCGGGCGGACCGACGCCGCGGACTGCTGGCGGGCGGTGCTGCTGCCGCTGCTGGATCCGGTCGGTGAACTGTTCTGGCAGCGGCTTCCGCTGCGTACGAGGGAGGTGTTCCTGCGCCGCCACAACACCGTGCTCGCCACGGTGTTCAACCCGATGCCGCCGGCCACCGCGGCCCTGCTGCTGGAGGGCCTGGGCACCGGCGCCCTGCAGGTGCACCCGGGGCTGAGCGCGGTCAACCCCTCGCCGGGCGGCGGTTTCACGGTGACGGCGGCCGGGAAGGAGCACCGCGCCGGTGTGCTGCTCAACGCCGTCCGGGCCACGCCGTACGACCCCGCCGAACCGGCCGGGCGGCTGCTGGGCCGGCTGGCCGCACGGGGGCTGGCCCGCCCGCATCCATGCGGTGGCGTGTATGTCGACTTCACCACCAACCGGGTCCTGGGGCCGGCCCGCGGTCTGTACGCTCTGGGCCACCCGACCGCGGGCGACATCTATTACGCCAACGCCGGATCACTTCTTGGCATCAGCGCACGGGCCGAACGCATCGTGGCCCGGATCCGGCGCGGCTGGATTACCGGCACCACCGCATTGGCCACGTCTTCAACGCCGACGATCGGGGGACGGCTCGATGGCTGAGTCCTGGTACACCATGCGTGATGAGGTATTCGCCGATGGACTGCGCGGCCGGGTGCCCAGGCTCCCCGCTGATCCGGCCCTGCTGGAGGAGGCGGCAAGGCAGTACCTGCCCGCCGGCCTGTTCTCGTTCGTCGCGGGCGGCGCGGGCGGCGGGCGCACTGTGGCAGCCAACCGGGCCGCCTTCGACCGCTGGGAACTCACCCCCCGCATGATGCCCGCGGCCCGGCCGCTGAGGCTGCGCACCGAACTGTGGGGGACCGGCATGAGCGCGCCGGTTGTGCTGGCTCCGATCGGCCTGGCCGGCCTGGCCCACCCCGATGGCGAGGCCGCCGCGGCCCGGGTGGCCCGGGACCTGGGACTGGCCATGACCCTGTCCAACTCCTCCTCGCTGTCGCTGGAGGAGGTGGCCGGCGCAGCCCCCGGAGCGGGACTGTGGTTCCAGCTGCATCCGCCGAAGGACGAGGAGCTGGGCGCCTCGATGGTCCGGCGGGCGGAGAAGGCGGGCTACCAGGCCATTGTGGTCACCGTCGACTCCTGGGCCCGGGGCTGGCGGCCTGCCGACCTCGACCACGGGTACGACCCGTTCCTGCGCGGGCAGGGCATGGGAACCTTCCTGGCCGATCCGCTGTTCAGACGGTCGCTGCCCGCGGACCTGGCGGTCGGCAGCGAGCCCTGGCTCGCGGCCGCCGCGGCCCGGTGGCGTGAGGTCTTCGGCCACCCCGGCCTGTCCTACGCGTACTTCGACAGGCTGCGCGAGGCCACCGGCCTGCCGGTCCTCATCAAGGGTGTCCTGCATCCCGACGACGCGGAGCAGGCCATCGCACACGGCGTGTCAGGTGTGGTGGTCTCCAACCACGGTGGCCGGCAGCTGGACCGCTCGACGGCCGCCCTGGATGCCCTGCCCGCCGTCGTGCGGCAGGTGGCCGGCCGGGTTCCGGTGCTGTTCGACTCCGGGGTGCGCAGCGGTGCGGACGTCGCCGTCGCGCTGGGCCTGGGTGCCGACGCGGTGCTGCTGGGCCGGCCGTGGCTGTACGGGCTGGCCATCGACGGTGCCGAGGGAGTGCGGCACGTACTGCGCTGCGTACTGGCCGAACTGGAACTGACCATGCTGATGTCCGGCGCCGCGACGGTCGGGGATCTGCGGCACATGGTGGCCCCGGCCCCCGGCCGGGCGGATGAGCGCTGAGCCCGGTCTTCGATCAGCCAAACCTGTGAAGGGGAGAATCAGATGCGATCCCAGAGCAAGGTGCTCGTCATCGGTGGCGGACCCTCCGGGTCCACCGCGGCGACGTTCCTGGCACGCAACGGTGTCGAGGTGACGCTCCTGGAGCGGGAGACCTTTCCGCGCTACCACGTCGGCGAGTCGCTGTCGCTGTCGGTCGTGCGCATGATGGACCTGCTCGGCGTGTCCGAGAAGCTGGACAAATTCGGCTTCCGGCACAAGGACGGCTCCTACTACGAGTGGGGGAAGGAGAAGTGGGACCTGCCGTTCACCGACGTGCCCGGCGGAAAGCACAGCTGGCAGGTCACCAGGGCCGACTTCGACAAGATCCTTCTCGACCATGCCCGGGAAGAGGGAGTGGAGGCGTTCGAGGGTCACCGGATCCGCGACATCCGGTTCTCCGGGGACCGGGCGGTGGCGGCGCGCTGGCAGAACGAGGCCGGAGACGAAGGTGAGATCGGGTTCGACTACGTCATCGACGCCTCCGGCCGGGCCGGCCTGCTCGCCAAGCGCCACTTCGACATGCGGCGGATGCACGACGTCTTCCGCAACGTCGGCGTCTGGACGTACTGGAAGGACGCCAAGGACATCCCCGAAGGCCCCGACGGCGCGGTGACGGTGTGCAGCGTCGCGGAGGGCTGGATCTGGGTGATCCCGCTGCACAACGGGATCACCAGCATCGGCCTGGTGACCGACAAGAAGCGGTTCGGCGAGCAGTGTTCTTCCCCCGCCGACGTTCAGGCGCTCTACGAACGGGCCGTACACGCCCATCCGCTGGTGCGGCGGACCATCGCCGGCGCCGAAAAGGTCTCGAAGATACGCACCGAGACCGACTACTCCTACGTCGCCGACCGGTTCAGCGGACCGGGCCATCTGATCTCCGGGGACGCCGCATGCTTCCTGGACCCGCTGCTGTCCACCGGCGTGCACCTGGCGACATTCAGCGCCATGCTGGCGGCCGCCTCGGTGTCCTCGATGGTGGACGGCACGGTGGCCGAGGAGCGGGCACTGAACTTCTACGACGTGGCCTACCGCTACTCCTACGAACGGCTGCTGGTACTGGTCTCGGTCTTCTACGACAGCTACCGCGGCAAGGACGACTACTTCTACCGCGGCCAGGCCATGACCCGCGCCGAGCAGCAGCGGCTGCACATCCACGAGGCGTTCCTCAGCATCATCGCCGGCGTGGAGGACCTGTCCGACGCGACGACGGTCGACGCCTACCAGGTCATCGAAAAGAGCCTGCACGGCAGGGACCCCGGCACCACGCCGCCCACGCGCATCCACAGCCAGTCGCGGGAATGGACGATCATGCCCAACTCCCCGGCGAACGCCATCGAGGGGATGTACCTGGAGATGGAGCCCAGCGTGCGGCTGCGCGACACCCAGCGTTGACGGACCGGGAGACAACGGGCAGACAAGGAGAAGGCAGTGGCCAACACCGACCGTATCGCGGCGCAACTCAGCCAATCAGCCGATGACGATTCCTATACGGTGACCCCGCGCACCGTGCCGATCCGGTACCGGGAGCGCATCCGCTACGACCACGAGGCGGCGCACGCCATTCTGGACGAGGGCCTCGTGGCACACATCGCGTTCAACAGGGAGGACTACCCCGTGGTCCTCCCCGCGGTGTACGCAAGGCGGGGCGAGACCCTGTACTTCCACGGCTCGCGTGCGGGCCGGTTCGCCCAGCTCGGGGCGGAGAACGCACCGGTGTGCGTGACGGTCACCCTGCTGGACGGCCTGGTCTTCGCCCGCGCCTGGCTGATCCATTCGGCCGCCTACCGCAGTGTCATGGCACACGGCCGGCTGCGCCTGATCACCGATGACGAAGAGCGGATGCGCGCCCTGGCCACCCTGCTGGAGCACATCGCCACCGGCCGCAGCTCCGAGGCCAGGCCGCCGACCCGGCAGGAGTTCGCCAGCGTGGCCGTGGTCGCGCTGGACCTGGAGGAGGTCTCCACCAAGGTGCGCCGGGAGGAGCAGAGCAAGTACGAACCCGCGGACCTCCAGGGCGGCTGCTGGGCCGGGTACGTGCCGCTGCGCCAGGTGGCACTGGACCCCAGGTCCGCACCGGACCTGCCGCAGGACGTGGTGGTACCGCCCATCGTGGAGAAGTACAGCGGGCCCTTCCTGGTGCCGGAGGAGGCCATGGCCGCCGTCCCCGGCCCGCCGACCAAGCCGGGCGCCTAGGGCCGGGCAGCTGCCGTCCGGTCCCGGACCGGGCCCCGGGCGGCAGCCTGTGACCGCACCGGCACCGATCAGCCGCACACGGCACTCCCAAGCCCACCGAGACTCTACGGAGCACCTGCTATGGCCGACTTGATCGCAGCCCTGCACCAGTCCGCCTCCGACACCAGACTCATCGTCTACGACCGCGAGGGCAACAAGCTGACCGGGCAGCGGGTGCCGCTCTCCCCGTCCGCTTCCCCCGACGGCACGCTCGAATACGATCCCGCGGAGATCTGGCGGCACACAGGGGACGCGGTCGGCAGGGCCCTGTCCGAACTGGGCCGCCCCGCCTCCGCGCTGGCAGCGGTCGGTATCGCGGCCCAGCGCGAGACGACCGTGGTGTGGAACAAGCACACCGCCAAGCCCTACGCTCCGGCCATCGCCGGGCCGGACCGGCGCTCCGCCGGGCAGATGGCGGCTCTGCTGCGGGACGGCCAGAGCGAACTGATCCACAAGAAGACCGGTCTGGTGCCCGACGCGCTGTTCTCCGCCGGCAAGCTGAGCTGGCTGCTGCGGCACGTCGACGGCCTGCGCGCGGACGCGGAGGCCGGCGAGGCCCTGTTCGGCACCATGGATTCCTGGCTGGTGTGGAACCTGACCGGACGGCACGTCACCGATGTGACCAGCGCCAGCCGCACCATGCTGCTGAACCTGGACACCGAGGACTGGGACGATGAGCTGCTGGCCCTGTTCGGCATACCGCGGGCGATGCTCCCCCAGGTGGCCCCGTCCTCGACCCCGGACCGCTTCGGGACCACAGCCGGATCCGGGCCGTTCGGCATGGAAGTGCCCGTCACCGGGGTGCTGGGCGAACACCAGGCAGCCCTCTTCGGCCAGCACTGCTTCCTCCCGGGCCAGGCCCGCTACGGCTTCGAGGGCAGCAGCGCGCTGCTGGTCAACACCGGGACCACACGGGCCGATACCGACTCCGGGCTGCTGGGCACCATCGCCTACCGGCTGGCCGGTGAACCGGCGGTGTACGCGCTGGAGGGCTTCGTCCCCTACACCGGCGCCACGGTGCAGTGGCTGGTGGACGGACTGGGCATCATCCGGGGCGTCGGGGAGATCGAGGCCATGTCCCGGCGGGCCGATGACCCCGAAGGGCTGTACTTCGTACCCGCCTTCACCGGACTCGCGCTGCCCCGGCCCGAACGCGGCGCCCGTGGGGCCATCCTGGGCATGGACACCCACCACAACCAGAACCATGTGGCCCGAGCCACGCTCCAGGCCCTCGCCTACCAGCTGCGCGACCTGATCGAGGCCATGCGGGAAGGCACCGGGCACGCCCCGACCCAGCTGCGGGTCGACGGCAACGGCGCCTGGTTCGACATGTGCATGCAAATACACGCGGACGTCCTGGGCATCCAGCTGCGCCGCCCGGCGGACGTCGCCGACACCGCCGCCCTCGGCGCGGCCCACGCCGCCGGCCTGGCCGTCGGCGTGTGGGCGGACCTCGCCGAGGTGGCCGGCACCCGCCGGGAGAACCACCGCTGGTCCGCGCAGTGGATGCCCGAGGACCGGGAACGCGGTTACGCCGGCTGGCGGTCGGCCCTCGAACGCACCGCCGGCTGGGTCGAGGAGGCCACCCTGCCGCAGGGAGACTGGCTGGCCACGCTGACCGCCGCTCAGTGGCGTGCCGACGGATCACGGTGACAGCCGCCCACGCGGGCCCGCTGACCGCGGCCGCTCCCATAGCCCCCCTGGGCGGTCACCCGGCGGTGCTGCTGCTCACGCAGCTGACCGTGCTGGTCCTCGCCGCACACCTGCTGGGGCGGCTGGCCAGGCGGGTGGGCCTGCCGGCGGTGGTCGGCGAACTCGGTGTGGGGGTGCTGCTGGGACCCAGCGTGTTCGGGCAGCTCGCCCCGCGGGCGAGTGACTGGGTCTTCCCCCAGCAGGCGGGGCAGTTCCACCTGCTGGACAGTGTCGCCCTGCTCGGCGTGCTGGTTCTGGTGGGGGTGACCGGCATCAGCCTCGACTTCACCCTGGTGCGCCGGCGCGGCGGGACCGTCGCCTGGATCAGCCTGCTGGGCCTGGTCATCCCCTTCGGCCTGGGAGCCGCGGTGGCGATGAAGCTGCTGCCCGGGGTGCTGCGCCCCGGGCATGCGCAGCCCACGGTGTTCGCACTGTTCCTCGGAGTGGCGCTGTGCGTCAGCGCGATCCCGGTGATCGCCAAGACACTTCTGGACATGGGGCTGATCCACCGCAACGTCGGCCAGCTCATCCTGGCCGCAGGCACCATGGACGACATCGTCGGCTGGCTGCTGCTGTCCGTGGTGTCCGCCATGGCGGCCGATGGCCTGCACACCGGTACCGTGCTCGAGCCGATCCTGCACCTGGCCGGGCTCCTGCTGGTGCTGACCGTGCTGGGCCGGCCCCTGGTGCGCGCGGCGATGCGCCGGGCGCAGCGTTCCAAGTCCTCGGCCGCGGTGGTGGTGACGGCGGTCGCGGTCCTCCTGATGTGTGCGACCGGCACCGCGGCGCTGGGACTCGAACCGGTATTCGGCGCGTTTCTCGGCGGCATACTGATCGGCACCAGCGGCGCCGTCAGCCTCGGCTCGCTCGCACCGCTGAACAATGGGCTGTCCGCAACGCTCGCGCCGGTCTTCTTCGCCACTGCGGGGCTGCGGATGGACATGGGAGCACTGGGACAGCCCGCGGTGCTGGGCGGCGCGCTGCTCATCCTGGGCGTCGCGATCCTCGGCAAGTTCGCCGGCGCGCTGCTCGGCGGGCTGACCGGGCGCCTGAGCCGGTGGGAGATCCTGGCGCTCGGCGCGGGCATGAACGCGCGCGGGGTCGTGCAACTCGTGGTGGCCGCGGTCGGCCTCCGGCTGGGCGTGCTGAACACCGAGTCCTACACAATCATCGTGCTCACCGCGGTGATTACCTCGGTCATGGCACCGCCACTGCTGAGGATTGCCACGCGACGCCTGGAAATCACCGCCCAGGAGGAATCACGGCGCCGGGCGATGGAGCCTCTCCTCAACTAAAACTCTGAGTTCCGGGCCCGCGCATCGCACGATGCCGCCTCACTGTTTCCGAAGGATTCTCATGGTACTTCTTCCGGTATTCCTGAGCGAATCGGCCGAAGTGACTGAACCCCCACCGCGCCGCCACTTCACTCACCGTCTTTTCCGCGGCGCCGGGCCCGGTCAGCTCCGCCCGGACCCGCTTCAGCCGGACCTGGCGCAGGTATCCGCAGGGCGGCAGACCAAAGCGGGTGCGGAACGCCTTCTCCAGCGTGCGCACGCTGACACCGGCGGCCTGGGCGAGATCGGCCACGGTATGGCCGACCTCCGGGTACTCATTGATCAGCCGCACCGCTTTCTCGACCGGACCGACCGGCTGAGACGGCCGGCTGCGGACCAGCGCCGGGCTGTAGGTGTTCGGCTGGGCAACCAGCAATTCGGTCATCAGCGCCCGTTCCAGCTCCGTGGCGACCAGCGGGTGGATCGGTTCCTGCCCGGCGCCCTCGGCCTCGTTGGCCCGTCTCTCCAGGAACATCAGCGACTCGTACCAGCTCATGGCACTGCCGGAGTCGAACCGCATGAGCGGCTCGAAGATGGGCGACTCCGCCGAGGAGTTGTGCAGCAGGCTGTGGACATGGGCGGTCAGCACCGCCTGGTTCAGTTCGACGATCAGCTGCCCGCAGTCCGCGGAGCACCGGGCGCTGACCGGCTCGCTCGGTCCGAGCACCGTGCCCAGGCCGGGGGCGATGCGCATCTGCTGCGTGCCGCACAGCCAGATGTTCCCCGTCAGCGGCACCAGCACCAGGTAACCGGAGCGCGCACCGGCCAGTTCGAACCGCGCACTGGCGCCGAGCGAGAGATAGCTCAGCCGCAGTGAACCCAACTGATAACTGTGGAAGCGAATATCGGGCCGTGTGGTTGCCGCGACCGATAATTCGTGCCGGCCAAGGACGGGGGTGAGCCATTCTTCGGTGGCGGCGACATCTTCGGTGTGCAGGACAGCATGGTTGGCCAACAGTGGTGCTGCGGACATCTGATCTCCCTCGCGCCAGATCATGGCGAATCGGAGCGGAATGGTGGCTTCCGGGAGGGCGAGCGACGGCCAAGGTCCTCGGCGTCACAATTTGATAATAATGACGGACCCGAAGCGGTAACGCAATGATCAATGCGAGCACCTTTTCGGTCATTGTGGCAAGTGAAAAGGAACTGGGCATTCAGGTCTGTCGACCACGCGGTCAGCGACGTGAGGGGCCCGTGATTCCGTCGAACAGACCGGGCCGGGGATGGTGAGGTAGGGGGTGAATCCAAGCTTCCGAATGTCTCGTTCTCGCTGTTCTCCGTGACCGGAAAGTCCGGACAGCGCAGGATCCCGCCGCAGCGTGTCAACTCCTCGATCCGGCCAAGAACCGCCGGATTGCCGCCCCCGGCCCGCCGCGCTCACGAAAGGCCCTGATCGGCAACGACAGAAAGGCCCCGCAATGATCTTGAGGTCATGGAGCGCGCGTGCGCCCATCGGCAACACGGCCGCCTTCCTCGACACATTCAAAAGCAGCATTCTGCCGCATATGGAAGGTTTTCCGGGATATCGCGGCTGCTACCTGCTGCACCGGGAGGAGGACGGCCAGGCCCACATCCAGGTCCTCAGCCTGTGGAACTCGCCCGCGGCGGTCGAAGGGTTCGCCGGCACTGACGCGCTGACAGCAGTGGTGTCACCGGCGGTCGCGGACCTCATGACCGACTACGACACCCAGGTCAGGCACGAGGCCGTGGTCCTTCAGACCGTGACCGGCCACGGCCAGGACCCGGCCACGCCGACACAGGAAGACCCCTCATGACGCTGCAGTCACCCGACCTCATGCACCTGTTCGTCGCGGTGACGGTACTGCTGGTCGTCGCCCACACCGCCGGCCACCTGTTCCTGCTGCTGCGCCAGCCGCCGGTCATCGGCGAGATAGTCGGGGGCCTGCTGCTGGGCCCCACCGTCCTCGGTGTGTTCGCGCCCGATGCGCAAAGGTGGCTCTTCCCCTCAACGGGCCCCGCGGCCGCGGGCCTCGGCGTGCTGTACGAGGCCGGGCTGCTCCTGCTGCTGTTCCTCTCCGGCCGGGAGATGGTCGAACACCGCAGCGGCGGCCGGGGGAAATCCACCGCCGCGATGGCGGTGATCGGTGTCGTCGTGCCGTTCGCGGCCGGTCTGTTCACCGCCCGGTTCCTCGACATCGCCGAACTGTCCGGGCCGCAGGGCACACGGACGAGTGTGGGACTGGTCTTCGGCATCGGCGTGGCCGTGACCAGCATCCCGGTGATCTCCCGGATCATGCTCGACCTCGACATCCTGCGGACCGGATTCGCACGCGTGGTGCTCTCCATCGCCGTCTTCGAAGACCTGGTGCTCTACGTGATGCTGTCCGTGGTGCTCGGCCTGGCACAGGCGAAGTCCGGTTCCGCCTACGGCCTGTGGTCGCTGTTCGACAACAACGACGCCGTGCCCAGCACGATCTACTACGTGGTGGCCAGCCTGGTCTTCTTCGCGGTGTTCCTGCCGCTGGGCCGGTGGTTCTTCCGCATGCTGGCCATCGGCCCGGCAAGCTTCATCGAAAAGCGCAGCCCCACCGGGTTCCGGCTGGTGTTCATGCTGGGGATGGCCCTGGCCTGCGTCGGCCTCGGCATCAACCCGGTCTTCGGAGCCCTGCTGGCCGGCGCGGCCGCCGCCGGCGCGGACATACGGGTGACCGAGCCGGAGCGGCGGGCCTCGGCGGACGCCGCGTGGGAGGCACTGAAGAGGTTCTCACTCGCCTTCTTCATCCCGCTGTACTTCGCCAACGTCGGCGTCCAGCTGGACCTGGCACACCACTTCCCGCTGCTGTTCTTCTGCGCCTTCCTGACCATGGCCTGCCTGGTCAAACTGGTCAGCGTCTGGGCGGCGGCCAGGCTGGCCGGGGAGGACAACAGATCCGCCCGGCACTTCGCGGTCGCCCTCAACGCACGCGGCGGGCCGGGCATCGTGCTGGCCACGGTGACACTCGCGGCCGGAGTGATCAACGAGGACTTCTACACGGTGCTGGCCATGCTCTCGATCGTCACCTCGCAGATCGCCGGCGTGTGGCTGCACGTCTTCCGCAAACAGGTGGTCAACATGGCCCAGCAGACCGCGGCGCCGCCGGCGATGGCGGAACCGGGCGGCGCGGCCCCGTCGGCGAAGCAGAGGTGAGCACCATGGCGGACTTCATCGGAGCGTTCGACCAGAGCACCACCGCAACCCGGTTCGCCGTCGTCGGCGCGGACGGCGCCGAGGCGGGCGCCGCGGCGCGGGAGCACGACCAGCTGCGGCCCGCGGAGAACCGGGTCGAGCACGACCCGGCACAGATCTGGGACCACGCCCGGAGCGTCATGGCCGACGCGCTCGGCCGGGCCGGGCTGGCCGCCACGGACCTGGCCGCCATCGGCATCACCAACCAGATCGAGACCACCGTGGTCTGGGACCGGCGCACCGGCCGGCCCTACCACCACGCCATCGTCTGGCAGGACACCCGTACGGACCAGCTGGCTGCCGCGCTGGCCGCGGACGGCCGGGCCGAAACCATCCACCGCAAGGCCGGCCTGGTGAGCAACCCCCACTTCTCCGCCACGAAGATCCAGTGGCTGCTGGAGCACGTACCCGGGCTGCGCGCGGCGGCCGAGCGGGGCGACGCCCTGTTCGGGGGCACGGACACCTGGCTGATCTGGCAGCTGACCGGCGGGACCGCGGGCGGCCGGCACGTGACCGACGTGACCAACGCCAGCCGCACGATGCTGATGAACCTGACCACCCTGGACTGGGACGAGGAACTGCTGGACCTCTTCGGCGTGCCCCGCGCCATGCTGCCCCGGATCCACTCCTCGGTCAGCCCGGACGGCTTCGGCACCACCGCACAGCACGGCGTGCCGATCAGCGGCGTGCTCGGCGGGCCGCAGGCTGCCATGTTCGGCAACGGCTGCTCGGCCACCGGCGCGGCATGGTGCAACAGCACCCACCGCAACCTGGTCATGCTCAATATCGGAAGCGAACCGGTGCGGTCCCGGCACGGCCTCCACACCACGGTCGCCTACCAGCTGCCGGACACCCCCGCGGTCTACGCCCTGGAGGGGAACATCGCGCACACCGGCGACGCGGCGCGCTGGGTGGTGGAAGACCTCGGCTCGCTCTCCAGCCCGGAGGCGTTCGAGACGGCCGCCTCCTCGGTCACCGCAACCGAAGGCCTGTACTTCGTGCCCGCGTTCACCGGTCTCGGGGTACCTCACCCCGAGCCGGAGGCCCGCGGCGCGCTCATCGGCCTGGCACCGGGGCACACCAAGGCCCACCTCGCCAGAGCGACCCTGGAGTCGACCGGATTCCGGATGCACCAGGTACTCGCCGCCATGACCGACGATTGCGCGGTGGCACCGCTCACGCTGACCGTCGACGGGTCCGCCGCGGCCTGTGACGTCAGCCTGGCGGTCCAGGCCGACGTGACCGGGATACCGGTGAGCCGGGCCGCGAGTGCCGAGCCGCCCACGCGGGGCGCGGCATACGCGGCAGGCCTCGGCGTCGGGTACTGGAAGGACACCGGGGAACTCCCCGTGCACCGGCCCGGCCAGGACCGCTGGAAACCACGCTGGAAGACCGGGCGGCGGCGGGCCGCGCTGGCCGACTGGCGCCGGGCGGTGGCCCGCACCGGCCCCCTGGCCGGAGCGGACAGCCAGGCGTCCTCGTAAGCCGTGGTGCCCGTGCCGGCCCGGCACGGGCACCGACACCACGCGTATCCGCCTCAGCCCAGGGCGTCGAGAGCGGTGAGGACGTCGGCCGGTTCGGCGCGGACGGTGAAGTCGGTGTCGACGAAGGCCCACCGGACCGTACCGGACCGGTCGATGACATAGGTGGCGGGGATCGGCAGAATGCGCGCGTGACCGTCGTTGACCCGCTCCAGGTCGAGCCCCGACCTGGCGTAGTGGGCCGCCAGCTCCTCGGACACCTCAAAGGCCAGACCGTAGCGCCGCGCCGTGGCCGAGCCGACGTCGCTGAGCACGTCGAAGGCCAGTTCCTGCTTCTCGCTGTGGGACAGCGACTCGTCGGGCGTCTGCGGGGACACGGCCACCAGCCGGGCGCCACGGGCCGATATCTCCCCGTGGTGCCGCTGGAGGGAACGGAGCGCCATATTGCAGTACGGGCACCAGGCACCCCGGTAGAAGGTGAGCACCAGGGGCCCGCGGGAGAGCAGCGCCTCCAGCGTCACCGTCCGGCCCGTGGCCGACGGCAGGCTGAAGTGCGGCGCCCGCCCACCGACAGCCAGCGCACGCTTGCCCTGCCCGGACTCGGCCAGCTCCCGGGCCGCCCGCTCCTTGACGGCGCGGGCCCCGGCCGGATCCTGCCTCTGCTGGACTTCGCGGAACGCGCGCAACTCCTCGTTCAGACTCATGGTTGCCCTGACCTTCCCTGACTCGACAGCGGGGGAGACCGGCAGCCGGACCGCGGTCACGGTGGCCGTACCGTATGCGCTCCAACGTAGCGCGCCCCCGCCGGCCCCGACGCGGACGCGGACAGCGTCACATCAGGCGTCTTCTGCGTAACCCCGCCCTGCGGCCGCACCCCCCGGCGCGGGGATCAGCCGCTTCGCGACCGGCGGCCGGCCTCCCCCCGCCAGTGCTGCGCATATCCGCAGAAATTGATAGCCTGTCACCTCCCGCGTGCATAGGGAGGCGATTGCCGGTGGGAAAGGCGTATGGGCTGATGCCGCTCCTCGCGGTCCCCCCGCTCCGGCCCTCCGAGAGATCACGGCGGAAGTCTGGCATACGGTGCCGCGGCCCGGTTCCCGGGCCCCGAGATTCAATAAATGAAACCGCGTCCGCTCCCTGGACGGCACCTCGCCGCATCGCCACCGGGGCCCCGCCGCCATCGCGTTCGGCGTGGAGATGAACTGCTGTCAATCGGCCAATGACAATGTGAACTGCTCAATGGATCCGATGGCCGGGAAGCTGTGGGTCCTGTGCATGCACCGAAGCGAAAACCCTCCCTATCAGCAGGGCCGAAGGAGAATGACGCATGGGCATTCTGGAGTCGATCCGCGGGCCGCAGGACCTGAAGAAGCTCGACGCCGGCGAGCTGGGCAGACTGGCTGCGGAAATTCGTGAATTCCTCATCAACGCCGTCTCCCGCACCGGAGGACATCTGGGGCCGAATCTGGGTGTGGTGGAGCTGACCATCGCGCTGCACCGGGTCTTCGACTCCCCCAAGGACCGCATCGTCTTCGACGTCGGCCACCAGACGTACGTACACAAGCTGCTGACAGGCCGCCAGGACTTCTCCAAGCTCCGCAAGGAAGGCGGCCTCTCGGGATATCCCAGCCGCGCCGAGTCACCGCACGACATCGTCGAGAACCAACATGCCTCCGTGGCGCTCAGCTGGGCCGACGGCATCGCGAAGGCCGACCGGCTGGCCGGCCGGCGCGACCGGTCCGTGGTCGCGGTGGTCGGCGACGGGGCACTGACCGGGGGCATGACATGGGAAGCGCTGAACAACGTCGCCGCCGACAGGAAACTTCCCCTGGTCATCGTGGTCAACGACAACGGCCACTCCTACAATCCCACCATCGGCGGACTCGCCACCCATCTGGCCGCCCTCCGCACCACCGACGGCTATGAACATTTCCTGGAGCGCACCAAGAACGCACTCGACCGCACGCCGTTCGTCGGCCGCTCGGTCTACGACGCGCTGCACGGGGCGAAGAAGGGCCTCAAGGACTTCATCGCGCCCCAGGGCATGTTCGAGGACCTGGGCCTTAAGTACGTGGGGCCGATCGACGGCCACGACGTGGCGGCCGTGGAGAACGCGCTGCGCCGCGCCCAGGGCTTCGGCGGCCCGGTGATCGTTCACTGCATCACCGAGAAGGGACGCGGCTACAGCTTCGCCGAGGAGTCCGACGAGCGCTTCCACCAGGTGAAGGTGATCGACCCCGACACCGGGAAGCCGGTCTCCGTCGCGGGCAAGGACTGGACCACCGTCTTCGGCGAGGAGATGGTACGGCTTGGCACCGAGCGGCAGGACATCGTGGCGATCACCGCCGCGATGCGGCGCTCCACAGGGCTCGCGCCGTTCGCCGAACGGTTCCCCGACCGGTTCTTCGACGTCGGCATCGCCGAACAGCACGCGGCGGCCTCCGCGGCCGGGCTGGCCACGGCCGGACTGCACCCGGTGGTCTCGGTGTACGCGACGTTCATGAACCGCTGCTTCGACCAGCTCCTGATGGACGTGGCCCTGCACCACTGCGGGGTGACCTTCATACTGGACCGCGCCGGCATCACCGGAGACGACGGCGCCTCGCACAACGGCATGTGGGACATGGCCGTCCTGCAGGTGGTGCCGGGGCTGCGGATCGCCGCGCCGCGTGACGCCGATCAGCTGCGCAGCCAGATGCGCGAGGCCGTCGCGGTGGACGACGCGCCCACGGTCGTGCGCTACTCCAAGGGCACGGTCGGTCCCGAGGTGGCCGCCGTCGGCACGGTAGGGGGCATGGACGTCCTCAGGGGCTCCGCGGAGGACGAGGCCGACGTGCTCATCGTCTCCGTCGGAGCGCTGGCTCCCATGTGCCTCGAGATCGCCGATCGGCTGGCCGAACAGGGCATCAGCACCACCGTGCTGGACCCGCGGTGGGTCAAACCGGTGAACGAGGCACTCCCCGCCGTCGCCCGCCGGCACCGGCTCGTGGTGACCGTCGAGGACGGGGTGCGGGCCGGGGGCGTCGGCGCCGCCATCGCGCAGTCCCTGCGGGATAGCGAAGTAGACGTCCCGCTCCGTGACTTCGGCATCCCCGCCCGGTTCCTCGACCACGCCGAGCGCAGCCGCGTGCTGGCACGCGTCGGCCTGACGGCGGCGGACATCGCTCGCCGGGTCTCGGGCGTCTTCGCCGGTCTGGGGCGGGACGAGATGGTCTTCCCCGGCTGAGCCGCGGCGCGGCGCACACCCGGCGCCGGTCTTCCGGACCCCGAGCGGATCCGGAGACCGGCGTCCGCGTTTCCCCCGAGGTGATGTACCGGGACCGGACCCGGCAGAGAACACAGGGACTTTCAGTCACGAAACAGCCAACCCAGTTCCGGTTCACCTGCGCAGCCTTCGAGCGAACAGCTCACAATATGCGTCACGATGTCTTTCACACCCTCCGTGTGCTCGAACTCGACGCCTGTGAGGAACGCCAGCTCGGCGTGGCTCGCGACGTTGACCAACGCCATCAGGCTGTAGCTCCCGCACACGGCCTGGACGTAATTGACGTGGACACTGGTTTCGACTCTCCGGGCCACGGCGCCCGCAGCACTCCCGTCCCGCACGCTGATCAAGACGACTGCGTTTATCACCGGGGGCCCCTTAACATGAACCCTGCATGCGGGTGTCATTAAGGACAGGGCTCGGTTTCAATTCCTGCCGCTGCACGGTACCGGAGTCGATTCCTTCGCGCAGCGTCCGCGGCGTCAGGACTCTCTGTGGTGGCTTTATCGCCCGCCGGGGCACAGAGACGTGTATTCGACGAATTCCGCTGGTCCTTGCCGCACGGATCACCAAATTATTGCGCGGGAGGGCCGGCATCGGATGACAGAATTCGACGGCGCGTTCACACACCGGCACCCGCGGTCATGCTGCCGCGCCTGCCGTCGGAGGACGGCTACGGCCTGACGGCTATGGCCTGACGGCTATGGCCCCGACCGGGCAGGTGACCGCAGGCCGGGGGAGTACTTGTAGCCCATGATGAGCACATCGCGCACTGCGGGGCGGCCGGCGTCCTGCGGCCTGATCGGCCGGACGTCCCAGGGCTCGTCCAGCCGGCTGTCCGCCACCGGGAAGCGGGCGAAGTTGCTGCGCAGCAGCCGGGTCAGCAGCGGGTTGCGCAGGGTGGACCGGCTCAGCGCAGCCACCTCACGCCGGATGCCTCCGGCGTAGTCGTTGGCGCTCTCGGACTGGAAATACGGCTGGTGAGGGCGCAGCCGGAGCTCTCCGGCGCGTGGCAGAAAGAAGAAGCGGTCGTAAGCCCGCCCGCGGAAACGGGAGCCGTTTTTCAGGTATCGGTCGGTCTCCAGGTGCTCCCACTCGTGCGCCAGTTCCTTCACCCGCGGACGCAATTTCCGCATCGATGGGGAACTGCCTGGCCGGCACCAACGCGTACCCGTTGGCGCGCAGTTCCTCCCGGATGTCGCTGTGCAGCATCTCCGGCTCCTCCAGGAAGGGGCTTGGGCACACACCCGCGCCTGCGTATGAGGCTCCCATGAACGGATGGGCGCGGGCACCTGAGATACGGACACGGGAAGCGACCGCGGGTCCGAGGCCTTGAGCCAAGAGGGGGCACGCCCCCCGGCAACGGCCCGTCAGCGGTCTGCGGGCGAGGCCGCCCCGAGCCCCGGGCCGGATCGTCCCAGGGGCACGCAGTACACCAGCGCCGCGGTGAGCAACGATACGAGCATCACGGCACCGCAGAGAGCGGCGAAAGCCTCGGTGTACCCCCTGGCCGGCGTTGCGCCGGCCGCCCGCGCCTGATCGTAGGCCGCCAGGAACGGCAGCATCAGCACCGCCGTGCCCAGAGCATTGCCGAGCCGTTGCATCGCGGTCAGAATCCCGCTGGCGCCCCCGATGTGCCCTTCGCTGACGCCATCGAGCACCGCGTTCAGGCTCGGAGTCACAAAAAGCCCCTGGGCGATGCCGATGACCGCCATGCACGGCAGCAGGGAGCCGGGCAGACCGGCCGGCGCAGCCAGACAGACCCAGAGCACGGCACCGCTGCCGATGCCGTGCAGTACGGCTCCCGCGGTGAGTACCGCGCGTGCCCCGACCCGGCGGATGAACCGGCCCGCGATGAAGGAACTGACCGCGACCGCCGTCGCCAGCGGGGCGAAAGCGAGCCCGGCACGCAGGGGGGAGTCGCCATAACCGTCCTGGAGCAGGATCGTGTAGCCGAGGTACAGCGGCGTCATGGTGGTGGCAAACAGCAGCACCACCGTGGCACCGCCGGTGAAGGCGCGGCCGGCCAGCAGTTCGGCATTCAGCACAGTCGCTGCGCCGCTTCTTGTCCGGCGGATCTGGACGGCTGCGAACACCGTGAGCGCCACCACCGCCACCGGCAGCATTCCCACCAGCCACCCGGGCCACCCGAGTTGCCGCCCCTCGATCAGGGGAACAAGCAAAAGGATCAGCGCCACCACACCGAACAGGGTGCCGCCCCAGTCGATGCCGTCGGCGCGGGGAGACCGGGATTCGGGCACCGCCCGCCGGATGAGCAGCAGCGCGGCGATGCCGATCGGCACATTGATCAAGAACACTGGACGCCAGCTCAGCCCCAGCACGTCGGCCTGCGTCACGGCGCCGCCCAGGATCTGCCCGAACACGCTCGCCAGAGCCTGTACCGCGCCCATCAGCCCGAACGCCCGCGCTCGTTGCCGCGGGTCCACGAAGGACGTCCGGATGATCGCCAGCACCTGCGGGGACAGCATGGCGGCGGCCGTGCCCTGCGCCAGCCGGGCGGCGATCAGCTCTCCAGCGCTGTTGGCCAGGCCGCACGCCAGCGAGGCCGCGGTGAACCCGGCCAGACCCACGACGAACATCCGCCGCCTGCCGTAGATGTCCCCCAGGCGTCCACCGGTGATCAGCCAGACCGCGTAGGTCAGCGTGTAACCGGCGATCACGAACTGGGTGTCCGCGGTATCCGCCTGCAGATCCGCCTGAATGCTCGGCGCCGCCACATTGACGATGAATGTATCCATCATGGCGACGAACGCACCGGTCAGGATGATGCCGAGGCCGAGCCGGGAACATGCTGAACCGGTCTGCGTGGTGCCGGCCACCGCGACGCGACGTGGCTCCAGTGAGATCACCGCCATGCGTTGTCCAGTGTCGCCTCGAGTCTGCCCGGTCCGGGTGGCGACGGGGCGACTCTCGGCCGGACCCGCCACGGGGGCCCGTAGGCGATGACCGGCCGTCGCGCTGGCGGACAGCGCGACGGCCATCTCGATGCCCGTGATGGCTGTGCGCGGCGGGCGGTGCCGCACACAGCGCCGTGGAGTGGATACCGGAGCAGCGGCGTACGGGCTGACGGCGAGCGGTCGGCCCGTGGCCGGGGCGCCGTCCCCTGGGGGCCTGTGTGCCGGGCACGGCTGGGTTCTGCGCAGGTCAGCGCTGATCGGAGTCGGCGGCTCGGGCGACGGGCGGGGCAGGCTGCGCCCCGGGCGGCCGGAGGTGGGGTGCCCCGGCGACCGCACCCTTCTCCCGGCGTTCCTGTACCAGGAGTCCGGCGCAGGCCACGACGGCCAGGACCATGACCGCGACGCTGTAGACCGTGGTGGTGGCGGTGAGCCCGAACTTCTGCACGGCGAGGCCCGCGACCACCGCGGGCACGCTGAAGCCCAGATAGCACACGACGTACATGCCGGCCACGAGTCCGGCGCGCTCGTCAGGACCGGCCAGCGGCGCGATTGTCTGGAAGGCTCCGAGGAAACCGGTGCCGAAGCCGTAACCGGCGATGACGATGCCGATGAAGAAGAGCGCCGGGGAGGGGATGGCGAGGGCGCCGAGGGTGGCGCCGATGCCGAGGAGGAAGGCCGCGAAGCCGAGGGTCATGGTGCGGCGCGGCGGATGTTTGCGGCGCAGCAGCGAGCCCAGGGCCCCCGATCCGGTCTGGGCGAAGATGACCAGGCCGCCGACGAGGTGGCCGCTCATGTGGAGCGTGCGGACTGCGATGGAGGGGCCGAGCGACATGTACAGGCCGCCGACCGCCCACACCGCGAACAGGCAGGGCGCCACGGTCAGGAACAGCGGCCGCACCTGGCGCGGCACCGCCATGCGCGGCACCAGCGAGGCCGCCACCCCCGGCCTCCTCGGCGAGGTCTCCGGCAGCAGCGGGACGACGAGCGCCGCGAGCACGAACACCACCAGGAGCAGCGCGTAGACGAGGGTCTTCGGCGCGGGTGCGTACTCGACGAGGACCCCGGAGCCCAGCGCGCCGAAGGCCAGGCCGACGAGCGGCACGAGGCTGTTGACCAGCGGGCCGAAACGGGGCCGGTCCGGGGGCTGCAGATCAAGCAGGGCGGAACTGGTCGCCCCGGTCGCGGCGCCGGTGGCCAGCCCCTGGACGGCGCGCGCCGCGAGGAGCGGGCCGACGCCGTCGGCGGTGAGGAACAGCAGCATGCTCACCACCTCGACGGCCAAAGACGCCCCCAGGACCTTGCGGCGGCCGACATGGTCGGAGATGCCGCCCACCACGAGCAGCGCCGCGAGCAGCGCGATCGCGTACACCGCGAAGACGGCGGTCAGCATGGTGGCGGAGAAGCCCCACTCGGCCTGGTACACCCCGTACAGCGGGGAGGGCGCGCTCGAGGCGAAGAGCAGCAGGGCCTGGACCGTGGCGATCAGCCAGAAGGTGAACCCCCGGGAGAGCCGCGGAAGCTGACTCATCCCGCTCATGCGGCTCATGCGGACTCCATGCGGCGGGCCGGCCGGGTGAGCACCCGGGAAACCAGCTCATCGGCCGTGCCGAGGTACTCCTCCAGGGCCGGCGCCTGGGCGAAGGTGACCACGCCGGTCGCGGCCCGGCGGGCACGCGCGGCCAGGACACGCTGGGTACCAGCCGTGTCCGGGAGCGGGGCGGGCACGGCGTTGGGGCGCTCGGAGGCGCCGGCGCCCCCGGTCAGCTCCAGGCCGCGCCGTATGGGGGCGGGTAACACCTCCGGGCCTGCGGCGGGTTCGGCGGCCGTCCGCGCGGCGCCCGCCGTGAGCCGCGGCGCCTCGCGCAGCGGTGGCCGCTCGGTGTGCCGGGCGCCGGGCGCCCGCTCGTCCTCGGTCTCCAGCATGGCAGCGACCGGGTTGGGCGGGCCGGAGTCCGTCCCGGCCTCTGTGCCGCGCGTCGGGCAGTGAACAGGCAAGTGAACAGGCAAGTGAACAGGCATGGGGCATCTCTCTTTCCGTGTGTGCCGGGGGCGGGTTACCAGGAGGCTGCGGGGGCAGGGCGGGGGACGGGCGGCGCCGCGTCCACCAGGCGGCCGGGACGCGGGGTGAGGGCCGGGCCGCCGCCGGTCTCCACGTGCCCGCCGGTGCCGGCGGGGATGAGGCAGGGGCGCGGGCCCCGCGCTCGCGCAGGTCCCGCAGGAGCGGGCCGGAGGTGCGCCGGATGCCGGGGCCGGGCAGCCGGGCCCCGATGAGCGGGGGCACCCGCCGCCGGGCGCCGGGGACTTCACGCAGCCGACGGCGGAGCCGTCCGGCGCGGCCGCGATGTGCGGGCCGGGACCGGCCATCTCCACCACGCCTGGTGCGCCGCCCTCGCCGCCCTCGCCGCCTTCGCTGTCCTCCCGGTGGAACATTCCTCCCCGGCCCACCGTCAGCGGGGCGGGGAGGTCGGAGAAGTCGAGCCCGAGCCCGCGCAGCGCCTCCCGTCCGCCGGGCCCGGCAAAGGCCGGGCCGGACTCGGCCGGGTTGCCCGGCGGCAGAGAGCCGAAGCCGTAGGCCCGGGGGCCGGGCCTCTCGGTGCCCGCGGACACCGGCATGTCCGTATGGCCGTGCGCGAGGACGACGCGGTCCGACAGGAGGCTGCTCCGGCCGTCCAGGGTGACCGCTTGCGCCCGCGTCCCGGTCTCCGCGCGCCGCGCCGCGCGGTTGCGGCGCAGCCGGATGGAGAGGTTCTCTGGTGCGGTGCGCACCGGCTCGTCCGGGACCCGCGCGAGGTAGCGCCGCAGCAGGCCGGGGAAGGACCGGCGTGTGGGCCAAGGGACGCCGCCTCCCGCCGGACCCGGCCCGGCAGCCGGCCCGAACGCGCCACCGGCACCGCGGACTTGGCCCGCTCGTACCGGCCCGGCCCGGGTCGGACCGGGCCCTGACACGCGGGGCCCGGGTCGGGGAAGGCGGTGACGTGCGGGGCCACCGTGTTCATGTGGGTCACGGCCGGCTGCCCGGACCCGGCGCCGTTCGCCCACAGGCGCTCGGCCGCGAAGAGACCATGCGGTCCCGCGCCGGTCACGCCGGTGGTTCTGGTCCGTTCCTGGTATTCCACTGCTCTCCCGTCGACTTCCCCGCTCTCGTCCTTCAGCCGGCCGGGCCGGTCGGGAAGTGGCCCTCGCCCTCGCCCTCGGCCACGAACACCGCCGCGAGGGCTCGCGGCCCGGCGGCTTCGGGCTTGGCCGCCGCCTGCGGGCCCGGACACACCGGCCACCGCGCAGTCTCGGACCGGCCCGGCGCGCTCGGCGGCCGACCTCCAGGGACAGGCTGTGCACGGTCGCGTCAGCAGTGTGGATGACGCCGGCCGTCCGGTCCAGGTGACAGATGCGGCCGTCGGGCTTGCGCACCGCCACGCCGCCGGTCAGTCAGTAGCCGTTCAGCGCGAAGCCCTTGGCCGGGGCGGGGCCGTTCCCGCAGCCGGGGGACAGCCTGTACGGTCCATGATCCGAGCGGGCCGGGGCGAGGCGGTGTCCGGTGCGGCCCTCGGCGCGGCGGGTGGGAACGGGGTGGGGAACCATGGAGACAAGGTAGCCCTACGGGGCTTTACCGATGGCGCAGCCCTGCCGGGTGTGTTCGATGAAGCCCTCCCGGGACGGCTCCGGCATCTGCGGCACGTACCCGCTCGGCGACGGCCTGCTTCACCCGGACGGTTCGGGGCGGGCGTGGCGCGCTTCGCGCTGGGGGCGGTTGAGGATCGGGGCGTCCGCGGCGCACGGCGCGGCGCCGTGGCCCGCCGGGAGCGGCCGCCGGCCGGCACGTGGTCGCGGGCCGCGGACAGCGTCTCATCAGGTGTGTTCTGCGTACCGCCGCCCTGCGGCCGTACCCTCGGCGCGGGGATCGGCGGCCTTTCGATCTCCTGCGGCCCGTCCGGAACGATCCCGCTCCATCTGCCCCGCCCCGTACCGAGGTCACCTGATGGCTCACCACGTAGGACGCGGTCCTTGAAGGAGGGCGGCGACGCTGCCGTCGCGCGGGGTGGGGATGGCCGAGCATGAGGCGTCCCCGCCAACGAGGGGGCGAATGATGCGAGCAATACATGTGATGACCATCACTCAGGGTGCATGCGAAGATCTTTGCTGTCATACCTTGCGGTGGCCTTCGCGGCAGGCCAATGATGGGTCGGGGGACACGGGGAAGCCGGCGCCGCGGCAGAGACCACTACCGCCCGCCCTCGCACAACGGCAGACCTATCCAGCCCGGTACTTCTGCACGTCTGCACGACAGCGTCTCTGTACGACAGCGTTTCTGCACGACGGCGTTTTCTGCACAACAACACTTGTGCGCTTGGGCAGTTCAACACTTGGCGTACTGGCAATCCTGACAGCGCGGACGGCTCACGGCGCAGCGGCTTGCACGACTGCTCGTGAGGCAGACGCCCGTCGATCACGGGGAGAATCTGCACGGGTGCACGCGGGACCAGCCCGTGCGCGTGCTTGGATCCGGCACCCGCAAGCCCTCATAGGGCTGTCTCGGGGCCGTTGTCCCTGCCCCCGGACCGGCCGGCGGTCACCGGACGCGTCGCGGGTCATTACGGGGAGGCACGGCAATGACTTCTATACGTTCCGTCCTGATCGGTGGCGGGAGCGTACTCGCCCGCTGCGGCGAGGCACTCATGGCGAAAGGCCACCGGATCGCAGCCGTGGTGACCGGTGACGCCACCGCCCGGTCCTGGGCGGTGAAGGCGGGAATCGCGCACCATGAACTCGCCGAGGCCGTGGCCCTGGCACCACGGTTATCCTGCGACCTCCTGCTGAGCGTCGGCAACTACGCGGTGGTGCCCGAAGCGCTGCTGGGCTGCGCGACGCGGGCTGCCGTCAACTACCACTACGGCCCGCTCCCGGAGTACTCGGGCCTGCACACGCCGTCCTGGGCCATCGCGGACGGGGCCCGGGAGTACGGCATCACCTGGCACCGCATGGCCGCGGTGGTCGACGGCGGCGAGGTGCTCAGGCGGGTACCGGTGGCGATCGAGCCCGAGGACACCGCGCTGTCGCTGGGCCTGAAGTGCGACGAGGCGGCCGTCGCCAGCCTGGCCGAACTGATCGAGGAGATCGCGGAGGGCCGCGAGACCTCGGTCCCCCAGAACTCCGCGACTCGCCGCTATTTCTCGCGGCACACCCAGTTCGCCGGCGAGGGGCTGATCGACTGGAACCTTCCGGCCGAGCGCATCGCCGCCATGGTCCGGGCCACTGACTACGGCCCGTTCGCCAGCCCGCTGGTATGGCCCAAGGCCAACCTCGGCGGGCACTTCCACGCCGTCCGGGCAGCCCGCGCCCGGACCGGCGCCGCGGATGACGCCGCCGCCGCGCCGGGCACGGTCCTGTCCTGCGACGAAGTGTCGGGCCTGCGGGTGGCCACCGGTGCCGGAAGTATCGTCCTGGCCCGGCTGTGCACCCTGGAGGGCGAGGAACGGTCCGCCGGCGCCATCGCGGCGGCCCACCGGATCCGGCCCGGCACGATCCTGGACGTCCCCGGCGAGGACGCGAGGGCACGCCTGACCGAGGCGGGCGTCAGAGCCTCCAAGGCCGCCGGCCGATGGCGTGAACGCCTGATCGGGGGCGGCGACCACCCCTACCGCCTTCCCTATCCGCAGCCCCGCCCGGGGACCCGGGCGCACGCCGGGAGCGGACAACAGCCCGATCCCGTCCTCGTGCGATGCCCCCTCCCGCTCCAGACCGGCGACGACGGCGGCCTCGAAGCCTCCGCGGCCGCCGCCGCCCACCTGGCCGGTGCGCTGGGCATCTTCCTCGGCCGGGCGAGCGGCCGGCGGGAGGTTCACCTCGCCATGGCGGCCCCCCGCGACGGCGTCGACGCCCCACACCGGGACCTGTTCGCTGCCTGGCTGCCCTTACCGTGCCGTATCGACGCCGGCGCGACGATCTCGGAGAACCTGCGGGCGGTGCGGCGGGAGTTCATCCGCGGCCAGGAACGGGGATGGATCCGCCGCGACGCCGTCGGCCGGGACGAAGCGCTTCGGGAACGCTGGAACAGCGGCGCACTGACACCGGACGTGCTGATCTCCTTCGGCCCCCGCGACGCCGCCGGCCACGGCCCCGGCGGCCAGGGCGGCCACCGTCCGAAACTGGAACTCCACATCCAGCAGGACGGCGCCCGGGAAGGTGCGCTCCTCACCTTCCACTACGACGCCACGCGCCTGCCGGCCCGGGACGTCGCCCGGCTGGCCGGCCAGTTCACCGCCTGGTGCGGCCGTCTTCCCGCCGCCGCGGAGCAGCTTCCGGCCGCCGCCGGCCTTCTCACCGCGGACGAACACACCGTCCTCATCGAGGAGTTCAACGACACCGCCCCGGCCGCCGCAGACCTCCCCGGAGGGGGCCTGCACCGACTCCTCGAAGAGGCCGCGCGCGGACATGCCCAGGACACCGCACTGGTCTGCGCCGACACCAGCCTGACCTACGCCGGCCTCAACGCCCGTGCCAATCGGCTCGCCCACGCGCTGACCGCCCGGGGCGTGGGCCGCGGCGACCTGGTCGGCGTGGCCCTGGGCCGCTCGGCCGACCTCGTCGTGGCCCTCCTGGCGGTCATGAAGACAGGCGCCGCCTACGTGCCCGTCGACCCGGGATTCCCCGCCGAACGCATCCGCCAGATGATCGACGACGCCGACCCCGCCCTCATCATCACACCCCCCACCGTGCCCGCCGTCCTCGCCGCCTGGGAGAACCGCTGCGTCAGCGTCCACCTGGATGCCGGACCGGGCGCCGAGGGGAACCTCGCGGTCGAGGCGGGCGCCGGGGACCTGGCCTACGTCCTGTACACATCGGGCTCGACCGGCCGCCCCAAGGGAGTCGAGATCACCCACGGGGCGGTGGGCAACTTCCTGGCCGCCATGCGCGAACGCACCGGGTGCACCGCCGCCGACCGGCTGCTGGCGATCACCACCGTGTCCTTCGACATCTCCGTACTGGAACTGTTCCTGCCACTGCTGTGCGGCGCGACCACCGTCATCGCCCAGGCCCAGGAGACCTGGGACGCCAAGGCCCTGAGCGGGCTGATGGAGCGGCACGCGATCACCATCATGCAGGGCACCCCCTCCACCTGGCAGCTGCTGCTGGACGGAGGCTGGCAGGGCACCCCTGCGCTGAAGAAGATCCTCTGCGGCGGTGAGGCACTCTCCCGCGCCCTGGCCGACCGGCTGCTCGCCGCCGGAGCCGGGGTCTCGGTGTGGAACATGTACGGCCCCACCGAGACCACCGTGTGGTCGACGGCCTGGGAAGTGGCGGCCCAGGCCGAGGAAGGCGGCATCCTCATCGGCACCCCGATCGACCGCACCCAGGTCTACGTCCTGGACGAGAACCTCTCGCCGGTGCCGCTCGGCTTCCCCGGAGAACTGTGCATCGGCGGCGCCGGAGTGGCCCGCGGCTACCGCGGCGACCCCGGACAGACCCGGCTCCGCTTCCCGGACAACCCCTTCCACCCCGGCACCCTCTACCGCACCGGCGACCTGGCCCGCTTCACCGAACCCGGCAAGCTGACGCTGCTGGGACGCAACGACCGCCAGATCAAACTGCGCGGCCACCGCATCGAGCCGGCCGACGTCGAGGCGGCCGTCAGCCGCCACGAGTCGGTCCGCCGCGCCGTGGTGGTCGGCCGTGACGAACACCTGGTCGCCTACTGCGTCCGCGACACGGCCCCGGCCGGCGATCCGCTCCCCGCCCCGGCGGACCAGAACACCGCCCTGGCCGAGTGGGCCGCGGCCTGGGACCGCGCCTACGAAGCCGGCACCGACACCGCTCCCTCCCACTCCGGCACCGACCCCGTCAGCGCCGACGCCACGTTCAACCTGGCAGGCTGGCACAACAGTTACGACGGTCTCCCCTTCTCGACGGGGGAGATGCGCGAATGGCAGCTGAGTTCGGTAAAGCACATCCTCTCCCACGCACCGCAGAACATCTTCGAGATCGGCTCCGGCAGCGGCCTGATGCTGTTCGCCCTGGCACCGCACTGCCGCAGCTACCACGCCGTGGACGCCTCCGCCGCAGCCGTCGGGATGACCCGGCGGCACCTGGCCGCCCTGCCGCACGTGACCTGCGAGCAGCACCCCGCCCACGCGCTCCCCGAGGTGGCCGAGGGCGCCTTCGACACCGTGGTCATCAACTCGGTGGCCCAGTACTTCCCCAGCATCGACTACCTGACCTCGGTACTGCAGTGGGCGACCAGGACGGTCACCAGGGGACGGGTCTTCCTCGGCGACATACGGGACCTGTCACTGCTGGAGGTCTTCCACGCCGACGTGGCGCACTTCCGCGCGCAGGCGGAGGCCGGCGGGATCTCCACCGAGGAACTGGCCCGCCGCACCGAGCACGGGATACGCACCGAGCGCGAACTGGTCCTCAACCACGCCTACTTCACCAACCTGCCACACCTCTTCCCGCAGATCAGCCGCGTCGACATCACCCTGCGCGAGGGCCGCTACGTCAACGAGATGACGCGCTACCGCTACGACGTCACCCTGCACATCGGCCAGGACACCCAACCCGCCACCCCGGCGGCGGAGAAGGACTGGCAGGCCGACGCTCTCGACCTGCCCGCGCTCCGCACCGAACTGGCCACCCCCGCCCACCGCCCGCTGCGCCTGAACGGCATCCCCAACGGCCGGCTGCGCGAGGTGTACGGCCGGGTCGCCGCAGCCCTGCAGACCAGGGACGCCAACACCTCGGCGGCGCCCACCTCCTGGATCGACCCCACCGACCTCGCCGGCGTCGCCGCCGAGGCAGGCCTGGAACTGGCGCTGCTGCCCAGCCGCTCCGGCGGCACCTGGCGGTACGACGCCCTGCTGTGGCAGCCCGGCCAGACCCCCGATCTCGGCTCGCCCCCCACCCAAGCGCCCGACCGCGACGCTCTGGGCGAGTACGCCAACACCCCCGCGGCCGGCGAGCCGCCCAGCACCCCACTGCACCGCCTGCTGCGCCCCTGGCTGGCCGAGCGGCTGCCGGGATACATGGTGCCGGCGTTCTTCGTGGAGCTGGACCAGCTGCCGCTGACCCCGAACGGCAAGATCGACCAGAACGCGCTGCCGGACCCCGTGATGGAGACCGACACCACCGCCAGGCCCGCCACCGAGCTCGAGCGGGACATCATCGCCATCTGGTCGGACGTGCTCGGCCACGACCGGATCGGCGTCAACGACAACTTCTTCGAGATCGGCGGCAACTCGCTGCGGGTCGTCCGGGTCCACACGCGGCTGGAGGAACTGCTGGGACGGCCCCTGGCCGGGGCCAAGCTCTTCGAGCACTTCACCGTCAAGACCCTGGCCGCCTACCTGACCGGCGGCACGCGCACACGCCCAGAAGCCCTGCCCGGCCGCCGCGCCATCCAGGACGAGCCCATCGCCGTCATCGGCATGGCCTGCCGCCTTCCCGGCGGCGCCAACACCCCGCAGGAGTACTGGGAACTGCTGGAGCGCGGCGCAGACGGCATCATCGACGTCCCCAAAGACCGCTGGGACGCCGAGGCCCTCTACAGCGCCGACCCGCAGACACCCGGCACCTCATACTGCAGCCAGGGCGGATTCGTCCATTCCATCGACCTCTTCGACGCCCCCTTCTTCGGTATCTCACCGCGCGAGGCCCGCTCGCTCGACCCCATGCAGCGCATGGTGCTGGAAACCACCTGGGAGGCCTTCGAACGCGCCGGCTACACCATGGACCGGCTGCGCGGCAGCCAGACCGGCACGTTCATCGGCATCGGCAAAAGCTCGGCATGGCGCGAATACGGCCTCACGACAGCCGGCGGGCTGAGCGACCTCGACGGCTATGTGGGCTCCGGTTCCATGGGCGGCACCATGTCCGGCCGGGTGTCCTACATCTTCGGCCTGGAGGGCCCGACCCTCACCGTGGACACGGCATGCTCCTCCTCTCTGGTCACCACCCACCTGGCCTGCAACGCGCTGCGCAACGGCGAATGCGACCTCGCGGTCTCGGCCGGGGTGAGCCTGATGCTCACCCCCGAACTGCACGTCGAGTTCAGCCGCCTGCGCGGCATGTCCGCCGACGGCCGCTGCCGGTCGTTCTCCTCCGACACCGACGGCACCGGCTGGAGCGAGGGCTCCGCCACGGTCGTCCTCAAACGACTCTCCGACGCCCGGCGCGACGGCGACCCCATCCTGGCCCTGCTGCGCGGCACCGCCGTCAACCACGACGGCCACAGCGCCACCCTGACCACACCCAGCGGCCCCGCCCAGCAGCGGGTCATCCGCGCCGCCCTGGCCGCCTGCTCACTCCAGCCGCAGGACATCGACTACCTCGAGGCACACGGCACCGGCACCAAGCTGGGCGACCCCATCGAAGGCACCGCGCTCGCGGAGGTCTTCGGCCGCAGCCACTCCCACCAGGCGCCACTGTGGGTCGGTTCGGCCAAGTCCAACCTCGGCCACACCCAGGCCGCCGCCGGCCTGGCCGGCCTGATGAAGGTCGTACTGGCCATGCGCCACGACACCCTTCCCCAGACCCTGCACATCGCCGAGCCCACCCCCGCCGTGGACTGGAAAGGCGCCGGCATGGCGCTGGTCCAGGAGCAGCGCCCGTGGCCGGCCAAGGACATGCCGCGCCGCGCGGGCGTCAGCTCGTTCGGCATCGGCGGCACCAACGCCCACGTGATCGTCGAGGAGCCACCGCGACCGGCCGCGAAGACCGCCGAGGAGAGCACGCCCGCGCCACCGCCGCCCACGGTGCCCTTCCTGGTGTCCGGCCACAACGACGCCGCCCTGCGCCAGCAGGCGCAGAACCTGCACCTGCACCTGAGCACGAACACCCACGACAGCCTCGGCGACGTGGCCCGCTCCCTGGCCACCACCCGCAGCCACCTCCACCGCCGGCTGGTGCTCCCGGCCGCCGAGAAGACCGAACTCCTGGACCAGCTCGCCTCCTTCGCCCGCACCGGGGAACTGCCCGCAGAATCGGTGCACACCCACAACCACGCCGAGGAACCCCGGCTGGCCCTGCTCTTCACGGGCCAGGGCAGCCAGCTGCCGGGCATGGGCAAGGACCTCTACGACGTCTACCCCGTCTTCCGCGAAGCACTGGAGGAGACCGCCGCCCGCTTCACCGAGCTGGACAAGCCCCTCCTGGAAGTGATGTGGGCCGATCCGGCCGGCGAGGACGCGGCCCTGCTGCACCGCACCGACTTCACCCAGCCCGCCCTGTTCGCCCTGGAAGTCTCACTGTGGCGGCTGTGGGAGAGCTGGGGGGTGCGGCCGCAACTGCTGCTCGGCCACAGCATCGGCGAGGTCGCCGCCGCCCACGTGGCGGGGATATTCGACCTGGACGACGCCTGCCGGCTGGTCGCGGCCCGCGGCCGCCTGGCGCAGGCGATGCCCGCCCGCGGCGCCATGGTGTCGCTGGAAGCCGGCGGCCAGGAGGCACAAACCGCCATCGACACCCTCGGGCTGCACGGCCAACTGGACATCGCCGGACTCAACACCCCCACACAGACCGTGCTGTCCGGTGACACCGACGCCATCGAGGCGATCACCGCCCACTTCACCGAGCAGGACCGCAAGGCCAAGCGGCTGACGGTGTCACACGCCTTCCACTCGCACCACATGGACGGCATGCTCGACCAGTTCCGGACCGTGGCACAGACCGTCCGCTTCCGCCCCGCCGCGATCCCCCTCATCAGCAGCCTCACCGGCGAGCACGCCGCCCCGGGCGAACTGGAACACGCCGACTACTGGGTCCGCCAGGTACGCCACGCGGTCCGCTTCAGCGACGGCATGCGCAACCTGCGCCGCGAGGGCGCGAACACCTTCCTGGAACTCGGCCCGCAGCCCATGCTCTCCGGCCTGGGGGCGTTCTGCCTGGCCGACGAGCAACCGATGTCCTGGGCACCGTCCTGCACCCCGGGCAAGAACGGCGCCCAGGTCATCCAGCGAAGCCTGGCCGAGCTGCACGTGCGGGGCGTCCCCGTCGACTGGGACGGCTACTTCGCACCCTTCGGCGGCCACCGGGTGGACCTGCCCACATACGCCTTCCAGCGGGAGCGGTTCTGGTTCGAGCCGCCGCTCTCCCGCGAGGCCGGCGCCGGCCTGAACCCCACCGGCCACCCACTCCTCGGCGGCGGCGCGCAGATCGCCGGCACCGAACTGTCCCTGTTCACCAACACGGTGGCGACCAACCAGCCCGAGTGGGTGCAGGAGCACCAGGTGATGGACACCGTCCTGCTGCCGGGCACGGCGTTCTTCGAGGTCATACGGGCCGCGGGCGACGCGGCCCACGAAGGCGAATGGGACGTGACGGACGTGGTGTTCGCCTGGCCACTGGTGATCACCCCCGGGGCACGGTTACGGATGCAGGTCACCGTGGGCCCGGCGACCGGCCGGATCCGTCCCGTCAAGGTCTACAGCGCGCCCCAGGGCGAGGACGGCGCATGGCAGCTGCACGTCGAGGGCTCGCTCACCCCCGCCCAGACAGCCGGTGCCGCCACCCCCGCCGCGGAGAGCCTGCCGCCCCGGGACGCCGAGCCCCTCGACGTCTGCGCCCTCTACCGCGAGCTGGACACCATCGGATACGGCTTCGGCCCGAACTTCCGGGGCATAAAAGAGGCTTGGCAGACGGAGGGGACGGTGTGGGCCAGGGTCGCGCTCTCGCAGAACGCGCAGCACTCCGCCGCCGGCTACGTCCTGCACCCGGCCCTGCTGGACTCGGCCATGCAATCGCTGCTGATGACCCAGCGGCTGCGCAACCCCGACAGCGACGACGTCTTCGTACCGTTCGAGGCCGAGCGCCTGTCGGTGCGGGTGAAGGGCCTGGCCGAGATCTGGGTCCGGGCCACCGAATTCGAACTGGGTGACGGCGAGTTCTGGGGCTCGCTCGACATCCACGACAGCGACGGCCGCCACGTCGGCCACCTGCACCGCCTCCACGCACGGCGCATGGACCGGGCCGTGCTGCGCCGCCTGGCCGCCGCCGGAGTGGACCGCTTCCACTTCGACGTCGGCTGGCGCCACGCCGACACCGAGAACCTCGAGCTGGGCGGCTCCTGGGGCATGCTGACCCCCGCCGGGGACGTGCCGTGGGCACGGGAGGCCAAAACCCTCCTGGCCCGTGCCGGCATCCAGGTGATCAAGGTCCAGGACCTGGCCGACGCCGAGGACCTGGACGGCCTGGTCTGCCTGTGGGACTCCGAAGCGGAGGTCCCCGACCAGGCCCACGCGTTCACCGCCACGGCACTGGAGCAGCTCCAGGAAGCCATCGCCACCGAGTTCCGCACCCCCCTGGTCTGGGTCACCCGCCACGCGGTGGGCACCGGCCCTGACGACACGGTCTCCGGGCCGGGCGCCGGCCCGCTGTGGGGCCTGATGCGGACCGCCCGCAACGAGCACCCCGAACTGGGCCTGCGCCTGATCGACATCGGCCAGGAGGAGACAGACCGCAAGGCCCTCCCCGCCGCGCTGATGCTGGAAACCGAACCGGAGTGCGCCATCCGCGACGGCCAGGTGCTGGTCCCGCAGCTGCTGCGGGCCGGCCGGGAAGCCCCGGCCCCCGCCCAGCAGCGGCAACTCCTGCGGCCGGACGGCGCGGTGCTCGTCTCCGGTGGCGTCGGCGGCCTCGGCCGGCACGTGGCCCGATGGCTGGCCGGCACCCACGGCGTACGCGACCTGGTGCTGACCTCCCGCCGCGGAATGCAGACCCCCGGCGCGCAGTCCCTGGTGGACGAGCTGTCCGAGCTGGGCGCCACGGCCACCGTGGTGGCCTGCGACGCGGCGGACCGCGACGCCGCCGCCGCGGTGATGGCACTGTTCAGCGACAAGCGCCCGCTGCGCGGCGTGGTCCACGCGGCAGGTGTACTGGACGACGGCGTCCTGACAGACCTGACACCGCAGCGGCTCGATACGGTCCTCCGGCCCAAGGTGGACGGCCTGTGGCATCTCCACGAGCTGACCCAGGACATGGAGCTGGACTTCTTCGTGATGTTCTCCACCATCTCCAGCCTCATGGGAACACCCGGCCAGGGCAACTACGCCGCCGCCAACGCCTTCCTGGACGCACTCGCCCACCTGCGCCGCGCCAAGGGCCTGCCCGCCACCTCGGTGGCCTTCGGCCCCTGGGAGGGCGACGGCATGGCCGCCGGACTCAACGAGTTCGACCGGGCCCGCTTCGCCCAGCTCGGACTGGACCGGCTCACACCGCAGGAGGGCCTGGAACTCATCGAGCTCGCCGTCAGCAGCGGCCGCGCGCTGACGATGGCAGCCGCACTGGACCTCAGCCGCGCTCAGCACTACTTCGAGGACCACGGCGGCATACCGCCGCTGTTCCGCGCGCTGCTGGACGCCGACGCCGGCAAACGCTCCCAGGCGGACGGCGGAACGGACCTGCGCAAGCTGCTGGGCGAGGCCACGCCCGAGGAGTACCCGGCCGTGCTGCTGAGCACGGTCCGCGCGGAGGTGGCCAAGAACCTGGGCTTCGCCTCGCCGGAGGCCGTGGGAGTCGACCTGCCGCTGCGCGACATCGGCTTCGACTCGCTGACCGCGGTCCTGATGCGCAACCAGCTCGCGAACCTGACCGGACTCGCCCTGCCCGCGAGGATCGCCTTCGAACACCCCAACCTCATCTCACTGAGCGACTTCCTTCTGGAGAAACTGCTGGAGGCAGGGCTCGACGCCGCACCCGGCCCCGGCACCGACACCACCACCGGCACCGGCACGGCAGCCACCCAGACGGCCGATACCGCGGCCACGGACCTGTCCGCGGCCCGGCGGGGCTGCCTGCACCCCGACCTCCGCTTCGAAGGCGCCAACACGGCCCCGGAACCCCCCAGGACCGTCTTCGTCACCGGCGCCACCGGATTCGTCGGCGCACACCTGCTGCACGAGCTGCTCGCCTCCGAAGTGGCCGCCCACTGCCTGGTACGGGCGGACGACACCCACCAGGCCATGGAACGCCTGACCGCCGCCCTCGACGACTACGGCCTGTGGAAGGAGGAATTCACGCCGCTGCTGACCCCGGTGGTGGGCGACCTCACCCAACCGCTGTTCGGCCTGGACCCCAAGCACTTCGACGAACTGGCCGGCCAGGTGGACGCCATCTGCCACTCCGCCGCCCTGCTGGACTGGATGCGGCCGATGGCGGAATACATCGGCCCCAACATGGTCGGCACACACGAGGCGCTGCGCCTGGCCTCGCGCGGTCGCGGCACGGCGTTCCACTTCATCTCCACCTTCGCCACGCTGCCCAGATACCTGGGACACCCGGTCACCGAGGACGCCCCGGAGTACGGCTACCAGACCTCCAAATGGCAGGCGGAGCAGATGGTGGCCGCCGCCCGCTGGCGCGGCGCGAAGGCATCGACGTACCGGCTGCCGTACGTGGGCGCCTCGACCCGCACCGGGCAGTTCCGCCTCGACCGCGGCGACTTCCTGCACAACCTGATCACCGGCTGCCTCGCGATGGGGAGCTTCCCCGCACTGGCCGCCGACCTCACGGCGGTGCTGCCGGTCGACTACCTGTGCCGGACGGTCGCCCAGGCGATGACCAGCGACCTGGCCCGCATCGGCAGGGACTACGACTTCGTCAACTCCGGCGCCCCGGCCTTCGACCGCTTCTTTGAGATGATCGGTGCCGCCGGCGGCGGCGCGGAGATCGTGCCCTTCGACGAATGGCGGCAGCGGGCGCTGGAGTACGCCGCAGAGCACCGGGCGGGCCCCCTGGCCCGGATCGCCGCCCTGGTGGACGGCCTGACGGCGCAGGGCCTGGTGGACATGTTCGCAGCCCTCCCCGTGGGAGACGCCGTCTTCGGCGCGGAGGACTACCCGTCCCCGCCCATCGACGAGGAATTCGTCCGCACCTATGTGCACCGCATCAACACTTCGGACCGAGCGGAGAACACGACGTCATGAGCGAGGCGAACCAGACACCGCAGGCGCCGGCGGACGACGACGCCACCGTCACCGGCACCTACCAGAAGACCGGCACCCTCCTGCACTCCTCGGCGGCCGCGCACGCCGAACAACTCTCCCCGGTGCTGGAGAAGTACCAGGTCGGCAAAGGGGAGATGGAATCGAGGCTGCCTCCGCACCGGAAGCTGAACACCAGCCGCTTCCGCCCCGAAGCACACCCCACCCACGTCGCCCGGATGAACCTGGACGAGGACCTGGCGGACAACCTGGCACGCCAGCTGCGCTGCCAGGCGGTCATCCAGGAGAGCTTCGCCGCCGCCTCGATCGGCAGCTACTTCCCCGTCTCCACCATGTTCGAGAACTGCGTGCTCTTCGTGCCCTCGGCGAAGCGCTTCTACGACCTGAACCAGGACATCGTCCGCGAACACTTCCCCGAGGTCGAGACCGCGGTGGTCAACGCCTTCATCGTGCCGGCCGAGAAGCGACCGTACGGCACCCACGCGGCCAGCTCGATCGCCCTTCAGATCCCGTCACTGGTGAAGAAGCAGCTCGGTTTCCCCACCGAGTACCGCAGCTTCCACACCGCGCTGACCCCGACTCCGCTGAGCCGGCAACCCTTCGTGATCTTCGAAGAGGCCGAACTGGAGGCCCCGAACCTCCCGTTCGTCTACCACAAGATGCTCGAGCACGGCCTCGAGGGCGAGGAGAAAGACGCCGTCGACAAGGCGCTGTACCTCTTCCTGGAAGGGCAGCTGTCCGAGATCGACCTGCCCTCGGTGCGGGACTACCTCATGGCGATGTACTGGGCGAAGACCTATGCCGACACGCCGTCCCCCGGCTACTACTGCGACAGCCGGGTGGGCGACGCCCTGGTCTTCGACAACTACCGGGCACACGCCGACAGCACCCTGCCCCGGACCACCAAGGACCGCCTCACCATCGACCTGCGCTGCTTCAACAAGGTGCTCTACCCCAAGGGCATGACCAGCGGCCTGGACTTCATCGTCGATCCGGACGAGCGCGCCTACCAGACCAGGCGCAAATGGGCCTCGATCGAGTTCCTCCTTGCCACGCTCGGCTACGCAAGCGTCGATGAGTTCCTGCGCCTGGTGTTCGGCGGCACCCGGCGCGCAGCGGACATCGACCCGTTCGGCCTGATGACCGACCTCCAGTTCGGCATCTACAACAAGTCCGAATACCACCTGCTGGACCAGAACCTCGACGACCACTACGAGCGGGTCGAGGCCCTGTACGACCGCATCGAGAAGGAGGGGGAGTACGTCCTGCCGGAGCGCGCCAGGCAGTGCCTCACGGCGCTGAGCGAACAGCCCGGCAACTGAAAGGCTGAAAGGCACCTGCGGAGGGCATGGCTGTCATGGGGCGGTACACCCCGCCCCATGCTGCTGTTCGGCGTCGAGGAAGAGGTCGGAGGACATCCGGGGCCGCAGGATGGGCTCGATCTCGAGGGACTCCACTTCCTCGCCGGCGAGTTGCTTCAACAGGAGGCGAGCGGCCGAGCTGCCCATGTGGCGGGGCCGGCTGTCGACGCTGGTCAATGGGATGGGCAAGTCGCGTGCCATGTCGGTGCCGCGGTCGGGCGAGGCGTCAGGCCAAGGAGGGCCTCGGCGGCCCGGCGGCCCGCCGCCACGTCGAAGCCGTAGTGCAGCAGGTGCGTGTCCGGCAGGTGCACGTTCCGTTCGGCCAGGTAGCCGCGGCAGCCGCCGGCGCGGTCGAGGGCGGTACTGGCCCAGGGGTGCCCTCCGACGATGCCGATATGGCGGTGGCCGCGCTCGTGGAGATGGGCACCGACCATGCGGCCGCCCGCCGTGTCGGCGCAGGTGACGGAGACATGACTCCTACCTCTGCATCGCCCCCGACTGGTTCCGCTACATGCCCGCCAAGACCTCCGGACGCCGGCTGTTCTGGAACCTCTTCGCCGGCGGCGGCCTGACCGCCGCGTTCCTTGCCACCCTGGGCGCCGTACTGGCATCACAGGGCGACATGTCGAATCCGGTCGCCGGAGTGCAGCCGATGGTTCCCGCGTGGCTGTTCATCCTCTTCGCCATCTCCGCCGTCGGCGGCACCATTGCCAACAACATTAACGACTTCGTGGCCATGCTCGTCGTCTGGGCCGGGCCGTTCGGGGGCGTGTGGATCGCCGACGCCGTGATGCGCCGCAACACGTATGACCCGGTCCGGCTGCACGCGGTCAAGGACGGCGAGCGAGGCCCGTACCGGGGATGGCGCGGCTGGAACATGCACGGTTGGGCGGCCATGCTCGGCGGGGTCGCGACCAGCTTGCTCTGCGTCAACACGCTCGGGTGCGCGCCGTCGACGTCGACCCTGCGGACTTGGCTGCCGCGCGAGCGCAGGCCGGCACTGGCCAGGACGCCACCCTCACGCGCGAGCACCCGTCCGACGCCGAAGGACAGCACATGCACCCGCACATCAATTCGCTCTACCGACGTCTCGATCGCATCCGTGCCCTGACCGGACGCGACACCTCGACACTGCAAGGGCGACTTGATCTGTTGCCGGCCTTGGAGGCAGACACATTTCTCGACTTGTAAGGCAATGGTCTAATCCGTCCAGCCTGGGCCCCGCCAAAATCCGCCCCACTACATCTCCGAGCACCCTCTTCTGGTTACGCCTCTGTCTCAATATTGGTGTCTTCGACGATGAAGCGTTCTGCGAATCGTGACAGCTCGTCATGCTGTTCGTTCGGGTCTTCGGCTGTGGCACTGACGACGACACGGGTGACACCTTGGGCGGCGAGTTCTGACAGCTCTTCGTCGGTCATGTTGATTCCGGCCCACCGCGTGTATTCGAGGCGATCCGGGTCCCGACCGCCCTCCTTCGCAGCTGCGCGGACCACTTTCCACTGAGCCGTGCGTTCTTGGAGGGCTAATGCACCTCCCGCAAAGTATCCGTCCCCACGCAGGCCGGCCCTGCGTGCGGCGCGCTGGCTCGACCCACCAACGTGGATGGGCAGCGTCCTCGCCTGGTACGGCTTCGGGGACTGCACCAGATTGTCGAAGGAGAAGAACTCGCCCCGGAAACTGACGCCCTCTTCGCCACCCGACCACAGCAGGCGCAGCGCGTCGATCGCTTCGTCGGCGCGTCGCCCACGGGTGCGGAAGTCGATCCCTGTCGCCGAGGCATCCTGTGGGAGGAGGCCCAACCCGACGGTCAGCAACCGCATCCGGCCCCTGGACAAGACGTCGATGGTCGCCAGCTGTTTGGCCAGCACCACCGGATGCCGATACGGCAGCAGCAGCACTCCAGTGCCCAGCTTGAGCCGCTGGGTCGCGGCAGCGACGTAGGCGAGGGTGTCGAGCGGGTCGAGGAACGGGCGTGAGAGCGACACTTCGAAATTGTGCAGTTTCGCCCCGGGAAACAGGACGAGGCGCTCGGGCAGATAGAGGCCCTCGAACCCGCACGCCTCCGCGTGGCGCGCATAGGCGACGAGCTGATCCGGATCATCGCCCGACTGACCACCGTTGTAGGTAACTGCGAATTTCATACCCGCTCCTTCCGGCGGACGGTCCTTGCCGCCACTGGCCGGGATGCCCGGCGGGACGGCGCCACGCTGACGGCGGCCTGCGGCTCCGCGCAGTCCGGAGGCGCACACACCCGTGCCTCAGCGCCGAGTGCCCGCAACTGCATCGCAAGTCCAACCACGGGTTCGACGGCCCCGCCCGAGCCACACGGCAGCAACAACACGCGCATTTCGGGACTCCCACTTCCGTAGATTCTGGTCTCGGCTGGCGATTCTGCGGCAAGATCGGGGGCTTGCCGCAAGCCCCCCAGTGCGCTATACGTTGAGCATGGCAAGGAATAGTGGTTTCCTTGCCCTTGCCCTTCCTCTTCCGCTGTGGACGGAACAGCCTTGTGGCGAACCAGCGGCGCTTCGCGTGCAGGGCTTCGCACGGTCCCAGAAAAGACTTCCATGGGCCATACGGCGCCCTAACATTTCCCTCGGAATGAGTTCAGCCGTCGCCAGCAGATCAGCGCACATCCGAGGGTGAGGAAGGCTTCGTGGATGTCGTCGCGTACTTCCCAGCGGATACGTAGGCGACGGAACCAGTGCAGGTGGGCGAATGCTCGCTCCACGACCCAGCGTTGGTTGCCGAGTCCGGAGCCGTGTTCGGTGCCCCGGCGGGCGATCAGCGGCTTCACGCCGAGATCCCAGACCAGGCGGCGGTACTTGTCGTGGTCGTAGCCGCGGTCGCCTCGGGCGGCGTCGGGGTCGGCCGCGTTTGCCTCGCACCGGCGGTACCGCTTGAAGTAGTGGGAGCAGTTGGGTGACGTCGTTGCGGTTGCCGCCGGTCAGGGTGGCGGCGGGCGGGATGCCGGTGGCGTCGGTGATCAGGTGGTGTTTGCTGCCCGTCCTGCCCCGGTCGACAGGGCTTCGTCCGGTCTTGGGACCCCCTTTAACGCCCGGATGTGGGAGCTGTCGACGGCCGCCCGGGAGAAGTCCAGGGCATCCACGCTGCGCAGGTCGGCGAGGAGGACCTCGTGCAGCCGGGGCCACACACCGGCCTCGGTCCACTCTGCCAGCCGGCGCCAGCAGGTCTTGCCCGAGCCGAAGCCGATTCTTGCGGACCTTGGGCAGCAGCGGCTCGATCACCGCCCACAGCTCGTCGTCGACTTCCCATGGCTTCGGCCGAGCCACCCAGCACCCCCGAATCAGCAGCCCCGGAGTGATCCAATCACCTTGAAGATCATTTTGTTGGGAGTTCTGACGGGGATAAACATCCATGGCTTCCGATCGCTGATGGGGCTCTACTGGACCGCACAGGGCGAGAAGCCAGGAGCGCGACATGACTACTTCCACGATGACCACCGCCGACAGCGGCACGCGCATGTGGACCCTCCCTCGGCTCCCCCCATCCGTGCCGGCCGCCCGCCGTCTGGTCGATGCCCTGCTGCAGACGTGGAAATGCCCACTCGGCACCGTGGAAATTGCGCAGCTGGTGGTCACCGAGCTGCTCACCAACGCTGTCCGGCATGCGGATGGGCCGCGCATCGTCTGCAACGTCAGCCTGGCACCGGGCGTACTGATGCTGAGCGTGACCGATACCGGCAACCGTGCAGCTGACGACGCCGCGGCCACGCCGGCTACGGAGCCTGCGTCCCTCGAGGAAAGCGGCAGGGGGCCGGCCGTCGTCACCGCCCTCGCCACCGACTGGGGCGCCCGCTGCACGCCGTGTGGCCATGAGGTCTGGGCCCGCCTTGCCGGCTGACCGGGTGCGCGGCCGCCCGCCGCATGGCCGCTGATGTCATCGGCCCCGCCTCACTTCTGTGAGGCGAACCCGGCGGTGAGATGGGCCGACAGCTGCCCGGGTGCGTCTTCCTGGAGGAGGTGGCCCGCCCCTTCGACCCAGTGCAGCTCGGCATGTGGGATGCGCGCGTGGAGCCAGGTGGCGTACTGCGGGGGGAGGATGCGGTCCTCGCGGCCCCAGATGAGGCGTACCGGGAGTGACATGCCGCCCAGCAGGTGCTCGTACGCGGCGGTGTCCGCCTGCCTGATTTGGCGGTACTGGCGGTAGAACGCGGCCTGCCCTGCGGCCCCCCGCCACGGTGCGAGAAACGCGTCGAGGACTTCCGGCCGGAAGCCGATATGTGTGGCGTGCCGCATATGGCTGGCGACCAGGGCTTCGTGTGCGTAGTCCGGAAGCTGCTGGAAGACGTCCGCGTGCTCCAGAATGAGCTGGAAGAGCCCTCGCTCCCACTCACCGCCGCTCACCGCGTCGAAGAGGGTCAGGTCCTGGTAGCTCCTCTCCTCCAGCAGGAGCGTCCGCAGTGCCACGGCCCCGCCGATGTCGTGGGCGACGACGCTGGGGCAGGACAGCTCCCAGTGGTCGAGTAGCCGGGCGAGGTTCCTCGCGTGAGCCGCCAGGCTGAGGTCCTGGCCCTCCCGCTGGTCCGACTGGCCGAAGCCGAGATGGTCGAAGACGAAGACCGTGCGGGTACGGGCGAGCGCTGGAGCGATGTCCCGCCAGAGGAAGGAGGAGTACGGAGTGCCGTGCACCAGCACGACCGGGTCTCCGCTGCCGAGGACCCTCCACCGCACCACCCCTTCGGGCGTCTCGAACTCCTTGTCCAGCGTCCAGTCCACTCTTGTTCTCCGCTTCTCTCGCACGACCGGCAATTTTCACCAAGGGCATGGCCGATACCGCCCTGACAAGGCCCAGTGGCCTCCCGGACTCCTGAATACCACCCTGCTGTGGCTCTGAGCGCCTTCCGAAGCCATCGACAAGTGACTCCGGCGGCAGGCCGGCCGCCTGGAAACGGGCCTCATCACCGTTGCCGGTCGCGCTGGCGGCCGTCAGGTGCGCCGGAAGACCTGAGGCATCATCAGAACGCCGCCGGGCCGTATCGATGATCGGACGGCTCTCCACCGCTTGCCGGAGCTGCCCGCGCTCGTGCAACAGGTTGGCCGTTTCGCCAGGGGTGAGGCCGCCGCTGTCCTCGCCTGTCGCCGAGCCGCTGTCCTGCTCGGGCGGTGTATTCGCTGACTCAGCCCGACCACGCCGAACCTGCGGCTTGAAGGGGGTCGCATGTTCGACGTCTGCCCGGTATGCCCACCGGCACACCGCGAACTGGCGAAGCCTTGCGAGCAGGCGGCTCGGGATCGCGGCTATGGCGGTGCCGTAATGTTCCGCGGGTGCCTCGGTCAGTCAGGTCGATGACGGCCCAGTCGTAGAAGCGGTTGCCCTTGGCGAGCGCGGCTGTCATGGGGTGGTACACCCTTCCCTGTTCCGCTGCCATGGGAACGGCACTTCTGATCCTTCGGTGGCTGCGCGGCAGCACCGTGGCTGGATGCGGCGCGGACGGACGGCCGTGTGGAGCGCAGGCCGCGGGCCCGGCTGGGACTGTCCGACCAGGCGTGGGAGGTGCTGGCGCGGGCGGGTGGGAACGCGGCGGTGCTGTACCGGCGGCAGCGGGCCCTTACAGCGGCGATCGAGCGCGTCCCGGACCGCGCCGCACACCTGAGCGGGCTGGAGGCCCACGCGGAGCAGGTGGAGGAACTGGCCAAGGCACATGCCATCGCCACCGAGGCAGCCGCCGTCCACGCACACGCGGCGGCCGGGGCCGGGGGATCGACGGGCGGACCGCGTGGTGGGCCGGAACATACATTGGCAGTGCCCGATGAGCACCTCAGACCGGGCGATCGTTGCTCGCGGACCCGATGAGAAGGAGATGGCAAAGGTGTGTGCGACCGTGCTGCGCTGGGCCGACTACCACAGGATGACCTGGAAGAACGGCTCCGGCGCCACGCGGGAGGTGGCGGCCGCACCCGTCGGCTCGGGGCTGCCGGACTTCGACTGGCGGGTAAGCATCGCCGACGTCGGCGCCGAAGGGCCGTTCTCCCCCTTTCCCGGAGTCGATCGGGTGATCATGCTGGTCGACGGCCCCGGCATGTGGCTCACCATCGACGGTACGGAACACCGGCTCGGCCCCTTCGCTCCGTTCGCCTTCTCCGGCCACAGCACGGTCTCGTGCCGCCTGTCCCACGGGCCCACCCGGGACGTCAACGTAATGACCCGGCAAGGCCGCGCGACGTCATCCATAGAAGTAGTCGAGATGGTGGAACACCATGACATATCCACCCGCTTTGGTGAAACACTTCTCGTGCTCGCTCTCTCCGGGCAACCGGCCCTGGCCGTAGGGGAGTCGGGCGAGGTGGCACTCCAACGGCTGGACGCCGTACACCAGGACGGACCTGGCGACATCCGGATCCGGGGACGCGGCACCGTCGCCGAGATCCGGATCGGAATCACTCATTGACGGGGTGCCGTCGAGACAGCAGCCCGTCCCGCACGCTGACGGACGGCGGGTACGCGAGGGCGGCCCGCTCCGATTGTGGGAGCAGGTCGAGAACGTCCTCGACGCGTAGGCCATGTGTGCCGTACGTGGAGTGCGGCTGGAAAATGGTGAGTTGGAGGGGCGGCGCATACGCTGATCGCGATGGTGACGAAAAGGGTCCAGAACAAGGCGCTCGCGCTCGTACGCTTCGATGCCACGGTGGCGGGCTGGTGCCGGCTGGCCGGTCCTCTTCCCGAGCCGCCCGCGGGAGCGCGCTCCACCGGGCAGGTGCGGCTGCGGCCGCGACGTAAGCCGCCGTGGATCGCCTTCCTGCGGGTGTGCGGTCTGGTCCTGTTCTCTCCGCTGCTGCTGTACGCCTTCCTGGAGGGCCTGCCCGGCTCTCCCGGGGAGTACCGCGCGGCCAGGGCCCGCCGGGCCGAGAGGCGGCGCCGTCGTGCGCTGGTGCCGGAGCTGGGGCTGGACCGGCCCTTCGACGGCCGCTGGGAGGGCACGGCCGGGCGGCTGCTCCTGGACTGGTACGCGCAGGCACCGGATGAGGAGCGGCTGCTGGTGCTGCACCCCTCGGGAGTCTTCCTTCTGGCCGCTCCCTCACGAGGGTGGAGGCCGGGCCCAGCCGGACGGCTGCGCGTGGTCCGGGAGCTCCGCTCCTGCACGGAGCGCTTCGAAGTGCCGGTGATCTCCGGCCCGGACCTGCCCTGCTTCCGGCTGGAGTTCACCGACGGATCCTGGCTGGGCCTGCGCTTTCTCGGTTCGCAGGATGCCACCGGCCGGGCGCTTGCTGCCTGCCGCTTGGTCGTTGACAGGCCGCGCCCCGCCCCGGACGACAGGACTGGTGGCTACGAGGAAGCGGACGTATGAAACTGCCCTCGGAGATGACCGGACGCGAGTACTTCGCCCGCGTCGGCCGACGCCCGGCATGTTCGTCGGCACGCTTTCCTTTTCACGTGCTGACCGCGTTCCTGACCGGCCACGGCCGGCACGCCGTCCGCCACGGCGGGCCGGGTACTGCACATCGCCCTCCCCAACGGCCGGGACGGCATCTGGAACCTTTCGCCCGAGGACGATCGGCGCGCGACCGAAGTCCTGTCCGGCCTCCTCGATGAGTTCGCTTCCGGGCGCGGGGCGGCGCAGGGCTGAACACCTCTCGGGTCGGCTGACGGCACGCACCCGCCCCTGGCGCCGTCCGCCGGGCACGGGTGCGATCGGCTCTGGCCGCAGTTTCCGTGAAAGCGCAGGTCAGCGACGGAATGTAACGACGTTCTTCGCCTGGGTGCCCGCTCCGTGGCGGTCGGTCGGGGACGTACGGATGCGCGGTCGGCTGTCTGGCGTTGATCGATGGCGCGGCCGGTTCACGCCTTCACGCCTGGAACTCGGTGAGATCGATGGTGCGAACGCGCAGCGGATAGGCATACACCGGGTGCGCCGTCTCCCGCTCGGGCACCATGCCGAGCTTCTCGATGACGTTCTCGGAGGCGTCGTCCCCCACCCGGTTGATGCTGATGACGCGGTCGAGGCCACGGTCCTGGAGCGCGAACTCCAGCGTGGCGTGGGCGGCTTCGGACGCGTATCCCTGGCCCCAGTACTGTGTGCCGAGCCGCCAGCTGATGGCCACGGCGGGCAGTACCTCCGGCAGGAACCCGGGCACGGACAGGCCCGTGAAGCCTGCCAGTTCACCCGAGGCCAGCAGCTCGACGGCGAAGAGTCCGAAGCCTTCCTCCTCCCACTCCTCCTCCCACCGCTCGATGGCCTCCGCCGTGTGGTCCGGGCCGTGCACCGAGCCGTCGTCGATCCAGCGCATGACCCGCGGGTCCGCGTTGATGTCCGCCATCGGCGCGAGGTCGTCGTCATGCCAGCGGCGGAGGAGGAGGCGGGGTGTGCGGATTTCGGTCATGGCGCCCATCCTGCCGAAGGCAACGGCCTCACCGGTAATCCGGCGCTCGCCCGTGCTGCCGCTCCGGCCTGCACCCCGGCGCTCGGGTCCGCCCGGAGGTTCCTGGACCCCCGGCGGACCCGGGCGGGGGCGGGCCGCCCTGGGCCACGAGACGCCCGCTCAGCCCAGCACCCGCCCGAGGAAGCCGCGCAGATAACCCGCGACGACGTCCAGGTGGCTCTCCAGCAGGAAGTGGCCGCCGTTGATCAGGTGCACCTCCGCGTCCTTCGCGTCGCGGGCGAAGGCTTGTGCGCCGGCCGGGCCGAAGATTTCGTCATTGCGGCCCCATACGGCGAGCACCGGGACCTCGCTGGTGCGCAGGAATTCGTGCAGCAGCGGGTAGAGCGGGCGGTTGTTCGGGTAGTCGCGGAACAGTGCCAGCTGGACCTCGTCGTTGCCCTTGCGGGAGACGAGAGCGAAGTCGTGTTCCCAGGTGTCCGGGCTGACCAGGCTCGGGTCGGGCACGCCGTGCAGGTACTGCCAGCGGATGGCGTCGACGCTCAGCGCGGCGCGGACGCCGGGTTCGGTGTCGGGGCCGGGGTCCGCCCCGTAGGCCCAGACGTCGGTCCAGAACGACTCGACGAAACCGTCCTCGTAGCCGTTGCCGTTCTGGGTGACGAGGGCGGAGATCCGTTCGGGGTGCTTGAGCGCGAGGCGCCATCCGATGGGGGCGCCGTAGTCCTGGACGTAGAGGGCGTAGCGGTCCAGGCCCAGTTGGCCGAGCAGCCCGGAGGTGAGTTCGGCGAGGGCGTCGAAGGTGTAGGTGAACTCCCCCGCGAGGGGGGCGTCGGAGTGGCCGAAGCCGAGGTGGTCCGGCGCGATGACGTGGTAGTCGTCGGCCAGCAGCGGGATGAGCTCGCGGAACATGAACGAGCTGGTCGGGTAGCCGTGCAGCAGGACGATCGCGGGGGCGTCGGCGGGGCCGGCTTCCCGGTAGAAGATCTCGTAGCCGTCGACGGTGGCGGTCCGGTGGCGCACCGAGTTCATTCCTAACCCCTTTAACTGTTCGATCCGGTTAGTTCTCGTCATGCAAGCACGGAATGAGCTAACCTGTCAAAAGACTCGATCTGGTTAGAGGAAGAGCGGTACCCCGATGGACACGCTGCTGGACCTGCTCAACAGCAGGCCACTGGTCGACGGCGAGGAACAGGACGCGCTCGGCGACCCGGCCGGAGGCAGACGCTGGGCACGGGAGCACGGCGGCGAAGGCAGCCTCGCGGAACTGGCGCTGCTGCGCGAGACGCGGGACATCCTGCGGGACATGGTGCGCGGAGAACGCTCGCCCGCCGCGTTGAGCCCGCTGCTCGAAGGGGTCCACCAGATCCCGGAGATCACTTCGGATGGTCTTCAGTGGACAGTCAGGACTCCCTCGCACGCCCGGCTGGCCGTCGAGGTGGTGCTCGCCTGGGCCGCCACCGAGAAGCAACTTCCCGGCCGGCTACGCCCCTGCGCCAACGACGAGTGCCAGTTGTTCCTGCTCGACCGCAGCCGCGCCAACCGCGCCCGCTGGTGCTCGATGGCTGTCTGCGGCAACCGCGAAAAGGCACGCCGCCACTACAGACGCACCCGCTGAGCTTGATTCATGGTCCGGCCTCGAACGATGCCCCGGACACGACCGCTCGTCCGGGGATTGCGGGGGGCGTGAACACGGCCTCCGTCCGCTGGTGGACTGTGTCACGGCCCGGTTCGAGGACGTGGCTCCGGCGCGGCCGTTCGAGGCGGTTCTGTCTGGTCTGCGGCGTGCGGCGGGCTCAGGTGTACGGGGATCCGGCGGTGGATGTCCTCGAGCAGGTTCCGCATTGCCATGCGGAAGATCTCGGCCTGCCGGTCACCGAGGAAAGAGGTGTGTCCGAACACCTCCAGGACGACGAGGCCGTGCAGGTGTCCCCACGCGCTCATCAGGAGAGCGGTCGCGGGGGGCGGCAGATACCCCAGACCGTAATGCGGCAGCTGTTCCAGGTGTGCCCGGAGCGGGGACGAGAACACGGGGGTGTCGGCCGCGGCGAGTTGCTCCGCGGTGAACCCATCGAACAGCTCGCGCTCGAAGATCGAGCTCATCCGGCGCGTCGCCTGGGTGGTCGGGCCCTCGGCGGGTGCCGCGTAGTCCCGCAGCGGCGTTCCGTACAGGAGCTGGAAGCGCTCGGGATGGGCGATGGCCCATCGGCGGTAGCCCTCGGCCGCGACCACCAGGCGCGGCAGGGCCGAGTCGTCCGCCGCGGTGTCGACGGCGGCCTGCACGGCGTCGGCCAGGTCGTCGTATGCCTTGGTGACGAGCGCCGTGACGAGGGCATCCCGGTTCGGGAAGTAGTGGTAGAGCGCCTGCACGGTCATTCCGAGGCCGCGGGCGACCGCGCGCAGGGACAGGGCCGCGGGTCCGTGTTCGCTGATGTGGTGCTCGGCGGCGTCCAGGATCTCTTGTGTGGCGGCGGCCCGGCGTCGCCGGCGCAGGGAGGACTGGGCCATTGCGTGTTCCTCCGCGGGGATGCGCGACTGCGGGTATGCGGCGACCGTAGGACGGTTGCCCCTGTGGGTCACCCAGGAGTTGCGGGGTGTGAAGAAAATCTAACACTGCCAAATCTTCTGCTGCCTCACTAACGTCGTTCGCGGCGACGAAGAGTGTGACACCGCACCTGCTTCCGGCCGGGGTGAGGGGACTCCGCGGAGCATGGCGCCGGCCCCCCCTCTGGTCAACTCCGGCCGTTTCGCGTCGTTTTCACCGTATGGACACCTAAGGAGATCGTGCGTGTTTGAACGCATAGCCGAACTGGCGATTCGCCGGTCCCGGCTGGTACTCGTCGTCGCCGCCGTGGCTGTGGCCCTCATGGGTGTCCTGGGCGCCGGCGCGTTCGGCAAGCTGCTGGGAGGTGGCTACGACGACCCGGCCTCCCAGTCCTCCCGGGCCGGGAAGGCCATCGACGAGAAGTTCGGCGGGGAGACGAACCTGGTCCTGCTGGTCCGTGCTTCCCAAGGCCGCATCGACGCCCCGGCCGCCCGGCGCGGTGGCCGGGCCCTGGTGGCCGACCTCAAGAAGGAACAGAACCTCGAGAACGTGATCTCGTTCTGGGACACGGCCGGCCCCGGCCTCCGCTCCGGGGACGGCCGCGAAGCCATGGTGCTCGCCCATGTGAAGGGTGACGGCACCAAGCGGGACGAGAACGCCAGGAGCGTCATCGACGCCTACACCGGACCGTACGAGGACGCACTCACGGTCCGGGCGGGCGGCGGCTCCGCGGTGACCAGCGAGATGGGCACCCAGTCAGGCGAGGATCTCGTCCTGGCCGAGTCCATCGCCGTGCCGCTCACCCTCGTGCTGCTCCTGCTCGTCTTCGGCAGCATGGTCGCGGCCCTGCTGCCGCTGGCGATCGGAATCATCGCCATCGCGGGCACGTTCGCGGAGCTTTTCGTCCTCGGCAGTGTCACCGATGTCTCCGTCTTCGCGGTCAACCTGACCACGGCGCTGGGCCTCGGCCTCGGCATCGACTACGCCCTGCTGATGGTCAGCCGGTTCCGGGAGCAGCTCGCGGCAGGGGCGAGTGTGAATGACGCCGTCCGGCGGACGGTGAGCACCGCGGGCCGCACGGTCGCGTTCTCCGCCGCGACAGTGGCGGCCGCGCTCGCGGCACTGCTGGTGTTCCCGCAGTATTTCCTGCGCTCGTTCGGCTATGCCGGGGTCGGTGTCGTCGTCATCGCGGCCGTCAGCACCCTGTTCGTCATGCCGGCCCTGTTCGTCGTCCTGGGGCACCGGGTCAACAGCGGGCGGCTGCCGTGGGCGAAGGCGAACCGTGGGCGCACCGGCACCCGGGCACCCATGTGGGGACGGCTGGCCGGCACCGTGATGCGGCGGCCCGCGCTCACCGCACTGCCCGTACTCGCGGTCCTGCTGCTCGCGGCAGGCCCGCTCCTTGGCATCACCTTCGGCACACCGGACGAACGCGTGCTGCCCGAGGACGCCGAGAGCCGCCAGGTCTCCTCCGTACTGCGGGAGAAGTTCAACGGCAACGACGACGCGGCCCTCCATGTCGTCATCGACAAACCCGTGAACAAGGCCCCACTGGAGTCCTACGCGCTCGCACTGTCCGGGCTCGGTGGCGTCGTCCGCGTCGAGACCAGCACGGGAACCTACGCCGCCGGACGGTCCACGGCGGCCGCCCCCGGCAACACCGCCCTCGGCCGCCCCGACGCGCAGCGGATCAACGTGGTGAGCGCCCTGTCACCGAAGTCCGGCCAGGCCCAGGGCCTGGTCCAGGAGGTGCGGGCGGTCGCCCCGCCCGCCGGATCACACCCCCTGGTGGGCGGCGCCGACGCCGTACTGGTCGACTCCAAGGACTCCGTCGGCAGCCGGCTGCCGATCGCCGTGGCCCTGGTCGCCGTCACCACCTTCCTCCTGCTCTTCCTGTTCACCGGCAGCGTCGTACAGCCGCTGCGTGCGCTGCTCCTCAACCTGATCAGCCTGGGAGCGACCCTCGGCGTCATGACCTGGATCTTCCAGGACGGCCACCTCTCCTCCCTGCTCGGCTTCACAGCCCAGCCGATGGATGTGTCCATGACCGTGCTGATGTTCTGCATCGCCTTCGGCCTCTCGATGGACTACGAGGTGTTCGTCACCAGCCGGATCAAAGAACTCCACGACCTCGGCGAGGACAACGAGTCCGCGGTGACCAACGGCCTCGGGCACACCGGGCGCATCGTCACCGCGGCGGCCTGTCTGCTCGCGGTGAGCTTCTTCGCCTTCGGGACGGCCGAGCTCAGCTTCATGCAGCTGTTCGGTCTGGGCAGCGGACTGGCCATTCTCATCGACGCCGTCGCCGTACGCGGCATCCTCGTCCCCGCCGCGATGCGCCTGCTCGGCCGCTCGGCCTGGTACGCGCCCGGCTTCCTGCGAAAGCTTCACGGGCGGTTCGGCCTCAGCGAAGGCGGGCCCGCGCCCGAGCCCGCAGCTGCGCCGGGGCTCGTAACCGGGTCGCCGTACGGGAAGAACTCGACGCACGTCTGACCACGCCAGACCCCACCCCACGCAGTGCCCGCCCTCCCCGCACCGGAGGCGGGCACGGTCGCGGGCGGTGCCCTTCGGGCACACCGGGGCTCCCGCGGAACGTATCGCCGCCGCCGCACCGCTGTTCAGCCGGTGACCACGGGGCGCTCGCCCTCGTCCCGCTCGGGCAGGGCGGCCGCGGCGGTGTGCAGGAGGGCGATGGCCTGGGGGAGGAAGGGGTTGGGGTCGGTGGTACGCCGGGTGGCATAGACCCGACGGGTGTGGGCGGAGCCGGTGAGCCGGACGAGGCGGGTGCCGGACGCGTCGGGTGAGGTGGAGGTGTCCACGACGGCGAGTTCCGGTGCGATCGCCACCCCCAGGCCCTGCCGGACCAGTTCGTAGGGCAGGTTGTAGTCGTTGGTACGGAAGAGCACCTCGGGCAGGAAGCCGCCGGCCGCGCAGATATGGCGCAGGCAGTGAGCGGCGTCGGTGTCCTCGTGGTAGCTGATCCAGCGCTCGTCCCGCAGGTCGGCGAGGCGGATGTGCGGCCGTCCGGCGAGGGGGTGTTTTGCGGGGAGGAGGAGGTAGAGCGGCTCTTCCCGTATCAGTGTGTGTTCCAGGCCCTCGGGCCGGCTGTGCGGTACCACGCCGTACTCGAAGATCACGGCGAGATCCAGCCGCCCCTCCAGCACTGCGGGCACGGTGACCTGCGGGTCGCCTTCCTCGTAGCGGACGTCGACCTCGGGCCGGTCGCGGAGGAACCCCGTCAGCACCGTCGGCACCAGCCGGAACCCCGCGGACCAGAAGCTGCCCAGCCGCAGCCGCCCTCGCTCGGCCGCGGCGTAGGCGCGCATCTCGTCCTCCGTCGCCGACAGGTCGGCCAGCAGCCGTCCCGCGCGCAGGGCGAGCTGCAGCCCGGCCGCGGTGGGGCGCACGCTGCGCGGTGAGCGCTCGAAGAGCGGGACGCCCAGGGCGCGCTCGACGGTGGAGATCTGCTGGGAGACGGCGGAGGGGGTGTAGCCGAGGCGCCGGGCGGCGGTACGGAACGAACCTGCGGCGACCACCTCGCATATCGCCTGAAGCTGCGGCGGAGTCAGCATCAAATGAACTTAACACTCCGCATGGAAACGTTCATTCTCCCTGTTCTTGCCCAGGCCGCCGCCATCCCGCAGATTGGGCGTTCACCAGCCCCGCGCCGGTCCTTTGACCAGCGGCCCAGAAGGGAGGCACCGTGCCCGGAAGGCATGCGCGAGCCCGCGCCACCGCACTTCCCCCCGCGCTCGCGACGCTGCTCACGTTGACCGTGACGGCCTGTGGCGGCACCGCGACCGTCAATCAGTCCAAGGTGCCCGACCAGCGCGTCGACCCCGCACTCCGTGCCCTGCTCCCTCGGGACATCCGCGACAAAGGGTCCATCACTTCGGCTGTCGGCAACGACTACCCGCCGCTGTCCCTCCTGGACATCGACAACAAGACCGTCATCGGCGCCGAACCCGACCTCATCCACGCGGTCGGCCAGATCCTCGGCGTCCGCGTGCACCTGGTGCAGGCGAACTTCGACAGCATCATCGGCGGTGTCCGCTCCAAACGCTACGACGTGGCGATCCAGGCCATGCTCGACAAGAAGGAGCGCCAGTCGCAGGTCACGTTCGTCGATTACATGAAGACCAGCAGCTCGATCCTCGCCTCCGGGAAGGCCGCCGGGAACATCCGCTCCCTCACCAGCCTGTGCGGCAGCCAGGTGGCCGTCGAGCAGGGCACCTCGCAGGTGGACGATGTGGCGGCGCAGGCCGAGAAGTGTGCGGCGAACGGCAGGCCGGAGCTGGAGAAACTGGTCTTCCCCGACTCCGTCGGCTGCTTCCAGGCGCTGTCCACGGGCCGCGCCGACGCGTTCGTCGGCGGCACCCCCACCGTCGTCTACCAGGCGCAGATGTCGCACGGCAGGTTCCGCACGGCCGGTGAGCCGTACCGCTACCTGCCCTACGGAATCCTGATCAACAAGGAGGAGCCGACCTTGGTCCGGGCTGTCCGCGGTGCCCTGCAGAAACTCATCGGCAACGGCACCTACGCGAAGATCCTCAAGCAGTGGAACATCAGGTCCGGAGCCCTGAAGAACGCCACGGTGAACGGGGGCGCGGCATGACCGAGACCCTCATCCGGGCGGACTCCGGCGACGCCGCCGAGTCCCTGCGCCCCATCCCGCCGCGCCGCCCGGGGCAGCGCGTCGCCGCGCTCGCCGTGGCCTTCCTGCTGGTCTTCCTCCTGGAGGGCTGGATCACCAATCCCCGTATGCAGTGGGGGACCGTCGGTGAGTTCCTCTTCTCACCGGTGATCATGGAGGGGCTGCGGACCACACTGCTGCTGACGTTCCTCGCCATGGCACTGGGCATCGTCGGCGGTGTCGTCCTCGCCGTCCTGCGGATGTCCGCCAACCCGATACTCTCCCAGCTCAGCTGGTGCTACATCTGGCTCTTCCGCGGCACCCCGCTGCTGGTCCAGCTCCTCTTCTGGTATTTCCTCTCCGCGGTCGTCCCCACCATCGGCCTCGGCATCCCCTGGGGGCCGACGTTCGTGCGGGCCGACACCAACGACCTCATCACCCAGCTCACCGCCGCCGTCCTCGGCCTCGGGCTGCACGAGGCGGCCTACATGGCCGAGATCGTCCGCGCGGGCATCACCTCCGTCGACGACGGCCAGAGCGAGGCCGCCCAGGCGCTGGGCATGTCCCGCGGGCAGACCCTGCGCCGCATCGTGCTGCCGCAGGCACTGCGCATCATCATCCCGCCCACCGGCAATCAGGTGATCTCCATGCTGAAGACCACCTCGCTGGTCTTCGCCATCGCCGTGCCCGAACTGCTGACCTCCATCCAGGGCATCTACTCACGCAACTTCCAGCAGGTTCCGCTGCTGGTCGTCGCCTGCTTCTGGTACCTCGTGGCGACCTCCGTGCTGGGCGTCGGCCAGTACTACCTGGAACGGCGCTTCGGCCGCGGCACCAGCCGCGACCTGCCGCCCACCCCGCTCCAGCGGTTGCGCGCCGCGGCCCGGAACCACGTCAAGGAGAGCGCACGTTGACACCAGCCGTGATCAGAGCCGAGAGCGTGCACAAGAGCTTCGGCCGCACCGACGTCCTCAAGGGCATCGACCTGACCGTCGCCCCCGGGGAGGTGATGTGTCTGGTGGGCCCCTCCGGGTCCGGCAAGTCCACCTTCCTGCGCTGCGTCAACCATCTGGAGACCATCGACCGGGGACGCCTGTACGTCCGTGACGAGCTCGTCGGCTACGAAGAGCGGGACGGCAAACTCCACGAGCTGAGCGAGAAGGCCGTCTCACGACGCCGCCGGGGCATCGGCATGGTCTTCCAGCGCTTCAACCTCTTTCCGCACATGACCGCGCTGGAAAACGTCATCGAGGCCCCCGTCCAGGTCAGGAAGGTGCCGAAGAAACAGGCATGCGAACGCGGCGCGGAACTGCTCGACCGCGTCGGCCTCGCCGACAAGGCGAGCAGCTACCCCGCCCAGCTCTCCGGCGGCCAGCAGCAGCGGGTGGCCATCGCCCGCGCGCTGGCGATGAAGCCCGAACTGATGCTCTTCGACGAGCCCACCTCCGCCCTCGACCCCGAACTCGTCGGAGAGGTGCTGGAGGTGATGCGCGCGCTCGCCGACGACGGCATGACCATGGTCGTCGTCACCCACGAGATGGGCTTCGCCCGCGAGGTCGGCGACTCGCTGGTGTTCATGGACGACGGAGCCGTCGTCGAGACCGGCCCGCCGGCGGACGTGCTGAGCGACCCGCGCCACGAACGCACCCGCGCCTTCCTCAGCAAGGTTCTCTGACCACCTCGCAAGGTTCTCCGACCACCTCGCAACGTTCTCTGACCACCTCGCATCTGGCCACCTCGCAACGCTCGCAAGGTTCTCTGGCCACCTCGCCGGGATCTCCGACCTCCCCGGCAAGGTCTTCCGGCCGCCGGGCACGCTCTCCGACCGCCCCACACCTGACCGCCACCGAAGGAGTCTCTCCATGACCCGTGCCCTCGTCATCGGTGCCGGAGTGATAGGCGCCGCCACCGCCCACCGCCTGGCCGAGGCAGGTGTCGGCGTCACCGTGCTCGACGCCGACGGCCGCACACCGGGCACCTCCAGCGCCACCTTCTCCATCGACGTCACCCATCTGAAGACCCCCCACTCCTACTTCCTGCTCAACCGGCGCAGCGCCGCGCTCCACCGGGAGCTGGAGCACGAGATCCACGCGGGCACAGGAGCCGTCGGCTGGCGCCACCCCGCGCCGCTCGTCCAGTGGGGCCACACCGAGGAGGAACAGCGCATCCTGCGCGCGCGTGCCGAACGCCTCGCGGGCTGGGGGCACCCCTGCCGCACCGCCGACCCCGGCGAGCTGCGCACTCTCGCACCTGCCGTCGACCCCGCCTCCTGCCGCGCCACCGAACTCGTCGTGCACGACGACGCCGCCTGGTACGACGCCCCCCTCCTCGCGCGCACCCTCCTCGACCGGGCCGCGGCCCTGGGCGCCGACATCCGCTACGACAGTCCCGTCACCGCCCTGCTGCTGGACGGTGAGCGGGTACGCGGCGCCGAGGCACGGGGCCGGCGCTTCGAGGCCGACCACATCGTCAACTGTGCGGGCCCCGACGCCGGGCGCATCGCCGAACTGGCCGGGGTGAGGCTGCCGTTGCTCCAGATCCCCGGTCTGGTGGGCGAGTCCGTCCCGCTCGCCGAGCCGCTGCGCGCCATCGTCGCGACCCCCGGCGTCGATCTGCGCCCCGCCCCGGGCAACCGGGTCTGCGCCATCTCCTGGCCGGTCGACGCCCTCCTCGCCCCGACCGCGTCAGCTGATGTGCCGCCCGAAGCGGACCTCCTCAGCCGGTGCGCCGCGATCCTGCCCGCCTTCCGCTCCCTGGGGGGTACCCGGATCGGTGTCCGCCCCGTTCCCGAAGACGGCCTTCCCCTGGTCGGCCCGCATCTCCAGGCTCCCGGCCTCTACACCATCACCACCCACAGCGGCGTCACCCTCGCCCCGCTCCTCGCCGCCCTCGCCGCCGAGGAGATCACCACTTCCATGCCCGAACCCACCCTGGCTCCCTACCGGCCCGACCGCGACACCTCACACCCCATCCGCGACGAAAGCCTGGCAGTGATGAGCGGGCACCGCGCTGACGCCGGTTGAGTTCGCACACCTGTGATGACGCTGGGGTGAGGAAGCGCTGCAAAGGGCCGGGCACCCCTGTGAAGACACGCCCCTGAGGCCCAGCACAACCGTGCCCTGGCCCGGGTGCGATGAGCGGGCCATGGCACGGGACACGCGGGGCACTCACGACAAGAGCTGCCTCCTGGACAACCGACAGGCCGAGGCGGGGGAGCGGACCGGGCAAGGTTTCCGACGCCGCGAGTGACGCGGCCGGCTCCGTGGGTGACACCGCGGACTCCGCGGGTGACGCGGCCGGCTCCGTCAAGGACGGTGCCGTCGGCTTGTTCGACTGATGCCACCGGCACATAGTCGGGGGGCGGTTCGGCTACTCCTTCGACCGGCCCGCCCGCCACCTGCGCGAGTATCTGTCCGCGCTGGTGCCGCTGTTGCGCGGGGAGAGCGTGCGCCTGGGAGGGCGAGACGCTCACGGGTCGTCGGCGAGGTGAGCCCGCCCGCCGCCGAGCCGCCGCCGAGCCGCCGTCGGTGCTGGCCGGGGCGTTGGGACCGGCGATGCTGGGGGTGGCGGGCGCACTGGCCGAGGGCACCATCGCGGTCTGGGCGGGCCCGAAAGCGCTCGCGGACCACATCGTGCCCGCGCTCACTCGGGCGGCGACGGGAGCCGCGGTCGGCCCGCGCCACGCGTGGTCGCCTTCACACAGGTGTGTGTGACCGCCGAGCCCGAGGCCGCCGTGGGAAGTGAAATGGCGGCGTCCCGGACGGTCACGTTCTCCGGGTCTTGCGTGCAGTTGACGGCCGGGTGTCACCGTGGAGCCGCTCGCGGTGACGTGCCACGGCGTCGTTGTTGGCGCAGCGCACGCAGCAGTAGGCGCGTCGGCCGTTGCGGGAGGTGTCGACGAATGCCAGACCGCAGTCGTGGCGCGCGCAGCGCCCCAGCCGTTCGGCGCCGGCGGAGCACACGACGTAGGCGAGTCCGGCTGCGGTGACGGCTCGGATGTGCGCGGCTGCGTCGGCGTCAGTGGTGCTGTAGTGCAGGTGGGGACGCCCGTCATGCAGGGAGATCCGGGGGCTGCTGGAGGCGTCGGCGAGAAGTGTATTGACGGCCTGGCACCGCTCTTCGAGGTCCTGCCGCCCGAAGCACGCGGCCAAGCGCCGGCTCCATGTCCAGATCGTCTCGGCCTGCGCGGCGGTGAGTGTGCGGTGCACCACGCCGTGCGTGGCGAGTAGTGGTTCCAGGTGCTCAGGGGGTGGTGGCGCGGTCAGGTTGACCAGGTCCGCAGCCAGCCGGGCGGCCTCCCCGCCGTAATGGTTGAAATGCATAGGGCAATTACACCATCGTGTGGGGTCCGAGCTGTAGTGGCGCGCGGCGGCAGGCCGGGCGGCCAGCACGGCCGTGACCACGGAGAGGACCCGGAGGAGCACGACGGTGAAGACCCCCCGCGCACCGTGGCAGGGCGCCGCGACGGCTCCGGCGTTGATGCTGACTCAGATCGTCAGCCTTCAAGCGGGTTCGGCCGTGGCCAAGGATGCCTATGGGACAGTCGGTCCCACGGCGCTGGCCGGTATGCGGCTGTTTTTCTCGGCCGCGATCCTGTGGGTACTGGTCCGGCCGCGACTGCGGAAGATCACGGCTGTGCAGTGGCGGGCGGCGATCTCACTCGGTCTGGTCTTCGCGGCCATGAACCTGGCGTACTTCCAGGCCATCAGCCGCCTGCCGATCGGGGTGGCCGCTACCTTGGAACTGCTCGGGCCGCTCACCTTGTCGATCGTTCTCTCCCGTCGGCTCGAGCACCTCGCGGTGGCGTTGCTTGCGCTTGTGGGCGTAACTCTGCTGGCCACCCCGGGAGCCTCGCTCTCCGCCGCCGGGCTGCTGCTGGGGGGCGCCGCCGCGCTGTGCCGGGCCGGGTATGTGGCCATGAGCCGGCGGGTCGGGCACCTGTTCCCCGACTGGACGGGCCTGACCCTGGGGCTGGCCGGCGGCGCCTGCGTGCTGACTCCGGTCACCGCCGTCACGGACGGTGGCACGGTGGCGGCCCACCCTGCCGTCCTCGGCACCGGGCTCGTGGTGGCCCTCCTGTCCTCCCTGATCCCGTACTCGCTGGATATGGCGGTCCTGCGGCGCATCGATGTGCGCGCCTTCGGAGTGCTGCTCGCACTGAGCCCCGCCGTGGCGGCGGGGGTCGGTTTCGTTTTGCTGCGCGAACAGCTCACAGCACGTCAACTGTGCGCCATGGCACTGGTAGTCCTGGCCGGCGCCTGGTCGGTGCGCCGCGCCGCTCGGCGTGTCGGACCTGCGGACCGCCCCGGCGCTCGTCCCGCGTGAGCCCCGCCCGACGTAATGGTTGAAGTGCCTTAGACGGTGACGCCATGTTGGTGGCATGACTCCCGCATCCGCGCTCACGCCGTCGGACGACCGCTGCCCCGTCTGCCACGAGCCGACTCCGGCGGAAACGCAGTTGTGGACGCTGAGGTCCCACCACCGCACGTCTGAAGGTGAGGTCGAATACTGCGTCGGGAGCTGCGGCTGTCTCGTCATCCTGGTCAACGGCGAGATGGTCAAGAGCTTCCCCGTCGAGCGTCGGTAGTCCGTCGCTGGGACTCCACCAGTAGGGCAGAGCGGGTCAGCCTGCGATAGTGCCCTGAACGGCGGCCCTGGCTTGGGGGAGGGCGAGGCGGTAGGGGTCGGTGCCGGTCTGGATCAGGTTGCCGCGCGGGGTTCCCGTTCCTGCTGTGCTTCGACCGCTGGCCGGCGGGCCCTGGTGCGGGCCTCCTCGAGGAGGCCCTCCGTTCCGCAGGCACCGGCATCGCTCTGCGCTGGACGAGGCCCTGCGCGCGATCCGGTCAGACCCGGGCGACGAGCTTCACCTCGACCAGCGGCTCGGGGAAGGCCAGGCCAACCGACGGAATTCGCTGAGCTGCTGTAATGCGTCTTCCGGGGTGTGGTCGCCCCGTGCGTGGGTCGGCAAGTTGAAGCCGCCGGAGGAGAGCCCGGTCCAGGCGGCACGTGTGCCTGATCGCCGGGTCTGTAGTGCCGGCCGACCTCGGGGCGAAGCGGCCGGGCCGTTCTCGACCGCCGGGTTCAAAGACAGGATCTGGTGTGCCCGCCGCATGGCCGACAGCGCCAACCACGTCAGCCGGTACGTCCCCGAGGGTCACCGATTCGGTCATCTCGCCATGCCCCCGGGCTGGAGTACACCGGATTCGCCGACGATCACCGTCCACGATGGCAAACTGTGGTTGGCCACCCGTGGAAACGACCGCGATCCGTGGTTCCTGAACACCACCGGCGACACCTGGGAACACCCGGCCACCATCCCGGCCGGCGCCATGGGAGGCGAGCCGGCCCTCGCCTCTCACAACGGCAAGCTCTACGCGATGTACCGCCGCTGGCACCCACCCGCGGCGCCGAGCTCACCGAAGCCCGCTCGACCGCCCTGCTCCAGCTCGCCAACGAGCTGCCCGCAGCAGCCCTCACCCGCACCCTCGGCATCGACATCACCGTCGCCGTCCAATGGCAGCGAGCCGGCGCCGGAGACTGGGCCGCCTACGCCGCCGAGGTCAGCGGCCGCACCTCAACGAAGGAGGACAGCAGATGACCAGCCACAGCTCTCGCGCGGACGGTGAGGTCTGGGACCCCTTCGGCACATTGCACCGCGCGTTGTGGATCGGAGGCGGCCAATGGGCCGGCAAGTCGACCGTCGCCCGGCGGCTGGCCGTTCAATACGGCGTCACCGCCTACCACTACGACTACCACGACGCCCGCGGTCACAACGATCGCAGGATCGCCCGCCGCGCCGCTCTCGCCGAGCCCACTACCGAGCCTGACCTGGACAGGATGTGGGTCCACACCACCCCGGAAGCGATGGCCACCGAGACCCTGGCCGGCTTCCCGGACCGGTTCCAATGGGCTCTCGACGACCTGCGCGCGCTCGTGTCCGGCCACCCGATCATCGCCGAAGGCTGGGGACTTCGACCCGAACTTGTCGCACCCATCGTCGACTCACCGCGCCGGATGATCGTGATGGTGCCCACGGCCGAGTTCCGCGACCAGCAGGTCCGCGAACTACCCCGAGCAGCCTCGCTCGGACATCCCGTCAGCGACCCCGCCCAAGCACAGTCCAATCGGCTGGCTCGCGACCGACTCATCGCCGAGGAAGCCGTCCGCCGGGCCCACCAGCTCGGCATCCGCGTGATCGCAATCGATGGGTCCCGCGACACCGCTGCGGTTGCGGAGATCGTCGCCGATCACTTCGGCCCCTACCTCCCAGAGCAAGATCGCAAGTCTTGATCACCAGAGGCAGTGCCGGGTAGGAGCGGCGGCTCCCCCCGCCGCTCCCCCTCAGAGCCGTGCGAGCCACTCGTCGCGGCACACGGCTCATGCAAGCCCCACAGGACCAAGCCTCACAGGACCAAGCCGCACAGGGTCAAGCCCCACAGGACCAAGCCCCACAGGACCAAGCCGCACAGGGGCAAGCCCCACAGGGCGATTCAGGAGAGCTGTGCTGGGCGGGCAGGCGCTCAAGAGTGGAAGCACTTCCGGCCCGCACCGCCCGCGGGTATGAAGCACAGCCGCAAATCGGTCCGGTCCGGGCCGCCGACCATCGGCGTGAAGCGGTAGACGCCCGCATCCGCCGTGTTTCTGACGACGATTCGATGGGGCCGGGTGCCGGGGGCCGAGACCTCGATCGCGTCCCCGACCTTCGAATGCCAGATCCGGCCCCACGCGGCGGCGCATACGCTGCTATACCGAATCTCCACACTCGCACCGGTCCCGGTGCGGTGCTGCGGCCCGAGCGAGTCCACCCGGCCAGGTAGTCCGCAGGACATGCGGTCGGGATCCTTCCCCTCACACGACTTCCCCTGGCATCCGGGGGCGGGATCCAGCGCCGGCGACGTCAGGCTCGTAGGCTGTCCAGTGCCGGGGCCCCGCACGGACAGCGCCGTTATCGCCGCGACGGCGGCCACCGCGACCATCCCCGTGCCGACGGTGAACAGCCGCCGGCGCCGGGCCCACCCGGGGGCGCCCACGGCACCCCCGGGATCTGCGGGGGTCGGGGTGGGCGGGGGCGGGACAGCGGGGCGGGTGTGCCGGGCGCGTCCGCTCCACTCGGCGTCCGCCAGTTCCCACAGCGCCAGCAGCCGCCCGGCGGGCTCCCCCGTCATCGCGCACAGTGCCTCGACGGCCTGCCTGGGTGCTGGTTTCTTCCCGTTGAGATAGCGCTCCCACGACGACTTGCTGTACGGGGTGCGCTCGGCCAGTGCCGCCAGGCTCAGGCCCGTACGGGCCCTCATTTCGCGGAGCCCCTCGGCCAGCGCCACGCATTCCGGTGCGGGGCCGGTCATCCGCGCAGCACCCGCCAGGTGTGCGGGCCCACGATGCCGTCCGCCGGCAGCCCGGCCTTCTTCTGCAGGCGCGCCACGGCCGCTATGGTCTGCTGGCCGTAGATCCCGTCGGCGGTGCCCGGATCCATCTTGTGATACCGCAGCAGGCACTGGGCCTCCACCACGTCCCAGCCCGGTCCGGCCAGGACGGCGGTGCGCGTCGTGCTGTATCCCGCCCCCACTTCCCCGCCCGCCGGGCCGGTCCTGCGGACCTTGCAGGGGTAGGACTTGCCCAGCTTGAAGATGTACTGCCCGGGTCCCTCGGTGGCGGTGGCGGTGTCGCTGCCCGGCTGTGCGCTGGTCGTGCCTACCGTCGTCTTCGCCTTGTCGCCCCCTCCGTCGTCATCGCCCCAGGGCGCGGCGATCAGCATTCCGGCCCCCACCCCCACGAGCGCGGCGGCCACGACGGTGGCGAAGGCGAAGGGCCTGCGCTCTCCCGGCGGCGGGGCGGCTGCCGCCGCGGGCCGCTCCCTCCAGGCCCCAGGCTTCTCGGCCGTACCGGAATCCTCGGCCGCGTCGGAACGCTCGGCAGCCGCCTTGTTCCGTACTCCCTGCCCGCCGCTGTCCTTGGCGCCGGCTGATGAAGACGGCGCGACCCGTTGCCGCCAGGCTTCCTCGGCCACCTCGTACAGCACCAGCAGCCGGGTCGGCTCCGCCCCGGTGACCCGTGCCAGCTCCCCGACCGCGTGCCGTGGCGGCAGCGCCTTCCCGTTGAGGTAGCGCTCCCACGATGAGCGGCTGTATCCGGTCTTGGCCTCAAGCGAGGCCAGACTCAGCCCGCTGCGGTCCTTCAGTCTCCGTAACTGCACCACGAGCTGCCGGGCTCTCTGGTCCAGCGAATCCGGCAGTTCTTTCCAACGCGCCATGCTCCACCCCATACGCGTCAGGGATCCCCCGAGGCTTTCGCCTCCTTATGCTCTGTTGGTACACCTCGCGCAGGCTCCGGGTTCCGGCCGAGGTGCCACGCCCGTGCCTTTCGGCCATGCCCCACGGGGGCGGGCGTCCCTGCGATGCCGCACCCCGCCTGACATCCCGGCAGGTCAACGCGTGGGACGTCCCACGCTGTCCCAGCCAGGCTCACTTCACTGGCCCCGGTCCGAAATGGCCAGCAATCTCTGTGGTGCAAGCCGGGCGGCGCGGTCCACCCCGCGCCGCCCTCAACGCCTACGGGGAAGGAACACCATGCGTAACAGGAAGGTCAGCGCACGAGTTGCTCTGCTGGCGGCGACAGCCGCCTTGGGCGTGGGCTCGCTGCTTATGCCCACGGCCGGCGCCAGCCCGGCCGCCGCCGACGCTCCCGCGAGCAGTGTGGGTGCCGAACGGGCGAAGGCCGGTTGGTGCACCCTCACTGCTGGGTGGGGAGGCAAGTTCTATTGCGGCAGTTCGTACATGCACACGTTGCCGAACGGCCGCTCGCAGGCGTTCGTCATCGGGACCAACAGGCAGGCGTACACCAAGTGGCAGACGGCGAGTGGGCTCAGCGGCTGGAAATCCATGGGCGGCCAGTGCATCGAGCCGGGGAACGACTCGATCGATTTGTACTGGAAGAACCCCCGAGATGGATGGAATTTCACCATCCAATGCAAGGGAACCGATCATTACAGGTGGCTGAACACCCGCCATTCGAACGGCTCTTGGAGTGGCTGGTACAGCGTGCGGTAATGCGCTGACACCCCGGTTACCCATACGTGTCCCGGCCGGCTCACCGGCCGGGACACGCCAACGGGAGCCGGGTCCGGGCCAGGCGCGCTGGGGCGACCGGCGGGCGATGCCGTCCCCGTCGGCATCAGGACGTCGGGAGATGGCGGGCGTCGCAGCTGGCGCACGGTTCGCTGCCCGGCCGGGCGAGCTCGCGCAGTGCCTGGTCGAGCGTGAGGTCCGCGTCGCTGGTCGGTATCCAGCATGACTCGTAGGTGGATGCCCCGGCGCCCGGGGCCGCCGGCGGGCGCGGGCAGGTGCTGCACGCTCCACCGGCCTGCCGGGGCGGCGGGGGAGGAGCGGGGTGGCCGCCGGCCTGGCCGGTGTTTCCGCCGGGTCGGCACGGAGGAGTAACGCAGGAGTAGTCGGCGGCCTCGATGGCGCTGATCAGGCGAGCGGGGACGCGCATCACGATCGTGTCGGGCTCGACCGTGATGCGGTTCGGCAGCTCCACCTCGGCCCACCCCCGGCACCGCGGCGGTCGGGGCGGCCGATGATTTGGGCTGTGACACTCTGACCGTCAGCCGGCTCGACCCACGCCGGAGGCCCGGGGGCGTCCGGGTCCGGAGCGTCAGGGCTGAAGGCGTCCACAGCTACGCGGCGGATGCGTCGGCGTCGTGGGTGTGCTTGAGCTGCATCCGCGCGGTGACGAGGTCCGGACCCTCGAAGGCTGCCCAGAAGGCGTGGGTGACGACGGTGATGGTCAGCTCCCGCTGCCGGTCCCGCAGCCGCCGTACCTCCGCCTGGTCCTCCTCGGACCAGCCGTCGGTCGCGGGGCGCTTCCGCGAGCGCCAGATGCCGGGGTCACTGAATCCAGGGTGCGGCTCAACGGACCACGGAAGGCCCTCGAGGAGCGCGGTGAGGGCGACGGCGACCTGGTGAAGTTCTTCCTGCGCGGCGAGCAGGTCCGGGGGAAAGCCGTAGGCTCTGGCCATAACCGGGATGATGCGTCTGTTCGATTCTTGGGGGCGATGAGCCGCCGCCCGCAGTGTCGTCGGGTCTCGGCGGGGTTGGGGGTCTCCAGGCCGGTGCTGGTGGCGCGGCTGCTGGAGCTGGATGCGGCCGGGGCGCTGACGACGGCGCATGTGCGTGCGGACGCCCACGTCGGTGGGGTGACTGTGCGGACTGGCTTCGTTCACTTCAAGTAGCAACGTTTGTTTGCCGGTTTGGGCAGCAGTTGGAGATTTTGAGGGTCGTTGCTGTTCACGAGAAATGACGGCAGTTGGACCAGGCGGCAGCATGTCGGCGTGCCACCACTGAGATCATCGGTGACATGAAAGTACTTGTGATCGGGGCGACCGGAACGGTCGGTACTGCTGTCGCCAGCGCCTTAGAGGCTTCTCATCATGTCGTGAAGGCTTCGCGTAGAGGCCCGGTGAAGGCGGATCTGGAAGATCCTTCCTCCCTGGATGCGCTCTTCGACGAGCTGCCAGACCTCGACGCGGTGGTGTGCTGTGCCGCCAGCGGCCCGCTGGTGGACTTGGTGTCAGCGGCAGATGACGAGATCGCTGCCGGAGTGCGGGGCAAGCTCTTGGGACAGGTTGCTCTGGCCCGGCGTGCCGTGCGTCATCTGCGGGACGGCGGCTCCGTCACCCTGACGGGGGGCACCTTCTCCGCGCCGCTGACCGGTGGGTCGCTGGGAGCCCTCATCAACACTGGCCTGGAGGGTTTCGTCCGCAACGCGGCTGGTGAGCTGTCGCGGAATCTGCGGATCAATCTAATCAGCCCTGGATGGATCAAGGAGACCTTGGAAAACATGGGCATGGACTCGGCCGACGGTACTCCCGTCTCCGAGGTAGCCCGTGTGTATGTGGAGGCCGTGGAAGGCACCGCACAGGGCCAGACCATACGTCCGTAACTGCCCGATGGGGATGGCCCGCCGGCCGTGCGGGCGGCGGGCCATCGAGACGGGGCCTGGGTGTCAGCCGGCCTTGGCTGGTTCCTCTCCAATCAACGGCCCGCCACGGACACCGGAGGGGACCCATACTCGTGGTCGGCCCGCCGCGGAAGTGGCCGATCGCCTCGCCCGGCCACTCTTGGCGGGCCCAGGTCCCGTCGGCGGAAGCGTTCATGGGCTGCGTTTCGGGTCAGTCCTCGCGGTGCCGCGCTGGACCGGAGCCGAAGGCCGTGTTGCCGGTGACGACGCGTGCGTGGTCGAGCAGTTGGTCTTCGATGTCCTGAGCGGTCACGCTGCCGACCAGCAGATCCATTGCGTATCCGTCTTCCAGTGCCACGAACGAGCGTCCCAGTGTCGAGGCGTCACCGCTCAGCACGAAGTCGCCGCTGTCTCGCCCGAGTTCGAGCACCTGACGGTACAGGTCGGCTTGTTGCTCGACGAAGTCGCGCTGCCGTTGGGCTGCGTTCTCGTGACGCAGCGCTACCGGAAACAACTCGAAGAGCAACCGGGTGCTCTGCTCGCCTTCTCCGGGCCAGGGCACTCCGCTGCGGATGCAGGCACGCAAGCGTGCCACAGGACCGTCTGCCGTAGCGATGGCCTCCTGACGGCTGACGAAGTAGGTCGCAGCACTGCGCTCGAACACTGCGGCGAACAGTTCCTGGATGTCGGAGTAGTAGTAGAGCACCGAGGCGGGTGTGACGCCGGCGGCCCTGGCGACGTCCCGCAGCTTGGTCGCGGTGGCCCCGAGCTCCACCACGGTTGCGGCGGTCGCGCTGATCAGCTGGGCGCGGCGTTCCGCCTGGTTCCTCGGTCGTGCCATGGCCGACATGCTCGCACACCGTCAGACGCCGGCCGGAGGTCGGCGTGCGACAACCCATTGACCGGCCCTCATTCATTAACTAAATTTTGTTTAACAAATCCCCGAATCAGACCTGGTGACCCATGTCCCGTCCCCTCCCTCTCGTCCTGGCCCAGGCGGCCCAGCGCCCCGCCGCCGATCTGGACGGCCTCGCCGCCGACGTACGAAGGCGCACGGCAGGACTCCCCGCCGCGCCGTTGGTCGTCTACCCCGAGCTTCATCTGGGCGGCGCGGCCGGCCACGCCGACCCCGCCGAGGTGCCGGAAGCTCTCGCCGAGCCTCTCGGCGGTTCGCGTGACCGCGCCCTCGCCGAGATCGCCGGTGATCTCGGCATCTGGCTCGCACCGGGCAGCCTCTACGAACGCGGCACCGACGGGCGCGTCTACAACACCGCCCCCGTCTACTCCCCGCACGGTGAACGCATCGCGGCCTACCGCAAGATCTTCCCGTGGCGGCCCTACGAGACCGTGACGCCCGGCGCCGAGTTCACCGTCCTCGATCTTGACGGGATAGGCCGGGTCGGACTGTCGATCTGCTACGACGCATGGTTTCCCGAGACCACCCGTCATCTCGCCTGGATGGGTGCCGAGCTCGTCCTCAACTTCGTGCAGACCTCCGGCAGCGACCGGGCCCAGGAACTTGTGCTGTCCCGGGCCAACGCCATCGTCAATCAGCTCTTCGTCGCCGGCGTCAACTGTGCCGCGCCGGTCGGCACCGGTCGCAGCCTGCTCATCGACCCCCAGGGCGCCGTCCGTTCCGAGGCGGCGGGCGATAGTGACACCACCCTCACCGACGTGATCGACCTCGACGAGGTCACCAACGTCCGCCGACTGGGCACCGCCGCTCTCAACCGGCCCTGGCAGCAGTTCCGCCCCGACGACCGCCCCCTGGCCCTGCCGCTGTATCAGGGCCGGATCGACCCGGCGACCTGGACCGGCGCCACCGCCCCCACCCTTCTCGGCCACTCCACCGAGGTCCGTCGTACGCTCACAGAAGCGAGAATGCCGTGACAGATCAGCCAACCCGTATGCGCGGAGATCTCGGGCTCCTGTCCGTGGTCGCCTTCGGCGTGGCTTACATGGCTCCTGCCGTCGTCACTTCGATCTTCGGCGTGATCGCCGCCACCAGCAGAGGCGCCGCGCCCACCGCATACGTGATCGCCACCGGCGCGATGCTGCTGACCGGTCTCAGTTACGCGAAGATGGCCAGGCTCCACCCCAGCTCGGGCTCCGTCTACACCTACGCCCGCAAGGAACTCGACTCGCGTATCGGCTTCCTCGCCGGATGGGCCCTCCTGCTCGACTATCTCTTCCTGCCGATGGTCGCCTGGCTCCTGCAAGCCGTCTACCTCCACGCCCAGTTCCCGGCCGTACCGGAATGGGCCTGGCTGGTCATCAACGTCTCCCTCGCCACCGGCATCAACGTCATCGGGCTCAAGACAGCCGATCGCATCAACCGAGTCCTGCTCGTAGGCGTCACCGCTACCCTCGTCATACTCGCCGTGCTCTGTGTCCACTACGGATCCGGCCACGGCGGCACCCCCGCGGCCACACACGCCTTCTGGAACAACACCACCAGCCTGTCCGCGGTCACCGCAGCCGCCGCCGTCGCCGCCTACGCCTTCCTCGGATTCGACGCCGTGAGCACCCTCAGCGAAGAGGTGCACGATCCGCGGCGCACCATCCCGCGCAGTATCGTCCTGACCGTGCTGACCGGCGGCGCGATCTTCATCGTGATCTCCTTCCTGATGCAGTGGGCCCACCCGGGCGGAGCCTTCCCCGACGAGAACTCCGCCGGATACCTCGTCTCCACCACCGTCGGAGGACAGACCTTCGCCGACGTCGCCAACATCATCAGCATGCTCGGCGGCTTCGCCTCATGCGTCGCCATCCAGGCCAGCACCAGCCGCCTGATGTTCGTGATGGGCCGTGACGGCGCCCTCCCGCGTCAGATCTTCGGACGCCTGCACCGCAAGCTGCTCACCCCCGTCACCAACGTGCTGATCATCGGGCTCGTTGGCCTTCTCGCCATGAACCTCTCCCTGGCCGATGCCACCTCCTTCATCAACTTCGGAGCGTTCCTCAGCTTCACACTCGTGAACCTGTGCGTGATCGCCTACGCGGTGAGACAGTGGCGCTCGGGGACCCGACACTCGCGCGTGCGCTACTTTCTGCTACCTGTCGCCGGCGCCGCTGTCGACGTCTACCTGATCACCCAGCTCGGCAGCACCGCCGTCGAACTCGGCCTCGGCTGGCTGGCCATCGGCATCGCCTGGCTCGCAGTGGTCACCACAGGCTTCCGCCGCCCCGCCCCAGAACTGCAACTTAAGCCCGCTGCTGAAGACGGACCCGCACGAGCAGAATCGGCAGGCTCTGTTCGGCCAACGCCTTGAAACACTGCCGGTGAAGGGGCCAAGAGCGAAAGGACGGGCCTGCGGCTACCGTCGGCACAGGAAGCAGAAGGGCTTCGCAAGGCGCTCGACGGTGCCGACGATGTCGTGATCGTCGGCGGGGGATTGATCGGCCCGGAAGTCGCGGCGGCGGTCAGAGCCCGGGGGATACGGGCCACCGTGATCGAGTCCTGCCCGGGTCATGGCACGCGCTCTTTCCGGTCGGATGCCGCACCACTTCACCCAGGCGCACCTTCACCGCGGAGTCGTTGTGCGGCCGCTTGTCCGGGTGGCACGCAGCCACCCGGACACCGGGGCGGTTCCCTCCGCTGAAGCCCCTCGTCAGCTGCAGCTCGCCGCCAGGGCGGAATCGATGTAACCGCTCAGGGGGCCCTCTACGGGTCAGTTGGATCCCAACCCAAGCGATGGGCTCGGGCGGAAAGGGCATCGGCCGTTCACGCACCATAGGCAGACGGGTCCGCTCGGTGTCCATGCCTGCGAGCAAGTCCGGCATGACATCGGCGGCGAACCGAGAAGCGCCTACGCCAAGGCCGGTAAATCCAGCAGCGTGGGCGACGCGTCCGCCATGTGTCGGGCCGTAGGAGGAGTGCCTCGCCCGCGGCGATGGTGCGGATGCCCGCCGGCAGGGCGTCGGTGGTGACGTGCTTGCCGAGGAGGCCGCCGGCTCCCAGGCGCAGGGCCCGAGCTGCGTACAGGACGAGGACCCGGGTGCTGGCGAGGGGGGGGCGGCGCAGATGGCGGCGGTGGCGGCCGGCCCGTCGGTGCCCGGCATGCGGATGTCCATCAGGACGGCGTCGGGGCGCAGAGCATGGGCGAGGTCCACGGTTTCCTGGCCGGTGGCGGCCTCTCCGGCCATCTCCAGGTCCTCGCAGGAGTCGGTCAGCAAGCTGGAGGCGCCCCGCAGGAGGGCGTGGTCGTCGGCGAGCAGAACACGGATGGTCAGCGGGATTCCTGGGGGCAGTCGGCCGGGGAGTCCGTCCGGGTGGGGGTGGAGCGGGAGGGTTGCGATGACGTCGAAGCCACCCTCGGGGCGGGACCGGCTCGCAGCTCGCCGCCGGCGGAGTGGGCGCGCTCGCGCATGCTCATGAGGCCGTATCCGCCGCCGGCCAAGGGCGGTGGCACGGTCGGTTCTGCGTCTCTGCCATGGTCGCCGACGAACCGGCATAGAGCCGTGCGGGCCGTCCGAGACCCGGTCTCGGACGGCCCGGTGCGCTGCTGAGCACGACCCTCTGGACGCGGGCCGGTTCACTGGAAGCCGCCGCAGCATCGGGGGCTACGTTCTGCGGTCGGCGGGTGAGGGCCGCGCCCTCCACGTCCACATGCGGCAGGATGCGGTCGGGCCCCTTCGGCAGCCACCATGCCTTGTCGCCGAGCAGGGCGAGCATGGCCGGAACGATGGCCATGCGGACGACGACGGCGTCCAAGACCACGGCGGCGGCCAGGCCGGAGCCGATCATCTTGATCGTTGATGCGTTCTCGAAGATGAACCCGGAGGGCACCGCGATCATGATGAGCGCGGCGGTCATCACCACCCGTGCGCTGTGCCGGAAGTCGGACACCACGGCTTGCCGGGCGTCCTCGCCGTGGACGTAGGCCTCCCGCATACACCTAGGAGCCGGTCACTGCGGGGTAGTCCGTGTATCCCTCCACGCCACCGGCGAAGTACGTGTCGCGGTTGCCGGCGGCGAGAGGGTGGCCGTGAGTGAACCGGTCGACGAGGTCTGGGTTCGCGATGAAGGGGGCGCCGAAGGAGACCGCGTCGGCCAGTTGCCGTTCGAGGAGCCCGTTGCCGCTCGCTTGCGTGAAGCCGAGGTTGGCGATGACGGCGCCGTGGTAGTGGGCGCGGTAGCGGGTGAATGCGGTGAGGGTGTCGTCAGTTCCCGTGCCGGGTTCCGGGCCGAGGAGGTGGAGGTAGGCCAGGTTGCTGTCGCTGAGGCGCTTGAGGAGCTGGTCGTACTCGGCCAGCGTCTCGGCATCTGCAGTGAAGGGCCCGTGATTCCAGTAGGGGGAGAGTTTGATTCCGATGTGGTCGCTGCCCCACACGCTGCTGACGGCGTCCACGATGTCGAAGAGGAACTGAGCCCGCTTCTCACTGCTGCCGCCGTAGGCGTCGGTGCGCTGGTTGAGGCGTGGGTTGAGGAACTGGGCCACGAGATGGGACACCTGGGCGTGGATCTCCAGGCCGTCGAACCCGGCGCGCAGGGCGTTGGCGGCCGCCTGCCGGTAGGAGTCGATCGTGGTGGCGATCTCCGCGGCGCTCAGGGCGCGTGGCGTGAGGGAGTCCTTCGGGCCGTCGGGGGTGAAGGACATCTCGTGGGGATTGATCGCCGAAGGGCCGGCGGGGAGCCTGCCGCCGTGGTGGTCCGGGTGGGAGGCGGCGCCGGCGTGGCCGACTTGCGAGACGATCATCCCTCCCGCGGAGTGCACGGCTTCGGTGACCTTGGCCCAGCCGGCGGTCTGGGCGTCCGTGTAGATGCCGGGGACGTTGATGAAGCCGATCGCGTCCGTGCTGACCCAGGTCCCTTCGCTGATGATCAGGCCGGCGCCGGCGCGCTGCGTGTAGTAAGTGGCGTGCAGGGCGGTGGGGGCCAGTTCCTCGTTGCCGGCCCGGGAGCGCGTCATGGGAGCCATGACGACGCGGTTGGGCAGCTTGAGCGCGCCCAGTTGAACAGGCTGCAGGAGGGGCTGGGTGCCGGGTACTGAGGTCTGGTCGGACATGAACATCTCTTTCGTGACGCAAGGCGCTCCTCGCGGACACGAGGAGCACGAGCGGGTTGGTGGGATCAGTCCTGCTTGAGGGCGTGGAGGGCGGACAGAGGGCCGCCGAGCTGGATGAGGCGTCCTCCCTCGCGCAGCGTTCCGAGGTCGACAGGGGCGAAGCCGAACTCGGAGGTCAGGACTTGCACCGTGTTCTTGGCGTCGGCGTCGTCGCCGGCGAGGAACAGCACCTGCCGCCCCGCCTCGTGGCGGGGATCTCGTGCGATGAACTGCGCGTAGAGGGCGTTGAATGCCTTGACCACGCGCGCGCCGGGAAGCAGGGAGGCCACGTATTCGCTGCCGGTGAGGTCGCCCAGGTCGGCGATCTTCGGGTTCGGGGGAGAGGAGGAGAACTGATTGGTGGCGTCGATGACGACGGTCCCGTCCAGGCGGGGGAGCCCGGCGACGGCGTCAGGGATCTGCGGCCAGCGGACCGAGAGCACGACGAGGTCCGCAGCGGCGGCCTCCGCAGGGGTTGCGGCCGTCGCGAGCGCGCCGAGGTCCTTGACCAGCGGGGCCAGGGAGGCAGGTCCTCGGCTGTTGCTGAGCACGACCTCGTGGCCGTGACGGATCGCGTGCCGGGCGATGGCCTGGGCGACTGCGCCGGCTCCGAGCATTCCGATCTTCATCAGGCGGCCCCGTGTCCGGAGTCGGCCGTCCGCGGGGTGGTGAGCAGGACGGTTCCGCTCTTGGCCGGTCGGCGGGCGTGCTCGATGGCCGCCTTGAAGTCGGCGAGGTCGTAGCTGGCCGCCACTTCAAGCAGGTCCGGCGTGCTCTGCGACAGGTCCTGGGCGAAGGCGACATCCCGGGCCCGCTCCTTGGGGGTGCGGCTCATCCAGCGCAGTATCGACACCCCCCGCACCGTCAGCGCCCGCGCCATGAGAGGCAGCGCCTCCAACGGTGTCGTGCCGGAACCCAGCTGTCCGTAGGAGATCAGAGTGCCGCCGTCGGCGAGCAGTCCGGCGAGGTCCTGGGTCATGGCATCGCCGACACAGTCGAGGACCACCTGGACGCCGCGCTCGCCGGCATGCCGGCGGACTTGTCCCTGCCAGTCGTCGTCGCATGTCGCGATCGCGGGCTGGGAGGGGTACAGCGTCCGCATCCTCTCGGCGCCGGAGGTGCTGCGCACGAGATTGATCAACTGCAGGTCGTGCCGGACCGCGGCCGCGCCGACCAACCTGCCGATGGACGAGCCGGCGGCGGTCTGGAGCACGGGATTCGTCTGCCCGCGCAGGGCCTTCTCCATCGCGCGGTACAGCATGCACAGCGTCAGCGGGTTGACCAGCATCAGGGCTGCAGTCTCGTCGCTGACCCCCGCCGGCACCGGCACCGCCAGATCGGCCGGAACCACGACGAAGTCGCTCCATGTTCCCGGCGCCGGGAAAACCGCCACCCGCTGCCCCGGGCGCAGTGTGCGGACGTCCGCTCCGAGGCTCTCGACGACGCCCATCCCCTCCACTCCGGGAGTCCGGGCCCCCGACTGCTGTTCCGGCTGCCCCGGCAGACCCTCCACACCGACCAGGTCCCCCGGATGGATGGGCCGGACCAGCATGCGGACCAGAACCTCTCCGACGCCGGGAGCCGGCCGGTGGCGCTCCTCCCTCAGCGTCAGTACCTGTGCGGCTTCCCCTTGGCGGGTGTACTCCACGGTGCGCATAGGCGCCTCCACACACTTTTTGATGTTGGACAACATTAAAAATAATTATGAGAGGTAACATTGAAAACGTCAAACACTGCCGACGCAGGAGGGCGGCCATGCCGCGGATCACCAGGGAAGACAAGGCCAGGAACCGGCAGAACATCGTCGAGGCGGCAGGACGCATGTTCCGCTCGCAGGGCGTCGATTCCGTAGGGATCGCCGAACTGATGAAGGAAGCAGGCCTGACCCACGGCGGCTTCTACAACCACTTCGCATCCAAAGGCGATCTGGCCGCCGAGGCATGCGGCGCCTCGTTTAAAGCCTCTCTGGGCGCCCTGGACCAGGCCCTTGAGGAAGGCGCCGATCTCACCGGCCCACCGCTGAAGCGAGTGGTGGACAACTACCTCTCGGCCGCCCACCGCGACGCCCCGGACGGCGGCTGTCCCTCCGCCTCCCTGGTCACCGACGCCGGACGGCACAGCGACACGGTCCAGCGCGCCTACGCGAGCGGCGTGGAGGGATACCTCACCGGCTTCGCCCAGGAGTTCGCCCGCGAGCACGAAGGGGAGATCACCTCACAGGAGGCGCGGGACCGTGCGGTGCTGCTCCTCAGCCGACTCGTAGGGGCAATGGCCCTCGCCCGCGCCGTGAGCCACGCCCAGCCCGAACTGTCCGACGAGATTCTGCGGACCTGCCGCGCCCACGCTCTCGGCTGACCGACTGACCGACTGACCGACTGACCGACTGACCGGCTGTCAGCTGGAGGGAGTGCTCACGCCTGTGTGCTCCCGGGACGGCATCTCAGACCGCAGCCACGTGCGCCGTGCTGGCCGAGGTGACACTCCTACGGCATGCGCAGCCTCGTCCACCTGCCGGCCCTGGCCACTCGCGCCGGCAGGCCCAAAGGGGAGTGGGGTGCGAGGTTCCGGTCGCACGCACGATGACGTCCGCACCCGGCTCGGTTGGGGAAACCCGATGTCGTGTAGAACGTCAAACTCCCGCCCGCACTCGCCCAGATCCCCGACGCCCACCGCCACGGCACCGGCATCCTCATCCGCACCGACAGCGCCGGAAGTGCCAAGGCGTTCCTCACCCACGTCCGCGACCTGCGCAAATGAGGAATTCATACCTACGTCTCGGTCGGATACGCCATCACCGAGCCCGTCCGCCACGCTATCCGTGTCCTGCCCGACCGCCTCTGGCATCCCGCCCTGAACCAGGACGGAACGCTGCGTGACGGCGCCGAGGTCGCCGAACTGACGGCATGATCGACCTGGACGGCTACCCGGCCGACACCCGCATCATCGTGCGCCGCGAACGCCCGCACCCCGGAGCCCAGCTGTCCCTGTTCGACCAGGACGAGGGCCTGCGGCATCAGGTGTTCCTCACCGACACCCCTTACCCCGGTGGCGGGTCCGCCCAGTTCCTGGAGGTCCGTCACCGTGGGCATGCCACCGCCGAAGACCACATCCGGTGCGGCAAGACCACCGGCTTCGGCCGCTTCCCCTCCCGCGACTCCAACGTCAATACCGTCTGGCTCGAACTCAGCCTCACAGCGATCGACCTTCTGGCCTGGATGCGCGTCCTGCTGCTGGACGGCGAACTCGCCGCTGCCGAGCCGAAGAAACTCCGCTACCGGCTACTGCACGTCGCCGCACTCCTCACCCGCGGCGGCCGCCGTCTGCGCTTGCGGATCTCGGCGACCTGGCCCTGGAAACACGAACTCACCACGGCCTTCCACCGCCTCGCCGCACTGCCCCGCCCGTCGGCTGCCGGCAAGTCCCTGCCCGCCCACAACCCGAAGGACCCCTACCGAGCCCGTGTACTGCAGCCAGGGCCGCAACGCCCCGCGCGAAGGCGGACAACCTCACTGACGACCCCGACGACCGCCCCGCGTGGGCATCCCGGAAGTCAGGCGGCGCTGAACTCGTGGGTGGGGGCCACCGCGCCACTCCACCCACTGCGGGTCGTACATCGCCCGGCCGCCGACGCCGAACTTCCCCACCTCGGTGGAGAGCGCAACGCCGGTGTCGACTCCGCCCAGCCGGTGATGTCGAGCAGCAGGCCGCCGACCAGTTCCACGTAGCGCTACGGGCACACCGGGCCGGACGATGAGTTCGGGAGGTAGGTCGATCGTTCCTCGGCCGTGAGGTCGCGGCCGACGGCCTGGCAAACCTTCTCGGAGCGCTGCGGCCTGGTCGGGCGAGCCCACGTCCCATAGGTGCACTTCTTTGGCTGAGCTGCTGGCCAGGGTGTGTCCGTCTGGGCTGAACGCTACGGAATCCACCTCGCCGTTGTGGTCGGTGAGGGTGGCCCGGGTGCGGCCGGTCCTGGTGTCCCACAGTCGCACCGTACCGTCGTCGCTCCCGGTAGCCAGGTTCCGCCCGTCCGGGCTGAACACCGCCGATCTCACGAAGCCTTTGTGGCCGGTCAGAGTGGCGCGGATACCGCCGGTGGCCGGATTGTGCAGCGATACGGTGCCGGCAGAGCTGAAAACTGCCGCGCCCACGTAACCCCGGTGGCCGGTCAGAGTTACGTGGTACGGCTGGTCCTGGTGTCCCACAGCCACACCTTGGCAGAGGACCCGCTGCCGGAGGCCAGAGTACGTCCGTCAGGGGCGAAAGCCAGTGGATCGAGGCTCCCTGTATCGGAGCGGGTGGTGCGGGTGCGGCCGGACCGGCCCGTTATCGCTGCCCGTGGCCAAGGTGTCTCCATCCCGGCTGAATGCCATGTGGACCACGGCCTCGCGAGTAAGGGTGCGGCCGGTCCTCATGTCCCACAGCCGGGCGGTGCCGTCCTCGACGGTCCCACCCTGACTTTCGACCACCAGAAAGGTGCCTCGCTCTCTGCAGCGGATACGACGTAGACACTCGCATCCTCGCAGGGCAAAGGCACCTTTCTGCTATCGGGGCGTCAGGCCACCCAATTCCGCTGAATACCCATGGTTAGACCTTGACTAGGCGGCAGGCATGGTCCGCATCAGCCCCCGTGACGCCATGAGCTACGAGCAAAGCGATACAGAAAGGACTAGGGCCTGTAGGAAGTGGTTCGTAGCCACAAGCCTCATGGACGGCGTCCCCAATTACGTAGCCGTGGACTTGGAGGTAGTCCACGCAGTCAAAACCGCTGGCCTGCGCTGTACCAGACGTGACCAACGGCACGACTCCCGCCGCCGCGACCACACTCAGCGCCGCCAACGCGCGTCTCAACTTCATTGCTGTTCCCCTCAGCTACAGAATTGATCTTTTTGCGTGCACAAGCAATCACGAGATACTAGAGCTGAGCGTTGCCGCGGGTTCAAACACTTTCTCCTGTTCCATTCTGGACGTTGCGACGGCTCACCTGCAGAGGCTTGTGCGAGTCGAGATATGAACCCCATCCAATCCGGGCTTCGCTTTGTTGTTCACGATTCTCCAGTGGGATCGGAGGCCGCGCACGAGTGGTCTGTAATAGATCGGCAATGACATATGTCATGCGTACCGGCGCATGATGGCGGGCCCGGGCCCGCATGCCCCGCGGCCGGGGCGCCCAGCCGCTCTACGAGGTGACGATCGAACTCGCCACGCCCACAGCTCGTTTAGCCGAGACATCACCGCCACAGCGGTTTCCTCATCCTGGGCCGTGATGTCCAGGACCACCAGGCCCGGCTCGCGAACGTGCACCTCGTCAATCACATGGCCGAGGCGCGGCTCATCGCCTACTCGCTGGTTACGAGTCGGTCAGTTTCGGCTTGCGAGGGGCCCGTACACCCGGCACCCCACCGGTGCTGTCCGTGGCACGGGGCGTACGCCGCTGTACGGGCTGTGTCCGAGGGGGGAGGCGCCGTTGCGGCTGTGCTTCTTCCCGCTACCAGGACCGCGCAGCGGCGGGAGGGTCTTCGGGTCGATGCCATTGGCCTTGAGCCGCTCCGGATGGACGCCGTTGCGGGGCCGGTCAAAGCAGTGTTCGCCCTGCATCGCCTGGCATTTGGGACAGCGGCCTTTGCGGCGCAGATCAGCCCGACGCTGCGGAACGCGGATGGGGTTCCTCCGGTCTCGGACTCCTTGAGGGGGGCTAGGGGCCGGCGGCGCCTGCACAGTCGCCCTCCTGCTCTCCTTTGCCCCACGGTTGGCTGTGCCCACCCGCATCTACCTCGCCTCAGGGGCAGCGGGTGCCACAGCCCTGCTCACGATGGCTGGAGCCGACCAACTCGTGCTCGCGATCGCAGCAGCAGCCACTTTGGGATGCACCCTCGGCGCGGTTGCCGGCGCCGTACTGCCTCAGCTCCAGAACAACACCCCACCAAGCCACATGGGCCGGGTCATGAGCATGTTCTATTTCCTGACCGCAGGACTCGCCCCGCTCTCCCTCGCGGCCATGGCCGCTCTCATTGAGTTCACTAACACTGCTACCGGCTTCAAGGCTGCCGCCGTAGCCGCAGGTGGCGCAGCAGCCATCGGGTACCTCGGTACTCGCGCTGCGCAACGCAGCACACTCCACTGCCCCGACCCCGCCGTTATGGCAACAGACTCCTCCCGTGCCCCGACGAACTGACCCTGAGACAGCAGTACCGATCAATCGCCGATGCACTACCCGCCCCAGGCAAGCGCTCCGCGCGAACCTGGCCGAGGCTATCGCTGCAACGACACGAGGGGACAGGTCCACCGGCCCGTCTCCTTGTAAAGGAACTTTTAGAAAGATATCTTTAGTCGCATGCTGGTACCCAGGACACCGCAGCACTCAGTTCACCTCGCCGACCCTCGCGCTCTGCGCGCCTACACCCACCCCACTCGGATGAAACTGGTCGGGCTGCTGCGCGTCGAAGGACCGTTCACCGCCACCCGCGCCGCGGAGCTCACCGGCGAGTCCGTGGCCAGCTGCTCCTACCACTTGCGGATGCTCGAAAAGTACGGCTTGGTCGAGGAGGCCGAGGGCGGCCAAGGCCGTGAAAAGCCCTGGCGGGCCACGGCCCGTTACACCGACTGGCAGGATGCCGACAGCGAAGCAGCCGAAGCGCTCAGCATGGCTGTAGTAGAGCGGTACTTCGAGCTGATGGCGCACGCAATCGAGACCCGGCAGCAGCTGCCGCGCGAGTGGCGCGAGGCAGAGCAATTCGGCGACGACATCGTCTACCTGACGGCCGCCGAACTCGCCCAGCTGAGAGAACGGCTCTCGGCGCTGCTGGAGCCCTATGGTGAGCGATTCAACGACGCGTCACGGCGCCCAGAAGGGGCGGAGCCGGTGACCATGCTGCACATCGCGTTCCGCAACCGCCGGGGGGAGACCGCACCATGAACCATCACCCGGACGTCCATCGCTACCTCCATGCCGCCCGCGCTACCGATTTGCATGCTCAGGCACACGCCTGGAAGGTGCGCTGGACCGCTGGCGCCAACCATTCGGGCCGAAGCAGCATGCGGGTGGTCCGGGCCCGCTTTGGCTGGCTACTGGTCGAGACGGGCCTGCGGCTCCTGCAGCCGCCAGCGCCACCACGCCCAACAGAGGGCTGACGGGCCTCGGACCAAAAGCCCAGACCTGTCGGTTAGGGCGATGGCTGCACGTTGCAAGTCACGGCCGCTCCTGAGCGGTGACCACCCGCGGGTTGGCCGCCCGACAGACGGTCCCTCGATGCTCAACTCGCGGCTCTGGTCGAAGCGGAGGTGACCCGCGTCTCCTCCGAGAAGATCTTCACCCGCGCCACCAAGTGTCCGAACTGGAGGCCGGCGTCAAACGCGCCGGGGGATCCGCTCCTCCGGAGCCGCCATCACCCTCATCGTCCACAAACACAAACATCTCGGCCTCGCCGTTCGAAGACCATGGTGAATGCGGCATCGTCATCCGGGCTGTCGCCAAGGCCGGGCGATGCCCGGCCACGACTGCCTACGTTTCGCACGTCCTTGACAACTGCGGATATCCGCCCCGGATGATCCGCAGCACCCGCCTCGTCGACCTGGTCAACACCATGGACCCCAAGCTCGTCGCAGCCGCCTTCGGAATGGACCCGCAGGCTTACCCTGATCTACCTCGCCGACCACGTCGATCCGGGACGCTTGCCCGGCCCGGGAACACTGGAAGCCCGTCCCTCTTGATCCAACTGATGCCAGACTCGACCACCATGAGCGACTGGCTTCTGCAGCAAGGGTATGGAGTTCGATTCGAGTGGGGCCCCACCGGTGCACAGCAGCTGGCTCCGGACACCGCCTGCCTGTCGGTGGTCGACGTGCTGTCGTTCACGACGTCGGTGACGGTCGCCGTCGAGGTGGGAACCCAGGTCTTTCCCTAGGCCTGGCGTGACGAGACGGCGTCCGCCTTTGCCCATGACAAGGTCGCGCCACTGGCGTGGGCCGACGAGCCGCCACCGCAGACTCACCGTGGTCGCTGTCTCCGGCAGCACTCCAGCAAGCCCCGTTCACTCCGCGACTTGTGCTGCCCTCACCCAACGGATCTGCCATTGCCGCAGCGGCAGCCGGTTCGACGGTCGTCGCGGGCTGCCTGCGTAACGCAACAGCTGTCGGCCGATGGCTGGCCCGGCACGGCTACGGGACTCAGGAACGTCCAGTTTCGGTGATCGCCGCAGGAGAGCGGAAGCCTGCGACCTGCGCTGGAGGACTTGACGGGCGCCGGGGCGATCATCGCCGAACTGCAGTCACGAGGCGGTGGCCCGCTGTCCCCCGAGGCGGCTGATGCACGGTCTTCCTTCACGCAAACTCCCGACGTGGCTGGTGCCGTGGCCGCATGTTCATCGGGCATCGAACTGTCCCGGAGCGGGTTCGCCGACGACGTGGCCATCGCTACCGAGCTCGACACCAGCGTGATCGTGCCCGTCCTCACCGACGGAGCCTTCAGCCACAGAACCGACGCCACGGGGTCACTCCCGAACCTATGAAGTTTCGGCAGTACCTTGCACGAGTTCGCCGGAACATGTGCGCTTTCCCGAACGACTCGTTGGAGGCGATGGCGACGCTGTTCTTCTCCTCGCGCTCGGTCAGCACCTGGAACAGCAACTCGGCGCCGTGCCGGGCCAGTTCCATGTATCCGAGTTCGTCGATGCGCAAAAGATCGACGCGGCCGTAGCGGGCGATGGTCTTCGTGAGCTTTGCTTCTCATCCGCAGCCTCAACCAGCTCGTTCACCAGCTTCGTGGCCAGGGTGTAGCGGACCCGGTAGCCTTTCATCGCCGCCTCGGTTCCCAAAGCGGTCAGCATGTGGGACTTGCCGGTGCCGGAGTCACCGATCAGGCAGAGCGGCTGCCCCTTCTTGATCTACTCGCAGCCGGCGAGCGTGTTGATGGTCGCCGCATCGGCGTTGGGGTTGGCGTCGAAGTCGAAGGTCCGCAGCGACTTCTCCCGCGGGAACCCGGCCGCCTTGATCCTGCGTTCCGAGCGGCGGCGGGCCCGGTCGTCGCACTCGGCCATCAGCAGCTCGGCGAGGAAGCCGCGGTAGGTCAGCTGGTCCTTCGCCGCCCGGCCGGCGATGTCGGCGAACTCCTTGCGGATCGAGGGCAGCCGCAGCAGAGGGCAGGCGGTGTCCACTCATGCAGACACCTCGCGGTCCCCGACGGCTGTCCCGCTCCGGTATCCGACGGGCAGGGGAGAGCGGGTTCGTCCTCGGCCTGGGCGGCCTTGCGGGCCTCCAGCGCGACCGCGTCCGCGGTCAGGGCCCCGGCCCGCAGGGCCGCGGCCAGCCCGGCGACCGCAAGGCGTCGGCCAGCCGGTTCTGAACCAGCATGACACGCAGGTCGGTGACCCCTGGGCCGGTGGCCGTCCAGTCGGTGCAGCAAGTCGTGCCCGGGTGCACGCGATCGGCCGGACCACCCGGCTGCGGCAGCGGTCGGCCGGCCAGGGCGAAGAGATAGTCGCGCTCGTCGCGGCCCAGCCGCAGTGCGCGGATCAGAGCGGCCAGTATCTGCTTCAGCCTGAAGGAACTGTTCCACGACGTCGCTTACCAAGTCGACTACTACCTGCGCGATTACACCTGGGGCGAGAAAGAGGTACGCACACTGCTCCGGGACTTATGCACGTCCTTTTCGCACTGGTCGAACGACCCGGCGCTCATCCGCCGACCGGGCAACGCGCCGCAGTACTTCCAACAGCAGCGGCAGCACGGACAGCGTCACGACGGTCATCACGCATATTCGTGACTTGCCGTCCAGCACTGGGAACAGCACCGCATCGGCGGCCTCCTGCGGCCAGACAGATTGGACAGGCCGACACGGACGGGGGCGAGACTTCGGTGACCAGGTCGGCTGGGAATACGTTCAGTTCAGCGTACCGAGCCTTCATCACTCAACTCGACGCCCTGATCGCGGCCCTGTCCCCGGCGGTATTTCAGGACATGAACATCCTGTCGGTTGCCTACCGGTTCCGGCGACGGCCCGACTGTAGTTCCTCGCATGCTGAGTGAGCGGGGCGGTTCCCCAGGAAGAGCGACCGTTCACTTTGAGTGAAGGACCTATCGACCGCTTGGCAAACCTTCTTGATGGAGGAAGCCGGGTCGGGAAGAGCAACGGTCCACAGGCGCACCGTCATGTGGTCGCTGGCGGTGGCCAGGGTGTGGCCGTTTGGGCTGAACGCCACCGCTCCTACTGCCTCGGTGTGTTCGGTGAGGGTGGTGCGTCGTTTACCGGTCGTCACGTCCCATAGGCGCACTGTTTTGTCGTCGCCGGCGGTGGCCACAGTGTGGCTGTCCGGGCTGAACGCCATCGACCTTACGGTGCCGGTGTGTTCGGTGAGGGTGGTGCGTCGTTTACCGGTCGCCACGTCCCATAGGCGCACTGTTTTGTCGTCGCTGCCGGTGGCCAGGGTGTGGCCGTCCGGACTGAAGGCCACCGACCTTACGGTGCCGGTGTGTTCGGTCAGGGTGGTGCGTCGTCTACCGATCGCCACATCCCACAACCGAACCTTGCCGTCCTCCCCTCCGGTGGCCAAGGTGTGGCCGTCCGGGCTGAACGCCACTGCTGCCACTGCCTCGGTGTGTTCGGTCAGGGTGGTACGTCGTTTGCCGGTCGCCACATCCCACAACCCGATCTCCCCGAATTCCTCACCGGCGGCCAGGGTGTGGCCGTCCGGGCTGAACGCCATCGACCTTACGGTGCCGGTGTGTTCGGTGAGGGTGGTGCGTCGTTTGCCGGTCGTCACATCCCACAACCGAACCTTGCCGTCCTCCCCTCCGGTGGCCAGGGTGTGGCCGTCCGGACTGAATGCCACCGTCCCTACGGTACCGGTGTGCCCGGACAGGGTGATGCGTGACCTTCCCGTCCTCACATCCCACAACCGGACCTTCCTATCCCGCCACCAGGTGGCCCTATCCCACCACCAAGTGGCCAGGGTGTGGCTGTCCGGGCTGAACGCCACTGCCCCCACAGTGTCGCCGGTCAGAGTGGTGCGTATCCTTCCTGCCGTCAGGTCCCATAGGCGTACTGTCTTGTCGTCGCCGGCGGTGGCCAGGGTGCGCCCGTCCGGGGTGAATGCCACCGACCTTACGGTGCCGGTGTGTCCGGTGAGGGTGGTGCGTCGTCTGCCGGTCGCCACATCCCACAACCGAACCTTGCTGTCCTCCCCTCCGGTGGCCAGGGTGTGGCTGTCCGGGCTGAACGCCACTGCCCCCACGATGTCGCCGGTCAGGGAAGTGCGCGTCCTTCCTGACGGTACGTCCCATAGGCGTACCGTCTTGTCGCTGGCGGTGGCCAGGGTGCGCCCGTCCGGGCTGAACGCCACCAACCCCACGGACTTGGTGTGTCCGGTCAGAGCGCTGCGCGTCCTTCCCGCTGTCAGGTCCCATAGGCGCACTGTCTTGTCGTCGCCGGCAGCGGCCAGGGTGTGGCCGTCTGGGCTGAATGCCACCGACCCTACGGTGCCGGTGTGTCCGGTCAGGGTGGTGCGTCGTTTGCCGGTCGCCACATCCCACAACCCGATCTCCCCGAATTCCCCACCGGTGGCCAGGGTGCGCCCGTCTGGGCTGAATGCCACCGACCCCACGGCCTCGGTGTGTCCGGTGAGGGTGGTGCGTCGTTTGCCGGTCGCCACATCCCACAACCGGACCTTCCCATCCAGCCCTTGGGTGGCCAAGATGCGAGCATTCGCGCTGAGCGCCACCACTCCCTCACCCCCGGTGTTTTCAGTCAGGGCAGTGTGCGGCCTGCCCGTCACCATGTCCCACAACCAGACCTTCCCATCCTCCCCTCCGCTGGCCAGGGCGCGGCCGTCTGAGCTGAATGCCACCGACTCCACGGCCTCGGTGTGTCCTGTCAGCCGGCGCTGGAGGGGAAGGGCTGCCGCGGTGAAAAGGCTTGCGGCGGCCTCCTTGGTGGGACTGGTCCGGTATGCCTGAATCGCCAAGAGCGAGGCCAAGTCAGGGTTGGATTCCAGGAGGCTGGCCGATTGCGCGGCCAGCTGTCGAGAGAGCGCGATCTGCTGGGCGGTGAACGATTGGCGTCGTTGCTGCTCGCTGGTCCGGTATTGCTTCCAGGCGATCAGTCCGGCGGTCAGGGCGAGTATGAGCAGGATCGACAAGGTGGCGGCGAACTGTCGCAGATGCCGGGTGGTGCGGGCGGCTGCTTCTTCTTCGCGGCGGCGGGCGGTGGAGCTGCTGCTGAGGAAGTCACGTTCCACCGAGGTGAGGTCGCTGTCGGCGTCAGCTGCGGGGAAGGCCTCTTCGGCTGTGGCAAGCAAGGTGCCCCGGTACAGGGCACCGCTGTCCCGGCCCAGCTCGGCCCAGGCCGTGGCCGCCTCGGTCAGCTTGCGGTGGACGCGCAGACGTTCGCGGTCCTGTTCGATCCATCCGCGCAGCCGGGGCCAGCCGGTGATCAGCGCTTCGTGAGCGAGGTCGACGTTGCCGCCGTCGAGAGTGAGCAGCCGGGCACGGGCCAGGCGTTCAACGACCAGGGCGGTCTGTTCGGGGTGGCGGGTGCTGTCGAGCTCGGCGCGCCGGACGGGCCGGCGGGTGTCCGGGGTTCCGTCGCCGGGGCTGATCAGGCGGAGCAGGATGCTGCGGGCCACATCCGCCTGTTGCGAGGTGAAGCGGGTGTGGATGTCCTCGGCGGTCTTGGCGATCGCGCCGTCCAGGCCGCCCGCGGCCTGATAGCCCTCCAGCGTCAGTTTGCCGCCACGGCGACGGAACCAGGTCTCCAACAACACATGCGACAGCAGTGGCAATCCGCCGGGCGCACCGGCGACCTCATCGACCAGGCAGGCGGTCAGCGCCTGCTCCACGGTCAGCCCGCGGGCTGCGGCCGGCTTCACCACCGCTTCCCGCAGTTCGGCCGGTGTCATGGGACCGACCAGCATGGTGGTATCGCGCAGGGCTTCGGCCAGGTCGCGCTGCTCGGCGCAGCGGCCGTAGAAATCGGCCCGGACCGCGATCAGCACGCGTAGCCGGTTTTCCGCCAGGCGGGCCGCGAGGAGCAGATTGATCAAGCGGACGCGTTCCTCGGGATCGTGGCAGAGAGTGAAGATTTCCTCGAACTGGTCGACGATCACGAGCGTGTCGGCAGCGCTGTCGGTATCCGCCGGAGTGAGGAGACGGGCGTGGGTGCCGAAAGGGTGCTCTCCGGGAGACAGGATCCGGATCGCCGCCAGCTGCGGCCCCCTCGCCTCGTTGTGGCGGAGGGCGGGGATCAGCCCGGCGCGCAGCAGGGAGGACTTGCCGCTGCCGGACGGGCCGAACACTGCCGCGAACCGCTCCCGGCGCACAAGGTTCAGCAGGTCACCGGTGAGTCGCTCACGGCCGAAGAACCTGTCACCGTCACCTGTCTCGAACCGGGCCAGCCCCCGGTACGGCGGATCCATGCCATTGGCGCCGCCCTCTTCGACGGCGGCCTCCTCCACCGCCTCACGCCATCGGGCCTCCCACTCCTCCCCGTCACCCCCGCAGGCCCGCACATAGGCCAGCACCACCGGCAGCGTCGGCAAGCGATCGCCGCCCGCTGCCTGCGACAACGTCGTGATCGAGAACCCCGCCCGCTGCGCCATGGCCCTGTAGGTGAGGCCGACCGCCTCCGCCCGAAGCTTCCGCAGCTCGGACGCGAAGCGCTGCACCGGCCCCGCACCCGGATCCACCGGCACTTCACGACGCCCCGCCATACTCCCCCACCTCTCAACCAGTCCCACAGACCAGGCCGACGGTCACAGTAGGCGCGCCCATGATGCGCGACGAGATCACCGCAAGCCATTGTTTGGCCGCCGAACAGGACTGCCAAACATTTGAGGCGACCGCTGAAATCGATGATGCAAGCGCCGGGGAGCACCAGCATCCCCGGCACAAGATCAGAAGCTGTTTCCGAGCCCGCTCACGAAGGAGCTGAAAGAAACATGGACGCGATTCGCTACGAGGCACCCGCGCTGTTCGAGATCGGTGGATTCTCCGAGAAGACCCGCTGGGTCAGGGTCGGGTGGGTCCCGGACCTCCTCAGCACGTTCGGCGGCTGATGTCCTGACCGCGGCCCGGTCGTGGTGGCCCTGTTGCGGCTGCTGGCGAGCGGGCCGCGGCGCGGAATCGGCACCCCGTACCGAAGAACCGAGGGAAGGAGGTGAAGGAGCATGGACACGACTCGTTACGAGGCACCCGCGCTGTTCGAGATCGGTGGATTCTCCGAGAAGACCCGCTGGGTCAGCATGGGATGGCTTCCGGATCTCTTCACCACGTTCGGCGGCTGATGCCCTGACCGCGGTTCGGTCGTCGGTTCCCTGCTCAGGCCACCGACGACCGGGCCGCGGCACCGACCCACAGCTTCGACACAGACCACCGACACAGTTGGGAGCCGTCCATGGAGTTCGTCGTTCTGCCAGACCACCCCGCTGCGGACGAGGTGCGTGCCCGGCTCCCCGAGCAGTACCGGAAGAACACGCTCTTTCACCACTCCGGGCGCCCTTGGTTGGTGGGGAACTGGTCCGCGGGCGCCACCGTCTGCGTTGAGGCCGGTCTGTCGAAGATCGTGCTCTTCGGCGCTGCGCGCACTACGGAACCTGAACTCTTGGTCCAACTCGGGAAGGTCCGCACGGCGCGGGGGCTCGACAGGATCGTGGAACGCACCGCGGGCTGTTTCCACCTGATCGCTTCCATCGACGGTTTCGTCAGGGCGCAAGGCAGCCTCTCCGGTGCCCGGGAGCTCTTCTCCACATCGTTCGCCGGTATCACGGTGGCATCGAACCGGGTATCCGCACTGGGCGAGCTGCGGCGGCTGACCCTGGCCGAGGAGCAGCTCGCGATGCAGCTGCTCGCCTTCACACCGCCGTGGCCCCTGAGCGAGCGCAGTGTGTGGCGGGAGGTCGACTCCCTTCCCTTCGCACATTACCTGTCGCTTCGTCCCGACGGGACCGCCGATCCGGTCCGGTGGTGGACTCCTCCGGCGCCGGAGCTCCCGGTCGGTGTGGCCGCTCCCGAGCTCCGGAAGGCGCTGGCCGAGGCGGTCGCGGCACGAGCGGGGGCATCGCCGGCCGTCGGTGCCGATCTCTCCGGCGGAATGGACTCGACGAGCCTTTGTTTTCTCGCCGCCGAGCAGGGGGGCCAGCTGGTGACCATACGGCGCCAGCTCATGGACCCGGTGAACTGCGACGACTCCGTCGCCGGCCGAGCCGCAGCGGACCTGCCCGGCGCCGAGCACATCGTGCTCGACAAGGACACGGCATCGCCGTACTACGACTCGCCGGACCGCGACGATCTCGCGATGGACGAACCACCGCCCTTCATCGCCATGACGAGCCATATGGAAGACGTTGCCCGGATCATGGCCTCTCATGGGGTCACCAGGCACCTCCAGGGCCACGGCAGCGATGAACTGGCAGCTACCGGAACGACTTATGCCAACGCCATGGCCCAGCGGAGTCTGCTCGGATCCCTGGGCATGGTCCGCGCGATGCGCGCCCGGCGGCGCTGGTCCCTTGCCACGACCCTGCGCGTCGTCCGGGCCTTTCCCAGCTACGGCGAGTGGCTGCGCCGATCCGCCGATGAACTGCTCTGTCCGCCGGACATCGAGGCGGAAGTGGGTTGGGAGCCGGCCCCGCGGCTTCCTCCGTGGGTTTCCCGGGAAGCCGCCGCACTGGTCCAGGACACGATGCGCCGTACGGCGGCGACGGATCCCCAGCCGATGTCGTCGATCTCCACGCATCACGAGATACTGCGCTGTATCCGCGTGAACGGTTGGATCGTTCGCTTCGCGAACACGCTCGGGGAGCGTTTCGGCGTGAGCTTCGAAGCTCCGTTCCTCGATGACCGAGTCGTGGAGACGGCGCTGTCCGTCCGGCTGGCGGACCGGTACGTGGCTGGCCGTCACAAACCCGTCCTGGTGGCCGCCCTGCGTGGAACGGTGCCGGATTACGTCCTCGACCGGACCACCAAGAGCCACTTCACCATGGACACCTACGCCGGCCGGAAGCAAAACCTCGCAAAGATGCGGGAGATGTGTGAGGAGTCGCGCCTTGCCGAGCTGGGGCTGATCGGTCGCGAAGGCTTCCGCCGCGTGCTCTCCGGCATCATGCCGGACCCCATGCACTTGGGGCCGCTCGAAAAGACGATGGCCTGCGAGGCATGGCTCCGTTCCCTCCCGGCGAAGGCCGACCCACAAGCGCACTGACCACAACGGACCAGGAGGCTCTGGATGACAGGCGTAGTAGCCCTCTCTCCCTTCGTCACGATGATCGAGTCCGAGGACGGATTAGTGTTCCTCAACAAACGGACCGGGAAGTACTGGCAGTTGAACGGCACGGGGTCGGAGGTCGTCCGTCTGCTGCTGAGCGGTGAGACCGTGGAGTCCGCGGCAAGCCGGCTACAGGAGAAGTACCCGGACGCCTCCGATCAGACCGTCTCCGACGTGCACACGCTGGTGCGCCAGCTCCAGGCCGCGAAGTTGCTTGCCCGATGAGTGTTTCGATGGTCAACGAGCGGGCGGTTTCACCTCCACCCCTGTGGATCCGCCCACTGGCCAAAGTGGCTGTCCTGCTGGCCAAGGGCATCGCGAAACTGTCGCCCGAGCGTCAGTTCGCACTGCTCGGAGCCTTCCGCCGCGGCGCGCGCGCCAGTCGCGCGGACGAAGCCCACCGGGCCCGCAATGCCGTCATCTTCGTCAGCGTGATGTGCACAGGACCGTGGTGTCTGCAGCGGTCGATAGCCACCGCGCTGTTGTGCCGCATCTGTGGCACCTGGCCCGAATGGTGCGTGGGAGTGCGCACGGAGCCCTTCACCGCTCACGCCTGGGTCCAGGTGGACGGCATACCGATAGACGAGGACACGGAGCAGCTCGAGCGCTTCCACACAATGGTCGTCATCCGACCGCGATCGTGTGAGGAGCCGTCGAGATGACGAGGTCATACGGGTTCGACCTGCTCACGGCCGAGAGCTCGAACATCGAAACAGCCTGGGGGGACCGGATGATTCCGCTGTCCATCACACCGTCCTTTCTCGCCTCCCTCGACCGCATCACGATCGACCGTCTGCTGGAGGAGAGGTCGCTCCAGCCACCGAACATCACCTTCGCCCGGTACGGCAGACAGATTCCGGACCGGGAAGTGACCACCGGAGGAAAACCGACGGCGAACTCGGACGCCGGACTCCTGGACCGGACGAAGGCCCGCGCCCTGGTGGCCGACGGGGCCACCGTGATGGTCTACCAGGCCCACCAGATGATCGACTCGCTCAGAGCGATCGCCGCACACATCTCATCGGCGTTGCACGCCTCTTGCGGCACGACCGTGTTCCACACACCGGCCCACAACCCTGGACTCGGCTGGCACCGGGACGGCCAGCACGTGATCGCCGTGCAGATCGCCGGCTCAAAGGAATGGCGGGTGGAGAAGAACGCCCCGTCGCACTGGTGGACCTCCGGTGCCCTCGTCACCGACGGCCCCGACACCGACCTCGCCCATGTCACCCTCCGCCGCGGTGAGGCGCTCTACATGCCACCCGGGGTCGCCCACACTGCACGGGCGACCGACGAGTCGAGCACCCATGTGTCCTTCGTCATCCAGGAGCCAGAGACGAAGGACCTCACGCTCGCCATCTTCGAACGCGCTTCCAGATGCGTCAGATCCCGGCTCGAGCGCGGGCCGATCACACAACGCGCGGCGCGGGCGAGGGCCGTGGCGCGCGAGCTCGCCTCGGCCATCCACGAACTCGACGTCGACGAGCTGCTCAGGATGGTGGAGGAAGACGCTATGGAGGCCGAGCTGCCATCCTGCACGTGACGGCCGGGGAGCCCGACAACCCCGTCCCGGGAGCCACTCAGGGTACTTCGGAGGCGCTGTCCGTCTGGAATGGCAGCGCCACCTCGCCATCGAGCGCGTGGGCCTCTATCGACGGGAACAGGACTGACTGTGCGTCGTGCTCAACGCCTCTTCGACCGAGCGAAGGCAGCCTCCCGAGACAGCCTGAACCTCCGGATCATTCTTCGGCCAGGAGCCCGGTCCGAGGGGACTGGGACTCTTGTGCCGGCTCGCGGGAGCAGCAGGAGACTGGCCTCCAGATGCCCGCACAGCAGACCACGAGGCCGGTCTCGCCGAGGTCGCGGTGAGCGACACGCGAAGGAGTATTTCTGCGGCTCAGCAGAAGCCACTCAGCGCGGCTGCGGCCTTTGGTTTTCTGAGCGTGGCCGTCCTCTCTCACTGGAGCATCAGGGACTCTGTACATATCGGTACAGCTCACTTCGCCTTTGCGGAGACGGTCGGGGCGTGGCGAGGTCGTGCCTGGATAGCTGCGGTCGGCGATGGTCGTGGTCGTGCCGGCTGTGGCCGATAGGGTGTTCAGTATGGGTGACGATACGCACCGGGTGGTCGCGGCCTGGGGGCGGATCGAGACGTGGCTGCGTGAGCATGCTGCTGCTTCGGCCGGTTTGTTGCGTCCTCCGGCTGGTGAAGCCGACATCGCGGCGGCGGAGGTGGCCATTGGAGTGGAGTTCCCGGCGTCGCTCGCGGCCTGGTACGGGGTCCATGATGGTTTCGACGAGGGCCATGGTGCTGGGATTTTGCCGTCCGGCATGACGATGTTGCCGCTGGCTGACGTGGTGGATGAGTACCGGATGCGTACGCGGGACTGGGAGCGGGAGGCCGGCATTCTGCCGTTCGCGCGGACGGCCGGGGATACCTGGTCTGGCTGGTATGTGGACGCGCGGAGAGGCGAGCCCTCCTACGGCGACCTGGGGCACTGGTCTGTTGACGGTGGAGACGATCTGTACCCGTTGGGGCAGGGGGGTTGGCCGCTGGTGGACTGGTTGGAGGAGATTGCTGCGGCGCTTCAGGAGGGCCGGTGTCTGCACCGGCCGGATGGAATGGACGGCAGGCACGACTGGCCGGTCCTGACCGGCAGCCAGGGGCTGACCTGGATTGACCCCAGGGATCCGCGGCTGTTCCCCGACGGGATGATCAAACTCGGCGGGACTGCTGCAGGGGTTCGGTGACACCTGACATGGCTTGCCGAGAGGCGGCCTGGAAGGATGTTGCAGTGCCCAAGCCGTATCCGAAGGAGTTCCGCGAGGACGTCGTGCGGGTCGCGCGCAATCGCGAGCCCGGCGTCACGCTGGAACAGATCGCCGCTGACTTCGGCGTCCGCCCGATCACGCTGTCGAAGTGGCTGCCCGGCGCCGACACCGGCGAGGGCGTCAGGCCCGCAACAACATCGGGTGAGTCGGTCGAACTGTGCGAGGCCCGCAAGCGGATCCGGTTGCTGGAGCAGGAGAACGAGGTACTCAGGAGGGCAGCGGCGTATCTGTCGCAGGCGAACCTGCCGGCGAAATGATGTACCCGCTCGTCCGCGAGCTGGCCGCCGCCGCTGCCCCTGTGCGGGTGCCGGTGGCGGTGACGTGCCGGGTGCGGCCGGGGCAAGAACAGCAAGGCCGGGCCGCCCGTCCACTTCGCCGCCACCCGCTCCCTGACCGAGGCCGCCCAAGCCGTCCAGCGGCACGACGAGCGGATCATCTGGGGAGTCGGCGCCCATCCCGGACTCGCCCGCAGCCATACCGGCTTCGACCTCGACACCTTCACCCAGCTGATCGACCGCACCCCACTGGTCAGCGAGATCGGGCTCGACGGCAAGAGCCGTATTCCGATGGACCGCCAACAGGCCACCTTCCGCCGCGTCCTCGACATCCTCGCCCGCACCCCGCGGATCGCCAGCATCCACAGCTACGCCGCCTGTGAGCAGGTTCTTAACGAACTAGAACGGGCTCCGGCACCCGGCATGGTCCTCCACTGGTGGCTCGGCACCCCCGCTCTGACTGCCCGTGCCGTCAGCCTCGGCTGCTACTTCTCCCTCAACGCCTCCGCCGTGCGCAAGACCGCGCTGCTTGAGGCCGTCCCCCTCGACCGTGTTCTGGCCGAGACCGACCACCCTTTCGGCGACCGCAGCTCCGACCAACCGCTGCCCGGTAACGTCGCCCTCGTGGAGCAGACACTCGCACGCCACCACCACACCACACCCGAGAATATCCGCCAGACCGTGTGGCACAATCTGGCCGCGCTCGTGCGCGACACCCGTTGCGCAGCGCAACTCAGCCGACGCGTACGATCTCATCTCGCCTCACTTCCGCCTCGATGAGCTCAAGGTGTGAACGCCTGTGCCAGGCGGGGGTCGGTGCAGGTACTGACGCTCTCTGCCGATCACGGGTGTCACCAGTGACGAAAGCCCCGGTCAACATTGCGCAGACCATCACTCACCACCACCAAAGGCGGCCCCCAAGTCCTGGCCGACGCTGGCATCCGCGCCACCCCCGCCACGATCCGCGCCTGGACCCGCGGCACCCAGCGCCCGCGCCCGGCCAACCTGGAAGCGATCGACACCGCCTACTGGAACCTACGAGCCCACAATGTGCTCACCAGCCCCGGCGCCCTCAAGCAACACCTCAACCGCAACGGCCGCAGCACCCGCATCGAGATCCACCCCGTCAATCAGACCGCCGTCGACGAGCCACGCCGCCGCGACAACCTGAGGATCCAACACCGGCAGATCCGCTACATTTGGGACGATGCCCTCGTCGCCAGCGACCTGGACACCATGGAAGACCTCTGGGACGACATCATCGCCGAACTCGACTCCGACTGGGGCGCCTACACCTGCGCCTCCTACATCGGCATCGGCGCCTGACACGACAGCCCGCAGCCATCCTGACTGGCCCAAAACGGCGCTCGGCGCCCCGAAAGACTGACGGTCTGCGGGGAGTGTCAGTCGAACATCGTCGTCCGAGCGTCAGTGGCGCAGGCGCGGCGATATGTAGGCGGCGATCGCGATGGCCGTTTCGCCGCAGCGCAGATAGTGCGCCATACGGTGAAAGTCGACCGGAGCAATGACCGCTTCGACATGCCAGTCGACGTCGAAGTACCCGCCCAGCATGGCGGGCACGGCTACGACATCACCCCGGTCAGCGATATTCACCCAGCGTTTCAGCCGTGGCGGGCGGGCCGCGTGGCGTATGGTTGGTTCGGGTTCGAGTGCCTCGTAGACGCCCGGCATGCCCAATGGGGAACCCAAGGTCACAAGCAATTCCACGTTCAGTGGGGGCCGGACAGCATGCAGTGCTTCGTAGGTGACTACTGAGCCAAGCGAGTGCGCGAGCACCACCGCTGGGCGCACCTCCTCGATCAGGTCAGTGACCACTGCGCGCGCTCGGCGCCGACGTTCTGGGCGGGTCAGGTACGAGTAGACCTCGGCGGCGAAAGCAGCACCGACGCGGCCCAACACCTTTGAGCTGCCGCCACGACGCAGCGCCAGTCGGCTGACTCCCTGGCGCAGCCAGAGGGTGAGCAGCCCCTGCTCTTCCTCATCGCGCACGCCGTTGGCGCGCAGCCAGTGCGCCATGAGCTCTGCCTCCTCAGGGGAGAGGCTCTCCAATTCCCTCTCACCGGCCTGAGGCTCGAGATCGGCAAGGAGATCGGCGTAGTACGCCACACGCATTACTGGTGTGGCGACGCCCTGTCCGGCGTGGTGCAGGCCGTATGCGAGAGCTTCCGACCATTCGATTTCGAGGGATGCAGCTGCTTCCAGGGTCGTGAGGTCCTCTCGGATATTTCCTATACCATGCACAGCAACGATACTGGACATAAGTACCTTCTTTGTCGACATCTCAAGCGTATCGTTTCCAATAGGCGAGAGGAGGCGAATATGACTCATGTCGTGGTAATCGGAGTGAGCGACTATAATGGGCCATCCGCTGCGCAACGAGGGGAATGGGACCCGGCTGCGCCCTACGGGTTCAAGCCACTGCTGTCGGTGCGGCGTGCCGTGACCAACCTCCTTAGTGAATTGCGGAATGTTCAGGACTGTCACATTCATGGTGACCTCCTAAATCCCACAAGTGACGAGATCATGGCCCTCTGGCACGACGCCAGGTCCCAGAGGAGGCCAGCGCTTGTGATGTACTTCGCTGGCCATGCGAGAACCCAGCAGAATAAGCACCTGCTGTACCTGGCTGGCACGAATACCGACCCAGACCGGCTCCGCGACACCGGTGTCGAACTGATGGGCATGCTCAACGATATCGACGATCGGCCTTACGGGCCGAACGTGCTATTCCTGCTGGATACCTGCGGAGCAGGCAATGCTGTCAACTACCAGATGCTGCAAGGGCTAAAGGTCGGAGACCGGCGGTCGTGGGTAATCGCGGCGGCTGCGGAGGACGAGCGAGCGTTTGGCGCCCGGTTCACCAAGGCGTGTGGCAATGCGTTGTCCCGGGTCCGGCGAGGGCTGCTGGACCTGTCTGCGTCGGTGGAATTTGTGCCGGTAGAGACCCTGGCCGCCGAGGTCGACCGCGAGCTAGCGCGGCTGTGTGAACATGATGACCGGCCGGTCCAGACCGTTTTGTGTACCCCGGTGGCGGAGGTACGCCGCGCAACCCCGCCCTTCTTCGTCAACCCGGCTCACCGGACACTGCCTACTGCGCTGTTCCGCTCCCGTGTTCAGGCAGGCCTCAGGGAATTCGCGGATGCCGCTGTTGAAGGTCTGGACCCCGTCCACTTCCTCACCCGCGCCGAAGGATCACCTCAGGCCGACTATGAACAGACTGCTGTGCGCTGCTTCTTTTCCGGTCGTGAGCCTGAGCTGCGCCGTATCAAGGACTGGTTCCACGCGCCCAACGACCAGTCCAATCAGTTGCTGCTCGTGACGGGCGCGCCTGGCATGGGTAAATCCGCGCTGCTCGGCGTTGTTGCGTGCCTCGCCCATCCGCAATTGCGGCAGATCGCTGGTACCGTGCGCAGCGCCATCCCCCATGACTTGCGTCCGGATGAGAATCCCAATCTGGCATGCGTCCACGCACGCCAACGCACAGCCAGCCAGGTCTGGTCCTCTATCGTTGACCAGATGCCCTTGGAGGACTGGATGCGCAGAGTGTGGAGCGATCCATCCTCGGTGGAGGCCAAGGTGTTCGACACCTTGGATCTGCCCTTCACTGTACTGATTGATGCCCTGGACGAATCGGTCCAGCCGAAACAGTTGCTGCATAATGTACTGCTGCCCATGCTGGACATGGAGGCCTACCAGTGGACGGTAGGCGGCGGCGAACGACATTTTGACCGAGTCCCGGTGTTCCGTCTCTTGCTCGGGACCCGCCCGCAGTGGGAGCGATTCGACCCGCTACGTGAGCACGCCGAGCAACGGGGCTCCCTGCTGAACTTGGACCAGTGCGACCCCGAACTGCTCCGCAATGACCTCGCCCTCTACTTGGAAGACTTGCTGGAAGATGGTCCCGTGTATTCCGGTGCGGCCATGCGTACGCTACGGAAGGAATTGGCAAGCACTGTCTCCGACCGGCTGTCCACGATGACCAGCCACGGACCATTTCTGCTGGGTGGTCTCTTCGCGCACTCCCTCAACCAGCTGTCCACACCACTCAACGTTGACGAGGCTTTGGAGAGACTGCCGCTGACGCTACCGGGGCTCTTGCAGCTCAAGATCGATGCCGATCGGAACCTCTCCGCGCCCTGGGCCCGAGAGGTTCTCACCGCTATCGGCCACGCCAAGGGCGAGGGCATGCCCCTGGAACTGATCGTCGCGATCGGCTCCGGGCTCTTCCGCGCCCACTTCCCGGATCCCCAGCCCTCCGAACCCACCTTCGAGGACGTACGGGATCTCCTGCGCAGAACGTCCTTTTACTACCGCCACGCTGTGGACGAGGATGGACGCCAGCTTTACCGCTTCTTCCACCAGAGCCTCAGCGACTACTTCACAGGTATGGGCGAAGCTTCACCGTCACAGCAGGCACTGGATACCGCGAAGGTCTGTGCCAGTCTGCTATTCGACACCATCCAGACCCGAAGTGTCGAGGGCACGGCGGTTCGGGACTGGAGCCTGGCTTTGCCCTACGTGCGTCGCCACGCATGGGAGCACGCACAGGACGCCGACGACGCCGAGCATCTGCTGGAAGATCTAGACTTCGTCACGTCCGCCGGCCTCCTGCACGACTTCCCTCCTCGTGAAGGCTCAACGCTGGCTGTACAGCTACTCAGGGCAATGCGCCCAATCTCGGCTAACGGGTCCAACACGCCCGCGAGTCGTCGCTGCCGCCTATGCCTTGCCGCGGTGCACCTCGGACGTCCTGACATCGTTGAGAGTGTCCTTCTCGCCGCACCCCTCGACGAGACACCTCAGGTGATGCCACGGTGGACGGACGGGCCGCTCTTCACGCATGAGGAAGGAGCGCCGGTCGCGAGGCCGTACCACCTCACCGTGCGCGGCACTCCCGCCGTACTGTTCCAGCGGAACGATCAACTCGTCCTGCGGGAACTGCCGACGGGGGAAAATCAGAGGACTGTACCGGTCGGCAGGGCTTCGCTCGTAGCTGCCGCCGATGGCCGGGGTGGTGCTCTCGCGATGACTGCGCTTCCCGAAGGCTCGCTCACTGTGTGGGACCTTGAAACTGGTCAGGAACGGGTCGTGCAGCCCCTGGATGTCCCAGCAGTCGCTGCGCAGATGTGGCAGGACGGCTCGGACACGATTTTCGGCATCGCTGACGGTGAATCACGCGTCACCACATACTCGCTGGGGCCCGGCGACACGTCGCTGACGCTGCGTGACATCACTGAGCGGTCATCCCGGACACCAGAGAGCGGGGAGGCAGGCGATAGCTACAAAGCCGCTTTGGCTGATCCGTCCAACGAACGAGAGTTGTTGTATTTGACCCAGTCTGGGCTGAAGATCTGGGACAGGGTCACGGAGAAATTCATTGGCGACATCGACATACCGCCTGACGAAGACGGCGTGATCCGTGCCGCAACCTGTTGCGACGTGAGCCTGTTGAGCGGAAAAGACTTCTGGTCGTCGCGGACGATGGATGCCGTATCAACCTGCTCACTCACTCCGGCAGGGCGTTGGGAGCCCCCTGGCGACTGCTGCGACCGGCTACCGTGCTGGTGGCTTCAACCAACGGGCTAACAGCGGTGGCTGATCAGACGATCATTACCTTCGGCTGGGCTCGGGAGACCGGCGAAATGGGCGCTTGAGGCGTTATAGCGCCCTGGGGAACTGCTGTCGTGGTTAAGCGCCGACGGACTCGGGGCCCGGATCAGCCCGCTGACGTCCGGCACAGGCAATTCGGGCATCTTACGTGGCGCAACGTGTTGGTCCCCGAACAGAGCTTCGTCCCCGAGAAACTCCCTCGAAAAGAGGGGGCGTTGACTCCGGCAAGCTCACCTTTCACCTCAAACTGAGCACCTAGTTCAGGTCGTGCATCCGTCGCTATCGGACGAACCGATCGTGGCCCTGCCTATCACAAGTGCGGTAAGGACGGCAGCAGCTGGCGCGTGGTGGCGGGCTGGCAGGTCCCCCAGAGTGTCTGAAGCGTGCCTAACTTCCCCGACGGCGTCCTTGCAAGGCTTCTTCTCAGCCAGCGCCCAGCAGATCGCGGCGTGCGGTGACCAGGGCCCGCCACCGGGCGCGGGCGGCTGCTTCACCGGCCAGCCATCGCGACGGGGTGTAGCAGGTGGGCAGCGGCAGGTCGGCCATGAGGTGCGCGATGTAGGTGTAGTAGGCGTCTGTGCCGTCGCTGGGCTGCCCGCTGAGCCGGGCGATTGTGGCGCTCAGCGCTTCGCGGTTGTCGAGGACGGCTTGGTGGAAGGCGAGCTCGCCCGGGACCTCACCGCGGCCGGCCTGCTGCGCCACCGCATCCAGCACCAGGCATGACCCTGCACCAGCTCGCTGAACGGGCCATCCTTCCCGAACCCCTGATCACCGGCTGGCTCGGCGGCGCCCCCGTCACCGCCTCCCAGCTCCTGCGCTGCGCCCCGGCCCTGCAGGTGTCCGAGGACGTCCTGCTCGCCGCGCTGGAGAGCAAACGGGACACTGCCTGCTGGCCGCTGCCTGTTCCGCCGCCGGACCGGCAGGGCCGCCCCGAGCGGGCCGTGTGATCGTCGCGGTCGGCCGGACGGGACGCACCACAGCCGCTCTCGCTGGGGCTCTTGACACGACTGGTGCGCGGGAGATCCGCAGGGTCGAACACGGCCGGGCAGTCCATCAACCGGTAGTGGCTCGGGACTCCTATCTGTGTCCCACGGTGCAAACTGCGCGGCGTGTCGCGGACGATGGCCCCGGTAGTGCCGGGTTCGACCTGCGGAAACGATCCCAGGGGTCCCGGGATCCCGAGACCGGCATCCGACACAGCGTCTTCTCCCGGAGCGGGCCGGACGGTCTCGTGCCGTCCGGCCCGGCCGAGTATCTGGTTCGGCTCAGTCCAGGTGCATGGGCCACATGAGGGCGCTTGTGTCGGTGTCGGCGGCGCAGTCGTCGCATACCAGGGCGGGGCGGTCGCGCTGGTCACGGCGCAGACGCTGCGCTCCGTATACGTCGCACAGGGCGCAGGGGATGCCGCGGTCGGGGTGGTGCGGCTGATTGAGCGGGACCTCAGCCATGCGGAGACCGGGCAGGTGATGGTCTGCATGTGGTTGTCAGTGACCTTCATCATGGTGTCAGACCGGTGTGAGCAGGGAAGGGGTACTGACACCCTCTGCCGATCACGGGTGTCACCAGTGACGAAAGCCCCGGTCAACATTGCGCAGACCATCAAGGGTGTGGCGCAGCCGCCGCTCCCGCGCGGTCAGCGCCCAGGCTGGGCGGACTGCCACCAGGTAGAACACCAACAGAGCGACACGCAGTTCGTCGCGTCCCCGTGCGCGTCTGCGGGCCTGCCACACCGAACACGCGGGCGTCCGAGAACAACGCACGGCGGCCCGCGCCCCGGACGCCGCTCCAACTGCAGCCGCAGCCAATGTGCGTTGACGACTTCAGGCAGCGCGGACAGCAAGTTGGCCGCGGTCCCCAGTTCGCGGCGGTTGCCCAGCCGGCGGCTGTGCCGGGCACAACACCTGCCAGATCACCTCGCGCCGGCCAGGTACGCGCCCTGCAGAGCCCCTGGCGGTCCGGCAGCACGCAGGAGGAGGGTGGCCAGCTGCACCCGGGACAGGGCAGGCTCTGGACGGTTTCGGGTTAACGTGATTTTTCAGGGGGCCTGAGCAGGGACGAACGATGTATTCGCGTTTCCGTACGGTGAACACGTCGGCCTGAACGGGCGCTGATCTGACTGGCCGCGAGAGTGTCGGCACGGGCACCATGAGGTCTCGATGGCGGGGCAGGATCCCGCACCAATCCCACCCCGAAACACCCGAGTTGGCGTACCCCTACCTGCCTGGAGTTGCTCATGTCCGCCCTGCCCCTGCCCGCCGCCAGCCCTGAGCCGTCGGCGTCTTGTGCCACCCACCTCCCCGTCCGCACCCAGCCGAGTCGGCTGTGCATCCCCGAGGTCGTGGTCATCGTCGTGGTCGTCCTGGCGTCAGCCGCACTGGCCGCTGGCAACCGGCCCGTTCCGGCCGCGCTGGTCGTAGTGGCCGCCGCCGTGGCCGACCTGATCACCGGCCGCCGCCCCAGCGATCCCGGCAGGCCCTCCCGCCGCCGAAGCCGGTGACGATGGGTCGCCCCACCAAGCCCGTCGCCGCCAGCGCCCGACCCCGACTGCGAGCCCTGGCTACGTACCTGCGCCAGCTCAAGGACGAGGCCCACACCACCTACGCCACCCTGTCCGAGCGCACTGGCCCACCGAACACGCCGGGGTACCGCGGAGCCTCCACCCTCAGCCAGGCCGCCCGCGGCACCCACCTGCCCCCGCTCGCCACCGCCCTCGCCTATGCCCGCGCTGCCGGCGACCCTGGCGGCGCGGCCACGCAGAGGCGGGTAGCGACAGCCCAGAGCCTGTGGAAGGCGGCCGCGATCGAGAAAGCCCGCCCGCACCTGGCTGGCCGCAGTCGACGGACCCGGCAGGTCCGCACCCCGGCCTCCCTGGGCCAGGAACTGACGCGGCTGCGCCTGCGGGCCGGCCAGCCCTCCTTCAGCGCGATCGAGCAGGCGACCGACGCCGGCGGGTACCGGGTGCCGCGTTCGACAGTCCACCTGATTCTGAGCGGGAAGGTCCTGCCCAGCCGCGAGCATCTGGCCGCGCTCCTGACCGCCTTCGACGTGAGCGTCGCGGGCGCCGCCGAGTGGCACGCGGTCCGGGACCGCATCGAGCACCGCCTGCGGCCGCCCGCGCCGCCCCTACGACAGGGAGGGTACGTGTGCGCGGACGCCGACCCGGCCGTGCAGGAGTACCTGGAACGCCGCGAGCGTGACGAGGAGATCAAGCGCCGCGCTGGGCAGATCCATCCGGACGAGACGTACGAGGACTACGAGGAACGGATGCGTGAGAGGTGTGAAGTGCCGTTCCAGTGCCAGTGGCGGAGTGCCGTTGCTCTGACATCGCCGACCTTCGAGAATCGGCTCTCTGGCCTGGTGCAAGTGCCTCCGATCGACTGGCATTCAGTGGCATCAGGTGCTGGTAGGTCGTGGCATCAGGCCAGGACAGCTTTGCGGTACTTCCTATAGGCCACCTGTTGCTACTCCGCTGCCGGGTGAGGACCGTGGCGACATCACGGCTTTCAGTCTCGGGTGGTGCTGGCCGCGAAAGAACCCTCACTGAGTGCCGCCTGTTCACAGACCAGCGGGGCGGGAGCGGGGCCCTCATGGTGTGAGCGCTGCCCCTGTGCTCCGCGGACGAGCGGCGGTCACCCAACGGCGTAGGGATACCGGCTGCAGCAGACGGTGAAGTCACCTGCCGTGACCTGCCGGGCGTAGGTCTCAGCGCCTGCGAGGATGTCGGGCCTTGCGGTCGGCTCACCCGCTGCCGTGCCCTCGGGCCGTGACGGCGGTAGGTCTCTCAGAAGGTCACGTCCACCACAACGCCTGCGCCCGCGACGACGTCAAGTCCTTCCCGGCGTCGATGAAGTGCCCAAGGACCGGAACAAGGCTGCCACGGAGGCAGTGGTGTCAGCAGGAGACGCGACCACAGGAGTAGGGCGGGGCAGTACGGCGGGGGCCCGTCTGGGCGAGGACAGCGTCTGTTCCTCCTCGGCGTCGAGCAGAGGGGACAGACGCTCGCGGGTGTCGGTGAAGTTCCATCCGACGACATCCTCGATCGAGTCGATTTGCTCGGCTACGTCATCCGGGTCGTAGTCATCGAGGTGACGTGCCAGATAGGCGTCGACCTCGGCAGGCGAGTACGTGTCGACGCTCGGCCCCAGACCAAGACCGGCCAGGGAGTTGGCGTACTGGACCAGCGCCTCGGCCAGATCTGCTTCGTAGCCGGTGCTCTGGTGGTGGGCGATCCGCGGTTCGTGGCTGGCCCAGGCGTGACTGATCACGGCGCGGATCTGAGAGATCGGATCGAGGAGTGAGTGGCTCGCCGACCAGAGGGGACTGGCGCTCTCGATCGCCGCAGCGAGCTCCGTAACCAATTCCGCCAGCGGCTCAATGGATGTCATGCCCAATCCGTCCACGAGCCGCGTGACACGCGAGAGGGCGGCGCCGAACCAGTCAGCCGGCAGCGCTGCCCCAGGGGCTGCATGGCGGTCACCGTGAAAGCGCACGCTCAGCGTCAGAGCTTCGACGAGCGAGGTCAGTTCCCGAAAGCTCCCGCTGGCGAGATCTGCCGCATCGCATGCGTAGAGGTCCCACAGGTCCCGCAGCCGGGCCAGCAACTCCCGTGCACACGTGTCGAGAACACTGCGGAACAGGTCTTCGCCGCTGGAGAACAGTCGCAGGTTGACTTCCAGCTCGATGGCCTCACCCCGCCTGCACACAGGAATCAGATCATCAAATTTCACCGAATTCCTGATGATGGCAGTCATTGCGCCAGGGCTTATGGACAAATACCGGATGAGGAAGTCCCGTTGGCTGGGATCGGCCACGGTCAGACCCTGGCTTCCGGCATGGGACGCCTTCGTGATCCACGATCCGTTGAGCCGCTCGACGGCGGCATCGACGTGAAACTCCGGTGACGGAAAGCTCCCCAGCCGTCGGACGACCTCCTGCCACAGCACCAATTGCGAATCCATTAGCGACAGGGCCAGCAGCAACTGCTGATCGACCGGCGGAAGCGCACGGAAACTCGCCCCCCAGATCTCGTGAGGGTTCTCCAGAGCCTCCTCCAGGTTGTTGATCAGCTCCTGGGCACTTTTCGCCCCATTGCGCCGAACGACGATCTCGATGAGACGAGGGGAGTAGTTCTGGTGGCTGGCCACCCGTTGCCACCAAGAGCCGATGGAAAGGTCCTGCCGAGTCTGCGGATCGGTCACGGCGAGGTGGACGTGGTTGAACAGCATCCGGCAGCGAACGTCGTAGGGGAGGCGCTCCACCGGAACGTGACAGTGCGCGAGTCGTTCGACCGTGCGTCGGGAGGCGTCACTGAGCCGCACCGTGTCCTGCAAGACCTGCACCCGACTCGTCATGATCAAGACCTTGGATGCAGTGCCACTGCTCTGCCGCTCCACTACCGACTCGATGAACTCGGACATGTCCGTGTCGTGGTGACGTGAACCGTGGTCCTGATGGTGCGTCTGGCCCCAGGCGTCGTCGAAGAAGAACACCGTGGGAGTGTCGTCCTCGAGCCACGCCCACCACTGATCGACGGTCCGCGGGTCCACGACCACCCGAAAGCCGCGGTGCCACCACAGCAGCAACAGGTACTCGGCGATTGTCGTCTTGCCCGCACCGGGCGCCCCGCTCAGCAGCACACAGCCGTACTCCTCGAGTGCCAACTCGGCGACCTCGCAGGTCTTGTGATGCACGAAGCGGAGGTAGTTGCGCTCGATGCGCTGGATCCTGGACTCACCGCGCAGGAAGACTCCGTCCTGCATCATGGCGCGTACCGCCTGTGTCGAGGAGACCCACAGTTTGAAATGACGTCGCTCGACCTCGGGGTGCAAGGCGAGCACGGCATTGAGCCAGCCCCGCCCGTACACCTTCACCGTATCGGCGACCCCCGCCAATGCCTCCTGCGTCTCCCTCTCGGTGCCAGGGGTCAGTTCAGCGGACGTGACGAAGACGTACCGGACAGGTGCAAGACCCATGCCTGCCGCCTTGCCCGCCTCGATCCTGGCGGCCCGGAGAAGTGAGCCCTTGTCCGCAGAGGGCGTGTGCTTGCATTGCGCCACCACCCAGCCCTTCTCCGTGGCCGCCTTCAGGTCGATGCCCCCGTCTGCACCCACCCGGTAGGTGGAATAGATCAAGTGATCCTGCGCGGACAGCAAGTCACGGACGAACACTTCGAAGTCGTAGGGTGACAGGCTCGCAAAGTCATAGTCCGGAGCAGCGATCCCGCTCACCTCTCAAGATCCTTAGCGCATCGACGGGGCCAGCCGCCCGTAGAAGGTCGAACCACACAGTGCCCCACGGACCGTGGGTACTGCCAGGTGCCCCCGGCAGACCGTCCGCTGCGACGTGATGAGCACCGATCACACGGCACCTCATGCCGGCAGGGCTTTACAGAAGCGTTCCCCACCTCTGCGCGTGCACAGAATCCGGCCGCCGTGCCCTGTTGGGTTCAACGGGAGGTGTGTTGGTTGAGCAGAGACCCCGCACCCGGATACGCGCAGGTAACCGTACGCGTAGAGGTGAGAATGAGACAACTGCGTTAATCGGCGCGCGAGTTCGCATCCGCGCTTGAGCAGTCGTTGTCAGACCTCGCCGCTACAGTGCCCCGGCCCCCTGGCGGACACGCGTCACCCGCCCGAGTCGCTAACGAAGCACGGCGACAGAATCCGGCGCCCCCAAGGGCGGCCCATACAAATCCTTACGGAAAAACGTAAGGAACCCCGGAAAGCCCGGACGCACGGCCAGTACCCGCACGCCTCTCCGCTCCTGATGCCTCAAGCTGTACTTTCCTTGCTTGTGACCGCGTGCCGCTCCGTAGGCCAACTGGCGCCGCTGTACGCCTGACGCAACCTCGCCCAGCCGAAACGTAAGGCTCAGCAGTGGCGAATCGGCACTCCTGGCGACCGAATACCGATGCCGCGTACCTGTCATATTCACGACAAGTCAGCAATAACAGATCGGCTGTGCCAGCCCTGCTTCCGTAACGACCTGAACTGATCCACCAGACCAGCCAGCGGCTTAAGTTGCAGCTCACCGGCGCTTGCACAGCAGCGCCCGACACCCGCCCCTGCGCACATCACCCCCACAAGGGCCAGCGCGCACGAACCGTTGCACTCGCCGTACCAGACCGCCGCGGCGACGGCTTTTCCAACCTGGCACGCCACATCCACCGCCTGCGGCTGGACCGCCCGGGTTGTCACCGCGCTCACCAACGAGATGAAGGAAATGGCAATGGGACATGGAGAGTTGGGTGCCCAGGGCGTTGAGGGAGGGCGTGCCCTGGCCGAGAGCCTGGACAGGCGAGTCTTCGATGATGTCGCGTGGAGACGCAGCGACGAGGAGCTTCTCCAACAGGCGCTGGGCTATCTGGTGAAGAAGAAGTCCGCGGCCGACGCGCTCCACGCCCATGGCATCACCGCCGATGTCGACACCGTCGCCGCGTGGCGGGCGAAGGTCCGCACCCCCGGCCCCGAGGAGCAACAGCGCCTGCAGCAGGTCTTCAAGGACCTGCGTCGCCGCAACATCGCCCCCTACCTGACTCGCGTGCTCAACGCGGACGGCGGCACCAGGATCGAGATCCACCCCGTCGACCAGGAGTCCGTTGAGGCCCGCCACCGGCGCGACCTGCGGGTCCGGTGGAAAAACATCTGGCGTTGGAACGCGATCATCGCAGCTTGGGCGCGGCAGGACTCCCTGGAGATGGAGCACCTGTGGCAGGGCCTCATGAGTGAGATGGAGTCCGACCACCGTTCCTACTACTTCGTGCGACACATCGGCATCCTCGGCTGACCGCATTCCCGCTCGATCTCACCTCCAGCATCCATCGCATCCCTGAAGGGAGTACACCGGTGCCCCGGACATCGACTGACGCCTCGTCCGACGACCCAGAGCACGCCCCACGGCGCCGACGGGAGAAGAAGAAGCTGTTGGCGGCCGCGGTTCGCTCCCTGATGGAGCTGCGTCAGCGCAGTGACATGACCAGCGCCGACGTGAAGACCGTCGCCCGCACCCTGGGCGTCCACGAGCGCACCGTGTGGCGACGTCTGGAGAAGGCCCAGGCCCTGGGCACCGCCGACCTCCCCGAACGCCCCCGGTTCACCATCACCGAGGAAATCCGCATCAAGCTCGCCTACCACCACGGGAACATCAAGGCCGTCCACCTCGAGATGCTCGACGAAGCCGCCGATGCGCGGGATGTCCCGAGCCTGTCCACTCTGCACCGCACTGTGAAACGGGATCTTCCCCCGGGCGACCTGGCAGGCCTGCGCGAAGGCATCCTCGCCTCCCGCGCGCATGACCCCCACCTGCGCCGCCCGCCCACCTGCCGTAACGAGGAATGGGAAGGCGATCACAAGCAGGTTCCCATCCTGGTCTGGGCAGACGGACGCCTCGTCAAGCCCTGGGTCACCTGGTTCTGCGACTGCCATACCGGCATGACCATGGGGTGGGCCGTCACGCCCCATTACCCGCACCGTGCATCGATCCTGGCCGCCCTACGCGCCTGCATCCTCACCGACGAAGTGCACGGCCCAGCAGGCGGACTGCCCCGACGCATCCGCATCGACCGAGGCAGGGACTTCCTCTCCCGGGCCGTTACCGAAGCTATGGGCTGCTTCAGTGTCCAGGTGGACGTCCTGCCGCCGTACACCCCCCACCGCAAAGGCAGCATCGAAAACCTCAACCTGGCAGCGACCAGCATGTTTTTCTCCACCCTGCCCCGCTACACCAAGGCCCAGAAACTGGACACCAAACGGCGGGTCGGGGACAAGGACCCCGCCCTGTCCGTTGAGGCATTCGTCGACCTGTTCGCGAAATGGGTACGCACCCGCAACGCCGAACACCGCATGCAGGGCTACGGCGACGTCACCCCTCTGGAGAGCTGGCTCAGCGACGACACCCCGCTGCGCGAGCCGCCGCTGGAGGACCTGCACGTCTTCCTCCTCGAGGAGGAGCGCTCAACCCGCGTCATCCACGGCCACGGCATCCGCTGGCAGAACCGCGACTACGTCGGCGCGTGGATGACCGGCCGCACCGGCACCCAGGTCCGTATCCGCTACCAGCCCCACCACCCCCGCGCCATCGAGGTCTTCGACGCCCACACAGACCAGCACCTCGGCACCGCGCACCTCGCCGACGAGGCCAGCGAGGACGAAATCCGTGCCGTATACGAGGCCCGCGACGAACGAGTACGCCGCCTGCGCCGCGACCTGGCCGACGCCAAGCGCCGCCGCCGTCGCCGCTTCCAGGCCGTCACCCAGGCCGAGCCCGCACGCACCGCCGGAACCATGACCCGCGCCCAGGCCGCCGCCGAACTCGCTTCCACACGCCGATCGCGGGCCAAGGACGACGGCATACCCGCCGGATACATGCCCCGCCGCGTCACCCCTGGCGCCCGCTGGGCGATGCCCGCACCTGCCAGCACCGAGGAGAACAGCACGGCCCGATGACCCCCACCCCCTCGGCTGAGGTCCGCACCATCAGCCCGCACGGGCACATCCACCGGCGAGGCCGCACCTACAGTGCCCTCTTTGCGCTCGCCCACATCGGTGCCCGCGTCACCATCGAACCCGGCTCTCATACCGAGGAGATCGAAGTCCACGACCCCGCAACCGGCCGACACCTCGGGACCGCCCGCCAACTGGTCAACCCGACCATGCCTGCCCCCGCCCACCCCTCATCTCCGCAAGGAGCAGCCATCATGACCAACACCACCACCGCCTCTGCCCCCGACGACAGCGGCGTAGACCCCGACTTCTACCTCGACCTTCCCGACGCCCGCATCGTCGCCACCGAAGCACTGCTGGAGGCCGGCGAGAACATCGCCGACACCATCGACGCCCGCGCCATGTCTTGCATCTACGGCGACGCCGGACTCGGCAAGACCTTCTCCGTGCGGGCCGCACTGAAGGAAGTCGCCGCCGACCTCGTCCTGCTCCTGCAGTTCCGCTCCCGCCCCACCCCGCGTGACATTCGCATGGAGCTCTTCGACGTCCTGCACCTGGAAGGCAAGCCCCCCGCCCATCCCAGCGAGTTCGACCGGCTCCTCAAGCGCGCCCTGGCCCGCCGCCCCTACATCCTGGTCTGCGACGAAGCCCAGCAATTCAGCCGCGAATGCTTCGAGTTCGTCCGCCACTTGTACGACACCGGCAAGGGAAAGAGCCGACCCGCCGTCCTCTTCGTCGGCGGCGAGGAGTGCTACAAGACTCTGTACAACGAGCCCGCTCTCGCCTCCCGGATCTATATCTGGCAGGAATTCACGCCCATGGAGCCCGCGGAGGTCGCCAAGAACATCCCCCTGTTCCACCCCATCTGGGCCAACGCCTCACCCGAGCTGATCGACTTCATCGATCAGGAAGCTGGCGGCGGCACCTTCCGCATGTGGTCCAAGATCACCCACCATGTACTCGAGGGCATGAAGCGCCGCGGCCTGAGCGAAGTCGACGAGACCCTCGCCCGCTGGGCCATCCGCCGATCCCGACCCGCCCGCCCCGTCCGCCGCGACGACGACCGATGAACACCACCGCCCTCTCCCGCCGGACAACCCGCACCACCCCGGTCGCCACCGCCCACGGAACCGTCCGTTTCGCCCGCCACCACCTCGGCCTCACCGGCGCCCGCACCGTCCACACCCCCCAGGTCACCGCCGCGGCCACCGCCCTGCAGACCACCGTCACCGAGCACGGCATGATGTGCCTGACCGCACCCGCAGGGGCAGGTAAAACCTTCACCCTGCACACCATGCTCGACCAGCACCCCGCCTGGCACGCCATCCGGATCCTGCCCCAGCCCCAGGCCCGCCCCGGCGACCTCCGCCACAGCCTCCACCACGCCCTGGGCCTGCCAGGACAGCCCCCCAAGGACCCCGGCACCAGCGACGACCTCATCCGCCACGCCCTGCACCACCCGCCCCGGCTGCTGGCCATCGACGAAGCCCACCAGCTCTCCGCCTCCTGCCTGGAGTACCTCCGCTACCTCTACGACGACCCCCACACCAGCATCGCCATGGTGCTGGCCGCCAGCAGCCACCGCCTCCGCACCCTGCGCACCACGCCCATGCTCGCCTCACGCGTGACCTGCTGGCACGAACTCCACCCCCTCGACGCCACCCAGATCACCACCGTGATCCCTGCCTTCCACTCCCACTGGAAGACCACCGACCCCGACCTGCTGGTACACCTCGACCAGATGTGGGCCCACGGCAACTTCCGCCGCTGGGCCACTCTCACCCACCGCACCACCACCCGACCCGCCCACACCGAACCCGACGCACTCCTGCGCCACCTCACCCCCCGCCCGGAGGCGCCATGACCCCCCACCCGCCCCCCTCGGCCGGACCGGACGGCTCACGCCACGACAGCGAGTGGAACCCGACCTGGCCACCACGCCAGAACACCACGCTTCCCACCCCCACCATCATCGTCACCACGCGCGACGAACAGGACTACATGCGCCTGGCATTCGCTGCACACCAGCCCCGCCACGGACGCATCACCGTCCACCCCACCCCGCTCGCAGGAAACGGCCCCTACCTGGCCCACGACCTGATCCGCGCCCTCGGCAAACACCTGCCCCTCCCCGATGACGACCACGGCCTGCCCGCATGGGCCACCAACACCGACCGCAGCTGGCGCATCACGGCAGCCTGGATCCTCACTCTGGGCATCCGCCACCTGACCGTCTGCCGCGCCCACCGGCTCAGCACAGGGCAGTGGGAGCAACTGCTCGCACTCAGCGCCCGCACCGGCATCCGCCTGACCCTGCTGTGCAACGGTCCCATCCCACTGACGACCCTCAGCCTGCTGGAGACCACCGACCACCGACTCCTGGACAGCCGACGCGCCGCAGCCGCCCACTGGCGCCCCCCGACCCGCCCGCGACAACTCGCCGACTACCCGTGGTGGCAACACCGCGCACCCTTCCCGCCGCACGACGACGAACTGCAGTTCCGTATGCCACCCCAGCCCCTGGAACCCGCCACCCTCACCTTCACGCCCTCATCCCTACCCCCCTGTCCCACCCCGCCCCTGCCCCTGCCTGGCCCGCACCAAGACCACATCCACCCCCACATCGCCCAGATCGCCGACCGCGTCCACACCCGTGTCGCCCACCCCGTCCACGCAGCATGTGTCGCCGTGGCAGCACTGACCGGATACAACAGCCAACAGATCAAAGCCCTCCACACCCAGGTGAGCAACGGCCTTCCAGCGCTTCCGGCCTGGACAACGCTGCTGATGGATGCCGCCCGCCGCCTCGCGGCTCTGCGGGGCCACCCAGACGCCCCCAACCCGCTGTCCATCCCACCCTGGGAACACGCCGACATCGAGCAGGCTCTCCGCGCCTGCCGGCTCCTGCCCACCCCACCCACCCGCCGATCCCGACCCTCCACCTCCGTCTCGCGGACGAAGACCGTCCGCCAGCTGCGCGGGCGCCTTACCGTCTGAAGGAACACAGATGCTCGACCGACTCCACACCGACTCCGTTGCAGAAGCCCTCGACATCGCCGATGCCCACCATTGGACTCGTCAGCCTCCGCGCTCGGACCGGGCCCGCTTACGCTTCCTCATGTCCCGAAGCACGGACCTCGCCACCCTTGCCAGCCGCCTCAACACCACCCCCCAGGCCCTGCAGCGCATCCTCACCAACCAAGTGCGGAACGAGGCGCTGAGCCAGGCCATCCTCAAAGACGTCATCCGGCTGTGGCAGCCCCGCATCCGTCGGCGGGCCCACCGAGTTCTCGCCGAGCAGCAGCACAGTCTATGGGTGCAATTCCGCGGATGGTTCGGCTTCAACGCGGCAGCAGGATCCTCCGACGACGGCCGCGTGCGCTCCCTGTCGGAGGCCCTGCATCACCCTTATCCGGCACGTCTCCTCGAGGCCCGACACAGCGGCGCCAGTGAGCGAGAACTGCGCAGCATCGTCGCCGATGGGATAGGCGAGTCGTACTTCAGAGTCTCGACAGGCCGCAAGGGTCTGCACCTGGTACGACTTACCGACGTCGACTACATCGAGTTCTCCTACTGAACAGGCCGAGTGTCCACGAAAGGCAGTGAGGTCAAATCCGGCTTGAGCAGTCAACTCAAGGCTCGAGGCAGGGTTTGACCCGCCGCCTCTCCGAGGGGGCAGTCTTCGGGCGGGTGCCCGGAACTGGCGGATGGAGACGGCATGAAAACACTGGTCGTGCAGGAGCAGGCGCCGGACTGCGGCCCCACCAGGCCGATAGGGTCCAAAGGGTAATCACTGAGGCTGCGCTGCGTGGGTATCTCCTCGAGGAAGTCCTGGCCTGGCTGCTCAGGTCGAGCGGATACGAGGTCCTCACCGCCAAAGACGATCAGGACAAGAAACCCTGGAGAGTACTGGAAGAGCGCAACCACGGCCTGGTCGTGCGCGGCCGCGGCGCCTGGCACCAGGCCGACACCTTGGGCGAGTTCCGATACGTGCCGCCTTTCTCCCTGCCGGTCCGCCTCTTCGTCGAGGCCAAGTTCACACAGAACAGAGTGCGCCTGCCCACGATCCGCAACGGCCACGGAGTCGTACACGACGTCAACGAAAACGTGATGACCACAGTGGCCGCCGCTTCCGGCAGCCCGCGCAGGCCCAGAACACGCTACCGCTACAGCTACGCGATCTTCTCGACCTCCGGATTTACCCAAGACGCACAGGAGTTCGCGCTCGCCCACCAGATATCCCTGGTGGACCTGTCCATGCCGGACTTTGCGAAACTGCGCACCCTCGTGTCCGACACGGCCGAAGCCGTCCACGCCGCTATCGGTGGTTTGTTAAGGCGGGAGTGGGAGGTGGTGGCTGAGTGGTCGGCCGGTACTGACTGCGTTGATCAGGTTTTGTAACTCTGCTGGAGGGGGCGTGCTGGACCAGGCTTTCCACCAGTGTTGCAGCATGAGGGTGGGGGTCAGCCAGCTGCGGACGGTGCGTAGGGCCTGGGGCCAGCGTGCCGGGTGGTGCGATCGGGTGCCCCCTCTCTGGCCGGACCGGCCGGGCCGGGCGGTTGGCGGGAGTCGGTGGCGGTCCGGCTTCCCAGCAGAAGGAGAACGCGCAGTTGACCAGGGTCTGGTGGCGGCGGATGGCGCGGTCGGTGCGGACTTGGAAGTCGGCCCAGCCCAGTTCGTCCTTGACTTGCTTGTGGCTCTGCTCGATCCAGTTGCGGATGCCGTAGATCCGCACGATCTCGGCAAGGTCGGCGGCCGGGTGGGCGGTGTCGGCCTCGCGTGGTGAGCCGGGGCGGGGCAGGTTGGTGGCCAGGTACCAGGTGGATTTCTCCGGCAGGGTGTCCGGGTCGGTGGTGGCCACCACCAGCCGGGTGGTGCCGTCCGGTCCCCACCAGCCCAGGGACGCGTCGGCGGCCCACCAGGTGGTGGTGTGCCCGTCGCGGAAGGTGCGGGTCACCGCCGTCCAGTCGCCCGGCCGGTCGGGGCCGTGCCAGGCCAGCCCACGGGCGGCGTCCACCGGGGTGTGGGCATCGGGGCCGTGCGCCCACACGCCCCGGCGCCGTTTGAGGGCCATTACGAACGGCAGTCCGGCGGTGGCCAGTTCGCCGCGGAAACCGTCCTGGTCGCCGTAGGCACAGTCGGCCGCGACCGCGCGGAAGTCCACTGCGGCCTGGGTGGCACGGCGGGCGA
>NZ_JAGGLR010000031.1 GCF_017874715.1 Streptomyces iranensis | reverse complement strand
GTTCACCATCCACACCCGCTGGATCGAGACCGAGTTCAACAACACCATCGCCCCGTTCACCCCGACCGGGGCGGACGAGGCCGAGGAGCCCACCGGCCGCGAGACGGTCGTCGTCGAGGTCGGCGGCAAGCGGCTGGAGGTCTCGCTGCCCGCCTCCCTGGGCGTGGCCACCGCCCCCGCGGGCGGCTCGAAGAAGCCGAAGCGCAAGGCGGTCAAGAAGTCCGGCTCCGCCGCCTCCGGCGACGCCCTGGCCTCCCCGATGCAGGGCACCATCGTCAAGGTCGCCGTGGGCGAGGGCGACACCGTGGCCGAGGGCGACCTCGTCGTGGTCCTGGAGGCCATGAAGATGGAGCAGCCCATCAACGCCCACCGCGCGGGCACCGTCAAGGGTCTGGCCGCCGAGGTCGGCGCGTCCCTCACCTCGGGCGCCGTCATCTGCGAGATCAAGGACTGACAGTAATGATCGCTGCGGCTCCACTCGGAGGTAAGCCCCAGAACTGACTGGCGCTTCCGCCGTCCTCGGCAGGATTAGCCGACCGCCCGGCGGGGCCACAACGCGTCGCCAGACATCTGTGACTTCCGAGTACGTGCCGCCAGAACTCGCGAGCTCCCCCCTTGACCGCCTCCAGCAGCCGAAGGTGACACGTCTGCCGCGCGGGGTGGACGCCGGAGAGCTGGCCAGGGCGTGCGCTATTGGATCTCCGCCCATCGAGTGGTCCCGCCTTGGTAGGTCGTGGTTCCGGAGCGGGCGGACAGTGCGGCGACGATGGCGCTCCCGCGGCCGCTCTCCTCGGGCTGCCGAGGGCTGCCGCCGTGGTGACGCAGCAGCGCCGGGCCCGCGTCAGTGACCTCGATGCGGACGGCGCACGCAGCCCGGCCACCCTGCCGGGACAAACACAGCGACGCAGGGGGAAGGGCGTGAATGACCGCATTGGTGATCAGTTCGGAGACGACCAGAAGCGCATCGTCCGCAAGGTCCGAGGGGATGCGCCACTGTTGCATAGCGCGGGCGGCGCGTCGGCGGACGGCGGCAAGACCTTCTGGAATGTGAGGCAGAGGGAAGACCACATCTGTCCGAGCAGATGAGACTGTCTCAAGGCTGTTGCCGAGCTTCACGGGCAGGTTGTGAGTCATGGTGCTGTCCTGGGGGTGCTCCCGGTGGGGCTGCGGACGACGAGGCCGAGGAGGAACCTCTCGGGCGCGGTGTGGCGGCGCCTAGCCACCGGGGATCCGGCGGGGGTGGCCCCTCAGTCATGACGATGACGTCCGTACCGACTCTTCCGTCGTTATTGGCCGCTAACGTTATGGGCGATTCACATTCAACATATGTCCTGATATCGACGGAGTCAAGGCATGAGCGAAGAGGAAAAAAGTTAATGTACAGTAATGTGGCCGTGGTGTCAGGGATCGGTCTGCCACCTATTCGCGCGGCTGCCAGCTGGCAGCACAACCAGGGAGGACGTACCGGCTGATCAAGTGCCGGGGAGGATGCGATCACGCCCATGGACGACGAACCACTGGCCCGCGTATTCACTGACGGCGTCAAGGCAGTCGCATCCCGTGGAGTGCTCGGCAACCCACATGGCATGTCATCTGAGCTGGGCTTCGCCTGTCTTAACGCGCGCAGCCGACCTACTCGCGGAACACGCAACGGCATGTTATCGGCTGCCCACCTAGTAGGACTCCGTTAGGTCTTCCGGTTCGGCCTGTTCCTGGGCATGTTGGGTGGATGGACGCACATGAAGTGAACCGTGTCCGGGCGAAGTTGGCGTTATACGTGGCTGACGTGTTCGCGTCGGTGCCGCGCAAGGACCAGCGGACCAAAGGCGACTGCTACCTGCGGGGACTGATGTTGGACGGCCGCCGCAAGTCGATCCAGGCCATGGCCTCGCGGCTGCCGGACGGCAACGAACAGCGCGTCGGATCTGTGAACGCATGCTGCCACTGGTCAACCCGACCGCCTGGGTGATCGACGACGTGTCGCCGCCCAAGGACGGAAGAATGTCGGTCGCCGTGACTCCGCAGTACTGCGGAGCTCTGGGCAAACGCGCCAACCGCCAGGTCGCGGTCAGTGGCGGCTGTTCCTGCCCAAGGAGTGGGCGGCGGACACTGACCGCAGGACCCTCACCCGCATCCCGCCCGAAGCCGGGCACCGCGAGAAGTGGCGGCTGGCTCTGGACATGCTCGACACGCTGGCCGGCTGGGGCATGAGGCCGCCGGTCGTGGTGGCCGACGCCGCCTACGGCACCAACGCCCACCTTCGGGCCGGCCTGGCACAGCGGGGAATCGACTACACGCCGGCCGTCCGCGCGGACGTGACCGCCCACCCATTCGACGCCCAACCGACAGCCCCGGACCGCAAGGGCCCCGTCGGCTGCTGGCCCCAGCCCCGCTACCGCCACCCCGCACCCTCAGTGGCAGCCCTTGCCACCGGCCTCGGGCAGAAGGCGTTCACCTCCCTCACCTGGCGGCAGGGCTCAGGCGGCGAGTTACGTTCCCGTTTCGCCGCCGTGCGCGTCCGCCCGGTCGGCAACTTCGAAGGCAGGTCCTGGCCCGGCTGGCACCACCACGTCACCCTCGTGACCGCGGCCCACGCGTTTCTCACCGAACAACGTCCGGTCCCAAAAGTACCTGGACCGCACTCACCCTCTACCAGATCCTCGACGCCCTCCAGGACATCCTGAGGTGCTGGACCGGCACCTGCACCACCTGCCACCAGCCCCTCCCCACCAGGCCCACAACACCTAGATCAAGACAGACCTAACGGAGTCCTACCAGGCCGAGTCGTCAAGACGCCCATCCGCGCCGCCGCGATCAACGCATTCGCTGCGTCGAGGGCCCATGGACGGCAGGAGGACCAAGGCGGGTGGCGACCTACATCACGTACAGATGTCAGACATTCGGTGTTAGGTTCGCCTTATGAAAGATCTTCGCACGCCGCGCCGCGTCGCGAGCTTGTCGGCGCAACTGGTGGACACCCTTCGTGAGCAGATCACATCCGGCACATGGCCTGTAGGGATGCGGATTCCGCCCGAACATGATCTGGTCGAGCAACTCGGTGTCGGGCGTACGACGGTGCGCGAGGCGCTCGGCGCGCTGGTGCATCTGGGCCTGCTGGAGGCTCGGAAAGGTGACGGGACGTACGTCCGGACATCAAGCGAAATGCATTCGGTACTGATGAGACGTGCCAACACCTCGAGGTGGAGCGACGTGCTGGAACTGCGCGCAGTGCTGGAAGAGTACGCCTCGGGCTTGGCCGCGTTGCGGCGTACCGAAGACGACCTGAATCGCCTGCGGCACCTCCTCGACGAGGCCGAGGCGACAGCGGATTCACCGGAGATGGCCGCCATCGCAGAGATCGATACCCGCTTCCACCAGGCCGTGGTGAGTGCCAGCGGGAACACCCTCCTTACCGAGGTGTACGACGTCCTCAGCACCGCGGTCACCGAACAGATCGGCGGCACACTCTGGCCCGGCGCGACGGCCGCAGAGCACAGCCTTCTGCACAGGCGTCTCGTTGAGGCGATCGCTGCCCAAGACGAGGTCGGTGCACGCTACTGCGCCACCGAGATCGTGAAGCTCACCGAGACCGGAACGGAACGACAGAAGTGACCACCTCGAGGAACTCCCGCGCCGGCCTCACCACGGCTACGAAGGCCGACCGGATCGCAACCCCGAAGACGCCGGTTACTACGCCCACCCTTTCGGCCGGCCTCTTGATCGCGATCCTTTTGGTGGCGGCCAACCTACGCGTGACCTTGACGGGTGTGGGCACACTGCTGCCGGCCATCGAGCACGACACAGGGTTGACTGCGTCAGAGGGTGGCGTACTGAGCACCCTGCCGCTGTTTGTGTTTGCTGTGACTTCGCCCTTTGTCGGGCGCACCTCGCACCGGGTCGGCACCACCCGCCTCCTCGTGGCCGCCCTCGCAGTGCTGGCAGCGGGCACCGTGATCCGGTCCTTGCCTTCGCTTGCCTGTTTGTTCGTCGGAACCGTGATCCTCTCGGTGGCGATCGCAGTTGGCAACGTCCTGCTGCCTACGGTGATTCGCACCCACGTGCCCGGCTCGCGGGTTCATACCGTCAGCGCTCTCTACGTCACCGCTATGGGAGTGGTCGCTGCTCTGTCGTCCGGCATCTCCGTCCCGCTTGCCGAGACCCTACCCGGAACCTGGCATTCCGCCCTGGCCTGGGGAGTAGTCGTCGCCGTCGCCGCTCTCGCCGTGTGGCTGCCTCGGCTACGCGGGTCCCGGCCGGACGGCGGCGTGCGGTCTCATGGGACACACGCTCGAACCCCATGGCGATCCTGGCTGGCATGGCAGGTGTCCTTCTTCATGGGCCTGCAATCCCTTGCCTTCTACACCGCCGTCGCTTGGCTGCCCAGCATCCTCAGTCAGCAGGGCACGAGCACCACAGCTGCCGGCTGGATGCTGTTCTACTACCAGCTCGTCGCACTGGTCACGAGCATGTTGCTGCCTTTGATCACTCGAGGCCGCCACGACCAGCGCTTCGCTGCGGCTGCGGGCTCAGCGATCGTCGCCGCAGGCTTCGCGCTTCTGCTCCTCTTTCCAGCGCTCGCACTCGCGGCGTGCACTCTTCTCGGGTTGGGAGCCGGTGTCTGTCTCGTGCTCGCCCTGAGCTTCCAAAGCCAACGTGCCACTGGTCCCAGCGAGACCACAGCCCTGGCCGGGATGGCTCAGTCCATCGGCTATCTCGTCGCCGCGGCCGGACCCCTTCTTCTGGGCGTCCTCCACGACACCACCGGCAGCTGGACCGGTGCTCTCCTTCTCCTCACCGCATTGAGCCTGGTCATGGCCGCTGCCGGTTATGGCGCTGGACGCGACCGCCACGTTCACACCCGGCCTGACCACAAAACAGACTACTGATCTCGGCTCGTTAGGGTGATGTTTGCGGAACATCCTGATGTGAGTGTTGTGTTGTCGGTAGTCCGTGGTGCGTGAGATATGCGGATGGGGGCGGGCTGACGCCTGCAGCACGGCGGCGCCGGGAAGCGGTGCGGATACAGTCGGCGGAGCTGTTCGCTCAGCAGGTCAACCGCCCGAGGTGGCCCGGCAGCTGCGTGTGAGTGTGAAGTCGGCTTACCAGTGGCAGCAGTTGTGGCGGCAAGGTGGTGCCGACGCGCTGCTTTCGCGAGGGCCGAGCGGGGGCCGGTGTCGCCTGTCGTCGCGCTGTCTGGAGAAGCTCGCCGGGTATCTCGAGCAGGGGCCGGCCGCGCACGGGCTGGACGGAAGACCAGGTGTGGACGGCTGCACGGGTGGCCACGCTGATCAGCAGGAAGTTCCACGTCTCCTACAGCGTCCCGGGCGCAACGAGGCTGATGCGCCGGCTCGGTTTCACTCCGCAGATGCCCGCACGCAGGGTGGCCGAGCGCGACGAGCAGGCCGTGACCGGCTGGAAGGAGGCGACCTGGATGGAGGTAAAAAGTGGGCGGCCTGCAGGGACTACATCTGCTTTGAGGACGAGGCGGGCTTCACCCGCAGGCCGCCCAAAGGACGCACCTGGGGCCGGCGAGGCCACACCCCAGTCGTCACCGTCAGTGGACGACGCTCGGGGCGCCTGTCGGTGGCCGGGCTGATCGCCTGGCGTCCGGGCTCCCGCACCCGGCTGTGCCACCGCCTGCTCACTCACCCCGCGGGGTGAAGGCACCCATCGTGCTGGTGTGGGACCGGCCCAACACCCACGTCTCCAAGACGATGCAGGAGCTGGTTGCCGAACGTGGGTGGCTGACGGTGTTCCTGCTTCCTGCGTACTCGCCCGATCTGAACCCGGTCGAGGGCGTGTGGGCACATGTCAAACGCAGCCTGGCCAACCTCGCCGTCGTCGCCCTCGACCCCCTGGAGAAGCTCGTGCGCAACCGGCTCAAACACCTGCAGTACCGACCCGACACCCTCGATGGGTTCATAGCCGGGACCGGCCTGCCCCTGGACACCCCCACATCACCCTAACGAGCCGAGATCAGTAACGCTGATACGTAGTTAGCGGAGCCCATCGGGCGTGGCTGGTACGGGGAGCCCACGGGGCGCGCCGGATGAGTCGGATCGGTAGGACGGGACACATGTTGGACCGAATGCACCGACCGCCTCCTCATCACCGGCGAACGACACCTGCGCACGGTCCTCACCCAGTACGCGGAGCACTAGAACGCGGGACGGGCCCACCGCAGCCTCGACCTACGCGCCCCGGACGACCACCCGAGCGTCATCCCCCTGCCTGCTGCCGTAGTCCGACGGCGACAGCTACTCGGCGGTCTGCTCAACGAGTACCACACCACGCCACCCCAACGACTTCTCCAGCCACAAGAAACACCCAGATCAGCGGCCTGATCGGGGTATTGACACCCTTCAGGCCCGCCGAAGGCCACCCGGCAGCACCACCCGGCCCGAGACGATCGCCGACCTCATTCTGCGAGCTCCACCCCCGCGTGGCTCAATGTGTCTGGTTCGCCGGTGTAGCCCTCGTGAACGTGGGAGACTCCTCGCGGGGGATCGATCTCGGTGGCGCGCATGAAATCCAAAAAGCGAGCCGCGACGGGCGAGAGGTCCTGAGAGCAGCGGTACATCACGCCGGTGACCCTGGTTGCTCCCGGAGAAACCACGGGTACCGCGACCAGATCATCCAGACCGAAACCCTGCAACTCCAAGGCCGGCAGAGCTGCCACGCCCACGCCGGCCCGTAGCAGCCCGCGGATCGTCGCCGCGCTACAGGCATTGAAGTGGTGGCTCACCGAGATCGAGTGCTTGCTGAACGCAGCGTCGGTGATCGCTCGGATGCTGGTTCCGGGCCGCGTTGCGACCACGGTCTCACCATTGAAGTCCGCCCACGAGATGGAATTCTGCGCCGACCAAGGATGGCTGTGGTGCGCGACCCCGTAGAACTGTTCCCGCAGCAGTGGTGTGAAGCAGAAGCCGTCTGGCAGGTCACCGTGGGCGGTCAAGCCGAGTTCGACAGTCCCACCTTCGAGGCGTTCGACAACTTCATCCGCGGCCCCGTCGATGATCTCGAACTCCACCTCGGGGTGATCCAGCATGAAGCCGCGCATCACGCCCGGCAGCACAGCCGCCGCGAGCGACGGAAGCGCGGCTAGGGCGATGGTTCCGGACTGGGCCGCCACGTACGACATGAAGCGGCTCAGTCGCATGTCCATGTCGTCGAGGACGGCGCCCGTCATGAGGAGAAAGGCATGCCCCGCGGCCGTGAGGTCGAGCTGTCGAGTGGTGCGGTCGAACAACCGCACCCGCAGGAGACGCTCGACTTCCTTGATCCTCCTGCTGAGGACTGACTGAGAGATGTGCTCCGCTGCGGCTGCTTTCGTGAAACTGCCGGATGCGGCGAGTGTCCGGACTGCGCGAAGCTGCTGCAACGTCAGGTCAGGGACCGGCATGGCTCCACCTCTTGCCGCATACTCGGGTGGACGTGGCAATCATGACTGCACCTGCGGTCCGGCGGCGTAGTAGCCGTTGTCGGCGTGCCCGGTCAGCTCCGAGCGCTTGACCGTTTCCCGCGACATGCCGCAGGGCACAGGGGTGGCGGACAACAACGGCTGATGGCCACGGCAGGCACGGGATACGACCACCTGGTCGTTGATCAGCACGTAGAGTGCCATCAGAAGGGTGTTCGGTTCTTCGCTCACACATCAAGCTGAACGCCCTCCTCCCACGCCTGCGGACCCATCTCACCTCACGCGATCTCCATGCGATCAACGGCCTAGTTCGGCCTCGAGCGCACATGGTTTGCGATCGCCGCATCGTCGTTCGCGCCGTACATGTCGTCGATCAACGTTGCGAACGAGTTCACGACGGCATTGCGCTTGATCTTGCCGTTCGCGGTCCGCTCGCCGCGCTCGACTTCCAGGGACCGCGGCAGAACGCGGAAGTCCTTCAACTGCTCTACGCGCGCGAGGTCCGCGTTGACCCGAGCGACCTCCGCTCGCAGGCTCTCGGCCAGCACCTCTGCCGACCGGGCGTCTGCGGTTGTGCTCGGTTCGAGCAGGACGGTGAGGTATTTGCGGGCGTCGCCGACGACGATCGCTTCGTTGATCAGTGAGCTCTCCTTCAACCGGGTTTCGATGGGCTGAGGATTGATCGTTTTGCCGCCTCGGGTGATGATCACGTCCTTCTTCCGGCCGATGAGCCGGATGTCGCCGTGGGGTGTGCGCTCCATCAGGTCACCGGTACGGAACCAACCATCCTGGAAAACAGCCTCGGTCTCCGCCGGGTTGCGCCAGTATCCGTCGAAGAGCAACGGCGCGCGGAGCAGCATTTCGCCATCGTCCGCGACTTTCACCTGGAACCGCGGGTCCGGGAATTCCCTGCCGATGAAGCCCGGACGGGGGAACGGCTGGTTGAAATGAGCGATGGGACACCCGGCGGTCTCGGTGAGACCGTAGTTCTCGCGAAGATCGAGCCCCCAGATCTGCCAAATCGCGATGACGCTTTCGGGCATCGCGGCAGATGCGGTGTAGGCAACCCGGATGCGATCCATTCCGACGGTAGCCCGCAGTGGCAAGAACACTCCGCGAAGTGCGGCAGCGTACGCGATCCGCAGCAGTACCGAGGGTCGGCGATGGGACCAGCGGCGTTCGGCTACCCTGCGGCCGGCCCACATGGCGGCGTCATAGGCGTAGCGACGAAGTCGCGGCCAGACCTCCGTCTGTGCGATCAGTTCGCCGGCGATCTTCTCGTAGAACCGCGGCGGCCAGAGCACTGCCGTCGGCCGCACCGAGCGCAACACATCTTCGTAGTCACCAATGCGGCAGTATGTGACCACCAGCCTTGAGAGCAGCGGCGCGAACACCGACACCACCGCCGGCGCCACATGGGCCAACGGCAGGAAGCCCACGACATCGTGCTCGTGGCGGAGGAGCTGCGGGTAGAGGCCGACGAAGGTCTGAACCGAGTGCTGAAGCGTGCGGTGCGAGTGGGTGACGCCTTTCGGAACTCCCGTGGATCCCGACGTGTAAAACAGCACGGCGGCATCGTCGAGGGAGCCGACGGCGACCAGCTCGGACAGAGGATCGGCGCTGTCGTCGGCGTACTGTGTTCCTTCTTCGCACAGCGCTTCCCACGGTGTCCTTCTGATCACCTCGGGTAGCTCCGGCGGAGTGGCGTCGATTCCGACCACGAGCCGCAGCTTCGGTGTGTGTGCGGCGACCTTCGCCACCTTGCTGAGCTCCGTCGTCGTCTCGCCGATGAAGGCGACGGCCTCGCTGTGTACGAGGAGTTGCTCGATCTCGGCAGGTGAGTTGGTCGGATAGACGCCGATCACGACGCCGCCGACACTCTGCACGGCCAGCGCGGCGAACACCCACTCCGGGCGTGCGCTGCTCATCACCGCGACGCGATCGCCGTGCCGCACACCTTGCGCGATGAGGCCGAGCGCGAGATCTTGCACGCGATCCCGGTACGTCCGCCACGTGATCGCCTGCATGACCCCATCACGCCAGTAACGCAGCGCGACGGCGTCGGGTTCCCTGTTCGCGCGATCGAGCAGCAGCCCCGGTAGCGTCCGGGTTGGCTCGAAATTGGTCAGATCCATGACACGGCCTCTCTTCCAGAGCCGACAAGCCCGAGCCCGATGAGATTCATGCGGCACTCTCCCCGAGGTGCAGGAAGCCACCTCGGTACCACGTCACCGGCTTGCCACTACCTGTCCGCGCGTCGTCTACACGGCCGATGAGGATCACATGATCCCCGCCGGGTACGGCTTGCTCCAGTTCGCAACCGATGACTGCCGCTGCATCGGGCAGTAGCGGGTGACCCGTCTCATCGAATTCGAAGGCTCCGTACGCGAACTTGTTTTCACCTTTTGTCGCGAACTTGATCGCCAACTCGGCGTGTGCGGGTGTCACGATGTTGACGATGAACCGCTCAGCTGCCATGAAGACGGGAGAGCAGTCCGCTCCTTGGTCCAGGCACACCAGGACGAGCGGCGGATCGAGCGACAGCGCCGCGAAGGAACTCGCGGTGAACCCGTGGAGCGTGCCTGACGCGCTTCGCGTCGTCACGATCGTCACGCCTGAAGGGAAGCGGGCCAACGCCGAGCGGAAGGCGGCCGGGTCCAGCCCTTGAAATTGATCAACCATGATATCCCTCGCGGGCAGCTCGGGCGGCAGGGTCGTCGAAGACCGTGCGCGCGTCGGCAACCGTGACGCGGAGCTGCTCTTCGACCGGCCAACTGGAAGTCCCTGAGTGAAGGGCCCGTTTCAGCGCCGCGAACACGGCAGGTGGTTTCGCCGCTGCCGCCCGCGCGTCCGCCATCGCGATCGCGAGCAGGTCGTCCTGCTCGACCACCTGGTCGACGATGCCCATCCTCTCCGCATCGAACGCGTCGACGGGCTCTCCGCCCAGCAGGAGGCGCCGGGCCGCGCGGTCACCCAGGACCCCGCGCACTCGAGTGATCCCCTTCACGGCCGGCAGCATCCCGTGGTTGATCTCGGGGAAGACGAAACGCGCCTCAGTCGACGCGTACACCATGTCAGCGAACAGTGCCATTTCGATGCCACCACCGACGCACCAGCCGTTGACCGCACACACCAGCGGCCGGGCAAAGTCCTCCAACGCGCAGAGCAGCGCGTGAAACGACGCCATCCGTTCGACCATCGAATCGGCGCCGAAGCCGATGGCTTCCTTGATGTCGCCACCCGCGCAGAAGAAGCGCTCACCAGCTCCCGTCAGGACCACTGCGGGGGTGCCGGGGCCGCTGGCAAGGGTTTCCAGCGTCTTTGACAGCTCGCTGACGAGCGAATTGCTGAGCGCGTTCGCCGGCGGGTGATTCAGAGTGAGTACAACCACGCCGTCCACTTCGTCGGACGCGTGCACAGCGCTGGGCGCTGTGTTGTGCGAGGCAATGCTCATGCTCGCCTTCCCTCAGTTCGCCGGTCCGCCGGCGGCGCGAGCGGAGGGGAAGTCCACGGGGCGCTTCTCCCGGAAAGCCTGGCGTGCTTCGGCGTAGTCGGCACCGGCGAAGTCGAGGATCTCGAGTGCCGAGGACAGCTCGTGCTGGGGCATCGCGTTGGTGAGCCAGGCGTTGAGCGCACGCTTGGTGAAACGGAGCGCCTGCTGGGAACCGCGGGCCAGCTGGGACGCGACCTCGAGCGCGCGGGGCAGCACCTGCTCGCGGGGAACGGACAGGCTCACGAGCCCGATCCGCTCGGCCTCGGCGCCCGTCAGCTTCTCGGAGGTGAGCACGTAGTACTTGGTCTTGGCCATGCCGACAAGCAACGGCCAGATGAGCGCGGCGTGGTCGCCGGCGGTCACACCGACCTTGGTATGGCCTTCGATCAGCACCGCGTCGTCCGCGGCGATGCTGATGTCGGCGAGAAGCGCGGTCGACAGCCCGTAGCCGACCGCGGGGCCGTTGATCGCGGAGATGATCGGCTTCTCGATGCGCAACATCGTCGCGACCCGCTTGCGTTCGGTCTCCAGCATCGCGAGCGCATCCTGGGGCGTGGGATCGGGCTGAGCGACGTCCATCCCGGTACAGAAGGCTTTGCCGGCCCCGGTGATGACGACGACCCGGGTCTGGTCGTCGCGCTCGACGTCGGCCCAGATCTGGTTCATCTCCTCGAACATCGGCAGGGTGAGCGAGTTGTACCGGTCGGGTCGATTGATCGTGATCTGGAGGATGCCGTTGTCGTGGTGTTCGGTGAGGATGTCGCCGGTGCCGTGGTTGTAGAGGTTGGTCATCGGCTGGTCTCCTTGTGGTGTGTGGGGTTGTGCTGGGAGTGGAAGTGGTGGAGTGCTTCTTGGTGGGCGGGGCGTGCGGCTCGGATGTCGGCGAGTACGTGGTCGGCGGGGCGGACGACGTTGCGGGGGTTTTTGAAGTGGGGGATGACGTATTTGCCGAAGAGTTCGATCGAGCGCAGTAGCTGGTGGTGGGGGAGGCTGTCGACGCGTAGTACGAGTGCGTCGACGCCCATGTCGGCGTATCGCTGTACGTGTTCGATGCAGTGGTGGGGGTCGCCGACCATGAAGCCTTGGGAGTGTTCGAACATGTACTCCTCGTCGTTGAAGTCGATGTTTTTGACGGCGCCCATGTAGGCGTAGTCCTGTGAGAGCTTGGACAGCCGTTCGTAGGCGTCGGTGGAGAGTTTGGCCATCTCGAAGAGGGGTTTGGCCTCGGTGCGGGCTTGCGCTGTTGTCTCGGCGCAGTGCATTCCGCCCGAGATGGCGACCATCTTGCGTGGTGTGATCGGGTGGGGGTGGTCGGTGGCGGCGAGTGTTTTGTCGTAGAGCTTCACCATGTTTTCGACGAGGTCGAATCCGAGGTAGAGGCCGCCCATGATGGCGCCGATGCCCATGGTGGCCGCGGTTTCGACGGAGCTGGGGCTGCCGGCGGCGGCTGAGATGGGCGGGTGGGGCGCCTGGAGGGGCTTGGGGACCAGGCTGCGGGGCGGGATCTTGTAGTGCTCGCCCACGTAGGAGAACGGGTCGTCGAGGAAGGCGCGGCGGATGAGTTCGACGCCTTCTCGCCACTGGGACTTGTTCTCGGATGGGTCGACTTCGAAGGCGCGCAGGGCGAGGGTGGTGTTGCCGCGTCCGGTGCCGAGTTCGACGCGTCCGTTGGAGAGGATGTCCTCGGTCGCGACGCGTTCGGCCACGCGCAGTGCGTGGTTCATCCGTGTCGGCAGCAGCGTCACGAGGTGGATGAAGCGGATCCGGCTGGTGAGAGCCATCAGGTAGGGGTAGAGCACCTCCGGAGCGGAGACCGAGGCCGTCCCGAGGGCGACGTGCTGCTCGGAACTGCCGAAGGCGTCGAAGCCGACGCGCTCTGCGAGCAGTACCTCCTCGACCAGTTCCCGGTAGCGGTGCTCATGGGTGAGCCCGACCGGGGTGTCCCCCTCGGTCATGAGGATGAAGTCCATACCGACCCTTCCGTCGAATGTTATTCGGCGATAACGTAGGACGTAGACCAGCCCAGGTCAAGGCCGCGATGGATGGGGAAGACGTTAGTTATGATTAACGTGCGTGAGCCTCGACCGCGGACCTCTCCCCATCCGTCGAGTAGTGACGCATCCGCGAGGTACTGGCCGAGCAGGCGCAGGAGGAGGAGTGACCACACGTGAGCGAGTTGCGGATTGAGCGTTTGACCTCGTCTGACATCGCGAGTGCCATCGCGAGCGGTATGCGTACGGCGGTCTTGCCGCTGGGCGCCACGGAGCAGCACGGTGCGCACCTGCCGATGTCGGTCGACAGTGATCACGCCGATCGACTGGGTGTTCTTGTCGCCGAGCGGCTTGGCGACGCGCTCGTGCTACCGACGGTGCGGATCGGCTGCTCGTCGCACCACCTCGGCTTCGCCGGAACGCTCTCGCTGCGGGCCGAGACGCTCGAAGCGATCTGCGCCGACTGCTGCGCGAGCCTTGCCGTGCACGGCTTCCGTCGGGTTCTGATCTTCTCGGCGCATATCGGCAACTACCCGGTGCTCAGCGACATCGAGCCGAAGCTCGCCGCGCGGTTTCCCTCCGACCTGGATGTCATCGCGTTCGCAGACTCGGCAGCGGTCCTCCGCGCGTGGCGCGATGCCGCTCAACGCGTCGCCGGCCTCGCCGACCACGTCGGAGGCCATGCCGACGTCGCCGAAAGTTCGATCATGCTAGCCGTGCGGCCGGACGCCGTGAGGAACGATCGTGCCGCCGCAGGTTTCACCGGGTCCATGGATGACGCGTTGCTGGCCCGCGTATTCACTGACGGTGTCAAGGCAGTCGCACCCAGCGGGGTGCTCGGTGATCCGCGCGGCATGTCGTCTGAGCTGGGCTTCGCCTGTCTGACCGCGGTGGCCGACCTGCTCGCGGAACACGCAATGGCACGTTATCGGCCGCTCACCTAGACTAGACTTTACGTGTGTCGAGCTCACCTACCCCCCGTACCGCGTCTCCCCGCGCCACCCGTCGGCAGGTGCTGATCAAGGTCGCCGGAGAGTTGTTCAACGAGCGTGCCTTCGATGCGGTCACCACTGAGATGATCGGCGCGCGTGCCGGTGTGACCGGCCCCGCGCTCTACCGGCACTTCCCGAGCAAGCAGGCGTTGCTGATCGCCGTGCTCGAGGATCCGCTCAACGAACTACTGGTTCATGCCCGCAAGACGGCAGCCGAAGTGACGGATCCACGCAAGGCACTCGAGGAGATGATCGATTACCACGTCAAACGCAGTCTCCAGAACGTTCCGTCCACGCTGGTGTTCCTGAAGAACGAACACAACGTCCCCGAGGACGAACGCCATCGCATGCGACGCATGATGCGCCTCTACGCCGAAGAGTGGAGCGGACTGGTCACCCGGCTGCGGCCCGACCTGTCAGACGCGCAGACCCGCGTTCTCACACACGCCGTCTTCTCGATGATCAACGCGGTACCCCAGTTCAACAGTGGCCTCGATCCCGACATCGTCGCGACGACCATCCGCACCGCCGCGATCAACGCGCTGCTCATCCCCGCGGACGCGATCTGACAGGAGTGGGCGTCTTCAAGGGTGCGGCTCGTAGCCGCTGACCTGATCCAGGCCGGGGCTGGTGACCGGGAGGTGACGCGGCGCTTCGGGATGCCCCGGATGTCGGGGAACCATTGGCGGCGAGCGTCGGCTCCACGTCGTTGGCGGCGGTCCAGGGTGGACCTTGGCGTGCCGATGCAGGGAGAAGTCGTCCAGGACCGCGAACAGCATCTCCCCCGGCCAACGCTCGCGCAGTGTCTTGGGTGAGGCGATGTCCTTGACCGCCTGGACCTGGGCAGACTCGGCCGGATGCCGAAGGCTCCGGTGCGCTGCGGAGGGCGATCGAGCCACTACTCTTCTTGTCAGCTCGCGTCCGCGGGGACGAGCAGCGCGTTGATCGCGGGAATGCGGATGGTCGCCGTGACGATATCGGGATCAAGGCCGTTGTTGAACTCTGCGAGCCGATGACGTGGTACCGCGGCGATTTCCTCCACCTTGGCAGGGTGTTATATGGATGACGTCGGGCCCGGCTCGTCAGCTCTCGTGGATCCGCGGAGAGGCCGTGTGATGGATCTGATGAATTTTGAACCGATCCGGACGCATCCGCAGCTGTTGCTTGATCGTGCGCGCTCCGAGCCCAACATCGTTGCGCTGCGTCACTGGCGCGAAGGGGTTGTACACGCGATCACATGGCGGACGTACCGAGACCGAGTACGCGAGATCGCGCTCGGCCTTGTCGAGCACCACGTGCGGCACGGCGATCGCGTCGCGGTCATGAGCAGCGCACGCCCGGAATGGGCCTTCGCCGCACTGGCCGTGCAGAGTGTCGGCGGCGTGGTGGTCGGCGTCTACCCGACCAACTCGCCCGCCGAGATCGAGCAGATCCTGGCGCACAGCGAGGCAGTGGCCTTTATGGGCGAGACAACTACGGAGCTCGACAAGGTGGCGGAGATCGCGGCCCGCACACCCAAGCTGCGGCTCGTCGTCGGCATGGACACCGCCCCGTCGGCGCTGCCCGGGGCAATCACTGGGACAACGTGGGAGGAGCTGCGCACAGAGGGAGCTCGGCATCCAAGCGTCGTATCCGACCGTCTGGTCGAGATGGTCGCTGCCACGACACTCGACGACCCCGCCGTTCTCTTCTACACGTCGGGCTCCACAGGAGCTCCGAAAGGCGTCACACACTCGCACCGTACGCTTCAGCACTCGGTCCAGACCGTCGTCGGCCTCTATCCGGAGCTCGACAGCCGTGAGCACGACATCGTCGGCTTCCTGCCGCTGGCCCACGTGGCGCCGGCGCTGCTGCTGATCTTCACTCCGCTGCTCTCACGTCTCGTGGTGACGTACTGCCGCATCGAGGACTACGAGGACGCATTGCGCACCGTGCGACCGACGGCACTGCTGTGGCCCCCGCGCTTCTACGAGAAGGTCGCCGGCGAGCTGATCGCACGAACGCAGGCATGGCCCCGGGTGCGCCGGTACGCCTACAAAGGCGCGATGTGGGTCGGTCGCCGAATGGTCGAGCGCCGTTGGTCCAGTGGTCAGCCTTCGGTATTGCTGCGGATCGCGTACACCGCAGTGCTTCACCGTGTCTTCCTGCCGTTGCGGGCAAGCGTCGGGTTGGACCGCCTTCGCGTCGCTTTCACCGCCTCTGCCGCGACGCCCGAGAACGTCATCGCGCTGTGGCAGATCTGGGGGCTGGATCTACGCGAAAGCTATGGCCTCACCGAAACAGCCGGCTGCCCCGTTGCTCATTTCGACCAGACGTTTCCTCGCCCGGGATATATTGGTCGAAAATTCTCGGACCCACGCTTCCAGATCGAGGTCGCACATGATGGTGAAATGCTGGTCCGCGCACCACTGCTGTTTCGCGAATACTGGCGCAACCCCAAAGAGACAGATGCCGTTCTGCAGGACGGTTGGTTCCGTACCGGCGACCTGATTGAGCGTACCGCGCACGGTGAGATCCGCCTCATCGGCCGAAAGAAGGACGTGATCATCACCAGCGGCGGCAAGACGATCAATCCGCAGCCGATCGAAACCCGGCTGAAGGAGAGCTCGCTGATCAGCGAAGCGATCGTCGTGGGCGACGCGCGCAAGTGCCTCACCGTGCTGCTCGAACCGAGCACACAGGCCAAGGCGCTGACTGCGACGGCGCTGTCCGAACGCCTGCGGGCCGAGCTCGGGCGAGTCAACACCGGCCTCGCACGCGCGCAACAGCTGAAGGACTTCCGTGTGCTGCCTCGGCCCCTCGAGGCCGAACGCGGCGAGCGGACCGCGAATGGCAAGGTCAAGCGGAACGCGGTAGTGAATTCATTCGCTACGCTGATCGACGAAATGTACGGCGAGAATGACGACACAGTGATCGCGAACCACCTACGGCCGCGGTCGCATTAGTGAAGGCTCCCGATCTGACACAACAACAGCGCCGAGCAGTGCAAGCCGGCGCCGCGGCGCAGACCTTTCTTGCGCGCCACTCCCAGATCATGTCTCTTCTGCATCCATACTTGTGGAATTTGAATTAGTCCAGTCGTATCAGTGCATTGCGCGTCTGTGTACGACGGGTCAGAGTCAGCACATGCGAAGTGCATCGAGAGTGTGCGTACGCAGTTCCTGCTGACCCACGAGGTATGGCATGCCATCGGCGGCGCTCCATCAATGCGCCCCATCATCCGATGGCCATCCCGCAGCCGTCGAATCAGCAGTCACCGACGAGGTAGCCCGGACGGCTGCGCCGCTCGAATCCAGAGAGATTGGGGCTTCAGCCCCCTGAGGCAGCACCGGGCACCGGCGACTGTCGACCTCGCCACAGTGCCTCCGGGCCTGACCCGACGGAAAGGTCCAGTCAGGACCCACCCCCCTGATCGCGCCGAGCAACGTGACGGCGTCGACCTCGCGCGGCGAGGGCGGCCGAACGGCGCGTCTCCCATCCTGGTGTGACAAGGAGAGTCAATGACGACGGCACAACATTCCGAAAAGACGATCAGCTTGAGGTCCGCCCGGCGTGCATCGCTGGCGGGCGGCGTCGGGACACTGATCGAGTACTACGACTTCAGTGTCTATGGGTTTCTGACGCTCACCATCGGACCGTTGTTCTTCCCCAGCGACAATCCGACGGTCTCAACCCTGTCCGCGCTCGCGGTGTTCGCGTCGTCCTACCTCATCCGTCCGCTCGGTGGCTGGTTCTTCAGTCGCCTCGGCGACCGCCGCGGCCGCCGGACAGCCCTCGTCGCGACGATCGTGATGATGGGCGTGGCGTGCGGCGTGATGGGCCTGCTGCCCACCTACGGACAGATTGGAGTCGCCGGGACGATCGCAGTCATCGTTGTGCGACTCGCCCAAGGGTTCGCTGCCGGCGGTGAGATCGGTGGCGCTGCCACCTACATCGCCGAGCTGGCGCCGCCCGGCAAGCGGGGCTTCTACGGATCGACGGTTTCCATGGGGTCTACTCTCGGGTTCGCCGTGGCCGCCGGCGTCGTAGGGCTGGTCCGGCTGCTGGTTCCGGCCGACCAGATGGCAACGTGGGGCTGGCGGATCCCGTTCCTCCTCTCGCTGGTCCTCACTGTGGTATGTCTGCAGGCTCGGCTGCGGGTCGAGGAGTCGCCTCAATTCCAAGAGCTGAAGGAGAAGGCCGCGATCGTGCGCAGCCCGATGCTGGCCGCTCTGCGTAGCCACCCGCTGTCGGTTGCCCGCGTGGCGGGCCTGGCCATCGCGTTCAACGGCACCGGCTACTTCGGCGTTGCCTACTTCGCCATCTTCCTGCAGGAGGAAGGATTCTCCGCCACAGGCGTCGCCTGGACATCAGCGTTGTGCATCGCCCTGGCCACCTTCACCTACCCATGGGCGGGCAAGTTGACGGATCGCTACGACCGCAAGCCCATCCTGCTGGCGTCCTACATCATCTTCGCCGTCATCGCTTGGCCGGTCTTCGCACTCCTCATCGCAGCAACCAACCTCTGGGCCGTCGGAGCCGTCTATCTGGTCTTCATGTTCTTCACCGGGTGGGCGCAGGTGCCTACGTGGCCGTTGGCCACGGAGCTGTTTCCGGCAAGCGTGCGCTACTCAGGCATCGCGATCGGCTACAACCTGGGCGTGATCATCGGCGGCATCACGCCACTCGTCGCCGCTGCCCTCGTGGCCGGTACCGGAAGCAGAACCAGCCCCGTCTACTGGATCCTCGCCGTAGCACTCATCGGAGTGATCACTGTCGCGCGACTACCGAAGACCGCGTCGAAGCCGCTACCCGCCTAAGCGGACAGGCCAGGTCCACGATCTCCTGCAACGCTGCGCGGAAGCCGCCCGGGTGCAGGAGATCGTCGAGCCTGCGGATACCACAACCGCGGCGAATCAGCCTGCATGCCGACCGCGCGCTGTCCGCGGGCGGGCTGTACTCCTCCGTCCGACTTCCTTTCCCGTCGTACTCACTGCACCGACAACCGGTTGAGAACTCTCTGGTGAGGTGAGGCTGCCGATCCACCCGAGGAAGAGTGCCGCCGGCACGGACACCATGCCCGCGTTGTAGTACGGATACCAGTTGAAACTCAACTCAGGCCATAGTGAGTTCTTGGTACCGGTGGCGACGGGTGAGGAGACCGTGAGCACGAGGGACAGCAGCAGTCCTCCGTAGACGGACCAGAGAAGCCCCCGGCGATTGAACTTGGGCCAGAAGAAAGTGTAGATCAGCGCCGGGAACACACCCGACGCCGCAACGCAGAGAGCGAAGATGACCAGGGACTCGACCGGGTACCGGCTGATGGCTGTGGACAGCGACAGGCTCACGGCGACCAGGACGGCGAGGACCAGACGCAGTACCCGCGCTTCTCCGGTTCGGGTGCGCGGGTCCTTGCCCTGAGCGAACACATCACGCGTGAAGGTGACAGCGGCAGCGAAGGCCACGCTTGACACGGTCGTGAGCGCGGCGAGGAAGGCCACGGACGCCATGGCCGTGATGAGCGCAACGCGCGCCACTGAGCCGTGCGGGAGTACTTCCGAAGCCAGCAGAATCGGGGACCCCTGCCCAACGTCGTCAACCGCTCGGATGACGTCGCCTCCCACCACGGCCGCGGCCGCGAAGCCCGCCGCGCTCAGGAGGACGACAAAGGCAGCACCCAGTCCCGAGGCAATGCTCATGGATCGGCGTGCCGAGCGCCCGGTGCGGGAGGCACTCACACGCAGGATCAGGTTCGGCAGCACGGCCGTACCGAGGATAACGACGATGTGTTCGCCGATCGCGTTGAGTGATCCGAGGTTCGCGGCGCGCGGCCAGAGTCCCGGGCTCAGATATCCGTTCGGCGACATGCTCTTCTCCGCCGCCGCGGAGAGCAGATACCCGGGGTTCCACTCGAATCTGCTGAGGGCCAGCAGCGTGATCAGCGAAAGCGTGATCAAGGTGACGACCACCTTGACGACCTGCATGAAACTGGTGCCTCGCAGATCTGCCACGACGGCGAAGAAGCCGACGAGAAGCCCCATCAGCACCGTGCAGACCACTTGGGTTCCATGGTTCGACCGGCCGATCAGGAGGGCCACGCTGATGCCGGTAGCCCGCAGTTGGACCATGAGAAGGGGAATGGTGATCGCAAGTGTCACCAGAGCCGCGGCAGTCCGCGACGCGCGCCCCGCAGCACGCAGGGAGAAGAGGTCACCGAGAGTGTAAAGTCCGCTGTCGCGTATTTTTTGAGCAAGGAGCAGCAGTACACCGAGGGCGAGCATGAGGTCGATGGCGATGCTGAACCCGTCGTAGCCGTACAGAGCGATAAACCCGGACGTCACCAACAGAGTGACGACCGTGATCTGCTCGCCCGCCATGGCGAACCCGTTGAAGACCGGAGAGAGTGACCGATCCGCGATGTAGAGCCTTTCCGGCTCGTGTTCCTGACTCGAGGCAAGCGTGAAAAGCCACAGGACAGACAGCCCGATGAATACCAGGAAGGCGACGATCACGGGGCCTCTGGCGTCTGAACCGATCGGGTCGAGTACACCTGCGCTCAAGATGTGTACGGTCACCGCTTCACCGCCAGGGATCGTCGTCGGGGGACGCACCCGACGTCTCGGCCTGGGGTATGCCGGAGGTCCGGGGCCGCTCGACGGGATCACAGGCTGTGCATCGCGTCTCGTACACCCACACGGTGGCGGCGAAGAGGCCGCATTGCAGGATGCCCCAGACAAGGCCGAGAGTGATGTGCCCGTACACATGAACTGCGGGAACGGCGGTCAGCAAGGACAACGCGATGCCGACGACAAGAGGGACAGCGTTGGCGGCGACGAATGCACGCTGGGCACGACGCGTGGTTCCGCGGAGACTTTCACCGTGTTGCAGTCGGAGGGCATCGAGCGATGGGTCCGGTGCCGGCGGGTGTTCCGGTGAGGGCGAGGAGAAGACGGGGTGCACGGAAACCTTCCGGGCTTCGAGGGCGGGTGACTCGGCCGGCGAGTATTGGTGCCTCGGACGCGCAGCTTGTTCCTGCGCGCAAAAGGTCGAGGATCTGGCCGACGGCCGGGGGGGGGACACGAACAGGAATGTCAAGGGCATCCGACGACGTCTCGGTCCGGGGCATGGCGGAGGCCGAGCCGCTGCCGGACTGACCGCTACCGCGGCCCGTAGATCACTACGGTGTTGCCCCATGGGTCCCGTGCCACGGCCCGGACCTCGTGCGGGCCTTGCTCGGGCTCCCGGACTACGGATCCGCCGCCTTGTACGAGGGCGGTGAGCGCCGAGGTCACGTCGGGGACCTTGAACGACGCCGCGGGCACCCCACCGGTGACGTCCTCGGCCGGGCTGGTCAGGGCCAACGTGGTGCTGCCGGCGTCGAGGGCGGCGTAGCGGTCGCCGTCGACGAACTTCGTGGCCAGGCCGAAGGCGTCGGTGTAGAAGCGCACGGCGGCGTCGATGTCGGCCACCGGGTGCAGCACGTTCCCGATCTTCACGAGGTCGACCTCCACGGAATCACTCACCGGACGGCCCCGCAGTACGGCCCGAGCGGAGGGTTTCACCACACCGCGCGCCGCGCGTGGATGAACCACTCGTGCGATCCACCGGAGCTGACGAGCCGGGTCCGATGTCCGTCATGTAACGCTCTGCCCGAGGTGGAGGAAATCACCGCGGTACCACATCACCGGCTTGCCGCTGCCTACGCGCGCGTCGTGCACACGACCGATGAGAATGACGTGATCTCCGCCGGGGATGGCTTGCTCCAGCTCGCAGCGGATGACCGCCGCGGCGTCGGGCAGTATCGGGTGTCCGCCCTCGTCGGACTCGAAGCTTCCGTGTGCGAACTTGTCCTCGCCCTTCGTGGCGAACCTCATGGCCAACTTCGCATGCGCGGGCGTCACGATGTTCACGACGAACCGCTCAGCCGCTATAAAAGCTGGGAAGCAGTCCGCTCCTTGGTCGAGGCAAACCAGAACAAGTGGTGGATCGAGCGACAGCGCCGCGAAGGAACTCGCGGTGAACCCATGCGGGGTGCCCCCGGCACTTCGGGTCGTCACGATCGTCACGCCGGCAGGGAAGCGGGCCAACGCCGAACGGAAGGCAGCCGCGTCCAGCCTCTGGACTTGATCAGCCATTCCACACCTCGCGGACAGCTCGGACGGCGGGGTCGTGGTAGCCGCCGAAGGCATCAACGTCGACGTGCGCCGCGAGTGGCGCCTCCTCGACCGGCCCTCGGTAACGGTGCTCACGTGCGAGCCCGGTCGGGATGTCCCCCTCAGTCATGACGATGACGTCCATGTCGATCCTTCCTCGAATGTTATTGACGAATAACATATGACGGGGCTTGGGTGCGGTCAAGCCTCCGGTTGGAGAGGTGAATCCGTTAGTGTGCAGTAACGAAGCGGGAGTCACGTCAGTCCGCGGCCGCCTGTGCGGCCCTGTGTGGCTGTCGGTCGCGATGTGACCGGGGTCGCTCTGGTCGCGGCCCCTCCCGCGCGCCCGGTCGACCTCTGTTGTTATCACAAGGTAACGCCCGTCGCTCTTCTGAGGGCCTTGACCTGGGCTGGGCTACGACCTACGTTATCGCCCACTAACATTTGACGGAAGGATCGGTATGGACTTCATCCTCATGTCTGAGGGGGACACCCCGGTCGGGCTCACCCATGAGCACCGCTACCGGGAACTGGTCGAGGAGGTACTGCTCGCAGAGCGCGTGGGCTTCGACGCCTTCGGCAGTTCCGAGCAGCATGTTGCTCTGGGTACGGCTTCGGTCTCCGCTCCGGAAGTGCTTTACCCGTACCTGATGGCTCTGACGAGCCGGATGCGGTTCATCCACCTGGTGACGCTGCTGCCGACGCGGATGAACCATGCGCTGCGCGTCGCGGAGCGTGTGGCGACCGAGGACATCCTGTCCAACGGCCGTGTCGAGCTTGGTACCGGGCGCGGCAACACCACGCTCGCCCTGCGCGCGTTTGAGGTGGACCCTTCCGAGAACAAGGCTCAGTGGCGTGAGGGCATCGAGCTGATCCGGAGCGCGTTCCTCAACGACGTGTTCTCGTACGTGGGCGAGCACTACAAGGTTCCGCCGCGCAGCCTGGTCCCCAAGCCCCTGCAGGGTCCCTACCCGCCCATTTCGGCTGCCGCCGGCAGCCCGAGCTCGGTCGAGACGGCCGCCTCGATGGGTATCGGCGCCATCATGGGCGGCCTCTACCTCGGATTCGACCTCGTCGAAAACATGGTCAAGCTCTACGACGACACTCTCGCCGCCACCAACCACCCCTACCCGATCACGCCGCGCAAGATGGTCGCAGTCGCCGGTGGTATGCACTGCGCCGAGACCACTGCCCAGGCCCGCCTCGAGGCGAAGCCCCTGTTCGAGATGGCCAAGCTGTCCACCGACGCATATGAGCGCCTGTCGAAGCTGTCGAAGGACTACGCCTACATGGGCGCTGTCAAGGACATCGACTTCAACGACGAAGAGTACATGTTCGAACGCTCCCAGGGCTTCATGGTCGGCGACCCCGAGCACTGCATCGAACACGTACAGCGATACGCGGACATGGGCGTCGAAGCACTCGTCCTGCGTGTCGACAGCCTGCCCCACGACCAGCTGATGCGCTCGATCGAACTCTTCGGCAAGTACGTCATCCCCCGCTTCAAGCACCCCCGCAACGTCGTGCGCTCGGCCGACGACGTACTCGCCGAGATCCGAGCCGCCCGCCCCGCCCACGAAGAAGCACTCCGCCAGTTCAACGACACGCACAACCCCAGCCACCACAAGGAGACCAGCCGATGACCAGCCTCTACAACCACGGCACCGGCAACGTCCTCACCGAACACCACGACAACGGCATTCTCCTGATCACGACCGGCGTCCCGGTACACGGAGCGGTGCGATGACCCGCGACCTGGGCTCCTTGTCCTTCGAGCCGTTGACCCCGACGTCGTATCTGGATCGTGCTGCGGCGGCGCATGGGGATCGGGTCGCGGTGGTGGATGGGCCGTCCCGGTGGACCTATGCGGAGCTGCGTGATCGGTGTCAGCGGTTGGCGGGCGGGTTGGCCTCGTTGGCCGGAGGACGTCCGGTGGCGGTGCTGGCACCGAACACGCATGTGTCGCTGGAGGCGCACTACGGGGTGCCGTGGGCGGGGGTGCCGCTGGTCGCGGTGAACACCCGGTTGTCGGCGGGCGAGGTCGCCTACATCCTGGAGCACTCCAAGGTGTCAGTGCTGGTCCACGACCCGTCGTTCGACGCGTTGGTGGACGAGGCCCTCGCCCGGCTGGACGCCCCACCGCACCGGATCAGGGCGGGGCGGGAATACGAGGATCTGCTGGCCGCGGCGGAGCCGCTGCACCTGACCCCGACCGACGAACGGGCGCTGCTGTCGATCAACTACACCTCGGGGACCACGGGCCGCCCGAAGGGCGTGATGTACCACCACCGGGGCGCGTTCCTCCAGGCCGTGGCGATGGTGGGACACACCGGACTGACGCCGTCGAGCGTGCACCTGTGGACGCTGCCGATGTTCCACTGCAACGGATGGACGTTCCCGTGGGCCGTGACCGCGGCGGCTGGGACGCACGTCTGCCTGCCGAAGGTGAATCCGGCGGAGATCTGGCGACTGCTCCGGGAGGAGGGCGTCACGCACCTCAACGGGGCGCCGACGGTGCTGTCGATGATCGCGTACGCCCAAGAGGCCGCACCACTGGACCGCACGGTGCGGATCGCCACCGGTGGGGCGCCGCCGTCGCCGGCGATCCTGCGGCGGATGGCGGCGCTGGGGTTCGAGGTCACGCACCTGTACGGGCTGACCGAGACGTACGGCCCAGCGATGCTGTGCGACTGGCGCCCGGAGTGGAACGACCGCGACGCCGCGGCACAAGCGCGGCTCAAGGCGCGCCAGGGCGTCGGGAACATGATCTCGTGTGTGCCGCGGGTGATCGCGGACGACGGCACGGACGTCCCCGCGGACGGTGTCACCACGGGGCAGATCGCGTTGCGGGGCAACAACCTCATGCTCGGCTACCTCGACGACCCGGAGGCCACCCTGGCAGCGGTGCCGGACGGATGGTTCCGGACCGGGGACATCGGGATCCTGCACCCCGACGGGTACGTGGAGCTGCGTGACCGCTCGAAGGACGTGATCGTCTCGGGTGGGGAGAACATCGCGTCGGTCGAGGTGGAGCAGGCGATCATGGATCATCCGGCGGTACTGGAGGTGGCGGTGATCGCCGTGCCGGACGAGCGCTGGGGTGAGGTCCCTGCCGCCTATGTGAGCCTGCGGGAAGGCGCTACAGCCACCGAGGCGGAGATCATCGAGCATGTGCGGGGCAGGCTGGCCCGGTTCAAAGCGCCGAAGACGGTCACGTTCACCGAGCTGCCGAAGACCTCCACCGGAAAGATCCAGAAGTTTGTGTTGCGGGACAAGGCATGGGCCGGGAGCGAGAGCCGCATCCGGTGAACGACGTGAACGGACCGGCGGCACGCGAGGTTGCCTCAGAGCGTGTCACACCTCGTGCTTCACGAGGCACGGCGTCCGGTGGTGATCAGAAACGCGAAGAGCTCCTGCCCGCAAGGGGACTTTTGCAGGGTCCAGGCCGTCGCATGAAGGAGGCACCAGATGAAGAAGCGCGTCGGGCCCTCCCCGGGGTCCGTACCGAAGGCGGTGGTCGCGGGGTGGTCTCCCAGGCTTCACAAGGGGCACAGTCCCTGAATGCGTCCGGTCGCCCCAGGTCTCAGCGGCAGGTGGTCGCCGTCATCCTCATGTGGCGAGGGCGCATCGGGTTGTTCAAGCGCAGTGGAACTGTCCAGCATGATGCGGGCTTGTGGCACTGCATCACCGGATATCTGGACGCTGACAGCGACCCGGTACGGCAAGCCATCCAGGAGATCTGGGAGGAGACTCTGCTGCCCGCCCGCGCTCTGGAGCAGCTGACCGCGGGCCTCACGCTGCGTCTCGCCGACCCTCGTGGCGGGCCGGACTGGACCGTGCACACTTTTTTGGCCTGCACGAGTCAACGCCGGCTCACTCTCAACTGGGAGCACAAGGCATACCGGTGGGTATGGCCCTGGAAGCTGTCACAGTTCGACGGGCAGGTCGTATGGCTGACGGATGTCCTGCGAGCAGTCGACTCTCTGCCGTCAGCCAAGGCACGTGACAGGGCCGCGTCTTAAGGCCGGTGCGAACCGGTCCAGCGCCCTGGGCCAGCCGATCAGGTGGCCCGAATTCAAGCAGAATGCTCGATCTAAAAGGCACATCCTGTGCAGTCGCGGAGTCACCCGCCTTCTGGCGGAGCATAACGCGAATTCCCTCAGGCATGGTGCCGAATGCGGAGGTGGTCTGTGATGGTGGCGGAACCAAGGCCGGCCGGCGGCAGCGGCGGTCCTGCCCGGGCGGAGGAGCTTGTTGCGCTGGAGTCGGTCGAACAGCGGGTGCTGTGGCTGTCCACCGCGATCATCGATCACGCCAACCGGGTGCGACCGAACCCTTCGGGACTGAAGGTGGGCGGTCACCAGGCGTCCAGTGCCTCGATGACCTCGATCATGACGGCGCTGTGGTTTCACGCACTGACTGCCGAGGACCGGGTGTCGGTCAAGCCTCATGCCTCACCGGTGTTGCACGCGATCAACTACTTGCTGGGCGAGCTGGACGAGTCCTACCTGACCACGCTGCGCGCCTTCGGTGGCCTGCAGAGCTACCCCAGTCGTTCCAAGGACCCCGACCCGGTCGACTACTCCACCGGTTCGGTCGGTATCGGCGCCACCGCTCCCCTGTGGGGCGCTCTCGCCCGGCGTTACGTGGAGGGGCGCTTCGGCGGTGCCGGGAGGGGGCGCCAGTACTCCCTGCTCGGCGACGCCGAGCTGGACGAAGGCGCGATCTGGGAAGCCATCCAGGATCCGATGGTGCCGGGCCTGGGCGAAGCGGTGTGGGTCGTCGACCTCAACCGGCAGTCCCTCGACCGGGTCATCCCCGGCATCGCCGCGGACAAGCTGCAGGGTATGTTCGCCGCGGCCGGGTGGCAGGTCATCACCCTCAAGTACGGGCATCTCCTGCAGGGGTTGTTCACCCGGCCCGGCGGCGAGGCCCTGCGCGCTCGTATCGATGCCATGGGCAACCCCGAATACCAGCGCCTGCTGCGCTGCTCCGCCGACGAGCTGCGCGAGCGCTTGCCCGGCACCGGCTCGACCGCCGGGCCGATCGCCGACCTCATCGCCCCCCTGGACGACGCCTCGCTCCTGGCGGCGCTGCGCAACCTGGGCGGCCACGACATCGGCGCGCTGTCGGATGCGTTCGCCGGTGTCGACGACACCCGCCCGACCGTGATCTTCGCCTACACGGTCAAGGGCTACGGGCTCCCCACCGAGGGCCACCCGCAAAACCACTCCTCGCTCCTGACGGCCGACCAGATGAGTGCACTGGCCGACCGCCTGGGAACCGATCTCGACGACCCGTGGACGCGTTTCGGTGCGGGTTCGGCGGAAGCGGCCCTGTGCGCGGCGGCCGCCCAGCGGCTGCACCGCCCCGAACAGGCGCCCCAAAAGCCCCCTGCCGTCCCCGCCGACCTAGCGCGCCCGGCCCCTACCGGCATCGGGAACACTCAGCAGGCTCTCGGCCGCGTCCTGCTGGATCTCACCCGGCGGGCGCCGGAGGCGGCCGCCCGGATCGTGACCGTCAGCCCGGACGTCAGCTCCACCACCAACCTCGGCGGCTGGCTCAACAAGGTCGGTGTGTGGTCCCCGGCCGAGCGCCCCAACTGGTTCGCCGACGACGCCGAGACCATCCTGCACTGGCGCGAGCAGCCGACCGGTCAGCACGTGGAGCTGGGCATCGCGGAGACCAACCTGGTCGGTCTCCTCGGCGAGCTGGGCGCCACCTGGAGTCGGTGGGGCCAGCCGCTGCTGCCGATCGGCGTCGTCTACGATCCCTTCGTCAACCGGGCCTTGGAGCCTTGGTCGTTCGGCATCTATGCCGGTGGCCAATCGATCTTGGTCGGCACCCCCTCCGGTGTCACCCTCGCCCCGGAGGGCGGCGCCCACCAGTCGATCACCACCCCCTCGCTGGGCATTGAACAGCCCGGCTGCGTCACCTATGAGCCGGCGTTCGCGATCGACACCGAATGGTGCCTGCTCGCCGCACTCGGCAACTTGGCCAGTCCAGAGGGCACGTCGGCCTATCTGCGGCTGTCGACCCGACCCATCGACCAGTCGACAGCCGCGGTGCCCAGCGACCCGGCCGCTCGCGAACGCCGTCGCCGACATGTGACCGCCGGGGCCTACCGGCTGCGGCAGTACGAGAAGCCCGTGGTGACACTCGCCGCGATGGGCGCTTTGGTCCCGGAGGCCCTGGCCGCCGCCGACCGGCTCGCCGCCCTCGGGCATGGCGCCGACGTTGTGTGCGTGACCAGCCCGGACCTACTCTTCCGCGCACTCCAGGCCCGTCGCGGCCTGTCGGACGACCCGGCCTGGATCCTCGACCAGGTCTTCCCCCTCGACCGGGCCACCCCGCTGGTCACCGTCCTGGACGGGCATCCCCACACCTTGGCTTTCCTGAGCACGATCCAGAACGTTCCCGTCAGCGCCCTCGGCGTGACCCGGTTCGGCCAGTCCGGGGCGATCGAGGACGTCTACCGCTACCACCGCATCGACACGGACAGCATCGTCACCACCGCCCTCGACCTCATCGATTGAGGAAGAACCCGGCAGCCTCCGTGCGCAGGGGCCGGTACAAAAGAGCAAACCGCACTCACCGTCCGCGCCGACCGCGTCTCACACCATCGACGTCGCCCCTCGACAACACCGTGCTGGGTCGCACCAGGAGTTGACCGCGGCAGCCACCATGCACAACCGGTCCGCCGCGCCGTCCCCTCGCCGGGGATTCGCCTCTCATACCCCGTCCGGCGGCACGCCCCTGTCCTGCCGAAAAGACGTACCGCCGGACGGTCCCGGCACAGCCGACCCGTACCACCACCCCATGGGGCAACAGCTCCCCACCCACTCCGTCCGGCGGCACGGCGCGGCACCCGCCCTGACAAGCCGCGCCGTGCCGCCGGACGGTCGCAACCAACCTGTCCGCCCTTCCCACGGCGAGCCGAGCAGACGCACCACCCAGACGATTGGACATGTGATGAAGGCTCTGAGCGGAATCGAACGAAAGTGGTCTGGGGCTCCGGCCATTCCCCGACCAGCCGCACCGTCAGTCAGTCGTTCGTATCTGGCCGTGGGTGGCCGGATCGGCGAGGTCGTCTCCAAGCCGTCGGCAAGCGCCTCCGCCGCTGATGAGTTCCAGCAGCGCGAGGACGAAGGGTTCCTCCGTTGATGCGCATCGTCCTCGTCGGGCCGCCGGGCGCTGGAAAGGGCACTCAGGCCACACGCCTGGCCGGGAAGCTGTCGATCCCGCACATCTCTACGGGCGATCTGTTCCGGGCCAACATCAGCCGGCAGACCAAGCTGGGGAAACTCGCGAAGGTCGCCATGGACGCCGGCAACCTCGTCTCCGACGAGCTCACCATCGCGATGGCGAAGGACCGCATGCAACAGCCGGATGCCGAGAACGGCTTCCTGCTCGACGGTTTCCCGCGCAACGTCTCGCAGGCCGAGGCGCTCGACGAGCTGCTGAAGACCGAGGCCATCAAGCTGGACGCGGTTCTTGACCTCGAAGTCCCCGAGGGAGAGGTCATCAAGCGCATCGCCGGCCGGCGCATCTGCCGCGGCCGGTCGGCACACGTGTTCCACGTGTCGTACAGCCCGCCGAAGAAGCAGGGCGTGTGCGACGTCTGCGGCGGTGAGCTCTACCAGCGCGACGACGACTCCGAGGAGACCGTCCGCAAGCGGCTCGAGATCTACTACACGCAGACCGAGCCGATCATCGAGTACTACAAGACGCAGGGCCTCGCGGTCACGATCTCCTCCCTGGGCCCGGTGGACGAGGTCACGCGGCGGGCGCTGGAAGCCCTCGAGCGCGAGGACGACGGCAAGTAACCGCCAGCACGTCTTCCACCACCACAAATGGCGGCGGGCGTATGACCAGAGCGGAGTGCCCTTTGACGTCCGAGGAGACCTGACCGGCAAGAACGTCGCAAAGCATCCATCGAGGGATGGCTGGGCGCACCAGGCTCCGCCAACGGCACGAGCGCCGACTGACGTGGCTCCTCCCGGTTGAACCGGTGCACGAACCGCTCGTACACCGCACTCAGTTCCCCGGCCCACAACCTGACATCAGCAAGGTCCCCACCCATAACCGGACCAACGACTGAGCTGGCCGGCAGTCACGGCAAGCACCGTTGCAGTACTAGCCGTCGCGCAGAGGTACCATCCACCACCAACATGAAAACGACCCAGACAAGGGAGCTTGTGGTGGACACCTCCGCCAGCAACACTACTCTGAAGTCGCAATACGCGGCGCAGATCACCGCCGATCTGGAACGCAACTCCGCCGAACACGAACGCGTCAGCTCTGAAATCACGGCACTGCAGCAGCAACTGTCGGCGCTGGAAAACAACCGGGCGCTCCTGCTCAGCATGCGGCAGACCCTCGGTGACGAAGCCACCGGTAACGTACCCGAGAACACCGACGTCAGCAGCTTGGAGAATGGCTCGTCCGCTGCACGGAAGACTGCATCGCTGCCAGCAGCACGCAAGCCGAAGAAGAACACCAGCACGACCACCGGCAAACGGAAGAGGGCAGAGTCGGCCAGCAACCGCCCCAAGCACGCGCGGAAAGCGGGTGCACCCACGCTCCGGGACCTCATCCGTGACGACCTCGCCCAGCACGGCGAACCACGCTCGGCAATCGAGGTCACCGCCGCCCTCACTCAGGCTATTTCAGACCGGGAGATCAAAGCCACTGTCGTGCGCAGCACTCTGGAGTCACTCGTCGCCAAGGGCGAAGCTCACCGCACCAAGCAGAAGCGATCCGTCTTCTACTCCACTGCCGCCCCAAACACGGCCGCCGGTACAGCGGAGCCCAGCGAAGCAACCCCTTCCTGAGAGGGATTGCACAGAACATCCGGCGTTGCGCCACGCCGTCCGAGAACCCGCGAGCAGCACTACTGAGCTTGTTGGCGTGATGTCGTCAAGGTGAGACCGGTATCGGCGAGGCATCCTTCGATGAGGTTGCTGCGGTATTGGATCTGGCGGAGGCCATGCCGGGGGGTGCGCATCAGGTGGTCTGGGTCGGTGAAGGCGGTGTTGGCCTGGCTGCTGCGTCGCAGCAGTGACCAGAGGCCCTCGACGGGGTTGAGGTCGGGTACGTAGGCCGGCAGGAGGTAGCAGGTGATCCAGTCGTGAGCATCGATGAACGCTCTCAACCGGGCGTCCTTGTGGACGTTCAGGTTGTCCCGGATGAGGACAATCAGTGCGCCGAGTTGCTGATGGGCGGCGATGAGCAGGTCGCGGTAATCGGTCCAGGTGAAACTGCGTCTGCCTGTCCCGCTCGGAAATACGATTCTGGGTCTGGCCTGCAACTTCTCCGCGCAGGGGGCGGCCTGCACGGCACCTGGGATGATCTGCCGATGCCACTTTCAATCGTCACCGCGCTGGTCCGGAACCTGATCAAGGTGCCCGCTGCCGTGCTGCGCTGCCGCGTGGCGAAGGAGGCGGAGGTCTTGGGCGTTGCGGCACGAGAACGCGGTGTTGCGCCGCCAGATCGCCCGAGTCCGCTACGAGCCCGCCGACCGAATCTGGCTCGCCGTCCTTTCCCGGCTGGTCCCGCGTGAACACTGGCGTCACGTGTTCTCTGTCACCCCCACCACGCTGCTGGCCTGGCACCGGCAACTCATTGCGCGCAAGTGGACGTTCCCCCAGCACCGCCGCCCCGGCAGGCCGTCCACCACGCCCACTGTCAAACAGCTCATCCTGCGCCTGGCCAAAGAGAACAGTGCATGGGGCCACCGCCGTATACAGGGCGAACTTGCATGCCTCGGCTACCAGATCGACCCGTCCACGGTCTGGGAGATCTGCATGCGGCCGGCATCGATCCCGCTCCGCAGCGCTCCGGCCCGACCTGGCGTGAATTCCTCACCGCCCAGGCCCATGGCATCCTCGCCGCCGACTTCCTCCACATCGACACCATCTCCCTCAAGCGCCTGTACGCCCTGGTCTTCATCGAACACGGCACCCGGCGTGTTCACCTCGCCGGCGTCACCGCGCACCCCACCGCCCCATGGACCCTCCAACAGGCCAGGAACCTCACCATGACGCTGGGGCGCCGGATGGACTCCCTGCACTTCCTCCTCCGGGACCGGGACAGCAAGTACACCAACGCCTTCGTCGCCGTCTTCCAGGCCGACGACATGGAGATCCTGCTCAGCCCGCCCCGGGCACGGAAGGCGAACGCAGTCTGCGAGCGAGCCGTGGGCACCCTACGCCGCGAAGTCCTCGCCCGGATCCTGATCTACAACGAAGCCCATGCCGTGAAGGTGCTGACCGAGTACATCCGGCACTACAACCAGCACCGCCCCCACCACTCCCGGCAGCAACTCCCCCCGGACAGTGCCGAACCACCCGCCCTGGCCCACGTCAACGACCTCACACCCCATCGAATCGAACGACGGCCCGTTCTCGGTGGCCTGATCAACGAGTACCGCCAGGCTGCCTGAACGGCATCGCCGCAGTACACAGCATCGAATCGTATTCTCGAGCGGCACAGGGACCACAGTCGTTGCCGGAGCAAGCCAGGCCGACCGCCGATAGCGGAATCTGTGAAGAAGTTGGTGCTGCGGCTGGCGCGGGAGAACCCGCGCTGGGGCTGCCGCAGAATCCACGGCGAGCTCGCCCGGCTGGGCCACGGGATCGGCGCCTCCACGGTGTGGAAGATCTTGACTGCAGCCGGTGTCGATCCGGCTCCCCGCCGCATGGGGACGACATGGCGCGAGTTCCTTATGGCTCAGGCCAGCTCCATCATCGCCTGCGACTTCCTGCACATCGGCCCGGCGGACCTTCGCCGGGTCTACGCGCTGGTCTTCCTCCAGCACGGTACACGCCGCCTCCACGTCGCCGGGGTGACCGCACATCCGACCGCTCAGTGGACGGCCCAGCAGGCCCGCAACCTTGCCCTCGCCGAGGGCATGCGCCTGGAGTCACTGCGCTTCCTGATCCGTGACCAGGACAGCAAATACACCAAATCCTCCGACGCAGTCTTCGAAGCCGAGGGCATCGAAACCCTGAGGACCGCCCCGCGGTCCCCGCGGATGAACGCGCACTGCGAGAGAATGATCGGGACACTGCGGTGTGAACTCCTCAATCCAACCCGCTCATGCCAGACCAACGAACCACCGAATGGAAAGCCACGAGTTAAAGATCTGCACGCCCTAAGCAGGGTCTTATGTGAGCAGGGGGATGAAGATCGTGTCAACGATCTCCTGGATGGCGTGCGCGGACATTGGCGCCAGGTCCATGAGCACTTCGTGTCGGAGCAGGTCAAAGGGCAACCGTGTGATTCGCGGAGTCAGCTTCGAACCATCGATCTCTCCTCGCTCGACGGCGCGCTGCGCGACGGACTCGATCAGCTCCCACCTCTCATCGATCAGGGACGCACGCAGCTCGGCGGGTGTTGTTCCCATCTCTTCGAAGTAGGCGGCCAACTGTGCGGTCATGGCGACAGCGAACACAGTGAACGCCCCGTTGAGCTGTTCGAGCAGCCCGATCGTGTCATCGCGCAGCGATCCGGTGTCGGGATCGGTGAGCGGGAACTTGTCGCTGGCATGGCCGATGGCATCACGGACCAGCATGGCCTTGGTCGCCCAGTGACGGTTGACGACCGGGCGACTGGTGCCGGCACCGTCCGCTACCGCGGCGAAGGTGAGGCCCGCGTAGCCGCGTTCCATCAGCTCTTCCCAGGCGGCGTCAAGTAGGGCGGCCTGCAGTTCTGCGCCGCGCCGACGGCGGCGGGGGGGCGGGCTCCGGGCTTGCAAGATGCATGACTGCATCTTGTTGTGGATTTGGGCGGGCAGCAAACGGGCTGGCGCATTCCGTGTGCGCAGCTGGACCGTCGCCGCATCTGCATTGCCCGCCTCCTGCCATGAAAGACTTCCCAGGAGCGTAGATGTCACCCCGTAGCCAGTTCCGCGTGATGCGACCAGGCGGTTGCCTCGTCGTAGCGGGTGCCAGTTTCGAGGCATCCGTGGAGTATGCCCACGAGCCGGTTGGCGAGCTGGCGCAGGGCGGCGTTGTGGCCGACTCCGCGGGCGCGTTGCCGCTGGTGGTAGGCGTGGGCGTTGGGCGAGACGCGCAGGGTGCTTAATGCCTGGGTGAGCAGGGCGTCGATGAGCCGGTCGTTGTGGACGTAGCGGGCCAGGGCGACGTCCACTCTCCGGGCCGAACGGCAGGGGCACGGTCCTTCATCAGGACTCAACAGTCCAGGCACGAGTAGTGCTCACCTGCCGCTGGCTACCACCTGGAGTCTGCCGGATGGCCGACTCCCCAAACTGATCAGGAAACACACGTGAACACCCACACCGAAGCACAGCAGACCACCCTCGTGACCGTCGATGTGCACACCATGGGCCGCACCTTCGACGAGACCGAAGTCGACCGGTGGGAGCTCAAGGCAGCACGCCGGGCCTTGATGAACCTGAAGAACGTGGCAGGCGGCCAGGTGATGATGGACCTGCTCGCCGAGCAGATCGACGCCGGCGACCGCTACCACAAGGAGCTCGTCGCGGCCTCGGGAGGCACTTTCCGTGAGTCGCGCACCGAGTTCACCGTCCGCGGGCTCAGCGGCACCGACCTGGCCAGCTGGTTCGCCGCGCAAGCCGGCACCGGCCGCTTCCAGGACAAGTCACTGCTCGTCAACGCCCACCCCGAGCACTACGTCGAACCGCCCACCTACACGGGCGGCATGGTGGAGACGATCGGCGGCCACCTCACCCGGTTCAAGGTCTCGGTAGCGCGCGAACTGCCCGCCGCTGTCAGTGCATTCCTCGACGCGTCCTACCCGGTGACGCTGATAAACGCCCTGCTCAGCCTGGACGACGCTACTCCCTTCGCGTACTGCCTGCACCAGGCGCGGGACACCGAGACCGGCGCGAACGTGGTGGTGCGCGTCGTCTATCCGTCGGCCGCCCCGGACTCGATGATCGAGGGTCACTGCGAGCATCTGGCGATCGAATTCCGCAGCTGGATCCGTAACGCGGCCGCCGCGGCGCGCTGACCCGACGAAGGCCACTCATGGATTTCAAGGGAAAGAACGCACTGGTCACCGGCGCCGGTGCCATCGGTGGGCTGGGGTACGCGGTGGCGCGGATCCTCGCCTCCGGCGGTGCTGATGTCACGGTCACCGGACGCGACCCGCGGCGCGGTGCCCAGGTGGTTGAGAATCTCGGCGGGCGACTCCGCTTCCTGTCGGCTGATCTGAGCAAGGTCGACACGTGCGGCGGCTCGCCGACGCGGTCGGCCCCGTCAATATTCTTATCAACAACGCCGCGGTCCTGCTCGGCGCGACCAAGGCGGCGCTGGAGTCCCTGACCCGTGCCTGGGCCGCCCAGTTCGCCCAGGCGAACGTCCGCGTCAACGCCGTCTCGCCGGGTCCGATGCGCTCGTCGAAGGCGGTCGAGTCACTCGGCCAAGATGTCGGCGGATACGGCGACACGGTGCCGCTGGTCCGGGTGGCCGACCCGACCGAAGTCGCCGAGGTGGTCGCCTTCCTGACCAGTGACCGGGCCAGCTTCACAACCGGGGCGATCGTCGCCGCCGACGGCGGCCGTTCCGCAGTCTGACCCGGCTCAGTGCAGCCTCAGTGCATCAGGCGCTGTTGTTTCGCCAGTGGTCCAGCCTGGTGACGCTCTTCCTGCACACGGGGCCGGAGCCTGAAGAGGAGCAGTGGGAGCGTTTGGCGGCCCGTGGCATCGAGGTTGTGCAGGGAGAGGTGACCGGCCTGGAGGTCGTGGACGACAGGCTCCGAGGCGTCCGGCTCTCCTCGAAGCTGGTGGCCCCGGTGCATTCTCTGGCGGTGGCCCCGCAGTTTCTCGCGCAGGGCGAAGTCCTGGCCGGCCTCGGCATAGGCCCGGCGCCGCACCCAATGGGCGTCGGCACCTATGTGCCATCCGATGCCGGCGGCGCAACGGATGTCCCCGGCGTCTGGGTGGCCGGCAATGTTGCCGATGTGTTGGCCGGGCTCGTCCAGGCGCAGGCCGGCGGTGCGACGGCCGCGGCGGCCATCAACGCCGACCTCGTCAACGCCGACACTGACGAGGCCCTTGTACGCCGGCGCGCTGCCCCGCGTGAGGACTTCAGTGCCGCAATCGAGGCGCAGGTCACCGAGCATGTGCTGGGCGAACGGCGGCATGGCCTCGACTCCCTGCTGCCCGGTACGGGGTGACCGCGATGCGGTCAGGTTGGGCGGGCCCTGAGGTGGGCCCGCTCGCCCTGCTTGCCGAAGATGACCAACAGCTCCACCGGCTGATCGTCGTCGGCGCCTAGCCAGTGCGGCACATGGGTGTCGAATTCCGCCACTTCACCTGGTGTGAGGAGCAGGGAGCGCTCGCCGAGGAGCAGGCGCAGCCGGCCGTCCAGCACGTAGATCCACTCGTAGCCCTCGTGGATGTTCGGCTCAGGCTCGCCACCGCTGGGGCTGATGACGAGTTTGTGGGCGTGCAGCCCGCCGGGGCGGCGGCTCAGTGGCACATAGGTCATGCCGTCGCGGGTGACGGGCCGCAGATGCACGCGCGGATCGCCTGTCTCGGGCGCCCCGACCAGCTCGTCCAGGGGGACCTGGTAGACGTGGGCCAGGGGGAGCAGGAGCTCCAGATTCGCTTTGCGGCCGCCGCTCTCCAACCGGGAGAGCGTGCTTTCGGAGATCCCTGTGGTCTGGGAGAGGGCGGCCAGCGTGATACCGCGCTGCAGGCGCAGCGCCCGCAGTCTCGGTCCGATCGCCGTCAGGACCCGATCGATATTCGTCATGACATCCACCTTGCCAAAAGAGCATGAGAGTTTGCATCTTCGGCACGACTTGTTTCAGCCTCCTGGCCATGCAACGGCGCCCGCCGCCTCGTCGCCCCATCTTCGGTTCCGGCTCAGGAGAGATTTCAATGACCAGCCCCGCCCACCGCGCCCATAGGGCGCCCGACCCCACCACGCCGGACCCCCATCGGTGGATGACGCTCATCGTGGCATCCGTGGCGACCCTGATGGTCGTCCTCGACGTGTCCATCGTGAACATCGCTCTGCCCCAGGCCCAGAGCGACCTCGGCATGAGTGACGCCAGCCGCCAGTGGATGATCACCGCTTACGCACTGGCCTCCGGCGGCCTGCTCCTGCTCGGCGGCCGCATCGCCGACTTCGCCGGCCGCAAGAAGATCCTCCTCATCGGCCTGCTCGGCTTCGCCGCCGCCTCCATGCTCGGCGGCCTCGCTCTCAACCCGAACATGCTGTTCGCAGCCCGCGCCCTGCAGGGAACTTTCGCCGCCCTCCTCGCCCCGGCCGCCCTCTCCCTGATCACCGTGGCCTTCACCGACCCCAAGGAACGCGCGAAGGCTTTCGGCGCCTTCGGCGCGTTCCAGGGCGGGGGCGGTGCCGTCGGGCTGCTGCTGGGCGGTGTGCTGACGCAATACGCGGGCTGGCGCTGGTGCATGTACATCAACGTCCCCATCGCCCTGGCTGCAGCCCTCGCCACCCTCCCCTACATCCGTGAAAGCCGCGCCGCGGGTGACCGTCACTACGACGTCCCCGGAGCCGTGCTGGTGACCGGCGGACTCGTCGCCCTCGTCTACGGCTTCGCCCAGGCCGCCGACGGCGTTGGCTGGACCGCCCCGGCAACACTGCTGCTCCTGGCCGCCGCCGTGGTTCTTCTGACTGCGTTCGTCGTGGTCGAGCACCGCAGCGCCCACCCGCTCCTCCCGCTGCGCGTGATCCTCGACCGCTCCCGTGCCGGCGTGTTCCTGGCCAACCTCCTCATCGGTGCCGGCATGTTCGGCATGAACCTCTTCATGACCTACTTCCTGCAGGTCAACCTCCACTACACACCCCTGCGGGCCGGATGCGCCTTCCTGCCCTTCAGCGTCGGCATCATCGCCACCACCACCCTCGGTGCCCCGCTGGTCACCCGCCTCGGCCCCAAGACCCTGATGGCGGCAGGAAGCACGCTGGCCACGGTGGGACTGTTCTGGCTCACCCGACTCGATACCGCGTCCGGCTACGCGGGCGAAGTCCTCCCGACCCAGATCCTCGTCAGTGTCGGCGTCGGCCTGTTCTTCCTGGCCGGCCCCAACGTGGCCCTGTCCGGCGTTGATCCACACGACGCCGGTGTCGCCAGCGCTGCCCTGAGCACCAGCCAGCAGATCGGCGCTGCCCTGGGCCCCGCCCTGCTCAACACCCTCTACGCCTCCGCCGTCACCGGCTACCTCACCTCCCGCAGCGAAAGCCCCGGGCAGGCCCCCCAGGCCGTGCAGTTGGAGACCTACCTCCACGGCTACCGCATCGCGTTCATCGTGGCGGGCGCTTTCCTGGCCGCCGCCGTTGTCGCACTACTCGCCCTGGTGAAGACGCCCAAGAGCACGGCCGGCGACGCGGCCGCACCCGCCCCGGGCCACTGAGCTCACCCGAGCCCCGGCCCCAATCCGCCCCGAAGTTATCCGAAGGAGAGGCACACGCGATGGACGAGTGCATCCGCGAAATCCATGCCGCCAACGATGCTGCCAGCTTCTGGGAGCAGCTCTACCGCGGCAAGGGCAGCGTCTGGAAGGACACCGCGAATCCTCTGCTCGCCGAGACGGCCCGGCACCTCACACCCGGCCACGCCCTCGACCTGGGCTGCGGCGAAGGCGGAGACACCCTCTGGCTCGCCACCCACGAATGGCACGTCACCGCAGTCGATATCGCCCCCACCGCCCTGCAGCGCACCAGCCGGCTCGCCGCCCGAAACGGCCTCGAGAGCAGTGTGCGCACCGAACAGCACGACCTGGCAGAGACCTTCCCCTCCGGCACTTTCGACCTCATCTCGGCCCAGTACCTGCAGACCCCCTACGCCTTCCCGCGTGCCAGCGTCCTGCGCCGCGCCGCACACGCGCTCACTCCCGGCGGGATCCTCCTGATCGTCGACCACGGCTCGGTACGCCCCTGGGCCTGGAACACCGATCCCGACACCCGCTTCCCCAGCCCGGAAGACATCTACGACGAACTCGCCCTCGACACGGCGCGGTGGACACCCCAGCGCCTGGCCACCCCGCAGCGGGTGGCCACCGGCCCCGGTGGTCAGACCGCGACCGTCACCGACACGGTCGTTGCCGTACGCCGCCTCGCCTGACCTTCCGCACCCCACGCACACTGCACAACCCCGCTTCAGGAGTTACCTTCATGACTGACCTCTTCGCGCCCGTCACGGTGGGCAAGTGGACGCTGAACAACCGCATCGTCATGGCCCCCATGACCCGCAACCGGGCCACCCCCGACGGTGTCCCCACCAGCCTCATGACGACCTACTACACTCAGCGGGCCACCGCCGGGCTGATCGTCACCGAGGGGGTGCAGCCCAGCGCGGTCGGACAGGGCTACATGAACTCGCCCGGCCTGCACACCAGCGAACAGATCGAAGCCTGGCGTACCGTCGCCGCCGGCGTGCACCAGGCAGGCGGCCGAATCGTGGCCCAGCTCATGCACGCCGGACGCATCTCCCACCCCGACAACAAGCACCGGGCCGAAACCATCGCCCCCAGCGCCATCGCCGCACCGGGCGAGATGTTCACCCCGGCCGGCCCGCAGCCCCACCCCACCCCGCGCGCCCTGGCCACCGAGGACATTCCTGCCGTCATCGACGAATTCACCCGCGCCGCCACTGCCGCCATTGCCGCCGGCCTGGACGGCATCGAACTGCACAGCGCCAATGGCTACCTCCTGCACCAATTCCTCGCTCCCTCCACCAACCAGCGCACCGACCACTACGGCGGTTCCCCCCAGGCCCGTGCCCGCTTCGTCATCGACGTGGCACAGGCCGTCAGCGACGCCATCGGCAGCGAACGCGTCGGCATCCGCATCTCCCCCGCCATCAACCTCCACGGCGCGCTGGAGACCGACCCCCACCTCACCGCGGCCACGTACCGCACCCTCGTCGACGCGCTGTCCGGGATGGGCCTGGCCTACCTGCACGCCATCGGCGACCCCGCCTCCCCGCTGCTCACCGACCTCGCAGAGCGCTTCGGCGGCTCCCACATCGTCAGCAACGGCTGGGACCCCGTCACCGACGTCACCGCCGCACAGGAACTGGTCACCACCGGACAGGCCGACCTTGTCGCGGTCGGGCGTGCCTTCATCGCCAACCCCGACCTGGTACAGCGCTGGCGGACCGGAGCCCCGCTCAACCAGCCCGACAGCACCACCTTCTACGGCGGTGACCACCGTGGCTACACCGACTACCCGCATTTGGCGTAGGGTGCCGACCTCTGATCCGCCTGGGATGCGGGCAACCGCTCACGCATCCTGCATCGCCGAACATCCGGCGGTGCAGGAAAACGCACTGCAGCTGTTCCTCCGCGTCGCCTATCAGGCACTGTTCGACCGCTTCCCGAGCCTCATCCTCGGGATGAACGAACGCGACATCCCATGGGAGTACGACGTGGCCTTCATCCGACCGGCCGGCCTGCCGGTGGCATGGGACGGCAAGCCCAATACCAGTGTCGGCTGACACCCCTGCGCTCGCCGGGCCGCTCGGGTGGTCGTCTGGGGCGCGTAGGTCGAGGCTGCGGTGGGCCCGTCCGGTGTTGTAGTGCTCGGCGTACGTGGTGAGGACGGCACGGAGGTGTCGTTCGCCGGTGATGAGGATTCGGTCGGTGCATTCGGCGCGGGCTGTGCGTATCCATCGTTCGGCGGACGCGTTTGACCAGGGGGCTCTGCGGCGTCGGGATGACGGCTATGCCGTTGCCGGCGAAGACGGCGTCGAATGCGGCGGTGAACTTGCTGGCCCGGTCACGGATGAGGAACCGACGACACCCAGGCCGCCCGGACGATGCTGACCCGGCTGCGGCGCACACACCCGGAGATCACGATCGTATGGGCCGACCGTGCCTACGCCGGCACCCTGGTACGCCGGTGGGTGAGGGCGGCTGGACGACAATGCGCGGCGCCCGAGCCATCCAATCAGCATGTAATCGCGACTCGATGCGTGCGCCCAGCGACCGTCCACCCGGGCGCCCGTCTGTGGCGTAGCAATACGCAAAAGGAGCGGCCCGCCAGCGTTCCGCCGGGCCGCTCCCGCCGTCCTACCAGCCCAGGGTCAGCGCCAGGCGGAGCACGCCCTCCCGTGGGTGGACCCGTGCTCAGTACAAGCCCTGATCCATACAGGATGGCTGAAGTGGAACTCGCCGGTGACAAAGTGCACCGACGTACCCGCGCCCCTGCGGGCGCAGTAGTTGAGCGCGCTGCTCGTGCTCTTGAGGACCTGACCACAGCCGCTGTGGCGGTCTCCCTTGGTGTCGTAGACCTGGCCAGCCGCCTTGGCCGTGCTGCCCTTCCAGCAGATGCTCGCGCTGATGCGCGCACCGGTGACCGAGGCGGTGGCTTCGCGACAACTCCACCCCTGTGTCGCAGTGCTGCTCGCGGAGGCCGCCGTTGGGACAGACGCCGCCTGAACGGGCGTGGCGTCCAGCATTGACATGCCCGCCAGCGCCGCGGTAGCCGCCAGTGCGGCTATATGCCTGTGAAGCTTCATTTCCCCGTTTCCTATCAGTTTCGATGAACCAGTTCCTTTAAGCCCTGATTGCGTCGACCATGATGCCGCTCGCCACGGAGGGGAGTCAGGGGCCGCGACTGTAAAAAATTCCCCATATCATCCTTTTGGCTTTAAGTAGCCGCTATCTGGTTGATTAGGGGCCAATATTGCGAGCGTCCGCTGCGCGGGGAATCTGCGGGTGGCATCGCCTCGTTCGAGGCTGCTATGGATCAGCGCCGCCGTGCCCACACTCGCCGCGATGACCGACTCGGCCAGCCCGGCCATTACCGCACTCTCTTCGGCGGGCGGATGCCGGACGATCTTGTCCCCGGATCAGCGCACGGCGCCGGGGCCGAACTGCTCGAGGCCGTCGTGACCTCCCTGGCGGCCGCCGCCGAGGGAGAGCGCAGGCAGCCCTCGGCGGAGCAGCAGTGGCAGGCCGGCCTCATGCTCTGGACCGCGCTGCACGGCCTGGTCAGCCTCTACAACGACCACGGGAACATTCCCTGGCCACCCCTGGACGACCTGATCGCCGACCTGCTCAGCCTGCACACAGCCCGCCCGGCGGCCGAGATCGCGGCCCTCCTGCCCCAGTGCGGGGATGACCCGGGCTTGGCCCCGGACTCCATCTGACAGCTGATCACGCGCCGGGGAGGGTGCGATGCCCGTGTCCGCCTCCTCTCCCGTCGGCGCCGCCGCTCCGGCCGTCGCGCCGAAGGTCGGCGCGGCGGTTGCGAGCAGGACAAGTAGAGGGCGGCAGAGCATGGTGCGGCTGTCGGCTGACTCCGATGCCCAGCCGAAGCAGCAGAACAAGGAGTCGCACCGGCGGGGTCTGGCGCTCCTGTTCGGCGAGCATCCCACGGCTGCCGAGCGGCTCGCCCGCCACGCCGTCTTCTCCGGACCAGACCCCCCGCCCGAGCTGGGCGACCTTGCCGACGAGGCGCTGCGGTCAGATGCGCAGCACACGTCTGGCGTTCAGATGGGCAACCTTCTCCTTCACCTGGGATGGAAGGTCAGCCTTCTCGATCGAGGCCACCGCGTCGGCCGTAACCTCGTACGGGTAGTCGACCGCGAACATGACCGCGTCGGCCCCGATGGTCAGCACGGCGGCTTGTACGGCCTCCGGGGCCAGTACCCCGCTCGTGGTGATCAGGATGTTGCTCCCGAAGTACTGCGACGGCATCCGCTGGAGCGGTTCGTCGACCCGGAGCGAGCGGTAGCGCGAGTCGATGCGGGAGCGTTGGAACGGCAGGAACTCGCCGAGGTGCCCGAGGATTAGGGTTGCGGCGGGGTGCCGGTCGAACACTCCGGCATAGATCAGCCGCATGGCGTGGCCGCCGGTTTCGGCCTGCCAGCTCCAGCTGGCCCCGTACATCTCGGGCCGTCCGCGCATCACGCGCCAGTCGTCGCAGGGCAGCGAGCCGGGGTGCAGATACAACGGCACACGGAGCTCTTCCAACGCGCTCCACAGTTCCTCATATGCGGGATCGTCCAGGTATCGGCCCTGCGTGTGGTCGTTGACCAAGGCACCTTTGAATCCGAGCTGCTCGACGCAGCGTTGGAGTTCGGTCACGGCGGCGGCAGGGTCCTGCAGGGGCAGGGCGGCGAACCCCCTGAAGCGGGTGGGGTGGCGGGCGATGGTCTGGGCGAGGAAGTCGTTGGCAAACTGGGCGTTGTCGACGGCGGCGCCGGCGTCGGTGTCGGCTTGGATGCCGGGGACGCTCAGCGACAGGATCTGAATGTCGATGCCGTGTGCGTCCATGTCGGGAAGACGGTGCTCCTCAAAGTCACCCAGGCGTCGTCCCCAGTCCTTGACGTACTGGTCGCTGACCTGGATCTTCTGGGGCGACGAGGGTTGGCGCGAGAACAACTCCGGGATGATGAAAGCTTCTTCCAACGCGATGTAGGTCATGGCAGGGCTCCTTCGTCGTGCCTTGTGGTGGTGTGGCGGTGATCGGAGGCGGTAGGCAGGTCTCGGACAGACTGGCCCCGCCATCAGGAACGATGCTGCTGGCCTCGGCGTCGGGCAGCCCGGGGCAGCGTTCAATGCTCTAGGGTCTGCCGTTCGCTGATCGGGACGGAGCGGAACCGAGAGCGGTGCCACGTCGCGTATGGTGAGCGGCGCCGATCCGTGCGTACCAGTCGATGAGTTCTGGTCTGTCGACGCTGCCGGGGTCGACCACGGTGTCCTGAGCGTCTCCGCGCAGCAGACGTTTCACGGGGACTTCGAGTTTCTTGCCGGTGCGGGTGTGCGGGATACCGGGGGCTTGGATGATCTCGTCGGGTACGTGGCGGGGGGAGGCTCCGTGGCGTATGGCGTTGCGGATCTTCTCGCGCAGCACGTCGTCGACGTCGGTGCCGTTGGTGGTGGTGACGAACAACGGCATCCAGTAGTCGCCGCCGTCCTGCTCGATCCCGACGACGAGAGCTTCTGCGATCTCCTTGAGCTCCTCCACCGGGCCGTATATGTCGCTGCTGCCCATGCGTATGCCGTGGCGGTTCAGGGTCGCGTCGGACCGGCCATGCATGATCACCGAGCCCTGATCGGTGATGGTGATCCAGTCGCCGTGCCGCCACACTCCCGGGTATACGTCGAAGTAGGCGTTGCGGTGGCGGGAGCCATCCGGATCGTCCCAGAAGAAGAGCGGCATCGACGGCGTTGGCCGGAGTACTACCAGTTCCCCCACCTCGCCCCGCACCGGCTTCCCGTCCGGGCCGAAGGCTTCCACGGACACGCCCAGGCAGGGGGCGGACAGCTCCCCGGCCCAGACCGGAGTGGTGGGGGTGGCACCGATGAACGCGGTGACCACGTCGGTGCCGCCGCTGGTACACACCACCTGTGCCCGGGGCCCGAGCTCGCCGGCGACCCAGTGCTGCAGGTCGCCGGGGAACGTCGAGCCGGTGACGCCCAGGCGCTCGAGCGAGGCCGGATAGTGGTCGGTGATCCGCACGCCGGCCTTGCGACACGCCGCCAGGTAGCCGGGGCTGGTACCCAGGACCTTCACCTCCAGGCCGGCCGCGAGCTGCCAGAGCACATCGGTATCGGGATACGTCGGGCTGCCCTCGTAACACACGGCTGTGGCACCCAGCAGCAGACCAGCGACCAAGACGTTCCACATCATCCAGCTCGGCGTGGTGTGCCACAGCAGGCGGTCCCCGGCGCGCAGGCCAAGCTGCAGGCCCAGGTTTTTGAGCTGCTCGAGCACGACCCCGCCGTGCCCGTGCACGATGCCCTTCGGCCGTCCGGTCGTGCCCGAGGAGAACACGACCCACAGCGGATGGTCGAACGGGACGGGGCGGGGTGCGAAGTCGGCGTCGTGCTCGGTGAGCGTGGACCACCCAAGGGCGTCGGGCACCCGTGTCGCGTCCCCTACAACGATGGTCGCCGCCAGGGTCGGCAGTGCGTCGCGCAGGGCTTGTACGTCGGGGCAGCGGTCGATGTGCTTCCCGCCGTGGAGGCAGCCGGTCCCGGCGATCAGCACGGTCGGCTGGAGTTGTGTGAACCGTGCTTCGGCCGCGGCCGCGGTGTAGTCCTGCCCGCACACCGCCCAGGTCGCGCCCAGGCTGGCGGTGGCGAGGAAGGCTGTGATGGCCTGTACCCCGTTGGGGAGGTATCCCACCACCCGGTCACCCATGCGCACGCCAAGTCCGGTGAGTGCCTGCGCGAGTGAGGCGACCTGGCGGCGCAGTTGGTGCCAGGTGATGGCCACCGGGCCGGTGTCCTCGGTCACCGTGATGACGGCGGTGTCGGTGCCGGTCCGGTCGCGGAACACCTCGGCCGTGTAGTTCAGCGTGCTGCCGGGGAACCACACGCTTCCCGGCATGGCCTCGGTCGCCAGCGCGGGTCTCGCTGGGCGCTCGGGCAGACGGCAGTAGTCCCACACCGCGGCCCAGAAGCCGCTCACGTCATCAACCGACCACGCCCACAGCTTGTGGTAGTCACCGCTCAGGTCACGTCCTGCGTGCTGTGAGGCGAACCGTGTGAAGTCGGTGATCCGGGCGTTTTCGACAGCCTGTGTCGTCGGGGTCCAGTCCGGTGGCTTCGTGCTCATGAGGTGTCCCCCGCCTTCGGTACTTCGAGCAGTGCGACCGTCGTGTGCACTGCCTTTGTGGCCATGGCCTCGCCCAGGGGGAGGCCATGGGTGTCGGCGAGGGTGACGAAGAGCCGGTTCCCGCCGTCGCTGCAGCATGCGATCGGCAGCAGCGTCCCGGTGCCGATCGAGGTGACCAGCTCGTTCTCCCGCACCAGGGCGACGGCGTGTCCGGTCGTGGTGGCCACCCAGACTCCGTCTTGTGTCGACCAGATTCCGTCCGGCCGGACGTCGTCGCCGATCAGGTGGGCGAGGTCGGCGTAGGTGCGACGGTCCGTGAGGGCGCCGTCGTCCGCGACGGTGAAGGCGGTCAGTCGTTGCCGGGTGGTCTCGGCGACAACCAGGGTGCGGCCGTCGCCTGCGAAGGCCAGCCCGTTGGGGAACTCAACGTCTTCGGCGGCCACGTGTACCGCTCCGTCTGCAGCAACGCGCAGCAGCCGACCCGGTCGCAATGGCTCACCGGCGTGCGCGGCGAAGCCGACGTCATCCACGTAAAGGTTGCCGTGCGGGTCGCCGACCATGTCGCCGAGCGGACCGGTGGCCACCGCGCTCAGGTCCGCGTAGGTGTCGAATTGCTCACCGGTCCACACGCCGATACGCCGTTGATGCATCATGGCCCCGACCAGCCGCCCGTCCGGCAGGAACCAAAGGCCGTTGGGGATGGCATCCAGCGGGATGCCGCGCCAGGGGCCGTCGTGGTCGGTCCACAGCTTTCCGCCCTGGGTGTCGGACAGCCACAGTGCACCGCGCTGCCAGCGGGGGCCCTCCCCCCACGTCATTCCGGCCGCGTACTCCTTCACACGCCCACCTCCTGTACCGATGCCGTCCGCGCCAGGTCGCGGGTGGCCCGCTCCAGTTCCGCCGTGTCGGCGACGAGCGCGAAGGTGTAGCGATCCGGACGGATGATTGCCGCTGCCGCCGCATGTTCGGCCAGCCAGCGGTCGTTGACCGGCCCCGTCTCCGGGACGGCCATTACGCCGAGTTGGCGCCATAGCTGCTGCACATCCGCGGACACGGCGGAGGTGACCTCCGGCTTCCCCACGATGGTGAAGCCGTATCCGCTCACATCGTCCAGCTTCTCCCCGTTCGAGCCGCGTGGCTGCGGGCTCAGTTGCCCGATGGCTCCGCCGGGCTGGACAACCACGCCTGGCCCTAGCAGCGGCCGGTACCTCTCGATCGTCTGCGTTCCGTTCAGCTCCGGGAACGCGCCCATTCCGAGGGCTTCGATGAGGTTGGACTGCCGAGCGGATTCCTCAATGTAAGGGCGCACGTGCGCAGCCCGCTCGCTTTCGTAGGTGTCGAGCAGGGCTTGGGGACTTTCGCCCTTGACCACGGCGGCGAGCTTCCACGCCACGTTCGCGGCATCGCGCAGCCCGGAGCACATGCCCTGGCCGAGCATGGGAGGCATTTCGTGCGCGGCGTCGCCGGCGAGCAGCAGGCGGTCGGACCGCCAGCCGTGCACGAGCCGGGCGTGCCATTCGTAGGTGTCAGTACGCATGATGCGGTAGCTGCCCGGTTCCAGCCAGCGGCTCAGCAGGTCGTACACCGACTGCGGTCGTTCGAGCTCTGCCGCGTCGTCCTCGTCGAGCAGCATGAACTCGAAGCGGAGCATGGGCGGGAAGATCGGGACGTAGGTCACGGGCCGCTTCCCCTCGCACCAGATGAATCCGCTGTCCGCCGGGAGCTGTGCAGGGTGTTCGAAGGGGTGGATGTCGACGATGAGGGAACGCTGAGTGCCGTGGAGGTCCTCGACTTCGGCGTTCATCGCCTGCCGGACGAAGGAGTTGGCGCCGTCGGAGCCGACGGCGTAGCCGGCCGTGAGAGTGGTTTCGGCTCCGGTCGACCGGTCGAGCAGCGTGAGCCGCACCGCTTTGTCGTCCTGCTCGATCGCGGTGGCCGTCCAGCCGAACCAGAGGTCCGCGTTCGCGTCGGCCGCCAGCAGACCCCGCAGCCGCGACTCGAAGTCGGGCTGGTGGAACTGGTAGTCGGTGCGCCAGCCCTGGTCAGACTCCTCCTCGGGCAGCGTCTGCTGGAGGAAGGCCTGCCCGTCCTCCCGGTGGAGTGTCCAGGCGGCTTGGCGCAGGAACTGGTGTTCCATGTCCTGCGCGCCGAGGGTCTGCAGAAGGCGCATGGTCTCGTCGTCGAGATGCGTGGCGCGCGGATGCTGGCAGACGAGCCGGTTGGGGTCGATGGCGGCGACCCGGAGCCCCTTCATGGCCAACAGTCGCGCGAGAGCCAGTCCGACCGGGCCGCAGCTGACGACGGCGATGTCGTAGGTGTCCATGATGCGCTCTTTCATTTTGTGTGTCCGGCCGTCGGCTCTTTGGCACGCAGCGCGGGGGCGAGACAGCCCTGATTCTGGGATGTCCGTCCGCCGACAGCCAGGGCGAGGGCTGTGCCGAGGACGGCGGGGACGGCGAAGAGGACGAAGTTCCAGCGGGGTTCCAGGCCGGCCGCGAGGATCCAGCCGCCGAACGTGGGGCCGGCGATGGCGCCGATGCGGCCCACCCCGAGCGCGACACCCACCGCGCTGCCCCTTGCGGTCACCGGGTAGGAACGTGAGATGTACACGTTGATCAGTCCCTGGACGCCGACCGCGCCGCAGCCGCCGACTATCACGATGCCGTAGAGCACCGGCAGCGGCAGTTGGGCGCTCATGGCGACGATCGCGGCGGCTCCGAGGGCGAAACTGGCCGTGATCGGGCCCCTCGATCCGGCACGGTCAGCCAGCAGCGCCATCGCGAGCCCGCCGACGGTGGCACCGAGGTTCAGCAGCACGAGGAAGGTCTGTGAGTCCTGCAGCGGATAGTCCGCCGTCTGCATCAGCCGCGGCAGCCAGGTGTTCATGCCGAAGATGAGCAAGAACGACAGGGCCGCCATGGCGCAGAACATCAGGGTGGTGCCGCGGTAAGGCGGTCTGAGCACCAGCCGGACACCACGGTTGCCGAGGTCGGGGGCCGATTCGGGCTGTGCGGTGCCGATAAATCATCCGTCCAGTTCACGCCGCTCGTTGGTACTCGTGGAGGGTTCCGCCGAGTGGGTCTCGTCTGCGGACTTCCAGGTGGGCGAGTTGGACTTGTTGGGTGATGGGTGTGGGTAGCGGGAGCGGCTTGTTCCAGGGCTCTGTGCGGGCGGTGCTCGTTGTAGAAGGATTCGTACTCGCGCAGTGCGTGGAGGAGGTGGCTCTGGTTCCAGATCAGGGTCCGGTCCAGGAGTTCGGTGCGACAGGTCTGTATCCAGCGCTCCATGAGTGAGTTCATCCGTGGTATCCGAATGCCGGTGGTGACGACCTTGAGACCGGCATCGGTCATCAGGGCGTCGAAGGCGGCTGTGAACTTGGAATCGCGGTCGCGGATGAGGAACTTCACCTTGCTGCCCGCGTCCTCGAGATCCATGAGGAGGTTGCGTCCGAGCTGCACGGTCCACTCCGCGGTGGGGTGTGCGGTGGCGCCGAGGACCCGGATGCGACGGGTGGTGTGCTCGATGGCAGAGAAGACGTACAGGCGCGCCCCCTCAGCGTGCGGACATCGAAAAGATCGCAGGCGAGAAGAGCCTTGGCCTGGCTGCGGAGGAAGTCGCCCCAGGTGGTGCTCTGCCGTTCGGGGGCGGGTGGGATGCCGTGCTCGCGGAGGATCTCCCAGACGGTGGAGGCGGCGACCTTGATCCCCAGCACGGCGAGCTCGCCGTGGATCCGGCGATATCCCCACGCGGCATTCTCCCTGGCCAGACGCAGGACCAGGACGCGGATCGATGGAATGGTGCGTGGGTGTCTACGTCGCCTGGGTACGCAGGTCGCGGCATGGCGCCGCCTGAGCAGCTCGCGATGCCAGCGCAACACCGTCTCGGGGCTGACCAGTAGCAAAAGGTGCCGCAGTCTGTCTTTGGGGAGGTGGTGGAGCAGGCCGGCGAGGATGGCACGGTCGCTGTCGGTGAAGCTCGGCTTGCCGACCTGACGCTGCAGGACCAGCAGCTGGTGCCGGAGGACGAGGATCTCGATGTCCTTCTCTTTGTCGCTCATCGGCAGGAGGGGTAGTACCGCCAGGGCGTTGGTCGTAGCGAGATAGGCCAGACGCAGGAGCACGACAGGTCATATGCCGCCGAGGCCCTGCGCGGGTGAACCACTTGGGGCGAATGACAAGCAGAGCCGACGATCCGTGATCAGGCTTCCGACCGGCGTGGATGATTAATCGGCACCCGCAGAGTCCTCCTCCATGGGCGGCATGAAGGCGCGCAGCCATCGCTCCGTCTGGGCGACATGGGCCTCGGCCGCTCCGGCGGCGGCGCGCGGATCGCGGTCGGCGATCGCGGTGGCCAGCACGCGGTGATCCTCGTCGCTCTTGCGCCGCATCTGCTCGCCCTCGGGGAGGGTGAAGATCTGGTACTTGCGGGAGCGGGCGCGGAAGACCGAGAGCAGGGAGGCGAGGGCGGGGTTTCCGGCCGCGGTGGCGATCTCGGCATGGAAGCGGTGGTCGAGGTCCGATGCCTCGGTGGGGTCGTCGGTGGCGTCCATGGCCTCGATGAGTGCGAAGAGTTCCCGCACCGTCTCCGGGGTGCTGCGGGCCGCAGCCTGCGCCGCGACGTGGGACTCCAGGACACGCCGGATCTCGTACACCTCCAGCAGACCGGAGAGCGGCAGCAGTTCCAGGGTGAGCGACAGGCTACCTATGATGTCCTCCGGCCTGAGCTGGGAGACATAAGTACCGGAGCCGTGCCGCGGCTCGATCACCCCCAGGGCCGCGAGCATCCGTACGGCCTCGCGCAACGACCCCCGGGACACGCCGAGTTCCTCGCACAGCTCGCCCTCGGGCGGAATGCGCCCTCCGGCGCTGAGGCGCCCGGTGGCGATCATGTGGCGTAGGCCGTGGAACGCCTTGTCGACTGCGGACATCCGATTCCTCCCGAACGGGCGGGGCGCGGTCCCGCCCCCTTCGTCGCACTGTACCGATTCATCAGATATGTCACAGGTGTCGATCGGAAGTCATCTGATGATCCACCCTGCTGCACCCCTTGATTGCATGGAATCCGTCATGCAGGATGCCGAGTCATCATACGTGTTCTGGTTGCGATCAGATCTCTCTCGTTTCTGGCGCCCCTCGGAACACCCGGACCCCGGCAGATCGGGACTCATGTGAGCGAGACCGATGTCATCGCGGCGCCACGCCCCCTGTTGCTGGCCGACGGCCGTCCCGCCGACCGGGCGTGGACGCTGGACCCCGCCATGAGACACCTGAACCACGGTTCCTTCGGCGCGGTTCCCCTGGTGGCACAGGAGCGGCAGAAGCAGCTGCGGGTGGAGATGGAGTGCTCCCCGGTGGTGTGGTTCCCGGCGCTGCCTCAGCGGATCGCCGACACCAGGGTCGAGATCGCCGACTTCTTGGCGGTGGCCGCCGACGACCTGGCCCTGGTGCCGAACGCGAGCGCGGGCATCAGCACCGTGTACGCCGCCCTCGACCGCCGCCGCAGCGGGGAGATCGTCGTCACCGACCACGGTTACGGCGCCGTGACCATGGGCGCCGAGCGGCTGGCGCGCGACCGCTGGGATGGCGGGGTCCGCACCGCGCGGGTACCCCTCGACGCGGATGAGGAGCAAGCGTGCGAGGCCGTGTTCGCCGAACTGTCCGAGGCGACGGACCTCATCGTGGTGGACCAGATCACCTCGGCGACCGCCCGCCGGCTGCCGGTGGAGCGGATCGGCGCGGAGGCTCGGCGGCGCGGGATCCCGCTGCTCGTGGACGGTGCGCACGCACCTGGTCTGCTCCCTGCCCCGCTCTCGCGGCTGACCTGTGATTTCTGGGTCGGAAACCTGCACAAGTGGGGATGCGCACCCCGGGGCACCGCAGCGCTCGTCGCCCGTGGTCCGCTGCGTGAGCGGCTCTACCCACCGATCGACTCATGGGGTGCAGAGGACCCGTACCCCGACCGCTTCGACCAGCAGGGCACGGTGGATGCCACCTGCTATCTGGCGGCACCGACGGCGCTCGGCTTCATCGAGCACACCTGGGGCTGGAGGCGCGCCCGCCGCTATATGGACCACCTGGCCGGTTACGCCGCGCAGGTCATCGGTGCCGCGTTCACCGAGCTGACCGGCGCCGACAGCAGCGTCGACGTCGGCATGCCGGTCCCCGGGATGCGTCTGGTGCGGCTGCCCGAGGGGCTCGGCGCCACCCGCGTCGAGGCCGACGCGCTGCGCGACCGGGTCGCCAGGGAGCTGGGTGTCGAGGCGGCCTTCACCAGCTTCGGCGGCATCGGCTATCTGCGGGTGTCCGCCCACGTCTACAACACCGCCGCCGACTACGAGTACTTCGCCGAGACCTGCGTCCCCGTCCTCGCTGAGTGGGCTCGCGCGGCTCGCGGGCGGCACGGCGCGCCATAGCGGCGCGACACCGTACTCCCCTCCCCACCCCCGACTCCCCAAGCCGCTCCGAGCGCGGCCCGCACCCAAGAAAGAGGTCAGCACGATGAGGAGAAGGACGGCAGCCCTCGCCCTCGGCACCGCCGCAGCGATGGTCCTGACCGGCTGTTCCGCCATGAGTCCGAACGCGAACGGCACGGTCACGCTCAACATGGTCGAGAGCCTGACCAACCCCTCCCGCACCGATCTGCTCAAGGGGCTCATAGCCGACTTCGAGAAGCAGAACCCCAAGATCAAGGTCAACCTGATCTCGCCGCCCACCGAACAGGCCGATCAGAAGATCCAGCAGATGCTCCAGTCCGGCAGCAGCGTGGACGCGCTCGAGGTACGGGACATCACGGTCGGCCCGTGGTCGAACAACGGCTGGCTGTACGACATGGAGAAGGACCTCAAGGGCTGGCAGGGCTGGAACGCCATGACGGAGAACGCCGTCAAGGCGTCCGAGGACGCCAAGGGCCGTACCTTCTTCGTCCCCTACGGCTTCTACGGGCTGAGCCTTTTCTACCGCAAGGACCTGATCAAGGACGCCGGGTTCAGCAAGCCCCCGGCCTCCTGGGACCAGCTACTGAAGCAGGCATCCGCCATCAACGACCCGGCGGAGCGCCGCTACGGCTACGCGTTCCGCGGCGGGGCCAACGCCAACAGCAACGCCACCGCCATCATCGAGGCGTACGTGGCCGACAAGGTCGACCTCGCCAACGGCTACAAGCTGAAGAACGGGCGCACGATCTTCTCCGCGCCCGAGGCCCTGGACGCCCTCAAGACCTACCTCACACTCTTCAAGAAGGCATCGCCCAAGTCGTCCGTGTCCTGGGGCTATCCGGAGATGGTCGAGGCGTTCTCCAACGGCTCCACGGCCTTCCTGCTCCAGGATCCGGAAGTCATCGCCACGGTCTCCGAGTCCAAGTCGATCTCGAAGGAGCAGTGGGACACCGCTCCGCTGGTGGCCGGACCCAGCGGGAAGACCGTCCAGCCGCTGGCCACCGCCGGGTGGGGCATCGCGAAGGGCAGCAAGCACAAGGCCGAGACCGTCAAGCTGATCAAGTTCCTGTCCCAGGGCAAGGCGTCGACGGACTTCACCAAGAAGAACAGCCTGGTGCCGATCCTCAAGTCGGCGACCGAGGACCCGTTCTACAAGACCGGCCCGTGGTCGTCCTACGTCACCATGACCAAGCACCCCGACACCTATCTCAACGTCAGCCAGCCGCGCGGCGTGACCTGGTGGAGCGAGTGGGAGCAGAAGTCCGACGCCGACGTGCAGAAGATGGTGACCGGCAATATGTCGCCCAAGGAGCTGCTGACGGGCTGGGACGCGTACTGGACCAAGAAGTGGGAGCAGGAGAAGTAGGGATGCCCGCCACGTCCGCAACGACGACCGGGCCGAAGACTTCGCGCCCCGTCCGGAAGCAAGCCGCCCCGGGGGCCCGGAACGGGCCGCGGGGCGGCCGGAAGCGGGAGTTCACAACCCGCCGGGGCCTACTCATCGCCGCCTTCATGGCGCCTGCCGCGATCTTCGTGGCGGTGTTCACGTACTACCCCATGATCGCGGGCAGCCAGATGGCCTTCCGCCACTGGGATCTGAACGATCTCACCAACACCTCCTGGGTGGGCCTGGACAACTTCCACCGTGTCTTCTCCGACCCCAACTGGGGCACCGTGCTGGGCAATACGGGCGCCTGGGTCATCGGATCGATCGTGCCCCAGCTCGTGATCGGTTTCGCGCTCGCACTGTGGCTGCGCCGCCGGTTCCGCTTCCGCGGCGTCTACCAGGCGCTGATCTTCTTCCCCTGGGCGATCTCCGGGTTCCTCATCGGCATCCTGTTCCGCTGGATGTTCAACAGCGAGTTCGGCGTCGTGAACGATCTGCTCCAGAAGGCGGGGCTGATCGACGAGCCCGTGGCGTGGCTGGCCGATCCGCACAAGGCGATGATCGCCGTACTGATCGCCAACACCTGGTACGGCGTCACCTTCTTCGCCATCATGATCCTGGCCGCGCTCCAGTCGGTCCCCGACGAGCTGTACGAGGCCGCGGCGCTGGACGGGGCCGGGAAGGCACGCACGCTCTTCCAGATCACCATCCCCTATATCCGGGTCACGCTGGTGCTCACGGTGCTGCTGCGGGTCATCTGGATCTTCAACTTCCCCGATCTGATCTTCGGGATGACCGGTGGCGGGCCGAACAACCAGACACACATCGTGACCACCTGGATGATCAAGATCACTCAGCAGGGCGACTACGGCAAGGCCTCGGCGCTCGGTCTCCTCGTGGTCGCGGGGCTGCTGCTTTTCACGGTGTTCTTCCTGCTGGCCACGCGTGAGAAGCGAGAGGTGAGGTCGTGATCGGCAAAGAGACCGCGGTCGGCCGGGCCGTCCGGATCGTCTTCCTGGTGCTGTGGCTGGCCTTCACCGTGTTCCCGCTGTACTGGATCGCCATCACCTCGCTAAAGGCGCCGGGCGACATCTTCTCCTTCCCCCTCGCCTACTGGCCCGAGCACTTCTCGCTGGAGAACTACAGCGAGCTGTTCAACAAGGCCGACTTCGGGACCTATCTCACCAACAGCCTCATCGTCGCGACCGTCGCGGGCGCGGTCGCCACCGCCATCTCGATGCTGTCGGCGTATGTGCTGGCGCGCTTCGAGTTCCGCACCAAGTCCGCGTTGCTGACGGCCGCCCTGGTCACCCAGATGATCCCGGCCTTCATCGCGCTGGGCCCGCTGTATCTGCTGATGACCGACCTGAAACTGGTCGACAACCGGCTCGGGCTCATCCTCGTCTACATCGCCGTGTGTATCCCCTTCTGCACGGTGATGCTCCGCGGCTTCTTCGAGAACATCCCCGACGCGCTGGAGGAGGCCGCGATGATCGACGGCCTCTCCCGGTTCGCGGCGCTGTTCCGGGTGCTGCTCCCGGTGATGCGTCCGGGGATCGTGGCGGCGTTCATCTTCAACTTCGTCAACTGCTGGAACGAGCTGTTCCTGTCGGTGACCCTGATGAACAGCGACGCCAACAAGACGACCCCCACGGCCCTCAACGGATTCATCTCCAGCTTCAACATCGACTGGGGCTCGATGTCCGCAGCGGCCGTGTTCACGATCCTGCCAACCATGGTGCTCTTCGCCTTCGCGAGCCGCCACATCGTGCAGGGGCTCACCTCCGGCGCCGTGAAGGGGTGAGGCCGATGGCCGCGATCGACGTTCCGCTGCCCGACTCCGTCCATGTGATCACCGGTCCGTCCGGGGACCCGCGCACCGCCGCACCGGCGGGGGCTGGCCGCTGGACCGTGCCCGGCGCCGAGGTGACGGCGCGACACGATCCATACGGCGCCCTGCGGCTGGTGCTCGCCGCGCCGGGTCCGGAGGGCCTGTCGACGGTGGCGCTGCGCTGGCGCCACCACCCCGGCGGTCACCGCCCCGCCGTGGTACTCGGCGATGCGTGGGAGCGCTCGTACGGCGAGTTGCAGTGGCGCAGCGTCCAGCCGGAACGCCCCCTGCCCTGGTACTGGCTGAGCACCGACCCGGCAACCGGTGGCTGCACCGGGCTAGGCGTACGGACCCGCGCCGGGGCGCTGTGCTGTTGGACGGTGGACGAGGACGGCACCACGCTGTGGCTGGACGTACGCTCCGGCGGCCTGCCTGTGCTGCCGGGCGACCGGGAGATCGCCGCCGCCACGGTGGTCGGGGTGGCGACGAGTGCGGACACCACCCCGTACGCGGCGCTCCAGGAGCTGTGCGCCGCCATGTCCCCCGATCCGCTGCTGCCCGCGCAGCCGGTGGTCGGCTGCAACAACTGGTACTACGCCTACGGCCAGGACTTCGGCCCGGACGCCGTACTGCGCGACGCGGCCACCATCGCCGAGTTCGCCGGGGACCATCCAGTGCGGCCGTTCTGTGTCGTCGACGACGGCTGGACGGAGGGCGGGGGAAGCGCCCCGGGAGGGCCGTGGGACACCGGCCTACCCGGGCTGTTCGACGACATGGCCGGCCTGGCTGCGGGCATCGCCGACCGTGGCGCCCGGCCAGGCCTGTGGTTCCGGCCGCTGCTGTCCCGGGTGCCGACGGAGGGGATGCGCACGGACACCGGCGCTCCCGGCCGGATCCCCCTGGACCCGTCGCTGGACGCGACGCTGGCGACCGTCGCCGCCGATGTCGCCCGCTTTCGCTCCTGGGGTTTCGAGCTGATCAAGCACGACTTCAGCACGTACGACGTCTTCGGCCGCTTCCACCCGGACACACCGCACGAAATGGCCGGTGCCGGATGGCGGCTCGCCGACCACACCCGCACCACCGCCGAAGTGCTGGTGGGCCTCTACCGGACCATCGCCGAGGCGGCCGGGGACGCCGTGGTGCTTGGCTGCAACACCGTCGGACATCTGGCGGCGGGTCTGGTGCAGGTGCAGCGAACCGGTGACGACACCTCGGGCCGTCACTGGGAGCGCACCCGACGGATGGGCATCAACACCCTCGCCTTCCGGCTGGCCCAGCACAGCCGCTTCTACGCGGTGGATGCCGACTGCGTGCCCTGTACCCCGGCCACCGAGTGGCGGCTGAACCGTCAGTTCCTGGACCTGGTGGCCCGTTCCGGCACCGCGCTGTTCGTCTCCGTCGCCCCGGCCGCCCGTACCCCGCAGACCGATGCCGACCTCGGCGCGGCCGTCCGGCTCGCGCTGGACGGCGGGTCGCCCGGCGGCGTCGAACCGCTGGACTGGCTCGGGACCACGGCCCCGCGCCGCTGGCGGACGGGCAACGCGGAACGCACGTACACGTGGTCCCAGCCCTGGGGTGCGTGGCCGCCGCTTCCGCTCTAGACAGCTGTAGACGGCCCTGGCCATTGGTCAGGCGCGGGTGGATTCGCGACACCGCCGGACGGTTGGACGACCTGATGAACTGTCTCCGCGAACTCGATATCGACCTCTCGTGGCAACCCGATCGCGATGGCCACAGGCAACGCCGTACTTGACTTCATCGATTCGCACGAGTTGCAAGCCAACGCCGTCGAGGTCGGGACTGCAGCAGAGTTGGGTGACACCTGACCTGGCTTGCTGAGAGGCGGCCTGGAAGGATGTTGCAGTGCCCAAGCCGTATCCGAAGGAGTTCCGCGAGGACGTCGTGCGAGTCGCGCGCAACCGCGAGCCCGGCGTCACGCTGGAACAGATCGCCGCCGACTTCGGCGTCCATCCGATCACGCTCTCGAAGTGGCTGCGCAGCGCCGGCACCGACGAGGGCGCCAGGCCCGCATCGGCGTCGGGTGAGTCGGCCGAGCTGCGCGAGGCCCACAAACGGATCCGGCTGCTGGAGCAGGAGAACGAAGTGCTGCGCAGGGCTGCGGCGTATCTGTCGCAGGCGAACCTGCCGGCAAAATGATGTACCCGCTCGTCCGCGAGCTGGCCGCCGCCGATGCCCCACGCAGGGTGCCGGTGGCGGTGACGTGCCGGGTGCTCGGGCTGGCCCGTCAGCCCTACTACCGGTGGCTGGCCTCTCCGGTGACGGACGCGGAGCTGACCGAGGCCCACCGGGCCAACGCCCTGCGCGACGCGCACCGCGACGATCCCGAGTTCGGTCACCGCTTCCTCCTCGACGAAGCCCGCGCGGCCGGTGAGACGATGGCCGAGCGGACCGCCTGGCGGATCTGCCGGGACAACGGCTGGTGGAGCGCCTTCGGCAAGCGAAGGGGCCGCGGCAAGAACGCCAAGGCCGGACCGCCGGTCCACGACGACCGGGTGCGCCGCAACTTCACTGCCGACGGGCCGAACCGGCTGTGGCTCACGGACATTACCGAGCACGCGACCGGCGAGGGCAAGCTGTATCTGTGCGCGGTCAAGGACGTGTACTCCGGCCGCATCGTGGGCTATTCCATCGACGCGCGGATGAAGTCCCGCCTCGCGGTGGCCGCGCTGGAGTCGGCCGTTGCCCGACGCTGCCCCGCTGCGGGGTGCATTGTGCACTCCGACCGAGGATCGCAATTCCGGTCCCGGAAGGTCGCTGCCGTACTCACTCGGCACGGCCTGGTCGGCTCGATGGGCCGGGTCGGGGCCGCCGGCGACAACGCTGCGATGGAGAGCTTCTTCGCCCTGCTGCAGAACAACGTTCTCGACCGCCGTACCTGGGCCACCCGGCAGGAGCTGCGGATCGCGATCGTCACCTGGATCGAGCGGACCTACCACCGACGCCGGCGCCAGAAGCGCCTGGGCCGATTGACCCCCGTCGAGTACGAGACCATCATGACCCCACCCGCAGCCCTAGCTGCATAAACCCCGCTGTCACCCGATCATGCAGCAGTCCCAACATCAGTTCACGCCAGTAGTCGAACCGGTCCGCAGCAGGTACGTCCTCGCTTCGGAACACCGCCTCGCGCACCATGGCCCCCGCTGTCCTCGTTGAGTTCTTGCCCCCACCTTCCCTGTATTGAAGCGACACGGCAGCAGTAATGCGCCATGGATGCGTGCGAGTTTGGTCAGCTGACTCCTGCCACGGAGACGCAACCGCCCGGCCCACACACCAAGGGACGGATCCTACTCTCCCCAGGTCCGTCACCCACGGTGAGGTTGCGTAACAGCTCCTCAACCTCCGAAGCATGCGGCACAGCAGCAACCTCCCGGCGTACGGGCCGCACTTCCTGCGCCAGGTCCAAACCTGCGGGTGCCGATGAATCATCCACGCAGGTTGGGAGCCTGATCACGGATCTTCGGTTCTCCTCGGACATTCGCCCAAGTGTCTTCACCTGCGCAGGGACCCGGCGGCATCATGGTCTGTCGTGCTGCTGCGCCCGGCCTACCTCGCCGCGACCAACGCCCTAGCATTCCTACGCCTCCTGCCGATAAGCGACAGACAGAAGGACGTCCAGATCCTCGTACTCCGGCACCAACTGCTGATCCTGCAGCGTCAGGTCGGCAAGCCGACCCTCACCGACAGCGACCGTGCCATCCTCGCCAGCCTGCTCCACCACCTCCCCAATGACAGACTCCGGCACCTTCTGCTGCTGGTCCGCCCCGATACAGTCTTGCGCTGACATCGCGACCTGCTCAAGCGGCGCCATGCCGCGACCGGCGTACCCAGGCGACGCGGACGCCCACGCACCATCCGATCGATACGCGCCCTGGTCCTGCGCCTGGCCAGGGAGAACACCTCATGGGGATACCGACGGATCCACGGCGAACTCACAGCGCTGGGAATCAAAGTCACCGCCTCCACGGTCTGGGAAATCCTCCGCGAGCCAGGCATCCCACCCTCACCCGAACGGCAGAGCACCACCTGGTCCGACTTTCCCCGCAGCCAGGCCAAGGCCCTTCTCGCCTGCGATCTATTCGAAGTCCACACTCTGACCGGAGCGCGCCTGTACGTCTTCGCCGTCATCGAGCACACCACCAGGCGCATGCGGATCCTCGGCGCCACCCCACACCCCACCGCAGAGTGGATGGTGCAGCTCGGACGCAACCTCCTCATGGACCTCGAAGACGCACGCAGCAAGGCGAAGTTCCTCATCCGCGACCGCGACTCGAAATTCACAGCCGCCTTCGACACCCTGATGACCGATGCCGGTCTCAAAGTCGTCACCACCGGCATTCGGATACCACGGATGAACTCACTCATAGAGCGCTGGATACAGACCTGCCGACGCGAGCTCCTGGACCGCACCCTGATCTGGAACCAGAGCCACCTCCTCCACGCGCTCCGCGAGTTCGAAACCCACTACAACGGGCATCGATCACACCGAGCCCTGGGCCAAGCCGCACCGCTCCGCCCACTCCCCCACCCGATCGACGCACCAGGGGAGAGCAGACACCTGGACGTCCGCCGACGAGACCGACTCGGCGGAACCCTCCATGAGTACCAACATGCCGCCTGACCAGCCTGGACGATTTATCGGCACTCGCACCCGCACGGCTGTCTCGTTACGGCGCTCCAGAACCGGATACAGCACTCACACCCTGGGAGTGCCCCATCTGCCGGCGGACGACAAGGGGCTTTACCGCCCCTTGACGCAGGCCGTCCACCGCGGCCGAAAGCCCCAGGAACGGACTGCCCGCGGAAACCTGCCCGGAGAGATCAGTAGCGGTTCGCCCTACCCCTGTCGCATGGGGAGCACGACACCGTGCTCCCACCACGAAAGGTGCTCGAGCGCCGACAAGGGGTCCTTATGCCTCTCGATGCAGAGGGCATCCGAATCGGTGGGGTGACGTCGGGGGCCTGTGGTTGACGACAGCGCGTGGGGGCGCAGTAACGCCGTAGGTCTACCTGATCGGATGACGGACGAATCGGGCACCGTTGACACGTCTGCGAGTTGGGAGCACGAGGGCTCCCAGAGGGCTCCCACTCGCTCCCTGCCCGGACATGGTTAAGGCCGCCTCCGCTACCCGCGGAAACGGCCTCCGACCTGCGATGATGCTGGTCGGGACGACAGAATTTGAACCTGCGACCCCTTGACCCCCAGTCAAGTGCCAACTCGACGCGCATCACCGTTCGGACCGCGCCTGGCGCTCGCCCCCTGGCCCCGCGGCCGCATCCACTTCGCGGCTGGTGTCCGGGCCAGGACCCCGGGGCCTTGCCGGGGTGGTGGCAGGAGCGAGCGTGGCCAGGAAATCGTCGAATGCTTGATTGGCTCGTGACATATCACCCGTGGCCTCGATGTCCATGATGAGACCGCGGATGACCGCGAGCACGAGGGTGCCGAGTTCGGGGCGGCCGATGCTTCGCATGCCGTCCTCGAGTGGTCGCAGCCAGTCTGTGGTGGCCTCGCGTCGAAAGCCCGGCCACAGCTGTTGCTCAGCGTTCTCGCGGAGCTTGCCGAACATGCTGAGGTACGGGCGGCCGACGGGGCCGGTCATGACTCGCCAAGCCCCTCGCAGAGTACTCAGATAGGGCTCGTCCGGTTGTGGGGAGACCAGTTCACCGAAAAGGTCGCGCTGGCGTCGCCGCGCCCGTCTCAGAGTTTCCCGCAGCAGCGCGTCCCGGGTCCCGAAGTGGTAGATCAGCATCCGGGTCGAGGTGCGTGACGCCGCCGCGAACGGCTCAAGGCGGTCGGGCAGCCCGTGCGTGAGCGCGTGGTCGACGCAGGCGTCGAGAATCCGGTCGCGAATCTCGGGCTGTTTGTGCCGTCCCATCGTCTTATTTTTTCACGTAACTGACGGTACGTCTACCATCGATTCAAGGTATCGGGAACCCGAATCAAGGAGGAAGAGATGCGTATTGTCTTTGTGCACGGGGCGTGCGTCCGCGACGGATCGTGGTGGTGGCACCTGGCCGCCGCGGCCCTGCAGGAGCGCGGCATCAGCAGCGTCGCCCCAGCGCTGCCGAGTTGCGGCGAGGGCGAGCGGCCGGCCGGACCGCGGGGCCCCGGGCTGTCCGAGGACGTCGCCGCGGTGCGCGCTGTCCTGACCGAGGGGGACGAGCCGACCGTGATCGTGGCGCACAGCTACGGCGGCATCGTCGCCGCCGAGGCGGCGGTGGGCGTCGAGACGGTGCGTCACCTGGCGTTGGTGTCGAGCTACCTGCCCGAGCCCGGCGAGTCGCTGTCGACGTTCGGCACCGATGCGCCGCCACCGTTCCTGGACTTCGACCCCGACGGCGGTACCTTCGGCGCCCGGCCCGAGCTGTTCGCCGAGACCTTCACCCAGGACTGCCCGCCGGACATCGCCCGCGAGGCAGCGGCACTTCTGGTCCGGCAGACGCTGGCCGTGACCCAGCAGCCCGTGCGGGCAGTGGCGTGGCACGACCTGCCCACGACGTATGTGGTGTGCACGGAGGACCGGGGCACGCCGGCGGCGGCGCAACGCGAATTCTCCCGCCGCGCGGACAAGGTCATCGAGGTGAAGGCGGGCCACCACCCGTTCCTGTCGCGGCCGGAGACCGTCGCCGACATCATCGCGAGCCTGTCGTAGCCGCGACAGCGGACCGGATTGCGGCCACCGCCATGCGCGAGCAGCCCGGTGGCCCGCTCCGAGCGGGAATCACGCGTGAGCACGGCGACAGTGGCGTCAGGTGATGCGGAAGGCGGCGGACGACTCCGCGCCCCATCGTGCCCGTGTCGCCAATGAACGGGTGTCTCACGGGCAGATCGCGCTATGGCACTCCGGTGCGAAGCCGATACAAGATCCCGTTGCCGGGGATCAGCGGTCTCGACTGGCCCAGACAAGGCCCTGACGCATAAGGCGCTCGACCGGTTCGGGGGTGAGATCCTCGAGGTAGTGGCCGAGTGCGCTGTAGAAGACGCGGCCACTGCCCCACTCTTTGGTCCACGCTTGCGGCATGCGCTGTCCGGCGAGCCATGGCATGTGTTCGCCATCGAAAACGGTCTCCAGGAGCACGTGGTTCCGCGGATCGACGTTCATGTAGTACTGCTCGCTCGCCGCGTCGAAGTCCTCGATGCCGTGGGTGACTGGGTGATCGTGGTCGACGACGTAGAGCGGATACGGGTGACGTACGCCCTCTCCGGCCGGGTGGTAGAAGACATCTGCGCCGAGCATCAAGTGGTACATGACGCTTCCCCGGAATGCGGCGCCGCCGCCGTGCCAGGAGACGAAGCCGGTGCCGGCTTCGACGGCGCCGAGGAGGGCGGCCTCCTGCGAGGGGGTCAGCGTCTCGCTGAGCAGCGCGTTGTTCCAGTTGTTGATGATGAGGTCGTACCCGGTCAGGTCTTGGTCGAGGACGAAGATGTCGTTTGACTCCGCCACGTCGAAGCCGAGCCCGTCGAGCATGGTCCGTGTCCACCGCGCGACCCCGTAGGGGTTGTGTCCGGGCCACCCTCCGTACAGGTAGAGAGCGCGCGTCATGTTTTCTCCTCCATGCGTTCGGCGGCGTTACCGCTCACGGCTGACCGTGGTTCGGTTCGAGACAGTGCTTGGTTCTCCTTTCGGATATCGTGGTGCTCTCCGGCTCCACCGCCGATTCGCCGGTAGACGGCGGGACGAGTCTTGCGCCACCGCAGGCCGACGAGGATGCCGATGACAATGACGGCGACGAGAAGTAGTTGCTGTCCGGTGGCAAGCCACTGTGACGCGTCGATCGACATTGAGTAGTAGGTCGATGTCAGCGTGATCAGAAGCATGAGTCCGGCGAGGGCGAGGATCGGAGCGATCACGGTGTTCCAGAGCCGCTCGGAGTGGCTGATGATCCGGAAGTAGCGGATGACGGAGATCGTGGTCAGCGTGAACAGGATCAGCAAGGCGAATGTGCCCAGTGCGAACATGGATGAGTACATCGCGACGGCGTCGAGTCCGCTGAGCAGGAATGGAAGCGTACACATCACGGTGGCGGTCGTGGCGAACGCGGACGCGTTCGCGGGAGAGCCGTGCCGCCCGTGCCCCTTGCCGAGGAAGGACGGCAGGATCCCATCACGTCCGAGCGAGTAGAGGTACCGCGACAGTGAGTTGTGGGTTGACAACGCGCCGGCGAAGACACTGGTGACGACCAGCGCGGTCATGACCTGTGTGAAGGTATTGCCCATGTAGTGGCGGAAGCCGCCGTTGAACAGGATCGTCGGGTTCGCCGCGCCGGCCGCGGCGACATGACTCGGTCCCCAAAAGGTCACGAGCGCCCAGGAAGTGAGGATGTAGAACCCGCCGAGGCTGCCGATCGCGAGATAGGTTGCCCGCGGAATGGTGCGTTCGGGCCGCTTGACCTCGTCGCGGTAGATCGCGGAGGACTCGAAGCCGAGGAAGCAGGTGATCGCGAACAGGGTGGCGACGCCGAGGTCGCCGGAGAGTACATGCGTCGGCTCGAAGGAGTCGATCTGGTATCCGTGTGGGCCGCCGGTGAAGAGGACGGGCGCGTTGAACAGCATGACCAGGACGACCTCCATGACCATGAAGATCGCCAGGACCTTGCCAGACAGTTCGACGTTGAAATGTCCGAGTGTGGTGACGATAACGCAGCAGATCGCACCCCAGAGCCACCACGGCGCGGTGGGTGCCCCGAAGGCACTGAGGACGTTTTTCACCGAGACGCCGAAGAACGCGTAGCTGCCCACCATGTAAACCAAGTAGGTAAACGCGGCGAGGAATCCGGTGCCGAGGCCGAGCGTTCGGGACAGCCCTGCGGTGATGTAGGTGTAGAAGGCACCTGGCTTTGGCAGATTTCGCGTCATCGTGGTGAATCCGACAGCGAACAGCAGGAAGATCATGCCGACGAAGGCATAGATCACCGGAGTGCCGATCCCATTGCCGCGTGTGATGCCCAGCGGCAGCACGCCGGTGACGTTACCGATGGGCGCCGACATGGCGAGCACGGTGAGCGCGAGCTGAAGCGTATTCATGGTGCCGCGCAGGCTGCCACCGGTGTCGTGGGCTGAATTGGGAAGGCCGACCGTGCCGGTGCCGGTCCCGGAGTCCGTGGTCGCGCTACGGGAGCGGAATTCGGTGCTCTTGGCGCTCATCATTTCCTTTCGAAGCCACGTTTGGAGAAGCTCCAAGCTAGAAGCCGCGGTGGTTGACGTACTCGTCGCGGGTGTCACCGTGGTAGGCGGGGACGGTGATGTCCCACCAGCCGGTCGGGTGCATCTCGGTCCACGGCAGCTCATGGGCGCTCATGGCCTCGATGACCACCGGACCGGAGGTCTCGAAGGCACGGCGCACGGCATCCTCCAGCTTCGCCGGGTCCTCGACCCGCTCGGCCGTGCAGCCGAGAGAGCGGGCGAACTCGGTGATGTTGGCGAAGTACGGCTTGCCGTCCTTGGTGGTCCAACCGCTGACGATCTGGCGCTCGCGCCCGAAGAGGCTGATCTGCAGGTCCTTGATCGCCTCCCAGCCTCCGTTGTTCAGCACGACCACCACCAGCGGCAGATCGAGCATGACCGCGGACGCCAACTCCGTGCCGGTCTGCAGGAAGCTGCCGTCACCGACCATCGCCAGGACGGGCTTGTCGGCTGCGCCGACCTGCGCTCCAATGGCGGCCGGGAGGCCGAAGCCGATGCCCGACATGCCGCCGGCCACGATGTTGGTGCGCGGCCCGTAGACGGGGAACTCGTTGAACGCCTGGTTGGCGGGGTTGCTGGAGTCGGTGACCAGGATGCCTTCGCGGGGGAAGGCCTTGCGGATCTCCACCATGGCACGGGAGTTGGTCATCGGCAGATAGTCGGTGGTCCGCATCGGGCGCAGGTGCTCCTCCCACTGCGCCTTCAGATGCCGCAGCTCGGCGAAATAAGCGGAGGACCGCCAGTCCGGGATCTCGCCCAGCTTCGCCAGTTCGCCCAGCAGAGAGCTCAGGCAGGACTTGGCGTCACCGACGATGCCCACCTCGGCCGGATAGTTGCGGCCGATCTCAAAGCCGTCGATGTCAATCTGCACCAGCTTGGTGTCCGGGATGTTGAAGGTGACACCCGGCTTGTACGAGGAGGTGACGCGGTCGCTGAAACGACAGCCGACCGCGAGAATCACATCGGCGGAGCGCGTCATGCCGTTACCCGGGATCGAGCCCAGGTCGCCGCAGGGCCACGCATACAGGTCGTGATCGGCGGGGAAAGCTCCCTTGCCCATGAAGGAGTGCGTCACCGGGGCGCCCAACCGCTCGGCGACAGCCAACAGTTCCTCACTCGCCTCAGAAGCGATCACACCGCCCCCGGCCAGAATGACCGGACGCTTCGCCCCCGCGAGCAGCCGCGCCGCCTCAGCGATCCGCTCGGGGTCACCTCCCGTACGACCGTGAGCGCGCCGCCGCCGCGTGACCTCGGGCTCGTATTCGCCGTACTCGGCCTGCAGATCCTGCGGGATGTCGAGCAGGACCGGGCCGCGCCGCCCCTCGTACATCGTGCTGAAAGCCTGCGCCAGCACAGTGGGCAGCTGGTCGACCCGGCTGGGCTGCCACCAGCGCTTGACCACCGGTTCGGCCATGCGCGGGAAGTTGTTGCCATGCGGCCGGTCGATCTCCTGCAGGACGCCACGGTTCTCCATGTAGGTGTGGACAGCGCCGGTGATCAGCAGGAACGGCTGGGAGTCGGCGAAGGCCGTGGTGAGGCCGGTGAGCGTGTTGGTGGCGCCCGGCCCGATGGACGTACAGCACACGGCGATCTTGCCTGTGGCGCGGTAATAGCCGTCCGCCATGTGCGCGGCGCCCTGCTCGTGCATCGCCGGGACGACCTCGATCTCATCAGCGCGATCGACGAACGCGTCGAGGAGCGCGGTATTGCCGTGACCGGGAATGGCGAAGACCTTCTCGACGCCTTCGCGGATGAGGAAGTCGACGACGATCTGGCCGCCGCTGTACTGGGGCATGTCTACCTCTCGGTCGTGTGCTGGGTGGAGACGGTCTCGGACGTGGTGGCGGTGGTGCCGGTGAGGTGATCCGCGACCCGGAGAGCGTTCGCAGCGATGGTCAGCGCCGGGTTCATCACCGGCAGCGACGGGAAGAAGGCGGAGTCGACGACGTAGAGGTTCTCGACGTCGTGGGAACGGCAGTTCGCGTCCAGCGCGGAAGTCGCCGGGTCGGCCCCCGCCCGGACAGTGCCCGCCTGGTGCGAGTTCACCTCGATTCCCGTGCGCTGGCTCAAGACCAGGGGATAGCCCATACGGCGCAAGAGCTTGCGCATCTCGCGCACCAGCACCTGATGTGCGCGGACGTTGTTGGGCACCCGGCGGACCTGGATGTCACCCCTCGGAGTCAGCGAGACCCGGTTCTCCGGATCCGGCAGATCCTCCGTGAACAGCCACCAGTCCATACTGCGGTGAGCGGCATAGCGCAGGGCCCACTTGGGGATCGCCGGCCGCTGCCCGGCCAACATCTCCGCCTGGAGCTTTCCGATCAGCTGGACGTGGCCCAACGGGAAGGGATGATCCGCGGTGCCCTTCGTGTAGAAGTCGTTCAAGTACAACGTCTTCTGGAACTCCGCGGTGTTCTTCCGGGTCGGATGAACGCCCACCATCACCGTGTTGTTGTGGACCATGTAGTGGCGGCCGACCACTCCGGAGGCGTTGCCCAGTCCCTGCGGGTGCCGGTCATTTGCCGAACGCAGCAGTAGGGCGGCCGAGTTGACGGCGCCACAGCAGACGACCACGGTCCCGGCATCAATGCTCGTCGACGAGGTGCGGTGGGTGACATCCACCCCGGTCGCACGGGTGCCGGTGGCGTCCGTCCGCACACGGTCGACATAGGCGTTGGTCAGCAACTCCACGGAACCGGAGGCCAGAGCGGGGCGAACACAGCACACGTCCGCGTCGGACTTCGCCAGCACCCGGCACGGAAAGCCGTCGCAGCTGGCGCAGCGGATACAGCCGCCACCGTCGCGCAGGTCGATGCCGAGCGGGATGTTCGAGGGTGTGAAGCCCATCCGCTTCAGCGCCTCGGCCGCCTCCTGGACGGAGGGTTCGTGGCCGATCGCCGGGAACGGGAACGGCTCGTCGCGCTCCAGCGTCGGGTCGTCGGAGTGGTCGCCGTGCACCCGGTACAGCTGCTCCGCGCGCAGGTAGTACGGCCGCAGGTCGTCGTACTGGAAAGGCCACTCCGGAGAGGTGCCATCCGCGTGCTCCGTCGCCCGGAAGTCTTCACGGCGAAAACGCACGAGAGAGGCTCCGTAGAGCTTGGTGTTGCCACCGACGTAGTAGTAGTTGCCGGGGGTGAACGCCTTTCCCGCAGCGTCATACCATTTCTCGGCGTTCTGGTACCGGTGCTTCATGAAGATGGCATCGGCGTCCCAGTTCTGCTTCTCCTGCGGCAGGAAATCACCACGCTCGATCAGCAGAACGCCGGCACCGGAGTCCTTCAAGGCGTACGCCATCGTGGCGCCGCCCATACCGGAACCGACGATCACGAAGTCGTAGCGCGACCTCTTCGGGCCATCGTCGGGAAAGGGTGAATTTCCGCTCATGGGTTTCGTCCCTCGATATGGATTCGGTCCTCGCGAAAAGACCTTTGCCTGCTGATGTGGGCGCGCGGGTCACCACCGCTCCTCCCCCGGGCGGCCGAGGTGAAGGCCGACACGGCCTACGGCCTTGCGTCGCCGAGGCGTACATCGTGATCGGTCCACGACAGGCTCGCACCGCCATGGCGCGCGGCGCGCAGGTCCCCGGAGCGGGCATGTCCCTCGAAGTTCTCCAGCCGGGATGCCCGGCCGCACAGCTCACCGAGCAGCGCACTGCTGCGCGGGTCCCGGATCTCCTGGTAAGTGACCGTCTTCAGGTACTTCCCGACCCACAGACCACCCGTGTACCGAGCGGCGCCCAGCGTCGGCAGAACGTGATTGGTGCCGATGACCTTGTCGCCGTAGGCGACGGACGTGTCCTGGCCGAGGAACAGCGCTCCGTAGTCCCGCATGCCCGCAAGGGCGTCACGCGGCTCGGCGGTGAAGATCTGCACGTGCTCGCTCGCATAGGTATCGGCCAGGGCGAATGCCTCTTCCTGGCTCTCCACCAGCAGCACCTCGCCGTGGTCACGCCATGCCGCCCCCGCGACCCTGCCAGTCGGCAGACCCGGCAGCAGCGCATCGACGTACTCGATGGCACGCCGGCCGACCTCATGGGACGTGGTGATGAGCACCGCCGGAGAGTCGGGGCCGTGCTCCGCCTGACTGAGCAGGTCGACGGCGATGGTGAACGGGTCCGCCGTCCCGTCGGCGACGATCAGCACCTCCGTCGGACCGGCGAACAGATCGATGCCGACCTCGCCGAAGAGTTGCCGCTTGGCCTCCGCGACGTACGCGTTGCCAGGGCCGGCCACCATGCTGACCGGGTCGATCGTCTCAGTGCCCAACGCGAGGGCGGCCACCGCCTGCACACCACCGAGCACGTAAATCTCCTCGGCGCCCGCCAAGTGCATGGCGGCAACACTGATGGGCGGCGGCGCACCCTCGTTGGGCGGAGTCGTGGCGGCCACCCGCTCCACACCGGCGACCTTCGCCGTGACGATGGTCATGTGCGCCGACGCCGTCAGCGGATACCGGCCGCCGGGGACATAGGCACCCGCCGCGCTCACGGGAATGTTGCGCTGCCCGAGGAAAACACCCGGAAGCGTCTCGATCTCGAAATCGTGCACGGAGTCACGCTGCGCCTGAGCGAAGTTCTGCACCTGTCGCTGCACAAACCGCAGGTCGTCAAGAACACTGGTGGGAACTCCGGAGACTATCGACCTGATCTCATCGGGACCAAGCCGGTAGGAGGCCCGGTCCCACGCGTCGAACTTCGTCGAGTACCGGCGGACAGCCTCGTCACCGTGGGCGCGCACGTCCGCGATGACCTCGGCCACAGTGTCGAAAACGACGGGACGACTGCTACGCACGTCGTTCTTGGACGTCGCGGATTTGAGTACGACGGGCACGCTGGATCTCCTAGCGAGGGTGTTCATGTGAATTTCCCGGCGCTCCCGGGCTGCCATTCGGCCACCGGTAACGCCGTCGACGGCCAGTCTCGCCCGCTCAAGGCGCCACACCACAGACACACAATGGGAATGAAATCCCGGATCTGCTGCACACCCTGGACAGTCGAGTTGGTCGGCCGGGGCTGTCCCAGGCCGTCGGCCACTGTCAGGCGTCGGCCTGGACCTCGATGAGCGCGCGACCGACGATCTTGCCTTCGCTCAGGAGCCGGTAGGCCAGGTCGGCTTCCTCGAGGGCGAAGCGCCGGCTGATCAGGGCTCCGGGATCGAGGAGTTTGTCCGCCACGAGCTGCCCGAGATGCGCCAGGTCCTGGCGAGGGCGCCCGCCGAAGGAACCGCAGACCTGGATCTTGCGGCGCACGAGCCGCGTGATCTCGATCTCCGCGGTCGTGCCGACCGGTGCGATCCCGACCATCACGCAGCGACCGCCGTCGGCGGCCATTTCCGTGGCCTGCCGGAAGGTGCCGGGCCTGCCGATCGCTTCGAGGACCAGGGCGGCTCCGCCCCCGGTGATGTCCCGGACCGCCTCCACCGGATCCACTGCCGCCGCGTTGACGACCGCGGTGGCCCCGAGGTGCACCGCGGTCCGCAACCGGTCGTCCGCCAGGTCGACCGCCACGATCTGGTCGGCTCCCAACGCCTTGGCCACCGCCACCGTGCTGAGGCCGACGCCTCCCGCACCCACGACGACCACGGACGATCCCGGCCGCAGCCCGCCGACATGTGCCAGGGCTCCATAGGCCGTGAGGAAGGCGCAACCGAGGATGGCCGAATCCTTCAGGTGCCCACCGGAGGGAATGGGCGCCGCGGCGAGCGCGGGCATCACCGCGTACTCGGCGAGACCTGCCATGGAATACATCCAGACCGGGTTTCCGTGGCCGTCGAACAGCCGGGTGGTGCCGTCATAGAGGGTCCCGTTCAAACGGTTGTGCGCGAAGAACGGCTCACACAATTCCTCCCGGCCGGAAGTACACATCGAGCACGTCCCGCACGGCATGACGAAGGCGCCCACAACACTCTGACCTGCGCTGATGTGCGCAACGCCGGCGCCGACCGCCTCGACCGTCCCGGAGACCTCATGCCCGAGTACGGCGGGAAAGGGAAAGGTCACCGAGCCGTCCCGCACATGGAGGTCGGTGTGGCAGACACCGCAGGCAGCGATGCGTACGAGGATCTCCCCCGGGCCCGGTCGCGGGTTACGGAGATCCACGATCTCGAAGGATCCGGACGGGGCCCGGACAACGGCGGCTCTCATCGTGCGTCCTCTCCAAAGACGGGGCCCACCGTGCGGCACCGCATCACGTTCTACGTGCCGACGAGCGGATTGGCGCCCGACGGAAGCGGAGTCCGGCGGGCGGCCAGGGCGCGGCGCCCCCGGCGCCGTCAGCCCATCCGGGCACACATGTGCGCCCCGTCGCGTTGATCACTCCTAGTGGCGATTCACCAGCATGGTGGGCCGCCGGCCCGTAAGTCAGACACAGCACGTGCAAGACTGCGCCGGCTGTATGCATAATTCGTGCAACGACTGAAGCAATCCGCCATTGAGGGCCTCATCGGCCCCGGCCCCATGTCCCGGCCCCATGCCCCGGCTCAGACCGACCGGGCAGTGCCGCGCATCTGTTTCCGGCCCCGGGCCCCGCCGTCCCGGGGCGCGTCCCACCGGTCCGCCTCCTCGCGGGCAACCTTCCCCCTTGGCTCCGAAGAGGTCAGTATGGCTCTGTCAGTAGCAGCCGCCCTGCAACTCGAAGTATTCGGCCGCACCACCGCCCGGGTATACGCGGGCGAGGAGAATCTCGACCATACGATCCGCTGGGTCCACCCAGTGGAGATCCCTGACATCGCCCAGTTCCTGACCGGTGGCGAGCTGCTCCTGACCGCCGGCCTGGGCGTCGGCCGGACCGCGAGTGAGCAGCGGCGCTACATCCGGGAGGTGAGTGCGGCCGGGGCTTCCGCGCTGGTCATCGAGCTCAGCGGCCGGGCTTTCACCGCCATGCCCCCGGCGCTGATCGACGAGGCCAGGCGGCTCGGTTTCCCGCTCGTCGGTCTGGCGGACGAACTGCCCTTCGTGGAGGTGTCCGCCCAGGTGCACGAGCTGATCGCGGATGAGAGGAACTCTGATCTCGTCGCGTTCGAGCGCCTCAACGCGGATTTCATCCATCTCCTCCTGGCCAGCCGAAGCCACGTATCCTTCGCCGAGGCACTCGCCCATCACATCGGCTCCCCGGTCGTGCTCGAGGACACCGATCACCAGGTCGTGGCCTACGCCGGCGGCACGGCCGAGACCGATCTCCTGATGAGGAACTGGGGACTGCACGCCAGGATGGCCCACCAGGCGGGCATCCCCGGGGGCCAGCACAACAAGTCCTCCATGGTCCAGTCCCACGACGAACCGGGCTGTACTCGGCGCATGATCGTCCTCCGCGGCGAGGCATGGGGCTGGATCCACGTCTTCCACGGCGCCGGCGAGCTGACCGGTGTCCATGCCTACGCCCTCGACCGCGCCGCCGACACGATCGCCATCGCCCTGCTCGGCGACCGGGAGAGCGGCGCACGGGCCTCACATCGGCAGAGCTCACTCATCAACCGGCTGCTGCTCGGAGACATCACCGGTGAGCAGTTCGTCGACCGGGCCCTGAGGATAGGTCGCGACCTGCGCGATCGGCCCCTCGCCGCCGTCGTGCTGTGCATCGCTGAAGGTCCCGGCCGTCGTAGCAGACATCGGGGAGCACGTCCTGGCCATCGCCGGCCTGACCAATCCGCTGTCCGCGCAACAGCTCACCGACCGACTCGACCGGGACGGAGTCCGCGCCGGTGTCAGTCGCAGCGTCCCGGCCACCCAGCTCGCGGACGCGACACGCCAGGCGCGTACGGCGGCTTCCGTCGCCGCCACGCGCGCGCAGCCCACCACGCTGCACTTCGACCGGCTCGGCGTCCTGCGTCTGCTTGTCTCGCTCACCGACGGCCTGGAGCTGCGGCGATACGTCGACGACGAGCTCGGACCGCTCCTGCGCCACGACGCGACCGAGTCCAATCCCCTGCTGCCGACCCTGCGGGCCTACCTGGCCGCGGACGGCAACAAGTCACGCGCGGCGGAAACCCTGTTCATCCAGCGCCGCACCCTTTACTACCGCATCGAGCGACTGAACAGCCTGCTCGGCAGGTCAGCGGACGACCCCGAGGTTCGCGGAGGGCTCTCACTCGCGCTGCGAGCACTGGATCTCATGGAATCCAGCCAGCCGCTTCAGCCACTCCAGCCCCCTGGCCCTCGCAAACCGATCATCTGAATTCATGATCCGACGATGGTGTCCACCGGACAAGGGGCCCCTGGGCACGATCGGCCCGCCTCGATGCCATCGAACGCACCCGCCAGGACCGAGGCCCGCACCATCTCGCAACCGGGCCTTGACACCCACACCCGACAATGAAGCCGCGCAGCTACCACTTTCCTCTCTCTGCTCTCGGGAGTTCCCGTGTCCGTTGAGGACTTCAACGCCGAAGCCTGGACCGTTTACGGCCAACGTCAGCTGAACCATGGGTACATGCCGCCGGTCCCCGAACGGCTGGAGTGGACCCCGTGGGAGGGGGTCGGTCCCGGTGCCGAGATCCTCGGTGACGTCACCGGCAAACGCGTCCTGGACATCGGCTCCGGCCCCGGCCACCACGCCGTACACCTGGCCCGAACACACGATGCGCGGGTCACCGCGATCGAACTGTCCCTCACCCAGCACCGACGCGCCATCAGCACACACGCAGGCACTCCCGGCGTCCACTTCGTACATGGCGACGTGATCGACCACCTCCGCACCGCACAGCCCTTCGACGCCGCGTACGCCATCGGCAGCCTCGCCTTCACCGACCCGCACCGCTCCCTGCCCGCGCTGCGGGACGGCCTGCGCCCCGGCGCCCCGCTGATCCTCTCGCTCCTCCACACCGACCTGCACGGCCACGGTCCATCCACGACCGTCGAGCCACGCGAGCAGCTGCTCAGGCTCCGCGACGATCCACCGCTGCCCACCCGGATGTGGGTCCTGGCACCGCGGCTGTGGGAGGACCTGCTCACCGAGCACGGCTTCCGAGTCGAGGCCATCGACCTTCTGCGCCCCTCCGACGAGGACAACCCCGTCGTGCAGCAGCTCATCCGCGCCCGCCGCCTCCCACACCGCCCCGCACGCATCTCCAGCCGCCCCCGCACCACCCGGCCGCCCGCGCCGCACGCCGCCATCGGCGTCGGCGCCATCGTCCTCAGCGACCAGGGCGTACTCCTCGGCCGCCACCGTCACGGCACCCTCGAACTACCGGGAGGAACCGTAGAAGCCGGGGAATCCCTGGAAGCGACCGTGATCCGTGAACTCGCCGAGGAAACCGGCCTGATCGCCCGACCCGACGACGTCACCCTCCTGGGCACACTCGTCGACCACGTCGGAGACGTGGTGCGGGTCACCGTCGGCGCCACCGTCAGCGCCTGGCAAGGCCGGCCGGTCACCCAGCCGGACGAGAGCGTCGGTGACTGGGCCTGGTACCCCCTGGACCAGCTGCCCGACGGCCTGTTCGTATGCAGCGCCCAGATCCTCACCGCCTGGCGCCCCGACCTGCCCATCGACCACACCCCAGCGCATTTCACTCCCTACGCCTGACGCACAGCACAGCACAGCCCGTCCCGCCCCGGGCGTCCTCAGACCAGGCGGGCCCTCAGCCACTGGTGGATGGCGAGCGCGGTGGTACGGGCGTGCTCCTCCAGCATGGTGAAGTGGTCCCCGTCCACGGTGACCTCGGCGTGCGGCAGGCTCCAGTCCGGGGCGGGTTCGGCGCCGGGCAGTGGGTCGCGGGCCCGTACGTACAGGGTGGGACAGGCGAGCGGCGCGGGTTTCCAGCCGCTGAAGAGCTCGAAGTATCCGGCCATGGCGGTGAGCCGGTCGGGGCCGGCAGAGGCGAATTCCGCCGCCCGGCGCAGCATGTCCGACGTCATCGCGGAGAGCGCCTGACCCCGGTCGCCTTGACCGGGGGGATAGGTGTCCACCAGGACGACGGCCGCCGGGGCGGCGCCCTCGGACTCCAGCCGCTCGGCCACGGCATGGGCCACCCAGCCACCGGCCGACCGCCCCAGCAGTACCAGGGGGCCTTCGGCCGCGGCCGCGCGGACGGCGATGGCCTGGGCGGTGACGAGAGCGTCCAGTGTGGCGGGCAGAGCCTCTCCGGGCTCGAACCCCGGGTGCCACACCGCGGAGACCGGCCGCAGGCCGCGCAGCCCGGCACCGAGGCGCGCGTACTCCTGCGGTCCGGACACGGCGCTGAGCGCGGGGCAGCAGACCAGCCGGGCCCCCGTGCCGCCCGCCGCGAGCATGACGGGTTCGCGCGTCGCGCCGGGCGCCCCGGTGCTGTCGAAGACCGGGCGCAGGCGCGCGGCGATGGTGAGGAGCGCCATGCCGTCCCAGCTCTGTCCCCGGGCACATGCGGCGCGGAAGAGCGCGCCCAGGGAGTCCGGAGCTCCCCCGGTGTGCGGTGCGTCGGCGGTCCGCACCCGGGCGTCCGGCGGAGCGCCCGCCTCCGGACCGCTCTCCGGACCGCCCTCCTGATTGTCCTCCGGACCAGCCTCCGGACCGCCCACCGCTCCGGCGTCCGCCGGTCGGCCCGGGGAGCCCGGAGGGCCGACGGCCTCCGGCCGTGCCGGGCCGTCGGACGTGGCGTCAGCAGGAGGTGCCTCGGCGACGTACCGCCGCGTCAGCTCGGTGGCGAGGGCGCGCGGCGTCGGGAAGTCGAACAGCAGCGTGGAGGGCAGTGCCAGCCCCATCCACGCCGCGAGCTCATTGCGCAATTCGACCGCGGCCAGGGAGTCCAGCCCCAGGTCCGCCAGCAGGGCGTCCTCATCGATCTCGGTGGCCTCCTCCGCGTGGCCGAGGACGCGGGCCGCCAGGGTCCGGACCTTCGTGAGCAGCACCCCGCCCCGCTCGCCGGGGGAAGCGGCCGCCAACGCCCGGCCCAGCCGGTCCCCGCCCCTGTCGCCCGCGTCGGCGGCGGGGGTTCGGAGCCGGTCCGCCGCCGTTTCGCCGCCGTGGAGAGCGGCTGGTTCGCCACCGTGGAGAGCGGCCGGGGCGAGGCGGGCCGCCACCACCACGGGTTCGTCACCGGCCACGGCGGCGTCGAAGAGGACCAGGCCCTCTTCCGGTCCGAGCGGGTCGAACCCGGAACGGGCCATCCGCTGCCGGTCCGCGTCGCCGAGGTGCGCCATCATGCCGTCGTCCTGCCGCCAGGGGCCCCAGGCGATCGACGTACCGGGCAGTCCGAGCCGACGGCGGTGCCGTGCCAGGGCGTCCAGCACGCAGTTGGCCGCGGCGTAGTTGGCCTGGCCCGCGGAGCCGAAGGTACCCGCCACCGAGGAGAACAGCGCGAACACGGCCAAGTCGTGACCGCGGGTCAGTTCGTGCAGAGCGAGAGCGGTGTCCGCCTTGGGGCGCAGCACCCGTCTCAGACGGTCGGTGGTGAGCGCCGTGACGACGCAGTCGTCCAGCACCCCCGCGGCGTGCACGACGCCGGTCAGCGGGTGGGCCGCCGGTACCGCGTCGAGCAGGGCGGCGAGCGCGGTCCGGTCCGCGACGTCACAGGCGTGAACGGTCACCTGGGCGCCCGCCTCACGCAGCTCCGCGACGAGTTCCCGGGCCCCCGGAGCGTCCGGCCCGCGCCGGCCCGCGAGCAGCAGATGACGGACGCCGTGGGCGGTGACCAGGTGCCGCGCCACCAGCATGCCCAGGGAACCGGTGCCGCCGGTGACCAGGACTGTGCCCTCCGGGTCGAGCGGCCGTCGCTTCCGCGGCTCCGGTGCCGCCCTGGCCAGTGGCACCAGCTTCGGCACATATGCCGTCCCCCGGCGTACGGCTGCCTCCGGTACCGAGGCGGCCAGCAGGGCGGGCAGGGCACTCCAGGAGTCGGGGTGTCCGTCCACGTCGATCAGGGCGAAGCGGCCCGGGTTTTCGCGCAGGGCCGAGCGGACCAGACCCCACACCGGTGTGTGCACTGGTACGGACGCTGTCTCGCCGGACCGGCCGTCACTCCCGCGACCGGCGGCACCGTCCGTGGGGAAACCGTCGTCGGCCGAAGTGACGGCACCGGACGTCACGAGGACGAGCCGGGAGCGGGACAGATGCGGTTCGGCGAGCCACTCCTGTACGAGCCCCAGCGCCCGGTCCGCTGCCCGCAGCAACCCGGCGGCCCGATCCTGCGCGCCGCCGGTCGGGTCAGGCGGTGGGCAGGGTGCCACGACGACGGCCGACGACGCGTCGCACGCCGCCGGGCCGCGATACACCGGGACGCCGGAACCCGGGGGCGCGAGGGCGTCCACCAGCCGTGTGCCCGCCGTGCCCAGAACCCCCCAGCGGGGCGGCGCCACGGGTGCGGGCGGCTCGGTCAGCGGCACCCAGTCAGTCCGGTGGAGAGCGCCGGTGACCGCCCCGTGGAGAGCACCGGTGACCGCCCCGTGGAGAGCGCCGGTGACCGCGTCCGCCGGGCTTGAGCCGGTACGCGGCAGGGGCCGGAGCGTCAGCGAACGGACCGTCGCCACCGGTGAGCCCGTCTCGTCGGTCAGCTCCACTCCGGCCTGCCCGTCGGGCCCGGGGGCCACCCGTACCCGCAAGCGCCGTACGCCGGTGGTGTGCACGCGCACTCCGCTGAAGGCGAACGGCAGGGACAACCCACCGACCGCCGCCGGGCCGACTGCCCCGGAACCGTCTCTGCCGAGCCCGTCCAGGGCCAGGGCGTGCAGCGCCGCGTCGAGCAGTGCGGGATGCAGGACGAACTGCGGGCCGTCCGCGTCCGGGCGCGGCTCCCGGGCCGCTTCGGGCAGCGCGACGTCGGCGTACAACTCCTCCCCGTGCCGCCAGGCGGCCCGCATGCCCCGGAAGGCGGGACCGTAACGCAGCCCGTTGGCGGCCAGTCGCTCATACGGTCCGTACCCCGGACCGTCGGCACTCAGAGGCACCGCCGCCTCCGGCGGCCAGGACGCGTGCGGCCGGGGCACGCCGCCGGTCCCGGCGGCGGCCGCTTCCCGGTCCGCGGGCGGCCGCGCCGGGGAAAGAGTGCCGACGGCGTTCCGGAGCCAGGGCTCATCACCCGCCGCGGTGTGCGGCCGGGAGTGGAAGAACACGGCCCGCCGTCCCGCGGCGTCCGCCCCCGCCACCTTCACCTGCAAGGCGACAGCACCGTCCGAGGGCAACGGCAGCGGCGCGGTCAGGACGAGCTCGTCCAGGACTGCCGCGCCCGCCAGCTCACCGGCGTGCAGGGCCATGTCGACGAAAGCGGTCGCCGGCAGCAAGGTCTCCCCAGCCACCACATGATCGGCAAGCCACGGCTGTTCGCGCGCCGAGAGCACCGCGCTCAGCAGCAACCCGTCGTCGTCGGCCGTGCGGGTGGACGACCGCAGGAACGGATGGGCGGGCTCGGCCGTCGGGGACCCGGGCGGATCCCCCGGGGCGGCCTCCAGCCAGTACCGGCGGCGCTGGAAGGCGTACGTGGGCAGTGCGACGCGCCGCCCGCCGCGCCCGGCGAAGACGGCCCGCCAGTCGACGGGCACGCCGTGGGCGTGCAGCGCGGCCAGCGTGTCGAGCAGGGCGTCCGCTTCCGGCCGCGTCCCGCGCAGAGTCGGCAGGACCAGCGGTGCCGGGCCCCGCTCGCCGCCGCCCGCCTCGCCCGCGTCCGGGTTGGCCGGGGCCGGGTTGGCCGGGGCCGGTCCGGACGCGGCGAGGCAATCCCGTACCAGGCCGGTGAGCACCCCGTCCGGCCCCAGTTCGACGTAGTGTGCCGCGCCTCGCTCGCCCAGGTGCGCCACCGAATCGGCGAAGCGGACCGGACGGCGGACATGGTCCACCCAGAACTCCGGTGTGCACAGCTCCTCGTCGGTGGCCGCCCGGCCCGCCACGGCGGTGAGCAGAGGCAGCCGCGGCGCGGCGAAGGACAGACGCCGGACCACGTCCGCGAAGTCGGCCAGCACGGGCTCCATCCGAGCGGAGTGGAAGGCATGGCCGACCCGCAGCGCCTTCACCGAACGGCCCCGCTTCCGGAAGTACGCGGCGGTCTCCCGCACCGCCGCCTCGTCGCCGGAGACGACCACCGAGGCGGGCCCGTTGACCGCGGCGATCTCCACCGCACACCCGGTCTCGGCGAGGTGGGCGGCAACCTCGTCCGCGCCGGCGGCCACAGCCGCCATCGCGCCGCCCGCGGGCAGCGCGTCCATCAGCCGGCCTCGGGCCGCCACCAGTGTGCACGCGTCCGCGAGGGACAACACCCCGGCGACATGGGCCGCCGTCACCTCCCCCACCGAGTGCCCGGCCACCGGACCGGGGCGTACCCCCCAGGCCTCGAACTGCCGGAACAGGGCCGTCTCCAGGGCGAAGAGCGCCGGCTGCGCGAACCGGGTCGTCTGCAGCAGCGCACCCGTCTCCGTACCGGGCCCGGCGAACATGACGTCCCGCAGGGGCACCGGCAGCAGCGGGTCGAGCAGGGCACAGCACTCGTCCAGCGAACGGGCGAAGGCCGGATGCGGATCCCGCGACTCGTACAGTTCACGGCCCATGCCGGGGCGCTGGCTGCCCTGGCCGGTGAACAGCAGGGCCGGCGGGCCGGAGTGGTGGGACGTGCCCGTGTGCACTCCGGGCGGGCCGTCGTCCTCCGCCACGGCCCGCAGTGAGCCGAGCAGTTCGGCACGGTCCCGGGCCACCACCACGGCCCGGTGCTCGAAGGCCGTACGCGTGGTGGCGAGCGAGTACCCGAGGTCCACCAGGGACGTATCGGGGGCGGCGACCACATGGTCGTACAGCCGTCGTGCCTGGGCCCGCAGCCCCGGCACGCTCCTGGCCGACACCGGAAAGGCCACGGCGGCCCGTCCGGGACAAGCCGCACCTTCCCGCGGAACACCGCCGCTCGCGGCCCCGCCGTCCGCCACGGCAGGCGGTGCGGCCTCCCCGTCGCCCGGAGGCTCTTCGAGCACCACATGGGCGTTGGTGCCACTGATGCCGAAGGAGGACACCCCCACCCGGCGCCGGCGGTTCACCGCAGGCCACTCCACCGCCCGGGTCAGCAGCACGATCCGCCCCGGCGACCAGTCGACACGGGGGGTCGGCTCGTCGGCGTGCAGCGTGCGCGGCAGCACGCCGTACCGCATCGCCTGCACCATTTTGATCACGCCGGCCACCCCGGCGGCGGCCTGGGCGTGACCGATGTTCGACTTCACCGAGCCCAGCCGGAGGGGATGCCGCCGCGCGTGGCGCCCGTACGTCGCGAAGAAGGCCTCCGCCTCGATGACGTCCCCCAGCCGGGTGCCGGTGCCGTGCGCCTCCACCGCGTCGATGTCCTCAGGGTTCAGCCCCGCGTCCGCGAGCGCCTGCCGGATCACCCGCTGCTGCGCCGGTCCGTGCGGCGCGGTCAGCCCGTTGCTCGCCCCGTCCTGGTTCACCGCGGAGCCGCGCACCACGGCCAGGACCGGAAGTCCGGCGCGACGCGCCTCGGACAACCGGCTCAGCAGCAGCATTCCGGCGCCCTCGGCCCACACCGTGCCGTCGGCGGACGCGCCGAACGCCTTGCAGCGGCCGTCCGGTGCCAGCGCCCGCTGACGGCTGAACTCCACGAACGACGAGGGCCCCGACATCACCGTGGCGCCGCCGGCCAACGCGAAGGCACACTCACCCCGGCGCAGCGCCTGGGCCGCCAGGTGCAGGGCCACCAGGGACGAGGAACACGCCGTGTCCACGGTGAGCGCCGGTCCTTCGAGGCCGAAGGTGTACGCGATACGACCCGAGGCGACGCTTCCGGCGTTGCCGAGGCCGAGGTACCCCTCGACATGTTCGGGCGTCCTGGTCAGGCGGCGGGCGTAGTCGCTGTACATCAGCCCGACGTACACCCCGGTCGGCGAGGAGCGCAGGGTGGCGGGAACGAGACCGGCGTGCTCGAAGGCCTCCCACGCCACTTCGAGCAGCAGCCGGTGCTGCGGGTCCATGGCCAGCGCCTCGCGGGGCGAGATGCCGAAGAAGCCGGGGTCGAAGCGGTCCGCACCGGAGAGGAAACCGCCCTCGCGCACATACGTCCGTCCGGGCCGCCCGGGGTCCGGGTCATACAGCGCCCGGGTGTCCCAGCCCCGGTCGGTGGGGAAGGGACCGATGGCGTCCCTCCCGTCGGCCACCAGCCGCCACAGTTCCTCGGGAGAAGCCACGTCTCCGGGATAGCGGCACGCCATCCCCACTATCACCACGGGATCGTCGTCCGACCGGGCCGCGCTCCGGTTCACGGGCCCGGCACCGGCCGGCCCGGCGGCGTTCCGTTCCCCGAGGTGGGCGGCGAGCGCGGCGGCCGTGGGAAAGTCGAAGGCGACGGCCTCGGAGAGCGGCAGGCCGGTCACCGCCGACAACCGCTCCCGCAGCACCGTCGCCGTCAGGGAGTCCATACCCAGGTCCCGCAGTGCCGTGTTCGGCTCCACCGCCTGAGGCGCACAGCCGAGCACGGCCGCCACCTCGCCGCGCACCAGAGCCGGCAGGTCCTCCGACGGCTTCCCGGCGGCCTCCGCGCCCAGCGCCCGCGCGGGCAAGCCGGCGAGGTCCCGCCGCAGGATCTTCCCGGAGACAGTACGGGGAATGTCCGCCACCTCGAACAGCTCGACCGGCACCTTGAAGCCGGACAGTTCCGCACGGCAGGCGGCCAGGACGCTCCCCCTGTCCAGTACGCCGCCACCGGGCCCGGCGACCAGATAGCCGACCGGCACCTCGCCGAAGGCGGGGTGCGGGCGTCCGGCCACGGCGGCGTCCGCCACCCCCGGAAGCCGCCGCAGCACCGCCTCCACTTCCGAGGGATGGATGTTCTCCCCGCCCCGGATGATCAGGTCACTCGCCCGGCCGGTGACCGCCAGTTCACCGGAGGCATCGATCCTGACCAGGTCACCCGTGCGGAACCAGCCGTCGCGCAGTACCTCCGCGGTGGCTTCCGGTCTGCCGTGGTAACCGGCCATGACCCCGGGCCCGCTGACCCACAGCTCGCCCTCGCCCGTGTCCCGGCCGTCGGGGCCCCCGCCGACCCGGACCCGGGTGCCGGGCAGCACCCGGCCGCACACCCCGGACGCCGTCGCCTCGCCCGGAGCCGCCATGGTGACCGGGCCCGCCTCCGTGCTGCCGTAGTGCTCCAGATAGGGGACACGGCAGATCGCCTCGAAGGACTCGCGGAACCCGGGCCCCGCCGCGGCACCGCCGCTGACACAACCCCGCAGCGCGGGGGCGCCGAGACCGATGCCGTCCTTGCCGCCCTCCTCGCCCCGGACCGCGTCGAGCAGCGCCGAATACGTGGTCGGGACCCCGCCGAGCAAGGTGAACGAACCGTCCCCACGACGCAGTTCACCGAGCACACCCGCCACCGAGAACCGGGGCAGCAGCACCGCGCTCGCCCCCACCGCGGTCACCCCGAGGAAGCACACCACCTGACTCATCGCGTGATGGAGGGGCAGCGGCCACAGCACGCGGTCCCGTCTCGACAGGCCCAGGACACCGACGAACCCCGTCGCGATCGGCGAGAGACGGTTGCGCTGGGTGGACAGGACGCCCTTGGGCACGCCGGAGGAGCCCGAGGTGTAGAGCAGCCAGGCCACTTCGTCCAGTGCGAGATCGTCCCGGGCCGGCATCCGCGGCTCCGTACCCGCCAACTCCTCGTACCGCAGAACACCGCCCGCCACCACGGCGGGCCGGCCCCCGGCTGCGCCGGCCTCGTCCACCGGCTCCTCGACGTCCGCGCACGAAGGCGAGCTCTCGGCCCCGTCCTCGTCGCCACCTTCGGCCACCACCACGGTCAGCCCGTGCCGGATCGACAGCGTTGGCCGCCGCGTCAGGCAGGCGCCGTCGGTGATGAGCAACCGTGCCCCGCTGTCGTCCAGCAAGCGGGTCAGCTCCTCCTCCGGGCTCCCGGGGTCCAGGGGCACACCCACGCCGCTCGCCCGGGTGACAGCGAGCAGGCTCTCGACCGTCTCGACACGGTTGCCGAGCAGTACGGCCACCCGGTCACCGCGCGCCAGGCCGAGGGCAGCCAGGTGACCGGCCAGCCGTGCGGTCCTCCGTTCCAGCTCCCGGTAGGTCACACGCCTGAGCCGGTCCTGGAAACAGACCTTGTCCCCGAGGCGACGGGCGTGGTCCCCGAGCAGTTCCGGCAGCGGTTTGACGATGTCGGCGTGCGTAGGCACCGAATGACCTCCTTGAGGCGACCCGTCGTTGAGGACGACGGCACGATCCACCCGGTTGCCTGCCAACGGGGACGCCCGGACCCGCGGCTGCGTGGAGCGTCGTGTTGCCGCGCTTTCACCGTCGGCTCTCGGCCCGGGACGGCCGATGAGGGTCGGTGCGTACATGCGCACGTATCCCTTGCAGGCCGAACAGGATGAGAAGCTCCACCACGCCGCCGTCGGCGCTGCCCAGCCAGTGGGGCAAGGACGTGTCGAACTCGGCCGCCTCACCGGGTGGCAGTGTCAGGTCGCGCTCGCCGATCACGAGTCGCAGGCGTCCGTTGAGCACGTAGAGCCATTCGAAGCCTTCGTGGGTCTGCGGGGTCGGTTCGAGTGGTTCCGGCTCGGCGGGGATGATCATCTTGAACGCGTGCACACCGCCCGGTCGCCGGGACAGGGGCACGAACGTCATGCCGAACCGCCTGATCGGCTTGAGGTGGATCCGGGGGTCGCCGGTGCGCGGGGCACCGACGAGGTCGTCCAGCGGAACGTCATGGATACGGGCCAGTGGGAGCAGCAGTTCCAGGGTCGGCCGGCGCTGCCCGCTCTCCAGCCGGGACAGGGTGCTCTCCGACACGCCGGTCCTCGCCGCGAGGTCGGCGAGGGTGATGCCGCGGTCACGACGCAGCGCACGAAGCCGCGGCCCCACCGCGTCGAGTACGTCGTCGTCCGTCTTGAGATCCATGAGGCCCACCTTGCCATTACCGCAAGATTTCGTGCCAGGTCGTGGTGGGCCTGGCAAGACTGAGCGCCTACCGACACAAGGAGTTCTGATGAGCACCACCGATGCGGTCGCGTTCTGGGACGGCGTCTACGCGGCCCGGCCTACGGTCGGCGACCCGCGGCCGAATGCCCGCCTCACCGAGACGGTGACGGGCCTGCCGCCCGGTGACGCGTTGGACCTCGGATGCGGTCACGGCGGCGACGCGCTGTGGCTCGCCGGTCAGGGGTGGCGGGTCACCGCCGTCGACATCTCGGCCGTGGCGGTCGAGCGGCTCGCCGCCCTCGCCCTCTCACACGGTCTGAGCGACCGCGTCACCACCGTGCGGCACGACGTGCACACATCTTTCCCGCCCAGCGAATTCGACCTGATCTGCGCCCACTACCTGCACACCCCCTTCGACCTGGACCGGGCAACCGTCCTGCGCTCGGCCGCGCACGCACTGCGGCCGGGCGGGCGGCTGCTGGTCGTCGATCACGGCTCGGCCGCGCCGTGGTCGTGGGACCAGGATCCCGATACCCGGTACCCGAGCCCGCAGGAGGTCGCCGCCGGTATCGATCTGGCCCCGGAGACATGGACGGTCGAGCGGGCCGACGCACCCCGCCGGATCGCGACCGGCCCCGGCGGGCAGACCGCCGAGGTCACCGATCACATCCTCCTCGTCCGCCGCACCGCCTGACGCGGTGGCCCGGCGCCCCCGGCGGAGGAAGGGGGCCACGGTGCTCAGCACCAGCGCCACAGCGGAACCGTTTCCACGCAAACGCATTGAACCACTTGGCCGTTCGGCCCGTGGCGAGTGGTGAGGGCGTGCCCCCGCACGTCTCCACCCGATCGGACCCGACTTCCAGAAGCTCCGCGGTTTGAGTGGCGCGCAGCTCTCCACGTTCGACGCAGGTGACCACAAGAGAGGTTTTCGCTATGGGAGAGGTCGCGCAAAACTGGCCGAACAAGGACACGTCCGGGGTACTCGCGGCGGACTCGCCCGTTACAAACCTCAAGGCCCCCACCGCGAAGACGCGATTATGGAGCGTGGAAGGCGACGGGGAAACTCCCCTGCCGGACGACACCTCGTGGGGCGCATCCCAGGCGATACCGGCCCTGGCGGACCTACGGGCCTGCATCGACGCCGTGTTGACGGAATTCCTGCGTGAGAAGGCGGCTGCCGCCGAGCGGGAGCACTTGCCTGCCTCATTCGTTCAGGCTGTGGCCGGCTTCCTGGCCGCCGGCGGAAAGCGACTGCGGCCGCTGCTGTGCGTCACCGGTTGGCACGCCGCTGTCGGCGAGCGGACCCCGCCAGCGGCCGTCATCCGTGTGGCGGCCGCGCTGGAGATGTTCCACGCCTTCGCTCTGATCCACGACGACGTCATGGATCAGAGCTCGATCCGTCGCGGAGAGCCGACCGTGCACCGCGCGCTGGCCGGTCAGCGCATCGCGTCGGGTGACAGTCCCGAGTCGGCCGAGTGGTTCGGGGTCGGTGCCGCTGTCCTGGTCGGCGATCTCGCGCTGACCTGGTCCGACGAACTCATCCACACCGCGGGGCTCACACCCGACGAGCTCACCGGTCTCCTGCCCCTGCTCGATGTGATGCGCTCGGAGATCATGTACGGGCAGTACCTGGATCTCGCCGCCACCGGTTCTCCCACCGACGACGTCGAGCGGGCCCTGACCATCGCGCGCTACAAGACCTCCAAGTACAGCATCGAGCGCCCCCTGCACATCGGCGCCGTCCTCGCCGGGGCCGACGACGACCTCCTTGACGCGCTGACCGCCTACGCGCTGCCGCTCGGCGAGGCGTTCCAGCTCCGCGACGATCTGCTTGGCGCATTCGGGGACCCCGCCGAGACCGGGAAGCCGCGAATGGACGACCTGCGCGACGGTAAACACACCGCGCTCGTCGCTCTCGCTCTGCGTACCGCTTCGGCGGACTCCGCTGACCTGCTGCGCGATCTGCTCGGCCGGGCGGACCTCACCGACGCTCAGGCCGAGCGGGTCCGGGCCGTTCTGATCGAGAGCGGTGCCCGGACCGGTATCGAGGACATGATCGCCCAGCACCGGGACAGCGTCGAAAAGCTGCTGTCCAACCCTGGTTCGATCCACCCGGGCGCCCTGCCCGTCCTGCGCTGCTTGGCGGAGTCCGCCACCCAGCGCAGCGTGTGACACAGGCCCGCATCCGTTACCACCTCCATCGTCGAAAGCAGGAGCCCATGACGGACATCGACACCGTACCGACCGCGCCGAGAGCGCTTCCTCTGCTCGGCCACAGCTTGCCTTTGCTCAGGAACCCGCAGGAGTTCCTGGGTTCTCTGTCGCCTGTCGGCGATCTCGTGCGTATCCGGGTGGGCCCCATCGGAATGGTCGTGGTCTGCGACGCGGACCTCACCCAGCAGGTTCTCCGCGACGACCGCACATTCGACAAGGGCGGGGTGCTCTTCGACCGCGTCCGCGAAGTCCTGGGCAACGGTCCGGGGTCCTGCCCGTACCAGGGGCACCGACGGCTGCGGCGGCTGCTTCAGCCCGCGTTCCACGGCGCCCGGCTGCCTGCTTACGCCGAGGTGATGAGCAGCCATGTCGAGGAAGTGGTGAACTCCTGGCACGACGGGCAGGTCGTGGACGTACCCGGCGAGATCATGAAGGCCACCAACAGGATCCTCATGACCGCCGCCTTCTCGGACACCTTGGCCGACGAGACGCTTCAGCAGATGATCAGCGATGTCGCGGTCGTCTTCGAAGGCTTCTACCGGCAGATGTTCATGCCGGCGTGGCTGACCCGGCTCCCGGTGCCGGGGAACCGCTCGTTCCTCAAGGCGAAGGAACGCCTCACCACGACAACCCATGAGATCATCACGCGTCGTCGTGAAAGCGGCGTCGACCACGGCGATCTGCTGTCCGCCCTGGTGTCCGCCCGTGATGCGGAAAGCAGCAACCAACGCCTCAGCGACGACGAGATCTCGGACGCGGTCATCTCGTTCCTGTTCGCCGGAGGTGAGTCGTCGGCGACCGTTGTCGCCTGGGCACTTCACGCTCTCGGGCAGAACCCGGAGGCGCAGCGCCGGTTGCATGAGGAGGTCGACGAGGTCCTCGCCGGACGGACGGCCACCTACGACGACGTGTCCCGGCTGGAATACACCGACCGCGTCATCAAGGAGACGCTGCGGCTGTACTCACCCGGTTGGTTCCTGACGAGGAAATCGACCGCGGACGCCAGCTTGGGGAAGCACCGGATTCCCGCCGGCACCACCATTGCCTACAGCCCCTACATCGTTCACCGCAGCGCTGAGCACTTCACTCGGCCCACCGCCTTCGACCCCGACAGGTGGGACCCGTCCAACGGCAATGAGCTGCCGCCCCGCGATGCCATGGTCCCGTTCGGCAGCGGGGCACGCAAATGCATCGGGGACAAGTTCGCCATCATCGAGGCGGTCATCACCCTGGCGACCATCGTCGCCCGGTGGAAGCTGGAACCGGTGCCGAATGTCAAGGTCAGGCCCGCCCTGGGAAGCGTGATGACTCCGCGCCGGCTCCCCATGCGCCTTGCCGCCCGGAATCTCATAGCTCACTGATATCCGCCGACACCGGCGACCGCGCAGGACGCGTGAGGAGTCCATCATCAACATGGGAAAAATCGGGATACAGCCGCGACTTGAGTCACTGGCACAATTACGGCACAGCCTGACGCAAGGGGAAGGGGCCACGGAAAGCCCACACTACGAGGAAGTGCGAAACAGCGACTTCTACCCCCGCGTCTTCGCGCACTGCCGTTTCCCCCGGAGTGAGGAGCCGAGGATCATCGCCGCGGACTATGTGCTCTGTGCGGCGCTGTGCTGGCCGGCCTGCGGCCGTGAGGCGTTATGGGATTTCTCGGCGATAAGTCTGCTCTTCGTCGAACGCGACGACGTCATCGACGCGGACGGTGACCACGATGTGCGCGGGATGCTCAAGGCATGCATCACGGACGCGGAGTCGGCCTTCACCACCACGAACGAAGAACGCTTCGGTCCGCTGATGAAGGTCATCTGGGATCGGCTGCGCGGCTACGTCCCACCCGGGCAGCTGGACCGCCTCACCAGGACGGTGGATGACTATTTCCACGGCTGTCTCGAGACCGCCGAACGGCGCACGGCCGCGGAAAGTTACGAGGATCTTGACGCATACCTGCGGGCGCGACGCCGCACCATCGGGCAGGCCATCGACCACATCCTCATCGAGATCAGCCTGGGTATCGACCTTTCCGCCGAATGCGAGAACCCACTTCTTCGGTCCCTCCACACATGTGACCTCGACCGGGTCATCCTCCTGCAGGATCTCCAGTCCTTGCACAAGGAGATCCTGGCCGGTGAGGGGGAGGAAAACGCCGTCAGCGTCATCGCCCGCAGCCGGAACATCACCACGATGGAGGCCGCTCAGCTGACGATCGACCGCTTCCAGGCCACCATGGACCGGCACGCCGAGCTGTCCGCCCAGCTGATCAAGGAAACCGGCAGCAGCACCATCTCCTCGTACGTGAACGGGATGAACCGATTCGTCGCCGGACTCATCGCCTGGAACGCGAGGTCCCCGCGGTACGGCGGACACAGCGCATGAGCTCACGCCCGCCGCCGGGCCGGACGGCCGCCTGCGATGCCTTCAGTCCAAGGCGCCCCGCTGCCGCAGATAGTTCTGCCCCGTGGTGGTCTTGAGCCACTCCGTGGCCATGGCCAGCAGAGCCGCGTCAGCGGGCACCGCCAGGCTCAGCCCCGTCGCGTGCTCGACGGCTTGGAGCCGGTTGCGCACCGTGTTGCGGTGCCGGTACGTACGGTCGGCGACTTCGGTGACGGAGCCGAGCGCGAGGTAGTGCCGCAGTGTCTCGATCAGGCCTTCGTGATCACGCACCGCCATCAGCGGAGCGAGCACATCGCGGGCCATGACACCGGTGAGCTCCTCGTCGCCCGACATGATCGCGCCGATCCAGTGGCGCCGGATGGGGCGCAGCCCGGGGACGGCATCGCTTCGGATCGCCGCGCGGGCCAGCCGTACGCCGCGAGGCGTACCCGCCAAGCCGTCGACGTCGACGGTTCCGCACCTCCAGGCCCCCAGCGGGGTGAGGTGGTCGTGAACGGCCCCGCTGGAGCGACGGCCTCGGTTGATCACTCCGAGCAGCTCGTCGCCGAGGTAACCGAAGTGACAGGGGAGGTTGGCCCGCCTCAGCGCCTGATGACAGTCGGCAAGGGATCGGTCACTGGTGGGGACTCCCTCGGCCACGAGGACCACCAGGGGGGCATCGACCGGAATGCCGAGCTTGGCCGAGGCATCGGCCACGACGGCGGTGTCCCGCTCGCCTTCCAGCACCAGGCGTTCGAAGGCGCGGCTGCGGACTTGCAGGCGATGACTCGTGAGATCGCGTTCCGCGCGGTGGTAGGCGTCGACGACCTCGACGCTGTTGGTGTCCGTCGCTTCCCAGACCAACAGCAGACCATCGAGGAACCCCGGGTCGCCGGCGAGGCCCCGTTTCCGGCCCTCCTCGACGAACGCCTCCCACAGCACCCGGAAGTCCAGCTGGAACGAATGCACCAGCGCCGGAAGAGGAAAGCCCTGCTCAGCGCGCTGGCGGCCGACATCTGAGGTGGCTCGGGCGACGTCCGGAGGGACAGCGTCTCCGGACAGCCGGGTCAAGGCGAGTTCGAGAGTCCGCCGCATACCGGCCAGCTTCACAGCGGGCTCCACAGGCATGTCCGCGTACGCCCGTTCCTGGCGGTCCAGACACGCCTGCGCATTCGTCGCCAGCTCCTCCAGACGCTCGGCGAGCAGCATCCGGGCGATCGAACGCACCGCCTCCGCGTGCCGCCCCGAAGGGTGCTCCTCTGAAATGGGCATGGTCCCCCTGGTCTCTGGCCCGGGATTGACCCCAGGACACCACTTCGACACATTTGAGCCATACGGCATCACGTCGAAATGTGGTGTCACGGGTGCGCAACCCGTCGGTAAACAGATGAGTGAAATTGTGCGTGTGCACATGGTAGGCCGGTCAAGGGTGGTCATCACATCCATTGAGCGGCGCTGTCCGGCGGTGCTCCACTGGGCTGCACTTCACCCAGGAGAGAGTTGGTGTTCACATGACCGCGCCCCCTCCGGCTCCCACAGCGGTCTCCGGACCGAGCCGGGCCGACCGGCCCCTCACCGGGCTCAAGCAGAACAGCATCGGTGCCGCCGGCATCGTGTTCTTCATCATCGCCGCCGCCGCGCCGCTCACCGTGGTGATCGCCCTGTTCCCCGTCATCGTGAACGCCGGGAACGGCATCGGCATCGCGGGGGCCTTTCTGGCCGTGGCGCTGGTGCTGCTGCTGTTCTCGGTCGGCTATGTCGCCATGAGCCGGCACGTCACGAACGCCGGCGCCTTCTACTCGTACGTCACCCTGGGGCTCGGCCGGCCCCTCGGCCTCGGCTCGGCGTCCCTCGCGATCTTCGGCTACAACGCGATCCAGCTCGGACTCTACGGCGGTATCGGCTACTACGCACACGAGTTGGTCCTCGATGAACTGCACATCGATCTGCCCTGGTGGGTCTTCGCCTTCATGGCGCTGGCCGCCTGTCTGGCCCTCGGCCTCAACCGCGTCCACGCGGGGGCGGTCTTCCTGGGCGTACTGCTGACCCTGGAAACCGCGGTCATCGGGGTGCTCGACGTCGCCATCCTCGTCAATTCCCGCACCCCCGTCAGCGACTTCTCCTTCGAGCCGTTCGCACCGTCGACCGTCTTCGCCGGCTCGGTGGGTGTGGCCCTGATGTTCGCGCACGCCTCGTTCATCGGCTTCGAGGGCAGTGCGATCTACGGCGAGGAGGCGCGCGATCCGAAGCGCACGGTCCCCCGAGCCACCTACATCGCGGTCGTCTTCATGGGTGTCTTCTACGCGATCACCGCCTGGCTCATGGTCAACTCCCTCGGCGTGGACAACGCGGTCCACGTGGCGAACAAGGAGTCCGGCGACCTGGTCTTCGCCGTCAGTGGCTCCGTCCTCGGCGGCTGGGCGACCCTGGCCTTCCGCGTCCTGATCATCAGCAGCATGTTCGCGGCGATCGTCACCTTCCACAACAACGTCGCCCGCTATCTCTTCTCCCTCGGCCGTCAGGGAGCCCTGCCGACGGCACTGGGCCGGTGCCACCCGACGAAGCACTCACCGTCGGCGGCCTGTGTCGTCCAGACCGTGATGGTCGGCCTGGTGGTCGCTCTCTTCGCCGCCTTCGGGCTCGACTCCTATACGGCCCTGTTCACCTGGATGACCGGCATCGGTGCCATGTCCATCATCCTGCTCCAGTTCATCGCCAGCGTCGCGGTCTTCGTCTTCTTCCGCCGCAGCACCCTCGACAAGCGCGTCTGGAACACAGTGACCGCACCACTGCTCGGCATCGCGGGCCTGCTGCCGATCCTGTACTACGCCCTGGACGGGGTGGACGTGCTGCTCGGTACGGACGGCTGGCTCGCCGTACTCCTCGTCGGACTCATGGTCCTGTCGCTGCTCGGCGGGACGGTATGGGGGCTCGGGGCCAGACGATGGAAACCCGCCATGTACGCGCGGCTGATGACTGAGGTCGGTGACCGCGACTGAGGCACGGCCGGTACCGCCTCCGTCAGGCATCGCATCAGCCCTCGGTGTGCACCGCGCACAAATCCACCGCCGAACTCACGGACTCCCGCCCATGGAGTCCCCGCCCGATCCGGCGTTGGATTCAGCCAAGCCCCTGATTCACTTCCGGACCCTGTCCCGTCCGGCCAGCCCACGAGAGTGAGACGCTTCGATGACTTCGGCCGCCCCATTCGACGCCGACCGGCAGTCCGACTCACCGGCCGTCCCCACCTTGCCGGTATCCGTCCTCGAGCGGGTGCTGGAGGGGCATTACGGCCTCACCGTCACAGGGCACGAGCCACTCGGCGGGGAGATAGACCAGAACTTCAAGGTCGTGGACGGTTCCGGGCACCCGCGCTTTGTCCGGGTGACCCACGCCGGACCCGACTCGGCCGAACTCCGCTGGCAGAACTCCCTGCTGCTGCACCTGGCCAGGACAGCCCCCGAGCTCCCGGTGCCGCAACTCGTGCCGACGACGTCGGGCGCGCTCCAGTCCGGTGTCGAACACGAGGGACAGGCGTACACGGTCCGGGTGATGACCTGGATGCCCGGCCTGGTGATGGCGGACATCGGCCACCACCCGCCCGGCCTGCTGCGAGAACTCGGCGTGATGGCCGGCCGACTGAGCCTGGGCCTGTCCGGCATGGATGGACCGGACAGCCTGGCCGAGCACGACTGGGACATGCGCCGCGCGTCCGAAGTGATCGACGGAGCGCTGCCTTCCGTGAGCGACCGGAACGACGTCACCGAGGTTCGGCGGATCATGTCCTGGTACGACGGCATCAGGCCCGCGCTGGCCACACTGCCGCACAGCGTGGTTCATCAGGACCTCAACGACGCCAACGTACTCGCCGACACCGATGAGACCGGCACGCTGCGCATCAGCGGCATCGTCGACGTCGGGGACGCCATGTTCAGTGTCCGGGCCACCGAGCTGGCGGTCGCGGCCGGATACGCGATGGTCCGCAAGGACGATCCGCTCGCCGCCGCCACCGAGGTGGTGGCCGGCTTCCAGTCGATACTGCCGCTCACCGCCGAGGAACTGGCGGTGGTGTATCCGCTGGCCGCCGCTCGTCTGTGCATGAACGCGGTCACCTGGAACCGGCGGATCGCGGAGTCGGGATCCGACTACGGGCGGACACGTATGCGGCACACCTGGCCGACCATCCGCAAGCTCGCGCGGATTCCACCAGAACTGGCCGAAGCGGCCTTCCGCGCGGCCTGCTCCCTGCCGACAGCCGAGGCGTCGCCCGCCGCCGAAGCCCTCGGGGCCGCCCTCACCGGGCTCTTCGCCGACGCCGTGCACATCGACGCACGCCCGGCCGCCGATCTCTACGACGAACTCGACTGGGACGACCGTGCCGCCGTCCGGGACGCCGTCGACACCCGCCGGGGCCACCGCCCCGGTGTCCTGGGCCACCTCGAACCCTCGTTGTTGTGGGCCGGACAGCGCGCTCCTGGCCCTCACGAGCCCGCCACCATACGCGTGGGCACGACCGTGCTGCTCGCCGCGGGCACCGAGCTCCTCTCCCCCGGCCACGGCGTCGTCGAATCCGCACCCACCGACGAACGGCCGCTCGTGCTGCGCCACGACGGCGACGACTCCGCGTCGTTCACGCTCTGGTGGCACCTCGACAGCCCCCGTCTCCCCGGCGAGACCGTCAAGGCCGGAGAGGCGGTCGGCACCGTGCGCGAAGGCGACGTCGAGCCCGGCCTGGGGGCCGGCGTACAGATCCAGATGCTCTCCTCGGCACACCTCGCCGCCTTCCCGCCGCCACGCCGCGTCGCCCCGTCCCAGCGGGCCGCCTGGCGCCGGCTGACATCGGACCCGACACCAGGACTCGGCCGGGTGCCGGAACCGGATCGGGAGCCGACCGTCGACGACGTGCTCGCCATCCGGTCCCGCCATATCGCCCGCTCCCAGCGCAACTACTACGCACGGCCGATGAACCTCGTCCGCGGACGCGATGTGTGGTTCTACGACGAGGACGGCCTGGGCTACCTCGACTCGCTGAACAACGTCACACACGTCGGTCACGCGGAACCCCGGGTCACCGCCGCGGCGCTGCGCCAGATGCGCAAGCTCAACACCAACAGCAGGTTCGTCTACCCCCAGATCGCCGGCTACGTGGAGAAGCTGACCGCCACCCTGCCCGACGCCCTGGAGGTCGTCTTCCTGGTCTGCTCGGGCAGCGAGGCGAACGACCTCGCCCTGCGCATCGCCCGCCAGGTGACCGGCCGCCGGCATGTGGTCAACATCGACGGCGCCTACCACGGCAACACCGGCGTCGTCACCGGCATCAGCCCCAACCGGTACAAGGGGCCCGGTGGTCAAGGCGCCCCTCCCACCACCCACGAGGTGGCCATCCCGGACCGCTACCGCGGCGCCTACGGATACGACGACCCGGACGCCGGTGGCAAGTACGCGCGCGACGCGGCCCGGGTGATCGAGCGCATCGACAGCGACGGACGGCGTCCGGCCGCCTTCATCGCCGAGTCGCTCATGGGATCGGCGGGCAACATCGTCTTCCCCGACGGCTACCTCGCCGGCGCGTTCGCCGCCGCGAGGCAGGCCGGTGCGCTGTGCATCTCCGACGAGGTGCAGGTCGGGGTGGGCCGCCTGGGCCCTTGGTGGGGCTTCGAACTGCAGGGAGTCGTCCCGGACATCGTGACGATGGGCAAGCCGCTGGGCAACGGCCATCCGCTGGCCGCCGTCGTGACCACCCGTGAGATCGCCGACGCCTTCGACACCGGCATGAAGTACTTCAACACCTTCGGCGGCAACCCGGTGTCCTGCGCCATCGGCGAGGCCGTACTGGACATCGTCGAGCGCGACGGGCTGCGGGCCCACGCCACCGAGGTCGGGGACTACTTCGCGCGGAGCCTGCGGCAGCTCCAGGAGACGCAGCCGCTCATCGGCGATGTCCGCGCCCGGGGGCTTTACCTCGGTGTGGAACTCGTCCGGGACCGTGCCACCAAGAAGCCGGCGACCGCGGAGGCGTTCCAGGTCACCGAGCTGATGAAGGAACGGGGCACCGTCGTCTTCCCGAACGGCGTGCATGACAACGTCCTCAAGATCAAACCCCCCATGACCTTCCGGCGCGAGCACGTGGACCTCTACGTCGAGGCGCTCGCGGAGGTTCTGTCCCTGCCCGGACTCTCCATGTCCGAAGCCGCCGTCGGCGCCGGGCCCGGCACCACGTTCCCCAAGAAGTGAGGACGCCGCTCTCATGACCACCACCGACCTGTCGATGTTCATCGCCGGAAACGCCGTCCCCGCCGTCTCCGGAAAGACCGAGGACGTGCTCAACCCGGCGACGGGCGAGACGATCGCCACCGTCCCTCTGGGCGGCAAGGAGGACGTCGACCGCGCCGTCGCCGCCGCGGACGCCGCCTTCTGGGGCTGGGCGGAGACCCCTCCGGCGGAACGCGCCCGGCCCCTGCTGCGCCTGGCCGACCGGGTGGAGGAGCACGCCGAGGAGATCGCCGCCCTGGAGTCGGCCAACGTCGGCAAGCCCCTGCACATCGCCCGGGAGGAAGTGGACTTCGCGGTCGACAACTTCCGATTCTTCGCCGGCGCCGCACGCGTCCTGGAGGGCAAGGCGGCCGGCGAGTACTCCCCCACCCACACCAGCTTCATCCGCCGCGACCCCCTGGGCGTCGTAGGCAGCGTGGCTCCGTGGAACTTCCCGCTGGTCATGGCCGTATGGAAGATCGGCCCCGCGCTGATGACGGGCAACACCCTGGTCCTGAAACCGAGCGAGCAGACCCCGCTGACCGCGCTCAGGCTCGCCGAGCTCGCGGCCGACCTCTTCCCCGAGGGTGTGCTCAACGTGGTCACCGGGCACGGCGACACCGTGGGCGCGGCCATCACCGGGCACCCCCGCGTACGGATGACCTCGCTGACCGGGGACACCTCCACGGGAAAGCGAGTCGCGGTCGCCGCGAGCGGCAACCTCAAGCGTCTGCATCTCGAGCTCGGGGGCAAGGCACCGGTCCTCGTCTTCGAGGACGCCGACATCGAACTCGCCGTCCGCAAGATCCGCGAGGGCGGCTACGGCAACTCCGGCCAGGACTGCATGGCCGCCTCCCGCGTCTACGTGGCCGAATCGATCCACGACGACTTCGCATCCGAACTGGCGAAGGCGGTCGCGGACATCAGGATGGGCGACCCACGGCTGCCCGCCACCGAGATGGGACCGGTGATCTCCCAGGCCCATCGGGACCGGGTCGCGGGCTTCGTCGACCGGGCCCTGGAGGAGGGACACGCCGAACTGGCGGTCGGCGGCCCGGCCGACGGCCCCGGCTTCTGGTACAGGCCCACGCTGCTCGTCGGCGCGCCGCAGCGTTCCGAGATCGTGCAGAGGGAGGTGTTCGGACCGGTCGTCACCACCACGCCCTTCGCCGACGAGGAGCAGGCGCTCGCCTGGGCCAACGACATCGAGTACGGGCTGGCCGCCTCCGTCTTCACCTCCAGTGTGTCGCGCTCCATGCGGGCGGCCCGCCGGCTTCAGTTCGGCACGGTGTGGATCAACGAACACCTGCCCATCGTCTCCGAGATGCCGCACGGCGGCTTCAAGCAGTCGGGGCACGGCAACGACATGTCGATGTACTCGCTGGAGGAATACACCGAGATCAAGCATGTGATGGTCAACCTCGTGGAGGGCTGACGGCCACCGGCCGCGCCGACCGTATCCGCTCCCCGTCCCTCTCATCCTCATCCAAGGAATCCGATGGCACAGCCCACCCCCGACGGCCGCGCTCTGGTCGTCAACATGTTCCGAATGCGCCCCGGCATCCCGCCGGACCGGTTCGCGGAGTTCTCGGCCACCGTCGACCAGCCCCTGTGCCTGGCCCACTCGGACATCGTCACGCGTTTCGACGCCTTCCGGGTCGCGGGCCCGACCGGGGAGGCGGTCGGCGCCGACATCGTCGAAGTGATGGAGCTCAGCGACTGGAACGCCTGGGTGCGGGTCCGCGACCACCATCCGTCGCTCCGCCCGGTGATGTCCGGATTCGACGAGCTCGTCGACCCGGCGTCCGTCCGCTCCTCGTTCGTCGTCCCGATCCTGAGGGGGCAGTAACCATGCCGCAGTCCTACGACGCCATCGTCATCGGAGCCGGTCACAACGGGCTGATCTCCGCCAACTACCTCGCCCGAGCGGGCAAGCGGGTGCTCGTCCTCGAAGCCCGTGACGTCGTCGGCGGTGCGTGCACGACCGAACGGCTCATCCCGGGATCCGAGTCCCGATGGTCCTCGTGCGCGTTCATCGCCGGCCTGCTCCGCCCCGAGATCATCAACGACCTCGACCTGGAACGCCACGGCCTCGAGATGTACCAGACCGAGGCCATGGAGGTCGTCATCTTCGAGGACGGCAGCCATATGTTCATGTGGAAGGACATCGACCGCACGCTCAAGGAGCTGGAGAAGTTCTCCAAGGCCGACGCCAGGTCGTTCCTCGACTTCGGTCTGCGTGTCAAGCAGTTCGCCTCGATCATCACCCCGTTCCTGATGCGGCCGCCGACAAGCCGTTCCGAGGTGCTGCGGGCCTTCGAGGAGGCGGGCTGCGAGGACCTGTTCGACGAGTTCGTGCTGTCCTCCACCAAGGATCTGCTCGACCGCTACTTCGAGTCCGAACACATCAAGGGCCTGTTCACCTTCTTCGGCATGATCTCGGTCTGGGGCGGACCGTCGACGCCGGGCACCGGATACGTCTACGGACACCATTCCGTCGGCGAGTTCAAGGGACACCTGGGCCAGTGGGGCCTGGTCAAGGGCGGCATGGGCGGCATCACCCAGGCCATGGCCCGCGCGGCCGAGGCACACGGCACCGAGGTACGGCTCAGCGCCCCCGTCGAGGAGGTGCTGGTCTCCGGCGGACGGGCCCGCGGTGTGCGGCTCGTCTCGGGTGCGGAGATCCTCGCACCGGTCGTCCTGTCCAATGCCGACCCCGCCCGCTCCATGCTGAAGCTCCTGCCCAAGGGCACTCTCAAGCCCTCGCTGGAGAAGGCGGTCGGCGCCTACGACAACCGGGGCTCGATGGCCCGGATCCACCTGCTCATCGACGAACTCCCCGAGTACGTGGGCTTCCCCGCCGGCAAGGGACCGCAGCACGAGGCGCAGCAGATCATGGGTGCCTCGGTCGAGAACTTCGAGCTGGCGTGGGAGGCACAGCGGCGAGGTGTCCTCCCCGAGGAGTACGTCATCGAGGCCATGATCCAGTCGACGACGGACCCCGGCCTGGCACCGGAGGGCCTGCACACCATGACGCTCGGCGTGCAGCAGTTGCCTTTCGAGCTGTCCGGCACCACCTGGGACAAGGCCAGGGACGAGTTCGCGGACGCGGTGCTGGAGAACCTGTACCGCTACGCGCCCAACCTGCGCGGACACATTCTGGACCGGGTCGTGATCACCCCGCTGGACCTCGACCGCGACTACGGTCTGACCGGCGGCAACATCTTCCACGGCGCGATGTTCCTGGAGCAGCTCTTCGGCAGCCGCCCCACGCCGGAACTCGCGGACTACCGCACACCGGTGAAGGGCTACTACTTGTGCGGCTCCGGAACCCATCCGGGCGGCGGCGTCATGGGGGCGAACGGCCACAACGCCGCGAAGGTCGTGCTCGACGACCTCGCGGGCCGTACGCCGGGCAAGGCGGCACCCGCCCGTACCGCCTCGCACCGCTCGGTGCCGGATGTCGTCATGGGCACGAGGCTCGGGCGTGAGGTCGGCTACCTGGCCGCGCGGCAGCCCGCGCTGCGCAAGGTGATCAAGCTCTTCACCCGCAGTGGCAACTGAGCCCACGGCATGTCACAGGCGTACAAGTTTCCCTGCCTCCAAAGGAGTCGTTCGTGACGATGCCTGATATGCGGCGCGGTGCGCAATGGGTGGATCGGCGCCCGGCACGCGGAAGTGGCGCCGTTGTCGCGGCCGCCAGGTCTCACTCCACCGATGCCGCGCTGAGGATGCTGGAGGCAGGGGGAAATGCCGTGGACGCGGCCGTGGCCTGCGGCCTGGTCGCCGGTGTCGTCGAACCCACCGAAACGACGCTGGGCGGGAGCGGGTTCATGCTCGTCCACGACCCGGCACGGGGCCGGGACTGGTCGATCGAGTTCCCGGCACGGGCACCCCAGGGCGCCAGGCCGGACATGTTCACCCTCGCCGGACGACAGGAAGGGACCCGCCTCGTCGCGGTGTCCGCGGTCATCGACGACGCCAATGTGGAAGGCCCACTCGCCTGTGGCGTACCGGCCACGGTGGCGGGGCTGCTGGCCGCCCACGAAGAGCTCGGGCGGCTGCCCCGCACCCAGGTCTTCGGGCCGGCCATCGAACTGGCCCACAACGGGTTCGTCGTCGACAGTTACCACGCCCTCCAGACCCTGGCCGCCCTCCCGGAACTGCGCGCCCACCCCGACGCCGCGCGAATCTTCCTCACCGAACAGGGTTTGCCCCCGGTGCCCGCCTACCACGGCCAGGCGTCGCTGGGTACCGGTCCCCTGCTACGGCAACAGGATCTCGGCTCGACACTGGAGCGCGTCGCCGACCAGGGCCGGGCCGGACTGTACGAAGGCCCTGTGGCCAGGGCCATCGGCGGCGCCTTCGCGGATCTGGGTGGAGTCCTGACCGAGCAGGACCTCGCCTCGTACCGCCCGGTCATCGGGGCGCCCCTGCGGTTGCGCTATCGCGACTGGGAGGTGCTGGCACCGGCCTCACCCTGCGGCGCGTGGACCGAGTTGCAGATCCTCGCCCTCCTCGAACACTTCGACCTCGGCCGTGCCGGCACGGACCGCTTGCACCTGATCGCCCAGGCCTCTCGCCGCGCGTTCGTCGACCGGTACCACTGGCTGGCCGACCCGGATTTCGTGCGCGTTCCCCTCCGGACGTTGCTGAGCGAGTCCTACACCGGTGCCCTCGCGGACCGCATCGGCGCGGACGAGATGACCCCCTGGACGGCCCCGGGCGGGGCTCCGCCGTGGGAGGAATTCGCCGGGCGCGCGGTGCACGACCCCTGGCCGCGGACCGGCGAACCGCCGTCTCATGCCGTCGCATCCGGCGGTGGCACGTTGAACCTGGATCACGGAACAACCCACTTCTCGGTCATCGACGCCGACGGAATGACGGTTTCCTGCACTCACACGGCGGCCAACGCCTTCGGCAACAAGATCGTCCCACCGGGTACCGGGTTGCTGTTCGACTCGGCGATGGCGTGGTTCAACGCCTCTCCTGGTGCCGCGAACTCCATCGCCCCGGGCAAACGCCCGCTGGCCAACATGGGCCCGCTCATCGCTCGCCGCATCGACGGTGAGCAGACCATCGCCCTGGGCGCGCCCGGCGGCAGGAGGATCATCAGCGCGGTCACCCAGGTGCTGTCCAACGTCGTCGACCGGGGCCTGGGGATACAGGAAGCGATCAGCGCGCCCCGCATCGACGCCGGCGGTACCGCGGTACTGGTCTCCGAGCGCGTCGACGACGCCGAACACGAGGCACTCTCGCTCCGGGGCTACACCACGGTGACCGTACCGGAGGAGCACGAGCCCTTCTCCTACGAACTCGCACGTCCGGTCGCCTGCGCCGCGGACCGGCACCAACGCACCGCCGCGGCGGATCCGTTCACGATCGCGAGCACCGCGGCGCTGTAGTCCACCGCGGGCTCCCCCGGCAGCAGTACGTCCGGGGGGAGGCAGCGCACACGGTGCCGCCGGATTCCGCTCATCCAAGCCCGACGCCCGGAGAGAACAATGCCAAACGCACAAGCACACGACGGCACACCGTTGAAACGCATCGCTTTCGCGAGCATGGTCGGCACGGTGATCGAGTGGTATGACTTCTTCCTCTTCGTGCTGTGCTCCTCGATCGTCTTTCCCCACATATTCTTTCCGCAGGGCGATCCCGCCAGCGCGACAATCGAGTCGTTCGCCGTTTTCGGCGTGGCCTATGTGGCTCGTCCTGTGGGCGCGGCGGTGTTCGGTCACTACGGTGACAAGCTGGGCCGGAAGACCAGCCTGACCGCAACCCTCGTACTCATGGGCGGCGCGACGCTGGGAATCGCTGCCCTGCCCACCTACGACTCCATCGGCCTCGCAGCACCCGTCATCCTCACTTTCCTCCGCCTGTGTCAGGGTTTTGGACTCGGCGGGGAATGGGGCGGGGCGGCGTTGCTGGCCGTCGAACACGCGCCCCCTGGGAAACGCGGCCTCTACGGATTGTTTCCCCAACTGGGCAACCCGATCGGGTTCTTCCTCTCCAACGCGGTTCTGCAACTGACCCTGCTCGCCGTGGGGCGCGATGGCTTCGAGCGAGGCGGTTGGCGGGTGGCCTTCCTCATCGGTGGTGCCTTCATCTTCATCGGGCTCTACGTTCGGCTGAGGATCATGGATTCTCCGGTCTTCACCGCCTCCAAGGCCCGCAGCGGAGGTCACGGCTCCTTCCCTCTCGGAGCGCTGTTGCGCAACCACTGGAAGGTGCTGGTGTGGAGCATCGTGATGCAAGCACCGTTCGCCGTCGGCTCCTACGGGTTGAACTCGTACTTCGGCACCTATGTCACGGATACCCTCGGCAAGCCCGCTTCCTGGGTGTTGGTCGCCGGTATGGTGGGCTCGCTGTTGAGCATCCCCACCTACATCGCCTTCAGCGTGCTGTCCGACAAGATCGGGCGGAAACCCGTGTACGCCATCGGTGGTTTCGGCTGGCTCATCCTGGCCCTGCCGTTCTACTGGCTCATTTCAACCGGGTCGCTGATCGGTGTCGTCGTCGCGGTGGCGCTTGGCTGGAGCATCTGCCACGCGGCCAGTTTCGCGGTGCAGTCCAGCTACCTCGCCGAGCTCTTCCCCACCGAAGTGCGCTACAGCGGTGCCTCGATGAGTTACCAGATGTCCTCGGTCATATTCGGTGCTCCGGCGGGAGCCATCGCCGCTTCCCTGTACGCGGATACCGGATCGATCTACAGCGTGTCGATCTACGTCATCATCGGCTGCGCGGTCGGCTTGATGGCCCTCACCCGGGTCCGGGAGACGTTCCGAACGTCCCTGGACGGCCCCCCGGAACCCGCCCGAGCATCCACCGCACCCCGGGCAACCCTGTAGCGCTCACGCGGAACGCGCGCGGCGGAAGCGGATCGCGGTGCCTCCACCGGCGACGAGTTTCAGCTTCAGTACGGTGGAGGCTCGCACCATCTCGGTCCGGACGTCGATCGGCAGCGGGTTGTCGTGCCAGCTGGTGTCCGCGGCGTCGCTGTAGATCTCGGCCCTGTACCGGCCCCGTCCCAGGAACCGCAGCGGCAGCCTCAGCGTCCGGTCGTGCTCGTCGGTGATGGCGCCGAGATACCAGGTGTGGCCCTTGCGGCGGGCGACCACCGTGTAGTCGCCGATCACGCAGTCCAGGAAGCGGGTCTCGTCCCAGCTGGCAGGCATGTCCTCGAGGTAGGCGAATCCGGGGTGGGAGTGGTAGTTCTCCGGGGTGTCGGCCAGCATCTGCAGCGGGCTGAAGAACACCGAGTACAGCGCGAGCTGTGCGGCCGAGGTCGTCTGTACGCGGGTCCCGAGTCCGGCCGGGTCCCAAGTCACGTTGAGCACGCCCGGGGTGTAGTCGGCCGGCCCGCCCATGAACCTGGTGAACGGAAGGATCGTGGCCTGCTCCGGCGGGTTGCCGAGCCGGCCCATGTAGTTGTGCTGCTCCATGCCGGCGACGCCCTCGCCGGTCATCATGTTCGGGTAGGTGCGCGCCAGCCCGGTCGGCTTGATTGCCTCATGCGCGATGATCATGATCTGGTGGCGGGCCGCCGTCTCGATGACACGCTGGTAGTGACGCACCGCTTCCTGGTCGAAGTGGCTGCGGTTCACCCCGCCCAGCACGAACTTGGTGGCGTAGCCGGTCTTGACCGAGTGGATGCCCAGTTCCGCGTATCGCGCGAAGATCGTTTCCAGGTGCTGCTCGTAGTAGTCGACGAAGCCGCGGGTCTCATTGTGCGCGGTGAACCCGACGCCGTTGGTCCGGGCGTAGCGCAGTACCTCGGCCAGGTCGAAGTCGGCCCGCGGCGTGAGGAAGTCCTGGCCGGTCCAGTTGCCGCCGGCGTTGGTGTTCCAGCCCTCGGCGAGTACGGAACTCGCGCCCGCCTCCCTGGCGAGGTCGATGTAGCGCTTGACCCGCTCAGTCGTGGCGCCGTGGCGCGGTCCCTCGGTCCAGGTCGTGTGTCGCCGCTGCAGTTCCCACCAGACACCGACGTACGTGCCGGGTGAGATCCACGACGTGTCCGTGAGCGCACACGGCTCGTTGAGGTTCTCGATCAGATGCGATTCGGCGAGATCGCCGGGTCGGCCGCCGATGACCAGCGTGCGCCATGGGGTGGAGAATTCGCCCCTGAGGTGGGCCTTCGCGCCGTCGGGAAGGCTGATCAGCTCGCTGGTGAAGGTGCCGGGCCGGTTACCGTCGGCGGCGAGGGTCATGCTCGGATAGTCGATCAGCGCCGCCTCGTGCACCACGATGTACTCACCACCCCGGGTGGCCAGCGACAGCGGGGTCTGGGCGGTTTTCACGTCCGCCAGCCTGGCCCGCCGGTAGTGCCGTTCATCAGCGTTCCAGTCCGTGCCCGCCTCCAGCGACCAACTCGTGGCGGTCGGTGGCAAGGAGAACTCGGTCCTCTCGGCGGTCACGGTGTAGCGGTCGAGTCCGGCTTGGGCCGGCAGGCGGTAGCGGAAGCCGAAGCCGTCGTCGAAGACCCGGACGATCAGGTCCAGCCGGAGCCCGGTCGCCGGTTGCACGGTCCGCAGTACGCACTCCCGCGCATGGTTGCGGACGAGCGCGTCGGGCCCCCACACCGGCCGCCAGCTCTCGTCTATGGTCCTGCGCCGCACGGATTCCAGCACCAGTCCGCCGGTGAGCGAGGGCCGGTCGGCCAGGTCGAGCCCCAGCCCGGAGGAGGGCACCAGGACCCTTCCGTGCCGTACGACCTGGTAGCGCAGCCGGCCGTCCGTCACCCGCACGGTGATCCGCAGCCGGCCGTTCGGCGAGCCGATCGTGACGTGGTCGGGCGGCGCGGCGGACGCGGTGGCGGGTGCGGCGAGCGCCCCGGTGAACACCACGCCGGCGGTGGCACCGACGACGGCACGGCGGTTGGGGACATTGGCCATGTCACGCTCCATCAAGGGTGGTCGGCGGCACGGCGGCCGGGTGCGCGTTGTTACAACGTTGTAACAAGCGCTTTCTACGGACGTCAACCCTTCTTGAGCGACAACCTTGAGCGACAACAACACGGATTGCCGTAAGTGCCGTTGACATTGGGGTAGTACGACGTGAAGGCTACTGCAGCGGTCGCCTTGAATCGTTTTAGTCCCTGGTGGTGGCAACCCGGCCGATGCCCATGGCGAGAGGTGCTCGACGTGTTCAGACGTAGCGGTTCCGCACCGGGCCAAAGCGCTCTCGCGCCCCTCGGACTTCGGGGAGGTGCGCGCACGGGTTGTCCACGCGAACGTGGCTTCCATCGGCGCCTTCACCTCCTCCAGCGAGGATCTCAACCGCATCTGGAAGAACAACCGCTGGAGCATTCTCAACAACTCCATGAGCACGCCCACCGATACCCCGGTCCGCGATGAGCGCACCCCTCCGGCCATGGACGTCCAGGCCTACCGGGACGCCGCGACGCGCGAATTCGGCATGGCGGGCTTCTACGCGAAGTATCTGCGGGATCTGCCGCCGGGCACGGCGCTGCCCTCCGACGACGTCAAGGCGCAGTACCCCGACATGGCGGGTGGTCAGGTCACCTTGGCCTGGACCCTGTACGAGCAGTACCGCGACCGGGACGCACTGGAGACGGCCTATCCGGACATGACTCACTGGTCAACACCGCCCTCTCCTACCAGCAGGCGCGGGCCGTGGCGAAGGCCGCGGACGTGCTCGGGCACCGGCGGGACGCGCGCCATTTCGAGTCCCTGGCGGGCCGCGTCAGAAACGCGTTCAACGCGCACTTCCTCAACGAAGCCGGTGATACGTACGGCAGCGGACGCCAGGTGACCAGCATCCTCCCGCTGGCGTTCGGGCTGGTGCCCGCCGACAAGGTCGCCGACGTCGGCGACCAGCTCGCCCGGACCATCATCGAACACGACGCCTGCCATGTGGACACCGGCATCTTCGGCACCCGCTACCTGGTCGACGCACTGGCCCGCATCGGGCGGATCGACTTGGCGATGACCATGCTCCACCAGCGCACCTATCCCGGCTTCGGCTTCCAGCTCGCCAAGGGGGCCACCACCACCTGGGAACAGTGGCTCTACCGCTCCTCGATGGAAACCCACGACCACGCGATGTTCGCCGGTATCAACAGCTCGCTGTACACCATCCTCTCGGGCATCCGGCCCACCGAGCCCGGGTACCGCGAGATCGCGGTCGAGCCACGGGTCCCCGGCTCCCTCGACCAGGTTTCCGCCTCGCAGGAGACGGTGCGCGGTCGCGTGGCAAGCAGCTGGCAGAAGACGGGGAGCACCCTGCGACTGACCGTCACCATCCCGGCCAACAGCCGCGCGGTGATACGTGTGCCCCTGACGCACCAGGATGACCGGGTCCAGGCCCCCGCCGAAGCGCGGAAGACGCAGGCGGCCGGCCAGGCGGTCTCGTACCGAGTCGGCTCCGGAACGTGGACGTTCACCGTGCAGGCCCGTTGACGTCCCGCGGTCGCTCAACGCCCTCCGGGCTCCGCACCGAGCCGTCGGCGATAGCGCAGGCCGGGCCGTCCACCGACGCCGGCCTCTCCCACGACGGTGAATCCATTGCGGCCGAGCACGGTCATGGAGGCCACGTTGTCGAGGGTGGTGTAGGCGGTGAGGGTGGAGAGCCGGTACGCCGTGGCGGCCAGGCGGCACACCTCTTCCACCGCGGCGGTCGCCATCCCCCGGCCCGCGGCCCGCTCGCCGATCCGGTAGCCCAGTTCGGCGTCCCCTTCCTCCACGTCCACGAGATTGACGCGGCCGACCAACTCCCCGTGGTCGTCCACGACGACATGGAAGTGACACACACCGGCGTCCTGCTCGGCGAGCCGGGCACGGTGCAGGGACGCGAACTCCTCGAAGTAGGCGTCCCCCCGGTCCGAGATCGACCGGGCGAAGTACTCCCGGTTCTCGTGCTCGAAGGCCAGCAGGGCGGGCGCGTGATCGGCCCGGAGCCGTTCCAACCTCAACATGCCTCATTCCATTCGTGCTCATGGAGTGCAATGGAGTGCATTCGCCATTCCGGTCATACCCCGTATAGCACTACCCGGAGAAAATGGCGCGGGTCCTCCGATCAGACCGCGGTGGCCGAGCGGCTGGGCATCGGCGAAGGACGCCGGACAGACACGGCTGTCGGGGCGGAAGGTACCGAGGAAGTCCGTGCGGAATGAGTGGATGCCGTCATGATGCCGTCCTTCTTCGGTGCGCTGCGGAAGGCGGCGGAGGTGTCCCGCGCCACCGAGTCCGGGCGGTGCCCCATGGGCCGGCCAGGACGCCCGCTGCCTGGGTGTGACACACCCGGGCAGCCGGTCGCGGCGTTTCGTAGCCTGGCGGCATGGGAGACAACGACCTGGGAGAATTCCTGCGAAGCCGCAGGTCAGGACTTCGGCCCGAAGAGGTCGGGATGGCGAGCCACGGCACCCGCCGCGTTCCCGGGCTGCGCCGTGAGGAGGTCGCGGTACTGGCCGGTGTCAACGCCGACTACTACACCCGCCTGGAACAGGGCCGGGAGCGCCACCCCTCCGCGCAGGTGCTCGACGCGCTCGGCCGCGCGCTGCGCCTCGACGGCGACGCCCGGGACCATCTGTTCCGGCTCGGCGGCACGGTGCCCGACGCCCCGGCCGTCCGCGTGTCCGACCGGGTCAGCCCCGGGTTGCGGCAGCTGATGGACGGCTATCCGCACACACCTGCCTTCGTGCTCAACCGGACCCTGGACATCCTCGCCGCCAACGCGCTGGCCGACGCCCTCCACTCGCCGTTCCACCCGGCAGACAACCTGGCCCGTATGGCGTTCGCGGACCCCGCGGGCCGCGCCTTCTACCAGGACTGGGACCGGGCGGCCCAGGCCATCGTCGCGAATCTGCGCCACGCGGCGGGCTATGAGCCGGACAATCCGCGTCTGCGCGGGCTCGTGGACACCCTCACCGAGGACAGCGCGGACTTCGCGCGCCTGTGGGACAGCCACACCGTGCGCGGCAAGACCCAGGAGGCCAAGCGGTTTCTGCATCCCGACGTCGGCCCCCTCACGCTCGGCTACCAGGCGTTCGACGTACGGGAGGCCCCGGGCCAGCAACTCGTCATCTACCACGCGGAGCCCGGAAGCGGCAGCGCGGAGGCGCTGCATCTGCTCGGCTCCATCCACGCGACACGCACCCGGCCCTCCCCCCGGGGCGCGGACCGCACCTGAGCTCAGGCGCCCTTCTCAAAGCTGTGAGGAGCCGGTCGGTCCCGGCCCCTCACGGCCGGTCAGTCGGGGCGCTCAGTCGCGCGCGAGCAGTTCGAGCGTGTCGATGACCCGGTTCGAGAAGCCCCACTCGTTGTCGTACCAGGCCACCACCTTGATGTGCGTTCCGTCGACGCGGGTGAGGGCGGCGTCGAAGATGGACGACGCCGGCCGTCGGGTGATGTCGCTGGAGACGAGCGGCTCGTCGGAGTAGTCGAGGATGCCCTTGAGCTTGCCGTCCGCGGCGGCGCGGTAGGCGGCGAGCACCTCGTCGCGGCTGACCTCCCGGGAGACCGCGGTGTTCAGCTCCACGATCGACCCCACCGGCACCGGTACGCGGATCGAGTCGCCCGACAGCTTGCCGTCGAGGTTCGGCAGCACCAGGCCGATGGCCTTGGCGGCCCCGGTGGTGGTGGGCACGATGTTCACCCCGGCGGCGCGGGCGCGGCGCAGGTCGCGGTGGGGGCCGTCCTGGAGGTTCTGCTCCTGGGTGTACGCGTGCACCGTGGTCATGAAGCCGTGCTCGATACCGGCCAGGTCGTCCAGTACGGCGGCCAGCGGGGCCAGCGCGTTCGTGGTGCACGAGGCGTTCGAGACGATCACGTGCTCGGCGGGGTCGTAGGCATCGGTGTTCACGCCGTAGGCGAGCGTGACATCGGCACCGGCGGAGGGGGCGCTCACCAGCACGCGCCGGGCACCGGCACGGATGTGCGCGCGGGCGGCGTCCGCCGCGGTGAAGCGGCCCGTGGACTCGAGCACGATGTCGACGCCGAGCTCGGCCCACGGCAGGTCGGCGGGCTCGCGCTCGGCGAGCACCTTGATGCGGCGGCCGTCGACGACGAGGTCGGTTCCGTCGACCTCGACGGAGCGGCCGAGGGGGCCGAGCGAGCTGTCGTACTTGAGCAGATGGGCGAGGGACTCGGGGGCGGTGAGGTCGTTGACGGCGACCACCTCGAGGTCGCTGTCGCGCTCGAGCAGGGCGCGGAGGGTGTTGCGTCCGATGCGGCCGAATCCATTGACGGCGATGCGGGTCATGGAGATTCCTTTCGTTTCCGCCCCCATCGTCGGCAATCCGGATCCCCGGCCGACAGCGGCATGAACGCCACCGCACGCAAGGATCTCGCCATAGCCATCCCGCCCTTCACGGCCCTGTTCTCCCGAAGCTACGGCGAAGTGGCAAGTAGCTCTCTGTAGCGGATCTGTAGTGTGCTTGTCAGCGTTTTGATCTTCTGGGCTCATCGGGGGCCGTGCTCGGCGAGGTTGGTCCGGTCATGATGATCGGAGGGAGCGCGGGGTGCAGCGGGAGTGGGAGCCGGAGGACCTGATCGAGGTCTGGACTCCGCTGGAGGAGGACCAGGAGCGGCTTCTGCCGCCGGACTTCGAGGACAACCGTGATGTGCACTACGACGCGATCCGCCAGCCGCAGGACCCGCAAGCGTTCATCGAAGCCCTTCAGAAGCGGCTGCGCGAGGCCCTGACCCGCTTCGACACGGCGCTGGAGCTGGGCACCACGGGCGGGGTGGACATCGTCCGTCGGCACGGTGAGCCGTGGATCACGGTCGCACCGCTGGGCAAGCAGGAGGAGCCGGACAACCTCGTCGTCCTGAAGGCGGAGATCGAACGCCGCTGGGGCACCATCGACCTGATCGACATCCTCAAGGAGGCCGAGTTTTCCACCGGCTTCACCGGCGAGTTCACCTCGGTCGCCACCAGGGAGGCGGTCCCGAAGGCGGTGCTGCGGCGCCGGCTGCTGCTGGTGCTGTTCGCGCTGGGGACGAACATGGGCATCAAGCGGGTCGCGGTCACAGGCAAGCACGGCGAGAGCGAGGCCGTCCTGCGCCGGGTGCGGCACCTGTTCGTCAACCGGACCAACCCGCTCGCGGCGCTGGTGCGGCTGGTCAACGCCACCTTCGCCGCCCGCGATGCGGCGTGGTGGGGCGAGGGCACCGCCTGCGCGAGCGACTCCAAGAAGTTCGGCTCCTGGTCCAGCAACTTCATGACCGAATGGCATCAGCGCTACCGCGGCCCCGGGGTGATGATCTACTGGCACGTCGACACGCACGGCGCCTCCATCGTCGGGTTCGCCTTCGCCCACATGCTCGGCTTCAACCTGCTGCCCAGGCTGAAGAACGTCGGCTCGGCGCGGCTGTACCGGCTGGCGGCCGGGGAGGACGAGAAGTGGCCGAACCTGGCGCCGGTGCTGTCGACCAAGACGATCGACTGGAACCTGATCCGCCAGCAGTACGACCAGATCGTGAAGTACACCACCGCCCTGCGCCTGGGCACCGCCGAGGCCGAGCAGGTCCTGCGGCGCTTCACCCGCGGCGGGCCCAAGCACCCCACCTACCGCGCGATCGAGGAGCTGGGGCGGGCGGTGCGCACGGCGTTCATATCAGTTACGTGGAATCTGACCGCAGCGGAGATCATCGCCCTGCGGTACGACCACGGGCTGAGGAGATGTGTTGGGCACGGTGGTGCTGGAGGAGAAGTGGCCGGTGCTCGGCAGGCACGAGCAGGCCGCCGGGTGGTTGCAGGTGTGGAGCGACCTGGGTCGGGCTCCCCGGACGATCGACGCCTACGCCCGGGGGCTGGCCGAGTACCTGGAGATGTGCGAGCGGGAGAATGTCGACCCGCTGACCGCGAACCGGGGCACACATCGCCGTCTATGTACGGGAGTTGACATCTCGGCCGAGCCGCCGGGGCGCGAATGTGGTCTTGATCGACTCGGGCTCGGGCCTGGCCAATGCCACGATTCAGCAGCGCCTGGTGCCCGTCCGGCTGTTCTACGACTTCCTCATGGAGGACGGTCAGCGCGACTCCAACCCGGTCGGCCGGGGCCGCTACACGCCTGGCCGCCGACACCGTGGCGGGCACGAGCGCGGCCTCGTTCCGAGGCTGACGAAGCTGCCGTGGATACCCACCGAGCAGCAGTGGCTGGACATCCTCGCGGTCGCCGCCGCGGAGCCGGTCCGCAACCGGGTCATGCTCGCTCTCGCCTACGACGCCGCACTGCGCCGCGAGGAGCTGTGCTCGCTGCGGACCGAGGACCTCGACCCGGCCCACCGAACCCTGCGGGTACGGGCTGAGACGACCAAGAACCGGCTGGAGCGCGTCGTCCCGTACTCCGCGCCGACCGGCGTCCTGCTGTCGGGCTACCTCGCACATCGGGCGACGATCAGCCGGGCCCGCGGACCGCTGTTCCTCTCGGAATCCCGGCGCGACCACGCCCAGCCGCTGAGCCTGTGGACCTGGTCGAAGGTCGTCCGCCGGATCGCGCTGGCCGCCGATGTCCCACGATTCTCCACGCACACGACGCGACACCTCTGCTTGACCGACCTGGCCCGGATGGGCTGGGAACTGCACGCCATCGCCACCTTCGCCGGCCACCGGCACACCGACTCCACACTCACCTACATCCACCTGTCGGGCCGGGACCTGGCCGACAAGCTCAGCCGCGGCATGGAACAGATCCACGGCTGGCGGGTGCAGATGCTGGCCCGCCTCGGCGAGCCGGCGACCGGAACGGTCGCGCTGTGACCGCGGCGATATCGGCGGCCGCTTCCGAGACGGCCACGGCCCCTTCCTGGCCTTGGCCCATTGACCTGGCCCGATACGACCGTCGGCCCGAGCTCACCGAACGCGAGCGTGCAGCACTGACCAGTCTGGGCTGGGAAGTCCGCCGACGCCGTGGCTATGCCCCGGACCGGGTCGAGTGGCGGGCGATCTCCCGTCTGCTCCGCCCGCTCGACGACGCACGAGCCGCGCTTCGGTGGTGCCCCGACACTCCCTCCCACCGCCGGGCCGTGACCGACGCCATCGGCCTCGTCCTGCGGCGCTGCCTGGAGGACGGCACGTCGTTTTGGGCGTGGTCGGCGGACGACTGGGTCCGCCTCATCGCCCCTGGCCACAAGGAGTTCGAGGATGCCTGGCCCGGGTGGATCGACGGCACGGTCCGGCCCTACGTGGCCGCGTTCGCCTACCTGCTCGGCGACTTCACCGACTTCCACCGAATCGGCGGGTTCATCCGCCGCTCGCTTGCCTGGCGCGTCTTCGGCCAGGAACAGGGGCGGCCGGCCGGAAGGGGCGCTGTCCGGCTGGAGGGCGCCATGCCAGGCGTCTGCAACCGGTTGCAGACCTCGGCGTTGATTTCTCTCTCTCGCGGTTTTGATACTGCCGGCTCCAGTCCCCGGTGCTGCGGCCCATGCCGCGTGCCCTTCTGCCCAGGCGGCCACCATGACCTCCTCCACACGACAGGCGGAACCACCCCGGTCCGGCGAGCGCCCCCGCTCCCGCCTCGACGCCTTCTTCCAGCTCACCCGGCACGGCACGTCGATACGGACCGAGTTCGTGGCCGGCATGACGATGTTCTTCGCCACCGGCTACCTCGTCGCTGTGGTCCCCGCTCTACTCGCCCGGGGCGGCATGCCCCGGGCCGAGGTCACCACCGCGGTGATCCTCGTCGTCGGCCTCGCCACCGCGCTCGGCATGGGCCTGTACGCCCGGCGGCCGTTCGTCGTCGGCCCCGGCATCGGCGGCGTCGCCCTGCTCGGCGTCACGATCTCCGCCGTCGAGGGCGTACCGTGGCAGACCGCTATGGGCATGGCCTTTCTCAGCGGCGCCCTCTTCCTGATCCTCACGCTGGCCGGGCTGCGCCGCCTGATCGCGGACGCCGTGCCGACGCCGCTGAAGGCCGCCATCGCCGCCGGCGTCGGCCTATTCATCGCCTATCTCGGCTTCCAGAACGCCCACTTCGTCGTCGCCAATCCCAAATCCAACGCCCTGTCCGTCGGCGATCTCGGCAGCAGCGGTGCGCTGCTGGCCCTCATCGGCCTGCTCCTCGCCCTGCTCCTCACCGCCCGCCGCGTCCCCGGGGCGCTGCTCATCGCGGTCGTCGCCACCACCCTCATCGGCATCCCGATGGGCGTCACCAAGGTTCCCGACCCCCTGTACTCCCTGCCGTCCGGCATCGGTGATCTGGTCCTCCGGGTCGATGTGGCGGGCGCGCTGAAGCCGGAGTACCTGCCGTACGTGCTGACCTTCCTGGTCTCCGAGTTCTTCTCCACCATGGGCACCGTCCTGGCCGTCTCCGGGCGCGCGGGGCTGCTGGACGCGAACGGCAATCTGCCGGACATCAACAAGCCGTTCGTGGTCGACTCGGCGAGCGCCACCGCCGGCACCCTGGTCGGCGTGCCGGCCATGACGGCGTACGTCGAGTCAGCGGCCGGGGCCGAGGCGGGCGGGCGCACCGGGCTGAGCGCGGTCTTCGCCGGGGCCGGGTTCCTGGCCTCCCTGGTGCTGGCGCCATTCGTGCTGATGATCCCCGCCGAGGCCACGGCGGGCGTGCTGATCGTCATCGGGCTGCAGATCTTCGGCGGAATCACCCGGGCCGACCTGGGCGATCTCACCACCTCCTTCCCGGCGCTGCTGACCGTGGTCGCCATGGTCTTCACGTTCAACATCGGCACCGGCATCGCCGCGGGCATCCTCGCCTACGCCGCCCTGAAGCTGCTCACCGGCCGGGTGCGGGAGCTACCGTGGCCGCTGGGCGCGCTGTGCCTGCCGCTCGTCTACTACTTCTGGAACCTGGCCCACTAAAGGCGGAGTCATTCGATGCCGAGCTACGAGGAATTCCTGCGCCGCCTGCCCAAGGCCGAGCTGCACTGCCACTTCGTCGGCGCCATCCCAGCCCATACGGCCTGGGAGATCGCCCGCCGCAACAGCATCCGGCTGCCCGCCGACAGTGCCGAGACGCTCTACGACTTCGCCGACTTCTACACCTTCCTCCAGGTGTACATGGCGGTCGCCGCCGCGCTGCGCACCCGCGAGGACTTCGCCGAGGCCGTCTACGCCACGCTCCGCGAGGGCCACGAGCGGGGCAACCTCCGGTACCGCGAGATGTTCTTCAACCCGACCGACCACTACCGCTCCGGGGCCACCTACCCCGGCATCGTCGACGGGCTGATCGACGGCATCCGCGCCGCAGAACAAGACTTCGGCGTCCGCTGCCGCCTCATCCCGTCCATCAACCGCATGGAGTCCCCTGCCGTCGCCTCCGCAATGCTGGACGACGTCCTGTCCCACCGTCGCGACGAGGTCATCGGCATCGGCCTCGACGCCGCCGAGCGCAGCGGCCCGCCCGAGCACTTCGCGGAGGTCTTCCAGCGGGCCGCGCGCGCGGGCCTGCGCCGCACCGCCCACACCTGCGAGGACAACCAGACCCTTACCGAGGGCCCGCCCCGCAACGCCGTCACCTGCCTGGACCGGCTCGGCTGCGACCGGCTCGACCACGGCTACAACCTGCTCGCCGACGAGACCGTCACCGCCCGGGTCCGGGACGAGCAAGTCCCGTTCACGGTTTGCGCGCACACCTCCAACAAACACCTCGTCGACCGCCGCCGGCACACCATCGCCGCCATGCTGGACGCCGGGCTCAACATCAGCCTGCACACCGACGACCCGGCCATGTTCGGCACCGACCCCGGGGAGACGTACGTCGCAGCCTGCACGGACCTGGGACTGGACGCCGACGCGGCCGTCCGGCTCGCCCTCGCCGCGGTCGACGCCGCCTGGCTCGACGACGGCGACCGGCGCACACTGCGGGCCTCCTTCCAGCAGCAGGCCGACGACCTGCGCGAGCAGCTGAGCGCCGGGCCCGGTCGGCCCGGCGCCCCCGGCCCACAGGACATGCCCGCGGCACGGTGATACTGGCCTCATGGCCACCACGCTGCGCCAGGTCGCCCGGGAGGCCGGGGTATCGCCGTCCACGGCCTCCCGGGCCTTGACCCGGCCCGACATGATCTCCCCCCAGACGGCGGCCCGGGTCCGGGCGGCCGCCGCCCGGCTGCGCTACGTCCCGAACCGCGCCGCCATCTCTCTCAACAGCGGCACCACCGGCACCCTCGGCCTGGTCGTCCACGCCCTGACCAATCCGCTGTACGCCCGCCTCGCCCGCGCCGTCCACCGACGGGCCGAGGCGGCGGGTCTGGGCCTGGAGATCGTGGACACCTTCGAGACCGACGAGCGGGAGGCCAGGCTCCTCGGGCAGTTGGTCGGCCGGGTGGACGGCGTCATCTCGGTGGCCTCTCGGCTGCCCGCCGCGGACCTGCTCACCATCGGCGCGCAAGTGCCGCTCGTCCTGATCAACCGCCGCTGCGGCGGGCTGTCCTCCGTCATCATCGACGTGCCCACAGGGATCGCCCGCTGCCTCGACCACCTTGCCGACCTCGGACACCGGCGGATCGTCTACGTCTCGGGACCGGTGCGCACCTGGTCCGACCATCAGCGGCGCCGCAGGGTCCAGGACCGGGCCCGGCTCTACGACCTGGAGATCGAGACCATCGGCCCCGCTCCACCCGTGTTCCACGCCGGAGTCGCCGCCGCCGACCGGGCCCGCACGTCTGGCGCCACCGCCCTCATCGCGTACAACAGTCTGATCGCGCTCGGCGCGCTCTACCGCCTGGCGGACCAGGGAATCTCCGTGCCGGGACAGATGAGCGTAGTCAGCGGCGACGATCTCGACACCGTCGGGGCCGCCGACCTCTCCGTCACCGCGCTCCACCTGCCGCTCGATGACGCCGCACGCGAGGCAGTCGCGCTGCTGCCCTCGGAGGGGGCAACCACGGAGCCAAAACTGGTGACACTACCGACCACATTGATCCCCCGCGGATCCAGCGGACGCGCTCCGGAGGTCGCGACTCACTGAGCCGTCACCTGGTTGCAGAGCGCCGTGTCGGCGAAACTCGCCGACTACGGCGCTCTCTCACATCAGGGCCCGCGGTTCGAGCTTGATCACGCGGTTCAGCGTTCCCGCAAACGATCCTTTGCGCGAGCAAGATCAATCGCGGGCCGCCGGGCCGCCGCCGGACCCGGATTCGTTCTCAGAACCCGTTCTCACTCAAAAGCAGGACGGACGTGTGACACACCCGCCGCTTCACCAAGGTGCCCCGGCTGAAGAAGGCGCTGCGGGTGCCGACTCCCGCCGACCGAGTCCCGGGCCGCCCGTGGCGGCCCGGCAACCCACCCCCGGCGCCGATCGACCCGGACCTGCCGAGCGCGGACATCCGCATCGGCTACGCACGCTGCTCGATCCTCGGGCAGGAACTCGACTCCCAGCTCGACGCGCTCGCCAAGCACGGCATCCCCCGCGACAAGATCTTCAGCGAGAAGATCAGCACCCGGGTGCGGGTCCGCCCGAAGTTCGAGGAGGCGCTGCGGACGGCGCGGGAGGTCAAGGCGCACGCCGACCACCTCACCGCCCACGGCCTGGTCCTGGAGATGCTCGCCGGGCCCCTGCCCGGCATCTACGACCCCACCGGTCCGGGGAAGCTGCTGTTCGCGTTCTTCGCGGCGCTGGCGGAGACCGAGCGGGAGAACATCCGCGAGTCGACGCTGGAGGGGCTCGACACCGCGGCCCGCAAGGGCAAGCACGGCGGCCGGCCACCGGTCATCACCGACGATATGCTGCACACCGTGCTCCGGCGCCGGGCGAGCGGCGAGTCCGTCGAGCAGATCCAGCGCGACCTGATCATCCCCACCGGCAAGCGCAAGGGACAGAACCCCTCCGTCGCGAGCATCTACCGGGCGCTCGCCGAGCACGCCAAGCGCGAGGCGTACCCCGAAGCCGTCGAGCAGGCCCACGCCGACTTCGCCGTAGCTTCGGGAGAACAGGGCCTTCACACGGACGGCGCTCGGAAGGGGTCTCAGGCCGAGAAGGTGTGGCGGTACTCCGTCGGGGAGGTGCCGAGAATGCGATGGAAGTGCAGACGCAGATTCGCGCCGGTGCCGAGCCCGACCCGGTCGGCGACCTGCTCCACGCTCAGATCGGTGCGTTCGAGCAGCTCACGGGCCAGGTCCACGCGCGCCCGAAGCACCCACTGCATCGGCGTGTAGCCGGTGTCCTCCGCGAACCGCCGGGAGAAGGTGCGCGCCGACACCCGCGCGTTGCGGGCGAGCGCTTCGAGCGTCAGTGGCTCGGCGAGGTGCGCCAGGGCCCACTCCCGCGTGCTCGCGAACAGGTCGCCGAGCGGCTCGGGCACACTCCGGGGAACGTACTGCGCCTGTCCCCCGCTGCGATACGGCGCCGCCACCAGCCGTCTCGCCACGTGGTTGGAGAGCCCGACGCCGTGGTCGCGCCGCACCAGGTGCAGACAGAGGTCGATGCCGGATGCCGCGCCCGCCGAGGTGAGCACGTCGCCCTCGTCCACGAACAGCACGTTCTCGTCCACCCGCACAAGCGGATGCCGCTCGGCGAGAGCCTTCGTGTAGTGCCAGTGGGTCGTCGCCCGTTTGCCGTCGAGCAGACCCGTGGCCGCCAGCGCGAACGCCCCGGTGGAGATGGCCGCGAGCCGGGTGCCGCGCTCGTGGGCGGCGATGAGGGCGCTGACGACGGCCGCCGGTGGTTCCGTGGTCGCCGGCTCCCGGTAGCCGGGGATGAAGACGGTGTCGGCGTGCTCGAACGCCTCGAGGCCCTCGGCCACGTGGTACGAGAGTCCTTCGCCACCGGTCACCGGTCCGGGCGCGGCGCCGCACACCCGCAGCTCGTAGGGCATGCTCGGGCGGTTGGAGAACACTTGCGCGGGGATACCGACGTCGAGTGGCTTCGCGCCGTCGAGCACGAGCACGACGACATGGTGGTTCTTCCGGCTCATCGGGCTCCTTCGGCTTCCCGCGATCGAACGGGCCCCCGCGCGCACCCGTGACCTCGATGACGACTACCGCGAGCATCCTGCCACTGGCTGCCGGGCCGTCCGGCCACCGAGCACCCAGCTGAGGTCGTGTTCGGCGTGTTCCCGCGACCGGGCACTGAGCTGGTCGCTGATCCACATCTTGGTGGGCCGCGGCACCCGCGGATCGGCGACAAGTGCCTCCAGATCCTGGCGCGTTGTCGCGTACGAGCGGCGGATCGCGCAGCTCACCAGCCCCAGGGCGTACCGCTCCGGAAAGACCACGCGATCGGCGTCGTCCTCCGGGCCACGCTCCTTGAGGTGCTCCCACAGTCTCCGGTACACGGCCGGGGAGCCGTGGTCGAAGATGCTGTCCATCGCGCCGCGGAGCGACTTGGCGAGGTGGTTCTCCGCGGCGCGGCCCTGTCGCGAGGCCACGGCCGCGCCGATGACACGGATCAGCAGCTCGGCGGCGGGTGCCGCGCCGTGCACGGCGCTGAGCCGCCGCACCAGCCGGCCGAGCCCGCTGATCAGTCCGGCGTCGGTCGGTGGGGCGAAGGCCAGGTCGAGGGCCGTGGTGAGGGCCGTGGGGGTGAGCGGGCCGGACTCGCAGGCGGCCTGGAGCAGGGCCTTGCGGGCGGCGTTCCGGGTGGCGGCCGACGCGTCGTCGAGGAGGGGGATGCCTCCCGCGGCGTCGAACACCAGCTCCGACAGGAAGGTGTGTGCCGTGGTGTACTGGGCGGGTTCGAGCGCCGCGATGGTTCCCACCAGCCCGAGGAAGGCCGCCCGGGTCTTCTGGTCGGAGAAGGTGCCGTACCGGGGCAGGAGTCCGGTCAGGCCGGGCGCGGGGAGGACACCGGTGGACACCGAGCATTCCCAGAGCGTGAGTGCCTGGCGCTGCCGCTTTCCGCTGTTGCCCTCGGCGATCTCGTCCGCGATCAGCCCGGTGAGGGCCGGTGCCGATGCCCGTAGCGCGGCCAGCACCCGCTCCTGGGCGAGCGGCGGCAGCGGACCCGTGCCCTTCTTGGCCCGGCCGGTGGTGACGGCCTCCAGAAGTACGGTGTCGGCGTCCATGAGCGACAGGTTCACCAGGAGGCCGATGTGGCGCTCGGTGTGGAGCCCGGCGTCCGTGATCGCCCGGTGCAGGGATTGGCGGACGAGGCTCCGGGCGGCGGCCGGGGCGGTCGTCGCCTTCTCGATCCTGCTCACGGCGGTGGGGTGACCGCCGAGCGCGGCCGGCAGGAGGAGCGTGGCCAGGCCGTCCCGGGACAGCCACAGTTCGGAGCCCGCGTCCCAGCCGGAGTGTTCCAGGACCTGCCGCACGCGGTGCGCGGGTACGTCCCGGTGGGCGAGGATCCGGCGGGCCACAAGCGCGAGCCGCTGCGAGGGGGTGACCGGCTGGTTCTCGGGGCAGGGCAGCGCCTTGAGCATGGCAGCGAGCCGGTGGACGAGACGTTCCGCGGCGGCGCAGTCGGCGCTGAGCAGCAGAGGGAAGACCATCCGGTGCTGGAGCGCGTGCGGCGCTCCCGGCCCGGTCATCGCCAGACAGCGGTCCAGGGTGGCCTCGATGGCCCAGTGGCCGTGCGGAAGAGTGGTCAGGACGGCTGTGGCGGCGATGAGTCCGGCGTTGCCCGCGGTGTCGTGGTCATCCGCCTCGAGGAGCGCCACCGCGGCGTCGAGGCGGCGCATCCAGGGGTGGGGTGCGGTGGCGGGACAGCCGTCGGGGGTGTCGGGGTCGCCGGCGTCGCCGATGGGGAGTCCGTGGTCACCGGGGCGTCCCTGGTCACCGGGGCGTCCCTGGTCACCCGGGAGTCCGTGGTCATGGGTCCAGGAGGCGGCCAGCACCCTGGCCAGGGCCGTTTGGAAGAGCTCGACGTCGTACGACTTCCGCGCGAGACGCACACGCTGGAGACGCTCCTGGACGGCGGTGGCCCACTCCACCGAGCCCAGTGTTTCCCAGTGCCGCGCCCAGAGGGTCATGACGCCGGACGCCAGCTCCGACAGCCCGCGGGTCAGGGCGAAGTCGAGCATTTCCATGAGGCCCGTCCGGGCTGACGCCACATCGACGTGTGACGTCAGCACGAGCAGCCGAGGCAGGACGTCGAGGCCCGCGACGGCCGTACGGCGCCCGGTCAGCTCCCGTACGCAACCCCAGTCGGCGAGCGCGGCATGGACCGCGAGCGAGTTCTGGGCGGCCAGCCGTTCCAGCGCTTCGAGTACGGCCTCCCGCAGACTGGGCTCCTGCCTCTCCCACAGCCCGTGGAGCTGCGGCAGGAGGGCGTCAACGTCCGTGTCCCGCACGGTCGGGGCCAGCACCGCGTACCGTCGCGCGACGCCATGCGGCGCCGTCGCGAGCAGGGGCTCGACGGGCACGCCCACGGCCGGGTTCCGGGCCGCGACGGCCACGGCGACGGTGTGCAGGATCATGGCGTCCTCGTGCGCCGCCATACGGAGCAGCGTGTCCCTTACCGGGCCGCGATACCGTTCGGACCCCGCGGCGAGCATGAGCAGCTGTTCCAGGATCGCCCCGACGAAGAAGTCACGGGGATGGGACCCGATCCACTCGCACAGCGACAGCAGCGCCCGCGCCCCGGTGAGGTGCAGCAGACCGCGCGCGGCCGCGTACTCGAACATGGTCTGGTGGAAGAAGTGGATGCCGTCCGAGGCTCCTCTGCCCAGCACGCCCCGGTCGATCAGCAGATCCAGGGACGACCGGATGCGGGCGGGCTCGTGCGGCCACGCGGGGCGGGGGCCGCCGTGCGGCGAGGTGAGCCGCTCGACCAGATCGTCGCGGGCCAGCTCGGTACGGCCGGCCGACATCAGCACGACGGCGATCGGACCGGTGATCGAGGAGAGGTCCTCCGGCGCCGTGGCGCTCTGGTTGCCGTGCTGGCGCCGGTCGGTGACGACCCGGTGGTCCCAGTAGCGGCGGTAGAGGCCGGTGGCGTCGATCTCGGCGCTGGGGAACGCCCCGTCGTCCCGGGCGAGTTCGAACAGCAGCCGCAGCTGGAGGGGGCTTCGGCACACCTCGCGCACCGGCAGTCCGCGGGCCACGGGCTCCATCAGCCTCCGCACCCGTGCCCCGTCGTCCCTGGGGACGGCGTCGGGGCAGTAGAGCGTGGCGTGCCCACGGATGGCGTGGGGGATCTCGCCGTCGTCGTAGGGGCCGAGCGACATCCGGAGGAAGCCGGTGCGCAGCCGGTTCGCCTCCTCCGGACGGGAGGTCAGCACCAGGCGGACACCGGCGGCGGCGAGATCCTCGCACAGGTCGAGCAGCGTCATCTCGTGGTGGTCGTCGTGCAGCAGCAGATCCGCGGTGTCGAGGAGCACGACGGGTGTGCGCCCCCGCGTCCGGGTGTGAGTGGCCCCGGACACGACGGTCGCGGGGCTCAGCATGGGCGTTGCGGAGGCGCCGCTCAGGGGGCGCAGCAGCCAGGCGGCGTTCACCAGGAAGACCTCGGCGTCCTCCAGAACGGTCAGGTCCCGGGCGAGGCCCCACAGCAGGCTGCTCTTCCCGTTCCCCGCCTCCCCGGTCACCAGGACCGCCTTCGGATCGTCGTCGTAGAGGGCCTCCACCACCCGGTCCTGGATGGCGCGCCGCACATACAGCCCGCCGCTGAGCTGCGGTGGGGAGCCGGTGTCACCGTCCGGCCGCGGGGAGTCCACGAGGTCCAGGTCGTCGGAGAACCTCCGCGCCCAGCGGCGGAGTTGGCGGTGTGCGGCCGGTCCGGTGTCCGGTGGGGTTCCCGCATCCGGGGGCGGCGGCGCCGGACCTTCCGGGGACCGTTCCGGTACCGGGCCCGTGGGCGTCACCGGCCCAGGTGGTGTGGCGGCTGGGCCGCCGCCGGGTGGCAGTTCACGGAGGACGGAGAAGGCGAAGGCGGCGGCGTGGCGCGCCGCACGGGACTGCCAGCCCTCGGCGTCCGCGTCGTACTTCTTGCCGTCGGCCCGGTCGCTGATTCCGCGGACGATCAGGGCGGGCAACGCGGCGTTGAGATGGGCGGCCTGCGCCACGCCCGCGCCCTCCATCTCGATGGCGGCGGCGTCCTGGTAGTTCCGGCGCAGTTGCCGTCTCAGGGGCGAGTCCGCCGAGTTGAGGACGACCTCACCGGCGGCCACGGGCTTGAGGTGTACGGCCGGGCGGGCGGCGCCGGGCGGGCGGTCCCGCAGCAGGTCGGTCCACGCACCGGACCTGCGGGCCATGCGGGCCAGCTGGTCGAGTTCCTGACGCACCGGCCAGACCCGCGGGCGGGAGTGGAACTCTCCGTCCTCGTCCTTGCCACCGTGGTACGCGTACACATGCGTGGCCATGACGACGTCCCCGAGCCGGACATCGCCCTTGAGGGCTCCCGCCACCCCGACGAACGCCACGGCGCGCGGGCCGAACATGGTGATCGCCCGTTCGGTCAGCACGGCCGCCCCCTGGTTGCCGTCCCCGAGTTCGGCAAGCGCCACCAGCCACGGCGTGCCGTCGAGCCGGCCGACCTCGAACAGGGTGCCCGCCGGGTGGAGTCGCGGCCGCGGATCGACCAGGTGCGCCCGGACCGCCTCGTACTCCACGTCCAGTGCGGTCAGCACGACGAGTGAGTCGCTGTGATGCCCGGTGCTCTCCACGTCTCCCCCCGGCCACGGTCGACCCTGGTGCGGCCCGCGGGCGAAATGCTACCGTCCGCGGTCTCCTGGGGCTGGGATCAGCGGGCGTACCGAACGCGCAACGGACGTACGAGCCGCCGTGACCATCGGTATCGCCGGGCGACGCCGGATGCTTGGATGCGCGGTATGGACCTCCCCCACACAAGCCCCTTTGTCCCGAGGCCGATGGCGGTGCCTCCGTTCGACCCCGAGCTGAGCGTCGCGCTGGAGTCCTTGGGCAACGGGCCGAGAGAGCCGGTCACTCCGGGAAATCTCGCCGCCCGGCAGAAGCGGGACGCCGCGACCCGGCCCAGGCCGACGGCCGATGACCTACGGGCCGATGGCCGTTTCGAGGTGGCGGAGCTGTCCGTCCCGGGGCTGCGGGACGGGCCCGATGTCACGCTGGTGAGCGCGCGGCCCGCCGGGCGCGAAGGGCCGCTGCCGCTGCTGTACTACATGCACGGCGGCGCGATGATCATGGGCAACGCATGGTCGGTGCTTCCGCGGATCCTTCGCGAGTGGGTCCTCCCGCTGGACATGGCCGTCATCTCGGTCGAGTACCGGCTGGCGCCGCAGACGCGGTACCCCGGACCGCTGGAGGACTGCTACGCGGGGCTCCTCTGGGCCGCCGGGCACGCGGCCGAACTGGGTATCGACGCGGACCGCGTCATCGTCGGCGGGAAGAGCGCGGGCGGCGGTCTCGCCGCGGCTCTCGCCCTGCTGATCCGTGACCGCGGCGGCCCCGGCATCCTCGGACAGCTCCTGCTGTGCCCGATGCTCGACGACCGCGGACACACCTTCTCCAGCCACCAGATGTCGGGCGTCGGCATGTGGGACCTCGTCTCGGGCGAGACCGCTTGGAAGGCGCTGCTGGGCGACCGCTACGGCCGGGCGGACGTGCCGCCCTACGCGGCGCCCGCCCGCGACACGGACCTCTCCGGTCTTCCTCCGGCGTTCATAGACGTGGGATCGGCGGAGATGTTCCGCGACGAGGACGTGGCGTACGCGAACGGGATCTGGCAGGCCGGCGGCCAGGCCGAACTGCACGTATGGCCCGGCGCGTACCACGGCTTCGACGGCATGGCACCGCAGGCGGCCATCAGCAAGGACGCACGCCGCGCCCGCACCCGCTGGCTCAGGCGCCTCCTCGCTCACTCCAGGGACGCCGAGCCGAGGCTCGCTGGATGAGCCGGGCGGGGCGGATTCCGCCACCGGTCTCGCCCCCATCCGGGCGTACGGCAGGTGAGGCGGTAAGGCCCGCCACGCGTACCCCCAGCCACCGGCTTCAGGCGGCCTCCGACCGCCGCTCGGACGACGCGGTCGCCGGCCGGGAGCCCGATTCCCGCGCCCCGCCGGGAAGCAACCGCAGACGACGCCGCTCGCGTGCGTGCGGCGGGGCCGGGGAGGACCCGGACAGCCAGTCCTCGACACGGTCCATGACCAGCAACATCAAAACCAGCGTGGGCAGCACTGAGACCGCTACAACGATCACGACGAAGGGCCCCTTCCTCAGCAGGCGACCCCGGCCGGGTGCCCACGGCAGCCCGGCGCGTCAACGGTGTTGTGTGGGAATGATGTGAAGGTCGAGCGCGGTGCCGGCCGCATGGACCCGGCCGCATGGGCCCGGCCGCATGGGCGAGCCCGAACCCGGGCCCCGGGGGCAAATTCGTTGGACATCGCGTACCCCAGCGGTGAAGGGTGACGGCATGAACCAGGAGGAGATCTGGGACGTCGACGCCGCGCAGCGCTATGACACGCCCGGCACGGGCATGTTCGCGCCCGAGATCCTGAGGCCGACGGTGCACCGCCTGGCCGAGCTCGCAGGCGGCGGAGCGGCACTCGAGTTCGCCATCGGCACCGGCCGGGTGGCCGTCCCGCTCGTCCGACGAGGGGTCCCCGTCACGGGTATCGAGCTGTCGCGTCCGATGGTCCAGCAACTGCGCACCAGGGCCGACGAAGCGACGATCCCGGTCATCGTGGGCGACATGGCGACGTCCGTGGCTCCCGGGGACTTCACGCTCGTCTATCTCGTCTACAACACCATCTCCAACCTGCTCACCCAGGCCGAGCAGGTCGAGTGTTTCCGCAACGCCGCCCGCCACCTCAGGCCGGGCGGCAGGTTCGTGATCGAGCTATGGGTGCCCGAGCTGCGCAAGCTCCCGCCGGGCCAGACGGCCACCGTCTGGCAAGCCGAGGCCGGTTACATCGGATTGGACACCTACGACGTACTGCGGCAGCACGTCGTCTCCCACCACTTCCGGTTCGACGACACCCGGCAGGCCCGGCTGACCCGCAGCCCGCACCGTTACATCTGGCCCGCCGAACTCGATCTGATGGCCCAGCTGGCGGGATTCGAGTTGGAGAGCAGGCACGCGGACTGGTCCGGCGCCGAATTCACCGCCGAGTCGCGCTCCCACGTCTCCGTCTACCGAATCCCGCCGAACCGGTAGCCGCGCCGGGCGGCTATGGGCGAGTGGCTATGGTCAGCATGTCGGAGTGGTGTGGTTCCCAGCCCAGTTGACGGCGGGTCCGTGGGGCCCGGCAGCGGCTGGACGACGCCATGATCAGGGCACCGAACTCCCCCCAGATCTCGGCCGCCTCCGCTTCGTCGACACCGCGGGTACCGCATCCCAGGTCGTCGGCCACCCGCTCCGCCAGCCACCGGTTCGGGGTCTCACCCGCCACGGCGTGGTAGAGCGCCCCTGAGGTTCCCTTGTCCAAGGCCAGGGTGAACAGGCGGGTGACATCGTCGATATGGACGTGGCTGTAGGTGTTCAGGCCCTCGCCGACGTAGCAAGCCGCGCCCGTGGCGGCCACCGACTGATAGACCATCGACAGATGTCCGTGGTCCCCGGGCCCCCAGATCAGTCCGGGGCGGATGACCATCGTGCGCATGTCGCGTGAGGCGGCGGCCAGCACCTTGTCCTCGGCGGCCTTGCGCGCGGCGGCCAGGGGTTCGACGGTGAACGGATCGTCTTCGGCGAAGCCGGCCTCGCTCCACGAGCCCGCGGTGCGCTGGAGAAACACACCGGTACCGGAGAGGAACACCAGTGTCTTTCCGCTGTCGGCCAGTGCCTGGATCAGGTCGTCGAGGGTCGCGGTCTCCTGGGCCGGGTCTGCCGCGGCCGCGTAGACGACGGTGTCGGCGAGGCGAGCCGCGGCGATCGTCTCGGGCAGCCGTGCCTCCAGGTCCCCCGCGACCGGGGTGATGCCGTCGGCCTTCAGAGCGGCGGCCGCGGCCTCGGTGCGGGCCAGGCCGGTGACAGTTTCCTTCAGCCCGGCAGCGTGCTGATCTCGCCGCCGTCGGCGAAGAGGATCGCGCCGTTGATGTAGCTGCTCGCGGGGCCGGCGAGGAAGGCGACGATCTCGGCGATCTCGCGCGGCTCACCCGCCCGGCCCCGGGCGTTGACCTGGTCCAGCACGGCCACTTGGGCTCCGAACATGGCGGAGGTGCCCTCGGTCTTCACCGGGCCGGGCGAGACGGTGTTGATCCGCACTCCGCTGCCGCCGAACTCGGTGGCCCAGTAGCGGGTGAGGATCTCGACACCGGCCTTGGAGGCCCCGTAGACGGCGCCGATCGGCGCGGGTGTTCTGGCCGCGCTGGAGCCGATCGTGATGACCGCGCCATGTCCCCGCGCGGCCATGGCCGGGGCGAGCGCGCCGACCAGGAGGAAGGGGGCTCGGGTATTGATCGCGACATGCCGGTCGAAGCTGCTGGCGTCGGTCTGTGCGGTCGGCGTAAAGACGTAGTGGCCCGCGCTGTTCACCAAGATGTCCACCTCGCCCGCCTCCGAGGCCAGCCGCAGGGTGTCCTCGGCATCGGTCAGGTCCGCGGCGATGAACCGGGCGGGTCCTCCCAGCTCCGCGATCTCCTTCACCAGGGACTCGCCGCGGGCGCGGTCCCTCCCGTGCAGGACGACCTCCGCACCCTGCTCGGCCAGACGCTGGGCCACGGCACGGCCGATGCCCGAGGTGGCTCCGGTCACCAGGGCGGTGCTGCCCTGCAGCGGGGTGCCGGCACTGACGCCACTGGCGATGCCGACGCTACTGGCACTCATGACGATCTCACTTTCTGTCCATGCAGGCGCAGGGGTTGCGCACGCAGCAGGGCGCCCTGCTGACCATGTGTTCGCGGTCTCGACAGAAACTATGCGCGACAGATGTTCTGTTCGCAAGAACATCTGTCGGGCCGCCGACATGCGGTACATTGCCGGTGTGAGTGCTTCACCTTCCGCCGCCAACGGCGGCGACGCCGCCGACACCGCCACGCGCGCCGCCACCCGCGAATCCGGGCTCGATTCGGATCTGGGGTGGGCCATCCGCATGGTCTCCTCGGCCTTCCGCCGAGTGGCCACCAGTTCCGTGGCGGACCTGCCGGGTGGGCCGCGGGGCTATCTGGTCCTGGTCGCCGTGGCGTCCGGCGAACCGCCGTCCCAACTCGCCCTGGCGCAGCAGGTGAACCTCGACCGCACCGTCATGACGTACCTGCTCGACGACCTCGAGACGCGGCAGCTGATCACCCGCAGGCCCGACCCCCGCGACCGGCGGGCGCGCCAAGTCCTGATCACCGAAGAGGGCCGCGCCCAGCTCGAACGCGCCCAGGACCGCCTCTCCGTCGCCGAGGCGCGTCTGCTCGCCGACCTCGACGAGCACGACGCCCGCCGGCTGCGCCTGCTCCTGACCCGCGTCGCCCGGACTGCTCAGCGCGAGGCGCTGGCTCCCGAGGCCGACTGCTGACGAAGCGCACGGCGCTTCGCCGCGTGCTGCTTTCGCCGCGCGTCACCGCGTGCTGCCGGCGCCGGGCGTCTACTGCCGTTCCGGATCGGCGGCCGCCGCAGAACCGTCGGCGGCCAGGGACTCCAAGGCGGGCAGCGCGGCGTGGAGCGTCTGCCGCTCCTCAGCGCTCAGCTCGTCGATTCGCGTGGCGAGCCGGGTGGCGGCTTCGTGGCGCACGGTACGGAGGAGTTCACGGCCGGTGTCGGTGAGGGTGATCAGGCTGGCGCGGCGGTCCTCGGGGTCGGGGGTGCGCTCGATCCAGCCGGAGGCGTCGAGCAGTTCGACCATGCGGGACGTGGTCGGCAGGGCGATGCCCAGCCGGGTCGCGAGGGTGCTGATGCGCATCGAGCCATGAGTGGCGAGCGCCCCCAGGGCCGCCTGGCGGCTGGGGGTGAGATCGCCGTGTCCGCCCCGGGCGCCCCGTAGGGCGGGGAGCAGATGCTGGAGGGCGGTACGGAGCCGTTCGGCCAGCTCCGCCGATTCCGGGGCGGCGGGACTCGGGGTTACGGATTCCGGGGTGACGGACCCGGGGGTGGTGGGGTCGAGCGCGGTCATCTCGGCTCCTCGGAGGGTGGTCCCGGCCCTTGGCCGGGTGACGATGATGGCGGCGGCGGGGGCGGTGCCCCGGACTCCGGCGGGGACACCTGCCGGGGCGCGGGCGCCGGGTGGTGCGACGTGTCCTCGGTGGCCTCCGCGCCCTCGGTGCCCTGCGTGCCCGCGCCGGCCGGGGTGGCCGGGGCGGCCGAGGTGGCCGAGGTGGCCGCGGTGGCCGAGGTGGCCGCCACCGCCGCCGGGGCACCGGCCCCCGCCTTCGCCCCGCCCCCGTGCACATACCGCCCGCCCCGCAGCAGCGATGCCACCGCGGCCACGAGACACGCCGCGATGGCGAAGTCGAACGCGGCGGACAGGCCCTGGGAGAACGGCGGGGAGATCAGCGCCGGGAAGAAGCCGCGCCCCGTGAGATAGGCGGCGTGGTGGGCGGGCAGATGGTCGAGCACCTGCTGCCCGAGCAGGGTTTTCACCGGGTTGTAGCCGAGCAGCGAGGCGAACAGCACCCCGACCGGCGGCAGGGCGGCGACCCTCGCCGCGTCGCCGGCCGGGACCCCCTCCGCGGTCAGGCCATGGGTCAGGGCACCGGGGAGCGAACCGGCGAGCCCGGCGATCATCAGGGAGAAGAAGATGCCGATGGACAGGACGGTGGCCGAGTTCTGGAAGGTGGTACTGATCCCGGCGCCGACCCCGCGCTGATCGGGCGGCAGGCTGTTCATGATGGCCGCCCGGTTCGGCGAGCTGAACAGCCCCATGGCGATCCCGTTGACCAGCAGGATCGCGGCGAACACCGGATAGCCGAAGTCCACCGGCAGCTCCTCCAGAGCCACGAAGGTGGCGGCGGCCAGCAGCATCCCGCCGGCGGCGAACGTACGGGCGCCGAACCGGTCGGAGGCCCAGCCGGAGAAGGGTCCCGCGATCAGGAACCCGATGGTCAGCGGCAGCATGTAGATGCCCGCCCAGAGCGGGGTCTCCTCGAAGCCGTAGCCGTGGCGGGGCAGCCAGATGCCCTGCAACCAGATGATCAGGATGAACATCAGGCCACCGCGGCCCAGCGCCGCCAGCAGACTGGCCACGTTCCCGGCGGTGAACGCGCGGATGCGGAACAGGTCCAGGTGGAACATGGGCTGCGCGACCCGGTTCTCGATCAGGCAGAACACACCCAGCACCGCCACTCCCCCGGAGATCGCGGCGATCACCCAGGGGTTGCTCCAGCCCATGGTGTGACCGGCGTAGGGCTGGATGCCGTAGGTGATACCGGACAGCACGGCGATCAGGCCGATGGCGAAGGTGAGATTGCCCCACCAGTCCAGCCGGGCCGGGGTGCGCACGCCGGTGTCCCGCAGCTTCAGATACGCCCAGACCGTGCCGAACAGCCCGATGGGGACGGAGACCAGGAACACCAGGTGCCAGTTGAGCGGGCCGAGCAGCCCGCCCAGGATCAGCCCGATGAAGGATCCGGCGATGCCCGCCACCTGGTTCAGCCCCAGGGCGAGACCGCGCTGATCGGCGGGGAAGGCGTCGGTGAGGATGGCATTGGAGTTGGCCATCAGCATGGCGCCGCCCACGCCCTGCAGCACTCGCATCCCGATCAGCCACAGCGCGCCGGACGTGCCGTGCATCCAGGTCACGGAGAGCAGCACGGAGAACACGGTGAAGACCGCGAACCCCAGGTTGTACATCCGCACCCGGCCGAATATGTCCCCCAGCCGGCCGAAGCTCACCACGAGCACGGCGGTGACCACCATGTAGCTCATGATCAGCCACAGCAGCAGGCTGGTGTTCCCCGGGCGCAGCGGATCCACTCCGATGCCACGGAAGATGTCCGGCAGCGCGATCAGCATGATCGAGATGTTGATCGTCGCGATCAGGACGCCCAGCGTGGTGTTGGACAGCGCGATCCACTTGTACCGCGGCCCCGGACCACTGTCGTCATGGGGCCGTACGGCCCTTTCGGCTCCGGCCGTACGCCGCTCGGTCGTCCGACCCACCGAGCATCACTCCCGTCGGGAGTTGGTTGCTTGACATCAACCAACCTAATCCCGATTCGTCCCAGCGCCAAGGGGGACCACAACGGCTCGGAGCGGCGCCGGCCACGAGGGCGCCGGGCCACTCGGGCCCCCACCCCTGTCCTGCCACCGGCGGTCCGCACGCCACCTGGCACCATGACTGGCATGCCTGCTTACGTGATCTCTGAGGTTGAGGTGCTGGACGAGGAACTGGCCGACACTTACCGGACGTTGGCGGAGGCTTCCATCCGCCGCTACGGCGGTCGCTATGTCGTCCGCGGTGCCGCGCCCGAAGCCATGGAGGGCAGCTGGCCCTCTTCTCAGCGGGTGGTCGTCGTCGAGTTCCCGGATGCGGATCGGGCCAGGGAGTGGTACGCGTCTTCCGAGTACGCGGACGCGCTCAAGGTCCGGAAGACAGCCCTGGAACGGCGGCTTCTTCTGGTTGAGGGGGTGGCTGAGTAGCGGTCGCTGTCGTCCGGCGGCGATGCGCGAGGCGCTCGCCACGGAGGAGTACCGAGCGGGCGCGACGTGGCCGGTCAGCCCGATGACGTTTCGATCAGCTCCAAAAGATTGCCTTCCGGATCGGCGATGTACGCGTAACGCATACCTTCGGTGACGCCGGGTGCGCGACAGGGCTGGAACCGGGCCGTTCGACGAATTCCACGCGCAGGCCCGCCGCATCACTCAGGACGGCGGTGCGCACCCCCGCCTCGGGCAGTTCCAGGCGCTCCTCCACCTGAGTGAGTCCGAAGGCATCGCCGTACCAGACTTCCTGCGCGCACTGCTTCACCCGGGCCGAGGCCGGCCGCCGGGCGGGAGTGAGCGTCGCGGCGCCGTACAAGCACTTCGCCGACCGGGAGACACTGCTGGCCGAGCTCGCCACGAAGGGATACCGCGAGCAACGGGACCGGTTCGCCGTGGCTGTGGGGGGCGGTGAGGACCCCGTGGAGCGACTGGCCTCGTTCGCGTCCGCCTACGTCCGCTTCGCCGCCGAGGAGTCCGCCCTCTTCGACATCACCTTCAACGCGGGTCTCGACAAGTCCAGATTCGCCGAAATCGCCCTGGCGGGCGACGAAGTGACCGGCCTTCTGCTGCCCGTGGCCCGCCAGTTGGCCCCTGACCCGGGCCACGCGTCCGACCCGGCACGCACAGGACGATACGCGTACAGGACCACCGGTCCCGTGCCATCCGCGGTACCCACTTATTTGTGGGTACTTGGCACCGGCGCACGGCCGGGCGAATCTGGTGGTGGGCGGTCGGAGGGCCGCCGGATCGGATGACACGGAGGTGGCGTTGCGTCAGGGTGCCGACTGGGCCTCGGCCAGCTTCTCCAGGCGACGGTGTCCCCAATCGGACAGGGGGACCAACGCCTCGGAGAGGTCGCGGCCGAACGCGGTGAGGGAGTACACGGTCTTCAGCGGCAGCACATCGTGGACTTCGCGGTGCACCAGCCCGTCCGTCTCCATCTCACGGAGCGCCTGAGTCAGAACCTTCTCGCTGAGACCCGGCAGCCGCCGGCGTAGCTCACCGGGGCGGTACGGGCCGGACTCCAGCGCCCAGAGCAGGGCGGTCTTCCACTTGCCGTCGATCACGGAGATCGCGGCGGTCACTCCGCAGACATTGGTGTCCTGAGCACGGCTGCGTGTCATCTTCGCTTTCTTTCCTTTGCGCTATGTACGCGTATATCCATATGGGGGTTGAGACATGTCCATGTACTCCGAACAGTCTGCCGTCACGGTGCTCGGTCTGGGGCCGATGGGCCGCGCCCTGGCCGGTGCGTTCCTGGACGCCGGGCTGCGGATCACGGTCTGGAACCGGACGCCGGGCAGGGATCGGGAGCTGATCGAGCGGGGCGCGGTTGGCGCGTCCTCGGCGGAAGAGGCCGTCGCCGCAAGCGCGTTGACCGTGGTGTGTGTGGTGAACTACGACGCGTCGGACGCGATCCTGCGGCGCGACGCGGTCACCGATGCGCTCAAGGGACGCACTGTGGTGAACCTGAGCGCGGACACTCCGGACCGGGCCCGGGACACCGCGGACTGGGCAGCCGGGCACGGCATCCGATACCTCGACGGTGCGATCATGACGCCGACCACCACCATGGGAACGCCTGCCTCGGTGTTCATCCACAGCGGCCCGGCGGAGCTCTACCAGGAACACCGGCCCGTGCTGGAGGCGCTGGCCGGTACCCACACCCACCTCGGCGAGGAGATCGGCCGGGCGGCGGCGTACGACATCGCACTGCTCGACATCTTCTGGACGGCGATGGCGGGCTATGCGCACGCCCTGGCGGTGGCGCGGGCGGAGGGGATCAGCGCCCGGGAGTTGGCGCCCTTCGCCAAGGGCATCGGCGCGATCCTTCCCCCGCTGTTCGAGGAGACCGCGGAGGAGATGGACCGCGGCACCTTCTCCGGTGAGGGCAACCCGATGACCTCGGGCGTATCGTCCATGGCCCATATCGTCCACACCTCCGAGGGGCACGGCATCGACGCGGGGGTGATGCGCGCGGCCGAGGGCATGACCCGCCGCGCCATCGGGCTGGGCCATGGCATGGACGGGTTCATCCGCGTGGCCGAGGTACTGGGTCGCCGCTGACCGCTTCGCGCCTTCGCCGGGCGCTTGTACCAGCCGTGCGGTGACGGCGAGCCCGGCCTGGTCCAGGAGTCCGGCGAGCCGATCCGGCGGCGGTCATCGCACGCTCGGTCACTCCTGTCGCAAACGGGTCGGCCGAAAGGGACGGCCGAAAGGGACGGCCGACCCGGCGATCGGTGGTGACGGCGACGAACTCGTCGGTGAGGACGAACTGATCAATCGTCAACACACTTGGGCGCCGGGGCCGGTGCGGCCGCCCTCACTCGTGCCCCGCACGCCGTGGCGTGCGGGGCACCGCCGCTGAACGGCCCGCGGCATGGCCCCCGGCGGCATGAGCTACGCGGTCACCTTGGCGAGGAACGCGGCCACGTTCGCGACGGTCCGCTCGATCTTCTGCTCCAGGGTGAGCGACTCCTGCGGGCGTGAGCCGGCGCCCGCGTCCTTCTTGCCCCGCACATACAGCGAGCAGGCGAGGTCGCTGCATATATAGGCGCCCACCGAGTTGCCCTGCTGCCTGGCCTTCCCCGCCTTCGGCGCCACCATCAGGGACACGCCACCCGTGTGGGCCGTCAGGCACATCGAGCACATACTGCGCCGCGCCTGCCAGGAGGCGGGCCCCGGGCAGCGCAGCGCCAGGGCGGTCGGGCGGCCGTCCAGCACGGTGACCAGGTAGGCGCGTCCGGGGCCTGCGGATCTCGCCAGCCGAGGTAGTCCAGGTCGTCCCAGGGCCGGTCGGCCAGGTCGCGCGGGATGGACAGGCGCTTGGCCTCGCCCTTGGTGCAGTTCACGAACGCGGCACGGATCTCTTGCTCAGTCATCGGCTTCATAAGCCGCACGCTAATTTGCCTAAAACCTTTAGGCAAACGCATAATCGGTTCTGGCCGAGGAGAGGCAGGGCATGGCACGGGTAGGACTGACCGCGGAGCGCCTGACCCAGGCGGGGGCGGAGCTGGCCGATGAGGTCGGCTTCGACCAGGTGACCGTCTCGGCGCTGGCCAGGCGGTTCGACGTCAAGGTCGCGAGTCTCTACTCGCACCTGAAGAACTCCCAGGACCTCAGGACCAGGATCGCCCTGCTCGCCCTGGAGGAGCTCGCCGACCGGGCAGCCGACGCCCTGGCGGGACGAGCCGGAAAGGACGCCCTCACCGCCTTCGCCAACGTCTACCGCGACTATGCCCGCGAACACCCCGGCCGCTACACCGCGGCCCGGCTCAGGCTCGACCCGGAGACGGCGGCCGCCAGCGCCGGTGTCAGGCACTCGCAGATGACCCGGGCGATTCTGCGCGGCTACGACCTCACCGAACCGGACCAGACGCATGCGGTCCGGCTGCTGGGCAGCGTCTTCCACGGCTACGTCAGCCTCGAGATGGCGGGCGGGTTCAGCCACAGCGCCCCGGACAGCCAGGAGAGCTGGTCGCGGGCCCTGGACGCCCTCGACGCCCTGCTGCGGAACTGGCCCGCGCCCTGACGAGACGCGTATCGCTCATCGCGTGTCCGCGCGATCCATGCATACATCCCTGATCAACAGGCTGGAACGATGCACACCACCGAGCACCACTGGATCACCACGCCCATCACCGCCGACATCCTGCGGGGCGCCCTCGACCTGGAGCGCACCGCGCACGGGCTGCTTCCGCACCGGCTGCCCGCCTGGGCCCGCGCCCAGTGCGCCGACGGGCAGCTCGCCATGGCGGAGGCCCAGCCGTCCGGCGTACGGCTGGTCTTCCGCACCCGGGCCACCGCCGTCGAACTGGACACGCTGCCCACCAAGCGGGTCTACGCGGGCGCCCCGCCCCGCCCGGACGGTGTGTACGACCTGCTGATCGACGGCCGTCCGACCGCCCAGTCCACGGTGGCCGGCGGCAACACCCTGGCCATCGACCTGGCCACCGGGACCGCCGAGAGCCACCCCGGCCCGGTCGGCACCCTCCGCTTCGCCGATCTCCCCGACGGCGTCAAGGACATCGAGATCTGGCTGCCGCACAACGAGACCACCGAGCTCGTCGCCCTGCGCACCGACGCCCCCGTCGAGCCCGTACCGGACCGGGGCCGCAGGGTGTGGCTGCACCACGGCAGTTCGATCAGCCACGGCTCCGACGCCGCGAGCCCCACCGCCATCTGGCCCGCGCTCGCCGCCTCCCTCGGCGGTGTGGAACTGATCAATCTGGGCCTGGGCGGCAGCGCCCTGCTCGACCCGTTCACCGCACGGACGATGCGGGACACTCCCGCCGACCTGATCAGCGTCAAGATCGGCATCAATCTGGTCAACGCCGACCTGATGCGGCTGCGCGCCTTCGGCCCGGCGGTGCACGGCTTCCTCGACACGATCCGCGAGGGGCATCCCACCACGCCCCTGCTGGTCGTCTCCTCCATCCTGTGCCCCATCCACGAGGACACCCCCGGCCCCGCGTCCTTCGACTTCAGCGCGCTCAGCGCCGGAAAGCTGCGGTTCCTGGCGACCGGCGACCCCGCCGAGCGCGCGGCCGGGAAGCTGACGCTGGGCGTCATCCGGGATGAGCTGTCCCGGATCGTCGAGCAGCGGGCGGCCGACGACCCCCACCTCCACTACCTCGACGGCCGCGACCTCTACGGCGAGGCCGACGCCGCCGAGCTGCCGCTGCCCGACGATATCCACCCGGACGCGGCCACCCACCGCCGTATCGGGGAACGCTTCGCCACGCTGGCCTTCGCCGCCGATGGTCCGTTCGCGGACCACGGCGCCTGACGCCGGGCTCCGTCCGGTACAACGGGAAGGAAGGAGCAGGAGCATCGGCGCCGGTGCGAGGGAGGGCCGCGATGACGCCCGATGTGTGGGTGCGGGTCAACAGCGCGACGTTCGGCGGCCGCATGGTGCGTGCCGACATCATCGAGCAGGTCAGATGGGACAGGAAGACCCCCCAGCACCTGATCCTGACCCTCCACAGCGGTGAAGAGGTCCGCCAGGACGTACGGGTCGGCGCGCCGGTCGACGACATGGACGACACCGAGGGCCCCGAGCTCGCCGAGCAGCTGGTGAGCGCGATCGCGCGGGCCTCGGACCGGCCCGGTGGCCAGATGCTGGAGCTGAGGCCCGATGAGCGCGCCGAAGGCGTGGGGTGGCTCCGGACGCCGCTGGTGGACAAGCCGTGGGCGGGGTGAGCCGGGGTCTCCCCGGGCGGCCCGCCCCCTGCGCCACCGCCGAGCCAGGCCCTACCCTTGGTGGCCGTGCACATCTGCTTTGTCTGCAGCGGGAACATCTGCCGGTCGCCGTCCGCCGCGCTGGTCTTCGCCGAGCATCTGCGCCGGGCGGGACTGGACGGCGCGGTACGGGTCAGCAGTGCCGGTATCGGCCCCTGGCACGCCGGTGAGCCCATCGACGAACGGGCCGGCGAGCTGCTGGCACGGCACGGCTACCCGGTCGGGCATGTCGCGGCCCAGTACGGTGCCGAGCACCGGGACGCCGAGCTGTTCCTGGCGATGGACCGCGGCCACGAGAAGGCGCTGCGCCGACTGGTCGACGATCCGTCCCGGGTCAGGATGTTGCGGTCCTTCGACCCGGATGCCACCGGTGACCTGGACGTGCCCGACCCGTACTACGGCGGCCCGGAGGGGTTCGACGAGGTGCTGGCCATGATCGAAGCCTCGGTGCCCGGCCTGCTGGCCCGGGTGCGCGAGCGCCTCGGTTCATGAGCGCCCGCGCCGAGGCGGGGACGGGCGAGGACCCCGGTGCCGCGGCGGCCCGCCTCACCGGCCGTCCGGCGACCCGGCGGCGGCCACTGTCCGCCATGCTCACCGAGGTCACCCTCGACGGCGGGCAGACGGTGATGGTCAAACGGGGGGACGGTCCCGGCGCGGTGGAGGCCGAGGCGGCGGGGCTGCGCTGGCTGGCCGACGCCGGTACGGTCCGCGTCCCCGCGGTGCACGGCCACGACCGCCACTGGCTGGTCACCGACCAGGTGCCGGCCGGCCGGCCGAGCGTCCGGGCGGCGGCCCGGTTCGGCCGCGACCTGGCCGCCCTGCACGCCGTCGGCGCGCCCGCGTTCGGCGCCCCGCCGCGCGACGGCCCCACGGACGCGTACATCGGCATGGCCCCGATGCGCAACGTCACGGGCACCGACTGGCCGCGCTGGTACGCCGAACACCGGGTGCTGCCCTATCTGCGGCGCGCCGTCGACGACGGCACGGTGCGCCACGGCGAGGCCGAGGCGATCGAACGCGCATGTGAGCGGCTGCCCGAGCTGACCGGACCCGCCGAGCCGCCCGCCCGGCTGCACGGCGACCTGTGGAACGGCAACGTCCTGTGGGGCGCCGATGGCCAGGCATGGCTGATCGACCCGGCCGCGCACGGTGGCCACCGGGAGACCGATCTGGCGATGCTCCACCTGTTCGGCTGCCCGCATCTCGATCAGGTGCTGGACGGCTACCAGGAGGTGGCGCCGCTCGCCGAGGGCTGGGCCGACCGCGTCGGACTGCACCAGCTCTTCCCGCTGCTGGTGCACACCGTGCTGTTCGGCCGCGGCTACGCCGGGCAGGCGGTCACGGTGGCCCGGACTGCCCTGGCTCGGTGACCTGCCGCAGTTCCTCGTACAGCCCTTCCAGGGCGGTGTGGTCGTCGTCCGTGCCGGTGGGCGGGGCGGCGAACCATCGCGCGTACTCGGCGATCTCGGAGAGGCGCCAGTCGAGCGCGAACAGCTCGACCATCGCCGGGTCGGGGCGCAGCCGGTCGCCCGCACCGGCCGCGAGCAGATCGGCGTAGTCCCGCTCGCGTGGCGCGAGGGCCAGCGACTCCCAGTCGACGAGCTTCAGCCCGCACGCGCCCACGACCTGGTTGTCGTTGTGCGGCTCGCCGTGGGTTGTCACCCACTGGTCCCGGCGGGAGTGGGCGAGGTCCGCGAGTTCGAGGTAGCGGTCCGTCCAGCGGATGATCGCGGCATCGTGTGCGGCGATCGCGGCCCTCGCCTCCTCAGCCAGCGGCCCGGACGTCCAGGGCCGCGCGGTCCGGGTCCGTAGCTCATCCGCGAACCCGCGGCCGACCTGCGGAGTCCAGTGCCGCAGACCGGGTGGCGGTGTGGCGCGGTGCAGCGCGGCCAGCGCGGCTTCGACCTCCCGGACGTGCGGCGGCCGGCTCGCCTCCTCCTCGGTGGGGCTGCGTCCCTCCAGCCACGGCGTCACGCTGAGCGCGCCCGCCTCGACGCCGATGGTGAACCGGTCTGAGGACCGGGCGGGCAACGGCGCGCACACCACGTCCACACCGGCCGCGGCGAGTGCCGCCGCCCCCGCGTAGGCGGCCTCCAGCGTCGCCTCGGTGTGCCGCGGCGCCAGCTGGTCCAGCGTCACGAACAGGGTCGTGCCGCCACCGGCCACCCGCCAGTGGTGTGCGCCGAAACCCCAGGGCAGATACGCGACCTCGGCGGCTTCCGGCAGCCAATGCGCGGCAATGGCACGCGCGATCGCTTCGTCGCTGATGAAGGATGGACGGGAGAGCACAGGGCCCGATCCTAGGGAGCGGGCGGGCCACCGTCACCGGGATATCCGGCGGCCCGTGCCGCCACCCTCGCGCACGGAAACCGATGCGTCTGGTGGCCCGTCTTGGGGGGCGGGATCACACGGATGGGAAGCCATGGTGGAGCAGGTGGACAGCGGTACGACGGCGCCGGTGCGGGCGGGGGTGGCCCGGCGGGCGGGGCGCCGGGTGGTGCGGTGGGCCCGGTGGGGTGACGCGACGGGGGACGCGCGGGGCGGGTCGCCCTGGACGCGGGGGCGGGTGCTCGCCGCACTGGCGGTGCTGACGGCCGGGCTGCTGGCGTTCCACCGGGTGGTGCCCAACTCCGTGGGCCACGTGGGCAGTTTGCTGGAGGAGTTTCTGCCGTGGCTCGGCGTGGTGGTCGTGGTGCTGCTCGGCCTGGCGCTGCTGCGCCGTTCGGCCCTCGCGCTGGTCGCGCTGCTGCTGCCGGTGGCGGCGTGGACGTACCTCTTCGGCGAACTGTTCCTGCCCGGGGCCGAGCCCGGCCCGCGTGACCTGGTGGTGGTGCAGCACAACGTCAGCGATGAGAACGCGGATCCGGAGGGTACGGCCCGCACCCTGGCCGGCGCCGAGCCCGATCTCATCGCGCTGGAGGAGCTGGTGCCCACGGCGCTGCCCGTCTACGAGCAGACCCTCGCCCCGGACTACCCGTACCACGCCGTCCGGGGCACCGTCGGCCTCTGGTCGAAGCATCCGCTCGCCGATGCCCGGCCGTTGGACATCAAACCCCGGGGGATCGCGGAGGGGTGGAATCGCGGACTGCGGACCACCGTCCGGACCCCGCACGGCGAGATCGCGGCGTATGTCGCACACCTGCCGTCGGTGCGCGTCCGGGCGAGTGGCCTCGCGTCCTCCTGGCGTGATGAGAGCGCCGGTCTGCTGGGCGAGGCCATCGCCGCCGAGAAGCGCGATCGGGTGATCCTGCTGGGCGATCTCAACGGCACGGTCGACGACCGTGGGCTGACCCCGCTGACCTCGCGGATGAACGTGGCGGAGCGGGGCTTCGCCTTCAGCTTCCCGGCGGGCTTCCCACTGGCCCGGATCGACCAGGTCATGGCCCGCTCGGCAACCGTCGGCGACATCCGCGCCCTGCCCGCCACCGGAAGCGACCATCTGCCGGTCGCCGCCCGGGTCGCCTGGGGGTGACCGGAGCCCGGTCCGGCCACGCGCCCGCCACCACATCGCGGGGCCTCCTCGGGAGCGGTCCCGGGACCCGCGGGTTAGAAATGCGGCGCACGCATTCCCGACCCAGGAGGTTCCACTGATGAGTACCGGTATGCGCTGGAGGACCGCGACGGCCGCGGTGACCACGACTCTGGCGGCCACGCTGGGACTCGGCCTGATGTCGCCGGTCGCGCAGGCCGCCGCCCACGGGCCCTGCTACGACGGGCGGTGCAAGGTCACCGTGTCGAGGCCCACGAGCATCAAGGTCGACAGCCACCGGTTCGGGTTCGGGAAGCTGCGGATCACCCACATCAGCTCCCGTTCCGTGAAGATGGCGGCCACCACTACCGGCGGCGCGCGCCTGAGCGGCAGCACCAGTCCGGGCGGCACCGTCAGGCTCAACAACCTGAGCATCGGGGTGCGGTCGGTCAGCGGCCACAAGGCCAAGCTGGTCCTGTCGTCCTGATCCCCTGACTCGTCGTCAACTCCGCACGGAATGGCACCCCGGCACATGCGTCTGCGCCGGGGTGCCATCCGTAGTACGGTTCCGTCGTCACGCGCCGCGAACCGGATTCCCGCGGAGCGCGTGGAGATCACCCAGCCCTCGATGAGCACCTCGCTCGCCAAGCCCCGCCGCCACTTCATTGGCCCCACGGGACGCCTACGCCATCCACGACGGCGCCCTCAACGACGTCGGTCACGCGATGCTCGGCGGGTTCCTGGGCGACAACGGCCCCGGCACAGGCGTCCGGTACCACGGGCTGGCCGCGGGCACCTCCGTCGACATCGGCTGAGTCCGCGCCGCCTTACAGCAGCGCCGTCTCACAGCAGCGCCGTCTCACAGCAGCGCCGTCTCACAGCAGCGCGTCGCACCGCCGCCTCGTCCTGCGGCCCTGGGAGCCGGGCGAGGACGAGGCACCGTTGTTCCAGCGGGCCACCGCGCACGGGCAGGACGCACACCCCCTCGGGGGCGGCCGGGGCGAGCGAGGCCCAGTGCGCCGGGTTCGCTGTCCCATCTCGCCCCGGTGCCGCACAGCCGGTTCGACGGCCTGGCGACGCTGGACGAGGTGGCCCGCGCGGTGGCCGACTGGCGTGACGCGGTGCGGGACGGCAGCGCCTTCAGCGGTCCCTGGCCCGCCTTCGTCAACACCCCCTCGAAGATCGGCCAAGTGGCCGCCGTACGCACCCTGGCGAAGCGGCGCCGCGAGGACGACCTGGCGCGCGACGTACTCATCGCCTCGGTGTGCCCGGGGATGATGAACACCCCCACCTCCCGGGCGTGGTGGGACGTCAGCGACGCGCCGACGCCCGACGAGGCCGCCGGGCCGCTGCTGGAGCTGGTGCTCGATCCGGTGAACCCGGAGCAGTACGGCGAGCTGGTGCGCGAGGGGCGGATCGTGCCCTGGCACCCGGCCGGTGCCCGGCCCCCGGCGCCGCCCGCCGGTATCCGACCCCCGGCCACGCCACGTCCCATCCGACTCCACCCCCTCATCCCACCCCATGTGACGGACGTCACGGTATGCGGGAGCCCTGTCTTCAGGTCATCATATGACCCGATCGCCGCTGACGGCCGGGGCCGCTCGCGCCCCGGACACCACAGCACAAGAAGCGGCGGCGCTCCCCCATACACACAGCAAGGACGAGGAGGGGCATGAGCGACCAGGACAGGCCGGCGCGGCCGCGCGTGGGCGTGGTGGGGCTCGGGGCCATGGGACTCGGCATGGCGCGCAGCCTGCGGACGGCGGGCTACGACGTCGGGGTCCACGATCTGCGGCCGGAGGTGGCCGAGGGCTTCGCCCGCGACGGCGGGACGGCGTACGCCTCCCCCGGCGACCTGGCGGCCGCGGTGGACGTCGTGGTCGGTGTCGTGGTCAACGCGGCGCAGGTGGAGTCGGTGCTGTTCGGTGCCGACGGGGCCGCCGACCGGCTCCGCCCGGGGGCCGTCTTCGTGATGTGCTCCACGGTCGACCCGGGCTGGTCGGCGGAGCTCGGGGGACGTCTGGCCGAGCGGGGTGCGCTCTACCTGGACGCCCCCATCTCCGGTGGCGCCGCGCGTGCGGCGGCCGGTGAGCTGACCATGATGACATCGGGCCCCGCCGCGGCGTACGCGGTCGCCGACCCGGTGCTCGATGCCATGAGCAGCACGGTCTACCGACTGGGCGAGCAGGCAGGCCTCGGCTCGAAGGTCAAGATCGTGAACCAGCTGCTCGCCGGTGTGCACATCGCCGCGGCGGCCGAGGCCATGGCGCTGGGTCTGAAGGCCGGTGTTCCGGCCGAGGCGCTCTACGAGGTCATCACGCACAGCGCGGGCAACTCGTGGATGTTCGAGAACCGGATGGCGCATGTGCTCGCCGGTGATTACGCGCCGCTCTCCGCGGTCGACATCTTCGTCAAGGACCTGGGGCTCGTCCTCGATGCCGCACGGCCGGAGAGGTTCCCGCTCCCCCTGGCCGCCACCGCTCACCAGATGTTCCTCCAGGCGTCGGCCTCCGGCCTGGGCGCCGAGGACGACAGCGCGGTCATCAAGATCTTCCCCGGGATCGAGCTGCCTCAGCCGGCGGGGGCCTGACATGGGCATCCGACTCGGCTGCGTCGCCGACGACTTCACCGGCGCCACCGACCTCGCCAACAACCTGGTGCGGGCGGGCATGCGCGTGGTCCAGCTGATCGACGTACCGCCGCCCGGCGCCGAGCGGCCGGTGGACGCGGACGCCGTGGTCATCGCGCTCAAGTCACGGACCGTTCCGGCCGCCGACGCCGTCGGCGCGTCGCTGCGGGCCCTCACCTGGCTGCGGTCCGCGGGCGCCGAGCAGATCTACTTCAAGTACTGCTCCACCTTCGACTCGACGCCCGCCGGCAATATCGGGCCGGTCACCGAGGCCCTGATGGACGCGCTCGGCACCGACTTCACCATCGCCACGCCCGCGTTCCCCGACAACGGGCGCACGGTCTTCAAGGGCCATCTCTTCGTCGGTGATGTGCTGCTCAGCGCGAGCGGTATGCGCGATCACCCGCTCACCCCGATGACCGACCCCAATCTGGTCTCGGTCCTCGGCGCGCAGACCACACGAGCGGTCGGCCTGATCGACCACACGGTGGTCGGCCGCGATGCCACGGCGGTCCGGGCCCGCATCGACGAACTGCGCGAGCAGGGTGCCGGAATCGCCATCGCCGACGCCGTCTCCAACGACGACCTGGTGCGCCTCGGCGCGGCGGTCCGGGGGATGCCCCTGGTGACCGCCGGGTCCGGCCTGGCCATCGGGCTGCCCGCGAACTGGGGGTTCACACCGTCCCACGCCGCCGCACAGCTGCCACCGCCGGGCGGCCACCGGGCCGTCATCTCCGGGTCGGTCTCCGCCGCCACCAACCAGCAGGTCCAGGAGTTCCTGCGCACCGGCCGTCCCGCGTTCAGCGTGGATCCGCTGCGGGTCGCGGCCGGTGAGGACGTGTCCGGCGAGGCGCTCGCCTTCGCCGAGGCGCGGCTGGCCGCCGGGCCCGTCCTCTTCTACTCCACCGAGACACCCGAGGCGGTCCGCACCGTCCAGACCCGGCTCGGCGCCGCCGAGGCAGGCGAGCTGGTGGAGCGGACCCTGGCCCGCGTGGCCGAGGGCCTGGTGCGGCGCGGTGTGCGTCAACTGGTCGTCGCGGGCGGCGAGACCTCGGGAGCGGTCGTCCGGGCGCTCGGCATCACCGGACTGCGCATCGGACCTCAGATCGACCCCGGTGTGCCCTGGTGCGCGGCGGCGCTGCCCGGCGGGGACACGCTCCACATCACGCTGAAGTCCGGCAACTTCGGTGGCCCCGGGTTCTTCACCGACTCCTTCGCCCTGCTCGACCGGGAGGTCTCATGACCGAGCTCCTCGACACCGCCGTGGACGAGGCACGCGACGAGATCGTCAGGGTGGGCACCAGCCTGTTCAACCGGGGCTATGTGCACGCCAGCGCCGGGAACATCAGCGCCCGGATCGGCGACGGCCATCTGATCACGCCCACCGACGCCGCCCTGGGCTTCCTCGAGCGCGACCGCCTCGCGCTGGTCGACGCCCAGGGTGAGCAGCGCGCGGGCGACCGCGCGAGCAAGACCCTGACGCTCCATCGGCGTATCTACGCGGCCGACCCCACGGCCCGGTTCATCGTCCACACCCACTCCACCCACCTGGTCGCGCTCACCCTGGCCGGGGTGTGGAGCCAGGACGACGTACTCCCGCCCCTCACGCCGTACTTCGTGATGAAGGTGGGACACGTTCCGCTCATCCCCTACCACCGGCCCGGCGACCCGCGCGTGGCCGACCTGGTGACCGCCCGGATCGCCGACCACCTGGCGAGCCACACGCCGATCAGGGCCGTTCTGCTCGACCGGCTCGGCCCCGTGGTCTGGGGCCCGAACGCGGCCGCCGCCCTCGCCGTCCTCGAAGAACTCGAGGAGACGGCACGTCTCTGGCTCCTGACCGACCGTCGACCGGGGCCTCTCACCACCGACGCGATCGACGAACTGAGGACCACGTTCGGCGCCGCTTGGTGACCTGTCGCTCCCCCGTCCCCGTTCCTCCCCCGTCCCCGTTCCTCTCCCATTCCCGTTCCTCTCCCGTCCCCTCCCTGTCCCCGTCGCAGAATCCCTGAGCCGCAAAAGGATTCCGTCATGCCCATACCCGCAGTGGCGGCCGAGACGCCCGCGCTTGCCCGCGAGAACACCGTCTACCGCAAGGTCGTACGCCGCATCGTCCCCTTCCTCGTCCTGTGCTACGTGGCCTCCTACCTGGACCGGGTCAACGTCGGCTTCGCGAAGCTCCAGATGTCCGATGACCTCGGGTTCAGCGAGGCGGCGTACGGCCTGGGTGCGGGCCTGTTCTTCATCGGGTACTTCATCCTGGAGGTGCCCTCGAACCTGATGCTGCAACGCGTCGGGGCCCGCGCCTGGATCGCCCGCATCATGATCAGCTGGGGCCTGGTCTCGGCGGCGTTCATGTTCGTCACCAACGAGGCGACCTTCTATGTACTGAGGTTTCTGCTCGGTGCCGCCGAGGCGGGGTTCTACCCCGGGGTGATCCTCTACTGCACCTACTGGTTCCCCTCGCACCGCCGGGCCCGGGTGATCGCGATGTTCATGTCGGCCATCCCGGTGGCGGGCATCTTCGGCAACCCGCTCTCCGGCTGGATCATGGACAGTTTCCAGGGTGTGAACGGGTGGCAGGGCTGGCAGTGGATGTTCCTGCTGGAGGCGGTCCCCGCACTCCTCGTCGGTGTCGTCACGCTCTTCTACCTGGACGACGGCGTGCAGGACGCGAAGTGGCTGACCGATGAGGAGAAGGCCGTCGTCGAACGGGCGGTCGCCGACGACAGCGCGCACCGGACGGTGCACGGCCGGGTCCGGGACGCCTTCAGTGAGCCCAGGGTGTGGCTGATGTGCCTCATCTACTTCTGCTTCGTGATGGGCCAGTACGCCCTGACCTTCTGGATGCCCACGTTCGTCGAGTCCACCGGCATCGAGGGCAACGTGGCGATCGGCGTGCTCAGCGCCGTGCCGTTCGTGGCCGCGCTCGTCGCGATGAACCTGTTCGGCCGCTCGGCGGACAAGCGCCGCGAGCGACGCTGGCACCTGGTCATCCCGAGCCTCATGGGCGCCGTCGGGTTCTCGCTGTCCGCCGTGTGGAACGGGTCGACCGCGCTGTCCCTGATCGCGCTGTCCGTCGCCGCCGCCGGGGTGCTGACCTGCGCTCCGCTGTTCTGGTCGCTCCCCACCGCGTTCCTGGGCGGCACCGCGGCCGCGGCGGGCCTCGCCATCATCAACTCGGTGGGCAACCTCGCCGGTTTCGTCAGCCCCTACATGATCGGCGCGCTCAAGGACACCACCGGCTCGGCGTCGATCCCGATGTACGTCCTGGCCTTCACCCTGGTCGTGGGCGCCGCCGCGGTGCTCACCACCAAGAAGCAGGTCGTCAACCGCTGACCGGGACGTCCCGGCCCGAACGCAGGAGCCAGCATGCCGAGGTTCGCCGCGAACCTGTCCATGATGTACACCGAACACGACTTCCTCGACCGCTTCGCCGCGGCGTCGGCGGACGGCTTCGAGGCCGTCGAGTACCTCTTCCCCTACGCGTACGACGCCACCGAGCTGCGCCGCAAGCTCGACGACCACGGCCTGAGGCAGGTGCTCTTCAACGCGCCCCCCGGCGCCTGGGAGTCCGGGGAGCGCGGGATCGCGGCGCTGCCCGGACGCGAGGCGGAGGTGCGCTCCGGGATCGGCCGGGCCCTGGAGTACGCGGCGGAGCTCGGCTGCCCGCGAGTGCATGTGATGGCCGGGCTGGTGGGACCGGGCGATCCGGCCAAGCACCGCGACACCTATCTGGCCAACCTCGCCTGGGCCGCGGAGCGGGCCGCCGCGGCGGGCGTCGACATCCTGATCGAGCCGATCAACGGCCGTGACATGCCCGGCTACTTCCTGCACCGGCAGTCCGAAGCGCACACCGTGGTAGGGGAGGTGGGGGCCCCGAACCTCAAGGTGCAGCTCGACCTCTACCACTGCCAGATCGTCGAGGGCGACCTCACCACGACCCTGCGCCGTGACCTGCCGACCGGCCGGGTCGGCCATCTGCAGATCGCGGGCGTGCCCGATCGTCATGAGCCCGACCGGGGCGAGCTGAACATCCGCCATCTGTTCGGCGTCATCGACGACCTGGGCTTCGACGGGTGGATCGGCTGTGAGTACATCCCCCGCGCCGGTACGAGCGAGGGGCTCGGCTGGCGCCACGACTACCGAGGAGACAACGCATGAGGATCGTCATCACGGGTGGCTTCGGCTTCCTGGGCCGGCGGGTCGCCGCCGCACTGCTCGCGTCACGGACGTTCCGCGGTGCGCCGATCGACCGGCTGGTGCTCGCCGACCGCGTGGTGCCCCCCGGTTCGGCGACGGACGACCCCCTCGTGGACATCGTCCGGGGCGATCTGGCCGACCGTCTTGACGAGGTGTTCGCGGAGCCGGTGGATGTGCTGATCCATCTCGCCTCCGCGGTCTCGGCCGAGTGCGAGGCCGACTTCGACCTTGGTATGAGCGCCAATGTGGACACCACACGCGCGGTGCTGGAGGCCGCGCGGGCCCAGTCGGCCGCGGGCGGTCCGGTGCCGCGGGTGGTGTTCTCCAGCAGCGTCGCCGTCTACGGTTCCGATCCCGCGCTGCCGCTGCCGCCGGTCGTCAGCGAGTCCGCCCTGCCCACACCCCGGTCGAGCTACGGGATCCAGAAGCTCGTCTGCGAGCAGTTGATCGCGGACTACACCCGCCGCGGTTTCCTGGACGGGCGCGTCGCCCGTCTGATGACCGTGTCGGTACGGCCGGGCAAGCCGAACGCGGCCGCCTCCGGCTTTCTGTCCGGCATCATCCGCGAGCCGCTCGCGGGCCTCCCGGCCACCTGCCCGGTCCACCCCGGGCTGAAGGTGGCCCTGGCCTCGCCACGGCGCACCGTCGAGGGGATCCTCCGCGTCGCGGAGGCCGAGCGCGGCGCCGGGCCGGGCCGGATCGACGGCGGGGTGCCGGTCAACCTTCCGGCGCTCACGGTCTCGGTCGCCGACATGCTGAGCACGTTGCGGCAGGTGGCCGGTGACGCCGTCGCCGACCTGGTGACGATCGCGCCCGACCCCGACGTCGAGGCCATCGTCGGCTCCTGGCCCGCCGTGTTCGACAACGCACGCGCCGCCGCGCTCGGGCTGGCCCCCGACCCGGATTTCGCCTCGGTGGTGCGCGCCTACGCCGAAGACCACGCCGACGCGGTCGTGGACGGTGCGCGCTCATAGGAGTGTCCGACGGATCTCGAGTGGTGCGCCGGACACACCGTAGCGGCCGGGGCGACCAAGACGGTGCCGATAAACTGAAGACCATGTTCTCCAAGGTGAGCGGTCCCGTGCGGCTCGCGGATCGGGTCGCGGCGATACTCTCGGAAGAGATCGAGTCCGGACGGCTGGCCGAGGGCGACAAGCTCCCGACCGAAGTGGAGCTGGTCAAGCAGCTGGGCGTCAGCCGGACCGTCGTACGCGAGGCCGTGTCCCGGCTGCGCAACGCGGGCCTGGTCGAACCCCGTCAGGGGCTCGGCGTGTTCGTGATGCCGCGCCGCACCCGGCCACTGGATCTGGAGGCGGAGACCGCCGAGGACACCAAGTCCAAGGTGCGGCAGATCGTGGAGGTGCGCCGCCCCATCGAGGGCGAGGCGGCGTACCTCGCGGCCACCCGGGCCGCCCCGGCCGATCTCGCCCGGATGCGTCGGGCCCTGGAGGCCATCGACACGGCGGTGGCGGCCGGTGGCGACGGCGTGGACGAGGATCTCGCCTTCCACCGCTCCGTCGCCGAATCGACCGGGAACCCGGTGATGCTCTCCACGCTGCGCTACCTCGGCGAGGTGCTGCGCGGCGGAATCCGCGTCACCCGTGCGAACGAGGCGCGCCGCGGCGACTTCCTCGAGGCGGTCCGGCACGAGCACCACGCCATCCTGGCCGCCATCGAGGCCCGCGACGCCGAGGCCGCCCGCGACGCGGCGCTGCTCCATCTGAGGCACGCGGCGTCCCGGCTGCAGGACGCGGACGACGGGTTCTGGACCGAGACCGAGAACCTCGAGGTGGATCTCGACGCCGCGCCCTGAGGCACGATGTGCGGCGCGCGGCGCTCAGCGGCTCCGGGGTGGCGTGGTGGGCTCGGCGGAACCGCCCGCCGCCGCGTCGGCGTAGCGGCGGGCCAGGTGTGCGAAGGCTTCTCTCAGCTCGGGCGGCCCGATGACCTCGATGTCGGCGTCGAACCTGCCGATGGTGGCGGCCAGTCCGGGCCATGACCACGCGCCCAGGACGAGTCGGCAGCGGTCCGGGCCGAGTTCCTCGACGACTCCGTCCCGGGTGTAGGTGGACACGACGGAGGCGGACAGGGCGAGGATGACCTCGCCTCGGCACGGCCAGCCGCCCGAGCCGTCGGAGCCCTGGAACCTGCTCGCGACGAAGGCTGCCACATCCCCTCCGGGCACATCGCGCGGGGTGAAGCGGGGGCCCGTTGGGGTGCGCGGGGTGATCCGGTCGACGCGGAAGGTGCGCCAGTCGTCGCGGTCGAGGTCCCAGGCGAGGAGATACCAGCGCCCGCCCCGGGTGACGAGGTGGTGTGGCTCCGCCCGGCGCGGCGGAGTGGCGGCGGGGTCGGCGGCGGAGGCACCCGGTGCGGACACGGGAGCGTAGTCGAAGCGCAGTACCTCGCGGGCGCGGACGGCCGCGCCGAGGGTCATGAGCACCTGCGGGCCGACCTGCGGGTTCGGCCGGGTACCCGCTCCGTCGGCGGCGGTGACCTGGAGGGCGTCGACGCGATGGCGCAGCCGTGCGGGCATCACCTGCCGGACGGTGCTCAGCGCACGGGCCGCCGCTTCCTCGATCCCCGCCCCGGTGGCGGTGGCGGTCTGGAGCGCCACGGTGAGGGCCACGGCCTGGTCGTCGTCGAACAGCAGCGGCGGCAGTTCCGTACCGGCGCCGAGCCGATAGCCCCCGTCGGGGCCCTTGGCGGCCACGATGGGGTAGCCGAGCTCGCGCAGACGGTCGACATCGCGGCGCACGGTGCGCGGGCTGACGTCCAGCCGCTCGGCCAGCAGCTGCCCCGGCCAGTCCCGGCGCGCCTGGAGCAGCGAGAGCAGTGAGAGCAGTCGCGCTGAGGTCTTCGGCATGACTCCCATTCTGCTCCGGGTAGCGGCCACAACCTGTCCGCTTCCGCTGCGACTGTTGTCTCCGTCAGAACAACCAGTACGACCAGAAGGACCCGATCACCGTGACCGCCACCACCATGCCCTCCTCCGAACTCCACAGCGAGCGGGCCGATCTGCTCGCCGAGCTCGCCACCGCGCGATCCGCCCTCACCAACACGGTGCGCGGGCTCGGCGACGAGCAGGCCGGCGAGCGTCCGACGGCCAGCGCGCTGTGCCTGGGCGGGCTGATCAAGCACGTCGCGGCCATCGAGGAAGGATGGCTGCGCTTCGTACTCGAAGGCCCTTCGGCGCTGCGTTTCGACCTGCCCGACGGTGTCACCTGGGCCGACCTCGCGGCCGGTACCGCACGTGAGATCCCGCAGTGGGCGATCGACAACCAGAACAACTTCCAGATGCTGCCCGGTGAGACGCTGGCCGGGATCCTCGAGCGCTATGAGGAGGTCGCCGCCCGGAGCGAGGAGATCATCACCGCCGTCCCCGACCTGTCGGCGACGCATCCGCTGCCGGAGGCGCCCTGGAACGAGCCGGGGGCGGAGCACAGCGTGCGCCGGGTGCTGATGCACGTCATCGCCGAGACCGCCCAGCACGCCGGGCACGCGGACATCATCCGCGAGTCGCTCGACGGGCAGAAGTCCGGCTGACCGCCGACCGGATCTCCTCTGAGCCGCGCCGGTGACGGCCGTCACCGGCGCGGCTCCGGACCCCAAGAGCCAAGGAACCGAAGGGAACGGCGCGACTGTGAAGACGCGTGAGCTGGGGCGGACCGGTATCCGGGTCAGCCCCTACTGCCTGGGCACGATGATGTTCGGCCAGGCGGGCAACCCCGATCACGACGACTGTGTCCGGATCATCCACCGGGCGCTGGACTCGGGGATCAACTTCATCGACACCGCCGATGTGTACGGACCCCACGGGGAGTCCGAGGACATCGTGGGCAAGGCGCTGAAGGGGCGGCGTGACGACATCGTGCTGGCCACCAAGGTCAACGGCACGATGGGTGAGGGCCCCAACCGTGGCGGCAGCTCCCGGCGCTGGATCATCGCCGAGGTCGAGCGGTCGCTGCGGCGTCTGGGGACCGACCACATCGACCTCTATCAGGTACACCATCCCGACCCGCACACCGATATCGAGGAGACGCTCTCCGCCCTGACCGATCTGGTGCGCAGCGGCAAGGTGCGCGCCATCGGGTCCTCCAACCTCCCGGCCTCGGAGATCGTCGAGGCGCAGTGGGTCGCCGACCGGCGCGGACTGCACCGCTTCCGCACCGAGCAGCCCCCGTACTCCATCCTCAACCGCGCCATCGAGCGGGAGGTCCTGCCGGTCTGCCAGCGCTACGGCATGGGCGTGCTGGTGTGGAGTCCGCTGGCGATGGGCCTGCTCACCGGCCGCTACCGCAAGGGCGGGCCCACGGTGCGGAACGCGCGGATGAGGTGGGTGCCCCGGCATCTGACCGACGAGCGCAAACTCGACGCCGTGGAGCGGCTCATCCCGCTGGCCGAGGAGGCCGGTCTGGCGCTGACCCATCTGGCGATGGCCTTCGCCATCACCCATCCCGGCGTCACCTCGGCCATCATCGGGCCACGCACCATGGAGCAGTTGGCGGATCTCCTGGCCGGGGCCGCGGTCACCCTCGATGACGAGGTCCTCGACCGGATCGACCGGATCGTGGCGGCCGGAACCGACATCGGCCCGCTCGATGTGTCCTACACCCCGCCGTCCGTCGAACGCCCGGCGCTACGGCGGCGATCGGCCGACGAGCGCGCCGCGGTGGCACGATGACCGTTCTCGGCAACCGGGCGCTGGGCCGTGCGGCGCTCGCCCGGCAGTTGCTGCTCGATCGCGCCGGCCTACCGGTCCGCGACGCCGTCGCGCATCTGTGTGGCCTGCAGGCGCAGGAACCGCAGGAGCCGTTCACCGGGCTCTGGTCACGGCTGCGCGCGTTCGACCCGGGCGCCCTCTCCGACCTGCTGACCGGGCGAAGCGTGGTGCGGACCCACCTCATGCGCCGCACCGTCCATCTCCTCACCGCCGATGACGTCGTGGCCTGGCGAGCCCGCCACGACGCCATGCTGCGTCAGCGGGTGCTCGGGACCTACCGCCGCGAGCTGGAGGGGATGGACCTCGACGAACTCGCCGCCGCGGGCTGGGCGGTGATGGCCGACGGCGAGCCCCGCTCGATGGCCGAGCTGGTGCGGACGCTGGCCGACCGCTGGCCCGCCCCGGCACCGCGGGCACTGGGCGAGATGCTGATCGCCGCCCTCGTCCCGGTGGCGCAGACGCCGCCGCGCGGGCTGTGGCGTTCCCGGGGAGGGGTGCGTAACGTCCTGCTCTCCTCCTGGCTGGGCCAACCCGTGGACCCGCCCGCCCCCGACGGCTCCGACCCGGTCGGGCAGGCGCTGGTACGGCGCTATCTGGCCGCCTTCGGCCCCGCGGCCTCGGCCGATCTGCGCGCCTGGTGCGGCCTCGCCGGGCTCCCGGCCGCGGTGGCGGCGATACGGGAGGAACTGGTCACCTTCCGCGATGAACGCGGCCGGGAGCTGTTCGACCTCCCCGACGCGCCACGGCCCGACCCCGACACCCCCGCGCCGGTGCGGTTCCTGCCCGCGTTCGACAACGCGATCCTCGGTTACCACGACCGCGGCCGGATCATCGACGACGCCCACCGCGGCCTGTCGGTCGCCGGGGAGCGCGTGGTGTTGGTGGACGGCCGTGTCGCCGCGACCTGGAGGGTCGACGCCGCCACCGTGGTCGTCACCCCGCTGGGCCGTCTCTCCTCGGCCGACCGTACCGCCGTCGGAGAGGAGGGCCGGGAACTGGCGTCGTTCCTCTCCGACGGCGAAAGCCACCGCGTACGCGTCGCCACGTCGTCAGGCTGAGCGATGCGAACCGGCCGCCTGAGTCATGGCGCGGGGTCCTGCTGGCGCAGCGGTGCGGTCTGGTCGCCGGGCGCGGGCCCGGCAGCCGGTACGGAACGGCCGCGGGGGCGGGCGAAGTGGCGCATCATCGGCACCTCGACACCGCGCCACAGCATCAGCGACACCGCCACACAGAACGCCGACACCACCACGGACAACAGCGCGGCGGTCACCGTGTCGAACGTCCGCCGGTCCAGCAGCACCCGGATCTCGTACAGCAGCGGGAAGTGGACCATGTACAGCGCGAACGACGCCTCGCCCAGCACCACCAGGCCGCGGCGCCCAAGCCGGCTCTCCCGCCCTTCGATATCGCGGGTGGCGATGGCCGGGATGAGGGCGGCCATCGGCAGACAGGTCGCGGCTCCCCACAGGTACTCCTCCGGCAGCTCCGTCCGCGCCGCGAACACTCCCGCCAGGGCGAGCAGCGGCCACCGCGGACGCAGCGTCGGCCAGCGGTCGAGCTGGACCGCCCGCGCGAGCACCAGTCCGAGGACGAACTCCAGCAGCCGCACCGGTGGGAAGAAGTAGATCAGCCACCAGCGCTCCGTCGAGAGCGGCGACCAACTCCCGGGAGCCGCCTCGTCGGTGACGGCCATCGCCACCAGCGGCATCGTCACCACCAGCGCCGCCACCAGGGCGATCACCGGCCGGAGCAGCCGTTCCGGCAGCGCGCGCACCGGCCGGATCAGCAGGGGGAAGAGGAGGTAGAAGAACGCCTCGCAGGAGATGGACCAGGTCACCGGATTGACGCTGCTGAAATCGGCCATGTCCGGCACCCAGGCGTGCACCAGCAGCAGATTCCGGACCGCCTCCCCCAGCCCCGGGTCCGGCACCGGAAGCAGCGCGGCGGTGCCCGTCGCCATGAGCAGGCCCAGCATCAGCGACCAGGTCACCACATGGTTGGGGAAGATCTTCACCAGCCGGCGGCGCCAGAACCGGACGGCGGTGTCGCCCGGAGAGGCGTTCCACGCCAGTACGAAACCGCTCAGCAGGAAGAACGAGGAGACCGCCGCCGCGCTCGCCATGGACGAGGCGTCGGCGGCCTCATAGACCCCCTGGTCCTCGAAGAATCTGCCCAGCGTCAGCACATGGCCCGCCAGCACCACACCGGCCAGCAGAAAGCGAAGCCCCGTCAACGACGGCAGCCGATCGCCACGCGGCAACACACCGGCCAAGGGAGACCCCTTCCCATACGAAGCAGGCACAGCACCCACGAGCCTGCCCGTCGCACCGCCCCGGCCCCAATACCGCCCCTACGGGAACATCCGGGCGAACACCACCACCCGCGGAGGGGCGCGTCAGCGCGCGCCGGGGAGCACGGGCGAGAGCCGGTAGGCGTTCTGGTGGGTGATCACATGACCGGCGGTGGGCGGCGGGAAGTGGGTGCCCAGCAGAAGGGTGCCGGTGTCGGCGAGGGCTCCGAAGAGCTTGTGGCGGGTGGCCTCGGACTGCTCGGGGGCGATGTCGACACACGAGCCGATGGCGGGGTGGGCGAGCTGAACGGGGTGGTGAACGCAGTCGCCCGTGATCAGCGCCCGCTCGTCGCGGCTGTCGAGCTGGAGGGCGATATGGCCGGGGGTGTGGCCGGGCGTGGGGATCAGCCGCAGTCCGTGGATGACCTCGGTGCCCTCGTCCGGGACGTCGACCAGGTCGAGCCGTCCCGCGTCCTCGACCGGGATCACGGAGTCGAGGAACATCTGGGTGCGCGGCTCGTCCATGTCGTAGGTCGCCCAGAACTCCCGCTCGGTGCGGGAGGTGAGGTAGCGCGCGTGGGGAAAGGTGGGCACCCACGCGCCGTCCACCTCGTGGGTGTTCCAGCCGACGTGGTCGGTGTGCAGATGGGTGAGGATCACCAGGTCGATGGATTCCCGGGCGAACCCGGCGGCGGCCAGGCGCTCCAGGTAGTCCGTCCGCAGACCGTGCCAGGCCGGGTTGGCCCGCGTCTTGCCGTTGCCGATGCCGGTGTCGACCAGGACCCGCGCCCCGCCCACCTCGAAGGCGAAGCTGTGGCTGGCGATGCGCAGGGTGCCGTCCTGGTCGGCGAAGTCGGGGCGCAGCCAGTCCTGTCGCGAGACCACGTCCGCGGTGGCGTCGGGCAGCAGCCACGGGCCGGTCCGCGGCGGCAGGAGCACCTCGTCGATGCGGTGGACGGCGATGTCGCCCACGGTCCAGAAGGGGATGTCGATGGCCTGGGGTGGCATGGCCTGGGGTGTGTGCATGGCCTGGGATGCGTGCATGACCCGCTCTCTCTAAACGCAATCTGTTTGCCTTAAGGCACCGTAGGCCTTACAGTCGACTAACGCAAACAGTTAGCTTTTGTCTCGATGAGACCTCGTTGAGGGAGACACCTTGTCCGCCGCAGAACTCACCCCTCCGGAGGCGGCCCGCTGGGCCGCACGCGCCGGGCTCCCGCTGCCGGCCGAGCGCCACGCCGCCGCGGCGGCCACCGCCAACCACATCCACGCCGTCGTCGCCGTCCTGCGCGAGCTGGACTTCGGCGACACCCCGCCCGCCCCCGCCTACCGCGCGGGAGAGGAGCGGCACGATGCGGCCGTATGAGCTGTCCCTCACCGAGGCCGCCGACGCGATCCGGACCGGGCGGCTGTCCCCCGTCGAGCTGGTGGACTCCGTCCTGGACCGCGTCGAGCGGTTGGAACCCCGGCTGAACGCCTACGCCACGGTGACGGCGGAGCGGGCGCGCCGGGCGGCGCGCGCGGCCGCGGACGACGCCGCGGCCGACCGCCTCCGCGGCCCGCTGCACGGCATCCCGATGGGCCTGAAGGACCTGATCGACGTCGCGGGTGTGGCCACCACCGCGAGCTCCCGGGTCCGCGCCGACCACCGCGCGCAGGCGGACAGCACGGTCGCCGCCCGCCTGGGCGCGTCCGGCGCCGTCCTGGTCGGCAAGACCCACACCCATGAGTTCGCCTACGGGCTGACCACCCCGCAGACCCGCAACGCCTGGGACACCGGCCGGGTCGCGGGAGGCTCCAGCGGCGGATCCGCCGTGGCCGTCGCCGCGGGCACCGCGACCTTCGCCCTGGGCACCGACACCGGCGGATCCATCCGCGTCCCCGCCGCGCTCAACGGGGTCGTCGGCCTCAAGCCCACGTACGGCCTCGTCCCCCGCCACGGCGTCACCTCCCTGTCGTGGTCGCTGGACCACGTCGGCCCCCTCACCCGCACCGTCGAGGACCAGGCCCTGGTCCTGGCGGTCCTCGCCGGGCACGACCCCCGCGACCCCGCCTCCCTGGCCGTCCCCCCGCGGGACTACCGGCCGGGCCCGGCCGGGGACCTGACGGGACTGCGCGTCGGCGTGCCGCGCAACTACTACTTCGAGCGCGTCGACGCGGAGGTGGAGGCCGCGGTCCGGCGGGCCGTCGACCGGCTCGAGGCCCTCGGCGCCCGCCTCGTCGAGGTCGAGATCCCGATGACCCGCTACATCCAGGCCACTCAGTGGGGCCTGATGGTGCCGGAGGCCACCGCCTACCACGAGCGCACCCTGCGCGCGGCACCCGAGCTGTACCAGGCGGATGTGCGCATCCTGCTGGAGGCGGGCGAGCTGATGCCCGCCGGGGACCATCTGCGCGCCCAGCGGTCCCGGACCCTGATGCGGCGGGAGTGGGCGCGCATGCTGGAGGACGTCGATGTGATCGCCGCCCCGGCGGTCCCGGCGACCGCGGTGCCGTCCGGCCAGGAGACGATCACCTGGCCGGACGGCACCGTCGAAGCCGTCTCCGACGCCTATGTGCGCCTCTCGGCCCCCGCCAACCTCACCGGAGTGCCGTCGCTGTCCCTCCCGGTCGGCCACGACACGGCCGGCCTGCCGATCGGCATGCAACTGCTCGGGCGGCCGCTCGGGGAAGGCGTGCTCCTGCGGGTCGGTCACGCCTACGAGCGGACGCGGCCCGCCCGCGAGCCGGCGGACGCGGCCTGACGCGTCCGCTGAGCAACCCCGGGACACATCGTTCCCTAGAAGCTAGAAATTTGCTTTAAGGTGGATGAATGAGCAGGCAGATGGTGCGCCCCGGGGGGCGCAGCGCCCGGGTCCAGGCAGCGGTGCACACCGCCGTGCGCGAACTCGAGGCGGAGCTGGGCCGCGACGGTCTGACCGTGCCGCTGATCGCCCAGCGCGCGGAGGTCACCCCCTCCACGATCTACCGCCGCTGGGGAGACCTCGCGCAACTGCTGTCGGACGTGGCGGTCGAGCGTCTGCGGCCCGACACCGCGCCGCAGGACCACGGCGGGCTGGCGTCCGATCTGACGGCCTGGGCCGAGCAGTTCCTCGACGAGATGGCCTCCCCGGCCGGACGCGCCTACATCCGCGACGCCCTGCTGGGCGACCCGGACGGCAGCAACGCCGGCCAGTGCTCGGCCTACGCCGCCGACCAGGTCGATGTCATCCTGACCCGCGCGGCCGGACGCGGGGAGGACACCCCCGGTGTCGAGACGGTCGTCGACCATGTCGTGGCACCTCTGATGTACCGCATCCTCTTCCGCCCCGCCGGGCTCGACGCCGCGCACGCCCGCGGACTCGTGGCGGGGCTCCTCGAAGGGGATGCCGCCGAGAAGTGAGACCGGCCGGTGAGCGCCGGGGGTGAGTCAGCCTCGCGGGGCCGGAGTGCGCAGGAAGTCCGAGAGCGCCTCCAGCAGCCGGTCCACGTCCTCGGTGCTGGTGTAGGGGGCCAGGCCGATGCGCAGTCCCCCGGTGTCGCCCAGGCCCAGCCTGCGGGATGCCTCCACCGCGTAGAACGAACCGGAGGGGGCGTCGACGCCACGGCCGGCGAGGTAGCGGTAGGCGTCGGTGGTGTCGTGGCCGTCGATGGTCAGCAGCACGGTCGGGGTGCGGTCCACGGCGCGGGAGTGGATGGTGAGCGGGTCCAGTGCGGCCAGGCCCTCGTCGATGCGCCCGCGCAGCGTGGCCTCGTGCTCCTCGAGGGCCGCGAACGACGACGCCAGCCGCTCCCTGCGGCTGCCTTCGGCGCCGGGGTCCAGGGTGGCGAGGAAGTCGACGGCTGCGCGGGTGCCTGCGAGGAATTCATAGGGCAGGGTGCCGAATTCGAAGCGCTCGGGAACGGCGTTCGTCGAGGGGAGCAGCTTGTCCGGGGTCAGGGTCTCCAGAAGCTCGGGGTTGCCTGCGAGGACACCGAGGTGGGGGCCGAGGAACTTGTAGGGGGAGCAGACGAAGAAGTCCGCTCCGAGCCGCCGGATGTCGACATGGGCGTGGGCGGCGTAGTGCACGCCGTCCACATGGAGCAGCGCCCCGGCCGCGTGCACCCGCCGGGAGATCTCCGGGATGTCCGGGCGGGTGCCGATCAGGTTCGAGGCGGCGGTGACCGCCACCAGCCGGGTGCGATCGCCGAGCTGGGCACTGATGTCATCGGGGGTCAGCTCGCCGGTTGCGGGGTCGAAGTCGGCCCAGCGCACGGTGGCCCCGGCGGCCTCGGCGGCCTGGACCCAGGGGCGGATGTTGGAGTCGTGGTCCAGCCGGGACACCACCATCTCGTCGCCCGGTGACCAGGTCTTGGCGAGGGTGCGGGAGAAGTCGTAGATGAGGGCGGTGGCGCTGCGCCCGAAGACGATCCCGGCCGGGTCGGCACCGAGCAGGTCAGCCATGGCCCGCCGGGCCGACTGGACGAGCGCCTCGGCGTTGCGCTCCCCCGCGGTGAGATGGCCGCGGTTGGCCAGGGGGTTGGCCAGCGCGTCGGAGACGGCCTCGATGACGGGGAGCGGGGTCTGGGTGCCTCCCGGGCCGTCGAAGTGGGCCGACCCGGCCTTCAGCGCGGGGAACTGCGCGCGGATGGCGGTGATGTCGTATGTCACGAGCGGCTCCTTGCAGAGTGCCTTGGCGAGCGGGTGACCAGGGCGATCTTAGGCAGGCATGGGTGCGGAACGGCAGGGGGCGAGGACGGCCGCCGCGCCGGGGCGAGAACGGCCGCCGCGCCAGGGAGAGGACGGGCCGCCGCGCCGGGGAGAGCTGTCCGGCGCCCGGACGGCCACCCTGATTGAATCTGTACGTAGCGGGATGAATCACCATCCTCTTCCGCCGCGCAGGACCGGGACGCAGAAGGCGGTGGCGCCGACGTGAGCAGCGACTCTCCTCCCCCGCCCGAGCGACCGGGAGGGCGGGGCGTACGCCCTCGGCGTGGCGTGACCGGCGGACCGGCGGGGCGGGCCTCGCGGGCGGTGGCGCGGGCCCGGCGCTCCGGCTCCGCGGCCCTGACGGCGGCGGTGCGCCGGGCGGGGGACGAGAACGGCCGGGTCCATCCCGGGCTGCGGCTGGCCGCCGCGTACGCATGGCGTCTGATGGTCATCGGGGTGGCCGTCTATCTGGCGTTCACAGTGCTGGGCCGGTTCGAGCTCGTCGCGATCGCGGTGTTCCTGGCACTGGTGGCCACCGCCGTGCTGCGCCCGCTGGCCGATCTGCTGGCGCGGGTGTGTCCCAGGCCGCTGGCGGTGACGCTGGCGGTGTTCGGCACGCTGTTCGCGGTGTTGGGGCTGCTGGCGCTGGTGGGGACCGCGGCGGCCGCGGAGGCGGGCCGGCTGGTGGGCGAGCTGCGCGGCGGGATCGGGCGGATCGAGCGGTGGCTGGAGGGGCCGCCGTTCCATGTGCGGCACGGTGTGCTGTCGGGGGCCCACGACAAGGTCACCGCCTTTGTCTCACGGCATCGCGCGACACTGATCAGCAGGGCGCTCAGCAGTGCGGGGCGGGTCGTGGAGGCGGGCACGGCGGTGTTCCTGGCCCTGTTCTGTTCGGTCTTCTTCATCCATTCCGGCGACCGGATGTGGCAGTGGTTCCGGGGCCAGCTCCCCGAGCGCGCCCGGTCCCCGTGGGACCGGGCGGCGCGGGCGGCGTGGACCACCTTCGCCGGGTACACCCGGGGCATCATCGTCGTCGCGGCCTCCAACGCGACGCTGGTCGGCATCGCCCTCTTCCTGCTGCGGGTGCCGCTGGCCCTGCCGCTGACGCTGCTGGTCTTCTTCGCGACGTTCGTTCCGCTGATCGGTTCGCCGATCGCGCTGGCGGTGGCGACGGTGGTGGCCCTGGCCGGGCGGGGTCCGGCCATCGCGGCCGTGGTGCTGTTGCTGATCGTGGCGGTCGGTCAGTTCGAGGGCCATGTCCTGCATCCGCTGGTGATGAGCTGGGCGGTGCGGCTCCATCCGGTGGTGGTGGCGATTTCGGTCATCGCCGGAAGCATCGTGGCGGGGGTGGTCGGGGCGGTGGTGGCCGTGCCCATGGTGTCCGTCGCCTGGTCGGTGACGCGGGCGCTGCGCGATACCGGAGGCCGGAACACGCCCCTATAAATTGCATCTCAGATTCGCATTAACGTAATCTGCCGCCATGCGGCTGACGAAGTCAACGGACCTGGCACTCCGCACGATCATGCGGCTGGCGGTCACCGGCGCCGAGCCCTGCACGGCCCGGCAGGTCGCCGGGGAGATGCAGGTGCCCTACAGCCATCTGGCCAAGGTGGCGGCCCGGCTGCAGCATCTGGGGCTGATCGAGACACGGCGCGGACGGGGCGGCGGGCTGACGCTCACCGCGACCGGGCGCACCGCCTCGGTCGGCCAGCTGGTCCGGGAGCTCGAGGGGGTCGGCGATGTCGCCGACTGCGAGGGGGATGTGCCGTGTCCGCTGCGGCAGGGCTGCCGGCTGCGGATGGCGCTGCGCCGGGCGCAGGAGGCGTTCCTCACCTCGCTCGATCCCCTCACGGTCGACGATCTGGTGGCGTCCCCGACGGGCCCGGTGCTGCTGGGGCTGGTCGGGCGCGCACCCGGGCTGTCCCCATGAGGCCGTCGTCCGGGTTACGGAGCCCGGATCCCGTCCCGCCGAGCCGTGCTGACACGGAGGTCACCATGCCCGGTTCACCCAGGCCGTTTAATGCGAATCTGAGATACCAGTTAGGCCCGCTCATGCTCTCCCAGAAGTCCGCCGAGACCGTCCGCGCCACGCTTCCCGCCGTCGGTGAGGCCATCGGCACCATCACCGAGCTGTTCTACCGGAACCTCTTCGAGGCCCACCCGGAACTGCTGCGGAATCTGTTCAACCGGGCCAACCAGGCCGCGGGCACCCAACGGCAGGCCCTCGCGGGCGCCATCGCCGCGTTCGCCACCGCCCTGGTGGAGCGGCCGGGCACCCGCCCCGACGCCCTGCTGAGCCGGATCGCGCACAAGCACGCCTCGCTCGGGGTGAGCGCCGCGCAGTATCCCGTGGTGCACCGTCATCTGTCCGCCGCCATCGCGGAGGTGCTCGGCGACGCGGCCACCGAGGAGGTGACCGCCGCCTGGGACGAGGTCTACTGGCTGATGGCCAACGCCCTGATCGAGATCGAGCGGCGGCTGTACGCGGAGCAGGGCGTGCTGGTCGGCGGGACCTGGCGACAGTGGGAGGTGGCCGAGCGGGTCCGGGAGACGGCGGATGTGGTCACCTTCCGGATCCGGCCGGCGGACGGCCGTCCCGCCCCGGCGTTCAAGGCGGGCCAGTATGTCTCGGTGCAGGTGGAACTGGCCGACGGGGCGCGGCAGATCCGCCAGTACAGCCTGACCAACGGCCCCGGCGCCACGGTGCGCTCCTTCTCCGTCAAGCGCGAGAACGCGGGCGAGGGCCCGGCCGGTGAGGTCTCCGGCCATCTCCACGACCATGTCCACGAGGGCGATGAGCTGACCGTCTCCGCGCCCTACGGCGACGTCGTGCTCGACGCCACGGACACACCGCTGCTGCTCGCCTCCGCCGGGATCGGCTGCACCCCGATGGTGGCCATGCTGGAGGAGCTGACGGCCGGCGGACACCAGGCCCCGGTCATCGCCGTCCACGCCGACCGCTCCCCCGCCGATCACGCGCTGCGCGCCGACCAGGAGCGGCTGGTCACCAAGCTGGCGCGGGGCACCGCCCACACGTGGTACGAGCGGCCCGGGGGCGAGTGGCCGGCCGATCGCACCGGCCGCGTCGACCTGTCCGGCATCGAGATCCCGGACGGCGTCCAGGCGTATCTGTGCGGGCCGATGCCCTTCATGCGGTCGGTGCGGACCCAACTGCTGGAGCGGGGTGTGCACCCCTCCGCGATCCACTACGAGGTCTTCGGACCCGATCTGTGGCTGACGCGGGACGACGGCGAGGGTCACTGACCCTCACCGGCGCCCGTCCGCCCGATGTTGGCCGGATGAACTCGAATGGCCCAGAGGCCGGTCGCTTTTGCCGGGGGGAACGTGGGACCGTACGGACACGGGTTCTGCCCATTCCATACGCAACCATAACGAATGGTCCGTCCGGTACCCCCACATCGACGAGGAACCATGGATCGCGAAAAGATCACTCTCAGCGGCGCTCAGGAGACCTTGCTCGCCACGCTGTACGGCAGGGCGGTGGACAGCCGTTCACCGGACTCCATCCTGCACGACCACGCGGCCCAGGCGGCCGTGGAGCGCGTGGCCTACGACTTCGGCAAAACGGGGATGACGGACACGACGGCGGTCGGCATCGCCCTGCGGGCGAAACAGCTCGACGACTGGGCCATGGAGTTCCTGGCCGAGCAGCAGAAGGCGACCGTGCTCCATCTCGCATGCGGACTCGACACCCGGGTGCAGCGCCTCGACCCGCCGTCGTCGGTGCGCTGGCTCGACATCGACTACCCCGAGGTGATCGATCTGCGCCGCCGGCTGCTTCCCGAGCCGTCGGGAAACTACGAGATGGTCGGCGCCTCGGTGACCGATGAGGCGTGGTTGCGCGAGGTGCCGGACGACCGGCCCACCGTGGTCGTCGCCGAGGGGCTGACGATGTATCTGCGCAAGGAGGAGGGCAGGCGGCTGATCCAGCGGATCACCGAGCGGTTCCCCGGCGGCCAGCTGCTCTTCGACGTCTACGGGCCGCTGGGCATCCGGCTCCAGAAGATGGTCCCCGCGGTGCGCAACGCGGGCGCCACCCTCCACTGGGGCCTGGACGACCCTCATGAGGTGGAGACCTGGCATCCGGGGCTGACCTGCCTCGACGCGGTGCGCAGCGTGGACATGCCGGGGGTGGAGAAGATGCCGGCCGCCGGCCGGATGAGCATGCGGGTGATGGCGCATCTGCCCGGCTTCCGTGATGTGGGCCGGATTCTGCGCTACCGCTTCTAGCCGCTCCGGCCCGGCGCCGGGTTGGTCCCGGCGCCGGGCGGGGCGGTCAGGTGACCGCTATTTGATGCCCACCAGCATGGAGTAGCCGTCCGTCAGCGGTTCGATCCGGCTGCCGCTGAATCCCGTCTCCGCCAGCCAGGTGCGGCCGTCCGCCGCCGTGTACTCGAAGCCGGACCGGGTCTCGATGAGCATGTTCAGGCTGGCCAGCAGGCCGAAGGTGTTCTCCTTGCGGTCGTCGTCGATGATGGCGTCGTAGACGAGGACCGCTCCCCCGTCGGGCAGTGCGTCGTATGCCTTCTTCAGCAGCAGCCGCTTCTCCTCCAGGCCCCAGCCGTGCAGGATCTGGCCCAGCACGATCACATCGGCGCCGGGCAGGTCATCGGCGAAGAAGTCGCCGCCGTGGAAGGTGAGCCGGTCCTCCAGGCCGAAGGACGCCACGTACTTCTCGAAGACGGGCCGCACCCGGGGCAGTTCGAAGACACCGCCGCTCATATGGGGGTGACGCTGGGCCACCGCCACCGGGACGCAGCCCACCGCTCCGCCGACGTCCAGCACGGTCCGGTAGTCGGCCCAGGGGAACCGCTGGGCTATCACCATCGCCTTGCCCATGCTGAGCCCGGTCATTCCGTGCAGAAATCGCTCGAGACCCTCCTGGTCGTGGTAAATGGCGTCGAACACGTCGCCGCCCTGCTTGTGCTCGTTCTGCGGCTTCCCGGTTTGCAGCGCCTCGGTGAGCGACCCCCAGAAGGGATACAGCCGGCTGTTGGCCATCTCCAGGATGCCGCCCGCATAGGTGGCCTTCTCACGGTCGAGAAAGGTGTCGGCGGACGGGCTGTTGCGGTACACGCCCTCGGAACGCTCCAGGAAACCGAGGGCCACCAGCGCGTCGAGGAAGTCGGCGGCGCCGCGCGGGTGCAGTCCGAGCACCCCGGCCAGGTCACCGCCGGTGCGGGGGCCTTCGGCGAGCCGGGAGAAGAGATCCAGTTCCACCGCGGTGAGCAGCACCTTCGACGCCATGAAGCCGAGCCCGACCTCAAGAATGGGCTCGGGGCTGATCTCGTGCCGCATAAGGCTCCCTCACTGTTCCCGGATATGCGCTCTCGCCGCACCTGACCGTATTTGGACCTCCTTACGCTACCGTCCCGTTGCCCCCTACACGGGTCGCCGCCGGACCACCTTCCGGGCCGGGGACCGGATCCTGCTGAAGGCCGGTGGCTCCTGGAAGGGCCAACTGTGGCCGAAGGGCTCGGGCGAGAGGAACCGTCCGATCGTCATCGGCGGCTATGGCGGGGACATCGGGCATCGAGGCGTACCGCGGGTGCGGATCCAGGACAACTTCACGCACGACAACGGCGATGGCATTCTGCTGTGCCAGCACCGCTGATCGGCACCGGCACCGTCATCCCGGACAACGGTGGCCGTGACTACCGTGGCGCCCCGCTCTACCGCGGCCGCCCCGATACCGGCGCTGTCGAGGGGCCGCCGGGCGGACGCGCTTGACCTTGCCGCAGCGGCAGGGTTTCTACTGGCCATATGCGCATCGGAGAAATCGCCGCGCTCGTCGGAGTCACCTCCCGGACCGTGCGGCACTACCACCACATCGGTCTGCTGCCCGAGCCCAAGCGGCGCGCCAACGGATACCGGGTCTACACCCTCCGGGACGCCGTTCTGCTGGCCCGGATCCGGCGGCTGACCGAGCTCGGGCTCGCCCTGGACGAGGTGCGGGACGTCCTCGCGGACGACGCCGGGCGTGAGCTGGCCGAGGTGCTGGGCGAGCTGGACGCCGATCTCGCCCGTCAGGAACACGAGATCCAGCAGCGCCGCAAGGTGCTGGCGGCGCTGCTGGACGGCCCGCTCACAGCGGACGCGCCGCTCTCCCCCGCGCTCGTCGAGCTCCTGAAGGTGGCGCCCGCCACCTCCTCGCCGACCGCCGCCAGGGACCGCGAGCACCTGATGCTGCTCGAGGGAGTGATCGGCGGGGACGCGCTGTACGCGGCGCTGCGGCCGCTGGCCGAGGACCCCGCCGTGCTCCCGCTGTACGAGCGGCTGGACGAACTGGAGGAGGCCACGGCGGACGATCCCCGGATCGCGCCGCTGGCCGAGGAGCTGTCCGCCGCCGTACCGGAGGAGGTGCTGGCGGCCATCCCGGACAGCGGCCCGACGGCGACCGGCTTCGAGCAGGCGCTGCTCGACGACTATTCGCCCGCCCAGGCCGAGGTGGTGCGCCGGGTGATGAAGCAGCTGACCGTCCGGCGGGGCGGGAGGGCGTCATGAGCCGGGTCATGACGTTCGTACGGCCCCCCGGGCGCCGGGACGCCGCCCGGACAGAGGTGGCGCCGGATCCGTCAGCGGCGCCGCAGTGACGGGTCGAGCAGCGCGGGCGGGGTGTCGTGCTTCTCGTGCGCGGCGAGGTCGGTGCCGGGGGCCACGATCGCGTCGATCGCGTCGAGCACATCGGCCGAGAGCACGGTGTCGGCGGCGGCGAGCTGCGTGCGCAGATGGTCCAGTGTGCGGGGGCCGATGAGCGCGCTGGTCACGGCGGGATGCGCGGTGACGAATCCGAGGGCGAGCTGGATCATGGTCAGACCGGCCTCGTCGGCGACCTTGGCCAGCCGCTCGACGGCGTCGAGCCTGGCCCGGTTGGAGGGGATGGTGACATCGAAGCGCTCCGGCATCATCGCCGAGCGGCTGGTGGTGATGGACCGGCCCGCACGGACGGCGCCCGACAGCCAGCCCGAGGCCAGCGGGCTCCACACCAGCACCCCGAGCCCGTACTCGTCGGTGACCGGCAGTACGTCGCGCTCGATTCCGCGCTGCAGGATCGAGTAGCTGGGCTGTTCGGTGACATAGCGGCTCAGGTGGTGCTCACGGGCGGCCCACTGGGCCTGGACGACTCGGTAGGCGGGGAAGGTCGAGGAACCGAAGTAGCGGATCTTCCCCGCGCGCTGGAGGTCGGTGAGCGCCGACAGCGTCTCCTCGTCGCTGGTGGCCGGGTCCCACCGGTGGATCTGGTAGAGATCGACATGGTCGACGCCGAGTCGGCGCAGGCTGTTGTCCAGCTCGGTGACCAGCCAGCGGCGTGAGCCGCCCCGGTGGTTGGGCTCGTCGCCCATGGGCATGCCCGCCTTCGTGGCCAGCACGATGCCGTCGCGGCGGCCGGCGATGGCCTTGCCGACCATCTCCTCCGACTCACCGGCGCTGTACATGTCGGCGGTGTCGATGAGGTTGATCCCGGCCTCGAGAGCGGCGTCGACGAGGGCGGTGGCCTCGCCCTGACCGGTGCGCCCGATCCTGCCGAAGTTCATCGCGCCGAGCGCGAGGGAGCTGACCTGCACACCGGTGCGGCCCAAGGTGCGGTACTGCATGACCGTGTTCCTCCACTGCGGGGAAGCGTGGTGGCATTGCGCGGCGGCAATGCGCGGTTTGGCCGCCGGGCCCCGCTCTGGCATCATAAGCAAACGGAACCTGGCTCCGGTAAAGATACGGAACGTTGTTCCGCTTGACAAGCCCGGCAGTGGAGGGAGCGGCGCGGTGAACGACGGCGACAAGGGCGCGGGACCCTCGGCCCGGTCCAAGCGGGCGGACGCCCGGCGCAATCAGGAGACCCTGCTCGACGCGGCCGCCTCGGTCTTCGTCGCCTCGGGCGTGGAAGCACCGGTGCGCGACATCGCGGCCAAGGCCGGTGTCGGGGTGGGCACGATCTACCGCCACTTCCCGACCCGGGCGGACCTGATCATCGCCGTCTACCGGCACCAGGTCGAGGCCTGCGCCGAGGCCGGTCCGGCCCTGCTGGCGAGCAGCGCGACCCCGCATGCCGCGCTGGGGCAGTGGATCAATCTCTTTGTCGACTTCCTGGTCACCAAGCACGGCCTCGCCGCCGTGCTGCGGTCCGACAACACGAGCTTCGACACGCTGCACTCGTACTTCATCGACCGCCTGCTGCCCGTGTGCACCCAGCTGCTCGACGCGGCGGCCGGCGCCGGGGAGATCCGACCCGGACTGAAGGCGTACGAGCTCATGCGCGGCGTCGGGAACCTCTGCATCGGCGCCGAGCACGACCCCGGCTACGACGCGCGCCGACTGGTCGCACTCCTCGTCGAGGGGCTGCGCCAACCCCGCTGACGGCGCCCGACGTCTGAGTACGTACCTGAGTATCCGGGCGGATGCGGAGCCGACCGCATCCGCCCATCCTTGTCCGCATGAGTGAGACACCGGTCAAGCAGCAGAGCACGGCCGCGTTCTACGGTCAGGCGATCGCGTCCTTCGCCGTCGCCATGGCCGCCACCGCCGTCGGCATCTTCCAGCTGAGCGCCAACGCCTGGGTGCGCGGCTTCCTCGCCATCTCCGTGCTCTACCTGGTGACCTCCGCCTTCACCCTGGCCAAGGTGATCCGGGACCGGCAGGAGGCCGGGCAGATCGTCAGCCGGGTCGATCAGGCGCGGGTGGAGCAGCTGCTCGCGAACCACGATCCCTTCGAGAAGCTGTAGCCTCACGATCCGTTCGCGAAGCTGCGGACCTGCCGCGCGCCACCCCGGCGCTACTCGTCGATGACGAGCCCCTTGGCCTCCAGTACCGCCGCCAGCCGGCTGACCTCGATCACGCTCTTCCCCGCGCGGTAGGCGGCGATATACGCGTCTTCCGCGTCGACGCGGGCCTGGGACCTGGCTATGACGTCCTTCAGGTCTTCGCGGCGCACCACCACGACCCCGTCGGCGTCCGCGCGCACCACGTCTCCCGGGCGGACGACCTCGCCGCCGATCAGGACGGGTTCGGCCATCGGGCCTACGGTCTCCTTGACCGTGCCCTTCATGCTGACGCTGTACGAGAACACCGGGAAACCCAGCTTCCGCAGCTCCTGTGTGTCGCGGACACCGGTGTCGGTGATGAGACCGCCCAGGCCCTTCGCCACACACGCGTTGGCCAGCACATCGCCGAAGGAGCCCGCCTCGGCGTACTGGCCCGCGGAGACCACGATGACATCGCCGGGGCGGGCGTGGGCGATGGCCACCTGGAGCATGATGTTGTCCCGTGGCGCGCAGCGCACGGTGAAGGCGGGGCCGCAGACCGACATGGTGGGATCGATCGGCTTGATGGTGGAGTCCAGGGCCCCGAGGCGGCCCTGGGCCTCGTGGACGGTGGCGGCGGAGTACCCGCTCAGCTGGTCGACGAGGGCGGGGTCGGGCCGGTCGAACCGGGTGGTGACGCGCAGCATGTGGCTCCTTGAGGTGTTCAGGAAAGGTCCGCACAGGCGCGGGCGATGCCCTCGCAGGCCGCGGTGAGGATGTCGTGGGAGGCCGCGAAGGAGACGCGGAAGTACCCCGGTGCGCCGTACGCGGCGCCGTGGATCACCGCCACCCGCCGTGACTCCAGCAGATGGGCGGCGAAGTCCTCACCGGTGCGAATCTCGTCGCCGGACGGGGTGCGCCTGCCGATGACTCCGGCGCAGTTGACGAAGGCGTAGAAGCCACCGCTGGGCGGGGTGCAGGAGAGACCGGGGGTGTCATTGATCCGTTTGACCACGTCGTCGCGGCGCCCGCGGTAGACGGACACGCAGTCGCGGACGAAGCTCTGATCGCCGGTGAGGGCGGCGGTGGCGGCGGCCTGGCTGATGGACGAGGGGCACGAGGAGATCTGGGACTGCAGGGTGTTGACGGCGCCGACGAGTTCGGCGTTGCCCGCGCCGTATCCGATCCGCCAGCCGGTCATCGCATAGGTCTTGGAGACGCCGTTGGTGAGGAAGACCCGGTCGGCCAGGCGCGGTTCGACGCCCGCCATGCTGGGGACGCGGCCCGGCCCGTACCAGATCTCGTCATAGATCTCGTCGGTGAGCACCTGGACGTGTGGGTGGTCGAGCAGCACCTCGGCGAGCGCGCGCAGTTCCCCGGCGGTGTAGGCGGCGCCCGTAGGGTTGCCCGGGGAGTTGAGGACGACCCAGCGGGTGCGGTCGGTGAGGGCCGGGGCGAGCCGCTCGGGGGTCAGCTTGAACCCGTCCGCCTCCGGGCAGTCCACGATGACCGGTGTGCCGTCGTTGGCGAGCACCATGTCCGGGTAGGACACCCAGTACGGGGCGGGGATGACGACCTCGTCACCCGCGTCCAGGGTAGCCATCAGGGCGAGGAAGATGACCTGCTTCCCGCCGCCGCCGACCACGATCCGGTCTCCGGGACAGTCCAGTCCGTGGCGCAGCCGGAGCCGGTCCGCGATGGCGGCCCGCAGCTGCGGGGTGCCGTTGACGGGGGTGTACTTGGTGGCGCCCTGCCGCATCGCCTCGATCGCGGCGTCCTTCACATGGTCGGGGGTGTCGAAGTCGGGCTCGCCCACGGTGAGGTCGAGGATGTCCAGGCCCTGGGCCTTCAGCTCCCGGACCCGCTGGGCGGCCGCCGTGCTCGGTGAGGGCTTGACGCGGCTCACGCGCTGCGCGGTGCTCATTCAGTCCGTCCTCCGCTCGAAGTTGAGGCCACCGGGCACCTGGAAGGTGGGCAGGATCTCCACATGGCCGATGTTCACGTGGCGCGGTGATCCGACCGCGTACTCGATGGCGTCGGCGATGTCCTCCGGCTTCAGCGACTCGTAGCCGTCGTAGTACTGCCGCCGCGCCTCCTCCATGTCGCCCAGCAGCCGGCCGAAGATCTCCGTTTCCACCCGCCCGGGGCAGATCTCGGTGACCCGGATGCGGCGGCCGTACGCGTCGACCCGGAGCTGGCGGGAGAGGGTGTGCACGGCCGATTTGGTGGCGTGGTAGATGGTGTTTCCGCCGAAGTTGTAGACGGCGGCGATGGAGCTGATGTTCACGATGTGTCCGAGGTCGCGTGCGACCATCCCGGGCATGACCAGCCGTACCAGGTGCAGAACGGCTTGGACGTTGACCGCTATCTGCTCGTCGATGGCGAACTCGTCGGCGGTGAGGATGTTTCCGGAGCGCGATACCCCGGCGTTGTTGACGAGCAGGTCGACGTCGACGCCGTGCAGTTCCCCGGTGAGCGCGGAGGTGTCCGTGATGTCGACGGCGTGGGGAACGCAACCGGTCCGCCGGGCGAGGTCGTCCAGCCGCCCGGCGTCGCGGGCGAGCGCGTGGACCTCGAGGCCCTGCTTGGCCAGCCGTTCGACGACCACCGCCCCGATACCGGTTGAGGCGCCGGTCACCAGTGCGGTCTTGTAGTCGGAAAAGGGCATATGTCCTGCACTCCTTGGAGATGGGGATGGTTCGGGTGAGGGAGCGGCGGGCGGGTGGTCCGGGTCGTGGAGCGGCCCGGCGTTACGCGTCGCGCAGCGGCAGATGGGCCCTGTCCGACACCCGGGAGACGGCGATGAGCGTGCCGAGGGCGGTGATGACCGCGTAGAAGGCGGGCATGGTGACGTTGCCGGTACGGCTGATGAGGAAGGCCATCAGCAGGGGCGCGGTGCCCCCGAACAGGGCCGAGGAGATGTTGTAGCCCAGACCGTAGGCGGAGTAGCGCACCCGGGTGGGGAAGAGTTCGACGAGCAGGATGTGGATGACGCCGGTGTGGCCCGCGAAGATGGCGGCCATGACGCATGCGCCGATGACGGCCAGCGCCACATTGCCCGTGCCGATGAGCAGGTAACAGGGCACACCCGCGATGGCCATGGCGATGGCGGCGGCCATGAGTACCTTCTTCCGCCCGATCCGGTCGGAGAGCGCGCCCATGAACGGGATGGCGAGGGAGATGGTCACCAGGCTGGCCGCGGTGACCAGCAGACTCTGCACCTTGCCGAAGTGCAGCTCACCGCTCATGAAGGTCGGCATATAGCTGAACAGCACGTAGTAGCCGGATCCGTTCATGAGCGGGATGAACAGGGCGAGCACCATCGCGCGGCGGTGCTCGGCGGAGGCGAACGCCTCCTTGAGCGGGTTCTTGGACAGCCCGCCCTCCTCCCTCAGCCGGGTGAAGTTCGGCGTGTCGCTGATGCGCTTGCGGATGTAGAGCCCGGCGATGCCCAGCGGAATGGCCAGCAGGAACGGAATGCGCCAGCCGTAGGACTCCATGGCGTCCGCCCCGAGGCCGCTGGTCATGCCCGCCGCGATCAGCGTGCCGGTCAGCAGGGAGAGGAACGAGGCGATCTGCGCGTAGCTGGTGTACAGGCCGCGTTTGCCCTCGGGGGCGTGCTCCGCGAGGAAGGTCATCGCGCCCGATGCCTCGCCACCGACGGAGAAGCCCTGGAGCACCCGCAGCAGGATCAGCAGCGCGGGGGCGGCCACACCGATGCCCGCGTACGTCGGCAGCAGGCCGATCGCCGCCGTCGCCACGCTGATCAGCATGATGACGAAGACGAGCATCCGCTGCCGGCCCATGCGGTCACCGAGGTGGCCGCAGATGATGCCGCCGAGGGGGCGGAAGAAGAACGAGACGGCGTATCCGAGGAAGACGAGCTGCACCTGTACCGCGTTGGTGGCGTCCGGGAAGAAGACGGCGCCCAACGTGCCCGCCATGAAACCGAAGATGCCGTTGTCGTAGAGCTCGGCGAAGATGCCGACACACCCGGCGAGCGTCACCTTCCTCGCGGTTCTGGGATCGACGGCATGGGAGGCCGGCTGAGCGGCGACGGCGGTCATGATGTCTCTTTTCTGCTGGCGGGGCAGGGCTGGTGGGGACGGATCACGCACAGCTGGGAGGGGACGGGCCAGAAGAAGGTGTCAGGGGGTGGCGGGGATGCGGAGGGCGTCGAAGGCCGTGCGCACACGGGACTTGAGCGCGTGGATGGCGTGGCGCTGGGCTCGGTGGGCGCTCACGGCGTCGGCGACCGTACGGCGCCGGAACCGGATGGACTGGCCGGGTCTGGCCTGCCCGAGCGCGGACAGACCCGTGGCCGTCACCACCGCGAGCACCGGGTATCCGGCGGTGACACCGCGGCCGCGGTGCAGGACGAGCAGTTCGTCGCCCGCGGGCACCTCGACCGCGCCGACGGGCACCCCCCGGGAGAGCGGTTCGCCGCTCGTCGTCCGCCGTGGCACATCACCGCTCAGGCGCAGCCCGATGTGGTTGCTCCGCGGGGTCACGGTGAACGCCGACCGGAACAGCCGCTCGGCGGTGTCGCCGAATTCCTCCAGGTCGGGACCGTCGGTCACATCGATGGTCCAGGAGTCGCCGAAGTGCGCCACGGGCGCGTTCAGCCGGAACAGCGGTATCCGGAACACCGGGTGGTCGATCGGCGGGCAGTGCGTACGCAAGGCCAGCTCATCGTCGCCGCGCAGGGTCTGCGCGAAGCCCAGGATGGTGTCGGGGGCGCAGCTGCCGAGCAGGGACGGGGTCTCCACCGAGCCGAGAACGGCCAGGTAGACCCGCAGGCCCAGCCGGATGCCGGTGACGGCGATGGTCTCCCCGGCGGGTACCGAAACCGGCTCCCACTGGTCGCGCCGGACGCCGCCCACGGTCAACTCGGCGGGCGCGCCGGTCACCGCGATCAGCACATCCGTGGAGGGGGTACAGCTGAAGTCCAGTGCGGTGATTTCGATCAGCGGCGCGCCCTCGTCGTTTCCGGCCAGCACATTGGCCACGCGGGCGGAGTGCTGGTCGAGTGCTCCGTTGACCGGCAGTCCGTAGCGGGAGTGGCCGAAGCGGCCGAGGTCCTGCACGGTGGCGAGCCCCGCGCGGTGAACTGTCAGGGTGTCAGCCATGGGCGGCCGCCAGGGGGGTGCCCGCGTGCTCGTCCCACCGCGCCGGGTCGATCGGCACGAACTGGAAGGTGTCACCGGGCCGGTACGGGGCCAGTGGCTCGGCGTCGAGGTCGAGGACGCGCAGCGGTGTACGGCCCAGCAGTGGCCAGCCGCCGGGCGAGGGCATGGGCGAGACGACGGCCTGCCGCCCGGCCACCGCGATCGAGCCGGGCACGACGCTGATGCGTGGCGAGGCCAGCCGTGGGACGGGCCTCGGGAAGGCGGGGCCGTCCATCATCGGGGCCGCCGCCGGGGCTCCGAGGCAGCGTACGGTGAGCGGGGCCGCGGAGTGCAACGCCACCACCTCATGCTCGGTCAGCCCCAACTGCTCGGCGACCAGGGGCAGATCGGGGCCGTGGTCACCGCCGTACACCACCGGCACCACGAAGCGCCGGGAGCGTGTCGCCGGAAAGGAGCGCTCGCCGAGCCGGTCGGCCTCGTGGCGCAGGGCACGCCGTACCGTCGTGTGATCGGTGTGGAAGCAGTCGAACTCGATCAGCAGCGAGTCGTAGGTGGGCACGATGCCGTACACCCCGCCGGGCCGGGCCGCCTCGAACGCGTCGGCCAGGGCGTGCACGGTGTGCCAGGCGCGGGCGGTGTCCCCGTCCACGGCCTTGACCACGATGGCCGAGTCACCGCAGTCCGCGATCACGATGTCGCCGCCCATCTCAGGCGCTCACACCGGTCGTGGCGTCGCCGGGCCTGGCGTCGCTGGCCGTGGCGCCCGCCTTGGCGTCCAGGACGTCGGCCAGCGGGGCGATCCGCACGCCGTCGGCGAGGAGTTCGCCGCGTATCCGGTGTGCGAGCGTGATGGCCCCGGGGGTGTCGCCGTGCAGCAGCACGGTGTCGCACTCGACCGGGAGGTCACGCCCGCCGACGGTGCGCACCACCCCTTCGGTGACCATCCGGACGGTCCGCTCGGCGATCTCGCCCGGGTCGTGGATCACCGCACCGGGTTCGCTCCTGGGCACCAGCGTGCCGTCGTCGCGGTAGGCCCGGTCGGCGATCCCGACGATGCCGACCCGCAGGCCACGGGCGCGCGCGGCATCGGCGAGGGCGCCGTCCTGAGCCAGGACGATCAGCGACCGGCCGAGCGACTCGACGGCGTCGGCCACCGCCTCCGCGTAGTCCGGCCGGGTCGCCACCAGATTGCCGAGGCGGCCGTGCGGCGCGATATGGCGCACCTGGGTGTGGTGCGCGGTGGCGAACGCCCGCAGGGCCCCGATCTGGTACAGCGTGTCGGTCCGGACCTCGTCCGGGGTCAGCTCCATCGCCCGGCGGCCGAAGCCGACGAGATCGGGAAAGCTGGGGTGTGCGCCCACGGCGACACCGCGCCGGACACAGTGGCGGACGGTCGCGTCCATGATCCGCGGGTCTCCCGCGTGGAATCCGCATGCGATATTGGCCGATGTCAGCACGTCCAGCAGCGCTTCGTCGTCCCCCATGGTGTAGGCGCCGAACCCCTCGCCCAGATCTGCCACGAGATCGACCATGTGCTTCATGACGTCCTCCAGACAATGGAAGAAAAAGGCGACATCGCCGCTTCTTCGTTTTCGGCTCCGTAAACCGGCTGGTCAGCGTCCGCTCCCGACTCGCGTTCACGGCGTTGACCGGGTCGTCGGCATTTCCGCGGTCGCCGCGGAATGGCACGGTTTCCCGCGGTCGAGTGGCCCCGGAATCCGTGTTTCGGTGAACCTAATCCCGCTGTCGGGTGGCGGCAAATACGCGTTCGATCTGACGTAATCGCCGCTGGATATGACCTGGCCCACACGCGCCACCGTCCGACGGACGCCGTGGGCCTACCATGAGACTCCGCTGAGGCTGGAGGCCCATCCATGGACACCAGGCGTCTGTACTCGTTCGTGAAGATCGTCGACGCCGGGAGCATCACGCGCGCGGCCGACATCCTGCATATCGCCCAGCCCGCGCTCAGCCAGCAACTCTCCATGCTGGAAGCCCAGTTCAAACAGCAACTGCTGATCCGCAGCAAACGCGGGGTGGCGCCCACCGAAGCGGGCCGGGCGCTGTACCGGCACGCGCAGCTCATCCTGCGCCAGGTCGATCTGGCACATGCGGCGGTCGATGTCTCGGGACGGACCCCGGCCGGCAGTGTCTCGGTGGGCCTGGCCCCGTACAGCATGGGCGCGGCGCTCGCGCTTCCGCTGCTCAGGAGCGTGCGCGAGCGCTACCCCGACATCCTGCTGCACATCAACGAGAACTTCGGCGGGGTCATCAGCGAAGCGATCATGACCGGCCGGATGGACATGGCCTTCATCTACGGGGCCGGTCCGCTCCGGGGGGTGCAGTTCGAGCCGCTGCGCACCGAGGATCTGTTTCTGATCGCCGCCCCGGGCGCGGACATTCCGGGCGGGGAGGGTGAGGTGGCGCTGAAGGAACTGGTCGACGTCGGTCTGCTGCTGCCCAGCCGCATTCACACCATCCGCCAGGTGGTGGAAGCCGCGTTCCAGCAGGCGTCGCTCCAGCCCCGGGTGATCGGTGAGCTCGAATCGGTCCTGACCCTGGTCAGCGCCGTGGGCGCGGATCTCGGGGCGACGGTGCTGCCCTGGTCGGCGGCGCGCGCCATCCTCGATGTGCGGAACCTGGAGGTACGGCGGATCGTCGAGCCGGCCATCCAGGTCAAGCTCTCCCTCTGCACCTCCGACCATCAGCCGCTGTCGGAGCCCGCCCATGCCGTGCACGACCTGTTCCACGAGCTGATCACCGACTTCGGCTAGGCCGTGTTTTAGAACTCGCTGACCTGCCTGGTTGGCCGTCCGGGGAAGTCGCGGGCGGCCATCCAGATCGTGAGGTCGCGGGCGATGTCGC
>NZ_JAGGLR010000030.1 GCF_017874715.1 Streptomyces iranensis | reverse complement strand
CGTTGACTTTTGGCACGCTGTTGAGTTCTCAAGGAACGGACGCTTCCTTCGAAACCGTTTCACCGGCTTCTCCGGGCGCTTCCCTTCGGTGTTTCACACGCTATCAGACTATTTCCGGCTCTCCGTACCCGTGTCTCTCGCAAGGCATGCGAAAGCGGATCCGAGATTTGGATCAAGTAGCTGATGGCGCCGCCCTGAACCTGGATGTACACGCAGATGTCCGCAGTGCTTCATCTGGTGGGCAGGGATACGACAGTACAGCGCCCCGCGCGGCCGTGGCAAATCGATTCCCGGCCCGGGGCACCCCCTCCTGCCTGCGCCAGGTGTGCGGAATCCGTAGTTCCTATGACTTACTCTTCTGGGCAGTGCGCTGTCCGGGACAGGTGGTGACGGCGCGTGATGAATCTTCACCCCCCGGGAGGCTCCCATGACCAGCGTGACCTCACCGGTCGCCGGCCGCGTGATCGGACTCGAAGCAGTACCCGATCCGGTGTTCTCCGGCGCCATGGTCGGTCCGGGTACGGCGATCGACCCAGTCCTCGAGCCCTTCGTGGCCGTAGCCCCGGTCGACGGCATCGTCGTCTCGCTGCACCCTCACGCGTTCGTCGTCGTGGACGGGGAGGGACACGGTGTGCTCACCCACCTCGGCATCGACACCGTGCAGCTGAACGGTGAGGGCTTCGAGGTCCTCATCAACAAGGGGGACACCGTCAAGCGCGGTGACGCGATCGTGCGCTGGGACCCGGCCACCGCCGTGGCCGCGGGCAAGTCGCCGATCTGCCCGATCGTGGCGCTCGAGGCCACGGCCGATGCCCTGTCCGACGTCAAGGAGGACGTCGATGTGAAGACGGGCGACACACTCTTCAACTGGTGAGCCGGGCGTGCGCCCGGCGGCCGATGGGGACCGGGCCGGGCGGCGCACCGCGGGTACGACATCCACCATGGCGGGGTTCCGCCGTATCGACCGGGGACGGGTGACATGGAGACAACGCTGCGAGGCGTCGGCGTGAGCCACGGGGTGGCCATCGGCGAGGTGCGCCATATGGGGACGGCGGTCCTGGAGCCGCCGGCGAAGCAGATTCCGGCCGATGAGGCGCCGCGTGAGCAGGGGCGGGCGCGCCAGGCGGTGGAGGCCGTGGCGGCCGACCTGGTCGCGCGCGGCAATCTGGCGGGCGGCGAGGCCCAGGCCGTGCTCGAGGCGCAGGCCATGATGGCGCAGGACCCGGAGCTGATGGCCGATGTCGAGCGGCGCATCACCGTGGGCAGCACCGCCGAGCGCGCGGTGTACGACGCCTTCGCCGCCTACCGGGCGCTGCTCGCGGGGGCCGGGGACTACCTGGCGGGCCGGGTGGCCGACCTCGACGACGTGCGGAACCGGATCGTGGCGCGGCTGCTGGGTGTGCCGATGCCGGGTGTGCCGGACAGCGATGAGCCGTATGTGCTGATCGCGCGGGACCTCGCGCCCGCCGACACCGCGCTGCTCGACCCGACGCTGGTGCTGGGGTTCGTGACCGAGGAGGGCGGGCCGACCAGCCACAGCGCGATCCTCGCCCGTGCCCTGGGGGTGCCGGCCGTGGTCGCGCTGCCCGGTGCCGGGGATCTGGTCGAGGGAACCCTGATCGCCGTCGACGGCAGCACGGGTGAGATCTTCGTGTCCCCGAGCGAGGAGAAGCGGGCCGAGCTGACGCGCGCCGCCGAGGAGAGGCGGGCCGCGCTGGCCGCCTCTTCCGGTCCGGGTGCGACGTCGGACGGGCACAAGGTGCCGCTGCTGGCGAACGTCGGCGGTCCGGCCGATGTGCCCGCGGCGGTCGAGGCGGGCGCCGAGGGTGTGGGGCTGTTCCGCACCGAGTTCCTCTTCCTCGACGACAGCACTCAGGCGCCGTCGGAGGAGAAGCAGGTCGAGGCGTACCGGCAGGTGCTGGAGGCGTTCCCCGAGGGCCGGGTGGTGGTGCGGGTCCTGGATGCGGGCGCGGACAAGCCGCTGGACTTCCTCACCCCGGCCGATGAGCCCAACCCGGCGCTGGGCGTGCGCGGTCTGCGCACCCTGCTGGACCACCCCGAGGTGCTGCGGACGCAGCTCACGGCGCTGGCCAAGGCGTCGGAGGGGCTGCCGGTCTATCTCGAGGTGATGGCCCCGATGGTGGCCGACCGGCTGGACGCCAAGGCGTTCGCCGACGCGTGCCGCGAGGCGGGGCTGCGGGCCAAGTTCGGCGCGATGGTGGAGATTCCGTCCGCCGCGCTGCGGGCGCGCTCGATCCTCCAGGAGGTTGAGTTCCTGTCGCTGGGCACCAACGACCTGGCGCAGTACACCTTCGCGGCCGACCGTCAGGTCGGTGCCGTGTCGCGGCTGCAGGACCCGTGGCAGCCCGCGCTGCTCGACCTGGTGGCGGCGTCGGCGGAAGCCGCGCAGGCCGAGGGCAAGAGCTGTGGTGTCTGCGGTGAGGCCGCCTCCGATCCGCTGCTGGCGTGTGTGCTGGCCGGTCTGGGTGTCACCAGCCTCTCCATGGGGGCGGCCTCCATTCCGTATGTGCGCGCGACGCTGGCCAAGCACACGCTGGCGCAGTGCGAGCGGGCGGCCTCCGCGGCGCGCGCGGCGGACACCGCGGAGGATGCCCGCCGGGCGGCGCAGGCGGTGCTATCCGGCGAATGAGCCGGTGAGCCGTGTGCTGGTGAAATATGAGCTTTCGGCTTTGAGCTGTGGATGAAGGCGTCCCGCCGGGTGGCGGGACGCCTTCGGTCATTCCGGGCGGCTGAGCGGGATGCCCGCCCGGTACTCGACGCCGTGCTCCGGAGGGATGGGTTCACCGGTCTCCGCGTCGGTGCAGTACGCCGTGAACACCTCCGCCTCGCTCAGCGGGCGCAGCCAGCCGTCCTGCAGCGCCCAGCCGCGGACCGTCTCCGGGGAGTCCGCCACGATGGTGCGCAGCACCAGGCCGCCGGGGCTGCGCAGGGCGAAACCGCAGGCCAGGACGGTGCGGAAGACCAGCCCCGAGGGCTCGGCCAGCTTCGGCGAGCCCGCTTCCCGCGCGTCTGCGTGGAGCACGGCGACCAGTGAACTGCCGTCCGCCGGGACACTGCAGACCAGATGGTGGATGCCCGGCCCGACCGCCTCGACGACCGCGCCCAGCGCGGCCCCGGCGCGGTCGAACGCGGCGCGGGCGGTGGTGTCGTCTCGACACTCCCCGTGGTGGCCGGCACGCGAGAGCAGCGCCGTGGCGTACTCCCAGGTGGCCTGCTCTTCGGCCACTCCGATGAGCCGTGGCACCAGGCGGGCGATCGGCTGGCCCTCGTATGTGACGGTGCCGCCCGCGACGGCCAGTTCCGCCGTATAGCGCGTGCGGCTCGCGGCGGTGTCCGGGTCGAGCCGGGTGTCCGCGCAGAACTCCTCGTAGGCGACGGGGTCGAAGAGGGCGATGGTGGTGTGGACGCCCTTGGCCGCGAGCGCCTTCAGCAGCCCCTCCATCTCCCGTAGATACGCTCCGTGGTCGTCGAAGGCGAACGACGCGTAGTGCCGCATGGCGGCGAAGTCCCGCTCGTCGGCGAGCAGGGCCACGGTGCTGGGCACCTCTCTGCGGAGGACGCGCCGGGTGGTCTGCCTCCTCGTACGCTGCCGCGTGCTCGGCTTTTGTGTCTTCGGCTTGTGTGTCTTCGGCTTCCTGTGCTCGCCCGGTCGGTTCCGGTGGCTCCTGCGTCCGGTGTGCGCCATGACTCCCCCTCAGCGCGGATGTTCAGTGCTCACTCACCGTAACCGGGGCCACTGACAACGCTCCGTCACCACGGTCCCGCACCAGGTGGCGCTGGGCGCCGCACATCGCGGCGAGCCCGGCGCCGAGGCCGAGCCAGCCGAGGGGGCCCGCCGCGATCGCCGCCGTCACCGCGAGGGGTCCCGCGCTGCGCTGGACGGCCTGGGCCAGACCGTGCACGCCGAGGTAGGCGCCCTGTGCGGTGGGCGGGGCGAGGGCCACGGACAGCTCCCAGGAGATCGTGGCGTGCAGCATCTCCGCCACGGTGAAGGCGCTGGCGGCCAGCACCAGCGTGCCTGCCGCGAACCAGGGTGCGCCGACGGTCGAGGCGGCCAGCGCGGCCCCGCCGAGGAGGAAGGCGGCGGCCAGTGGCCACAGCGAGGTGCGGGCGGTGTGCGGGGTGGCGCCGAAGCGGGCGAACGGGACCTGGAAGACCACCACGAGCAGGTTGTTGAGGACGAGCAGCAGGGGGACGAGTTGGTGCGGTGTGCTGGTGGCCGTCACGGCCCACAGCGGCAGGCCGACCTTGAAGACCGAGTCGTCGAGGAAGAGGACGGCCTCGCTGGAGGTGTAGGCGAGATAGCGGCGGTCGCGCCAGGGGTTGGGGGCGGTGGTTTTCTCTGATGCGGATGCGGTTTCCGCCGATGCGGATGCGGGTTCCGCGGGGGCGGGTGCGGATTCCGCGGGGGTTGATTCGCCGCGTTCCGCGGATGCGGATGCGGATGCGGACTTTGCCGCGATGCGGGAGGCCGAGGGCGGTTCGGCACAAGCGAGCGTGAACAGCGCGGAGGCGACGAAGGAGAGCGCGTCGCCGATCAGCAGCCAGCGGTAGACGGTGACCGTGCCGCCGGTGAGTGCCGCGGCCGCCGCGAGGCCGCCGACGGCCCAGCCGACGTTCATGGCGGTGCGGCTGATGGCCTGGTAGCGGACGCGCTCGGGGCCCGCGACCCGGGTCGCGTACAGCTTCGTCAGGACGGAGGCCCCGCGGTCGCCGAGGCTGCCCACCGAGGCGATGGCGAGCAGAAGCCGGAGGTCGGTGGTGGTGAGGAGGGCCAATGAGGCGGCGGCGCGCACCAGTTGGACGGTGATCAGGAGCGGGCGCAGCCGAACGCGGTCGGCGAGGAGGCCGCCGAGGGGCGGGCCCGCGATGCCGATGGCTCCGGATGCGGCGAGCAGTACGCCGATTTCGGCGGTGCTGAGCCCGGCGGCGAAGGTGAAGTAGAGCGTCGCGGTCGCGCCCCACAGGCCCGAACCGATCCGGTCGACGAAGGTGACGATCAGCATGCGTCGGCCGTCCCGGCCGCCGGGGATGCGGTCGCTGAGCGCGGTGCGGCGCGTTGGCTTGCCCACCCTGGTCCCCCTTGACATTCTCTTTTGTATTGATACAGAGTGTTTTCTGTGGCGACACAATATGAGATCACCGGTGCGTCGGCCAAGGGGATTGCCGCATCCGTCGAACAGGGTGTGGTGGAGGGGGCGTTGGCGCCCGGTACCGCGCTGCCCCCGGTGCGCCGACTGGCGGAGCGGCTGGGCGTGAGTCCCGGCACCGTCGCGACCGCCTACAAGGAGCTGCGGCGGCGCGGAATCGTGGTGACCCAGGGGCGGGGCGGCACGGTGGTCGCGCCGACGCCCGCCGTCGCCTCGCGCCGCCCGCCGCCGGTGCCGGAGGGGGTGCGCGATCTGGCGGGCGGTCACCCCGATCCGGCCTTCCTGCCCGCCCTGCTGCCGACCGCCCGGCTCTCCCCCGGAGTGCGGTCGCACCGCGCCCAGCCTCGGCTGGCCGGTCTGGAGGAGCTGACCCGCGCCTGGTACGAGCGCGACGGCGTGCCCGCCGAGCACCTGACCTTCGCCCATGGCGCGCTGGACTGCGTGGCCCGGCTGCTGTCCGTCGAGCTCAGGCCGGGTGACGCGGTGGCGATGGAAGACCCCGGCTACCACCATCTGCTGGACCTCGTCCCGGCGCTGGGGCTGCGGAGCCTGCCGGTGGCCGTGGACGACGAGGGGATCCGGCCGGACGCGCTGCGGGCCGCGCTGCGGGCCGGGGCGCGTGCGCTGATCTGCAGCCCGCGTGGGCAGAACCCTTACGGCGGCTGGTTTTCGGCCGGGCGCCGGGATGCGCTGCTGGGGGTTTTGGGCGAGGCGCCGGGTGAGGTGCTGGTGATCGAGGATGATCATGCGGCGGATGTCGTGGGGGTGCCGTTGTACAGCCTCGCTGGGGGTGGCGGGGGTGGCGGGGGTGGTGGGGGTGGTGGGGGTGGTGGGGGTGGCCGGGGTGGCCGGGGCGGCGGTGCGGGGGGCGGTCCGGCGCGGTGGGCGCATGTGCGCACCGTCTCCAAGCACCTGGGAACCGACCTGCGGTGGGGCGCGCTCGCCTGCGACCGTACGACGCTGGCGCGCCACGACGGCCGGATGCTGCTGACCTCCGGCTGGGTCAGCCATGTGCTGCAGGAAACGGTCACCCGGCTGATGACCGACCCGGAGACCCAGGCCCTGGTGGCCGCGGCCCGGTCCGCCTACGCCCGGCGGCGTGAGGCCCTGCTGGCCGCGCTGTCGGACCGGGGGATCGCCGCGCACGGGGCGAGCGGGATGAATGTGTGGGTGCCGGTGCGGGACGAGGCGGCGGTGGTCAACGGGTTGCGGACGCGGGGGTGGTGGGTGGCGGCCGGTGCGAGGTTTCGGCTGGCTGCCGGGGCGGGGGTGCGGATTACGACGGCGGGGTTGGGGGAGGCGGATGCGGGGGTGTTGGCGGGGGATGTGGCGGGGGTGTTGGGGGAGGCGCAGGCGACGTATGGGGGGTAGGCGGGGGTTGTTCCCCCACCCCGCCCCTTCCCGAAACCGGGGCGCGGCCCCGGCCCCCGCTGGGGCTCCGCCCCAGACCCCGTTTCGGGGGCTCCGCCCCCGTACCCCCGCCGGGGCTCCGCCCCTGGACCCCGCTCCTCAAACGCCGGAGGGGCTGGATGTGGGGCTCCGCCCCGTGCTCCTCAAGAACCGGCGCTGGGGAGGCTCCGGCCCTCTTGCACCCGCACCTCGAGCACCAGCAGGGCTGGAGGGTGGTACTCGGCCCCGGGCTCCTGAAACCCTGGAGTGTGTGGCTCCACCCCGGCTCCTCAAACCCTGGAGTGTGTAGCTCCACCCCGGCTCCTCAAGCCCCGGAGTGCGTGGCTCCACCGGGGCTTCTAAAGCCCCGAAGGCGCTCAAAACTCAAGCCCCCGCCCCGCCCCTCCCCTGGGCCAGGCGCTCGTAGTACCGCAGCAGTTCCACATCGTCCACCGAGCCCGGGTTGACCGCCTTGTCCAGGGGGGTGCCCTGGAGGAGGCGCTTGACCGGGACCTCGATGCGTTTGCCGGTGAGGGTGTGGGGGACGCCGGGGACCTCGATGACTTCGTCGGGGACGTGGCGGGGGGAGAGTTGGGTGCGGATGGTGGTTTTGATGCGGGTCAGGAGTTCCTCGTTCAGGGTGGCTCCGGGGGCCAGATGGACGAAGAGGGGCATCCAGTAGCCACCATCGGGCTGTTCGACGCCGATGACGAGGGATTCGCGGATCTCCGGGAGGCGTTCGACCGCCTCGTAGATGTCGGCGGAGCCCATTCGGACGCCCTGGCGGTTGAGGGTGGAGTCGGAGCGGCCGTGGATGATCACGGTGCCTCGGGAGGTCAGGGTGATCCAGTCGCCGTGGCGCCAGGCGCCGGGGAACATCTCGAAGTAGCTTTCGCGGTAGCGGCTGCCATCGGGGTCGTTCCAGAAGCGGACGGGCATCGACGGCATGGGGCGGGCCACGATCAGCTCGCCGACCTCGTCGACCACCGGTTCGCCCTGTGGGTCCCACGCCTGGAGGTCGGTCCCCAGGCCGGGGGCCTGGAGTTCGCCGATGTAGACGGGGAGGGTGGGCACGGCGCCCGCGAAGCAGCTGCACACGTCGGTGCCGCCGCTGACGGAGGCGATCCACATGTCCTCGGCCACCTCGTCGTGGATCCACCGGAAGCCGTCCGGCGGCAGGGGGGAGCCGGTGGTGGCGACGCATTTCACGGCGGAGAGGTCGAAGTCGCGGCCCGGGTGGACCTCGGCCTTGCGGCAGGCCATGACGTACGCGGCGGAGGTGCCGTAGAGCGTGGTGCCGGTGCGTTCGGCGACGCGCCACTGGGCGGCGGTGTCCGGGTAGCCGGGGCTGCCGTCGTAGAGGACGACGGTGGCGCCCACCAGCAGCCCGGACACCAGGAAGTTCCACATCATCCAGCCGGTGGAGGTGTACCAGAAGAAGCGGTCGTCCGGGCCGAGGTCGCTGTGGAGGCCGAGCTGCTTGAGGTGTTCGAGCAGGATGCCGCCCTGGGACTGGACGATCGCCTTCGGCAGGCCGGTGGTGCCGGAGGAGTAGAGCACCCACAGGGGGTGGTCGAAGGGAAGCTGTTCGAAGACCGGCTCCGCCGGTTCGCGGACGATGTCGTCCCACACCAGCGTGGACTCGGGGGCGGGGGTGCCCAGCAGCGGAATGTGGACGACGGCGCGCAGACTGGGCAGCTCGGCACGCAGCTCGGTCACGGTCGCGGTGCGGTCGTGGGTCTTTCCGCCGTAGCGGTAGCCGTCGACGGTGAAGAGCACCACCGGTTCGACCTGCTGGAAGCGGTCCAGGACGCTGCGGGCGCCGAAGTCGGGGGCGCAGGAGGTCCATACGGCGCCGACCGCGGCGGCGGCCAGGAGGGCCACGGTGGCCTGGGGGATGTTGGGGACGTAGCCGCTGACCCGGTCTCCCGGGCGGACGCCGAGGCGGCGCAGCTCGGCGGCGACCGCGCCGACCTGGCCGCGCAGATCGGCCCAGCTGACCGGGCGCGGGTCATGGACCTCGTCGACGTGGAGCAGCGCGGGGCCGTCGGCGCGGGCGGGGTCCTCGGCGGCGCGCAGGGCGTGCTCGGCGTAGTTGAGGGTGGCGCCGGGGAACCAGCGGGCGCCGGGCATGGTGGCGTCGGCGAGCACCCGCTCGTACGGGGTGGTGAAGCGCACCTCGAACCACTCGGCGACCGCCCGCCAGAAGGTCTCCAGCTCCGCCACCGACCAGCGGTGCAGCGCGGCGTAGCTCGCGGTCGGGTCGTCGAGGCCGGGCGCGGGGGCGCCGTGCCGCTCGGCCGCCCAGGCGTGGAAGGCGGTCAGCCGGGACCGGGCGATCCGGTCCGCGCCGGGCTGCCACAGGGGGTGCGGCCGGTGGTCGGAGTGGGCTGCGGTGGTCATGGGTGTCGGCTCCCGGGCTTTCCGCGTCGGATGTGTCCGTGAGTGGCACATCCGCCTCGTATGCGTCCGGTCAGGACGATGCCATGTGATCGACTCCCGCACCAGGGGCGTCACTCCACATCACAGGGCGGGATCATGTGCGAGGACCACAGGTGAACGGCAGTTGAACCATGTCCCTGCCGGGCGTCGGCAATGGCAGGCTGATCAGTATGGATGCGCGTGACCTGGTGCGGTCGGAGAAGCTGGTGCGGTCGGTGAGGGTGCTCTGCACCGCGCAGGGGCTGCGGTCGCTGCGCTCGGCGTGGCGGCGTCGGCGTTCCGACGCGGCCGCGCTGCCCCGCCGCGGCACCGAGCTGGCCCGGGTGCCGGGTGCGGTGCAGGGGGCCGAGCCGGAGCCGGGGGGCGGGGTGGTGCGGTTCGCGCGATCCTCGCTGCGGGTGCGGGTGACCACGGGCGGCGCGGTGTTCTGCGGCTGGGACGGGGCCGAGCCGGAGCCGTCGTACGCGCTGGACGGGCCCTGTCCGGAGGCGGACGAGCGGGCGGAGCTGGAGCCGGACACCGGCGGCGGCTGGCGGGTGGTGTCCGAGCGGGTCACGGTGACGGTGGGCCGGACCGGCACGGTGGAGGTGCGGACCCCGGGCGGGGTGGTGCTGCGGCGGGATCTGCCGCCGCGGTGGTGGGAGCCTGCGGGGGCGCGGGGGCCCGTGGGGCCGGGGGCAGGGCCCACGGGGCCGAGGCCGGGGCTGGGATCCGCCACGCCGAGGCCGGGGGTAGGGCTCACGGGGCCGAGGGCGGAGCCGGGAGCGGGGACAGAGCGGCGGCCGGGAGCGGGGGCGGAGCCGGGAGCGGGGGCGGGAGCGGGGGCGGGAGCGGAGCCGAAGCCGCGGCCGGGAGCGGAGCCGGAGCCGGGAGCGGGACCCGCCGAGCCACGGCTCGCAGAGCCGGAGGCGGGGCCGGGATCCGTCGAGCCGGGGACGGCGCCCGGCCCCGTAAAGCCAGGGATGGCGCCCGGACCCACCGAGCCAGGGGCGGCGTCCGGACCCACCGAGCCGGGGGCGGCGCCCGGAACCACCGAGCCAGGGCTCGAGCCGGGGCTGGGCGGGGAGGGCGGTGCCCGCTGGCTCCAGCTGTCCGAAGTGGCCGCGGACGCGCGCTTCTTCGGGCTCGGTGGACGGGCCTCCGGGCCCCGGCTGCGGGACGGGGTGTACCGGCTGTGGAACACCGATCCCGGCGGCAGCTTCGAGCCGGGGGACGATCCGCTGTATCTGACCATGCCGGTGCAGCTCGTGGTGGCCGACGCGGGCACCCATCTGGTGTTCCACGACAACTCCTGGGACGGCACGGTCACCCTGCGGGAGGGCGAGGAGGGCGCGGGCTCCGGTCATGACCGGCCCGGCGGCTGCCGGACGCGGATGGAGGGCGGCCCGCTGCGCTACTGGGTGATCGTCGGCACCACCCCGGCGCGGGTGCTGCACGGCTGGGCGGCGCTGACCGGCGCCCCGGCGGTGCCGCCGCGGTGGGCGCTCGGCCATCACCACGCGCGTTGGGGGTTCCGCGACGCGGAGGAGGTCCGGCGGGTGGTGGCGGGCTACCGGGAGCGGGATCTGCCGCTGTCCGCGCTGCATCTGGACATCGATCACCTCATCGGCCACCGGGTGTTCACGGTGGACGGCGCGCGCTTCCCCGATCTGCCGGGGCTCGCCGCCGAGCTGCTCGAGGACGGGGTGCGGCTGGTGTCGATCGTCGACCCCGCGGTGAAGGCGGAGCCGGGCAACGCGGTGTACGAGAGCGGGGCGGCGGACGACGTCTTCGTGCGCGACGCCCGGGGGCGTGAGGTGCGCGGAGTGGTGTGGGCGGGTGAGTCGGCGTTCCCCGACTTCACCGATCCCCGGGTGCGCAAGTGGTGGGGCGGGCTGTACGCGGAGCGGCTGGCGCAGGGCTTCTCCGGGGTGTGGCACGACATGAACGAGCCGGTGTCGTTCGCCGCCTTCGGCGAGACCACGCTGCCGCGCTCGGCCCGGCACGCCCTGGAGGGCCGGGGCGGCGACCACCGCGAGGCGCACAACGTCTACGGGCTGGCGATGGCTCGGGCGGGCTACGAGGGGCTGTGCGAGCTGCGCCCCGACGAGCGGCCGTTTCTCTTCTCCCGCTCGGGGTGGGCGGGGCTGCAGCGGTACGGGGGCAGCTGGTCCGGCGATGTGGCGACGGGCTGGGCGGGGCTGCGGGCCTCGCTGTCGCTGGTGATCGGGCTGGGCCTGTCCGGGGTGCCGTATTCGGGGCCCGACATCGGCGGCTTCACCGGCTCTCCCTCGCCGGAGCTGTATCTGCGGTGGTTCCAGCTGGGCGCGTATCTGCCGCTGTTCCGCACCCACTCGGCGATCTCGGCGGGGCGGCGGGAGCCGTGGGAGTTCGGGTCGTCGGTGCTGGAGCACGCAGCGGCGGCGCTGCGCGAACGGCAGCGGCTGCTGCCGTACTTCACCACACTGGCACAGCTGGCCGCGCGCACCGGCGCCCCCTATGTGCGGCCCGTGTGGTGGCGGACGCCCAAGGACCGGGCGCTGCGCGACTGCGAGGACGCCTTTCTGCTGGGGGACGCGCTGCTGGTGGCGCCGGTGCTGGAGGAGGGCGCCCGCCGCCGCCCGGTCCGGCTGCCGCGCGGCCGCTGGTACGACACGGTGACCGGCCGGGCGTACCACGGCCCCGGACAGGTGGTGCTGGACGCTCCCCTGTCGGGCATCCCGGTCCTGGCTCGGGCCGGTTCGGTGGTGCCGGTGGCGGCGCCGGACGGCGGGGTGGAGCTGGAGGTGTGGACCCCGTCCCAGGGCCGCAAGGGCGTGGGCGCGGGCACGCTGGCCGTGGACACGGGCGACGGCTGGAAGAAGCCGGAACTGCTGCGCTTCACCACCCGGCTACGGGACGGCGAGGTGACGGTCGAGCGCGAGGGCGGCGGCGAGGTGGACTACCGGATACGAGTACGAGGCGAGGCCCCGCCCTCCGAGGACCGCCGCGGCCCCCGTACGAACTGACCGCGGCGCGGTCTGCCCAGTGCGCCGCCCCAAGCGTCAACCGGGCAGGCGGCCGCCCTTGTGGGCTCCCCGGGCCCCCCGGGCCCCCAGGCTCCCGGGCCCACCGGAGGGAGGCCGCGGCTCAGCGGAAGCGGGCGAGGCCGAAGCGCGCCCCGTCGGAAACGGCCCCGGTCGAAGCTGTCCGCCGTGGACCGCCGTGCGATGGTCGGCGGCGGGAGCCCTGACGGCTCGGCGAGGGGCCGCCGCCGGAAGCAGAGCGCGGGGCGGAGGCGGCAAGTCGCGCCCGGACGGCCAGGGTGCCGGGAGCTCTGGGTGCCGGGAGGCCAGGGCCGGTCGCGACACGGGAAGCCAAGACCGGCCCGCAAGAAGCCGAAGGCCATGCCGAGACCCCGCCGCGTCGGCGCCAAGGACACCCCGCAGTGCGGGCTCGCGTCCGCGAGCACCGGCCGAAGCGCGTCGCGCAGCCGCGGCAGGACCCCAGCGCGACAGGGCGAAGGGATACCCGCGGACGCGGGCTTGTTTTCGCTTCTCGGGGTGGGATAAGTGATGGGCATGCCAAGACTCGCCGTCGCGCTGCGTGCGCTCGTTCTGCCCGTTGCCGCTCTGCTGGCCGTCGCGCCGTACACCCCGGCGCAGGCGAAGGCGGAGCCCAAGGCTCCGAAGGAGTTCGTGGCTCTCCGGGACGTCGATCCGACGATCCGGCAGGAGATCCGCTACTTCACACCGCACAACTTCACGGGCGATCCGGTGGACGGATACCGCCGGCCGATGTGCGTCCTGACCCGCCCGGCCGCCGAGGCGCTGCGTCGGGCGCAGCGTCAACTGCTGCGGCGCGGCTACACCTTGAAGGTGTACGACTGCTATCGGCCGCAGCGCGCGGTGAACGACTTCGTGGAGTGGGCCAAGGATCTTGGCGATCAGCGGATGAAGGGCGAGTTCTATCCGGAGGTCGACAAGACGCGGCTGTTCGAGGACGGCTATATCGCCGAGAAGTCGGGGCACAGCCGGGGCAGCACGGTGGATCTGACGATCGCGCGGCTGCCCGCGCCGCCCACGCGTCCGTATGTGCCGGGCGAGAAGCTGGTGCCGTGCTACGCGGCCAAGAAGGACCGCTTCCCGGACAACTCGGTGGACATGGGCACCGGTTACGACTGCTTCGACACGCGCTCGCATACGCTCGATCCACGGATCAAGGGTGTGCAGCGGGCCAACCGGCTGCTGCTCAAGGGCACGTTGGAGAAGCTCGGGTTCGTCAATCTGGCCGAGGAGTGGTGGCACTACACCTTCAAGCCGGAGCTGTTCCCGGACACCTACTTCGACTTTCCCGTCTCGCGCCGCTCGCTGACCGGCTGAGCGGGCGTCACAGCCGTCCGCCCGCCGTGTCCGAGGAGAGCCGCTGGGCGATGTACACGGGCAGCACGGACACCAGGATGAGCAGTGCGGCGACGACGTTGACGACGGGGGCCTGGTGGGGGCGGGCCAGGTTCTCGTAGATCCAGATGGGCAGGGTGCGGGTGCCGGGCCCGGCGGTGAAGGTCGTGACGACGATCTCGTCGAAGGAGAGCGCGAAGGCCAGCAGCCCGCCCGCGAAGAGGGCCGAGCGCATGGCGGGGAAGGTGACGTACCGGAAGGTCTGCCAGGAGCGCGCCCCGAGGTCGGCGGACGCCTCGGCCAGGGAGGGCGCGATACGGCGCAGCCGGGCGCCGATGTTGTTGAAGACGATGACGACGCAGAACGTGGCGTGCCCGACGACCACCGTGAACAGGCCGAAGCCGATGCCGATCGGGTCGAGGACGGTGCGGAAGGCGGCGTTGAGGGCGATGCCGCTGACGATGCCGGGCAGCGCGATCGGCAGGACGAGCAGGAAGGACACGGTCCGCCGCCCGAAGAAGCGGTGGCGGTGGACGGCGTACGCGGCGAGGGTGCCGAGTACCAGGGCGATCGCGGTGGCGGCGAGTCCGGCCTTGAGCGAGGTGAGCAGGGCCTCGCGGGCGCCGTCGCTGTGCAGGGCGGCCCGCCACCAGCGGCCGGTGAGGCCGCTGGGCGGCCAGCCGAAGGAGCGGTCGGCGTTGAAGGAGTTGAGCAGCACCAGCAGCAGGGGGACGTAGACGATCGCGAGGCCGGCCGCGGTGACACAGCCGAGGACCACTCGGGCGGTGCGCGAGAGGCGCATGGGCCCACCTCCTGGGGTGGCTGGGGCTGGAGCGGCTGGAGGGACGGCTAGAGCGAGTCGAGAGCCCCCGCACGGCGTACGGCGGCCAGGTAGCAGACGATGAGGACCACGGGTACGGCGGAGAGCGCGGCGGCCATCGGCAGGTCCAGGGTGACCTGTGAGGCGATGACATTGCCCAGCAGCTGGGTCTTGCCGCCGACGATCTGCACGGTGAGGTAGTCGCCCAGGCTGAGCGAGAAGGTGAAGACGGATCCGGCGAACACGGCGGGGCGTACGGCGGGCAGGACGACGGAGCGCAGGGTCCGCCAGGCGCCGGCGCCGAGGTCGGCCGAGGCTTCCAGCATCCGCTCGGGGAGCCGTTCGAGGGCCGCGTACACCGGCAGGATCATGTACGGCAGCCAGAGGTAGGCGAGCACGATGACGACGGCGGTGGTGCCGTAGCCGGGCCCGTGCAGCCCGAACGGGGCGAGGGCGGCGCCCACGACGCCGTCCTCGCCGAGCATGACCCGCCAGGCGTACGCCTTGACCAGATAGCCGGCCCACAGCGGGGTGAGCACGGCGACCAGCAGCGGCCGCCGCCACCGCCGCCCCGCGACCCGCGCCATGCAGAACGCCATGGGCAGGGCGAGGAGTGCGTCGATGACGGTGACGGCGACCGCGATGGACAGGGTGCGCAGGGCGATGGTGCGGTAGACGGGGGTGGTCAGCAGCTCGTGGAAGTTGTCGGTGTTCCAGGTGTGGACGACGTCGGAGGTGAAGGAGTCGGTGGCCCAGAAGGCCGACAGCAGCAGGATGGCGAGCGAGCCCAGATAGGCCAGGGTCAGCCAGAGCAGGGGCGGGGCGAGGAGCGCGATGAGGCGCAGCCGCGAGCCTGAGGTGGGCGCGGCGGGCATCTCAGCCCTTGACCTCCGTCCAGGCCCGGGTCCACTGGGCGTAGTCGGTGCAGGTGGCGTCCTTGCGGCCGTCGAGGCAGTCCTTGATGGGCGTGGTCCAGAAGTGGACGCGCTGGAAGTACTTCTCGTCGTCCGCGTGGAAGATCGCGCAGTGGTTCGGGTCGGAGGTCTCGGCGCACGCCTTACGGTTGGACGGAGCCTCGCCGAAGTACTCCGCGACCTGGGCGTTGACCTTGGGCGAAACGATCCAGTCGAGCCACTTGTAGGCGCAGTTGGGGTGCTCGGCCTTGGCCGACACCATCCAGGTATCGGACCAGCCGGTGGCGCCCTCCTTGGGGAGCACCGCCTTGACCGGGGCCTTCTCGGCCTTGGTGAGGTTGGCGATGACCTGCCAGGTGGTGCCGATGACGCTGTCGCCGCCCTTGAAGGCGGTGATCTCCTTCTGGTAGTCGCTCCAGTACTCCCCCACCGCCTTGTGCTGCTTCTTCAGCAGGGATACGGCCGCGTCGAGCTGCTTCTGGTCGAGCGCGTAGGGGTTCTTGATGCCGAGCGAGGGCTTGGCACGCATCAGATAGAGCGCGGCGTCGGCGATGTAGATGGGCGAGTCATAGGCGGTGACGTGCCCCCCGTACCGCGCGGAGTCGTCGAAGACGGCGCGCCAGGAGTCGGGCGCGGGCTTCACCTTGTCGGTGCGGTACATGAGGAGGTTGGCGCCCCGGCCGTGCGGAATGCCGTACATCCGGCCGTCCCTGGAGTTGAACGGCTGGTTTTTGAGGGCCGGGAAGATGTCCTTGTAGTTGGGCACCAGTTTGGTGTTGACGGGGGCCGCGTCGCCGGAGGCGATGAGGCGCAGGGTGGCGTCGCCGGAGGCGGAGACCGTGTCGTACTGCCCGGTCTTCATCAGCGAGACCATCTCGTCGGAGGTGCCGGCCGTCTTGGTGTTCACCTGACAGCCGGTCTTCTTCTCGAACGGGTGAACCCAGTCCACCTTGGGGTCGTTGGAGCCGTCCTCGGCGTAGCCGGCCCAGGCGATGACGTTGACCTTGCCCTCGCCCTTACCGAGCTTGTCGGGTGCGTGGCCGCCCTTGTCGTCGCCGCCGCCCGAGCCGCACCCGGCCGCGGTCAGCAGCAGCGCGCAGACGGCGGCCGCGGACCTCCACGCAGACGTCTTCCGTTTCCGCATCCGGTCCTCCTCGTCCCACTAGGCACTTGAGGCCCGGCCAGTATCGGGCGGGCGGTGGGCCCTCGCCAGGGTGCCGTCGGCAATGACAAGGTCAACTCGGTACCGGGAAGGCGTCCTTCTCGTCCCAGGACAGCCCGATCTGACCGTCCGGGCGGGCGGATTGAGGGAGTCCGGTGAGATTCTGGCGGAGCACGGTGAGCCGGTCGCCGTGCGGAAGCGCGATGGTGAAGCGGGTGTGCGCCCCGGCGTGCACGATGTCGGTGACGCGCCCCGTGACGGTCCGTCGGCCGTCAGCGGATGACACGGCTTCGGCGGGCGGCTCCGCGGGCTCGGTGAGCAGGATGCGCTCGGGCCGGATGGAGTACGTGCCGGGGCGGCCCACGACACGCACCGCGGCCTCGCCGCGCAGCAGGTTGGTGGTGCCGACGAAGCCCGCGACGAAGGCGGTGGCGGGGCGTTCGTACACCTCGACCGGCGGGCCGGTCTGCTCGATGCGGCCGTCGCGGACCACGGCGATGCGGTCGCTCATGGTCAGCGCCTCGTCCTGGTCATGGGTGACCAGGAGGAAGGTGATGCCGGTGGTGCGCTGCAACTCCTTGAGCTCGGTCTGCATCTCCTGCCGCAGCGCCAGGTCGAGCGCGCCGAGCGGTTCGTCGAGCAGCAGCACGGCGGGCCGGTCGACGAGGGCACGGGCGAGGGCGACGCGCTGGCGCTGGCCGCCGGAGAGCTCGGCGGGGCGGCGGGCGGCGAAGCCGTCCAGCCGTACGGTGGTCAGCGCCTCGCGGGCGCGGGCGAGCCGCTCGGCCTTGCGGACGCCGCGCACGGTCAGGGCGTAGGCCACGTTCTGTTCGACGCTCATCTGCGGGAAGAGCGCGTAGTCCTGGAAGACGGTGTGTGCGTCGCGGCGGTTGGGAGGCGTCGCGGTGACGTCGTCCCCGGCGAGTTCGATACGCCCCGCGGTGGGCTGTTCGAACCCCGCGACCAGCCGCAGCAGGGTGGTCTTCCCCGAGCCGGAGGGGCCGAGCAGCGAGAAGAACTCGCCCTCGCGGACGGTGAGATCGACGGCGTCCACCGCGCGCACCGTCCCGAAGTCCTTGGTGACGGCCTCGAGCCGGACGGCCGTGCGCGTCGTCGTGGTCCCGGTCCGCGTCCTGGTCTCCGTCTCCGCCACCGACCGCTCCCCTCGCCCTTCGGCTGATCAGGCCCGTGATCGCGGCCCGTGATCGCGGTCACTGTACCGGGGTTACGCGCGCTGCGGTCCCCGTGCCACACTTCTGACACATCGTCAGTTACGAGGTATCGGGAGGGACCGTGTCCCCCACACGTGTGCCCGTGGTCGACGGGTGGTTCACCGCCGAGGGCGGGGAGTTCCGGCTGCTGGGGACGTGCTGCCGGGACTGCGGGGCGGTGTACTTCCCCCGGGAGGACGCCTTCTGCCGTGCCCCGGGCTGCTCCGGCACCGAGCTGGCGGAGGTTCCGCTGTCCCGCCGCGGGCGGGTGTGGTCCTACACCGACGGCCGCTACCGGCCGCCCGCCCCCTATCCGTCCGGCCCCGAGCGCACATGGCGGCCCTACACACTGATCGCCGTGGAACTGGCCGCCGAGCGGATGGTGGTGCTGGGGCAGGGCGCCCCCGGGGTGGCCCTGGCCGATCTGGCCATCGGCATGGAGGTCGAGGTGGTGCCGGGGGTGCTGGCCGAGGAGGACGGGCGCACCCTCACCACCTGGCACTGGCGGCCCGTTCCGGAGGAGGGGCCCGCTCCCGACGGGCGGCCCGCTCCCGGGGAGGCGTCATGACCGGTGAGGTGGCGGTGCTCGGCGCCGGGATGCACCCCTGGGGGAAATGGGGCCGCGGCTTCGTGGAGTACGGCACGAAGGCGGCGCGCGCCGCGCTCGCCGACGCCGGGCTCGAGTGGTCCGCGATCCAGTCCGTGGTCGGCGCCAACACCGTGCGCTGCGGCTATCCGGGGCAGGTCGCGGGCGCGACCTTCGCCAAGGCGCTGGGCTGGCAGGGCGCCCGTGTCACCAGCGTGTACGCGGCCTGCGCGTCCGGCGCGCGGGCCATCGACACCGCCCGCGCCCAGATCCTGTCCGGGATGGCGGACACCGTTCTGGTGGTGGGCTCCGACGCGGCGCCCAAGGGGTTCTTCGCCCCCGCGGGGGGTGAGCGGCCGGACGATCCGGACTGGCTGCGCTTCCGGGTGCTGGGCGCCACCAACCCCGCCTATTTCGCGCTCTGGGCCCGCCGCCGGATGGCGCTGTACGGCGACACGGCCGAGGACTTCGCGCGGGTGAAGGTGAAGAACGCGGCCGCGGGCGCCGCCAATCCGTACGCCCGCTACCGCTCCCCCGTCACCGCCGAGGAGGTCGCCGCGTCGCCGGTGGTCGCCGATCCGCTGCGGCTGCTGGACATCTGCGCGACCTCCGACGGCGCGGCGGCGCTGGTGCTCGGCAGCGTGGAGACGGCGCGGCGGCTCGGGATGGCGCGCCCGGTCCGCATCCGCGCCGTCTCGTCGGTCTCCCCCACCCATCCGCGCACCGCGCTGGATCTGCCGGACATCGCCACCGACTCCGCCCCGCCGGGCTCCCCCGTCCCCGATCCGTTCCGGCCCTCCATCGCACGGGCGGCGTACGAGGAGGCGGGGCTTGGACCGGAGGATCTGTCGCTGGCCGAGGTGTACGACCTGTCCACGGCCCTGGAGCTGGAGTGGTACGAGGACTTGGGGCTGTGCGCGCCCGGGGAGGGCGCGAAGCTGCTCCGCGAGGGGGCGACGGCGCCGGGCGGGCGGATTCCGGTCAATCCGAGCGGGGGTCTTGCGTCCTTCGGGGAGGCGGTTCCGGCGCAGGCCATCGCCCAGGTGTGCGAGCTGACCTGGCAGCTGCGCGGGCAGGCGGGCGAGCGGCAGGTGCCGGGCGCGCGCGCCGGGATCACCGTCAACCAGGGGCTGTTCGGGCACGGCTCGTCGGTCGTCGCGGTCCGCTGAGCGGCGCCGGAGCGGCAACTGTCCGATGGCTGCCGGGTGGCTGTCGAGTGACTGCCCGCTGCCCAAGTGGTGCCCGAGTGCGCGGCGACACCAGGGCAGCGCCCTCACGGTTGTCACGAACACCGTTGCCGTCCATCACCTTGACGCCCCCTGACCACCGGTGAACACTGCTGCGGTGTCAGTCGGCGTCGCCGCGCGCAGGCTCTCTCCATGGTCACCCCCCACGGGCGATTCCGATGCACCCGCACGCTCGAAACGACCCAGCACGGAGGACCGGGGCCGTCCGCCCCGGGCGAGGTCCTAGGAGCCGCCATGAGCAATGGGGACATATTCACCGGTGAGGTCATCGGCACCGCGATACTGATTCTCTTCGGCGCGGGCGTCTGCGCCGCCGTCACCCTGAACCACTCCAAGGCCAAGTCGGCCGGGTGGATCGTGGTCGCCTTCGGCTGGGGCTTCGGTGTCATGGCCGGCGCGTACACCGCGGCCCCGCTGTCCGGCGCCCATCTCAATCCGGCAGTGACCGTGGGCGTCGCCGTGGACACCGGAGACTGGGACAAGGTGCCGCTCTACATCCTCGGTCAGCTGGTGGGCGCCGTGATCGGCGCGGTGCTGACCTGGGCGCTGTACTACGCGCAGTTCGCCGCCAACGCCGATGAGAAGACCGCCCTGCCCACGCTCGGGGTCTTCTCCACCGTCCCGGAGATCCGGAACCCGGTGGCCAATCTCGTGACCGAGATCATCGCGACGGCCGCGCTGGTGCTGCCGCTGCTCGCGTTCGGCCAGGTCGACGGCATCGGGATCGGCCCGGTCGCCGAGGGCGGCGGCACCGTGGTCCTCGGCTCGGGCATCTCCGTCCTGCTCGTCGCCTTCCTGGTGGTCGGCATCGGCCTCTCCCTGGGCGGGCCCACCGGCTACGCCATCAACCCGGCGCGCGACCTCGGGCCGCGCCTCGCCCACGCCCTGCTGCCCATCCCCAACAAGGGCACCTCGGACTGGGGTTACGCCTGGATACCGGTGGTGGGCCCGCTGATCGGGGCCGTGCTGGCGGGTCTCGTCTTCAACGCAGCCTTCTGACCGAAGGAGACGCCATGCCGCATCCGACGGACACGTATGTCGCCGCGATCGACCAGGGCACCACCTCGAGCCGCTGCATCATCTTCGACCGGAACGGCGCGATCGTCGCCGTCGACCAGCGCGAGCACCGCCAGATCTTCCCCAAGCCCGGCTGGGTGGAGCACGACGCCACCGAGATCTGGTCCAAGGTGCAGGCCGTGGTGGCCGGTGCGCTGGCCAAGGCGGGGCTGCGGGCCGACGAGCTGACCGCGCTGGGCATCACCAACCAGCGCGAGACGACGGTCCTGTGGGACCGCCGTACCGGCAAACCGGTGCACAACGCGATCGTCTGGCAGGACACCCGCACCTCCGGCCTGTGCGAGGAACTCGGCGGCGAGGTGGGCCAGGACCGCTTCCGGGACACCACCGGACTGCCGCTGGCCAGCTACTTCTCCGGGCCCAAGGCCGCCTGGCTGCTGGACCATGTGCCCGGGTTGCGCCGCCGCGCCGAGATGGGCGAGATCGCCTTCGGCACCATCGACTCCTGGCTGATCTGGAACCTCACCGGCGGCACCGACGGCGGGGTGCACGTCACCGATGTGACCAACGCCGGACGCACTCTGCTGATGGATCTGCGGACCCTCCAGTGGGACACCTCGATCCTCTCCACGATGGGCCTCCCCGAGGCGATGCTGCCGGAGATCCGCTCCTCCGCCGAGGTGTACGGCACCGCGATCGGGCAGCTGGCCGGTGTGCCGGTGGCCTCCGCGCTCGGCGATCAGCAGGCCGCCGTCTTCGGCCAGACCTGCTACGGCGTCGGCGAGGCCAAGAACACCTATGGCACCGGCAGCTTCCTGCTGCTGAACACCGGTGACCGCCCGGTGCCGTCCAAGAGCGGGCTGCTGACCACGATGGGCTACCGGCTCGGCGGGGAGCGGCCCGTCTACTGCCTGGAGGGATCGATCGCGATCACCGGCGCGCTGGTGCAGTGGTTCCGCGACCAGCTGGGCATCATCCGCTCCGCCGACGAGATCGAACCGCTCGCCGCGAGCGTGGACGACAACGGCGGGGCGTACATCGTCCCGGCCTTCTCGGGGCTGTTCGCCCCGTACTGGCGCTCGGACGCCCGCGGTGTGATCACCGGCCTCACCCGCTATGTCACCAAGGCTCATCTGGCCCGTGCCGTCCTGGAGGCGACCAGCTGGCAGACGCGCGAGGTGGTCGACGCGATGTACCAGGACTCCGGGGTGCGGATCAGCACGCTCAAGGTCGACGGCGGCATGACCGCCAACGACCTGCTGATGCAGCATCAGGCCGATGTGCTGGGCGTCCCGGTGATCCGTCCGGTGGTCGCCGAGACCACCTGCCTGGGCGCGGCGTACGCGGCCGGGCTCGCCACCGGCGCCTGGCAGGACCTGGACGAGCTGCGGGCCCACTGGAAGCGGGATACCGAGTGGACCCCGCGGATGACCGAGGAGGAGCGGACGCGCGAGTACGGCAACTGGCGCATGGCGGTGGAGCGCAGCTTCGGCTGGCACCGGGAAGGCCAGCCGGCCGAGGGCTCCTGAGCCGCACCCCGCGCCGGCCAACGGCGGCCTGTGCCGCCGACGCGAACGGCGGCCCGTACCCCGGACGGCGGGGTACGGGCCGTGCCGTTCAGCCCCGCGCGGAAGCCAGCATCGCGTGCTCCACCACCGAGATCAGCACATGCTTGGCCGACTCGCGCTCCCGGGCGTCGCACAGGACGACCGGGGTGCCCGGATCGAGGTCCAGGGCGTCCCGCACCGAGTCCTCCGGAAAGCGGTCGGCCCCCTCGAAGCAGTTGACGGCCACGGTGAAGGCGATTTTCCGCCGCTCGAAGTAGTCGATGGCGGCAAAGCAGTCCTCGAGACGGCGGGTGTCGGCCAGCACCACCGCGCCCAGCGCGCCGGTGGCCAGCTCGTCCCACAGGAACCAGAACCGGTCCTGGCCCGGTGTGCCGAAGAGGTAGAGCACCAGATCCTCGCGGAGCGTGATGCGCCCGAAGTCCATGGCGACGGTGGTGGTCGTCTTGGACTCCACCCCCGCTATGTCGTCGACCGGCCGGCCCGCCTCGGTGAGGATCTCCTCGGTGCGCAGCGGTCTGATCTCGCTGACCGCGCCCACCAGTGTCGTCTTGCCCACCCCGAAGCCGCCGGCCACCAGTATCTTCAGTGTGACCGGTTCGACGATATGAGGGCGGCCCGGGTCAGAGTGCCCGTAGACCATTGATCACCTCGCGCAGAATCCTCTCGTCCGGCAGTTCCGCCGGAGGTACGGGCCGGGACACTCGGACGAGTGCGGCGTGGAGCAGATCGCCTATGAGCACACGGATCACGCCGATCGGAAGGTCGAGCTCGGCCGCCAGCTCGGCGACGGACTGCGGGCTGTCCCGGCTCAGTTCGACGATGTCGATGTGTTCCGGGGACAGCGTCTGGTCGGCGACGGTCCGGTGGGCCGCGCTGTCGGCGACGACGACAGCGATCAGATCCAGCTTCTCCTCGGCGGCGCTGCGGGTGCGTCCCCGCGTCATCGCGTAGGGCCTGACCACCGGTCCCGCCGCGTCGTCGAACCACCGGGCGGCGCGCTCCGGGTCTCCGCTCATTTCCCCCGGCCTCCGTCACCCGGTGGAGCGCGGGGCCGAGCCCAGATGCACGCCCACCCGCTTGACCAGCAGCGTCATCTCGTACGCTATCTGGCCCACATCGGAGTCGGCGTCGGCCAGGACGGCGAGACAGCTGCCGTCGCCGGCCGCGGTGACGAACAGGAAGGCGTCGTCGAGCTCGACGATGGTCTGCCGGACCCGGCCGACGTCGAAGTGGCGGCCGACGCCCTTGGCGAGGCTGTGGAAGCCCGAGGCCACGGCGGCCAGGTGTTCACCGTCCTCCCGGGACAGATCGCGTGAGCCGCCGGTGAGGAGTCCGTCCCCGGAGAGCACCAGTGCCTTGCGGATGCTGCCCACTCTTCCGACCAGTTCGTCCAGCAGCCAGTTCAGCTCGCCCGACGCATTGGGCGATCCGTTGGGCGCTGCGGCGTTCGATGCGGTCATCGACCGTCCCCCTCATGTGTCGTTCCCGGACTTACGTCCGCGCCTCCGGATCCGGTGGCCGACTGCCGCCGACCGCGCTGCCAACCCCGTTGGAGCGAGGCCATGGTGGCCCTCGCCTGCTCGGCTTCGCGCTCGGGATCGTGTCCGGCAGGGGTTCGGTCGTCGGTCGGGGGTGCGGGATCGTTCTTCAGCTGCGGGGCCAGGCTCGCCTGCCGTACCCGCTTGGGGAGGCCGGAGGCCGCCCGCTGAGTGGGCACCGGGCTCTGCTCCGGTCCCCGGCGCTCCGGCCCCGTGCGCCGCGGGCCCTGGTCACGGCCCTGGGCCTGGTCCTGGCCCTGGCGTTCGGAGCGCTCGGCCCAGGACGGCTGCCCCGGGCCCTGGACACGGCTCTGCCGTCCGCCGGCCGTGCCCTCGACCGGCCGGCCGTGGTCGGCGACCAGGACCGGCGGGACACGGCGGGGCAGCGGCGCGGGGCCGCCGCCCGGTTCGGGGTCCGGGCCGTCCGGAGCCTGCTGGTGCTGCTCCACGGTGGACGGAACGGGTCCGGTGCGCACGGACTGGCGCGTCTTGAGGCCGCGGGCGCGGAAGATGCCGCCCACTTCGTCGTCCTCGTCGGCGTCGTCGTGGTGGGCCTCGTGGGCCAGGGCCGCGGTCAGGGAGGCGAGCGGGGAGGCCGGCTCGGCCTCGTCGGCTGGCCCGAGCCGGACGTCGCCCACGCCGTGCCGCGCGGTGTCGGTGTGACGGCCGCCGGTGTCGCGGTCGTCGGTGTCCCCCCGGGTGCCGTCGTCGGTGAGCAGGTTGGAGGGGATGAGCACGATGGCCGTGGTGCCGCCGTACGGGGAGGGCTGGAGCGAGACCCGCACCCCCTGCCGCTGGGCGAGCCGGCTGACCACGAACAGCCCGAGCCGGTCGGTGTCGGAGAGCTCGAACTCGGGGGTCTCGGCGAGCCGGAGGTTGGCCTCCAGCAGCGCGTCGGGCGTCATGCCGAGACCGCGGTCGTGGATCTCCAGGGTGAAGCCCTTGGCGACCCGCTCGCCGTGCACCTGGACGGCGGTGTGCGGCGGCGAGAAGACGGTGGCGTTCTCCAGGAGTTCGGCGACGAGGTGGGTGAGGTCGCCGACGGCCGGGCCGACGACCGCGATCCGCGGCAGTCGGCGGATCTCGATCCGCTCGTAGTCCTCCACCTCGGCGACGGCGGCGCGCACGACGTCCATCAGCTTGATCGGCTTGCGCCACTGCCGGGAGGGGGCCGCGCCGGAGAGGATGACCAGACCCTCGGCGTGCCGCCGCATGCGGGTGGTCATGTGGTCCAGGCGGAACAGGTCGGACAGCTCGTCGGTGTCCTCGGTGCGCCGCTCCATGGTGTCCAGGAGGGTGAGCTGACGGTGCAGCAGCACCTGGCTGCGGCGGGCGAGGTTGACGAAGACCTCGGAGACGCCCTGGCGGAGTTCGGCCTGTTTGACGGCGGCCTCGACGGCGGCCCGCTGGAGGGTGTTGAGGGCCTGGCCGACCTGGCCCATCTCATCGGGGCCGTAGTCCAGCCGGGGCGCCTCTGTCTCCACGTCGATCTGCTCGCCCGCGCCGAGGCGGCGCATCACGCTCGGCAGCCGGACGCCGGAGACCTCCTGGGCGTCCCTGCGCAGCCGGGACAGATCGCGGACCAGGCTGCGGCCGATGCGGAACGAGACGAAGATGGAGACGATGAGGGCGATCAGGCCGAGGATGCCGGCGATGCCCGCCTTGAGCATCACGCTGCTGGCCACCGGGTCGATGCGCTTCTGGAGCCGGTCGGTGGCCTCCTCGCCCAGCCGGTCGTAGTCGTTGAGGACGGGCTGGGCCGCGGCCTCCCAGTGCTCCTGGTCCAGCGACTTGATGGCGGTGGCGGGGTCCATCGAGGAGAGGATCTTGCCCTCGGCCACGCGCAGGGCGGCGGGGGCGGCGTTGGTGCGCCGGTAGTCGGCGAAGACCTTCTGCTCGGAGTCGGGGAGGATCGGCAGGTTGATCTCGTAGAGCAGAGTGCGCTCGGCGATGAGGTCGGACATCGCCTGAAGGTCCGCCAGCGTCATCTTGCGCGCCGTCAGCGCCGAGGCGTACAGCGCGTCCTCACGGGAGAGCGCCTCCCGGGCGCGGATCATGGCGACCAGCGCGCGGCCCTGTTTGTCGAGGTCGGTGTCGGGCACCGCGTGGAGGGAGCTGCGGAAGGTGTAGCAGAGGTCGACGAGCTTGTTGTAATACTCATACGCCTGGGTCGAGGAGATGCCGTCGTCCTCGACCTTGCGGCGCAGACTGTCCAGTCCGTCCGCGGCCTTGAGGATGTTGTCGAGCTGTTCCTCGGAGTCGTCGTTCATCTTGCCGTGCACATCGCCGTCCGACTCGGCGGCCCGCAGCATGTCGATCGCCTGGTCGGTCTTGCGCTGCATGGAGTGGAGCACGGGCAGGGCGTCCGACTGCCGCGGATCGGCCAGCAGGATGAGCGTCTGGCGGCGTTCCTTCTGGACGGCGTGCACCGCGTCCTCGGCCGGCTGGCCCGCCTTGTCGATGATGTCGGACGCGTCCAGCAGTTGCATTGCCTCGCGACCGGTGATCACCGTGGCGAACGCCCATATCGCCGTCAGCGACACGAGCGGCACCAGCAACAGCGCCACGATCTTCCTGCGGATGGACTTACCGCGAAAGCGCATGGCCTCCCTAACGTCTACCCCGAATTCCAGGGGCGGGGTTCCGAGTTCCGACACCGAGCGGGCGCGAGCCTACTACTGCCGGTGGAACAGTTCGAAGGCGTGTCCACTTGATGCAGGGAGTCCCTTACAGTCCGTGATCGGGAGTTGTCGGGTGATTCCCCGACTTACCACCCACCGCTCGATACCCCTCCCCGGTCGCCGCATACGGCCATTCGGCGGCGCGTGGCTTGTTTTCCCCTCCCCGGGGGAACCCGTGGTCGGTGCCATTCGTGATCCAACCGGGCACACTAGGGGGCATACGACCCAAGTCCCGCTATCTGACTCGGCCGCGCCGGGGCAGAGCATGGAAAGGGGTGGGAGCGTCATGGACGCGATGGACAAGGATCGCGACATCCCGGCGCACGGGGTCCGGCCGTTGTGGACCGAGGAGCCGGCGCGCAGGCGGCGGCTGCCCGATCCCGTCCGTACGGCGGCGGTGCGGGCGGTCATCATCATCGCCGTGACTCTGGTGGAGGTGATGGTCGCCCTGCTGTGCACCCTGGCGGGCTCGTGGTCCGCCTTCCCCGTCGTGCTCGCCACGGTGGCGAGCACGGTGGTGGCGACCTGGGGGGTGCTGGACGTGTGGGTGACCCGGCAGGTCTGGCGCCAGCGCTACGGGGTGGTGTCCCGGCCCAGCAGCACGGCCCGCGAGATGCGCCGCCAACGCCGCCGGGAACGGGCCCGTGAGGCGGACCCGACGGTCACCTCCCGGCCGGCTGCGGAGCGCGGGCCAGCTCGCGGCGCAGCCGCATGAAGGGCCGGGGCCGGTCCACGCCGAGGGCGGCGGTGGGGACCCCGTCGCGTTCGTAGACGGCGAGGAAGCCGCCGCCGTCGGCCGGGTCCCCCTCGAGGATCCGGACCGTGTCCCCGGATGCGCGCCGCCCGGCGTACTGGATGCGCGCGCCGTACTGGTCGGACCAGAAGTAGGGGAGCGCGTCGAAGCGTTCGACGGTGGACCCGGCGAGCAGATTGCGGGCGGCCACGTCGCCCTGGAGCATGCCGCTGGTCCAGTGCTCGGCCCGGACGGTGCGGGCGGTGCCCGGCTGGGCCAGCCGGGCCACGTCCCCCACGGCCACGACGCCCGGCAGCGCGGTGACACAGCCCTCGTCGCACCGCACCCCGTCGTCCAGGGCCAGACCGGAGCCTTCCAGCCACCCGGTGACGGGACGCACCCCGACACCGACGACCACCACATCGGCGGGCAGCACCCGCCCGTCGGTGAGCTCCACACCGGTGACCCGGCCGGCTCCGCGCAGACCGGCCACACCGGTGCCGCACAGCAGGGTGGCCCCGCCCCGCGCGTGCAGCCCGGCGCACACCCGGGCCATCTCCTCGCCCAGTTGGGGCACCAGCGGCAGCGGCGCGGCCTCCACGACGGTGACGTCGAGCCCGAGTGCGGCACAGGAGGAGGCCACCTCGGCGCCGATGAAGCCCGCGCCGATCACCACCGCCCGCTCGGCGCCCGCGCGGAGTTCGGCGCGGAGCCGGAGCGCGTCGTCGAGGGTGCGCAGGGTGTGCACCCCGTCCAGCGGCGGGAGGGGCAGCGTTCTGGGCGTGGCTCCGGTGGCGATGACGACGCCGTCGGTGCGCAGGGCGCGGCCGCCGGTGAGACGGATCTCCCCGGCCGCGGTGTCCAGCGCCTCGGCCCGGATGCCGAGCAGCCACTCGGCGTCCAGCTCGGCCTCCTCCTCGGGGTCGGTGAGGGCGAGCGGGCCCAGGCCCTCGCCCGGGTCGCCGTCCCCGGTCAGGAACTCCTTGGACAGCGGCGGGCGGTCGTAGGGGCGATGGCGCTCCTCGCCGACGACGACCAGCCGTCCGTCGTACCCCTGGGAGCGCAGGCCCCGCGCCGCGTGCAGACCCGCGAGCGAGGCCCCGACCACGGTGACCGTCCTGACCGCCGTCATGCCACGGCTTCTTCCGGCGCCGCGTGCACGGGCTGGCCGGGAACGGTCTGCACCGCGGGGTGGACATACAGCATTCCGTCCACGACCGTGACAGCGTGGGTCCGTACGGGCTTACGGGCGGGCAGACAGGTCGGCTCGCCGGATCGCAGATCGAACAGCGCGGCGTGCAGCGGGCATTCCACGTAGCAGCCTTCCAGCCACCCGTCGGAGAGGGAGGCGTCCTGGTGGCTGCAGGTGTCGTCGATGGCGTAGAACGCACCGTCGGTGTGGAACACCGCGATCGGCGCGGTGGCGTCGCCGGCCTCGATACGCACCGACTCACCCTCCGGCAGGTCCTCGATACGGCAGACGGGAATCATTGGCCCCCCTCACGTTGATCGGTATCATGCGTTGTGGATAGTGCACTGAAAAGCGCGATGCGCAACAGAATCCAGATCGGGAAGGCAGCCGTCAAGAGTTCCCCGGCCCGAGGGGCCCCACGCAGAGCCGTCGGATGGTGAGATCAGAACCATGACGAACACGACCGAGGATCGGGCCGAGGAGAAGCGGGGGGCCGCCGGGGCAGTGCAGTCGGTGGACAGGGCGGTCAGCGTCCTGGAGATCCTTGCCAGACTCGGCGAGGCCGGAGTGACCGAGATCGCCGACGAGCTGGGGGTCCACAAGTCGACCGCCTTCCGGCTGCTCGGCGTCCTGGAGAACCGCGGACTCGTCGGACAGGAACGGGACCGGGGGAAGTACTACCTGGGCGCCGGGGTGCTCAGACTCGCGGGCGCCGCCGCCATCCGCCTGGACATCTCGCAGGAGGGCGCCCCGGTGTGCCGGGCGCTGGCCGACGAGACCGGCGAGACGGCCAATATCGCCGTCCTGGACGGGGACGCGGCGGTCAACATCATGCAGGCGCGCGGCGCCGCCGCGGTGACCGCCTTCAACTGGCTGGGGCGGCGCACCGCGCTGCACGCGACCGCGAGCGGCAAGGTGCTGCTCGCGCATCTGTCGGGCGAGCGCCGGGAGCGGCTGGTGACGCGGAAGCTGCCGCGGTTCACCGAGCACACCATCACCACCGCCGCCGAGCTGCGGCAGCAGCTGGAGACGGCGGCCGAGCGCGGGTTCGCCTACTCCTGTGAGGAGCTGGAGATCGGGCTGAACGCGGTGGCGGCGCCGGTGCGCGGCCACGACGGCGCGGTCATGGGCGCGATCGGCGTCTCGGGACCGGCATACCGGATGGCCCAGAGCCGGCTGCCCGATCTGGCCGAGTACGCCGTGAAGACCGCCGAGGAGCTGTCCCGGCGGATGGGCTTCCCCGGCTGAGCCAACCCACCACCCCACCCACCCGACGAGGGGGCCGGACGACTCCGGCCCCCTCGTCGCGTCTGTGCCCAGGGCCTTCCGTGAGGCGTGCGATCTACGCGAATTCCCCCGTCAGCGCCGGTTCACAGACGGTTTACGCGCACCCCTTGACCGCACGGGGCGGCGACTTTCAGGATGTCTCCCATCGCGCAACACGCCGCGCTATACGCAACTGGGGGGTAACCGGCGGCCGTTGAACGGCCTCGGTCTCACCCTCCTTCGAGGCAGTCATGCCAGCTCCCGTGCACCGGTCCCTGCGATCGCAGGAGAACAGAGGAGTGAGCCATGCCGCAAGAAGCCCGCGCCGTCGTCGCGGTCAAAAAGGGCGCCCCGGTGGAAGTGGTGCCCGTTCTCGTGCCCGAGCCCGGCCCCGGTGAGGTGCTGGTGGGAGTGCAGGCGTGCGGGGTGTGCCACACCGACCTGCACTACCGGGACGGCGCGATCGGTGACGAATTCCCGTATCTGCTCGGGCATGAGGCGGCCGGCATGGTCGAGGCCGTGGGCCCCGGCGTCACCGCACTCGCCCCGGGCGACTATGTGGTCCTGGCCTGGCGGGCGCCGTGCGGCGGCTGCCGCTCCTGCCGCCGGGGCCGCCCGTGGTACTGCTTCGACAGCCGCAATGCCGCCCAGCCGATGACCCTGACCGACGGCACCCCGCTCAGCCCGGCGCTGGGCATCGGCGCGTTCGCCGAGAAGACGCTGGTCGCGGCCGGGCAGGCGGTGAAGATCGACCCCTCGGCACGCCCCGAGGCGGCGGGCCTGATCGGCTGCGGGGTGATGGCCGGGTACGGCGCGGCCGTGCACACCGGCGGGGTGTCCAACGGCGACACGGTCGCGGTCATCGGCTGCGGCGGCGTCGGCAACGCCGCGATCGCCGGGGCCTCGCTGTCCGGGGCCCGCCGGGTGATCGCCGTGGACATCGACGACGCCAAGCTGGACGCGTCGACCCGCTTCGGCGCCACCGACACCGTCAACTCCCGTGGTACGGACCCGGTCGAGGCGGTGCGCGAGCTGACCGGGGGCTTCGGCGCGAATGTGGTCATCGACGCGGTGGGCCGCCCCGAGACCTACGCCCAGGGCTTCTATATGCGCGATCTGGCCGGGGTGCTGGTGCAGGTCGGGGTGCCGGACCCGGAGATGCGCATCGATCTGCCGCTGATCGATCTGTTCTCGCGGGGCGGCGCGCTCAAGTCGTCCTGGTACGGCGACTGCCTGCCCAGCCGGGACTTCCCGGTCCTGGTCGACCTCCACCTCAGCCGCAAGCTGGATCTGGAGGCGTTCGTCAGCGAGACGATCACGCTGGACGAGGTCGAGGCCGCGTTCGCGAAGATGCAGCGCGGCGAGGTGCTGCGGTCGGTGGTGGTCCTGTGAACGCGCGAATGGGCTCCCGTGTTGTGATCGTCGGTGCAGGCATCGTCGGCTGCTCGCTCGCCGATGAGCTGACCGCCCGTGGCCGGCGGGACGTCACCGTCCTGGAGCAGGGCCCGCTGCTCGCCCCCGGCGGCTCGACCTCGCACGCCCCCGGTCTGGTCTTCCAGACCAGCCCCTCCAAGACCCTGACCGACCTCGCCCGGTACACCGTGGAGAAGTTCTCCTCCCTCGAGGTCGACGGGCTGCCCTGCTTCAACCCGGTGGGCGGTCTGGAGATCGCCACCAGCGAGGAGCGCTGGGCCGATCTGCACCGCAAGGCCGGTCTCGCTGCCTCCTGGGGCGTACGGGCCGAGCTGCTCGGCCCGGCCCGGTGCGCCGAGATGTGGCCGATGCTGGACCCGGAGCGGATCCTCGGCGGCCTCCACACCCCGGACGACGGACTGGCACGGGCGCTGCTCGCCTCCCGCGCCCAGATGGAGCGGGCCACCGCGCACGGCGCCCGGTTCCTGGACCGGCACACGGTGACCGCCATCGAGCGGGAGGGCGGCCGGGTGACCGCCGTCGTCACCGACCGGGGTACCTTCCCGGCCGACATCGTGGTCTCCGCCGCCGGCTTCTGGGGCCCGCTGATCGGCGCGATGGCGGGGGTCCCCGTCCCGCTGCAGCCGCTGGCCCACCAGTACGCCAAGACCGGGCCGCTGCCCGAGCTCGCGGGGGTGAACGACCCCCGTACGGAGGCGAGCAAGCCGATCCTGCGGTTCCAGGACCGCGATCTGTACTACCGCGAGCACACCGACCGCATCGGCATCGGCAGCTACGCCCACCGTCCGCTCCCCGTCGACCCGGCGGGGCTGCCCGCGTACGACGACGCCCCGGTGATGCCGTCCTCGCTGCCGTTCACCCCGGAGGACTTCGCCCCCAGCTGGGAGGACAGCGTCAAGCTGCTCCCCGCGCTCGGCGCGAGCCGGGTCGAGGAGGGCTTCAACGGCGTCTTCTCCTTCACCCCCGACGGTATGCCGCTGATCGGCGAGTCCCGCGAGGTGCGCGGCTTCTGGCTGGCCGAGGCGGTGTGGGTGACCCACTCCGCGGGCGTGGCGCGGGCCGTGGCCGAGTGGATGACGGACGGGCGGCCGGGCATGGACGTCCATGAATGCGATCTGTACCGCTTCGAGGACGCCCAGCGCTCCCCCGCCTACGTCACCGAGCGGGGTCAGCAGAACTTCGTCGAGGTCTACGACGTCATCCATCCGCTGCAGCCGATGGAGCAGCCCCGTCCGCTGCGGGTCAGCCCCTTCCACGTCCGGCAGCGCGAGCTGGGCGGCCACTTCCTGGAGGCGGCGGGCTGGGAGCGGCCGCACTGGTACGAGGCGAACGCCCCGCTCGCCGAGTCCGTCGAACTGCCCCCGCGCGACGCCTGGTCGGCCCGCTACTGGTCGCCCATCGCCGCCGCCGAGGCCAGGGCCACCCGGGAGCGGGTCGCGCTGTACGACATGACACCGCTCAAGCGGCTGGCGGTCACCGGCCCCGGCGCGCTGGACTTCCTGCAGCGCATGACCACCAATCAGCTGGCGAAGAAGCCCGGCGCGGTCACCTACACCCTGCTGCTGGACGAGGCCGGGGGCATCCGCAGCGACCTCACCGTCGCCCGGCTCTCGGAGCACCACTTCCAGGTGGGCGCCAACGGCGGACTGGACCTGGACTGGCTGCTGCGCCACGCGCCCGATGACATCCATGTCGCCGACATCACCCCGGGCACCTGCTGCGTCGGCGTGTGGGGCCCGCTCGCCCGGGAGCTGGTCCAACCGCTGACCCGCGACGACTTCTCGCACGAGGCGTTCGGCTACTTCAAGGCCAGGCAGACCTATATCGGCCATGTCCCGGTGACCGCGATGCGGCTGAGTTACGTCGGCGAGCTCGGCTGGGAGCTGTACACCACCGCCGACATGGGCCTGCGGCTGTGGGACACCCTGTGGGAGGCCGGACAGCGCCTGGGTGTGATCGCCGCCGGGCGCTCGGCCTTCAACAGCCTGCGGCTGGAGAAGGGCTATCGCGCCTGGGGCCATGACATGACCACTGAGCACGATCCCTACGAGGCCGGGGTCGGCTTCGCCGTCCGGATGAACAAGGGTGACTTCACCGGGCGTGCGGCGCTCGAGGGCCGCTCCGAGGAGACGGCGGCGCGCAGGCTGACCTGTCTCACCCTGGACGACCCGGCCGCGGTCGTCATGGGCAAGGAGCCGGTGTACGCCGACGGCGTCCCGGCGGGCTATGTGACCAGCGCGTCCTACGGCTACACCATCGGCCGGACCGTCGCCTACGCCTGGCTGCCCGCCGCGGCCGCCGTGCCCGGCACCGCCGTCCACATCGAGTACTTCGGCGAGAAGGTGCCCGCGACCGTCGCCGCCGAGCCCCTCTTCGACCCGCGCATGGAGCGCATCCGCCGCTGACACCGAGCGCCGCGGGAGCGGGAGACGACCGCTTGGCGGCCCCCACGGCACTCACCGGTGACACCGCCCACCCCATCGAGCTCTTCGACCCCCGCCGGCTGACCGCCGCGACCGCCTGAGGAGAACCCATGACTGTGGCTCCCGAGTCCCCCGCCATCACGCCCCCCAGTCTGCTCGCCACTCTCCCCGGCCACTGGTACACCGCTCCCGGGGTCTTCCGCCGGGAGCAGGAGCACCTGTTCGAGGCCATGTGGTTCTGCGCGGTGCGCGGGGCCGATCTGGACCGGCCGGGTGCCTTCCGCACCGTGCAGGTCGGCCGGGAGAGCGTGCTGATCACCCGCAACCGGCGGGGTGAGGCGCGGGCGTTCCTCAATATCTGCCGCCACCGCGGCGCCCGGCTGTGCACCGAGGAGTCCGGTACGGTGCGGCGCTCGCTGCAGTGCCCGTACCACGCGTGGACCTACGATCTGGACGGCCGGCTCACCGCCGCCCCCAATCTTCAGAAGATGCCCGATGTCGACCGGGTCGAGCGCGGGCTGGTGCCGGTACGGCTTCGCGAATGGCTCGGCTATGTCTGGGTCTGCCTGGCCGAGGAGCCACCGTCGTTCGAGGAGACGGTGATCGGGGAGGTGGCCGAGCGGCTCGGCGACACGGACTCCGTGGAGCGCTACGGCGTGGCGGGGCTGGCGCTGGGCCGCCGGATCTCCTACGACGTCAGGGCCAACTGGAAGCTGATCGTCGAGAACTTCATGGAGTGCTACCACTGCGCGACGATTCACCCCGAACTCACCGAGGTGCTCCCGGAGTTCGCCGACGGGCTGGCGGCGCAGTACTTCGTCGGGCACGGCGCCGAGTTCGCCGAGGAGGCGCAGGGGTTCACGGTGGACGGCAGCGAGGGGTTCGACCGGTTCGCGGGGATCGCCGACGAGCAGGACCGCCGCTACTACGCGATCACGGTACGGCCGCAGGTCTTCCTCAATCTGGTCCCCGACCACGTGATCATGCACCGGATGTTCCCGCTCGCTCCCGATCACACGCTGGTCGAATGCGATTGGCTCTACGCACCCGAAGTGGTGGCGTCCGATCGGGATCTGTCGAAGTCGGTGGAGCTGTTCCACCGGGTCAACACCCAGGACTTCGACGCCTGTGAGCGCACCCAGCCCGCCATGGACTCCCGCGCCTACCGCGACGGCGGGGTGCTCGTCCCCAGCGAACACCACATCGGCGCCTTCCACCGATGGGTGACCGACCATGTCCCGACCCCGGAAGCGGAGGAATGCCCGTGACGGACCTCTTCATCGGTGGCCAGTGGACCGGCTCGATCGACGAGCGCACCCGGGAGATCCGCTGCCCGGCCGACGGATCGCTGGTGGCGGTCGTCGACGAGGGCGGCGGCAAGGACGCGGCCGAGGCGATCGCCGCCGCCCGGCAGGCATTCGACCAGGGGCCCTGGCCCCGTACCCCGGTCGGGGCGCGCGGCGATCTGCTGCTGCGCGTCGCCGGTCTGGTGGAGCGCGACAAGGCCGCGCTCGCCCGCGCCGAGTCCCTGGACACGGGGAAGCGCCTGGCCGAGAGCGACGTCGACATCGACGGTGTGGTGGCGTGCTTCCGCTACTACGGACAGCTGGTGCGCACCGAGGCGGACCGGGTCGTGGACACCGGCAGCGAGCACTCCGTCAGCCGGGTGGTCTATGAACCGGTCGGGGTCTGCTCGCTGATCACCCCGTGGAACTATCCGCTGCTGCAGACCGCGTGGAAGGTGGCGCCCGCGCTCGCCGCGGGCAACACCTTCGTACTGAAGCCCAGTGAGCTCACCCCCAGCACCGCGATCGCCCTGATGCGGCTGCTGGCGGAGGCCGGACTGCCGGACGGGGTGGCCAATCTGGTGCTCGGCCCCGGCGCCGAGGCCGGGGCCCCGCTCACCGACAACCCCGATGTGGACATGGTGTCCTTCACCGGGGGGCTGCGGACCGGGCGCCGGATCATGGCCGCGGCCGCGGGCACGGTCAAGCGGACCTCGCTGGAGCTGGGCGGCAAGAACCCCAATGTGGTCTTCGCCGACGCGGACTTCGACACGGCCGTGGACTACGCGCTCACCGCGGTCTTCCTCCACTCCGGGCAGGTCTGCTCGGCCGGGGCCCGGCTGCTGGTGGAGGATCCGGTGCACGACGCCTTCGTCGAGGAGGTCGTGCGCCGGGCCCGGGGCATCCGGCTCGGCGGGCCGTTCGACGAGCGGGCCCAGACCGGCCCGCTGATCTCGGCCGCGCACCGGGCCAAGGTCGAGGCGTATGTGGCGGCCGGGCTCGCGGAGGGCGCCCGGCTGCGCTGCGGTGGCACCCGCCCCGACGATCCGGCCCTGGCCGACGGCTACTACTTCCTGCCGACCGTCCTCGACCGCTGCCACAGCGGGATGTCGGTGCTGGCCGACGAGTCCTTCGGGCCGGTGCTCACGGTTGAACGTTTCGCCGGTGAGGACGAGGCGGTGCGGCTGGCCAACGACACCGTGTACGGGCTCGCCGGGGCCGTATGGTCCGGCGACGAGGGGCGGGCGGAGCGGGTGGCCTCGCGGCTGCGGCTGGGCACCGTCTGGATCAACGACTACCACCCCTGTCTCCCGCAGGCGGAGTGGGGCGGGTTCAAACAGTCCGGGACCGGGCGGGAGTTGGGGCCCAGCGGGCTCGCGGAGTACCGGGAGGCCAAGCACATCTGGCGCAATACGCGTCCGCGTCCGCAGGGCTGGTTCGCCTGACCGGGGAGTCCGTCCGGCTCCGAGTCCGGGACGGCGGAGCGGGGCGGGGCGGGGCGGGGCGGGGCGGGACAACGGGCGGGCGGGGCGGTGCGCGCTGCGCCATTCGGGTGAGCCGCGGCCAAGGATATTGCCCGGGTCCCACCGGAATGGGTTACTGAATCCGTCCGATTCCGGTGGGCTGCCCATCCTTTCCGGCGGAGTGGAAGACGCCTTGCCAGATCGGAGCCGTCATGCCCTGTCGCCCGTTGGGACTCATCCTCGTCACCGATCCCGGTGAGAACTGCATCGCCGTCGTCGATCCGGAATCCCACAGGCTCGTTCCGACGCTGAGCGCGCCGATCCCGCTCCCGGCGCGGAGCATGCCCGACCGGCTGGTGGTGCGCACGGCGCTCGACCGCCTCGACGCGCTGGCCGCCCTCCGCCGCGGCACCCTGATGGGCCCCCTCCCCGGCGATCCGGACCGGCCGGTGCTCCCCGGGGCGCGGTCGGGCCTCGAGGCCGTTCGCCCGCTGGGCGCGTACGAGCTCTTCAACCAGTTCGCCGGGATCTTCCCCGACCAGGGCCCGTACAGCGGCGGGACGCTGGTGACCGTCATCGGCAGCCACTTCTCGGGCGCCACGGACGTGTTCTTCGGCACCCGCCGGGCGGCGAGCTTCTCCGTCCTCGACGACCAGACCATCGTCGCGGTGAGCCCTTCGGGGTCGGGCTCGGTACCGGTGTATGTCACCACCCCGGGCGGCACGGCCCCCATCGGCTCGTTCTTCTACCTCCCCTGGCCCACCCTGACCGACATCGCGCCCGTCGCCGGACCGCTCGGCGGGGGCGACATCGTCGAGCTCACCGGCGTCAATCTGAGCACCGCGGGGCTGGTGCACTTCGGCGACTCCGTCGCCCACCCCACGGCCGTGTCCGACCAGCACCTCCTCGTGACCGCTCCCCCGGCCTCGGGGCCCGGCACCGTTCCGGTCTACGTCATCACGGTGGGCGGGGTGAGCAACCGGCTGCTCTACACCTACGCCGCCGTGCCGGTCGTCACCGACGTCAGCCCGACCACGGGGTCCACCGCGGGCGGTGAGCCCGTCGTCCTGACCGGCACCGGGCTCGGGCATGTCACCGCCGTCACCTTCGGCGGCGTCCCCGCCACGTCCTTCGGGTCGATCTCCGACACCCTGCTCGTCGTGGTGACGCCCCCGAACGTGCCAGGCCCCGCCGACATCACCGTCACCACCGCCGGGGGCGGCGTGACGGTTCCGGACGGCTTCAACTACGTGGCGCCGTCCACCACGGAAGTCACCTCCGCGCCCGACCCCTCCGTCGTCGGCCAGCCGGTGACCTTCACCGCCGTGGTGGCGGGCGTTCCGCCCACGGCGGGCACCCCCACCTCCAACGTCACCTTCGACTTCGGCGACGGCAGCCCGACCGTGACCGTCTCCCTCACGGGTGGTACGGCCACGGTGAGCCACGTCTACGCCGCGCCGTCGATCGCCCCGTACGCCGTCACCGCCGAGTACGGCGGCGATCCGTACTTCACGGCCTCGACGGGCACGGACACCCAGACCGTCGGCCAGGCATCGACCACCACCGCGGTGAACTCCGCCCCCGATCCGTCCGTGCCCGGACAGACCGTCACCTTCGTCGCCCAGGTGGCCCCCGCGCCGCCGGGGGCCGGTGCGCCCACCGGCACGGTGACGTTCGACTTCGGCGACGGCACCACGGCCGTGACCCAGCCGCTGACGAACGGTGCGGCCACGGTGACCCACGCGTACGCGGACGTCTCCGGCAGCCCGTACCCGGTCACCGCCACGTACGACGGCGACACGAACTTCACCGCCTCCACGGGCACGGACGCCCAGATCGTCGAGCAGGCGGGGACGGCCACCGCGGTGAGCTCCGCACCGGATCCGTCCGTCGTCGGCCAGCCGGTGACCGTCTCCGCCACGGTCACGGCCGTACCGCCCGGTGTGGGCGCCCCCACCGGGACGGTCACCTTCGACTTCGGCGACGGCACCCCGACCGTGACGGCACCCCTCGCCGATGGCACGGCGACCACCGGCCACACCTACACCGACACCACCGGCAGCCCCTACACCATCACCGCCACTTACAACGGCGACACGAACTTCACCGCCTCCACGGGGACGGACCTCCAGTCGGTGGGGCGGTCCTCGACCGCGACCGCCGTGTCCTCCGCACCCGATCCTTCGGCGGTGGGCGAGCCGGTGACCGTCACCGCCACGGTCACGGCGGTCTCCCCGGGGGCGGGAACGCCGACCGGCACGGTCACCTTCGACTTCGGCGACGGCACCCCGACCGTCACCCAGCCCGTGTCCGCGAGCCAGGCGACGGCCGCGCACACCTACACCGGCGCCTCCGGCAGCCCGTACGCCATCACGGCCACCTACAGCGGCGACACGAACTTCCTGACGTCCCTCGGCACCGACTCGCAGAGCGTCCAGCCGGCCGCCACCGCGACCGCCGTGACCACCGCGCCCGACCCCTCGGCGGTGGGCGACCCCGTGACCTTCACCGCCACGGTCACGGCCGTGCCACCCGGCGCGGGCACCCCCACCGGGACGGTCACCTTCGACCCAGGGGACGGCACCCCGCCCCTCACCGCGCCCCTCTCCGGTGACACCGCGACCACCACGTACACCTACACCGACACCGCGGGCAGCCCCTACACGGTCACCGCCACCTACAACGGCGACGTGGACTTCACCGCGTCCAGCGGCACCGACACCCAGACCGTCGAACCGGCCGCCACCGCCACCGCCCTCAGCTCCGTGCCCGACCCGTCCAGCGTGGGGCAGTCCACGACGTTCATCGCGAAGGTCACCCCCGACACCCCGGGGGCCGGTTCGCCCACCGGCACGGTGACGTTCGAGTTCAGCGACAGCACGCCACCCGTCACGGCACCCGTGACCGGCGGCACGGCCACGGTCGACCACACCAACCCGGAGTCGGCGACCCCGTACACGGTCACGGCCACCTACAGCGGCGACACCAACTTCCTGACGTCCTCGGCGGCCGACACCCATCAGGTCGTCCAGGGCGTGTCGACCACGGTGCTGACCGCCTCGCCGTCCCCCTCGGTGACCGGCGAGACGGTGACCTTCACCGCGACCGTCACGGCCGTGCCCCCCGCCTCCGGCACGCCGACCGGCACGGTCACCTTCGACTTCGGCGACGGCACCGCACCCGTCGCCCTCCCCCTCACCGGCGGTTCGGCGGCCACCGATCACGCCTACACCACCGCGGTCGGCAGTCCGTACACGGTCACCGCCGACTACGACGGCGACGCCAACTTCGTGGCGTCCGTCGGCACCCGCCTCCACCCCGTCGACCCGGCCGAAACCGCCACCACGATCACCGCCACGCCCGACCCGACCGTCACCGGGGAGCTGGTCACGGTCACCGTGGCCCCCACCGGGCCCGGCGCGGGCACCCCGACCGGGCCGGTCACCATCGACTTCGGGGACGGCACCCCGGCGGTCACCGCCGAGTTGGTGAACGGCTCGGCCACGGTCACCCACGCCTACGCCGGCACGGCGGGCAGCCCGTACACCATCGCGGCCGAGTACGGCGGCGACGGCGACTTCGCCCCGTCCGAGAACACCCTCGTCCACGCCGTCACACCGGCCGCGACCACCACCGTCGTGACCTCGTCGCCGACTCCGTCGGCGGTGGGCCAGACCGTGACGCTGATCGCGCGGGTGGCGCCGGTGCCGCCGGGCGCGGGCGCGCCGACCGGCACCGTGACCTTCGACTTCGGCGACGGCACCACGACCGCCACCGTGCCGGTCGCGAACGGTGTGGCCACGACGACGCACGCCTACGTCTCCACTGCGGGCAGCCCGTACACCATCACCGCCACCTACAGCGGTGACGACAACTTCGCCACGTCCACCGGCACCGCCGTCCAGCCGGTGGAGATGGACGTCTCGGCCACCGCGACGACGGTGAGCACCACCCCGGACCCGTCCGCCGTCGGCGAGGCGGTGACCGTCTCCGCGACGGTGGCGGTCCTGCCGCCCGCCGCGGGCACCGCCACCGGGACCGTGACGTTCGACTTCGGCGACGGCACCACGACCGTCACCGTCCCGCTGACCGGCGACACGGGGACGACCAGCCATGTCTACGCCTCGACAGCGGGCAGTCCGTACACCATCACCGCGGTCTACAGCGGGGACGACGACTTCACCGGGTCGACCGGGCTGGACATCCAGACGGTCACCCCGGCCTCGTCCTCCACGACGCTGAGCTCCGCGCCGAATCCGTCCGTGACGGGCCAGCCGGTCACCTTCACCGCGACCGTGGCATCGGGGCAGCCTGGCGCGGGGACCCCGCCCGGCACGGTCACCTTCGACTTCGGCGACGGCACGCAGGCGGTCCGGGCGCCCCTCGCCGACGGGACGGCGATCGCCGTCCACGCCTACCCGGACACCGCGGGCAGCCCCTACACCGTCACCGCCACCTACGACGGGGACGTGAGCTTCACCGGATCCACGGACACCCTCACCCAGACCGTGAACCCGGCGGCCACCTCCACCACCGTCTTCTCCTCGCCCGACCCGACCGAGGTCGGCCAGCCCGTGACCGTCACCGCCAACGTGGCGGTCGTCGCCCCGGGTTCGGGCACCACCAACGGCACCGTCACCTTCGACTTCGGCGACGGCACCCCGACGGTCACCGCCCCCAGCGTGGCCGGTGTGGCGGCGGTGACCCACGCCTACGCGGAGACGTCCGGCAGTCCGTACACCATCAGCGCCACCTACGGCGACGACGGCGACTTCGCCCCCTCCACCGGCACCGACGTCCACACCGTGCAGCCGTCCTCGACCACCATCACGGTGACCGCCGATCCCGATCCGTCGGTGGTGGGCGAGGAGCTGACCGTCACGGCGACGGTCGCCCCGGTGCCGCCGGGGGCCGGGGTGCCGTCCGGCACGGTCACCTTCGACTTCGGCGACGGCGCTCCGACGGTCGACGTGCCCCTTACCGGAGGGACCGCCATCCTTCCGCGCACCTACGCGAGCAGCCTCGGCAGCCCGTACACGATCACCGCGACGTACGGCGGCAGCGACGACTTCCGGTCCTCGGTGGACACCGAGCCGCAAACCGTCCTGCAGTCCGCGACGACCACCACGGTGAGCTCCGCGCCGGAGCCGTCCGTCGTGGGCCAGCCGGTCACCTTCACGGCGACCGTGGCGCCGGTGGCACCGGGCGGGGGCTCGCCCACGGGCACGGTGACGTTCGACTTCGGCGACGGCAGCACCCCGGCCGCGGCCCCGGTCACCGACGGCCTGGCGACCGCCGTGCACGCCTATACGACCGCGGCGGGCAGCCCGTACCCCGTCACCGTCACATACGGCGGCAGCCCCGACTTCACCGGCTCCGGCGACCTCGTCACCCACTCCGTCGGCCGGGCCCCGACCACGACGGCGGTGTTCTCGACACCGGATCCGTCGGTGACGGGCCAGCCGGTGACCGTCACCGCCACCGTCTCGGCCGTCGCCCCGGGAGCCGGAACCCCCACCGGAACCGTCACCTTCGACTTCGGCGACGGCACGGCCCCCGCCACCGCGCCGGTCACGGCCGGGGTGGCCACCATCACCCACGTCTGGGCCGACACCTCGGGCAGCCCGTACACCCTCACGGCGGACTACGGCGGCGACACCGACTTCACCGCCTCCACCGGCACCGACACCCAGACCGTCACCCCGGCCGCCACCCACACCGATGTGGCCTCCTCGCCCGACCCCTCGGTGACGGGCCAGCCGGTGACCCTCACCGCCACCGTCTCGGCCGTCGCCCCGGGAGCCGGAACCCCCACCGGAACCGTCACCTTCGACCCCGGCGACGGCAGTCCGGCCGTCACCGCGCCCATGACCGCGGGCGTGGCCACCGTCACCCACGCCTACGCCGACGGCGCCGGCAGCCCGTACACCATCACCGCCACCTACGACGGCGACGCGGACTTCCTGACGTCCCTCGGCACCGATACCCAGACCGTGGGCCGCGCCTCGACCACCGTCGCCATCAGCGATCTGCCGGAGCCGTCGGCCACGGGCCAGCCGGTGACGTTCCTCGCGAGGGTGGCGCCGGTCGCCCCGGGCACGGACGCGCCCACGGGCACGGTGACCTACGACTTCGGCGACGGCACTCCCACGGTCGACGTCCCGGTGGCGGACGGCGTGGCGACGGCCGCGCACACGTACTCCACCGCGGCGGGCAGCCCGTACACGGTCACCGCCGCCTACGGCGGAGACACCCACTTCATCGGCTCGGTGAACACGGAAACGCACCTCGTCGAGCGGGCGTTGTCGACGACGACGGTCGACTCCTCGCCCAACCCGTCGGTCACCGGCCAGGCGGTGACCGTCACCGCCACCATCGCGGCCGTCGCCCCCGGAGCCGGAACCCCCGCCGGCACGGTCACCTTCGACTTCGGCGACGGGACGGGAGCCGTCACGGCGCCGGTCACCGGCGGGGTGGCGACCATCACCCACGCCTATCCGATCGCCTTCGACAGTCCGTACACCATCACGGCGGACTACGGCGGCGACGCCGACTTCACCGCCTCCACCGGCACCACCACCCACACCGTGAACCCGGCCGCGACCGCCACCACGGTGACCTCGGCCCCCGACCCCTCGGTGGCCGGTCAGGCGGTGACCATCGGCGCCACCGTCGCACCGGCCGTACCGGGGGACGTAATCCCCACCGGCACCGTCGTCTTCGACCCCGGCGACGGCACCCCGGCCGTGACCGCGCCGCTCGTCGAGGGGGCGGCGAGCATCACCCACACCTACGCCGGCACCTCCGGCAGCCCGTACACCATCACCGTCTCCTACAGCGGCGACGCCGACTTCACCGCCTCCACCGGCACGGACACCCAGACGGTCGGCCAGGCGGACTCCGCCACCTCCCTGGTCACCTCTCCGGACCCGTCCGTGGCGGGCGAGCAGGTCACCTTCACCGCCAGGGTCTCCGCCGCGGCTCCGGGGACGGGCAGCCCGACCGGGACGGTCACCTTCGACTTCGGCGACGGCTCGCCGACCGCCACCGCACCGGTCAGCGGCGGGGTGGCCACCGTGACCCACCCCTACGCGACCTCGGTCGGCAGCCCCTTCACGGTCACCGCCACCTACAGCGGCGATGCCGACTTCGCGCCGTCCGCCGCCACCGGGACGCATACGGTGCTGGTGAGCGCCGCCACCACATCGACCACCGTGGCCTCCTCGCCGGACCCCTCGGTGACCGGCCGGGCGGTGACGTTCACCGCGACCGTGGCACCGACCCCGCCCGGTGCCGGGGTGCCCACCGGCACGGTGACCTTCGACTTCGGCGACGGCACGGCGACCGCCACCGCGTCGCTCTCCGCCGGGGTGGCGACCGTGGTCCACGCCTACACGACCGCGGTGGGCAGCCCGTACACGGTCACCGCCGCCTACAGCGGGGACGTCAACTTCAGCTCATCCGCGGGTACCGACACCCAGACGATCGCCCCGGCCGCCACGACCACGACGGTGGCCTCCGCGCCCGATCCCTCCGTGGTCGGGCAACCGGTGGCCCTCACGGCGACTGTGGGCCCCGTCGCCCCGGGGGCGGGGGTGCCGACCGGCACCGTCACCTTCGACTTCGGCGACGGCACCCCGGTCGCGTCGGCGCCGCTGGCCGACGGGGTGGCCGCCATCAGCCACACCTATACAAGCGCCGACGGCTTCACGGTGACCGCCGCCTACGACGGCGACCCCAGCTTCCTCACGTCCCTCGGTACCGACGCCCAGACCGTGAACCAGGCCGCCACCACGACGGCGGTGGTCTCCGCGCCGGATCCCACGGTCAGCGGTCAGCCCGCCACCTTCACCGCGACGGTGGTGCCGACCGCCCCGGGGGCCGGGGTGCCGACCGGGACGGTCGCCTTCGACTTCGGCGACGGCACGCCGACCGCCACCGCACCGCTCGCCGACGGCCTCACCTCCGTCACCCACTCCTACGCGAGTGCCTCCGGCAGCCCGTACACCGTCACGGCCACCTACAACGGGGACGGCGACTACACGGTGTCCACCGGCACCGATGTGCACACGGTCAACAGGGCGGCCACCACGACGGCGGTGTCCTCCTCGCCCGACCCCGGCGTCACCGGCCAGACCGTCACCCTCACCGCCACCGTCACCGCGCTCGCCCCGGGCGCCGGAACGCCCACCGGCACCGTCACCTTCTCCTTCGGGGACGGCACACCGGCCATCACCGCACCGCTGTCCGGTGGCACGGCCACCGCCACCCACGCGTACGCCGGCGCCGCGGGCAGCCCCTTCACGGTCACCGCCGCCTACAACGGCGACACCGGCTTCGCGCCCTCCACCGGCACCGACACCCAGACCGTCAACAAGGCGACCACCACCACGACCGTCGCCTCCTCCCCCGACCCCACCGTCACCGGCCAGACCGTCACCCTCACCGCCACCGTCACCGCGGTGGGGCCGGGCGCCGGAACCCCGACCGGCACCGTCACCTTCTCCTTCGGGGACGGCACACCGGCCGCCACGGCGCCGGTCGCCGGGGGCACGGCCACCGTGACCCACGCCTACGCGGGGACCTCGGGCAGCCCGTACACCATCACCGCCACCTACAACGGGGACAGCGGCTACACCTCGTCCACCGGCGCCGACACCCAGACGGTCAACAAGGCGACCACCACGACGACCGTCGCCTCCGCGCCCGACCCCAGCGTCACCGGCCAGACCATCACGCTCACCGCCACCGTGGCATCGATCCTCCCGGGCGCCGGAATCCCGACGGGGACGGTCACCTTCTCCTTCGGGGACGGCGCACCGACCGTCACCGCGCCCCTGTCCGGCGGCACGGCCACCACCACCCACGCCTACACCACCAGGACCGGCAGCCCCTACCCGGTCACCGCCACCTACAACGGGGACACCAACTACACGACCTCCACCGGCACCGACAGCCAGACCGTGGGCCGTGCGGCCACCACCACGACCGTGGTCTCCGCGCCGGACCCCTCGGCGACCGGGCAGTCGGTGACCCTCACCGCCACCGTGGCATCCCTCTCCCCCGGCGCCGGAACCCCGACCGGCACGGTGACCTTCAGCTTCGGCGACGGTACGGGCAACAGCACCGTGACCCTCTCCGGCGGCGTCGCGACCGTCAACCACACCTACACCACCAGGACCGGCAGCCCCTTCCCCATCACGGCCACGTACAACGGGGACACCAACTTCAACACCTCCAGCGGCACCGACACCCAGACCATCAACGCCAAGGCCGCGACCACCACCACCGTGACCTCGACCCCCGACCCCTCGGTGGTCGGCCAGCAGGTGACCATCAGGGCCACGGTCTCGTCCGCGTCCGGCACCCCGGTCGGGGCGGTCACCTTCTCCTTCGGCGACGGCACCAACACCGCCGTGGGCATCCTGTTCGGCGGCATCGCGACCGTCACCCACACCTACACGACCACCACCGGGAGCCCGTTCACCATCACGGCCACCTACAACGGGACCGAGAACTTCGCCACATCCAGCGGCACCGACACCCAGACCGTGAACAAGGCGGCCACCACCACGGCCGTGGTCTCCTCCCCGAACCCCTCGTTGGTGAGCGATCCGGTGACGGTCACCGCGACCGTCTCCCCCGTCGCCCCCGGCGCGGGGACGCCCACCGGAACCGTCACCCTGGCCATCACCAATCGCACTCCCCAGGTGGTGACACTGGTGAACGGCACCGCCTCCGCGACGTTCAACCCACTGCAGAAGGGGACGCACACCGTCACCGCCAACTACAACGGCGATGTCAACTTCACGTCCTCGTCCCGGAGCATCACCCAGACGGTGAACACCGGTTCGGGGTAGCCCACCGGGCTCACGGCCGGTCCGCCGCCCCGTCGGACGCCTCCGCGTCCGCCTCGGGGCGGCGGTACATCCGGGTGGCGGTGATCTGGCCGTGGACCTGCTGCTCCTCCTCCGGCTCGCGGACCGGCAGCCCCGGCCGCAGATGCTCCTCGACGCTGATGTACTTCAGCCCGGCCCGCAGATCCGCGTCATTGCGCAACCGGATCACCAGCGGGAACTCGGCCAGCGCCGTGGTGTCGAACAGCCCCGTCGTATAGAGCAGTTGCACCCCCAGCGCGTCCGCCACCGCCCGCTGGAGCTCCAGCAGATAGGTGGCGTTGGCGCGGCCGATGGGGTTGTCGAGGAAGAGGGTGCCCGCGTGGCGGTGCTTGTCCCGGCCCCGGTCGTTGCTGCGCAGGGCGGCCATCGTGCAGTACAGCGCGATGGCGGCGGTCAACAGCTGGCCGCCGGAGAACACATCGCCCATCTGCCCCACCGGCACCCGCTCGGCCCGCAGCACCGCGTCCGGCTTGAGGATCTCCACGGCCACTCCGCGCGGCTGGAGCGCGGCCTGGACCCCGCGCAGCAGCAGCGACATGCCGTCCCGGCGCAGATCGGAGTTCTTCCGGACGGCGGAGCGGGTGGCCTCGTCGATGACCTCGCCGAGCCGCTCGGTGAGCGAGGCCTGGTCGGGGTCCTCGAAGCGGATCCGCAGGAACTCCTGGCCGGACCACTCGCCGAGCCCCTCCGGGAGCCGGGAGAGCCGCTGCGCCGAACGCAGCGTGGCCAGGCAGGACTCGACGAGGCCGCGCAGCCGGTCCACGATCGAGTCGCGGTTGCGCTCCAGCTGCTCCAGCTCGTCGGTGAGCACCCGCAGCCGGGGCGCGAACGCCTCGGCCCAGGCGGCGGCGTGCTCGGGCAGCGCGGCCGCGGGGAGTTCGCGGATCTGCTGGCGGGCGGGGGTGCGCACCTGCTCGTAGCGGGTGGAGTTGGCGTGCCGTACGAGGACGTCGCTCGCCTCCCGCAGCGAGGACTCGGCCGCCGACAGGTCGGCGGCGCAGCCGCGCAGTGAGCGGCGGGTCTCGGCGGCGGCCTGACGGGCCTCGGCGAGCTCCCCGGCGTACGGCTCGGGCCGCTCGCCGTCGTCCTCCGCGCCGGGGCCGTCCCGCAGCAGATCCCGCAGCAGGGCGGCGGTCTCGTCGAAGCCGCCCGCGGCGTCCTCGGCGGCGCGGTGGGCGCGCACCAGGTCGGCGTGGGCGGTGCGGGCGGTGTCCAGGGCGTCCGTACGGGCGGCCAGTTCGCCGTTGGCGGTGCGCAGCAGCTCCTTCGCCTGCTCGGCGTCGGCCGGGACCGTCTCCTCCGGCAGCTCGGTGTGGGCGTCGCCGTCGGCGGGGGCGAGCCGCTCGGCCTCGCCGCGCAGCCGGCCCAGTTGCTCGCTCGCCGCCGACGCACGGCTCTCCAGCATCTGGACCAGCGATTCGGCGCGGGCGGCGGCGGCCTGCCGGGAGGGGCCGTCGGCGCCGTCTGTGCCCTCCAGGAGCTGGGCGGCGCGGGTGCGGACCTTGTTGGTGAGCCGGTCGAGGGTGGCGAGGGCCGCGCTCTCGTCGCTCTCGGCGCGGGCCTGTTCGGCGCGGAGGTCGGCGCCGACGCCGACCTTCTCGTAGACCTGGGAGGCGGCGCGGTACGCCTCGCGGAGCGCGGGCAGCGAGGCGGAGGGCGGCTCGGTGGCCTCGCCGAGATCGTCGGGGGCGCCCGCGATCTCCGCACGCTCGGCGCGCAGGGCGCGGGCGGTACGGCGCGCGTCGTCGGCCGCGCGCTGGGCGGCGCGCCGGTCCTCGTCGGCGGCGCGGGCCCGGTCCACGCAGCCCGCGGCCCGCTCCTCGTACTCGACGGCCTCCTCGGCCAGTTCGCGCAGCCGGGCCTGCCAGGTGGCGCGCTCCCGCAGCCGGTACGCCAGACCGGCCAGCGCGTCCGCCACCCGGCGGGCCCGCTGCGCCGCCTCCTGGCGCTCGTCCCGGACGCGAGCGGCCTCGGTGGCGGCCTCGTCGGCCTCGGCCCGTGCCGTACGCGCCTCCACGAGGTCGCTCTGCGCGGCGTCGGCGTTCTCCCGCGCGGTCTCGGCCGCCGCCGCGAGCTCCGCGAGTTGGCCGGGCGGGCAGCCGGTGCGCCAGGAGGCGAGCCGCGCGGACAGCGCCCGGTCCCCGGCCAGCCGGGCGGCGAGCGCCCTGATCTCCTCGTCCCGCGCGGTGGCACGGGCCCGCAGCTCGCGCCGCTCGTCGTCGGCGGCGCGCTCGTCGTGCATCGCCGGGTTCGGCGGCACGAGGAAGACCCCGCTGTCCTCGGCGTCGGGCGCGGGCGTCGGCGCGAGCAGCGCGGCCGACGTCCCTACGGCCACGGCGGACCGCGGCAGCAGCGACGCCTGACCGAGCACCTCACGGGCGCGGGCGTGGGTGCCGGGGTCGGTGATGACGACACCGTCCACCAGCTCGGGCCGGGCCGCGAGCACGGCGGCGTGGTCGACGGGGTCCACGGCCTGGGCGAGATAGCGCCAGCCGGGGAGCGCGGGGATGCCGTGCTCGCCGAGGAACTCGACGGCCGCCAGCACATCGGCACTGGGCGGCAACAGCCCCCCGTCACCGAGCGCCCCCAGGATCCGCGCGTCCTCGGCGGCAGCGGTCCGCAACTCGAACAACTGCCGCTCGGCGGAGCCCACACTCTCCTCGAGCAGCTCCCGCAACGCCTCGGCGTTCCGGTCCAACTCCTCGGCGGTGAGCGGGCCTTCCGCGAGGGTCCGCGGGGCGGGCTGGGGGTGGCGACTGCGGTCGCTATCGGGATCGGGTTGGGGTTCGCTGCCGGGCTCGGGGCTCCAGCAGTCGGAGTCGTCGGGGGCGGTGGCGGAGTCGGCGTCGTCGGGGCCGGGCCGGGTGTCGGTGGCGGCGGCCTCCGCTTCGACCCGACCGCCGTCGCCGTCGCCGACCCGAGCCGACACCTCCCCAGGCGGCCGGGAATCGGCCGCCACAACCCGGGCGCCACCGCGCGGGGCGCCCGACGGGGCCGCCTGGCTGACGCCGGTGAGGTCCGTAGCGGCCTGCGTCCCGGCCTGACCGCCGTCACCGCGGGAATCGGCCGCCACGGCCGGGGCCTCGCCACCCTGGCCCTCAGGGTGCGGACCGCCACCGCCCGACGGATCGTCCTCGACCTCGTCGATCCGCACCGTCACCCGCCCCGCGGGCCGCGACTCCGCCGCGAGCGGACGGCGCCCGGGGGCCTCCCCGGGACCCGCCTCCGCGTCCTCAGCAGATGCCGCTCCATGGCGCGTGGGACGCGTCTCTTCCGCCTCGTCCACCGGTCCGGCATCAGCCTGTCCACCGCCGACGGGGGCGGAGCCGTCCCGCGCCCCCGCAACGTGCCCCGGCACCTCGCCCACCGGGCACGGCTCACCGAGCGCGCATGTGGCGGCAACGCCGTCACCGGGCGCCGGTCCGGTGCCTGGGAGCCGGTCGCCCGAAGCCGCGGCATCGCCTTCCGCGTCCGCGATGGCATTCGTCGACCAGGCCGCCGAGCCGGAGTCGGGACCCGGCCCGGCGTAGTCCTCTGCCGCGAGGCGCTCACGGGTGTGGGTGGGGGGCTCCTCGGGGGCGTAGGCGTGGTCGTGGGGCGCGGGCTCGCCGTCCACGGGGATCGTGCGGGCGGAGGGGTCCGCGCGGAAGGCGGCGGGGAGTTGGGAGAGGCCGACGTCGTCCCCGTCCTCCTCGTCCACGTGGACCGTGACCCACCCGGCCCGGTCGGAGTCGGTCGGCAGGGCTCGGGCGCCTCGGCGGCCCATGCCGTCCGCGTCCGGAATGCGTACCGTCACCCCGCGCGGCGCGCGCGCGTCCGCCGCTGACGGGCGGGTGGCGGCACCGCGTGGGGCGGGGACGGCGGCGGAAGGCTGCGGCAGGCCCAGCAGCTCGACCAGGCGCTGCTCCGCGCCCAGCGCCTCCGCGGCGCGCCGCTCGGCGTCGTACGCGGACTCCGCGGCCCGCGCCGCGTCCACGGCTCGCGCCGCGGCCAGTTCGGTGCGGGCCTCGTCGGCGGCGGCCGACTTCGCGTGGTCGGCGGTGCGCCGGGCGGTCTCGCGGGCCTCGTCGAAGGCGGCGACCGTGGTCTTCTCGGCGTCGCTCGCGGCGAGCGCGGCGCGGGCCGGGTCGGCGTCGGGGGCGGAGTCGTCGAGCCATCCGGCGCGGACGGCCTCGGCGGTCTCCTGCTCGACCTCGGCGAGCCGCTGGCGCAGATGCTCGGCGTCGCTGCGGGCGCGCTGGGCCGCCGTGGCGGCGGAGGTGGCGTCGCGGTGGGCGGCCTCGCCCGCCTCCTGGAGGCCGGCGGAGCGCTCCTCCTCCTCGTTGGCGACCCGCTCGCCGTCCTCGGCGGCCGCGTGCAGGGTGCGGACGAGGTCGGCGGCGGCCTTGGCACGCGCGGCGAGGGCGGGGGCCGCGTCCCGCTCGGCCTCGCGGATGGCGGCGGCCACGCGCGCGGAGCGGTCGGCGGCGGCGCGGTGGCGCAGCACCGTCTCGGCGGCCTGCCAGGCGGAGTGCAGGGTGCGGGCGTCGTTGAGCTCACGGCGCTGCGCGGCGGCGCCCTTCTCGGCGGCGGCGAGCGCCAAGGAGGCGTGCCGGAAGGCGAGTTCGGCGGCGACGAGGTCGCTGCGGCCGCGCGCCCCCTCGGCGTCCGTGACGGCCTCGGCGGCGGAGGCGACCCGCTCGGCGAGCTCGGCGGCACGCGCCCGCTCCTCCGCGCCGCGCGCGGACAGCCGCCGGGCGAGCGCACGGGTGCGGCGCTCGGCGCCCGCGTGCACACCGCGCGCCTGCTCACGCCGCTCCGCGGCGTCCGCGATGCGCTGGAGCAGATCGAGCGAACCGGCGGTGAACTCACGCTCGGCGGTCAGCTCGGCGCGGCGGCCCAGCTTGTGGGCGAAGCCATGGACGAGGTCGGCGAGCCCGTCGGTGTCGCGGGTGTCGGTGACCGCGCGCAGCAGGAGGTCGGTGAAGTCGGAGTCGTTCTTGACCGCGAAGAGCCCGGCGGCCTCGCCCTCGTCGGCGTTCATCTCCCGCTGGTAGCGGAAGAGTTCGGGGTCGAGGCCGAGCTCGCCGAGGTGTTCGTTCCAGCGCTCGTGGATCTCCACCCAGACCACGTCCAGATGCGGGTACGCCTTGACGGCCTCCGTAAGGGCGTCACGGAAGCCCTTCATGGTGCGGCGGCGGCCGCGTGCGGTGGAGGCGCCCTCGACGACGGGCCGCACCGCGGCGGACTCGGCGACCGGCAGCGAGTCCAGGCTCATGCCGGGGCCGGGCCGGAAGGAGTACCACGCCTCGGCGAACTTCCGCGGGTCGTTGGAGACCTGACGACCGCGCCATTCGCTGACCTTGCCGACGACGACGGTCTCACCGGTGACGGTGTGCTGCCACTCCAGCGCGACATGCCCGCAGTCGTCGGCGAGCAGGAACTTGCGCAGCACACCGGAGCTGGCGCCGCCCAGGGTGTTGCGATGGCCGGGCAGCATCACCGAGAAGATCAGCTTGAGCAGGACGGACTTGCCGCCGCCGTTCTCCAGGAAGAGCACCCCGGCGGGGGCGGGGCGGCGCGGCGGGCCGACCGGCTCCTCCTCGAAGAACTCCGCCTGGGTGGGTGCGGGGCTGGGCACCGGCTCGCCGACTCCGCGCAGGTCCAGCACGGTGTCGGCGTAACGCGCACCGGCCGGCCCGATGGAGTAGAGGCGGATCCGGGACAGCTCGTACATGGCGGCGGACTCTCGTTGTCGGAAGGTGTGGTGGTGTCGGGCGGGTGGGGGGCCGGGCGTCGGGGTTCAGGAGTGGAAGGGGAGACCGGCGTCGGCCACCAGGTCGAGGTCGTCTCCCTGGTCGGGGGGCAGCAGGGTGGCGCCGCCGTCGCCGACGGGGACGACGCCGAGCTCCAGCAGCTCGGCCATGGCGGCGGAGGCCGCCATGTCGCGCACCTGGAGCTGATAGCGGGCGGTCGTGCGGTAGGTGCCGCCGGATTCGTCGCCGGTGCGCTGGAGGAAGCCGGAGTCGACGAGGAAGGCGACGGCCTTGCCGACGATGCCGGTGGTGGAACCGGCGAGCCTGCGCGCGTCCTTGGTGGCGCCGGTCGCGCTGCGCCGGGCGTAGACCCGCCAGGCGGACTCCAACCCGGGCGCACCGGTGGCGGGGTCGGTGTTCTCCCCCTGCTCCTCGGCGCGCTCCTCCAGCCGCCGGCACGCCTGGCGGACGAAGGCGTCGACCCCGTTGACGGTGACGCGGCCGATATAGCCGTCGTCGGCGAGGTCCTCGGGGCGGGGGAACGCCAGGGCGGCGACGGCGAGATGGGCGAGGCCGTGCAGGAAGCGGTCGGCCGAGTCGGTGGCGGCGCGGCGGGCGTAGTCACCCATACGGACGGCGAAGACGGAGTCCTCGGCGGCGGTCACCGCCATTCCGGCGCGGGTCGACACCTCCAGCACGATGAGCCCGAGCCCGGCGGCGATGGCGTCGGTGAGGCGCGCGAACGCCGGTTCGTCGCGGTGGCGGCGCAGCAGCTCGGCGTATTCGACGTCCCGCGCGGGCAACAGCTTGGGCTGGAGCCCGAAGGCCACCAGCCGCGCGGCGTCGGCCGCGTCGGCGGGCGTCAGCCCGGCCGCCGCCGGGGCGGGCGCCGCGTCCGGCGGTGTCATCTCGTCGATGTCGTACTCGGTCACGGCTGAACCTCCTCGCGCGGGGCGTACTCATGAGTCGCGGCCATCACGCCACCTCCGCGCGGTCGGCCGCCATACCGGCCGCGTCCAGCAGGGCGGTGCCCACTATCAGGTCGGCGCCGCCGAATTCGGGGTCGTCCAGTTCGGTGCCGTCGTCCACGGCGAACAGCAGCCGCTGCTCGCCCTGGCGGTAGGCGGTGCCGACCGGGGGGCTGGCGGCGTGGACGGCGAGGAGGGCGATCAGATAGGGCAGATCGCGGTCGCGGCGGCGGGCGTCGGCGAGCAGCCCGGACAGCCGTCGCGGGGCGTCCGCGGGCAGTTCGAGCAACTCCATGGCCACCGCCAGCTGCTCCTCGCTGAAGCGGCTGTCGTCGGGGGTGGCGATGAGGTCGGGCTCGGGCATCTCGGCGCCGAGGTGCTCCCGCTCCACGGGAGGAGTGAGCAGCATCTCGACCAGGTCGCTCATCCGTACCGAGGTCGGGGTGCGCAGCCCCGTGCCGCGGGCGAAGAACGCGTCGGTGACCCGGCCCGCGCGCTCGAGGGGCAGCGGGAGCAAGGGGGCCAGCAGCTGTCCGTACAGGTCGTATCCGGAGCGCGGGGCAGGGGGCGCGAAGGCCTGGCGGTCCTGCTCGGCCCGGAACAGCGGACCGGCCTCCAGCAGCCGGGACTGCAGCTGGGTGTGGCGCCGGATGCAGTCCTTGACGATGTCGACGAGCTCGGCGGCGCGCCGCTTGTGCTCGGTGCCCTCGGCCTCGTCGCGCGCCTTGCGGATGTTGGTGAGGATCGCGTTCTCATGGCGGTAGCGGTCGGCGACGTGGTCGAGCGCCTCGCTGATCAGCTCGGGGACGGTGCTCAGCCAGTCGACGGCCCGGACGTTGCGCCGGGTGGCGTCGAGGGTGCGGCGCAGCGTCTCCGAGTACTGCACGGTGCGGTAGCGGGCCTGCTCGGCGGCGAGCTGGGCATCGGCGAGGCGGCCCCGGCTGATCAGGACCTCCAGCTTGACCTCGGCGGCGATCTGGGCGCTGGTGACATCCGTGTCGAGGGCGCCGACCAGGACGTTGACCGCCTCGTCGGTGGTGCGCAGATAGACGCTGCCGCCGGGGCCCGGCACCTCCTCGATCAGCTTGAAGTCGTAGTCCCGGCGGACATACACCCCATCGGGCCCGAAGGTGCCGTAAACGGCGCGGAAGCCGCGGTCCACACTGCCGACGTTGATCAGGTTCTCCAGCACCCAGCGGGCGACCCGGTCGTGCTCGGCGGCGGGACGCCCGGGGGCCTGGGCCGCCACCCGGGGCAGCAGCCTGGCCACTATCTGCTCGTGGTCCGCGCCGGTGTCGAAGTCCATGTGGAGCGTGACGAGGTCGATGGCGGCGAGGGCGACCTCCGCCATCGCGTACACCCCATACTCCCCCGCGAGGTTGGCCTTGCGCGCGTCCAGGTCGTGCAGCGGCGCGGTGCAGGCGAGCGCGCGCAGCCGCCGGGCCAGGCCCTCGTCGGCGGCCGGGCCCGGGGCCGGCCTGGCGGCCCCTTCAGCGGTGTTGAGCTGGGGCGCGGCGGCCCCCGGGGGTGGAGATGTCACGTCGCACAGAGTAGGCGGTCGCACCGACAACGTACGAAACGGCACGGAGATCCCGCTATGACACACCAGGTCCCCTGCGCGTGCACGCGCGTACACCGGCGCGTCCCCCGCACCTCACCGATCCGTCAGTCTACGGCTCACCGGCCGGTGGTCCGTCCAGGGCGAGCGCCGCGAAGGTGGCGAGCCAGTGGTCGCCGGTGAAGTCCCCGGAGACGGCGGCCGGGAGCCCGGCGGCCAGATGGTCACGGGCCGCCGTCCGCAGCACGTCCGCGCGCGGATCGCCGTACGGCAGCGCGGCGGCCAGGCGGCGGAGCGCGGCGGCCCGGCTGAGGATGAGGCCCAGCAGATGGCCGATCTGCGGATCGGCGGGGTCGGAGACGATGGGCGGGGTGAGCACGGTGACGGGCGCGCCCCATTCGACGCCGGGGAGGAAGCGTTCCAGCCAGCGCGCGAACTCCTCCTCCGGCAGCACCCGGCAGACCGTCTCGGCCTCGGTGAGCGCGGGCGAGAGGAAGTCCTGCCCGGAGGGCTCCCAGTGGACGGGGGCGTCGCGGTCGTCGGCGAACCAGTCGAGGACGGCCTCGGTCACCGGTTCGACGATCCCCTTGGCGCCCGCGGCGGCCGCGCTGTCCAGGACCAGGCCGAGGGCGAAGGCGCTGTTGGTGTGGACGCCGTGCCGTACCGGGTAGGTGGCGCGTTCCAGCCATCCGCTCAGCAGTGCGCACACGGCGTCGGCGGCCGGTTCCAGGGCCTCGGCCCAGCGCTCGCCCGCAGGCCCCGGCAGGCTTCGGCACTCGGCGGTCAGCGCGAGCAGCCAGGCCCATCCGTAAGGGCGCTCGAAGGAGGGGTGGGCGCGCAGATAGTCCGCCTCGGCGGCGAGGGCACCGGCCGTAAGGTGCCCGTCCAGTACGGCGGTGACCTCGTCGGCCCGGACGCGGTCGGGGCAGCGGCGCAGCAGCCGGACCAGCAGCCAGTGCATATGGACCGCGGAGTGCCAGTCGTACGAGCCGTAGAAGGCGGGGTGGTGCCGGCGTGGCTCGATCAGGTCCTCGGGTCCGCGCAGCAGATGCGCGGGGGCGTTGGGGTAGGCCCGGGTGACGTTGGCGGTGGCGAGGGCGGCGAACCGGGCCGCGTACCGGCCGAGTTCGCTCCCCGTCCCGTCCGGCTCATCCATCTCATCCGGCTCATCCGGCTCGTCCGGCTCATTCGGATCGTTCGCCGCGTCGGGCTCGTTCGGCTCGTTCGCCCCGTACGGCTCGTAGGCGTTCAATGCGTTGCCCCCTCGGCGACGCGCAGATCGGTCCGGGTGTTCACGGCCGCCCCGATGATCGCCCGCAGCGCGTCGGCGGCCATGGCGGCGGGAAGTGCGGGTTCGGCGCCGTCCACGACCTGTTCGGGCGCGTACGGGAGGTGGACGAAGCCGCCGCGCAGGGCGGGCCGCTCGGTGGCGATGAGATGGGCCAGACCGTAGAAGACGTGATTGCACACAAACGTTCCGGCGGTCTGTGAGACGGCGGCCGGAATCCCGGCCTCGCGGACGGCCGCGACACAGGCCTTGACGGGCAGGGACGCGAAGTAGGCGGCGGGGCCGCCCTGGACTACCGGTGCGTCGATGGGCTGCCGCCCGGCGTTGTCGGGTATGCGGGCGTCGTCCACGTTGATCGCCACTCGTTCGACGGTGACACCGGGACGGCCGCCCGCCTGGCCCACGCACAGCACCAGGTCGGGGTCGGCCTCCGCCACGGCGGCGGAAAGCTCCTCCAGGGCGGTGCCGAAGACGCAGGCGAGTTGTACGGCCGTGACCTCGGTGCCGGGCGGCGGATCGGCGGCCACCAGGGACACGGCCTGCCACGACGGGTTGACGGCCGAGCCCGCGAAGGGTTCGAAGCCGGTGAGAAGCACGCGGGTCACAGCAGCGGCCCCCTTCAGAAGGCGAAGAGCGAGATGATGGCGATGTTGCAGACCAACAGCGCCCCGGCGGTGGGGATCTGCGCCTTGATGGGCCCGTACTGGTCCTTGAGTTCCAGCAGGGCGGCGGGCACCAGATTGAAGTTGGCGGCCATGGGCGTCACGAGCGTGCCGCAGAATCCGGCCAGCATGCCGACGGCGAGGACGACGGGCGCGTCCCCGTGCATCTGCTGGATGAGCACGGGCCAGCCGATGGCGGCGGTCATCACCGGGAAGGCGGCGAAGGCGTTGCCCATGATGACGGTGAACAGGGCCATTCCCACGCAGTAGACGGCCACGGCCACGTACTTCTGGCCCTCCGGCAGCACCTGTTCGGTGATCTTGCCGACCTGGGTGCCGACCCCTGCCTCCTGGAAGATGGAGCCGAGCACGGCGAGCAGCTGGGGCAGCAGCAGCGCCCAGCCCATGGACTCCAGCAGGCTCCGGCCCGCGTGCAGGGGCACCGTGGGCCGCCGCTCGCGCACCACGACCATGGCGACCAGCAGCCCGACGATCGCGCCGAAGCCGAGGCCGAGGATGGTCTCGCTGCCCGCCTCCAGGACCGGTTCGCCCCCGATGTGCCAGTGCTTGACGGCCGAGGCGCAGACGACGGCGACCAGCGGAATGGTGAGCGCTGGGACGAACAGCCTGCTGCCGAGCCGGGCGGCGGATGCGACGCGCTGCTCGGGCGTGGTGGTGCGCGGCACCCCGCGCCCGGTGAGCGGGAAGCCGCCCAGGCAGACCATGGCGAGGACGGCGACGCCCAGCGGTTCGGCCGGGGCCTTCTTCTCCACCACCCAGCTGCTGTAGAAGAAGCAGCCGCCGAGCAGCCCCCAGAACGCGGCCGAGCCCAGGCGCTTGGGATTGGTGCGGTCGACGACCATCTGGGCGGCCATGGCGAGGAAGACGGCGCCGACGAGCCAGTAGAACCACTCCGCCTTGATCACTTGGCTTCCTCCGCGGTGCGGCTGCCCTCGGCAGCGGATCGGCCGCCGGAGGCGGCGAGGTCGTGGTCCAGCGAGCGGTCCAGGCGCAGCAGCCGGAAGCCGTGGATGAGGAAGGCGCAGACGGCGGTGGGGATGGCCCACAGCGCCAGCTGCAGGGGCTCCAGGTGGGTGTGGTACGTGGTGTTGACGAACCCGGTGATCAGCAGGATCGAGCCGATGGCCAGGAAGCAGTCCTCGCCGAAGAACAGCCCGACCGTGTCGGCGCTGGCGGAGTACGAGCGGACGCGCTCGCGGACCCGCTCGGGCAGCGGGCCGTGGCGGCGCTCCGCGGCGCCCTCGGCCATCGGCGCGACCATGGGCCGGACGCTCTGGGCCGGGCCGCCGATGCTGGTGAGGCCGAGGGCGGCGGTGAGCTGGCGCAGCAACAGGTAGAGGGCGAGGAACCGGCCGGTGGTGAGCTTGCCCAGCCGGCCGATGAGGGTACGGGCCTGTTCCTGGAGGCCGTGGCGCTCCAGGAGGCCGATCACGGGCAGGGTGATGACGAAGATCGTCACCGAGCGGCTGGAGGCGAAGCCGTTGCCGAAGGCCGCCAGGATCTCCTGGGGCGAGAGCTTGGCCAGCAGTCCGGTGGCGATGCCGGCGACCCCCACCACCAGCAACGGGTTGCGTCGTGTGGCGAATCCGAGGATCACCACGAGGACGCCAAGGAGAACGATCATGCGTCCCGCCTTCCGCGCACAAGGACCTCACGGGGGCGTGAGGAGGGTGCACCGGAGGCTAGGCGTTCGTTCAACGATCCGACAAGAGCCTGAAACGAACTTGTTCCGGCCCCGCCGGATCGTTTACCGCTGGGAAACCTCTATCGACGGGACATCTTGCGCCCGTAGGCGTCGGCCAACTGTCCCTGGGAATCGTCCAGATAGGAGGCGAGCAGCCGCTCGGCCTCCACCGCGTCGCCGCCCTGGAGCACCTCCAGGATCTGTCGGTTGCGCACCAGATAGGGGGCGTGGAAGCGGCGGGGGTCGGCCATGACGTGGAAGACCAGCCGGAGCTCGGCCAGCACCCCGCGCATGAGTTCATCGGCGCGGGGGCTTCCGGCGAGGGAGACGATCGCTTGGTGGAAGCGGATATTGGCGGTGGACAGGTCCTGCCAGGCCCGGTCCCGGGCGGCGCGCTCGCCCGCCAGGACCGCCGCCTCGACCGCCCGCACCTCGTACGGCGGCTCGCCCAGGCCGCGCACCGCCGCGCATTCGACGAGCCGGCGAACGCGGTAGATGTCGTTGAGGTCGTCCACCGTGACGACGCGGACGAAGACGCCGCGGTTCAGCTCGTGCACCAGCAGCCGCTCGTGGGTCAGCAGGCGGAACGCCTCCCGGAGGGTGTTGCGCGAGACGCCGAGCGCGCCGCCCACGCTGTCCTCGGACAGCCGGGTGCCGGGCGGGAAGAACCCCTCGGCGATGCGGTCGCGCAGGATGTCCGCGACGCGCTCGGCCGTGCTGGTGCGCCCCAGCAGCGCCCGGTCGGCCTCGAGCCCGGCGGCGAGACCGGGGGCCGGGGCGTACCCGGCCGGCTCCACCGGTTCCACCGGCTCCGCGACTTCCGCCATCGCCGGCGCCTCCGACACCTCCGGCGACTCGTCCGACGACTCGCCGGAACGGCGGTTTGCACCCTTTGCCCCGTTCGCCACATCAGCCCCTGTTCGGTGTCTCGTTCGTCCCGTATAGCGAGAAGTCAAGCCCAGAAACCGTCGCCGGACAACAACCATCTTGTCGGATCGTTCAACGATCGCTTACCTTGTGGTGCCATCCGCATCCCCTCACGTATCCCCCACGCCCGAACGGACGGATATGACCGCATCCTTGGCGAACCTGTCCATCGATCTCAACGCCGACCTCGGCGAGGGGTTCGGCCGCTGGCAGCTCACCGACGACGAGGCCCTGCTGTCCATCGTCACCAGTGCCAATGTCGCCTGCGGCTTCCACGCCGGGGACCCCTCGACCATGCGCCGGGTGTGCGAGCTGGCCGCCGAGCGCGGGGTGCGCGTCGGGGCCCAGGTCTCCTACCGGGACCTGGCCGGTTTCGGCCGGCGCAGCATGGACGTACCGGCCCGGGAGCTGGCCGACGAGATCGCCTATCAGATCGGGGCGCTGGAGATCTTCGCCCGCGCCGCCGGGACGCGGGTGCACTACGTCAAACCCCATGGCGCGCTCTACAACCGCAGCGTGCACGACGAGGCGCAGGCCGCCGCCGTGGTCGAGGGCGTCCACCTGGCCGCCGGCGGTCCGCTGCCGGTGCTGGGGCTGCCCGGGTCCCGGCTGCACGAGGCGGCCCGCGTGGCCGGGCTGCCGGTGATCGCCGAGGCGTTCGCCGATCGCGCCTACACCGCCGCCGGGACGCTCGTGCCGCGCGGCGAGCCCGGCGCCGTGGTCCACGACCCGGACACGGTGGTCAAGCGCGCCCTGGGCTTCGCCCGCGACCGCGCGGTGACCTCGGTCGACGGACGGCGCATCGAGGTGGACGTGCGCTCGCTGTGCGTCCACGGCGACACCCCCGGCGCCGCCGACCTCGCCCGCCGGGTGCGATCCGAGCTGGCCGCCGCGGGGGTGCGCGTGGCGGCGTTCATATGACGGTGCGGACCCTGCCCGTCGGCGAGCACGGGCTGCTCATCGAGCTCGACAGCGGTGAGGCGGCCGAGGCGCTCCACGCCGAGCTGCTGCGCCGCGCCGCCGAGCGGCGGCTGCCCGCCCTGCGCGAGATCGTGCCCGCCGCCCGCACCGTGTTCCTCGACGGGCTCGCCGACCCCGGACGGCTCGCGGCCGAGCTGCCCGGCTGGCGGATACCGCCCCTCGACCGGGGCGACAGCGAGATCGTCGAGGTGCCCGTGCGCTACGACGGGCCCGATCTGGACGAGGTCGCGCGGCGGTGGGGGGTGACGCCCGAGGAGGCCGTACGGATCCACTCCGGCGCCGAGTTCCGGGTGGCCTTCTGCGGCTTCGCGCCCGGCTTCGGCTATCTGACGGGGCTGCCCGAGCGATTCCACGTACCGCGCCACGCCACGCCCAGGACCCGGGTGCCGGTCGGCTCGGTGGCCCTCGCGGGCGGGTACACGGGCGTCTATCCGCGCTCGTCCCCCGGCGGCTGGCAGCTCATCGGCACCACGGACACCGTGCTGTGGGACGCCGCACGGGAACCGGCGGCGCTGTTCACCCCCGGCACTCGCGTCCGCTTCATCCCGGTATCGGATAGCCCGGCCCCGGCAGGGGCGGCTCCATGACCGACAGCGCCTTCGTCGTCGTACGGCCGGGAGCCCTGACCACCGTCCAGGATCTCGGCCGCGTCGGCCATGCCCATCTCGGAGTGCCCCGCTCGGGGGCGCTCGACCAGCCCGCCCACCGGCTCGCCAACCGCCTGGTGGGCAACGCCGAAGGGGCCGCGACCCTGGAGACCACGCTGACCGGCTGTGCGGTGCGGCTGCGCCGCCCCGCGACGGTCGCGGTCACCGGCGCGCCCTGCCCGGTCACGGTCGACGGCCGCCCCGTCGCGTGGGGCGCGGCCGTACGGGTGCCGTCGGGCGCGCTCCTGGAGGCCGGGGCCGCCGCCCACGGGGTGCGCAGCTATGTGGCGTTCGACGGCGGTGTCGAGGCCGAGCGGGTGCTCGGCAGCCGGGCCACGGATGTGCTCTCCGGGCTGGGCCCGGCGCCGCTCGCGGACGGCGCGGTGCTGCGGCTCGGGCGGCCGCGCGGGCCGGTGCCCGCCGTGGACGGGGTGCCGCATCGGGGCGTCGCACCCGAACTGGTGCTCCCCGTGGTACTCGGCCCCCGCGACGACTGGTTCACCCCCGCGGGGCTGCGCACCCTCTCCACCGGAGACTTCCGCGTCGCGGCCGCGAGCAACCGGATCGGCCTGCGGACCGAGGGCCCGTCGCTGGAGCGGGCGCGCGACGGCGAGCTGGCCAGTGAGGGCATGGCGCTCGGCGCGCTCCAAGTCCCGCCGGACGGACGGCCGGTGCTCTTCCTCGCCGACCATCCGACGACCGGCGGCTACCCGGTCGTCGGCGTCGTGCCGGAGCGGTATCTGGCCGCCGCGGCGCAGGCCGCCCCCGGCACTCCGGTGCGCTTCGCCCCGCTGGTCCGGGTCTCCTGGGGGCCGCCTGCCGGACGGACCGTGCCGGACGGCGGCTGAGCGGCCTCGCTGAAGTCCGGTGCGGTTCGGGTGCGCCCGAAGGGCGTGGGGCCGTGTCGATGCGCGGCTCCGCCGCGGCTGTGTCGATATGCGGCTAGGCCGCGGCTGCGTCGATATGCGGCTCCGCCGCGGCTGCGTCGATATGCGGCTCCGCCGCGTGGCCGGCCACGACGCGGCCGCGGATGAACGACCGCGCCTCGCGGCGCTTCCCGCGGAGCGCTCAGCGGGCGCGCCGTGCGCCGACGCGCTCCCTGCGCTGTGCCTTGCGGCGCAGCGCGCGGCGCTCCTCCTCACCGGTACCGCCCCAAACCCCGTGGGTCATTCCGCTCTCCAGTGCGTAGTCCAGGCATTCCTGGATCACCGGACAGCGCCGGCAGACCTCCTTGGCCAGCGTCTCCTGCCGCCGGGCGGCCGGACCCGCCACCCCCACGGGGAAGAACAGCTCCGGATCCTCGTGCGTGCATTCGGCTTCATGCCACCAGGCCATGGCTGCCCCTTCCGTGAACGACGTTGCTGAAAGCACCCGCCGTCGGGCTCACGCGCGGGGTGCGCGGGGCGGGCGCCCGTGGGTCATGCGGGCGCGTCCGGGCGGGCTTTGACAAGGCTCGGGTTTCCGATCGTGGCGGCGGCAAACGGATCCGAACACGCCATGTCTCATATCGGGCTACCGGGTTGAGCCCCGGGGCGGCCTGGGGCCCCTCCCAGGAGCGGCAGTCCCGGCAGTTGACGCCCCTCCCAGGGGAGTCAGTCCCGCAGCCGCTCGGGCAGCAGAATGACGGCGCTGCCCGGCCGGCCGATCCAGCGCGGACCGCCGTCGACCGCGACCCCCGTGACCGCGGCGGCCATCGCCAGCGCCCGCGCCGTCCAGCCGGACGGATGCCCGCCGTCCCCGAACCGATACCGCCACGCCTCCTCCGGATCGCCCTGCTCCGGATCGAGCATGACCTCCTGGCAGGAACACATCGCCCCGTCACGGGCTATGGAGGGATGGATGAACGCGTCGGGGTGGTCGAAGACCGAGACGGCCACGGTGCCCCGGGAAAGCGGTGCCAGCACCTCCTCGCCATGGATGGCGATCCCGTCGAACTGCTGGAGCACCACGCCGCCGGGCGCCGCGCCGACCAGCAGCCGCCCCTCCTCCTCCAACAGGACATCCGCGTAGTCGGCCTCGCCGCCTTCCGCACCGTCCTCGCCCTCGCCCTCGTCCTCGCCGATGGTGGCGACGATGTCTCCGCCCAGCGCGGCCACGACCTCCGGCACGCTCCGCCCGGCCACGAACGCCACACAGCCCCAGTCCTGATACTCCCCGCCCTCGCCGTCGAAGGCGGCTATCAGCTCATCGGCCGTCCGCTGCGCGGCCCGCTCCTCGGGGGACGGCTCGCGGGCGCCGGGCGCCCCGGCCACCAGGTCGGCCAGCGGCGTCCACCACGCCAGCTCGCCCGGACATCGTCCGTCGGCCTCCCGGGGCCGCCAGGGGTCGGCCCCGGCAGCGAGGAGCGCCGACGCCTTCTCCCGGTCCCAGTTGCGCGCCGCGTGCCACAGCGGGGTGCGGCCCGCCGCGTCCGGCTGGTCCACCTCCCGCGCCACCGTGAGCAGTTCGGCCAGCACCTCGGCGCTTCCCGAGCAGGCCGCGGAGTGCAACGGCGCCATATGGCCGCCGAGGATGCGGTCGGGGTCGGCCCTCGCGGCGAGCGCGGTGCGCACGGCCCTCAGATCCGTCCAGTCGTGGATGTCCTGCCAGTCGGTCATGCGTCCAATCTGGCATCCGCCACCGACAATCCGTCCCCGGCCTCCTCCGGCGGGCCGTAACCGCCGCCGCCCGGGGTGTGGACGACCAGGACGTCCCCCACCCCGACGTCCACCGCGTCACGGCCGTCCAGGCGGTCCACCGAACCGTCCGCGCGCTCGATCAGGTTCGCGCCCAGCGCTCCCGGTTCACCACCGGCCATGCCGTACGGGGCCACCCGGCGGTGGCCGGTGAGGAGGGCGACGGTCATCGGCTCCAGGAAGCGGATGCGGCGGGTGACGCCGTGGCCGCCGCGCCAACGGCCGCGGCCGCCGCCGCCCCGGCGGATCGCGAAGCTCTCCACCCGCACCGGATACCGCCACTCCAGCACCTCGGGGTCGGTCAGCCGGGAGTTGGTCATATGGGTCTGTACCGCGTCGGCGCCGTCGAAGCCGTCCCCCGCTCCGGAGCCGCTCGCGACCGTCTCGTAGTACTGGACGCGGTCATTGCCGAAGGTGACATTGTTCATCGTGCCGGAGCCCTCGGCCTGGACGCCCAGGGCCGCGTACAGGGCGCCCGTGACGGCCTGGGAGGTTTCGACGTTCCCGGCGACCGTGGCGGCCGGGAAGACGGGCGCCAGCATGGAGCCCTCGGGGATGCGGACCTCCAGGGGCTTCAGGCAGCCGCTGTTGAGCGGGATGTCCTCGGCCACCAGCGTGCGGAAGACATAGAGCACGGCCGCCATCACCACCGAGCTGGGCGCGTTGTCGTTGCCCGGCCGCTGGGGCGAGGTGCCGGTGAAGTCCAGGACGGCGCCGCGCGCGTCGCGGTCCACCGTAAGGCCGACGCGGATGACCGCCCCGCCGTCGGTCTCGTAGCGGTACGAGCCGTCGCGCAGCCCGGCGACGATACGGCGCACCGACTCCTCGGCGTTGTCCTGGACGTGGCCCATATAGGCGTGCACGACGTCGAGGCCGAACTGCCCGATCATTCGGCGGAGTTCTTGGACGCCCTTCTCGTTGGCGGCGATCTGGGCACGCAGATCGGCGAGGTTGGCGTCCGGGGCGCGGGACGGATACGGCCCGCCGGTCAGCAGCTCGCGGGTCTCCCGCTCGCGCAACGCCCCGTCCCGCACCAGCAGCCAGTTGTCGAAGAGGACGCCCTCCTCCTGGATGGTGCGGCTGAAGGCGGGCATGGAGCCGGGGGTGATGCCGCCGATCTCGGCGTGGTGGCCGCGCGAGGCGACGAGGAAGAGCAGTCGGTCCCCCGGCTCGTCGAAGACCGGGCTGACCACGGTGACGTCCGGCAGATGGGTGCCTCCGTGGTACGGGTCGTTGATCGCGTACACATCGCCGGGCCGCATCGCGCCCCCGTTGCGCCGCAGCACCTCCTTGATGGACTCGCCCATGGAGCCCAGGTGCACCGGGATGTGCGGGGCGTTGGCGATGAGGTTGCCCTCGGCGTCGAAGAGGGCGCAGGAGAAGTCGAGCCGCTCCTTGATGTTGACGGAGTGGGCGGTGTGCTCCAGGCGGACGCCCATCTGTTCGGCGATGGCCATGAAGAGGCTGTTGAAGACCTCCAGCATCACGGGGTCCACCTCGGTGCCGACCGCGGTGGTGCTCGGCCGCGGCCGGACCCGGGTGAGCAGCAGATGGCCGCGCTCGCCCATGGTGGCCTGCCAGCCCGGGTCGACCACGGTGGTGGCGTCCTCCTCGGCGACGATCGCGGGCCCGGTCACCCGGTCCGCCGGGCGCATACGGTCACGTTCGTAGAGCGCTGTCCGCTGCCAGCGCCCGTCCGAGAACATCCTTACGGTCGTCACGGGCGCCAGCTCGCCCTCCCTGGGCGGCCGTTCCACGGCATGGCCGCCGGTGGGCCCGGACGCGCCGACCGCCTCGACCGACACCGCCTCGACGACCAGCGGCTTGTCCATGGTGAAGGCGTAGCGGCTGCGGTGCGCCCGGACGAAGTCCTCGGTCATCGCGGGGGCGGAGCCGAGCGGGACGGGGATGCTGGAGTCGGTGCCCGCGTACCGCAGATGGACCCGGGCGACGGTGTCCAGGGTGTCCTCCGGGACCCCGTCCGCGAGGAGTTCGCCACGGGTCTGATCGGCCAGCCGCGCGCACAGCTCGCGCACCCGCGGCAGCGCCTCCTCGCCCAGCTCCGCCTCGACGGCCTGCTCACGCATGGCGGTGGCGTCGGCCACCCCGATGCCGTACGCGGAGAGCACCCCCGCGAGCGGCGGCACGATCACCGTGCCGATGCCGAGCGCGTCGGCGACCGCGCAGGCGTGCTGGCCGCCCGCGCCGCCGAAGCTGGTGAGCGCGTAACGGGTGACATCACGGCCGCGCTGCACGGAGATCCTCTTGACCGCGTTGGCCATGTTGAGCACCGCGATGTCCAAGAAGCCCGCCGCGACCTCCTCCGGTCCGCGCCGGTCGCCGGTCGCCTCCGCGATCTCCTCGGCGAGCGCGGCGAAGCGCTCCCGGACCGTCGCCGCGTCCATTGGCTGGTCGGCGTGCGGGCCGAAGACTGCCGGGAAGTGGTCCGGCTGGATCCGGCCGAGCATCACATTGGCGTCGGTCACGGTCAGCGGGCCGCCGCGCCGGTAGCAGGCGGGGCCGGGGACGGCCCCGGCCGAGTCCGGCCCCACGCGGTAGCGCCGGCCGTCGAAGTGGAGCACCGAACCGCCGCCCGCCGCCACGGTGTGGATGTTCATCATCGGGGCACGCATCCGCACCCCGGCGACCTCGGTACCGAAGATCCGCTCGAACTCGCCCGCGTAGTGGGAGACATCGGTCGAGGTGCCGCCCATGTCGAAGCCGATGACGCGGTCGTGTCCGGCCTCACCGGAGGAGCGTGCCATGCCCACCACACCACCCGCGGGCCCGGACAGCACCGCGTCCTTGCCCCGGAAGTGCGCGGCCTCCCGCAGCCCTCCGTTGGACTGCATGAACATCAGCCGGATACCGCGCAGTTCGGCGGCCACGTCCTCCACATAGCGGCGCAGGATGGGCGACAGATACGCGTCGACCACGGTGGTGTCGCCGCGGGACACCAGTTTCATCAGCGGGCTGACCTCGTGGGAGCAGCTCACCTGGGCGAAGCCGAGGTCGCGCGCCACCGCGGCGACCGCCTGTTCGTGTGCGGCGTGCCGATAGCCGTGCAGCAGGACGACGGCGGCGCTGCGGAAGCCGTCGCGGTGGGCGGTGCGCAGCGCCTCGGCGGCGGCGTCGAGGTCCAGGGGGCGGACGACCTCGCCATGGGCGTCCACCCGCTCGGGGATCTCCAACACCCGGTCGTACAGCGCCTCGGGCAGCAGGATCCGGCGGTCGAAGAGGCGGGGGCGGTTCTGGTACGCGATGCGGAGCGCGTCCCGGAACCCTTCGGTGACGACGAGGACGGTGGGCTCACCCTTGCGCTCCAGGAGGGCGTTGGTGGCGACCGTGGTGCCCATCTTGACGACGGCGATCCGGTCGGCCGGGACCGGATCGCCGGGGCCGAGCCCCAGCGTCTGCCGGATCCCGGCGACGGCCGCGTCCGTATAGCGCTCGGGGTGGTGGGACAGCAGCTTGCGGGTGACCAGGCGGCCGTCCGGACGCCTGCCCACGACGTCCGTGAAGGTTCCGCCCCGGTCGATCCAGAATTCCCAGCGACCCGTCACCCCGCCATTGTCGCAGCGGACGGCGGTGTGTCGGCGATGAGCGGATCGGCGGGCGGGTGAGGAAGCGGGTGAGGAAGGTGGGCGGGGGCCGGGCCGCGGGTCACCACGGTGAGCGCGGCGAGCGTCGCCCGCCGGTCCCGGTCCTCGAGCAGATGTCCGGTGCCCTTGAGGTGGTGGCGCCATTCCAGGGCCGCCAGCGCGACCAGACCGGGCAGGAGGTCGGTGCAGCGGTCCGCGATCCAGCGGGTGCCGCGGGTCGCCATCCACCACGCGGAGGCGGCGCGCGAGGGTGCGGGCCCGTCGAGCTCCAGGGAGGGCGGGGCGCCGGTCGCGATGGACCGGGCGCGCAGGGCGCTGTGGAACTCCCTGGCCAGCAGCCGGTGCCCGAGCTCGCTCGGATGCAGCCGGTCCACGCTCCAGGCCCGCCGATCGGCTACCCAGGTGTGGTCGCTCAGCTCCACATGGACCGCCTCGTGACGCTGGGACAGCGCGTGCACCACGGTGTTCACCGCGCGCATGCGGCGCCCCAGCGGGCGCGCTAGCGCGGACGGCAGCCCCAGCATCCGCCCGGGGTCGGGCAGGCAGGCGGTGAGCACCACGGCACCCTCGGCGCGCAGCGCGCCGATCGTGCGGTCGAGGGCCTCGGCGACCCGGTGGATGTCGAACGAGTCGCGCAGCGTGTCGTTCCCGCCGACCACGACCGACACCAGATGCGGGCGGGTGCGGCGGGCGGCGGGCAGCTGTTCGTCGGCGACATCGGCGGCCAGCGCCCCGCTGCGGGACAGATTGACGAACTCCACGGGCTCATCGGGGTGCGGCCCGGCCGCCGCCGCCAGCAGCGCGGCCCAGCCACGCCATCCGCCGCCGGGCGCCGGGTCGCCGAGCCCCTCGGTGAGCGAGTCGCCGAGGGCGGCGAACCGCAGCCTGCGCGGCTCCGCACCCTCGCCCGCGCCCGCGCCCGTGGTCTCCCCGTCGCCGGGTGTCGTGCCCGGCGTCGCGCCCGGCGTCCGGCCCGCCCGGTGCGGTGCACTGGCCGCGTCCTGCCCCGCATACCCCGTCTCCGTAAGGACGGCCTCCGCGAGGACGACCTCCGTAAGGACGGCCTCCGTAGGGACGGCCTCCGTAGGGACGGTCTCCGTAAGGGCCGCCTCCGTAGGTACGGCCTCCGTAAGGACGGCCTCCTTACGAGACGGTTCCGTACCAGCCCGGTCCCCCGTGTGAGCGCCGGGTGCGCTCACCGCACACCGCCGACGGCCCGGGGCGCGGAGACCGCCGGAGCGGCCGGGAGCCGACCGCCGTCGGCGCACCGGACGCCCTCGGTGGACGCGTCATGGGCGGCCAGGAAGGAGGCGACCGCGGCGGGCCAGCCGTAGCGCTCGGCCCGCGCCCGCGCCGCCGCCCGGCGCAGCGGCTCCGAGCGGCCGAGGACGCGCTCGACGGCGTCCGCGAAGGCCGTTCCGTTGTCGGCCGCGGTCTCGCCCGCCGCGCCGACGATGTCCGGCAGCGCGGAGAGCGCGCTGACGACGACGGGCGAACCGCAGGCCAGCGCCTCCAGCGCCGCGAGGCCGAAGGTCTCCGCCGGACCCGGCGCCAGCACCACATCGGCGCTCGCCTGGATGGCGGCGAGCCCCGCCCGCTCCGCCATATGGCCGAGGAAGACGGCCGGAAGCCCCTCGGCGCGGGCGCGGGCCTCCAGGCGCGGCCGGAGCGGCCCGTCCCCGGCGACCACGAGCGCCGCGGAGACGCCGCGCCGCCGCAGCTCGGCGAGCGCGTCGAGCGCCCGGCCCGGCCGCTTCTCGGGCGAGAGCCGCGAGCACATGGCGATGAGCACGGCCGCCGCACCGCGGTGGTGGTCCCGCAGCGCCGGGTCGTGGTGGGAGGGGTGGAAGTGGCCGAGATCCACGCCCAGCGGGGCGCGTACGACATTCCGCGCGCCGATCCGTACGAACTCGCGCGCCGCCCATTCGGTGGTGCAGACGATCCGCGAGTACGCCCGCGCGGTACGGAGGTTGAGCCGGTCCGCGGCTCCCTCGGCGAACGCGTCCGGCACCCCCCAGGTGCGCAGCACGGCGTCCGCGCTCTCATGGGAGACCATCACGGCCGGTACGCGGGCGCGCCGCGCCCACTCCCCCGTCCAGCGGAGGGAGGTGCGGTCCGACACCTCGAGCCGGTCCGGTGCGAGGCCGTCGAGCAGCCGGGCCAGCCGCCGCCGGTCGGTCAGGACGCGGTAGCCACCGGTGCCGGGGACGGTCGGTCCGGGCAACGTGATCACCCGCCCCTGCCGGGTGTGCTCGTCCGAGACCCGCTCGCCCGGCACCACCAGGACGGCCTCGTGCCCGGCCGCCTGGTATCCGGCCCCGAGCTCGCGCAGTGCGGTGCGGAGGCCGCCGGAGGCGGGGGTGACGAAGTTGGCCAGCCGGACGATGCGCAGCCCTTTGCCGTCGCTCATGCTCTGCTCTCCTCCCACGGCGCTCATGCGGCGCCGCCTTCATTCGCTTCTCCGCCCGCGCGGCGCGGAGGCGCGGGTGTCGCCATCCACCGCGGCCCGGCGGCCGCGCGTGCGGCGCTCATGCCGCGACCGCCGTGCGGGCCGCCAGGACCTCGGTGTAGTGGTCGATGAGCTGGTCGCCGATCGCCTCCCAGGTACGGCCCTCGACCGCCTCCCGGCCGGCGTGGCCCAGCGCCGCGCGCAGCTTCGCGTCGGCCGCGAGCAGCGATACGGCGTCGGTCACCCCGGTCGCGTCCCCGGGCGGCACCAGCAGTCCGGTGCGCCCGTGGTCGATGAGGTCCAGCGGGCCGCCCGCCGCGGGCGCGATCACCGGTACGCCGCTGGCCTGGGCCTCCTGCACGGTCTGGCAGAAGGTCTCCTGGGGCCCGGTATGGGCGAAGACGTCCAGCGAGGCGAAGACGCGGGCCAGGTCGTCGCCGGTGCGGCGGCCGAGGAAGCGGGCCCTCGGCATGGCCGCCCGCAGCGCGGGCTCGCTCGGCCCGTCCCCGACCACGACCACCTGGACACCGGGGAACTCGCTCAGCGGCGCGAGCAGCTCGATGTTCTTCTCCGGGGCGAGGCGGCCGATGTATCCGACGATCAGCTCGCCGCCGGGGGCGAACGAGCGGCGCAGCTCCGGGTCGCGGCGCCAGGAGTGGAAGCGCTCGGTGTCGACCCCGCGCGGCCACAGCCGGATCCGCGGCACGCCGTGCTCGTCCAGGTCGCGAGCGGCGGCGGTGGAGGGGGCGAGGGTGCGGTCGGCGGCGGTGTGCACGGCGCGGATGCGCCGCCAGGCAGCGTTCTCGCCCGCGCCGAGGTAGGTGCGGGCGTAGGAACCCAGGTCGGTCTGGTACACGGCGACCGCGGGTATCCGCAGCCGTAGCGCGGCCGTCATCCCGCGCGCGCCCAGGACGAAGGGGCTGGCGAGGTGGACGACATCGCTGCCGTGGGAGGTGATCGCGGCCGCGAGCTTCCGGCTGGGCAGCGCGACCCGCACCTGCGGATAGCCGGGCAGGGGCAGGGACGGGATACGGACGACGGGGTACGGATGCGACCGGTCCATCTCCCCTTGGCTCTCGGGTGGACCGCCGGCCGAGGCGGGCGGTGGGCCCCCGGGGGGACCCGCCGGTGCGATGACCAAGGGGTGATGACCACGGCGGTGGAGGTGGTCCGCGGTCTGCAGCGTGCAGTGAGCGACGCCGTTGATGTCGGGTGGGAAGGATTCAGTCACGATGGCGACACGCATACCGGTGTTGTCGGCGTACGAAGGGTGGCCCCGGCATCGTGAACGTTTCGCGCCGTGGAACGTCCCATGAGCGTTGGCCCTCGCACCCCGAGGGGCCCGTTCAGGGCCCCGGAGGGATCGCCGCGAACCCGTATGAACCCGCTGGAATCGGCGGTCGATCACTCGGCGTGAATGTTTCGCCGCGAACGCCGTGTCCGGGGTGGAGCGGAGATACGGAGGGTGATGAGCCTCTCACCCATGCCCGGAAAGACGCGCCCGACGCCTTGGGGGTTGCCTGCGTCCGACACCTTGTAGGTGCCTGCGCCCGACGCCTTGTAGGTGCCTGCGCCCGGCGCCTTGTAGATGGTGCCTGCGCCCGGCGCCTTGTAGATGCCTGCGCCCGGCGCCTTGGGGGACGCCTGCCCCGGGTCTTGGGACGCCTGCCCCCGGGGCCGTACGCCGGGGGCGGCCGGGGAGGGGTCAGAAGCCCGGGGTCTCGGGTCCGATGCGGCTGCGGACCGCCGTCTGGACCTCGGCCTCCTCCGCCGGGTCGGCGGCCAGCCGGCGGAGCTGCTCGACGACACGGGCGTCGGCGGTGGCGGCGTGGCGGGCGGCGACTTCGCGAGTGCTCTCCTCGCAGTCCCAGAGGCATTCGACCGCGAAGCCCGCCGCGAAGGTCGGATCGGTGGCGGCCAGCGCGCGGGCGGCGCGGCCGCGTAGGTGGGAGGAGGCCGTCTCCCGGTAGATATGGCGCAGGACGGGCGCGGCACAGGAGATCGCCAGGCGCCCGGCGCCGTCGACGAGCGTCCACAGGGTCTGGGCATCCGGGCCCTCGGCCCGCACCGTGCGGCGGAGTGCGGCGAGCACGAGCGGGGTGTCGTACTGACCGCCGCGGCAGGAGAGCATCGCGGCCGCCGCGTCCCCGAGGGCGTCGGGGCGGTGGGCCCAGACCCTGGCCCGGTCGAGGGCGGCGATACTGCGCATGCGTTCGAAGGCGGAGAGGGCCGCCTGGGAGACCAGCTGCGAGGCGTCCGGCTCGGTCACGGCGGCCTCGATCAGGTCGAGCACCTCGGGGTCGCCGATCTCCGCGAGGTGCCGCAGCGCCGCGGCGCGGGCGGCGTCGGGGGCCGACGCGGCGGCGGCGAGGAGCTCGGGCCGGTCCTCGGGACCGGCGACGGCGGCCAGACAGCGGGCGGCGGCGTCGGGGCGGCGGGCGTCCGGCTTCAGATCGTGCTCGCGCTGGGCCCACAGCAGGATGTCGTGGACGCTCCAGCCGGGGCGCGGCCCCGAGGGCCGCAGCTGGCGCTGCCACCGGTCGAAGGCGCCGCGCTCGGCCGCCGCGCGCACCCGCGGCCCGTGGTCCGGATCGTCGGCCCACAGCCGCCAGGGCCGCGGTTCGTAGGCGCCGCGCACCACGGTGGCCAGTTCGGCGTCGCCGTCGGGGGTCCGGGGGAAGTGGGCGAGGATCGCGGGGGCGAGGCCGCGCAGCCCGGTGTCGTCGTCGCGCAGGGCCAGCTCGTCGAGGGCCCATTCCCAGTTGCTGCCGGCCGCGGCGTAGCGGCGCAGCAGCCGCAGCGCGTCGGACCTGCCGTAGGCGGCGAGGTGGCCGAGGACGGAGAGGGCGAGGCCGGTGCGCTCCTCGTCGTCGTTGACGAGGTCGTCGGGGTGGAACAGATGCTGTTCGATCTCGTCGAGCCCGGCGTCGAGGTCCAGACAGAGCCTGGCGTAATAGAGCGAGCGGTTCTCGACCTGCCAGTCACGGCGGGGGTCGCGCAGCACACAGTGGTGCAGTGCCGCGAGCGCCTCGGCCCGCGGCGCGGCGAGGGCGTGCAGGGTCCCGTCGCCGCGGCCTCGCTGCAGGAGGCCGAGCAGGGTGCCGCTGGGCGCTATGTCTGGATCGAACATGAGGTCAGCATCCGGTGCGGGAGGTTCGGTGGCAACGGGATTTCCGTCGATCGGCATTCTTGCCGATGTCCTGCCGCCGTATGCCTGATGAACGGTGCGAGACTGAGGGACTCCCGAGCGCCGCAGCCTACCCGGAATCGCGCCCTCCGCCGATTCGCGCCCGACATGCCCCCGGAAGGCCATCGGCATATGCCGCAAGCACCACCGGATCGGGTATTGCCAAACCGCTTACGGGATGTCGCAGCCTGTGCAAGAGTCGTTACCGGTCCCTCCCTCAAGACCCGGCCGCGCCGCGCCCGTATCGGAGAACGTCATGCCGTCCCCCCGCTCCGCGGACCATCCCCCCGTATCGCCTCCCCAGCGTGACACGGTGGACGCCCTCATCTCGCAGACCCAGCGGCTCCGCGGCGGGCTCGACGCCGTCCGCCGCGACACCGTCGCGGACCTGGGCGACACGGATGACGCGCAGGTGCGCTGGCAGCGCGCGCTGTGCGAGCTCGCCGTCCACCAGCTGGACGATCTTGGTCGGCATCTGGGCGAGCTGCGCGAGGGACTGCCCGCCGATGCCCCCGAGACGGTCGATCGTTCCGAGACCGTCGATCCCGTCGAGACCATCGACCCCGTCGAGACCGTCGAGACCGTCGAGACCGTCGAGTCGGAGGCCGACGCGGCGGCGGGGGCCCCGGCCCGGAGCGGGGCCGCCGGTCATGCCCCCACCGGGCGCGGTTCGCTGCTGAGCCGGGTCGGCAGCGCCGAGTGGAACCTCCTCACCGACGAGGTGACCTGGTCCGACGAGCTCTGCCGGATCTTCGGCCGCGACCCCGGGGACGGTGGGCTCACCCTCGACGAGCTGCCCTCCTGGGTCTTCTCCGAGGACCAGCCGATCCTGACCGGGATGGTCACGGACTGTCTGGTGGACGGAAAGCCGATCGACGGCGAGTTCCGTGTCGTGCGCGAGGACGAGGTGGTGCGCACCATCCATATGGCGGGCGAGCCGGTGCTGGACACCGACGGCAGCACCGCCTCCATGTGGGCCGTGCTCCGGGACGTGAGCGAGCTGCGCCGCAGCGAGCGGGCGGTGCGCGAGAGCCGGGACACGCTGCGGCACCAGCGGCGGATCGCCCGGACCGAGCGCCGGCTGGCGGTGGAGGTGCAGGAGGCCGTGCTGCCGCCGTGGCGCGGCTCCCTCCGGCTCCCGGCCCGTGACGGCTTCCCGGGCGCCTGTCCGGCGCCCGACGGCGCCGCCCTCGACCTCGCCGCCCACTACCTCCCCTCCGAGTCCAGCGCCCAGATCGGCGGCGACTGGTACGACGCGCTCGAACTCCCCGATGGTCACACCCTGCTGAGCGTCGGCGGCCTGACCGGCCACGGTGTGACCGCCACCTGCGGCATGGCCATGCTGCTGGGCGCCGTGCGCGGCATGGCGGTGGCCGGGATCGAGCCGGGCGCGCTGATGGGGCGGCTCAACCAGCTGCTCGCCGTCTCCTCCCAGCCCGCGCTGGTCGGCGCCGTCTGCACGCAGTACGACCCGCGCACCCGCACCCTGTCGTGGGCGCAGGCCGGACACCCCGCCCCGCTGCTGTTCCGCGACGGGACGGGGCGCCCGCTGCGCTCTCCTGACGGCGTGCTGCTCGGCGCCACGACGGGCGCCGCGTACACCCAGTGCGAGGAGCGGCTGGAGCCGGGCGATCTGCTGGTGCTGCACACCGGACGGCTCGCCCGGGACGCCGAGGGCGCCACCGAGCGGCTGCTCGCGCTCGCGCCACGGCTGACCGCCGCCCATGGCGCACAGGAGTGCGTACGGACGGTGGCCGAGGAGTTCGGCGACGAGCCGCGCAAGAACGACGCCTGTGTGCTGATCGCCAGGGTCACCGGCGCCCGCGCATGACGCGACGCCCCGCGTCGGCGCGACGCGGTGAATGGCCCCTCGCAAGGAGTTGACACCGCGTAAGGCGTCGACTCCCCGTAAGGCGTTGACCCCGCGTAAGACGTCGGCCCCTCATAGGGCGTCGACCCCGCGTGCTGCCCCTCGTCATACCCTTCGTACGGCGTGGCGCGGTCGCTAGACGGCCGCGCTCTTGACGATGGAGCCGGGCCCTTTCAGCCCCGTGCCGCCCTTCCCCGCGCCTCCCTTCGGCATCACCTGCTGGATCTCCTCGCGCAGCTCCCGGATGGCCGGTGACGTGTCGTACCGCCCGGTGAGCCGGTACATCTCGCGCAGCCGGTCCCAGGTGCGGTGCGAGGAGTTCTGCTCGATCGTCAGCAGCGCCATCCGGGCATAGCGATCGGCCTGCTCGGGATCGCCGCCGAGGAAACAGGCCGAGGCGATGGAGATGTGGTCGAAGATCTGGGACCGCTGGCGCCCGCCCTCCCGCATCCGCAGCGCCTTCTTGGCATGGCTCTGGGCGATGCCCGCCACCCCCGGCTCATGCTCCGCCAGGGTGCGGTAGACCAGCCCCTGCATACCGTGCAGATCGGCCTCGTTGAACAGCTGCATCCAGCTCGGCGCCGGTCCGTCGTCCCGGTCCGAGACGAACAGCTCCTCCGCCTCGCCCAGGGCGCGCCGCACCGCCTGGCCCTGGCCCTTGGACGCCTGCGCCCATGCCTCGATGGTGCAGAACATGGACCGGGTGCGGGGCAGCGCCGCCTCGCCCGCACCGGACTTGGCCAGCCTCATCAGCTCCAGGGCGTCGTCCGGGCGGCCGAGGTGCACCATCTGCCGGGCGGCCCGGGAGAGCGCCTCGCCCGCCCGGGGCCGGTCGCCGCCCTCGCGGGCCGCGTGGGCGGCGATGACGAAGTACTTCTGGGCGGTCGGCTCCAGGCCGACGTCATGGGACATCCAGCCGGCGAGGACGGCCAGATTGGCCGCCACCCCCCACAGTCTGCGCTGCAGATGCTCGGGGTGGCGATAGGCGAGCATGCCGCCCACCTCGTTGAGCTGGCCCACCACGGCCTTGCGCTGGAGCCCGCCGCCGCGGGCCGCGTCCCAGGCGCGGAAGACCTCGACCGAGGTCTCCAGGGCGTCGATCTCCTGGGAGCCCACGGGGGCGGCCTCGTAGCGGTCGAAGCCCACGGGCTCCACGGAGAGGGGATTGTCGGTACGGGGCGCGTCGGTGGCGAGGGTGGGGTCGGAAAGCAGAAAGTCGCTCATGGCACCGGTGATGGCGGATCCCGCGGCGAGCGCGGCACCCGCACCCACCAAGCCGCGTCGGTTGAACATAAGGTCCATTCCCGTGAATTCGGTGAGGACCGCGGCCGTGGACTCGGGCGGCCAGAGCAGCCCGTCGCCGGACTGCCCCTTTCCCGCGCGCCCCCCTCGTCCGAACCCGAGATCCTCGATGGTCACGACTCGACCGAGGCGCTCGGTGAACAGGGCCGCCAGCACCTTGGGCACGGGATCGCGCGGCGTCTCGCCGGTGTCGATCCAACGCCGCACCCGCGAGGTGTCGGTCGCCAGCTGCGGATGGCCCATGGCCGCCGCCTTCCGGTTCACGAGCCTCGCGAGCTCCCCCTTGGACCAGCCGGCGAGGCCGAACAGGTCCGCAAGACGGGTGTTGGGTTCCCTCGTCACGTCAAGCCCCCAGGTTCCTCGGCTGACTTGACAGTAACGGCCCCGTCACGAGCCGTGCGACTATTCGCCAGGGTTCGCCAGGGTCCGCCAGATGGTGTGCCACCCGCACAGGGGTGTGATGTAGGAGTGCGTTACCCGGCCCGGTGGCGGCTCGAGTTCGACCGAACCGCATTCCCCAGGGTGCGGCCCCGCCACGGGGCCGGGTGCGTACGCAATTCGTCGGCACACGAAGGGATCTGTCTCGCCCATGTACGCAGCATCGTCCTCCGTGTCCGCCCCGCCCCGGCCGTACCGGCGGCAGCTGCCCGGCAATGGGCCGTACCTCGATCCCGCCCCCGGCGGCCGGGCCCGGCGGACCGCCGCCCTCGGCCCCGTGCCGCCCCGCGGGAGACTCGACTTGTCCGGTCCACAGGGTGCGCAGCTGCGCACCGCGATCACTTCGGTCCACCGCATCTGCCCGGAGTTCAACCCGGTGCAGGTGCTGCGGCGCAGCGGCCGGTCCGTGCTCCTGATCGGGGCGACCGGGCGCAGCACCGCGGTGGCCAAGTGCCTGCTGGACCACTCCCCCGCGTGGGCCGAGCGGTTCCGCCGGGAAATAGCGATGTACCGGGCGTTCGTCCGCCAGCGCCCGCCGGTGCGGGTGCCCCGGCTGATCGCCGCGGACCCGGACAACTGCGCGCTGGTCATCGAGCGGATGCCCGGACGGATCGCGGCCGCGCAGCGCCACCCCACCGAGCCCCCGCCCCGTGCCGATCTTGGCGCGGTGCTGGGTGCGATCCGCCGGATCAACCAGTGGCGGCCGCCCGCCGATCTGTTCGACGCCCCCATCGACTACGCCGCCCGGCTGGCCCGCTATCACGACCTCGGGCTGCTGACCGACCGGGACATGGGCGATCTGCAGAAGCTGCTGCGCGGCGTCTCACAGGCCTGCGGGCGGCAGACCCCGGTGCAGTTCTGCCACGGCGACGCCCTGTTGAACAACGTCCTGCTGTCCCCCGCGGGCCCGGTGCTCCTCGACTGGGACCACGCGGGCTGGTATCTGCCCGGCTATGACCTGGCCACGCTGTGGACGGTGCTGGGCGACGCCCCCGTCACCCGGCGCCAGATCAGCCAGTTGGCGCAGGCCGCCGGCCCGGCCGCGCGGGACTCCTTCCTGGTGAATCTGATGCTGGTGCTGACGCGGGAGATCCGGCAGTACGAGACCGCGGTGCAGCGCACCATGCACGACCCCGCTCCCGTGGTGCCGGGCGCGGTGCCGGCCGGTGAGGAGCAGCGGCTGCTGCTGCGTCGGCTGCACGACGACTGCGCGCTGGCCCGGCGCGCGGTGCGGGCCGCGGTCGGCACCCGCTGAGCGGAGGCGGGGTGGCGGCCGCCTGGCGCGTCACCGGTCTGGACCGGTGACGCGCCGCAGGCGGGTGGACATACGAACGTCCGTCCGGGTGACGGCGATTGACGCCACGCCTGGCAGCGCATATCTCTAAGTGGCTCGGCTCGGCCCGGCCCGCTTGAGGAGGCTGCAATGCCAGGATCCGCACAGGACAGCGCCTACGACGCGCACAGAGCCCCGTCCGGCCCCACTCGGAGAGTCACGCTGCGGACCGCGGGAGCCGCGGCGTCCGCCGCCCTTCTGCTCCCGCTGGTCTCCGCCACCCCCGCCGCCCATGCCGACCAGCGCCCGGCCGATGAACCTGGTGCCGACGGCGGGGCCCTGCAGCGCGCCTTCGCGGCCGCTGCCGCCGAGTACGGCGTTCCGCTGAGCGTGCTCCTGGGCGTGTCATATCTCCAGTCGCGCTGGGACGGCCATGGCGGCGCGCCCAGTGTCACCGGTGGCTACGGCCCCATGCACCTCACCGACGCCCACACCGCCCTGCTCACCGCCCCGCACCACAGCCAGGGCACCGAGGACGCGCGCGGTGATCTGGCCCGGCCGCTGAGGGTCCCCAAGGCCACCGTTCCCCAGCCCCGGCAGCTGCCCGCCCGGCTGCGCACCCTCAGCCGCGCCGCGGACCTCACCGGGCTGTCCGCGGAGGCGCTGCGCGGCGACGAGAGCGCCAATGTGCGCGGCGGCGCGGCGCTGCTGGCCGCCACGCAGAAGCGGCTGGGGCTGCCGCCGAGCGAGGATCCCGCCGACTGGTACGCGGCGGTGGCGGCCTACTCCGGTGCCGATGACGCCGCGGCCGCGGCCTTCTTCGCCGACGAGGTGTACGGGGTGATCCGCGGCGGTGCCGCGCGGACGACCGCCGACGGCGAGCGGGTCTCCCTCGACGCGGCCCCCGATACCGCCCCGGACACCCGGCAGCTGCGGACGCTCGGTCTGCCGTCCCGGGCGCGGGATCCGCGGGTCGAGGCCCCCAAGGACGTGTCCTGCGAGTGGATCCCGGCGCCCTACGAGGAGTTCGGGGACAGCGACTACGGCAACCACGACCTGGGCGACCGCCCCTCCTCGCAGTCCGTCGACTACATCGTCATCCATGACACCGAGGGCTCCTGGGACACCACCATCAAGCTGGTCCAGGACCCCACCTATGTGTCCTGGCAGTACACCCTGCGCTCCTCCGACGGGCATATCGCCCAGCATGTGCCGCTCAAGGACGTCGCCTGGCACGCGGGCAACTGGTACGTCAACGCCAAGTCCGTCGGCCTGGAGCACGAGGGGTTCCTGACCGCCCCGGACGCCTGGTACACGGAGGCGATGTACCGCTCCTCGGCGCGGCTGGTGCGCTATCTCGCCAAGCGGTTCGACATCTCCCTGGACCGCCAGCACATCCTGGGCCATGACAATGTGCCGGGCACCACCACCTCCACCATCAAGGGCATGCACACCGACCCCGGCCCCTACTGGGACTGGGCGCACTACTTCACCCTGCTCGGCGCGCCCTTCCGGCGCACCGCGGGCTCCTCCGGCGGCCTGGTCACCATCCGCCCCGACTACGACACCAACCGGCCCGACTACACCGACTGCGAGACGGCGGGCCAGGCCTGTGCCCCGCACGGCTCGTCCGCGGTGCGGCTGCACACCGCGCCGAGCGCGGACGCCCCGCTGGTCAAGGACATCGGGCTGCGCCCGGACGGCTCGGACTCCACGACCGGGGTGAACGACACCGGCGCCCGCGCCACCACCGGGCAGCAGTTCGCGGTCGCGGGGCACGAGGGCGACTGGACGGCGATCTGGTACCTCGGCCAGCGGGCCTGGTTCCAGAACCCCGAGCGGCGGCCGACGGCGGTGAGCGCCAAGGGGCTCGTGGTGACGCCGAAGGCCGGGGCCGCGGAGGTTCCGGTGTACGGCCGCGCCTATCCGGAGAAGGAGGCGTATCCGGAGGGTGTGCCGGTGCAGGCGGTCTCGCCGCTGCCGTACAAGCTGCTCGCCGGGCAGTCCTATCCGCTGGGGCTCAGGGTGCGGGGCGAGTATCTGTGGGCGACCACCTTCGATCCGGCCGGTCACAAGGTGGTGCGCGGCCAGGATGTGTACTACCAGATCCAGTTCGGGCACCGGGTGGCGTTCGTCCGGGCCGCCGATGTGACGGTCCGGCGCTCGGGGAAGTGAGCCTGATGGGCCGTCGGTCCGCCGTATGACGGGCGCCGGGGGCCGTGAGCGGCCCTACGGGCGTCTCACGGCCCCCGGCGAAGGTCTTTCAGCGCTGCTGGAACATCTCCGCGGGCAGCGGCTTGAGCAGCCGGTACAGATCGTCGGTGATCGGCCGGTCCCAGCTGGCGATGGTGACGAGCACACCGTCGCTGCGGTCGAACTGGGCGCAGGAGATCCGGCCCTCGGAGAACTTGATCCGGCGGACGATGAGCAGATTGTCCTCGTGCATGACCGGGCTGTCCTCGGTGTCCACCACCTGGACCGGCTCGTCGTTCCCCAGCGCCGCCAGCAGCTGGGTCACCTCGAACGGCGGCTGGCCCTCGGCAACCTCCCGGGCCGGTGAGCCCTCGGGCAGATTGCCGATGATCATCGCGGGGCCGCGGCCGCCGAACAGGTCGTAGCGCAGGAAGACGCCCTGGCAGGTGCCGTCCGGAGCGGGCAGCAGCCCCGCCCCGAGGTCGCCGGGCCAGTCTCCCGGGTCCATGGCGAGGACGTCGAAGTCCGGCCCGGTGGGCGTGGCGGCGCTGCGGCGGCGGAGGAAGGACATGCGGACATGGTACGTGGCCGCGCGCCGGTTGCCGTGCCGGGGAACGGCCGGGCCGCACCCCTCATCCGGGGTCGGGCGCCGGGCGCTGCGGAAGGCCGACCGTGGGGGTGATGAGCCGCTTGGCCAGCCCGGCCCGGTCGGTGCCGACCTTACGGTAGACATCGGACAGCAGCCGGGCGACCTCACGCTCCTCGAGCCCCGTGGCCTCGCCGATCAGGGCGTCCGACCAGCCCTCGGCGGCCCGCTCGGCGACGCCCTGCTCCTGCGAGGTCAGCGGGCTGGTGTGGTCGACGCGCAGCTGCATGGGGCGCAGCCCGGCGGCGGACAGCTCGTCGCGGGCCCGAGCCGCGAGCGCGTCGGCGCCGCAGCGCACCGCTCCCTCCAGACCGCGGTAGAGCCGGTCGCCGGCTTCCTGGGGCAGGCCGATGCGGCGCAGCGCGGCACCGTGGTCGACCAGCGCCACGGCCAGGTCGTACGCGGCCGGTGACCGCATCAGATGGCTGACGGCCTCGGCCAGCAGCTTGATCCGGTCCGGCCCCTGGGTCACGGTGGCGGCGGTGTGCAGCGCCTTGCCGATGGCGGAGTGGGTGCCGAACTGACGGGCGCGGCGCACCGCGTCGTCGGCGACCTCGGCGGCCTGCCGGGGATCGGTCAGCGCGAGGGCCTGGGCGAGGTGGAGCTGCCAGGGGCACCAGGCGGGGTTGCGCATACCGCGCCCGTCCATGCGGCGGCCGACCTCGGTGAGCTGGCTCCGGGCCTCGCCGTGGAGATTGGCGGCCAGCAGCAGCTCACCGCGGACCGACGGGACATCGGGGCAGAGCGTGGCCTGCGGCAGCGTCTCGCCGCGGTGGCGGGCCGCGAACTCCTGAGCCTCCTGGACCCGGCCCCGGCAGGTCAGCGTTCCGATGAGGGTGCCGACCGCGGTCCAGTGGGCGGGTGTCGAGGAGCCCACCAGATCGGCGATCCGCATCCCCTCACGGGCCAGCTCCTCCGCCTCGCCGAGGGCGCCGCGGCGCAGACGGGCGTAGCCGAGCAGGGTGAAGCCGAACGCCAGGTGGGAGCCGCGCCAGCCCTTGCGCTCGCATTCGGCGATGCCCTTGTTCAACAGCTCCTCGGCACGTCCGGGCTGGTCGCAGTGGAGGAAGACCAGGGCGACCAGGATGGGCACCTCGAAGCCCCAGTCGTCATCGGTCCAGCTGAGGCCGTCGCCGAGGGCCTCTTCCGCGTAGTGCAGGGCGGTGGCGACCGGCTCTCCACGCGTCATCGCGTCCCAGGCGCGCAGCCCCATCAGATAGCGCTCGGCCATGCCGCGGCCGGTGAGGTGGTCCGCGAGCCGGGCGAGCCGCCGGGAGCGGGCGGGCGACTCCTTCTCGTCGGCGCGGAACATGTTCCACATCAGCTGCTCGGTCTGCATCCGCAGCCGGGTGCGGGCGCTGGTGGCCCGCCCGACCTCGTCGGCGAAGACCTGGGCGGCCTCCTCCATCCGGCCGCTGTGGCCATACGCCTGGGCGAGCCGGTAGGTGATCGCCTCGCGCAGCTCGGCGCCGAGCGCGGGCTCCTCGAGCGCGGCCCGCAGATGGTTGACAGTGACGTCGGGCTCGGTGAGCTGGGCGGCGCAGCCCAGCTCGTACAGCACGGCGGCGCGCTCCTCCAGGACGGGCGGTTCACGCAGGGCCCGTGCCAGACAGCGGCGCCCGGCGTCGGGGGCTCCGGCGCGCAGATACTCCCGGGCGGCCGCCCGCAGATGGCGCACCACCCAGGGGTCGCCCTCGGGGTGCATCTCCAGCAGATGCCGGCCGGCGGCCGCGGAGCCCAGGCCCGCGCCGAGCACCACGGTGGCGGCCTGACCGTGCATGGCCACCCGCAGGGCGCCGGGGATGGCCTGGTAGACGGCGGTGGCGATGAGCGGGTGGAGGTACTCCAGGGGCCGGGTGCCGTTCCCGGGGCGCGGCGGGGCCAGGATCCGCGCGTCGACGAGCCGGGCCACCATGTCGGCGGCCTCGGTCTCGCTGAGCCCGGCGACATTGGCGGTCAGCGACGGGGTGGCCTCGATACCGAGGACGGCGACGGCCCAGGCGAGGCGGACGGCGGCGGTGCCGAGGCGGGTCAGCCGGTCGTTGAGCCCGCTGTCCTTGGCCGAGGAGACCAGCTCGCGCAGCGCGGGCAGGTTCTCCGACTGCGGTTTCAGCCGCCGGTCGCGGATCTTGGCGGTGAGCTCGGTGACCTCCCAGGGGTTGCCGCCGGTCATCGCCCAGCACTCGCGGCAGAACGCCTCGTCCGCGTGGTCCCCGAGGACCTCACGGACGATCCTGCCGACTCCGCTCGGGGTGAGCGGCGCCAGCACATGGGGCCGTGATCCCTAGCGCTCGATCAGAGTCCGTATCGCGGCGACGTCGGCGGTCAGATCCTCCGGGCGGTAACCGACGGCGAGCAGCAGGGGCAGGTCGGCGGTGCGCGGAGCGAACCGGGTCAGCCAGTCCAGCGATTCGGGGTCGGCCCAGTGGACGTCGTCGAGGATCATGACGACCGGGGCGTGCTCCACGGCGAAGCGGGTCACCAGCCAGTCGAGGCCGTCGCGGACGCCCTGCGGATCGGGTGCGCCGCCGTGGCCCGAGACCACCAGGCCGACCGCGGGCGCGACGATCTCGTACCAGCCGCCGAGGATCCTGCGGTGCTCGTCCTCGTCGGTCTCCGCGAGCACCGGCTGGAAGAGCTGGCGCACCACATGGAAGGCCGCGCCCTGTTCGTGCTCGCCGCCGCGGGCCCGGAGCACGGTGCAGCCGCGCGCGGCGGCCCGCCGGCGCGCCTCGCCGAGCAGCGCGGTCTTGCCGACGCCGCCGGGCCCCTCGAAGGCGATCACTCCGCCGCCGCGGTTCCCGGTCCCGTCGGCGGGATCCGTGCCGCACAGTTCGGTCAGCGCGGCGTCCACCGCGCGCAGCTCCCGCTCCCGCTCCAGCAGTGTCCGACGCGTCCGGTTCTGTTGGCTCATGTACTCCGCCACGTTGCTTCCCCTCCGGCAGGTGACGCCGAGCGTAGCGCGGATGGCACGCTGCGTAGCTCCCCCATGGGGGGATTTCCGCCGGGCATTGCCAGTGGCACACGCCAATTCACCACCTCCTCTATCGATGCCACGTTCCGCACGCGAGGATGACCGGATTCAACGGGTTGGCCAGATACCGCTTTCGCCTGTGGTATATGCGGGCTCGGGTTGCCCGAACGACGAAGGGGGCGGACACGACTCATGCACACACACGCTGCGCGACCACACGCCCGTCGGACGGCACTGCTGCGCCGGGCGGCCCTGTTCGGCTTTCCGGCCTCCGCGGACCTCAGTCCCGGCACCGAGGCGGCCAGGCACCACACCGTCCAATGGCTCTCGCGGTTCGGCGTCTTCGAGGACCGCGCGTCCGTCGCGGAGTACGACGCGCTCCGCTTCGACGTACTGGCGGGCCTGTTCTATCCCCGGGCGACCGGCGCCGACCTGAACCTGGGCAGTGACCTCGTGGGCTGGTACTTCGTCTTCGACGATCAGTTCGACGGGGAGCTGGGCAGCCGCCCGGAGGCGGTGGCGCGGCTGGTGGCGGACGTCGAACGGATCACCGAAGGGGATCTGACGCACGGTAGGGCGGGCGGCGGCGACGGGCCGCTCCTGGAGAGCTTCCGCGACCTGTGGCGCCGCATCAACTCCGGGCGGCCTCAGGTGTGGCGGGACCGCTTCCGCCACCACTGGCTGGAATACCTGCACTCCTACCACCGCGAGGCCCTGGAGCGGACCGGTGCCCTGGCCGGGTCCGGCGGCGCGGACGCGCCGCGCACGGTGGAGGACGTACTGGCGCTGCGACGCCACTCGATAGGCGTACAGCCCTGCCTCGATCTGAACGAGCCGTTCGGCGGCTATACCCTGCCGCCCGCGCTGCACGGCGGCTTCCCGCTGGCCCGGATGCGGGAGGCTACGGACGATGTGGTGGTCTTCACCAATGACATCGCCTCCCTCGACAAGGAGCTGGCCGTCGGCGACGTCCACAACAGCGTCATCGTCCAGTGGGAGCGCGCGGGTGGTGAACTGGAGGAGGCGGTACGCCATATCGCCCACCTGGCCAATGCCCGGTACCGCTGGTTCGAGGAGACCGCGGCCGAGCTGCCCGCACTGCTCGCCGAGGCGGGGTCCGAGCCGGACACCCACCGCGCCGTGGCGCGCTATGTGAACGGCATGCGGCATGTGATGACGGGCAATCTGGGCTGGTCGCTGCGTACGGCCCGGTACGACGAGCAGGGCACCGAGGCGGTCAGCGGGGGGCGGCAGCGGCCCTGGGCCCAGCTGACCGGCGCTCAGTTGGGGTAGGCCGCTCGACCGCCCTGTTCGCGTAGAGCTCGCTCAGTTCGCGTAGAGCTGCTCGATCTGCGCGGCGCAGAGCTTGTAGACCGCGTCGCGCCGCAGTTTGAGCGAGGGCGTCAACAGCCCTTCCTCCACGGTGAATTCCTTCGGGAGGATGCGGAAGGCCCTGATCGACTCCGCCCTGGACACCGAGAGGTTCGCCGTGGAGACCGCCTGCTGGATCTCCGCGTGCAGCGCCTTGTTCGCCGACGCGTGCTCCCGGCCGACCGGGAGCCGCGCGCCGACCACCTGGTGCCAGCGCCTCAGCATCTCGGCGTCCAGGGTGATCAGCGCCCCGACGAAGGGGCGGTTGTCGCCCACCAGGACGCACTGCGAGATCAGCGGATGCGCCCGCAGCCGCTCCTCCATCAGCAGCGGGGAGACGCTCTTGCCGCCGCTGGTGATGATGATGTCCTTCTTACGGCCGGTGATGGTCAGATAGCCCTCGTCGTCGAGGACTCCGATGTCTCCGGTGCGCAGCCAGCCGTCGCGCAGCGCGGCCTCGGTGGCCTTCGGATCGTCCACATAGCCCGCGAAGACAGTGCCGCCGCGCACCCACACCTCGCCGTCCGGCGCGATGCGCACCGCCGTTCCCGGCATCGGGCGGCCCACGGTGCCCTGCCGGGGGCGGCCGGGCGGCTGCGCGGTGATGGCGGCGGTGGTCTCGGTAAGGCCGTAGCCGTTGTAGACGGTGATCCCGGCGCCGGCGAACATCAGCCCCAGCTCCCGGCTGAACGGTGAGCCGCCGGTGACCGCGTAGCGCACCCGGCCGCCCAGGACGGCTCTCAGCCGCCGGTAGACCATGTGGTCGAAGACGGCGTGGGCGGCCCTGAGCCCGGGGCCCGGCCCCTTCCCCGCGCCCTGTGTCTGCTGCTCGACGGCCGCGGCGTAGCGCACCGCCGTGTCCATGGCCCGCCCGAAGAGGGAGACCTTGCCCGCGTCCTGGGCGGCGGTCCGGGCGGCTCCGAGGATCCGCTCGAAGACGTAGGGCACCGCGAAGACGCAGGTCGGGTGGAAGGACTGGAAGGACGGCAGCAGCGAGGACGGGCTGAGCTCGGGCTCGTGCCCCATGAGGATGCCGCTGCGCACACAGAGCACTTGGACCATCAGTCCGTAGATGTGCGCCAGCGGGAGGAAGGCGAGGATGGCGGGCTGCTGCCCGGGTTCGGCGAAGAGCCCGCTCCAGCCCGCGAACACGGTGTCGCATTCGGCGGCGAGATTGGCGTGGGTGATCATGCATCCCAGGGGCCGTCCGGTGGTGCCCGAGGTGTAGCAGATGACCGCCGTACAGCGTGGTTCGACGAGCCAGCGCCGCTCGGTGACCAGTTCGTCGTGGACCCCGGCGCCGCGCCGCCACAGCTCCGTCACGCACCCCTGGTCCATCTGCCAGATGGAGCGCAGCGCGGGAAGGGCGTCGCAGACGGCGCCGACGGTCATGGCGTCGTCCTCGCCCTCGACCACCACGGCCACGGCCCGCGTCTGGGCCAGGATCCAGCCCACCTGCTCCGCCGAGGAGGTGGGGTAGACGGTCACCACCTGGGCGCCGACGGACCACAGGGCATAGCTGAACAGCGTCCACTCGTAGCGCGTCCGGGCCATCAGGGCCACCCGGTCCCCGAACTGCACTCCCTCGGCCAGCAGGCCCTTCGCCAGCGCCAGGACCTCGTCCCGGAAGGCCGCGGTGGTCACCGGAGTCCACTGGTCGCGGTCGGCGGCGTCGCGCCGGGCGAACTGGACCCGGTCCGGTTCGCGGTCCGCCAGTTCGTACACCGAGTCCGCGAGCCCGCCCGCGCGCAGGGGTTCCACCATCTGAGGGAGACTGAATTCGTGCACGACACTCCCTTTTCAGCCGACTTTCCGCCCCGCGCAACGGGGAGTGGGAGGGAAAACTACCTCCCGGGGCCAAGGCTGCATAGAGCGTGGACGATTCTGTTCCACTCATGGACAGGCCGCACGACCTGCCGGTGTTACCGTGAGTCACGCTCACATTTCGGCATGGGGCGTGAAGGGGTCGTGAAGCCCCAGTGAACTCATGGGACACGGACCCGGAGGCCCTGCGCCGCGATATGAGGCGCCATCAGGCTGCCGCGCGTTCTGATCCTGGCCGATAACACACTACGGGGCGGGCCATCCGGTCCGGCCGGATCCGCCCGCCCCGATCAGCCTCCCCGGTTCAGGTGAGGTCGAACTCGCCCTCACGCGCGCCCAGGACGAAGGCGCGCCACTCGGCCGGGGTGAAGATCAGCGCCGGGCCCTCGGGGCGGCGGCCGTGGCGCATCGCGATGAATCCCTCGATGAAGGCGATCTCCACATCGCCCACGCCCTGGCTGCTCGACTGCCACTGGGCGCCCGAGAGGTCGAGTTCGGGCTTCTCGCCGCTTCCTGTCAGTGGCTGTTCGGTGGTGGTGGTATCGGCCACGTCAGCTCATCCTCCCGCATCGTCGTCCGCGCCCCACCCTAGCGATCGCGGCCGGTGCCGCACAGGCCACGAAAGGAGGAGTGAGCAGGAGACTCACCCGGCGGGTGAAGTGTCGGCGACCACCCACATCGAGAAGAACTGCGAGCCTCCCCCATAGGCGTGGCCGAGCGCCTTACGGGCGCCGTCGACCTGGTGTTCGCCCGCTCGCCCGCGCACCTGGAGCGCGGCCTCGGCGAACCGCAGCATGCCGGACGCCCCGATGGGGTTGGTGGACAGCACCCCGCCCGAGGGATTGACCGGAAGTTCGCCGTCGAGCTCGGTCACCCCCGACTCGGTGAGCTTCCAGCCCGCCCCCTCGTCCGCGAAGCCCAGGTTCTCCAGCCACATGGGTTCGTACCAGCTGAAGGGCACATACATCTCCACCGCGTCGATCTCCCGGCGCGGGTCGGTGATCCCGGCCTGGCGGTAGACATCGGCCGCGCAGTCCCGACCCGCCCTCGGCGAGACGAAGTCCTTCCCCGCGAAGAGCGTCGGCTCACTGCGCATGGCGCCGCCGTGCATCCAGGCGGGCGGATACGGGGCGCGGTCCGCGCCCGCTCGGTCGGTGAGCACCATGGCGCAGGCGCCGTCCGAGGAGGGGCAGGTCTCGGAGTAGCGGATGGGGTCCCACAGCATCGGGGACGACCGCACCTGGTCCAGCGTCAGATCGTGCTCGTGGAGATGCGCGTAGGGGTTGCGCAGCGCGTTGCGGCGGTCCTTGTAGGCCACGAGGGCGCCGATGCCGGGGGGCGCGCCGGTGCGCCGCATATACGCCCGGACGTGCGGGGCGAAGAAGCCGCCGGCCCCGGCCAGCAGCGGCTGCTGGAAGGGGATGGGCAGGGACAGCCCCCACATGGCGTTGGACTCGGACTGCTTCTCGAAGGCGAGGGTGAGGACGGTCCGGTGGACACGGGCGGCGACCAGGCCCGCGGCGACCAGCGCGGTGGAGCCGCCGACCGAGCCCGCGGTGTGCACGCGCAGCATCGGCTTGCCGACCGCGCCGAGCGCGTCGGCGAGGTACAGCTCGGGCATCATCACGCCCTCGAAGAAGTCGGGGGCCTTGCCGATGACGACGGCGTCGATGTCCGACCAGGTCAACTGGGCGTCCTCCAGGGCCCGTACGGCGGCCTCCCGGACCAGCCCGGCGATGGAGACGTCCCGGCGTGCCGCGGTGTGCTTGGTCTGGCCGATCCCGACGACGGCCACCGGCTCCTTCGTCACGAGGCATCCCCTTCCAGGACGGCCACCAGGTTCTGCTGGAGACAAGGGCCCGAGGTGGCATGGGCGAGGGCCCGGTCGGCGGCGCCGCGGTGGATGGCGGCGGCGGCCTCGCCGAGGCGGATCAGCCCGGCGGCCATCATGGGGTTGGCGGCGAGCGCCCCGCCGGACGGATTGACGCGTACGTCCTCGCCCAGCCGCAGCGCACGGCGGAGGATCAGCTCCTGCGAGGTGAAGGGCGCATGCAGTTCGGCCAGGTCGACGGGGGCCTCGAAGGCGCCCGCGCGCTCGGCGGCGAGCCGGCTGGACGGGGAGCGGGTGAGGTCCCGTACGCCGAGGCTGTGCGCCTCCGTCCGGTGGTCCATGCCGCGGATCCAGGCGGGGCGGCGGCAGAGCCGGCGCGCGGTGTCCCCGGCGGCGAGCACGACGGCGGCCGCGCCGTCGCCGACCGGCGGGCAGTCGTGGCGGCGCAGTGGCCGCACCAGATACGGCTCCTCCAGGAGGGCGTCGGGCGGGGGTGAACCGGCCAGCTGGGCATGGGGGTTGTCCTCGGCGGCGGTCCGGCTGCGCGCCGCGACCCCGGCCAGCGCCCGCTCGTCGGCGACGGTGTCCCCTGTGTCCTCCGCGTCGAGCAGCGCCTGGGCCTGGAGGGCGGCGAGGGAGACCGAGTCCGGCCACAGGGGCGCCACGTAGTACGGGTCGAGCTGGCGGGTCAGGACCTCCCGCAGGTCGCCGGGCGAGGACTTGCCGTAGGAGTAGACGAGCGCGGTCTCGGCCTCGCCGGTCAGCAGCCGCGTCCATGCCTCGTACAGCGCCCAGGCGCCGTCCATCTCCACATGGGACTCCGAGATGGGCGGCCAGGCGCCGACGCCGTCGAGGGCCATGGTGAAGGAGAAGGCGCGGCCCGCCAGATAGTCGCAGGAGCCGGAGCAGGTGAAGTCGATCTCGCCCGCCCGGAGTCCGACGGCGTCGAGCACCTGGTGGAGGACGGGCATCAGCATCTCGACCTCGGAGATCTCCGCGGTGTCGCGCCGGTGGTCGCTCTGGCCGAAGGCGACGATGGCCACCTCTCGCATCTACAACAGCTCCTTGTAGGTGTCGTAGTCGGCGTCGGGTTCGCCGGTGGGGCGGTAGTGGTCGGGGTAGCGGCCGTCCTCGCTCCATACGGGCTCCACGCGCAGCCCCATGCGCACCTCGTCGTAGGGGATGCCGCCGATGCGCGCGTGGAGGGCCAGATCGGCGCCGTCCAGGGCGATATGGGCGTAGACGTACGGCACCTCGATATCGAGGTTGCGGGCCTTGATGTTGACGATGCAGAAGGTGGTGACCGTGCCCCGCGGGCCGACCTCCACCTGCTCGGCGGTGGCGACGCCGCAGGTGGGGCAGGCGCCCCGGGGCGGGACGTACACCTTGCGGCAGGACGGGCAGCGCTCCCCGTAGGTGGCTCGGCCCGCGAGGGCCTTCAGATAGCGCGACTGGGCGCGGCCGGGCGCGTAGGTGTAGTCGAGGCGGGCCGGGGCCACGATGCTGCGGACGGGATCGGTGAACGTACCCGTGTGCGGCACGGCCTCGCCGCCCTCGGCGCCGTCGTACGGTTCGAAGCAGGCGATGTCGGTGATGGCACCCTCGCGCTCCGCGGCCCAGCGGATCCGCACCCGCATCCCGGTGCGCACGGCGTCGGGGCCGGGTGCGTCGAGGGCGTGGAGGAGGGCGGTGTCCGCACCGTCCAGCCGCACCAGCACCCAGGCGAAGGGGGCGCTCAGGGGCTGGCCGCGGCGCGGCGAGGGGTTCCAGGCCCAGGTGGTGACGGTGCCGGTGGGGGCGACCTCGACGAGATCGGCCAGCTCGTCGGCGGTGACCGGGTCGTATTCGACGGGCGGCACCAGCACCCGGCCGTCGGTGGTGCGCACCCCCAGCACGGTGCGTGTCCGCAGTCCGGTGAGGAAGGCGCTCTGCACCGGGCCGAGGGAGCGGGTGAACGGGAACTCGACGACCAGAGGCGCCTGGAGCACCTCGGGTGAGGGGGCCGGGGTCATGGCGGTGCGTCTCCTTCCGCGCGGCCGCGGGGTGGGCGCGGCGGGCCTGAGGTGTGGGGGTCACGCCCGGCGGTAGACCGGCGGCCGTTTCTCCGCGAAGGCTTTCGAGCCCTCCTTGGCGTCGGCGGTGTCGAAGATGGGCCAGCCGCGCTCGAGTTCGGACTTCAGGCCGTCGGTCTCGGTCATCTCGGCGGTCTCGTAGACCGACGCCTTGACCGCCTCGACGGCCAGCGGGCCGTTGGCGTTGATCAGCTCGGCGAGCTCCAGGGCCTTCTCGAGCGCCGTGCCGTCCGGGACGACATGGCCGATCAGCCCGATCCGCGCCGCCTCCTCGGCCGGGTAGGGGCGCCCGGTGAGCAGCATCTCCAGCGCGTGGGTGCGGGGCAGCTGGCGGGCCAGCCGTACGGTGGAGCCGCCGATGGGGAACAGCCCGCGCCGGACCTCGAAGAGTCCGAAGGTGGCGCCGCGGCCGGCGACCCGGATGTCGGTGCCCTGGAGGATCTCGGTGCCGCCCGCGACACAGGGGCCCTCCACGGCGGCGATCACCGGCTTGCGCGGCCGATGGTGGCGGAGCATGGCCTTCCAGTGCAGATCGGGGTCGGCCGCGAGGCGGTCGCGGACGTGCTGTCCGTCCATCCGGCCGCCGCCCGCGAGCGCCTTGAGGTCCATTCCCGCGCAGAAGGCCCCGCCGGCGCCGGTGAGCACCACGGAGCGCACGGCGTCGTCCTCGTCGGCCTCGGTCCAGCCGTCGTACAGCCCGACCAGCATCGGCAGTGAGAGCGCGTTCCTGGCCTCGGGCCGGTTCAAGGTAAGTACCAGGGTCGCGCCGACGCGCTCGACGATGAGGTGTTCGGTCCCGCTTGTCACGACGTCCTCCCGTCTCGAGACCTAGAACAGGTTGCAGCAGCCGGGGACCGACTTCAAGAGAAATCTGATGCTCAGTCAGATTTCTTGTTCCGCAGCCCTTCCCACCTCATCCCGGCGCGGCTCTAATGAGCGCCGAGCCGCCGGATCGAGGGGTCAGGAGGAGACATGGAGTACAACCTTGCCGACCTGTTCGAGTCGATCGTCGACACGGTGCCCGACAGAGAGGCGCTGGTCCACCTCGACCAGCCCGGCACCGGGGCCGAACGACGGCTCGGCTACGCCCAGCTGGACGCGGCCGCCAACCGGCTCGGCCACCATCTGATGGACAGCGGTATCGCCCCGGGCGAGCATGTCGGACTGCATCTGTGCAACGGCGTGGAGTATCTCCAGACCGCGCTGGCCTGCCTGAAGATCCGGGCGGTGCCGGTGAACGTCAACTACCGCTACGTAGAAGATGAGTTGGTCTACCTCTACCGGGACGCGGAGCTGGCCGCGCTGGTCTACGACGCCGAGTTCGGCGAACGGGTGGCCGCCGCGCTGCCCCACACCGGCACCCTGCGCCATCTGGTGCGGGTCGGCACCGAGGACGGCCCCGGCCCCTCCGTGGCGTTCACCGACGCCGAGGCGTCCGGGTCGCCCGAGCGCGGCTTCCCGGCCCGGTCCGCCGACGACCGCTTCATCATCTACACCGGCGGCACCACCGGGATGCCCAAGGGCGTGGTCTGGCGGCAGGAGGACCTCTTCTTCTCCGGGCTGGGCGGCGGCGCCCCGACCGGCCAGCCCGTCGAGCGCCCGGAGGAGCTGGCCGAGCGGGTGGCCGCGGGCGGCGAGGGACTGGTCTTCTTCCCCACCCCGCCGCTGATGCACGGAACCTCCACCCTTACGGCCTTCATCGCGTTCAACTTCGGTCAGAAGGTGGTGCTGCACCGGAAGTTCATGCCGGAGGCGGTGCTGAGGACCATCGAGGAGGAGAAGGTCACGGCGGTCTCGCTGGTCGGCGACGCGATGCTGCGGCCCCTGGTGGACGCCCTGACCGGCCCCCTCAAGGGCACCGATCTCTCCTCGCTGCTCAGCGTCAGCAGCTCGGGCGCGATCCTCTCGGAGACCGTACGCGCCCAGTTCGCCGAGCTCTCCCCGCACACCCTGCTACTGAACAACTTCGGCTCCTCGGAGTCCGGGTTCAACGGCACGGCCACCGCCGACTCCGGCCCCGAGAAGGGCTTCCGGCTGCGCGTCAACGCCCGGACGACGGTGGTGGACCCGGCCACCCTCGCCCCGGTGGCACCCGGTGAGCCCGGCCGGATCGCCCAGCGCGGCCATGTGCCGCTCGGCTACTACAACGACCCGAAGAAGACCGCCGAGACGTTCTTCGAGGCGGACGGGGAGCGCTGGGTGCTGCTCGGCGACATGGCGACCGTCGACGAGAACGGTGTGATCACCGTCCTCGGGCGCGGTTCCCAGTGCATCAACACCGGGGGCGAGAAGGTCTATCCGGAGGAGGTCGAACAGGCCCTGAAAGCCCATCCGGAGGTGTACGACGCGCTGGTGGCGGGCGTGCCGGACACCCGCTGGGGCCATCGCGTGGCGGCCGTCGTCCAGCCCCGTACGGGGGCGACCGGGCTCACCGCCGACGCGGTCCGCGACCACTGCCGGGAGCGGCTCGCGGGCTACAAGATCCCCCGTACGGTCGTCTTCACCGACCGCATCCAGCGCTCCCCCAGCGGCAAGGCGGACTACCGCTGGGCGCGGGCGGTGGCGGAGGGAGCGGACCAGGACACCTCGCACGGTGGATGAACCGCCGCGCCCACTGGGCTGACCGGGCGGCCCCACCGCCTGTGACTCCCGCGACTCCCGTAACGGACAGCCTTCCTCCTGTGCCTCTCGCCGGCCCTCAACGACCGCCGCGTGCCCTGACCGCCGCCTTACGGCGCTCCGCGCTCGCACACCGAGGGCAGCGAACGGCCCAGCGCCACGGTGTGCAGCGGGTCCAGACGCCGCCCGTGGACCACCGCGGCGGCCCCCGCCGTGAGGTGTCCCACGCAGGAGGGGGACTCGCGCACGGCCGCCGAGTCCGCGATGGCGCGCACGAGTTCGCCGTTGATCCGGTTGATCTCCAGCCGGACCCGGCCGAGGTCGGGACGTTCGGTGGGCGCCTGTGAGGGGTCGGCGTCCCAACGGCCGTAGAGGCCGCGCTGGACGACCTTGCTGGCCTCGATCTGGTCGCGGAAGATCCTCGATGTGGCCACCGGGTCGGCGCCCAGCTCCTCGGCCTGCCGCGCCACCGCCTCCAGCACCTCCCGCTCCCGCGCCGGGTCGTCGATCGGGCTGTCCGTGCCCCACTTCGCGGCGGCGACCTCGTCGGCCACCAGGACCCGCTGCGCGGACAGGTCGACCAGCGGCCGCAGGGTGCCCTGCTGGACACGGGCCGAACCGGCCGGTGCGGCGACGGCGGCGGTGGCCCCAGTGGCCAGCACGGTGGCGGCCAGCACGGCGATCAGCGCATGACGCGGGGACGGATGCGGTCGCATGGGCGAGGTTCCTCTCTCGACGGTACGGGCGGGCCCGCACCATCGTCCAGGGGTCCGGGTGGCGGGTCCTGGAACGATAGGGCGCCGCACCGCGAGCACGCCACGGGGCCGGTCCCACGGGAACCGGTCCCACGGGAAGCGGAACCGGCCCCGTGAGCGAGATGGATCGGGCGGGCCGTCGCGGCCAACCCCACGCTCAATGTGGGGTCCGGCCCGCGTCGACCGCACCCTCCCAGTACGGCTCGCGCAGCCGCCGCTTGTAGAGCTTGCCGTTGGGGTCGCGCGGCATCTCGGCGATGAACTCCACCGACTTGGGGCATTTGTAGCCCGCGAGCCGGGTGGTGCAGTGGGCGAGGATCTCCTCGGCCAGACCGGGCCCCGGCGCATGCCCCTCGGCGGGCTCCACGACCGCGATGACCTGCTCGCCCCAGTCCTCGTGGGGGATCCCGAAGGCGGCGGCGTCGGCCACGGCCGGATGGGTGAGCAGCGCGGCCTCGATCTCGGCGGGGTAGATGTTGACCCCGCCGGAGATGATCAGATCGATCTTGCGGTCGCGGAGGTAGAGATAGCCGTCCTCGTCCAGGAGGCCGAGGTCGCCGACGGTGAAGAAGTCGCCGATGCGGTTCTTCTCGGTCTTGGACTTGTCCTTGTGGTAGGCGAAGCCCCCGGTGCTCATCTTCATGTAGACGGTGCCGAGTTCACCGGCGGCGAGCCGGGTTCCCTCGTCGTCGAAGATGGCGATCTCGCTGATGGGCCAGGGGCGGCCGACGGTCCCCGGTTTCTTCAGCCAGTCCTCGGCGGTGGCGAAGGCGCCGCCGCCCTCGCTGGCCGCGTAGTACTCCTCGACACAGCCGCCCCACCAGTCGATCATCCCGCGCTTGACGTGGTCGGGGCAGGGCGCGGCGCCGTGGATGGCGTGGCGCATCGACGAGACGTCGTAGGACCGCTTGACCTCGTCGGGGAGGGCGAGCAGCCGGTGGAACTGGGTCGGCACCATATGGGTGTGCGTACAGCGGTAGGTGTCGATCAGGCGCAGCATCTCCTGGGGCGTCCACTTGTCCATGAGCACCAGGGGATGACCGATGTGCAGGGAGGAGCTCGCGAACTGCAGGACGGCGGTGTGGTAGAGCGGTGAGCACACCAGATGGACGTGGTCGGGCTCCTCGGCGCGCGGGGTGATGCCGAAGAACCGCAGGAAGCCGCCGAGGTGGCTCTCCTCGGGGAGCTTGCCGGTCAGCGCACGGCGGATTCCGCGCGGCCGGCCCGTGGTGCCGGAGGTGTAGTTCATCACCCAGCCCAGCTCACGGTCGGCGGGCGGCTCCTCCGGCTGCCCCTCGAGGAGCTCGGCGTACGGGCGGAAGCCGTCGATGGCGCCGACGGCGTAGCGGTGGGTCGCGGGCAGCCCGGCCTCGTCGGCGGCCGCGGCCGCCTGCCCGCCGTAGCGCTCATGCGCGATCAGCACCTTGGCGCCGGAGTCGGAGACGATCCAGGCGATCTCGGGGCCGACCAGATGGTGGTTGACCGGCACCAGATAGAGCCCGGCCTGGGTGGCGGCGAGCGCGGCGACGAAGAACTCCACCCCGTTGGGCAGGACGACCGCCAGGGCGTCGCCGCGGCGCAGCCCGGCGGCGCGCAGCCCGGCGACGAGCCGGTTGCACGCGCTGTGCAGCCGCCCGGCGGTCCACTCCTCGCCGTCCGGGGCGATGAGCACGGTGCGGTCGGGCTCGAGCGCGGCCTGGGCCCAGAAGCCGTTGGGTGTAGGGGACATGGCGGTCCGGTCCTCCTTCTGACGGCGGGGTCAGGGGAATGTCGAACGGGGGTGGATGGACGGGGTGGGCGGTGGTGTGCGGGGCGGGCGCGCTCAGGCGCGTCCGGCGATACGGTTGACGCGGTCGATGGCGCGCTCGAAGCCGCGGGTCAGCTCGTCGAAGACCGCTTGCACCGGGCGGACGGAGTCCATCCGGCCGACGATCTGGCCGACCGGCGTCCCGAGCAGCGGTTCCACCTCGTACTTCTGGATGCGGGAGACGGCCTCGGCCACCAGCAGCCCCTGGAGCGGCATGGGCAGCGGCCCAGGGCCGTCCGGGCCCTCCCAGGCGTCGGTCCACTCGGTGCGCAGCTGGCGGGCGGGCTTGCCGGTGAGGGCGCGGGAGCGCACGGTGTCCCCGGATCCGGCCGCCAGCAGCTTGCGGATGAGGGCCGCCGAATGGAGTTCGGCCTCCTCGGTGGTGAGCCAGAGGGAGCCGATCCACACGCCCTGGGCGCCCAGCGCCAGCCCGGCGGCGATCTGCTCACCGCTGCCGATGCCGCCCGCGGCGAGCACGGGCAGCGGGTCCACGGCCCGCACCACCTCGGGGGTGAGCACCATGGAGGCGATCTCACCGGTGTGGCCGCCCGCCTCGTAGCCCTGGGCGACGATGACATCCAGCCCGGCCTCCTTGTGGTGGAGGGCGTGGCGGGCGCTGCCCGCGAGGGCGGCCACGAGGATGCCGTGGTCATGGGCGCGGGCGACGACATCGGCCGGGGGTGATCCCAGGGCGTTGGCCAGGAGTTTCACGGGGTAGTCGAAGGCCACGTCGAGCTGGCTGCGGGCCACCTGCTCGAGCCAGCCGGTGATCCGCCAGCCGGACACCTCGCCCTCGGCCAGCTCGGGGACGCCGTGCTTGGCGAGGGTCTCCCGGACGAACGCGCGGTGGCCTTCGGGGATCATCGCCTCGATATCGGCCTCGGTGACCCCCTCCACCTTCTTCGCGGGCATGACGACGTCCAGGCCGTACGGTCTGCCGTCGGTGTGCGCCTCCATCCAGTCAAGGTCGCGGGCCAGCTCCTCGCCCGCGCCGTAGCGGACCGCGCCGAGCACGCCGAAGCCGCCGGCCCGGCTGATCGCCGCGGCCACGGCGGGGAACGGCGTGAAGCCGAAGACGGCGTGCTCGACACCCAGCCTTGTGCTCAGCTCCGTCTGCATGGGCGGCAGGATGCCGCAGGGCGCCGGACGAAGGAAGAGTTTTTCTGACGCTACGTCAGATTCGGCGCAAGAAAACCGTCCCCGGGCCGTCCGGAGGGCTCCGGGGGGTCACTTCTCCAGCACCGCCATGGCCGCGTTGTGCCCGGGGATCCCGCTCACCCCGCCGCCGCGCACCGCGCCCGCGCCGCACAGCAGCACATTGGCGTGGCGCGTCTCCACACCCCAGCGGCCGGTGCCCTCCTGGGCGTATGGAAAGGCCAGGTCCCGGTGGAAGATGTTGCCGCCGGGCAGCCGCAGGTCGGCGTCCAGGTCCAGCGGGGTCTTGGCCTCGATACACGGCCGCCCGTCGGCGTCCTGGGCCAGACAGCCGGTGATCGGCTCGGCGAGATGGGCGTCCAGCTCCGCGAGGGTGGCGCGCAGCAGCGCGGTGCGCGCGCCGTCGTTGTCCTCGGTGAACAGCCGGGCGGGGGTGTGCAGTCCGAACAGGGTCAGGGTCTGATAGCCCTCGCGGGCGAGGTCCGGGCCGAGGATCGACGGGTCGGTCAGCGAGTGGCAGTAGATCTCCGACGGCGGCCGGTGGGGCAGCTCCCCCGCGGCCGCCTGGCGGTACGCCTCCTCCAGCGCGCCGTACCCCTCGCCGATGTGGAACGTCCCGGAGAACGCCTCGCGCGGGTCCACCTCGCGGTCGCGCAGCGCGGGCAGCCTGCGCAGCACCATGTTCACCTTGAGCTGTGCCCCTTCGGCGGGCGGGGCGGGCGGCTGCTCGCCCAGCAGCCGGGCCAGCTCGCGCGGCGCCGCCCCGACGAGCACGTACCGGGCGGCCGCGGTGCCCTCCCCCGCCTCGCCCTCGTACCGCACCTCGGCCGAGGTGCCATCGGTGGCGATGGACGTGACCTCGCGCCCGGTAGCGATCCGCGCGCCCGCCGCGCGGGCGGCGTCGGCGAGGGCGTCGGTGAGCGCGCCCATGCCGCCGACGGGAACGTCCCAGTCGCCGGTGCCGCCGCCGATCACGTGGTACAGGAAGCAGCGGTTCTGACGCAGCGACGGGTCGTGGGCCTGGGCGAAGGTGCCGATGAGCGCGTCGGTGAGGACCACGCCCCGGACGAGGTCGTCGTCGAACGCGGCCTCGATCGCCTCCCCCAGCGGCCGCTCGAACAGCGCCTGCCACGCCGCGTCGTCCCCGATCCGCGTCCGCAGCTCCTCCCGGGTGGGCAGCGGCTCGGTCAGCGTGGGGAAGACCCGCTCGGCGACGCGCTGGGTCATGCCGTAGAACCGCTCCCAGGACGCGTACTCCCGCTCCGACCCGGTCAGCCGCTCGAACGCGGCACGCGTCCTGCCCGTGGCGGCGGTGTCCACCAGCAGCCCGGTGGGGCGCCCGCCCCGGACGTCGGGCGTGTACGAGGACACCGCGCGCTTGCGCACCGCGAAGCGCAGTCCGAGGTCGTCGACGATCCGCCGCGGCAACAGGCTGACCAGGTAGGAGTAGCGGGACAGCCGTGCGTCCACCCCGGGATAGGGCCGCGTGGACACGGCCGCGCCACCGGTGTGGCCGAGGCGCTCGAGCACCAGCACGCTCCGCCCGGCGCGGGCGAGGTACGCGGCGGCGACCAGACCGTTGTGACCACCGCCGACGATGACGACGTCGTACGCATCGCTGTGAGACATGCCCTCTGGTTAGCACGCGGTGATCGCCGGGGCCAGGCCGCCGGGGGATCACCTCGGCCGCGGGGAGCACCCCGCCGCCGGAGATCAACCCTGCCGCCGGGGATCAACCCTGCCGCCGGAGGTCAACCCCGCCGCCGGAGATCACCTCCGCCGCGCCCGCCGCCCCGCCGTTTCGGCCGCCTCGGCTGTCTCGGCCGCTTCAGCCGTCCCGGCCGTCTCTCCGCGGCGGCCCAGCCGCTCCTGGCAGTGCGCCTCGTCACCGCGGCTGACCAGGGTGTCGGGGTGGTCGGGGCCCAGGACGCGCACGCGGGCGCGGGTCACCCGGCGGTAGCCGGTCAGCGCGTCGGACCAGCGGCCGAGCCAGCCCAGGGCGACGGCCACCTCGCGACGGCTGACCAGGGTGTCGGGGTGGTCCGGGCCCAGGGTGCGCTCACGCAGGGCGCAGACCTCCCGCGCCTCGGCGAGCGCCTCCTCCCAGCGGCCCAGCCGCCCCAGGCCGACACCGAGGCCGTGCCGGGCGCGCAGGGTCTCCGGATCGGCCGGGCCCTGGGCGCGGGTGCGGTCCTCGACCAGCGCGCGGTAGACCGCGAGGGCCTCCTCGCCCCGGTCCAGCCGCCCCAGACCGGCGCCGATCTCATAGCGGGCCGCGAGGGTGTCGGGGTGGTGGGGGCCGAGGGTGCGGGCGCGGGCGGCGGCCACCTCGCGGAAGATGCCCAGGGCCTCCCCCAAGCGGTCGAGGCGGCCGAGGGCGCACGCCACCTCGTAGCGGGTGACCAGCGTGTCGGGGTGGTCGGGGCCCAGCACCCGGGCGCGGGCCGCGGCCACCCGCTCCGCCATCCGGTACGCCTCCGCCCGGCGCCCCAGACAGCCCAGGTTGAAGGCGAGGTTGTGGCGGCAGCGCAGAGTGTCGGGGTGGTCGGCGCCGATGGTCCGCTCGCGGGCGGCGAGCACGGCGGTGTAGACGTCCTGGGCCTCGGTGAAGCGGCCGAGGCGGCCCAGGGTGAACGCGGTCTCCTGGCGGGCGGCGAGGGTGTCCGGATGGTCGGGGCCCAGGACGCGTCGGCGGCCCGCCGCGACCCGCTCGTACTCGCGCAGCGCGTCGCCGGGGCGGCCCAGGACCCCGAGGGCGAAGGCGATCTCGTAGCGGCCGGCGAGGGTGTCGGGGTGGTCGGCGCCCAGTGCGCGCTCGCGCTCGACGGCCACCGCGCGGTGGGTTTCCACGGCCTCCGCCCAGCGGCCCGCCCGCCCCAGGTCCAGTCCGGCGCGGTGCCGCTCGGCGAACCGGGCCCGCACCCCCGGCGGGGTCGGCGCGGCGGGGTCAGCGGTGCCGCGGCCCCCGGTCCAGGCGCCGGTGAGCCCGGCCGACGCGTCGGGCGGGGTCGCCGACAGCAGTCCCACACCGCCGGTGTGCGCCTTGGACCCGGTGGTCATCCGGCGGGCCCAGGCCGGGAGGCGCGGAGCCGGCGGCCCGGCGGTCAGAAGACGCGGAGCCAATGGTCCCGCGGCCGGGAGCGCGCCGCGCGGCTCGGGGAACGGCGACGGCCGCCGGGATGCGCGCCCCGGCGCGATCCGCCCGGCGAACTCGGCGGCGTCGCGCGGGCGGTCCTCCGGGGCTTTGGCCAGCAGATCGAGGACGGCGCGCTCGAACGGCTCGGGGAGCTCGGGCCGGTGGCGGCGCGGCGGGGCGGGCGGGGTGTGGCGGTGGCCGACGAGGATCGCCCAGGCGTCGTCGAGGGCGAACGGCGGTGCCCCCGTGGCCAGTTCGTAGAGCACACAGCCCAGCGAGTACAGATCGCTGCGGTGGTCGACCGGGCCGCCCGCGATCTGCTCGGGCGACATGTAGTGCGGGGTGCCCATGGCGACGCCGGTGCCGGTGAGCCGGGAGGTGAAGCCGACGTCGTCGCCGAGGCGGGCGATGCCGAAGTCGCAGAGCTTCACGGTGCCGTCGGTGAGCCGCATGATGTTGGCCGGCTTCAGATCGCGGTGCACCACGCCCTGGTCATGGGTGTAGGCGAGGGCCTCGGCGACCTGCTCGGCGATGTCCAGCACCTCGGGCACCGGCAGCGGCCGGCGCGCGTCGTCGCCCAGCAGCCGGCCGAGGTCACGGCCCTCCAGCAGCTCCATGACCAGGTACAGCACGCCCTCGTGCTCGCCGAAGTCATGCACCACCGTGACCCCGCGGTGCTGCAGCGCGGCGGCCACCCGCGCCTCCCGGCGGAAGCGCTCGCGCACCACACCGGTGAACGAGGGGTCATGCCGCGTCCCCAGCGGTTTGAGGCATTTGACGGCGACGCGGCGGCCGAGTGACTCGTCCCGCGCCCGCCACACCTCGCCCATTCCCCCGCGCCCGATCCGGTCCAGCAGCCGGTACCGGCCCTGGATCAGCTTGATGTCCGCCATGCTCCCCCTGCCTTGGCGGAAGTCAGCTCCCGCCGCCCCCGTGGAGACCGGCCGCGAACGGCCGTACCCCCGTCGCATCCCCGCTGTCCAGTATGGCCGCGTTTCTGCGCAGTTTGTAGGGCGAGGGGCGGCTGCCCGGACCGAGCCGTTCGACCGCCCGCATGATGTGCTTCGGCGGCAGCTGCCAGCGGGCCGCGGGCGGGATGCAGCGCAGCGCCCCGCCCATCGCCCGCAGCCTGCGGGTGACCACCCGCGGCGGGGGCGCGGGGCGCCCGTACAGTGCGTGGGCGTACGGGGGCAGGGTCCCGTAGGCGAGCGAGGCGAAGCGCCCCCAGATCACCTCGCGCGCCGGGACGAGCAGGGCATGGACCGGGGGCCGCCGCAGAAAGGCGTCCACCTGGCGGGCGTCGGGGGTGGCGGCGAGTTCGGGGCGCACCGCCGCGAAGTAGGCGGCGAGCGCCGCCGTATCGGCCGGTACGGCGGCTGGGTCGAGGCCGACCAGCCGGGCGGACACCACGTTCTCGGCGACATAGGCGTCCGCCTGGGCGTCGGTGAGCGGATAGCCGGAGCGCCGCATCACATGGAGGTAGGAGTCGATCTCGGCGCAGTGCACCCACAGCAGCAGCTCGGGCTCGTCGACCCCGTGCCGGGCCCCGGTGACCGGGTCGGTCAGGGAGAGCCTGCGGTGAATGCCCCGGACCTTGGCGCCCGCGCGCTCGGCGGCCTCGGTGGTGCCGTAGGTGATGGTGGCGACGAACCGCGCGGTGCGCAGCAGCCGTCCCCAGGCGTCCTTGCGGAAGTCGGAGTTCTGGGTGACGCCGCGCACCGCGAGCGGATGCAGCGCCTGGAGGTACAGGGCGCGCACGCCCGCGATCCACATCACCGGGTCGCCGTGCATCTGCCAGGTGACCGACCGGGGGCCGTAGAGCCCCGGGTCGCCGTCCGGTCCGCCCCGCTCGCCGTCCGGTCCGCCCCGCCGTATGGCCGCCGCCATGGCCACCACCTCCCGACGACCAGCCTAGGCGTTCCGCTGGAAGTGCCCTGGCCTGCCGTCGATCGTCTGCGGCACCATCGTGGCTGGTCGCGCCCGCGCGGCGGAGCCGCACATCGGCACCGCCCCGCGCCCCTTCAGGGCGGGCCGCCCGGGGTCACTTCTTGAGCGGCTGGGTGAAGCGCAGCAGATTGCCGGCGGGGTCGCGGAAGGCGCAGTCGCGCACGCCGTAGGGCTGGTCCATGGGCTCCTGCAGCACCTCGCCGCCCGCGCTGCTGATGCGCTCGAAGGTGGCGTCGCAGTCGTCCGTGGCGAAGAGGACGCCGCGCAGCAGGCCCTTGGCCAACAGCTCCGCCATGGTCTGTCTGTCGGCCGGTGAGGCGTTCGGGTCGGCGAGCGGCGGCTCCAGGACGATGCTCACGTCCGGCTGCGAGGGCGACCCGACCGTCACCCAGCGCATCCCCTCGAACCCGACGTCATTGCGCACCTCGAGGCCGAGCACATCGCGGTAGAAGGCGATCGCCTTGTCGTGGTCGTCGACGGCGATGAAGCATGTGGAAAGGGTGATGTCCATGCCGCTCACGCTACGGCCGGGGGGCGGAGCCCGCTTCTCCATTCCTGACCGGTCGCGTGTGGATCTTGGCCATGCACGCCGGGATGGCGGCGCCGTGGTCATGGCTGCGGGCCCGGTAGCCGCTCGGGCTCTCGCCGACCAGCTGTGTGAAGCGCGAGCTGAACGACCCCAGCGAGGTACAGCCGACCGCGATGCAGACCTCGGTCACCGTGAGGTCGCCGCGCCGCAGCAGCGCCTTGGCCCGCTCGATGCGGCGGGTCATCAGATAGCTGTACGGGGTCTCGCCGAAGGCGGCGCGGAAGCTGCGGGAGAAGTGGCCCGGTGACATCAGGGCGCCCCGCGCCAGCGCCGGGACGTCGAGCGGCTCGGCATAGTCGCGGTCCATCCGGTCGCGGGCCCGCCGCAGCCGGACGAGGTCGTCGAGATCCTGCCGTTTCACCGGCTCAGTTTCCCACAGCGGGAAACGGTCCGGAGGGGAACCGGTCCGGAGGGGAACCGGTCAGGAATGAAGAAGCCCCGGTCACGGGGGCGTGGCTAGCGTCAAGCCATAACCTGCGAACCGGACGTATTGTTCGAAGCCGGTCAGGTCGATTCGGGCGACACCGGCGGGGGCCGCGCGACGGCTCCCGCCCGAACAGATGGAGACACCATGAGCAGGGCCACGGGCACGGACACGGGGTCGCCTGAACCCCACGCCGCCGACAGCCACGATCTGATCCGGGTGCACGGCGCGCGTGAGAACAACCTCAAGGACGTCAGCATCGAGATCCCGAAGCGCCGGCTGACGGTGTTCACCGGCGTCTCGGGCTCGGGCAAGAGCTCGCTGGTGTTCGACACCATCGCCGCCGAGTCGCAGCGGCTGATCAACGAGACCTACAGCGCCTTCCTCCAGGGCTTCATGCCGAACCTGGCGCGCCCCGAGGTCGACGTGCTCGACGGGCTGACCACCGCCATCACCGTCGACCAGCAGCGGATGGGCTCCGACCCCCGCTCCACCGTGGGCACCGCCACCGACGCCAACGCGATGCTGCGCATCCTCTTCAGCCGGCTCGGCACACCGCACATCGGCCCGCCCGCCGCGTACTCCTTCAACGTGGCCTCGGTCTCCGCGACGGGTGGCTTCACGGTCGACCGCGGGGCCGAGAAGACGAAGACCGAGAAGGTGAGCTTCAGCCGCACCGGCGGCATGTGCACCCACTGCGAGGGCCGGGGCACGGTCTCCGACATCGACCTGACCCAGCTGTACGACGACTCCAAGTCGCTCTCCGAGGACCCGTTCACCATTCCCACCTACACCGGGGACGGCTGGGTGGTGCGGGTCATCTCCGAGTCGGGCTTCTTCGACAAGGGCAAGCCGATCGCTAAGTACACCAAGAAGGAGCGGCACGACTTCCTCTACCGCGAGCCGACCAAGGTGAAGATCAACGGAGTCAACCTCACCTACGAGGGGCTGATCCCGAAGCTCCAGAAGACCTTCCTGTCCAAGGACCGGGAGTCGATGCAGCCGCACATCCGGGCCTTCGTGGACCGGGCGGTCACCTTCGCCGAGTGTCCCGAGTGCGACGGCACCCGGCTCAGCGAGCAGGCCCGCTCCTCGAAGATCGGCAAGGTCGGCATCGCCGACGCCTGCGCGATGGAGATCCGCGACCTGGCGGGCTGGGTCCGCGGGCTGACGGAGCCGCCGGTGGCACCGCTGCTCACCAAGCTCCAGCACACCCTGGACTCGTTCGTGGAGATCGGCCTCGGCTATCTCTCACTCGACCGGGCCTCGGGCACGCTCTCCGGCGGCGAGGCGCAGCGCACCAAGATGATCCGCCACCTCGGCTCCTCGCTCACCGATGTCACCTACGTCTTCGACGAGCCCACCATCGGCCTGCACCCGCACGACATCCAGCGGATGAACAACCTGCTGCTGCGGCTGCGGGACAAGGGCAACACGGTGCTCGTGGTGGAGCACAAGCCGGAGACGATCGCCATCGCCGACCATGTCGTGGACCTCGGCCCCGGCGCCGGCACGGCGGGCGGCACCGTGTGCTTCGAGGGCACCGTCGAGGGGCTGCGGGCGAGCGACGGCGTCACCGGCCGCCATCTCGACGACCGGGCCACGCTCAAGGAGACCGTCCGCAAGGCCACGGGGCAGCTGGAGATCCGCGGCGCCGGTGCGAACAACCTGCGGGACGTCGACGTCGACATCCCGCTCGGCGTGCTCTGCGTCATCACCGGCGTCGCGGGCTCCGGCAAGAGCTCGCTCGTCCACAGCTCCATCCCGGCCCCGGAGGGTGTGGTCTCGGTGGACCAGACCCCGATCCGCGGCTCGCGCCGGAGCAACCCGGCCACGTACACCGGGCTGCTGGACCCGATCCGCAAGGCGTTCGCGAAGGCCAACGGCGTCAAGCCGGCGCTGTTCAGCGCCAACTCCGAGGGCGCCTGCCCCACCTGCAACGGCGCCGGTGTCATCTACACCGACCTCGCGATCATGCAGAGCGTGGCCACCACCTGCGAGGACTGCGAGGGCAAGCGGTTCAGCGCCTCGGTACTGGAGTACCACCTGGGCGGCCGTGACATCAGCGAGGTGCTGGCAATGCCGGTGACCGAGGCGGAGGAGTTCTTCGGCAGCGGCGAGGCGCGCACCCCGGCGGCCCACAGGATCCTGCAGCGGCTGACGGACGTCGGACTCGGCTACCTCCCCCTCGGCCAGCCGCTCACCACGCTGTCCGGTGGCGAGCGGCAGCGGCTCAAGCTGGCCGTGCACATGGCCGACAAGGGCGGGGTCTACGTCCTCGACGAGCCGACCACCGGGCTGCACCTGGCCGATGTCGAGCAGCTGCTCGGGCTGCTGGACCGGCTCGTGGACTCCGGCAAGTCGGTCATCGTCGTCGAGCACCACCAGGCCGTCATGGCGCACGCCGACTGGATCGTCGACCTCGGCCCCGGCGCCGGTCACGACGGTGGCCGCGTCGTCTTCGAGGGCACCCCGGCCGACCTCGTGGCCGCCCGGTCCACCCTCACCGGTGAGCACCTCGCGGCGTACGTCGGCAGCTGACCGGGATCCTCATGGGAAGCGCCGCCGTGCGGCGGCTCAGCGGCGCACCCGTGGCATCCCCAGCCCGATCCAGGAGATGATCTCCCGCTGGACCTCGTTGTTGCCGCCGCCGAAGGTGAACACGACGCTGCTGCGGTAGCCGCGCTCCAGCTCGCCGTGGAGGACCTCGCCCGCCGAGCCCTCCTTGAGCGGACCGGCGGCGCCGACGATCTCCATCAGCCAGGCGTAGGCGTCACGGCGCGCCTCGGAGCCGTAGACCTTGACGGCGGAGGCGTCCTGCGGGGTGAGGGCCTCGCGCTCGAGGGCCTCCACCATCTGCCAGTTGAGCAGCTTCATGGCGTCCAGCCGGGCGTGGGTGCGGGCCAGCCGGGTGCGCACCCAGCCCAGGTCGATCACCCGGCGGCCGTCGGGGAGCTTGGTGTCGGCGGCCCACTGGCGAACGCCGCGCAGGGCGCGGATGGCCATGGTGCCGTGGGCGGCGAGGGTGACCCGCTCGTAGTTGAGCTGGGTGGTGATCATGCGCCAGCCCTCGTTCTCGGCGCCGACGCGGCGGGTGGCCGGGACGCGGATGTCCTCGTAGTAGCTGGCGGTGGTGTCGTGGGAGGCGAGGGTCTTGATGAGGGTGGAGGAGTAGCCGGGGTCGTCGGTCGGGACCAGCAGGATGCTGATGCCCTTGTGGGGTTTGGCGCCGGGGTCGGTGCGGACCGCGAGCCAGACCCAGTCGGCGGTGTCGCCGTTGGTGGTCCAGGTCTTCTGGCCGTTGACCGTGTAGTAGCCGGAGGCGGTGTCGCCGTCGCGCACCGCGCGGGTCTTGAGGGACGCGAGGTCGGTACCGGCGTCCGGCTCGCTGTAGCCGATCGCGAAGTCGATCTCGCCGGAGAGGACCCTGGGCAGGAAGTACGCCTTCTGCTCCTCGGTGCCGAACCGCATGATGGTGGGCCCGACGGTGTTGAGTGCCATCAGCGGCAGCGGCACTCCGGCCTGGGCCGCCTCGTCGAAGAAGATGAACTGCTCGACCGGGCCGAGCCCGCGCCCGCCGTACTCCTCGGGCCAGCCCACCCCCAGCCAGCCGTCGGTGCCGAGCCGGCGGATGGTCTCGCGGTAGAACCGCTTCTGCCCGGTGGAGTCGGCGTAGCGGGCGTAGGCGTCATCGGGGACCAGTTCGGCGAAGTACGCGCGCAGCTCATCGCGCAACCGCCGCTGATCAGGGGTGTATTCGAGGTCCACGGCCCCTCCTGGAGTCTCGCGTGCGCCATGACGGCGGGCTGGGAGCGTCCTGGGATCGAGGGGCACGGTAGAACGTGTTCCAACAATACGGAAGGGCCGTGGACCGGGCCGCTCGGCCCGGTCCACGGCCCGGGTCTCAGCCCGCCACCCGGGACGGGGTGTCGTCGCCGCCCGGCCGTACGACCCGTACCGGCTGCCCCGGGCGCCAGGTGCGCAGCACCATCCGCCCGTTCTCCAGGGCGGTGTGCACCACCTCGGTCACCTCGGCGCGGAAGAGGTGGAAGGGCTCGGGCGGCCGGATCTCCTCGGCGAAGCGGGCGATCGTCCCGGGGTCGGTCACCTCGACCGCCCGGCCGCTCACCCGGACGTCGCCCTCGGCCAGATCCTCGCCCTGGCCGGGATTGGCCTGCACCGAGAACCGGGGATCGCGGCGCAGGTCCAGCGCCTTGCGCGACTCCGGCATCATGCCGAGCCACAACTCGCCGGAGAGGAAGTTCACTTCGAGCGGGGTCACCCGCGGGGAGCCGTCCTGGCGCAGGGTGGCCAGCACATGGTGGCGGTAGCGCCGGAAGCGGTCCTGGGCGTAGTCGGCGAAGGCGGGCTCGGCCGCCGCGAATCCGGCCCAGCTGGTGGTCGGGTAGGTCATCGTCATGGCGCCCATGCTCGGACCGTTTCCGGACGTCTCCTGTCGGGATTTCCGGGCTTCCCACTCCCGCGCCTGGTCCGGGGGCAGATACGCGTTCCACTCGGTGCCCGGCAGCGGATAGGCGACCCAGGTGCGGGCGTAGGCCGGGGGCCGGGCCTGGCCGCGCCGCAGCAGCAGCGCGGTCGGTTCCCGGGCGGCGCGGCGCAGCAGCGAGGGCAGGGTGGTGGACCGGTTGTTCCCGCTGGTCTGGGCGGAGGAGCAGCCCGCGTGGTACGCGACGGGCAGGGCGCGGTCTCCGGTCACCAGGCAGGGCGGACGCAGCCCCAGCCGCTGCAGCCCCTTCGCGGCGGTGCGATAGCGGCCGGTGGTGGCGTCGGACTGCTTGGCGGTGTGATTGAGGATGACGAACTGGCTCGCCAGATGGAGCGTGATGATCACCCCGAGGGCGACCGCCAGGTGCTGCGGTGACCGCGCGGCCCGTACGGCGCGGAACACAAGACCGGCGATCGGCAGCGCCAGCAGCGCGTACGCGGGCATCAGGAAGCGCGGTGCGGAGTAGCCGATGAGCAGCAGATAGGGCAGGGCGAGGGTGGCCGCGCAGGCGATGGGCAGCACGGTCAGCGGTACGGCGGGGGGCCGGACGGCCGGGCGGCCGAGCCCCACCCGCACCCGGCGCAGCTCCTGCCGGTCGCGCAGGGCGGTGTGTACGGCGAGGAGGGTCAGCACGGGCAGCGCCAGCCACCACACGGTCAGCTCCGGGTGGCGCAGCGGCACCTCGCAGGGGCGGCACAGCTGGGGTCCGTTGAGGCTGCGCAGCGCCGCGCCGACGCTGAAGTGCAGGCCCATGCCGCCCTCGACGTCGCTGGAGACGTTCAGCCGTTCCCCGATGCCGCCGAAGCGGTCGTACGCCTCGCCGATCCACTGGGCGGCGCCGAGCAGCGGTCCGCCGATCAGCGGAAGCAGGGCGGGGCGCCAGCTGCGCACCCCGATCGCGCCGATCAGCAGCGGCAGGGTGAGCCATCCCCCGTCGGGGGTGCGCACCAGGGTGACGCCCGCGAGGACGGCGGCCAGCCACCAGCGGGCGTTCGGTTCGTCCGGCACCCGGAGGAACCAGCCGACGGCGGCGACGGCGCCGATCGCCACCCAGAGGTTGGGCATCACCGCGGGCCCGCTGATCTGAGTGATCCACAGCCCGGAGAACAGCAGCGCGGCCAGCGCCACCTGGGGCGCGGGCAGCAGCCGGGTCCAGACCCGGAAGGCGCCGTAGAGCGCGCCCGCGGACAGCAGCATCAGCAGGATCCGCAGCGCCGGAATGGAGTCGGTGGCGGACACGAGGGGCGCGACCAGGAGGCTGACGCCGCGCGAGCGGGGTGCGCTGAAGTACGCGGGCGGGGTGCGCGGATCGACCTGGGAGACATACACGGACTCGTCCCAGCCCAGCGCGTGGCCGGTGTGCGGGATCACCATGGCGAGCTGGACCACGGCGTATCCGATGGCGACCAGACCGAGCCAGGGGGCCGGACGACGGTACCGCTGCGGCGGGCGGTGCTGGGGGCGCGGGGGCAGGACGGCGGCCGCCGGTGCGGCAGTATTCTCCATGCGCGCACCATATGATGACTATGTACCTTTTTCGTCCTATTAGGCCGTTCGGCTCAGTGTCCAAGGGGTGCCAGGGACGCGGTGGATCCGTACGCTGTTGCAGCGGTGCACACCCCCATCCGGCGGAGGACGGACACACCTATGAAAATGCTCATCAACGTCCCCGAGACCGTGGTCGCCGACGCCCTGCGCGGACTGGCCGCCTGCCACCCCGAGCTGATCGTCGACGTCGACGACCGGGTGATCGTCCGGCGGGACGCGCCGGCCGAGGGCAAGGTGGGACTGGTCTCCGGCGGCGGCTCGGGGCACGAACCGCTGCACGGCGGTTTCGTGGGCCCCGGCATGCTCGACGCCGCCTGCCCCGGCGAGGTGTTCACCTCCCCGGTGCCGGATCAGATGGTGCGCGCCGCGGCGGCGGTGGACAGCGGCGAGGGCGTGCTGTTCATCGTCAAGAACTACACGGGCGACGTGCTCAACTTCGACATGGCCGCCGAGCTCGCCGAGGACGAGGGCATCCAGATCGCCAAGGTGCTGGTCAACGACGACGCGGCGGTCACCGACAGCCTCTACACGGCGGGCCGCCGCGGCACCGGCGCCACCCTGTTCGTGGAGAAGATCGCGGGCGCGGCGGCCGCCGAGGGCGCGCCGCTGGAGCGGGTGGAGTCGATCGCCCGGCGGGTGAACGAGCTCTCGCGGAGCTTCGGCGTCGCGCTCAGCGCCTGCTCCACCCCGGCCAAGGGCGGCCCCACCTTCGATCTGCCCGCCGGGGAACTGGAGTTGGGCGTGGGCATCCACGGCGAGCCGGGGCGTGAGCGGCGGGCGATGATGACCTCCCGCGAGATCGCCGACTACGCGGTGGAGGTGGTGGTCGAGGACCTGCGCCCGGACAGCCCGGTGCTGCTGCTCGTCAACGGCATGGGGGCGACCCCGCAGCTGGAGCTGTACGGCTTCGCCGCCGAGGTGCACCGGGCGCTCGGCGAGCGCCAGGTGGCGGTGGCGCGTACGCTCGTCGGCAACTACGTCACATCACTCGACATGGCGGGCGCTTCGATCACGCTGTGCCAGGTCGACGAGGACCTCCTGCGGCTGTGGGACGCGCCCGTGCGGACCGCCGGGCTGCGCTGGGGCGCCTGAGGCCGGCCGGCCCCCGATACGTACGCTGTCGCCGTTGGCTACACCCCGAGGAGGCGTCTGTGTCCAGCAGTGAACCCGCCGTCGACGACGTGCTCGACACCCCTTTCTTCCTCCGATGGCTCACCGCCGCGGCCACGTCCGTGAGCCGTGAGGCGGCCCGTCTCACCGACCTGGACTCCGCGATCGGCGACGCCGACCACGGCACCAATATGCAGCGCGGCTTCGCCGCCGTGGCCGAGGCGCTGGAGAAGGAGCCGCCGGGCTCGCCCGGGGCCACGCTCATCCTGGCCGGGCGCCAGCTGATCTCCAAGGTCGGCGGGGCCTCCGGGCCGCTGTACGGGACGCTGCTGCGGCGCGCCGGAAAGGCGCTCGGCGACGCCGAGCGGATCACCCCGCAGCAACTGGCGGACGCGCTGCGGGCCGGGGTGGACGCGGTGGCTCAGCTCGGCGGCGCCGCACCCGGCGACAAGACGATGCTGGACGCCCTGCTCCCCGCCGTCGAGGCGCTGGGCGTGGGCACCGGGTCGTTCGCGGCCGCCGGCGAGGCCGCCGAGAAGGGGGCGCTGGCCACCGTGCCGATGCTGGCCCGCAAGGGCAGGGCCAGCTATCTGGGTGAGCGCAGCGTCGGCCACCAGGACCCGGGCGCCACCTCGTCGGCGCTGATCATCGGCGCGCTGGCGGAGGCGGCCCGATGACCGACGAAAGCGGGAAGGTCGGCATAGTCCTGGTGTCGCACAGCGCGGCGGTGGCCGACTCCGTCGCCGAGCTGGCGAAGGCGCTGTCCGGAGGCGGCACGGCACCGGTCCGCGCCGCGGGCGGCACCGCGGACGGCGGGTTCGGCACCAGTCCGGAGCTGATAGCGGAGGCTGCCCAGGCGGTCGACCGGGGCGCCGGAGTGGCGGTCCTGGTGGACCTGGGTAGCGCGGTCCTGTCCGTCAAGGCACTGCTGGCCGAGGGCGACGAACTGCCCGACGGCACCCGATTGGTGGACGCGCCGCTCGTGGAGGGCGCGGTCGCGGCGCTCGTCACCGCCTCCACCGGGGCGGATGTGGAGGCGGTGCTCCATGCGGCCTCGGAGGCGTACGACTACCGCAAGGTCTGATACCGCCGCACGCTATTGAACGGGGCCCCGCCGGTGACGGCGGGGCCCCGTTCCATCTGAGCCCTGTTCAGTCCTGACCCTGTTCAGTCGGTCCGGACCCTGTTCGGCCTGGCCTCTGTTCCGCCTGGTTCCTGTTCAGTTTTCAACGAACACTCCGGGCCCATATTGCGCCGCCGCTTATTCCACTGATACTCGGCACGTACGGGGCGAGTTGCCCGGTTTCGGACCGCTCCGGGCGCGGCGACAGCACCCCGCCCCCCTTCAGCCGTCAAGTGATAGGTGCGATACCAGAACGGGCTTCCGAATCCGTCGATCTTGCGTCTAGACTGCTCATGTCCGAGTGGGGGGACCGGCGGCACTCAGGGGGAATAAATGGACGGAATTGAGTGTGCCCGCGCACACCTGGCATCCATCGAACCGATGATGCCCACGCGGGTGTCGCATCGGCCGTGGCCTCTTTATGGCCCGGCCCGGATTCCATGCGCGGAAATGACCCACCCGCGCCGACCTCACGATTCCCTGAGCGTCTGATCTTCGCGCCCGTCACGGGCGTTCGATATATCGACCATGGGGCGACGGTCATGTCTCACGCCTGCCTTCATGGTGCCGTACAGAGCACGGACGGCAATCCATCTTTTTCCATACAAAGCAAGGGTTTCCGCGTGCCTGTTTTCTTCTCCTTAATCAACGGATTTCGACATTTCGACGTGGAGGAGTCAGTCGCATGACCACACCCACGCTCAGCCCCGGCCGCTTGGATGCGGATACCGTCCGTAAGTCGGTGGACGTCGTACTCGAAGATTTCCTGACGGCCAAGGCCAGCACCACTCCGCAACACCATCTGCCGTACCTCTCCGGGCTGCTGAAGGATTTCCTGTCCGGCGGAAAGCGCATACGGCCCCTGTTGTGTGTCACCGGCTGGCAGGCCGTCGGCGGCGGCGAGGACACCGAGGCGGTGTTCCGGGTGGCCGCCTGCCTGGAGATGTTCCACGCCTTCGCGCTGATCCACGACGACGTCATGGACGACAGCGACACCCGTCGCGGCCGGCCGACCATCCATCGCACCCTGGCCGCGCTGTGCACCACCGACCGCAGACCGGATCAGATCGAGCGGTTCGGGGTCAGCGGGGCGGTGCTGCTCGGCGACCTCGCCCTCACCTGGTCGGACGAGCTCCTGCACTCGGCCGGCCTGACGCCCGTACAGTTCGACGCCGTGCTGCCGCTGCTGTCGGAGATGCGCACCGAGGTGATGCTGGGCCAGTACCTCGATCTGCAGGCCACCGGGGAGCTGACGGACGACGTCGAGGCCACTCTCACGGTCAACCGGTACAAGACCGCCAAGTACACCATCGAGCGTCCGCTGCACGTCGGAGCCGCCGTCGCGGGCGCCGGCCCGGAGGCCATGGAGGCGTTCACCGCCTACGCCCTGCCGCTCGGCGAGGCGTTCCAGCTCCGCGACGATCTGCTGGGCGTGTACGGCGATCCGGAGTCGACCGGCAAGTCCCAGCTGGACGATCTGCGGGCCGGGAAGAACACCACGCTGATCGCGCTCGCCCTGCGCGGCTCCGACAGCGTCCAGGCGGCGCGGCTGCGCAGCCTCATCGGCAATCCGCTGCTGGACGAGCGGGACGCCGCGACCATTCAGGAGATCTTCGCCGCCACCACCGCCCGGGAGGCCGTCGAGCAGATGATCGACGATCGCCGGACGCAGGCCCTGCGGGCCCTCGACGACGCCCCATTCACCGCGGACGCGGTCAACGCGCTGAAGCAGATCGCCCGCATGGCCACTGTGAGGAACTCATGACGACAGGACTTTCCACGGCCGGGGCCCAGGACGTCAGCCGGAACAGCGTCCGCCCGTACCTGGAGGACTGCACCCGCCGCTTCCAGGAGATGTTCGACCGCCATGTCGTCACCCGGCCCACCAAGGTCGAATTGACCGACGCCGAACTGCGCGAGGTCATCGACGACTGCAACGCGGCGGTGGCCCCGCTCGGCAAATCGGTTTCCGATGAGCGCTGGATCTCCTATGTGGGGGTGGTGCTGTGGTCCCAGAGCCCCCGTCATATCAAGGACATGGAGGCGTTCAAGGCCGTCTGCGTCCTGAACTGCGTGACGTTCGTGTGGGACGACATGGATCCCGCACTCCACGACTTCGGACTCTTCCTGCCCCAGCTGCGCAAGATCTGCGAGAAGTACTACAGCCCCGAGGACGCGGAGGTCGCGTATGAGGCGGCACGCGCCTTCGTCACCAGCGACCATATGTTCCGCGACTCGCCCATCAAGGCGGCGCTGTGCACCACGTCCCCGGAACAGTATTTCCGTTTCCGGGTCACCGACATCGGCGTCGACTTCTGGATGAAGATGTCGTATCCGATCTACCGGCATCCGGAGTTCACCGAACACGCCAAGACGAGCCTGGCCGCGCGCATGACCACCCGCGGACTCACCATCGTCAACGACTTCTACTCCTATGACCGCGAGGTCTCCCTGGGCCAGATCACCAACTGTTTCCGGCTCTGCGATGTGAGCGATGAGACGGCGTTCAAGGAGTTCTTCCAGGCCCGGCTCGATGACATGATCGAAGACATCGAGTGCATCAAGGCGTTCGACCAGCTGACGCAGGACGTCTTCCTCGATCTGATCTACGGCAACTTCGTCTGGACCACCAGCAACAAGCGCTACAAGACGGCCGTCAACGACGTCAACTCCCGCATCCAGTGAGGGAACGGGGACCCGTGACTCCCGCGAAGAGCTCCGCACAACCGGAGCATTCCTGGACCACCGGCACGGCGCCCGGCTCGGTGCCGCTGCTGGGGCACACCCTGGCGCTCTGGCGCCGTCCGCTGCAGTTCCTGGCCTCCCTGCCCGCCCACGGCGATCTGGTGGAGGTCAGGCTGGGGCCCAGCCGCGCCTATCTGGCCTGCCATCCCGAGCTGGTCCGTCAGGTGCTGCTCAATCCCCGGGTGTTCGACAAGGGCGGGGTCTTCGACAAGGCGCGGCAGCTGCTCGGGAACAGCCTCTCGGTCTCCCGGGGCGAGGACCACCGCTACCAGCGGCGGATGATCCAGCCCGCGTTCCACACCCCGAAGATCGCCACCTACACCGCCGCGGTCGCCGATGACACCCGCGCCGCGATCGGCTCCTGGGAGCCGGGGCGCACCCTGGACATCAGCGACACCATGCACGCCCTGCTGATGCGGGTGGCCGCGCGGACGCTGTTCTCCACCGGGATCGACGAGGCGACGATCGACGAGGCGCGCCACTGTCTGCGCATCGTCTCGGACGGCATCTACAAGCGCACGATGGCCCCTTTGGGAATCATGGAGAAGCTCCCCACCCCGGGCAACCGGCGCTATGACCGGGCCAATGCCCGGCTGCGGCGGATCGTGGACGAGATGATCCGCGAGCGCCGGCGCTCCGGCGCCGACCACGGCGATCTGCTCTCCACGCTGCTGCGCGCCGAACACCCCGAGACCGGGAAGGGCCTTGACGACGGCGAGGTCCTCGACCAGGTGGTCACCTTCCTGGTGGCCGGGAGCGAGACCACCGCCTCGACCCTCGCCTTCGTCTTCCATCTCCTGGGCGCCCACCCGGAGGTGGAGAAGCGGGTGCACGCCGAGATCGACGAGGTTCTGGAGGGCCGCGGCCCAACCTTCGACGACCTGCCGTCCCTGGAGTACACCCGCGGGGTCATCACCGAGTCGCTGCGGCTGTACCCGCCGTCGTGGATGGCGATGCGGGTCACGGCGGCCGAGACCGAACTCGGCGGCCGGACCGTTCCCTCGGGCACGATGATCCTCTACAGCGCCCAGGCACTGCACCACAACCCCGAACTGTTCCCCGACCCCGAGCGGTTCGACCCCGAGCGCTGGCTCGGCGACCGCGCCAAGGAGGTGGAGCGCGGGGCGCTGCTCCCGTTCGGCGCGGGCAGCCACAAGTGCATCGGCGACGTCCTGGCGCTGACCGAGACGGCCCTCATCGTGGCCACGATCGCGAGCCGGTGGCGGCTCCGCCCGGTGCCCGGCACGACATTGCGCCCCGAGCCGAAGGCGACGCTCGAACCCGGCCCGCTGCCCATGGTGTGCGAGCCACGCTGACGACATCCGGTCCGGGGTCCGACCCGGACCGGACGCCCCGCACCTTCCGTACCCCACCTCGCGAGTGAAGGACGTCTTCCGCATGAGGACCGCGCAGCAACCGGCGACGCGCCACTGGCGGCACGCCGTCGCCCCCGGCGGGCTTCCGCTGGCCGGCCATGCCCTGCTCATGGGCCGCAAGCCGCTTCAGTTCCTGGCCTCCCTGCCCGCCCACGGCGATCTGGTCGAGCTCCGGCTGGGGCCCCGGCCCGTCTATCTGCCCTGTCATCCGGAGCTGATCCAGCAGGTGCTGGTGAACGCGCGGGTCTACGACACCGGCGGGCCGGTCAAGGAGAAGGCCAAGCCCATCCTGGGCAACGGCCTGATCACCTCCGACTGGGCGGACCACCGGCGGCAGCGCCGGCTGGTGCAGCCCGCGTTCCACGCCGCCCGGATCGCCAAGTACGCCGAGGTGATGGAGCGGGAGTGCGAGGCCGAATCCACGGCGTGGACGGCGCGCCGGCCCATCGACGTAAGCCACGAGATGCTCGCGCTCACCGCGCGGGTGACGGCCCGTGCGCTCTTCTCGACCGATATGGCGCCGCATGCCGTGGCCGAGATCCAGCACTGTCTGCCCATCGTCGTGGAGGGCGCCTACCGGCAGGCGATCGACCCCACCGGGCTGCTGGCCAAGCTCCCGCTCGCGGCGAACCGGCGCTTCGACGACGCGCTCGCCCGGCTCAACCAGCTCATCGACCGCATGATCGACGACTACAAGGCGTCGGACGACGGCGACCGCGGCGATGTGCTGTCCGCGCTCTTCGCGGCACAGGACGACGAGACCGGCGGCACGATGTCGGACCAGGAGATCCACGACCAGGTCATGACCCTGCTGCTGGCCGGGATCGAGACCACCGCCTCCGCGCTGACCTGGGCCTGGTTCCTGCTCGGCCGCAATCCCCTGGCCGAGGCCGCGCTGCACGCCGAGGTCGACGAGGTGCTGGGCGGGCGCGCGCCGCGCTACGCCGACGTCCCCCGACTCGCGTACACCCAGCGGGTGTTCAGCGAGGCGCTGCGGCTCTTCCCGCCCGCGTGGCTGTTCACCCGGACCACCACCGAGACCACCGAGCTCGGCGGGCGGCGGCTGCCCCCGGGATCGGACGTGCTGATCAGCCCGTATGTGCTGCACCGCGATCCGGCCCTCTTCCCCCGCCCGGAGTCCTTCGACCCCGACCGCTGGCTCCCCGAGCGGGCCAAAGAGGTGACCCGCGGCTCGTATCTGCCGTTCGGCGGTGGCAGCCGGAAGTGCATCGGCGACGTCTTCGGCATGACGGAGGCGACGCTCGCCCTGGCCGCGATCGCGGGCCGCTGGCGGATGCGCCCGGTTCCGGGGACGAAGATCCGGCCGAGGCCGCAGATGAGCCTCACGGCCGGTCCGCTGCGGATGATTCCGGAACCGCGCTGAACGCCGTGCCCCACACACCCCGCGGACCGCGGTGGGTGGCCACCGCGGTCCGTCGAGTGTTCCCGGCCGGGGGCTCAGGCGTCCGGAGCCGGGGTGAAACGTACCGGCAGTCGCCGCAGCCCGCGCAGCATCAGGCTGGGCCGCCAGGCGAGTTCGGCCGGATCGGCGTCCAGGGCCAGATCGGGGCAGCGCTCCAGCAGGGCCCGGAAGGCGATGGCCGCTTCGAGCCGGGCCAGCGGGGCGCCCAGGCAGTGGTGGACGCCATGTCCGAAGGCGAGATGGCCGCGCGGTGCGCGCCGGATGTCGAAGCGATCCGGCTCGGCGAAGCGCCGGGGGTCGCGCGACCCGGCGGCCAGGACGACGCCCACCGGCTCCCCGGCCGGAATGGTCGTGCCCGCGATCTCCACCGGTTCCCTGGTGAAGCGGAACGCGGCGCTCTCCACCGGGCCGTCGTAGCGCAGCATCTCCTCTATCGCGCCGTCCAGCAGCGACCAGTCGGCGCGCAGCGCGGCCAGCTGCTCGGGGTGGCGGAGCAGGGCGAGGGTGCCGCTGGAGATCAGATTGGCGGAGGTCTCGTAACCCGCGACCAGCAGCACGAACGTCATGCCGAGCATCTCCTCGTCGGAGAGCGCGTCGCCGTCGCCGTCCATGGCGCGGACCAGGGCGCTGAGCAGATCGTCGCCGGGGCTGCGGCGCTTGGCCTCGATGAGCTCCGCGAAGTAGCCCGTCAGGGCCTGGGCAGCGGCACCGGCGGCCTCCGGGCGGGTCAGGTCGGTGCTCTCGAGATACCAGTCGTGGAACGCCTTGCGATCCGTCTCCGGCACCCCCAGCAGCTCGCAGATCACGGCCAGGGGCAGCGGCAGCGCGTAGTCCTCGACGAGATCGGCCCGGCCCAGCGGGGCCATCGCGTCCAGCAGTTCGTCCGCGACCTGCCGGACGCGGGGCCGCAGGGCCTCGGTCCGGGCCGGGGTGAAGGCGCGGGCCACCAGTCCCCGCAGCCGGGTGTGGTGCGGCGGGTCGGTCTGCACCATGTTCCGCCCGATGGCGTTGCCGCCGTCGTCCTGCCACGCGGCCGAGTGACGGACGTCATTGCTCAGCCGGGGGTCGGTCAGCGCGGTGCGGGCCTCCTCATGGCCGACGACGAGCCAGAACTCACCGGAGGCGTCGGTGCGCACCCGGTGGACCGGACCCCGCTCCCGCAGACGTGCGTAGACCGGATACGGGTTGACGACGAAATCCGCGCCGAGCGCGGACAGATCCTGGGGCATGCGATCCCCTCAGTCGGTTGGCGGCTTCCCCCGAAGCCAGAACCGGGGATCGTTCCCCGCCCTGTGGATGATCTTAACACCTAACCGGAGAGATTCCCCCGGTTAGTGTTAGGGTTGCGGGCCATGGGCAGCCGTGTGGAGAAAGAGACACCGTTGCGCCGAGACGCACGGCGCAACCGCGAGATGCTGATAGCTGCCGCCCGGGAGATCTACACGGATCAGGGTGTGGACGCCCCGCTCGACGACATCGCCCGTCGGGCCGGAGTCGGCAGCGCCACCCTCTACCGGCGGTTCGCCGGCCGGGCGGAACTCATCGAGGCGGTATTCGGCGATTCCCTTCGGGACATTCTGCGGGCCGCCGAGGAGGCCCGCTCCGCGACCGACGCCTGGGCCGGGCTCACAGCCTACCTGGAGCGCATCTTCGGGCTGCTCGCCGCCGACCGGGGCACCAACGACCTGATGACCACCGGCATCCAGGGCGTCCCCTCGCTCGACGCGCTCCGTAAGGAGAACCACAAGACGCTCGACGACCTTCTGGGCCGCGCCCAGGAGCAGGGCAAGGTCCGGCCGGACGCCACCGCGGAGGACCTGCAGTTCATGCTGGCCGCGCTCGGCCGCGCGGTCCCCGGCTCGACCGTGGCCGCGCCGCTGGCCTGGCGCCGCTATCTGGCCCTGCTGCTCGACGGGCTGCGCCCCGAGGGGTCCCATCCGCTCCCGGCCCCCTCGCTCACCCCGGACCAGCTCAACGCCGCCATGCTCCAGCTCGGCAAGGTGCGGCGGCCGCGCACGGGACGCGCCGACTAGGGGGCGTCCGGGGCGGGACGTCCTGAGCGGGCGCCCTGGGCGGGGCACCCTGGGCGAGGCGTCCTGGGCGGGCGTCCTGGGCGGGGGCGTCCTGGGCGGGGCGTGTCACCACACTGGCCGGGCGAAGTATGTCGCCCGCCTACATATCCGAGCCGAACTGCGCATTTCTACGGTGTGGCGACACAGAACCGTCCCCGCACCCCGCTCGGAAGTGGTGACCCATGCCCACCCCGGAATCTCCGGCCTCCGCTCCCCCGACCCCACCCGGCTCACTGCGCCGTATCGTCGCCGCGAGCCTGATCGGCACCACCATCGAGTGGTACGACTTCTTCCTCTACGGCTCGGCCGCCGCGCTCGTCTTCAACAAGCTCTTCTTCCCGGACTCCGACCCGCTCGTCGGCACCCTGCTGTCGTTCCTGACCTACGCGGTCGGCTTCGCCGCCCGGCCGGTCGGTGCCCTGGTATTCGGCCACTACGGCGACCGGCTCGGCCGTAAGAAGCTGCTCATCCTGAGTCTGCTGATGATGGGCGGCGCGACCTGCGCCATCGGGCTGCTGCCCACCCACGCCACGGTCGGCTCGGCGGCGCCCGTACTGCTCACCGCGCTGCGTCTGCTCCAGGGATTCGCGCTGGGCGGCGAATGGGGCGGGGCGGTGCTGCTGGTGTCGGAGCACGGGGACGCGCGGCGGCGCGGGTTCTGGGCGTCCTGGCCGCAGACCGGCGCCCCCGCGGGGCAGCTGCTGGCCACCGGGGTGCTCTCCGCGCTGACGGCCACGCTCTCCGACGACGCCTTCGAGTCATGGGGCTGGCGGGTGCCGTTCCTGCTCTCGGGGGTGCTGGTGCTGGTCGGCTTGTGGATTCGTCTCTCTGTCGATGAATCCCCGGTGTTCAAGGCGGCGCTGGCCCGAGCCGAGGCCCGTAAGGCGGCCGCGGGCGGGGACGAGGACGCCGCCGAGAAGATGCCGCTGGTGGCGGTCCTGCGCGACCACTGGCGGGATGTGCTGATCGCCATGGGCGCGCGGATGGCCGAGAACATCAGCTACTACGTCATCACCGCCTTCGTCCTCGTCTACGCGACCTCCGACCATGTGGGCCTCGGCAAGCAGACCGCGCTCAACGCCGTACTGATCGCCTCGGCCGTGCACTTCGCGGTCATCCCGGCGTGGGGCGCGCTGTCGGACCGGGTCGGGCGCCGTCCGGTGTATCTCCTGGGCGCGGTGGGCGTGGGCGCCTGGGCCTTCCCGTTCTTCCTCCTCATCGACACCAAGGGCTTTCCGGCCCTGATACTCGCCGTGACGGTCGGGCTGGTCTTCCACGGGGCGATGTACGCGCCCCAGGCGGCCTTCTTCTCCGAGATGTTCGCGACCCGGATGCGGTATTCGGGGGCGTCGATCGGCGCGCAGTTCTCGTCCGTCGCGGCCGGTGCGCCCGCCCCGCTCATCGCCACCGCGCTGCTGGCCGACTACAACAGCGCCACGCCGATCGCCCTCTATGTGATCGCGGCGGCCGTGCTCACCCTGGTGGCCGTGGGCGTCGCCAAGGAGACCCGGGACCGCGATCTGGCCGCCGTCGAACCGACCTCGGCCCCCTCCCCCGGGTCGGCGACGGAGACGGCGAAGCGCACGGCCCGTTCGGCCTCGCCTCAGTAGCCCACGGCCGGGGCTAGTAGCCCACGGCCGAGGTCAGGCGGTGCAGCCGCAGGGCGAGCTGGATCTCCAGGGAGCGGGCGGGCGACTGCCAGTCGGGGCCGAGCAGCCGCCCGACCCGCTCCAGCCGCTGTGCCACCGTGTTGACGTGCACGTGGAGGGCGTCCTTCGTACGGGCCGGGCTCATCCCACCGGCGAAGTACGCGTCGAGGGTGCGGATCAGTTCGGTGCCGCGCCGCTCGTCGTAGTCGACGACCGCGCCCACGGTGCGGTGCACGAAGTCCTGGACGCCGGTGCCGTCCGGGGCGCCCTCGCGGGTCCCGGCCAGCAGCAGACCGAGGAAGCCGAAGTCCTCGGCGGCGGCGCCCTGTCCGGCCCGGCCCAGCACCCGCAGGGCGGCCAGACAGCGCCGCGCCTCGGCGTAGCCCGCGGCGACCTCCCCGGGCCGTGCGGCGGGCGCGGGAACGGGCGCGGAGGCGCCTACGGTGACCGCGGCGTGCACGGCGGTGCCCAGCTGCCGGGCGGTGCGGCGGGCGAGGGCGTCGGCGGTGTCGCCGTCGGCGAGCGGCAGCAGCAGGACGGTGCCGCCGTCGCGGGCGGCGGCCAGACCGTGCCGGGTGGCCGCCAGATGGGACGCGGCGGACCACAGCCGCCGACGGCCCGCGGCGTCCTCGGCGGGCGCGCCGCTGGACGTGCTGGACGTGCTGGACGTGCTGGACGTGCTGGACGTGCTTCCGGGCCCGCTTCCGTGTGTGGCGCCGTGTGTGGCGCCGGGCCCGCTTCCGTATGTGGTGCCGTGTGCGTTGCCGGACCCGGTGGTGGGTGTGCCCTTGCCCGGGGCCTCGATGCCCGCCGCGAGCACCACATGGGGCGTGTCCAGGTCCGCCTGGAGCCGCGCGGCGCGCTCGCGCAGCAGCCGGGGCTCGCGGTCGGGGGCGTCGAGGAGGTCGTCCAGGAGCTCGCCGCGCACCCGCTGTTCGGCCTCGCCCGCGGAGCGGCGGGCGAGCTGCAGAAGCGAGGTGACCATCGCCGCGCGCTCCAGGGTGCGCTGGTCCACGGGGTCGAGCCGGGAGTGGCCGCGCAGCACGAGCGCGCCGAGCAGTTCGCCGCCCGCCGAGACCGCGGCGACCCAGTCCTCCTCGCCGTCGCGCACCGCGTGGCCGTCGGCCCGGGACCGGTCGACGGCCGCCGCGGGCGCCTCGTCGGCCTCGAGGAACTCCACCGAGCCGCTCAGCACCTCGGCCACGGCGTCGGCCACGTCGTGCACCCCGCCACCGCGCAGCACCAGCTCGGTGAGCCGGTCGTGGACGTCGGATGCGCGCTCGATGACCCGGCTGCGGTCCCGGATGATCTCGTTGGCGGCCTCCAGCTCGGCGAGCGCCGTACGGGTCTCGGCGAGCAGATGGGCGGTGTCGATGGCCACGGCCGCGTGGGCGGCGAACGAGCCGACCAGCGCGATCTGCTCGCGTTCGAACACCCGGGCCCGGCGGTCGGCCGCGAACAGCACGCCGATGACACCGCTGCCGAGCAGCAGCGGCACCCCGAGGATGGCGACGAGCCCCTCGTCCCTGACGCCCGCGTCGATGGCGTGGGTGTGCTGGAACCGCGGATCGTGGAAGTAGCTCTCGGTCACGTAGGGGCGGGCTGTCTGGGCCACCAGACCGCCCAGCCCCTCCCCCATGCCGAGCCGCAGCTGCTGGAAGCGGGCCGAGACCGAACCGTCGGTGACCCTCATATAGGTGTCACCGGCCGTCGGGTCGTTGAGCGTCAGATAGGCCACCTCGGTGCCCAGCAGGGAACGGGCGCGCTGCACGATGGCCTGGAGCACCGCGTCCAGGTCGCGCAGTCCCGCCAGGTCGTGGGCGGTCTCGAAGAGCGCGGACAGCTCGGCCTCGCGGCGCCGTCGCCCCTCCAGCTCACCGCGCACCCGCAGGGCGAGCAGCTTGGCGGCCTCCAGGGCCGCCAGCCGGTCGGCCGGGGCCTTGTCGGCGCGGGCGCGCAGCACCGGGCGCTCGTACGCCTCGGCGGGCGCGCCGCGTGCGAGCAGTTCCAGGTAGGGGTTCTCCGGCCGGTCGTCGGGCATGGGCACAGGCATACTCCCGCCGGGCGCGGCGGCGCCAGCCGTAAGGCGGCCCGGTGCCTTGTCGACGGGGCGGCCGGGCAATGGATGGTCCGGTGGCTGAGCCAATTGGCCACCGTCCGGAGATGTCTCAGCCGATCGGCCACCGTCCGCCGGTGGCTCGGCCAATCCGCTTTCCTGGTCCAGTGGCTGAGCCAATCGGCCATCGAGGGCCGGTGGCCGATCCGACGGGCCGCTCAGTGGGCGGTCCATCCGCCGTCCATGCTGAGCGAGGCCCCGGTGATGAAGGACGTGTGCGGACCGCAGAGGTACGCGACGGCCTCGGCGACCTCCTCGGGCTCGACCAGCCGCTTGACCGCCGCGTCGGCCAGCATGACCTCGGAGACCACCCGCTCCTGCGAGATCCCGTGGGCCTCCGCCTGGTCGGCGATCTGCCGCTCGACGAGCGGGGTGCGCACATAGCCGGGGTTGACACAGTTGGACGTCACCCCGTGCTCCGCGCCCTCCAGGGCGGCGACCTTGGAGAGCCCCTCCAGACCGTGTTTGGCGGCCACATAGGCCGACTTGTACGGGGAGGCGCGCAGCCCGTGCACCGAGGAGATGTTCACGATCCGGCCCCAGCCCTGGGCGTACATGTGCGGCAGCGCGCCGCGCACCAGCCGGAAGGGGGCCTCGAGCATCACGGTGAGCACCCGGGAGAAGACCTCGGGCGGAAAGTCCTCGATGGGCCGGACGAGCTGGAGCCCGGCGTTGTTGACCAGGATGTCGGTGCCCGCGGCGGCCCGCTCGGCGGCGTCGAGGTCGGTGAGGTCCATGGGATGGGCCTCGACCGGGCCGGGCAGTCCGGTGGCCGCGGCGACGAGGTCGGTGAGGCCCTCGGCGTCCAGGTCGACGGCCCGCACCCGCGCTCCGGCGGTGGCCAGCCGCAGCGTGCAGGCCCGGCCGATGCCCCCGGCGGCGCCCGTGACGAGTGCGGTACGGCCGGAGAAATCGAGGCCGCCGGACGGCCGTGAGTCCGGGCCTGGTGTGGTGGACGCGCTCATGAGGGGCACATTAGGCAGCCGTCGGGCCCGGACCGATGTGGGGGCGGCACATACTTCACTCCCCGACGATGGGCTCGAACCATGTCGGGCCGTCCTCGATCGCCTGCTTGATCCGGGACAGGGAGAAGTCCTCCATCTCGGGCAGCGCGTCGAGCGGGAACCAGCCGACGTCCAGCGACTCGTCGTCGTTCACCCGCGCCTCGCCGCCGACCGCGCGGCAGCGGAAGCAGACGTCCACGAACTGGCACTTGTCGTCGTTGGGGTAGGTCACCGGCGCCAGGGTCCGTACGAGCACGATGCGTTCGGGGACACAGCGCACCGCGGTCTCCTCCTCGACCTCGCGGACCACCGCCGTGGCCGGCTGCTCACCGGGTTCGGGAATGCCGCAGATGATGGTCCAGCGGCCGTTGTCGGCCCGGCGGCCCAGCAGCACCCGGTCCTGGTCGTCGAAGACCACGGCGCTCACGCCCGGCAGATAGAGCAGTTCATGACCGATGGAGGCCCTGAGGTCACGGATGAAGTCGGGGGTCGGCATGGGCCGAGGGTATCGGGCGGAAATGGGGGCGCGCGCGGCGGCCGTACGGCGCCCTCCGCGGCGAGCGTTTCACGACCGACTCATCGTTTCTGCGCACCATATACACATTCCTTACGACAAGCGCTACGGTTTCGGGTGTCATGGCTCGCGCGACGGCCGTAAGGGCGTCGGCGCGGTGCCCGTCACGACGGGGGGTCGGCGGGATGACGTCATCAGTGGTGGAGCCTGTCGTGCAGGACCACGGCAGACCGGCCGACGGCTGCGCCGGTGCGTCCGATATCGCGGGGGTTCTGATCCTGGCCGGTTGCGCCGTATGGGCGCTGATCGCGGCCATGGGGCGGCCGGCCCGCCCCGAGGGAATCCTGCTGGCGGTGTTGGCGGTGGCCGCCGGGTACGCCTGCGGCCGGATCGCCGGATCGCTGCTGCCGGTCGCCGGGGCGGCGGCCGCCGGGCTGGCGGGGTTCGGTCTGGCCAGCACCTCGCCGTACGGGCTCAGCGGCCACGAGGGGCCGGGCGCGGCCCAGCTCACCCTGGCCACGGGCGCGCTCTGCTGCGCGGCCTGGGCCGCCCCGCGGGTCCTCCGCCCGGCGCTGTGGCTGCCGGCCGCGGCGATCACGCTCACGGCGGTGGTGGGCGGCTCGACGGTCGGCTCGGTGGCGAGCGGTGCCGTCCTGGTGTGCTCGCTCATCGCCGCCCGGCCGAGCCGGCGGCTGCCGGCGCTCGCCGCGTGCGCGCTGATCGCCGCGGTCGCGGTCGGCGGCACCTGGGCGGTGGCCAAGGGCTCGATCCCGGGCGGACTGCCGCCCGCCCTGCGCGCCCATCTCACCGAGCACCGGATCCGGCTGTGGCAGGACGCCGCCCGTATCGAGGAGACGGACCCGCTGCGCGGTGCGGGGCCGGACCGCTTCGGCGAGCTGAGCCCTTCGGCGACCCAGCCGCTGGGCCCTGAGGCCAAGCCGCATTCGGCGCCGCTCCAGCAGGCGGCCGGTCAGGGGCTGCCGGGGGTGGCGCTGCTGGGCGCGGCCTTCGGCTGGATGCTCCACGCCCTGTGGCGCTCCCCGCGCCCCACTCCCGTGGTCCTTACGGCGGCCGCGACCCTCACGGCCCTGGCCGTCGAGTCCTGTCTGGGCAACGCCCTCAGCTTCTCCCAGATCACCGCGGGGGCGGGCCTCCTCGCCGGACTGGCGACCGCCCGCCGCCTGGACGACGGCCCGGGGCCGATCCCATGAGCGAGCCCCGGAGGCCGCGGAAGGGAACGCATCCCCCGAAAGAGGGGAACGGGGATCGGCTAGACCTGGGACGTGCGGGCCGCGATCAGCCGCAGCCGGTCGCGGATGACCCGGACCGCCGCCTCCGCGTCGTCCACCGTGACCGTGAAGACCCGGCCGTCCCCGAGGCGGACCACCACGCCCTCGCCCCGGCGCACCACCACCGCCGTGCCCTTCTCGGGGCGCCAGCGGTAACCCCAGCCGCCCCACTGGCAGGGGGTGACCTTGGGGGCCACATCGGCGTGGACCACGTCGCTGAGCGGGATGCGGCGGCGTGGGAGCCCCATATGGCCGCAGCGGATCTCCAGCACCTCGTCGTCGACCCGTACCGCCACATGGACGAAGGCGAGGGTGCCGAAGAGCATCAGCAGCCCGGCGGCGACACAGCCGATGACGGCCATCAGGAGCGGGGCGATGCCCGAGCCCCAGGGCGAGTCGACGGCGAGGTCGACACCGAGTGCCAGGCACGCGGCGCCCGCCACCGCCAGCAGCCACTGCGCGCGATTGTGGGCCCGTCCGATCCAGACCGCGGGTGGCTGCCCGTGGGCGGTCGGCTCTCCGTGGTCGTGGTGCCTCATGCTTGGCAGCGTACTCACCTTCCGGCACCACGGCAGCGGGGCGGGTGAATCCGCTGGTGAGGAGCGTTTCGGTCAGCTCACCGCACGAGGCACCGCTGTCAAGCGCGCGTCGGGGCGACGGGTGCCAGCAGCACGCCTTCGGCGTAGGTCAGGGCGACCTCCGGCAGGGCGGCCTCGCGTCCGCCGAGGATGACGGTCAGACGGCCCGGGGTGACCGGGCCGTCCGGCGGGAACGGGTCGGTGCCGATCCGGCGCAGGGCCTGGGCGGCGACGGCCCCGGCCGAGCCATGGAGGACGATCGGCGGCGCGTCCGGCCGCTGTACGGCGGTCCGGATCCGGGCGGCGACGAGTTCGTAATGGGTGCAGCCCAGGACGACGGTCGTGACATCGCGCGGGGTGCGGGCCGCCGCGGCGGCCACCGCGGCGTCGATCCCCTCGTCGTCGCCGTGCTGCACCGCGTCCGCGAGCCCCGGGCACGGCACCTCGGTCACCTCGACGCCGTCCGCGAAGTCACGGATCAGTCCCCGCTGGTACGGGCTGCCGGTGGTGGCCGGGGTGGCCCAGATCGCGATCGGCCCTCCCCCGGCCGCCGCGGGCTTGATGGCGGGCACGGTGCCGATGATCGGCAACCCGGGCTCCAGCTCGGCGCGCAGTGCGGGCAGGGCGTGGACGGAGGCGGTGTTGCAGGCGACGATCAGCGCGTCGGGGCGGTGCGCGGCGGCGGCTCGGGCGCAGCCCAGGGCCAGCCCGGTGACGTCCTCGGGAGTGCGCGGGCCCCACGGCATGGTGGCGGGGTCGGAGGAGAGGACGAGATCGGCGTCCGGTCGCAGTCGGCGCATAGCGGCGGCGGTGGGCAACAGCCCGATTCCGGAGTCCATAAGCGCGATCTTCACCCGGTCACTTTAATGGATCGGTCCCGTGCGCCCGGCGGCCGGGCACACCTTCGGGCAGACTTCGGCGGGTGAGCGCGCTGATGTGGATCGCCGCCGGGTCGTTGGCCGCATGGCTGTGGCTGCTGCTGGGCCAGGGCTTCTTCTGGCGTACGGACGTAACGCTGCCCCGGACCGGCCCGGACGGCTCGGGGCCGCCGGAGCCGGACGGGTTCGGGCCGCCGGAGCCCGCGGTGTGGCCCTCGGTGGCCGTCGTGGTGCCCGCCCGGGACGAGTCCGCGGTGCTTCCGGCCAGTCTGCCCTCGCTGCTCGCCCAGGACTATCCGGGGCCGGCGGAGATCTTCCTGATCGACGACGGCAGCACGGACGGCACCGGAAAGCTGGCCCGTGAACTGGCCGACGAACACGGTGGGCTGCCGCTGACCGTCGGCTCCCCCGGCGAACCCGGCCCCGGCTGGACCGGCAAACTGTGGGCGGTGCGGCACGGCATGGCGCTCGCCACGACCCGCCTCGCCGCGGACCGAGGGAACGCGGACGGTGCGGACCGTAAGGACGCGGACGGCCGGGACGCGGACCGTAAGGACGACGGCGGCGTGGACTACCTGCTGCTGACGGACGCGGATATCGCCCATGAGCCGGACTCCCTGCGGGAGTTGGTGCGTGCGGCCGAGACGAACGGGCTGGATCTGGTCTCCCAGATGGCGCGGCTGCGGGTGGTGACCTACTGGGAGCGGCTGATCGTGCCCGCCTTTGTCTACTTCTTCGCGCAGCTGTACCCCTTTCGGTGGGTCAACCGGCCCCGGGGACGCACCGCGGCGGCCGCGGGCGGCTGTGTGCTGCTGCGCCGGGAGGCGGCCGAGCGGGCCGGGGTCCCGGAGTCGATCCGGCAGGCGGTCATCGACGACGTGGCGCTGGCCCGCACCGTGAAACGGTCCGGCGGACGGATCTGGCTGGGGCTGGCCGACCGGGTCGACAGCGTGCGGCCGTATCCGCGGCTGGGCGAGCTGTGGCGGATGGTCTCGCGCAGCGCGTACACCCAACTGCGCCACAATCCGCTGCTGTTGCTGGTGACGCTCGCGGGGCTGGCGGTGGTGTATCTGGTGCCGCCCGCGGCCGTGGTCGCCGGGGTGCTGACGGGGCGTCCCGCGCCGGCGGCGCTGGGCGGCGCCGCCTGGGCGCTGATGGCGGGCAGCTACATCCCGATGCTGCGCTACTACCGGCAGACGCTGTGGCTGGCGCCGCTGCTGCCCCTGACGGCCCTTCTCTATCTGCTGATGACGGTGGACTCGGCGGTGCGGCACCACCTCGGGCAGGGCGCGGCCTGGAAGGGGCGCACATACGCCCGCCCCAGAGCCGCGCCCTGACGGCCGCGCCCCGTGCACCGGGGCCTCACTTGCGGCCGGGGGTCCAGTTCATGCCCCAGCCGTAGGCGTGGTCGAGGGTGCGCTGCGGGCTGGTGCCGCGCTGCGGCACCAGATAGCGGGCCTCGCGCTGCACGACGAGCTCACTGCCGGTGTTGGTGATGAGCGCGAGGGCGCAGACCGGGGACGGGACGGTGCACTCGTCGAGCGAGAAGTCGATCGGGGCGCCGAACTGCGGCTGCAGGGTGACCGTGGCGTGGAGGTTGGCGAAGCTGCGGGCGCCCTCGTAGATGGTCACGAAGACCAGGATCCGGCGGAACAGCTTCTGGTGGTCGAGGTTGATGGTGAGGTTCTCACCGGCCGCCCGGGAACCGGTCCGGTCGTCGGCGTCCAGGTGGATGAAGGGCGGTTGGTGCAGCGAGCCGAAGGAGTTGCCGAGCGCCTGGACCACGCCCTTGCTGCCGTCGGCGAGTTCGAACAGCGCCCCCAGGTCGAGATCGAGGTCGCTGTGCATCGCCATGGCCCGGCCCAGCTTGGAGGCCCACCCCGAGAACTGCTTGTGCACCTGCCAGTTGAGGTTGATCCGCATGGTGCCGGAGGTGCCGCCCTGCTTGGTCAGCGAGACCGAGGGCGCCTCCTTCGTCAGGGTGACCTTGCTGAGGCTCACCGGCGCCCCGGCGGGCGCGGGGGCCGGGGTGGCCGGTGCGGTGGGCGGGGGCGGGGGCGGTGGCAGGGGCGTGGAGACGGCGGTAGGCGTCGGAGGCGGGTACGCCCCGGCGGGCGGGCCGGACGGCGGCGCGGGGGCGGCGGGCGGTGCCGGGACTGCGGGCGGGTTCTGCGCCGCGTAAGGGTTCTGCCCGGCGTTCGGCGGGGCGGCGGGGCCCGGAGCCGGGGCGGCGGGCCGGGCCGGCGCCTGCTGCGGCTCGTCGACCGAGATGCCGAAGTCCGTGGCGAGCCCCGCAAGGCCGCTCTGGTACCCCTGGCCCACCGCACGGAACTTCCAGGCGCCCTGCCTGCGGTACAGCTCGCCGAGGACGAAGGCGGTCTCGACCGTGGCGTCCTCGCTGTCGAAGCGGGCGATCTCCGCGCCGCCCGCCGCGTTCAGCACCCGGATGTTCAGACCGGGGACCTGGCCGAACGTTCCGCCATCGGCCGAGGCCGCGAGGACCACGGTGTCGACGGCGGGCTCGACCCGGGCGAGGTCCACCGAAAGGGTGTCGGTCACGGTGTCACCCGCGGTCCGCTTCCCCTCGTGGCGCACCGCGCCGGAGGCGTGCGCCGCCTGGTTGTAGAACACGAAGTCCCCGTCGGACCTGACCTTTCCGGACACCAGCAGCAGCGCCGAGGCGTCCACGTCCGGCGCCCCCGGTCCGGCGCGCCAGCCGAGCTCGATCCGCACCGTGTCAGCCGGTACTGGCGTGTTACCGCCCTTGCGCATCGCCATTTCCGTCCCCCTGCCTTTCTGTTCACTCGGATCGGGCCGCTCGGCCGTCGCACAGCGCGGACGACGGATGGCTACCCGCTGAAAACGCGCTCTTTACACGATCTCAACGTACCCTGACGACCGATTTTCCCGGGTTCGCTCGGATTGGGGATCCGCGGCCACTCCGAACACTGAAAACAACCCTCCTACCGGACTCCCCAATCAGCACATGGTGGGCTTAACTTATGGTCTATGACCTCCCCCCGCAGCACTTACGGTGGCGGCTACTACTCCTCGCCGTCCTTCCCGGACACCCCCATCTACGACAGTCTTGTCGCCGAGCGGGGGACACCGCAGATCGCGCCCATCAGAGTGCCGTCGGCCTATGACACCGGAAGTCATCTTCCGGCGCTGCCCTCGGCGCTCCCCGCGCTGCCGGCCGCCCCCTCCCCGCAGCCCATGCACCAGGGGTACCAGCAGCACGCACCGCAGCCCACCGGCCTGCAGCAGGCGCATTCGCCCTACATCCCGCCGCAGCCGACGGGACCGCGGGGCTACCCGGGCGCCCAGCAGCCGCAGATGCAGCGCCCCGCGCCGGCCTCGCCGATGGGGTACGAGGCGATGCGCCCGGCCATGACGCGTCCGGTCGCGCCTCGCCCGGCGGCGCCCGCGCCCACTCCGTACGACGACCCTTACGGGCGTCAGCAGTACCCGGGCGGCCGGGCGCCGCAGCCGGGAGGCGGCTACTGACACACGTCGGGAGGTGATGCGACCGGGCCGTGCCCGGTCGCGGGAAGGTCCGGGCCGGATGGGGTGTCCCCGTCCGGCCCCTGATTTGTTGTGAGGGCCGTCCGCGCCCGATTTATGAGGGCCGTTCGGCCCCTCCCCGGCGGCGGGGCGCACCGCGATGCTGGACCGAGCAGTTCCGCGAGCCATCTCCACCGCCGGGGGTGGGCCGGGCTCTCACTCCACTGCGGTGATGAGCATGTCGACCGGTCCCGCCCCGTTCGGCGTGGGGCGCGGGACCGGAAGGGGACCGGTCTCGCGCTCCTCGCGAAACACACGCGGTCACCGTGGCAGCCACCGGGCACGCGGTCACCATCGTCCACGGGCTCACTGACCCGCTTCGCGCTCCTTGATCCGCTCGGCGATCACCGCGGCCTGGATGCGCCGCCCCACGCCCAGCTTGGACAGGATCGAGGAGATGCGGTTCTTGACGGTCTTCTCGGCCAGGAACAACCGCTCGGCGATCTGCCGGTTGGTCAGTCCATCGCCGATGAGCTGGAGGATCTCCCGCTCCCGCGGGGACAGCTTCTCCAGTTCCACGGGCCCGCTCGGCGCGGGGCCGCGCAGCCGGGCCATCACCCGGGAGGTGGCGCCGGGGTCCAGCATGGAACGGCCTTCGGCCACGGTGCGCACCGCCGACACCAGGTCGGACCCGTTGATCTGCTTGAGCACATAGCCCGCGGCCCCGGCCATGATGGCGTCGAACAGCGCCTCGTCGTCGTCAAAGGACGTCAGCATCAGACAGGCGAGGTCGGGGAGCCGGGCCCGCAACTCCCGGCAGACCTCGATCCCTTCGTGGTCCCCGCCCTCTCCCGAGGAGCCGAGCCGTACGTCGAGCACCGCGACGTGTGGCCGTACGGCGGGGGCGCGGGCGATGGCCTCGCGGGCGTTGGCCGCCTCGCCGACCACCTTCAGATCGGATTCGGCGTCGAGCAGATCACGCAGTCCGCGCCGCACCACCTCGTGGTCGTCGAGCAGAAAGACCCCGATGGGGCCGTCGGGGTCGGCTGTCTGGGGCACGGCCTCTCCTCCATGGCGCGCGGGTCGCCGGTCGCGATCCGGCTGCCCAGCTTTACGTTCTGGCGCGGGGAAGCGTAAGGGGCCATTCGGCCCCCGGGCCGCCCGCTACACCTCCGGCCCGGTCATGGCGAGATTCCGCCCGCGTAGGGCCCGTACAGGTCCAGCAGCCGGGTGCGGGCGCTCTGCAGCCGGCGCCCGATCACCTGGGCGCAGGCCAGCGCGAGGGCGTAACCGAGCTCCGGGTCCTCGTCGCACAGCCGGCGCACCGCCTCGGCGTTGAACTCCTGTGCGCGCACCGGGCTGAGCGCCTCCGCGCCCAGGTGCCAGGTGTCCGGCGGGAAGAGCCAGGACCAGCCGATGAGCTCCCCGGGGCCGAGTGTCTCGATCACCGCGGCCCGCCGCCCCGGGACATGCAGATCGAGGGTGACCGCGCCGGTGCGGATGATCCAGAAGCGGTCGGCCTTACGGCCTTCCTCGAAGATGCGGCCGCCCGAGGGGAAGGACACATCGTGGGCGAGCGCCATCAGCCGCTCACGGTGTTCGGTCTTCAGCGCGCTCAGCAGTCCCATCATGACCTCACTCTGCCGTCTCCTCTCCCCCCACGCCCCTCGGCGGTCACTGTGCGTACGAACCGTGCGTACAAGAGAGGCAGCCGATCCAAAGCGATACACCGTCGATCGGGTATCGCTTCACCCTTACCCATTTTCGGTCACGTTTCCGATATGACACGTCATTCGTGGTCGTCGCGACCAATGAGACGCCGCTCCCCGTACCCTCGGCTGCTTCACCGACCCTGTGTTGTCGCTCGTACTCGTCACCAAACGGGAGGCACTGGTGCTAGCCGACCCTCGTCGTCGGTCCGCCGATCGAGCCGGAGAACACCTGCTCCACCGTCATTTCACCGCCGATGAGCTGCCCCGGCTGCGGGTGCAGGTCGAGGAGTGCGCGGCCTGGGCCGGGCTCAGCGAGACCCGCCGCGGGGACTTCGTGCTGGCCGTGGACGAGATCGCCAACAACGCCGTCGAGCACGCGGGCGGCACCGGGTCCCTGCTGCTGCGGCGGATCGGCGACGAGCTGGAGTGCCGGATCAGCGACTCCGGGCCCGGCTTCTCCGAGGACGTCATCCCGCGGATCCTGCCGGGGCTGGACGGCGCGACCAGCGGCCGCGGGCTGTGGCTGACCCAGCTGGTCACCGACCGGCTGGTGATCAGCGCGGGGGCGGTGGGCGCCGTGGTGACGCTGGCCATGCGGCTGCGCTGAGTGAGCCGCCGGACTCCCTCGGCGACCGCTTCGGCGGGACAATGGGAAGGGACATTTCCAGGTGCCGGCAGGAGAGGCGGTGGGCACGGTGGAGCTTCCCGTGGTCGTCGGGGTCGACGGTTCGGACGCCGCCTCGGACGCACTGGACTGGGCGGCCGAGATGGCCGGGCGCCGCGGGCTGCCGCTGCGCGTCGTCCATGCCTCGCTGTGGGAGCGATACGAGGGCTACATCCCCGGAACCGCCGCCGACCGCCCCGCCGAGCGGCTCCACAGCGAGGCGGTGCTGGCCGGCGCGGCCGAGCGGGCCGGGCGGCGGGTGCCGGCCCTGAAGGTGATGACCGACCTGGCGGCGGACGACGCGGTGACCGCCCTGCTGCGCGCCGGGAAGAGCGCCGAGGCGCTGGTGGTCGGCTCGCGCGGCCGCGGCGAGTTCGCCTCGCTGCTGCTCGGCTCGGTCGGACTGGGTATCGCGGCCCGCGCCCAGTGCCCGGTGGTCGTGGTGCGCGGCCGCCCGGAGAACGTACGCGGCGGGATGAACCGGGTGGTCGTGGGGATCGCCGAGCGCGAGCGCCCTGCCGAGCAGGAGCCCGCGCCGGCCTCCGCCGCCGTCGCGTTCGCCCTCCGCGAGGCGCGGCTGCGCGGCGGCGAGCTGGAGGCGGTGCACGCCTGGCGCTGCGCGGGCCCGGAGGACCACGCGAGGCCCGGGAACCACGGCGGGCGCGGGAATCACGGCGGGCCCGGGGACCACGCGAGGCCCAGGAATCACGGCGGGCGCGGGGACCACGGCGCGCACGAGGACCAGGGGGCGCGTGAGACGCAGGGAACGCGTGAAACGCACGGGGCACGTGAAACGCACGGGGCACGTGAAACGCAAAGTGCGCGTGAGGCGCACGAGCAGCGCGCCACCGAGCTCCTGGACGAGACGCTGGGCGGCGCCACGGCGGCCGGGCTGCCGCCGGTGCCGGTGGCCCACCGCCCGGTCGAGGGCTCGGCGCGCAAGGCGCTGCTGGACGCCTCCGCGCACGCGGATCTGCTGGTGGTGGGGGCCCGGCGGCGACAGGGGCACTTCGGCATGCAACTGGGGCTCGTCAACCACGCGGTGCTGCATCACGCCAAGTGCCCGGTCGCCGTGGTGCCGGTTTCCTAGGCGTCGGTCCCCCGGCGGGCCCCGACCCTGGCCGAGTTCCTTCCATCCCCGCCACCACCGGCCCCCGCCCCGGCTACCCTGCTGGTGAGAGGGTCATGGGGGGATGGAGGCCAGGTGTCGGGCAGTGCGGATCAGGGGCGCCATCCGGCCCTCCCCCAACTCCGGCTCGACCAGCTCCTCGACGAGCTCCAGGCGCGGCTGGACGCGGCCCGGTCCACCCAGGACCGGATGCACAGCCTCCTGGAGGCCGTGCTCAGCGTGGGCCGCGAGCTGGACCTGGAGCAGGTGCTGCGCCGGATCGTGGAGTCCGCGGTGGTGCTGGCCGACGCCGAGTACGGCGCGCTGGGCGTGGTCGACCAGCACCGGCTCTCGCAGTTCCTGCCGGTGGGCATGTCCGAGGCACAGGCGCACCGCATCGGTCCGTTACCCAGTGGCCATGGGCTGCTCGGCGAGCTGATCCGCCACCCCCAGCCGCTGCGGCTCACCGATCTGTCGGAGCATCCGGCCAGTTACGGCTTCCCCGCGCACCATCCGCCGATGCGCTCGTTCCTGGGCGTGCCGATCCGGGTCCGTGACGAGGTATTCGGGAACCTCTATCTGACCGAGAAGCGCGGCGGCGCCCAGTTCGACGCCGATGACGAGGCGGTGCTGGCCACCTTGTCGGTCGCCGCCGGGGTGGCCATCGACAACGCCCGGCTGTACCACGAGAGCCGGCGCCGCGAGCAGTGGCTGGAGGCGCTCGGCGTCATCACCCGTACGCTGCTGGCGGGCACCTCGGCGGGCGAGGTGCTGAGCCTGATCGCCCGGCTCGCCCTCCAGGTGGCCCTCGCCGACTCGGCGGCGATCCTGCTGCCGGCCACCGGCACGGACTCGCTGATGGTCGAGGTGGCCGAGGGGCACGACGCCGAGCTCATAGGCGGGCTCGTGGTGCCGTCCGACGGCTCGCTGGCCGGGCTCGCGGCCCGCACCGGGCGCCCCGCGGTCGCCTCGGACGTACGGGTGGACTCGCGGACCCGGTCCTGGCCGCTGCCGGCTCCGGAGGGCGAGTTCGGCCCGGTGGTGGCCGTACCGCTGGTCGCGGGCGAGCGGGCCTCCGGTGCGCTGCGGCTGTGCCGGCTCGCCGGGCGGCAGCCGTTCGAGGACCATGAGGTGGAGCTGCTCTCGGGGTTCGCGGCGCAGGCGGCCCTGGCCCTGGAACTGGCCCGGCACCGCGCCGAGTCCGAGCACATGGCGCTGCTCCAGGACCGGGACCGGATCGCCCGGGACCTTCACGATCTGGCCATTCAGCGGCTCTTCGCGACCGGGCTCACCCTGCAGAGCGCGGGCCGGCTGATCGAGCGCCCGGAGGCGGCCGAACGGGTGGGGCGGGCCGTCGACGACCTGGACGAGACCATCAAGATCATCCGCTCCACGATCTTCGCCCTGCGCACGGTCGGGGACGACGGCGGTGAACCCGCGACGCTGCGGCGCCGGCTGGTCAAGGCCGTCCGCTCGGCCTCGGACACCCTGGGCTTCGCCCCGTCGCTGCTGATGGACGGCCCGGTGGACACCGATGTTCCGGACGAGACCGGCGACCATGTGCTGGCGGTACTGGCCGAGGCGCTCAGCAACACCGTGCGGCACGCCCATGCCCAGCGGGTGGAGGTACGGCTGACCGTCGGCGCCGACATCGCCCTGGAGGTCACGGACAACGGGGTGGGCACCAGGGGCGCCGCCCCCAGCGGAGGACTGATCAATATGCGGTCACGGGCCGAACTCCTGGGCGGCACTTTGGACATCGAAGCGCCCGAGGCGGGCGGCACCCGGCTGATCTGGTGCGTCCCCCTGTACCGCCGACGGCCCGCCGGAACGGCGAAAGGGCTGGCCCCGTGATATTGCTCTCTCTCCGCCGAATACGCGCATATCCGGCCCGCCATGCGGTACTCACGAATGAGTAAGGGGGTATGTGATCCATGCGAATGATCTGGGGGCTGTGGCGCTGGCGGCGCAACCCGCTGCGCCGTAAGACGGACGTGCTGGAGGCGTGCGCGGCGCTGATCGCCGCGGTGCTCATGCTGCTCGTCGCCCCCGCCGTCGGCTGGACGTCGGGGTCTCTGGCACACGGAGCGCTGGTGAAGGCCGCGCAGAAGCAGCGCGCCGAGCGTCATCCGCTCTCGGCCACCGTGGTGAAGGTGCTGCCGCATCCGCCCATCGACTCCGATCCCGAGACCGCTTCCGCGAGAGACGCCCATCGCCGCGTCCTCGCGCGCTGGACGGGGCCGGACGGCAGCAGCCACGAGGGCACGCTCGGCGCTCACCCCGGCGCGGATCCCGGTGAGCGGTTCCGGATCTGGACCGACGACCGCGGCCGCCCGGTGGGCCGCCCGCTGGACGCCGCGACGGCCGCCACCCACGCCGTGCTGGCCGGAATCGGCGCGGCCGGGATGACGGTGGTCCTGGTGGACGGCGCCCGGCGGCTGGTCGTATGGCGGCTCATGCGCCGGCGCTACACACAGTGGGGCATCGCCTGGGAGCGGGCCGGTCAGGACTGGGGACGGGCGGACGCCGACAGCTGACCTGTGCGAGCGGGCAACGCCCGGCCGGGAGTTGTCATACGAACACACAACTCCCCCCGTGCTCCACAGCCACGTCAACTCATGGCGCCTCGCGCACGCTACGGTGGGGCATTCCATATGCGCAGCGGCAGTCAGCAGCGGCGGTCAGCAGCGGCGGTCAGGCGCGCACACCGGCAACGCACGAGGTGGGGGCACAGCAGCACCATGGCACAGGGCTCGGTCGTCCAGGTGACGCACAGCGGAACGTCGCGGTGGCGGCGCCGCACCGGAGAGTACGCCTCCCTCACGGCGGCCCTGGAGGCCGCCGGGGACGGTGATGTGCTCTCCATCTCGCCCGGCACCTACCGCGAGAATCTGGTGGTGGGCCGGGCCGTCACCCTGCGCGGGCCCGAGGGCTCGGCACGCGGTTCGGTGCGGATCGCGCCGGTGGACGGAGTCGCGCTGACGGTACGGGCCTCCGCCGTGGTCCAGGATCTGCATGTAGAGGGCCAGGACTCGGCCGCCCCCGCGCTGCTGATCGAGGACGGCACCCCGGAGCTGACCGACGTACGAGTGGCCACGCGCTCGGCGGTCGGCATCGAGGTGCGCGGCGGCGCCCGCCCGACCGTGCGGCGGTGCACCGTGGACAACCCCGCGGGCGTCGGGCTCAGCGTGCTGGACGGCGCGGGCGGGGTGTTCGAGGAGTGCGAGGTGGTGGCCGCCGGGCAGTCCGGGGTGGCGGTGCGCGGCGGCGCCCGTCCGCGCCTGGACCGCTGCCGGGTGCACCACGCGTCCGGGGCGGGCTTCTCGCTGACCGGCGAGGGCACCTCGCTGGAGGCCGTCGGCTGTGAGGTGTACGAGATCCGGGGCGCCGGGGTGCAGGTCTCCGGGCGTGCGACCGGGAATCTGACCGACTGCCGGGTGCACCGCACGACGGCCGACGGGGTCAACCTGGACACGGACGCGGTGCTCACGCTCGCCGACTGCGAGATCCATGACGTCCCGGAGAACGCGATCGACCTGAGGTCGCGTTCGGTGCTGACGCTGACCCGCTCCACGGTGCGCCGGTTCGGGCGCAACGGCCTGTCGGTGTGGGACCCGGGTACCCGGGTGGACGCCAACCAGTGCGAGCTGCACGAGAGCACCGGCGACTATCCGGCGGTGTGGGTGAGCGACGGGGCGACCGCGGTGCTCGACTCGTGCCGGGTGCGCGAGGTGCCGGACGCGCTGTTCGTCCTGGACCGGGGGTCGCGGGTCGATGTGGTCGACAGCGATCTGTCCCAGGTGCGCTCCACCGCGGTCTCGGTCAGCGACGGGGCCATCGTCCAGCTGGACGACTGCCGCATCCGGGAGGCGGCCACCGGGGCCTGGTTCCGCGACCACGGCAGCGGCGGCACGCTCGCCAACTGCACCATAGACGGCGCGGCCACCGGAGTGATCGTCACCAAGGGCGCCGATCCGACGGTCGAGCGCACCACGGTCTCCGGGCCGACGGAGGCCGGGTTCTACGTCTCCGCCGAGGGCCGCGGCACCTTCACCGGCTGCCGGGTGACCGGCAGCGGGGGCTATGGCTTCCACATCATCGACGGCTGCCGCACCACCCTGACCCGGTGCCGTACGGAGCGCTGTGCGCGCGGGGGCTACGAGTTCTCCGAGGCGGGGCCGATCGTCGAGGACTGCTCCAGCGACGAGAGCGCCACCACGGCCCTGGGCTCCCCGGGCGCGCCGGGCGAACCCCTGGTCACCGCGCCCGCCGTGGAGACCGCCTCGACGGGCGGGCTGCTGGGCGGCGTCCCGGCGCAGCGAGCCGCCCAGACCTCCGCGCCCGCCGCCGAGCCCCCGGTCGCCGTCCGCCCGTCCACGGCGGTGCTGGGCGAACTGGACACACTGGTCGGGCTGGAGAGCGTCAAGCGCGAGGTGCGGGCCCTCACCGACATGATCGAGGTGGGCCGGCGGCGTCAGGAGGCCGGGCTCAAGGCCGCCTCCGTCCGCCGCCATCTGGTCTTCACCGGCTCCCCCGGCACCGGTAAGACGACGGTGGCCCGGCTCTACGGGGAGATCCTGGCCTCCCTCGGGGTGCTGGAGCGCGGCCATCTGGTGGAGGTCTCCCGGGTGGACCTGGTCGGTGAGCACATCGGCTCCACGGCCATCCGCACCCAGGAGGCGTTCGACCGGGCGCGCGGCGGAGTGCTGTTCATCGACGAGGCGTACGCCCTCTCGCCGGAGGACTCCGGCCGGGACTTCGGCCGCGAGGCCATAGACACGCTGGTCAAGCTGATGGAGGACCACCGGGACTCGGTCGTGGTCATCGTCGCGGGGTATACGGCGGAGATGGAGCGCTTCCTGTCCGTCAACCCCGGTGTGGCCTCCCGTTTCTCGCGCACCATCACCTTCGGCGACTACAGCCCGGAGGAGCTGCTGCGGATCGTGGAGCAGCAGGCCGAGGAGCATGAGTACCGGATCGGCGAGGGGGCGTCGGAGGGGCTGCTCAAGTACTTCACGGCGCTCCCCAAGGGCCCGGCGTTCGGCAACGGGCGCACCGCCCGGCAGACCTTCGAGGCCATGGTGGAGCGGCATGCGGGCCGGGTCGCCCAGCTGAGCGACCCGACCACGGACGACCTCACGCTGCTCTACCCCGAGGACCTGCCGGAGCTCATCTGACCGGCGGCCGCCTCCGCCGCCGGTGGCGGCGTCTGCTCCGGGAGCCGGGCCAGCAGCCCGGCCCGCTCCCGGTCGAAGACGGGGTCGGCCTGGTAGTCGCCGTGCCCCAGGATCGGCGCGGGCAGCGGGTGTTCGGTGGTACGGCCGTAGGCCAGCGGGTCCTTGAGCGCGCCGCAGTCGACCTCGGGCCCACTGCCGTCGGGCAGCTTGATGGGGCCGCCGATCGGGTCGGTGTAGCGCCACAGATTGCGCCAGCAGCGCACCTCGCCGTGGAGCGAGAGCAGCTGGGCGGGCCCGAAGTAGGCGGGGAACCAGCGCCCGTAGAGCCGCTCCAGCGGTGAGCCGTAGGTGAGCAGCGCGACCTGGCCGCGGGTGCGGGGGTCCACCTGCCAGACCGCGGCGGCGGCCAGCACACTGCCCTGGGAGTGGCCGGAGATGACCAGCCGGCCGCCGTGCCGGCGGGTCCAGGTCTCCATCCGCCAGGTGAGATCGGGCACCGCCCGCTCGGCGTAGCACGGCGGCGCGAAGGGGTGGGCGGCGCGCGGCCAGAAGGTGCCCACGTCCCACAGGATGCCGATGGTGCGGCGGGCGGAGGGGCTGCGGTAGGCGCGGCGGGCCCAGGTGACCAGCATCAGGAAGGCCAGCCCCATCAGCCAGGAGCCCAGCGCCTGCGCGGTCTGGGCGGCGGCGTCCACGGCCCCGGGCGCGCCGTCGGCGGCCCGCCCCGGCACCTCGTGGGTGACCCAGGCCGCGGTGACGGCCAGGGCGCCGAACAACAGGGTGAGCAGCGCGACGGGGCCGACGATCCAGGGGGCGGAGTCCGTGAGGCCCGCGCGGGCGATGGTGCCCGCGATCCGCCGGGTCCGTACGGCGTCGGGCCGCTCCCCCGGATAGCCGTCCATGATGGTCGGCAGCAGCCGGTTGCGCACCCGCCACACCCTTACGGTGAAGATCACCAGCAGGACGACCAGGACCAGCAGCAGCGCGGGGATGGCCGTGGCCAGCCAGGTCAGCAGCACCGGCGGCGCTATCCCCGGCCCCTCACCCGGGGTGCCACCGCCGTCCAGCCAGTCGGCGAAGCGCTGGGCGACCCCGCCCGCCAGCACCGCGCCGAGCCCGCAGGCGAGCACGGCGACGGCGGGCCCGGCGAGCCCGTACAACGGGGTGCGGCCGGGCGCGGCCCGGTGCAGGACCAGGGCGCACACCGCCATGGTCACGATCAGCGCGCCCTCCCCGATGGCGATGGCGCAGAACGCCTCGTTGCCCGGCAGCTGGTCGGTGGAGACCCAGCCGGGGCGGGACCAGCCGGCGTACAGGACGGAGAGGGCCAGCACCGCAAGGGCCGCGCCGGGCAGCGCGGTGATGGTGAGGCGGTCCAGCTCCCCGTCGACCTTGGACTCGCTGCGTCCGCGGTGGCACACCACGGCCACCACGGTGACCGCGCCCGCGCAGAGCAGTGTCAGCAGCGTCCAGCCCGCGGTGTCCTGCAGCCCGCTGCCGCCCGGTTCGCGGTCATAGGTGGTGGTGGGCAGGGTCAGGCCCGCCGCGATGGTGAGGAAGCCCGCGGCGGTGTGCGCGGCGCGCAGCCGCGCGACGATCCTGCGGCCGTACCAGAAGCCGGGCAGGCACAGCGCGGGGCGGTTGCCCGCCTCGGGGGCCGACTCGTCGACGGGGCGCTCCAGCGGCGGGGAGGCCTCGTACGCGCTCCAGGTGCGGTTGGACAGGTACCACAGCAGTCCGGTGAGCGCGCCGGGCAGCACCGCGGCGAGCGCGAGCCTGCGGCCGGGCTGGCTCCACCAGCCGTGGTTCTCCGGGGACAGGAAGCCGAGCCAGGACTTGCCCCCGGCGCAGTCGGCCGAACCGGCGCACTGCCAGGCGACCAGGTCCAGGGCCACCTCGCAGGCCCCGGCGATCAGCAGCACGGTCAGGGTGAGCGCCACGAGCCGGACGAGCAGGCCATAGGTGCGCACGGTCCGCTCGCGCCGGTCGGCCGGGGGCCGCATCCAGTGGGCGAGGTTGGCGACCATGAACGGCAGTAAAAGCAGCCACAGGGCGCGGGAGCTGTTGCCCGAGGTGAGGTTGCACCAGACGTACGCCTCGCGGATCGGGCCGTCGCGGTCCGGGCCCTCGCGGTCCTCCGGCGGGCGCTGCTCGGCGTCGATGTCGTCCGCCCTGCGGTAGACCGCCGCGGTCTCGTCGCCGGTGACCAGGCTGGTGCGCGGATCGCCCAGCATCTCCTCGGGGGTGGTGCCGCCCACGCCGTGCACGAGGAGTTCGAGATCGGGTGGTGGCGCCCCGCCCTTGCGGGCTGTCATCGCCTGTTCCGACGCCTCGGCCGGTGTGTCCGTACGCATGGTCGATGGCACCGTGTCCCCCGATCCGGTGTGGTGCGGTCGTTCTGGCTCCAGGATTGTGCCCATCGGCCACCTTCCCCGACCCTGACACGGCGGGCGTGGCGAAATCGTAACCCTGGGTGCACCGGCGCTCGGCTGTCCTCGCCTCATGCGAAGATGAACGCGCGGGCGACGAGGGCCGGCCGGAGGGAGACGTGGCAGGGTGAGCGACAACCAGAACCTGCTCGCGGAGCAGCGGCGTGCCCTGATTCTCGATGAGGTCAGGCGGCGCGGCGGGGTGCGGGTCAACGAGCTGACGCGCAAGCTCAATGTCTCGGACATGACGGTTCGTCGCGATCTCGACGCGCTGGCCAGGCTGGGCGTGGTGGAGAAGGTGCACGGCGGGGCCGTGCCGGTGGCCGAGGCGAGCACGTACGAGCCCGGGTTCGAGGCCAAGTCGGGCCTCGAGCTGAGCGCCAAGGAGGACATCGCCAAGGCGGCGGCCGCGATGGCCACGCCGGGCACCGCGATCGCCCTGGCCGGGGGCACCACGGCCTTCGCGCTGGCCCAGCAGCTGCTGGAGGTGCCCGATCTGACGGTGGTCACGAACTCGGTCCGGGTGGCCGACGTGTTCTACAACGCCCAGCGGTCGGCGGCGCTCGGCGGGGTGGGCCCGCGCCCGGGTGCGGCCACCGTCGTGCTCACCGGCGGGGTGCGGACGCCGTCGGACACGCTGGTGGGGCCGGTCGCGGACGCGGCGGTGCGCTCGCTCCACTTCGATGTGCTCTTCCTCGGGGTGCACGGGATATCGGTGGAGGCGGGTCTGTCGACGCCGAATCTCGCCGAGGCGGAGACCAACCGCCACTTCGTCAGGGCCGCGCGGCGGGTGGTGGTGGTCGCGGACCACACCAAGTGGGGCACGGTGGGACTGAGTTCCTTCGCCTCGCTGGACCAGGTGGACGCGCTGGTCACGGACCCGGGGCTGCCGGAGGATGCGCGGGCGGAGATCTCCGAGTATCTGCCGGAGCTGGTGGTGGCGGGCGAGCCGGTCCGCACCGCAGACATCTGACACCCCGGCAGTTATCGTGTGGCCATGACACACCGGTTGCGTTCCGTCGGGCTGGAGTACGCCGAGACCGCCCCGGTTCGGCTCGTCTTCGTCGCCAAGATCTCGGCCGCTCCGGAGGCGGTGTTCGAGGCGTTCACCGATGTCGAGGGCTGGCCGCGGTGGTTCCGGCAGGTGAAGGACGCCCGCTCCACGGACGGCGGCAAGGGCAGGGAGATCCGCCTCATGGGCGGCACCCTCTTCCGCGAGACGGTCATGGCGGCGGATCCGCATGAGCGCTACGCCTACCGCGTCGACGAGACCAACGCACCGGGGCTGCGGGCACTGCTGGAGGAGTGGACGCTGCGGCCCTCGGACGGCGGGACCGTGGTGCGCTATGTCTTCGCGGTGGACGGCACGGCGGTGCTGCGCGGTGCCGTACGGGCGATGCGGCCGGGTCTGCGGCGCGCGTTCCACCAGGCGGTGCGGAACCTGGACCGGATGGTGGCGGCGGCCTGACGACGGCCGTCCGGGCGAGGTGGCGACCGTAAGGGCATGACGGCGGCCGTACGCGCGTGGCGGCCGTACGGGCGGAGGGCAGTCAGTCAGTCCGTCCAGTTGCCCGTGGTGAGGAAGATGTCGAGCGTCTTCACATATGGCTCGATGTCCAGCCCCTGCTCCTCGAGCCACGCGTCCGAGTAGTACTTGTCCAGATACCGCTCCCCCGGATCGCACAGCAGCGTCACCACGCTCCCGGTCCGCCCCGCGGCGACCATCTCAGCCACGATCCGCAGCGCGCTCCACAGCCCGGTCCCGGTGGAGCCGCCCGCCTTACGGCCGATGGCCCGCTCCAGGGCGCGCACGGCCGCGACGCTCGCCGCGTCCGGGACCTTCATCATCCGGTCGATCGCGCCCGGTACGAAGCTGGGCTCCATCCGGGGGCGGCCGATGCCCTCGATGCGTGAGCCGTGGTCGCTGGAGGCGTGGGCGTCGTGGTGGACCCAGCCGTCGAAGAAACAGGAGTTCTCCGGGTCGGCGACGCACACCCGGGTGTCGTACTGCATGTAGTGGACATAGCGGGCGATGGTCGCCGAGGTGCCGCCGGTGCCCGCCGTGGACACGACCCATGCCGGTTCGGGATAGCGCTCCAGACGCAGCTGCTGATAGATCGACTCGGCGATGTTGTTGTTGCCGCGCCAGTCGGTGGCCCGCTCGGCGTAGGTGAACTGGTCCATGTAGTGACCCCCGGATTCCGCCGCGAGGGCGGCGGACTCCTCGTACATCGTCCGCGGGTCGTCCACGAAATGGCACTGACCGCCATGGAATTCGATCAGGCGGCACTTCTCCCGGCTGGTCGTGCGGGGCATCACCGCGATGAAGGGCACCCCGATCAGCTTGGCGAAGTACGCCTCGGATACGGCGGTCGAACCACTGGACGCCTCGATCACGGGCTTGCCCGGCCGGATCCAGCCGTTGCACAGCCCATAGAGGAACAGCGAGCGTGCCAGGCGGTGCTTGAGACTTCCCGTGGGGTGGGTGGACTCGTCCTTGAGGTAGAGGTCGATCCCCCAGCGCTCGGGCAGCGGGAAGCTCAGCAGATGGGTGTCCGCGGACCGCTGGGCATCGGCCTGCACCTTACGGACGGCTTCCTTCAGCCACTCGCGGTAGCCGTGGTCGCTGCGGTCCACGTCGATCGTCTCGATACTCCCGCGCGCCGTGCCGCCCAACGCCCACTCCTCCTGCTTGTGCCTCATGCCGAGCCCAGCCGCTTGTGCCTCATGCCGAGCCCAGGTGGCATACTCATGCCGTTTCGATCCTCATTGTCCCCCAGTGCGCCCTGGTGTCCGGGGCCGGTCACGGGCACACTGCGCAACAGGGAAAATGAGAGGCGTCGGCACAGTGCCAGTCGGAGCCATCGGGGAGGCGGTTGTGATGGCCGATACGGAGTTCAACGCCAGGGGAGTGCGGATCGAGCGATTCCTGCGCTCGGTCACCCGCGCCGGACAGGTCATGATCAAGGACGGCAGGCTGCAGTTGCTGACCAGTTACGGCAGCGAGATCGACAGCGCGCCCGTGCAGTCGGTGCGTGCGAGCAAGCCCTGGTTCGTGGACGGGGACCAGGCCATGGCCACCGTCAACGGCACCCGTTACCGCCTCACCCTCGGCTCACAGGACGCCAAGTCCACCTCGGCCAAGTCCGGCTCGGGCGCCGCCAGCCGCTTCCTCGACGCCGTCCGGTCCGCCCGGGGGCATGCCTCGAAGAGGTGAGGCGGCCGAGTTGCGCGTGCGCGCGGGGGGACCGACCCTGGACGAGTATCAGTATCACTGAGGGTCAACAAGCGGTGACGCTGAGAACCGTCCCACCGGTCGCGCCCAGCAGCCACCACTGCTGAACGTGTTCGTCGCCCGCATCTGAATCAGGCTAGCCCCACGTCTTCAGGGAGTCGCAGCCGTGATCAGTCGTCCTAGCAGGCATTGCACGGTGGAGCTGCAGGCCCTGCCGTCGCGGATCGGACAGGTCCGCAGAATCGTGTCGGCGCAGTTGCGCTACTGGCATCTGGATCCGCTCATCGACCCGGCGGCGCTCGGCGTCACCGAACTGCTCACCAATGTCCATCGGCACGCCGAGCCGGACAAGCAGTGCACGGTGGAGATCGCTCTCATGCTGGACCGGCTGACCGTTTCGGTCCGCGACCAGGATCCGCGACTGCCTCGCGTTCAGGCGTGCGATCCCTTCGCCACCCATGGCAGGGGGCTCGCGCTGGTCGCGGCCGTCAGCCAGAGCTGGGGGATGCACGCGCGGGACGACGGCGGCGGGAAGGTCGTCTGGTTCACGCTGGCCGTACCGCGGCCCACCGCCACCGCCAAGCCGCCCTTCGCCTCGCACGGGACGGGCCGCACCGCGCCGCCCCTTCGCACGGACGCCTCCCGTCCGGCGCCGGTGCCCACCGTGCCCCTCACCGGCCCCGCACCCGCACCCGCCCCGGCACCGGCGCCTGTCACCCCGGCACCGACGCCCGCGCCCGTGGCCCCCGAACCCGTCGCCGCGGCGCCCGCCCCCGCTGTTGCCGCTCCCGCCCCGGCACCGGCCGCTGCCGCCGCCCCGGCGCCCGCGGTGCGCGAGCGGGCCCCCGCGGCCGCCCGGTCGGCAGCCTCCCGCTGAGCACGCGGAGCGTCCCGCCTCCGGCGAGGCGGGACAGCCCGGATACATCCGGCGGCCCGTACCGCCCCGGCCTCCGCCGTCAGAGGGCCCCGCCCTTCGTCGTATGGCGGCCGAACTGCTCGTCCAGGACCGACAGTCGGCGCCAGTACTCGTCCTCGTCGATCTCACCGGCCGCGAAGCGACGGCCCAGCACCGCGATCGGCGATCGCTCGCCGAAGTCCACGGGGCCGGGGCCGTGCCGCCAGGGGGCGCGTCCGCGCCATCCGGCGCGCCGCAGCACGAAGACCGCGCCGCCGACGACCAGCGCCCACATCAGCGGGACGAGCAGAATCCACGGTCCGGGGCCATCGCCGTCGGCGAAGCCGTGCGCCAGGGTGTTCATGGTGATCGCGCTCCTCGGGAGTGTATTTCTCATGGCCCTCGTCTCGTGGCCACTCCCGAGGATCACTCCCTTGCGGTGCCCCGGTCGTCGTACGGCCGACGACAGTTCCGGTACCTCCCGGGGAGTACGCGCACCGGCCCGGCCTCGCTCTGTACCTACTAGTGTGTACGATCACAGGAGCCGAGAACGAACACGCACGCGAACGCACGCCCCGCCGACAGGAGTTCACCGATGCTCGCCATGCAGTACCGGATCACCCTGCCCGCCGACTACGACATGAAGATCATCCGGCATCGGGTGGAGACGAAGGGGCCACTGCTCGACGACTTCTCGGGGCTGGGCCTCAAGGCGTACGGCATCCGGGAGCACGGTGTGGACGGCTCGCCGGTCCATCAGTACGCCCCGTTCTATCTGTGGACCGCGCCAGAGGCCATGAACCGCTTTCTGTGGGGCCCCGGATTCCAGGGCGTCGTCCGGGACTTCGGCAGGCCTCCGGTCGAGCACTGGCAGGGGCTCGGCTTCGAGCGGGGCCCCGCCGCGGGCACCGTGCCGCGCGCCGCCACCCGTCACGCCGAGCCGGTCCCGGCCGCCGATCCCGCCTCCGCCGTCGAGGGCGCACTGGCGCGGCTGGCCGAGCGCGCCCGTAAGGACGGTGTCCACACCACGGCCCTCGGCATCGACCCGCGCGGCTGGGAGCTGATCCACTTCACGCTCTGGGAGGAGTCGGCACCGCCCTCGGAACCCGGCGACCGCTACCAGGTGCTCCATCTGTCCGCACCCGGCCTGGACGCGCTGCCCACGGGACGGCAGTGGTGACGGCCGTGCGTATGGGCGTCGGCGACGCCCGTGCGTACGGGCGTCGGCCACGCCCGTCATGGGTTTCGCACGGCTAAGGGGGCTTCGGCCCGGCGGTGAAGCGGCGGATCAGATCGGCACGCGAGGTCAGCCCCAACTGAGCGAAGATCCGGCGCAGGTGGTAGTCGACGGTACGGGGGCTCAGACAGAGGCGGGCGGCCACCTCCTTGTTGGTCGCGCCCGCCGCCACCAGCGCGACGATCTCGTGCTGCCGCGCGGTCAGCGTTTCCGTCACTCCGCCCCGGCCGGGGTCCCGGTCCTCGGCAGTGCCCCAGTCCTCACCGCTGGCCCGCAACTCGGACCGGGCCCGGTCGAGCCACAGCCGGGCCCGGTGCCTCCTGAAGGTCTCCGCGGCCTCCCGGAGGTGAACCCGGGCGTCCTTGCGCCGCCGCTCCCGGCTGAGGTATTCGCCGTAGAGCAGGGCCGTACGGGCGCGCTCGAGCTCCCGGTCGCCGGTGCGGTGCAGCCGAAGGGCGTGCCTGAAGTGCGGCTCGGGGTCGTGGGGTTCCAGAAGCGCGCGGCAGCGGGCCGCCAGCGCGGCCGGACGGTCCCGGCCGATGGCCTCCGCCCACAGGGCGAAGGCCGCCGCGGCCCGCTCCGCGCGGGACCGGTGGCCCGCCCTGACGGCGGCTTCCACAAAGGTGGGCACCGCCTCGACCGCGATACCGGGGTGCCCGAGCCCCGTCCGGGTGAGCCGGCGCAGCTTGTCCGCCGCCTCGGCCCACTTCCCGGAGGCGAGGTCGAGCTGGGCCAGACCCCACAGGCCGAGGGCGGACGCGAGTCCCAGTCCGTGTTCCGCGGCATCGTCGACGACGCGATCGGCGTACTGCTCGCAGGTCTCGGTGTCCCCCGCGAGCCCGGCGGCCAGCATCAGCATTCCCATGCAGTTGCGCGCGCAGTTGACCTGACCCGCCTCGCGCGCCAGCCGTAACGCCTCGGTGGCGGTGAGCGTCGCGGTGCCGGGTCCGTTCAGCCAGCATTCGGGGTAGGCAAGGTACTGCATGGCGTGGGCCGTCGTGAGGGCGTCACCCGCCGCGCGCGCCAGCGACACCGCACGGGCGGCGAGCGCGCGGGCCCGGACGTCGTCCGCGGCGAACAGCGCACCGTGGGCGGCCCAGATGAGCAGCAGCGGATCGTCCACCTGCCCGGCCACGTCCAGGCGCCCGCGCAGCCGGGCCACCGCTCCGGGCAGCCGCCCCTGAAGCGACTCGGCGACCCCGAGGAGCAGATCGCCGGTGAATCGGGTCGCGGGATGGCCGCGTTCCGCTGAGCTGTCGAGGATGGCCAGCGCACGGCGGCCGGCTCGCACGGACAGGTCCGCGTCGCCCGCGTAGAGGCCCGCCTCTCCCGCGGCGGCGAGCGCCTTGACCGCGAGGCGGGGATCGTCGTCGGCGAGCAGATCGGCGGCGGTCAGCAGCCGGTCGTAGGCGTCGGTCGCCGTGGCGTGGTGGAGGTCGAGCATGCCCCGGAGATAGGCGATACGCCCTCGAAGGACCGGTCGGTCGGCGCCGACCAGCGGCTCCGCGCGCTCCAGGAGCCGGGCGGCGCGCCGCGGCCGCCCCGCCTGTCCGGTGCTGTCGGCCGCGGTGATCAACCGGCTCGCCCTGCGGCCGTCCTCGCGGGTGAGCCTGGCCGAGCGTTCCATCAGAGCCGCGGCATGGGCCAGTTGGCCCCGCTGCCGGGCCGCGGCGGCCTGGCTCTCCAGTTCATCGGCGAGTTCCGCGGCCGGTCCACCGGCCGGCTGGTCCGCCGGGCCGGTGTCCGGGGGCGACAGCAGCGCCGCCTCGTGCCAACTGCGCCGATAGTCACCGGTGTCGGCGAACGCGCGCGCCAGCAGCTCGTGCGCCCACTGCCGTTCGGCCGGATGGGCGCCGTGGCAGAGGATCGCCCGGCGCACCTCGGTCCGCCGGAAGGAGACCGTCGTGGTCGACCAGCTCACCAGCCCCGCGGCCTCGGCCGGGGCCAGGGCCGCCGGGTCGATCCCCGCCTGCCGGGCGATGCGGAGGAGGGCGGAGGGGTCCATACGGGGCTCGGCGGCCAGGAGCAGCAGCAGCCGCCGGCAGTCGTCGGGCAGCCGGCGGAACCGGGAGAGCCGAATGCTCAGGGCCAAAGGCCCCAGCGGCAGCGGATCGGGCAGTTGGGAGGGCTGGCTCAGCTGGGCGGGGGTCAGGGTCCGTAACAGCTCGCCCAGGACCAGGGGGTTGCCGCCCGCCACATGGACGAGCACCTCGCGCACGGCAGGCGCCACTGGCGAGGTCCGGTGGGCGGCGATCAGCCGCAGGCAGTCGGGGTCGCCCAGCCCGGTGAGGTGCAGCACCGGCACCCCGGGCATGGCCGCTGACGCCTCGCCGTCCGTCGCGGCCAGGATCAGCACGCGCTCGGTGCTGATGCGACGGGCCACGAAGCCAAGGGCGAACCGGGATTCGAGATCGGTCCACTGGAGGTCGTCGACGCAGAGCAGCACGGGTCCTCGGGCGCCTTCCCCGGCCAGCAGCCCCAGCACCGCGATCGCCACGGGCAATCGCTCCCGGGCCGGGGGGAGTTGCCCGCGCAACACCCGCTCCAGGGTCTGCCGCGATGCCGCCGGGAGCCGCCGGAGACCGGTGGCCAGCGGCCGGACCAGCCGCTGCACCACTCCGTAGGGCAGGGTCTCCTCCGTACGGACTCCGTCGGCACGGAGGGCGCGGAAGTCGGACAGGAGCCGCGACGCGTGCCGGAGCAGCGCGGTCTTGCCGATGCCCGGGTCTCCGGTGAGCAGCAGGGCACCGCCGTGTGCGCGGCGGCATTCCCCGGCCCGCTCCGCGAGCCGACGGCGCTCGGTCTGTCTGCCGATGAAGAGGTGCTCGGTGCCGTACGTCATGGACGCGGGCCTCCCGGCTCGACGCCTGGGCGAGAATAATGATTATTCTTCCACAGCCCTGCCACCTGACGCAGCTACCCTGGGTCCGTGCCCGAGCCCGATTCCCTCTCCCGCCCGTCCGGTGCCCAGATCCGTGACCGGCTGATCGAGGCGGCGGCCGAGGAATTCGCCGAGCGGGGTTATGACCGAGCCCGGGTGCAGGACATAGCCCGCCGTGCCGGGCTTTCGACCGGAGCCATCTACGGCAACTTCCGCAACAAGGCCGAACTCCTCGCCGAGGCGGTCGACTACGGCCTGGCGTCCACGTCGCACAGGCTCGGCCAGGCGCTGGACCGCGGTGCCTCCCCCGCCGAGGTACTGCGATTGATCACAACGGATTCCTCCGGTACCCGGCTGCGGATGTGGGCACCCCTGGTCAGTGAAGCCCTCGCGGCCGCACGGCGGGACGCCGAAGTCGCCCGCAGGGTCCATACCGCCCTGGGCAGGGTCGAGAGCCGTCTGACGGATCTGGTCACCCTCGCCCAGCGGGACGGGTCGTTCTCCTCCGAGCTGGACGCCGCGGCCTGTGCGCGTCTGATGTTGTGCGTGTCCATCGGCATGGACGTGCTGACCGCGTTGAGCGTCGAGGGCCCGGACCACGACGGGTGGCTCACCTTGATGCACCACCTGTTCGCCGGGCTCACCAATCGGTGAAGTCGCCGGTCCCGGACCGGCGGTCATCACCTGGGCGCCCATGAAAAGACCTGGTCAGTAACTCGGCGAGAGAAAAGCTGTTTTCATCCGCTCTGCGGATGCGTTGACATGTGCGAGGCCGGACTCCACTCTGCGGTGAACCGGGGCAGGGCCATCTCGGCGAAACCGCCCCGCATTCGTCAGGGTGAGCGGTCACCTGACACAGCACTCCACTCGGACTTCCCTTGAAGAAGAGAGGAAACCGTGTCTTCGCGAAAACATCCCTTAACCGCCGGTGCCATTGGTATGGCCTCGGTGGTCGGCGCCGCACTGGGTATCACGGCCACCGGCCCGGCGCCCGCCGCCGCACAGGAGACCAACTCATCCGTGCGGCAGACCCGAAACCCGCAGACCACGACGGTACGGTACGGGCCTTTCACCATTCCCGCCGCCAGCGGGCACGACGATCACGGTGAAACCCGCAACCGTATCGAGTGGAACGTCCAGAAGCCATGTGAAAACTGCTTCGTCACGGGCTTCAAGCCCAATCTCGTCTACGCGGACGGGTCGAACGCCAACGTCAACACCGGGCCGATGCTGCACCACGCGGTGCTGGGCACCCACAAGAGGTCCGACGTCGTATGCAAGGGCCCGCAGCGGGTTTTCGCCTCCGGTAATGAACGGGTGGAAACCAAACTGCCGCCGGGGTACGGCGTGAAGGTCGTTCGGGGCGAACGGTGGAACATGCTCTACGACCTCATGAACCATGTGCCCGAGGAAAAGAAGGTCTACATTTCCATCACCTACACCCATGAGTTCGCCGACGGCTCACAGCTCACCCCGGTCACGCCGATCTGGATGGACGCCGGCAGTTGTCTCGGCAGCGTCTGGGACGCGCCGGAAGGTGTCAGCGAAAAGTCCCGGCGCTGGCGCTCGACCGTCTCCGGAAAGCTTGTGCACATGCGGGGTCATGTCCACCACGGCGGGCACTCCGTACGGACCGAGAACCTCACCACCGGAAAACTCCTGTGCAATGTCGTGGCGGAAGAGGGCGGCAGCCCCGAATTCATCGATCCCCATGGCCATGCCGAGATCTCGGACATGCCGCCCTGCGGCGGTGACCCCTGGGAACGATTCGCAAAGGCGACGTCCTCCAGGTCACCGGCAGGTACGAGATCGAGGGCCACACCCACGACGACGTAATGGGGATCATGGTCGGCTGGATCGCCAAGGACTGATCCCGTCCCCGATGAACCCGTGGGGCGGGCGAGGTGCCCGCCCCACCGATCACCACCGCCGAGGGGGGCTCCCATGGACCCGGCTCCCATGAACCCGAAGAGGATCCGCGGACCGGTGTCGGGGTGGGCGCTGGGCGCCGCCGACGCCCTCATCTGCCTCGGATGGGGGGCCAGTGTGTGGGTGGCCTCGCGGATCGAGGCGGGCGCCACACTGCGCACCGCCGCGCTGTTCGCACATCTGGGGGCCCTGGTCCTCGGCATGGGCGCGGTGCTGACCATCGACTACTACGGGGTCCTGTGGCTGCTGGGCCGGCGGACCCTGGGCCAACTGCTGGACTTCACGGAGCCATTGCACACACCGGTGTGGGCGGGGCTGGCCGGGCTGGTGGTGAGCGGTGTGCTGCTCCACCCCGATCCGGCCGATCCGCTCACCCGGGTCAAGCTGGCGCTGGTGCTGGTGGTGGCGCTCAACGGGGTGCACGCGCGGGACCTGCACCGACGGCTGGCCGGACGGAGCGAGCCGGGGTCGGCACGGGGCCTGCTGATGTGCGGGGGCATCTTGGCGGCCGTCTCCCAACTCGGCTGGTGGGGTGCCCTGGCGATCGGGTTCATCAACAACCAGTCATGAACGTCAAGGACCCACAAGGAGACCGTATGAGATCCCGCACCGTGTTACGCACCGTGTTACGCGTCGCCGTCGCCCTGGCCGCCCTGCCGCTGTCGGCGATGGCTCCGCCGGGGGTCGTGGCGGCCCCGGCCGACCCCCGCACCGGCCCCGGCCACTCCTCTTCTCTCGTCGTCCGTACTACGCACGGCTCGGTGCGCGGCGTGCTCGGGGAGGACGGCGGCCGGGTCTTCCAGGGCATTCCCTTCGCGGCTCCGCCGACGGGGGCCCTGCGCTGGCGCCCGCCCCGGCCGGCCGCGTCATGGCGGGGCATACGGGACGCCACCGCACCGGCCAGTCCGTGCGCGCAGTCGCCGCTGACCCTGCTCCCGGACGGCGGGCCCGTGCTGCCCGGCGACTCCAACCGGACCGGCAGCACCTCGGAGGACTGCCTCTACCTGAACGTGTGGACGCCTCCCGCCCGCGCGGTGCGCGGCCCTCTGCCGGTACTGGTGTGGCTGCACGGCGGTGGCAACGCCTACGGCGCCGGAAGCGACTACGACGGCGCCGCGCTCGCCGCGCGGGGAATGGTCGTGGTCACGGTCAACTACCGCCTCGGAGCGCTGGGGTTCCTCGCCCATCCCGCCCTGTCGGCGGAGAGCGCGGACCGTGCCTCGGGGGACTACGGTCTGATGGACCAGCAGGCCGCGCTGCGCTGGGTGCGACGCGACGTCGGCGCGTTCGGCGGTGACCGGAACCGGGTCACACTCGGCGGTCAGTCCGCCGGGTCCGTGGACACCTGTCTGCATATCGCCTCCCCGACCGCGAAGGGCCTGTTCCACCGGGCCGTTCAGCAGAGCGGAAGCTGTCTGCCGAAGGCGTCCGCACCGCTCTCCCTGGCCGAGGCCGAGAGGCGCGGTCAGGTCCTCGCGGCCTCCCTCGGCTGCGCCGACCCACAGGCCGCGTCCTCCTGCCTGCGCGCCGTGCCCACCACCCGGCTCATCCGCACCGTCCCCGGGGCGCTGCCCCTGTGGTCGGGCAACACCGGGCCGCGCGTCCTCCCGGCGTCGCCACGCACGGCATGGGCCACGGGCCGGGTGAACGCGGTCCCGACCCTGAGCGGATCCACCCACGACGAGTACCGCTACTTCACGGCGCTGTCCATGGATCTGCTGGGCGGCGGCCCACTCACCCCCGAGCGGTACGCCGCCGAGATCGCGGCGCGGTATCCCGCCGAGGCGGCGGCCGTCCTCGCCATGTATCCGGCCGCCTCCTACCCCTCCCCGAACCTGGCCTATTCGGCCGTCAACACCGACCAGAAGTTCGCCTGTCCGGCGCGCGCGGACAGCCGTCTGTACAGCGGCCGGGCGCCCGTCTACGCGTATGAGTTCAACGATCCCCAGGCGCCCCCGTTCATCCCGGCGCCGCACACCCCCCAGGGCGCCTTCCACGCCTCGGAACTGGCCTATCTGTTCCCCATGGACGCCGTACCCCCGCTGAACCCGGCCCAGCGGAGGCTGTCCGCCACGATGACCGGCTACTGGGCGCGGTTCGCCGCCACCGGTGACCCCAACGGGCCGGGCGCGCCCCGCTGGCCGCGGTACACCCCCGACCGCGACCGCGCCCAGGTGCTGGCACCGGACCGGACCGCGCCCACCACCGGTTTCGCGGCCGATCACCGCTGCGGGTTCTGGCAGCCACCCTCGGCCACGGGCTGACGGTTCAGACGGCCGACAGCGCCGCCAGCGGATCGTCCAGCACCGGCTGCCACGCCAGCTCCGCCGCTCCGACCAGGCTGTTGTGGTCCAGCGTGCACGGCAGAATCGGCACGCCCCCGCTCCGGCCCCACAGGCTGCGCTCGGCCACCACCGCGCGCAGCCGCTCCGGGTCGGCCTCCAGGAGTTCGCGGTGCAGCCCGCCGAGGATGATGCGGTCCGGGTTGAGGATGTTCACCAGACCGGCGAGTCCGAGGCCGAGACGGTCGATGAGCTGCTCGGTGGCCGCCCTTACGGACGGCGCCGTGGCGTACTCCTCGCGCAGCAGATCGCGGGCCTGCTGCAGCAGGGACACCTCCGGGCCCGGTTCGCGCCCGGCCGCCGTGAGGAAGGCGAGCGGATCGGCCTCGATGTCCAGACAGCCACGGCTGCCGCAGTGGCAGGGCGGGCCCTCGGGGTTGACGGTCAGATGGCCCACCTCGAGGGCGAGCCCCGCGCTGCCCGTGTGCAGCCGTCCGTCGAGCACCAGCGCGCCGCCGACGCCCCGGTGCCCGGTGGCGACGCAGAGCAGGTGCTGGGCGCCACCGCCCGCGCCATGGCGGTGTTCGGCGAGCGCGGCCAGGTTGACGTCATTGCCCGCGAAGCCGGTGACCGGCCCGCCGTCGTCGCCGCGGATCCCGGCCGCGGCCAGGCTGCGGTTGAACAGCTCGCGCACGGGGGCGCCCGCGGGCCAGGCGACGTGCAGCGGGTTCAGGGCGGTGCCCTCCGGTTCGGCGACCGCGGACGGGACGGCGAGCCCCGCGCCCACACAGCGGCGGCCGGTCTCCCGCAGCAGCAGGGCACCGGCCTCGACGACCGCGTCGATCACATGCGCCGGGTCCGCGGGCACCGTCATACAGCCGGGCGCGGTGGCCACGGTCTGCCCGCCGAGCCCGACCAGCGCCGCGCGGAAGCCGTCGGCGTGCACCTGGGCGGCGAGCGCGACCGGCCCGTGCGGCGCGATCGACAGCCGGTGCGAGGGACGGCCCTGTGCCCCGGCGGCCCCGAGCGGCCTCGAGTCGACCTGGATCAGGCCGAGCGCCTCCAACTCGGCGGCGACGGCGCCCGCGGTCGCCCGGGTCACCCCGAGTTCGGAGGTGAGCACGGCGCGGGTGGGTGCGCGGCCGGTGTGGACGAGTGCCAGTGCCGGGCCAAGAGCGCTTCGGCCGCGCTCGAGCCTTGTCCGTGTCTGGGTCACGCCTCTATTCTCACTTTGTGCCGACTCCAAACAAAACACGGACGGCCACTCCGGGCGCGCGCCGCTCCGTCTCCACGGATCGCGACCTCACCCGACTCCGCGCCGCCATCACCGCGTTCTTCTTCCTCGACGGATTCGTGTTCGCCGGATGGGTCGCCCGGATCCCCGCGATCAAGGACCAGACGAGCGCTTCGGAGGGCGCGCTGGGGCTGGCGCTGCTCGGCGTGTCGGCGGGCGGTACGGCCACGATGATGGCCACCGGACGCCTGTGCCGCCGCTTCGGCAACCATCCGACGACGGTGGCCGCCGGTGTGCTGCTCGCGGGCTCGGTCGCGCTGCCGCCGCTGACCCACTCCGCGCTCGCCCTCGCGCTGGTGCTGCTGGTCTTCGGCACCGGGTTCGGCGCGCTCAACGTGGCCATGAACAGCGCGGCCGTCGACCTCATCGCCGCCCTGCGCCGCCCGGTCATGCCCGGCTTCCACGCCGCGTTCAGCCTGGGCGGGATGGCCGGGGCGGGGCTGGGCGGGCTGATCGCCGACCATCTCTCCCCCACCCGCCATCTGTCGCTGCTAGCGGTCTTCGGGCTGCTGCTCACGGCTGTCGCGGGCCGGACACTGATCTCACTGCCGGTGCCCACACCGCGGATCGGCTCGGGGCCCGCGGCCGAGTCCCGGCGGGCCACCGACCTCGAAACGCCCCCCGGCGCACAGCGGCCGGGCCGCGCCCGGTGGCTCGTCGCCGTGTTCGGCCTGATCGCGCTCTGCACGGCGTACGGCGAGGGCGCCATGGCCGACTGGGCCGCGCTCCATCTGCACCAGGACCTCGACACGTCCGCCGGGCTCGCCGCGGCGGGCTACGCCGTCTTCGCCCTGATGATGGCCGTCGGGCGGCTGAGCGGCACCGCGCTGCTCGAACGGCTCGGCCAGACCAGGACGTTGGTCGCGGGCGGTGCCACGGCCGCGGCCGGAATGCTGCTGGGCTCGCTCGCGCCCACGATCTGGCTCGCCCTTCTCGGCTTCGCGGTCACCGGGCTGGGACTGGCCAACCTCTTCCCCGTCGCCATCGCGCGGGCGGGCGCGCTGACGGGGCCGGGCGGGGTCGCCGCGGCCTCCACGCTCGGCTACGGCGGCATGCTGCTGGGCCCGCCGACGATCGGCTTCCTCGCCGACTGGTACTCGCTGCCGGTCGCGCTCACCACGGTCACGGCGCTGGCGGCCGTGGCGGCCGTCGTCGCGTACGGCACGCGGAACGCCGCGCGCACGGCCGGAAGCTGACATTCCGCCGACCCGGCCGGGCGTTGTCGGAGGCGGCTGGCATGATTCCGCCATGGAGACTGCCGAGTTGATCGAAATCGTGGACCGCGAGGGCCGGTTGCTGGCCGACGCCGCGGCCGAGGCCGGGGTCGACGCCCCCGTGCCCACCTGCCCCGACTGGCGCGTCCGCGATCTGCTGTCCCACATCGGCCGGGTGCACGGCTGGGCCGCCCGGTTCGTCGCCGAGGGCCTGACCGACCCGGTCCGGCCGGCGGTCGGGGCGGCACCGGCCGACGCCGAGCTGGTGTCGTGGTACCGCGAGGTCCATGGCCGGCTGGTCGACGTCCTCACTCATGCCGACCCCGAGGTGAAGTGCTTCACCTTCCTGCCCTCGGACGCTCCGCTGGAGTTCTGGACCCGGCGCCAGGCCCATGAGACGGCCATCCACCGGATCGACGCGGAGTCGGCGCGCGGCGGGGACTTCTCCCCGTTCACCCCGGAGTTCGCGGCCGACGGGGTCGATGAGCTGCTGGCCGGTTTCCACAGCCTGGACCGGTCCCGGGTGCGCACGGACACCCCGCGCACGCTCCGGGTGAGGACCACGGACCAGGGCGCGGTCTGGACGATGCGGCTGTCCCAGGACGCTCCGCGCACCGAGCGCCACGGCGAGGGGGCGGCCGACTGCGAGCTCAGCGGCCCGGCCCGCGACCTCTATCTCGCGCTCTGGAACCGGCTGCCGATCACCGCGCTGACCACGGAGGGGGACGAGAAGCTGGCCGAGCTGTGGCGGGAGCACTCGGGGATCTGACCTCCCGGCCGCTCGGGGTGCGACCACACCGCCCGGGTTGCGCCCACCGCTCGGCTGGCGCCCACCGCTCGGCTGGCGCCCACCGCTCGGGCAGGCCAACCATTTGGGTTACCGGCGAGTAATAACTCGTGTTAGCTTCCTGCCATGTCACGTCGATCGATGTCGCCGCGTGGACTGCGCCGCGCGATGAACTGGTGGCCGCCCTATCTCTTCGCCGGGGTGCGGGTGGTCCACCTCGCGGAGGACTGGAGCAGCGCCCGCGTCAGGCTGCGGCAGCACCGCTTCAACTCCAACTACGTGGGGACCCATTTCGGCGGCTCGCTGTTCTCGATGAGCGACCCGTTCTGGATGCTGCTGGTGATGCGACGGCTCGGCCGGGACTACATCGTCTGGGACAAGGCCGGCGAGATCGACTTCGTCTCGCCCGGCCGCGGTGACGTGTTCGCCGACTTCAAGCTCACCGAGGAGCGGCTTGAGGAGATCCGCGAGGCCACGGCGGACGGCGGCAAGGCACTGCCGTGGTTCGAGAACGAGGTGGTCGCCGCGGACGGTACGGTCGTGGCACGCGTACGGAAGCAGCTGTATGTGCGCCGGAAGCACGATGACGGGCAGCGCGAGCCGGGGCCGGGGAGGACCGACCCGGCGGCGGCCACCGGACACCAGGCGAAGGGCTGAGACGAGATGACCGGACCCCGCACCCAGAGCGAACGCGACGCGCTCACCATCGAGATAGTGTTCGCCCTGGTCACGGCCGGTCTGCTGGCAGCCGTGCTCTACGTGGCGGTCGCGAGCCCCGCCCTCTTCGGCGACCTGGACCGGGCCCACGAGCGGGCCTGGCAGGGAGCCGCCTTCGCGGTGGCCATCGTCGGATTCGCCATCCGGCTGGTGCGGGCGCTGTGGCTCTTCTCCCGGCAGAAGCGCTGATGCCCCAGGGCCGGGGCCAGCGCCAGAGCGCGCAGGACCAGAGCGCGCAGGACCAGAGCCAGGACCCGCAGCCCGCACGATGGCAGTGCGCCGGGGCACGCTGGGGCCGCGGCGGGCCCGCGCTGGTCTGGCGCCATCCGGCCCAGGGGGAACGGCTCTCCCCGCTGACGCCGGACCGCCCGCTCTCGTTCACCACCGGGCCCCGGCGCGACTGCGTCGGCGTCCGAAGGGGCGCCCGGCACACCCCGTGCCCGGCCGGGGCCGAGGTCCCGCCCTCCGCCGTATCGGCTCAGTGCCCGGACTGCGCCCGGCTGGACCGCTCTTACTCCGTGGCCGCCGACACCCGTACGGACGATCCGCGCCCTTACGACGTCTATCTCGCCTGGTTCGGACCGGAGTTGGTCAAGGTCGGGATCACCGCGGCCGAGCGGGAGGGGGCACGGCTGCTGGAGCAGGCCGCGCTCTCGTACTGCCTGCTGGGCCGGGGCCCGCTGATGGCCGCGCGCCGCGCCGAGGCCGTGCTGGGCGCCGCGCTCGGCGTCCCGGACCGCTTCCCGTACGCCGCCAAGCGCACCGCCCGCGAGGCCCCGCCACCCCCGGAGCGACGGGCCGCCGACCTCGCCGCTCTCCACCAGCGGGCGCGCGGCCTGGGCGGTCTGCCGGAGTCACTGGCCCTCGCCCCGTTCGACCCGGTGCACCACGATGCGGCGTTCCACCTGGACCGGGTGCGCCCCGCGCCGGGGCTGATCCAGTTCGTCCCCGAGGCCACCGTGGCCGGTCGTATCGACGCCGTGGCGGGCCCGGACATCCATCTGACCTCGGCGGACGGCCAGGCCCTGGTGATGGACACCCGGCAGCTGACGGGCTGGCCACTGGCGTCGGCCGCGGCGGACGCCCCGACGACGGCACCGGTGGCGCGGCGGGAGCGGGAAGCGGAGGCCCCGGAGGGGCTGTTCTGAGCGGAGGGGCTGTTCTGAGGGGCCACGCTGGACGGAGGGCCGTGCTGAGCGAGGGGTCCGGAGCACAAAGCCCGGAGCACGAAACCCGGAGCACAAATCCCGGAGCACAGAGCTCGCTCAGCCGAGCCAGCCCGGCCGGACCAGGCCCGACTCATAGGCGAGCACGACGAGTTGGGCGCGGTCCCGGGCGCCCAGTTTGACCATCGTGCGGCTCACATGGGTCTTGGCGGTGAGCGGGCTGACCACGAGCCGCCGCGCGATCTCCTGGTTCGACAGCCCCATGCCGACCAGGGCCATCACCTCCCGCTCCCGCTCGGTCAGCTCCGCCAGCGCCGCCGCGGGCGCGGGTTCCCTGGACCGGGCCGCGAACTCCGCGATGAGACGGCGGGTCACCCCGGGCGACAGCAGCGCGTCGCCGCCGACGACCGCGCGCACCGCTCGCAGCAGCTCATCCGGTTCGGTGTCCTTGACCAGGAAGCCGGAGGCGCCGGAGCGGATCGCCTCGAAGACGTACTCATCGAGTTCGAAGGTGGTCAGCATGACCACCTTCACCTCGCCGAGTGCCGGATCCCCGGTGATCCCCCGGGTGGCGGCGAGGCCGTCGAGCACCGGCATGCGGATGTCCATGAGGACGACATCGGGGCGCCGCTCCCGTACGAGCGCCAGCGCCTGCTCCCCGTCGGCCGCCTCGCCGACCACCTCGATATCCGGCTGCGCGGCCAGCAGGGCGCGGAATCCGGCGCGGACGAGGAGCTGGTCGTCGGCGAGCGCGACACGGATCACGGTCTCGGGCCCGTCCTCATCCCTCATGGGTCTGACTCCCGCCCTCATCCCTCATGGGGTCTCCCTCCCACCCTTGAACGGGATCCTGGCCCGGACGCGGAAGCCGCCGTCCGGGCGCGGGCCCGCCTCCACTGTGCCGCCGAGCGCGGCGGCCCGCTCACGCATGCCGACCAGGCCGTTGCCGCCGCCCGTCGCCCCGTCCCCGGTCGCGGGGCCGTCGTCGTCCACCCGCAGCTCCAATTCACCGGGGGCATAGTGCAGCAGCACATGGGCGTTCCGGGAGCCGGAGTGGCGGACGATATTGGTCAGGGCCTCCTGCACGATACGGAACGCCGCGAGATCGGCGCCGGGCGGCAGGGCCGTCCGTACGCCCTCCACCCCCACCCGCACCGCGAGCCCCGCGTCCGCCGCCTGCCCGGTGAGCTCCGCCAGCCGGTCCAGGCCGGGTGCGGGTGAGCGCGGCGCGGCGCCGGGCGCGCCGGAGCCGGAGGTCCGCAGAGTGTCGAGGACTTGGCGGACCTCGCCCAGCGCCTCCTTGCTGGCCGCCTTGATGGTGGTCAGCGCGGTGCGGGCCTGCTCGGGGTCCTGGTCGAGGAGGGCGAGCCCGACGCCCGCCTGGACGTTGATGACCGAGATGCTGTGGGCGAGGACGTCATGCAGTTCGCGGGCGATCCGCAGCCGCTCCTCGTCGGCCCGGCGGCGCGCCGCCGCCTCCCGTTCGGCCCGTTCCCGGGCCCACTGCTCACGCCGTACGCGGACGAGCTCGGACGCGGCCACGATCGCCACCGCCCAGGCGGTGACCACCAGCTCCTGCCCCCATCCGACGGGCCCGTCGTCGCCCGGCGGCAGCCAGCGGTAGAGCCAGTGGCCGATGAGCAGATGGCTCCCCCACAGCAGCCCGAGTGCGCTCCACGCAGCGATCCGCCGCCCGGCCGCGATGGCCGTCACACAGGCGACGACGACACTGAGGAAGACGGGCCCGTACGGATATCCGGCGGCGAGGTAGACGGCGGTCACCACCGCCGTGCCGACCACGACCGCCCCGGGCCGGCGATGGCGCATGAGCAGCAGCGCGGGCCCGGCGAGCAGCAACGCGGCGCTCCCGGGCCCTAGGCCCGCCCGGACGGGCTGATCGTGAGCGGCGAACCCGGTGCCCACCATCTGGACGACGGCGATGGCGACCGAGGAGCGCCAGGGCACGGCCGAACGCGATGGGTCGAAGGGCGCCCCGCGCCGCCATCCGCCCCGCCGCTGCCCCGGGCCGTGCTCCCCCGTGAATCCGTGCATACGGGCAACGCTAAACCGGCCAGGCGCCCCGGGCGTCCCCCCTGCGCGGTGCCCGCGCCTACTCCCGGCGGAGTAGGCGCCCATGCCCTGCCGGGCAGAGCGCGGGACAGGGCCGAGCCGAGCCCGGCTCCCCACCGCAGCGCGGCGGACGTGAGGCAAACCCAAACCGAACACCTGCGGCACCCGGCGACGAGCCGTGCGAGCGCGCGCACGGGCAGCGGGTCGCCCAGCATGCCCGCCGGCGCCCTCGCGTCGCCCGTCCCCGGCAGCGCCGCCTCTTCCGATACGGGCGGGGCGCCCCCGGCATGGCCGTCGCAGACCCGCGAAGATCAGCCCGACGCGACCGAAGCCAAGCCCTGCGCGGTGTCCGGCGGACCACGCGGCGGAGCCGCATATCGTCAGGTGTCGGGAAGGGGCGGGGAGGGGAGCCGCGCGCCGCAGGCGTCAAGATCCGCCCCCCTAGCCCCTAGCCCCGGTCCATCGCCCCCAGGGCCCGGCGGGCGGCCGGGTGGGTGCGGACGAGGTCGCCCAGTGTGGTCGTACCACGGGTGATCTTCGTGAACGCGCGCCATGCCGGGCGGAAGCCGGTGATCACCGCGTGGAACATCCCGGGGCGGCGGGCGAAGACCGTGTGCAGACGGCGGCCGACACCCATCTCCACCCCCAGCCCCGCCTTGATCGCGAAGGCGTAGTTCAGGGCCTGGCGGCGGGCGTCCACCGCGTCGTGGGCCTCGGCGACGCGCACCGCCCACTCCCCCGCGAGCCGGCCCGAGCGCAGCGCGTAGGAGATGCCCTCTCGGGTCCACGGCTCCAGCAGTCCGGCCGCGTCGCCGCACACCAGGACCCGGCCGCGCGACAGCGGCGAATCGTCGGAGCGGCAGCGGGTCAGATGCCCGGAGGAGATGCTCGGCTCGAATCCGGCGAGGCCGAGCCGGGCGATGAAGTCCTCCAGATAGCGCTTGGTCCCGGCGCCCTCGCCGCGCGCCGAGATGACGCCGACCGTAAGGGTGTCGCCCTTGGGAAAGACCCAGCCGTAACTCCCAGGCATCGGGCCCCAGTCGATGAGCACCCGGCCCGCCCAGTCCTCCGCGACGGTCTCCGGAACCGGGATCTCCGCCTCCAGGCCGAGATCCACCTGGTCCAGCTTCACGCCGACGTGCGCGCCTATGCGGCTCGCGCTGCCGTCCGCGCCGACCACGGCCCTCGCCAGCACGGTCTCACCGTCGGAGAGCACCACGGCGACCGTGCGCCGGTCGGGCACGGCCGGGCCGTGCTGCTCGACGCGGGTGACCGCGACGCCCGTACGGACCTCGGCACCCGCGTCCTTGGCGGCGTCGACCAGGGCCGCGTCGAACTCCGGCCGGTTGATCAGTCCGAAGAGCGCGTGCTTGGAGCGGCGGGTGCGGGACAGCTTGCCGTTCAGCGAGAACGTCACCGCGTGCACCCGCTCCCGCAGCGGCAGTTCGAAACCCGGCGGAAGGGCGTCGCGCGAGGGGCCGATGATGCCACCGCCGCAGGTCTTGTAACGCGGCAACTCGGCCTTCTCCAACAACAGCACCCGGCGCCCGGCGCAGGCGGCGGCATGGGCCGCGGAGGCACCCGCGGGGCCCGCGCCCACCACGACGACGTCCCATACCGTCTCATTGTCCGGGGCTGCGTTGTCGCTGCTCACGTGTGGATCCGCTCCCAATCGACCGACCTGATGCGCCTACCGGCATCCTACGGCTCCCCGGCGGATGACCCCGCTGTGGGATGATCGGCCACGCGGCATCAAGCCGTACATACGTGCCCATCGCCGCGCATCCCGCCGCCGGCCCGTCGCACCCCAGGAGGGTCCCCCATGGAGAAGGCGCCTCTCGCCGCCACCGTCGCCGCCCTGCAGCCGCGCGCCAGGGCCGAGCTGGCCGAGCTGGTGGCCTTCAAGTCGGTGGCGGACCCGGCGCAGTTCCCGCCCGGCGAATGCGAGGCGGCCGCCCGCTGGGTCGCCGACGCGCTGCGCGCCGAGGGGTTCGAGGACGTGGCGCTGCTGGACACCCCCGACGGCACCCAGTCCGTCTACGGCTTCCTGCCCGGTCCGGCCGGTGCCCCGACCGTGCTGCTCTACGCGCACTACGACGTGCAGCCCCCGCTGGACGAGGACGCCTGGCACACCCCGCCCTTCGAGCTGACCGAGCGCGACGGCCGCTGGTACGGGCGGGGCGCCGCGGACTGCAAGGGCGGTGTGATCATGCATCTCACCGCGCTGCGCGCGCTCAAGGCGAACGGCGGGGTCCCGGTCAACGTCAAGGTGATCGTGGAGGGTTCGGAGGAGCAGGGCACGGGCGGTCTGGAGCGCTACGCCGAGGCCCATCCGGAGCTGCTGACCGCCGACGCCATCGTGATCGGCGACGCGGGCAACTTCCGGGTCGGGCTGCCGACGGTCACGGCCACGCTGCGCGGGATGACGCTGCTGCGGGTCTCGGTGGAGACCCTGGAGGGCAATCTGCACTCCGGCCAGTTCGGCGGGGCGGCCCCGGACGCGCTCGCCGCGCTGATCCGCGTCCTGGACTCGCTGCGCGCCGAGGACGGCTCGACCACCGTCAAGGGCCTGGACGCGGACGCGGCGTGGGACGGGCTGCAGTACCCGGACGAGGAGTTCCGCAAGGACGCCAAGGTGCTCGACGGGGTCGGGCTGATCGGCTCCGGTACGGTCGCCGACCGCGTCTGGGCGCGCCCGGCGGTCACCGTGCTCGGCATCGACTGCCCGCCGGTGGTCGGCGCCACCCCGTCCGTCCAGGCGGGCGCGCGGGCGCTGATCAGCCTGCGGGTGCCGCCGGGCGTGGACGCGGCCGAGGCCAACCGGCTGCTCGCCGAGCACCTCCGGTCCTCGGTGCCGTGGGGTGCGCGGCTTTCAGTGGAGCAGCTCGGCCAGGGCCAGGCGTTCCGCGCGGACACCACGAGCCCGGCGTACGCGGCGATGCGGGAGGCGATGCGCCTGGCGTACGACGGCCAGGAGATGGCAATCGCCGGGCAGGGCGGCTCGATCCCGCTGTGCAACACGCTGGCCTCGCTCTACCCGGAGGCGGAGATCCTGCTGATCGGGCTGAGCGAGCCGGAGGCGCAGATCCACGCGGTCAACGAGAGCGTCTCGCCCGAGGAGTTGGAGAAGCTCTCGCTCACCGAGGCGCTGTTCCTGGGGGCGTACGCGGCGGGCAAGAGCTGATCCCCGTTCACCTCGCACCCGGTCGGCGGGCGGCCCACGGGCTGGGCCGGCGTGGTCAGCCCGTGGGGACGCCCGCTTCGAGATACAGCGGGCGGCCCTGCTCACGGGCGCGCAGCGCCCAGCGCAGCCGGCTCAGCCGCACCGGTGGCAGCAGCGCGGCGGCCTCGCTCTCGGTGACGAAGCGCCAGCCGCGCAGTTCGGAGCCGGGCAGCAGCACCTCCTGGGCGGCCGCGCTGGAGAGCTTGCCGCCGTCGAAGAGCAGCCGCAGGCCCCCGTAGCCGGGCGGCTGGGGGCGTTCCCAGTCGGCCACCAGCAGCCGCAGCGGTTCGTCCAGCCGTACCCCCAGCTCCTCGGTGACCTCGCGCACCCCGGCGCACATCGGGGGTTCGCCGGGTTCGACGACGCCGCCGGGGAACTCCCAGCCGGGCTTGTAGGTGGGGTCGACGAGCAGCACCCGGTCCTCCTCGTCGAAGAGCAGGACCCCGGCGGCCAGCGTCTCCGCCCTCGGCTCGGGGGTCTGCACGATGTCGCAGATCCCGGCGCCCTCGCGGACCGCGTCGGCGATGTGCTGGGCGGTCTGGCGCGGGGTGAGCCCGGTGGTGTCCACGACATGGGCGTCGGTGGTCAGCCAGGTCAGGGCCGCCCGGTAGGGCGCGAGATGGTCCAGGCACCACTGGCGTACGGACTCGCTCGCGTCCGCGTCCCCGGGTATTTCCTCGCGTTCGGCTATGCGCTCGCGAAGGATCGTTTCATCGGTGTGCAGCAGAACATGCCGTACGGGGATGCGGCGAGCCGCGAAACCGCCGAAGATCTCATCCCGGTACTCCTGTCTGAGAACCGTCATCGGGACCACGAGCGGGCCGCCGACCTCCGCGATCAGCGCCGCTCCGGTGTCCACCACCAGCCGGCGCCAGGAAAGTAGATCCTGGTAGTCGGACACCTGCTCAAGACGTTTCCGCGGGAGCATCATCCGCAGACCGTTACCGACCAGCTCCGGGTCGTAGAACGTACTGCCGGGCATGAAGTCCACCAATTCGCGGGCCGCGGAGGTCTTACCCGCACCGAACGCACCGTTCAGCCAGACGATCACATTTCCCCCTATTCCATCGCCTCCTGACAGTTGCCCGCATCACCCTGTCACGGAAACGCGCGAAGACGACCGAGTGACGGATCGCGTCGCTCCGGACGGGTTGGGCGGGGGACGCGGGGCGGGGCGGCGGAGCGTGGTCGGGGACCTTGTGGCCCTTGTGCCACAGGGGTCACTGTGGCCACATGAGCCACAGTGACCCCTCTCGCATCAGCCCTTGCTGGCGCCGAGGGTGAGTCCGGCGATGAAGTGGCGCTGCAACAGCAGGAAGACCAGCACCGTGGGAAGAGCCACGATCACCGAGCCCGCCGCGAGCAGGTTGTAGTCGGTGAAGAACTGGCCGCGCAGATTGTTGAGCGCGGAGGTGATGGGCAGCTTGTCGCCGTCGGAGATGAAGACCAGTGCCCAGAGGAAGTCGTTGTACATCCAGGTGAATTGCAGGGTGGCGAGCGCCGCCAGCGCGGGCCGGCACAGCGGAAGCGTGATGTTCCAGTACTGCGTCCAGACCCCCGCCCCGTCCACCCGCGCCGCCTCCACGATCTCATCGGGAATGGTGCGCATGAAGTTGGCGAGGACGAAGACGCAGAATCCCACCTGGAAGGCGACCTGAACGGCGAGCACGGCCCAGTAGGAGTCGTACATCGTCATCGAGTCCGACATCCAATAGGGCAGATTGATCTTGGTGAAGAGCACATAGAGCGGGGTGACGATGACCTGCTGCGGCAGCAGATTGCCCGCCGTGAACACCATCAGCAGCACCAGCCCGCCGCGCATTCTCAGCCGGGTCACACAGAAGGCGACGAACGAGGCGAGAAACAGCGTCAGCAGCACCCCGGGCACCGCGATGATGAGCGAGTTGACGAAATACTTGCCCATCCCGGAGTCATTGAACGCCTTGGCGTAGTAGTCGAACGACAGATGGCGCGGCAGCGAGAAATAGCCGTATTTCGCGGTCTCCTCGTACGGCCGCAGCGAGGCGTAGATGGCGAGAAGCAGCGGGGCGAGGAACGCGAGCGACACGACCATCAGAAAGGCGTGCAGCCCGAGTCGGCCACGGGTCACCCGGCGCTTGCCGGTGCCGGTCACCGGGGTCACGGTCCGTACGGGGGCGGGCGGAGTGGTGACGGTCATCCCTTCTTCCCCCCTCGCAACTCCTGGATCAGATAGGTCACGATGAATCCCAGGGACACGGTCAGCAGGACGACGGCGATCGCGGAGCCGAATCCGATCCGGCTGGCCTCGCCGATGATGTTGTCGGTGACCAGCACCGAGAGCAGTTCGAGCCCGTTACGGCCATGGTTGATGGCATAGACGATGTCGAAGGCGCGCAATGCCTCGATCACGGTGATGACGCCGACGATGACATTGACCGGCCGCAGGGTGGGCAGCACCACCCGGAAGAAGGTCTGGGTCTCGCTGGCGCCGTCGATCGCGGCCGCTTCCTTGAGCGAGGGATCGACGGATTTCAGCCCGGCCAGATAGAGGATCATCACATACCCGGTGTGCCGCCAGGCTGCCGCCAGCAGCACCATCCAGATATTGAGCTCCGGGTCTCCGAGCCAGTCCACCGGGTCGTGTCTGTTGGCGAGGATCGCGTTCAGCGCACCCTGGTCGCGGGAGAAGACCAGCTGCGCGATGAAGCCGACGATGGCGAGGGAGAGCACCACCGGCATATAGAGGGTGGACTGGTAGAAGCGGCTGAACCGGACGCCCTTGTCCAGCAGTACGGCCAGCAGCAGTCCGAAGGGGGTCGCGACCAAGCCGAGAAAGGCCACCCAGAGCAGATTGTTGCGGACCGCGGGCCAGAACGGCGGATAGTCCGTGAAGAGAGTCTTGTAGTTGTCGATGCCCACCCAGTGGATATCGCCGATGCCGTCCCAGCTGGTGAAGGACAGGCCGATGGAGGCGAGGGTCGGGCCCCAGATCAGGGCCAGTTCGAGCAGGATGGGTATGCCCAGCAGCACGCCGATGACGGCGAGGTCGCGGGAGGTGAACCTCCGCGGACCCCGCCGTTTGGCACGCCGCGCGGTCGTGAGCGGCACGGCGCGAATCTCCTAGTCGCTGGCGAAGATGGTCTTCTTCTGGGACTCGATGTCCTTGGTGAGGGAGTCGATGTCGTTCGGCTTGTTGATGAACTGCTGAATAGCCCGGATCATCACCTGGGACGCGAAGTCCGGCCGGGTGTCGCGGTCCATGAACTGCGATATCTGCTTGGCGTTCGAGACGAGGTCGACGGCCTTCTTCTGGAGCGCGTTGTACGAGGAGCTGGACGCCTTGTCGTTGACGGCGATGTTGTTCGGGTCCCGCTTCAGGTAGATCTCCTCGGCGGCGGGGGTGGCGAGGTACTTCATCAGCTCCTTGCCCTCCTTCTGCCGCTTGGACTTCTTCGCCAGCAGAAAGCCGTCGATCGGCGCCTCCACCGCGTCCTGTCCATAGGCGGAGTCGATCTCGGGGAAGGGGAAGAAGTCCAGATCATCGCGGTCGGCGGCGGAGAACTGCTGCCCGGGGTGGGGCAGCCCGAAGACCGCCATACCGGACTTCTTCTGCGCCAGGCTCTGGGCGGCCTCCTGCCAGGTCCGCCCGTTGGCGCCCTTCTGGTGATACGGCATCAGCCCGCGCCACAGGTCGAAGACGTTTCGGACCTTGGGGTCGGTCCAGGACTCCTTGCCGCCCATGAGGGAGATATGGAAGTCGTAGCCGTTGGCCCGCATATTGAGATAGTCGAAGGTCCCCATGGCGGGCCAGCCGTCCTTGTCGCCGAAGGCGATGGCGTCGAGGCCGTCCTTGTCCATCCGCTTGGAGAGCGCCCGGAACTCGTCGAAGGTCTTCGGAACCTCGTAGCCGCGCTGAGCGAAGACGCTCTTCCGGTAGAAGACGGCCCAGGGGTAGTAGTAGTACGGCACGAGGTACTGCTTGCCGTCCTTGCCGGTGGACTGCGCCTTGAGCGCGTCGGAGAAGCCGTCGAAGCCCTTCCAGAGGTCGCTGATCTCGGCGAGCTGCCCCTGTTCGGCGAAGAACTGCATGCGGTACCCGGCGAACCACATGAAGACGTCGTCGGGGGTGCCCTTCAGATAGCGGTTGATGCCCTCCTGGAAGGCCTCGTGGTTGACGGTATTGACCTTGACCTTCTTGTCCGACTTCTTCTCGTACGCGTTGAACACCTCGGCGAACGCCTTACGGGGCACGGCGTCGGAGGCGTTGGAGCCGATCTTCACTTCGTTGCCCGGACCACCGCAGGCGGTCAGCAGCGTCGGAAGGGCTACCGCGCCGGCTCCGGCCGCGGTGCCTCGCAGTAGCGCACGGCGGGAGATCCGATGTCCTGACGATGACGGTGCCATGTGCCCCTCCACAGAGGTTCAATCAAACACAACCGAACGCAAGTGAGGGGATCTCACCCGGCGGCCAGGCGGATCGTCAAGGGTTTTGACGAGATATCGAACAACTGTTATCGCATCTCTTCCAACAGACTCCAACAGGGTCTACCGTAAACGCTCGCATGTGACGCAGCCATGACACTGCGTTACCCCCGTTGAGAACGGAGGACCCGCATCGTGCGCCACCGCTGTTTTCGACCCGCGAGACGAAGAGTCATCGGAGCACTGAGCGCCGGTCTGCTGGCCACGGTCGGCCTGGCCCTCCCGGCCGTCGCCCAGCCCGCGCATCCCGCCGAGGTCACCACACCGGCCTCCGACCCGGGCGCAGCGCCCGGTGACGGGCTCGCCCTCACCCCTCCGATGGGGTTCAACAACTGGAACTCCACCCACTGCCGCGCGGAGTTCAACGAGGCGATGGTCAAGGGCATCGCCGACATCTTCGTGGCCAAGGGACTGAAGGACGCCGGATACCAGTACGTCAACCTCGACGACTGCTGGGCGCTGCCGCAGCGCGATGCCAACGGCAAGCTGGTGCCCGACCCGGTCCGCTTTCCGAACGGCATCAAGGCCGTCGCCGACTATGTCCACTCCAAGGGACTGAAGATCGGCATCTACACCAGCGCGGGCACCAAGACCTGCAACAGCGCCGGCTTCCCCGGGGGGCTCGGCCATGAGAAGTCCGACGCCCAGCAGTTCGCCGACTGGGGCATCGACTACCTCAAGTACGACAACTGCAATAACCAGGGTGTCGACGCCAAACAGCGCTACCGCACCATGCGCGACGCCCTGAAGGCCGCGACCGAGACCACCGGCCGCCCCATCGTCTACAGCATCTGCGAATGGGGCGAGAACAAGCCCTGGGAATGGGCCGGGGAAGTCGGCCATCTGTGGCGGACCACGGGCGACATCAGCGACAGCTGGGGCAGCATGCTGTCGATCGCCAAGCAGAACCTGCCGCTCGCGAAATACGCCGGGCCCGGCCACTGGAACGACCCCGACATGCTGGAGGTCGGCAACGGCGGGATGACGGCCACCGAGTACCGCAGCCACTTCTCGCTGTGGTCGATCATGGCCGCACCGCTGCTGATCGGGACCGATCTGCGCAAGGCCAACGCCGAGACCTATGAAATCCTCGGCAATCACGAAGTGATCGCCGTCGATCAGGACCCGCTGGGCAAGCAGGGCACCGTGGTCTCCTCCGAGGGCGGGCGCTGGGTCATCGCCAAGGAGATGGCGGACGGCAGCCGCGCCGTCGCGCTGTTCAACGAGACCGACCGGCCGCAGCACATCGCCACCACGGCGACCGGGGTCGGGCTGCCCCGGGCGACCGCGTACCGGCTGCGCGACCTGTGGGCGCACAAGGACTACAACACCGCCGGAGCCATCTCGGCCACCGTCCCGGCCCATGGCACCGTGCTCTACCAGGCCTCGGCCGACACCCGCTGGGCCTCCTACCCGCCCGCCGCCGAACTCGGCCTCGACGGCACGGCGCTGACCGAGGCCGGAGCCGCGGCCCAGGTCGACACCACGCTCACCGACCTCGGCCGGACCCCGGCCCAGCAGGTCTCGGTCCGGCTCACCGGCCCCGACGGCTGGCGGATCAAGGCCACCTCCCCGACCCGGGCCGCCTCGCTGCCCACCGGTTCGAAGCTGGCCACGCGCTGGCGGGTGACCGCGCCCGCCGGGGCCGCGCCCGGTGCGTACGACCTGACGGTCAGCGCCGACTACCGCTCACCCGGAGGCGGCAAGGCGGCCGCCCGGCTGGTCTCGGCGGTCCATGTGGTGGTCGCCCCGCCCTCCGGCAGCTCGTACGCGAGCGATCTGCCCTGGCTGAGCGCGCTCAACGGCTGGGGCCCGGTGGAGAAGAACACCAGCGTCGGCGAGAACGAGGCGGGTGACGGCCATCCGCTCACCCTCGGCGGCACCACGTACGACAAGGGCCTGGGCGTGCACGCGCCGAGTGAGGTCACGTACTACACCGGGGGCCGGTGCTCGCGCTTCACCGCGCGGGTCGGCGTGGACGACGAGGAGGACACCGCCGGGACGGTCGGCTTCGAGGTGTGGGCGGACGACGCCAAGGTGGCATCGTCGAAGACGCTGACCAACGCCGATCCGGCCACCGCCCTCGACGCCGCCATCGGCGGGGCGAAGACGGTCCGGCTCGTCGTCACCGACGGCGGGGACGGGGTCACCAGCGACCACGGGGACTGGGCCGACGCGGCCTTCGCCTGCTGAGACCCCGCTGAGACCACCACGCTGAGACGTCTCGGCCCCGCTGAGTCCACCACGCTGAGACGTCTCCGCCCCGCTGGGATCCGCCAATGAGATCCGCCCCTTCCCACGGCCGTCCCGGGCTCAGCACTCGGGCAGCCCGGGAAGGGGCGCGTCATTGTCGCCGCCCTTGACATAGACGACGCTCACATAGACATCCCGATGGCCGTTGTCGTCGTCGGTCCTGGCCCACCACACGTTCGTCCACTTGCCGTAGGTCTCCCGGCGGCCCAGGTTCTCCTGGCAGTAGAAGTAGTTCACTCCGTGCTTGAGGGTGCCGACCGGCTCACCGCCGTGGGTGTACGAGGTGGCGTCACGCCACACCTCGCAGTCGTACCGCCCGCCGTCGCCGCCATGGCAGACGGGCGCGATGCCCGAGGGCGGCGCCGAAGAAGCCGCCGGGCCGCCCTGGTCGCCGTTGCCGCCGCCCGGAGTGGGTGAGGCCGTGTCATCCGGCCGCGCGCTGCCCTGCCCGGCCGTGGCGCTCGCCTTTCCGCCGCCCGGCGCGGCGGTCTTCCCCGGGCCCGCCGGCTCGCTCGGCGGATCCTTCGTCCGCCCCGACTCCGTGGTGTGGTCATCGCCTCCGACCAGTGCGTACGTCAGCCCGCCGCCGATGAGCGCGACGGTGGCGGCCGCGGCCGCGATGAGCGCTCCGCGGCGCCTGCGCCCCGCACTTCGCGCACCGGCCCCGTCCACCGCGCCCGGCTCCCCGCTCACCAGCGGCTCCACCACGGGCGGCGGGCCGAAGCCCGGAGGCGGGACGGAGGGGGCCGGCTCGCTCAGTGGAACGGACGGCGGCCCCGCCGCGCCGCGCGGCGTCTCCCCCGCCGCCACCTCCGCCAGCATCCGGCGCGCCTCGGCGGCGGACGGCCGCCCTCGCGGGTCCTTGTCCATCAGCGCATGGAGCACGGGCGCCAGCGGTCCGGCCAGCCGGGGCTCGGGCAGCGGCTCATTGACGATCGCGGTGAGCGTGGACCATACGGAGGTGCGGCGGAACGGCGACGAGCCCTCCACCGCCGCGTACAGCGTCATCCCCAGCGCCCAGATGTCCGAGGCCGGGCTCGGGTCCTGGCCCTGGGCGCGCTCCGGCGCGAGATAGTCCAGGGAGCCGATCAGCTCGCCGCTGCGGGTCAGCTTGGTGGTCGCGCCGTCCTCGGGCGCCTCCAGGCTCGCGATGCCGAAGTCCGTGAGGACGACACGGCCCTCGCGGTCCAGCAGCACATTGCCGGGCTTCACATCCCGGTGCAGCACCCCGGCGCCATGGGCCGCGCCGAGCGCGTCCGCGACCTCGGCGCCGATCCCCGCGGCCTCCCGGGGGTCGAGGGTGCCCCGCTCGTCGAGCACATCGTCGAGCGAGGGCCCGTCGATCAGCTCCATGACGATGAGCGGCAGCCCGCCCTCCTCGGCCACGTCGTGGACCGTGATCACACCGGAGTGCCGGATCCGGGCCGCCGCCCGCGCCTCCCGCTGCATCCGGGTGCGCAGATCGGCCAGTTCGGCGCTGGAGGCGTCGGTGTGGGTGCGCAGCACCTTGACCGCGACCTCCCGGCCGAGCACCGCGTCCACGGCCCTGCAGACCACGCCCATGCCGCCCCGGCCGAGGCTGCCCGTCACCCGGTACCGCCCGCCCAGCAGCCGCCCGGACAGATCGCCGCCCATGTCCGCCGGTGCCACCGATCCGCCTCCCCTAGGGCCTGTCGTCAAACGGAGCGCCCTGCTCCCGACGCCTGGCACGGCCGCTCGCCGCGTTGTCGCATCACCCGAGTACGCCCAGTACGAGGGCGATGCTCCGCCTTGCGATCGACCGCACCAGACGCCGCTCGCGGCCGGGCGCCCCCTTTGACGACAGACCCTAGCGCGCTCCTCGGTCCCGCCCGGCCACTGCCGGGCTCAGGGCGAACAGCTTAGGGGCAGACGGTGACAGCGGGTCATGGTCAAACGGTGAAGGAGCGGGGCTCAGTCCCCGGTGGGAGGTGTGCCCGCCGGGCCGAACCCCTCGAGACGCGCCTCCTGCGCCGCCGCGGCGGCCGCTCCCACCAGGCCCGCGTCGGTGCCCATCTGCGCCGGGACGACCTCCAGCCCCTGGACGAACGACAGGGTCGCGTAGTCGCGCAGGGCGCGCCGCAGGGGCGCGAAGAGCACGTCCCCGGCACCCGCCACGCCACCGCCGATGACCGCCACCTCGATCTCGACGAGCGCGGCGGTCGCGGCGATCCCGGCGGCCAGGGCCTGGGCGGCCCGTTCGAAGGAGGCCTGCGCCACGGGGTCTCCGGCCCGCGCCGAGGCGGCGACGGCCTCGGCACTGGTGTCGCCGTCCGGCCCCGGGCGCCAGCCGCCGTCCAGGGCGCGGCGGGCGATGTTGGGGCCGCTGGCGATCCGCTCCACGCAGCCGCGTCCGCCGCAGGGGCACGGGTCGCCGTTCAGCTCCACGCTGATGTGGCCGATGTGCCCGGCGTTTCCGGTGGGGCCCGGGTGCAGCCGGCCGCCCAGGACCAGTCCACCGCCCACGCCGGTGGAGACCACCATGCACAGCGCGCTCCTACGGCCGCGCGCCGCGCCCTGCCAGTGTTCGGCGGCCGTCATCGCCGGTCCGTCGCCGACCAGCGACACCGGCAGCGCGCCGGTGGTCTGCCGGACCCCGGCGACCAGCGGGAAGTCACGCCAGCCGGGGATGTTGACGGGGCTGACGGTGCCCACGGAGGCGTCCACCGGACCCGCGCTGCCGATGCCGACGGCGGCGACCCGCGACCAGTGCGCGGTGGCCGCGAGCTCCTCGAGCACGGCGGTGACCTGGCCCATCACCGTGGCGCCGGCCTCCTGGGCGCGGGTGGCGCGGCGGGTCCGTACGGCCAGCTTTCCGCTCCCGTCCACCAGAGCGCCCGCGATCTTGGTCCCGCCGATGTCCAGTGCGGCGATGAGGTCACGTGGCATAGGTGTCGACTCTCCTGGTGGGCATGCTGATGGGCATGGACGCGTTCAGTGTGCGGCAATAGTCTTCCCGGCGGTGACAACGTTGTCCAGGGGCTATGCTCGTCACTCCTTCCCCCACGACGACCAGCGACGGGACGAGCGCACTGTGACCGACACCGCCCCGGGCACCGCCAACCGCACCCCCACACGCCGTTACGGCACCCGGCCCACTATGAAGGACGTCGCCGCACGGGCCGGGGTCGGCCTCAAGACCGTCTCCAGAGTGGTCAACGGCGAGCCGGGCGTCACCCCCGACACCGAGCGCCGCGTCCAGGAGGCCATCACCGCGCTCGGCTTCCGCCGCAACGACAGTGCCCGCATTCTGCGGAAGGGCCGTACGGCCAGCATCGGACTGGTCCTGGAGGATCTGGCCGACCCTTTCTACGGTCCGCTGAGCCGCGCCGTCGAGGAGGTCGCCCGAGCCCATGGCGCGCTGCTGATCAACGGGTCCAGCGCGGAGGACCCCGAGCGGGAGCAGGAGCTGGTGCTGGCGCTGTGCGCGCGCCGGGTCGACGGCCTCGTCATCATCCCGGCCGGCCATGACCACCGCTATCTGGCGCCCGAGATGGCGGCCGGGATCGCCACCGTCTTCGTCGACCGGCCCGCGGGACGCATCGACGCCGACGCCGTGCTCGCCGACAGCTTCGGAGGTTCCCACGACGCCGTCGCCCACCTGATCGCCCACGGCCACCGCCGGATCGGCTTCCTCGGCGACCTGCCGGGCATCCACACGGCCGCCGAGCGGCTGCGCGGCTATCACGCGGCGATGAGCGAGGCCGGGTTGCCGGTCCATGACGCCTGGGTCTCGCTCGGCCCCACCGATCCGGAGCGGGTCCGGACCGCGGCCACCGCGATGCTGGACGCCGCCGAGCCGGTCACGGCGCTCTTCGCGGGCAACAACCGGGTCACCGTCACGGTCGTACGGGTCCTGGCCGAGCGCCCCGCGCCCGCCACGCCGGTGGCCCTCATCGGCTTCGACGACTTCGAGCTCGCCGATCTGCTCTCCCCCGGGATCACCGTCATAGCCCAGGACTCGGCCCAGCTCGGCCGCACCGCCGCCGATCTGCTGTTCCGCCGCCTCGACGGCGCGGGCGGGGACCCCCGGCGGCTCGTCCTGCCGACCCGGCTGATCCCGCGCGGCTCGGGCGAACTGCCCCCGCCCGCGACATCCTGAGCGGCCCCTCCTCCAGCGGCACGCCCTCCCCGAACGTCCGATCGGCCCTCCCCGAACGGCGCACTTCCCCCGAACGCCTGAACGGCCCCGCTCCGGTTGCCTCGGTCTCCCACTCCCCCGAGGGTGGAGGCGGAGGGCCCGGGGCCCGTCCGACGGAACGAGGGAGACGCGATGAGCGGGCGCCGAACGCGGACGATCTGCGCGGTGAGCCTCATGGCCGTGCTGGCGCCGGCCGCCGTCGGCTGTTCGGACGACGGGGGCACCCCATCGTCCGAGGTGTCCCGGGCCTCCGCCGCCATCGCGTCCGCGAGGGCGTCGGCCCAGGCCGAGCTGGACAAGATCAAGGGCGGCTCCCAGGCCAAGCGCGAGGTGAAGGTCGGCCGGGTGAGCCGCGACGGCGTGGGACGGGCCGTGGCACCGCTGACCGTGACCAACGGGAGCAAGCACCCGGCCGGCTACGCCATCGAGGTCAACTTCCGCAATACGAGCGGGGACTTGGTGGACGCCGTCGTCCTGCGCCTGTCCAAGGTGCCCCCGAACCAGCCCACTCCGGCCACCGCCCGCAGCCACCGCAAGCTCACCGGCCGCATCACGGCGAACGTGGGCACGGCGGTGCGGTACTGACCGGCACCGACCGGTACTGACCACCAGGACCCGAGGACCCGAGGACCCAAGGACCCAAGGGGACCAGGAACCAGGCTCGAAAGGCGCAGAGGCCATGTCACAGGTGCACCACCGGTTCGCGGACATCCAGGGCCGACGGCTGTTCTACCGCGAGGCCGGTCCCGCGGACGCCCCCGCGCTCGTCCTCCTGCACGGCTTCCCCACCAGCTCGTTCATGTTCCGCGACCTCATGCCCCGCCTGGCGGACGGCTACCACCTCATCGCCCCCGACCACCTGGGCTTCGGCTTCTCCGACGCCCCCGGCGTCGACGAGTTCGACTACACCTTCGACGCCCTCACCGGCCTCACCGCCGGTCTCCTCGACCACCTCGGCCTCGACCGCTACGCCCTCTACGTCCAGGACTACGGCGCGCCCATCGGCTGGCGCCTGGCCCTGCGCACCCCCGAAGCGGTCACCGCGATCGTGACGCAGAACGGCAACGCCTACGACGAGGGCTTCGTCGAGGACTTCTGGCGACCGGTGTGGGCCTATCAGGAGGATCAGAGCCCGAAGAACGAGGAGGCCATCCGCCAGGCCCTCTCCCTGGACCTGATCAAATGGCAGTACGTCACCGGCGCTCCCGACGAGAGCCTGGTCAGCCCCGACACCTGGCACCACGACTTCCAGCAGGTGTCCCGCCCCGGCAACGACCTGGTCCAGCTCAAGCTCTTCCGGGACTACGCCACCAACAGCCCGCTGTACCCCCGGGTGCACGAGTACTTCCGCACCCACCAGCCGCCCCTGCTCGCCGTATGGGGCCGCGACGACCCCATCTTCGGCCCCGACGGCGCCCGTGCCTTCGCCCGCGACAACCCGAAGGCCGAGGTGCACCTCCAGGAGGGCGGTCACTTCCTCCTCGAAACCGGCCTGGACGAGGTGGTCCCCCTGATGCGGAAGTTCCTCGGCACCCACGTGGGCGCGCGCTGAACCCCGCACACACCCCGGCACCCCGCCCGTGCCGGTCGGTTCCACGGCCTCTCAGGCGGCGAGCACCTTGGCCTTGGCGCGCTCGTACTCCTCGGGCGTGAGGTCGCCGTGGTTCTTGAGCTCCACGAGGTGCTCGAGCTCCGCCGCGCGGCCCGTGGTGGCGGTCGTCCGCACGAACTCCCGGAAGTCCGCCTCCGCCTTCTCGGCCCGCTTCATCTCACGCATGCCCATCCCCCGGCCACGCGCCACCAGATACACGAAGACGCCGAGGAAGGGCAGCACCAGGACGAAGACGGTCCAGCCCGCCTTGGCCCATCCGTTCAGCGAGTCGTCGCGGAAGAGATCGGCGAACACGCGGAACAACAGAAACAGCCACAGGATCCACAGAAAGACCCACATCGTGGTCAGAAATATATTCAGCAGTGGGTAGTCCATCGTCTGCCTCCCGTCGGACACGCCCGGCGGGGCCGCCAGGGCCCCACCAGGGCCCACATCTTCAGCTTACGGCGGCCCCCGGTCGGCGCAGCAGCGGATGCCACGAGGGCCGGCGGTGCGTACCAATGGGAAGGCGGGGCATCACCACGCGGCGGAGGCCGGAAGGGCGGGTGGGCCATGGAGCTCCAGGTTCTTCCCCTGGCCGTCACGATGATGGCGGGGCCGCAGATCGTGGCCGCCGTCGTCCTCGTGACCACGGCGCGACCGGTGCGGGTGTGCCTGGCGTTTCTGCTGGGGGTGGCGATCGCCACGGCGGCGGGAGTCGCCCTGGCCCGGGGGATCTTCGCGCTGCTGGGGCAGGCGATCGCACCGGGCAACCCGTCCGATCGGGGTGTGGCGGCGGTCGTCGTCCAGCTGGTGCTGGTGGGACTGCTGGCGCTGGTCGCCGTGAAGAACGTGGTGAAGCGGCGGACGGTCGAGCCGCCGAAGTGGCTGGGCTCGCTGATGGAAGCCGGTCCCCGTAAGGCGCTCACGACCGGCTTTCTGATCATCCTGGTCATGCCGTCCGACATCGCGGTCATGCTGACGGTGGGGGCGAATCTGGAGCAGCATGACGCGGAATGGACGGCGGCGCTGCCGTTCGTCGCCGCCACCGTGCTGATCGCGGCACTGCCGCTGCTGGTCTACCTCCTTCTCGGTGACCGGGCGCGGCACGCGATGCCCCGGCTCCGGGAATGGCTCACCACCCATAGCTGGGTGGTCAATGTCGCCGCGTGTCTGATCTTCATCGTGCTCATCCTCGCCCCCTGATGGCCTGTGGGCGGGTCCCGGCTGACGGCGTGTGGGCGGACCCCGGCCCGGCTTCAACCGCCCCGGCCGTGTGCGCCCGTGCGGCCCGTGGCGGCCAGCAGGGCGATCACCCCGAGGGCGGCCAGCAGGATCAGCACCAGGAAGAGCACCGTCAGCACGGTGGGGTGGTTCCACAGGGCGAACACCGCGACCGGCACCAGCAGGGCCGCCGTCGTCAGTCCCCGTCGGTGGTCGGCGGTCCAGGTGCCGGCCCGGCCGGTGCGCATCCCGTGGGCCGCGCCCCAGCAGGCCGCGCCGTCGGCGAGGATCTCGGCCCGGCCGCGTACCGTGCTCGGCAGCCGCCCCGGCCCCACCAGATAGGCGCCGAGCGCGACCACCAGGCCGAGCACCAGCACGGTGAGCACGGTGACCCGCAGGAAGCGGACCACCGTGTCGAAGAGGACCGAGGCGGCCTCCCTGGACAGCACGCTCGTCGGCACATGGTCGAGGTAGTAGCGGCGGCCCACCACCAGGATCAGGGCCAGGGCGAGGGAGGCGAGCGCGGTGCCCAGGGCCGCGCGGGCGAGCGCACGGCGGCGCCGGCGGGCGAGCAGCACTCCGGTGCCGCCGAGGGTCACCGTCAGCACGGGCAGCCAGTTCCCGGCCAGGTCGAGCAGGCGCGCCGACCGCCGAAAGGTGTCGAGCCGGTCGGAGTGGAAGAGGACGAGCCGCTGGTGGATGTCCGGGACGCCGGTCACCGCGGGGAGCCCGGCGTCCACCAGTTGCTGTCTGACCCGCTCCACGGCGGCGCCGACGTTGAGGGTGACGGTGTGGCCCTCGACGCCGACCGGCCCGCCGCCCTTGCCGGTGAGGGCGCTCACGACGGCGGTGTGGGCGGCCCGGTTGGCGCCGGTCCACACGGCGGGGAACTGCTCGCTGCGCACGATGTGGGCGGCCACCTTCCGCACCGCCTGGTCCAGGGCCGAGTCCAGCTGCGGGGCCAGCCCCTCGATGGTGTCGGCGGCCCGCTCCGGGAGCCCGTGGGCGCGCAGCCAGGAGGCGATGTCGGCGGTGATCTCCTGGCTGTTGTGGCGGATGTCGACGGCCTTGCTGACCTGTTCCACGGCGGTGTCCTGGATCGCCGGGTCCTTGGCGAGCGGGGCGACGGTCGCCACATAGCGGTCGGTGTCCAGGACGATGTCGTGGACCCAGACCGTCAGCACGGACACCGGTACGAGGAGGCAACCGAGCAGGATCAGCAGGGCCGACACGGCGCTTCTGGCCATGACACCCATCTCCCGCCTTCACCGGCGCAGCCGCATCCCGGGTGACACGTGCGAGTGAGCGGATGTGGCCAAGCGGATCAGCGGGCCCGGCGGGACGAGCCGATCTGTGGGCTCCTGCGGATCTGGTGTTCCGGGGTCGGTCAGGAAGCGGCCGGGGCGGCGCGGCCCGCCAGCGCGTCGAGTTCGGCGCGGCCGAGCCCGGTCAGCCGCTCGACCTCGGCGCCGTCGAGCGCCCCGCAGTCCAGCCCGCGCACCAGATGGCCGCTGAGCGCCTTCGCGGTGGCCGGTTCGTCGGCGATGCCGGTGCCTCCGGCCGTACGGTCCACATACGCGGCGAGCCGTTCCGCGGCCGCCTCCAGGCCCTCGCGGTAGAACGCGTAGACGGCGGCGTAGCGGGTCGGTAGGTGGCCGGGGTGCATGTCCCAGCCCTGGTAGTACGCGCGGGCCAACGACCGCCGGACCAGGCGGTGGTGGAGCCGCCAGGCGTCGTGGACCCGCTCGGTGGGGCCGACCGGCAGTACGTTGGTGGAGCCGTCGGAGAGCCGTACTCCGGTTCCGGCGGCGGCGACCTGCATCACGGCCTTGGCGTGATCGGCCACGGGGTGGTCCATGGACTGATGGGCGGCGCCGACGCCGCAGGAGGCGCTGTAGTCGAAGGTGCCGTAGTGCAGTCCGGTGGCCCGCCCCTCGGCGGCGTCGATCATCCGGGCGACGGTGGCGCGGCCGTCGGGGCCGAGGATGGCCTGAGTGGTCTCGATCTGGATCTCGAAGCCGATACGGCCCGGGGCCGGCCCGTGCGCCTTCTCGAACTCCTCGCACAGCCGGACCATCGCGGTGACCTGCTCTGCGTACGTCACCTTGGGGAGGGTGAGCACGAGGCCGGCCGGCCGCCCTCCGGCCGCCATCAGCCCGGTGAGGAAGATGTCGAGCGTGCGGATGCCGCGGTCGCGTACGGCGGCCTCCAGGCACTTCATGCGGATGCCCACATAGGGCGGCGCGGTGCCCTCGGCGCGGGCGGCCGCGACGAGCGAGGCGGCGCGGGCGGCCGCGGCGTCCTCCTCGGCGTCGGGGCGGGGGCCGTAGCCGTCCTCGAAGTCGATCCGCAGATCCTCCACGGGCTCGCGCTCCAGCTTGGCCCGCACCCGGGTGTGGACGGGCTCGGCGAGTTCCTCGGGGAGGCCGAGGACGGCGGCGAAGGAGGCGGCGTCGGGGGCGTGCCGGTCGAGGGCCGCCAGCGCCTGGTCGCCCCAGTCGCGCACCGTACCGGCGGTGAAGAGGTCGGCGGGGACGTAGACGGTGTGGACTGGCTGACGGGTGCCCGGGTCGCCGGGGTAGCGGCGGGCGAGCTCGGCGTCGACGGCGGCGAGGGAGTCGGCGATGGACGCCCGTACGGCACCGGGCAGGCTGGTCCGCACCGTCTTCTGAGGCTCCATGTCCATTCGCCACCCTTCCCGTCATTTCCGCTGTACGGAAACGATGATCCGTGAGGTGAAGTTAGCCAGCCACGGAACGGCGGGTCAACACCCTCCCGGCAGCCGCGAGGCCCCGCACGCGCATCGCGTACGGGGCCTCGCGGAGGTCCGGCGGGTGTCAGCCCTTGCGGGTCTTGACCTCCTCGGTCAGCTGCGGGACGACCTCGAAGAGGTCGCCGACCACGCCGTAGTCGACCAGATCGAAGATCGG
>NZ_JAGGLR010000029.1 GCF_017874715.1 Streptomyces iranensis | reverse complement strand
TAGCTGCCCTGCCGGAGCTTGGGGATGGCGAGTTCGACGGTGCCGGCCCGGGTGTCCCACTCGCGCGGGCGGTAGCCGTTGCGGTGGTTGACGCGCTCCTCGCTGACCTGGCCGTACTCGGCCCCGCATACGGCATCGGCCTCGGCGGACATCAGGGCGTCGGCGAATGTTTTGATCATCGCGCGGAGCAGATCCGGACTCGCCGAAGCGAGATTGTCCTCGGTCAGGGCGTGCAGAGGCACACTGTCAGGTGCGGTCATCGTGCTGATCTCCTTCAAGATCTTCGTCGTTCTCGAAGGATCAGCCGATGGCCGTCTGTCTATCTGGGCCCTCACCCCGACGCCGAGGAAAACCCCCGGATCAGGCGGAACCCGGTACACCACTTCCAAAGACGCAACCCACTCGGCCGCCCCCTCCGGCGAAGGCAGGCCCCGCCAAGGGCTGACCAGCCGCCGCGACCAGCGCTCGGCATCGACCGGCCCGCCGCCAGCCTTGCTCGCCGACGGTCGACCGCCGCACTCGGCCGCACCATCCGACGAGGACACGGAAAGCCCCGCCGAGGGCTGACCGGCCGCCGCCCATCGCAGGCCACCGAACGGTCCGGCTCGACCGACGCTCGGCATCGACCGGCCACCACTGGCCTTGCCCGCCGTCAAGCGGCCGCCGCACTCGGCCGCCCCGTCCGGCGAAGGCAGGCCTCGCTGAGGGCTGACCGGCTGCCGCTCAACGCAAGCCGCCGAACGGCCCGGCCCGATCGCCCCTCGGCGTCGACCGGCCGCCGTCGATCGGCCGCGCTCGGCGTAGACCGGCGTCGACCGGCCGCCACCGCGTCGGCCTTGGCCGCCGCCCACCGGTGGCCCTCGATCGGCCGCCTTCGGCGGCACTCGAGCCGCCGCTTTCGACCGGTCGCGACCGGTCGCGGCCCTGCCCCCCAAGGGATGGCGCCGCGTACCGGCCACGACCGCCGCGCCGCGCCCGGTCCTCGCGCCGTGCGGCGCATTGTGATTCAGAGCACCTTCCCCACTCCACGCCACCTTTTTAGTTGAACATTAATCTAAGCACCGTACAGTGGAGCCCGTCAGCGATATCCCCGCTTGTGCAGAGGTTTCTTCCATGGCACTCGTTCTCGACCCCGCCGCCCAGGACCTGCTCTTCCGCGAGGCCCGCACTGCCAACACCTTCACCGATGAGCCGGTGACCGAGGAGCAGGTGCAGGCGATCTACGACCTGATCAAGTACGCGCCGACCGCGTTCAACCAGTCGCCGCTGCGTATCGTGCTGGTCCGCTCGCCCGAGGCCCGTGAGCGGCTGGTCCAGCACATGGCCGAGGGCAACCAGCCCAAGACCTCGACCGCCCCGCTGGTCGCGATCCTCGCCGCGGACAACGAGTTCCACGAGGAGCTGCCCGCGCTCTTCCCGCACTTCCCGCAGGCCAAGGACGTCTTCTTCGCCGAGCGCGCCTCCCGTGAGCAGGCCGCGGCGCTCAACGCCTCGCTGCAGGCCGGTTACTTCATCCTGGGCATCCGCGCTGCCGGTCTCGCCGCAGGCCCGATGAGCGGCTTCGACCCGGCCGGGGTCCAGAAGGAGTTCCTGGACGAGGACCACACCCCGCTGATGGTCATCAACATCGGCAAGCCGGGCGAGGACGCCTGGTTCCCCCGTGGCCCCCGCCTGGACTACGGCGACGTCATCACCACGGTCTGATCGACTGCTCGACCGCGCTCGACCGCGCTCGATCACGTTTGATCCGCTTGATCACGCTTGATCAACCACGGGCCCTTGGCCCGGACCGCTGGTCCGGGCCAAGGGCCCGCGTCTCGCTCAGCCCTTCTTCTCGGTCAGCGCCTCGGCCATCTTCGTCAGCTGCCCGTAAGACGCCGTCCCGGTGACCACCGTGGTCACGCCCGGCTCCTCGCGCACCAGCGCGTCGTACTTGGCGCCGTCGTAGCGGACCCAGTCCTTGCCGTCGATCCGCTGCGTCCGCTTCGTCTCCCGCGCCTGCTGGGTGACCTCCTCCACGAACGGCACGGGCTTGCCGTCGCTCTGCTCGACCGCAATGTACTCCTCGCTCTGGTCGAGGAAGCCGAGGTGCCAGAGCGCGCCGTCCTCCGCGGCGGCCGGGCGGTAGGTCACCGATGTCGCGCGCCAGCCCTTGGGCAGGGTCCCGGGCTCGGGGGCGGCCACCGGGTACGGGGCGGCGCGGCGGGCCGTGGCCAGCTCCACGCGGTAGTTAACCGTCTTCACCCCGGCGCCCTTGGGACCCTCGTCATGCGGAATACCGAAGAGGTAGATGGCCGCCGCGACGACGCCGATCGCCGCCAGCGACAGCACCATGTCCCGGACCGTCTCTTTGCCACGCATACCTGCCACGCCCCCTATCGTCCCTCATCGGGTCGCCGCACCTCGCAACAGGGCCGCGCTCATGCGTGGGGCTATCTGCTCACTTAGCCAATCAGCGGATAAAGTCATGAACACCCTCACCCTCCTGGTCCCCCTTGCGGGGAGGAGGGGCCCTCACGGTCCGTCGCCGTACAGAAAGGTGCGCTCCGATGACCGAGCATCATCTCCCGTCCCAGCTCGAGGTCCGCCCCGAGGCTCCCGATCGCAACCTCGCCTTGGAACTCGTCCGGGTCACCGAGGCGGGTGCCATGGCCTCCGGACGCTGGGTGGGCCGCGGCGACAAGAACGGCGCCGACGGCGCCGCCGTCAAGGCCATGCGCTCCCTCGTACACACCGTCTCGATGAACGGCGTCGTCGTCATCGGAGAGGGGGAGAAGGACGAGGCGCCGATGCTCTTCAACGGTGAGCGCGTCGGCGACGGCACCGGCCCGGAGTGCGACGTGGCCGTGGACCCGGTGGACGGCACCACGCTCACCGCGAAGGGCATGGCCAACGCCGTCTCCGTCCTCGCGGTCGCCGAGCGCGGCACCATGTTCGACCCGTCGGCCGTCTTCTACATGGACAAGCTGGTCACCGGCCCCGAGGCCGCCGAGTTCGTCGACATCACCGCGCCCCCCGGTGTGAACATCCGCCGGATCGCCAAGGCGAAGAAGTCCAGCCCCGAGGACGTCACCGTGGTGGTCCTGGACCGCCCTCGTCACGAGGGCATCGTCAAGGAGATCCGGGAGGCGGGCGCCCGGATCAAGTTCATCTCCGACGGCGATGTGGCCGGCGCGATCATGGCCGCGCGTGAGAGCACCGGTGTGGATCTGCTGCTGGGCGTCGGCGGTACACCGGAGGGCATCATCGCGGCCTGCGCGATCAAGTGCCTCGGCGGCACCATCCAGGCCAAGCTGTGGCCGAAGGACGACGAGGAGCGGCAGCGCGCCCTCGACGCGGGCCATGACCTCGACCAGGTCCTGGAGACGGACGACCTGGTCAGCGGCGACAACGTGTTCTTCGTCGCGACCGGGATCACCGACGGGGATCTGCTGCGCGGGGTGCGGTACCGCGCGGAGACCGCGACCACCCAGTCGCTGGTCATGCGGTCCAAGTCCGGGACGATCCGGCAGATCGACTCCACCCACCGGCTGGCCAAGCTGCGCGCCTACGCCTCGGTCGACTTCGAACGGCCGAGCTGAGCGAGGTGACGGCGGCGTTCAGCCGACGGCGACGTTCAGCCGACGCCGCATGACAGACCTCGCATGACAAGGGCCGGGTCCCGCCTCCCGGCGGTGCCCGGCCCAGGTCCCGAAGAGTTCAGCCGGCGGCGGCGACCCGCACCGCGCGCTGCAGCTCCGCCTCCCGGCGCCGGCGGCGGGCCAGCACGACCCGGCGCTCGGCCGCGGTCAGCCCGCCCCACACTCCGTACGGCTCGGGCTGCAGCAGTGCGTGCTCCCGGCACTCGACCATGACCGGGCAGCGCGCACAGACGCGCTTGGCGGCCTCCTCCCGCGACAGCCTGGCAGCCGTGGGCTCCTTGGAGGGAGCGAAGAACAGCCCGGCCTCGTCCCGTCGGCACACCGCCTCCGAGTGCCAGGGGCCGGCCTGATCCCGCGCGGGGACGCGCTGCGGGGGCACGGCGGCTTCCAGCAGGGGCTGATGCGGTTGCAGCACGGTCTACTCCTGACGACGGCTCCGGTGGTCACCCTTGCCCGCCTCGAGGTGTACGGCCCCGTTAGCACCCCCATCAGCCGTACGAGAGACGATGCACCAAGCCTTACCCGCTGTGCGCGCGCTTATGCACACCGTTGTCCCACCCGGAACTTCCCCGTGCACACCCCTTCTTCAGGGCTTACGCTCGCAGGTTCTTCAGCCGCTTACCCCGCTTGGGCTTGGCCTCCACACCGCCGAAGACGGCGAACCCGGTGACGTGGATCACCGGTGCGTCGGGGTCCTGCGCCTCGTACGTCGTGACGTCGAAACCGCCGAGGATGCCCGCGCCCGAACCACGCAGCGAGACGTTCTCCGGGACCTTGATCTCCACCCCGCCGAAGGCGGCCACGACATGGATGACGATCTCCTGCTGCTCGAAGACCGCCTCGGTCAGATCGATCTCGACCCCGCCGAAGATCGCCAGGGCATTCGTACGGCGCCTGACCCGCCAGCGGCCCTTGCGCGTCGAACCGCCGAAGACCGCCACCAGGTTCTCCGACTCGGGGAGGGAGCGCGGCCACCCCGACTCCGCGTCCCGCGCGGAACCGGAGGCGGCGCCGCGGGTGGGTGCGGCGGGCAGATCGCGCACCAGGGGCTCCAGCTCGCCGAGGGTCTTGGCGCGATACACCGCGTCGATCCGCTCGGCGTGCTCCTCCGGCTGGAGCCGCCCCTCGGCGAGGGCCTCCCGCAGGATGTCCGCGATCCGGTCGCGGTCCGCGTCGGACGCGCGGAGCTCCGCGACGGCCGCGGGCGCGGCAGGAGCTGGCGCGGCGGGCGCGGGCGCCGGGGCCGAGGCGGCCTCGGGCGCCGGAGCGGGGGCGGATTTGGTCAAGGGCACGGGCTGCTGCTCATCCACGGGCTCAGCGTATCCAGTCGCGATAGATCGCGACTAGGGGACGATCCCTGGAGTCTCCCTGATCCTCCCCCTACCGGGGCCTGCCTCTGCTACTGAGCCTTACCTCACAGGTCCCGTCCCGCGGCCCCGTTCTACCCTTATGGACGCGCTGTCGACGAAGTCAGCCCAAGCCCTGTCGAGTGAGGAATGGCCGCGATGCCCCCCGTCCCCCGCCCCGCCCACCCTGGTTTCGCCTATTCGGACCTGCTGCCCCTGGGAGAGGACACCACGCCGTACCGTCTGGTGACCTCCGAGGGCGTGAGCACCTTCGAGGCCGATGGGCGCACCTTCCTGAAGGTCGAGCCGGAGGCGCTGCGCAAGCTCGCGGCCGAGGCGATGCACGACATCTCGCACTATCTGCGCCCCGCCCACCTCGCCCAGCTGCGCCGCATCCTCGACGACCCCGACGCCAGCGCGAACGACCGCTTCGTGGCGCTGGACCTGTTGAAGAACGCCAACATCGCGGCGGCCGGGGTGCTGCCGATGTGCCAGGACACCGGCACGGCGATCGTCATGGGCAAGCGCGGGCAGAACGTGCTCACGCCGGGCGGCGACGAGGAGGCCCTCTCGCGCGGTGTCTACGACGCGTACACCGAGCTGAACCTGCGGTACTCCCAGATGGCCCCGCTGACCATGTGGGAGGAGAAGAACACCGGCTCCAACCTGCCCGCGCAGATCGAGCTGTACGCGACCGACGGCGGCGCCTACAAGTTCCTCTTCATGGCCAAGGGCGGCGGCTCGGCCAACAAGTCCTTCCTCTACCAGGAGACGAAGGCGGTGCTGAACGAGGCGTCGATGATGAAGTTCCTGGAGCAGAAGATCCGCTCGCTGGGCACGGCCGCCTGCCCGCCGTACCACCTGGCGATCGTGGTCGGCGGCACCAGCGCCGAGTACGCGCTGAAGACCGCGAAGTACGCCTCCGCGCACTACCTCGACGAGCTGCCCACCGAAGGCTCCCCGACCGGCCACGGCTTCCGCGACAAGGAGCTGGAGGAGAAGGTCTTCGAGCTGACGCAGAAGATCGGGATCGGCGCGCAGTTCGGCGGCAAGTACTTCTGCCATGACGTGCGGGTCGTACGGCTGCCGCGGCACGGCGCCTCCTGCCCGGTCGCGATCGCGGTCTCGTGCTCCGCCGACCGCCAGGCGCTCGCCAAGATCACGCCGGAGGGCGTCTTCCTGGAGCAGCTGGAGACCGACCCGGCCCGCTTTCTGCCGGAGACGACGGACGAGGAGCTGGTCAAGGGCGCGGGCCCGGACCTGGACGCGGTCGCCGTCGACCTGGACCGGCCGATGGACGAGGTGCTGGCCGAGCTGACCAAGCACCCGGTCAAGACCCGGCTCTCGCTGACCGGCACGCTGGTGGTCGCCCGGGACATCGCCCACGCGAAGATCAAGGAACGGCTGGACGCGGGCGAGGAGATGCCGGAGTACCTGAAGGACCACCCGGTCTACTACGCGGGCCCGGCCAAGACCCCCGAGGGCTACGCCTCCGGCTCCTTCGGGCCGACGACGGCGGGCCGGATGGACGCGTACGTCGAGCAGTTCCAGGCGGCGGGCGGCTCGAAGGTCATGCTGGCCAAGGGCAACCGCTCCAAGCAGGTCACGGACGCCTGCGCCGCACACGGCGGCTTCTACCTGGGCTCGATCGGCGGCCCGGCGGCGCGGCTGGCCCAGGACTGCATCAAGAAGGTCGAGGTCCTCGAGTACGAGGAGCTGGGCATGGAGGCGGTCTGGAGGATCGAGGTCGAGGACTTCCCGGCGTTCATCGTGGTGGACGACAAGGGGAACGACTTCTTCAGTCCGCAGGAACCCTCTCAGCCAACCTTCACCAGCATCCCCGTCCGGGGTCCTGGCCTGGCCTGAGCCGCCATCTAGGACCCTCCAGACCCCTCGGCGTCCGGCTGGGGGGTCTGTTGCTACGCGGAGAAGCATGCAGCGCCGCTCAAGGGTGTCCTGGCCCCGGGCGTCACGCCCGTTTACCCGACTACGCGAATATTGGCCTTGCCGCATAGACGGGCCTGCCAGCCCCTCGTACCGTCGTAGCCACCAGGTCCCAACAGGGGCCAGCCACAAGGGGGTTTCAGCATGGCGCGCGAGGAACTGACCCGCCTGACCGGTAACGGAAACGGCACCTGCGGCAAGGACGACTGCCCGAACATCTACCGGGACGAGGCCGACGGCGGGTTCGTCATCCAGGGAGACATGTGCGAAGCGTTCCAGCCTCCGGCCGGTGAGGCACTGGTGAAGATCCCCGAGCACGTTCTGAGGGAGGCTGTACGTGTACTTGGCTGGTGAGGAATGGGCGGCGCGCTTCGAGGGCTTCCAGCGGGAAGCGTGGAGGCTTGAGACCCTGCCCCAATACCTCATGCCGCAGGAGGAAGAAGAGTTCGGGGCCTTTACAGCCGGGGCCCGTATCGACCCTCACGCCGTCTCGAACGAGTACACCGACCGATTGCGTCGACAAGTCACAGAGGGGCGCCCACAAGGGCGCGTGCACGTCCTGACGCGCCCACTCTCGGACTATCTGCGATTCCAGTTCTCCCAGTACTACGCACCCCACGCATTGGCTGGCGAGCACATCCGGATTCTTGACGTGACCGACCGGGATAATCCACTGGAAGAGGTTCAGGACTTCTGGATGTTCGACCGTACCGAAGTGGTGCTGATGAATTACCACCCGGACGGTCGCCAGATCAACCGTGAAATCTACGAAGGGGATGTGGCTCAGTACATCGAATACCAGCGCATCGCGGTAGCTGAGTCGGTGCCCTTTGAGGAGTACGTGAAGGGCATTGACGTTTGAGCCCGAGAGGCTAGGTCAGTCCAGATCAGACCTAGCGGAAGCCCTGAGAGGTCAGCGCAAGCGCGCCGGGAAAACTCAAACCTGGCTCGCTCGCCACTGCACCATGTCTCAGACCAAGGTCAGCAACATTGAGAGCGGAAAGCTCACACCCTCACTAGTCGATGTTGAACTGATCCTGGAAGCCCTCGGAACGGATAGTCCTGTTGCTGCCGAGATCCTTTCACTGGCGAGGACGGCAAATACGGAGTGGCAAGACCACTGGTCCTCTCGCCGCAGAGGCTTGGACAAGAAGCAGAACGAGCTATCAAGGCTTGAAGCGGTCTCGACAGAGTTCCGATTTTTTCTGCTCTCAATGATTACCGGATTGCTGGCCACGCCTGAGTATGTGCGTGCCAGCATTTCCGACGTTCCCGGCGACCAGTGGAAAACCATTGCGAAGAAACTAGAGCGGCAGCAGGTGCTTTACGACTCCTCAAAGTCGTTCACGTTCATTCTCACCGAGCAGGCTGCCAGATGGCCGCTACTCCCCCCCATAGCAATGGCCTTGCAGCTCGACCGGCTTGCATCCGTCTCCCGCATTCCAAATGTGCGGCTAGGCGTGATCCCTTTGGGTGAGCACATTCCAGAGAGGCCGCTGAACACATTCACGGTCTATGACCGCCGGCTAGCCACCGTGGAAACCGGCACGGGCGCATTGATCTTGCGGGACCACAGAGACGTAACGGCATATCTCAGAAGCTTTGAGGCATACGAGCGATACGCAGTCTTCGGCGATGGCTGCCGGGAACTCTTGGCCGAGTGGTCCATGATCTTTACCCGACAACGCCAATAGCGCTCGCATTGCCGAGTGCCTCCCGGCACTATCCCTGTGACGACACGCAGTTGCGGGGAGGGCCAGGGAATGAGTGCAACGTCGAACACGACGATGGCGGAACCGGTACACCTGTCGCTTCCGCGTCGACCTCCGAAGCCCGCGCCAGGGTGTGATGTTTGCGCAGCATTGGCCAAGCATCGGCAGAAAGCGCGGGACAGGGGCGACCTGTCGGCCGCAACAGATGGCTGAACTCCTTGGCCACCATTTGCGGTACGTGCTTCGGCCACCGGACGGCGTGGTGCCCGGACTGTGCAGGTTTCGGGGACTGCTCGACGCGCGACAGCCGCGAGAAGGTCCGACGCCCGCAGTGCGCGGGCGGAAGGCTCGACGGTTGGAGATGGTGAGGCGATTTCTCGGCCGCATCTTCTGGGCGTCTTTCGTGCTCTTCGTCGCCGCTTCGTGCGGCGCAGTAATCACCCTCGCCTCGACCGGCAAGTTATGAGCTCCCGTCTCCCGTGCAACCGCGCGGCATTGGCGGGCCACACCCCCATCAATTGGAAGGGGAACCACCCGATGACCGTCTTGGTCGAAGCTCAGAGCGGTACTACGTACCGCGACCCTCGGGCGTTACTGAACGCTGTACGCCCGCATGTCAAGGAGTGCACGTACAACGTGCTGGAGAGCCCCGGATCGGTCGGGCTCGACCTGTGGGACCGCGAGATCGCGCTTCTCATGCGCGACAACGTCATGGTCCGTGACATGGCGGAACGCATTCTCGGCAATGCCGCAGCCTACCTGATCACCGCCATGGAACACCCGACCGTGCACCTCGGCGTGGGCAAGGTCGTGGATATCGGTGTTCATCAGATCATTCTCGATACGCCCGTGTACTTCGCGTTCTGCGACGTGTACAACCATGGGCGGTACAAGCACCACGCTCCGCTCATCCAGCGCCGGACTGACGGCCTAGTCATCCGCACGGGCGACTTCTTGCGCTCGAACGGATTCGACGCGGATCGAGAACTGTGGGATCAGCTCGACGGCGCCGAGTGCTCCCCGTGCGACAACAAGGTTCCGGACAGTCACTGACCGGTGCCGCTAGGGTGCCCCGCCTCCGCCCCGTCCCCGGGGCGGGGCGCCTGCCCCAACGACCATGAGAAGGATGCCTGTTGACTGCCCAGCACAACTACGACCATGAGCGCGAACTCTGGGACACCTACGCCGAGTCGGCAAAGAAGGACGTGTTCGAGAGTGACACCCTGTTCAGGTGGACTCAGTACGGCGACCACGGCCCCGGCATGGAACTACTCGGCAACCCCGAAAGCGTGCTTGAGATCGGGTGCGGTACCGGACGCATGCTCGCCTACCTCGCACAGCAGGGCATCAAGGCAACCGGTGTCGATCTGTCGCCTGTGATGGTGCGGAACACAACGGAGCGATGGGGTCCTATGGGGGCACAGTTCATCTGCGCCGAGATTCTTGACCACCTACGCCGCAACTTTGAGACGTACGACGCGATTTACTCGATCTTCGGTGCTGCCTGGTTCAGTGACCCGAAGAAGCTCTTCCCTCTGGTGCGTCAGCGGCTCAACCGTGGTGGCAGCTTCGTCTTCTCCCAGCCCCCCGCTATCCCTGGTGCCTACGGCCCCCAGGGCATGTACAAGGGGGGCTTCGCGGGTCCGGCCATGTTCACCTACCGCTACAGCTACACGCCCCGGATGTGGGAAAGCCACCTGCGTATGGCTGGCTTCGAAGAAGCGTCGGTTCAGGTTCTCGAAGCCCCGACCCCTGGCCATATCGGAACCTTGATCGGTCGGGCCGTGGTCGCATAGACCTCGCCCGACAGGCTGACCCACTCGCCTGTCGGGCGAGCATCGCCCCCACGCCCACCGGGTATGGCCCCTGCCGAGCGGCCAGGGGCCATAATCCTGGTGTTCCGTCAGGGCCGATCAGGTTGCTGGCAACTGCCCGCCCTTGACCGCCGATATGAACCATGACCAGGACGACACGGGGAAGGCCAACGCCGGACCATGCGGGTCCTTGCTATCCCGGACGGGAACGATGCCAGCAGAGGCGAGGCTAGGTGCCCATTCGACACAACTGCCACCCCCGTTGCCACTATAGCTGGATTTGACCCACTCGATACCGGAAAGGTCAGATATGACACTCATCGGGTAGTACCTCCATCAGGGACCGAATGAAAGTCGCCGTATCACTCGGCGACAGAGCGCAGGCTCTCAGCAATTCGTAGGCCCGCTGGCGCGCCGAGACCGCTGCAAGGTCCTCCAGTAACGTCCCCGTAGAAATGCTCTCTTCGTAGGCTACGCGAGCACCGTTGCCGAGAGTCATCAACGTCAGCGTTCCCCCTACTAGAGCATGCCCGCCATGTTCGAACGGTAGAACCTGAACCACGCTCGTGGGGGTCAGCGTCAAATCGACCAGACGAGAGAGCTGTGCGTGCATCACGGTCGGCCCTCCGAATGTCCGCCTTAGGACTGCCTCATCAAGGATCAGTGAGATATCGGGGGGAAAGTCAGCACTCAATAGAGTTTGCCGACCCATTCGAGCGGTGACCAACTCTTCGATCTTTTCGGGCGCGGCTTTTGGATCGAACGTTTCGAACAGGGCGCGGGCGTAACCCTCGGTCTGCACAAGCCCCGGCACGATTTGACCGGCGTACTCCTCGATGAGCCGCGCTTGTGCCTCAAGTTCCATCCGCCGCCGAAATTGGTCAGGGTGGATCTCCCGGCGGACAAGCCCGTACAACTCTTCAAAGATCCCGTCCGTGCCAAAGGCGGCGTCCAGCCGCTTGGGCAGGTCGGGCGGGGGCATGGCGTCGGCCGTCTCGATGCGGGACAGGTGGCTTGTGCTCACCATCACGACATCCTTCAACCGCTCAAGACTCATGTTCGCGCGCTCTCGGTGGGCGCGCATCTTCGCCCCGAACAAATGTCGGGCGGATCGGTCAGGCGTGAGTTCGCGTGGTCGTGCCGCCATGGCCCCCCATTTCCCCAATTGGATCCCGGGATATGAACCTCACCTGAGCGTACGTGAGGTGCGCCACTCTTGTGTCAGAAAGGCCAGACCCCCGCGACGTGGCTGCGTCCGGGGGCATGGCTCAACAGCCTCACAGGAGCTGATGAACAATGAACAACCCTATCGGGCCGTTCTTTGCATGGGTGAGTGCACTTCTCGCCTTACGGCCGGGTGACCGTCACCGGGCCGGGACGGTGCCTCCCGCGCCGCGTACGGTCCTCTCACGGCGGGGGTCTGGGGGCATGGACTCCCCGGCCTCCCCTACCGCCGGGCCCCAACCGGTGGCCACAAGCCCGGACAGCGACTCGCCGACCCCCGAATTGGGCACAGCGGGTCTGCCGCTTGACGACAGGGTGTCCGCCTCCCTACGGCCCTACGTGGTGGCCCATGAGCAACGGCGCGAACAGCGGCGGGGCGGCGCCATCCCCCGCGTGGAGTTGGTGTGTGCCCCACACGGCATGGTGGTCATCCGGTGATCGTCAATACCCGGACCACACTCTCCCCTTCCCCCCTGGGTCCCGGGTGCGCTCTGTGCGCCACCCCCGGGGTTTTCGGGCCCCATGACCCCGCCGACCCGCACTCCGGTCTGTGCGCTGCGTGCATCACGGCCGGTAAGCCCACCCGTGAGGGTCTTGAGAGCGCGGTGGTGATCGTGGCCGGACAGACCCTGGCAGGGGCCGAATCACTCCAACTGACCACCGCCACGCCGGAAGAGTTGGCCTACCACCTGGGGGCGGTGAAACGGAGTCTGCGCAGCGTGCTCCAACTCCTCGCACCGGCCGAAGGAAAGCGCGCTCGGTGAACGCCAACAACCCATCCAAGCGGGGCGAACGGCCGACGATGACCATGCGTGTCTACACCATGGCGCGCGACGGAATCGTCACAGCACGGCGCGCGATGGTGACCGTCCTCGTCGGGGAGAAGAGCGATAGCTACGGGCTGGGGCAGGCATGGCCACCATGCCAGTGCCCTCGCCACCGTGAACACAACAACCCGAACCGATTCAAGCGCTCCTGAGACGGCCGCCCGCCTGGGGGCGCGGGCGGTCCCCCAGCGATCCCCTTCGTCGTGCCTGACACACCCTTCCGCGGGGGCCGGGGCGGCGACGCCGTCCCGGCCCCCGCGTGTGCGGTCAGCCCCTCAGCGCCGCCTCGAAGGCGCCGGGGCGCTGGGTGACGCCGCTGCAGCGGGTGTTGGGGACGACGTTCGCGGTCGGCTCGGGGGCCGCGGCACCGGCCGTGGGGGCGGTCGGGGTGGCGGACCGGGTCATCTCCGGGGTGCACGGCTGGTCCCGTTCGGCGGACCACATCGACAGCCGTCCGATCCCCTTCTCCGCGGCGAACCGCGCCAGACCGGACGCGTCCTCCAGCGTGAAGGTCTCGCCGGTGACGTCGTTGACCCCGATCATCGGTGTCACGGCGAGGATCTTCCAGGCGGCGGCGTCGGACATGCCGAACACCTCACGGATCCGGGCCTGGGCGGCGGTGGCCGCCTGGACGGCGTAGTCGCCCATGTCGCCGGTGTGGTCGCCGCTGTAGTTCATCGCCATGACGTTGACGCCCGAGAGGATGACCCCCTCCTGTTTGGCGGCCTCCAACTGGGCGACGCCCTGCGGGGTCAGCCCGTCCGGCATGGCGGGCAGGGTGAAGGAGATGTTCAGGCCCTCGTGGGTGCGCTGGATGAGCGCGAGCGCCTGGGCGCGGCGGGCGGCCGCCTCGGCGTCGGCGAGCGCCTCGCCCTCGAGGTCGAAGTCGATCCTGCTGGCCTGGTAGCGCTCGATCACCTCGGCGTAGGCGGAGGCGAGTTCGGGGACGTCGGTGCAGACGGTGGCGAGCTCGGTGCCCTCGGCGCCGCCGAAGGAGAGCCGTACGTCGCCACCGGCCCGGCGGACGCCCTCGATCCGGGTGTCCAGCCCCTGGTCCTCCAGCGAGGTGCCGCCGTCCCACACCGGGGCGCAGCCGTCGCCCGCGACGACGAAGCCCAGCGAGAACTCCTTGACCCCGCGCGACGCCGCGGCGGCCATGTCGTACCCCGGGTCCGACCAGGCGTTGACGTACGGCACGAACTCGGCGGGCGGGCGCGCCGCGGGGGGCTGTGACACCCGGGGCTGTGAGGGCGCGGCGTGCGGCTCGGGCGACTGCTTCTGGTGTCCCGCCCATACGGCGATGGTGGCGCAGACCACCGCGCCGGCCACGGCGATTCCGCTCATGCGGGGGCTGGCCCTCATGGCTCTGGCTCCTCCTTGTGGTCCGGTACGAGGCGCCGGGGGCCTGTGCCGCCCGTGCCGTTCTCCCCGCCAAACCTCGCATATTCGGTGAAGCCTACTGAACTATGACACACCGCATGTTTGACTTATATGTCGCATGTCGTATTTTCTGCATTAGCCTCTTCCGTATGGATCCTCAGTCAGATGTGGCCGAGCGCGCGCCTTCGCGTCCCCTCCGCGCTGACGTGGCCCGGAAGGGGCCCGTGTTCGTGGACCTGTCCGGGCGCCGTGGCCGGCTGGTACGGCATGTGGGCGTCGTCGCGGGAGCCGCCTGCCTCGGCTATTCGGCGGTCCTGGGGTTGGGCTACGCGGGCGGTACGCCGTTCGCGCCGCAGACGCTGATCCCCGGGCATCCCGTCTCCACCGAGGCGTTCGGCCGGGGGCCGACCCACACCCCCGAGGGGCGTTCGGGCCCCTCCGAATCGCACGAGCGGCGGGACGCGCACGCGTACGGCTACGAGGACGAGTACGGGGACGACGCGTACGGGCCGACCGAGCGTCAGCACCGGCGCGAGCGGCACGCCTCGGGGCGCCCGGAGCACCGGGACGCCCGGGAGCCCGTCGCCCTGCCCCCCATCACCACCCGGCCGCGGCCCGCGCCTCCGCGCCCCGACCCGCCCAAGGCCCCCCGCACGGCGCCGCGGCACTCCCCCGCGCACCACCGCCCCGGCGGGCGCGAGTCCGCCGCGGGGCACCGGCCCGGCAAGCACCACAAGGCCGGCCACACGCCGTCACATCCGGCCGGTCACCCGCCCGGCAAGCGGCCCACGGGCGCGTCGCACACTCCGTCGAAGCAGCACCCCGCCGGGGCCGAGCCGCCCGCCAAGGGCTCCGGCCACTCCCAGGCCCCCGGCCACACCACCCGGCCCGGACACGCCGCGTCCCCCCAGAAGCCCCAGTCCCAGAAGCCCCCGCAGGCCGACCCGCCCAAGCCCCCCAAGGGGCCCGCCGGAGGCGGCGCCCCGGACGATGGGCCGGGCGCCCCCAAGGCCGAGGGCGAGGGCGAGGCGCCATGAGCGGCGGCAGACCGCCCAGGCTGCCGCGGCCGCGCCGCCGGCTCCCCGCGGCCCGTCAGGACGGCGCGCCCCGTACGGTGTTCCGGCTGACCGGCGCCGGCCGCCGTGCCGCGCGCCTCCGCACGGGCGGACCGGGCGCCAGGGGCAGGCTCAGGCTCACCGGCAAGCTCAGGTTCACCGGCGGGCTCAGGCTCACCGGCAAGCTCAGGTTCACCGGCGGGCTCAGGCTCACCGGCAAGCTCAGGTTCACCGGCGGGCTCAGGAGCAGGTTCCGTACCGTCAAGCTGCGCAAGCTCCGCACCCGCACCCGGATGGTGCTCGCCCTCGCGACCCTGCTCGCGCTGGTGTGCACCCTGCTGCTGGACGGCTATCTGCACGCCGAGGTCGGCAACGACGCCCGGGTGTACCGCTCACACGCCTCGCGCACGGTCCCCGACCGGCTGCGCAAGGGCGGCCCGGTGATCACCTTCGACCGCCGGGGAAAGGCCACCGAGCACGCCATCCCGGCCAAGACCATCGCGCTGACCTTCGACGACGGCCCGGACCCGCGCTGGACCCCGGAGATCCTCGACGTGCTGCGCCGCCACAAGGTGCGGGGGACCTTCTTCGTACTGGGCCAGATGGTGATCCGCCATCCGGAGCTGGTCCGCCGGATGCGGGCCGCGGGCCATGAGGTCGGGGTGCACACCTTCTCCCATGTCGACCTGTCGTACCAGGACAAGGGGCGCATGGACCGCGAACTGGCCCAGTCCCAGCTGGCCCTGGCCGGTGCGGCGTCCATCACCAGCTCGCTCTTCCGCGCGCCGTACGCCTCCAAGGTGCGCGCGCTGGACGACCGCACCTGGCCGGTGCAGCAGCACATCGGCTCCAAGGGCTACGTCAGCGCCTTCGTGGACACCGACAGCGAGGACTGGCAGCGGCCCCCGGTGAAGGAGATCGTCCAGAACGCCACCCCCGAGGGCAGGAAGGGCGCGTCGGTGCTCTTCCACGACGCGGGCGGCAACCGCGCCCGCACGGTGAAGGCGCTGTCGCTGTACATCGAGCGGATGAAGAAGAAGGGCTACTCCTTCACCACGGTCACCGGCGCGCTCGGTGCCCACAGCGCCAACCACCCGGCCCGCACCCTGCCGGTCTGGGAGGGCCGGGCGCTGATCTGGGCGGCCGCGCTCAGCCACAGCGCGCTGCCGTTCCTGATGGGGCTGCTGGGGCTGGTGGGCTTCTCGGTGATCGGGCGGCTACTGCTGATGGTGGTCCTCGCCTGGTGGCACCGGCGCTCCCGGGAGCGGCGGCGCTGGAGCCGGGTGCAGGAGGTCACCGATCCGGTGACCGTGATCGTGCCCGCGTACAACGAGAAGGAGTGCATCGCCAACACCCTGAAGTCGCTGTCCGCCTCCACCCACCCCATCGAGATCCTGGTCGTGGACGACGGCTCCACCGACGGCACCGCCGATATCGCCGAGGCGATGGGGCTGCCCAACGTACGGGTGCTGCGCCAGGCCAACGCGGGCAAGCCCGCGGCCCTCAACCGGGGCATCGCCCATGCTCGCCACGAGCTGATCGTGATGATGGACGGCGACACCGTCTTCGAGCCCACCACCATCCGCGAGCTGGTCCGCCCGTTCGCCGACTCACGGGTGGGCGCGGTGGCGGGCAACGCCAAGGTCGGCAACCGGGGGAAATTGATCGGCGCCTGGCAGCACATCGAGTACGTGATGGGCTTCAACCTCGACCGGCGGATGTACGACCTGCTGCGCTGCATGCCCACCATCCCCGGCGCGATCGGCGCCTTCCGCCGCCGGGCGCTGCTGGAGGCCGGGGGCATGAGCGCGGACACCCTGGCCGAGGACACCGACATCACCATCGCCCTGCACCGGGCCGGCTGGCGGGTGGTCTACCAGGAGCACGCCCGCGCCTGGACCGAGGCGCCCAGCTCCCTCGGCCAGCTGTGGAAGCAGCGCTACCGCTGGTCCTACGGCACCATGCAGGCGCTGTGGAAGCACCGCCGCTCGCTCATCGACCGGGGCCCCTCGGGGCGGTTCGGGCGGGTGGGGATGCCGCTGGTGGTGCTCTTCCAGATCCTCACCCCGCTGTGCGCGCCGCTGATCGACCTCTTCACCCTCTACGGGGTGATCTTCCTGGACCCGGTGCGCTCGCTGCTGGCGTGGGCGGCGCTGCTGCTGGTGCAGCTGCTGGGCGCGGCGTACGCGTTCCGGTTGGACCGGGAGAACTACCGGGCACTGGCCGTACTGCCGTTGCAGCAGATCGCCTACCGCCAGTTGATGTATCTGGTGCTGCTGCACTCCTGCGTCACCGCGGCCACCGGTGCCCTGCTGCCGTGGCAGAAGCTCAAGCGGACCGGCGAGGTGGACACCCCGCGGGCGCCCGAGGCCGTACGGTGACCGGGCTCACCCGTTCGGCTCAGCGGGCGCGGGAACACGGCGTGACGTGAAGACGCTGTGCTGGACGGAGGTGTCCCCATGACCGACGAGAGCCACCGCGACGACAGCCCCCAGGAGGGCTACCGCATCGAGCACGACTCGATGGGAGAGGTCAGGGTGCCCGCACACGCCAAGTGGCGCGCCCAGACCCAGCGGGCGGTGGAGAACTTCCCCGTCAGCGGCCAGCACCTGGAGCGGGCGCACATCCAGGCGCTGGCCAGGATCAAGGGCGCGGCCGCCCTGGTCAACGCCGAGCTGGGCGTGGTGGACAAGGACGTCGCGGGGGCGATCTCGGAGGCGGCGGCCGAGGTCGCCGGGGGCCGCTGGGACGACCACTTCCCGGTGGACGTCTTCCAGACCGGCTCCGGCACCTCGTCCAACATGAACGTCAACGAGGTGCTGGCCACCCTGGCGAGCGAGCGCCTGGGCCGCCCGGTGCACCCCAATGACCACGTCAACGCCAGCCAGTCCTCCAACGACGTCTTCCCCTCCTCCATCCACATCGCGGCCACCGCGGCCGTCACCGGCGATCTGATCCCGGCCCTGACCCATCTGGCGGAGGCGCTGGAGCGCAAGGCCGCCGAGTTCGCCGAGGTGGTGAAGGCGGGGCGGACCCATCTGATGGACGCCACTCCGGTGACCCTCGGTCAGGAGTTCGGCGGCTACGCGGCCCAGGTGCGGTACGGGATCGAGCGGCTGCGCGCCTCGCTCCCCCGGCTGGCCGAGCTGCCGCTGGGCGGTACGGCGGTGGGCACCGGGATCAACACCCCGCCCGGGTTCGCCGCCGCCGTCATCGCCGAACTGACCCGCACCACCGGGCTGCCGCTGACCGAGGCCCGGGACCACTTCGAGGCGCAGGGCGCGCGGGACGGGCTGGTCGAGACGTCCGGGCAGCTGCGGACCATCGCCGTCGGCCTCACCAAGATCGCCAACGATCTGCGCTGGATGGCGTCGGGCCCGCGCACCGGGCTCGCCGAGATCGCGCTGCCCGATCTCCAGCCCGGCTCGTCGATCATGCCGGGGAAGGTCAACCCGGTGATCCCCGAGGCCACGCTGATGGTCGCGGCGCAGGTGACCGGCAATGACACCACCGTCGCCACGGCCGGGGCGGCCGGGAACTTCGAGCTCAATGTGATGCTCCCGGTGATCGCCAAGAATCTGCTGGAGTCGATCCGGCTGCTGACCAATGTCTCCCGGCTGCTCGCGGACCGCACGATCGACGGGATCACCGCCAACGCCGAGCGGGCCCGGGAGTACGCGGAGTCCTCACCGTCCGTCGTCACCCCGCTCAACCGCTACCTCGGCTACGAGGAGGCGGCGAAGGTGGCCAAGCGGTCGCTCGCGGAGCGCAGGACGATCCGCGAGGTGGTGCTGGAGTCCGGCTATGTGGAGCGCGGACTGCTGACCCTGGACCAGTTGGACGAGGCTCTTGACGTCCTGCGCATGACACACCCTTAGCCGGGCGTTGGTCCCCGGTTGCGTCGTAGGTCACGGCATCGCGGCCCGTGCGCACCTAAGATCTGCTCATGACAGCGGACATCGTGGAGACGACGGGGACGGCGGACATCGCCCGGTGGGCACCGGGCGACCATATTCTGTGGCGCTATCGGGCCAACGCCTCCGATCTCATCCACATCTGCCGTCCCGTGACCGTCGTGAAGGACACCGCGGAGCTGCTCGCCGTCTGGCTCGCCCCCGGCACCGTCTGCGTCAAACCGCAGCTCACCGACGGCACCTCGGTGCACCACGAGCCGCTGTCCACCCGGTACACCAAGCCGCGGACCACCGCGCGGTCCCAGTGGTTCGGCACCGGTGTGCTGAAGCTGGCCCGGCCCGGCGAGCCGTGGTCGGTGTGGCTGTTCTGGGACAACGGCTGGCGATTCAAGAACTGGTACGTGAACCTGGAGGAGCCGCTGGTCCGCCGGCACCGCGGAGTGGACTCCGAGGACCACTTCCTGGACATCGCGGTCTACCCCGACCGGAGCTGGGAATGGAAGGACGAGGACGAGTTCGCGCAGGCGCAGCGGGCCGGGCTGATGGGCCCCGAGCAGGCGGAGCGGGTCCGGGCCGCGGGCCGGGCGGCCACGGCGGCCATCGAGTCCTGGGGAGCGCCCTTCCGGGACGGGTGGGAGAACTGGCGGCCCGACCCCGCGTGGTCCGTGCCCGCGCTTCCGGCGGACTGGGGCCGTACGGACAAGAAGCACACCTCGGCACACTCGAGGTCATGAACCTCTTGTCGTGTCCCAGTGTTTCAAACGTAGGATCGTCGTCCGGAACACTGCCCATGCGGGACACCAGACGCCGGCGCAAGTCACGGGCGATGCGCAAGATCTGACGTAATGTCACAGGAGGGGGCGGAGTCGTGAGCGGTGAGGACGAGCAAGGGGACGGTTACGAGGGCTACGAGGACTTCGACCGTCTCGCGCTGGACCGCAGCGGTCAGGCGGAAGCCTTCGACCACATCGGCGACCGCTACGACGACGCCTTTCCGCACAAGGAGGGCCAGCTCGACGCCGGCCGCTGGCTGGCCGAAACGCTTCCGCCCGGCTCCCGGGTGCTCGACGCCGGCTGCGGCACGGGCCTGCCCACGGCCCGTCAGCTGGTCGACGCGGGGCACGAGGTGGTCGGGATCGACATCTCCCCGGGGATGCTCAAGCTGGCCCGGGACAATGTGCCGGAGGCCACCTTCCACCATGTGGACATCGTCGATCTGCGGGTGGGCGGCCGGTACGGCCCCGGAGGCCCCCAGGAGCTCGGCCCGTTCGACGGCATCGCCGCCTACTTCACGCTGTTGCTGCTGCCCCGCCCGGAGATCCCGTACGCACTGCGGACCCTGCACGCCGCCCTCAGACCCGGGGGGCTGCTGGGGCTGGGCATGGTGGAGGCGGACGTCGACGACTTCCTCATTCCGTTCCTCGGCAACTCGGTCCGGGTATCCGGATATCTGCGGGACGAGCTGCGCCAGGCCGTCCGCGATGCGGGCTTCGAGATCGCCGGGGAGGACTCGCACGCGTACGCCCCGGCCAGCACGGACGTACCACCCGAGATCCAGCTCTATCTGAACTGCCGACGACGTGCCTGACACTCGGTGCGCCCACGAGACGCGGGCGCACGGCCCCGGACGGATGGAAACCCACGCGTGACGGAGCACCCCACCTCCCACAACAGGCGGCAGGCGGCCACCTCTGCCGCCGCCCCGGGCGCGGCCGCGCCCGACGACGCGCACGGCGCGGTCCCGGACCCGCGGACCGCCGTGCGGCAGACGGCTGCCCCCGGCCAGGAGCCGGGCGACGACCGCCGGCGTCCGGCCTACCGCACGGACGGCTCCGCCGGCCCGGCGGCCCACGACGGACCCCCGGGTCCGGACGGGGAGCCCGCGCCCCGCGCCAGAGGGCGCGGCGCCGCCCCCGAGCGCGGCGAGGGCGCCGACCGGACGGGGCCCGCTCGGCGCGGCCGCGGCGGGAGCGGGTCGGACGGGGCGGACGGTCGGGGGAGCGCCGCCGCGGCGCGCGGTGGCGGAGGCAGGGAGCGCCGGAACACGGCGGAGAGCGAGCACCCGGCGCAGCCGGAGCACGGCACACCGGAGGGCGAGCCTGTGTGGGACGCGGATCGCAATGCCGCAAGAGGCGCGTCGCGCCGGCCGGGAGCGAACGGCGGCACCGGCCCCGACGAGCAGCCCCCGGCCGCCCAGGGCGACGGGCGCGGCCGGGGAGCGGCGCGCCGGGGCACCGGCGCGGGCGAGCATCCGGAGCGGCCAGGCGAGGCCCACGCGGCGGCCGGACCCGGCGAAGCACATACGGCAACCGGATCCGGCGAGGCCCACGCGGCGGCCGGACCCGGCGAGGCGCATTCGGCGGCCGGGGCGAGCGAGTCCCACGCGGCGGCCGGGTCCGGCGAAGCACACACAGCACCCGGATCCAACGACGCCCGCAGAGCATCCGGATCCGGCGACCCCCACACCGCGGCCGCCACGGCGGGTGAGGTCGCCTACAGCGCGCCGGAGGGCGGGGTGCCCACGGTGCCGCCCGCGGGCGGCACCGCGGCGGCCGAGGCGGCCACCGCGCGGGACCGGGGCGGCGACCGGCTGCGGTTCGTGGGGGCCGCGACGCGCCGGATCGCCCGGGGCATCGACCTGGACGAGATCGTGCTGGGCCTGTGCCGGGCCACCGTGCCCACCTTCGCCGACGCGATCCTGGTCTATCTGCGCGATCCGCTGCCGGTCGGTGACGAGCGCCCGGTCGGCCCGGTGGTGCTGCGGCTGCGCCGCACCGACCGGATCCCGCTGGACCCGGACACCGACAGCGGCCGGCTTTCGCTGCTGCCCTCCCAGCCGGATCTGTCGCCCGCCGTGGGCGGCGGCCCGGCCGCCGAGCTGTGCGAGGTGGAGGCGGGCGGCCCGCTGGCCGAGGTGCTGCGCGGGGTGCGGCCGGTGTTCGGCGACTCCCAGGCCGCCCGTGCCGCGCTGCCGGAACTGCTCGGCGAGGGCCCCTCGGTGGCGACCGGTCAGCGCACCGTGCTGGCGCCGCTGCGCGGCCGCCGCCGGGTGATCGGCGCGGCCGTCTTCGTACGCCGCCCGGACCGGCCGCCGTTCGAACCCGACGATCTGCTGGTGGCGGCCCAGCTGGCCACCCACACCGCGCTCGGCGTCGACAAGGCGGTGCTGTACGGGCGCGAGGTGTACATCGCGGACGAGCTCCAGCGCACCATGCTGCCCGACTCGCTGCCGCAGCCCACCGGCGTCCGGCTGGCCAGCCGCTATCTGCCCGCGGCCGAGACCGCGCGGGTCGGCGGCGACTGGTACGACGCGATCCCGCTGCCGGGCAACCGGGTGGCGCTGGTGGTCGGCGATGTGATGGGCCATTCGATGACCTCCGCCGCGATCATGGGCCAGCTGCGCACCACCGCACAGACCCTGGCCGGGCTCGACCTGCCGCCCCAGGAGGTGCTGCACCACCTGGACGAGCAGGCCCAGCGGCTGGGCACCGACCGCATGGCCACCTGCCTGTACGCGGTCTACGACCCGGTCGCGCACCGCATCGTGGTGGCCAACGCGGGCCATCCGCCGCCGCTCCTGCTGCACCGGGGCGGCCGCGCCGAGGTGCTGCGGGTGCCGCCGGGGGCGCCGATCGGGGTCGGCGGCGTCGACTTCGAGGCGGTCGAGCTGGACGCCCCGGCCGGGGCCACCCTGATGCTCTACACCGACGGTCTTGTCGAGTCGCGGATGCGGGATGTGTGGACCGGGATCGAGCAGCTGCGGGAGCGGCTGACCGCCACCGCCCGGCTCACCGGCCCCAACCCGCCGCCGCTGGAGCCGCTGTGCGACGAGGTGCTGGACATGCTCGGCCCCGGCGACCGCGACGACGACGTGGCGCTGCTCGCGGCCCGGTTCGAGGGCATCGCGCCCAGCGATGTCGCGTACTGGTTCCTGGACCCCAAGGCGCAGACCGCCGGGCAGGCGCGTCGGCTGGCCCGCCGGGCGCTGGCCCGCTGGGACCTGGACGATCTGACGGACGCGGTGGAGCTGCTGGTCAGCGAGGTGGTGACGAACGCGGTGCGCTACGCGGAGCGGCCCATCACGCTGCGGCTGCTGCGCACGGACGTGCTGCGCTGCGAGGTCGGCGACGACGTGCCGCAGCTGCCCCGGCTGCGCCAGGCCCGGCCGTCCGACGAGGGCGGGCGCGGGCTGTATCTGGTGAACCGGATGGCGCGGCGCTGGGGCGCGACCCGGCTGTCCACGGGCAAGGTCGTCTGGTTCGAGCTCGCGATGCCGTCCTGAGCCGCCCCGCCCCCGTTCGCGACGGGTCCTGCGCCGTAGCCGTACGGTTCAGGACCCGGTGCGGAGGTACGCCACGACCATGTCGCCGACCATCCGGCGGTAGTGGGCGCGGCGCCCCGGGTCCAGGGGGTCACGGCCGAAGAGGGTGCCGAAGGTGTGCTGGTTGGCCACCGGGAAGACGGCGAACGAGCTGATCATCATGTGGACGTCGACGGCGTCGGCGTCGTCCCGGAACACGCCCTGCTCCCGGCCGCGGGCGAGGATCCCGGAGATCAGGTCGATCACCGGTGTGCCGGCCTTGGCCAGCGTCTCGGACTTGGCCAGGTGCTCGGCCCGGTGGATGTTCTCGATGGACACCAGCCGGATGAAGTCGGCGTGTTCGGTGTGGTGGTCGAAGGTCAGCTCGGCCAGGTGGCGGATGGCCCCGGCGGGGTCCAGACCGGTGACGTCCACGGCCTGTTCGGCCTCGCGGATGCCGGTGTAGGCGCGCTCCAGGACCTTGATGTAGAGCTGCTCCTTGCCGCCGAAGTAGTAGTAGATCATCCGCTTGGTGGTGCGGGTGAGGGCGGCTATCTCATCGACGCGGGCCCCGGCGTAGCCGCGTTCGGCGAATTCGCGGGTGGCGACGTCCAGGATCTCGGCCTGGGTGCGGACGGCGTCACGGAGGCGGCTGTTCTTCGGCGGCTGATCGCTCATGCTGGGGCCACTCTACGTCCAGGGGGTTCACAAGAGGGCGGTCCTGGGCCTTTACTGTCCACGCTACTAACGAACCAGTTCGTACATTAGCCGGGAAGGCGGGAGGTCGCCGGTATGCGGGGCAGTGCGCGGCAGTCACGCGGGGCGCGGGAGGGGCGGGGGTCCGCTCTGGTGGGGCTGATCGGATCCGGCGTGGGCCCCTCGCTCTCCCCCGCCCTCCACCAGCGCGAGGCCGACCGCCACGGGCTGCGATATCTCTACCGCCTGATCGACATCGATCCGCTGGGGCTCGGCCCGGACGGGGTCGGCGAGCTGGTGCGGGCCGCCGCCCGGCTGGGCTTCGACGGGCTCAACATCACCCATCCCTGCAAACAGACGGTGATCGAGCATCTCGACGGGCTGTCGGAGGACGCCGCACTGCTCGGCGCGGTCAACACGGTGGTCTTCGGCGAGGACGGCCGGGCGATCGGCCACAACACCGACTGGTCCGGCTTCGCCCGCTCCTTCGCCCGCGGTCTGCCCGACGCGCCCACCGGCGAGATCGTGCTGCTCGGCGCGGGCGGGGCGGGCTCGGCCGTCGCCCACGCGCTGCTGACCGTCGGCGCCGACCGGCTGACGCTGGCCGACACCGACCCGGCGCGGGCCGCAGGGCTCGCCGGGACGCTGGCGACACGGTTCGGCGCGGCCCGGGTCCGTACCGTCTCGCCCGGCGGGCTCCCGGAGGCCGTCGGCGGCGCCGACGGGCTGGTGCACGCCACCCCCACCGGGATGGCCGCCCACCCCGGGCTGCCGCTGCCCGCCGAACTGCTGCGGGCCGGGCTGTGGGTCGCCGAGGTGGTCTACCGCCCGCTGGAGACCCCGCTGCTGGCCGCCGCCCGCGCGGCCGGCTGCCGCACCCTGGACGGGGGCGGCATGGCCGTCTTCCAGGCCGCCGACGCCTTCCGCCTCTTCACCGGCCGCGAACCCGACGCGACACGGATGCTCACCGACCTCTCCGACCTGCTCGAGCTCCCCGCCGGAGGCTGATCATGCGCAAGTCCATCGCCACCGTGTGCCTCAGCGGCACCCTCGAGGAGAAGCTCACCGCCATCGCCGCGGCCGGTTTCGACGGGGTCGAGATCTTCGAGAACGACCTGCTGGCCAGCCCCCTGTCACCGGAGCGGGTCCGGGACCGGACCGCCGAACTCGACCTCACCATCGACCTCTTCCAGCCGTTCCGCGACGTCGAGGCCGTCCCCGAGGACCTCCTGGCCCGCACGCTGCGCCGGGCCGAGAAGAAGTTCGCGGTCATGGAGCGGCTCGGGGCGGATCTGATGCTGGTGTGCTCCAGCGTCTCCCCGGCCGCCCTCGACGACGACGCCCTCGCCGCCGAGCAGCTGCGGCTGCTGGCCGAGCGGGCCGCCGCCCACGGCATCCGCATCGCCTACGAGGCGCTGGCCTGGGGGCGGCATGTGAACACCTACGACCACGCCTGGCGGATCGTCCGGCAGGCCGACCACCCGGCGCTCGGCACCTGCCTGGACAGCTTCCACATCCTCTCGCGCGGCTCGGGCCCCAAGGGCATCGAGGAGATCCCCGGCGAGAAGATCTTCTTCCTCCAGCTCGCCGACGCCCCGCTGATGGCCATGGACGTCCTCCAGTGGAGCCGCCACTACCGCTGCTTCCCCGGCCAGGGCGGCCTCGACGTGGCCGGGCTGCTGGAGCACGTGCTGCGGACCGGCTACGACGGGCCGCTGTCCCTGGAGGTCTTCAACGACGTCTTCCGGCAGGGCGACACCGCCCGCACCGCCGTGGACGCGCTGCGCTCGCTGATCGCCCTGGAGGAGGCCGCGGGCCGCACCGACCTGCCCGCCCCCGTCGTCCCCACCGGCTTCGCCTTCGCCGAACTGGCTTCCACCGGCCTCGAGCTGCCCGCCCTGCTGACCGAGCTGGGCTTCGCCCGCACCGGCCGCCACCACTCCAAGCCCGTGGAGCTCTGGGAGCAGGGCGACGCCCGGATCGTCCTCAACTCCGGCCTCGACGCCACCACCGGGCACCCCGAACCGGCGCTCGCCGCCATCGGGCTGGAGACCCCCGACCCGGCCGCCTCCGCGGGCCGGGCGCGGGCCCTGCTCGCCCCCGTACTGCCGCGCCACCGGGCCGTGGCGGACGCCCCGCTGGACGCGGTCGCCGCGCCCGACTCCACCGAGCTCTTCTTCTGCCGCACCGAACACCCCGACCACCCCAGCTGGACCGGCGACTTCAGAGCCTGTGTCATATCCCCGCGCGCCGCCTCCGCCGCCCCCGCCGGGATCACCCATATCGACCATGTGGCGCTCACCCAGCCCCGGTACCACTTCGACGAGGCGTCGCTGTTCTACCGCGCCGTCCTGGGACTGCGGCCGCATGAGTCCCTGGAACTGGCCGATCCGTACGGGCTGCTGCGCAGCCGGGCCGTCTCAGGCGCCGACGGCTCGGTACGGCTCGCGCTCAACGTGGCCCAGATCCGCCCGGGTTCGGGCCCTTCCGGCTCGCTGTGGCAGCACATCGCGCTGCACAGCCGGGACATCGTCGCCACCGCGCGCCGGCTGCGGGAACGCGGTGCGCCCCTGCTGCCCATCCCCGACAACTACTACGACGACCTCGAAGCGCGCCATGAGCTGGACCCCGGGCTCCATCGCACCCTGCGGGAACTGGGCCTGCTCTACGACCAGGACGACAGCGGCACCTTCCTGCATCTGTACACGGCCACCGTCGGCCGGGTCTTCTTCGAGATCGTCCAGCGGATCGACGGCTACCAGGGCTATGGCGCGGCCAACGCGCCCGTACGCCTGGCCGCCCAGCACGCCCGCACCCGCTGAAACCCCCCTCCCCCCGTCCGGATACGGCCTCGCCGTCCCCCGAGGAGCCGCCATGTCGTCAGCGTCGTCGACACCGCCCGCCCAGCGCCCGTCCCCCACCGCCGCCCCGCCCGACTGTCTCGATCTGCCCGATCCACCACCGCTGCGCACGATGGTCGGACCGGGGGTCGTCGCCGTCGGGATCGGCATGGCGGCGGGCGAGATCATCCTCTGGCCGTATCTGACCTCGGTCGGCGGGCTCGGGCTGCTGTGGCTCGCGGTGGTGACCCTCGCCATCCAGACGGTGATCAACCTGGAGATCGAGCGCTACACCCTGGCCACCGGGCAGACCGTGGTCGCCGGATTCTCCCGCTGGTCCAAGGCGTGGGGCATCCTGATCTGCCTGGCCGGGGCGTTCCAGTACGTCTGGCCGGGCTGGGCCACCTCCGGATCGACCGTGCTCACCTATCTGACCGGCGGCGGCGATGTCGTCTGGATCACCGTGGGCTCGCTGGTGGGCTTCGGGGTGGTGCTGACCGTCTCACCGGTGGTCTACCGCACGATCGAGAAGGTCGAGCTGGTCAAGGTCATCCTGACGCTGTTCTTCCTCGCCGTCGTCGCGGTCGCCGTCATCGGCTGGCACACCTGGACCACGGCGGGCGAGAAGACCGTCACCGGCGTCGGCCGGATCCCGGGCGGCATCACCTTCACCATGATCCTCAGCGCGCTGGGCGCCGCCGGGGCGGGCGGGGTGCACAACCTGGTGCTCAGCAACTGGATCCGGGACAAGGGCTACGGCATGGGCGCCCATGTCCCCAAGCTGGTCTCCCCCATCACCGGCCAGTCGGAGGCATCGGGCGCCGACCGCTACGCCTTTCCGCAGGACGAGGCCAATCTGGCCCGCTGGCGGGTGTGGTGGCGGCGGGCCAACACCGAGCACATCCTGTCGTTCTTCGTGATCTGCCTGGTGACGATCGGGCTGATGAGCATGCTCGCGTACGAAACCCTCTTCGGACGCGACGACGTGGAGAACAGCCCGGAGTTCCTGCGGCTCCAGGGCGATCTGCTGGGGCAGCAGGTGGGCGACTGGCTGAAGATCCTTTTCTTCGCGGTGGCCACCGTCTCGCTCTGGGCCGCCTCGATCGGTCTGCTCGACATCATCGGACGAGTGGTCAGCGACTTCGCCAAGCGCAACTACCTGCGCGATTCGGCCTTCTGGACCGAGGGACGGCTGTACTTCGCGGTGGTGTGGGCCGAGGTCGCCATCGGCTCGGCGATCCTGCTGTCCGGGGTGAACCAGCCGATCGTGCTGCTGACCATCTCCACCTGCACCGCCTCCATCGTCACCCTCGTCTACACGGCCCTGCTGATCCGGCTCAACCGCCGCGATCTGCCGACCGCAGTACGGCTGCGCGGGCCCCGGCTGGGCATGATGCTGCTGGCCATCGGCTTCTACGGCTTCTTCGCCCTCGCGATGCTGAAGAGCCAGCTGGAGGAGAACTTCTGACGGCCGTACGGCGATACGGACCCGCGGTCCGGTGCGGGCGCGCCCCACGGCACGCCCGCACCGGCCGTCACAAGATTTACGGCGGACTCCCCGAGATGTTCGGCACTTCCGAAGACGAAACCTGGCTGCCAACCTTCGGCGGGCAATCTGTCGACAGGTCTTCTCTTGACCACAGTCGTCAGCATTTCACCTTCCAAACTGGCTGATCTTCATCTTTCGTCGTGACTGCCTCTACATATAGGTTTCAGTGCGTTTCGATCACTATCTACCCCTTTTCAAACAAAGAGGGAGTCTTTCGGTATGGTCGACCAGATGGTCTTGAAGGCGCAGAAGTGGGTAAACTCGACATATCGCGGCGTCAGCGGCTATACGACATGTCCGGAGGACGGAAAAACGGGCTGGTCCGTGATGTACTCACTGACCCGGGCTCTCCAGCATGAACTGGGCATCACCGCGCTGTCCGACAGCTTCGGCCCCTCAACGTTGGCCGAAGTCACCAAGCGCGGCGGCATCAAGTCCACCGAGACGAACCAGAACATCGTGAAGATCGCCCAGTCCGGCTTCTTCTGCAAGGGCTACCACGCGGGTGACATCGATGGCGGATACGGCTTCAACACCCAGACAGCATGCGCCGACATGCTCGACGACATGGGACTGCCGCTGGCCACTTCGATTCCGCCCAAGGCGGTGAAAGCCCTGCTGACGATGGACGCGTACGTCGTCGTTGGCGGTGGCACCGACAAGGTCCGCAACATACAGCGATGGCTGAACGGACGGTACTGGGAGAAGGAGTCCTTCTACCTGATTCCCTGCGACGGAATCTACTCCCGCGATGCACAAAAGGCCTTGATGAAGGCGATCCAATACGCGATCGGTCTGGCGGACAGCGCGGCTACCGGAAATTTTGGCCCGGCCACTCAGGCCGGGCTTCTCGCCCACCCCGTCAACAAGGGGGACAACGGGCTCTTCGTCCAACTCTTCTCGGCCGGTGCCGTGTTCAACGGACCGGCCTGGTACCGGACCACAAACGGGGAGTACAACACCCGCGAGGCGTCCTTCACGGATACCTACGACGATCAACTCGAATCGTACATACGAGCTTTCCAGGAATTCTCTCAGCTGGACAAGACCGGCGGCGGAAACTACCAGACGTGGGCCCAGTTGCTGGTATCGATGGGCGACCCCGACCGTCCAGCGACCGCGTGCGACACGCGGTTCACCATCACCGCCTCCCGTGCCGCCGCCCTCAAAGCGGCCGGATACGACTCCGTCGGGCGGTATTTGGACGAAGAGCCGGGCGGAACCCTGGACAAGGAGATCAAGCCCGGCGAACTCCAAACCATCTTCGACGCGGGGATGCGCTGTTTTCCGATTTTCCAGTACGGCGCCCGAAAGCTGGCCGACTTCAGTTACACGAGCGGTTATCAGCACGGGCTGAAGGCCCATGAGCGCGCCAAATACTACGGCTTCAATCGCGGTACCACCATCTACTTCGCGGTGGACTACGATGCCACCGATCCCGAGATCACCAGTAACATCCTGCCCTATTTCTACGGGGTCCGGTCCGGCCTGGCCTCCCGGAGTGGACATTATGTCCCGGGTGTCTACGGCTCGCGGAACGTATGCATTCGTGCGACGACCGAGGCGGACATCCGATGGGCGTTCGTCTCGGGCATGTCCTGGGGCTTCTCCGGAAACCTCGGTTTTTCCCTGCCCAAGAACTGGGCCTTCAACCAGATCAAAGAATTCAAGTTCGTCAACGGCGGCGACTCCTTCGATCTCGACCGTGTGGTTCACAAGTCGGGGGCAGACTTCGGCGCCTCTTCGATCAACACCCCGGGCACACCGACCGATGCTTTCATCGGCTACATCCAGGAGCTGTACGACCTCGCCCGCTCCTACGGAAAGGGCGACCCGAATCTGCTGGTCATGGACTACGTGCGCAGCGACTCGTACAACGACGGCCAGTGGAAGCTACTCCTCGGCGGTGCGGACTCGGGATTCATCGACTACGCCGAATCGCACGGCATGAGCATCAGAAGAACCTTTATCGACAGTTTTACCGCGACCGAACTTGGTGCGGAGCACCTGCTCGCGACAATGTGCGGTCACTACAAGATGCAGCAACCGAGCGGCAATCTCACCAATCGGGGAGACGTCGCCGGATGGGCCGGCGATCTGTCCACATTCTACGGTGAATGGCGGAGGGACGCGGACGACTACGCAGACGGGCGTTCCTACTGCGCGGCGCGGCTGGCCAAGTCGGACGTCAATTCGTCCTTTGGGTACGCGGACCTGATGGAGGACGCAGACGGCTATCTGATCGCGAATGCGATCAGAAGCGGGAAGAACATCGTCGATGCCTTTCGTGACCACTATGTCAACGGCGGAAACCTGACCCGCTTCAAGCGTTTCTATCAAAACCGCTTCCACGGAAGCAATCAAGGCGTCGTCGACGTCTCCTACGCTTTCTTCGCCCAGCAGGACGACGACCTGATCATCGCCGGCATCACCTGGCTCATCAACAGCACCGGCGGCTTCCCGACGACCGCCCCCGGCGCACTCGCCTACTCCAAACTGGAGTCGTATCTGCTGGGATTCGCGGACGCGCTGCAGTCACGTGTCGGTGCCGAGACTCGCCAGCGTGCCACGTACATCGCCCGTCACGGCGACCCACGCAAGAAGCAGACACGTTGAACGTTGACCCCGGGAGCGTCCTGGCCGTCACGGCGCTCATCGGCCTGCCACTGTCCGCAGGACTACTCATCGTCAAAGTCGTCCACACGATGGCAACCCGGCGTGTGTTCTTCTCCCGCAGCGCAATCGGAAGTAGGCGGGGTATCGAAGTCATGGCCATCAGCCTGAGCGCTGGGCTCCTTGCCTACCTCAGCGGCTTCCTCACCTTCGACATGGATGGCTCGCGCGCCGCCTGTCTCAAAGCCGCAGGCAACCCCATGCCCGATGAGGGGCCCCGAGGCAATGTCCGACTCGTCGAGAGTTATCTTCCGCTCTCGCGCGAATGCCGTTGGAGCGACGGCTCGCATCTGGAGCTTGTGCCCCTTGGGGTCAACATCGTGGTTTTCGCCGCGATGACCGGGATGCTCGCCGGAGTCGCCCTCCTCATCCGCGGGCGTTCCCATCGGCCGCCCGTCACCAGCCGAACACGACAGACAGGGGACCCCACAGCATGACATCCATATCCCGACGCGGAATCCTCACCGCCGGGTTCGGTCTGGCGGGTGGAATCGGCCTTGCCACCGGCTACTCGGGCACGGCACAAGCGGCCGAGACCGGACACACCCCGGCAACCAGCGAGTGGACCAGGAAGACCTCTGCCAATGGCTGGCCGGTCACCAGCCACGACGACATCACGCTGCACCGTGTCGAAGGCTCCCCCCTTACCGTCGCCTTGCGCGATGGCGAGACCGCCACGGTACTGACCTACATAGCCAGAAGATTCTTCTACGAGATCGACTCACACCTCAGACCCGAGGAGGTGCACGGCCATACATCGGACCGCAGGGTCGCTACCGCGTTCGAGAGCAACTACTTATCCGGCACCGCCCTTACCATTCGCCCCGACGCTTACCCGCTAGGAGCGCGGAACGGGCTGTTCCCTCAAGAGGTCACGGTGGTTCGGGACATCCTCGCCGAATGCGGCGGTGTCATCCGCTGGGGTGGCGACGAACCGGTACCCAAGGAGTCACACTTCCAGATCGACGTCGCACCTGGGGATCGGCGTCTGAAGGCTCTCGCCGGCCGGATCGACGCGTGGCGTAGGACCCCCGGCCAAGGCCCGGGAGCCATTGACACATCCCTCCCCGAGCGTCGGCGCGCGGCCCGAGCCATGGCACGAATCCAAGCCGGTCACTGAGTGCCTGCTGATCCGGCGGCGATACGGTCCGGTGCGGGCGTGCCCCTCGGCACGCCCGCACCGGGCGTCACTCCTGGTCTCTGCGGAGGAAGCCGCCGTCGTCGCCCGAGGCCGAGCTCGACGGGTCGGGCGGGCTCGGGGAGTCGCCGTCGTCCGACGGCGACGCCGAGGACGAGGCGGACGGGGACTCGCTCGTGGACTCGCTGGCCGACGGGGACGACGAGGGCGACTCGCTCGCGGACTCGCTCGCCGACGGGCTGGCGGACGGCGACTCCGAGGCTTCGCTCGAACTCGGCGGCGCGGGCGGCTTGACCGCCGCTCCCATGTCGGTGTCCAGATCGAACTTCGACGCCTTCTGACCGCTCAGCGCGGACTGGGTGTACGCGGCCCAGATCCTGGCCGGGAAGTCACCGCCGTTGACGCGGCCGCCGCCCGCGGTGCCCTTGAGCGAGACCTGCTTGCCGACGCCCTTCTGCTCGCCGAACATGCCGACCGAGGTGACCAGATCGGGGGTGTAGCCGGAGAACCAGGCGGACTTGTTGTCGTCGGAGGTGCCGGTCTTGCCCGCCACCGCCTGGCCCTGCTGCCGCACCGCCTGGCCGGTGCCGTCGTCGACCACCCCGGTGAGGACGGAGGTGACGGAGTCCGCGGCGCCGCGGCTGATCGCCTGACCGTTGGTCGGATCGGGCAACTGGGGCCGTTCATCGCCCTTCTCGGCGGACTTCACTATCGCCGGGGTGACCTTCTTGCCGTGGTTGTCGAGGGTGGCGTAGACCCCGGCCATATCGCGCGGGCTGGCGCCCATCACGCCCAGCGACATCGCGGGGCGCACGTCGAAGCCACCCGCGTCCTTGCTCATGCCCAGGTCGATGGCGGTGTTCTTCACCTTGTCCAGGCCCACGTCCACCGCCATCTGCGCGAAGACGGAGTTGACGGAGTTGTTCATGGCCTTCTGGACGGAGATGGGGCCGTAGGACTTGTTGTCCTCGTTCGGCGGGGCGAAGGCGGTGTCACTGCCCTTGACGGGCCGTCTGCTGGTGCCGTCGTAGATGGTGCTCGCCGTGATCGGGGTGCTGTCCTGCGTGGTGGAGCCGTTCTCCAGCCCCGCGGCCAGGATCAGCGGCTTGAAGGTGGAGGCGGGCTGGTAGTCCTCGCGGGTGGCGTTGTTGAAGTAGTGCTCAGTCGCACCGGCGCCGCCGTACATCGCCACGACGCCACCGGACTTGGGGTCCACCGAAACCGCGCCCACCTGGGCGTCCCCGTCGACCTTGCGCTTCTTCGGGTCCAGCTTGGACGTCAGCTCGGTGCGGACCGCCTTCTCCAGCGCCTTCTGCTTCTTCTTGTCGATGTTGAGGGTGACCGTCCAGCCGCCGGCCTCGAACTCTTTCTCGTCCACCCCGGCCTTGAAGAGCTCATCCTTGGCAGCCTTGATGAAATAGCCCGCCTGACCGTCGAGGCCCGGGATGGGGCGGGGCTCGATGGGCACGTCGAACTTCATGCCCTCGCGCTCGCTCTTGGACAGCCAGTCCTTCTCGACCATGTTGTTGAGGACGTAGTTCCAGCGGGCCTTCACCAGCCGCTTGCCGTTGGGGCCCGCCGCCGACCAGTCGTACTGGCTGGGCGCCTGGAGCACCGACGCGAGATAGGCGCCCTGCGCGACGCTGAGGTCCTCGACGTCCTTGTCGTAGTACGCGCGGGCGGCCGCCTGGATGCCGTAGGCGCCGCGGCCGTAGTAGCTGGTGTTGATGTAACCCGCGAGGATGTAGTCCTTGGACTTCTGCCGGTCGACCTTGAGCGAGATCACCAGCTCCTTCAGCTTGCGGCTGACGGTCTGTTCCTGGCTCAGGTAGTAGTTCTTGACGTACTGCTGGGTGATGGTGGAGCCACCCTGCTTGCCCCGGCCCAGCGCGGTGTTGATGAGACCGCGGGCGGTGCCGGTGAACGAGACGCCGGAGTCGCCGTAGAAGTCCTTGTTCTCGGCGGCGACAAAGGTGTGCTGCACCTCCTTGGGGATCTTGGACAGCGGCACCGACTCCCGGTTGACCTTGCCCTCCTTCGCCATGATCGTGCCGTCGCTGTACTTGTAGACGTTGGCCTCCGCCTTGGCCGCGGCGTTGGCGGGCGGAACCTCGACCAACAGATAGAGGACGAAGAACGCCCCGATGAACAGCGCACAGAGCCCCAGGACATAGCCGAGCAGCCACTTCCAGGTGAAGAAGCGGCGTATGCCCCCCGGCTTCGCCGCCCGCTTGGCTCTGCGAGCGCTCTTCTGCCGTGCGCGTCGCTCTTCCGCTCTACCCATCGCTCCCGCCGCTCCAGTCCGTAAGCCCCCCAGGCCAGCTCATGAAACTAACACCGCAACAACCCTCAAATGCCCATCGATCTAGCTTTTTCCGAAGGTGACAAAAAGCACCCACTCCAAGGGAACTGACGGCTTACGGGCGCCAAGGGTTGCCACCGGCTCGTAATGTGCTATCACTTTGCTAGACACACCACCGAACGAAACGGGGAGACCTCCCATGTCCGACGCCACCTCAACCGACGGCATCACCGACCGGGCCGACATACCGCCGCTCCCGGAGCCCCGGGTCCGGGAGCGGCCCGCGCACAACGTCAGCGGCGGACTGGCCCTGCTCGGGGGCCTGGCCGGACTCGCGGGCGGCGTCGGGCTGATCCTCGCGGGCGCCGCCGTCGCCTCCGAGCACAAGGGCGCCTGGTCCACGCTGCTGATCGTCTCCGGCATCGTGGTGATCATCGCCGCGATCCTCACCATGTGCGGCCTCAACACCATCGCGCCCGGCGAGGCCCGGGTGGTCCAGCTCTTCGGCCGCTACCGCGGCACCATCCGCACCGACGGGCTGCGCTGGGTGAACCCGCTCACCAGCCGGGAGAAGATCTCCACCCGGGTGCGCAACCACGAGACCGCGGTACTCAAGGTCAACGACGCCTACGGCAACCCGATCGAGCTCGCCGCGGTCGTCGTCTGGAAGGTCGAGGACACCGCCCAGGCGATGTTCGAGGTGGACGACTTCCTGGAGTTCGTGGCCACCCAGACCGAGGCCGCCGTCCGGCACATCGCCATCGAGTACCCGTACGACGCCCACGACGAGGACGCCCTCTCGCTGCGCGGCAACGCCGAGGAGATCACCGAGAAGCTCGCCATCGAACTGCACGCCCGGGTCGAGGCGGCCGGGGTCCGCATCATCGAATCCCGCTTCACCCACCTCGCCTACGCCCCGGAGATCGCCTCCGCGATGCTCCAGCGCCAGCAGGCGGGCGCGGTGGTGGCCGCGCGCCGGCAGATCGTGGACGGCGCGGTCGGCATGGTCGAGGCGGCGCTGGCCCGGATCGCCGAGGAGGAGATCGTGTCGCTGGACGAGGAGCGCAAGGCCGCGATGGTCAGCAATCTGATGGTGGTGCTCTGCGGGGACCGCTCCCCGCAGCCCGTTCTGAACACCGGCACGCTGTACCAGTGACGGACGAGAGCGGGCGGAAGGCACGGCAGCCGCGGCAGCGCAAACAGATGCTGCTGCGGCTCGACCCGGCCGTCCATGACGCCCTCGCGCGCTGGGCCGACGACGAACTGCGCAGCGCCAACGCGCAGATCGAGTTCCTGCTGCGCAAGGCGCTCGCGGACGCGGGCCGGCTGCCCGGCGCGGCGCGCCCGATCCCGCGCCGAGGCCGCCCGCCGCGGCGGCCCGCCGAGGGCACGGAGGGTGCGGGCCCCACCGAGGGCCCGCAGGGCACCGGCCGCGAGCCGAACCGGCCCTGATCCTTGTCACACCCTTCTGAGCTGCGGAAACGCATACCGTAGCGTAGCTATACACTCCAGGTATACGCATGGTGTAGAGTGCTGGGCATGTCAATTGGCCACACCCTGCTCGGACTCCTCGAGGGCGGCCCGCGCCACGGCTACGACCTCAAGCGAGCCTTCGACGAAAGATTTGGGCACGACCGCCCGCTGCACTACGGGCAGGTCTACTCGACCATGTCCCGGCTCCTGAAGAACGGCCTGGTGGAGGTCGACGGCATCGAGCACGGCGGTGGCCCGGAGCGCAAGCGCTACGCCATCACCGACGCGGGCATCACCGATGTGGAGGGCTGGCTCACCCAGCCCGAGAGGCCCGAGCCCTACCTCCAGTCGGTCCTCTACACCAAGGTCGTCATCGCCCTGCTCACCGGGCGCGACGCGGCCGATCTCCTCGACGTCCAGCGCGCCGAACATCTGCGGCTGATGCGCGATCTGACCCAGCGCAAGCGCGGTGGCGATCTCAGCGACCAACTCATCTGCGACCACGCCCTCTTCCATCTCGAGGCCGATCTGCGCTGGCTGGAACTCACCGCCGCCCGCCTCGGCCAACTCGCCAAGGCGGTGCGTTCATGACCCCGGCAGGCTCCCTGCTGATCGCCACGTCCCTGCACAAGACGTACGGTCACACCCCCGCCCTGGACGGTGCGGACTTCTCCATCCACCCCGGCGAGGTCGTCGCCGTCATGGGCCCCTCCGGCTCGGGCAAGTCGACGCTGCTCCACTGCCTGGCCGGGATCGTGAAGCCGGACTCCGGCTCCGTCCACTACAACGGGCGCGAGCTGACCACCCTGTCGGACGCCGAGCGCAGCGGTCTGCGCCGCGGCGAGTTCGGCTTCGTCTTCCAGTTCGGCCAGCTCGTCCCCGAGTTGAGCTGTGTGGAGAACGTCGCGCTGCCGCTGCGGCTGAACGGCACCAAGCGCAAGGAGGCCGAGGACCGGGCGTCGGCATGGATGGAGCGGCTCGAGGTCGCCGATGTGGCGCACAAACGGCCCGGTGAGGTCTCCGGCGGCCAGGGGCAGCGGGTCGCCGTCGCCCGGTCGCTGGTCACCGGGCCGCGGGTGCTGTTCGCCGACGAGCCGACCGGTGCGCTGGACTCGCTCAACGGGGAGCGGGTGATGGAGCTGCTGACCGAGGCCGCCCGGGAGTCCCGTACCGCCGTGGTGCTGGTCACCCACGAGGCCCGGGTCGCCGCCTACTCCGATCGCGAGGTCGTCGTCCGCGACGGCAAGGCCCGCGACATGGCAGGGGTCCGATGAGCGGCCAGGACGCCCCGGCGGAGGAGCCCCGCTCCCGCGTCTCCGTCACCCGCTGGGCCGCCGATCTGGCCATGGGCGGCCGGTTCGCGGTCACCGGCGGCCGGGAGAGCTGGGCCAGGACGATCATGACGGCGGTGGGCGTCGGCCTGGGGGTGGCGCTGTTGCTGCTGGCCTCCTCCATCCCCACCGCGTACGAGCTGCGCGGTGAGCGGTCCGACAGGCGCGCGGCGCTCGGCTTCGAGGTGGACCCCAAGCCCGGCCCCGACACCATCCGCCTCGGCCAGGCGAACACCACCTACCGCGACCAGGACATCGAGGGCCTGGTGATGGCGCCCGACGGCGACAGCCCGCCCAAGCCTCCGGGTATCGGCCATCTCCCGCACCCCGGCCAGATGTGGGTCTCGCCCGCGCTGAAGAAGCTGCTCGACTCCGACGACGGCAAGCTGCTGCGCGACCGCTTCCCCTACCGCACCATCGGCACCATCTCCCACGACGGCCTCTCCGGCCCGTCCGACCTGCGCTACTACGCGGGGATCACCCACAAGACCTTCGACCGGGTGGGCTCCGACTACCGCATCGACCGCTGGGGCACCAAGAACGTCGGCAAGCCCGAGCCCCTCAACCCCGCACTGCTGCTGCTGATCATCGTGGGCTGTGTGGTGCTGCTGCTGCCGGTGCTCATCTTCATCGCCACCGCCGCCCGCTTCGGGGGTGAGCGGCGCGACCGGCGGCTGGCCGCGCTGCGGCTGGTCGGTGCCGACATCCATATGACCCGGCGGATAGCCGCCGGGGAGTCGCTCTTCGGATCGCTCCTCGGACTCGCCGTCGGCACCGGATTGTTCCTGCTGGCGCGGGAGATCATCGGCGGTATCGAGGTCTGGGGCATCAGCTTCTTCGCCTCCGACATCGTGCCGTCCACCCCGCTCGCCCTGGCGGTCGCGGTGGCCGTGCCCGCCTCGGCCGTCATGGTCACGCTGGTCGCCCTGCGCGGCATCGCCATCGAACCGCTGGGGGTCGTACGGAACGCCACGCCCAAGCGCCGCCGTCTGTGGTGGCGGCTGCTGCTGCCGCTGCTGGGCATGGCCCTGCTGCTGCCGCTCGCGGGCGGCTTCGGGTCCGGCAGCGGCGGCGGCGACATGAAGGCGTACCAGGCCGCGGCCGGCGCCGTACTGGTGCTCGTCGGCACCACCGCGCTGCTGCCCTGGGTCGTCGAGGCCGTGGTGGAACGGTTCGGCGGCAGGGGCTCGGTGCCCTGGCAGCTCGCCACCCGCCGGCTCCAGCTCAGCAGCGGCACCGCCTCGCGTGCGGTCAGCGGCATCACGGTCGCCGTCGCCGGGGCCCTCGCCCTCCAGATGCTCTTCACCAGCGTGCAGGCCGAGGACGCCACGTCGACCGGCCAGGACCCGACCCGCGCCCAGCTGATGGTGAGCGTCCCGGTGGCCAACGGCACCCAAGCCCACGACGCCTTCGACCGGTACCGCACGACCAAGGGCGTGCGCGATCTGCTCGGTGTCACCGAGGACTACATCTCCGATGTGCACCGCAGCAAGGACGATCCGTCGTCGGTCCCGGAAGAGGCCATCACCATCGCCGACTGCCCCACGCTCCGCGAGGTGGTCCGCATCACCAGCTGTAAGAACGGCGCTGTCTTCCTCGTCGATTCGCCGAGCTACTACGGGGAAGGGGAGGGCTTCGCCAAACCGGGCGCCAAGGTCAACCTCGCCTACCACGACGACGGTACGCCGGACCTGCGCGAGAAGAAGGTGTGGACGATCCCTCGCTCGGCCACGAAGGTGAAGCCCCGGCAGGACCCGGGCGGCGGCGAACGCACCGGCATCTTCGCCACCCCCGGCGCCTTCGACGTCGCCGATCTGCCCGACCCCCAGGCGTCGGCCATGATCCGGCTGGACCCGAAGGTGCCGGACGGGGTCGAGTATGTGCGCAACGCCAGCGCGGTGCTCTCCCCGACGATCGATGTCATGCGGCTCACCAGCACCGAGCAGTCGGATGAGTTCACGGTCATCCGCAAGGCCCTGTTCATCGGCGCCACCGCGACCCTGCTGCTGATCGGGGCCAGCATGATCGTGACCACCCTGGAGCAGCTCCGCGACCGCAGGCGGCTGCTGTCCGTCCTGGTCGCCTTCGGCACCCGGCGCACCACGCTCAGCTGGTCCGTGCTCTGGCAGACCGCGGTCCCGGTGGTGCTGGGCCTGGCGCTGTCGATCGCGGGCGGGCTGGCGCTGGGCGTGATGCTGCTGAAGATGGTCGGCCAGCCGCTGGCCGTGGACTGGACCGGGCTCGCCACCATGACCGGTGTCGGCGGCGGGGTCATCCTGCTGGTGACCCTGGTGAGCCTGCCGCCGCTGTGGCGGATGATGCGGCCGGAGGGTCTGCGGACGGAGTAGGCACTTCCGCCATCCGCCATCCGCCATCCGCCATCGGGGGCCGTTCCCACCTGAGGGAACGGCCCCCGATGGCATGTTCAGGAGGTGGTCCGGGCGACCCGTACCGGCAGCGGCCGCAGCGCCTCCCGCAGAGCCTCCGCGAACGCCTCGAACTCCTCGGTGCGCGCCGCGCCCGCCCGCATGGCCAGGGCTATCCGACGGGCGGGCGCCGGATCGGCGAAGTCGCCGGTGGCCAGATGGTCGTTGCGCGCGGTCTCCACCCGGAGCGCGGTACGCGGCAGCAGCGTCACCCCGAGCCCGCCCGCGACCAGCTGCACCAGAGTGGAGAGCCCGGCGGCGCTGGTGGTCACCGGGGTGCCCTCGGTGCGGCCCGCCTCACGGCAGACGTCCAGCGCCTGGTCGCGCAGGCAGTGGCCCTCGTCGAGCAGCAGCAGATCCAGCTCCTTGAGCGCCTCGCGGGGGATGTCATCGCGTCCGCCCAGCCAGTGGTCCCGCGGGGTGACCAGCACGAAGTCCTCGTCGAACAGCGGCATTTCGACCACCCCGGGCGCGCCGAGCGGCACCGCGAGCAGCAGCAGATCCAGACGGCCGTGGGCCAGTCCCTCCAGCAGCGAGGCGGTCTGCTCCTCGTGCACCTGGAGATCGAGCCGGGGGTAGCGCTGATGCACCAGCTGGAGCACGGTCGGCAGCAGATAGGGCGCCACGGTCGGGATCACCCCGAGCCGCAGCACACCGGTGAACGGCGCCCGCGCCGCCTCGGCCTCCTCCAGCAGCTCCCCGACCGCTTCGAGCACGGTGCGTGCACGGACCGCCAGCCGCTCCCCCGCCGGACTGAGCAGCACCTTGCGCGTCGTACGCTCGAGCAGCTGGACACCGAGTGCCTCCTCGAGCGCCGCGACGGCGCCCGAGAGCGCGGGCTGGCTCATCCCGATGGCGGCCGCGGCATCGCGGAAGTGCAGCTGCTCCGCGACCGCGACGAAGGCCCTGAGCTGGGAAATGCTCGGCTGGCGCGGTTTGCCCGGCGGTGTGGGTGATGCGGCCACTGATAGCCACCTCCAATCAACCCCACCGAGTGTAGCTATTTCACTGATCAATGCACTCTGTGCCAAGGTGGAATCGTCCAACCCCAGGAAAACCCGGACGACCGGGTCTTTCCTATGCGAAAGCTGCAAGGAGTGCGCGTGCTCACCGTCGGTGACAAGTTCCCCGAGTACGACCTGACCGCCTGCGTGTCGCTGGAGAGCGGCAAGGAGTTCGAGCAGATCCACCACAAGTCCTACGAGGGCAAGTGGCGCGTGGTGTTCTTCTGGCCCAAGGACTTCACCTTCGTGTGCCCGACCGAGATCGCCGCCTTCGGCAAGCTGAACGACGAGTTCGCCGACCGTGACACGCAGATCCTCGGTGTCTCCGGCGACTCCGAGTTCGTCCACCACGCCTGGCGCAAGGACCACGCCGACCTGCGTGACCTGCCCTTCCCGATGCTGGCCGACTCCAAGCACGAGCTGATGCGCGACTGCGGCGTCGAGGGCGAGGACGGCTTCGCACAGCGCGCCGTCTTCATCGTGGACCAGAACAACGAGATCCAGTTCACCATGGTGACGGCCGGTTCCGTGGGCCGTAACCCCAAGGAGGTCCTGCGGGTGCTGGACGCCCTGCAGACCGACGAGCTGTGCCCCTGCAACTGGAGCAAGGGCGAGGACACCCTGGACCCGGTGGCCCTCCTCTCCGGAGAGTGAGCTGATTCGCCATGGCACTCGATGAGCTGAAGTCCGCGCTGCCGGACTACGCCAAGGACCTCAAGCTGAACCTCGGTTCGGTGATCGGCAACTCGGAGCTTCCGCAGCAGCAGCTGTGGGGCACCGTGCTGGCCTGCGCGATCGCCTCGCGTTCGGCGCGTGTGCTGACCGAGCTGGAGCCGGAGGCCAAGGCCAACCTCTCGCCGGAGGCGTACACCGCCGCCAAGTCGGCGGCCGCCATCATGGCGATGAACAACGTCTTCTACCGGACTCGGCATCTGCTGTCCGACCCGGAGTACGGCAACCTGCGCGCGGGGCTGCGGATGAACGTCATCGGCAACCCGGGTGTGGAGAAGGTCGACTTCGAACTGTGGTCGCTGGCCGTGTCCGCGATCAACGGCTGCGGAATGTGCCTCGACTCGCATGAGCAGGTGCTCCGCAAGGCGGGCGTGGACCGCGAGACGATCCAGGAAGCCTTCAAGATCGCCTCCGTGCTGCAGGCGGTCGGCGCCACCCTGGACGCCGAGGGCGCCCTGGCCGCGGGCGGCTGACCTCGGTCACATTCGGGCACGTGGAAACCCGAAGGGCGACCCACCGATCGGTGGGTCGCCCTTCGGCGTTCGTTCACCGGCCCATGGCACCGGCCCGGATTACCGGGCCCCGCCCTCCCCGGGCGGCAGACCCGTCGGCGCGGTGGGCGCCGTACCGGAGGCGGTGGCGCCGTGCGGGCCCGGGACGGCGCGCAGGGCGTTCTCCTGGCTGTAGCTGCGCAAGTAGACGACCACCGTATTGGCGACCGCCACCAGCGGAACGGCCACCACCGCGCCGCCGATGCCGCCGATCAGCGAACCGGCCGCGACCGAGAGCACCACGGCCAGCGGATGGACCCGCACCGCCCGGCCGAGGATGAACGGCTGGAGCACATGGCCCTCGATCTGCTGGACGGCCAGCACCACGATCAGCACCATCGCCCCCGTGAACACGCCCTGGGTGACCAGCGCCACGACCACCGCGAGCGCACCGGAGACCACCGCGCCCACCAGCGGAATGAAGGCGAAGAGGAAGATGAAGACGGCCAGTGGCACGGCCATCGGCACATCGAGGAAGAACAGACCCACGCCGATGAAGATCGCGTCGATCAGCGCCACGATCACCGTGCCGCGCACATACGCGGTCAGTGTCGACCAGGCGCGCGGGCCCGCGCCCGCCACGCCCTCACGGGCCTGGGCGGGGACCAGCTTGAGGGTCCAGTTCCAGATCTTCGGGCCGTCGTACAGCAGGAAGAGCGTGGAGAACATCGTCAGCAGGATGCCCGTCAGCACCTCGACGACGACCGTGACGCCCTCCAGCCCCGCCGAGGTGATCTGCTCGGTGTTGGCGCCGACCGCCTCGCGCAGGCTCTTGGCCACATGGTTGATCTGCTTCTCGGTCACATGGAACGGGCTGTGCAGCAGCCAGCGCCGCAGATCGTCGATACCGGCCTGGACCTCGCCCGAGACCTCGTCGACGTTCTCCATGACCTGCCAGACCACGAACCACACGACCAGGCCCATGACGACGAAACCGGCGATGAAGGTGAGCGCGGTGGCCAGCCCGCGCGGCACACCGCGCCGGCGCAGCCGGGTCACGGTGGGCTCCAGCAGCGCGGTGATCAGGATCGCGACGGTGAAGGACAGCACCACCAGCTGGACGGAGCTGATGACCCGCATGAGCACCCACACCGTGCCGCCGAGCACCAGCAGCCGCCAGGCCGCCTCGGCGGCCACGCGGACGCCCCAGGGCACGGCGGCCACCGGATCGGGTCTGGCGGAGACGGCGGGGGCGTAGGCGGGCGGGGCGGGCACACTGGCCGGCTGCTCCGGCCGGGCGGTCTCGCCCTCCCCCGCGGCGCCCTCAGCGCTCTCGCCCGCGGCGCCCTCAGCGCTCTCGGCACCCCGCGGGCGTTCTTCAGATGATCCGGGCCCCGGTCCGGGCCTCGGTTCAGATCCCCGTTCGGGCCTTGGTCCGGGCCCCGGTGGTGTCCGCGGGCCGGTGTCACCGTCACCGTCGCCCTCGCGCCCCCGCATCTCGGCCTGTTGGGATTCGAGCCGGTGGGCGAGCCGGGTAAGTCCGGTTCCCAGCCTGCCGACCCACTGCGGCAATTTGGACATTTCTCGTTTCCTACCCCCGGTTTCCCCCTAGGCCGTCAAGGAGACGTTACCTGCTGAGGATGCGCGAAACCCCCGACCTGAGCCGGGGGTTTCGGAAGCGTTCGATCCTGTGCCGCTACCGGGCGGGGCCCGGTGGAACCGGCTCAGTAGTGGCCGTTGGCCTGCCAGAACGACCAAGCGTCACACGGGCTGCCGTAGCGCTCGTTCATGTAGTTCAGGCCCCACTTGATCTGGGTGGCCGGGTTGGTCTGCCAGTCGGCGCCCGCCGAGGCCATCTTGCCGGCCGGCAGCGCCTGCACCAGACCGTAGGCACCCGACGAGGGGTTGGTGGCCTTGTAGTTCCAGGTGGACTCGTGGTCCACGATGTTGCTGAAGCACTGGAACTGGCCACTCGGCACGATCTGCCGCGCCATCGCCTGGACCTCGGAGATGGTGTACGAAGCCTGCTGGGGGAAGCTGGAGGAGTCACGCGTGGCCGAACGGCTCGCGACCTCCTTCTTCTCCTTCGCCTCGCGCTCCTTGGCCAGCTTCTCGGCGGCTGCCTTGTCCGCGGCGGCCTTCTTGGCCTTCGCGTCCTTGGCTGCCTGCTTGCGGGCTGACTCCTCGGCGGACTTGCGCGCCTCCGCGTCGGCCGCGGTGGACTGGACGTCCGCCTGCTGCGTCAGGGATGCGGTCTGCGCGACGGCCTGCTGCCCAGCAGGTATGTCCGCAAGGAGCGTCGAATCGGCGGCGGTCGCCTCGATCGGGTCGGACGAGCCCTGCTGCTGCTGTCCGCCCGCGGCGACGCCGACGACGGCGCCCACAGTGGTGACCGCGGTGGCCGAAGCCACTGCGAATCCCCGGACCGAAATCCGGCTCACTCGGTTTCCTTCCAGCATCGCCCGCTTAGGTGACCTCGCGGGCGCAATCGTGCCCCTGGCGCTGTCCTCCCCTTGTTCCGTCCCCGGTGGTGCGATGGGGTCGACTGGTCACGGGAGGCACGGGCCCGGTGGGGATCCCCCGCGGGAGATCCTCGAGGTGCTCGGGCGGCATACGGCGAACGCTGTTTAGTTCTGATACTGCTGTTGCTCGGTACCGCTGGGGGTACTGGTGTGCCGTATGCGGGGCCTGACAGAACCCACACACTGCCGGACACGGAGCCCCCTAGGCAATTCCCCGCCAGGTGTGAAAGCTCACATCCTGTTTACGCCCTAGGGTTTCTGGAAATCCCCGCGCACCAAGACGCCGCGCGGCTAAGCTCATTGGCCTTTCCGCGCGGCGTCCTGTGGCCGCAAACGACTCAACCGGCTCAGATGTGGCTGTCCTCCAGCATTTCGGTCACCAGCGCCGCGATCGGCGAACGCTCGGAGCGGGTCAGGGTGACATGCGCGAACAGCGGATGCCCCTTCAGCTTCTCGACGACCGCCACCACCCCGTCGTACCGCCCGACGCGGAGGTTGTCCCGCTGCGCCACATCGTGGGTGAGCACCACCCGGGAGTTGGCGCCGATCCGGGACAGAACGGTGAGCAGCACGTTCCGCTCCAGCGACTGGGCCTCGTCGACGATGACGAAGGCGTCATGGAGCGAGCGGCCGCGGATATGCGTCAGCGGCAGCACCTCCAGCATGCCGCGCCCCACGACCTCCTCGATCACCTCGGCACTGGTCACCGCGGACAGGGTGTCGAAGACCGCCTGCGCCCAAGGGCTCATCTTCTCGGCCTCGGTGCCGGGCAGATAGCCCAACTCCTGGCCGCCCACCGCGTACAGCGGGCGGAAGATCATCACCTTGCGGTGCTGACGACGCTCCAGCACGGCCTCGAGACCCGCGCACAGCGCCAGCGCCGACTTGCCCGTACCGGCCCGGCCGCCCATCGAGATGATGCCGACCTCCGGGTCGAGCAGCAGGTCCAGGGCGATGCGCTGCTCCGCGCTGCGCCCGTGGATGCCGAACGCCTCACGGTCGCCGCGCACCAGCCGCACCTGCCCGTCCGGGGTGACCCGGCCCAGCGCGTTACCGCGCTCGGACTGGAGCACCAGGCCCGTATGCACGGGCAGTCCGGCCGCGTCGGGGATGTGCGCCGTCTCGGCGGCGAACAGGTCGTCCACCTGTTCGGCCGGGACGGCGAGCTCCGTCATCCCGGTCCAGCCCGAGTCGGTGATCGCCAGCTCCGCGCGGTACTCCTCGGCGAGCAGGCCCACCGAGGACGCCTTGATGCGCAGCGGCAGATCCTTGGACACGACGGTGACGTCGTACCCCTCGGCCTGCAGGTTTCTGGCGACCGCGAGGATCCGCGAGTCGTTGTCCCCCACCTTGCCGCCGTGGTTCAGGAAGGCGGCGGGGAGGATGCCCGGGTCGGAGTGGTTGAGCTCGACACGCAGGGTGCCGCCCAGTTCCCCGATGGGGATCGGAGCGTCCAGACGGCCGTAGCGGATGCGGTACTCGTCCAGCAGGCGCAGCGCCTGCCGGGCGAAGTACCCGAGCTCCGGGTGGTGCCGCTTGGCCTCCAGTTCCGTGACCACCACGACCGGCAGCACGACTTCGTGCTCGTCGAAACGGGCCATGGCATTGGGGTCGGCCAGCAGGACGCTGGTGTCGAGGACATAGGTGCGCCGGTCGTGCTCGCGGCGTTTCTTGCTGGTCACCACGGGTGGACGAACCCCCTCGGGAGAGGTTGGGGTGCGACGGCGTCGCGGGAGTGAGGTATCCCCGCCGCAGACGGGGAACGGACCGGGCTCAGGCCCCACTGGGAGGGCCGAGCGCCGGCCCTCCGCGTCATACGCACGATCCGCACAGTCGTCCGTGTGCAAAGGGCCTCCCGGGCGAACGGCCCGATGCCGTCCGCTGGCAGTTCGACGCCCAACTGGACAGGTGGGACAGGGCGTCGACCTGGAAGGGATATTCCCTCGAACGTGCGGGGGCATGCAACGGCATATGACGGCGCGGATATGAACGTTGTGAAACCAGCGTGCTGAACGGCCCGGGGCCGGACGCCGGCCGGCGTCCGGCCCCGGGCCGGTGAACTGCGGTGCTACAAACGGGAACTAGCTGCCGTACCTGCGATGACGGGCGGCGTAGTCGCGCAGCGCGCGGAGGAAGTCGACCTTGCGGAAGGCGGGCCAGAAAACTTCACAGAAGTAGTACTCCGAATGGGCACTCTGCCACAGCATGAAGCCCGAGAGCCGCTGCTCACCGCTGGTGCGGATCACCAGGTCCGGATCGGGCTGCCCACGGGTGTACAGGTGTTCGGAGATGAGGTCGATGTCGACGACCTCGGCGAGCTCCTCGAAGGAGGTGCCCTTGGTGGCGTGGTCCAGCAGCAGCGACCGCACCGCGTCGGCGATCTCCTGCCGCCCGCCGTACCCGACGGCCACGTTGACCAGTATTCCGCCGATGTGCTCGGTGTCCCGCTCGGCCTCCTTGAGGACCGTCTGGGTGCGGGAGGGCAGCAGATCGCGGTTGCCGACGTGGTGCACCCGCCAGCGGCCGTCGGCGGCCAGGTCGCGGACCGCGCCCTCGATGATGTTCAGGAGCGGGACCAGCTCCTCCTCGGGGCGGTCCAGGTTGTCCGTGGAGAGCAGCCAGAGCGTGACGACCTCGACGTCCGTCTCGCTGCACCAGCCGAGCAGCTCCTGGATCTTGCTGGCGCCCGCCTTGTGGCCCTGCTCGGCGGTGCCACCGGCCGCGCGGGCCCAGCGGCGGTTGCCGTCGAGGATGACTCCGATGTGCTTGGGCACCTGGGCGTGATCGAGGCGGCCTTCCACCCGGCGTGCGTAGAGCCCGTACACCAGGTCGCGCAAGTTCACGTCTTCCAGCCCCTCAGTGCTTCACATGGCTCGCCATGGCAGTCCGCCCCAAGGCCGACACCCTACTGCGGGGCGGGGGGACTGGCTAACCGGGGCGACCGAATGATCGAATCCCGTCACGCTTCGTAGTCGACCATGTGGGATACGTGCCGCCCTTTTGAGCCCCAGAAGCCCGAAATAAAGCGGGCCGGTCCGTGGGGGGGAGTACGGACCGGCCCGAGGGGGGGTTTCCACCATAACGCTTCGTGAGGGGATGTCCATGCATCTCGGCGGGGCGGGCCCTCCGCGCGCCGATGTCATCCGGCGCCGAGCGCCCCCAGCACCAGTCCGGCGCCCGCCCCGAGGATCATGAACGGGCCGAAGGCCATCGCGGTCCGCCGCCCGGCCCGCCGGGTCAGCACCAGGCCCACGGCGCAGCAGGAGCCAAGCAGCAGCCCGGCGAGGGCGCCCACGAAGAGCACGTCCCAGCCGTACCAGCCCAGTGCGACCCCGAGGGTCAGCGCCAGCTTGACGTCGCCGAACCCCATCCCGCTCGGGCTGATCAGGAACAGCACCAGATACGCCCCGCCCAGCACCGCGCCGCCCAGCAGCGCCCGCGGCCAGGACCCGGCGCTGTGCGGCAGCAGCGCCGCCGCGCCGAGCAGCGCCGCGGCCCCGCCCGCCATGGGCAGGGTGAGGACGTCCGGCAGCCGGTTGACCGCCAGGTCCACGGCCGTGAGCAGCACCCCGAGCGGCACCAGCAGCAGCCACACGGCCAGCTCAGGGCGCGCGCCGACGGCCGCCGCCAGGCCCGCGCACACCAGCGCGGTGAGCACGGCGCCGAGCACCGGGCCCGTCCCGTAGTCCCGCTCGCCGTCCCGGCAGCCGGCGCAGCGGGCGGGGCCCAGCCAGCCGCGCGCCGGGCCGGTGAGCGCGTGCCCGCGCGGACAGGCGCCGCGCCAGGGCTCCTCCGGCTCGACGGCCAGCCGGTAGAGCGGGCGCGGTACGAGCAGCCCGGCGGCCGCGCCGTACGCGGCGGCCATCACGATCAGCAGCGGTTGCACGGGCCGAGCCTACGGAAGCGCCCGGCCGGTGGAACACTGCCGGGACGGGCGGACGGCGTGGAACGGGCGAAGGGGGCGCGGGTCATGGGCCGCTGGCGGGACGGTACGGGGACGCTGCGCGTGGTGGGCGGCGCCGACGGCGCGGACGGCGGCCCGGGTGGCGGCTCGAACGGCGCGAAGGAGGACCCGGGGGGCGTGGCGGGCAGCGCGGGGCGCGCGGAGGGCATTCCGCTCACCATCGCCGCCTCCTACCGCGCCCGCGCCCGCGGGCTGCTCGGCCGGGACGGGCTGACCGGCGCGCTCCTGCTCACCCCGGCGAGCGGGGTGCACACCTTCCGGATGCGGTTCGCCATCGACGTCGCCTATCTGGACCGGCGGCTCACCGTCCTGGACGTCCACACCCTGCGCCCCGGGCGGCTCGGGCGGCCCCGGCTGCGGTCCCGCCATGTGCTGGAGGCGGAGGCGGGCGCGTTGGAGCGCTGGGGCGTGCGGCGGGGCGTGCGCGTCGTGATCGCCCCCGGCCCTTCAGCGCCGCCGCCCTCTTCTGTACGCTGACGTCTCGGTGCCATGGTTGGGGCACCCTCGATCGGTCATGGTCGGGACACCCTCGATCGCGGTCGAGATCATCGAGGTAGAGGTATAGGGGTAGGGGTAGCACGGTGACGACCACGGGCAAGATTCTGCGTTTCGACGAGTTCCGCGGCTACGGCTTCATCGCTCCGGACGACGGTGGCGAGGACGTCTTTATGCACGCCAATGACCTGCTGGACGAGAAGCACCTGTTCCAGCCCGGGTCCAAGGTGCGGTTCGTTCCCGAGTACGGCGACAAGGGGCCCAAGGCCTCCGAGGTGCGCGTCGTCGAGCGTGCCGCACCGGTGCCGGTCGTACGGCCCTCCGCCGGTCCGGACGGCGACGACACCATGTGCGATGTGCTGTCGGTCGCCGAGTTCCGGCAGGAGCTCACCGAGGCGCTGGTCGAGGTGGGCGGCAGTCTGACCGCCGACCAGATCAAGCAGGTGCGCAGGCGGGTCATCGAGATCGCCCAGGCGCACAACTGGATCGAATCCTGACGTCAGGCCCTGTCGGGTCCTGACAGCAGGGTGAGGGGCCGTCGCCGCGACGAACCGTCGCGGCGGCGGCCCCTCCGCTTTCGGCGAGCCTCTGCTTCCGGTGAGCCTCCGCTTCCGGTGACCCTCAGCTTCCGGTGACCGTCAGCTTCCGGTGACCCTCAGCATCGCCCACATCGCCGCCGTCGCGGCCACCACGGTCGCCGGTGCGGTCAGCAGCCCCAGGCGGGTGAAAACCCCCAGGTCGGAGCCGGTCTCCGGGTCGTGGCGGTGGACTATGCGCCGCCACAGCAGGGTGGCCAGGGAGCCGACATAGGTGAGGTTGGGGCCAAGGTTGACGCCGATCAGTACGGCGAGCACGGGCCCGGGGCCGCCCCCGGAGGCGATCGGCAGCAGCGCCAGCACGGCGGGCAGATTGTTGATCAAGTTGGCCAGCACCGCCGCGACCGCCGCGATCCCCAGCAGCGCGGGCAGGCTCGCCCCGGTGGGCAGCACCTCCCCCAGCGCCTCCTGGAGGCCACCCGCCAGCACGGCCTGGACCACCACCCCGAGCGCCAGCACGAACAGGCAGAACAGCGGCCCGGTCGCGCCGACCGCCTCCCTTACGGTCGCCCGGCCGCGCCGCAGCGCTCTTACGGTGAGCACGAGAGCGCCCGCCCAGGCGGCCCACTGGGGGTCGAGGCCCGCCAGCGAGGTCCCGACGAACCCGGCGAGGGTCAGCAGCAGCACGGTCACCGCGAAGACCGGCACCCGGGGCCAGTCGGCGGGCGGGGGCTCACTGGTCCCTGCGGCCAGATCGTCGGCGAAGAAGCGGCGGAAGACCAGGTACTCGATGCCGATGGTCACCAGCCAGGCGGGCCCCATCAGCAAGGCGAACCGGGTGAAGGAGACCCCGCCGGCCTCCAGGGCGAGCAGATTGGTGAGGTTGGAGACCGGGAGGAGCAGGGACGCCGAGTTCGACAGATGGGCGCAGGCGTACACATGCGGCCGGGACCGCGCCCCGAGCCGGGCCGCCGTGGCGAACACCACCGGCGTGAGCAGCACCACGGTGGCGTCCAGGCTCAGCACGGCGGTGACGGCGGCCGCGACGGCGAACACCCCGCCCAGGAGCCGGTCCGTACGCCCCGCGCAGGCCCGCGCCACGGCCTGCCCCGCCGCCTCGAAGAGCCCCTCGTCCGCGCACATCCGGGCCAGCAGCAGTACGGCGGCCAGAAAGCCCACAACGGGCAGCAGTTCCCGGGCCTCCGCCCAGGCCCGTGCGGGCGAGACCGCCCCGATGGCCACCACGATCCCGGCGGCGGGCACGGCCGCGGCCACTTCCGGCAGGCCCCGGGGCCGTACCACCGCGAAAGCCAGTACGCCGAGGAGCAGGACGACGGCAAGGGTCTCGGCGACGGCGGTACTCAGAACAGACTCCGGCGAAGGGTGCGATCAACACACCCATGATGCGGCATCGGGCACCGCGGCCCCGCTCAGCGGTACGCCTGCGGCGGGCTCTTCCCCTCCCCGCCCCTTCCCGATACCCGGGGGCTCCGCCCCAGACCCCCGAGGTCTGAGCGCGGAGACCCCCACCACCCGGCGGAGCCGCATACCGACACCGCGGGAAGGGGCGAAGCCCCGGGCCAGGGGTCAGGGGCGGAGCCCCGGGCCGGGATCTGGGGCAGAGCCCCGGGTCCGGAGTCGCGGGCGAAGGGACACAGCACGGGCCGGGGTCTGGGGCGAAGCCCCGGTTTCGGGAAGGGGCGGGGAGGGGAAAGTCCGGCGGGCGCCGCCCCGCAGGTCAGGCGGTCCTGGGGAAGCTGACCTCCACCCGGCGGTTGCGCTTGCGGCCCTCCTCGGTCGCGTTGTCCGCGATCGGGTACTGCTCGCCGTAGCCCCGGATCTCGTAGTTGACGGAAGGGTCGAGATCCTCGGCGAGCGCCTGCTGCACCGCGTTGGCCCGCTGCTTGGACAGCACGATGCCGTGGCCCGCGGAGCCCAGGTCGTCGGTGAAGCCGAAGACGCGGACGCTCTCGGCGTTCTGCCGCTCGGCCTCGGAGGCGATCTCCTTGATCCGGGCCCGCGCGTCGCCGCCCAGCTTCGCGCTGTCCTTGCCGAAGAGCACCTCGGCCTGGAGGGCGAACTTCACCTTGGCGTTGGTGTCCTCCCGCCGCTCGTCGCCGTCGTCCGTCTCGACCACGGACTTGATGTCCAGGACCCGGCCGGGCGCCAGCTTGGCACCCTCGGGCATCTTCAGATCGGAGTCCTTGGCGTCGATCTTGGTCGGCGGGGTGGTGTCGGCGGGCGCGCCGGGGCCGCTGTCCGCGTGGGCGGGCGGCGCCGGGGCGGTGAGGGTGACCAGGAGCGCGGTGGAGGCCAGCGCGGCCAGTACGGGGCCGCGGCGCGCGGGGCGGGCCGTCGTCTGCGGTGTCATGGCGCGGCTCACCCGGAGAGGGTGATGCTGACGGACGGCATGGTCGGGATCTGGAAGTCGATTTCCTTGACGCTCTTCGGCGGGGCCGGGAACTGCGCGAACAGCGGGCGGCTCTCATTGGGCTTGATCCCGGAGAGCCCCGTGGTGCACAGGCACTGGCCGTCGGTGTCCCTCAGGACGAGATAGCGCTTCTTGCCCTTCCCGTCGATGAGGGATGCTCCCGAGACGGACGGGCTGGGCTTCACGTCGGTCTCCTGCGAGCGCCAGGCGAACGCGGTGAAGAGCTGGCTGCCGTGGTTCGTGACGGTGGCGTTGACGGTCACGAACCCGCCGTCGTCGCGCACCGCGGAGTGCAGGGTGACGACGACCCCGCCGGGCCCCTTCATCTCGCCGATGGTCTTGGAGGAGTCCGCCGCGGGCTCCTGCTCGTCGCCGTCGTCCTTGCCCGCGGTCGACGTCCGGTCCGCGGCGTCGTCGGGCTTCTTGTCGCCGTCGCCGTTGCCGCACCCGGCCACGGCGAGGGCCAGGGCCGCGGCGAGCGCCGTCGCGGCGGCCCCCCTCCGGGCCTTCGTCGTGTGCCGAATGCTCATCGCTCGCTGTCCTTTGCTCTTCTGCTCTTCGTTCGCTCGTCAGTCGGCCAGGTGCACGGAGAAGAGATCCTTGGCGTCGGGGAAGAGATCGAGACGCGTCGGGTCGATGGTCAGGTCGGTTCCGTCGCAGAGGAGGTCGATGGGCGGCTTGTCGTCCTTGCCGTCGTCCTTACCGCCGTCCCCGCCCTTACCGTCGTCGTCCTTACCGTCGTCGTCCTTACCGCCGTCGTCCTTACCGCCGCCGTCGGGCCGCTCGGTCGGCGGGGCGGGCGGCCCGGCCGTACACCGCGGGGTGACGACCGCCTTGGCCGTCGCCTCCCCGTACTGGCTCTCCGTGCCGGGGATGACGGTCTTGCCCACGGGCTTGTGCGTCTTCACGGTGACGGTGAAGGACGTCGGCAGGAAGTCGGGCCCGCGGCAGTCGGTCACATCCGCCCCGTTCTGGTCGGCGAACCACTGCGCCTGATCACAGGCGTTGGTGCCGCCCAGCCCCCGTCCGTCCAGCAGGTCGTCCCATGCGCTGCCGTTTCCGATCGCCTCCAGGAACCCCTTGCGCAGTTGGTCGCGGTAGTCCTGGGCGGCCGCGAGGGCCGCCGCGTCGGCGGCGGTCTGTCCGCCGTTGCGGGTGGCTCCGGCCTGGCCGACGGCGAAGAGGGCGAGCGCCAGGAAGAGCAGGCCCGCCACCGCCGTGATGTAGATCGGAAATGCCTGCCCCGCGTCGCTCCTGAGATCTCGGCGCGCTGTCACGGGACCGGTCAGATGCCGACGACCTGTGCGACCTTGTTGGAGATGGCGTTTGCGATCTCGCTGCCGATGTCCGTGCTCGACACAACCAGGACGATGGCGACCACCACGGCGATGATCCCCAAATATTCGATCGAGGTCTGCCCCCGATCGTTCCGCATGACGCGCTTCCCCATTGTGTTCCCCTCCATGGGCTGCCGTCCCTGTGTGGTCCGGCGACTCAACCCCCGTGGTGTCGCTCGCGACACGAGCAAAGTACGCCGAAACAGCCGTCTCGGAACAGTGCCCCAGGAAGCATTGCCTTCCCCGTTCACCACGTTCGAACCGTGGACGTGACCGCCAACCCCGACCGCGCATCCGTCTCACCCCCTCCCGCACCGAGGAGTTCTCCGTCGAAGACTGTCCCACATTCAATTGCAACCGCGAAGGAGCTTCACCTAAAAGAGACCGTCAGTCCCCGGTCACCGAGCCGAAGTCGGTGCCCGAGCCGATGAAGAACCCCGCAACGAGCAACACCATGGTCCCGGGCACCATGAAGGTCGTGATGACCATGGTCGCCTTCGGCACCGCGCGGGCCGCGCGCCGCCGGGCGTTCTGTGCGTCCGTACGGCGCATGTCGTTCGCAATGGCGATCAATGTCTCGACAATCGGAGCGCCCAGCTCCTCGCCCTGCTGAAGGGCGGTGACGAACTGTGCGACCTGTTCCGAGTCATTACGTTTACGTAGTTCCTCGAACGCCTGACGGCGGCTGACTCCCATGTCCATTTGCCGAAGTGTGATGCGAAGTTCATCCGCCCAGGGGCCCTCGTACTTCTCGGCGACCCGGTCCAGGGCCTGACGGAAGCTCAAACCGGCGCTCACCACGACGGCCAGAACATCCAGAAAGTCCGGCAACGTCCGCTCGATCGCGTCCTTGCGCTCGCGCACCGCCGCCCAGATGCCCACCTCGATCCAGAACAGGCCGAACGCCACCAGCAGCAGCGCCAGCAGGACTTGACCCTTGAGCAGCATCACCAGCGCCCCGACGAAGCCGAGCGCCCCGTAGACCGCCCGCCGGGCCGCGTAGCGATCCACTGTCAGACCGCCCGGGTTGCCCGCCAGATCGATCCGGCGGCGGACCCGGGCCACCCGCTTCTCGCCCATCAGCCGCAGCACCAGCGGGGCGTAGCGCATGCCCAGCCGGTCGACGGCCGACCCGACCACGGTCGTCCGGCTGGAGCCGACCTCCAGGGCCACCGCCAGATCGCTGGGCAGCTTGGCCTCGCTGCGGTACAGCGTGATGCCGTAGGCGATGCCCGCCACCGCGAGACCGGCCGCCAGCGCCAGCAGCAGTGCCATCTCCCTCAAGTCCCCTCTACCTGGATTCGCTCGTACGTCGGTCTCGGACGGTCCTAGACGTCGATCTTGGACATGCGGCGGATGAGGAAGAAGCCGATCCCGTACAGGCAGAAGGCCACGACCACCGCCGCCTGCCCCCAGAAGGACGAGGTCATCCGGTCCAGTGAACCGGCCGAGATCCGGTTCATCAGCAGCAGCGTCCCGATCCCCAGCAGCGGTACGACATAGGCGGTGACGGTCACCTGCGAGAGCTGGGTGCGCACCTCCCGCCGGGTCTCCTTGCGCTCCTCCAGCGTCTGGGTGAGGTTGCGCAGCGAGCTGACCACGGTCCCGCCCGCGCGGTTGGACAGCACCAGCGTGGTGACCAGCACCACCAGCTCCCGGGACGGCAGCCGCTCGGCCAGCTCCTCCAGCGCGTCGTCGATCGAGTGGCCGACGGCCAGCTTGGCCGCGACCTTGGCCAGCTCCTCGCCCGCCGGCGCCTCCATCTCGTCCGCCGCCATGCCGAGCGCGGTGCGCAGCGCCAGCCCGGCCTGGGTGGCGTTGGCCAGGATCCGCGACAGCTCGGGCAGTTGGTTGATGAAGCGCTCTATCCGCTTCTGGCGCTGCCAGCTGAGGAACGCGAAGGACCCCCACACGGCCACCACCGCCGCTATCGGGCCGAAGAACGCCGCGAGGAAGGACGCCGCGATCAGCCACAGCCCGGCCGCCGCCCCCGCCGTGTAGACGAAGAACTCCCCCGGGGTGATCTCCAGCCCGGTGGCCGCCAGCCGCAGCTCCAGCTTCCGGCCCAGGGAGGTGGTGCGCAGCCGCCGGTCGACGCCCGAGAAGCGGCGCGCGCGGGCGGTGCCCGGCAGCGGGCCGGTCTCCGACAGCCGGTCGATCAGCGCGCGCTGCTGCTCCTTGCCGCGGACGTAGGTGTGCACGCCCACGACGCCCAGCGCGCCGCACACCAGCGTCGCGCCGAGGGCGGCCGTCGCGAGATGGTCCATGGGCCCTGCTACCTCCGGTCCCTGGGGTCGAACGGGGGTCGGTCCTGTGGGGGCCGGCCGAACGGGGGACGGTCGTACGGGTCGTACCCGGCCGCGCGGGTGGCCAGCTGTGCCGGGAAGGCGGCCACGCCGAAGGCGGGCGGCACCGGCTCGCTGGCCATTCGCAGCCGCTCGGCGACCCGCTCCGGCAGCGGGAAGTAGCCGAACCGCCCGTGCACCACCCGGTCCGCGCCCATCGGCTGGGCGTCGAAGCGGCAGACGGTGGCGATGCGGTACGACTCGTGGCCATGGCTGTCGAGCAGCGCGATCTCGCTGATCCGCCGCGAGCCGTCGGCGTGCCGGACGAGCTGGACGATGCAGTCCACGGCGCTGTTGATCTGGTCCCGCAGCGCCTCGTAGGGGATCGCCACGTCCGACATGGAGGCGAGCGTCTGGAGCCGCATCAGCGCGTCCTCGGCGCTGTTGGCGTGGACGGTGGCCAGCGAACCGTCGTGGCCGGTGGACATGGCCTGGAGCATGTCGAGGGTCTCACCGCCGCGCACCTCGCCGACGATGATGCGGTCGGGGCGCATCCGGAGGGAGTTGCGGACCAGGTCGCGGATGGTGATCCGGCCCTTGCCCTCGACGTTGGGCGGCCGGGACTCCAGCCGGATGACATGGGTCTGCTGGAGCTGGAGTTCGGCGGCGTCCTCGACGGTGATGATGCGCTCCCCATCGGGGATCAGCCCGGAGAGGGCGTTGAGCAGCGTGGTCTTGCCGGATCCGGTGGGGCCGGAGACCACGACGTTGAACTTGGCCCGCACCAGCGCCGCGAGCAGCATCAGCATCTGTTCGTCCAGCGTGCCCATGCCGATCAGCTCATGGAGGGTGTAGGCGCGGGGGAAGCGGCGGATGGTGAGCGTGGCACCGGTGAGGGCGAGCGGCGGGATGATCACGTTGACGCGCTCACCGGAGGGGAGCCGGGCGTCGACCATCGGATTCGACTCGTCCACGCGGCGGTTGACCGTGGAGACGATGCGCTCAATGGTCTGCATCAGCTGCTCTTCGGAGGCAAAGCGGACGGGGACCAGCTCGACCCGGCCCGCGCGCTCCACGAAGATCTGGTCCGGGCCGTTGACCATGATCTCGGTGATGGAGGCGTCCTCGAGGAGCGGTTCGAGCACCCCGAGGCCGAGCGCCTCGTCCACCACCCGGCGGATCAGCTGGGAGCGCTCGCTGGTGGACAGCACCGGGCCCTCGCGGCTGATGATGTGGCCGAGCACGCGCTCCAGCCGGGAGCGGCGCTCGGCGGTGGAGAGCGAGGACATCTCGGCGAGGTCGATCTCCTCCAGCAGCTTGGCGCGGTAGGCGGAGACGAGCTGCCCGTCCTGGCGCCCGCTGCCCTCGCCGGGCCCCTCGGGCGCGGTGATACGGGCCCGCAGGCTCATCGTTCGCCTCCCAACGCGGCCGACGCCAGGTCGCCCGTACCGCCGTCTCCGTCGTCGCAGGGCATGGTGGCGCTCTTCTCGGCGCTGCCGAAGTCGAAGCCGGGGATGACGGAGGGGATCTCCACGGTCGCGGTGGCCTGCGCCTCCCCGCCCCCGCAGCCCCCGCTGCCGATGCTCGCCCCGTCGGCCAGCCACCCGCTGATCGCCGCCTTCCCGGCGGCCTGCGGGCTGGTCCGCGGCTCGTCCAGCGACGCCGTCCGCGCCGCCGCCCGCGCCGCGGTCCCGGCCTGCTGCGCGGCGTACGCGGCGATGCCGAGCTGCACGGCGGCGAGCGCGACGAGGATGAGGACCGGCAGAAACCCGAGGAACTCGATGGACGCCGACCCGGCGTCACCCCGCCCCCGACGCGACGCGCCGCGGCGCCGCCCCACCCGGCCCGGGGCCGTGGCCGCCGCCGGACGGCTACGGCGGCTGGGCGCCGTCGTGGGGCGTCCATGGCCGAGCGCCATCGTCGGGCGCCCATGGCCGAGCATCGTCGTGGGGCGTCCATGGCCGGGCACCATCGTGGGGCGTCCATGGCTGAGGACGTGACGGGTCATCTCACTCTCCTCCGCCCGCCAGGTCGGTCTCGTCCGCCGCGCCCGCCGTGCCCGTGACCGTCCAGGGGAAGTCGGCGGCGCCCGGGAAGAGGATCGGGACGTGGAGCTTGACGGTGGCCTTGTAGACCGTGCCGTCGCCGCCGCCGCACTCGATGTCGGCGTTCCAGGAGCCGGGGATGTCCTTCGCGGCCGCGTCCTGGCAGGCGCCCGCGCCCTTGGCGGCGCCCGCGCGGGCGCCCTTGTCGGCGGCGTTGCCCGCCAGCGAGTACGTGTAACCCACCAGCACCAGCTGCCAGATGACCGCGAGCACGGTCAGGGCCAGCGGCAGGACGCCCAGGAACTCGACCGTCACCTGGCCCCGGTCACCGCCGCCCCGCTTGCGCAGGAAGCTCCTGGTGGACGGAGGGGCGATCTCGTTCAGCGCGTCGGTGCCGTCGCCCACGCCGCCCTGCGCCGGGTCGCCGCCCGCCTCTATGGCGTGGCGCCGCCGCAGCCCCGGCAGCACGCGCTCGCCGCCGCCCCCGGCCGCGTGGCCGCCCCGGTGGGCGGCGCGGCGGCCGCCGCCCGGGGGCGCCGCCTCCACCAGGCCCAGCTCACCGGCCAGCCCCCACAGCGCCTGTTTGACGGCCGACTTGGCGTCCAGATCGTGCATCCGGCCCGAGTCGACGGCGGGTTGCAGCTCCTTGAAACCGGCCGGGATCGCCGTACGCGCCACGGTCGTGCCGGTGGCCCGCTGAACCAGCTGCGGCTGGATCTCCGCGCTGCGGGTGTGCCGGTTGACCACGGTCACGGTCTCCTCCGCCTTGCGGATCTGGAGCCGGTCCCAGAGCCGGACCATGCGCTTGGCGGCGCGCACCGCGACCACGTCCGGGGTGGTCACCAGCAGCGCGATGTCCGCGAGCTCCACGGCGGCGGCGCCCGCGGAGGTCATCTGCGTACCGCAGTCGACGATCACGATCTCGAAGCGCGACCGCAGCGCGCCGATGACCTGCCGGGCGGTGCGGTCGGTCACCTCCTCGCCGCGCTCGCCCTCGCCCGGCGCGAGCAGCAGCCCGAGCCCGGTCTGGTGGGTGAACACCGCGTCCTGGAGCACTCGCGGCGAGATGTCGTTGATCTGCGCCAGATCGGCGATCGAGCGCCGGAACTGGACGTCGAGGTATGAGGCGACGTCCCCGGACTGGAGGTCCATGTCGACCAGCGCGACCTTACGGCCCGCGGCCCGCGCGGCGAGCGCGAGCTGTACGGCGGTCACGGTGGTGCCGACCCCGCCCTTGGCGCCCGCGACCGCGACCAGTTTGCCGCCGGGCCCGGCGGGATACGGATCGCCGCCGCCCCCGAGATGGCGCCGCACGCCCGTGGCCCACTGGGCGGCGCCCTGCACGCGGGCCGTCAGCTCCTCGTACCCCAGCGGTATCCCGGCGATGCCGCGGGCCCCGGCGTCCATGGCGGCCGAGTACAGCGCGGGCCCCGCGTCGGCGGTCACCAGCACCACGCCCACCGCCGGGAAGCGCAGCGCGATCTCGCGGATCAGCTCCAGCGCCGGGGCCGGGCCGATGCGCTCATGGACGAGGACGACCTCCGGCAGCTCCTCCAGGGAGGCGGCGGCCAGCGAGGCGAGGGTGTCGAGCAGCAGGGTCGAATCGCCCACCGGCGCCGACGGTTCGACACCGGGCAGCTGGCCGAGCAGCCCGCTGAGGGAGTGGGCGGCGTCGGGGTCGCCGACGGCCGGCAGAATTCTGATCGTCACCGCGGCACCTCCTCACTCATTTGTCGCCGTCGAGGGTGTAGGTGCGGTCGTCGGGGTCTATGGAGGGGCCCCCGCCGGGCGCGACCAGCGCGAGCCGCACATGCGAGGCGAACGACTCGGCGTACGCGACGCGCTGGGCGTTCCTGGTGTCGAGCGCGAAGGTGATCGGCACGGCCTCGTCGATCCGCCGCTTGTCGTCCTGGTCGGGCTCCAGGGCGGTGATCTTGCCGAGGTCGAGCACCTCGGCGCCCGCGACGATCAGCTTGGAGACCGGCTTCTCGCCCTGGGTGCTGCCCTCGAAGGTGGCGTAGATGTTGACCCTGGCCCCCGGGGTGATCTTGCCCGCGACACCGGTCGCCGCGTCGACCATGATCGCGATCTCCTGCTGTCCGGGCTTCAGGGCGGGCCGGCTCACGATCATGTCGCGCTGGAGCAGCGACCCCTTGGTCAGCTGGGTCACCGCGATCTTCCCGCGTAGCTCGTCGAGATCGGTGACGGCGGTCGAGGGCACATAGCGCTTGGGCATCGAGACCTTCTCGAACTCCCCCGCGTCCAGCGCCTTGTACGGCTTGACGTCCGAGGTGAGCTTGTAGGCCGTGGTCTCCGGGCCGACCTTCGACTCCACGTCGTTGACGACGGAGAGGACTCCGGCGAAGGCGCCGACGGCACACAGGACCGACAGGAGCAGCAGGATGACTCCGCGGCGCTGGCGTGAATTCATGGGTCGCACAACCTCGTTCGGGGACGTTACCGGCTGGTCAGGGCGGGACGTTGGGTCGTGAGCAGTGCGGGGATCTCATCGCCGCGGGCCACCGGGCAGGAGCAGAAGGCGCAGCGGTCACCGATGAGTTCGAAGCCGCACCAGTGGCACTCCTCTCTCCGTACGGAGGCCACGAGCTGGTAGAGGACCGAGAGGTCCGGGATGGCCGCGGCGAACTCGATCAGCTTCGGGGTGCCCCACCAGCGCGCCGACTCGGCGGGCAGCGGCACCTCCGCCACGCCGCGTACGCCCCAGGCGGGGGCGAGGGCGCCGGTGACCCAGTCGTCGTGGCCCGCGCCGCCGCCCCCGTAACCGTGGCTGCTGAGCTGGCCCCGGGCGATCGTCATGGCGGTGGCGTACCCGGGGGCGGGCAGCTCGGTCGCGCCGCCGACCTTGACCAGGTGCGGGGCGGGGTGGGCGAGCACCCCGAAGTGGGCGCCGGGCACCCAGGACTTGACGTGCGAGGTGAGGCTGACCGGGACCCGGTCCAGCTTGGCGACGCTGCCCAGCAGCGCGCCCGCGTGGATGTAGTGGGAGAGCAGCCGGGCGGCGCACGCCAGGACGCCGGGGCTGAAGTCGGATATGGACAGCTGGCGCAGCTGACGGGCTAATACGGCGACGGCCAGCGGCGGCAGTTCGAGCGGCAGCAGCGCCATCCGGTCGCTCTCCAGGACGGAGCGCACGGTGTGGAGCCTGCGGATCACGGCCGCGGGGGTCGCGGCGGGGTAGAGCACGACGAGATAGCCCTGCTGGTCGAGGAGGGTCCCGACCTCGGCGAGGGCGTCGTCGAGTGACTGTGCGTCCGGCGGGCGGAGCACGACGGCCGACGGGGTCTGCCCGTCGGGCGGCGGAAGCACCAGCTCACGGCCGGTGACTGCTATCGCGGTGGGCACGTCGGCTACCCCGTCTCACATCGGCGCCGAGCGGCGGCGGCCGCAGGTCGTTACTGCCCCTGTCTGTTACTGCCCCTGTCCTGGTGCGTCGTCACTTTATCCACGAAAACGGCGTGAGAGAACAGTTCCTCTGGGTTACGCACTCCAGGCCCGATCCTCAAGCGCGCGCATCCCCTTGACAAGGGCATTGGTCTGGACCACGTTACGTTCACACGGTGGCCACCGTCCGCAAGCTCCTCCTTCACACCGGCTTCCCAACGGATTCCCCCACGGAGGCAGTCATGGACCGTGTCCCACGCCCCCGCCCCAACCGACTCAGACGCAACCTCGCCCGGCTGACCGGTGCGTTCGCCGCCACCGCGCTGAGCGCGACCGCACTTGTCGCCCTCGGAGGCACCGCCTCGGGCGCCACCCCGAGCGCCACCTCAAGCGCCACCTCGCGCGCCGCCTCAAGCGCCACCTCGCGCGCCGACGAGGGCACCGCCTCAAGTGCCGCGGCCGCCAACCTCGCCCAGAACCCCGGCTTCGAGTCCGGCCTCAGCGGCTGGACCTGCTCGGCCGGGAGCGGCACCACGGTCGCGAGCCCCGTCCACAGCGGCTCGGCCGCCCTCAAGGCCACCCCGGCGGGCTCGGACAACGCCCGCTGCGCCCAGACCGTGGCCGTCAAGCCCAACTCCTCGTACACCCTCAGCGCCTGGGTCCAGGGCAGCTATGTGTACCTCGGCGCGAGCGGCACCGGCACCACCGACGTCTCGGCCTGGACGCCCTCCGCGACCGGCTGGCAGCAGCTCAGCACCGGCTTCACCACCGGCGCCAACACCACCTCGGTCACCGTCTACACCCACGGCTGGTACGGCCAGCCCGCCTACTACGCCGACGACATCAGCCTGTCCGGCCCCGGCGGCGACCCCGGCGATCCGGTGCCGGGCGCGCCGAGCGGGCTCAAGGCCGGCGCCGTCACCTCGTCATCCGTCGATCTGTCCTGGTCCCCGGTGACCGGTGCGACCGGCTACAACGTCTACCGCGACGGCTCCAGGGTGCAGTCGGTCGGCGGCACTTCCGCGACCGTGACCGGACTGGCGCCGTCCACCTCGTACCAGTTCCAGGTCACCGCCACCAACGCGGCGGGCGAGTCGCCCAGGTCGGCCGCCGTCACGGGCACCACCTCGGCCGGAGGCGGCGGGGGCGGCGGCGCCGTGCCCAAGCACGCGGTCACCGGCTACTGGCAGAACTTCAACAACGGCGCGGCCGTGCAGAAGCTGCGCGAGGTCCAGAACCAGTACGACATCATCGCGGTGGCCTTCGCGGACGCCACCGGCACCCCCGGAGCGGTCGACTTCACCCTCGACCCCGCCGTCGGCTATGGCAGCGAGCAGCAGTTCAAGGACGACATCAAGGCCAAGCAGGCGGCCGGGAAGTCCGTCGTGATCTCCATCGGCGGCCAGAACGGCACGGTCTCGATCAATGACTCCACCTCCGCGAACAACTTCGCCAACTCCGTCTACGCCCTGATGCGCGAGTACGGCTTCAACGGCGTCGACATCGACCTGGAGAACGGCCTCAACGCCACCTATATGACCCAGGCACTGCGCTCCCTGTCGGCGAAGGCCGGGTCCGGCCTGGTCATCACCATGGCCCCGCAGACCATCGACATGCAGTCCACGTCCAACGCCTACTTCCAGACGGCGCTGAACATCAAGGACATCCTGACGGTGGTCAATATGCAGTACTACAACAGCGGTTCCATGCTGGGCTGTGACGGCAAGGTCTACTCACAGGGCTCGGTCGACTTCCTCACCGCCCTCGCCTGCATCCAGTTGGAGGGCGGGCTCTCCCCGTCCCAGGTCGGCCTGGGCCTGCCCGCCTCGACGCGGGGCGCGGGCAGCGGCTATGTCTCCCCGGCGGTCGTGAACAACGCCCTGGACTGTCTGGCCCGAGGAACGAACTGCGGCTCCTTCAAACCGTCCCGGACCTACCCGGGTCTGCGCGGCGCGATGACCTGGTCCACCAACTGGGACGCGACGGCCGGCAACGCGTGGTCGAACGGGGTGGGCCCCAAGGTCCACGGCCTGCCCTAACGTGACGCGGCCCCTTTCGGGGGCGTGACGCGGCCCCTCTCGCGGGAGGGGTCAAGGGGGCCGGGAGCGCAGCCGCTCTTGGCCCCCTCATCCGCATTTTTCACCCTCACGTGCAGGGAAGACATCGCGCGGGCTTGACAACGCTATTGGTCTGGACCACCTTATACGCACGCCACAGGGGCCCCTGAACGCGCACTGGCACCACCTCCCCCACATCCCCCCACGTACGGAGGCTGTCGTGGTACGCGCACAGTTCACCAAGCGGCTGCTCGGAGCCGCCGCAGTCGTCGCCCTCGCCGCAGGAGGGCTCATATCCGCCGGCTCGGCCAACGCGTCCGAGGACCATCCGGACGCGGGGCAGCACGCCGCCGCCGTCCCCGAGCACGCCGTCACCGGCTACTGGCAGAACTTCGACAACGGCGCGACGAAGCAGAAGCTCTCGGACGTCCCGGACGACTACGACATCATCGCGGTGGCCTTCGCCGACGCCACCGGCTCCCCCGGAGCGGTCGACTTCAAGCTCGACCCCGCCACCGGCTACAGCGACGAGCAGCAGTTCAAGGACGACATCAAGGCCAAGCAGGCGGCCGGGAAGTCCGTGATCATCTCCGTCGGCGGCGAGAAGGGCACCATCTCGGTCAGCGACGACGCCTCGGCGGACGCCTTCGCCTCCTCCATCACCGGCCTGATGGACAAGTACGGCTTCAACGGCGTCGACATCGACCTCGAGAACGGCGTCAACTCCACCTACATGACCAAGGCCCTCAAGGCCGTCCACGACAAGAAGAGCGATGTCGTGGTCACCATGGCGCCGCAGACCATCGACATGCAGTCGGCGTCCACCGAGTACTTCAAGACCGCCCTGGGGATCAAGGACTTCCTGACGGTGGTCAACATGCAGTACTACAACAGCGGCTCGATGCTGGGCTGTGACGGCAAGGTCTACTCACAGGGCTCGGTCGACTTCCTCACCGCCCTCGCCTGCATCCAGCTCGAGAACGGCCTCGACCCGTCCCAGGTGGGCATCGGCGTGCCCGCCTCCACCAGCGGCGCCGGCTCCGGCTACGTCGAGCCGGGGGTCGTCAACGACGCCCTGGACTGCCTCGCCAAGGGCTCCGGCTGCGGCTCCTTCAAGCCGTCCAAGACCTACCCCGGCATCCGCGGCGCGATGACCTGGTCCACCAACTGGGACGCGGCCGGCGGGAACGCCTGGTCGAAGGCGGTCGGCCCGCACGTCCACGGGCTGTAGGCCGCGGAGCCCGTAGAACCCCGGAGTACGAACGACAGTTCGTCGTACGCCGGTGCGCCCCGCCCATGGCAGGCGGGGTGCACTGGCGTACAGGTGTTCGCTAGGGCTTGGGCAGCACACAGCCCGCCAGGTTGAGGTCGATCTTGTTGCCGGTGGTCACGCACTTGGTGATGGAGTAGGTCTCCTGGGCGTAGTTGATGCCCTTGCGCACCGTCACCGTGCCGTTCTCGTCCACCTCGCACGGATTGTTGAGGGTGCAGCGGCCGCCGTCCTCGTTGCCCGTGTTGTTGACGGCCACGACCTTGCCGGACGCCGGGTCGACGACGGGAGAGCCCGAGGTTCCGCCGATCGTGTTACAGGCGGAGGTGTAGCGGACCGAGTCCTTCCAGGTCCAGTCCCCCTCCTTAAGCCGATATGCAAATCCGTCGATATTGCAGGAGTAGATCGTCTTCCAGTAGCCGGAGACCACATTGATGGCGGAGCCCTGGGTCGGGTGGCTGTCCGACAGCGTCAGCGCTTTGATGCCGTACGACGACTGGATCTGGGCGTACGTGGACGTGAGCTGGTACAGCGACACGTCGGTGTCGGTCATCGTCGCGTACGCGACCTTGCTCGCCCGGACGGTGCCGGCCCGGCCGCCCGAGGCGGTCAGCAGGGTGAAGCTCCGGCTGGACGGCTGGTCGACGATCACCTCTCCCGCGCCGGGGAAGCCGCTCTCCAGGCAGTGGCCGTTGGAGAGGACGAGCGCGGGGTCGCTGTCGGCCGAGCCCGGTGTACGGACGACGGAGCCGGAGCAGTTGCTGAGCGCCACCGTACCCGCGAAGTCGACCGCCTTCGGGGCCTTGGCGGAGACCTTGGCGGGGGCCTCGGCAGGGGCCTTGGCGGGGGACGCGGCCGTCGCGGGCGCCGCGCCCGCGCCGACGAGGGTCGCGCCGCCCAGTAACAGGGCCGAGAGCGCACCGACGAGAGATCTGTTCATGCGGGGGGTTCCTTCCCTCGATGAGAGATTCCTTCGGCTTCGACCATTTCCCACCCTTGCGCATGTCATGCGCATGGCCGAACACTGGCGCAGCAGTCGCTCGCCCTTAACCCCCCAGGAGATGTCATGCGACGTCGCATCAGCGGTAGACGGGCCACCGCCCTCACCGCCTTGCTCACTCTCGCACTCGCCGCACCCATGGCAGCTCAGGCCGACGATCCCGCTCCACGGCCCGGCACCGACCGCACCGCATCACCCACTGCCCAGGGCGCCGACGAGAGCGTGCGGCAGTACGAGGTCTCCGGCCCCGCCACCAAGGCCGACCGCTCCGCGGTCGCCGCCACCGGGGTGTCCATCGACGAGGTGGACGCCCGCTCCCTGGTCGTCACCGCCGACGCGGCGCAGGTCAAGCGGCTGCGCGCGCTCGGCTACCGGCTCACCGCGCTCCAGGGCCCGCCCGACCGCGCCGAGGGCAGGGCGGCCAAGCCGTTCGACTTCCCGTCGGCCGATGCGAAGTACCACAACTACGCCGAAGCGAACTCCGAGATCAACGCGGCGGTGGCCAAGTATCCGTCGATCCTCAGCAAGCGCGTCATCGGAAAGTCGTACGAGGGTCGGGACATCGTCGCCCTCAAGATCAGCGACAACGTGGCCACGGACGAGAGCGAGCCCGAGGTCCTCTTCACCGCCCATCAGCACGCCCGTGAGCACCTTACGGTGGAGATGGCGCTCTATCTGGTGCGGCAGTTCACCGAGGGCTACGGCAGCGACTCCCGGATCACCAATGCCGTCAACGGCCGGGAGATCTGGATCGTCCCCGACGTGAACCCGGACGGCGGCGAGTACGACATCGCCACCGGCTCCTACCGCAGCTGGCGCAAGAACCGTCAGCCCAACTCCGGCTCCTCGTCCGTGGGCACCGACCTCAACCGCAACTGGGACTTCAAGTGGGGCTGCTGCGGCGGCTCCTCCGGCTCGCCCGGCTCGGAGACCTACCGCGGTCCCCGCGCCGCCTCCGCCCCCGAGGTGAAGGTCGTCGCCGACTTCGCCCGCAGCCGCGTCGTCGGCGGCAAGCAGCAGATCAAGGCCGCGATCGACTTCCACACCTACAGCGAACTGGTGCTGTGGCCGTTCGGCTGGACGTACGACGAAACCACCACCGGCATGACGCGGGACGACTACGACGCCTTCGCCGCGGTCGGCAAGAAGATGGCCGCGAGCAACGGCTACACCCCCGAGCAGTCGAGCGAGCTGTACATCACCGACGGCGCGATCGACGACTATCTGTGGGGCACCCAGAAGGTCTTCGCCTACACCTTCGAGATGTACCCGACCGACTCCGGCGCGGGCGGCTTCTACCCGCCCGACGAGGTCATCGACCGCGAGACCAGCCGCAACCGCGACGCGGTGCTCCAACTCGTGGAGAACGCGGACTGCATGTACAGGTCCATCGGCAAGGAGGCGCAATACTGCACCTGAGCCCGACGCGGGCGCTGTCCCGGCGGAGGGTTCCGCCGGGACAGCGCCCGCGATGGCGCGGCTGTGGGTTGGTCAGCCGATGGGGTTGACGAAGGTGCCGGGGTGGGTGGCGCTGCGCTGGTCGACGAGGGAGTCGGTCTCCCAGGGCCACTCGATCTTGAGGGCCTTGGTCTCGTCGGGCGGGGTGATCTCGACCCAGGCCGGCTGGTAGAAGCCCTCTTCTTCCTTGGTGAAGGCGAGGTTGAGGGTGAACTCGGTGCTCTGGCCGGCCTCCACCTCCAGCGAGCTCCACTTCTGTGAGGAGCGGGCCAGGGACCAGCGCTCGCCGCCGTTCACCGAGGTCAGGTCCACACCGGGGAAACCACCGAGCTTGCAGGAGTAGGAGCCCTTGTTCATCAGGACGATGGTGGCGGTCGTCCCGCCGTCCTCCGGCACCGGGAGCGCGTCCTCACCCGTGGCGAAGGCGGCTTCCAGGTTTTCGGTGCGGCAGCGCTCGACACCCGCGTGCGCCCTGCCGCCGCCTTCAGAGGCGTCCTGCCCGCCCCCCGACTGATCCTGCGAGGCACCCGCCTCCGAGCCCCCCTTGGCCTTGGCGCCGGAACCCTGCGCACCGCCGGAGGAACCCGAGGAGCCGCCGGACCCGGCCGGGGCCGTGTCGGCCTGGCCCGCGGACTTCTCGTCGCCGGCGTCCGAGCCGTTGCAGGCCGTCAGGGTCAGGGCGGCGGCCGCGGTCAGGACCGCGGCGGCGACGCGGATGCTGCGACGGCGGGCGATACGGGCAGTGGTGTTGGAGCGCATTTCGGGTCCCCCGGGAGAGGTCGGTGTCGTGGCCTGCTCGGTACGACAACAACTCTGACCGGGGCCACTACCGAACCACCGCCGTCCCGCTAACACCCGGCTAACACGACTGTGACCAGGAGATGACCACGACGAACAGCTCGTTGGCCTCGGTGTCGGTCACGACGCCCCCGCAGCGCTGCCAGGTGCCGTACCCACGTCCGGGTCGTCGCCTTCGCCGTACGACGGCAGTCGGGCGCCCCTGCTCTCGGCGACCCGCAACACGTCGCACAGCGCCTCGCATAGCCGGTCCGCGAGGTAGCGCAGCTCCCGCGTGTCTGCCCTGGGGGCGTCCAGCAACGCTCGGGCGTGCCGGAGGAGTTCCGCTCCCATGGAGATCTGTACGGCCTCGATCGCGTCCGCACGTCGACTCAGCGGGCTGTTCCCGTCGTCCGACGACAGATAACACGGCTTGCCGTCAGGGTCCGTCCACGGCAGCAGGCGCAGACCGGTACCGGTCATCGCGCTCATCCGGACACCTCCATGGCCCGATGGACGGCCTTGTGGCCGGACGGCAATAAGGCGAGAAGTGCACTCACGCAGGCGAGGAACCGCTCCCTAGGGTTGCTCACGTTCATCAGCTCCTATCAGCTGGTGGGCCACGCCCTCGGGCCGGTGCACCCCGGTCGCGAGGGTCTCGCGTTTCTTCACGCTGTGTGGCGCTTCCCTCACAGAGTGGAGGTCGTTCTAGCTACGCTGGAAGGAGGGCGCGCCTGACAACGCACCTTTCAACTCGGGGAGTCAGCCCATGAAGATGGACCGAAGGCCACGCACCGCCAGGGAGAAGTACGGGGAGGAGCTGAGGCTCCGTCGCATAGCCGCTGACCTGACGCAGGAAGCGCTGAGCGAACGCGTGGTGTGCTCGCCTACGCTGATCAGCCATTTCGAGGCCGGACGCAGGTTACCGAAGCCCGACGACGCGGCGCGGATCGACCAGGCGCTGGGGACGGACGGGTTCTTCGTCCGGTGGCTGGAGGACTTGGAGTCGAAGTTCGCCGACCACTTCGCGGTCGTGGCCGAGCTGGAGCCGCATGCCACGGAGATCCAGCAGTACAGCATCTCCCTCATCCCGGGCCTGCTACAGACGGAGGCATACGCTCGCGCAGTCTTTGAGGCGTACAGCCCCAATCATCGGGCTGACCTTGACGGACGCGTTGTAAACCGCATGGCCCGTGCCCGGATCCTCGACGATCCGTTGAAGCCCGTGGTGTGGACGCTGCTCGACGAGGCGGCGCTACGGCGCCCTGTTGGTGGCCCGCAGGTGATGGCAGAGCAACTGCGCAGGATCGCCGACTTGGCGGAGGCGCGCCGACTACGGCTGCACGTGCTGCCCTTCGCAGCAGGGGCGCACGCGCTTATGGAGAGCATGATGACCCTCATGACCTTCGAGGACGCCGCGCCAATCGCTTACGTCGAAGGGTTTCGAGTCGGACACCTGTTGGATGATCCGTCCCTGGTACGCGCAAGCCAGTCAGCCTACGCTCTTGCTCTCAGCGAGGCGGCGACGCGCCAGGAGTCCCTGGCCCTGATCAGGGTCATAGCAGAGGAATACGAACATGGTCAGCAGTAAGCACACCATCCCCAACGCCTCGGCACTCATAGGGTGGTTCAAGTCCAGCTACAGCGGAGGCAGCAACGGCGACTGCCTCGAAGTAGCGCAAGGTCGCGCCGACGTCCCCGTCCGCGACAGCAAAGACCCGCACGGCCCGGCGCTCGTATTCGAGTCGTCCGCCTGGTCGGCGTTCGTCTCCGCCGTCAGGAGCGGGGAGTTTCCCACCACCTGACCCGTCGAAGCGACGGCGGCCGAATCCGGCGGTTTCCGCCGGATTCGGGCGCCGTCCGCTAGATGACGATGCTCAGCAGGGCCGCCACCACGAAACCGGCCACCGACAGCACCGTCTCCAGGACCGTCCAGGACTTCAGCGTGTCGCTCTCGGTGATGCCGAAGTACTTCGCCACCATCCAGAAGCCGCCGTCGTTGACGTGCGAGGCGAAGATCGAGCCCGCCGAGATGGACATGATGACCAGCGCCAGATGGGCCTGCGAATAGTCGCCTTCGGAGAGCATCGGGGTGACGATGCCCGCCGTCGTGACGATCGCGACCGTCGCCGAGCCCTGGGCCACCCGGAGCACCACCGAGATCAGCCAGGCCAGCACGATGACCGGCAGGCCCGCGCTGTCGAAGGCGTCGGCCAGGGCCTGGGCGACACCGCTGCCCTTGAGGACCGCGCCGAAGACGCCGCCCGCGCCGACCACCAGGAGGATGTTGCCCACGGGCTTGAGGGAGGCGGTGGAGACGGTCTCCAGGGACTTGCGGGACCAGCCGCGCCGGATGCCCAGCAGGTAGTAGGCGAGGAGCAGGGCGATCGTCAGCGCCACGAAGGGGTGGCCGAAGAACTCGATGACCGAGCGGCCGGTGCTCGGGTCAAGCGCGACGGAGGAGAACGTGGCGCAGAGGATCAGGACGAGCGGGGTGCCGATGATCGCGAGCACCGTGGCCACCGGGACCGGCCGCTCGGCCGGGGTGGCGCCGGAAGCGCGCTGCTGGGCCGCGACCGCCTCCCGGGACTCCTCGGCCGCCTCGACCATGTCCTGCGGTACGGGCACGAAGATGCGCTTGCCGATCCAGGCGGCGTAGCCCCACGCGGCCAGCACCGACGGGATGCCCACGATGATGCCCATCAGGATGACCCAGCCCAGGTCGACATGGAGCAGTCCGGCCGCGGCCACCGGGCCGGGGTGCGGCGGCAGGAAGGCGTGGGTCATGGACAACCCCGCGAGCAGCGGCATCGCGTAGAGCAGGATCGACTTGCCGCTGCGCTTGGCGGCCGCGTAGACGATCGGCGCGAGGACGAAGATGCCGACGTCGAAGAAGACGGGTATGCCGAAGATCAGGCCGGTGAGCCCCATCGCGAGCGGCGCCCGCTTCTCCCCGAAGATGCCGAGCAGCCGGGCGCTGAGCGCCTCCGCGCCGCCGGAGACCTCGAGGATCGCGCCGAGCATGGTGCCCAGGCCGATGATGATGGCTATGTGGCCGAGGATGCCGCCCATACCGGATTCGATGAGCGAGACGGCGTCGGACTTCTGGACCGTGCCGAAGAGTTCGGTGACCGAGAGACCGGCGGCCAGACCGACCGCGATGGAGACGCCGAGCAGCGCCACGAAGGGCTGCAGCCGGACCTTGATGATCAGGTAGAGCAGAAGGGCGATGCCGAGGGCGGCGACGGTCAGCAGACCGGCGGTGCCGTGGATGAGGGCGAGCAGACCACCGGTGTGCGGTGGGGTCTCGGCAGCGGGAGCGGCCGCGAGCAGCATGGGGAACTCCGGGATGTGGGTAGGGGATATCGCCGCACGGCGGGGGGCCGCGCGCTGGGAAAACCTGGGGAAGAACCTGGGTGCGGGTGATCAGGGCTCGAGCTTCCGGCGACGGGGACGGTGAGGACGAGTCAGGGGTGGAACCCGCGGCGGGCGGGGAAAGCTCCCGCCCGCCGCGGGGGTTCGGGGGTCAGCCCAGAACGGCGAGGGCGTCGATCTCGACGAGCAGACCGGCCGGGAGGCCGACGTAGACCGTCGTACGGGCGGCCGCGGCCTCCTTCAGGTCGGCGAAGAACTCGTTGTAGATCTCGTTGAGTTCGGCGAAGTGGCCGGTGTCCGTGAGGTAGATCCGCACCATCACCACGTCCTCCCAGCTCGCGCCGCCCTCCTCCAGCACGGACTGCACATTGCGCAGGGTCTGGAGGGTCTGCTCGCGCAGGGTCGGCCCGACGGGGGTGGGGGCCTGGCCCGGGACGGCGGGGCCGAAGCCGACCTGACCGGCGACCTGGAGGATGTTCCCCTTCTTCACGCCGTGGGAGAACTTGGCGGGCGGGGTGGTGTGCGTGGCCGGGGTGATCGCGGTCTTCTGGAGCTTCTCGGTCATGAGGAGGTCTCCTCGGCTCTCTTCTCGGGTGTTTCGGCTGTTACTTGGGAGGGGTTCTGCGAGGCGTGGGACACCGATGCGGACACCGGGGCGCCGCCCGAGTATTCCCGGCTGATCTCCTCCGCCGTACGGCGCACCAGCGGCAGCAGGGAGAGGAGTTCTTCGGCGGTGACGACGACGTTCGGCGCCGACACCGAACAGGCGGCGACGACCCGTCCGTCCGCCCCCCGGATCGGCGCTCCGACGCAGTTGATCGACTCCTCGTGGCCGCCGAAGTCGGTGGCCCAGCCCTGTTCGCGCACGGTCGCCAGCTCCTTGAGGAACGCGGCGGCGTTGGGCGTCGAACGGGGCGTGTACGCGGGGTAGGTGAGCCGCTCGGCCAGCGTCCGCCGCTCGGGCTCGGGCAGATCGGCCAGCAGCAGCTTCGCCACGGCGGCCACGGTGATGGCCACGGGCTTGCCGATCCGCGAGTACATCCGCACCGGGTAGCGGCTCTCCACCTTGTCGATGTAGAGCACCTCGTTCTCCTCGTACACCGCGAGGTGGACGGTGTGCCCGCACCGTTCGTTGAGCGCCACCAGATGGGGGTGGGCGATCTCGCGTACGTCGAGGTTCTCGACCGCCTCCTGCGCGAGCGCGAAGAGACGGGCGCCGAGGCGGTAGCGCTGGTCCTGCTGGCGGTAGACCATGCCGTGCTCATGGAGGGTGCGCAGCAGCCGCAGCGCGGTCGACTTGTGCACGCCCAGCCGCGTGGCGACCTGCTCCAGATTGGCCGGCCCCTCCGCCAGCAGCGGCAGGATGCTCAGCGCTCGGTCGACGGTCTGGCTCATGAGTCGGGTACCTCCACCACTGCGGTCTCGGCCCACTTTTCGGCGGGACTCGGCAGATCTGTCCAGCCGGGGCCGAATCGCAGTGTGCCCCACCGCGTGGCATCGAGTGCCACCAGGTGGTCGGCGTGCTCACGGGAGGGCGGGGTGCCGAGGTCGCCGGGGACGGTGAGGGCGGCGGCGGCCATGAGGTGGCCGTGGCGCAGCCGTTCGGCGACGGGCAGTCCGCGCAGGGTGCCGGAGAGGAAACCGGCGGCGAAGGCGTCGCCCGCGCCGACGGGGGCGACGACGTCGACGCGCAGGGCGGGTTCGAAGGTGACGTCGTCGGCGTCCTCCCCCGAGCGACGGGCGTAGGCGGTGGCCCCGGCGCCGCCCTGCTTGACGACCAGCACCTCCGGCTCGGGCAGCGCGGCCCGTATGGCCTCCGGGCCGCGCACTCCCCAGACCGCCGCGGCCTCGTCCTCGCCGACGAAGACGAGGTCGCAGCGGCGTGCGAGGTCGAGCAGTACGGCAGGGCCGGTTTCGCCCTCGGCTCCTTCTTCCTCTTCCTTCTGCCAGAGCGAGACCCGGTAGTTGAGGTCGAAGGAGACGAGGGGACGGCCCGGGGCGCGGGTGGTCAGCTCGCGCATCAGCGCCCGGCAGTCGCCGGAGAGGGCGGGGGTGATCCCGGTCAGATGGAGCACCCGGCCGGACCAGGCCCGCTCCCGGGGGATGAGCGCGGGGGACATGGCCGCGGCGGCGGATCCGGCCCGGTAGTAGAGCACCTCGGCGAGCGGTTCCGAGGCGCCGCCGCCGTCGTCCCCGTCGACCGTCTCGGAGCCGACGGCACGCTCCCCCGCCGTACGGAAGTAGATCCCGGTGGGGCGGCGCGGATCGCGCTGGACGTCTGCCGTGTCCACGCCGGTGGCCGCGATCTCCCGTACGAGGTGCTCGCCGAAGCCGTCCGTGCCCACCCGGCTGATCCAGCGCGCGCTGTGCCCGGCGCGGGCCAGGCCACAGGCGACATTGGACTCGGCGCCGCCGATGCCCCGGGCGAACGAGGGGACATCCGACAGCCGGCCCGGACGGGACGGCACGAAGGTCACCATCGACTCGCCGAGGCATACGACGTCGACGACAACAGCGACGCCGTCGGCGGCCTCGGCGCTGGGGAGAGGGGACACGGTTGGTCTCGCTCCTCGTGGATGGACGGATGGGGGGCAGCCACACACCGTTGACCCGGTGCTGGGCGGGATGTTAGACAGCGCTAAGCGTTATGCGCAATGAACGTTGCAGATATTGCAACCGGAATCGTTATGGAGGCGCTCCATGGCCACCGACCACCGCGACCAGGCCGTCGCCGCCCTCGCGCGGGAGCGCGTCGACCACCGCTTCAAGGGGCTGCCGCCGAATGCCGAGGGCCTTACGGTCGGCGAGCTCGCCGCCGAGCGGCGCTCCCTGTTCACCGGTGGCTTCACCACGCCCGTACTGGCGCTGTCGGCCGAGGCACTTGAGCACAACCTGGTGGCGATGGAGCGCTACTCCGCCGCCCACGGGCTCGCCTTCGCCCCGCACGGCAAGACCTCCCTGGCGCCGCAGCTCTTCGAGCGCCAGCTCGCGCACGGGGCCTGGGGCATCACCGCGGCCGTCCCCACCCAGGTGCGGATCTACCGGGCCTTCGGCATCCAGCGGATCTTCCTCGCCAACGAGGTCGTCGACGCCGCCGCCCTGCACTGGCTCGCGGCCGAACTCGACGCCGACCCCGACTTCCGCTTCATCGCCTACGTCGACTCCGTGCGCGGCGTGGAGCTGATGGACGCGGCCCTGCGGGAAGCGGGCGCGCGGCGGCCGGTCGATGTGGTGGTCGAGCTGGGCGGCGGCGAGGGAGCGCGCACCGGGGTCCGTACGGAGGCGGAGTGCGCGGCGGTCGCCGACGCGGTCGCGGCCGCCGGGACCCTGCGGCTGGTCGGGGTGGCCGGTTACGAGGGCGAGGTGCCGAAGCCGGACGGCGAGCGGGTACGGGCGTGGCTGCGCCGCCTCACGGCACTGGCGGCGGATTTCGACGCGGCGGGCCGCTTCGAGGACGTGGACGAGGTCGTCGTCAGCGCGGGCGGAAGCGCCTGGTTCGACGCGGTGGCGGACGTCTTCGCGGAGCTGCCCGCGCTGTCGCGCCCGGTGCTGAAGCTGCTGCGCTCGGGTGCGTACGTCTCCCACGACGACGGCCACTACCGGCACATCACCCCGTTCAACCGCGTCCCGGAGGAGGGCGAGCTGCACCCGGCCTTCCGCCTGTGGGCCCAGGTCGTCTCGCGCCCCGAACCCGGCCAGGCCTTCCTGAACGCGGGCAAGCGGGACGCGGCCTACGACCTGGACATGCCCGAACCCCAACTCATCCGCTCCGCCCGGGACGCCACCACCCGCCCCGCCACGGGCCTCACCATCACGGCCCTCTCCGACCAGCACGCCTGGGTCTCGGTCGCGGACGACACGCACCTGGAAGTCGGCGACTGGGTGGCCCTGGGCCTCTCCCACCCCTGCACCAGCTTCGACAAGTGGCAACTGATCCCGGTGGCGGAGGCGGACGGCACCGTCACCGACTACATCCGCACCTTCTTCTGACCCACCCACCCGCCCTTTCCCCGGGACTCCGCCCCGGACCCCGATGGGCCTCCTGCCCGGGGGCGGGAGCCCCAGGGCCGGGGGCCGGGAGCCCCAGGGCCGGGCAAGGCCCGAAACCCCGCCGGGCGGGGCCCGCCCTGCCCGGCAACCCGCCCGGGGCCGCGTCCCAGGCCCCGGGACAGCGCCTCGGGCCCGACCCGGGATCCCAGAGCGGCGCCCCGGGGCGAGGCTCCCTCGGGCAGAGGCTCCCTCGGGCAGGGGCCGGGCGCGCGCCACGTGCCGCAGGCACCTGGTGCGCGACGCGCCCCGGGACCCGCGCCCGTTCCGGGCGGCGACGCCCCGCCGCTGCCCCCGCTGGGGCATCTGGGGGCGGGCCGGAGCCCGGAGGGCGCCGGACAGTGGGCGCCGGGCGGGGCGCGGGCAAGGCGGGGCGCGGGTCACCCGGCTTGCCGGGGGTGTGGGGGACCCGGAGGGTCCCCCACCAAGTAAGGGCGGGTGGGTGGGGAAACGGATAGCGCGCCCCAGGCGCGGTCGGTAGGAAGAGAGGGGCAACCCCATGGAGCTGGTCATTCGCGGTGCGGACGTCATCGACGGCACCGGGCAAGCCCGGTATCGGGCGGACGTGGCCGTCGACGGCGGCCGGATCGCCGCCATCGTGCCCGAGGGGAGCGGCGCGCGCCCCACCGCACACCGCATGGTGGAGGCCGACGGCCTCGCCCTCTCCCCCGGCTTCATCGACATGCACGCCCACAGCGACTTGGCCCTGCTCCGCGACCCCGACCACTCCGCGAAGGCCGCCCAGGGCGTGACCCTGGAGGTCATCGGCCAGGACGGGCTCTCGTACGCGCCCGTGGACGACCGCACGCTCGCCCAGATCCGTACCGCCATCACCGGCTGGAACGGCGACGGCTCCGACATCGACTTCACCTGGCGCACCGTCGGCGAGTTCCTGGACCGCCTCGACCACGGCTTCGACGGCCAGGGCATCGCGGTCAACGCCGCGTACCTCATCCCCCAGGGCACCGTCCGCATGCTCGCCCTCGGCTGGGAGGGCCGCGACGCGACGCCCGCCGAGGTCGAGCGGATGAAGGCGCTGGTGGCGGAGGGTCTTGAGCAGGGGGCGGTCGGCCTGTCCTCCGGGCTCACCTACACCCCCGGGATGTACGCCTCCGACGCCGAACTCACCGAGCTGTGCCGGGTCGTGGCCGCGTACGACGGCTACTACTGCCCGCACCACCGCTCGTACGGCGCCGGCGCCCTGCGCGCCTACGAGGAGATGGTGACCCTCAGCCGGGAGGCGAGCTGTGCGCTGCACCTCGCCCACGCCACCATGAACTTCGACCTCAACAAGGGCCGCGCCCCCGAGCTGCTCGCCCTCCTCGACGCCGCGATCGCCGACGGCGCCGACATCACCCTCGACACCTATCCCTATCTCCCGGGCTGCACCACGCTCGCCGCGATGCTGCCGAGCTGGGCGGCCGAGGGCGGCCCCGACGCGGCCCTCGCCCGCCTGCGCGACGACGCCGAGGCCGAGCGCATCCGGCGCGTCGTGGAGGAAGAGGGAGCCGACGGCTGCCACGGGGTGCCGATCAACTGGGACACCATCGAGATCTCCGGTGTGAACGACCCGGCCCTCACCGAATACGTGGGCAAAACGGTCGCCACGAGTGCCCGCGAGCGAGCCGAGGCCCCCTGGGTCACCGCGCGCCGCCTCCTCCTGGACGACCACCTCGGCCCGACGATCCTTCAGCACGTCGGGCACGAGGAGAACGTCCAGGCGATCATGAAACACCCCGCCCACACCGGCGGCAGCGACGGCATCCTGAACGGCGCCAAGCCGCACCCCCGCGCGTACGGCACCTTCCCCCAGTACCTGGGCCGCTACGTCCGTGAGCTGGGCGTCCTCACCCTGGAGGAGTGCGTGGCCCACCTCACCGCCCGCCCCGCGGCCCGCCTCCGCCTCCCCGACCGGGGCCGGATCCGCGAGGGCTACCGCGCGGACCTCGTCCTCTTCGACCCGGAAACGGTCGCGGCGGGCTCGACGTTGGAGGCCCCGCGCACCCTGCCGACCGGCATCCCCCACGTCTTCATCGACGGCCGTTCCGTCATCGAGGACGGACGGCGGACGGACGTCCTCGCGGGGCGCGCGATCCGCCGCGCCTGAGCCTGGGCTGGGGCCTGGGTCTGGGCCTGGGGGTTGGACCTGGGCCGGGGCCGGGCCTGGACAGCTTCCGGCATCACGTCTCGCCGAGTCCCACCGCACACGCTTCGAGCAGACTCGTCAGCCGCGGGGCGAAATCCAGCGCGACATGCCCCCACCGCGGCACCTGCTCGTACAGCGCCGCAAGGGTGGGGGTGGGATGGGAGACCTGCCAGAGACCGGCCGCCAGCATGATCGCCGCCGCCAGCAGGCCCGCGATCCGCTCGACCGACATCGTGCTCGCGTGATCCAGCGTGGCGGCGATCTCATCGTGCGCGGCAAAGGAGTTGGTCTTGTACCGGCGGGCCCGCTCGATGTCGACGTCGCCCTCGAGGTACAGCGTGACGTGCGTCAGGAGGTCGCAGAACACCGGGAGCGCGACCAGGGTCTCGCTGACCACCGCCGCCGTCTGCGCGGGCCCGAGGCCGACGCGGCCCGCCACCGCGCTCTTGATCGCGTCCCGCCACTGGCCCCAGCCCCGCTCGGCCAGCTCCAGCAGCAGTTCCTCCTTGCTCGCGTAGTACCGCCGTACGCCGGTGCGATGCAGTCCGGCCCGTTCGGTGACCGCCGCCAGCGTGACGTACCGGACGCCGCCGAGTTCGCGCGCCAGCGCCTCCGCCGCCTTCAGCAGATCGTCCGCACGGCGTGCCTTGTCCTCGGCCGATCGAGCTCGTTGATGCACCCCAGCACCTTAACGCACACAGGGATGCGTTATCCCGGCCCGGCATGGTAGCGTCGATTTAACGCATCATGGGGTGCGTTAAATGAGTGCGCCGAATTACGGAGGAACCATCATGAAGGCCGTACAGGTCACCCGGTTCGGCGAACCGGGCGTGCTCGCCCTCACCGAACTGCCCGACCCGGCACCCGGCCCCGGCCAGGTCGCGATCGACGTCACCCACGCCGCCGTCGGCCTGATCGACGCGTACATCCGGCAAGGGCTGTACAAGGGCCGCGACGGGCTGCCGCAACCGCCGTACGTCCCCGGCCTCGAGGTGGCCGGGACCGTGCGCGCGCTGGGCGAGGGCGTGACCGGATTCGCCCCCGGGGAGAAGGTGGTGGCGCTCTCCTCCGGCGACGGGCGGGGAGGGTACGCGTCGGTGTTCCTCGCCGATCAGGCCCATGTCGTCTCGACGGAGGGCCACGCCATCGACCCCGCCCTCGCCGTCGCCGTGATCCCCAACGCCCTCATGGCCCATGTCGCGCTCACCAGCGCCATCCACATATCCGCGGGCGAAAGCGTCCTCGTCCACGGGGCGCTGGGCGCGCTGGCGGCCGCGTTCCCCGGTATCGCCCGGCAACTCGGCGCCTCACGCGTGGTCGGCACGGTCCGCACCGAGCGGATGGGAGCGGCGGCCGCCACCAAGCTGCCGTACGACACCGTCGTCGACTCCGCGCGGCTGCCGGAGGCCCTCGACGGCGAGAAGTTCGACGTCATCGTCGACCCCGTCGGCGGTCTCGTGCGCACCCAGAGCCTGGACCTGCTCGCGCCCTCCGGCCGCCTTCTGCTGGTCGGCAACGCCAGCGGCGACTGGAACCACGGCGGCATCGACGGCAACCGCGTCTGGTACGGCAACTTCACCGTCACCGGGTTCAACGCGGGAGGCTACCTCCCGGCCCACCCCAGGACCTTCGCCCCGGCCGCCAGGGCCGCACTCCAGGCGGCCACCGACGGCCTCGCCGACGTCGAGATCGAGACCTTCCCCCTGGCGGACGCCGCCACCGCACACCACCGCCTGGAGCACCACTCGGCCAACGGCCGCGTCGTCCTCACGGTGTGACGACCACAACCCCGCGCGGCCCGCAACCCCGTGCGGTCCACAGCCCCCGAGAGGGCCCCAGCCCCCACAGGGCGTCCGGCGGGCCACGCGGCGGAGCCGCACATCGGTGTTTTCCCCTCCCCGCCCCTTCCCACAACCAGGGGCTCCGCCCCTGGACCCCGAACCCCGGAGCCCAAACCCCGGGGGCCCGGAGCCCGGAGCCCGAGCCCCGAACCCCGGGGCGGAATCCCACCACGCGGCGGAGCCGCACATCGACGCCGCGGGAAGGGGCGGGAGGGGAGCGACCCGCCGCAGACGTCAGGATCCGCCGGGCGCCGCCCATCCTTCCCGCAACCAGGGGCTTCGCCCTGGGCCCCGGGGTCTGGGGCGGAGCCCCGGTTGTGGGGAGGGGCGGGGAGGGGAACAGACCGCCGCAGGCGCCATGATTCGCCGGACGGGGCCTAGTCGGCCGCACCCTCGGCCGGGAGGTCCGCCGGGTACGGCTCACGGAAGTCCGCCGAGCGGCTGACCTTCTCCCAGGCGGTCACCTCGGCAAGCTGGCCCTGGGAGTAGTCCCGCGCCATGGTCGCCGCGTTCACGCCCAGCGGGAGATGGCTCGGGACCTCGCCGCGATGGACGGTCCGCACGATGATCTCGGCGGCGCGCCGAGGGTCCCCGGCCGCCCCGTCCGTGCTCTGCCGCACCCGCCGATTCATCTCCCCGACGGTCGAGTCATAGGCGTCTGGGATCGGGTGGACCGTCATGGAGGAACCGGCCCAGTCGGTGGCGAAACCGCTCGGTTCGACGACCATGACGCGCACGCCGAGCGGCGCGGTCTCCGCGGCGAGGACCCGGCTGAAGCCGTCCACCGCGAACTTGGCCGCCTGGTAGGAGGCGATGCCCGGTGATCCGCCGACCCGCCCGCCGATCGAGGAGATCTGCACGACGGTGCCGGCCCCCTGCTGCCGCAGGACCGGGAGCGCGGCCTTCGTGACGTGGTAGACGCCCCAGAAGTTCGTCTCGAACTGGGCGCGGAAGTCCTCGTCGTCCGAGGTCTCGATGGGCGACACATTGGCGTATCCCGCGTTGTTCACGAGCACGTCGATGCGCCCGAAGCGGGCGCGCGCCGCCTCGACGGCCTCGTGCGCCGCCTCGGGGCGGGTGACGTCCAGCGCGAGGGGGTGGACGCGGTCGCCGTACTCCCGATACGCCTCCGCGAGCGCCTCGGGGCGCCGGGCGGTGGCCACGACGCGGTCACCGGCCTCGAGGGCGGCGGTGACGAGGGCGCGGCCGAGACCGCGCGACGAACCGGTGATGAACCAGACCTGTGAACCCATAACCTTTGAACTCATACCGTTAGTACAACACCGTTCTCTTATTTACGCAACACCGTTCTCTTAAGGGTTCCTATGATGTCCGGCATGACTACGACGCCCGCCTTCCAACGTGCGCGCAGTGCCCAGGCCAAGCAGGCGCGGGAAGAGGCGATCCTGGACGCGGCCCGTGCCCTCGCCCGCGAGCGCGGGGTCCGGGACGTCACCCTCACCGACATCGCCGGGGCCGTGGGGATGCACAAGTCGGCCCTGCTCCGCTACTTCGAGACACGGGAGCAGATCTTCCTCAGGCTCACCGCGGAGGGCTGGCGCCAGTGGTCCGCCGAGCTGCGCGGCGAGCTGGCACGCCGGACGCACGCCACGGCCCCGGAGGTCGCCGAGGTCGTCGCCGCCACGCTGGCGGCCCGGCCGATCTTCTGCGATCTGCTGAGCCAGGCGCCCATGAACCTCGAACGCAATGTGTCGATCGACTCGGTGCGCGACTTCAAACTGGTGACGCTCGAGGAGATCGAGCTGATCGGCGACGAGCTGCGACGGCTGCTCGGACTGACCGAGCTCCAGACCGTCGATCTCATCGCCACGGCCACCAGCCTGGCCGGAGCGCTCTGGCAGATGGCCACCCCCGGCCCGCGCCTACGCGAGCTCTACGAGACCGACCCCCGCCTCGGCCACGCGATCGTCGAGGTGGCACCCCGCCTGTGCCGCGTCCTCACCGCCTTCCTGACCGGCCTCGGCCTCGACGCGGGGTCGTCCAAGACGACGGCCTCAAACGACGTCTAGCGCCACCTGGCCCGGACGGCGCGCACGCCTCAGCCCCGCAGTTCCGCGTCCACGAAGCGCCGCAGGTGGCGGCGGGCGTCGGCCACGGTCAGGGCCGGGACCTGGCGGAGGCGGCGCAGGGCGAGGCCGTCGGCCAGGGCGGAGAAGCGGAGGGCGAAGTCGGCCGGGTCGTCGCAGTGGAACTCGCCCTCGGTCCGGCCCCGTTCCACCAGGGCACGGATCTCGCCGTGCCAGTTCTCGTACCGTTCGGCCTGGCCACGGGCGAAGGCCTGGTCCCGTTCGCCCGCGTTCCAGTAGTCGAACCACATCCGCCAGTGCCGGTCGGTGTCCTCCGTGAAGAGCGCGTCGATGAGCAGCCGCAGCCCCTCCGCGCCGCTGGTGGCCTGCCCGGCGGCGTCGCTCAGCGCGGCGTAGTAGCGCTCTATGTGCAGCACCATCGCCTCGGAGAGGACTTCCTGCACGCTCTCGAAGTGGTACGTGACCGTGCCGACCGACACCCCGGCCGCGGCCGCCACCTCGCGCACCCCCACCGCCTTCGTGCCGCGCTCGGCGATGATCGGCACCGCGGCCTCCACGATCAGCCGGCGGCGCACCTCGGTGGGCTGCCGGGTGCGGGCGGAGGCGGCGACGGCGCGGCGCGGTGGGCGGCGTTCGGATCGGGACGTCACGCGGACGTCCTCGGCGTGGTGCGGTGCCATGCGCGCGTGGCCACTGTCTCTCCGTTCGCCCGTGCCTCGATGCTGCTTTCCATGATGAATTCCTCCGCCGTGGCCCGCAGTTCCATCGCGGTGACGACTTCCGCCTCCCAGTCCCCGCGCCGCAGCCGGATGGTCCACCGAGAGCTTGCCACGGCCGACAGCGGATCGCCGGAGCGGATGCGGTAGGTCTCGCGGGCGCTCTCCTCGTAGCGCAGTCCGTCCGGATAGGTGCGGGAGCCGCCGTAGTTCGGGTCCACCTCCAGCACCCACTCCCCCGTGGCGACGTCATGGGTGACGGTGCGTTCGGGGCGGGGTTCGGCGGGCGGGTCGACGGTCACCGCCAGCGGCGAGGCCTGCTCGGGCTCCTCGAAGGTGATCGGCGCCCGCGCGGCGTCCGCGCCCGGGTCCCGTACTGGCAGCAGCAGCGCGCTCCGGTCGGGCCGTACGGTCAACTGGCCCCGCTCGCCGTGCGGCCAGACCCACGGCCAGTACGCGTCGGAGACGGCGACCCTGATGCGGTGGCCGGGCGGGAAGGCGTAGCCGGTCCCGGTCAGCTCGAACTCGACGTCCTCGTATGTCCCCGGCTCCCACTCCACGGCCTGCTCCCGGCCGTGCCGGGACATCAGGTTGAGCACGCCGCGGGTGACCAGCGTCGACGAGCCGTCGGGGGCCACGTCGCAGACGCGCGCGATGACATGGGCGCGCCGAGTCGCGCTGTCGAGCCGCAGCCGTACGCGGGGGCGGCCCAGGATCTCCACCCGCTCGGTGAGCGGCGCCGAGTCGAAGCAGACCGAACGGCCGTCCTCCGCGCGCTGGTCGGGCGGCAGGTCGGTGGCGTTGCCGAAGGGGAAGTAGCGGCCCGCGTCCAGTCCGGTGTGCAGCGGCGAGCGTACGATCACCGGCTCGTCGGCCGGGCCGCCGAGGGGGCGTTCGTCCCAGCTGACGGACGGCGACGGCCAGGTGCCCTCGCCGACCCAGCGGCCCGGCATCGTCTCGTACGAGGTGGCGGGCGGCACGGGGTCGTTGATCCAGGCGCGGAGCCTTGGCTCGTCCAGCACGCCGGTCGGCTCGTCCTTGAGCCAGTGGTCCCACCAGCGCAGGGTCTCCTGGAGGAAGCCGATCGCCGGGCCCGGCGGCAGCCCCCGGTCGGGGTACTGGTGCGACCAGGGGCCGATGAGTCCGCGTACGGGCGCGTCGAGGTGCTCCAGCAGGCGCAGCACCGTGTCCCGGTACGGATCGGCCCAGCCGCCGACCGCGAGCACGGCGGCCTCGATCGCGCCGTAGTCCTCGCAGACGCTGCCGTGCCGCCAGTAGTCGTCCCGCTCCTGGTGGGCGAGCCAGGTGTGCAGATACGGCTCCAGCGCGTCGAGCCGCTCCCGCCACATGGGCAGCCAGCGGTCCTCGCCGACGGAGGTGGGGTGCGGGGGGCGGGCCGTGAACGCGAGCATGGTTCCGGCCCAGGCGAGCATGTCGATGCCGAGGACGGCGCCGCCGGTGTAGTGGACGTCGTTGTCGTAACGGTCGTCCGTGGAGCAGACGGTGACGATCGCCTTCAGCGGGGCGGGGCGCAGGGCGGCGATCTGGAGCGAGTTGAAGCCGCCCCAGGAGATCCCGAACATCCCCACCTTGCCGGTGCACCAGGGCTGCCGCGCGAGCCAGTTGACGACGTCGACGCCGTCGGCGAGCTCGGTCGCCGTGTACTCGTCGAGCATCACGCCCTCCGAGTCCCCACTGCCGCGCAGATCGACCCGTACGGAGGCGTAGCCGTGCCCGGCGTACCAGGGGTGGCGCTGCGCGTCGCGCGGGGCGGTCCAGTCGCTCTTGCGGTACGGAAGGTATTCGAGCAGGGCGGGTACGGGGGCGGTCTCGGCGTCCGCCGGCCGCCAGATGCGTGCGTGCAGCCGCGTCTGCCCGTCCCGGGTGGGGATCCACGCGTCCTCGACGCGTAGCTCGCGGTCGAACGTCTCGCGGTACCTCACGTATCTCCTCTGCCTGGTGTTGTGGTGCGGGTGGGGGTGCGAGTGCGAGTGCAGGTGCGGGTGCGGGTGCTAGTGCGAGTGGGGGTGCGGGTGCGGTGCGCCTGCGGCGGGCAACTCCCCCACCCCGCCCCTTCCCGAATCCGGAGGCGCCGCCCCCGGCCCCCGCTCCTCAATCGCCGGAGGGGCTTGGTCTGCCCCGCCCCTTCCCGAACCATGGGCTCCGCCCCTGGACCCCGCTCCTCGAACGCCGGAGGGGCTCGAGATGCGCAGCCCGCGGCTTGGCCGGGGCCCGAAGACCCCGTCCGACGAGGCTCTGGGCACGGCGCCTCCGCCGCGTGCAGGGGCTCCGCCCCCGAGCCCCGCTCCTCAAACGCCGGAGGGGCTCGAGATGCGCAGCCTGTCGGGCACAGGACCAGTCGCCCTCGGGCGCAACCGCGGTGGGCCACGTGGCGCCTGGTTGTGGGCAATCGTTCCGTCGAGGGGTGGGCACCACCCGGCCACCGGCGTGCGGGCGGTGGCGATACCTCGGGGGGCGGCTCTTGGGGCGGAGCCCCAGCGGGGGCCGGGGCCGGGCACCGGTTCGGGCAGGGGCGGGGTGGGGGTTAGCCATCTGTCGGCCGCCAGCGTCGCACCCGGTGGCCACCGCCCAAGTCGTCCCAGAGCGCCCCCGGCTCCGCCGCGTCCGCCCACTCCTCAGCCGGGGCCGCCGCCCCCTCCGCCTCCGGATCCGGCTCCAGCGCCGCCGCCAGCAGCGCCTTCGTGTACGGGTGGCCCGGAGCCGCGAAGACCGCGTCCGTCGGGCCCTCCTCCACCACCACCCCGTGCCACAGCACCACCACCCGGTCCGCGATCCCCCGCACCACCGCCAGGTCGTGGCTGATGAACAGACAGGCCAGTTCGCGCTCCCGGCGCAGGTCGTCCAGCAGGCACAACACATCGGCCTGTACGGACACATCCAGCGCCGTCGTGATCTCGTCCGCGATCAGCAGATCGGGCTCACCGGCCAGCGCCCGCGCGATACCGATGCGCTGGCGCTGGCCGCCGGACAGCTGGGCGGGGAGCCGGTCGGCGAAGTCGGGTTCGAGGCGGACGTCGGTGATCAGCTGACGGGCGCGCGACGCCGCCTCGCCCCGGGATCCGGCCGTACCGAAGAAACGCAGCGGTCGCCGTACCGCGTCGCCCACCGAGCGCCGCGGGTTGAGCGAGGTGTCGGCGTTCTGGAAGACGAGCTGGACGGTGCGCCGCAGGGCGAGCGGGCGCCGCCGCGCGGGGGCGCTCAGGTCCCCGTCACCGCCGGACGAGCTGCCGCGCGGGCCTCCGGACGCACCTTCGGACGAGCCGCCGCGCGGGCCGCCGGACGAGCCGCCGGACGAGCCTACGGACGCGCCGCCGCGCGAGCCGCCGGGCGAGCTGCCGCGCGAGCCTCCGGACGCGCCTTCGGGCGAGCCGCCGCGCGGGCTGTCGGACGCGCCGCCGCGCGGGCCTCCGGGCGAGCCGCCGGACGCGCCTCCGGACGCGCCGCCGCGCGAGCCTCCGGACGCGCCTTCGGACAAGCCCCCACGCGAGCCTCCGGACGCGCCTCCGGACGCGCCGCCGGATCGGGCATCTGACGGGCCGCCGGACCCGTCACCTGACGAATCGCCGGACGAATCGCCGGACGAGCCACCCGCCCCGCCCCCGGACGCAGCCCCCATCGTTCCGCCCGACGGTTCCCGCAACCCCGCCAGCGACCACGCGATCGTCGACTTACCGCTCCCCGACTCGCCCACCAGCGCCAGCACCTCACCGCGCCGCACGCTGAAGGAGACCCCGTCCACGGCGCGACTGGCCCCGTAGTCGATCGTCATCTCTCGTACGTCGACCACGTCCACCGCGCCCGCTGAGTCCGCCCTCGGCCGGATCTCCCGCATACCGTCCTCCCCCACCACCGCGAGCCCCGCGTCCGCGATGCGCGGGACGCTGGCCAGCAGTCGGCGGGTGTACGGATCGGCGGGGGCGGCGAAGAGGCGTCGGGTGGGGGCGGCCTCGACGACCCGCCCGGCGCTCAGCACGCACACCTCGTCGGCCATCCGCGCGACCACGCCCAGGTCATGGCTGACCAGGACGGCGGCGAGGCCGAGTTCCTCGCGGAGGGCGCCGACCAGGTCCAGCACCCCACGCTGGGTGATCACATCGAGGCCGGTCGTGGGCTCGTCCAGTACGAGCACCTTGGGCCGGGCCGCGATCGCCATGGCGATGGCGACACGCTGCTGCTGCCCGCCGGAGAGTTCATGCGGATAGCGGCGGGCGAGCTCGCGCGGGCGCTCCAGCCGCACCTGCTCCAAGAGGTCGGTGACGGGCACCTCGCCGCCCGCCTCCGCGATCTGCCGCCCGATCCGCATGGACGGCGTCAGGGCGTGGCCCGCGTTCTGCGCGACCATCGCGACCGTACCGCCGCGCAGCCGCCGCAACTCCCGCGCGGCCAGTGCGAAGACGTCCTTGCCGTCCACCGCGACGCGCCCACCCGTGATCCGGGAGCCATGCCGCAGATGCCCCAGCAGCGTCGCGGCGACCGTCGACTTGCCGCTGCCGGACTCGCCGACCAGGGCCAGCGTCCGGCCGGGGCTCACCTCCAGCGACACCTCCCGGACGACGGGCACCTCGCGCCCGCCCGAGCGGTACGCCACGGACAGCGCGTCCACCGACACGATGGGGGCCTTCGGCGACGTGGTCATCAGACGCCCTCCCTGATCCGGTCCACGCCCCACGCCTTCGACAGGCCGTCGGCCGCGAGGTTGAGCCCGACCACCATCGTGGCCAGGCCGATGATCGGCGCGAGGCTGGCCATCGGCACCACGGTGATCGCGGTGCGGTTCTCCGAGACCATCAGCCCCCAGTCGGGAGTGGGCGGATCCGCGCCGAAGCCGAGGAACGACAGCGAGGAGATCAGCAGCACCACCCACGACGCCCGCATCGCGAACTCGACGCACACCACATCGCTGATGTTGGGCAGCACCTCGCGCCGCAGAATCGCCCAGGTGCTCTCGCCCCGGGCCCGCGCCGCGGTGACGTAGTCCTGGGGCACGACGGTGAGCGCGGCACCCCGCACCACCCGCACCACCTGGGGAACGCAGACGACGGCGATGGCCAGCACGATGACCGAGGACCCGGTGCCCAGCGCGGTGACGATCACCAGCAGGACGAGGATCGCGGGGATGGACAGCACCGCGTCCAGGACGCGCATGACCACGTCGTCCAGCCAGCCGCCGCGCAGCGCGGCCGCACAGCCGAGGACGGCGCCGAGTGCGATGGTGATGAGGGTCGCGGTGACGGAGACGCCGAGCGCGTACCGCCCGCCGTAGAGCACCCGGGTCAGCACATCGCGCCCGTACTGGTCGGTGCCCGCCCAGTGGTCGGCGCTCGGCCCGAGCAGCGCGTGCGAGGCGTCGCCGGTGGTGGGGTGGTACGGCGTGAGCAGCGGGGCGAGCAGCGCGACCACCACATGAACGGCCACGATCGCGAGCCCGATGACGGCCGGGCGGGAGGAGCGCACCGTGCGCCAGGTGCGGGCGGCGAAGCCGGGCCGTACGGGCGCGGGCGGCGGCGCGGGGGTCGACGGCGCGGCGGACGACGGGGTCGCGCCCGCGGGCTCCTTCACAGAGCTCATCGGATCCTCCCTCCTCGGGTGCGGAGCTTGGGATTGAGGGCCATGGACCCGAGGTCGGCGGCGAGGTTGCAGACGACGTAGACGACGGCGCTGATGAGGGCGATGGCCTGGATGACCGGCAGATCGCGGTTCTGCACGGAGGTGAGCATCAGCTTCCCGATGCCGGGATAGTTGAAGACGTTCTCGACCACGGCGACGCCGCCCACCAGCCACGCCACATTGAGCGCGATGACGTGCAGCGTGGGCAGCAGGGCGCTGGGCAGCGCGTGCCGGGTGACCACGCGCCAGGTGGTCAGCCCCTTGAGCCGGGCCGTGGTGACGTATTCGCTCGCCATGACGTCGATCACCGAGGTACGGGCCATCCGCACGATGTACGCGGCCATGACGATCGCCAGCGAGGCGGCGGGCAGCCACACCGCCGGGAGCAGCTGCCCGACCCCGGCCCCCGGCCCGTACAGCACCACGGCGGGAAACACCGGCACGGTGACGGAGAAGGCGAGCACCAGCACCGTGGCCACGACGAATTCGGGGACGCTCATCCCGACCAGGCTGACCGTGGAGATCAGCTGGTCGGGCCAGCGGTCGCGGTAGAGCCCGGCCACGACACCGAGGACGACGGAGCCGGTGACCGCGAAGAGGACGGTGACGACGGCGATCAGGGCGGAGTTGCCGAGGTACTGGGCGACCTCGCCGCCCACCGGCTTGGTGGTGACCAGCGAGGTGCCGAAGTCGCCGTGCAGGGCGCCCTTGATCCAGTCGGCGTACCGCTCCCAGGCGGGCTGGTCGAGACCCATCTGCTTGCGCAGCGCGGCGACCGCGTCGGGGGTGGCGTCCCTGCCGAGCACCTGCGTGGCGACATCGCCGGGCAGCGCCTGGACGGCGAGGAAGACCATGACCGAGGAGAGCAGCAGGGTGCCGAGCGCGGCGACCACACGGCGGAGGAGGAAAGAGAACATCACGCCCCCTTCAGCCCGATGTGGAGATAGTCGAACTCGAAGCCGTGCTCGGCGTAGCCGCGCACCTTCCGGGAGATCCCGACGAGCCGGTCGGCGAACATCGGAGTGATCGCCCCGCCCCGCTCGACGACGAGCGTCTGCGCCTGTCCGTACAGCTCGCGCCGGTGGCCCTCGTCGGTCTCCCGGCGGGCCCGGTCGAGCAGCGCGTCGAACTCCTTGTCCGACCAGGCGGTCTCGTTGTACGAGGAGCCGCCGCGGAAGACCTGGTTGAGGAGCTGGTCGACGGGGCGCCCGGTGTACCAGTAGGTGGCCATGAGCGGCTTCTTCATCCAGATCTGGGTGTAGTACGAGTCCGCGGCCGCGGTCTTGACCCGGATCCGGATGCCCGCGCGCCCGGCCGACTCCTGGTAGGCGAGGGCCATGGGCGTGAAGATCGGGTCGTAGGAGGAGGTGTAGAGGTCCACCGCCAGCCGCTCGTGCCCGGCCCGCTTCAGCAGGTGTCGGGCCTTCTCGGGGTCGTGGCCGGGGTGGGCGGCGATATGGGCGGGGTCGTTCGACGGGACGGGGTTGTCCCAGCCGGCCGTGCCCGCGCCCTGGAGGGCGGCCTTCAGGATGTGCGCGGGGTCGTAGGCGAGCTTCATCGCCTGCCGCACCCGCGGATCGGTGAAGGGCTTCTCGGTGGTGAGCATCGGCAGCACGTACCACTGGGCGTTCTCGGCGCGGGCGATGGTGGCGCGGTCGGAGGCGGCGACGACCCGGGCGGTGGCGAAGTCGAGATTGGTCTGGGAGAGCAGATCGACCTGCCCGGCGAGCAGGGCGTTGGAGCGGGCCTGCATATCGGCCACGGTGTAGAAGTCGATCGCGTCCAGGACCGGGCGCCCGGCCCAGTGGTCGGCGTAGGCGGTGACCCGGCCGGGCCCGGCGGCGGTGAAGGCGGCGAGCCGGAAGGGGCCGGTGCCGATGCCGGTGCGGCCGATGGAGCCGGCGCTGCCCTCGGGCACGACGTAGCAGTTGTAGTGGGTGAGCAGGCTGGGGAACTCGGCGTGCGGGCTCTTCAGGGGGACGACGAGGGTGTGGGCGTCGGGGGTGCGCAGCCGCCCCGGGTCGACCAGCGGGGACAGCACGGGGGCCTGCGGGGACGCGGTCGCCTTGTCGAGGATGTGACGCAGGGTGTAGGCGGCGTCGGCGGAGGTGAAGGCGCGGCCGTCGTGGAAGGTGACGCCGCGGCGCAGCCGGAAGGTCCAGGTGGCGGCCTTGGCGTCGGGCTCCCAGGACTCGGCGAGGTCGGGGGCCACGGTGCCGTCGGGCGCGATCCGCACGAGGCGGTTGTAGAGCGCGCCGAGGTACTCGTACGCGGACAGCGCGCTCGCGGGGTCCAGGGTCTCGGCGTCGGAGGCGGGCGGCCGGGCGATGCGCAGCGTGCCGCCGCGGTCGGGCCGCCCGGCCGGGCCCCGGGTGGGCACGGCCCTCGACGGGGAGGCGGAGGCGGCTCCCGAGCAGCCGGTCAGCGCGGCGGAGCCGCCGAGCGCGGCGACGGCCGCCGCAGCGGTGGTGAGCACCGACCGCCGCGGTATCCCGGCCACGGCGGCGGCTGTGCGGTGGGAGATCTCGGACAACGGGGGCATGAACGGGGGCACCCTTCCCTTATTCGTTCAGCGGAACGATTGGGTGAAGTGCGTGAACGATAGCCACGCAACCCGTTCGGGCCAACCCTTCTTTCGCGGAAATTAACACCAGAAACAGACTCGTTATCCCGCGCGACGTGCCGCTCCGGGGCGGCGCACGGGATCGCGGCCGCACCGCCCGGCGCCCCCGTACACCGTCCACGTGGTGAAAAACACCGAGCGTCCCCGGATACACCGCCGTAAGGTTGCCGACATGCAGGTGATCCAGTCCACGAAGCTCTCCAACGTCTGCTACGAAATCCGTGGCCCGGTGCTCGAGGAGGCGATGCGGCTGGAGGCGGCAGGACACCGCATCCTCAAGCTCAACACCGGAAATCCGGCGACCTTCGGCTTCGAATGCCCCCCGGAGATCCTCGAGGACATGCTCCGGAACCTCGGCGACGCCCACGGCTACGGCGACGCCAAGGGCCTGCTGTCCGCGCGGCGCGCGGTGATGCAGCACTACCAGACCCAGGGCATCAACCTCGACGTCGAGGACATCTTCCTCGGCAACGGCGTCTCGGAGCTGATCCAGATGTCGATGCAGGGGCTGCTGGACGACGGCGACGAGGTCCTCGTCCCCGCCCCCGACTATCCGCTGTGGACCGCCTCGGTCTCGCTCGCCGGCGGTACCGCCGTCCACTACCGCTGCGATGAGCAGTCGGACTGGCTGCCGGACCTGGCCGACATCGAGCGCAAGGTCACCGACCGCACCAAGGCGCTCGTCATCATCAACCCGAACAACCCCACGGGCGCCGTCTACGGCGAGGAGATGCTGCGCGGCCTGACCGACATCGCCCGCCGCCACCAGCTGATCGTCTGCTCGGACGAGATCTACGACAAGATCCTCTACGACGGCGCCACCCACACCCCGACCACCGCCGTCGCCCCGGACCTGCTGACCCTCACCTTCAACGGGCTCTCCAAGGCGTACCGGGTGGCGGGCTACCGCAGCGGCTGGCTCGCGGTCTGCGGCCCGAAGGCCCATGCCGCCAGCTATCTGGAGGGGCTGACCATCCTGGCCAATATGCGGCTGTGCGCCAATATGCCCGCGCAGCACGCGGTGGCCACGGCGCTCGGCGGCCGTCAGTCGATCAATGACCTGGTGCTTCCCGGCGGCCGGCTGGTGGAGCAGCGGGACACGGCGTACGACCTGCTGACCCAGATCCCGGGCGTCACCTGCGTGAAGCCCAAGGGCGCGCTGTACGCGTTCCCGAAGCTGGACCCCAAGGTCTACAAGATCAAGGACGACCGGCAGATGGTCCTGGACCTGCTGCGGGCCGAGAAGATCATGATCGTGCACGGCACGGGGTTCAACTGGCCGGAGCCGGATCACTTCCGCATCGTGACGCTGCCCGCCAAGAAGGATCTGGCCGACGCGGTGACCAGGATCGGGAACTTTCTGGACGGATACGGCCAACCCTGATCTTTAGTTACTGCTCAACTTTAGACAGAGTCTAAGTTAGGATGGTCTCCTCACCCCTTGGAGGCCATCCATGTACGAACCGATCCGCACCAAGTCGGTCCACAGCATGGCCGAGCCCACGCCCGACTTCCCGCACCGCTCCCGCGAGGAAGAGCTGGACATCCGGCTGGCCGGACATCTGACCGCGCTGCTCACCGTGACGGACGAGCTGCGCACCCTCACCCCGGACACCACCCTCGACGACGCCGCCCAGCGCCTCGCCGAGCAGGCCACCCGCCTGCGCGACGGCCGCGCCCCGCTGCGCGCGGCACCCACGACGGCGGCCACGGACCCGGCGCGTATCGCCGCCCTCCACCAGCGCGCCCACACCCTGGCCGGATGGGCCCTGGTCGTGGCCACGTCCCGGGACGACACGGCGGCCACGACGCTGGCGGCCGAGCGCATGCGCTCCCACGCGACCGCCCTGGGCCTCGCGGCCTGAGCGGGCTCGGCCGAGTCCGAGGCCGGGGCCGGGGCCGAAGCCGAGGCCGGGGACCGAAGCCGAGTCCGAAGCCGAAGTGCGCTGTACGGCCGGAGAGAGGCGCACGGCCGGGGCCCGCGCCTGAAGCACGGGCCCCGGCCCACGGAGCGGGGTGGCTCAGCCCAGGCGCTTCACCAGCGCGTGGTACTCGTCCCACATCTCCTTGGGCGTGTGCTCGCCGAAGGTGTTGAGGTGGTCGGGCACCAGCCCGGCCTCGTCGCGCCAGACCTCCTTGTCGACCGTGAGCAGCAGCTCCAGCGAGGCGTCGTCGAGGTCCAGACCGTCGGTGTCCAGCGCCCCGGGCGCCGGCAGCACCCCGATCGGGGACTCCACACCCTCGGCCTTGCCGTCCAGGCGGTCGACGATCCACTTCAGCACCCGGCTGTTCTCGCCGAAGCCCGGCCAGACGAAGCGCCCGTCGGCGTCCTTGCGGAACCAGTTGACGTAGTAGATCTTCGGCAGCTTGGCAGCGTCGGCGTTCTTGCCGACCTCCACCCAATGAGCCATGTAGTCGCCCATGTTGTAGCCGCAGAACGGCAGCATGGCGAACGGGTCGCGGCGCAGCTCCCCGACCTTGCCCTCGGCCGCGGCGGTCTTCTCGCTCGCCACGTTGGCGCCGAGGAAGACGCCGTGCTGCCAGTCGAAGGACTCCGTCACCAGCGGAACGGCGCTGGCCCGGCGGCCGCCGAAGAGGATCGCCGAGATCGGCACGCCCTTGGGGTCCTCCCACTCGGGCGCGATGATCGGGCACTGCCCGGCCGGCACGGTGAAGCGGGCGTTGGGGTGGGCCGCGGGCGTCTCGCTCGCCGGGGTCCAGTCGTTGCCCTTCCAGTCGGTCAGATGGGCGGGCGGCTCCTCGGTCATGCCCTCCCACCACACATCGCCGTCCTCGGTGAGCGCGACGTTGGTGAAGACCGAGTTCCCCCACAGGGTCTTCATCGCGTTGGCGTTGGTGTGCTCACCGGTGCCGGGCGCGACACCGAAGAAGCCCGCCTCGGGGTTGATCGCGTACAGCCTGCCGTCCTCGCCGAACCGCATCCAGGCGATGTCGTCGCCGATCGTCTCGACCGTCCAGCCCCGGATGGTCGGCTCCAGCATCGCGAGGTTGGTCTTGCCACACGCGCTCGGGAACGCCGCGGCCACGTACTTGGCCTCCCCGCGCGGCGGGGTGAGTTTGAGGATCAGCATGTGCTCGGCGAGCCAGCCCTCGTCCCGCGCCATCACGGAGGCGATGCGCAGGGCGTAGCACTTCTTGCCGAGCAGGGCGTTGCCGCCGTAGCCGGAGCCGTACGACCAGATCTCCCGCGCCTCCGGGAAGTGCGAGATGTACTTGGTCGGGTTGCACGGCCAGGGCACATCGGCCTGGCCCGGCTCCAGCGGGGCACCGAGGGTGTGGACGGCCTTGACGAAGAAGCCCTCGTCCCCGAGGACGTCGAGGACCTCCTGCCCCATGCGGGTCATGGTGCGCATGGAGACCGCCACGTAGGCGGAGTCGGTGATCTCGACGCCGATCGCGGACAGCGACGAGCCGAGCGGGCCCATGCAGAAGGGCACGACGTACATGGTCCGGCCGCGCATCGAACCCCGGAAGACGCCCTGCTCCCCCGAGAAGATCTGGCGCATCTCATCGGGGTGTTTCCAGTGGTTCGTCGGGCCCGCGTCCGCCTCCTTCTCGGAGCATATGAACGTACGGTCCTCGACGCGCGCCACATCGCTCGGATCGGAGGCGGCGTAGTACGAGTTGGGGCGCTTGATCGGGTCAAGGCGCTTGAAGGTGCCCTTCTCGACGAGCTCCGCGCACAGGCGGTCGTACTCCGCCTCCGAGCCGTCGCACCACACCACCCGATCCGGCTGGGTGAGGGCGGCGATCTCGTCGACCCAGGAGACCAGCTCCTGGTGGTTCGTGGGGCTCGGGGTGGTCGTGAGGGAGGAAGCCACATTGCTGGGCGCCACGATCGCTCCATCCCGCCGGAACCGCACTCGCTCCGGCGTCTTGATTGAGGGTTTGGACGGATATGTGCACTCATATCCGTTTATGGAGACAGCTACCCCTTGGGGGCTGCGACCCGGATGCTCAGCTCATCCGGTGCCGACCGCGCTCATTTGATCATCCGACTGTACGGGCCATCTGTCCAGTGGGCGCCTTGGTGACCATCACCACTCGACATGGACCGGTAACTTACGGTGGCGTAGGTAGCATGAGCGCCATGACTGCCGCCGCGCCCGATGCCGCCGTTGAGAATCCCCCAGGGCCCGAAGCGGCCCCGCCGCTCCCCCTGAAGCCGATGCTGCGCGGCTGGCTGCACGCCGGCATGTTTCCCGCGGTCCTGGTCTCCGGGGTGGTGCTGACGGCCCTCGCCGACAGTCCGCGCGGGCGGCTGGCCTGCGCCATCTTCACGCTCACCGCCTGTGCGCTGTTCGGCACCAGCGCCCTTTACCACCGCGGCAATTGGGGACCGCGCACCGCCGCGGTGCTGCGGCGGCTGGACCACGCCAATATCTTCCTGATCATCGCGGGCACCTATACGCCCTTCACACTGCTGCTCCTGCCACACGGCAAACAGCAGTTGCTGCTGTGGCTGGTGTGGGCCGGAGCGCTCGCCGGAATCGCCTTCCGGGTCTTCTGGGTCGGCGCCCCACGCTGGCTGTACACCCCGTGCTACATCGCGCTGGGCTGGGCGGCCATCTTCTTCCTGCCCGACTTCCTGCGCACCGGCGGCATCGCCGTGATGACGCTGATCGTCGTCGGCGGGCTGCTCTACAGCGTGGGCGCGGTGATCTACGGCACCAAGCGCCCCAACCCCTCACCCCGCTGGTTCGGCTTCCACGAGGTGTTCCACAGCTTCACACTGGCCGCCTTCGTCGTGCACTACGTCGGCATCTCCCTGGTGGCCTATCAGCACGCCTGATCACCCGATGGACGATCCCGATGGACGGCCCCGACGGACGGCCCCGACGGACGGTCCCGATAGACACTCCCGATTGACAGTCCACATCTTTTGAGAGTTACTGTCGTTTGACGGTAACTCTCGGAGGTGTGCCATGTCCGCTGCCCCGGACCCACGTCCGGAACCGCGATGCTTCCGGCGGGCCTCCTCGGCGACCGATTCGGCCGCCGCCGCCTGCTCATCACCGGTCTGCTGATCTTCCTGGCCGGGGCGCTCATCGGAGCGCTGGTCTCCACCCCCGCCCCGGTCATCGCCGCGCGCCTGGTCATGGGGGCGGGCGCCGCGCTGGTCATGCCGCTGTCCATGGCCGTCCTGCCCACCTTCTTCGGCCCCGGCGAGAGGTCCAGGGCGATCGCGGCCCTGAGCGCCGCGATGGGGCTCGGCATGCCGCTCGGCCCCCTCGTCGGCGGCTGGCTCCTCGACCACTTCTGGTGGGGATCGATCTTCCTGATCAACATTCCCCTCGTCGCGATCGCCATCCTGGCCTGCCTCTTCCTGCTCCCCGAAACCCGCGACCCGGCGGCCCCCAGGATCGACCTCGTCAGCACCGCGCTGAGCGTCGGCGGGCTCATCGCGCTCGTCTGGGGCCTCATCGAGGCCCCGTCCCGGGGCTGGACCGACCCGCTGATCCTCACCGCCTTCGCCGCGTCCGTCGCCCTGCTCACCGGGCTCACCCTGCGCGAGCGGCAGTCGGTGCGGCCGATGCTGGACCTGGGGCTGCTGTTCCGGCCCGCGTTCCTGTGGAACGCCGTCGCCATCACGCTGGTGGGCTTCTCGCTGCTGGGACTGCTGTTCGTCCTGCCGCAGTACCTCCAGGCCGTCCTCGGCAATGACGCCTTCGGCACCGGGTTGCGGCTGCTGCCGATGATGGCCGGACTCCTGCTGGCGGCCCGCGCCGCCACCCCGCTCGCCGCCCGCTTCGGCCCCCGGCCCGTCATCAGCGGCGGGCTGCTGGTGAGCGCCGCCGCCGCGTTCCTCGGTTCCCGTACCGAGATGGGCGACGGCTACGGCATGACCGCGCCCTGGCTCACGATCACCGGACTCGGCTTCGGCCTCGGCGTCGTCCAAGCCATGGACGCGGCGCTCGGCGCCCTCTCCCGGGACCGCGAAGGCACCGGCTCCGGGCTGCTCATGACCCTGCGCCAAGTGGGCGGCACCATCGGCGTCGCCCTGCTCGGCAGCCTGCTCGCCGACGCGTACCGCACCCGGCTCGACACCACCGGGCTGCCGCCCGCCGCAGCCGACGCGGCGGACGGCTCGGTGGTCGCGGCCCACGCGGTGGCCGGGCGGCTCGGCGATCCGCATCTCGCCGCGTCGGCGGACGCCGCGTTCGTCCACGGCATGGACGTGGCCCTCCTGGTGACCGCGTTCACCTCCCTCGCGGCGGCGGTACTGGTCGCGGTCCTCCTGCCCCGTACGGTCCCCGCTGATCAAGGCGCCATGGTCCAGGAGACCGCCGATGCCCGACAATGAGATCCATGGCTTCCGCACGTACGACGTCCGCACGGCCCAAGCTCGGGCTGCGCGAACGCAAGAAGATCCAGACCCGGCAGGCGATCCGGCGCGCCGCCTACCGGCTGTTCACCGAGCAGGGGTACGACGCGACCCCGGTGGACCGCATCGCGGAGGCCGCCGACGTCTCCCCCAGCACCGTCTTCCGCTACTTCCCCACCAAGGAGGACATCGTTCTCTCCGACGAGTACGACGATGTCCTGCTCGCCGCGCTCCGGGACCGGCCGCTGGACGAACCGCCGGTCGCCTCGCTGCGGCGTGTCCTGCTCGACCTGTTCCGGCAGTTCGCCGCTGACGAGCGGCGGGAGATGCTGGTCCGCCTCACCCTGATCCGCCAGGTACCGGGGCTGCGCGCCCGCATGAGCGAGAGCATGTCCCGGACCGGCGCCCTGCTCGCCGAGGTCCTGGCCGAGCGCAGCGACCGGTCGCCGGAGGACTTCGAGGTGCGCGTCGTGGTCGGAGCCGTCCTCGGCGTTCTCCAGGAAGCGCTCTTCCACTGCGCCGACCAGGGCGCGGCGGAGGACTCGGCGCTGGCGGCCATGGAGGAGAGCATCGACCGCGCCTTGAACATGCTGTCCCAGGGCCTCCCGCTGTAGCCCCGGACCGGCACCCCGGCCCCGCGCCGACTCCGGCCCGGCCCCGCCCCGGACGCGACCAGCCCCGCCGCAACCCCGGACTAGCCCCGGACCGGCACCGTCGCGGCTCCGGACCGGCACCGTCGCGGCCGCAGTCCCCGCCCCGTCCCGCCCCGTCCCGTCCCGGACGCAGCCAGCCCCGCCGCGGCTCCGGACTAAGGGGTGTCCGGCGGATCTTTCCCCTACGCGCCGCAGGCGTCACGATCCGCCGGACACCCCTTAGCCCCGGACCGGCCTGGACCCCAGCCCCATCACAAGCCTGGACCCCCGCCCCATCACGGGCCCGGACCCCGGCGCCGTCGCGGCTCCGGACCGGCCCCAGGCCCGGCAGCGTCCCCGCCCCGGGCCCACGTACCGTACGTCGGCGGGTTCGGTCCCGCCCCCGGTCAGCCGCCCAGCTTGGCCGTCAGGGCCTCGACATCGGCCGTGGGCGCGTCGCAGGTGAAGCCGCGGCAGACGTAGGCCGCCGGGCGGCCCTCCAGGAGGGGGCGGTCCTGGAGGAGCGGGATCTCGCCGGAGCCGGGCTCGCCGACCGCGACGACCGCCCCGGGGGCGGTGGCGAGCAGCGCGGCGCGGTGCAGGGCGCGGGTCGCCGGGTCGCCGCCAGGGCCGACCACGGCCACCTCGCGCGGCCCGTCGAGCCGGGCCTCGGCCACGGCCAGGCCCCAGCCGATGAAGCGGGGCGCCCGGGGGCCGAGGGCCCGCACCACCGCGAGGGCGCGCTCGGCACCCTCCCGATGGCGCGCTCCGCCGGTGATGGCGGCGTAGGACAGCAGGGCCCCGGCGGCGGCCGTCCAGCCGGACGGCACCGCGTTGTCCGTCGGGTCCTGGGGGCGGCGGATGAGCGTCTCGGCGTCATCGGCGGTGTCGAACAGCGTGCCGTCCTCGTCGGTGAACCGGCTCAGCACGGTGTCCAGGAGCAGCCCGGCGAACTCCACCCACGCGCCGTCCCCGGTGACGGCGGACAGCGCGAGGAAGCCCTCGGCCACATCCCCGTAGTCCTCGAGCACGCCCGCGTGCCCGCCCGCGGTGCCGTCGAGCGAGGTGCGGGCCAGCCGCCCGCGCTGGTCCATGTGGATGCGCACCAGCAGCTCGGCGGCCTCGGTCGCGGCGTTCACCAGGTCGGGGCGGTCGAAATAGGCACCGGTCTCGGCGAGCGCGGCGATGGCCAGCCCGTTCCACGCCGCGACGACCTTGTCGTCGCGGCCGGGGCGGGCCCGTAGCTCCCGGGCGGCCAGCAGCCGCTCCCGTACGGAGGAGACGCGCGCGGCATCCGTCAGCCGCTCCCCGTCGGGCAGCTGGAGCACGGAGGCCCCGTGCTCGAAGGTGCCCTCCCGGGTGACGCCGAAATACCCGGCGGCGAGCTCCGCGTCGGCCTCCCCCAGCACTTCGCCCAGCCGCTCGGGGGTCCACACGTAGTACGCGCCCTCGACATGCCTGCCGGTTCCGTCGTCGCTGTCGGCGTCCAGCGCGGAGGCGAAACCGCCCTGTGCGGTGCGCAGCTCGCGGACCATGAAGTCCGCCGTCTCCAGGGCGACACGGCGTGCGAGGTCCGAGCCGGTGGCCCGCCAGAGGTGGGCGTAGACGCGGCACAGCAGCGCGTTGTCGTACAGCATCTTCTCGAAGTGGGGCACGGTCCAGGTGGCATCGACGGAGTAGCGGGCGAAACCGCCGCCGAGCTGGTCGTAGATACCCCCGCGGGCCATCGCCTCGCAGGTGGCCGACACCATCTGGAGCGCGCCCTCGGAGCCGGTGCGGGCATGGTGGCGCAGCAGGAACTCCAGCGCCATGGACGGCGGGAACTTCGGCGCACCGCCGAACCCGCCGCGGGCGGCGTCGAATTCGCGGGTCAGGGCCATGAGCGCGCTGTGCAGATCCTCCTCGCCGGGCGGCTGCGGCGCGTCCGAGCCCAGGGCGATACCGCCGCGCTGGGACAGGTCCTCCACGATCCGGCCGGCGACGTCCCGCACCTCGTCGCGGCGGTCCGACCAGGCGGCGCTCACCCCCTCCAGCACCTGCCGGAAGGACGGCGCCCCGGGCCGGGGGCGGGGCGGGAAGTACGTGCCGAAGTAGAACGGCTGGGCCTCGGGGGTCAGGAAGACCGTCATGGGCCAGCCGCCCTGGCCGGTGGCGGCCTGCACCGCCTCCATGTACACGGCGTCGACGTCCGGCCGCTCCTCGCGGTCGACCTTCACGGAGACGAAGTGGGCGTTGAGATAGTCCGCGGTCGCCTGGTCCTCGAACGACTCGTGCGCCATGACATGACACCAGTGACACGCGGAGTAGCCGACCGACAACAGTACGGGTACGTTGCGCTGCTCCGCCTCCGCGAACGCCTCTTCCCCCCACGGCCACCAATCCACGGGGTTGGTGGCGTGCTGCAGCAGGTACGGCGACTGGGAGCTGGCCAGGCGATTCATACCGGCATCGTCGCACGCTCCGGACCGCCCGGCCCAGCACACCAGGCCGAGAGTCAGGGCTCCCGGACAGTCTCGGGCGCACCTCCCGCCGCAACAGTCCGCGGTGGCGGCGGGATCGCTTAACGCCCAGACATACAAGCAGCGCGACCGGCCGCCTTCCAGACCGCACCTCGCCGACGGCGGGCATGGTCTCGCGGACGGCGGGCACGGTCTCGCCGACAGCGGACACGGTCTCGCGGACGGCGAGGACCGGCGCCGTCTCGTACCGGCAGCACGCGCCGCGGCGACTCCCGTGAGGCCGGAGGCGACGCCACGTGCGCCCGCGACTCCGTGTCTGCTACTCGCAGGGGCAGGCTAGATGTGGAGAGCCTCGCGATACTCGGTCGCATGGACGAGACAACGCACGGCAAGTCCCTCCTCGGCGAGTTCCTGTCCACGCGCCGGGCGGGGCTGAAACCGGCAGACGTGGGGTTGCCGGACTACGGCGACCGGCGGCGGGTGCCGGGGCTGCGGCGTGAGGAACTGGCTCAGCTGGCCGGTGTCAGCGTGGCCTACTACATCCGGCTGGAACAGGGGCTGTCGCTCAACGCCTCGCCGCAGGTCCTCGACGCGCTGGCCACGGCGCTGCGGCTGGATGGCGCGGAGCGGCACCACCTGCACACCTTGTCCGGTGATGCCCGGCAGCGCCGCCGCCGGCTCCCCGCCGAGCGTGTCACCGCGGCGGTGCGCCAACTGGTGGACGCCTTCGGGGACTCACCCGTGGTCGTCGTCGGCCGACGCTCGGACATCCTGACGTGGAACCGCGCCGGGCATGCGTTGTTCGCCGGACACCTGGCCCCGGACAGCCCGGATCAGGCGGCCACGCGGCCCAACACCGCCCGGTTGGTATTCCTGGACGCCCACACGCGGGACCTGTACGTGGACTGGCCCAGGAAGGCACGGGACGTGGTGGGCAAACTGCGACAGGCGGTCGGCGAGTACCCGGACGACCCGCATCTGGCCTCCCTCATCGGCGAGTTGACCATGCGCAGCCCGCAGTTCGCCACGCTGTGGGCCGAGCACCGGGTGCGCGCCTGGGACATGGCCGAATACCGGATGCGCCATCCGATGGTCGGGGAGCTGGACGTACTGCAGCACTCGCTCCCGGTGCCCCGGGGGCAGGGGATCCGGCTGGTGGTGACGACGGCGGCGCCCGGCTCCGCAGCCCAGGCGGCACTGCAGTTGCTCAACCAGACCCTCCAGCCCGCCGCGGACATGTCGGCAACCACCCGCTCCGCCACAGACCTGTCGGCAACCGCCCACCCGGCCGCCGACGCCCCCGCACGCGCCGTTCCTCCCGTGCGCTCCTGATGCGGCCGTCCGGCAACCGGAAGACCACAGTCTGCTCAGAGCGCCACGCCTGAACATCACTCGGCAGCCCCCGCCCGAGTTCGGCGGAGAGTGCCGCGGGGCCCGTCATACCGCCTTCCTGCCGCCTTCCTGCCGCCTTCCTGCCGCCTTCCTGCCGCCGCTGACGCTGCCACGCGACGGGCGAATGCGCGCATTCCTCTCTCATCCCATTTCATCCCACGTTCACCCTGAATTTCACCCCTCCCGGAGGTTCCCCATGTCCACCACACCCGTCGCGGCTTTCGCCGAGGTCATGGACACCGTCGCCCACCTGGTCGAGGCCGTGGATGAGGAGCGGTGGAGCGCGCCCACGCCCTGCACGGGCTGGAATGTCCAGCAACTGGTCGACCATCTGGTGGCGGGACAGCACACGTTCGCCGTCGCAATGGGGGCGGAGCCGCCCTGGCCGGCGCTCGATGCCGACCCCGCTCCGGAAGCGCTCAAGGAGACGTTCCGGACGTCGGCCGCCGCGCTGGTGGCCGCCTTCGAGGGGCCGGGAGCGCTGGAGCGCACGGTGCGGGCCCCGATCGGTGAGGTGCCCGGCGCTGTGGCGCTGCGTCTGCAGACCATCGAGCACCTGGTGCACGGCCGGGATCTGGCCCAGGCCATCGGCCAGAAGGCCCTGTTCGATGACGCCACGGTCGAGCGGGAGATCGAGTTCGCCCGCGGTCTCATCCCACAGCTGCCGTCCGGGCCGGGCGCTCCGTTCGCGCCGTCCCGGCCCGTTCCGGAGAACGCCCCCGCGCTCGACCGGCTGGCCGCCCTGCTCGGACGCGACATCACCAAGTGACCTCCATACAGCTCACCGCGGTACAGACCGACCCCAACACTCAAACCGACCCCAACACTCAAGAGGAACAGGGACAATGAAGAAGACGAAGCTGAAGATCGCCATCGCAGGTGCGGCACTCGTCGCCGCCGCGGCCACGGGGACGGCGATGGCCACGAGCGGTTCCTCTGCCGGATCCGGCGCCGAGCGGACCCAGACCCAGGCCGAGCAGAGCGAGCAGGCGACACCCAGCGTCATCAAGGCCGACGGCCCGAACGTGTTCCCGCACTCCCTGGACTACGACCCGCGGTCGAAGACGTTCTTCGCCGCCTCGCTGAAGCAAGGCAAAGTCACCGCCTTCGGTCCGGACGGAAAGGTGCGCACCCACATCGACGACCCGGCACTGGTGTCGCCGCAGGCCGTCAAGGTCGACCGCGAACGGAACCGCATCATGGTCAGCAATGCGGACTACGGCGTCGCCGACCGTTCCGACAAGGACAACCCCTTCAAGGTCGCCGGTGTGGGCAGCTACGACCTGAAGACCGGGAAGCAGGATTGGTGCGTCGATCTGACCGCGATCACCAATGACGGCAAGAAGCACCTGATCTCCGACGTGGCGGTGGCGCCCGACGGCACCACGTACGCCGTCGACGAGCTGACCCCGACGGTGTTCCGCATCGACAAGCGGGGCCGCGCCAAGGTCTTCCTGCAGAACGACCTGATCCAGGGCAAGCTCAACATTCCCGACTTCCTCGACGATGTCGGCATGACAGCGGTCGAGTGGGTGGAGGGCAACCAGCTGATCATCTCCATGGCCGACGGCTCCTTGGTACGGGTGCCCGTCGACAATCCCGAAGAGGCGCGGAAGGTGAAGCTCGACAAGCCGCTGTCGTCCCCGCCGGCCGGCATGGAGCTCCTGAAGGACGGGTCGATCACGGCGGTCAGCAGCGGTCTGCTGACCGGCAAGCCCGCCAAGGTCCAGCATGTGAGGCCCCGCGACGGCTGGAAGGAAGCCACGGTGAGCGTCACCGACACCGTCAAGGACCCCATCACCAGCGACGTCACCGTGGGACCGGGCGGGGCGAAGTACGCGCTCAGCGGTGGGCTGGCCCAGTTCCTCGCGGGCAAGCCCAATGACGGGTTCACCCTGACCCCCGTCAAGACCGGTTGAGCCGGTAGCCGCTCCCAGCGGACGGCGAGGCGCGCTCGGGCCCATCCTCCCCCACCCGGCGAGACCGGCGAAGTTATCCACAGGGGAGTTATCCACAGGACTGCCGGATAGGAGCCAGAAACGGAAGACTGAGGGCACTGCTGCAGGAGGGGGATCACCATGCCGGCGTCACTGGCGGTGCTGCGGGACAGCCACCGGACGGAAGTCGAGCGGCTGCTGTCGCGGGCCGTGGAGGAGGAGGTGCGCCGCTCGGGCGGGCGCACCGACGGCGGGGTGCTGCTCAGCCGGGCGCGCGGCGCGCTGGACGAGATGACCGCCACCGCCGCGGAGGAGTACGGGGCGTATGTGCGCGCGCTGGACGAGTCGGACGCGGGCAGCAGACCGCTCTCCGTCCGGCTGTCGCGCGGGCAGCTGGGCACCCCGGCGCTGGCCGCGGCGGTCGCCGCGGTGGCGGCCTTCGGCGCGGATCTCGGGTATGGCACCTCGGCGGGCACGGCGCTGGGCGCGGGGGTCACGGCCGCCGTGGCCGGGTCGGCCGCCGCCGTGGTCAAGCTCACCGCGAGCCACTGGCCGGCCGCCCACCGCCAGGCCGCGCTGCGCAACCAGCCCGGTGGCGCCGAGCAGTTGCGGCTTCAGTGGCTCACGGCGGTCGAGGTGCGGGGCATCCGGCCGTTCATCGACCAGCACCGGATGACCACGGCCGCCACCCGCCAGGGCGGCGGTTCGGCGAAGCGCTCCGCCTCCGCCACCGGGCAGCCGAAGCTGCGCGGCGCGGACCGCAGCCAGGCGGCCCGCAGACGCACCGTGCTGGAGCAGTCCTTCGCCCATCTCCCCGAGGCGGACGGCCCGTTCGCCGGGCGCCATGCGCAGATCACACAGATCGCGCAGTGGGTGCGGCAGGCCCGCGCGTCCACCGAGACCAAGCCCACGGTGGTGGTGCTGGAGGGACCGCCGGGCTCCGGCCGGACGATGCTGGCCGTGCGGGCCGCCCACCATCTGCGCGACGAGTTCCGCGGCGCGTGCCTGGTCGATCTGCGCGGCGACAGCCCCGAGCAGGCCCCGCTGCCCACCCGCGACGCGCTGCTCCATCTGCTGAACCGGCTCGGCGCACCCCGCGACCAGCTGCTCTTCCGCGAGCGCTCCTCGCAGGACCAGCACATCAGACGGCTCACCGAGCTGTATCACCAGTATCTGACCGGGCTGCCGGTCACCATCGTGCTCGATGACGCCCGCGACGCCGAGCAGGTGCGCACGCTGATCCCCGAGCGGTCCGACGGCCTGGTCCTGATCACCTCGCGCACTCCGCTCGGCCTGCCGGACGACCTCGCCGCCTGGGTGCACCGGATCGAGGTGGGCCCGCTGGACGAGCCGGGCGCCGAGGAGCTGCTGCGGGCCTCCGCCGAGGAGCCCACCGGCGCGGGCCCCTACGACGGGCAGTCCGTGGAGCGGATCGCCGAGCTGTGCGGGCGGCTGCCGCTGGCGCTGCGGATCGCGGGCTCCTCGCTCGGCCCCCGCTCCCCCGCCGCCCTGGTCGCCGACCTTGAGGCGTACGGCCCGGTGGGCGCGATCGAGCGCACCCTGTGGCTGCGCTACACCGACCAGCAGGAGGGCGCCCGGCGGCTGCTGCGCCGGCTGGCGCTGGCCGGGCGGGCCAGCCTGGGCGGCGCGGCGGCCGCGGCGCTGCTGGACGCCGATGAGCAGGAGGCCGGCCGCCATCTGGAGGCGCTCGGCCGGGCCGGGCTGATCCAGCATGTGCGCGGCAGCCGCTACCGCCTCCATGACCTGGTGCGCTCCTTCGCCCATGCCCGGCTGCTGGACGAGGAGCAGCCGGAGCAGCGCACCGCCGCGCAGGAGCGGCTGATCCGCAGCTATGCCGAGCTGGCGGACTCGGTGATTCGGCTGGTCGACGGCAAGACCTCCACCCGTGCCGACATCTTCGGCAAGGGCGCGGCCCATGGCTTCGCCTCGCTGGACGCGGCGCTGCGCTGGCTGGACGACGAATCGAGCTTCATCACCGCCGCGCTGCGCCATGCCGAGGGCGTGGACCAGTCCGCGGTGCTGCACCTCCTGGGCGCGCTGTGTGACTACTGCCTGCTGCGCGGCGATCTCTACCGGCTGGGCGAGATCAGCGAGCTCACCCAGGCCGTCGACCAGGGGCTGCTGATGCGGTCCGTGCAGTGGCGCACCGGTATCGCGGCCCGCCAGCTGGGCGAGCTGGACCAGGCCCGCACCACGCTCTCCTCGGTGGTGGACCTGTATTTCGAGGCGCGGCATCAGGCGGGCGCGGCCCGTGCCCTGTGCAGTCTCGGCATCACCCTGCACCACCAGGGCAATCTGGTGGAGGCCGCGGCCAAGCTGCGCGAGGCGCTGGAGCTCCAGCGGGCCGAGGAGCTGCGCGGCGACCGGGCCTGGACAATGCACGCCCTGGCGGCGGTGGAGCGGGACCGCGGCGGGCTGGCCGAGGCGCTGGAGCTGTTGGGCGAGGCCCTGGAGCTGCATATGGAGAGCGAGAGCCTGCACGGCCAGGCGTGGGCGCACTTCCAGCTCGGCCAGGCATGTCTGCGGATGGGCGATGTGCCGCGCGCCGAGGCCGAGCTGGGGGACGCCCTGGACGCCTACAGCCGCACCCATGATCAGCGCGGTGAGGCATGGGCGCTCACCCAGCTCGCCCGCGCCCGGCTGGTGGCCGGGGAGGAGTCGGCGGCCGTCGACCAGCTGCGCCAGGCCCTCACCCGCCACCGGGAGAACGAGGACGCGCGCGGCGAGGCATGGACGCTGTACTACCTGGGCCAGGCGCTGGAGGAGCGCGGCGACCACGACTCGGCGGTGCGCGAGCTGGAGCGGGCCCGCACGATGTTCAGCCGGATGCGGGATGTGTACGGGCTGGCGTGTGCCCGGCATCACTCGGCGCGGGTCACCCGTGATCTGCGGGCGGCGCAGACGGGCTCGCTGCGCAACAGCGGCTTCGCCCGGCAGCTGCTCCAGGACGCGCGGCAGGACTTCCGCCGGGTGGGCGTGGCCCATGGCGAGGCATGGTCCTGTGTCGAGCTGGCGGTGATCGACGCGGGAAACGGCAAGGCGGCGCAGGCGCTGGAGCTGGTGGACGAGGCGGCCGAGCTGTTCGCGGGGTACGGCGACCGGCGTGGCCGTTCCTGGGCCCGCTTCCTGCGCTGCACCCTGCTGCCGTTCGCCTCCGCGGGCGGCTCGGTGATCGGCACGGCGGTGGCCCAGGAGGAGCTGGCCGAGCTGCTGCGGGAGATGCGCGAGGAGGGCACGGCGGGCGATTCCCGGCTGGAGGGGTGCGCGGAGGCGTTCGCGCTGGTGCTGGAGCGCGGCGTCGAGCCGGAGACGGGGTGGCAGGCATGGCAGCTCGGCATGGTGCCGAGCCGCCACTCGCGCGAGGTCATGGCCGTGCTGCCGGACCGGCCCCGCGCCTGAGCGCTCCGCTGGAAGTGCGTCGAGATGCCGTCGATCGTCTGCGGCGCCGAGATCCGGCCGGGTCGTGACCGGGCGTGGGGTCCCGCTCGCGGGACACGCGGTCAGGCCCGGCCAGGGGTCAGGCCGTGCGCTCCTCGCCCTTGGCGCCCTTGGCACCTTCGGTGGAGGCAGCCGCCGGAGCCTTGCCGGGCTCCTCCGGCGCCTCCTCGAAGTTCACCCGCTTCATGTGCTTGTTCATGGACTTCATCAGCAGCCACACCGCCCCGCCGATCACGGCGAAGACGATGAAACCGAGGACGCCCGGGGTCACCTTGTTCTCGTCCAGGTCCTTGGCGAGCGGGACGAGATGCGTCATGGCGAGGGTGCTGGTGGCGCTCATCATGGGCTCAATTGTTGCGGATGCCCGCGAAGAGGTCGTCCTCGGGGAGGGAAGTGTCCACGAGCGACTTCGCTAGCTCGTACTCCTCGGTGGGCCAGACCTCCTTCTGGATGTCCATGGGCACCCGGAACCAGCCGCCGTCGGGGTCGATCTGCGTCCGGTGCGCGATCAGCGCCTTGTCGCGGATCTCGAAGAAGTCGGCGGAGGGCACATAGGTGGTCAGGGTGCGCTCGGGCCGCCCGAAGGTCTTCCAACGCTCCAGCCACTCCGCGTACGGCGAGTCCAGCCCGCGGGCCAGCAGCGCCTCGTGCAGCGCCACGGTGCGCGCCCGGTTGAAGCCCTGGTTGTAGTAGAGCTTCTGCGGCTGCCAGGGCTCCCCCGCCTCCGGGTACTTCTCGGGGTCACCGGCCGCCTCGAAGGCCACCACCGAGATCTTGTGGGTCATGATGTGGTCGGGGTGCGGATAGCCGCCGTTCTCGTCATAGGTGGTGATCACCTGCGGCCTGAACGTGCGGATCAGCTTCACCAGGGGCTCCGCCGCGGCCTCCACGTCCTGCAGTGCGAAGCAGCCGTCGGGCAGTGGCGGCAGCGGATCGCCCTCGGGCAGTCCGGAGTCCACGAAGCCCAGCCACTCCTGCTTGACGCCGAGGATCTGGCGCGCCTCGTCCATCTCCTTGGCGCGGACCTCGTGAATGTGCTCCTCGATGTAGGGGTCACCCTGGAGCTTGGGGTTGAGGATGGAGCCGCGCTCCCCGCCTGTGCAGGTGGCGACCAGCACGTCCACCCCCTCGGACACGTACTTGGCCATGGTGGCCGCGCCCTTGCTCGACTCGTCATCCGGGTGCGCGTGCACGGCCATCAAACGCAGCTGCTCAGTCAAGTTCGATCCTCAGTGATTCGTCGTGGGAGACGGCTTCTATAGTGACCTAAACCGGAGACGAATAATTCCGATGTCTCCCCCAGCAGGAGGAACGCCCATGGCCGCGGTGCGCGAGGGGCTGCCCGACGGGCGTTACGGCCGGTCCGCGGACGCGCGTGCCGACCGGACGCTGAAGATCGTCGGCGCGGTACTCGGTGCCGGGCTGCTGGCCCTGATCGCGTGGTTCGGGTACGACTACATCGCCGGTCAGGACGTCAGCGGCCGGTTGACCGGTTTCAAGGTGGTCGCCGACGACGCCGTCGAGGTCCGGCTGGAGATCACCAAGGACAAGGACGCGACCGGTGTCTGCACGGTGCGTACCCTGGACAAGTACCACGACGAGGTGGGCCGGAAGGACTTCACCTTCGGCCAGCCTCAGGAGGACATGGTCAAGGTCGTGACCGTGCGGACCACGGTCCGGGCGACCAGCGCCGAGTTGATCGACTGCGAGCCTGTTCGATAATCGAACTGGACGTGTCGGGCGCCTGCCCCGATCTGACCAGCGCTGACGCGTTTCCTGCGCATTGCGCCCAGTTCCCTCCTCCCCGTTTCTTGCCGGAATTGTTAGGCTCGTGGTTTCGCCCGGCTACGAAGGCGCACCCTTCTGAGTAGGGCGTTCATTTGTATTCCCAGTACCGACGAGGAGCACCTGTGACCCAGACCAGCGAGAACGTCACCTGGCTGACCCAGGAGGCGTACGACCAGCTCAAGGCAGAGCTGGAGTACCTGTCGGGTCCCGCACGTGTCGAGATCGCGAAGAAGATCGAGGCTGCCCGGGAGGAGGGTGACCTCCGGGAGAACGGGGGTTACCACGCCGCCAAGGAGGAGCAGGGCAAGCAGGAACTCCGAGTGCGTCAACTGACGCAGCTCCTGCAGCAGGCGAAGGTCGGCGAGGCACCCGCGGACACCGGCGTGGTCGCCCCCGGCATGGTGGTCACCATCGCCTTCGACGGCGACCCCGACGACACCCTGACCTTCCTGCTCGCCTCCCGTGAGTACGCGAGCGCGGACGTCGAGACCTACTCGCCGCAGTCCCCGCTGGGTTCGGGTGTGAACGGCAAGAAGGTCGGCCAGGACGCGGAGTACGAGCTGCCCAACGGCCGCACCGCCTCGGTGCGAATCCTGGAGGCCAAGCCGTACCAGGGCTGAACGCCCAGTGGGGAGCCCCGGCCGAACGGCCGGGGCTCCCCCTCGCCCCGCACTCCCGGAAGGACCGCCTCAGGCGGTCGCCGAGCGGTACTTGCGCACCGCCAGCGTCCGGAAGACCACGATGATCAGGGCCGAGTAGATCAGTGACGCCCAGACCGGATGCTGCATCGGCCAGGCACCGGACTGGGACAGACCGGGGTCGCCGAAGAGCTGACGGCACGCCTGCACGGTGGCACTGAACGGGTTCCATTCGGCGATGTGCCGCAGCCACGGGGTCATCTGGCTGGAGTCCACGAAGGCGTTCGAGATGAACGTGACCGGGAACAGCCAGATCAGACCGCCGGAGGTCGCCGCCTCCGGGGTGCGGACGGACAGCCCGATCAGCGCCCCGATCCAGGTGAAGGCGTATCCCAGAAGAAGCAGCAGACCGAAGCCGCCCAGGATCTTCCCGATGTTGGTCGAGTCCGCGAAACCGGGGCGCCAGCCCACGATCAGCGCGACGACGGCAAGCACCACCAGGGTGAGCGTCGTCTGCACCAGGTCGGCGAAGGTCCGGCCGGTGAGCACCGCGCCCCGGGCCATCGGCAGCGAGCGGAACCGGTCGATCAACCCCTTGTGCATGTCCTCCGCGATCCCCGCGCCCGCGCCCGCGGTGGCGAAGGTCACGGTCTGCGCGAAGATCCCGGCCATCAGGAAGTTCTTGTAGACGTCCGGGTCGGTACTGTTGCCGATCTTCATAGAGCCGCCGAAGACGTACGTGAAGAGAATCACGAACATCACCGGCTGAACCAGCCCAAAGAGGACCATCTCCGGAATTCTGGTCATCCGGATCAGATTCCGCCGGGCGATGACCAGGGAATCGCTCATCGTGCTCATTTCGCCTCCCCCTTCCCGGCGCCATGGCCGGTGAGCGAGATGAATACGTCGTCCAGGGTCGGGCGGCGCAGCCCGATGTCGTCGATCTCGACACCACGGGTGTCCAGTTCGCGGATGACCTCCGCGAGCAGCTTGGCGCCGCCCACGACCGGGACGGTGACCTTACGGGTGTGCTCCTGCACCGCCGTCTCGCCCTTGCCCAGGACCCGCAGGACCTCCTCGGCGGCCGCGATGTCCTCGCGCTCATGCACCACGACCTCCACGCGCTCGCCGCCCGTACGGGCCTTGAGCTGGTCGGAGGTGCCGCGGGCGATGACCCGACCGCGGTCGATCACGCAGATGTCATGCGCCAGATGGTCCGCCTCCTCCAGATACTGCGTGGTCAGCAGCAGCGTCGTACCACCGGCCACCAGCTCCTGGATGACCTCCCACAGCGCCTGTCTGTTGCGCGGGTCCAGACCGGTCGTGGGCTCGTCCATGAACATCACGGGCGGGCTGACCACCAGGGCCGCGGCGAGGTCCAGCCTCCTGCGCATTCCGCCGGAGTACGTCTTGGCGGTGCGGTCGGCCGCGTCCGCGAGGCTGAACCGCTCCAGCAACTCGCTCGCGCGGGCTTTGGCCTCCCGCGCTCCCATCTGGTAGAGCTGGCCGACCATCTGGAGATTCTCACGGCCGGTCAGATATTCGTCCACGGCGGCGAACTGGCCGGACAGCCCGATGGAGCGACGGACCTCGTTGGGGTTCTTGAGTACGTCCACCCCCGCGACCACCGCCGTCCCGCTGTCCGGGCGCAGCAGCGTGGTGAGCACGCGCACCGCGGTGGTCTTGCCGGCGCCATTGGGGCCGAGCAGTCCGAGCACGGTTCCTTCCGGTACGTCGAGATCGACGCCGTCCAGAGCCTTTACGTCACCGAAGGTCTTCACCAGACCCTCGGCGTGAATAGCGCCTGGCATGTTGGCACTCCCGGGGTTGGGTCAGTTCCACACTCAATCAAGGCATAAGTCCGCCCATATGGGCAGCGCTCGGCAGCAACTGGACGGCAATCGTAACCGAGACGCGATACATCGCGACATACGCGAGGCGAACAAAATGAAGAAATCGAGCCGCGAAGGAACGGAACCCCTACCCCCGTGAGAGCAGACCCGTTCCCGGGCGCAGGCCCAGACCCCTCCCCGGTGTCAGGCCATCACCGTGTACCCGGCGCCGCGCAGCGCCTCCCGGACGTCCTCGCAGTGCTCCGGCCCCTTCGTCTCCAGGTGCAGCTCCACCTCGGCCTCGCTCAGCCCGAGCCGCGGATTGGTGCGGACATGGCTGACGTCGAGCACATTGGCGTCCAGCGTCGACAGCACCCCCAGCAGCGTGGCCAGCGCGCCCGGCCGGTCGGTGAGCCGCAGCCGCAGCGACAGATAGCGCCCCGCCGCGGCCATGCCGTGCCGCAGGATGCGCTGCATCAGCAGCGGATCGACGTTGCCGCCCGAGAGCACCGCGACCACCGGCCCCTCGAAGGACTCCGGCGCCGACAGCAGCGCGGCCACCGGGCTCGCGCCCGCGGGCTCCACCACCAGCTTCGCCCGCTCCAGGCAGAGCAGCAGCGCACTGGACAGCTCGTCCTCGGTGACCGTACGGACCTCGTCGACGAGGTTCTCGATGATCTGGAACGGCACATCGCCCGGCCGCCCCACCTTGATGCCGTCCGCCATCGTCACGGGCGCGTCGATCGTCACCGGCCGCCCGGCCGCCAGCGACGGCGGATACGCCGCGGCGCCCTCCGCCTGCACCCCCACCACCCGCACATCCGGCCGCAGCGCCTTCACCGCCACCGCGATCCCGGCGGCCAGCCCGCCCCCGCCGATGCCCACCACCACGGTGCGCACCTCGGGGCACTGCTCCAGGATCTCCAGCCCCACCGTGCCCTGCCCGGCGATGATGTCCGGGTGGTCGAAGGGGTGGATGAAGACCGCGCCCGTGCGCTCGGCGTACTCCTTCGCCGCCCGCATCGTCTCGTCCACGATCTGGCCACACAGCTGCACCTCGGCGCCGTAGTCCCGGGTGGCCGCGATCTTCGGCAGCGGTGCGCCCTCGGGCATGAAGACCGTCGAACGCACCCCGAGCAGCGAGGCCGCGAGGGCGACGCCCTGCGCATGATTCCCGGCGCTCGCCGCGACCACCCCGGCCGCCCGCTCCTCGGGGCTGAGCCCCGCGATCCGCACATAGCCGCCGCGCAGCTTGAACGACCCGGTGCGCTGCAGGTTCTCGCACTTGAAGTGGACCGGCGCGCCGACCAGCCCGGACAGATAGCGGCTGCCCTCCAGCGCGGTGAGCCGGGAGACCCCTGAGAGCGTCTTCTGCGCGCTGCGGACGTCGTCGAGGGTGATCGTCGGCTCGGACCCCCCGGAAGCGGACCCCCCGGAGGCGGAACCTCCGGATACGGAACCCTCGGACGCGGACGCGGACGCAGGGGCGGGAGAGGTGAGGCGCGAGGCCGGGCCGGACCCGGAGCCGGGCCCGTCCTCGTCGCCGTGTCGTGCAGCCATGGTCCCCAGTCTGGCAGCTCACCCCCGACAGGCCCCGGCGGGCCGAGCCGGTGGCCGGGGGTGGTGTCATGTCGATGCCGGGCGAGGGCCCGCCGCCGGGCCACGGCGCCGGGGAACGGCCCAGAACGGCAGGTTGTGGCTCGATGGCCGTCAGGTTTCTGCAGCCCCCGTACGGGCGGGCCCCCAGCCGCGTACTCTGTGCCACATCCCACAGACCACCGCATGAAGTGAGCCCTAGGCCATGCCCACCCAATCGGACATGACGACTCAACTCGACACCGGCGTACTGGACGCGCTCCAGCATCAGGTCGCCGTCTTCGCCCGCCGTGCGGAACAGACTCGGCTCGGCGGCGTCGGACAGGCCCGCAATTCCATGGACCGAGCCGCGTATCTGCTGCTCAACCGGCTCGACCAGGAAGGCCCAATGGGGGTCAAGGCGCTTGCGGGGAGCATGGGCATCGACTCGTCCACCGTGACCCGCCAGGTCGCCCCGCTGGTCGACTCCGGCATGGTCAAGCGCACCTCGCACCCCGAGGACGGCCGCGCGGTCGTGCTGCAGCTCTCCCCGCGCGGCAAGGCCCGCCTGGAGGAAGTGCGTTCGTCACGGCGCGATCTGATGTCCCGCGTGACCGGGGACTGGACGGCGGAGGAGCGTGATCTCTTCTGCGACCTCCTGACCCGCTTCAATACCGCCCTCTCCGCCGCGCACACCACGGTGCCCCAGGCGACGCCCGCCACCTGACCCCGGCGCAGACATCTTGACCAGGTGCCTGTGCCTGCCGTGTCCTAAAAGGAACGGGAGGCGGAGGGCGTGGTGCGAGAGCGGCGGGCAGCACGGGATGGCCGCCGGGCCCGGGAATTCGAGGCATTCGTCGCGGGCGCGGGTGGCCGACTGCTGCATGCGGCCACGCTGCTCACGGGGGAGCCGACGGGGGACACCGAAGCCGCCGAGCGCCTGCTGACCGCCGCGCTCGCGCGCACGTACGCCCGCTGGGACCGGCTGCGCGGCGAGGATCCGTACGACCACACCCGCCGGACGCTGGCCGCCCTCTTCGCCCACCGGGGCCACCGCTACCGCCGCCCGCGCGGCGGCACCCTGGCCCGGCTCACCCCGCAGGAGCGGCTGGTACTGGTGCTGCGGCTCTACGAGGGGGTCGCGGAGGAGCAGACGGCGGCGGCGCTCGGGCTCCCGGTCGAGCGGGTCCGGGCGATCTGCACCCGCGCGGTCACGGCGATGCGCAGCGCGGCGGCCCGGCGCGGCACGACTGGAACGCGACCGTCCGCCGGAACGCCACGCTCCGGCGGAACATCGTCTTCCGCCGGCACCACCGAGACCACCGGCAGCCGGGCGGCCACCGACGCGACGGGGGCAGGAGCAGAGGCCGGAGCCGACGCCGGGGCAGGAGCCGGGGCCGCCCCATGAGTTTCCCCGACCGCAAGGAGACCGAGGTCCGCCGAATGCTGGAGGGCCCGCATCCGGCGCTGCCGCCGGATCTGGCGGGCCGGGCGGCCGAACGGGGGCGGCGGATGCTCCACCGCCACCAAGTAGTGTGCACCATCGGCTGGCTGCTGCTGCTCGCCGCGGTCGTCGCGTTCGGCGTCTGGGCGGCGATCGTCGAACCGTGGGCCACGCCGCCGCCCACCGACACCACCCCTCCCCTCGAGGGGTGGTGACGCTCAAGGGGTGGTGACACGCGAAGGGTTGTGACACTCGAGGGGTCGTGACACGCGAAGGGTCGTGACCGCCCCAAAAAACCGCAAGTCCAGGCGTCAGCCCAGAGCCTGGCCCAGATCCATCAGCAGATCGTCGACCGACTCGATGCCGACCGACAGCCGTACGAGATCGGCCGGCACCTCGAGCGCCGAGCCCGCCGCCGAGGCGTGCGTCATCCGCCCCGGGTGCTCGATCAGCGACTCGACACCGCCGAGGGACTCCCCCAGCGTGAACAGCCGCGCCCGGTCGCACACCCCGACCGCCGCCTCCTCGCCGCCCGCGACCCGGAACGACACCATGCCGCCGAAGGCCCGCATCTGCTTGGCCGCGATCTCGTGCCCCGCGTGCTCCGGCAGCCCCGGGTAGTAGACCTGGGTCACCTTGGGGTGCGCGGTGAGCATCTCCGCGATCCGGGTGGCGTTCGCGCTGTGCCGGTCCATCCGGACGGCGAGGGTCTTGATGCCGCGCATCACCAGCCAGGAGTCGAAGGGCCCGGCGATGGCGCCCATCGCGTTCTGGTGGAAGGCGAGTTCGTCGCCGAGGCCGGTGTCGGAGACGATCAGCGCACCGCCGACGACGTCCGAGTGCCCGCCCATGTACTTGGTGGTGGAGTGCACCACGACGTCCGCGCCGAGCGCGAGCGGCTGCTGGAGGTAGGGGCTGGCGAAGGTGTTGTCCACCACCAGCCGGGCCCCCGCGGTGCGGGCGACATCGGCGACGGCGGCGATGTCGGTGATGCCGAGCAGCGGGTTGCTGGGCGTCTCGACCCAGATCACCTTCGTACGGGGGCGGAGCGCGGCCCGTACCGCCGCCGGGTCGGAGCTGTCGGCGACCGACCACTCCACGCCCCAGCGCTCCACAACCTTCGCGAACAGGCGGAACGTACCGCCGTACGCGTCGTTCGGGATCACGACGTGGTCGCCCGGCACCAGGAGCGTGCGCAGCAGGCAGTCCTCGGCGGCGAGGCCCGAGGCGAAGGCCAGGCCGCGGCGGCCGCCCTCCAGCGCCGCCAGGTTCTCCTCGAGCGCGGTACGGGTGGGGTTGGCGGAACGGCTGTACTCATAGCCGCCCCGCAGACCCCCCACCCCGTCCTGCTTGTAGGTGGAGACCTGGTAGATCGGCGGGACGACGGCGCCGGTGAGGGAGTCCGCCTCCTGGCCCGCGTGGATGGCGAGCGTCTCGAAACTCTGAGGATGCCCCTGGGGGTGCTGGTGGCTCATGGGCCCGAGCGTAACGCCCGACGCGCCCGTGCTGGATTCAACGACCGCCGGGGCGCATAGGCTGGACCACAAGCCGTTCCGCACCACAAGCCGTTACGGGCCTTCACACGGGGACACCTCATGGAGCTTCTGATCTTCCTCATCGCCATCATCATGATCGGCGGGCTGATCGTCGTACCGGCTGTGCGGCGGATGCGCGGGGGCCGCGGGGCCGTGCGGGGCGCGGTGCGCGCCTCGGACCCGCAGGAGTACGGCTTCGTCCCGCGCGAGCGGCTGGACGTACGGCTGCCCGGACCGGACCGGCAGCTGATCGACGCGCTGGAGGAGGTCCAGGCCCGGCAGGACTGGCAGCCGGCCGCCCGGCTGCTCGCGCTCACCGACGCCACCTCGGAGCTGCGCTGGCAGCGGGTGCAGACGCTGGCCGGGGCGGCGGCCTTCGAGCTCGCCCAGGCCCCCGGCCAGGGCGGCATGTGGCTGCGCACCTGGCGGGTGGCGGCCCCCGAGGACCCGGGCGCGGCGGCGGTGCACGCGGAGTTCCTGGTCCGCCAGGCGCTGCTCGACCCGTCCTCGCAGGACTTCCGGATGATCCTGGAGGAGGCCCGGGACGTCTGCCACGAGGCGGCCCGGCTGGCCCCGGAGGACCCGGTGCCGCACATCGTCGAGCTCGGCGTGGCCCGCGGTCTGGCCTACCGGCAGGCCGACTTCGAGGAGCTGTGGACCAAGGTCACCAAGCTCGCCCCGCACCACATGGGCGCCCACCTGGCCGCCCTCCACTACTGGTGCGAGAAGTGGCACGGCTCCCAGGACCGCGCCGACACCTTCACCCACGCGGCCGCCGCCTCCGCCCCCGCGAAGAGCCTCCTCCCCGCCCTCCCCCTCTTCGGCGTCTTCGAGCACCTGCCGGAGGCCAACCTCGTGCGCACCCTCTACCGCAGCGAGGTGATCACCAAGGCGATGGAGGGCGCCCTCTACGCCGTCCGCCAGGCCCCCGCCGACCACCCGGTACTGCCGCACGTCCGCCACCTGCTGGTCTTCTTCCTGGTTCGCGCGGAGCGCTACGCGGAGGCCCTGGAGCAGCTGCGCCATGTGGACGGCCACGTGGGCGCGGTCCCGTGGTCGTACGGGGTGGACCCGGCGGCCGAGTACACGGTCTACCGGGCGCTGGCGGTGGCGGGCTGGGAGGGCAGCGGCGGCACCCCGGCGACGCTGCCACAGTGACGCTGCCGCAATGAGGGAGCCGTGAGCGGCCCGGAATTCCCGCAGCCCCGTACCCGTTGAAGTAAAGGCGCCCCGTCCCGGTCCCACGAGGAGCCCGAAGATGCTGTTCAGCCGCCACAGGAACCACCTCCCCACCGCCGAGGAGGCGCTGAAGGGCCGCCCCGAACCGGGCTTCCGCGTCCCCGACCGCCACACGGTCCTCGGCAACCCCCTGACCGGCCCGTATCCGGAGGGCCTGCTCGTCGCCGACTTCGGCCTGGGCTGCTTCTGGGGCGCAGAGCGGAAGTTCTGGCAGGCCCCGGGCGTGTGGACCACGCTCGTCGGCTACCAGGGCGGCCACACCGAGAACCCCACCTACGAGGAGGTCTGCAGCGGCCTCACCGGTCATACCGAGGCCGTCCGCGTCGTCTTCGACCCGAAGATCACCTCCTACGCCGCCCTCCTGAAGGTCTTCTGGGAGTCCCACGACCCCACCCAGGGCTTCCGCCAGGGCAACGACGTCGGCACCCAGTACCGCTCCGCGATCTACGCCCACTCCCCCGAGCAGCAGTCCGAGGCCGAGTCCTCCCGCGCCGCCTACCAGTCCGTCCTGACCGGCTCCGGCTACGGCGAGATCACCACCGAAATCCTCCCCGCGGGCCCCTTCTACCCGGCCGAGCCCTACCACCAGCAGTATCTTGACCGCAACAAAAACGGCTACTGCGGCATCGGCGGCACGGGCGTCAAGCTAAGTGACCCTTCCGAGGGCGGCTCATGCCCCACCGGGATCGCGCCCGCTGACGGCTGACGCGGCGGCTTCGAGGGCCAGGTGCCACGGATAGTTCTCTGGTCGGCCCTGGCCCGGCTTGTTGGGTACGAAACCGCCTTCCCCATACAGCACACGCACCCCAGGCATGGCGCGGAGCGTGGCAATGCTGATGTCGAACTGTGTGTGCTGGACGTAGGCCGCGTTGACGCACGGCATCGTCACGGTGGGGATGCGCTTGCCGATGGCCTCGGCCACGAATCCCACGATGAACTTCTCGGTGATCCCCAGTGCCCACTGGTTGATCGTGTTGAAGGTGGCGGGCGCCAGGACCGCGACATCCGCAGGGGGCCAGGCGTCCGGCTCCCGGGGCAGCTTGTACTGACTGCGCACCGGGTGCCCGGTCAGCTCCTCCAACGCTGGCAGCTCGTCGTCAAGCCAGCGTGCGGCCGTAGGGGTCAATCCGAGGCAGACATCCCAGTCGGCCGCCTGCGCACGTTCGATCACGCCGGCGATGTTCAGCACCGGCGGGGCGGCACTTCCGAACAGGTAGAGCACACGGTTCACGGTCATGTGGGCAGTCCACCCTGCGGCGCCCTCCCTCCGCAAACCCCGCCCCGCTCAGGGTTGAGATCGCCGTTCAACGTCTTCTGCCGTGGCCTGGCGGGTAGCGTTTCCGTTGAGTGAGTCATGAAAGGGAGGCATGCATGCCGCTCCCCGACGACGAGCACACGGGCGCTCGGATCGCACATCACCGGAAACGGGCTGGGCTGACTCAGCGGGGGTTGGCTCAGAAAGTCCCCTACTCCTACAGCCTGCTCACCCAAGTTGAGTCCGGGCACAAGCCAGCCAGCCCTGACCTGGTGGCCGCTGTCGCGAAAGCGCTGTGCATCGACGTCACGGCACTGACCGGACAGCCCTACGTGACCGAGCTACAGCAGGACCGGTTGGCCGCGTTGGTCCGCCCGATCCGTGAAGCCCTCGACCTCTACGACCTCGGGGCCGATCCGGCGATCACGCCGCGCCCCACTCCTCAGCTCGTCGCCGCTGCCCAAGCTCTGTGTCAGCAGGTCCGGGCGACGAAGCTCTATGACGCTGCTCTTGATCTCCCAGGAACGATGGCGGAGATCACTACAGCCGCGTATCGGACGCCGTCGTCCGAGTTGTGGGCTGCTCTGTCGAGTACCTACCGCACCGCGCATGACCTGGCCGTGAAGCTGGGCTACTACGACCTCTCCACGGTGGCTCTGGACCGTATGGACTGGGCTGCCTCGCGGGCATCCGATCCGCTGCTGTCCGCAGTGCGCCAGTACATGCGGGCCCTCGTCTACTTCCGAGAAGGCGAGTACACCATCGGTCAGCGGCTCGTAGCCTCCGGGCAGGGGCTGTTGGAGCAGTCTCCGCTGTCGCGAGACCGGCATGCCGTTGCCGGGCAGCTGCACCTCGGAGCAAGCATCATCGCTGCCCGCGCTCATGACGAAGACGCGGTAAAAAACCACCTAACCGAGGCCCGGTCTTACGCGGACCGGACAGGCGAAGCAACGGACGTGCACTGGCTGTCCTTCGGCCCCACCAATGTCACCGTGCATGCGGTGTCGGCTCATGTCGAGATGCGGCACTACGGCGAAGCTCTGCAAGAGGCCGCGAAGGTGCGGATACCGCAGGACTGGGCTGTCTCCCGCGCCGCGCACTTCTACGTGGACCAGGCACGCGCCCAGATGGAAGCGGGACGCTCTGAAGCGGCCTTGAAATCGATCGTGACCGCGCGGAAGCTGGCGCCGCAGCAGACCAGGTACCACGCGGGCGCTCGGGAGACCATCCGGGGCCTGATCCACTTGTCCCGTCGCACCCCGGACGGCCTGGATCACCTGGCTGCTTGGGTGGGTCTCTGACACTTTCACCGCGGTAGCCCCCGGCTTTCACTCAACTGTGAAAGTTGGGGGCTTCGCATGTCACCAGCATGAATACTCAGCCGGTTTTTCATCCGCCACAGGACCCCGGCGACGCGGGCGTGCGCCCCGGGGCGTGGCCAACCTGAGGAAGCAGGTCGACATGCGGAACTGTATCGGGAGGGTCTTCGAACCGTTGGTGAGAGTGCTACGGCCCGGCCGGGGGCGTCATCGCACGGTCGGGACACGTCAGCCGGTGGACTGTGCTGACGCCCCGACGCTGCAACTGCCTCGTGTCCACAAGATGTCGCGTAAGCCTGTGCTGCGCAGCGAGGACGTGCAACTTGTCCGGCCGTATCTGGTGGCACATGAGCGTCGGAAAGACGTGCCTCGGGTGGAGCTGCTGTGCGCGCCGCACGGGATGGCGGTGGTCAGGTGAGTGCGCAACCGCGATTGCTGCCGTGGCCCGGCCCTGCCGGAAAGCCGTGCTACTTGATGTCGGATGAGGACGGCACGGGGTATCTGTCGCAGCTGGCTGACGAGATGGAAGCGGTTCAGCTTCAGATGGGCGCTGAACTCATCGGCCACGCCCGCTTACTGCTCCGCGACCGGAAGGCGGACCCGCGAGAACTCCGCTACCTCTCGAACCGCCTCATCGAGGCACTGCAAGACGCTCTCCGGATCGCGAAGAGTCGCGGCGGGCGTCTTCCTGGGCCAGGCGAGTGCGAGAGCGACGGACCGACTCAGACGAGCAAGGGGCCGAATGAGTAGGGCGTCAGAGGGCTGGCAGGTCGGTCCCGCACCGGGGCGCGGTCTGCGTCCTGGCAAAGACCGTCTGCTCGAGTTGCCGCTTCGAGTCCTCCGGCCCGGTCGCGCATCCCTGGCATCCCTGGTGCTGACGGTGGTGGAAGCGGAGCAGTTGCACGCCGCCTTGTGTTACGCGCTCGTCGGCGAGCCCGCGCCTGAGGACGCGCCGGAGTGCCGAAAGCCAGTGCGCTACCCGGGTGGCCGACAGAAGTACTGAGGTCGCTCGGCGAAATCACGCGCAACAACCGAAGAAGCGATACCGGACCACCCCCTTTCGCCTGGACAGCTACCGGGGTGGTCCGGCTGGGGATCGATCACGAACCCCGGTGCCGATGGTACCGGGGTCATCGTCGTGCCCCCGCTCGACGCGGCCCGGTCATGGTTGTCAGATGGCTTGTAGAGAAGGGAACTTGACCAAATGGGCGGCCCTGAGGACGACAGGTTCGACGGAGAGGCGGCTGACCTGGAGGCGGGGATATGGGTACGCGGAGTGGACTACATAAGCGGCTGGCGGGACGCGAGGGAGGCCGCGACCGAGCTGGGCGAAGCGCTGAGGCTCGTCGGCGTCGAGACGGCAGGAGTGCGGCTGCGTGCCGCTTCGGGCGCGGACGGCTCCGGGGTCGTGCGGCTGGAGTTGTCGGCGGCGTCGGCGCGTGAGGTGGCGATGCTGGCGCGGGTGACGGCGGCCCGGCTGGGCAGGGCCAGCTGATCGGGGTGGCCGGTGGCGGGCGTGCGGTGCTGGATCGGCGCGCTGTGGGCACGCCGCCGGCCGTAGCGGCTTTTGGGCGGGAGCTGCCACGGGGCGAGAGAACAGGGGGCCTTACGCTGGCCCGGCGAATCGGGCGGATCTGTGATCCTGCCCGCGTTTGCGACCGATCGGCCCCCTGTTCTTAGAGGCTCGCCCCGTGGTGGCTGCCTAAAAGCCGCGTAGGCCGTCGGCCCCAACCACAACGCATCAGCCCGTACGGCGGTCGGCTCCTCGGCGAGCGATCGCGGCGCGCTGGGAGTGCGGGCGGTGGGCGCCCGACGGGACCGGCGGCCACGCCGCAGCCCGGCGGGGCGGCCAGACCGCCCGGCGCGCCGCAAGGCGCGCCCTTGAGTAAGTGAAGACAGGTTTCGACAGCCCGTCGGCAGTGCGCACCAAGGATACGACGGCAGGTCAGCGACACGATACGCGGCGACGCCTATGGGAGTGCACGCACACCCTAGGGGCGTTAGCCTGAAAGAACGCGAGGTATGAGAATTACTGCGCTGCCAACACATTTCTCCGTTCGCCTTTCGAATTCCGGCACCAAAGGCCATAACCGGTAAAGCGGATGCGTTGACACATTCCACCAACGAACTTCTCAAGGGGTGGAGGTCAGTGGCATACACTATAGATATCGCCATCGGCGGATTCTGGCTTATCGCTGGAGCCGCCCTCCAGGTCTGCATTACCTGGATTCGACTACATAACAAGAACGGACACTTGTCTAGATTCATAGGCAACAAGCAGGAAGTGCAGATCGTCCTACCGAGCGCACCGAGCTTGCACGAGAGCAGCCAGCCCCTTAAGCGCCGTAAATGGCGCGACCACAAACGCAGCCCGACATCCCTGATGCCCCGTAAAGATGAGCCCAGAGCCCTTGACCTACGCGCCCTGCTGGAGAGCCAACCCCACAATGTGCTGTGGGGTCCCACCATCGAAGGTGCGGCGGTAGCTGAACTACTCGGCGGATTTCGTGAAGCCGTGAAGAATGTTCGAGTCGAGTTTGCACACGCAGGACACTTCTCGACCATCAAGGATCGAGAGCCCTTCGTATCCGTGGGTGGGCCAAGCGTCAACGCTGTCAGCGAGACCTTGATCAATGATCATCTTCCCGATTTCGAGATCAAGTACCCGGAACACATGGTCACCATACAAGGGCGCAAGTGGGGAATTCCCTCACAGAGCAACGGTTCACTAACCGAGGATTATGGCTTCATCCTTGCGGGGCGAACACGAATGGGAACGCCTTTTGTTGTACTCTGGGGCGTCTACGCATTCGGCACACTTGCCGCCGCTCGCGCATTCATCGATCTATCAAATAGGAAGAAATTCACCGACGGTGAGAAGGAGAGCCTCGCGAGCAAGGGGGGAATGTTTTTGGTAGTGCATGCAAATGTGGATGGATACAAAGTCGCCCCTCCAATTCCAATTAAGCCCCAACCGGGCATTTACGTCCGACCATAAATCGATACCCCGCGCGAATGATGGTTACGCTGAGCTCACTTGAGTGGAGTCGGCAGAGGCAATCTTGAAGGCCAGTTGGGCGCGGTCGGCGCTGGCGCGGAGTTCTTCGAGGATTAGCGGGCGGTCGTCGGTGCCGTGGGTGACGCGGGCGGTGTGGAGGATCGGGGTCGCGTCGGGGATGTCCAGGGTGCTGCGTTCGTCGGGCAGGGGCATGCGGGCGCTGACGGTCTCGTGCCAGGTGAGTTTGTGTCCGGCGGCGGTGAGAATGGCGTAGATCTGTTCCGGCTCGGTGTCCGGCGCTTCGGCTAGCTGCTCGGCCTCGTCGGCGGTGGCGAAAGGGATCAGCGTGCGATGGAGGGGACTGGTGTTGCCTGTCCGATCGGGGTGGCCCCGACGGATGGCTAGTCCGTCCGGTAGGGGTGGCTGTGTGGCCTGTCCGCGCAAACGGCCCAAGATCTCCCGTCAGCAGTGCCTCCAGTTAACGCGTTCACAGCTGCCCGACTGGTGAACTGGCCTACTTCCGCAGCGTTCCGGCCAATGCGGGGCTCTGCGCGCATGACCGTGACGTATGCGTCACAACATGCACTGCATGGCGACTTCGGGGGCACGAAGCAAGGCGCTGGGTGGGCTGGGCCAGTGGTGGGGAGTTCTGGCAGGTCTGCTGCTCATCGCGGCGTGGATCAACTCCTCTGTCGGACCAGCCGTAGTGATCGCACTCTCGGCGGCCACAGTCGCATGGTGCCTCTTCCAGGCACCTGTGACATGCGGCGCTCCGGTGCGCGGCCGTGACGACGGTTGCCGGAACAACGCGTCCGGAATCCTTCTCGGATGTCACATCCGTCAGCACCGCTGGCAGAAGCTGAAGATGCTCATCCTCCGTCGTCAGGTCCGTCAGTTCTGCGCGGGCCTTTTCTCTGACGGAAAGGCCACCGTCGTCACTCTGGCAGGCGTCGGGAGCTTCGTGTCAGGTCTCGTCGCCCTTGTCCCAGGTGTCGTTGTGCACTGATCAATACACACGCAAGCCCATGCCGGACACCCCTGGCCGCGACCTGCGGGCGGGTTCCTTGGCGTTCCCCGGCTCACCAAGATCGCGGGAGGTGTCGGTGTGCTCCGCACGCAGGTACACCGCGCGGAACTCACCGTCCGGGGCCGTGCCGGGCGCAAAATCTGAACCCGCCTGTTACAAACCACGCGAGGCCACCGCACGACCAGCGACGATCGTCCCAGATACGACGCAACCGCGCCGTTCACACCTTCGATCTGATTATGCGTTACTTGCGCCACCCGCCGACCCATGCACTAACTTCCGCCGGAGCACTGACCATGCACGGCACCAAACGGAGGAAACCCATGGGAAACTCACGCCGGATAACGGCATCCCTGGCCGTCGCGGCCGCCGTTGGCCTCACCGGCTCGGCACTCGCGACCACTCCCGCCGCCGCCCAGGCCGCCGGCTCCGACATCTTCATCAACACCGATCGGGCCGGTTCCTACTTCTTGCACAACGGGGACAAGGTGACCGTCGTCGACCACGCAAGCGACGGGTACAGCGTCGAGGCCGTCCTGGAGTGGTACACGGGAGGCAGCGGCTGGGACGAGCTTCGCGTCCATGCCACGCACAAGGGCGACGTGGACTCCGCCCACTGGAATCTCAAGGAGGGCGAGTCCGTCAAGCTCCAGATGTGCTACGCCAAGGACGGCCTGGAAGTGAAGTGCAGCGCGTGGCACAAGGGCCACGCCTGACCGGACGCCTGCGCCTAGGGCCCGTGCCGGCGGCCGCCGGCACGGGCCCTAGGCGGCCGGAGGTCACTGGCGGTCGACGCGGCCGACGGCGTCGATCTCGACGAGGACGCCGTCGCGCACGAGTTGCGTGACCACCGTGGTCCGGGCGGGCAGCGGAGAGCAGTCCGCGAAGAACTCTGCGTACACGCGGTTGAAGGCGGCGAAGTGCCCGCGGTCGCTGAGGTAGCAGGTGCACTTGACGATCAGGTCCTTGCTGCCACCAGCCGCGACGAAGACCGCGACGAGGTTGCGCAGAACCTGCCGCGCCTGGTCATCGAAGTCGGTCGGTATCTCGTGCGTCACGGGGTCGAGCGGGCCCTGCCCGGACGTAAAGATCAGCTCACCGGTCCTGATGGCCTGGGACAGCGGGGGCGCGGTGCCGTCGGAGAAGCGTACGAACGGGGCGTTCTCGGTGTGGATGCCTTCGATCATGGAGGCATTCTCCGTCACAGACGCCGTACCGCTACGTGGCGAGACACCTGGAAGGGGAATAATAGGGCATTGCGGGCGCGGCGGTGGAGCGTGCAAGAGGCGGTGGCCGATGACGGACGACGGCGGGGGCGGGGGCGGGGGCGCGTGGGGCCGTGCCCCGGCGCGGCTGAGCGAGCTGCTGGGTCTCGTCGAGGCCGCGCTCGTCGACGAGCGCGACAGGTCCGCCTTCCTGGAGGAGACCACCCGGCGCCTGGGCGCGTCGCTCCATCACGGCCGTACCGTCCGTGCGCTCCTGGAGATGGTGATCCCGAAACTGGCGGACGCGTCCGTGGTCGTCCTGCCCGTGAGCGGACGACGTACGCAGTGGCACCGAGCGGGTCCGGGCGACGCCCGGTCCGCCGGGGAGGTGGCGGTCGAAGCACTCGAGCGGATACCCAAGGTCGCGGACGCGCTGTACGGACTCCAACCGCGCCTCGCTGTCATACGCCCCCAGGAGATGGCCGCGCTCGACGACGTCCTGCCCGATGAGCTCGTTCACGGCGAGGAGGCGCTGGTGGTGCAGCTCGCCGCGGGAGGCGTACCGGCCGGTGTGCTGATCATGCTGCGCGGCCCGGACCGGGCCAGCTTCGAGGACGCGGACATCGAACTGGCGCATCAGTTCGCCGTCAGGGCCGGACTCGCGCTGGCGACGGCGGCGCTCTACTCGCAGCAGGCCCACACCATCGCCGTCCTGCAGGCCAGCATGGCTCCGGAGCCGCTGCCGGTGGCCGACGGCCTCAGGCTCGGCGCCGCCTACCGGCCGGCCGCGGAGGCTCTGCGCATCAGCGGCGACTTCTACCACGTGGCCCCTTGCCCCGCGGGCGGGGTCAGGTTCTTCTTCGGCGATGTGTCCGGCAAGGGCGCGGAGGCCGCGGTGCTGGCAGGGCACGTACGGCAGAGCATGCGCACCCTGGCCATGGTCAAGAGGGGGCCCGATCCCCTGGGTGACCTCCAGCTGCTCAACGACCTCGTCATCAGCGCCGGCCACCGCTTCACGACTCTGGTCACGGGCTCCGCCCGGCCCTGCGACGACGGCTCGGTGAAGGTGGAGATCGCCAGCGGCGGCCACCTCCCCCCGCTCGCGCTTCGTGGCGACGGAAGGGTGGAGGAGATCGTCTGCGAGGGCATGCTCGTCGGGGCGGTGCCCGATCCCAGTTTCGGCTGTACGGAGTTCCGCCTCGAACCCGGTGAGCTGATGCTTCTCTACAGCGACGGGCTCACCGAGGCACACGGCGGGATGAGCGGACGGGAGATATACGGCGACGAGCGCCTCGTCGACTCGCTGGCCGGCTGCGTCGGCATGCAGGCGGCGTCGGTCGCCGAGCGGCTGGAGCTCCTCACGACCGAATGGCTCGCCGGCCGCCCGCACGACGACATCTCCATCCTGACGCTTCAGGCGCCTCCCCGCCGTGGCTCAGCACCGCACCGTCAGTCCGAGGGCCCCGGCGGGTCCGCGCGCACTGGGGAGGCTGGGAGCCCATGAACGCCACCGGGATCACCGACGCCGTCCGGGCGGACTTCGACGCCTGCCTGGCCGGCGCGGACGAGGGCGGAGCGCTGGAGCTGGCCGTCGGTCTGGTGACGGGCGGCGTGAGCGCGGAGGACGTACTGCTCGGACTGGTGGCACCCGCCCAGGTGCGGGTCGGTGAGAGGTGGGAGTCCGGCGAGTGGACGGTGGCGCAGGAACACGCGGCCACCCATGTCAGCAGGCTGACGGTGGACGCGGTCGCGTCCGCCGCCCCCGTGGGCGGCGGTTCACCGCGCCATGTGCTGGTGGCGTGCAGCGACGGCGAATGGCATGTGCTGCCCTCCCACATCCTCGCCGAGGTGCTGCGTCTGCGCGGCTTCCAGGTGCGCTCGCTCGGCGGCTCGGTCTCCCCGCACGAACTCCTCTCGGACGTCCACCAGAGCGGCCCTGACGTCGTCGCTCTCTCGTGCACGCTGACGTTCAACCTTCCGCTCGCACACCGGCAGATCGAGACCTGCAGATGTGCCGGTGTCCCCGTCATGGCGGGCGGCCCGGGGTTCGGCCCCGAGGGCACATGGGCGTACGCGCTGGGCGCGGACCTGTACGCGGCAGACGCCCGCGACGCGGCGGAAGCGCTGCTTCACCGCTGGCCGCCGGTGTTGTGCGGGGAGTCGTCGGTCCGGGCCGGTGCCGTGGAGGAGTACGCGGTACTCGTCAGACGACGACCCGAGCTGCTGGCGGACTTGGCCTATGTGCTGCGTGATGTGTTCCCCGGCTTGCGGGAACGCTCGGACATCCCGGATGGCTCGGGCGGCTCGGACATCCCGGGCGGCTCGGGCGGCTCGGGCGGCTCGGGCGGCTCGGGCGGCTCGGGCGGCTCAAACAGCTCAAGCAGCTCAAGCAGGGAACACGAGGAGGGCACCGACTTTCTGGGCCGGTTGCTGGATTCCCTGGCGGCGGCCGTGTTCGTCGACGACGCGCGCGTATTCACCGGGCAGCTCGCCTTCGCCGCGGCATACTTCTCCGCCCGCTCGGTGGAGCCCCGCTGCCTCCTCGCGATGACGGATGCCCTGGCCGACCGCCTGCGCGGGTCGCCCCGGACCCTCGACACACTCTCGGCCGGGCGCCGATGCCTCACCGCGCAGGAGGCGGACTCCCGCCGTCCCGAATGAACGTGTGCGGGACAAGTGGCTGTGAACCCGGCTCCCGCGTTATCGGAGCGGAAACTGTGTCGGGGCACCGTTGTGGCAGCGGCACACATTCTGGGCGGCGGTGACGAATTCATTGACCAGTGGGGTGGCGGCATCCCGCCGCCAGGCAACCGCGGCGGTGGATCCGGACAGGCCCTTGACGGCGACGAACGCGAGCCCGGGTCGGGAGTAGTAGCGTTGCGACGAGGACTGGGTGAAGGCAATCCCCTGGCCTGTCAGCACAGCTTCCAGGCATTCGTCCACGGTGGATACCTCGGCCCCGATTCTCACGGCATGGCCGTCGCGGTGGTCGACGCCGAGCCAGAAGTCACGCCACTCGTCCGGAGCGCGACGAGCGACGAACGGCTCGTTGATCAGCATCTCCACGGTGACGGCCGGATACTGCGCCAGCGGATGGCGCTCGGAAAGGATGAGCACCCGCCCCTCGTCGAGAACCGGACACCATTCGATGGCGGGGTCCGGACGAAGCGGAGGCCGGACGAAAGCCACGTCGGCGTCGCCATTGCCCAGTCCTGCGAGAGGGTCCGCGAAGGCGAACTGTTTCATCTGGATATCGACATGAGGGTGGCGGCGGCCGAATTCTTCGAGGATGACCGGTGTCAGCTCCGCTACGGCGTTGGCCACGAATCCCACCGTGAGATGCCCCGGCTTTCCGCGGGCCGCACTGCGCGCGACCGCCATGGTCCGTTCCGCGGCGGCCAGCGTCCTGGTCGCCTCGGCGAGGATGGCCTGGCCGGCAGGGGTCAGCTCGACATGCCTGCTGGTGCGGCGGAACACCTCGACTCCGAGCACGTGCTCCAGCTTGCGGATCTGGACGCTGAGCGCCGGCTGCGAGATGTGCAGACGGGCCGCGGCACGCCCGAAGTGCAGATCTTGGGCCACGGCAACGAAGTACCTCAGCAGACGCAGGTCAAGCTCCATGTTCCGGATGCTACCGCCGAGCCGGCGGGCAGCCCAGAAGCATGCTGCCCCTCATCAATAACTTTGGGTTATCGATAGCAGCCGAATCTGTATTAGACCTTCCCGCTACGCCGCCCTAGCTTTGCAGAAACATCGGCGTCACCAAGGAGAGGAAAATGGCAACAGCAACGACGCAGGGGCCATTGGAGCAATTCCGTCAGCTCAATGACGGAGACGCGGAGCTTCAGGCACATGGGGCGTATTTCTCATGCAGTTATCTGCTCGACATGGAGGACCACACCTTTCTGGTCCGTGTCCACCGCGGCCGTATCGAGGAATTGACCATCGACCCGGAGCCACTTACGGCCTACGACTTCGCGATCCGCGCGAGCGCCGAGACATGGCGGGGATTCTGCCGGCCGACGCCGCCCCCGATGTGCCACGGCATCTGGGCGGCGACCTTCCGGCGAGACATGCGGCTGGAGGGAAACCTGCTGGTCCTCATGCAGAACCTCCGTTGCCTGACCCGGCAGCTGGAGCTGCTGCGCGTCACCGGCCCGCTGGGCTGACCCCGACCGCTCCGCCGAAAGGACCCCGATGAGTACGACTCCGTCCCGCATCTCGCCGGTCACCGGCCACTACGTCACCATCGACGTGGAGGGCATCGAGTACAAGGTGTTCTATCTGGAGCACGGCGAGGGACAGCCTCTCGTGTGTCAGCACACCGCCGGCGCCCACAATCATCAGTGGCGCGATCTGCTCGAAGACGAGGAAATCACCAGTAACTACCGCGTCATCGCATACGACCTCGCGCGCCACGGGAAGTCCGACCCACCCCGGAACACGGAATGGTGGAAGGAAGAATACAAACTCACGGCGAACCACTACGTGGCATTCATCACCGCCTTCTGCGATGCCCTCGGGCTGGACGATCCGATCTTCATGGGCTCCTCCTTCGGCGGGAACGTCGCACTGCAGCTGGCGCTGCACCACCCGGACCGTTTCAAGGCCGTCATCCCGGTCGAGGGCGCGGACCACTCTCCCGGCTTCTACCTGGACTGGTGGCAGCATCCGCACGCCAACGCGGCACAGGTGTGTGCCAGTGGTGTGTGGGACCTGATGGCCCCGCAGTCTCCCGACAAGGACCGCTGGGCCACCTGGTTCTACTACAGCCAGGGTTCCGAGTCCTTCAAGGGGGACTTGCACTTCTACTCGGTCGATCACGACCTGCGCGACCGGCTCGGCGACATCGACGGCGAACAATGCCCCGTGATCATGCTCACCGGCGACTACGACTACCTCACCACTCCCGAGGACGGCGAGCGCACCGCCAAACAGATCCGCGGCGCGGAGTTCGTCGAGATGAAGGACATCGGCCACTTCCCGATGAGCGAGAATTATCCGCGGTTCGCGCCCTACCTCAAGCACGCGTTGCGGCGCATCGCGGAGCTCACCGGCGACCGCTGAACGGACCCCCTCCAAAGCCTGGGGCGCACGGACCACCCGCGCGCCCCAGGCTTCGCCATTCCCTCCGCGGCCGGCCCGACCGAACAAGTGAGAGGCATTCGCCAACAGAAAGGCCGCCGCCCAGGCTCCCGGGCTGGTCAGGGAGGTCGCATGAACGAAGATCCGACAAGCGTCGTTGAGGCAGCGTTCCGTTATTACCGGGCACAGGACCGCGTTGTGAGCCATCGGGAAGCCCAGGAGCCTCCGCCGCTTCGGCCGGCTGCCCGGCCTCGCTACTGGCCGGAGGGCGTCGGTGCCGGTACGAGGCCGTCTTCGACCAGGCCGGCCAGGACCGCTTCGCCGAGGGCGTGGACGGCGGACTGGGGGCGGACCATGACGGTGAACTCCTTGATGCGGCCGTCGTCGGCGAAGTGCAGCAGGTCGATGCCGTGGATCTCCTTGTCGCCGACCCGGGTACGGAAGAGCAGCACCGCCGACTGGGCGGACGTGCCGTCGGTGCTGGTCTGCGCGGTGCCGGTGTGGTCGCCGATGTAGCGGAAGTCCTGGAAGGTGCGCAGCAGGACCCCGAAGAGGCCCAGCACCATCGGCTTGCCCTCGAAGGGGGTGAACTTGACGGGGCTGTAGAAGCGGATGTCCTCGGTGAACAGGTCGTCCAGGGCCGCGAGGTCCCGGTTGTCGATGGCGGTACGGAAACGGTCGGCAGTGGTCATCGCACACCCGCCTTCTTTCATAATCATGGACGTGAGTAGTCACTTTCATGACTATCATGGTCGCGTGTCCGGCGAGACATGAAGGAGGCGATCCGATGGCCCTGCGGCACGCCGTGCTGGCGGCACTGCTCGATGGGGAGCTCAGCGGATACCAGCTGACCAAGGCGTTCGACATCGGCGTGGCCAACTTCTGGCACGCCCAGCCACAGCAGCTCTACGCCGAGCTGACCCGCCTGGAGAAGGACGGGCTCATCGCGGGCCGGGCCGTGGTCCAGGAGACCCGCCCCACCAAGCGGTTGTTCCATGTGACCGATGCCGGGCTGGCGGAGCTGGAGGAGTTCACGGCGGCGTTCGCCAAGCCGTCCTTCATCCGCGACGACCTGCTCGTCAAGGTGCAGGCCGCCGACCACGTCGACAAGGAGACCCTGATCGCCCAGCTCACCGAGCGTGCCACCTTTGCCGAGGCCAAGATCCAACTCTTCGGCAAGCTGCTGCGCAAGATGCGCGGTGACCGTACGGAGGAGGAGTTCCTGCGCCACGGCCACCGCATCGGCCCGTACCTGACATGTCTGCGCGGCCTGGCCCTCGAACAGGGCAACCGCGACTGGTGCGAGCGCACCATCACCGTCCTGCGAGAGAGGCAGCACAGCCGTGCCCGACACTGACGCGGCGTACAGCCGCTACGTCGCACTGGGCGACAGCCAGACCGAGGGCCTGGGCGACGGCGACGACGTCACAGGCCTGCGCGGGTTCGCCGACCGCCTCGCCGAGCACCTCGCCCACGCCAACCCCGGCCTCACATACGCCAATCTCGCCGTACGGGGCCGCCTCGCCGCGCAGGTCCACGCGGAGCAGCTCGCACCCGCCCTGGCCCTCCGCCCCGATCTGGCCACCGTCGTCGCCGGGGTCAACGACCTCCTCCGCCCCCGCTTCGACGCCGACCACGCCGCCCACCACCTGGAGGCGATGTTCGCCGCGCTCACCGCGCAAGGCGCCCACGTCGCCACGCTCACCTTCCCCGACCCCGCCCGCATCAGCCCCCTGGCGCGTCCCCTCACCCCGCGCGTCATCGCCCTGAACGAGCGGATCCGCGAAGCCGCCCGGCGCCATGGCGTCACCGTCGCCGAAACCGGCCACTACCCCGTCGTCACCGACCCCCGGCTGTGGAGCCGCGACCGCCTCCACGCCAGCCCCATCGGCCACCAGCGCATCGCCGCCGCCCTCGCCCACACCCTCAACCTCCCCGGTGCCGACGACACCTGGAGCCACCCCCTGCCCCCGCCCGCGGCGCCCGCACCCACAGGATGGCGTGCCGCCACCGACGAACTCCGCTGGACCGCCGCCTTCCTCGGCCCCTGGCTCACCCGCCGCCTCCGCGGCCGCTCCTCCGGCGACGGCCGCACCGCCAAGCGACCGCGGCTGGGGCCGGTGCGAGCAGATGGGACGGAGTCCGTGAGCAAAGGTGGGGATGTTCAGCGCTGACTCGCCCCGCGGGAGGCTGCCGCCGACTGGTCGGTACGCGTACCGCGTCCAGTGCGGCGGCAACCTCATCTTGGGCGGCAGGCGCGGGGGTGTCGTTTCAGTGCTGTCGCGGACGGTGCGGTCGTGTCGGCAGCAGCGCGTTGGCGGACACGTATTCGCCGACGTTGGTACCGATGGCCCTCCCGTCCTCGGCGTCCCAGCGGAAGTGCACGCCCAGCCAGAGGCGGCTGAACTCGCCCTCCTGGGCGACCTGGCTGAAGCTGTCCATCCGGCGGTACGCCTTGATGGTGTGCGGGTCCTCGGAGCGTGCGGTGAACGAGACGTCGTCTCGGCCGAAGAAGTGCTTCATCGCGCTTGCCCACGCAGCCGTGAAGTTGGCGTGCCCGGAGGTCCAGGCGGCGAAGCACGGGGTGAACGGTGCCCCTGAGCGGTCCGCGCTGAGAGGCTCCCATTTCGCGTTCGCGCCGCCTGTCGCCTGGATCGCGGACACCGGGCGCCACAGCTTGATCCGGGTGTCGAACTTGCTGTCCCAGGCCGCGATCCCGGCATCCGCCAAAGACAGCGCCGACAGCGCGAACAAGCGGGTGGTCTCGTACCTGGCGAGCTTGAACTTCTTGGCGACGATCCCGGTCAGTTCGAGCAGTTGTCCCGGGGGGTGGTAGGTGCCGTCCAGGTCATGGTCCCAGAACCAGGCGACGACGGTCTGGTCGTAGGTGCGCTCGGTGGAGTCGACGGCACCGACCCGCCGCACCTCGGCACGCTGGCGCGCGTACTCCGGGCTGGCCAGCAGTTTGGCGTAGGAAGTGAAGCCGCGCAGGGTGGAAGGCCGGAACTGCGAGCCGGAGCGGAGCACGAACGGCCTCACCTTGCCCCAGTTCGGGGTCACCGCGTCGCTCGGCTTCTGGCAGTCCTCTTGGGGACCCGTCGGCCGCCAGGCTCCAGGTGTGGTGGTGTCGCCGCGGTAGACCTCCGGGTTGTCCGAACCGTCGCCCGCCCGAGCTTTGTGCATCTGCCTCACCACGCGGTCGACCACCAGGCGGTCGAGGGGGTCGTAGGAGTGGGGGGAGCGGCCGGTCCGAGCCTTGTACTGGGCGTCGATGTAGGCCTGATCGCCTGGGTACAGCTGGGAGATCATCCGGTACGCCGTGCGGTCGATCAGCCGCTCCTCTTCGTCCGCACGCGGCCGCGACGATTTGCCGGCGTACTTCAGCGGCCGGTTGAGGTACGGCTGGTACTTCAGGGTTCCGTACGTGTACTGATAGGCGCTCTCGGCGTTGTAGATCGCCGCGAAGACCATCGCCCCGGACCTGGAGAGTTTGCCGGGCGAGGCGTCCCAGCCCCGCGCATTGCGGAACGTCTGCAGCAGGACCTTGTTCCAGTACTGCGTCGGATCGTCCTCATGCCCCGTCGCGGCGGCCTGCGGCGCACCGGCCGCCACCGGACTCAGCCCGGCGAGCAGGGCACCGGCCACGACGGCGGCCCGCAGCCGTCCCAGGCGTCCGCCAACACGGGACTTACAGCGTGGAAGCACAGACTTCGCGGCCGGCCGACGGCCATGATTGGGCTTGAGAGGCACGGCATTCCTTTCGACGTCGCTGATCAACAGCGGCAGCGTAATGTCGTATATGCCGCATAAAGGACAACCACGCCGATATGCCTCGGGGCTTAGTGTTTCTGCATGCAGGACGCGCCGCCATGGAATGCGTGACCCGCGTTGAACGGTCGGCTCTCTCGGCGGCATACCGCCCCGACCGGCGTGGGGCCTCGTCCGCAGGGCCGGTCCTTTCGATCGATCTGGCCGTGGTCGCGAGCGTGTCGAGCCGGTCCGCCGTGGTTGCCCTTGCTACCGTCCACTTCGCCTAAATCGCCCATAAGGGGCCAATTCGCGTCTGCTGACGGCCGAGAGGACACGGACCATGAACGACTTTTCCCGCCGCGGGCTGCTGAGGGTGACGGCGGGCGCCGGTGCCGGCGCGGTCGTCGTGTCGGGCGCCGCGGCCGCCGCGGCCCCCGCTGCCAGCGCCGTGACCGAGGCGTCCGGGGGCGATGCGTATTGCGAGCCCGCGGAGCTGACCGGCCGGATCGTCCGCCCCGAAGACGCCGGATACACGGACGCGCGCCTCGGCTGGGACCAGCTCTTCTCCCACTATCCGCTGGTCATCGTCTTCGCCCAGAACACCCAGGACGTGGTCAACGCCCTGACGTGGGCGCGGCAGAACGACGTGGCGGTGCGGGTGCGGAGCGGCCGGCACGCCCTTGAGGGCTGGTCGAACGTGGACAACGGCCTCGTGATCGACATCAGCGAGTTGAAGTCGGTTCACGTCGACACCAAGTCGCGTATCGCGACGGTCGGAGCCGGGCTCAACCAGTTGGAAGCGGTGACCACCCTCGCGGAGCAGAACTTCGCGGTGACCACCGGAACGGAGGGCAGCGTAGGCCTGTCCGGTGCGACGCTCGGCGGCGGTTTCGGCTTCCTCACCCGCTGGCTCGGCATGGCCTGCGACAGCCTGGTGGGGGCCGAGATCGTCGTCCCGTCGGGTACCGAATGCGCCAAGGTGATCCACGCGGACCTGTACAACAACTCGGATCTGCTCTGGGCGCTCCGTGGCGCGGGGAACGGCAACTTCGGCATCGTCACGTCACTGACCTACAAGGTGGCTCCGCTGAAGAGCGTCACCTATCTCCAGGCGACGTGGCAGGGCATCGACAACCTTCGCGCCATCTTCGAGGCGTATCAGCGCACGGCACCGACCACCGACGCCCGTCTCGGAACCCAGCTCGAAATTCACCGAAACCAGATCTTCCTGTTCGGGGTTCTCCCTGAAGGAACGCCGGACGAGACGAAGAAGTTGCTGGCCCCGATCCTGTCGATCGACAGTCCGGACGTCACTACGCAGGTCGGTAACTGGGGCGACGTATACGCGGGATTCCAGATTCCGATCGAGCAGGAACCGGCGAACTGGAAATTCCACTCGCAGTTCACCAGAAAGCCGTTCCCGAGCGACGCGATCGACATCGTCGACTCGTTCATCAAAACGGCCCCGACGGATGACAGCAACTTCTTCGTCCAGGCTTTCGGCGGGAACGTCAGGAGGAGCCCCCGCGGCGGCACTGCCTTCCCGCACCGCGACGCGCTCTTCTACTCCGAACCCGGAGTCGGCTGGGGGGAGCGCAGTGACCAGCCGGGCGTCTGCGACCCGCTCACCTCGCAGTGCCAGGCTTGGATCGCCGAGTTCAGCCAGGCCCTGCGGACCTACGTGAACGGCGCCTACGTCAATGTGCCGAACATCGCGCAGCAGGACTGGGAAACCGCCTACTGGAGGAACAACTTCGACCGACTCCGCACCATCAAGGCGAAGTACGACCCCAACAACGTCTTCCAGTACGAGCAGAGCGTTCCGCCCGCGGTCTGCTGACCGAGCACGGCCAGAGCCCCCTCCCGATCGGTGAGGGGGCTCGGCCACGCCTACCCGTCCTGAGTATTTCGCTGAACGCCCGCAAGGGCTCGGCGGTCAGGCCGGGGCAGTTCGGGGCGCCGTGATCACCACCGTCGCGTACGGCATCGTGAAGCTGCCGCCCATCGCGTCGATGGCCGCGCCAACGCCCTCCAGCACCTCCGCCAGCTCGGCAGGAGGGAGCCGGGTGAAGGCACCCTGGGTGGGGATCTGCTCGAGCCAGGCGTCCCGGGTGTAGGTCCACTCCCAGTCGAACCGCCACTGTTCCGGTTCGCCGAACGCGCCCGCCGCCCGTATCCCGTCGGCGGCCCTGGCGAGGATCGGCTGATACACGTCCAGGCCGGCCTGCGTCACCGCCCGGAAGTCGAACGGCGCGTCGGGCATCACCCGTCGGCAGACCGCGGCGAGGGCTTCCGCCAGATCGGAGGGAAGCCGGAACACGTTCCAGAACGCGGCCAGCCGGGCGCCGGGCCGCAGCACCCGGGCGGCTTTGGCCGCCCCCGCGACGGGGTCGATCCAGTGCCACGCCTGGCCCGCGATCACGGCATCGAAGTGCCGACCGGCCGGGTCCCAGGCCTCGAACGCCGCGACCTCGACCTCCGTCCCGAGCCGCCGCGCCACGTCGGCCATCCGCGCGTCCGGCTCGACCCCGAGCACCGTACGGCCGGTCTGCTGGAACTGCCGGGCCGCGATACCGGTGCCACAGCCGACGTCGAGGATGTCGGGACCGGGGCTGCCGGTGGCGATCCGGTCCACCATGGCTTGGGGGTAGCGGGGCCGGGCCTGGTCGTAGCGTTCGGCATCCGAGCCGAACGACTCGGCCATCTGCCGATGCTGATGGGGCTCGTCCCCGGAAGACGGTAAAGTGGGCATGCGCCCACTATGAGTGGGCACTCGCCCACTCGTCAACCGGGCGGGCCACAAGCAAGGTGAGGGAGGGACGCACGGTGCCGACAGGGGTGGCCATGCGTGACGTACGCGAGCAGTTGTTCAAGGCCGCCGAGCGAGTCCTGCTCCGGGACGGGCCGAGCGCGCTGACCAGTCGGGCCGTCACCACGGAGGCGGGCTGTGCGAAGGGCGTCCTGCACCGGCACTTCGCCGACTTCGACGCCTTCCTCGCCGAGCTCGTACGGGATCGCGTCACCCGGCTCGACCACCAGTCCGCCGCCCTGCGCGACTCCGCCGGGACCGGCACCGTCGCCGACCACCTCGCCGACGCGCTGACGACCCTGTTCGAGTCGGTCGCCGTGGGCCTCGTCAGCCTCGTCATCTCGCGGGACGGGCTACGCGCCCGCCTCCGCGAAACCACACCGACCGGCCTGCCGCTCCTGACGGAGGCCACGGTCATGATCGCCTCCTACCTCACCACCGAGCGGGACCGGGGACGCATCGCGGCCGACGCCGACATCGACGCGCTCGCGCCCACGGTGATCGGGGCCGGGCACCTGCTCTTCGCGGACCGAGAAGCCGCGCCGCCGGACGCCGTGGCCGTCCGCAAGATGGTCACCACCGTCATCGCCGACGTCGTACGGGAGCCGTAGCCCTGACGGCCTGTGCGCCCCCGAGACCCCGACGCACCGGGCCGGAAAGTGATCCTCATCGCGGCCCCGGCGAGCCACGCCCGCCATCGGTCGGCCGTACCCCCGTCGGTACGATCAATACGGAACGGGAACCCATCCCACAGGGGAGCAGGTCATGTCCGAGTCGACCGTGTCGGGCCGAAGTGACTCGCCCGCCGTCGCGCTGGGCCCCACCGCGCTTGTCCTCGGCGTGTTCTCCGCCGTGGGCACATGGGTGCCCGCGCTCGTGCTCATCACCTTTCCGTGGACGATCATCACCGGGCCGCTCGCCATCGCTCTCGGGGCAATGGGTGTGCACCACGCCCGCCGCGGGGCCGGGCGCCTGTGGATCGCCATTGTCGGAACCGCCCTCGGTGTCATTGGGTTCGGCGGCATCACCGCCCTTTTCTGGTCCTTCGGCGGCTGACTACACATTGGTGTCGAGCTCGGCGGCGGACGCGATGACGGCGTCGAGGACGGTGAGGACTTCCTTGCGGGGCTCGGAGCGGGTGGTGCGGTGCCGGGCCATCAGGCGGCGGGTCCCCAGGCCGGGCAGGGACACCGCCTTTACGCCGTCGGGCAGTACGCCCAGCACGGCCAAGGCGGGCACGATCGCGATGCCCAGACCTCCCGACACCAGCGAGAGCGCGACGTCGTAGTCGTAGTAGCTGTGGACCGGGGGCGCGGCCTTCAGTCCGCGCCGGGCCTGTTCGGTGGCGCTGTGGGCGGCCGCGTCCGGGTCGACCCCGAGCCAGGTGAGGTGCTCCAGATCCGCCGTACTGACCGGGACCGGCGTCGCCACGGGCATGATCACCACCCACGGTTCCTCGAGCACCGGCACATCGCGGGTGCCGCGCGCGGCCCGGTGTCCGAGGGGGGTCTCGGCCTCCAGAATGATCAGGTCGACCGCTCCCGACCTCAGCTCCTGCTGGGCCTTCTCGCCGTCCATCTCCCGGATCAGCAGTTCCAAACCGGGGAACTGCTCGCTCAGCCGGTGCACCAGCGGTACGAGCAGCATGCGGATCACCGTCTTGAAGGCGCTGATGACGACCGTGCCCGTCACCTCCCCCTGCAGCGCCGCCAGCGCTTTGCGAGCGTCGGTCAACTCGGACTCGATGCGTTCCGCGGCTTCGGCGAGAACCCGGCCCGCCTGTGTCAGGACGGCTCCGCGGGGCTGCCGGTCCAGAACGGTGACGCCGACCGCGTCCTCCAGGCGGGCGATCTGCTGGGAAACGGCCGACGGTGTCAAATGCAGGACATCCGCCGCCGCCAGCACCCCGCCGGCCCGGTGGACGGCCAGCAGCACGGCCAGTTTGCGCGCGTCGATTTCCATTCAGTTCAGCTTAATGCAGGGGGAAGACAACTTCGATTGATGTGTATCCTCGCGACCGCCACCATGGGGGTATGGAGGAGTTGTTGCCCCCGGTCGCCACGGGAGCCGGGTGGATAGGTGCCCTGTGCACCGCCACGGCCTACGCCCTGGTGTCACGTCGGCGGATCGAACCGGATTCGCGCGCATCCCAGTCGATCAACATGCTCGGTGGCGCACTGCTGGCCGTATCGGCGGCCGCCAATGGCGCCTGGCCATCGGTCACTTCGAACTTCGTGTGGGTCATCATCGGCATGCAAACCCTCGTGGGCGTACGCCGCGGCCTGGGCGTGACCGACAGCCCCTAGCCCCGCGCGACGGCTACCACACCACCGGCACCTGCTCGAAGCTGTCCGTGAGCACTCCGGCGCGGCGCGCCAGCTCGGAGGACGGGACGGCCAGGGCGAGATCGGGCATGCGGTCCAGGAGGATTTCCAGGGCGACGTGCAGTTCGGTACGGGCCAGGGCCTGGCCTATGCAGGAGTGGGCGCCGGCGCCGAAGGCGAGGTGGCGGTTGGGGGTGCGGGTCAGGTCCAGGTGGTCGGGGTGGGGGAACATCCGCTCGTCGCGGTTGGCGGAGGCGACGACCGAAACGGTGGTACTGCCCTTGGGGATCACCTCGCCGCCCAGTTGGGCGTCCTCCGTCAGATAGCGGGGCATACCCGGGCCACGGTTGACGTCGAAGCGGAGCAACTCCTCGACGGCCGGGCGGATCAGGGAGCGGTCGTCCAGCAGGCGCTGCCAGCGGGAGCGGTCGTCCAGCAGGACCGGGACCAGCTTTCCGATCACGCTGGAGGTGGTCTCGTGACCGGCGTGCATCAGACCCTGCGCGATCTGGACCAGGACCGCCTCGGGCGGGCGGGGGTCGGCGGCGTCGGTGATCTCGATCAGCCTGCTGAGCAGGTCGTCTCCCGGTGCGCTCCGGGTCCGGGCCACCTGCCCGCCCAGATACGCCAGAAGCTCCTCGCGGGCGGTGCGGGTCTCCCGCTCGCCGTAGCGGTCCCCGCTGAACAGGGCGCCCGACCAGTACGCGAGGCGGTCCCAGTCCGCCTCGGGTACGCCCAGCAGGGCGCCGACGACCCGCACCGGGAACGGATACGCGAAACCCGCCCAGAGATCGGCGGGGATCGGCCCGGCCTCCATGACGTCCACCAGGGCGTGGCCGATGGCGACGATCCGGGGGCGGAGCGCGGCGACCCGCTTGGCGGTGAGCGCCTGGCCCACCAGGCGCCGCCAGCGCTGGTGCCGTTCGCCCGTGCCGGTCCCGTCCGGCCCCGCCTCGCTCACATCCCGCGGGAAGCGGGGATCGGACAGCATCGCGTGCACATCCTCGTACCGGGTCAGCACCCGCACCGGGGCGCCGGTGGAGCGCAGCGTCAGCTCCGGGATCGGGCATCCCTCCGCCCGTAGCGCCGCCCATTCCTTCGGGGGTTCCAGGGGGTGCTCCGTGGCGAACGGGAAGTCGCCCAGGGGGCAGCGTGCTTCCGCGCCGTCCGGCTTCGCGCCTTCCGGTTTCGCGTCTTCCGGTTTCGTCTCGTCCGCCACTTCTGCTTCACCCACGGAGCGCCTCCAGAGCCGTACGACCTGCGGCGAACAGTTACTCACCACTCATGGGTGAAGTCAAAGAGGCTGCCGGTCACGGCGGTTGGCGGCCTCGGCGGTGGTCTTCAGGTCGCTCAACCACGCTTCGAGGCCCTGGCCCAGGGCCTCGGCCGCGGGGTGGGGTCGACGCCTTCGCCGCGGCAGGTGGAGGGGTCGTCGTGGTGGGCGGCCTGAGCGGTCTCGGCCCTCGCGGGTGCGGCTTGGGTCTGCGGGGCGGCCATCCCGAGTACGCCCGCGGCGGCGAGCGCGATCGTGGGTCATCCCCGCGCGCTGATCCTGAACACCGGGAAGCCGGGCGCGATCTCCAGCAGCTTCCCGTCGCTCGAATGCGCGTCGACACCGTCGAAGAAGCGGCCGACCTCCCACGCCCACTTCTTCAGGTACAGCCGCAGGATCTCCGGCTTCGCGCCGTCCTCGACCTCGACCGCGGTGAACGGCTCCACCCTGCGGCCCAGCCGCAGTTCGCCGCCGCCGGCCGCGCGCATGTTGCGCACCCACTGGGTGTGGCCGCGCGGGGCGACGAGGTAGCGCTCGCCGTGCAGGGTGAGCGGGTTGACCGGGGTGGTGCGCCACTCGCCGCTCTTGCGGCCGCGGACGGCCAGGATCTGGCTCCCGGCCAGGCCGATACCGATTTTCGTCAGGCGCTTGGCGAGGCCGTTGAAGATTCTGTCGAACTTGCTGGGCTTGAGGTTGCGGAACTCGGTCATGTCATCCCTCTTCGACTCTCGATGTGCGAGAGCGGTGTTCGAGCGACGAGAGCGGTGCTCTCTGTTGAGATCACTGAACACCGAATCCCGTCCACAAGTCAAGAGCAGTGCTCTCGGAATCGTGCGCCGCTCTCGCACATGGCACACTGGTCGGTATGAACGCCAGTCGGACAGCCAGGGACCGGGCACGGGCGGAGCTCACGCAGGAGATCAAGAACGAGGCCCGGCGTCAGCTCGCGGTGGATGGCGCCCAGAAACTCTCATTGCGCTCGGTCGCCCGGGAGCTGGGCATGGTGTCATCGGCCCTCTACCGCTACTTCGCCAGCAGGGACGAGCTGCTCACCGCCTTGATCATCGACGCCTACGACGCGGTGGGCGAGCAGGCGGAGAAGGCCGCGGAGGGGGGTGCGCCGCGGGAGCGCTGGCGCAAGGCGTGTCACGCGGTACGGGACTGGGCGCGGGCCAACCCGCATGAGTACGCCCTGATCTACGGTTCACCGATCCCCGGGTACGCCGCCCCGCAGGACACGGTCGCCTCGGCGGCGCGCGTACCGATGGTCCTGATCGGGATCCTGCGGGAGACAAACCCTTCGCCCGCGTTCGAAGGCCCGCCCCTGACCGACGGCCTGGCCGGTCAGTTGCGGGCACTGGGCGAGCAGGTCGCGCCGGATGGCGAGCGGATCGCGCCGGATCTGCCGCTGGAGACGCTCAACCGCGGCATCGTGGTGTGGACGCAGCTGTTCGGGATGCTGAGCTTCGAGCTGTTCGGTCAGTTCGTCGGCAGCGTGGACCCCACGAACGAGTTCTTCGACCACACCATCGAACAGCTCGCCGACTTCCTCGGGCTTCCGCCGGCCCGTTGACGGGTCATGGGCGGCGGGCCGCCCACAGGGTGCGCTCGGCGCGGACGGCCAGGTCGTCGCGTCGCAGCACGCCGTCCGGGCCGTCGCTGTCGAGGAGGTGGTCGAGGGTGGCCAGGTCCTCGGGGCTCAGGCGCTCCGCCACATGGGAGCGCACACGGCGGAGGAACGCCTGGGCGTAGCGGCCGGTGGGCTCGGGGAGCGGGGGCCGCAGATCGATTTCGAAGGGGCGCTCCGTCACGATGCCGAATCCGGCGCGGGACAGGCGAGGGCCCCAGTCGGAGCCCAGTTCCGGCATCCGCTCGGCGTGCTCCTGGGCCTGTACGGCGTGACAGCGGGCTTCCAGGCCGGGCCGACCTCGGCCGACGTCGTCGGGGAGGAAGCGCGGGAAGCCCGCCATCTCGATCACGGCCAGCAGACCGCCGGGGCGCAGCCGCTCGAAGATCTCGCGCAGGCCACGGTCGGGGTCGGTGAGGTGGTGTACGGACGCCGACGCCCACACCAGGTCCACGGGGCCGAAGTCCGGCCAGGTGTCGTCCAGATCCGCCTGGACGGTTCGGACGCGGCCCTCCACTCCGTGTGCGCGGGCCTTGCGCCGCAGATGCTCCAGGAGGTCAGGGGATCGGTCGACGGCGATCGCCTCGGCGTCCTCGAAGCGCTGGAGCAGGGCGAGGGTTCCGGTGCCGGTGCCGCTGCCCAGGTCGAGGATGCGGTGGGGCGGTTCGTCCCGCGTCAGCTGGGCCAGCTGAGACATCACTTCGGACAGATAGCCGTGCAGGACTTCGGCGTCGAGGTCCAGGAGTTCGGCCCAGCCCGAGTCGTCCGCCCCGGCGGCGCCGTGGTGATGCTGGTGATGGTGCTCGTGGTGGTGCTCGTGGTGGTGGTCCGTCATGTTCCGAGCGTAGGCGGGCCTTGCTTCAGCGACATACCATCTTGCGTATGACGCAAGAGGACAGCGCTCTCGACGCCCTGGTTCGCAAGCGGATCAGGGGACTGCGTTCGGCCATGGGCTGGTCGCTGGACGATCTGGCCGCCCGCTGCTATCTGAGTCCGTCCACGCTGAGCCGGATCGAGACGGGGCATCGACGGATCAGTCTTGATCAGTTGAGCGCGATAGCGCGGGCCCTGGGGACCAGTCTGGATCAGCTGGTGGAGTCGACCGCCGACGATGACGTGCTCATCCGTCCGCAGCATGACGCGGCGCGCGGGCTGACCACCTGGATGCTGAACCGGCAGCCCGGGGTCATCGTGGCCAAGCTGCGCCTCACCAAACCGGCCCCGACCAGTGCCGAGGCGCTGAAGGTCCATCCGGGCAGGGACTGGTTCACGGTCCTGTCCGGGGCCGTCACGCTCGTGTTGGGGGATCGCAGGATCGTCGTCGAGACGGGGCAGGCGGCGGAGTTCTCCACGATGATCCCCCACGCCTTCGGAGCGCACGGCGGGCCTGCCGAGGCCCTGGGCATCCTGGACCAGGACGGGCGCCGTACGCATCTGCGGTCCCTGCCGGACGGGGGCGGGGATGAGGATACGGAGGAGGGCCGGGGCTCCTGAGGGGAGCCCCGGCCCTGGAGAGGCCGGTCCGGTCCTGCCCGGACTCAGTCCTGGTGGACCTCGTTGCTCCCCGGGCCGCCGGAGAGGGTGTCATCGCCCTGGCCGCCCCACAGCACGTCGTCGCCGCTGTTGCCGTAGATCGTGTCGTCGCCGTCCTCGCCATACAGCGTGTCGTCGTCCTGGTCGCCGTAGATGGCGTCGGCGCCCTTGCCACCGCGCAAGACGTCCTTGCCGGTGCCCCCGCGCAGGACGTTGTCCTCGGAGCCGCCGGTGATGGTGTCGTCGCCGGCGTCACCGTGGCATTCCTGCGAGCAGTTGGTGATGGTGTCGTCGCCGTCGCCGCCGTAGGCGCCGAAGCCCATGACACCGCCGCCGCCGTCGATCTGGTCGTCGCCGTCCTCGCCGTAGAACATCGGCGCCGCGCCGCCCTTGAGGACGTCGTTGCCGGCGCCACCGTGAATTCCGGCGTAGGCCGAGCTGTTCGCATCGAGCTTGATGGTGTCGGCACCGTCACCGAGGTCGACGTCGTAGTTATCCGAGTCGTCGGAGTTCTGCGGGATTTCCACCGCGCACTGAGCGACGGTGTGATCGCCCGCGGTCGGGTAGGTGCACTCGTCCCAGTCCGCCGCTTGCGCATCGATGGTGATGTCACCCTGGTCGCGGAAGGTGAGGACGTAATAGTCCTCGAATTCCCCACGGCTGACGATCTGCTCGGAGACCGTCAGATTGTTCTTCTGCCCCGCGGCGGCCTTGTACCAGAGCTCGCCGTCCTCGTGGACGAGAGAACCCGAGGTCGCCGGGGCCGCCTGGGCGGCGGGCGCCGCGAGCGCGGCTCCCCCAAGGGCGAGAGCGAGGGCGGCCGTAGCGGCCATGGTGCGGTATCTGCGCATAGGGAATCGGCCCTTCGTGCGATCAGTGCCGATCGGGCCGGCGGGAAAGTTCGGTTGAGTCACCGGGCACCGGCGATCGGCGATTCGGAGTTTCCGATCGCCCCGGTAGACCGCGATGGACGGCAAGCGGTTGCTCCGGAAATCCCCTAGCTTCCCGCAGGTTTCCCGCAGTCGCAGGTCATCGAGTTATTCGAAGGGAGTTGCACAAGAAATAACGACATCCCCGTAACCGGCCTTTCCGGGCCGCTTAACCCCTTGTTCACCCGGCCGGTTCCGGCGGACGCCCACATCCGTTCGCCCGGGTCGCCACGGAGGTCATCGCACGGGAGGAGCCGGGACCGACCCGGACGTGGGCGGTGGTCCACCGGCCCGGCGCCCGTCCGGGGACCGCGCCAGAAAGCCTCCGCGAGAGGGCCGCCGAGAGAAAGTCGCCAGGAGAAAGCGGCGCAGGAAACTGATCCGGATTCCAGTAAACATTTCCTGGAGAACATCTCCGGAATCTGTGGAGCTTCGGCGTATCCGCCTGTCAGGATCTTCCCTCATACCTTCCCCGTTCACTCAGGAATATCAGGGATTCTCGTGCGGAAAATGAATGCGGCCGCCACCGCGGCCGTCGCGGTACTGGCTCTGGCGCTGACCGGCTGCGGCAAGGACGACGACAAGGGCGCCCAGTCGTCCGGCGGCTCCGACAAGACGGCGTCCGCTCACAAGGCGGACAAGGCGGAGCGGGGCACCGCGTCCGCCACTCCCACCAGTGCGAGCCCCAGCCCGAGCCGTACAAAGCCCGCCAAGAGCCCCAGCGCGAACCCGAGCAGTCCCAGGGCCACCCGCGCCGCCGACGGCACCACCCCGGCCCCGCGCCGCACGACTCCGAAGACGCAGGCCCCCGCGCCGACCCGTGCGGGCGCCCCGGCGAGCGTGCAGGGCACGTGGTACTCCGAGGTGCGTGACCCGAACGGCAAACCGGTCGTCATGACCGTGACCGGCGGTTCCCTGACCGTGGGGTACCAGGGCAAGTCCTGCCCCGGGACGATCAGCGCGAGCATGGCCGTCACCATGACCTGTCAGGGCGAGACCATCTCCGGCGGCCACGCCGTGGTCAGCGGTGACGGCCAGAGCCTCAGCGTCAACTGGCCGCAGGGCAAACCCGACCGGTACGTCCGCCCGTGAGCCGACCCCTGGTCGGTGCGGCCCGTGGTGCGGCCCGTGTCGCGGTCCGTCAGTGGGGTCGGCCGGTGTTGAGCCGGGCGGCCTGGCGGGTCAGGTAGTCGCGCTCGGCGAGGTTGGCCGCCTTGTGGGCCGCCTCGGCGTACAGCCGGGCCGCCGTCGCCAGGTCGCCATCGCGCTCGTGGAGGTACGCCGCCACCGCCGCGTGGCGGGGCAAGGGGTATCCCCCGCTCGAAGAGCCGGCGGAAGACGCGTCCAGTTCCGCGAGCGCGGCCAGCCCGGCGCGCGGCCCATCGGCCTCGCCGACCGCCACCGCGCGGTTGAGCCGGACGACCGGGCTGTCGGTCAGGCCCGCGAGCTCGTCGTACCACTCCACGATCTGCACCCAGTCGGTCTCCTCGGCGGTGGGCGCGTCGGCGTGGAGGGCCGCGATGGCGGCCTGCGCCTGGAACTCGCCCAGTCGGTCGCGGGCGAGCGCCGCCTGCAGGATCTCCACCCCCTCGGCGATCGCCTTGGTGTCCCACCGGGAGCGGTCCTGCTCGGCGAGCGGCACCAGGCTGCCGTCGGGCGCGGTCCGGGTGGCGCGCCGGGCGTGGTGGAGCAGCATCAGGGCGAGCAGCCCCGCCACCTCGGGGTGGTCGATCGCGGTGACGAGCTGCCGGGTGAGCCGGATGGCCTCGGCGGCGAGGTCGACGTCGCCCGAGTAACCCTCGTTGAAGACCAGGTACAGCACGCGCAGCACGGTTGCGACGTCGCCGGGCTGGTCGAACCGTACGCCGGAGACGGTGCGCTTGGCCCGGCTGATGCGCTGCGCCATGGTCGCCTCGGGCACCAGATACGCCTGGGCGATCTGGCGGGTGGTGAGCCCGCCGACCGCGCGCAGCGTGAGCGCGACGGCGGACGACGGCGTCAGCGACGGGTGGGCGCACAGGAAGTACAGCTGGAGCGTGTCGTCCACCGAGGCCGCGGGCCCGGACGCCGGTTCCTCCTCGACGAGGTCCTCACGCCGGCGGCGGGCCGCGTCCGCCCGGGTCGCGTCGAGGAACTTGCGCCAGGCCACGGTGGTCAGCCAGCCCTTCGCGTCACGCGGGGGGTCGGCCGGCCAGCCGCGGACCGCCTCGATCAGCGCGTCCTGCACGGCGTCCTCGGCCGCCGCGAAATCGGCTCCGCGGCGGACGAGGACGCCGAGCACGCCCGGCGTGAGGCTCCTGATCAGGGCCTCGTTCATCTGCGTCACTTGAAGGTGCACTCCGTGGTGCTGGGCTTGGCGGCCAGGAACGGGCGCACCTCCAGCCACTCGTGGATCGGCTTCCCGTCCTTCCCCGGAGCGGCCGACAGCTCACCGGCCAGCTCGACGGCGCGCTCGTGGCTGTCGACGTCGATGATCATCCAGCCCGCGATGAGATCCTTGGTCTCGGCGAACGGACCGTCGGTGACCGGCGGACGCCCCTCACCGTCGTACCGCACCCACGACCCCTCCGGGGCGAGCGCCTGACCGTCGACGAACTCGCCGGACTTCTCCAGCCGGGCCGCGAAGTCGTTCATGTACTGCACGTGCGCCGAGATCTCCTCCGGCGTCCACTGGTCCATCGGCACGTTGTTCACCGGAGCCGGGGCGCCGCGGTAGTGCTTCAGCAGCAGATACTTGGCCATCGTGGTTCTCCTCGATGCGGATGCGACCCATTGTGGTCGCGTTCACCCCGGGGACGGAGCCGGTCACGCGTTCTCGACATCCCCGTCCGAGATTTTTTTCCGCTGTTCCTCGATCCGGTGCAGCACCGAGTCCAGATGGGCTTCGGAGGCCGCTCGGGCCGCCTCCGGGTCGCGGGCCTCGATCGCCCGCAGGATGGCCTGGTGCTCCTCGATGGTGGCGCGCCGGCGGGCGGCGGACAGCGAGGTCTTGCGCCGCCCCGGCTCGCCGATCTCGTAGACCCGGTCCAGCAGCCGCAGCAGCAGGGGGTTGCGGGTGTACTGGGCGATGGCGCGGTGGAAGGTGCGGTCCAGGTCGGTGAACTCCTGCCGCGTGGGCTCCCGTCGCATCGCGTCCAGCAGGGCGTGCAGCTGGACGATGTCGGAGGGGGTGGCCCGCCGGGCGGCCCGCGCGGTCACCGAGGGCTCGATACACGCGCGCACCTCCATGACCTGCAACAGCTCCGCCGTGGCATCAAGCCCCGAGGCCAGGAGGTCACCGCGCGGAGTGGCTCCCGGGTCGAGCACGACGGTGCCGGAGCCGGGGCGCCGGACGACCAGTCCGCGCGAGGCGAGCGCGCGCAGCGCCTCGCGGACCGAGCCCCGGGAGACGCCGAGGCTCTCCGCGAGCTCCCGCTCCGGGGGGACGCGGGAACCGGGCGCCAGCTCTCCGCTCAGGATCAACCGCTCCAGGCCGACGGCCAGGGCGTCCGGCCTCGACAGGGTGGAGTGCCGCAGTTGCCGCCAGTCCATCTCCTGGCTTTCCTCCGACTTCTTCGGCTTTCTTCAGCTTTCCGGCCCGGCCGGTGGTCCAGAGTCTCACACCCGGCGGGCGCCACCCCCGGCGTCCGCCCGGCGTCCCTCCCGGCCTCCTCCCGACCTCCTCCCGGCCACCGCCGCGAGCGGATTTAACCAGGTGGTGACGGGCGGGCAACCGGAGCCGCCGGGTCCGCACGCTAGCGTCTGCCGACATCAATTTGGTCCTACCAATGGACCAACTGCCGTCCCTGCGCCATCCTGGCCGCACCGCAGCGCGCGCCCCCGACGTCCCCAGCAGTGAGGCACCCCGCCATGCGCCAGAGAACGAGCGGACCCAGCGACCGGCCCCCACCCACCCGCCACCGACCGCGCGCCGCCGCCCTCGCCGCCCAGGTGCTGTGTGTGCTGGTCGCCGGCGCCACCGCCGGCTGCGCCTCCCTGGCGTCCCCCACGGCCGAGGTGGGCGCCGACCGGATGACCGACCCCCGGCCCGCCCGCGACGGCGGAACGCTGACCATCGCCCTCAAATCGGACCCGGACAAGCTGGATCCCACCCTGGCCAGCACCGCCGTGGGCCGGACCGTGTTCACCGCGATGTGCGAGAAGCTCTACGACGTCGACGCCGAGAACCGGATCGTGCCGCAGCTCGCCGCCGCCCCGCCCACGACCGGCGACGGGGGCCGCACCGTCACCATCAAGCTGCGGCGCGGCGTCCGGTTCGCCGACGGCACCCGTATGGACGCCAAGGCGGTCAAGACCTCCCTCGACCGCCACCGGACGCTGACCGGTTCCGTCCGCGCGAGCGAGCTGAAGCCCCTCACCTCGGTCCAGGCGGTCGGCGACGACACCGTACGGCTGCGGCTGGCCAAGCCGTACGTCCCGCTGCTCGCACTGCTCGCCGACCGCGCGGGCATGGTGATGTCCCCGACCGCGCTGAAGCGCTACGGCAAGGGCTTCGCGAGCCACCCCACCTGCGTCGGCCCGTTCCGCTACGCCGAGCGTGTGGTGGGCGACCGGATCGTGCTGGACAAGGACCCGAACTACTACGACGCCGACGCGGTCCATCTGCGGCGGGTGATCTACCGCACCATCATCGACGGCAACGTCCGGCTGGCCAATCTCCAGTCCGGCGACATCCAGGTGGGCGACCAGATGGACCCGGTCCAGGTGGGCCGGGCACTCACCGAACCCGGGCTGCAGCTGTTCCACTCCCCCTCGCTGGGCTACTACGGACTGACCCTCAACATCGGCAATACGAAGGGCGCCGGGGCACCGCCGGGCCGGATCGACACCCCGATCGCGCGGGATGTGCGGGTGCGCGAGGCGTTCGACCTCTCCCTGGACCGCGACCTGATCAACACCATCGTCTTCCAGGGCCGCTACCGCCCCACCTGCGGCCCGCTCCCCTCCGGCACCCCGTACGCCACCGGGTCCCGCTGCCCGGCCCGCGACCTGGCCAAGGCCAAGCGGCTGCTCAGGGCCGCCAAGGTGACCACCCCGGTACGGGTGCGGCTCCAGATCAGCACCACCCCGGAGGACAACCGGCTGGGCCAGGTCATCCAGGCCATGGCCAAGGAGGCGGGCTTCGCGGTGAGCCTGACGCCCACCGAGTTCGCCACCGGCCTGGAGCACTCCCGCGCGGGCGACTTCCAGGCGGCGACCACCAACTGGTCGGGGCGGCTCGACCCGGCGGGCAACATCGACGTGTTCGCCGGCACCGGCGGCGCCCAGAACTACGGCGGGCTCTCCGACCCCGCCATCGACCGGCTGATCGCCGAGGGCGGCGCCACCGCGGGCAAGCCCGCCCGCAAGAAGATCTACGCCCGGCTCGTGGAGCGCGTACGCGCCGCGCACACCGTGCTCTATCTGATCCAGCCCACGAACTACGTCTCCGTGACGGAGAAGGTCGCCGGGCTGAAGGTCTTCGGCGACGGGCTGATCCGGGTGAAGGACGCCGGATATGTGAAGGGAGGGAGCTGATGCCGTATCCGATCCGCCGTCTCGGCGAATCACTGATCACGCTCTTCCTCGTCAGCGTCGTGGTCTTCGCAGGCGTACGGGCGCTGCCCGGCGACACCGCCACCGCGCTGGCCGGGGAGGAGCCCACGCCCGAGGCGATCGCCCAGATCCGCGAGAGCTACGGGCTCGACGACAACATCGTGGTGCAGTACCTGCGCTATGTGCGGCACGCCGCCACCGGCGACCTCGGCGTCTCCTCCCGCACCGGGCTGCCGGTCCTGGACTCGGTGATGGAGGCGCTGCCCGTCACCCTCGAACTGTCCGCCCTGGCCCTGCTGCTCGCGGTCGTGGTCGGCGTGGGCGCCGGGGTGGTGGCGGCGGTCCGGCGCGGCCGGCCCGAGGAGTGGCTGGTCAACGCGGTGGCGCTGCTGGGGCTTTCGGTGCCCGCCTTCTGGCTCGGCATCGTGCTCGTCCTCGCCTTCGCCATCGCCGTCCCGGTCTTCGCCGCCTCCGGTTTCGTGCCGTTCGGCGTGGACCCGATGGAGAACCTGCGCCATATGGTGCTCCCGGTGATCGTCCTCGGCTCCGGTCTGGCGGCGGTCGTGATGCGGCAGACGCGCGCGGCCATGCTGGGCTCGCTGTCCGCCGACTACGTCCGCACGGCGCGCGCCAAGGGGCTCTCCCGGCGTCAGGTGATCATGGGCCATGCGCTGCGCAACAGCCTGGTCACCGTGGTGACCGTGCTCGGGCTCCAGCTCGGGCACCTCATCTCGGGCGCGGTGGTCACCGAGCAGATCTTCGTCCTGCCGGGCTTCGGCAAGCTCACCATCGACGCGGTCTTCTCCCGCGACTACGCGATGGTGCAGGGCGTGGTGCTGTTCACCTCGACCGCCTACATCCTCGTCAACCTGCTGGTGGACCTGGCCTATTCGGTGATCGACCCCCGTATCCGGCTCGGAGGTGCCCAGTGAGAACCCGGTTCGGAGATGCCCCGCCCGGCGCACCGGGCATCCGCCTCGGAGGTGCCCAGTGAGCGCGGCCGCCACCGCCCTTCCCGCCGCCGAGGAGCGGGCGCGGGCCCCGCTCGCCCCGCTGTCCCGGCTGCGGCTGCTGACCCGTAACAAGCTGGCCCTCACCGGGGCCGTGGCCGCCGCGATCCTGGTGCTGATCGCGGTGTGCGCACCGCTCATCGCGCCGTACGACCCGGCCCGCCCCGACTTCGCCGCCGCCCTCCAGGAGCCGGGCTGGGCCCACTGGCTGGGCACCGACGACCTGGGCCGCGATCAGCTCTCCCGCGTCGTGTACGGGGTGCGGGCCTCGCTGCAGATCGGGCTGCTCGCGGTGGCGCTGGCCTTCGCGGCCGGGGTGCCGCTCGGGCTGATCGCGGGCTACTACGGGCGGTTCGCCGACTCCGTGGTCTCACGGCTCACCGACACCCTGCTCGCCTTCCCCTTCCTGGTGCTGGCCGTGGGCCTGGCCACCATCCTCGGGCCGTCCCTGCTGAACGCCACGATCGCGGTCGGCGTCTCGCAGATCCCGGCCGTCATCCGGATCACCCGGGCGGAGACGCTGCGGCTCAAACACCTCGACTATGTGGCGGCGGCCGTGGTGGGCGGCGGCGGGGACGGCACCGTGCTCTTCCGCCACATCCTCCCCGGCGCCCTGTCCGCGCTGACCGTCCAGGCCACCGTGGGCATCCCCACCGCGATCATCGGTGAGGCGCTGCTGAGCTTCCTCGGCCTCGGCGTCCAGCCGCCGTCCCCCTCGCTCGGGGTGATGCTCTCCAGCGCCCAGGCGTACATCGCCGCCGCGCCCTGGATGGCGGTCTTCCCGGGCCTGGCGATCATCGCCGCGACGCTCGCGTTCAATCTGCTCGGGGACGGGCTGCGCGACATCCTCGACCCCCAGGGAGACAGCCGATGACCATGTCGGGAGAGAGCCGATGACCACCTCCGCGCCCCCTGCCCTGAGCGTGCGGGACCTGTCCGTGGTCTTCCGCACCCCGACCCGCGTGGTCCACGCGGTGGACGGGCTGTCGTACGACATCGCCGCCGGTGAAGTCCTGGCCGTGGTCGGCGAGTCCGGCTGCGGCAAATCCGTCACCTCCACCGCCGTGATGGGGCTGCTGCCGCCCACAGCGAGCGTCGGCGGCTCCATCCGGCTGGGCGGACGGGAGTTGGTGGGGGCGGACGAGAGCGAACTGCGGGACGTCCGCGGCCGGGAGATCGCGATGATCTTCCAGGAGCCGATGACCTCGCTGAACCCCGTCCTCACCATCGGCCGCCAGGTCGGCGAGGTCCTCAGGCGCCATCAGGGGATCGGCCGCCGTGCGGCGCGCGAACGGGCCGTGGACCTGCTCGACCTCGTGGGCATCCCCGCCCCCGCCCAGCGGGCCCGCGACTATCCGCACCAGCTCAGCGGCGGAATGCGACAGCGGGTGATGATCGCCATCGCGATCGCCTGCGACCCCGCCGTGCTCATCGCCGACGAGCCCACCACCGCGCTGGACGTCACCGTGCAGGCGGGCATCCTGGAGGTGCTGCAGTCCCTGCGGGAGCGGCTCGGCACCGCCATCGTGCTGATCACCCACGATCTGGGCGTGGTCGCCGACACCGCCGATCGGGTGCTGGTGATGTACGCGGGCCGGGGCGTCGAACAGGCCCCGGTGGACGAGCTGTTCGGCGCGCCCCGCCACCCGTACACCCGCGGGCTGCTCGGCGCGGTGCCGGTGCCCGGCCGACGGCGGGCGGAGGGCGGGCGGGGGCGGCTCCAGGAGATCCCCGGACTGGTGCCGAGCCTCACCGAACAGCCCGACCGCTGCACCTTCCAGCCCCGCTGCTCCTACGCCGACGAGCGGTGCGGGGAACAAAGGCCCGCGCTGCGGGCGCTGCCCGAGCGGGACGAGAGGCATGAGGGGTACGAACGGTACGAGCGCTCCGAGCAATCCGAGCCACACGAGGCCGCGTGCTGGTATCCGGTGCCGGTACACCCTGAACACCGCGAATGCCCCGAAGAGGAGGCCGCCTCATGACCGCCGCCGCCGCGCCCGCGCAGGCGTCGCGGGATGACGCCGTGCTCGACATCAGCGGCCTCGTCCGCCACTTCACCGGCCCCGCCGGCACCGTCAGGGCGGTCGACGGGGTCAGCCTCAGCATCGGCCGGGGCGAGATCGTCGGCCTGGTCGGGGAGTCCGGCAGCGGCAAGTCCACGGTGGGGCGGTGCGCCGTACGGCTGGACCGGCCGACCGCGGGCCAGGTGACGATCAACGGCCGCGATGTGACCCGGCTGTCGAAGCGGGCGCTGCGTCCGCTGCGCAAGGACTTCCACCTGGTGTTCCAGGACCCGTCCTCCTCGCTCGACCCCCGGATGACCGTGGGCGCCATCGTCGGCCAGCCGCTGCGGCTGCACCGTCTGGCCTCCGGCGACGCCCTGCGCGACCGGGTCGCCGCGCTGCTGGCCCAGGTGGGGCTGCGGCCCGAACTGGCACGGCGGCGGCCCCATGAACTCTCCGGCGGGCAGCGACAGCGGGTCTCCATCGCCCGCGCGCTGTCGGTCGATCCCCAGCTGCTGGTGGCCGACGAGCCGACGTCGGCGCTGGACGTCTCCGTCCAGGCGTCCGTGCTCAACCTGCTGGCGGACCTCCAGCGGGAGCGGCGGTTCGGCTGTCTGTTCATCACCCATGACCTGGCCGCCGTCGAGTACCTCGCCGACCGGATCGCCGTGATGTATCTGGGGCAGCTGGTGGAACAGGCCCCGGCCGACGAACTGTTCGCCGACCCCAAGCATCCGTACACCCAGGCCCTGCTGTCCGCGGCGCCGGTACCGAACCCGGCCGCACAGCGGTCGCGCGCCCGGATCGTGCTCAGCGGGGAGCTGCCCAGCCCGCTGGATCCGCCGAGCGGCTGCCGCTTCCACACCCGCTGTCCGCTCGCCGTCGACCGCTGCCGCACCGAGCCGCCCGTGCTGCGGCGGATCGCGGGGGGCGGCGGCCGTCGTCAGGTCTCGTGCCATCTGGTGGCGGAGGACGGCACCGCGCCCGACGCCTCGTCCCCTGCGGACGCCGCTGTCCCGTGAGGGCGCCTCTGTCCCCTGCGGACGCCTCTGTCCCCCGAGGTCCGTGAGACCTGCCCGCACCGCTGCACCCGTACCCGCACCCGCACCCGCACCCGCCCTCGTACGAGACCAGGAGCCTGCCGACATGTTCACCACCCGGCCCACCCTGCAGGGCACCCATGGCATGGTGTCCTCCACCCACTGGCTGGCCTCGCAGTCCGCCATGGCCGTCCTGGAGGACGGCGGCAACGCCTTCGACGCGGCCGTGGCCGCCGGGTTCGTCCTGCATGTGGTCGAGCCGCATCTGAACGGGCCCGCCGGAGAGGTGCCGATCATCCTCGCCCCGGCGGGCGGCGAACCCACCGTGCTGTGCGGCCAGGGCCCGGCCCCCGCCGGAGCCACCATCGACCACTACACCGCGCTCGGCCTCGACCTCGTCCCCGGCACCGGCCCGCTCGCGGCGGCGGTGCCGGGTGCGTTCGACGCCTGGATGGTGCTGCTGCGCGACCACGGCACGAAGCGGCTCGCCGAGGTGCTGCGGTACGCGATCGGCTACGCCGAGCACGGCCATCCGGCGGTCGAGCGGATCGGGGAGACGGTCGAGACCGTGCGGGAGCTGTTCGAGACCGAGTGGACGACCTCGGCCGAGCTGTATCTGCCGGACGGGAAGGCCCCCGCCGCCGGGCGGCTGCTCACCAACCCCGCGCTGGCCGCCACCTGGCGGCGGCTGGTCGCCGAGGCGGAGGCGGCAGGGCCGGGACGCGAGACCCAGATCGAGGCCGCCCGCCGGGTCTGGCGCGAGGGCTTCATCGCGGAGGAGCTGGCGGACGCGGCGGCCCGGCCCGCGATGGACTCGTCCGGGCACCGCAACGCCGGGACCATGACCGGGGACGACCTGGCCGCCTTCGAGGCCACGTACGAGCCGCCGGTCCGTCACTTCTGGAACGGCTGGACCGTGTGCAAGGCCGGGCCCTGGAGTCAGGGGCCGGTGCTGCTCCAGCAACTCGCCCTGCTGCCGTACGGGCTGAGCGAGGCCGACCTGGGCACGCCCGACTTCCTGCACCTCCTGATCGAGGGCGGCAAGCTGGCCATGGCCGACCGCGAGGCGTGGTACGGGGACGCCGCCGACGTTCCGCTGACCGAGCTGCTCTCCCGTCCGTACAACGACGAGCGGCGGGCGCTGATCGGCGAACAGGCCTCGTACGAGCTGCGCCCCGGGCGCCCCGGTGGCCGTACGCCACGGCTGAGCAAGCAGGCGCTGGCCGCCGTGGCCCGCGCCGCGTCCGGGGCGGCCGGACCGGCCGCCGGGCCGGGCGGCGGCGAACCCACGGTCGGCGGAGGGGACCTGGGCCTGGGGCTGGGGGGCCGGGCCGCCGGCGAACCCGCCGTCGACCGGGATGGGGTGACCCGGGGCGACACCTGCCACCTCGACGTGGTGGACCGCTGGGGCAACATGGTCGCGGCCACGCCCAGCGGCGGCTGGCTGCAGTCCAACCCCGTCATCCCCGCGCTGGGTTTCCCGCTCGGCACCCGGCTCCAGATGACCTGGCTGGACCCCGGCCTGCCCAACTCCCTCACCCCCGGCCGCCGCCCGCGCACCACGCTCACCCCCTCGCTCGCGCTGCGCGGAGACACCCCCGTCATGGCCTTCGGCACTCCCGGCGGCGACCAGCAGGACCAGTGGAGCACGCACTTCTTCCTCGGCGTCGCGCTACGGGCACCGGTGCGCTCCGGGCTGGATCTGCAGGGCGCCATCGACGCCCCCAACTGGCACCAGGAGTCCTTCCCCGGCTCCTTCCACCCCCGGGCGATGACGGCGGGCCGGGTGGTCGTCGAGTCCCGCGTCGGCGAGCCCGCCCTTGCGGAACTCCGCCGCCGCGGCCATGACGTCGTGGTCGGCGACCCCTGGTCGGAGGGGCGCCTGTGCGCGGTCGCCCGCGACCCGGAGACGGGCGTCCTGCTTGCTGCCGCCAACCCGCGCGGCGCGCAGGGCTACGCGGTGGGGCGCTGACCGCCGGGGGCGGCGGGCGCGCCGGGTGGTGTCCTGTCCGACGGATCGCGACGCGTGCGGCGGGCTGCTCCCCTCCCCGCCCTTTCCCTAATCGGGGGCTCCGCCCCAGACCCCGGCCGGTGCGCTGATCGCGGCGACGGTCGGCTCGTCGACCCCCGGGGTCCAGGGGCGAAGCCCTTGCCACGCGGCGGAGCCGCATACCGATGCGGCGGGAAAGGGGCGGGAAGGGAAACAGCCCGCCCGCGCAGGTGTACGACGGCGAACAGCCGACTCGTCGCCTCCGGGGTCTGGGGGGGAGCCCCAGTTTCGGGAAGGGGCGGGGCGGGGACAGATTCGCCGGGCGGAATTCGCGGGCTAGCGGGCGTACGCGCTGGGGTCTGCGGACCGCAGCTGCTCGGCCCGCTTCAGCGGGTCGTAGCCGGGGCCGACGCCATCGGCCAGGATCACATCGCCGTCGGTGTGGTCGGTGCGCAGCGTCAGGATGTCCTGGTAGGCGGGCGACGCGTACCACTCGCGGGCGTCCGCCATCCCACCCGGGAACTCGATCAGCACCACGCTGCCCGGCCACTCACCCTCGACCACCTCCAGCGTGTCGCCGTGGATGAGGAACCGGCCGTGGAAGGGGTCGAGGGTGCCCTGGATCCGCTCCAGGTACTCGATGGCGTCGGGGTGCGGGGTGCGGCCGTGCAGATGCGCGAGCGCGTAGGCGGCGGGCATGGCTCCTCCAAGTGCTCCAGGCAGATCGGCGGACACGGATCAGCCTGCCGCGCCCCGCCGGGAGCGTCGATTACCCCCGAGGTCATGACCGCGGCCCCTGGCCTCAGCCGAAGATGCCCAGGTCCTCCCGCATGATCCGGCGCATCGCCGACAGCCGGGGCTCGGCCTCCTCGTCCGCGTACCCGTCGTCGCGGATCCGGTGCGGCGTGTCCGGATCATGGCGGCTATGACGGTGGACACCGGCCGAGCCCAGCCGCGCCCCCTTCCGGTGGTCTCCGCCGTATCCACAGGTTTTCCACAGGCAGGTCCGGACCCTTTCCGAAACCCAGGCGATCAGAACTAATGTGCTGTTTCATGCACACCCCACCCTCCGACGTGCCCGCCGACGTGCCCGCCGACCGCGCCGACCGTGTCGATGACGTTCTCGCCCTCGCCCGGCTGGCCACCCGGCACGGGGCGGTACGGGAGATGCTCGGCTGGCTGGCCCGGCGGACCGGGGGCCCGGCCGTGCTGGTCGGGGACACGGGGCGGGTGCTGGCCGGGCCGGGCGGGGAGCACGGCCCGGCGGTGGCGCGGCTCGCCTGCGGCGTCGCCGCCGAGGCCGCCGTCGAGCTGCACCGGCGCGGGGCGGCGTCCGCCGTGCTGGGCGGGGGCGAGGGGCCCCCGGTGCATCTGATCGCGCTCGACACCGGCCCCAGGACGTATCTCGCCGTCGTCGGGCCGGACGATCCGCACTGCGGAATGCTGCTCGCCGACGCCGCCCGCACCCTCGCCCTGTGCTGGCGGCTGGAGCAGTCCGAGCGGGCGCGGCGGCGGATCGAGTCGGCCGAGGAGCACAGCCGGGAGGCGGTGCTGCATCTGCTGATGGTGGGCAGCGTGCCCGCCGCGCAGCGGATCGCCGGGGCGCTGCGGCCGGCGCTGCCCACGGTGGTCCAGATGTATGTGATCGAGTGCCCGCACGCCCGGCGGCGCGAGATCGTCCGGCGGATCGACCGCGAGGCGGAGGGCGGGGCGTGGATCGTGCCGTGCCCGGTGCGCCCGAACCACGTGCTCGCGCTCGTACCGCCCGAGCCGGGCCCGGTGAGCGGTGACCCGCATGGCGGCCCGGCACCGCTGGACCTGCTGATCGTCCGGCTGGTGCCAGAGTGCCGGGTCGGGGTGAGCGCGGCGGTCGCGCTGCGGGACACGCCGACCGCGTACGAGCAGGCCATCCACGCGCTGGCGGTGGCCCGTAACGCGCCCGAGCGCCGCGCGGGCTTCGGCGGCGACGTGGATGTCACCGTCCTGGCGGGCCCGGAGGGCTATGTGTGGGCCAGCGAGCTCCTGGCGCCCTGTCTGCGCTACGCACCGGCCCGCCGCGCCGACCCGGGCCCGCAGGAGCTGCTGGGCACGCTCGGGTCGTGGCTCAGCTTCGGCGGGGCCGCCAGCCGTCATCTGAAGATCCACCGCAATACGCTCGCGGCGCGGATGCGCCATCTGGACGGACTGCTGGGCGTGGAGGTCAGCCGCAGCCTGGCCGCGCAGTCGGCCGCGTGGCTGGCGCTGCGGCTGCACACCGCGCCGCAGGCCGCGGCGGCCCGCGCCCAGGCCCCGCCGGGGCACACCGCCACGCTGGACGCGGTGCTGGGCACCCCCGCCGCCGGTACCTGGGCGCGGGCCCAGCTGCGCCCCCTGGAGCAGGCCGGTCCGACGGCCGGGCTGGAGACCATACGCACCTGGCTGCGCGCCGACGCCCGCCTCCCCGCCGCGGCCACCGCCCTGGGCATCTCGCTCCCGGGCGCCCGCAAGCGTCTGACCAGGGCGGAGGACGTCCTGGGCCGCTCCCTGCTGACCGCGCCGAGCGCGAAGTACGAACTATGGCTCGCGATGCGGGCCCTGGGCTCGCTCTGAGCCAGGCACCCACGACCGGAGGCGCCGCCGGGAACCGCCACCGACCGGGGGCGGCGCGGGCGCGCTCACCATTCGCCGTCGCACTCACCGTTCGCCGTCGCACTCACCGTTCGCCGTCGCACTCACCGTTCGAAGGGGAACCGCCCGGCGGGCTCACTGTGCACATCGTTCCTCGCCGCGGGTGCCGCGGCCGCCTATTGTCCTGGACAAGCCACGACGGGCCGTGCCGAGCCCCGCCTCTCGCCGAAGGCTGAGTGCGCACTCCCCCCGCCCGCACGGCATCACACCCGGCCACCCCGCCGGGCTCATGAGCCGGGGCCGGCCGCCGCGCGACGACGGGGGTGTCGCGCGCGGCCCGCCCCTGTCCCCGTGGAAACCGGCACAGGCAGGCCCACCCATTCGAGGGAATGAGCTGCCTTTACAAGGGTGCGCTTCTACAAGCAACTGCTTATACTCACTCGTGACGTGGTCAATCAACATCCATGACGAGGTGGCCGAATGGTTCCTCGCCCTATGTGTTCACGATCCGCACTCGGCCGACTCGGTGGAGCAGGCCATCGAGCTGCTGGCGGATATAGGACCGAGTCTCGGCCGTCCCATGGCCGATGTGATCCACGGCAGCTCGATGACGAACCTCAAGGAGTTACGCCCGGGGTCGGCGGGCCGGACCGAAATCCGCATCCTCTTCGTCTTCGACCCCGGCCGGGAGTGCATCCTCCTCGTGGCGGGCGACAAGGCGGGCAACTGGCGGCGCTGGTACGACACCGCCGTCCCACTCGCCGAGGAGCGCTACCGGCAGTACCTCGACCACAAGGAGAAGGCGGCGGAATGAACGGTTTCACCTCGTGGGACGAGGTCAAGAGGAGCGGCGAGCGGGTCCGCCGCGAAGCCCACCCCGAGGTGGGCGAGGCGGAGTGGGCGGCGCGGAAGGAGGCGGCGCGTCTGCAGCAGGAGGCCCACCTCCTGGGCCATCACCTGCAGCGGCTGCGGAGGGAACGGGGTCTCACCCAGCAGCAGGCCGCCGCCCAGCTCGGCATCACCCAAGCCCGCGTCTCCCAGCTGGAGCAGGGCAAGTCGGTGGACCTCACGGCGATGCGCGCCTATGCGCAGGCCCTGGGGGCGCGGCTGACCCTGGTGCTCGAAGTCGACGATCAGCAGATCCGCATCGCCTGAGTACGATCGCCATCACGCCCCCAGGATCCCCCTCACGACCCCAGGATCGACGTCAGGAACTCCCCGGTCCACGCCAGCAGCTCCCGCCCCACCAGCGGCTTTCCGCCGATGCGGGCGGTGGCGGGGCGGGGCACCAGGACCTGCTTGGTGGCGGGCTTGATGACCGAGCGCTGATAGAGGCGCTTGAGGCGCAGCTCCTGGGATTCGCGGAGCTCCACCGGGGAGAAGCGGATGTTGGAGCCCTGGAGGGTGATGTCGGTGACGCCGCAGGCGCGGGCCAGCAGGCGCAGGCCGGCGACCAGGAGCAGGTTCTCCACCGGCTCGGGGAGCTTGCCGTAGCGGTCGGTGAGCTCCTCGCGGACAGCGCGGATGTCGTCCTCGCTACTGGCGGAGGCGATCGCCCGGTACGCCTGGAGGCGCAGCCGCTCGCCGGGGGCGTAGTCGTGCGGGACGTGCGCGTCGACCGGAAGCTCGATCTTGACCTCCAGCGGCGCCTCCACGGGCTCGCCCTCGCCCGCCTCGATCGAGGCACGGTAGTCGGCGACGGCCTCGCCGACCATCCGGACGTAGAGGTCGAAGCCGACGCCCGCGATATGGCCGGACTGCTCGCCGCCGAGCAGATTGCCCGCGCCGCGGATCTCCAGGTCCTTCATCGCCACGTACATGCCCGCGCCCATCTCGGTGTGCTGCGCGATCGTGGCCAGCCGCTCATGGGCGGTCTCCGTGAGCGGCTTCTCGGGCGGGTAGAGGAAGTACGCGTAACCGCGCTCGCGGCCACGGCCGACCCGGCCGCGCAGCTGGTGCAGCTGGGAGAGGCCGAAGTTGTCGCCGCGCTCGACGATCAGGGTGTTGGCGTTGGAGATGTCGATCCCGGACTCGACGATGGTCGTGGAGACCAGGACGTCGAACTTCTTCTCCCAGAAGTCGACCACGACCTGCTCCAGCGCGCCCTCCGACATCTGCCCGTGGGCGGTGGCGATCCGCGCCTCGGGGACGATCTCGCGCAGCCGGGCGGCGGCCCGGTCGATGGACTCCACCCGGTTGTGGATGTAGAAGACCTGGCCCTCGCGGAGCAGCTCGCGCCGGATCGCGGCGCCGATCTGCTTCTGCTCGTACGCACCGACGAAGGTCAGCACCGGATGGCGCTCCTCCGGCGGGGTGGTGATCGTGGACATCTCGCGGATACCGGTGACCGCCATCTCCAGGGTGCGCGGGATGGGCGTGGCGGACATGGTCAGCACGTCCACATTGGCGCGGAGCTTCTTCAGCTGCTCCTTGTGCTCGACGCCGAAGCGCTGCTCCTCGTCCACGATGACCAGGCCCAGGTCCTTGAACTTGGTTTCGGAGGAGAAGAGCCGGTGGGTGCCGATGACGATGTCGACCGAGCCGTCCCGCAGCCCCTCCAGCACCGCCTTGGCCTCGGAGTCGGTCTGGAAGCGGGAGAGCGCCCTGACGTTGACGGGGAACTGGCCGTACCGCTCGCCGAAGGTGCCGAAGTGCTGCTGCACCAGCAGGGTCGTGGGCACGAGCACCGCCACCTGTTTGCCGTCCTGGACCGCCTTGAAGGCCGCGCGGACCGCGATCTCGGTCTTGCCGTAGCCGACGTCGCCGCAGATCAGCCGGTCCATCGGAACCGACTTCTCCATGTCCTCCTTGACCTCGGCGATGGTGGTGAGCTGGTCGGGGGTCTCCACGTACGGGAACGCGTCCTCCAGCTCGCGCTGCCAGGGGGTGTCCGCGCCGAAGGCATGGCCGGGCGCCGCCATCCGGGCCGAGTAGAGCTTGATCAGGTCGGCGGCGATCTCCTTGACGGCCTTCTTGGCGCGCGCCTTGGTCTTGGTCCAGTCGGCGCCGCCGAGCCGGTGCAGGGTCGGCGCCTCGCCGCCCACGTACTTGGTGACCTGCTCCAGCTGGTCGGTGGGGACGAAGAGCCGGTCGCCGGGCTGGCCGCGCTTGGCCGGGGCGTACTCCACCACCAGATACTCGCGGGTGGCGCCCTGGACGGTGCGCTGCACCATTTCGATGTAGCGGCCCACGCCGTGCTGTTCGTGGACGATGAAGTCGCCCGCCTCGAGGGTGAGCGGATCGATCGTCTTACGGCGGCGCGCGGGCATCCGCGCCCCGTCCTTGCCCGCGGCCTTCTGCCCGGACAGATCCGTCTCGGTCAGCACGGCCAGCTTCAGGGCCGGGTCGACGAAGCCGTAGTCGATCGAGCCGCAGGCCACATGCACCACGGACGGCTTGATCTCGGTGAGGTCGCCGTCCAGCCGGGCCGCGATCCCCTCGCCGCCGAGCACCTCGACGGTACGGGAGGCGGGGCCGTGACCCTCGGTCACGTAGACCGTGCGCCAGCCGTCGGCGAGCCAGCCCTTGGTGTCGGCCAGCGCGCGGGCGGTGTCGCCGCGGTAGCTCTCGGTGGCGTGCATACCCAGCTTGACCGTATCCGCGTCAAGCTCCTCGTCGGCCGCGAAGGGGCTCACCGACCACCACATCATGCCCAGCTCACGGGCGTGGTCGCGGACGTCCGCGATGCTCCACAGGGAGGCCGCGCCGACGTCGATCGGGGCCTCGCCTCCCCCGGCGGTGGCCGCCCAGGACGCCTGGAGGAACTCCTGGCTGGTGGCCACCAGGTCCGCCGCCCGGGTGCGCACCCGCTCCGGCTCGCAGACGACCGTCATGCTGCCCGCCGGGAGGACGTCCAGCAGCAGCTCCATGTCGTCCACCAGCACCGGGGCCAGGGACTCCATGCCCTCGACCGCGATCCCCTCGGCGATCTTGCCGAGCAGCTCGCCCAGCTCGGGATGGGCCTCGGCGAGGGCCGCGGCCCGCTCCCGTACGTCGTCGGTCAGCAGCAGCTCCCGGCAGGGCGGGGCCCACAGCCCGTGCTCGGCGACCTCCAGGGAGCGCTGATCGGCCACCTTGAAGTAGCGGATCTCCTCGATGTCGTCGCCCCAGAACTCGATCCGGAGCGGATGCTCCTCGGTCGGCGGGAAGACGTCCAGGATGCCGCCGCGCACGGCGAACTCGCCGCGCTTCTCGACCAGCTCGACCCGGGAGTACGCGGCGGCCGCGAGCCCGTCCACGATCTCCTCCAGATCGGCGGTCCGCCCGGCCCGCAGGCTCACCGGCTCCAGGTCACCGAGCCCCTTGACCTGCGGCTGGAGCACGGACCGTACGGGCGCGACCACCACCGAGACGGGACCGGCCGCCGGGTCGTCCGGGCTCGGATGGGCCAGCCTGCGCAGCACCGCGAGACGCCGCCCGACCGTGTCCGAGCGCGGGGAGAGCCGCTCGTGCGGCAGCGTCTCCCAGGACGGGTACTCCACCACCCCGTCCGGCGGCAGCAGCGAGCGCAGCGCCGCCGCCAGGTCCTCCGCCTCCCGGCCGGTGGCCGTCATCGCGAGCACGGGACGGCCCGCGGAACGGGCCAGCGCGGCGATGGCGAACGGACGGGCGGCGGGCGGGCCGACCAGATCGACGTGGGGGCGATGGCCGTCGGCGGCACCGCGCACCGCCTCGGCGAGCGCGGGGTCCCTTACGACGGCGTCGAGCAGACCGGTGAGGCTCATAAAGGGGTATTCCATCCCGGAGGCGGACAACGCGAATGACCCGACACGTGTCACGGGCCGGGGGTCTTCCAGAGTACGGCCACCCGCCGACAATCTCCGCCGGTCCGTCCGCCCGCCCGGTCGCCGGTGGATCGCCCCCGATCAGACCGGCGTCGTGCCCGAGCACCCCGCGGTGAGAGTGCTGCCGGGCTTGTTCTTCTTCGTCTCCTCGTCCTCGAGCTTCCCGTCGACGAATATCTGGCAGCCGATTTCCTTCTTCGGCTCCGCGGAACCCGCTTGCAACGACAGCGACCTTCCGGGCTTCACCTTGAACTTCTTCGACCACGGTGTCTTGACGTTTTCGAGATCCAGGTCGGCGTCACCGCTGCTCTTCTTGGCGTCGGTATACAGACTCGAATTGATGCCGGGAATATATACGCTCGCCGGCGAATCCCCCGTCACCTTGAATTCGACGGTCACCATGCCGCCGTCCTCGGCTTTGCTCTTGTCGCCATCGTCGGAGCAGCCCGCCAGCAGGGCTACCATGATGGCCAGGCCGGCCACAGCCTTATGTGTACGCATTATTCCCCAACGGTATTTTCCACTCATGGCCGGTTATCAATCATGGGCAACCGGCCGCGAGCCATTTTCACATGCGTTCCGCCGCGGAACCAGCGATTCCTGCCCTTTTCCGGATCAGTTCGACTGCACCGGAGATAATTAGGCCTTCAAGGTGGACTGGGCGTGAGCAGCCTGCATGCCCCTTGCCCTCGCCCGGTGCTTTGGCTGTGGCACCGGGCTCACAGAGGCCAGGGCGTCACCTGGACAATGAACAAGCGCTCCTGTCTCACAATCGTCAGATACTGGAACATCCCCCCGGGCAGGACCTCCTCCTGCACACCGGGCGACTGCCCCTGGTAGGCGATGCCGTCCAGGTAGAGAGCCGCTGCCGCGCGGACCAGCTCATCCGCGCGTGCTTCGACCTCCGCGACAAAGGCAAGATTCGGCGTCTCGCCGATGACGTGGTGGGCGTCTGGGTTGTACTCCCAGCCCCAGTCACCCATTGGCAACCTTCGCGCGTGCAGCCTGCATGATCTCCCGGATCTCGTCCATGGCCGCCTGCCACTTTGGATCCTCCTTGTCGAGCACCTGGGCGGCCCGCTCAGCGGCGCGCAGGCGCCGGGCCACGTCGGGAAACCGCTCAATCTCGATCACTGTGGCCCACTTGAGCTGGAACATTGCGATCGGCCCGAAGCTGTTGGATTGGGTGGCCATCGTGAAGACTGTGTCCCGCTCGGACGTCATCTCCGGCAGGCGGGAGGGCGCGACCTGCGCGAGTGCGGCACGCAGTGCCGGGAAGGTCTTCTCGGGTCTGGGGATCAACGCCCCACCGTCGTGAACCGGCTGCGTGGTCATCCGTCCTCCGCCCTCCAAGGGTGCCCCGATCACCGTACGGCAAGCGGGGGTGACGGGCGTGGCGGTTGCCCCTTGCCGCCCCCGCCGTCACGCGGCCTCGGCCCGCGTGAACGTGGCACCGGCCCCCGGGGCGAGCCACACCAGCCGGGCCGAGATCCCCTCGCGGCGGCCGTAATGCCATACCGCCCGCTCCGGCGCGCGGAGGGACATCGTCACCGCCCCGCCCACGCCGATCACGTGTGCGCTGCCGTCGTCGTACGCCATGCCCCATGCGGCGACGTGCGCGTCCGCGTATTCCGTCCCCAGGTCGTATTCCGGCACCACGGCGAACAGGCGCGGCGTCGTGTCGCGTACGAGTGCGCACACCTCTTTGTCGAAATCGAACGGCGCTGAGCTGGGGTCTTGGGGGGCTGCGGTGGCCATGGAAGTCTCCCGTCAAAAGGAGGAGTTGAGCAGGTCGGCGAAGTGCTTGCGAGGCAACGTCCCGACCGAGCACCTGAGTTACAACATAGCCGCGAGCTATGATTCAGTGAACTCGACTGATGGGATACGCCATAACACCCCTCGTGTGGGTGAACGGCACCATGCGTGAGCGAGAGGGAAAGCCAGATGACCCGGATCAAGCTTCCGCCGACCATTCGGCAACGGCGGCTCGGTGCCGAACTGCGTCGGCTACGGGAGCAGGCGGACCTCAACGCCACGCAGGCGGGCGCGCTGCTCGGTTCGTCTCAGTCGCGCGTCAGCAGCATCGAATCCGGGGGCTACGCGGTGAGCGCCGACCGGGTGCGTGCCATGGCGCGGGCGTACGGCTGCGCGGATCAGGCACTGATCGAGGCACTCGCGGCGATGACCGGTGGCCGGACACGGGGTTGGTGGGACGAGTACCGCGACATCCTCCCGCCGAGCATGCTCGACATGGCCGAGTTGGAGCACCACGCCCAAGCCATGCGGATCGCCTGTGTCATCCACCTGCCCGGTGTCCTGCAGACCAGGGATCACGCTCGTGCGATCATCAACGCGGTCGAGCCGCCCCTCGCTCCGCATGAAGTCGAGCACCGGGTCTCGTACCGGATCAAACGCCAGGCCGCGCTCTACGGAGAGCAGCCGACCCCGCTGACAACGATCATCCACGAGGCCGCTCTACGCATGGACTTCGGCGGTCCGGACGTGGCCCGCGCACAGCTTGAACATCTGCTCTCCATGAGCGAGCAGGAGCACATCACCGTACGGGTGATCCCGTTCGGCTCGGGAGCCTTCCCGAGTTCCGGGCAGGCAATCGTCCACCTGAGCGGGCCGGTTCCACACCTGGACACCGTTGAACTCGACACGGACCATGGCTCCGAGTTCCTGGATACCCAGCCTCAACTGATCAGGTATCGCAGCACGCTGGACCGGACGGAGGCCCTCGCCCTCGAGCCGACAGCGTCACGCGACATGATTCACCACGTCACGCAGGGCATCTAGCGAAGGAACGTCCGTGTCCACGTCCACCGGCAACTGGCAGAAGGCGTCGTTCAGCGGCAACGCAGCCAACTGCGTCTACGTCGCCACCGGCGACAACCACACCGTGCGGCTGCGCGAGAGCGACGCCCCCGACACCACCCTCACCGCCACCCCCGCCGCGTTCGGGGTCTTCATACGCGCCGTCAAGGCAGGCGCCCTCGACCGCCTCACGGTGGGCTGAACCGACGACGCCCCCGGTCCCGGTGCGCTCCCCCGTGAGCGCACCGGACCAGGGCGTACCGCACAGGCGCAGCGGACAGTCCCGCGTCCGGCCCATCACGACAGGCGGCCGGGCGCGCCCTGTGATCACACTGATGCACATGGCAGAGCGAGACCCGCGCCCATCGCAGACCAAGACGAGTACCCGGCCCCGAGCCCCCAAGCCGGCCGAGGCCGCCCGGCACGCGTGCGAACAGCTCGCCTCACTGATCGTCCATGAGCCCGAGGGCGTCAGCGGCGTGGCCCGCCACGAGGACGGCTGGCTCGTCAGCGTGGACGTCCTCGAGGTCGCCCGGATCCCGGACACCACCAGCCTGCTGGCCACGTACGAGGTGCGCATCGACGAGCGGGGCGAGCTCCAGGAATACCGGAGGGTCCGCCGCTACCGGCGCGGTGCGGCCGACGACTGCTGAGACGACAGCCGAAAGGACGCTCCGCGATGCCCACTGGCACTTACACGGAAGAAGTCGTCTGCATCCAGCGGACCGGCACCCTCTACGACTGCCTGGAACTCATCCTCGACCGGGGCATGGTGATCGACGTCTTCATCCGGGTCTCCCTCGTCGGCATCGAGATCCTGAAGATCGACGCCCGGATCGTGGTCGCCAGCGTGGACACCTACCTTCGCTTCGCCGAGGCCTGCAACCGCGTGGACCTCGAATTCGACCGCAGCAGCACGACCGTTCCCGAACTGCTGGGCGGGGTCGCGGGCGGCGGCGGGAGTCCGGCCGGGCGGATGGCCACGGGCCTCGGCAAGAAGAAGGCCAAGAAGGCGGTGGCGGGCGTGGGCGAGAAGGTAAAGCGGGCCGTCGGGGCCGACGACGAGGAGGAAGAGGGGGAGCGGGAGGAGCGGGAGAGCCGCCCCCGGCGGCGCACCGCCCCCACCCGCCGCCGTTCCGCTTCCGCTTCGGAGCCTTCCGAGCCTTCCGAGGAGGACTGATTCCATGACCGCACCCGCACCCGCACCCGCACCCGCACCTCGGAGCGTGTACGTCTACGGCGTCGTCCGCGCCTCCCACGCGATGCCGCCCGGCCGCACCGGGGTGGGCGAGCGGCCCGCCCCGGTCCGTACCGTCCGGGCCGGAGCGCTGGCCGCGGTGATCAGCGACGCTCCCGCCCGGCTGCGCGCCAAGCGCCGCGACCTCCTCGCCCACCAGGACCTCGCCCTGACGCTGGGGCGGGACGGGCCCGTGCTGCCGATGCGCTTCGGCATGGTCGCCCCCGACGAGGAGTCGGTGCGGCGGCAGCTGCTGTGCACACAGAACGACTGCCTGGCCGCGCTCGAACGCGTTGACGGGCGGATCGAGATGAACCTCAAGGCGCTGCCCACCGAGGCCGACCTGGGTGCTCTGGTACGGGAGGACCCCGAGGTGAGCCGGTTGCGCACCGCCGCGCGCCGGGCCCCGGGGTACGAGGCCAGCGTGCGGCTCGGTGAGGCCGTGGCACGCGGGCTGAAGCGCCGGGCGGCGGCGGCCGCCGCCACGGTGCTCGCCGAGCTCTCGGCCGTGGCGGACGCCACGGTGCACGGCCCGGAGGTCGAGGGGTGCGTGCTCAACGCCTCGTTCCTGCTGGACCGGCGCGGGCGGCGGCGGTTCGAGGGCGCCGTGGAACGCCTCACGCCCGCCCACCGCGACCGGGTCGAACTGCGGCTCACCGGCCCGCTGCCCTGCTACAGCTTCACGGAAGGCCGGGCCTGAGATGGGCGTACTGAGCCAGGTCGTCCTCTTCCCGCTGGCGCCGGTGCGCGGGGTGGTGTGGGTCGCGGAGCGCGTGAGGGACATGGCGGAGGAGGAGATGTGCCATCCGTCGGTGCTGCGGGCCCGGCTGGCCGCGCTGAACGAGGCCCTGGAGTCGGGGGCGATCGGCCCGGAGGAGTTCGACCGGGAGGAGGACCGGCTGCTGGATCTGCTGGAGCGCCCGGCCGGCCGGGGAGGAAGGGCGAGGGTGCGCACGCCATGACTGAACGCGACCTGGCCCACCCCCCTTCCGTGACCGCCGAGCGGCACCCCTCCGACCTCGCCGAGATCCTGGAACGCGTCCTGGACAAGGGCATCGTGATCGCCGGGGACATCAAGATCGACCTGCTGGACATCGAACTGCTCACCATCCGGCTGCGGTTGTTCATCTCCTCCGTGGACACCGCCCGCAAGGCCGGAATCGACTGGTGGGAAACCGATCCCGCGCTCTCGTCGCGCGCCGCGCGGGACACCCTCGCCCAGGAGAACGCGGAACTGCGGAGCCGGCTTCACGCCCTGGAGTCACGGATCGGCTCGGAGGAGCTGAGCACGGTCGGCGCGGCCGGGGAGGAGAGGCGCCCATGACCGAGGCCCCCACCCTCACCTACGCCTTCGCGGTCTGCCGGGGCGGCGACCTCACCGCCCCGGCGGAACCGTTGGCGGAACTCCCCGGGCTCGGCACCGGTGCCCCCGTCCGTACGGTCGCGGCGGGTCCGCTCACCGCCGTGGTCCAGGACGTGCCCGCGGCCGGGTACGGCGAGGAGGCGCTGCGGCGGCGGCTGTCCGACGGCGCCGAACTGGAGCGCTGCGCCCGCGCCCACCACGCGGTGATCACGGCGGCGTCGGCGCTCGCCCCGGCCGTTCCGCTGCCCCTGGCCACGGTCTATCTCGACGACGGCCGGGTCCGCGAGGCCCTGGGCGACCGGGAGACGTCCTTCCTGACCGCCCTGGACCGGATCGCGGGCCGGGTCGAATGGGGGGTCAAGGTCTACGCCCCCACGGGACCGCCGCCCGCATCCGAAGCGGCCCCGGCGGAGGGCCCCGGCCCGGACAGGAGCGGCCGCGCCTATCTGGACCGCGTCCGCACCCGGCAGCGCGGCCGCGAACAGCGCCACACCCTGGCGCTGCGGGCCGCCGAGCGGGTGGACACCGTCGTCCGGGGCCTCGCCGTGGCCGCGCGCCGGCTGCGCCCGCACGGCGTCGAGGTGACCGGGAAGCACCGCGCCCATGTGCTGAACGCGGCCTACCTCCTCGACCTGGGCCGGGAGCGCGAACTGCGCGCCGCGCTCGCGTCGTTGCGCCACGACGAGACGGAGGTCCAGATCGAACTCTCCGGACCGTGGGCGCCCTACTCCTTCGCCGACGGAGGAATCACGGACCCGGGGCCGACCCCATGACCAGGCCGTCCACCTGGGATACCACCCCGGCGAAAGCGCGGTGGGAAGCGACCCCCGCCACCACCGCCCGCAGAGAGGCCCCGGAGTGGGGAACCACCCCCGCCGAGGCGCTGGGCCCGCTCGGCGTCCCCCTGGTGGACCTCCTGGACCGGGTGCTCGCGACCGGCGTCGTCATCAGCGGCGACCTGGTCATCGCGATCGCCGAGGTCCCCCTCGTCCGCCTCTCCCTGCACGCCCTCCTCTCCTCGGTCAACGAACGGGTCCGGGCCCCATGGACCGACAGCGGCCCGCTATGAGCACGCCGGTCCCCGCCACCCCCTCCCGCGTGGACATCGACCGCGACTCGGTCGGCCGCGATCTCGTGGCCCTGGTGCTGACGGTCGTCGAACTCCTCCGCCAGCTGATGGAACGCCAGGCCATCCGCCGCATCGACACGGGCGGCCTCACCGACGACCAGATCGAGCGCATCGGCACCACGCTGATGCTCCTCGACCAGCGCATGACGGAACTGTGCGACCAGCACGGTCTGACCCCGGAAGACCTCAACCTGGACCTCGGCCCCCTGGGCACCCTGCTCCCCCGCGACTGAGGCAGCGGACGGTCAGCCGCCGAGGGCTTCCGCCATGCGGTCGAGGTCGGCGAGGAGGGCGGCCAGACGGCGCTGCGGGAAGGCGTCGACCATCGTCCGTTCGATGGCGTAGACGGCGGACCGGGCCGCGTCGAGCCGTTCGCGGCCGTGCTCGGTGAGGTGGGCGGGGAGCGCGCGGCCGTGGTCGGTGGTGGCGGGCCGGGAGATCAGGTCCGCGTCCTGGAGGCCGCGGAGGACGACGTTCATGGACTGCCGGGTGACGAACGTGGAGCGGGCGAGCTCGGCGTTGGACAGGCCGGGCCGCTGGTCGAGGAGTTCGAGGCAGGCGTACTGCGGCACCGTCAGCCCGTGCTCGCGCAGCGCCTTGTCCATGGCGCCGCGCAGCGCCGCGGCGGCGCGTTTGAGGCGGTAGCCCACATGCTCGGTGACGTCGTCGGCGGGGTGTGGCGGGGGTACGGGCGTCCGGTCCTTCATGTCAGGATTTTGACATAGGGGGCGGCCGTACGTACAGTCCAGTCGTGTCAAAGTCCTGACATCGCCATCACTGGCTCAGCCAACAACCGGGGAGGACCCATGCCCGCCACCATCGACGGCCCCGACTTCATCGCCCTGCAGGTACGCGATGTCGAGGCGGCGGCCGCCTTCTGCGAAGCCCATCTCGGCCTGCGGCGCGCGCCGGCCTCGCCGCCCGGTGCGGTGGTGTTCACCACCGAGCCGATCCCGTTCGCCGTCCGCGAGCCGCTGCCGGGCGTGGATCTCGACGACGCCGCACGGCCCGGCCTCGGCGTGGCCCTGTGGTTCCGCACCACGGACGCCCAGGCGCTGCACGACCAGCTCGCCGCCGCCGGGGTGCCGATCCTCAGCCCGCCCCAGGACAGCCCCTTCGGCCGCACGTTCACCTTCATCGGCCCGGAGGGCTACGCCCTCACGGCGCACGGAGGCTGACCGTGACCGCCGCCGTCCTCACCCCGTCCGGCCCCTTCTCGCTCGCGGCGAGCGTGCGGTTCCTGGAGGGCTTCACCCCGGCGAGCTACCAGGGCGCGGCGGACGACGTCCTCCACCTGGCCTTCCCCGCCGACGACGGCCACTCGACGGTGGCCGTCGCGGTGCGGCAGGAGGAGGCGGCGGCGGAGGGCGGAGCGGGCCGGGTCCGGGCCGAGTTCACCATGTACCCCGACACCCCGGCAGACCCCGTGTCCGCCGGGACCGGACCCGGACCCGGACCCGGCGAGGCCGCTCGGGCTCAGCTGGCCCGCATCCTCTCCCTCGACGTCGACGGAAGCGGCTTCCCCGGACTCGCCGCCGCCGACCCCGTGGTGGCCGGGCTCATGGCGGACTATCCGGGCCTTCGGCCGGTGTGCTTCCACTCGCCCTACGAAGCCGCCGCGTGGGCGATCATCGGCCATCGCATCCGCATGACCCAGGCCGCCGCGATCAAGGCCCGCCTCGCCGAGCGGCACGGCCGGCGCGTCCGGATCGAGGGCCGGACCCGGTACGCCTTCCCCACCCCACCGGCCCTGCGCGCGATCACCCGCGCCCCCGGCCTGACCGAGGTGAAGATCGAGCGGCTGCACGCACTGGCCGAAGCGGCCGACGCCGGTGAACTCGACGCCGTACGGCTGCGCTCGATGCCGGTGGACGACGCCCTCGCGGCGCTGCGCGACCTCCCCGGCATCGGCCCGTTCTCCGCCGAACTCATCCTCATCCGCGGTGCCGGGCACCCCGATGTCTTCCCGCGTCACGAACCGCGGCTGCACGCGGCCATGGTGGACGCGTACGGCCTCGGCGAGGCCGCCTCGGGCGACATCCGCCGACTGGCCGGTATCGCCGACCGCTGGCAGCCCTACCGCAGCTGGATCGCGCTGCTGCTCCGCGCCCGCGCCGCGCACATCGGCGGCCGTACGTCGTAACCACACCGAAGAGCCGGTCCGCCCCCCGTCCGCGGACCGGCTCCTCACCGGTGGCCGACGGGGTCAGCCGTTCTCGACGACCATCACCGCGTTGCCGTCCCCGTCCCGGAAGCTGAACATCGGCGGCACCGGGGCGCCCCAGCGCTGGACCTCCGGGTCGGTGTCGACGCCGCGCTCACGCAGCGCCGCGTGGTCGGCGTCGATGTCCTCGGAGGTGAGGATGACACCGGTGTCGTAGCCCGGCCCCTGCCCGCCCTCGCGCGGCAGAACCAGCGCGATCCCGGTCGGGGCGCCCGCCGGGGCCACCTCGATCCAGCGGTGACCGTCGCCGAAGGGGATGTCGGCACGCTTCTCGAAGCCGAGCGTGCCTACGTAGAACTCCAGCGCCCGGTCCTGATCGGCGACGGTGACGGCGACCCGGCCCACCTCGGTGAAACGGGCGCCTCTGGCGGTCTCGGTCATGGTGATCTCCCTTGGGGTGATGCGTTCACCTCCAAAGACCCCGTGCCACTCCGAAACTCATCGGTTCCCCGATCAGCGGTTGACGAAGGTGAGGTTCTTCTCGTCGTAGCGGGTACCGGCGACCTGGTCGGCCGGGGCAGCGGCGTCGATCGCGGACAGTTCCCCGGGGGTCAGCTCGAGGGTGGCGGCGGCCAGGTTCTCCGCCAGGTACTTCTGGCGCCGGGTGCCCGGGATGGGGACCACGTCGTCGCCGCGGTGCTGCACCCAGGCGAGGGCGAGTTGGCCGGCGGTGACGCCCTTCGCGGCGGCCAGTTCGTTCAGCTTCTCCACGATGGCCAGGTTCTTCTCGAGGTTGCCGTCGGCGAACCGGGGCTGAGTGCGGCGTACGTCGCCCTCCGGCAGACCGTCGGTCGAGGTGTAGCGGCCGGTGAGGAAACCGCGGCCGAGCGGGGAGAAGGGGACGAGGCCGATGCCCAGCTCACGGCAGACCGGGACGATCTCGTGCTCCAGATCCCGGGTCCACAGCGACCATTCGCTCTGCAGGGCCGCGATGGGGTGCACCGCGTGGGCCCGGCGGATGGTCTCCGCGCCCGCCTCGGACAGTCCGAGGTGGCGCACCTTGCCCGCCTTCACCAGCTCGGCCATCGCGCCGACGGTCTCCTCGATGGGGACGTCCGGGTCGACGCGGTGCTGGTAGTAGAGGTCGATGTGATCGACGCCGAGCCGCCGCAGCGAGGCGTCGCACGCCCGGCGGACGTACGCGGCGTCCCCGCGGATCGCGGTCGGCTCGCCCAGCCGGTTGGCGAACCCGAACTTGGTGGCCAGCACCGCCCGCTCCCGCCGCCCGGCCAGGGCCCGGCCGAGCAGCTCCTCGTTGTGCCCGGAGCCGTAGAAGTCGGAGGTGTCCAGCAGCGTGACGCCGAGGTCGAGGGCGCGGTGGAGGGTGGCGATCGACTGGGCGTCGTCCGAGTCGCCGTAGCCGTGGCTCATCCCCATGCAGCCCAGGCCCTGGGCCGCGACGGTCAGTGCCCCCAGGTGGCGGGCGGGCAGTTCGGACATCGGGTACCTCCCTCGTGGTCGTGTCTCGTGGTCGTGACGATCACGCTAGGAGTTGGAGCGCACTCCAAGTCAAACCACGGGAACCCCCGGAATCCGGCTCCCGGAAACACACGGCCGGCCCGGTGCGCTCCCCCGTCGCGCACCGGGCCGGTCGGTCGGCCTGCTGCCCATCCCCCCATGGAGGGCAGCGGGCCCATTTCCCCCGTTGGCCATTCCCCCGTCGGCCATACCCCCGTTGGCCGTTCCCCCGTCGGCTATTCCGTGGCGATCGCGTTCAGGACGTTCATCCGCGCCGCCCGGAAGGCCGGGACCAGGGCCGCGATCAGGCCCACGACGGCGGAGCCGATGAAGACCGTGATGATCGTCGGCCACGGGATCTCCAGGGTCTTCAGACCCTCGAGCGCCAGCAGCTTCTGGGCCGTGGTGCCCCAGCCCATGCCGAGCCCTAGGCCCAGCAGGGCGCCGAAGAGGGCGATGACCACGGACTCCAGGCGGATCATGCGGCGCATCTGACGGCGCGAGACGCCGATGGCGCGCATCAGGCCGATCTCGCGGGTCCGCTCGACGACCGAGAGGGCCAGGGTGTTCACCACGCCGAGGACGGCGACGATGATCGCGAGCGCCAGCAGGCCGTAGACCAGGTTGAGCAGCTGACCGACCTGGTCCTTGACCTCCTTCTTGTAGTCGGTCTGGTCGCGCACCTTCACCGACGGGTAGTGGTGCAGCTGGGACTTGAGGGAGGCGTACGCCTGCTTCTCCTGGCCGTCCTTGGCCTGCGCCAGCATCATGACGTCCGCCGGAATCAGCTTGGCGGGGACATAAGCCTCGACGGTGGCGATGTTGGTGTACATCGCGCCCTTGTCGAGGCTGACGTCGTCCGAGGTGATCGCGGCGACGGTCAGCTTGGCGGTGCGGCCCTCCTTGAAGGCGACGGTGAGGGTGTCGCCCCTCTTCACCTTGTGGTCCTTGGCGAAGCCCTCCGGCACCGACATGGCGTTCTTGCCGTACGCGGCGGACAGGTCGCCCTCGACGACCGGGGTGCGCAGGTCCTCGGCGTACGTCGGGCTGGCGGCCGAGAGGTCCTTGGTGACCGTCTTGCCGTCGGGCAGCGTGAGCTTGGTGCCCTCGATGTCCTTGGCCTCGCTGATGTGCTTCAGGCCCTTGGCCTGGCGCACCGCGTCCGCGATCCCCTTGGTGATCGGCTGGCCGGTGTCGGACTGGACGATGAAGTCCGCGCCCACCGACTTGTCCAGCTCGTCGGTGGCCGAGGCGACCATCGAGGAGCCCACCACCGACAGACAGGCGACCAGCGCCAGGCCGATCATCAGGGCCGCGCCGGTGGCACCGGTGCGCCGCGGGTTGCGCAGCGCGTTGCGCTCGGCCAGCCGGCCGACCGGGCCGAAGATCCGCAGGACGACGGTGGCCAGTACGCGGACCACCAGACCGGCCAGCAGCGGGCCGATGACGATGAAGCCGATGAGCGTCAGCACCACGCCGAGGCCCAGGAACATCGAGCCGTCGACCGCCTTGTCCGCGTTCCCCGCGACCACCAGGGAGGCCGCGCCGCCCGCGGTGAGCAGGGTGCCGATCGCGCCGCGGATCCATCCGGACTTGCTGTCCGCCGGGGTGCCCGCATCGCGCAGGGCCGCCATCGGGGAGATCTTCCCTGCCCGGCGGGCGGGGATGTACGCCGCGATGACGGTGACGACGACGCCGATGCCGATGCCCACGATGGGCGTGGTGGCCTTCACCGTCAGCTGGTCGGTGCTCAGGTGGAGCCCCGCGCTGCCCATGATCTTCATCAGGCCGACCGCGAGGCCGACGCCGCCGAGGACGCCGAGGATCGAGCCGATGACGCCGAGCAGCAGCGCCTCGATCAGCACCGACCGGTTGATCTGCTTCCGGCTGGAGCCGATGGCCCGCATCAAGCCGATCTCACGGGTGCGCTGGGCGACCAGCATCGAGAAGGTGTTGACGATCAGGAAGATGCCGACCAGGACGGCGATCCCGGCGAAGCCGAGCATCGCGTACTTCATCACGTCCAGGAACGAGCCGATGTCGTCCTCGGCCTCCTTGCTGGACTCGGCCTTCGTCTGCACCTTGACCCCGGTGCCGAGGTCCGCGACGACGTTCTTCTTCAGCTGGTCGTGGCTGACGCCCGCCTGCGCGGTGAGCGAGTAGCTGGAGTAGACCCCCGGAGCGCCGAGCAGCTTGCGCTGCGCGGTGTCGGTGTCCATGTAGATCAGCGTGGCGCCGGGGTTGGTCACCTGGAACGTGGCAATGCCGACAATCTTCGCGCGGAACTCGCCCGGGATGGCGATGATCCGCACCTCGTCGCCCAGCTTCAGCTTCTTGTTCTTGGCGGTGTCGGCGTCGACCATCACCTCGGTCGGGCCGCGCGGGGCGTGGCCGGAGGTGATCTCGACCGAGCGCTTCTCGGTCGGGTCCCAGTTGGTGCCGATGGTCGGGGCGCCGGTGTCCGAGCCGATGCTGTTGTCGTCGCGGTCGGCGGCGGTGACCGACTGGCTGGTGGCGTCGCCGAGCACCGACTTGACGCCGTCCACCTGCTTCAGCCGGGCCAGCTCCGAACCGGGCAGGGTACGGATCCGGCCCTGCCGGGTGTCCTTGTCGCTGACACCCTTGGGGCTGACCGTGACATCGGAGGCCGTGCTCGCGAAGAGCTTGTCGAACGTGGCGTTGGTGGTGTCGGTGAAGACGAGCGTGCCGCAGACGAAGGCCACCGAGAGCAGCACGGCGATCGCGGACAGCGCCATCCGCCCCTTGTGGGCGACGAAGTTGCGCAGTGAGGTCTTGAGGACGGTCATGACACCCGTCCTCGCGCGTCGAAGTGCTTCATGCGCTCCAGGACCAGATCGGCCGTCGGGTTGTACATCTCGTCGACGATCCGGCCGTCGGCCAGGTACAGCACCCGGTTGGCGTAGGAGGCGGCGACCGGGTCATGGGTGACCATCACGATGGTCTGGCCCAGCTCGTCCACCGACCGCTTGAGGAAGCCCAGCACCTCGGCACCGGCCCGCGAGTCCAGGTTTCCGGTCGGCTCGTCACCGAAGATGATCTCGGGGCGGGCGGCGAGGGCGCGGGCCACGGCGACGCGCTGCTGCTGACCGCCGGAGAGCTGGTTCGGACGGTGCTTGAGCCGGCCGGCCAGACCCACGGTCTCCACCACCCGGTCCATCCAGGCCCGGTCGGGCTTGCGGCCCGCGATGTCCATCGGCAGCGTGATGTTCTCGATCGCGCTGAGCGTGGGCAGCAGGTTGAACGCCTGGAAGATGAAGCCGATCCGGTCCCGGCGCAGCTTGGTGAGCTTCTTGTCCTTCAGCTTGGTGATCTCGGTCTCGTCGATGAAGATCTGCCCGGAGCTGACGGTGTCCAGACCGGCCAGGCAGTGCATCAGGGTCGACTTGCCGGAGCCGGACGGGCCCATGATCGCGGTGTACTGCCCCCGCGCGATGTCCACGTCCACCTGGTCCAGCGCGACCACCCGGGTCTCCCCGGAGCCGTACGCCTTGGTGACCTGACGTGCTCGGGCGGCGACGGCCGTATGTCCTCCGCTGCCCCCGGTCCTGGGAATCGATACAGCCGTTGTCACGGTCTTTCTCCTTCGGTGTCCGATCGGCGATCTCTGTTCCCCGATCGCCGCATAAAGACTGCCGCGATCCGGGAACCTCCGCGATGGGGAATGACTCCCTCTTAGCGGTAGGGCTAGCCCCACCCCCTCGGTCGCGCAGCCCGTAGCAACCATATGAAGTGGGGACGACTGGCTCCTCATCCGCCCGGACGAACCGGGAGTAGGAGTACAGGGTGGGCATCCCCTAGGGGAGTGAGTCCTGGGTCTGACCCCGGACTCGGGGTCGATGGTGCACCCTCCCCCCACGTCAGGCTCAAACCGGGCCGTCTGGACAGCCCGAATGTGTTCTTCCGCCAGCCTGCCCCGGCATGGAATCGTGGGTCGTACAAGAATCGTGCGCACGCGAGTCCGTCGTACGAACAACAGGGACACGTGCCGGCACGGACCGGCGGAGGGAGTTCGCCACCGTGGGCGGCACCGCACGACGGCCGATGGACGCGGACCCCAGGCCCCCCGCACCCCAGCTCCATTCCGGAACCCCCACCCCCAGCCACCGCCGCCCCGTCGTCGCCGCCCTGATGCTCGGCATGGCGCTGTCCGCGCTGGACTCGACCATCATCTCCACCGCCGTCCCGCAGATCGTCGGCGACCTCGGCGGCTTCTCCGTCTTCTCCTGGCTCTTCTCCGGCTATCTGCTCGCCGTCACCGTCTCCCTGCCGCTGTACGGAAAGCTCTCCGACACCTTCGGCCGCAAGCCCATCCTGCTCGCGGGCGTCGTGCTCTTCGTCATCGGCTCGCTGCTGTGCGCGGGCGCCTGGAACATGGCCTCCCTCATCGCCTTCCGGGTCGTCCAGGGGCTGGGCGGCGGGGCGCTCCAGGGCACCATCCAGGTCGTCGCCGCCGACCTCTATCCGCTCAAGGAGCGCCCGAAGATCCAGGCCAGGCTCTCCTCGGTGTGGGCGGTCTCGGCCGTGGCGGGCCCCGCGATCGGCGGACTGCTCGCCGGATACGCCGACTGGCGGTGGATCTTCCTCATCAATCTGCCGGTCGGCGCCCTGGCGTTCACCCTGATCACCCGGCATCTACACGAACCGCGACGACACCGGGAGAGCCGCCCCCGGGTCGACTGGGCCGGGGCGCTCGCTGTGTTCCTCAGCGGCGGGCTGCTGCTGACCGCCCTCGTCCAGGGCGGAGTGGCCTGGGGCTGGCTGTCCGCGCCTTCGCTCACCATGCTCGGCGGCGCCGCGGTGTGCGCCGCGGCCACCGTATGGATCGAACGGCGCGCCGCCGAACCGATCATCCCCGGGTGGGTCTGGCGCCGCCGCACCATCACGGCGGTCAACGTCGCCTTCGCCGCGCTCGGTCTGCTGATGATCGCCCCGACCGTCTTCCTGCCCACCTACGCCCAGTCGGTGCTGGGGCTCGGGCCGATACCGGCCGGGTTCGTCCTGTCCACGATGTCGCTGAGCTGGCCGATCGCGGCCGCGCTCAGCAGCCGCGTCTACAACCGCGTCGGCTTCCGGGGCTGCGCCATCACCGGGATGACGGCCGCCACGCTGATCCTGGCCGCCTTCCCCTTCCTCCCCTACCCGGGCGCCGCCTGGCAGCCCGCGCTGATCATGCTGCTGCTCGGGGGCGCGCTCGGGCTCTTCCAGCTGCCGCTGATCATCGGGGTGCAGTCGTCCGTCGGATGGGCCGAGCGCGGCACCGCCACCGCCTCGATCCTCTTCTGCCGCCAGGTCGGCCAGAGCGTCGGGGCGGCCCTCTTCGGCGCCGTGGCCAACGCGACGCTGGCCTCCCGGCTCACCGGGGCCCCCGACGCCATCCGGCCGGGGCTGCCCGACGACCTGGACTCGGTCTCGCGCGCCCTGGAGCACCCCGGCACCCTCACCGACCAGGCGGCCGACTATCTGCGACGGGCCGTGGACACCGCCGTCGACCACGTCTATCTGGGCTCGGCCGCGGCCGCGCTGCTGGCGCTGCTGGCCCTGGTGTTCCTCGCCCCGCGCCGCTTTCCGGTCCGGACGGAGGCGGACGCGGAGGCAGAGGCGGAAGCCTGAACGGCGGCCGGAGGCGACTGCGGCTGCCGACGCGTGGGTCGGCCGGCGGCCCGCCGGTGCCTACGGGGTGCCCGACGGGCCTTTCCCCTCCCCGCCCCTTCCCGTTCCCAAGGGCTCTGCCCCTGGACCCCGGGGCCTGGGGCGGAGCCCCGGGCGGGATCTGGGGCGGAGCCCCGGGCAGGGTCTGGGGCGGAACCCCGGGCAGGATCTGGGGCAGAACCCCGGACAGGGCCCTGGGGCAGAGCCCCGGGCAGGGCCTGGGGCAGAGCCCCGGGCGGGGCTCGGGGCGGAACCCCGGGCAGAGCCTGGGGCAGAGCCCCGGCCTGGGGCGGAACCCCGGCGGGCCTGGGGCAGAGCCCCGGACAGGGCCTGGGGCAGAGCCCCGGACAGGGCCTGGGGCAGAGCCCCGGACAGGGCCTGGGGCAGAGCCCCGGACAGGGCCTGGGGCAGAGCCCCGGCCTGGGGCGGAACCCCGGCGGGGCTCGGGGCGGAACCCCGGCGGGGCTCGGGGCGGAGCCCCGGGCGGGGGCTGGGGCAGAGCCCCGGACAGGGGCGGAACCCCGGGCGGGGTCTGGGGCGGGGGCTGGGGCGGAGCCCCAGTATTCGGGGAGGGGCGGGGAGGGGGACAGCCCGCCGCAGGCGTCACGATCCGTCAGACGCCCCCAGGCCCGTGGGCGGTCCGCCAGTGGGTCAGGACTCGTGGTGCGGGGCCGCCGCCGCGTCCTCCGCCACCGGCTTGCCGGTCAGCGCCGCCAGGCTGCCACGTACATGCTCCAGATGCGCCTTGAGCTCCTCGCGCCGCTCCACGTGCTCGCGCAGCGTCCGCTCCGTCTCCCGCGCCAGCCGCTCCTCCCGGGCCCGCGCCTGGGCGATGATCTCCGCCGCCTGCGCCTGCGCGTCCTCCTGCCGCAGCCGCCCGGCCTGCTCGGCCATCCCGTACTCCCGCTTGGCGTCGGCGAGCCCCGCCTGGGCGTACTCCTCCAGCTGGGCCAGCCGGGCCGTCATCGCGTTGTCCCGGTCGGCCAGTTCGCGGCCCGCCGCCTCCCACCGCTCGGCGTGCTCCCGCTCCTGCTCGGCCAGGATCCCGGCGGTGCGCTGCCGCATCTCCTTCAGCTCCGCCAGCGCCTGGGCCCGCCACTCCTTGGCGTCCTGGCGCGAGATGGCGCGCAGCTCGTCCACGTCCACCTGGGCCGACTCCAGGGTGGCGCGCGCCGCCGCCTCGGCGGCCTCGCGGACCAGCTCGGCCTCGTCGCGGGCGGCGTCCCGCACCGTACGGGCCACGGCCTGCGCGGCCTCCCACTCCTCCTGCGCCGTCGCCTCGGCCGCCGCCCGCAGACAGACGACCTCCTCCTCGGCCGCCATCAGGATCAGCTGGGCCCGGTCGCCGAGGGACTCATAGGTCTGGGGGGCCAGTTGGGAGATCACCTCGCGCAGCCGCTCCGCCTCGGCGGTCAGCTCATTGGCCAGCACGGTGAGGCGCGCGGCACGCTCCCACGCCGCGTCCCGCGCTTCGGACAGGTCGGCCACATAGCGGTCGACCTGCGCGGGACGGTAGCCACGGCCCCGTCCGCCGACGATGGTGAAGCCATGACGTGACACCGATGCGCCCATCCTTGGAACCCCTTTTGTCCGGTATGCAACGCGCTTCGGCGCACATCTTTATAGATGGCCTCTCATCCCCATAACGCGACACTCCGCCCATATCCGCGGCCGGGAGCGCCGCCGGTGACAACAACGACGAGGCGCCCGCCCCCGTCACGGGGGTCGGGCGCCTCGATCGCCATTCGTTCTTCGGTCGCGCAGTTCGTTCGGTGGCGCGCGGTCAGGGCCGCGCGGGCGGGCTCACAACGGGCTCACAACGGGCCTACAGCAGGCCGTCCCACATCTGCTCCAGCAGCACGGCCCACCAGTTGTCCGGCGTGGACAGCGCCGCCGGGTCCAGCCCCGCGAGCTGCCCCTGGAAGTCCACGGTCCAACGGCCCGCCTGGTCCGGCGTCAGCCCGTACCGCAGCCGCCACATCCGGCCGAGCAGCGCCATGCACCGCACGAACTCCGGCAGCCCGGTGTTCACGAACTGCGGCGGGGTCGGCTGGGGCGTCGCCTCCAGCGGCACCGCCACGATGTTCGCCGTGCCGTACTGCACACACAGCTGACGGCCGAAGTCATTGCCCATGACCAGGTACGAACCCGCGTCCGGCGCGGACTGCACCCCGCGCTCCGCCGCCAGCTCCGCCAGCGTCGGCACCGGGCGGCCCGCCTGGGCCTGGGCCCAGAAGAACGGACCGAAGTCCAGCGGCAGCCCCGCCCACACCAGCGTCTGCGCCACCACCTCCGGAACGCCCATCCGTGACACCGCGCGCTGGTCGAAGCGGACGATGCCCTGCGGCCCGAACGCCTGGCCCAACTCATGCGCCAGCCCCTCCGGCGGCACCGGCGGGATCGGCTGCACCTGGCTGGGATGCGGCAGCGGCACCCGGTTCGGCGCCGGACGGGCCGGGCCGTCCGCCACCTGGTGCAGCTCGCCCTGGTGCTCCAGCAGATGACGTACGCCCTGCTGCCGAGTGGCGTGATCGCGTCCGTACGCAGCGGTGTGGCTGATCCGCACCTGCGGCCAGCTCTCCCGGATCATCCGGGCGCAGTAGCCGCCGGGCAGATCACAGGACTCCAGCTCGGTGTGGAGCTCCAGCACCTGCTGCGGCGGAACGTTCATGGCCCGCAGCTCATGCAGGATCTGCCACTCCGGATGCGGGGTCCCGGGCGCCGAACGGCGGATCAGCTGCTGCTCCGAGCCGTCCTGGGCGCGGTAGCGCAGCACCGCCATATAGCCCGGTCCCACGGTCGGCTGACCGGGGGGCGGCGGCGGATACGCATAGCCGGGCTGCGGCGCCATCCCCGGCGCGGGCGCGCCCGGAGGCGGCGCCATCCCCTGAGCGGGAGCGCCGGCGGGCGGCGGCATACCGGGGGCGCCCGGCGCGCCGGGGGCGCCGGGTCCGCCCGGGTACGGCGGTCCGGCCGCGCCCGGCGGGGGCGGCGGCGTGTGCGGACCACCCGCACCGGGGACACCGGGTGGGCCGGGCGGCTGCGGGCCGGACGGGGCACCCTGGCCGGGAGCACCGGGAGCACCGGGCGGATGCGGGGTGCCGGGGGGCGGGGTCTGGCCGGGCGCACCCGGACCACCGGCAAGCATCGTCGCGGCAGCGTGCACACCGCCACCGGGCGCACCCGGAGCACCAGGCGGAGGCGGCGTCTGACCACCACCCTGCCCACCAGGAGCACCATGGGCGCCATGGGCGCCCGGCACGCCGGGCGGACCAGGCGGCCCAGGAGGTCCGGGGGGACCGGGCGGGCCGGGAGGATGCGGGGTGCCCGGAGCCGGGGTCTGGCCGGGCGCACCCGGACCACCCGCGAGCATCGTCGCGGCAGCGTGCACACCGCCACCGGGCGCACCCGGAGCACCAGGCGGAGGCGGCGTCTGACCACCACCCTGCCCACCAGGAGCACC
>NZ_JAGGLR010000028.1 GCF_017874715.1 Streptomyces iranensis | reverse complement strand
ATCCGGGCTCGTCGGGTTGATGTGGATTATGCGAGTCATCACCCGTTGGTGGAGCAGGTGCGGGAGCAGTTGCTGGCGGTGCGGGTGTCGCCGCGTCCGGGTCGGGTGCCGTTCTATTCGGCGGTGACCGGTTCGGTGGTGGATACCGAGGGCCTGGATGTTGCGTATTGGTGGCGGAATCTGCGGGAGCAGGTGCGGTTTGCGCAGGCCGTGGCGTCGATGCCGGTGGCCGGGTTCGTGGAGGTGTCCCCGCATCCGGTGCTGGTGCCGGGGGTTGAAGATGGCTGGGCGGTTGGGTCGCTGCGTCGCGACGATGGTGGTCAGCGGCGTCTGCTGATGTCTCTGGCCGAGGCGTGGACTCACGGCGCGGCCGTGGACTGGACCCGCCTGGTCCCCCAGGGCAGTCCGATCACTTTGCCGACGTATCCCTTCCAGCACCGCCGTTATTGGGCGTCGGGTGGCGCGACGGGTCAGGGTGGTGCGGGGCATCCGTTGCTGGGTAGTGCGGTGCGGCTGGCCGAGGACGCGGGCTGGGTGTTGTCGGGCCGGGTGTCGGCGGGGACGAGTCCGTGGCTGGCCGATCACGCGGTCTCGGGGACGGTGCTGGTGCCGGGCGCGGCGTTGGCGGAGCTGGTGCTGCATGCCGGTGACCGGACGGGATTGCCGGCGATCGGGGAGATCACCTTCGAGCAGCCGTTGGTGCTGGACGGTGCGGCCGATGTCCAGGTGCGGGTCGACGGGGAACAGGCGAGCGTGTTCTCCCAGGCGGGTGAGCAGTGGATCCGGCACGCCACCGCGACCTTGGCCGATCCGGCCGGGACGGTGGAAGGTCTCGAAGAGCAGTGGCCCCCGGCCGACGCGCAGCCGCTGCCCGTCAGCGACGCTTACGAGGTCATGGCGGCGCGCGGCTACGAGTACGGCCCGACGTTCCGTGGCCTGCGGGCGGCCTGGCGGCTCGGCGAGGACCTGTACGCCGAAGTGGAACTGCCCGCCGGGGATGCCCAGGACGGGTTCGCGATCCATCCGGCCCTGCTGGACGCCGCGCTGCACGTCCTGATCGCTGCCACCGAGGACGGTGACCAAATCGGGTTGCCGTTCGCGTGGCGGGACGTACGGCTGCACGCGACGGGGGCGTCAGCGCTGCGGGTGCGGTTGAGCCCGGCAGGCCCGGACGCCGTCTCGCTGCTCGCCGCCGATGGCGAGGGCCAACCGGTTGTGTCGGCCGCCTCGATGATGGCCCGCCCGACTGACACCGCTCGGCTCACGACCGGCACGGGTCCGGGCCTGCTGACGTTGGAATGGGCCCCGTTCGGCCTCGGATCGGCGCCGGAACAAGCCTGGGTCCCGGTCGGCCCCGGCCTGGACCTGCCCACGGGAACGGACGGGCCGCTGTTTGCCTTGGCTGAGCTCGCCGATGTGCCGACGGCGTTGGCCTTGGTGCAGGCCTGGCTGGCCGATGAGCATCCGGCGGGGTCGCGGCTGGCGTTCCGTACGCGTGATGCGGTTGCCGCGGTTGAGGGTGATTCGGTCGCGGGATTGGCCGTGTCGGGCGTTTGGGGTCTGGTCCGTTCGGCGATGGCCGAGCACCCTGACGCGGGCTTGGTGCTGCTGGACGACGATGGCAGTCCCGGGTCCGAGGCGATGGTTTCCGCCGCTCTGGCGACCGGGGAAAGGGAGCTGGCGCTGCGCGATGGTGCGGTGCTGGTGCCCCGGCTGCGCCGTGCCGTTCCCGGCGACGACGCGGCCCCGGTGTTCGACCCCGAAGGGGCGGTGCTGATCACCGGCGGGACTGGGACGCTGGGCGGTCTGATCGCCCGGCATCTGGTGGACGCGTACGGGATCCGGAATCTGGTGTTGGCGAGCCGGTCCGGTCCGGACGCGCCCGGGGCCGGCGAACTCGCTGCCGAACTCGAAGCGGCCGGAGCCCGCGTACAAGTGGTCGCCGTGGACCTGTCCCAGCGCACCGCGGTCGACGCGCTGGTGGCGGAACTCCCCGGCCTGACCGGGGTGGTGCACGCCGCCGGCATCACCGAGGACATGTCCGTGACCTCGCTGACCGGGCCGCCGCTGGAACGGGTGCTGGCGGCCAAGGCGGACGCGGCCCGGCACCTGCACGAAGCCACCACCGGCCGGGACCTGGGCCTGTTCGTGCTCTTCTCGTCGCTCGCCGGGCTACTCGGCGGTCCGGGACAGGCCAACTACGCCGCGGCCAACACCTACCTGGACGCCCTGGCCGCCCTTCGGCAGTCCCAGGGACTGCCCGGCGTCTCCATCGCCTGGGGCCTGTGGGAACAGCGCAGCGCGCTGACCGGGACGCTGACCCGGGCTGACCAGGCCCGGCTGGCCCGTGGCGGCGGTGTCGCGCTGAGTACCGAGCAGGCGCTGCGGCTGTTCGACTCCGCGCTGGCCGGCGCCTCGCCGGTGGTGGCGGCCGGCCTGGACGTGGATGCGGCCCGAGCTACCGCCACCGCGGGGTTCGCGCTGCCCTCGGTGCTCGGTGACCTTGTCCGGGCGCCCCGCCGGGCCGCTGCGGGGACTCAGGGAGCCGACACCTTCGCCCGTCGGCTGGCCGGTCTGGGCGAGACGGAGCGGTCGCGTTTCCTGCTCAATCTGGTGCGCGAACACGCCGCGGTGGTTCTCGGCTATGACCAGGCCGAGAGTGTCCGAGCCGATCAGGCGTTCCGGGACTTCGGCTTCGACTCGGTGACCGCGGTCGAGTTGCGCAACCGGCTGGCCGGCGTGACCGGGCTGACGCTCCCGGCCACGCTGGTCTTCGACTACCCGACGTCCCGGGTGCTCGCCGAGCGCCTGCTGCATGTGGCGATCGGCGCACCGAAGGACCCCGAGGAAGCGCGCATCGAAGAAGTCATCCGCGCGATCCCCGTGTCCCGTCTACGCGACGTCGGACTGCTGGACGTCCTGCTCGAACTGGCCGACACGCCGACCAACGGCAACGGCAACGGCAACGGCGACGGCGCCAGCAACGGCAACGGCGACGGCGCCAGCAACGGCAATACCAATGGCAATGGCAGTGGAAACGACCACGGTGGTGCGCCACCGGCGTCCCAGATCGACGAGCTGAGCTCCGACGACCTGATTCGCATGGCACTGGAGGAGAACGAATGACTGACAGCGCCGGCAATGAGAAGCTCCTCGAAGCACTGCGGGCTACGCTCAAGCAGAACCAGCGCCTCAAGTGGGAGAACGAGCAGCTGAGCAGCGCGGCCGGGGAGCCGGTCGCGATCGTGTCGATGGCGTGCCGCTATCCCGGCGGAGTCGCCTCGCCGGAAGACCTGTGGCGGGTGGCCGCGGACGGCGTGGACGCGATGACCGACTTCCCGGCGGACCGCGGCTGGGACACCGAGCCTGCCGGGTATGCGCGGGTGGGCGGTTTCCTGTCCGGTGCGGCGGACTTCGATGCGGAGTTCTTCGGGATCTCGCCGCGTGAGGCGGTGGCGATGGACCCGCAGCAGCGGTTGCTGCTCGAAGTGTCCTGGGAAGCCCTGGAACGAGCCGGCCTGGACCCCTCGCGAATGCGCGGCTCCGACACGGGGATGTTCGCCGGCCTGTCCTTCCAGGACTACGCCTCCCGGCTGCCCGACGAAGGCGCCGGCGGATTCGGACTGACGGGCAACGCACCGAGTGTGGCGTCGGGACGGGTGTCGTACGTGCTGGGCCTGGAGGGCCCGGCGGTGTCGGTCGATACGGCGTGTTCGTCGTCGCTGGTGGCGATGCACCTGGCCGCGCAGGCGCTGCGTAACGGCGAATGCTCCCTCGCGCTGGTCGGCGGGGTAACGGTACTGGCGACGCCGGGAGTGTTCGGGGAATTCGCGGCGCAGGGCGGGCTGGCCTTCGACGGCCGGTGCAAGCCGTTCTCGGCCGCCGCTGACGGTACGGGCTGGGGCGAAGGCGTCGGCGTGGTGCTGCTGGAGCGTCTGTCGGAGGCTCAGCGGCTCGGGCATCCGGTGCTGGCGGTGCTGCGCGGCAGCGCGGTGAACCAGGACGGGGCGTCCAACGGCCTGTCGGCGCCGAACGGCCCGTCGCAGGAGCGGGTGATCGGGGCGGCGCTGGCCAGCGCGGGGTTGTCGACGGCGGACGTGGACGCGGTCGAGGGACACGGGACCGGGACCGCGCTCGGCGACCCGATCGAGGCCCAGGCGCTGCTGGCCACCTACGGGCAGAACCGGCCGGAAGACCGGCCCCTGTGGCTGGGAGCGGTGAAGTCCAACATCGGGCACACCGCGGCGGCGTCGGGCATGGCCGGCGTGATCAAGATGATCGAGGCGATGCGGCACGGGACGCTCCCGGCGACGCTGCACGCCGATGAGCCGTCGCCGCATGTGGACTGGTCGGCGGGTCTGGTGCGGCTGCTCACCGAAACACGTCCGTGGGAGGCCGACGGGCGTCCGCGGCGGGCAGGTGTGTCGTCGTTCGGGATCAGCGGCACCAACGCCCACGTGATCCTGGAAGAAGCCCCCGCCGAGCCGGCCCAGGAACCGGCTCCCGGCCCGGCCCGGCCGGTGGTGGCGGGCGAGGCGGTGCCGTGGGTGTTGTCGGCCAAGTCGGCCCCGGCGCTCCGGGCGCTGGCGGGCCGGCTGGCATCGGACGTCCCGGCCGGGGCCGACATCGCGGACGTGGCGGTGTCGCTGGCCCGGTCGCGAGCGGGCCTGGAGTACCGGACGGTGGTCCTGGGCGCTGACCGTGCGGAGCTGGACGAGGCCCTGACCCGGGTCGAGCCGGGCAAGGACCTGGCCGGAGTCGAGGTCGACAGCGGTGACGTGGCTTTCGTGTTCCCGGGTCAGGGGTCGCAGTGGCTGGGTATGGGCCGTGAGCTGCTGGCCTGTTCGTCGGTGTTCGCCGATTTCGTGGCCGAGTGCGAGCCGTTGGTGGACTTTCCCCTGCGGGATGCGCTGGTGTCCGGGGACGGGTTGGAGCGGGTTGAGGTTGTTCAGCCCGCGTTGTTCGTGATGATGGTCGGCTTGGCCAAGGTGTGGGAAGCGGCGGGGGTGGTCCCGTCGGCGGTGGTGGGCCATTCGCAGGGTGAGCTAGCCGCGGCGTGTTTCGCGGGGGCTCTGTCGTTGGAGGACGCTCTCGGGCTGGTGACTGCGCGTGGTCGGGCGCTGGTGGCGTTGGCGGGCACGGGCGGGATGCTGTCGGTTGCGGCGGCTCCCGAGGTGGTCGAGGGCCTGCTGGCCGATGGGTTGGTGATCGCGGCGGTCAATGCGCCCGGTCAGGTAGTCGTGTCCGGTGCGCCGGAGCCGTTGGACGCGTTGGCGGTGCGGTGTGAGGGGGCCGGGATCCGCGCCCGTCGCGTCGATGTGGATTATGCGAGTCATCACCCGCTGGTGGAGCAGGTGCGGGAGCAGTTGCTGGCGGTGCGGGTGTCGCCGCGTCCGGGCCGGGTGCCGTTCTATTCGGCGGTGACCGGTTCGGTGGTGGATACCGCGGAGTTGGATGTCGCGTATTGGTGGCGGAATCTGCGGGAGCAGGTGCGGTTCGCGCAGGCCGTGGCGTCGATGCCGGTGGCCGGGTTCGTGGAGGTGTCCCCGCATCCGGTGCTGGTGCCGGGTATTGAAGATGGCTGGGCGGTTGGGTCGCTGCGTCGTGACGATGGTGGTCAGCGGCGTCTGCTGATGTCTCTGGCCGAGGCGTGGACCCACGGCGCGGCCGTGGACTGGACCCGTCTGATCCCGGTCGGCCGTCAGGTGACGCTGCCGACGTATCCGTTCCAGCACCGCCGCTACTGGGCGTCCGGTGGCGGGACGGGCCGGGGCGGCGCGGGTCACCCGCTGTTGCAGTTCGCGGTTGAGCTGGCCGAGGACGCCGGCTGGGTGCTGGCGGGACGAATATCGGCCGGTACCAGTCCGTGGCTGGCCGACCACGCGGTCTCGGGCACGGTGCTGGTGCCGGGCGCGGCGCTGACGGAGCTGGTACTGCACGCCGGGGATCGGGCCGGCCTGCCGGCGATCGGGGAGATCACCTTCGAGCAGCCGTTGGTGCTCGAAGGCAGCGGCCCGATCGATGTGCAGGTGTCGGTCGAGGGCGGTCAGGTTGCCGTGTTCTCCCGTACCGGGGAGCAGTGGACCCGGCACGCGACCGCGACCTTGGCCGATCCCGCCGGGACGGTGGAAGGTCTGGACGGCCAGTGGCCCCCGGCCGGGGCACAGGCCCTCCCGGTCGGCGATGTCTACGAGGTCATGGCGGGGCGCGGGTATGAGTACGGGCCGGCGTTCCGTGGCCTTCAGGCGGCCTGGCGGCTCGGCGAGGACCTGTACGCCGAAGTGGAACTGCCCGCCGCCGCGGGCGATGCTCAGGACGGCTTCGGGATCCATCCGGCTCTGCTGGACTCCGCCCTGCACGCGATGATCGTGGGCGCGGAGGACGTTCACGAGGTGCGGTTGCCGTTCGCGTGGCGCGATGTGCGGTTGCACGCGACCGGTGCGTCGGCGTTGCGGGTGCGGTTGAGCCCGGCCGGGTCGGACGCGTTCTCTCTGCTGGCCGCCGATGGTGAGGGTCAGCCGGTGGTGTCGGCGGCGGCGATGATTTCCCGCCCGGCCGACACCGGCCAGCTCACCCGCTCCGGCACGGGCGCGGGGCTGCTGTCGCTCGAATGGGCGCCGTTGAGCCTCGGATCAGCTTCGGAGCAGATCTGGGTCCAGGCGGGTCCCGAGCTGGATCTGCCTGAGGTGGCGGACGAGCCGGTGCTCGCGTCGGCCGAGCCGGCTGATGTGTCCGAGGCTTTGGCGCTGGTGCAGGCGTGGCTGAGGGCTGGTTACCCGGCGGGGTCGCGGCTCGTGGTCCGTACCCGCGACGCGGTCGCGGCTGCGGCGGGCGACACCGTGGCCGGTTTGCCGGGGTCTGGGGTCTGGGGCCTGGTCCGCTCGGCGATGGCCGAACATCCCGACGCGGGCCTGGCGTTGCTCGACGACGACGGCCGTCCCGAATCCGCCGAGATCGTCGGCGCCGCCCTGGCCACGGGCGAAAAGGAACTGGCCCTGCGGGCCGGCGCCGTTCTGGTGCCACGACTGCGCCCTGTGCCCGTCGGCCTGGAACTGCCGGCCGGTCCGGAGGCGTGGCGGCTGGAATGGGCTGAGGGCGGTGACCTGGACAAGGTGCGGGCCGTCCCCGCGCCGGACGCCGAACGGCCGCTGGAACCCGGTGAGGTCCGCATCGCGGTCCGCGCGGCCGGAGTGAACTTCCACGATGTCCTGTCGGCGCTGGGTATGCTGCCCGGCGACCACCGGCCGCCGGGCGGCGAGGGCGCCGGCGTGGTGGTCGAGGCCGGCCCGGAGGTGACCGGCCTTCCGGTCGGCACGCGGGTGATGGGGCTGATGGCCGGGTTCGGCCCGCTGGCCGTGACCGACGCGCGGCTGGTGACGCCGGTCCCGGACGGGTGGAGCGACACCGAGGCGGCCGGGACGACGATCGCGTACCTGACCGCCTACCACGCCCTGTTCGAGCGGGCCCAGCTGCGCTCGGGCGAGCGCGTACTGATCCACGCGGCGTCCGGCGGCGTGGGTATGGCGGCCGTGCATCTGGCGCTGGCGGCGGGGGCGGAGGTGTTCGCGACGGCGAGTCCGGCCAAGCAGGCCGCGGTGGCGGCGCTGGGCGTGACACGCATTGCCTCATCGCGGACGGCGGACTTCGCCGACGAGTTCGGCCAGGTCGACGTGGTACTGAACTCCTTGACCGGCGAACTGCTGGACGCCTCTCTGGGGATGCTGGCCGAGGGCGGCCGGTTCGTGGAAATGGGCAAGACCGACATTCGCGATTCCCGCCAGGACGCCTTCGACCTGGCGGAAGTCGCGTACGCGGATCCCGACCGGGTCGCCGCGATGTGGCCGCGGGTCCTGGAGACGGCCGTACCGCTGCCGACGACGGCGTGGCCGGCAGCGCAGGCGGGTGCGGCGCACCGATTCATGAGCCGGGCCCGGCACGTGGGCAAGATCGTGCTGCGTATCCCGGACGCGTCGCAGCCGGACGGCGCGGTGCTGATCACCGGCGGGACGGGGACGCTGGGCGGTCTGGTCGCCCGGCATCTGGTGGACCGGCATGGGGTACGGGATCTGGTGCTGGCCAGCCGGTCGGGACCGGAGGCGCCCGGCGCGGCCGAGCTCGCTGCCGAGCTGGAGGCGGCTGGGGCGCGGGTGCGGATCGTCGCGGCTGACCTGTCCGGCCGTGCCGCGGTGGACACGCTGGTGGCGGACATCCCGGAGCTGGTTGGGGTGGTGCACACCGCCGCCGTGCTCGCGGACACTCCGGTGACGTCGCTGACCGGCGAGTCGCTTGACCGGGTGCTGGCCGCGAAGGCGGACACGGCCTGGCATCTGCACGAGGCGACCGCCGACCGGGATCTGCGGATGTTCGTGCTGTTCTCGTCGCTGTCCGGGCTGCTCGGTAACCCGGGGCAGGGCAACTACGCGGCGGCCAACACCTACCTGGACGCCCTTGCCGCGTACCGGACGGCCCTTGGGCTGCCCGCGGTGTCGATCGCCTGGGGTCTGTGGGAGCAGGCCAGCGCCTTGACCGGCGCGCTGACCGAGACCGACCGGGCCCGGCTGGCTCGCGGTGGTGGTGTGGCGCTACCCACCGAGCAGGCGCTGCGGCTGCTGGACGCGGCGGTGGCCGGCCGTGAGCCCGTAGTGGCGGCGGGCCTGGATGTGGGTGCGGTCCGGAGTGCGATCGCGGCGGGTTCGCCGGTGCCGTCGGTGCTTCTTGGTCTGGGTCGTGCGCCGCGGCGGGCGGCTGTTGCCGGTGCTGGTGGTGGGGCGCTGGCTCGTCGTCTGGTCGCGTTGCCGTCGGCGGAGCATCTGCGGGTTGTGCTGGATCTGGTGCGTGAGCATGCGGCTGTGGTGCTTGGCCTCGGTGATGGTGTTTCTGCTGACCGGGCGTTTAGGGATCTTGGTTTTGATTCGCTGACGGCGGTGGAGTTGCGGAATCGGCTGGCGGCGGCGTCCGGTTTGGCGTTGCCGGCCACGTTGGTCTTCGACTATCCGACGCCCCGGGTTCTGGCTGAGTATCTGGTGGCGCGGGTGACTGGTGTGGCTCCGGCCGCCGCGGAGGTCGCTCCGGTCTCTGCGGCTACCGGTGAGCCGGTGGCGATCGTGTCGATGGCGTGCCGTTTCCCGGGTGAGGTGTCCTCGCCGGAGGACTTGTGGCGGCTGGTCGCCGACGGTGCGGACGCGATGGGCGATTTCCCGGCCGACCGCGGCTGGGAGATCGAGCCTGCCGGATACGCGCGGGTGGGTGGCTTCCTGTCCGGTGCGGCCGATTTCGACGCGGAGTTCTTCGGCATCTCGCCGCGTGAGGCGGTGGCGATGGATCCGCAGCAGCGGCTGCTGCTCGAGGTGTCCTGGGAGGCGCTGGAACGTGCGGGCCTGGACCCCTCGGGCCTGCGCGGCTCTGACACCGGGGTATTCGCAGGCCTGGTCGGCCAGGACTACAGCTCGCGACTGTCTGTAGGTGACGGGAACGGGTTCGAGCTGACCGGGAACGCGCTGAGCGTGGCGTCGGGCCGGGTGTCCTACGCGCTGGGCCTGGAAGGTCCGGCGGTCACGATCGATACCGCGTGTTCGTCGTCGCTGGTGGCGATGCACCTGGCCGCGCAGGCGCTGCGCAACGGCGAATGCTCGCTGGCCCTCGCCGGAGGCGTGACCGTACTGGCGACGCAAGGAGTGTTCGCCGAGTTCACGCGGCAGGGCGGCATGGCGGCCGACGGGCGGTGCAAGGCGTTCTCGGCTGAGGCGGACGGCACCGGCTGGGGTGAGGGTGTCGGTGTGGTGGTGCTGGAGCGGTTGTCGGAGGCTCAGCGGCTCGGGCATCCGGTGCTGGCGGTGCTGCGGGGCAGTGCGGTGAACCAGGACGGCGCGTCCAACGGTCTGTCGGCTCCGAACGGTCCGTCGCAGGAACGTGTCATTCGCCGGGCCCTGGCTGATGCCCGGTTGACCCCGACTGATGTGGACGTGGTCGAGGGGCACGGGACCGGGACGACGCTTGGGGACCCGATCGAGGCGCAGGCACTGCTGGCCGCCTACGGGCAGGAGCGGCCCGAGGAGCGGCCGTTGTGGCTCGGGTCGGTGAAGTCCAACATCGGCCACACCCAGGCGGCGGCCGGTGTCGCCGGTGTGATCAAGATGGTCGAGGCACTGCGGCACGGAACGCTGCCGCCGACATTGCACGCGGGTGAGGCGTCCCCGCATGTGGACTGGTCGGCCGGCGACGTGCGGCTGCTGACCGAGGTGCGCGCGTGGGACGCTGACGGGCGTCCGCGGCGGGCAGGTGTGTCGTCGTTCGGTATCAGCGGCACCAACGCCCACGTGATCCTGGAACAGGCGCCGGACACGGTTCCCGCGCTACCCGCGCCCGCCCAGCCGGCGGTGACGGGTGATGTGGTGCCGTGGGTGTTCTCGGCCCGGTCGGAGGCGGGGCTGGCGGCGCTGGCGTCGGACGTGTCCGAGTGGGCCGAACGGCAGCCGGAGGTGGCGGCGGCGGATGTGGCCGTCTCACTGGTAAGGGGCCGGGCGGGCCTGAACTACCGCGGCGTACTGCTGGAGCCGAGCGGGCCGCTGCTGTCCGGCCGGGCAGCGGACGGCGACGGTGTGGCTTTTGTCTTCCCGGGCCAGGGGTCGCAGTGGCTGGGGATGGGGCGCGAACTGCTCGCCTGTTCACCGGTGTTCGCCGAGTTCGTGGCCGAGTGCGAGCAACTGGTGGACTTCCCCCTGCGGGATGCGCTGGTGTCCGGGGACGGGTTGGAGCGGGTGGAGGTTGTTCAGCCCGCGTTGTTCGTGATGATGGTCGGCCTGGCCCGGGTGTGGGAGGCCGCGGGAGTCACCCCTTCGGCCGTGGTGGGCCATTCACAGGGCGAGCTCGCCGCAGCCTGCTTCGCGGGGGCCTTGTCGTTGCGGGACGCTCTCGGCCTGGTTGTCGAGCGGGGTCGGGCGCTGGTGGCGCTGGCGGGCACCGGCGGGATGCTGTCGGTCTCGGCGGCTCCCGAGGCGGTCGAGGGCATGCTGGCCGACGGCCTGGGGATCGCGGCGGTCAACGCGGCCGAGCAGATAGTGGTTTCCGGTGCGCCGGAAGCGCTGGACGCGTTGGCGGTGCGGTGTGAGGCGGCCGGGATCCGGGCTCGGCGGGTTGATGTCGATTACGCGAGCCATCACCCGTTGGTCGAGTCGATCCGGGAGCAGTTGCTGGCGGTGCGGGTGTCGCCGCGTCCGGGCCGGGTGCCGTTCTATTCGGCGGTGACCGGCACCGTGGTGGACACCGAGGGCCTGGATGTCGCGTATTGGTGGCGGAATCTGCGGGAGCAGGTGCGGTTCGCGCAGGCCGTGGCGTCGATGCCGGTGGCCGGGTTCGTGGAGGTGTCCCCGCATCCGGTGCTGGTGCCGGGGATTGAAGATGGCTGGGCGGTTGGGTCGCTGCGTCGCGACGATGGTGGTCAGCGGCGTCTGCTGATGTCTCTGGCCGAGGCGTGGTCCCACGGCGCGGCGGTGGATTGGACCCGTCTGATCCCGGTCGGCCGTCAGGTGACGCTGCCGACGTATCCGTTCCAGCACCGCCGCTATTGGGCGTCGGGTGGCGGCACGGGCCGGGGCACCGCGGGTCATCCGCTGTTGGACAGCGCGGTGCGGCTGGCCGAGGACGCTGGCTGGGTGTTGTCGGGCCGGGTGTCGGCGGGGACGAGTCCGTGGCTGGCCGATCACGCGGTCTCGGGGACGGTGCTGGTGCCGGGCGCGGTGTTGGCGGAGTTGGTGCTGCACGCCGGGGATCGGGCCGGCCTGCCGGCGATCGGGGAGATCACCTTTGAGCAGCCGCTGGTGCTGGGTGACAGCCCGGTTGATGTGCAGGTGTCGGTCGAGGGCGCTCAGGTTGCCGTGTTCTCCCGTACCGGGGAGCAGTGGACCCGGCACGCGACCGCGACCTTGGCCGATCCCGCCGGGACGGTGGAAGGTCTGGACGGCCAGTGGCCCCCGGCCGGAGCCCAGGCCCTCCCTGTCGGCGATGTCTACGAGGTCATAGCGGCTCGCGGGTATGAATACGGTCCCGCGTTCCGTGGCCTGCAAGCCGCCTGGCAGCTCGGCGAAGACCTGTACGCCGAAGTGGAACTGCCCACCGGGGATGCTCAAGACGGGTTCGGGATCCATCCTGCGCTGCTGGACGCCGCGCTGCACGCCCTTCTCGCCGCCGCAACCGACGACACTGGGCAGCGGGTCCTGCTGCCGTTCGCGTGGCGGGACGTGCGGTTGCACGCGACCGGTGCGTCGGCGTTGCGGGTGCGGTTGAGCCCGGCCGGGTCGGACGCGTTCTCCCTGCTGGCCGCCGACGGCGAGGGCCGGCCGGTGGTATCGGCGGCGGCAATCGTCTCCCGCCCCGCGGACACCAGCCGTCTCACCCCCGCCCCCGCTGCCGGTGTCGGCCTGCTCGCCCTGGAATGGGCACCGCTCAGCCCCAACCCGGAGCCGGGTCCCGACCAGGCCTGGGTGCCGGTCGGCCCGGAGCTGGAATTGCCCGAGGCTGCGGACGGGCCGGTATACGCCTCGGCCGAGCCCGCGGACCCGACCGTTGCGCTGGCTCTGGTGCAGGCGTGGCTGGAGGCCGGGTACCCGGCGGGTTCCCGGCTGGCCGTCCGTACCCGCGAGGCAGTTTCCGCGGCGGATGGCGACACGGTCGCCGGGCTGGCGAGTGCGGGGATCTGGGGCCTGGCCCGCTCGGCCCAATCTGAGCATCCCGACGCTGGCCTGATGCTGCTCGACGACGACGGCCGCCCTGAATCCGACGCGGTTGTTGCCACGGCGCTGGCCACTGGTGAGAAGGAACTGGCGCTGCGCGACGGGGCGGTGCTGGTGCCCCGGCTGCGTCGGGCCGCCTCCGGCGGCGACGCGGCCCCGGCATTCGACCCCGAGGCCGCGGTGCTGATCACCGGCGGGACCGGGACGCTGGGCGGTCTGGTCGCCCGGCATCTGGTGGACGCGTACGGGATCCGGAATCTGGTGTTGGCGAGCCGGTCCGGTCCGGACGCGCCCGGGGCCGGTGAACTCGCTGCCGAACTGGAAGCGGCCGGGGGCCGCGTGCGGATCGTCGCCGCGGACCTGTCCGACCGTGCCGCGGTGGACGCGCTGGTGGCGGACATCCCCGATCTGGCCGGAGTGGTGCACACCGCTGGAGTGCTCGAGGACACCCCGATCACCTCCTTGACCAGCGAGTCGCTGGAACGGGTGCTGGCCGCCAAGGCGGATGCCGCCCGGCACCTGCATGAGGCCACTGTCCACCTTAACCTGCGGATGTTCGTGCTCTTCTCGTCGCTGTCGGGGCTGCTCGGCAACGCCGGGCAGGGCAATTACGCGGCGGCCAACACATACCTGGACGCCCTCGCCGCCCGGCGGCGGGCCCTCGGCCTGGCGGCCGTGTCCATCGCCTGGGGTCTCTGGGAGCAGCGCAGCGCTCTGACCGGTGCGCTGACCGCGGCCGACCAGGCCCGGCTGGCCCGCGTCGGTGGCGTCGCTCTGCCGACCCAGCAGGCGTTGAGCCTGCTGGACCGCGCGCTGACCGTCGGCCGACCGGTGGTCGCGGCCGGCCTGGACACGAGCGCGGTCCGCGGCGTCATCGCGGCCGGGACGTCGATTCCAGCGGTGCTGAACGATCTCGTCCGCACGCCGCGGCGGGTAGCCGCGTCGGGGGCCGTCGGCGGGGCGATGGCCCGTCGCCTGGCCGCCCTGAGCGAGGCCGAGCGCGAGCTCGTCCTGCTGGACCTCGTGCGCGAGCAAGCCGCCGCGGTACTCGGCTACGACCAGGCCGCGAACATGCCGGCCGACCGCGCCTTCCGCGACCTCGGCTTCGACTCGGTCACCGCGGTGGAGCTGCGTAACCGGCTGGCCGCGGCGGCCGGGCTGGCGCTGCCCGCCACGCTGGTCTTCGACTACCCCACACCGCAGGCCCTGGCGGACTACCTGGTGGCCCAGGTGACCGGCGCGGCCCCGGCCGCGGTGGAGATCGCCCCGGCGGCCCCGCGGTTGGTCGGCGAGCCCATCGCGATCGTGTCGATGGCCTGCCGCTTCCCCGGTGGGATCGCCTCGCCCGAAGACCTCTGGCGACTCATCGAGGACCGGGCCGACGCGATGGGCGACTTCCCGGCCGACCGCGGCTGGGAGACCGAGCCTGCCGGGTATGCGCGGGTGGGCGGGTTCCTGTCCGGTGCGGCGGACTTCGATGCGGAGTTCTTCGGGATCTCGCCGCGTGAGGCGGTGGCGATGGATCCGCAGCAGCGGTTGCTGCTCGAAGTGTCCTGGGAAGCCCTGGAACGAGCGGGCCTGGACCCCTCCGGGCTGCGCGGCTCCGACACCGGCGTCTTCGCCGGCCTGGCCATGCAGGACTACTCCTGGCGTCTGCCGGCGGGTGACGCGGGCGGATTCCGGATGACCGGCAACGCGTCGAGCGTCGTCTCCGGCCGCGTGGCCTACACGTTCGGCCTGGAGGGTCCGGCGGTGACGGTGGACACGGCGTGTTCGTCGTCGCTGGTGGCGATGCACCTGGCGGCGCAGGCGCTGCGCAACGGCGAGTGCTCGCTGGCGCTGGCCGGGGGCGTGACGGTGATGGCCACCTCGGCGGCGTTCGCGGAGTTCGCGCTGCAGGGCGGCCTTGCGGCCGACGGGCGGGTCAAGGCGTTCTCGGGTACGGCGGACGGCACGGCGTTGTCCGAGGGCGTTGGCGTGGTGGTGCTGGAGCGTTTGTCGGAGGCGCGGCGGCTCGGGCATCCGGTGCTGGCGGTGCTGCGGGGCAGTGCGGTGAATCAGGACGGGGCGTCGAACGGTCTGTCGGCGCCGAACGGTCCGTCGCAGGAACGTGTCATCCGCCGGGCGCTGGCCGACGCCCGGCTGACCCCGGGCGATGTCGATGTGGTCGAGGGGCACGGGACCGGCACCACGCTCGGGGACCCGATCGAGGCGCAGGCGTTGCTGGCCGCCTATGGGCAGGACCGGCCCGACGATCGCCCGTTGTGGCTGGGCTCGGTGAAGTCGAACATCGGCCACACTTCGGCGGCGGCCGGTGTGGCCGGTGTGATCAAGATGGTCGAGGCGCTGCGGCACGGGACGCTCCCGGCGACGCTGCACGCCGATGAGCCGTCGCCGCACGTGGACTGGACAACCGCAGACGTGCGGCTGCTGACCGAGGCGCGCTCGTGGGATTCCGACGGACGTCCGCGACGGGCCGGTGTCTCGTCGTTCGGGATCAGCGGCACCAACGCGCACGTCATTCTCGAAGAAGCCTCCGCGGACCCGGTTGCGGCTCCGTCGGTGCTGCCGGTGGTGACGGGTGGTGTGGTGCCGTGGGTGTTGTCGGCGCGGTCGGATGTGGCGCTGCGGGTGTTGGCTGATCGGCTGGTGTCGGTTGTCCCGGCTGGGGTCGACATTGCTGATGTGGCGGGGTCGTTGGCGGCGTCGAGGGCGGGGCTGGAGTTCCGTGCGGTGGTGCTCGGGACGGATCGCGAAGAGCTGGATCGGGGTCTGGCGGCGGTGGAGTCGGCCGGGGTGGCGATGCGGGGTCCGGTGGCGTGGGTGTTCCCGGGTCAGGGGTCGCAGTGGACTGGTATGGGTCGTGAGCTGGCGGAGTGCTCGCCGGTGTTCGCGGCAGTGTTTGACGAGGTGTGTGCGGTGGCGGATCCGTTGTTGGGCTGCTCGCTGCGGGATGTGATGTTCAGTGCCGTCGAGGTGCACCAGACGGCGTTTACGCAGGTGGCGGTGTTCGCGTTCGAGGCTGGTTTGGCGGCGGTGGCGCGGGCTGCGGGTTTGAAGCCGGATTTTGTGGCTGGTCATTCGGTGGGTGAGGTGACGGCGGCGTTCGTGGCTGGTGTGCTGACGCTTGAGGATGCGGTGCGGTTGTTGGTGGCGCGGGGTGCGTTGATGCAGGCGTTGCCGTCGGGCGGGGTGATGGTCGCGGTGCAGGCGGGGGAGCATGAGGTGGATTTGGCTGGTGTGGAGGGCCGGGTTGCGGTGGCGGCGGTGAACAGTTCGTCGGCGGTGGTTCTTTCTGGTGATCGGGAGGCGGTCGAGGAGGCGATAGGGCGGCTGGCGGGTCGGAAGGTGCGTTGGCTGGAGGTCAGCCATGCGTTCCATTCTCCGTTGATGCGTCCGATTGCCGATGAGCTGGTGCGGGTGGTGGCGGGGATCCGGTTCGGGGAGCCGCGGGTGCCGTTGGTGTCTGCGGTGACGGGGGTTGTGGCTGATGCGGTGGTGCTGGGTGACCCGGGTTATTGGGTGGAGCAGGCGCTGGGTACGGTTCGGTTCCACGACGTGGTCCGTTATCTGCATGAGCGTGGCGTCGCCGGGTTCGTTGAGATCGGCCCGGACACGGTGTTGTCGTCTGTGGTCCATGACGGTGGGGCGCAGGTGTGGGCGGCGAGTCTGGCTGAGCGTGATGATGCGGGGGCTCGTCGTCTGTTGGCGGGTCTGGCTGAGGCGTGGGTTCATGGGGCGGGGGTGGACTGGGCGCGTCTGGTTCCCCAGGGCGGCCTGGTCACTTTGCCGACGTATCCGTTCCAGCACCGCCGGTATTGGGCGTCGGGTAGTGCGATGGGTCGGGGTAGTGCCGGGCATCCGTTGTTGGAGAGTGCGGTGCGGTTGGCTGAGGATGCGGGTTGGGTGTTGTCGGGGCGGGTGTCGGCCGCGACGAGTCCGTGGCTGGCGGACCATGCGGTGTCGGGCACGGTGCTGGTTCCTGGTGCGGCGTTGGCGGAGTTGGTGCTGCACGCCGGTGACCGGGCCGGGCTACCCGCCATCGGGGAGATCACTTTCGAGCAGCCTCTTGTCCTCAACGGCAGCCCGGTCGATCTGCAGGTGTCGGTCGAGGGCGGCCAGGCGGCCGTGTTCTCCCGGACCGACGAGCAGTGGACCCGGCATGCGACCGCGACCCTGGCCGACCCGTCGGCTGGGACTATCGCCGGATTCGAGGGGGCCTGGCCTCCGGTGGGCGCGCAGCCGTTGCCGATCGGTGATGCCTACGAGAACTTGTCCGCCCATGGATACGCGTATGGGCCGGCGTTCCGTGGTCTGCAGGTGGCTTGGCGGCTCGGCGAGGACGTGTACGCCGAGGTCGAGCTGCCTGCCGCAGCGGGCGAAGAAGGGGACGGGTTCGGGATTCACCCGGCGTTGCTGGACGCCGCCCTGCACGCGATGATCGTGGCCGCGGAGGACGGTCAGGAGGTGCGGTTGCCGTTCGCGTGGCGTGATGTGCGGTTGCTTGCGACGGGTGCGTCGGCGTTGCGGGTGCGGTTGAGCCCGGCCGGGTCGGATGCGTTTTCTCTGCTGGCCGTCGATGGTGAGGGTCAGCCGGTGGTGTCGGCGGCGGCGATGGTTTCCCGTCCGGCCGATGCCAGCCAGCTCGCCGGGCCTAGTACGGGTGCGGGGCTGCTGTCGCTGGAATGGGCGCCGTTGAGTCTGGGATCTGCACTGGAGCAGGCCTGGGTGCGGGTGGGCCCGGAGCTGGATCTGCCTGAGGCCACGGACGAGCCGGTGCTTGCCTGGGCTGAGCCCGCGGATCTGCCCGGGGCGCTGGCGCTGGTGCAGGCGTGGCTGGAGGCCGCGTATCCGGCGGGGTCGCGGCTGGCGGTCCGTACCCGTGACGCGGTCGCGGCCGCGGCGGGCGACACCGTGGCTGGTTTGCCGGGGTCTGGGGTCTGGGGTCTGGTGCGGTCGGCCATGGCCGAGCACCCCGACGCGGGCCTGGCGTTGCTCGACGACGACGGCCGCCCCGAATCCGCCGAGATCGTCGGCGCCGCCCTGGCCACGGGCGAAAAGGAACTGGCCCTGCGGACCGGCGCCGTTCTGGTGCCCCGCCTGCGCCCGGTCCCGGCCGTTCCCGAGCTGCCGACCGGTCCGGAGGCATGGCGGCTCGAATGGGGTCCGGACGGAGACTTGGACGATGTGCGGGCGGTGTCGGCGCCCGACGCCGAGCGGCCCTTGGCGCCCGGTGAGGTCCGTATCGCCCTCCGCGCGGCCGGAGTGAACTTCCGTGACGTCCTGCAGGCCCTCGGCATGCTCCCCAACGACCTCCGTATGTCGGGTGGTGAGGGCGCCGGGGTCGTGACCGAGACGGGCCCGGGGGTGGACGGCCTGGCACCCGGCATGCGGGTGATGGGGATGTTCCAGGGATTCGGCCCGCTGGCGGTGGTCGATGCGCGGCTGGTCGTGCCGGTCCCGGACGAGTGGAGCGATGTCGAGGCGGCCGGGGTGCCCGTCGCGTACCTGACTGCCTATCACGCGTTGTTCGATCTGGGCCATGTGCAACCGGGGGACCGGGTGCTGATTCATGCTGCGGCCGGTGGTGTGGGGATGGCGGCGGTACATCTGGCGTTGGCGGCGGGGGCGGAGGTGTTCGCGACGGCGAGTCCGGCCAAGCAGGCCGCGGTGGCGGCGCTGGGCGTGACACACATCGCTTCCTCGCGTACGGCGGACTTCGCCGACGAGTTCGGCCAGGTTGACGTGGTGTTGAACTCGTTGACCGGGGAGTTGTTGGACGCGTCGCTGGGGATGCTGGCCGAGGGTGGCCGGTTCGTGGAGCTGGGCAAGATTGATATCCGTGATCCGCGTCAGGTCCCGTTCGACCTGGGGGACTTGGACCCCGACCGGGTTGCCGCGGTGTGGCAGCGGGTTCTGGAGACGGCGGTCCCGTTGCCGGTCACGGTGTTCCCGGCCGCTCAGGCCGGTGCCGCGCTGCGGTTCATGAGTCAGGCCCGCCATGTGGGCAAGATCGTGCTGCGCCTGCCGGGGGTGGACGACGGTGCGGTGCTGATCACCGGCGGCACCGGAACGCTGGGCGGTCTGGTCGCCCGTCACCTGGTGGTCCGGCATGGGGTGCGGGACTTGGTCCTGGCGAGCCGTTCCGGGCTGGATGCGCCTGGGGCTGTCGAGCTGGTTGCTGGGCTGGAGGCGGTTGGGGCGCGGGTGCGGGTTGTCGCGGCGGATCTGTCTGATCGGGTCGCGGTGGATGCGCTGGTTGCGGGTATTTCGGGTCTGGTTGGGGTGGTGCACGCGGCTGGGGTGTTGCGGGACGCTCCGGTGGCGTCGTTGACCGGTGAGTCGCTGGATTTGGTGGTGTCGGCCAAGGCGGAGGCTGCCTGGCATTTGCATGAGGCGACTGTCGGCCGGGATCTGCGGATGTTCGTGTTGTTCTCGTCTCTGGCCGGGCTGCTCGGGAATCCGGGGCAGGGCAACTATGCGGCGGCCAACGCCTATCTGGATGCCCTGGCCGCGTATCGGACGGCGCTTGGATTGCCCGCGGTGTCGATTGCTTGGGGCTTGTGGGAGCAGTCGAGCGGCATGACCGGCACGCTGACCGAGGTGGACCGGGCCCGGCTGGCTCGGGGCGGCGGTGCGGCGCTGCCCACCGAGCAGGCGCTGCGGCTGTTGGACGCCGCGGTGGCCGGTCGTGAGCCGGTGGTGGCGGCGGGCCTGGATGTGAGCGCGATCCGCAGTGCGATCGCGTCCGGGGCGGTGGTACCGGCCGCGCTGCTCGGTCTGGGCCGTGCGCCGCGGCGTGCCGTCGCGGCCCGTACCGGGTCTACCAGTGCGTTGGCCCGTCGGCTGGGTGGTCTGGGTGAGGCCGAGCGGTCCCTTGTTCTGTTGGAGCTCGTGCGTGAGCACGCCGCTGTGGTGCTCGGCCACGGTGATGACGAGGGTGCGGGTATTCCCGCTGACCGGGCGTTCCGGGATCTGGGCTTCGACTCGCTGACGGCGGTCGAGCTGCGTAACCGGCTGGCGGCGGCGTCCGGGCTGACGCTGCCGGCCACGCTGGTCTTCGACTACCCGACGCCCCGGGTGCTGGCCGAGTATCTGCTGGCCCAGGTGACCGGCGCGGCCCCGGCCGAGGTGAAGGCCGCTCCGGCCCCGGTGGCGGTGGGCGAGCCGGTCGCGATCGTGTCGATGGCGTGCCGGTTCCCGGGCGGGGTGGCTTCGCCGGAGGACCTGTGGCGGCTGGTCGCGAACAACGTGGATGCGATGGGTGACTTCCCGGCCGATCGCGGCTGGGAGACGGAGTCTGCCGGGTACGCGCGGGTGGGCGGTTTCCTGTCCGGTGCGGCGGACTTCGATGCGGAGTTCTTCGGGATCTCGCCGCGTGAGGCGGTGGCGATGGACCCGCAGCAGCGGCTGCTGCTCGAAGTGTCCTGGGAAGCCCTGGAACGCGCGGGCGTGGACCCGGCCGCGATGAAGGGTACGGACACCGGAGTCTTCGCCGGGCTGGCCTCCCAGGGCTACGACTCGCTGCTGGCCGAAGGTGACGGCAGTGGTTTCCGGATGACCGGAAACACGTCGAGCGTGGCGTCGGGCCGGGTGTCCTACGTGCTCGGCCTCGAAGGGCCCGCGGTGACGGTGGATACCGCCTGTTCGTCGTCGTTGGTGGCGATGCACCTGGCGGCTCAGGCGCTGCGCAACGGCGAGTGCTCGCTGGCCCTGGCCGGTGGTGTGACGGTGATGCCCACCCCGGGAACGTTCGCGGAGTTCGCGTTGCAGGACGGGCTGGCGGCCGACGGGCGGGTCAAGGCGTACTCGGCCGCAGCCGACGGCACCAACTGGGCCGAGGGCGTCGGGGTGTTGGTGCTGGAGCGGCTGTCGGAGGCGCAGCGGCTCGGGCATCCGGTGCTGGCCGTGCTGCGCGGCAGCGCGGTGAACCAGGACGGGGCCAGCAACGGCCTGACCGCGCCGAACGGTCCCTCGCAGGAACGGGTGATCCGGGCGGCGCTGGCCGGCGCGAAGCTGTCGGCCTCCGATGTGGACGTGGTGGAGGGGCACGGGACCGGGACCACGCTCGGCGATCCGATCGAGGCGCGGGCGCTGCTGGCCGCCTACGGCCAGGACCGGCCGGAGGAGCGGCCGTTGTGGCTGGGTTCGGTGAAGTCGAACATCGGCCACACCCAGGCCGCGGCCGGGGCGGCCGGTGTGATCAAGATGGTCGAGGCACTCCAACGCGGAGTGCTCCCGGCGACCCTGTACGCCGATGAGCCGTCGCCGCACATTGACTGGTCGGCCGGCGAGGTGCGGCTGCTGACCGAGGCGCGTCCGTGGGAGTCCGACGGGCGTCCGAGGCGCGCCGGGGTGTCGTCGTTCGGCGTCAGCGGCACGAACGCCCACCTGATCCTGGAACAGGCCCCGGACCCGGTCCCCGCGCCGGTAACGGCCCCCGGCCCGGCCCGGCCGCTGGTCGCGGATGTGGTGGTGCCGTGGGTGTTGTCGGCGCGGTCGGAGGCCGGGCTGCACGCCCTGGCGTCGGAGGTCGCCGGCTGGGCCGGGCGGAACCCGGACGCCGGGGCGGCCGATGTGGCGGTGTCGCTGGCCGGTTCGAGGGCGGGTCTGGAGTACCGGGCGGTTGTCCTGGGTGCTGACCGGGCGGAGCTGGACGAGGCTTTGAGGCGGGTGGAGCCGGGTCGGGCGGCGGACAGTGGCGGTGTGGCGTTTGTGTTCCCGGGTCAGGGTTCGCAGTGGCTGGGGATGGGCCGTGAGTTGCTGGCCTGCTCGCCGGTGTTCGCGGAGTTCGTGGCCGAATGCGAGCAGTTCGTGGATTGGCCGCTGCGGGACGCGCTGGTCTCCGGGGCGGGGTTGGACCGCGGTGAGGTGATCCAGCCCGCCTTGTTCGTGATGATGGTCGGTCTGGCCCGGGTGTGGGAAGCCGCCGGAGTGGTTCCATCGGCGGTGGTGGGGCATTCACAGGGCGAGCTGGCCGCGGCCTGTTTCGCGGGTGCCCTGTCACTGGAAGACGCTCTCCGTTTGGTTACCGCGCGGGGTACGGCGCTGCAGTCGTTGGCGGGTACGGCCGGGCTGGTGTCGGTCGCCGCGGGCCCGGACGTGGTCGAGCCGCTGCTGCGGGACGGTTTGGAAATCGCGGCGATCAACTCTGCCAGTTCGGTGGTGGTGGTAGGTGCGCCGGGGCCGTTGGAGGCGTTCACGGCGCAGTGTGAGACGGCGGGGATCCGGGCCCGGCGCGTCGAAACGAATTACGCGAGCCACCACCCGGTGGTGGAGCCGATCCGCGAAGCCATGCTGGCGGTGCGGCTGACACCCCGGACGGCCCGGATGCCGTTCTATTCGGCCGTGACGGGCACGGCCATCGATGGGGCGAGCCTGGACGCCGGCTATTGGTGGCGGAATCTGCGGGAGCAGGTGAAGTTCGCCCAGACCGTCGCGGCGGTGTCCGCCGCGGGGTTCATCGAGGTGAGCCCGCACCCGGTGCTGGCGCACCTGGTCGAGGGGCGCTGGGCGGTCGGTTCGCTGCGTCGGGACGACGGCGGACAGCGGCGCCTGCTCGCCTCTCTGGCCGACGCGTGGATTCATGGCGCGAATGTGGACTGGACCCGGGTGGTTCCCGAAGGCAGCCGGGTGACGCTGCCGACGTATCCGTTCCAGCACCGCCGCTACTGGGCCTCAGGCGGCGGAACCAGCCGCGGTAACGCGGATCATCCGCTGCTGGACCACGCGGTGCGGCTGGCCGAGGAATCCGGCTGGGCGTTCTCGGGGCGGGTGTCGACCGCGACGAGCGCGTGGCTGGCCGATCACGCGGTGTCGGGGACGGTGCTGGTACCCGGGGCGGCGCTGACGGAACTGGTGTTGCATGCCGGGGACCGGGCCGGGCTGCCCGCCATCGGGGAGATCACGTTCGAGCAGCCGCTGGTGCTGGTTGGCCGCCCGGTCGATGTGCAGGTGCGGGTCGATGGGCAGCAGGCGGGCGTGTACTCCCGTGCCGGGGAGCAGTGGATCCGGCACGCGACAGCGGCCCTGGCCGATCCGGCCGGAACCGTCACGGGGCTGGACGGTCAGTGGCCGCCGGCCGGCGCGCAGCCGTTGCCCGTCGGCGATGTCTACGACGTCATGGCGGCTCGTGGGTACGAGTACGGGCCGGCGTTCCGTGGTCTGCAAGCCGCCTGGCGGCTCGGCGAGGATCTGTACGCCGAAGTGGAATTGCCGGTCGGGGACGGACAGGAGAAGTTCGGGATCCATCCGGCGCTGCTGGACGCCACGCTGCACGTTCTGATAGCCGGGGCCGACGACAGTGGCGACAACGGCGACGGTGCGGTGCGGATGCCGTTCGCGTGGCGGGATGTGCGGCTCCACGCGACCGGGGCGTCGGCGCTGCGGGTGCGGCTGAGCCCGGCCGGGCCGGACGCGTTCTCCCTGCTGGCCGCCGACGGCGAGGGTCAGCCGGTGGTGTCGGCCGGTGCGATGATCTCCCGGCCGGCGGACACGGGCCGGCTGGCCGCCCCGGGCGCGGGCGAAGGCCTGCTGGCGTTGGAATGGGCGCCGGTCAGCCCGCCGGAGCCGGGCGCGGAGGAGGCCTGGGTGCCGGTCGGCCCGGAGCTGGAATTGCCCGAGGCCCGGGACGAGCCGGTGTATGCCTGGGCCGAACCCGCCCATGCGACTGGCGCGTTGGCCCTGGTGCGAGCGTGGCTGGGGGCCGGGTACCCGGCGGGGTCACGGTTGGCGGTTCGTACCCGCGACGCGGTGGCGGCAGCGGCGGGCGACACCGTGGCCGGTCTGGCGCACGCCGGTGTCTGGGGTCTGGTGCGGTCGGCGATGGCCGAGCATCCCGACGCGGGTCTGGTGCTGCTCGACGACGATGGCCGCCCGGAATCCGATGCGTTCGTCGTCGCGGCTTTGGCGACGGGCGAAAAGGAGCTGGCGCTTCGCGATGGGGTCGTGCTGGTGCCGCGGTTGCGCCGGGTCGAATCTGATGACGACGCGGTGCCGGTGCTCGACCCCGAGGGCACGGTGTTGATCACTGGCGGGACGTCGACGGTGGGCGCGCTGGTCGCCCGGCATCTGGCCACCCGGCACGGCGTCCGGAGCCTGGTGCTGGTCAGCCGGTCCGGTCCGGACGCGCCCGGCGCCGCCGAGTTGACTACCGTGCTGGAGACACTCGGGGCGCGGGTGCGGATCGTGGCGGCGGATCTGTCCGACCGGGCCGCGGTGGACGCGCTGGTGGCGGACGTCCCGGAGCTGTCCGGGGTGGTGCACGCCGACGGGGTGCTCGAGGACGCCCCGATCACCTCGCTTGACGAGGCGTCGCTGGGCCGGGTGCTGGCGGCCAAGGCGGACACGGCCCAGCATTTGCACGAGGCCACCGGGCATCTGGATCTGCGGATGTTCGTGTTGTTCTCCTCGTTGTCGGGGCTGCTCGGCAACGCCGGGCAGGGCAACTATGCGGCGGCCAACACCTACCTGGACGCCCTCGCCGCGCACCGGATGGCCGAAGGGCTGCCCGCCGTCTCCATCGCCTGGGGGCGTTGGGAGGAACAGAGCGATACGACTGATGCCAACGGCACGCCAATGCCGTCCGAGCATGCGCTGAACCTGCTCGATCGGGCGCTGAACGCGGATGGGCCGGTGCTGGCGGCCGGTCTCGACCTGAGTTCGGTCCGCAGCGCGATCGCTGCCGGGTCCCCGCTGCCCGCGGTGCTGGGCGGTCTGGTCCGGGTGCCTCGCCGGGCCGCCGCGAGCGGGCCGGGCGCGAGTCAATTCGCCCGTCAGATGGCGGCCCTGGGCGAGGCCGAGCGGGCACGCGTCCTGCTGGACCTGGTCCGCGAGAACGCCGCCGCGGTGCTCGGCCACGACCAGGCCGCGGACGTACGCGCCGACCGGGCGTTCCGGGACATCGGTTTCGACTCGATCACCGCGGTGGAGCTGCGCAACCGGCTGGCCACGGCGACCGGGCTGACACTCCCGGCCACGCTGGTCTTCGATCACCCGACCGCGCAGGCCCTGGCCGAATACGTGATGAGGCGGGTGTCGGGCGTCGAGGAGAGCGCCGCGGAGGTGGTGCTGACACGGTCGGCGGGTGAGCCGGTGGCGATCGTGGGGATGGCGTGCCGCTATCCGGGCGGGGTGGCGTCGCCGGAGGATCTGTGGCGGGTGGTCGCGGACGGTGTGGACGCGATGGGTGCCTTCCCGGCGGACCGCGGCTGGGAGACGGATTCCGCGGGGTACGTGCAAGTCGGCGGCTTCCTGAGCGGCGCCGGCGACTTCGACGCGGAGTTCTTCGGGATCTCGCCGCGTGAGGCCCTCGCCATGGACCCGCAGCAGCGGCTGCTGCTCGAGGTCGTCTGGGAGGCGCTGGAACGGGCCGGTCTGGACCCGTCCGCGATGAAGGGCACGGACACCGGGGTCTTCGCCGGGATGGCCATGCAGGACTACAGCTTGCGGCTGTCCGATGGCGGCGCCGGCTTCGGGATGACGGGCAACGCGTCCAGCGTCGCGTCCGGCCGGTTGGCGTACACGTTCGGTCTGGAAGGCCCGGCGGTCACGGTCGATACGGCGTGTTCGTCCTCGCTGGTGGCGACGCACCTGGCCGTGCAGGCGCTCCGCAACGGGGAGTGCTCACTGGCGCTGGCCGGGGGCGCGACGGTGCTGGCCACGCCGGCAGCGTTCGCGGAGTTCGAACAGCAGGGCGCGCTCGCGTCGGACGGCCGGAGCAAGGCGTTCTCGGCGGCGGCCGACGGCATGGGGATGTCCGAGGGCATCGGGGTGCTGGTGCTGGAGCGGTTGTCGGAGGCCCAACGGCTGGGGCACCCGGTGCTCGCGGTGTTGCGGGGCAGCGCGGTGAACCAGGACGGGGCGAGCAACGGTCTGACCGCGCCGAACGGCCCGTCGCAGGAACGGGTGATTCGCCGGGCCCTGGCCGATGCCCGGTTGACCCCGGTCGACGTGGACGCGGTCGAGGCGCACGGGACCGGGACGGCGCTGGGCGATCCGATCGAGGCGCAGGCGCTGCTGGCCGCCTACGGTCAGGACCGGCCGGAGGACCGGCCGTTGTGGCTGGGCTCGCTGAAATCGAACATCGGCCACACCGTGGCGGGTGCCGGTGTGGGCGGTGTGATCAAGATGGTCGAGGCGCTCCGGCATCGGACGCTCCCGGCGACGCTGCACGCCGATGAGCCGTCACCGCACGTGGACTGGACGGCCGGCGATATGCGGCTGCTGACCGAGGCACGCCCGTGGGAATCCACGGGGCGGCCCCGGCGGGCGGGCGTGTCGTCTTTCGGGATCAGCGGTACGAACGCGCACGTGATCGTGGAGGAGGCGCCCGCCGCGCCGGCGCCGTCCCGCGCGAGTGACCCGGTGGTGACGGGTGGTCTGGTGCCGTGGGTTTTGTCGGCGCGGTCGGAGGCCGCTCTGCAGGCGCTGGCCGCGCGGCTGGCATCCGATGTCCCGGTCGACACGCCCGTCGCGGATGTGGCGGTGTCGCTGGCCGGTTCGAGGGCGGGCCTGGAGTACCGGGCGGTTGTCCTGGGTGCTGACCGGGCGGAGCTGGACGAGGCTTTGACGCGGGTGGAGCCGGGTCGGGCGGCGGACAGCGGTGGTGTGGCGTTTGTGTTCCCGGGGCAGGGTTCGCAGTGGCTGGGGATGGGCCGGGAGTTGCTGGCCTGCTCGCCGGTGTTCGCGGAGTTCGTGGCCGAATGCGAGCGGCTGGTGGATTGGCCGCTGCGGGACGCGCTGGTCTCCGGGGTGGGAATGGACCAGGTCGAAGTGGTCCAGCCCGCCTTGTTCGTGATGATGGTCGGTCTGGCCCGGGTGTGGGAAGCCGCCGGAGTGGTCCCATCGGCGGTGGTGGGGCATTCACAGGGCGAGCTGGCCGCGGCCTGTTTCGCGGGCGCGCTGTCCCTGGAAGACGCCCTCGGCCTGGTCACCGCGCGAGGCCGGGCGTTGCGGGCGCTGGCGGGTACGGGCGGGATGGTGTCCGTCTCCGCGGCCCCGGACGTGGTCGAAGGCCTGCTGCGGGACGGTCTGCGGATCGCGGCGGTCAACGCTGACTCGCAGGTGGTGGTTTCCGGTGCCCCGGCGCCGCTGGAGTCGCTGGTCGCGCGGTGTGAGTCGGCGGGCATCCGGGCCCGGCGGGTCGAGGTCGACTACGCGAGTCACCACCCGCTGGTGGAGGCGGTCCGCGAAGACCTGCTGGCAGTGGAGGTGACACCGCGGACGGCCCGGGTGCCGTTCTATTCGGCGGTGACGGGCACGGCGATCGATACGGCGACCCTGGACGCCGGCTATTGGTGGCGGAACCTGCGGGAGCAGGTGAAGTTCGCCCAGACGGTCGCGGGGATGCCCGTCGAGGGGTTTGTCGAGGTGAGCCCGCATCCGGTCCTGATGCAGGGAATCGAGGGACGGTGGGCGGTCGGTTCGCTGCGGCGGGACGACGGCGGGCAGCGGCGCCTGCTCGCCTCTCTGGCCGACGCGTGGACCCACGGCGCGACGGTGGACTGGGCGCGTCTGACAGCCGGGGGCCGGCCGGTCACGCTGCCGACGTATCCGTTCCAGCACCGCCGCTACTGGGCCTCCGGGGGCGGAGTCGCCCGCGGTGACACCGGGCACCAGTTGCTGGGCAGCGCGGTACGGCTGGCCGAGGACGCCGGTTGGGTGCTGTCGGGGCGGGTGTCGACCGCCACGAGCCCGTGGCTGGCCGATCACGCGGTGTCGGGGACGGTACTGGTCCCCGGGGCGGCGCTGGCGGAGCTGGTCCTGCACGCCGGGGACCGGGCCGGGCTGCCGGCGATCGCCGAGATCACGTTCGAGCAGCCGCTGGTCCTGGGCGGCAGTCCGGTCGATGTGCAGGTGTCGGTGGAGGGCGGCCAGGCGGGCGTGTTCTCCCGTACGGGGGAGCAGTGGATCCGGCACGCGACCGCGACCCTGGCCGACCCGGAGGGGACGGTCGCCGGTCTGGAAGGGCAGTGGCCGCCGGCCGGCGCCCAGCCGTTGCCCGTCAGCGACGCTTACGCGGACATAGCGGCTCGCGGGTATGAATACGGCCCCGCGTTCCGTGGGCTGCAAGCGGCCTGGCGGCTCGGCGAGGACGTGTATGCCGAGGTGGAGCTCCCGGCCGCCGCGGCGGAGGGGCTGGACGGGTTCGGGATACATCCGGCGCTGCTGGACGCCGCGCTGCATGCCCTTCTCGTCGCCGCGATCCGCGACGCGGTCGGGGACAGCGACCAGGTTCTGCTGCCGTTCGGGTGGCGGGACGTACGGTTGCACGCGACCGGGGCGTCGGCGCTGCGGGTGCGGCTGAGCCCGGCCGGGCCGGACGCGTTCTCCCTGCTGGCCGCCGACGGCGAGGGGCAGCCGGTGATATCGGCCGGCGCGATCATCTCCCGCCCCGCCGACACCAGCCGCCTGGGCGCCGCCCCCGCCGCGGGCGCCGGGCTTCTGTCGCTGGAATGGGCGCCGATCAGTCTTGGGCCGGCACCGGAGGAGGCCTGGGACCGGGTGGGCCCGGCGCTGCCCGACGCGGTGGGCCGGCCGGTGCTTGCGTGGGCCGACCCGGCCGACGTGTCCGCGGCGCTGGCCTTGGTACAGGCGTGGCTGGGGGCAGAGTATCCGGCGGGGTCACGGTTGGCGGTTCGTACCCGCGACGCGGTGGCGGCAGCGCCGGGCGACACCGTGGCCGGTCTGGCCGAGGCCGGTATCTGGGGCCTGGTCAGGTCGGCGCAGTCCGAGCACCCCGACGCGGGTCTGGTGCTGCTGGACGACGACGGCCGCCCCGGGTCCGACGCGGTCGTCGCCGCGGCACTGGCCACCGGCGAACGAGAAATGGCCCTGCGCGACGGGGCAGTGCTGGTACCCCGGCTGCGTCCGGTCCCCAACGGGCCGGAGCTGCCGATGGGCGAGGGTGCGTGGCGGCTCCAATGGGGTCCGGACGGCGACCTGGACGAGGTGCGTGCGGTGCCGGCCCCGGACGCCGAACGGCCGCTGGAACCGCATGAGATCCGCATCGCGGTCCGCGTGGCCGGAGTGAACTTCCGCGACGTGGTTTCATCGCTGGGCATGCTTCCCGGCGACCCCCGTCCTCCGGGCGGCGAGGGCACCGGTGTGGTGGTCGAGACGGGGTCCCAAGTGCGGGGCCTGCCGGTCGGCACGCGGGTGATGGGGATGTTCGCGGCGTTCGGCCCGCTGGCGGTGATCGATGCGCGGCTGGTCGCGCCGGTCCCGGACGGGTGGAGCGATGTCGAGGCGGCCGGGGTCGCGACCGCGTATCTGACCGCCTATCACGCGCTGTTCGATCTGGGCCGGGTGCGCTCGGGCGATCGGGTGCTGATCCATGCGGCCTCCGGCGGCGTGGGCACGGCGGCGGTCCGGCTGGCGTTGGCGGCCGGGGCGCAGGTGTTCGCGACGGCGAGCCCGCCCAAGCAGGCGGCGGTGGCCGAGCTGGGCGTGACCCGTATCGCTTCGTCGCGTACGGCGGACTTCGCGGCCGAGTTCGGCCAGGTCGACGTGGTGTTGAACTCGTTGACCGGGGAGTTGTTGGACGCGTCGCTGGGGATGCTGGCCGAGGGCGGCCGGTTCGTGGAGCTGGGCAAGATCGATATCCGTGATCCGCGTCAGGTGCCGTTCGATCTGGCGGATCTGGACCCGGACCGGCTCGCGGTGATCTGGCGGCGGGTCCTGGAACAGGCCGTTCCGCTGCCGGTCACGGTGTTCCCGGCCGCTCAGGCGGGTGCGGCGCTGCGATACATGAGCCAGGCCCGGCACGTGGGCAAGATCGTGCTGCGGATGCCCGGGGTGGGCGACGGCACGGTGCTGATCACGGGCGGGACCGGGACGCTGGGTGGCATGGTCGCTCGGCATCTGGTGGTCCGGCACGGGGTTCGGGATCTGGTGCTGGCGAGCCGCTCCGGACCGGATGCGCCCGGCGCCGCCGAGTTGACGACCGGGTTGGCTGCGCTCGGGGCGCGAGTGCGGATCGTCGCGGCGGACCTGTCCGACCGCGTCGCGGTGGACGCGCTGGTGGCGGGTGTCCCGGAGCTGGTCGGGGTGGTGCACGCGACCGGCGTGCTGGAGGACACCCCGGTGACCTCGTTGACCGGTGAGTCGCTGGGCCGGGTGCTGGCCGCCAAGGCGGACGCCGCTCGGTACCTGCACGAGGCGACGCGGGATCGGGATCTGCGGACGTTCGTGTTGTTCTCGTCGCTGTCGGGGCTGCTGGGCAACCCCGGGCAGGGCAACTACGCGGCGGCCAACGCCTACCTGGACGCCCTCGCCGCGCACCGGATGGCCGAAGGGCTGCCCGCCGTCTCGATCGCCTGGGGCATGTGGGAGCAGACGAGCGGCATGACCGCCGCGCTGACCGAGGCGGATCGGGCTCGCCAGGCCCGCAGCGGTGGTGTGGTGCTGAGCACGGAGCAGGCGCTCGCCCTGCTGGACCGGGCGCTGGGCCTGGGCCGGCCGGTGCTTGCGGCGGGTCTCGACGTCGGTGCGATCCGTCAGGCGATCGCGGCGGGGACACCGGTGCCGACGGCATTGCAGGGCCTGGGCCGTGCGCCCCGGCGGGCGGCTGTGGCCGGTGCCGGCGGCGGTGCGCTGGCCCGCCGGCTGGCTCAGTTGCCGCCCGGCGAGCATCCGCGGGTGGTGCTGGACCTGGTGCGCGAGCACGCCGCGGTGGTCCTCGGCCACAGCGACGACAGCGGCATCGAAGCCGATCAGGCGTTCCGCAACCTCGGCTTCGACTCGCTGACGGCGGTGGAGTTGCGCAACCGGCTGGCCGTGGTGTCCGGGCTGACGCTGCCGGCCACGCTGGTCTTCGACTACCCGACGCCGCAGGACCTGGCCGAGTATCTGGTGGCCCAGGTGACCGGCGCGGCCGCGGCCGCCGAGAAGGCCGCCCCGGCCCCGGCGGCGGCGGGCGAACCGATCGCGATCGTGTCGATGGCCTGCCGCTACCCCGGCGGGGTGGCCTCGCCCGAGGATCTGTGGCGGCTCGTCAGGGACGGCGAGGACGCGGTCGGAGCCTTCCCGGACGACCGCGGCTGGGACCTGTCGGCCATCTACGATCCGACGCCGGGCACGCCGGGCCGCGTATACACGCGGGAGGGCGGTTTCCTGGACGGGGTGGCGGACTTCGACCCGGTGCTGTTCGGGGTGTCCCCGCGTGAGGCGCTGGCAATGGATCCGCAGCAGCGGCTGCTGCTCGAGGTCGTCTGGGAGGCGCTGGAACGGGCCGGTCTGGACCCGACCGCGATGAAGGGCACGGACACCGCCGTCTACGCCGGCCTGGCCGGCCAGGACTACGCGGCCGCGGTCGCCGCGCAGCAGGGGGCCGAGGGCTATCTGATGACGGGGAACGCGTCGAGCGTCGCGTCCGGCCGGGTGGCGTACACGTTCGGCTTCGAAGGTCCCGCGGTGACGATCGACACCGCCTGTTCGTCGTCGTTGGTGGCGATGCACCTGGCGGCCCAGGCGCTGCGCAGCGGGGAGTGCTCGCTGGCCGTGGCCGGGGGAGTGACGGTGATGTCCACGCCGGGGCCGCTCGCGGAACTCGCGATGCAACGCGCGATCTCGGCGGTAGGACGGTCCAAGTCGTTCTCCGAGGCCGCTGACGGCATGGGAATGTCCGAGGGCGTGGGCGTGGTGCTGCTGGAGCGGCTGTCGGAGGCGCGACGGCTCGGGCATCCGGTGCTGGCGGTGCTGCGCGGCAGCGCGGTCAACCAGGACGGGGCGAGCAACGGGCTGTCGGCGCCGAACGGCCCCGCGCAGGAGCGGGTGATCCGCCGGGCCCTGGCCGACGCCCGCCTGTCGGGCTCCGACGTCGACGCGGCGGAGGGGCACGGGACGGGGACCCATCTGGGCGACACGATCGAGGCCCAGGCGATGCTCGCCACCTACGGCCAGGACCGCCCCGAGGAGCGGCCGCTGTGGCTGGGGTCGGTGAAGTCGAACATCGGCCACACCCAGGCGGCGTCGGGCGTGGCCGGGGTGATCAAGATGGTCGAGGCGATGCGGCACGGGACGCTGCCGGCGACGCTGCACGTGGACGAGCCGTCACGGCAGATCGACTGGTCGGCCGGCGACGTACGGCTGCTGACCGAGGCCCGGCCGTGGGAGTCCGACGGGCGTCCGCGGCGCGTGGGTGTATCGACGTTCGGGATCAGCGGCACCAACGCACACGTGATCCTGGAACAGGCCCCCGCCGCGCCGGTGCCGCCCGGCAGCGACACCCCGGCCCAATCGGCTCTGGGCGACCTGGTGCCATGGGCGGTGTCCGCGCGTACCGACGGTGCGCTGCGGGCCTTGGCGGCGGACGTCGCCGACTGGGCCGGGCGCAACCAGGACGTGCCGGCGGCGGACGTGGCCGCATCGCTGGCCGCGAACCGGGTCGGCTTCCGCTGCCGCGCGGTGGTGTGGGCGGCCGACCGGGAAGACCTCGTCGCCGGGCTTCGCAGCGTTGCCGAGGGGCAGCCGGTCGCGTACGCCCGTACGGCGGTGACCCGGCCAGGGCGCGTCGCGTTCCTCTTCCCCGGCGCCGAGTCCTCCTGGCCCGGCATGGCCCTCCGGCTCGCCGAGCGGTCAGCGGTCTTCGCGGACGCGCTGCAGGAGGCACAGGCCTCCCTGGAGCCGCTGATCGGTTCCGAGGCGGACGCGCGGCGACGGGAGGAGCACGCCGGGGTCTTCGCGGTCGAGGTGGCACTGGCGGCGCTGCTGCGGTCATACGGACTGCGTCCCGACTTCCTGCTGGGCGACTCGGTGGGCGAGGTGGCAGCGGCGTACCTGGCCGGTGTGTTCTCCCTGGCCGACGCCGGCCGGCTGGTGGTCGCGCGGGCCGGCGGGACCGGGCTGCGGGAGACGGTGGAGCAGATCGCCTTCTCCGCACCGTCCATCCCGGTGGTTTCCGCGGTGACCGGCAAACTTCTCGATCCCTCGGAGATCGCGAGCCCCGGCTACTGGAGCCGCCCGGCCGAGACACCGGACGGACTGGAGGACGGCGTACGGCTGCTGCGCGACCGGGGCGTCACCGGCTTCCTCGAGGTCGGCCCGGACGGCGTGCTCAGCCCAGCGGTCAGCGGCGTCCTGGCCGATGTCGACGACCGAGGCTGGGTGACCAGCGTGCTGCTGCGCGACCAGGGCGACGCCTCGCGCGTGCTGAGCTTCCTGGCCGAGGCCTATGTCAACGGCGCGTCGGTGGACTGGACCGCGGTGTCGGCCGGCTCCGGCCGGCGCCGGGCCGGACTGCCCACCTACCCGTTCCAGCGCCGTCGCTTCTGGCCGGCGCCGGCTGCGGCGGGCGCGCACCCGTTGCTCGGGACGGCGGTTGAACTGGCCGACCCCGCCCAGCGATGGTTCGGCCGGACGGACGCCACACCCGTGCTGTCCGCCGGTGCGCGCGCCGACTGGGCGGTGGCCGCCGCACGCGCTGTCGGTGCGCCGGCCGCGCTGCGCGACCTGGTCTTCCCGGAGCCGGCCACCGAGTCGGTGGGGCCGGCCGCGGTGCAGACCGCGGTGCGTACCGGTGCGGTGCCGATGCGGATCGGCGGGTACGTCCGTGCGTCCGGTGCGTCCGGTGCCGGCTGGACGGCGTACCTGGATGCGGAGATCGCCGAGCCGGAACCGGCCGGCGACCTCCCGGACCGCGCCGACGGCGGACTGATCCAGGTCACGGGCGACTCCGCCGCCGAGGTGCTCGACGGCTGCCTCCGGCTGGCCGCCGCCGGGGGGAGCGTGGCCGGGGCCGAGCGGCTCGAACTCTTCGACGACGTGCCGGCGGAGGTCTGGTGCCGGGTGCGCGGTCGCGGGGACCTGAGCGACCTGGACCTGGTGTCGGCCGACGGCGCCCCGGTCGCGCGGATCACCGGCCTGCGGTTCCACCGGACGGCGACGGCATGACCGAGGCACTCACCCACGATCCAAGTCCACGGAAAGGTTGTTCCATGTCGAACCCCGATGCCGGCAGCCCGGTACTCGCGGTCATTGAGCGTCATGCGCGGATCCGGGGTGACGCGCCCGCGATCCTCGCGCCGGGCGACCCGGCCGGGCTGAGCTACCGGCGCCTGTCCGGCCGCATGCACGCCGTCCGCGCGGCGCTGACCGGGCTCGGGGTGCGCCCCGGGCACCGGGTCGCGGTGGTCCCGGGAGAGGACGCCGACAGTGCCGCGCTGCTGCTCGGCGTGCTCGCCGCCGCGGCGTGCTGCCCGGTCAACCCACTCTGGTCGGCCACCGAGACCCAGGACTACCTGGACACGCTCGACGTCGCGCTGATCGTGCTGGCCGACGGGGCCGGAACCGCCGCCGCGCAGCAGGTGGCGGCGGCCAAGGCACCGGCGGTGACGCTCCGGTTCACCGGCGAGGACCTGGTGGTGGAGCCGCAGGACGGCGGCCGCCCGGCCGAGACGGCGGCGACCGGGCCGTATCCGGACGAGGCGCTGCTGCTGCGGACCTCGGGTACGACCTCCATCGGCAAGGTCGTGTCCCTCAGCGCCGCCGGCGTGGTCGCGGCCGCCCAGGCCACGGTGGACGCCTACCATCTGACCGACTCCGACCGCCGGTTCAACATCATGCCGTTCTTCCACGTTCAGGGCCTGGTCGGTTCGCTGATCGCCTCGCTGCTCCCGGGCGGCAGCATCGTCTGCGCGCCGGCCCCGGACCCGGCCACCGCACTGCGGCACGCGCTGGACAGCGAGGCGACCTGGCTCTCGGCCACCCCGACCATGCACCGGCTGATGGTGCGGCACGTCCCCCGGGACCGCGACTGGCCCGGCCCGCTGCGCTTCGTCCGCTGCGGCTCCGGAGCCCTGACCGCGGGCCTGCGGGCCGAGCTCGAAACCGGCTACGGCCTGCCGGTGGTCGAGTCGTACGGGATGTCCGAGGCGCACCAGATCGCCTCGACCCCGCTGCCTGGCGACCCGGGCGCCGCCGGGCTCGTCCCGACCGGCTCCGAGGTCGCGGTCCTCGACCAGCACGGCCAGGTCAGCACCGCGCCGGACGCGTCCGGCGAGATCGTCATCCGCGGCGCCAACGTCATGCACGGGTACGTGTGGCCGCCCGGCCTTAAGTCCCCGTTCGTTCGCGGCGGCTCCGCAGGCGACACGGAAGGGGCCGGCTGGCTGCGCACCGGTGACCTGGGCCGGTTGCTGCCGGACGGCTCGTTCCTGATCACCGGGCGGGTCAAGGAGATGATCAACGTGGGCGGCGAGAAGGTGTCGCCGTTCGAGGTGGAGGCCGCGATGCTGAGCCATCCCGCGGTGGCCGAGGCGGTCGCGTTCGGCATCCCGGACCCGGTCCGCGACGAACACCTCGGTGCCGTGCTCGTACTCGGGCCGGGCGCGACGCTGGGCGACGAGGAGTTCCGGACGTACCTCGGGCAGCGGCTCGCACCGGTCAAAGTTCCCCGGGTCTTCCTGCGCCGCGCGGACATCCCGGTCGCCGAATCCGGCAAGATCCAGCGCGGCTCGCTGGCCAGGGTGCTGGCCGAGGAGCTGACCGCGGCCGGGCCGACGGCGGAGTCGGACGGGCGGACCGCGCCCCGGACGCCGGTCGAGGCCATGCTCAAGGGGCTGTGGTCGCTCGTGCTCAAGCGGGAGGACATCGGCGTGGACAACGACTTCATGGCCCTGGGCGGGGACTCCATGGCCGGGATGGCGCTGCTGAGCCTGGTCGAGGACAGCCTCGGCGTGGCCATCACCCCGGCTGAGCTCTTCACCGACATCACGACGATCGAGGCGATGGCCGCGGCGATCGGCGAGCGGACATCCGGTACCACGGAAGGAGCGGGCCGATGACCGAGTCGGACAAGCACCGGTTGATGGTGCCGGACGACAGAGTTCTCGCCGGTGGCCTGATGAGCGTGCCCATTCTCTACCGGTTCCGTGGACCACTGGACCGGGCCGCGCTCAGCCGTGCGCTCGACCGGGTGGTGGACCGGCACGCGGCGCTGCGGATCACGTACGAGCGGGCCGGTCTGCGGAGGCTGCGCGAGCACGTCCTGCCACCCGGTGTTCACCTGCCGCTGAGCGAGACCGTCGTATCCGAGCCGGACGAGGCCGAGCGGCTGATCCTCGCGCGCATGACCGAGATGTTCGACCCGGACGGCCTGCCGCTCACGGCCGACCTGTACCGGCTGGCCGACACCGAGCATCTGCTGCTGATCAACGTGAACCACCGGGTCACCGACGCGTGGTCGAATGCCCTGATCCGCCGCGACCTGGCCCGGTTCTACAACGCCGAAACCGGTGTGGCGACCGAGCCGCTCCCGGTCGTCGAGTGGCTGCCCGGCGACTACTACGCCTGGCGGGACGCACGGCTGGCCGGCGAGCCGGGCCGCCGCCACGCCGAGTACTGGGACCGGCAGGCGCCGCGGCTGAAGTGGGCCGGGCTGCGTCAGCGGGCGGAGAAGTTCGGCGAGCGGCGGCCGCCGTCCAGAACGGTCGATATCGCGTTCGTATCCGGCGATGTGGCCGCGCTGCGGGAGCTCGCCACCGCCGAGCGCACCACGTTGTTCGCGGCGCTGCTGGCCCTGTGGTTCAGCGTGCTGCACGCGGCGACCGAGGAACTCGGGCTGGTGGTCTGCTCGATCCACGCCAACCGGATCCGCCCCGAGGCCTGGAACACCGTGGGGCAGTTCGCCAATCTGACCTATCTGCGGGTGGACCTGCCCGCCGAGCCCACGTTCCGGGACGTGCTGCGGCTGACCCGGACCACGTCCCTGGACGCGATGGCCCACCAGGAGTACCCGATCTTCAATGTGGTGACCCACCCCGGCACGACGCCACGGACCGTGTCCCGGGCCGGGGAGGTGGCGTTCAACATGCTGGCCACGCCGCCGAACGCGGACGGCGCCGCCGGGGCGGACTTCAACGGTCTGGAGGCGGTGTCACTGCCCTTCCCCGCCGGTGTGAGCAGCCACTTCGACCTGGAACTGTTCATCACCCCCCGGCCGGACGGGCTGAGCGGCGTGCTGCGCTGGGCCGAGGGGGTCTATCCACCGGAGCTCGTGTCCGCCATGGCGGACACCTACGCGTCAATGGTTTCGGCAGTGGCACAGGACCCGGACGTGGCGCTGTCCGGGTTTCTCAAACGCTTCCGGTGAGCCCTTCGCGGGCACTCAGCCGATCATGAACTGGCCGCCGTCGACGTGAATGGCGGCGCCTGTGATGGCCGCGGACCGCTCGGCCGCGAGGAACGCGCACGCCCAGGCGATCTCCGCGGGCTGCGGCTGCCGCTTGATCGCGATGGTCTCCCGGGCGAACCGCTCCGACCGCCCGGGAGTCATCCCCGGATGGGTCTCCAAGTCGCGGATCGTGTCGGCGAACCCCGGGTTGATGTCGTTCACCGTGATCCCGAACGGCCCGAGGCTGCGGGACAGGGAGCGGGTAAGGGTCCGCAATCCGCCCTTGGCGGTGGAGTGGGGGATCCGGGTCGGGCCGCCGATCCAGCCGTCCGGCCCGTTCATGTGCACGATTCGGCCCCAGCCGCGCTCGCGCATCCCCGGCGCGAACGCCTTGGCGAGGTGCCACGACGCGGTCAGTTGCTGGTTGAGGTGGAGGTGCCAGTCCTCGTCCGTCGTATCCCAGAAGTCCTTGTGCAGCCGCCGGGCGGCGTTGCTCACGTAGATGTCCACGTGCCCGAACGCCTGTTCCGCCCGGTCCTTCAACTCCAGCACCGTCGACTTCTCGGCCGCGTCGCCGAGCACGACGATGGCCTTCGCGCCGAGGGCTTCCGCCTCGTCCTTGACCTGGTTGGCCTCGTCCGCGTTCGACCTCGAGTTGATGACGACGTTCGCGCCGCGGGCAGCGAACTCGAGGACGATCGCCTTGCCGAGATTACGGCCGGAGCCGGTGACGAGCAGCGTCTTCCCGTCGATCCCGAACTCATCGGTCATGGTGCTCCGCCTCTCTCCTGGCGTCCCTGGCCCTGGTGGTGGTGGCTGCTGGCTCAGTGGCTCGATGGTGGAGAATGCGGCAGGGATCTTGGAAATGATAGGCGACGATATCAACTGAGGCGAGGATCCCGCTCGTTGGTCGCCAACCTCTGGTTGACTCTCCTGTATGACCACATCGGCTGATCCGGATTCCGCCGCGCCACCCGCGTGGTACACCACCGCGCTGGCCACGCCGGTCACCGAACATGAGATCACGGTGGCGGGCACCCCGATCGCCTACCGGGCCTGGGGCGAGCCGACCGGGCGCGGCGTCGTACTCGTGCATGGGGCCGCCGCACATTCGCGCTGGTGGGATCATGTCGGCCCGCTGCTGGTCAGCGGCGGGCGGGTCGTCGCGCTGGACCTGTCCGGGCACGGCGACAGCGGTAGGCGCGACGCGTACGGCCTCGAGATCTGGATGCGTGAAGTGCTCGCCGTCATCGCGGACGCGGGACTTGACGCGCCGCCAGTGGTGATCGGGCACAGCCTGGGAGGCGCGGTGACGCTCCGGCTGGCCGCGCTGTCCGGGCACCGCATCGAGGGGGCTGTCCTGATCGACTCTCCCATGGTCGGCCCAGTGGCGGAGAAACGCGCGACGCGGGAACGGCGCGCCTTCGGGGCGGCGACACGCCGCTATCCCTCGCGTGAGGCGATCATCGGCCAGTTCAGTCCCATGCCCAACCAACCGGTGCTCGGCTACGTCGCCGATCATGTCGCCGCCACATCCATCCGCGAGGTGCCCGGTGGTTGGACCTGGAAATGGGACCCCGCCATATTCGCGCGGGAGCGGGTCGAGAACCCGTTGATCCGACTGGACTGCCGGGTGGCGCTGGTGCACGCCGAGCACGGCATGGTCCAGCCGGAACGCCGCGACGCCATGTATGACCAGCTCGGCCGGGTCGCCTCAGTCATCGAGATCCCCGGCGCGAGACATCACATCATGCTCGACCAGCCCCTCGCGCTTGTCGCCGCGATCCGTACCCTGCTCTCCGACTGGGCGCATTCCCTACCCGGATCACCGGGTCGGAGCGAGCACTGATGGCAGCCGTCGTCCCACCGGCAAGGTCACGGACGGTGCGAGGCACTCGTTCCTCCCATGTCGGCGGATCCATCGGTGTCCTGACGGCCCACAGCGTTCCGGAACGCCTCAAGAGTACGAGCGACGTCACCATCGTCCGTCTGCCAGTTGGACACCGATATGCGGATAGCTCGTCGGCCGTCGAAGGAGGTTCCGCTCATGTACGCCTCGCCGCTGTCCACAACCCGGCGCAGGACCCGCTCCGTCGTCTCGTCGTCCTCGAACCGGAAGAGAACCTGGTTGATCACGACCTCGTTCAGGATGCGACAGCCGGGTATGTCGGCCAAGCCCTCGGCAAAGGTCCGCGCGTGTGCACAGGTCCGCTCCACCAGCTCCGCGACACCCCGTTGGCCAAGGGACCTGAGCGCCGCGTAGACGGCGAACCCCCTGGCGCGCCTGGAGAAGGCGGGAGTCCAGTTGATGGGCTCCCGTGGCTCTCCCGGACCGCCCTGCACCAGATAGTCCGCTGAAACACTCATCGCTGCCCGGTGGGCCTGCGGGTGGGCGCAGAAGGCCAGACCGGAGTCGTACGGGACGTTGAGCCACTTATGGGCGTCCAAGGCCCAGGAATCGGCGCGCCCGGCGCCCTTGACCAGATGGCGAAGCGCGGGGCTTGCGGCGGTCCATAGGCCGAAGGCCCCGTCGATGTGGAGCCATGCCCGAGCCTCGGCCGCGACGTCGGCGATGGCGTCCATATCGTCGAAGGCGCCGGTGTTGATCTCGCCGGCCTGGGCACAGATGATGGCCGGACTGTCGTCGGCGGCGAGTTCCTCGCGTAGCCGGGGGACTCGCATCCGGGCGGAACCGTCAGTGGGAATGAGGGTCAACGAGGCCTTCCCGATGCCCAGGAACCGGAGGGCCCGGTCGACGCTTGCGTGGCGCCGGGCGCCCGTGAGGACCCGGATGGGCGGGGCTCCGTTCAGTCCCAGCTCCTCGACGTCCCAGCCCGCTGCTCGCAGGACGTGGTGCCTGGCTGCGGCCAGGCACGTGAGATGGGCCATCTGGGACCCGGGAACGAAGGCGAACGAGGCGTCGTCCGGAAACCCCAGCAGCTGCCGGAGCCATGCACCCGCCACTTCTTCGGTGACAGCGGCGGCCGGCCCGCACGCGTACATCGCGGGAGCCTGGTCCCAGACGGAGGTGAGCCAGTCGGCGGCGACGGCGGCCGGCAGACCTCCTCCGAGCACGAACCCGAAATAGCGGCCCGAGGGTATCCCGACCAGTCCCGGCTCAGCCGCGCGGGCCAGGTCTTCCACGACCTCCAGCGGATCGACGGGGTCACGGGGGAGCGGGCCGCCGAGTCGTGAGCGCAGATCGTGGACGGTCGCCGACTCTGCGATCGGCCGACTGTCCAGTGACTGGAGCCATTCGACCGCGATCTCCGCCGTGCGCGTGAACACCTCGCTCGGCACTACGGCCGGAAGCCGCCATTGATCCTTGAAGGACAAATCCATCCGTGGTTCCTCCGATATTCCTGCCTCAGAGAGCGATCTGGCCGCGGAACAGTACCCGGGTGCCACCGGTACCGATCGCGGTTCGACCATGTAGAGTGCGCTGGTTGTCGATCACGACCAGATCGCCGACGCGCCAACGGTGCTGGTATGTGTAGCGGGGCTCGCGAAGGTAGGCATCGAGGCGCGAGAGAAAACGGCTGGACTCCTCGAGTGACATGTTGGGGACCCGTGCCCGCCAGCCGCGTACGTCGGCGCCGTCGGGGAAGTTCAGCGCAAGATTGAGCGAACGTACCCGACCATGGTCACGTACCGCGGGGATGGAGTACCAATCCTCCGGCACGTTGGGGAAATAGCCGCGTTCCTCGACGAGATATTCGAGGGAGCCGGCGTGCTCGAGCGGCTGCCGAAGATCTTCCGGCATTTCGTTCCACGCGGACAACTGGTCGCAGACGAAGGTTTCACCCGACCCCGGCTCGTCCTGGAAGTCGGCGGCGTACAACATGATCAGGTCGGTGCGCTCGCCGACCAGCATGCCGTCAGTGTGCAGCGGGAGAGGGCCGCGCCCTGTGACGACCTTGCCGACGTCATGCGAGGCGTTGAGCTTGAGCAGGTCGGCCTGTCCCTCGCCGAACTTGTGGTGAACGGTCTCTCCCACGGCGTGCACCAGGCTCTGGAACTGTTGCTCGTCGAGGCTGAGGCCCCTGACGAGTACGCAGCCGCTTACCGGGGCCGCCTCGCGGATGTCCGATCCGAGGGCCGCGAGGTCGGTGCCCTCCGCGGCAGAGAGGATGGTGCCCATGCCGGATTCGGTCAATGGGTTCGGTGTCACGGTGGCCATACGACTGGATTCCTTTGTGCGATCCGTTGTGTGACGTCTTCCAGCGGCCGTCCATTTGAGCCCGCACCAGCCGGAACACAATCCAGGGAATTGGTGGTCAGGTACTCGGCCTGGGCCCAGAGGATATTCGAACCAGGTTTGAATGGGGGGCGTCGAGAGCCGACCCGAAGGACGAGGATCCCAGAATTTCGATAAGCGGCCAACAGTGCCGTGCACTCTGGCTGGATCTCGCACTCATGTCCTGTATTCGCCGCTCACGGAACCAGCGCCTGCGCCTCGCCCCGTGCAGCCCGCGCACAACCTGACAAGCGTTATGACTGTTCAGGGTCCAGCAACTGGCCAAAGTGCGGAACGGTCTTGTGGGGTTGTCTGGGGCGACCAGATCGGCGCGCAAGGGGGTATATGCGGCGGGCTGCACTGCCGGGAACTCGCCAAAGGTGGCTGGATTTTGACGCGGCTCTTCGCGGGCATTATTGCTCGGCATCGAGGCATGCCGTTAACTGCCATAAGCAGCGAGCGTTACCCGTTGGCGTGTCCTGCTTGCGGGCAGCGTTATCGTGTACGTCGAATCAGTTGGCCTCGTCGAGCAGTTCGCGGCCATGAAAGGTCGCCCGCCGCACCGGGGCCGCTTTCCCTCTCCCGACACGGCATAAGCGTGTGTGGTAATCATGGAAAATTGGTCGGCATCTCAAGGCCTGACGTGTTCCGGGGACAGGTCGACGGCCGGAAGACCCTCGAAAAAGCATCTCGCGGGCTGGAAATTCCGCGAGGAGCCCAAGAACTCTGATCAACCGTTCTTCCTGTACATCGCCTCGACCGAAGCGGATTTCGAAGCCGTGGACGCGCTGTGGGAGGCGGTGTATGGGCAGGAGTGCGGCTGGCTCCCCGCGGCGAACGGGCCCCGGCACAAGGATCGCTACGACGCGCAGGCCACCTATCTGCTCGCCCGCGCCGAAGGTCGGGCGGTCGGCACCATGCGGCTGGTGGAAGACGGAAGCGGTGGTTTGCCCATCGAGCAGTTCGTCTCCATCGACGATCTGCGCGCTCCCGACCGGCGGCTCATCGAGTGTCAGCGGCTGATGATCCTCCCCGAGTACCGCAACCAGCGGTACGACTTGATGCCGTACGGAGTGCTCGCCGCGCTGGTGAAGGGATGTATTCACTGGTCCGTCGTCCATAACGCCACGCACATTATGGCCGACCTCTTCACCGAAACCGCGACGACGCCCATCGGCCCGCTGGCCGCACTCGGCTTCGAGGAAACCGGAAAGGAGTTCATCGACACGGAACTCGAAGGTTCCGGACGAAGTATCGCGCTGCTCCTGCGGGTGGCCGAGCTGTTCTCGCGGCCGTTCAGAACCAGCGCGTCATTCTACCGCTACCTCATGGAGTACGACAGCACAGTAGACGTATATCACTGAAGCACCGGGACGGGAGAAAAATGACGGACTCCGCATGCGAGTACGACGTCGTAGTCATCGGCGGAGGGCCGGGGGGATCCATGACGAGCACCCTGCTGGCCCAGTACGGGAAGCACGTCATTCTGTTCGAATCGGCGCAGTTCCCCCGCTACCACATCGGCGAATCGCTGCTCTCCGGCACTGCCGACCTGCTCAAGATGATCGGTGTCCTGGACAAACTGGAAGATGCCGGGTTCGTCAAGAAGCACGGCGTCGAATGGGTCTGGGGAGAACGACGCGAGCCGTGGACGGTGTACTTCAAGGACGCGCTGGCCATGCCGTACGACTACGGCTACCAGGTCGAGCGCGGCCCCTTTGATCAGATGCTGCTGGAGAACGCCCGCGAACACGGCGTCGACGCGCGTGAGGGGCACCGCGTCACGGACTTCGCGATCGGTGACGACGGCACCGTACGGGTCGACTACACGGACGCGGCCGGCAACCTCGGGTCCGTGACCGCCCGCTGGCTTGTGGACGCCTCGGGCCAGGGCGGCCTGGTGACCAAGCGGCTGCATCAGCGGGAGTGGGACCCCTACCTCAAGAACATGGCGCTGTGGACCTACTGGCGGGGGGCCGAACGCCCAGCCGGACTGGACGCGGGCAACACCTTCCTGCCGACCTTCGACGAGGGCTGGTGGTGGTTCATCCCGCTGCGCGACGACCTCACCAGCATCGGCGTCGTCGTCGACCGTGAGTCGTACCTCAGGCATAAGGCATCCGGGCTGGACCGCTACTACCAGAATTGCCTGGAGCGGACACCCGAGCTGGTCGAGCGGCTGAAGGACGCTGAACAGGCGGACACGATCCACGCTCAGCGCGACTGGTCGTACATCTACGACAGGTTCAGCGGGGACGGATACCTCGCCGTCGGCGACGCGGCCTGCTTCATCGACCCGCTTTTCTCGACCGGGGTGCACCTGTCGATGCTCAGCGGATACCTGGCCGCGACCGCTGTGAACACGATCCTGGACAAGCCCGCGATCAGCCGTGACACGGTGCTGGACTTCTACGAGAGCACCTACCGCCAGGAATTCGAGCGGCTGCGTGCCCAGGTCTACTTCCTCTACGGAGGTCACGGCAGTCACGGCGGTCATGGCGGGTCGAAGGAGTCCTACTTCTGGCACGCGCGCAGCCAGTTCGACGTGCCGGGAATCGCACCGGAGAAAGCCTTCGTCTCCCTCATCGCCGGTGCCTTCCAGCACCGTTCCTGGTACCGCAGGTTCCTGGCACAGCTGGACGTCCCCGCGGAGCTGCGCGGCACCATCGAGGGGATCTTCGAGGGCAAGTCCGCCGGCGTCAACGTGGACTGGCGGCAGCCGGTGATACCGGCCGAGGCGATCGAGCTCGGGGAAGAACTCGCCGTGGACGGCCGATATCTGAGGTCGTCGCAGGTCCTGCGCCACCCCTCCGGCACCAGTATGCCGCTCACCCCGGCGCTGTCGGCGATTCGGGACCTGGCCGACGGCAGCCGGTCCGCCGAGGAACTCGTCCGACTGCTGGTGGAAAAGGAGCTGGAACCGGCGGACCGGGCACGGGCACTGGTCCATGAGGCCATCACCTTCGGATTGTTCGAGCCGCGGGAATCGGCGGAAGCCTGAGAGGCGGTATCTGATGGCAATCGTCGACCTTCAGCAGGATGAAGACGTCATCCCCGAGGTGCGCTCCGTCTTCGCCGCGGTCCGTGAGGAGTACGGGTTCGTGCCGAACATCCTCCGGGCGATGGCGCACTGCCCGGATCTGCTCCAAGCCTTCGTCCCCTTCTGGGCGCAGATCTACGCCTCGCCCACCATCGGCCCCCGGTTGCGGGCCCTGGCGGCGCTCAGCACCGCCAAGGCCCAGGAATGCGCGTACTGCGTGGCCCACATGAGCGCCTCAGCTCGCCGGGCGGGTATGGGCGAGCACGAGATCAGCGCCGTCGGCGACTCCCGGGCGCAGACTCAGGTGTTCGATCCGAAGGAAGCCCTGATCCTCGAACTCGCCGACCGGCTGACGCAGGACCCGGACGGCACCACCGACGCATTGCGCAAGCGGCTGCGTGGCGTGTTCACCGAGGCCGAGATCGTCAACATCGTGCTCGCCATCGGCACGTACAACCTCACCAGCAGGTTCCTCAAGGCCCTCGCCATCGATGTGGAGGAGGAGCTTACCGCCCCGCAGTCACACCCGGAGTGAAGGAGGCACCGCCATGAGCAGTTCGACCCTCAAGGACGAAATCACCGAGAAGCACGGTCCGAACGCCCTGGACCTGGTGCTGACCGTGTACCTGAACTTCTACTACTCCGAGCTGGAGATCATCGACCTGTGCGCCCGCTGGATCCCACGGCGGGAGAACCTGCGTGAGAAGTCGTACCTCATCCACCACGCGTCCGACGAGGTCGTGCACGCCCGCCTGTTCAAGGAGGGCGTCGAGCGGCTGGGACTGGTCTGGGATGAGTTCGACCACGACAAGTACCGCATCGACGACATCGACCGGCGTTTCCGCAAGCTGTATGAGAGTGACGACGAGATCGAGGTCCTCATCGGGCTGAACCTCTATGCCGAGGGCGTGCTGGCCATGGAGGAACTGCACCAGCTCGGCCGGAACAAGCCCAAGTACTTCCCGGAGTTCTCCCGCATCGAGCGCGAGGAGCGCCGTCACATGGGCTTCGGCCTGACAGTGGCCAAGCGCCTGCTCGAAGAGAGCGAGGAGACCCGGCGCCGCGGCATCGAGTACTGCAAGTGGTACCAGGAGCACCTCGACAACTACCTCGGCGGCGAGCTCTCGCAGACCATCTCATGGGCGATCGAAGAGGGTTTCGTCGAGGCCGACTACATCCCCCGTACCCGAGCGCGATTCGGCGAGACGATGTCCAAGCTGGGCCTGCTGGAGGCATGAGATGACCACGAGTGCGTACGCGCGGGCAGAAGCCGAGACGGCGCCGGTGCTGGCGGAGTACATCGAAACACACCCTTTCATCGCGTGCATCCTGGAGGGGACGCTCACCAAGCCGGTCTACGCGGCCTACCTGCGCGAGACCTACCACCTGGTGACCCAGACCCCCTACTTCCTGTCGGCCGCGGCGTCGCACAGCGACCGCGAATGGCTGCAGGACTGGTTCCTGGACCTGGCACGCGACGAGCGTCACCACAACAGGCTCTGCGTACGAGATCTGGAGAAGCTGGGTATCGCCCCCGACGAGTACCTCGGCATCATCCCCGGTCTCGGCACCTGGACCATGGTGGGGCAGAACCACTATCTGGCTCGAGCCGCCAATCCCATCGGCATCATCGGGTTCGCCGCCGCCACGGAAGGGCTCGGTGCCACTCTCGCCCCCAAGGCGGCCGAGGCCATGCGGCAATACGAGTTCGCCAAGGACGCGTTGTCCTTCCTCAAGGTGCACTCGACCGAGGACCAGGAGCACATCGAGGTCGTCCGTAAGGGATTCGACCGCTGCGCGGAGTCCTCGGAGGCGTACACGGTGATGGTCGCCGCCTGGAAGTACACCCTCCGCGCGTACGCCCAGCTGTTCACCGATGCGCTGGAGCGGGGCGGCTCTGACCGGGCCGCCACGGCTCCACGAGTTGGTTGACATGGCTCCACGAGTTGGTTGACATGGTCATGGTTGAATACGGGGACCGCTGTACGCTCACCGGGATTGTCGCCGCCATGCCGAGCAGGGCGTCGAGTTCTCTGCTGTGCCGGCGCGATGGGACCCGGATGTCCGTGTCCTATCCGGAGTGCCACCGTGACGCGACTCTGCTCGCCGCCGCCCTGCGGCAGCGAGGCGTCACCCCAGGCTCTCGGGTCGCGATTCACGGCGCGACGTCCTATGAGTGGGTCCTGGCGGATCTCGCGGTCCTGCTGGCCGGGGCCGTCTCGGTCGCGCTCTATCCGAGCGCTCCCAAGGGCCGGGCCGTGGCCACCGCCGACGAAGCCGGCTGTCGCGTGGTCTTCACCGACCGGGCAGACTGCGTCGCCGCCTTCCGTACCGCGGGAATGGACGTGGTATGCCTGGGCGACAGCGTCGGCGCGGCGCCGTCGGCGGCCGCCTTGATCGGTGAAGCCGATGGTGCGCCGTCGGACGCCTTCGAACCGGCGGACCGCGGAAACGGCCCGTTCACCATCGTTTCGACCAGTGGCACCCTCTCCGAACCCAAACTCTTCGCGGTCCACTCCGCCCCGCTGCTGTACACCATGGACCGGTTCGCGGAACTGTACGGGTTCGACGGCCGGGACCGGTTGCTGCTCTATCTGCCGCTGTCCCACCTGCCACAGCGCATGATGCTGTACTGGGGGCTCGGGCAGGGGATGGACTTCGTCCTCAGCGACCCGGCCCGCATCACGACGGACAGCGTCAACTGGTCTCCCACCCTTCATGTGGCCGTACCGCGCTCGCTGCAGCACCTGCACAAGCGAGCGCAGGACATCGCGCGGCGACAAGGTCCGGACGACGTGGAAGGCGGCATGTCGAAGGCGTACGCGTCGGTTTTCGGGAACGCATTGAAGGCGGTGTTCGTGGGCAGCGCGCCCACCGATCCACAGCTGCTCACCGAACTGCGCGCCGACGGACTGCCAGTCTACGAGGTCTACGGCACCACCGAGCTCGGAATGATCGGCCTCAATGTCCCCGGGGCCACCCGGCCGGGCACCGTCGGCCGTCCCATCCCCTGGGGGGACGTGACGACCGACCCGGCCACCGGTGAGATCCTGGTCCGCACCCCCACACCCTTTCGCCATGGCGAGGTGTCCGGGCCCCGCATCGTACCGGTGGCACGGAACCCGGACGCCTGGTGGCCGACGGGCGACGTTGGTGCCGTCGACGCGGACGGCTACCTGAGCGTGTACGGACGTATACGGGACTTCGTGGCCCTGCCCAACGGTGAGAAGGTCTTCTTGCGCTCCCTGGAGGAAGCGGTTACTGCCGCCACCGGGGCAGGGTTGTGTGCCGTCATGAAGACCGATGCGTCCAGCCTGGGTGCTCTTCTGTTCTTCGATCCGGCTTCCCCGGAGGGGGAAAGGAGCGAGGACGGATGCAGGGCCCTGCTCAAGGCGGTCAACCAGCGCCTGCACCCCTGGGAGCGCATTCACTTCTTCTCGGTCGTGGCCGCCATGCCTTCCGTGGCGGACGGTTGCATGACCGAAACCACCAAGCCCCGCCGGCACAAGATCGAGGAGATTTACGGCACCGGGGCGCAGTGGCTCAGCGTGAGGGAATGACCATGACACGACGAACCATGGATCTCGGGAATGGCAGGATCAGGTACCGAATCCAGGGGGAGGGCCCGCCGCTCGTCCTGGTCTCGACGCTGGCCGGCACCTGGATACGGCAGATCCGTCAACTCTCGCAGCACTACTCCGTACTCACCTACGACATGCGTGGATTCGGCGACTCTCCGTCCCGGCGCGGCTTCCCCTCCAACGCCGAGCACGCCGACGACCTGGACAGGCTCCTGGAGACGCTGGGCATCCCCAGGGCGTCTGTGCTGGGGCTCTCCCACGGCGGTCTCGTCGTCCAGCACCTCGCGCTGCGCCATCCCCATCGGGTCCGCCGTCTCGGGCTGGTCGCGTCCTTCGCCCGGCCGGGTGGCTCGGCGGGCATCTTCCTCAAGATGCTCAACGGCTTCCTCGACCGCGACGATTTGCCCAACTTCTGGGAGGTGCTGAAGAGCTTTCTTTTCTCGGCCGCCGGCAGCGAACGCATGGTCAGAATGGAGACACATCTGCGGCGGACGATGTTCGATCGGTACACCACCGCGGCGCTGCGCAGCATCTACGGCCAGGCACGCGAGCACGACCTGCTGACCGAGCTGTGCGCGGTACGCTGCCCCGCTCTGGTGATTGGAGGAGAGCAGGACATGCTCTTTCCGCCGTCAGTGACCGAGGAACTCGCGGCGGCGATCCCGGGCGCGTCACTGGAGCTGCTGCCCGCCGCACATGTGCCCCCGGTCGAGGCACCGCTGCCGTTCAACAAAATCGTCACCGAGTTCTTCGGGGTGGAGCGATGACCTCGACACCTGAGGAGAAACACTCCTCCCGACTGGTCGATCTGGCCGATGGACAGCTCCGCGTCTACGAGAAGGGCCGACCGGACGGGCCGCCGCTCGTCTTCTTGCATGGCTTTCTGACCTCGGCATTCACCTGGCGCCATATCCATCCCGCATTCACCGACCGGTACCGGGTGATCCTGGTGGACCTGCCGGGTAGCGGCGGTTCGTCCGGTCGGGACGGGCGGTGGGACGCCAATCGCTGGGTCCGGCTCGTCGCGGATCTCCTGGACGAACTGGGAGTGGACAGGGCCATCCTCGTCGGCAGCCAGATGGGGGGATCACTCGCCGCCTGGTTCGCCGCCCTGAGCCGGGAACGCGTCGACCGTATGGTCCTCATGGCGGCTGGAGCACTTGGCGAGACAGAGGCGAACCTGACGCTGTACCGGCTGCTCGCCCGCCGAAGGCTGGGCGCTTGGGTCTCCCGCCTGTTCCCCAGGCGGACGTTCGAACGGCGGTGGCTGGCGGCTCACGGCCCCGACTACAACCCGGAGCCGGGAGTGGTGGACCACTACTTCCAGCAATTGCGGCGCCAGGGACCCGAGATGGCGCGGACCGGGCTCGGCCTGCGGCTGAGTTACGGGGAACACTTCGACGCATTGGCCGGACCGATCAGTGGCCTCGCGGTGCCGACGTTGCTGATCTTCGGTGCACGGGATCCGATCGTACCGGTGTCGACCGGGCAGCGCTTCTCGGCGCTGCTCACCGATGCGTCCCTGGTCGTGATGCCAGGCTGCGGAGACTTTCCCCAGGAGGAGAAGCCGAAGGAGATCACCGAGGCCATCACCGCATTCCTCCGGAAGACCGATGGCTGAGGCGGACCGAGCTGTACCTGCCCCGGATATAGGTCACTTGGTCAGCCGCGGACCCACTCCGTCACCGAGGTCCCGGAAAGAATGCGGAACCGACCTGGCACATTCGCATCGGCCAGGGTCGTGCCGAGTACCACCGTGTCCCAGGCGTCCCACGGAACCTGTGCGTGGACCATGGCCGTGGGGAACTCATGCCACCCGCGTTTGCCCGCTTCAACCGACGCCAACAGCTCTGTCAGCAATAGGCCGTGGTCGGTGTCGATCAACCCTCCGTGCTCCGTGGCGACGATGGCATGTAGCCATTCGGACCGGCGCGTCGCGTAGTCGAGGGACCGTTCCCTATCGGTCTGCTGGTAGAGCCGCTCGGCTTCAGCCGAAGGCGAGTGCTCAGCGTCGATCAGCATGGCGTGGAGGACCCGTCGCCTCTGTTCCTCATCGAGGAGGACGGACAGCTCACGAACAAAATCGGCGGGTTCGTCCGGCGAGTGCACGGCGTTCAAGATGTAGTTGACCGTGCTCAGCGACGACCGAAGCTGATGGGATTCCCGGACTGAGGCATCGGCCGATCCCTTGAGCGCGGCCATGCGTACCGCCGCTGGGACGGGATGTGAGGGCATCCGCACCACGAGCACCAGCATATGCGATCGCGCCATGAACAACTCGGTGACATCGCGGCGGTCGCGTGTGGCGATGTTCCATTGAAACTCCCATAGCGCACGGATCACATGCCGGGAGGCACTTGTGATTTCCGATGCGACTACCCTGATGTCGTGTCGCGCCAGCCAGTCGAAGACGGCTTCCAACTGTCGGCTGACGACGGCGTCCGGCTTGCACAACAGAATCGCGTGCCGATTCATCCACCCCCGCAGCTCGTCAGCCGACCTGGCAGCGGTGGAGAGCTCTCCCCATGCCTCGCGGAAGTACAGATCAATGCCGTAGAGCTTGCGTTTCAGCGGTTGGATCGACAGCCAGGACGGAATTTCGTCACCGAGCCGACCCGTGCCGAACTCGACGGGGATCGTACTGGGCATGGTCGCCACAGCCTCCCTGCTTTCTGAAATCGCTCGGGTTGATGGGAATTACTCAGTCCATCCGCGCGTGGAGATCGAAGCGGGATGCGACTCGTCCCTGCTGGCTGACCTCAATGGTCAGAGGCGTTCCCAGATGCTTTTTGGCCGGATCGTCCGCGCTACCAACTCGTGCCCGCAGCTCGGTGGGCAAATCGAACTCTGCCACCGAGGTGAAACTCGTTGCACAGGCCGTCATCCTGATTTCACTGGCCGGGGTCCCGGTGCGCCTGGAGATGGTGGCCACGGCCAGCTGCCGAGCCGCCTCCAGCTGCACCATGCCGTAGATGTGGTCGATTGGGTGATCGAAAAGGACTGGGTGTCCGATGTCGGCCCGTATAGTGGCCGTGGAGACCTCGTCGCCGTAGGAGAGATCTGCCAGGACGATGTTCTCGGGGTTTACTCGCCCAACCTCCTGCGGGGTCAGCGAGGTGGTAGGAGGATCCGGCATCTTCAGTTCTGACGGAAGGCTGCGGCCCCTGCGCATGAATTCGCGCATCTCGCGCCACTTCGTCCGCTCGATCCAGGTCATACGGATACGTATAACGGCGAGCTTCTCCTCGTTTGCCTGCATCACAAATCGCCACAGCAGACCAGAGACCATGTTTCCGCGTTTCCATACCCGCTCGACGGTGCTGTCCACGACGGCATTGACCGGTCGCGTGGTGTCGAGCGGCCTTTTGTTGACCAGTTCCGCATCGAGCTCCTGGAACAGGAACTGGTAGTTGTTCCCCTCGACAGGTACACCGAACTGCTGGTGCGCGACGACGAAGCACGCCTGCCGGCAGATTTCGACCAGCAGCGCGAGATCGGGCTGGCGGTTCTGTAGCGGGTACTCACAGTAGAACCCGTGTGCGCGGGGCAGTTGCGCGCCCAGCGCCATCCGATCCTCCGAGATGGGCTCGAAATCCGTGATGAAGACCTCATCGATCGACCATTTGTGTACCAGTTCCCTCGTTATGGTTTGCCGGTGCCCGACAGTACGTGCTCCCATGAAGAATCCTTTTCTGAGTACGACACGCTAGGAACCTGATGCGGACAGGACGGAGAGGGTGGATGCTCGAACGCGCGCATCCATCATATCGATGTTCGAAACAAAGCACCGAGCGTTCTCGCAAAGACGGGAAAGGCCTTCTTTCATGGACTTGTAGTGCTCTGCGTAACGCTGGAGGTCGTAGCCGAAATGAGCTATCAGATCGTCCTTGAGCCCATACGTTGTCACACCTAGACCGAACTGATCGAGAAAAGAAAAGGCCGTGCTCGGGTCCACCCTGCGGAATCCACTGGGTGCCTCTGGACGTGAATTGACGATCACTATGTTACGGATGCGAGCGGCATCCACGGCTGGCTGCTCGAAGAGTACATCCGGGCTGGATATGTACTCTCCTGCTTCGATGTGCGGAGGGAGCCCATGACGGTCGATCAACTCACCGAAGCACACGTCCCGACGCACTCGCATCGCCGAGGGTACGGCATGCGCCATATCGCCCTTTACCAATGTGTGGGTATTGGTGAGGAATTGAGCTCCGGCCATACAGGCTTGTGCCAAGAATACGCTCTTGCCCCCGCCGGTCTGTCCGAACAGAAGTGTTCCACCGCCCGGCAGGACGAACCCGCCGGCCTTGAGGTCCAGGTAGCTGTTCTCCGCAGCGTATATGCTCAGGAGGTATTTGACGAAGTACGGCCACACGATCTTCTCAAGCGAGCGCCCGAAGACATAGAATTCCCGGTTTCGCGTGATGAGATACACCGGATCGCCGAAATAGGGGCCCCTGTAGTAGCCCTTGGTGAACCTTTTCGCCCGCACCGTAGTGTCCACCAGATGCCGAATGGACGAGACGTCGACCGTATCGCGGTCGGTATCAATACAGCGAAGCTCGAAATCCACGGGGGTGTCGTCGTCGGCAAAGCGTGTGAAGTACGACCGGGCCGGGAATTCTTCGAGGTTGCTGCTCAGCCGGAACCGCAGCACGTTGAGATCGATGACCGATGACGATCTGATCTCCGGAGTTGGCAGATTTTCGGCCGGGTGCAGTATGTCAGGCTCGATGGGAATCACCGCTGCTTTTCCTCAGATCGTGAGGCTGACGTCGTATTCGGTCAGCCATCGGTTGAGCCAGACCGCGAGTTCCAGACTTCCTCGGCTGTAGGAGCGGCTGACCGCCTCTTTGGGCCGGGCCAGCGCCGTGCGGACCTTTTCCGTGTCGAGCAGGGGCCGGACGGGCGCGTCCTGGTCAGCCAAGATCCCCTGCATCTCCTTCCGTAGACCCAGTTCGTAGTCGGGATCCTGGGTGGTCGGATATGGCGTCTTTGCTCGCGTGAGGATGGATGACGGTAGGAGATCGCCGACAGCGGCGCGGAGCAGGCTCTTCTCCCGGCGATCGAACGACTTCATACTCCATGGCACGTTGAAGACGTATTCCACGAGCCGGTGATCGCAAAACGGGACGCGTACCTCCAGGCCGACGGCCATACTCATCCGGTCCTTGCGGTCGAGTAGGGTCTGGACGAAGCGCGTGAGATTGAGATAGGTGATCTCCCGCATTCGGCGTTCGATGCCGCTCTCGCCGGGAAGGGTGGGCACTTCGGCCAACGCCTCTCGATAACGGGCCGCACGATATCCGGGAATGTCGAGCTTCTCCAGCAGACTAGCGTCAAGCAAGCGCAAGCCGCCGAAGTAGCGGGAGGATCCAGAGGTCAGCCAAGGGAAGGTATCGGCCCCGACCGCACGCGGGTTGTGGAACCATCGATAGCCCCCGAAAAGCTCGTCCGCTGCCTCACCGGACAGCGCGACCGTGCAGTGCTTTCGAACCTCCCGAAACAGCAGGTACAGCGACGGCCACATATCTCCCCAGTAGGCGGGCGGTAGATCTGTGGCGGCCAGTACCGCCGAGCGGACGGCCGGGTCGAGTAGTTCGCGACTATCCAGCATGATCTCGGTGTGATTTGAGTGCACATGCTGGGCGAGTTCACGAGCGAACGGTGCGTCGGCAGCGCCCCGCACCGCATCCGGTTCGAATGCGTCGAGGGTTTTCGAGAAGTCAACGGAGAAGGACCGGAGGGTGCCTGGCTCAACGGTGTCGACCGCCAGTGCGGTGACGGCTGAGGAATCGATGCCGCCCGACAGCAGTGTGGCCAAGGGGACGTCCGAGACCATCTGGCGCTGCACAGTGTCTGCCAGCAGGTCGCGCACGGTCTCGACGGTCGTGTTCAGCTCGTCGACGTGCGGCCTCGCCTCAAGTGCCCAGTACCGGTGTTTGGTGAGACCGGATCGATTTACTCGTAAGAGGTATCCGGGGCGTATTTCGTACATTCCGCTGTAGACGGCATGCTCCGGCGTTTTCACCATGTCGAGCACTTCACGCAGGCCGTCGGCGCTGACCTGGGACGGTACGGCGGGATGACGGAGGATCGCCTTGGGCTCCGAGCCGAAGATGACTCCATGGTGCGTCGGGAAGTAGTAGAGCGGCTTTATTCCCATTCGATCACGAACGAGAATAAGCTCCTGGCTGCGAGGATCCCACAGGCCCATCGCGTACATGCCATTGAGTCGTTCGGCAAATGAGACGCCCCACTGAAGATAGGACCGTAGGGCCACTTCAGTATCGCTCTTTGTCCGGAAAGTATGGCCGTGCGATATCAGCTCGTTCCGCAGTTCACGGAAATTATATATTTCGCCGCTGAAGGTGAGCACGAAGGGTTGGGTCGCTGCCCTGCTCTCCGCCGTCATCGGCTGCTTTCCACCCTCGACATCGATGACGGCCAGCCTTCGGTGTCCGAAGGCCGCGTGACCGCTCAGCCAGATACCCTCCGCATCCGGGCCGCGACACGCCAGTGTATCTGTCATTGCCTGCAGCGTTCCGCTTTCCTGTGACAGATCCCGACTGAAATCAACCCACCCGGTCACTCCGCACATCGCAACCTCACCCTTCCGTATAGGTGGACTTCATGACGCCGGCTAGGAACCCGTAGCGAGTTTCTCGTTCACCAACTTGACCAGTTCGCCGGGGGTCTCTGCGTCGACGGCGACGTCATAGGAGAGCTCGACGGTGTATTCCCGCTCGATCTGGACGAAGGTGTTGAACAGGGCCAGTGAATCGATGCCGAGATCCTCAAATGTGATGTCCTCGATGTTGCCCGCCAAGTCCACGTCGACGGAGGCATCCTGCTCTCCATGTTCGCGGAGCAGCTGCGACAGGCGGACAAGATTGAACTCGGCCATCCGGGTGTCCTTTCTCGCTGATTTGAATGACGCCAGTCGTCACCTATGTGAAAGATTTGATGAGCCATTGATATCGACTCAATCTGATCCAGTTCCCTGCTAGGATGCGTCGGACTGCGCGGGCAGCGAACCTGAGAAGGATCAGGCCACGACGTGCAGCTGGCTCAAGCTGGGAGAATTTCATGACAGCGGTCGTTGTTCTGGGCTCTACCGGATCGGTCGGAACGCAGGCGGTTGACGTGATCCGACGCAATCCGGATCGTTTCACCGTCGTCGGTCTGGCCGCGGGTGGGGGACGCGTCCAATTGCTCGCCGAGCAAATCTTGGATTTGAGGCCCGAGGTCGTTGCCGTTGCCAGGGAGGAAGCCGCTGAGGCGGTGTCCGAAGCCGTGGCGGCCGAGGCGGACCGACGCGGCCTGGCGGCGAGTGAGTGGCCGCGGCCGAAAATCTGTTCCGGTAGCGCCGGCGTCGAAGAAGTGGCGGCTCTCCCCGCCACCGTGGTACTCAACGGCATTACCGGAGCTTTGGGCCTCACATCCACGCTCGCGACACTGCGGGCCGGTACGACGCTCGCCTTGGCCAACAAGGAATCGTTGATCGTCGGGGGTGAACTGGTGAAGCGCGAGGCCCGGCCGGGGCAGATCGTTCCCGTCGACTCCGAACACTCCGCCCTGGCCCAAGCGTTGCGTGGCGGCAGTCGGAGCGAGGTGCGAAAGCTCGTGCTGACCGCCACGGGAGGGCCGTTCCGCGGCCGCAGTCGCGCAGAACTGGCAGATGTCACCGTTGAGGAGGCACTTGCACACCCCACCTGGTCCATGGGTCCGGTGATCTCCGTCAATTCGGCCACGCTGGTGAACAAGGGTCTCGAAGTCATCGAAGCTCATCTGCTGTTCGATGTGCCGTACGAGGACATCGTCGTGATGATTCACCCTCAGTCGACGATCCACTCGATGGTCGAGTTCGTCGATGGTTCCACCATCGCTCAGGCAAGCCCACCGGACATGCGTCTGCCGATCGCGCTGGGATTGTCGTGGCCGGATCGGGTGCCCGGTGCGGCGAGGACCTTCAACTGGAGCGAATGCCAGTCCTGGGAACTCTTCCCGCTGGACCATGACGCGTTCCCATCCGTCGGGCTGGCACGGCATGTCGGTGGCTTGGGCGGCTGCGCGCCGGCGGTGTTCAACGCGGCCAACGAGGTATGCGTCGACGCCTTCCTGGCGGGCCGCCTGCCGTTCCTCACCATCATGGACACGGTCACCGAGGTGGTGTCCGAACTCGGGGACCCAACCGCTGACAGTCTGGAAACGGTGTTGGAGGCCGATGCCTGGGCGCGGACACGCGCCCGGGAACTCAGTGGCGCCCCCCTGGATTCGCATCGTTGATGGGACTCCTGTCTTCGTCGTGCCGTGGTGTGGGATGTTCCACGCAGCGACCTCACCTCCCCGGCTGCCCGGGAATCCGCACGGGCAGTCGGCCGGTCTCCTGCCTATGGTGCCGAAGAGATCTGCACTCGTTCCGCCGCGGGGCGGCCCGCGGCGGCGTCGACGACAGACGGCCTCTCGGCCCGAAGTCGTGCCGCGAAGCCTTCGCGGATGTCGGTGGTGGTCATGGACGCGGTCGCACGGGAGAAGGCGGAGACACCCCCACTGACTATGCGTACAGCGATGAGGTGGGGGCCACTCCCCTTGAGTGCCACCGTGAGTGCGGTCGTGACCTGGTCGATGGAATGGCACTCGTGCGCCGACGCATACCCGACGGCGCGGGCCACTCCGGCGAAGTCGGTCGAGCGAGAACTTGTCATCTGCCCGCCCGTCGATTCATATGTCCCATTGTCGAAGATGAGATGGACGAGGTTGCCCGGCGCGGCGGCGCCCGTGGAGGACAGAGTGCCGAGATGCATGATGGCGGCACCGTCACCGTCGAGAACGATCACAGGACGCTGGGGCGACCGAAGGGCGACGCCCAGGCCGAACGCGGCGGCGTGACCCATCGAGCCCTGCATGTAGAAGTGCTCCTTGGAGCCGATGACACCGAATAGCTCACGTGAGGTGTAGCCGGTCGTCGAGACGACCGCGGCGCCTTCCAGGAGCGGTTCGATCGCGCGAAGCACCTCGACCCGGCTCAGGCCCGCCGCATCCGGATCGGCGGAACTCCGGTGCTTCTCGATGGCCCCCTTCTCGGTCAGGATGAACACGCTTCTTCGTGCGGCAAGGTGTTCTTCGGCCTGATCAAGCGTGGAGCCAAGCTCCATGGCATCGGCGGGGACAGTCACATGGGGAATCCCCAGCGAGTCCAGGAGTCTGTGCGTCGTGGCCCCCATGATGGCGTGCTGGGGCTCATCCTGTGATGGGTCGGGCCAGCCACGGAGGCTCATGAACACAAGGACGGGAATCCCGTATGTTTGGACGAGCGATGTCAGCGGATTGATGAGATTCCCGAGCCCGGAATTCTGTGCGATGACGGCGGAGCGCTGTCCGGCGACGCTCGCGCCGGCCGCCGCGGCCAGGGCGGCGCCCTCGTTGGCCGCCGACAGGTAGATCCCTTCACGGGTCAGCCGCTCGATCGGTCCGGAGAAGTGTGAACAGGGGACTCCTGCGATGAATCCGAAACCGCGCTCCTTCAGCGCCATGCAGAAGTTGTCGTTGGATATCACGCTTCGAGTGCCAGCCAATCATCGAGCTTCTGAAGGGCGAAGATGTCGGAGACAGGCGCGATAGCGTTCTCGACACCGAGCGACGTGCCGTCGTCGTAGATGGTGCGGAAGGCATCCCGGAGCGCCTGGATCGTGGCCCTCAGCCCTTGGTTGGCGTAGATCACCATGGATACCCCGTGCTTCTCCGCCTCATCCGCGGACCACTGGGGGTAAGTGGTTGGCACGATCACGACGGGGCTGCGGCCATCCCAGCTGTCGAGGAACTCGACGATCTCCCCTTGGTCCTTCTTCTTGGAGTGGACCAGCACCGCGTCCGCCCCGGCCTCGGCATAGGCGTAGCAGCGGTCCAGCGCCTCATCGACGCCCTTGTTGTTGATGAGGGCCTCGGTTCGGGCGATGACGTATAAATCTTCGTCTTGTTGAGCGGCCTTCGCAGTTGCGAGCTTGCGCGTGAAGGTGCCTACCGGAAGCAGTTCGTGGTCAGTGGCAGCGAAGCTGTTGACCTTGGGATAGACCTTGTCCTCGATGCAGACGGCGGTGATACCTGCTGCCTCGTACTCGCGGACCATGTGCGCCACGTTGAGGTTGTTGCCGAACCCGGTGTCCACGTCGGCGACAACCGGGATGTCGACCGCCTTCTGCATGTTCGCGGCGGCGGCAAGGTATTCGGTCATCGTGAGAACGCTGGCGTCCGGAAGGCACCGCGATGCGGAGACCTCAAGGCTTGACGCCCAGACGGCTTGGAACCCGGCCTGCTGGGCCAGTGCGGAACCGAGAGCGTCGTGCGCGCCGGCGGCGCGTATCAGGTTCCCGTTTGCCATGAGCTGACGAAACGTGACTCGCTGTGAAGGCAAGGTGTACTCCTCCCGATGGAGCTCTACCGACGAATACGCGCAGCTTCTGGAGAGTCCTTGAAAGAGCGCGATGGTACAGATCCAGAGCACCGATAGCTGACTGTGATCCGGACAAGAGGAATGACGGTGTCGACGGATCACCGAAGTAGACGCGGCACGCGATGCGAACCGCGCGCATCGCGTCATCGAACGTCGTTACCCCCGTTCATACGCAACCCACTGGGCCGTCTGTCGACGGAATCACTTGGACGACGTAAGCGAAATCACCCTAGCGCCTGAACGAACGGTGTCAAGAAGACTACGGCGATGTCCCGAACGGTCGATGAATCGTGCACGCGTCATCTCGTACTCGCAATGGACAAATGGTTACCTTGTGCCTGGGATCGCGCATTTCAACTGCTCACCAGGCTATTGACATGCCACGCTGAGCCGAAGCTGCGTACTCTCCACTCGCTCTCTGCCGAAGCTGTTGCTGATGTCCGTAGTTGTTCCTCTCGAAGGGATCGCTGATGGGGATGGACCTGAGCCGGATGGTGGATACACTGCGCGATCGGCAACTGGTTCCGGGCGCCTGTCAAGCGGCACTGCTGGTCGGGTCGGCTGCCCGCGGCTGGAATAACGAGAGAAGCGATTTCGATATCTACCTGATCAGCACTGAGTCATGGTCAGGGCCAGAGAGCATCGAGGTCTCGGTGCCGCTACGTCCCGCTGTGGTCGGGTGGCAGTCGTTCTATGCCGACAGCCGTAGCTGGGACCTCGCCTACTGGCTGGACGATCAGGTCGACCAGATGCTCGCCAAGGTCTCCTGGGCGAACTTCGACCAAGTTCGGGCCGCGAGCGGAGATACTCTCGCGCGGCGGGAAGAGGTATTTCTCGAACGACTGACGACATGTGTGCCGCTCATCGGAGAGGACTGGGTCGCACGTCGCCGAGCCGAGCTTGAGGCATCGGCCTTTCGGTCCATCATGGTGACGCGATCGCTCGGTGCGGCACACCGTGCCGTCGAGGACACCCTCGGGCAGCTGGAAGATGGGGACATCAACAGTGCCGTACTCTCGGCCCGGATCGCTCTTGGCCATACTGTCGATGCGCTGTTGGAAGAACGAGGACCGTACGTCAGCAATCCCAAGTGGCGGGCGCGCCGTTTTCAGGCGGCCAATCCTACGGCGCTTACGTTCGCCCAGTATTGGGATCTCGAGACGATGCGCAATTTCGATCCCGGTAACCCGGCGAAATGGATCAACGAGGTATTGACGCTGTGTCAGGACCTGGCGCTGAAGATAGAGTCCTGAGTTCGCTGTCCGGGTCCGCATGATTCGAATACGCCTCGACGAGCTGACACTCGGTCGAGTACGCATCGCGATCAGCCCGCTATGGGAGGCCATCTCCAGCCTCGCGTTGACCGTTCGGTACCGCAGCGAGATTCCGCACCCCTATACCAAATGGGCCGATTCGGCTCTGCGCCGGGTATCACCCGCGCTGTACCGAGAGTTGGCCACGACAATGCGATCGCAGTGGGGGAGGCCGTCGTGGTCCTCTCTCAGCCCTATACCGATGGAGCCCTCGCCCGCTATCGAGGACGAACTGATGGCTCTGCGAGTGGCCGGCCACGACAGGTTCGCGCAACTCATGAGCGACTACTGGAGTGCTGCGGTCGCGCCCTATTGGCCCGCCATGCGTGGTGTGCTGGAGGAAGAGATCCTGATACGCGGTCGCACTCTGGTGACTTGTGGGGCGGACATGATGCTGCGGGAGCTGGGGGGCCGGATCCGCTGGGAGCGTCCAGAGTTGAACGTGCCGCACCAGGCCGACCTGGACTGGTCGATGACAGACGGTCGTTTGATCATCGTCTCCGTGCTGTTCGCGCGCGGTACCCGGGTTTTCTCCACCCTTCACGACACGGTCGCATTCTCCTATCAGGCGCAGGGCGCCGCCGTGCTCAGTGGCCACGGCAGTGACATCGGTAAGCCGGTCGACGATCCGCGTCCGAGGGACAGTCTCACGATCTTGCTCGGGCGCGGCCGCGCGGCGGTCCTACGTGCGCTGCTGTCACCCACGACTACGACGGGACTGGCCAGTTCGATTGGCTTGGCACCGAGCACCGTGTCGCAACACCTCGCCGTCCTCTCCTCGGCGGGGCTCGTCCGACGCCACCGTGTAGGCCCTCGTGTGCTGTACGAATTGGAGGACTCCGGCGTCATCTTGCTCTCCGAGCTGGGTGGCTGATCCACCCGCGATCACGGATCGTGCCCGGTACCCGCCGTGGACCCTCAGGGTGCGATTTCCCGAGCCGGCGTCGACCAGTTGAGCTCGGTGAGATCGGAGATCACGAGATCGGCGTCCGCCAGGGCCGCCGCGGGATGGGTCGTGGTGACCGCGACGCAGCGCAAACCCGTGGCCCGTGCCGCTGCGATACCCGCGGGGGCGTCCTCGAAGGCGATGGCGTCGGCGGGCGCGACACCCAGCGCCGCGCACCCCGCGGTGAAACCTTCGGGGTCCGGCTTGCCCCGGCTCACGTCTTCGGCGGCGATGAGCGCCACGAACATCGTGGCGCCGCCCACCAGGTCGAGTAGTTCTCCAGCGTGGTCACGCGGCCCCGAAGTGACCACCGCCATGGGAACCCCTTCCGCGTGCAGGGACTTTACCAAGGCCGAGGCGCCCGGCACGGCGTATGGAGGCGGGCTGTCCGGCCCGGTCTGATAGCCGATGACCTCCGCGAACAGCTCGTCGACCGTTCCACCGGGGAACCGGTGCAGATGCTCGGCCAGCGTATCCCTGCCGCGCCGTCCCACGAAGGTCGCCAGCAGTTCATCGTCGACCGGCAGCCCATGTGCCAGGAACAGCCGGGTCCACGCCGACCGGCTGCGGTGCTCGGTGGCCACCAGGGTGCCGTCGAGGTCGAAGAGCGCCGCTTTTGGGACCATGATCGAGGTCACACCTTCCTGAGAGATGCCCGGGTCATGTGGAAGAAGCTTGCTCACGCCTCTCCAAGAGATCCGCGAACCTATGCCACACACGGCTGTTCTCTCTGGCCAGGCGCACCACGAGGGGAACGCAGTGCAGAGGCACGCTCTCGAGCAGGCGACAGCGCAGCTTCTCGTCGGCTGCCGGGGAGCTCAGCCAACGGATAAGGCTCCGTCCTCTCTCACTCAGGCGGAGGGAGGGGTCCTTTCTCAGGGCGCTGAGATCGCGCTGATAGTCGATCTGGCAGCTGGGATCCGCTCGTTGCTCCGTGTGGGGCTCGGGAGGGTTCTGCCCGAGCCCCGCGGCGGCTTCGTGCCGTTGTTTGGGGGCTACTGGGGACGAACCGGTTCGCACCCGCTTGTACACGTCGTAGGCAGTCGACAGCGAGATGCCCGCGGTTCTGGCGACCTCGCGGACCGATGCGTCCGGCTTTTCCAATAACAGTTTGCCGGCGATCAAGCGACCGGGGCCGTTGTCGAGCGGTCGGGTGCGGCCGTCGCGGCCCATCCTCGCGTTCGACTGTTCGCTTTGGACAGTCGAACGGCGGCGTATCGCACCAACAGTTGTCGGCGACAGACCGACCACTGAAGCAATCCTCCGGTCGGACCAGTGCGGGCTGCCGCACAGAATGCGAGCGGCCGCCGCGGTGCGATCGGCCGACGAAAGACGCAAGCCGTGGGCCGTGTTCTCCCGGACCGCGCGCAGGAAGGCGCTCTCGTCGTCGCCGTCGAAGTACACCACTTCCATGGCTTCGCTACCCCGGAGTTCGGCCGCGCGCAGCCGGTGCATGCCGTCGACAACTCGCATGCTCGTGCGATGGACGATGATGGGAGGAAACGGTTCGTCAGAAGTGGCCAGGGCATTGATGTGTTGTTTGTCAAGCCCTAGTAGCCGAGGCGAGTCGGCCGACTTGAGTTTGGCTATCGGCACGATCTGTACGGGACGCTTGCCCGTTGCGTCGTGACTGCTCGGCGACATGAATGCCTCCGTTCCCACTGCCCGGTTCGAGGCTTCTTGGGTCAATTTGAGCTCCCCCAACTCTGCGACCGCTCCTTCGAGACCAAAGGTGACGAACGTGGAACTCACAAGACGCTACTGATGAAGTCTTGGCGAAGATATGCCCCCGGCCTGGGCTTCGATCATTTTCAGCCGACACGGAGTGACGTCCGAGCAAAGACGCGTGGGTCGACCGGCTCACCCGCCGAGCGCCGAGACGGCGCCTGACCCCAATGCCCGGATACCGTGCTTGGGAGAGGGGGTTGAACTGCGACAACACCAGATTGGCCCGCCACGGAAGCCGATTCGGCCCGGAGATCTCCGCACGTGGACGCACTCGTGTCACAGTGCAAGGAACGGATAATGGTGAAGTGAGGCCATTTTGACGGGAACCCGATGGAACTGACCATGATGACAGTCGAAATATACTTGATCAACTCAGGGGTCCATGGTCGGCAAATCGACTCGATCGTCACCCGTCCAGAAAGGTGCGGATCCACCCAAACAGGCCACCCTTTGGTCTGGTCGGCCGGCGGATCACGGTCCAGGCTGGTCATGGGAGCGCTGTCGAACAACTCAGGTGGCCCTTCGCAGATTGCGAATCGATGGGACAGCGAGCAGCAACCCGACGGTGGCCAAGAGCATGGCCAGAGAGAAGAACAGCACCGGCACGGCCCCGACCCCAAGGGCGACCGGTCCGACGGCCATCTGTCCCACGGGTTTCATGATGAGTGATCCTGCGACGTCGTAGGCGTGCACCCGGCCGAGTACATCGGGGGGAATCTTGGTCTGCACGCTCGTCTGAAACATGATCAACCACAATGCGGAACCCGCTCCGTGCAGGATGTAACCAGCCGCGATCACTGGAGGAGGCTGATGGAGAGCCATCGCGAGGAGGCTGAAGGCGGTGCCGACCAGGGCGATGGCGCCTCCCCGTAGCGGGTACGGAGGCTTGAGCCGCACGGCGACGAGCCCGCCCAGAACACTCCCCAGGCCGAACATCGACATGATGAAACCGAGAGTGCCTTCTCCGTGCTCGATGGTTATGAGGCTCTGCCCGAGGGTGATGAAAGGGCCGTTCACGGTCGTCTGGTAGAACATCCAGATCACGATGACTCCCCAGAGCCAGCCGCGTGTACTGAACTCCTGCCACCCTTGGACGAGGTCGCGGCGGAGAGACGTTCGCCGAGTCGAACGGGTAATCCTCAGCCGCAACGCGAGCAGGCAGACGCCGCTGACTCCGAACGTCGCGGCGTTGAGCGCCAGGACGACCGACACGGACGAGAAGGCGAGGAGCAGCCCGGCGACGGCCGGCCCCGCCACTGTCATGAGCGCCTCCGTGACACGAATCACCGCGTTGGCCTTCTGAACATCGTCGGCGATCCGCGGAATGACGCTCGCATAACCGGGTTGAAAGGCGGCAGTGCCGATGCTGCCCAGCGCGAGTAACGTGAGGATCAGCCAGAGATCAGGCGTACCGGCGGCGAAGGAGATCGCGAGGACTCCGTAGAGGACCAGTCGGGCCATGTCCGCGACGACCATGACGCGCACCGGCGTGAACCGGTCTACGAGGACGCCCCCGAAGACGACAAGAAGGGCTAACGGCGCGGTGTAGGCAGCGAGCGCGTATCCCACGCCGGTGACGCCGTACCCGACCTGCAGCATGGCGACCGTGATCGTGGTCGGAACCAGCATCTGGTCGCCGAGGATGGACACAGTCCGGGCCGCGAAGAAGAACACAAAATCTCGAGACCAGAGCCGCTTGGACGGCTGAATGGTTTCGGGGGAGTGAAGCACCACTGAACTTCTTCCGTCCTGACCAGTCGCCGGCGCCGTGCGGGGTGCTCGCGATGCGCTGCGGGCGCAGGCCCCTACTTGCCCTGCCGCGGCGCCGTATTTGTGAAGTCGTAGTCGACGCGGTCCTCAATCTCCAACTCACGGATCAGACGCTCCACCGTGGAGAAGTCCGTGAGCATCATGTCCGTGTCCGGCTGTCGGTGCGTATCGGCGAGGATCTCGGTGGCACCGGGGATCTCGGCGAACTGAAGAATGTCGGACCAGATACCGTAGTCCTGCGCTCCGAGGGCGATGATCGCGTCAGGAAGCGTACGAATGAAAAGTTCGCGCTGTTCTTTGTTGAGGTGGACAAAGACATCTTTCATCACGTCAGCCACAATCGGCCCGTGCGCCGCTTCATCCCTTGCGTGCAAACGTGCAACCAGCGAATGCATGGGCTGAATCGTCTTGTCGCGTGCGAGCAGTTCAAGGAAATTGTTTATATGGAGCTCGCCAACGACTGTCCACACCAGGAACAGGATGTCTCGCTCCCATTTCTCACTCCGCTCCGCGGTCAGCTTGAACAGACGCCGGTTCGTCACGGGGTGGGAGTAGTCCGGCTCTTTGGTGAGTTTGCGAGCCTCTTTGGTGCGTTGCATGGCCGTCATGTGCATATAGGTGTGCCACACTTCATCGATATGTGATTGCTGCAACGCCTCTTTGACCTCGTACCGGTCGACCCCTGGGAACACCCCACGTGTCAGCATCTCAAATGTCGGGTTGGCGACATATTCTTCGGCTGCTATGACGCGGGCGTTGTACGCCTGCCACGCCAGTGTATTCACGAGCCGACGCGACCCTTCAGAGGCTTCCAGGAAGCGTGGATGTTCGACGAAGGGGATGAGATGTACAGGATAGTCTGTTTGACCTGAATCGGGGAGTCCAGATTCCATGAAAGAGGCCATGTCCGTACGGATGGTGGCTCGTCGAGGCCATGCGGCAACGAGTCGCTTGAGGGTGCTTGGCCCGACATGGGGCTCGGAACCGGGATTGTCGAAACCGGCTTCCTGGTGCTGCGTGTCATTCACGAGGGAGACTCCTCATCTTGAAGGACAGAAATGACCACGCGCCGCGACACATCGTATGTGTCCGCTTCCCCGCGCAGCTGTGTCGCCAGATGGGTTCAAGGTCCCCGAGGGGCCGAGCCCGCTTCGTTGGGTAAGTCTCGGTTAGCATTCTCCATACTTACGGTAGGCGGCGAATTGTCAAGGCGCCGGCCCAAAGATCTTCCGGCCCGCGGCCAAAACGGGAGATTCGGTCAGGAACGAATCGTTGTGCGCCGGCGGGCAGGTGTCGTTACTCTTGTTGTCTGCCGCCAAGGTATCGCGGATAAGAGAGATCGCTGATGCCGTCCACTCGGCACTCGGTAAGGGACTGGTAGAAGGATCTTCGATGAGTTATATCTCGGAATTGCGCGCGGTAGTGGGTACGCGTCCACTCATCCTGCCCGGAGCTGCTGCGATCGTCCTGAACTCCGACGGCCACGTCCTGCTGCTGCAGCGAGCCGACACCGGAGGGTGGGGATTGCCTGGAGGCTTCATGGAGCCAGGGGAGTCACTTGAGGAGACCGTGCGCCGGGAGGTCATGGAAGAGGTCGGCCTGGAGCTTGATGGGCTAACGCTGATGAGCGTCTTTTCCGGAGCTGACCAGTACTTCCGATATCCGAATGGTGATCAGGTCTTCAATGTGACGACCGTCTACACAGCAAAGGCACGCGGCTGGAATTTTCACCTGGATCCGGAAGAGGCAACTACGGCACAACTCTTTCCCGTCGATGATCTCCCGAATGATCTGATTGCTCCAGAAGTGCCGATCCTGGAGCATTACGTGAGAATTGTAAAAAATCTCCTGTGATCGTCTGGAGCGTGCCCGGATGACATACCTGAACTTCCTGGAATCTTTGGTCGAAGATGCGGGAAAGCTCGCCATGACTTTTCCACAGAACATGCCATCGCGCATTAAGGGTGCGGATAGGAATCAAGTAGTGACGTCGGCCGATTTGGCTATTGGTAGCCAGATAAGGCGGCGGATACGCGAAAGGTTCCCCGACGACAGCGTTATTGACGAGGAGTCTGGTGCGGTACGTGGTGCGTCACCCATCACTTGGATCATCGATCCTATCGACGGAACCTCCAACTTCGCTGCGGGGAGCCCTCTGTTCGGTGTCATGGTGGGGGTCCTCAAGCATGACAAACCAGTTGCCGGCGGGGTGGCCCTGCCAGCCTTTTCCGAGACATATGTCGCCGAGGCCGGGGAGGGTGCTTACTGCAATGAAACCAGGCTGAGAATCAAGGCACGTGGAGATTTAGCGCAGCAATTGATTGCCTACGGTATGGATATCCATCCATCCGAGATCTCCCTTGACTGCAGGATGCTGGCCGGTATCGCATCCTGCTGCAGGGGTATCCGCATGAGTAATAGCATTTTTGATTGCATGATGGTTGCCAAGGGTGCGTACGGTGGGTTTATGCATCGCCGTAACCAGATTTGGGACTGTGTTGCCGCGCAGATAATAATTGAAGAGGCCGGGGGGATGTTCACCGATATGAATGGCCGCCCGCTCGACTATAGTTATCCGCTGACGAAGACTGCGGATGTGTTCTCAATCCTGGCCTGCGGGCCTGATTTCCACAGGACTATTACCGACATAACGCGAGATCAACCCCCGCAATGAGATCAACTCAGGTATTTTCCGTTCACCTCAGGGAGTTCCATTGATACCGTTGGTTTCTGTTGATGTGCGGGACGCGGAACCTCTCGTTCTGCAGGTCTTACGGTCCGGGCAAATGGCCCAGGGGCCCATGGTGGAGCGGCTGGAGCAGGCGATTGCGGGGATAACTGGCGTCGAGCACGCAATAGCGGTCAGCAGCGGAACAGCAGCGCTGTCACTGAGCTTGCAAGCTTTGGACTTGAAGCCGGGAGACGAGGTCATCACGTCTCCGTTTACGTTTGTCGCTACCCTTAACGCCATCCTGGCCAGTGGGGCAACGGCTGTATTCTCGGATATCCGGCCTGATGACTTCAACATTGATCCGGCCTTGCTTGCAGATCAGCTGACCGAACGGACAAAGGTGCTGTTGCCCGTGAGTCTGTACGGTCAGATGGCAGATATGGCGGCAATCGACGAACTGGCGACGAAGCATGGACTCGCCATAGTGGAGGATTCAGCCCAGGCCATCGGGGCGACCCGCCATGGCCGGTCGGCGGGAACCTTTGGCATCGGTTGTTTCTCTCTCTATGCCACCAAGAATGTAACCGCCGGAGAGGGCGGGGTCATCACGACGGATCGCAGTGAAATTGCTGAACGTGTGCGCTTGCTTCGGAACCAGGGAATGCGTAGCCGATATGACTACTCGTGCATCGGTGGAAACTATCGGCTATCAGACATTCATGCGGCGGTGGGTCTTTCGCAAATAGGCCATCTCCAGGCGTTCTGTGAACGGAGGAGGTACAACGCGGAGCGGCTCTCCAATGGCCTGCAAGGTATAGCAGGACTCGTGCTTCCACAGGTCATGGACGGATGTAGCCATGTATGGCATCAGTACACCGTCCGCGTTACTGAAGATGCCTCGTGCACCCGGGAGGAGTTGTCGTCGAAATTGGCACGTCGAGGCATAGCGACGAGCATCCACTACCCCCGGCTGGTGTTCGACTACGAATGCTATCGAGAGCATCCCCAGGTCATGGCGTCTGAGGTTCCTGTCGCATCGAGGATCACCTCGGAGGTCCTCGCCCTGCCTGTGCATCCTCAGCTCACGGATGCGGACCTGGATCGCGTCATTGATGAGACCCGATCGGCCCTTCTCGCATGACCGGCTCAAGTCTGCCGCGTCTACTTCTGGTCGGCGCTGGGGCAATGGGAAGTCACCATGGAAGGGTCATCGCTGAAAGCCAACGGTGTGAGTTGGCTGCTGTGGTAGATCCTGCCGAGTGTCGTGGGAGCAGCCTGGCAAGGCGTTTCGGTGTGGATTGGATGCCGGAAGTCGATAGCCTGTCAAATGTGGACGCTGTCGTTGTCGCTTCCTCGACGGATCAGCATCGGGAAATTGCCTTGAATGCGCTGGAGGCGAACATCCCGCTCTTCGTGGAGAAGCCGTTGTGTGCGAGTCTGGGAGAAAGCAGGGAGGTTGTTGAAACGGCGTTGCGCCGAGGAGTCCCATTGATGTGCGGGTTCGTTGAGAGATTCAACCCCGCGGTCGTCGAGGCTCTATCGCGGGCGGATGCTCCGAGTGCCGTTTATGCGCAGCGGCTCTCAGCTTACTCTCCCCGGATGAATGCGGGCGTGACATGGGATGTCCTGGTCCATGACCTCGACATCACCCTTCGCATCTTCGATGGCGAAACCCCGAAAATTGTAAGCGCTGCCATCGGCCGCAGCGGTGACGAGGGCAGGATCGGGGAGGACAGTGTGGCGGCCGTATTGGAGTTTCCGGGTGCTCGTACCGCGGGTTTGTCGGCAAGCAGGATGTCGCCCCGGCGGGTACGGCAGCTGGCGATATGTGAAAAAGACAGAAACATAGTGGCAGATCTTTTGAATCCGTCCGTTGCCGTGTATGGAAGGTCGTATCATGGCGCCTTCCCTTCAGCGGATGACCTCGGTGACGGTCGTGAAATCTCAGAACGGATAGAGTGCTCCGACTACCCCGAGCCCCTGGCGGCTCAATGCGACAGGTTCGTGGATCTCATAGAAGGGAAGTGCGACGCTCACGCGGAGACGCGTTCCATACTGCCGAGTCATGAGGCCGTCGCAGCGATACTTGATTGTGCGGAAGAGTCAGCAGATACGTCGTTCCGCAACAGCGAGCCTCTGTCACTGTGAAACGGTCACAGATCAGGAATGAACGCGATGCCAGGTCGCCTCGATTTCCCTGCAGCGTCTCACTGAGGCCCTTCGCCCCCTCTCGGGAGAGTCCCGTACACGCACTCGACGCGCATCTTCAGGAGCCGATCCGGGGAACGTATGTCGTGCGCTATGTGCTGGACGCAGATCTCACCCGCCTCCGTATCCCGGACCCCCGCCCGTCATGTCATGTGGACGGGCTGTGGAAACACACCTGCTTCGAGATGTTCGTGCGCAAGTCGTCGGACACCACGGCCTACTGCGAGCTGAATGCCTCACCCTCCACGGAGTGGGCCCTCTATACCTTTGACGGCTATCACGAGAACATGACGCCGGCTGATCCGGCGCACCTCCCTCAGATCCGCGTCACGCGCGAGCCGAATCGGCTCGAGGTCGAGATACGGGCGGACCTGCGCGGCCTGCCGCAGGTGGGTGAGATGGCACTGGCTGCTGTGATCGAGGACGACAACGGTACGCTCAGCTATTGGGCGCTGAAGCATGCCGCATCGAAACCCGATTTCCATCACCCCGGTAGTTTCGTTCTCAAGCCATGAGTGCCGTGGTGTGCTGACTCTCATTGGCGCGGTCGTGGCGCCGCGTTGGCATTTCTGGGTCCAGGCCCGTGTCCACGGTTCGGCATCGGCCTATGACGGGCTTCCGTGCGATGACTCGTCCACTGTCGTGTCACTTCCCGGGCTCATGCGCGTTGCGGGGCCCCGAAGCGCACGGCGACCCCGGGGGAGTACAGCACGCTCACCGGCGGGCCCGTCATGGGCGGCAGGCCCGCGGTGGTGATCAGGCCGTCGTCGAGATCGAGCAGCTCGGCCCGGTGCAGCGGCCACGGTGCGTGGTCGTTCGGCAGGTGCACCGTACGGCCGTGCCATGCCACATGCAGCCCCCACCGGGCGGTCAGGAACCGTTCCAGCCGTGTGGGTTCCGTGACCGCTTCGCCTATCCTCACCACGGCCCGGCTCGCGCGATCCCGGGCCGCCGGGCGCAGTCGCAGGCCGCAGCTGTAGGTGATCACGTCCCTCTCACGGCGCAGCCGCATCGTCGACCACCGATAGGGCAGCCGGACGGTGAGCCGGCCCACCAGTACGGGGAGCAGCCGGGCCGCGTCGAGGGACCGGAACACCACACCGCGCCGGCCCTGCCCGTCCACCGAGTACAGCCGCACGTTCGTCTCGCAGAACGTGCCCAGATACGGCAGGCCGGGCCCCGGCCCGAAGCCCACACCGCGCATCAGGAACGGGACCAGCCCGACATAGGTGACACCGTCGAGGGTGTCGGGGCGCGTACCGGCGGGCAGCAGCGGGGCCACGCGCTCCGGCTCCACCGGCCAGTGCAGGAAGGTGAGTTCATCCCAGCGCTGGACCAGTGTCGGCCGTCGCACGGGCCGTGGCGTGGACAGGGTGATCGGCTCGATCTCCATGACCAGCGTCCTAGCACAGGAGGTCGAGCCGCCCGTCAGGCGGGTCCCGGATTCCCGGGGCGGGGGACCGGCTCGGAGAACTCGGCGCGCACCGCCTCCGTGTGCTCACCCAGCTCCGGCACCGGCCGCATCGGGGCCCTGCGGCCCGCCACCTCCACCGGCGGCAGCAGACCGCGCAGCGGTCCCACCGGGGAGCCGAACTCGCCCCAGCGGTCGCGGGCGTCGAACTGGGGGTGGGCGGCGAACTCCGCGAGGTCGCGCAGCCGGGCATTGGCGATACCGGCCCCGTCCAGCAGCGCGATCAGCCCCTCGGCGGTGTGGTCCGCGAAGCACGCCTCCAGCTCGGCCGTCAGCTCCTCGTCATGGGTGCGGCGCAGCGGATTGTCCGCGAATCGCGGATCGCGGATCAGCTCCGGGCGGCGGAGCACCCGCTCGCACAGGGCCACCCATTCACGGTCGCTCTGCACACTCAGGAACACCTGACCGCCGTCCCCGCAGCGGTAGGCGCCGTACGGGGAGATGGACGGATGGCGGGCGCCGCTGCGGACGACTCCGGCGCCGCCGTACGCCTGGGCGAAATAGGGGTGCCCCATCCACTCGCCCAGCGCGTCGAGCAGGCTCACGCTCAGATCGGTCCCCGCGCCGGTGCGCTCCCGCTCGTACAGCGCGGTGAGAATGCCGGTGTAGGCGTACATCCCGCCCGCGATATCGGCGATCGAGATCCCGGGGCGGGCCGGGGCCTCCGGGCTGCCGGTGATCGACAGCAGCCCCGCCTCGCACTGGATCAGCAGGTCGTACGCCTTCTTCTCGCGGTACGGGCCGCTGTCCCCGTATCCCGAGATCGCGCAGGTGATCAGGCGAGGATGGGCGGCCCGCAGCGTCGCCGCCCCCAGGCCCAGCCGGTCCACGGCGCCGGGCGCCAGATTGTGCACGAAGACATCGGCACGGGCGAGCATCGCATCGAGCAGCGCCCGGTCGGTGGCGTCCTTGACATCGAGGACGACGCTCTCCTTGCCGCGGTTGACCCAGACGAAATAGGCCGACGCGCCCATGACCTCGCGGTCGTACTCGCGGGCGAAGTCCCCGCGCCCCGGCCGCTCCACCTTGATGACCCTGGCCCCCAGATCGGCGAGCTGACGGGTGGCGAACGGGGCGGCGACGGCCTGCTCCAGGGCGACGACGGTGATGCCTTCCAGCGGCTGCGCGGGCACGGGCGGCTCCTTCGATGCGGGTAGCCCCTGTCTACCCGGTGCCGGGCGGCGATCGAACGCCGCCCGGCACGTCCGGCTCAGCCCAGCAGCCTCCGCAGATAGGCGATCTGCTCGGCCTGCTGATGGGTGCCCCCGCCCTCATGGCCGTTGAAGGACCACACCTTGAGGTCCTTCCTCCCGGCGTAGTGGTGATAGGCGGCGAAGCCGCAGGAGGTCGGGGTGGTCTCATCGCGCAGGGCGGTCGAGAAGAGCGCCGGTGTGTTGGCGCGGACCGCGAAGTTGAGCCCGTCGAAGTGGTCGAGTGTGGCGAACACCCGCTCGGCCAGCTCGCGCTGTGTGGCACAGAACCGGGACAGTTCACCATAGGGTTCCGCGTCGGTGATCTCGACCGCGCGCCGGATGTGGGTCATGAACGGCACATCCACCAGGGCCGCCGTCAGGTCCGGCACCAGCCCGGCCGCCGCCAGGGCCAGCGCACCGCCCTGACTGCCCCCGCTGACCACGATCCGCGCGGGGTCCACCAGCGGATGCTCACGGGCGGCCTCCACCGCCCGCACCGCGTCCGTGTACAGCCGGCGGTAGTAGTAGTCGTCCGGGGAGAGGATGCCGTGGGTCATCTTGCCCGGTGTCTCGGGCCCGGTGCCGCCGACCGGATCGGGGGTGACGCCGGGGGAGTGCTGGACCCATCCCTGGCCCCGGCTGTCCATCACGAAGACCGCGTAGCCCACCGAAGGCCACAGCAGCCAGTTGTGCGGCAGCCCCCGGCCGCCGCTGTAGCCGAGGTACTGCACCACGCACGGCAGCGGGCCCGCCACGTCCCGCGGGGCCAGCAGCCAGCCGCGTATCCGGTGCCCGCCGAAGCCGGAGAACTCCACGTCGTAGGTGTGCACTCGGGTCAGTCCGGTGTCCTCCTCGGTGAACACCGCGTTCAGCTCGCGGGTGCGGGCCTCGGCGAGGGTCCGCTTCCAGAAGGCGTCGAAGCCGTCCGGCTCGGGCAGCGGGGGCTGGTAGGTGCGCAGCTGCTCCAGGGGCAGGTCGATGAACACGGTGGGCGGACCTCCGTAGCGATCGGTGCGGTGAAGGGGTTACGGGTGAGGAGTGGGCTTAGGAGCCGGGTCAGGGGCGATGGAGGGTCAGGGGTGCTGGAGGGGACGGGGGATACGGGCTCGTCCGGTCATCCGTGCAGTGTTCGACCCCTCGGTCATAAGGGAGCGCGGAGTGGCGGAGCGGTACTTGACCGGACCATGAGCCGGGTGGACAGTTCGGTCCGGATGGCCTCCGGCACCTCGCCGGTCATCAGCCGCAGCAGCGTGCGCAGCGCCGCACCCGCCATCTCCGACAGCGGCTGACGGACCGTCGTCAGCGCGGGCGTGATCCAGCGGGCCTGCGGCAGATCGTCGAAGCCCACCACGCTGATGTCCCGCGGCACCCTCAGCCCCCGTCTCCTGACCGCCTGATACACACCCGGCACCATCTGATCGGAACACACGAAGACGGCCGTGGGCGGCTCGGGCAGATCCAGCAGCTCACCCATCCGGTGGCGCGCCCCGGCCTCGCTGATCTCGCCGTAGCGCACATACGCGGACGGCACCGGCAACCCGGCCGCCGCCATCGCCGAACGGTACCCGGCGACCCGGCCGCCGTCGCGCACTGCCCGCCCCAGACCGCCGATCACCGCGATCCGGCGGTGCCCCAGCCCGATGAGGTGCTCGGTCGCGGCCATTCCGCCCTGCCAGTTGGCGGCAGCCACGGACGGCACCCCGGGCGGCGGGTCGTTCGCGGGGTCGATCAGCACAAACGGGATCCGCCGCTCGCCGAGCCAGGAGTGCTGGGCGGGGGCGAGCTCCACGAGATGGAACAGCACACCCGAGCTGCCCCGGGCGTACAGCTTCTCCGGCCAGCCGTACTCGAGCCGGCCGCCCCGGCTTCGGGTGGCCGCGGCCGAGACCACCACCTCGAGTCCCGCCTCGTGCGCGGCCTCCGCCGCGCCGTGCAGCACCGCCCCCGACCAGGCGCTGTCGAGTGAGTGCACCACCAGGTCGACGATCGCGGTCGGCTTGGGCGCCTCACAGCGCGGTCTGCGGATGTACCCCAGGCGGTCCAGGACCTCGGTGACCCGGCGGCGGGTCTCGGGGGCCACGTCCTCCCGGCCGTTGACCACCTTCGACGCGGTCGGTACCGACACACCCGCCTCACGGGCGACGACCGCCAGTGTGGGGCCCGTCGATCCCGAGGAACGAGCCATTGAGACTCCCTTCCCTAACCGCCCACGTGGAACCCCTGACCGGGCAGCAATCGGTTACCAACCCTAAGGCCGCCTCAAGGCGCCGGGAAGACCCCGGTCGTCGAGGTGGAAGGCCCGCGACTCCTTGTCGCCGCCGCCCGCCAAAAGGTTGCCCGCTCTTCGTGTGGTCTCGGGGGCCGTCGGCGCATCGACCACGCGGGCCCCCGCCCGCACGGAGCTCAGCGGTCGATCCGCGCTCCGTGCGGGCCCGTGTCCGGCACCTCCCCGACCCGCGCCGCGGCCGGGTTCAGCACCCGGGTGAGAAAGGCCCGGGTGCGGGGGTGGACCGGATCGGACACGACCTGCTCCGGTCCGCCCTCCTCCACGATCACCCCGTCGTCCATGAACACGACCCGGTCGGCGACCTCCCGCGCGAAGCTCATCTCATGGGTGACGACCAGCATCGTCATGCCCTCGTCGGCCAGGGCGCGCATCACCGCGAGCACATCGCCGACCAGCTCCGGATCGAGTGCCGAGGTCGGCTCGTCGAACAGCATCAGCTCCGGGTCCATCGACAGCGCACGGGCGATGGCCACCCGCTGCTGCTGTCCGCCCGACAGCTGCGCCGGATAGGCCGACTCCTTGTCGCTCAGGCCGACCCGCCGCAGGGTCTCCCGACCGATCCGCACCGCCTCCGCCTTGTCGCGGCGCAGCACCCGCCGCTGGGCGATGGTGAGGTTCTCCAGGGCCGTCAGATGCGGAAAGAGGTTGAACGCCTGGAAAACCATGCCGATCCGCCGTCGCATCCGGTCGATGTCCACATCCGGGTCGGTGACCTCGGTCCCCGCCACGGTGACCGAGCCCGAGGTCGGCTCCTCCAGGAGGTTCACACAGCGCAGCAGCGTCGACTTGCCGGATCCCGAGGGGCCGATGACACAGACCACCTCGCCCCGCCGGACGGTGAGATCGATGCCCTTGAGCACTTCCAGCTCACCGAAGGACTTGTGCAGACCAGCCACCCGGATGGCGATGCCGTCCGCCTCGCCGGTCCCCTTCGCCTCCGTCGTCTCCTTCATCCCGGTCACCTCGCCTTCGCCGAACGGGCCTCGAGCCGGCGCACCAGGTGGCCGAGCGGAACGGTGATGATCAGGTAGCACACCCCGGCGACCAGGATCGGGGTGAGGCTGCGGTGCTGATTGAGCGCGTCCCGGCCGAACTTGGACAGTTCGTACTGGTCCAGGGAGAGTCCCAGCAGATAGACCAGGGAGGAGTCCTTGGTCAGCAGCACCAGTTCATTGGTGAGCGGCGGCAGGACGATCCGGAACGCCTGCGGGATGATGATCGAGGCCATCGCCCGGCTGTGGGACATGCCCAGCGAACGCGCCGCCTCCATCTGACCCTTGGGCACCGCCTGGATGCCCGCCCGCATCGTCTCCGCGATATAGGCGGCGCCGACGAGCCCCAGCGCCAGCATGACCGTGACATACCGGTCCAGCGCCACCTGGAAGGCGAGCGGCACCCCGAAGCCGAGCGCGATGAACACCAGCAGCGCGGGTACCCCGCGGAAGAACTCGATGTAGGCCACCGCCAGCCACCGGTACGGCGGCACCTGCGAGAGCCGCATCAGCGCCAGCACCACCCCGAGGACCAGGCCGAAGCCGAAGCCGAGCAGGGTGTAGACGATGGTGTTGACCAGGGCGGTGGTGATGATGTCGGGAAACAGGGACCGGGCGACCTCGGCGTCGAAGAAGGCGCGCCGCAGTTCACCCCAGTCCGCGGCCAGGACGATGGCGAGCAGCAGGGCGATGAGCACGGCGTACTGCACCGCTCGTATCGCCCGCGCCCGCTGCCGGCGGGTCATTGCCATAACTGTGCGGACTCCTCAGCTCCGATGGCCGTCGGCGGGCGTCACTTCTTGGGCGCGGTGCCGAACCACTTCTTGTAGATGCGGTCGTAGGAGCCGTCCGTCCGGGCGTCCTTCAGCACGGCGTTGATCTTCTTGCGCAGTGCGTCATTGCCGGTCCGCACGGCGATGCCGTACTGCTCCCCGGTGTCGAACTCGGCCGCCACCGCGGTGTCGGGGTTGTCCTTGACGTAGTCGTAGAGCACACCGTTGTCGTTGATGCCCGCGTCGGTCTGCCCGGTCTTGACGGCGGTCAGCAGCAGCGCGAGATCCTCGAACTGGACCAGCTTCGCGCCCTTGGCGTGCTTCTGGGCATAAGCCTCACCGGTGGTCCCCTGCTGGACCGCGAGCTTCTTGCCCTTGAGATCGGCGAGGGACTTGAACGGCTTGCCCTTGGTGGTGAGCAGCGCCTGTGTGGCCTCGAAATAGGGGGCGGAGAAGTCCAGGTTCTTCTCACGCACCTCGGTGATGGTCATCCCGGCGGCGGCCACGTCGCACTGGTTGGTGTTGAGGTCTTCCCCGGACTGGATGCCCTCGAAGGGCGTGTCCACGATTTCCTGCTTCACATGGAGCGCGGAGGCCACGAGATCGACCATGTCCACATCGAAGCCGACGATCTTCTTGCCCTGTTTGGACTGGAAGGGCGGATAGGGCAGGTGAGTGCAGGTCGTGAGCTTCCCGGAGTTCACCAGGCTGATGTCCTTGCCGCCGGACCCCGACGACTTGGTGCTGGTACACCCGGCCAGCAGGGCGGATACGGCGGCGACGGCTATGACGGGCGGCAACGCGGAGCGAGCGAACACGGCACCTCCGGGGGCAGGGTCGGCGGACGACCACGGATCTCATGATCAGTGAGTCGGGCCGCATCCTCCCACCGGAAGTGGCGCGGTGTCTTTACGCGTGCAATTGCGACCGGGTAACGGAGAGGCGAGGTCAGCGCCGCCTGCGCCGCCTGCGGCGCTTGCTCCAGAACCAGCCGGCCGGCGGCTCGTCCGCCCGCCAGGGCTGGGGCTCGGGCGCGCCGCGCCGCCAGCGCGCGGTCAGCATCCGGGTGCGCGCGGCGGGCTCGGTGACCTCGGCATCCCGTATGAAGTCCGCGTCGAGGACGACGTCGTCCCAGTCGTCGGCGTCGTCCCCTGGGGGTGTGGATCCGGTGCTCACGGGGCACCTCCCGTCGGCCGGTGCCGCTCGGGCACAGGAGCGTGTTCCTCGAGCGATGAACGCGTGGGGTGTCCGCCGAGTTCCGGCGGGTTCCGGCTGGTTCTGGCGGGTTCCGGCGGGTGCGGGGTGCCCCTGTCTGGTCGGCGAGGATCGGTCGGGCGGGGTCCGGACGTCAGCCGGGCGGGGTCTGGACCGTCAGCCGGGCGGGGTGCGGACCGGGATCCACACCCGCATCGCGCCGGGCTCGCGGTTCGCCCACGCGTAGTACGGGATCGCGGTCACCGGGACCGGCTCGGGGGCCTTCGCGCCGCCCGGCCCGCCCGAGCCCGTACCGTCGCTCCGGTACGGCCACCAGCCGTCGCGCGCGGCGGCGTGGGGCAGGGCCAGGGCGGTGATCACGGTCACCCTGCCCAGCAGCTCCGGCCGGTGCTCCGGGGTCAGCGCGGCAACCGGGTCGAGGTCGATGTCGTCCAGCCGCAGCCCGGCGGGCTGATCGGGCTGCTCCAGGCAGTACACCAGCGGGCCGCGCTCGATCGCGGTACAGCCGCGCACCCCGTCGATCCGTGGATCGGGCCGGGTGAGCCGGGGATCGAGGGGCAGGCTCAGCACGACCGTCTCACCGGGCCGCCAGCGCCGCCGCAGCCGCAGCCAGCCGTCCTCGGCTCGCTCGGCCACCGGCTCCCCGCCGACCGTCGCCTCGTATGTCCGCGCCCAGTGCGGGATGCGCAGGGACAGCGTCCAGTCCGCCTCCGGCGGGGCCGCGTCCACGACCACCGCGATCCGCCCCTCCCAGGGGTAGCCGGTCCCCACCCGTATCGCGCCGCCGCCCGCCTCGTACGAGCCGGACGCGTACTGGTGCAGTTGGAGCCCCTCGGCGTCGCCGCTCGCCATGTAGTGCGGCAGCGAGGCCAGCAGCCGCATCACATTGGGCGGGCAGCAGGCACACCGGAACCAGGGCGTCCGGTGGGTGCTCCGGTCCCCGGCGGCGGCCTTACGGTTCTCATCGCCTTTACCGTCCTCACCGTCCTCACCGTCCTCAGCGTCGTGGCGGACCCGCAGCGGATTCACATAGAGCCAGCGCTCACCGTCGATCGACACTCCCGACGCGAAGCCGTTGAACAGGGTCCGCTCCACCAGATCGCTGTAGCGGGCCTCCCCGGTCAGCAGCGCCATCCGCCAGCCGAAGTGGATGGCGGCGATGGCCGCGCAGGTCTCGGCGTACGCCCGGTCCGGCGGCAGCTCGTACGCGTCCCCGAAGGACTCCAGCTCGTGCCGGGAGCCCATCCCGCCGGTCAGATGGGTCTTTGTCGCGGCCATGTCCTCCCAGAGCCGCACCAGGGCGTCCCGCAGCCCCTCGTCGCCGGTCTCCGCCGCCACATCGGCCGCCCCGGCCAGCAGATACAGCTGGCGCACCGCATGCCCGGCGACCGCCGTCGCCTCCCGCACCGGGGCGTGGTCCTGCCAGTAGGCCGCCCCGGGGCGGGGGCCGGGCGAGCCGTCCGGCGGGCCGTCGCCGAGGCTGCCCCGCCCGCGCCGGTCCACGAAGTACCCGGCCAGATCGAGATAGCGCCGCTCACCGGTCTCCCGGTACAGCTCGACCAGCGCGGTCTCGATCTCCGGATGTCCGCACACCGCCTCGTCCTTGCCGGGCCCGAACGTGGCGTCGATCAGATCGGCGTACCGCACCGCCGCATCGAGCAGCCCGTCCCGGCCGGTGGCCCGGTGGTGGGCGACCGCGGCCTGGAGGAGATGGCCCGCGCAGTACAGCTCGTGCCCCCAGTGCGGATCCGCCCACCGCCGGGCGTCCGGGCCCAGCTGGTAGTACGTCTGGAGATAGCCGTCCTCGGCCTGGGCGGCCGCGACCAGCCCGGCCAGCCGCTCCACCTGCCGCGACAGCTCCTCCTCGGCCGGTCCCTCGGCGCCGTCGGCCAGCTGCCAGGACGCCGCCTCCAGCCACTTGTGCACATCGGAGTCCTGGAACGGGAAGTCGCCCCGGAAGCCGGACTCCTCCGGCGCCGCTCCCGCGGCGGCCCGGAGGTTGGCGAGATTGCCCGCCCGCTCCAGCCGGTCCGGCCCCTGGGGAACGCTCACCTCGGCGTTGACGCGGCGTCTGGCGGCCCAGAAGCCGCCGGTGATCCGTGCCGAGGTGGCCGGGCGGAGCGCGGTGTGCGCTTCCCGAGAGAGCCGGATCGGACCTGCGGACATCCGCCCACCCCTTACACCGCGCCGCCGGCCATGCCCGTCTCCCGGCCACGCAGGAGTGGAAACCGGTTTCCGACGCGAGCATATGGACGCGTTCTTCCGGCCGACAAGACCTTGCACACACCATTCATCAACGTTCAACAACCGAAATCGGCGGGCGGGCGAGACGGCCGCGAGACGGCCGCGAGACGGCCGGAGCGGCGGCTTACGCCGTGGTCAGCGCCGCCTGCTCGGCCACATGGGCCACCACACAGGTGACGTTGTCGGGTCCGCCCGCGCGGATGGCGAGGGCGACCAGCTCCCGTACGGCCGTGCCCGGGTCGTCCTCCGACGCGAGCACGCGCTGGATCTCCTCGGTGGGCACGACCCCCGTCAGCCCATCCGAGCACAGCAGATAGCGGTCCTCGGCGCGGGCGTCCCGCAGGGCGAAGTCCGGCTCGAACGCCGAACCGGCGCCCACGGCGCGCAGCAGCAGCGCCCGCTGGGGGTGCGATGCGGCCTCCTCGCGGGTGATCCGCCCCTCGTCGACCAGCGACTGGACGACCGTGTGGTCATGGGTGATCTGGAAGAGCTCACCGTCGCGCAGCAGATAGGCGCGCGAGTCACCGATGTGGACCAGCCCCAGCCGGGAGCCCGACCACACCATCGCGGTGAGCGTCGTGCCGACATCCCGCAGCGCGGGTTCGGAGGCGGCCAGTGCGGAGACCGACTCATGGGCCCGGTGCGCCGCCTCCTCCAGGGCGCTGAGCAGTTCCCCGCCCGGAACGCCCGCGTCCAGCGGTTTGAGCGCCTCGATCGCCGCCTCGCCCGCGCGTCGCCCGCCCCCTATGCCGTCGGCCACGGCGAGCAGGCGCGGACCGGCGTAACCGGCGTCGTCATTGCTCTCCCGGACCGAGCCGGTGTCGGAGAGCACGGCGTAGTGGATCCTCAGGGTGGTGTGGTCGGAAGACATCGTGGTGTCCTTCCCCGAAAGATGGTCGACGAGGAAGGCGGCCAGGTCCCTCCGGGCGGCGGTGTCGGCCTCGACCCGCGCCCAGTACGCGCGCACCTCCCGCGCCGCCGCCTCCGGCTCCAGCTCGCACACCGCCCGGATGTCGGCCAGCGGCATGCCGAGCCGCCGCAGCCACGCCACCAGACGGGCCCGCTCAAGCTGGGCCGGATCGTAGAGGCGGTAGCCGGAGTACGGATCGACGCGGGCGGGCGGCAGCAGCCCGAGCTCGTCGTACAGGCGCAGCGCCTTGGGGGACAGCCGCGACGCCCGCGCGAACGCACCGATGGTCAGCAGCCCCATGCTCGCCCTCCTCGTCGCCGGGCACCTCGCCCGGCGACCACGATGCTCGGGCTTCCCCAAGGGGGAAGGTCAATTGGAGAAGCGGAAGAAGCCGAAAAAGCCGAACGAGCGGGAGAAGCCGAAGAAGCCGAAGAAGCGGGAGAAGCGGAGCAGGGGCGAAGGGGACCGCCAGGCTCGCGATCAGTATCGCTCTTCCCGCAGGACGAATTCCGAAGCAAGCGAGCGCATTCAATCCGATAACAACCTCTCATGGCGATGAGTCGGTCATATCCATACATCTTGCCTTCTTCGGGTATCCGCCATGCTTGCCCCGGGAATTGACGGTGTATCCGCACACTCTCGGGGCCTCATGAGTCCTCACCGGGCCTCACGAGAAGAGGGAGGTCCTCCCATGACCGTTTCCACCACTCCCGGCATCGTCTGGGGCACCTGGATCAATCTCCAGGGTGGCATCCACTCCGAGCCCGCCCCGGTCGCCTTCGCCGACGACCGGGTGCAGGTCTTCATCCGGGGCGGGTCGAACGTCTTGTGGAGCAGGGTGGAGGCCCGGGACGGCACTTGGGGGCCGTGGCAGCAATACCCGGGCCTGTCCGTCGACGGCATCCCGGCACCGATCCGGGGCAAGGACGGCAAGATCCGGGTCTTCTACCGCACCCCGGGCAACAATCTGGAGGTCATCACCCAGACCGCCATCAACTCCGGGTACGGACCGCCCCAGACCCTGGTCACCGGCATCGGGGACGACCCGGCCGCGGCGCTCGGCGCCGACGGCCGCATCTATGTGTTCTTCCCCGGCACCGACAACGCCCTGTGGTACATCCGCAACCAGGATCTCCAGTACGAGACCTACACCTCCGCGACTTCGCTGGGCGGTGCCATCTTCGCCACGCCTTCGCCCATCCTCGACGGGGGAGGGCGGCTGGTGGTGGCGGTCAAGGCCGCGGGCGAGATCCTGTCCACCATCCAGCAGCAGACCGAGAACTCCGCCGTCTGGGAGGCGTTCTCCCCCAATGCCACCAATATGACGAGCCGTCCGTCGGTGTGCCTGGACGCGGCGGGACGGGTGCAGATCTTCTACCGGGGCTCCGACGGGTCCGTCCGGCGGGTCGGGCAGAGCGACGACTACGACTCGTTCGGCGCCGCCGTGAGCCTCGGCGCGCAGATCGTCTGGCGGCCCACCTGCGCCCTGGCCCAGGACGGCCGGATCAACGTGTTCATCAAGGCCACCGACAACGCCCTGTGGGTCGCGGTGCAGAACACCGAGAGCGGCACGGCGTACAGCGGCTTCCAGTCCCTGGGCGGGGTCATCGGCTCCGCGGGCGTCGGCGTCCCCATCCTCAACGAGGAGAACCTGCTCTACGTCTTCATCCAGGGCAGCGGAACCGCCAGGGACCTCTGGCTGCAGCGCCAGACCTTCGTCTGACCCGCCCCCTCCCCTCCACCGCTTCATCGCGCGTCCTCCAGGGCTCCAGGGTTTTCGAAACTTTCGCACCCTCTCCAGGGGCTGTCGGAAGTCATCAGAACCCTTAATCTCCGAACAAATTCGATCACTTCGGATCGCAGGAGCCCTCTGATGCCCCCGCATGCCACCCGACCCTGGAGAGCGCCGGCAGTGCTGCTCGCGCTGCTGGCCGCCCTCGCCCTCGTGGTCCCCCTCACCGCGAACCGAGTGCACGCCGCGGAGCACCACCGGAGCGACGGGAGCGGACGCGCCGTGGAGCGGTCCACCACGGTCTCCCGCTATCTGTTCACCGCCTTCACGAACAGCGGCGAGAGCAATATGTATGTCTACGGGTCCGACGACGCGCAGAACTTCTGGTCGATCCAGGACAAGGCGTACACCCCGCCCTCCGGTCTCGTCCGCGACCCCAGCGTCATCCACCGCGGCGGCCGCTACTACGTCGCGTACACCACCGGATGGACCGGTACCACCTTCGGCCTCGCCGTGAGCGACGACCGCCGCACCTGGACCCATCTCGCCGACATCGACCACGGCGTGGCCGCCAACAACACCTGGGCACCGGAGTTCTTCACCGACGCGCCCGACGGGAAGGTCCGCATCGTCGTCTCGCTGTCCACCGGGCCCACCGCCTACCGGCACTTCCAGCCGTACGTCCTCACCGCCCTCGACGACACCCTCACCAAGTGGAGCGAGCCCCAGCCGCTCGAGGGCATCTCGCCGAGCGAGAGCGACTACAACGGCTATATCGACACCTTCGTGGTCCGTAAGGGCGCCACCTATCACGCGTTCACCAAGAACGCCACGGGCGAACTCATCGAGCACGCCGTCGCCGACCGCGTCACCGGCCCGTACCGCTTCACCGGCAAGGGTGACTGGGCGGGATGGGGCGGCCTGCTGGAGGGCCAGACCGTCGTCGCGCTCCCCGACGGCGGCTATCGCATGTTCATGGACGGCTACACCGTCAAGAAGTACTACTACAGCGACAGCCCCGACCTGGAAGACTGGACGCCCAAACGGGAACTGCCCGGTCTGTCGGGGGTGGTACGCCACGGCACCGTGATCCGGGAGACCGCCACCGTGCGGCCCGGCGATGCCAACCCCGCCCTGCCCGGCTACCACGCCGACCCCGATGTGATGTACGCCGAGGGCCGGTACTGGATCTACCCCACCGAGGACGGCCACCCCGGCTGGAGCGGCACCCGCTTCAACGGCTTCTCCTCGCCCGACCTCGTCCACTGGACCGACCGCGGCCCCGCCCTCGACCTCGCCGATGTCTCCTGGTGCCACCAGAACGCCTGGGCCCCCTCGGTGGTCAGGAAGGGCGACACCTACTGGATGTACTTCAGCGCCTGCCAGTCCATCGGCGTCGCCAAGTCCTCCAGCCCCCAGGGGCCGTTCACCGACGCCCTCGGCAAACCGCTGGTCGCCAAGGGGCAGTTCGGCCACCAGTCGATCGACCCGGACGCCTTCGTCGACGACGACGGCACCCCGTACCTCTACTTCGGGCAGGGCGCCTTGGAGGCGGCCCGGCTCAACGACGACATGGTCTCCTTCGCCACCCAGCCGGTGAAGATCACCCCGCCCGGCTACAACGAGGCCCCGACCGTCTTCAAGCGCGCGGGCCGCTACTACGCGATGTGGTCGGAGGACGACACCCGCAGCCCGGACTACCGCGTGGCCTACGGAGTCTCCGACTCACCGCTCGGCCCCTTCACCAAGGCGGCGGGCAACCCGGTCCTGGCCAAGGACCCCGGCGATCAGATCCTCGGCACCGGGCACAACTCCGTCATCCAGGTCCCGGGCCGCGACGAGTGGTACGTCGTCTACCACCGCTTCGCCCGCCCCGGCGGCGACGGCACCCATCGCGAAGTCGCCATCGACCGGATGCGGTTCGACCCCGACGGCACCATCCAGAAGATCCGCCCGACGCAGGCCGGTATCGAGCCCGTCCCATAGACCGGCGCCAAGCCCGTCCGATGTCAGGCGCATCATCCGCCAGAGCAGGAGAGAACCGTATGAGCCGCAGCGAAGAACACCAGCCCAGCCGCAGACGCGTGGTGATGGGCGCCCTCGTCCTGGGGGCGGCCGCCGGAACACCCGGCATCGCGTCGGCCGCCACCCCCGCGGCGCCGCAAGCGCCCGCCAAGGCCCCCGCGTACGCCAATCCGCTGGTGCGCCGGCGCGCCGATCCGCACATCCTCAAGCACACGGACGGCTACTACTACTTCACGGCCACCGTCCCCGAGTACGACCGCATCGTCCTGCGGCGCTCCAGGACCATCGGCGGGCTGGCCACCGCCGCCGAGTCGGTGATCTGGAAGAAGCACACCAGCGGCGACATGGGCGCCCATATATGGGCCCCGGAGATCCACTTCATCGACGGCAGATGGTACGTCTACTTCGCCTCGGCGCCCGCCAACGACGTCTGGAAGATCCGGATGTGGGTGCTGGAGAACGCGAGCGCCAACCCCTTCGCCGGGACCTGGACCGAGAAGGGCCGCATCGTCACGCCCGTCGACTCCTTCTCCCTCGACGCCTCCACCTTCACCCACCGGGGCACCCGCTATCTCGTCTGGGCCCAGAGCAACCCGGACGTCGGCAACAACTCGAGCATCTACCTCGCCCGGATGGCCAATCCGTGGACCGTCACCGGGCCCCAGGTGGAGATCTCCCGGCCGACGTACGACTGGGAGACCCGTGGCTTCAAGGTCAACGAGGGCCCCTCGGTCCTCCAGCGGAACGGCCGGGTCTTCCTCACCTACTCCGCCAGCGCCACCGACGCCAACTACTGCATGGGGCTGCTGACCGCCTCCGCCGACAGCGACCTGCTCGCCGCCTCGTCCTGGAGGAAGAGCCCGCAGCCGGTCTTCACCAGCGATGACACCACCAAGCAGTACGGGCCCGGCCACAACTCCTTCACCGTCGCCGAGGACGGCCGCACCGATCTCCTCGTCTACCACGCCCGCCAGTACAAGGACATCACCGGCGACCCGCTGAACGACCCCAACCGGCACACCCGCGTCCAGGCGCTCGGCTGGAGGGCCGATGGCACCCCGGACTTCGGTGTGCCCGTGGCCGACGCGCCCGCGCGGGACACCACGGCCGCCACCCGCTTCACCATGACGGCGTTCACCAACAGCAGCGAGTCGAACATGTACGTCTACCAGTCGTCCGACGCGACCACGTACACACTGCTGAAGGGACCCGCCTACACTCCGCCGTCCGGGCTGATCCGCGACCCCAGCGTCATCAAGCACACCGACGGCTACTACTACATCGTCCACACGACCAACTGGACCGGTGACACCATCGGCTTCGCGCGCAGCCGCGACCGCGTCAACTGGACCTTCGTCCGTAATCACACCCTCCCGGTGGTCGGGCTCGAGCGCACCTGGGCGCCCGAGTTCTTCGTGGACGGCGGCGGCGTCCACATCGTCGTCTCGCTGGACACCACCTCCACACCCGACTACATCTTCCGGCCGCATCTGCTCACCGCCACCAACGCCGCGCTGTCGTCCTGGACCACGCCCACACCGCTGAAGGGCCTGGACGCCGCCAACTACATCGACACCTTCGTGGTCCGCCACGCCGGGCAGTACCACGCCTTCACCAAGCAGGAGACGACCAAGTACATCGAGCACGCCACGGCCGACAGCCTCGGCGGGCCGTACACCTTCCGCGGCACCGGCGACTGGGCGGGCTGGGGCAGTTGGCGCGAGGGTCCCGCGCTGGTGCGCCTGGACAACGGCGGCTGGCGGATCTACTTCGACGGCTACACCGAGCAGAAGTACTACTACAGCGACAGCCTCGACGGCTTCCGGACCTGGACCCCGATCCGGGAACTGCCCGGACTCACCGGATTCGCCCGCCACTTCACCGTCCTGAAGGAGACCGTGTGATGCGCGGACGTCCCCAAGCACGTCTGTGGACCCTCGTCGTGGCCGCCGTCCTCGGGCTGCTCGCCCCGCTGGCGGGAGCCGGGGCGGCGCAGGCCGCTCCCGTCACCGTCGCCAACGGCACACAGTTCACCACCACATCGGGCGAGGCGGTGCACGCCCACGGCGGGGGAGTCATCAAGTCCGGCGGCTACTACTACTGGTTCGGTGAGAACCGCAACGCCGACAACACCTTCCGCTATGTCTCCGCCTATCGCTCCACCGATCTGAAGACCTGGGAGTTCCGCCGCCATGTCCTCACCCAGGCCACCGACCCCGAGCTGGCCTCCGCCAACATCGAGCGGCCCAAGGTGCTCTACAACGAGCGGACCGGGCAGTACGTGATGTGGATGCACAAGGAGAACGGCGGCGACTACAGCGAGGCGCGCGCGGCCGTCGCCACCTCCGCCACCATCGACGGCGACTACACCTGGCGGGGCAGCTTCCGCCCGCTGGGCCGGCACATGTCCCGGGACATCACCCTCTTCCAGGACGGCGACGGCACCGGATACATGGTCTCGGCCGCCCGGGACAACTACGACCTGCACATCTACCGGCTGACCGACGACTACACCGGGGTGGCGAGCCTGGTGGCCAACCCCTGGCCCGGCGGCCACCGCGAGGCACCGGCGCTCTTCAAGCGCGGAAACGTGTACTTCATGCTGACCTCCGGCGCCACCGGCTGGAACCCCAACCAGCAGCAGTACGCCACCGCCACCAGCCCTGCGGGCCCCTGGAGCGCCATGCGCGACGTGGGCGACGCCACCGCCTACGGCTCGCAGACCGCGTACGTCCTGCCGGTGCAGGGCAGCGGCACCACCTCGTACCTCTATCTGGGCGACCGCTGGGGGAACTCCTTCGGCGGCACCGTCAACGACTCGCGCTATGTCTGGCTGCCGCTGGCCTTCCCCACCGCCACCACCCTGACCATGGACTGGTATCCGCAACTCACCATCGACACGGCGGCGGGCACGGTGACCGGCTCCGGCGGTCCGTACACCACGCTCATGGCGCGGCACAGCGGCAAGTGCGCCGACATCGTCTCCGGCTCGCAGACCGATGGCACCGCGGCCGTCCAGTACACCTGCAACGGCGGTGGCAATCAGCTGTTCTGGTCCAAGGACGTGGGCGGTGGCCAGATCCAGCTGATCGCCCGGCACAGCTCCCAGTGTCTGACGGTGGCCGGCGGCTCCACCGCCGACGGCGCCGCCGTGGTCCAGTCGGCCTGTGGCACGGGGACGAACCAGCAGTGGCGGGCCACCGACACCGGTGACGGCTACGTCCGGTTCACCGCCCGCTCCAGCGGCAAGTGCCTGGATGTCGCGGACGAGTCCACGGCGGACAAGGCCGCGCTCCTCCAGTGGAGCTGCACCGGCGGCGCCAACCAGCAGTGGCGGCGCGGCTGACCGACCCCGCACCGCCGGTACCCGCCTGATTGGGGGCTGTTGACGTCCCCGGGAGGGCCGGTACCTTCACGGTGCACACGATGTCGGACATTGTTCGTAATTTCGAACCTCAGCGAGGGAAGTCATGAGCGAACCAGTCGACAGACGGCACTTCATCGCCACCACGGCCTCCGGGGCCGCGGCCGTGGCGCTCACCGTCGCCGCCGGATCCACCGCCGAGGCGGCGGCCCCCGGCGCCACCCCGGCCGCGACCCACCGCGGGCCCAAGGCGCTGACCAGTGCTCAGCCCTTTCCGCTCACCGCCGTGTCCCTGCTCCCCGGCGCCTTCAAGGACAACCAGTCCCGTAACACCGCCTATCTGCGCTTCGTCGACATCGACCGGCTGCTGCACACCTTCCGCCGCAACGTCGGGCTCCCCAGCAGCGCCCAGCCCTGCGGCGGCTGGGAGAGCCCCAGCACGGAACTGCGCGGCCACAGCACCGGCCACCTTCTGTCCGGGCTGGCCCTCGGCTACGCGGGCACCGGCGACACCGCACTGCTCGACAAGGGCCGCAAGCTGGTCTCGGCGCTCGCCGCCTGCCAGGCCAAGTCCCCGGCCGCGGGCTACGGTCAGGGCTATCTCTCGGCGTTCCCCGAGAGCTTCTTCGACCGGCTGGAGGCCGGTACCGGGGTGTGGGCGCCGTACTACACCATCCACAAGATCATGGCCGGGCTCGTCGACCAGTACCGGCTCGCGGGCAACGCCGAGGCCCTGGAAACCGTGTTGCGCCAAGCCGCCTGGGTCGACACCCGCACCGGCAAACTCGGCTACGACCAGATGCAGCGGGTGCTGCAGACCGAGTTCGGCGGAATGAACGACGTCCTCGCCGATCTGCACGCCATCACCGTCGACAGCCGCTGGCTGAAGGTGGCCGAGCGCTTCACCCACGCCCGCGTCTTCGACCCGCTGGCCCGCAATGAGGACCGGCTCGCCGGGCTGCACGCCAACACCCAGATCCCCAAGATGGTCGGCGCCATGCGGCTGTGGGAGGAGGGGCTCGACAGCCGCTACCGCACCATCGGCGAGAACTTCTGGAAGATCGTCACCGATCACCACACCTACGTCATCGGCGGGAACAGCAACGGGGAGGCGTTCCACGAGCCCGACGCCATCGCCGCCCAGCTCTCCGACAACTGCTGCGAGAACTGCAACTCGTACAACATGCTCAAGCTCACCCGGCTGATCCACTTCCACGCACCGGAGCGCGTGGACCTGCTCGACTACTACGAGCGCACCCTGCTCAACCAGATGCTCGGGGAGCAGGACCCGGACTCGGCCCATGGCTTCAACATCTACTACACGGGCCTCGCCCCCGGCTCCTTCAAACAGCAGCCGTCCTTCATGGGCACCGACCCCAACCAGTACTCCACCGACTACGACAACTTCTCCTGCGACCACGGCAGCGGCATGGAGACCCAGGCCAAGTTCGCGGACACCATCTACACCCACGCCGACCGCAGTCTGCTGGTGAACCTCTTCATCCCCTCCGAGCTGCGCTGGCAGGACAAGGGCATCACCTGGCGCCAGACCACCGGCTTCCCCGACCAGCAGAACACCACCCTCACCGTCACCTCCGGCGCGGCCTCCCTCGAACTGCGCGTGCGCATCCCCTCCTGGGCGGCCGGGGCCCGCGCCACGCTCAACGGCACCCCCCTCGCCGACCGGCCGGCCCCCGGCAGCCGGCTGATCATCGACCGCCAGTGGAAGACCGGCGACCGGGTCGAGGTGACACTGCCGATGAAGCTGACGTTCGACCCCGCCCCCGACGACCCCGACATCCGGGCCGTGCTCTACGGGCCGGTGGTGCTCGCCGGGGCGTACGGCGGCCGCACCGGAATGACCATGCCGCGCCTGGACACCGGATCCGTGTCCCAGACGGCCACCAGCCCCCTGCGGTTCAGCGCCACGGCCAGTGCGGAGAGCGTGACCCTGCTGCCGGTCGCCCGCGTCCACCACCAGCACTACAACGTGTACTGGCTGACCGGGCAGCCGCCCACCCCGCCGCCCGCCTTCGCCGCCTGGCACCGCTTCGACGAGACCTCCGGCACCACCGCGGCCGACGCCACCGGCCGGGAGAAGACCGCCCGGCTCGTCGGCGGCGCCTCCTGGACGGCGGGCAGGACCGGGGGCGCGGTCGCCCTGAACGGCACGGATGGCCATGTCGTCCTCGCCGACGACCTCCTGGCCGGGGCCCGTGCGTACACCCTGGCCACCTGGGTCCGGCTGGACGGCACCCCCGCCACCTGGACCCGGATCTTCGACATCGGCACCGGTGTCACCGCCAATATGTTCCTCACCCCCGTGGCCGACTCCGGAAAGCTGCGCTTCGCCATCACCGCGGGCGGCGGCGGAGCCGAGCAGCGCATCGAGGCCGCCCCGCTGCCCACCGGCCAGTGGGTCCATGTGGCCGTCGCCTACGGCAGCGGCACCGCGATCCTCTACACCGGCGGGCGCGAGGTGGGGCGCAACACCGCCATCACCGTCGAGCCGGTCCACTTCGGCAACCACATCCGCGCCGGCTATCTCGGCAAGTCGCAGTACCCGGACCCGTACCTCAAGGCCGCGTTCGACGACGTCCGTGTGTACGGCAGGACACTCAGCGCTAATGAGGTCGCCACTTTGGCCCAAAGCTGACAAGCTCAGGCGGGCGGGCCGTCACCACGGCCCGTCCGCTCCCAACCGCACCGTACGGACAAGGACGACGCGCATGGTCCACCTCGCCGCCGAGAACCGCTACGACTCCATGCAGTACCAGCGCTGCGGCCGCAGCGGTGTGCTGCTTCCGAAGGTCTCGCTCGGCCTGTGGCACAACTTCGGCGACACCCACCCCCTGGAGACCCAGCGCGCGGTGCTGCGCCGCGCCTTCGACCTGGGCGTCACCCATATCGATCTGGCCAACAACTACGGTCCGCCGCCCGGCAGCGCCGAGAGCAACTTCGGCTCGGTCTTCGCCCAGGACTTCCGCCCCTACCGCGATGAGCTCTTCATCGCCACCAAGGCGGGGCACCTCATGTGGCCGGGGCCGTACGGCGAGTGGGGTTCGCGCAAGTACGTCCTCGCCAGCCTCGACCAGTCGCTGTCCCGGATGGGGCTGGACTACGTCGATGTCTTCTACTCCCACCGCTTCGACCCGGACACCCCGATCGAGGAGACGATGGTCGCCCTCGACAGCGCGGTGCGCCAGGGCAAGGCGCTGTACGCGGGCGTGTCCAACTACCCGCCGGAGGCGATCGCGGAGGCCGCCGCGATCCTGAAGGAGCTGCGCACCCCGTACCTGATCAACCAGTACCCGTACTCGATCCTCCAGCGCGGGGTCGAGGGCGGGGTGCTCCAGGCGTCGGCCGAGGCGGGCGCCGGGGTCATCGCCTTCTCGCCGCTGGCGCAGGGGCAGCTCACCGACCGCTATCTGCACGGAGTGCCCGCCGATTCGCGCATGGCGCTCGGCCACTTCCTCAAGCGCGAGACGCTCACCGAGGAGCGGCTGGCCCTGCTGCACGCCCTCAACAAGCTCGCGGAGGGGCGCGGCCAGACCCTCGCCCAGCTGGCGCTCGCATGGGTGCTGCGGGACCCCCGGGTGGTCTCGGTGCTGATCGGCGCGAGCAGCGTCGCCCAGCTGGAGCAGAATGTCGCGGTGCTGGACTCGCCCGACTTCAGCGACGCCGAGCTGGCCGAGATCGACCGGCTCTCGGCCGAGGCGGGGATCGAGATCCCCTGACGGGCCCCGCCCCGGGAGCACGAAGGACCCGAGGCCCGCCGCGCCCGGCGTGGCGGGCCTCGGTCACGTGCGCGACATGGTCGTCGGCGGCCGGATAGCATGAGCGGCCCGCCCGAGATCACCACGGACCGCCGCACGGAGACACAGCCTTGGCCACACAACGGATTCCGGTCATTCTCGTCACGGGTTTTCTGGGCTCCGGCAAGACGACGATGCTCAACCATCTGATGCGGGACAGCGCGGACACCCGGATCGGCGTCATCGTCAATGACTTCGGATCGATCAACATCGACGCCCTGGCCGTCGCTGGGCAGGTCGATTCGATGATCCCGATCGAGAACGGCTGTCTGTGCTGTGCGGCGGACGCCACCGAGATGGACGAGATGCTCGAGCGGCTCACCGATCCCGAGCTGCGCATCGATGTCGTGGTGATCGAGGCCAGCGGCCTCGCCGAGCCGCAGAGCATGATCCGCGCGCTGCTGTCCAGCAGCAATGAGCGGATCGTCTACGGCGGCCTGGTGGAGGTCGTGGACGCCGCGGAGTTCCCGGACACCCGCGTCCGGCACCCCGAGCTCGACCGCCATGTCCGCGCCGCGGACCTCATCGTGCTCAACAAGACGGACCGCGTCGCCGAGGGCGAGCGGCGGGGTCTGCTGGAGGCCCTCCAGGAGATCGCCCCCGGCGCGCCGGTCGTGGCCGCCGCGCACGGGCGTGTGGACCCCGCTCTCCTCTTCGACCACCGGCCCCGCGAGACCACGGAGGAAGGCTTCCGGCAGCTCTCGTTCGCCGACGTATGGGCCGACGAGGCATCTGGTGCCGGGTGCGGGGACGACAGCGGCTGCCACGGCCATGACCACGGCGACCACCTCCACGCTGCCTACGAGAGCGTGGAGTTCTCCACGGCCGAGCCGCTCCATCCGCGCCGGCTGATGGACTTCCTCGACAGCCGCCCGGTGGGCCTCTACCGAGCCAAGGGGTTCCTCCACTTCGCGGGCGCGGGCCGGGAGTGGAAGTTCGGGCTGCACGCGGTCGGCTCGTACCTCCGCTTCCAGCTCTCGCCCTGGGAGCGCGGTGAGCCCCGTACCACCCAGTTGGTGATGATCGGCACCGGGATCGACGCCGACACCCTCACCAAACGGCTGGCCGAGTGCGTGGCGGCGCCCGAGGAAGAGATCGACGAGACGCACATGATGAGCGTGCTCCGCTATGCGAACGAGACGGACTAGGGAAAACCCTGGAATCGGCCGTGCAACCCTGAGGCGGAGTCACGGGTCCTGCTGGGTGTACATGAGGTAAACGCTCATCAACGAGCAGGAGGAAGTGTGCGCCCCCGTTCCCTCACCACCGTTGTGCGCTGCGCGACGGTGGCCGCACTTGTGACCACCCCCGCCTTACTCGCCGTACCCTCCGCGGGCGCCGCCGGGGCCCGCCCCGCCGCGGCCGCCGCCCCGAAGGTCGACTTCAACAAGGACGGACGCGCCGACCTCGCCGTCTCCGCCCCCGCCGGCGCGGTGGGCGGCAAGGCCGAGGCGGGCTATGTCGCCGTCGTCTACGGCTCCGCCTCCGGCGCGGACACCGCCCACCGCCAGGTCGTCAGCCAGGCGACCGAGGGCGTTCCCGGCGACCCCGCCGCGTCGGCGTTCTTCGGGGCCCACACCGTCGCCCGCGACCTCGACGGCGACGGCTACACCGATCTGGCGATCCAGACCGGCAAGTCCCCGGCCATCACGGTCCTGTGGGGCTCCCCGAGCGGGCTGACCGGCGGCACCCAGCTGCCCGCCGGAAACGGCGACCACTGGGGCGACAGCGTCATCGCGGGCGGTGACTTCAACGGCGACGGCCAGGCCGACCTGGTCGACCTGGTCACCACCGGCGAGGGCCCGGACGACGAGAAGACCGGAGTGCGCGTCCGCCTCGGCCCGTTCACCCGTGACGGCAAGGACGCGGGCAGCTCCTTCTCCGACACCGGCCGGTTCGACGCGCCGACCAGTCTGACCGCGGGCGACATCACCGGCGACGGCAAGGACGACCTCGTCTCCACCCACGCCTTCGAGGAGATGTCCGAGTCCAGCCTGTTCTTCAAGGGCGACGACAAGGGCCTGTCGCAGAAGGCCGCCGACCTCACCGACGCCGCCTCCGCGACCATCGGCGACGTCGACAAGGACGGCCACGGCGATCTGGTCCTGCGCACCGTCCCCGGCGACGTCATCGAGAACCTGCCGTACGACCACGGCACGATCAAGGTCCTCTACGGCACCGCGTCGGGGCCGAGCACCACCCGCACCACGACCATCGACCAGAACACCGCGGGCGTCCCCGGCGTCAACGAGGACGGCGACCAGTTCGGCTACTCGCTGAGTTCCGGCGACGTCAACGGCGACGGCTACGCGGACATCGCCGTCGGCATCCCGTACGAGGGCCTGGACTCGGTCAAGGAGGCGGGCAGCGTCGTCCAGCTCTACGGCGGCCGGGGCGGGCTGTCCGGCACCGGTGCCCAGGCGTTCACCCAGGACACCGCCGGTGTCCCCGGTGTCGCGGAGGCGGGCGACCACTTCGCCATGGCGACCGGGCTCGCCGACACCGACGGCGACGGCAAGGACGACCTGGCCGTGGGCGCGCCCGACGAGGACGGCGCCCAGTCCACCAGCGGTGCGGCCTGGGCGCTGCGCGGCCAGACGGGCGGCCTGACCACGGACGGTGTCGTCTCCTTCGGGCCGGACTCCCTCGGGGCGCCGGAGGCCGGTGCGGCCCTGGGACACGGTTTCCAGCGGTAACCACAACGCCTCGGCGTCGAACTGTCCTTCGAGCGCGAACAGTTGACGAGCCCTCAGGTTTACTGGACGGTAGGTCCATGCCGACTCATGAGACACGAGGGATACGGATCGGCCGCCCCCGACCGGGTCGCACCCGGCTGCTCGGGGCGGCCGTCCTGCTGCTGGCGGCGGCCGCGGCCCCGGGCACTCCGGCGGCCGCGGCCGAGGCGCCCTGGTTCGACGGCCGGGCGGCGGACCAGGTGACCGTGGATGGCACCCGGTTCGCCGACGGCCACGGCCGCGAGGTCGTGCTGCGCGGCTTCAACGTGTCCGGCGAGACCAAACTGGAGGAGAACGGCGGGCTCCCGTTCGCCACCACCGCCGACGCCCGGAAATCCGCCGCCGCCATGCGCCACCTGACCGGCGCCAACGCGGTGCGGTTCCTGCTCTCCTGGGCTCATGCCGAGCCCGAGCCGGGCCAGGTGGACACCGGCTATCTGGAGAAGGCCACCGCGCAGATGAAGGCGTTCCTCGACGCCGGAATCCGGGTCTTCCCCGACTTCCACCAGGATCTGTACTCCGGCCATCTCTTCGACAAGGACAGCTGGTACAGCGGCGACGGCGCCCCGAAATGGGTCATCGACGCGGGCGGATACCCCAAGGAGTCCTGCGGCATCTGCTTCCACTGGGGCCAGAACATCACCCAGAACCAGGCGGTCAGAGACGCCACCCGCGACTTCTGGCGCAACCGCGCCCTGACCACCGGCGCGGGCACCGTCCGCGTCCAGGACGCCTTCCTGGCCACCGCCGAGAAGACCATGGCCTACCTCGCCCGGCAGCTCACCGACGACCAGTTCACCCGCGTCGTCGGCTTCGACCCGCTCAACGAGCCGTATGCGGGCGCGTACGACGACGGCCAGAACAGCCGCAGCTGGGAGAAGAGCGTGCTCTGGCCCTTCTACGAGAAGTTCCGCGCCCGTATGGACGCCGCGGGCTGGCAGGACAAGCCCGCCTTCGTGGAGCCCAATATGTTCTGGAACTCCAACCTGGACTTCCAGCGCCAGGAGGGCGGACTCCTCGACGCCGGAAAACCCGGCCCCGACTACGTCTTCAACACCCACTACTACGACCAGAAGGCCATCTCCGGGATCTTCATGCCCGGCAAGGCGGCCGACGGCCAGTACGCGGGCGACTTCGGCGCCCTGCGCGACCGCTCCACCGCCCTCGGCCTGCCCGCCGTCATGAGCGAATTCGGCCATCCGCTGGCCGGCTTCACCTCCGACAAGGCCCCCACCGTCGTCAAGGGCATGTACCAGGCGCTGGACTCCCGCCTCCCCGGCGCCTCCTGGTGGGCCAAACCGGCCGCCTCCGGCGCCGTGCTCTCCTCCACCCAGTGGCAGTGGGACATCTACAACGGCCGCCACCACGAGGCGATGAACGGCAACACCGGGAAGGTCCTCACCGAGGGCGACGCCTGGAACGACGAGGATCTCTCGGCCGTGCGCCTCGACGACTCCGGCAACGCCGCGCCGCGCCAGGACGCCCGGCTGCTCGACCGGATCTATCCGCGCGCCGTCGCGGGCCGCACCCTCGCCTTCACCTTCGAGGACCGTGCGCGTGACGGCTCCACCACGCTCAGCTGGGACCGCATCCCCGCCAGCCTGCGACACGTCGCCAAGGTCACCGGCTCCGGCCGCTACTCCATGCTGGTGTGGCGCTCCGACGGCGCCACCGACGCGCCCACCGAACTCCGGCTGCCCCGCGACTTCGACCCCGCCCGGACCACCGTCGTCTCCGATCTGGGCACCCTCACCGGCCCGCCCGCGTACACCGCGCACGGCCACACCGCCGACCACCCCGTCGCCACCGCGGCGGAGCCCGGCGACAGCGAAGGCAACCGGCTGGTGCTGTCCGCCCCGGCCGGTGAGTCCACCGGCACCCTGCACTACGCGCTGATCGCCGACGGCACCGCCGCCCCCTCGGCGGAGCAGCGCGCCGCCGCCCAGCGCGAACTCGCGCAATGGGCGGCGGACGCCGGCTTCTGAGCCCCGCGTGCCACCGCTACCAGCGATGGTGCACCTGGGCCCGGATCCGCCGGTCGTACAGCTCGCCGACGGCCTCCAGCGCGGCACCCGGCAGCGGGGGCAGCCCCGCCGCGGCCGCGTTCGCCCGAGCCTGCTCGGGCGAACGCGCCCCCGGGATGACCGAGGTCACGCCCGGCTGCTGGACGATCCACCGCAGCGCCGCCTGCGCGGGGGTGGCTCCCGACGGGGCCAGCCCGGCAAACTCCACCGCCGCCTCGACGCCCTCCTCGAACCCCACGCCGGAGAACGTCTCGCCCTGGTCGAACATCTCGCCGTGCCGGTTGAAGGTGCGGTGGTCGTTCTCGGCGAAGACGGTGTCCTTGGTGTACTTCCCCGACAGCAGACCGGATGCCAGCGGCACCCGCGCGATGATCCCGACACCGGCCTCCCGCGCCGCCGGGACCACCTCCTCCAGCGGCTTGAGCCGGAACGGGTTGAGGATGATCTGCACGCTCGCCGTGCCCGGACGCGCGATCGCCGTCAGCGCCTCCGCACACGTCTCGACGCTCACCCCGTACGCCGCCACCCGCTCCTCGGCCACCAGCGTGTCCAGCGCGTCGAAGACCGCGGCCGAGGAGTGCACCGAGGACGGCGGGCAGTGCAGCTGGACCAGATCCAGGGTGTCCACGCCCAGATTGGCCCGCGAACGGTCGGTCCACGCGCGGAAGTTGTCCAGCGTGTAGTTCTCCGGGAGCTGCGGCAGCCGCCGCCCCATCTTGGTGGCCACGAAGATCCCGGCGTCCGGGCGCGACCTCAGGTACCGCCCGATGAACTGCTCGCTGCGCCCGTCCCCGTACACATCGGCGGTGTCGAAGAACGTCACGCCCGCTTCGACGGCCGTGTCCAGCACGGTCAGGGCGTCGTTCTCGCCGACCTCGCCCCAGTCCGCGCCCAGCTGCCAGGTGCCCAGGCCCACGACCGAGACCTTCCGGCCGAGCCGGCCGAACTCACGCTGCTCCATGCTCCCTCTTCTCACTTACGGCGACGCGGCTCACCGTACCTCCGTTCACCAGTCGTGCACCGTGCCGTCCGCCAGCCGGTTCACCGGCAGATACGCGGGCTGGTACGGGAATCGCCCGGCGGCCTCCGTGTCCAGCTCGACGCCCAGGCCCGGGGCGTCGGAGGGGTGCAGCAGCCCGTCCTCGAAGCGGAAGGAGGTGCGGAAGACCTCCAGCGTGTCGGCGGTGTGTGGCATGTACTCCTGTATGCCGAAGTTGTGGACGGCCAGATCCAGGTGGAGCGCCGCGGCCATGCCCACGGGGGAGATGTCGGTCGGGCCGTGCATCCCGGACTTGATCCCGTAGACCGCGGCCAGGTCCAGCAGTTTGCGCATCCCGGTGACCCCGCCGGTGTGGGTCACCGCCGAGCGCACGTAGTCGATCAGCCGCTCGCTCAGCAGGGTGGTGTAGTCGTGGACGTGGTTGAAGACCTCGCCGATGGCCAGGGGAGTGGTGGTGTGCTGCCGGATCAGCCGCAGCGCGGCCTGGTCCTCGCCGGGCGTGGCGTCCTCCAGCCAGAACAGGTCGTACGGCTCCAGCGCCTTGCCGAGCCGGGCCGCCTGGATCGGTGTCATCCGGTGGTGGCCGTCGTGCAGCAGCGGCAGCTCCGGGCCGAACTCCGCCCGGACGGCCTCGAACACGGTCGGCAGATGGCGCAGATAGGCCCGGGTGTCCCAGCTCTCCTCGGCGGGCAGCGCCCGGGGCCCCGCCCCCCGGCGCGCCGGTTCGTAGTCATAGCGCTCCCCGCCGCCCGCGCTGGAGGAGGCCACGCCGTAGACCGAGGCCAGCCCCGGAATGCCGGTCTGGACACGGATCGCGCGATAGCCCTGTTCCAGATGGGCGCGGATGGAGTCGAGCAACTCGGGGACGTCCCGGCCGGCGGCGTGCCCGTAGGCCAGCGCCCCGCTGCGCGACGCCCCGCCCAGCAGTTGGTACAGCGGCATCCCGGCCGCCTTGGCCTTGATGTCCCACAGCGCGGTGTCGACGGCCGCGATGGCGGCCATGGTCACCGGCCCGCGCCGCCAGTACGCCCCGCGGTACAGATACTGCCAGGTGTCCTCGATGCGCGAGGCGTCCCGGTCGAGCAGCAGCGGCACCACGTGGTCCCGCAGATACGAGGCGACGGCCAGCTCACGGCCGTTGAGCGTGGCGTCCCCCAGACCCGTGACACCGTCCTCGGTGACGATGCGCAGGGTGGTGAAATTGCGTCCCGGACTGGTGACGACGACCTCGGCCGACTCGATCCTCACCGCATACCCCATTTCTCGTGGCCGGTCCCTTCGGCGATCACGCCGTACGGGCAGCTCTACCCGCTTCCCGCCGCCGGGATCCGGAGGCGTCAGGTACCGAAGGAGGCATCCGCCATGACCACCCTCACCGTCGCGCTGCTCCAACTCGCCCCGCCGGGGCCCGATCTGCCGGTGAACCTCGCCCTCGGCGAGGCGGCCTGCCGCCGGGCGCGGGCGCTCGGCGCCGATATCGCGCTCTTCCCCGAGATGTGGAGCAACGGCTACAGCTGCGCCGTCCCCGAAGGCCCCGCCGGCGGTGACGTCTACCGCCATCCGTCGCTGTGGGACGGCGTCCGCACCCCGGCCGAGCCGTGGCCCGAGCCCGTCTGGCTGGGCGAGCCCATCACCCGCGACTCGCCCTTCGTCACCCGCTTCCGCGAGCTGGCCGCCGAGCTCGAGATGGCCATCGCGCTCACCTATCTGGAGCGCTGGGACGGACCGCCGCGCAACACCCTCTCCCTCATCGACCGGCACGGCCGCCTGGTGCTGACCTACGCCAAGGTGCACACCTGCGCCTTCGACCTGCCGGAGGCGGGTCTGACCCCGGGGGAGGGGTTCGAGGCGTGCGCCCTGGACACGGCGGTGGGTGAGGTGATGACCGGGGCGATGATCTGTTACGACCGGGAGTTCCCGGAGAGTGCCCGCGCCCTGATGCTCGCCGGGGCGGAGATCGTCCTCACCCCGAACGCCTGCGAGCTGGAGATCAACCGGCTCTCCCAGTTCCGCTCCCGCGCCGTGGAGAACATGACCGGCATGGCCATGGCCAACTACGCCGGTCCCGGCTGGGGCCACTCCGTCGCCCACGACGGCGTCGCCTTCGTGGACGGGCGGTCGCGGGACACCCTGGTGGTCGAGGCGGGCGAGGCCGAGGGGGTCTATCCGGCGGTCTTCGACCTCGACGCGCTGCGCGCCAACCGGCGCCGGGAGACCTGGGGAGACGCCTTCCGCCGCCCCGCCGCGTACCGGAGCCTGATGGACCGTGAGGTGCGCGAGCCGTTCGTCAGGATCGGGCCCGACGGCGGTCCCCTCCCCGGCCGCAGCCGTCCCTGATGGCTGAAAAGGTTTGTCAAGTACCTACAAAAACATGATCTGAGCTGGGGCGATTGCTGACGGGGTACCTGGTGAGTAGGGTGTCCCCATGTCAGCTCTCAACGTGGAATTCAGCGATCGGGAACTTGAGGACCTCCGCCAGATCGCCAAGGAACGCGGTACCACCATGAAGGCCCTCGTCCGCGAGGCGACCGTGGCCGACATCGCGCGTCACCGCGCTCTGCAGGAGGGTGCCGAGGTCTTCCGGCGGTTCTTCGCGGACAACGCCGCCGCGTTCGCGGACGCGTTCCCCGACGATGAGCACCGCCGACCCGGGCAGGCCGCCTGACCATGGCCCCGCTGCTGCATATCGACGTCCCCTGGCTGCTGCAGCGCCATGAGGAGGTCATGCCGGAACAGCCGGCCATCTCGGACTTCTCGGGTCTGGTCGCGGCCGTCGCCCGCCACCGCGTCGACCCGCCCCGCCTGGGCGTCGATCCCGACTCGGCGTGGCGGGCCGCGGCCCTGCTGCACACCATCGCGCTGCTCAGACCGCTCCCGGCGAGCAACGCGCGGTTCGCCGCCGCGACCGCGGTCGCCTATATGCACGCTTCCGGCGAGGGCATCGACCCGCCGTACGGTGCGCTGATCGACCTGGTCCGCGACATCCTCTCCAGCAAGGCGGATGTCTTCGACGCGGCCAGCCACATCCGCTCCTGGCGGATCTGAGACTCCCGGCGGACCTGAGGCTCCCGGCGGATCTGGGGTCCCGGCGGATCTGAGGGGGACGGGCGGGGCCCGCCGGGGCCCCGCCCCGCGTCAGCCCGCCGAGCCGAGTTCCTCGGCCAGCGCCTGCTTCTCCAGCGTCTCGCGCCGCTCCTCGGCCGGGGTGTGTCCGGCCGCCTCCGCCGCCTGGACACGCTCGGCCTCGGCGAGCAGCGAATGCCCGGTGGCCAGGACGCCGATACCCAGCGCGACCGCCGCCGCCCCGATGTAGAAGGGCAGATGCACGCCGTTGTGCTCGGCGATCTTCCCCGCCGCGTACGGGGCCAGACCGCCGCCGATGAAGCGGACGAAACCGTAGGAGGCGGAGGCGACGGGCCGTTCGACGGGGGCGACGGTCATCACCGCCTGGGTGGTGATGGTGTTGTTGATCCCGATGAAGGCCCCGGCCACGATCACCGCCACGATCAGCGTCGGCTTGGAGTCGGTGAACAGGCCGATGACGAGGATGTCGAGGGCGAACAGCGCCAGATTCAGATACAGGGAGCGGGCTATGCCGAGCCGTGCCTGGAGCCAGGGGGCCCCGAAGACCGAGAAGAGGGCGACGAGCACACCCCAGCAGGTGAAGACATAGCCGAGCTCATGGGTGCCCAGGTCCATCGGGAACGGGGCGTAGCCCAGCACCGTGAAGAAGCCCCAGTTGTAGCAGAGCGCGGTCAGCCCCATGATGAGCAGCCCGCGGTGGCGCAGCGCCTTGAGCGGGTCGGCGATCGAGGCCCGGCGCGCCGGTGTCGGGGTGGGCTGGACCAGCACGATGGTCGCGATCAGCGCGATGGCCATCAGGACCGCCACGCCGAAGAACGGCCCGCGCCAGCTGATCGCGCCGAGCTCGCCGCCCAGCAGCGGCCCGATCGCGATGCCGATGCCCAGTGCGGTCTCGTAGAGGATGATCGCGCCGGCGAAGCCACCGCTGGCCGAGCCCACGATGACGGCCAGCGAGGTGGCGATGAAGAGGGCGTTGCCCAGCCCCCATCCGGCGCGGAAGCCGACGATCCCGTCGATGCTGCCGGAGGCCCCGGCCGCCGCGCTGAAGACCACGATGAGTACCAGACCGGCCACCAGGGTTCGCTTGGCGCCGATACGGCTGGAGACGAACCCGGTGACCAGCATGGCGACGGCGGTGACCACCAGATAGCTGGTGAACAGCAGCGACACCTGACTCGGCGTGGCATGCAGCTTGGCGGAGAGGGAGGGCAGGATCGGATCCACGAGGCCGATGCCCATGAAGGAGATCACACAGGCGAAGGCGACCGCCCATACGGCCTTCGGCTGCTTGAAGGGGTTGGGGGCGCTGGGATGAGCGGACAAATGATGCTCCGTCGTTCAGGGCCCGAGCCGTGACGACATGGCGAGCCGTGGCGCGGCAGGGTGCCGGTTGATCAGGAAGCGGTGTTTCCCGGGGACTTCCGCGCCCGTGCCGCGTTCTCCACGAGCCGCTGGAAGGCGGGGGTGGCGGCGCGGACGGCGGTGGCGAGTGCCTGTTCGTCCTCGGGGGGGAGGGTGGCCAGCAGTTCGGCGAGCCGGTTCGTACGGCCGTGGCGCCGCTCGGCGAGCAGCTCCCGCCCGGCATCGGTGATCGCCACCAGCACCACCCGGCCGTCGTGCGGATCGTCTACCCGGGTCACCAGACCCTGCCGCTCCAGCCGCTGGATGAGCTGGGTCATCGAGGGCTGGGTGACGCCCTCGTCGGCGGCCAGGGCCGTGAGACGGGACGGGCCCTCCCGGCTGAGCCGGCCGAGGGTCGAGGCCGCGGTGAAGCTGATGTCCCGGTTGGTCAGATGGCGCACCGCGAGGAACGCCAGCCGCTCCAGCGCCTCCGCGACCTCCTCACGGGTGGCGGGGGCGTCGGATTCCCGGGCACCGGACTGCTGTGTGTATTCCACATCTAGTTTTATATCATGCCTCTATATAGGCAGGCTATGCAGATGGTCACAGGCCGCAGGACCCGGGTGGCGCCCCGGGAATCAGGGAATACCGTCTCAGCGGAAGATTCCGGTGTGGCCGAGGGAGTACCGGCCGGGCTGGGGATAGACCGCGAGCCCGTGCGGGCCACCGCCGACCGGGATCCGGGCGCGCAGCCGGCCGGTGCGGGTGTCGATCGCGTAGACCTCGGCGTTGTAGCGGCCCGAGAGCCACAGCACCTTGCCGTCGGCGGACACCCCGCCCATGTCGGGGCTGCCGCCGCCGGGGAGCCGCCACCGTCGCACCAGCTTGCCGCTCTTGAAGGACAGCACCGAGATGGTGCCCTCGCCGCGGTTGGAGATGTACATGGCGCGGGAGTCGCGGCTGACGTACAGGCCGTGTGTGCCCTTCCCGGTGGGCAGCAGCCGCGGCTTGCCGAAGGTGTCGCCGTCGAGCACCCACAGGCCGTTCGCCACCATGTCGGCGATGTACCAGGTCTTGCCGTTGGGCGAGATCTTGACGTCCTGCGGCATGGCCCCGGCGATCGGCAGCCGCTGCTTGGCGATCACCTTCTTCTTCGCCGTGTCCACCTTCAGCAGCTCACCGGAGAACTCGCACGAGACGATGAAGTAGCGCCCGTCGGGTGAGAAGTCCGCGTGGTTCACGCCGTAGCAGTCCACCGGCACCGACTTGACCACCTTCATCGTGTGCGCGTCCCGGAAGACCAGCGCCCGGTCCATGGAGGCCATCACCACGGCGTACTTCCCGTCCGGGGTGAAGTAGAGGTTGTACGGGTCGTGGACGTCCACCGGACGGCCCACCCGGCCGTTGCCGGGATTGATGGGGGTGAGGGTGTTGCCCAGGTCGTTGTTGACCCACAGCGTCTTCAGATCCCACGAGGGCACCACGTGCTGCGGCTGATGGCCCACCTGGATCGTGCGGACGACCTTGAACTTCTTCGGGTCGATGACGCTCACCGTGTCCGAGAGCGTATTGGGTACGTACACCCGCGACGGATAGTCCCGCACCGTCCGGGACAGCTTCCCCGGCCGGTCGGCCGCGTAGAGGTCATGCGGGTCCAGCGGGGGCGGCATCCCCGGCAGCAGCCGGGCCCGCTCGGCCTCCTTCTCCGCCTTCCTCTTCGCCGCGGCCGACGCCTGGAGCGCGCGCTGCCGCGCAGACGCCGACGCCGCCCGGTCCGGCCGGTGCTCGCTGGAGGAGGCGCAGGCCGGCACCGCTGCCCCGCACAGCAGCAGGGCCGCCGCGGCCCGGACCGTGGCACGCCGCCGGTGTGCGCGGGAGAGGGAGCGCGACGAGCCACGGGCCACGGGTTCCTCCAGCGGTGAGGGTGGGCTTCGGCCGTCACCCGCACCGTGGCCGGCCATGGCCTCACCCTGGCACCGCCCCTGGCCACCGGCATCCGCCCGAGGCCAAGCGGGGGAGCGGCGTACCGCCCTCGGCCGAAGCGGCCGGGCCGTACGGGCGTAGGATCGCGGCCGACGCCCGGGGAGGACTCCGGGGGCTTCGCGCGGAGGCGGAGGGGGACGGACAGTGCGGTTCGGAGTGCTGGGCACCGGACACTGGGCGGCCGAGACCCACGCGGCGGCGCTCGCCGCGCACCCCGTGGCCGAACTGGCCGGGATCTGGGGGCGCGACCCGGCGAAGGCGAAGGTGCTGGCGGACCGCTGGGGCACCCGCGCCCATCCGGACGCCGACGCCCTGATCGCCGACGTGGACGCCGTGGCCATCGCCCTTCCGCCGGACATCCAGAGCGGCCTCGCCGAGCGGGCCGCGCTCGCCGGATGCCATCTGCTCCTGGACAAGCCGCTGGCCTTCGGCACCGAGGAGGCCGACCGGATCGTGCGCGCCGTGGACGAGCGCGGGCTGGCCTCGGTCGTGTTCTTCACCAACCGCTTCGCTGCGCCCGTCGAGTCCTTCCTCCGGCAGGCCGCGGCGGACGGCGGCTGGGACGGCGGCCGTGCCACCGCCTTCGCCTCGATCTTCCAGCCCGGCGGCCACTACGGCGACTCCCACTGGCGGCGGGAGCGTGGCGGGCTGTGGGACGTCGGCCCGCACTCGCTGTCCGTCCTGCTGCCGGTCCTCGGCCCGGTGGCCGAGGTCACCGCTCTCGAGGGGCCGCGCGGCGCCGCGCATGTGCTGCTGCGCCACCACTCCGGCGCCATCGGCACCCTCGCGCTCACCCTGGACGCCCGGCCCGCCGCCCAGGGCTTCTCGTGCGACTTCTACGGCGAGCGGGGGATCGCCGCGGTGCCCGAGGCGGGGACCACCGCCCTGGACGCCTTCGCCACGGCCGTCGACCGGCTGCTGGGCGCCGCCCGCGACGGCGGCGCCGCCGACCCGTGCGACGTACGGTTCGGCCGGGAGGTCGTCGCCGTCCTGGAGGCCGCCGACCGCTCCGGCCGCGAGGGGCGCACCGTCGTGCCGCGTTGAGCGAGCGCTGTTGCGTGGTGAGCTAGCGCCGTCCCTGGTGGACGAACGCCGTCCCGTGCTGAGCGCACCCGTCCCGTGCTGAGCGCACCCGTCCCGCGCCGAGTGCGCCCGTCCCGTGCTGAGCGCACCCGTCCCGTGCTGAGCGCGCCCGTCCCGCGCCGAGTGCGCGCCGTGCTCCGCCGAGCGGGGGAAGGCTTCCCCTTCCCCCGCATATTCCGGCGTTCCCGGGGGAACCGGGGGCCATGACCAAGCTCTGCCTGCCCGATGGCATCCGAGCCTGCCTGTTCGACCTCGACGGCGTGCTGACCAGGACCGCGGTGGTGCACGCGGCGGCGTGGAAACAGATGTTCGACGAGTATCTGCGGCGGCGCGACGGCCCCTCGTTCCGCCCCTTCGACTCGGGCCGCGACTACGACGAGTACGTGGACGGCCGTCCGCGCGCCGACGGGGTGCGCACCTTCCTGGCCTCCCGGGGCATCGAGCTCCCCGACGGCGAGCCGGACGACCCGCCCGACCGGGACACCGTGCACGGCCTGGGCAACCGCAAGAACATCCTCGTCCTGGAGAAGATCCGGAAGGAGGGGGTGGAGGCGTACCCGGGCTCGGTGCGCTTCGTGGAGGCCGTGCGCGCCGAGGGCCTGCGGACCGCGGTCGTCTCCTCCAGTGCCAACTGCCGCGATGTGCTGATCGCCGCCGGTATCGAGCACCTCTTCGAGGTGCGGATCGACGGTGTGGTCGCCGCCGAGCGCAAGCTGCCCGGCAAACCGCACCCCGACACCTTCCTGGAGGCCGGACGGGAGCTGGCCATCGGGCCCGAGGCGGCCGCCGTCTTCGAGGACGCCCTGGCGGGCATGGAGGCCGGGCATTCCGGGCACTTTGGCCGTGTCGTCGGCGTGGACCGAGTGGGCCAGGCCGACGCGCTGCGCGCACACGGCGCCGACATCGTGGTCAAGGATCTCGCCGAGCTGCTGGAGGACGACTCGTGATCACCGATTCCTCGTACGCCGTCGACCCCTGGGCGCTGCGGGAGACCGATCTCCGGCTCGATCTGCTGCCCCAGAGCGAATCGGTCTTCGCGCTCTCCAACGGCCATGTGGGCTGGCGCGCCAACCTCGACGAGGGGGAGCCCCACGGCCTCCCCGGCTCCTACCTCAACGGGGTGTACGAACGGCGTCCCCTGCCCTACGCCGAGGCCGGATACGGCTACCCCGAGGCCGGCCAGACCATGATCAACGTCACCAACGGCAAGATCATCCGGCTGCTGGTGGACGACGAGCCCTTCGATCTGCGCTACGGACGGCTGCGCTCCCATGAGCGGGTGCTCGATCTGCGCGGCGGGCTGCTCCATCGCACCTGCGAATGGACCTCCCCCTCCGGCATCAGCGTGCGGGTCCGCTCCACCCGGCTGGTCTCCCTCACCCAGCGGGCCATCGCCGCCGTCGCCTACGAGGTGGAGGCCGTCGACGCCCAGATCCGCGTCGTCGTCCAGTCCGAACTGGTCGCCAACGAGCAACTCCCCGAGCCCGGCGGCGACCCCCGGGTGGCCGAGGCCCTGGAGTCCCCGCTCAAGCCCGAGGAGAACGCGGCCGCCGACAAGCGGCTGCGGCTGATCCACTGCACCGACGCCAGCTGTCTGCGGGTCGCGACCGCCGCCGACCACCTGATCACCGGGCCGCCGCCCACCCGCCACTCCAGCGAGAGCACCGACGACGTCGCCCGGCTGACCGTCACCTCGGTGCTGGAGCCGGGCCAGGTGCTGCGGCTGGAGAAGCTGGTGGCCTACGGCTGGTCCGGCGCCCGCTCGCTGCCCGCCGTACGGGACCAGGTCGAGGCCGCGCTGGCCGGGGCCGCCAGTACCGGCTGGCGTGGCCTGGTGGACCAGCAGCGCGCCTGGCTGGAGGACTTCTGGTCCCGCGCCGACGTCGAGGTGGAGGGGGACGCCGAGATCCAGCAGGCCGTGCGGTTCGCCCTCTTCCATGTGCTGCAGGCCGGCGCCCGCGCCGAGGAACGGGCCATCCCCGCCAAGGGCCTCACCGGCTCCGGCTACGACGGCCACTCCTTCTGGGACACCGACACCTTCGTCCTGCCCCTGCTCACCTACACCTTCCCCGAGTCCGTGGCCGAGGCGCTGCGCTGGCGGCAGTCCATCCTGCCCGCCGCCCGGGACCGGGCCCGGCAGCTGGGCCACGAGGGCGCCGCCTTCCCCTGGCGCACCATCGACGGCTCCGAATGCTCCGCCTACTGGCCGGCCGGTACCGCGGCCTTCCACGTCAACGCCGATGTGGCGGACGCGGTGGTGCGCTATGTGGCCGCCACCGGCGACGACGAGTTCGAGCGCGAGACCGCCGTGGAGCTGCTGGTGGAGACCGCCCGGCTGTGGCGCTCCCTCGGCCACCACGACCACCACGGCCGTTTCCACATCGACGGAGTGACCGGGCCGGACGAGTACAGCGCCGTCGCGGACGACAACGTCTACACCAACCTCATGGCCCAGTCGAATCTGCGGGCCGCCGCGGACATCGTCGAACGCCACCCGGACAAGGGCGCCGAACTGGGCGTCGACGACGAGGAGGCCGCCGCCTGGCGGGACGCCGCCGAGTCGATGTCCGTCCCGTACAACAAGACCCTGGGCGTCCATGAGCAGTCCGCGGACTTCACCGGCCACCAGGAGTGGGACTTCCAGGGCACGCACTCCGACCAGTACCCGCTGATGCTCCACTTCCCGTACTTCGACATGTACCGCAAGCAGGTGGTCAAACAGGCCGACCTGGTGCTGGCGATGTATCTGCGCGGCGAGTGCTTCACCGAGGAGGAGAAGGCACGCAACTTCGACTACTACGAGCGGCTGACGGTCCGGGACTCCTCGCTTTCCGCGTGTGCCCAGGCCGTCATGGCGGCCGAGGTCGGCCATCTGCGGCTCGCCTACGACTACCTGGGCGAGGCGGCCCTGATGGACCTCAAGGACCTGGAGCACAACACCCGCGACGGTCTGCACATCGCCTCGCTCGCCGGCACCTGGATCGCCCTGGTCGCCGGGTTCGGCGGGATGCGGCACCGCGACGGCAGGCTGGAGTTCTCGCCCAAACTGCCCGAGAAGCTGGCCCGGCTCGCCTTCACCATGCAGGTGCTGGGCCGGAGGCTGCGCGTGGAGATCACCGACCGCTCCGTCACCTACTCCCTGGCCGAGGGCGCCCCCCTGGAGATCCGGCACTACGGCCGGCCCATCACCGTCTCCGAGAAGACCCCCCGGACCTGCGATATCGACGAGCTGACGGCACGTCCCGAACCCCATCAGCCCCCCGGCCGCCGCCCCAACCGCCGCGCCTGAGGCACGGACGCCCACAGCGAGGAGCGCCGATGGACCCCCTGGAGGCCCTGGACCGGATCGCGTTTCTCCTGGAGCGCGACCAGGCGCCGACCTACCGGGTGCGTGCCTTCCGCACGGCCCAGTCGGTGCTCGCCGACCTGGACCCCGAGGAGGTGGAGCGGCGGGCCGCGAACGGCACCCTCCGGTCGCTCAAAGGACTCGGCCCCAAGACCTCGCAGGTGGTCCAGGAGGCGCTGAAGGACCAGGTGCCCGGGTATCTGGCGAAGCTGGAGACCGAGGCCGCCGAGGCCGGGCGCGAGCCCGACGAGGGTGCGGCGAAGCTGTGCGCCGCGCTGCGCGGGGACTGCCATATGCACTCGGACTGGTCCGACGGCGGTTCTCCGATCGAGCTGATGGCCCGTACGGCGGCGCGGCTGGGGCACAAGTGGGCGGTGCTCACCGACCATTCCCCACGGCTGACGGTGGCCCGCGGCCTCTCGGCGGACCGGCTGCGCGCCCAGCTGGACGTGGTGGCGGAGCTGCGCGCGAAACTCGCCCCGTTCCGGTTGCTCACCGGGATCGAGGTCGACATCCTCCCCGACGGCTCCCTGGACCAGGAGCCGGAGCTGCTGGACCAGTTGGACGTGGTGGTGGCCTCGGTCCACTCCAAGCTGCGGATGGACGCCCGCCCCATGACCCGTCGGATGGTCACCGCCGTCAGCGATCCGCTGGTCGATGTGCTGGGCCACTGCACCGGACGGCTGCTCGGTGGCAAGCGCCCCGAGTCGGCCTTCGACCACGAGGAGGTCTTCGGCGCCTGCGCGGAGGCGGGCACTGCCGTGGAGATCAACTGCCGCCCGGAGCGGCTGGATCCGCCGCGCGGACTGCTGCGCGAGGCCGTGCGGGCGGGGACGTTCTTCTCCATCGACACCGACGCCCACGCGCCCGGCCAGCTCGACTGGCAGCCAGGCGGATGCGCACGGGCCGTGGAATGCGGGGTGCCGGTGGAGCGCGTCATCACCACCTGGACGGCCCGCCAGTTGGTGGACTGGACCCGCACGCGCAGGCCCCCGCGCCGTACGGGGCACGGGAGTTGACGGGGACCATACGCGAAATGGGCGGAGAGTTCGCCTATTTGCGGTAAGTCCTTACATCTTCTCCTCCGGGCGGGCTAGCGTGGAGAGGTCGTACGTCCCCGCCGGGGGGCGTGGCGCACGGGGGGAACCGCATGACAGACATGACGGGGCTGGACGACGCCGCGATCGAGCGGATCCTGACGATGGTCGACGCCTCGGCGCGCACCGTCGCCGAGGACGAACACGAGGAACTCTTCGAGGAGTTCGCCGAGGAGATGCGTGCCGGGCGGCGGGTGCCCGGCGCGGGGGAGTTCTTCGACGACCTCAGCGGGGCACCCGCGGTCGACACCCATGTGTACCTCACCATCGGGCTGTCCGTGCTCGGTCAGATCGCCTTCACCGTGCTCTCGACGGCGACCGAGATGGCCGTCCAGCGCGGAGTGCGGGACGCCGTCGGCTATCTCAAGCGCTGTCTGCGCGGCGACACCGCCTCCGGCGGGACGGGCACGGAGGGTGGCGGGAACGAGGACGGCGCGGCGGGGCTCGCCCGGCGGGTGACGGTGGAGCTGAGGCTTCCCCCGGAGGTGGATCCGGCCACCGTAAGGGCCGTCGTACGGATCCAGGCGGAAGCGCTCATCCACTCCGAGTCCGGCCCCGAGCCCGACCCCGACGACAACGCCGACTCCGCCGACTCCGCGGACCCCGCAGCGCTCGGCCGCCCATGACCTCCGTGTCCCCGGTCCGCCGGCTGCGCCGGGCCGAGCGGACCTGCTGGGCCGTACTCATCGGGCCACTGTGCGCGGCGCCCGCCACCGGGGCGAGCGTGCTGACCACAGGGGACAATCGGCTGTCCGCGCCGGCCGCGGTCGGCGCCACCGCGTTCCTGGCCGTCCTCGTCCTCCTCGTGGTCTTCCTGCTGCCCCTCGTCAACGAGTGGCGGGCCGACTCCCTCAGCGGTCGTGAGGCCGAGGAGGCGCCGCACCCGGTTGACTGGTCGGCGAAGGGCTGGGCGCGCGTCCGGGACACCTTCCACTCCGCCGGACTGGACACCGCCCGGCTGGACGCGGTCTCCAGCTGGTCCCCGGTGGCCGACCTGAAGGTGGTCCACGTGCCTCAGCCGTCCCCGGGACGGCTCGGCAGGATGGAGGACTGGGGGACGAGACTGCAGCGCCGTAAGTCCGTCTGGGCCGTCGGCGCCGCGGGCGGACTGGCCTTCGCCGTACTGCAGGACCGGATCTCCCTGCCGTTCGACGGGGATCGTCTCCTGGTGCCCGCGGTCATCCTGGTCGCCGCGCTCTGGGCGGTCGCGGGCACCTTCCTGTACCACGCGCTCACCCTGAACGTCCGCAGGCCCACCGTCCATGTCGCCATCCCGCGCAGCTGGCGCACTCTGCTCAGAAGCCCGGCCGGTGCGGTCCTGCTCCGGCATGAGATCTCGCATCTGCGCCACGGTGATCCGATGCGACGGCGCTATCTGCGTCATGCGCCGGCGGCGGGGAAGGCCGCCGTGTTCTTCGATGGGATGACGGCCCTCGCCATCACCCCCGTGGAGAGCACGGCGCAGACTCTCACGTCGATAGCCGTCTTCGTCCTCACCCTGACCTGCGGCCTCTACGCCAACAGCCGCGCCGGCCGGGTCCTGGTCACGCTGATGGAGATGCGGGCGGACGCCGAGGCGGTCACGGACGCGGAGTCGGCGGACCGGCTGTCCGCCTTCCTCACCGCTCAGCAGAAGAGGAACCCGACACGGCAGAAGGCCGACCGGCTGCTGGCCCTCTCCCGCGGCTGGACCGGCGGCCACCCCGCCCCCTACGCCCGTGCCGTCGCCGCCGCATGGGTCTTCGCGGCCGGCGTCTGCCTTCCGGCGATCGGCATCTGGACGGGCGTCCTGGACGGGGTGTCCGCGTGACGGGTGGTCGGCGCGGGTCGCAGGGGAGGGTCAGGGGCGGTCGCAGGTCGACAGGCCGGGCCGCCAGCGGCAGGCGATGGCGGCGAACCCGCCGTCCGCCGCGACCGGTACGGACAGGGTCTGCCCGCCGCGCACCACGGTGGGCGTGCGGACCAGGCCGTCCGGGCCGTCCAGGACCAGATCGACGAGCCAGCGGCCCGGCTCCAGCCGCAGCGGCACCTCGGCGGTGTGGGCGGGGCCGGTGAACGTACCGCCGATGAACCACCGCGAGCCGCTGGCACGGGCGAGCACCGCGCTCTCACCCGGCCGCCCCGCCAGCAGCCGGGTGCGGTCCCAGGTGGCCGGGATCTGCTCCAGGAACCGGCGGGCGAGCGGACGGGCTTCGTAGGACTCCGGGGTGCCCGCCAGGTTCTGGATCCCGGACTCGTAGAGCACCGACAGGCCGACTTCGCCCGCGTCCGACGCCGCGTTGGGGCGTTCGGGCCGGTGGAAGGCCCCGGGGGTGAAGTCCATGGAGCCGATGACATTGCGGGTGAACGGCAGCGTCGCCAGGTGCTGCGGGGTGTTGGTCCGCTTCTCCTCGCCGTTCACGCCCTCCATCGACATCACCTGCGGCCAGGTGCGCTGGATGCCCTTGGGGATCGTCGAGCCGTGGAAGTTGACGAGCAGATGGTGGGCCGCGGTGGCCCTGAGGATCTCGTCGTACCAGCGCAGCGTCTCCTGGGACTCGGAGTCCATGAAGTCGATCTTGACGCCCTTCACCCCCCACCGCTCCAGCGTGGGCAGCCACTGCTCGCGCTCCTCGGCGGTGTCGAGGTCACGGTGGTGGATCCAGACCTGGATGCCCACATGCCGCTCGCGGGCGTAGTCCACGAGCTGCGGGATCCAGCTGTTCCGTTGCCAGTCGGGGTCGGTGACGTCCCACTGGTCGGGGTCGAAGTACCAGCCCGCGTCCACCACCACATACGGCCATCCGCGCTGGGCCGCGTAGTCCACGTACCCCTGCTGCATCGACAGGCTCTGCCCGGCGGGTTTGCCGCCCGCGAGCCACGTCCACAGGGCGGGGCCGGGCCGGATCCACGAGGTGTCGGCGACGCGCGACGCCGGTGCCAGATCGTCGGTGAAGGTGGACTGGGTAACGGTCGACAGGTCGCCCACGATGAGGGCGCGCCAGGGTGTGCTGAGCGGCCCGTCGGACTCGACCCGCTCGTCCCACAGGCCGATGCGGTACGTGGGCAGCCCCTGCTGGTGGGTCAGCCGGGCGGCGGAGTAGCGGCCGGTGAGATCCGACTCCGCGATCAGGGCGTAGCCGCCGCCCGTCTCGAAGAGCGCCTGTGCCATGTACTCACCGGTGGGCGCGGTCGCCGCGGTGTACTCCTTGAACAGGTTCTCGTTGTCCTTGCGGTAGTCGCCCAGCCACGCGGCCGCGTCCGGGGGCAGGGTGAAGGCCGAGGCCTCGCCGAGGACATCGCCGCTGCCGGAGGGCAGGTCGTAGCGATAGGCGACCCCGTCGTCCGAGACCCGCACCACGAGGTCCAGCCGGGCGTTCCCGCCGCCCCGGAACCGGAAGCGGGTCTCGGTCATCCGCGCGGTGCGCGAGCGCTGCTTGCCGGCCGTCGACCGGTAGCGTTCCACGACGGTGCGGTCGTGGCGTCCCAGATAGCGCAGCCCGTGCGACAGATCCGCCCGCTCGGTGACGATGCCCACGGGCGAGGGCTCGACCACCGTACGTCCGCCCCGGGACACCTGGAGCGTCAGCGCTCCCGAGGCACCGTCAAGCCGCAGCTGGGCGAGGGGACCGGAGTGGGGCGAGGGGCCGCGCACGGTCCAGGCGGAGTCCTTCGCCTGTGCGGGCCCGGTGATGAAGAGCGTCATGGCCAGGACGCCGCAGAGCAGAAATGCCATTGCGGAGCGTCGGTAAGATCTCGGCATCGTTGCCTCCCGAGGCGGATACGTTACCGAGTCATCCGATAACTGGGGAGGGGTTGAGCGGTATTACGCCCCGTCAAGGGTTGCGGGCGGGTGAGAGATCGGATCTATGGCTTGGCTGCTTCCGGAGACGAGGTCAGGGGTAGAGGGTCGGCTGACGGACCCGCGCACGGTCCGGATGAGGAGGCGCACACGATGAGCGGCACGGCTCGGCCCGGCGACCCGGACCCGGACCCGGGCCCGGAGATGGCGGACCCGGCGCCCGCCGAGCCCGAGGGCGGGGACCCCGCCTGCTGGCTGGAGAGGGTGTGCGCCGACTGCGGCGCGATCCAGGACACCGCCCAGTTCGCTCGCTGTGCGCGCTGCGGGGCCCCGAGGGAGTGAGCGGCGGCGGCGCGCGGCCTTGGGTGGCGAGACGGCCGGCTCTCCTTAGGCGGAGGGGCGGCTCTTCCTTGACTTGCAGAATCGCTTCTGCAAATATGGGTCTCGTGAGTGCAGAAGCGCTTCTGCACCTCCTCCATCCGAGATGGCTCCCGGCCAGGCGGAGCATCTGCCGCACCGCTGGAGGTGCAACCGTGTACTCCGTAAGTTTCAGTTCCACCGCCACTGCCCCGAGGCCGCGCTTTGGATCGGTCCTGCTCAGGGCCTCCGCTCTGGTCTCGGCTGCCTCGACGAGGGCCCATCGCGCCATGATCGCCCTGCCTGCGGAGGCGAGCCGGGTGCGCGCGGCGCGCCGTTTCACCATTGATCATCTGACCCGCTGGGGTGTCGTGGACGCCGACCGGGACCGCGCTGAGCTCATTGCCAGCGAGCTGGTGGGGAACGCCGTCCGGCATGGCGGGTCGGATGTGACGGTGCACCTTTCGCTGGTCGATGGTGACCTGCGCATCGAAGTTGTCGACACCGGTGGACGCTCCCGTGCGCGATCCTGCATCATCACACCCACGGATGAAGCGGGCCGAGGGCTCCGCTTGGTCGACTCTCTGGCGGACTGGACCGACATCCGGCGTGAGACGCACGGATGGCAGGTATGCGTCGGCCTCCGTATCGCGCGACGCAGGGATGCCTGACCTTCCACGGACATGCGGGAGTCGTGGGCACCAGCGTCCGTAGACCCTCAACTTGGGGTCGGAGTGACGTACCTGGCGTGGAAGGGGTCACCCTTGTGCGTCATCGTTCCGTTTTCGGGAGAAGCGCTTCTGCTGTTCGGTGCATCCTGCTTACAATCGCAGCAAGATGACCAGATCACGCGTGAGCATGAAGGACGTGGCGGCTGCGGCCGGGGTGTCACTGACGACCGTCTCCGATGCGCTCAATGACCGCGGGCGCCTGCCCGAAGCCACTCGCCGACGGGTCCGGGACGTGGCCGAGCAACTCGGCTTTCAGCCCCACCGTACGGCCAGGAGTCTGGCCAAGGGACGCTCGGGCATCTTGATGCTGTCGGTCTCCTTGCCGGAGTCCACGCCGGGCTCGGCTGTTGACATCGAGTTCTTCGTGCGGTTGATGAGTGCCGCCTCCGGCGCTGCGCTGCAGCGCGGCTGGGCGCTCGTACTGGCTCCGGCCACGGGCGGAGAGTGGTCCGTACCCGTCGACTTCGACGGTGCCATCGTCGTCGACCCCCGGCCGCACGACGCTCTCCTGCGCCTGGCGGATGCCGAGGGCAAGCCGGTCGTCACGGTGGGACGAGATCTGGAGAATCCCGACCGGCTGCACGTCGACAACGATCACGCGGCGGCCGTGCGGGAGGCTCTGGACCTGATGGCGGAAGCAGGCGCCGAGCGGCCGGCCCTGCTGGCCAGCGAGGCGGATTCCTCTTATGTGCGGGACTGCGTCGACGGATACCAGGTCTGGTGCACCGCCCGTGCCATGACGCCCCAGGTCGTGACCGCGGCAGGCGGTCTCACCCAGGGTGCGGGGTATGAAGCCGCACGGGGCTTCCTGACCGAGTCGAAACGTCCCGATGCGGTGTTCACCACCCTGGACTCGTTGGCGCTGGGAGTGCACCTTGCCGCGCAGTCTCTCGGGCTGGATATGCCGCACGACCTGCAGATCGCGACGCTCAGCGACAGCGAGGCCGCCCGTCAGGCCCGACCTGCAGTGACGGCAGTCGATCTCGACCCGGTCGCGACGGGCAAAGAAGCAGTCCAGCTGCTGATCAAAGCCATCGAGGAGGCCGCGGACGCGGAGTCGTTCCTCGTGCCGACAAGGATGCACGTACGCGGCTCGACGGGGACAGCCTCGCCGGAGGCCGTGTCCGACTGACCTCATATGCTACCGGCGCCCCATGGGCTGGACCTCCGCATCGTCGACGCTTCGGCGTGATGCGGTCATTCCTGGTATCGGTGGCTCGCGGAGCGGCTTGAGGACTTTTCATGACAACCGTGAGGTAGCTGGGTGGCGCCGGTGAGCGGCAGGAGCCTGTCACGCACGCCGGGTTCGGCGGCATGACAGGCTCGGTTCAGCGGTGTCAGCTGAAGGGGTTACTGCGGGACGGCTGCGGCGGTGTCAGTCTTCTCGGTGGAGACAGGGACTCCTGGGCGGGGGTTGCGCGCCAGGTAGAGGGCGCCGGTGAGGGTCAGGCCAAGGCCAATCAGGGGTACGGCCCATTCGAGGTACCAGGGGGCATCGGGGGCCAGAAGCTGGGGCCGGGGCCAGGCGATGTTGACGGTCTCGAAGCAAACCCACATCACGGCGATCACGTTGACAAGCAGTCCCCAGCCACGGAGGTGGAAAGCGCCGAGGCCGGGATCCCAGCGTCCTCGCAGCCGGGCCCACAGAGCGGCTGCGACGGCGAGGGTGAAGGACGCGTAGAAGCCACCGGAGGTGAAGGCGATCAGGGTGCTGACGGCGGAGCCGTTGAGCCCGACGCAAAGGATCACTGCGCCGATGAGGGTGGTGGTGAGTACCGCGTTGGCGGGGACCTGATTGGGGGCCACCTTCTGCAGATGGCGGGACAGGGGTAGCGCCTGGTCGCGGCTCAGGGAGAACAGTATGCGGGTGGCGGTGGTCTGGATGGCGATGGCACAGGCCAGGAAGGATGCCAGGACCACGGCTTGGAACGGCTTGCTGAGCCACGCTCCGAAGGCGTCGGTGACCAGCGGGGTGAGCGGGTCGACGCTGAGTACCTGAACCAGTCCCGTCACGCCCTGCTGGGCCCGGATGACCGCTACCGCGTTCATCACGATGACCAGGCCGACGACTACGAGGGACATCAGCAGGGCACGGGGCACATGCCGGCGCGGGTCCTTGACCTCCTCTGAGAGTGCGGAGCAGGCATCGAAGCCGACGAAGGCCCAGCCGGCGACGGCGATGGCGGCAAGGAACCCTTCCGCGGCGGAACCGTTCCAGTTGTGGCTCGCGCCGAGGTCGTGCAGGAGCACCGACCAGTCGTTCTCGGCGAAGAACAGCAGGAGCAGCAGACCGATGGCGATGCTGGCGATGAGTTCGGCGGCGATACCGACGTTGACGGAGTACTTCAGGGGGTTCTGCCCGAGCAGGTTGATGGCGCTGACCAGCAGCAGCACACCAAATCCCCAAAGGAGCTGCTCGGTCGCGTCCGGGTGGCGGCCGAAGAGTGCGGCCATCCAGAAGCCGCCGAGGTAGCTGACGGAAGTGAAGGTGATGATCTGTGTCCAGGAGTGGATCCACCCGGAGAACCATCCGTAGCGGGGGCCGACCAGGCGTCTGCTCCATTGGTAGATGCCGCCGCTGATGGGGAATTGTGAGGCGAGTTCGGCGAACACCAGGGCCACCAGTATCTGCCCGCTCAGGGCGATCAGCAGGGCCCAGATCCACGCGGGGCCGCTGGCGAACATGCCCGCGCCGACGATGGAGTACAGGCCCACGACCGGCGAGACGAACGCGAAGCCGAGGCCGAAGTTGGTCCAGAAGCCCAGCTCGCGCTTAAGTTGCTGTGTGTAGCCGAGCGCGGCGAGCTGGTCCTCGTCCGAGGGGTGGGGTGGTGCGTGTGGAGGGGGAATCATGACGTGCTCCCGTGGGTCGGCTGTCAGCCTGGCGCTGTCCGCAGCTCCCCGCCGTACAGGTCGGGACGTAGCTGATTGAGGTAGTCGGTCGGCTCGCTGGTCCCGGCATCGATGGTCACGCGGGACGAGGCCACGCATTCGTCGGCGCCCAACTGCAGAAGGACGGAGCCGTCGGCGGCCACGATGCGAGAGTGGCCGGTGAACACGAACGGGCTCTCCCACCCAGTGCGGTTCACGTAGATGTGGGGCAGCCGGTTGTCCAGGGCTCGGGCGCGAGAGGCGAGATGGTGGTCGGGCTCGTAGGGCTCCATGTTCGCCGCGGCGCTCACCAGCAGCTGTGCGCCGTCGAGGGCGAGTGTCCGTGCCGGTTCGGGGAATTCGATGTCGAAGCAGATCATCGGTCCCACGCGGATCCCGGCGAGCTCGACGACAGGGAGTCGGTCGCCGCCGGTGAAGTGGTCTCGTTCCCGGCCGAACAGGTGGGTCTTGCGGTAGATGCCTGTCATACAGCCGTCGCTGTCGATGCATGCCAGGGAGTTGGCGACCTTGTCGCCGTGTATCTCGGCGAAGCCGACGATGATGGCGGTGCGCCAGTGACGTGCCAGCGTCCGTACCCGCACGACCACGTCGCCTTGCGGGGCGAGGGCCAGTTGGTGGACCGCGTCGAGGTTGTAGCCGGTGAGGAACAGCTCGGGGAACACCATCAGTTCGGCCTGCGCATGCTGGCCGACAAGGGTCTCAAGGCGCGTGAGGTTGGCAACGACGTCCGCCGGGTGAGGTGTGAGCTGGGCCAACACCACCCGCAGTTCCCGGGCCGGTCCGATGGGTGCGCTCACGTCAGCCCCAGGCCGTAGCCGGCGTCGGACAGGCGGCGCAGGCCGTCGGCGCGCACGTGGTAGTTGTCCTCGACCTTCAGCAGGACGAACTGGTCGCCGACCCTCACGCCGGTTTCCGGCTCCAGGGAGATAACGCTGTTCTCCCGCAGGACGAAGTCGCGGTCGACGAGATGGGAACGGTAGATCGTCGGCAGTTCGCAGGCCCGCAGGCCCACGCCGTGGCCCATGGCGTACGGGGTGCGCGGCAGTCCTCGACTCTCCAGATAGGTGTTGACCGCGGCGTCGACCTCCGAGGCGCGTACGCCCGGTTTCGCGGCCTCCTCACCGATGTGATGGGCCGTGATCAGCGTGCGGTAGGCGTCCGCGACGGCCTTCGGAGGCTCCCCCACGAAGCCGGTGCGGGCGATGTCGGAGGCATAGCCATGGGCGCCGTACAGGCCGATGTCGAAGAAGTACGCATCGCCCTCACGCAAGGTTGTTCCCTGGCCGAACCAGGTGCCGCTGCCGCGGCGGTGGTTACACAGCGAGTGCGACAGGAACTCCGCTCCGTCCCGCTGCGCGGAGGCCATGGCGGCTGCCAGGACGTCGAAGTCGGCGAGACCGGGGGCGGCCGTGTGCAGGGCAGCTTCCGCGGCGCGAGCGTTGACCTTGCTCGCGGCATCGAGCAGCGCGATCTCCTCCACTGTCTTTTCGATCCGCAGCTCGTACAGCAGGTGTCCGACCGGAACGAAACCGGTGGTGGGCGAGGCGGCCCGCAGCCCGTCCAGGACCTGCGGGTCGATCAGCTCGTGACCCACCCGGCTCGCACCGGTAAGCGCCTGGGCCACGTGGGTGGTCCAGTAGACGGGGTGCCCGACCGCCGGCGCCCACGACGGGATGGGGTGGATCGCTCGGATCCACGGCAGATCGGCGTCGGGCTGCTTGACGTCCTCATCCGCCCAAGGCACGAAGAGCTCGATGACTCCGTCGGCGTCGACCACGGCGGCGAACCAGTCGAACGCCTCCGCGATTATCTGCGTACGGTAGTCGGATGCGTACCGAATGTGATCGAACCCGGTGAGAACCAAGTGGCTCAGGCCTTGCTCCCGCATGAGCGAGGTCAGTCGCTCGCGCCGCTCCGTGCGGAGCCGGTCGATGCTGATGTCAGGCCATGTGTACACGACATACCTCCTGGATTGCGCAGCAGAAGCGCTTCTGCAAACTGTGTGGCACATCCTTGGTGAAGCGCTTCTGCAAGTCAATACGTGAGACACGATCGGCCATCGGGTCCCGCCGGCCCTCGACGTCAAGCCCCGGCTTCTCCGGGTGGCTCCGGCCTTCGTCGGAACTGACGCCGGGCCGCCCGTCGCCCCGCCGGGGGCCGGGGCCGCGTGGTGTGGTGGGGTCCGGGATGCGATGATGCCGGGCGACAAAGGCGACGGCGGAACGAGGAAGCCGGTGTGAATCCGGCGCGGTACCGCCACTGTGATCGGCGAGCGGATCCCGAACAGGCCACTGCCCGCTTACGCGGGTGGGAAGGCCGGGACGAGCATCGACCCGGGAGCCAGGAGACTCACGCGGTCGCCTCCTCGAGCGACGACACCGGGGCGGACTTCCCCGGAGTAGGGGTGATGCGGCGTGCCCGTAAGGCCGACCGACCCACTGCCGTGCCGGGTGACCGTGTGCCGGGACTGCTGCTGCGGCAGTCCCAAGGTGACCGGCGTCGACCACGCCGCCCAGCTCGCGCGGCTCGGCGAGGAGGCGCCTGTACGCGTCTCCGAGTGTCTGGACGTCTGCGACCAGGCCAATGTGATCGTGGTGCAGCCGTCGGCCGCCGGACGGGCCGCCGGGGGCCGGCCGGTGTGGCTCGGTCTGGTCAACGACCCGGACGCGACGGAGGACATCGTGGCCTGGGTCCGGGCGGGCGGCCCCGGGGTGGCACCGCTGCCCGACATCCTCGATCTGTACGCCTTCTCGCCACGGGGGAGTGCCTCGGCCGAGATGTCGCCGGACGGTCGCTGAACTCCCGAAGTCCCCTGTCGCGAGCGGGAGTTGCTCTGGTGAGCAGAACTCTGGCGGCCTCGCACCCGGTGGGCTACCGTCGGTAACACGTTGCCGGCCGGTAACACGATTCCGTCCCGGCGACCCCCTCCGTATCTCCCGCACCCTCCGAACCCCCTTCCGGAAGGCAGCTCATGGAGAACTCCACAGAGAATTCCGCGTCGCCCGCCGGGATCAGCGGGGCCAGCGGGACCAGCGGGATCAGCCGCCGCCGCGCCCTGACGGCGGCGGGCGGGGTGCTCGCCGGCGCCGCGCTCGCCCAGGCGGCGGTCCCGGCCTTCGCCGCCTCCGGGGCGTCCTCGGACGCGGACGCCATCGTGGTCGGCCACGGGCTCGCCGGCCTGGTGGCCACGGCGGAACTGGCCGCCGCGGGGCGCAAGGTGCTCCTCCTCGACCAGGAGCCCGAGAGCAACCTCGGCGGCCAGGCGTTCTGGTCCTTCGGTGGCCTGTTCTTCGTCGACTCCGAGGAACAGCGGCTGATGGGGATCAAGGATTCCCCCGAACTGGCCTGGCAGGACTGGCTCGGCACGGCCGGCTTCGACCGCGGTGTCAGCGACCCCGGTGGCCAGGACTACTGGGCCCACAAGTGGGCCGAGGCGTACGTGGACTTCGCCTCCGGGGAGAAGCGGTCCTGGCTGCACGGACTCGGTGTGCGATGGTTCCCGATCGTCGGCTGGGCCGAGCGCGGCGGCGGTCTCGCGGACGGCCACGGCAACTCGGTGCCGCGTTTCCATGTCACCTGGGGCACCGGTCCGGCCGTGGTCGAGCCGTTCGAGAAGAAGGTGCGGGCCGCCGCGAAGGACGGCCGGGTGACCTTCAAGTTCCGTCACCGGGTGGACGAGCTGATCGTCACCGGTGGCGCCGTCACCGGGGTGAGTGGCTCGATCCTGGAGCCGAGCGACGCCGCCCGCGGCAAGCAGACCTCGCGCACCGTGGTGGGCGACTTCGAGCTCAACGCCCCGGTGGTGATCGTCACCTCCGGCGGTATCGGCGCCAACCACGACCTCGTACGCCGGAACTGGCCCGACCGGCTGGGCTCGCCGCCGAAGTTCATGGTCACGGGCGTCCCGGCGTATGTGGACGGCCGCATGCTGGCGATCACCGAGCAGGCGGGCGGACGAATCGTCAACCCCGACCGGATGTGGCACTACACCGAGGGCCTCAGGAACTACGACCCGATCTGGCCGGGCCATGGCATCCGCATTCTGCCCGGCCCGTCGTCGATGTGGTTCGACGCGAAGGGCAGACGATTCTCCAGCCCCGACATCCCGGGCTACGACACCCTGCACACCCTCGGATCGATCACCGCCACCGGCTATGACTACTCGTGGTTCGTCACCACCCAGAAGATCATGGCCAAGGAGTTCGCGCTCTCGGGCTCGGAGCAGAACCCGGACCTGACCAACAAGGACATCCTGCAGCTCCTCTCCCGCATCTGGCAGACCCCCGAGCCGATCCAGCGGTTCCGGGACAAGGGCGAGGACTTCGTCGTCGCCACTTCCCTGCCCCAACTGGTCGCGGGCATGAACAAGTTGACCGGCGACAACCTGATCGACCTGGCGGACCTCAAACGGCAGATCGAGGCCCGCGACCGGGAGATCGAGAACCCGTACACCAAGGACGTCCAGGTCATGGGCATCCGCAACGCGCTCGCCTACCCCGGGGACACCCTCAGCCGCACCGCGTCCGCGCACCGGATCCTGGACTCGGGCGCCGGACCGCTGATCGCCGTGCGCCTCAACATCCTCACCCGCAAGACCCTCGGCGGCCTCCAGACCGACCTCTCCGGCCGCGTCCTGGACGCCTCCGGCCACCCGATCGGCGGCCTGTACGCGGCCGGTGAGGTGGCGGGCTTCGGCGGGGGAGGAGTGCACGGCTACCGCTCCCTGGAGGGCACCTTCCTCGGCGGCTGCCTCTTCTCGGGCCGCACCGCGGGCCGCGCGGCGGCGTCCGCGACCGCGACCTGACCCGGCGGGCGCGCGGACGTGGGAGACTCGTCCCGCACTCCGTGGCCGACCGGGAGCACTCCCGGTCGGCCACGCGCCGTGGCGAGGAGGACGCGTTGGGCGGGGACGATCCGCATATCCATGTCGAGTCGAAGGTCGTCCGCGGAGTGGCCGCCGTCCGCGAGATGATGGCATCCACATTCGGCCTGGCCGGTGACCTGCCGAGCCTCGTCGACACTGGATGCGGACTGCGGGCGCCGTACGCGATGACCTCGCCCCGCCCGGAGAACGTCACCTGCCTCGCCTGCCGTGAGCATGCGTGGCAGGAGCATCTGCGCTTCGCGGGCGAGATCGAACGTCTGGGAGGGATGGCCGGATCGGCCATCAGCACGGCCCAGGCCAAGCTGGCCGCCGAAAAGCATCGCGAGCTCGCGGAGAGGTTTTCCGGCCCGCGAAGGGCTGAATGACATCACCGCACGGCGGACGCCCTGGCGTCGGGCCGGAGCCTCGCTACGGCGCCGGGTCCGACCGGGCAACGGTGTGCTCCACCGCTGTGCGCCGCGGCGGCGTCACGCCGTCCCGCCGCTCTCGGCGTCGCCCGGAGACGCCCGCCGGGGCCGTGAGGACGGCCAGACAGGCGAGGACGAGTGCCATACCGCCCCAGCCCGCGTCGGGGAGGCGTTCGCCGATGACCAGCACGGCGAGGACGGCCGCGATGGCCGGTTCCAGCAGGGAGAGCGTGGTCGCCGTACTGGCGGGCACATGCGCCAGCCCCCAGCCGAACAGGACGTAACCCGCGAACATGGGCACCAGCGCCATGTACGCCCCGACGGCCATGTTGGACCCGGAGTCGAGGAGCGGGGCGCCGGTGACCAGGAGGACCGGCACCAGGAGCAGTCCGCCCACGCCGAAGACCGCACCCATCGCCGCGCGCGAGGTGATCCCCTGGGTGATCAGGCGGTGAGCCGCCCAGGAGTAGAGGGCATAGGTCGTGGCCGCCACGAGGCCAAGCCCCACACCGACCACCGTGGCGGCCGTGGATGTCTGCTCCGCGCTGCCAGGGGCCCCGGCGGCTTGGCCCGCGCACAGCATGAGGGTGCCCAGCAGGCCCAGGGCGGCGCCGAGTTTCCAGCGGCGGGTCAGCCGTCGCCGGTCCATGACGCGTTCGATCACGGCCGAGGCCGGCGGGGCCATGCCGATCGACACCACCGTGCCCACGGCCACTCCGGCCAGGTGCATCGCGCTGTAGAACGCCAGGGGGTAGGCCGCCACCGCGACCGCGCCGAGCAGTACGGTGCCACGCCGGGCACGCAGCCGCGGGGCCTGGCGGGCGATGCGGGGAGCGGCGAACAGAGCCTGGAGCAGCCCACCGAGGCCCATGGCGACGGCGCCGATGGCGAGCGGGCCGACGTCCGGGGCGAAGGTGGCCGCCGTGCCGGTGGTGCCCCACAGTACGGACGCGGCGAGCACGCACAACGATCCGGCGCCCGCCGGGCGGGCGCCGTGTCCGGGGGCCGTCACAGCCGGTCCAGCAGGGCCGCCGCCATCGCGCGGGCGTGCCGCAGACGGCTGTCGTCCCCTTCCAGACCGGCGCGCGCCATCGCGCCCTCCAGCAGGAACGCCAGGTGCTCCGCCATCGTCCGGGCGTCGTCGGGGCGCTCGGGCAGCAGCTCCTCGAGGTGACCGGCGATCAGTCGCTCGACCTCCTCCTTGTGGCGGCGCACGACGGTCCGCCCGTCGTCCCCCGCGGGCAGCTCGGCGGCCGCGTTGAGCAGGCCGCAGCCGCGGAAGCCGCGCTCGTAGGCGAACGCCGCGTGATCGGCGTAGGCGTCGAAGACCGCGAGGACGCCGTCGCGGGGGCTTTCGGCCCGCTCCAGCCGCGACCGGTACATCGCCAGCCACTCCTCGTGGCGGGCGTCGAGATAGGCCCTGACGAGATCGGCCTTGGAGGAGAAGTTGTTGTACAGGCTCATCTTCGCCACGCCCGCTTCGGCGGTGATCGTGTCGATTCCGGTCGCCGTCACGCCGTCGGCGTAGAAGCGGCGCGCGGCGGCCGCCAGCAGACGCTCCCGCGCGGGCCGCCGCCTCCCGGGCTCCGACGTCCTCACGCCCGTCTCACTCATCGCATACACCCTGACAGATTAGGTAGGTAGGTCTACCTACTATAGGAGGCGCCGAGGGCCTCCCGGAAGTGGGTGGGTATGCCGTGCGGCGTTCGAAGGGCGACGGATGGGTACTCGGAGCCTTCGGGATGTGCCTGTTCAGGCGATGAGTGATCTTCCACGAGCCCACGGAGGAGACGTCATGGCCGAGACCTATGCCCCCCGGCGGACGGCGGTGCTGCTGGTCGATCCCTACAACGACTTCCTCTCCGAGGGAGGCAAGATCTGGCCGGCCGTGGAGAGCGTCGCGCGGGAGGTAGGTCTGCTGGACAATCTGCGCGCCATCGTCGGCTCCGCCCGGCAGGCCGGGGTGCGGGTGGTGTTCGTCCCGCACCGCCGCTGGGAGCCGGGTGACTACGAGTCGTGGGACCACCCCAACCCGACCCAGCGGAACATCATGGTGAGCCACTCCTTCGCCCGGGACACCTGGGGCGGGGAGTTCCACCCCGACTTCCAGCCGGGGCCGGGGGAGGTGGTGGCCCGGGAACACTGGTCCCAGAGCGGATTCGCCAACACCGACCTGGATATGCAGCTCAAGCAGCACGGCATCTCTCATGTGATCCTCGTCGGGCTGCTGGCGAACACCTGCATCGAGTCCACCGGCCGGTTCGCCATGGAGCTGGGCTACCACGTCACACTGGTCCGCGACGCCACAGCCGCCTTCAAACCCGAGATGATGCACTCCGCGCACGAGCTGAACGGCCCCACCTTCGCCCATGCCATCCTCACCACGAGGGAGCTCCTCACCGCGCTGCGAGGGGAGGGTCCGGCGGCGTAGGGGCCGTGTTACGGCGTGGAGCCTGAGCCGGAACCGGCAGGCTCCCCCGAGGTCGGCGCAGGACCGGCAGGTGGCGGACCAGGGCGAGGACGGTGAGAAGCGCGACGAGTGCGCACACGCCCCACCAGCCGGACCGGCCCCAGGCGCGTACCCCGAGCCAGGAACCCGCGCTGCCGCCCAGATAGGCGCAGGTCATATAGGCGGTGTTGAGCCTGGAGCGGGCGTCCGGGCGCAGGGCGTAGACGCGGGCCTGGTTGGCCACCATGCCGGACTGCATCGAGATGTCCAGCAGCAGTGTGCCGACCGTCAGGGCGGCCAGGCCCGGCGTCCCGCCCAGGGCGCCCGCGGCGAGGACCGCGGCGGAGAGGAGCACCCCGAGCAGACAGACGAGGTTCACCGGATCGGGCCCTCGCCGGTCCACCAGGCGCCCGACGAGCGGAGTGCACAGCATGGTCGCCCCGCCGACCAGCGCGAGCATGCCGACGGCCTGGGCGCCGAGCCCGTAGGCGGGACTGGTGAGGAGCAGCGCCAGGCAGGTCCAGACGGCCGAGAATCCGGCGAATACGGTCGCCTGGTACCAGCAGGAGCGGCGCAACTCCGGCTCGGTGCGCAGCAGACGCAGCGGTTCGGCCAGGAGGGCGGGGTAGGACTGCCGGGAAGTCGGGGTCGTGGCGGGGACGGTGAACGCCAGGACGGTGGCGAGCAGCACGGCCAGGACCGCGGCCACGAGATACGGGGCCCGCCAGCCCAGCCAATCGCCGAGGGTGCCGCTGAAGGTGCGGGCCAGCAGCATGCCGCCGGTCGATCCGCTCAGCAGGGTGCCGATCACCGCTCCCCGGCGGTCGGCGGCCACGAGACCGGCCGCCAGCGGGCCGACGATCTGCGCCGCCACGGTGGTCAGGCCGACGAGAGCACTGGCGGCGACGAGGGGCGGCAGGGCCGGTGCGCAACCCGCGGCGAGCAGCGCCAGGCCGGTGAGGCCGAGCAGGACGACGAGGAACGTACGGTGCGGAATCCGGTCGCCGAGCGGCACCAGCAGGACGATTCCGGCCGTGTAGCCGACCTGGGTGGCGGTCACCACCACGGCGGCCGAATCGGCGGACACCTTCAGCCCGTCGGCCACCAGCGGGCCGATGGCCTGCGGGAAGTAGATGTTGCCCACCGCCACCGCGCAGGTGATGGCGAGGAGCAGGACCATGCGGCGGCTCATCCGGCCGTGGTCCGCACACGCGGGGGCCGCACACGCAGGGGGTGGCTCAGGGGGTGTCTCACGGAATGTGTCGTGGGATGTGTCGCGGGATGTGTCATGGGCCGAAGTCCATGGCACCGGAGCCCCGCTGCCAATCGATGTAGCGTATGGCTTAATGATCAGCTTTGTGCTCGATGTCGAGGATCTGGCGGACACGCGGTTCGCCGTATCGCCCTTGAACGAGACGGTGTTCAGCCTGCGGGTGCTGCACGACCCGAGCCTGTCCGCGGTACATCTGTCGTGGCGCAGATCCGTGCTGGGCAGACTCGGCGACCTGGACACCGACCTGCTGATGTCCTTGGTGGCGCGGCGACGCACCCTTCCGGACTTTCTGACTCCACGGCCGGCGAGCTTCGCCCCGGCCTTCGAGGACGAACTCGCCGTCGTCCGCCAGACCCCTCCCGGCCTGGTCCGCCGCGATCTGCTGGCCACGCACGCGCCGGACCCGCCGCCCCCGGCGCTGCGCGATGCCACCGCCGCCGACGACGCGTCCGTCGCCGGACTCCGCGACACCATCTGCGCTCTCCTGCGCCAGTACTGGGAGATCGCCGTCAAGCCGATGTGGCCGCGGATGCGACTCGTCGTGGAGGCGGACATGACCTACCGCGCGCGCCAACTGGCCATGGGAGGCGCCCGCTTGCTCTTCGCCGATATGCATCCCAATCTGCGCTGGCACGACGGGGTGCTGCACATCGCCAAAATGATCAGCCGGCACCGTGTCGTGGCATCCGGCCGAGGTCTGCTCCTCCTGCCCTCCGTCTTCGCGCACAAGCCCGCGCCCCCGTTGAGCCCGGAAGAACCTCCGTCGCTGGTCTACCCCAGCCGTGGCGTGGCGACGCTGTGGGCCTCGGCGCCCAGCCACGACGCGGCCGCGCTGGTGTCACTCGTCGGCGCGCCACGGGCGAGGCTCCTCGGTCTCCTCGAGGAGCCCCTGCCCACGGTTGAGCTCGCCCGCCGGCTGAGGGTGACTCCGAGCGCCGTGTCCCAGCACCTGCGCGTCCTGCACGCCACCGGGCTGGTCACCCGGGCGCGCCACGGGCGGCAGGTGCTGTACCGGCGAAGTCCCCTCGGTGACCGACTCGCCGCCGCCCCGCGCGAGTGATGGCCTATTCGGACGGGGCCGGGTGTACGGGGCACCTCGGCTCTTCGCTCAACGGCGCGCGGTTCAGGGGCTGTTCGCGGGCCACCGCGACGGCGCGCTTTCCCGGGACCAGGGTGACGTGCCACATGCGCTGGGCCTCCGGCGCGGGGTCGGCGGCGGTCAGCTCCACCCTCCGCAGCACCTCCCGAATGATCACCTTCATCTCCATCATGGCGAGTTGCGCGCCGACGCAGTAGCGTCGGCCGCCACCGAACGGCAGGAAGGACTTCTGCGCCGCTTGGGCCGCTTCGCCGAGGAACCGCTCCGGCCGGAACTCCTCGGGGTCCGGATACGCCTCGCTGTCCTGGTGGATGAGCGAGAACATGGGGATGGCCACCCACCCGGCCGGGATCTCGTATCCGCCGAGCCGCAGCGGCTTGTCCAGCAGACGCCCCGAACCGGTGATCACCGGGCGCAGCCGCAGCACCTCCTTGACGACCGCCTCGAGGTAGCTGTCGTCCTGGCCGCGCTCCAACTCCTCCCGCAGCCGCCGCAGTACGTCGGGGGAACGCATCAACCGTTCGAAGGCCCAGGAGAGGCCCGTCGCCGTGGTCTCGAGTCCGGCCTCCAACAGAGTGAGCAGCTCATCGCGGATCTCCTGGTCGCTCATCGAGCGGCCCTGGTCGTCCCGCGCCTGGAGCAACCGCCCCAGCACATCGGTGGCGCCGCTGTCCGCCTCGTCCCTGCGCCGGGCGATCTCGGCGAAGAGGATCTCGTCCACCGCCGCGCCGGCCTTCATGGTGCGGGTCGTGGGCAGGACCGGTATGCGCATCGCCAGCGGTGACTTCTCCGCCCATGCCCGCAGTCGCGCGGGCATCAGGAACAGGAGCGGGGAGCCACTGGCCTTGGACAGGGTGAGGAGTAACGCCCGCAGCCGGGCCAGCTGCGTGACGTCGCGGATCCCGAAGACCAGCCGCAGGGTGACCTCCAGCGTGATGGCCTGCATGTGCTCCTGGAGCGCGAACGGCCTGCCGAGCGGCCACGTCCGGATGTCCTCCGCGGCGATCTCGGCGATGAGGTCCGGGTAGCTCGCGATGGACCGGCCGTGCAGGGCCGGGCTGAGCAGCTTGCGGTGCCGCCACCACGGCTCGCCGTCGTTCGTGAACAGCGAATAGTCGCCGAGCCAGGGCACGTATCCCGCGCGCAGCGCCCCGGCCCGGTTGCCGTCGCCGTCCGTGCTGTAGATCTCCGCGGCGAGTTCCGCGGTGGACACCACCACCTGGGGCGGGAAGCCGATCAGCTGCATGCGGAACACCGGACCGTAGCGCCGCCGGAGTGACGCGAAGTAGTGGACCGGGTCGCGCATGCGCATGGTCTGCAGAAGGGCGGGCTGCCGGGAGCCGGGAGGAAGGAGGGACATCGGTATTCTCCAGTTGTCCAGCGTCCGCTCGGTTCTCCGGCGTCCACGAGGTAGCGGCCACTAGTCGGTAGCGGCCACTAGTGGCCACTGTGCGGCCCACCAGGGATTCGCCACCGTCCGGGGAGAACAAAGGGCGTGGGGGGCAGGAAACGGGCGGGAGCAATGGCAAGGGTCCTAGCGTTACCAGCTCACTACTACCCCCGGCGAAGGCCGGGCACCAGGGGGAGCCGGCCGGCAATCGCTAGGGAAATGCGTAGCAACCAGCCAAAGTCTCACGGCGTCTTGAATCAGGACGTCATGAAGTGGCCTTGCAAAAGAGGGGGGACGGATCGCAATCGCCAGACCCGTGGGGTACGGTGAAACTTCCTCGTGATCAAGCGGGGTGTGTTTCGCGACATGCGTGCCCGGAGGTCAAGGAAACCGATGCGAGCCATAGTCGACGACAGCCTCCCAGGTGAGGCTGCGAAGCTGGCGGGCGGGAAGGGGAAGAATCTCCATGAGCTCTCCAGGAACGGGCTCGCCGTCCCCCGGTGGGCAGTCGTCGGGCTCGATGTGTTCCAGGAATTCATCGCCGCACTTGACGAGGCGGGACGCATCGAGGATCTGCTCGCCGAGGTCACTCAGGACAATGTGAAACGAATCTCCCGGCAGTTGGCCGAAATCATTGAGTCGGGGGAGTTGAGCGACGACGCCGCGTCGGTCGTCGAAGAGGCATATTCGCATGTGGGGCGCCCCCGGGTCGCGGTGCGCTCTTCCGGTGTCGAGGAGGACGGCTCGGAGCTCTCCTTCGCCGGACAGTTCGCCACCTTCCTCAACGTGTCCGGGCTCCCCGAAGTGACAGCGCACGTCAAGAAGTGCTGGGCCTCGGCGTTCTCCGAGCGATCGCTGCACTACCGGCTGCGCCACGGGCTGCCACTGCGTGACGCGGGCATCGCCGTCGTGGTGCAGGACATGGTGGATGCCGAGCTCAGCGGCGTCATGTTCACCGCCAACCCGGTGACCGGCAACCGGCGGCAGTATGTGATCAGTTCCGTGTACGGACTGGGCGAGGGCCTGGTCTCGGGCGCGGTGGACGCCGACACCGTCGTCCTCGACGGCGCCACGGGCGCGGTGGACGACACCGTGCTGGGCGACAAGCAGGAGCGCTATCGCCTGGATCCGGCCGGTTCCGGATATCTGATCGCCGAAGTGGAGCGGGCCGACCGGGAGAAGCTGTCGCTGGAGCCGAAGGACATAGCGCGGCTGCACGAGGCCGGGGCGCACATCGCGACGGTCTTCGACACTCCGCAGGACATCGAGTGGGCGTTCGCGGACGACGCCCTGTGGATTTTACAGGCCCGCCCCATCACCGCGCTGCCGGATGCGATCCAGCCATCGGGCGATGAGTTGGGGCCGAGCGAAGGCGAACTCCGGATCTGGGACAACGCCAACATCATCGAGAGCTTCTCCGGAATCGTTTCACCGCTGACCTACAGCTTCGCGGCCAATGTCTACGGCAGGGTCTACGAATACTACGCCCGAGGTCTCCGGGTCCCGCCCGCCGCACTGCGCGAGATCGAGGAATGGGCTCCCCATATGCTTGGCTATTTCCATGGCCGGGTGTACTACAACCTGCTCCACTGGTATCGCATGGTGCGGATTGCGCCACTGTACAAACTCAACAGGAAAGTACTGGAGGTCGCGATCGGCGTCGAGGAGCCACTCGACGACGAAATGGCCGAGACCATCTACCCGTACACCTTCTCCTCTTCCTTACGCGGTCGGCTGTCCCGCGCGAGGACGGTGGCCGCTTTCGTACGCCGCTTCCTCACCATGAACCGTTCTGTCGAACGATTCATGGCCTACTTCTACAAGGCGTACGAGGAGTTCGACAACGTCGACTACGACGCGATGGAGGGCCAGGACGTCTACCGGCGATTCCGCGCCCTGGAGAAGGATCTGCTGGAGAAGTGGGGTCCGATGCAGACCCTGGACGCGACGATTCTCTGGTCCATCGGCGCACTCGCCCTGCTGAACAGAGGCTGGCTGCCCGACGCCCCCGAGTGGCTCACCTGGAGCGCCGCCAGCCCCGGCTCCCGGGTGGAGTCCATCGAACCCGCCCGTGCGCTGTCGGCCCTCGCCGCCACCGTCCGTGACGACGCCGAACTGAGCCGCCTCATCCAGGAGACCCCGGCCGCGGACACCCATCAGGCGCTGCGCGACGGCGGCCACACCGCGTTCCTCGCCTCGGTGGAGGAGTACGTCGCCGCGTACGGCTACCGCAGCCTCGACGAACTCAAGCTCGAAGTGCCCGATCTGCGCGAGGATCCGTCGACCCTGTTCGCCATGGTGCGTGCCGCGCTGCCCGAGGTGGACACCAATTCCGGTGACAAGGCCGACGCCTATCTGGACGAGCACCTGCGCGGACCGCGGCGGATGCTCTACAACGTCGTCCGCCGCAAGGCACAAACCTCCCTCTACAACCGGGAGCGGCTGAGGTTCTGCCGCACCCGCGCCTTCGGCTCGGCGAAGCGGATGCTGCGCGCCATGGGCCGCGATCTCGCCGGGATGCGGGCGATCGACCACTGGAACGATGTCTTCTTCCTGCGCCTCGAGGAGCTGCGGGGCGCCTATGAGGGCACGACGGCGCACACCGATCTGCGCGGCCTCGTGGAGCTGCGCAAGTGTCAGCGGGCCGAGGACGAGCAGCTGTCCGCGCCGTCCCGGTTCACCACCCGGGGGGCCGCCTACTGGCGGGGCAATCTGGAGCGGGCCGGCTTTGTGAGGGGCGGCGTGGCGCGCACCGGCGTCCGGGAGTTGCGCGGCACCCCGTCCTGCCCCGGTGTGGTCGAGGCCCGCGCCGTCGTCACGGACACTCCGGTGGATGTGGACGGCGGGGTCCTGGTGACCTACCGCACGGATCCGGGCTGGGTCGCCGCACTGCCGTCCGCCTCGGCGCTCATCATCGAGCGGGGCAGCCCGCTGACGCATGTGGCGATCGTCGCCCGTGAGCTCGGCATTCCGACGGTCGTCCAGGTCAAGGGCGCGGTCACGGAGATGGAGACCGGTATGCGGCTGAGGGTGGACGGAGGTACGGGGGCGATCACGTTCCTAGACGACGACACCCCGGCCGAAACCGGCACCGAGGCCGGGGCCGGAATGGACAGTGGGGCCGAGGCCGGGAAGGCGAAGGACGCGAAGAGTGAGTGACACACTGCTCTCCTGGCTGACGGATCCTCCCCGGACGGCCGGAGACCTCCACGGCCGAGGCATCCACCTCGCCGACGACCGAGGCGGCTGGGAGTTCCACGGATACCCCGAACTCGCCGCCTCCGCACGGCGGGTGGCCGGATCGCTGGCGGCCCGAGGGGTACGCCCCGGCGACGTGGTGTGTGTCCTCCTACCCACCGGTTTCCCGTGTCTGTCGTCGCTCTTCGGTGTCTGGGCCGCGGGCGCCACGGTCTGCCTCATCCCCCCGCCGTCGTTCGCCGCCGAGGCCGAGTACGTGGAGCACGCGGCCGGGATCCTGCGGCAGACCGAGGCCGCCGTCACCATCACCGCCGAGGGCCTCGCCCCCCTGGCCGCCCGGGTACTGGCCGCCGCGGGCACCGACCGTGAGCCGTGGATCTGGCGCGATGACGGCGATGAGATCCAGCCCCGCGAACCCGCCGAACTCGCCCTCCTCCAGTTCACCTCGGGCTCCAGCAGCCGCCCCCGCGGAGTCCGGGTCACCTGGGCGAACCTGGAGGCCAACCTCGCACTGATCCGGAGCACACTCGGCTGGCGCGCGGGCGACGCCGGGGCCTCCTGGCTGCCGCTCCACCACGACATGGGGCTCATCGGCTGTCTGCTCACCCCGGTGAGCGTCCAGGACGATCTGTGGCTCATGCGCCCCGAACAGTTCATCCGCGATCCGGCCCGCTGGCTGCGGTGCTTCGCCGTCGCCGCGCACACCGCCGCCCCGCCCTTCGCGTTCGAGTACGCGGCCCGGCGGCTCGGCGACCGGCTCGCGGACCTGGACCTGTCCGCGTGGCGCAATGTCATCGTCGGCGCCGAACCCATCAACCCCCGTGTGCTGGAGCACTTCGCCAGGCTCGCCGCACCCGCCGGATTCTCCCCCTCCGTCTACCTGCCGTCGTACGGGCTCGCCGAGGCGACACTCGCGGTGACCGTCCGTACCTCCGACGCTCCCGCGCCGACCGTGCGCGTGGACACCGGCACGCTGCACTTCGGAGGCCCCGTCACCATCGACGAGGAGGGCGAGTTCGCGGGCGAGTTCGCGAGCTCCGCGAAGACGCCCTCCGACGTTGAGGACGGCTGGCTGATCGGCTGCGGCGGCCCCGGCGACGGAGTGGGCGCCACGGTGGTCGACGACGAGGGGCGGGCCCTGCCGGACGGCCACCTCGGCGAGATCGAGGTGACGGGCCCCTCGGTGACGAGCGGCTACCACGCCGGGCGCACCGGCTCCACGCGGTTCGTCGACGGCGGTATCAGGACCGGGGACGCCGGGTTCTTCCACCGCGGCGAGCTGTTCGTGCTCGGCCGCATGGGCGACAGCCTCAAGGCGCGCGGACGCAGCGTCTACATGGAGGACCTGGAGGCGAAGGTGGTCTCCGCGACCGGGATCGCCCGGGAGAAGTGCGCGGTCGTCGGCGTCGAGGGCACCGGCGGCACCTCGGTGACGCTGTTCGCGGAGAAGGCCGAGGGCGCGTGGGTGGAGGATGCCACGCTCGTCCTGCGCAGCGCGCTCGGCGACGAGGTCGCCATCACCGTCGTCACCGGCCGCAGCGGGCTGATCAGAAAGACGTCCAGCGGCAAGCCGAGACGTCGCCACATGTGGGAAGAGCTGCGAGCGGGCCGACTCGGGGACGCGCGCGTCCGCGAGACGGCCCACGTCACGACCGGGAGGCCCGTGTGATCCTCAGCGAGGACTATCTGCAGAACCTGCTCGACAAGACCATTCCGCAGATCCACTCCGTCGCCAACTGCGCTGTGGTCCTCGAGGGTTCGATCGCCGAGGGCTTCGGCAATTCCTCGTCGGACATCGACTTCCTGCTCATCGCCGACAGCGACGCCGACCTGCCCACCATGCCCTCGCTCCTGTTCCTGGACGGGCGGCGGGTCGAGGTCAGGACCCGCTCCGTGCGGCAGCTCGCCGAGCAGTTCTCCGCGATCACGACCGACGCGCGCGACCACGTGGGCGCCGTCCCGGAGGATCTGCTGAACCGCTGTCAGCGTCTGCTGCGCAGCTTTCCGCTGCGCAATCCGGACCTGGTGGCGAAGGTCAAGGGGCTGATGTCCTTCGACGACTTCCAGGACACGATGCGGGAGTGGTGGGCGCACCACGCACGCCAGTCGATCCGCTACGCGCTCGCCCTGCGGGAGCTCGGCCAGGAGGAAGAGGCCGCGGCATGGACCGAGGCCGGACTGCTGCAGGCGGTGAAGTCCTGGGCGGCGGGGCGGGGAGAGACCTATCTGGAGCCGAAGTGGCTGCCCATGCAGCTGGACCGCCTCGGTGACCTGTCGCTGTGTGACCGGTACCGGACGCTCGCCTCGGTGGAGGCGTCGGGCCTGGACCCCGCCGAGTACAGCACCGCGGGCGTCCGGCTCACGGCCGATCTGGGCGTGGCGGGCGCCGAACCCGACGCCGAGCGGATCACCGTGGCCAGGGCCACCGGGGTGACCACCTGGCAGACCGGCGACCGTGTGCATGTCGTACGCGACAAGCAGGATGTGTTCGTCCTCGGCGACCGCGCGGCGCGGGCCTGGCGTTCGGTCGTCTTCGGCCGGCCCCTGGGGAGCGTAGTGGCCGTGGCGGACGCGTCGGGAGCACCACAGGCGGGCCCGCAGATCGCCCAGTTCCTCCGCTTCGGTCTGGTGAAGGTGGCGTGGAAGGGCGAGGGCCCAATCGTCCCCGCCATGCCGCTGGCCGCTCCGTCGGGCCCCGTCACACCGCCACCGAGTGTCGCGCGGCCCATCGTCACGGTGGGCGGGGCGGCGGTCGGCGGTGAGGAGGGCATCGATCTCGTGCCCATGCCCGCCCGCCGGTTCAGCGCCGCCGCCATGACCCTCGTATGGTCCAACGTGCTGGTGGAGAACGCCCGCGAGGACCTCACCGGCGCCCTGGACCGCGAGCAGTGGAGCGTCGCCGAACTCAGCGCCCGGAGGATACTGCGGGCCGCGCTGCGCGGCGTGCTCAGCGCCTACGGTGTCAACCCGCTGCCCCCGGACTCCGAGGTCGTCCGCAGGCTGTCCCTCCTTCCGGCGGGAGCGGACACCGACGAGATCCGGGCGAAGGCCCGGCACCTGGCGACGCTCACGATCGCCTCCACGGCCCAGGGCAGCGCGGCGCTCACCGCGCTGGACGACTTCGTCGCCCTGGTCCGGCACACGATCGGCGCGCACAGCTTCCCGTCCTCCTTCGACTCCTCGGACGGATGGCGGCAGACCCTGGAGATCGGCTACGACTGGCTGCGCCTCGGCGCCCACCTCGACGCGGACCTGCCCATCGACGAGGCGAGCGATCTGCTGTCCAGCGGTGGCGCGCAGCCGCATCTCGCCACCACCTGACGCAGAGGGAGGAACGTTGACGTCAAGCACCAGCACACCATCGCTGAACGAGGACGAGACGCGGAGCAGGGTGTACGCGATCGTCGGCGCGATGGCGCCCGCGAGGGGTGCCACCCTGGCCGACGACACCGCGCTCATCGCGGATCTGGCCTATGACTCGCTCCGGCTCATCGAACTGACGCTGGCGCTGGAGGAGGGCTTCGGGCTCGGGGAGCTAGCTCAGGAGCGGACCGCCACGGTCACCACGCTCGGCGACATCGTCCGCCTGGTGACAGAAGCACGGCGAGAGACCGAGGCATGGCGAGAGACCGAGGCACGGCAGGCGGAGGCGGGCCGATGACGGAGCGCTTGAGGATTCTGGTGACCGGCGCGGCCGGACTGGTCGGCGCGGAGGTCACCGCCCGGCTGGTGGCGGCCGGGCACCAGGTCACCGCCCTGGTCCACAACCAGCCGGTGGTCGTACGCAACGACGGGACCCCGCTGGAGCCGGACGCCGTCACCCGCCTGTCGGGCGATGTGACCAAGCCCCGGCTCGGCCTGCCCGAGGCCGCGTACCAGGCGCTGGCCGCGGACGGCCTCGACCGCATCGTGCACTGCGCCGCGATCACCGACTTCGGCCTCCCCGACGAGGTCTACCAGGCGGTCAACGTCGACGGCACGGTCCACGTCCTGGAGCTGGCCCGCGCCGCGGGCGTGCCTCTCGTACACGTGGGAACCGCCTATGTGTGCGGTGAGCGCGACGGGCTGATCCGCGAGACGGAGCTGGACGAGGGGCAGCGCCTCGCCAACGCCTACGAGGACAGCAAGTTCCGGGCCGAGACCCTGGTGCACAAGGCCCAGGCCGACGGGGTGCGGGCCGCGATCGTCCGCCCCAGCATCGTCGTCGGCGACGAGCGCACCGGCGTGGTGCGCGACTACAAGAACATCTACGTCGTGCTCAAGCTCGCCACCGAGGGCAAGGTCCGCTCCATCCCCGGCCAGTACGAGGCGCGCCTCGACCTGGTGCCCGTGGACTATGTGGCGGACATCATCACCGAGGTCACCCACCGGTTCGAGGAGGCGGCGGGCCGGACCTTCCACGCGGTGGGCACACCGCTGACGCTGCGGGACTTCTCCGATGTGATGGCCGAGTACCCGCCGTTCCACGTGCCGAGGTTCGTCCCTCCGACGAGCTTCGACGCCCAGCGGCTGCCCCGGCGGGAGCGGGCGTACTACGAGCGTGTCATGACGCTCTACGAGAGCTACTTCCGGCGCCGGATGCGCTTCGACGACTCCCACACGGCGGGCCTGGCCACCCGCAGGCCACCGGCGGACGGGCAGGACTTCCTGCGCGCGCTGATCGACCACTGCCTGGAGACGGGCTACCTGGGCGCACCGCCCGCCGATGCCACCGAGGTGCTCGCCCGGCTGAACATAACGGGCCCGGACGCGACCTCCGCGGCGAACGCGACCGGCCCGACCGCGAGCGATGTGAACGGAGCCGGCCGATGACCGACGACACGACGAACGGCCGGCCCTTCGGCGACGACATATCCCCGGCCCTCAGCTGCGATCCGCGCAAGCGCGTCCTCTTCGGCTCGGACACCTGGTTCCTGGAGAGCGCCGAACAGCTCGCCACCCTCACCGCCGACGTCGACGGCTTCCTCCACCGGCACGCCGCACTGCTACTCAAGCCCGACGCCGTGGTCAGCAGGCAGTTGCCGACGACCGTCGACTGGCTGGCCCGGGAGGGCTTCCGGATCGTGGCCGCGGAACGCACCCGGCTCACCCCCAACACCGTGCGGGCGCTGTGGTACTTCCAGTGGAACCTGGCCACACCGGAGCGCCGCCGTCTCGCCGATCTGTTCACCGACACCTGCGACTCGGTGGTGCTCGTGGTGCGCCGGGACGCCGACGGGGCCGAGGCCCCGCCGAGCGTACCCGCGTCGGTCGTCCTGACCGAGCGGAAGGGCCCGACCGATCCGCTGGCCCGGGTTCCCGGCCAGCTCCGCTACGCGACCGGCCGCTACAGCTATCTGCTGAACCTCGTCCACACCCCCGACGAACCCGCCGATGTGGCAAGGGAGTTGGGCATCCACTTCGGTGCCGCGCTCCGACAGCGGGTCTACGCCTCCGCGCTGGCGGGCGAGGACCAGTCGGCCCGCGCGCGTGAGCTCGGCGAGCGGTTGCACGCCGAGGTGCCCGAGCGGGACCTCTCCTTCGAACCGGCCGCGGAACGGCTCAGGCGGGCCGTGGAGGAGGCGGCGGAATCCCTGGCCCCCGGCGCCGTCCGGGACGAGCTGCGCGCGGCCCGGCTCGCCGCCCGGGACCGGGAGGGCTACCGGCGGCTGATCGAAGCCGTCTGGCGGGCCGGGCTGTCGTTCGACGCCTGGGACACGGTGATCGTCGGCTCCCATGTCCTGCCCATGAAGCGCAAGGGGCTGGCCCCCGTGCTCGGTGGAGTCAGCGTGTCCGACTGGCAGCACCACCTGGCGCGGTCGGCGGTTCGGTAACACAGAGGGGAAAGCATGGACACGGTGGAATTCAGCCGGACGGTGCCGCGTGAGCTCGTCCACCGGCTGAGCCTGGCCGAGGTGTTCCTGACCGGCGTGCTGGCCCGGGACGAGGACACCCTCGACATCGGGGTGCAGATACCCCGCTCACACGCCTTCTACCGGGACACGGCGGGCTGCCGCCACGTGTACGACCCGATGGTCCTGGTGGAGGCCGTCCGGCAGTCGCTCCTCATGCTGGGCCACGATCTGTTCGAGAACCCGTTCGGCACCAAGTTCATCCTGCGGGACATCGCCCTGCGCGACGCGGACATCACCGCGCTCGCGGTAGCGGACGTACCGACCGAGGTGGTGCTGCGCTGCCGCATCGTGCGCCGCTTCCGTGGCCGCGAGGGACTGAAGGGGGCGCGGCTGTCCTACACCGCGCTGATCGGTGACCGCGTGGTGGCGACGCTGGATGGCTCCATGTCGTGGCTGACGCCCGCCCAGTGGCAAGCGACGCGTGAGGACGTGCGTGCCACGCTGGGGCTGCCCGTCCAGGCCACGTTCACGGCCTGTGAGCCGGGGGAGCGGATCGGGGAGGCGCTGGTCGACCGCAGGGACGCGGCGAACGTGGTCATCTCCCCGCTGGAGCTCCAACTCGCCCCCGGCACCGCGGAGATGGGGACCGCGCGGCTGCTCGTGGACACCGGCCACCCCGTGCTGTTCGACCACCCCCTGGACCATGTCCCCGGCATGCTGACCCTTGAGGCGTTCCGGCAGCTGAGCCTCGCCACCGCCGTGGAAACCGGGGCGCTGCCGTCGGCGTCGGCCGTCCTCACGGGGCTGAAGGCGCGCTTCACCGGCTTCGGCGAGCTGGACCTGCCCATCACCTGTGAGAGCGTCCGGGTGGAGGACGACGGGACGAGCGCCGTTCTGCGCTGCGCCATGAAGCAGGCCGGACACACCATCGCCGACGGCGAGCTGCGCCTCACCCCGGCACCCGCGGAAGCGCGGCCGATATGACCCCCGCCCCCGGCACGCCCGACCGTCCCATGTCCGGGAGACGGTGGCGGCGTTGAGCGATGTCCTGACCGCCACCCGCGTACCGGCCCGGCTGGGCCGTTTCGTCCTGCGGATGTTCCGCCCGCAGATCTACGTCACCTACGGCGTGCTGTGGACCCTGACCCTGGAAGGCTCGGCCGAGGCACTCTCCGGGCCCTCCTCGCACTGGACGCCCTCCGGGGCGACCGTGGTGCGCGCGGTGAGTGTGGTGCTGGCCCTGCTGTTCGCCCGCATGGTCGATGAGCAGAAGGACCTGGAGTACGACCGCCGGCACAACCCGGACCGGCCCCTGGTGACGGGCGCCATCACGGTGGCGGAGCTGCGCGGCGCGATGGCGCTGATCACGGTGCTCGTCGTCGCGCTGAACGCACTCGTCTCGGCCCTCTCCGTGCTGCTGATCCTGCTCGCCCTCGGATACACCGTGTTCCTGGTCGCGCTGGAGCGCTGGTCGCCGCGGATCGGCGAGGCCCTCATCGCCAATCTCCTCGTCAGCTACCCGGTGCAGCTGCTGCTCTCCGGCTACCTCTATGTCTCGCTGCTGACCAGCGACGCGATCGACGGTGACGGGCGGGCCGTCCCGCTGATGGCCATGTTCGCCTGCGCCTTCCTCCAGTTCGAGTTCGCCCGGAAGACCGAGTGGCGGCGGGACCCGGAGGCACGGCTGTACTCGGAGGTGCTCGGCCCGCGCGGCAGCGCGGCCGTGTCTCTCGCTCTCGCCGTGGGCGCGGTGGCACTCGGGCTCCTGCTCTTCGGGACGCGGGGCCTGCTGCCTGCGCTGAGCGTCGTCTTCCCCGCGCTCGGCGCCTGGCGCTTCCTCGTGCGCAGACAGCCATCCGGGCTGATGCTCCCGGCGATGGGCTTTGTGCTCTTCTTCAACCTGCTGTGTTTCTACGGCTCCACAGCGATCGCGATCGGACGGTGAGAGAGGTGCGGCCGGTGATCATCGACAAGGTGCGGATCTTCGACGGGACAGCGATGCTGGGCCCCGGGGCGGTGGAGTTCGCCGACGGGGTCATCACACGCGTCCTGACGGAGCCCGCCGCGGCTTCGGATGCGCCGGCGCCGGCGTCGGCGTCGGCGTCGGCGTCGGCGTCGGCCGAGGTGATCGACGGAACGGGTCTGACGCTGCTGCCCGGCCTGATCGACGCGCATACGCATGTGTTCGGCGCCGAGAGCAATCTCGAACTGGCGCTGGCCTTCGGTGTGACGACCGAGCTGGATATGTTCATGGGCCCGCCGGAGCTCACCCAGGCCCTGTGCACGGCGGCGGGCGAGCGTGCCGACCTCGCCGATATGCGCAGCTCGGGGCTGGTGGCAAGCGCGCCCGGAGGGCACCCCGGGCATGCCATGCCGCTGCTGCCGACGGTGGCCGGGCCGGATGAGGCCGACGCGTTCGTGGCCGCGCGGCAGGCGGAGGGCGCACACTTCATCAAGATCATCGTGGATGACGGGGCGAACCACGGGATGTCGCTGCCCGCCCTGGACCGGGCGACCGTGACGGCGCTCGCCGACGCCGCGCACCGCCGTGGACTGCTCACCGTGGCCCATGTGTCCGCCGGGTGGTCCGCGCGACTCGCCCTGGACAGCGGAGTGGACATGCTGACGCACCTTCCACTGGAAGCGGCGCTGGACGACGCGTTCGTCAGCCGGACCGCGGACGGGAAGCGGGTCGCCATCCCCACCCTGGCCATGCTGGAGGCGTCCGCCCCGGAGACCCCCTCCCGGTCCCGTACGGGACGAGCGCTGGCGGACGATCCGCGGGTCGTCGGCTACCTCCCGGATCACGCCCGTACCGCGATCGCGGAAGGCCACGAGGGCCTCTGCGTGGAGAAGGAGTCCTCCGAGCACCACTTCACCCACGCCCTGGCGAGCGTGGCCCGTCTGCACCGGGCAGGAGTGCCGGTGCTGGCGGGGACCGACACCAACTACCGGCCGGACCGCGCCTGCCCGGTCGTCCACGGCGCCAGTCTCCACACCGAGCTGGCCCTCCTCGTGGAGGCCGGACTGACACCGGCGGAGGCGCTCACGGCGGCGACCTCGGCGCCCGCCGCGCACTTCGGCCTCTCCGACCGCGGGTTGATCGCGCCGGGTCGGCGCGCGGACCTCGTCCTCGTCGAGGGCGATCCCACGCAGGACATCACTCACACCCGGTCGATCGAGGCGATCTGGCGCGGCGGCGTCCGCTTCGACCGCGAGGCGTACCGCGAGCGCACCGCCTCAGGAACAGGCGGGACCCGCGCGTGAGCGCGAGCGGCACGCTCATGAACGGGAGACGGGAGCGGCACGCTCATGAACAGGAGAGAAGACATGCGAGACGACCACACGAAGCGGAGGACCACGTGACCGACGGACACGAGCGCCTGGCGGGGGTCAGCAGCACCGCGCTGTTCGTGGGCATCACCCGCGCGGACGAGAGCCGGCGCCCGGACCGGCTGTTCGAGGACACCCTGGCCACGCGTTTCGCCGACGCCGCGGGCCCCGAGCAACAGGCGGTCTGGACCGAGGGGCAGGGAAAGCTGTTCACCGAGGCCATGGGCGACTACTTCGCCCTGCGCACCCGGTACTTCGACGACTACTTCATCCAGGCGTGCACGGCCGGCTGCCGCCAGGCGGTCCTGCTCGCGGCGGGCCTGGACACCCGTGCCTTCCGTCTGCACTGGCCGGACGGGACACGTCTCTTCGAGCTGGACCAGCCCGATGTGCTCGACTTCAAGGAACACGTCCTCCAGGGCGAGGAGCCACGCTGTGAGCGCGAGGTGATCGCCGCCGATCTACGCGAGGACTGGCCCTCGCTGCTGGCGAAGCAGGGCTTCCGCGCGGACGTGCCGACGGCCTGGCTGGTCGAGGGGATACTCGTCTACCTGCCCGAGCGCGACGCGGACCGGCTGCTCGACCGGATCACCGCGCTGTCCGCGCCGGGCAGCCACCTCGGGGTGGAACATGTCACCCGGTCGATGGTGAACACCGACCAGGCCCAGGAGGCGGCGTCCGCCTCACCGGAGGGCATCATGGGCATGCTGTCCTCGCTGTGGAAGAACGAGATGACGCAGCCTCCCGCGAATTGGCTCGCGGACCACGGCTGGAGCGCCGCGGAAGAGACCCTCACCGACCTTGCGGAGCGCCACGCCCGGCCCGTCCCTCCGGCGTTCGACCCGGCCCTGCCCGGCACGGGCCGCGTCCGCCTGCTGACGGCCGACCGCTGACCGACCGCCACCGCCAGGCGGCACCTTGACTTCAACCTAAGTTTAACTTCTACCGTCGATCCCATCGTCAATCGAGTTCACGCAACGACGGAGGGACCGGCCATGGAGTATTCCCACAGCGACGCCGAGCTGATCAAGCAGCCCATCGGCTACTGGAGTTGGGCGGCGTACAAGGCCGTGGTCAGCCGCATCCAGGCCGCTCTCGCCGGGGTCGGCGTCACCCAGCCACAGTGGTGGGTCATCGCACAGGTCGCACGCGCCGACACCGTCAAGACCCGCGGTGAGGTGTCCGGCCTGCTCCGCAACTATCTCGATGCCGGTCCGGAGGTCATGGAGGCGGAGATCGACCGGACCATCGCCCTGGGCTGGATCACCGAGGACGCCGAGGGACGCCTGGGCATCACGGAGGAGGGCCGGGCCTTGTACGACAAGGCCGCGGCCCTCCAGGGCGAGCTGTGGGCGGAACGGCACGCGGGCATCTCCGACCAGGAGTACCTGACGACCATGAAGGTGCTGCAGCGCTTCATCCACAACGCGGGCGGGCACGGCTGGCACCACTAGCGCGTTCCGCGTGGGTGTGTGGCGGTGGCGATCAGTATGTGGTGGTGAGGATGTTCAGGACCCGCGCCGGATCGGGCGAGAGCGGATTGTTCTTCGTCACCGGGTCCGCCACCGCCCCGGCGGCGATGGAGGGCAGCATGGCGCGGTCGGCGCCGAGCGTCCTCAGGGGGCGTTTCACCTCGACTGCGCCCGCGATCTCGCGTACCCCGTCGATGGCCGCCCGCGCCCAGTCACCGTCGGCGGGTGGTGCGAGGCGCATGGCCCGCGCCACCTGTTCATAGGCGCCCTGTGCGGCGGGAGCGTTGAACTCCATCACCTCCTCGAGGACGGCGGCGAGGGCCACGCCGTGGGGTGTGCCGGTGTGCGCGGTCAGCACATGGCCGATGCCGTGCACGAGCCCGAGCCCGGAGAGGGTGAGTGCCTGGCCCGCGAGATGGGCACCCAGCATCAGCTCGGCGCGGGCTTCGAGGTCCGAGCCGTTCCGGTACGCGGCGGGCAGGGCTCGGCTGACCATGGCCACGGCCTGCGTGGCATAGGCGGTGGAGATCGGGTTCGCGCCGCGCGAGGCGAGCGACTCGATGCCGTGCACAAGGGCGTCGATGCCGGTGGCGGCGGTGGCCGGCGCGGGCAGGCCCAGGGTGAGCTCCGGGTCGAGCAGCGCGACGCGCGGCTTCACCGAAGCGTGGCCGATGTACACCTTGCGGCAGGCGGCGGTGTCCTCGATGACCCCGAAGCCGTTGGTCTCCGCGCCGGTGCCGGAGGTGGTGGGGATCGCGACGAGCGGTAGCCCGTCGCCCGCCTCCCAGAGGTCGTCGGCGTCGGCGGCCGCGGCGCTCGGGTTGCCGACCAGCAGGGCGATGCCCTTCGCCGCGTCGAGTACGGAGCCCCCGCCGAGGGCGACGACCGCGGCGGTGCCGAACGTACGGGCCCGTGCGGCACCTGCGTCGACGTTGGCGGTGGACGGGTTGGGCGCCACTTCGTCGTAGACGGCGTGCTCAAGACCGGCGGCTTCGAGGGCCTTGAGGACCGGCTCGAGGACACCCGCGGCGCGCAGACCGTGGTCGGTGACGACGAAGGCGCGATCGTGGCCGGTTGCCGCGATCAGGGCGGGGAGCCGGTCGATGCGGCCGGGGCCGAACTCGATGCGGCAGGTGGGGTCGATGCTCAGCGGTGTGGGTCCGCCGGGCCCGGAAGAGGTCATGGGTGCGGCTCCTGACGTCGTGGTGCGGGGTGGCGTTCGCTCGTCGTCAGCCCGCGACGGTCGCGCCCACCGGCGCGGTGGCCTGGACGGCCAGCCGGAACTCCTGCCCGGCGAGGGCCTCGTAGAGGCGGACGGGACTCATCTCGCCCGCGAGATCGCCGTGCTCGGTCCTGGAGCGGCGGAAGATCTGCTCGACCACCGCCGACAGCTCGGTGGGCACGCCGAGGTCGCGGCCGAGGTCGATGGCGAGGCCGAGGTCCTTGCAGGCGAGGACCATGGCGAAGGAGTCGTCGTAGTCGCCCTCGGTGAGGACGCGGATGAAGTCGTGCTCCAGGAAGTAGGACGCGGCGGAGCTCTTGAGCAGGGAATCACGCAGCAGTCCGAGGTCGACGCCCGCCTTGGCGCCCATCGCGAACACCTCCGACGTGGCCACGAGCTTGCTGAACCACAACAGGTTGAGCAGCAGCTTGACCGTGTAACCGGCGCCGAGCGGGCCGACGTGCAGGATGCGCTTGGGGTCGCCCATCGCCTCCAGCGCGGGCAGCGCGGCCCGGAAGTCCTCCTCGGCACCGCCGACGAATATCTGCAGGGTGCCGGAGTCGGCGCCGTGCGACATCCCGCAGACGGGCGCGTCGAGCCGGCGCACCTGCCGGGCGTCCAGCACCTCGGCGGCGATCCGCTCGGCGGCCGCCGGGGTCGAGGTCGACATGTCGACCCACAGGGCTCCCGGCGCCAGGGCCGCGGCGGCGCCGCCCCGCAGCAGGACGTCCTCCACGACACGCGGCGTCGGCAGGCTGGTGATCAGGAGTTCCACGCCGTCCGCGCAGGCGGCGGGCGTGTCGGCCCATGCGGCGCCGAGCGCGAGATGCTCCGCGGCGGCCTCGGGGCGGATGTCCTGCACGGTGACCTGGTGACCCGCCTGGATCAGATGGCGGGCCATGTGGCGGCCCATGTTGCCCAGGCCGATGAAACCGATCCTCATCGTTGTCCTCGCTGTGGTGAGAAGAGAAAGTAAAGGGAGAGGGGCGTTGTGGAGGCGGCCGGGAACCGTGTCCGGTTCAGGCCAGGTTGACCCAGGTGGTCTTCAGAGCGGTGTACGCGTCCCAAGCGTGCAGGGACTTGTCACGGCCCGCGCCGGTGGCCTTGAAGCCGCCGAAGGGGGTGACGACATCACTGGCGTCGAAGGTGTTGATCCAGACCGTCCCGGCCCGCAGCCGCTTGGCGGCGCGGTGGGCGACGGCCACGTCACGGGTCCATACGGAGGCGACGAGCCCGTAGTCGCTCTCGTTGGCCAGCCGGATCCCCTCGTCGGCGTCGCCGTCGTAGGTGACGACGGCCAGGACCGGGCCGAAGATCTCCCGCTGGGCGACGGCGGAGGTGTTCACCACCCCGTCCAGAACGGTCGGTTCGACATAGCTGCCGCCCGACTCGGTGAGGGTGCGGCCACCTCCGAACACCACGGTCGCCCCGTCCGCCACGCCACGCTCGATATGGCCGAGGACCGAGGCCAGCTGGTTCTCGTCGACCAGGGGGCCCATGACGGTGGCCGGGTCGAGCGGGTCACCCATCCGGAAGGTGTCCTCGGTGATCCGGCGCACGGCGTCCAGGAGCCGGTCCTTGACGGAGGCGTGGACCACGACGCGGGAACCGGCGTTGCAGGTCTGCCCGGCGTTGTAGAAGATGCCCCATGCCACGGCAGACGCGGCGGCCTCGATGTCGGCGTCCGCCAGCACGAGCTGGGGCGACTTGCCACCCGCCTCGACGGCCACCTGCTTTCCGTTGGACTCGCCCGCGTACACCTGGAAGAGCCGGGCCACCTCCACCGAGCCCGTGAAGGCGATCTTGTCGACCTCGGGGTGGCGGCCCAGCGCCTGTCCGGCGACCTCGCCGCGCCCGGGGACGACGTTGAACACCCCATCCGGCAGACCAGCCTCGGAGGCGAGGGCGGCCAGCCGCAGGGCGGCCAGGGACGTCTGCTCGGCGGGCTTGAGCACGACGCTGTTGCCGGTGGCGAGGGCCGGGCCCAGCTTCCAACTGGCGATGAGCAGCGCGTAGTTCCACGGGATGACCGCGCCGATGACACCCAGGGGCTCCCGGGTGATCAGGGCGAGCGCGTCCCCGGGGGTCGGTGCCACCTCGTCGTAGGTCTTGTCGATGGCCTCGGCGTACCAGGCGATGGTCTCGGCGGCCTTGTCCACGTCGATCCGCACGGACTCGGTGATCGGCTTGCCCATCTCCAGGGTGTCGAGGAGGGCCAGCTCCGCCGCGTGTCCCCGGATCAGCTCGGCCCAGCGCAGCAGGACGCCCTTGCGCTCCTTGGGCGGGAGGTCGCGCCAGCGTCCGTCCTCGAAGGCGCCGCGCGCGCTGCGTACGGCCCGGTCCACGTCCTCGGCGCCGGCCGCCTGCACCTTGGCGAGCGTCGCGCCGTCGCGCGGCGAGTGGCTGGTGAAGGTGTCGCCGGAGAGGGCGTCGGTGAAGTGGCCGTCGATGAACGGCCTTGTCTCGAAGGTCAGTTGGTCGGCCGCGGCCAGCCACTGGTCGTGCGTACGGGAGAGCAGGGCGTCGATGCCGTGCGTCATGTGATCCTCCACCGGTCGATCGCGTCTTCGTCCAGCTCGATGCCGAGGCCCGGCCTCGCGGGCACTTCGAGGTCGCCGTCGCCGCCCACCCGCACCGGGTCGGCGAGCATGAAGTCCCGGCGCTCCGGGGTCCACCCGGGCGGGTCGTAGGGGAACTCGAAGTACGGGCCGCCGCCGACTCCCGCCGCCACGTGCAGGTTGGCGAGCACACCGATGCCGTTGGTCCAGCTGTGCGGGGTGAAGTGGCGGTGCTTGAGCTGTGCCACTTCCGCCAGGGTGCGGGCGCGGTGCATGCCGATCGCCAGCACCACGTCCATCTGGTAGATGTCGAGGGCGTCCTCCTCGAGGTAGCGCAGCAGCTCGGTGGGGGAGTGGTGCATCTCGCCCGCGGCGATCCGCACCCCGGGGTTCTCCGCCCGCAGGCGCTTGAAGCCCGCCACGTCGCAGTAGGGCAGTGGCTCCTCGACCCAGAACACATCGAGTTCGGCCAGCCGCGCGATGATCTTGCGGGTCCGGGCGAGGTCGGTGGCGCCCGCGGTGTCGCCCGCCATGCGCCACGACTGGTTCAGATCCACCATGATCTCGAAGTCCGCGCCCAGCTCCTCGCGCACCGCGCGGACCGCGGCGATCCCCTCGTCCACCCGGTTGCGGTCGATGCGGATCTTCATCGCGCGGAAGCCCGCTTCGCGGACCTTCAGCGCGGTGGCCACGCGCTCCTCGGGCGATTTGAGCTCACCGCAGGAGGCGTAGGCGGGCAGCTTCTTGGCCGCGTTGCCGAACAGCTCCGCCACCGGGCGGCCGTGGACCTTGCCGATGATGTCCCACAGCGCCGCCTCCAGCGGCCAGTAGTGGGCGCCGTGGAAGTTGGCGGTCTCGATGGCTCTGACATGCCGGGTGATGTCGAGCGGGTCCTCGCCGACGAACAGGTGCTTATAGGTGTCGAAGCCGTCCATGAGGTCACCGGAGCCGATGCCGGTGATCCCCTCGTCGGTGTGGACGCGGACGATCGTGGCGTCGAAGCGGCGCCGCGGCTCGGGGTCCCAGGCGGCCCGGAACGGCGGGTCCAGCTCCAGCCGCAGCCGGTCCAGGGTGATGTCCGTGATCTTCATCGGGCCGGCGCCTCGGAGGTGGGGGCGTAGAACGGGTTGGCCGGGCCTTCCTCGGCGGTCGCGAGGACATCGGCCACGGTCGGGGTGGCGTTCACCGCGGCCCGCACCGCTCCGTACGCGGCGGAGCGCTGGTTGCGGAAGGACACGTCCAGGTCGTCGACCGCCGGGTTCACCCAGATCGCGGCGATGATCAGCAGATCGTCGGCCTCCTCGGCGGGCAGCAGACCGTCCCGGACCGCGTCCGTGACGCCCTGCGCCAGACCGGCCTGGGCGGAGCCCCACGTGGCGCGCTGGTGCAGCTCGCCTTCCGCGGCGGCCTTTGTCACGAACAGCGTCAGCGGCTTCACCGGGACCGAGGGCCGCACGATCGTCAGGAACGGGACGTGTCCGGCGCTGGGCGTGGCCAGCGCCGTGGCCCAGGCCGTCTCGACGGGTCCGCCCTTGCGTCCGATCACGATGTTCGTGTGCGCGGCGTTGGCACCCTCCCCGACGAAGGACTCGCCGATCAGGGCGGTCGGGGCAAAAGGCGATGGCATGGGATCTCCTGGATCTCCGGGAGCGGGGAATCGGCGGACCGACGGGGATGAACCTCGCATTCACCGCAGTTCATCCGGTCCGATGCGGCGAATCTAGAACCGCCGCCACCCCCTCGCAAGGCACCCGCCGGAATCGAAATGCCGGTTGCTCTCCCGACAACCCGGCGGCTGACCTGGGGGTTCCCAGGGGCGCGCCCTTAGGATGGCGCGCGTGACGAACCTCCCCCCTCGCGGCGCCGACGGCCCCGAGGACCCCTCCGATCCGCACGGTGCGGGCCCCCGAGCCGAGTCCTCCGGCTCCGGAGACACCACCGCCCCGCGCGGCCACGGGCTGCGCCGTGACATCGACCTGCTGGAGGCGCTCGCCTCCGACGAGGCCCAGAACGCGGGCGGACTCGGCGTCGTACGCCTGGCGCAGCTGGTGGGCCGGGAGAAGACCCAGGTCTCGCGGGCCCTCAAGGCCCTGGCCGCCGCTGGGATCGTGGAGCGGGACCCCGACACCCTGGAGTACCGGCTGGGCTGGCGGCTCTTCTCGCTGGTCGCGCGGACCTCGCAGAACCGGCTGGTGCGCATGGCCGAGCCGGTGATGCACGCGCTGTCGGCGGACGTGGAGGAGACCAGCCATCTGTGTGTCCTGAGCGACCGCGAGGTGCTCACCCTGCTCTCGGTCTCCGGACACTCCTTCCGCGTCCATGGCTGGGAGGGGCGCGGAGTGCCCGCGTGGCAGACCTCGGCCGGGCGGGTGCTGCTGGCCGATGCCACGCCCGATGAGCTGTACGTCCGCTTCGGCACCACCTCCACCCCGCCGATTCCCGAACTGTGGGCGCTGATCCAGAAGGCGTCGCGCCAGGGCTACGCGAGGGTCAGCGAGGAGTTCGAGGCCGGTCTGGTCGGAGTCTCGGCGCCCGTGCGCGACTTCCGGGGACGGGTCGTGGCGGCGATCAACATCTCGGCACCCAAGTCCCGGCTCGGCGACCGCCTGGACCAGGCGGGCCGCACCACCGCCAAGGCGGCGGCGCGCGTCTCCGCGCTGCTGGGCTGGGAGCCGCGGCACACCCCGTTCCCCCGGGCACGGCTCACCTGAGGGCGGCCGAGTCCGGTTGCTCCGCCCGTCCCCTCCCTGTCGTATGCGGTGAGTTGCCCTGACAGCAACCACCATTGCGATCCGAGAAGCGGCCTTGTCGGCCGTATGACGCGCTCGTAAATTCACCGCGAACCGGACCAGCCCTCGTTCGGAACGGAGAAAAGAGCAGCTCATGAACCTCCCCGGCATAGAAACCCTCGTCAAGGCGCCGTTCGCCGAAGGCGATGTGTTCATCGCCGGCCGCTGGTGTGCGGCCGAGGACGGACGGACGTTTCCCGTGCACGACCCGGCCACCGCGGAGCTGATCCGCGAGGTGTCCGCGGCGGGTCCGGGCGACGCCGTGGCGGCGGTCGACGCGGCCCAGGAGGCCGCCGCCGGATGGCGGGCGACGCCGCCGCGCCGTCGCTCGGAGGTGCTGCACAGCGCCTTCGCGCTGATGCGCGAGCGCACCGACACGCTCGCCCGCCTGATCGTCCTGGAAAACGGCAAGGCGTACCGGGACGCGGTGGCCGAGGTCGGTTACGCGGCGGAGTTCTTCCGCTGGTTCGCCGAGGAGGCGGTGCGGATCGGCTCGTCGTTCGGCGACGCGCCCGGCGGCGGCTTCCGCCACGTCGTACGCAGGCATCCGGTGGGCGTCACCGCCTTCGTCACCCCCTGGAACTTCCCGGCCGCGATGGCCACTCGGAAGATCGCCCCGGCGCTCGCGGCTGGCTGCCCGGTGCTCCTCAAACCGGCCCCGGACACCCCGCTCACCGCCCTCGCGATCGCCGCCCTGATGAGCGAGGCGGGCCTGCCCGACGGGTTGCTGAACGTGCTGCCCACCGACCGCGCACCCGAGGTGGTCTCCGTCTGGCTGCGTGACGAGCGGGTCCGCAAGTTCTCCTTCACCGGCTCCACCGCCACCGGCCGGAAACTCCTGGAGCAGGCGGCGGCGAACGTCGTCAACGTGACCATGGAACTGGGCGGCAACGCCCCCTTCATCGTCTGCGAGGACGCCGACGTCGACGCCGCGGTGCACGGTGCGATGGACGCCAAGATGCGGGGCGGTGGCGAGGTCTGCATCGCCGCCAACCGGTTCTACGTCCATCAGTCGGTGGCCGCCGAGTTCACCGGGAAGTTCGCGGCGGCCATGACCGCGGCACGCGCCGGAGCGGGTCTGGAGGAGGGTGTCACCCTCGGCCCGATGATCAACCGGACCGCCGTGGAGTCCATCCGCTCCCTGGTCGACGACGCGGTCGGGCGTGGCGCGAAGGTCGCCGCGCGGGGCAGCGTGCCCGAGGGCCCCGGCTGCTACCATCCGGCGACCGTCCTGGTGGACGTCCCCGAGGACGCCCGGATCATGAACGAGGAGGTCTTCGGGCCGGTCGCGCCCCTCGCCACCTTCGCGGACGAGGACGAGCTGGTGGCCCGCGCCAACGCGACGGTGCACGGTCTCGCCTCGTACGTCTACTCGCGCGACGTGGCCCGAGCCCTGCGTATCGCCGAACGCCTGGAGAGCGGCATGGTCGGCCTCAACCGTGGCCTGCTCTCCGACCCGGCGGCGCCCTTCGGCGGCGTCAAGCAGTCGGGTCTGGGCAGGGAGGGCGGCCGCGAGGGCATCGAGGCGTTCCTGGAAACGCAGTACATCGCCCTCGACTGGCCGACCGGCTGACTCCCGCTCCCCCTCCCAGTAAGGATCCGCGCATGGCAACGACGCCTGTGACCGAGCACAACGAGCCCAGCACACCGCCGGGCGCACCCGCCACCGAACGCGAACGGAAGCGGCTGCACACCAAGCTGAAGCTGGCCACTCAGATCGGCCAGGGGATCGACGGCTACATCATCGGTGGCATCGGCCTGGCGATGGGGGCGATCACCGACGACCTCCATCTGACCTCCGTGGAACAGGGGCTGGTCGGTGCCGCACCGCTGATCGGCATCTTCGTCGGAGGGCCGCTCTTCGGCCGGCTGGCCGACCGGTTCGGACGCCGGCCGGTGTTCCTCATCGACATGGTGATCTTCCTGGTCGGCTCGGTGCTCCAGTTCTTCGTCGTGGACGGCCCACAGCTCTTCCTCATCCGGCTGGTGATGGGCGTGGCGATCGGCGGCGAGTACGCGATCGGCGCGCCGCTGCTGTCGGAGTACGCGGGCCGACGTGGCCGCGGGCGGCTGCTGGCGAGCCTGGAGATCAGCTGGTACCTGGGGTACGCGCTGGCCACGGTCGTGGGGGCGCTGTTCACCTCAGTCGACGGCGGCTGGCGCTGGTCCCTGGCGAGCAGTGCGGTGATCGCGCTGGTGTGTGTGGCGCTGCGTGGTGGCATCCCGGAGTCCGCGCGCTGGCTGCTGAGCCAGGGGCGCCGGGACGAGGCGGAGGCGCTGATCGAGAAGTACGGCATCGAGGTGGATGTCGCCGCGGAACTCGACGAGCGCGACGAAGTGCGGCAGGACGGGTTCCGTGCGCTGTTCAGCCGGCAGCATATCCGTTCCACGGTGTTCGCCAGCGTCTTCTGGGCCGCCCTCGTGCTGCCGTACTTCGCCATCGGCACCTTCTGGACGGACGTCTTCGAGGCTCTGCACATGGGGGACAACGCGGTGGCGGCGCTGCTCGTCTACTCCTTCACCGCCGTGGCCGGTGTCACCGCGGGGTGCCTGGTCGTGGAGCGGATCGGCCGCCGCAAGCTGCTGATCCCGCCGTTCTGGATCACGGCCGGGTGTCTGGCCCTGGTGGCGGTGTGGCCGTCCTCCACTCCCGTCATCGTCGTCGGCTTCCTGTTCTTCATCTTCCTCAACGCCGCCTCCTCCGCGCTGACCGCGGTCTATCCGCTGGAGGTGTTCCCCACGTCCCTGCGCACCACGGGCGTCGGCTTCGCCACGGCCATGAGCCGGGTGGGTGCCGCGATCGGTACGTTCCTGCTGCCGATGGGGCTCGACCACTTCGGAGCGGAGTTCGTGCTCCTGGTCGGCGCCGGAGTGCTGGTGGTCGGCGCCGTCGTGTCACAGTTCCTGGCGCCGGAGACCACCGACCTGGACCTGGCCCGCGCGGCGCGCACGGCCCGCGAAGGGGCGTAGCGGCACACGCCGGGCCCGCCCGGTGTGCGGATCGCGCACACCGGGCGGGCACTGTCGTGGCGCGTTCGTGGCGCGTTCGTGGCGCTTGAGGACGGTGGTCCTCAGGCGGCGGCGGCCGGGGTGTAGTGGCCGGCCTCGTCCCCTTCGAGGACATGGCTGCGCTCGCCGTCCACACCGACCGGGGCATCGCCCGCCACGGTCACCCGGTGCAGCAGGCGCGGCAGATCGCCGTAGTCGTCCGGTGCGTAGTGCTGGGTGATGCGGTTGTCGAAGACCACCACATCACCCGGGGACCAGGCGATGCGCACGATGTTCTCCGGGCGGATGACATACGACTGGAAGATCCGCAGCAGATCGTGCGACTCGGATGGGTCGAGGCCGACGAAACTCTGGGCGAAGCCACCGATGAACAGACCGCGTTCGCCGCTCTCGGGGTGGACCCGCACGACCGGGTGGGCGGTGCGGTACTTCCGGGAGACGAACCGCTTGCGGTGTTCGGCCGCCTTCTCGTTCCTCGGCGGCGCGGCGTAGTCGTAGTCGTTGGTGTGCACGGCCCACAGCGTGTCGGCCAGCTCGCGCAGCGGCCGGGGCAGGTCGCGGTAGGCCGCGCCGGTGTTGGCGATGAGCGTGTTGCCGCCGTAGGGCGGGACCACGATGCCGCGCAGGGTGGACAGCTTCGGGGGCGTACGGACGAAGGTGACATCCGTGTGCCAGCGGTTGGCGCGGGTGCCCTCGGCGTCGACCGGCAGGATGCTGGGCTGCCCCTCGACGGACGGCACTGTGGGGTGTGCGGCGGTCAGCTCCCCGAAGAGGGAGGCGAAGCGGAGCTGGGCGGCGTCGTCCAGGTGCTGGTCACGGAAGAGGAGCGCTTTGTGCTCCAGGAGCGCGGAGTTGAGGTCGGAGACGAGCGCGGGGTCGATGACGTCGGCGAGTGTGACACCGAGGACCTCGGCGCCGATCCGGCCGCCGATCCGCCGGATGTCGAATGCGGTGCTGGTGCTCATGCGGGCTCTTTCCCTTCGGTGGCGTGTTCAGGATTCAGGAGGTGATGGGCGGTGCGGGCGGTCTGCCGTCCGGTGCGGGCAGTCGCGGGCCCACGGCCCGCAGTGCCCCGGGCGTCCGGCCGTGGCCCCAGCCGATATGGCGGCGGTAGCTGCCGAGCAGACCGGTGCGGTCCAGATGGCGCTCGTCGCGCACCGCGCGGTCGTCGGGCAGCGGATGGGTGACGGGCGCGACGAACAGCGCGTCGACCGGGCAGTTCGCCTCGCACTGGAAGCAGGTCTGGCAGTCTTCCCGGCGGCTGAGCAGCGGCACGCCGTCCGGGCCCCGGTCGAAGACGTTCGTCGGGCACACCTTCACGCATTTGTCGCAGGCGATACAGCGCTCGGCCGAGACCAGCTCGATCATCAGGCAACCTCTCGTGGTGCGGTGGTCAGGGGCTCCGGGCGGGTCCATACGCGGTCGAGACCGCCCGTCACGATGCGGTGGTGCTGCCCCGGGTCCTGGGCGGGGAAGTCGAGCCGTTTGGCCATGCCCCGGGTCTCGGTGCGGGCGAGCGCCGCGGTGTACATCCAGCGGGCGTGCGCCACCATCGCCGCGGCCTGCCGGGCCCGTACGGCATCCCCGTCGCCGGCGTACAGCGTGGCGCGCAGCCGATGCCAGGTGTCGTCCAGCGCCCGCAGGGAGGCCGCGAGACCGTCTCCGTGGCGCAGATAGTTCTTCCGGTACGGAAGGACTTCGCCCTGGACGGCGGCGACCACCTCGCGGAAGCCGTCGGCCGGTCCCGGTGTTCCGGTCGGGCGCAGCCCCGCGCCACCCACCGGGACGGTGCGCCGGATGCGGGCGCCGCCGGAGTGCGAGCGCGCGTGGCGCGCCGCCGCCTGCCCCGCCCAGCCGCCGGAGGAGATGGCCCAGGCCGCGTTGTGGCTGCCGCCGCCGGTGAAGCCGCCGCAGATCAGCTCGCGGGTGGCGGCGTCACCCGCCGCGTAGAGTCCGGGCACCGTGGTGGCGCAGTCGTCACCGGTGAGGCGGATTCCGCCGGTGCCGCGCACGGTGCCCTCGGCGATCAGGGTGATGGCGAAGCGCTGGGTGAAGGGGTCGATGCCCAGCCGGTCGAAGGTGAGGAAGAAGTTGGGCTGGGCCAGGCGCATGGCCGCCCGCGCGGCCGCGTCGGCGCGGTCCAGGCGGCAGTACACCTTCTCCTCCAGCAGCGCTCGGGCGATGACCTAGCGTCCGCCCTGGCTCGCCGCGCCCTCCAGCACCGTGCCGTCCTCGTGGAAGAAGGTGGCGAAGGTGTAGAAGGCGGTCTTGGTGACCGAGGTGTGCTCGGGCGCGATGGCGTACGCGTTGGAGAACTCCATCCCGGACAGCTCGGCTCCGGCCTCGGCTGCGAACAGGGCGCCGTCACCGGTGTTGACGTTGCATCCGAGGGCACCGCTGAGGAACGCGCAGCCGCCGGTCGCCAGGACCACCGCACCCGCGCGGACCCGGTACGGCTGTTGCGCCTGGCGCCGGTATCCGGTGGCGCCCGCCACCGCGCCCGAGGTGTCGGCGAGCAGTTCGCGGACCGGGCTGTGGTCCAGGACGTGTACGCCCGCGCGCCGGACGCGCACACGCATCCGCCGCATGTACTCGGGGCCTTGCAGACCGTTCCTGAGCGGTCGTCCGTCCGGCCCGGTCGGGAAGGGGTAACGGGCCTCGTCCGCGAGCTCGTTGACGCTTTCGTACGTCTGGTCCAGGACGCGTGCCATCCAGCGCCGGTCGGCGAGGTGGCCGCCGAGCGCCTCCCTGCTCGCCATGGCCGCCTCGCGCGCGGCGGGCTCGGGCGGGACGTACCACACGCCGGTGCCCGCGGAGGCGGTGGCGCCGCTGGTACCGCAGTACCCCTTGTCGGCGAGGACGACGTCGGCACCGGCGCGGGCCGCTTTCAGGGCGGCCCAGGTGGCGGCCGGGCCGCCACCGACGACGAGGACGTCAGTGGTCAGATCGAGCGTGGTCATACGACAGCCCCTCTCGCTTTCGTCGGATCAGCTCCGCACCGGGACGCGCCAGGAGCTGAGCCGGCGCTCCACGGTCACGAGGAGCTGGTTGAAGGCCACGCCGATGACGGAGATGGTGAGGATCCCGGCGTACATCTGCGGAATGGCGAAGTTGTACTGGGACGTGTTGATCAGATAGCCGAGCCCCTCCTTGGCGCCGACCATCTCCGCGGCCACCAGCACCAGGATGGAAGAGGCCCCGGCCAGCCGTATCCCCGTGAAGATCGTCGGTACGGAGGCGGGCAGGATCACCTTCTGGAACAGCCGGAGCGCGGGGAGGTCCATGGACTTCGCCAGCTTCAGCAGCGTGGGGTCCACGTTGCGCACCGCGCTGATGGTGTTGAGCAGGATCGGCCAGGTGCAGGCGTAGAGCACGATCGAGATTTTGGACGTCTCGCCGATGCCCAGGAGCAGGACGAACACCGGAAGCAGCGCCAGGGCGGCGGTGTTGCGGAACACTTCGAGCAGCGGTCCCAGCAGATCCGCGACCAGCCGGTAGCGGCCGATCAGCAGCCCGAGTGGCACGCCGATGGCGACGGCCAGACCGAATCCGGTGAACGAACGCACCAGGCTGGCCTCGGTGTTGTCGGTGAGCTGCCCGTCGCCCAGCAGCTCCCACCAGGCGCGGGCGACCTCGTTGAAGGGCGGCAGGAAGGTGCGGTCCACCAGGCCCGCGCGGGGCGCGATCTCCCATACGGCCAGGAGGGCGGCGAGCGCCGCCACTTTGGTGAGGGCGCGCAGCAGCAGGCCGGGCAGCCGGCGGCCGGCGGTCCGGGCCATGGCCGTCAGCGGTGCCGCCCGGCGTGGCGCCTCGCGCGGTGCCGGCGCGCCCGCGGTGGTACGTGGTTCGGGGGCGGCTTCGGCCGTGGTGGGGTCCGTTGTCGCGGTGGTGGTCGTCCCGGTCGCGGGGCTCATGCGGGAACACTCTCCTTCTCCAGCTGCTGGGCGCGGGCCACTTCGTCCCGCAGAAGGCTCCAGATCCGGTGCCGGTGGCGCGCGAACTCCGGACTCGAGCGCACGTCGTCCGCCGTGGCGCGGGCGTCCAGCGCGATCGGTACGACCTCCTTGACGACTCCGGGGCGGGAGGTGAGGACGGCCACCCGCTGTCCGAGGTAGACCGCTTCCTCGATGCCATGGGTGATGAAGACCACCGTCTTGCCGGTGCGTTCCCAGATCCGCAACAGCTCGTCCTGCAACAGCTCCCGGGTCTGGGCGTCCAGGGCGGCGAACGGCTCGTCCATGAGCAGCACATCCGGGTCGTAGGCGAGGCTGCGCGCGATCGCCACGCGCTGCCGCATCCCGCCGGAGAGCTCATGCGGATGCCGGTCCTCGAATCCGGACAGGCCCACCAGGTCCAGGTACTCCCTGGCGCGTTCGGCGCGCCGGCGCCGCGGCACTCCGGTGGCCTCCAGGCCGAACTCCACATTGCCCAGGGCCGTGCGCCAGGGAAGCAGGGCGTACTGCTGGAAGACGATGCCCCGGTCCAGGCCGGGGCCGGTGACCGGCTCTCCGTCCAGGAGGATCCGCCCGCTGGTGGGCCGGGTGAGGCCGCCGAGCAGATCGAGCAGTGTGGACTTGCCGCACCCGCTGGGCCCGACGACCACCGTGAACTCGCCCGCGGAGATCTCCAGGTCGATCCCGTCCAGGGCGGTGAACTCGGTGGCCCGGCGGGAGCCCGCCGTCCCCTGCACCGGGAACACCTTGCGGACCTGCTCAAAGGCGATTTTGACGGTCATGGGATCAGCTCCGGGTCGTCGTGGGGGAGGGGGCCGGGGAGCCGGACGGGGCGCTCTCGGGGTTCGTGGGGTTCGTGGGGCTTGGGTGGCTCGCGGGGCGGTAGTCGTTGTATTGGTTGGTGTAGAGGTCGGACGCCGTGACCTTGCCGCGCTTGATGTCGCCGCGCTCCTCCAGCCAGTCGATCCACAACTGGAGCTGCTTGTCGGTGATCCGGCCGCCGGTCTCGGCGACCCCGAAGGACTTCCAGTACTTCAGGGGTGTGGCGTCCTCCTTCCGGTCGCGCTTCCTCACGATCCGCGTCATCCGTGCGATCACCTGCTCGCGCGGTGTCACGCGGGCCCACTCGATGGCGCGGGCCACGCCGGTGACGAAGGCTTTGGCCGTGTCCGGGTTCTGCCGCAGAAAGCGATCGGTCATGACATACGTTCCGGCGCTGAATGCCCCGAGCAGCTGGACATCGGTGAACAGCGGACGGACACCGCCATGGGCCACGGCCTTGTCCCGCAGGATGTCCCCTAGCACGCCCACCTGAATCTGGCGTTGCCGCAGCGACTGTTCGGTATTGACCGGCGGCACCACCAGGGGCTGCACCTTGCCGATCTCCGCCTTGGACAGTCCATGGCGCTTGAGATAGATATCGAGCATCGCCTCGGAGTGGGCGCCGAGGGTGTTCATCCCCACTTTCTTCCCGAGGAGGTCGCGGGCCGACCGGATGGGGCTGTCGGCCAGCACGAAGAAGCCGTTGTACGCGTGCTGATCGGACCCGTAGTAGCTGATGACGGAGGTGATGGGGGCGCCGTTCGCGGCCAGTTTGACGACGGCCCCGTTGAAGGCCCCTCCGAAGTCGATCTGCCCGGTGGCCGCTGACTGGATGTCCTGCGGACCGCTGATGGTGTTGCCCACCCACTCCAGCTTCACATCGCCCAGATATCCCAGGTCCTCGGCGAGCTCCGGCACGGTGACCTGGCCCGCCCACCCCTGGTACCGGAGCTTCTTGGTCTGCTTCCCGGAGGAGTTGCCCGTGGCCGTTCCGCAGCTCACCGCCGCGACCGAGGCGCCGAGCAGGGTCATGAATTGTCGCCTGGAATTAGCTGTACGCATAACGAGGTCCTTGCGTAAGGGGACGCGGAGGGCAGGCCAATAACCGCTCAGCACTTGTCCGGCAAACCGCGCGCGGGGTCCTGGGGTGCGATGAAGCCGCTCCTCGTGCTTTCCGCCGTCACAAAGTGAGGGGAAATCAGCGGAAGGCGGGGGAGCGGACGCAGGCAGGACCGGCCGTGCTCAGAGGGCAGCGGATACCGTCAGATGCCGAGCGGAAAGAGGAGCGAAAGAGCGGAGCGCGAATGACTCAACGGCCGGCGGCACAGATGGCGCTGGCTTGGCGTCGCAGATCGACGTGCAGACGCACGGCGAATTTCTCGGCTTGGCTCACATTCAGCAGGATGGCAGTGCGTTACAGTCCCCGTCAACGACTTCCGGATTCCGTCTCAGGACGTGGGCTCCCTCGCGCATACCCCCGGTGGAGGTGGATCCTCCGCCTCGGGGGAGCTACGGGGGGACCGTGCCGGAGGGGCACCGGCCGCACCGGCGGGGAGCCGGGCGGCAGATATATGCGATGTTTGTGGCTCGGAACGGATTCTTCCGTGCTGATTCGTGCCACACTGAACGTAGGCCCTCACCGTTCCCCCGTCGGTGAGGGCCGTTTGCTGTCGGCACACCCCCGGCCGGCGTCCCTCAGCGCGTCCGGTCGCCGAGGGTGCTGCGGAAGCGGGCGCGGTAGACCGTCGGTGAGACCCCGAGGGTGTGCTGAAAGACCCGGCGCAGCGACTCCGAGGAGCCGAACCCCGCCTGCCGCGCCACCTCCTCGACCGTGCCGGTGTCATCGGCGAGCAGGGTCTGGGCGGCCTCGACGCGGACGGATTCGACGTAACGGCCGGGGGTCATGCCGACCTCGGTGCGAAACAGCCGCTCGAGGTGACGGACGCTCACACCGCCCGAGCCGGCCAGCGTGGCGAGCGTATGGCTTGCGGCGGGGTCCGCGGTGACGCGGTCCATCACCCGGCGCACCGCCGGATGCCGGGGTTCCCGCGGGGCCAGCCGTGCGCTGAACTGCGCCTGCCCGCCCGGCCGGGCCATGAAGACCACCAGCTGCCTGGCCACATCGCGTGCCACGTCCGCGCCCCAGTCCTCCTCGACCAGGGACAGCGAAAGATCGATCCCCGCGGTGATACCGGCCGACGTGGCCACATGGCCGTCCCGGACGAAGACGGGATGGCCGTCGACCCGCACCTGCGGGTAGGCGGCGGCCAGCTGGGAGGCCAGTTCCCAGTGCGTGGCGGCGCGGCGGCCGTCCAGGATGCCGGCCTCGGCCAGGACGAAGGCCCCCGCGCACACCGACGCCACGCGTCCCGCCCGCGTCGACAGGTCGGTCACGAGCCCGATCAGATCGGTGTCGGCCACTGCCGAGCGCCAGTCCCTTCGGCCGGGGACCAGCAGGGTGCCCAGGCGTTGCGGCAGTGTGCCAGGCGCGCCATCAGCACTGATCACCAGCCCCGAGGAGGTGGTGACGGCGTCACCGGTGAGGGAGACGACCCGTACGTGGTAGTCGGCACCGTAGTGATTGGCCGTGGTGAAGACCTCCACCGGGCCGGTGACATCCAGCAGCTGCACCCCGTCGAACGCGACGATCGCGACGGTGCGTCCGCCACCGGATGCCCGTGATCTCCGCGATGGTCCCGGCGCCCGCCGGGCTACTCCGTCCACCGGGAATCCAGGATCGTCCGCACGAAGTCCCCCCGCTCGAAGCCGGGCATGAAGTGCTCCAGGACATCCGCCTTGACGTTGCCGAACGTCGTCTTCGGCTTGGAACGGACGCCGTCGGTGAACGCCCGCAGAATCCTGTTCTTGAAGTCGGGGCGCGGATGCAGCGCCACGACCGCTTCCCGGTCCTCGGCGGAGAGATCCCCATATCCGATGCCGAGCACGTCGTACTCGACACCGGCCGTCACCAGGGCCACTTCCGGTTCCATGAACTCGGGGACGCCGGGAGTGGTGTGCAGGGCGATCGCCGTCCAGACCCGGCGGACGCTGTCCTCGGGGACACCATGAGCCTGCAGAAACCGCTTCGCCTCGTTCGCGCTGTCCACCTCGAAGCGGTGGCCGCTGGCATGGAACGCCTCGTTCAGGCCCACGTCGTGGAACATCGCCCCCAGATACAGCAGCTCCGGGTCGAAGCTCAGATCGCGCCCGCGGCCCTGCAGACTGCCGAAGAAGTACACCCGGCGTGAGTGGTGATAGATGAGCTCGCTCGTCGTATCACGGATCAGCTCCGTCGCCTCGCGCGTCAGCGTCGTCGCCGGCACCTTCACACCCGCCGCGATATCAAGGTCAGTCGTCATGTATCCGCTCTCCGTGTCCGTAGCAGTACGCCCCGGCGGTGGGACGCTGTCCACAGCCTCGTGCGGCGGCCGGACCGCTGCCATGACGATAGCGCCGTGTATCCCACAGATCGCGACAGGAAACGCCATGCCGGTCACCGGATAGAGTCGCACCCTGCGGGCGACGGCCGTGCCCAATCCGGCCCTCTTCCCGCACCTCATCCCCATAGTGCTGCGTATCCGTCGCCGCCCCAGCCGGATCGCCACCACCGCCGCCACGCCGGGCAGATCTTCAGCCGCCATCCGCAAGTGTGGTTCACCGCGGCCACGACGGGTTCGAGCAATTTGCTGGTGGCGGTGGCCGCCACCGATCCGAGCGACGCGCTGTACGCCTTCCTGACCGGCACGGTTGGGGCGCTGCCGCATGTCTGCGGCCTCGAGGTGACCCCGATCCTCGCCGGGGCCATCCGCACCGGCCTGGTGCGCCCCACGTCGATTCCGTGTGACGGCCCTCGGCACGGCGCGCCTCGTCCGTATGTGCCCACCGGCGCTTCGCGGACCCTCAGCCGAAGTGGCGGATCCGTGCGGTGGCCTCAGTCGTGCCGTGCCCGCTCGGTGTCCGAGGGGTTTCCCAGCAGCGGGTGGCGCCCAGATGGCCGGGGTCCTCGGCCGGGTGGTAGCCGAACTGGTAGACATACGTGGCGTTGCCACCGGCGGCATGGTGGTCGGCCGGCCGCAGGGCGCCGTCGCGGAACACCTCGTCCGTGTGCGGTGCGGTGAACACCTGGGCGGGAGTGGCATGCGGGAGCCGGTCGGCGTACCGCTGGTGGAGATGCTCGACGGGAAGCTCACGCAGGGCCTGTCCGGGCTCCGCGCCACGGGGGACACCCAGCAGCCGCTGGTACTCCTCGGCGGCTGAGCGGGACGCGAGGTCGAGCGTCTACGACGGCTTGTTCTCCTCCACCCAGCGGAAGAAGGCGATCTGCCGGGACATGAGGGTGATCAGCTCATACGCGGTGTGAGACGCGGCCACGGCGGTGATCTCGGCGTGGTCGTACGCGGGGGCGACCTCGACCAGGTCGGCGGAGACCACATAGCAATCGGCGAGCCCGCGCACGATCTCCAGCAGTTCCCGCGAGGTGAGGCCGCCCGCCTCGGGGGTGCCGGTGCCCGGGGCGTGTGCGGGATCGAGGACATCGATGTCCACGGATATGTACAGCGGCCGTTTGCCGATGCGCTCCTTGAGCTGCTGGACCACCTCGTCCACCCCGCGTCGCATCACATCGGCCGCGGTGACGATCCCGAAGCCCAGCTTGGTGTCCTCGTCCAGGTCTTCCTTGCTGTACAGCGAGCCGCGGGTGCCGACGTGGGAGAGCGCTGAGGTGTCGAGGAGGCCCTCCTCGGCCGCGCGGCGGAACGGAGTCCCATGGGTGTACCGGGCGCCGAAGTGGGAGTCCCAGGTGTCCAGGTGCGCGTCGAAGTGCAGCAGTGCCACCGGGCCGTGGCGGCGGGCCACCGAGCGCAGGAGCGGGAGCGCGATGGTGTGGTCTCCGCCCAGTGTCATCAGCTGCGCGCCCGTGGACAGCAGAGCGTCCGAGCCCGCCTCGATGCTCTCGACCGCCTCGTCGATGTTGTGGGGATTGGCGGTGATGTCACCGGCGTCGGCGACCTGGGTGTAGTGAAACGGGTACACGTCCAGGGCCGGGTTGTAGGGGCGCAGTTGGCGCGACGCCTCCCGGACGGCGTTCGCCCCGAAGCGGGCCCCGGGCCGGTAGGAGACACCGGCGTCGAACGGCACCCCGACCACGGCGATGTCCGCGGTGCCGACCTGGTCCAGGCGGGGGACGCGGCCGAAGGTGGCCGGGCCCGTGAAGTGCAGGGTGGCGTCGGTCTCCTGGGGCGGGATGTTCCCGGTCGCGTCGGGACAGTTCGCGGTCATGGTCGGTGCTGGATCCTTCATCTGTGGGGGGAGCGCGTCTGTGCGGGGGTGCGCGTCCGTATGGGGAGTGCCGGCCCGTGGGGGGCCGTGGTGCGTGGAGATCGGGGAGTTCCGTGCCCATGACACGTGCCGCATACGCCGGGAGCCAGCCATGTGGTCGGGGTTTCTCGGATCCGAGAAGCCCGTTCCGTGAACGCCTTGGTCGGTGACCCTTCATCTTTCCGCCACGTGGCGAAGGCGTCTGCGACGGCCGCTCACTGTGCGCCGCCCTAGGCGCCGCGCTGTGTGCCGCCCTGCGCGCCGCCCTGTGTGCCGTCCGTTCCGTGGGCCTGGGGAGCGTGGCCGGCCACCGCCGCCGTCAGCCGCGCCGCGCCCTGTTGCAGGATGTCCCGCACATGATCCGTTTCATGCCGGTGGTGGTGGCGCCGCCATGTGCTGCTGACGGCCGCTATGGGCCGCTCGTTGTGATCGAACGCCGGTACCCCTATCGACCGGAGCCCATCGGAGACCAGCTCGACCTCCTCCGACCACCCGCGCTCACGGTCCCGCGCCAGCAGGTTCCGCAGCTCCGTCAGCGACCGGGGGCCTCTGCCGGTACGGGTGCGGAGATCCCCCGGCCGGGGGAAGACCGCCCGGAGGTGCGCCTCGCTGGAGTGGGCCAGGATCGCACGGCCGTTGGCCGTGAGGTGGGCCGGCAGCCGGACGCCGACGTCGGTGACGGGAGTGGCGTCGGTGTACCCGTGAGGTCCTCTCGGCGGCCGCTCCTTGAGGAGGTAGACCGTCTCGGCGCCGTAGAGGATGCCCAGGTGCACCGACTGGCCGAGCCTGCTCGACAGGTTGCGCAGAATGGGGCGGGCGAGTCGCTTCAGGGGCTCGTGCCGCAGGTAGGCGGAGCCGATTTCGAAGGACGCGACGCCCAGACCGTATGCCTGCTCCTCCGGGACATAGGTGACAAACCCGCGATCAACCAGGACCGCGAGGATGTGGTAGAGCGATGAGCGGGGCATCTCCAGGTCTCTGGCCAGCGCCGATGCCCGAACCGGCCCCGAGCGGCCGGCGAGGTGCAGAAGGACGTCCAGCGCCCGCCCGACGGCCGGCGAGGCACTTGATGCCGTCCGGCGTTCACTCACGTCTCACATCCTTGTGGTCCCCCGCCGCCACGGGCGGCCGCCCTTCCGTACGGCACGAGGCAGCCGGCCGGGCAACCGCTGGCCCGTGCACGTACCTTGGTCGTGTCCGATCGTAGAACCGGGCCCCGAAGCCCTCCCACCCGGCCTGCCGCACGATTTCCGCCTGGAACGTGCGGCGCACCGGGCCGAACGCGATGACCCACTCGGTGACCGCGGGCCTGATCTGCTCGACCCCCTTCACCGTGGACATGAACCGGGGAAAGCTCTTGAACTGGGTCCATTGGTTGTAGGCGGTGCGTACCGGGACCGCGACCTCGACGGTCTCTTCGATGGTGTTCATGCCCCACCTGTCTGTGCTCAGACGTGCCCTCAGCGTCACCGCCCGACCGGCGGGCCGCATATGGATCTTCACCGTCAGTGAATGAGAATCTGCAATCAACCTATTGTTTGACTGTATGAATTCATGCATGCTGGCCGTCCAGACGGTGAACGATCGGTCGGGAGGCAAGGCGTGGCAGTGGACACGGAGGCGGCGGACGCGCGGACGGCGGGGGAGCGGGAGGCGGTGCCCGTGTCGGGCTCCGCCTCGACCGAGCCACTCACCGGTTTCCACATCCGGGTGACGGCCACCACCTTCGGGGCGAACTTCTCCGACGGCTACGCCCTCGGTGTCATCGGCGCGGTGCTCCCCGCCCTGGGCGAGACCATGCACCTGTCCGGCGTCTGGCAGGGTCTGCTCGGCGCGTCCGCCCTAATCGGCCTGTTCTTCGGCAGCATCCTGCTGGGGCGGGTGGCGGACGTGATCGGACGCCAGAAGCTCTACCTCTACAACTTCGTGCTCATCGCGGTCGCCTCCGCCGCCCAGTTCTGGGCACACAGCCCGCTGGTCCTCTTCCTGCTCCGGCTGGCGATCGGCTTCGGTCTGGGCGCGGACTACGCCGTCGGCCCGACCCTGCTCTCCGAGTTCGTCCCCGGCCGGCTGCGCGGTGTCCTCCTGGGCTCGCTCACCGTGCTGTGGACCGTCGGCTACGTACTGGCCAACGTCCTGGGTACGTACATCCCGATCAATGGCACCACCGCGTACTGGCTGCTGGCCAGCGGAGCCCTGCCCGCCCTGCTGGTGCTGCTGCTGCGGATCGGCATCCCGGAATCCCCGAGTTGGCTGGCCGCCCGTGGCCGCGCCACCGAGGCCGCCCGGATCCGCCGCACCTACCTGGGGCAGTCCGAGGCCACCGCCGCCGACGCGGAGGCCGCGGCCGCCGCGCAGCCACCCGCGGCGCGCTACCGCGAGCTCTTCGCCCGCGGTCAGGCGACCAAGACCTGGTTCGGTGTCATCTTCTACAGCGCCCAGGTGCTGCCCTACTTCGCCATCTACACCTTCATGCCGCAGATCCTGGCCACGCTGAACATCTCCGGGGCCGACACCCAGAACCTGGTGCTCAACCTGGCCCTGCTGCTGGGCGGGGTGATCGGGCTTTGGCCGGTGCAGCGCCTGGGCCGCAGGCCGTTCACCATCGGCACCTTCGCGATCCTCACGCTGTGTCTGGGGGCCATGGCCGTGCTCAGCGAAGGCTCCAGCGGGGCGCTGATGGTCCCGTTCCTGATCTACACCTTCGTCATGGCCGGTGCCTCCACCATCACCCAGGTCTATCCGGCGGAACTCTTCCCCACCGCGCTGCGCGGCTCCGGGGTCGGTTTCCTCAACGGCACCAGCAGGGTGGCGTCGGCCATCGGCACCTTCGTCCTGCCGGTCAGCCTGAGCCGCTTCGGCGCGGGCTGGTCGATGGGATGGATGGCGCTGGTGCTGCTGCTCGGTACGGCCGTCAGCCTGGCCTGGGCGCCGGAGACCCGGGACACCCTTACCGCCGAGGATCTGCACCACTGAACCGCGTCCACCGGCGCGGAGGTTGCGGACACTTCACATCACCCGCGGACACTTCACATCCCCCCGGACACCGGCCCGCCCCGGGCCGGTGTCGCCCCCTGCACAGTGCAGTCCCCGTCAGACCAATGAGCCGCAGTCCCGTGGCCGTCATGCCGGACACCCAGTACCGCTTCGACGGCGAGAGCATCCACCGGGCGCCGGTGGAGGCGTCCTTCCGCTATCTCCTCCGCCGCGCACGCGAGGAGAACATCGTCTTCCTGTCCCACCTCGGGGACCTCACCGAGCACGGGCAGGTCTCCGAACTCGGGCCGGTCGACCGGGCCTTCCGGCTCCTGGACGAGCGGGGCGCGGCCTGGACCCCACCCGAACGAGCTGGAGAGCGGAGAGATCGAACGCACCAGCCCCCAGGACTACTTCAGCGTCCCGATCGACTCCGCCGCGCCGTAGCAGGGTCAACTACCCGGATCCGCGTCGCCTTCCTCTTCGAGTTGTTCATCCAGGACGGTGTGCACGGCGGCTTCCTCGGCCCCGGCGGCGCCCGCGTCGATGCCTTCGTCCCTGGCGATGGCTTCCTTGGTGATGTCGGTGTGCGCTCCCTCATCGGGGGCGACGAGTCGGCCGGTGCGGTCGGTTCCCGCCTCGGGGTCGATCGGTTCGCCCTCACCATCCTGCACATCTCCCACCCCGTCGCCCGCCGGGGCTTCGACGTCGGGGGTCTCTTCGGCCAACCGCTCGTCGAGCGTCTCGCGCTCGCGCTGTTCGGCCGCCGTCGTGCCGTGCTTGGTGACACCCAGTGGCTTCTCCGGTGGCGAGTAGCCCTCGTCGAGCATCTCGTCGTAGTCGCGCTCGTCCAGGGAGTCCTGGGCGTCCAGGGGGGCCGCGTCCTCCTGCTCCTCGTTGGTGCCGGTCGGCTGATAGACGTCGTCTGCCCTGTCGTCGCTCATCATCGCTGCCTCCCTCGCTGGTGCTCTGTTCGGCCTTCGACCGGTCTGGGTCGTCCAGCGCGAACTCATGTGGCCGGGTTTCCTGTCTTGCCTTTTCCTCACCCGCGTCCGGGTCCGCCGGTCCTCCTGCCCGGTGTGGATCAACCTCCTGGGATCATTTTGTCACCTTTTGGTTGGGTGGGCCCATGAGTGGCCCTGTCCGATGTCATAGCCATGTCGTCGCCGGCCAGATCGTCACGGCCGCGGCGAGAAGGAGCGAGATGTTGAGCGCCACGTGGCGGTCTCCGCGGCGCAGATGCACCCTGGTGGCGCCGATCTGCAGGACCACGAACCCGATGGCCGCGGCCAGGGCCAGCCAGGGCGCGATGCCGGTCAGCGGTGGGAGGATCAGCCCGATCGCGCCGAGCACTTCGATCACGCCGATGGCCCTGACGGCCGCCATCGGCGTAGTGTCCACCCAGGACATCATCGGCCGGAGCCGCTCACGGCTCCGGACCACCTTCACCCCGCCCCCGTAGAGGTAGAAGAGGGCGAGCAGACCAGCGACGATCCAATACGCCACGTTCACGCCTTCCGTCCCGTCTTCCTGGCCACGCCGGTGGCGGGCTCGGTGGCGTAGCGGCTCATCACCTGGACACTGGTTTTCGGTTCCTCGGTCACACCGCGATTCCACCGCCGGCCGCCGTGACCGTCCAAGACTTCTTCTGCGGTGTCGATACCGGATGGGTATCGTTGCACCATGGAGCTACGTACGCTGCGCTATTTCGTGGCGGTCGCCGAGGAACTCCACTTCGGCCGGGCCGCCGTCCGGCTGCATATGAGCCAGCCGCCACTGAGCCGGGCGATCAAGCAGCTGGAGACCGAGCTGGGCGCCGCGCTGTTTTGCCGGTCGTCCGCCGGTGTCACGCTCACCCCGGTGGGGGCCGTGCTGCTCGATGAGGCACGAGCCCTGCTCGACCACGCCGACCGGGTACGCGTACGCGTGGCCGCGGCGGCCGGCACCGCGAGCCTCACCGTGGGCATCCTGGGGGACAGCACCGACCCGGGCGCCACCCGGCTGGCCGGCGCCTACTACCGGCGGCACCCGGGCGTCGAGGTCCATATCCGCGAGACGGATCTGACCGATCCCACCTGCGGGCTGCACGCCGGGCTGGTGGACATCGCCCTGACCCGCGGGCCGTTCGACGAGACCGGGCTGACCGTGCACGAGCTGCGCGCCGACCCGGTGGGCGCACTGCTGCGGGCCGACGATCCGCTGGCCCGCCGCGACAGCCTGAAGCTGGCCGATCTGGCGGACCGCCGCTGGTTCCTGTTCCCGGAGGGCACCGACCCCCTCTGGCAGTCGTACTGGAGTGGCGGGGAGCCTCGAGAGGGCCCGGTGGTGCGTGGCGTCCAGGAATGCAGGCAAGCCGTGCTGTGGAACGGCACGGTCGGCATGACGCTCGTGGACCACGAGCCGCCGGACGGGCTCACCGTGGTGCCGCTGATCGACATGGCGCCGAGCCGCGTGGTGGTGGCGTGGAACGAGGCCGACACGAACCCCCTGATCCGTTCGTTCGTCGAAGTCGCCACCGCCGCCTACCGCGGCAGTGGCGGTGTCACGTCTCGTCCTGCCCCGCCCTGACCAGGTGTACGGCCGTGCTCGCCCAGTCACCGGACGGAAGGTCCGGGCGGAATCCGTACTCGGCGAGCACGGTGGCGTGGTGCACCGCACCGGTGCGGGTGTCGCGGTAGCGGGCGCCGGGGGTGAGCCCGCGCAGCCGTACCGGCAGCCGCGGGACTCCGTGGCGCGGGCCGCGCTGCCAGGCCAGCACCAGGGCCTCGGCGCCGTCCTCGGCGGCGTACTGCACCACGGTCGGTACCTCGCCGTGCGGCCCGGACAGCCGGTACAGGGCGCCGTGCTGGACGAGGTGGCGCACCCGTTTGTACTCGGCCACCAGGTCGGCGCCCTCGGCGAGTTCCGCCTCGGACCAGCGGGCGAGATCCCCGCCGATGCCCAGCAGCCCGCACATCGCCACATGGAAGCGGAACCTCAACGGCACGGTGCGGGAGGTGAGTTGATTGGGCACATCGGTCACCCACGCGGACATCGTGCGCGCCGGGTGGAGCTGACCGAAGCCGTGCTGGATGACCAGACGGTCGACGGCGTCGGTGTTGTCCGACGCCCACGCCTGGTCCGTGCGGGTGAGGATGCCCAGATCCACGCGTCCGCCACCGCCACTGCACGTCTCGATGCGCAGCCCGGCGTGGTCGGTCCGGAGCCGGTCGAGGACGCCGTACAGATTGGCCACATAGCGCGTCCACAGCCGATCGTGGCCGTCCGGCGTGCCGGGCCACCCGGCCTCGCTGAAGGCGCGGTTCATGTCCCACTTGAGGAAGTCGATGCCGTGGTCGGTGACCAGCCGGGTCAGCCAGCCGTAGGCCCAGTCGGCCACGTCGTCGCGGGCGAAGTTCAGGACGAGTTGGTTGCGCAGCTCGCTGCGGGCCCGGCCGGGGGTGTGCAGGACCCAGTCGGAGCGCTCGCGGTAGAGGTCGCTGTCGGGGTTGACCATCTCCGGCTCCACCCAGATGCCGAAGCGCATGCCCAGGCGGTGCACCGTATCCGCCAGCGGGCCGAGGCCCCGCGGGAAGCGCTCCCGGGCCGGGGTCCAGTCGCCCAGCCCCGCGTGGTCGCTGCGCCGGGCCCCGAACCAGCCGTCGTCGACCACATACAGCTCCACGCCCAGGGCGGCGGCCCGCTCGGCCAGCGCCTTCTGGTTCGCCTCGTCCACGTCGAAGCCGGTGGCCTCCCAGGAGTTGTAGAGCACGGGCGCCACCTCCCGCCCGTGCGGCAGGACGTGGCGCAGCGTGTACGCGTGCCAGGCCCGGCTCGCCGCGCCGAACCCGCCGTCCGTGAACAGCCCGGCGAACACCGGGGTGGCGAATTCCTCGCCCGGCGCGAGCGGTACGCATATGCCCTCGTGGCCGACGCCACCGGTGAAACCCGCGCGTCCGTCCGGTGTGCGCTGCGTGGTGATGCGCCAACTCCCGCTCCAGGCAAGGGCCGCGCCGAACACGCGGCCGTGCTCCTCGCCGGCGTCGCCCTCGTCGACCATCACCCAGGGACTGGCGTGGTGGCTGGGGATGCCACGCCTGCTGGTCAGCACGGTCTCCCCGTGCGGCAGGCGCTCGCGGCGCAGCTGACTCTCCGCGGACCACTGGCCGGTGACATGGCTGAGCCGGTAGTCGGCCAGCGGCGGCAGGGACCAGGCCGCCGAGTCGGCGCGCAGCAGGCTGACCCGCTGCGCACCGTCGTTGCGCAGCACCGTCCAGCGCTCGATGACATCCGTGTCGTCCCGCACCCGGTAGTGGAGCGCGACATGCAGCGGGTAGTGGCGGTCGCGGAACTCCAGCCGGAGTTCGCTGACGCCATCGGACGGTGTGACGACGCGGTGCCCGGTCGGCTGCCACTCGAAGCCGCGTGAGCCGTCCTCGTACCGGACCTGGAGGGACGGCGTGCCGTAGCGCGTGCCGCCGTCGACCGGCAGTTCCTCGCCCACCGCGGGCCGCCCCTCGAAGCTGCTCGCCGCCTCCCCGGCGGGCACGACCAGTTCCTCCGCCTCCCGCGGCGTCAGCCGCGGCCCCCAGGCGAGGTGGCAGGGCGCGCCCGTCCCGTCGATGTGCACGGCGTACGAGGTACGGGGCGTGGTCAGCAGCCAGACCCCGGTGTCCGGGGCACGGGAGATCGTCGGCATCGGGCCTCACGTTCGAAGGACGGCGGGGGAGCGACGGGTGCGGCGTACGGATGCGGGGCGCTCGGCGAGTGAGGGAAGAGGGTCGCCCAATAAGCCAACGAGACCTTCGATCACATGTCAACACCCCTGCATGAGTCGGGCTTTGGAAGCGGGATCAGGGCTCACAGGCAATCCTCAGGAGATTCTTGCTTCTTTCATTGACAGCGGAAAATAAGGAGCCTAGGTTCCCGGCCATGTCCTCGCCCTCCGCTGTCGAGTCGTTCCCGGCGCATACGTCGGCCGCCTCGCAGATCTTCACCACGGTCCTGTCGCAGGGCCCTCTCACCCGCCTGGAAGTGGCGCGGCGGGCGGGGCTGTCGGCCGCGGCCGTCACCAAGGCGGTCCGTCCCCTGATCGAGGCCGGCTACCTGGTGGAGGACGTGGACGAGGACGCGCGCCCGGCGCTCGGGCGGCCCGCGAACCTGGTGCGGGTTGATGGCGGCCGCGCGCTGTTCATCGGGGTCAAGGTGACCGGGGACACGATCATCGGTGTGCTCACCGACCTGTGCTGCCGGATCCTCGTCGCCCGGCACATCCCCCTCCCCGCCCGCGACCCCAGGGCGGTGCTGGGGACGGCCGCGGAACTCGTCCGGGAGCTGCTCATCGAGGCGGACGGCCTCGGCGTGCGCGTCGCGGGTCTGGGCATGGCCGTATCCGGCGATGTGGACCGCGCCGAGGGCGTGGTGCGCTACTCGCCCTTCCTGGAGTGGCGTGATGTGCCACTCGCCGAACTCGCCGCCATGACCACGGGTCTGCCGGTGACCGTCGACAACGACGTGCGCGCGCTGACCGTGGCCGAGCAGTGGTTCGGGGCGGGCGTGGGACTGTCCGGCTTCGCCGTCGTGACGGTCGGCGCGGGCATCGGCTGCGGTCTCGTGGTCCACGGCGGGGTGGTGGCCGGGGCCCACGGCGTGGCGGGCGAGATCGGACACGTCACCGTCGACCCGGCGGGCCCCCGCTGCCACTGCGGCAACCGCGGCTGTGTGGAGGCCATCGCGAGCGACGACGCCATCGTCCGTCAGGTCCGCGCGGCCACGGGGGTCCAGGTGGCCGACGCGGTCGAGGCCGCCGGACTGGCCCACGACGGGGTGGCCGGGGCACGGGAGATCTACGCACGGGCAGGGGACGCCATCGGTCGCGGTATCGCCACCGTGGCCAATCTGCTCGGCCCCGAACGCGTGATCATCTCCGGCGAGGGCCTGGCCGCCTATGACCTGTTCGCCGATCACATCCGTGACGCCTTCGCCACGGCGGCCTTCGGCTCCGCGGCGCGGTGCGATGTACAGATCCGGCCGCTGCCCTTCGATGAATGGGCCCGTGGAGCCGCGGCCACCGCCATCCAGTCCTTCATCAGATCAGACGCGAACCAGCGCGGCCGAGGAGGAGAGCAGCAGCCATGACGCCGCCCGCCTGACACGACCGGGAACTCCGTGCCCTTCGCGACCTCTCCCCGATCCCGTCGCGGACGCGGCGACCGCCTCTGCCGCGCGGTCGTCTTCCCCTGACGTCTGATCGCCCCGCCGGGCCTCGTCCGGCCACCTCTGTCTGCCTCGATCGCGCTGCCCTTCCCCCACCGTCGGTTGAGGCAAGGGCAACCTCCACCGCCGTACCCCCGAATCCCGCCGCGTCTTCCCGCCACCCCGTTCCCCGAACCACACCCCCAGGAGGCAGACCCATGCGGTCACCCTCGTACCCCGTCATGCCCGTACGCGGTCTGAGATCCCTCGTCGTCCTGGCCCTCGCCGCGGGCCTCGCCACGGCCGCCCCGGCGGCGCAGGCACAGCCCGGCAAAGGCGACGCCACCCCGGCGTCCTCGGCCACCGCCGCCGCCAAGCCCTATATGGGCTGGTCCAGTTGGAGCATGCAGTCGTCGAAGTACCCGGGCCTCACCCCGAACGGCGACTACAGCTACCTCACCGAGGCGAACGTCCTCAAGCAGACCGATGCCGTCGCCGCCAAGCTCAAGAAGTACGGCTACGACTACATCAACATCGACGCGGGCTGGTGGCGCGACTACGCGTGGACGCCCGAGTTCGACGAGTACGGCCGGCAGAAGGCCGACCCGGTGCGCTTCCCCAGCGGTATGAAGTCGGTCGCCGACCGCATCCACTCCAAGGGCCTCAAGGCCGGTATCTATCTGCCCGTCGGCCTGGAGAAGGAGGCGTACGGCGGGGGCAAGGTGCCGATCTGGAACGCCGAGGGCTGCACCACCGCCGACATCGTCTACGACGACCTGCGCACCACCAACGGCTGGGACAGCGCGTACAAGATCGACTTTTCCGACCCCTGCGCACAGAAGTACATCGACTCCCAGGCGCGGATGTTCGCCGATTGGGGCTATGACTTCCTCAAGCTCGACGGTGTGGGCCCCGGCTCCTTCAAGAGCGGCGACAACTACAACAACGTCGCCGACGTGGCCGCCTGGCAGAAGGCGATCTCCGCCACCGGCCGCCCGATCCACCTGGAGCTGTCCTGGTCCCTGGACATCGGGCACGCCGACGACTGGAAGAAGCACTCCAACGGCTGGCGCGTCGACACCGACGTCGAGTGCTACTGCAACACGCTCGTCAGCTGGGAGAACTCCGTCGACGACCGCTGGGACGACACCCCGGCCTGGACCCGGCACGCCGGTCCCGGCGGCTGGAACGACCTCGACTCCCTCGATGTGGGCAATGGCGAGATGGACGGCCTGACCAAGGCCGAGCGGCAGAGCTACGCCACGTTGTGGGCGATCGCCAAGTCCCCGCTCTACACCGGCGACGATGTGACCAAGCTGGACTCCTACGGGCTGTCGCTGCTGACCAACCGCGAGGTCATCGCCGTCAACCAGGGCGACACCCCGCCCGCGCAACCGGTCACGCCGTCCGACCCCCAGCAGGTGTGGGCCGCGAAGAACCACGACGGCAGCTACACGGTCGCCCTGTTCAACCTGGCCGACAGACCGGCCTCGGTGACCGCCGACTGGTCGACGCTCGGCTTCACCGGCAAGGCCGCGGTCCGGGACCTGTGGAACCACGAGAACCTCGGCACTCACAAGAACCGGATCACCCAGGCCCTGCCCGCCCACGGCTCCCGCCTCTTCACGGTCACCCCGCGCGGCGACGCGCTCACATGGACCGGTATCGAGGCCGAGTCCCCCGCGAACACCCTCGGTGGCAACGCCTCCGTGGCCGACTGCCCGGCCTGCTCCGACGGCCACAAGGTCGGCAACCTCTACACCGGGTCCAAGCTGACCATCAACGACGTCGTCGTGGACAAGGCCGGCACCTACCAGATCAAGGTGGCCTACGTCAGCGGTGACGCCCGCTCCGCCGATGTCTCGGCCAACGGCGGCGGCGCCACCCGCCACAAGTTCCCCTCGACAGGCGACTGGTCCACCGTCAATAGTGTCTACGTTCCGGTGACGCTCAAGGCCGGCTCCAACACCATCACGTTCGACAGCGGTTCCGGCTACGCACCGGACATCGACCGGATCGACGTACCGAAGTCCTCCTGAACACCAAGGGGCCCGGCCCCTCGGCCGGGCCCCTTGCCGATCTGCCGATCTCAGACGCCTGGAGCCGCCATGAACCCCCGCCCGACCGACACCGGCAGAGACCCCGACGGAGACCTCGACAGAGACTCCGGCACAGACCCCAGCAGACGAACCGCGCTGTCCCTCGCGGCGACGGCCGGACTCACCCTGGCCCTCGGCGCCCTGCCCGCCTTCACCGCCTCCGCCGCGCCCCGCCGCCCGGCCGACACCCCGCCGCTCACCGGCACCTCACACGACGAGCTGTGGTGGCAGGCCCCCGGCGACGAGGGCTCGCTGATCGAGCAGGGCCTGCCGGTCGGCAACGGCCGCCTCGGCGCCCTCGCGAGCAACGACCCCGGCCGCGAGCTGCTTCTGATCACCGACGCCACGATGTGGACCGGCGGCCTCAACGACACCCTCGACGCCGATGGCCAATTCCCCTACGGACGTGGCGACTTCGGCTCGTTCACCCTGTTGGCCCGGCTCACCGTGGACATCCCCGACCACGACCTGTCCGGCGTCAACGGCTACCGCCGCACCCTCGACCTCGCGCAAGGGCTGGTCACCAGCTCCTACGCCCACTCCGGCGTCACCTACCGGCGCCAGATCTTCGCCAGCCACCCCGATGACGCGATCGTCCTGCACTTCACCCAGAGCGGTGGCGGACGCTACACCGGCAGCGTCACCCTGGAGGGCACCCACGGCGAAAAGCCCGCGAGTGCGGAGTCGTTCGGCGCGTCCTTCCCCAACGGCCTGCGATACGGCGCGGCGGTCACGGCGTACGGCAGCGGCGGCCGGGTCCGCGTCAACGGCACTCGCGTCGACTTCTCCGGCTGCAAGGACCTCACCGTGGTGGTCAGCGGCGGCACCAACTACGCGCCCGACGCCGACCGCGGCTACCGCGACCCCACCCTCGACCCCGAGGGGCTGGCCCGTACGAAGGTTCTCGCCGCCGCCCGGCACTCTGCGGACACTCTGCGGCGCACCCATATCGCCGACTACCGCCGCCTGTACGAGCGGTTCACCCTCTCGCTCGGCACCTCCACGGACGCCCAGCGCTCCCTGGACACCTGGAAGCGCCTCACCGCACGCGCCCGGGACGGTGTGCCCGACCCCGAACTGGAGGCCGCCTACCTCCAGTTCAGCCGCTATCTCATGATCTCCGGCTCGCGCGACAGCCTCCCCCTGAACCTCCAGGGCCTCTGGCTGGACGGCAACGACCCGGACTGGATGGGCGACTACCACACCGACATCAACATCCAGATGAACTACTGGATGGCCGACCGCGCGGGCCTGTCCTCGTGCTTCGACGCCTTCGCCGACTACTGCCTGGCCCAGCTCCCGTCCTGGGCCAAGCTCACCCACGACCTCTTCAACGACCCGCGCAACCGCTACCGCAACTCCACAGAGAAGGTCGCCGGCTGGACCGTCGCCTTCTCCACCAACATCCACGGCGGAAGCGGCTGGTGGTGGCATCCCGCCGGCAACGCCTGGCTGAGCAACAGCCTGTACGAGCACTACGAGTACACCCAGTCGCGGGCGTATCTGGCGAAGATCTACCCCCTGCTCAAGGGCGCCTGTGAGTTCTGGGAGGCCCGGCTGCTCACCACCACCCTCCCCGGCACCTCCAGGGAGGTGCTGATCGACGACAAGGACTGGTCGCCAGAACACGGCCCGCAGGACGCCAAGGGCATCACCTACGCCCAGGAGCTGGTGTGGGCGCTGTTCGGCAACTTCGCCGCCGCGGCGGCCGAGCTGAAGCGGGACACCGCCTACGCGGACACGATCGCCTCGCTGCGCAGGAAGCTGTACCTGCCGGAGGTGAGCCCGAAGACCGGCTGGCTCCAGGAGTGGATGTCCCCCGACAACCTCGGGGAGACCACCCACCGCCATCTGTCCCCGCTGATCGGCCTGTTCCCCGGCGACCGCATCCGCCCCGACGGCTCCACTCCCCAGGAACTGGTGGACGGGGCCACCGCCCTGCTCACCGCGCGCGGCATGAACAGTTTCGGCTGGGCCAACGCCTGGCGGGCCGCGTGCTGGGCGCGGCTGAAGGACGCCGACACGGCATATCAGCTTGTGGCCAACAACCTCCGCCCGTCCACCGACGGCAGCAACGGCACCGCGTTCAACCTCTTCGACATCTACGAGGTGGAGAAGGGCCGCGGCATCTTCCAGATCGACGCCAACTTCGGCACCCCGGCGGCGATGAGCGAGATGCTGCTGTACTCCCGCCCCGGCCACCTGGAACTCCTCCCCGCCCTGCCCGACGCCTGGGCCGCGTCCGGCTCGGTCACGGGACTGGCCGCGCGAGGCGGCTTCGTCGTCGATCTGCGCTGGCGGCAGGGGGTACCGACGTCCGTCACGATCCGCAGCGTCGGTGGCCGGACGACGACGGTGGCCCATGGCTCCACCTCCCGCACGGTCCGCCTGGAGCCCGGTGCGTCCGTCACGCTGAAGGGGCTCGCCCGATGACGGCTCGCCGTGCCGCCATCGGCGGCCTGGGCGTCGTACTGCTCGCGGCCGCCGCGCTGCACGCCACACCCGCCGCGGCGGCGAGCGGCCGACATGACGTCGTCACCTGGGCGGCGAGCGCGGATCGCGTAGGAGACGGAACACCGGACCGCGGCTACCGGATGGTCGTGCACACCAGCGTCGGCGGAAGCGATCTGCGCATCCGCCTCTCCAACGCCTTCGGCGACCGGCCGCTGACCCTCGACAGCTCTTACGTCGGCGTGCAGAAGTCGGGCGCCGAGCTGAAGCGGGGCAGCAACCGGCGGTTGACCTTCGGCGGCGGGCCCACCGTCACCATCCCGGCGGGCGAGGTGGTGCTCAGCGACGCCCTGCCCGGCAGTCTGCCCGCCGCCACCAACCTGGTCGTCAGCCTGCACACCCCCGACGCGGCCGGTCCGGCGACGGGCCACGGGATGGCGATGCAGACGTCGTACACGACCCAGGGCGACCACACGGGGGAGGAGAGCGGCGCGCACTGGACGGACACCACCGGCTCCTGGTTCTACCTCGACGCCGCCACCGTCCGGACATCCGCCGCGACCGGTGCCGTGGCCGCGCTCGGCGACTCCATCACCGACGGCTGGCAGTCCACCACCGATCTCAACCGCCGCTGGCCCGACTACCTCGCGCGCCGGTTGCGGCAGGCGGCCACCGACGTCGAGGGAGTGGCGAACGAGGGGATCTCCGGCAACAAGGTCCTCGCCGACGGTGCCGGGCAGAGCGCCCTGAACCGGCTCGACCGTGATGTCCTGTCCCTCCCGGGCGTGCGGACCGTGTTCCTCTTCGAGGGGGTCAACGACATCAAGGCGCACACCGGCGTCACCGCCGCGGACATGATCGCCGGATACCGCCGGATCATCGAGCGGGCGCACGCGGCCGGCATGTGCGTGGTCGGTGCCACCGTGGGGCCCTTCAAGGGCTGGAGCGAATGGGACACGGCCGCGGAGGGGGTACGCCAGGAGGTCAACGCCTTCGTCCGAAGCAGCGGTGAGTTCGACGCGGTGACCGACTTCGACCGCGCCCTGCGCAGCCCCTACGACCCCGAGCGCATCCTGCCGTTCTTCGACAACGGCGACCATCTGCACCCCAACGACAAGGGGATGCAGGTGCTGGCCGACGCCATCGACCTCACGGCACTCGACTGCGCCGACGGCCCCTGAGACCGTTCGACCCGCCGGGCCCGGTGTGCCCCGCCGGGCCCGGTGTGCCCCGCCAGGCCCGGTGTGCCGGGCGACTGACCGGCTCATGACTCCCACGGACAGGACGCCAGCAACTGGCCGTAGCCGGGAACCACGGCCTGGGGCGACCGCTCCTTCAGGAGCTCGCCGGGGAAGCTGAAGGGCGGGGCCTTGTGCGGCTTCGCGGCCGCCTGCGCCACGATGATGTCGCGGATTTCGTGGCCCAGGTCGAGCCTGGGGTAGTCCGCGTGAACGCTGAGGCCGTGGCCCTCGGGAAGCAGGTCCGCCCCGAAGCCGAAGATGTCCGCTCCGATCCCCGACTGGGCCAGGGCGATCTCATGGCGCTTGCGGCCGGCGATCCCCTGCGAGGTGTGCAGCGCGATCGCGCATCAGACGATCTCCGCCTTGGCCGCGCTCAGCCCGTTCTCGATCAGGAACCTGGCGGCCAGGTCGGCGCCGTCGACCTCGAACCGCTGCTCGCCGTCGCCCTCCTCGGTGAGGCCGATGTCGTGGAGCGCACACCCCAGGAAGAGCAGCTCGTCGTCGTAGTCCGCACCCGCCCGCAGGCCCTTGTGGTCACCGATGGCCCGCGCGAACAGATAGCTGCGGAGGCTGTGGTTGACCAGGGTCGTGGCGGCGATCCCGAGCAGATAGGTGTGGGCCGCACGGGCGAGTGTGGTGTCCGGGAAGGCGCTGGAGTAGCCGTCGCCGCTCATCGAAGTGCTCCTTGTCGGAAGGCCGGCCGCCGGGAACGCTCCATGCCCCGGACCGGTGCTCAAGTGGGGGTGGACATCAGTCTCCGAGCCCGTGATCAACTCCTCAAGTGGCCAGATGGCCATGTCTTGCTAAGATCTGGCCGTGACGGTTGTTGCGGTGCTCGGACTCGATGGAGCGATCGGATTCGAGCTGATGACCCCGGGTCAGGTCTTCGGCATGGCCAATACGGTGGGCGGCCCCGGCCCGGCGTCCCCGCCCCGCTACGAGGTTCGTCTGTGCGCATCGGGCCGGTCCATCAGCACCGCGGCCGACTGGGGCGCGACGGAGCTGCGCACTCCCCACGACCTGGACGCGGTGGCCGATGCGGAGATCGTCATCGTCCCCGGCACCGAACGGTTTCTCGATCCTCCGGATTCGGCGGTGGTCCAGGTGCTGCGCGACGCGGCCGCGCGCGGAAGCCGCGTGGCGTCGATTTGCGTGGGTGCCTTCACCCTGGCCGCCGCGGGGTTGCTCGACGGGCTGCGGGCCACGACCCACTGGCAGTGGGCGGACGACCTCGCGCGGAAATACCCCGCGGTGGACGTCGATCCCGCTGTGCTGTTCGTGGACAACGGGCAGACGCTCACCTCGGCCGGTGTGGCGTCCGGACTGGATGTGTGCCTGCATCTCATACGGACCGAGGCCGGGGCGGAACTGGCCGCGCAAACCGCCCGGCGCATCATCATGCCCGCCTGGCGGGACGGCGGCCAGGCGCAGTTCATCGAGCACGTCAGCCCGGACGATGCGAGCGACTCGCTCCAGTCGACCATTGACTGGATGGAGGAGAACCTGACGGCGCCGCTGGACCTCACGTCGATCGCACGGCATGCCGCGATGAGTGTGCGCAGCCTGAACCGGAAGTTCAGGCATCAGGTCGGCACCACTCCGCAGCAGTTGCTGCTGCAGATGCGCATCGACCGGGCCCGGCGGCTGCTGGAGACGACGAACCTGGCGGCCGAACAGATCGCGGAGGAGGCCGGATTCGGTTCACACGCCTCGCTGCGCTACCACTTCACACGCCTCGTGGGCACCTCACCGCACGCCTACCGGCTGGCGTTCAACGCGGGCCGCCACACGGAGTAGGGCGCATGCAGTAGGTACGCATGCAGTAGGCACGCATGGAGTAGGCACGCATGGAGCAGGCCGCACGGAACGGGCCAGGAACCCCGGCCCCGGGGGTCGCGGGGCCGTCCCGCGACCCCGCGACCCCGTGATAATCCGAGGCGCCCGGAGCACAGCTCCGGGCGCCCGCCTCACTGTTCGCCCGGACGGCGGGCCGGAGGCGGCGGGGGCAGGACCGCGCCCGAGGTGAAGCGGCCGGGCCGGAAGTCCTTCAGCAGGGGGGACTCATCGCCGTAGAGCTCGTCCGCGACCAGGCGGCCGAGCAGCGGGGCCAGGGTGATGCCGCTGTGGGTCGCCACCACATAGAACGGAACGTCGGTGGCGGGGAAGCCCGCCACCGTGAAGCCGTCGCCCGGCATGGCGCGCCGGCCGACCCGGACCTTCTCCACCACGGTGCCCTCGGCGCCGTTCAGCACCTCGGGCAGGCGGGCCAGCATGTCAGTGGCGATCTCGCCATCGGGCGCGTACGGCTTGGCGGGGTCCGCCGTCGCGTCCAGGTCCAGGGCCTGGAGCAGCAGCCGACCGCCGCCGTCCGGGCGGACGTTCAGCCGTGGGCCGGTCAGCACGCCCGACAGCCGCGCGGCCGCCGGTGCGGTGGTGGCGAGGAAGCCCACCGTGGCCGAGCCCGCGAGATCCGGGTCCGCCATGGGGACGTGCGCACCGGCCAGTTGGGCCACTCCCTGCGTCCACCGGCCCGCGCAGCTCACCACCGTGTCCGCCGGGTGGCGGCCGCCGTCGGCGCAGATCACCGTGGCTCCGGCCGGGCCGTGTTCGATCGCGGTCACCCTGGCGCCGCCGACCACCCTCGCGCCACGGTCCCTGGCGGCGCCCAGCAGCCGGGACAGCAGCAGCACGGGCAGGGTGTACGCCTCCTCGGGGAAGAAGGCGAACACGGCGTGGGACGGTGCCGGCGCGAGGTCCGGCTCCAGCTCCCGGGCCTGTTCCGCGGTGATCCACTCCACCGGGTAGTCCCTGGCCCTCAGCCGCGCCACCCGCCCGGCCAGCACCTCCTTGTGCCGGTCCGTCACCGCCCACTCCAGGTTTCCGGTGGGAAAGAACCACGGCGCCCCTTCCCCGGCCAACTCGTAGTGTGCGCGGATACCGGCGTGGTTGAGCGCGAAGTACGGCTCCGGCTCCTTGTTCGCGCTGTTGATCCAGGCGAACGAGTTCGCGGTGGTGCCCGCTCCGGGGTGATCGGCCTCCAGCACGGTGACCCGGGCGCCACGCGCGGCCAGCTCCGCCGCCACCGCCGCGCCCACCACTCCGGCTCCGATGACCACAACTCGCACGGGAATCCTCCTTGGCACGAAGGTCAGTGCTCGGGGTCGGCCCCGAACAGATGCGCGACGCCCACGACGCGCTCGATGATGACGACGGCCACCGCGGCGAAGAGCACCATCACGGTGCCGACGGCGGTCACGGTCGGGTCGTAGTTGTACTGGAGGTAGTTGAAGATCCGCACCGGCAGGGTCTGCATGTCCGTGGTCACCACGAACAACGCGATCGTCAGGTCGTCGAAGGACGTGATCAGGGCGAAGAACGCCCCCGCGATCAGCGGCCCGCGCACGGCGGGCAGCGTCACATGCCAGAACACCTGCGGTGCCTTCGCACCCAGCCCGGCGGCGGCCAGCTCCGCCGACCGGTCGAGCCCGGCGAGCCCGGCCAGCACCAGGCGCACGGTGTACGGGACGGTCAGCACCAGATGCGCCAGCAGCAGGGTGAGCGGGCTGGACGCCATGCCGAGCTGGGCGTACCACTGGAGCAGCCCGATGCCGAGCACGATCGTCGGCACGGCGAAGGCACTCGAGAACAGCCTGTCCAGCACCGACTTCCCCGGAAACGGATAGCGGTGGATGGCCAGTCCGGCGGCGAGCCCGAGCGCCGTGGACACCACGGCCGCTCCCGCCGCCACGCCGATGCTGAGCAGGAACGAGTCCAGGAACTCGGGGCGGTTCAGCAGCTCCGCGTACCAGTGCAGGGTCAGCCCCTTGGGCGGGAAGGTGACGTAGCTGGTCGTGGTGAGCGAGGAGGCGATGGTCACCAGCACGGGCGCCAGCAGGAACAGGCCGACGAGCGCGGCGAACGCGGCGCCGAGCAGGCGCCTCGCGCGGCCGCCCGCGCCCGCGGCGATCGGCTTGCCCGCGGGCTTGCTCGCTGCCGTCGCCGTTTCAGTTTCCGTTGCCGTGGTCACGCGAACACCTCCTTGCCACCACGCCCGCGCAGCAGCCGGGCGTACACGGCCGTCAGAATCGTCGTCACCACGATCAGGACGAAGCCGATCGCCGCCGCGTACGGCCAGTTCAGATTGGACGTCGCCTCGGTGTAGACGAAGTACGGCATCAGCTTCACCGTGGGCCCGCCCAGGATCGCCGGGGTGACGAAGCTGGAGACGGTCAGGCTGAACACGATCAGCGAACCGGCCAGCATCCCCGGCAAGGACAGCGGGACCGTGATCCGCCAGAAGCACGTCCAGCCGCTCGCCCCCAGGCCCTTGGCCGCGGGCGCAAGGGCCGGGTCGATCCGGTCCAGGCTGCCCATCAGCGGCAGCACCATGTACGCGAGCATCACATGCACCATGCCGACCACGACCGCGGTGTCGTTGTACAGCATCTTCGGCGCGTCCAGGCCCAGGGCGTGGAACCCGTCCGCGATCGGCCCCTTCGGCCCGAGCAGCACCAGCCATCCGTACGCCCTGGTCACCATGGAGATGAGCAGTGGCGACAGCAGTACGAGGGAGAGGTAGTTGCGTGCCCTGGGGGAGCGGCCGCGCAGATAGACGGCGAACGGGTAGCCCACCACGAGGCAACCGAGGGTGGTCAGCGCGCCGATCCACAGGGTGTGCCACAGCACATCCCGGTAGAAGGAGTCCCCCAGGAACCGCGTGTAGTTGTGCAGCGTGGGATCGCCCGCCTGGGTGCGGAAGCTGTTGTACACCAGCATGAACAGCGGTGCGATGAAGAGCAGGGCGAGCACCGCGATGGCGGGGGAGGCCAGCAGCAGACCGGTGCGCCACGGGCCGCGCTTCCTGACCGGCTTGGGAACCCCCGGCGTCGGCGCCGAGCCGTCGGGACTCAGGGCCGTGCCGTCAGCGACGCGTGCTGTGGCTGCCATGCGCAGATCACCTCCTCGCCCAGTCCGGGCACCTCGGAACCGAACGGCAGCGTGGCCTCGATGCGTCCCGCGGCCGTGGCCACGACGCAGCGGACACGGGTGCCGAGGAAACGGGTGGCCTCGACGGTGCCGGGAAGCCCCGGCTCCGCCGCCGTATGGGCCGATGTGCTCGCCGAGCGACCCTTCCCGGACACGGCTTCGGGTATGGCCAGCACGCGTACGGCCTCCGGCCGCACATAGAGCCGTACCGCCTCGCCGTCGCCCGGCGCGGTGCCCACCGGTGTCGCCGTGACGAGGTGGGTGTCACCGATCCAGCAGCGGTGCCCTTCGGCGGCCGCCCCCGCCGCGACCCCGTCGAGCACATTGACCTCGCCGACGAACTGCGCCACGAAGTCCGTGGCCGGGCGCAGATACACGGTCTCGGGGACGTCCAGCTGATGGATCGCCCCCTCGGCCATCACCGCGATCCGGTCCGACACCGCGAGCGCCTCGTCCTGATCGTGGGTGACCAGGATCGTGGTGGTGCCCACCCGGCGCTGGAGGGCGGCGACCTCCTCGCGCAGACGCACTCTGAGCTGGGCGTCGAGGTTGGAGAACGGCTCGTCGAGCAGCAGCAGATCGGGCTCCACGATCAGCGCTCTGGCCAGGGCCGTGCGCTGGCGCTGCCCGCCGGAGAGCTGGCGCGGATAGCGCTCGCCCATGCCGTCGAGCCCCACCAGCTCCAGGGCCTCGGCCGCCCTGCGCCTGCGCCGGGCCGCGCCGACCTTGCGCATCCGCAGGCCGAACGCGATGTTCTCCGCCACCGTCATATGGGGGAAGAGGGCGTAGGACTGGAACACCATGCCCATGGCGCGCCGGTTCGCCGGGAGCCGGGTGATGTCGCGGCCGTCCACCTCCACCACGCCGGAGTCGGGCAGCAGATGGCCCGCCACCATGTTCAGCGTGGTGCTCTTGCCGCATCCCGACGGACCGAGCAGGGTGAGGAACTCCCCGGGCTCCATCGTGAGGTCGATGCCACGGACGACCTCCTTGCCGCCGAGGGCCTTGTGGATCCCCTTGAGGACCAGTCGCCCACGGGTGCTCCCTGCCCGCGTGGCGGTATCGGACCCGGCCGGCACGGTCTCCTTGCCCACGGTGTCCGTCCCCGCGGTCACTTGCTCTCCACCTGCTTGTTCCACTTGTCGGTCCAGGCGGAGCGGTTCTTGTTGATGGTCTTCCAGTCGAGCTTCAGCAGGGAGTCCACCTTGTCGGTGCTGACGACCTTGTTCTTCAGGGCGGGGTCCTCCTTGACGCCCAGGACCACCGAGCCGTCGTAGGTCGCCTTGGCGAGCGCCCGCTGGACGGACGGCTTCAGCAGATGCGCCACGAACTTCTGGGCAAGTTCCTCATGCGGTGCCTTCTTGACCACGTTCGCCGTGGTCACCAGGCCGATCGCACCGTCCTTGGGGTAGACGAACTCGATCGGGAAGTCCTTCTCCGCCAGCGTTGAGGTGCGCGACACCCCCCACACCGAGGCGGCGGCCTGGCCCTGGAGGAAGTAGTTGGACACATCGGCGGTGGTGTCGAACGTCGCCGCGTTCTTGGCGATCTTCTTGACCGCCGTGAGACCGGGGTCGACGTCCCTCTCCGAGCCGCCGTTCGCCTTGGACGCGCCGACCAGCAGCCCCACCCCATAGGTGTTGGTGATCGAGGGGAGGACCACCTTGTCCTTCAGCTTGGGGTTGGCCAGATCCTCCCAGGTGGTGGGCTTGGGGATGCCATGATCCTCGAACCACTCGGGGTTGTAGGCGATGCCCGTGGCCGTCAGCCCGAACCCCACCCCCGAGTCGTTCTCCATCCGGGCGATCTTCACCACGTCGTCCACCGGCACCACCTTGGTGTCGATGGACGCGAGCAGCCCGGCCTCCAGCGCCTGCGCCTGGGGACCGTCGTCCACCAGCGCCACGTCGATCTGCGGATTGGCGCGCTGCGCCTTGAGCTTGGCGACGGTGTCGGTGGAGGAGCCGGGGATGTAGGTGACCTTGCAGCCGCAGCCCTTCTCGAACGCGGGCAGGACCGAGTCGCGGAACGCCGTCTCGAACGAGCCGCCATAGCCGGCCACCACCAGGACGCCTCCCTTGCCGCCACCGGCGGAGGGTTTGGGGGCGCCGCAGCCGGTGACGGCGACGGTGAGCGTGAGGGCGCTGGTCACGGCACACAGGGCGGGCAGGGCTGATCGGGGGGATGGCATGGCTACCTCCTGCGATGAGGGATGGAAGTGCCGTTCCCGCGACCGGAGGAGGCGGGAGGGGAGGGGGAGACGAGGGGTGGCCGGGGGAGAGGGGACGCGGGGAAACGGTTCGGCGGGGAGGCGAACAGGGGTCAGCGGCCTTGGAGAGAGGTCTCCACGTAGAAGCGGGAGGTGTCGGTCGGCAGGATCATCTCGAGGTGTTCGACCACCTCGTCGTTCTCCGCCCAGGTAGTGCGCAGCCAGCGGAAGACCGCGGTACCCGGCTTCAGGCCGAAGAGCTCGGCGTGCTCCTCGTCCAGGGAGTACGGCTCCACATAGAGCCGCGAGCGTTGCAGTGGCACGCCGCGGTCGCGGAGATACATATGGCTCGTGATGGTGACCAGATCCTGGTCGAGCAGGTCGGGGGCGAATCGGAAGGGCAGGACGGCGAGCTCCGTGCCGGTCACGCGGCTGCCGTCGGGGCTCAGCTTGTGGCGATGGAGCTGTACGACGGCGTCGTTGTCGTCCAGGCCGGACAGCCGCAGGGCCGCGCCGCCCGCGGGCAGGACCTTGGCGCTGATCACCCGGTGGTCGCCGTGGGCCTCGGGCCCGCTGGTCAGCACGCCCGCGGAGCGGAGCAGATTCTCCTCATCGGTGGTCTGCGCCACGAACGTGCCGTGCCTGCGGTACCGGACGACCAGCCCGGCGTCCACGAGCTCGCGCAGCGCGCGCTGCACGGTGATCCGCGAGACGCCGAACTGTTCTCCGAGTTCGGCCTCGGTGGGCACCCGGGTCCCGGGCTGCCACCGGCCGTCCCGGATGTTGCCCTCCAGCTCCCGGCGGATCTGCTCGTACAGCGGGAGGTCACGTTCGGCCATGCGAAGAGAGTGATCTCACTCAATTGATATGTCAATACGTTGGATGGATATGACCCACGGCCGCGGCCCTATGTCACCTGTGGCTCAGCGCCTGGGGCGCCGTCTTCGGCAGGGGAATGCCCTGGAACACGCCGTCCGGGTCGACGGTTCCCTTGATCGCGAGCAGCCGGGCGGTGTTGCCGCCGTAGACGTAGGGGATCTGGTCGGTGGCCTCGGGCCCCAGCAGGTTCGCGTAACCGCCGGCGAAGGCGTGCGGCTCCAGCGCCGCCGAGGTGGCATCGGCCCAGGCGGCGTGCCGGCCGCTGTCCTTCTCCGGTGTCCACACGGCGATGACCTCGGCCATCATATGCGGCTTGCGCAACGCGAAGGCCGTGTCCGACCACGGGACGCGGGCGGCCGCTCCGTGGAAATGGTGCAGGGAGAAGGCCGACAGGGGCGACGTCATCGCCTTGGCCCCCTGCACCAGGGCGTCCACCACCTCAGGGGTGTGGCGGGGGAGGGACCGCGCGCGGATGGTGACGTACCGCCCGTCCGGGAACATCGTGTCCCGTGCGGCTGTCGCGGCCGCGAACGAACCGGTCTCGAACTCGGCCACCGCGGCGGTGCCCAGGCGCGTCAGCCGCTGTACCGGACCGGCCGGATCCGTGCCGACGACCGGCTCGCCGGACCAGGTCGGCCGCAGCGTGACCATGGGCTTCCCCTGGGGACCATTGATGACTCCGGTCTGGACCGTCAACGCGTCCGGGCAGTCCGACAGGACATCCTCCAGCCGGGCGAGGACCTTCGGGGCCTGCCGCAGCGAATACAGCACCGTCCCCGTGACCACGGTGGGCACCGCGTGCAGACGGATCTCCATGGACGTCACCACGCCGAAGTTGCCACCTCCGCCGCGCAGCGCCCAGAACAGGTCCGGCTCGTGCTCGTCGTCGGTCCGCACGACGGACCCGTCGGCCAGCACCACCTCGGCACTCGTCAAGTTGTCGGCGGCGAGGCCGAATCGGCCGCCCAACGGGCCGTATCCACCGCCCAGGGTCAGCCCGGCCATGCCCACGGTGCCGATGGTGCCGGTGGCGGCGACCAATCCGTACCGGTCGGCGGCGGCGAGCACATGGTTTGCCCTGGCGCCTCCGGCGACGGTTGCCCGACGGGCCCCCACATCGATGTGCACCGAGCACATCGGTGTCAGATCCAGCGTCAGCCCATCGTCGCTGAGCGCACGCCCCGCCCAGTCATGGCCTCCACTCCGTACCGACAGCGGCAGACCGAACTCACGAGCCGTCCGGACTCCTGCCCGCACCTCGGCGGTCGATGTGCAGCGCAGCAGAATCGCGGGCCTGGAGGCCACCGCGCCGTTCCACAGCGCGGTGCCCGTCGCGTACTCGGGACCCCCGGTGATGACCCGATCGGCGGGCAGGAGCCTCTCGAGTTCCGCTACCGCCCTCTGCAGAGTCGGTGAGTCGACTGTCATGCCTTGCTCCATTGGTACATGTGGTGCATGTGGTATATCGATATGCGATCACAGGCGGAGAATGCCATCCGCGGCGAGCGACGCGTTATACGCGAATTCCCAGAAGTCCATATGTCCGATGGCCAGGTTCACGTGCATCAAATTGACTTCCGGTGGCAACAGACGGAACTCGCGGGCGAGCTCCATGTCTCCCTCCTCCAGCTCCTGGCTTCTGGTCGACACCGCGAGCAGGGTGTGCTCGCCCGTCATGGTGGCGGCATCGGCCAAGAACACGACCTCGAGCGCTGGTTCGGCGGCGGCGGCGGAGAGCACGTCATCCGGACTCGCCCCGGTGAACGCACGGTTGTCGACCAGGTAGGTGTGCACCTCGAACCCATTGCGGTCGGGCCGATTGAGCAGGTCGACGACGGCCCGCCATGCTTCGTCGTCCGAATGGTCCGTGCGTACGACAAGGGCCTCGGACTCGAAATCGTGCTGCGTGAAATCGATGGCCGGGAGCATGGAGGGATTCTGCATGGGAAATCCTTTAGTCGCTTTCTGGTGGGAACCGCAGGAGGGTGACCGAGTGTGCCGGGAACGTCCAGTTCAGGGTCGGGGAGTCGCCCTTCGCCGTGGCGTGGGACTTTTTGATCGTGACGGCGTCGGGGTGTTCGTCGTTGTTGAAGTCGTCGTAGCTCCTGCCCGCCACCACGGACACGTCGACCGTGTCGGCATGCCGAAACCCCCCTAGGTCAACCCGGGACTTGACGTCGTCGTCAGGTGAGCGGTTGACGACGAGGACGCTGAGCGTTCCATTCTTGTCGACGGTGGCATTCGTCACCAGCGCTTCGTAGGACGAGCCCAGCGGTGTCTCCCGGGTGGAGACCTCGGCGTTGCCCTTCACCTCGCTGTCCACGACATGTCCGCCGCCGTGGAAGAACTCGCTCAGCTGCTCGCGCACGATCGCTTCCGGAGTGCGCACGAAGCCCGGCGCGCCGCCGAAGAGTGTCCGTGACAGGCCCGGCTTCTCCCCGATCAGGCCGTTGCCCGTGGTCCAGCGGACGCCGAGGTCGGCGAACCGGGCCCACTGGGATGCCATGTAGAGCGCGTGCGACATGGCGTAGGAGTACTCGCGATATTCCTCGG
>NZ_JAGGLR010000027.1 GCF_017874715.1 Streptomyces iranensis | reverse complement strand
GGGGGGTGGAGCGGCCCCGGGGGGGGGGGGGGGGGGGGCGGGCGGGGGGGGGGGGGGGGGGGCGCGCCCCCCCCCCCCCCCCCCCCCCGCCCCCCCCCCCCCCCCCCCCCCCCACGGCCATACTGCACTGGTTCTCGCGGCCGTCAGGCCGCCTTGGCGGCCAGGGCGTCCATCGCCCGCTGGGTGACCTCGGACACCTTGCCCAGCGCCGAGATCGTCACGACCAGGCCCTTGGCCTTGTAGTAGTCGATGATCGGCTCGGTCTCCCGGTGGTAGACCTCGAGGCGCTTGCGGACCGTATCCTCGCTGTCGTCCTCGCGCTGGTACAGCTCGCCGCCGCAGACGTCGCACACGCCCTGGGCCTTCGGCGGCTTGTACTCCACGTGGAAGGTGTGCGAGCTGTCGTTGCGGCAGGTACGACGGCCCGCGATGCGCTTGATCACCTCGGACTCGGGGACCTCCAGGTCCAGCACCGCGTCCAGCGAGACACCGCGCTGCCCCAGGTAGGTGTCCAGGGCCTCGGCCTGGATCTGGTTCCTCGGGAACCCGTCCAGCAGGAAGCCCGGCTGCGCGTCCTCCTGGTCCAGCCGGTCCTCCGCCATGCCGATGGTGACCTCGTCCGGTACCAGTTGCCCGGCCCGCATGTACTCCTGAGCCTGCTTGCCGAGGGGGGTGCCCTGGCTGATGTTCGCGCGGAACAAGTCGCCGGTGGAGATATGCGGGATCGACAGCTTCTCGGCGAGGTACGCGGCCTGCGTACCCTTGCCGGCTCCCGGAGGCCCGACGAGGACGATTCGCATCAGCGGAGGAACCCTTCGTAGTGTCGCTGCTGAAGCTGGCTCTCGATCTGCTTCACAGTCTCCAGGCCGACACCCACGATGATCAGGATGCTCGTGCCGCCGAACGGGAAGTTCTGATTGGCATTGAGCGTCACCAGCGCCACCGTGGGCACCAGGGCGATCAAGCCCAGATAGAGCGCACCGGGCCACGTGATGCGGTTCAGCACGTAGCTCAGATACTCCGCGGTGGGACGACCAGCCCGGATACCCGGGATGAACCCACCATACTTCTTCATGTTGTCGGCAACTTCTTCGGGGTTGAAGCTGATGGCGACATAGAAGAATGCGAAGAAGACAATCAGCAGGAAGTACGTGGCGATGTAGACCGGGTGGTCGCCCTTGACGAAGTTCTGCGAGATCCAGGTCGCCCAGCCCGCCTTCGAATTGGAGAACTGGACGATCAGCGCCGGGATGTACAGCAGCGATGAGGCGAAGATCACGGGGATCACACCCGCCTGGTTCACCTTCATCGGGATGTAGGTGGACGTACCGCCGTACGAGCGACGGCCGATCATGCGTTTGGCATATTGCACGGGGATCCGGCGCTGGGCCTGCTCGACGAAGACCACCAGGCCGACCATGGCCAGACCACAGAGGATCACCAGGCCGAACTCCAGCCAGCCGTCCATGATCTTGCCCTGCTGCTTGATGCTCCACATCGCGCTCGGGAAACCGGCGGCGATGGAGACGAACATCAGGATCGACATGCCGTTGCCGATGCCGCGGTCGGTGACCAGCTCACCGAGCCACATGATCAGCGCGGTGCCCGCGGTCATCGTGATGACCATCACGGCGGTGGTGAAGATCGAGTCGTCCCGTACGATCTGACCGCCGACCGGGCAGCTCTGGAAGAGCGAGCCGCTGCGGGCGGTGGCCACCAGGCCGGTGCCCTGGAGGATCGCCAGCGCGATGGTCAGGTAGCGGGTGTACTGCGTGATCTTTCCTTGACCGGCCTGGCCCTCCTTCTTGAGGGCCTCAAGGCGCGGGATCACCACGGTCAGCAGCTGCAGGATGATGCTCGCCGTGATGTACGGCATGATCCCTAGCGCGAAGATGGTGATCTGGAGCAGTGCGCCACCACTGAACATGTTGACCAGGCCGAACAGCCCCTGCTGGCCCTTGGCTAGGTCCATGCACGTCTGGACGTTCTTGTAGTCGATGCCCGGGATCGGGATATGTTGCCCGAGCCGGAAGAGCACGATGATGCCCAGCGTGAACAGCAGCTTCTTGCGCAGGTCGGGCGTCTTGAACGCCCGGGCGAACGCGGTGAGCACGGTGCCTCCTGCGCCCCCCGCGTCGCTTCGCGAGAGGTGACGGTCTTGAGGATCGACGGATACTTATCAGCCAGGACCCGCGCGGAGGCGTACCGCGCGGAAGGTAACAACGCCAGCCACCTTACCGGCGACCCGGCCCCGCTTGGAACGACCAACCGGGGATGCCCCGTATCTGGGGCACCCCCGGTCAGAAACGCACCGTGCTCAGACGAGCTCGGTGACGGTGCCACCGGCGGCGGTGATCTTCTCCTTGGCGGAGCCGGAGACGGCGTCGACCGTCACCTGGAGCGCCACGGAGACCTCACCGGAGCCCAGCACCTTGACGAGCTGGTTCTTGCGAACCGCACCCTTGGCGACCAGACCGGCCACCGTGACCTCGCCACCCTCGGGGTAGAGCGCGGCCAGCTTGTCCAGGTTCACGACCTGGTACTCGGTGCGGAAGGGGTTCTTGAAGCCCTTGAGCTTCGGGAGCCGCATGTGGAGGGGCATCTGCCCACCCTCGAAGCGCTCCGGAACCTGGTAGCGGGCCTTGGTGCCCTTGGTGCCACGACCAGCGGTCTTACCCTTGGACGCCTCACCACGACCGACACGGGTCTTGGCGGTCTTGGCGCCCGGGGCGGGCCGGAGGTTGTGGACCTTCAGCGGGTTGTTCTCCGCCATGTCAGTCGACCTCCTCGACCGTCACGAGGTGCCGCACGGTCTGCGCCATGCCGCGGAACTCGGGGCGGTCCTCCTTGACGACCACGTCGCCGAGCCTCTTCAGCCCGAGCGAACGCAGAGTGTCGCGGTGGTTCTGCTTGCTGCCGATGTACGACTTCGTCTGCGTGATCTTGAGGCGGGCCATGCTCACACACCCACCCCGGCACGCGCCCGCAGCAGAGCGGCGGGAGCGACGTCCTCGAGCGGCAGACCACGGCGGGCGGCGATCTCCTCAGGGCGCTGAAGGCCCCGCAGAGCGGCCACCGTGGCGTGCACGATGTTGATCGGGTTCGAGGAGCCGAGCGACTTGCTCAGCACGTCGTGGATGCCCGCGCACTCCAGCACGGCGCGCACCGGGCCACCGGCGATCACACCGGTACCGGGGGACGCCGGCTTCAGCAGCACGACACCCGCGGCCTCTTCACCCTGGATCGGGTGCGGGATGGTGCCGGCGATCCGGGGGACCTTGAAGAAGTGCTTCTTGGCCTCCTCCACGCCCTTGGCGATCGCGGCCGGCACCTCCTTGGCCTTGCCGTAACCGACACCCACGGTGCCGTCACCGTCGCCCACCACGACCAGCGCGGTGAAGCTGAAGCGACGACCACCCTTCACAACCTTGGCGACGCGGTTGATCGCGACAACACGCTCGACGTAAGCGGTCTTCTCGGCGGCAGCGCCACCGTCCCGCCGGTCCTTCCGGTCCCGCCGCTCGCCGCCACCGGCGCCGCCACCGCGGCGCTGGGGTCCAGCCATTGGATTTACCTCTCTCGTTTCCGCATTGCGTTGGAACCGGGGCTCAGAACTTCAGCCCGGCCTCGCGGGCGGCGTCCGCCAGAGCGGCGATGCGCCCGGCGTACTTGTTGCCACCACGGTCGAACACGACGGCCTCGATGCCCGCGGCCTTCGCCCGCTCGGCCACCAGGGCCCCGACCTGCTGCGCCAGGGCGCTCTTGTCGCCCTCGGCCGCCCGGATGGAGCTGTCCAGCGTCGACGCCGAGGCCAGGGTGTGGCCCGCGATGTCGTCGATGACCTGCGCCACCATGTGACGGTTGGACCGCGTCACCACGAGGCGGGGGCGGACCGGCGTACCCGAGACCCGCTTGCGGACGCGGATGTGACGCCGCTTGACGGCAGCGGCCTTGCGAGCGTTGCCCTTGGCAATCTTCACACCGTATGCCATGGCTTACTTACCAGCCTTTCCGACCTTGCGGCGGATGACCTCGCCCGCGTACTTCACGCCCTTGGCCTTGTACGGGTCGGGCTTGCGCAGCTTGCGGATGTTCGCGGCGACCTCGCCGACCTTCTGCTTGTCGATGCCCTCGACGCTCAGCTTGGTCGGGGACTCCACCTTGAAGGTGATGCCCTCCGGGGCCTCGACCAGGATCGGGTGGCTGTAGCCCAGGGAGAACTCCAGGTTGGAGCCCTTGGCCTGGACGCGGTAGCCGACACCGCTGATCTCGAGCGCCTTGCTGTAGCCCTGGGTCACGCCGGTGATCATGTTCGCCACCAGCGTGCGCGACAGGCCGTGCAGGGCCTTGTTCTGACGCTCGTCGTTCGGGCGGGTGACAACGAGAGCGTTGTCCTCACCCTGGGCGACCTCGATCGGCGCGGCGACGGTGTGCGAGAGAGAGCCCTTGGGACCCTTCACGGCGACCGTGCGGCCATCGATGGTGACGTCCACACCAGCGGGAACCTGGATGGGCAGCTTGCCAATGCGCGACATGTGCTTCCTCCGTTCCCTGGTTACCAGACGTAGGCGAGGACTTCCCCACCCACGCCCTTCTTGCCGGCCTGCTTGTCGGTGAGGAGCCCGTGCGACGTGGAGATGATCGCCACGCCCAGGCCGCCGAGCACCTTCGGCAGGTTGGTGGACTTTGCGTAGACCCGCAGGCCCGGCTTCGAGATCCGCTTGATGCCGGCGATCGAGCGCTCGCGGTTCGGCCCGAACTTCAGCTCGAGGGTGAGGTTCTTGCCGACCTCGGCGTCCTCGACCTTCCAGCCGGTGATGTAGCCCTCCTGCTGGAGGATCTCCGCGATATGCGACTTGATCTTGCTGTGCGGCATCTCGACGGTGTCGTGGTACGCCGAGTTCGCGTTTCGCAGACGCGTCAGCATGTCTGCGATCGGATCGGTCATGGTCATGATGGCCTTCGGCCTCTCTCGCCGGGGTTTCCTGTATGCGCCATCCCTCTCACCCGCTCAATGGCGGGCACGGGTGCGGCGCGGGGACCTACGGCGTAGTAAGGATTCTGGGCGGCGAGCGCCCAACCGTTCCACTCTACGGGAGTGGACGGGCGGGGCTCGCCATCCATTTGCTTACCGAGAGCCCGGTATCAACCCGTAAGGGCTGATTACCAGGAGCTCTTGGTCACGCCCGGCAGCTCGCCGCGGTGAGCCATCTCACGAAGGCACACGCGGCACAGGCCGAACTTGCGGTACACGGAGTGCGGACGTCCACAGCGCTGGCAGCGCGTGTAACCACGCACGCCGAACTTGGGCTTGCGGGCGGCCTTGGCAATGAGAGCCTTCTTCGCCACGGCTCACGCCTCCTTGAACGGGAAGCCGAGGTGACGCAGCAGGGCCCGGCCCTCTTCGTCGTTGGTCGCCGTGGTCACCACGGTGATGTCCATACCCCGGACACGGTCGATCTTGTCCTGGTCGATCTCGTGGAACATGACCTGCTCCGTGAGACCGAAGGTGTAGTTGCCCCGGCCGTCGAACTGCTTCGGCGACAGACCGCGGAAGTCGCGGATGCGCGGAAGCGCGAGCGACACCAGACGGTCCAGGAACTCCCACATGCGGTCACCGCGGAGGGTGACGTGGGCGCCGATCGGCTGGCCCTCACGCAGCTTGAACTGCGCGATGGACTTACGGGCCTTGGTGACGGCGGGCTTCTGACCGGTGATCGTGGCGAGGTCGCGGATGGCGCCCTCGATCAGCTTGGAGTCGCGGGCGGCGTCGCCCACACCCATGTTGACCACGACCTTGGTCAGACCCGGGATCTGCATGACGTTCTCGTAGGAGAACTGCTCCTGCAGCTTGCCCTGGATCTCTTCGCGGTAGCGCGCCTTGAGGCGCGGTGCAGTGGTGGTGGCAGTCATCAGATGTCCTCACCGGTCCGCTTGGCAACGCGGATCTTGTTGCCCTCGTCGTCGAAGCGGTATCCGACGCGGGTGACGACCTTGTTGCCGTCCTTCTCCACCACGAGCTGCACATTGCTCACGTGGATCGGGGCCTCAGTCGTCACGATGCCGCCGGTCTTCGAACCACGAGCGGTCTGTCCGGCCTTGGTGTGCTTCTTGACCCGGTTGACACCCTCGACCAGGACCCGGTCCTCGCGCGGGAAGGCCGCGATGACCTTGCCCTGCTTGCCCTTGTCCTTACCGGTGATGACCTGGACCAGGTCGCCCTTCTTGATCTTCATCGGTTACAGCACCTCCGGCGCGAGCGAGATGATCTTCATGAACTTCTTCTCGCGCAGCTCACGGCCCACCGGGCCGAAGATACGGGTGCCGCGGGGGTCGCCATCGTTCTTGAGGATGACGGCCGCGTTCTCGTCGAAGCGGATGTACGAACCGTCCGGGCGGCGGCGCTCCTTCACGGTGCGCACGATGACCGCCTTGACGACGTCACCCTTCTTCACGTTGCCACCGGGGATCGCGTCCTTGACGGTGGCGACGATGACGTCACCAATGCCCGCGTAGCGGCGACCGGAGCCACCGAGAACACGGATGCAAAGGATCTCCTTCGCGCCCGTGTTGTCGGCGACGCGCAGTCGCGACTCCTGCTGGATCACGTCTATCTCCTGATCGTCTGCCGGTTCCCGGCGGGGGCTGGATATATCCGGCCCCCGCCGAGCCTGGCGGAACTGTCCTGCGGACTATTGCCCGCAGGAAGAATTACTTGGCCTTCTCGAGGATCTCGACGACGCGCCAGCGCTTGGTCGCGGACAGCGGCCGGGTCTCCATCAGGAGGACACGGTCGCCGACACCCGCGGCGTTCTGCTCGTCGTGCGCCTTGAGCTTGTTGGTACGGCGGATGACCTTGCCGTACAGCGCGTGCTTGACGCGGTCCTCGACTGCGACGACGACGGTCTTGTCCATCTTGTCGCTGACGACCAAACCCTCACGGGTCTTGCGGAAGCCGCGGTTCTGCGTTGCGTTCTCAGTCACATTCGTCTCGCTCATCAGGCGCTCTCCACCGTCTCGATGCCGAGCTCGCGCTCCCGCATCAGGGTGTAGATCCGGGCGATGTCCTTTCGGACGGCCTTCAGCCGGCCGTGGTTCTCGAGCTGTCCGGTCGCCGCCTGGAAGCGGAGGTTGAACAGCTCTTCCTTGGCCTCACGCAGCTTGCCAACGAGGTCCTCGTTGTTCAGCTCACGCAGCTCGGACGCCTTGGTACCGGCCGCCATCACGACTCACCTGCCTCGCGCCGAACGATCCGGCACTTCATCGGGAGCTTGTGAGCAGCGCGGGTGAGCGCCTCACGCGCAGTCTTCTCGTTCGGGTAGGACAGCTCGAACATCACCCGACCGGGCTTGACGTTCGCGATCCACCACTCCGGCGAGCCCTTACCGGAACCCATGCGGGTCTCCGCAGGCTTCTTCGTCAGCGGACGGTCCGGGTAGATGTTGATCCAGACCTTGCCGCCACGCTTGATGTGGCGGGTCATCGCGATACGAGCGGCCTCGATCTGACGGTTGGTGACGTACGCCGGGGTGACGGCCTGGATGCCGTACTCGCCGAACGCCAGCTCCGTACCGCCCTTGGCCATGCCGGACCGCTTGGGGTGGTGCTGCTTGCGGTGCTTGACCCTGCGAGGGATCAGCATGGGGTCAGCTCTCCTTTCCGGCTGCGCTGGGCTCGGCCGCCGCCGCGGCCGGCGCCTCGGCCTTACCGGCCTCGGCGGGCGCGGCGGACTGCTGCGGCTTACGGCCACGGCCACCGCGCTCGCCACCGCGGCGCTGCGGGCGGTCGCTGCCACCACGCGACGGGCGGTTGCCGGCGCGGGCAGCGGCGTTCTCGGCGCGGACCTCGGCGATGTTCTTCACGTCGCCCTTGTAGATCCACACCTTGACGCCGATGCGGCCGAAGGTGGTCTTGGCCTCGAAGAAGCCGTAGTCGACGTTCGCGCGGAGCGTGTGCAGGGGCACGCGGCCCTCGCGGTAGAACTCCGAGCGGGACATCTCGGCGCCGCCGAGACGGCCACCACACTGGATCTTGATGCCCTTGGCACCGGCCTTCATCGAGCTCTGCATCGACTTGCGCATCGCACGACGGAAGGAGACGCGGGAGGAGAGCTGCTCGGCGACGGCCTGGGCCACCAGCTGAGCGTCCACCTCGGGGTTCTTCACCTCGAGGATGTTCAGCTGCACCTGCTTGCCGGTGAGCTTCTCCAGCTCGCCGCGGATACGGTCGGCCTCCGCGCCGCGGCGGCCGATGACGATGCCCGGCCGGGCGGTGTGGATGTCGACGCGGACGCGGTCACGGGTGCGCTCGATCTCCACCTTGGAGATACCGGCGCGCTCCATGCCCTTCGTCATCATCCGGCGGATGGCGACGTCTTCCTTGACGTAGTCCTTGTACAGCTTGTCGGCGTACCAGCGCGACTTGAAGTCGGTGGTGATGCCGAGCCGGAACCCGTGCGGGTTTACCTTCTGGCCCATTACCGGGTTCCTTCCTTGCTGCTGACGACCACGGTGATGTGGCTGGTCCGCTTGCGGATCCGGTAGGCACGGCCCTGGGCGCGCGGACGGAACCGCTTCAGAGTCGGGCCCTCGTCGACGTACGCCTCGGAGATGACGAGGCTGTCGGCGTCGGTGTGGTCGTAGTTGTGCGCGGCGTTGGCGATGGCGCTGTCCAGCACCTTGCCGACCGGCACGCTCGCGGCCTGCGGGGCGAAACGCAGGACCGCCTGGGCCTCCGTGGCATTCATGCCACGGATGAGGTCCACCACGCGGCGGGCCTTCATGGGCGTGACGCGGATGTACCGCGCCTGGGCCCTGGCTTCCATGGTTGTCCCTTCGGTGTCTGTCATGAGTCTTTTCCGCTGATCAGCGACGACGCGACTTGCGGTCGTCCTTCTCATGGCCGCGGAAGGTGCGGGTCGGCGCGAACTCGCCGAGCTTGTGGCCGACCATCGACTCGGTGACGAACACCGGGACGTGCTTGCGGCCGTCGTGCACCGCGATCGTGTGGCCGAGCATGGCCGGGACGATCATCGAGCGGCGGGACCAGGTCTTGATGACGTTCTTGGTGCCTGCTTCGTTCTGCGTGTCCACCTTCTTGATCAGGTGGTCGTCGACGAAGGGCCCCTTCTTGAGACTGCGCGGCATCTAAACCCGCTCCTAGCGCTTCTTGTTCGTCTTGCGGCGGCGGACGATGTACTTGTTGCTGGCCTTCTTCGGCGAGCGCGTACGGCCCTCCTTCTGACCCCACGGCGAGACCGGGTGGCGACCACCGGAGGTCTTGCCCTCACCACCACCGTGCGGGTGGTCGACGGGGTTCATGACCACACCACGAACGGTCGGGCGGACGCCCTTCCAGCGCATGCGGCCGGCCTTGCCCCAGTTGATGTTCGACTGCTCGGCGTTGCCGACCTCGCCGACGGTGGCGCGGCAGCGGACGTCGACCAGGCGGATCTCACCGGACGGCATGCGCAGGTGGGCCATGGAGCCCTCCTTCGCCAGCAGCTGCACGGAGGCACCCGCGGAGCGGGCGAACTTCGCGCCGCCGCCGGGCCGCAGCTCGATGGCGTGGAGCGTGGTACCGACCGGGATGTTGCGCAGCGCGAGGTTGTTACCGGGCTTGATGTCGGCGCCGGGGCCGTTCTCGATCCGGTCGTTCTGCTTCAGGCCACGCGGGGCGAGGATGTAGCGCTTCTCGCCGTCGGCGTAGTGCAGCAGCGCGATGCGCGCGGTGCGGTTGGGGTCGTATTCGATGTGTGCGACCTTCGCCGGGACGCCGTCCTTGTCGTGACGGCGGAAGTCGATCACGCGGTACGCACGCTTGTGACCGCCACCCTGGTGGCGGACCGTGATGCGGCCGGCGTTGTTACGACCACCCTTGCTGTGCAGCGGGCGGACCAGCGACTTCTCCGGCGTGGACCGCGTGATCTCGACGAAGTCGGCGACGCTGGAGCCACGACGGCCCGGGGTCGTCGGCTTGTACTTGCGGATACCCATTTCTCAGTCCTCGGAAGATTCCGGACTTCTGGACGATTCCGGCCTCCGTCAGGAGGTCGGGCCGCCGAAGATGTCGATGCGGTCGCCCTCGGCGAGGGTCACGATGGCGCGCTTGGTGTCCTTGCGCTTGCCGTAACCGGTCTTGGTGCGCTTGCGCTTACCCTGCCGGTTGATCGTGTTGACCCCGGTGACCTTGACCGAGAAGACCGCCTCGACGGCCTGCTTGATCTGGGTCTTGTTGGCGCCGGGCGCGACGATGAACGTGTACTTGTTCTCGTCGAGCAGCGCGTAGCTCTTCTCCGAGACCACCGGCTTGACGAGGACGTCGCGGGGGTCGGTGAAGGTCTTGCTGGTGACAGCGGTCGCCTCACTCATCAGGCGGCGCTCCCTTCGGTCTTCTCAGCGGCCTTGGGACCAGCCACGAAGGACTCGAAGGCGGCCTTGGTGAAGACCACGTCGTCGGAGACGAGCACGTCGTACGTGTTCAGCTGGCCCGGCTCCAGGATGTGCACCTGGGGCAGGTTGCGGGCGGACAGCCACGCGGCCTCGTCGCTCCGCTCGGCGACCAGGAGCACGTTCTTGCGCTCGCTGATCCTGCCCAGCAGGACCTTCGCGGCCTTGGTGGAGATCTCACCGTCGACCACGCCGGTCACGATGTGAATGCGCTCGTGACGCGCCCGGTCGGAGAGGGCACCGCGCAGCGCGGCGGCCTTCATCTTCTTCGGGGTGCGCTGGCTGTAGTCGCGCGGCACGGGGCCGTGCACGACGCCACCGCCGGCGAACTGCGGCGCGCGGGTCGAACCCTGGCGCGCGCGGCCGGTGCCCTTCTGGCGGTACGGCTTCTTGCCACCGCCGCGGACCTCACCACGGGTCTTGGTCTTGTGCGTGCCCTGGCGGGCAGCGGCCAGCTGGGCGACGACGACCTGGTGGATCAGCGGAACGCTGACCTGCGCGTCGAAGATCTCCGCGGGGAGCTCGACGGACCCGGCCTTGTCGCCTGCCGGCGAAAGGATGTCAATGGTGCTCATCGGTTACCTCAGGCCCCCTTGGCCGCGGTACGGACCAGGACGAGGCCGCCGTTCGGACCAGGAACCGCTCCCTTGATCAGGAGCAGGCCCTTCTCCGCGTCAACGGCGTGGACGGTCAGGTTCTGGGTGGTGACCCGCTCATTGCCCATGCGGCCGGCCATGCGCAGGCCCTTGAACACGCGGCCCGGGGTGGCGCAGCCACCGATGGAGCCCGGCGAGCGGTGCTTGCGCTGGGTGCCGTGGCCGGCGCCGAGGCCGGCGAAGCCGTGGCGCTTCATGACACCGGCGGTGCCCTTGCCCTTGCTGGTGCCGGTCACGTCGACCTTGACACCGGACTCGAACACCTCGGCCTTGACCTCCTGGCCGAGCGTGTACTCACCGGCGTCGGCGGTACGCAGCTCCACCAGGTGGCGGCGCGGGGTCACATCCGCCTTGGCGAAGTGGCCCTTGAGCGGCTTGTTCACCTTGCGCGGGTCGATCTCGCCGAAGGCGATCTGGACGGCGCTGTAGCCGTCCGCGTCATCGGTGCGGACCTGGGTCACGACGCAGGGACCGGCCTTGACGACGGTGACCGGGACGACGCGGTTGTTCTCGTCCCACACCTGCGTCATGCCGAGCTTCTCGCCCAGGACGCCCTTGATCTGCTTAGCCATCTCGCGCGTCACCTCAGAGCTTGATCTCGATGTCGACGCCGGCCGGCAGGTCGAGACGCATCAGCGAGTCAACCGTCTTCGGCGTGGGGTCGAGGATGTCGATGAGGCGCTTGTGCGTACGCATCTCGAAGTGCTCGCGCGAGTCCTTGTACTTGTGCGGCGACTTGATGACGCAGTACACGTTCTTCTCTGTGGGCAGCGGCACCGGGCCCGCGACCGACGCACCAGTCCGGGTCACCGTCTCGACGATCTTCTTCGCCGAGGAGTCGATGACCTCGTGGTCGTAAGCCTTGAGCCGGATGCGGATCTTCTGTCCCGCCATGGCTACTTCGTAGTCCTGTCTCTCGTAACGCTCTGGGACCCGATGGCGTTCGTGCCCTCCTCCACCTCACTTCCGACCCACGCGGTCGGGCGTGTCGCAGCCCTTCCCGTAAATCTCCGCATGGAGATCCCTGATGAAGGGGGTTGCTGGGGGAGAAAGTCACCCACCGGGCGCCTGGCTGGGGCCCCGCTGACGCTTCCCGGAAGATTCCCGTACTTCCGCCCCTGATCAGAGGCGACGAGTACTGTGGGACTCGCTTCCGGTCCTCCCGGCGGGAGGCGCGCAGCATCGGCACTCAACCGAGCAACCTGGTTAGTGTGCCATAGCGGCTGCTCCGGACGCCAATCAGGGGCCCGGAAGCGTACCCCCTGCGGGGCCCGCTTCAAACTCGGCGCGCACCGGAGACCGGGACACGGCGTCACGTACAAGTGTGAGATTCGGGATATCGCCCAATGTGACCCCGCGCACAACAGGGCACCAGCCCCAACCGGTCACCCTCCCCACACGTCTCCCTCCAGGGGAACACCCGGCACGCCCGCACTCCGGGACACCGGCATGCTCACGCGGCATGCGCGCGCACGGCTGATTCACCCGCCCCGCTGACACCCCCTGGAAGCGCCCCCCATGACCTCCACCGCGCAGGCCCCCGGCCCGTCCACCTCACCCCCAGGACGACGGGGGCGCACCACCCGGAGTGCCCGCCCCCGGAACGTGGCGGTGGCACTGGCCGCCGGTGTGGCGCTGATCGCCGGGGTCGTGTTCGCGTTACGTGACGGCGACGGCAAGGGCCAGGCCCGCGCCACGGCCCCGGCAGCCCAGCCGCCCGACGCCATCTCGGCCACGTCCAGGCCCCCTCGCCCGGACTCCCCCACCACCGCGACCGGCGAGTTCGTCACCGCGAAGTCCTCCGGCGCGGTGATCGGCAAGGGACGCGATCTGCGGCGGTTCAAGGTCATGGTGGAGCAGGGCACCGGCATCAACGCGAAGCGGGCCGCGGCCGAAATCTCGGCAATCCTCGCCGCCAAGCGCGGCTGGACCAACGACGGCAGGCACTCCTTCCAGCTGGTCGCCGACGGCCCCTCCGACTTCGAGGTGAAGATCGCCACCCCGGACACGGTCGACGAGATCTGCGGCGCCGTGGGTCTGGACACCCATGGCGAGGTCAACTGCGACGCCGGCACCCAGATCATGGTCAACCTCAAGCGCTGGAACACCGGCTCACCGGAGTTTTCCGGCCCCCTCAGCGGCTACCGGGCGCTGATCGTCAACCACGAGGTCGGCCACCGCATCGGCCACGGCCACGAGTCCTGCCCCGGGAAGGGCAAACGGGCGCCGGTGATGATGCAGCAGATATACGGGCTCAAGGGCTGTGTCGCGAACGAGTGGCCCTACAGCGCGAAGGGCAGGTACATCGAGGGCCCGGCGGTCCCGTGACGACCACCTGCGATCGGTGGGCCGGGACTGCCGAGAACCCGAGCAGGCCGACACGCCCACCGCCGCCTGACTGCGCGGCTCGGTCGGGTGCGGCACCGTCTCGCGCCTTCGGCGCATGTGAGCATGGGTCCGGGGGATGGGGGGCGGGGCGCCGCCGCCGACTGCCGGGCCGGTTGGGTGTTGAGGCCGTGGCGGCTCGGCGGCCGGGAGCGACGTCCGAACCGGAATCCGGTGGATCCGGGGCGGCCCCTCCGGGTACCCCTCTCGAAAACGCTTGATCTGACGCAACTAATTTGTCAGACAGTTTCCAGGGGTACCCCGCCCCCCGGCAGTCCGGCGACGGCCCCGCCCTCCCAGGCGCGGATGCCGCCACCGGCGCCCGCCGCGACCGGCCCGGCGCCCGGCGACGCGGCCCGCGCCCCCACTCCCTGCTCCGCTGCTCAATGGCGCCGAAGGCGCGAAACGAACCCCGCACCCGGCCACCGGCCCCGACTCCGGCCCCGGCCTTCGTCTACGGGGAGGGCATCACGATCGGCGCATGTGGAGCGGATCGCCCGGCTCGCCGAGTCACGGAGTCTGAACGGGCCGGACGGCGCCCAGGGGCCGGTGGAGGGGGCTTCCTGGTCTCGGCGTACGCCGAGGCCGACTACCGCGCCCGGCTGGAGACCGCCGAGCACTTCTATGTGGCGGTCAAGGGCAGGCATGTGCTGGCGTTCCTGCTGGCCTACAGCTCCGACCAGGTCGAGCCGGACGAATGGCTGAACCGCCGGACGGGCTGCCCCGGGTGGTGTGGGTGTGGCGCAAGCCGCGTGAGGCGATGCTGCACGCGCAGTACGGGATCGCGGTGGACCTCTACAAGCACGAGGACAACCTCAACTGGCAGAAGCTGAACAACTTCTTCTACATCACCGCGGGCCTTGCGGCCGCCACCGCCTTCTGCCTCGGCAAGGAGGGCGCGGGCGGCTCCCTCGGCAAAGGGCTGGCGATGATCATCGCGGTCATCGGCATCGGGGTGTCGCTCGGCTTCTCGCTGATGCTGCGGTTCGGGCGCCACTACCTCCTGGCGCGCAAGGAGGCCGTGATCGAGCTCGAGGAGTACATGGCCTGGCACGGCGGCGAGCGGATAGTGAACCGCCGCACGGGCAACCCCGGCGCCGCCTATCTGAAGGTGTCCCCGACCGGCGCGATCATGATGCTGCTGCCGGTGCTGGTCGCGGCCTGCTGGCTCGCGGTGCTCGGGGTGCTGATCGCCGACTGACGTAGCCGACGTAGCCGAAGGGCCGACCGGCCCTCGGGGGTGGACCCCGGCGGGATGCGTCGGCCCCGTGGCGACGATGTGCCCAACCTGTGACCGACACCTCCCGGCCATCGGACAACCTGTCAAGATCACCAACCGTCCCTTCACTCGGAGCAGCCGGAGACTACGCGCTGCCGAAGTGACAGGGTCACCAAATTGAACAGTCGATGGACATCGCGGGGGACGCGGACCACCCGCAGGCAGACGCTCGCCGCGCTGGCGGCGCTCACCGCCGGGGGAGCCGTGGGGGTTGCCGGGGTCACCGGGATCGCCGGATGCGGGGCCGGACATTCGCGCGGCGCGGCAGCCGGGCCGGCGCGGGCCAGTGCGCCCGGAGCGGCGGAGCCGTTCACCTCGACGGTGAGCGACAAGCGGGCGCTGCTGCTGCAGATCATGGCGCACCCCGACGACGATCTGTACTTCATGAACCCGGACGCCGAGCATGTGCTGCGCTCCGGAGTCCCGGTGGTGTGCGTGTACGTCACGGCCGGTGAGGCCCGGGGGATCAACCATCAGGCGGGGACGCCGATCCCAGACGCCGACAAGGCCGCGTACTCCGCCTCCCGCCACCAGGGGCTGCGGCAGGCGTACGCGCAGATGATGGGGCTGAACCAGTTCGCGCCCTGGCAGCGGTCGGTGCTGCGGCTGCCCGGCGGGGTCACGGCGGAGACCAACACGCTGGCCAACGGCGCCCGCAGCGCCCGGCTGATCTTCCTCAACATCGCGATGCTGTCGGACGGCGGCGTACGGATACCGGCACTGTGGGACACCCCGGGCACCGTGATGCGCACCCTCCTGGCCACCGGCTCCCCCGTGGCGCACCCCAGCTCGTACGGCCATCGGACGCTGGTCGACGTGCTCGCCGGGATCATGGACCGCTACCGGCCCACACTGATCCACACGCTGGACCCGGACCCCGACTTCCAGGTGCACGACGTGCTGCACCCCAGGGACAACGATCAGCCGGGCTGCTCGGACCACCGCGACCACACCCCGGTCGCGCTGTTCACCTGGAAGGCGATCGCCCAGTGGGTGGCCGCGTCCACGCAGCGCGACAAGCACGCCCCGCGCTTCACCACCACCGCGTTCCGCGGTTACTACAACCAGCGCTGGCCGCACAATCTGCCGCCCGCGGTGCTCGCCCAGAAGGCGCGGGCGATCAAGTCCTACGGCGGTGCGCCGGACTGGGACTGCGGCAACGCGGCCGGCTGCGGCGACTACAGCCAGGGCGGGGTGCGCCCGCTGCGGAACCGCAAGGGCTGGATCCGCTCCACCCACTACCGCTACCCCACCTCGCTGCCCGCCCCCACCACCGACGCCCAGGGGCGGCTCGTGGCGTACGGCGTGCTCGGCACCCAGGCCGTGCGGTGGCGCGAGACGGCGCCCGGCAGCGGACGGTTCGGGGCGCCTCAGGGGCTCGGCGGCGGACCGCTCGCCCCGGCGCTCGCCGCGGTGCGGGACGGCGCGGGGCGGCAGGTGCTGTTCGCCCTGCGGTTCGCGGCGCTGGCCGGGCAGGGCGCGGGCGACCTCCGCGAGATCGTGGTGCTGGAGCAGCGCCGACCGGACGGCCCGTTCCGCGCCTGGACCGGCCTCGGCACCCCCGAGAGCGACCCCGAGCGCGGCCGCCGGGTCGGCTGCCCGGCGGCGGTCGCCACCCCGGACGGCCTGGTGCACCTCTTCGTACGGACCGCGGACAAGAGCCTGGCCACCCGGGTACGGGACGCCAGCGGCCACTGGGGTCCCTGGCAGCGGCTCGGCGGCGCCGAGATCCAGGACGGGCTGACCGCGCTGCTGGACTCGGAGGGGCAGGTCCACGTCCTCGCCCCCGGCCGTGACAGCGTCCACCACTGGGCCCAGGAGTGGACCGGCGGCCCGGTCGCCCTGCGCCCGCCGTCCGGTCTGCCGCGCCCCGGCGGAGATCCGCTGGGTGCCGCGGTGGCCCCCGACGGCACGCTCGCGCTGATCTACCGCACCCCCAAGGCCACCGTGCCCGCCGTCCACGGGGAAACCTCCCTCACGGTGCGGCACTTCGAGGGCTACGGGGCGATCGCCGCCCACACCGTGACCGAACCGTCCGGCCGCCACGAGGCGAAGACGCTGCTGCTGGCCGGGCGTGACCTGGGCGGGGAGGTCCAGGTCCAGTACGGCACCGGCCCGGACGCCAAGCCGCTGCGCTCCCCCGGCCATCTGACCCCGGTCGGCGCTCCGGCCCTCCTGGCGGACGACGGCCACCAGGGCGTCTGCGTGGTGGGCCTGTCCCCCGACGCCACCCCCTGGATCTGGCGCCCCCGCCCCACGAAACGGGCCTGACGGCCCGGCTTGCCACCGGGCGAGGCGGGGCCGGGGACACCCCCCCCCAGCCCGCGTCATCCGGCCCACGCCCCGCGCGACGTCCGGGTGGCGCCGGGTCTGCCCCGGCCCCCGGCCAGGGGCGTCGCCACCGGCCGTCGTCCTCACCGGCCCGGCGGCCGGGCGACGTGGCCCGACCGCGTCCCCTGCCCCGCCCGATTCGCGTTCGCCGTGCGGTTTCGCCGATGGGCGGGCGGCGTGGCCGGGGCCCCACCCGGCGTCTCGCGTCTGGGTGGGGCCCGGTCGTGTCCGGCGGTCGCCGGGGGTGCTCAGCCGCGGGCCGCGGCGGTGCGGCGGCCGGATTCCTCCTCGGGCTCCTCTTCGGGCTCCTCGGACTCCTCATACGCCTCGGCGTCCTCGGGTTCCTCGGCCTCCTCCGGCTCTTCGGCCTCCTCCGGCTCTTCGGCGGCCTCCGGCTCCTCCTCGTACTCCTCGTCGTACTCCTCGGGCTCGGCGCCTTCGGGCTCCTCCTCGTACTCGTCCTCAGCCTCAGCCGCCTCGTCCGGCTCATCGGCGTCTCCCCCGGTCTCCTCGCCCGCACCGGCCTCGTCGGTCTGCTCGCGCTCTTCCTCCTCCACGGCCGTCTCGTGGTCCCGCACGACCTCGCCGTCCCGGATCTCGCCGCGCCAGCCGTCCGTGGCCTCGCCGCGCATCATGATGAACTTCCGGTAGAGCTTCAGATCGAGCCGGGCCCGTCGGCCCTGGGCCCGCCAGATGTTGCCGGTCTTCTCGAAGAGACCCTTGGGGAAGTACTCAAGAACCAGCAGCACCCGGGTGAGATTGTCACCGAGCGGGTGAAAGGTGACGACGCCCTTGACGGTGCCCTTGGCGCCCTCCGTGGTCCAGCTGATCCGCTCGTCGGCGACCTGCTCGGTGACGTTCGCCCGCCAGCTGCGGGTGGACTTGGCGACCTTCACCTTCCAGTTGCTGCTGGTGTCGTCGGCCTTCTCGACGCTGACGACCCCCTTGGCGAAGGTGCTGAACTCCTGGAACTGGGTCCACTGGTCGTACGCCTCGCGGACCGGCACCCCGACGTCGATGTCCTCGACGACCGTCACGCTCTTGGACTTGCCGCCCCCGCTCTTGCCCCGGCCGCCCTTGCCGAAGACACCTTTGACCTTCTCCTTCAGCGACTCCTTGAGCGAGTCCTTCAACTGGGACGTACCGGCCTTCATCAGGGCCTGTCCCGGAGACTTGCCCTCGGAGAGGGACTGCGCGCCCTTGGCGAGGCCCGAGCCGAGGCCGGAGATCGCATGGGTCGCCCGTGCCTGGACATAGTTCCGCAGCTCGTCCTTCAGACGGTCGGTGGCCGGATTCTTGACGATGTCGTCCTTGAGCTTGCCGAGCGTGTCAGCCATTGCGGCCCCCCGCGGTCTTGGCGGTCTTCGCCGCGGGCCTCTTCACCGCGGGCCTCTTCACCGCGGACTTCTTCGCCGTGGTCTTCTTCGCCGTGGGCCTCTCCGCCGCGGGCCTCTTCGCCGCGGTCTTCTTGGCCGCCGCCTTCTTAGCCGTACCGGAACCGGACGCGGCGGTCTTCTTCGCCGGGCGGGCCGGGGCCTCGGCCTCCTCGCTCTCGCCCTCGCCCTCGCCTTCATCCTCGCCTTCGTCCCCGCCTGCACCGCGCAGCAGCGCCGTGCGCTCGTGCAGCGAGTCGGCGAGGCCGCTCACCCGGTCGGAGACGGCCTTGGTCGCGGCCTGCCGGGTGGCGTCGGCGAGCTCCTTGCGCACTTCCGAGTTGAGGCCGCTCAGCAGCGGCGCCTGGGCGAGGGACTTCTTCAGCTGCTGCGGATCCAGCGAGATCTTCTTACCGGCCAGCAACATGCCCAGCCCGATAGCGAGTTTCGCCTTCTTCGTACGCCCGAGGAGGTAACCCCCCACGACCGCGACCGTGATCTTGCCATTTGTCATCATCTGTTCGCTCCCGAAGTCGAACGCGGCTTCGATGTGGACGGCCGGGTACCCACATACGAAAGAGCCCCACCCGCCAAAGGCGAATGGGGCTCTTTGCTCCGGGGAGCGTCAGGTCACTTGTTGATCTTGGTGACCTGGCCGGCGCCGACGGTCCGGCCACCCTCACGGATGGCGAACTTCAGGCCCTCCTCCATGGCGACCGGCTGGATCAGCTGGACGGACATCTCGGTGTTGTCGCCCGGCATGACCATCTCGGTGCCCTCGGGGAGGGTCACAACGCCCGTCACGTCCGTGGTACGGAAGTAGAACTGCGGACGGTAGTTGTTGAAGAACGGCGTGTGGCGGCCACCCTCGTCCTTGGACAGGATGTACGCCTGGGCCTCGAACTCGGTGTGCGGAGTGACCGAACCCGGCTTGATGATGACCTGGCCGCGCTCGACGTCCTCGCGCTTGATGCCGCGGAGCAGCAGACCGACGTTCTCACCAGCCTGGCCCTCGTCGAGCAGCTTGCGGAACATCTCGATACCGGTGACGGTGGTCGAGGTCTTCTCCTGCTTGATGCCGATGATGTCGACGTTCTCGTTGACCTTCAGCACACCGCGCTCGATACGGCCGGTGACGACCGTACCGCGGCCGGTGATGGTGAAGACGTCCTCGATCGGCATCAGGAACGGCTTGTCGACGTCGCGCTCCGGCTGCGGGATCGACTCGTCGACGGCCTTCATCAGGTCGAGGACGGACTTGCCCCACTCGGCGTCGCCCTCGAGCGCCTTGAGCGCCGAGACCTTGACGACCGGGACGTCGTCGCCCGGGAACTCGTACTCGGAGAGCAGCTCGCGGACCTCGAGCTCGACGAGCTCCAGGATCTCCTCGTCGTCCACCATGTCGGCCTTGTTCAGGGCGACAACGATGTACGGCACGCCGACCTGGCGGGCCAGGAGCACGTGCTCCTTGGTCTGCGGCATCGGGCCGTCGGTGGCGGCGACCACGAGGATGGCGCCGTCCATCTGCGCCGCACCGGTGATCATGTTCTTGATGTAGTCCGCGTGACCGGGGCAGTCAACGTGCGCGTAGTGACGCGACTCGGTCTGGTACTCGACGTGCGCGATGGAGATCGTAATACCGCGCTGGCGCTCCTCAGGAGCCTTGTCGATCTGGTCGAAGGCCGAGGCCTCGTTCAGGTCCGGGTACGCGTCGTGCAGCACCTTGGTGATCGCAGCGGTAAGCGTGGTCTTACCGTGGTCGATGTGACCGATGGTGCCGATGTTGACGTGCGGCTTAGTCCGCTCGAACTTCGCCTTCGCCACTGGGGTCCTCCTGTGGAGTGGTTCTGTACGCATCCACGCTTTGCGGATGGGTTCAGGTGGTCTTACCGAACCGGCCAGGACCCCGAGGGGGATGCCCTTCGCCGTATTCGTCTGGGGAAACGGCGCCCGGGGCCCGCCATGAAACGCGGTGAACGCGCTCCACGACGGAATGCCCCGATGCCTTGTGCTTCCAGCCTAAAGGGTGAGGAATGCGGATGAACCCGCCTTACTCGCCCTTGGCCTTCGCGATGATCTCCTCGGCGACGTTCCGCGGAACCTCGGCGTAGGAGTCGAACTGCATGGAGTAGCTGGCGCGGCCGGACGTCTTGCTGCGCAGGTCGCCCACGTAGCCGAACATCTCCGACAGCGGAACCAGGCCGGTAACCAGCTTGGCGCCGCTCCGGTCCTCCATGGACTGGATCTGCCCGCGACGGGAGTTGATGTCGCCGATCACGTCACCCATGTAGTCCTCGGGCGTGGTGACCTCGACCTTCATCATCGGCTCGAGCAGGGCCGGGCTGGCCTTGCGGGCGGCCTCCTTGAAGGCCATCGAACCGGCGATCTTGAACGCCATCTCGGACGAGTCGACCTCGTGGTAGCCACCGTCGAGCAGGGTGACCTTCACACCGGTCAGCGGGTAGCCCGCGAGGACGCCGAACTCCATGGCCTCCTGGCAGCCCGCGTCCACCGACGGGATGTACTCCCGCGGGATGCGGCCACCGGTGACCTTGTTCTCGAACTCGTAGCCATCGCCCTCGAGCGGCTCCAGCGCGATCTGCACCTTGGCGAACTGGCCGGAACCACCAGTCTGCTTCTTGTGCGTGTAGTCGTACCGCTCGACCTGCTTGCGCAGCGTCTCGCGGTAGGCCACCTGGGGCTTGCCGACGTTGGCCTCGACCTTGAACTCACGGCGCATGCGGTCGACCAGCACATCGAGGTGCAGCTCGCCCATGCCGGAGATGATCGTCTGGCCGGTCTCCTCGTCGGTCTTGACGCGGAAGGACGGGTCCTCCTCGGCAAGCCGCTGGATCGCGACGGCCAGCTTCTCCTGGTCGCCCTTGGACTTCGGCTCGATGGCCACCTCGATGACCGGGGCCGGGAAGTCCATCGACTCCAGGATCACCGGGTTCGACGAATCGGAGAGGGTCTCACCGGTGGTGGTCTGCTTCAGACCCATGACGGCGACGATGTCACCGGCACCCACCGACTCGATCTCCTCACGCTTGTTCGCGTGCATCCGGTAGATCTTGCCGATGCGCTCCTTCTTGCCCTTGACGGAGTTCAGCACCTGCGTGCCGGCCGTCATACGGCCCGAGTAGACCCGGATGAAGGTGAGCTTGCCGAGGTGCGGGTCACTCGCGATCTTGAACGCCAGGGCCGACAGCGGCTCTTCCTCGGAGGGACGCCGCTTGATGACCTCGTCGGGGTCCTTGACCGAGTGGCCCTCGATCGCCTCGATGTCGATCGGCGACGGCAGGTAGCGGACCACGGCGTCGAGCAGGGGCTGCACGCCCTTGTTCTTGAACGCGGTGCCACAGAACACCGGAGTGACGGTGGTGCCCTCACCCTTGCCCGAAGCGATGGTGATACGGCGGACCGCCGCGTAGAGCTGCTCCACGGTGGGCTCCTCGCCCTCCAGGTACAGCTCCATCATCTCTTCGTCGTTCTCGGCGACGGTCTCCAGCAGCTTGCCGCGCCACTCGTCGGCGGCCTCGGTGTGGGTGTCCGGGATGTCGACGGTGTCGTACATCTCGCCCTTGGTCGCCTCGGCGGACCAGACCAGCGCCTTCATGGAGACGAGGTCGACGACGCCCTTGAAGTCGGCCTCGGTGCCGATCGGCAGCTGCATGACGATCGGAACCGCGCCCAGGCGGTCCGTGATCATGTCGACGCAGCGGTGGAACTCCGCACCGGTGCGGTCGAGCTTGTTGACGAAGCAGATACGCGGAACGCCGTAGCGGTCCGCCTGACGCCACACCGTCTCGGACTGCGGCTCGACGCCGGCCACGCCGTCGAACACCGTCACGGCACCGTCGAGCACGCGCAGGCTGCGCTCCACCTCAACGGTGAAGTCGACGTGCCCCGGGGTGTCGATGATGTTGATCGTGTGGTCGACGTTCTCGAGCGGCCAGTGACAGGTCGTCGCGGCGGACGTGATGGTGATGCCGCGCTCCTGCTCCTGCTCCATCCAGTCCATGGTGGCGGCGCCATCGTGGACTTCACCGATCTTGTAGCTCACGCCGGTGTAGAAGAGGATCCGCTCGGTGGTGGTCGTCTTGCCCGCGTCGATGTGGGCCATGATCCCAATGTTGCGGACCTTGGCCAGGTCAAGTGAAGTGGTGGCCATATGGCTCAGTCTTCTCTCGGTTCTCGATGGGGTAGCGACTACCAGCGGTAGTGCGCGAAGGCCTTGTTGGACTCGGCCATCTTGTGGGTGTCCTCGCGACGCTTGACGGAGGCGCCCAGACCATTGCTGGCGTCCAGCAGCTCGTTCATCAGGCGCTCGGTCATGGTCTTCTCGCGCCGGGCGCGGGAGTAACCCACCAGCCAGCGCAGCGCGAGGGTGGAGGAGCGACCGGGACGGACCTCGACCGGCACCTGGTAGGTGGCGCCACCGACACGGCGGGAGCGGACCTCGAGGGTCGGCTTCACGTTCTCCAGCGCGCGCTTGAGGGTGATGACCGGGTCGTTGCCGGACTTCTCGCGCAGGCCCTCCATGGCGCCGTAGACAATGCGCTCGGCAGTGGAGCGCTTGCCGTTCAGCAGGACCTTGTTGATGAGGGACGTCACCAGAGGAGAGTTGTAGACCGGGTCGATGATGACCGGGCGCTTCGGGGCGGGACCCTTACGAGGCATTCTTACTTCTCCTTCTTGGCGCCGTAGCGGCTGCGAGCCTGCTTGCGGTTCTTGACGCCCTGCGTGTCGAGGGAGCCGCGGATGATCTTGTAACGAACACCCGGCAGGTCCTTCACACGACCGCCGCGCACGAGCACGATGGAGTGCTCCTGCAGGTTGTGTCCCTCACCCGGGACATAGGCGGTGACCTCGATCCCACTGCTCAGCCGGACACGCGCGACCTTGCGGAGCGCCGAGTTCGGCTTCTTCGGCGTCGTGGTGAACACGCGAGTGCATGTACCACGGCGCTGCGGCGACCCCGCGAGGGCGGGGGTCTTGTTCTTCTCGACCTTGTCCTGGCGGCCCTTGCGGACCAGCTGCTGGATCGTAGGCACCGTTTCTCCGGTTTCTGTGTGCCAGTCTCGATAAAGCTAACCTGGAGTTTCGCCGACCCACGCGGTCGGGTGTGTCGCGCACCGCAGCCCTCTGCGAAAGTCAGAGAGTGCAGATTGTTGGTGTCGACACCTCGGGCCCCCGAGCGGTCTGGAAGCGCGCACAGGAGCCCAGGGACACCCCAGGCACAAGGTCAGAGCGTACCTATAGCATCGGCTCCGGTCAAAACAAATGCACACGCGCTGGACACACCAACCCGGAGCATAGCCGCAGGGCGGCCACCCCCGCCATGGGGTGACCGCCCTGTGAACGTTTACCAGCCGTCCTCGGACCTACTGGTTGTACGGACCGTAGTCGTAGTCCTCCAGCGGAACCGCCTGGCCGGAGCCCGTGCCGAAGGGCGAGTAGTCGATGTCGTCGTAGCCGACGGCCGAGTACATCGCGGCCTTCGCCTCTTCGGTCGGCTCGACCCGGATGTTGCGGTAGCGGGACAGGCCCGTACCGGCCGGGATGAGCTTACCGATGATCACGTTCTCCTTGAGGCCGATCAGGGAGTCCGACTTGGCGTTGATCGCCGCGTCGGTGAGCACCCGGGTCGTCTCCTGGAAGGACGCCGCCGACAGCCAGGACTCGGTCGCCAGCGAGGCCTTGGTGATACCCATCAGCTGCGGACGGCCGGAGGCCGGGTGGCCGCCTTCCTGGACCACACGACGGTTCTCACCCTCGAAGCGCGAACGCTCCACGAGCTCGCCCGGCAGCAGCTCCGCGTCACCGGACTCGATGATCGTCACACGGCGCAGCATCTGCCGGATGATGATCTCGATGTGCTTGTCGTGGATCGACACGCCCTGCGAGTTGTAGACCTTCTGGACCTCGCCCACCAGGTGCACCTGGACGGCGCGCTGGCCGAGAATGCGCAGCACGTCGTGCGGGTTGACGGCACCCACGGTCAGCGGCTGGCCGACCTCGACGTGGTCGCCCTCGCCCACCAGCAGACGGGATCGCTTGGAGACGCCGTAGGCCGTCTCGTCGGAGCCGTCGTCCGGAGTGACGACGAGCTTCTTGGTCTTCTCGGTCTCCTCGATCCGGACGCGGCCGGCCGCCTCCGAGATCGGGGCGACACCCTTGGGCGTACGGGCCTCGAAGAGCTCGACGACACGCGGCAGACCCTGGGTGATGTCGTCACCGGCCACACCACCGGTGTGGAAGGTACGCATCGTCAGCTGGGTGCCGGGCTCACCGATGGACTGGGCGGCGATGATGCCGACCGCCTCGCCGATGTCCACCAGCTTGCCGGTCGCCAGCGAGCGGCCGTAGCACATCGCGCAGGTGCCGACGGCGGACTCGCAGGTGAGCACCGAGCGGGTCTTGACCGTCTCCACGTTGTGGCGGACCAGCTCGTCGATGAGCACATCGCCCAGGTCGGTACCGGCCGGGGCCAGGACCTTCCCGTCCACGACGATGTCCTCGGCGAGGCAGCGCGCGTACACGCTGGTCTCGACGTCCTCCGTCTTGCGGAGCACGCCGTCCGCGCCCCTGGACGCGATCGCCAGCTTGAGGCCGCGGTCGGTGCCGCAGTCCTCCTCGCGGATGATGACGTCCTGCGAGACGTCCACCAGACGACGGGTCAGGTAACCCGAGTCGGCGGTACGCAGGGCGGTGTCGGCGAGACCCTTACGGGCACCGTGGGTGGAGATGAAGTACTCCAGCACGGAGAGACCCTCACGGAACGACGCCTTGATGGGCCGCGGGATGGTCTCGTTCTTCGCGTTGGACACCAGACCACGCATACCGGCGATCTGACGCATCTGCATCATGTTTCCGCGCGCGCCCGAGTTGACCATCATGAAGATCGGGTTGGTCTTCGGGAAGTTCGCGTTCATCGCCTCGGCGACCTCGTTGGTCGCCTTGGTCCAGATCGCGATCAGCTCCTGGGTGCGCTCGTCCTTGGTGATCAGACCGCGCTCGTACTGCTTCTGGACCTTCTCGTCCTGCGCCTCGTAGCCCTCGATGATGGCCTTCTTGGCCTCGGGCACGACCACGTCGGAGATGGCGACGGTGACACCGGAGCGGGTGGCCCAGTGGAAACCGGCCGCCTTCAGGTTGTCCAGCGTCGCCGCGACGATGACCTTGGGGTAGCGCTCGGCGAGGTCGTTGACGATCTCGGAGAGCTGCTTCTTGCCCACCGAGTAGTCGACGAACGGGTAGTCCTCGGGCAGCAGCTCGTTGAAGAGCGCGCGGCCCAGCGTGGTGCGCAGCCGGAAGCTGTCACCGGGCTGCCAGACACCTCCGCCGACGCCGTCGGCCCCTTCTTCGGCCACCGGCGGGGTCCAGCCACGGGGCGGGACAGTGCCGATCGGGAAGCGGATGTCGATCTTCGCCTGGAGCGAGAGCTCCCGGGCGTCGAACGCCATGATCGCCTCGGCGGTGGAGCCGAAGGAACGGTCCTCACCGACGACCTCGCGCTCCTCCTCATCGGTGGTGAGGAAGAACAGGCCCAGCACCATGTCCTGGGTCGGCATGGTCACCGGACGGCCGTCGGCCGGCTTGAGGATGTTGTTCGAGGACAGCATCAGGATGCGGGCCTCGGCCTGCGCCTCCGCGGACAGCGGCAGGTGCACGGCCATCTGGTCACCGTCGAAGTCCGCGTTGAACGCGGTGCAGACGAGCGGGTGAATCTGAATGGCCTTGCCCTCGACCAGCTGCGGCTCGAACGCCTGGATACCGAGGCGGTGCAGGGTGGGCGCACGGTTCAGCAGCACCGGGTGCTCGGCGATGACCTCTTCGAGCACGTCGTACACGACCGTGCGGCCGCGCTCGACCATGCGCTTGGCCGACTTGATGTTCTGCGCGTGGTTCAGGTCCACCAGGCGCTTCATCACGAACGGCTTGAAGAGCTCCAGCGCCATGGCCTTGGGCAGACCGCACTGGTGCAGCTTGAGCTGCGGGCCGACGACGATGACCGAACGGGCCGAGTAGTCGACACGCTTACCGAGCAGGTTCTGACGGAACCGGCCCTGCTTACCCTTCAGCATGTCGCTGAGGGACTTCAGCGGACGGTTACCGGGGCCGGTGACCGGGCGGCCGCGGCGGCCGTTGTCGAAGAGGGCGTCAACAGCCTCCTGAAGCATGCGCTTCTCGTTGTTGACGATGATCTCGGGGGCACCGAGGTCCAGGAGCCTCTTCAGCCGGTTGTTCCGGTTGATCACACGGCGGTACAGGTCGTTCAGGTCGGAGGTCGCGAAGCGGCCACCGTCCAGCTGCACCATCGGACGCAGGTCCGGCGGGATCACCGGGATGCAGTCCAGCACCATGCCGTTGGGGCTGTTCCGGGTCTGCAGGAAGGCGGAGACGACCTTCAGGCGCTTGAGCGCACGGGTCTTCTTCTGGCCCTTGCCGGTCCGGATGATCTCGCGGAGCTTCTCGGCCTCCTCGTCGAGGTCGAAGGACTCCAGGCGCTTCTGCAGCGCCGCGGCGCCCATGCCGCCCATGAAGTACGTGCCGAAGCGGTCACGCAGTTCGCGGTAGAGCAGCTCGTCGCCCTCCAGGTCCTGGACCTTGAGGTTCTTGAAGCGGTTCCACACCTCGTCGAGACGGTCGATCTCGCGCTGGGCGCGGTCGCGCAGCTGCTTCATCTCGCGCTCGGCGCCCTCGCGCACCTTACGGCGCACATCGGCCTTGGCACCCTCGGCCTCGAGCTCGGCGAGGTCCGCCTCCAGCTTCTTGGCGCGGGCCTCGAGGTCCGCGTCGCGGCGCTGCTCGATCTGCTGACGCTCGACGGAGACATGGGCCTCCAGCGAGGGCAGGTCGCGCGTGCGGCGCTCCTCGTCCACCCACGTGATCATGTAGGCGGCGAAGTAGATGACCTTCTCGAGGTCCTTCGGGGCGAGGTCGAGCAGGTAGCCCAGACGGCTGGGCACGCCCTTGAAGTACCAGATGTGGGTGACGGGAGCGGCCAGCTCGATGTGGCCCATCCGCTCACGGCGCACCTTGGCGCGGGTGACCTCGACACCGCAGCGCTCACAGATGATGCCCTTGAAGCGGACGCGCTTGTACTTCCCGCAGTAGCACTCCCAGTCCCGGGTCGGACCGAAGATCTTCTCGCAGAAGAGTCCGTCCTTTTCGGGCTTGAGGGTGCGGTAGTTGATGGTTTCCGGCTTCTTGACCTCACCGTGGGACCACTGACGGATGTCATCAGCGGTGGCGAGGCCGATCCGCAGCTCGTCGAAGAAGTTGACGTCGAGCACTTGTCGTCAATCCCTCTTTCAGGGTCGTGTCTTCGGGTCTGACTGGGGGTCCGGGGAGAGGCCGGGGCGCCCTGTGGCGAGTGCCCCGGCCAGACCCGTCAGACCTCTTCGACGCTGCTCGGCTCGCGCCGGGACAGGTCGATACCGAGCTCCTCCGCAGCGCGGAAGACGTCCTCGTCGGTGTCGCGCATCTCGATGGACATGCCGTCGGACGACAGCACCTCCACGTTGAGGCACAGGGACTGCATCTCCTTGATGAGCACCTTGAAGGACTCGGGGATGCCGGGCTCGGGAATGTTCTCGCCCTTGACGATGGCCTCGTAGACCTTCACGCGGCCGGTCACGTCGTCGGACTTGATGGTCAGCAGCTCCTGGAGGGCGTACGCGGCGCCGTAAGCCTCCAGCGCCCACACCTCCATCTCGCCGAATCGCTGGCCACCGAACTGAGCCTTACCGCCCAGCGGCTGCTGGGTGATCATCGAGTACGGACCGGTGGACCGGGCGTGCAGCTTGTCGTCCACCAGGTGGTGCAGCTTGAGGATGTACATGTAGCCGACCGAGATCGGGTCCGGGAACGGCTCACCGGAGCGGCCGTCGAACAGCCGGGCCTTACCGGACGACTGGACCAGGCGGTCGCCGTCGCGGTTCGGGATCGTCGAATCGAAGAGACCGGCGATCTCGTCCTCACGGGCGCCGTCGAAGACCGGGGTCGCGACGTTGGTACCGGGCTGGACCTCGTCCGCGCCGATCGCCTGCAGCCGCTGCATCCACTCCTCGGAGCCCTCGACCTTCCAGCCCCGGGAGGCCAGCCAGCCGAGGTGGATCTCCAGGACCTGCCCCGGGTTCATTCGGGACGGGACACCCAGCGGGTTGAGGATGATGTCGACCGGGGTGCCGTCCTCCAGGAACGGCATGTCCTCGACCGGAAGGATCTTGGAGATGACGCCCTTGTTGCCGTGGCGGCCGGCGAGCTTGTCACCATCGGTGATCTTGCGCTTCTGCGCGACGTAGACGCGGACCAGCTGGTTCACGCCCGGCGGCAGCTCGTCGCCCTCCTCGCGGTCGAAGACGCGCACGCCGATGACCTTGCCGATCTCGCCATGCGGCACCTTCAGCGAGGTGTCACGGACCTCACGGGCCTTCTCGCCGAAGATCGCGCGCAGCAGGCGCTCCTCCGGGGTCAGCTCGGTCTCACCCTTCGGGGTGACCTTGCCGACCAGGATGTCGCCGGCCACGACCTCGGCGCCGATGCGGATGATGCCGCGCTCGTCGAGGTCGGCCAGGACCTCCTCGGAGACGTTCGGGATGTCCCGGGTGATCTCCTCGGGGCCCAGCTTGGTGTCCCGGGCGTCGACCTCGTGCTCCTCGATGTGGATCGAGGAGAGGACGTCGTCCTGCACCAGACGCTGGCTGAGGATGATCGCGTCCTCGTAGTTGTGGCCCTCCCACGGCATGAACGCCACCAGGAGGTTCTTGCCGAGCGCCATCTCGCCGTCCTCGGTGGACGGGCCGTCGGCCAGCACCTGGCCGGCGATCACCCGCGCGCCCTCGTCCACGACGACCTTCTGGTTGAAGGAGGTGCCCTGGTTGGAGCGGGAGAACTTGGCCACCCGGTAGGTGGTGTAGGTGCCGTCGTCGTTGGCCACCGTCACGTAGTCGGCGGAGACCTCCTGGACGACACCGTCCTTCTCGGCCTTGATGACGTCGCCGGCGTCGACCGCGCAGCGGTACTCCATGCCGGTGCCGACCAGCGGGGACTCCGCCTTGATCAGCGGCACGGCCTGGCGCATCATGTTCGAGCCCATGAGCGCGCGGTTGGCGTCGTCGTGCTCCAGGAACGGGATCATCGCGGTCGCGACCGACACCATCTGGCGCGGCGAGACGTCCATGTAGTCGACGTCGTCGCCGGGGATGTAGTCGACCTCACCGCCACGGCGGCGGACCAGGACGCGGTTCTCGGCGAAGTGCAGATCGTTCGTCAGCGGCGCGTTGGCCTGCGCGATGACGAAGCGGTCCTCCTCGTCGGCCGTCAGGTAGTGCACCTCGTCGGTGACGACACCGTCGACCACCTTGCGGTACGGGGTCTCGATGAAACCGAACGCGTTGACCCGGCCGTACGAGGCGAGCGAGCCGATCAGACCGATGTTCGGGCCTTCGGGCGTCTCGATCGGGCACATGCGGCCGTAGTGCGAGGGGTGCACGTCACGGACCTCGAAGCCCGCCCGCTCACGGGAGAGACCACCGGGGCCCAGCGCGTTCAGCCGGCGCTTGTGGGTCAGACCCGACAGCGGGTTCGTCTGGTCCATGAACTGCGACAGCTGGCTGGTGCCGAAGAACTCCTTGATGGAGGCGACGACCGGCCGGATGTTGATCAGGGTCTGCGGCGTGATCGCCTCGACGTCCTGAGTGGTCATGCGCTCGCGGACGACGCGCTCCATACGCGCCAGACCCGTGCGGACCTGGTTCTGGATCAGCTCGCCGACGTTACGGATGCGGCGGTTGCCGAAGTGGTCGATGTCGTCGGTCTCGACGACCACGGACTGGCCGTTGTCCCCGACGGTCTCGGTCTCACCGGCGTGCAGCTTCACCAGGTACTTGATCGAGGCGATGACGTCCTCGACCGTCAGGACGCCCGCGTCCAGCGGAGCGGCCGAACCCAGCTTCTTGTTGACCTTGTAGCGGCCGACCTTCGCGAGGTCGTAGCGCTTCGGGTTGAAGTAGAGGTTCTCCAGCAGCGTCTGCGCGGCCTCCCGCGTGGGGGGCTCGCCCGGACGCAGCTTGCGGTAGATGTCGAGCAGCGCGTCGTCCTGGCCCTGGGTGTGGTCCTTCTCCAGGGTGGCGCGCATGGACTCGTACTCGCCGAACTCCTCGAGGATCTGCTCGGTGGTCCAGCCGAGCGCCTTCAGGAGGACGGTGACGGACTGCTTGCGCTTGCGGTCGATGCGGACACCGACCATGTCGCGCTTGTCGATCTCCATCTCCAGCCAGGCACCACGGGAGGGGATGACCTTGACCGAGAAGATGTCCTTGTCGGACGTCTTGTCGATGGAGGAGTCGAAGTAGACACCCGGCGAGCGGACCAGCTGCGAGACGACGACACGCTCGGTGCCGTTGATGCAGAAGGTGCCCTTGTCGGTCATGAGCGGGAAGTCGCCCATGAAGACCGTCTGGGACTTGATCTCGCCGGTCTCATTGTTGGTGAACTCGGCCGTGACGAAGAGCGGAGCGGCGTAGGTGAAGTCACGCTCCTTGCACTCGTCGATCGAGTTCTTCGGCGGCTCGAAACGGTGATCACGGAAGGTCAGGGACATCGACCCGGAGAAGTCCTCGATCGGGGAGATCTCCTCGAAGATCTCTTCCAGACCGGACTTGGTGGGGACGTCCTGACCGCTGTCCAGCGCAGCCTCGACGCGAGCCTTCCACGCGGCATTGCCGAGCAGCCAATCGAAGCTCTCGGTCTGCAGCGCGAGGAGGTTCGGAACCTCGAGAGGCTCCTTGATCTTCGCAAAGGAGATGCGCAGCGGGGCGGTGCTGGCGCCATTGTTCGTATTGGCAGTCGAGGCGTTGCGCGAGGCGGCCAAGAGGGGGTCCTTCCGAGGGCTCGGACTCACTACGCGCGTACCGGTCCCACCGAGAGCCCATGGATGAAATCCCTGGTCAGGGAGTCTTCATCGGTAGTGCTCGAAGGTAGGTATGCCCCTGGTGACGGGCAGGGAGCAGCTAACAGGCAGCGCAAAGGGTCAGTGTAGCCACTTGGCACACTGATGTCCAGCGCCGAGTTTCTGAGACCGGCAGTGCCAATCTCTCCCTCCGGTGAGGGGGCGCGCCCCTCGTTGTCTTCTCACGCCCTGTCGGCAGCCCGCGCTGTCGATGCGCATATCGATACTGCCCGCTTCGCCGGCGATCCATGCCTCGGACTTTTGGATCGGTGTGGCGTCGCGTCCTGAGAATTGCGCGCTGCGTGCCGTTCGTCAAGGCCCCCCACTCCGGCGAGATCGTCACAGGGCGTGGCGACGGGCAACGAAGATCACCCTACCTCCACAAACCCATAAGGCAATGTAACCGTCACGGGAACGCCGAAGGGCGACCACCCGAACGGGTGATCGCCCCTGGCTTGGAACCGGGCCGCGCCGCCGGACGTCCTACCGGCGTGTGGCGGCGGGCCGCGAGGTCATCCGACCTCGAGGGGTCACTTGACCTCGACGGAGGCGCCGGCGGCCTTGAGGGACTCGGCGGCCTTGTCGGCCTGCTCCTTGTTGACCTTCTCGAGGACCGGCTTCGGGGTGCCGTCGACGAGGTCCTTGGCCTCCTTCAGACCCAGGGAGGTCAGCTCACGCACGACCTTGATGACCTGGATCTTCTTGTCGCCGGCGCCGGTGAGGACGACGTCGAACTCGTCCTTCTCCTCCTCGGCCGGGGCAGCGGCACCCGGGGCACCCGGGGCGGCGGCGACCACGGCGGCCGGGGCGGCGGCGGTGACGTCGAACTTCTCCTCGAAGGCCTTCACGAACTCGGAGAGCTCGATGAGGGTCATCTCCTCGAACTGCGCGAGCAGGTCGTCCTGGCTGAGCTTCGCCATGGTGGCGGTCCTTCCACTAATTCGGCAGGTGGTGCCGGATGTACATGTCGGCGGGCTTCCGGGCCCGCTGCGACCGGGGCCTGACTACTCGGCGGCCTCGGCCTCGGCGGGAGCCGGGGTGTCGGCACCGCCCTGCTCGGCCTGCTTCTGCCGGAGCGCCTCGGCGGTCCGGACGAACTTCGACAGCGGGGCCTGGAAGAGCGCGGCAGCCTGGGACTGCTTGCCCTTCATCGCACCCGCCAGCCTGGCGAGCAGCACCTCACGGGACTCGAGGTCCGCGAGCTTCTTGATCTCGTCGGCGGACAGCGCCTTGCCATCAAGGACACCGCCCTTGATCACGAGAGCGGGGTTGTCCTTGGCGAAGTCACGGAGACCCTTCGCCGCCTCGACCGGGTCACCGGTCACGAAGGCGACGGCCGACGAACCCGAGAACAGGTCGTCGAGCTGGTTGATCCCGGCCTCGTTGGCCGCGATCTTGGTCAGCGTGTTCTTCACCACACGGTACTGAGCGTTCTCACCGAGCGAACGGCGCAGCTCCTTCAGCTGCGCAACGGTGAGACCGGTGTACGCGGTCACAAGGGCCGCGTTCGCGTTGCGGAACTTCTCCCGCATCTCGTCGACGGCTGCGACCTTGTCAGGACTCGCCATGAGCCTCGGCCTCCTTCCGGGTGATGAGGACCGCTTCGGTCTGAAGGAAGGAGACTGAGACAATGCGAAAACGCCCCGGCGCAGGCGCTCGGGGCGTAACTCGACCGACTCGGACCCACGGCCCGTTCGGGAGTGCAACCTCAGTCACCTACGCAGGTCGCCCGCAGCTAGCGGATCCTTCAGCCACCGGATCCCTTGCGGGACACAGCGACAACCAGCGGTCTTTGGCTTCGTTGAGAGATTACGCGAACGGGCCGCGGCCAGGCAAATCGGCTCTACTGCTGGAGCATGTCCTGGAAGTCCACGGTGTCCGAGGAGGACGGCTCGGTGACGGTCACGCTGGTGCCGTAGTCCGAGTAGAAGACCGTGGAGTCGTAGGCGCCGCTGTTGCTCTGCGCCTGCTCACGCTTCTTGACCAGCAGGTTCTCCCCGTCCACCCACAGGTCGATGGTCTCGGTGTCCATACCGGAGGTCTCCAGCTGCTTCTGGAGGGCGTCCAGGTCGGACTGGCTGAGCTCCTTGGACTGCATCTTGGCGATCTCGGAGACCTTGACCGTACCCGTGTAGTGGGTGGCCTTGACGCCCTTCACGTCCTCGCTGCCCACGCTCTTGACCTTGCCCGTGGCGAGCAGCAGCTCCACCGAGCGCGACGGGTTGTTGTTCTGCATCTGGTCCTTCAGGAAGGCGCCCGAGGGGCCCGCCTTCTGGGCCAGCACGTCGTAGTCGTACTTCACCCAGTGCTTGCCGCTGCCCGCCTGGGCGGCGAACTCGTCGCCCATGTTCAGGAACATGGCGTCCGGCGTGTACTTGGCGTCCATCGGCTTGCCCGCGATCGGGGAGGAGGCGATGGCGCCACCGTTCTGCGTGATGGACATGTTGGCCCGGATGCCGTCGGCCCAGTCCATGTCGCCGGACATCTGCGAGTTCTGCTCGCCCATCTTGGTGGTGCCCTCGACCTTGGCCGAGTTCTTCTTGTCCGTCTGCTGCGAGGCGAGCTTGAGTGCCGCCAGCGGGCTCATCGCGGACTGCCCGGACTTGTCGCCGCCGGTCTTGTCGCCGGCCTTGTCGTCATCGGACTTCTCGCTCCCGCACGCGGTGAGGCCGACCATCAGAACAAGGCTTCCAGCGGCTATCGCCCATCGCGCACCGACATGAGTACCGCGCACGGCTCCCCCTAGTTTTTATTTCTCTTTTACTACGTCTGCAGAGTGACTCTAGCGGAGGGGGCCGACAGCGGAAGACGCCGGGCCCCCGCACCTTCGACGCGGTGCGGGGGCCCGGCGGTTGCACACCATGGTGCGCTGATCGGGGACTGCCTCAGATGACGTCTTCCTCGACCAGCAGGTTGCGGGTGCGGTTGGCGTCCAGCGGGATGCCGGGGCCCATCGTGGTGGTCAGGGTCGCCTTCTTGATGTAGCGGCCCTTAGCGGCGGACGGCTTGAGACGGTTGATCTCCTCGAGCGCCGCGGCGTAGTTCTCCACCAGCTTCGTCTCGTCGAACGAGAGCTTGCCGATGATGAAGTGCAGGTTCGAGTGCTTGTCGACGCGGAACTCGATCTTGCCGCCCTTGATGTCCGTGACGGCCTTGGCCACGTCCGGGGTAACGGTGCCGGTCTTCGGGTTCGGCATCAGACCACGCGGACCGAGCACCCGGCCGAGGCGGCCGACCTTGCCCATGAGGTCCGGGGTGGCGACGACGGCGTCGAAGTCCAGACGGCCCTTGGACACCTCGTCGATGAGCTCGTCGGAGCCGACGATGTCGGCGCCGGCGGCCTCCGCGGCCGCAGCACGGTCACCGGTCGCGAAGACCAGGACCCGGGCGGTCTTACCGGTGCCGTGCGGCAGGTTCACGGTGCCGCGGACCATCTGGTCGGCCTTGCGCGGGTCGACGCCCAGGCGCATGGCGACCTCGACGGTCGCGTCGAACTTGGTGACGGAGGTGTCCTTCGCCAGCCGGACGGCCTCGAGCGGGGCGTATGCGCGCTCCCGGTCGATCTTGGCGTCCGCAGCGCGGAGGGTCTTGCTGCGCTTGCTCACTCTTGCTCCTGATGTCTGTGGAGTTCGTGGTCCGGGCCAGCGCTTGGCCCTGCCACAGGTGGCCGCGGGGGCTGTCGGCCCCCACGCGGGAGGTGTCAGCCCTCGACCGTGATGCCCATGGAACGGGCGGTGCCGGCGATGATCTTCTCGGCGGCGTCCAGGTCGTTGGCGTTCAGGTCGGGCATCTTGGTGGTGGCGATCTCACGCACCTGGTCGCGGCTGATCTTGGCGACCTTGGTCTTGTGCGGCTCGCCGGAGCCCTTCTCCACGCCCGCGGCCTTGAGGATCAGCTTGGCGGCCGGCGGAGTCTTGGTCACGAAGGTGAAGGAGCGGTCCTCGTAGACCGTGATCTCCACCGGCACGACCATGCCGCGCTGCGACTCGGTCGCGGCGTTGTAGGCCTTGCAGAACTCCATGATGTTGACGCCGTGCTGACCCAGCGCGGGGCCGACCGGCGGGGCCGGGTTCGCGGCGCCGGCCTGGATCTGGAGCTTGATCAGCCCCGTGACCTTCTTCTTCTTGGGAGGCATGCTCTCTCCGGGTCCTAGTGAGAGGGTGTTCGCCTCCGAACCGGATCATCCGGATGGAGGCATACCGCACAACGATAACGGGTATAGCTGTGCGCCTTAAAACCGAGCAGGTCAGACCGGCCGCATAAGCCCGTCTGACCTGTCGGAAGTTCTCGTGAAGAGACTCAGCTCTGAAGAGACTCAGTTCTTCTGGATCTGGTCGAAGCTCAGCTCGACCGGGGTCTCCCGGCCGAAGATCTCCACCAGGCCCTTGACCTTCTTCGAGTCGGCGTTGATCTCGTTGATCGTCGCCTGCAGGGTCGCGAACGGGCCGTCGGTGACCGTGACCGAGTCGCCCACCTCGAAGTCCAGCACCTGGACCTCGACCTTGCGGCTCGGCGCCGGCACACCGCTCTCCTCGGCGGCGGCCTTGGCGGCCTTCTCCTCGGCCTCGGGGGCGAGCATCTTGACGATCTCGTCCAGGGTCAGCGGGTACGGGTCGTAGGCGTTGCCCACGAAGCCGGTGACGCCCGGGGTGTTGCGGACGACGCCCCACGACTCGTTCGTCAGATCCATGCGGACGAGCACATAGCCGGGCAGCTTGTTCTGCCGGACGTTCTTGCGCTCGCCGTTCTTGATCTGGACGATCTCTTCCTCGGGGACCTCGGCCTGGTAGATGAACTCCTCGACGTTCAGCGAGACGGCACGCTGCTCCAGGTTGGCCTTCACGCGCTTCTCGTAGCCCGCGTAGGTGTGGATCACGTACCACTCGCCGGGCAGCCCGCGCAGCTCCTCGCGGAGCGCCTCGACCGGGTCGACCTCAGCCTCGGCCTCGGTCTCGACCGCGTCGTCCGCCTGGGCCGCCTCGGTCTCGAGGGCGTCTTCGTCCTCGACGCGCAGCGCGTCCTCCTCGGCGGGAACGCCCGCCGAGGCGTCGGCCGCTTCAGCCTGGTCGGAGTCCGCCGCCTCGACGATGTCGAGCTCGTCCTCACGGGACTCGACGGGCTCGGCGGCGTCGTTCAGGTTCGGGTCAGACACTGTGGCTGCTTCTTCCTGGCTTCAAAGGGGTGGAACGTGCGAAAGAGGCGACGCCGGGACAGCGGCCGCCTTTCGCGAGGGTCTCAGCCAAAAACGTACTTGATGGCGTTGTTGAACCCATAGTCAATCACGGTCACGATGCCGATCATGATGACGACGAAAACGATCACCACGCTGGTGTACGTCGACAGCTGATTGCGCGTCGGCCAGACGACCTTCCGCAGCTCAGCGATGATCTGGCGGTAGAAAAGCGCGAGCCGGCCGAAGGGCCCCTTCTTCGCGCGTTTGCCACCACGACGACCCCGCTTGGTCGTCTCCTCATCCTCGGGACGACCGCTCTCAGGCGTCGCGGTGGAGCCAAGGGCTTCCGTCACTCGTCCTCACCTGAATCCGGGTCGTGGCCGTGCCGCGTCCGGCCCGGCCGCACAGCGGTGCTTGTCCTTGCGTACGCATGCACGCACCCTCATCACAGTGCGTGTAGCAGGGCCGGAGGGACTTGAACCCCCAACCGCTGGTTTTGGAGACCAGTGCTCTACCAATTGAGCTACGACCCTTTGTGGCACTCCCAACCTACCGCATACATCCGGCTGCACGGAGTGTGCGGTCGGATCCGGCTGTTGATCGGCCAACGACGGATGAGTGTACGTGCTTGACGGCCGGGCGTCGAACGAGAAGCGCGCGAAGTCTCCGCAAACCCGTGTGCCACCCATTTCGCCCGTCTGCGACGATGCATCTATGACCGCTGCTACTCCCCCAGTACAGTCCCCGACCGACCGGCGGGTCTCGGCCAGGATCGGTTCGATCTCCGAGTCCGCGACCCTCGCCGTCGACGCCAAGGCCAAGGCCCTCAAGGCCGCGGGCCGTCCGGTGATCGGCTTCGGCGCCGGTGAGCCCGACTTCGCCACGCCGGACTACATCGTCGACGCCGCGGCCGCGGCGTGCCGCGACCCGAAGTACCACCGCTACACCCCGGCCGGCGGACTCCCCGAGCTCAAGGCCGCGATCGCCGCGAAGACGCTGCGTGACAGCGGGTACGAGGTCGAGGCGGCCCAGATCCTGGTGACCAACGGCGGCAAGCAGGCGATCTACGAGGCGTTCGCCGCGATCCTGGACCCGGGCGACGAGGTCATCGTCCCCGCGCCCTACTGGACCACCTACCCGGAGTCGATCCGGCTGGCCGGCGGTGTCCCGGTGGATGTCGTCGCCGACGAGACGACCGGCTACCGCGTCTCCGTCGAGCAGCTGGAGGCGGCCCGCACCAAGAACACCAAGGTGCTGCTCTTCGTCTCCCCCTCGAACCCCACCGGCGCGGTCTACAGCCGTGAGCAGGTCGAGGCGATCGGCCGCTGGGCCGCCGACAACGGGCTGTGGGTGCTGACCGACGAGATCTACGAGCACCTGGTCTACGGCGACGCCCAGTTCCACTCGCTGCCGGTCGTGGTGCCCGAGCTGCGCGACAAGTGCATTGTGGTCAACGGTGTCGCCAAGACGTACGCGATGACCGGCTGGCGGGTGGGCTGGGTCATCGGTCCCAAGGACGTCGTCAAGGCCGCGACCAACCTCCAGTCGCACGCCACCTCGAATGTGAGCAATGTCGCTCAGGTCGCCGCGCTGACCGCCGTCTCGGGCGACCTCGACGCCGTGGCCGCGATGCGCGAGGCGTTCGACCGCCGCCGCCGCACCATCGTGCGGATGCTGAACGAGATCGACGGCGTCGAGTGCCCGGAGCCGGAGGGCGCCTTCTACGCCTACCCCTCGGTCAAGGGGCTGCTCGGCAAGGAGATCCGCGGCAAGCGGCCGCGGACCACCGTGGAGCTGGCCGAGATCATCCTGGAGGAGGCCGAGGTCGCGGTGGTGCCGGGTGAGGCGTTCGGCACCCCGGGCTATCTGCGGCTGTCCTACGCGCTGGGCGACGAGGACCTCGTCGAGGGCGTCTCCCGGCTGCAGAAGCTGCTGGGCGAGGCGAGCGCGTAAGGCATCATGAGCCGCATATGAGCGGGCTCCCGGCCGAGGCCGGGAGCCCGCTCATATGTTCAGGCCAGTCCTCGTTCAGAGAACGGGCTGCCTGTCCGCAGATTCGTACGGCAGTATCTGCAGGTGACTCCTCCCCCGAAGGGGCTTCTCACTCGACCGCTGTGCGGTCTCATGACGGACAAGCCCTGCCCGGCGCCCAATGGCACGGAGTGAAGCCTAGCAGTAACGGAGAGTTGATGGTACGCGTTCGTGATGTCCGCCTCTTGCCCAAGACGCATCTGCATCTTCACTTCACCGGCTCCATGCGCCCCGGAACCCTCCTGGAACTCGCCGACAAGTACGGCGTCCATCTCCCCGAGGCACTGAGCGGCGGTGAGCCGCCGAAGCTGCGCGCCACCGATGAGCGCGGCTGGTTCCGCTTCCAGCGGCTGTACGACATCGCACGCTCCTGTCTGCGGGAGGCCGACGACATCCGGCGACTGGTGCGCGAGGCGGCCCAGGAGGACGTGCGGGACGGGGCCCAGTGGCTGGAGATCCAGGTGGACCCCACCTCGTACGCCCCGCGTCTGGGCGGGCTGATCCCGGCGATGGAAGTCATCCTGGACGCGGTCGAGAGCGCCTCCGCGGACACCGGTCTTGGGATCAGGGTCCTGGTCGCCGCCAACCGCATGAAGCATCCGCTGGAGGCCCGCACCCTCGCCCGGCTCGCGGTGCGCTACGCGGACCGCGGCGTCGTCGGCTTCGGCCTCTCCAACGACGAACGGCGCGGATTCGCCCGCGACTTCGACCGGGCCTTCGCCATCGCCCGGGAGGGCGGGCTGCTGGCGGCGCCGCACGGTGGCGAGCTGTCGGGCCCCGGCAGCGTGCGGGACTGCCTGGACGACCTCGGTGCGGCCCGGGTCGGCCACGGGGTGCGCGCGGCGGAGGACCCACGGTTGCTCGCCAAGCTCGCCGAGCGCGAGGTGACCTGCGAGGTGTGCCCGTCGTCGAACGTGGCGCTCGGGGTCTACGAGAAGCCGGAGGACGTCCCGCTGCGCACGCTGTACGACGCGGGGGTGCCGATGGCGCTCGGGGCGGACGACCCGCTGCTCTTCGGCTCGCGGCTGGCGGCGCAGTACGAGCTGGTGCGCGAGCACCACGGCTTCACGGACGCCGAACTGGCCGAGCTGGCACGTCAGTCGGTACGCGGCTCGGCCGCGCCGGAGGAGGTCCGGCGGCGGATGCTGGCGGACATCGACGGCTGGCTGGCGGGCTGAGTACTCATGTGAGTACTCACATCAGATGCTCACGCCGACCGTCACCGGCTCGTTGACCAGCCGGATCCCGAACGCCTCCTCGACCCCGGCCACCACCTCGCGGGCCAGCGCCAGCAGATCCTCGGTCGTGGCCTGGCCCCGGTTGGTGAGGGCGAGGGTGTGCTTGGTGGAGATCCGGGCCGGGCCGGTGCCGTAGCCCTTGGTGAAGCCCGCCCTGTCGATCAGCCAGGCCGCGGAGGTCTTGACCAGGCCGTCGCCCGCCGGGAAGGCGGGCGGCGCGGTGTCAGGCCCCAGGCGTTCGGCGACGCGGGCCAGGAAGGCGGCGTGGGCGTCCTGGTCAAGCACCGGGTTGGTGAAGAACGACCCAGCCGACCAGGTGTCGTGGTCCTCGGGGGCGAGCACCATGCCCTTGCCCGCGCGCAGCCCCAGGACCGTCTCGCGGGCGACGGCGGCCGGCACCCGGTCCCCCACCTCGACGCCGAGCACCCGCGCGGTCTCGGCGTACCGGACGGGTGCGGAGAGCCCGTCCGCGTCCTCCAGCTCGAAGCGGACCCGGAGCACCACATGGCGGTCGGGGTCGGCCTTGAAGCGGCTGTGGCGGTAGGAGAAGGCGCAGTCGGCGTTCGGGATCGTGACGACCTCGTCGGCGCGGCGGTCGTAGGCGATCACCTCGGTGATCGTGGCCGAGACCTCCTGGCCGTAGGCGCCGACGTTCTGTATGGGCGTCGCGCCCGCGGAGCCGGGGATTCCGGCGAGGCATTCGATGCCCGCGAGCCCCGCCCGGACCGTACGGGCCACGGCGGCCGACCAGTTCTCGCCCGCGGCGAGCTCCAGGCGGGAGCCGTCGAGCGTGAAGCCGCTGGTGGCGATGTGCAGGACGGTGCCGTCGAAGCCCTTGTCGGCGATGACCAGATTGCTGCCGCCGCCGATCACCAGCAGTGGGGTCCCGGCCGCGTCGGCCGCACGGACCGCGGCGATGACCTCGTCGTCGGTGGTGGCCGTGAGCAGCCGGTTGGCCGGTCCGCCGAGACGGAAGGTGGTGAGGGGCGCGAGAGGGGCGTCGTGGAGTTCCTGCACGCGCTCAAGAGTACGGGGGCGCCCCCTGGGCCCCTGGAGGCGGCCGCCCCCGGTGTGGGGGTCCGGGGGCTGGCCTGCGGGCTGTAAGGGGCTCGGACGGGCCGCGCGCGCTCCGGCCTGCTCTCATCCGCCCGGGGGCCGCATCGGGCGCGGTCGGGGGCTCAGACGAGCCGTACCACGGCGCGGGCCCGGCCCAGCACCTTCTGGCCGGCGCTGGTCGCCGTGATGTCGAGGCGCACCGTACGGGCCTCGTCGTCCAGCTTGGCGGTCACCTTGGCGCCGATCTCGATGACCGCGCCCTTGTCGTCGTTGGGGACCACGACCGGCCGGGTGAAGCGGACGCCGTACTCGACGAGGGCGCCGGGGTCGCCGGCCCACTCGGTCACCACCCGGGCCGCCTCGGCCATGGTGTAGGCGCCGTGCGCGATGACGTCGGGGAGGCCGACCTCTCTGGCGAACTTCTCGTTCCAGTGGATCGGGTTGAAGTCGCCCGACGCGCCCGCGTAGCGCACGAGGTCGGCGCGGTTCACCCGGAACTCACGTGTCGGCACCTCGGTGCCGACCTCCACGGCGTCATACGAGATCTTGGCCGTCATCTGCTCTCCTCCACCTCTGCGTCAGCGGCGCGGGCCACCAGCGTCGTGAACGACGTCGCTACATGATCACCCGCCTCGTCGTGGACCTCGCCGCGGACGGACAGGATGTCGTTGCCGGCCAGCGACTTGATCGAGTCGATGATCGAGGTGACCTTCAGGCGGTCTCCCGCACGGACCGGGCGGGTGTACTCGAACCGCTGGTCGCCGTGGACCACCCGGCTGTAGTCCAGCCCCAGCTGCGGGTCCTCGACAACCTGCTTCCCGGCCGCCTTGAAGGTGATCGTGAAGATGAACGTCGGCGGGGCGATCACATCGGGGTAGCCGAGGTCCCGGGCCGCCTCGGGGTCGGTGTAGACCGGGTTGGTGTCACCGAGGGACTCGGCGAATTCCCGGATCTTCTCCCGGCCGACCTCGTACGCGGCGGTGGGCGGGTAGGTCCGCCCCACGAAGGACTGGTCGAGCGCCATCGGCGCACACCTCCTGCGATTGAATTACCAACGAAACGAGGCCGCCCCCCGCGAGTGGGGGCGGCCTCGAATGAGAGTTTATTGCTATCGCGTCTCACGGTGCGCGGTGTGCGCGTTGCAACGCGGGCAGTGCTTCTTGATCTCAAGACGATCCGGGTCGTTGCGCCGGTTCTTCTTGGTGATGTAGTTCCGCTCCTTGCACTCCACGCAGGCCAGCGTGATCTTCGGGCGGACGTCGGTGGCAGCCACGTGAGTGCTCCTTGACGAACGGATTAGGGGATTAACGCAGAAAGAGTAGCCGATCGAAGGACCGACCCCACAATCGGCTACTGTCAGTAGCGGTGACCGGACTTGAACCGGTGACACAGCGATTATGAGCCGCTTGCTCTACCGACTGAGCTACACCGCTGTGATGCGAGTGACTCCCCGCTCAACCAGCGTAGCGGAACGAGAAGCCTCACACATCAGAGCCCCAATACGGAATCGAACCGTAGACCTTCTCCTTACCATGGAGACGCTCTGCCGACTGAGCTATTGGGGCGAGCGATGAAGACATTACACGGTCGGCCGCCGAAGGTGAAATCCGTATCGGCCCCTCGTCACCCTGGACTCATGCACCACACCGGTACGACTATTCGGCTCCTCCGCGAAGCCGCCCCCACCTCGTCCTAGGCTTCGCTTCGCACCCACGTGATCTTGGCCGCGCACGCATCCGACGCGTGCCCGGCGCGTCACCCGTCACGTGCTCGGCGCGAATCCCAGGAGCGCGATGCCCGAGAGCCAGCAGCAGCCGCAACAGCCGCCCAGGAACGGCGGAGCGGCCCCCGGCGAGCCCACCGCCCTGGTGCTCGGCGGCGTCCGGCTCGCCGACGGACGCACCGTGGACGTCCGGCTCAGCTGCGGGCGGATCGAGGCCGTGGGCACGGCGGGCAGCCTCGTCCCCGGCACCCGGCTGGACCTCGGCGGCTATCTGCTGCTGCCCGCCCCCGCCGAACCCCACGCCCACTGCGACACCGCCCTTACGGCCGACATGACGGGTCCGGTCCCGTACGCCCCCGGGGACGTCCAGCGCCGTACCGTCGAGGCCGCCCTGCTCCAACTCGGCCACGGCGCCACGGCGCTGCGCACCCATGTCCGCATCGGCGGGGTGCACGGACTGCGCTCCCTGGACGCGGTCCTGGAGGCCGGCCGGACGCTGCGCGGGCTCACGGAACTGAGCGCGGTGGCGGTGCCCCGGGTGCTGACCGGCGCCGCCGGGGCGGACGGTCTGGCGATGCTGCGGGACGCGGTGAAGATGGGCGCGTCGGTCATCGGCGGCTGCCCCGACCTCGACCCGGATCCGACCGGCCACGCCGAGGCCGTCCTCGACCTCGCCGCCCGCCACGGCTGCGCCGTCGATCTGCACACGGACGGTGACGACCCGGCCCGCCTCGCCCGGCTCGCGGCGATGGCCGGGGGCCTGCGGCCGGGCGTCACCATCGGCCCCTGCGGCGGGCTCTCCCGGCTGCCCGCGGAGACGGCGAGGAGGACCGCCGAGCGGCTGGCGGCGGCCGGGGTGACCGTCGTCTGCCTCCCCCAGGGCGACTGCGCCGGGCTGGAGCACCAGGGCATGCGGGGAGCGCGCACCCGCGCCTGCGCGCCGGTGCGGCTGCTGCGCGCCGCGGGCGTCCGGGTGGCCGCGGGCAGCGGGGCGCTGCGGGACGCGGTGAACCCCGTGGGGCGCGGCGATCCCCTGGAGGCCGCCTTTCTGCTGGCGTCCCGGGGCGAGCTGCGCCCGGAGGAGGCGTACGAGGCGGTGTGCGCGCGGGCGCGGGCCGCGATGGGGCTCGCCGAGGTGCGGGTGGAGGCCGGGTTCCCGGCGGAGCTGCTCGCGGTGCGCGGGGACGGCCTCGCGGGGGTGCTCTCGCTCGCGTACAGCAGGGTCGTGGTGCACCGGGGGCGGGTGGTGGCCCGTACCAGCGCGGTGCGGGAGTACTGCGACTCGGCGGCCGCGGTGGCACTGGATCTGCCCCGGCAGGCGCGGCCGCAGAGCGGCGGCGAGCAACAGTAGGCCGCACGGCGTACGGTCGGGATCATGCGCATTGTCATCGCTGGTGGACATGGACAGATCGCGCTGCGGCTGGAGCGGCTGCTCACCGCGCGCGGAGACGAAGTGGCGGGCATCGTCCGCAAGCCGGAACAGGCGGGCGACCTGCTGGCGTCGGGCACCGAACCGGTCGTCTGCGACCTGGAGTCGGCCTCGCTCGAGGACGTGGTCAAGCATCTGGAGGACGCGGACGCGGCCGTCTTCGCCGCCGGAGCGGGCCCCGGCAGCGGTGTCGCCCGTAAGGACACCGTCGACCACCGGTCCGCGGTGCTCTTCGCGGACGCGGCCGAACGGGCCGGGGCCCGGCGCTTCCTGATCGTCTCCTCGACCGGCGCCTCCCACGAGCCGCCACCGGACACCGACCCGGTCTTCGCCGCCTATCTGCGCGCCAAGGCCGCGGCGGACGACGACATCCGCGCCCGGGACGGCCTCGACTGGACCGTGCTGCGCCCGGGACGGCTGACGAACGAGCCGGGCACGGGCCGGGTGAAGCTGGCCGAACGCACCGGCCGCGCCGAGATCACCCGCGACGACGTGGCCGCGGTCCTGGTCGCCCTCCTGGACGAGCCCCGTACGGCGGGCCGCACGCTGGAACTGATCAACGGCGACACGGCGGTGGCGGACGCGGTGGGGGCGGTCGCCGACCGGGGGTGATGGGCCGGGTCGGCCCGGCCCGAACGCTCAGAAGTCCACCCGGGCCGGGGCGTCGGCCCGAGCCACGGACTCCTGGGCGTACTGGCGTTCGTACGCCGTCCGGATCCGTTCGATCCGCGGGTCCTGCGCCCCCGCCTCGGAGGCCGGGTAGAACAGGACCACCTCGTACGAGCGCTCCCGCTCGATCGTCCCGTTCTGGTCCCGCCACTGCCCCCGGCCGTCGTGGATCGTCAGGCCGGAGGGGAAGCGCGGGGTGATCCGCCGGTCCACGAAGGCCAGGAACTGCTTCTCGGTGACGGGCGGCCCGCCGTCGGGGCGCTCGGTGCCGAAGAAGAGCCGGGTCTCGACATACGGCTTGCCCCGGCCCACGGCGCCGGAGGCCGCCGCGGCGGGCGGGTCGTCCAGCGCGGCGTAGGCGGCGACGGGGGTGGCGGCGGCGAAGGCGAAGGCCGCTCCGACGGCGGCGAGACGGACGCGTGGCTTCATGGTCGGCATCGTCCGATCGTCCCGACGCCGGGGCCCCTCGGGAAGAGCGCCTTACGGTGCACATCCGTGCGAGGCGCGGGGCGCATTCGCGCGAGGCGCGGGACGCATCCGTGAGAGACGTGAGGCGCGTCCGCGCGAGGCGCGAGGCACATCCCCGCGAGACGCGAGGCACATCCCCGCGAGACGCGAGGCACATCCCCGCGAGACGCGAGGCACATCCCCGCGAGACGCGAGGCACATCCCCGCGGGACGCGGGACGCCTCCTTACGAGACGTGCGATACGTCCGCGCGAGGCGCGGGGCGCATCCGTGCGAGACATGCGACACGTCCGCGCGAGGCACGGGGGCTGGTCCGACCCGGTGTCAGGCGGCAGCGGCCCGCTCCGGGACCACCCGGCCCAGGACGTCGCTCAGACCCTGCGCCACCGGGCCATCGCGAACGAGAACACCCCGAAGAGCGCCAGCCCCAGCGCCACCGCCATCAGCAGCCAGGGGCCCGCCGCCGTCCCGGCGAAGGTTCGCAGGGTGTCGTCGATGCCCTTCGCCTTGCCCGGGTCGTAGCGCACCGCCGCCGTGAGCGCGAAGCCGCCCGCCACCGCGAACACCGCCCCGCGGGCCACCCCGCCGCAGATCCCGAGCGCCTCCACAGCCCGCCGCGCCCGCCGGGACATCGCGCCCACCTTGAGGTGCTTGCGGAAGCCGCGCCGGATCGCCCGTACCGCGATCCACACCCCCGCCACGGCCACCGCGGTTCCGGCGGCGGCGACCAGCCACCGGCCGTACGGCAGGTCGAGCGCGCGGGCCGTCACGTCCTTCGACTGCCGGTCGCTGGAGCCGCTGCCCTGCTCGCCGGTGGCGAAGGACAGCACCGAGTACGCGACGACGCCGTAGAAGACCGCGCGGACGGCCCCCGCCAGCCGCTTCCGCGCCGCGCCCCCGTCCGGGCCCGCCGCCCCGAAGACCGCCTCGGACAGCCGCCACAGCGCCATGGAGGCCAGCCCGATGCCGACCGCCCAGACCAGCGCCGCGCCGAACGGCTGCTTGGCGAGGATCTGGAGCGCCCCGCCCCGGTCGGCCTGTTCTCCGTGGTCGCCCGAGGCGATGCGCAGCGCCAGGACGCCGATGAGCAGATAGAGCACTCCCCGGGTGGTCAGCCCCCAGCGGGCCGCCGCCTCGATGGCCCGGGTGCCCGCCTGGCGCGGGGTGCGTGTGCGCGTTGCCGAACCCAATCCGCGTGCGATCGACGATGCGTTCACCGTTTCCTCCCCAGTTGTCGCTCATCGTTTGCCCTGGACGTACATGCGGAAACGGGACTTTCTCTTGTTGGTTGAAGCGATCCGCCCTACGCTGCCGCCACCGAATCTGACGAACCGTCAGATCGAGGGAACGGACAGGACCACCACGAGGAGACCGGGGAGAGATGGCGAGATGACCGGCGAGACGAACGGCACCACCGAGCTGCCCCTGGTCATCAGCGTCGATGACCATGTGATCGAGCCCGCGCACCTCTTCGAGACCTGGCTCCCGGCCAAGTACCGGGACCGCGGCCCCAAACCCCTTACTGCCGGGATCGGCGAACTTGCCTACATCGGCGGCAAGTACAAGTTCACCACCGACCCGGAAGGCCAGCTGACCGACTGGTGGAGTTACGAGGGCGACCTCTTCCCCTACAAGCGGATCATCGCCGCCGTCGGCTTCTCGCGCGACGAGATGACCCTCGACGGCATCACCCGCGAGCAGATGCGCCGCGGCTGCTGGGACCCCAAGGACCGCCTCGCCGACATGGACCTCAACCATGTCGAGGCGTCACTGTGCTTCCCGACCTTCCCCCGCTTCTGCGGCCAGACCTTCGCCGAGGCGAAGGACAAGGAGGTCGGGCTCGCGTGCGTCCGCGCGTACAACGACTGGATGGTCGAGGAGTGGTGCGGCGACAGCGGCGGCCGCCTCATCCCGCTCTGCCTGATCCCCCTGTGGGACGTCGACCTCGCCGTGCAGGAGATCCGCCGCAACGCGGCCCGCGGCGTCCGCGCGGTGACCTTCAGCGAGATCCCCACCTACCTGGGGCTTCCCAGCATCCACAGCGGCTACTGGGACCCGTTCTTCGCCGAGTGCGAGGCCACGGGGACGGTCGTGTGCATGCACATCGGCTCCTCCTCCCAGATGCCCGCCGCCTCCCCCGACGCCCCGCCGGCCGTCCAGGCCGCGCTGAGCTTCAACAACGCCATGGCGTCGATGATGGACTTCCTCTTCAGCGGCGTCCTGGTCTCCTTCCCGCGCCTGAAGCTGGCCTACGCCGAGGGCCAGATGGGCTGGATCCCCTACGCCCTGGAGCGCGCCGACGACGTCTGGGAGGAGCACCGCGCCTGGGGCGGCGTCCGCGACCTCATCCCCGAGCCGCCGTCCACGTACTACTACCGGCAGATCTTCTGCTGCTTCTTCCGCGACAAGCACGGGGTCGCCTCGCTGGACACGGTCGGCGTGGACAACGCCACCTTCGAGACCGACTACCCCCACGTCGACTCCACCTGGCCGCACACCCGCCGCATCGCCGCCGAGCATGTGGCCGACCTCTCCCCCGAGACCACGTACAAGATCCTCCGCGGCAACGCGATCCGCATGCTGGAGCTGGACCTCGACCGGGGGCGGCGGGCGGGGGCGGGCGGCTAGCCCCGGCAGCCCCGTGCGCGGCGACTAGGCCGTGCGCGGCGGCTCGCTCGTGCGCGGCTGGTCCGAGCCGCAGTAGCGGCACTTGCGCGCCGCCTCGGGGATGTCCTCGGCGAGGCACTCCGGGCAGGTCTTGAGCGGGCCGGGCTCCCCGAAGACCTCGGCGCCCCGGCGGCGCTGGGTGTACTTGTACGGCACGACGATCAGGAAGTAGATGACGCCCATGAAGATGATGAAGTAGATCAGGGCGGAGATGAACGACCCGATGTTGAGGTAGGTCGAGGTGTTCCCCTGGTCGCCGAGCTGCCAGCCGAGCCCGGCCGATTTGCCGCCCTGGAGCCGGGCGATGATCGGGTTGATCACGGAGTCGGTGAAAGCCTTGATCAGCGTCGAGAACGCCAGCGCTGTGACCAGGCCGACGGCGACGACGATGACATCACCGCGCATGAGGAAGTTCTTGAAGCCCCTGAGCACGATCCGCCCTCTCTGTCCTGATACGGGGGAATCACCACCCTAGGAGCGGTACCGCGGAGCCCAGGGCGCGCCACGACGGACGGCCGCCCGTACGGCGGCAGGTCCCCGCGCACAACGCCGGAACTGGGCCTCGACCACCGAGGACTTTCCGAAACGACTTAAGTCATGGAATGAAATAAGCCGTGCCGCGAGGATTGACGTCCTTCGCCCGGCCTTGAATCATTCAGTCACCGAGCACCGTGACCACACCGGCGCTCCGTCCGACGCGGCCGTGAACCTACCGGCCATCGGGCTCGCTCTCCCCCTTGCGGCCGTGACCGCACCGGCCGTCCCTGTCCGCACAGGAAGGCATCGACTTTCATGAGATACAGACCTGTCAGGGCCCTGACAAGACCTGCCGCACCGCGCTCCGCGCTGGTGGGCGCTCTCGCGGCGGTCGCGGTGGCCGTCGGCCCCTGGCTGACTTCTCCAGCAGGCGCCCAGGTGGCCCACACCGGCTCGGCATCGGCGGGCGAGACCGTCAACGTCTATCTGACCACCACCTCCGGCTCCGACGGCCGCACCGTCGTGAAGGGCCTGGAGCAGCAGGCACCCATCCGGTTCGGCTCGGGCGGGGGTGGCAGTGTCACCGTCGACGAATCCAGGACGTACCAGGAGTTCTCGGGCGCCGGGGCGTCGTTCACGGACACCGCCGCATGGCTGTTCAACAGCAGCGGCGCGCTGAGCCAGAGCACCCGCGACGAGGTGATGCGCAAGCTCTTCTCGCCCACGGACGGCATCGGGGTGAGCTTTCTGCGCAACCCGCTCGGCGGCTCCGACCTGGCCCGCTTCGGTTACACCTTCGACGATGTACCGGCCGGGCAGACCGACCCCGGCCTCGCCAAGTTCTCCATCAACCACGACCTGGCCGACGTCCTGCCGCTGACGAAGCAGGCCAGGCAGCTCAACCCGGCACTGAAGGTCATGGCCTCGCCATGGACCGCCCCGGCCTGGATGAAGGACAACGACCAGCTCAACCAGGGCTGGCTGGAGGCGCAGTACTACGGCACGTACGCCAACTACTTCGTGAAGTACATCCAGGAGTACCAGAGCCGGGGTGTGCCGATCGACTACGTGACCGTGCAGAACGAGCCCACCTGCTGCCCCGGCTACCCCTCGATGCAGTGGAACGGCTCCGGGCTCAACTACTTCACCAAGAGTGAGCTGCTGCCCAAGCTGGCGAACGCGGGCCTGAAGACCAAGGTGCTCGCCCTCGACTGGAACTGGGACCAGTGGGCGGGCTACGGCGCGCCCGTCGTGGACGACGCCGCCATCCGCAACCACCCCAACTTCGGCGGCATCGCCTGGCACGGCTACGGCGGCAGCGTCGGCCAGCAGACGACAGTCCACAACCAGTACCCGAACGTGGACGCCTTCGACACCGAGCACTCCGGCGGCACCTGGATCGCCAATCAGCAGCAGGAGGACATGCACAACCTGATCGACTACACCCGCAACTGGGGCAAGAGCTGGATCAAGTGGAGCCTCGCCGTCGACCAGAACAAGGGCCCGCACAACGGCGGCTGCGGAACCTGCACCGGGCTGGTCACCGTGCACAACGGCGACAGCCAGAGCGGCCGGGTCGACTACACCGTCGAGTACTACACGATGGGCCACCTCACGAAGTTCGTGAAGCCCGGAGCCCGTCGCATCGACTCCAGCGCCAGCTCCACGGTGCCGAACGTGGCCTGGAAGAATCCGGACGGCTCCAAGGCTCTGATCGCCTACAACGACACCGGCAGCCAGCAGACCCTGAAGGTCAACTGGGGCAGCCAGTCCTTCAGCTACCAGCTCCCCGCCCGAGCCTCCGCCACCTTCACCTGGACCGGCAACCAGTCGTAAGCGCGGCGCCGGTACGCGGCCCCGCGTGCACGCCAATGGCCCCTGACCGCGTTCCCGAAGCTCAGGGGCCATCTCTCTGGCAGACCGGATTCAGGGACCCACCAGTTCAGGGGCAGATGACCGACCTGCCCCGCACCCGGTTCTCCACCGCGCGGTAGGCGTCCACGCTGTCCTCCAGGCTGTGGCGGCCGGCGATGGACTGGGGCCGGAGGTCACCGGAGTCGAAGAACGGGGCGAGTCGCTGGAGCCGGGCGCCCGACTCCACGAGGTCGTAATGCGCGCTGTTGCATCCGTAGACCCGGGTCTCGTTGCGGTACAGCCCGACCAGGTCGATCTCCACGGTCCCCGAGCCCACGGCGCTGATCACCACGAGTCGGCCCCGGCGGGCCAGCGACGCCAGCGCCGTGGGTGTGGTGACGCCACCGACCGCGTCGTACACCACATCCGCGCCCTTGCCCGCGGTGACCCGCTTGATCTCCGAGGCGGCCTCCTGAGGGCTTCCGCCGAGCGCCACGAAATCCCTGATGATCGCCGCGGCCGGGGATCCCTCGGCGGGACGGACCCGGTCCACGCCGATCACCCAGGCGCCGAGGGTATGGGCGATCTGCGCGACGGCGCCGCCCACCCCACCGGAGACACCGAAGACGGCTATGGCCTCGTCCTTGCCCAGGTCGGCGGCCTCGACGGCGCCGAGCCAGGCGGTGACGAAGCTGACCCCCACGGTCGAGGCCTCCTCGAAGCTCAGCCGCTCGGGCTTACGGGCCAGCGCCGCCGCCGGAACCTTGATCATCTGCGCATGTGAACCATCGCGGGTGAACCCGACGTCTCCGCCGGTCCCCCAGACCTCGACACCGGCCCAGTCGGGCGGCCCATCGACGACAACGCCGGCGAAGTCACGACCCGGGATGCGGGGAAGAGTCGTTTCCTCGAACCCGCCGGCGATGTTCACCAGGTCCGAGCGGCTCACCGAGGTCGCTTTGACTTCGATGACCGCTTCACCGTCCCCCGCCACGGGGTCGGGCACCTCGGCCAGGCCCAGGACCTGGAGATCGCCGAAGCGGTCGAAACGCAGAGCACGCATGATGGCACCTCTCTCAGTCGGATTGGTGATCGGCTCGCCAGTGCGGCAGGTCCCCCTCCACCGATCATCACGCGCAACCGCGACGCCCGCAGAACGAGGCCGGGCCCGGGGTTCGGGCATAAAAGAAAACGGCCCCCGGCTGCGTTTTCGCAGCTCGGGGGCCGTTTCTTGAGTGTGGCGGCGCCAGGATTCGAACCTGGGTAGGCTAAGCCGACGGATTTACAGTCCGCTCCCATTGGCCACTCGGGCACACCGCCTGGGATGTGGCCAGGTGCCCCGCTCTCGCGGCGCTGCTCCCTGGCAACGACGTAAACAATACCTGATGCGCAGGGGTGCTTCGCCACCCGGTTGATCGCCGCTCGATCATGGCCGAGATCGCTAGGCTGGCCGGAGCGGTCCGCTGGGCCGTGCCACTGACGGATCTACGTACGAGGAGCCAACTCAAGATGGCCGACTCCAGTTTCGACATCGTCTCGAAGGTCGAGCGGCAGGAGGTCGACAACGCTCTGAACCAGGCGAGCCGCGAGATCTCCCAGCGTTATGACTTCAAGAACGTCGGCGCCTCCATCGCGTGGTCGGGCGAGCGGATCGAGATGCGAGCCAACTCCGAGGAGCGGGTCAAGGCGATCCTCGACGTCTTCCAGTCCAAGCTGGTAAAGCGCGGGATCTCGCTGAAGGCCCTGGACGCGGGCGAGCCGCAGGCGTCGGGCAAGGAGTACAAGATCTTCGCCTCGCTGCAGGAGGGGATCTCGCAGGAGAACGCGAAGAAGGTCGCCAAGATCATCCGCGACGAGGGCCCCAAGGGCGTCAAGGCGCAGGTGCAGGGCGAAGAGCTGCGGGTGACCTCCAAGAGCCGGGACGACCTTCAGGCCGTGATCGCCCTGATCAAGGGCAAGGACCTCGACTTCGCGGTGCAGTTCGTCAACTACCGGTAGGCAGTGCCCGGACCGGTGCGGCAGGGGCGGCGCGGCATGGCCGTGCCGCCCCTGGTGTTGTCGGCGTCCCCGCTCAGCGGTGGGCGAAGGGCTGGTCGGTGGGGACGATTTCGTGGCCCAAGGGGGCCAGGGAGATCGGGATGAGCTTGAAGTTGGCCAGGCCCAGGGGGATGCCGATGATCGTGACGCAGAGGGCCACACCGGTGAGGAGGTGGCCGAGCGCCAGCCACCAGCCCGCGAGGACGAGCCAGAGGACATTGCCGACGCAGGAGGGGGCTCCGGCGTCGCGGCGGGGGACGGCGGTGCGGCCGAAGGGCCACAGGGCGAAGCCGGCGATGCGCCAGGAGGCGATCGCGAACGGGATGCCGATGATCGTGATGAAGAGCAGGACCCCGGCGAGGAGATAGAGGATCGCCATCCAGATGCCGGAGAGGATCAGCCAGATCAGGTTCAGAAGGGTTTTCACGGTCGGCGGCCTCCTGCCATCTGTTCGAGGCGGGCGATGCGCTCCCGCATGGGCGGGTGGGTGGAGAAGAGCTTGGCCATGCCCTCACCGGCGCGGAAAGGGTTGGCGATCATCAGATGGCTGGCGGTCTCCAGCCGGGGCTCGGGCGGCAGCGGAAGCTGCTTGGTGCCCGCTTCCAGCTTGCGCAGGGCGCTGGCGAGGGCCAGGGGGTCGCCGGTGAGCTGGGCGCCGGAGGCGTCCGCCTCGTACTCGCGGGAGCGGCTCACGGCGAGCTGGATGATGGAGGCCGCGAGCGGGCCCAGGAGCATGATCAGCAGCATGCCGAGGAAGCCGGGGCCGTCGTCGTCGTCGGACCGGCCCATGGGGATCAGCCAGGCGAAGTTCACCAGGAACATGACGACGCTGGCCAGCGCGCCCGCGATCGAGGAGATCAGGATGTCGCGGTTGTAGACATGGCTGAGCTCATGGCCGATGACCCCGCGCAGCTCGCGCTCGTCCAGCAGCCGCAGGATGCCGTCGGTGCAGCACACCGCCGCGTTACGGGGGTTGCGGCCGGTGGCGAAGGCGTTGGGGGCCTCGGTCGGGGAGATGTAGAGCCGGGGCATCGGCTGGCGCGCGGCCGTGGAGAGCTCGCGCACTATCCGGTACAGCCCTGGCGCCTCGAACTCGCTGACGGGGCGGGCGCGCATCGCGCGCAGGGCCAGCTTGTCACTGTTCCAGTAGGCGTACGCGTTGGTCCCGAGTGCGACGATCACCGCGATGATCAGTCCGGTACGGCCGAAGAGGCTGCCGATGACGATGATGAGCGCGGACAGACCACCGAGGAGTACGGCGGTCTTCAGCCCGTTGTGCCGGCGGTGCACGGTGTGCCCTCCCGATGTGCCGCAGGGGAACCCTTTGCCTGGTGTCTCCACCTTCCAGTGGACCCTCCTGAAAAAGTCAACGCCAGGCGAAGGGCACCAGTTCCCTTGTGCACATGGGCGCGGCCGCGTGGGGGCCGTGGGGTGACCCACGGGGCCGCGGGGATGCTTACAGCAGGGTGCTCGAGGCGAACCGGAGGACGAGTTGCGGGGCTCCGGAGAGGGCGATGCCGGCGGCCGCGGTGAGGGCGATGGCGGCCGTAAGGGGGACGGCGCGGGGGCGGGTGGTGGCAGGCCCGGCGGCGGGCACGGGCTCCGTCTCCGCGGCGGGCTCCGGGGCGGGCTCCGCGGCGGGCTCCGGGGCGCGGAAGAGCACCGTCGTCCACTGGAGGTAGTAGTAGAGCGCCACCACCACGTTCAGCGCCATCACCACCGCGAGCCAGCCCAGCCCCGCGTCCACCGCCGCCGAGAAGACGGTCACCTTGGCGAAGAGGCCGATGACCCCCGGGGGCAGCCCGGCCAGGCACAGCAGGAAGAAGCCGAGGGCCAGGGCGGCGGCCGGACGGGCCGCGTACAGGCCGCGGTAGTCGGTGAGCCGGTTGGCCGGGCTCGTACGGGCCACCAGGGCGGCCACGGCGAAGGCACCGAGATTCACGACCGCATACATCAGGGCGTACGCGACCGTGGAGCCGATGGCACGGGACGCGTCCTGGTCCGAGTCGGCGTAGCCGGCGGCGGCGATCGGGACCAGCAGATAGCCCGCCTGGCCGACGGACGACCAGGCGAGCAGCCGTACGGCGCTGAAGGAGCGCTCCGGGCGCTGGCGCAGCGCCGCGGCGTTCCCCGCGGTCATGGTGAGGGCGGCCAGGACCGCCACGGCCGGGCCCCACACATCGGCGTAGGAGGGGAAGGCGAGGACGGTCACCAGGATGAGGCCGGAGAACCCGACCGCCTTACCGACGACGGACAGATACGCCGCGACGGGCACCGGCGCGCCGACATAGGTGTCGGGCACCCAGAAGTGGAAAGGCACGGCGGCGGTCTTGAACGCGAAGCCGACCAGCGTGAGCACGACGCCCGCCTGGGCGAGCGTGTCCAGCCGCGGGTCGACATGGGTGAGGGCGTCGGCGATCCGGGACAGGTGGAGGCTGCCGGTGGCGGCGTAGACGAAGCTGACGCCGAGCAGCATCACGGCCGTCGCGGTGACCGAGGAGAGGAAGAACTTCAGCGCGGCCTCGGAGGAGAGGCGGTCGCCGCGGCGCAGGCCCACGAGGGCGAAGGCCGGGAGCGAGGCCACTTCGAGGGCGATGACCAGGGTGGCCAGATCGCGGGAGGCGGGCAGCAGCGCGGCCCCGGCGGCGGAGGACAGCAGCAGGAACCAGAACTCGCCCGCGGGGAGTTTGAGGTCGTCGAGGGCGCTGAAGGACAGCAGCGCGGTGAGCAGCGCCCCGCCGAGCACCAGGAACTGGATGACGAGCGCGAACGTGTCGGCCGTGTAGCTGCACGCGTGGGCGCCGGTGGTCAGGCAGAAGGTGGAGCGGTCGCCGTCCAGCAGCGGCAGCAGTGCGAGCGCGGCCAGGGCCAGTCCCGCTATCGCTCCCCAGCCCAGCAGGTGCTTTCTGCGCTCGGGCAGGAAGAGGTCCGCGACGAGGACGGCGAGGCCCGCCAGGGCCGCGATGGTGGGCGGTGCGACGGCGAGCCAGTCGACGGACTGGACGAGGCTCGTGGCGAGACTCGAGGCGTTCGGAGTCATCGGGTGCCTCCCGCGAGGAGCTGCTGCACGGCCGGGTCGGTGAGGCCGAGGAGGGCCGCGGGCCACAGTCCCGCGAGGACGGTGAGGGCCACCAGAGGGCTCCAGGCGGCGAATTCATGGCCGTGGACGTCGGCCAGGGCGGGCCGCTCGGCCTCGCTCCCGGTGCCGGGCTCGATCGGATGGTCGCCCATGCAGACGCGCCGTACGACGATGAGCATGTAGGCGGCGGTGAGCAGGGTGCCGAAGGCGGCGAGCGCCATATAGGTGAGATACGCCGGGCGGCTGAGCCCGTCGGCGGGGTCGAAGGCGCCGAACATGGCGAGCATCTCGCCCCAGAACCCGGCGAGTCCGGGCAGCCCCAGGGAGGCCACGGCGCCGAAGGCGAGCAGCCCGCCGAGGCGCGGCGCCCTGCCGTAGAGGGCGGCGCCGCTGGTGCCCGAGAGCTGGTCGAGGTCGGTGGTGCCGGAGCGGTCCTTGAGGGCACCGACGAGGAAGAAGAGCAGTCCGGTGATCAGGCCGTGGGCGATGTTGGCGAAGAGCGCGCCGTTCACGCCGGTGGGGGTGAGGGTCGCGATGCCCAGCAGCACGAAGCCCATATGGCCGACGGAGGAGTAGGCGATCAGCCGCTTGAGGTCGCCCTTGGCGCCCGCGCGAGCGAGGGCGAGGCAGGCGAGGGATCCGTAGATGATGCCGACCACGGCGAACGCGGCGAGGTAGGGCGCGTAGGTGTGGGCCGCGTCGGGGGTCATCGGCAGCACGATGCGGACGAGGCCGTACGTGCCCATCTTGAGCAGCACGCCCGCCAGCAGCACCGAGCCCACGGTGGGGGCGGCGGTGTGGGCGTCCGGGAGCCAGCTGTGCAGCGGCCACATCGGGGCCTTGACGGCGAGTCCGGCGATGATGGCGAGGGCCGCGATGAGCTGGGTGGTGTGACTCAGTCCGGAGGCGCCGTCAGACGCATCGGTGGCGAGTGCCACCATGTCGAAGGTGCCGCCCTTGAGCCCGACGAGGAGGAGGCCGAGCAGCATGACGACGGAGCCGAGCAGCGTGTAGAGGATGAACCGCCAGGCGGCGCGCTCCCGTTCGGCGCCTCCCCACCGGTTGATGAGGAAGTACATCGGGATGAGGACCATCTCGAACGCCAGGAAGAACAGCATCAGGTCCAGCACCGCGAAGCTGGCCAGGGTGCCGGACTCCAGGAGGAGCAGCAGCGCCACGAACGCTTTGGGGGACGGTCCGGAGGGCCGGTTGAAGTAGGCGTAGAGCGCGCTGAGGAAGGTCAGCAGCGCGGTCAGCACGAGCAGCGGCAGCGAGACGCCGTCCACGCCGAGGTGGATGCGGATGTCCAGGGCCGGGATCCAGCCGATGTCGGTCTGGGCCTGCATCCTGGCCGGGTGGTCGTGGTCGAAACCGGCGGCCAGGGCGATGGCGGCGGCGAGCACCACACCGGTGACGGTCACGCCGTGGCGCATGACGGCCTGGTCGGGCCCGCGGCCGCGCAGTCCGGGCGGGGCCGGGAGCAGCGCGGCGACGGAGCCGAGCAGGGGGAGCACGACCAGGGCGGCGAGGAGGAGTTGCTGGACGGTGTGGTTCACGGGTCAGGCTCCCGCTGCGACGAGGACGGCGGCCACGGCCAGGACGAGGGAGCCCGCGAGCAGCGCGCCGAGGTAGGTCTGCACATTGCCGGTCTGGGCGCGGCGCACGGCCGCGCCTAGCAGCCGGGGCGCACCGCCCGCGCCGCGTACGTACGTCTCCACGACCTCGCGGTCCAGGAAGTGGACGAGCCGGGCGGCGGCCCGCACGGGCCGGACGAACAGGGCGCTGTAGACGGCGTCGAGGTGGAAGCCGACGGCCGCGTGGCGGTGCAGCGGGCCCAGGAGCAGCCGCCCGGGGTCGGCGGGGTCGCTGGCGCCCGCGATGGAGCCGTAGGCCGCCTCGTGAGTGGCGATGGCCTCGGCCTCGGAGACGGCGTCGGCGGCCTCCGGGTGGGCAGCCACCGCCCCGAGCGGGACCCGGCGGGCGCTCGCCGAACTGTGCCGCCAGGCGCCGTACATGACGAGGGCGCCGCCGAGGGCCAGCCCGGTGCCGAGGACGGACGTGGTGAGGGTCGGGGTGAGGGACTCGCCGTCGAACCAGTCGGGCAGCGTGCCGTAGGCGAGGCCGAGGGCGGCCGTGGGGAGGAACAGCACCCATAGGACGACGTTCATGGCCACCGGCTGCTTGCCGTGGTCGGGGACCGGCTCGCCCTGGCCGCGGAAGGCGAGCAGCCACAGCCGGGCCGCGTATCCGGCGGTCAGGAGCGCGGTGAGCAGTCCGGCGAGAAGCACGGTCCAGCCGACGCCCTCCGGAACGCCGGAAGTGTGGCCGGTGGCGGCGTGCTCGGCCGCGCCGAGGACGGCCTCCTTGGAGAAGAAGCCCGCGAAGGGCGGGATGGCGGCGAGCGCGAGCAGTGCGACCGTCATCGTCCAGAAGGCGTCGGGGATGCGCCGGGCGAGGCCGCTCATCCGGGACATGGCGGCCAGGGAGTTGCTGCCGGCGGCGTGGATCACCACGCCCGCGCCGAGGAAGAGCAGCGCCTTGAACGCGCCGTGGGTGATGAGGTGGAAGACGGCGGCGCCCCGGTCGTCGACGGCCAGCGCGCCCGTCATATAGCCGAGTTGGCCGACGGTCGAGTAGGCGAGGACGCGTTTGATGTCGTCCTGGGCGAGCGCGGCGAGCGCCGAGCCGACCATCGTCACGGCCGCCATGGCGGCCAGTACGGCGAGCGCGGCGGCGGATGAGGCGAAGACGGGCAGCAGCCGGGCCACCACATAGACACCGGCGGCGACCATGGTGGCCGCGTGGATCAGCGCGGAGACCGGGGTGGGACCGGCCATCGCGTCCGGCAGCCAGGTGTGCAGCGGGAACTGCGCGGACTTGCCCGCGACCCCGGCGAGCAGCAGCAGCGCGATCAGGGTGGGGTGGTCCAGCGGCGCCCCGGCGGTCCCGGAGGTCAGCCGGGTGTGGATCTCGCTGATGCGGAACGTGCCGGTGTCGCCCGCGAGCGCGAAGATGCCGATCAGGAACGGAACGTCGCCGAGCTTGGTGACCAGGAACGCCTTGAGGGACGCGGAGCGCGCGGCCGCGGTCTCCCAGTAGTGGCCCACCAGGAAGTACGAGCAGATGCCCATGATCTCCCAGCCGACGAGCAGCACGATCAGGTCGTCGGAGTAGACGACGAGGAGCATCGCGGCGGTGAAGAGGGAGACGAGCGCGGCGTAGGAGGGGTAGCGGGGGTCGTCCCGCAGATAGCCGGTCGAGTAAATCTGCACACAGCAGGCGACGACGGCGACGAGGACCGCGACCAGGGCGGCGAAGCCGTCGACCTGGAGGGCCAGGTCGACGGGGACCGAGCCGGTGTCGGCGAGCCGGGTCACGGCGGTGAGCGGGGCCGTGCCGCCGCCCGCTCCGCCGCCCTGCCGCACGGCGACGAGCACGGCGAGCCCGGCCGCGGCGAGGGTCGGCAGCACCGCGAGGGGGCGGACGAAACCGGGGGCGCGGCGGCCGAGCAGGAGCCCGGCGACGGCGCCGAGGAACGGCAGGAGGGGGACGAGAACGGCGGCGGTCGTGGTCGTCACGCGGTCTGCCTCCGGGCGCGTCGTGCCTGGTCGGCGTCGTTGTCAGTGGGTGCTGCCATGCTGTCGTCCATCGGGTCCTGGCCGGCCGACGGGGGGTCGGCCAGGTCCCGCAGCCGGTCGACGTCGGAGGTGCCGCGGTTGCGATAGACGAGCAGGACGATGGCGAGGCCGATGCCGATCTCGGCGGCGGCGATGGCGATGGTGAAGAGGGTCAGCGCCTGGCCCGCGTGCAGGGTGTCGCGGAGCCAGACGTCGAAGGCGACGAGGTTGAGGTTGACGGCGTTGAGCATCAGCTCGACCGACATCAGCATCAGGATCGCGTTGCGGCGGGCGAGGACGCCGTACAGACCGGTGCAGAAGAGGAGGACGGCGAGCACGGCGGGGTAGGCGAGGTGCATCAGCGCATCTCCTTGCCGTGGCCGGCGCGTGGGCCACTTTCGTGGCCGACACCTGGGCCGCTGTCGTGGCCGCTCTTGCGGGAGAGGACGATCGCGCCGACGAGCGCGGCGAGGAGCAGCACGGACAGCGCCTCAAACGGCAGCACCCAGTGGCGGAAGAGGCTCTCACCGGAGACGGCGGTGGAGCCCTGCACGCCCTTGTCCAGCTCGATCCAGGTGGTCCGGAAGGCGTCCACGACCACCCACACCAGGACGCCCGCGGCGGCCACGGCCACCGCGAGCGCGGCCGGGCGGTTGCCCGAATCGGCGTCCGGGGAGCGGCCGATGGGCGCCTTGGTGAGCATCAGCCCGAAGAGGAGGAGGACGACGACGGAGCCGACGTAGATCAGCACCTGCACCCAGGCGATGAACTCCGCCGTGAGCAGGAGGTACTCCACGGCGAGGCCGCCGAGCGCCACCACCAGCCACAGGGCGGCGTGCACCAGCTGTTTGGTGGTGACGGTGACGATGGCCGCGCCGAAGGTCGCGATGCCCACCAGCAGGAAGGCGATCTCGACTCCGGTCGGCGACAGGAACCCGTGGCCGGTAGCGGCCAAGTGGACCGCAGGGCTCACGAGGCGGCTCCGTTCCCGTTCTCGGTCCCGTTCTCGTTCCCGTTCTCGGTCCCGCCGGGTCCGCGCTCGGCCTCCGCCTGCGCGGCCTCGGCGGCCTGTGCGGCCTCGGCGGCGGCAAGCTTGTCGGCGGCCTTACGGGCGGCGGCGAGCTCCTTGGGCTCCTCGGCGCGCGGGTCGAGCGCGGGCGGCGCGGGCACCGTCCACATCCACTCGCGGAGCTTGTCCCGCTCATGGGTGAGATCGCGGATGTCCTCCTCCGCGTACTCGAACTCCGGCGACCAGAACAGCGCGTCGAAAGGGCACACCTCGATGCAGATACCGCAGTACATGCACAGCGCGAAGTCGATCGCGAACCGGTCCAGCACATTGCGGCTGCGCTCGCGCCCGCCCGGGACGACCGGGGGCACGGTCTCCTTGTGCGAGTCGATATAGATGCACCAGTCCGGGCATTCGCGGGCGCACAGCATGCAGACCGTGCAGTTCTCCTCGAACAGCCCAATCACCCCGCGGGTGCGGGGCGGCAGCTCGGGCTGCGCGTCCGGATACTGCGCGGTGTGCGACTTCCGGGTCATCGTGCGGAGGGTGACGGCCAGGCCCTTGGCCAGACCGGATCCGGGGATGCCCATCAGGAGATCACCACCTTGACGACGCCGGTGAGGGCGATCTGGGCCAGTGAGAGCGGAATGAGGCAGGTCCAGGCGAACCGCTGCAGCTGGTCCTCACGCAGCCGCGGATAGCTGACCCGCAGCCAGATCACGATGAAGGCGAGGACGGCCGTCTTCAGCAGGGTCCACAGCCAGCCGAGGCCGTCGGCGGACGGACCGTGCCAGCCGCCGAGGAAGAGGATGGTGGTCAGCCCGCACAGGACGACGATGCCCGCGTACTCGGCGAGCAGGAAGAGCGCGAACCGCAGGCCCGTGTACTCCGTGTACGCACCGAAGATGATCTCGGAGTCGGCGATCGGCGCGTCGAACGGCGGGCGCTGGAGCTCGGCGAGACCGGCGGTGAAGAACACCACCCCGCCGACGATCTGCCACGGCACCCACCACCACTCGAACGCGTCGAGGATGCCGGGCAGCGAGACCGTGCCCGCCGCCATCGCCACGGAGGCGGCGGTGAGCAGCATCGGCAGCTCGTACGCCATGAGCTGGGCGGCCGTGCGCAGGCCGCCGAGGAGGGAGAACTTGTTCGCCGAGGCCCAGCCCGCCATCAGCGAACCCAGCACCCCGACGCCCATCACGGCGAGCACGAAGAAGATGCCCGCGTCCACGACCTGGCCGACCGCGCCCTCGGCGGGGCCGATCGGGATCGCGACGAGGACGAGGAGGTACGGCAACAGGGCGACGGCGGGCGCGAGCTGGAAGATCCGCCGGTCGGCACCGGCCGGTACGACGTCTTCCTTCTGCGCGAACTTCACGCCGTCCGCGACCAGCTGGGCCCATCCGTGGAAGCCGCCCGCGTACATCGGCCCGAGGCGGCCCTGCATATGGGCCATGACCTTGTGCTCGGTCTGCCCCACGACCAGGGGCAGCACGAGGAAGGCGAGCAGGAGGGCGAGCAGTCGCAGCGCGACGTCGAGGACGTCGTTCACGCGGTGCCTCCTGGCTGGTCGTCGGTGTCGTTGTCGGGGGTGGCGTCCGGGGTGCCGGGGGCGCCGGGTTCGGGTGCGGGTGCGGGTGCGGGTGCGGGTTTCGCGCCGCGTCCGTCTCCGGCTGCCTCGGTCTCCGCTTCCGGTTCCGGTTCCGGTTCCGGTTCATGTGCCTGTGCCTGTGGCTCACGCTTTGACTCGGCGTCCTCGTCCCGCGCGGGGCGCGCGTGGTGCCAGGGAGCGTCGGACGAGCGGCTCTGCGGCGCGGGGCGGCGCGGGCGGGCCGGGGCCTCGGGCGCTGTCGGCTCGGCGGAGGCCAACGGCTCGTCTGCGGCAGCGTCCGTGGCCGAGGCTTCGGCCGCAGCCTCCGCACCCGCCGAACGCTGGCTCGCCGAACCCTCGCCCGCACTGCGGGAGCGCCGGGCCGGGCGTTCGGCCGCCGGGGGCTGGCTCTCCGCAGCCGCCTCCGCGCCCGCCGGGCGCTGGCTCGCCGAGCCCGCCGTCGCGCTGCGGGTGCGGCGGGCGGGACGCTCGCCCGCGGCGGCGCCCGCCGCGCGGGCGCCCCGCGCCGGGCGGGCCGGGGCAGGGGGCAGCTGACCCTTGAGCGGGCCCCACTCGTTGGGGTCGGGGACGCCCGGTGGCAGCATCTGCCGCCGCTTGGGGCCGCCGTGTTCGGACTCCCCCGGCTCCTTCGCGCCCGGCCACGCCTTGACGACCCGGGCCGCCAGTACGAAGTCCTTGCGCAGCGGATGCCCCTCGAAGCCGTCGGGGAGCAGCAGCGGCGCGAGACCGGGATGGCCGGGGAAACCGATGCCGAACATCTCGTGGGTCTCGCGTTCGTGCCAGGCCGCCCCGGCGTAGACGCCGGTCGCGGTCGGCAGCGCGGGGACCTCGTGCGGCACGGTGGTGCGCAGCAGCAGACCGCGCACCGCGGGCCCGGCCCCGGGCCCAGCCCCGGGCGTGGCCCCAGGCGTTGCCCCGGGGGCTCCCAGGGCGACGACGCGCGCGGCCACCCGGAAGCCGGTGCCCGGCTCGTCGACCGCGCTCAGCCAGTCGAAGTAGGTGCAGCCAAGGGTGTCGCGGGCCGTCTCCAGCGCCGCGATCCAGGAGTCGGCGGGGACGTCGACGGTCAGCAGGCCGTACGCCTCCGCCGCCGTGGCGCCCTCGCCGAACAGTTCGGCGGCGGAACGCGGCAGCCAGCCCACGGGCGGCGCCGCCTCTGCCGCGGGCTCCGTCCCGGATGCCTCGGTCTCCGGGACCTCCGCGGCCTCCGCCGCCCCGGTCGCCTCCACGGCCCCGGTCGACTTCGCGGCCCCCGCAGCCTGCGCCGCCCCGGTCGGCTCGGCCTCGGTCGGCCCGGCCTCGGTCGGTTCGGCCCCACTCGGCGCCACGGCCCCGGTCGGCCCGGTCCCGCTCGGCCTCACGGCCGCCCTCGGCCCCGCCGTCTCGCTCGGCTCGTTCGCCGTCCCGCTCGGCTCGTTGGCCTCGTTCCGCTCGGTCATCGCGTGTCTTCCCGCCCCGGGGGCGTGACCAGCCCGCTGCGCAGCGCGGCCGCCGACGGGCGGCCCGCGGCCCCGGCCGCTGTCGTTGAGGCGGCGGCGCCGGAATTGCCGTAGCGCTCGCCCAGCGACTCGCGTGCGATCTTCTCCTGCAGCTTGAGGATGCCCTGGAGCAGCGCCTCGGGCCGGGGTGGGCAGCCGGGGACGTAGACGTCGACGGGGATGATCTGGTCGACGCCCTTGGTCACGGCGTACGAGTCCCAGTAGGGGCCGCCGCAGTTCGAGCAGGCTCCGAAGGAGATCACGTACTTCGGCTCCGGCATCTGCTCGTACAGCCGCTTCACCGCGGGCGCCATCTTGTCCGTGACCGTGCCGGAGACGACCATCAGGTCGGCCTGGCGCGGCCCCGGCGCGAAGGGGATCACGCCGAGCCGGATGAAGTCGTGGCGGGCCATCGACGCCGCGATGAATTCGATCGCGCAGCAGGCGAGCCCGAAGTTGAAGACCCACAGGCTGTAGCGGCGGCCCCAGTTCAGGACCACCTTCATCGGCTCGGGGGCCAGCCGGGCCAGCGTGCCGAGGCGGCGCGGCTCCGGCAGGTCCACCGGGGCGGGCGCGGGGATCGGCGGCCCGGAGGCCGTCGTCGGCGTCGGCGTCGGCGTCGGGTTCGGTGTCACGTCCACTCCAGGACGCCCTTCTTCCATGCGTACAGCAGACCTACGGCGAGGAACCCGAGGAAGATGAACATCTCCACCAGCGTGGCGGCCCCGAAGCCGGGCGCCGCGAAGACCGTCGCCCACGGGAACAAGAAGATCGAGTCCACGGCGAAAATCACATACAGAAAAGCGTAGACGTAGTAGCGGACCTGGGTGTGGGCCCAGCCCTCGCCCACGGGGTCCACTCCGCACTCGTAGGTCAGCAGCTTCTCGGGCGTGGGCACGACAGGCCGTAGCAGCCGCCCGGCCCCGAAGGCCACGGCGACGAAGATCACGCCGATCGCCGCCAGCAGTCCGACCACCGTATAGCCATGGAAGTAGTCGGCCGCGAGCTGGACGCTGGTGACGCTGGTGGTGCGTACGGTCGTCGCCTCCGGCACGTCCGCCCCTCGCTCCCTGGTCTCGTGGTGCTTGTCCGCTCCTCGTCGACCTCGCGTGTTCGACGATCCGTACGGACGGGAAGTCTAGGCCCTGCCGCCACCCGGCCGGGCGGCCCGTCCGCCATGCGGTGGGGGTAGCCCCATGGCGGAGCCCCCGCGGGGCCGGGCAGTCTTGCTGTCATGACCTCCAGTTCCCCCGTCGACGGGCCCGTCGACGGCTCCGACGGCCCCGACGGCGGCGGCCGTGGCCGCGCCGACGAGCGGCTGCCGCGCCCGCCCGCGTTCGCCTTTCCCACGCAGACCTGGAAGGAGATCGCGCATCTCCTGGCCAATCTGCTGGTGGGCATCGTGTGCTTCGTCTTCACCCTGGTCTGGCTGGCCGTGGGTCTGGGACTGGCCGTCACGGTGGTGGGCCTGCCCCTGCTGGCCCTGGGACTGCGGTTCAGCCGGCTGCTCGGCCGGTTCGAGCGCAACCGCGCCAGGGCGCTGCTCTCGGTGCACATCGATGAGCCCAGCCCCCTGCCGTACCAGCCGGACAGCAGCTTCCTCGGCAGGCTGTGGACGAGTCTGCGGGACCCGGTCGGCTGGCGGGCCACGCTCTACGCCCTGATCCGGCTGCCGTGGTCGGTGGTCACCTTCGCGATCACACTGACCTCGCTGTTCGCGGCCTGGCCGGTGCTCCCGTGGATCGCCCGGGGGCTGACGCATGCGGACCGGGCGATGGTGCGCGGGCTGCTGTTCCCCTCCGACGAGCTGGAGCGGCGGATCGCCGAGCTGGAGTCGGACCGGGGCACCGTGGTGGACACCGCCGCCGCCGACCTGCGCCGGATCGAACGCGACCTCCACGACGGCGCCCAGGCCCGGCTGGTCGCCCTCGCCATGGGGCTCGGTCTGGCGAAGGAGAAGCTGGAGGAGGACCCGGAGGCCGCCGCGAAGATGGTCGACGAGGCCCACGGCGAGGTGAAGCTCGCCCTCCAGGAACTGCGCGACCTCGCCCGCGGCATCCACCCCGCCATCCTCACCGACCGCGGCCTCGGCCCCGCCCTCTCCGCGCTCTCGGCCCGCTGCACCGTGCCTGTGAAGGTGGCGGTCGAGCTGCCCGAACGCCCTGCGCCGGCCATCGAGGGCATCGCCTACTTCACCGTCTCCGAGCTGCTGCAGAACATCAGCAAGCACAGCGGCGCCCGGACCGCCGAGGTCGAGCTGTGGCGCACCGAGGACCGGCTGCTGATCCAGGTGCGGGACGACGGGCGCGGCGGGGCGTCCACCGACGGGGGCACGGGGCTCGCGGGCCTGGCGGAGCGGCTGGGCTCGGTGGACGGGCTGTTCGTGGTGGACTCGCCGTCCGGTGGGCCGACCGCCGTGACCGCCGAGTTGCCCTGGCGCCACCGGACCGGGTCGGCGGCGGGCGCGGCGGTGGCACGGTCCGGGCGAAGGGTCTGACCCCTGACCGCACCCCTTGAGGTCCTGACCTCTTGAGGTCCTGACCGCACCCCTTGAGGTCCTGACCGCACCCCTCGAGGTCCTGACCGCACCCCTCGAGGTAGGGCTAACCCCCCGGTGAAGAGGCCGACCCACCCGATGGCCGGGCCGACCCCGCTCCGGGACTCTTGGGGTTACGCAGACGCGCGACCGATCAGGCCCCCGGAGGACGGACGAGACGATGGCCACCGCATACCGCCCCTACGAGCCGGGGACCGAGCCCCGTGGCCATCTGTTGCCCGCAGCGCTGAAGGCGCCGTTCCAGGGCCGCGTGTGGCGCGAGTTCCTCTATGTCCTGATCAGCCTGCCGATGGCCATCCTCACCTTCGTCTACACGGTCACGATGATCGCGCTCGGCGCCGGACTGCTGATCACCTTCCTCGGCGTCCCGGTGCTCGGCGCCGCCCTCGCGGGCTGCCGGGCGCTCGGCGTCGTCGAGCGGGCCCGCGCCAGGGCGCTGCTGGGGCTGGAGGTGGCCGAGCCCGAGCCCGTGCTCGGCCGGAGGGGCGGTCGCGGGGGCAGGCGCGGGCCGGTCGCCTGGGTGGGCGCGCTGCTCAGGAGCGGCACGTCCTGGCGGCATGTGATCTACGCGCTGATCCATCTGCCGTGGGCGGTGTTCTCCTTCGGCTTCGCGGTGGCGTTCACCTCCTACGGCTGGGGCTTCGCGACCTATCCGCTGTGGCGCTGGGTCTTCCCGCGGTATCTGGACGAGCCGGGTCTGCAGGTCTTCGGGGACGACCGCGGGCACGACTTCTATCTGGACACCCCGTTCGAGATCGCCGTGACCTGCGCCGCCGGGGTGCTGGTCCTGCTGCTGACCCCGTGGATCATGCGGGCGCTGACCTCGGTCGACCGGATCATGGTGACCGGGCTGCTCGGCCCGTCCCGGCTGGCGAGCCGGGTCTGGGAGCTGGAGTCGGACCGGGGGACGGTGGTGGACACCGCCTCCGCCGACCTGCGCCGGATCGAACGCGACCTCCACGACGGCGCCCAGGCCCGGCTGGTCGCCCTCGCCATGGATCTGGGCCTGGCGAAGGAGAAGCTGGACGAGGACCCGGAGGCCGCCGCGAAGATGGTCGACGAGGCCCACGGCGAGGTGAAGCTCGCCCTCCAGGAACTGCGCGACCTCGCCCGCGGCATCCACCCCGCCATCCTCACCGACCGCGGCCTCGACCCCGCCCTCTCCGCCCTCGCCGCCCGCTGCACCGTCCCGGTGAAGGCGACCGTGGACCTTCCGCAGCGGCCCGCGCCCGCGATCGAGGGCATCGTCTACTTCACCGTCTCCGAGCTGCTGCAGAACATCAGCAAGCACAGCGGCGCCCGCACCGCCGAGGTCGACGTCTGGCGCACCGAGGACCGGCTGCTGATCCAGATCACGGACGACGGGCGGGGCGGGGCCGACACCTCCACCGGTTCGGGTCTCGCCGGGCTGGCCGAGCGGATCGACGCGGTGGACGGGGTCCTCGTCGTCCACTCCCCGGCGGGCGGCCCGACCACGGTGACCGCCGAGCTCCCCTGGCGCTGACGGCGCACACCCCTCCACTTGTACGCGGCCCGTACGCGGCCGGTTCTGCGCGACGCGAGCGGCCGAACCCTGGGATGCTGGTCCCGACGAACCGAGTGAAACGGGGGCCGAGCATCGTGGCGGACAGAGTACGGGTAGTCATCGCCGAGGATTCGGTGCTGCTGCGGGAGGGGCTGACCCGGCTGCTGACCGACCGGGGCCATGACGTGGTCGCGGGCGTCGGGGACGCGGAAGCGCTGATCAAGTCGGTGCGGGAGCTGGCCGACGAGGGCGCGCCACCGGATGTGGTGGTGGCCGACGTCCGGATGCCGCCCACGCACACCGACGAGGGGGTGCGGGCGGCCGTCCGGCTGCGCCGCGACCACCCGGGTCTCGCGGTGCTGGTCCTGTCGCAGTACGTGGAGGAGCAGTACGCCACCGAGCTGCTGGCGGGGAGCAGCCGGGGCGTGGGCTATCTGCTCAAGGACCGGGTGGCCGAGGTGCGCGAGTTCGTGGACGCGGTGGTGCGGGTCGCCCAGGGCGGCACGGCGCTCGACCCGGAGGTGGTCGCCCAGCTGCTGGGCCGCAGCCGCAAGCAGGATGTGCTGGCCGGGCTCACCCCGAGGGAGCGGGAGGTCCTGGGGCTGATGGCGGAGGGCCGTACCAATTCGGCCATCGCCCGGCAGCTCGTGGTGAGCGACGGCGCGGTCGAGAAGCATGTGAGCAACATCTTCCTGAAGCTCGGCCTGTCGCCGAGTGACGGGGATCACCGTCGGGTGCTCGCCGTCCTCACTTATCTCAATTCCTGAGACTCTCAATTCCTGAAAGCAGACTCCCGCGCGCCAAAGCGGGGCCAAAGGCTGAACGGGGGATCAGCAGGAATGACAGCAAGGGGGGAGGGACACGTCGTGCCAAACCAGGACATATATGGTTCTTCTTTCGGCGTCCACCATGTGATCCGGCCAAGGAAGGCCACCCTTACCGACGTACGATGGTCATGGGACAACAACCGGTCGGCACCGACTGTCCAGGAGCGCCGCCTCAAGGGAGGTCCGAAGCAGTGACCAGCCAGGTCAGTAGCCCGGCCGAGCAGGCCGAACCAGCCGATCAGCAGGGCGGGCAGATGCCCGCCGGGGGGCAGCGATCAGCAGACGGTGGCAAGGAGGTCCGCCGTCTGGACCGGGTGATCATCCGGTTCGCGGGGGACTCCGGCGACGGTATGCAGCTCACGGGTGACCGGTTCACCTCGGAGACGGCGTCGTTCGGAAACGACCTGTCGACCCTGCCGAACTTCCCGGCGGAGATCCGCGCCCCCGCCGGCACGCTGCCCGGAGTGTCGAGCTTCCAGCTCCACTTCGCCGATCACGACATCCTCACACCAGGTGACGCGCCGAACGTGCTGGTGGCGATGAACCCGGCCGCACTGAAGGCCAACCTCCCCGATGTGCCGCGCGGGGCGGAAATCATCGTCAACACCGACGAGTTCACCAAGCGCCCCATGGCCAAGGTCGGCTATGACCAAAGCCCCCTGGAGGACGGCTCGCTGGACGGCTATCGCGTCCACCCGGTGCCGCTCACCACGCTGACCATCGAGGCGCTGAAGGAATTCGGGCTGTCCCGCAAGGAGGCCGAGCGCAGCAAGAACATGTTCGCGCTCGGGCTGCTGTCGTGGATGTACCACCGGCCGACCGAGAACACCGAGAAGTTCCTGCGCCAGAAGTTCGCCAAGAAGCCGCAGATCGCCGAGGCGAACGTGGCCGCCTTCCGGGCGGGCTGGAACTTCGGCGAGACCACCGAGGACTTCGCCGTCTCCTACGAGGTCGCCCCGGCCACCACCGCGTTCCCCACCGGGACCTACCGGAACATCTCCGGAAACCTGGCGCTGTCGTACGGGCTGATCGCGGCCTCCCGCCAGGCGGATCTGCCGCTGTTCCTGGGGTCGTACCCGATCACCCCGGCCTCGGACATCCTGCACGAGCTGTCCAAGCACAAGAACTTCGGCGTGCGCAGCTTCCAGGCCGAGGACGAGATCGCCGGTATCGGTGCCGCGCTGGGCGCGGCCTTCGGCGGCTCCCTCGCCGTGACCACCACCTCCGGCCCCGGTGTGGCGCTGAAGTCGGAGACCATCGGGCTCGCGGTGTCGCTGGAGCTGCCGCTGCTGGTGATCGACATCCAGCGCGGCGGCCCCTCCACCGGGCTGCCCACCAAGACCGAGCAGGCGGACCTGCTGCAGGCCATGTACGGGCGCAACGGCGAGGCCCCGGTGCCGATCGTGGCCCCGAAGACCCCGGGCGACTGCTTCGACGCCGCGCTCGAGGCCGCCCGGATCGCCCTGACCTACCGCACCCCGGTGTTCCTGCTGTCGGACGGCTATCTGGCCAACGGCTCGGAGCCCTGGCGGGTGCCGGACGTCGACGAGCTGCCCGATCTGCGCGTCCAGTTCGCGGCCGGCCCCAACCACGAACTCGCCGACGGCACCGAGGTCTTCTGGCCGTACAAGCGCGACCCCAAGACGCTGGCCCGCCCCTGGGCCGTGCCCGGAACGCCCGGTCTCGAGCACCGGATCGGCGGTATCGAGAAGCAGGACGGCACGGGGAACATCTCCTACGACCCGGCCAACCACGACCACATGGTCCGCATCCGCCAGGCCAAGGTGGACGGCATCGCGGTGCCGGACATCGAGGTGGACGACCCGACCGGCGACGCCCGCACCCTGGTCCTGGGGTGGGGTTCCACGTACGGCCCGATCACCGCGGCGGTGCGCCGCGTCCGCACCGCGGGCGACCGGATCGCCCAGGCCCATCTGCGCCATCTCAACCCCTTCCCGGCCAACCTCGGCAAGGTGCTTGCGGGTTACGAGAAGGTCGTGGTGCCGGAGATGAACCTGGGGCAGCTGGCGACGCTGCTGCGCGCCCGCTATCTGGTCGACACCCGCTCCTTCACCCAGGTCCGCGGACTGCCCTTCAAGGCCGAACAGCTCGCCACCGCCCTCAAGGAGGCCATCGATGACTGACACCATCGCCGAGGGCGCGGCATCGGCTCGGCACGCGCTCTCCCTGGTGCCCAAGAGCGACACCAAGCAGACGATGAAGGACTTCAAGTCCGACCAGGAGGTCCGCTGGTGCCCCGGCTGCGGTGACTACGCGGTCCTCGCCGCCGTCCAGGGCTTCATGCCCGAACTGGGCCTGGCGAAGGAGAACATCGTCTTCGTCTCCGGCATCGGCTGCTCCTCGCGCTTCCCGTACTACATGAACACCTACGGGATGCACTCCATCCACGGCCGCGCCCCGGCCATCGCCACCGGCCTGGCCGCCTCCCGCCGCGATCTGTCGGTATGGGTCGTCACCGGTGACGGCGACGCGCTGTCGATCGGCGGCAACCACCTGATCCACGCACTCCGCCGCAATGTGAACTTGAAGATCCTGCTCTTCAACAACCGCATCTACGGCCTGACCAAGGGGCAGTACAGCCCCACCTCCGAGGTCGGCAAGATCACCAAGTCGACCCCGATGGGCTCCCTGGACGCGCCGTTCAACCCGCTGTCGCTCGCGCTGGGCGCCGAGGCGGGCTTCGTGGCCCGCACCGTGGACTCCGACCGCAAGCACCTGACCGAGGTGCTGCGGCAGGCGGCGGCCCACCCGGGCACCGCGCTGGTGGAGATCTACCAGAACTGCAACATCTTCAACGACGGCGCCTTCGAGACCCTCAAGGACAAGGATCAGGCCCAGGAGGCCGTGATCCGGCTGGAGCACGGGCAGCCGATCCGCTTCGGCACCGACCAGTCCAAGGGCGTCGTCCGCGACCAGCGCACCGGCGACCTCGAAGTGGTCACCGTCACCGCCGAGAACGAGCACCAGGTGCTGGTGCACGACGCCCACGCGGCCTCGCCCACCAATGCGTTCGCGCTGACCCGGCTCGCCGACGCCGACACCCTCCACCACACCCCCATCGGGGTGCTGCGCGATGTGGAGCGCCCGGTCTACGACACCCAGATGTCCGACCAGCTCGACAACGCCGTGGAGCTCAAGGGCAAGGGCGACCTCGGTGCGCTGCTCGCGGGCGGCGACACCTGGACCGTCGTGGGCTGACCCCCGTAAGGCGCCCGGCGGGCGCGTTCGTACATCCGGGCACAGGCGGGTGCCCGGCCGGAGCGTCTGACCGCGCCCCGGCCGGGCACCCGCTCTGCTATCCGCATGGCCGACACCGCCGCCCCGCTCCAGCCGCCCGACCGCCCCGGCTACCGCCTCAAGCGGCTGCTGCTCGGCCCGCCCCTGGTCACCGAGCGGATCCGGCGCGAGAAGCTGAGCAACCCGGCCGCGCTGGGCGTGCTGGCCTCCGACTGCATCTCCTCGACGGCGTACGGCAGCGAGGAGATGCTGCGGGTGCTGGTGCCGGTCATCGGGGTCGCGGCGTTCACCATGATCCTCCCGGTGACCGGGGCGATCCTGCTGGTACTGCTGCTGGTCACGCTCTGCTACAGCGATGTGGTGATGATCTACACCCGGGCGGGCGGCTCGTATGTGGTGGCGCGGGAGAACTTCGGCCCGGACATCGCCCAGATCGCGTCCGTGGCACTGCTGGTGGACTACATCGTCACCGTCGCGGTCCAGGTCTCGGCGGGCACCAACGCGATCATCTCGTTCGCCCATCTCGTCGGCGGCACCTGGACCGGTATCGACCATCTCCAACTGCCGCTGAGCGCCCTGGTGATCCTGATCCTCGCCTACGGCAATCTGCGCGGACTGCGGGAGGCCGGGCGGGTCTTCATGGTGCCCGCCTACCTGTTCATCCTCGCCATCGGCCTGATGCTGGTGGTCGGCGTGATCCGCGGACTCACCGGGACGCTGCCGCACGCCGATATGCACGCCGCGGGCGCCGTGCACCTCGGCACTCCGGACAGCGGCTGGCTCTACGGCGCCTCGCTCTTCATCGTGCTGCGCTCGTTCGCCAACGGCGGCTCGTCGCTGACCGGTCTGGAGGCGATCTCCAACAGCGTCTCGGTCTTCCGCGACCCCAAGGGCCGCAACGCCCGCCGCACGCTGGTCACGATGAGCTGTGTCCTGGGCACGCTGGTCCTCGGGGTCTCCGCCCTGGCCCACTTCACCCACGCCATCCCGTACCGGGACGGCACCCCGACCGTCCTCGCGCAGGAGGCCCATCTGGTCTTCGGCGGCGGGGTGCCGGGCGCCCTGGGGCTGGCGTTCGTCCAGCTGGCGACCGCGCTCATCCTCTACACGGGCGCCAACACGCCCTTCACCGGCTTCCCGTTCCTGGCCAGCTTCGTGGCCGAGGACCGCTTTCTGCCCCGGCAGCTGACCCGGCGCGGCCACCGGCTGGCCTTCTCCAACGGGATCGTGTCGCTGACCGTGGTGGCGCTGGCGCTGCTGGTGGTCACCAAGGCCAACGTGGACCGGCTGGTGGCGCTGTACGCGATCGGGGTGTTCACCGCCTTCACCATGGCCGGGTCCGGGATGACGGCCCATCACCTGCGGCGCCGGGAGCCGGGGCGAATGTGGAAGGTCGCGGTGAACCTCAGCACCGCGGTGGTCTCCGCAGCCGTGGTGCTGATCTTCGGGATCACCAAGTTCACCGAGGGCGCCTGGCTGGTCGTGGTGGTCTTCCCGCTCGGGGTCTGGGCGCTGATCCGGATCAACCGCGAGTACCGCGCGGAGGCGGCCGCCCTGGAGGCGGTGGAGCGCCCCGGGGACGACGTCCCGCGCTGGCGGCGCCATGTGGTCTTCGTCCTGGCGGACAGCATCGACCTCGCGACGGTCAAGGCGCTGCGGTACGCGCACGAGCTGCGGCCCGACGAGGTCCGCGCGGTGCACTTCATGGTGGACGAGACGCACGCCAGGCGGCTGATGGCGCGATGGGAGGCCACGGCGGGGGTGACGGTGCCGCTGGAGGTCGTGGAGTGCCCGGACCGGCGGCTGCGCCACGCCGTGATGGAGCTGGCGGCCCGTACCACCGAGGACGGGCGGACCGCGCTGACCCTGCTGGTGCCGCGCCGCACCTACGCCTCCCCGCTGGGCAAGCTGCTGCACCGGGGCACGGCGGAGTCGCTGGCCAAAGCGCTGGAGCGGCTGCCGGGCGTCGCGGTGACGATCCTGCCGTTCGCCGTCAGCCTCGCGGCGCGGGAGCGGGGGCCCGGGGAGAGGGATGCCGGGGAGCGGGATGCCGGGGAGCGGGGGCCCGGGGAGCGGCCCGGCCCCGAATGAACACACTTACTTAACCGGAAGTACCTTTCTCTTGGTTAGCGCTTCCCTTAGAGTGGGTGTGCCGATCCCGAACCAGGAGAGTCACGCATATGAGCATCGTCGTCACCGGAGCCACCGGCCACCTCGGCCGCCTCGTCGTCGAGGGGCTGCTGGAGAAGGTCCCCGCCGACCGGATAACCGCGGTCGTGCGCGACACCGCGAAGGCCGCCGCCCTCGCCGACCGCGGGGTGCGGCTGCATGTGGCCGACTACAACCGGCCCGAGACGCTCCCCGGCGCCTTCGCCGCCGGGGACAAGGTGCTGCTGATCTCCGGCAGCGAGGTCGGGCAGCGGGTGCCGCAGCACCAGGCCGTCATCGACGCCGCCAAGGAGGCCGGTGTCGCGCTGCTCGCCTACACCAGCGTCCTGGGCGGCCCCGCCGCCGACTTCTCGCTGGCCGAGGAGCACAAGGCCACCGAGCAGGCGATCACCGACTCCGGCCTGCCGTACGTACTGCTGCGCAACGGCTGGTACAACGAGAACTACACCGAGAACCTCTCCACCGTCCTGGAGCACGGCGCCGTCGTGGGCGCCGCGGGCGAGGGCCGGGTCGCCTCCGCCGCGCGCGCCGACTACGCGGCGGCCGCCGTCGCCGTCCTGACCAGTGAGGGCCACGAGGGCAAGGCGTACGAGCTGTCCGGCGACACCGCCTGGGGCTTCGCCGAGTACGCCGAGGTGGTCGCCCGGCAGTCCGGCAAGGAGATCGTCTACGGCGCCGTCTCCCCCGCCGAGTACCAGTCCATCCTCACCGGCGCGGGCGTCCCCGAGCCGCTCGCCGTGATCCTCTCCGATGTCGAGGCGGCCATCGGGCGCGGCCGGCTGGACGCCACCCCGGGTGAGCTGTCCCGGCTCATAGGCCGTCCGACCACGCCCATCGCGGACTCGGTGGCGGCCGCGCTCAAGGGCTGACCCACCCGTACGCGCCGCGGCCCGCCTGTCATGACCGTATTCCGATACGGAAATGACAGGCGGGCCTCACCAGCGCTACCTTCGGACCCTCGGAACGGGCCCGCCGGAGGTTCGTCATGCCGTCGGAGAGGGTGCCGTGACGCCGCAGAACCAGCAGGACCGCGTCGATCGCGCCGGTCTCCTCTACGGCTTCGCGGCATACGGCATCTGGGGTCTGGTGCCGCTCTTCTGGCCGCTGCTGGAGCCCGCCGCGGCGATGGAGATCCTCGCCCACCGGATGGTGTGGTCACTGGCGGCCGTCGGTCTGGTGCTGCTGGTGCTGCGCCGCTGGAGCTGGATACGGCCGCTGCTGCGGCAGCCCAGGCGACTGGGCATGATCACGCTCGCCGCGACCGTGATCTCGGTCAACTGGGGTCTGTACATCTGGAGCGTCAACAGCGGGCATGTGGTGGAGACCGCGCTCGGATACTTCACCAACCCGCTGGTCAGCATCGCCTTCGGGGTGCTGCTGCTGCGTGAGCGGCTGCGGCCCGCGCAGTGGGCGGCGGTCGGCGTCGGAGTGGTGGCCGTGGCCGTGCTGACGGTGGGCTACGGCAAGCCGCCGTGGATCGCGCTCACCCTCGCCTTCACCTTCGCGACATACAGCCTGGCCAAGAAGCGGGTCGGTCTCGACGGGCTGGAGTCGCTGGCCGCCGAGACCGCCGTGCAGTTCCTGCCCGCGCTCGGCTTCCTGATCTGGCTCGGGGCGCACGGCGGCAGCACGTTCGGACGCGAGGGCGCCGGGCACGCGGCGCTGCTGGCGAGCTGCGGCTTCGTCACGGCGCTGCCGCTGATCTGCTTCGGGGCCTCGGCGGTGCGGCTGCCGCTGTCGACGATCGGGATGCTCCAGTACGTGGCGCCGACCTTCCAGTTCGCACTCGGGCTCACCGTCTTCCACGAGTCGATGCCACCCGAACGGTGGGCGGGCTTCGCCCTCGTCTGGCTCGCGCTCGCGCTGCTGACCTGGGACGCGCTGCGCACCGCCCGGCGGGCGCGGCGGGCGCTGGCCGACGCCGCCGCGCGGGCGGGGGCGCTGTCGGCGACAGTGGAGGCCGCTGTGGTTCCGGAGGCTGATGTCGTTCCGGAGGCTGTTGTGCCCGAGGCCGTCGTCCCGGAGGCGGTCGCGCCGGAGGCGGTCGCGCCGGAGGTCGCGGCATCGGACGCCGTCGGGCCCGATGTCCGGCCGGGACCGATATCCGGCGGGTGATGTCCGGTTTCCGCCCTTGACGCGGAGTCAGCCACGCCCGGAGCATCAGCACGTTCGCCGCTCCACCGCCCCACGGGCACGTGCACCACACAGCGTCACGTCATTCCGTCCTGTCCACGTTCGGAACCGGAGCCCCCCATGTCCTCATGCGCGCAAGCCCGCCCCCGAAGATCCCTGATACGGCGTACGGCCGCCATGGCCGCCGCCGGTACGGCGGTCGCCGCCCTGGTCTCGGCCGCCCCCGCCACCTCCGCCGCCGCATCGGCACGGCACCCGGCGGACGCCCGTACCACCCTCGCGGCACCCGACATCTCCGTGGCCAATGTGAAGGCCCATCTGACCCAGCTGCAGTCCATCGCCACCGCCAACGGCGGCAACCGGGCCCATGGCCGCTCCGGCTACAAGGCGTCGCTCGACTACATCAAGGGCAAGCTGGACGCCGCCGGATACACCACCACCGTGCAGCAGTTCACCTCCGGCGGTGCCACCGGCTACAACCTCATCGCCGACTGGCCCGGCGGCGACACCAACAACGTGGTGTTCTCCGGCGCCCACCTCGACTCCGTCACCGCGGGCCCCGGGATCAACGACAACGGCTCGGGCTCCGCCGGAATCCTGGAGACCGCGCTCACCGTGGCCCGCCAGGGCGCGAAGCCCACCAAGCATCTGCGGTTCGCCTGGTGGGGCGCCGAGGAGCGGGGGATGGTCGGCTCCACCTACTACATCAACAACCTGCCGTCATCCGAACGGGCGAAGATCGACGGCTATCTCAACTTCGACATGATCGGCTCGCCCAACCCCGGCTACTTCGTGTACGACGACGACCCCGGGATCGAGTCGGTCTTCAAGGCGTTCTTCTCCGCCAAGGGCGTGCCCACCGAGATCGAGACCGAGGGCGACGGCCGCTCCGACCACGCTCCGTTCAAGAACAAGGGCATCCCGGTGGGCGGCCTCTTCAGCGGCGCCGACTACATCAAGACCGCCGCCCAGGCCCAGAAGTGGGGCGGCACCTCCGGTCAGGCGTTCGACCGCTGCTACCACCGCTCCTGCGACACCTCGGGCAACATCGACGACACCGCCCTGGACCGCAACAGCGACGCCATCGCCTACGCGGTCTGGTCGCTCGGCGGCGCCTGATCCCGGATGACGTGCCGTGTTCGGCTCCGCCGGCTCCGGCCGCCCAGGCCGCCCAGGCCACTCAGGCCGTGATGTCCTTCGCGGTGAACCGGGCCCAGGCCGCCGAGCCGAACACGGCCACGTACAGCCCCTGCAGCCCCAGATTCTTGACCAGCTCGTCCCAGTAGACCGGCTCGCGGAGGAGATCGGCGAAGCTCAGCCAGTAGTGCGGGAAGAGATACGGGTGGATCGCGTGCAGCTGCGGGATGGTGTCGAGGATCTGCGTGGTGACCACCAGCCCCACGGTCGTGGCCATGGCCGCGATCCCGCTGTTGGTGAGGGTGGAGATGAACAGCCCCACCGTGGCGATCCCCACCAGCGACAGGGCCACCAGGGCGGCCACGCCGAGCGCCCGGAGCAGCGCCTCTTCGAACGAGACGGTGATGCCCGAGATCAGCGTGACATCGCCGAGCGGGAACAGCAGCGCCCCCGTCACCAGGCTCGAGAGGGCCACCACCAGGGTCGCGATCAGGCAGAAGGCCATGGTGGTGGTGAATTTGGCCAGCAGCAGACGGGTCCGCCCGGCGGGGGCGACCAGCAGATAGCGCAGCGTCCCCGAGCCCGCCTCACCTGCGATGGCGTCACCGGCGATCACGCCGATCACCATCGGCAGGAAGACCGGCAGCGTCGCCGCCAGTGACGCGAAGACCAGGAAGATCCCGTTGTTGGTGATCTGGGGGAAGAAGGCGGGGCCCTGCCCCTCTCCCCCACGGCCGCCGCCGAAGCTGCCGCCGTCGCTCGTCTCGATCTTCACCGCGATGCCGATGAGGATCGGGATCAGCGCGAGCACCCCGAGCAGGGCCAGGGTCCGCCAGCGGCGGAGGGTGATGGTCAGCTCGGAGCGGAAGAGCGCCAGGGCCCACAGCGGGCTCGGGCGGGGCTGATTCGCGGCCCTCCCGGCCGGTGCGCCGGTGTGGGCCGCCTTTGCTACGCCGGTGTCGGCCGTCTTTGCTACGCCGGTGTCGGCCACCCTCGTTTCGTCAGCCCGCGACATCGAAGCCCTCCCCGGTCAGCGCGACAAAGGCGTCCTCGAGCGAGGCGCGTTCGGCCCCGAAGGCCCGGACCCGCACCCCGGCGCGTACGAGGGCGGCGTTGAGATCGGCCAGCTCCAGCGGTGCGTCGTCCACCCCGGGGCCGGGCACCGGCAGCTCGCCGGAGACGCGCTCGTCCAGGACCACCAGGTCCGTCACCCCGTGCTCCTTGAGCACCCGGACGGCGTCCACCGGGTCCGGGGTGGTGACGGCCAGTCGGCCACGGCTGCCCGCCGCCAGCTCGGCCACCGTGCCCTGGGTGATCAGACGGCCCTGAGCCATCACGGCGGCATGTGTGCACACCTGTTCGATCTCGTCGAGGAGATGGGAGGAGAGGAAGACGGTGGTGCCCTCCTCGGCCAGCTCGCGCACCAGGGCGCGGATCTCGCGCATGCCCTGCGGATCGAGGCCGTTCGTCGGCTCGTCCAGCACCAGCAGCTCTCGCGGCTGGAGCAGTGCGGCGGCCAGACCCAGGCGCTGCTTCATGCCGAGCGAGTACGCACGGGCCTTCTTCCCGGCCGCGGCGGCCAGCCCGACCCGGTCCAGGGCGGCCGCCACGCGGGGGGCGCGGGTGCGGGGGTCGGCGGTGGGGTCGGCCGCGTCGTAGCGCAGCAGATTGTCGCGGCCGGTCAGAAAGGGGTAGAGGGCGGGGCCCTCGATGAGGGCGCCCACCCTGGGCAGCACGCTCCGGGCGGCGCGCGGCATCGGCTCGCCGAGCAGGCTGGCTCTGCCCGAGGTGGGCTCGATCAGACCCATGAGCATGCGGATGGTCGTCGTCTTCCCCGAGCCATTGGGCCCGAGGAAGCCGAAGACACTGCCACGCGGCACGGACAGGTCGAGCGCGTGGACCGCGAGCTGTCCGCCCCGGTAGCGCTTGGTGAGCCCGCGGGTCTCCACCACGGCATCGTCCCCCTCGGTGGACCGCTGATCCACGGGCTCCCCTTCGTTCTGCGTCGTATCCGCGCCCTACGTCGTCCGTCACCGCGCCTTATGCGCCCAGTGGGCTCACTTGGCCGCGTTGGCGGCCTTGACCAGGGCGTCCTTGTCGACCGCGCCGACGAACACCTTGCCGTCGTCGGTGAGCAGCGCGTTCACCAGCCGGGTGCTGACCACGGTGCCCGAGCCGAACTTCCCCTTGACCTCCTTGCCGAAGCCGCCGAGGAGGCCGGAGGCCGCACCCGGGCCGCTGTCGCCGCCGGGTGTCGTGGACGCCGCGGCACCGCCGGGGGTGTCGAGCCGGGCGACCGAGTCCCAGCCCTCGCCGACGACCTTCAGTCCGGACAGGGCGCCCTGGGCGTCCTTGAAGTCCTTGGTGCCGAAGTTCTTCGGAGCGTCCTTGCGGTCGGCCTTGGGCTCCTCGGTGACCTTGGCGCCCTTGGGCGGCGTGAAGTCGAAGGTGCTCGCCTTGGGCTTGCCGAAGTCCACATCGGTGAAGCCCACGTCGACGATCGCCTTGCCACCGCTCTTCGGGGAGAGCGTGAACTTCAGCGGGACACCGTTGTCCGCGTCCACCGCGATACGGACGGATCCGATCGTGGAGTCGCTGTTCTGCTTGGGCTTGATCAGCAGGTCGTAGGCGTCCCGCCCGGCGACCCGGGAGGTGCCGTCGACGGTCACATCGGTGGTGTCGTCCACGGAGGAGAGCACCGTCTTGGCGATCTCCTGGGGCGTGGCGTCCCGCAGGTCCTTCGGCACCTCCTGCCGGTGGTCGCCCTTGGCCTTCGCGTCCTTCGGGGCGGTGGCGTGATAGGCGGAGTTGCTCCCGCTGTCGTACGCCCAGACGTCGTCGCCGTTGTGGACCATGCTGTACTCGGCGGCGTTCTCGACGATCGACACCCGCTGCTTGTCGGGGCCGTCGGTGGCCACCCGGAGGGTGTGGGAGCCGGAGATCAGCTCCATCAGCTTGGACTCGGGCGCGGCGGACGCGTCGCCGCCCCGCGCCCCGCCGAGGTCGGCGAGGGAGCCGCCGCCGGGGAGCGAGGGGATGCCCAGATCAGTGGTGATCTTCACCGAACCGGACATCTGCTGGGCGTCCGATGCCGCCATCTTGCTGATGAGCTCTTGCGCCGAGATCTTCGGCAGATCGGGGTCGCCGGTGCTGGCGAGCGCCGGGACCAGTCCTATGGTCGCCGCCGCGATGCCCGCGACGGCGACCGGAGCGGCGTACCGGGCGGCCTTCTTTCCTCGTGATGGCCGCTCTTCATCCCAGAAGCCGTCGTCGGCGACCTGTGTCGGTCGGATCCGTGCCATGTGTGCTCTACCTCCGTCGTCGGCGGCGGTTCGTCAGCTTGCACTCGTCCACCTCTCGGGCCATTGTCACCCGATCCCGCCATGTGGTGGTCTTTTCATCCCACCAAATCGTTCGACGTGGCGCGTCAGCCCGCAGGATCACCTCGGCGTAATGCTCGGGTATGACGCCGCTCCACCGGGAGTCAGGGTCCTACTCCCCCGGGAGTCACGGGCGGGCTCCCCGGGATCAGAGGCCCGGTCCGGGCGGAACGGGCGCCGCCGGGGATCACCCGGCCCGGTGGACCACCGCGTCGCACAGCCCCTCGAGGGCCGCCTTCGCCGGGCCCCCGGGCAGCGGCGTCAGCATCGAACGGGCCTCCGCCGCATAGCGGACCGTGACCCGGCGGGCCCGCTCCAGCGCCGGATGGGCGCGCAGCCGCCGCAGCACCTCGGCATGGCGCGCGTCATCGGTGAGATCGCCCGCGAGCAGCTCGCACAGCTCGCGGTCCTCGGCCGAACCGGTCGCCTCGGCCTGCTCCCGCACATAGAGCACGGGCAGCGTGGCCACGCCCTCGCGCAGATCGGTGCCGGGGGTCTTGCCGGACTCACGGCTGTCGCTGGCGATGTCCAGTACGTCGTCGGCGAGCTGGAAGGCCATGCCGAGCCGCTCGCCGTACTGGGTGAGGATGCTGACGATGCTCTCGTCGGCGCCCGCCATCATCGCGCCGAACCGGCCGGAGACGGCGATCAGCGAGCCCGTCTTGCCGGCCAGCACATCCAGGTAGTGCTCGACGGGGTCACGGCCGTCGCGGGGACCCGCCGTCTCCAGGATCTGGCCGGTGACCAGTCGCTCGAACGCCTCGGCCTGGATCCGCACCGCCTCGGGGCCGAGGTCGGCCAGAATGTGCGAGGCGCGGGCGAAGAGGAAGTCGCCGGTGAGGACCGCCACCGAGTTGCCCCAGCGGGCGTTGGCGCTGGAGACGCCGCGCCGCACCTCCGCCTCGTCCATCACATCGTCGTGGTACAGCGTCGCCAGATGGGTGAGCTCGACGACCACGGCCGAGGGCACCACTCCGGGGGCGTGGGGGTCACCGAACTGCGCGGCCAGCAGCACCAGCAGGGGCCGGAACCGCTTCCCCCCGGCCCGTACCAGATGCTGGGCGGCCTCCGTGATGAAGGGCACATCGCTTTTGGTGGCCTCCAGCAGGCCCTCTTCGACCGCCGTCAGCCCGGCCAGGGTGTCGGCTTCCAGAGTCCGGTCCCGCACGCTCAGCCCCAAGGGCCCGACGAAGCTCACGGGGTACTCCTGTCTGCCTACGAATGACGCGAATGTCGATGTGTCGCTGCCTCCACCAACAGGCAGCGTATCCGGTCGGGTATCGATCACTGTTGGCGCCTTCCCGCCTTGTGCGCCTCTCAGCGTTCTCTCCCGAACCGACCGCTTCACATCGCAGTACCGCGATCGCAGCAGATCATTCATGCCCCGGACCCCACCCGGCCGCTCGGCCGGATCCCGCCGTCCGCTCGGCCGGACCGCCGGACGGTCCGCCGAGCCGGCCGTCGAGCGGGGCTGGTCACCGGCCGAGGCTGGTCACCGGCCGGGGCTGGTCACCGGCCGGGGCAGGCCGATGGCCGCGGGCGGGGCCCGCTCATCCGTGCATGGCGGCCACCGCCTTCGCCAGCCGTGGCGACGCGTACTCCGTACCGCAGACGAACCGCATCACCGGGCCGAAACTCGCCGCCGCGGGCAGCCCGGTGAAGTACAGCCCCGGGACCGAGGAGCCGTAACCGGCGTCGAGCCACGGTCCCCCGGCTCCGGTGATCAACTCGGAGCGGAGCCCGGGACCGAGGAAGTCCAGCGCCGCGACGCTCATCCGATAGCCCGTAGCGGCCATCACATGGTCGGCGGCCAGCTCACCGATCCGGCCGTCCCCGCGCAGGGTGAGTACCGGCCGGCCGTCGTCCCCCACCGTGACCCGGCCGATCCGCCGCCCCTCGGTGACCCGGACCCGCCCGGCGAACCGGTCCCTCAGCCACCAGGCGCCCTTGGGCCCCAGCACCCTGCGCACCAGATACTCCCGGGCCGGTGCGGGCAACCGCCGGAAGCCCACGGCGTGGTAGGACAGCGCGTACAGCGACCAGGCGCGGCCGAACGGCGACTCGGGCCGCAGCCTGGGCTGGCGGTCCGGCGGGGTGCCGAAGGCGACCGCGCGCGGCTCCCGGGCCACCACCCGCACCGCGGCGGCGCCCGCCTCGGCCAGCAGCACCGCGCTCTCCAGCGCCGACTGCCCGGCCCCGACGACCACCACCTCACGCCCCCGGAAGCGGCCGAGGTCGCGATGTTGCGAACTGTGGGAGACGGGGCCGCCCGGAGCGGGTCCATCCGGTACGGCGGCGGCCAGCTCCCGGGGGAGGTGGGCGAGCCCGCTGAGCCCGCTGGCGACGACGACGGCGCGCGCCGTGAACTGCTCCCCCGAGTCCAGCTTCAGCTCGAACCGGCCGCCCCGCCGGTCCACCGCCACCACCCGCACCCGCTCCAGCTCCGGCACCAGCCGCTCCTGGAACCACAGTCCATAGGCCGAGAAGGTCTCCACGGGGATGAGGTCCCAGTCGGACTCATAGCGCGGGCCGCCTACCGCATGGCAGAAGTCGAGCAGGGTGTGCCCCGGCTGCGGTGCGTCGATGTTCGAGGCGACCGGTGTGGACTTGAGCAGCATGCCCGCGGGCATCTGCTCCCGCCAGCTCACCATCGGCTCCCCGAAGACACGGACCGGCAGTCCACGGGCGCGTAGGTGTGCGGCGGTCGACAGACCGTATGGACCGGCGCCGATGACCGCTACCGGATCGTTCATGAATCCCCCCAAGGTGTCGCGTTCACTTGGCGCGCCACAGCCGGTACAGCTGTGCCGTGCCGGGCCGCAGCGAGCGGGCCAGCATGGTGAAGAACGGCCTCATGTCGTCCCGCGCGGCCCAGGCGAGCTCGGTCCCGCTCGCCCGCGCCGGGGCGTGCGGGGTGGTGTAACCACTGCGGCGGTAGGCGAGCAGCGCGGGCAGGTCGATGTTCTCGACCAGGAACCGCCGGGCCGGCCGCTGCCGGGCCGCGGGGACCGCGCGTCCGGTCAGATCGAGATGCTGTGCCCGTACGACATCGATCCGCGCCGCGTTCTCGAACAGCCGGAACTGGGCGCCCATCCGCGGATTGAAGTCCAGCAGCTTGTACCGTCCGTCACGCCGGTCGAAGCGCCAGTCCAGATCGACGATGCCGCTGAAGCCGATCCGCTGGACGAACCGGGCCGCCATCCGCGCCAGTTCCTCGTTCTCCACCACATAGGCGCACGCCGTCATGCCCGCGTGCGGCGGCCAGGACCGCACCTTGACCCCGGTGAACATCGCCAGCGGTGTGCTCCGGGCGTCGAAGTACGCGTGCACGATCCAGTCCTCGGCCTCCTCTCTCGGCAGATACTCCTGCAGGACCACCCCTGGCCGCGGCCCCCACCGCCGCGCCAGCTCCATCAGCTCCCGCGGGCCCTCGATCCGCGTGGTGCCGCACACCGCGGGCTTCTTCCGCCGCTCGAACGCCTCCCGGTTCTTGGCGACCACCGGAAACCGGGCGACGGCCGCGAACGCCTTGACATCGGCATAGGTGTCCGGGAAGGCACCCTCGGGCGTGGGCACCCCGTGCTTGACGCACAGCTCGTGCAGCCCCCGCTTGCTCGCCAGCCGTCTGGGCAACTCGGGCTCGGCGCGCGGGAAGAGAAAGCGGCCCTCCCCGGCGAGCTGGTCCGCGTGCTCGGCGATCAGCACCGCCGCCTCCTCGTCGGTGGGCAGCAGCACCGTCGGCCGGCCGATCGCCCGCCCCATCCGCAGCAGCCCCTCCACCAGCCGCTCCGGCCGCTCCTCGCCGGTGGTCGGCCAGACGAAGGCCCTCCTCAGATAGCGCGAGAGCGCCGCCGGGGTCCAACGGTCCTCGGTGACCGCGTACATGGGGACACCGAGACGCCCCAGGGACCGGATGGCGCCGACGCCGCCGTGATGCAGCGGATAGTGGCCGATCTTCACGATGAGAGCGGGCACGGAACGGTCCACCGCGAACGGCATGGCACTGCTCGCCACGAGTCCCCCTTGGTCACCGCAGCGCAGTGGCCCCCCCACTGTGCGTGACCCTGATGAAGGACGCTACTTCGGAATCGCCGCCTCCAGCAAGGATTTTCCGGACATTGCCATCTCTTTAGGGAGTAGCCGACACTGTGTCATCCTCCTTGTCCCCGGCCTCCGCCATGGCCCGCGCCCGGCCACCGGCGCCGCCCTGGACACCGGCCCTTCCCCGGCCATCGACGCCGCCCTGACCACCGGCCTTGCCCTGGGCCTTTCCCGCGCTCCGCGCGCCTTAGGGTGTGCTGCGTCCCACAGTGACGAGGAGAAGGCGAGGCAGCCCCGATGCCGCAGCGATCCCCGCTGGACCTGCCCGAAGGCGACCCCTTCGGCCCGCACAACCTCCCCTATGGCGTCTTCACCGCGCCGCACGCTCCTCATCTGCGGAAGATCGGGGTGCGCTACGGAAACCATGTGCTCGATGTGGGCGCCGCCGCGGCCGCCACCGCCTCCCCGCACGCCGAGCCGCTGGGCGCCGACACCCTCAACCCGCTGATGGCCGCGGGCCGCCCGGTCTGGCAGGCCGTGCGCGCCGAGGTGCTCGACTGGCTGACCGACCCTGCGCACCGCTCGACCATCGAGCCCCTGATGCACCCCCTCCCCACCGTGGCGCTCCACCTCCCCTTCGAGGTGGCCGACTACGCCGACTTCTATGCGAGCGAGCACCACGCCACCAACACCGGCAGGATCTTCCGCCCCGGCGGCGAGGCGCTCACCCCCAACTGGAAGCACATGCCGATCGGCTACCACGGCCGGGCCGGCACCATCCTCGTCTCGGGCACGCCCATCGTCCGCCCGCAGGGCCAGCATCTGCCCCCGGCCGATACCTCCGCACCACACGCTTCCTCCCCCACTCCGGTCTTCGGCCCCTCCCTGCGCCTCGACTTCGAAGCGGAGGTGGCCTTCGTCGTCGGCGCTCCTTCCACTGTGAATACACCGGTGCCGCTCTCCGGGTTCCACGACCACGTCTTCGGCGTCTGTCTGCTCAACGACTGGTCCGCGCGTGACATCCAGGCGTGGGAGTACCGCCCGCTCGGCCCCTTCCTCGGCAAGTCCTTCGCCACCTCCCTCGCCGCCTGGGTCACCCCGCTGGACGCCCTCGCCGCGGCCCGTACCGGCCCTACCGCCCGCGATGTCCCGCCCCTCCCCTACCTGGACGACAGCGCGGCCGAGCCCGGCGGGCTCGATCTGCGCCTGGAGGTCGCGCTCAACGGCCACACGATCTCCCGCCCGCCCTTCTCCGCCATGTACTGGACCGCGGCCCAGCAACTCGCCCACCTGACGGTGAACGGCGCCTCGCTGCGCACCGGCGACCTCTTCGCCTCCGGCACGGTCAGCGGTCCGCGCCCGGACGAGCTCGGCTGTCTCCTCGAACTCACCTGGGGCGGCCGCGACCCCCTGCGGCTCCCCGACGGCGCCCGGACCTTCCTGGAGGACGGCGACGAGGTGACCGTCACGGCCTGGGCGCCGGGTCCGCAGGGGACCCGTATCGGCCTGGGCGAGGTGACCGGCCAGGTCGTCCCGGCCACGCCCTGACGCGGCTGCTAATTTGTCGTGCTCCTGCCCTGACGATCCCGGACGACCAAGGAGAAGCACGTGAAGAAGGCAGTGAGCATCGCCGGCACGGCGGCCGCGGCCGCCCTGCTGCTGACCGCATGCGGCAGCGACGGTGGCGACGACAAGAAGGACACCTCCAAGGATCCCTCCTCCGCGTCGAGCGCCCCGGCGGAGGGGGGCGCGGACGCGAAGGTCTCCGGCACCTATGTGGCGAAGGCCGGTGAGGGGGCGGTCATCCTGTCCATCAGCGGCAAGAAGGCCGTCCTGATGGCCGACAAGCACATCTGCAACGGCGAGTACGCAGACATGGGCGGGAAGATGCTCATGCTCAAGTGCGCCGACGGAAACACCGACCGCAGCGCGGGCAAGGTCACCGCGAGCGCGGACGGCAAGACCCTCACGGTCGACTGGGACGCGCTCGCCAAGAACGACACGTTCGTCAAGGCGACCTCGCCCGGCGACCTCCCCTCGGGCCTGCCGACGTCGCTGCCCTCCGGCCTCCCGACCGATGTGCCGACCGGCCTCCCGACCGGCTGAACCACGGCGCCGGACTCCCTCCGGCACTCCGGGCCCCTGGCGCGCAGGCGCGCCGGGGGCCCGCCGCGCACGGTGGCAGATCTTGCCGCCGCGGACACGAAACCGCAGGCAGAAGCGGTAGGAAAGCCGCCGTCAGGTGGCGCAATACTTCGGCAACACCATCGGCCCGGCCCCGTCGGTATGGTCCCGATACGACCCCGCCGACCAGCACACCCCCGGAGCCGGCCGATGCCAGCCGAACGCCCCCGCGAGCACGCCCCGCCGGTCGCCGCCGCGCGCCGCCGGCGGCTCCGTGCCGACCGGGCACGGCAACTCGCCGATCTGCTCCGCCACCAGGTCCTCACCGGCGGCTTCCCCGGGGGTGTGCTCCCCCTGGAGGACGCGCTCGGCCAGGACTACGGCACCTCCCGCAACACCGTGCGCCAGGCGCTCGACCTGCTGCGCTCCGAGCGCCTGGTGGAGCGGCAGCCCGGGGTGGGCACGGTCGTCGTCGCGGAGAAGTACCTACACGGCCTGGACCGGCTGATGGGCCTGGCCGAGACCCTCCACGAGCACGGCCGGGTCACCAATGAGGTACGCACCGTCGGCCCCGTCCCCGCGCCCGCCTGCGTGGCCGACCGGCTGGGCGTCCCCGCCCGTTCCGATGTCCTCTACGTCGAGCGGCTGCGCCGGCTCGGCGGACTCCCGCTCTCCCTCGACCTCACCTACCTCCCGATGGACATCGGTGCCGACCTCATCGGCGCCGACCTGGAGAACACCGATGTCTTCCGGCTGATCGAGAAGATCACCGGACAGCCCCTGGGCACCGCCGAGATCACCCTCGAGGCCGTCAACGCCGACTCCCACTCGGCCGCCGTTCTGCAGGCCCCGCGCGGTGCGGCGGTCCTGATGCTGGAGCGGCTCACCCATCTGTGCGATGGACGCCCGGTGGACCTGGAGTTCATCCGGTTCCGCGGCGACCGGATCACCATGAGCGGCCAGTTGCGCCGCACCGCCTGAGACCCACCCACCACACCCCTCTGCCCCTTCACGCCCTTCCCTGGAGACAGCCATGCCTCTGGCGCCCCAACGTGCCGATGTGCCGGTGACGATCGACGAGTCCAAGTGCATCGACGGCTGCACCCTGTGCGTGGACATGTGCCCCCTCGACTCCCTCGCGATCCACCCCGACAGCGGTAAGGCGTACATGCACGTCGACGAGTGCTGGTACTGCGGCCCGTGCGCCGCCCGCTGTCCCACCGGCGCGGTCACGGTCAACATGCCCTATCTCCTGAGGTGAAAGGCCCCTCGATGCAGCGCACGACCCTCCCGTCGGCTCTCGCCGCCGGCGCCCTGCTGCTGTCCCTCACCGGCTGCGGCGGCGACGCGGACGCGGACGGCAAGACCGTGACCGTCACCGTCGGCTACCAGTCCAAGACCATCAACACCGTGACCGCGGGCACCCTGCTGCGCTCGCTCGGCGCCTTCGAGCGCGAGCTGCGCGCCCTGGGCCGCCGCGACGGCCATACGTACAAGGTGAAGTGGGAGGACTACGCCACCGGAGCGCCCATCACCGCGCAGATGGTCGCCGGTAAGGTCGACATCGGATCGATGGGCGACTTCCCGCTCCTGATCAACTCCGGGCGCGGCACCCAGCTGAACGCGCCGACCCGCCTCGTCTCCGTCACCGGCTACAACCTGCGCGGTGGCCTCAATACGGTCCTCACCGCACCCGGCTCCAAGCTGCGCGCCCTGTCCGGGCTGCGCGGCAAGAACGTCTCCACCAGCGTCGGCTCCGCCGCGGACGGCACGCTCGTGCGCGCCCTGCGACAGGCGGGCATCGACCCCGAGGACGGCATCCACAAGCTCAACCAGCAGCCCGCCGTGGGGGCCTCGGCCCTCGAGGCGGGCAGCGCGGACGCCCTCTCTCAGTTCGTGGCCTGGCCGGGGCTGCTCGCCTTCCAGGGCAAGGCCAAGGCGCTGTACGACGGCGCCCGGCTGAACCTCCCCACCTTCCACGGGGTCACCACGCGCAAGGCGTTCGCCGACGAGCGCCCGGCCGTCGTCCAGGCGTTCCTCGCCGCCCAGATCGACGCCACCCGCTATCTGCGCGCCCATCCGCTCGACGCGGCCCGTAAGGTCGCCACCGCGACCGGGCTGCCGCCCGAAGTGGTCTACCTCTACAACGGCGCCGGGGGCATCGCGACCTTCGACCCGACCCTCAAGCCGCGGCTGACCGCAGCGCTCAAGAAGGACGTCCCGGTGCTGCGTGACGCCAAACTGGTCGGCCCGGTCGACGTGTCGTCCTTTGTCGACGACCGCTATCTCAAACGGGCGTACGGAAGCGCGGACGCCTACGCCAAGGCGCTGCGCGCCACCCCGCCCGCCTCCCCGAACCAGCTCTGGCTCAAGGGCGAGGACCGGCTCCGCACCTTCGCCACCCCCACCGAGCTGCTGCGCTTCGCCGGAAGCCACCGTGACCGCGTCCGGGCCGCCTACGTACCCGACGCGGCCACCGGCACCCGGTGGTTCGCGGACCGGGCGATCTGGGTCCGCGACGGCCACGATCTGCGGGCCTTCGTCACCCCGGACAACGCCCGCGGCTGGATCGCCGGACACCACGGCGCCCGCACCCTCAGCTACCCGGCGGCCCTGGCGGCGGCCCGATGAGCGCGCCCACCTCGTCCCTACGGTCCCGCCCGGCCCCGGAGGCCCCCGGAGCCCGCGCCGCCGCGCCCCGGCCGCTTCGGCGCCGCCCCTGGGTCCGCTACACCCTGCGGGCCGGTTCGCTGCTGGCCGCGCTCGGCCTGTGGCAGTCGCTCACCGCCCTCGATGTCAACCTGTGGCTGCGTTTCGCGCAGTTCCCGTCCGCCACCGATGTGGTCCGGGAGTTCGCCGACCGTCTCGGCACCGGCGCCTACTGGCAGGACCTGACCGACTCCCTCAGCCGCATCCTCACCGGATTCGCGCTCGCCGCCGTCCTGGGCGTGGCGGTCGGCACCGCCATCGCCCGCTCCCCGCTCGTATCCGATCTGCTCGGCCCCGTCCTCGAGGTGTGCCGCCCCATCCCGGCCATCGCGCTGGTGCCGGTGGCGATCCTGATGTTCCCCAGCAATGAGCAGGGGATCGTCTTCATCACCTTCACCGCCGCCTTCTTCCCGGTCATGGTGAGCACCCGGCACGCCGTCCGCGCGCTGGCCCCGGTCTGGGAGGAGGCGGTGCTGACCATGGGCGGCGGGCGCGGACGCGTCCTGGTGTCCGTCGTCCTGCCGGGGGCGCTGCCCGGGATCCTCGGCGGGCTCTCCGTCGGCATCGGCGTCTCATGGATCTGTGTGATCTCCGCCGAGATGATCTCCGGCGCCTACGGGGTCGGCTACCGCACCTGGCAGGACTACACGATCGTCGACTACCCGGGCGTCTTCGTCGGCATGACCACGATCGGCGTGCTCGGCTGGCTCACCTCCACGGCGGTCGAGCTGGCCGGACGGCGGCTGACCCGATGGCTGCCCCGTACGGAGACCACGGGCCGGCCGGCGCCAGCGCGCAAGGAGGCAGCCACCCCGTGAGCACATCCGACGTCACCACCACCGCGGCCGCGCCGACCGCCGAAGCCGCCCCGCCGGGCGTGCGGCTGCGCCTGGCGGACACCGCTCTCGGGCGCCCCGGCGCACCCGTCCTCCACGGTCTCGACCTGGAGGTCGCGCCCGGTGACATCCTTACGGTCGTCGGCCCGTCCGGATGCGGCAAGTCCACCCTGCTGCGCACACTCGCCGGGCTGCTGCCGGCCCTCGGCGGGCGGGTCACCCAGGACGGCACCCCGATCACCCGGCCGCACGCCGACCGGGCGCTGATCTTCCAGGAGGACGCGCTGCTGCCCTGGCGCACCCTGCGCGCCAACGTCGAACTCCCGCTCGCCATAAGGGGCGTACCGCGCGCCGAGCGCCGCGGCCGGGCCGAGGCATGGCTGGAGCGCGTCGGGCTCGCCGAGCACAGCGGGCGGCTGCCGCACCGGGTCTCGGGCGGCCAGCGGCAGCGGGCCCAGCTCGCCCGAGCGCTCGTCGGCGAACCGCGCGCCGTCCTGATGGACGAGCCGTTCGGCGCGCTCGACGCACAGACCCGCGCCGGAATGCAGCGGCTGCTGGTCGAGGTGCTCCAGGGCACCCGCGCCACCGTCGTCTTCGTCACCCACGACGTGGACGAGGCGCTGTTCCTCGGCGACCGGGTGGCGCTGCTGGGCGGCGCGGAGGGCGGCGGCCGGGTGCTGGACATCCCGCATCCGCGCGAGCGCGCCGCCCATGACGCCGCGGCGACCGTCGCGCTGCGCCGCCAGGTCCTCGAATCCCTCGGCATGTGAAAGGCCCAACTGGCGTGAACAACAGGGAGCACAGAGAGCACAGAGAGCGCAGGGAGCACAGGGAGCGTCCGGAGCGCAGGGAGCACGCAGAGAACGGGGAGAACGTGGCGGACGGGGAGTACGGGACAGACAGGGAACGCGTGGCAGGCGGGGAGCACGGCGCGGACGCCGCGACCGTGGAGATCCCCGCCCTCGCCGCGGCCGAGGAGCTGACCTGCGACGTCCTCGTCATCGGCGGCGGCACGGCCGGAACCATGGCGGCGCTCACCGCCGCCGAACACGGCTCCTCCGTCCTCCTCCTCGAAAAGGCGCACGTCCGCCACTCGGGCGCGCTCGCCATGGGCATGGACGGCGTCAACAACGCCGTCATCCCCGGCCGCGCCGAACCCGATGACTACGTGGCCGAGATCACCCGCGCCAACGACGGCATCGTCGACCAGTCCACCGTGCGCCAGACCGCCACCCGCGGCTTCGCCATGGTCCAGCGGCTGGAGCGGTACGGCGTGAAGTTCGAGAAGGACGAGCACGGCCAGTACGCGGTCCGCCAGGTGCACCGCTCCGGCTCGTACGTACTGCCGATGCCCGAGGGCAAGGACGTCAAGAAGGTCCTCTACCGGCAGTTGCGGCGGCGCGAGATGCGCGAGCGGATCCGCATCGAGAACCGGGTGATGCCGGTCCGGGTCCTCACCGCGGGCGGCCGGGCCGTCGGCGCCGCCGGATTCCACACCCGCACCGGCCACTTCGTCACCGTGCGCGCCGGGGCGGTGATCCTGGCCACCGGCGCCTGCGGCCGGCTCGGCCTGCCCGCGAGCGGCTATCTCTACGGGACGTACGAGAACCCCACCAACGCGGGCGACGGCTACGCCATGGCGTATCACGCGGGCGCCGAGCTGACCGGGATCGAATGCTTCCAGATCAATCCGCTGATCAAGGACTACAACGGCCCGGCCTGCGCCTATGTCGCCAATCCCTTCGGCGGCTACCAGGTCAACCGGCACGGTGAGCGGTTCGTCGACTCCGACTACTGGTCGGGGCAGATGATGTCGGAGTTCGCGGCGGAGGTGGCGAGCGAGCGCGGCCCGGTCTACCTCAAGCTCAGCCATCTGCCGGAGGAGTCGGTGGCCGCGCTGGAATCCATCCTGCACTCCACCGAACGCCCCACCCGCGCCACCTTCCACGCGGGACGCGGCCATGACTACCGCACCCATGACGTGGAGATGCACATCTCCGAGATCGGGCTGTGCGGCGGCCACTCGGCCTCGGGGGTGCGGGTCGACGCCCACGCCCGGACCACCGTCCCCGGGCTGTACGCGGCCGGGGACCTGGCCTGCGTACCGCACAACTACATGATCGGGGCCTTTGTCTTCGGCGATCTGGCGGGCGAGGACGCCTCCCGCCAGACGGCGTACCGGGGCGAACTGCCCCCCGAACAGCTCGCCGAGGCGCATGAGCTGATCTACGCCCCGCTGCGGAACCCCGGGGGGCCGCCGCAGCCGCAGGTCGAATACAAGCTCCGGCGCCTGGTCAACGACTATGTGGCCCCGCCCAAGAGCGGCGCCCGGCTGTCGCTCGCCATCGAGGCGTTCGAGCGGATGCGCGGGGACATCGCGGCGATGGGCGCCCACACCCCCCATGAGCTGATGCGCTGCGCCGAAGTGAGCTTCATCCGCGACTGCGCGGAGATGGCCGCGCGCTCCTCGCTGGCCAGGACGGAGAGCCGGTGGGGGCTCTACCACGAGCGCACCGACCATCCGCTGCGCGACGACGAGGGCTGGCTGCACCATCTGGACTTGCGCAAGTCGGCGTCGGGGGCGATGGAGTTCACCGCGCGTCCCGTCGCCCCGTATCTCGTCCCGGTGGCGGAGTACGCGCCCGCGGGCGGGCCGTCCCGCGCGCTCGGCGAGGTGCGGCCGGAGCAGGTGGCCACGGCGGGGCCGCGCGAGAGTGCGCCATGGGCGGGGGCGGGACGGGCCGATGAAGGCCGTAAGGAGGGGACGGGCGCCTCGGCCGTCGACACGGCCGTCTCTGCCACCTCTGCCAACTCTGCCGTCTCTGCCGCCTCTGCCGCCTCTGCCGCCTCCCCGCGCATCCTCGAACTGCTCGCCCTCGCCGAGGAGCAGCCCGAACTCGGCGCGCTCCGGCCCTATCTGGCCGACGCCGACCCGTCGGTACGCCGGGCCGCCGTCGCCGCGCTGACCGAGACCGCCCCGCCGGGCACCGGCCCGGCCCTCGCGGCGGCCCTGGCCGACACGGACGTCGCCGTACGCGCCGACGCGGCGGCCTCGCTGCGCGAGCTGGTCGAGGTGCTGCCTCCGGAGCCCGCTCTGCGCGAACCCCTGGTCCACGGGCTGGCCGTGGCCGATCCGGTGGTGCGGGCGGCGGCGCTGGACGTCCTGCGCGCGCTGGGCCTCGGCGACGCGGAACTCTTCGCGCGGGCGCTGACGGACGCGGCGATCGGGGTCCGTATCCAGGCCGTACGGGCGCTGGTGTCGGTGGACGCGCTCACCTCTCTGGAGCCGGGAGCGGTGGACGCGTCGCGTGAGGTGCGGGTGGCGACGGCGGGGGCGCTGGGGACCCTGGCGCCCGGTGGCCGGGCGGCGGACGCCCGGCGGCTGCTCGCCCCGCTGCTGCGGGACCCGGACGTCCTCGTCCGGGCCGCCGCCCTGGAGGCCCTGGCCTCGGCCGGGTGCCCGGCGCCGCTGGACGCCGAGGCGGTGGCGGCGCTGGGCGATGCCGCCTGGCAGGTGCGCAAGGGGGCGGCGACGGCGCTGTCCGCCGCCGCGCCGGAAGTCGGCGTCCCGGCGCTGGCCCGTGCCCTGGCCGACTCGCACGCCGACGTCCGTAAGGCGGCGGTGCTGGCGCTGCTGCCGCTGGCTGAGCGGGAGCCGGGTGCCCGGGAGGCCCTGTCCTCGGTCCGCTCCGACCCGGACGCGGACGTCCGCGCGTACGCGGCCAAGGCGACGGCCTAGCGTCGGCGCATCGACGCCTGCGGCGGGCTTGCCCCACCCCGCCCCTTCCCGAACCAGGGGGCTCCGCCCCCCTGACCCCCGCCGGGGCTCCGCCCCGGACCCCGCTCCTCAATCGCCGGAGGGGCTGGAATTGCACCCCGACGCGGTATCCCCGCCCGGCCGGAAGCCAAGAGGCCCAGCCCCCCACGTTCGGGGAGAGGCGGGGTGGGGAATGGCTCCGGCCGGGCGCGGGCACCGTGGTGGTGTCCGGGCCCGGCCGGGGGCCAGGGGCGGAGCCCCATGGGTTCGGGTTGGGGCGGGGTGGGGGATGGCTAGCGGACGAAGACGCCCGCCTGGCTCGCGAGGTCCAGGAAGTACTGCGGGGCGACGCCCAGGACGAGCGTGACCGCCACCCCGATCGCGATGGCCGACGAGGTCAGCGGGGACGGCACGGCCACGGACGGGCCGTCCGTGCGCGGCTCGCTGAAGAACATCAGCACGATCACCCGGATGTAGAAGAACGCGGCGATCGCCGAGGAGATCACACCGATCACCACCAGCGGGCCCGCCCCACCGTCGGCCGCCGCCTTGAAGACCGCGAACTTTCCGGCGAAGCCGCTGGTCAGCGGGATACCGGCGAAGGCCAGCAGGAAGACCGCAAAGACGGCGGCCACCAGGGGCGAACGGCGGCCGAGACCGGCCCACTTGGACAGGTGGGTGGCCTCGCCGCCCGCGTCCCGCACCAGGGTGACCACCGCGAAGGCGCCGAGGGTCACGAAGGAGTACGCGGCGAGGTAGAAGAGGACGGAGGAGATGCCGTCGGGCGTGGTGGCGATGACACCGGCCAGGATGAACCCGGCGTGGGCGATCGAGGAGTACGCCAGCAGCCGCTTCACATCGGTCTGGGTGACGGCCACGATCGCGCCGCCCAGCATGGTGACGATGGCGACGCCCCACATCACCGGCCGCCAGTCCCAGCGCAATCCGGGCAGCACGACGTAGAGCAGCCGCAGCAGCGCGCCGAAGGCCGCGACCTTGGTGGCCGCCGCCATGAAACCGGTCACGGGGGTGGGGGCGCCCTGGTAGACGTCGGGGGTCCACATGTGGAACGGCACGGCGCCGATCTTGAACAGCAGCCCCATCAGCACCATCGCCCCGCCGATCAGCAGCAGCGCGTCATTGCCCATGGTCCCGGCGAGCGCCGGGGTGACGTTCCTGACCTGGCCGTCGACGACGTCCGCGATCCCGGAGTAGGCGACCGTGCCCGCGTAGCCGTACAGCAGGGCGATGCCGAAGAGCAGGAACGCCGAGGAGAAGGCGCCCAGCAGGAAGTACTTGACCGCGGCCTCCTGCGACAGCGCGCGATGGCGCCGGGCCAGCGCGCACAGGATGTACAGCGGCAGGGAGAAGACCTCCAGCGCCACGAAGAGTGTCAGCAGATCGTTGGCGGACGGGAAGACCAGCATGCCGCCGACCGCGAAGAGGACCAGCGGAAAGACCTCGGTGGTGGTGAACCCCGCCTTGACGGCGGCCTTTTCGGCGTCGCCGCCGGGCACGGCCGCGGCCTGGGCCGCGAAGGAGTCGACGCGGTTGCCGTGCACCACCGGATCCAGCCGCCGCTCGGCGAAGGTGAACACCGCCACCAGCGCCACCAGGAGAATGGTCCCCTGCAGGAAGAGCGCCGGTCCGTCGACCGCGATCGCGCCCATGGCCGCGACATGGGCCTTACTCGTGCCGTAGTCACCGGCGGCGAGGCCGATCACGGCGGCGAAGGCCGCGGCCAGGGCGACCACGGAGACGAACAGCTGCGCCACATACCGCTGGCGGCGCGGGAGGAACGCCTCGATCAGGACGCCGACGATCGCGGCGCCGAGCACGATCAGCGTGGGCGACAGCTGCCCGTACTCGATATCGGGCGACGGGATCTTGTCGGGCGCCGCCGCCGCTGTTGTCCACAGGCTGTGGACAGTGGCCGCGTGGGTCACTTGGCACCTCCGGAAGCACCGTCGTGGGAAGCACCCTCGGACTTCGGGCTGTAGCTGAACCAGCCCGCGTCGGTGACGGGGTGATCGGGCTTGGGATCCTTCTTGTCCACCACGGACATCGTGTGGTCGACCGCCGGGTTGACGATGTCGGCCAGCGGCTTCGGATAGACCCCGAGGAAGATCAGCAGCGCGATGAGCGGGGCCACGACGACCAGCTCACGCACCCGCAGATCGGGCATGGACCGCACCTCGGCCTTCACCGGACCGGTCATGGTGCGTTGGTAGAGGATCAGGACGTAGAGCGCCGCCAGCACTATTCCGACGGTCGCGATCACGCCGAACGCCGGGTAGCGGCTGAACGTGCCGACCAGGACCAGGAATTCGCTGATGAACGGCGCGAGTCCGGGCAGCGAGAGGGTGGCGAGCCCGCCGATCAGGAAGGTGCCGGCGAGCACCGGGGCGACCTTCTGCACCCCGCCGTAGTCGGCGATGAGCCGCGAACCGCGCCGGGTGATCAGGAACCCGGCCACCAGCATCAGCGCGGCCGTGGAGACGCCGTGGTTGACCATGTAGAGGGTGGCGCCGCCCTGGCCCTGGGTGGTCATCGCGAAGATGCCCAGGATGATGAAGCCGAAGTGGGAGATCGAGGCGTAGGCGATCAGCCGCTTGATGTCCCGCTGGCCGATCGCCAGCAGCGCCCCGTAGATGATGCTGATGAGCGCCAGGATCATGATCGCCGGGGTGGCCCACTTGCTGGCCTCCGGGAAGAGCTGGAGACAGAAGCGGAGCATCGCGAAGGTGCCGACCTTGTCGACCACCGCGGTGATCAGCACGGCGACCGGGGCGGTGGACTCCCCCATCGCATTGGGCAGCCAGGTGTGCAGCGGCCACAGCGGCGCCTTCACCGCGAAGGCGAAGAAGAAGCCGAGAAAGAGCAGCCGCTCGGTGCCGGACGCCATGTCCAGCCGGCCGCCCGCCCGCGCCTGGACGATCTCCTGGAGCGAGAAGGTGCCGGTGCCGAGCTGATCGGCGGTGACCGCGTACAGACCGACCACCGCGGCGAGCATGATCAGCCCGCCCGCCAGGTTGTAGAGGAGGAACTTCACCGCGGCGTACGAGCGCTGAGTGGCCGTCTCCTCCTCGGAGCGGCCCCCGGCCCGGTCCCCGAAGCCCCCGATGAGGAAGTACATCGGGATCAGCATGGCCTCGAAGAAGATGTAGAAGAGGAAGACGTCGGTGGCCTCGAAGGAGATCACCACCATCGCCTCGACCATCAGGATCAGCGCGAAGAAGCCCTGGGTGGGCCGCCAGCGGCGGTTGGGGCGGGCGCTTTCCAGCGGATCGGCGTCATGCCAGCCCGCCAGGATGATGAAGGGGATGAGCACGGCGGTGAGCGCGATCAGCGCGACCGCGATCCCGTCCACGCCCAGTTCGTAGCGGACGCCGAAGTCCTTGATCCAGGCGTGGGATTCGGTGAGCTGGAAGCGGGCACCGCCGGGGTCGAAGCGGACCAGCATGACCGCCGCGAGGGCGAGGGTGACCAGGGAGAAGCCCAGCGCCACCCACTTGGCGGCGGCGCGCTGGGCGGCGGGCATGGCGGCGGTGGCCACCGCGCCGAGCGCGGGTACCACGGCCGTGGCCGTCAGCAGGGGAAATGACATGACTCAGACCGCCCTCATCAGCAGGGTCGCGGCGATGAGCACCGCCGTACCGCCGAACATCGAGACCGCGTACGTACGGGCATAGCCGTTCTGCAGCTTTCGCAGTCGGCCGGAGAGCCCGCCGACCGAGGCCGCGGTGCCGTTGACCACCCCGTCGACCAGCTTGTGGTCGACATAGACCAGACCGCGGGTCAGATACTGGCCTGGTTTGACGAGCGCGACATGGTTGAAGTCGTCCTGGAGCAGATCGCGCCGGGCGGCCCGGGTGAGCAGGGATCCGCGGGGGGCGGTGCGCGGCACCGGCCGGCGTCCGTACTGCGCCCAGGCGAGGGCGACGCCGATCGCCAGCACCACCATCGTCCCGGCGGTGACCGCCGCGGCGCTGAGCGGGGAGTCGCCGTGGCTGTGACCCGTGACCGGCTCCAGCCACTTCAGGAACGCGTCGTTGACGCTGAACAGCCCGCCCGCGAAGACCGATCCCACGGCCAGGACGATCATGGGGATGGTCATGGACGAGGGCGACTCGTGCGGATGCGGCTCGTGGCCCTCCTCGTCCGGCACCCAGCGCTTCTCGCCGAAGAAGGTCAGCAGCATCACCCGCGTCATGTAGTACGCGGTGATGGCCGCGCCCAGCAGGGCCGCGCCGCCGAGGATCCAGCCCTCGGTGCCGCCCTTGGCGAACGCCGCCTCGATGATCTTGTCCTTGGACCAGAAGCCGGACAGTCCGGGGAAGCCGATGATCGCGAGATAGCCGAGCCCGAAGGTGATGAAGGTGACCGGCATGTACTTGCGCAGACCGCCGTACTTGCGCATGTCGACCTCGTCGTTCATGGCGTGCATGACCGACCCGGCCCCGAGGAAGAGCCCCGCCTTGAAGAAGCCGTGGGTCACCAGGTGCATGATCGCGAAGACATAGCCGATGGGGCCGAGCCCGGCGGCCAGGATCATGTAGCCGATCTGCGACATGGTGGACCCGGCCAGGGCCTTCTTGATGTCGTCCTTGGCGCAACCGACGATCGCACCGAACAGGAGCGTGACCGCGCCGACCGCGACCACCGCGGCCTGTGCGTCCGGCGCGGCGTTGAAGATCGCGCCGGAGCGGGTGATCAGATACACGCCCGCGGTCACCATGGTCGCCGCGTGGATGAGGGCCGAGACCGGGGTCGGGCCCTCCATCGCGTCCCCGAGCCAGGACTGCAGCGGCACCTGGGCCGACTTGCCGCAGGCCGCGAGGAGCAGCATCAGCCCGATCGCGGTGAGCTTGCCCTCGCTCGCGTGGTCCGCGTTCGTCAGCACCGGGGCGAAGGTGAAGGTCCCGAACGTCGTGAACATCAGCATGATCGCGATCGACAGGCCGACGTCGCCGACGCGGTTGACGATGAACGCCTTCTTCGCCGCCGTGGCCGCGCTGGGCTTGTGCTGCCAGAAGCCGATGAGCAGGTACGAGGCGAGGCCGACGCCCTCCCAGCCGACGTACAGCAGCAGGTAGTTGTCGGCGAGGACGAGCAGCAGCATCGCCGCGAGGAAGAGATTGAGATAGCCGAAGAAGCGGCGGCGGCGCTCGTCGTGCTCCATATAGCCGATCGAGTAGATGTGGATCAGCGTGCCCACACCGGTGATCAGCAGGACGAAGGTCATGGACAGCTGGTCGAGCTGGAAGGCGACGTCCGCGCGGAAGCCGCCCACCGGGATCCAGCTGAAGACCTTGCTGTGCAGGGCCCGGTCGTGCTCGCCGCGGCCGAGCATGTCGGCGAAGAGCACCGCGCCGATGACGAAGGAGGCGCCGGCGAGCACCGTGCCGATGTAGTGGCCCTTGCCGTCCAGCCGCCGCCCTCCGCACAGCAGCAGGGCCGCGCCGAGCAGCGGGACCGCTACAAGCAATCCGATGAGGTTCTCCACTTGAACGCGACCCCTTCTAGAGCTTCATCAGGCTGGCGTCGTCGACCGAGGCCGAGTGGCGGGAGCGGAAGACGGTCACGATGATCGCGAGACCGACCACAACCTCCGCCGCGGCCACGACCATCGTGAAGAAGGCGATGATCTGGCCGTCGAGATTGCCGTGCAGCCGGGAGAAGGTGACGAACGCCAGGTTGCACGCGTTCAGCATCAGCTCGACGCACATGAAGAGGACGATCGCGTTCCGCCTGATGACGACGCCGGCCGCACCAATGGTGAACAACAGGGCGGCCAGGTAGAGGTAGTTGACCGGATTCACTTGGCGACTCCCCTCGGATTCGGCGCACTGCCCGCGTTCTCGCCGTCTTCGCCGTTCTCGCCGTTCTCGGAAGTGCCCGGCTTCCCGGGGCCTCCGGACGGCTTGCCGGTCCCGTTGCCCTTCCGGCCCAGCCAGCGCTGCGAGCGCTGCTCCAGCGCCGCCAGCTCGGCCAGCGCCTCGCTGGAGACATCCCGGATCTGACCACGGCCGCGCAGCGTCGCGTTGACCGTGAGGTCGGACGGGGTGCCGTCGGGCAGCAGACCGGGGATGTCCACCGCGTTGTGCCGCGCGTACACACCGGGCGCCGGCAGCGGCGGCACGTTCCGCCCGGTGCGCACCCGCGCCTCGGACTGCTCGCGCTGGGTACGGGCCCGCTCGGTGCGCTCGCGGTGGGTCAGCACCATCGCGCCGACCGCCGCGGTGATCAGCAGCGCGCCGGTGATCTCGAAGGCGAAGACGTACTTGGTGAAGATCAGCGACGCCAGACCCTCCACATTGCCGCCGGAGTTGGCCTGGCCCAGGCCGTTCCACGTCTTCAGCGAGGCGTTGCCGATCCCGGCGCACAGCAGGATGCCGAAGCCGAGCCCGCAGAGGGCGGCGAGCCAGCGCTGCCCCTTCAGGGTCTCCTTGAGGGAGTCGGCGGCCGTGACACCGACCAGCATCACCACGAAGAGGAAGAGCATCATGATCGCGCCGGTGTAGACGACGATCTGGACGACGCCCAGGAAGTACGCGCCGTTGGCGAGGTAGAAGATCGCCAGGACGATCATGGTGCCCGCCAGACACAGAGCGCTGTGCACGGCCTTGCGCATCAGGATCGTGCACAGCGCGCCGATCACGGCGACGGTGCCGAGCACCCAGAACTGGAGGGCCTCACCGGTGGAGGTGGTGGAGGCCGCCGCGGCCAGAGCGCCGCCGCTCATCCTTGCACCCCCTGCTGCCGCTCCTGCGACTCCTCGTTCCCCGCGGCCTGGTCGGACAGGGTCTCGCCCTTGCTGACCGCGGCCTGCTGGGTGGTGCCGGGCGCGGCCTCGGTCACCAGGCCCCGGTAGTAGTCCTGCTCGTCGGTGCCGGGGTAGATGGCGTGCGGGGAGTCGACCATCCCGTCCTCGAGGCCCGCGAGCAGCTCCTCCTTGGTGTAGATGAGCGATTCGCGGGTGCGGTCGGCGAGCTCGTACTCATTGGTCATGGTCAGCGCCCGGGTGGGGCACGCCTCGACGCACAGGCCGCACAGGATGCAGCGCAGATAGTTGATCTGGTAGACGCGGCCGTAGCGCTCACCGGGCGAGTAGCGCTCCTCGTCGGTGTTGTCCGCGCCCTCCACGTAGATCGCGTCGGCGGGGCAGGCCCAGGCGCACAGCTCGCAGCCGATGCACTTCTCCAGCCCGTCCGGGTGCCGGTTGAGCTGGTGGCGTCCGTGGAAGCGGGGCGCGGTGGGCTTCTTCACCTCTGGGTACTGTTCGGTGAGCCGCTTCTTGAACATGGCCTTGAAGGTCACGCCGAAGCCGGCCACCGGATTCTGGAAGTCAGACACCGTCGGCCTCCTTTCCGTCACTGACAGTGTCGGGGCCACCACTGACAATCAACTCACGCTCGGTGTGCGGACGTCGGCGGGGGACGGGCGGCAAGGTCTGGCCGGGCAGCGGCGGCACCGGGAAACCTCCCGCCATCGGATCGAAGGCGGGCTCCGGTCCCTGTTCCGCTCCGGGCTCGGCCTGCGCCGAGCGGTCGCGGAAGAAGTCGACCACGAAGGACAGCAGCAGCAGCGCGATCACCGCGCTGCCCACGTAGAGCACGATGTCCTGGTAGTCGTAGTTCTCGTTGCGCAGTGCCCGGACGGTGGCGACCAGCATCAGCCAGACCATCGAGATCGGGATGAGCACCTTCCAGCCCAGCTTCATGAACTGGTCGTAGCGGACACGAGGAAGCGTGCCGCGCACCCAGATGAAGACGAAGAGCGATGTCACGACCTTGCCGACGAACCACAGCAGCGGCCACCAGCCGTGGTTGGCGCCCTCCCAGAAGGTGCTGATCGGCCAGGGCGCCCGCCAGCCGCCGAGGAAGAGGGTGACGGCGACCATCGAGACGGTGACCATGTTGATGTACTCGGCGAGCATGAACATCGCGAACTTGATCGAGGAGTACTCGGTGTTGAAGCCGCCGACCAGGTCGCCCTCGGACTCCGGCATGTCGAACGGCGCCCGGTTGGTCTCACCGATCATCGAGACGATGTAGATGAGGAACGAGACCGGCAGCAGCACCGCGTACCAGCGGTCCTGCTGCGATTCCACGATCTGCGAGGTCGACATCGACCCGGAGTAGAGGAAGACCGCCGCGAAGGAGAGCCCCATCGCGATCTCGTAGCTGATCATCTGGGCGCAGGAACGCAGACCGCCCAGGAGCGGATACGTCGATCCGGAGGACCAGCCGGCCAGCACGATGCCGTAGATGCCGACCGACGCGGTGGCGAGGATGTAGAGGACGGCGATCGGCAGATCGGTCAGCTGCATCGCGGTGCGGTGCCCGAAGACCGAGACCTCGCCGCCGGCCGGGCCGAACGGCATCACCGCGACCGCCATGAAGGCGGGGATGGCCGCGACGACCGGCGCCAGGACGTAGACCGCCTTGTCCGCGCCCTTGACGACCACGTCCTCCTTGAGCATCAGCTTCACGCCGTCCGCGAGGGACTGGAGCATGCCCCAGGGGCCGTGGCGGTTGGGCCCGATGCGCAGCTGCATCCAGCCGACCACCTTGCGCTCCATGACGATGGAGATGAGCACGGTCACCATCAGGAACGCGAAGCAGAAGACGGCCTTGATCACGATCAGCCACCACGGGTCGCGGCCGAACATCGACAGGTCCTCTGCGGCGAGAATCCTCACTGGGTCACCTCCGTCGCGGGGGCAGTGATCGTCACGACATCGCCGGGGCGGGCCCCCAGATCGCGCTGGACACCGCCGCCGACCGAGGCCAGCGGCAGCCAGACCACCCGGTCGGGCATCGCGGTGACGCTCAGCGGCAGTTGGACCGAGCCGGCCGGGCCGGTGACGCGGAGGAGCTGGCCGTCCTCGACCCCGGCCTCGTCCGCCGTGGCCGCCGACAGCCGGGCCACGGCCGCGTGGCGGGTCCCGGCCAGCGCCGGATCGCCGTCCTGGAGCCGGCCCTGGTCGAGCAGCAGCCGATGGCCGGCGAGGACCGCCTCGCCCTCGGCCGGCCGGGGCAGCGGACCGCCCGTCTCCAGCGAGGCGGTGGCGCGCGGTCCCTGCCAGGTGCCGAGCCGGGTCATCTCGGCCCGTACGGCCTCGACGTCCGGCAGGTCCAGGGGCGCGTCCAGCGCGTCGGCCAGCATGTGCAGCACCCGGGCGTCCGGGAGCGTATGGCGGCGGGTCATCTGGTCGGGCTTGAGCGCGGCCTCGAACGGCCGGGCCCGGCCCTCCCAGTTGAGGAAGGTGCCGGACTTCTCGGCGACCGCCGCGACCGGCAGCACCACATCGGCCCGCTCGCTGACCTCCGAGGGCCGCTGCTCCAGGCTGACCACGAAGTCCACCGCGTCCAGGGCCTCCAGAGCCCGCGCGGGGTCGGGCAGATCGGCGACCTCGACGCCCGCGACCAGCAGCGCGCCGAGCCCGCCGACCGCCGCGGCCTCGATGATCTGGCCGGTGTCCCGGCCCACCTGATGCGGCAGGTCGACGGTGCCCCAGACGGAGGAGACCTCCTCGCGGGCCCGCGGGTCATGGGCCGGGCGGCCGCCGGGCAGCAGTCCGGGCAGCGCCCCGGCCTCGATCGCGCCCCGCTCCCCCGCCCGGCGCGGGATCCAGGCGAGTGTGGCCCCGGTGGCGGCGGCGGCCCGTACGGCGGCGGTCAGCCCGCCCGCCACGGACGCCAGCCGCTCGCCGACGATGATCACCGCGCCCTCTTCGCGCAGCGCCTCGGCGGCCCGCTCCCCGTCCGCGTCCAGGCCGGTGCGGCCCGCGATGGCGTCCAGCCACTCGGTCTCGGTGCCGGGGGCGGCCGGCAGCAGAGTGCCGCCCGCCTTCTCGAGGCCCCGGGTGACGTGGGTGGCGAGCGAGAAGGTGCGCTGTCCGTGCTTGCGGTGCGCCTTGCGCAGCCGCAGGAAGACGCCGGGCGACTCCTCCTCCGCCTCGAAGCCGACCAGCAGCACGGCCGGTGCCTTCTCCAGCGCGGTGTAGGTGAGTCCGCCGCCGTCCAGGTCACGCCCCCGGCCCGCGATGTGGGTGGCCAGGAAGTCGGCCTCCTCGTCGCTGTGCCGGCGGGCCCGGAAGTCGATGTCGTTGGTGTCCAGGGCGAGCCGCGCGAACTTCGCGTAGGCGTAGGCGTCCTCGACGGTCAGCCGGCCGCCGGTCAGCACGCCGGTGCGGCCGCGCGCCATGCTGAGCCCCTCGGCCGCCGCGTCGAGCGCCGCGGGCCAGCTCGCCGGCTCCAGCTTCCCCGTCTCGCGGTCGCGCACCAGCGGGATGGTGAGCCGCTCCGGCAGCTGGGCGTAGCGGAAGCCGAAGCGCCCCTTGTCGCAGATCCACTCCTCGTTGACCTCGGGGTCGTCCGCCGCCAGCCGCCGCATGACCTTGCCGCGCCGGTGGTCGGTGCGGGTGGCGCAGCCGCCCGCGCAGTGCTCGCACACGCTTGGCGAGGAGACCAGGTCGAAGGGGCGGGAGCGGAATCGGTACGCCGCCGAGGTCAGGGCGCCCACCGGGCAGATCTGGATGGTGTTCCCGGAGAAGTACGACTCGAACGGGTCGCCCTCGCCGGTGCCCACCTGCTGCAGCGCGCCCCGCTCCAGCAGCTCGATCATCGGGTCGCCCGCGATCTGGTTGGAGAAGCGGGTGCAGCGCGCGCACAGCACACAGCGCTCGCGGTCCAGCAGCACCTGGGCCGAGATCGGGACCGGCTTGGCGAACGTCCGCTTCTGGCCCTCGAACCGGCTGTCGGCCTGTCCGGCGCTCATCGCCTGGTTCTGCAGCGGGCATTCACCGCCCTTGTCGCAGACCGGGCAGTCCAGCGGGTGGTTGATCAGCAGCAGCTCCATCACCCCGCGCTGGGCCTTCTCGGCCACCGGCGAGGTGAGCTGCGTCTTGACCACCATGCCGTCGGTGCAGGTGATGGTGCAGGAGGCCATCGGCTTGCGCTGGCCCTCCACCTCGACGATGCACTGGCGGCAGGCGCCGGCCGGGTCGAGGAGCGGATGGTCGCAGAACCGCGGGATCTCGATGCCGAGCAGTTCGGCGGCGCGGATGACCAGCGTCCCCTTGGGGACGGAGATCTCGATCCCGTCGATGGTGACGGAGACCAGATCTTCTCGCGGCACCGCCGCCTCCCCGCCCGACGAGGGTGCGTTGGTGGTCACGGTCATGCGTTCACCCCCAGGTGAGTGGAGCGCGGCTCGTCGGCCCACACAGTGGACTTGGCCGGGTCGAACGGACAGCCTCCGCCGGTGATGTGCTGCTCGTACTCCTCACGGAAGTACTTCAACGAGGAGAAGATGGGACTGGCCGCGCCGTCGCCGAGAGCGCAGAAGGACTTGCCGTTGATGTTGTCGGCGATGTCCGCCAGCTTGTCGAGATCCTCCATGCGCCCCTTACCGGCCTCGAGGTCGCGCAACAGCTGGACCAGCCAGTACGTGCCCTCGCGGCAGGGTGTGCACTTGCCGCAGGACTCATGCGCGTAGAACTCGGTCCAGCGGGTCACGGCCCGCACCACACAGGTGGTCTCGTCGAAGCACTGGAGCGCCTTGGTGCCCAGCATCGAACCGGCCGCGCCCACGCCCTCGTAGTCCAGCGGGACGTCGAGGTGCTCATCGGTGAGCAGCGGGGTGGACGAGCCGCCCGGGGTCCAGAACTTCAGCCGGTGGCCGGGGCGAATCCCGCCGCTCATGTCGAGCAGCTGGCGCAGGGTGATCCCGAGCGGGCCCTCGTACTGTCCGGGGTTGGCCACATGGCCGGACAGCGAGTAGAGCGTGAAGCCCGGGGACTTCTCGCTGCCCATCGAACGGAACCATTCCTTGCCCTTGTTGAGGATCGCGGGAACCGAGGCGATGGATTCGACGTTGTTGACAACAGTGGGGCACGCGTACAGACCGGCGACCGCGGGGAAGGGAGGCCGCAGCCGGGGCTGGCCGCGGCGGCCCTCCAGCGAGTCCAGCAGCGCGGTCTCCTCACCACAGATGTACGCGCCGGCGCCCGCGTGCACGGTGATGTCGAGACCGGGCAGTCCATCCACCCCGAGCTTCTGCCGCCGCTGTTCCGCGGTGCCGAGGTAGCCCTCCTCGTACGCCTCGCGCACGGCCTCGTGCAGCCGCCGCAGCACCGGGACGGTCTCGCCGCGCAGATAGATGAAGGCGTGTTCGGAGCGGATGGCATGACAGGCGATGATCATGCCCTCGATCAGGGAGTGCGGATTGGCGTAGAGAAGGGGGATGTCCTTGCAGGTGCCCGGTTCCGACTCATCGGCGTTGACGACGAGATAGTGCGGCTTGCCGTCGCCCTGCGGGATGAACTGCCACTTCATCCCGGTGGGGAAGCCGGCGCCGCCGCGGCCGCGCAGACCCGCGTCCTTCACCAGCGCGATCACCGCGTCGGGGTCCATCGCGAGGGCCTTGCGCATGCCCTCGTAGCCCTCGTGGCGCAGATAGGTGCGCAGGGACCAGGAGTTCGGCTGGTCCCAGAACGCGGAGAGCACGGGTGCCAGCAGCTTCTCGGGGCTGTGCCCATTGATCTCGGTTGTCACGGTCATCACTCCCCCTCCTCGGCGACCGGACCGGCCGGGTGGTGCGGATCGGAGGCGGAGGTCCGCTGCGGCGCGTCATGCGAGCTGGGATGCGTCGGCGGCGCCTCGTCCTGCGGGGCGTCCGCGGACCTCGGCGAGACGACCCGGCCGGGGGTGACCTCGCCCTTGGCCAGCCGCAGCCCGACCAGCGAGGCGGGCCCCGCGGAGCCACCGGCCTCGACGGCGCCCGGACGGGCGTCGGGGAAGCCGGCCAGGATGCGGGCGGTCTCCTTGTAGGTGCACAGCGGCGCGCCCCGGGTCGGCTCGACGGTCCGGCCCGCCCGCAACTCGTCCACCAGCGCCTTGGCGGATTCGATGGTCTGGTTGTCGAAGAACTCCCAGTTGACCATCACCACGGGTGCGTAGTCGCAGGCCGCGTTGCACTCGATGTGCTCCAGGGTGACCTTGCCGTCCTCGGTGGTCTCCCCGTTGCCCACCCCCAGATGGCTCTGCAGCTCCTCGAAGATCGCGTCGCCGCCCATCACCGCGCACAGGGTGTTGGTGCACACCCCCACCTGGTAGTCGCCGGAGGGCTTGCGCCGGTACATCGTGTAGAAGGTGGCGACCGCGGTGACCTCGGCGGTGGTGAGGCCCAGCACCTCGGCGCAGAACCGCATGCCGGTGCGGGTGACATGGCCCTCCTCGGACTGCACCAGATGCAGCAGCGGCAGCAGCGCGCTGCGGCTGTCCGGGTAGCGGGCGATCACCTCCCGGGCGTCCTCCTCGAGCCGGGTGCGCACCTCGGCCGGGTAGTCGGGGGCCGGCAGTTCCGGCATCCCCAGCTGGACATCAGTCACCGGTCCACTCCTCCCATCACGGGGTCGATGGACGCGACGGCGACGATCACATCGGCGACCTGGCCGCCCTCGCACATCGCCGCCACGGCCTGCAGATTGGTGAAGGACGGGTCGCGGAAGTGGACGCGATACGGGCGGGTGCCGCCATCGCTGACCACATGGGCGCCCAGTTCGCCCTTGGGCGACTCGATCGCCGCGTACGCCTGTCCGGGCGGGACCCGGAATCCCTCGGTCACCAGCTTGAAGTGGTGGATCAGGGCCTCCATGGAGGTGCCCATGATGTTCTTAATGTGGTCCAGGGAGTTGCCGAGGCCGTCCGGGCCGAGCGCGAGCTGCGCGGGCCAGGCGATCTTCTTGTCCGCGACCATCACCGGGCCCGGCTCCAGCCGCTCCAGGCACTGTTCGACGATCCGCAGCGACTGGCGCATCTCCTCCAGCCGGATCAGGAACCGGCCGTAGGCGTCGCAGGTCTCGGCGGTCGGCACCTCGAAGTCGTAGGTGTCATAGCCGCAGTACGGATCGGTCTTGCGCAGATCGTGCGGCAGCCCGGTGGCCCGCAGTATCGGGCCGGTGATGCCGAGTGCCATGCAGCCGGCGAGGTCGAGGTAGCCCACGTCCTGCAGCCGGGCCTTGAAGATCGGGTTCCCGGTGGCGAGCTTGTCGTACTCGGGCAGGTTCTTCCGCATCGTCTTCAGAAGGGCCCGGATCTGGTCGACCGCCCCCGGCGGCAGATCCTGGGCGAGCCCGCCGGGCCGGATGTACGCGTGGTTCATCCGCAGACCGGTGATCAGCTCGAAGATGTCCAGGATCAGCTCGCGGTCCCGGAAGCCGTAGATCATGATGGTCGTCGCGCCGAGCTCCATACCCCCGGTGGCGATGGCCACCAGATGCGAGGAGAGCCGGTTGAGCTCCATCAGCAGCACCCGGATCACCGAGGCGCGGTCCGGGACCTGGTCCTCGATGCCGAGCAGCTTCTCGACGCCCAGGCAGTACGCCGCCTCGTTGTAGAAGGGCGTCAGATAGTCCATGCGCGTCACGAAGGTGGTGCCCTGCGTCCAGTTCCGGAATTCGAGGTTCTTCTCGATTCCGGTGTGCAGATAACCGATTCCGCAGCGGGCCTCGGTGACCGTCTCACCGTCGATCTCCAGGATCAGCCGGAGCACCCCATGGGTGGAGGGGTGCTGCGGACCCATGTTGACGATGATCCGCTCGTCGTCGGTCCTCGCCGCGGCGGCCACGACCTCGTCCCAGTCGCCGCCGGTGACGGTGTAGACGGTGCCTTCTGTCGTCTCGCGGGCGGAGGCGGAAGGCGTTGCATGGGGGGCAGTCATCAGCTGTACGACCTCCGCTGGTCCGGAGCCGGGATCTGGGCGCCCTTGTACTCGACGGGGATGCCGCCGAGCGGGTAGTCCTTGCGTTGCGGGAAGCCCTGCCAGTCGTCGGGCATCATGATCCGCGTCAGCGCGGGATGACCGTCGAAGATCAGGCCGAAGAAGTCGTAGGTCTCGCGCTCATGCCAGTCGTTGGTCGGATAGACATCGACGATCGACGGGATGTGCGGGTCGTCATCCGGAGCGCTCACCTCCAGCCGGAGCACCCGGCCATGGGTGATCGACCGCAGGTGGTAGACGGCGTGCAGCTCACGGCCCTTGTCGCCGGGGAAGTGGACTCCGCTGACGCCGGTGCACAGCTCGAAGCGGAGCGCCGGGTCGTCGCGCAGGGTCCGGGCGACCCGCGGGAGGTGCTCCCGGGCGATGTGGAAGGTCAGCTCATCGCGGTCCACGACGGTCTTCTCGATCGCGTTCTCCGGGAGCAGCGACTGCTCCTCGAGCGCGCCCTCGAGCTCGTCGGCGACCTCGTCGAACCAGCCCCCGTACGGCCGGGTGGCCTGGCCGGGCAGCCGTACGGGGCGCACAAGACCGCCGTAGCCGGTGGTGTCGCCGCCGTTGTTGGCGCCGAACATCCCGCGCTGGACGCGGATGGGCTCGCCCTGGTCGCCGCGGCGGCCGGGGAGGTTCTCGGCGTTGAGGTCCTTGTCCGGGTTGACCCCGTTGGACCCATTGGCCTCGGTCAACGCAGAAGCCCCTTCATCTCGATCATCGGCAGCGCCTTCAGCGCCGCTTCCTCCGCCTCACGGGCCGCACGCTCGCGATTGACGCCGAGCTTCTCCTCGCGGATCTTCTCGTGCAGCTTGAGGATCGAGTCCATGAGCATCTCGGGCCGCGGCGGACAGCCGGGCAGATAGATGTCGACCGGGACGATGTGATCGACGCCCTGCACGATCGCGTAGTTGTTGAACATCCCCCCGGAGGAGGCGCAGACGCCCATGGAGATGACCCACTTCGGGTTCGGCATCTGGTCATAGACCTGGCGCAGCACCGGGGCCATCTTCTGGCTGACGCGCCCGGCGACGATCATCAGATCGGCCTGGCGGGGCGAGCCGCGGAAGACCTCCATGCCGAAGCGCGCGAGGTCGTAGCGCCCCGCGCCGGTGGTCATCATTTCGATGGCGCAACAGGCCAGGCCGAAGGTGGCCGGGAAGACGGAGGACTTACGGGCCAGCCCGGCGGCCTGTTCCACGGTGGTGAGCAGGAACCCACTCGGGAGCTTCTCTTCGATACCCATGCGATGTTTCCCCTATCTCCTCTAGAGCCCCTTTAGTCCCACTCCAGGCCGCCACGCCGCCACACGTAGGCGTAGGCGACGAAGACCGTGAGCACGAAGAGGAGCATCTCCACGAGCCCGAACAGGCCGAGGGCGTCGAAGGTGACGGCCCAGGGGTAGAGGAAGACGATCTCGATGTCGAAGACGATGAAGAGCATCGCCGTCAGGTAGTACTTGATGGGGAAGCGCCCACCGCCGGCCGGATGCGGAGTCGGCTCGATGCCGCACTCATAGGCTTCGAGCTTGGCCCGGTTATAGCGCTTGGGGCCGATGATCGCGGCCATGAAAACCGAGAAGATCGCAAAACCAGCCCCGAGGGCTCCCAGTACGAGGATGGGCGCGTATGCGTTCACCGTCCTCGCTCCCTTCAGTCGACGATGACTGCTTGGCGGACCGCACGGACATGCCGCCGCCCCACGAAGATCGCGTACATGTGAGGCAGTTCACAAGCCCGTTTCGCCTGCATCCTATGCCCGTCGGTCTGTGATCTGCGACACGGGGTACGACAACGTCTTTGTGATCTCCACCACCTGACGAACGATCATGAAGTCGGATGAGCGGTGATCTTGTACATGAAGCATCCGAACGACCACGAGAAGTGACATTCAGAGACGTCATCACAGGTGAGCGCGTTGCGCCCCTACCAAGACATGGTACATACATGCAAATTTGCCCTGGCCGACGTCAGCTGATAGCTGCCTTCCATTCTCATGAGTGACCTTCGTCCCGGGACGAAGGATCACGGGTTGGCGCACGTTCGCGATCACCGCTCCGCGCACGCGTTCACGAGCGGGTCGGAGCGAGTGAGGTATCCCACGCCGAGACGGGTTGTGGATCTAGATTTCACGGGAATCCTTTGTACGAGGGTCAGATCGGTGGTAGGTCCCGCGCTGCCCCGGTTTGGCCGTCAAATGCCGTGCGTAGACACATGATCGCGAAATCCGGGCAAGCCGGCTGAGTGGGCCGTGGAGATCATTTGGCCCGGTTTTTGGGCGTGTGCACGCCAAATGTGGCGCACCCCACTTTTGTTGATCTGGGCCTTAGGGCCCTGGTAGCCAGTGACCTATGTCCCCAGTCGCACACATACCCAGCCACCGGAAGCCCCGCCGTGCCACGTCGACGCGTGCGCTCCGCGCAGGGGTGACCGGTGGCTTCCTCACCCTCGCGGTGGCCGGTGCCGCCGTGCCCGCCTCCGCCACGGAGAACAACGCCGCTCCCGCCGAGTCCACCCTGGAGATGCCGACCGTCAGCGCCACGCTGGCGAACACGGCCGCCCAGACCGCGGACGCCACCCAGCAGGCGGCGTCCGACTACGAGCTCCAGGCCCAGAAGGACCAGGCGGCCGCCCACGCGAAGATCGCCGCCAAGAAGGCCAAGGCCGAGGCCGACCGCAAGGCGAAGGAAGCCCGGGAGGCGGCTCGTAAGGCGGCCGCCAAGCGGGCGGCCGAGGCCAAGACCCAGGCGGCGAAGGCGTCGCGCTCCGCCGAGCGCACCACGCTCTCGACCACCAGCGTCAGCAACGCCTCCGGCAATGCCGCGGCCCTGATCAGCTTCCTCAAGGCGCAGCTGGGCAAGGCGTACGTGCTCGGCTCCAGCGGTCCGTCCTCCTACGACTGCTCCGGGCTGACCCAGGCCGCCTTCAAGCAGGTCGGCGTGAGCCTGCCGCGGGTCTCGCAGGACCAGTCCACCGCCGGAACCCCGGTCTCGCTGGACTCCCTGCAGCCGGGCGACCTGCTCTACTGGGGCAGCGCGGGCAGCGCGTACCACGTCGGCGTCTACGTCGGCGGCGGCAAGTTCATCGGCGCCCAGAACTCGAGCACCGGGATCGTCGAGCGCCCGCTGGACTACGACACGCCCACCGGGGCCGTGCGCGTCCTGTAAGACGCCCGCCGGTCATATGTGGATCCTGAGGCCGCCGTTCCCGCCGTGGACGGCGGCCTCACGTCCTTCCCGTCCTACCGCCTACTGCGCGTAGACCTTCTCCACGAACTGGCCGAGGAGGTCGTCGCTGAGGTGATGGGCCAGATCCGCCTCGGAGATCATTCCGACCAGCCGCTTGTTCTGGTCGATCACCGGAAGCCTGCGGATCTTGTGCTCCTCCATCTCCCGCAGGACGTCCCTGACATCGGCGTCCGCGGGAATCCAGCGCGGGGTGCCCTTGGTGAGCGCCCCGACGGGCGTCCCCGAGGGGTCGGCGCTCTCCGCGATGCAACCGACGACGATGTCGCGGTCGGTCACGATGCCGCACAGCCGCTCGTTGGCGTCGCTGACCGGCAGGGCCCCCACGCCCAGCTCCCGCATCAGCTGGGCGGCACGCAGCACCGTCTCGTTCTCCGGTACCCACTGCGCGCCCGGGTGCATGATGTCCGCTGCCTTCGTCATGGTGTACCTCCTGCCAGGCCCACCGGCGGTGGATCCGGCCCTGTGGGCCATCGGTCCGGCGTCGCCGCGGCTGGCGCACACGGCGCCCCCTGACTTCATTGTCACCACCGCCGCACGGCGGCGTCATGTCGAGCCCGGCGGCGGCTGTCGGTACCCGGTGCCAGACTGAGTAACAAGGCAGTCCCGGACAGAACGAGACAATCTCCGGCAGAACACTCCTGCAGAACTCCCTGCGCCTTCGCGCCCGACCGTCGAAGGAGCGCCCCATGCTCACCACCGATTACGTCCCCGGCGCCCCCAACTGGCTCGATCTGGGCGCCCCCGACACCGAAGCGGCCGTGGCCTTCTACGGCTCCCTGCTGGGCTGGCGCTTCGAGTCGGCAGGCCCCGAAGCGGGCGGGTACGGCTTCTTCACCCTGGACCGGAAGACCGTCGCGGCCGTCGGGCCGCTCACCGAGGAGGGCGCGCGCGCCGCCTGGACGCCGTACTTCCACACCCCCGACGCCGAGGCGACCGCGAAGACCGTCGAGCAGGCGGGCGGCACGGTGCGGCTCGCTCCGTTCGACGTCTTCGAGGAAGGGCGGATGGCCCAGTTCACCGACCCCGGCGGCGCCCGCTTCGCCGTCTGGCAGCCCGGCAGGACGGCGGGGCTGGACGCGGTCACCGACCCGGGCACCCTGTGCTGGACCGAGCTGCACTCCCCCGATCCGGCCAAGGACCTCGCCTTCTACCGCAAGATCTTCGGCTGGGACACCGAGGAGATGCCCTTCCCCGGCGGGTCGTACACGGTGCTGATGACGTCCGGCGCCGGCCGGGAGGGCTCCTTCGGCGGCGTCGCCCAGCTCCAGGAGGGGCATTCGACACCGCCGCAGTGGCTGCCGTACTTCGAGGTGACGGACTGCGACGCGGTGGTGGCCAGGGGACAGGATCTGGGCGGCTCGGTGCTGATGCCGGCCATGTCGGCCGAGGGGATCGGCCGGATGGCCTGGCTGACGGATGCGGGCCGGGCGCCGTTCGGAGTCATAGCGAGCGGCGGCCCCGGCGCGTAGCGCTCCGCTGGGAGGGCCGCAATACGTTGTTGGAAGCGCCGCGGTGGGTTGTCGGTCGGCTGCGGCGCCGTTGTGGCTGGGCGCGCAGTTCCCCGCGCCCCTTTCGGGGCGCCGTCAGGCGCGCGGGGTCACCTTGGTGAGGCCGTTGATGATGCGGTCCATGGCGTCGCCGCCCGTCGGATCCGTCAGATTCGCCAGCAGCTTGAGCGTGAACCGCATCAGCATCGGATGCGTCAGCCCGCGCTGCGCCGCCAGCTTCATGACCTTCGGATTGCCGATCAGCTTCACGAACGCCCGGCCCAGCGTGTAGTAGCCGCCGTAGGTGTCCTTGAGGACCTTCGGGTAGCGCTGGAGGGCCAGTTCGCGCTGGGAGGCGGTGGCGCGGGCATGAGCCTGGACGATCACGTCCGCGGCGATCTGCCCGGATTCCATCGCATAGGCGATGCCCTCCCCGTTGAACGGGTTGACCATGCCGCCCGCGTCCCCGACGAGCAGCAGCCCGCGGGTGTAGTGCGGCTGGCGGTTGAAGGCCATGGGGAGCGCGGCGCCGCGGATCGGGCCGGTCATGTTCTCCGGGGTGTAGCCCCAGTCCTCCGGCATCGAGGCGCACCACGCCTTGAGCACCTCGCGCCAGTCGAGCTCCTTGAAGGAGGACGAGGTGTTGAGGACGCCAAGGCCAACGTTGCTCGTGCCGTCGCCCATGCCGAAGATCCAGCCGTAGCCGGGCAGCAGCCGGTCCTCCGCGCCGCGCCGGTCCCACAACTCCAGCCAGGACTCCAGGTAGTCGTCGTCATGGCGGGGCGAGGTGAAGTACGTCCGTACGGCCACGCCCATCGGACGGTCCTCGCGCCGGTGCAGCCCCATGGCGAGCGAGAGCCGGGTGGAGTTGCCGTCGGCGGCGACCACCAGGGGGGCGTGGAAGGTGACGGGCGTCTTCTCCTCGCCCAGCTTGGCCTCGACCCCGGTGATCCGGCCGGTGCGCCCGTCGATGATCGGGGCTCCCACAGTGCAGCGCTCGTACAGCCGGGCCCCGGCCTTCTGCGCCTGCCGCGCCAGCTGCTCGTCGAAGTCATCGCGCTTACGGACCAGGCCGTAGTTGGGGTACGCGGCCAGCTCCGGCCAGTCGAGCTGGAGCCGCACCCCGCCGGCGATGATCCGCAGGCCGCGGTTGCGCAGCCAGCCCGCCTCCTCGGAGATGTCGATGCCCATGGACACGAGCTGCTTGGTGGCGCGCGGGGTCAGGCCGTCACCGCACACCTTCTCGCGCGGAAAGGCCGTCTTCTCCAGCAGCAGCACGTCCAGCCCCGCCTTGGCGAGGTAGTACGCGGTGGTGGAGCCGGCCGGTCCGGCGCCGACGACGATCACATCGGCGCTGCGCTCCGAGATCCCGGAGGACGCGCTCTCGGTGGGTGCGGTCTCGCTCACGCGGGGTCTCCCCAAGCCTCGGTAACGGCGTGCCGGTCACGCCGGGCACTGGACAGCTGCAGTCTATGGGGGGCGGTACTCCGGCACTCGCGAAGGGCCGTCATCCCCGCCCTCGCCCCCGCGGACCGGCCCCGGGACCGCCCATGGCCGCCTTACGGGTCGTACGGCCGCCTTACGGGTCGTACGGCCGCCTTACGGCTTGTATCCCGGTTACCGGCCGCCTTACGGCTTGTACGCCCGGTGGAGGGCCACCACGCCGCCGGTGAGGTTGCGCCAGGCCGGGCGCTCCCAGCCGGCCGACCGCAGCCGGGCGGCGAGACCGGGCTGGTCCGGCCAGGCCCGGATGGACTCGGCGAGGTAGACATACGCGTCCGGGTTGCTGCTGACCGACGTCGCGATCGGCGGCAGCGCGCGCATCAGGTACTCGGTGTAGACCGTGCGGAACGGCTGCCATGTGGGGTGGCTGAACTCGCAGATGACGATCCGTCCGCCGGGCCGGGTCACCCGCAGCATCTCGCCCAGCGCTCCCTGTGTGTTCTGGACGTTCCGCAGCCCGAACGAGATGGTGACGGCGTCGAAGACCCCGTCCGCGAAGGGCAGCCGGGTCGCGTCGCCCGCCGTCAGCGGCAGCGCCGGATGACGCTTCTTGCCCTCGCGGAGCATCCCGAGCGAGAAGTCGCACGGCACCACGTACGCGCCCGCGTCCCGGAACGGGAGCGAGGACGTCCCCGTACCGGCGGCCAGGTCCAGCACCCGCTCACCGGCGCGCGCGTCCACGGCCCGAGCGACGGCCTTGCGCCACAGCCGGGCCTGCCCGAGCGACAGCACATCGTTGGTGAGGTCGTATTTGGCCGCCACGTCGTCGAACATGGCGGCGACTTCGTGCGGCTGCTTGTCCAGGGATGCTCGGCTCACGCCCCCATTGTTCACCTCGCGGGTCCCGCGTCCCCGCCCGGGGCCCGGCGTGCCATCAGCGGCGCCGGTGCACCAGCCGCCCCGCCACCACCGTGGCCAGGCAGGCACCGTCCGCGTCGAAGACGGCCAGGTCGGCGCGGCCCGCCGGGGCGAGGGCGGGCGGCCGTGGCCGGTCCAGGACGGCGATGCCGCCCCGGTGGGCGGCCGCGCGCAGTTCGGCGTCGCCGAGGTGGTGGGCCAGGACGGCGGTCGCGCCCCGCCGCAGCAGAGCGTGGATCCGCTCCCGCGGGCTGGGCGCGTCCGGCACCGGGCCCTCGTGGACCAGGGCCGGACCGAGCTCCCCGGGCCACTCCCGCACCCGGGCCCGCGGATAGGTCTCCCGCAGCTCCGCCAGGGGGCCGATGGCCGCGATGCGGTCGCCGTCGACCGCTACGGCGGCGTCGTGCAGCGGCGCCGCGGCGCCGGGGGTGACCCGGACGACGGGCGCGGCGTGGAGCGTGAGCATCAGGACGCCTGGATCACCGTCAGCTCGGGGTGGGCCGTGCCACCGTCGATCGCCGTCGAGGACAGGTGCGAGACGACGTGGTCGTCGACCGGGTCGTTCGCCGGGTCGTCGTGCACCACCAGGTGCTCGTACGTCGTGGCGCGCTGTGCGGGAATCCGCCCGGCGGCACGGATGAGGTGGAGCAGCTCCATCCGGTTCGACCGGTGGCGGGCGCCCGCCGAGGAGACCACGTTCTCCTCCAGCATCACCGAGCCGAGGTCGTCCGCCCCGTAGTGCAGGGCCAGCTGGCCGGCCTCCTTGCCGACGGTCAGCCAGGAACCCTGGATGTGCGCCACGTTGTCGAGGAACAGCCGGGCGATGGCGATCATCCGCAGGTACTCGAAGACAGTGGCCTGCGTCTGGCCCTTCAGGTGGTTGTTCTCGGGCTGGTAGGTGTACGGGATGAAGGCGCGGAAGCCGCCCGTCCGGTCCTGTACGTCGCGGATCATGCGGAGGTGCTCGATCCGCTCGGCGTTGGTCTCGCCGGTGCCCATCAGCATGGTGCTGGTGGACTCCACGCCGAGGTTGTGGGCGATCTCCATGATCTCCAGCCAGCGCTCACCGGACTCCTTCAGCGGCGCGATGGCCTTGCGCGGCCGCTCGGGGAGCAGCTCGGCGCCCGCGCCCGCGAAGGAGTCAAGCCCGGCCGCGTGGATGCGGCGGATGGCCTCCTCGGCCGAGACGCCCGAGATCCGCGCCATGTGCTCGACCTCGGAGGCCCCCAGCGAGTGGATCACCAGCTGCGGGAACGCCTGCTTGATCGCCGAGAAGTGCTTCTCGTAGTAGTCCACCCCGTAGTCCGGGTGGTGGCCGCCCTGGAACATGATCTGCGTGCCGCCCAGCTCGACGGTCTCCGCGCAGCGGCGCAGGATGTCGTCGAGGTCGCGGGTCCAGCCCTTCGCGGTGTCCTTCGGAGGGGCGTAGAAGGCGCAGAACTTGCACGCCGTCACGCAGACGTTGGTGTAGTTGATGTTCCGTTCGATGATGTACGTCGCGATGTGCTCGGTGCCCGCGTAGCGACGGCGCCGGACCGCGTCGGCCGCGGCCCCCAGCGCGTGCAGCGGAGCCGAGCGGTAAAGGTCGAGGGCCTCTTGTGGGGTGATCCGCCCCCCCTCGGCGGCGCGGTCGAGGAGTGCCTGCACCTCTGCGTTTGCGGTCACCGGGGCGTACCTTTCGGAGCTTTATGGGTGGACCGACCCAGAGTACGCCAGGGCCTTTACGCCCGTACGAGCACGTGTCGGGCACATCTGCGACCCCTGTAGCCACCGCATCCTTCGCTCCGCGCTCATTTGAGCTTGCGAAGGGTGCCCGTGGGATCGCCCGCCTGTTTGTCCTTCGCCTTGTAGCTGATCGTCCCCTCGGAGGTGAGGGTGAACTGCTCGTCCGTCGAGGCGTCACTGCACCCCTGCTGGGGCTCGGAACCCTTGAGGCGCGCGTCGAGGTGGAGTTGTTTCGGGCCCGCCGAGACCAGCTTCCAGGTGCTGTCGCAGCGCAGCACCGACAGCTTGACCCGGCCACTGGCGACGTCCCGCCCGGTGTGCCCCTGGCGGAAGGTGATGGTCAGGGTGCCCACCGGAATGCCCGAGTCGGAGGTCAGATCGCCCTGCCAGGTGCCGATGAACCTCTTGGGCACATCGCCCTTCCCGGATCCGGTGTCCCCGGCTCCCGGCTCCTGTTCCGTGGCGGACGGATGGGGTCTCCCGGCGTTCTGGTCGGCACTGTCGTCGGAGCCGCCGGGGAGCACCTGGAAGAGCACGGCAGCGGTCGTCGCGGCGGCCAGCGCGCCCGCGACGGACAGCACCAGCGTGCAGCTCAGCGCCTTGGGGCGCTTCTTACCGCCGACGGCGGCGGAGAGCGAGACGCTACGGCCGCCGCCCGGCTTCGACGACGGCGGGGCCGGGAGCGGGTGGGCGGCGGACCGGTCCTTCTCCTGCGGCCTGTCGGCGTACGACGGGTCGGGCGGGCCGAAGGCGCCCAGCACGGGCGCGGCCGGGGCCGGTCCCAGGGCCGGGGTGGGCGGCGGGGTCGGGCGGTCCTCGGCGGACGGTGCGGCGCCGGAGGGCCCGGCGGCGGGCGGCTCCGTGACGGACGGCCGGGCGCCGGACGGCCGGACATCGGTCGGCTCGGGCGCGGACGGCGGGGCCACGGCCTCCGCCTCCAGGTCGAGCAGCTCCACCACCTGCCGGCTCACCCGCTCGACCAGCGGCCCCGGCAGCCAGCCCGGCCGTGCCAGCCCCGAGGCGCCGTCCTCCGGGGCGAGGCGCCGCACGATCTGCTCGGGGGTGGGGCGGTCGGCCGGGTTCTTGGCGAGGCACGCGGCGACCAGATCGCGCAGCTCCCCGGTCAGCCCGCGGCCGAACCGGGGCTCGTCGTGCACCACCTTGTACAGCAGCGCGGCCGAGGTGTCGCCCGGGAACGGCGGTTCACCGGTCGCCGCGTACGCCAGCACCGCGCCGAGCGAGAAGACATCGGCCGCGCCCTCGACGTTCTCGCCCAGGATCTGCTCGGGCGCCATATAGCCGGGCGAGCCGATGGAGGCGCCGGTCGAGGTCAGCGACACCGTGCCCTCGGTGGCTCGGGCGATACCGAAGTCGATCAGCCGCGGGCCGTCGAGCGCGAGCAGCACATTGGACGGCTTGACGTCGCGGTGGACCAGGCCGAGGGCGTGCACCGCGGCCAGTGCCTCGGCGAGCCCCGCGCCCAGCGCCCGCACCGACGACTCGGGCAGCGGCCCCTCGTCGGACACGGCCTGGTTGAGCGGAGGGCCCGCCACATAGCCGGTGGCCACCCACGGAATGCGTGCTTCCGGGTCGGCGTCCAGGACCGGCGCGGTGAAGGCGCCGCCAACCCGGCGCGCGGCGTCGACCTCGCGCCGGAAACGGGCGCGGAACTCCTCGTCCAGCGCGAACTGGGCGTGCACGACCTTCACCGCTACCGTGCGCCCGCCCGCGCTGCGGCCCACAAAGACCCGGCCCATACCGCCCGAACCGAGCCGACCGAGCAGCCGATAGGCGCCGATGACCTGCGGATCGTCCGCTCCCAGCGGATCCATCGCGTTGCCTCCCCCTCCGTGCGCCGGTCCAGCTTAGGGGGTGTTGCGGCCATCCACCGCAGGTCGTGCGGTCGGGAAGGTCAGCTCAGCAGCTCGACCCGGACGTCCGCGGGGTATCCGGTCGTCGGCCCCGTACGGCGGGCGAACTCGGCGATGCCCTCCAACTGCGCCTGGCCCAGGCTGAAGTCGAGGGTGGTGAAGTAGCGCTCCAGCACCGGCGCCCCGAGTTGCTCCCAGCGCGCCGCCTGCTCGGCGACCTTGCCGACCTCCTCCAGGGAGAGGTTCCGCGAGGACAGGAACGCCTCGTGGACCTGCCGGACGATCTCCGGTTCCCGCTCCAGATACTCACGGCGGGCGGCCCACACCGCAAAGACGAAGGGGAGTCCGGTCCACTCCTTCCACATCTGGCCCAGGTCGTGGACCCGCAGGCCCAGCCGGGGCGCGTCATGGAGGTTGGCCCGCAGCGCGGCGTCGCCGATCAGCACCGCCGCCTCGGCCTCCTGCATCATCAGGCTGAGGTCGGGCGGGCAGGTGTAGTAGTCGGGGGCGAGTCCGTACCGCTCGGCGAGCAGCAGTTGGGCCAGGCGCACGGAGGTGCGCGAGGCGGAACCGAGTGCGACGCGCGCCCCGTCCAACTGCTCGAGCGGCAGCTGCGAGACGATCACGCAGGACATGACGGGCCCGTCACAGCCCACCGCGATGTCCGGAAGCGCGACGAGATCGTCGGCATTGCGCAGATACTCCACCAGGCTGATCGGCCCGATGTCGAGATCGCCGCGGACCAGCAGGTCGTTCAGGGCGTCGGGAGATGCCTTGGTGAGGTCGAAATCCAGGAGGGATCCGGTCCTGGCGAGGCCCCAGTACAACGGCATGCAATTGAGGTACTGGATGTGCCCCACTTTTGGCCGACTCAGCCGATGACCGCCCGGCAGTCCGAGGCTTTCCGAGGCGTCCTGTGTACTCCGCGAGGGGGAACTCGGTGAATTGTCCACGTCTCGGAGGCTAGCCCCGCTCGCCCCGGGTAATGGCGGCGGGGTGGTCCGGTAGCCTTGCGCTGACTGGCGCGTAAGCGCTCGACCTGCGATCTTATCCACCTCAGAGGCCCGGGAAACCCCTCGTTTTCGTGATCTTCGGCTCTTTCCTCGCGCACACGGAGCGTGCTAGGCTCGCCGCAAGTTGCAGTTTGGTTTCCTTGCAGTACAGAGCCTGCGGAGCATGTAACCGCAGGCTTTTGTAGTTTTCAGACTTCTTGCAGGTTCTGGAGCAGGGCAACCCTTTGGCCCAAGGAGGGCTTATGGCTACCGGAACCGTCAAGTGGTTCAACGCCGAGAAGGGCTTCGGCTTCATCGCCCAGGACGGCGGCGGCCCCGATGTCTTCGTTCACTACTCCGCGATCAACGCGACCGGCTTCCGTTCTCTCGAGGAGAACCAGGCCGTGACCTTCGACGTCACCCAGGGCCCGAAGGGCCCGCAGGCGGAGAACGTCAGCGCCGTCTGATTCAAGCAGCACCACCCAAGGAGCCCTGCTCCCCGCCCAGCGGGGAGGCGGGGCTCCTGCCTTTTGGGGCTCCTCCCTTGGGAGGCCGGTGGTTTCGGAGCCCGTGGCTCTGGGCCCTGTGCCCGGATGTGATCAGTCCTCCAGCAACCGGAAGTCGGCGAAGTCGAAGCCCGGGGAGACCACACAACTCACCAGGACCTCCTCGTCCGTCTCCGGACGGGCCGCCTGCCAGACGCCCGGCGGGATGACGACCTGGGGACGCTGGCCGGAGGCGATATCGGGGCCGAGGAGCACCTCCGTGGGGGCCGCCTCCGGGGTGTCGCCCGTACCGCCCAGCCGGAGCCGCAGCGGACCGCCGCTGTGCCACAGCCACAGCTCGGCCGAGCGCACCACATGCCAGCGGGACTCCTCACCGGGAGTCAGCAGGAAGTAGATCGCCGTGGCGGTCGCGCGCTCGCCGTCGTACCCCGGCGGCCGCACCGTGACATCGCTGCGCCAGGTCTCCCGGTACCAGCCGCCCTCCGGATGGGGCTCGAGACCGAGCCATTCGGCCGTCGCGGGCCGTCGGGTCGTGGCCATGTCGCTCCCCGCTCTCACACGTCCGTCCGGGCCCGTCGAGGATAGCCCGTAGGGCCTCACGCCCGTCTCAAGGCGCCTGCACCGCCCCTGAAGCCGCCCCTGAAGCACCGATGTCGTCCTTACGGTGCTCACGGCGTGTAGGGGCCCCGCGACGCACCGCTGACGCGGCGCGCCCGCTCGGGCTACGGTTTCGACCATGGGGCACGGGCGGCGGACGGTGACGGTGCACCATGTGCGGGCCGCGCTGCGCGGTGCGCAGCGGCTCGGCCTCGACACCGTCCCCCTGCTGCAGCGGGCCCGGATACCCCCACTGCTGCTCACCGACGACCGCGCCCGCGTCTCCCCCGAGCAGTTCGCCCGGCTGGTGCGCGCCCTGCACCGGGCCACGGGGGACGAGTTCCTGGGGCTGGGGACCATCCGCAGCCGGCCCGGCACCTTCGCGATGATGTGCTACGCCTCCCTGGGCTGCCCCGACCTCGGCACGGCGGTGGAGCGCGGCGCCCGCTTCTACCGGCTCTTCCCGGGCGGCCCCAATCTGGCCCTGGAGCGCGGTGCGGGCCGGGGCCGGGAGGCGGTGTTCGCCCTGCGCGGCGGGCTGGGCCCGCATGAGGAGGCCCTTACGGCGGCCGAGAGCCATATCGTCGCCGAATGGCTCATGCTCATCTGGCACCGGGTCGCGGGCTGGCTGATCGGGCGCCGGATCCCGCTGCTGTGGGCCCAGTTCGCGTATCCCCCGCCCCCGTACGCCGAGGACTACGAGCCGTTCTTCGGCTGCCCGCCCCGCTTCGGGGCACCGCGCACCGCGGCCGGTTTCGACCGCCGCTGGCTGACCGCCCCCGTCGTCCAGGACGAGTCCACGCTCCAGACGCTGCTGCGGCACGCGCCCGCCGGGCTGCTCAGCCGCCGTGACTACGGCACGACCGTGGCCGAGCAGGTGCGGCACGTGGTCACGGGTGCGCTGCGGACGCGCGTCGGCCCGGCCGACGTGCCACGCGCCCGGCACACCGCGCGGCTCCCGGAGTTGCCCGAGGTCGCCGCCCGGCTGGCGGTCAGCCCGGCGACGCTGCGACGGCGGCTGCGCGAGGAGGGCACGTCCTTCCAGGAGCTGAAGGACACCGTGCGGCGTGACGAGGCGGTCAGCAGCCTGGCCGAGGGGGGCGAGCCCATCGCCGATCTGGCCCTACGGCTGGGCTTCTCCGCGGACACGGCGTTCCACCGGGCGTTCCGGCGCTGGACCGGGACAACACCGGGCGCATACCGACATGAGACGTGGAGTCAGCACATCTGAGCGCCGCGGTCAGCCACAGATGCCCCGCTCGTCCCTACGGTCCTCGCAGAGCGACTCAGCACCACCAACAAGGCGCACCGCCCGCACCGTTGGGAGAGCCGTATGCGCATCCGCACCACCGTGCTCGCCAGCCTCGCCGCCCTCGCCCTGACCTCGGCGCTACCCGCCGCCCCGGCCGCCGCCGCGTCGGGCGCCCCGGCCGCCTTCACCGGCAGACCCGGCGACATCGTCACCTCCGCCCCCACCGCCTTCCGCACCCAGCCCGGGGTGCCGACCGCCACCAAGGCATGGCACATCACCTACCGGTCCACCACCGCCACCGGCCGTCCCGACGTCGTCTCCGGCACGGTCCTCGTCCCCGACGACGGCAAGCAGGGCTCCCGGCCGCTCCTCACCTGGGGCATCGGCGCGGTCGGCCTCGCCGACGACTGCGCGGTGTCCGGCCGGTTCCCGCGGGGCACCTCGAGCGAGGCCCAGCTGATCGACCTCGCGCTGCGCCGTGGCTGGGCCGTGGCCGTCACCGACTACGAGGGCCTGGGCACCCCGGACGACCACACCTATACGGCCGGCCGGTCCGAGGGCCATGCCGTCCTGGACGCGGCGCGCGCCGCCCAGCGGCTTCCGGAGGCCGGGCTCTCACCGGACGCGCCCGTGGGCATCATGGGCTACTCCCAGGGCGGCCAGGCGGCCGGCTGGGCCGCCGAACTGCATGCCTCGTACGCCCCCGAGCTGCGGCTCAAGGGCACGGTCGCCGGAGGCGTGCCCGCCGACCTCCCCACGACGCTGGAGTACAACGACGGCGGACCGGGCGCCGGGCTCGCCCTTATGGCGCTCACCGGACAGGACGCGGCCTTCCCCGCGCTGCGGCTCGACTCGTACCTCAACGACCGGGGCCGCGGCTATCTGGACTTCATGAAGCGGAACTGCGTGCCGCTCAGCACCATCGGCGGGCTCTTCCAGCACAGGTCCGAGGTGACCGTAAGGGACCCATTGGCCAGCCCGGCCTGGCAACTGGCGCTCCGCGCCTCCTTCTTGGGCACTCGCTCCCCCGACCGCCCCGTCTACCTCTACCAGGGCACGCTGGACGAGCTGATCCCGTACCGGGTCGGCGCGGCGCTGCGCGACCGCTGGTGCGCCCGGGGTGTGCCGGTGGAGTGGAAGGACTATCCGCTGGACCATGTCACCACGGCGCTGACCGGGATACCGACGGCCCTGGAGTGGATGGCCGGACGGCTGGCGGACGAGCCGACGCGGGGCAACTGCGCCGTGTGAGGCCCGGCTGACACCGTACGACGCCGCCCCACCCGTCAGCCGACCCGCTCGGGCGACCACCCCTGCCCCTGGAGCAGATTCCCCAGCCCGGCCCAGGCGAAGTTCATCAGGGTGGCCGCGGCCTCCTTGGCCGACGGCCCACCCGCTCGTCCGTCCGCCGTCCAGTCCGCGAGCGACTCGGCCGCGCCCACCAGCGCGTGCGCGAGCCCGGACACCTCGGTGCCCGCGAGGGTCCGGGCGCGCGCCTCGCCGCGTGCCTGCTCCCGCGCCGCCGCGCCTATCAGCTGCGTCACGAACTCCACGATCTCCGCCCGCATCGCGACCACTTCACGCGCGAAGGACCGCCCCTGCGTACGGGCCTGCACATGCAACAGCGTCCAGCCTTCGGGATGTTCGGCCGTGTGCGCGAAGAAGCCGCTCAGCCCGCTCCACAACTGCCGGTCGGCGGGCGCGTCCCGCTCCACGGCGGCCCGGACCGCGGTCACCAGCGCCGTGGCCTCCCGCCGTATGCACGCCGTGAACAGCTCGTCCTTGGAGTTGAGATAGAGATAGACCAGCGGTTTGGAGACTCCGGCCAGCTCGGCGATGTCGTCCATCGAGGCCTTCTGATAGCCGCTGCGCGCGAAGGCCCGCACCCCCGCGTCCAGCATCTGCTGCTCCCGCACCGCCCGTGGCACGCGCTTGCTCCCCGTCGCCCCGCCCACGCAGGCCGCCCCCTTCGATCGTGCCCCCGCACACATATCGCGAACAAGCCTACGTGGGACCACTGTCAGCGCTCTTGCCACGGCCGCCCGACGACATCAAAGTTTCAACTGACCACGCACCGTGCCCCGTTCAGCTCCGTAACGCAGTGCCGCGAAGGAGAACGAACGATGCCGAACCGCCGTCGCACGCTCGCCGCGCTGACCGCGCTGGCCGCCGCACCGCTCCTCACCGCCCGCGCGGAAGCCCGTTCCCCGGAGCCCGGCTCCTCGAAGGCCCGGCCCCCGGAAGCCCTTTCCGGACGCACGGCGCCCACCCGCGCGCGCCTCGTCGCCGCGGAGCGGGTCGGCGAGCGCGTCCTGGACCTGACGATCGACTCGCCCGCCCTGGGCCGCGAGGGCCATGCCCGCGTCCTCCTCCCCACCGGCTACGACCGCAGACCCCACCACCGCTGGCCCGTCCTCTATCTGCTCCACGGCTGCTGCGACCCGGGCCCCGGCTGGGAGGCATGGACCCGCAACACCGATGTCGAGGCCATCACCGCCGCCACCCCGGCCCTGATCGTCTCCCCCGAGGGCGGCCCCGTCGGCTTCTACTCCAACTGGTGGAACGGCGGCAACTACGGCCCGCCCGCCTGGGAGACCTTCCACCTGGCCGAGCTGCGCCCCCTGCTGGAGCGCGCCCTGCGGGCCAACGGCCGCCGGTCGATCGCCGGTCTGTCCATGGGCGGTTTCGGCGCCCTCTCCTACGCCGCCCGGCACCCCCGCCTCTTCCGCGCGGCGGCCTCCTTCAGCGGGGTCATCCACACCACCCTGGACCCCACCGGCGTGTCGAACATCCTTACGAGCCAAGGCGCCGACCCGACGGCCCTCTGGGGAGACCCCACCGCCGAGTCCGCGCTCTGGGACGCCCACAACCCGTACGCCCTCATCCCCCGGCTCCCCCGCGGCTACCCGCTCTACGTCGCCTGCGGCAACGGCGCCCCCGGCCCCCTCGACCCGCCGGGCCGCCCCGAGGACGCCCTGGAGCGCGGCCTCGGCGAGATGGCCCAGCTCTGGGTACGCCGCGCCCGCGCCCACGGCCTGGCCGTCACCGCCCACCTCTACGGACCCGGCACCCACACCTGGCCCTACTGGGAACGCGAACTCACCCGCGCCCTCCCCCTGCTCACCGCCGGGCTCGTCTGACACGGGAGGTTTGCTACGGTCGGGAGGGCCCGACGAGACGCGCCGTACCGGGACCCGCAAAGACGACGCACCCCCGTAATCGAGAGACTTCACGGAGGTGCCGTCATGGCATGGGTCCTGCTGCTCACGGCCGGGCTGTTCGAGATCTGCTGGTCGATCGGCATGAAGCTGAGCGACGGCTTCACCCGGCTGTGGCCCACTGTGTTCACCGTCGCCGGTCTGATCGTGAGCATGGGGCTGCTGAGCGCGGCGGTGAAGAGCCTGCCCATCGGCACGGCCTACGGCGTCTGGGTCGGCATCGGCGCGGTCGGCACCGCCCTGCTGGGCATGCTCCTCTTCCAGGAGCCGGTCACCCCGGCCCGGATGTTCTTCCTGCTCCTGCTGGTGGTGGCCATCGTGGGCCTGGAGGCCACGGCGGGCGAGTGAACAGCACGGTGCCCCCGGACCGCGGAGAGGTCCGGGGGCACCACTTGTCGCCCGGCAGGTGTTACGCGGCGGCCAGCTGGGGTTCCGGCTCGTCGTGGTCGTCCAGCGGGGAGGCGCTGGCGTGGGCGTACGCCTCGTGGTCGAGGATCTTCTCGCGGGCCGAGACGATCACCGGTATCAGCGACTGCCCGGCCACGTTGGTGGCGGTCCTCATCATGTCCAGGACCGGGTCGATGGCCATCAGCAGGCCGACGCCCTCCAGGGGGAGGCCCAGGGTGGAGAGGGTCAGGGTCAGCATGACCGTGGCGCCCGTAAGGCCGGCGGTGGCGGCGGAGCCGATCACCGAGACGAAGGCGATCAGGAGGTAGTCGCCGACGCCGAGGTTCACGTCGAAGATCTGGGCGATGAAGATCGCGGCGATCGCGGGGTAGATCGAGGCACAGCCGTCCATCTTCGTCGTCGAGCCGAAGGGCACCGCGAAGGAGGCGTACTCCTTGGGGACACCCAGCCGTTCGGTGACCTTCTGGGTCAGCGGCATGGTGCCGACCGAGGAGCGGGAGACGAAGGCGAGCTGGATGGCGGGCCAGGCGCCCTTGAAGAAGTTCAGGGGGTTGACCTTGGCGACCGTCGCGAGCAGCAGCGGGTAGACGCCGAACATCACCAGCGCGCAGCCGATGTAGATGTCGGCGGTGAAGGTCGCGTACTTGCCGATCAGGTTCCAGCCGTAGTCGGCGATGGCGGTGCCGATGAGGCCCAGGGTGCCCAGCGGGGCGAGGCGGATGACCCACCACAGGGCCTTCTGGAGCAGTTCGAGCACCGACTGGCTCAGGGTGAGGATCGGCTGGGCCTTCTCGCCCAGCTGCAGGGCGGCGACGCCCGCGACGGCGGCGATGAAGACGATCTGCAACACGTTCAGCTCGGTGAACGGGCTGATGACGTCCGTCGGCACGATGCCGGTGAGGAAGTCCAGCCAGGAGCCCGCGTGGTCGGGCTTGGCGCCGTCCTTGGAGGTCAGATCGGTGCCCGCGCCCGGGTTGGTCACCAGGCCGATCGCCAGGCCGATGGCGACGGCGATGAGCGAGGTGGCCATGAACCACAGCAGGGTGCGGGTCGCCAGCCGGGCGGCGTTGTTGACGTTCCGCAGGTTGGTGATCGAGATCAGGATCGCGAAGAACACCAGCGGGGCGACGGCCAGCTTCAGCAGCTGGACGAAGATGGTGCCGATCTTGTCGAGCGTGGTCACCAGCCAGCCGACATCACCGCTACGGGCGATCCAGCCGAGCACCACACCGAGGACGAGGCCCAGCAGGATCTGCGCCCAGAAGGGCACCTTGGGCAGGCGGAAGGACGACGACCCCTGGGGGGACGCCTTGAGGGCGGACGACAACGGACACACTCCGGTGGAGGTAAGAGAGGGAGAAAGCCAGGAGTCCGTACGGGATCTCCGGCCGCTGTGCGCGAAGTGGATCAGCGGCGACGACAGGCCGCGGACAGACAGCGGCAAAGATCGATGTGCAGGCGCGCCACGAGCGGAACGCTCGCTGCGATGTGGGGCGCGGCTGCTGTCTTCATGACAAGTACATTAACACCGCCGCTTTGGGGAACCCAAAGGAAATCTTTGACTTCTGGGGGTGCCTGAGGGTATTTGGGGGCGCCCGAGGGGCGAAAAGACATCAACGCCCCCTGCACCAGCGGAAACTGGCCCAAGGGGCGTCGGTGGAGTGTGTGGGGTGGTGTGAGGAGGGTTACAGCCCAGCGCCGGTCAGACGCCGTCCTCCTGGCTCTGGTTCGCCGCCAGCCGCTCCTTGGCGCGGTCCACCTTCTCGGCGACCTGGATGGCCACGGCGTCCCGCTGCTTGCGCAGCGTCACCCAGCTGAGCGGCGCGGAGACGACCAGCGCGAGCAGCGCCACCCAGAAGAGATTGGAGTCGCCGAGGCCGGAGGGCAGCACCCGGAAGTAGACCAGGGCCCAGATGGCCAGGAACGAGCCGACGAAGATTCCCAGGCGCATGAGGGTGTAGCGGAACATGGCACTCGGCGTGAAGGACACGACTCGTCCTCTCTCCTGGGAGTTCGGCTGGTCTGCCGGAGTTCTTCCGGGGCTGCTGCTGGGAAAAGCTGTCCTCCCAGTGAACCACGGCCGGTTTCTGATCAATTCAGCGGCAGCCACATGGTGACGTCGTCCCGGAAGTTGTCGTCCGTGACCTTGATCGCGCCGGGCACCCGCCCGACCTCCTTGTAGCCGCACCGCTCGTAGAAGAGGTCCGCCCCGGTGCCGCCGCGGCAGGTGAGCCGTATCCCCCGGATGCCGTCCATATCGCGCGCGGCGTCCTCGGCGGCCGCCATAAGGGCGCGGCCGTATCCCTTGCCCTGGTGGGAGGGGTGCACCATCACGGTGTAGAGCCAGCACCAGTGGCGCATCAGCCGGTGGGTGTTGAAGGTGAAGAAGGCGGTGGCGGCCAACGCGCCGTCCCCGTCGCGGCCGACGAGCAGACGGGTCCGGCCCTCCGTCATCGCGGCGAGGTGCTGGATCAGCTCGGGGCGTATGTCGTCCTTGACCACCGGCGGTACGAAGCCGACGGCGCCCCCCGCGTTCGAGACGTCGGTCCAGAGCGCGCAGACCGAGTCGAGCAGCTCGGGGGTGGTCTCGGGGTCGAGTTCACAGCGCAGGGACATGCGATCGACGATACCCAGGGGGTCTGTCAGCGCCTCCGCGCACCCGCGCCCCCGGATCCTCGCGCACCCGGGTCCCCGCGCACCCGGGTCCCCGCGCCCTCGCGCCCTCGCGCCCCGAGACCGTACGCACTGCGGTCCGGCTGCTCAGCCCAGCGCCTCCGCCGCGACCCTCAGATCGGCCACCAGCCCCTCGTACACGGCCTCCCGGTCATCGGCCCGCAGCACCGCGGAGGGGTGGATCGTGGGGACGATCAGGGCGCCGCGCGCAGGTCCCGACGGGTCGCCCTCCAGCCGCGTGCCGCGTTGCTTGGTCACCCGGAACGACGAGCCCAGCAGCGCCTTCCCCGCCGTGGCGCCGAGCGCCACGACCACTTCGGGCTCGATCAGCTCCAGCTCGGCCGCCAGCCAGGGCCCGCAGGCGGAGAGCTCGCGCAGGCTCGGCGGCTTGTGGATGCGCCGCTTGCCGCGCTCGGGGACGTGGGTGAACTTGAAGTGCTTGACCGCGTTGGTGATGTATGTCTCGTCCGGGTCGATCCCGGCCTCGTCCAGGGCCCGGTCGAGGACCTTGCCCGCCGGGCCCACGAAGGGCTTGCCCTGCCGGTCCTCCTGGTCGCCCGGCTGCTCGCCGACGAGCACGACCCGGGCGTCCGGGTCCCCGGCGCCGAAGACGGTCTGCGTGGTGTCGCGGTGCAGCGGGCAGCCGTGGCATCCGGCCGCCGCTTCCCGGAGCGCGCCCAGGTCGGCGCCCTCCGGGACGAAGGGGGCGGCGGTGTACTCGTCCTCGGGGCTCCTCGTACCGGCCATGGCCCCCGAGTGCCCCGCTCGGCGGCCGTCAGACAGCGACCGCCGGGCGGAGGGCGATACGGGTCACACCGCCGGTACGCCCGCGATGTGCGCCACACCCACCGTACGGATCACACCCGCATCGGCTGCGGGGTCTCGCGGCGGGCCGGGTCCGGGCCCTCGAACTCGCGGAGGACCTCGTAGCGGGTGTTCCGCTCCACCGGCCGGAACCCGGCGTCCCGGATCAGGTCGAGCAGATCGTCCCGGGTGAGCTTGTTGGGCGTCCCGTAGGCGTCGGCGTCGTGGGTGATCTTGTACTCGACGACCGACCCGTCCATGTCGTCCGCGCCGTGGTTGAGCGCGAGCTGTGCGGTCTGCACGCCGTGCATCACCCAGAAGACCTTGACGTGCGGCACGTTGTCGAAGAGCAGCCGCGAGACCGCGAAGGTCTTCAGGGCCTCCGCGCCGGTGGCCATGGTGGTGCGGGCCTGAAGACGGTTGCGGATCTTGCCGTCCTTCATGTCCACGAAGTCGTGCTGGTAGCGCAGCGGGATGAAGACCTGGAAGCCGCCGGTCTCGTCCTGGAGCTCACGCAGGCGCAGCACGTGGTCCACCCGGTGGCGGGGCTCCTCGATATGCCCGTAGAGCATCGTGCAGGGCGTCTTGAGCCCCTTCTCGTGCGCGAGCCGGTGGATGCGCGACCAGTCCTCCCAGTGGGTCTCGTGGTCGACGATGTGCTGCCGGATCTCCCAGTCGAAGATCTCGGCGCCGCCGCCGGTGAGCGACTCCAGTCCGGCGTCGATCAGCTCGTCGAGGATCTCCGAGGCCGGCATACCGGAGATCTTCTCGAAGTGGTGGATCTCGGTGGCGGTGAACGCCTTGAGGGAGACCTGCGGAAGGGCCTCCTTGAGCGCCTTGAGCGACCGCGGGTAGTAGCGCCAGGGGAGGGTCGGGTGCAGGCCGTTGACGATGTGGAGCTCGGTGAGGTTCTCGTTCTCCATCGCCTTGGCGAGGCGGACGGCCTCCTCGATGCGCATCGTGTAGGCGTCCTTCTCGCCGGGCTTGCGCTGGAAGGAGCAGTACGCGCAGGACGCGGTGCACACGTTCGTCATGTTGAGGTGGCGGTTGACGTTGAAGTGCACGACGTCGCCGTTCTTACGGGTGCGCACCTCATGGGCGAGACCGCCCAGCCAGGCCAGATCGTCGGACTCGTAGAGGGCGATGCCGTCCTCCCGCGAGAGCCGCTCGCCCGCGCGGACCTTCTGCTCCAACTCCCTCTTGAAACCCGCGTCGTGTGTGGTCCCGGTCACCCCGGTCGCCTCCCAATACGTCTGCTGATGCCAGCCTTCGCCGAGACTACGCCTCGATGTCCTCGGGAAGCTCGCCGACCCGGTTCTCCCACTTCGTGGACAACACGATCGTGGTCCGGGTGCGGGAGACGCCCTTGGTGCCGGAGAGCCGGCGGATGGTCCGCTCCAGGCCGTCCACGTCGGATGCGCGCACCTTGAGCATGTAGGAGTCGTCGCCCGCGATGAACCAGCAGTCCTCGATCTCGGCGAGGTCGCGCAACCGGTGGGCCACCTCCTCGTGGTCGGTGGCGTCCGAGAGCTGGATGCCGATCAGCGCGGTGACGCCGAGCCCCAGGGAGGCGGCGTCCACGGTCGCGCGATAGCCGGTGATCACACCGGCGGCCTCCAGGCGGTTGATCCGGTCCGTGACGCTGGGCCCCGAGAGGCCGACGAGCCTGCCGAGCTCCGCGTAGGAGGCCCGGCCGTTCTCCCGCAGGGCCTGGATGAGCTGCCTGTCCACCGCGTCCATAAGCACGTACGCCTTCCATTATTCAAAGTTTGAGCAAGATTACATGTAGAATCTAAGGCACCAGGACCACAAGGCCTGTAAATCTTTTAGGCGATCGACCATCCCTCAGGAGATGAGACTCACCGTGTACACGATCGAGGGTCTTGAGGCCCGCATGCGCAAGCTGCGGGACCTGGCCAACCGCTCGCGTGCAGCCCGTACCACCGACCGGCCCGTCTCCCGCGCGGCCCGCCGCGCGGCGGTCGTCGCCGCCCGCACCGCGCGCACCAGGCGGCGCTGGACCCGCTAGGCCGTTCCCCGGTCCCGGTCCCCACCGAGTTCCCCCTCCCACCGGCGGTACAGCTTGTGCGGCACCCCTGCCGCGTCCAGCACCCGCCCCGCGACGAAGTCCACCAGATCCTGGATGTGCGTCGCCCCCGCGTAGAACGCCGGCGAGGCGGGGAGCACTACCGCGCCCGCCTCGTCCAGCGTCACCAGAGCCTTCAGCGTCTGTCCGCTCAGCGGTGTCTCGCGCACCGCCACCACGAGCTTGCGCCGTTCCTTGAGCGTGACGCTCGCGGCCCGCTGGAGCAGATCCTTCGACAGCCCGAGCGCCACCCCGGCCACACACGCGGTGCTGGCCGGGACGATCAGCATCCCCTTGGCCGGATACGAGCCGGAGGACGGCCCGGCAGCCAGGTCCCCGGGTGCCCAGTGGGTCACGTCCGCCACCTCGGCGGGCACCTCGAAGGCGTCGGGCGTGCCGTCCGCGCCGCGCGCCAGCCAGCGGCACAGATCGTCGCGCCAGTGGGCGTCCCGGAACCCGATCCCCGTCTCGTCCAGCAGCGTCAGCCGTGACGCCCGGCTGACCACCAGGTCGACCGCCTCCCCCGCCGCCAGCAGCGTGCGCAGCACCGAGGCGGCGTACGGCGTCCCGGACGCGCCGGACACACCGACCACCCAGGGACGGCGCCCGCTCACTTCTTCGTGCGGCCCATACGGCTCATGCGGCCCGTAAGGCTCGTGCGGCGTCTCCACAGCACCGAGCCTATCCGGCGGGTCTCACAGGCCGAGGCCCCGCACCATCAGGTCGAGGAGCGCGCAGCAGAACAGGGCGATCCCGATGAAGCCGTTGACCGTGAAGAAGGCGCGGTTCAGCCGGGACAGATCGCCCGGCCGCACGATCGTGTGCTCGTACGCGAACGCCGCCGCGACGATCGCCAGCCCGACCCAGAAGAACGCCCCGGCGTCCGTGGCCAGCGCGTACCAGACCAGCAGGGCCGTGGTGACCACATGGCAGACGCGCGCCCCGTAGAGGGCACCCGCGATGCCGAAGCGGGCCGGCACCGACCGCACCCCGTGCGCCCGGTCGGCCGCCACGTCCTGGCAGGCGTAGATCAGGTCGAAACCGCCGATCCAGATGCCGATCGCGAGCCCCAGGATGGCCGCGTCCCACGACCACTCGCCGGTGACCCCGATCCAGGCGCCGACCGGGCCGATGGCCTGGGCCACGCCCAGGATGGCGTGCGGATAGTCGGTGAACCGCTTGCCGTACGGATAGACCACCATCGGCACCACCGCGATCGGCGCCAGCGCAAGGCAGAGCGGGTTCAGGAGCGCCGCCGAGCCAAGGAAGACGGCGAGCGCGATGAGCGCGCCGGTCCACGCGGTGCGCACCGACACGGCGCCGGTGACCAGCTCACGGCCGGCGGTGCGCGGATTGCGGGCGTCGATCTCGCGGTCGATGATCCGGTTGCAGGCCATCGCGAAGGTGCGCATGCCCACCATGGCGATCGTGATCAGCAGCAGCCGCGTCCAGTGGACGGTGCCGCCCTCCAGGTGCATCGCGGTCAGCGCGGCGATGTAGGCGAAGGGCAGCGCGAAGACCGAGTGCTCGATCATCACCAGCCGCAGAAACGCGCGGACCCGGCCGGGCGGCGCCGGTTCGGGGCCGAAGAGATCGGGGGTCGCGGAATCGGCGCTCACAGCCCGTACTCCTTCCATCGCTTTGTCACCCGATCGGCGGTCTCCGGATCGGACATGACCATGCGCGGCCATCCGCCGTCGCGCGTATAGCCCTCCTCGGGCCATTTCGCGGTGGCGTCGATACCCGCCTTGCCGCCCCAGAACTGCTGGTACGAGGCATGGTCGAGATGGTCGACGGGGCCTTCGACCACGGTCAGATCGCGGGCGTAGTCGGTGTTCCCCAGAGCGCGCCAGGAAACCTCGTGCAGATCGTGGACATCGCAGTCGGCGTCGACCACGACGATCAGCTTGGTGAGCGACATCATGTGGGCGCCCCAGATGGCGTGCATCACCTTCTGCGCGTGCTTGGGGTACTTCTTGTCGATCGAGACGATCGCGCAGTTGTGGAACCCGCCGGACTCGGGGAGGTGGTAGTCCACGATGTCCGGGATGATGATCTTGAGCAGCGGGAGGAAGAACCGCTCGGTCGCCCTCCCCAGCGGCCCGTCCTCGGTCGGCGGACGGCCCACCACGATCGACTGGAGCAGCGGCCGCCGCCGCATCGTCACACAGTCGATGGTCAGGGCCGGGAACGGCTCCTGGGGCGTGTAGAAGCCCGTGTGGTCGCCGAACGGGCCCTCCGGCAGCGTCTTCCCCGGCTCCAGCCAGCCCTCGATGACGACCTCGGCGGCCGCCGGGACCTGGAGCGGCACCGTCTCGCAGTCGACCATCTCGACCCGCCGTCCCTGGACGAACCCCGCGAAGAGGTACTCGTCGATGTCGCCGGGCAGCGGCGCGGTCGCGGCGTAGGTCACGGCGGGCGGCGCGCCGAAGGCGATCGCCACCGGGAGCTTCTCCCCGCGCCGGGCGGCCACTTGGTAGTGGTTGCGGCTGTCCTTGTGGATCTGCCAGTGCATGCCGATGGTGCGGCGGTCATGGCGCTGGAGGCGGTAGAGGCCGAGGTTGCGCACCCCGGTCTCCGGGTGCTTGGTGTGGGTCAGGCCGAGGTTGAAGAACGACCCGCCGTCCTCGGGCCAGGTGAACAGCGCCGGAAGCCGGTCCAGATCGACGTCGTCGCCGGTGAGGACCACCTCCTGGACGGGCGCCTCCTTCACCTTCTTCGGCGGCACATGGGCCACCGAGCCCAGCTTCCCGAACGCCTCGCGCAGCCCCACGAACCCCTGCGGCAGTTCGGGCTTGACCAGCCCGCCGATCTTCTCGCTGATCTCGTCGTACGAGCGGAGTCCCAGTGCCTTCAGGAGGCGGCGGTCGGTGCCGAAGACATTCATGGCCAGCGGCATCGCCGAGCCCTTGACGTTCTCGAAGAGCAGCGCGGGGCCGCCCGCCTTGTTGACCCTGTCGACGATCTCCCCGACCTCGAGATAGGGATCGACCTCGGCCTTGACCCTCTTGAGGTCGCCTTCCCTGTCGAGCGCCCGCAGAAAGGAACGAAGATCGTCATAAGCCATACGTCCCAGTATCCGGTACGCACTACCCTGGTCCCGTAACTGGGGGCCCGAGCCACCGCCCCGAACACCACACGCAGGGGGAATCGCCTCATGCTACGGGTGCTGATGATCCTGGTGCCGCTGGCACTGAGCATCTACGCGTTCATCGACTGCATCACCACCGACGAACAGGACATCCGCTATATCCCCAAGCCCATCTGGGCGATCCTCGTCCTGCTGTTCCCCATCGTGGGCTCCGTCTCCTGGCTGATCGCGGGCCGCAAGCGCGCTGTCCCCGGAGGCGCCGGCCGGCCCGGCGTCCGGGGCACGGGCGGCGGCCGGGGCGGGGGCGGCTGGGTCGCGCCGGACGACAACCCCGAGTTCCTCAAGTCCCTGAACGACAAGGGCCGTAAGGACGACGCGAACGAACCGGCCGACCCGCCCGGCGACCGCGAGAGCGACGAGGAGCGGCTGAAGGACTGGGAGGCCGACCTCCGCCGCCGCGAGGAGGAGCTACGCCGCAAGGGTGAGGGGCCGGGCTCCGGTTCGGGTTCCGGCTCCGGCTCCGGGTCCGGTCCGGAGGACACCCCGCCGGCCGCGTCCTGAAGAACGGCCGCGTCCTGAGGAGCGGCCAGGCGGCCGGAGAAGCGCGACAACGGCCGGTTCCCCTGACCGAGGTCAGGGGAACCGGCCGTTGCGCTGTCCGGTGTCAGACCCCGGCGTAGGAGTGCTTGCCGGTGATGAAGATGTTGACGCCGTAGTAGTTGAACAGGTAGCAGCCGAAGGCGATCAGGGCCAGGTAGGCGGCCTTGCGGCCCTTCCAGCCGGCGGTGGCGCGGGCGTGCAGGTAGCAGGCGTAGGCGACCCAGGTGATGAAGGACCAGACCTCCTTGGGGTCCCAGCCCCAGTAGCGCCCCCAGGCGGCCTCGGCCCAGATCGCGCCCGCGATGATCGTGAAGGTCCACAGCGGGAAGATCGTGGCGTTGATGCGGTACGCGAACTTGTCCAGCGACGCCGCCGAGGGCACCCGCTCCAGAACGGACTTGGCGAACCGGCCGAACTGCTTGCCCTCCGGGTTCTCCAGCTGGACCTCGTAGCGGTCGCGGAAGAGGTAGAGCAGCGTGGCGACGGCCCCGATGTAGAGCGAGGCGCCGGAGACGATCGCGCAGCTGACGTGGATCCACAGCCAGTACGAGTGCAGGGCCGGAACCAACTGGTCGCTCGCGGTGTACAAGACAGAGACGGCGAGACCGAGGTCGAGGAGGACCGTGGTGACGAGGGGCAGCCCGATCCAGCGCACATTCTTCTTCAGCGCCAGCAGCACGAGATACGTGGCCACCGCGACCATGGCGAAGGTCGTGGAGAACTCGTACATGTTGCCCCACGGCGCCCGCTGCACGGACAGCGCGCGGAGGAGGACGCCCGCGGCATGAAAGAGGAAGGCAAGTACGGTCAGGCCCACCGCGATCCGGCCGTACACATCGCCCTGTTCGGTACCGCCCGCGGCGCCCGGCCCGTCCGGGACGTCGCGGCTGCCCGCCGCGGAGCGGGTGACGATCTTCGGCCGGTCCAGGACGGCGGTGCCACCGCCCTGCCCGCCGACCCGCACGGTCACCTTGGCGCGCTGGGCGGTCTCGGCGTCGGCGGTGATCGCGGCGGCGGTGCGGCCGACGGCGCTGCGGCTGCCGAACACCCACTCGGCGATATGCGCCAGGAAGGCGAGGGTGTAGACCGCCATCGCCGAGTAGATCAGCACGTTGCTGTAATGAGCCAGGTTCTCGTTGACTTCGGCGGCGAGGTTCACGCGCGCGCTCCTTCGGCAGGATCTGCGGGATCTGCGGTGTCGGATGCGGATTCCGAGGCGGAGTCCTCGGTGGATTCCTTGGCGGAGTCCTTACCGGAGTCTCCGGTGGAGTCCTTACCGAGGTCCTCGGTGGAATCCTTACCGGGGTCCTCGGTGGAGTTCCGGTCGGGCTCCGGGCCGGGTTCCGCTTCCGGGGCCGGGGGCGCGTCCGCCTGGAGACGGACGGCCAGATCGGCGAGTTCTTCGGGCAGCTTGGCGTACTCGCTGCGGCCGAGCCCCGCCATCTCGACCACGGTGGTGCCGTCGTCGCCCGTCACCGCGCGCACCCACACCCGGCGGCGCTGGATGAACAGGGAGGCGGCCAGGCCCACCAGGGCGGCCACGGCACCGATGAGCGCGCCCTGGTCACCCGGCTTGTGCGAGATCTGGAAGCTGGCCCATTCCTTGACGCCGTCGAACGACAGCGTTCCGGCGCCGTTCGGCAGCTTCATGGTGTCGCCGACCTTGAGCGCTCGGGCGAACTTGGTCTTGCCGTCGGACTCCTTGAACTGCTTCATCCGCGACTTGTCCAGCTGGTACACGCTCTGCGGAGTGCCGCCGTCCACGCCGAGGCTGCCGTGGTAGGCCGTCAGGACCAGCGTCGGATTGTCCAGCGCCGGGAAGACGGAGAACATGCCCTGGCTGCGCACCCAGGTCGGCAGGAACTGCCCCTGGAAGCCGATTTGATCCTTCTTGCCGTTTTTGTCCCGATAGTCCGGGACCTTGATGACCATGCTCTCGGTGAGGTTGGCCCCGTCGATCGGCAGGCCGACCACCGGGCCCTGGTGCACCACATCGCCCTTGCCGTCCCGGATGGTGACCACCGGCGAGTAGCCGTGGTTCAGCAGGAAGACCTTGTAGCCCGCGATCTCGAGCGGCTCGTTCACCTCGATGGAGGTCTTGTGGCTGGCGCCGTCCGCGCCGTCCCAGTAGCTCACATCGGCGCGGAAGGTGCGCGGGGTGCGCATCTGCGGACCGCTGCGTTCGTAGGTCGCGGTGAAGCGGTCCAGCTGGAAGCCGAAGGGGGCGAGATCGTCGCTGTTGAACAGCTGCCCCGTCTTGATGTCGTCGTACTGGGTGAGGCTGTTGGAGAAGCCGCCGCCCTCGGTGATCACACTGCTGCCCTCGGTCTTCCACAACTGCCCGGCGGCGAAGGACACCAGCAGCACGATCAGCGCGCTGTGGAAGAGCAGATTGCCCACCTCGCGCAGATAGCCCTTCTCCGCGGCCACCGCGTCACCCGAGGCCTCGATGCGGAAGCGGCGCCCCTTCATGATCTTCCGGGCGGCCGCCAGCACCTGCTCCGGCTCGGCCTCACTGCGCCAGGTGGTGTATGCGGGAAGCCGGGTCAGCCGGCGGGGCGCGGCCGGCGGGCGGCCGCGCAGCTGGCCGATGAACTGCCAGGTGCGCGGCACGATGCAGCCGATGAGCGAGATGAACAGCAGGAGGTAGATCGCAGAGAACCACACCGAGCTGTAGACGTGGAACAGCTGGAGCTTCTCGTAGATCGGGGTGAGCGTCGGGTGCCGCTCCTGGAAGTCCTGCACCTTGAGCTGGTCGATGCTGGTCTGCGGGACCAGGGAACCGGGGATCGTGGCGAGGGTGAGCAGCAGGAGCAGCAGCAGCGCCACCCGCATCGAGGTCAGCTGCCGCCAGAACCACCGGGCCCAGCCGAGCGGCCCCAGCGAGGGGATGTTGATCTCCTCGGCCGGGGCGGTGGACAGCTGCGACCCCGCGGCGCCGAGCTCGCGCTCCTCGGCGGTCGCGCCACCCTCGGGCGGCGTGCCGGCCCCCTTGCCGGCCGCGGTGTCGGTATCGGTGGTGGACATCGATCAGATCCCAACGTTGAAGCCCTGAGCCCAGGTCTGCATGGAGCCCATCATGGTGTCCCAGACACCTGTGAGCAGCAGCACCCCCAGGGCGACGAGCATGCCGCCCCCGGCTCGCATCACCCAGACGTAGTGCCGCTTGACCCAGCCGAAGGCACCCAGCGCCCGGCGGTAGGCCACGGCGACCACCACGAACGGCAGCCCGAGCCCCACGCAGTACGCGGCGGTGAGCAGGGCCCCGCGCCCCGCACTCGCCTCATTGAACGCCAGGGCGTTGACGGCGGTGAGCGTCGGTCCCAGGCACGGCGTCCAGCCGACGCCGAACAGGGCGCCCAGCACCGGCGCCCCCGCGAGCCCCAGCGTGGGCTTGATGTGGAAGCGGAACTCCCGCTGTCCGAAGCCCCCCAGCACCCCCATGAAGGCGAGGCCCATCACGATCGTGACGACCCCGAGGATCTTGGAGATGGTCTCCTTGTGCTCCTGGAGCGTCCAGCCGAAGTTGCCGAAGAGCGCGCCCCCGGAGACGAAGACCGCGGTGAAGCCGAGCACGAAGAGCGAGGCGCCCGCGACCATCCGGCCGCGCTTGGCCTCGGCAAGGTCCGTGCCCGTGACCCCTGTGACGTACGACATATAGCCGGGCACCAGCGGCAGCACACAGGGGGAGAAGAAGGAGACCAGTCCGCCGAGCACGGCGACCGGAAGCGCCAGCAGCAGCGCCCCGGTCAGGACGGTCTGGTTGGGATCGGTCGCGGCGGCCAGCGTGTTCACGAAAGGTCACTTCTCCGCGATCAGCGGGGTGACCATCGTGCGCAGGCGCTCCTCGCTGAGCGGCGTCAGAGCGCGGGCCGCGATCCTGCCCTCCCGGTCCAGCACGATCGTCGAGGGGATGGCCTGCGGGTTGAGGCTGCCCTTGGGGAAGCGCAGCATGAGCTTCCCGATCGGGTCGTACAGACTCGGGTAGTCGACGCCGTATTCCTTCTCGAACCTCAGCGCGGGGGCGCGGTTGGAGTCACGGGTGTTGATCCCGATGAACTGCACGCCCTTGGCCTTGGTGTCCTTGGCCACCTTGGCGAGGTTCGACGCCTCGGCCCGGCAGGGGGCGCACCAGGAGCCCCAGACGTTCAGGACCACGATCTTGCCCTTGTAGTCCGCCACGTCCAGCGGCTTGCCCTCCAGGGTCTTGCCCGAGAGCTGCGGTGCGTCCTTACGGTTCTCCTTGGCGACGGTGTCCACGCCACCCTTGCCCTGGACGAACTTGGTGTCGGCGGAGCCGCCCGAGGTGCCGCCCCCGCCGCAGGCGGTCAGGGACAGCGTGGCAACCGTGGCCCCGACGGCCAGCACGGTTGCGCGACGACGGGTCGCGAGGCCCCGAGGGGCACGGCAGGCACTCATGTGAAAAGTTTCGCATGGCCCTTTTGCGGATCTTCGCCACCCCCCTCCGGGCACCCCGGCGGGCCCCTGCGGGGCCTCGCCCCCGGCTCACTCCCGGCTCGCCCCGCGCCCACCGGGGCCGTCAGCCGCCGTTCGCGCTCCACGCCTGGCCCACACCGAGCCCGCGCAGCTCGTCCAGGACCGCGGGGTCCTGTGCGTCCATCCAGTCGGTGAGCTGCTTGAAGGAGACCAGCCGGACGTCCTCGTGCTTCTCATCGGCCATGTGCTTGAGCGCTTCCTCGACGGCGTCCATATAGATGCCGCCGTTCCACTCCTCGAAGTGGTTTCCGATGAAGAACGGAGCGCGATTGGTCTCATAGGCCCGCTTGAAACCGGCTATGTACGCCTCGGCGGCCTGCTTGCGCCAGCCCGGGTAGTTCGCGGGCGGGGCATTGGTGGAATTCTTCGACTGGTTCGCCAGGATGTTGTAGTCCATCGAGAGCACCTCGAAGGAGTGCCCCGGAAAGGGAATCTGCTGCAGCGGGAAGTCCCAGACGCCCTGCTTCTTCGACGGCCACACCTGAAGTCCGCCCGGCGAACTGGCGTCATAGCGCCAGCCGAGTTCCCGGGCGGTCGGCAGCAAATTGGTCTGGCCCTTCAGACACGGCGTACGGCCGCCGATGAGCTCCTTGTGGTAGTCGAAGGGCAGCGGATCCACATCGGTGAAGCGCGTATTCGTCCGCCACTCCGTGACAAAGGACATGGCCTGATCGATCTCGGACTTCCACTGCGCGGACGTCCAGTTCTCCACCGAGCCGCTTCCGGAGCAGAAGTGGCCATTGAAATGGGTGCCGATCTCATGGCCCTCGAGCCACGCCTCGCGCACGTTCCGCAGCGTGGCCTTGATGTGCTCATCGGTGAGATAGCCGATGTCGGAGGCGCCCACCGGGTTGTTCGGCGGCCGGTAGAGCGACTTCTTCGACTCCGGAAGGCAGTAGATACCGGAGAGGAAGAAGGTCATGGTCACGCCGTGGTCCTGGGCCAGCTTGCGGAACCGCGGGAAGAGACCGTTGCCGACCTCTCCCGCTCCGTCCCACGAGAACACCACGAACTGCGGCGGCTTCTGCCCCCGTTCCAGCCGCTCCGGCTTCGGGGCCTCCTTACGCCGCTCACCGTGCGAAGTGGAGCCGTCACCGATCGGCTTCGCCTGGGTCGTCTTCGCGGGCTTCGGCGTACCGGATCCGGACCCCGAGGAACAGCCGGCGACGGCCAGTGATGCCGCCGCTCCCATACCAAGACCGAGGATCCCCCTCCGGCTGACCTCACGCATAACGTCCTCAATTCGCACTCGCCGTTCTGATTGCCCGGGGTGTCCGGACAACCCTGGAGATGGCGAGGCGAATAGCGAGGTTCCGAAAGAACGCGGTCAATTACACGGCGGACACAATGTCTCCATTCGGTGCCACGCCGCGCGACCCAACGGTCATCCCACGGCCATGCGCCCGTCACGCACATCGCGGGCCGCACATCGCGGGCCGCACACCGCGGGCCGCGCATCGCGGGCCGCACACGGCGGCCCGCACCCCCCGGCCCGGCCGCGGCCGGGCGCACCGCTCAGGCGCCATAGCCCTTGGAAGCGCCCTTCACCGGCTTGGCGCCCGCGCGCAGATGGGGCGGAACGAGATCACGGGCCGGTTCGCTGTAGCCCACCGAGACGATCCGGTCGCCGCGGAAGGTGAAGCTGGTGAGGCTGGCCAGCGTGCACTGCCGCCTGCGCGGGTCGTGCCACAGCCGCCGCCGCTCCACGAAGCTGCGCACGATCCAGATCGGCAGTTGATGGCTGACGCACACCGCCTCGTGCCCGCGCGCGGCGTCCCGCGCCCGGCCCAGCGCCGCCATCATCCGCACCACCTGGTCGACATAGGGCTCACCCCAGGACGGGCGGAACGGGTTGGTGAGATGGCGCCAGTTGCCCGGTTTGCGCAGCGCGCCGTCGCCGACACCGAAGGTCTTGCCCTGGAAGACGTTCGCCGCCTCGATCAGCCGCTCGTCCGAGGCCACGTCCAGGCCGTGCGCCTTGGCGATCGGCGCCGCCGTCTCCTGCGCCCGCTCCAGCGGGGAGGCGACCACATAGGTGATGTCACGGTCGGCGAGGTGCTCGGCGACCCGGTCGGCCATCTGCCGCCCCAGCTCGGAGAGGTGGTAGCCGGGCAGCCTGCCGTAGAGCACGCCCTCCGGGTTGTGGACCTCGCCGTGGCGCATCACATGGACGACGGTGATGTCGTTCTCGCTCTGTGTCATGTCATCCATCATTCAGTGGCCTCGGCGGCGGCCCGCGCCGCCCCCGGCAGAGCCGCCGCCACCCGCTCCAGCGCCTTCTCGTCGTGCGTCGTGGAGACGAACCACGACTCGAAGGCGGACGGCGGGAGGTAGACGCCCTGGGACAGCATGGAGTGGAAGAAGGCGGTGAAGCGGAACGCCTCCTGCGCCTTGGCCTTCTCGTAGTCGGTGACCTCGTCGGCGGTGAAGAAGACCGAGAACATGTTGCCCGCGACCTGGACCCGGTGCGCCACGCCCTCCTTGGAGAGCGCCTCCGTCACCATCGCCCGCAGCCGCTCGGAAGCCGCGTCGACCCGTGCGTACGCCGCGTCGTCCAGCAGCCGCAGCTGGGCGACGCCCGCGGCCGTGGCGACCGGGTTCCCGGACAGGGTGCCCGCCTGGTAGACCGGGCCGGCCGGGGCCAGGCGCTCCATGACGTCGGTGCGCCCGCCGAAGGCCGCGGCCGGGAACCCGCCGCCCATGACCTTGCCGAAGGTCATCAGGTCCGGCTCCACGCCGTCCAGCCCGAACCACCCGGCCCTGGAGACCCGGAAGCCGGTCATGACCTCGTCGGAGATGTAGAGCGCGCCATGGTCGGAGCAGAGCTGCTTGAGGCCCGCGTTGAACCCGGGCAGCGGCGGCACCACGCCCATGTTGCCCGCCGACGCCTCGGTGATCACACAGGCGATCTCCCCGGGGTGCGCGGCGAAGGCCGCCCGAACCGCCTCCAGGTCGTTGTACGGCAGCACCACGGTCTCCCCCGCCTGCGCTCCCGTCACCCCCGGAGTGTCCGGCAGCCCGAAGGTCGCCACCCCGGACCCGGCCGCGGCCAGCAGGGCGTCCACATGCCCGTGGTAACAACCGGCGAACTTGATCACCTTCGACCGCCCGGTGAACCCACGGGCCAGCCGGATCGCCGACATCGTCGCCTCGGTACCGGAGGACACCAGGCGCACCTGCTCGACCGGGGCGACCCGCGCCACGATCTCCTCGGCGAGCTCGACCTCGCCCTCGCCCGGCGTGCCGAACGACGTACCCCGGGCGACGGCGGCCTGCACGGCCGCGGTGACCTCGGGGTGGGAGTGGCCGAGGATCATCGGTCCCCACGAGCACACGAGGTCCACGTACTCGCGCCCGTCGGCGTCGGTGAGGTACGGACCGTCCCCGGACACCATGAACCGGGGCGTACCTCCCACGGCGCGGAACGCCCGCACCGGAGAGTTCACGCCGCCGGGCGTCACGGCGGCCGCGCGATCGAAAAGCGTCTGCGAAACTGGGGCTGCGTACGAATAGCTCACGCACGCCATGTTGTCAGAGGCGGACGTATCCCCGCGGCCGGGCGTTTCACAGCTCTATGGTGGGGGAGGTCTCTGTGAACAGAGATCGGGTTGCGCGGTAGTGGCCGCGAGTGGTCGGGTGGAGATATGCATCGCGGTGGCGAACTGGGTGAAGGGACTGACGACCGAGGCCCCGAGCGGTCCCGGCCCGGACGCCATCGGCGGGACGAGGCGGGCAGGGCTGGCAGAAGCGGGGGCCGCATGGGGGTGACCTACAAGTACTTCGGTGCGCCGGACGGCGCCACCGCGGCCAGGGTCCCCATCTCCATGCGCCCCGAGGAGCTCGGCGGCGATGAGCTCGGCCACGGCATGTTCACGAAGATCAAGCCGGAAACGGTGGCGGCGATGGTCCTCACCGGCATCGAGGGCGTCCCGCTGCACAAGGTTCCCCCGCTCGAACTGGTCGTCCTCCACCCGGACTACGCCGTCGTCAAACTCCCGATGACCGCCGTCGATCCGCTGCGCGGCGTCGGCGAGGAGGCGGTGGGCGCCGCGGCCTTCATCTGGTCCACGGTCCCCGACCGCGGCGGCCCCCGGGACGCCTTCACGGTCTATCAACTGCTTCACGAGTGGCAGGACTTCAGCCACCGGCTGCACGAGGCGGGGCACCAGCCGTACTGCCTGGTCTGGCCCTGAGCCGAGGGCTGTGGCCCTGAGGTCATGGCCCCTACGGCGCGGAGGCGGCGCGCAGCAGGCGGAGTTGGCCGATCTCGGTGGCGTTCTTCATCAGCTCGGCGTTCACCCAGGCGGCCATGTGGGCGATGGTGTGCTCGGGGTCCCGGTCCCAGGGGAACGGCGCTATGGCGTCCAGGTCCTCCTCGGTGAGCCGGTCCAGTACGGCCGTCCACTCCGCCCGCAGCCCGCGCAGCCACTCGATGGCCGCCTTACCGTCGCCGGGCCAGCCGACCTCGGTCCGCTCCCGCGGCTCGCGTCCCTCCGCATGGTCGATGGTCACGCTCCACCACCAGCCGATATGCCAGGTCAGCCAGCCGATGGTGGGGACGGGCACGGGGTCGGGCTCGGTCTCCGCCCAGTCCGGCAGCCACGATCCATCGGCGCCTTGACGCACCGTCCAGCAGTGGGCCGTGGGCTCCCACAGGAAGTCCTCGGGCTCCAATCGCTCCAGGTGGTACTCGAAGAGCGACCAGATCAGGTCGGACTGCCAGCGGAGTAAGGCGCGGCGGGAGGTCGTCGGAGTCGTCATCAGCCGACCCTGGCACACGGGTGGATGCGCGCAAAGGGAATTTCATTCACGGGGCTCGCAGACCGGGTGGCGGGAGTCCGGGCCGTCGCAGAGGAAGTAGCCCGTCCAGCGGTAGTGGCTGTCGGGCACGGTGCCCGGCCCCCGTTGCCAGGTGGCCATCTGATCGCCGTTGGAGAAGGTCAAGCCGCCCTGATCGACCGTCGGTTCGCTCTCCAACAGGGTGGCCAGGCCGCGGAGGAAGGACGCTCGGTCCGAGCGCTTCTTCCAGGAGGCGATGACCTCGTCCGGGGCCTCGGCCGAGAAGCCCGTGCCGTCGAAGCCCCCGCGGTCCATGGCCACTTCCATGGTGTCGAAGTCGCCCCGGCACGCCGCGTTGTGCACGGAGTCGACGGATGGCTCGCGGCGTTGGGTGCCGTCTCCCCAGTCGAAGGTCGAGTGCGCCTTGCCGCAACTCAGACCCTTGCCGTCGGCCCCGCGCTCACCGTCGCCGTTCGGCAGGAGCCAGAAGGTCAGGCCGACGATGACGGCGAGGGCCAGGGTGGCCGCGGCGAGGGTGCGTTGGCGTGTGCTCAGGCGGTGGGCTTTGGGGGCGGCGGCGGTCTCGTCGGGCTCCGGGGGTTCCTGGCGGGGAGCGCGGTTGCGGGCGATGGAGATATGGGCGCCGCGGTCGCGGTTCAGCTGTTGGGGGCGTGGGCGGTTCTTGCGCATCAGGGCGCGGTCCACGCGGTCGTAGAGGTCCGCCATGGTGAGCAACTCCGGCGCGTCCGGGTCGCCCTCTTCGAGGAGGGCGACCAACTCGCCGGTGAAGGCCGGGTACCGCTCCCCCGGGGGCGCCAGCGCCTGCTTGGTGGCGTGGGAGGCGGCGAGGACCGAGGTGCCTTCGACGTCGGCCAGCCGGATCGTGTCACCCCCGGCGGACAGATGGCCGCGCAGGGCGGTGCCGCTGAAGCAGCAGTCGAGGATGACGACCTTACGGCGGACACGGGTGGCGCTCAGCAGGATCTCGCGCAGATCGTCGTACTTCACCGCGGTGAACGACTTGTCCTTCGTCGTCTCCGGTACGGCCAGATGTAAGCCGCCGCTGAGCGGATACAGCAGGCCATGGCCCGCGTAGTAGACGACGAGCGTGTCCGTGGCCTCGGCGGCCGCGCGGTGGACGGCCTCCAGCATGCTGTCGCGCGTCGGCTGCGAGACGACCGTGCAGTGCTCCTCGGGGAGGCCCCACACCTCCGGATCCCGGAACAGCCCGGCCAGCCGCCGACAGCCCGCCGCCACGGACGGCCGGTCGTCCAGATGCCGCTGCCGGTCCCGGGAGGCGGCCCCGCCCCGGGTGAAGGCGTGGGCCTCGATGAGGACGGCCCGGGACGCGGAGGGGTCGGAGAGGCGTGCCGCCGGTGCCGTGGTCTCTCCCGTCGTACGGGAGGTACGGGAGGTACGGGAGGTGCCAGAGCGCCAGGTCATGCCGGGTTCTCGGGGCGGTCGGAGTCCTCCGGGCGGTCGGAATTGTCCGGGCGGTCGGAATTGTCCGGGGAATCCTCTGGGGGCTGGGAGCCCTCCGGGGTCTCCAATTCCCGGAGGAGGCGGCGGATCGTCTCCGGGTCGGTGCTCTCGACCCGCAGGGAGACGCCATCGCGTTCCACCCGGGTGTCCGCGCCGCGCGCCCGAGCGTCACGCCAGGTGGCCACGGCGAGCAGCAGATTGCCGAGGGACGTGAGGTTCGAGACGACGATGGAGATGACCTCGAGGCCGCCCAGGGTGTCGTCGCGGCCCTCCTCGTCCACCAGCGCCACCTCCGCGGCGCACGCGACGTCGGGGTCCCCGGTCAGCCAGCGATAGAGGTCGAGGACGCCCGGAGACCCCTCGGCGGCGTCGACTCGAAGGCGGAACTGCACGGCACCCATCCCCCGGTGTGATCCTGTGGTGGGCGCCGATCGTAGCGTTCCGCTCCGCTACGGGGCCTCGCATGGGCGGGCCGTACCCTTCCCCCATGCTCATCGCACGTTCCATCGCTCTGTTCGCCGTGGCCGCGCTCCTGGAGATCGGCGGCGCGTGGCTCGTCTGGCAGGGCGTGCGTGAGCACAGGGGGTGGGCGTGGATCGGCGCCGGGGTCATCGCTCTTGGCGCCTACGGGTTCGTGGCCACGCTCCAGCCGGACGCGGAGTTCGGCCGCATCCTCGCGGCGTACGGCGGCGTGTTCGTCGCCGGATCGCTCGCCTGGGGCATGGTCGCCGACGGCTACCGGCCCGACCGCTTCGATGTGCTCGGAGCGCTGATCTGTCTGGCCGGAGTCGCCGTGATCATGTACGTGCCTAGGCGGTAACCATCGGCCGGCCGTGGCCGCCCTTGCCCTCATGGTCGCCGTGGTTGTCCTTGCCCTGCTGGCCGTGGTCACCGTGGTGGTCGTCCTGCTCCTGCTCCGTGCCGAGGACGCAGCCGGTGTCCGGGTCGATGAAGACGGTCGTGATGGTGTGGTCGCACTCGACCTCCACGACCCACACCTGCTTGACCTCCTTCTTGTGCGGGTCCTTGTGCTCGTCCTTGCGCTGGTCGTCCTTGCGGTGGTCGTCGTGGTGGCGCGGGTCCTTGCGGTCGTCCTTACGGCCGTCCTCGTGCTTGCCCTTGTGGTGCGGGTCGTCCTCGGGGCAGTCCACCAGCTCGGCGCTGACCGCCTGGCCGCCGACCTCGCACTCGGCGATCTCGACCGCCTCGGCGAGCGTCACCGGGTCGTTCTTCTTCTGGTCCTGCTTCTTCTGGTCCTGGTGCTCCTTGTGCTCCTGGCCGTGGCGCGCCTGGTCGTCCTCGTGGACGGGAACGGCGACGGGACGGACGGCACCGCGGCCCTGGGCCTCCTCACCGGACTGGGCGGCCTCGTACGGCTGCGCGGCCTGCTCGGGCTGAGCCACCTGCTCGGACTGCGTCGCCTGCTCCGGCTGCGCGGCCTGCTCCGGCTGCGCTACCTGCTCGGGGCGCGCCGCGCTGCGGCCCTGGATGCCGTGCCAGTACTTCCCGGCGGGGAAGTAGCGAGTCGGGTCCTGACGGCCCTGGTCCTCGCGCTGGCCGCTCTCCTCCTTGCGGCTGTCCTCCTGGCCGCTGTCTTCCTTGCGGCTGTCCTCCTTGCGGCTGTCCTCCTTGCTGCCGCTGTCCTCACGACCGCTGTCCATCTTCTCGTCGTACCGGCCGTGGTCCTCGCGCTGGCCGTGGTCCTCGCGCTGGTCGCTCTCCTCGCGCGGGTCGCTCTCCTTCTTCTCGTACCGCCCGCCCTCGTCGTGACGACCGCCCTGGTCGTCCCGGGCGTGGTCATCGTGGCGGCCGCCGTTGGGGTCCTCGTGGCTGTTCGCCTCGTAGCGGCCGTCCTCGTGGCCGTTGTCCTCGTGGCCGTTGTCCTCGTGACGGCCGTTCGGGTCCTTCACCTCGTAGCGGCCGTGCTCGTGCTGGCCCTTCTTGTCCTCGTGACGGCCGTTCTCGTGGTTCCCCTTGTCGTGGTTCTCCTTGTTGTCACCGTGCGCCCGGTCCTGGGGACAGTGGTTGCCCTGCGCCGAGTGCGGGTCGGGGGTGCTGCCCGAGGCCCATGCGGTTCCCGGAGCACCGGCGACCAGGGCCGCCGCCGCGATGGCGCCCGCCGAGGCCACGCCCCAGCGTTGGAAAGAACGACGGGACCGCTGAAGGAATCTGCTCTGCTGGGTCATTACCTGAATTCACTCCTTGGGCATGGGTGCTCCAACTACCGGCGCCGCGCCGGACGCAGTGCACCCTTCCCCGAGCCCGAGAGCCCCTAGCGGATTCCTATCTTCAGTCCCCCGGTTGGAGGTAAATCGGGCCGTCATATCCTGCATATGGATCATGCGCACACACCACCGTTTGCGCCACGTCGCCACTGGAGGGCCGATGACCACCCGAACCGCAGTCATCACCGGCGCGAGCAGCGGGATCGGAGCCGCGACCGCGCGCCGCCTGGCGGCCGCCGGATTCCGCGTCGTCCTCGCCGCCCGCCGTAAGGAGCGCATCGAGGCGCTCGCCGCCGAGCTGACCGAGGCGGGGCACGAGGCCGAGGCGTTCGTCCTGGACGTCACCGACCGCGCCGCCGTGGAGTCCTTCGCCGCCGGTCTGGACCGCTGCGACGTCCTGGTGAACAACGCGGGCGGCGCGGTCGGCGCCGAGACCGTGGCCACCGCCGACCCGGCCGACTGGCGGGCGATGTACGAGGTCAATGTGGTGGGCGTGCTCCAGGTGACCCAGGCCCTGCTGCCCGCCCTCACCGCCTCCGGCGACGGCACGATCGTCGTGCTGTCCTCCACGGCGGGCCATGTGGCGTACGAGGGCGGCGGCGGGTACGTGGCGGCCAAGCACGGCTCCCACGCCATCGCGGCCACCCTGCGCCTGGAGCTGTGCGGTGAGCCGGTGCGGGTGATCGAGATCGCCCCGGGCATGGTCAGGACCGACGAGTTCGCGGTGAACCGCTTCCGCGGCGACGAGAGCCGGGCCGCGGCCGTCTACGAGGGCGTGGCCGAGCCGCTGACCGCCGATGACGTGGCCGACACGGTGGAGTGGGCGGTCACCCGCCCCTCGCATGTGAACATCGACATGATGGTCATCCGCCCCCGCGCCCAGGCCGCCCAGCACAAGGTCCACCGCGAGCGCTGAGCCCGTCCGCCCTCGTCCCTCCCTCCACGGCCCCTCCCAGCCCTGCTTCGACAGCCCCGCCACAACACAGCCCGCCGTCCCCCGTTCGGCTCAGTGTGTCTGCGCCGCCCCGGGGGCGCTCCGATGCCGGCAGTCGCGCAGCGCGCCTTCCTCGCCCCCGATGTGTTCGCGATGTACGGTGAGGAAGCGCTGCTGTACGACGCGCGGCCGGACGACGCGCGGCGCGCGGCGCGCGGACGTGCCGCGGGCGGTGGCGGCGTGCCCGGTCAGGGCCATCACCGTGGAGGGCGCGGGCGGCAGGTGGACGGCGGACCGGGTGGGTGCCTCCGATGGCGCTTGACGGCTCCCTGGAGCGGCTCCGGCGCGAGGGCCACATCGTCCGTCGTGGGCGCATCCCTGGCGGGGCTGCGGGCCGCCGAGACGCTCCGGGAGGAGGGCTTCACCGGCACGCTCACCATGATCGGTGACGAGCCGTACGAGCCGTACGACCGGCTGCGGGCCGGGCCCCGCCGGTGCTGGTGATCGGCGCCGGGTTCACCGGCTCGGAGATCGCCTCCGTCTGCCGTGAGCGGGAGCTGCCCGTCACGGTCGCCGAACGCGGCCCGGCTCCCCTGATGGGCGCCCCGGGCGGTGTGATCGGCGAGGTGGCCGCCGAGCTGCAGCACCAGTACGGCGTCGATCTGCGCCGCGGTGTGATGGTCACCGGGCTGGAAGGCGACGGCGCGGGCAGGCTGCGGCGGGCCCACTTCTCCGACCTATCCGACGGCGACGCGCTGGACGCGGAGGTGGCCGTCGTCGCCCTGGGCGCGACGCGCAACGCCGAATGGCGTCGCGGGGGACGTGGCCCGCTCCCCGCATCCGCTGTTCGGCTACCAGTTCCTGTCCCTGGAGCACTGGGGCAACGCGGTCGCGCAGGCCGAGGTGGGGGCCCACAACATGATCAGCCCCGGTGAGCGGCGCCGCCCGCACCCGTGGACGCCGTACTTCTGGTCGGCCCAGTTCGGCGTCAACATCAAGTCCGTCGGGGTACCGAACATGGCCGACCAGATCCTCGTCAGGGCGCGCGACGGCGCTGGATTGCGCGGGAGGCGGGGACGGGGGTGGCCTCGGGGCCGATGAGCAGGCCGGTCCGGCCGTCGAGGGAGGCGTCCGTACCGCCGCGACGCCGTCCTCAGAGGGCCGCGGCACCTGGCCGTCGCGTACGACGGCCTCAAGCGCCAGGGGGCGTCCGACGGATCATGACGCCCGCGCCACGGAAGGGCGCGCGGACACCTGCGGCACGCAAGGGCGCGCAGCTCACACAGCACCTTGCGGGGGCCGTGGAGGAGCAACCGCGGTGGCAGCCTCCCGGGCTGCCCGCTCCGACGCCCGGATGTCTTCCGCATCACTGCGCCGCAGGACAAAGATTTTCGCGAGGGCGAGAAGACTCGGCCCACACAGACATGCCGACAGCCACGGTTGAGTGGGCGCAACCACAACACCGGCGCCGAGCAGCGCCAGCGACAGCACGACTCCGGATATCAGCCCGCTCATTCGGTACACATGATTACGTCGCCGCTCAGCGTCACGAGCGGCTCGTCCCCCCGCGGCCTTCTCCACCTCGGCCGCCCGACTCGCGGCAGCTTCGGCAGCGGCATGCTGCTGCGCTGCCAGGGCACGCTCATTGTCGAGCTGCTTCATGCGCGCCTGATGCTCACGCTTGAGCTGGGGTTCAAGCGCCTTCAAAGCGATTTCGAGTTTTTCCGCCCCAAGAGCCTCGCCCCATTGCGCGGCGATAGCCAACCCAACATTGATGTTCGGATCTGGATGGTTTTCAGCCGGGTCTGTCACTCCTGTGCCCCTCCATCATCAGACCCCACAGGGGTGATTTGAAGACCCGTCAGCTCAGGCGGGGGGCCCAGCCGAAGGAAGAGTCGCGCGAGCGCGCTGTCCAGCGAATCAGCGGCCGGGATGACGTCTTCGACTTCATAGCCGCCGCGGGTGCCTTGACCGGAAGCCGGAGCGGAGCGCTCGGGGCCTCGGGTGTCCTGCTGATGGCCTCGCGCGCCCTGCTGATCCATGCCGGGGGTGAGCGTTGGCTCCTCGGTTCGCCGGTAAACAATGGTGGTGCCACCCACAACGATCCGCGAGCCGTCGCGGAGCGTAGCGCGGGTGGTGTGCTGTCCGTCCACCACCATGCCGTTGGTGGACCCGAGATCTTGAATCGTCGAGGGCGTTCCGATCCGGATCTCGCAGTGCCGACGGGAGACGCCGACGCCGTCGATCCGCACATCGGCATCCATACCGCGGCCCAGCACCAGCGTCGGGCGGGAGATCTGGTGGCGGGTGCCGTTGACCTCGATCCAGTGGCGCACCTGGGCACGGGACCGCGCCACAGTGGGCGGGGATTCATCGCGGTCGGACTGGGGGTCGGCCGGGGCAGACCCGGGAGCCTGCCGGTTGGTGGAGCCGGCGAGCGTACGGCTGCGCACCCGGTACAGGCCGGTGTCGAGGTCGGCCGTCTTCTCCAGGTGGACCTTGACGGGGCCCATGAAGGTGTACCGCCGCTGATTGGCGTAGTCGCGCACCATGTTGGCGAGCTCGTCGCCGAGTCGGTCGACGTAGGGACTGAGGAGCTCGTTATCCGGAGCGCTCAACTCCACGACGAAGTCGTTGGGTACGACGGTCTGGTCGCGGTTCCAGATCGTGGCGTTGTTGTCACACTCGCGCAGGAGCGCTCCCGCGATCTCGGCGGGCTGGAGCTGGGAGTTGAAAACCTTGGCGAAGCTGCCGCTCATCAGACCTTCGAGACGCTGCTCGAAGCGTTTCATTCCTCCCAATGAGCACCTCCCTGGCCCAGTGCTACCGGCCTCCTGCTCACTCGACGATGTGACATCGCCGCCAGACTCGGACATACCCCAGCCGCCGCCGGCGGGAACGTGGCACCGACACCACAATCGCGCACCACGTCGTACGGCACTCCGCCCGAGCAGGCAGAAGCCCCGGACCGTCGCCGGTCCGGGGCCTGTCGATCGCGTACGGTCCTGAGCTCAGCCCTTCACGCACACCACCTGCTTGAGCCTCGCCACCACCTCGACGAGGTCCCGCTGCTGGTCGATGACCTTCTCGATCGGCTTGTACGCCCCCGGGATCTCGTCCACGACGCCGGAGTCCTTACGGCACTCCACACCCCGCGTCTGGTCCGCCAGATCCTGGACCGAGAAGCGCTTCTTCGCCGCGTTACGGCTCATCTTCCGGCCCGCTCCGTGCGAGGCCGAGTTGAACGACGCCTCGTTCCCCAGACCGCGCACGATGTACGAACCGGTGCCCATCGAGCCCGGAATGATCCCGTAGTCCCCGCCTCCGGCGCGGATGGCGCCCTTACGGGTCACGAGAAGGTCCATGCCCTCGTAGCGCTCCTCGGCAACGTAGTTGTGGTGGCAGCTGATCACCGGCTCGAAGACCGGGCGGGCCTTCTTGAACTCCTTGCGCACCACGTCCTGGAAGAGCGCCATCATGATCGCGCGGTTGTACTTCGCGTACTCCTGCGCCCAGAAGAGATCGTGCCGGTACGCGGCCATCTGGGGGGTGTCCGCGATGAAGACGGCCAGGTCGCGGTCGACCAGATTCTGGTTGTGGGGCAGCTTCCGGGCTTCGCCGATGTGGTGCTCGGCCAGCTCCTTGCCGATGTTGCGGGAGCCGGAGTGCAGCATCAGCCAGACCGAACCCTCGTCATCGAGACAGAATTCGATGAAGTGGTTACCGGATCCGAGCGAACCCATCTGCTTGACGGCCCGCTCCTGGCGGAACCTGACCGCCTGGGCCACTCCCCCGAACCGGCTCCAGAAGTCGTCCCACCCCGTCGTCGGAAACGCGTGCAGCCGCCCCGGGTCCACCGGGTCGTCGTGCATTCCGCGCCCCACCGGGATCGCCCGCTCGATCCGGGACCGCAGCCGCGAGAGGTCCCCCGGAAGGTCGTTGGCGGTCAGCGACGTCTTGACGGCCGACATCCCGCAGCCGATGTCCACCCCGACCGCCGCCGGGCACACCGCGCCCTGCATCGCGATCACCGAGCCGACCGTGGCACCCTTCCCGTAATGCACATCCGGCATCACGGCGAGGCCCTTGATCCAGGGCAGGGTGGCCACATTGCGCAGCTGCTGCATGGCCACGCCCTCAACCGTCGAGGGGTCGGTCCACATCCGGATCGGCACCTGCGCGCCGGGCACCTCGACATACGACATGATGTACTCATTCCCCCGTAAAAGACTGAAAACGCAAAAGCCGGGCCAGTACCCCATAGACGGCGGGCGACCGGCAGGCACGGCAGTGCGTGCGATAGACATTGTGTCCAGCCACCGCCCGCGGGCGGCAAGGAGTTTTCCGTCGCTCGAAGGGACACGGACAGTGCAGCCAGCGCAGCGAAGGGCGTACGGACGGCGGGCCACCCCGGTCGTAGCCGTGCTCATCACCGTGCTCGCCGTCGCGGGGCTCGGCGGATGCACTGGCTCCGATTCGACGACCGACCCGGACGACGGCGCCTCCGACGACTCCGGGACGGCCGTCTCGGCCGAGCCCGGCCGCTATCGCACGCTGCCCGAGGCATGCGGCGCGGCGAGCCGGAAGACCCTCCAGGCCCTGCTGCCCGGCGCCGAGCAGGACGACAAGGTGTACGACGGCCAGGCGGCCGTGACGTATGACATAGACCGCCGGGACGGCTGCCGCTGGAAGGTGGAGACCACGAGCGGCACGCGCTACCTCACGATCGACTTCCAGCGGGTGGTCTCGTACGACCCCTCGGTCAGCGATGACGACCGGGCTCAGGAGACGTACGAGAAGAAGGCCGTCGCCGCCGACATCCCGGACGCCACGAGCCCTCCCTCGAGCCCCTCCAGCTCGGCGAGCGGCTCGGGCGGCGACGCGGGCGGCGAGGGTGGCGCGGGCGACGAGGGCGGCGCGGGCAACTCCTCCGCCTCCGCCAGTTCGAGCGCCGATGAGCCCGGCCAGGGCGGCCAGGGCAGCCAGAGCGACAAGGGCGATGAAGCGGGTAAGGGCGACAAGGGGGGCAAAAGCACCGATAGCCCCTCCGCGGGCGCCGATGCGAGCGGTGGAAGTGACGAAAGTGACACCACCTCGGAGGACACCGCCCCGCGCCGGCTGGACGACCTCGGTGACGACGCCTTTCTCAACGACCAACTGATCACCAAGGACTCGGGTATCCACCGCGACATCACCGTCGTGTTCCGGTCCTCGAATGTGATTGCCACCATTGAGTACGACCAGTGGACGACCGACAAGAAGCACATTCCCAACAGCCAGGAACTGCAGGAAAGCGCCCAGGACTTGGCCGATGAACTGACCGGTCGCCTCAACGAATAACGGGTCCTCGCCGCACCCCCGCGAGCACCCCGGCCCCTCCCCGCGGAGACCTCGGAAATTGGGACGCCCGCGCGTCGGCCGCGTACCGTGCCGACTAATGACGCGGGCGGCACGTCCGCCCATCGACAGAGAATGAGCGAAGGACCCATGCACCGTTCAGCCCCGCGACTCGCCCGAATACTCGCCTGCGCGACCGTACCGGTGGTGCTCGTCGCCGGCTGCTCCTCCGGCTCGGACAAGAAGGACGACAAGAACGCCGGTGGCTCAGCGAGACCCGGCTCGCCCAGCGCTTCACCCACCGTCGCGGCAGCGAAGTTCAGCAAGCTGCCCGATGTGTGCTCCACGCTTTCCGGGAAGACGGTCGACGATCTCGTCCCCAAGGCTCAGAACAAGAAGGGCAAGGCCCTTCCCTCGGCCGACACCAATACGTCGGCCAGCTGCCTGTGGAGCGGCCTCGACAAGTTCGACTACCGCTCGCTGACCGTCTCCCTCAAGCTGTTCCGCTCCGACCCGGGGCTCGGCTCCGGCGACAAGCGCGCCGGGGAGTACGCCGCCCAGCAGGCGAGCAGGGCCGCCACCGCCGGCAAGGTGACCGACCCCAAGACCGAGAAGGTCGCGGGCATCGGCGACGAGGCGACCACGGTCAGCACCAAGGAGAAGAAGGACGGCGACGACTTCCGCGACCAGACGGTCGTGGTCCGCACCGCCAATGTCGTCATCACCCTCCAGTACGACGGCGCGGGCTATGAGACCGCCAAGGCGCCGGACGCGGCCGACCTGCTCAAGGACGCCAAGTCCGCGGCCAAGGAGACCGTCGGCGCCATCGGTAAGGGCGCCAAGAGCGGGGCCTGATTCGCCGACACGACCCCTTCCCGCCCCTGAGCCTTGACGTGTATGCGACTCTGATGCGGCTGTTGTTGAGGACGGGGAGGGGTCGCGGGTGGCCGCGATGCAACTGACACGGATGCACCGAATACTGGCCGGGGTGGTCGTCACCGGGGCGGTGGTGATCGCCGGGATCGGCTTCGCCGGTTCCTACGCCGCGGTGCGCGATCTCGCCCTCGACAAGGGCTTTGGCAAGTTCGCCAATGTCTTCCCGATCGGCATCGACGCGGGGATCGTGGTCCTGCTCGCGCTGGATCTGCTGCTCACCTGGATCCGCATTCCCTTCCCGCTGCTGCGCCAGACCGCCTGGCTGCTGACCGCGGCCACCATCGCCTTCAACGGCGCGGCCGCCTGGCCGGACCCGGTCGGCGTCGGCATGCACGGCGTGATCCCGATCCTGTTCGTCGTCTCCGTCGAGGCCGCCCGGCACGCGGTCGGCCGGATCGCCGACATCACCGCCGACCGGCACATGGAGTCGGTCCGCATCGCCCGCTGGCTGCTCGCGCCGGTGCCCACCTTCCGGCTGTGGCGCCGGATGAAGCTGTGGGAGCTGCGCAGCTACGAGGAGGTCATCAGGCTGGAGCAGGACCGGCTGGTTTACCAGGCCCGGCTGCGGGCCCGCTACGGACGGTCCTGGCGCCGTAAGGCGCCCGTGGAGTCGCTGATGCCGCTGCGGCTGGCGCGGTACGGGGTGCCACTGGCGGACACCGCACCGGCGGGGCTCGCGGCGGCCGGTCTGGACCCGTCCACGGTGTCGGCGACCGCGCTCCCCCCTGGCCGGTCGGCCGCGGCGGACGGGACGCGGCCCAGCAGCGCGTCCCTGGAGGCCCAGCCGGGCCCGTACGGCGCGCCGGGGGCCCTGGTGGACCTGGGCCCGCAGCAGCACCCCCAGCAGCCCCAGACGCAGGAGCTGCCGCTCTCGCTGCCCCTGCCGGTGTACCAGCAGCCCGCCGGGCAGGGCCATGACGGCCGGAACGCCGTGCCCTTCGACCCGGCGGCCGCCCACCCCGCGCCGGTCGAGCAACAGCCCCAGCAGCTCCAGCACCCGCAGCAGGCACAGCAGCCGCAGCAGCTCCAGCCGCAGGACCAGCAGGTCCCGGGCCAGGCGGCGCAGCCCGAGCAGCAGCCGCAGCAGTTCCAGCAGCCACAGCCCCCGCAGCCCCAGCTGACCGTGCCGGTCGGGCCCGGCGGCCGGGTGCGGCCGCTCGGCGGTGAGGGCGTGGGGAGCCATCAGGGCGTCTACGTACCGGAGCAGCGCGAGCCCGAGCGGTTCGCGTACGAGGAGCTGCAGCCGGAGCAGCAGCTCAACCAGCTGCCGGACGACGTGCCGCGCGAGGAGGTCTACTACGCGACCTTCCGCCAGTTCCTCGCCGACCACAGCCGGTACCCCTCCGCGTACCAGTTCGGGCAGCGGCTGCGAGAGACCTACGGCGTGACCGACCTCAGCAACAGCGAGCTGGCCGGGTACGTCGAGGACTTCAAGGAGCGCGTCCGCCTGGAGCGCGAGGCCATCCCGTAGCCGTCCCGCAGCCGTCCCGCAACCACTTCGCGAAGCCGGAACGCCGGGCGGCGGCCGTAAGGCCATTCCGCCCGGCGCCCGGGGGTGGCGGAGGTCAGGCCGCGAGCAGCTTGCGCACCCGGTCCGCCCCCACCGCCAGCAGCAGCGTGGGCAGCCGGGGGCCGGTGTCCCGCCCGACCAGCAGGGTGTAGAGCAGTGCGAAGAACGACCGCTGGGCGACCTTCAGCTCCGGCGTCGGCTTGGCCTCCGGCGACAGCCCCGCCTGGATCTTGGGCACCCCGTAGACCAGCGTGGTGAGGCCGTCCAGCGACCAGTGGTCGTCCAGGCCGTCGAGCAGCAGCCGCAGCGACTCCCGCTCGGTGTCGCCCAGCGCGGCCAGCCGCTCCGTGTCCGGCTCGTCCCGGACCCGGGTGCGCTGATCGGCCGGGACCTGGGTGGTGATCCAGCGCTCGGCCTTGTCGAGCCGGGGCCGGGTCTCCTCCAGGGACTTCACCGGATTGTCGGGGTCGAGCTCGCCGAGGATGCGCAGCGTCTGCTCGTCATGGCCGGTGGTGATGTCCACCACCGAGGCCAGCGTGCGGTACGGCAGCGGGCGCGGGGTGCTGGGCAGCTCGCCCGTGGCGGTGCGGGTCGCGCGGCGGTACGCGGCCGCGTCCCCGGGCTGGGCCGTGGACTCGGTGATCTTCCGCTCCAGCGCGTCCCACTCGTCGTAGGTCCGCTGGATCTCCTGATCGAAGGCGATCTTGAAGGACTGGTTGGGCCGGCGGCGGGCGTACAGCCAGCGCAGCAGCGGCGCCTCCATGATCTCCAGCGCGTCGGCCGGGGTGGGCACACCGCCCTTGGAGGAGGACATCTTGGCCATGCCGCTGATGCCCACAAACGCGTACATCGGCCCGATGGGCTGGTCCCCGCCGAAGACCTCGCGGATGATCTGGCCGCCGACCACATAGGACGAGCCGGGCGAGGAGTGGTCGACGCCCGAGGGCTCGAAGACCACGCCCTCGTACGCCCAGCGCATCGGCCAGTCGACCTTCCAGACCAGCTTGCCGCGGTTGTGCTCGCTCAGGCGGACGGTCTCGCCGTGGCCGCACGCGCAGGTGTACGCCAGCTCGGTGGTCTCGTCGTCGTACGAGGTCACCGTGGTCATATCGCGCTCGCAGACCGAGCAGTACGGCTTGTACGGGTAGTAACCCGCCGCGCCCGCGCTGCCGTCGTCCTCGGCGGCCGCGCCCGAGCCCTCGGCGGCGACCAGCTCGGCCTCGTCCACCGGCTTCTGCTGCTGCTTGGGCTTCTTGGCGCCGGGCTTGTCCTTGGTGCGGTACCGGTCCAGGACGGCGTCGATCTCCCGGCGGTGGCGCATCGCGTGCAGGATCTGCTCCCGGTACGCCCCCGAGGTGTACATCTCGGTCTGGCTGACGGGGTGGAACTCGATGCCCATCTCCCGCAGCGCCTCGGCCATCGGCGCCTTGAAGTGCTCCGCCCAGTTCGCATACGGGGACCCGGGCGGGGCCGGGACCGAGGTGAGCGGCTTGCCGATGTGCTCGGACCAGGAGGGGTCGATCCCGGCCGGAACCTTGCGATACCGGTCGTAGTCGTCCCAGGACAGGATGTGAACGCACTCGCGGCCCCGGCGCCGGATCTCGTCGGCGACCAGGTGCGGGGTCATGACCTCGCGCAGATTGCCGAGGTGGATCGGGCCGGACGGGCTGAGGCCCGAGGCGACGACGACAGGTTTGCCCGGGGCGCGGCGCTCCGCCTCGGCAATGACCTCGTCGGCGAATCGGGAGACCCAGTCGGTCTCGGTGCTCTGAGCCACGGTCGGCACTTCCTTCCTTGCGGTCATGGCACCGCCCATTGTCCCAGACGGAACAGGCCCCTCCGGATTTGCCCACAGGGCCCGCCGGGCGAGCCCGGGTTGTCCACAGGCCGGGGAAATCGTTGGACCCGCCGTGAAATACTGGGTTGTCCATACCACCACTATCGGAATGGCACCTCATCCATGGCATCGGTCCTTTCCCTCGCCGCTACGGTCCATCAGCGCGTCGCGGACGCCCTCTCGGCTGCTCTGCCGGAGGCCGGCTCCGCGGATCCGCTGCTGCGACGAAGCGACCGGGCCGACTTCCAGGCCAACGGGATGCTGGCGCTGGCCAAGCAGCTCAAGGGAAACCCCCGTGAGCTGGCCGCCAAGGTCGTGGCGCACCTTCCGGTCGCCGCCACCTCGGCCGACCCCGATCCGGTGATCGCCGACATCGAGGTCTCCGGCCCCGGCTTCCTCAACATCACGATCGCCGACTCCGCGATCACCGCGACCCTCGCCGCCCGCGCCGCCGACGACCGCCTCGGCGTGCCGTTCGCGCAGGCGCCCGGCACCACCGTGATCGACTACGCCCAGCCGAATGTGGCCAAGGAGATGCACGTCGGCCATCTGCGCTCGGCGGTGATCGGCGACGCGGTGGTGCGGATCCTGGAGTTCGCGGGTGAGCAGGTGATCCGCCGCCACCACATCGGCGACTGGGGCACCCAGTTCGGCATGCTCATCCAGTATCTGATCGAGCACCCGCACGAGCTGGACCACAAGGACGCCTCCTCCGGCGAGGAGGCCATGTCCAACCTCAACCGGCTCTACAAGGCCGCGCGGGTGCTCTTCGACTCCGACGCGGAGTTCAAGGAGCGGTCCCGGCGGCGGGTGGTGGACCTCCAGGCGGGCGACGAGGAGACCATCGCCCTGTGGCGGAAGTTCGTGGACGAGTCGAAGATCTACTTCTACTCGGTCTTCGACAAGCTGGACATCGAGATCCACGACCCCGACGTGGTCGGTGAGTCGGGTTACAACGACATGCTGGCCGAGACCTGCCGGCTGCTGGAGGAGTCCGGTGTCGCCGTGCGCTCCGAGGGCGCGCTGTGCGTCTTCTTCGACGACATCAAGGGCCCCGAGGGCAATCCGGTGCCGCTGATCGTCCAGAAGTCCGACGGCGGCTTCGGCTATGCGGCCACCGACCTCTCCGCGATCCGCGACCGGGTGCAGCACCTGAAGGCCGACACCCTGCTGTATGTGGTGGACGCCCGGCAGTCGCTGCACTTCAAGATGGTCTTCGAGACCGCCCGCCGGATCGGCTGGCTCAATGACCAGGTGCACGCCGCGCAGCTCGCCTTCGGCACCGTCCTGGGCAAGGACGGCAAGCCGTTCAAGACCCGCGCGGGCGAGACGGTGCGGCTGGAGGATCTGCTGGACGAGGCCACCGAGCGGGCCGCGGCCGTGGTCCGGGAGAAGAGCGAGAAGAAGCTCAGCCTCACGGAGGAGGACATCCTCGAACGCGGCGCCCAGGTCGGTGTCGGCGCGGTGAAGTACGCCGATCTGTCCACCTCCGCCTCGCGGGACTACAAGTTCGACCTCGACCAGATGGTCTCGCTCAACGGGGACACCTCGGTCTATCTCCAGTACGCGTACGCCCGGATCAAGTCGATCCTGCGGCTCGCCCGGGAGGACCAGCGGCCGCTGGCCCACCCGGAGCTTCCGCTGGCCCCGGCCGAGCGGGCGCTGGGCCTGCACCTCGACCAGTTCGGGGAGACGCTGCGCGAGGTGGCCACCGGGTACGAGCCGCACAAGCTGGCCGGGTATCTCTACCAACTCGCCTCGCTCTACACGACCTTCTACGACCAGTGCCCGGTCCTGAAGGCGGAGGGCGGCCCGTCCCAGGTGGAGAACCGCCTCTTCCTGTGCGACATCACGGCGCGCACGCTGGGACAGGGCATGTCCCTGCTGGGCATCCGCACCCCCGAGCGCCTCTGAGCCACCGCGTGTGAAGAGCCCCGCCCCGGTTTCCCGGGGCGGGGCTCTCCGCGTTCATCGGTGGCTCGTCACAGGCGTCACCGGCAGAGCACATCGCGCTTCGGCCGCTCCCCGGTCAGCAGGAAGTCCGTGACCCTCCGGTCCGCGCAGGCGCTGCCGTTCTCCAGGTACGCCGCGCCATGACCCATCGCGTCCACGCTGACCATCCGGGCCCGGTCTCCGTAAGAGCGCCGGAGGCCCAGCGCCCCGCTGTACGGGGTGGCCACATCGCGCTTGTTCTGCACCAGCAGGACGTTCGACGGCCCCTGGTCGGTGATGCGCACCGGCTTGTCCCGCGGCTCGTCGTGCCAGAACGTGCACGGCGTGACGTTCACCGGCATGCCCGCGGTGAGCGGGTGGCTCTTACGGCTGGCGGCGACATCCCGCGCGTAGCCGGGCAGGGAGGTGGGCCACTCCACGTCGTTGCAGATGGTCGCGAGGGACACGGCCGCGGCGTCCTGAGGGGGGTCGGCCGGTGCCTCGGCGGGCACCTTGCCCGCGTCCGCGTCGACGATCAGCCGGGCCAGGCTCTCGAAGTCGTCCCGGGAGTACAGAGCGTCCAGCATGCTCTGGCGCAGCGCGTTGCCGTTCAGCTCGGGCGGGTTGGCGCCGGGCCACGGCAGCGGCTTCGCGTCCAGCCGGGCGGCGAGGTCCAGGACCCGCCGCCGCACCCCGTCGGGGGTCCCGGCGAGCCGCACGGGGCTGTCGGGCGCGGAGGCCCAGCGGGCGAAGTCGGGGAAGGTGTCCTCGACGCCCACGGCGTAGTTGGCCAGCCAGCCGCGCTCCACCCGCTCCGGGTTCGGGTCGTCATTGCTGTCCAGCACCCAGCGGTCGGTGTGCTCGGGGAACATCTGCGCGTAGACGGAGCCCACATACGTCCCGTAGGAGACGCCCCACGCGGACAGCTTCCGCTCGCCGAGCGCCCGGCGGACGCTGTCGATGTCCCGCGCCTCGTTGACGGTGCTGATGTTGCGCAGCAGTTCGCCGCCGTTGCGGGCGCAGGTGTCGGCGATGCGACGGCCGGTGGTGATGTTCCGCGTGATGTCCCCGCCGGGGGCGGGCCAGGGGCGGGAGGCGAGCAGCGAGAGATCGTCGGTGTTCAGATCGCATCCGGTGTGCGTGGACTTCCCCAGGCCGCGCGGGTCGAAGCTGACGATGTCGTAGGCGTCCCGCACCGACTTCGGCAGCCGCTTGCCGAGCGTGCTTGGCCGGTCAAGACCCGGCGATCCGGGGCCGCCCGGGATCAGCAGCAGGGCGCCCCGGCGGGCCTGTGGCCGCTCGCTGGGGATGCGGGAGACGGCGAGGGAGATCCGCTTGCCGCCGGGGTCGCGGTAGTCCAGCGGCACCTTGATCGTGGCGCATTCCTGACGGGGGTCGAGCCCGGTGCCCTCGCAGGCGCCCCAGTCGGGCGCGGCGGCGGTCGGGTCGGCCGCCGGGTCCGGGGTCGCGTTCGCGGACGCGACCCCGAGGAGGGAGGCGGTGGCGGCGGTGGCGAGGGCCAGTGCGGCGGTTCTGCCGGTCGTCGGTCTCATATGCACAAGACTTGTCGAACCGGCTCTCCCGTCCCATCCGGGCAACCGGCCGACCCGCTCGGGGGAAAACCCCCGGACGACCGCCATGAGTACCCCCCGCGCACGTAGCATTCGGGACACATTTCCCGGACCGGGACAACCTCTCACCGCCCCGGCCCGTCCAACCCCGTGAATCACCTGTCATCAACGGACAACGGACCATTGGGGGCTCGACCATGCGACGGTGGGGGACCGCACTCGCGGCGATGACGCTCGCGGGCGGCGCGCTGGCGGCGACGGCGGGGACGGCCGGGGCCGTCACGCCGACCGCGGCCAAGGCGGCGACGACCTGTGAGACCGGCTGGGGCAGCGGCGAGAAGACGGCCCAGCCGGCGGGACACGCACCGCTGGGGAACATCAGGACGGGCCGGCACGCGTGCTACGACCGCATCGTGTTCGACGTGAAGGGGGCCACGGCCGCCGATCCCGTCGGCTACCGCGTGGGGTACGTGAACACCCTGTACCAGGACGGCTCGGGCGAGGAGATCCCGGTCCGCGGCGGCGCGATCCTGGACATCCATGTGTCCGCGCCGAGCTATGACCCGGGCAGCGGCGCGGAGTCGTACCCGGGGCGGGCGCGCAAGCCGCTGCCGGGCGTGGACATCTCCGGCTACCAGACCTTCCGGGACACCCGCTTCGGCGCCAGCTTCGAGGGTGAGACCCAGGTCGGCCTCGGGGTGCGGGCACGGCTGCCGTTCCGGGCCTTCCAGACCGGCGGGCATGTCGTGGTGGACGTGGCGCACTCCTGGAACGCGGTGCGCTGAGCACGGCGCCGGGCCACGCCGGGCCACGGCCAGGGTCCTTCTGGCGGATCTCCGTGGAAGAAGGACACTGGGGCCTGCCCCGCGACCCGATGGGTTCACGGGGCAGGCCCCTCGCTGTGCCGCGGGTGACGGCTACCTGCTGAAGCCGTAGTCCATCAGCTTCTTCGCGTCCTTTGTGCGGTTGTCCACCGAGGTGGAGGCGAGGACGGTGCCGATCATCGTCTTCCCGTTCCGGGTGGCGGCGAAGACCAGGCAGTACTTGGCCTCCGGACCCGAGCCGGTCTTGACTCCGATGGTGCCCGAGTAGCTGCCCAGCAGGTTGTTGGTGTTGGTCCACGACATGTAGCGGTAGCCACCGCTCTTCGTGGTCACCTTCTGCTTGGTCGACTTCGTCTTCACGACCGAGCGGAACGTGGAGTACTTCATCGCGCTGCTGGCCAGCTTGGTCAGATCGCGCGGTGTCGAGTAGTTGGCGCCGTGCCCGATGCCGTCGAACGAGTCGAAGTGGGTGTTCGTCAGCCCGAGGGACTTGGCGGTGGTGTTCATCTTGCCGATGAACGACTTCACCCGCGCGGCCCGGGTGGAGCCGGTGCCGAACTTGTCCGCCAGCGCGTACGCCGCGTCACAGCCGGACGGCAGCATCAGCCCGTACAGCAGCTGGCGGACGGTGACCTTGTCGCCGACGATCAGCTTGGCCGAGGAGGCCCAGTTGTTGTCGACGATGTAGTCGCTGTACGCCTTCTGGACCGTGACCTTGGCGTCCAGGTTCAGGTTCGGCTGCGCGAGCACCACCCGGGCGGTCATGATCTTGGTGGTGGAGCCGGTGGAAAGACGGTTGTCCGCGGCCTTGGTGAACAGGCTCTTCCCCGTGGCGTTGTTCATCACGAACCCGCCCTTGGCGGCGATCGTGGGACTTGCGGTCGTCGCGGCCTGCGCGGAGGCGGTGAACGCCCCCGCCGCCAGCACGGCTCCAGCGGTGATCGTGACCGCGGATACGCGACGTAGACCCTTCATGCCGGTTTTCAACGTGAATATCTCCAAATGCCCCTGGCCTGCGGCCACATCACAGGGCCGCTCCCTGATCAGACGTCCGGAAGGGCCCGATGGATGTGCCCTCTGCCGAGATTTCCTGGAAATTCCCCCGGCTGTACGCCTGGGCGCCCCCGGCCACGGGGGGCGAGGAGGAACCGCGCAGAGAGTGCGGTTCACCGTCACATGACGTGATGCGTGGATCGAGGCTCAGCGTTGGCGGTCGCCGGTTCGGCCAGAGCAGCGGATTCGTGGAGGGCCAGGCCATGCGTCTCCGGGGCCCATCGCATCGAGATGCCTGCTCCGAGCAGGGTGATGGCCGCTGCCACGAGCATCGTCGGGCCGATTCCCCACGAGGTCAGGGCGAGCGGGACGAGATAGGTACCGATCGCCGCGCCGACCCTGCTCAGCGACGAGGCGAGGCCGACAGCGGTTCCCCGAACCTCGGTGGGGAACAGTTCGTTCGGGTAGATCCACTGGAGGTTTTGGGCGCCTCCGATGAGGACGGCGTAGGCGGCGAACAAGATCATGATCACGGCGGCGGGGGCGGAGGGGAACAGGCCGAGCACCAGAAGTGCCAGACCGGACCAGGTGAAACTGTGGATGATCAGGGCCCGCCGGCCCATGCGGTTGATGACCACCATGGCGAGGACACAGCCGACCACGAAGAAGACCGTGATCAGGGCCGAGCCGATGTTGGCCAGGTGGCCGTTGAGGTGGAGCGCGCCGAGGATGCGGGGTCCGAAGGCATACACCGCGAACAGCGGCACGATCGAGCATGTCCAAAAGGCACTGACGAACAGCATGCGTCCGACGTAGCCGGACCGCCACAGCAGCATCAGGCCGACGCTCTCGTGCTCTTCTTCGGGCAGGTCAGAAATGCTGGCCTGGTCGCCGAACACCTTGCGCATCACGGCATTGGCCTCGTCGACGCGCCCCTTCTTGGCCAACCAGCGCGGGGACTCGGGAGTGCCCAGCCGAAGCAGCACGATGAGGAGGGCAGGCAACGCGGCGCTGGCAAGCATCCACCGCCAGCCGGTGCCGTCGACGGTCAACAGGGCTTCGCCGACGACATAGGCGGTCGCCGCGCCGACGAACCACATCACCATCAGGCCGCCGAGGAGCGGGCCTCGGTAGCGGCGCGGCGTGAACTCGGCCAGGAGCGAGGTGGCGATCGGGTAGTCGGCGCCCACGGCCATGCCGATCAGCAGGCGCAGGACGAACAGCCATACCGGATCGGTGGCCCAGAACTGCGCCACCGAACATCCGATGATGGCGATCAGATCGATGGTGTACAACACCTGCCTGCCGAACTTGTCGGTCAGGTATCCGCCGAGGAAGGCGCCGAAGAAGATGCCTATGAGGGCGGAAGCGCCGATCAGCCCCAGGGCGGCATCGGAGAGATGCATCTGCGGCCCCAGTTGCACGATGGCAACGCCCACGATGCTCAGGATGTAGCCGTCGAGGAAGGGGCCTCCGGAGGAGTACAGGGCGAGTTTCTTGTGGAATCCGTTCAGCGGCGCATCGTCCAGGACGCTTGATGCTGTCATGGGGAACTCCTGTGCTGTTGCCGGGCGAGGAAGCCCGATCGGGCCGGGAGGAGGTGAGTGTGGTGCGGATGCGGCTCTCTTCGTGGCGCCTCGTGGCACCAGTCAGGGGGCTGAGGAAGTTCGGTCACCGTCGCCGTCCGCCCAGCGCGGAGAGGACGCGCCCATTGCGGAGAGGACGCGCCCAGCGCGGAGATGACGCCGGTGTTCTCACGACCGGGCTTCACACCGGCCGGCACTTCGCCGGTCTCGGCGACAACCTCGGGCAAGCCGTCGGGGACGTACCCCGTCGACGCGGGCAGCTCGTGCTCCCCGATGCTGTCGACGATGGAGGTGTCGGCGCGTTGGGCGGTGCGGGGACCCGGAAGTGTGTTCAGGTCGCACGGGAGGAACGTCAGGTGTCAGGGGCAGCGGCGCTGTCCCGAGACGTACAGCAGGTCACCTGGTGTCCGCGACGGCCGATCGCGCACCACCGCGGCGTGCGGGAACGCTCCTACGCGACGTGCTCGACGTGCTCGACGTACGCGACGTACGCGACGTTTGCTGTGGTCACAGTGGCCTTGCAGGCTTCACTGGGGTAAGTGGGGTAACGCTCGCCGGGGCCGCTGCGTCGGAAGCGCCCGCGCCCCGCCTCCCGGATGCGGTCGACGAACTACGGCGGGACGACCAGTGCCGCGTCCGCACCGGCCGCCCGGGTCGCGAGGGAGGCCGCCAAGGTTCCGCCGGTGCGGATTCCGCTGGGACCCCGGGCGAGTTGGGCGTCCGGGCCGACGGCGTCGCCGGTCCAGGGCGCGCAGCCGCGTCTTCTCCTCCTGATCCAGCCGCGTCTTCTCGTTCCGTTCGGGGGCCCGGACCTCGCCGGTCGAGCCTTCGACGAGAACGCCATCGGCACCCTTGCCGAGGAGATGCCCCCCGTGCTCGGCAAAGACCTCCTCGTCGATCTCGCCGGATGGGTGGAACGGCGTGACGGCGGCGACGATCGAGCCGCTCGGTGCGGGATTGCTGTTGTTCATGGTGGCGAACCCTTTCCAGGCGGCGATACCCGATCCGGCAGCTGGGGGCGGCGCGGGCCGGACCGGCACAGCCCGCCCTAGTGGCCGTCGTCTGCCGACGGTTCGGGGAATCCGAGCACCGAGCTCCGGTTCTCCTCGATATGGCCGAGCATGGTCGTGCGGAATCGCTTCGCGTCGTGCCTCTCGAGCGCGTCGATGATCGGCCAGTGCGAGTCGCTCACCGACAGGCTCGCGGCGAAGGTCCGGTCACCGATCGACTGGAACAGCATCAGCTTGCCACTCAGGATGGTCCAGGTGCGCCTCGCGGTGTCGGTCGAGGCGATGTCCATCAGGTCCCGGTGGAACTGGAAGTCCAGGCTCACCATGTCGACGAACTCCCGGTCCTGTTCCGCCCGTCGCATGCGTTCGGTGAGATCACGCAGGTGGCCGATCTGTTTGGGGGTGATGACCTCGCACAGGTCCTCGGCGGCCATCGTCTCCAGCAGCTCGCGGATGGCGAGCGCCGCGAGCGCTTCCCGCTGGTCGACCTCCACGACGCGCGCTCCGCGCTGCGGGATGAGCGTGATCATCCCTTCCTGCGCGAGCTGGCGGAGTGCCTCCCGGATGGGCCCGCGGGAGAGGTTCAGGGTCCGCGAGATCGACACCTCGTTGAGGCGTTCGCCGGGCTGGAAGTCGCCGTTCAGGATGGCCTGTCGCAGCGTGTCCGCCACCGATTCGAACAGCAGCTTGTGCTCGACCTTGCGCATCACCGCACCGTGCCTCTCCTCGTCCCGCCCGCCTGTCACTGGTTCGTTGTGACGGCGCCATCACATGCTTCCGATACCGACCGTGCGTAGCGTGCCAACACGCCCTTCTCCGGGACCTGACGGCCGGGCGACGGCGTGCGGGCCCGCAGGGTCGCCTCGTCGACGTCGATGTCGAGCCGTCCGTCAACAAGATCGATCGAGACCTGGTCGCCCTCCCGGACGAAGGCGATGGGCCCGCCGGAGGCCGCCTCCGGGCAGACGTAGCCGATGGCCGCGCCGTGCGAAGCGCCGGAGAACCGGCCGTCCGTGATCAGTACGACGGTCTCGGCCAGCCCCATGCCGACGATGGCCGCGGTCGCGCCCAGCATCTCACGGAAGCCGGGGCCACCCCGGGGGCCCTCATTGCGGATCACCACCACGTCGCCGGAATGGATCCGGCCGCCGTGGATGGCGACGATCGCGTCCTCCTCGTTCTCGAACACCTTGGCCGGGCCCGTGTGGCGCAGCAACTGAGCCGGAACGCCACCGCTTTTGACAATGGCGCCACTCGGGGCGAGCGAGCCGCGCAGCACGGTCAGCCCGCCCGTCGTGTCCAGCGGCTCGTCCAGCGGCGCGATCACGCCCTCGGTCCAGCCCGGGTCGGCGTCGGCGACCGGGCGGATCCGCGCACTGTCCTCCAGTAGCGGGGCCAGCTCGCGCAGGAGCGCCTGCACACCCCCGGCCCGGTGGAACTGCGGCAGCGAGACCTCGCCGGACGGGCGCAGCTTGACCAGCGTCGGCGTGCTGGCGGCGAGCAACCCGAAGTCGTGCCAGTCGAACTTCACCCCCGCCTCGTGCGCGATCGCCGGCAGGTGCAGCGAGATGTTCGTCGAGCCGCACACTGCCAGGGCCACCCGGGCCGCGTTCCGGATCGCCTCGGAGGTGACGACCTGGTCGATCGTGAGCTCCTTCTCGAGCAGGGAGACGATCTCGCGCCCGCTGGCGTAGGCGATCCGCAGGTGCTCGGCGCTGCCGGCCACGACGCTGCCCGCACCCGGGAGCGACAGGCCCATCGCCTCGGCGCACAGTGCCATCGTGTTGCCGGTGTACGCGCTCGCACCGCCCCCGGCGCCGGGCATCTGCGCCAGCTCGAGGCGGGCGAGCTGGGCCGCGTCGATCTCGCCGGCGTGCACGCGGCCGATACCCTCGAACACGGTCTCCCAGGAGAGCTCCTCCCCGTCGAGGACTCCGGTCTCGGTGGTGCCCGCGTAGACGTAGACGGTCGGCAACTCGCAGCGCAGTGCCCCCATGAGCATGCCAGGGGTCACCTTGTCGCCACCGGCGATCACGACCAGCGCGTCGAACGCGTGCGCCTGGACCATCAGCTCCACGGAGTCCGCGATCGTCTCCCGGGCAGGCAGGACATAGCGCATCCCCTCGCTGGCCTCGCTGAGGACGTCGGTCGCGTGGATGACCCCGAACTCCATCGGGGTCGCGCCCGCCGCAAGCACCCCGTCCTTGACCCGGCGGGCGACCCGCTCGAGGTGGACATTTTCGGCGGCGATCTCGTTCCATGCACAGGCCACGGCGACCAGGGGGCGCCGCAGCTCCTCCTCGGTGCGTCCGGTTCCGTAGAACCACGACCGGGCGAACGCACGGTCGGTGCCCTGGTACCGGACCCAGCTGCGGCGCGAATTCATCGGCTCCGTCTCCACTTCGTCAAGGCGTCAATCACTGTCCGACGACGCTAGGAGTGGACATGGAAAATGTCAACACTTTACTTTTTACAGCCAGGGCACGCAGAATCGCCCCCCAACCGATGACGCATATGGGAGAGCCATGCCGCCCCTGCACGACGTTGACACGATCGTCTTCGACATCCTCGGCACCCTCGTGGACGACACCGCGGGCCTGCGCGCCGCCCTGGCCGAGCTTGTCCCCGACCCCGGGCGGGTCGACGACCTGGTCACACTCTGGGGTCGCCACATCTCCACCGAGCACCGCCGGATCGTCGACCTCGAGCGGGCCTATGTGCCCGGCGCGGTGCTGGACCGCGAGGCCGCGCAGGTGGTCGTCGACGCCACGGGTCTGTCCGACCCGGCCGTCGTCGACACGCTGGTCCGCGCCGCCCGGCAGCGGCCCGCCTGGTCCGACTCCGCGGACGCGCTGGCCCGGCTCGGCGCCGACCACGAGCTGATCGGCCTGTCCAACGCGGATGTGACGGCACTGCTGCGGATGAACGCGGCCGCCGGTCTGCGCTGGCACACTGCGCTGTCCACACAGGCCGTCGGCACCTACAAGCCCGACCCGGCCGTGTACCAACTGGCGATCGACTGCGCGGGCGGGTCCCCGGACCGGATGCTGATGGTTGCCGCGCACGCCTGGGACCTGCGCGGCGCGCAGGCGATCGGCCTGCGTACCGCCTACCTCGAGCGGCCCGGCGGCGACCCGCCCGCCGCCGGGGACCGGTTCGACATGCACCTGGGCTCGCTCGCCGAGCTGACTGGCACCCCGCGCCCCTGACGTGATCCGGAGCCGCTGGTGGGGTCGTCACGACCCCGTCGGCCGGCTGCGATGTGCAGCAGGGACGAAGGCGAAAAGAGGGGGAAGCTCACCACGACAGAATCTCCGAAACCGCCGAAAGCATCCGCCATGACTCCCCAGCAACTCCTTGAGCGTGCCCAGCGCCTGGCCGACGCAGGCGGCCGCCGCCTGCTCGGCATCGCCGGACCGCCCGGGGCCGGTAAGACCACCCTCGCCGCGTACCTGGTCGACGCCCTCGGCGCCGACCGGGCCGTCCTGGTGCCGATGGACGGCTTCCACCTCGCCGACGCCGAACTGCGCCGACTCGGCCTGATCAGCCGCAAGGGCGCACCGGAGACCTTCGACCCGTACGGCTACACCGCGCTGCTGCGGCGGCTGCGGGCGCCGCGCACCGGGGAGGTCGTCTACGCGCCGGGGTTCGACCGCGAGCTCGAGCAGCCGGTCGCGGGCTCCATCCCGGTGGCGCCGGAGATCCCGCTGGTGATCACCGACGGGAACTACCTGCTGCTCGACGAGGCGCCCTGGCTCCCGGTCCGCGAACTGCTGGACGAGACCTGGTGGGTCGACCTGGACACCGAGGAGCGGGTGCGCCGGCTGATCGACCGCCATGAGCGGTTCGGCAAGCCGCGCGAGGAGGCCGAGCGCTTCGTCCTCAGCTCCGACGAGGCCAACGCCCGGCTGGTCGCCCCCGGGCGGGCGGCCGCCGACTTCGTGGTCGGGGACCGATGATGACCGGCGCCCCGAATCTCGGAGCCGTCGACTGGTCCCTGCTCACCGTCTCCTTCGGCGCGATCACCGCCATCGGCCTGATCACCAAGCGGGCCGACCACACCACCGGTGACTTCTTCCTCGCCGGGCGCTCAATGCCCAACCCTGGGCCCCCGCCCCGCCCGCCGGGGCCGGAGCCGGGGGCCACGCACGGGGCTTGGGCCGGGGCTGGGGGGCCGCGGCCGGGAGCCGCGGCCTCGGCGCGGCAGGGGTGGGTGGACGTCGAACTGGGCGTCCTCGGACCCCTGGACCCGGAGATCCGAAGCCGACCGCTCACCCGGATGACGATGGCCGGCATCGCCCGCGGCGGTCATCCCCTCTTCGACGGGCGGATCGACGCCCGCCGTTACGCCGCCGCCGACCACATCGGTATCTCCCGGCACGGCAAGCGCCTCGGCCCCATTGACAGCGCACTCGCCGAACGCGGACTGCGGCGCCGGATCGCGGTCGTCGTACCCAGCCACACGAGCGCGATGATGCTCGCCCGGGACACCGACCTCGTCGCACTCACCCTGGGCGACTGGCTCCCCGACGCCACCTCGGCCCTGAGGCTGCGCACCTTCCCCATCCCCCTCGACCTGGCACCCGTCGACCTCGCCATGGCCTGGCACCCCCGCAACTCGGCCGACCCGGGGCACCGCTGGTTCCACGACCACCTGGCGGCCACCGTCCTCGCCCCGTCGGCCACGGACCCAGGCCGATCAGGCACGGGAGACGGCCGCGCCGGGTGAGCCTCAGGCACGGCGGCGACGACTCCAGGTCAGCCCCCGGCACGGCAGACGACGACTCCAGGTCAGCCGCCGGGCTGCTCCCCCCGGTTCAGCCGCCGGGCCACCTCGGTCGCCCAGTACGTGAGGATCAGCCCCGCGCCCGCGCGCCGCACCGAGGTCAGCGTCTCCATGATGGCGCGGTCGCGGTCGATCCAGCCGTTGGCCGCGGCCGCCTCGACCATCGCGTACTCGCCGGAGATCTGGTACGCGGCCACCGGCACGTCCACGGCGTCGGCGAACTGCCGCAGGATGTCCAGGTACGGCAGGGCCGGCTTGACCATGACCATGTCCGCGCCCTCGGCCAGGTCCAGCTCCAGCTCGCGCAGCGACTCGCGGGCGTTGGCCGGGTCCTGCTGGTAGGTCTTGCGGTCGCCCTTCAGCGAGGAGCCCACCGCCTCGCGGAACGGGCCGTAGAAGGCGGAGGCGTATTTCGCGGTGTAGGCGAGGATCGACACGTCCTGGTGCCCGGCGCCGTCCAGCGCCTCACGGACCACCCGGACCTGCCCGTCCATCATCCCGCTGGGGCCCACGGTGTGGACGCCCGCGTCGGCCTGGACGCGCGCCATCTCCGCGTACCGCTCCAGCGTGGCGTCGTTGTCCACCCGGCCCTCGGCGTCCAGGACCCCGCAGTGGCCGTGGTCGACGTGCTCGTCCAGACAGAGGTCGGACATGATCACGAGGTCGTCGCCGACCTCGGCGCGCACATCGCGGATCGCCACCTGGAGGATGCCGTCCGGGTCGGTGCCGGGGGTGCCGACCGCATCCTTCTTGGACTCCTCCGGCACCCCGAAGAGCATGATCCCGCCGATCCCAGCGGCGACCGCCTCGGCCGCCGCCTTCCGCAGCGTGTCCCGGCTGTGCTGGACCACGCCCGGCATCGACTGGAGCGGCACCGGCTCGCTCACGCCCTCGCGGACGAACGCGGGCAGGATCAGCTCGGCCGGGTGCAGCCGGGTCTCCGCGACCATGCGCCGCATCGCGGGCGTGGTGCGCAGCCGACGCGGCCGCGTACCGGGGAAGCTGCCGTACGAGATGCTCAAGAGCGTGCCCTCCTTCGCGAACCAGGCCGTCGCTCGCTCGGGCGGGTGACCGGCTCCCCGGCCTCGATCGCGGCCTGCCGCCGCGCCGCCCCGAAGTCCGCGAGCGCCTCGGCCAGCTTGAGCACCGAGGGCTCGGGCGACAGCACATCCACCCGCAGTCCGTGCTCCTCCGCGGTCTTCGCGGTGGCCGGGCCGATACAGGCGATGACAGTGACATTGTGCGGCTTGCCCGCGATGCCGACGAGGTTCCGCACAGTGGACGACGAGGTGAAGAGCACCGCGTCGAACCCGCCGCCCTTGATGGCCTCACGGGTCTCGGCCGGCGGCGGCGAGGCGCGCACGGTGCGGTACGCGGTCACGTCGTCGACCTCCCAGCCCAGCTCGATCAGCCCGGCGACCAGGGTCTCCGTCGCGATGTCGGCGCGCGGCAGGAACACCCGGTCGATCGGGTCGAACACCGGGTCGTACGGCGGCCAGTCCTCCAGCAGCCCGGCCGCGGACTGCTCACCGCTGGGCACCAGATCCGGCTTCACCCCGAAGTCGATCAGCGACTTCGCGGTCTGCTCGCCCACCGCCGCGACCTTGATCCCGGCGAACGCGCGGGCGTCGAGCCCGTACTCCTCGAACTTCTCGCGCACCGCCTTGACCGCGTTGACCGAGGTGAAGGCGATCCACTCATAGCGCCCGGTGACCAGGCCCTTGACCGCGCGCTCCATCTGCTGCGGGGTGCGCGGCGGCTCCACGGCGATGGTCGGCACCTCACTGGGCACCGCGCCGTAGCCGCGCAGCTGATCGGAGAGCGAGGCGGCCTGCTCCTTGGTGCGCGGCACCAGGACCTTCCAGCCGAACAGCGGCTTGGATTCGAACCATGACAGCTGATCGCGCCGGCCGGCCGCGCTCTGCTCGCCGACCACGGCTATCACCGACTGGGCGCCCTGCGGCGACGGCAGTACCTTGGCCGCCTTCAGCACCTGGGCGATGGTCCCCAGCGTCGCGGTCCAGGTCCGCTGGCGGGTGGTGGTGCCCGCGACGGTGACGGTGAGCGGGGTGTCCGGCTTGCGGCCCGCGGCCACCAGCTCACCCGCGGCGGCGGCCACCGTCTCCAGGGTCGCGGAGACCACGGCGGTCGCGTCGGACGAGCCGATCTCGCTCCAGCAGCGCTCGTCGGCGCTCAGGGCGTCCACGAAGCGCACATCCGCGCTGTGGGCGTCCCGCAGCGGCACCCCCGCGTAGGCGGGCACGCCCACCGCGGCGGCCACACCGGGCACCACCTCGAAGACGATGCCCTCGGCCGCGCAGGCGAGCATCTCGTCGGCGGCGTATCCGTCGAGGCCGGGGTCGCCCGCGACCGCGCGCACGACCCGCTTGCCGCCGCGCGCGGCCGTCATGACAAGATTGGCGCTGTCCCTTAGTACCGGGACGGTGGCGGTGCCTGACGACCCATCAGCGTCCGCCTGCTGCGGCGTGCCCTGAGCCTCCGCGGCCACGCCCGGCCTGACGTGCTGACGCACCACGTCGAGCACTTGAGGGTCGGCGATCAACACGTCCGCGGTGGCGAGTGCCTCCACGGCGCGCAAGGTCAGCAGGCCCGGATCTCCGGGGCCCGCACCGAGAAAGGTGACGTGTCCGCAGCCGGGGTGATTCGGGGCGGTGGGGTTCAAAGTGCTCGCTCCCCCATAAGACCGGCCGCACCCTTGGCGAGCATCTCGGCAGCGAGTACGCGACCGAGGTCCGCGGCCGCACTGGGCGATGCGGGTACGGGACCGGTGGTGGACAGCTGCACCAGCGTCGTGCCGTCGAGCGTGCCGACGACGCCGCGCAGGCGCATTTCGGTGACAGCCTGACCGTCGCCCAACAGGTCGGCCAGCGCCCCCACGGGTGCGCTGCAGCCGGCCTCCAGGGCGGCGAGCAGGGATCGCTCGGCGGTCACGGCGACCCGTGTGGACGGGTCGTCGATCTCGGCGAGCCGGGCAGCGAGCGGCACGCTGGACGCGGCACACTCCACTGCCAGGGCCCCCTGGCCGGGGGCGGGCAAAACATGGTCGGCGTCGAGCAGCTCGGTCGCCTCGCCGATCCGCCCCAGACGGATCAGACCGGCGGCGGCGAGCACCACGGCGTCCAGCCGTCCCGAGCGGACGTAGCCGATGCGGGTGCCGACATTGCCGCGTATCGGCACGGTCTCGATGTCGAGGCCGAGGGAGCGGGCCCACGCGTTCAGCTGGGCCGCGCGGCGCGGGGATCCGGTGCCTATCCGGGACCCCGGCGGAAGCTGGGCGAAGGCGAGCCCGTCCCGGGCGATCAGCGCGTCGCGCGGATCCTCCCGGCGCGGGACCGCGGCCAGCGTCAGCCCCTCCGGCTGCGCGGTGGGAAGGTCCTTCAGCGAGTGCACGGCCAGGTCGATCTCGCCCCTGAGCAGCGCCTCGCGCAGCGCCGATACGAAGACGCCGGCGCCGCCGATCTGTGCGAGGTGCTCCCGCGAGGTGTCGCCGTACGTGGTGATCTCGACGAGCTCGACAGGGCGCCCGGTGACCTCGCGGACCAGGTCCGCGACCAGACCGGACTGGGCCATGGCGAGCGCGCTGCGGCGGGTGCCCAGGCGCAGCGGCGGAGCGCCGCCGGAGGCGGCGGGTGAGGGGGTGGGGTTCATGCCCGGCCTCCCTTCGGGTCGTTCGGTTCTGCGGTGCGGGCCGAGCCGTCGGCGCGGCTGACGGCGGCGACCGCCTGCGGATCGAGGTCGAAGAGCTCCCGCAGCGCGTCCGCGTAACCGGCGCCTCCCGGAGTGCTCGCGAGCTGCTTGACCCGCACGGTGGGCGCGTGCAGCAGCTTGTCGACGACCCGGCGCACGGTCTGCGTGATCTCGGCCCGCTGCTTGTCGTCCAGATCGGGAAGCCGCCCGTCGAGGCGGGCGATCTCACTGGCGACGACGTCCGCCGCCATGGTACGCAGCGCGACCACCGTCGGGGTGATGTGCGCGGCACGCTGGGCCGCCCCGAAGGCGGCCACCTCCTCGGAGACGATGGCCCGCACCCTGTCCACGTCGGCGGCCATCGCCCCGGCGGACGAGCCCGGCGCGCCGGACGGCTCGGCGGCCGCCTCGGCGAGGGACTCGATGTCGACCAGGTGCAGCCCCTCGATCCGGTGCGCCGCCGCGTCTATGTCGCGCGGCATCGCCAGATCCAGCAGCGAGACGTCCGCCTCCGCGCGGTGCGCCCCGGGCGGGCAGGCCGCGCGCTGGGCGAGCGCGGTGCGCAGCTCGGCGGCGGTCAGGACCAGCCCGGTCGCGCCCGTACAGGACACGACGATGTCGGCGTGCGGCAGCTCGGCGGAGACCCGGTCCCGGGGCACGGCGCGGGCCACCAGGCCCTCGCGCAACGTTTCCGCACCGGCGGAGGTGTCATCACCGACAGGGGTGATCGCGGCCGGTGTGGCGGCGTGCTGCTGGGCCAGGGACTCGGCCAAGCGCAGCGCCCGCTCCAACGTCCTGTTGGCGATCACCAGTTCTGATACACCGGCGCGCGCGAGCGTCGCCGCGGCCAGCGAGGACATCGAACCGGCGCCGATCACCAGGGCACGCCTGCCCCGGGCCCACTCCGCCACCGGCGCGCCCTGGGCCAGCTGCTCCAGGCCGAAGGTGACCAGCGACTGGCCCGCCCGGTCGATCCCGGTCTCGCTGTGGGCCCGCTTGCCGACCCGCAGTGCCTGCTGGAAGAGATCGTTCAGCAGCCGCCCGGCGGTGTGCAGCTCCTGCCCCAGCGCCAGCGCGTCCTTGATCTGGCCGAGGATCTGGCCCTCGCCCACGACCATCGAGTCCAGCCCGCAGGCCACCGAGAACAGATGGTGGACGGCCCGGTCCTCGTAGTGGACGTAGAGGTACGGGGTGAGCTCGTCCAGTCCGACGCCGGTGTGCTGGGCGAGCAGCGTGGACAGCTCGGCGACCCCGGCGTGGAACTTGTCCACGTCGGCGTAGAGCTCGATGCGGTTGCAGGTGGCCAGCACCGCGGCCTCGGTGGCGGGCTCGGCGGCGAGGGTGTCCTGCACCAGCTTCGCGGGCTCGTCCCCCACCAGGGCGGCGCGCTCCAGCACGCTCACGGGCGCGCTGCGATGGCTCAGTCCGACGACGAGGAGACTCATGCCGGCATCACGGCGGGCACGTCCCCGTCAGGTCCTTGCCGGCCGCTGTCGGCGCCGGGGGCGCCGGAGGGCGCTCGGTGGGGCGCCGCGGGCGGCGGTGGAACCGCCCCCGCGGCCTCCTCGGGGGCGCTGCCCTCCTCGCCCGCCTTGCGCTGCTCGTGGAAGGCGAGGATCTGCAGCTCGATCGAGAGATCGACCTTGCGCACGTCCACCCCGTCCGGAACGGACAGCACGGTGGGCGCGAAGTTGAGGATCGAGGTGATCCCGGCGGCCACCAGCCGGTCACAGACCTGCTGGGCCGCGCCCGCCGGGGTGGCGATGACGCCGATCGAGACGCCGTTGTCGGTGATGATCTTCTCGAGCTCGTCGGTGTGCTGCACCGGGATGCCCGCGACCGGCTTCCCGGCCATCGCGGGGTCGGCGTCGATCAGCGCGGCGACCCGGAAGCCACGGGAGGCGAAGCCGCCGTAGTTGGCGAGCGCGGCGCCGAGGTTACCGATGCCGACGATCACAACCGGCCAGTCCTGGGTGAGCCCGAGCTCCCGCGAGATCTGGTAGACGAGGTACTCCACGTCGTAGCCGACACCGCGGGTGCCGTACGAACCGAGATAGGAGAAGTCCTTGCGCAGCTTGGCCGAATTGACGCCGGCCGCGGTGGCCAGCTCCTCCGAGGACACTGTGGGCACCGAACGCTCGGAGAGAGCGGTCAGCGCACGCAGATACAGCGGTAGCCGGGCGACGGTGGCCTCGGGGATCCCTCGGCTGCGGGTCGCCGGTCGGTGAGTTCGGCCAGTTGCCACGGTGCTCCTGCGGGTAGAGCGAGGCTGCGGGCGGCCGGGTGTTTCATGACCGCCCCATCGACAGCAGGCTATGTCTTTGTGAACGCGTGCACAAAGATGGTGTCCGCTTTGTCCTGGCAAAGTGACCGGTGTCACGCGCCCTATCGAGCCAGCCGCGGAACCACTACCTGCGTCGCACCGTTCCCCGCGGGCTCGCCCGCCCCGCTGGGCCGCCGACGGGAGCACAGGCCCTCACTCCTCACCTTTTTACCCCCGGACAGCAACAAAACGCCCACGATCGTAATCGACCGAGAGCCCACTTCCGAACTCGCCGGGAGCGGACCCGCCGCTCGCGCGGGCGGGCAGAATGGTGAGCATGAGTCCGTTGCTGCGCCGCGCCCCGCGCAAGAAGCCCACCGAGCGCACGGTCACGCTGATCGGCAAGCCCGACTGCCATCTGTGCGAGGCCGCCGAGGCCGTGGTCGAGGAGGTCTGCGGCGAGCTGGGCACCCCCTGGGAGAAGAAGGACATCACCCAGGACGAGGAGCTGTACCGCGCCTACTGGGAGCAGATCCCGGTGGTGCTGATCGACGGCGAGCAGCACGACTTCTGGCGGGTGAACCCCCAGCGGCTGCGCACCGCGCTCGGCGGCTGATTCCGGCCCCCGGCGCGGGCTCGTCCCACCCTTGCGCGCATCCCTTGCGCGCATCCCTTTCGCGTAACCTGAATCGGCCCGACACCCGGGCGTAACGGGATGCGCCGGAGCGCTGGCTATGCTCGCCCCATGGCCGCACTGGGATGGTTCACCCGACGTCGACGACCCGCCACCGAGCGGAGCGTCCTCGCCGGAGAGGCATCGGCCGAGGCCGCGCGCAAGTCGTCGGCCGAGACCCCCGCGGCACAGCCCCCCGCCGAACCGGAGTTCCCCGTTGTCGGGGACGAGCGGGCCGCCGCCTTCTTCGACCTGGACAACACGGTCATGCAGGGCGCCGCCCTCTTCCACTTCGGCCGCGGCCTCTACAAGCGGCACTTCTTCCGCAAGCGCGAGCTCGCCCGCTTCGCCTGGCAGCAGACCTGGTTCCGGATGGCCGGGGTCGAGGATCCGGCGCATATGGAGGACGTGCGCAGCAGCGCCCTGTCCATCGTCAAGGGCCACCGGGTCGCCGAGCTGATGTCGATCGGCGAGGAGATCTACGACGAGTACATGGCCGACCGCATCTGGCCCGGCACCCGCGCCCTCGCCCAGGCCCATCTGGACGCCGGGCAGCGGGTCTGGCTGGTGACCGCCGCGCCGGTCGAGACCGCGACGATCATCGCCCGGCGACTGGGGCTGACCGGGGCGCTGGGCACGGTGGCCGAGTCGGTGGGCGGCATCTACACCGGCCGGCTGGTCGGCGAGCCGCTGCACGGCCCGGCCAAGGCCGAGGCCGTACGGGCGCTGGCGGGGGCCGAGGGGCTGGACCTGACCCGCTGCGCGGCCTACAGCGACTCCGCCAACGACATCCCGATGCTGTCGATCGTGGGCCATCCGTACGCGGTGAATCCGGACACCCGGCTGCGCAGGCACGCCCGTGAGCACGGCTGGCGACTGCGCGACTACCGCACCGGACGTAAAGCGGCCAAGATCGGCATCCCGGCGGCGGCCGGGGTGGGCGCGGTGGCGGGCGGCACGGCGGCCGCCGTGGCCCTGCACCGCCGGCGCCGCTGACCACCGCGGCCGGGGCCCGCTCGCTCCCTGGCGTCACCCCTGATCCCCCGCCTGACCTCCCGTTGAGCCCCTTCCGGAGTGCCCCGTTCGGGCGGTGCTGACCGCCTGCGTACGACCGTGACCGAGGACGGTCAAGGTTGACCGCCGATCGCGCTCCGTGACGACGTACCCATCGATACACAGCGTCACCAACCGAACGCGCCCGCCCTGTTTCGGTCATTCCGCGCTTCCTACCCCACAGCGCCCCCGCCAGTCCCCTTACCGCCGCTTTGTCACAACACGCCACACAATCGCACAACCCACGAACAGTTCCGGTCAATTGGCGGTACGCATTCGATACTTGATGCGTCATCAATCCATAACAGAGCGAACGGAAACGATGATTTGAGCAACTGGGTGTAGTGCCGCCTGTACGAAGCGTTATTCTCCTTAGACGCAAACCGGTACCCACGCGTCCCTACGGCGGGTGACGGTCCCGTACTGCACGTGATGGAAGCTCTGCCTCTGGGAGTCCCGTGTACCCACACGTCGGGGTTGACGCCTCGGGCCTGGCTACGCTGCGCGCAACGGTCCTCGACTGTCTGCGCGGCTTTGTCCCCACCGCGTATGCCGTCCCCGCCCTCGCCACCCCACAGCCCGTCAGCCCAGCCGTCGGCACGGTCGACCGCCCCGGCCAGGCCGGTCCGTGCTACGCCCTGGCGGACGGCGGCGCCGCGGTCAGCAGACGCTCCCGCGGCTCCACCCCCACCGCCCGGCGCCCCGGCGCCGACAGCGACAGCCGCCGCATGATGGACCTCGTCGAGCGCGCCCAGGCCGGGGAGGCCGAGGCGTTCGGCAGGCTCTACGACCAGTACGCCGACACGGTCTACCGCTACATCTACTACCGCGTGGGCGGCCGGGCCACGGCCGAGGACCTCACCAGCGAGACGTTCCTGCGCGCCCTGCGCCGCATCGGCACCTTCACCTGGCAGGGCCGCGACTTCGGCGCCTGGCTGGTGACCATCGCCCGCAACCTCGTCGCCGACCACTTCAAGTCCAGCCGCTTCCGGCTGGAGGTCACCACCGGCGAGATGCTGGACGCCAACGAGGTCGAGCGCAGCCCCGAGGACTCCGTCCTCGAATCGCTGTCCAACGCCGCCCTGCTGCAGGCGGTGCGAAAACTCAACCCGCAGCAGCAGGAGTGCGTGACGCTCCGCTTCCTCCAGGGCCTCTCGGTCGCCGAGACCGCCCGGGTCATGGGGAAGAACGAGGGTGCGATCAAAACGCTTCAGTACCGGGCCGTCCGCACCCTGGCCCGGCTTCTTCCGGACGACGCCCGCTGACCGCCCGTAGCCTCCCGGCCACGGTCCGTCCGCCAGTCGGGAGGGCCCTCGGGGAGGGCGTAACCCGGGTGCTGCGCCGCTCGTTGTGCGGGATGCAGGCGCCTTGTGGTCGTACCCTGCCCGTGATCCACTCACTCGATCGGGTGGACGCGCGCATGGCACGGAACCCTCGGGTGTCCTGGGGAGTCGACCGTCACGACGAGAGGAGGTGCCGCCTGTGATCGCAAACGTATCGGCACACCGGCGGGCGAACGCCTTCGCCAAGGCCCTGGAGGCCCTGGAGGCCCTGGAGAGCAACCACCAGGCCGCCCGGGACGAGACGCCGCAGCAACAGCCAGGTTCCCCACCGGCGGAGAGCGCCGAGCGGAGACGGCTGCTGGCCCTGGCGAGCGGGCTGGGCGAGCTGCCGGCACCGACATTGGACCCGGAGGTCCGCGCCACCCAGCGGGCGCAGCTGCTCGCCGCCATGGAGGCGGCCTTCGCCGAGGGGGCACCGCGCGTGCCCGAGCAGCGCCGCCGCCCCAGTGGCGCCCACCGGGCCAAACCCCCGGTGGCAAGATTCCGCCCCCGTTCCCGCTGGTCCAAGGGGCTCGCGGCCGGGGGGCTCACGGTCGGCGTGGCGGCGGGCGCATTCGGCGGCGTCGCCGCGGCCAGCTCGAACGCGCTGCCGGGCGACACCCTCTACGGGTTCAAGCGCGGTATGGAAGACCTCAAGCTCGAGATGGCGGACGGCGACGCCGACCGGGGCCGGATCTATCTGGACCAGGCGTCCACCCGGATGAGCGAGGCGCGCCGCCTGATGGAGCGGACCCGCACCGGCGATCTGGACCATGACTCGCTGGGCGAGATCCGCCGGGTCCTGGCCGGGATGCGCCATGACGCCTCCGAGGGCCACCGGCTGCTGCACCAGGTCTACGAGCGCGACGGCTCGCTCGGCCCGATCCAGCAGCTGTCCACCTTCTCCCAGGCCCACCGCGACGGCTGGAGCCGACTGCGCGAGCAGCTGCCGGTCCAGCTCATGGACGTCGGCGACGACGTGAGCTCGGTCTTCGACGCCATAGACCAAGAGGTCGGTCCGCTGCGGGCGTTGCTGCCCACGAAGAAGGAGCAGCAGGCCCAGTCCGGCCCGCAGACCGGCCACACGCCGCAGCGTGCGGGCGGGATGGGCCCGGACGACCACCCGGCGTCCGCCTCGGCCACCCCGAGCGGCAGCCGCACCGACGAGAAGACGGCCCCCCGCCCGCACCCGTCGTCCTCGGCGAGCACCCACAGCCAGAGCGGCGGCCTGGTGGGCGGGGCCGGCGACCTGCTGGACCCGCCACTCGGCGGCGGATCCAGCCCCAGCCCGTCCACGGGCAAGGGCGACCCGGGCGGCAAGCCGTCCCAGCCGGACATCACCATCCCCCCGCTGCTCCCGGACCTGCTGCCGGGCCTGAGCATCGACGGCGACGACACGAGGTGAAAATGCCGGGGGTGGGCACACCGCCCACCCCCGGACCTCCCCTGTCAACTCCATCCGTCGGGCCGCGCGGCCGCGCCACATCACGGCCCTCGCCGAGCAGCCGTCAGAAGAACACCGACCGGCGCTGGACGAGCAGCTTGTAGAGCGTGTGCTGGATCGTTTCTCGTACCTGGTCGGTCAGGTTGAACATCAGCATCGGGTCGTCCGCCGCCTCCGGCGGATGCCCGTCGGTGGGGATGGGCTCGCCGAACTGGATGGTCCACTTCGTCGGCAGCGGCACCGCGCCCAGCGGCCCGAGCAGCGGGAAGGTCGGCGTGATCGGGAAGTACGGAATGCCGAGCAGCCGGGCCAGGGTCTTCGCGTTCCCCACCATCGGGTAGATCTCCTCCGCGCCCACGATCGAGCACGGCACGATCGGCGCCCCCGCGCGCAGCGCCGTCGAGACAAAGCCACCCCGCCCGAAGCGCTGCAGCTTGTACCGCTCCGAGAACGGCTTGCCGATCCCCTTGAAGCCCTCCGGCATCACCCCGACCACCTCACCGCGCTCCAGCAGCAGCTGGGCGTCCTCGGCGCAGGCGAGAGTGTGCCCGGCCTTGCGGGCCAGTTCGTTGACGACCGGCAGCACGAAGACCAGATCGGCCGCGAGCAACCGCAGATGGCGCTTGGCCGGGTGGTTGTCGTGCACGGCGACCTGGAGCATCAGCCCGTCCAGCGGCAGCACCCCGGAGTGGTTGGCGACGACGAGCGCGCCACCGCTGTCGGGGATGTTCTCGATCCCCTTCACCTCGACCCGGAAGTACTTGTCGGACAGCGGGCGGAGCAGGGACATCAGCACCTGCTCGGTCAGATCGTGGTCGTAGCCGAAGTCGTCGACCTCGTAGTCCCCGGTGATCCGGCGACGCAGAAAGCTCAGCCCATGGGCCAGCTTGCGCTCCCAGTCGCCGCTGCCCGGGGCGGGCTTGGGCGAGTCGGGCGGCAGGGGCGGCACGGCCGCGGCCGCCGTCTGGGGGCGCTGCTCGAGCGCCTCGTCGCGCTGCTGCGGTACGGGCTTGAGCGAGCCCTGGGAGCGGCCGCCGCGGCCCAGCCGGGGGACCTTCTTCCGGGACGACCGGGGTTCCTCACCGAACGGAATGACCTTGGCGTCCGCCATGGTGGTTGCGCTCCTTAAGGCTGGGCGCCGGCGGGTAGCAGCGCGGCGAGCCGGTCGATGGAACGGGCGAGGGTCTCGGGCGGGAGCAGCCCGGGGCCGCGGCTGTGCGCATAGTCCGCGAGGGCGCCGGCGGTGGTGTGCTCGGGTTCGAATCCCAGGGTCTCGCGCATCTGGGTGGTGGCCACGACCCGGCCGTGGGTGAGCAGCCGGATCTGCTCGGGCGAGAAGTCGGTGATGCCGAGGGACCGCAGCGCGGTGCGAGCCCAGCGCAGGGTGGGCAGCAGCAGCGGCAGGGTGGGGCGGCCGAGCCGCCGGGCGGCCTGGGAGAGCAGCAGCACCCCGTCTCCGGCGATGTTGAACGTGCCGCTGTTGAGCGTGGACCGGCGTGGCTCGGAGGCCGCGATCCGCAGCACCTCGATGGCGTCCTTCTCATGGACGAACTGGAGCCGCGGGTCGTAGCCGATGACGGTGGGCAGCACCGGCAGTGCGAAGTACTCGGCGAGCGGGGAGTCCGCGCACGGCCCCAGGATGTTGGCGAAGCGCAGCACGCACACCGCGACATCGGGGCGGCGCCGGGCGAAGCCGCGGACATACCCCTCGACCTCGACGGTGTCCTTGGCGAAGCCGCCGCTGGGGAGGGATTTGGGCGGGGTGGTCTCGCTGAAGACGGCGGGGTCGCGGGGCGCGGAGCCGTACACATTGGTGCTGGACTTCACCACCAGCCGCTGCACCGACGGGGCCTTCTGGCAGGCGCCGAACAGCTGCATGGTGCCGATGACATTGGTCTCCTTGACCGAGGCGCGATTGCCGCGCGCGCCCAGCGGAGTGCCGTTGATATCCATGTGGACAACGGTGTGGACGCCGTATTCGGCGAGCAGTTTCCCGATCGTGGGGTGACGGATATCGGCCCGGACGAAGTCGGCGCCGCCGAGGTGGTGTTCGGGTGGCACGGCGTCCACGCCGATCACCCGCTCCACATCGGGTTCGCGCTGTATGCGCCGGACGAAGCGGCCTCCCAGCCGGCGAGCGACTCCGGTGACGAGCACGACCTTTCCCAAGATCAGCGCCTTCCTTCCCACCCTCGTCCGAGCTGGGCTGTGCCGAACACCGTAACCGGTCGATGTTGCGCTGTGATGACCACTCGCCGCGCGGTGCGACGTTTTAAGCCGGGGCCAAAGAGGCGAAAAACGTGGCTTCAGACCGGTGGCACCCACGCACCACAGCCCTCCCACCGGTGGTGGGAGGGCTGTGGGACGAACACAGCGTCGCTTGCTTACTTCTTGTTGCGACGCTGGACGCGCGTGCGCTTGAGCAGCTTGCGGTGCTTCTTCTTGGCCATCCGCTTGCGCCGCTTCTTGATAACAGAGCCCACGACTACCCTCGCTCACTTCGATTCACTCGGTGCGGGGCGTCCGAGCCCACACGACCTACATCGGGCCAGCCTACCCGGCACCGAGCGAACCACGTAATCCGAGGGTCCTCCCCGGGCCCGGAAACGGCCTAGGCGGACTCCACCCCCACATACGATTCGCGGAGGTATTCATGAACCGCTTGCTCTGGGACCCGGAAAGACCTGCCCACCCGGATCGCCGGCAGATGACCACTGTGCACCAAGCGGTACACGGTCATCTTGGACACTCGCATCACCGAGGCGACTTCCGCCACGGTCAGAAACTGAACCTCGTTCAGAGGCCGTTCGCCAGCAGCCATGACAACACCTGAACCTTCCGCACATGTCGGGCACCGGCTTCCCCTCCGGTGACTCCTGGTCGCATGCGCGCTCCACCCCAGGTTAGGGGCGGGTGATGCAAGTGGGGAAGAGGAGTAGCGATCGGACGCCTACTGTGACAGACACGCTCGATTGAGTACATAGCGAGTAATCGGCCGGTAGTAACCAGACCGCACACCGTCATCAAGCGGAACGGCGACGGACACCCGTCCCTCGGCCTCCCCGACGAACAGCGCGGGGTCGTCCGTGTCCCCTGGCCCGATGGCCTCAAAGCCCAGCTGACCTGCTCCGCAGACCCATCCATGGTCCCCGATGACGAGCCCCGGCAGGGGCCCGCCGGACGCCGCTGCGCAGCCGAGGGCGACCCGAACCGGGAGCGGCGAATGGCTGTGGGCGCCGGGCTCACTCGCGGTCGGGCGAGCGCCGGGCGCCCGCACCATCGCGACACCTCGTACGTAGGTGAGCTGGTGGGTACGTACGCCGAACCGCGTCGTTATGTCGATACATCTACCCCGCGCGGGAGTGAGGACACGGCAGCCCGCCGCCGAGAGCGCCGACGCCAACGCGGCGTAGAAGCCGAGGAGACGGTGGGGGTGGCCGGTGCCGAGGAGCACCGGGAGCCGGTCCCGGGCGGCACCACGCAGCCGGTCCGCGAAGGCGTCCAGCGCGGCGATCGTCAGCTCCGGATCGATCACATCCGGCCCCGAAACGTTGGCCGGGTCGGCCGAAACCCCGCATTTCTCGCTCATCAGGCCGAGCAATTCCATAAAGGACCAGTCGTATTCGGGCTCCAACCCGAGCAGCACCCGGGGGTCCCGGGCCGCGAAGAGCCGATAGCGGCGCAGGCTCTCCTCCCGGCTCGTGGCCACGGGCCCGGCGAGCCGCGCCGCCAGCAGATGCGCGCGCAGCGCCGCGGTACTCAACACGCCACCGATGCTGGCGGACCCACCCCCTCGGCCGCCCGGATACGCGGACAGACCCCACGGTTGGCGTAACGCCTGCTATTTCCAGCCCCTCCAGGGGGCACCTCCCAGCGGTAGCTGGGGGAGTTTGAGGAGCGGGGTCTGGGGCGGAGCCCCCCACGCGGCGGAGCCGCATATCGATGCTGCCGGGAAGGGGCGGGTAGGGGAGCAGCCCGCCGCAGGCCTTTTACGGCAGCAGTCCGTGGTGCGGGAAGACCGCCCGGCGCGTCGCCAGGATCGCCTGGTCCAGCCGGTCCGCGGGGTCGTACCCGGCCTCGTGGAAGTCCTGCCAGTCCGGCTCCCGCCCGTCCGTCATCCGCCGCGGCGCGTCCATCCGGGTCCGCCGGTACACCTCCTGCCGCCACTCCTCCGGCACCGGCGTGGTGGCCTCCACCGGCCGCCCCGCCGCGATCGCGACCAGATGCGTCCAGGACCGCGGCACCACGTCCACCACCGCGTAGCCACCGCCCCCGAGCGCCACCCAGCGCCCGTCCGCGTGCTCGTGCACCAGTCGGTGACAGCTCTCGGCGACCGCCCGCTGCGCGTCGACGGTCACCGCCAAGTGGGCCAGCGGGTCCTCGACATGGGTGTCCGCGCCGTGCTGGGTCACCAACACCTGCGGGCGGAACGCCGCCAGCAGCTCCGGCACCACCGCGTGGAAGGCCCGCAGCCAGCCCGCGTCAGCGGTCCCGGCCGGGAGCGCCAGATTGACCGCCGAGCCCTCGGCGCCCTCCCCGCCCGCCTCCTCCGGCCAGCCGGTCTGCGGGAACAGCGTCCGGGGGTGCTCGTGCAGCGAGATCGTCAGCACCCGCGGATCGTCCCAGAAGGCCGCCTGCACCCCGTCCCCGTGGTGGACGTCCACATCCACGTACGCGACCCGCTCCGCCCCCAGCTCCAGCAGCCGCGCGATCGCCAGCGCCGCGTCGTTGTAGATGCAGAACCCGGACGCGCCCCGCGGCATGGCGTGGTGCAGCCCGCCCGCGAAGTTCACCGCGTGCAGCGCCTCTCCGCGCCATACGTCCTCGGCCGCGCCCACCGACTGCCCGGCGATCAGCGCGGACGCCTCGTGCATCCCCGCGAAGGCCGGATCGTCGATCGTCCCGAGACCGTAGGAGCCGTCCGCCGCCTCCGGGGCGGCCGAGGCGCGGCGTACCGCCTCGATGTACTCCTGCCCATGGACCAGGCGCAGCGTCGACTCCCCGGCCGGCTTGGCGGCCACCACCCGGACCGCCCGGTCCAGCCCGTACGCCTGCACCAACCGCATGGTCAGCGCCAACCGCACCGGGTCCATCGGATGCCCGGCGCCGAAGTCGTATCCGGTTACTTCCTCATCCCACATCAACTGTGCGCGGCCGCTCATGCCCGTCACCGTATCCGGCTGGTACAGGGCTGAACGACCTCGCGTACCGGATCGTCATCAGCACGAGCACCATCGGCACCAGCATCGCCGCACGATAGTTCCACGCCCCGCCCAGCGCACCGACGAGCGGGGAGCCGATGAGGAAGCCCACGTAGTTGAAGATGTTGAGGCGCGCGACGGCGGCATCGGACGCCCCGGGGAAGAGCCGCCCCGCGGCCGCGAAGGTCTGCGGCACCAGCACGCACAACCCGAGCCCCAGCAGCGTGAATCCGGCCATCCCCACCCAGGCGCCGGGCGCCGCCGCCACCACCGCGAAGCCGCCGCCCGCGAGCAGCGCCCCGGCCCGGACCACCGCGACCGCGCCGAAGCGCCGCACCCCGAGGTCGCCGAAGGAGCGGCCGAGGAGCGTGGTGACCATATAGACGTTGTACGGGACCGTGGCCAGCTGCTCGGAGCTGTGCAGCACGTCCTCCAGGTACTTGGCGCTCCAGTTGGAGACGGTGGAGTCGCCGATGTAGGCGAAGGCCATGACGAGACAGAGCGGCAGCAGCACGCGCATGCTCACGGTCGTCTCGTCCCTCACCACTTCGGTCGGCTCGGCGCCCTGGTGATCGACGTACCAGCGGCCGGCGATCAGCGCGGCGGGCACCAGGGTGGCCACCAGCGGCGCGTAGAGCGTGGGCAGCGGCAGGTCCCAGTGCGCCCCCACCCAGGCGAGCGAGGCCCCGGCGATCCCGCCCAGGCTGTACGCGCCGTGGAAGCCGAGCATGATGCTGCGCCCGTACGCGCGCTGGAGGCTCACCCCGAGCATGTTCATCGACGCGTCGAGCGCCCCGACCGTCAGCCCGAAAACGGCGAGCGCCAAGGCGAGCTGCCACACCGCCGTCCCCGATCCGGCGGACAGCAGGGCGAGGGAGACGACGGGCTGCACCACGCGGAGGACCAGCCCCGGCCGCATCCGCTTGACGAGATGCTCGGTGGCGACGCTGCCCACCCCGGCGAGGATCGGCACGGCGGCCAGGAAGAGGGGCAGCAGCCCATCGGATATCCCGTACCGGTCCTGGAGCGCGGGTATGCGCGTCACCAACAGAGCGAAGATCGCGCCCTGGACGAAGAAGCTGATGGCCAAAGAGGCCCGGCCGTGCCGTAGCCGGGGGCTCGGACGCGAATCCGTCATGGCCGTGGAGCGTACGGCCCCAGGCTACCTGTGGGTAGAGGTGAGCAGCCCTCGCAGCTCGGCCATCTCCACGAAGAGGCCCCGGGCCGTGGAGAGTTTGGCGGCGGGTGTCATGGCCGTGTAGCCGTACACATCCATCCCGGCGGCCAGGGCGGCCTGGACCCCGAGCGGGCTGTCCTCGACGACGGCACAGCGCTCGGGCGCCACGCCCATGCGCTCGGCCGCATGCAGGAACAGATCCGGGGCGGGCTTGCCCCGGCCCACGTCCTCGGAGCTGAAGATGTGGTCCTCACCGAAGAGGTCGTACAGCCCGGTCGTACGGAGGGCGACACGGATGCGCTCATGGCTTCCGGACGAGGCGACGCAGTACGGCACGCCGTCGGCCCGCAGCTTCTCCAGCACCTCGGCCACACCGGTCACCGGCCGCAGCTCGCGGCGGAAGGCGTCGAAGACCCGGTCGTGGAAGGTGGTGTCGAAGTCCGGCGGAAGCCGCCGGCCCGAGCGCTCGAGGACCAGGTCGTGGATGCGGTGCATGGCGGAGCCCATGTAGTCGCGTATGGAGTCCTCGTAGCTGGTGGGGTGCCCCAACTCGGTGAGGTAGGCGGCGAGGAGCCGGTTGGAGATGGGCTCGCTGTCGACGAGCACTCCGTCGTTGTCGAAGATGACCAGGTCATAGCGCATATGGCCAGCCTACAAACAGAAATGAGAAAAGCCCGGTCGAGAGCTGAAGCTCCCAACCGGGCTTTTCGTAAGATTTGTTCGGCGGCGTCCTACTCTCCCACAGGGTCCCCCCTGCAGTACCATCGGCGCTGAAAGGCTTAGCTTCCGGGTTCGGAATGTAACCGGGCGTTTCCCTAACGCAATGACCACCGAAACACTATGAAACACCAAACCGGACCCACCCACACCCAAAGATATGGGGATCAGACGGTTCGTTGCTTCAGAACCAACACAGTGGACGCGAGCACCTGAGGACAAGCCCTCGGCCTATTAGTACCAGTCAACTCCACCGGTCACCCGGC
>NZ_JAGGLR010000026.1 GCF_017874715.1 Streptomyces iranensis | reverse complement strand
TGGCCGTCTGTCTATCTGGGCCCTCACCCCGACGCCGAGGAAAACCCCCGGATCAGGCGGAACCCGGTACACCACTTCCAAAGACGCAACCCACTTTGTCCCGGTCTCCGGAAGAACCGCAGGTGAAACGGGTCACGCGGATAGGTTCAAATCCCACCGCTACCGCTCTCACACCCCTCTGGTCTGTGGAAACGCAGGGCAGGGGGTGTTTTGCGCGTGGACGTGCCCACCAGTCGTGTGGACACGTCACGGCAGCGGCTCCGCGACCCGCCCCCTCGGCGCGGCGTCGGCCTCCCGCTGCTCCCGGCTGGTCATTCCTCCGCGTCGCGGACCAGGAGTGCGATCTGCACCCGGTTGTCGACCGCCAGCTTGGCGAACAGGTTGCCTATGTGCGCCTTGACGGTCGCGACGCTGATGTGCAGCCGCGCGGCGATCTCCGGGTTGCCCAGTCCGTCCGCGATGGCCCGAGCGGTATCGAGTTCTCGTTCGGTCAGTGTGGACAGCTGTTTCCGTGCGGCTTCGCGGGATGAGTCGCGAGCGTGAGAGGAGTGCGGGCTGGTGGCTGCGGCGATCACCCGTGCCGTGGCCGCTGGAGAGAGCACGGGGTTGCCGTCCGCGACGGTCCGCACCGCGTCGAGGATCCGCAGCGGTTGGGTGTCCTTGAGGACGAACCCGAGTGCTCCGGCGTGCAGTGCGCCGAGCACCAGATCGTCGGAGTCGAATGTGGTCAGCATGAGCACCCGCGGCGGCGCCGGTCGGGTGAGGAGTTCCCGGGTCGTGCTGAGACCGTCGCGGCCGGGCATCCGCACGTCCATCAGGACGACGTCCGGCCGCTGCTCGTCCACCACGGTGATCGCGGCGTCCCCGTCGGCCGCTTCCGCGACGACGGTCAGGTCCGGTTCGCCGTCGATGACGAGCCGCAGCGCCATGCGCACCAGCTGGTCGTCGTCGACGATGACGACGCGCACCGGCTCCCGCTCGGTATCCACTCATGCTCTCTTTTCGTGGGTGGGGTTCGGCCAGGGTAGTCGCGCGGTGAGGAGGTATCCGCTGTCGGGTGTGGGGTGGTGGTCGAGTTCCCCGCCGGCGAGGGTGATGCGTTCGGTGAGGCCGAGCAGACCGAACCCCGATGCCGGTGGTGGTGCGGTTGCCCTGGTGGCCGGGGAGTTGTGGACGCTGACGTCGAGGTTGTCGCCCGCTGTTCCTTCGAGGGTGATGTGTACGTACGCGCCCGGGGCGTGTTTGGCGGCGTTGGTCAGGCCTTCCTGGACGATCCGGTAGCAGGTGCGTCCGGCGGCGTCGGACGGGGTTCCCGTCACGGTGGTGGTGAGCGTGACGTCCAGTCCGGATGTGCGCGCGTCGGCCACCAGGTCGGGGATGCGGTCGAGGGAGGGTTGGGGTGGTTCCGGGCGGCCCGGGTCGGCCCGGAGCACCCCGAGGACGTCCCGTAGTTCTTCCAGGGCCTGGTGGGAGCCGTCGGCGATGCCGCGGACCAGCACGCGGTTCTCCTCGGCTGTGAGGTCGCCGCGGTGGTCCAGCACTCCGGCCTGCATGGCGACCAGGGAGATCCGGTGCGCGAGTACGTCGTGCATCTCGCGGGCGATCCGGTTTCGTTCCAGGGCCCGCGCCTGCGCCGCTCGTGCGGTCTGTTCCCGTTCCGCGCTCTCCGCCCGGTCCCGCAAAGACCGCAATTCGACGCGCCGCGCCCCGATGGCCATGCCCATGGCCACCGCGATGCCCGCGGTCAGTGCCGGGAAGGTGAGTTCGAGCCACCACGAGTCGGACGAGCGCTGGAGCGGGTAGAGCCCACCGGAGAACTGTGACGCGGTCACCAAAGCCAGACCGACGACCCCGCTCTCCACCGGACGGCGACGCGTGGAGAGCGAGACCAGCGCCAGAAACGCGGCGCCGGTGGCGAGTGCCGACGCGGTCGAGGCGATCGCGACCGTCATGGCGACGGCGAGCGGGAACCGCCGCCGCCACAGAAGCGCCGTCAGACAGCCGAGAGCCACCAGCGGATCACCGATGAAGAACCACGAGCCCGTTTCGCCCGTCTGACCCCGCAGGGCCACACCGATGGAGAGCCAGAGCGGTATCCCCACTGTCGCGGCCGCCACCAGCCGCCATGTCTGCTGCCACCACCCGAGCCGTGGCGCGACGTCCGTGTTCACCTGGCCAGTATCGCGATTCCGTGCGGCCGGTGCGTCAGCCCCGGGGGCTGATGCGCCCTCGACCAGAGTCGCATCACCACCCCGTCTTCGGTCGGAGGCGATGCGAGCCGCCGGGCTGATGTGCCTGCTGGGCCGCCCGAACAGACTCGTGTCCGTGCCGAGACGACCGAACACCAGGCGGAGAAACGCGATGCGCAAGGGTGGCTATGTGGCCCTTGAGGCGGTCGGGATGGTGATCACGGTCCTGGCCACCCAAGCGATGATCCGCGCTTTGCTCAACCCGGACTCCGAGCCGCTGTGGGGCGCCCTCAACGGGGTCCCCGGCGGCCTCACCGGCCAGCTGATCCTCCTCGGATTCATCGCGCTCGTCGCCATGGTGTCCGGTGGCTGGGCACACACCCGCAAGGAACCGACCACCGAGCAGGCCGGTAATTCCGGGGGAATCCACGACCGCGGAACGACCTGACGCCCATCCGGACGACAGACCCGCACCTACGGCATGTGCGCCGACGCGCCCCGGCTGCCGCGGGCCCGCCCGTTCCGGCGCCCCCGTGTGCCCCCATGCGCCCCTCAGGAGAACATCAGATGCGTAGAAAAACCCTGTCCCTCACCCTCGCCGCGACCACGGTGGCGGCGACCGCGGTGGCGCTGACCGTGATTCCGGAAGTGTCGGTGGCGACGCCGGACACGGCGGCGACGACGCAGGACACCGTGCGGTGGGGCCCGTGCTCGGAGAAGGCCGACTCAGCCCGTAAGGCCGCCTCACCCAGCAAGGCCGCCTCAGCCGATAAGGCCGCCTCAGCCCGTAAGGCCGCCTCATCCCGTCTCGAGTGCTCGACACTCAAAGTCCCGCTGGACTACCGCGATCCCGGCGGCCGTCAGATCGAGATCGCGATCTCCCGGCTGGCGAGCGAGAAACCCTCGCAACGCCGCGGCGTGCTGCTGACCAATCCAGGCGGCCCCGGCATCACAGGACTCGGCTACCCGGCCGTTCTCGCCGCCTCGAAGCTGCCGCAGAAGGTGCTGGACTCCTACGACGTGATCGGCTTCGACCCGCGTGGCGTCGGCCGCAGCACGCAGGTGACCTGCGACCTGACGCCGGCACAGCGGAGCCGCGGCAACTTGCCGCCGTACGCCCACACCGCGGCCGATGTCACGCGGGCGGCGGGGAACGCGCGGACCATCGCCGAGCAGTGCGCCACCTCGCGGACGGCGTGGATGCTGCCGCACACCACCACCGCGAACACCGCGCGCGACATGGACCGGATCCGGACGGCGCTGGGCGAGCGGACCCTCTCCTACCTCGGCGGTTCCTACGGCTCCTACCTCGGTGCGGTGTACACGACGCTGTTCCCGGGGCGCAGCGACCGGATCGTGCTCGACAGCAATCTGAGCCCCGGCGGTTACGACGTCACGGCCACGCGGTCGCTCGCCCGTGGAATGGAGGACCGGTTCCCGGACTTCGCGGCGTTCGCGGCCGCGCACCCCGAGTACGGCCTGGGCACCACACCGCAGCAGGTGACCGCGAAATTCTTCGAGCTCGCGAAGCGGTTGGAGGCGAAGCCGGTCCGGGGCATCGACGCGACGTTGTTCCGCGGAATCACCTTTGACCGCCTCTACAGCGATGCGTCCATGCCCTCGGTGGCCGAGATGTGGCAGGCACTCGACAAGGATCGGCCGCTGCCGCCCGACACCCCGCCGTCGATGGAGAACATGGAGAACTTCATGTCCGCCCGTTTCGCTGTGACCTGTGGCGATTCGCGCTGGCCGGGGACGGTCCGGGAGTATCAGCGCAATGTCGCGGTCGACCGGCTGAGGTACCCGATGCTGGGCGGGTCCGCGGCAAGCATCGGACCGTGCGCGTTCTGGCCGGACGAGCGGGTCGAGCCGCCGGTGCGTATCGGTGACCGGGGCCCGTCGAACGTGCTCATGGTGCAGAACGAGCGCGACCCGGGGACACCGCTGGCCGGCGCCAAGAAGCTGCGGCGGGCATTCGGAAAGCGGGCCACGATGGTGACTGCCGACCAGGGCGGGCACGGCGTCTACCCCTTCGGCCTCAACATGTGCGCGAACGACGCGGTGACGGAATTCCTGACCACCGGGCAGCGCCCGGCGCGGGACCTTGCCTGCGCGGCGGAGCCTGACGCCAGCCCAACCACATGAGTTCTCAGAGGCCTATGGGAGGTACATCCATGCCACCTCCTCGGCGACCCCGGCCTCGAGTCGGCGGCCACGGCTGCGCCACCCCGATACCCTGGCCGATCCCGCACTGTTGGAACGAGCCGTCGCCGCCAACAGCGCGGGCGCGACGTCGAGGGCTGGACAGGTCAGGTCGGGGCGGGGCGGGGCGGGGCGGGGCGGACAAGAGCGGTACCGCCCCGTAGTCCGGTCGGACGCGTAACCGCGTAACCGCGTAACCGCGTAACACCGGGGAACAGCGACGATGTAGGTCCGACCATCCGATCCGGAGGACCACACGTGACCTTGGACATCGCCGCGTTCACCACCCCCGGCCCGGAACGGTCGCCCGCGTCGCTCCCCGTCGACTGGGCGGCGGTCGAGGCGTGGCTGGGGGTGGCGCTGCCGGACGACTACAAGCGGTTGGCCGACGCCTACGGGCCGCTGGACTTCGGCCAGTTCGTATGGATCCACGTGCCGTGCGTCCAGGCGGAACGCTTCGACTACGGGAACTGGCTGCGCGACACGCACCGCGAGGCCCGTATCGAGAGCCGCGAGCTGCCGGAGTCGGAGCGGCCGGCCTTCCACCCGGCCCCCGGCGGACTCCTCGCCTGGGGCGAAACCCGCGGGAGCGACGTGCTGTTCTGGGACACCTCCGTCTCAGAGGATCCCAACGAGTGGACCGTGGTCGTCCTCCACACGGGCCCCGTCCCCGGCAGCGGCCTCCTCCCCTGGCACCGGTACGACCTCACACTCACCGGCTATCTGCGGCACATGGTCCGTGAGACCTGGGAACTCCCCTCCCCGCCCGGCCCCTTGATGGGCCCGCTGCCCGGCACCGTCGCCCGCACCGCCTTTCTGCCGGAGGCCGGGCCCTGGACGCCGCCCGAGCCCACGGTTCCCCGCCTCACCGACGCCGAACGCCACGCCGCCCTGGAAACCGGCACCGGGCTGGATGCCCTGCGCCTGCTGTCCCCGCCCCCCGAAGCGCCGTACCTGGGCGGCGGCACCTGGGAGGGGCTCTTCGAGGAGCTGGGCACGCGGCTGCCACGGGAATACGTGGCCCTCCTGGACCTGTACGGCGCCGGGTGCTGGAGCGGCTGGCTGCGCTTCCACACTCCGCTGCGCCCGGCCGGACTGGGCTTCGCCCGGCACGTCGAGTCGACCCTGGACGGCTACGGGCAGCTCAAGGAGAAGTACCCGGAGGACTTTCCCCTCGCGAGGTGGCCCGAGCCCGGCGGCTTTCTGCCCTTCGCCAACTCCATCGACGGCGACTACCTGGGCTGGCTCACCGACGGCGACGACCCCGACGGCTGGCCCCTCATCGTCTGGCCCCGCCACGCCAGGCAGGACCGGCCGTGGGACCGCGGCCTCGTCGACGCGCTCCTCGCCTGGCAGCGCGGCACCTTCGCGACCGCGGGGCTGGCAGCGCTGGACGAGGACGACGACCCCGTCGAGTGCGCGGGGTTCGAGCCCTGGGACGACCGCGCCTACTGGTGAGCCACCCGTTCGCGGGATCAACGGTGTGCTCGTTTCCGAACAGCGCCGTGGAAGGCCCCCCTTGGGACGGACGTACGGCTCGACGTGTGCTCGCCCACGGGGTGGGCCCGGTCACCGCGCAGGGCTGAACCGTCCCGGCGCACCTGACCCGGTGTCCCCCGTACGAGCTACACGCGATTGTCCACCTCGGGGTCACGTTCCAGGGTGCCCCCTGCTCATAGCGTTCCCATCGATGCAGGGGCGGCCGGGCCGCTGGTCAACGAGGGAGAAATGTCATGTCGCTCTGGAACGCACGGGCAGCGCAGTGGGTGAAGCGCCAGTTCTCGCAGTCACCGTTCGAGCCAACGCGCCGGGTGTGGCCGACCGGGGTGCGGCTTGCGGTGATGGTGGTGCTGTTCATCCTGGTGACGGGGTTCGCTGCGGGGATGAGGGGCGTGGCGGGCGACAACCCGGTGCTGTCCCTGCTGTTCGGCGCGGCGGCCGTGGCGATCGCCCTGACGGTCTACGCGGCGGCGGTACGGTTCCTCGAACAGCGCCCCGCGTCCGACCTGGACACCACCGTGGCCGGGTCCGGCCTACGCATCGGCATCCCCATCGGCCTCGGGCTCTTCGTCGCGACGTTCGCGTTGATCGCCCTCTTCGGCGGATACAGCACGAAGGGCGGGGTGTCCGTCGGCGGCGCGGTGACCCTTTTCGGGATGATGGCGGGGGTCGCGGTCGTCGAGGAACTCCTCTTCCGCGGCACCGTCTTCCGTCTCGTCGAGAATCTCGCCGGTACGCGGGGTGCGTTGGCCATCTCGGGCCTGCTGTTCGGAGCGATTCACCTGGTCAACCCCGGTGCCACCGTGTGGGGCTCGCTGGCCATCGCCATCGAGGCCGGCCTGATGCTCGGCGCCGCCTACGCGGCCACCCGCACCCTGTGGCTGCCGATCGGCCTGCACTTCGCCTGGAACTTCGCCCAGAGTGGCATCTTCGGCATCACGGCCTCCGGCAACGAGGACATGCCCGGCGGCCTGGTCCACGGCGTGCTGTCCGGCCCCGACGTGATCAGCGGAGGCGGCTTCGGTCCGGACGCCAGTATCTTCGCCATCCTCGTCTGCGCCGTCCCCACGGTCGTATTCCTGAGCATGGCCAAGCGTCGAGGCCGCCTCTACACCCGCCGCCAGCTCCAGTCCGCGAGGACGCCCGCATTCTCCTGACCACCGCGGCCGTCGCGGCCACGGACCCCGGCCACCGACCCCGGCCACCGACCCCGGCCACCGATCCGAAGAGCGCCTACGGAAGATTTCCGTAGGCGCTCTTGCCTTGCGGTACGGCAACGACTTTCTGAGCGGTTCGCTTCGGCGGGGGCACGGGCCTCAGCTCTGCTCTCCCGGTCGGGGTTCCCCGTAGCCGCGTGTGAGATCGTCGCCGCCGCCGTGCCGTCCGCCGCGCGAGGCGATCATCCCCTCCAGGCGATCGAAGCGTGCGTACAGCGCCTCGGCGTCCGCCGAGAGCCGCCGCTCACCGCCGAGGAGGCGGTCATGGGCCGCCTGGGTCAAGCGGTGCTGCCGCTTCTGTTCGCGGCCGACGAACCAGGCGGCGATGGCCGCGGTGATCATGCCGTAGGCCGTGATGCCGACGAACATCACCACGCAGGCGATCAACCGCCCCCAGAGCGTGACCGGGTAGAAGTCGCCGTAGCCGACCGTGGTCGCGGTTTCGACCGACCACCACAGGGCCTTGGGGTAGCTGGTGAGGTTCGCCGAGGGGGCGCCGCGCTCGGCCGCCACGGCGGCGTACGAGCCGAGCAGCATGGTCACGCCGAGGACGAGCGTGGCCACGACGGCCGCCTGGGTGTGCAGCGGCCGGTCCGCGCGGCCGAGCAGCAGCCTGACCGTCCTGGTCAGGAACGCGGGCAGAACCATGGTCACCATGCTGCCGCCGGACGGTGCGCGGAGCGCGCCCGGCGTCCGTTCGGTTGCGCCGAACGGACGCCGTCACGGCCGGGCCGGGGCCGGGGTGGCCCCGGTGGTCAGGGGCCGGAGGGGGGCGGCTGCTGCGGAGGCTGTTGCTGGTTGGGGTCGGGCTGGGGCTGCTGGGGCGGGGGCTGGTTCGGGGGTGGTTGGTTGGGCGGGGGCTGGTTCGGAGGGGGCTGGGGCGGCGGAGGCGGGTTCGGCGGGGGCTGGTTCGGGGGCGGTTGGTTGGGCGGCGGCTGGTTCGGAGGGGGCTGCGGCTGCTGCTGCTGGCCCGGATCCGAGGGCTGGTCCTGGGGCTGCTGCTGCTGGCCGGGGTCCGAAGGCTGGTCCTGCGGTTGCTGCTGGCCCGGATCCGAGGGCTGATCCTGGGGCTGCTGCTGCCCCGGATCCGACGGCTGGTCCTGCGGCTGGTCCTGGGGTTGCTGCTGCCCCGGATCCGACGGCTGGTCCTGCGGCTGCTGCTGGCCGGGGTCCGACGGCTCGTCGGAGGGCTGCGACTGCTGCGAGGGGGTGCCGGACGGGCGCTCGGTCTCCAGTGGGGTGAACCGGTCCGACGGCTTCATGGTGACCTTCGGCGCCTCCCGCAGCCGCGGGGCGTGCTGCTCGCCCGGCATCGCCAGGAACGAGGGGTAGTCGGCGCGGGCCAGCACCGTGTCCCGCGGGTCGCCGCTGCCGTCGCCGTCGCCGAGTGGGCGCTTCAGCAGCTCGGCCTTGCCGATCCCCACCAGGACGAGGTGCTTGGCGTTCTTCGTGGCCGGCCGGATGACGGTCACCGTGCTCCGTGAGAAACCGTTCCACTCGGGCCCGGTGAAGGTCGGCTTGGCGTTGCGCGGCGGGGCCGAGACCTTTACGGGATTTCCGGAGTCGCACTTCACGACGGGCAGACCGCGCTCATCGACGAAAACCGCCGTTCCGGCCTGGAGAACGGCGGACACCGGCTTCACCCCACCGCGGTAGCCGTAGGTCTTCGCGTAGGTGTCGGAGCGCAGGGTGACGCTCGTGAGCCGGTTGACGAAACCGGGGATGCCGTCGGGCGAGATGTGCTGGACCTTGCTCCAGGCGGCGCCCTTCCGCTTGTCGGCGTCGAGGTCGTGGAGCAGCCCCTGCCGGTCACAGGGCTGCCGGTTCCGGACGCCGGCGTAGAGACCGGGGGTGTTGCCGCGGAAGGCACGGCCTCCGTTGGAGGGCGAGACCACGTGTTTGTGGTCCCGGCCGACGGAGGAGGTGAACGCGGGGACAGAGGTCTTTCCGACGGGTTCCCGCCGGTATTCGACCGTCGAGGCGTATCCGGCGGCTTCCCCCGGCACCTCTTTGGAGGCTTCCCCGGATGCCTTTCCGGAGGAGGAGACCATCCCAAGGACCACCACGACGGCGACCACGACGACGAAACCGACGACGAATGCTGAACGACGCGAGGTGAGGTGCCATGAGATCGAGCGCATTTCCGTCTCCTTCCCTTACCTCGCCCCCATCCTGCGCTCGCTCCGCACACCCCCGCTTCCCCCGAAACCTTGACATCTCACCCCACTTTCGGGGGGCTTGGGCCGTGTTTGCCCGTCGCCGCTCGCAGAACCGCCCCCGGTCCGGGGTGCACCCGGACCGGGGGCGGTCACTACCCCTCGCGGTCTGTGCGCGGCGAACCTCCGACCATGTCGGATCTTCGTCACGTATCTAGACTAAACGGACGCGCTCCATTTGGCAGCAGAACGGACAGGAGATACGGACCTGAGTGACGGATCCGACTGCCGGATTCGATTGACGGATCCGACTGACGGACGGCAGCCGAGGAGGACCCGATGAGCGGCCCTGTCGTGGCGGGGGTCGACGGCTCCCGGCGCAGCCTTACGGCGGCCGAGTGGGCCGCGCGGGAGGCGGCGCGGCGCGGAGTCGCGCTGCGCCTCGTGCACGCCTGTCCGCCGCTGCCGCGCAGGGTCTCGCCGGTGCCCGGGGTGGACGCCTGGCAGAACGTGGGCGAGCAGATGCTCGGGCAGACCGTGGCCGACTTCCGGGCGCGCCTTCCGGAGCTCGGGATCGACGGCGAGCACACCGACTCCGAACCGGCCGAGGCCCTGCTCACGGCCGCCGCGAGCGCCGGGCTGCTGGTGGTCGGGGCCCGGGGCTGGGGCGGCTTCGAGGGGCTGGCGGTGGGCTCCGTGGCACTGCGGGTGGCGGCGATGGCGGACTGCCCCGTCGTCACGGTGCCGGATGAGCGCCGTACGGGCGCCGGGTGGGACGGTACGGATGCGGACGAGGTGCAGCTCGGCTTCGACGCGCACGCCCCGGCGGAGGCGCCGGCCGCCTTCGCGTTCCGCGCCGCCCAGGAGCGGGGCGTCCCGCTGCGGGTGGTGCACGCCTGGGCGCTGCCCCCGGCCTCCCCGTCGGCCTGGATGCTCACGGTGCTGGAGGAGGACCGCGCGATGTGGGAGGACCAGGAGAGCCAGGTGGTCTCCGACGCCCTGCGGCCATGGCGGGAGGGCTGCCCCGAGGTCGCCGTGGTACCGGATGTCGTTCTGCTCAATCCGGCGGAGGCACTGGTCAGAGCCTCGGAGCGGGCCGGGCTGCTGGTGATCGGACGCCGTACGGCCACCCGGCCCACCCAGCTGCGGCTGGGGCCGGTGGCCCATGCGGTGCTGCACCACGCCCACTGCCCGGTGACGGTCGTACCGCACCCCGGGCCCTGAGACCGCCCCTCCCGCGCGCCGAGGCCTGAGCCCGCCCCTCCCGCACCCCGGAGGCTTGAGCCCACCCTCCCCGCGCGCCGGAGGCCTGAGCCTGCCCTCCCCGCGCGCCCGGAGCCCGCACCCCAGTCCCGCAGGCGCTCAGCCGAAGAACACCCCGAATTCCGAGTACAGCGCGGGATCGACGCCCTTGGTGCCCACCGTGGCCTCCGCGAGCGGTATCCGCACGATGTCCGTGCCGCGCAGCGCCACCATCGTGCCGAAGTCCCGGTCCTTGACCGTGTCGATCGCGCGCAGCCCGAAGCGGGTGGCCAGCCAGCGGTCGAACGCGCTGGGCGTCCCACCGCGCTGGATATGGCCCAGGACCGTGGTGCGGGCCTCCTTGCCGGTGTGATCGGCGATCTCATGGGACAGCCACTCGCCGATACCGGACAGCCGGACATGGCCGAACTCGTCCAGGCTGGAGTCCTTGACCACCATCTGGCCCTCCTTCGGCACGGCCCCCTCCGCCACCACCACGATCGGCGCGTATCTGATCGTGAAGCGGTTCTCCACCCAGGCGCAGACCTGGTCGATGTCGAAGGGCTGCTCGGGGATCAGGATGACGTTGGCACCGCCCGCGATGCCCGAGTGGAGGGCGATCCAGCCGGAGTGCCGCCCCATGACCTCGACGACCAGGGTGCGGGTGTGGGATTCGGCGGTGGTGTGCAGCCGGTCGATCGCCTCGGTGGCGATATTGACGGCGGTGTCGAAGCCGAAGGTGTAGTCGGTGCCCGCCACATCGTTGTCGATCGTCTTGGGCACCCCGACCACCTGGATGCCCTCGTCCGCCAGCGCCGCGGCGACCCCGAGCGTGTCCTCGCCGCCGATCGCGATGAGCGCGTCCACCTCGTACTCGGCGAGCGTCCGCCGCACCCGGTCGGCCCCGCCCTCGCCGGCCAGGGGGTTGGTCCGGGAGGAGCCGAGGATGGTGCCGCCGCGCGGCAGGATGCCGCGCACGGCCGGGACGTCCAGCGGCACGATGGCTCCTTCGAGCGCGCCGCGCCAGCCGTCCCGCACTCCGACGAACTCGAAGCCGTGGACCTCCACGCCCTTCCGGACGATGCCGCGGATCGCGGCGTTGAGCCCGGGGCAGTCACCGCCGCCGGTCAGCACACCGACACGCATTTCCGCTCCCTCCGCCGACGGCGCGAGCCGCTGCCGTCGCCGCTCCTTCCGGCGCCACTCTTGCCACCCCCCTTTCTCCAGAATCCACCCATATGTAGCGCGGTGCCCACAGCGGCGTAGGGGTGTCCCCACAACACCGGTCTGTTCATCCGACTGATACGACTGATGCGCCAGAGGTGTGGATAGACTCTCGCAACTGCACAAGGGCACAGCGGGGAGAGGCAGCACAGATGGCCCAGGCGAAGAAAATCGTGCTCTATATGCTGATCGTCTTCGTGCTGTACACGATCATCAAGACGCCGGCTCGGGCAGCCGACCTCGTCCAGGTCGGTTTCGAGGGCATATCGGACGCCGCCAAGAGCGTCGGCGAGTTCATGACGGAACTGACCAACTAGCCTCGCGCCCCTCCCGTTCCCGCCCTCGAACCCATGCCCTCATTGGTCCCTTATCGGGCGATTTCTCCACCAACACGTGGTAAAGCGGTGCTTGCACACAGTGCACATGTCTTGTGATGCTATGACCGCTTTTGCCGGGTGAGTACATCGTGAAGGGGTGGCGTGACCGTGTCGGCCCGTACCGCGCCCAGAACCCCGCCCCAGGGCGATGGCGGCAGCGAAAGCGGCAGAAGCCGCGGGGCTGACGCCAGAGCGCTCACCCAGGTGCTCTTCGCCGAGCTCTCTGACCTCACCCCCGGAACCCCCGAGCACGCCCGCGTGCGCGCCGCGCTCATCGAGGCCAATCTGCCGCTGGTCCGCTACGCCGCGGCCCGCTTCCGCAGCCGCAACGAGCCCATGGAGGACGTGATCCAGGTCGGCACCATCGGCCTGATCAACGCGATCGACCGATTCGACCCGGACCGCGGGGTGCAGTTCCCGACCTTCGCCATGCCGACCGTCGTGGGCGAGATCAAGCGCTACTTCCGCGACAACGTCCGCACCGTCCATGTCCCGCGCCGGTTGCACGAGCTATGGGTACAGGTCAACGGCGCGACCGAGGATCTGACCGTGCTGCACGGCCGCTCCCCTACGACGGCCGAGATCGCCGAACGGCTCAAGCTCGGCGAGGAGGAGGTGCTGGCCTGCATCGAGGCGGGCCGTTCGTATCACGCCACCTCCCTGGAGGCCGCCCAGGAGGGCGACGGACTGCCCGGTCTCGTCGACCGGCTCGGCTACGAGGATCCCGCGCTCGCCGGAGTCGAGCACCGCGATCTGGTGCGCCATCTGCTCGTACAACTGCCCGAGCGCGAGCAGCGTATCCTTTTGCTCCGTTACTACAGCAACTTGACGCAATCTCAGATCAGCGCCGAGCTCGGTGTCTCCCAGATGCATGTGTCCCGGCTGCTGTCCCGGAGCTTCGCCCGGCTGAGATCCGCGAACCGGATCGAGTCCTGATCCTTGCGAGGGACCTCCGCCCCGGGGCCTCAAGGCTGTAATGTCGACATGGCGCTACAGCGTGTTGCCGACATGTGACATTCTGCAGGAACCGCGTTTGGCGCGGCCCGACCTCCGGTATTCAGGGGGAGGCTGCGTCGGACGCGAACCGCGCAGCTGGGATCCGTCCGCGACCTCTAGGGGGTGGCATGTCCGTAGAACTGGGCAGCTCGAAGGTGCTCAACAACGACGCACCGCTCATGCCTGACGACTGCGACGCCATCGACACCCGCACCCTCTCCCGCTCCCTCTTCCTGCGGCTCGCCACACTCGACAAGGTCAGTGCGGAGGCCGGCTACGTCCGTGACACCCTCATCGAGCTCAACCTCCCGCTCGTCCGTTACGCGGCGGCCCGGTTCCGCAGCCGTAACGAGCCGATGGAGGACATCGTCCAGGTCGGCACCATCGGCCTGATCAAGGCGATCGACCGCTTCGACTGCGAACGCGGCGTGGAGTTCCCGACGTTCGCCATGCCGACCGTCGTGGGCGAGATCAAGCGGTTCTTCCGCGACACCAGCTGGTCGGTGCGGGTCCCGCGGCGGCTGCAGGAGCTGCGCCTGGCCCTCACCAAGGCCAGTGACGAGCTGTCGCAGAAGCTCGACCGCTCCCCGACCGTCACCGAGCTCGCCACGGCGCTGGGCGTCTCCGAGGAGGACGTGGTCGACGGGCTGGCGGTGGGCAACGCCTACACGGCCAGCTCGCTGGACTCCCCGTCCCCCGAGGACGACGGCGGCGAGGGGTCGCTCGCCGACCGGCTGGGGTACGAGGACAGCGCGCTGGAGGGGGTGGAGTATCGCGAGTCGCTCAAGCCCCTGCTGGCCAAACTGCCGCCGCGCGAGCGCCAGATCATCATGCTGCGCTTCTTCGCCAATATGACGCAGTCGCAAATCGGCGAAGAGGTCGGGATCTCCCAGATGCATGTCTCCCGGCTGCTCACCCGGACCCTGGCCCAGCTGCGTGAGGGCCTGATCTCGGACTGAGCCGCCACTGGCCGGTCCCCTGCCGGATCCCTGTACACCTGACGGGCCGTCAGCCACACTGGCCCGATGCGATACGCATGGAGCCGGACAACGGGCCGCCGAGGCACGGCAATCGCCTCCTCGGCGGCCGCGCTGTGCCTGGGGGCACTCCTCAGCGGCTGCGGCGGTGGCGGCGACGGCTATGTGGCCGCCGGTGCGGCCGGACCCGACGGCCAGCGGACCGCGAACGCCGTGCCGCCCAAGGGCGACGTCGACCTGGTGCCCCTGGACGAGGGCGGCACGGACAACGATCGCGACGGTAAGGACGGCACGGACGGGCAGCGCGATCGGGGCGCGGCCGGACCCACCGCCACCACGGACGGCAGAACGGACGGACCGGCCTCGCGGGCGCCCTCGGCATCCGCGAAGGCCCCCGACCGCGCGGACGGCCCGGACGGCCCGGACGGCGGGAAGAGCGGCTCCGGGGCCCCGGGACGTACGGACGACGGCCCCAAGGGCGGCGGCGGACCCAAGGGCGACGAACCCGGCAAGCCCTCGCCCTCCGGCTCCGGTTCGGACCCCTCCGGCACCCCCACGCCCACCGGACCGGCCGCCCTCAAGGTCGGCAAGCCGGAGCGCACGGCGACCGATGAGCGCTGGTGCGAGAAGGTGAAGGTCGAGTTCCGTAACACCGGGGGAGCGCCGGTCGCCTCAGGCACCGTCACCTTCGGGACGCATGTGATCGACGCGCTCGGCATCGACTGGGCCACGCTGGAGTCCAAGGAAGAGCTGCCCGCGCCGATCGGCGCGGGTCAGAAGAAGGAGAAGACCTGGACGGTGTGCGTGGACGACTGGCGGGTGCCGCTGGGCATGCATATCGAGACACAGGACATCTCGGTCAGCTGGAAGCCGTAAGGCCGGCCCGGCAGCCGTAAGGGGCGCGGGAGCTCAGGGCTCCCCGCGGGAGCTCAGACCCCCGCGGTAAGCGTCAGGGCTTCGTGGCTCAGCCCAGCGCCAGCCAGGCCACCGCCGCGACGATCACGACCGCCGCGATCACACCGACGATCAGGCCGACGCGCGAACCGCCGCCCGATCCGGTGGACGTCTGAGGCTGCCGGGTGCCCTCGTCGACGAAGGCGCGGAACATCTGGGTGGAGCCGGACGGGTCCTGGTTCCCGTTGGGGCTCTGGGGGTTGTTCGCCATGAGCCCCGACCCTAGCGAACGAGCGGATTCCGGGACACCCCCGGGTCTCAGCAGCCCCTTGCACCTCAGCCGCCCCGCTTGACCGACTCCAGGGCGACTCTTTAACGGCAATTTACCGCCCAGACCACCCTTTCATTTGCCTGTAGCAACTAACTTCTTCTATGGTTGCCTTAAGCAACTGACCATTCCGACCAATCCCACTGGGGGTGCCGTGGCCGCGCAGCGCCACTATGAGGAGCTGGCCCGGCAGCTCAGCGGCATCGGCACCGTCAAGCGCGGGCTCGGGCGCGTCCTGCCGGCCGACTGCCCGTCGGGCTCCGCCGTCGTCCTGATGCTCCTCGACCGCTACGGCGAGATGCGCATGAGCAAGCTCGCCGAGCTGCTCGACATCGACATGTCGGTGACCAGCCGGCATGTGGCGCATGTCGCGAACCGCGGCTGGGTGGACCGCACGCCCGACCCGCTCGACCGGCGGTCGCGGCTGCTGAGCATCAACCCCAGCGGTCGAACACTGCTCGGTCAGGTCTCCGAGCGCTACACAGACGCGCTCGCCAGCTGTCTGAGCGACTGGTCGGACGAGGACGTCGACCGCCTCAATGAACTTCTCGCCCGGTTGCGGTCGAGCTTCGGGGACACCCGTTCCCGGGCTCTGCCGCAACAGGCGGAGACCAGCATCACCCGTACACCTTCGCAACGTTAAGGAACTTCATGGCAACGACCACACCGGACGGCGGTGTGCGGGGACCCGCGGGGCACCCCGCCCACGCCAAGCACGGCGGAGGAGGCCACAGAGGCCAGCACGGCCACGACGCGGACGCATCGACGCCGATGACCCACCGGCAGATCATGGAGGCGCTCTCCGGGCTGCTGCTGGGGATGTTCGTCGCGATCCTGTCGTCGACGATCGTCTCCGCCGCACTGCCCAAGATCATCGCTGACCTCAACGGCAGCCAGTCCTCCTACACCTGGGTCGTCACCGCCACCCTGCTGGCCATGACGGCCACCACGCCGCTGTGGGGCAAGCTCGCCGACCTCTTCAGCAAGAAGCTGCTGGTCCAGATAGCCCTGGTGATCTACGTCGCGGGCTCCGTGGTGGCCGGTCTGTCGCAGAACCCCGGCATGCTGATCGCCTGCCGCGTGGTGCAGGGCGTCGGCGTCGGCGGTCTGTCCGCCCTCGCCCAGATCGTCATGGCCGCGATGATCTCCCCCCGGGAGCGCGGCCGGTACAGCGGCTACCTCGGCGCGACCTTCGCCGTCGCGACCGTCGGCGGTCCGCTGCTGGGCGGCGTGATCACCGACACCGAGTGGCTGGGCTGGCGCTGGTGCTTCTACGTCGGCGTGCCGTTCGCCGTCATCGCGCTGATCGTCCTTCAGAAGACCCTGAAGCTCCCCGTGGTGAAGCGGGACGTCAAGGTCGACTGGGGCGGCGCCTTCTTCATCAGCGCCGCGGTCTCGCTGCTGCTGATCTGGGTGACCTTCGCGGGCGACAAGTACGACTGGATCTCGTGGCAGACCTACGCGATGGTCGGCGGCTCGATCGCACTCGGTCTGATCTTCCTGCTGATCGAGTCCAAGGCGAGCGAGCCGATCATCCCGCTGCGGCTGTTCCGCAACAAGACGATCACCCTCGCCTCTCTGGCGTCGCTCTTCGTCGGTATCGCGATGTTCGCCGGAACCGTCTTCTTCAGCCAGTACTTCCAGCTGGCGCGCGGTAAGTCGCCCACCATGTCCGGCGTCATGACCATCCCGATGATCGGCGGCCTGTTCATCTCCTCGACCGTCTCCGGTCAGGTCATCACCAAGACCGGTCGCTGGAAGGCATGGCTGGTCTGCGGCGGTGTGCTGGTGACGGCGGGCCTCGGTCTGCTGGGCACCATCCGGTACGACACCCCGTACTGGCACATGGCGATCTACATGGCGCTCATGGGCCTCGGCATCGGCATGATGATGCAGAACCTGGTGCTGGCCGCCCAGAACCAGGTGGCCCCGCAGGATCTCGGCGCGGCCAGCTCCGTCGTCACCTTCTTCCGCTCCCTGGGCGGTGCGGTCGGCGTCTCGGCGCTCGGCGCGGTGCTCGCCAACCGGGTCACCCACTACGTCAAGGACGGCCTGGCGGAACTCGGCCCCAAGGGCGCCGCGCTGGGTCACGGCGGCACCGGCGGCGGTGGCATCCCCGACGTGCGGGCGCTGCCCGAGCCGATGCGCACGATCATGGAGAGCGCCTACGGGCATGGTGTCGCGGACGTCTTCCTCTTCGCCGCCCCGGCCGCGTTCCTCGCCTTCCTGCTGACCCTGTTCATCAAGGAGGTCGCCCTGAAGACCAACTCCGGCACCCAGCAGGCCGCCGGGGCCACCTCGGACACCCCGGCCGCCGACGCGGCCCCGGCCGACACGGTGGCGGCCACGGCCACCCTCGGGCAGGTCGCCGACCTCGAGCCCGCCCTCGTGGGCGCCCCGGCCGCCGAGCCGGACGCCGCCGGTGCCCTCGCGGCCACCGCCCCGCAGACGGCCACCGCTCCGCAGCGCCTTACGGCCTTCGCCTCCGCCGGGGGCGACGGCGCGGACCGTCAGCCCCGGCAGGGTGTGCACGGCTTCGTGCGGAACGCGGAGGGCGGCCCCGTCGCCCGCGCCGCGGTGACGCTGATCTCGCTCGCCGGGCGGCAGCTGGGCCGATCGGTGGCGCACCCCGACGGCTCGTACGCCCTGGACGCGCCGGGTTCCGGCTCGTACGTCCTGATCGCGGCGGCCGACGGCCACCAGCCGCAGGCGTCCACGGTCGTGGTCGGGGACGAGCCGCTCGGCTTCGACATCGTCCTGTCGGCCACCAGCGGTCTGGTGGGCAGCGTGCGCGGTGCCGCCGACGGCCGGCCGGTGGAAGCGGCGATGGTCGTGGTCACCGATGTCCGCGGTGAGGTGCTGGCCACCGGGAAGACCGGTGAACAGGGCGACTTCGGCTTCGAGGAACTGGTCTCCGGGACCTTCACGGTCGCGGTGAACGCGCCGGGCTACCGGCCCGCGGCCCTGCCCGTCGAGGTGGGGGCCCAGGGGCTGACCCGGGTGGAGATAGCGCTGCAGGCCGGCGCCCGGGTGCAGGGCATAGTCCGGGCCGGTGCCGACCGGCGGCCGCTGCCCGACGCGCGGGTCACCCTCGTGGACTCGGCCGGGAACGTGGTCGCCACCGCCACCACCGGTGAGGACGGCGCGTACGCCTTCACCGACCTGGACGCGGGCGACTACACGGTCATCGCGAGCGGCTACCCGCCGGTCGCGGGGGCGCTGACGGTCTCCGGGCCCGGCGTCGACGGCCACGACGTGGAGCTCGCCCACCCGGGCGAGTGACGGAACCCCGGGCCCGGGGCGCGCAAGAGCGGAGTCGCGCCCCGGCCCCGGTCCGGGCGGCGGATTTCTCAGCCGGACCCGGAACCCGGATCCCGGCGGCGGTGTAGTGAAGGCAGGGGACGGCCTGACACCGCCGCCCGGATCCGGCGCACAGACCCGACGAGTACCACCAGCACGGCAAGTACCACGAGCACGGCAAGCACGACCACCAGCACGGCAAGCACGACCAGCACCACGAGTACGAACAGCGCGACGCGCACGACCAGCGCGCCGGGCGACATGAGCGACACGAGCAACACGGCGACACCCGAGCGGGAGCGAAACGCGGCATGACGACCACAGGAGCAGGAGCAGGCGGGGGAGCGGGGCTGCGGGCCCGGATCCACACCCGCGACGGCTGGGCGGTCCAGCACGCGGTGCTGACCGTCACCGATATGACGGGTGCCCAGGTGCTGCGCGCGCAGGCCGACACGGACGGCGCCGTGCGGACCGACGGGCCGCTGCCGCCGGGGCCGTACACGATCATCGCCACCGCGGTCGGCTATGCCCCGGTCGCGTCCACGGCGATCGTCACGGCCTCCGGGCGGGCCGACGTGGGCACGGTGGTACTGGCGCGCCAGGGCGGGGTGGAGCTTCCGCCGCCCGGGGCGTGGACGATCGACCCGGCGCATTCGACGGTGGCCGCGGTCGCCCAGCACCTGGGGATCTCCAGCGTCCACGGCCGGTTCACCGAGTTCGGCGGGCGGATCGAGGTCGCCGAGGACATCGAGAAGTCGCGCGTCGAGGCGGTCATGCGGGCCGCCAGCATCGACACCGGCAACACGATGCGGGACGGCCATCTGAAGTCGCCCGACTTCCTCAATGTGGAGGAGTTCCCGGAGCTGACGTACCGAAGCACGCATCTGAGCGCGGCCGGGGCCGACCGCTGGACGGTCCATGGCGAGCTGTCGATGCACGGCGTGGTCCGGGACGTGGACCTGGACCTGACGTACCTGGGCACGGGCCCCGACCCCTGGGGCGGGGTGCGGGCGGCCTTCCGGGCCGTCGCCGAGCTGCGCCGCGAGGACTTCGCGATGAACTACAACCAGGTGGTCGCGGCGGGCATCGCGGCGATCGGCACCACCCTGCGGGTGGAGCTGGACATACAGGCGGTGCAGGGCGAGCAGCTCCCCACGGCCTGACCTGCCCGCCACCGCGCGCTATCGGTCCCTCAGGGCTTCGATACCGGCGATCGCGAGGTCCAGGGCGAAGGTGAAGTCGCGGTCCTGCATCTCCTGGACCGTGGTGCCGCCGCGAGCCTCCATGATCTTCCGCGCCTCGTCGAACTCCATACGGTCCTCGACCGTGCCCATCATCTCGTGGAACAGCTCGTCCTGGGTGACTCCCGCCGCCCGGCAGCGGGCGAAGAAGCGGCCCTCGATCGTGCCGAAGCCGTAGACGAACTGGTAGACGAGGGCCAGCGCGCTGGTGATCCTGTCGTCCGGCAGCCCGCTGTTGCGCATCACGGCCAGCGCGGCGTTGTTGAAGACCACCGCGTTGGGCCCGATGTTGAGGTACTCCCCCAGCAGCGCCGCCAGCCAGGGGTGGCGCACCAGCACCCGCCGGTACTCGGAGGCGACCTGGCGCAACTGCTCATGCCAGTCCCGCGGCTCGGCCGGGGCGTACTCAAGGCCTTCGATGGAGCCGACGGCCTCGACGGAGCCGACGGCCTCGACGGAGCTGACGGCCTCGATGGGCAGCGCTATCTCGCCCATGGCCGCGTCGAGGGCGAGTTCGAGCAGATGATCCTTGGTCTCCACGTACCAGTAGACCGACATGGCGGTCACCCCGAGCTCCGCCGCGAGCCGTCGCATCGAGAAGCCCGAAAGACCCTCGGCGTCCAGCAGCCGCATCGTCGCCGCGACGATCTTCAGATGGTCGAGCCCGACGGGCTGCTGGTCGCCCTTGCGCTTGGGGGTTTTACGCTCGGAGAGCCAGACGCTGGACCGTGGGGGAACGGTGCGGCTGCCGGTTGCCATGGCGGCGCCTCTCTTTCTCCGGTGCGCTGGCGCCACATATGACCCGGGACCGGGCACGCGGCACCTCACTACTTGAAGATGCTATGCCGCCGGGGCCTCCTGTGAAGATCGTTCAGCCCTGCTGAGCAGCAGTGCGGCCAGCACTCCACCCGCCAGCACGGCCGCCGCGCCGACCAGCTGGCTGGTCTCCACACCCGAGGCGAAGGCGTCCGCGACGGCCTCGCGGTCCTCGGGGGTACGGGCGGCGGCGAGAGCGGCCGGGAGCGAGCCCGCTCCGGTGGCGACGGCGGGCAGCAGCGAGCCGAAGCGGGAGTTGAGCACGGCGCCGAGGACCGCGACACCGAGCCCGTTGCCGCATTCGGTGAGCGTGCCGTTGACCCCCGCGCCCACCCCAGCCTTCTCCGGTGGGATGGCCGACATGATGGCGTTCGCCATCGCGGGCATGGCCAGCGCGATACCGGCCCCCATCACCACCAGCCCGAAGAGCATTCCGCCATAGCCATCCGCACCGAGCGTCGCGATGGCGGCGAGACCGGCCGAGAGCAGCACCATCCCACCGACGATGGTCACCGGGGTCCCGAGCTTGGGCAGCAGCCGCGCGCCGACACCGGTGAGATTGAGCACGACGATCACCAGCGCGAGCGGCGCGGTGCGCAGCCCCGCGTCCAGCGCGTCATAGCCGAGCACGAACTGCAGGTGCTGGGTGAGCAGGAAGAGCGAACCGCCCATCCCGAAGGCCACCAGGATGCCGCCCGCCACCGCGCCCACGAACCGGCGGTCGCGGAAGAAGTGCATATCCAGCATCGGATACGGAATATGACGCTCCCACAGCGCGAATCCGGTCATCACGGTGATGCCGATGAAGGCGGACAGCAGCACCCGGCTGGAGGTCCAGCCGTGCTCCGGCCCGGAGATGATCGCGAAGACGATGCCGGTCATGCCGACCGTGGACAGCAGCGCGCCGAGCAGATCGGGGCGGTCGCTGGTCGGCGCCTTCGACTCCGGCACCAGCCAGACCACGGCCACCAGCCCGAGCAGCGCCACCGGGATATTGATCAGGAAGATCGAACCCCACCAGAAGTGCTCCAGCAGCGCGCCGCCGATCAGCGGCCCCGCCGCGAAGCCGAGCGAGCCGACCGCACCCCACAGCCCGATGGCCTTGGCCCGTTCGCCCTCGTCGAAGACCTGCACCACGACGGCGAGCGTCGTGGTCATCAGCAGCGCCCCGCCGATGCCCATACCCGCGCGGGCGGCGATCAGCTGGCCGGGATCCTGCGCCATCGACGCCGCGAACGAGCCGATGCCGAACAGGGCGAGCCCGGCGGCCAGCAGCTTCTTCCGCCCATAGCGGTCGGCGGCGCTGCCCGCGGTGAGCAGCAGCCCCGACTGGACCAGCGAATAGGCATTGATCATCCACTGGATCTCGGCCGTGCGGGCATCCATCTCCCTGGCCAGCGAGGGGACCGCCACATTGAGGATCGTGTTGTCCAGCAACACGGTGAGCTGGGCCAGGCAGATCACGGCGAGGATCAGCCAGCGCTGAGGATGGCCACCCGGGGACTGATCGAGTGGCGCGGAGGCGGCGTCAGCGGTCGAGACCGTCATGGGGACTCCAGGCGGGCTTATACGGTGTATGACGATGAGCTGGGCCTTACACCGTACAAGTGGCGCTGTACGCTGTACAGCGAATTATGTGCGCGCGTCGCATACGCGTACGGGCCGGTGGCCGCGGGGTGAACCCGCGACCACCGGCCCGTACCTACGTCTACGCCTTCTGAGTCAGGTCATAGAGCGTGGAGCCGCCCACGGTGACCTTCTTGTAGGTGGCCTCGATCCAGGAGGTGATCTGGGACGAGGTCCCCTGGCCGCCACCCGGCCCGCCGCCCATGCCGGTGCCCGAGGAGATGAAGTAGTGGATCCTGCCCTGCTTCACATACTCCTTGAACTGGGCGAGCGTCGGGGACGGGTCGCTGCCGTTGAAGCCACCGATGGCCATCACGGGTTTCTCGGTGGCGAGTTGGTAGCTCGCGGCGTTCTGGGAGCCGATCGCCGCGGCCGCCCAGGTGTAATCGTCGGCGTTCTTCTCCAGCTTCGCCTCCACGTCGGCGTCGACCTGCTGACCGTCGAGCAGTCCGCCCATACCGCCGCCACGGCGACCGCCCTCGCCCATGCCGCCGCCGGGCAGCATGCCCGGCCGGCCGTTCTGCCCCTGGCCGCCCTGGGAGTTGCCCGTGCCGTTGCGCGGGGACTGGCCACCGCCCGGGAAGCCCCCGCCGGGGAAGCCGTTCTGGCCACCACCCGGCTGACCGCCACCGGTGCCACCGCCGGTGCCACCGCCCGGCATGCCCTGCGGACCGCCCTGGCCCTGACCCTGCTGGCCTTGTCCCTGCTGGCCCTGACCACCCTGGCTGCCCTGCCCCTGCTGGCCCGCGCCCTGGCGTCCGTTCTGCATCCCCGGCGGACCGCCCCGGCCGCCGCCCGGGAAGCCGCCACCGGGGCCGCCCATACCGCCCGCCACCGACGGACCGGCCGTCACGATGGAACCGTGCTTCGGGGTGTCCACCGTGTTGAGCGTGTACGCGACCGGCCCGGCCAGCCCCGCCGCGAGCCCGAGTCCCGCCGCGGCCAGCGCCGCCCTCCGGCCCAGGCGCGCCGTCAGCAGCAGCCCGGCCGCCGCCGCGAGCCCGCCGATCAGCACCGCCCAGCGCAGCCAGGGGTACCAGTCCGGCGACCGTCCCAGCAGGACGTACGACAGGTACGCGGTGACCGCGACCGTCACGGCCAGCACCGCCGAGGCCGCCGCCCCCGCCCGGCCGCCTTCGCTCCACCGCTCCCACAGCAGGGCCGCGCCCATGCCCACGAGCGCCGCGATATAGGGCGCCAGCGCGATGTTGTAGTACTGGTGGAAGATCCCGGACATGAAGCTGAAGGTGGCGAACGTCATCAGCAGCGCCCCGCCCCACACCAGGAAGGCCGCGCGCCGGGTGTCGGTGCGCTTCGCCCGCCAGGTCAGCCAGATCCCCGCCGCCAGCAGGATGAACGCCGCGGGCAGCAGCCAGGCGATCTGACCGCCCATGTCGGAGCCGAAGAGCCGGTCGATCCCGGTATCGCCCCACCGGCCGCCACCGCGACCGCCCGGACCGCCCGGACCGCCCCCGCCGACGCTGCCGGTCTCATCGCCGTTGATCCGGCCCAGACCGTTGTAGCCGAAGGTCAGCTCCAGGAAGCTGTTGTGCTGCGAACCGCCGATGTACGGGCGCGAGGACTCCGGCCACAGCTCGACGATCGCGACCCACCAGCCGCCGGAGACCACCATCGCGAGCCCCGCGAGCAGCAGCTGCCCGATCCGCCGGCCGAACTTCGCCGGGGCGCACACCGCGTACACCACCGCGAGCGGCGGCAGGATCAGCCACGCCTGAAGCGTCTTGGTGAGGAAGCCGAGGCCGAAGCAGACCCCGGCCAGCACCAGCCACTTGGTGCGCGCGTCCTCCAGGGCGCGCAGCACGCAGTAGACGGCCGAGACCATCAGCAGGCACAGCAGCGCGTCGGGGTTGTTGAAGCGGAACATCAGCGCCGCGACCGGGGTCACCGCGAGCGCCGCGCCCGCGATAAGCCCGGCGGCCGCGCCGAACCTGCGCCGTACGGCCGCGTACAGCACCCCGACCGTCGCGACGCCCATCAGCGCCTCGGGGGCGAGGACCGCCCAGGAGGAGAGGCCGAAGAGCCGCACCGACAGGGCCATCGGCCACAGCGCGGCCGGGGGCTTGTCGACGGTGATGGAGTTCGCGGCGTCGGAGGAGCCGAAGAAGAACGCCTTCCAGCTCTCGCCGCCCGCCTGCACGGCGGCCGAGTAGAACTGGTTGGCGTAGCCGGACGCGCCCAGGCTCCACAGATAGAGCACGGTGGTGGCGGCCAGCAGGGCCCACAGGGCGGGCCGCGCCCAGCGCGGGTCCTCCGGCCGTCCTCTCCAGGCCCGCGCCAGGCGCGAGCCACCGGGCACCCGCGGCCCCGGCCGGGGAGCGGCGGCGGGGGTCGGCGGCGGTCCGGCCTCGCGGGTGCCGTAGTCGTAGGTGGTCATCGATCGGTCCTCGGGTCGTGGGCGGTCGTGGCCCCGCTGTCCGACGGGAAGACCCAGGCCCGGAAGAGCAGGAAGCGCAGAACGGTGGCGGCGAGGTTCGCCGCGATCAGCACGGCCAGTTCGGTGCCGTGCGAGGCGGTGCCGGGGACGGCGTCCAGGGCGGCGAGGGAGCCGCTGGTCAGCACGAGGCCGATGCCGAAGACGACCAGCCCCTGGGCCTGGTGGCGCATCGCGCGGTCCCGGCCGCGTACGCCGAAGGTGAGTCTCCGGTTGGCCGCGGTGTTGCCGAGCGCCGACAGCAGCAGCGCCAGCGCGTTGGCCACCTGCGGGCCGGTGCCCATCCGGAAGAGGGAGTACAGCAGCAGATAGACCAGTGTGCTCAGCGCGCCGACCACACAGAACCCGACCAGCTGGCGGGCCAGGCCCTTCGGCACCCCGCTCAGCTCCCGGTCGCGCGGATCGTCGCCGAACGGACGGCGCACCCGGTCCAGCGGCAGCGCACCGGTGGCCAGCGCGCGCCCCACCCGCCACACACCCTTGAGGTCCTCGGCGGCCGTCTTCACGATGTGGACCGTGCTGTTGGGGTCGTCCACCCAGTCCACCGGCACCTCGTGGATGCGCAGCCCGGCCCGCTCGGCCAGCACCAGCATCTCGGTGTCGAAGAACCACCCGGTGTCCTCGACCAGTGGCAGCAGCCGCTCCGCGACGTCCTTACGGATGGCTTTGAATCCGCACTGGGCGTCGGAGAAGCGGGCGGCCAGGCTGCCCCGCAGAATCAGGTTGTACGCCCGTGAGATGAACTCCCGCTTGGGCCCGCGCACCACCCGTGAGCTGCGGGACAGCCGCGATCCGATCGCCAGGTCGGAGTGCCCGGAGATCAGCGGGGCCACCAGCGGCAGCAGCGCCTTGAGGTCCGTGGACAGATCGACGTCCATATAGGCGAGCACGGGCGCCTCGGACAGCGACCACACGGTGCGCAGCGCCCGCCCCCGCCCCTTCTGCTCCAGCCGGACCGCCGTCACCTCCTCGATGCTCTCGTCCAGGTAGGCCGCGAGGTCGGGCGTGCGGTCCGTACTGGCGTTGTCGGCGATGGTGATCCGGAAGCCGTACGGGAAAGTGCGGGCCAGATGGTCGTGCAGCCGTCGTACGCACCGCTCGAGGTCCGCTTCCTCGTTGTAGACGGGGATGACGACGTCCAGCACCGGACGGCCGCGGACGACCGTCACCGGCCCGCGCACGGGCAAGGTTTGGAGAGGTGTCTCGGGCGGAGCCCCGAGAGGGGTGTCGGTTCGCATGCGGTCGACGGTCGCGAGCCGCGCTGTCACGGCTGTGTGGTCAGCCTGTGGCCTGCCTGTGAGTCCGTTACGCCCCGGTGAACGACCCGGTGCACGGGCAGGTGGACGCCGAACACGGTGCGTCCTGGCACGCTGTCCACCGTCACCCGTCCGTCGTGCGCGGCCACGACCGCGTGCACGATGGCCAGGCCGAGCCCCGTACTGCCCGCGGCGCGGGAGCGCGAGGCGTCGCCGCGCGCGAACCGCTCGAAGACATGCGGCAGCAGCTCGGGCGGGATGCCAGGACCGTCGTCCTCGATCTCCAGCGAGACGTACGAGGGCGGCTGCGGCGGGCCGAAGGCCCCGGCGGCGCGGGCGGCCGCGTACGGGGAGCCGTAGGGCGGGGCGTAGGGCGGGACGTACGGCTCGGCGGACGCCTGGGCGTACGGCGAGCCGCGCCCCTTACGGTGCCCATGGGGCCCACCGGGCCCGGCGGCCCCAGGGGGAGGTCCGTAGGGCATCCCGGGGGACGCCCCTGAGGGCACCCGGTAGGAGACGCCGTAGGACAGGCCGTACGGCGCCGGATACGGCGAGGGGTACGGCGACGCCTGCGGCCCGCCCCACAGCACCCGCGCCGTGACCGTGGTACCGGCCGGGGTGTGCGTCCGCGCGTTGGCGAGGAGGTTCACCAGCACCTGGCGCAGCCGGGCGTCGTCGCCGAAGACGACCGCCGGTTCATCGGGCAGCTCCAGCCGCCACTCGTGGTCCGAGCCGACCGCCCGCGCGTCGCTGACCGCGTCCACGACCAGCGGGGACAGATCGACCTCCGCGCATTCCAGCGGCCGTCCCGCGTCCAGCCGGGCCAGCAGCAGCAGATCCTCGACCAGCCCGGTCATCCGCCCGGCCTCGGACTCGACCCGGCCGAGGGCATGCCGGGTGTCGGGCCCGATCTCCTCCCGGCCGCGCCGGGTCAGCTCGGCGTAGCCGCGGATCGAGGCGAGCGGCGTACGGAGCTCATGGCTGGCGTCGGCGACGAACTGCCGCACCCGCGTCTCGCTCTCCTGTCGGGCCGCGAGCGCCGACTCCACATGGCCGAGCATGCGGTTCAGCGCCGCCCCCACCTGGCCGACCTCGGTGCGCGGATCGGCCTCCGAGGCCGGGACGCGCTCGCGCAGCGCCACCTCGCCGCTGTGCAGGGGGAGTTCGGAGACCCGGGTCGCGGTCGCCGCCACCCGGCGCAGCGGGCGCAGCGAGATGCCGACCATCGCGGCCCCGGCGATCCCGGCCGCGACCAGCCCGGCCGCGGCCACACAGACCTCCACGAGGATGAGGGTGTTGACCGTCTCCTGCGTCTGGTCGAGCGGGAAGGCGAGGATGATGCCGCCATCCCGGTGGTCCGGCTGGGCCACCGCCCGATAGCCGCCGAGGCCGGGCAGATCGATGGTGTGCACGTCTCCGTCCAGGGGGACGGCGGCGATCGCCTTCTGCTGACCGCTGGTCAGGGGGTCCACCCGGCTCTCGGCGTCGATCTCGTTCGTCATGGGCGAGTCATTGCTCTTGCCCGACCTGGAGATCTCGCCGTCCTGGCCGAACCGCGCCCCGACCGTGCCGATGGGCTGACCGGGCGAGGCGACGAAGAGCACATCGTCCCGGGGGAGCTCGCGCTCCGGTCCCGGCTTGTTCAGGAACCGCCCGACGGACGCGCGCAGATCGTCGTCCACCTGGCCCTGGAGGTACGACTGCAGGGCGAGGGTCGTGACCGAGCCGATCACCGCGCAGACCACCGCGATCAGCGCGACGGCCGAGACGACCAGGCGGGTCCGCAGGGACCAGGGGCGGCGCCCGGCCCGCTGAGCGCGCCCGGCCCGCTGAGCGTTCCCCGCCCGCTGAGCGCGTCCCGACCGCTGAGCGCGTCCCGACCGCTGGGCGCGCCGGGCGTGCGCGCGCCCCCGCGCCGCTCCCGCGCCCTGGGGCGGCTGGGAGGCGCCGGGTACCCCGGGGGGACCGGCGGCACCGGGCATCCCGGAGGCGCCGGACGACTCGGGGACGTCAGGCATGCCGTCGGTGCCGGGCATGTCGGGGCCCCAGGGCGGCCGGGGCGGGGGATGCGCCACGGTGTCTACTCCCCAGGCTTGATCAGATACCCGGCGCCCCGCCGGGTGTGGATCATCGGGCTGCGCCCGGCGTCGATCTTGCGCCGCAGATACGAGATGTAGAGCTCGACCACGTTGGCCTGGCCGCCGAAGTCATAGCTCCAGACCCGGTCGAGGATCTGCGCCTTGCTGAGCACCCGGCGCGGATTGCGCATGAGATAGCGCAGCAGCTCGAACTCGGTCGCGGTGAGATGGATCTCCTGTCCACCGCGCGACACCTCGTGGCTGTCCTCGTCCAGGATCAGATCGCCGACGGCCAGCACCGACTCACTGCGCGCGGCCGCCGCCCCCGACCTGCGCAGCAGCCCGCGCAGCCGGGCGACGACCTCCTCCAGGCTGAACGGCTTGGTGACGTAGTCGTCGCCGCCCGCCGTCAGCCCCGCGATCCGGTCCTCCACCGCGTCCCGCGCGGTCAGGAACAGCACCGGGACATCGGGCAGTTCGCGGCGCAGCCGCCCCAGCACCGCGAGCCCGTCCATATCGGGCAGCATGATGTCCAGGAGCACCGCGTCCGGGCGCAGCTCTCGGGTGATCCGGATCGCCTCCGCGCCGTCACCAGCGGTGCGCACCTCCCACCCCTCGTAGCGCAGTGCCATCGACAACAGGTCGGCGAGCGCCGACTCGTCGTCCACAACCAGCACCCGGACGGGGCTCCCGTCGGGGCGCAGCAGCTCGGTACGCCCATGAGGCGAGGTCGGCATCATGACCTCCACCCTCGGATCGGGCCCTGAGAGGTCCCTTTCGGCCGCCTGTGAATTACCTGAGAATCCTGTGGAGGCGGGACGAGACCGGCCGGGAGGCGGAACAGCGGAAAACCGGGGAACAGCTGCGGGGGCCACGGAATAACCGGAAGGACTCTCCGGCTTCCCCCTGTATGACTTCTCGTCCCGCACTTGGCAAGATCGGCATCTGGACCGCGGCCCTGAAGCTGGATGTCGCCCCATCAGAGCAGGTCAGCGAGGCAGTGGCCGAGCTGGACGAGCTGGGGTACGGCGCCGTCTGGCTCGGTGGCAGTCCCAGCCCGGATCAGGCCGGAGTCCTGCTGGACGCCACCTCCCGGATCACCGTCGCGACCGGAATCCTGAGCATCTGGGACCACGAGGCGGCCTACGTCGCCGAGCGGCACACCGCGCTCAACGCCGCCCACGACGGCCGCTTCCTCCTCGGCCTCGGCGTGAGCCACAGCGCGCTCGCCGGTGAGCGCTACAAGCGCCCGTACACGGCGATGAAGGAGTACCTGACCGCGCTGGACTCCGCCCCCGCCCCCGTCCCCGCCGCCCAGCGGGTCCTGGCCGCGCTCGGCCCCAAGATGCTCGAGCTGTCCCGCGACCGCGCGGCCGGCGCGCATCCGTACCTCGTCACCCCGGAGCACACCGCCAAGGCCCGCGACGCCCTGGGCAAGGAGGCCGTGCTCGCGCCCGAGCTGAAGGTCGTCCTCGACACGGACCTCGAGCGCGCCCGCGCCACCGCCCGCGACTACCTCGGCCGCTACCTGGCGCTGCCCAACTACACCAACAACTTCAAGCGGCTGGGCTTCGAGGACGCGGACTTCGCGGACGGCGGCAGCGACCGTCTCCTCGCCGCCATGTACGCGCTCGGCGACGCGGAGACGATCCGGGCGCGCGTGGACGAGTTCCTGGCCGCGGGTGCGGACCACATCGCGATCCAGGTGGTGAGCGACGGCCAGGGCCTCCCCCGCGAGCAGTGGCGCACGCTGGCCGAGGCGCTGCCGCTGGACAAGAGCTGACCGATCCCAGCAGCCTCCTCGCCCGGCGCCGACGCGGGCACCGGGCGAGCCCCATATCCAGGACAGCCGCGCTCTGTCCACAAGGGGCGCATCAATGGGCGCGCCAATAGGCACATCAATAGGCGCATCAATAGGCGCATCAATGGGCGCATCCGGAGCAGCCACGACCCGTCATACACAACCCGTCATATACACAACCCGTCATATCCCGAACAGCCGCGCCGCGTTCCCGTAACACACCCCGCGCAGCCACTCCTCGCCCTGCCCGACCCGCGTCAGCGCGTCCAGCGCATGCCGGTATCCGTAGGGGATGTTGGGGAAGTCGCTCCCGAACAGCACCCGGTCCCCCAGAGCGGCCAGCCGCTCCCGCTCCGACCGCGGAAACGGCCATCGGCTCTCGGTGAAGTCGGTGAAGGCCATCGTGGTGTCCAGGTGGACCTCCTCGTACCGCTCCGCCAGCCCCAGGAAGTCCGCGTACTCCGGCAGCCCCATATGCGCGATGACCAGGCGCAGCCGAGGATGCCGGGCCAGCACCCGCCCCACCGGCTCCGGTCCGGTGTACTTGCCCGGGTGGGGCCCCGAGCCGCAGTGGATGACGGCGGGCGTCCCGCTCTCGGCGAGCATGCCCCACACCGGGTCGAGCAGCTGGTCGCCCGGGTCATACGCCCCCACCTGCACATGGGCCTTGAACACCCGCGCCCCGCCCTCGAGCGCCGTGCGCACGTACCCCTCCACCCCGGGCTCGGGGAAGAAGGTCGCGGTGTGCAGACAGTCGGGCGTACGGGCGGCGAAATCGGCCGCCCAGTCGTTCAGCCACCGCGCCATGTCGGGCTTGTGGGGGTAGAGCATCGAGGTGAAGGCCCGCACCCCGAACGCCCGTAGCACCGCGAGGCGTTCGTCCTCCTCCTCGCGGTAGGTGATGTGCCAGCGGGGCTCGACGGCGTCGAAGAAGGCCCAGACCTTGTCCAGTACGCGCTGGGGCATGAAGTGGGTGTGCACATCGATGAGTCCGGGCAGCCCGAGCTCCTGCCAGAACCGCTGCACCGACACCACGGCGGGATCGTCCATACGGATCACGGTAGTTGCCCCGGGCGTATTGCTACAGCCTCGTCCCAAGCTCGAGCCCCGAGTTGATCACAGCCTCGACCAGTGGTTTTGTCACGCCCATGATGATCTGCGGTAGCAAGATCACCACAAGGGGAACCGAGAGGGTGAACTGACGCTCCGTGACCGGCGTATCCATCTACGGCAGTCACCACCCGCTCGACGTCGTCACCGACCCACCATCACCAACCACCGGGGGACCGTCCATGCTCAACCGCCGCCCGCCTCGCGCCGCCGCCCGATCCGGGACCGCTCTCGTCTGCGCCCTCGGCGTCACCCTCCTCGCCCTCGCCACCGCCGGCTGCGAGGACGACACCGCCGCGTCCGGCCGACGGCAGCCCGCGACCCGCGCCGACATGGCGGCCGACAGCGACGGCGGCAAGACCCTCCGGCTCGGCGAGCCCACCTCGGTCACCTACAAGCGCGGCTCGGACCATATGCGCGGCGCCCTGCGGGTCACGGCGGTGAGCGTGCGCAAGGGCACCCGTGCCGAGCTGAGGACGGCGGGTGTGGAACCGTCCGACGTACGGACCACCCAGCCGTACTACGTCACCATGACCTTCGAGAACATCGGCGAGAGCTCCCTCCACTACCCCTTCCTCAACACCCCCACCGGGCTCGAGGACACAGGCGGTGTGGACGACCAGCCGCTCATCACCGGCGACACCGAGGTGACGGCCTGCCCGGGGAAGGACCCGGACGACTTCGCGGTGGGGGCGAAGATCTCCCTGTGCAAGGTGTTCCTGGTGCCCAACGGCATACGCCCGTCGGTGGTGACGTACAGCACAGGCGATGACACCAAGCGCCCGGTGGGCTGGAAGGCCACGCGCTGATGGCGGCGGGGCCCTCGGCGTGACCGAACGACCGAGGGCCCGGCACTGAAGAGTGCCGGGCCCTCGATACCTGAGTAGCGGGGACAGGATTTGAACCTGCGACCTCTGGGTTATGAGCCCAGCGAGCTACCGAGCTGCTCCACCCCGCGTCGGTAGACGTAACTGTACGTCGTTCTCCCCGCTAAGGGAAATCCATACCGCCGCCTCCGGCCGACCACTCAGAAAAGCGCCTCGACCAGGGCCGAAACAGCACCGACGACCGCCCCGTACCCAAGGACCGTCAGCAGCGGCCAGGGAACGGGACGGGGAACGAGCACCCGCCAGTGGAAGCCGTAGTCCCGGTACTCGGCCATGCCCTCCGTCCCGGGCAGCACCATGAACCGGGGCTGGACCGTGCAGAACAGCCACCAGTCCAGAACCACCAGGTCAAAGAGGATGAGGGCGAGCCAGATCAGACCCCCGAAGACGAACGCGCGCCAGAAGCCGAGCCCGCCGTCGGTCCGACCGTGCAGATCGACCATCCCGGCGACCGGCACAGCGATGAACACCACCGCGTTCAACGCCCCCATGACCCCGGCCGTCCGCTTCCCCCGCGCACTTTGCGCGCCATAGCGCTCCCGGATCGCGGTCGGATAGTCGTCGACCAGCGCGTCCCTGGCCACCAGCAGTCCGCCGACGATCACTGCGGCGAACAGCACCACCAGCACAAGAGCGCAGGAAAGACTCACCCCGACCAGCTGCCACCAGCTCATGGCACCGCAGCATAGGGCAGAAAATTAGGCTTGCCTAACCTAACCGCGGTCGGAAGCCACTCCGCAACCACTCCACTCCGACGGCCCGTCCGGGCATTAGCGGAGCGTTAGCCGTACGGCGGTGGATCAACAGCGGTGACCGACAGCCTTGTTCTCACGAGCCGGAACCACCACGTCGCGAGACACCATGCGAGAACGGGGAAGACCATGTCGCACCGCACCGCCCTCCGCCACAACCGCCACGCCCGCAAGGCCGCCGCCGCCATGATCATCGCGGTCGCCGCGCTCGGGCTCACGGCGTGCCAGGACGGCGAGACGGACTCCTCGTCCTCGTCCCCGTCCTCACCCTCCGCCTCGGCGAGCGCCCCGCAGTCCTCCGCACCCACGGCGAAGGACCAGGACCAGGCCAAGGACACCGCCAAGGGCACCCCCAGGAAGCCTGGCATGAGGTGCACGAACCAGATCGACTACGCCGGGGACTCCAGGGACAACGCCACGATCAACTCCATCGGCAACGACACCGGCTACTGCCCGCCGATCCAGAAGGAGGAATCCTCCAAGGGCACCCTCAGGAAGGGTGACATGAAGTGCACGGACCAGATCAACTACGCGGACGACCACAGGGACAACGCCACGATCAACTCCATCGGCAACGACACCGGCTACTGCCCGCCGATCGAGAAGTGAGCTCCTGCCGTGACGCCGGTCGGCGGCCACGGCCACCGTCACGGCCACGGTCACGGTGTGGGCGGAGTCGCCCGTACCAGGCCCGTCTGGTAGGCGATGACCACCAGTTGGGCGCGGTCGCGGGCGCCCAGTTTCGTCATCGCTCGGTGAACGTGGGTGCGCACGGTCAGCGGGCTGAGCGTGAGGACCTCGGCGATCTCGGTATTGGACCGGCCCTCGGCGGCCAGGCCCATCACCTCGCGCTCGCGGACGGTGAGCTCCGACAGGCGTTGCGGAGGCGCGAGGTGGGCGTCGGGGGCGGGAGACATGAGGAAGTTCGTGATGAGGGTGCGGGTCGCGGCGGGTGACAGCAGCGCCTCGCCGGAGGCGACGGTGCGCAGCCCGGCCAGCAGGGTGTCGGCGGTGACGTCCTTGCCGAGGAAGCCACTGGCACCGGCGCGCAGCGCCTGGGCGACGTAGTCCTCGGTCTCGAACGTCGTCAGGATGAGGACGCGGGTGGCGGCCAGCTCCGGGGCGGCGCAGATCGCGGAGGTGGCGGCGAGACCGTCCGTGCCCGGCATCCGGATGTCCATGAGGACGATGTCGGGGTGGTGGGCGCGGGTCAGCTCCAGCGCCTCCGCGCCGTCCGATGCCTCGCCGACCACCGTCATGTCCTCGCAGGAGTCGATCAGAATCCGGAAGGTGGCCCGCAGCAAGGTCTGGTCGTCGGCGAGCAGCACCCTGATGGTCATGACTTCTCTCCTCCCGCGGGAGCGTCCGTGGCGCCTACGGACGCTTCCGCCGCTTCGGACGCTTCAGGTGCTTCGGGCGCTTCGGATGCTTCGGATGCCGAGGGCTGGAGCGGCAGCGCGGTGGTGACCTCGAAGCCGCCTTCCGGGCGGGGTCCCGCGCAGAGTTCGCCGCCGATGGTGCGGGCGCGTTCACGCATGCCCATGACGCCGAAGCCCCGGCCCGGCACAGCCTTGGCGGCGTCGGCGGCATCGGCGGCATCGGCGGTGCCGTCGGTGTCCGGACCGTCATTGCTGACCGTGATCAGCAGGCGTGATCCGGAGTAGGCCAGACGTACCTGTGCGGAGTCCACGGCGGCGTGCTTGGAGACGTTGGTGAGCGCCTCCTGCACGATCCGGAACGCGGTCAGGTCCACCCCGGGGGAGAGCGGGCGGGGCTCCCCTGTCGTACTGACCGTGACGGCGAGTCCCGCGGACGCGCACGCCGAGACGAGCTCGGGCAGCCGAGCGAGGCCGGGAGACGGCTCCAGCGACGCGGAGGCCGGGTCGTCGCATCGGCGCAGCAGTCCCAGCGTGGCCTTCAGCTCGCGCAGCGCGGAGGACGTGGTGCCGGTCAGATCGGTGAGTATCTTCTTCGTCTGCTGCGGACTGGTGAGCGCGAGGTGAGCGGCCGTACCGGCCTGCGCGTTGGCCAGGGCCATGTGGTGGGCCACGACGTCGTGCAACTCGCGGGCGATGCGCATGCGCTCCTCGGTGACGCGCAGCCGTGCCTCCTCCTCCCGGGTGCGCTCGGCGTGTTCGGCGCGGGCCTGCACCGATGCCAGGTAGGCGCGCCGCAGCCGGGTCATGTTGCCGGCGGCGAGCGGCAGCAGCAGCCAGAAGAAGGGGCCGATCGTCCGGAGCACCAGGGACAGGCTGTCCATGGAGTCGGAGACCGCTGACGCGACCATCAGCGCCGCCATGCTGGTGACGCCGAAGACTCGTGTGGTCTTGCGGTCGGTGAGCGTGGCCAACCAGTAGAGCGCCGCCATGACGGGCCCCAGCAGCAGGGGGGTCAGCAGGTACCCCAGCGAGATCGCGATCACGGTGCAGACCGCGGTCACGACGACCGCGGTGCGCGGATGGCTGCGGTACTTCAGCAGGGCGAGGCAGGACACGCCCATGAGGGCGGTGGCGGTCCTGTCCTGGTCGGGTGGGTCGGCGCCGGGCAGGGTGAGGTTGCTGCCGAGGGCCGCACAGCCCATCAGCGACAGGACGAGCACCACGTCGATGACGTGGGGGTAGCGGTCGGCGTACTGCTCGAAACGGTCCGTATAACGCTCAAGGCTGGTGCTCATCGGCTGGGCTCTCCGCTCGCTGCTGTGGGCCATCGTGACCGATTCGGCGCTCTGTGGGCCACCATGACGGATTCGGCACTCCGTGAGACACCGTGACCGTTTCGGTGCTCCGTGGGCCACCGTGACCGTTCCCGCGCGGACCGCCGCCGGGGCCGCCCGTGTCGTTCGCCACGGGCGGCCCCGGTGGGGGCGGGGCGGGCGGTCGATCAGGTGCGGGCCACTTCCAGGCCGGTCGTCCCGGCCGGTTCCGATCCCGATCCCGATCCCGATCCCGATCCCGATCCCGACCCCGAATTCGGTCCCGACCCCGAATCCGATCCCGATCCCAAATCCGATCCGGATCCCGCCCCGCGGCCGAGCGCCTCGCCCTCCACATCGACCCTGGGCAGCAGCCGGTCCAGCCACTTCGGCAGCCACCAGGCCTTGTCGCCGAGCAGGGCGAGCACGGCGGGCACGATCGCCATCCGTACGACGAAGGCGTCGAACAGGACGGCGGAGGCGAGCCCGAACCCGATCATCTTGACCATGGAGTCGCTCTCGCCGACGAACCCGGCGAACACCGCGATCATGATCAGCGCGGCGGCCACCACCACGCGCGCGCTGTGCCGGAACCCGGATGTGATCGCCTGGCCGGGCCCCTCGCCGTGGACGTACGCCTCCCGCATCCGCGAGACGAGGAACACCTCGTAGTCCATGGCCAGGCCGAAGATGATGCCCACCAGGAAGATCGGCATCAGGCTCATGATCGGGCCGGTCTGCTCCACGCCCAGGAGTCCGGCGCCGTGGCCTTGTTGGAAGACGAGGACGACCACGCCGAGGGAGGCCAGCACCGACAGCAGGAAGCCGAGGGCCGCCTTCAGCGGGACGAACAGGGACCGGAAGACCACCAGCAGGAGCACGATCGCGAGGCCCACCACGACCACCAGGTAGGGGACCAGCGCGGCCTGCACCTTGTCGGAGACGTCGATGTTCAGCGCGGTGGTACCGGTGACCTCGAAGGTCGCCCCGGTCTCGGACTCGACCCCGGGCCGCTCACCCCGGATGGTCGTGACCAGGTCCTTGGTCCTTTCGTCGGTCGGCGCCGTGGACGGCACGACCTGGAAGACGGCCGTGTCACCGGCTTCGTTGAAGCGGGCCGGGGAGACGGAGACGACACCCTCGGTGCCGCCGATCTCCTTCGCGACCGCGTCGGCGGCGTCCTTCGGGTCGGTGTCCCCCTTCGCGTCCACGGCCTTCGCGTCCACTGCCTTCGCGTCCACGACGACGGTCAGCGGCCCGTTGAAGCCCGGCCCGAAGCCCTCGGCGAGCGCGTCGTAGGCCCGCCGCTCGGTGGTGGAGGTCGACTTGGCCTCGTCACCGGGCATGCCGAGCTGCAGATCCGTCATCGGCATCGCGAGGGCCCCGAGGCCCACCACGCCGAGCAGCAGCACGGGCAGCGGACGCCGCAGCACGAACCGTGCCCAGCGGCTGCCCCCGTTGTCCCGGGTGCCCTCCTCCTCGATCCGTCCGCTCCTGCGGGCCCGCCGCCGGAGCACGGCGTTCGGCCAGAGGCCGAGGAACGCCGGGACCAGCGTCAGCGCGACCAGTACGGCGACGACGACCGCGCCCGCCGCGGCCAGGCCCATCCTGGTGAGCATCGGGATGCCGACCACCGCGAGTCCGGCCAGCGCGATCACGACGGTGAGCCCGGCGAACACGACCGCGGAACCGGCCGTGCCGACCGCCAGACCGGCCGCCTCCTGCGGCACCCGGCCCTTGGCCCGCTCCTCGCGGTAGCGGGAGACGACGAACAGGGCGTAGTCGATGCCGACCGCGAGACCCAGCATCATCGCCAGGGTGCCGGTCGTCGTGGACAGGCCCAGCGCCTCGGACAGGGTCAGGATGGTGGCCATGCTCACGCCGACGCCGATGATGGCGGTCAGCAGCGGCAGCCCGGCGGCGGCCAGCGAACCGAAGGTGATCAGCAGCACGACGGCGGCTATCGCGACACCGATCACCTCGGCCGCACCGCCGGGCCCGCCGCCGTCGTCCATCGCGCTTCCACCGGCCTCGACGGTCAGCCCGGACTCCTGGGCCGTGTGAATGGCCCGTTCCAGCCGGCTCTTGCTGGCGTCGGTGAGGTCGTTGGCGGCGACCTTGTAGGTGACCGTCGCGTACGCCGTCGTGCCGTCCTTGCTGACGGCCTTCGCCTGGAACGGATCGACGGCGCTCGCGACCTGAGCCCCGTCGCCCAGGTTGGCCACGGCCTTCTCGACGGCCTGCCTGTTCTCGGTGGCGGTGACCTTCTCACCGCCCGGCGCGACGAAGACGACCCGGGCGGTCGCGCCGTCGGCGGAGGCTCCGGGGAAGCGCTGTTCCATCAGGTCGAACGCCTTCTGGGACTCGATGCCCGGCATCGAGAACTCCTCGTCGGAAGCCCCCGAGGCCTTGAGGGCGCCCAGCCCGACGGCGGCCAGGACGGCCGCCCAGACCAGGGCGACGTACCAGCGTCGCCGGAAGGCCAGACGGCCCACTTGGTAAAGGAATGTAGCCACGACAGGAGGTCTCCACATCTGGTGCCGACTGTCCGCATCTGGTGCCGACTGTCCGCCCAGGCTCTCCGGGAGCGGGCCGCCCTGTCGTCGTGCGCCTGCCGACATTTCGCGCTACTGAGAACGCAGTACCTACCGGCCGATCGGATCCACCGCTGGTACGACACACCCGCCCGGGTCCTCGCCGAATTCTGTTTCTCGCGGCCCTTCCAGGGGAATGATCTTTAACAGTGCGGGACTATTTCCGTGAGATGGGGGGCCTCTCATGAGCGGTACGTCACGGTCAGATCAGAACGGCACGGAGGCAGGGGACACCGCGCCTGAGCCGGAGCGTCCGAAGGTAAAACAGATCGCGCTCATACCGGCCTCGCAGGCGCCGTTGCCCGAGCGCGGCCGCGGGGGTTTCGGGGATGAGCAACGCGACCACTCCCACTCGCTGCAGGCCAAGATCGACAGGGGGGAGGAAATCCCCACTCCCGGAAGCAGGGCGGGCAGCGAAGAGCGCGATATCCATGAGGAGGAGTGGCGGGCACACGATCGCAGCGGCCCCTACGGACAAAGGCGTCGCCGCAGGAATTGACGCGGCCCGGCCGCGCCGCCAAGAACCGATACAGCATTTCCGGCGTGCGTGATCGCGCAGGCACGCGCGCCCGGCGGGCGGAGGCCTGCCGGGCGCGCGGAGTGCGGACTGCGGAGTGCGGAGTGCGGAGTTCCGTGGCTTACGGGTGGTACTTCTCCTCGACCGTCTCGGCAGCGCCGGACTTGGGGTTCATGGTGACGCGGACGGTCACGCTGTTGGTCTTCGCGGCCTTCTCCAACTGCTCCACGGTGCACTTGGAGGTGCCGTAGCCGTCGTCGCCGACGGACACGGTGCCGCCGTCGTCGGAGCAGATCGAGGCCGCGCCGAGGATCCGCGTGGCGTTGGAGACCAGGAACGCCTGCTCCATGCCGCCGCTCTCGGGCTTGATGGTCATCTTGCCGGGCGCGAGGTACTTCAGCGTGCCGACGTACATGCGGTGGTTCCCCGCGTTGGCGCCGCCGCCGTTGCCGCCGCCGTTGCCGCCGCCGTTGCCGTTGCCGCCGCCACCGTTGCCGCCGCCCTGGCCCTGCGAACCCGAGCCGTCCGAGGAGGAGCCGCTGGTGGGCTGGGCCGAGGCCGAGGAGCCGGAGGAGTCGGCCCCGGAGTCGTCCGGCCCGCAGGCCGTGGCTCCCAGACTCAGTGCCGCGGCCGCGACAAGGGCGGCGGCGATACGGCGGCCGGCGCGGCCGCGGAAGCGGTTGGTGGTGGTGGTGTTCATCGTGACCTCGCGTTGCTGTGTTCTGTCGTCTCGCTCCCGGACGACAATCAGCTTCGAAGATCGCGTTGGCGTTCTACTAAGATCGCGTTGGCGTTCTGCTAACGGACAACTAATACTGTTCAGCCGCCGCTCCTCCAGTGACCCCGAGGTCAGGACCCCACTGGGGTCTCATGCCGTGGCGTACCCGCGACAGGCGGGTGATCAGGGCCGCGTCACGGCCGACGGTGCAGCGGATACGAGGCCTTCCGGCGGTCACGGCCTTCGCGATCACCCACGCCGCGTCGTCGGCGGGCCTGCCAGGTTTTCACCGACCGGCGCCCCGGCCGTGATCCACGCGGCGGAACGCACCCAGGACGAGTTCCTCGCCATCGTCGGTGACCTGGTCGGCGAACAGCCCGCCGGCTGGCCGGGGGCGGCCGACGGTCGGGCGAATCGCCTGTGGCGCAGCGGAACATGATGAGCATTGAGGCATCCACCCCATTGTGCGAAGCGGCATTTTATGGCCTGTTCCAGAGGCCGATACGGTCGGATTCATGGAGTGGAATTTTCTGACGGCAGAAAAACTCACGGCTGCTTTGCGCGCCGGTGAAGTGACCTCGGCGGAACTGACCGACGAGGCGATCGCCCGTATCGAGCGGGACGACAAGGCGATCAACGCGATCTGTGTGCCGGACTTCGACCGTGCACGGTCCGCCGCGCGCGATGCCGACCAGGCGCGCGCCCGCGGTGAGGACCGGCCGCTGCTCGGCATTCCGGTGACGGTCAAGGAGTCCTACGACATCGCCGGACTGCCCACGACCTGGGGCATGCCGCCGCACCGGAACTACCTGCCGGCCGAGGACGCGGTACAGGTATCGCGCCTCAAGGCCGCGGGCGCCGTGGTGCTCGGTAAGACCAACGTGCCCATGGGGCTGCAAGATATACAGAGCTTCAACGAGATCTACGGCACCACTAATAACCCCTGGGATCACGGTCGTACGTCGGGCGGTTCCTCCGGCGGATCGGCGGCGGCCCTGGCGTCCGGATTCGGCGCGCTGTCCATCGGCTCCGATATCGCCGGTTCATTGCGCACCCCCGCACATTTCTGCGGTGTCTACGCACACAAGCCGACACTCGGACTGGCGGCGAGCCGCGGCATGGTCCCGCCGACCGCACCGGCCCTGCCGGCCGAACCCGACCTCGCCGTCGTCGGCCCGATGGCACGCACCGCCCGCGACCTCACACTCCTGCTCGACATCATGGCCGGACCGGACCCGCTGACGCTCGGTGTGGCGCACGAGGTGACACTGCCGCCCGCGCGCCACGAACGACTCCGCGACTTCCGAGTCCTGGTCCTCGACGACCATCCGCTCATTCCGACCAGCTCCGCTGTGCGGGCGGGCGTGCACCGGGTGGCCGACGCACTCACCGACGGCGGCGCCCGCATCGAACGCCACAGCCCGCTCCTGCCGGACCTGAGCGAAGCCGCGATCCTCTACACACAGTTGCTGTTCTCGGGCTTCAGCGGACGTTTCCCCCTCGAAGCGTACGAGCAGCTGCGGGCCCACGCCGCCGGACTGGACGCGGACGACCACAGTCTCGATGCGGCGCTGCTGCGCGGCATGGCGTTCAGCCACCGCGACTGGATCCAGGCGGACAGCCGTCGCGAGCTCCACCGCCACGGCTGGCGCCGGCTCTTCGCCGAGTTCGACGCCGTGGTGTGCCCCATCACGCCCACTCCCGCGTTCCCCCACGACCACAACCCCGACCTGAGGGCACGCCGGATCGACATCGACGGCACCGACTACCCGTACCTCGACCAGCTCGTCTGGGCCGGCCTGGCCACCATGCCCGGCCTACCCGCCACCGCCATACCAACGGGCGGGTCCCCCGAGGGCCTGCCGGTGGGAGTACAGCTCATCGGCCCGATGCACGAGGACCGCACCCCACTACGGCTGGCCGAACTCCTCGAGCAGAAGATAGGCGGCTTCCAGGCCCCGAGGTAGGGCGTAAGCAGGCCCTACGACCTGAGTGACCATCGAGAGCAAGGCGCAAGTCACGACGAGAGCCCCTTCCGATAACCGGAAGGGGCCTCTCCGAGCTGGTGCGCACTCGGCAGGCACTGACGTGCCAGTTGGACACGTCAATCCCTAGGAAGAGACCCGGTCCTTCCGGATCAGACTCCGGTGTAGCGGTAGACAGCTCCGACGGAGTTGACGTGCCACACGGTCCCATCAGCGGCAACACCGTTGTCAACCGCACTACCCGGGATGCCGATCCACGGGCTGGCGTCGTAGCCCGTGTAACGGTAGATCTGCCCCAGGGAGTTCACCCCCCACGCCAAGCAGAGCGAACGCGAGAAGGAACAGCCTCCTGGCACTGTTCCATCCCACCGCACCAGCAGAGTGATCACGCCGAGAGCTGATGTCACCGCATACACAAGAGGCCCCTTCCGATGATCGGAAGGGGCCTCTGAGCTGATGCGCGCTCGGCAGGATTCGAACCTGCAACCTCTTGATCCGTAGGTTCGGGCAGGGGGCTGGTGGGGCGCCGGGTGACCTCTCCGGCAGGGAGTCACGGCAAGCGGCTGACCGGTCGTGTGTGCCCTCGTTGATGTCAGCGTTGATGTCAACTGTCGCCGCCAGTGGCCCGAACTGCATGCAGCGCTTGCCGTTCAGAGATTGGCGTACGAACCAGTCCGAGCGATCCAATCTTCTCTGCCTCTTCAAGGCCTGCGCACGGCGTGGGCACACGCCGCCTCTGCGGCGCGGCCTGCTTCCTTACTTCCCTGGCTGGCCGCGCCCAGCGCGCGCCGCGTGCAGCGGGCTGAGCAGAAAACCCTCTCTGACTAGGGCCGATCGGCGTCCTTGTGCATCAAGCATTTCGTGAGCTATTTATTTAGGTCCGTAGCGTTGTCAGCACAGACCCAGGGGACTACGTGTCATCAGGAAGCTCGGGCGACCCTTCAATCACCCACGAAGAAATAAAGCATCTTGAGTTCATTCAGGCAATCGTTGCCCGGCTCGGTAACGGGTCATTCCTTATCAAAGGCTGGACAATGACGGTTGCGGGTGCATTCTTCGGAGTCTCGGCGACCAGTCCTAGCTGGAAGATTGCTGCGGCTGGGATGATTCCTATCGTGGGATTTTGGCTACTGGACAGCTACTTCCTGAGGCAAGAGCGGTTGTTCCGCAAGCTTTATGACGACGTTCGAAGGCCTACGGTCGCTGTCGAGTTTTTTTCAATGAATGTGCAGCCGTACCATGCCGCCGTGCCCTGGGGTCGGGTTATTAGCTCGCACACCATGGTCAACTTCTATGGAGCGATAGCGCTGGTCGACATCGCCTTTATTGTGGGTGGGATCGTTAGGTCCGCTAGCGGTTGAACTGGCGTCTCACTCTTTCGGCAATTTCTGCCTTAGCCTTTTCTGCCCAGGGCTCGCTCGGGGGCCATATGTCGCCGAAGCGATCACCAGTCCATCGGGGCACCAGATGGACGTGCACGTGGTAAACCGACTGCGAAGCAGCCTTGCCAGATGAATTGATCACGTTCATCCCATCTGGGTGTAGGGCTGCGCGTAGACCTCGACCTACTGTGGCTACTGCTCGCATCAAGCTAGACAGGGTCGGATCAGGCACCTCAAAGAGGTCGCCATAGTGGGTCTTCGGGATTACGAGAGTATGACCCACAACTGCAGGCCGGAGCGGGAAGAAAGCCATGTTGCCTTCGTCTTCCCAGACGATCGTTGCTGGCGCTCTCCCCGCTCCGATAGTGCAGAAATCACATTCCTGCACAGTCACCTCTGATCATAAGCCGCCTCTACCCACTTGCTCAGATTGTTGTACCCGTCATCGTTGACCCAGTCGTAGGTCGCATACTGCGGATCGAGCGGATTGGTGCCCTTGGTGTCTTTGTTGCCATACTGATCGCGGATGTTATGAATGTAGATCCCGAACAGGCCGTTTCCTCGCGCAATGCTCTGGGAAATCTCGTACTTCACCCAGCGTCTCTTGTGGGTCTCGGCCCCGATGAGTACGGCGGTGACTGTGGTTCCATACAGAGCGTCGTCGATTAGTTTGCGCAGTGCATCGTCACCTTTGAGCTTCGACTCCTCCCACAGGGAGGCATCGATGAACTCCGGAGCGATGTCCGTCTTGAGAGCGGCACTCTTCCGTACTACCGCCGAGCGCCAAACGTCGCGCTCGTAGTGGAAGCTGAAGAAAGTACGACGGGCCATGGCTCCCCCTTTCAATGCCGACGATCTGAACCAGTCGACTCCGGCTCGATCGCCTTACCTGGACCTTGGCGTAGCGTACTCCGACATCCGCGACCAACGGGGGCAAAACCAGAAACCTCTGAAACTTCGGCTTGGGGCTGACCGCCGCGCCAAGAAGTGATCACGACGACGGCCGAACGGCCACCTGGGTCGTCTCCGGGCCGTGCGGGTGGCCGACGATGACAAAGGGCACCCATGGGTAACTGACCTCGCACCGCTCTGGCCTGGGGCAACGGCTGTCTACTGATCTTGGGTGACCCGCTCTGCGGTTAGGCGCACATGAGAGCCAGAAGGCTTCACGTCAGTCAGCCAAAACCCGCCCGGGACGACCGATTCCGCTCCTGGATCCGTCAGACTGAACGACGGCTGAGTGCCGGGCACATCTATGATCAGACGGTCCACAGCGTCCGCCAACAATCGCGCTACTTTGTTTGAGCTACCTCCCATCAGCACTGTTCGCGCCCCCGCCTCCGCCAAAGCGATCAAAGCCTTCGCGGGCTCGCCGCCGAGTGGGCGAACCGGGACCCGGAAGGCATCTTCACCGTGACCGCCTGGCACGCCTTCCTCAATCCCCCCGTCTCGCCGTATCACCAGATCGTGCGTGCGGCGGAGCTCGGTCACGACCTGGTCGCCGTGGTCTTCATCGGCACCGGCGGTGTACGCCCAGGTGATGTGCGGCCTTCCCGTACGCAGTGAGTGCAGCCAGGGGCCGAGAACGAGCAGCGCTTCTTGCTCCAGGACGCCCCGCTCTACCTCGATGCCGGCCTGTTCCAGCATCACCGCGCCGCCCTCCCCGCGTGAGGTGGGGTCCATGACGGCCATCAGGACGCGGGACACCTTGGCGTCGATCAGGGCCTGTCGGCAGGGCGGGGTCCGGCCGTGGTGGTTGCAGGGCTCCAGGGTCACGACGGCCGTGCCGCCCTCGGCCCGCTCTCCCGCTGCGGTGAGCGCGTTCACCTCGGCGTGGTGGTCGCCCTTGCGGAGGTGGTAGCCCTCGCCGACCGGTACGCCGTCGCGGTCGAGGATCACGCACCCGACGGGCGGGTTGGGACTCGTGGTCCCGAGGCCCTGGGCAGAGATGGCGATTGCTCGCCGCAAGGCCGTCAGTTCGTTCGGCGTGGCCATCAGAACCCCGCATTCTCCTTGACTGCGTCGAGTAGCTCCCGCACAGCGGGAACATTACTCGCCGCCGCGAGAGCGTTGACCGCCGTGACGGCCTCTTGCAGAGTGCGGCCGGAACCGGAGCCGCGGGCCATGTCGAGAACGGCTGCGGCCTCGGCGGCGGCTTGCTCGTACTCCTGGATTCCGACGTAGGCCATGGCGAGTCGCGCCTGGGCGAATCCCCGGTCGCGCTGGTAGACGTCCGGGAGTTCGGCCAGCGCGGTTTGGAAGGTGGAGACTGCCCGATCGGGCCGGGAGAGGTTGAGCCAGCAATTCGCGCGCTGGATTTCGATGTAGCTGGACGTGCAGAAATCCCCGTGGCCGGATCGGGCGTCACCGGAGGATTCGGCAATGGCGGCGAACTCGTGGGCCTCGTCCAGCTTCCGATGACAGGCGATCTCATCCCCATCGAGCGCAAGGCCCTGCGCCTCCTGCTGGATGGCGGCCGCCTTCATCGGATGGGTGAGTGCTCGTTCGTGGCGCTGGACGGCCTGCGCGAGGCCGATTGCCTGGCCTGCGTTCTTCTTCCCGGCCGCGAGCTGGCTGCGACGGAACAGGGTCCACGAGAGCATGGCTTCGTCTCCGGCCTCCATGGCCCATTCCATGGCACGGCTCGTCCACGTCTCCGCGCCGGACACGTCCATGGAGTCTTCGTGGAGCCATGCGGCCGACTCGGCGTACTGGGCCGAAAGCTTCAGCAGCTCCTGCCGGTGCTCGCCCCTGCTGTCCTCCAGAAGACCTTGCAACATGTCGAGCTGCTGATGGACTCCCGCGAGGGCTTGACGCGGGCCAAAGAGGTTATCGGCCCTAACCAGGGTGTGCCACATGTCGCGGAAGTGCTCGATCGCTGCTTCACCTCGTCCGGCGGGGAGTCGGTGTGGTCTGGTGGGCTTGGGACTCACGGTCTCAGCGGAAGCGTTGACGGCACGGAGGGGTCCGCTTCCTTGCAGGGCGACACCAATTGCGTGCCCCAGAAGGGCTCGGCGATTTATCGGCACGATCTGCTCCCTTCCATCGACGTACACCGAAACCAGAACGATTTCGGGTAGCGCATCCGCGTCGGCCGAATTCGAGGGGTCCACGTGCACAATCGGCAGACCAGGAATCGCCCCCGCTGTGGGTAAGGACGGGGATTCGTTCGAGCCGTCTGGGCTACTGCGAGCGTAAGCCTGGTTCTGGGCAGTGGCGGCCGGTGACGGGGTACCCTCCCACGGCCGCTCGGGGAGGTCGAGCATGTGGCCAGGAATGCCCAGACCATCAGCGATGCGTTCCATGACGGCGACGCTGCGAATGCCCCGATCGCCTCGGATGACGTCGCCGACGCGCGCGCTGGTCATCTTGGTGACGGCGGCGGCGATTGCCGCGTAGCTCGCTGGGGCTCGTCTGTTGACGAGACGGAAGATCTCCCCGAAGTCCCGTCGCCTGCACGCCCGTTTCATGTCCTCGCTCAGGAGCAAGCGGTCCGGGATGGTGAGGGGGTATCCGCTGCGCCTGGCTTCACGTTCACTCATCGGCCGCTCACGAGGTGTAGGGACGTGCGTCAAGTCCAACGTAGAGCGCGCCGTGTTCTGGGGTACCCCATTTCACCGCACGGGGTACCCCGTTGGCTGTCCCGATGATGGCGTCTCACCTGCACGCTTATGGCCATGAAGCCAGAGCTGACAGGCCCGGATGGACGCGTGGTGGTGAGGCGCTGGACCCGCCACCCCCGTTGTGTCGCCCTGGCCCGAGCCGACTTGCGAAAGGCTCTGGCTGGTTGGGGGCTGGTCGCGGTCGAAGAGGTCGCGCTGTTGGTGCTGTCCGAATTGATAACGAACGCCGTGCGGCATGCGCGGGTGCCGGGGCGCCAGATCGAGACGCGCTATCTGCACCAGGGCGACAAGGTGCGGATCGAGGTTCACGACGCGGCCGACCAGTTGCCCAAGCTGAGGGCTCCGACCCCCGAATCAGTACGCGGCCGAGGGCTGGTCCTGGTGGAAACGCTCGCCGATCAGTGGGGCGTCACCCCACGGCCAGCGGTGGGCAAGGCGGTATGGGCGGTCCTCGCACTTCCTGCCGACGAACGGGCCTCACTGGCCGATGGAGAGCGTAGAGAGGGGCAGTCGTGACGACCGCCGGAGACTCCGTGATACGGCAGGGCGATTGGACCCTGAGCGCAGACGTCACCGGGAGTCCGCCGATCTTGGAGGCCGAATGCACGACGTGTGACAACTCATCCGGGGCGACTGAAGAGGCCAAGCAGCCGGAGGTGTGGTGCCTGCGTCACGCGAGCCAGACAGGCCACACGGGATTCCGGATGATCATCACGAGCTTCTTCCGCGCGTCCACGGCGAACGTGGGCTCTTCCGCGACGGCTGCGCGAGGCCGAACGGCGACGCCTGACGCGTAGCCCCTCAAGGCTGGGCGGGGGTCGCAGTCGTGGAGGGACCGGCGGCTCCCGCCCTCAACAACTTCGGACCTGAAGCCGGACCACCCCCAAAGTAGTCGGCAGTGGTGATCGCCAGGCCCCCTTCTGTGCACCTTCTGGTCCTCCTTGAGTATGGGTACTCAGGCATGCGAGGGCTGTGCTGTGCATGGTGAAGCCATGTTGAGCAACAGGTTGGGCCGCTGGGCAAAGGGCATCGTCGTCTCGGCGGCCGCGGCCCATGCGACGTACTGGGTCTGGGAATCCGCCGAGCGGTGGGGGTCGGAGGCGCAACAGGCCAATCCGGACGGGGGTATCGGCGCAGGGTTCATCGAAGGGGCGCTGGCCACACTCGCCTGGTTGACACTGGTGCCCCTGCTGCTGTGGACAGGGATGCGATTGCTGCGGGAGCGAGACAACCAGCTGCTGGTGGGCATGGGATCAGCGACCTGGATCATTCTCGGGACCCAGATGACCGAGGGCGGCGTCAGCAGGATCGAAACGGAGCTGTTCCTTCTCGCGTTCGCTCTGCTTGGCGGCTTCCTGGCACTGTTCCATCCCACCGCACCAGCAGAGTGATCACGCCGAGAGCTGATGTCACCGCATACGCAAGAGGCCCCTTCCGATGATCGGAAGGGGCCTCTGAGCTGCTGCGCGCTCGGCAGGATTCGAACCTGCAACCTCTTGATCCGTAGGTTCGGGCAGGGGCCTGGTGTGGACCTCGGCACCGGTCCGGCCTGGGGACCGTGGTGAGCCGTTGACGGGCGTCGTGCGCCGTCGTTGCCGTCAGCGTTGCCGTCACCATCCGCTGTCAGATCCGCCAGCCATCGGCGTAGCTCCTACGCTGTCTCCGGGACACGTGATCAGCCGGAGCCCTAGCATCTTCGCCATGGAGATCGGCGAGGCAAGAGGGCTTGTGGACGAAGCGCCATACGTAGCGCCATACGTACGGTTCCAGAGCACGGTCCGAAATGAGCGCGGATACTTCACCGGAGTGTTCGGACTGATCAATGGGCTGGCGCGGGACGGGAAGCTGACCGATGAGCGGGAGCGCTTCAGGCGGGCCAACAATGGCTGGTACAACATGGCCTATCCTGACCCCTCCTCCGTCGATCCGAAGGTCTACGACCGCGAGCTTCACCCCGGGGCAGCGGCCTGGTTCAAGTCCACGTCGCAGGACCTGATCAAGCGAGTGGACGGCTACTTGGAGATCCTTGCTGCTCACGAGATCGGGTGCCACATGATGCGATCGTCAGATCCAGGGAGGATCGTCTACGAGGACGAGTACCAAATCGTCGTCGTTCCGCATGAGGCGGGACCGGGCCAACCGAGTCCGGCGGCCATACGCGGCGGGAATGAGTAGCGAGCGTGCGGCTCGTAGACCCCGGCCCGCCGATTTTGCGTTGCCATCACCAAAGCTGCCGCATGATCGCCGCCGGGGTGCGCTGCAACATCGCGCGCTCCGATTGTCCTACCCTGCTCATCATGATCCGAGCTGTGGTTTTCGATGTCGGTGAGTGCCTGGTCGACGAGACGCGAGAGTACGGCACGTGGGCGGACTGGTTGGGAGTGCCCCGGCACACGTTCGCGGCGATGTTCGGCGCCGTGATCGCTCAGGGCCGGGACTACCGCGAGACGTTTCAAGTCCTCCGCCCCGGGTTCGATCTGTACGAGGAGCGGGAGAAGCGGGCTCAGGCGGGCCAGCCCGAGCACTTCGATGACAGCGATCTGTACGCGGATGTCCGTCCGACGCTGGCGGCGCTGCGGGACGCTGGTCTGTGGGTGGGCATCGCGGGCAACCAGACGGTACGGGCCGGGGGCATACTGCGTTCGCTCGACCTCCCGGCCGACTTCATCGCCACGTCCGATGACTGGGGCGTGTCCAAGCCCGATCCGGCGTTCTTCTCTCATGTGGCGGACGCGGCTCCCTGCCCGGCCGAGGAGATCCTTTACGTGGGTGATCGGCTGGACAACGACATCCGCCCGGCGGACAAGGTGGGCATGAAGACGGCGCTGATCCGGCGCGGGCCGTGGGCCACGATCCAGTGGGATGACCCGGAAGCCGTCGCGGTGCCCACCTTCCGTGTGCACAGCCTCGCCGAGTTGCCGGGGCTGGTCGCCAGTCTCAGCGCTGAAGAGCGCTGACGGTCGTTCCCCAGCCGTACATCCGGTCGTCCAGACTGCGCACGTACGGTTCGTCACGCCATGCGTGCAGCCGCTTACGGACGTCGCGTATCCGGTCCATGCCGACGGCGTACCAGGTCACGCTGAGCTGATCGAGCGCTTCGTTGGCCCATCGGCAGGCTTTTTCTGGCCTACCGGCTGCGGCCTCCACCGCGGCCAGGTCGCCGAGGATGATGGTCCGCTGCTTGCCGTCGTCGGCGGGTAGGTTGTCGAGGACTCCCATCAGCGTGGCCCGAGCCTGGGCCGTGTGTCCGGCTATCAGTTGGGTGTTGCCTTTGAACGCGGCGAGTCGGACGGGGCTGAACCAGTCCATCCACACCGGGCATGGCTCGTCCGTATCGCCCTCGGCCAGTACTCCTTCGGCGTGGGAGATCAGGCGCAGCGCCGTGCGGGTGTCGTTGCACCGCGTCATGCATTCGGCCTCGACGGCGTCAAGCCAAGCCAGCATCATCGCGGGGGCGTTGCCCCTGCGGGCGTACGCACGGGCGGCAGACATGCGCTCTTCGGCGTCTTCCCTATGGCCCTCCCAGCCTGGGATGAACGCTGTGTGAGCCAGGATCGCCGCCCCTAGCAGCGCGTCATCGGCTTCCCCGGCGGCCTGGAGGCCGCGCACAAACGCGTTGTTCGCGGCGTTGGGCTGCTGGAGGTCGAAGAAGTCGATACGTCCGGCAAGAAGGTAGGACTCAGCGAGTGCGGCAGCGAGGGCGGTACGGCAGCGGCCGGTTGTCTCACCGATGAGCGCTGTGCCCAGACGGGTGTGCTCCACCACGGTGGCGTGGAGTTGGGAGGGCTGCACGGACCAGTACATGCGTCGATGAGCAGCGGTGATCGCGGCGAAGTCGCTGCCTACCGTGGCTGGTTGCGTGGCATTGCTTGCGCTGGGAAATGGTCCGGGGACGGGGCCGATCGCGGGTGCTCCCGATGCTGCGACGGGCCGCCGACTGGAGCCATCCCGCGTCGAACTCGTCTCGCTCCACGGCGCGGTGAAGCCCAGTTCCTCGATGGACTGTCCCAGTAGATGCGTCAATACCCGCTGAACGTCAGGCTGCGGCCATGGCGGATTCGCTGACTCCCAGCGGCGGACTTGGCGCACGCTGATCTGCAACGACCGTATGCCGAGCTGAGGAGCGGTGTTGCGGACCGCCTCCGCCAACGCTTCCTGAGACGCGTATCCCGCCGCCTGCCGGGCGGCCTTGAGCCGAACGTTTCCCACGGGCCTGGGCACTGGACTTCCTCACAGTCTCGACGGGCTGGTCAGCTCAGCCCACGGTAGCTTTTGAGGGCCGGTTTGGGGACCCTCGCCTCCCTGACTCTGCCAGTAAGGCCCATGAAAGTCCTCTTTGAGTCCTCTAAGCGGCCTTCATTGGGACGTCCTGTGACCCCACCATGTCTAAGGCCGAACAGACAGCAAGCATGCGGGGTGAAGGCCATGAGCGCGGCGGTCCAACGCGCGGATGAGCAGCAAGACGAAGTTGACGTCGAGGAGATCAAGAAGGCGATCGTCAGCGCCTTAGTGACGCGGACGGTACTGCCGCCGTACGAAGAACTGTGCGACCTGCACAAGGCATTGCTGGGGCACATCCAGACGATGATGCCGCTGGCAGAGAAGCGGATCGACCGTCTGGACCGGGGCACTGTGGCCTGGTACTCGAAGCGCAGCAGGTTGAACACCATCCCGCATGAGGTGGCTCAAGGGCTCGGCCACGGCCTGCAATCAGCTGACTGGCACGTTCGGAGTCTGGGCTACACGTGTCAGTTCCTGCTCAACAACTCCGGTCTTGACCAGGAGCACGACCGGTGACCTAGAGACCGGGCGGGAGCTGCTGCCCATGGGAAGGACCCGCAGCTCCCGCCCTCCTACCTCCTGGGCGTGGTGACTGCGCGGCGGACATCGCCCCGTTCGCCTTGCGGATGTCACCCACCACGTCCAGGAGCGGCGGATCTGCACCATCCGCCGTCAGCGGTCCGGCTCCCCATGCCCGCGCCCAACAGACGATCCGCGAGGCCGGGAGTCGGACCGCACAGCACAACAACCGCATACGCAAAACCGGGCTACCCCTCAAAACCCTGGCAGGCCAAGGGGTAGCCCGGTGGGAAGTCCATGATCAGGACCCCGGTGCCGATGGTACCGGGGTGGTTGTCGTACTCGCTTCGACACCGCCCGTTCCCAGATGAGTTCAAGGAAAGGGAGGGTGACGAGTGCGAGGGAGTTGCGGGGTGGTGGGCCCGATGGTCGCGGACACCAGAGTCACAGCGCTTACGACACGCTGGTCAAACACCGTGATACGGAAACCGACGCGGAGCGACCACGACGGCCTGAGCCACCGCGCGGCAGCAGCTGCTCCCCGCCCGCCAGGACCGGGCAGTTCGGTCTGCTCACGCGCCCGCACCCGTGACGACGGCAGTACGGCGGCCGGCCATATCGGGCCGGGGCTGACGACCGACATGCCCCCGGCCGGGCACCCCTCCCCTCCCCGCTGGCCGTTGCTACGCGCACAACGACGATGGCCGCAGTCGGCAGATGGCCAGTCATGTAAACCGCTCTGCGTAGCCGTCCCTCGACGGCTGGCAGGTCGGGCCCATGGTCCTGGGCGTGCCGCTGCGTCGGCGGGTTCGCAGCGATCGTCAGGCGCTCCGCGGGAGCTGTTCCGAGTGCTGACTGCGGTCGGTGGGCTGCTGGTGTGGGGTGGCGCGCTGAGTGGCACGGGGGCGCCGCTGAGCGGGGCGGTAGACAGGAGTGGGCGGCGGCCACGGGCCGCCAGCGCGCGCGGCCCGCGCAAGCGGGCCGCCTTGATCCAGTAAGGAAACTCTGAACAGCGCACACCAGAAGATCGCCGGAGGATCGCAATGCAGGGTGCGCGCGACCAACGCGCAGACGACAAGGGGGAACTGGTGCTGACCGAGCAGGAGCAGGCGCTGTTGGCCGAGATCGCGGCTATGGCTGAGCGCCTGCGCGGTGAGCTGGAGGAGATTCGCGCGGAGGTGATGGAGATCCAGGAGGAGCGGGCTACGGGTGCTGCCGCGACTTCAGTTCGGCGACTTCCTGCTTGAGGGTCTGGACCTCCGCGTTCAAGGTGCGGAGCTGGTCCCGGACCTCTAGGAGTGCTTCGGTGATGGTCCCGGTGGGTTCTGTGCTCGCCGGGGCTTCGCTCGGTCCGGCCGTCGTCTGGGGAGGCGTGTAGCGCTTGGGCTCGATCAGCTCGCCGCCGGGGCCGATCACGTCGGCTACGTAGCTGCCGCGCCCCTGCACGGTGTAGATCAAGCCCTCTTCGCGGAGCACGCGCAGGGCGCTGCGGGCGGTCATGTTGGCGATGCCGAACCGCTCTTGCAGCTCGCGGTGCGAGGGGAGCTGTTCCCCCGGCTTGAGCTTGCCCGCCTTGATCTCGCTCCGGATGGCCTCGGCCGCCTGTTGATACGGCGGGCGGGCGTCGTGCGTCGACGGCGTCATGGTCCAAGGGTAGCCGGGTTAGCTCACCTAACACACCCGGACCCCTGAACTCCCACATCTAGCTCACTTGACCTAGCTAGCCTGGCTAGGTCATAGTGGTGGCCCGATCGCACAAGCGGTCGGCCACGAAAGGGAGTTCAACCATGGCTATGACCCGTATCCGCGTGGGGCTGCTGCCCTCCACTCAGTTCATCGCTGGCACCCTCCCGGTGCCGAAGGTGAAGGACCCCAACACGGGTGAGGTCGCCACCGACCGTGACACCGGGGAGACCCTGCACACCCTGACCGTCTTCCTCATGGAGGAGGGCCGGGCGGAGCAGATGAAGATCACCGTGCCGGAGAGCGGTCTGCCGGGTGGGCTCCAGCCGGGGATGCCGGTGCGGGTGGCGGAGCTGTTCGCCACTCCGTGGGCGCGGCTCTTCAACGGGCAGCTGTCCGATGGGGTGGCTTACCGGGCGGCGGCGCTGGAGCTGGTCAAGTGACCGCCCCGGCCGGACCGGACCCGGTGTATCCGGTGGCGCCGGAGAGTGGGGATGACGACTCGCGGTTCACGAACGGCCTGCTTTTCGACGTGGCCAAGGTGATCGAGTCGCACGGCTACCCCAAGCTCGCATCCGGCCGTGACCTGCTGGAACTGCGGATATCTCTCTACCGATTCCTCTACACGAACAAGGACGCGCTGTGACTGTGGGAGATATCTTTGGGTCTGCCCCGGCTGTTGCCGGGGCGGCCCTGGCCCTGATCGGCATATGGGCCCTGTGGTGGCTGGTGCGCTACGTGCGTGCCGACAAGATGACGCGGGCGAGCATGCGGCAGGCCATCGGCGTACGGCGTCGCTGGCGGCGGCTCGCTCCGATGGTCGGGCTGTCGGTGACCGACAAGACGCCTCCGGCCGTGATCGTGGCGCCGGACGGGAAGGTCCCCAAGCCACGGGTCCTGATCCCGAAGATCAGGGTCGCGGCCGACCGGTACGGGGTGCTGGTGCACGCGGTGTGCCTGCCGAAGGTGGGTCTGGCGGAGTTCCAGCGGGCGGCGCCGTATCTGGCTGATGCGTGGCGGTGCACGCGGGTTTCGGTGCTGCCGGACAAGCCGGGGCAGTTGGTGATCCGTGGGGTGCGGGTTGATCCGCTGATCGTCCCCACCGAGCACACCCCGACCGGGGCCGTGCCGGAGGATCTGGCGGTGTGGGATCTGGGCCTGGACGAGTACGCGCTGCCGGTGAGCGTCAGCCTGGCCAACGTGCCCGGCGTCACCGTGGCCGGGCTGCCCGGGTTCGGTAAGACGTCCCTGGTCAACCGGTTCATGTGCGATACGGCGCCGTCTGATGCGGTGCAGTACGCGGTGGCCGATGGGAAGGTGACCTCCTCCCATGAGGGTGACTACGCCGATCTGACAGAGCGGATCTTCGCGTTCGTCGGTGACGATCTCGAAGAGGCGAATGCGCTGTTCACGCGGTTGGTGAAGCTGCGGCGGGACCGGTCGGCGTCGATCCGGGCCCTGCTGGGCGTGAAGAACATGTGGCACGTCGGGCCCTCGGCCACCTGGCCGTTGGCCGTGCTCATCGTGGACGAAGCGCACACCTACTTCCGCGACTACAAGGGGTCGGACACGCGGACGAAGAAGCTCGCCGCGCTGGCGGCGGAGAACGCGCGGCTGGTGGAGGACCTGGTGAAGAAGGGCCGCAACGTCGGCATCCTGGTGATCATCGCGACGCAGAAGGCGACCGGGGACGCCATCCCCACCTTCATCCGGGACGTGTGCCCGGTGGGCCTGTCCTTCGCCCAGAAGACCGCCGAAGCGGCCGTCGTCGCGCTGGGGGAGGACATCCGGAACTGGCCGGACGCCAGCCCCACCGCTCTCCAGGACCCCGCCTACGTCGGCGTGGCCGCCATGGCTCACCAGGGCCGCCCCGGCTTCGCCCGCATCCGCACCCCCTACGTCGCCGATGCCGACGCGGCCCGCATCGCCACCGACACCGCGCACCTGACCCGCGACCCCGCCGAACTGCTCGAAGAGCTGGCTTCCTCGGCGATGCGGGTGGACGACCCGTTCACCAAGAGGGATGCGGCCTGACCCACTCCCGGCCCGCTCGTCACGAGATCTGGAAGGAGGTGAATCCCCTATGTCTGAGGATCGGATCACTCAGCGCACGGTGACCGTGGTCATGGGCATCATCGCGGCTCTGGCCTTCGTCTTCTCCTTCGGCAACGTCTGGGCTCTGGCCCTGCGCCTCGGCGTCCCCGGCCCCATCGCTCCCTTGATCGCGCCGATGGTGGACCTGTCCGTCGTCGGCCTCCTGGTGGCCTTGCGGTACCTGTCCCTGCGCGGTGTCCCGGCCGAGCAGATCAAGGGCGCCACTCGGCTGATGCACGTGTCCGGGCTGCTGACCCTGGCCCTCAACGTCGCCGAACCGATCGTGGCCGGGCACTACGGCCGGGCTGCCGTTGACGCGGTCGCCCCGCTCCTCCTCCTGGGCTGGGGAGCCGTCGGCCCGCAACTCCTGCGCCACTTCCACACCGTCGCCCACACCACCCCGGCACCGGCCGCGCCCGACCCTTCGGCTGAGAAGGCTCCGGCCCTCGCACCCGAGCCTGCTCCGACCGCCAAGCCGGTCTCGCCGCCGGTCGCGCTGAAGCCGGAGCCCTCTCCGGCGGTCGTGGTGCCCGTGCCGCTGCTGAACGCGGCCCGCGCCATCGCCGACACCTACCGGGCCGAGCACGGCGAGCCCATCACTCCGGCCCAGCTCCGGACGCGCCTCGGCGTCGCACTGCCGCTGGCCACCGCCGCGCACGCCCAGCTCTGACCACGTGCCGGCCGTCCCGGCAATCCAGAAACCCCCGCCCCTGACCGGGCCCGGATTCGCCATGCCCCGAGCAGCACCCGCACCCCTGGCCCAGTGCTGCCCGGGGCCCCTTCCTTGAAAGGATGCGCCACCCGTGAAATCCCCCCTGGACCTGCGCCACGTGGCGAGCCTGGCCCTGCGGGACCTCATCCACCTCGCCCACCACCCCGACTTCGACCGCGTCCAAGACCAGATCAGCCGAATCCGCGGTTGCACCCGACCGGTTCAGCTCGTCGGCTCCACCGAAACCCGCGACACAGCGACGGACACCATCGTCCGCTCGTACAGCACCGCCGACGAACCGACCGGGCGACTGCTGACGGCCTGCGGTAACCGCCGCTCCTCCCGCTGCCCGGCCTGCTCGCGCCTGTATGCCGCTGACACCTACCACCTGATCAAGGCCGGACTCTCCGGCGGCAAGAGCGTGCCGGAGACCGTACGCACACACCCGCGCCTGTTCGTCACCCTCACCGCTCCGTCGTTCGGGCCGGTCCACAACCGCCGCACCACCGACGCGGGCGAGAACCTGGCCTGCCGCTGCGGCACCCGCCACCCCGCCGATGACCCCGCCTTGGGCACCCCGCTGTCCCCGGCTACCTACGACTACACCGGCGCCGTGCTGTGGAACGCCCACGCGGGAGCTCTGTGGGCACGTTTCACCACCTACCTGCGCCGTGAGCTGGCCGCCCACCTCGGCATGACCCAGAAGGCGCTGAACGCGGCGCTGCGAGTCTCCTTCGCGAAGGTCGCCGAGTACCAGCGGCGCGGCCTGGTCCACTTCCATGCCGTAATCCGCCTCGACGGCCCCGAGGGCAGCAACGAGCCCCCGCCCCCGTGGGCCACCGCCGACGCCCTCACTCACGCGGTCACCGAGGCGGCCGAACGCGCCGTACTAACGGTCACCTCCGACGCCATCGGCGAACGCCGACTCACCTGGGGCTCTCAGCTCGACATCCGCGAGATCGCGGCCCTAGGCGACGGCGAACTGACCGATCAGAAGGTCGCCGCCTACGTCGCCAAGTACGCCACCAAGAGCGCCGAGGACTCCGGAACGGTAGACCGCTCCCTGCGCTGCCCCCACTGCACCGGACACGGCTACCAGCGCGGCCCCGACGGCTTCCGCGACCTGTGCGACCAGTGCGAGGGCACCGGCCAGTCCGAACCCATCGCGGACCTGCCCGTGCACAGCCACGTCCGGCAGATGATCCGCACCGCCTGGAACCTCGGCCACCTGCCCGAGTTCGCCGAACTCAAGCTCTGGAAGTGGGCCCACATGCTCGGCTTCCGAGGCCACTTCTCCAGCAAATCCCGCCGCTACTCCACCACCCTCAGCGCACTCCGCGACGTCCGCCGCACCTGGCGCACCGAGCAAGCCCGCACGGCAGACGACCGGCCCGAGGTGGACGAGGAAACCACCCTCGTCGTCTCCCACTGGCAATACCTGGCCTCCGGCTACAGCCCCGGCGAAGAACTCCTCGCCGCCCAGGTACGCCACGACATCGCCCAAGCACGCGACCACGCCGACCGCCGCAAGACAGAAGGGGACCTGTGGCTGTGACTCCGGGACTGCTCAACGTGGACCAGGTCGCCGCCCGGCTCCAGGTGAGCCGCTGGACGGTCTACAACCTCATCCGTTCCCGCGAGCTGGCCTCCCTGACCATCGGCCGCTGCCGACGCATCACCGAATCCGCACTGCACGACTACATCGCACGCCAGACCGAACGAGAGGCCGCCTGATGGGCAAGAAGAACGCGAACGGCGGAGGAAGCATCTACCAGCGCAAGGACGGGCGTTGGGAGGGCATCGCGTACGTCCTGACGACCGATGGCACGCACAAGCGGCGCAGCGTCTACGGGAAGACCTGGGATGACGCCCACGACAAGCTGACCAGGCTCAAGGCCGACTCCAACAACGGACTTCCCGTCGCCACGAGCAAACAGAGCCTGGGCGACTTCCTGACGTACTGGCTGGCCAACGTCGCACGCATCAAGGTCCGTCCGGCCACGTACGCCGCTTATGACTCCCTCGTGCGGAACTACCTCGCTCCCGGCCTCGGGAAGAAGAAGCTGACGCGGCTCACCGCACGGGACATCCGGGCCTTCCTCGCCGCGACGGCGCGTACGTGCCAGTGCTGCGCTCAGGGGAAGGACAAGGCGCGCCCGGAACGGAAACGCCGCTGCTGTGCGCTGGCCAAGTGCTGTAAGTCGTACCCGTCCGATCGGACCGTGCGGTTCCTCCTCGTGCTGCTGCGGGCCGCGCTGGAGCACGCGGTGCGGGAGGACGAGTTGCCGCGCAACGTGGCCAAGAACGTGGAGCTGGGCATGGGCACGAAGCGCGAGATAGAGCCGCTGACCGTGAAGGAAGGGCGTCAGCTCCTGACGGCGGCGCGAGGTAACCGGCTCTGGGCGGTGTACGAGCTGGCCGTACGGATCGGTCTGCGGCGCGGTGAGGTCCTGGGCCTCCGGTGGAAGGACGTGGACCTGGCCGACGGGACGGTCACTATCCGGCAGACGCTCCAGCGCGTTGGCGGTGAACTGCTGATCGCCGCCCCGAAGACTCAGAGGTCGGCCCGGCGGGTGGCGCTGCCCGCCGAGTGCGTGACGGCGCTCCGGGCGCGCCGTGCCCAGCAGCGCGGGGACCGGCTCGCGGCAGGAGACACCTGGAAGGGCAGCGGCAGCGATCTTGTCTTCACCACGAAGAAGGGGACACCGATCGAGCCGCGCAACCTCAACCGCGCCTTCACCCTCCTGTGCGACAAGGCCGAGGTCCGGCGCGTCCGCTTCCATGACCTCCGGCATACCTGCGCGTCGCTGCTCCACGAGCAGGGAGCCGACGCTCGGATGATCATGGAAGTGCTCGGGCACAGCTCGATCCGCGTCACGATGGACATCTACACCTTCGTCCGGCTGGACTCGCAGCGCTCCGCCTTCGACCGCGTCGGCGATGCCCTGCGTGACGGCGATGGCCCGGACGATGACAACGGCGCGGGTGGCGCCCTGGTCGCCGTCTGATCGAGGCGCGCGGCGGTTGCCGTCAACGACCGCCGTCAACGGGCAACGCAAGAGGCCCCTTCCATCACTGGAAGGGGCCTCTGAGCTGGTGCGCGCTCGGCAGGATTCGAACCTGCAACCTCTTGATCCGTAGGCAATTAAGAGCGCCGTTTGGCCAGCTCAGGCGCATGATCTGACCTGCGGTAGGAGTCCGCTGAAGTCCGTGGAAGTCCGTAGTCGTCCACCCCCGTTGTCACTCAGTTCGTCACTCACTGCGGGCCGCCTTGGGCGACGCGGCTGCAACATCCCCGTGTGTTGCAGCCGCATGTACCGCAACCTCGACGAGCGGGTACGGGACACCCGGACAGTAAGAGAGGGAAGAGCCTTGGAAACCGGACAGCCGGACAGCGCCGAAAACGGCTGTCCGGCTCGTTTCCGCAGGTGAGAGGCTTAACCGGACAGTCGGACAGCTGGGACATGTCCATACCGGCCCACCAGCCTTTCACTCTGCTGTGGCACTGCTCATTGATCAGACTCACGACTGGAGGAGGTGTGGCATCTGGCCGCTACGCTGGTACGCACCACCTCAGAATGGAGAGTGCGCCCCGGATGGGACCGAAGACGACCAAGGTCTACGAGACGATTCGTGAGTGGCTCGCGTCCGGCGAACTTGAGCCCGGAGAGAAGCTGCCGTCTGAGCGTGCTCTCGTGGAGCAACTCGGCATCGGCCGTACTGCGCTCCGGCAGGTGCTGGCGCGACTGGTGGCTGAGGGAGCCCTGGAGGTGCGCGGCCGAAGCTCGTACCGCGTCCCTGGCGGTGTGAGCGTGGAGACTCCCGAAGGGCCGGAGCCCTGGCGCATCCACGGTGAGCGGACCATCTATGACAACCGCTGGGTAAAACTCGACGTCTGGGACGTCGAGCCGCCCGGTGTGGAGCGCTTCGAGCATCACGTGGTGAAGCTGCACCACGTAGCCATCGTCGCTGTGCTAGACGACCAAGACCGCGTGCTCATGATGTGGCGGTACCGCTTCGTTCCCCAGCAGTTCGGATGGGAGCTCCCCGGCGGCATTGTGGACGAGGGCGAGAGCCCTGCCGCTACGGCGGTCCGGGAAGTCGAGGAGGAGACCGGCTGGCGCCCGAAGTCTGTGGAGCACGTCGTCACCTATCAGCCCATGGTGGGCATGGTCGACTCACCGCATGAGATCTTCGTGGCGCATGGAGCCGAACAGGTCGGCTCGCCCACGGACCTGGAAGAGGCAGGGCAAATCGAGTGGGTGCCATTGGCGGACATCCCCGCGCTGATGGCCCGCGGTGACCTCATGGGCTCCGGCACCCTTGTGGCCCTGCTCCACATCCTGGCGACCCGCCGGAAGCAGGGCGTTACAGCCTCGAACTGAGGAGATCGACGCGGCGACGCTGCCGCACGGACCCCGCACGGCTCGCCAGTAGTCGCGCCTGCCGCAAGTGCGTCTGCGCGTCGTCGTACTCGGCGCGGGCCAGGTGTGCCTTAACCAGATCGCAGTGCAGCCCTGCTTTGGCACGCACGAACGTCGGGTCTGCGGTACCGAGAGCCTCGTAAAGACTGCTCACTGCTTCGCCGTCGCCCAGCATGGCCAAGACGTTTCCGCGCCACCGCGTGAGGTGGGAGGTGTTCAGGAAGATGCTCAGCATGTCCGGGTCGCGGTCCTCCGGCCCGGACGGGATCGCTGCGTCAGCTACCTCAAGCGCGCGAAGGGCATCGTCAGGCAAGTCGGCATGGGCGCAGAGTTCCGCTTCTGCGGCATGCAGCCACGCCCGGAGCCTTGGCGAGCCAGCTTTTCCAAGGCTGCGCTGTGCGTCCCGAACGAGAGAGACGCCGAGTGCCGGCCGACCAGCCTCGCTCAGCACGTACGCCTGCTCCGCCATCGCATGGGCGAGGTACATCGGCGCGTCAGCGTCACGTGCGGCCCTCTTGGCAAGCTCGTAGTGCCTCCACGCGCGTTCGACCGCTCCTGAATCGAGCGCCTGCCACGCTGCGAGCGTGGAGGCCCCGGCCAGCGCGACGGCCACGGGCTGACGCGTGTCGGGCAACACAGTGAAGTTGAGGGCCTCTTCGAGGGAACTCAGGTGTTCCGCCATCTGGTCGATGAGGCGGCCAGCGCCCTTCTCCCGGTCCATCGTTCGGAACAACTCCGTCTGGTCATAGAACGCCTTGACCATGGACGGGCTGACGCTGCTCGCTGAGTCGATGCGAAGCAGGAGTTCGTCATACCCGTCGGCTACGGCCGGAGCGGCGGCGGTCGGGACGTCTCTCAGTTCTGAGTCCGTGATGCCGAGAAGCGGCCGCAGAATGGCCGCATAGCGGTCGGAAATGGCGCGCTTGCCGTTCTCCCACTCGGAGACGTAGACGCGAAGACTCGCTGTCGACGCGACATCAAGGATGTGCTCTCTGGCGTACCGCTCGATCTCGCGTATCAGGCGTTCTTGGGACCAGCCTCGGGCAGACCGCGCGCTTCGAAGTCCCGTGCTCACTGCTCACCGTCCGGCATGGGCAACTGACTGACCCTCACAGCATGCCTCACATTTCCGCAGGTCAACAGGGGTTAACAGTGCCGAAGTTAAGCCCTGTTGGCTACCGGATCACCCCCTTGGACCGGTCTTCTGGAGATGCACCACCGAGGGCGATCACCACCCGATTCGGCGAATGAGCTTGACTCTGGTGCGCACCAGATGTTGTCCTACTGGTGCGCACCAGATGGGCGGGAGTCGCTCCCCTCAGCGGTGCTGAACGGCGCCCGGAAGCCCTTCACAAGGGGGTTTAAGGAAGTGCTCGTTCCTTGAGAACTCAACAGCGGACCGAGGATCTACCGCCTGTCCTCAGCTCAAAGAAGGCGGCCCGCGCGGAGCACGACCCGCGCACTCTTCGACCCTTCCGCCGCGTGACTCGCGGCGGCCGGTTGCCTCCTCCGCCCGTCCGGGCCGCTGTATGCGGTGCCGTACGGGCGGGGTCGAGGGGAGCCGGACACCATCTCACCGCTTGGGAGATCACGTGATCACAACACTCATCGCTGTATTGGGCACGCTCGCCGGGGCCGTGGTCGCTGGGTTCATGCAGCACCTGACGGCCACGCGTACCGCCCGTTCTGCTGCCGCTGAGCGTCGTCGTCAGGCGCTCGCCGAAGCGATCCCGGCCTTGCTGGCCGGACTGGCCCGCCACCGTGAACAGCAGTACCTGAAGATCGTGGCGCGCCGTGAAGGGCAGCCCGATACCGCCGAGGCGCGGCAGACCCGCTATGCGGCACGGACGGCGGTCACCAGCGCCATGGACAGCTTGTTCATGGCCACGCAGGACCGTGCCCTGCTCGCGGTTGCGCAGGAGGCAGTTGACGCGGCGATGGCGCTCGGGGATGTCCCCGAGGCCGAGTTGGATGCGGCGGGTCTGCAGGCCCGGAAGGCACACACCGCGCTGCGGGAGTCTGCCGCTTCCTTCGTCTACGACTACCGCTGACCGCCCCGCTTCTGTCCCCCGTAGCGGCTGAGCGTCGCTACGGGGGGCGGTGGCCGGACAGTCCGGCTGAACGAATCGAGAGGACTCCGTCATGGCGTGGGACTTCCGCCGCAACGAACCGGTCAACCAGCAGAACACCCAAGAGGAGATCACCGCCCTGTCGCAGGTCGCACAGGCCGCTGAGAACCGGGGCGACACCCGGATGGCCAACCTCGTCCACTCCGAGATCAACCGAGAGCTCGACCAGCTCGGCGAACTCAGGAGCCCGTGACCCGCCCCGACTGACAACTGCCCGATCCGCCCGCCCGGGACGCTTCTGCGCGGTGCCGTATGGGCGGGGTCGAGGGGAGCCGGGACGGACCGTCTCGCACCACTAATCCGGGAGGAGCCCTGATGGGTGCACGTATCGACAGGCTGATTGGCACACGGGAGGCGCGTGCCGCACACCGCGCCGCGAGGCAGGAGCTGGCCGAGGTCAGTGACCGCGATCGTCGTGCCGGGCTGCACGACGAGACCGATGAGTTCGTGGCCGCCAACAGCAAGGTGAACGCCGCTGAGAAGCAGCTGCCCCGGTGGCGGCGCCTGCCTGACGCCCGCTGACGGTTGCCCGATCCGCCCATCTCGCACGGGCGGTGAGGGGAGCCGGGACCCCCCGACTTCAACGAAAAGCGGCCCCCGGGTGGCACCCCAGGGACCGCGACAGGCACCTGCATGAGAGGCAACCTGTGATCACCAGCATGACACGCGGCGTCCTCGCCGCGAACCCCGGCAACAGCGACCCGGACATGGACGAGGCCCCGCGGCTCGTCCGGGCGGGAGGCTCCCGATGAGCGAGATTGCCGAGCAGCAGGCCGCTGACGCGCTCGCCCAGCAGCGGATCGAGTCTGCCCGCCAGGCCGCCGCGGCGGCCGAAGCGGCGCGACGGGCCGCCGAAGCCATCCGGGGGCAGCGCCATGGCTCATAAGGAAAAGCCCCAGACGCCGCCTCCGCCGCTGCCGCGCCGTGACCCCGGTGCGACCAACCCGCCGACCCCGAAGAACGGGGCCTTCCAGGTCTTCAAGGGCGGCAAGAAGTAGTCCCCGCTTGTGTCAGGGCGGCCGCATTCCGCGAGCGGTGTGCGGCCGCCCTGCCACTTCCCTTGATGCCCGGGGCGGCTCGCCCTCTCGCCAAAGACCGCGACCGTCCCGGGTCCTACCCCCTGCCTGATCAGGCAGCAGGAGTTCCACGATGCGTACATACATAGGAGATCAAGAGGCTGTCACTGCCTCTGAGTTCGAGGAGTTGGCTTTCGGCTTCGATGAGGGGCCCGTTGGCCTGGACCGTGACTTGTTCGTCGGTCCGCCGCACCCGGAGTCGGCCAAGGACCGCCGGGCACGGCTGGCCGTGGCGCGGGAGGTCTTGCGCGACCTGCGTGAGGTTGCTGCCGCTGGCGATGAGATCGCCGGATGGGACGCGCTCTACGCCCAGGAGCTGACCAAGGCGGTCCCGCTGCTGCGGTCCACCGCACGCACCCGCCATTCCTCGAGGAAGGCGGCGGCATGAGCGCCCTGCACACCGTGGCCGCCGCCGCCCCGCTGGCCACCGGATGGGCCGCCCATGGGCTGTGGTTCCGCCGCAGCCTCGACCGGGCCCGCCGCGACCCGCTCACCGGCCTGCCCACCCGGGCCGCGTTCGAGAAGCACGCCGCGCAGCTGCTGCGCAAGGAGCGGTGCGCGGTGCTGCTCATCGATCTGGACGGCTTCAAGGCTCTGAACGACACGATGGGCCACGCGGCCGGGGACGCGACCATCCGCGCGGTCGGTGAGCGCCTGGGTGTCTGGGTGCACGTGCAGAACGGAGCCGTTGGCCGGTTGGGCGGGGATGAGTTCGCCGCCGTCGTCAGCATGCCGCACCCGTCGGATCTGCCCGTGGAGTTGTCAACGCTGCACCGGATGATCTGTGAGCCGGTGGAGCTCGACGGCCGCGTGATCCCGTTGCGTGCCTCGATCGGCGCCTACCACGGCCCCCATCCCGCCCCCGCCCTGTCCGTCGCGCTTCGCCGGGCGGATGAGGCGATGTACCAGGCCAAGCAGGCCGGTGGCGGCTGGGCCATCACCGACAACACCGCGCCCGTCTACCGCACGGTCAACGGCCGCCGCGACGGCCGCCCCGGCACCAGCAACGAGGACCCCATGAGCTCCCGCTACGACGGCTACGACCTCTTCGAAGAGGCCGACGACTACGACGACTTCGAAGACGAAGAGTTCGAGGACGCGCAGGAGTGGCAGCCGGACACCGGCCAGTGCGACCACTGCACGATGGCGCCGGGCGAGGTCATCGAGCCGCTTGGCTTGTGCTGCGCCTGCTCGATCGGCCAGGGCGCCGCCCCGGAGAACTGCGTCTGCGGCCCTGCCCCGGACAACGATGCGGAAGGGGCCTCGTGATGACCATCGCGGCCGAGACCGACCAGGCCACCGCTCCGCAGGTACCGCCGCTGTCCCGCATGGAAAGGATTCTGCTGCTCGTGGTCGGTGCTGCGGGCATCGGCGTGGGCGGACTGGGGTTCGCGGCATCGTTCGACGCGGTATCGGCGGCCGGGGCCCGCTGGGGCTTCCGGTATCCGTGGATGCTGCCGGTGGGCATCGACGCTGCCGTGCCGGTGTTCACCGTGGCGAACCTGCTGCTGATCCGGATGAACATGCCGCTCGCGTGGGTCCGCTTCGTGCCGTGGGCGCTGACGCTGGTCACCTGCTGGCTGAACATCGCGTCCGGGCACTCGCTCTCGGCCAAGGTCGCGCACGGGACGATGCCGTTGCTGTGGGTGGTGCTCTCCGAGGTGGCCGCGCATGTCTACGCGGTGCGGATCGGCGCGGCGATCGGCAGCCGCATGGAGCGGATCCGGCGTTCGCGCTGGCTGCTCGCTCCGCTGTCGACGTTCGCTCTGTGGCGCCGCATGACTCTGTGGGAGATCACCTCCTACGCCGACGCACTCGCCCGCGAGCGCGAGCGGCAGCTGGCCCGCGCCGAGCTGCGTGAACAGCACGGGTGGCGATGGCGCTCGAAGACCCCCCGCCGGGAACGCGTGCTGCTCAAGCTCGGCGACCAGGCCCCCGCCAGCGCAGCCGAGCCGGACCCGGTGCCGGCACCCCCGCCCCCGGAGGAGCCGAAGCAGAAGCAGCACCAGGCCGAGGAGCCCAAGGCCGAACCGAAGCCGCGACGGCGGCCGGGCAGGGCAGCCAAGCCCAGCCGGAAGGCCCGCGGTTTCGATGAGCTGCTCACCGAGGCCCGCAAGGTCACGGCCAACTGGCCCGAGGAGCGGCTGAAGGCCGAACCGATCCGCCAGGAGCTCCGCTGTAGCGCGAAGCACGCCCGCTCACTGCGCGACGCGCTGAAGGCCGAGCGTGCCTCTGGCGGGCGCCCGCTGCACGCCGTGGACGAGCCGGAGGAGGGGACCGGCCAGACCGAGGGTGAAGCCGCTTGAGGTTCTACGACCCGACCGGCAAGCGGTACGGCGTCCCGACCTACCCATGGCGTCTGGCCCCGGATGGCTTGGCCACCCGTCGGCAGCTGCGTGCCAGGGGGCTCCGGCCGGGCGGGCAGGAGATCGCTGCCCAACTCATGTGGCGCTCCCGCCGCTACGGCCGTCGGGTACGGACCGCGTACCTGTACCGCCTCGACCTCGCCAAGCCCGTGCGCCCGATGACAGCGGCGAAATGGGCCGCGCTGGCGAAGGCAAACGCGGCCCGCCGCTTCTGCCCGCAGTGCCGACGCGACGCGGGCTACACCCTCCCCACCTCACTCGGCGTGTGCACCACGTGCGCCGCCACTCAAGCACTCGCCGCATAACCCCACACGGGGCCCGGTCCTCAACCGACCAAAGCGATGCACCGGGCCCCGCCTATCCCTCCCGATTGGAAGGAACCTTCAGTGAACCACCCCGACGACGACAACGAATTCTTCGACCGGCTCGAAGCTGAGATAGCCGCCGACTTTTCGCCCGGCCCCGGGGGCGAGGTGGTCGACTTCAGCAAGGCCCGGTCCGCCCGTGCCGAGTCGGCCAACCCCACCACCCGACCCGACGCCGACGCGTCGCCCGACTCCGAGCCGACCGAGTCGACTCCTGCGGATGCCGACCGGTCGGACGACTCGGGAGACGGTGAGTCGGATGACGCGTCGGTCGTGATGGTCGACGGTCCGGCCCCGTCCGGTCCGGGTCTGATGGACCGACTCCGGGCCGGGCAGCGGCGCGAGGTGATCCCGGCCTGGGCGACATCCAAACCGGAGTTCGTCAACGCGATCGGCTGGCTCGGCGGCTACGCCTGGCACACCACCGCCTTCCACGCGGTGCGCCTGCCCTGGTACTCCGCCCGACTCGCCTTCCAGGCCCCGGCCGGGCTGGCGAAGTTCGTCGGCGGCACCCTGCGGTGGGTCGCCGACACCGAGGGGGAGCCGCTGCGGCAGGTCGCCGCCCGACGCGAGAACGTCGAGGAGTACCTGAAGCTGTCGCGGCAGCGCGACCACCGGGTCAAGCTGCGCGGCATCCTCATGCTGCTCGGCCTGATCGTCGGCCCGGTACTCGCCATCGTGCTGTTCGTGCTCGCCCCCACCTGGCTGGAGGTGCTGGTGCTGGCACTGCTGACAGCCGGATTCGGCTTCCTGGGCGCCCCCTCCGACAAGCCCGTCATCTCCCGCGCGGTCGTCACGACCGAAGTCGAGCGACTGACGAGCGGCATCGTGGAACGCGCTCTGGGCGCACTCGGCATCGCCGAGATCAACAAGGCACTCGCCAAGGGCGGGGAGGGCATCAGGTTTCCTGCCCCGATCACTCGCGACGGCCCCGGCTGGCGCGCGGATGTCGACCTGCCCTACGGCGTAACCGTGCCGGACATCCTCGACCGGCGCGAAAAGCTCGCGTCCGGCCTGCGCCGCCCGCTGGGTTGCGTGTGGCCCGAGCCGGTCACCGATGAGCACGCCGGACGGATGATGCTGTGGGTCGGCGACCGGCCGCTGAACAAGGTGCCCAAGCCCGCATGGCCGCTGGCCAGGACCGGGGCGGCATCGCTGTTCAGGCCGCTGCCGTTCGGCACCGACCAGCGCGGCCGGAACGTCGACATCACGCTGATGTACGACAACGTCCTCATCGGCGCCATGCCCGGCATGGGCAAGACGTTCAGCCTGCGTACCGCGCTGCTGGCCTCGGCCCTGGATGTGCTCGCTGAGCTGCTGGTGTGGGAGCTGAAGGGCACCGGCGACCTGGACCCGCTCAAGCGGGTGGCAGCCGACTACGGTTCCGGCGCGGACGACGAAACGGCCGCGGCAACTCTGGACTGCATCCGCTACGTCTACAAAGACCTGGAGCGCCGGGCCAAGGTCATCAGCTCCCTGCCCAAGGACAAGTGCCCGGAGAACAAGGTCACCCCGGAACTGGCCGCGAACCGCTCCCTCGGACTGCACCCCCTGGTGCTCGCCATCGACGAATGCCAGGAACTGTTCAGCCACGAGAAGTACGGCAAGGAAGCCGGGACCCTGTGCACCGGCATCATCAAGCGCGGCCGAGCGCTCGGGGTGATCCTGCTGCTGGCCACGCAGCGCCCGGACAAGGACTCTTTGCCCACCGCAATCAGCGCGAACGTGGGCACCCGCTTCTGCCTGCGAGTCATGGGCCAGCTGGAGAACGACATGATCCTGGGCACGTCGCTGTACAAGAGCGGCATCCGCGCCACCTCGTTCACCAGGTCCGACAAGGGCATCGGCTACCTGGTCGGCGCGGCCGACGAACCGCAGATCGTGCGCGGCTACTACATGGACAACGAGGAAGCTGACGCCATCTGCGAGCGCGCACGCAAGGCACGCGCCGACGCGGGCACGCTGCGCGGTATCGCCGCCGGTCAGACGCCGGAGCGGCGCGAGGTGGCGGATCCGCTGCTTGAGGACATCCTCGCCGTCGTCCCGGCGGATGAGGCCAAGCCGTGGAACGACGTCACCGTCGACCGCCTCGCCGAGCTGCGGCCGGAGAAATACGGCGCGTGGGGCGAGATGGCCCCGGCGGACAAGGCGCGGCAGCTGACCACCGCGCTCAAGCCGTACGGCGTGGCCACCGGACAGGTGGCCCGGCGGATCAACGGCAAGACCGTCAACCGGACCGGCTTCGAGCGCGCCCACATCGTCACCGCGATTGCGGAGCGTGACCGAAACCGCGACGCGGGCTGACTCGGATGGGTCTCTAGCGCTAGGGGGCCAACCCTCTAGCGCTAGAGACCCCGCTAGCGCCCCGTATAGGGGCTGATCAGGCTGCTAGCCGCTAGCGGCCCACCTGCGGAAACCCCTGAAACCCGCCCTCGGAGGCACTTCGTGACCCTGATCCTCCTCGCTATCGCCTGCCTGCTGGTCGTCACGCTCGGTTATGCATCGGTGTGTGCGGCGAGCCCGTTCGGAACCTGCCGCAGGTGCAATGGCTTCGGCTTCGCCACGACCACCGACCGCAAGGGACGTCCCAAGCGCGGCAAGGACTGCCGCCGCTGCAAGGGCCACGGCAAGCGCATACGCGCCGGTCGCTGGTTCTACAACCGCGCCGCTCGCATCCACCGCGACGGCACCCGCTGACCCTGCTCCCAGAAAGGGGCTCACGCCCATGACCGTCACCGTCTCCCTGGTGCTGCTGCTCGCCCTCGGCCTGGGTGCTCTGTTCAAGGGCGGGCACCTGCGCACCGGGGCCGCTGTCGTCGCCGTGCTGTTCGGCTTCTACCTCGCCAACACCGACGCGGCCCCGTCAGTGAACAAGACCGTCACCTCCATCACCGACGCCATCACCGGCATCGGCAACTGAGCTTCAGGGGGCCGGTCCACGTGAACGAGCGCATCACGCTCATGGCCGCTGGCGAACTCCGCGATGCGCTCGCTGCCCACCAGCGCGGCGATGTGCCCGCGACTCTCGGGGCGCTGATGAGTATCGATCCCGAGTCCTGGCAGGCCATCGAACGCCGCCTTGCCTCCCTCGGCGGCAACCTCCCCGACGTCCTCGCCGCTCTCCGAGGAGAAACCCCGTGACCCCCGAACTGATCACCGCCGCCGCGCTGCTGGCGCCCGGCGCGATCCTCGGCCCGGTGTGCCTCGCCGGACACCGCCGCGCCCGCCGCCGCGACGCCATCGAAGCCGCGGTATGCGCCGCCTACCGGCCCGGCCCGCCCGATGAGGCCCCCGAACCGCCGCCCAAGGGCCGCATGAAGGGCAAGCCCCAGACCACGCCCGCCCGCCTCGCCCAGGTCATCGACTTCCCCGCCAACCGCCGCAACGCGGCCTGACCACAACCCTCACCACCGCACTGCACCGGGGCGGTCGCCCTCTCGCCAAAGACCGCGACCGCCCCAGCCCTACCCCATCCGTCCGCAGACAGAACAGGAGACCCCAAGCATGCCGCAACCCGCACGACCCGCACAGATGGCGTCCGCGCTGGACGCCGCCGCTCGCGGCTGGCACGTCTTCCCTCTCATCCCCGGTGACAAGCGCCCGGCGGTCCGCGCGTGGGAGGAGCGCGCGACCACGGACCCCGAGCGCATCACGCACTGCTGGGCATCCGGCCCGTACAACATCGGCGTGGCCACCGGCCCGTCCGGGCTGGTCGTCCTCGACCTCGACACCCCCAAAGGCGAGCAGGACACCCCGCCGGCCGAGTGGGCTTCCCGGGGTATCTCCACCGGGGAGGACGTGCTGGGCGCGGTGTGCGAGCAGCACGCGCAGCCCTACCCGCACCAGACGCACACCGTCCGCACCGGACGCGGCGGCATTCATCTGTACCTGACCTCCCCGGCCGGGGAGGAGATGCGGAACACGGCGGGCAAACTCGGCTGGAAGGTCGACACCCGCGCGGCAGGCGGCTACGTCGTCGGCGCGGGCAGCATCGTCAACGGCCGCACCTACACCGTCATCCATGACGCCCCGGCAGCCCCGCTCCCGGGCTGGCTCGCGCAACTGCTCCGCCCGGCACCACTGCCCCCGCAACAACCCGTCACCGTCCCGCTGGCCACCGACCGGCACGGCGCCTACCTCCGCCGCGCGGTCAAGGACGAACTCGCCAGGGTCACCCGCTCCCCGGACGACGGCCACAACAACGCCCTGTACCTCGCGTCCGTCGCCCTCGGGCAGCTCGTTGCCGGAGGCGAGCTGGCGGAGCACGACGTGACCGAATGGCTCGCCGCTGCCGCCGCCCAGGTCGGCCAGAGCGACCGCGAGGCACGGCGCACCATCGCCTCCGGTCTGCGGGCCGGTGCCCGGCGCCCCCGGCAGGTGGCGGCATGACCAACCCCATCCCCCCGCTCCACCTGTACTCCGTCCCCCGCGAGCAGGACCCCGAGCAGCCGCCACCGCCGCCCCGGCCGCGCACCGCGTGGACGGCCGATCAGCTCATGGCCACCGAGTTTCCCGAACCCAAGTGGGCCGTGCCCGGACTCCTCTCCGAAGGCGTGAACCTACTCGCCGGACCGCCGAAGGTGGGCAAGTCCTGGATGTCCCTCGGCCTGGGGCTCGCGGTCGCGTCCGGGGGCAGGGCGTTCGACAGCGTGCCCGTGGACGGCGGCCCCGTGCTCTACCTCGCACTCGAGGACACCCCGCGCCGCCTCCAGAACCGCATGGGCAAGCTGCTGGGCGGTCAGCCCGCCCCGGCCGGGCTGACCCTGGTGACCGAGTGCCCGCCGCTGCCCCAGGGCGGGAACGAGGCGATCGCCGGATGGCTCGACCGCAACCCGGACGCCCGCATGGTCGTCATCGACGTGTTCGCCAAGATGCGCGGCCCCTCCCCGCAAGGTGCCTCCGCCTACGACGCCGACTACGCCGCTGTCGGACACGCCAAGCGGCTCGCCGACCACTACGGCGTGGCCGTCGTCCTGGTCCACCACGTCCGCAAGGCAGGCTCGGACGACTTCCTCACAGAGGTCTCCGGTACCAACGGTCTCGCGGGCGCCGCTGACGCCACGCTGGTGCTCAAGCGCTCCCGGGGGCAGGCGGACGGGGTTCTGCACGTCACCGGCCGCGACGTGGAGGAAGCCGAATACGCGCTCTCGCTCCACCAGGCGTCCGGCGCCTGGCAGATGCTGGACGGCCCGGTCACCGACCACACCATCGGCGACACCCGCGCCGCCATCCTCCGAGCCGTCCGCAACAACCCCGGTGCCAAGCCGAAGGACATCGTCCAGGCGCTCCCGGAGGTCGACGCCGACACCGTCCGCCGCACCTGCTCCCGTATGGCCGCAGACGGCCAGCTCACCAAGGGCAGCGCCGGACGGTACTTCCCACCGGAAAACCGGACACAGGACGAGGGCACCCCGGAGGTGTCCCAGCTGTCCGACTGTCCGGTTACCCCCGCTGACCAGCCAGAACTACCCGGACAGCCCGAAACCCGGGGTGTCCGACTGTCCGATTCCGACGGCCCCACCCACGCGAACCGGAGGACGTCATGACGCTGGCCATACCCGAACGCGACGCACCCCTTCTCTACCGCGTGCCGGACGCCATGAAGGTTCTCGGCATCAAATCGAAGAACACCATCTACGACCTGATGCGCACCGGTCGTCTGCGCTCCGTCAAGGAGGGGCGCGCACGCCTCATCCCCATGTCCGCCCTTCGCGAGTACGTCGCGCTCCTGGAGCGCGAGGCAGGAGAGCAGCAGTGACCAAGCGCCGCAGCAGGGGCGACGGTGGACTTCACTGGGACGACAAGCGACAGCGCTGGATCGCCACCGCCAGTCTCGGTTACGACCCCAGCGGCAAGCGGATCGTGAAGCGCGGCAGCGGCAAGACCAAGACCGAGGCCAAGAACAAGCTCAAGGAAGTCCTCCGCGACCATGAGGACGGTCTCGCCATCGCACCCACCGGCTACACCGTCGAAAAGGCCGTGACCGACTGGCTGACCTACGGCCTCACCGAGGTCGACGCGGCGACCGTGGCCAACTACACCAACCTCTGTGGGAAGCACGTGATACCGGCGCTGGGCGCCCGGAAGCTTCGCGACCTCAGCGCGGACGACGTGGACCGGTGGCTCACGTCCAAGGCACCGGAACTCAGCACCCGCACACTGCGACTGCTGCACTCACTCCTCAACCGCTCCATCCGGCGGGCCATGGCCCGGGACAAGGTGAAGCGCAACGTGGTGGAGCTGTGCTCCATCCCGAAGGGGCGGGAGGGCCGCCCGTCCAAGGCGCTCACCCTCGCCCAGGCCGAGGCGGTACTGAATGCGGCGGAGGACTCCCGGCTGCACGCCTACATCGTGGTCGCGCTGCTCACCGGCGCCCGTACCGAAGAGTTGCGGCCCCTCACGTGGGATCACGTGGACCTGGACGGATCACCGGACGCCGTTCCGGTGATCCCGCCGCACATCGCCGTATGGCGCTCCGTGCGGGCGGGAGGGGAGACCAAGACCCGGAAGTCCCGCAGAACGCTCGCTCTGCCCGGTCGGTGCGTCGCTGCCCTGGTGGAGCACCGGGAGCAGCAGGCACACCAGCGCAAGGCAGCGGGAGCGCGGTGGAAGGAACAGGGGCTGGTCTTCACGTCCGACGTCGGTACCGCGTTGGACGCGGCGAACGTCCGGCTCTACTTCCGGCGGGTCCTCGGCGAGGTGAAGGGGATGGCCCCTGAGGAGTGGACTCCGCGCGAGCTGCGGCACAGCTTCGTGTCGCTGCTGTCGGACAGCGGCGTACCGCTCGAAGAGATCTCCCGACTCGTCGGGCACTCCGGTACGGCCGTGACGGAAGAGGTCTACCGGAAGCAGATCCGCCCGGTGGTCCAGACCGGCGCCGTCGCCATGGATCGCATCTTCGAGGGGTAATCTCGGGCCCGTAGTCACGCAGTTAGTCACTCAGCAACGACAGAGGCCCCTTTCCATTAATGGAAAGGGGCCTCTGAGCTGCGCGCTCGGCAGGATTCGAACCTGCAACCTCTTGATCCGTAGTCAAGTGCTCTATCCGTTAAGCTACGAGCGCTTGGCTTCTCGGCGGTTTTTCTTGCCGGTCGGCGTTGCGGGGACAACATTACATGACCTGCGCCGTCAGGCGAAATCCGTTTCCCTCACCCCCACTGACCTGCGAAAACTCGATTTTCGGGGGCTCGCGGAGTCGCCCCTGCGAGGCCTCTGAGAACTCGTCTTCGCGTCGCGAGGTACTTGAGGAGCGGGGGTGGATACTACGGAAAGCCACTGGAGAGTCACTGTGTGCCACCTCCACCAGCGGTGCGGTTGCGTGATCATTCGCGGCGGGTCCGGGAACGACACAGGGGGCCCGCGCCTTAGGCGCGGGCCCCCTGTCGGAGAGCGGAGGCTGAGGGATTTGAACCCTCGATGGGCTTTAGGGCCCAAACCGCATTAGCAGTGCGGCGCCATAGACCAGACTAGGCGAAGCCTCCAACACACCGGTCGCTCGCGTGAGCGCGAGGTGGCGTGTGCAGATGATGTCACAGCCCAGCGGGATGTCACCAATCGCGGACTACGGTACTCGGCGGGCGGGGCCCATCGCAAAGCCCTAATAGGGGGCGGGGGAGCTCGGCCCGTACGGCGGAGCGCACTCCTTACGGCCGAGGGGAGCCCTTACGGCGAGCACAGCCCCTTACGGCGGAGCAACGCGCGCGGCGGCGGCGCGTTAGACGGGGCGGGGGCAGCGCGCCCCCGACTGATCACACCAGGAGTGCCCCCATGGCCCTGCTGCACCGCCTAGCCGTCACCGCCGCGCTGACGACCGCCGCCACCGCGGGCGCGCTGGCCCCCGCCGCGGCCACGCCGCTGCCGCTGCCCCTGCCGTTCGACGGGGAGAGCGCCGATCGGCTTGTGATCACCGTGAGTGAGACCGGTGAGGCCGACGACGCCGCGACCTTTCTGCTGAACTGCCACCCGACCGGCGGTACGCACCCCCGGGCGCGGGCCGCGTGTGCACAGCTGGACTCGCAGACCGTATGGGGCCGGGATCCGTTCGCGCCGGTGTCGCCGGACGCGATGTGCACCGGGCAGTACGGCGGGTCGGCCACGGCTCGGGTGACGGGCCACTGGGCGGGGCGTCCCGTCAACGCCTGGTTCAACCGCACCAACGGGTGTGAAATCGCCCGATGGAATCGGTTCTCCGTCGTTTTGCGCACGCCTGGGAGCTGACCTGGGGATTGGGCCGGGAGTGAGAGGAGAAGAGCTCGGTGAAGTTTGTCCGGGCGTGCGTCGAGACGCGTACGTCGCGCTGCGACCTCCCTCTCATCCGCCGTCGCGTCCGGCGCTGGTGCCCGTAGACTCCCCTAGAGACACTCCGCAGATGGGACGGCAGAATGACCGCGGGTGTCAGCAAGGTGCGGTAGTCAGGGAGGAAGCGTCGTCGTGAGCAGCAGGCCATCCCGAGGCGCTGCTCGCCTCGCGGCGATACTCGACGCCCTCCCGGACGCGCTGTTGCTGGTCAACTGCAACGGCACGATCGTCAACGCCAACCACCACGCGCTGGAGTCCTTCGAGGCTCCGGGCACCGCCCTGGTCGGCCGTGGTCTGCTCGATCTGCTCCCCTCCTTCGATCCCAATCGCATTCCCGGGTCGATGCGGCGCCCCGACGAGACGCAGGGGGACGGCAGCAAGCCGACCCGGATGATGGCCCGGCGCACCGACGGGGCGCAGTTCCCCGTCGAGGTGACCAGCGCGAATCTGGAGGACGGGCGGACTCCTTACGCCGATCAGTACAGCTACACCGGCGATGAGCTGCTGATGCTCATCGTGCGCGACCTGACCGGGACGCTCGACACCGAGGCCGAACTCGCCCGTCAGCAGCGCCAGACCGAGATGATCCTGCGCGCGGCGGCGGAAGGCGTGGTCGGCGTGGACACCGAGGGCAAGGTGGTCCTCGTCAACCCGTCCGCCGCGCAGATCCTCGGCTACCGGGCCAGCGACATGGGCGGTCAGGAGCTTCACTCTCTTGTACACCACTCGCACCCGGACGGTTCCCCCTTCCCCTACGAGGAATCGCCCCTCGCCGACACCCTGCGCTCCGGCCGCAAACACCGGGTGCGCGGCCAGGTGCTGTGGGCGAAGGACGGAAGCCAGGTCCCGGTCGATCTGACCACCGCGCCCGTCCGCGACGGCGACCAACTCGTGGGCGCCGTGCTGACCTTCACCGACCGGCGGGCCGAGAAGGCCATGGCGGCCAAGCACGCCGAGGAGGTCGAGAGCCTCACCTCCCGGCACACGGAGGAGGTCGAGAGCCTCACCACCCGGCACACGGAGAAGGTCGAGAGCCTCACCACCCAGCACGCCGAGGAGCTGGAGGGGCTCACCACCCAGCACACGAAGGCCCTGGAGGAGCTGCGGACGCAGCTCACCGAGGAGCGCGCGCGGTACGCGGCACAGCTGGAGTCCGCCACCGCCCGGAACAGCCAGCTGCTCGCCGTGCTGGACCAGTCCCTGCGCGGACCGCTGCTGCAGCTGCGCCATGAGCTCGGCGTGCTCGCCGACGACCCGGCCGGGCAGCTGTGGCCCGAGGCCAACCAGATCCTGCACCACCTCGCCGCCGGCTACACCCGGATGACCACGCTCGTCGACAACGTCCTGAGCTATCAGCGGCTCGACTCGAACGGCGAGGAGCTGGCCCGCCGTACGGTCTCGATGGACGAGGTCGTATCGGCAGGTGTCGAGGGCGCGGTCGAGCTGATCGGGCCGGGGCGCGCGCAGTTCGCCGTGCACGCTCCGCCGATCGACGCCGAGGTGGACGCGGAGCGGCTGGCCCAGGCGCTCGCCCATCTGATCGCGGACGTGGCCGGAGTCGACTCCACCGGCAACGCCGCCTCGGGCGTCGCGGCGAGCGACTCCACGATCGTGGTCGCGGCGGCGCAGCGCGGCGACGTCGTACGAATCGAGGTCCGCGGGCCGTACGCGGGCGGCGACCCGGTGCACGAGCCGATCGTGCGCGGGATCGTGCGCCTGCACGGGGGCGTGCTCCAGACCCATGAGATGCCGGGCATGGGCGGGCACGCCTATGTCCTGGAGGTGCCGATCTCGGCAGCGGCCGCCGCCGAGCAGGAGCGCATGGACGGTGGCGCCGCCGGACAGAGCGGCGGCACGCAGGGACAGGGCACCTCGGGCACGGGGGCCGGTACGGGTGCCGGTACGGGTACGGGTGTGGGCACGGCGGGCGGCAACGCCCCCGGCCAGACCCCGACCGGACGCCGCGCCCGGCACGGGGCGGGCCCCGGCGACGCACCGGGCGACACCAGCGGCGGCGGCACACAGGGGAACGGCACGCAGGGCGGCGGCACGCACGGCGACGGCACACAGGGCGGTACGCCTCCGCCCAGCCTCCGTAAGGCCGACCCGCGTACAGCCGACCCGCGTACAGCCGATCCCCGTACGGACGACCCCCGTAGGGTCGACCCGCGCACCGCCGCTCAGCAGGGCGCCCCGGGGGCGGCCCCTGGCGCGCCCGCGCCCGCCGCGCTGCCCGCGGTCGTCGGCGAGGACGCCGCGGCCCAGCAGCAGAACGCGGCCGAGCCCGCGAACGCGCCACGGCCCACCGGACGGCGCAGGGCGCGCCCCCACCCCGACGAGGACCCGGCGGCGGCCGCGGCCGCCAACCCCGGCCAGAACGCCGAGGGAGCCGCGACCGGCAGCCATCGCCACGCTCGTGGCGGCGCACCGGAAGCGGCCGGTCCGCAGCCGACGGGCCCCGCCGCCATGGGCGTTGTGCCGCCTCAGGGCATTCCCGCCCAGCAGCAGCCCCAGGGCCGCCGCGCCCGGCGCGGCGCCCCGGCGCAGGAGCAGGGCGGGCCTCAGGCCGCCGGTGCCCCCGCCCCCGCGCAAGGCGCGGGCGGCCGACCTGCCCTCGCCCTGCCCGCGGCCTCCTCCGACACGCCCCAGCAGCCCGCCCAGCCGGCCGCGTCGGGCCTGCCCGCGCTGCCCGCCGCCCGCACCCCCGAGGAGCAGCAGCCCAACTGGAGCCAGGACACAAGCGGCGGCCAGCCGCAGGAGGTCCCGCCCACCGGACGGCGCCGCGCCCGCCGCGCACTGGGCGAGGCGCCGGAGCAGCCGACGCCCGACCAGGCGCAGGCACAGTCCCCTGGCCGGCCGCAACCGCAACCTCAGCAGTCCCAGTCCGAGTCCGAGTCCCAGTCCCAGTCTCAGTCCCAGCCGCAGCCGCAGCCCGCGGCGGATCCCGGCCTCGTCCGCTCCCCCTTCGCGCTGCCCCCGGCCGCCGCCGACCGGGCGCAGCCCGGCGCACTGCCTCCCGAGCTCGGCCCGCCCGAGCTCGGCCCGGCCGGGCTCGTCCCCGCACAGCACGGGCCCCGCGAGGCGCGGGGCGGCGCGCCCCAGCCGCCGCAGGGCGGGGGGCTGGCCGTACGAGGTGAGCCCGTACCGCCCAACGGCGCGGCGCGGCCCGGTGGCTGGCCGTCCGACCCCGCGCAGGGGCAGGGCCAGGACCCGCGTCGGCCCCAGCCACAGGCCCAAGGCCCTCAGCCCGCCGCGTCGGGCCTGCCCGCGCTCCCCGCCGCCCGCACCCCCGAGGACCAGCAGTCCAACTGGAGCCAGGACACGAACGGCGGCCAGCCGCAGGAGGTCCCGCCCACCGGACGGCGCCGCGCCCGCCGCGCACTGGGCGAGGCGCCGGAGCAGCCCCAGGCCCAGACTGGTCCGCAGCCCGCGGAGACCAGCGGGCGCCCACCGGCCCAGCAGTCGGCCCAGCAGCCGGCGCAGCCCCCTGCGCAGTGGCCGGACGCGCCCGCGCAGCCGCGTCCGCAGCCGCTGCCCGCCGAGGCCCCGCCGAGCGCCGACACCACCCAGGGCCGCGCGATCAGCGTGCGCACTCTGGGCCAGGGGGTGCCGTTCGCCCAGCAGGTGGGGGAGCAGCCCCAGGGCCGGCCCGCACAAGGCCAGCCGCAGGGACGCCCGCCGCAGGGTCAGCCGCAGACGCCCTCCGGAGGCACGAGTACGGGGGGCGGCAGGCGGCGCAAGCTGGCCGCGCGGCCCGAGATGACGGACCAGGGCGCCTCGGCAGAGCTGCAGCCGGCCGGCAACCGGGCGCATCCGCACACCGGACCGCAGCCCCACACCGGGCAGCCCACGCACGGCGGCCAGCAGCCCCACACCGGACCGCAGCCGCACACCGGACCGCACACCGGACCGCAGACCGGCGCGCAGCCCCGCCCCCAGTCCGGGCCGGGGGCGCAGCCGCAGCGTGCGGTGGGCCCGTCGCAGGGCTCCGGCCGTACGTTCGCCATCGGCGCGCCGGACGAGGGCGCCGAGGGGCCGGAGCCGCTCGACGGGCCCAACGGCGCCGTCGAAATCGTCGACGACCGCACCCCGCCGCCCGACGACGAACTGCCGCCGGAGCCGCTGGACAACCCGCGCCGCCTCCTGGTGTGGCCCGCGCCGGACATGTCCACCCAGCAGGCGCTGAGCGACCGCGGCTACCGTCCGGTGATCGTGAACTCCCGTGAGGAGGTGGACGCGCAGATCGCCGCGTACCCGGCGGCGCTGTTCGTCGACCCGCTGACCGGGCCGATCACCCGGACCGCGCTGCAGTCGCTGCGTACGGCGGCGGTCGCGGCCGAGGTGCCGGTGCTGGTGACCGCGGGGCTCGGCCAGGCGACCCGCGAGGCGGCGTACGGCGCCGACCCGGCCGTCCTGCTCAAGGCGCTCGCGCCGCGCGACAGCGAGCAGCATCCGTCGCGCGTGCTGCTGATCGAGGAGCACGAGCCGATCGCGATGGCGCTGACGGCGACGCTCGAGCGGCGCGGCATGCAGGTCGCCCGCGCGGCGACGGACGCGGACGCGGTCTCGCTCGCGGCCCAGATGCGGCCGAACCTGGTGGTGATGGACCTGATGCAGGTACGCCGTCGCCGGGCCGGGATCGTCGACTGGCTGCGCGGCAACGGACTGCTCAACCGCACCCCGCTGGTCGTCTACACCTCCGCGGACATCGACCCGGCGAACTTGTCCCGGCTTGCCTCGGGCGAGACGGTGCTGTTCCTCGCGGAGCGTTCGACGAGCGCGGAGGTGCAGTCGCGGATCGTGGAGCTGTTGGCCAAGATCGGCACGAACTGACGCCCGCGGCCGCCCTTGCGGGCGTCGGCCGAGCCCCGGGGCCTCTTCCGGCCCCGGGGCTCGTCGGCGATGGGCACTCCAGGTATCAGCTCGTCAGCAGCCCTTCACCTGGTTGACCTTGGCGGGCCAGTTCCACCGGTAGTGCTCCCTGTGGCCCGTGCTGATCTTCTGGCACTCGAAGTCGGTCTGCGGGTCGAGGATCACCTTCACCTGCTTGGCCTTCTTGCATGTGCTGGTGATGTACAGGTGACCCGCGCCCCCGGAACCAGGCGTTCCTCAGCCCAGCGCGATCGCGTCCCTCAGCCCAGCGTGGTCGTGTTCCTCAGCCCAGCGTGGTCACGTCCAGCACCCCGTCCGCGTACTGCTTTCGGATGACCTTCTTGTCGAACTTCCCCACGCTCGTCTTCGGCACCGCCGGAATCACCGCCCAGTGCTCCGGCAGCTGCCAGCGCGCGACCCGTTCGGCGAGGAAGGCCCGCAGGCCCTCGTAGCCGATCGTGGCGCCGTCCGTCAGGACCACCGTGGCCAGCGGTCGCTCGCCCCACTTCTCGTCCGGCACGGCCACCACCGCCGCCTCGGCGACCTCCGGATGGCCCATCAGCTGGTTCTCCAGCTCGACCGAGGAGATCCACTCACCGCCGGACTTGATGACGTCCTTGGCCCGGTCCGTCAGCGTCAGATAGCAGTCTGGGCTGATGGTGCCGACGTCGCCGGTCTTCAGCCAGCCGTCCTCGGTGAACTTGTCCTCGGGGCGGAACGGCTCGCCGTCCGCCCCTCCGTAGTACGCGCCCGCGATCCACGGACCGCGTACCTCCAGCTCACCCGGCGTCTTCCCGTCCCACGGCACGAGTTCGCCGTCCGCCGAGATCAACCGGCACTCGACGGACGACGGGAAGCGGCCCTGCGTCAGCCGGTACGGCCAGGCGTCCTCCGCCGGGAGACCGCCCGGCGGATGGGCCACGGAGCCGAGCGGAGAGGTCTCCGTCATGCCCCAGGCGGTGACGACGTGGATGCCGTGGCGCTCCCCGTACGCCTTCATCAGGGAGGGCGGGCAGGCCGCGCCGCCGATGAAGACGCTCCGCAGACAGCTCATCTCCCGCGGCCTCGCGTCGAGCTCGGCGAGCAGCCCCTGCCAGACGGTGGGGACGGCGGCGGCGATGGTGGGACGCTCGCGTTCGATCATCTCGGCGAGCGGTTCGGGCTGGAGGAAGCGGTCGGGCATGAGTATCGAGGCGCCCGCCATGAAGGCGGCGTGCGGGGTGCCCCACGCGTTGGCGTGAAACATGGGCACCACCGGCAGCAGGATGTCGCCCCCGGACATCCCGAACGACTCGGCGGTGTTGACCTGCATCGAGTGCAGATAGATGGAGCGGTGGCTGTAGGCCACGCCCTTGGGGTGTCCGGTCGTCCCAGAGGTGTAGCAGAGCGCGGCGGCCTGGCGCTCGTCGATCTCCGGCCAGGCGTAACGCTGCGGCCGCCCCTCGATCAGCTCCTCGTACTCATGGACCCGGGCGGCGCAGCCGTCCAGGACGGAACGGTCGCCGGGGCCCGCGACCACGATGTGCTTCACGGTGGTGAGGGTGGGGAGGAGCGGGGCGAGCAGCGGCAGTACGGAGCCGTTGACGATGATCACGCGGTCGGCGGCGTGGTTCACGATCCAGCCGAGCTGATCGGCGGGCAGCCGGAGGTTGAGGGTGTGCAGTACCGCGCCCATGGAGGGGACCGCGAGATACGCCTCCAGATGCTCGCAGTTGTTCCACATCAGAGTGGCCACGGCCTGCCCCGGCTCGACCCCGAGCTCATCGCGCAGCGCGTTCGCCAACTGGGTCGACCGCACCCCCACCTCGTGGAAGCTGCGCCGCTGGGGCTCGCCCTCTCCGGTCCAGGTGGTCACATGGGCCGTGCGGCCGTGCACGAGGGTCCCGTGCACGAGGATGCGGGTCACGGTCAGCGGTACGTCCTGCATCGTGCTGAGCACCGGGGCCTCCAGGGGTTCCGGTTCGCGCGGGTAGAGGTTCCGCCGATTCTGCAACCGACCACCTGGTATGTCACTACCCCCGGACCCCGTCGGTCCCCCGTCGGTCCCCCGTCGCCCCCTGCCGTATCCCCAGCCGTATCCCCTGCCGTATCCTCAGTCGTTTCGCCGGTCAGCCCCCGTCGGCCGCCATCGCGCCGATCAGGCGATCATGCCGCGTGGCCGAGTTCCGGGTCCTCGCGGAGCTTGCCGAGGGCGCGCGAGACCGCGCTCTTGACGGTGCCGACGGACACCCCGAGCACCTCCGCCGTCTGCGCCTCGCTCAGATCCTCGTAGTACCTGAGGACGACCATCGCCCGCTGACGGTCCGGCAGCCGCAGTACGGCCCGCCACAGCGCGTCGCGGAGCACCTGCCGTTCGGCGGGGTCCGGCGCGGGCACCGTCTCGGGCTCGGGCAGCTCGTCGCAGACGAATTCGTCGATCTTGCGCTTGCGCCACTGCGAGGTCCGGGTGTTGACCAGGGCGCGCCGCACATAGCCGTCCAGCGCGTTGTGGTCCTCGATGCGCTCCCACGCCAGGTACGTCTTGGTCAGCGCGGTCTGCAGCAGATCCTCGGCGTCGCACGCGTTGGAGGTCAGCGAGCGGGCGGTGCGCAGCAGCACAGGCCCCCGCGCCCGTACGTACGAGGTGAACGACGGGAACGCGGCGGCGGATACGCCTGTGCACACGGTCGTGGTCATGGCTCAACGCTAGGAGCGAGCAGGTCGGAGCGGATCGGCCATAAGTGCCGAAGCGCAATCAGCCTCAGGTTGTACGGGTGGTGCCGGCACCACCTCCTGCGGGGGGAGGAGGCGGTCGGACGGTCAGGGTTCTTCCCGAGGGTGACCCACGGGTGCTCACTTGATGATCGCGACCGGTGCGTCCACCTTGTTGCGGTCGATGCGCAGCTTCCGGCCGCCGTGCGTCACATCGACGTTGCCCCGGTACTGGTGGATCCGGCGGTGCGGATTCCACGCGCTCTTGGCCAGCGTCGACTCCCCGTACAGCGACGGCTTCCCGTTCCAGCGCGCGAACCACATCACGGAGGGCAGGTCATGGACCCCGGCCCGGCGGGCCTGCTCCACATGGCGCACCCCGGACTCGGCGCTGCTGTAAAAGCCGGGGAAGAAGCCGCGCGAGCGGACCTCGCGGTTCCAGCCGCGGATGAAGGAGAGCGTCTTGGCGGCGCAGCTCGTCCGCTTCAGGTCGTACGCCTCCATGTCGAGGTAGAGCGCGCTGCGCTTCTTCAGGGAGAGCGCCTTGGCGCGCGCCACCGCGTCCTTGCCCTCCGCCTGCCCCTGGGAGAACGGCTTGCCGCCGATGGGCACGTGCTTCTTGTTGGTGTTGCGGACACAAGGCGACTGGGATCCGACGAAGATGGGCAGCACCTGCCACTTCATGCTCTTGACGCCGCGCATCCAGGAGACGGTGAGGTTGGGCTGGCTGGCGCAGGCCCGGCCGCGGCCCGCGTAGTAGACGCCGACGGCGCGGTAGCGGGAGCTGTTCCACGCGCGAAGGGTGGCGAGGGACGGCGCATGGCAGGTGTCGAGGGCCCAGCCCTTGAAGACCTTGGCGCCCAGGGGGCGGGGGTCGGGCAGGGCCGCCGCCGAGGCGGCGGGGGTGGCACCGGCGATCGCGGTGGTCAGGGCCGCGGCCAGACCGGTGGCCCAGCCAGTGATCTGCCATCTGCTCTGCTTACTTCGGGTCATATGACGAGTGAAGGTGGACCTCGGCGGCCCGATACCGCCGACACGCGCGCGAGTCAGCCGTCTGCGCCGAGGAGAAGCCCGGATGTCGGTACCCCGGTGCCCGCGGTGACCAGGGTGCGGGCGGCCCCCGGCACCTGGTTGACGGAGCTGCCGCGGATCTGGCGGACGGCCTCGGCGATCCCGTTCATCCCGTGCAGATACGCCTCACCGAGCTGACCGCCATGGGTATTGAGCGGCAGCGCGCCCTCGGCGACGAATCCGGCCGCCTCGCCGCGTCCGCAGAAGCCGAACTCCTCCAGCTGCATCAGCACGAACGGCGTGAAGTGGTCGTAGAGGACGGCCACGTCGATGTCGGCCGGGGTCAGCCCGCTGCCGCGCCACAGCTGACCGGCGACCACCCCCATCTCGGGGAGGCCGGTCAGATCGTCGCGGTAGAAGCTCGTCATCTGCTCCTGGCCGCGGCCCGCGCCCTGCGCCGCGGCCGTGATCACGGCGGGCGGACGTGGCAGGTCACGCGCCCGCCCCACGCTGGTGACCACGATCGCCTGGCCGCCGTCCGTCTCCTGACAGCAGTCGAGCAGCCGGAGCGGCTCGACGATCCATCGGGAGGCGGCGTGCTCGGCGAGGGTGATCGGCTTGCCGTGGAAGTACGCGGCCGGGTTGGTGGCCGCGTGGCGGCGGTCGGTGACGGCCACATGGCCGAAAACCTCGGGTGTCAGCCCATAGGCGTGGAGATAGCGCTGGGCGGCCATGGCGACCCACGAGGCCGGGGTCAGCAGCCCGAACGGCAGCGACCAGCCGAGCGCGGCACCCTCGGCGGACGGCTCGCGGTGCTGTACGCCGGAGCCGAAGCGACGCCCGGAGCGCTCGTTGAACGCGCGGTAGCAGACGACGACCTCGGCGACGCCGGTCGCGACGGCGAGCGCGGCCTGCTGCACGGTGGCGCAGGCCGCGCCCCCGCCGTAGTGCACACGCGAGAAGAAGGTGAGATCGCCGATGCCGCACGCCTGCGCCACGGTGATCTCGGGGCTGGTGTCCATCGTGAAGGTGACCAGCCCGTCCACGTCGGCCGGGGTGAGCCCGGCGTCGTCCAGGGCCGTCTGGACGGCCTCGACGGCCAGCTTCAGCTCGCTGCGGCCCGAGTCCTTGGAGAACTCGGTGGCACCGATGCCGACGATGGCGGCCCGGCCGCCCAGGGTGTCCGGCTTGCGGGCGCTCATCGGGGGGTGTCCGGGGTGGTGGTGAGGGCGGTGATGGGGTCGGGGATGGGGGCGGGGATGGGGGCAGTCCTGGGGGCGTCGGTGGTCCTCTTCGGGACCTCGCCGGTTCCCGGGGCGTCGCTGGGGAGCCGCACCGTGACCGTGCCGGTCACATGGTGGCCGATGCCGTTCCTACCGATGACGGCGACCTCCGCCGTGCCCTCCGCGACCGAGGTGACCTGGCCGGTCAGCACCATCTCGTCGCCCGGGTAGTTGGGCGCCCCGAGCCGGATCGCGACCTTACGGAGCCGGGCCCGCGGCCCGAAGTGATCGGTGATGTACCGGCCGACCAGCCCATTGGTGGTGAGGATGTTCATGAAGATGTCCGGAGAGCCCTTCTCCTTGGCCGCCTCGGCGTCGTGGTGCACATCCTGGTAGTCCCGGGATGCGAGGGCACCGGCGACGATCAGGGTCCGGGTGATCGGGATGCGCAGTGGGGGCAGCTCATCGCCCGTACGCACCGTCATACGACCGCCTCCTTCTCCGTACGGTCCGCGCCGCCAAGGCCACCAGGGGTTCCCTCGTCCATCCGTTACGCCTCCGCGCCCCGGAACACCGGCAGCTCCAGCTCCTCGTCCACGCGCAGGAACTCCAGCTCGACGGGCATGCCGATGCGCACCTTGTCGTAGGGCACGCCGGTGATGTCGCTGACCATCCGCACGCCCTCCGCGAGCTCGACCAGGGCGACCGCGTAGGGCGGGTCGAACGCCGGGTAGGGCGGATGGTGCATGACCACATAGCTGAACACCGTGCCGGCGCCGGACGCCTCGAACGCCTCCCACCGCTGGGAGCCGCACTCCCCGCACCCCGGCAGCCACGGGAAGCGCAGGGTGGCGCAGTCCAGACAGCGCTGGATGAGCAGCTGGTGCCGGGCGACGCCCTCCCAGAAACCGGCGTTGTCGCGGTTGATGACGGGCCGAGGGCGGCGGGGGCGGTCGGCCGTCGGCTCCGGCTTCCGCTCCGGCTCCGGCTCCGGCTTTCGCTTCGGCTCCGGCTTCCGCATCGGCTCCGGCCTCGCCGCATTCTTGGGCCGTGCGGGCGCGTACTTGAGAATGCGGAAGCGGTGGGTGCCGACCAGCTCCCCGTCCCCGGCGCGGACGTTCATCCGGGTGGTGACGAAGTACCCGGTGCCCAGCTTGGTGGTCTTGCGCGGTGACACCGACTCGATGACCGCGTCGAAGGTGACCCGGTCGCCGGGGCGCAGCGGCCGCAGGTACTCCTGCTCGCAGTCGGTGGCGACCACCGAGGTGCAGCCCGCGTCGTCCAGCAGCGCCAGCAGCTCGTCGTACGCCTCGGAGCGGGCCGAACCGCCGGGGTGCCCGGCCAGCCCGCCCATCGTCCACGCCTGGAGCATCGTGGGCGGGGCGACAGCCGGATAGGCGGGGTTGGTGTCGCCCATAGCCTCGCACCAGTGTCTGATCATGGGTTCGTTGACGGGGTCCCTGCCCGCGCCGCCGCTCGCGGCCGTCCGCCCCTCGTACGCCGTCAGCCGTCCGTACAGCTCTTCCGGGTCAACGTCCAGGTCATCACGTGTCATCGCTTCCCCTGCCGCATGTCCGCCGTAGAAAGCAATCTGACTATCCGTCAGATAAATCGACGCTGTCAAGGGCGAACGCCGAAGCACGGCACACGCGCGATCGCGCGATGGCGTTGATACGCCACCGCGCGACCGTACGACCTCACCCGTCCCGTTTCGCTCAATGAATCACCACAGCTCACTCAGATCGTTCGGACACCATGCCGCTTCCGCGTTCCCCGCGTATCCCGCGCTTCCCTTACGGGCGGTCGCGGCGGTCGCGGCGGTCGCGGGTGCTCACGATGGCGGCGACCTGCCCCCGTACGAGCGGGGCACATCCCAGGAGCCGCGCCCCACCCTGGCGGCGGAGCACGATGGCGCGGCGAGGGTGCGGCCGGGACCCGTCCGGATGTCCGCCATCTCGATTCCTCCGATCCTCCGGCTCTCGCGACCTCCCCGAGGCTCGGAAGGGTCGCGGAAGCAGAGTTGCCCACCGATTCCCGGACGATGCGCGTGGGCCGCTGGAATTACCACGCAAGCATGATGAACCTGTTTTAAACACCCCATGCACCCCCACTCCCCGCGTCACGCCGGTGCGCCCGGCGGGCCGCCCCCGCCCGGCCGTGGGCCGAGCCTTACGAGAGATTCCGTTCCGCATAATTTCGGCCATCCTCGGCGACTTGCCGGGCCCTCTTCCCATTACCGAACACTTGTCCGAAAATGGGTGACATGGCGAATCCCTCACTCGCCCATGCCCTTGTCCACGCCCTGACCGCCGCGGCCCACGGTTTCCGCGTGATCCCGCTGACCCGCGCGAAGCTGCCCGCCGTGCGCTCCCCTCACCACCACGACCCCGCGCCACTGCCGTGCCACGGCGAATGCGGTCGGCTGGGCCACGGCGTCCATGACGCCTCGGCGGACCCGGACGCGATCCGCGCCCTCTTCGCCGCCGCCCCCTGGGCCACCGGCTACGGCATCGCCTGCGGATGCGCCCCGTACCACCTCATCGGCGTCGACCTCGACCTCAGGGGCGTACAGCCCGATGAGCCGGGGGCGCCCGGCAGGCCCCAGGGATCCGGGGGAGCGGGCGACACGAACGGTCGGGCCGAAGGGACCGGGACGGCCGAGAGAACCGAGAGGCCCAGGGCCGGAACGGCCGAGGCGGCCGGAACGACCGGGGCGGCCGGAACGACCGGGGCGGCCGAGGCAGCCGGAACGATCGGGGCGGCCGAGGCAGCCGGAACGATCGGGGCGGCCGAGGCAGCCGGAAGTCCCGGTGCAAGCCGTAAGGACGGCACGGACGGTCTGGCCGCCCTCGCCCGGCTGGCCCGCGAGCACGCCTTCGCCATCCCCCGTACGGTCACCGTGCTCACCCCGAGCGGCGGCCGCCATCTGTGGCTATGCGGCCCGCCCGGCCTCGCCGTCCCCAACTCCGCCGGGCGCCTGGCCCCCGGCATCGACATCCGTGGACTGGGCGGCTATCTGGTCGGCCCCGGCTCCTACGCCTCGCACGGCAGCTATCGCCTCGCGCCCGGCTCCCCCGCCTGGGCCCCGGCCCCCGTACCGTCCGCCCTGTTGCGCCTGCTCACGCCACCGCGCCCGGCCCCGCCCCGCTCGTACCGCCCCGGCCCGCCGTTCCCCGAGCCGCATCCCGCGGCCCTGGAGGGGCTCGTACGGTTCGTCCGCGCCTCACGGGAGGGCCGGCGCAACGACCGGCTGTTCTGGGCGGCCTGCCGCGCCTACGAGGCGGGCGCGGGGCCGGAGTTGGCCCCCGCCCTGATCGAGGCCGCGCTCGACACCGGCCTGCCCCCGCACGAGGCCCGCGCCACCGTGGCCTCCGCGGCCCGCAGCGCCGCCCGCCACCTCCAGCCCCCGGACGCGTGCGCCTGACGCCCGGCCTGATGCCCGGCCTGATACCCGGTATGGCCCCTGGGCGGTATGAACGGAACAGAGGCGGCAGACGTATCGCAGGACACCAGAGGCGGCGCGATCCAGCGGTACACGGACGGTGACCCGTGCGCTACGGGGACGAAGAGCACTATCGTGACCACGCGACGAGGCGCTCCGTACAGGAGCCGGAAGGCGCGGCAACCGGAAGACGCGGCAACCGGAAGGCGCAGGGACCGAAACGCGTAGGAACCAGGCGGCGCGGGGACCGAACGGCGCAGGAACCACACGCCCATTCGCCGGTGCTTCCGCCCCTTGGGGCGGACAGTGAAGGGATTCCCGCTCTCCCCGCGATCGGTGCCCCGTGACCGGCGCTTGGGCACCGGCGCTTCGGCACCGGTGCTCCGTGACCGGCGCCCGGTGACCGGCCGACCGCCTCCGGCGCACCGGCACCAAGGCGCGACCAGGGGGGAGCATTGCACGAGCTCTACGCACAGGGGTGGTTCGCGGACATCGCGTTACCCATAGGCGTCTGCGCGCTGGTCACCTGGATCTCGCTGGTCCATCGTTTCGCCGACAAGGGCCGCCTGCTGGGGACCGTAAGGTCCGCGTCGCTGTGCTGCGGAATCATCGCCTGCACCTGCGCGGCGGCGCTGCTCACCATCGCCCTGCTGCTGCCGCACGCCGCCGATGTGCCGCCCGCCGTGGCCGCCGCCGCCGCGGGCGGGGCCCTGGCGCCTCGCGTCCGTCAGCAGCAGAACCAGCAGTCCACGCCGCCCTTCGTGGCCGTGATCACGCTGGGCATCGCGGTGCTGCTGAGCGAGCTGGAGCGGCGGCTGGTCCACGACATGTACCTCCACTGCCACCGCCTGGTCAGGGACTTCGAGAACGTGGCCCAGCTGCGCATGTTCGCCTTCGAGGCCCGCCTCCACCTGCGCGGCTGCACCCCCGCGACCAAGGACAGGACGACGATCAACACCCTGTACGAGGAGGTGGACCAGCTCCTGGACGACGCGGCCAAGGTCGAGGCCGACATCGAGGCGAAGTGCCGCCAGCGCGAGGTCCAGGAGTTCCCGCCGGAGCTGCACGCCCCGACCCGGGAGGAGGCGGAGGACCGCCGTCAGACCCTGGCTATGGCCATGGACGCCTGCGTACGCATGCTGGAGTTCGGCTACCGCACCGGGAAGCGGAGCGGCGACCGCGAGCTCATGCGGCTGCGGGACGAGGCGCTGGCGGTACGCCCCATCGCCACGACGGGCGCCTCGCACCCCTGATGTGACTCGCACCCCTGATGTGACTCGGGCCCCCGACGAGGCTCGCACCCGTGACGACGTGGCTCGGACCCCTGACGCGGCGCCGCACACCGCACACCACGGCGACGCCCGTCAGGGACGTACCCAGCGCGCCCGGCGCACCCCAGGCGCCCCGCGCACCCCACGCGCCCCGCGCACCCAGATGCCTTCAAGGAGCGTAGACAAAGGCATCGGACCCATCGCCCAGCCCACCCGGCCGCCGAGCCCCGTCCTCCTTGGGCTCCACAAAACTGATCTTGATGTCCAGCTCCAGCGCATCGGCCACGGCAGCGAGGCTGCGCAGCGTCAGATTCTCGTCACCGGAGAGGACTTGGCTCACTCGTCCCGGGCTGACGTCCATGAGCCGGGCGAGGTCAGTGCGGCTCATGCCACGCTTCCCCAGCAACCCGGCGACCTCCACGGTGGCCTGACGCGCCAACCGCGCCCCCGAGTGGTCGGCAGCCTCCGCCTTCGCACCCTTGCTCTTCCACGGCACGCTTCATCAACCTCCCAGCGCATGGTGCCGACGTCGGGCGTCGAACGCCCTCAGTCAAAGCTTCCCACCTTTAGCTACAACTAAAAGCCCACTTCCCGCCTTCCCACCCACCACCCACCCCCCAAACAGCCGATCCCTCGGCCCTGACCTGCACCAACACCCCACCCATACCTTTTCGGCCAGATCTGCCCACCGACCAGCCCCACCGAACGGACGACGTCCCCCGTCCCCCGTCTCTACCATCCGCACCGTGAAGATCGACGAAGCACGGGAACTCGTTGACGAAGCCCCCTACGTACGCTTCCAGAGCCCGGTCCGGAACGAACGCGGCTACTTCTCCGGGGTGTTCGGCCTGGTCAACGGCCTGGCGCGGAGCGGGAAGCTGAACGCTGAGCAGGAACGCTTCCGACGGGCCAACAATGACTGGTACAACGCGGCCTATCCAGACCCCTCGACCGTGGATCCGACGGTCTACGACCACGAGATCCACCCCGGCGCGGCGGCCTGGTTCAAGCCCACGTCCCAGGACCTGATCACGCGGGTGGACGGCTACCTGGAGATCCTTGCCACTCATGGCATCGAGTGCCGGATGATCCGGTCGTCGAATCCGGGGAGGATCGTCTACGAGGACGCGTACCAGATCGTCGTCGTGCCGTACGAGAGCGGAAGCGGGGCCGACGAAGAGCCCGACCAGATGTGAAGTCGCCGCACAGCCGTGCCAGGTAGCCCTTGTCCGGAAACCCTTGCCTGGAAGCCCTTGTCCGGAAGCCCTCATCTCGCCGAGCTTCAACCGGCGACTTGAGGGAAATCGGCTCATCGGCGCTGGTCCGGCGGCCAGAGGCGGTGAAAAGTCTCCGGGATCACTTCAACGAAACACTTGAAGTCATGAATCCCCGAGACACCGATCCGCCCGGGGCGGAGCCTGCCCTCGAGGCCCGCCACGACACAGGAGGAGCCGCCCCCGCGCGGCGGCAGTGGTCGACGCTGTCGGCGGTGAGCGCGGCCCAGCTCCTCGTCGTCCTGGACGGCACCATCGTGAACATCGCGCTGCCCTCCGCGCAGAGCGCGCTCGGCATGTCCGACGCGAGCCGGCAATGGGCGATCACCGCGTACGCCCTGGCCTTCGGCGGTCTGCTGCTGATCGGCGGCAGGGTCAGCGGCGCACTCGGCCATCGCCGTACGTTCATCATCGGCCTGGTCGGCTTCGCCGCTTCGTCCGCGCTGGGCGGTGCCGCCGTGACCCCCGAGACGCTCTTCGGGGCCCGTGCCCTGCAAGGCGTCTTCGCCGCCGTACTCGCGCCCGCCGGGCTGTCGCTGCTCAGTACGACGTTCACCGAGCCGCGCGAACGCGGCCGGGCTTTCGGCGTGTTCGCCGCGGTCGGTGCCTCCGGATCCGCCCTCGGCCTGGTCGCCGGGGGACTGCTGACCGAGTACGTCAGCTGGCGAGGCTGCCTGTACATCAACGTCCCTGTCGCACTGCTCGCCTTGTTCGGCGCGACACGCGTGCCACCGGACCACCCCGAACGCGGCGACGGGCGGCTTGACGTCGCGGGCGCCCTGCTCAGCGCCGCGGGCTTCGCCACCATGGTCTACGCCTTCAACGAGGCCGAACCCCTCGGCTGGGGCTCACCGAGGGTACTGACCCTGCTGACCGGCAGCGGCCTGCTGCTGGCCGCGTTCGCCGCCGTCGAGGCGCGAGCCCCCCGCCCGCTGCTGCCGATGCGCATGCTCCTGCACCGCGCCCGCGCCGGCGCACTCATCTCGATCGGCCTGATGTTCGTCGCCATGTTCGGCTTCTACCTGTTCATGAGCTACTACACCCAGACCGTCCTCGGCTACTCACCGGTCCAGGCGGGCCTGACGCTGATGATCAACGCCCTGGCCGCCCTGATCGGCTCCACGCTCATCGCCGGGAAGCTCTACGGACGCCTCACCCCCGCGGCGCTGATCCTGCCCGGCCTGATCATCGCGGCCTCCGGAATGCTCATCCTCACGCGCCTGACACCGCAGAGCGCACACGTCCTGCCGCTCTACCTGGCACCCGCCCTGGTACTCACCGGACTGGGCCTCGGTTGCGTCATCCCCCCGACCGCCGCCCTGGCCACCGCCGACACACTCCGAGACGACATCGGGGCCGCATCGGCCGCCTACAACGCCTCCCAGCAACTCGGAGCCGCCCTCGGCACCGCACTCCTCAACACCATCGCGGCCGGCGCGACGGCGTCCTCCCTGGCATCAGCACGCCACACCACGCCGAGCTCGGCATCCGTACACGGCTACACCACAGCCCTGACAGCCGCCTTCGGCATCCTCCTCGCCGCCGCGTGCATCGCCGCGCCACTGACCACGACCCGCCGCACCATACGAGGGCGCCCGAAGGGCCGCGCGAACGGCCACGGCTCACGCGAGCCGTGAGCGCCCGTCAAGCGACGGCCGCTAGCAATAGGTGAGGAGGGGCGGTCGGCGTCTCCTCCGGATCGTGTCTGAGCAGGAGGCAACGATGCGTCGTATCGGGCTTGTGGCGGCGTCGGTGACGGGTGCGGTGTCCCTCGCCCTGTCGCCGGCGGGACCGGCGATGGCCGCCGAGGGCACCCTGACTGTCGGCCTGGCCACCCACACCAACCCCAGTGGCTGTTACACGACGAACGTCTGGCCCATGTTCGTGGCCAACAACACCAACCAGGTCGCCACCGTCTTCGACCTCCCGAACTGCCAGGGCCACGCGATCAGCCAGGTCCGGCCGAACGCATCAGACATCTTCGAGTTCGGCACCAGCGTCGCCATCTCCTGACGCCCGGAGCACGACACGCAGAAGGGGTGCCCCCGAACCATGGGCACCCCTTCTGACCAGGTACGTCACGCGAGATCGCGGGCAGGTGCTCATATGCTCCGGCGTCGGATGTCGCGGGCCATCGCCTCGATCGTCGCTGTCATGTTGCGGCGTAGCTGGTCCAGCCGTCCTTGCAGGAGCGCCGCGGCGTTCTCAGGGTCGGCCCGCACCGCCGCGCGGGCTCCGCTGTCACCCGGTCCATGGATGAACGACTGACGGACCACCGTCTGACCCTGCCGCACGGCGGGCCGCAGCTCGTAGTGCCAGACGGCGAAGTGCTCCTCGGTTTCCGGGGAGCCCCCGAACACTCTCCAGCCGAACGAATACGGCCGGTCCGCCGCGACGACCATGCATACGACCTGCGTGACAAGCCCGTTGGGGAACCGGTTGCGAGCCTCGAAGCGCGCCCCGACCACTGGTTCGCTCCAGCCGTCCAGCCAACCCGCGTAGGTGCACTCCGGGCTCCAGTCACCGATCCGGGAGAGGTCCGTAATCGCCTCCCAGAGCTGGCCCACCGGTGCGTCGACGGATAGTTCGACCTCTGCACGGGCGCCAGTCACGCCGAAATCCTGATCCATACGAGGGCAGACCGACCAGACGACGAAAACTCATCGCAGCCCCTCCGGCTCAGAAACGTCTGAGACCACGGACATGCGGAAGGGGTGCCCCGAACCGGGGCACCCCTTCCGACCAGCTGTGTCGCTGACCTCGGCGGAGGCTGAGGGATTTGAACCCTCGGTGACATCGCTGCCACGACGGTTTTCAAGACCGTTCCCTTAGGCCGCTCGGGCAAGCCTCCCCGCGCCATTCGTGATGGCGCGGGGATCAGCCTAGCGCGTCAGCTGTCGCCCTTGCGCTTCCCCAAGGTGACGTCCGCCTTGGACACCTTGCCGCCGCGCTTGTAGGTGAGGGTGACCTTGTCGCCCGGCTGGTGTGTCCAGATCTCGCTGATGAGGGTCGGGCCGCTGTCGATGGCCGTGTCGTCCAGCTTGGTGATCACGTCGCCGGACTTGAGGCCGGCCTTGTCGGCCGGACCGCCGGGGACGACGGCGGGGCTGCCGCCGGTGCCGTTGGAGGCGATGGTGGCGCCGTTGGTGGAGTCCTTCGTGCTGACCGTGGCCTCGATCACCGGGTAGATGGGCTGGCCCGTCTTGATCAGCTGCTCGGCGACGTTCTTGGCCTGGTTGATCGGGATCGCGAAGCCGAGGCCGATGCTGCCGGACTGCTGGGACTCGCCGAGGCCGCTGCCGTTGCCGGCGGACTGGATGGCGGAGTTGATGCCGATGACGCCGCCGTCCGCGTTGAGCAGCGGGCCGCCGGAGTTGCCCGGGTTGATGGAGGCGTCGGTCTGGAGGGCGCTCATGTACGAGGAGTTGCCGCTGCCGCCGTCGCTGGAGGCGACCGGGCGGTTCTTGGCGCTCACGATGCCGGTGGTGACGGTGCCGGAGAGGCCGAAGGGGGCGCCGATCGCGACGGTGGCGTCGCCCACGGCGACCCGGTCGGAGTTGCCGAGGGGCAGCGGGTCGAGCTTGGCGCCCGCGGCGTTCTTGAGCTTGACCACGGCGACGTCGTAGCCCTGGGCGCGGCCGACGACCTGGGCGGTGTACCGCTTGCCGTTGGAGAAGGTGGCGGTCAGCTTGCCGTTGTCGGCGGCCGAGGCGACGACGTGGTTGTTGGTGAGGATGTGGCCCTGCTTGTCGTAGACGAAGCCGGTGCCGGTGCCGCTCTCGCCGTTGTTGCCCTGGGCCTCGATGGTGACGACGCTGGGCAGGGTCTTGTTGGCGATGCTCGACACCGAGCCGGGCGCGCGGCTCTCCGTCTTGGGGTTGCCGTAGGCGGAGACGGTGGTGGTGTCGCCGCCGTCGCTCTCCCGGTCGGCGGCCCAGAAGCCGATGCCGCCGCCGATGCCGCCCGCGACCAGGACGGCGGCCAGTACGGCGGCGACCAGCCCGCGGGGCTTGCGCTCGAAGGGGCCGGAGGACGGCGGCACGGGAGCGGTCCCCCACGGTCCGCCCGGTCCGCCCTGTCCGTCGCCCGGTCCGCCCTGTCCGTCGCCCTGCCCGCCGTGCGGCTGTCCGCCCTCGGCCGACCACCACGCGCCGGACTGCCCGGCGTCCGGGCCGGGGCCCGAACCGGGGCCCGGGGCGCCGGGCGCGCCGCCGCCTGACCCGTCGCCCGCGCCGGCCGACGCCGAGACGGCCGGGGGAGCGGCCGGTGACGCGGGCGGGGGCGTCGACGGGGGCTGGGCGGGGGGCGCCGACGGCGCGGGGCCGGGGGCTCCCGGTGACCCTGCGGCGTCGGGCGTGCCTATGGGCCCGTCCGGTGCGGCGCCCGCGGTGGGCTCGTAGTCCGGCGCGGGCGGCACCGCCGGGTTCGGGTGCGGCGCCGGAGGGGCCGGATGCGGTCCGGGCGCGGGCGGGACGGCAGAGCCCTCGTTCTCGGTGCTCACAGCTCTCTCCTCAGGTGCACGACAGTTTTCCTCGACGGCCTGCGTGTACGTCTTACCGTTACGTCTTACCGTCGTCAGCTTTTCCCACAGCGCGTCAGACCGCCGTAAGGAGCGACAGCCCCGCGGACTACCACCCTTTATCCCGGACAATTCGCCCTACCGCCATTCCGTGCGAACGAACGGATGGGGCCACGTCCACCGGCTCACACCGGGCGGTGGCACCATAACGCGGTGACCTATGCGCGCCCTGCCCGGGACGGCCGCCCCGGGCCGCACATCGTCTCCGTCGTCGCCCACCGCGGGGCCTCCGAGGATGCCCCGGAGCACACCCTGGCCGCCTACCGTAAGGCAATCGAGGACGGTGCCGACGCCCTGGAGTGCGATGTCCGGCTGACCGCCGACGGCCATCTCGTCTGTGTGCACGACCGCCGCATCGACCGCACCTCCAACGGCCGGGGCGCGGTCTCGGCGCTGGAGCTGGCCGATCTGGCGACCCTGGACTTCGGCTCCTGGAAGGGCCGGGCCACCGACAGGGAGGAGCCGGACCGCGACAGCCGGGACAGCGTCTCCGTCCTCACCCTGGAACGGCTCCTGGGGCTCGTCTCGGACGCCGGACGCCGGATCGAACTGGCGATCGAAACCAAGCATCCCACCCGGTGGGCGGGGCAGGTGGAGGACCGGCTGCTCGGACTGCTGCGCCGCTTCGGCCTGGACGCGCCGCCGCCCGGCGAACGTTCACCCATCCGTGTGATGAGCTTCTCAGCCCGCTCCCTGCACCGGATCCGCAGTGGGGCCCCCGCCATCCCCACCGTCTACCTGATGCAGTTCATACTGCCGCGCCACCGGGACGGACAGCTGCCGCCCGGGGTGCGGATCGCGGGGCCGAGCATCCGGATCGTACGGCACCACCCCGGCTATGTGGCGCGGCTGCAGCGCGAGGGGCACCGAGTGCACGTCTGGACCGTCGATGAACCGGAGGACGTCGAATTGTGCGTCCGCCTGGGCGTTGACGCGCTGATCACCAATCGCCCCAAACAGGTACTGTCCCAACTCGGACGCTCATAATGGGCATTACAAGGCGTGCACCGGCGCGTTCGGTACGTATTCGATCGTGACGAGTGCGTCACACGATGCCACTTGGCCGGTTTCCGCTCCAGCCCCGCGGGGCATTCATCCCGTGGCGTGGGGCTAAGGAGGTCTCGGGGGTGGCTTTGGTGGTGGCACGGCAGGTGCCGACGTCGTCGACCATGGCCGTACCCCATGGTCCTGCGGGTGTCCGCGCGGCAAGACAGCGGATGCGTATCGATTTGCGCAGGACTGGGGTATCGGATTCGGTCATAGACGACGCTGTATTGATCCTTTCAGAACTGCTCAGCAACGCATGGCGACATGGCCGCCCTTGGCGTTCCGACCATGGTGGCGGCACGGTTCGGGCTGCATGGACCGTCGATGAGGACGACCGGCTGACGGTCGAGGTGACGGATGGCGGCGGACCCACAAGGCCACTTCCGGCCAAACCGTCGGTGACCGCACGCGGCGGCCGCGGGCTGAACATCATCAGGTCGCTGGCCGAGGAATGGGGCGTGCGGGACGACATCGGTGAAGTCACCGTATGGGCCCTTCTCCCGCCCGACGACGAATTCGCCCGCCGCCTCACGATTCCCTCGGATCTCTCCCCCGAGCTGAATCCCCGCCTGGGTGGTGCGGAATTGGCCTCCGGGCTGCGTCCGGATCTCGACGCGCATCTCGAGGCCGGTCTCGACGCGAATCTCGGCTCGAACCTGGGCTCGAACCTCGACGCCGACCTGGGCCCCGGCCTCGGCTCGAATATCGAGGCGAACATCGACCCCGATTTCGATCGCGAGCTGGACTTCGCCGATCTGGACGAGCTCGCGTAGCCGACGCGGCTCAGGGAGCCGACGCGGTTCGGCCAAAGGGCTAGGCTCGCGCCCGTGAACCAGTCGTACGCGCCGTAAGAGAGCACCGCCGCGGCCGTACGCAGACCGTCACGGGCGCACGTACGCAGACCGTCACGGGCGTACGAGCAAGCCCTGAGCCGCACGATCGGGAGACAGCCTCACCATGGCCAAGAAGCGCCGCCCCCAGACGAAGGCCGCAGGCCCACGGGTCGCCAACGGCGAGATCCCTGTGGTGGGCGCGCGGGAGCCCTGCCCGTGCGGCTCGGGCCGTCGCTACAAAGCCTGTCACGGCAGGGAAGCCGCACACGCCGTCACCGAGCTGGTGCAGCGCCCCTTCGAGGGACTCCCCGGCGAATGCGACTGGGTGGCCCTGCGCGAGCTGGTGCCCGCCGCGACCGTCGGGCTGACCCTCGCCGAGGGGCTGCCCGAGGGGGTTCCGTCGGTCACCCTGGCGACCGTGCTGCCCATGGCGTGGCCCGCGCTGCGCCGCGACAACGGCACCGTGCTGCTCGGCCTCCAGAACGACACGCCCTCCGGGGACATCAGCCGCGACCTGGCCGACACCCTGCGCCGCGCGCTGACCGCCGAGCCGGGCACCCCGGTGGCCGCCGAGCGGGCTCCGGGCGACGGTCCGCGACTGCAGGATCTGCTCGACCCGAACGGCACTTTCTCGCCGACTCTGCACGAGGGGTTCGAGTTCTGGCTCGAGGACGCCGCGAACGCGTCCGGAGAGGTCGCCGCGTCCCTGGAACGGGCCAACGCGGCCGCGATCCCCACCGCCCGGCTCACCGGCGTGGAGGCGGCCTACTGGTGCGAGACGCCGGAGAAGAACCACCTGCGCTGGGTGATGTCCCACTCCGAGGAGAAGCTGCTGGACGCGCTCGCCCGGCTGCACGCCGCGGGTGCCTCCTCGCTCGGCGAGAACACCCGGCTGGTGGGCTCCTTCCGGGCCCATGGGCTCACGGTGCCGGTGTGGGATCTGCCACGCGGGATGAGCGCCGAGGACACCGAGAAGCCGGCCGTGGACCTCGCCGAACGGCTCGCGGAGGCGCTCGCCTCCGACGCCCCGCTGACGCCCGAGCAGCGGCGCGCCCGGGGCGGCCTCACCAACCGTCAGGTGACGCTGAGCTGACGTTCCCCGCACGGCCGGAGGGCGCCGCGAGGGCACGTGACGCTGCTCACAACTCACTGTTACGCCCTGCAAATCGACGTCCGGAAATCCGCGATCGAATTTGCTATCGGCCGATCTCTTGTTACGGTTCTAGAAGCCCGGTCGCTGGTGCATCCCCCGTCGCCAGCGACCGGGCGCTTCCATGTCCGCGTCCGGACGGCGGCGCGGGACGGTGGGTCAGGTACGGACCAACTGCCGTCGTCAGCGAGGGAGTTGCTCCCGGGGCCCGGTAAGGGGTCACTCCGGGGCTCACAGTGCACAGCGGGGCCCACGGTGCGCGGCGCCGACTCGCGCAGACAGCCCTCAGCGCCCTGCGCCCTGCGCCCTGCGCCCTGCGCCCACGAAAAACGCCGGGCCCGGAGCCAGGACGGGCCCGGAGCCCAGGAAGTCGCCTCCCCGGCCTCCGAGCCCTCACAAACCCGCGAGCGTCGCGCTCAGCGGTCCGCCGCGCTCAGCGACCCCCGAACCCCCGCACCCGGGGCCCGCCTCAGTAGGCGAGCCGGCTGCCTCCGTCGGGGGCGCTGGTGCTGGCCTCGACCAAGGCGTTCACCACCGTGGCCACCTGGGGCAGCCAGGGCCGCCCGGAGCGGCGCAGCGGCGGCCGCTCCCAGCGCACCCGCCCGGAGCCGGTCTGCGACGGCGGCAGCACCACATAGCCGCCCTCGCCGTGGAACCGCAGCGAGCTGGGCACCCAGTCCTGCTGGCTCAGCAGCTCGCCGAGGTCTTCGAGGGAGTACGGCTCCACCAGCAGCGACCAGCGGGTGGGCGTGGCGACCACCGGGCCGAGCCGCACACCCGCCCGGTCGAAGACCGCCAGCGCCCGCGCCGCGGCGACCGCGGGCAGGCTCACCGCGCAGGGCGCATGGCCGCCCGTGGCCAGCAGGAGGGGCGCGGAGGGTCGGTTGCCCCACCACCAGCGCACCATGCGCGCGTCCGTGGTGGCGGCGAGGAGAACAGGGTCGAACGGATGTCCACCCGGAACCGCACATTCCGGGTCGGGGCAGCCGCACACACGCGGCCGTCCGCCGCCGGACCGGAGTCCGACGCCGGGGACCACGGGCCACTGCCACTCGGTGGCGCAGGTGAGCGCCGCGCGCAGCAGCGGCGACCGCGCGCCGCGCCGCAGCGAGAACTTGCGTCGCCTTCCGAGGATCTCGCGCATGAGCGCTCGTTCCTTTCCGTTAACGCCGAGGGCTGTCCGTCGCACTACATCGCACTTCAGATGGCACTTCACTTGGACTTACGTGGCGCTGTCCGGCATCGTTCGGCCCGTCACAGCAGGTGGATCACAAGTCACTGCGCGTACAAGGCAGCGCATCACGCCGCGGGCCGAGCGTGGAACGTGGCGAGGGGTGGCGCGCGCATGGCGCTTGCCGTCCGGTTGGTGCCTTCCTCGCCACTCGGGGATGGGCGCGGCCGTTGTGGTCTATGACGCCTGGACCGGCCGCGGGGTTCCGGGGCGATCCGAACTGCCCCTGCCCCTCTCCGATGTGTACCCGCCGCGGTGGAGACGACGCGCTGTCGAACGACGTCAGTCGACCTCGAAGGGACAGCCTAACGACTTTTTTTCGGCCAAGTTCAATTCCCCCCAGACACCAACAAGACCACCGGGACAATGCTGGACATCGCATCTGCGCTCCGTGTACATCTGGAGACAGTAGCGGCACAGTAGCGGCGCAGCACGACAGGGGGTTTGCGATGCTATTGAGCGAGCCGGACCCGGCGGGCGAAGGCAGCGGGCCATGAACGCGCCTCACGCGCCGAAAGTGGCTGGAATCGATCCTCCCCTCCCCTCGCCCACTCAAACTGCCGACCCCGTCACACCGCCCCTGGCCGCGCCCGACTCCGGTGTCCAGGACCGGCTGGCGGGCTGGGTCTCGGACCTCACCACCCTTCATGAGCTCACCGAGCGGCTGGTCCGGACCGACACCCTCGACGAGGCGCTGCGCGAACTGCTGCGCGCGGGCGCGTCCCTGGTCGGCGCCCGGCGCGGACTGGTGGCGCTCGAACCGGCCGACGGGCCCGGCCCGGTGATCACCGTGGGACTCGGTCTCGGCCACGCCGACCTCGGCCAGATCGAGACCATCCCGCGCGGCTCCGCCTCCGCCGGCCATCTCCTGGACGGGCTGCCCGAGCCGGGCGGCGAGCGGCGCGCCGATGTGACCCACCCCGATATCGCCAGTGAGGCCGACCTCGACCCACGCCACCGCGAGGTGGCCGCGCGGCTCGGCTTCTCCGCGAGCTACGCCGTGCCGCTGGACCCGTTCCGCGCCGACCCCCGCGCCACGCCCGGCCTTTCCGCCATCCCCGCGCCCGCCCCCGGCGCGGACGGGTCCGGCACCGGCACAGGCTCCCCGGCGGGCGCGGGCGACCACCCGGCCCCCGGCGTCCCCGGAACGACGAGCGTCACCGACGCCCCGCGCCTCCCGGAAACCGGCCACGGGCACGATGCCGCACCTGCCGCCCCGCCTTCGCCCGGCCTTACGGCCGCCATGGGCGCCGGCGGCCCCTCCGGGCGGCTCGGCGGAGCCGCCTGGCTCTACGACGAGCCCGCCGAGCCCGCGGAACGTCAGCGCCATCTCGTGGGCCTGTACTGCCAGTACGCCGCCGCCCACATCGCCCGGCTGATCGAGCTCTCCCGCGCCCGCGCCGCCGTCGCGACCGTCCAGGAGGAGCTGCTGCCCACCCGGCTGCCCCGCGTCCCCGGGGTGCGCCTGGCCGTCCGCCACCACCCCGGTCCGCGCGGCGGCGGGGACTGGTACGACGCGCTGCCGCTGCCGGACGGGGCGCTCGGGCTGTCGGTGGGCGGGGTCTCCGGCTCCGGGCCGAGCGCCGTGGTCGCGATGGGGCGGCTGCGCGCCTCGCTGCGGGCGTACGCGGTGATGGAGGGCGAGGACCCGGTCGCCGTACTGTCCGACCTGGAGCTGCTGCTACGGCTCACCGAGCCCGCCCGCTCCGCGACTGCCCTCTTCGCCTACTGCGAGCCCGGGACGCGCAGGGTGGTGCTGGCCGGGGCCGGGCACTGCCCGCCGCTGCTCACCGGGGAGCGGCGCACCGAGTTCGTGGAGACCACCCTGTCCGCGCCGCTGGGGATGCTCTCCTGCTGGGAGGCGCCCAGCGTGGAGGTCGCACCGTCCTCCGGAGAGACCCTCCTCTTCTACAGCGACGGGCTGCTCCACCGCACCGGGGAGCCGATGGACCGGGCCTTCGCCCGGCTGCACACGGCCGCTGCGAGCGCTCCCAAGGGCGTCCGCGGCGACCCGGACGCCTTCGCCGACCATGTGCTCCGTACGGTTCTCCCCGACGGCCCGGCGGCCTCGGTGGGGCGGCCCTCGGAGGACGGCACCGAGGACCTCGTCCTGCTCGTGGCGCACTTCGACTGACGCGGGGCCGATGACGCGGGGCCCGCGTCGGCTGACGCGGGGCCCACATCGAGTGACGCGCGGCCCCCTTACGGGCGCGGCTCGAGTTACGGGCGCGGCTCGAGCGTGACCACGCCCCCGCTGGAGCCGTGGTCGCCCGGACCTCGATCCCTCCCGGCCGTCAAGCCCCGCACATACGATGGGAGGGGTCCAGTTCGAGGAGGAAGACGTGACCGAGGAGCCCACTTCCGAAGCCCCGGAGACCCCGGAAGGCGAGGAGCCCATCAAGCGGCGGAAGAACGGCCTGTACCCAGGCGTTTCCGACGAGCTCGCCGCGAGCATGAAGTCCGGCTGGGCGGACACCGAGCAGCACGACCTGGAGCCCCTCGCACAGGCTCCGCACACCGCCCGCCGCCGCGCCGCGCTCTCCGCGCGCTTCCCCGGCGACCGCCTGGTCGTCCCCGCGGGCAATCTCCGCACGCGCTCCAACGACACGGACTACAGCTTCCGCGCCTCGACCGAGTACGCGTACCTCACCGGCGATCAGACCGAGGACGGCGTGCTGGTGCTGGAACCCGAGGCGGGCGGCGGCCACACCGCGACGCTGTATCTGCTGCCGCGCTCCGACCGGGAGAACGGCGAGTTCTGGCTGGACGGCCAGGGCGAGCTGTGGGTCGGCCGCCGGTTCAGCCTTACGGAGGCCGAGAAGCGGCTGGGCCTGCCCGCCAGGGACGTCCGCAAGCTGGCCGACGAGCTCCGGGACGCCACCGGCCCGGTCCGCATCGTGCGCGGTCACGACGCCGGTCTTGAGGCCGCCCTGACCGACAAGGTCACCGGTGAGCGCGACGAGGAGCTGCGGGTCTTCCTCAGCGAGCAGCGCCTGGTCAAGGACGAGTTCGAGATCGGGCAGCTGCAGGCGGCGGTCGACTCGACGGTCCGCGGCTTCGAGGATGTCGTCAAGGTTCTGGACAAGGCGCGGGCGACGTCGGAACGCTATATCGAAGGAACGTTCTTCCTTCGGGCCCGGGTCGAGGGCAACGACGTCGGCTACGGCACCATCGCCGCCGCGGGCCCGCACGCCACCACCCTGCACTGGGTGCGCAACGACGGCCCGGTCCGCTCCGGCGAGCTGCTCCTGCTGGACGCGGGCGTGGAGACCACCACCCTCTACACCGCCGATGTGACCCGCACCCTGCCGGTGAACGGCACCTACAGCCCGCTGCAGCGCAAGGTCTACCAGGCGGTCCACGAGGCCCAGGAGGCGGGCATCGCCGCGGTCCGGCCGGGTGCCAAGTACCGCGACTTCCACGACGCCGCCCAGCACGTCCTCGCCACCAAGCTCGTCGAGTGGGGCCTGGTCGAGGGCCCTGTGGAGCGGGTGCTGGAGCTCGGGCTGCAGCGCCGCTGGACGCTGCACGGCACCGGCCACATGCTCGGAATGGACGTCCACGACTGCGCCGCGGCCCGCACCGAGACCTATGTGGACAGCACCCTGGAGCCCGGTATGTGCCTGACGGTCGAGCCGGGGCTGTACTTCCAGCCCGACGACCTGACCGTGCCGGAGGAGTACCGGGGCATCGGCGTCCGGATCGAGGACGACATCCTGGTGACGGAGGACGGCAACCGCGTGCTGTCGGCCGCGCTGCCGCGGACCGCCGATGACGTCGAGGCGTGGATGGCCCGCCTCACCGGCTGAGGCCCCGGCTCATAGCTTGATCACATGGTCCCGTGGGGAGTGGCGACGCCACTCCCCACGTCCGTTCTCAGTCCTGCCCCGGCACGCGTCGGTGGTGTGCATGTGACTCCGCTCCCCCACCTGAAGGAGGGGGAGCTTCCAACCCGAAGGTCGCGGTCCAGCCCGAACCGGTCCCTTCCGGGACAAGAGGAAGTTGTCACGGGCCGGGGAAGCGATTCCCCCACCAGCTGAAGCCGGTGGTCCCCTCGCTAGGAGACTGATGGAGGCAGTAGGCGCAGTGGTTGAGCTGGGAGGAGCGGATCTGCACCAGCTCCACCAGGGCCGGGTCCAGGCCCTCACGGGCGGCCGCGTCCAGGCTGATCAGCGCCTTGAACGCCGCGGGGGCGGCCTTCGCGAAGTTGACCCGCCCGGTCGTCCGCCGCGCCGCCGTCGCGGTCCGCGCCGCCGTCTGTGTCGGGGCCGCCGTCTGTGTCGGGGCCGCCGTCTGTGTCGGGGCCGCCGTCTGTGTCGGGGCCGGGGTCTGTGTCGGGGTCGCAGTCCGTGTCGTCGTCGAAGTCGTCATGGGAATGAAATCAGGCCGCTAAGCGACCCTCTGTAGGGTGCATTTCCATGGCGGATTCATGGGTCAATTCGGCGGAGATCCTCGGCAGTGACCTCCATCTGGAGCTGACCCGCGCGGGCAGCCGCAGGAACGCCCTGATGGCCGCGCTGCGCGAGGCCATCCGCGACGGACGGCTCGCCCCGGACACCCGGCTGCCGCCTTACCGTTCCCTCGCCGCCGACCTGGGCATCGCCCGGAACACGGTCGCCGACGCCTACGCCGAGCTGGTCGCCGAGGGCTGGCTCACCGCCCGCCAGGGCTCCGGGACCCGGGTGGCGCCCCGCCCCGCATCGCCCCCGCCCCGGACGGCCGCCCGCCGCGCGCCCGGCCGGGAGCGCGGCGGGCGGCCGTCCGGGGCGACCGGTGGCCGCCGCGGGCCGCGGCCCGCCCCACGCCCGGCGCACAACCTGCTCCAGGGCCAGCCGGACGCCGCCTCCTTCCCCCGCACCGCCTGGCTCGCCTCGGCCCGCCGTGCCCTGACCGCCGCGCCTCACGAGGCGTTCGGCCCCGGCGATCCGCGCGGCCGCCCGGAACTGCGCCGCGCCCTGGCCGACTACCTCGTCCGCGTCCGCGGCGTACGCACCGACCCCGAGCGGATCGTCGTCTGCGCGGGCTTCGCGCACGCGGTGCGGCTGCTGAGCGGAACCCGGCTGCTGCGGCCCCGGATGGCCGTCGAGTCCTACGGCCTGGCCTTCCACCGCTCGCTGCTGAGATCGGCCGGGATCCGTACGGTCCCGCTCCCGTTGGACGCCGATGGCGCCCTTACGGAGGGACTGGCCGAGCTCGACGGCGTACGGGCGGCCCTGCTCACCCCCGCCCACCAGTTCCCCACCGGCGGGCCGCTGCACCCCGAGCGGCGGGCGGCGGCCGTCGCCTGGGCGCGGGAGAACGGCGGTCTGGTGCTGGAGGACGACTACGACGGGGAGTTCCGCTACGACCGCCGTCCGGTGGGCGCCGTCCAGGGCCTCGACCCCGACCGGGTGCTCTACCTCGGCTCGGTCAGCAAGAGCCTCTCCCCGGCGCTGCGGCTGGGCTGGATGGTGCTGCCGGACCATCTGGTCGACGGCCTGCTGGCCACCAAGGGGGAGCGCGAGGGATGGACCGGCGTCCTCGACCAGCTGACCCTCGCGGACTTCATCGAATCGGGCGGCTACGACCGCCATGTGCGCCGTATGCGCCAGCAGTACCGCCGTCGGCGGGATCAGCTCGTCGCCGCCCTCGCCGAACGCGCGCCCCATATCCGCGTCTCGGGGATCGCCGCCGGTCTGCACGCGGTGCTGGAGCTGCCGTCCGGCACCGAGCGGTCCGCCCTGCGCGCCGCCGCCTGGCAGGGGCTGGCGCTCGACGGGCTCGGCGGCTACCGCCACCCGGACGCCACCACACCCCACCGCGACGGGCTCGTGGTGGGCTACGCGACCCCGCCCGAGCACTTGTTCGCAGGGGCGCTGGACGCGCTGTGCCGCGCCCTGCCGCCCGAACAGACGGCCACCTGACGTTGCGGCGGCTCCCCTGGCGTTGCGGCGGCCACCTGACGTTCAGGCGGCTCCCTGACGTTCAGGCGGCTATGACGCCCTGAGCAGCGCTCCTTCACGCCACTTGAGAATCTTGTCGAAGCTCACCACCACCCCGCCGCGACCCGGACGGTCGCGGTAGCGGACATGGTCGGTGAGGGCCTCGATGAGAAAGAGCCCCCGTCCGTGCTCCGCCTGTGGCGGGGCCGGACTGCGCGGCTGCTGTGGTCTCGGCGCGCCCGCCGGACGCCGCTCGTTCCGGGGGCGGGCCTCGCGGCGGACGGTGCCGCGTCCGGCGAAGCCGGGACCGGAGTCGGTGACCTCGATACGGCAGGTGTCGCCGTCGATATAGGCCGTGACTCGATAATCCCCGCCCGTGCCGTCGCGACCCCCGTGCTCCACCGCGTTCGCACACGCCTCGGAGAGGGCGACCGACAGATCGTAGGAGATCTCCGGATCCACTCCGGCCGTCTCCATGGTGCCGAGGAGCAGTCGTCGTGCGAGCGGAACGCTCGCCGCCTCGCGGGGCAAATGGAGTGACCACCAGATGCTCATGCTCCAGCCTCCCGGCCGCGGCTCGACATACCGTTACGTATTGCCTGGGTCCATGGTCCGTAAGCGTGTTATTGACGTGACTCCGCTCATTCAGCGGACGCGCTCGATGCGCGAACCGGTGTATGGGCCTGTCCTGGTGTGCGCCGGTACGCCCCACCCGCCGTAGGAAACGCGTTTACCCAGTGGGATGATGGCGCGGCCATGGCTTCCCCTGTCGCCCGTGCCGGCGCCGATCTGCGAATGCTGCGGGCCGCGGTCTTCACCGCGGTCTGCGTCGTGCTGTCCGCGGCGGGGCATGTGCTGGGCTCCTGCGCCACCGTGCCGCTGTGGACGCTGGGCGTGGGCTGCGCGGCGATGTTCACGGTGGCGCTGACGCTGGCCGGGCGGGAGCGGTCGCTGCCCGGGATCGCGGCCGTGCTGGCCGTCGGACAGCTGGCGCTGCACGCGCTCTTCGCGCTCGGGCAGGACCGGGTCGCGGCGGCCGGGGAGGCCGCCCATCGGGCCGACGCCGCCCAGGGCCATGTGATCGGCCTGGCCGCCAGGCTGCTGTGCGCTTCGGGCCCCGGACGGCTCGACGCCGCCGCGGCCCATCGGATCGTCGCCCACGCGGGCATCGACCCGTCCGCCGCGCACGGCGCCCCGCACGCCATGCCGGCGTCCACCGCCCCGGCGGGGCGGGCGGCCGGGATGGAGAGCCTGCTGCCGTCGCTGCCCATGGCCCTGGGCCATCTGCTCGCCGCGCTGGCCATCGGCTGGCTGCTGCGCCGGGGCGAGATGGCCGTATGGCGAGCGGTGCGGCTGTCGGTGGACGGGGCCCGAGGGGTCGCGGAGGCCGCGCTCGTACGGGCGCTGCGCGCCGCCCTGAGGCTCGTACGGGTGCTCCTGGCCCCTTCGCAGGCGCCTTACGGCGGGCCGTGCCGTCCGCGCGCGGCCGAGCGGGACGAGGGCGGGACGACGGCCCTCGTCCTCCAGCACAGCGTGATCAGGCGGGGACCGCCGGTTTGCGACCTCGCGGCCTGACCGACGCGACGCTCCTCCAGCGGGACCGGAGGGCGGCCGCGACGTCGCCGCACGCGCGCCCACCCATCTGATCATTCCTGTTCCTGGAGTGTTGACATGAACGCCATGCGTCTCCGCCGTCTGCCGGTCCTCGGAGCCCTTACCGCGGGCGGCCTGGTGCTGCTCACCGCGGGCCCAGCCTTCGCGCACGTGAGCGTGCAGCCGGGTCAGGCCGAGAAGGGCGGCTACAGCACCATCAACTTCAAGGTGCCCAACGAGCGCGACGACTCCTCCACCGTCAAGCTCGAGGTGACCCTCCCCGCCGACCACCCGCTCGCCTCGGTGATGCCCCAGCCGGTGCCCGGCTGGGACGTCAAGGTCACCAAGTCCAAGCTCCCCAAGCCCATGGAGATGCACGGCGAGAAGATCAGCGAGGCGGTCACCAAGGTCACCTGGACCGGCGGCAAGATCGAGCCGGGGATGTTCCAGCAGTTCCCGCTCTCGGTCGGCCAGCTGCCCGACGACGCCGACCAGCTCGCCTTCAAGGCCCTCCAGACGTACGACAACAAGGAGGTCGTGCGCTGGATCGAGGAGCCCAAGGAGGGCGCCGCGGAGCCTGAGAACCCGGCTCCGGTGCTCAAGCTGGTCGCCCCGGCCGAGGGCTCGGACGGCGATGGCGCCGCCGCGGCGTCCGGCCAGGACAAGGACTCCGAGAAGGCCGGAGCGGAGAATTCCGCCTCCAAGGACGCCTCGGACGACGAGGGCGGCAGCGACACCACCGCCCGGGTGCTGGGCATCGCGGGCATCGTCATCGGCGCCGCCGGTGCCGTCTTCGGCGTGGTCGCCAGCCGCCGCCGCTCAGCCTGACCGCCGACCACTCGACCGCATGCGCGTGACCGCCGGTGACCACGGGTCCTGAACCGGCCGCGTGCTCCCGGCGGGGGTGGCGGGCCCTCGTGCCCGCCGCCCCCGCGCGCCACCGATCCACCTCCTCTTGGGAGAACAGCTCCATGCGCACCAAAATCCTGGCCACCGCGTTCGCCGCCGCCGCCGCGCTCACCCTCAGCGCCTGCGGCGGCTCGGACGACGGGGGCAAGGGCGACAACGCCGCCGCCGAGGTCAAGGGCGGCCAGAGGTCGGGACAGGCCATCGTCCTCGACCAGGCGAAGACCAAGCCGGACCTCGTCCTCACCGGCACCGACGGCAAGAAATACGACCTGCTGAAGGAGACCGAGGGCCGGCCCACCCTGCTCTTCTTCGGCTACACCCACTGCCCGGACGTCTGCCCGCTGACCATGAGCAACGTCGGCATCGCCGTGAAGAAGCTCCCCAAGGCCGAGCGGGAGAAGCTGCGCGTCGTCTTCGTCAGCACCGACCCCGCCCGCGACACCCCCAAGCGGATCCGCTCCTGGCTGGACGCCCAGGGCGGCACCGACTTCGTCGGCCTGACCGGCGACTTCAACACCATCGAGGCCGCCGCGCGGCCGCTGGGCATCTACATCGAGAAGCCGAAGAAGGAGAAGGACGGCAGCATCACCGTCAGCCACGGCGCCGAGGTGATCGGCTTCTCGCCCAAGGACGACAAGGGCCACTGGATCTACACGACGGAGGCCACGGCGGATCGTTACGCCAAGGATCTGCCAAAGATCATCGAGGGGCGGAACCCGTGATGGCGACCGGCCCCGGCGTCCGTAAGGCGGCCGCCGTGGTCCTCACCGCCGGTCTGTCCGCCGCTCTCGCCGCCTGCGGGAGCCAGGACAGCGGCGGGGACAGCGGGGGCCACGCGGGCCACAAGGGCGCCCCGAAGCTGTCCGTGAGCGGTGCCTATGTCTCGCAGCCGCCCATGGACGACATGGCGGCGGGCTACCTGGCCGTACGGAACGCCGGTGGCGGCGCCGACGAGCTCACGTCCGTCACCACCCCGCTCGCCTCCGAAGTCACCCTGCACACCACCAAGGGCAACCGGATGAAGCAGGTGAGCTCGCTCGATGTCCCGGCCGACGGCCGGCTCGAGCTGACCAGCGGCGGAGATCATCTGATGCTGACAAATCTCACCCACCGGCCGAAGGTCGGTGAGAGGGTCAGCTTCACCCTCCACTTCGCCACCTCCGACCCCATCGAGATCAAAGTCCCGGTCGAGCCGACGACGTACCGCCCCAAGGACTGACGCCCGATGCCCTCGCTGACCTCCCTGGCCCCCGCCGGGCCCACCGCGACTCCCACCCGGACCACCGCGACCGCCCGGCGGCTGATGGCGATCTGCGGCACCCTGCTCGCCGCGCTGCTGTGCGCGCTGAGCGTGGGCGCGAGCTCCGCGTCCGCGCATGCCGCGCTCACCTCGACCGACCCCGCCGACGGCTCGGTGGTGCAGACCGCCCCCAGGGAGGTCACGCTGAACTTCTCGGAGGGCGTGCTGCTCTCCGGCGACTCGGTGCGCGTGCTCGACCCCAAGGGCAAGCGCGTGGACACCGGGAAGACCGCCCATGTCGACGGCAAGTCGTCCACCGCCGCCGCCGGGCTGCACTCCGGGCTGCCGGACGGCACCTACACGGTGGCGTGGAAGGCGGTCTCGGAGGACAGCCACCCGGTGAGCGGCGCGTTCACCTTCTCCATCGGCGCCCCGTCCAAGACCAAGGCGAAAGTGCCCACGGGCGAGGCGTCCGACTCCACCGTCAGCACGCTCTACGGGATCGGCCGGTACGCGGCCTACGGCGGTTTCGCGGCGCTCGTGGGCGGCTGTGTGTTCGCCGGGCTCTGCCGGTCCTCGCGCCCGGTGCGGAAGATCGCCGTGGGCGGCTGGGTGACGGTCTTCACGGCCAGCCTGCTGCTGTTGCTGCTGCGCGGGCCGTACACCGACGGCGAGGGGATCGGCGGGATCCTCGACCTCGGCAGGCTGGGCGATGTGCTGTCCACCAAGCCGGGCGCGGCGCTGCTGTCCCGGCTGCTGCTGCTCGGCGCGGCCGCGGTCTTCCTGGCCGTCCTCTTCGGCTCGTACACCCGGCGCACCGGGGAGGGGGAGGCGGACGCGCGGCGCCGCCAGGATCTCGCCTTCGGGCTCGGCTTCGGCGGCACGGTGATGGCGGTGGGTCTCGCCGCGACCTGGGCGATGGCCGAGCACGCCTCGGTGGGCCTGCAGCGGCAGCTGGCCATGCCGGTGGATGTGATCCATCTGATCGCGGTCGGGGTCTGGCTGGGCGGTCTGGCCTCGCTCGCGGTGACGCTCCGGGCGGGCGAACCGATTGAGCGGGCGGCCGTGCGCCGCTTCTCGCGGCTGGCCTTCGGCTCGGTCGTCGCCCTGGTGGTCACCGGGCTGTACCAGTCGTGGCGGCAGGTGGGCTCCTGGGGCGCGCTGACCGACACCGAGTACGGGCGATGGCTGCTGGTCAAGGTGGGCCTGGTGGCGGTGATGGTGGGCATCGCCGCCGTCTCGCGCCGCTGGACCGGGCGCCTTACGGATGTCACGGAGGCGGCAGAGGCGGAAGCAGACGCGGACGCGGAGGCCGCGGCGGGAAGCGATGCCGCGGCCGATGTCGGGACCGATGCCGATGCCGACGCCGATGCCGACGCCGGCGCCGACGCCGACGCCGACGCCGACGCCGATGCCGATGCCGAGACCAAAGCCGAGACCAAAGCCGAGACCAAAGCCGAGACCAAAGCCGAGACCAAAGCCGAGACCGATGTCGAAGCCACGGCCGACGCGTCCAGGGCCGGGGCCAAGGCCGCGGTGAAGGCCGCGCGGCCGGTCCGTACCGGTGCGGCCGACGCGGCGGTCGGCAACCCCGCCGACGCCCCCGCCCCCGCCGAAACCGACGCCGGGACCGAGTCCGGTGACGGGCCCGGCGACGACTCCGGTACCGGCGCCGCCGACGACGATCCCGTACGCACCGCCCAGCTCGCCCGACAGCGGGCCGCCACGGACAAGACCGCCACGCTGCGGGAGCGCGACGCCGACCGCGAGCGCAGCGGGCTGCGCCGCTCGGTGCTCGCCGAGACCATCGTGGCCGTCGTGCTCCTCGCGGTGGCCACCGTGCTCAGCGGCACCCAGCCCGGCCGGGCCGAGACCGAGCAGGCCGGCGCGCGGGCCACGAAACCCGTCGACCGGCTGAACGTCGACCCGGTGAGCGTGCTGATCCCCTACAACACGGGTCCCAAGAGCGGCCGCGGCAAGGCCGTGGTGATGATCGAACCCGCTCTGCCGGGTGACAACGCGCTGCACGTCTTCACCACCGACCTGGCCGACCGTCCCGTGGACGTGCCCGAGGTCAAGCTGTCGCTGACGCTCAAGGGCAAGGGGATCGGGCCGCTGCGCATCCCGCTCGAGCGCCTCTCGACCGGGCACTGGAGCGCCAAGACCGTCCAGCTCCCCATGGCGGGCACCTGGCAGCTCTCCCTGACCGTACGAACCTCCGACATCGACCAGGTGACGGAGACCAGGAACGTGAAAGTCGCTCAATGACCACAGAGCAAGCACCCTCGTCCGGCCTCTCCCGGCGGCGTCTGCTGGGCTCGGCGGGCGCCGCCGGAGCGGCCGGACTGGTCGCCGGCGGAGCCGCCGGAGCCTACGCGTCCGAGGCGACGCGGGAGGCCCCGGCACCCCTCAGCTCGCTGGGCGCGACCGCCGTGCCCTTCCACGGCAGGCGCCAGGCGGGCATCACCACCCCCCTCCAGGCACACGGCCATCTCCTCGCCTTCGACCTGGCGCCCGGTGCGAACCGTAAGGCGGCCGCCGCACTGCTGCGCCGCTGGTCGCGAACGGCCAAGGAGCTGATGGCGGGCGAGGCCCCACCGGATGACACCGGGATCGCGCTCGACGCCGGTCCCTCGTCCCTTACGGTCACCTTCGGCTTCGGCCGGACCTTCTTCGGCAAGGCGGGGGTCGAGGACCGGCTGCCGGAGGCGCTCGCCCCGCTCCCCGACTTCGTCTCGGACGCGCTCGACCCCAAGCGCAGCAACGGCGATCTGTGGATCCAGATCGCCGCCAATGACTCGCTGGTCGCCTTCCACGCGCTGCGCGCCCTGCAGCGCGAGGCCGCGGACACGGCCCGGCTGCGCTGGCAGATGACTGGCTTCAACCGTTCCCCCGGCGCCACCGGCCGCCCCATGACCACCCGCAACCTCATGGGCCAGATCGACGGCACCAACAACCCCAAGCAGACCGACGACGACTTCGAGCGGCGGATCTTCGTACCGGAGAGCGGCGAGCCCGCGTGGATGGCGGGCGGTTCCTACGCGGTCGTCCGGCGCGTCCGGATGCTGCTGGACTCCTGGGACCACCTCTCCCTGGAGCGGCAGGAGAAGGTGGTCGGCCGCCGCAAGTCCGACGGCGCCCCGCTGTCCGGCGGCACCGAGACCACCCCGGTTCAGCTCGACAAGGTCGACAGGAACGGTGCGCTGGCCATCGCGGGCGCCGCCCACGTACGGGTGGCGGCGCCCGCGTCCAACCAGGGCGCCGCGATGCTGCGCAGGCCCTTCTCGTACCACGACGGCTTCCGCGACGACGGGGCGCCGGACGCCGGGTTGCTTTTCATCGCCTGGCAGGCGGATCCGATGAAGGGGTTCGTTCCGGTGCAGCGGAAGCTGGACCTGGGCGACGATCTGTCGCGGTTCCTGCGGCACGAGGCCAGCGCGCTGTTCGCGGTGCCTCCGGGCTGTGCCCCGGGGGAGTACGTGGGTCAGGCACTCTTGGAGGGATAGGAAAAAGGGGACGAGCCGCCCCGGGGCATCGCGTCCACGGGGTGTCCATACGGGTGTCCACCATGCGGCCGGAGGCCCCGGCCGACGCGGGTATCGTGGCGGTCTCGTCTGATCGCAGGGAGCGACCGTGATGTCGGCCAGCCACTATGCCTACCTCGGCCCCGAGGGCACCTTCACCGAGGCCGCGCTGCGGTCCATGCCGGAGGCCGCCACCCGGGAGCTGGTGCCGATGGTCTCCGTGCCGGTGGCGCTCGACGCGGTGCGCTCCGGAGCCGCGGCGGCCGCCCTGGTGCCCATCGAGAACTCGGTCGAGGGCGGGGTCACCGCGACCCTCGACGAGCTCGCCACCGGCGAACCGCTGACGATCTACCGCGAGGTGCTGCTGTCGATCAGCTTCGCGCTGCTGGCGCGGCCGGGCACCGCGATCGCGGACATCAAGACGGTGACCGGGCATCCGGTGTCCCAGCCCCAGGTGCGCAACTGGCTGGCGGCGAACCTCCCGGACGCCGTGTGGGAGTCGGCCGCCTCGAACGGGGACGGCGCGCGGCTGGTGCAGGAGGGGCGGTACGACGCGGCGTTCGCGGGCGAGTTCGCGGCGTCCAGGTACGGTCTCGAGCCGCTGGTCACCGACATCCACGACGCGCAGAACGCGATGACCCGCTTCGTGCTGGCCGGACGCCCCGCCCGGCCCGCCGCCCGGACGGGCGCGGACAAGACCTCCGTGGTGATCTGGCTCGGTGACGACCACCCGGGCGCGCTGCTGGAGCTGCTCCAGGAGTTCTCCGCGCGCGGGGTCAACATGATGCGGATCGAGTCGCGCCCGACCGGCGAGGGCATCGGCCGCTACTGCTTCTCGGTGGACTGTGAGGGGCACATCACCGACCGGCGGGTGGGCTCGGCCCTGATGGGGCTGAAGCGGATCTGCCCGAAGGTGCGGTTCCTGGGCTCGTACCCCCGGGCGGGTGTGATGGCCGACGACTTGGCGCCGCTGCGGCACGGGACGTCGGACGAGGCGTTCACGGAGGCGGCGGAGTGGCTGGCCCGCTGCCAGGACGGCCGGGCCTGATCCGGGCCTGAGCGGGGCCCGCGCCTGAGCGGTCCCGGATCCACGCCGGCGCCCGTCAACACAATCGCTGCGGAAAAGTTATCCACAGGCTGATGCCGCACGCTGGGGATAAGTCGACATCCTCAATCCGGCACAGCGGACACATCGCGATGTTCCGCGCGTTTACCACCACCGCCAGACATCACTCGCTTGTCACCCCAATTCGCTCGACCAACTCTTTGGAGTGAGGGATTCCTCTCTTGTGGAGTGTGTGAACGCGGTTTGATAGGGGAATCCATCGCCGAGCATCTGGGCGGCCTTAGCGATCACTGCGACATCCACAGATCTCACACACAGCCTGTGGATAACTTCGTGGATTCCCCTCACGCCTGTGGACAACCAGCCTCCAACTCACCCTGCACACAAGGGAAGAAGGTCGACCTGGCGCCGCCTCTTTGCCCCTTTTCGGGGAATGCGGAAGCATTCCTTGACGGCGGCCGTCACAGGAATTCCCCGGTTTACCCACAGCCCCAAAAGGGGGCAAAACCGGACGCAAAGGAATATCGCGTCGAGCACCCGAGGTCACACCGGTAACCTGGGGGGGTGATTGACCTTCGCCTGCTCCGTGAGGACCCCGATCGTGTGCGCGCTTCCCAGCGCGCTCGTGGAGAGGACGTCGGCATCGTCGACGCGCTCCTGACCGCCGACGAGCGGCGCAGGTCCTCCAGTGTCCGCTTCGACGAGCTGCGCGCCGAGCAGAAGGCGCTCGGCAAGCTCATCCCCAAGGCCTCCGGTGACGAGAAGGCCGAGCTGCTGAAGAAGGCGGGCGAGCTCTCCGCCGCCGTCAAGGCGGCCGACGCCGAGCAGGACGTGGCCGCGGAGGAGACCCAGCGGCTCCTGCTCCGGCTGGGCAATCTGGTCCACTCCGAGGTCCCGGTCGGCGGCGAGGACGACTTCGCCGTCCTGGAGACCGTCGGCACCCCGCGCGACTTCGAGGCCGAGGGCTTCGCGCCCAAGGACCACCTGGAGCTCGGCGAGCTGCTCGGCGCGATCGACACCGAGCGCGGCGCCAAGGTCTCCGGCTCCCGCTTCTACTACCTGACCGGCGTCGGCGCCCTGCTGGAGTTCGCACTGGTGAACGCGGCGATGGCGCAGGCCACCGCGGCGGGCTTCACCCCAATGCTCACCCCGGCGCTGGTCAAGCCGAAGGCCATGGAGGGCACCGGCTTCCTCGGCCAGGCCGCCGAGGACGTCTACCACCTCGACAAGGACGACCTCTTCCTGGTGGGCACCTCCGAGGTGCCGCTGGCCGCGTACCACATGGACGAGATCCTGGAGGCGGACCAGCTGCCGCGGCGCTACGCCGGGTTCTCCTCCTGCTTCCGCCGTGAGGCCGGGTCGTACGGCAAGGACACCCGGGGCATCTTCCGGGTGCACCAGTTCGACAAGGTCGAGATGTTCGTCTACACGACGCCGGAGGAGGCCGAGGCCGAGCACCAGCGGCTGCTGGAGTGGGAGAAGCAGTGGCTGACCTCGCTGGAGCTGCCGTTCCGGGTGGTCGACCTGGCCTCGGGTGACCTGGGCTCGTCGGCGACGCGGAAGTTCGACTGCGAGGCGTGGATCCCGACGCAGGGCAAGTACCGCGAGCTGACCTCGACCTCCAACACCACCGAGTTCCAGTCGCGGCGGCTGTCGATCCGGATGCGCGAGGGCAAGCGGGTCCGTCCACTGGCCACGCTCAACGGCACGCTGTGCGCGATCACCCGGACCATCGTCGCGATCCTCGAGAACCACCAGCGGGCCGACGGCTCGGTGCGGGTGCCCGAGGCGCTGCGGCCATTCCTCGGCGGACGCGAGGTCCTGGAACCGGTCACACGGTGAGCGGCGGCGACGTCCTTCCGTACCGCCTGGTCGCGACCGATCTCGACGGGACGCTGCTGCGCCCCGACCACACCGTCTCGGCACGGACCCGTGACGCGCTCGCCGCGGCCACCGCGGCGGGCGCCGCGCACATCGTGGTCACCGGGCGGACCGTCCCGGTGGCCCGGCACATACTCGACGACCTCGGCTACGAGGGGCTCGCGGTGTGCGGCCAGGGCGCCCAGCTCTACCACGCGGGCGAGCACCGGCTGCTGACCTCCGTCACGCTGGACCGGCAGGTGGCGCTGCTGGCGCTGGAGAAGATCGAGGCGGAGATCGGCCCGCTGTTCCTGGCCGCGGCCCGCGACGGGCTGGACGGCGAGGTGCTGTTCGGCGAGGGGTACCGGATGGACCACGAGGGGATGTCCCTGGTGCCGTTCACCAAGCCTGCCGAGCTGTGGTCGGAGCCCATCAGCAAGCTCTACATCCAACACGCCGAGCTGGGCGACGACGCGCTCGCGGACGCCGCCCGGACGGCCGCCGGGGGCCTGGTCGGGGTGACGATGGCCGGCACCGGGCTGGTGGAGCTGCTGCCGCTGGGGCTGACGAAGGCCACGGGTCTGTCGATGGCCGCGCGCCGGCTGGGGATGACCGCGGAGGACGCGATCGCCTTCGGCGACATGCCCAATGACATCCCGATGTTCGGCTGGGCCGAGCACGCGGTCGCGATGGCGAACGCGCACCAGGACCTCAAGGCCGTCGCCGACGAGGTCACCGCGTCCAACACGGAGGACGGCATCGCGGTGGTGCTGGAGCGGCTCTTCCCGGCGGCGGCGGGCAGGTGAACCGGCCGGACGCCGGTGCGGCCGCCACGGCGGACCGCCCGGCATCCGGGCTCGGCGGCGGGGATGGTCAGCCGAAGACCTTGACCGCCTGGTAGTACGTCCAGGCCGTGCCGTCGCACGACGTCTTGGTGGCACCGCTGTAGGCGCTGCACACCCGCTTCAGGTCCTCGTAGAAGGCGCTGTCGATGCGCGCCTTGTTGGCGTCGAAGATGCCCATCGCCTTGTGGTTGCGGTAGCCGAAGTCATGCCGGGCGCAGGCGGTCTGGAAGGGGAAGCCGAACGGGTTGTCGGGGGAGCTGCTGCAGTAGTCGGTGGACCAGTCGAACTGGTAGGAGGCCCAGGCGCCCTGGTTGTTCCGCGCCGCGACCCAGGTGTTGTAGCTGCTGGCGCTGGTCTGGGTCCAGCCGGCGAGGACCTGCTGCTTGTCCGCGGGGACGGCCTGGGCGGGTGCGGCCAGGGCGATGGTGGCGGCCGCGGTGACGGCTGTGGCCGCGAGACTCGTGACGAGGCGACGCATTCGGGGTTCCCTCCGTTGTCACTCCTGACACCCCCTCAAAGGCTTTTGGCGGAGGGGGCGGCGCGGTGTGATCCAGCGCACGCCAAGAGTTCGCCAGGTCCCTGACAACCGTCAAGATCTACATCGACGTAGAGATGAACAGAGTTCGACCACCAGAGTTTCGGAGTTTCCTCCAACTACCGCTGCGGAGCGGGCCGTTCAGGAGGGCCGCCAGGGCACCCGGGAGGGAGGGGTGAGCAACGGCCCCGGGCCCTTGACCCGGCGGAGGATCGGGGTGGTCTCCATGTCCCGTACGGAGGTCAGCTCGGCGATACGGGTGGTCAGATAGGTGTAGAGGGCCGGGACATCGGCGCAGACCACGGTCGCCAGCAGATTCTTCGTTCCGGTGGTCGCACATGCGAACGCCACCTCGGGGTGGTTCGCGAGCGTCTGCCCGGTGGCGGCGAGCTCCGAAGGCCGTACCGACAGCCATATCGCGGAGGTGACGCCCTGGCTGAACAGCCGGTGGGAGTAGTCGACATCGAAGTACAGGGTGCCGTCGGCGAGCAGATCGGCCAGCCGGCGGCGCACCGTCGACTGCGACCAGCCGGTGGCCGCGGCCAGCTCGGCCAACGGCGCCCGCCCGTCCCCCGCGAGAACGTCCAGCAACTTGCGGTCCCCGGCGCTCACCGGTCCGCGCGGGCCCTTCGACCGGTCCGGGGCGGGTGTGCGCAGCCGCGCGATCTGCTCGGGTGTCAGCGCGTCGGACTTGTTGACCAGGCTCTGCTCCCCGCCGAAGTACTCATGCAGCACGCAGTGCGCGCTCACCCCCACCACCCGTGGGGTCTGCGGGAGTTTGCGCAGCAGCAGGGCGTCGCTGTCCTGGCCGGACGCCGCCCGTGTCGACGCGGCGACCTCGGTGCCGTCGGAGAGCACGTTCACCCAGGAGGTGTCGGGCCGCCGGGCCAGTGCCTCGGCCACCGGCAGGGCGGCGTCCGGCAGGCACCGCACCCGTACCATCCAGACCACATCGCCGACCGCCGCCGGGTCGGTGAGCCCCAGCACCCGCATCGCTCCGGTCGTCCGCAGCCGGGTGTAGCGGCGGGCCACGGTCTGGTCGGAGACGCCCAGCACCTCGGCGAGCCGGCTGAACGGGGCCCGGCCGTCGAGCTGGAGGGCGTGCACCAGCGCCCGGTCCAGGTCGTCGTACGCGTCGGATTCCACCGCACCAAGCTAGCGGCTGTCGGATACCGCCGCCGGGCGGGGCCCGACTGGGAGAACCGGCCGGGTCGGGGCGACCGTAAGAGCCGCGGGAACCGCCCTCGGGGCCGGCCCCGCCTCTCTTTGTCGGAATGTGCCGGATCCCGGAGTCAGTCATGCGCAGATCATGGTGGCCGCTCGCCGCCATCACCCTCGGCAACTTCATGCTGTTGATAGACGTCACGATCGTGAACACCGCGCTGCCCCAGGTGGCACGGGGGCTGGACGCGTCCTTCACCTCCCTCCAGTGGGTGATGGACATCTACGCGCTGGCGCTGGCCGCGCTGCTGATGGTGGCCGGATCGGCGGCGGACCTCTTCGGACGGCGGCGGCTGTATCTCGTCGGCCTCGCGGTGTTCGCGATCTCCTCCCTGGTCTGCGGTCTGGCACCGGACGCCGGGGTGCTGATCGCGGCCCGCGCCGTGCAGGGGGTGGGGGCCGCGGCCATGTTCGCCACCAACACCCCGCTGCTGATGGCGACGTACTCCGGCCGCGACCGCGGTATCGCCTTCGGCGTATGGGGCGGTACGAGCGGGGCGGCCGCGGCGGTCGGCCCGGTGCTGGGCGGGGTGCTGACCGAGTATGTCGACTGGCGCGCGATCTTCCTGGTCAATCTGCCGCTGACGGCGATCGCGGTGTGGATCACGGTCCGTTCCATCGAGGAGTCGCGCGGCACGGCGGGGGTGCGCATCGACTGGCCGGGCGCCGCCTCGTTCACGGTGTGCACCGGCGCGCTGACGTACGGGCTGATGCGCGGCGGCGAGGAGGGCTGGGCCGACACCGGCACGGTCACCGCGCTGGTGGCGGCCGCGGTCGCGCTGGTCGCCTTCGTCCTGCTGGAGCGCGGGAAGCGGCAGCCACTGCTGGACCTGGGGCTGATGCGCCGCCCGACGTTCGCGGTGCTCATGGCGGCGGCCCTGCTGCTCCAGGCGGCGGCCTTCCCGTACCTCACCTACGCCGGGCTGTGGCTGCAGTCGGTGCTGGGGATGAGCCCGGTGCAGGCGGGGCTCGCGGTGACGCCGATGGCGGGCGTCTCGCTGGTCGTCGGCGCGGCGGGCGGACGGCTGCTGGACCGGGTCGCCCCCGGGCGGGCACTCGGCGGCGGACTGCTGCTGGTGGGCGCGGGCGCGCTGGTCAACGCGGCGATGGTGACCCCGGACGCGGACTGGACCGCCTTCGTCCCCGGACTGGCCCTGGCCGGTGTGGGGATCGGCCTGGCCATGCCGGTGCTGGTCTCGGCCGCCCTCGGCTCCGCCCCGCCGGAGCGGGCGGGCATGGCCAGCGGCGCGGTGAACACCTTCCGGCAAATGGGCTACGCACTGGGGATCGCCGTCCTGGGCACGGTGTTCGCGACGCGGGTGCGGGACATGGTGGACGGCGGCGACACCGTCCCGGCCCGCGCCGCCGGGCAGGCCGCCGAGGCCATCAGCGGCGGCCACGCCGACGCCGTGATCGCCGCCGCGCCCCCCGCTCGGGCGGACGCGGCGCGCGCCCTGGTCCACGAGTCGTTCGCGGCCGGTCTCGACCGCATCTGCGTCATCGCGGGCATCGCGGCCCTGGCGGCGGGCCTCCTGGTCCTCGCCGTCGTCCGCGGCGGCCCCGGCGGCACGCCCCCGAAGCCGACCCCCGAGAAATCCCCGCCGGAGCCGGTCCGCGTCTGAGCGGTGGCCGACTCGGTACGACGCGGTACGACGCGGTACGACGCGGTACGACGCGGTACGACGCGGTACGACGCGGTACGACGCGGTACAACGAGGGGCGGGCGCCCGACTGCGCCCGCCCCTCGCGGCGTTGAGGCCGACGTCCGTCAACGCGGCGCGGTGCGAGTAACCCTCCCGCGATCGGATCGTTGTTCCATATACGCGTTATGCGCGGAGGCAACGCGAGCTGGAGCCTCGGCCGGGCGACGGATCGACGGGCAGCGATGTCACGGCGGTTGGGTCCGAAAGAGGTTGGCAGCCTCCGCTCCTGGTCCCTGGATACGGGCGGCCTGGCCCCTGGCTGGTGGGGCGTGACCACACTCGAATCCACACCGGAGGGCATACATATGCCACCTGAGATCGCACTACTGGAGTCGCGCGCGCTGCGCGACAGCGTCATCGAACGGACGGACGTCCTCGACAAGGTCAAGATCCTGACCATGCTGCCCGATGGGCTGCATATCACGACGCGCATGGTCGCGGAGTACTTCGAGGTTGGGGAAGAAGCCGTCAAGAGTCTGACCAAACGGCATCGGGAAGAGTTCCAGAACAGCGGGATGCATATCCTCCGAGGCTCTGAGCTGCAAGTCTTTGAAAGGTCCAACTTGGACCTTTCAGATTCGAGTTATCCACAGGGCCGCGCCCACCTCACCCTCTACCCCCGCCGCGCGGTACTCAATGTGGCGATGCTGCTACGGGACAGTGATATCGCCAGGCGGGTACGTACCTATCTCCTCGATGTCGAGGAGGCGGCCCGGAGCGGACCGGAGGCCGGGGCGGAGCAGCTTCCGCTCGAACAGATCCTCACCGAGCGGATGCTGGCCGGGCCGATGGGGACACGTCTCGAGGCCGTCGAGGCGTGTCTGGCGGATGTCGGCTCCACACTGCGGGAGCTGGCGCCATGGATGGCCAGGGTCTCCGCCCGGCTGGACGGCATGGACCGGCGGCTCGACGCGCACGGGCGGGTCATCTGCGCCATGAGCGAGCGACTCTGCGATCTCGGTGAGGACATGACCGAGGTCCGCAGGGACGTCGCCACGCTCAAGGCCGAGGCGGCTCAGCGGCGGGCGCGGCGCACCAAGCGGCGGCGCGCGTAGCGGACCGGAGGAGCCCGGTGGTCGGGGTGGCAACCCGCCCACCGGGCTTTTCGGGCGGAGTTGTAGGATGACTGGGCAACCGGGTGAATCGAGTGAGGGAGCCGAGAGGGATGGCGTTGCGGGCGGCGGGGCGGCGGTCGCTGGTCGACACCGTGGTGGAGCAGTTGCGCGCGCAGTTCACCGAGGGTGAGTGGCAGGTCGGGGACCGCGTGCCCACCGAGCATGCCCTCGCCGAGCAGCTCCAGGTCGGCCGCAACACGGTCCGCGAGGCGGTCCGCGTCCTCGTGCACGCGGGGATGCTGCAGTCCCGGCAGGGCGAGGGCACCTTCGTGGTCTCCACGACCGACCCTTCCGAGGTCATGCGGGATGTGCGGCGCGCCGGGGTCCGGGATGTGCTGGAGCTGCGGATCGCGCTGGAGGCGGAGGGCGCGCGGCTGGCCGCGCTCCGGCACAGCCCCGCCGATCTGCGGCGGATGCGGGCGGCGCTGGAGTCGCTCGAGGCGTTCGCGCGGGGCGGGGAGCGGCCCGTCGCCGGCCACCATGAGCTGCACGCCGCCCATGACGTCGAGTTCCACACCGCCGTGGTGGACGCCGCGCACAACGCCGCGCTGAGCGCGACCTACGGCTGGTTCAGCAGCTCGGTGCGGGACTCGCTGGTGGCCTCGCTCGGCGACCGCGAGGTGCCCAGCATCGTCCCCGCCGACCATCGTGCCCTGGTCGACGCGATCGCCTCCGGCGACGCGGCGGCCGCCGAGGCGGCGGCTCGGGCGCTGCTGGAGGCGCCAAAACGCGCCATCGAGGCACTGCTCGCCACCGGCTGAGGCCCCTCTTCGCGGGCTCGTAGCGCCCGGCCGCCTCACCTCATCACTACGTGAACGGAGTTCTTCTTGCCACGCCCGCACACCCCCGGCCCCGAGGCCGAGTCCCTGCTCGTGGACGCCGAGACGGATCTGCGGCCGACCCCCGAGGTGACCGCCGCGCGGCGGACCCTGCGGGCCCACCCCGCGCTTCTCCTGATCGGCATCGTGCTGGCGTCGCTCAACATGCGGGCCGCGCTCGCCGGGGTTTCCCCGCTCCTCGGCGAGATCAGCGGCCACTTCGGGCTGTCCGCGACCACGGGCAGCCTGGTCACCACCATTCCGCTGGTCTTCATGGGCCTTGCCTCACCCTTCGCGCCCCGGCTCGCCCGGCGCTGGGGCACCGAGGCGGTGCTGCTGAGCGCGCTGGTGCTGCTGCTCGGCGGCATACTGCTGCGGGTGGCGCCGCCCGTAATGGCGCTCTTCGCCGGGGGCGCCCTCGTCGGCAGCGGGATCGCGTTCCTCAATGTGCTGATGCCGGGCCTGGTCAAGCGGGACTTCCCGCACCGTGCCGCCGGGATGACCGCGCTCTACACCACCTCGATGATCGGCGGGGCGACGGTCTCCGCCGCCTCCGCCGTGCCCCTGGAGAACGCGCTCGGCGGCTGGCAGGGTTCGCTCGCCTCGTGGTCGCTGCTGGCGGCGGTCGCGGCGCTGGTGTGGATACCGCAGACGGTGCTCGCGCGGCGTGGCACGCACCACGGCGAGCCCGCGGCGACGCCCGTGACGCCCATGACGCCCGTGACACCCGTGACGCCCGTAAGGACGACGCCGGAGGCGGGGTCGCGGCTGGGCCGTTCCGCGCTGGCCTGGCAGGTCACGTTCTTCATGGGGCTGCAGTCGTCGATCGCGTACGTCTGCATCGCGTGGCTGCCGACGATCTTCACCGACCACGGCATGAGCAAGAGCGCGGCCGGGCTGGTGTTCGCCTTCAGCACGATGCTGCAGATGGTCGGTTCGTTCGTGGTGCCCACCCTCGCCGGGCGGATGCGCTCCCAGCGGACGCTGGCCGTCGCCGTCGCGGCGCTGATGGGCGCCGGTATCGCGGGCCTGCTGGTGGCTCCCGTCGCCGGGGCGTGGGTGTGGGCGGCGCTGATCGGCGTCGGCCAGGGCGGGTCCGTGGGGCTCGCGCTGACCATGATGGTGCTGCGGACCGGGGACGCCCACACCTCGGCGCGGCTGTCCGGCATGGCACAGACCTGGGGCTATCTACTGGCCGCGGTGGGCCCGCTGGCGCTCGGCGTGGTGCACCAGACCACCGGCGGCTGGGCGCTGCCGCTCACGCTGATGCTGGCGGTGTGCGGGGCGCTGGCGGTGCTGGGGCTGGGCGCGGGCCGCGACCGCAGGATCCGGGCCTGAGCGGTGGCCGACGCGGCCCCGGACATGCCGGTGGCGGCGGTCGTCATCCGACGACCACCGCCACCGCGGAGACGACCTGTGGCCGCTCCGCCGTTCCGCGGTTCCGGCGCGATGGCGACCGTAAGGCGTGCACCGCCCGCTGGGCGGCCGCCGCGGGCGGCCCCTGCGGGCGTCACCTCGCGCCGGTGGTCACTCCGTGGTCACTCCTCCCCCGCGAGGGTCAGCGTGCGCAGCTTGCGGCCCGCGTACCAGGTCGCGGCCACGGTCACGGCCAGCAGCAGGATGACGCCGGTCGCCAGGCCGACGTCCGACGTGATCACATCGCCGTCCGCGACCTTCTGCGCGAGCGCCAGCGCCCACTGCTGCACGCTGAGTTTGCGGGCCCCGGCCACCACGCTGCCGAAGAAGGTCTCCCAGACCAGGGCGTAGACCAGCCCGGCGATCACCGCGTGCCGGGTCACGGTGCCCAGCAGCAGGAAGACCGCGCTGTAGGCGACCGAGGCCACGGCGGCGGCGACGGCGTAGCCGACGGCCAGCTGGTTCGCGTTGCCGTTCAGCACGAAGCCCGCGAGCAGGGTGGGGATCGCGGAGAAGGCGACCGTGACGCCGATCGCCACGATCAGCTTGGTGACGATGATCGTCGGCCGCTTCACCGGCTTGGCCAGCAGATAGATGACCGAGCCGTCGTCGATCTCCGGGCCGATCGCGCCCGTACCGGCGATCACGCCGATCAGCGGGACCATGGTGGCCATCGCGAAGCCGCCGAGGATCGCGTCGGCCGTGTCGTCGTCGGCTCCGGTCAGCAGCCGTACGGCGAGCGAGATGATCAGCAGCAGACCGGGGAGGGTGAAGAGGATCAGCGCACGGCGGCGGCCGAGCAGGGCCCGGTAGGTGAGCCGCGCGACGGTGGGGTGGTAGAGCGAGGACATCGCTGTGGGCTCCTTTCAGGCCGCGACGAGGTAGGAGAAGACGCTCTCCAGGGACTCGTCGGAGGGCGAGACCGTGAGGAGTCGGATGCCCTGGTCACGGGCGACCCGGGGCAGTAGTTCGGTGAAGCGGGCGAAGTCCACCGCCTGGATGTGCAGCCCGCCGTCGACGCCGGTGCTCGCGTCGACCTCGATACCGGTGGTCGACGGGTCGGCGATCAGGGCGGCTGCGAGCGCGCGGTCGTCGCTGGACCGGACGAGATAGCGGTGCGGACGGTCCGTCATCAGCCGGCGGATCTTGCGGAAGTCGCCGGATGCGGCGTGCCGCCCCGCGACGATCACCTCGATGTGCGCCGCCAGCTGCTCGACCTCCTCGAGGATGTGCGAGGAGAACAGCACGGTGCGGCCCTCGGCGCCCATCCGCCGCAGCAGATCCATCAGCTGCATCCGCTGCCGGGGGTCCATGCCGTTGAACGGCTCGTCCAGGAGGAGCACCGACGGCTCGTGCACCAGCGCGGAGGCCATCTTCACGCGCTGGCGCATGCCCTTGCTGTACGTGGCGATCTTCCGGGAGCCCGCGTAGTCCATCTCGACGGTGTCGAGCGCCTTACGGGCGGCGCCACGCGGATCGGGCAGCCCGTGCAGCTCGGCGTTGGCGATCACGAACTCGCGGCCGGTGAGGAAGTCGTACATCGCCTCCCGCTCGGGGACGATCCCGATGTGGCGGTACGCCTGCTCATTGCGCCAGATCGGGGCACCGTCGAGGGTCACGGACCCGGTGGAAGGGGCCAGGAAGCCGCCCATCATGTTGATGAGGGTGGACTTGCCGGCGCCGTTGGGGCCGAGGAGCCCGGTGACACCTGGGCCGATGTCCATGGTCACGTCGTTGACGGCCACGACGTTCCCGAACCAGCGGGAGACGTTGTCGATGGCGATCGTGGTCACAGGCCGACCTTTCGGTAGCGGCGCATCAGCAGCCCGTACGAGCCGGCGATCAGGCCGAGGAGAACGAGGACGTAGACGAGCCCGGTCCCGGTGCCGGGGCCGACCCCGCCGGGGAAGGAGGAGGTGGCACCGAGGAACGCCGTCTGCACCCCGTCGATGATGGTGATCGGCGAGAACAGCCCGATCCAGCTCACCGGGCCGGTGTTGCCCTGGTCCCAGGCGATGGCCTGGACGGCGGACACCGCACCGTAGGAGATGGTCAGCAGGGCGATGACGGCGGCGACGCCGAAGCCGCGGCGCGGGGTGAGCGCGGCGACGACCAGGCTGATACCGGCGAAGAGGAGCGAGAGCAGAGCCACGGAGACCAGTCCTTGTGCGAAGCCCTTCGTCTGATCGGCGAAGTCCAGCTTGGCGAGCAGTGCCCCGGCGTAAAGGATCAGCAGGGGCGCGCCGGTGAGGATGAACAGCGCGGAGGCCATGGCGGCGAACTTGGCCACCACGTAGTCCATCGTTTCGATGGGCCGCGAGAAGTAGAGCGGGACCGTCTTGAAGCGGAGGTCCCGGGAGACGGACTGCGGCGCCTGGGCAGCGGTGTAGAGGCCGATGACGGCCTGCAGCATGATCGCGTAGCGGGTGTACTTGACGGGCAGCTCGTCCGCGCTGGTGGCGATGGCCACCGCGACGATGATCGCGGCGGGCATGCACATCACGGCCAACAGCAGCATCGGCGCGACCTTGGACTTGGCCGAGCGGCCGAGGCCGTAGGCACCGCGCAGGCTCTGGGAGAAGAGCGAGCGGCGGGCGTAGGCGCGGCCGAGGCGCGGGCCCTCGTAGTGGCGGTAGCCGATGTTGTGAATGACGTCGGCGCGCTGCTGGGTCACGGTCTCAGGCGGCATCGACGGCACCTCCGTTCCCGTGTGCGCTTGCGGCGGCCGGTCCGCCGGACGGCGTCGTGCCCTTCTGGGCAGCCGCGGCGGCGTCCACGGCCTCCGCGGCGTCCACGGCCTCGTCGTCGGACCGGAAGATCTCCGCGATGCGGTGGCGGCGCTGCTCCATGCGGACCAGGCCGAGGCCGAGGTCGGCGATGGTGTCGCGGACCGTGTCGTACGTCTCCTCGCCCGCGACGTCGACCAGCAGCACATGGTCGGAGCCGGGCGACCCGTCGGCGCCGCGGCCGGCCGGCTGGACGGTGAGCCCGGCCCGGTCGAGCGCGGTGCGCAGCGCCGTGGTGCCGTCCGGGTGATCGGCGGTATCGGTCACCTCGACCGCGATGGAGGCCGTGGCCTGGGTGAAGTCACTGGTGGAGCTGGAGCGGAGCAGCTTGCCGCCGTCGATGACCACGACGTGGTCGCAGGTGCGCTCCAGCTCGCCGAGCAGATGCGAGGTGACCAGGACCGAGATGCCGAAGTCGGTGTGCACGCGGCGGATCAGCCCGAGCATCTCGTCGCGGCCGACCGGGTCCAGTCCGTTGGTCGGCTCGTCCAGCAGCACCAGGCGCGGGTCGTGCACCAGGGCCTGGGCCAGCTTGACCCGCTGCTTCATGCCCGTGGAGTAGCCGCCCATGGGGCGGTACCGCTCCTCGTACAGCCCGACGTGGCGCAGGGTGTCGGCCGTGCGCTCGCGGGCCGCGGAGGGCGGCAGCCCGGACATGCGCGCCATGTGGACGACGAACTCGGTGGCCGAGACATCGGGCGGCAGACAGTCGTGCTCGGGCATGTAGCCGACGCTTTCGCGGATGGCGCTGCCGTCCTTCGCCACATCGAGGCCGAGCACGGAGGCGCGGCCCTCGCTGGCGGGGGACAACCCGAGCAGGATCTTGATCAGCGTGGACTTACCGGCGCCGTTGGCACCCACCAGGCCGGTGACCCCTGGTGCGATGTCGACGGACAGCCGGTCGAGCGCGGTGACGCGGGGGAACCGCTTGCTCAGACTTTCGGTGGCGATCACAGTCACGTGTTCGACGGTAGTGGTGTGAGACACAGGCGGCGTCACTCCAGACGGTGGGATTCACCTCGTCCTCGGGTCTGACGCGCCCGTAGGGGACAGACCCCGACCGGAGGGGATTACCGAGGGTATCCACAGCCGGTCCGGGGGCTTATGCCCGATGTGCCGCGGGGGCCGGCCGGGACCGCGCCCATCCTGGGTACCACGCGGTGAACAGGGCCGGAAGGACGAACCCGGCGAACTGCGCCGCCAGCGCCGCGACCACCCCCAGACCGGCGGAGACGACCACGACCATGGCCGCGGCGGAGAGGGTGAAGGCGATGGACCAGGCCCGGGTGATCACCACATTGATATGCCGGAACGCGTAGGTGTTCCACACCTCGGGCGGTGTCTGACGCCGCGCGATACCGGTGGTGAAGGGCCGCCCGACGGCGAGCGTCGTCCAGGCGGTGACGGCCAGCCAGCCCAGCGCCAGCGCGCCGACGTAGTCCTTGAGTCCACTGTCGGGGCGGGCGAAGGCGAAGATCGTCAGCGCGGTGAAGAAGGCCACCGTGCTGCACTCGAGGATGAGGGCGTCGGCGGCCAGGCCCGCCCGACGGGCCCGGATCAGCATCGCCGCGCCCAGCACCAGCCCGGCCAGGGCGCCCCACTGCCAGCCCAACGTGGACACGATCGCGAGGGCGATCCATGGCATGAATCCGCGCAAGTAACTCATTTGACCCTCCCCCGGGCGTCAGGTCACATTCCGTCGTGGGATGTCGAAGGTAGAACGTGCCCTGCGAGCCAAGTCCTATGCCTGATGCGCTGCCCGGCCCGTGGATTCCCCTTCGGGGAGGGGGAGTTACGAGAGCGACTCGCCGGAGTCGGAGCTTCCGGCCGGGAACGGGAACGTCAGAGACCCGGTGCGCCCCAGACCGGGAACCAGCGGCTCAGATCCTCCTCGATCCGCAGATCGTCCCCGAGCAGCGCCCGAATCTGGAGCTCCAGCGCGTTGTCCCGCTTCTCCGCGGCGCCCGACAGCGGCGCGAAGGGGTAGAAGGTGCCGCGCTTGTAGAGGTACACCAGCGCGAGCGAACGCCCCGCCGGGTCCTGGAAGCCGATCAGCGAGCACAGCAGCTGCGGGCCGAAGCCCCCGTCCTGGAGCAGCGAATTGACCGCGTGCAGATCGTTCACCAGCGAGGCCACATCGTCCGGCCGCTGCCGGGCCAGCAGCCAGGTGTAGCCGTACGCGTCCTGGCTGAACTCCACGGGCACCCCGCCCCGGTCCGTGTCCGCGTCCAGCAGCTCCCGCACATCCCGCTGGAGCTGGGAGAAGGCGCCGCCCTCCACGCTCGCGAAGCAGACCGAGCCCCGCCCGGTCGGGGTGAACCCGGCCCCCGCCTCCAGGCTGACCGCGGCCCCCGGGAGTCCGAAGAGCCGGTCGAGGTCGGGGCGCACCGGTTTGCTGCGGCCCAGGATGGCGTCCAGCAGCCTCATGCCTCAGCCCCTTCCCGCCTGGCCCAGCTGGGTGGAGATGCGGGCGAGCTGGTCGAGCCGCCGCTCCAGCGTCGGATGCGAGGAGAACAGCCGGCTGACGCTCTCGCCGGAGAGCGCGGGCGCGAAGAAGAACGCGTTGTACGGCTCGACCTTGCGCAGGTCCCGGGTCGGGATCCGGGCCATCTGCCCCGTCACCTTGGTGAGCGCGGCGGCGAGCGCCGAGGGCCGCCCGGTCAGCAGCGCGCCGGCGCGGTCGGCGGACAGCTCGCGATAGCGGGACAGCAGCCGGGTCAGCAGGAAGCTGATCGCGTAGACCACGGCACTGATCAGCGGGATGAGCAGCACCGCGATGCCCACGTTGTTGTTACGGCTGCCACGGCTGAGCCCGCCCCACAGCGCCGCGCGGGTCATGATGCCCGCCAGCACGCCGAGGAAGGAGGCGATGGTCATGACCGCCACATCGCGGTGGGCCACATGCGACAGCTCATGGGCGAGCACGCCCTCCAGCTCCTCCGGCTCCAGCCGCCGCAGCAGGCCCGTGGTGGCGCACACCAGCGCGTTGCGCTGGTTGCGGCCGGTGGCGAAGGCGTTCGGCACATCGGTGTCGGCGATGGCCACCCGGGGCTTGGGCATGTCCGCGAGCGCGCACAGCCGGTCCACCGCACCGTGCAGCTCGGGGGCCTGCTGCGGGGTGACCTCCCGGGCGCCCATGCTGAACGCCGCGATCCGGTCGCTGAACCAGAACTGCGCCACGAACAGCCCTCCCGCGATGATCACGATCAGCGGCCAGGCGCCCTTGAACAGGGCGAGCAGCACACCGATGAAGACCACATAGAGCAGCCCGATGAAGAACATCGTCGTGACCATGCGCGTGGTCAGCCCACGGTCCGGGGCATAGCGGGTATGCGGCATGGGATGCCTCCCCAGTGACGCGACGCCAAAGGCTCTATACCCGATTCTGCCGCTTATCGGGCGATCCGCGCCGCACGCCGGCGCCCTTTCTCCGGCGAGCCGCCGTGTCCGGCGGTCCGGACCGCTTACTCCGCTATCTGGGCCGCGCCCTCAGTGGCGATCTTCTCGAAGACCCCGAGGTCGGCCGCGAAGATCGAATCGGGGATCGGCCAGTGCAGCACGATCTCCTCGATGCCCAGCTCGGCATGGCGTCCGGCGAAGTCCACAAAGGCGTCCACCGAGCTCAGCGGCCCTGTGCCATCCGGGGTGAAGCCGGTGAGAAAGATCTTGTCGAGGTCCCCGGCGTCCCGCCCGGCCTCCGCGCACGCCTTGCCCAGCCGGTCGATCTGGCCGCCGATGGCGGCCAGCGAATCGGCCGGGGTGCCCGTCTCGGAGATCTTCGGATCACCCGTGGTCACCCACGCCCGGCCGTACCGCGCCGCGAGCCGCAGCCCGCGCGGACCGGTGGCGGCCACCGCGAACGGCAGCCGCGGCCGCTGCACACAGCCGGGGATGTCGCGCGCCTCGTGCGCGCTGTAGTGCGTGCCCTCGTACGTCACCGCGTCGTGCGTCAGCAGCCGGTCGAGCAGCTCGACGAACTCGCCGAACCGGTCCGCCCGCTCCCGGGGCGACCACGGCTCCTCGCCGCCGCGCAGCAGCGTCGTCGCGTCGAAGCCGGAGCCGCCCGCGCCGATGCCGAGGGTGATCCGCCCGCCGGACACGTCGTCCAGCGTGATCAGCTCCTTGGCCAGCGTCACCGGATGCCGGAAGTTCGGGGAGGTGACGAGGGTGCCCAGGCGCAGCCGCGAGGTCGCCGCGGCGGCCGCCGTCAGCGTGGGGACCGCCCCGAACCAGGGGCCGTCGCGGAAGCTGCGCCAGGACAGGTGGTCATAGGTGTACGCGGCGTGGAAACCCAGCTCCTCGGCGCGCTGCCATGTCTTCCGGCCGCCCTCGGACCAGCGGTGGATGGGCAGGATCACGGTGCTCACTCGCATACCGCGAGCCTAAGCGGTGGGTGTGACAACGCCGTACCGAGCCGTACCGACGGGACGTCCGGACGGGCCCACCCGAGCACCGTGCCCTCATCGCGGAATGGCATATGCGGGAGGATGGTTGCCGTGACTCCTGCGACCGACCGGCCGAACACCCCGGCCCCAGAGCGTTTCCGCCCCGCCCCGGCCCGGCCCCGGCTGATCGCCACCGACCTCGACGGCACCCTGCTGCGGGACGACAAGACGGTCTCCGACCGCACCGTGGCGGCGCTCGCGGCGGCCGAGCGGGCGGGCATCGAGGTGTTCTTCGTCACCGGCCGCCCGGCTCGCTGGATGGACGTCGTCAGCGCCCATGTGCACGGCCACGGCCTGGCGATCTGCGCCAACGGCGCCGCCGTGGTCGATCTGCACCAGGGCGGGCTGCCCGTCGAGGTCCGTCCACTCGCCACGGACCGGGCCCTCGCCATCGTGGAGGCGCTGCGCGAAGCCGCCCCGGGCACGTCCTTCGCGGTCGAGCGCAGCGGCGGAATCTTCTACGAACCGCAGTACCCGCCCTTCCACCTCGACCCGGGCGCGATCGTCGCCCCCGCCGAGAAACTGCTCCACGACGGATTCGCGCACGCCGGCATGCCGGTGCTCAAGCTGCTCGCCCACCACCCCGAGCTGGCGCCCGACGACTTCCTCCAGCTGGCCCGCTCGGTCGCCGGGGCCCACGGCGACTTCACCCGCTCCAGCCCGTCCGCCCTGCTGGAGGTCAGCGGACTCGGGGTCAGCAAGGCCAGCACCCTGGCCCGGTGCTGTGCCGAACGCGGGATCTCGGCCTCGGAGGTCGTGGCGTTCGGGGACATGCCCAACGACCTGGAGATGCTGATGTGGGCGGGCACCTCGTACGCGATGGCCAACGCCCATCCGGATGTGCTCGCCGCGACCACCCACCGCACCGGCGCCAACACCGAGGACGGCGTCGCCGTCGTCATCGAACGGATCCTGGCGGGTTAGGTACGCGCCCGCACCGCCGGGCACCACCCCGGGCACACCCTCAGGCACCGCCCCCCGGCACCGCGAAGGTCCGGGGAGCGGTTCGCCTGACCGGGAGTGTTACCAGAAGACGACCAGGTAGCCGTTGCCACCGGCGGTGCCGGGGGCACCGGCGGAGCCGGGGGTGTTACCACCGGGGCCGCCGACGCCACCGTCGCCGCCCACGCTGCTGTTCGTCGGGGGCAGCTCCACGATGCCGTCGACCGCGTCACCGCCCTCACCGCCCTGGGCGCCGCCTGCACCGTTCTCACCGCCGCGATTCACGACGGAGAAGCTGTTGCAGGAACCGTTGCCGCCGATGCCGCCGGTGCCCGGGATGCCCGGGGCAGCCGTGCCACCGCCACCGCCCGTGCCGCCGGTGCCGCCGGTGGCGGTGAGCTGGACGCCGGAGCCGGAGCTCAGCGTCGTGGCCGTGCCGGGTCCGGCGTTACCACCGTTCCCGCCCGGGTTGCCGCCCGCGGGGCCACCGCCGCCGGCGCCACCGGCGCCGCCACCCGAGCCCAGATCCACCGTGTAGGTGGCGAACGGCGTGACCGGGATGACACACCAGGTGAAGCCGCCGGATCCGCCGCCACCGCCGGTGCCGCCAGTGCCCATCAGCGTGGCGCTGGCACCACCGCCACCACCGCCGCCACCGCCGCCCGCTCCCCACGCCTGGATGTGCACCGAGGTGACACCCGCGGGAGGCGTGAAGGTGCCGTCCGCGGTGAACTCCTGGATCCCCTGGATGATGGTCGGCGGCTTCGGCGGCTTGGGACGGCCGTAGCCACCGCCCGTGGGGTCATCCGCCTGCGCCGCGGGAGACATGGTCAGCAGCTGGCTGGAGACGGCGGCGACTGCCGCGACGGAGGCGAACAAGACCCGGCGACGCGTCCGGGATCGCTTGGGAGTGGGACTCTGGCTGTTCACGTCATGACTTCCTTCCCCGCGGTCGGGCCACATCTGTCGCGGAGTGCGATGGGATACGAAGGACCGAACGGCCCGCGAGCCTCATCCCACCGTCGATGATCACGACCCGCACTCTGACGAAGCGCTAGTTGGCCCGCGTAGGTGAGCCGTTGGGCCGAGCGGGCGACAACCACCGCCCCACGACGCCCTGCCACCGGCCCAACACCCCGCCGAGCCCTCAGCCCGGCCACCGGCCGGTCAGGCCCCTGGCCGGTCAGACCCCGGGCCAGTCAGGCCCCCGGCCTGGCAGACCCTCGGCCTGACAGCGGCCCAGGCCTGGCAGCGGCCCCGGCCTGGCAGACCCCCGGCCTGACAGCGGCCCAGGCCTGGCAGCGGCCCCTCAGACACCTTCGCTCGGCAACAGCGCCCAGGCCCTCACCCGGCCACTCGGCCACTCGGCCATTCGGCAAAAGCGCCTCAGGCCCCCACCCGGCCAGCGGCCGTGAGAGCCCCGGCCCCGGCAGCGGCCCCTCAGGCTCCCCGCCCAGCAGCGGGCCCCATCCGACAGCCGCCCGCCAGGCGCCTTCACCCGGCAACGCCACTCCAGGCCCCGTGACCCGGTCGGCGCTGTCAGGCCCCTCCGCCCGACAGCGGCCAGTGAGGCTCCCTCATCCGGCAACGGCGCCTCAAGCCCCGGGCTTGAGGCGGGGCTTGAGGCGGGCTTGCCCCCGCTCGGCGGTTGACCTCGGACTCCGTCACCCGGCGGCAGCGTCTCAGGCGTCCTCGCTCGGCAGGGGTGCCTCCCACACCACTGCCGTGCCGCGGCCGTCCTCCCCGAGGCCGGGGCCGAAGGTGCTCGATCCGCCCAGCGCCTCGGCCCGCCGTGCCAGGTTGGCCAGCCCGCTGCGCCGCCCGTCCGCGGGCACCCCCACCCCGTCGTCCGCGACCGTCAGCCGGACCGCCGGCCGGCCGTCCGCGAGCCGGGCGGTGGCGTCCACGACCACCTCGATCCGCTCGGCCCGAGCATGCCGGAAGGCGTTGGACAGCGACTCGCGCAGTGCCGCGACGAGGTGGGCGCCGGTCACGGACACGACCAGGTCGTCCACCGGGCCCACGAAGGTCAGCGACGGCTGGAAGCCCAGCGGCACGGCGGCCGCCCTGACCTCCCGCAATACCCGGCCGCGCAACCCGGGCGGCGTCTCGGGCGGGGTCTGCTGCAGCGCGAAGACCGCCGTCCGTACCTCCTGGATGGTGGCGCCCAGCTCCTCGACGGCCCGTTCGATCCGCTCCCGCACCTCCGGCGCGTCCGACTGGCGCTCCGCGCTCTCCAGCAGCATCCCGGTCGCGAAGAGCCGTTGGACGACGAGGTCGTGGAGGTCGCGGGCGATCCGGTCGCGCTCCTCGAGGACCGCGAGCCGCTCCCGGTCGCGCTGCGCCTCGGCGAGCACCAGCGCGACCGCCGCCTGCGCCGCGAACTGGGCGGCCAGGGTGCGCTCGGTCGCGGTGAACGGCTCGGCGTCGCGCTCCCGCGCGGTGGCCAGCACGCCGAGCACCCGGTCCCCGCTGCTCAGCGGCACCATCATGTTCGGCCCGTAGCGCCCGGGGACGCCGGTGCCGAGCAGCGGGTCGGCGGCCGGGTCCTCGATGAGGACCGGCTGTCCGGCCAACAGCCTCGGCACGGCCGGGGAGCGGGCCGGAAGTACCGCGCCGAGCAGCCCGGACCGCTCATCGGCGGCCACCGCCACGGCCTTCAGCCCGTCACCGCCGTCCTCCGGCAGCAGCACGATGCCCACCGCCGCGTCCGCGAGCTCCCGGGCCTTCTCGGCGACCACGGCCGGTCCGTCCCCGGCGCCGCCGGACAGCACCGCCTGGGTCACGGCCACCGACCCCTCGATCCAGCGCTCACGCTGCCGGGTGGCCCCCTGGAGACGGGTGTGGCCGATGGCGATCCCCGCCTCGGTCGCCAGCACCTCGGCCAGATGCCGGTCGGAGTCGGTGAACGGACCACCGTCCCGCTTCTCGGCGAGACAGAGAACGCCGAAGATCTCCTCCCCGACGCGCAGCGGAACGGTGAGATACGCGCTCGACGGCTGGGGCGGACCCGACGGCCGGGGCGCGCTCGACGGCTGAGACGGGCCCGACGGCCGGGACGGGCCCGACGGCTCGGCGGCCGAGGGCGCTCCGGAGCGGCATACGTCGGCGAGCAGCTCCGCGCACCGCTCCCGGTCGGCCTCTGTCACGCCGTACGTGACCACATCGGCCAGGCCCTGGCCGGCGGCGGCGTCGCCCTCGGTGTGGTGCACCCCGATCGCGGCGCGGCGCGCGCCCACCAGCTCGGCCGCGGTACGGACGATCCGGTCGAGGACGGTGTGCGCGTCCGGCCCGGTGCCGAGCGAGCGCATCGCCTCCAGCAGCCGCGGCAGCCGCGCCGTGAGCTCGGTGGACAGCCCCCGCAGACCGCGGGTCGCCTCCGCGGCCACATCCAGGGGGTCGGGGGAGGGGGCAGCGGCCGCCATGCCTCGAGCCTAATGAATGCCGCAGGTAAACGCCCTGTTGTGAGCACTGGGCACCGTTTCCGCCGCTTCGGGGGTGCCGTAGGGCGGCCCACACGGGCCAGGGTCAACCATGCGGCAGCTCATGCCCCTCCCCGCGGCATCGACGCGGCTCCGCCACGTGGCAGGGGCCTCGCCCCCAGACCCGGGGGTCCCGCCCCCAGACCCCGGGGTCTGGGGGCGGAGCCAAAGTTTCGGGATGGGGAGGGGAGCAGCCCGCCGCAGGCGTCAAGATCCGTCCGACAAGCCCCAGCCACGCCGGAGCGCCCGTAGTCCAAGCCCGGCTGCCCAGCGCCCACCAGCACCCCACACGGGGCGCCGAACCAGACGTCCCGGCCCCGCAAGCTCCGCCGGACAAGCCCTGACCCACACCCGGCTACCCGGCACCCACCAGGGCTCCACCCTCCACCGCCTCGCGCTCCAGCATCCGGCGGAATGGGCCGTCGGCCGAGGCCAGTGCCGCGTACGTGCCGCGCTGGACGGCTCGGCCGCCATCGAGGACGATCACCTCGTCCACCGCGTCCAGGCCCGCCAGCCGGTGGGTGATCAGGACGGTTGTGCGCCCCTGGGTCGCCGACAGCAGGTCGGCCGTCAGGGCGTCGGCCGTGGGCAGGTCCAGGTGCTCGGCGGGCTCGTCCAGGACCAGCACGGGGAAGTCCGCCAGCAGCGCGCGGGCCAGTGCCAGCCGCTGCCGCTGGCCGCCGGAGAGCCGTGCGCCCTGCTCGCCGACGAGCGTGTCCAGGCCGTCCGGCAGCCCGTCCACCCAGTCCAGCAGCCGGGCCGCGGCCAGCGCCGCGCGCAGTTCGTCATCGCTCGCGCCGGGGCGCGCCAGCCGCAGGTTCTCGCGCAGCGAGCTGTCGAACACATGGGCGTCCTGGGCGCAGAGGCCGACCAGCCGCCGCACCGCGTCCCCGTCCAGGGCGGCGGCGTTCCGGCCCGCCAGGGTGTACGTGCCGCCCTCGGTGTCCAGGAAGCGGAGCAGCACCTGGGCGAGGGTGGTCTTGCCCGCCCCCGACGGGCCGACGACCGCGACCCGGCGGCCCGGACGCAGCTCCAGCCCGAACCCGTCCAGGGCGGGGACGGACTGCCCCGGGTGGCGGGCGGTGATCCCGCGCAGCACCAGCGGATACGGTGCGCTCGGCGCCTCCTCGCACCCCGCCTCGTCGGGCTCGCGCACCGGAATCGGCTCGTCCAGCACCTCGTACACCCGCTCCGCGGCCCGCCGCACCCGCTGCCGGTGCTGCACCGCGAGCGGCAGCCCCGCGACGGCCTCGAAGGCGGCGAGCGGGGTCAGCACCACGACCGCCAGCCACACCCCGTGGATGCGGCCGTCCGCCACGGCCGGGACCCCCACCCACGCCGCGGCCGCCACGGTCAGCCCGCAGACCAGTGCGGACAGCCCGGCGCCCGTACCGGCGGCGGCCGCCGTCCGCCGGGCGATCCGGGTGAGCACCCCGTCGGCCCGGCGCACCGCGTCCAGCCGGCGCGGCAGCGCGCCCGCGACGGTCAACTCGGCGGTCCCCGCGAGCAGGTCCACGACCTGCGCCGACAGGGCACCGCGCGCCGGTGCCAGCCGCCGCTCCGCGCGCCGCGCGAGCGCCCCGGACACGGCGGGCACCACGACCCCCGCCACCAGCAGCCCCGCCGCCAGCACGGCCCCGGCCTCGGGCAGCACCCAGGTGAGGAAGCCCACCGAGGCCGCGCCGGTGGTCAGCGCGGTGCCGACGGGCAGCAGCCAGCGCAGGAAGTAGTCCTGCACGGTGTCCACATCGGCCACCAGCCGGGAGAGCAGATCGCCGCGGCGCGTCCGGCCGAGCCCGGCGGGCGCCAGCCGCTCCAGCCTCCGGTAGACGGCGACCCGCAGCTCGGCCAGCACCCGCAGCACGGCGTCGTGCGAGACCAGACGCTCGGCGTAGCGGAAGACGGCCCGGCCGATCCCGAACGCCCGGGTCGCGGTGACCGCCACCATCAGATAGAGCACGGGCGGCTGCTGCGCGGCCCGCGAGATCAGCCATCCGGACACGGCCATCAGGCCGACCGCACTCAGCAGGGCGAGGCTCCCGAGCAACAACGCCAGCCCAAACCGTTTCCGCCCCCCACGCGCGGCCCCCCGCACCCGCGCCAAAGCGCCCCGACGGGGGCGCGGGGCCGAAGCGCGCGACACGGCCGCGCCATGCGACGCGGCCGAACCGCGCGACGTGGCCGCGCCGTGCGACGCCACTGGGCCACCCGACGCGCTCAGGCCCGTGCCGTCCGGCCGGTGCCGTACCTCGCCCAGACGTTCACCGGGTCCGGCGTCCGCCGTCGGCTCGTGCGCGCCCGCAGACGCCTCCGGCGCGGACTCCCGCGCCCCCGCGCGCGGGTGCCCGGCCGCGCGCGCGACATCCACCACCGACACGGGCAGATCCACGGGCAACGGGGACAGCCCCCCAGAACCGGCGGCCCCAGAACTGGCGGCCCCCGAACTGGCGGCGCCAGAACCGGCGGCTCCGGAGCCGGCGGCCCCGGAGCCGGGCCGCGCGTCCGCGTCCGCGTCCGGCGCGGATACGTGCGCCTCCGCGCACCGATCCCCGTCCGCATACGCGACGGACAGGCGGACGCCGTCCCCGCGAACGGCGGGCCGGAGAGAGACGGCCGGTCCCGGGCGTACGCCGCCCGCCGCCGACGCGCGCTCAACCGCGGGCAGAGCGGCCGGCCCACCAGGGGCAGCGGCCCCAGAGCCCCGGCCCGGCCCCGGCAACCGCAGCACCCGGTCCGCCAGCGGCAGCAGTGCCGGGCGGTGGACGACCAGGAGGACCATGCGGCCCTCGGCGAGCCGACGCACCGCCTCGACGACAGACGCCTCCGTCTCGCCGTCCAGGTTCGCCGTCGGCTCGTCCAGGAGCAGCACCGGGCGGTCGGCCAGGAAGGCACGGGCCAGGGCGATCCGTTGGCGTTGGCCCGCGGAGAGTCCGGCGCCCATCTCGCCCAGCCGGGTCTCGATCCCATCCGGCAGCGTGGAGACGAAACGCAGCGCGTTCGCGTCCCGCAGGGCGGCCCGTACCGCCTTGTCGTCGGCGTCCGGCCGGGCCAGCCGGACGTTCTCCGCGATCGTCCCGGCGAAGAGGTACGGGCGCTGGGGCACCCAGGCGATCTGGCGCCGCCAGCTCTCCGGATCCAGGGAGGCCAGGTCCCGGCCCCCGATCAGCACCCGGCCCTCGTGCGGCGCGGCGAAGCCCAGCACGGCGTTCAGCAGGGTCGACTTCCCGGCGCCGCTGGGGCCCACGACGGCGACCGTCTCCCCCGGGCGGATCTCGAACGAGGTCCGGGCGAGAGACGGTTCGGTGCGCCCGGGGTGGCGGACCACCAGCCCGTCCAGCGCCAGCGCGGCATCCCGGGCGTCGGGGGCGGGCGAGCCGCCCGCCCCCGAGGGCTCGCGCTCCAGCACCGCGAACACCTCGTCGGCCGCCGTCAGCCCCTCCGCCGCCGCGTGGTACTGCGCGCCCACCTGCCGCAGCGGCAGATATGCCTCGGGGGCGAGCACCAGCACCACCAGTCCGGTGAAAAGGTCCATCTCACCGTGCACCAGCCGCATTCCGATGTCGACCGCGACCAGCGCGACCGACACCGTGGACAGCAGCTCCAGGGCCAGGGAGGACAGAAAGGCCAGCCGCAGCGTCTTGAGCGTGGCCCGCCGGTAGTCGCCCGTGATCGCACGGATCGAGGCGGCCTGGGCCTTGGCCCGCCCGAAGACCTTCAGGGTGGGCAGCCCGGCCACGACATCGAGGAAGTGCCCGGACAGCCGGGACAGCAGCCGCCACTGACGGTCCATCCGGGACTGGGTGGCCCAGCCGATGAGCATCATGAACAGCGGAATCAGCGGCAGCGTGGCGACGATGATCAGCGCGGAGATCCAGTCCGCGGTGACGATCCGGGCGAGCACCGCCACCGGCACCACCACGGCCAGCCCCAATTGAGGCAGATAGCGCGCGAAGTAGTCGTCCAGCGCGTCGATGCCCCGGGTGGCGAGGGTGGTGAGTTCACCGGTCCGCTGGGAGTCCAGCCAGCTCGGCCCGAGCCGTACCGCCCGCTCCAGCAGCCGCAGCCGCAGTTCCGACTTGACCGCCGCACCGGCCCGATGGGCGGCCAGCTCGGTCAGCCAGGAGACGACCGCCCGGCCGACGGCGACCAGCGCCAGCAGCCCCAGCGGAAGCGTCAGCGCCGTCACGTCGTCACCCCGCTGGAAGGCGCCCACCACGATCTCGGCGATCAGCATCGCCTGCGCGATGACCAGTCCCGCTCCGGCCAGGCCCAGCGCCACGGAGCCGGCGAGGAAGAAGCGGGTGGCCCGTGCGTACCGCAGCAGCCGGGGGTCGATTGGTTTCACGTGAAACACCGCACCCGCGTCAGTGGGCGGCGGGGATGTGCCGGGTGCCGATGCGCTTACGGAAGACCCAGTACGTCCACGCCTGGTAGGCCATGATCAGCGGCAGCATGATGACGCCCACCCACGTCATGATCTTGAGCGGGTAGGGGCTGGAGGCAGCGTTCGCCGCCGTCAGGCTCCACGCCGGGTCCAGCGAGGAGGGCATGACCTCGGGGAAGAGCGCCAGGAAGAGCATCGCGACGGCCGCCGTGACGGCCACCCCGGACAGCCCGAACGCCCATCCCTCACGCCCCCGCTGGTTCATGATCAGCGCCGTGGCCAGCGCCAGAACGGCGATGACGACCGCCACCAGGCTGCGGGCGTTCCCGCTGTCGCCCTGCGTCCAGACGAGGAACGGCACCGCGACGGCGACGGTGGCCAGCCCGAGCCGGGCCGCGTACCGCCGCGCCCTGGTCCGGATGTCCCCGTCCGTCTTGAGCGCGGCGAAGACCGCGCCATGGAAGGTGAACAGCACCAGCGTGACCACCCCGCCCAGCAGGGCGTACGGCGTGATCAGATCCGACAGACCGCCCGCGTAGTTCCCATCCCGGCCGATCGGAACCCCGTGCACCAGATTGGCGAAGATCGCTCCCCAGAGGAACGCGGGCAGCAGCGAGCACCAGAAGATCGCGTGCTCCCAGCTGCGCTGCCAGCGGTCCTCGGGGCGCTTGTGCCGGTACTCGAAGGCGACACCGCGCAGGATCAGGCAGACCAGGATGGCCAGCAGGGGCAGATAGAAGCCGCTGAAGAGCGTCGCGTACCAGTCGGGGAAGGCGGCGAAGGTCGCCCCTGCCGCCGTGATCAGCCAGACCTCGTTGCCGTCCCACACCGGCCCGATCGTGTTGATCAGGACCCGGCGCTCGGTGCGGTCGCGGGCGAGCAGCTTGGTCAGCACGCCGATGCCGAAGTCGAAGCCCTCCAGGAAGAAGTAGCCCGTCCACAGGAAGGCGATCAGCAGGAACCAGAAGTCGTGAAGGTGCATGATCCTCTCCGGTGATCCTCTCCGGCCGTCAGTACGCGAAGGTCAGCGGCTTGTCGGCGTCCTCGTCCACGTCCACGTCCTCGGCGGAGGCCCCGCCGTCCGGGTTGCCAGGACCACCCGGACCGCCCCGGCCCCCCGGGCCGCTCGACGGCAGCCGCAGCTTCGGGTCCTTGGCGGGCGGCTTCTCGTCGGTGTCCGGTCCGGCCTTGGCGTACTTGGTCAGCAGCCGCACCTCGATCACCGCGAGCACCCCGTACAGCAGCGTGAAGACGCCGAGCGAGATCAGCACCTCGGTCCGGCTGACGCCGGGGGAGACCGCGTCGGCGGTCTTCATCAGTCCGTAGACCGCCCAGGGCTGCCGGCCCATCTCGGTGAAGATCCATCCGAAGGAGTTGGCGATCAGCGGAAAGCCCATGGTGAGGATCCCGATCCGCCAGGACCAAGTGGACAGCAGCGGGCTCAGCTCGCGCTTCTTGGTGAGCATGAGCCGGGGCACCTCGTCCTCCCCGGTGCGGAAGGCAGGCGCCAGCCACCGCTTGCGGCGGGTCGTCCACAGCCCGATCAGCCCGGCGACGAACGAGGTCATCCCGAAGCCGATCATCAACCGGAAGCCCCAGAAGGTCATGAAGATGCTGGGGATGTAGTCATCGGGCTGACCGCCGTAGGCGTCGGCCTCCCGCTGGGCGATGTCGTTGATACCGGGGACGGAGTCGGTGAAGTTGCTGTGCGCCAGGAAGGAGAGCACCCCGGGGACCTCCAGCTCGACGCTGTTGTGCCCCTTGCTGACATCGCCGACGGCGAAGACCGAGAAGGGCGCGGGCGTCTGGGTCTCCCAGAGGGCCTCGGCCGCCGCCATCTTCATCGGCTGCTGCTCGAACATCACCTTGCCGAGCTGGTCACCGCTGATCGCCGTGCCAAGCCCCGCGATGACCGCGACGACCAGGCCCACCCGCAGCGAGGTCCGCATCGCCCCGATCTGCTTCTTCCGCTGCTCGCCCAGCTCCTCGCCGCGCTCCCGGCGGCGCTTGGCCCGCAGCAGATGGAAGGAGGAGATCCCGATGATGAAGGCGGCGCCGGTGAGGAAGGCGGCGGTCAGCGTGTGGAAGACCACGACCAGGGTGGTGTTCTGGGTCAGCACCGCCCAGATGTCGGTGAGCCGGGCCTTTCCGGTGGCCTTGTCGATGGTGTAGCCGGTCGGGTGCTGCATCCAGGAGTTGGCGGCCAGGATGAAGTACGACGAGAGGATCGTGCCGAGCGCGACGATCCAGATGCAGGCGCAGTGGATCTTCTTGGGCAGCTTGTCCCAGCCGAAGATCCACAGACCTATGAAGGTGGACTCGAAGAAGAAGGCCAGCAGGGCCTCCATCGCGAGCGGGGCGCCGAAGACATCACCGACGAAGCGCGAGTAGTCCGACCAGTTCATGCCGAACTGGAACTCCTGCACGATGCCGGTGACCACACCCATCGCGATGTTGATCAGGAAGAGCTTCCCCCAGAACTTGGTGGCGTGGAAGTAATTCTCCTTGCCGGTGCGGACCCAGGCGGTCTCCAGACCGGCCGTGATCGCGGCGAGAGAGATCGTCAGCGGCACGAAGAGGAAGTGGTAGACCGTCGTGATGCCGAACTGCCATCGGGCCAGCGTCTCCGGCGCCAGAGCCAGATTCACCTGAATCTCTCCTTACGGTCGTGCCTGCCCGCGGAGCGAGCTTGTGAACGTATTCACATTCACAAGCAATGATACGCACACGACTTCGCCCCCTCCCACCGGGGGTGGTAGGGGGCGAATGGGACACGTATGGGTATGCTGCGCACCTCTCGGAAGGGCCGTTGGGCCCCTTGCGAGGCCGTCGCCGACGGGCCCTCGACGGCTCCGAAGGCGGTGCCCCGCCCAGCGGGCGTTCCGCCCGGCGGCGTGCCGCGCGATGGCCCTTCCGCCCGGCGGCCGTTCCGCACGATGGACGACCCGCCCGGCTCAGAGCTCCTTGCGGTACTCCTCCGCCGTCCGCAGGAAGATCTCGTTCGCCTCGCGCTCGCCGATGGTCACCCGCACCCCCTCACCCGGGAACGGACGGATTACCACGCCCGCCGCCTCGCACGTCGCTCCGAAGTCGGCCGTGCGCTCCCCCAGCCGCAGCCAGACGAAGTTCGCCTGGGAGTCCGGGACCGTCCACCCCTGGGCGGTCAGCGCCTCCCACACCCGGCCCCGCTCGGTGACCAGCGCGTCCACCCGCTCCCGCAGCGCGTCCTCGCTGCGCAGCGAGGCCACCGCCGCGTCCTGGGCGAGCTGGCTGACGCCGAACGGCACCGCGGTCTTGCGCAGCGCCGCCGCCACCGGCTCATGGGCGATCGCGAAGCCGACCCGCAGCCCGGCCAGGCCGTACGCCTTGGAGAAGGTGCGCAGCACGCACACATTCGGCCGGTCCCGGTAGAGATCGATCCCGTTGGGGACCCGCTCGTCCCGGATGAACTCGATGTACGCCTCGTCCAGCACCACCAGCACATCGGACGGCACCCGATCCAGGAACCGCTCCAGCTGGGCCCGGCGCACCACGGTGCTGGTCGGGTTGTTGGGGTTACAGACGAAAATCAGCCGGGTGCGGTCGGTGATGGCGTCCGCCATCGCCTCCAGATCGTGCTCCTCGGCGTCGTTCAGAGGGACCCGCACCGATGTCGCCCCGGCGATCTGAGTGATGATCGGATATGCCTCGAAGGACCGCCAGGCGTAGATCACCTCATCGCCCGGTCCCGCCGTGGACTGGACCAGCTGCTGGGCCACGCCGACCGAGCCGGTCCCGGCGGCCAGATGCTCCAGCGGTACGTCGAAGCGGCTCGCCAGCTCGGCGATCAGCGCGGTGCAGGCGAGGTCCGGGTAGCGGTTGAAGGAGGCGGCGGCGTTCGCGGCGGTCTCCAGCACCCCGGCCAGCGGCGGATAGGGGTTCTCGTTGGAGGAGAGCTTGAAGGCCAGGGGGCCGCCCGCGGCGGCCGGCTTGCCGGGCTTGTACGTCGGAATGCCGTCCAGCGCGGCGCGCAGCTTGGGGCTCTTCTCGGTCACCGACAGTCCTCCTCGACCCATCCTGTCTCGAACCGTGCACAGCGTTCGCACACGGCAATACTGCACACCTTATGAGGATTCCCCCGTCTCGCGTACCCGCCGGGGCGCCGCCGCGTATCCGCCCCCGGCGCCCGCGTACCCACCGGGGGGAGCGCCCCGCTTTTTCACGCGCGCCGGTGGCGAGCGCCGTGGCGCGCATCACCCGTGCAGGTGAGTTGAGACCTCTTCGAGACATGTATCAATCACCAGGCATGGATATGCCAGGGGCGATCAGAGGCCCGGTGGAACCCCCAACTGGCTTCACTTCCAAGGGAATTGGGGAAGGCGCTCATGCAGAAACGTGCCTTCCGAATACCGATGGCGGAATCGCGCAACCCGCCCACCCGCGCCCTACTATCGGCTGGCCATGACAGCAGCAGGGAAGCACCAGGTGAGCCGGTCGGCCGGCCGCCGGTTAGGGCGGGCGGGCATCCGGGACGTGGCCGCCGCCGCCGGGGTCTCCATCACGACCGTCTCCGACGCGCTCAACGGCAAGGGCCGGCTCCCGGAGGCCACCCGCCGCCATGTCCGCGAGGTCGCCGAGCGGCTGGGCTATCGCCCGTCCGCAGCGGCCCGCACGCTCCGTACCGGCAAGTCCGGCCTCATCGGCCTGACCGTGACCACGTACGGGGATGAACCTTTCACCTTCACCGAGTTCGCCTACTTCGCCGAGATGGCGCGAGCTGCCACCTCCGCCGCGCTGGCCCGCGGCTACGCCCTCGTCATCCTCCCCGCCACCTCCCGCCACGACGTGTGGTCCAACGTCGCCCTCGACGGCACCGTGGTGATCGACCCCTCCGACCACGATCCGGTCGTCACCGAGCTCTTACGCCAGGACATCCCCGTCGTCAGCGACGGCCGCCCCGCCGGCGCCCTCCCCGTCACCGCCTGGGTCGACAACGACCACGAGGCGGCGGTGCTGGGACTGCTCGACCATCTCGCCGAGGCCGGCGCCCGCCGGATCGGACTGCTCACCGGGACCTCCACCGACACCTACACCCGGCTGTCCACCACGGCGTACCTGCAGTGGTGCGAACGGGTGGGACAGGATCCGGTCTATGAGGCGTACCCGGCCCACGACCCTTGTGCCGGTGCCGTCGCCGCCGACCGGCTGCTCGCGCGCCCGGACCGCCCCGACGCGGTCTACGGCCTCTTCGACCCCAACGGCACCGATCTGCTCGCCGCCGCCCGCCGCTACGGGCTGCGGGTCCCCGACGATCTGCTGCTGGTGTGCTGCAGCGAATCGACCGTCTACCGCACCACCGAGCCGCCCATCACGACCCTCTCACTCAAACCCCGCCGGATCGGCACGGCGGTCGTTCAGTTGCTCATCGACGCCATCGAGGGCCTTGACACCGGCCACCCCGTTGAACAGGTCATACCCACCGAATTGATGGTGCGGACGTCCTCACAGCGCCGTCCGCCGCGTACGACGGTCAGCGCCCCGCGCAGCCGTGCTGGAGGCTGACCTGAGGGTGACTCAAGGATTACCCGAGGAGGACCTGGGGCCAATGGGCTTCCCCTACTGGGCCAATCCGGGATAAAAGTCCGACGAAGCAGGAGCGAGCAGCGATTGACGGCACCCTGGTGCGTCACAAGCCCTCACGGTCATTCCTATGATGGGCGGACGACACCGCGGACCGCCGTCGACCAGGCAAGGTCCACAAGGTGGCACGGCGGCGTGATGGTGGAGGGGTCGATGACTCAGGGGGCCGGTCTGGAAGCCACGGCAGGGACCACGGCTGCGATCCCTCCTGTGCTCGCGTACGGGGCGCACACCCCGCCCGGCATGGTCGCGCCCGGAGCCGTGCCGCCCGGGTCCGCGCCCGCCGGGCCGGGCACCGCCGCGCCCGTGCCGCGGCCCGCGCCCGCGCCCGAGGAGCCCGAGCCTGGCGCACCCGCCCCGGACGTACCGACCCCTGGCGAACCGGCCCCGGGCGCGCCCGCTCCCGGCGCACCGGCGCCCGGGGCGCCCGCGCCGGACACGCCCACGCCGCTGCCCCTGCCCGCCGAGTACACCCCGACCGAGCGGCTCCCGATCCTGGGCCCGGGGTACACCATCAAGGACACCCAGCTCGTTCCGCCGCAGGATCGCCCCACCGTGGCGCTCACCCCGGTGCCCGAGCCCGAGGACGGCCCGCTGGCCCAGGACGAGGGCCCCGGCCCGCTGTACGTCGTGGGCGACGTCCACGGCTACCACGAGGAGCTGCGCGAGGCGCTCGCCGCCGAGGGCCTGATCGACGCCAAGGGCAACTGGTCCGCGGGGAAGGCCCGGTTGTGGTTCCTCGGCGACTTCACCGACCGCGGCCCGGACGGCATCGGCGTCATCGACCTGGTCATGCAGCTCTCCGCCGAGGCCGCCGCCGCGGGCGGCTACTGCAAGGCGCTGATGGGCAATCATGAGCTGCTGCTGATCGGCGCCAAGCGGTTCGGCGACACACCGGTCAACTCCGGTGCCGGAACGGCCTCCTTCCAGGCGGCCTGGCTGCTCAACGGCGGCCAGCGCACCGATATGGAGCGGCTCGAGGACCACCACCTCCAGTGGATGTCCCGGCTGGACGCGATGGCGGAGGAGGACGGCCATCTGCTGGTCCACTCCGACACCACCGCCTATCTGGAGTACGGCGACTCGATCGAGGCCGTCAACGACACCGTCACCGAGACGCTGCAGCGCAGCGACGCCGACGAGTGCTGGGACCTGTTCCGCAAATTCACCAAGCGGTTCGCCTTCCGCGACGAGGACGCCGGGCCCACGGCGGCTCGCGAATTGCTCGACACCTACGGCGGGGAGCGCATCGTCCACGGCCACAGCCCCATCCCGTATCTGCTCGGCGAGGTGGGCTCCGAGGACGGCGAGGACAGCGGCACGCCCGCGGTCGAGGGCCCGCATGTCTACGCGGACAATCTCGCGGTGGCCATGGACGGCGGCATCACGATGGCCGGAAAACTGCTGGTCGTGCAACTTCCCCTGGCGAACTGAGGATTCAGCGGACGCTGTCCGGGGCAGATAGAGGGTTTCACCGGCGCGGGAGCAATTCGGGAAACTTGCTGTCACCAAGCGCCGGATCGGCTCTACCATCGGCTTATCCGTCGCAGGCTCTCCTCCGTTTCCGCCCGACTGCCCGGCGAAAGCCGGTCGTCACGGCCCTACGGAGCATCGGGGGATGCACCATGAAAAGCGCTCCGCACCTGCTGACCGAGGACCGCCCGGAGTTCGAGCGGGTTCTCGACGAGGCACTGCGCACCGCGGACCGTCGCCCGGACCTCAGCGGTATCGGGCAGCGGCTCACTGCCGAGCAGCTGCGCACGATGGCGCTCGGGGCATCGACCGCGATAGCGGCATGCGCGGCCGACGAGTACCAGACCTACCGCGAGACTCGCGCCAAACTGCGCGAGCCCGCCCCGCTCTTCCCGCTCGCCGGGGACGTGGGCGAGCGCGAGCAGCCGGACGGCACGGTCGGACTCGCCGGCGCGATGCAGGACGCCGCGGGGGCGGGGCTCGTGGCCATGCTCGCGGTACTGGCCCCGGTGCTCGCCGGCACCGCCGCGATCATCTTCCTCATCGTCGGCTACGTCCTCAACGTCCTCGACCCGGCCCCGTCCATCGCCCAGCCGATGGTGACCGCGGGCTGGTTCTTCGCCGCGCTGACCGCCGCGGCCATCCTGATCGCCGCCGTCGGACTGCTCCTGACCGCGCTGCGCAACGGCTCCAGCGCGATCCGCGGCGAGGCGCGCAGCGAGCGGCTGGAGGAGGTGGACCGCGCCCGAGAGATCTGGCGGGATGCCCTGCTGGAGCGCGGCATCGTGCCGTTCCTCCGCGAGGCCCTGGCCAACCCCTCGGCCCCGTCCCCCTCCGCGTACGTCCCGATCAACCCCGAGGCGGTCAGCCGCACCCCGCACCTCGGCTACAGCCGCCCCGGCTTCAGCACCGACGGCGAAGGCCCCAAGGCCCGCCCCCGCTACAGCAGCCCGGACTACACCAGCCCCGACTACGGCGGACCGGAGCACCAGCCGGACTAGGGCCCTTCTGACGGGTCCTAGCCCCGGATCCGGGACGCGGTCCGAGCGCGGGTACGGCTCCGGGTGCGGTCCGGGTCTGGGTGCGGGTCATCCCGGATGGCCGGGCGCGGCGGCTTCGGCAGCATGGCTGACCATGACTTCCTTGACCCGACGTACTCTCATGGGCGGTTGCGCGGCCGGGACACTGCTGGCCGTGGCCGGGAGCACCGGCGCCCGCGCGGCGACGAGCACCACCGCATCGACCACCGCGTCCGACAACGCCGCCCTCCAGGCCGCGATCAGCGATCTCGCCCACCCGCCCGCCATCTCGGCCCAACTGCGCGTCGACCGCCGGGGAGACCGCTGGTACGGCACGGCGGGGGTGGCGGACATCGCGAGCGGACGGGCCGTGCGCCCGGACGACCGGTTCCGCGCCGGCAGCGTCACCAAGGCGTTCGTGGCCACCGTGGTCCTTCAACTGTGGACCGAGCGCCGAGTGGAGCTCGATGCCCCCATCGGGCGCTACCTCCCGGACCTGCTTCCCTCCGCCTTCGCCCGCCGCATCACCGTGGCCCAGCTGCTCAACCACACCAGTGGGCTCCCCGACCACCGGGGAATTCCGGACGACAGCACGCCGGAAGCGGTCCTGCAGCAGCGATGGGACCGGTGGACACCGCGGGAGTGGGTCGAGACGGTGACGCACGATCCGCTCAAGTTCACCCCGGGCAGCAAGCAGGAGTACCGGGGCATCAACTATGTGCTGCTCGCCCTGCTCATCGAAAAGCTGACCGCCCGCCCCTACGGCCAGGAGATCCAGACCCGCGTCCTGCGCCCGCTGGGCCCGACCCGAACCCTGCTTCCGGGCCAGGACCCCCGCCTGCACGGCCCGCATGTACACGGCTATCTACGGATGACCGACGGCTCGCTGCGCGATGTCACGGTGTACAACCAGTCCTCCGCCTGGGGCGAAGGCGAGCTGGTCTCGACCGTCGACGACCTGTTCCGCTTCCAGCAGGCCCTGTTCTCCGGCGCGTTGCTGCCGCCCCACGCCCTGGACAAGCTCTTCACCCTGCCCCCGGACTCCGTACGCATGCTGGACGGCGGCCCCGCCCGCTACAGCCTGGGGCTCCAGACGGCCACCGTGAACGGCGTGACGTTCTGGGGCAAGACCGGCGAGACCGAGGGCTACCGCACCCGCATGTTCGCCACCCGCGACCTGAGCCTCCGCTTCGTCCTGTCGTACACCCCGACGCCGCTCACCACGCAGGAGGAGATGACCAACCGAGTCGTCGCCGCACTCACCGCATGAATCCACCCCCGCCCCTGCTCCGGGCCGACCCAGGCAAGCCGCACTCGACGGGACGTTTCACGTGAAACATGGCCGAAGCTCAAAATCCCCGGTCCGTGCTGCGCTACCAACTGGCGAAATCTGGCGAAGCCGCCGAACTCAGGATCCGAGGTCCGGCGGCCCCGAGCATCAGCCGGACTAGCACTGATGGGCGGTTCGCCATTGGATTGACCGATTACCCACCGATCGAGCGAACTTCCGCCTATTCGGGGGAATTGATGGGCGGTGATGTTTAGCGTCCATCGGTGGAGGTGATGCGCGATGCGCAAACACAACACACCGCCGGGCCCATCCGCCCGGCACGACGCCATGGACGTCAACGACTTCGTCTACGCGGCCACGGGGGTCCGGCTTCGTCGGCTGACCATGCCGGACGGCGAACACTGGTTCCCGACGGTCGACGTCTGTGCGGAACTCGGTCACACCAACCCGCGAAAGGCGTTGGCAGATCATGTACAGGCTGGCGGAAAGTCTACGCTCGAGAACGTAACCTCACGTTACGGTCTCAGCATTCCCGCAGGTAGGGAGTGGCGCCGAGACTTGCATCTGGTGAATCTGCAAGGGCTGATTCAGCTGGTGAACGGCTGCACCAAACCCGCGTGCCTGCCCTTCAAACAGTGGGTGTCCAGGGTGATCGCCACCGTCCAACGCGAGGGCTCATACGCGCTGGAGGTCTCCGAGGTCTCCCGCCCCACTCCACCGAGCGAGCTCATGGACGCGATCGTCCGGCTGGAGACGCGGACCGAACGCTTCCATACGGAGGTGCTGGATTCCCTGCACCGGTCCGAGCAGGCGTGGTCACAGATCCTCGACGCTCTGGGCTGCCGACCGGGCGCGGAGCCCGAGGCCGACAAGCGGGAGTTGAGGCTCAGGACGGAGAACCTGTTCGCACAGTGGAAGGACCGGCTGAGCATCACCGAGGATGTGTGGGCGGTGGCCGTCTACATCCTCCCCACGCTGGCCGAAGCCGGACGGATCGGCCATTCGCTGGAGACGCTCTCGGCCAAGACGGGGCTCACTCGGCAGCGGGTGCACGACTGTCTGCGTTTTCTCCAGAAGCACCGCTGCATCCGTCAGAACGGGCTGACGGACAACGGCAACCCGGTCTACGTGGCTGAGCTTCCGCCCGCGTAGCGGCATGGAGAGGGTCCGAAGTCGCAAATCCAAGTTGCGGCTTCGGACCCATCCCGCAGCATATCGCCTGGTTCAATCCAAAGGCGCTACTTTGCCGAGCTCCACCCGCGTTTTCGAACTCCTTGGACTTCTGGGCCATACCGGCCCCGCCTCCGCCTCCGCCGCGTCCATCGCGCCGCCGTGCTCACCCGGCAGGAAGTCGTCACCTGTCCCGTCCCGCAACCCGACTGATCTCCACTTTCTGCGGAGCGTCACGCGGAAAGGTCCACACCTGGCCGTTGGTGCTGACTGCCGTCAGGCAGGCGTCGTCGAGAGCCACCTCGGCGAACGGGTTCGACTCGGAACACACCGCGAGCCATTCCAAGGTCCGCTGTCGGTCGTCCCGTGTCAGGGCGACCCAGCCGATGCTGCCATGGGCTGCGGATTCGCCTCCGTAAGCACGGTATCCGGCATATCTGCACGATGCCATCACCATGTCGACGTCCAGCCAGTGGCGGGCGGTCCACTCCGTGGCTCGAAGGACCTCCTCTGCCCGCGACCAGCATTCGGTGGTCCAGAACCGCATCACCGACAACTGACCGTCCCCGAAGACGATCACGTCACCGTCGGGCGCCTGCCCTTCGCGCCACCAGCGTTGAACATGTTCCGCCATCGGCTTCGCGTCGGTTCCCATGCCTCGCATACTGCTTTGCCGAGCGGCACGGGCGCCATCTGACGGAGCCGCCGGACCCCGGACCCCGAGTCCGGGGTCCGGGGTCCGGCGGTCAGATTCCGCGATCCGTGTCAGTCCGCGAGCGGCAGGTAGACGCGGTTGCCCGCGGCCGCGAACTCCTTGGACTTCTGGAGCATCCCCGCCTCGATCTCCTCGGGCGTCGCATCGGCGTCGCCGCCGAACTGCTCTGTGATGCTTCTGCTGATTTTCATCGAGCAGAACTTCGGCCCGCACATCGAGCAGAAGTGTGCCGTCTTGGCCGGTTCCGCCGGGAGCGTCGCGTCGTGGAAGGAGCGGGCCGTGTCCGGGTCGAGGGCCAGGTTGAACTGGTCCTCCCAGCGGAATTCGAAGCGCGCGTCGGAGAGCGCGTCGTCCCATGCCTGGGCGTCCGGATGGCCCTTGGCCAGGTCGGCCGCGTGGGCGGCGATCTTGTAGGTGATGACGCCGGTCTTGACGTCATCGCGGTCCGGCAGCCCCAAGTGCTCCTTGGGGGTGACGTAGCAGAGCATCGCCGTGCCCCACCAGGCGATCATCGCGGCGCCGATGCCCGAGGTGATGTGGTCGTAGGCGGGGGCGATGTCGGTGGTGAGGGGGCCCAGGGTGTAGAAGGGGGCCTCCTCGCAGATCTCCTGCTGGAGGTCGACGTTCTCCTTGATCTTGTGCATCGGGACATGGCCCGGCCCCTCGATCATCGTCTGGACGCCGTGCTCCTTGGCGATGCGGTTGAGCTCGCCGAGGGTGCGCAACTCCGCGAACTGGGCCTCGTCGTTGGCGTCGGCGATCGATCCCGGGCGCAGTCCGTCGCCCAGCGAGTAGGTGACGTCGTACGCCGCGAGGATCTCGCACAGCTCCTCGAAGTGGGTGTAGAGGAAGGACTCCTGGTGGTGGGCGAGGCACCACGCCGCCATGATGGAGCCGCCGCGGGAGACGATGCCGGTCTTGCGGCGGGCGGTCAGGGGGACGTACGGCAGCCGGACGCCGGCGTGGACGGTCATGTAGTCGACGCCCTGCTCGGCCTGTTCGATGACCGTGTCCTTGTAGATCTCCCAGGTCAGCTCCTCGGCCTTGCCGTCGACCTTCTCCAGCGCCTGATAGAGCGGCACGGTGCCGATGGGAACCGGGGAGTTGCGCAGCACCCATTCGCGGGTGGTGTGGATGTTGCGGCCGGTCGAGAGGTCCATGACCGTGTCGGCGCCCCAGCGGGTCGCCCAGGTCATCTTCTCGACCTCCTCCTCGATGGAGGAGGTGACGGCGGAGTTGCCGATGTTGGCGTTGACCTTCACCAGGAATCGCTTGCCGATGATCATCGGTTCGATCTCCGGATGGTTCACATTGGCCGGGAGGACGGCGCGGCCCGCCGCGATCTCCTCCCTGACCACCTCGGGGGAGACGTTCTCGCGGATCGCCACGTACTCCATCTCCGCCGTGATCTCGCCCCGCCGCGCATAGGCGAGTTGGGTCACGGGGGCGCCCGTGCGGCCGCGCCGCGGCTGGCGCGGACGGCCGGGGAAGACCGCGTCGAGGTTGCGCAGCCCCCCGCGTGGCGAGGTGTGCTTGAGCCCGTCGTCCTCGGGGCGGGCGGGACGGCCCGCGTACTCCTCGGTGTCGCCGCGGGCGATGATCCAGTTCTGCCGCAGCGGCGCCAGGCCGCGGCGGACATCCGTTTCGATAGTGGGGTCGGTGTACGGGCCGGAGGTGTCGTACAGCGTCACGTCCTGGCCGTTGGTGAGGTGCACGCGGCGGACCGGGACCTGGAGGTCCGGGCGCGAACCCGTGACATACCCCTTATGCCAGCCGAATTCGGCCGTCTCGGCACGCGATGATGCATCCTGCTGAGTCATGAGACCCACTCCCTACGCCGGCATTACCCGGTAACAGGTTCAGCGGTCGGCGCAGCTGTCAGCGTCAGCGCCCTCTCAGCCCGGTGCTCCGAGCTCCCGCGATTGCAAAGGTTCGTCACCACGCTAACGGTTTATCCACAGCGCTGAACAGGGGGCCCACGTCTCTTGCGATGATGCGACCGTGACCGCGATCCAGCAGGACCACCCGCCCGAGCAGCCCCACCCCTCCGATCAGGCGCATGGCCACGGCCACGGACATTCCCATGGCCACTCCCACGGCCATGGCCCCGCCACCCCTGTCTCCGCGCGCCTCCGCAAGATCATCGCGGCGGTGCTCATCCCCTTCACCGTCGCCGTCGTGGCCGGTCTGATCGTGCTCTGGCCGGGCGGCACACCGGACCACAAGGCGCACGGCCGCAGCGGTCTCGGCTTCGACCAGACGACCGTGGCCGGGCGGGTGGTGAAGGTCGAGGAGGTGAACTGCGCCGATGTGAACGCCCAGCCGCAGGCGCCCACCGAGCCCGGCCAGGACGGCGCCGCCCAGAACGGCGCTCCAGGGCAAAGCGGGGGCCCGGGGCAGGGCGGGAAGAAGAGCGTCTGCGAGAAGGCCACGATCGAGGTCACCTCGGGCAAGGACAAGGGCCGCACGTTCCCCGAAATCGTCCAGCCCAACGCCTCGCGTCACTTCAGCGCCGGGCAGGAGCTGAAGCTGGCGTACGCCCCCAAGGCGCCCAAGGAACTGCAGTACTCCGTGTCCGATGTCGACCGGTCGATGCCGATGGCGCTGCTGGCGGGGCTGTTCGCGCTCGCGGTCGTGGCGGTGGGACGGCTGCGCGGGGTGTTCGCGCTGGTGGCGCTGGCGATCAGCTTCGGGGTGCTGACGCTGTTCATCCTCCCGGCGATACTCCAGGGTTCCAATCCGCTGGTGGTCGCGGTCGTCGGGGGCAGCGCGATCATGCTTCTCGCGCTGTACATGTGCCATGGACTGACGGCGCGTACGTCGGTCGCCGTGCTCGGCACACTGGTGTCACTGCTGCTGATCGGGGTGCTGGGCTCGCTGTTCATCGGCTGGGCGAGCCTGACCGGCAACACGGACGACCAGACCGGACTGGTGCACGGCCTCTATCCGAACATCGAGATACAGGGGCTGCTGCTGGCGGGTGTGATCATCGGCTCGCTGGGCGTGCTGGACGATGTGACGGTCACCCAGACCTCGGCGGTGTGGGAGCTGAGGGAGGCGGATCCGACCACGTCCCGGCGCAAGCTCTACGGGGCGGCGATGCGGATCGGGCGGGACCACATCGCCTCCGTCGTGAACACCCTGGTGCTGGCGTACGCGGGCGCTTCGCTTCCGCTGCTGCTGCTGTTCTCCATCGCGGACAGCGGGGTGGGCACGGTCGCCACGAGCGAGATCGTCGCGGAGGAGATCGTACGGACGCTGGTGGGCAGCATCGGGCTCGTCGCCTCGGTGCCGGTGACCACCGCGCTGGCCGTGCTCGTGGTCTCCGCGGACCGCGCCCCGGCGGCGGACGGCGGCGCGGAGCGAGTGGCCGACGCGGGCGGCGCCCAGGCGGCCCAGACGACCCAGACGACCCAGTCGGCCCAGGCGGCCCGGACCGGCCGGGGCGGACGCGGGCGGCGCCGCCGGGCGAAGGGACGCTGAGGCGATGGGCACGCCGCCCGTCAGCTCGGCCACGGCACAGCACCGGCCCTCGGCCCGCCGCGCGTCCGGCTCTCAGCCCGCGTACCGGTCCTCGGCCAGGATGCGGTGGAGTTCGGCATCGAGATCGCCGACCGGGTCGCAGGCCGCCGGCTCCTGGCCGAAAGGCACCACCCGGTCCGTCCGGTCGAGGAAGGCCACCAGCGGAGCGGCCCCGGCCCGGAACAGGGCCCGTTCACAACCCACTTGGAGTCTGATGAAGACGTCCGAAAGCCCCTCGGGGGAGGCGGGGGCGATACGCACATCCCCCTCGCCGGTGGGTTTGCTCAACCCGTCCAGCAGCAGCTCCCGCGCGAAGGCCCAGCTCACCGGCGCGTCACCGGGCAAATGGAAGGTGATCTCGACGGCATAGGGGTCGCCGCTGTCGTAGGACAGCTCGACCGGGATCCGGAAGGAGAGATCCTGCGAGACCAGGAAGGTCATCGTCACTTCCGCCTGAACTGTGTCACGCATCTCACGCATCGTTCGCCGCCCCGGGTTGTTTGCGCTTCGCCGACTCTGGAGCGTAGCGACTCGATTGCGGTGCGGAGTCGGTTTGCCTCGTGTGAGGGAACGAAAATGGCCAGTGTTGCCGTGAGGAGACCCGCGGGGCCGGGCGGCGCGGACAGCGCGGGCCAGGTGGGCGGGAGATCGGGGCCGGCGCACCGGCCGTATCGAAGATCGCTGTCGTCAACAGGCACCCCCGGGGTGTTGTTGCGAGGCAGACGCCGAAGGAAGAACGCCGAGGACTCGCACTGTAACGGCAGGGGTGGCGCCAGGCGGTGCTCCCGCCCCGGCGGTATCCCTCGCGCGGCGTATCCGCGCGCAGCGGGGGCCGTCAGGGCCTGTGGGGACGCGTCAGGGCCTGGGCGACGCGGCGGGCGCCGCGCGGCGGGTCAGGAAGTGAACTTCCGTACGACGTAGATCAGCCCGGCGATCAGCACCACCAGCAGCAGCGCCTTGAAGACGAGGCTCACCACGAACCCGATCACACTCATGATCAGGCCGCCGAACACGGCGAGGACGAGGACCGGTATCGCGATCCAGGTCACCCACCACGGCAAGCCCCGGAATATCCCCTTCGTGGTCACGTGACTCCCTGCTTTCTCTCCAAGCCGTGGATCCGGACGCCGACGGCCGGTCTTCCCTGCCGTCGATGCTAGGACGGGACGGAGGCGCGCGGGCGGCCCGCGCCCCCCGTCCTCCCCTGACCGGACCCCTACGGGACCGGCCGGCCACACATCGGCTCCGCGATGGACAACCCCCGGACCGGGATCAGGTCGCCGACACCGGCGCGGCCTCGAACCCCGGGACGGCCTCAGCTCTCCGGCGGCGAGAACACCACCAGCACCCGCAGATCCTCGGTGATGTGGTGGAACTTGTGCGCCGTGCCCGCCGGGACGTACACCACACTGCCCCGCCCCACCTGTGTCGTCTCCATCCCCACCGTGACCGACGCCCGGCCGCTCATCACGACGTACACCTCGTCCTGGCCGTGCGGCGACTGCGGGTCGGCCTGGCCCGCGTTCAGCGCGTACAGCCCCACGGACATGTTCCGCTCCCGCAGGAACTGCAGATACGCGCCGTCGTTCGCGGCCCGCTCCGCCTCCAGCTCATCCAGCCGGAACGCCTTCATTCGCCTCTCCACCCCTGCCTGACCCATGCCTACGGTGCCCCTGCCTGCGCCGGGGCCTGTCTGCGACGATCTCAACCATGAAGAATTTTCTCGTCAAGACGATCGCGAACGCCGGCGCCCTCGGCGTCGCCATCTGGCTGCTCAAGGACATCACGCTGACCGGTGACAACACCGGCCGCCAAGCGCTCACCCTCATTCTCGTGGCGCTGGTCTTCGGCGTGGTGAACGTGGTGGTCAAGCCGATCGTCAAGTTGCTGGCCTTCCCGCTGTTCATCCTGACCCTCGGGTTGATCACGCTGGTGATCAACGCCCTGATGCTGTTGTTGACCTCCTGGCTGGCCGGAAAGCTGGACCTGAGCTTCGACGTCGACGGCTTCGGCACGGCGGTGCTCGGTGGCCTGATCGTCTCCATAGTCGCGTGGGCCCTGCATGTCGTGCTGCCCGATGACAAGGACTGATCACGGCCGGAGAGGATGGAAGGCATGAGAGACCCGTCGCCCTACCGTGTCTGCTTTGTCTGCACCGGCAACATATGCCGCTCGCCGATGGCCGAATCCGTCTTCCGCGCCCATGCCGTGGAGGCCGGGTTGGACGGCCTGCTCGAGGTGGACAGCGCGGGCACCGGGCCCTGGCACGAGGGCGACGGGGCCGACCGCCGCGCCATCGACGTACTGACCGCCCATGGCTATGAGCAGGATCACATCGCACGCCAGTTCCGGGCCGAGTGGTTCGATCGCCTCGATCTGGTGATCGCCCTGGACAGCGGCCATCTGCACGAGCTGCGCGCGCTCGCGCCGACCCCGCACGACGCCGCCAAGGTGCGGCTGCTGCGGAGCTATGACCCGGACGCGGACCACGACGCGCTGGGCGGCCTCGACGTACCGGACCCGTACTTCGGCGGGCTGGACGACTTCGAGGAGTGCCTGGGGATGGTCGAGGCCGCGAGCGGCGGGCTGCTGGACGCGGTCGGCGAGGCCATCGACGCCGCGGAGAAGGGCGCGGCGAGCGCCACCGTCGAGCACGCGTCGGCCGCCGACGGCCCGGACGCGGGGAAGGAGTCCGCATGACCGGCGACGGAACCCGCACCGTACGGGCCGGACTGCCCGAGGCCCAGGCGTACGAGCCGACGCTGCCGGGTCCGGTCTTCGCCGCCCACTACCACCTCCCCGGCGACGCCGTCGGCCCCTACACCTACGGCCGGGATGCCAACCCCACCTGGTCCCTGCTGGAGCGGGCGATCAGCGAGCTGGAGTCGCCGGGCACCGACGCCGAGACGGTCGTCTTCTCCTCCGGTATGGGCGCGATCTCGGCCGTACTGCTCTCGCAGCTGCGCCAGGGCGACGCGGCCGTCCTGCCGTCCGACGGCTACCAGCTGCTCCCGGCGCTGATCGAGCGGCTGGCGGGCTACGGGGTCACCGTGCGCACCGCCCCGACCGGCGAGGACGCCCAGCTGGCCGCCCTGGAGGCACTGGGCGACCGGACGAAGCTGCTGTGGCTGGAAACCCCGTCCAATCCCGGACTGGACGTCTGCGACATCCGCCGGCTCGCCGAGGCGGCGCACGCCCGGGGCGCGCTGGTCGCCGTCGACAACACCCTCGCCACCCCGCTCGGCCAGCGCCCGCTGGAGCTCGGCGCGGACTTCGCCGTGGCGAGCGGCACCAAGGCGCTCACCGGCCATGGCGATGTGCTGCTCGGCTATGTGACCTGCCGCGATCCACGGCTCGCCGCGGAGGTGCGGGCCTGGCGCAAGACGGTGGGCGCGATCCCCGGCCCCATGGAGGCATGGCTCGCCCACCGCTCCCTGGCCACCCTCCAGCTGCGCGTCGACCGCCAGGCGGCGACCGCGCTGACCCTCGCCGAGGCGCTGCGCGACCGCCCCGAGATCACCGGGCTGCGCCACCCCGGACTGCCGACCGATCCCTCCCACCGGGTGGCGGCCGGGCAGATGCGCGGCGGGCGCTTCGGCTGTGTGGTCTCCTTCACCCTGCCGGACAAGGAACACGCGGAGCGCTTTCTGACCGCGCTGCGGCTGGTGGACGACGCCACCAGCTTCGGCGGGGTGCGCTCCACGGCGGAACGGCGCGGACGGTGGGGCGGCGACGCGGTGCCCGAGGGTTTCATCCGGTTCTCGGTGGGCGCGGAGGACGCGGAGGATCTGATCGCCGATGTGCTGCGGGCGCTCGATACGGCATCCGACACGGACACGGCGTCGGGCACGACATCGGGGACAGCATCGGGCACGACATCGGGCACGACGAGCACCCGGGCGGGTGGCTGAAAGCGGGCGGGTATGCCTGTGCGGGCGTCTCAAGCCTCCCCCCTCGTGGCTTGAGACGCCCCGGTTCTTCTCGTGGAGAACCGCTCGAACAAGGCTAGTTGACTCAGCGTCAGTGTCCAATCACAGTAGCGCCATGGGCCTATCGGCATATTTATAGTTGGCATGCGTGCGGGGCGCGACGAGGCGAGGGGAACCGCATGGATCTGGCCCTCTTACGCACGTTTGTCGCGGTTCACCGCGCCGGGTCCTTCACCCGCGCCGCCGGGCTGCTCGGGCTCTCCCAGCCCGCCGTCACCGGTCAGATACGCACCCTGGAGCGGCAGCTCGGCCGCCCCCTGTTCCTCCGTACGGCGCGCGGCGTCGTCCCCACCACCGTCGGGGACGAACTCGCCCACAAGACCGCGCCGCATCTCGACGCCCTCGTGGAGATCACCGAGGCGGGTCTGGACGACCGCTCGCCGCTGCGCACCCTGCATCTCGCGGGCCCTCCGGAGTTCACCGCGCTGCGCGCCCTGCCCGCGCTGACCACCCTGGTCACCCAGGGGCTGGCGGTGCGCTGCGCCTTCGGCAGCGCCGAGGAGCTGTTCGAGGGGCTAGGTGTCGGCCATCACGACCTGGCCATCACCACCGCCCGGCCACGGGGGCGGCTGCTGACCGCCACGCCGCTGTGCGACGAGGAGCATGTGCTGGTCGCGGCGCCGCGCTGGGCCGCCCGGCTCGGCGGCCCAGCGGTGCTCCAGGTCAAGGGCGTACGGGCGCTGGAGGCACTGCCCGTCGTCGAGGTGCATGAGAGCCTGCCGCTGATCAGCCGCTACTGGTCGGCCGTCTTCGACACCCGGCCGGTCACCGCCGGCACGATCATCGCGCCCGATCTGCGCGCGGTGCTCGCCTGCGTCGCGCAGGGCGCGGGGCTCGGCGTCCTGCCGCGCTATCTGTGCATGGACGCGCTGGACGCCGGGGAGGTGGTGGCGCTGCTCAACCCGCCGGTGCCGCCGCTGCGCACCTATTTCCTGGTGGTACGGACGGGGGCACTCGCGCTGCCGCATATCGCGCGGGCGCACGAGTGGCTGTTGCGCGCGGCTGTCGATTGGTGAGTAAGTGGTTTCGCGGGACCAAGGGTGCGGCAGATGTCCTGCATGACCGAACGACCCGTGGTCAAGCGCACCGCCCGTGCCATTCTCCTCGAGGGCGACACCGCGCCCCGCATGATCCTGATCAAGCGCACCAAGCCCGGCCAGGCGCCGTACTGGATCACTCCGGGCGGCGGAATGGAGCCCGAGGACGCGACCGTCGTCGAGGCCCTGTACCGCGAGGTGGACGAGGAGCTGGGCGCGAAGGTGACGGACGTGGTGCCCGCCTTCGTCGACACCGTCCCGCATCCCGATGAGGGCGCAGAGGGGGCAGAAGGCGCAGAAGGCGCAGAGGGCTCTCAGGGTGTGGGCGCGGCCGGTGTGAAGGTGCAGCACTTCTTCGTCTGCAGACTCGCCTCGATGGACCTCACCCGGCGGCACGGCCCGGAGGTGGACGAGCCGTGCGGGGAGTACGACGTGGTGAGCGTCCCGTTCACCCGCGAGGGGATCGCCTCGGTCGAGGTGGTGCCGCCCTCGCTGCGGGCCTATCTCGACGCCAACATCGAGGGCGTGCTGGCCCTGCTCGCGGACGACCTCGGCTGAGCGAAGCGAAACCCTGCCGGTCGGATCTTCGCGAACGGGACCAGCAGGGCTGGGCTCTATCGGGGCAGAACCTAACGGAACCAGCCGCTGAACGGCTGCTGGGTCTTCCGGGCCGCCCGCTGACGCGCCTCGGCCAGCACCCGCTCGGCCTCCTCCCGCCAGTCCTCGGGCCCCGCGTCGGGACGGACCGGCCGCCGGATGGCCGGGCTGAGATCACGCACCGCGGAGGGCTCCACGGCCCGCCGAGCGGGGTCGGCCGCTTCGGGCTGCGCGGCCAGTTCTGGTTGCGCGATCGGGTGGGGCTGCGCGGTCGGCTGGGGCTGCGCTATCGGTCCGGGCTGTGCCGCCGGTCCGGCGGCCGGAACCTGAGGGCCCAGGGCGCCCTGAGCAGCCGGGCCCGTAGGGACTGTCGGGACCGTAGGGACTGTCGGGGCGGTCTGGGGAGGCAGGCCCACCGGCCACGAGACCGGTGACGTGGGTGGGGCCGGAGGGATGACCAGGACCTGAGTGTCCGAGTCTGTCAGGGGCTGAGGGTCCGGGTCAGCCGGTGCGGCTGGTGCCTGGGGGACCGAGGCCCCCAGCTCGGCCTGAGCAGCCGGAACAGGCCGGGCGGCCTGGCCCGGCAGGTCCACCGCCCACGAGGGCCGTGAGACGGGCGGAGCAGGCGGAACGGGCCGGGCAGGAGGGGCGAGCGGAGCAGCCTGGGCAGGAGGGACGGACGGAGCAGTCTGCGCAGGAGGGGCGGACGGAGCAGTCTGCGCAGGAGGGGCGGACGGAGCAGGAGGGGCAGGCGGCTCAGGCGGGACCCTGCGGCCCTCGCGGACCGCGGCCGCGGCGCCGAAGAAGTCGCCCCCCTTCCGCTTGACGTCGTCCGTCCCCCAGTCCCGCTCCCGGTCGTGCTCGAGGGCCTGGTCACCGGAGGGCCCCCGGCGCCGGGCGGCGTCGCCGCCGCCGGTGCGCCGCTGCGCCGGGACCTTCTGGAGGTGCGGAATGTGCTTGGCGCAGTGGATGTACGCCTCTTCGACGGTCACCTCGACCCACACCACCGCGCGCCGCCCCGGCACCGGGTCCACCGGCAGCCCGGAGTGCGCCTCGCGCATCTCGGCGTCCTCCACCACCCGGGCCCGGCCGTTCACATGCAGCCCGATCCGGTCCCGGAAGAAGTCGACCATGAGAATGCCCAGGTGGGGGTTCTCCTGGATATTGCCGAGGCTGGCCAGTACGCCGTTCCCCCGGTATTCGGGATAGGCCAGCGTGCGCGTGTCGAGCACTCTCAGAAAGCCGGGCGGACCGGCCCGGAAGGTGCTGTCGCACTCCCCGTGCCGGTCGGAGGTGGCCAGGAAGAACATTTCCTGGCGCCCGATGAACTCCCGCATCCGGACGTTCAGATGATCCAGCACCTGGTCGTCGTAGAAGCGGTCGGCGCGGTCGACGGTGCCCAGTCGCCGCTGCAGATGGTGTTCGCCGTCGCTCCCGGGACGCCACGCGCGGTCGTCCAGGTGCTCCGCACTGTCCACGGTTCTCGTCCCCGTCCTGATTCGCCGTCCGGAATCGCCGGAATGCCTGCCTAGTGTCGGTGTTTCGCCGTGTGGCGTCCGTGCCCGCGTCCTATTCCGCGGCCGCGGCGAGCTCCTCGATGGAGTCGTGCCGGATGCGGTGCGACGGAATGCCGATGCCCATCAGGGCGTCGACGCCGCTGCGGATCATCCCGGGCGGCCCGGAGAGATAGGCGTCGAACGCGTTCCACGGGCCGTACTGCCGCACGGCGTCGGGCAGCCGACCGCTGAGGCCGTTGGTCGGGCCGTCGGAGACGACGGGACGGACCGCGAGCCACGGATGCTTCTGGGCCAGCCGCAGCATGGTGTCGATGTCGTACAGATCGTGATCGTTACGGGCGCCGTAGAAGACCTCGACCGGACGGTTGCGGCCGTGGTCGGCGACGTCCTCCACCAGCGCCTTGATCGGCGCGATACCGGTGCCGCCACCGAGGCAGAGCAGCCCGTTGTCGCTGGCGTGGTCGACCGTCATGGAACCGGCGGGGGGCCCGAGGCGGATCACATCGCCGGGGCGGGCCCGGTGGACCAGCGCGGAGGACACCCATCCGGCCGGGACGGCCTTCACATGGAAGGAGAGCAGCCCGTCGGAGCGCGGCGCCGCGGCGAAGGAATAGTGCCGCCAGACCCGCGGCCACCAGGGCGTTTCCAGTGAGGTGTACTGGCCCGCCAGAAAGGGGTACGGCTGGTCCGGGCGGACGGTGATCACGGCGATGTCGTGGGTGCGCGGCTCATGCCCGACCACCTCGGCCTGCCACCACGCGGGGGCGATCAGCTCGTCCTCGGCGGCCGAGTCGATCATGATCTGGGAGATCGCGGTGTAGGCCCGCACCCAGGCGGCCTCGGCCTCGTCGCTCCAGGTGGTGACGGCGTAGCGGGTGAGCGCGCCGATCAGGCATTCGCCGACGGCGGGGTAGTGCTCGGGCTGGGTGCCGTACTTGCGGTGGCCGCGGCCGAGCCGGGAGAGGAACTCGGTGAGGATGTCGAGGTCGTCGATGAGCCGGGCGGCGGTGAGGATCGCCTTGAACAGCCGGTCGCGCTGGGCGTCCATCGCGGCGGGGAAGAGCGGCCGCAGCTCGGGGTGCTGGACGAAGAGCAGCGCGTAGAAGTACGAGGTGACCTTGTCGCTGATGGGCTCGACCTCGGCCATGGTGCGGCGCAGCAGGATCGCGTCGGGCGAGGCGGTCTCGGGGACGGCGAACGGCGAGTCGGGGCCGGGCCGGACGTCCTGCGGGACCGGCGGCACCTCGTCGGGGCGCTGATGCTCCTCGCGCCCGCGGGCCGCGGGGCCGGGGTCGGGGTCGGCGGGGCCGTACCCCGCGGGGCCGGGGGCCCGGCGGTCGTCCGGGCGGCGGTCGCCGGTGCGGCGGTCGCCCGCTCCCGGACCGGGCGCGGGGGCCGGCTCCGCGGGCATACGGCGGTCGGCCTCGGTGCCGACCGGCCGTATCGGGTTCACCGGGCGGCTGGGCGCGCGCTCATCGCTCTGCTGGTCCGGGGCCCTGTGGTCCTCGGCCGGTTTCCTGCTCGGGGTGAACCAGCCCCAGTCGCCACTGTTTCCGCCGGAGCCGTCGCTGCCGGCCGACGATGTGGTGGTCGGAGCGTCCATGGGTGCCTCGCCTCGAACATCTTTCTGTCGGTCTTCGCACTTCCGCTGCCGGAATGTGCCCGCAATTCCCCGTCCTGGTGCACTGGTTCAAGCGAGAATGGTCGTGCCGACCCTCTCCGTAACTCTCTTCCGGGCAGCATGCCATGCTCGTTCCCCGTCCCGGGCGCATAGCCCGAAGTCCGGGAAATGGGGGCTGCGTTCCCGTTATGCTGGTTGGCCTGGGATGCCCGTTCTGCCCCCGTTACAGCACGCCGCACGGAACCGGACCTGACCCTACCGGCCCCGGATGAATTCACAAGCCCCAAGTGCCCCACATCTGTTACACCCACCAACTCACGTAATTACCGATAGTTACGTGTGGTTACCCATCAATTCGTAAGCCTCTCGGAGATCACGACCGGTATAGGCGTGGGATGCGATTTCGCTCACATGGTGGTCGGCGTTCACGGCGACCGAGACCGGAACCACCGTGAACAGTTCGGCGTCCGAGAGGGAATCCCCGTAGGCCACGCAGTGATGCCTGGTCAAGCCGAACTTCGCACAGAGTTCATCGGCGATCCGGACCTTCGCGGCCGGGGTCAGGATCCCCTCGGGATCCACCGGCTCCCGGAACGGCACGGCGGGCCACGCCGAGCCGTACGTGGCGTCCGCGCCCCACTCCAGCAGCCGCGACACGAAGAAGCCCGGCGAGAGCGAAATCACCGCACAGCGCTCACCCCGCACCCGGATGTCCGCCCACACCTCACGGATCCCGGCCAGCCACGGCGCCCCCTCGAACGCCGCCGCCACATGCTCCTCCGTCAGCGCCTCCCACAACGCACAGGCCCGCTCCGCGAACTGGGCCGTCGTCAGCTCCCCGCCCGCGAACGCCCGCTCCAGCGCGGCGATCTCCCGCTCCAGACCGAGCTGTCGGGAGATCTCGATCGCGGCGGCCGAGCCGTGGATGAGCGTCCCGTCCAGATCGAACAGATGCAGTCTGGTCATATCAACCGAGCGTAGATGCACCCGCCGGTCCCCACCGCCCCGGCCCGGCACCAACGTCCCGGCCGGACGCCAACAATCCGGTTCGCCCCCGCCACCGGGAGTACGCACGGATACTCCCGGCGTCAGACGCCCCGGGCGCCGCCGCGCCGCCACGGTGGGGGCATGCGGCAACTCACCCGCCCCGTGCGCCGGGGCCTCCTCGTCGTTCATGTCGTCGTCTCCGTCGGATGGCTCGGGCTGACCCTCGGGGTGCTGGCCCTGGGGATCACCGGGGCCATGGCCGGTTCGGCCGAAGAGGCCGGGGCGGCGTACCGGTCCATGAATGTGCTGGGCGACTGGTTGCTGATTCCGATCAGCCTGCTGTCGCTGGTCAGCGGGATCGTGCTGTCGCTGGGGACGCCCTGGGGGCTGGCGCGCCACCGGTGGGTGTATGTGAAGTTCTGGCTGACGATGATCACCACCGCCGCCACGGCGTTCGCACTGCGCGCCCGGATCGACTCCGCGATGGCCGATGTCGTGGCGGGGCGGGCGGTCGGGGCGACCACGGATCTGATCCTGGCGCCCTCGGTCAGCCTGGGCGTCTATACCTTCCTCACCGCGATCTCGGTGATCAAGCCCTGGGGGCTGACCGCCCGGGGGCGGCGGCTGCGGGCGACAAAGCGCCGATAATTGCATACGCGGTCTATTTCATCCCTGGACTATCCTGGAATCCGCTCACCCACCTAGGAGGGGTTTCATGCCGGACGAACCGCACGGCGCCGTCGCCCCGTCCGCAGGACAGGCCCTGGCCCAGGGCTGGTGCGCCCTGTCCTCCCTGCACGGCCGGATAGAGACGCACATCGAGCGTGCGCTGCAGGCCAGGCACGATCTGAGCGTCCGCGAATTCTCCGTGCTCAACGTACTCAGCGGGCAGCACGACGGCGACGGCGGACATCTGCAGATGAAGCAGCTCGCCGACTCCGTCGTCCTCAGCCAGAGCGCCACGACCCGGCTGGTCACCCGGCTGGAGGACCGCGGTCTGCTCGCCCGCTACATCTGCCCCGGCGACCGCCGCGGCATCTACACCGACGTCAGCGACGAGGGTCTGAAGCTCCTGGAGGAGGCGCGGCCGACGCATGACACCGCGCTGCGCGAGGCCCTCGCCGAGGCCGCCCGGCGGCCGGAACTGGCGCCGCTCGTCGCCGCTGTGGAGGGTCTGACCGGCACCACGTGCTGATGGGCCGGACGTGCTGATGCCGGGACGCGCTGATGCCGGGACATCCGATCCCCCCATGGCCGTGGGTCCGTCGCCGCCGTCGGGGGCTCGCGGGCCCCGGCGTAGGCTCCACCGCATGAGCGACTTCGAGATACGGCGCGCGACCGCCGATGACATCCCGGCGATCGTGGCCATGCTGGCGGACGACCCGCTCGGCGCCCGCCGGGAGTCCCCGGACGACCTGGCCCCGTACCGCGCCGCCTTCGAGCGGCTGGACTCGGATCCCCAGCAGCGGCTGGTCGTCGCGGTCCGGGAGGGCCGCACCGTCGGCACCCTCCAGCTGACCATGATCCCCGGGCTGTCGCGGCGCGCCGCCACACGCTCGATCATCGAAGGCGTCCGGATCCACTCCGAGGAGCGCGGCGGCGGGCTCGGCACCCAGCTGATCGAATGGGCCGTCGAGGAGTCGCGCCGCGAGGGGTGTGTGCTGGTGCAGCTCACCTCGGACACGACTCGTATCGACGCCCACCGCTTCTACGAGCGGCTCGGCTTCGAGGCCAGCCACATCGGCTTCAAGCTGCCACTGGCCTGAACCGACCTGATCTCACTTCCCCGCCGGCGGCCTCACAGCGTCGCGAGGTCGACGGCCTCGGCCATCCGCCGGTAGCCCGCGTCGTTCGGGTGCTTGAAGTCGCCCGAGTCGTACACCGGGTTCAGCCGCAGCGGATCGGACGGCGCGGCCATGACCCCCGCGAAGTCGACGACCGCGTCGAAGGCGCCCGAGGTGCGGATCCAGTCGTTGACCGCGGCGCGCTTCGCCTCGGCGCGCGGGGTGTGGTACTCGGCGCCCTTGAAGGGGAGGATCGTCCCGCCGATGACCTTGATCCCGCGGGCGTGGGCGAGAGCGATCAGCTCCCGGTAACCGGCGATCACCTCATCGGCCGACACCTGCGGATTGGGCTTGTAGGTGGGCAGCTCGACCTCGCTGAAGCCGATGTCGTTGAGCCCCTCGAGCAGGATCACCGACCGTACGCCCGGCTTGTCCAGGACATCGCGCCGGAAGCGGGCACCCGCCCGGTCGCCGTACCAGGCCGAGTCGTGCAGCAGCAGATTGCCGCCGATCCCGGAGTTGAGGACGGGGCGCGGGGTGCCCATGGCCGCGAGTCGCTCGGCCAGCAGATCCGGCCATCGGTGGTCGGCGTCGTAGGTCGAACCGAAGCCGTCGGTGATCGAGTCGCCGAAGGCCACCACCGTGCCGGGCTGCCGGGGGCCGCCGGTGACCTCGACATCGGAGAGGTAGTACACAGGAGTTGGTGGTCTCGGTGAAGGCTGTCCCGGCGCGGTCGGCACGGTGGTCGCCGTCCGCGCGGAAGCTGCGGGCGTACGCCTGGGCGTGGAAGGTGGCGGGGCCGGTCGGGCGGGCGAAGTACAGCGTGACCGTGACCGGCTGACGGGCCGCCACCCGCATCGGAGCCGCGTCGCTCACCGTCTCCCCGCCCGCCGGGATCTCCACCGATCGCCGGTTCCCGAAGGTCAGCGCGCGCAGGCTCGCGCCGTGGACGGAGGCGCCGTGCGCGGTACGGGCGATGGTCGCGCCCGCGATCCTCAGCGGCGCGGTGCCATAGCGGTTCGACAGCCTGATCCGGGCCGCCATGCCGCCGCCGGTGACCCTGACGACCTGACGCAGGGTCTGGGCGGTACGCCCGGCGAAGCCGCTCTCGGCCCAGTTCTTCTCGAAGCCGGAGCTGGGGCGCTGGACGGGGGCGGCCCACCCGGCCGACCAGACGGCCCCCGGCCGGTCGCGGCCGACCGCCGAGCCGCCGGACCGGGCGGTGGCCGTCCCGGAGGCGACCATGGATGCGGCCATGACGGTGCTGAGGGCGAGCAGGGAGGCGCTGAGACGAAGCGTGGACGAGCGCACGGCGGGGCTCCTGGGGGAGGGGAGGGTGACAGGTCGGATCAGGCCGCTCCCGCACGGAGATACGAGGTACGGGGGTACGGGGACACATGAGCCCCGACGCACCGACGCACCGACGCACCGAAGTCCCGGCGTACCGGCTGAACCGGCAGACCGGCGTACCGAACCCACCGGCGTACCCGCGAACCGACGTACGGGAGAACCGGAGACCAACCTGCCGCCCGCCGCACCGCCGACCCAGCCCCCAGCCGTGCGTACCACCGGCGGGGTCAGGCTACGGCCGCCGGATCCTCGACAACCCGCCGGAACGCGGCACTCCGCTCCCGCCCCGCCGCCTCCCCCTCAGAGCGCGCGCCAGCCCTCCGGGTCGACCCCGCCGGGCACCACGTCACCCGGGGCATAGGGCTCCCGGGTGAATACGAAGGTGCCCAGGTCCAGATGGGCCGGGGCGCCGCCCTCCCCCTCGACCACCCGCAGCGTCTCCCCCGCGTAATAGCCGTCGAGCCCCGTCCAGGTGCCGTCCGGCTCGGCCCTGAAGCGGGAGGCCCGGCCTCCCCCGGTGGCCGGGGACAGCTCCAGTCCGCGGTCCGCGCGCAGCCGCAGGTGGTGGGCGCGGGGGCCCCAGTACCAGGGGCCGGTCAGCGCCAGCAGCGCCGGATCGACCTCGGTCAGCGGCCGCCACGGCTCGGGGATGCGGGGCTCGCGCTCCGCCACGATCCGTATGAGGTCGGCGGCGATGGTGCCGATCGCGGGCCCCGAGGTGGTGTTGGCCAGCGCGATCCCGGCCAGCCGGTCCTCGGCGCTCACCCACAGCGAGGCCAGGAAGCCGGGCATGGAGCCGGTGTGGCCGTGGAGGAACCGCCCGCCGTGACGGACGAGCTGTGTCCCCAGGCCATAGCCGCCGTCCCAGTCCCCCTCCTCGGGGGCGACGGCGGGCGCCCGCATCTCGGCGAGCGACTCCGCGCCGAGCACCCGGTCGTCCCCGTCCAGCAGGAAGGCGGCGAAGCGGGCCAGATCCCCGGCGGTCGACCAGAGCTGCCCGGCCGGGCCCATCCGCCCGGTGTCCTCGGCCGGTTCGGGCAGCAGCACATCCGCCCAGGGGTGCACGGCCCATCCCCCGGCGTGCGGCGCCCGCGGCTCGAGCGACGTACGCCCCATCCCCAGCGGCTCCAGCACCTCATGCGCGAGCACCTCGCCCCAGGGTGCTCCGCCCAGCCGCTCGACCAGCGCGCCGAGCAGCGCGAAACCGGGGTTGGAGTAGTGGTGACGGCGGCCCGCGGGGTGGATCAGCGGGCGCTCGCCGAAGACATCGGCGGTCCCGGGCCGCAGCGCCCCGGGCGTGCGCTCCCACCAGGGGCCGCGGGCCTCGGCCGCGAGACCCGAGGTGTGGGAGAGGAGCTGGGCCACGGTCGCGCCCTCGGCCTCCGGCACGTCCAGATGCTTGGCCAGCGGATCGCCGAGGTCCAGCAGCCCCTCGTCGCGCAGCCGCATCACCAGCACCGCCACAAAGGTCTTGGTCAAGGAGCCGATGCGGTACTGGGTGTCGGTGTCCGGTGCGGATCCGTCCACAGAGCTGCGCGAACCCGTCCACACCAGCCGCCCCTCCCGCACCACGGCCCCGACCAGGGACGGGGCACGGCCCTCGACCTGGCCGCGGGCGAGGCGCCGCAGCAGGGCACGGCGGGTGGCGGCCAGCGGCTCGGCGAACTCATCCACGTCGGGTGTGGTCATATCGGCACTCTACGGCGATGGTCTGACACCGGTCAGTCATCGGTCGGCGGCCGGGTACCACCCAGCCCCGCACCGCGCTCTGGCCTTGACGCCGGGGTCAAGGTCTACCGTCAAGTCATGCGGATCGGAGAGCTGGCCGAACGGGCGGGTACGACCACCCGCACCCTGCGCTATTACGAGTCGCTCGGGCTGCTGCCCGCGCGCCGCACCGGCAATGGTTACCGGTCGTACGACGAGGAGGACCTGCGGCTGCTCCAGCAGATCCGCACGCTGCGGGACTTCGGCTTCGAGCTGGAGGAGACGCGTCCGTTCGTCGAGTGCCTGCGCTCCGGCCATCCGGCCGGTGACTCCTGCCCCGCCTCGCTGGACGTCTACCGGCGCAAGCTCGCCGAGCTGGACGAGTGCATCGCCCGGCTGAGCGCGATCCGGGAGGGGGTCGGGACACAGCTCGTCCAGGCGGAGCGGGCCCGTGCGGAGCTGGAGGCCGCGGCGACGGCGCCCGAAGGAGCCCCGGAGCCGCGCTGCGAGCTGACACCACCCGGCCCGTGAGTCCGCCGTAACCACAACAGCTCCACCCGCACGACGAAGACTCCAAGGGAGATATGACATGTCACTGACACACACCGGGGGAGTGGCCACGGTCACGGACGCCACCTTCGCCGAGGAGGTGCTGGCGGCCGAGCTGCCGGTGCTGGTGAAGTTCACCGCCTCGTGGTGCCCGCCGTGCCGGATGATCGCGCCGGTGCTGGCGGAGATCGCGCAGGAGGAGGGTCACCGGCTGAAGGTGGTGTCCCTGGACGTGGACGAGAACCCGTCCACCACCAACGCGTACGGGGTGCTCTCGATGCCGACCCTGATGCTGTTCCGGGCGGGCGAGCCGGTGCGGTCGCTGGTCGGGGCCCGCAGCAAGCGGCGGCTGCTGGAGGAGCTCGGCGAAGCGCTCTGACCCCGTACCTGACGCGATCTGACGCGCGCCGGAGCCGTGGCCGAACCGCCCCTGCTACGTTGGCCGGACATGACCATCAGCGGGGGCGGCCGTCAGCGGCCGTGAGCGGCCATCAGGCGGCCGGCAGTGGGGGCGGAAAAGGTGAGGTCAGCGTTGCGCGTCCTGGTGCAGGGGAAACCCGTCGACTCCTATCCGGCGCTGCCTCCCGAGGCCGAGCGCGGTTCCCCGCGCCGGATCACCGAGGTGGGCGAGGAGGTGCTCCGCCGCTCCTGCCGCGAGGTGACCGAGTTCGGCACACCCGAGCTGAGCGCCCTCATCGACGACATGTTCCTCACCATGTACATCGCCGACGGCGCCGGGCTGGCCGCCAATCAGGTCGACGTCGATCTGCGGCTGTTCGTCTACGACTGCCCGGACGACCACGGCGTACGGCACATCGGCCACATCATCAACCCCGTCCTGGACCAGCCCGACCCGGCCCATCGGCTGCTCATCGAGGAGGGCGAGGGCTGTCTGTCCGTACCGGGCGCGCGGATGGACGTACCGCGCACCGACCGCACCGTGGTCCGCGGCGCCGACAAGGACGGCAACCCACTGGTGATCGAGGGCACCGGCTACTTCGCCCGGTGTCTGCAGCACGAGGCCGACCACCTCTCGGGGCACCTCTACATCGACCGGCTCTCCAAGCGCGACCGCAAGGACGCGCTGCGGCAGATGGCGGACCGTCATGAGGAGGTCCTCGCCCGCCGCGTGGAGAAGGCGACGGCCCTGGGCCACCAGCTCCAGCCCTGACCGGTCCCGGTTACCGCTTACCGCTTACCGCAGCCGTCGCGCTCGCAGCACGGTGTCATGGGTGTGGTGGGTGCCGGCGGGGGCGGGAGCGGTGCGCGGACGGGTCTCGTTGACCACAACCTCCCAGTCGTCGTCGAGCACCCCGGCGACGTCGTCGGGCTGGTAGTAGTCCCCGGGGTCGAAGCCCTGCTCCGGGCGCGGGGTCAGATCGGCGAGGTCATGCGTGGCGAACAGCAGCGTGCCCCCGGGCGCGACGGCGGCCAGCAGGCCACGCAGCGCGCCGTGGTCCGGCTGACGCCTGAGCGGAAAGTACTGGACCGACACCAGGTCGAACGCCGCGGCCGGGAGCGGCGTACTGCTCAGATCGGCCCGCGTCCACGCCACCCGGCCCTCGATGTCCGCGGCGGCCGCAGCAGCCGCGGCGGCACGCTCCAGGGCGACCCGGGAGATGTCCACCGCGGTCACCTGCCAGCCGCGCCGAGCCAGCCAGACCGCGTCGCCACCCTCCCCACATCCCACGTCAAGCGCCTGCCCCGGCGGCATCTCGGCGACCTCGCTGACGAGCACCCCGTTGGGCGCCCCACTGAAGAGCTGGTCACGACTGCCGTACATGTCGTCCCAGAACTGTTTGTCCATGCCCACCAACCTGCCCCCGCCCAGGACAACCTGACAAAGTTCTTTGCGGGAACAGCAAAACGCGCGCCAGGCAGCAACTGTCAGGTCGGGCAATGACTGTCAGGTCTGGGCCATGTCCACGAAGCGGGAGTAGTGGCCCTGGAAGGCGACCGTGATCGTGGCCGTCGGGCCGTTACGGTGCTTGGCCACGATCAGGTCCGCCTCGCCCGCGCGCGGCGACTCCTTCTCGTAGGCGTCCTCGCGGTGGAGCAGGATGACCATGTCGGCATCCTGCTCGATGGATCCACTCTCTCGGAGGTCCGAGACCATCGGCTTCTTGTCCGTGCGCTGCTCGGGGCCTCGGTTCAGCTGGGAGAGCGCGATGACCGGTACTTCCAGCTCCTTGGCCAGCAGCTTCAGGTTTCGCGACATGTCCGAGACCTCCTGCTGACGGCTCTCGGGGCGCCGGGCGCCGCCGGACTGCATCAGCTGGAGGTAGTCGATGATGACCAGTTGGAGGTCATTGCGCTGCTTGAGGCGGCGACACTTGGCGCGGATCTCCATCATCGACAGGTTCGGGGAGTCGTCGATGAAGAGCGGGGCCTGGGAGACGTCCGGCATCCGGCGGGCCAGCCGGGTCCAGTCCTCGTCGGTCATGCTGCCGGAGCGCATGTGGTGGAGCGCCACCCGGGCCTCGGCGGAGAGCAGACGCATCGCGATCTCGTTGCGGCCCATCTCCAGGGAGAAGATGACGCTCGGCATGGCGTGCTTGATGGAGCAGGCGCGCGCGAAGTCGAGGGCCAGGGTGGACTTACCCATGGCGGGGCGGGCGGCAATGACGATCATCTGGCCCGGATGCAGCCCGTTCGTCAGGGAGTCCAGGTCGGTGAAGCCGGTGGGCACGCCGGACATCTGTCCGCTGCGCGAGCCGATCGCCTCGATCTCGTCGAGTGCGCCCTCCATGATGTCGCCGAGCGGCAGATAGTCCTCGCTGGTGCGCTGCTCGGTGACGGCGTAGATCTCAGCCTGGGCGTTGTTGACGATCTCGTCGACGTCCCCGTCCGCCGCGTATCCCATCTGGGTGATGCGGGTGCCGGCCTCGACGAGGCGTCGCAGCACGGCGCGCTCGTGGACGATCTCCGCGTAGTACTCGGCGTTGGCGGCGGTGGGGACCGACTGGACGAGAGTGTGGAGATACGAGGCGCCGCCGACCCGGGCGATCTCGCCGCGCTTGGTCAGCTCCGCGGCGACGGTGATCGGGTCGGCCGGCTCGCCCTTGGCGTAGAGGTCCAGGATGGCCTGGTAGACGGTCTCATGAGCGGGCCGGTAGAAGTCATTGCCCTTGAGGACCTCGACCACATCGGCGATGGCGTCCTTGGAGAGCAGCATGCCGCCGAGGACGGACTGCTCGGCGTCGAGATCCTGGGGCGGAACGCGCTCGAAGCCGGAGCCCTCCCAGGCGGAGCCGCCGCCTCCGTCGCGGTCCTGTCCATCGCGGCCCCGGCCGCCGCCCTCACCGCGGCGGAAGCGGGGGGACGGGAACCGATCGGACGGGCCGGAGTCCGCCCATGGGTCGTCCATGGGCTCGGGCACGCTCACCCCGCCACCTCCTCCCGTCCGCGAAGCGAACCTCGCCGTGCCCGTCCTTCTTACGGCACGGCTATGACACAACTGAGCGGCCGGCTTTCCGGACACGGCGCATCGGAGGCCGGGGCTTCCAGGACCGGATCGGGTGGCGGGCGCCGGACCACGGTAGGCCCGTCGGGACCGCCAGCCAACTTGGTTATCCACAGGGCATGTGGATGATGGGATCCATCCTGTGGGTAAGTCGCGCGAACCTGTGCACGGGCCGGGGGACAGTGCTGTGGACAAACACACAATCACCCCGAGAGCCCAAGCCTGACCTGCGGTTTCTCTATCCAGTGGCTGTGCAGAAGAAAAACTTCCGCCCCCAGCGCAAGATCACGACAAAGGGCGCAGAGAAGATCGTCCCGTGCGCCGCCTTGTAAGGACCGGGGGCAGCTTGTGTCTCTTACCTGTGGACGATTACATTGCCCTCATGACACAGGCCCCCACGAGCGCGCGGAGCACCCCGCGCCACCATGACCGCGAGATCATCGCACTCGCGCTTCCCGCCTTCGGCGCGCTCGTGGCGGAACCCCTCTTCGTCATGGTCGACAGTGCCGTCGTCGGCCATCTGGGCACCGCCCAGCTGGCCGGTCTGGGGGTCGCCGCGGCCCTGCTCGCCACCGCAGTCAACATCTTCGTCTTCCTCGCCTACGCCACCACCGCGGCGGTGGCCCGCCGGGTCGGCGCGGGCGACCTCGCCGGGGCGATACGGCAGGGCATGGACGGCATCTGGCTGGCCCTGCTGCTCGGCGCCGCCGTCATCGCCGTCGCCCTTCCCACCGCCCCCGCCCTGGTCGACCTCTTCGGCGCCTCGGACACCGCCACGCCCTACGCCATCACCTATCTGCGGATCAGCACCCTCGGCATCCCTGCGATGCTGATGGTGCTCGCCGCCACCGGTGTGCTGCGCGGTCTCCAGGACACCCGGACCCCGCTGTATGTCGCCATCGGCGGCTTCGGGGCCAACGCCGCGCTGAACGCCGTCCTGGTCTATGGGGCCGGGCTGGGCATCGCGGGCTCGGCCTGGGGCACGGTGATCGCCCAGAACGCCATGGCCGCCGTCTACCTCGCCGTCGTCATCCGGGGTGCGAGGCGCCATGGCACCTCGCTGCGGCCCGATGCCGCGGGCATCAGGGCCTGTGCCCACGCCGGGGCACCGCTGCTGATCCGTACGCTCTCGCTGCGCGCCGTGATGCTGATCGCGACGGCTGTGGCGGCTCGCCTCGGCGACACCGATATCGCCGCCCATCAGATCGTGCTCACCCTGTGGAGCCTGCTGGCGTTCGCCCTGGACGCCATCGCCATCGCGGGCCAGGCGATCATCGGACGCCATCTGGGGGCCGGCGACGAGGAGGGGGCACGGGCCGCCTGCCGTCGCATGGTGCAGTGGGGTATCGCCTCGGGCGTGACGCTGGGCCTGCTGGTGGTGGCTTCCCGGCCGCTGTTCATTCCCCTGTTCACCACCGATTCCGCGGTGCGGGACGCCCTGCTGCCCGCCCTGCTGGTCACGGCCCTCATCCAGCCGGTCTCGGGTGTGGTCTTCGTCCTCGACGGCGTGCTGATGGGCGCGGGCGACGGGCCGTATCTGGCCTGGGCGATGATCGCCACGCTGGCCGTCTTCGCCCCGGTGGCGCTGCTGGTGCCCTCGCTCGGCGGGGGCCTGACCGCGCTGTGGTGCACCATGGCGCTGATGATGTCGGTCCGGATGGCGACCCTGTGGCTGCGCACCCGCTCCGGCCGCTGGATCGTCACCGGCGCGGTACGAGGCTGAGCCCACGTCCCACCAGCCGGCCCCCGGCTCGGCGGAGAGCAGCACAGCGGAGGGCCGGCACGGCGGAGGGCTGGCCCGGCCACGGCAGAAGGCCGACACAGCGGAGGGCCGCACCCACAACAGGGGTGCGGCCCTCCGGTGCACTGTGCACGGTGCCGACGGCGACCGTCACGGCCGTCGTCAGTCGGCGACGACCTCGACGCCGACCTTGGCGGCAACCTCGGCGTGCAGACGGACCGAGACCTGGTGCGCGCCCAGGGTCTTGATCGGGGCCTGCACCTCGATGCGGCGCTTGTCGACCTCCGGGCCACCCGCGTCCTTGATCGCCGAAGCGATGTCGGCCGGGGTGACGGAGCCGAACAGCCGACCGGCGTCGCCGGCACGGGTCTTCAGGCGCACCTTGACGCCCTCGAGCCGAGCCTTGACCTCATTGGCCTGCTCGATCGTGGCGATCTCGCGGATGCGACGACCGCGGCGGATCTGCTCGACATCCTTCTCGCCGCCCTTGGTCCAGCGGAGCGCCAGGCCACGCGGAACCAGGTAGTTACGGGCGTAACCGTCCTTGACGTCCACGACGTCACCGGCGGTGCCGAGGCCGGAGACCTCGTGGGTGAGGATGATCTTCATGAGTCAGTCACCCTTCCCTTATCGCGCGGTGGAGGTGTAGGGCAGCAGCGCCATCTCACGGCTGTTCTTCACGGCCGTGGCGACGTCACGCTGGTGCTGGGTGCAGTTGCCGGTGACCCGGCGGGCACGGATCTTGCCGCGGTCGGAGATGAACTTCCGCAGCAGGTTCGTGTCCTTGTAGTCGACGTAGGAGATCTTCTCCTTGCAGAACACGCAAACCTTCTTCTTAGGCTTGCGAGCAGGCGGCTTCGCCATTGTCTCTCTCCAGTGTGATCAAGAAGTGTGTGCTGGTCGCCCTGACCAGACCGCGCGCTGTTTCACGTGAAACAACGCCTCGGGTCTAGAAGGGCGGCTCGTCCGAGTAGCCCCCGGAGTTGCCGGAGCCGCCGCCCCAGCCACCACCACCGCCGCCCTGGCCACCGGCCGGAGCGCCGGTCGCCCACGGGTCGTCGGCCGGAGCGCCGCCGCCCTGCTGCTGGCCGCCGCCGCTGGGGCCACCGCCCCAGCCACCGCCGCCCTGGCCGCCACCGCCACCGCCGCCGTAACCACCCTGACCACCGCGACCGGTGGTCTTGGTGACCTTGGCTGTGGCGTTGCGCAGGCTGGCGCCGACCTCGTCGACATCCAGCTCATAGACCGTGCGCTTGATCCCCTCGCGGTCCTCATAGGACCGCTGCTTCAGACGGCCCTGCACGATGACGCGCATGCCGCGCTGAAGGGACTCGGCCACGTTCTCCGCGGCCTGCCGCCACACCGAGCACGTGAGAAAGAGGCTCTCGCCGTCCTTCCACTCGTTGGTCTGCCGGTCGAAGGTACGGGGAGTGGACGCGACGCGGAACTTCGCGACCGCCGCACCGGACGGGGTGAAACGCAGCTCGGGGTCGTCGACGAGATTGCCGACGACCGTGATGACGGTCTCGCCTGCCATTGGGGGAACCTCTCGGCGGGTACTGCTGGGCTGCTTGCTACTCGTTGCGATTCGGCCCCGATGACCGCTGAACGCTTACGCGGTCAGTGGGTCTCGGGACGGAGGACCTTGGTCCGGAGGACCGACTCGTTCAGGTTCAGCTGGCGGTCGAGCTCCTTGACGACCGCGGGCTCGGCCTGCAGGTCGATGACCGAGTAGATGCCCTCGGGCTTCTTCTTGATCTCGTACGAGAGACGACGACGGCCCCAGGTGTCGACCTTCTCGACCTTGCCGTCGCCTTCACGGACGACGGAAAGGAAGTTCTCGATCAGCGGGGAGACAGCGCGCTCCTCGAGATCGGGGTCGAGGATGACCATCACCTCGTAGTGACGCATGTGGAACCCACCTCCTTTGGACTCAGCGGCCACGGTCGTTCCGTGGCAGGAGGGTCGTGATGCGTATCCGCTTCGGCGTCAGTACAGACACCACCGCGGACGGTACACAGTACCCGGCTCCGGCCGCCCGCTTGAAATCCGGGCGTCTTGGCCCGCAATCTGTACACATCGGGTGTGAGCGGCGTAACAGTTCGCCGCCTTGCTCTATGTGCCTACCTGGAGGTGCCCCATGGCACAGGCAGCACGGTCCCACCACGGCTTGTTCACCTTCCTGGACACCGACGGCAAGTCGCATCCCGTAGAGAACACGGTCGCCGTGGCGACCGTGGTGATCGGCGTGATCGCCTTTGTCACGGCTCATTTCCCCCACCTCCACCTGGTCAGCTCATGGGTCGGACTGATCGGGATGATCAGCGGTGCCTGGGGCCAGCTGAGGTCCGTGACCACCGGTGAGCGGTTCCTGCTGATCATCGGGCTCGGTGCCGCCGGGGTCGGCTTCTATCTCGGCATGGCACATGGCGGGCTCTTCGGCGGCGTGCTGGGCTGAGCGCGCCCGGAGCCCGGTTGTCCCCGGGCCCGAACGGGGCGTGTCCCGGTCGCAGTAGGCTTCGGCGCGAGAGCCGGAGCCCCGACCCTGGGGACAAACCTGCCGAGGAGCGCCCCACATGAGCCTGACCCTGAGGACGATCAGCCGAGAGCAGCATCTGGCGTACATCCAGAGCCTGTCGGCGGCAAGCCACATGCAGGTGCCTGCATGGGCTGACGTCAAGTCGGAGTGGCGCTCGGAGAACCTCGGCTGGTTCGACGCCACGGGTCAGCTCGTCGGCGCCGGTCTCGTCCTCTACCGTCAGCTGCCCAAGATCAAGCGCTATCTCGCCTATCTTCCCGAGGGCCCGGTCATCAACTGGTACGCGCCCAACCTGGAGGACTGGCTGCGTCCGATGCTCGCGCATCTGAAGCATCAGGGCGCCTTCACCGTGAAGATGGGCCCGCCGGTCATCATCCGCCGCTGGGATTCCGCCGCGATCAAGTCCGGCATCCAGAACCCCGACGTCAAGCGGCTGCGTGATGTCGAGGCCACCTTCATCGAGCCGCGCGCCTTCGAGGTGGCCGAGCGACTGCGGCGCATGGGCTGGCAGCAGGGCGAGGACGGCGGGGCCGGCTTCGGTGACGTCCAGCCGCGGTACGTCTTCCAGGTGCCGCTGGAGAACCGCTCCCTCGAGGATGTCCACAAGGGCTTCAACCAGCTGTGGCGCCGCAACATCAAGAAGGCCGAGAAGGCCGGTGTCGAGGTTGTCCAGGGCGGCTACGAGCATCTGCCCGAGTGGCAGCGGCTCTACGAGATCACCGCGGAGCGCGACCACTTCCGGCCCCGCCCGCTCAGCTACTTCCAGCGCATGTGGACGGCCCTCAACACCGAGGACCCCAACCGGATGCGGCTGTACTTCGCGATGCACGAGAACGAGGCCGTGGCCGCCGCCACGATGCTGATCGTCGGCGGCCATGTCTGGTACTCCTACGGCGCCTCCGCCAACCACAAGCGCGAGGTCCGGCCCTCGAACGCGATGCAGTGGCGGATGCTCCGCGACGCCTACGCGCTGGGCGCGACCGTCTATGACCTGCGCGGCATCAGCGACTCCCTCGATGAGACGGATCATCTCTTCGGCCTGATCCAGTTCAAGGTGGGCACCGGTGGGCAGGCTGCCGAATACCTCGGCGAGTGGGACTTCCCGCTCAACAAGCTCCTGCACAAGGCGCTCGACATCTACATGTCGCGCCGCTGACCACGATTCGCTGTCTCCCATACCTCCAATACACCGCGGCTACGAGAAAGGTTCCGGGACCGGTCAATGGCGCTCACCCTCTACGTCGACACCGCTCGCTGGCGGGCGCATCAGCAAACGGTGATCCAGCAGTTCCCGGGGATAGTCCCGGTCTGCAAAGGCAACGGCTACGGCTTCGGCCATGAGCGGCTGGCCGAGGAAGCCGCCCGCTTCGGCAGCGACATCCTCGCGGTCGGAACCACGTACGAGGCCGCCCGGATGAAGGACTTCTTCAGCGGTGACCTGCTCGTGCTCACCCCCTTCCGCCGCGGTGAGGAACCGGTGCCGCTGCCGGACCGGGTGATCCGCTCGGTCTCGTCGGTCGACGGCGTCTACGGCCTGGTGAACGCGCGTGTGGTCATCGAAGTCATGAGCAGCATGAAGCGGCACGGCGTCACCGAGGAGGACCTGCCCAAGCTGCACGCCGCGATAGAGAACGTCCGGCTGGAGGGGTTCGCCATCCACCTCCCGCTCGACCGCACCGACGGCCTGGACGCGGTCGAGGAGGTCATCGCCTGGATGGACCGGCTGCGTGCGGCGCGGCTGCCGCTGCACACCATGTTCGTCAGCCACCTCAAGGCCGAGGAACTGGCCCGGCTGCAGCAGCAGTTCCCGCAGACCCGCTTCCGGGCGCGCATCGGCACCCGGCTGTGGCTGGGCGACCACGACTCGACGGAGTACCGGGGCTCGGTGCTCGACGTCACCCGGGTCGCGAAGGGCGACCGCTTCGGCTACCGCCAGCAGAAGGCCGCATCCGACGGCCATCTGGTCGTGGTCGCGGGCGGCACCTCCCACGGTGTCGGTCTGGAGGCGCCCAAGGCGCTGCACGGGGTGATGCCCCGCGCCAAGGGGGTCGCCCGCGCAGGTCTGGCGACGGTCAACCGCAACCTCTCGCCGTTCGTGTGGGCGGGCAAGCAGCGGTGGTTCGCCGAGCCGCCGCACATGCAGGTGTCCATCCTGTTCGTGCCCAGCGATGTCCAGGCGCCCCAGGTGGGGGATGAGCTGGTGGCGCATCTGCGGCACACCACCACGCAGTTCGACCGGCTGTTCGACCGCTGACCCCACGCCGCCGGGAGGGGCTCCGGTCCGGGGCTCACTCCCGGTGGACGCCCCAGTCCACCAGCGCCGCGCCCTCATAGCGGGACGCGCGCCGCGCCTCTCCCAGCACGAACGCGTCCGGGGCCCGGTCCAGCACGCCTCCCCCGGGGTCGTCCGACCCGTCCTGGCGCACCGGGTCCCGCTCAGGCACCAGCGCGTCCCGGATGATCAGGGCACACAGATAGAGCGTCCCCAGCAGATGTACGGCGATCGCCAGCTGATAGCCCTCCGCCGGCAGCCCCCGGTGCTGGTCGCCGCTGCCCGTGTACGCGAGGTACATCCAGATCCCCAGGAAGTACATGACCTCGCACGCCTGCCAGACCAGGAAGTCCCGCCAGCGCGGCCTGGCCAGTGCGGCCAGCGGGATCAGCCACAGCACGTACTGCGGTGAGTAGACCTTGTTGGTGAGCACGAACGCGGCGACGATCAGGAAGGACAGCTGGGCCAGGCGCGGACGGCGCGGGGCGCACAGGGCGAGCGCCGCCACTCCGAGGCAGGCCAGGGCCATCAGCACGGTCCCGTAGGTGTTGACGTCCTCCAGGGAGTTCCCGGTGCGCTGGGAGATGATCAGCCACACGGAGCCGAAGTCCACGGGGCGCTCCTGGCTGAAGGTGTAGAACGTCTTCCAGCCGTCGCGGATGTGCAGTCCACCCTGCGTGCTGACCATCACGGGGAGGTTCACCACGAGCCAGGCGGCCAGGGCTCCGCCCGCGGCCGTCCAGAAGGCCCGCAGCCGCCCCGCCCGCAGACAGAGCACCAGCAGCGCACCGAGCAGCAGCCCGGGGTAGAGCTTGGCGGCCGTCGCGAGCCCCAGCAGCACACCGGCGGCCAGCGGACGGCTGCGGGACCACATCAGCAGGGCGGCGGCCGTAAGGGCGACGGCGAACAGGTCCCAGTTGATGGTGGCCGTGAGCGCGAAGGCGGGGGCGAGGGCGACCAGCAGCGCGTCCCAGGGGCGGCGGCGGTGCGTCCGGGCCACACAGACCGCGATGACCGCGGTGCAGACCATCAGCATGCCCGCGTTGACCAGCCAGTAGATCTGCTCCCGGTCCTGGATGGAGCCGCCGTGCGGGGTCATCCAGGAGGCGACCTCCATGAAGAGGCCGGTGAGGACCGGATACTCCAGGTACTGCATCCCGCCCGAGACGTTGTCCGGTATCCGGTCGAAGTACGGGACGAGGTCGAGGGCGAAGCCGCGGCCGTTGTAGAGGTGCGGTATGTCGGAGTAGCAGGCGTGGGTGTACTGGGCGGTGGCCCCGTAGAACCAGCCGCCGTCGTAGCACGGCAGCTTCTGCACCATGCCCAGGGCGAACATGCCGATGGCGACGATTGCCACGATCCGCACGGGGGTCCACCAGCTCGTGCCAAGCAGGGCCCGGCGCCCGGTCGGCCCACCGATCAGCTCGCTGCCGGCCGCGGCCACCGGGTCCTCGGAGGTCGGCCTGACGGGCTGGGCCTGTGGGTCCTCGCGCACGCTCATGGCCCCCATCCTGCCGTACGAGCCCCTCCGGAGGAGTCAGGACCGCCCCAGCGGCCGCTGAGCGCGCCGCGGACGCCGGGCGGGGCTCCGGAGTCGGGGAGAGGTGGACCAGAGGCGCAGAGAGCCGTCCAGGGCCTGGAACGGCGTCGGCCGCGCCGGAGCGGGTTCGCTCCGGCGCGGCCGAGAGGTGAACGGGTCGTACGGGACTGCGGGCTATTCCTCCCTGCGGGCCCCGGACGGGCCACCGAATATGCCACCGGAGCCGCCCGGGTCCTCCGTGGTCGGCGACGTGGACGGACCTCCCGGACCGCCGTTCGCGCCGCCGTTCTGGTTGCCGCCGTTGCCGTTACCGCCGTTGTCCTGGCAGTCCAGGTCCAGCGGGTCGCAGGTGCCCGTCGGGGTCGGGCTGCCGGACGGCGACTCCGAGGGGGACTCCGACGGGGATTCCGAAGGCGACTCCGACGGGGACTCGGACGGCTTGTCCGTCGTCGGGGTCGGGCTCGGGCTGGCGTCCTCGCCGAAGACCTTCTGGCCGATCGGGGTGGCCGCGGGGAAGTCCTTGGCCGGCACGCCCTTCAGGGCACCGCGCATGTAGTCGGCCCAGATCTCCGCCGGGAACGACGCTCCGTGGATCGTCTTCTGGCCGCCCACACCACGCATGGACAGGAACTTCTGGCTCTTGGCCTGGTCGTCCACCCGCCACATGCCGATCGCCGTGGACAGCTGCGGGGTGTAGCCGGAGAACCAGGCCGACTTGTTCTCGTCGGTGGTTCCGGTCTTGCCCGCGACCGGACGGCCGATCTTGGCCGAGGTGCCGGTGCCGTGCTGGACCACGTTCTCCAGGACGTCGGTGACGTTGTTCGCCACGTTCGAGTCGAACGCCCGCTTGACCTCGGCTTCCTGCTTGTGGTCGTAGACGGTGCCGTTCTTGTCCTCGACCCGCTCCACCGAGTAGGGCTCGGCCTGCTGACCGCTGGCCGCGAAGGTGGCGTACGCCCCGGCGAGCCGGATGGCACTGGGCGCGGAGGTGCCGAGCGAGAACGTCGGCGTGATCGAGGCCAGCTGCTCCTTGTTGAGCCCCGCGGCCAGGGCCGCGTCCCGCACCTTGTCGGTGCCGACGTCCATGCCCAGCTGGATGAACGGGGTGTTCACCGAGAACTGCATGGCGGTGCGCAGGCTGATCGGGCCCTTGTCCTCGTCACCGTCGTTCCGCTGGTGCCACTCCTTGCCGTCCTTGTCGTGCCAGACGGTTCCGTCGTAGTCCCGCAGGGTCAACTTGTTGTCGCCGTTGTAGACACTGCTCGGCGAGACCAGGGTGCGCTCGGAATCGGGTTGCTCCCGTTGGCCCTTCGGATCGCGGGCACCATTGGTCATCGCGGCCGCCATCACGAAGGGCTTGAAGGTCGAGCCCACCTGGACACCGGTGTAGTCGGCGTTGTTGCGGTAGTGCTCCAGCGCGTTCTTACCGCCGTAGATGGCCAGGATCTTGCCCGTCTTGGGCTGCACCGAGGCGCCGCCGAACTGGACGTGCTTGTCCACCTCGCGCTCCTTCGGCTTGATGCTCTCCTTGGAGACCTTCTCGACCGCCCGGGTCAGCTCACCGATCTTCTTCCGGTCGAAGGTGGTGTGGATCTGATAGCCACCCTTGTCCAGTTTTGACTTGCTGATGCCGGTTTGCGCGATGATGTAGTTGTCGGCGAGGTCGGTGAGGTAGCCGATCTGGCCCTGCTTGTTCGTGGCCACCTTCGGGTTCTGCGGCATCGGGAAGCCCTTGCCGATCCACTTCTGGGCCTCGGTCCTGCTCATCCTGTGCACAGCGACCTCACGCCGCAGGGTCCACTCCCAGCGCTGCTTGGCGCGCTTGGTGTTGGCCTCCTTGGTGGCGGCGGCGCCATAGCCGCCGTTGGGGTCGTAGAGGTTGGGGCCGTTGAGCGTCGAGGCCAGGAAGGCACTCTGGCTGGGCGTCAGCTTCGAGCAGTCCCGGTCGAAGTAGGCGCGGGCGGCCGCCTGGCAGCCGTAGGCACCGCGTCCGTAGTACGCGGTGTTCAGATAGCTCCCGAGGATGTAGTCCTTGTCCTTGGTCGCGCCCACCTTTATGGAGATGAACAGCTCCTTGACCTTACGCGTGAGCGTCTGTGACTGGTCGAGGTAGGTGTTCTTCACGAACTGCTGGGTGATGGTCGAACCACTCTGGGTCGCTCCACCCTTCGCCATGTTGACGACCGCGCGGGCGATACCCATCGGGTCGACGCCGCTGTCGTCGTAGAAGCTGGCGTTCTCCGCGGAGATCACCGCGTTCTGCATGGACTTGGGGATTTTGCTGAGGGGGACGATCTGGCGGTTGAGGTCACCACCGCCGGAGACCACCATCTGCTTGCCGTCCGCCCAGTAGTAGACGTTCTTCTGGGTCTGGGAGGCGGCCTGGGCGGTCGGCACCTCCACCAGCCACAGCCCTATGCCGACGGCGCCGAGCAGCACCGCGAAGAAGAAGATGAAGGTTCCCGTCACCAGCCTCCAGGACGGTACCCAGCGCCGGAACCCCGACCGCCCGCCGCGCGGGTAGTCGATAAAGCGTTTCTTGCCGGGGGGCCCATCACCCCCCGGGCCACGTCCGCGGCCACCGCCGGTCCCCCGCCGGCCGCCTCCGCGACCGCCGGGGCCCGCGCCGGCCGCGCTCGCCTCGGTTCCTCGTCTACGGCCACCGCTGCGTTGGGCGGCCCGGCGGGCCGCCGCGCGGCCACCGTAAGGGCGCTCTTCCCCCTGCGGGGTGGCGCCCGACCCGGCTGCGGCGTTGTGCGTCGGTGCTGCGCGGCGGCCGGACGACTGCTGTCCGGCTCGCCGGGCCGCTGCTCGTCCGCCGCCTTGGGGTTGCGGCGGCTTGCGACGGTGCTCGCTCATGGAACGACTTCTCCTCGGGCAGGCGCTATCGCCTGAAAGCGGCAGATGGCTTCCGGTCCCCCCAATGTGCGATCCGGTCGCACCAGGCAACCGGACGCACTGCATCCGGGACGAGGACGCATCGCGGCGTCACTTGGTTCCCATAGGTCTGCATGGCGAACAGAGTACGCACGGTCAAAACCCGCCCAGCCGCCACCTTCGCTCCATAACCGTCAGATTGAGTGTCTCGAATTGGTGATGTGACGGCGTTCACCGTGGTCCCTCTTGTCCCTTCCCGCACACAGTTCTATCGTCTTGATGTATCGAGTCGATACATCAGCTCGACATAGCGGGCCCGGAGGAGAGGAGAGGCGGGGAATGAGCAGACGCTCAGGCGTCCTGGAGTTCGCCGTTCTCGGCCTGCTGCGCGAGTCACCGATGCACGGATACGAGCTGCGGAAGCGGCTCAACACCTCACTCGGGGTGTTCCGCGCGTTCAGCTACGGCAGCCTCTATCCCTGCCTCAAGACGCTGGTCGGCAACGGCTGGTTGATCGAGGAGTCCGGCAGCACCTCCCCGGACGCTCTCGCGGCGCCGCTCTCCGGCCGCCGGGCGAAGATCGTCTACCGGCTCACGGCGGCGGGGAAGGAGCGGTTCGAGGAGCTGCTCTCCCACACCGGGCCGGACGCCTGGGAGGACGAGCACTTCGGCGTCCGGTTCGCCTTCTTCGGCCAGACGTCACGAGACGTTCGGATGCGGGTGCTGGAGGGGCGGCGCAGCCGCCTGGAGGAGCGCCTGGACAAGATGCGCGCCGCCATGGCCCGTACCCGCGAGCGCCTGGACGACTACACCCTTGAGCTGCAGCGACACGGTATGGAGTCGGTGGAGCGCGAGGTGCGCTGGCTGAACGAGCTGATCGAGAGTGAGCGGGCCGGGCGCAATCGGCGCGACGGCACCGCCGGGCAGGTCCGGACGACCGAGCGGGACGAGGACCGGCCGCCACAGCAGGACCAGTCAGAAGATGCGGACGGCCCGCCCCGGCACCGGGGTGGTTCCCGGCCGGATCCGTCCGATGACACCGCCAAGTGAGGCCCGGCATCCGCGGGGCCTCGTCCAGTACACACAGGGAGCAACCGGAATGGGTTCGGTTCGTGTAGCCATCGTCGGTGTGGGCAACTGCGCCGCCTCGCTGGTGCAGGGCGTCGAGTACTACAAGGACGCCGACCCGGACACCCGCGTGCCGGGTCTGATGCACGTGCAGTTCGGCGACTACCACGTGAAGGACGTGGAGTTCGTGGCCGCCTTCGACGTGGACGCGAAGAAGGTCGGCCTGGACCTCGCGGACGCCATCGGCGCCAGCGAGAACAACACCATCAAGATCTGCGACGTGCCGACGGCCGGTGTCACGGTCCAGCGCGGCCACACGCTCGACGGACTCGGCAAGTACTACCGCGAGACCATCGACGAGTCCGACGAGGCCCCGGTCGACGTCGTCCAGGTCCTCAAGGACAAGCAGGTCGACGTTCTGGTCTGCTACCTCCCGGTCGGCTCCGAGGACGCCGCCAAGTACTACGCCCAGTGCGCCATCGACGCGAAGGTCGCCTTCGTCAACGCGCTCCCGGTCTTCATCGCCGGCACCAAGGAGTGGGCGGACAAGTTCACCGAGGCCGGGGTGCCGATCGTCGGTGACGACATCAAGTCGCAGGTCGGCGCGACCATCACGCACCGTGTGATGGCCAAGCTGTTCGAGGACCGGGGCGTCATCCTGGACCGCACCATGCAGCTGAACGTCGGCGGCAACATGGACTTCAAGAACATGCTCGAGCGGGAGCGCCTGGAGTCCAAGAAGATCTCCAAGACCCAGGCCGTCACCTCGCAGATCCCCGACCGCGACCTGGGCGCCGACAACGTCCACATCGGCCCCTCGGACTTCGTGGCCTGGCTGGACGACCGCAAGTGGGCCTATGTCCGCCTGGAGGGCCGCGCGTTCGGCGATGTCCCGCTGAACCTGGAGTACAAGCTCGAGGTGTGGGACTCCCCGAACTCCGCGGGTGTCATCATCGACGCGCTGCGCGCCGCGAAGATCGCCAAGGACCGCGGCATCGGCGGCCCGATCCTCTCGGCCTCCTCGTACTTCATGAAGTCGCCTCCGGTGCAGTACTTCGACAACGAGGCGCAGGAGAACGTCGAGAAGTTCATCAGGGGCGAGGTCGAGCGCTGAAGCACCATGCGCTGATTCCCGCCGCGTGATCACGGGCCTCCGGGTAATACACCCGGAGGCCCGTGCGGTGTGTGAGGCTGACGCCATGCCTGTTGTGCGTGATCTCCGCGTACTGCTGCAACTGCGGGACTTCCGCCGCCTGCTGGCCATCCGGCTGCTGTCCCAATCGGCCGACGGCGTCTACCAGGTGGCGCTCGCCACCTATGTGGTCTTCTCCCCGGAGAAGGAGACCTCCGCCGCGGCCATCGCCTCCGCCATGGCCGTCCTGCTGCTCCCCTACTCCCTGCTCGGGCCCTTCGCCGGGGTGCTGCTGGACCGCTGGCGCCGGCGGCAGGTGCTGCTCTACGGAAATCTGCTGCGCTCGGGGCTGGCCGCCGGAACCGCCGTGCTGGTGCTTGGCCAGGTGCCGGAGTGGCTCTTCTATGTCTCGGCCCTGTCGGTGACGGCCGTCAACCGCTTTGTGCTGGCCGGTCTTTCGGCGGCCCTGCCCCGGGTCGTGGACAGCCAGGAGCGCCTGGTCATGGCCAACTCCCTCTCGCCCACGGCCGGAACGCTCGCCGCCACGGCCGGGGGCAGCCTCGCCTTCATCGTCCGACTGTCGGGTCCGGGAGGCACCTCCTCGGACGCGCTGGTCGTCCTGGTGGGCGCCGCGCTCTACCTCATCGCCGGGCTCACGGCCCTGCTGATGGCACCGGGTCTGCTGGGGCCGGACCCCGCGGCCCTTCAGCCCCGCCTCTCCGCGGCCCTGATGAGCACCGCGCGGGGCTTGGTCGCGGGCGTACGCCATCTGCTGGAGCGCCGGGATCCCACCGTGGCGCTGACCGCGATGACACTGATGCGCTTCTGCTACGGCGCGCTCACGGTGACGGTGCTGATGCTCTGCCGCTACGCATGGGCCGACACCGAGTCCCAGGGGCTCGCGCTTCTGGGACTGGCCGTCGGCGTCTCCGGCGCGGGCTTCTTCGCGGCAGCGGTGATCACGCCATGGGCGGTGGGCCGGCTCGCGGCCCGTTCACCCTCCCAGCCGGACGGACGGCTCTCCTGGGTGATGGTGTGCGCGGGGAGCGCGGCTCTCCTGGAGCCGGGGCTCGGACTGCCCTTCGAACCCGCTCCCATGCTGATCGCCGCGTTTGTCCTCGGACTGATCACCCAGGGCGCGAAGATCGCCACCGACACCGTGGTGCAGTCCGCCATCGCCGATGACTTCCGCGGGCGGATCTTCTCCCTCTACGACGTGTTGTTCAATGTCGCCTTCGTGGGAGCCGCGGCGGTCGCCGCGGTGATACTGCCGCCGGACGGCAGATCGGCCGCACTGCTGATCTGTGTGGCACTGCTCTACGCGGTCACCGCGCTCCTGGTGAGGTTTCACGTGAAACATGACCGGCAGAGCGCCAAGCGGGTCGATGTTTCACGTGAAACATGAGTGGGCTCAGCCTTCCGGCTGGGCTTCCCACCACTCCTGGAGCGCGGAGATCGCGGCGTCCCGTTCCATCGGACCATGCTCCAGCCGCAGCTCCAGCAGATGCTTGTACGCCTTGCCGACCTGCGGACCCGGGGGGATGCCGAGAATCTTCATGATCTCGTTGCCATCCAGATCCGGGCGGATCGCATCCAGTTCTTCCTGCTCCTGCAGCCGGGCGATGCGCTCCTCGAGACCGTCGTACGCGCGCGAGAGCGCCGTCGCCTTCCGCCGATTGCGCGTGGTGCAGTCCGAGCGGGTCAGCTTGTGCAGCCGGTCCAGCAGTGGCCCGGCGTCACGGACATAGCGGCGGACCGCGGAGTCGGTCCATTCCCCCGTGCCATAGCCGTGGAAGCGCAGATGCAGCTCGACCAGGCGTGAGACATCCTTGATCAGCTCATTGGAGTACTTGAGCCTCATCATCCGGTACTTGGTCATCTTGGCCCCCACCACCTCGTGGTGGTGGAAGGAGACCCGGCCGTCCTTCTCGAAGCGGCGCGTCTTGGGCTTGCCGATGTCATGCAGCAGCGCGGCCAGCCGCAGCGTCAGATCGGGGCCCTCGGTCTCCAGGTCGATGGCCTGGTCCAGCACCGTCAGCGAGTGCTCGTAGACATCCTTGTGGCGGTGGTGCTCATCGCGCTCCAGGCGCAGCGCCGGAAGCTCCGGCAGGACGCGGTCGGCGAGCCCTGTCTCCACCAGCAGCCGCAGCCCCTCGCGGGGGTGATCGGCCAGGACGAGCTTGTTGAGCTCATCACGCACCCGCTCCGCCGAAACGATGTCGATGCGCTCGGCCATCGCCGTCATCGCGGCGACGACCTCGGGGGCCACCTCGAAGTCCAGCTGCGCGGCGAAGCGCGCGGCACGCATCATCCGCAGTGGATCGTCGGAGAAGGACTCCTCGGGCGTCCCCGGAGTGCGCAGCACCCGGGCGGCGAGATCCTCCAGACCGTGGTGCGGGTCGATGAACTCCTTCTGCGGAAGCGCCACCGCCATCGCGTTGACCGTGAAGTCCCGACGGACCAGGTCCTCCTCGATGGAGTCGCCGTAGGACACCTCGGGCTTCCGAGATGTCCGGTCATAGGCTTCTGACCGGTAAGTCGTGATTTCGATCTGGAAGCTCTGGTCCGACCCGCTTCCTGGCGACATGCCCTTCCGGCAGCCAACCGTACCGAAGGCGATGCCGACGTCCCAGACCGCGTCCGCCCAGGGCCGTACGATCTTCAGTACCTCGTCCGGGCGTGCGTCCGTCGTGAAATCCAGATCGTTACCGAGCCGGCCGAGCAGCGCGTCCCGTACCGAGCCGCCAACCAGGGCCAGGCGGAAACCGGCCTGCTGGAAACGGCGGGCAAGATCGTCGGCAACGGGAGAGACCCGCAGGAGTTCGCCCACGGCGCGGCGCTGCACCTGGCTGAGCTCGTTGGTCGACTGCGGGGATCGGCTGTCATTGTTGGCGTTCGGCACAACAGAACAGGGTACGTGGCCGTGCGCCCCCGAGACTCCACCCCCGATGGGGCCACCACTGCGTAACGATCTTGTGGAGCCCTCCACAGCACTTCGTCACAGCGGGCATCGTTACCATTTCGTGGACGCACATTGCGACGACCACTGACGACCTACTGACGACAAGGGACGGGCGAGCGCGTGGCCGATGCGGCAGACCTCCGGGGGACAACTTCCGTTCGTGCCCGGCGATGGTTGCGGCGCACGGCGGCCCTGCTGGCCGCGGCGCCGATGCTCGCGGGCCTGGCACAGATTCCGGCGGCACCCGCCGCCCACGCCGAGAGCAAGGCCACCGGCTCGCGATCGGTGGATGTCTCCATCACCTCACTGACTCCCACCGCGCCGAAGAAGAGCGACACCCTCACCGTCAGCGGCACCGTCACCAACGACACCAAGGGCACGGTCTCGGACGCCCGTGTGGGCCTCCGCGTGGGCCCGACCATGAGCGGCCGCAGCGCGATCGACACCACGGCCCACCGCACCGGCTATACGGAGGGGCTCGACGGCACCGAGATCGACGGCAAATACGCCAAGAAGATCGGCAAGCTGGCGGCCGGCACCAGCCGCGACTTCTCCCTCTCCATACCGGTGGATCAGTTGCACCTGGGCGAGAACGGCGTCTACCAGCTCGGCGTCTCGCTCACCGGTGACACCTCCCATCAGCCCTGGCCGCAGGTGCTGGGCATCGAGCGGACCTTCCTGCCCTGGCAGTCGGGCCCGTCCCAGAAGAAGTCCCAGCTCACCTATCTGTGGCCGCTGATCTCCGCCACCCATGTGACCGCCCGCACGGACAACGACGAGGACCGCACCCCGATCTTCCGGGACGACCGCCTGGCCAAGGAGCTGGCCCCGGGCGGCCGGCTGCAGCAGATGGTCGCCCTGGGGAAGAACCTCCCCATCACCTGGGTGGTCGACCCGGACCTGCTCGCCACGGTCGACGCGATGACCAAGAAGTACGAGGTCCAGAACCCCTCGGGCAACGGGACCAGGGCGGGCCGCGGCCAGACCGTCGCCAAGCAGTGGCTGGACGCCCTCCAGAAGGCCGTGGACGGCAAGCAGGTGGTCGCGCTGCCGTTCGCCGACCCCGACCTCGCCTCGCTCGCCCACCGCGGTAAGAACGTCACCGGCGCTCTCAGCCACCTCCAGGGCGCCACCGAGCTCGCCTCGACGACCGTGGAGACCATCACCGGGGTGAGGCCGCGTACGGACTTCGCCTGGCCGGTGGACGGCGCGGTCGACTCCTCGATCGTGGACGTCGCCACCTCCGCGGGTGCCCACAACGTGATCGCCCGCAGCGACAGCCTGCGCGAGACCGGCGGGCTCTCCTACACCCCCACCGCGGCCCGCCAGATCGGCGGCGGCAATACGGCGGTGGTCGCCGACGCGCGGCTGTCGACGGCCTTCACCGGCGACATGTCCAAGGCCGAGAACTCCACCCTCGCCATCCAGCGGTTCCTGGCCCAGAGCCAGATGATCAATCTGCAGGCGCCGGACAGGCAGCGCAGTATCGTGGTCGCCCCCCAGCGGACGCCCACCACCAGCCAGGCGCAGTCGATGGCGGCGGCCATGGAGGGCCTCTCCGGGCAGTGGACTCAGCCAATGAGCCTAGGGCAGGCCGCGAAGGCCAAGCCCGACCCGAGCGCCACCCAGCGGGTGCCGAGCACCCGCTCCTACCCCCGCTCGCTGCGCGCGCGGGAACTGCCCACCGAGGCGTTCGACCGGATCCAGGAGACCCAGAAGACCCTGGACAATTTCGAGCCGATCCTGACCGCCAAGTACCGGGTGGTCACCCCCTTCGGGAACGCGATCAGGCGCGAGATGTCGACCTCGTGGCGCAGCGAGGCGCAGAACGCGACCGGCTTCCGGCACGATGTGCAGACCTATCTCTCCGGGCTCACCAAGAAGGTGCGCCTGGTCCCGAAGACGGACATGACTCTCTCCGGGCGCAGCGCGACCGTCCCGGTAACCGTCCAGAACAACCTGGTGCAGAGCGTCGAGCTGCGGCTCGTCCTGCGCTCCCAGCAAGGCAACAGGCTGGAGGTCAGCGACCCCCAGCTGGTCAATGTGGAGGGCGGCCACAGCCAGTCCGTGAAGTTCGGGACCACGGCCAACGCGAACGGCCCGGTGTGGGTCTCGGCGCGGCTCTACACCCCGGACGGGCAGCCGTACGGCGACGAGATGCTGTTCGAGGTGAATGTCACCGAGATCACGTCGACCGTGATTCTCGTGATCGCCGGCGGTGTGCTGCTGCTGGTCCTCGCCGGTGTCCGGATCTATGTGCAGCGCAAGCGCGCGGCCGCCAGGAGTGGTGAGGACGGCGGGGACGGGGAAGACGCCGAGGAGGCGCACGGGCAGGATGAGGACGACAGCGAGGCCCCGGAGAACGACCGGTGTGACTCCGCACACGCCCTTGTGCCCGAGCAGCCGAGTGACCCGGCATCGGACACCGGATCGCAAAGCGCTGGCCCGTCCGGCTCGGGTGAGAAAGTGGACCATTGAGCAATGCCGGGGCCGGTGGGCCGCAGTGGACGATGAGGTGGGGTAGCGATGAACGCGCCGTATGACGGTGATGGCCGAGTGCCACCGCCGCCACAGCCGTCCCCTCACGGCCCCCACGACCCTTACGGACAGGAACCGCACCAGCAGGATCCGTATCTGGGCGACGCCCACCAGGCGCCTCCGGCCGATCCGCGCCAGTCGTACGGCCAGCAGTACTACGCACCGGATCCGTATCTGGACGACTCGTACGCGACGGGCAGCTTCACGCCCTACCCGTATCCGACGCAGGATCGGTACGCCCACGATCCGCTGACGGACCCCCTGTACGACCGGCGCTCCTCCCACGCCTCGCAGCAGGACGGCTACCAGCAGCAGTACTACCAGCAGCCCCCCACACCGCAGGGCCCCGACCCGCGCGCCTGGTCCCCCCAGGCCGCCGCCGGCCCCCAGGGCGCCGTACAGCAGCCGTACACCGCCGATCAGGCGGGCCAGGGCTATCCGGGAGCCGGTGACGGCTACGGGGCGGGGGAGCAGCCGCAGCGGGACGCCTTCGCACATCTCTACCGCGATCAGCAGCCCTATGACCCCCGGCCCGGCCAGGGCCAGGGCTACCCGCAGGGCCCGGAGAACTACCCCCAGGGCCAGGCGCCCGCTCAGGGGCAGGCGCCGTTCCCCGGACCGCCCAGATCCGAGTTCGCCGGCGCGACAGCCGCCGCCCCCACGGTGGCCGCCCCGGTGGTGACCGCCCCCGCGACCGAGCCCGAGCCGAAGAAGCCCTCAGGGGGCAAGGGACGCGCGTCCAGCGTGCTCCAGTCCAGCGCGCTGATGGCGGCGGGCACCCTGGTCTCCCGGCTCACCGGCTTCGTCCGGCAGATGGTGGTCCTCGCGGGCCTGGGCGCGGCCACCCTCGGCTCCACCTACGCCCTCGCCTACACGCTGCCGACGATGGTCTACATCCTCACCATCGGCGGGGGTCTGAACTCCGTCTTCGTCCCGCAGCTCGTGCGCGCGATGAAGGAGGACGACGACGGCGGCGAGGCATTCGCCAACCGGCTGCTCACCCTGGTGATGGTGGTGCTCGGCCTCCTGGTCGCGGTGACCGTGCTCGCCGCGCCGGTGCTGATCCGCGTGATGTCGCCGACCATCGCGGACAACCCCGCCGACAACGAGGTCGCGGTCACCTTCGCCCGCTACTGCCTGCCCACCATCTTCTTCATGGGCATTCACGTGGTGGTCGGCCAAATCCTCAACGCCCGGGGCCGGTTCGGGGCGATGATGTGGACCCCCGTACTGAACAACATCGTCATAATCTTCACCTTCGGCCTGTTCATCTGGGTGTTCGGCACCGCCGGCAGCTCCAAGATGGACACCACGACCATCACCGCCGAAGGCATCCGGCTGCTGGGCATGGGCACCCTGCTGGGGCTCGTCGTCCAGTCCCTGGCGATGTTCCCCTATCTGCGTGCCACCGGCTTCCGCTTCCGGCCGCGCTTCGACTGGCGCGGCCACGGCCTCGGCAAGGCCGCCAAGCTGGCCAAGTGGACGGTTCTGTTCGTCCTCGCCAACCAGGCGGGCGTGCTGGTCGTGACCCAGCTGTCCACCGCGGCCGGTGCCGAGGCCGAGAACCAGAACGCACCGGGCATGAGCTTCGTCGGTTACTCCAGCGCCCAGCTCATCTGGGGCATGCCGCAGGCGATCATCACCGTCTCCGTCATGGCCTCGCTGCTGCCCCGGATCTCCCGGGCGGCCCACGACGGGGACGCCGGAGCGGTCCGCGACGACATCTCGCAGGGCCTGCGCACCTCCGCGGTCGCCATCGTCCCGCTCGCCTTCGGCTTCATCGCCCTGGGCATCCCCATGTGCACCCTGCTGTTCGGCGCCTCCGGCACCGATGCGGCCGTCTCCATGGGCTACATCCTCATGGCGTTCAGCCTGGGTCTGATCCCCTTCTCCGTGCAGTACGTCGTCCTCCGCGGCTTCTATGCCTACGAGGACACCCGCACCCCCTTCTACAACACGGTGATCATCGCCGCCGTCAACGCCGCCGGATCCGGGCTCGCCTATCTCCTGCTCCCCGCCCGCTGGGCCGTCGCCGGTATGGCGGCCGCCTACGGCCTGGCCTACGCCATCGGCGTGGGTGTGGCCTGGAAGCGGCTGCGCAACCGGCTGGGCGGCGATCTGGACGGCCCCCGCGTCGTGCGCACCTACACCCGCCTCGTCGGCGCCAGCATCCCCGCCGCCCTCCTGGGCGGCGGCTCGGCCTACACCATCATGCAAACCCTCGGAATGGGCGTCGTCGGCTCCGTAGCGGCTTTGCTGGGTGGCGGTCTCGTTCTTATCGCGGTCTTCTACATTGCTGCGAAACGGATGCGCGTTGATGAGCTGACGGCCATGGTCGGTATGGTGCGCGGACGACTCGGACGCTGATCATTGAGCACAACCATCGTCCGCCACCGTGTGTCGTGCATAGCGGCGGACTGTGGGCACAATTGTCTTGGCTCGGAGTAGGCGCAACGGATGGGGAGGCAGGAACGACGGTGGCGGAACGGAGCACGGCTGCCGTCGACGTGGCCGACAGCGGTGGAGAGGAGCCGCTGACCGCCGAGGCGGGTAAGGCCACGGCCGACGGGGCGGGGACGAAACAGAAGGTCGGCAAGGGTACAGAGGCCGCGGTCACCGACGATACGGGCGCCGCGGCCGAAGCGAACCCGCTCGAACTGCACAGCGGTCACAAGCTGGCCAGACGCTACCGTCTGGAGGAGTGCGTCACCCGTCTGGACGGATTCAGCAGTTGGCGTGCCGTGGACGAGAAACTGCGGCGTGCCGTCGGGGTGCATGTCGTGCCCGCGGACCATCCGCGCGCCAGGTCGGTGCTCGCAGCCGCCCGTTCGGCGGCCCTGCTGGGCGATCCCCGCTTCGTCCAGGTCCTCGACGCCGTCGAGGAGAACGATCTTGTCTATGTCGTCCATGAGTGGCTTCCCGACGCCACCGAGCTCACGGCGGTGCTGGCCGCCGGGCCGCTCGAGCCGCACGACGCGTACCAACTGGTCAGCCAGGTCTCCCAGGCCATGGCCGCCGCCCACCGCGAGGGCCTGGCCCATCTGCGGCTGAACCCCGGCTCCGTGCTGCGCACCGAGTCCGGCCAGTACCGTATCCGCGGACTGGCCGTCATGGCCGCCCTGCGTGGTATCAGCGTCGACCACCCCCAGCGCACCGACACCGAGGCGATCGGCGCGCTGCTGTACGCGGCGCTCACTCAGCGCTGGCCGTACGAGGCCGACGCCTACGGCCTCTCCGGGCTGCCCAAGGGCGTGGGCCTGATCGCTCCCGACCAGGTCCGCGCCGGAGTTCACCGCGGTCTGTCCGAGCTCGCGATGCGCGCGCTGGTCAACGACGGGGCCACCGCCTCCCGTCAGGACCAGCCCTGCACCACCCCCGAGGAGCTGGCCAAGGCCGTCGCGGCCACGCCGCGTATCCGGCCGCCGGAGCCCGCCTTCACCCCTTCCCCGGCGTACCAGCGCACGACGTACCAACAGGGTGTGTACGGCCAGCAGCCGAACCGCGGCGGCACCGCGCACACGGCCCGTCCGGTCGCTCCCGTGCCGCCTCCGCCGCCGCTGCAGAGCCGCACGGGCAAGGCCCTCAAGTGGACCGTCTCCGCCCTTCTGATCGCCGCTCTCGGCCTCGGCAGCTGGCAGCTCGCGGACACCCTCCTCAAGGAGGAGAACAAGTCCAGTCCGGGCAAGTCCACCGGTGAGAAGGACGACGGCAAGGGCCTGAAGCCGGTGGGCAAGCCGCTCAGCATCGATAGCGCCACGGAGTTCTCGCCGCTGGACGCGCCCTTCGCGCCGGACAAGGTCGATGGCGCCGTCGACGGCGATACGGACACCGCCTGGGTGACCAAGTTGTTCTACAACTACCCGAACTTCGGTAATCTGCCCGGTCGCAAGCAGGGCAGTGGCATCATCGTCGACCTCGGCAGCGCCAAAAGCGTCTCGAGCCTCGACATCGACTTCTACAGCGCCGGCCAGAAGGTGGAAGTCCTCGCCGCCGATCCCTCCGCCTCCGACCCCACCTCACTCAGCGCCTTCTCCAAGCACCTCACCGATCTGAAGAGCGTCGGGAAGAAGCTGTCCACCGTTCTCGACAAGCCGGTACGGACGCGATACGTCCTGGTCCACATCACGGAGCTTCCGGCCAGCACCCCCGATCGCTACCGTGGCGGCATCTCGGAGATCAAGGTCAAGGGCTGACCCTCTACGGTCGGCCGAGAGGGGAGGGGCTCAACGTTGGACGACGCCACCATCGGCGGAGCGAGCGACGGCGAGCTCCTCGCCCGGCACGTCGACGGCGACCCGGACGCCTTCAGCGAAATAGTGCGGCGCCACCGCGACAGACTCTGGGCGGTGGCGCTGCGCACCCTCGGCGACCGTGAGGAAGCGGCCGACGCGGTCCAGGACGCGCTCGTCTCCGCCTACCGCGCCGCCCACACGTTCCGGGGCCAGTCCGCCGTGACCACCTGGCTCCACCGCATCACGGTCAACGCCTGCCTGGACCGGGCCCGCAAGGCCGCCTCCCGTCGCACCTCCCCCGTCGACGACACCGAGCGGCTCGAGCAGCTCCTGGAACCCCATGAGTCGGCCGCCGCCCCCGCCGAGCGCGGTGATCTCCACCGCGAACTCCTCCAGGCGCTGCGCACCCTCCCTCCCGAACAGCGCGCGGCCCTGGTGCTGGTCGATATGCAGGGCTACCCCGTCGCGGAGGCGGCGAAGGTGCTGGACGTTCCCACCGGCACCGTCAAGAGCCGCTGCGCCCGGGGCCGCGCACGACTGCTGCCCCTCCTCTCACATCTCCACCCCAGTGGGAGGGGTAGCTCACCCTCGAGCATGGGAAGGAACCGGACGCAGGGGACGTCCGTCCCACCGACGGCAGGACCGAACGACACAGATGCCGTGAAGGGCGGAGGTGGGCGAGCGTGACATCCTCGACGGACACGGAAGAGCACCCTGAAGTCGCGGAGATCTCCGCACTCACCGAGGGTCTGCTCTCTCCGTCCCGCGCCGTCGATGTGCGCACTCACCTCACGAGCTGCGTGCTGTGTACGGACGTACGGGAGTCCCTGGACGAGATTCGCGCTCTGCTCGGGACCCTCCCGGGGCCGGTGCGGATGCCCGCCGATGTCGCGGGCCGCATCGACGCGGCGCTGGCCGCCGAAGCGCTTCTCGACGCGACCACCCCCGAGCGCGTGGCCGATGTTTCACGTGAAACTCCGGATCCGGACGCCGCGCACCCGCCTGTTTCACGTGAAACGGCGCCCGATGACGCCTCCAGCGACCCCGGATCCGACACCGTGGAGCCCACGGCCAAGCCGTCCATCGCGGCGGACCGGCCCGCCGGGCGCCCGCGTGGGGCCACCGGTCCTGGACGGGGAACCACCGGACCCGGCACCCGCCCCGGCCGCGCCCGCCGCTGGCGCAAGGCGGTCCTCGGCGGCGCATGCGCCGCGGCGGTGATCGGCATCGGATCCTTCTTCCTCCAGAGCGGCTCCTCCGGCGATAACAGCGACAGCGACACCCAGGCGCACGCCAGCCAGAGCCCCACCGGGAAGTCCACCCTCTCCTCGGGCACACTCAAGGACCGCGTGCACGAACTGCTCGCCGACCGGAAGTCCACCGCGTCGGACGGCGTCACCGGGCAGGGCAACTCACCCGATGTGCCGCTGCGCGCCGATGACGACCCTGAGGTGCCCTCCTGCGTACAGAGCGGCACCGGCCGCAAGGAGCCGGCTCTCGCGGCACAGCAGGACACCTACGACGGCCAGAGCGCCTATATCGTCGTCCTCCCGCACCCCTCCGACAGCTCGCGCGTCGATGCCTTTGTGATCGACGCGTCCTGCGTCTCGGCGTCCCCGACGGCTCCCGGGGAGCTCCTGGTGACCCGGACCTACCCGCGGCGCTGAGGCACACCGCACACCGGGGCCCTGCCTGACAGCGCTCGGGAATGCCTGACCCGTAGGATCCGTTGGGTGGGGTGGCAGCGGAATTCCGGGGGAACCCGGAGCCGCCCGCCCAGTCAGCAGTCCGGCAGTCGGCAGAGACAAGGAAGACATCCGTGAGCGACGTCCGCAACGTGATCATCATCGGTTCCGGGCCCGCGGGCTATACGGCCGCGCTCTACACCGCCCGCGCTTCCTTGAAGCCGCTGGTCTTCGAAGGCTCCGTGACCGCGGGTGGCGCCCTGATGAACACCACCGATGTGGAGAACTTCCCGGGCTTCCGGGACGGGATCATGGGCCCCGACCTGATGGACAACATGCGGGCCCAGGCCGAGCGCTTCGGCGCCGAGCTCATTCCGGACGACGTGGCCGCGGTCGACCTCAGTGAGCAGATCAAGACCGTCACCGACTCCGCCGGCACGGTCCACCGTGCCAAGACCGTCATCGTGGCCACCGGCTCCCAGCACCGCAAGCTGGGGCTGCCGCGTGAGGACGAGCTCTCCGGCCGCGGTGTCTCCTGGTGTGCCACCTGTGACGGGTTCTTCTTCAAGGACCAGGACATCGCGGTCATCGGCGGCGGCGACACGGCCCTGGAGGAGGCGACCTTCCTGTCGCGGTTCGCCAAGTCGGTCACCGTGGTCCACCGCCGGGACACCCTGCGCGCCAGCAAGGCGATGCAGGAGCGGGCCTTCGCCGACCCGAAGATCTCATTCATCTGGGACAGCCTGGTCGAGGAGATCCACGGCGACGGCAAGCTCTCCGGTCTCACGATCCGCGACGTCAAGAAGGACGAGACCTCCGAGCTGCCGGTCACCGGACTGTTCATCGCGATCGGCCACGACCCGCGCACCGAGCTGTTCAAGGGCCAGCTGGGCCTGGACGACGACGGGTACCTGAAGGTGGACGCGCCCACCACCCGGACCAACCTGCCCGGTGTCTTCGCCGCCGGCGATGTCGTGGACCACACCTACCGTCAGGCGATCACCGCGGCCGGCACCGGTTGCTCTGCGGCACTGGACGCCGAGCGGTACCTCGCCTCGCTCGGCCAGGGCGACGCCACCGTCTGACTCCGCTTCCCACCTCTGCACCAACTCACTAAGGAGATTGCCATGGCCGGTGCCACGGTCACCGTGACGGACGCCGACTTCGAGGAGAAGGTCCTCAAGAGCGACAAGCCGGTACTCGTCGACTTCTGGGCCGCCTGGTGCGGTCCGTGCCGCCAGATCGCCCCCTCCCTGGAGGCCATCGCGGCCGAGCACCCCGACAAGATCGTCATCGCCAAGCTCAACATCGACGAGAACCCGGCGACGGCCGCCAAGTACGGCGTGATGTCCATCCCGACGCTCAATGTCTACCAGGGCGGCGAGGTCGCCAAGACCATCGTCGGCGCCAAGCCCAAGGCCGCCATCGAGCGCGACCTGGCCGACTTCATCGGCTGAGCGCACCACGCGTCGCCCTCATACACGAAGGGGCTGCCCATCGGGCAGCCCCTTCGTGTTTCACGTGGAACCCGCTACAGCGGCCGAAGCGCGGGCTCCTTCTGGACGGCGCCGAGCAGCCGGTCCAGCGCCAGCTCGACATCCTCCTTCCAGGAGATCGTCGTCCTCAGCTCCAGCCTCAGCCGGGGGTAGCGCGGATGCGGCCGTACGGTCTTGAAGCCCACGGCCAGCAGATGATCGGCGGGCAGCACACACGCCGGTTCCTTCCACGTGGCGTCCCCGAACGCCTCCACCGCCTTGAAGCCCCGGCGGATCAGATCCTTGGCGACGGTCTGCACCATCACCCGGCCCAGCCCCTGCCCCTGGTACCCGGGCATCAGCCATGCCGTCATCAGCTGGACGGCATCCGCAGCGACCGGACTCGTCGGAAAGGCCGTGGAGCGCGGCACATACGCCGGAGGCGCGTACAGCACAAAACCCACCGGGACCTCATCGACATAGACCACCCGACCGCAGGATCCCCACTCCAGCAGAACGGCGGAGATCCATGCCTCCTTCTCCAGCTCCGGCCGGCCGGCCCTTACGGCTGCTTCGCCGCTGACCGGATCGAGCTCCCAGAAGACACAGGCGCGGCAGCGCTTGGGGATGTCCGGGAGGTTGTCCAGCGTGAGCGGTACGAGCCGACGCCCCATGAAGCCAGTCCTTCACTTCCGTGGCCAGCCGCGCCACGGGCGGCTGACAGCGCACTACGCTCCCTGAGCAGACTGCCGACGAAACCGCCGACAGCTCCCAGGCCCAATCCTGTGGCCAACAGTCCGGTGCGGCTCACCGATCGCATGGCCCTGCCCTCCACATGCGGCGCCTCCACATGGATCCGCCCTACCTGACCGCATCGTATCCGTGCCGAGATTGCACCGATACCGTCCTTGGGCAAACAGCGGGTCGCGGGGGGGGCCCGGGGGGACCCCCCCCCCCCCCCGCGGGCCCCGGGGGGCCCCCCCCCCCGCCGGCGCGCCCCCCGGGTCCGCGCGGGGGGGGCGGGGCTCGGCCCGGCGG
>NZ_JAGGLR010000025.1 GCF_017874715.1 Streptomyces iranensis | reverse complement strand
GCCCTCACCACCCACACCCAACACCACACCGGCGGCCGAACCCCCTCCGACCTCCCCCTCCTCACCCTCACCCAACACGACATCACCAACCTCGAGAGCGATCTCGAAGCCGAGTGGGCGGACCTGGAGGAGTGAGAGCCGCTCCGGGCCGGGGCGCCACGCCCCGGCCCGCGCTACGGCCGCGCGAGCCCCCGGGCGACAACGGGGCCGATGTGATTCAGTGCCCGCTGCGTCATCAGGTGGTCGTGCGTACTGGGCACATCGTGGGTCCGGATGTCTCCCTCGACGTACGGTGCCCAGGAATCAGCCGTACGCCATGCGGCGGTCCGGTGGTCGGTGGGTTCCTCCGTCGCGATGAAGAGGTCCATCTCCCCGTGGAACCGCCGAGGCCGGTGTTCCTTGGCGGCTCGCTCATGCTGGGCGTGGCTGTGGCACAGTGCCGTCAGGATCTCCTCGTCCAGGGAGTACGCCCCGTCCGCCAGGACGTCGAGGAACATTCCCCGGATATCGCGGTCTCCCGCCTCTGGCAGCGATTCCTCCGCAGGCACGGCCGCCAGGGGGTAGGTGTCGAGCACGGCCAGCAAGGCCACCTCCTCACCCTCCTCCTGGAGCCAGGTCGCGATCGCGTGGGCGACGATGCCGCCAAAGGACCAGCCGAGGAGGTGGTACGGGCCGTGTGGCCGCACGGTACGGATCTGACGCAGATAGTCCGCCGCGATCTCCTCGACCGTGGCGTGGGGTGTCTCCGTACCGGACAGCCCCCGGGCCTGGAGGCCGTAGACGGGGTGGTCGGCGTCGATATGGCGCAGCAGCCCGGAATAGGGCCAGCTGATCCCACCGGCCGGGTGGACGCAGAAGAGCGGTGCGCGGCTGCCGCGTGGCCGCAGCGGCAGCAGGACATCGAGGCCCTTCCCACCGTCGCCACTCCCCAGCCTGCTGGCCAGCCCGGCCACCGTCGGCGCCTCGAACACCATCCCGACCGACACCTCGACCCCAAGCTCCGACCGCACTCGCGACACCAACCGCGTCGCCAACAACGAATGCCCACCCAGATCGAAGAAACCCTCCTCCACCCCCACCCGCTCCACACCCAACACCTCAGCAAACAAACGACACAGCGCCCGCTCCACCGCCGTACGCGGCCCACCACCCCAACCAGAACCCCCAACCTCCGGCACCGGCAACCCCCGCCGATCCAACTTCCCATTCACCGTCACCGGCAACCGCTCCAACACCACCCACACACCCGGCACCATGAACTCCGGCAACCGCCCCCGCACAAACTCCCGCACCACCCCCACATCACACCCACCCCCACCCCCAGCAGGCACCACATACGCCACCAACCGCCGATCCCCCGGACGATCCTCACGCACCACCACCGCCACCTGACCCACCGACGGATGCGCACCCAGCACACCCTCCACCTCACCCAACTCAATCCGAAAACCCCGCACCTTCACCTGATCATCCACACGCCCCACAAACTCCAAAGCCCCATCCGACCGCCACCGCACCAAATCCCCCGTCCGATACATCCGCTCCCCCACCCCACCGAACGGATCCGACACAAACCGCTCCGCCGTCAACCCCGCACGCCCCACATAACCCCGCGCCAACCCCACACCCGCCACATACAGTTCGCCCACCACACCCACCGGCACCAAACCCAACCCACCATCCACCACATACACCCGCATACCGGCGACCGGTCCACCGATCGGGGGCACGTCCGGACCGGAGAGCTGGCCCGTGGCCGTGACATACACCGTGGCCTCGGTGGGGCCGTAGGCATTCACCATCCGCCGCCCGACGGACCACCGCTGGACCAGTTCCCCCGGACATGCCTCAATCCCGATGATCAAGGTGCGGAGGTCGGGGAACGCGCCATCGGGAATGCTGCCCAGCACGGTCGGCGACATGACGGTGTGGCTGATGCGTTGATCCCGCAGTACGACGGCCAAGTCCTCGCCCACCAGCGGCCGGGCGGGCGGAACGATCAATGTGGCCCCGGTGGCAACGGCCATGACCACCTCCATCATGGACACATCGAAACCGGGTGAGGCCAGTTGCAGGACCCGGCTCCCCTCGCCCACGTCGAACCGGTCGGCCTGGGTCAGCGCCAGGCTCGCGATTCCGGCATGCGGCACGGCGACCCCCTTGGGGGTGCCGGTGGAACCGGAGGTGTAGATGAGATAGGCCGGGTGCATGGGATGCAGAGGGTGCACACGATCCGCATCGGTGACATCGGAGCCGGACAGGGCTGCGATCGTGTCAGCGGTGAGCGAATCGTCGAGCACCACCCTAGGAACGTCGTCGCAACCCAGATCGCCGGGGGTGCGGCTGGTCGTCACCACCGCGAGAGGGCGCGCGTCGCGCAGCATGAAGCCGATACGGGACGGCGGGTACGCCATGTCGATCGGCAGATAGATGGCGCCCGACTTGAGGACCGCCACAACCGCGATAACCATGTCGAGCGAGCGGGACACCGCCACGGCCACCACCGCTTCCGGCCCGGCTCCACGCCCGATCAGATACCGGGCCAGCCGATTCGCCCGTACGTCGACTTCCTCGTAAGTGAGGCACTCGTCTCCCCATGCCAGGGCGGGTGCGTGGGGAGTGTGGACGGCTTGGGCGGTCAGCAAGGCGGGGAGGGTGGTGGTGGCGGCGGGTGAAGGGTGGGCGGCGGTGGAGTTGCCTTGGCGGAGGAGTGCAGCGCGCTCGTCGGTTTCCAGTAGGTCGATGTCGCTGACCGGCAGGTCGGGGTCGGTCAGGGCTGTCTCCAGCAGGCGACGCCACCGTTGGATGACCGACTCAATCGTCCGCTCGGTGAAGATGTCGGTGTTGTACTCCACCGTGATGTCCAGCCCAGCGGGCGCGCCATCGTCCGCATGACGCTCACCAACGCTGATCAGCAGATCCATCCGGGAAGTGTCCGCACCGACCTGCTCCACCCTGCCCTGCGCGCCCGGCAGGTCAAAACCGCTGTGTGCGGTGTTCTGCAGCGCCAGCATCACCTGGAACAAAGGATGATGCGCCAACGTCCGCGCCGGATTCAACGCCTCCACCAGATACTCAAACGGCACATCCTGATGCGCATACGCCTCCAGATCCACCGCCCGCACCCGCCCCAACAACTCCCGAAACCCAGGACGCCCCGACGTATCCACCCGCAACACCAACGTATTCACAAAAAACCCGACCAAATCCTCCAGCGCCTCATCCCCACGCCCGGCAATCACCGACCCCACCACCACATCCTCACCCGCACCCAACCGCGTCAACACCCCCGCAAGCCCCGCATGCAACGCCATGAACAACGTCGCACCCTCCACACCCGCCACCCCCACCAACCCACCATGCAACCACCCCGGCCACACAAACCCCACCGTCCCACCCCGATGACTCGCCACCACAGGACGCCGCCAATCACTGGGCAACGGAAGCCGCTCAGGCACACCCTCCAACTTGACACGCCAATAATCCAATTGCTCGGCCAACACACTGCCCGGCACATCAGCCGCACCGAGCACCTGGCGCTGCCAGAGCGCGTAGTCGGCATACTGCACCGGCAACGGCTCCCACCCCGGTGCCCGGCCCTCCCGCCGCGCGCCATAAGCGCGAACCACATCCCGCCACAAAGGCCCCAGCGACCACCCATCCGCGGCGATGTGATGCATCACCAACGCCAGCGTGCATCCAGACCCCGCCGAGGCAGACTCCCGCACCATCACCGCCCGCAGTGGCAGTTCCTCCCCCAGGTCGAAGGCGTGCCGCACCACCTCGGCAACCGCCCGCTCAGCCTCGGCCCGGCCGCCCGCAGTGGTCGTCTCCAGCCCCGGCCACCGCCGGCCCGCCTCCTCCACCGACAGCACCCGCTGACAGACCACCCCATCCACCTCGGTGAAGAGCGTCCGCAAGCTCTCATGCCGACCCACCACATCCCGCAACGCCCACCCCAGCGCCTCACCATCCACCTCACCCGACAACCGCACCACCAACGGAATGTTGTACGTAGCCGACCGGCCCTCCAACCGATACAGAAACCACAAACGACTCTGCGCGAACGACACCGGCAACCGCTCCGGCCGCCGATCACACCGCACCAACCCCGGCAGATCCCGATCCACCTGACCCACCGCACCCCCGGCCAGCCGACGCGCCAGCCCGGCCACCGTCGGGTCCTCGAACACCGCCCCTACGGGGAGCTCCATTCCCAGCTCCGACCGCACTCGCGACACCAACCGCGTAGCCAACAACGAATGCCCACCCAGATCGAAGAAACCCTCCTCCACCCCCACCCGCTCCACACCCAACACCTCAGCAAACAAACGACACAGCGCCCGCTCCACCGCCGTACACGGCCCACCACCCGAACCAGAACCCCCAACCTCCGGCACCGGCAACCCCCGCCGATCCAGCTTGCCGTTCACCGTCACCGGCAACCGCTCCAACACCACCCACACACCCGGCACCATGAACTCCGGCAACCGCCCCCGCACAAACTCCCGCACCACCCCCACATCACACCCCAGCCCACCCTCGGCAGGCACCACGTACGCAACCAACCGCCGATCCCCGGGACGGTCCTCACGCACCACCACCGCCACCTGACCCACCGACGGATGCGCACCCAGCACACCCTCCACCTCACCCAACTCAATCCGAAAACCCCGCACCTTCACCTGATCATCCACACGCCCCACAAACTCCAAAGCCCCATCCGACCGCCATCGGCCGAGGTCCCCGCTGCGGTACATCCGCGTTCCGGACCCGGACCCGCACCCGGACCCGCCCCCGCACCCGGGCCCGGCGAAGGGGCTCGCCACGAACCGCCCGGCCGTCAGCCCGGGACGGCCCAGATATCCCCTGGCCAGGCCCGCCCCGGCCAGGTAGATCTCCCCCGCCACTCCGGTCGGCAGCGGTCGCAGCCACGCGTCCAGGACATACACCTGGGCACCAACGACCGGTACGCCGATGGTGGGCGCGCCACCCGCCGACGCATGGCGTCCGGCTTCCAGGACACCTGCCGTGGCCCACACCGTCGCCTCGGTGGGGCCGTAGGCGTTCACCATCCGCCGCTCGGGCGCCCACCGTGCCACGAGTTCGGGGCCGCATGCCTCGCCGCCGACCAACAGCGTTCGCAGCGACGGGAGTTCGGATGTCGGCATACCGGCCAGAACGGTCGGCGAGATCAACGCATGGGTGATCCCACATCGCCGGATCATCCCGGCGAGCTCCTCACCCGCCAGGACCCCCGACCGCTCCGGAATGACCAGCGCACCCCCTGAGGCGCATGCCATCAGGAACTCCATCACGGAGGCGTCGAAGCTCGGCGACGCCAACTGCAGGATCCGCGCGGACGAGTCCAGAGCGAACCGTTCCACCTGGGCCGTTGCCAGCCCCGCGATGCCGGAGTGGGTGACCACCACGCCCTTGGGACGCCCGGTCGACCCCGATGTGTAGATCACGTAGGCCGCGGCGGTCAGGGGCACGGGCACTGCCGGGAAGGTGGTCGGCTGCCGGCGGATGTCGGACATCGTCTCCGCCGTGTCCGTCACCATGGTGGAGACGGCCGCACTCGGCAGTGAGTCCGCGAACGCGCTCCGCGTGACCACCGCGCTCACCGCGCTGTCTGCCAGGACGAAGGCGATCCACTCCGCCGGATAGGCGGGGTCGACCGGCAGGTATGCCGCGCCGGTCTTCAGCACGGCGAGTGCCCCGACCACCATGTCCACGGAACGGCCGAAGGCCAGGGCCACGCGCGATTCCGGCCCGATATCGCGCTGGGTGAGATGGTGGGCGAGTTGGCTGGCTCGGGCGTCGAGGTCCGCGTACGACAGGCGGAGCGCTCCGCACTCCACGGCGAGGGCGTCCGGGGACCTGCGCACCCGGTCCTCGAAGAGCGCACCGAACGACAGCCGTGGCAGATCCGGCTGTCCCGTGTCGTTCCATGCCACCAGGGTCCGGTGTCGCTCGGCGGCGTCCAGTATGTCGATGCGGCTGATCGGTGCGTCCGGGCGCGCCACCACCGCGTCCAGCACCCGCAGAAAGCGCTCGGCGAGCCCAGCGGCGGTCTCCCGGTCGAAGAGATCGACGGCGTACTCCAGCACCCCGTCGAGTCCGGTGTGCGTCCCACCGTGGCCCTGGCGTGCGTTGACCATGAAGGCCAGGTCGAACTTGGCCGTCCGCGCCTCCGGCCATTCCAACGTGGCCGTGGTGCCCGGAAGTGCGAAGTCCTGATCCCACGCGGTCTGCAACGCCAAGGACACCTGGAACAGCGGGTGGCGGGCGAGCGTGCGCTCCGGATTGAGCGCTTCGACCAGCTGCTCGAACGGCAGCTCCTGATGCGCGTAGGCCGCGAGGACGGTGTCGCGGACCCGTTCGAGGAGCGTCCGGAAGGATGGGTCGCCGGAGGTGTCCGCACGCAGCACCAGCGTGTTGACGAAGAAGCCGACGACGTCGTCCAGCGCATCGTCGGGACGTCCGGCGACGGGGCTGCCGATCGGAACGTCCGTGCCCGCCCCCAGACGGGTCAGCAGGGCCGCCACGGCCGCCTGAAGCACCATGAACACACTCGCGTCGGCCTCACGGGCCAGAGCCGCCAGTTCGCCGTGCGTCTCGGGGCCGACCTCGAACGCGACCCAGCGCCCTTGGTGGCTGGCCACCGGGGGGCGGGGCCGGTCAGTGGGCAGGGGAAGCTGTTCGGGAATGCCCGCGAGATGGGTGCGCCAGTAGGCCAGTTGGTCGGTCAGCACACTGCCCGGCGCATCAGCCGCACCGAGCACCTGGCGCTGCCAGAGCGTGTAGTCGGCGTACTGCACCGCAATCGGCTCCCACCCCGGTGCCCGGTCCTCCCGCCGCACCGCATACGCCCCGGCCACGTCCTGCCACAACGGCCCCAGCGACCACCCATCCGCCGCGATGTGATGCACGACCAGCGCCAGTGTGCATATGGGCTCCGGCGCGGACTCCCGCACCAGGACGGCCCGCAGCGGCAGTTCCTTCTCCAGGTCGAAGGCGTGCCGTACTACCTCGGCAACCGCCCGCTCGGCCTCGGCCCGGTCGCCCACCGTGACCGTCTCCAGGCCCGGCCACCGCCGGCCCGCCTCCTCCACCGACAGCACCCGCTGGCACGCCACCCCATCCACCTCGGTGAAGAGCGTCCGCAGGCTCTCATGCCGACCCACCACATCCCACAGCGCCCACCCCAGCGCCTCACCATCCACCTCACCCGACAAGCGCACCACCAGCGGAATGTTGTACGTAGCCGACCGGCCCTCCAACCGATACAGAAACCACAAACGGCCCTGGGCGAACGACACCGGCAACCGCTCCGGCCGCCGATCACACCGCACGAGCTCAGGCCGCTCCCGGCCCGCCTGACCCGCGCCCCTGGCCACCCGACGAGCCAGCCCGGCCACCGTCGGCGCCTCGAACACCATCCCGACCGGCACCTCGACCCCAAGCTCTGACCGCACTCGCGACACCAACCGCGTCGCCAGCAGCGAATGCCCACCCAGATCGAAGAAACCCTCCTCGATCCCCACCCGCTCCACACCCAACACCTCGGCAAACAAACGACACAGCACTTCCTCGGGCCCATCCCTGGGCGCGACGTACTCCGATCCACCACCACCCCGCGGAGCAGGCAGAGCCCGCCGGTCCAGCTTCCCGTTCGCCGTCACCGGCAGCCGGTCCAACACCACCCACACACCCGGCACCATGAACTCCGGCAACCGCCCCCGCACAAACTCCCGCACCACCCCCACATCACACCCACCCCCACCCCCAGCAGGGACCACATACGCCACCAACCGCCGATCCCCCGGACGATCCTCACGCACCACCACCGCCACCTGACCCACCGACGGATGCACACCCACCACACCCTCCACCTCACCCAACTCAATCCGGAAACCCCGCACCTTCACCTGATCATCCGCCCGGCCCACGAACACCAACCGGCCCTGCGCATCCCACCGCACCAGGTCCCCGGTCCGGTACATCCGCTCCCCAGCCGCGCCGAACGGATCCGCGACAAACCGCTCCGCTGTCAACCCCGCACGCCCCGCATAACCCCGCGCCAACCCCACACCCGCCACATACAGTTCGCCCACCACACCCACCGGCACCAAACCCAGCCCACCATCCAGCACATACACCCGCGTGCTGTCCGTACCACGGCCGATCGGTACCACCTCGGCGGCCGATCCGCCCCTCACCACCCGGTGGCAGGTGGCGATCATCGTGGTCTCGGTGGGGCCGTAGGCGTTCACCACGGCGGTGTCGGGGCAGGTGTCGGTCACCCGCCGCACCGCCGTGGGGGAAGCGGCCTCGCCACCCGTCCACACCTCCTGGACGTTCGCGAAGAAGTCGGGTGACTCATCGGCGAGGCTGTTGAACAGCGCTGTGGTCGCGAAGACGCCCGTGACGCCATGCTCGGCGATCACCTTGGCCATGGAGACGGTGTCGAGCGGGCCGTCGGGCATCAGGACGAGCTTGCCGCCACGGAGCAAGGGAACCCAGAGCTCATAGGTGGACGCGTCGAAGGCGAGGGGCGAGTGCACCAACACGCAGTCGTGTGCACTGCTGTCGAACGCCCGGTCGCGGGCCAGGGCCACCAGGGCTTGCTGCGTGATCACAACGCCCTTGGGGGTGCCGGTCGAGCCGGAGGTGTACATCACATACGCCGGATGCGATGGATGCAGCGGCGCCGGACGATCCGCGTCGGTCACCTCGCCATCTGGACAACCCACCACCTCACGTTCGGTCTCTGGATCATCCAGCACCACCACCGAAACACCCAACGACGGCAACCGGCCCGCCACCTCACCCGACGCCACCACCAGCACCGGCCCGGCATCCTCCACCATGAACCGCACCCGCTCCGCCGGAAACCCCGGATCCACCGGTACGTACGCGCCACCGGCCTTCAACACCGCCAGCAACACCACCACCAAATCAACCGAACGCGGCATCGCCACCGCCACCAACCGCTCCGGCCCCACCCCACACCCCACCAAAAACCGCGCCAACCGATCCGACCGCGACCCCAACTCCTCGAATGACAAAGCGGCTTCGCCACACACCACCGCGACCCGCTCACCCAGCATCCCCGGCACCGTCCCCGACGGCACCGTCCCGCCCCCGCCACTGCCCCAGCCCAACAACACCCCACGCTCCGCCGCCGACACCAACTCCACGCCACCCACACACCGCCCCGCATCCATCACCACTGCCTCCAACAAGGCGGACAGACGCCGCAGCACGCTCTCGACCGTGGCGCGGTCGAACACATCGGCGCGGTAGTCCAGTCGAAGACGCAGGCTCTCGCCGGGGAAGACGACCAGGCCGAGCGGGTAATGGGTGCCGTCGTGACCGCTGATGTCGGTCACCCGGAGGCCGGTTCCCGGTGGGCAGACGGCGCCCGGGTCCATGGGGTAGTTCTCCACGACGACGAGCGAGTCGAAGAGTCGTGGGTGCCCGGCCAGTTGGCACACCTCGGTGAGGCCGGTGTACTGGCGGTCCAGGAGACGGACATGCTCCTTCTGCACCCGGGCGAGCAGCGTGGCCAGGGTCTCGTCCTGGTCGAGTGTGATCCGCACCGGCACGGTGTTGATGAACAGTCCGACCATGCTCTCGACGCCCGGGAGCTCCGGTGGCCTCCCGGCCGTGGTGATACCGAAGACGACGTCGTCACGGCCGGTCAGGCGGTGCAGCATGATGGCCCAGGCGCCCTGGATGACGGTGCCGAGGGTCAACCCGTGGTCGCGTGCCCAGCCTTCCAGCCGCGCGGTGAGGTCACCGGGGAGTTCCAGTGCGACCCGGTCCCGCCGGGCCGAGCGTGCCGGGTTGGCGGCCGGGGCCAACAGAGTGGGTTCCTCGATCCCGGCCAGGGCCTGCCGCCACCCTTCCTCGGCGGCCCCCCGGTCCCGCGCCGCGAGCCAGGTGAGATAGTCCCGGTACGGGGTCACCGGCGGCAGGTGGCTGTCGTCGCCTTCGCGGGCGTAGAGCTCGAACAGTTCGTGGAGCAGGACGGGATAGGACCAGCCGTCGAGCAGGATGTGATGGTTGGTGAGCGCCAGAAGGTGGCGGTCGGTGCCGATACGGATCAGGGTGAAGCGGAGCAACGGGGGGTCGGTGGGGTCGAACCGATGGTTTCGCACGCCGTCCAGGACACGCTCGCATGCGGCGTGGCGCTCGGCATCGGCATCGGCATCGGCATGGGCTTCGGCTTCGGCGGTTTCGGTGAGGTCGATCTCCTCCCACGGCAGCTCGATCTCGCGGGGGATAACCTGGACGGGCTGGTCCATCCCTTCGTGCAGAAAAGCGGCGCGGAGGTTCTGGTGGCGGTCCAGGAGCGTTTCTGCCGCCGCCCGCAGCGCGGCGGGGCGCAGATGCCCGTCCAGCCGGAGGACGACCTGGACCGTGTACCCGTCGCCACCGCTCCCGTCATGGACACCGTGGACGCCGTGGACGGTTTTGACGTCATGGGCGGCGTGGACGTCATGCACGGCGTGGAAGAGCAGCCCTTCTTGCAGGGGCGACAGCGGCAAGACATCGAGCAGTCCTGACTGTGTCATCGCTTCTTCCTCCACGCTGCTTCGAGTCGGTCGATCTGGTCCTGGTCGAGATTCACCAGGGGGAGGTCGGAGGGTGTGCGGCCACCCGCCTCCGGGCGTTCGGCATGCGCCGTGATGGCCTTCAGCACCGTGAACCAGGTCTGTGCGAGGTCGCTCACCTCCTCCTCGGTGAGCAGCCCACGGGCCCAGGACCAGTGCGCCACGAGGTACGGGCCATCGGGGCCGTCGTACGTGACGGCGTTCAGCTCCAGGACGTAGGGCAGCGGGGCGTCGGCGTCCGCGCCCGCCATGAGCGGCCCGCTCGTACCGTCCCCGGCGGCGCTCGTACCGTCCCCCGCGGGTGTCCACGGTGCCGCGCCGCGCGGTGCGGCGATGCGGCCGAGGTAGTTGAAGCGGATGTCGGGGGTGGGGAGCGCGGCGAGGCGGGGCCGGGTGCAGGGGTTGAGGTAGCGCAGCAGCCCGTAGCCGAGCCCCTCGCCGGGGAGGGCCCGCAACTGCTCCTTGACGCGCTTGACCGCACGGCCGAGCACGGGGCCGCCACGCCGGACCTCCTCCTGGTCCACCTGGCCCGGCTCCAGCCGGACGGGATAGAGGGCGGTGAACCATCCGACGGTGCGCGAGAGGTCCACCTCCTCCGCCAGGAGGTGTGACCGGCCATGTCCTTCCACGTCCACCACCACGGGCCCGCCGGCGGCGCCCCGGCCGTGGCGCTCCCGCCATGTGTCGAGGGCCACGGCGAACGCGGCGAGCAGCACATCGTGCACACCGGCGTGGAACGCCCCGGGCACTCGGGTCAGCAGCGGCTCGGTGTCCTCACCGGGCATGGGCAACGCCATGTTTCCTGCGGTCCCGAAGGTGTCGCGGCCGCCGCCGGTCCGCCCCGCCACCACGGGCCGTACGTCGGCCAGGGCCTCCTCCCAGTGGCGCAGCTCCCTCTCCCGGACCTCCGTGTCCGCCTCGGCCGCGAGCAGTGCGGCCCATCGGCGGAACGACGTGCCGACCGGTTGCCACTCCACCGGCCGTTCCGCCGCCATCGCCGCCCAGACGGCGGCCAGGTCCGGCAGCAGGATGCGCCATGAGACGCCGTCGACCGCCAGGTGGTGGATGACCAGCAGGAGCCGCCCCGATTGCCGCGGCCCGGCGTCGAAGTGCACCGCCTGCCACATCACCCCCGCCCTCGGGTCGAGGCGGCCACGGGCGGCGGTGAACTGCTCGGCCAGCAGACTTTCCGGGGGCCGGCCGTCCGTGGTCTCGATACGGCGCACTCGCTGCGCGGCCCGTATGGTTCCCGCCGCTGTCACCTCGGGCGACCATGTCCCGTCGGGGCGGTCCGCCAACCGGAGCCGCAGCGCGTCGTGGTGGTCGGTCACGGCCTGCAGGACGTCCGCGAGCCGCGGGGTACCGGCTCCGGTGGGTGTGGCCATCAGCATCGCCTGGCAGAACCCGCCGACCGGGCCGCCCTGCTCACGGAGCCACTCCATGATGGGGGTCGGTGTCGCCTCGCCGATCGGGACATCGACCGCCTGGTCACGAGCCGAACCGGTCACGGGCGTCGCCGTGTGCGCCAGCCGGGCCACCGTCTTGTGGGCGAACACATCGGCCGGAGTGATGACCAGCCCAGCCGCTCTGGCCCGGCTGACCAGTTGGATGGTGGAGATGCTGTCGCCGCCGAGGTCGTAGAAGCCGTCCTCGGCCCCCGCCCGCTCCAGGCCCAGCACCTCGGCGTACAAACGGCACAGCGTCCGTTCCACGGCCGTACGTGGCTGACGGCCCGAACCAGACCCCCGGACCTCCGGCACCGGCAGGGCCCGCCGGTCCAGCTTGCCGTTCGCCGTCACCGGCAGCCGGTCCAGCACCACCCACGCCCCCGGCACCATGAACTCCGGCAACCGCCCCCGCACAAACTCCCGCACCACCCCCGCATCACACCCCGGCCCACCCTCAGCAGGGACCACGTACGCCACCAACCGCCGATCCCCGGGACGGTCCTCCCGCACCACCACCGCCACCTGACCCACCGACGGATGCGCGGCCGCCGCACCCTCCACCTCACCCAACTCAATCCGAAAACCCCGCACCTTCACCTGATCGTCCACACGCCCCACGAACACCAACCGGCCCTGCGCATCCCACCGCACCAGATCTCCGGTGCGATACATCCGCTCCCCGGGCCCACCGAACGGATCCGCCACAAACCGCTCCGCCGTCAGCCCCGCCCGCCCCGCATACCCCCGTGCCAACCCCACACCCGCCACATACAACTCACCCACCACACCCACCGGCACCAAACCCAGCCCACCATCCACCACATACACCCGCATACCGGCGATCGGCCCGCCGATCGGTGCGGCGCCCTCGGCCTCGGCTTCGTACCACCCCGCCGTCGCGTAGACCGTGGCCTCCGTCGGGCCGTAGGCGTTGAGCACCCGGCAGCCGGGCAGGGCGTCACCGATGGTGCGGGCCGCCGGGCCCGACAGGGCCTCCCCGGCGCAGACCACGACGCCCGGAAAGTCCCGTGGTCCGATGGCCTTCGCGACCTGGACCAGGGCCGAGGGGACGCCGCTCACCAGGCTGGCTTCCGGCCGGTGGGGTAACCGCCCCACCAGGGCCACGGCGTCGTCCACGATCTCCACACGCCCACCGCACGCGAGCGGAGCGAACAGTTCGAAGGCGGATACGTCGAAACTCGCCGAGGTGGACATCATCACGTGGGAGAGGGCTCGCGTCCCAAGGGTTTCGACGGCCCAGGCGATCGTGTTGACCAGGCTCTGGTGGGACACCACGACGCCCTTGGGGGTGCCGGTCGAGCCGGAGGTGTACATCACATACGCCGGATGCGATGGATACAGCGGTGCCAGACGATCCGCATCCGTCAGCGCCGTACCCGGACACTCATCCACCTCTCGCGCCGTCTCCGGATCATCCAGCACCACCACCGGAACACCCAACGACGGCAGCCGCCCCGCCACCTCACCCGACGCCACCACCAGCACCGGCCCGGCATCCTCCACCATGAACCGCACCCGCTCCGCCGGATACCCGGGGTCCACCGGTACGTACGCGCCACCGGCCTTCAACACCGCCAGCAACACCACCACCAAATCAACCGAACGCGGCATCGCCACCGCCACCAACCGCTCCGCCCCCACCCCACACCCCACCAAAAACCGCGCCAACCGATCCGACCGCGACCCCAACTCCCCGTAGGACAAGGCAACTTCGTCACACCGCACCGCAACCGCATCACCACCCGCCACCACCCGCTCGCCCAGCACCCCCGGCGCCGTCCCCGCACCACCGCTCCCCCGGTCCAACAACGCCGCACGCTCCGCCACCGACACCAACTCCACGCCACCCACACACCGCCCCGCATCCACCACCACCGCCTCCAACAAGGCGAAGAGGCGCCGCTGGTGGTCGGCCAGATCCTGGGGGCCGTAGAGGTCGGCGTTGCCGTTCAGGTCGATGCGGATTCCGCCGTCGGGCTGTTCGTAGGCCATGACCGACACATCGGGGACCGGGCCGTTGGCCAGGTTGTGGTGGGTGGCCCGGCACTCGCCGAACTCCAGGTCCCAGTCGAACGACATGACGTTGACCTCGGGCCCCACCAGGGCCGGAACACCTCCGGTGAGATGGAGGTCGCGAGCCAGGTCCTCACCGCGGTAGCGCTGATGCGACAAGGCCATGCGGACTTCCCGGGAAAGGCGTCGCAGGACATCGGTCCAGGTCGTCGCGGCGCTCAATTCCACGCGGAGCGGAAGTATGTTGGCCAGCGTTCCGGGAGTACGGCGGGAAATCGGGTCCTTTCGCGCCGAAACAGCGAAGCCGAGCGTGATGTCCTGGGTCCCGGTCAAGCGGTGCAGGTAAACCGCGACAACAGCGGTCAACACCACCGACCAGTGAGTCCGGGCGGCGCGCGCGGCTTCTCTGAGGCGGTCGGCCTCATCTGCTCCGATCAGGGTGGTATGGCGCAGGAAATCGCTGGGTTCGATGCCGGGTTCGGTGGTGAGACGCGCGGCCTGGGGCGGGGAGGCAAAACGCTCCAGCCAGTACCGGCGGTCACGCTCGAATTCCTCGGATTTCCGGTACTCGGCTTCCTGGTCGAGCAGGGCGGCCAGTGAAGAGAATGGGGACTCCCCGGCGGGTTCGCCTTTGTGAAATGCCGTGTAGAGTTCGGCGACCCGGCGGGCGAAGAGCGTGCTGCCCGCCCCGTCGGTCACGATGTGGTGATATCCCTGGTACCAGACGAACCGATCCGCCGCCGTCTTGATCAGGACGAAGGAGAACAGCGGACCGTGCACCAGGTCCATCGGCGTCCTGAGTTCCTCGCGCATCCACTGTTCGGCGGCGGCCCGGGGATCGGGGCCGTGGCTCAGGTCGAGGGTCCGCAGGGCCCAGTCGCCGGGCGGGCCGAGCACCTGATGGGGCACGCCGTCGATGTCGCCGTCGCCGTCGCCGTCGCCGACGATGCCCGGGAAGCGCGCGTGCAAGGTGTCGGCCTCGGCGACGGCCCGGCGCAGCGCCGATTCGAAAAGGGCAGGGTTGAGGGGCCCGTGGATCTCAACATACTGACCTACTTGGAATTGCAGGCCGTCCGGATTGATGCGCTGCGCCACCCAGATCTCCCGCTGGGCAGCGGATAGCGGGTAGCGAGCCCCCTGAGGATAGCGGAACCCCTGAGGATAGCGAGACCCATTCATTCCCCCGTCTTGCACGAGCACCACCCATTGCCTAATATCGGGTCACTTCCCGGGCAGCAGCGCCGAATTACTTTCGAAATACTCAGGTCATTTTGCATCGGGAGTCTAACCCCGCCGCTATATCGCTACAAGAGTCGTCGGCAGGCCTGGGGGGCCGTATGGCACCATCCTGCCACTCAGAAATTTCCCTTCCCGCGAACAAGGTCACGAAGACTCGTGATCCGGACATAGAGGAAGATACGATGACGGACGCTCTTCCGATTCCCACCGGTGTGCCCACCACGCGTCGGTGTCCGTTCGAACTGCCCACCGAACTCCTGCGGCTCGGCGAACAAGGCCCGTTGAGTCGCATGCACTATTCCGACGGCCATCTGGGATGGCTGGTCACCGGATATTCGGCCGCTCGGCTGGTGCTCGGCGACAGCCGATTCAGCAACCGGGCCGACCTGGCCCGTATGCCGGTGGCGATTTCTTCCGAGGCCGAGCAGTCGCGGCGTGCGGTGCCGCCCGGTGTCTTCCACCGCATGGACCCGCCCGAGCACACGCGCTACCGGCGGCTGCTCACCCGCCACTTCACCGTGCGCCGCATGGACCGGCTGGTCCCGAGGGTCGAGCAGCTGGCCGACGGGCGGCTGGCGGCGATGGAGCGGCAGGGGCCACCGTCCGACCTCGTGGCCGACTTCGCCATGCCGATGTCACTCGACCTCCTCACGGAGTTGCTGGGCGTGCCGGACGTGACCCGTGAGCGGTTCCGGAAGGAATCGGCCGCGCTGTTCGAACTCGACTCCGGCGCCGATGAGATCACCCGCGCCACGCAGGCGATCCACGAGCGGTTCCGCGAGCTGATCAGGCAGAAGAAGACCAGGGCGGCGGAGGATCTCCTGGGGCATCTGGCCGCCGAGCCCGATCTGCCGGAGGACGAGGCCGCGACGATCGGCATGGTCATCCTCACCGCCGGCTTCGAGTCGACCGGCAACACCCTGGCCCTCGGCGCCCTCGCGCTGATGCGGAACCCCGGGCAGCTGGACGCGGTGCGGGCCGACCCGGCCGTGATGGACTCAGCCGTGGAGGAGTTGCTGCGGTATGTCACCGTCACCCACTTCGGGCCCATCCGCACCGCCCTGGAGGATGTCCAGGTCGGCGACGACCTGATCAGGGCCGGGGACTCGGTCACCCTCGCGCTGCCCGCGGTCAACCGCGATCCGGAGCACTTCGTGGCGCCCGACACCCTGGACGTCACCCGCCCGGCGGCCCACCACGCCGCGTTCGGCTACGGCATTCACCAGTGCCTCGGGCAGCAGCTCGCCCGCTCGCTGATGCGCTGCTCGTACGCCAGGCTCTTCGACCGGTTCCCCGCCCTGCGGCCGGCCGTTCCGTTCGACGAAATCCACGTCCGTACGGACAAGAACACCTATGGGCTGCGCGAGCTGCCGGTGACATGGTGATGGCAGCGCCATGATGGCAACGTGGTGAGGGGAGCGTGGCGAAGAGAGCTTGGTGAAGGGAGCTTGGTGAGGGCAACGTTCTCGCAACGTGGCAGGGGGTTCGCTGGGCCGGGCCTCTGACCGCTCGGTGAGCATGTCCAGCATGACGGAGAGGGAACGCCCATGGACCGTATCGCGCTGACACCGGCCGCGGCCGAGCTGATCCGCAAGCTGCGGGCGGATCACGGGCCGCTGATGTTCCACCAGTCGGGCGGCTGCTGCGACGGCAGCGCGCCGATGTGCTATCCGCTCGGGGAGTTCCGTACCGGTGGATCGGATGTGCTGCTCGGGGAGCTGGAGGTGGACGGGGTCGAGGAGCCGGTGGGCTTCTGGATGTCGGCCTCGCAGTTCGAGCTGTGGGCCCATACGCATCTCACGGTGGACGTGGTGCCGGGCCGCGGCAGCGGCTTCTCCCTGGAGGCGCCGGAGGGTGTGCGCTTCCTGATCCGCTCACGGTTGCTGGACGACACGGCGAGCTGAGCACGGCACGCCGTCGGATGGGCGGGGGCGGGGGAACCCCACATCCTCGCGCCCTCAGCTTGCGTCGGCCAGCGCCAGGGTGTGCAGCCGCTCGGGCGGGCCCGGCCGTGCGTAGTACCAGCCCTGCGCGGTGTCGCAGCCCAGCCCCCGCAGATGCTCGGCCTGTACGGCCGTCTCCACGCCCTCGACCGTCACCGCGAGGTCCAGCGTGTGCGCGAGCGAGACGATCCCCTCGACGATCTTGACGTCGACCGGATCGGCGGGGGCCCGCTGCATGCCCCGGGTGAAGGAACGGTCCAGCTTGAGCTGGGAGACCGGGAGCCGGCGCAGATACGACAGGTTGGAGTAGCCGGTGCCGAAGTCGTCCAGGGCGATGTCCACGCCGAGGTCGGCGAGTTGCCGCAGCGGCCGCAGGGCGGACTCGTCGGCGCCGATGAGGTCGTTCTCGGTGACCTCCAGGCACAGCGCGCTGGGGCACAGCCCGGCGTTCTCCAGGACCGCCACCGTGTCGGAGACCAGCGTGGGATGGCTCAGCTGGCACGGCGAGAGGTTGACGTTGACGCGCAGCGACGCGTCGTCCTCGGCGGCGTCGCGCCACTCACGCGCCTGCCGGGCGGCCTGCTCCAGGACCCAGCGGCCGAGCGGGACGATCAGCCCGGTGTCCTCGGCGAGCGGGATGAACTGGTCGGGGCCGAGCACTCCGTGCAGCGGGTGCAGCCAGCGTACGAGCGCCTCGGCGCCGCGCACGGTGCCGTCGGTGAGCCGCACCAGCGGCTGGTACTCGATGAAGAACTCGCCCTTCTCCAGGGCGGAGGGCAGCCCGTTGGTGAGGCTGTGACGGGCGATCACCCGGGCGTTGGAGTCGGCGTCGGCGATCTCGAAGCGGTTGCCGCCCGCGGCCTTGGCCCGGTACATGGTGATGTCGGCGCTGCGCAGCACCTCGGCCCGGCCGATCTCCCCGGCCCGGCCGTCGACCACGCCGATGCTGGCCCGTACCCGCAGCTCACGGCCCTCGATCCGGACGGGTTCGGCGAGCGCGGCGAGCATCCGGCGGGCCAGCCCGGCGCCGTCGGCCTGCGCGGCGGGGCCGGTGACCAGGGCGAGGAACTCATCGCCGCCGACCCGGGCGAGCAGCTCGGCGGGAGCCTTCACACAGCGCTGGAGGCGTTCGGCCACGGTCTTGAGCATCCGGTCGCCGACGACGTGCCCGAGGCTGTCGTTGACGGCCTTGAAGCCGTCCAGGTCCAGGTAGCACACGCCGAACCGCTCGGCGTCGGCGTCGGCGGCCAGCACCTGGTCCAGCCGCTCCAGGAACAGGGTGCGGTTGGGCAGTCCGGTCAGCTCGTCGTGGGTGGCCTCGTAGCGCAGCCGCTCCCGCAGCAGCCGGTGCTCGGTGATGTCCTCGGCGAGTGCGAGCTGGTACTGCGGGGCGCCGCTGGAGTCGCGCAGCAGGGTGACCGTCAGATTGGTCCACAGCTCGCTGCCGTCGTCGCGGTAGTGCGGCTTCTCGATACGGAAGTGGTCGCGCTCCCCGTTGACCAGCTCGCGGTAGAGCTCATGGGCGCCGGGGACGTCGTCGGGGTGGACGAACTCGGTGACGTTGCGGCCGGGGCGGAAGAAGTCCATCCCGCCGAACATCCGGGCCATGGCGTCGTTGACGACGAGCACCTGGCCGTCGAGTCCGGCGATGCCCACGCCGATGACGGCGCCCTCGAAGACTGCCTGGAACTTGGCCTCGCTCGCGTGCAGCGCCTTCTCGGCCTCGGTCCGAGCGGCCATCGCGGCCCGCGAGATGGCCTCCTGCTCATCGCGCTCGCGCTCGCGCAGCTCGCGGACGAATCCGGCGGCGAGGGCGTGCTGGAGCCGCACACAGCGGGCGCGCGCCTCCTCGTCGGCCAGGGGCTCGTGGGAGGGCTCGTCGGACGGGTCCGGGAACGATTCGCTGGATGGCCCGGGGATCGATTCGCTGGATGTCCCGGGGAACGACTCACCGGACGGCGGGGAGAGTGTCACCCCGGGGGACGAGCAGGACACCAGATGTGCGTCGATGACGCCCAGGATGGCGGGCAGCGCGTCGGGCTCGGTGCACTGGGCGTCCACCAGCGCGGCCCCGACCTCGTACGCGGCCTCGGTGTCGAAGGGGGAGGAGCGCAGGGCGGCGCTCAACCGGTGGGCCAGCGGCAGCAGATACCCCTCGAACTCCTCGGGGGTCATCGTGGTGGCGGCCAGCGGGTGGACGGCCCGGCACCAGATGCCCGCGAATCGCCTCAGCGGCTCGTTCTCCCTGGGGGCGGGGTGTCCGGCGGCGTCCCCGGCGCCGCGGTCACATCTCGGCCCGCCCGATTCGGAAGTCATATCGTGCGCTCCCCGGGGCAGCCGCCATGGGCTGTGTCCCTGTAGCCTGCCGCGCCCTCGCCTGTGGCGTCGATGCCCTCCGGCCGCCAGTCCACGTCCTGCACTTCCTTCGCCCTCTTCCGGCTTCCGGGGCCGCCCTCGGGTCGTCCGCGTCCTCGGGGAAGTGGAGCACGACGAAGAGCGGCACGGCAACCCGCTGCTGAGGCGAGATTACTGATCAACCGTTCGATGAGGAAAGGAAAAACGGAAAACTTCAGTCCGGATCTGATCATGGAGACGGGCGCCGCCGGGGGCTGTCGAGCACCTGTCAGAGTCATCTGCCAGCGGCCCAAACCCCGCGCTGACCTCGGCCCTCCACAGGGCGGGCCTTTGAAAGCGCCTCGGCGAAACCCGTTCGGGAGCCCCGTTCTGGCAGTGCGCCAACCCCGGGCGTGAGCAGTCGAATTAGGAAATCCATCACGTCCACCGCGCCTGAACGTCACACCGGGATCTCCGCGTCCGAGGCAGCGGAGACCCCGGCCCGTACGGCCGCCCCGCACCCCACGGATCGAAATCCGTGCAGCCTTTTCGCCCTCATGCGGTGAATTGCCATGAATAGGGGTACTCGGCCGCTGGATCTCCACAAGGAGGCGCAAGGAGGTTACGTCACCTCAAGGAGGCACGACGACGCACGGGACACATAAGGACGCACGGAGTGACCCCATGGCCCCACCAGGTGTCGCCCAGGATCTGCTGCTGCGCCGCTGTCTTACCCTGTTCACCGGCTTCGACGGGATCGACGGCGAGGACGAGGCGGAGATACTGCGCCGGGCGATGGCCCAGGTCAGCGCGGTCGGCACCGGCCGCGCCGAGGCGGGCTACCTACGGCTCGGCAAGGGTCTGGTCCGCTGTCCGTACGACGGTCAGCGGGCCACCGAGGCCCTGGACACGCAGGTGAGGGAGCTGGCCGGACGGGACGGGCCGGTGCGGTTCCCCCGGCGGGCCTGGGGCTGGGCCTTCGGACTGCGCGAGCGGGATGGCCTGCGCGGGCCGCATGAACCGGACCGGCCCCACAAGCCGCATGCGCCGGACGGGCTGTACGGTGCCCTGGTCGTGAGCTACCGCGACCGGCCGGGCGAGGACGAACGGCTGCTGCTCACCCTGCTCGTACGACAGACGGCCGCGGCGCTGTCCACCGCCGCCGCACACCGCCGCGCCCGCGACCAGGCCCTGGAGCTGCGCCGGGCGTGGGACGAGCGGGAGGCGATACGGCGGCGGCTGGACTCCTCGCTGACCGACCTCTGCCATCTGCGGGAGGTGCATGACGCCCTGGCCCGCTCGGCCGCCCGTGGCGACGGCGAGGAGGGGATCGTCCGGACACTGCACCGGATCACCGGGCTCGCGGCCGCCGCCGAGGACCGGTTCGGCAACCTCAGGGCCTGGGCGGGGCCGGGCCGCCCCGACCCCTACCCCAAGCCCGATCCGGAGCGGCGCGAGGAACTGCTGCGGGAGGCCGCCCGCCGGCCGCGTCCGGTGCGGGTGCGGGACCGGCTGGTCGCGGTGGCCGATCCGCGCGGTGAGGTGCTGGGCGCGCTGTCCCTGGTGGATCCGGAGGGCAGGGCCGATGAGCGGGCCGTTCGCGCTTTGGACCACGCCGCGACCTCGCTGGGCCTGGAGCTGGCCCACGTGCGCGAGCTGGCCGAGGTGGAGCTGCGGCTGCGGCGGGAGCTGGTGGACGATCTGCTCTCGGGCATGGGCGAAACCGGTGCGGCGGGCGACGGCAGTGCGGCGGGCGACACCAGCGTGGCGGGCAGCGGCAGTGCGGCGGCCAACACCCGTGCGGCGGAGGACACCAGTGCGTACGCCCGCGCGGAGGCGGTCGGCCACGATCTGCACGGTCCGCACCATGTGATCGTGGTGCGCTGGACGGACCGCCCGGCCGACGATGTCTTCCTCAAGGCCGTGAGCCGGGCGGCCAACGGTCTCGGCCTGCGGATCCTGCCCGCCCTGCGCGCGGACACGGCCGTCCTGGTGGCCCAGAGCGCACCGGGCGAGCGGTCGCTGCATTCGGCGCTGAGCCGTGAGCTCGGCACCTGCAGCGGGGCGATCGGGGTGGGCGCGTCCTGCGACACCCCGCACGAGGTGCCCCGCTCGTACCAGGAGGCGCTGCGGGCGCTGGAGGTGCGCCGCCGTTCGCACAGCCCGTACGGCATGACGTGCTACGACGATCTGGGGCTTTACCGGATCCTGCCCACCGGGGACGACCACCGGGAGGTCGAGCGGTTCGTCCGGGAGTGGCTGGGCCCGCTGCTGGACTACGACGCCCGGCACCACACGGACCTGGTGGAGACCCTCTGCGAGTACTTCGACCGCGGCGGCAACTACAGCGAGACGGCCGCGGCGCTGGTGATCCACCGCTCGACGCTGCGCTACCGGCTCCAGCGCATCCGCGAGATCGGCGGATGCGATCTCACGGACGTGGACAGCAGGCTCAACCTCCAGGTCGCCACCCGCATTTGGAAGATCATGCGGAGCGGCCCCGAGTGATCGGGGCCCCGCCGGGCACCCGTGACCGACGCAACGGCACCACACCACGAGGCGGGATGGGCAATGAGCGACAAGGACAAGAGTGTGGCGCGCGCTCTGCTCGACCAGCAGGGCACGACCTTCGCCGCCGAGGCCGGGATCAAACTCCGCGACACCCCCGGCCCGCTCTACCAGCTGCTGGTGCTCGCGCATCTGCTGTCCGCGCGGATCAGTTCCGACATCGCCGTCGCCGCCGCCCGCGCCCTCTTCGACGCCGGGATGCGCGACCCGCGGCGGATGGCGGAGGCCACCTGGCAGCAGCGGGTCGACGCACTGGGCGAGGGCGGCTACCGGCGTTACGACGAGCGGACCTCCAGCCAGCTGGGCGAGGCGGCCGAGCTGGTGAACCGGGAGTACGGCGGCGATCTGCGGCGGCTGCGCGAGGCCGGGGACGTGAAGAAGCTGCTCCAGGGGGTCAAGGGCATCGGGCCGGCCGGGGTGAACATCTTCCTGCGCGAGGTGCAGGGCGTCTGGCCCGAGTTCGCCCCGTACTTCGACAGCAAGGCGCTGGACGGCGCCGAGCGGGTCGGGCTGCCGAAGAGCGCGCGGTCGCTGGAGGGGCTGGTGCCCGAGAAGGACCTTCCCCGGCTGGCCGCCGCCCTGGTCCGGGTCGCGCTCCACGCGGACGCCGCGCGGGAGGTACGCGCCGCGGCGTAACGCGGCCTCCTGAGCCCCGTCAGCGGATGCCGAGCTCCTTCAGCACCCGCCGCTGGGCGGCGGTGGGCTTGGCCGGGAAGTAGAGGTAGCAGACGCCGCCGGTGCCCGAGACCACCTTGCCGTCGGCGTTGTACCGCTTCGTCCGCAGCCAGATGTTCTCCCACTGCCGCCGCTTGTAGATATGGCGGACCGCCTCGTTGTCGGCCGAGGCCGGGTCGTTGGCGATGACGTCGCCGTCCGCCGTGAAGCCGATGACGGTCATCAGATGGCCCGAGGTGCCGTACCCCGCGCCGTCCAGCTCGGTCTTGAGGAAGGACTGCGAGGTGATCAGCGGAATGCCGACCTCGATCAGCTTCTCGGCGTCGGTGAGCGAGCCGAGCCGGGTGACCACGCCCTGGAGATCGCGGTAGGTGGCGGCGTAGGCGGCGTTGAACGGCCAGTTGCCGCAGCCCTCGTACTGGTAGTCGAAGGTCGACCGGGCGGCGTGGCAGACCTGCGGATCGGCGTAGTCCGGGTTGACCCAGGCGAGGTCCTTCGCGGAGGGCTTGCGGCCCCAGTACTCGATGATCATCTGCGAGGAGGTGGGGCTGCACCACGCCTCGCCGCCGTTGTCGTACTCCGGGTACTGGCCCTTGTGGATCTCCTGCGAATAGCGCGGTACGACGAGTTCGCGCCCCTTGGCCAGACCCGGCGTGGAGGCGGGCACCTCGAACCGGTCGGGGACGTCCGAGCCCATCGCGCCGACCCGCCACACCGTGGGGGTGAGCGTGGTGCCGGGCTTGCGGTGGAGGGTGAGCCGCACCTGGTACTTCGCGAGCCGCAGCCCGGTCGCCGGGTCGTCGATGGAGAAGGTGTCGGTCCACACCGAGCTCTTGTCGTCGCTCTGGTCGTCCACCGAGGTGCGCCGGATGGAGGAGGCCCCGTCGTCGGAGGCCCAGCGGCCCATCACGTACCAGGGGGTCGCGGAGCCGTCGGTGTACGTGCCCCTGAGCTCGATCTGGACCCAGGTGCCGGCCGGGGTGCGGGCGTTCCAGGAGACGATGGCCTCGGTCGCGGGCACGGAGAGGGTGCGCACCGGTGAGGTCCAGGTGGCGTACTCCCAGGCGGCCTTGGTGCCGGTGTGCGGATCGGTGTAGTCCACGCTGCCCAGCGGGCGGGAGACGACGATGCCGGGGCGGGCGCCGGACTCGGCTCGGACGCCCTTGGCGGCACCGGCCAGCCAGTCGGCGTGGCTGGTCCAGCCGTGGTACTCCGCGATCCGCTTGGCCTTCGAGCCCGCCGGGGCCGCGGCGTCCCCGGCGGCTCGTTTCGCGGCGGGGGCCGGGCGGGCCGTTCCGGCGGCCGCGGCGGCTGTCGTGGTGACGGCGGCGGCGCCCGCGACGCCGAGGGCGGCGGCGAGCACGGAGCGGCGGGGCGTGGATCCAGATCTGGTCATGCGGGGTTCCCCCAGTCGTCGTCCGGTCCAGTGGGCGGCGGGTGCGCGACAGTCGCACAACTATGGCCGCTGCGAGTGGTCTCAGGCCAGTGATTCCCCCAGCGCCCGCTCCATCAATATTGGTGTGAACCAATGGAGTGAACGAGCCCGAAGGGCCGTATGGTGGTCCCCGATGCGAACTTACCGACCGGTTGGCAGCCTGGACGCACTGGCGCGGCGCCTGTGTGCGCTGCCGCCGTCCTGCGGGCCGGTCCGGTTGGTCGCGGTGGACGGCCATGCGGGCTCCGGGAAGACCACCTTCGCCGGGCAGCTGGCCGAGGCGCTCGGCGGTGCCCCCGTGCTGCACACGGACGACTTCGCCACCCATGAGGAGCTCTTCGGCTGGGCCGGGCGGCTGCACACCCACGTCCTCGCCCCGCTGGCCCGGGGCACGGCCGCGCGGTACGCCCCGTACGACTGGGTGGAGCGCCGCTTCGCCACCGCCCGGCGGCGGCTGGACCCCGCGCCGGTCGTGCTGCTGGAGGGCGTCGGCAGCGGCCGCCGCGCGACGCGCCCGCGGCTGGCGCAGCTGTTGTGGATGGATCTGCCCGAGCGGGACTCCTGGCGGCGCGGTCAGCTGCGGGACGGCCCGGGGATGTCCGCATTCTGGGACGGATGGCTGCCCGCCGAGCGTGCGCATTTCGCCGCCGACCCGTCCCGTCCGTACGCAGGAGCCTTGGTACAGCAGCGGAAGGAGGGGTATGAGGTGCTACCGGGACCCGCGGCTACCGACGGAAACACCCCCTGGCCTCACACAGCGTGAGCCGATGCCCCCGACCGGACCTGACGCCGCCGCCCGAGGCATGACGCGTACTCCAACTCGGCTTGACCTGGGGCCCATACAGGTCTTACGTTCTCAATGTGCGACTCGTACGAGTCGTCCCACAACGCGAAGCCCCCGGTTGTTCCCCCGTGATCGGGGGCTTCGTCCTGTCTGGCGCCGGTTTTCCGCTGCTTTGCGCGGCCGCTCCGTCACTCTGGGTGACGACTCGTCCCAGACCTTTGTGCGCCCCCTACACGCCCCCGCGCACACCCGCCCGACCTTGTGTGATTGCGACGAACATCAGTGCGGCACCCTCGGCCCATGCGAGTTGCGCAGGTACGATGCGAAAGGGGCAGTCGCCCCTGCGGCATCCACGGGGGCAGCGGTTGTGGGGGACGTGATGAATTTCGGCACGCAGGGTTCGCACGCCCCGGCCGACCTCGCCTGGCTGCGAGCCGTCGATGCCTACACGATGGGCGCGTACGCACAGGCCGAGGAGGAGTTCCGGGCCGCCACCCGGCTCGATCCGGGAATGGCCGACGCCTGGCTCGGACTGCACGCGCTGCGGGCCGACACGGCGGCGGCGCTGCTGCGGATGTACCGGCACCGCGACCGCTTCGGCGAGCAGCGCGCCCGGCACCGCCGCACCATCAACTCCTGGTACTGGCTGGGCTGGTGGGTCCAGCCCGTGCTGGAGACCAGCCGGGACCTGCTGCTCGCCCACGCCTCCCACTGGCTCGACGGCCGCCATGTGCCCGAGCTGGACCGGGCGCTGGCCGGCTGCCCTCCGGTGGAGGCCGATCCGCAGGCTCGCTTCCTGCACGCCTGCCGCGCCTATCTGGTCAAGGACTGGGAGCAGCTGGTGCGCCACACCGAGCCGCTGCTGGACGATCCGTTCCTGGGCATCGAGGCCGGTCTGTTCGCCGGGATGGCGCGGGTCCGGCTGGAGATGTACAGCCAGGCCGAACCGCTGCTCGCCGCCGCCTTAATGCGCTGTCGCAGCGAACAGCCCCAGCGCAAGGAGCTGCGCTACTGGCTCGCCCGCGCCCATGAGGGCACCGGGCGCAGCGCCGCCGCGCTCCCCCTCTACCGCGCGGTGCACCGCATCGACTCCACCTTCATGGACACCTCGGCGCGGCTGGCGGCGATAGCCGAGTCCGACGGTCTTGACGAGCCCGCGGACCTCGCCGCCGTATCGCTGGCCGGGGCCGGTGGCCAGGACACCACCGACGGCCGGGACGCCACCGCCACCGACCCCGCCGACACGCTGTCCGACGGCCGCGATCCGCGCGCCGCGGGCGAGGGGCCCGATGGACCGCCGCTGATGGGCCCCGCCGTGATGGGCGCGGGCGGCACGCGCGACCGGGCCGGACTGCCGTCCCAGCCCGGCCCCTCCGATCCGGTGCTGCTGGAGAGCGCGCTCCAGGAGCTGGAGCGCATGGTCGGCCTGGAGCCGGTCAAGCGGCAGGTCCGGGCGCTGTCGGCGCAGCTCCACATGGCGCGGCTGCGCGCCGGGCAGGGCCTGCCGGTCCAGCCGCCCAAGCGGCACTTCGTCTTCTCCGGGCCCTCAGGCACCGGCAAGACCACCGTGGCCCGCATCCTCGGCCGGGTCTTCTACGCCCTCGGACTGCTCGGCGGAGACCATCTGGTGGAGGCCGGGCGCGCCGACCTGGTCGGCGAGTATCTGGGCCAGACGGCGGTGAAGGCCAATGAGCTGATCGACTCCGCGCTCGGCGGGGTGCTCTTCGTCGACGAGGCGTACAGCCTGTCCAACTCGGGCTACAGCAAGGGCGACGCGTACGGCGACGAGGCGCTTCAGGTGCTGCTCAAGCGGGCCGAGGACAACCGCGACCGGCTCGTGGTGATCCTCGCCGGCTACCCCGAGGGCATGGACCGGCTGCTGGCCGCCAACCCCGGTCTCGGCTCGCGCTTCACCACCCGCGTCGACTTCCCCAGCTACCGCCCGCTGGAGCTCACCCGGATCGGTGAGGTGCTGGCGGCGGAGAACGGGGACGTGTGGGACGAGGAGTCGGTGGAGGAGCTGCGCAGCATCAGCGGCCATGTGGTGGACCAGGGCTGGATCGACGAGCTGGGGAACGGGCGGTTTCTGCGCACGCTGTACGAGAAGAGCTGCGCGTACCGGGATCTGCGGCTGTCCGGGTGGAGTGGCACTCCGACCCGGGACGACCTCGCCACGTTGCGGCTGCCGGATCTGATGCAGGCGTACGGGGAGGTCCTGTCGGGCCGCGGTCCGATGTACCGCGACCCCCAGGACCCGCCCCTGGGGTAGCGCGCCTGCGGTTGCGCCTGCGGCGGGCCTTCCCCTACCCGCCCTTCCCACAACCGGGGCTCCGCCCCGGACCCCGCTCCTCAAGCGCCGGAGGGGCTGATTTTCAGCCCGTCCGGCGCTTGAGGACACGCCCGAAGGGCGTCCGGGGTCCAGGGGGCGGAGCCCCATGGTTCGGGAAGGGGCGGGTAGGGGAACGGCCCGCCGCAGGCGCAACCGCAACCGCAACTGCAACCGCAACTGCAACCGCAACCGCGACCGCGACCGCGACCGCGGTCAGCCGACCATCGCCCGCTCCTCCCCGGAGGGCACGGCGGGCGCCGCCTCACCCCTGGGCTCGGCCACCCGGTCCCGGGTCCCGTCCCGGTGGGCGGGGTCGTGGACCTCGCCGACCAGCTTCTCCAGGACGTCCTCCAGGGCCACCAGCCCCAGCACCGTGCCCGACGCGTCGGCGACGGCCGCCAGATGGGAGGCGGCCCGGCGCATCGCGGTGAGGGCGTCGTCCAGCGGAAGCTCCGCCCGGAGCGTCTCGATCGGATGCCAGACCCGCTGCGGCACGGCCCGCTCCGGGAACTCCAGCTCCAGGACGTCCTTCACATGCAGATAGCCCATGAAGGCGCCGCCGGGGCCGCGCACCGGGAAGCGCGAGTAGCCGGTGCGCACGGTCAGCTCCTCGATCTGCCGGGGGGTGACCGAGGGATCCACGGTGACCAGGCCCGCCGGGTCCAGGAGGACGTCGGTGATCGGGCGGCTGCCCAGCTCCAGGGCGTCCGCCAGCCGCGCCTGCTCCCCGGGGTCGAGCAGCCCGGCCTGCCGGGAGTCCTCGACCAGATGGGTCAGCTGCTCGCTGGTGAAGACGGCTTCGACCTCGTCCTTGGGCTCCACCCGGAACAGCCGAAGCACCAGCCGGGCGCACGCCCCCAGCAGCGCGGTGACCGGCCGGCACAGCCGCGCGAAGGCGACCAGCCCGGGGCCCAGCCACAGCGCGGTCTTGTCCGGCGCCGCCATGGCCAGGTTCTTCGGCACCATCTCGCCGATGACCAGATGGAGGAAGACCACCAGGGCGAGCGCGATGGCGTAGCCGAGCGGATGGATCAGCTGCTCGGGCAGATGGACGGCGTGGAAGACCGGCTCCAGCAGTTCGGCGACGGTCGGCTCGGCGACCGCGCCGAGGGTCAGCGAGCAGATGGTGATGCCGAATTGGGCGGCCGCCATCATCTGCGGCAGGTTCTCCAGGCCCGTGAGCACCGTACGGGCGCGCCCGGAGCCCTCGGCCGCGCGCGGCTCGATCTGGCTGCGGCGCACCGAGACCAGGGCGAACTCGGCGCCCACGAAGAAGCCGTTGGCCAGGACCAGCAGAACGGCGAAGAGAAGCTGTACCAGACTCATCGTCCGACCGCCTTCCCGGCCACGGCAGGGGCACTCGGCTGCACGGGCGGCGTACTCGTACGGACGATGCGCACCAGTTCCGCCCGGTGGTGGCCGACCTGCCGGACGGCCAGCTTCCAGCCGGGCAGCTCGGCGATGTCGCCGGGGACGGGGATCCGCGCCAGCAGATCGGCCACCAGCCCGGCCACGGTCTCGTACGGCCCGTCGGGCGCGTCGAGGCCGATCCGGCGCAGGGTGTCGACGCGGCAGCCGCCGTCGGCGTCCCATACGGTGCGGCCGTCCTCGGTGAGGGTCTGCACCAGGTCGGGGGTCTCCGCGGCCTCGTCGTCGTGCTCGTCGCGCACCTCGCCGACCAGCTCCTCGACGATGTCCTCCAGCGTGACCACACCGGCCGTGCCGCCGTACTCGTCGACGACCACGGCTATCGGCTGCTCGCTGCGCAGCCGCTCCAGCAGCGGCTGGACCGGCAGCGTCTCGGGGACCAGCACCGGGGACTGGGCGATCCGGCTGACGGGTGTGCGCAGCCGGTCGTCGGACGGCACCGCGAGGGCGTCCTTGAGGTGCACCATCCCGATGACCTCGTCCAGCCGGTCGCGGTAGACGGGAAAGCGGGACAGCCCGGTGGCCCGGGTGAGATTGAGCACATCCACAGCGGTCGCCGTGGAGTGCAGCGCGCTCACCCGCACCCGCGGGGTCATCACGTGCTGGGCGGTCAGCTCGCCCAGCGAGAGGGTACGGACGAACAGATCGGCGGTGTCCTGTTCGAGCGCGCCGGCCCGCGCCGAGTGGCGGGCGAGCGAGACCAGCTCACCGGGGGTGCGGGCGGAGGCCAGCTCTTCGGTGGGCTCCACGCCCAGCGCCCGCACCAGCCGGTTGGCCACGGTGTTGAGCAGGGCGATCACGGGCCGGAAGAAGCGGGCGAAGGCGTACTGCGGGCCCGCGACGAAGCGGGCGACCTGCAGCGGCCGGGAGACCGCCCAGTTCTTGGGCACCAGCTCGCCGATGACCATCTGGACGGCGGACGCCAGCAGCATGCCGAGCACGATGGCGACACCGGACACGGCGCCGTGCGGCAGCCCGGCCGCCTCCAGCGGCGCGGTTAGCAGATGGCCGAGCGCGGGCTCGGCCAGCATGCCGACGATCAGCGAGGTGATGGTGATGCCGAGCTGGGTGCCGGAGAGCTGGAAGGACAGCTCGCGCAGCGCCTCGACGACGGTACGGGCGCGCTTGTCGCCCTCGTCGGCGGCTCGCTCGGCGTCCGGCCGCTCGACGGTGACCAGGCCGAATTCGGCGGCCACGAAGAAGCCGTTGGCGAGGATCAGGACGAGTGCCGCGGACAGCAGCAGGAGGGAAAGGGTGATGCTCATGCCGCCGCCTCGTGGTCGGCGGCGGCGCAGGTACTACAGGACGATCCGTCCATCTGCTGAGGGAGTCACTCCTCGGGTCGCAGGGGAGCCCGCCGGGGGCGCCACGCGGGCGTGCGCGCTGGAGAGGCGGGGCGGGGCACCGTTCGGCCCCGGCAACAGAGTAATCAAGGATGGGGCATGACGGGCAGGCCCCTCACGCCGTTGGAGTGCCGATCCGCTCGTCGGCCGGTTCGTGGGGCCCGCCCGGCAGGGGGCGGAAGCGGACGTAAAGGGGCTGCTCAACACCGCCGGGGCCGGGCGGTACGGCCGGGTGGCTCAGTCCGCGGCACGGCCCGTCCCGTGCCGCTCGGCGAGGGCGCGCAGGGCCCGCGCGTCGCTGATGGCGTGCGCCTTGGCGATGCCCGGCTGAATGCCCATCGCGGGCAGGCTGGTGCCGTCGGCGAGGTCCAGATAGACCCAGGGGTCGCCGGGGCGCAGATTGACCCGGAGCACCTCCGCCCACTCCAGCCGGCGCTTGGTGGTGAGGTTGACCACCGTCACACCGCCCTCCTCGGCCACCACCTTGGGGCGGCTGAGCAGCGTCAGCACCCCGAAGAAGAGCAGTCCGGTGAGGACGAAGCTGGCCCGCTCCCCCGGCCCCAGCCGCTCCAACAGCAGGGCTACGGCCGTGAGGACGACCAGGACGGCGACACCGACGGTCATCAGGACGGCCCGGGTCCTGGTCGGCCGGAAGGTGACGGGGAGGGCGGGGGCGGGCGCGGCGGCGGACACCTGGTCGGCCTCTCGGATGGCAGGGATGGGAGGGATGGGAGGGAACGGGATGGGGGCAGGGACGGGGCGGGCCGTCAGAGGCGGCAGGCGTGGATGCCGGTGGTGAGGATGGCCCGTGCCCCCAGCTCGTAGAGCTCGTCCATGATCCGCTGGGCGTCCTTGGTGGGGACCATCGAGCGGACCGCGACCCAGCCCTCGTGGTGCAGCGGGGAGACGGTGGGCGACTCCAGGCCCGGGGTGAGCGCCACGGCGCGCTCCACCTGCTCCACCCGGATGTCGTAGTCCATCATCACGTAGCGCCGGGCCACCAGGACGCCCTGCATCCGGCGGAGGAACTGCTGGACCTTGGGGTCGTCGCTGGGGTCGCCGGTGCGGCGGATGACGACCGCCTCGGACTCCAGGATGGGCTCGCCGATGATCTCCAGCCCGGCGTTGCGCAGGGTGGTGCCGGTCTCGACCACATCCGCGATGACCTCGGCGACACCGAGCTGGATGGCGGTCTCGACGGCGCCGTCGAGGTGGACCACGGCGGCGTCCACACCGTTGTCGGCGAGGTGCTTGGTGACCAGTCCGGCGAAGGAGGTGGCCACGGTCATCCCGCCGAACTCGCTGACGTCCTTGGCCGTGCCGGGACGGGTGGCGTAGCGGAAGGTGGACCCGGCGAAGCCGAGCTGCATGATCTCCTCGGCCTGGGAACCGGAGTCCAGCAGCAGATCGCGGCCGGTGATGCCGATGTCGAGCCGGCCGGAGCCCACGTAGACGGCGATGTCGCGGGGGCGGAGGAAGAAGAACTCCACCTCGTTCTCCGCGTCGACCAGGACCAGCTCCTTGCGGTCCTTGCGCTGCCGGTAGCCCGCCTCATGGAGCATCGCCGACGCAGGCTCGGACAGTGAACCCTTGTTGGGGACGGCGATGCGCAGCATGAGTGCTCTTTCCTTCGGTGGCTCGGTTGGCTCGGTGGCTCGGTTGGCTCGGCCAGCTCAGTGGCTCGGCCAGCTCGATAGCGGGGGTGCGGGTGTCCGACGGGGTGTTCAGAGGTGGGCGTAGACGTCGTCGAGGGTCAGCCCCTTGGCGACCATCATCACCTGAAGGTGGTACAGGAGCTGGGAGATCTCCTCGGCGGTCGCCTCGTCGCTCTCGTACTCGGCGGCCATCCACACCTCGGCGGCCTCCTCCACGACCTTCTTGCCGATGGCGTGCACACCGGAGTGGACCAGCTCGGCGGTGCGGGAAGTGGCGGGGTCGGCCGTGGCGGCCTTCTGCTGGAGCTCGGCGAAGAGCTCCTCGAACGTCTTCTTGGGCATCGTGTCCGTCATCCTACTTGGGTCGTGTGACGCCCCTCAGCGCCAGGGTTCGGCGACCGAGCGCAGGGTGGTGGCGGTGGCGACGGCCGCGGTGACCGCCTCGTGGCCCTTGTCCTCGCTGGAGCCCGCGAGCCCGGCCCGGTCCAGGGCCTGCTCGTCGGTGTCGCAGGTCAGCACGCCGAAGCCGATGGGCACACCGGTGTCCACGCTGACCTGGGTCAGCCCCTGGGTGACGCCCTGGCACACATAGTCGAAATGCGGGGTGCCGCCGCGGATGACGACGCCCAGGGCCACGATCGCGTCATAGCCGCGGCCCGCGAGCACCTTGGCGACCACCGGCAGTTCGAAGCTGCCCGGCACCCGCAGCACGGTGGGCTCGTCGATGCCGAGCTCGCCCAGCGCGCGCAGGGCGCCGTCGAGCAGCCCGTCCATCACCTTCTCGTGCCACTGTGCGGCGATGACGGCGACGCGCAGGTCCCCGCAGTTCTTCACGGACAGTTCGGGGGCGCCCTTACCGCTCACGTCTCTCCTCGGTGTTTCTCGTGCTTCTGGTGTTTCTGGTGCTTCTGTGGTGGTGCGTTGGTGTGGCTACTGGTTGCCGCAGGCCGATACGGGCTCGGCGCGGTCGCCATCCAGCCAGGGCAGGTCATGCCCCATCCGGTCCCGCTTGGTGCGGAGGTAGCGGAGGTTGTGCTCCCCGGCCTGGACGGGCATCGGCTCCCGGCCGGTGACCCGCAGCCCGTGCCGGACCAGCGCCATGGTCTTCTCGGGGTTGTTGGTCATCAGCCGCAGCGAGCGCACGCCGAGGTCGGCGAGGATCTCCGCGCCCGCGGCGTAGTCCCGCGCGTCGGCGGGCAGGCCGAGCTCCAGATTGGCGTCCAGGGTGTCCCGGCCCAGCTCCTGCAGCTCGTACGCGCGCAGCTTGGACAGCAGTCCGATCCCGCGCCCCTCATGGCCGCGCAGATACAGGACGATGCCCCGGCCCTCAGCGGTGACCCGCTCCAGCGCGGCGTGCAGCTGGGGGCCGCAGTCGCAGCGCAGCGAGTGGAAGACATCGCCGGTGAGGCATTCGGAGTGGACCCGGACCAGCACGTCCTCGCCGTCCCGGAGGTCGCCCTGGACCAGCGCGATGTGCTCGACGCCGTCGGCCGCGCGGTAGCCGTACGCCCGGAAGTCGCCGAAGGCGGTGGGCAGCCGGGTCTCGGCCTCGCGCCGCACAAGCGGCTCGGCGGGCTTGCGGTACGCGATCAGGTCGGCGATGGAGACGATCGCCAGGTCGTGCTTGTGGGCGAAGGCCACCAGGTCGGGCAGGCGCAGCATGGCACCGTCCTCCCCCGCGATCTCGCAGATCACGGCGGCCGGGCGCAGTCCGGCCAGCCGGGCGAGGTCGACCCCGGCCTCGGTGTGGCCGTCACGCTCGAGCACCCCGCCGGGGCGGGCGCGCAGCGGGAAGATGTGGCCGGGGCGGACGAGGTCGCCGGGGGTGGTGTCCGGGTCGGCCAGCAGCCGCAGGGTGGTGGCCCGGTCGGCGGCGGAGATACCGGTGCTGACCCCGTGTTCGGCGGTGGCGTCGACCGAGACGGTGAAGGCGGTCCGCATGGACTCGGTGTTCTCCTCGACCATCTGCGGAAGCCGCAGCCGGTCGAGTTCGGCGGTCTCCATGGGCGCGCAGATGAGGCCACGGCACTCGTTCATCATGAAGGCGACGATCTCGGGGGTGATCGTCTCGGCGGCGGCGACGAGGTCGCCCTCGTTCTCCCGGTCCTCGTCGTCCACGACCACCACGGGGCGGCCCGCGGCGATGTCGGCGATGGCGCGCTCGATGGGGTCCAGCGCCAGTTCGTCGGGCCAGTGCGCGGTGCGCAGGGAGGCGGCCGGGCCGTTGCTCGGCTGCGGGTCGTCGGTCACCGCGTATGCCTCACTCATGATGTGGCCTCCTTGTCCTGCGTGCCGTTGTCCCGTCCGAGCAGCCGCTCGACGTATTTGGCGAGTACGTCCACCTCGAGGTTGACCGGGTCACCGGCCTGCTTGACCCCGAGCGTGGTGAGCGCGAGGGTCGTCGGGATGAGGCTGACGGTGAAGTAGTCGGGGCCCGCGTCCACGACGGTGAGGCTGATGCCGTCCACCGTGATGGAGCCCTTCTCGACGACATAGCGGCTGAGTTCGGCGGGCAGCGAGATCTTCACGATCTCCCAGTGCTCGGAGAGCTTGCGGTCCACGATGGCGCCGGTGCCGTCCACATGGCCCTGCACGATGTGGCCGCCGAGCCGCCCGCCCAGCGCCATCGGGCGCTCGAGGTTGACCCGGGAGCCGATGTCGAGCGCGCCGAGACCGGAGCGGTTCAGGGTCTCGGCCATCACGTCGGCGCTGAACCGGGTGCCCTCCGCGTCCTCGGTGATGTCGACGACGGTGAGACAGACGCCGTTGACGGCGATGGAGTCGCCGTGCTTCGCCCCTTCGGTGACGACGGGGCCGCGTACCTGGAAGCGGGACGCGTCGCCCAGGTGCTCGATGGCGACGATCTCACCCAGTTCTTCGACAATTCCGGTGAACACTTCAGTTCTCCTCGGCGAGGGGGGCGGGGACGGCAACGGGGACGGCGATGGGGACGGCGGTGACGCGCAGATCGGGACCGAGCCGGGTCACATCGGCCGTCTCGAGGCGCAACGCCTGCGCGATGGTGGTGATTCCGGCGTCGGCGAGGGCGGCGGGGCCCGCGCCGAGCAGGACGGGGGCGAGATAGCCGACGACCTTGTCGACGGCGCCCGCGGCGAGGAACGCCCCGGCGAGGGTGGGCCCGCCCTCCAGCAGGACGGAGCGCACCCCGCGGCCGTGCAGCTCGGCCAGGAGCGCGGGGATCCGGAGGCCGGTTTCCGCGCGCGGCAGCCTTACGGTCTCCACGCCCGGCCGCCGCGGCAGATGCGCGATGCCCGCGTCCTCGGCGACGGCGATCAGCGTGGGCGCGGCGTCGTCCAGAACCCGGGCACCGGGCTTGACGGTGGCGCCCGTGTCCACGACGACCCGCAGCGGCTGGGTGGCGCCCTCCCGGTCCCGTACGGCCAGGTGGGGGTCGTCGGCGCGCAGAGTGCCGGAGCCGACGACGACGGCGTCGGCCTCGGCACGCAGCCGGTGCACATCGGCGCGGGACTCGGCGGAGGTGATCCAGCGGCTGGTGCCGTCGGCGGCGGCGCTGCGGCCGTCCAGGGTCGCGGCGAACTTCCACAGCACGAAGGGGCGGCCGCGGCGCATCGCGGTCAGCCAGGGCTCGTTGACCGCCTCGGCCTCCTCCGCCAGCAGTCCGGCATCGACCTCGACCCCGGCGGCTGCCAGGGTCGCGGCGCCGCCCTTGGCCTGGGCGGTGGGGTCGGCGACGGCGTAGTGGACCCGGGCGATCCCGGCGGCGACCAGGGCCTGCGAGCAAGGGCCGGTGCGGCCGGTGTGGTCGCAGGGTTCGAGGGTGACGACGGCGGTGCCGCCTCGGGCCCGCTCCCCCGCCGCGCGCAGCGCGTGGACCTCGGCGTGCGGTCCGCCGGCCCGCTGGTGCCAGCCCTCGCCGACGACGCGGCCACCGGCGTCGAGGATGACGCAGCCGACGACGGGGTTGGGGCTGGTGTGGCCGAGGCCGCGGGCGGCGAGCGCGACGGCATGGCGCATCGCTTGGGCTTCGGCTGCGGTGGCCACCGGGTCCTCCTGCCTCTTCGGGCACGGACTCCGGGGCTGTCGAGATGACACGGAAGCGGAAACGCCGCCGCCAGCACGCCGGGATCGGCAAAGGTCCGCATCCCTCATACGCGAGGGCGAACCGCCGAGGCGGCGCACCGGTGATGTCGCTACCGCCGCGCACTGCCTCCCATCCGGACTTTCACCGTCGGTCCAGGAATTTCACCTGGTCAACCGGCCGCTGGCGGCGGACGGGTCGCGGACTGTAACCGCCGGTTCGGATTTTCACCGACCCCGGAGTGCGCTGACGTCACTGGTACGCGCCCAGTCTGCCACGACCATCGGCCCAGCTGGGAGGCCACCCCCGTGTGGCCTCCCTCACCCACCCAAGCCCCGGAGGGGCCCCACGCCCCGGTCCGGGCCGGATCCCCCACCCCGGTCGGGAACGGTTTCCCCGCCCGACGGTCAGGACCGGTTCCCGCACCCGAGCCCGGGAGGGATCCCCCACCCCGCCCCTTCCCGAACCGGGGGCAGGCCCCCGAGCCCCCTTCGGGGGCGCCCTCCACACCACGGAACCCCGCCAAGACCCCGACGCCCCACAGGTGACGGGTGGGGATGGGGCCCCCTCCCCGAAACCGGGGGCAGGCCCCGAACCCCGCCCGGGGCGCCCTCCACACCACGGAACCCCGCCAAGACCCCGACGCCCCACAGGTGACGGGTGAGGGTGGGACCCCCTACCGCTCGCAGGGTGCCCGGACCTCGGCGGCCTGAGCCGCGGCGGGGGGCCGGGGGCCTGCCACCGGATCGGGAAGGGGCGGGGCGGGGAGAAACGCGCCCGGCACCGCCGCAACCGGTGACCACCGGCCCGCCCCCGACCCCCGCCGGGGCCTGTCACCGGAGCGGTCAGCCCTGGGCGATGCTGTCGAGCTGTTCCACCGCCGGCCGCAGGGCCCACAGGTCGCCGCCGGGCGGGGTCTGGAGCTTGGGCAGCGCCGCACGGGCCTTGCGGTCACCCGCGTCGGCCGCCGCGTGGACGATGTCGCTCGCCGCGTAGGCGCGGAAGTCGAGCTCCGGGTACGGCCAGGGCGCGGTGCCCGTGGCCGCCGGGAGCAGGACATCGACCGCCTTGAAGAGGTTCGCGCCACCGGGCCCGGTGTAGTGCCACAGGTCCACCCCGACGTGCTTCCCGATGGCGGCCATCCGGGTGTACGCGACCAGGTTGAAGGTCGAGTAGTGGAAGCTCCGGGTGCGCTCCAGCTCCTGCGGCTGCGTGCCGTCGGCCGCGATCTGCGTGTCGATGCGCTTGGTGCGGGCGTCGCGGAGCACCTGGCGGGCGCGGTCCCGGTCGCCCACGGCGGTGGCGATGGCGGCGACCTGCATGTCGTAGAAGGTGCCGTGGTTGTTCTCGGCGGCGCCCTCCTCCTTGCCGAAGTCGCTGTTCACCAGCCAGTCCAGGAACTGCTTGTTCCAGGTGCGGAAGCCCGCGTGGTCGCTGTTGGACCAGCCGGGGGCGCCGGTGTCGAGGAGCGCGGCGGCGTCGAGGAGGCTGGTGAAGGCCTGGGAGAAGTCGATGATCCCGATCGAGCGGCCGTCGTACATGCAGGGGATGAACTGCGCGTGGTTCAGGTTCGGGTTCATCCGGGTCTCCGGGGTGATGAACCAGGTGCGCAGGATGTCCGCGGCGTGCTCGGCGTAGGCCCGCTTACCGGTGTAGTACCAGGCCAGGGAGAGCTCGTAGGCGGACTCGAAGACCTTCCCGACCTCGGGACGGTCCGTCATCTTGTCCACGTCGGGGTTCCGTTGGCCATCCTTCTGAACGTAAGGGCAGCCGTACGGATTGTCCTCGGTCTTGGGTTGACTGGGCCACCAGTAGGGGGCCTGGCTGAAGTAGTCGTGTTTGTCGCCGCTGGGCGGCACCTGGTCCTTGTCGGTGACCGTCCAGGGGCCCTGCTTCATCCACTGGTCGGCCTGGGTGGTCAGATCACGTACGGTCCGCCGCAGATTCCGGTCTCCGAGCTGCAGTTTCAGCTTGGTGAGGGACAGTCGGGGCCCGTCGAGCACCACCGTACGGGGCACCGGGCCGGAATGCCGGACGCGCTCGGCGCCCTGCGCGGAGGGGGCGGCGGGGATCGCCAGGACGGCCAGGAGGGCGGCGGCGACGACGATCGCCCGAGCGATCCGCCCGCGTCCCGCTGGAGGTGCACCCATCGAGCACTCCAATCAGATAGCTGAACGCTATTCAGAATTGAGATCGGGCTCAGAGTAAGACGGCTCCATGGGCACGACAAGAGATCGCACAGGAATCCGCTCTCCCCCACCGGGGCGGCCAACCGCCGGGCCACGGCGGCCTACGGAGCGCCGAACAGCTCGTTCTGCGTCGCGTCCAGCGCCGTCAGCACGGCACCCCGCAGCACCCCGCCGCCGCCCACCACCCCCGCGCGCACCCACGTCCGCAGCGGCGACAGCCGGGCCACATGCTCCTCCACCCGCCGGGCGAGCCCCTCGCCCCCGGCCCGGCCGACCTCGCCGCCGAGCACCGCGCACCCCGGGTCGAGCACCGCGCAGATCGCGGCGACGCCCAGCGCGATACGGGCCGCCAGCGCGTCCAGGAACGTCTCGCCCCGCTCCCCCGCCTCCAGGGCCGCGCGGATCACCGCCTCCGCCGCGCCGGAACCCTCCGCTCCGCCCCCGTGCAAGCCGCCCGCCGCGGCCTCCAGACCATGCTGCTGGGCGAGTTCACAGACCGCGGCGCTGCCCACCAGGGAGTGGAATCCGCCGTCGCAGCCGGTGGCGGAGGGCAGCCCCACGGTGCCCGGCACCGGCAGAAAGCCGATCTCCCCGGTGCCGCCGGACGCACCGCGCCGCAGCACCCGGTCCAGCACCACGGCCGCGCCGATGCCGTGGCCGAGCCACAGCAGTACGAAGGTGTCGCGGTCGCGCACCGCGCCCAGCCGCTGTTCGGCGACGGCGGCGAGATTGACCTCGTTCTCCAGCAGCACCGGTGCCGCGAGACCGCCGTGCAGCGCGGTGGCCAGCTCCCGGTGCCAGGAGGGCAGCCCGCCCGGGGAGTTGAGCTCCCCGGTGGCGGGGTCGATGAGGCCGGGCATCCCGATGCCGATGCGGTGCAGCGGCGCCGCCCCGGCCCGCTCGGCGGCCCGCTCCACCAGGGCCACCACGGCCGCCGCGGTATGCGCCGGATCCACGTCCGGGGCCACCGGAAGCGACTCCTCCGCCACGGTCCGGCCCAGCAGATCGGCCACGCACACGGCGACACCGTCCGTACGGACATCCACCCCGGCCACATGCGCGCTGTCGGCGACGAGCCCGTACACCCGGGCGTTGGGCCCCCGGCGCTCCGCCCCCGACTCCCCCACGACCGCCACCAGTCCGGTCTGCCGCAGCCGCTCGACCAGGTCCGCGATGGTGGGACGGGACAGCCCGGTCAGTGACTTGAGCTCCCCCGCGGTCAACGGCCCCTTGTCCTTGAGCAGGTGCAGGGCGAGGCGGTCGTTGATGGCCCGCGCCGTACTCGGAGAGGCGGTGCGGCCCGCCACGGACGCCTTTGTCGAGGTCATGCCGGGATCCTTCCAGAAGGCCGTGGGAAAAGCTCTATCTATCAGGGAGCCTTCCTGATAGTTTCCGGTGGGCCACGGCACAGGCCGAGCACAAGCACGGGTACGGGTACAGGTACGGGCACGGGCACGGGTGTACGGGCACGCGGGTACGGACGCGGACACGGGTCGGCGCTACGGGGAGGGTGCGACAAGTATGGGCAGGCTCAAGGAGTCCGGGGCGTCCGAGATGCGTCCGGTACGGCGGGCCCGGATCGCCGTGGCGGCGGTGTTCGCCGTGCACGGCGCGGTGACCGGCAACTTCGCCACCCGTATCCCCTGGGTCCAGGAGCGGCTGGACCTGAGCGCCGGTCAACTCGGCCTCGCACTCGCCTTCCCCGCCATCGGGGCCTCGGTCGCGATGCCCCTGGCCGGGCGGATCAGCCATCGCTTCGGCGCCCGCGCGGCACTGCGCGGACTGCTCGCCCTGTGGACCGCCTGGCTGGTGATGCCTCCGCTCGCGCCCGGACTGGTCTGGCTGTGCGGTGCGTTACTCATCTTCGGCGCGACCGCCGGGATGTCCGACGTCGCGATGAACGCCCTCGGTGTGGAGATCGAGAACCGCCTCGGCCGCTCGATCATGTCCGGACTGCACGGCATGTGGAGCGTCGGCGCGCTCACCGGTTCGGCGGCGGGCACGGTCGCCGCGCATGCCGAGGCCGACGCCCGGCTCCACCTCGCCATCGCCGCCGGGATCCTCACGGTGCTCGGCGCGGTGGCCTGCCACTGGGTCCTGGACCTGCGCAGCGCCCCCGAGGAGCATCCGCCGCCCCACTTCGCCCTGCCGCCCCGCTCCGCGCTGATCATCGGCGCGGTGGGATTCTGCGCGGTCTTCGCGGAGGGGGCGAGCCTGGACTGGTCGGCGGTCTATCTGCGCGACGCCCTGGACACCTCTCCCGGCCTCGCCGCCGCCTGCACCACCGTCTTCTCCTGCACGATGGCCGGCGCCCGGCTCGTCGGGGACGCGGTGGTGGGCCGCTTCGGGCCGGTGCGGACCGTACGGGCGGGCGGCGTCCTCGCCACCGCCGGGGGCATCCTCGTGGTCACCGCCTCCGGGCCCGCCCTCGCCATCGCCGGATTCGGCCTGATCGGCCTGGGCATCGCGGTCGTGGTACCGCTGGCCTTCGCCGCCGCCGGGCGCAGCGGCCCGGCCCCGAGCCAGGCCATCGCGGGCGTCGCCACGATCACCTACACCTCGGGGCTGATCGCTCCGGCGGCGATGGGGTCGATCGCGGATCTGACCTCGCTGACGATCTCGTTCTGCCTGGTCACGACGTTGGCGCTGGGGCTGGTGGCGGGGGCCGGGGTGCTGCGGACCCCGGCGGGGACGGACGCCACGGGCTCCGCCCCGCACTCCGACCCGTCGACGTCCCGGGCCACGCTCTCCTGACGGGGGGGCCGCCGGGGCGGGGCACCGACTCCGACTGACACCGCCATTGTTCGGCGAGTGCCGAAGGGATCCGCCCGTACGGTCGGTGATATGAGCGATACGAGCGACGGCCCGGCCCCCGACCGCCACACCGCTTTCCGCCGGCTCCACCACGGCGACCGGCCCCTGCTGCTGCCCAACGCGTGGGACCACGCCTCAGCCGCCGCCCTGGTCCGGCGCGGCTTCCCCGCCATCGGCACCACCAGCCTCGGCGTGGCCGCGGCGGCCGGGCTGCCGGACGCGACCGGAGCCGCCCGCGACGGCACCCTCGCCCTCGCCCGAGGCATCGCCCGGCTCCCGGCGCTGGTGACCGTCGATATCGAGGGCGGGTTCGGCGACCGGCCCGAGGAGGTCGCGGCGGTCGCGGCCGAGCTGGACCGGGCCGGGGTGGTCGGCGTGAACATCGAGGACGGACGCCCCGACGGCACCCTCGCGCCGTCGGCCCGGCAGTGCGCGATGATCGAGGCCGTCAAGGAGCGGGTGCCCCGGTTGTTCGTGAACGCCCGGACCGACACCCACTGGCTCGCCGCGATCGGTGGTGGCACCCTGCCCTCGCTGGCCACCACCGCCGAGCGCATCGAGGCGTATGTGGGGGCGGGCGCGGACGGGATCTTCGTACCCGCGCTCACCGATGAGCAGAACATCGGCGCACTGGCCGACGACCTCGGCGAGACCCCGCTGAACATCCTCTTCACGCCCGGCCGCCACACCTATGAGCGGCTGGCGGAGCTCGGGGTGCGGCGGATCAGCTGCGGTTCGCTGCTCTTCCGGGCCGCGCTGGACCATGCCGTCGAGCTGGCGTGGTCGATCGCCCGACCGGACGCCCCCGCCCATGCCGATCAGGCCGCCGGCCCGCCCGGCTACGCCGAGGCGCAGTCACTGGCCGACGACTTCGCCACGGCCGACCCCACATAGCTGCAAGACGCATATTTTCGGCCAACTAACATTGCTGCGAATCCCCCGTAGCGATGAAGTGGAGCAGTCATGGGCCTGGGCGTGGGCTGGACCCTGCACGGCGATGGGCGCACCCCCGCCCCCGGTGCCGTCGTCAAGCCGGATGAGCGGCTGTCGTGGCCGAGGACGGTGGGGCTCGGCGCACAGCACGTCGTGGCCATGTTCGGGGCCAGCTTCGTCGCCCCGGTGCTGATGGGGCTCGACCCCAACCTCGCGATCATGATGTCCGGGGTCGCGACCGTGCTCTTCCTGCTCGCGACCCGCGGCCGGATCCCCAGCTATCTGGGGTGCAGCCTGTCCTTCGTCGGCGTGGCCGCCGCGATCAGGGCGCAGGGCGGCGGCAGCGCCGCCGTCACCGGGGCGATCCTGGTGGTCGGCGGTGTGCTGCTGCTGAGCGGTCTGGCGGTACGGACGTTCGGCGCCCGGATCATCCACGCGGCGATGCCGCCGGTGGTGACCGGCGCGGTGGTCATGCTGATCGGGTTCAATCTGGCACCGGTGACCGCTGGCACGTACTGGCCCGCCGACCAGTGGACCGCGCTGCTGACGATGCTGCTCACCGGGGCGGCGGTGGTCTGTCTGCGGGGGTTCTGGTCGCGTATCGCGATCTTCCTGGGGCTGGTCTTCGGCTATGCGGTCTCCTGGGTCTTCGACCGCGTCTTCGGCAAGATCCACTCCATCGACGGCAGCGGACGGGTCACCGACCACTGGCGGCTGGATCTCTCCGGCGTGGCCAAGGCGGACTGGATCGGTCTGCCGTCCCTGCACGGGCCCACCTTCCACTGGTCGGCGGTGCTGGTGGCGCTGCCGGTGGTGATCGCGCTGATCGCCGAGAATGCCGGGCATGTGAAGGCGGTCGGCGAGATGATCGGCGATCCGCTCGACGACCAGCTGGGCACGGCGATCGCCGCGGACGGCGCGGCGACCATGATCTCCACCTCGGTCGGCGGCCCGGCCAATACGACGTACTCCGAGAACATCGGGGTCATGGCCGCCACCCGGGTGTACTCCACCGCCGCGTACTGGGCCGCCGCGGGCTTCGCGCTGCTCTTCGGGCTGTGCCCGAAGTTCGGCGCGGTGGTGGCGGCGGTGCCGGGCGGGGTGCTGGGCGGGATCACCGTCATCCTCTACGGCATGATCGGGCTGCTCGGTGCGCAGATCTGGGTGCACAACAAGGTGGACCTGCGCAATCCGCTCAATCTGGTGCCGGTGGCGGCGGGCGTCATCATCGGCGTCGGGGGCGTCAGCCTGAAGATCGGCCACAACTTCGAGCTGGGCGGGATCGCGCTCGGCACGATCGTGGTGCTGCTCGGCTACCACGTGCTGCGTGCCCTGGCCCCGGCGCATCTGAAGCAGCAGGAGCCGCTGCTGGACGCAGGCACCAGCGGATACGACAACGAGCGGCCGGCGTAGGGGGTGTCCGGCGGATCGTGACGCCTGCGGCGGGCTGCTCCCCTCCCCGCCCCTCTCCACAACTGGGGCTCCGCCCCAGACCCCGCTCCTCAAACTCCCCCAGCTACCGCTGGGAGGTGCCCCCTGGAGGGGCTGGAAGGCAGGGGCGAAGCCCCTGAAGCGCCCGGCGAAAACCTCCCGGGGCCTCAGCCTCGCGGGGCGAGGTCCTGGAGGCCCACCACCCGCAGCAGCTCCAGCCGCTCGGCGGACTCGCTGCCGGGGCGGGCGGTGTGGACGATCAGCCGCTGGGCGTGTTCCGAGCTCAGCAGGACCTCGCAGTCCAGCTCCATCGTGCCCACCACCGGGTGGGTGAACCGCTTGACCGTGGAGTGCCGTACGGCCACCTCATGGGCCTCCCACAGCGCCGCGAACTCCGCGCTCACCGAGAGCAGTTCGGCCACGAGCCCCGCCGGGCCGGGGTCGTCGGGGCGGGCGGCGAGCACGGCCCGGAGGGTGGCCACATGCAGCCGGGCGTGCTCCTCGATCTCCTCGCTCGGGAAGATCCCGGGGGTGCCGGAGGCATCGTCGCGCCGCCGGGTGAAGAAGCTCCGGACGATATTGCGGTCGCCGGGGGGCCGCCCCATGATGTCGCCGACCAGCGCCGCCGCCATCGCGTTCTGCGCCAGCACCTCGCCCCAGTCGGTGATCACCTGGGCCGGGGTGTCGTACAGCCGGTCCAGCACCCTGAGCAGACCGGGCCGCACATGCTCGGAGGTGCTGCGGTCGCGCGGCGGCTCCTCCCCCACCAGGTGGAAGAGGTAGTCGCGCTCGTCGTCGGTGAGCCGCAGCGCCCGAGCCAGCGCGGTCAGCATCTGGCGGGACGGGCGCGGGCCGCGGGCCTGCTCCAGCCGGGTGTAGTAGTCCGGGGACATGCCCGCGAGCTGGGCCACCTCCTCCCGGCGCAGCCCTGGCGTACGGCGTCGGGGGCCGGGCGTCAGCCCCACCTCGGCGGGGCCGAGGCGGGCGCGGCAGCGGCGCAGGAAATCGGCGAGTTCCGTTCGATGCACGCTCCCATCGTCGCCGTGCCCGCGTCCCGTATCCAGGGTCTGCGGATCCCTGGATGAGGAGGTCTCTCCCGGCCCCGCCCCGCCCGCCGCAGGCTGAGGCCGAGCGACGAGACGAAAGGCGGATGCTCATGCCCTTGATTCTGGTGACGGGTGCGACCGGTCAGGTGGGACGGCGGTTCACCAAGCGGCTGCTGGAGCGGCCCGCGGCCGGCACCGAGGTACGGGTGCTGGTGCGCGACGAGGAGCGCGGCGCCCCCTTCGCGGCCCAGGGCGCGCGGCTCATGGTCGGCGATCTGCGCGAGGAGAAGGATCTGCGGAGGGCCATGGAGGGGGTGCACGCGGTGGTCAACATCGCGGCGGCCTTCCGCGGGGTGCCGGACGAGGAGGCGTGGGCGGTCAACCGGGACGCGGCGGTCGCGCTCGGACGGGCCGCGGTCGAGGCCGGGACGAGCCGGTTCCTCCAGGTCAGCACCAATCTGGTGTACGGCGCATCGCGCGGGCGGCCGTTCACGGAGGACGACGAGAGCAGGCCCGGCGGTCTGCTGTGGGGCGCCTACCCCGCCTCGAAGGCGGAGGCGGAGCGGGAGCTGCTGGCGCTGCACCGCGAGCACGGCCTCGATCTGCGGATCGGCAGCCTGGCCTTTGTGTACGGGGACGGCGATCCGCATGTGGCGAACTTTCTGCCGTACTCACGGGACTGGGCCGGGGACCAGCGGCTCGCCATGGTCCACCACGCGGACGCGACGCAGGCACTGCTGCGGCTGCTGCGCGCACCGGGCGGCACGGCCGGCGGTTCGGTGTCGGGGCGCAAGTACAACATCGTCGATGACGCCCCTGCGACCGTCGTCGAAATCCACCAGCTCATGGGCGCGCCACTGCCCGAGGGCATGACCGAGCGGACGGCCGACGACCCCTGGTTCGGGATCACCTCCAACCTCCGGCTGCGCGACGAGCTGGGCTGGCGGCCGCTGTATCCGTCGACGTGGACGGCGCGCGACGCGGGTGTGCTGTGATACGGCGGTTGACGGGACGTTAGGCCGTCCAGGGGAAGCGGCGGCGTACGGCGGGACCGCGCCCGTCCGGCCTGCCACCCTGGCGTCCATGACGATGCCCATGCCCACGCCCACGCCCGCGCGGCTCGCACCGCGCACCGTGAGAAGCGTCGTGGCGCGCATGAGCGCGCTCGGCGCGGCGCTGCCGCCCGGGGACGGAGTGGCGGTCTTCAACGAGGTGTATCTGTCGGTCACCGAGGAGGTCGGCCGGCGGCTCGCGGACGGGTACTTCCTCGACCCGTCCGCCACCGAGGAGCTGGACGTGTGGTTCGCCGAGCGCTATCTGGCGGCGGTCGACGCGGTGACCACCGGCGGGCGGCCGCCCGCCTGCTGGCGGCCGCTGTTCCAGCTGCGGTGCCATCCGGGGATCCGCCCGGTGCAGTTCGCGCTCGCCGGGATCAACGCCCATATCGGCCATGACCTGGCGCTCGCGCTGCTGGACACCTGCCGGGCCCGGAACCTCGAACCGGACGCCCTGGAGGGCGACTTCGACCGGATCGGCGCCCTGCTCACGGGGATGGAGGAGCGGATCCGGGAGGAGCTGATGCCCGGCCCCGACCTGTTGGACGTGGCCGATCCGCTCACCCATCTCGTGGGCTCCTGGAGCCTGGAGAAGGCGCGGGACGCCGCATGGGCGGCGTTCCGCGCGCTGTGGGGGCTGCGCGCGGTGCCGGAGCTGGCGGAGGAGTTCGCGGAGCGCGTCGACGCCACCGTGGGTCTGGTCGGGCGCTTTCTGCTCACCCCTCTGCCGTCCGCGTCCTGAAGCGGCCCCCGGACCGGGTGCTGAACGGCCCCGGACCGGCTCAGTCCTCGGGGAGCTCGACGGGCGCGATCTCGTCGTACAGATCGCCCGGCCCGGGGTTCTTCGGATCGGTGGAGCCGCCGAACTGGTGCATGACACCCCACACGGCGTTGAGCGCGGTCTGGATGGCGCCCTCGGCCCAGCCCGCCGTCCAGGAGATGTCGTCGCCCGCGAGGAAGACGCCGCGCTTGTCGGCGGGCAGCCGGTCCTGCATGAAGTGGGTGAACAGCCGTCGCTGGTAGCGGTAGTGGCCGGGCAGATTGGCCTTGAACGCGCCCATGAAGTACGGCTCGTTCTCCCAGGACACGGTGACCGGGCTGCCGATGATGTGCTTGCGGATGTCGACGTGTCGATAGATCTCCGAGAGCGACTTGAGCATGACCTCCATCCGCTCGTTCGCGGACAGCGGCAGCCACTTGAGGCTGTCGTCGCACCAGGTGTAGGAGAGGCAGATGACGGCGGGCCGGTCCGGGCCGTTGTCCAGCAGATACGTGCCGCGGGTCATCCGGTCGGTGAGCGTCATGCTCATCGTGTCCCGCCCGGTGACCTCGTCCTTGTCCAGCCAGAACGGCCGGTCCACCGGCACGAAGAGCTTGCTGGACTCCATGTAGTGGGTGCGCTCGATCGCCGTCCAGTGGTCGATCGGGAAGAGCGAGTCATCGCAGTCGATCTGGGAGAGCAGCATCCAGGACTGTGCGGTGAAGACCACCGCGCCGTACGAGCGGATGTCACCGCTCGCGTCCGTCACCACGACGCGGTCGCCCGCGGCCCGGTGCAGCCGGGTCACGGCCGGGCGCGGCGCACCCTCGTGCAGCGAGGCCAGCGAGGTGCCCTGGGACCAGTGGACGATCTTCTCGGGCTCGCGCTCCCACAGCCGCAGCGGAAGCTGCTGGCTGCCGCCGACGATGCCGCGGTGGTGGTCGTCGGCCTCGGTGTAGACGACGCGCAGGATCTCCAGGATGGAGTTGGGGAAGTCGGTGTCCCAGCCGCCGGTGCCGAAGCCGACCTGGCCGAAGATCTCGCGGTGGCGGAAGGAGGTGAAGGCCGAGGAGTCGCAGAGGAAGCCGTAGAAGGTCTGGTTGTCCAGCTTCTCGACCAGCCGTGCCCAGATCTCCCGGATCCGGGGCACGTCCCGCTCGCGGATGGCGCGGTTCATGTCGGAGAAGTCCGCGCCCTCCTCCAGGCAGGCGTTCCAGGCGTCCGCCACCTCGCGGTAGACCGCCGGCAGGTCGTCGATGGAGCGGGCGTAGTGGGACTCGCCCTTGAGGTCGACGACGGTCGAGGGGGTCTCGGGGGCCAGCGGGTTGGGGAACGGCTCGGTCTTCAGCCCCACCAGGTCGATGTAGTGCTGGAGGGCGGTGGAGGACGGCGGGAAGCGCATCGCGCCCAGCTCGGCGGTCAGCGCGTCGTCACAGCCGTCGAAGCCGACGGTGCGCAGCCGTCCGCCGATCCGGTCGGCCTCGTAGACCACGGGCCGCAGTCCCATCTTCATCAGCTCGTACGCGGCGACGACACCGGAGAGACCGCCGCCGACGACCGCGACCTCGGCGCCGTGCTCGGTCGCCGGTATCTGGCCCAGGCCCGCGGGGTGGGCGAGGTAGTCGTCGTAGGCGTAGGGGAAGTCCGGGCCGAACATGGTGATGGGCGGAAGGGCCCCGAGGGCCTGCGTCTCCTGCTCGTCATGGACGGCGGTGGGCACCGTGGACGTCATGGGGTACGGACTCCTTGCTGCTTGGTGCTCAAAAGGGTGGTTCGGGTGCGGCAGGGGCCGGACGGATCAGCTGAGGGAGGTGTAGAGACCGGGGCGGCGGTCGCGCAGATACGGGTTGATCCGGCGCGAGGTCGTCAGCAGTTTGGGGTCGACGTCGCCGAGGAGGAGCTCCTCACCGCGGCCGGCGCGCAGACAGGTGGCGCCGTCGGGCCCGGCCAGACAGCTCAGCCCGACGAAGTCGAACTCGCCCTCGGGGCCGCTGCGGTTGACGTACGCGATGTACATCTGGCTCTCGAAGGCCCGCACCGGAATCAGGGATTCGGCGACGAACTCGAAGGGGTGCATCTGCGCGGTGGGCACCACCAGCAGATCGGTCCCGGCCAGGGCGTGGGCCCGTACGTTCTCGGGGAACTCCACGTCGTAGCAGACCAGGATGCCGACGGTCAGCTCGCCGATGGTGGCCTGGACGACGGGGGCCTCCCCCGGAGTGAACGACTCCCGCTCGAAGCAGCCGTAGAGATGGGTCTTGCGGTAGTTGGCCAGCTCGCTGCCGTCCGCGCCCACCAGCCGCGCGGAGTTGTGGACCGCGCCCGCGTGGCTCTCGGGGTAGCCGTAGAGGATCGCCAACCCGTGCGCCGCGGCGATCTCGGCCACGGCCCGGCCGCTCGGCCCGTCGGCCGGCTCGGCCAGCTCCCGCACACCGCCGCCGATGGCGTAGCCCGTGAGGAACATCTCCGCGGTGACCAGCAGCCCGGCGCCGTCGGCGGCCGCGCGGGCGGCGGCCTCGTCGAGGACCTTGAGGTTACCGGCGGGGTCGCCGGGGTGACCGGAGTTCTGGAGCAGAGCGGTGCGCAGCGGCGGCATGGGCAGACCTTGAGGGGAGGAGTGCGGGCGTAAAAACAGTACGTTGACTCCGGATCGCCCAACAAGACGACTTCATTGCGTCCGGCGTCGATTCATGACGTATGGGGATCCGTACCCGGCGATTCATTGCAAGCACCAACTGATCGTTTCAGTCTCGGGGGATGTGCTGTCGTCCGCTGCCAGCCCGATCAGGAGGAGTTCGACGAGTCGCTGAAGGTCTGTGGCGGAGTGCGCCAGACGGAACGAGGCAATGGCGCCGAGGCATACGCGTACGTCCTCCACTGTGACGTCCGGACGCACTGCACCGGCCTCGCGGGCGCGGTCTACGAGCCGCTCCATTGCCCGTGCCTGTTCGCGGCGGTCGACAGCGAAGGCTGCCGCCGCCGGGTGGGAACCGAACAGAGCCTCATTCAGCCCGCGGTCCTGCAACCGGTGCTCCGCGAATTTATGCACGGCGCCGCTGAGCGCGCGCCAGGGATCGGGCTCGTCCAGAGATGCCTGCATGTCCCCACGGCATTCCGCGACCAGCTCAGCGAGCGCGGCCGTGACGAGGTCGGTGCGTGCCGGGAAGTGCCGATGGACGGTGGCGATGCCCAGACCGGCGCGGCGGGCGATCTCCCGCATCGGCAGGTCGAGCCCTTCGTCGGCGAAGGCGGCGCGGGCGATGGCGATGATACGGCGACGGTTGAGCTCAGCGTCCATGCGTGGTTTCCGAGTCACTTCGATCTCCGCGATTCTCACTTCAGCCTGATACGGAACACCTGCTCCACATCCATGTCTACCGTGTGGCGGCGCCCGGAAATTCCGGGCCGGAGAGGTGATCATGCAAGCAGTACAGTTCGACCGTTTCGGTTCTCCCGACGTACTCGGCGTCCGCTCCGCGCCCGAGCCGCACGCAGGACCGGGCGAGGTGCGCATCGCGGTCCGCACCAGCGCGGTTTCGCCGGTCGACCTCGCGCTGCGGGCCGGTGAATCACCCTCACGCGACAGCCTTGCCCTGCCCCACATCCCTGGCGTGGACGCGGCCGGCGTGATCGACGAGGTCGGCGAGGGCGTCGAAGGCTTTGCCGTCGGGGACGAAGTGTTCGGCGCCGTCGATGTCGCCCGACTGGGCGGGGCGAGCGCGCAGTTCGCCGTCCTGGCGTTCTGGGCGGTGAAGCCGGCCGCTTTGTCCTGGGAGGAGGCAGGTGCCGCCGGGACGGGCGCGGAGACGGCGACCCGTGCTCTGGACCTGCTCGGCGTGCGCGAGGAGATGGACACGACATTGCTGATCGACGGCGCGACGGGTGGTGTCGGGAGCATCGCCCTGCAGCTGGCCGTGGCTCGCGGAGCCCGTGTCGTCGGGACCGGCCGCCCCGGCAGCGAAGAATTCCTCTCCGGTCTCGGCGCGACCCCCCTGCCCTACGGGCCTGGCCTGCCCGAGCGGGTTCGCGCGCTGGGCATCTCACGCGTCGACCGCGCGCTCGACGTGGCCGGAGCCGGCTCGCTCGATGAACTCATCCGTCTCACCAACGGACCTCAGTCGGTGGTCACCCTGGCGGATTTCACCGGCCCCAGCCGTGAGGTGCGCCTCTCCCTCGGCCAGTTCGGCGGCCAGCCCGACGGGCGCCACGGACTCGCCGTCGCTGCGGATCTCGCCGAAAAGGGACTGTTCCACGTACCGGTCCAGGCGGTCTTCCCGGCCGGCCAGGCGGCCGAAGCACACGCGGCGGCGGGGACGGGCCCGCGCCGCGGGAAGACCGTCATCGATCTCACGGCACTCACGCCTGGCCTCTGACGCTGGTCAGGTGAGACCAACACCCCTGATTCCCGCTAGCTACGGAATCTCTGGTGCGCGGGTGCGTGCTGATCTTGTTCCTGACGACCTGTGGGAGTGGGTAGCTCCGCTGGACCGAAGCCGGTGTATGGCCTCGCCTGCACGCCGCCCTGCTCAGCGAGTCGCGCCGCAACGACCTCCTGGACCTGGACGACTGCGCCGTGGACGGCTCGCACGTCCGGGCCCTCAAAGGGGGATCACGTCGGCCCCTCGCCTGTCGACCGGGCCCGCCCCGGCTCGAAACACCATGTGATCGTCGACCGTCGCGGGACCCCGCTCGCCGTCACGCTCACCGGCGGCAACCGGCATGACGGCACCCAGCTTCTGCCGCTGCTGGACGCAGTCCCACCGATCCGGGGCCCGCGGGCACGCCCCGGCCGCGGCGGCGCGGGGCTGTCTCGATGTGCGGCTCCGCCGCGTGGGCGCGCCCGGCCACAACGACGCCGCGGACGCTCACCGGCAGGTCGGGGCACCCCCGTCGATCAGCGCACCCAGCGGAGCGCCTACGTAGGGGCGCCCGAGCTGAATCTCCGCAGCAAGGGCGACAGCACCAGCACAGACTTCGTGCGCTCCACGAACGGCTCCCCCGCAATCCGCTCCAGCACCCGCTCGAAGTGGCGCATATCCGCGGCGAAGACCTGGACGACGGCGTCCGCGTCACCGGTGACGGTGGACGCGGACACCACCTCGGGGTAGCGCGACAGGCCCCGGCGGATGTCGTTCGGCGAGGTGTTGTGGCGGCAGAAGAGCTCGATGAAGCCCTCGGTCTCCCAGCCCAGCGCCACCGGGTCGACCCGCACCGTGAAGCCGGTGATGGCTCCCTCCGCGCGCAGCCGGTCCACCCGCCGTTTGACCGCGGGCGCGGACAGCCCGACGATTTCGCCGATGTCGGCGTAGGAGCGGCGGGCGTCCTCGGCGAGGGCGTGGACGATGCGTTCATCGAGATCGTTCAGTCGCACTGTGGGGCAATCACTTCTCTGCTGTGGCCAGTCGGGATCGGCGCATGCCGTATCCGAAGTACAGCACAAGGCCGACGGCCATCCACACGCCGAAGACCACCCAGGTCACGAACTGCAGGCTGCCCATCATCCACAGGCACAGCGCGAAGCCGATCAGCGGGAAGAGCGGGGACAGCGGCACCCGGAAGGTCCGGGGCATGTCGGGCCGGTTCCGGCGCAGCAGGATCACGGCGATGTTGACCAGGGCGAAGGCGAAGAGCGTGCCGATGCTGGTGGCGTCGGCGAGCTGGCCGAGCGGGATCGCGGCGGCGAGGACACCGCAGAAGAGCGAGACGATGACGGTGTTGGCGCGGGGTACCCCGGTCCGGGCGTGGACCGTGGAGAAGACCTTGGGCACCAGCCCGTCCCGGGACATCGCGAAGAGGATGCGGGTCTGCCCGTAGAGCACGGTCAGCACCACGGAGGCGATCGCGATCACCGCGCCGGCCGCCAGCAGCACGGCCCAGAAGTTCTGTCCGGTGACATCCTTCATGATCGAGGCGAGCGCGGCCTCGGAGCCGGAGAACTTCTTCCACGGCAGGGCGCCCACCGCCACGGCGGCCACCAGGCAGTACAGCGCGGTGACGATGATCAGCGAGAGCATGATCGCGCGGGGCAGGTCGCGCTGGGGGTTCTTGGCCTCCTCACCGGCCGTGGAGGCGGCGTCGAAGCCGATGTAGGAGAAGAAGAGGGTGGCGCCGGCGGCGCTGACGCCCGCCATGCCCAGCGGCATGAACGGGGTGTAGTTACCGGCCCGGATGCCGGTGAAGGCGACGGCGCAGAAGAGGATCAGCGCCGCGATCTTCACTCCCACCATGATCGCGTTGGCACGGGCGCTCTCCTTGGCGCCGCCCAGCAGGAACGCCATGGCCAGCAGCACCACGAGCAGCGCGGGCAGATTGAAGATCCCGCCGTCCCCGGGCGGGGCGGCCAGCGCGTCGGGGATGGTGATCCCGAGGGTGCCGTCGAGCAGTTCGTTGAGGTACTCGCCCCAGCCGACGGCCACGGCCGCCACCGAGACGCCGTACTCCAGGATCAGACACCAGCCGCAGACCCAGGCGATCAGCTCGCCCATGGTGGCGTAGGCGTACGAGTAGGAGGAGCCGGAGACCGGGATGGTGCCCGCCAGCTCGGCGTACGACAGCGCGGAGAACAGCGCGGTAAGCCCGGCTATGACGAACGACACGATGACCGCGGGGCCCGCATCCGGCACCGCCTCGCCGAGCACCACGAAGATGCCGGTGCCCAGGGTGGCGCCGATGCTGATCATGGTGAGCTGCCATACGCCCATCGAGCGCCGGAGGCTTCCGCCCTCGCCCTGGCCGCCCTCGGCGACCAGCCGCTCCACCGGCTTGCGCCGCATCAGCCGGGCGCCCAGCCCGCCGACCGGAGGGTCTGGTTCCGGTTGCGGGGTGGCGGGCGGTGCTGCGCCGTGCTCCAACACTTGGGTGGCTCCTTAATCGCTGCCATCAGGTGGTGGCGACCGGCTGCGGACATACGGGTACCCGGGAAGGAAACCCGCAGGTGGGAATCGCCGAGCAGCCGGTCTCCGCCACTCCACGTCAGCGCAAGACCCTATGAGCCGTCCGCCGACGGCCGTAATGGACCATGGTTGCGCATACGTGTCGCAACGTTGCGCACGGGGGCGCCCGACGGTGAATCGTTGCGAAACACTGAGCTTGTCAGCGCGCGTTTCACCCGAATGCCGCGATACTGCACCATTTTAGCGGTCGTTGGTGGGGACGTGACCACTGACAGTCTGCAACCACCCGATCACTCCCCCCTCGGTGCCGAACCGGTGTTCCGGCCTCGTGACCAGGGGGGTGACAGCGAGCGCTACCCGCTCGAATACTGCGCGAGAGTGTGGGAGGACTTCATCCGGACGCTGGGCCGGATCGAGGCGGACTTCCTCCAGCGCTCCAATACCACAGAACCGGGCGTCAAGGCATGACGTACACCGAGCCGAGGCCGGGCGGCTACGGGCCCCCTCCCACCGGCCACCGGACCGCCCCCGCGCCCCCTCCCGGGGACCGGTTCGAGGTGGCAGCCGATTATGAGATGAATCCTTTCCCCCTGCCCGACCCGGAGACCATCGAGGGTCGCTGGGATCTGGAGGGGGACCTGGCCCGGCTGCTCCAGACGTCCTCCGCCGAGGAGGCGGTGCACACCACCGGCCCCATCGGACCGCCGGTCGCCCCGCTGCGAGCCCCCGCCCCCGCCCCCGCGCATGTGCGGGGGCGCGGCAAGCGCCGCCGGGTCCGCTTCCGGCTGCCGACGATGCCGTGGCTGAATGTGATCAGCCTGATCTTCGCGGCGGTCACCACGATCATCGTCGCCATGCTGAGCGTGCTCGGCGGAATGATCTCCTATCGCCCGCTGCGCTATCTGGCCTCCCCGAGCACCTCGGAGTCCATGGCGGCGTGGTGGCCCCTGCTGGTCTACGGACCCTGGCTGGTCGCCTCGCTGTCGGTGCTGCGGGCCGCCCTGCACCGGCGGGGCGCGGCGCACTCATGGGCCGTGGTGGTGCTCTTCTCCACCATCGCGGTGTTCCTGTGCGTGGCCCACGCCCCGAGGAACGCGCCCAGCATGGCCGTGGCCGGCCTTCCCCCGGTCGCCGCGCTGGTCTCGTTCCACCAGCTGGTGCGGCAGATCACCCTCACCAGCCCGCCACGCCACGCACTGCCCCGCACCCGGGGTGAGCAGCGTGGAATGGCGAGATGAGGCACCGTCGCACCACAACCACCACAGCCCCACTCACCCGAGCCGAGTGGGGCTGTGGCGCCCCTTTTTTGAGGGCTCGGTTCTCCCCCAGCTACCGCTGGGAGGTGCCCCCTCCGGGGCGCATAAGTCTCCCCCAGCTACCGCTGGGAGGTGCCCCCTGCCGGAAGACCCAAGCCCCCGGATCGAACCGCTGAGGGTTAGTCCCAGGAGGCGTGGAGGGGCTTGCCCTCGGCGTACCCCGCGGCGCTCTGGACGCCGACAACGGCCCGCTCGTGGAACTCCTCCAGCGACCCCGCGCCCGCGTAGGTGCAGGAGCTGCGCACGCCCGCGACGATCGAGTCGATCAGGTCCTCGACGCCCGGCCGGGCCGGGTCCAGGAACATCCGCGAGGTGGAGATGCCCTCCTCGAAGAGCCCCTTGCGGGCCCGCTCGTACGCCGACTCCTCGCTGGTGCGATTGCGCACCGCGCGCGCCGAGGCCATGCCGAAGCTCTCCTTGTACGGACGGCCGTCGGCGGTGTGCTGGAGGTCGCCGGGCGACTCGTACGTGCCCGCGAACCAGGAGCCGACCATGACGTTGGACGCCCCGGCGGCCAGCGCCATGGCGACGTCGCGGGGGTGCCGGATACCGCCGTCCGCCCAGATGTGCTTGCCGAACTTCCGCGCCTCGGCGGCGCATTCCATCACCGCGGAGAACTGCGGCCGGCCCACGCCGGTCATCATGCGGGTGGTGCACATGGCGCCCGGCCCGACGCCGACCTTGACGATGTCGGCACCGGCCCCGATGAGATCACGCACCCCCTCTGCGGCGACCACGTTGCCCGCCACCACCGGCACCCGCGGGCCCAGGCCTCGGACCGCCTTGAGCGCGCTGATCATCGACTCCTGGTGGCCGTGGGCGGTGTCCACGACGAGGGTGTCCACCCCGGCGTCGAGGAGCGCCTTCGTACGGCCCTCCACATCGCCGTTGACCCCGACGGCGGCCGCGATCCGCAGCCGGCCCGCCGCGTCCACCGCGGGCGTGTAGAGCGTCGCGCGCAGCGCTCCCTTGCGGCTCAGGATGCCGACCAGCTTTCCGTCCGCGTCCACGGCGGGGGCCAGCTTGCGGTGGGCGGCGTCGAGGCGGCTGAACGCCTCCTGGGGGTCGATGTCGGCGTCGAGCACCATCAGCTCCCGCGACATCACCTCGGACAGCTGGGTGAAGCGGTCCACCCCGGTCAGGTCGGACTCGGTCACCACGCCCACCGGACGCCCGTCCTCGACCACCACGCCCGCGCCGTGTGCCCGCTTGGGCAGCAGCGACAGCGCGTCGGCGACGGTGCCGGTCGGGGCGAGGACGATCGGGGTGTCCAGCACCAGATGGCGGCTCTTGACCCAGCGGACCACGTCGGTGACGACGTCGATCGGGATGTCCTGCGGGATGACGACGAGGCCACCGCGCCGGGCGACCGTCTCGGCCATGCGGCGGCCGGCGATCGCGGTCATGTTGGCGACGACGAGCGGGATGGTGGTGCCGGTGCCGTCGGGGGCCGACAGGTCCACTCCCTGGCGGGAGCCGACCGCGGAACGGCTCGGCACCATGAACACATCGTCGTACGTCAGGTCGTAGGGAGCCGGAGATGACTTTACGTAGCGTCCGGTACCGGGCTCAAGGAATTGCATACTTCCACATTTTCACACGAAGGGAGGCAGGTCACCCCCATGAAGACACAGCGAACGAGCCTCGTGATCATGTAATCCTACAAGGAGCGTGACGCTGCCGCAGCGCCTCGTCCACGGCAGCGGTCGGCTCAGGAAAACGCGAAGAGTTCCTTGTCCGCCTCCACTCGATCTTCGTCGATTTCGATTCCGAATCCCGGGCGGGTGGGCAGCGGGATCGCTCCGCCCTTCGGAACGGGAGCTTCGACCTCGAAATAGTGCTTCTCGGGAGTGAAGCGGTAGAGGTACTCGACAGACGGACAGAGCTGCGGCGATTGGCTTGCCACGATATGCAGCGCGGCGTGGATACCGTGCCCGTGCGGGAAGACCTGAACGCCGAACGGCTCGGCCATGGCACACATGCGCATTACTTCGGTAACCCCACCGCACCATTCCGGATCGACTTGCACCACGCTCAGCAGCCCCTTCTGCAGGAAGGGCAGGAGATCGTACCGGTCGTACAGGTGCTCACCGGCCGCCAGCGGAATGGTGGTCGAGGAACGGAGCTGCGCGAACGACGGGACCGCCGCCGCCGGGAATGGCTCCTCCAGCCAATCCGGCCGGAGGTGCTCCACCCGGGAGCACCAGGACCGGGCATAGGGAAGGTCCCAGCTCATAAACGCATCGAACATCAGGGCGGATCGAAAACCGACGGCCGCTCGGGTACGTTCGACCAGCGCGATATTGCGTTCCATTCCTTCGGGGCCTTGCGCGGGCCCGTCGCCGAAGAACCACTTCTGGGCGGTGTAGCCCTCGTCCAGCAGTTCCTCCGCCGTGCGCTCGACTTCGCCCTCGGAATGAAACGTGCCGTGTGTGCTGGCATAGGCCGGGATCTGCGTGCGACCGGCCCCTCCGAGCAGCTGCCAGACGGGAACGCCCGTCAAGCGGCCGCGCAGATCCCACAGCGCGTTGTCCACGGCGCTCATTGCGATCTTGCGGGTTCCGTGACGTGAGTGCCGGTCGGTGCGTTGCAGCACATCCCAGATGTAGCCGTTCGCCATCGGGTTCAGCCCGAGCAATCCACTCGCCATGCCCTCTGCCAATGGGGCGACCACATCCTGGTCGAGCGGCCCGTACCTGCCGGTCACACCGGCCGTGGTCGCGATCTCGAGGTACCTGGCAGTTCTGTGATGAGGATCGGACAGCAGCACCTGGCCTGCGGATCCGGTGTGGAACGACGGGTAGATGCTGAGCGGGCGGGACTGGGGCGGGGCCGCACGGTGCGGTGAACCGGCGGCGAGCACGGCGCTGACTTCCCGCATCCGTACCGATGAGATCCGCGCGTCGATCATGGGATTGCCTCCAATGCTGGTGTCCATACGGATGGGTGGGTGTATCGGGTCCCGGTCAAGGCACGAGCCACCCGAGGACCGGGGTCGACTGCAGATAGACGAGCAGACAGAGAGCGGGCACGAGCACCGCGGACGCGAGGAGGACCCGCCGGAGGATTTCGCCCTCGCGCCCTGCCAGGCCGACGGCCGCCGCTCCGATGGCCAGGTTCTGCGGGCTCATCATCTTCCCCAGGACCCCGCCGGCGGTGTTGGCGGCCGCGGCGAGGGTGGGCGACATCCCCGTCCCCTGGGCGGCGCTGACCTGCAGCGCGCCGAACAGCGAGTTCGACGACGTATCCGAGCCGGTGACGGCGGTACCGAACCAGCCGAGCAACGGTGACAGGACGACGAAGAAGCTTCCGGCAGTGGCCAGGAACAGGCCGAGTGTCGTGGTCTGCCCGGACAGGTTCATCACGTAGGCGAGCGCCAGCACCGCCATGACGGTGCCCGCGGCCTCGCGCAGCTGCGACAGCGTTTGGCCGTAGGCCCGCAGCGCCGAGCGGGCGCTGATCCGCAGCATCATCGCGATGACGACGCCCGCGATGAGCAGCACCGTCCCGGGGGTGGCGAGCCAGTCGAACTTGTAGGTCGCGAGCGCCACCGGCTCGCCCTCTGGTGTCCGTACCTCGAGTCCGGGCCATTCGAAGGTCAGCGTCGAAGCCTTCAGCGCGCCCTTGACACTCGGGATCACGGACAGGGTGAACAACACGATGATCACCAGGTAGGGCGCGAAGGCGCGGAAGACGTCGACGCGGGACGGAGCGGTGAGAACGCCGGTCGCGCCGGTGCCAGTTGGCGTCAGGGCTCCACCACCGGGCGCCTCGACGTCGGCTCGCACCGAGTCTTCCGAGCGGCGCGGTTGCCAGAACCGCGTCAACAGCAGCACGGATCCGGCCGAGGCCAGTGCGGCGACTATGTCCACGAGTTGGATCGGGCCGAAGGTCGCGACCGCGTACTGCGGGACGGCGAACGCCACCCCGGCCACCGCCGCCGCGGGCCACACCTCGCGCACACCCCGGGCGCCGTCGAGCACCACGAGCAGCAACATCGGGACGAAGAGCGCGAGCACCGGAACGAGGTGGGCGGTGGCCTCGCTCAGCGTGTCCACCGGAATCCCGGTGACCTGACCGAGCGTAATGATCGGCAGCCCGACACCGCCCCACGCCACCGGCACGGTGTTCGCGATCATCGACACCGTCACCGCCCGCATGGCCGACAACCCGAGCGCCACCAACATCACCGAACAGATCGCCACCGGCGCCCCGAAGCCGGCCAGCGCCTCCAGCAGCGCGCCGAAGGAGAACGCGATGATCAGACCCTGGATCCGGCGGTCGTCGCTGACCCGTGAGAACGCCTCGCGCAACCGGTCGAAATCCCCGCTGTCGCGGGTCATCCGGTAGACCCAGATCGCGTTGGCCACGATCCACATGACCGGGAACAGCCCGAAGACGGCCCCCTCCGCCACGCCGGACACCGCGGTCGCGAACGGCATCCCGTACACACCGATCGCCACGGCGGTCGCGACGAGCAACCCGATGACGGACGCGATCCACGCCCGGACCCGGAACACGCCCAGGAGCAGGAACAGCAGCAGCAGAGGGATGGCGGCGGTCAGGGCCGACCACCCTAGGGATCCGCCCAGAGGGGCAGTGGGCTGGTGATACATGACGGGCCTCCGGCGGCGTTGGTGGAGGAGGAAATGGAGTAATCGGTAAGGGCGTTCGGGGCCCGCGTCAGAAGGCGGACCTCTCGGTGCATGGGCCGACGACCTCGCCCGGCGAGCCGTTCGGCGCAACAAATTCCGCTTGCGACGTCTTATATTTAAGACGTTGTCTGTTATGTAAGTCGGATTGTGTACGCGGAGGCGAATCACGTCAAGGCAGTTGACGTTGTTCTTGAGAGCGCCGACGACTGCCACCTGGTGGTCCGGCCGTGGGCGTCCTCGGCGCTGCCGCGCCCAGGAGGCACCGGGTCAGTAGGTTCCGTGCACCACGTTCGGCGGTTCCTCGCCCCGTACGAAGTGGCGCAGCTGCTCCGCCACGACGTCGTAGGCCCGGGGCATCGTCAGCGGCACGCTGGCGGCCACATGCGGGGTGAGCAGCAGACCGGGCACCTTCCACAAGGGGTGTCCCTCGGGCAGCGGCTCCGGGTCGGTGACGTCGACCGCGGCCCGCAGCCGCTCGGAGTCCAGCTCGGCGACGAGCGCGTCGGTGTCACAGACCGGGCCACGCGCCCCGTTGACCAGCACCGCGCCGTCCGGCATCGCGGCCAGGAACTCCGCGTCGGCCATGCCGCGGGTCTCCTCGGTGAGCGGGACGACCAGCACCGTGGCGTCGTGCTCGGGCAGCAGGCCCGGCAGCTCGTCCATTCCGTGCACGCCGTCCCGGGCGTGCCGGCCGACCAGCGTGGTGCTCACCTCGAACCCCGCCAGCCGGCGGACCGTGTTCTCCGCCACGTCACCGGCCCCCACGATGAGGATCTTCTTGCCGGCCAGCTCTTCGGTCCGGTGGTAGTCCCAGCGCCCCTCGTCCTGGGCCCGGCCGAACCGCGGCAGATGCCGGTACACCGCGAGCAGCGCCGACACCACCCACTCCGCGGTGGCGCCGCCGTGAGCGCCCCGGCAGTCCGAGAGCGCGACCCCCTCGGGCAGCCGGCCGATCCACGCCTCGGCCCCGGCGGTGAGGAGCTGCACCAGCTCCAGGTCCGGCATTCCGTCGGTGAGCGCGGTCATTCCCGGGGCCATCTGAAACGGGGCCACCAGCACCCGCGCCGTGCGCGCCTCGGCGGGCAGCGCGGACCGCGGATCGTAGACGACCGGGCGCAGACCGGGCACTTCGGCGAGGACCGAGGCACAGTCGGCGTCGGGGACGAGGACCACGGCAGGGTCACTGATAGTCGGCACCATATGCGGGCTCTCCTGTCTCGGAAGGAAGTCAGTGTCGGAAAAGTCAGGGGTGGAGAGTCCGCGCAGGTCCGAGCCCCGCCAGATACTTGGACATGGCGAGGAGGCCGAGTTCCCAGGGCGGCAGCTCCTCCGTGGGCGCGGTCGTGTTCATGAGCGTGCCGAGGTGCGGGCTGCTGATGGTGACCCGGTCGCCGGGTCGGTGGGTGAACCCCATGCCCGCCTTCCCCCGGTCCTGGGTGGGAGCGAAGAGCGTTCCGGTGAAGAGGGCGAAACCGTCCGGATACTGGTGGTGGACGCCGTACGTCGCGCCGACGAGCTCCTCGAATGTCCGGCTGATGCGGGAGAGACTGTTGTGGCCCTCCAAGTGGAAGCCGTCCCGTCCGTCTATCTGGAGGGTGATCTCCTCGTCGCGGAGGACATCGAGGGTGAAATCGCCGTCGAGAAGACGGATGAACGGGCCGACGGCGCAAGAGGCGTTGTTGTCCTTGGCCATGCCCAGCAGGAGTGCGCTGCGGCCTTCGACATCGCGCAGGTTCACGTCATTGCCGAGCGTCGCTCCCTTGACGCGCCCGCCGGAGTCGACGACGAGTACCAACTCCGGCTCCGGGTTGTTCCATTCGGAGAAGGACGGGATGCCGATGGCGCTGCCGTGGCCAACGGACGACAGGACGGGGGCCTTGGTGAACACCTCCGGGTAGGGGCCCAGGCCTACCTCGAGATACTGGGACCACATGCCTTGTGCGGTCAGCACCTCGATCACCCTGAGCGCCTCCGGGGACCCCGGCGCCACTGCGATGCTTCCGCCGAGAGCGTCCATGACCAGGCCGCGGACGGCCGAGGCGCGGGTGAAGTCGCCGCGGCAGCGCTCCTCGATGACCCGCTCGATCAGGCTCTCGGTGAAGGTGATGCCGCATGCCTTGATCACCTGCAGATCGATGGGCGCGAGCAGCCGCGGGACGTCCGGGTCCGCACCCGCCGACGAGGCGACGACGTCCCTGAGGGACCAACGGACCGGTGCCGCGGCCCGCGCGACGGCAGGCCCGGGTGCGGCATGCTCGAGGAGCTCGGCGACGGTCGAGAACTCGTCGGTGAGGTCCAGGAGTTGGTCGTCGCGGACGGTCACGATCCGAGGGCCTCCGGTATCGGGGTCCCAGACCCGTCCGACAAGAACGGAACGCGCGGAGTCCGCGGGCAGCAACTGAGCCGTCGCGGCTTCCCCGTCGATCGCGTCGGAATTGGTGACGCTGGTGCGTATGACGTTCATTGCTGCTCCTTCGCGTGCCCGCTGCCTGCCGTCCACGGCGGTCCACTATGGAGCTGGCCAGGCACCCCGCCACGATGTGTTCCGTTCACCGGAACGGGAGGCTGGTGCGGCGTTTGCGGAGCAACGATTACGGCCCGGCCACCCCACCAGAGCGGGGTCGGCCGGGCCGTATGGAGGTTCCGGACTGTCTCAGTCCGTGGGGTGCGGGTTTCGTCGTGAGGTGCCGCCGCGCTTCACCAGCCGGGCCCGCGCCTGTCCACGTTGCGCGACAGGCCCAGCGCCGTGGCCCGCAGCGTCGGCCAGACCCGCCCTGCGTCGATCTTCGCCGGATCCCCGGCGACCGAGATCGCTCCGACCACCACGCCGCTCGAGTTCCGGACCGGGGCGGCTACGCACGCGACCCCGACAACAGCTTCCTCCCGCTCCTCCGCGAAGCCGCACGCCCGCACCCGCTCGATTTCGGCGCGGAGGGCGACCAGGTCGCGCACGGTGTGTGAGGTCTGCCCGACCAGGCCGCCCGATACCAGGGCATCGAGCCGGCCAGGGAGGCCATGGGCGAGGATGGCCTTGCCGAGCGCCGTGCAGTGCATCGGCAGCCGGCCACCCACGCGTGGGGGCTTCCGAGGCCCGTCGAGGGCATTGATCTTCTGGATGTACACCACGTCGGGCCCCTCCGGCACCGCGAGGTTCACCGTGGCACGCGTCGCCTCGGAGAGGCAGGCGAGGAACGGCGCCGCGGCATCGCAGAGCGAACGCTGGACGGAGACGAGCTGGCCCCACTCGAACATCCGCATCCCAAGGCGGTACCCCCGGCGGGTCCGCTCGAGCACCTTCCACTCGCCCAGCTCGCCGAGCAGCCGGTGCAAGGTGGTCTTGGGGATACCGGTCCTTCGGTGCAGTTCGGCGAGGCTCAGCGAATCATCACCGGGCTCGTAGGCGTTCAGGAGCGCCACGGCCTTCCCGAGGACCGAGTTCGGCACGGCTGTCATGGTCGGGTCCCCTCTCACCCAGCAGGTGGGCAGGGTGCTGACATTTCACCCAGCAGGTGGGCAGGGTGCTGACATTAACCCTGCTCACAGGCCCGCTCAAGCCCTCGGCACTACGGGGTGTCCGGCGGACCACGCGGCGGAGCCGCATATCGACGCTTCCCCCTCCCCGCCCCTTCCCGCACCCTTTCGATATGCCGCTCCGCCGCGTGGCAGGGGCTTCGCCCCTGGACCCCGGGGTCCGGGGCGAGCCCCACACGCGGCGGAGCCGCATATCGTCAGGTGCCGGGAAGGGGCGGGGAGGGGAGCAGCCCGCCGCAGGCGCGAAGATCCGCCGGACACCCCCTAGGCGGCGAAGCCGCCGTCCACCAGGATCGAGTTGCCGGTGACATGGCGGCCGCCGGGACCGGCCAGGTAGGCCACCATGCCGGCGACGTCCCGTGCGTGCCCGTAATGGCCGACGGCGATGAATCCGCGGAGGAAGTCGGCGGCGGGTCCCTCAGCCGGGTTCATATCGGTGTCCGTCGGGCCGGGATCCACCACGACCGCGGTGATTCCGCGCGGGCCCAGGTCCCGGGCCAGCCCCTTGGTGAGGCCTTGCAACGCCGACTTGCTCATCGCGTACAGCGTCATTCCCGGGCCGGGCAGCCGCTCGGTCAGGCAGCTGCCGATGTTGATGATCCGGCCGCCGTCGGTCATGTGCCGGGACGCGGTCTGTGCGGCGGTGAACACCGTTCGGACGTGGGTCGCCAGGGTGTGGTCGAGCTCCTCCGACGTCACCTCTTCCAGGGGCCCGGACGGGAACACCCCAGCGTTGTTGACCAGGATGTCGAAGCCGCCGAACTCGGCGGCGGTCGTCTCGATCGCCGCCCGCACCGCCTCGGGGTCCGCGTTGTCCGCCTGGATGGCGAGGGCGCGTCCGCCGTTGGCCTGGATCTCCTTGACGAGACCGTGCGCTTGGTCCGCCGCGCTGCGATAGGTCAGGCCGACCGCCGCTCCCCCGGCGGCCAGCGTCCGGGCGATCTCCGCCCCGATGCCACGGCTGCCACCGGTCACCAGCGCCACCTTGCCAGACAGGTCACTCACTTGTGCTCCCTCATTTCTGTGTCGATCGACACAGAAATCTAGCAGCCCGCCAGGACCTGTCAATGGGGTTTGTTTTACAATCGACACAGAAATGAGGGGAGCGCTCATGGGGCAGCGGGGCAGACCGCGCGGCTTCGACCGGGACACCGCACTGCGCACGGCGATGGAAGTCTTCTGGAAGTACGGCTACGACGGCGCCTCGATGACTCGCCTCACCACCGAGATGGGCATCGCCTCACCCAGCCTGTACGCCTGCTTCGGCAGCAAGGAGGGGCTGTTCCGGGAGGCCGTCGAGCTGTACGGATCCACCGTCGGCGCCCCGGCGCAGCGTGCCCTGGAAGAGGCGCCGACAGCCTACGAGGGCATCCGCGCGCTGCTGCGGGCCAACATCGTCACCTTCGCCGACCCCGAGCGTCCGCCCGGATGCATGGTCGTCCTCGCGGCCGCGGCCGGCAGCGCACGGAACGAAGAGGTCAGCGCCTTCGTGACCGAGCGCCGACAGGCTGTGCGCGAGCTTTTCCGGCAACGGCTCGAGCGGGGCGTCGCGGCAGGCGACGTCCCCGCCACCGCGGACCTCGGGACCCTCGCGGCCCTGTACACCACGGTGCTGCACGGGCTGGCCGTCCAGGCCCGCGACGGCGCCACCACCGAGGAACTGCAGGCGATCATCGAATCGGCGATGCTCAGCGCCCCGAGAGCCGACCGGTGACCCCCGGGGGCCTTACGGCCCGTCCGGGTCGGCGCGGTCGAGGGCGGGGTGGGCGGCGGGGGTGGTCCCGGCGAGCAGGTAGTCCGCGGCGGCGGTGTCCGTCACCAGGCTGGTGACCAGGCCGGACCTCAGCACCGCCCCGATCGCCTCGGCCTTACGGCGGCCACCGGCGATGGCCACCACCTCGGGGATCCGGCGCAGCCGGTCGGCCTCCACGGTGATGCAGCGCTCGCCCAGGTCACGGCCGATGCGGCGGCCCTCGGCGTCGAAGAGGTGGGCCGACATCTCGGCGGCGGCGCCCAGGCTCTCGTAGTGGGCCCGCTCCTCCTCCGTCAGCATGTCGTAGACCGTGGAGATCCCGGCCTCCCAGGAGCCGATGGAGACGCAGGCCACGGTGACCTTGTCGAAGTACTCGAAGGCGCGGGCGATACCGGTCTGGCCGCGCAGGGCGTCCGCGGTGGCCGTGTCCGGCAGCAGCATCGGGGCGTAGATGGGATGCGCCTCACCGCCGGAGACGGCGGCGGCGCGGCGCACCGCCTCGACCGAGCCGCGCTCGGCCGTGCCCGCGTCGTACACGCCCGTGAGCTGGACGACCGTGCACGGCGGCAGCCGGTGCAGCGCGGCCGCCATGTGGATCGTGGACCGTCCCCAGGCCAGCCCCAGCACATCCCCCTCGGTCACCAGCTCGCCCAGCAGGTCCGCGGCGACCTCGCCGAGGTTCTCCGGGTCCGGGGTGTCCGCCTCGGCGTCGGCCGGGGACTCCACGACGACCGCGTGGCGCAGCCCGTAGCGGGCGCGCAGCGCGTCGGAGCGTTCCGCGTCGAGCTCGGCGGGAACCCGGATTTCGATGCGCACCAGATCGCGCTCGAGCGCCGTCTCCAGCACCCGCGCGACCTTGAAGCGGCTGACGCCGAACTCCTCGGCGATCTGGATCTTGGACTTGCCCTCGAGGTAGAAGCGACGCGCCATGGCGGCCGCCTGCACCAGTTCGGCGGGTCCCATCCGCGTGGCTGAACGGCCCGTCGACACCGCGGTCTCCTCACTATTCACTGTCCGGACTCACCGTTCATCCTGTCAGAAACGGCGGAGTTGGTTTGGCCTTCACCCTTGAGTTCATCGACCGGTGGCTACCTCGCCTCATGAACCGGGGGTGCCGGTCGCCTTTTCGGCGAGGTGGCGCAGCTCCCGTACGGCCTTGGCCGGGTCGTCGGCGCCGTAGACGGCCGAGCCCGCGACGAACACGTCGGCGCCCGCCTCGGCGCACCGCTCGATGGTCTCGGCCGAGACCCCGCCGTCCACCTGCAACCACATCTGAAGGCCGTACTTGGCGATGAGCTGCCGGGTGCGGCGGATCTTCGGCAGCATGATGTCGAGGAACGCCTGGCCGCCGAAACCGGGCTCCACGGTCATCACCAGCAGCATGTCCAGCTCGGGCAGCAGGTCCTCGTACGGCTCGATGGGCGTGGCGGGCTTGAGCGCCATCGACGCCCGCGCGCCCTTGGCCCGGATCTCGCGCGCCAGCCGCACCGGCGCGGCCGCGGCCTCCACATGGAAGGTGACGGAGCCGGCGCCCGCCTCGATGTACTGCGGCGCCCAGCGGTCCGGGTCCTCGATCATGAGATGGCAGTCCAGCGGGGTCTGCGTGGCCCTGCTCAGCGATTCGACCACCGGCACGCCGAGGGTGAGGTTGGGGACGAAGTGGTTGTCCATGACGTCGACGTGGAGCCAGTCGGCGCCTTCGACCGCCTTCGCCTCATCCGCCAGGCGGGAGAAGTCGGCGGACAGGATGCTGGGATTGATCTGCAGGGCCATGGCTCCAAGCCTCCCACGATCGGCGCCGGTCCATGGAGCCGGGATCTGATCATCGGTCCGGCTCGGATCGACGGACGCCGATGGAGCCAGGATCATGAAGATGTCGGACAGAACCCTTGGCCATCGGGCGCAAACAGGCAACCCACCATGACGAGCGATCGAATACCCCGGCATCCGCGCACCGCGGTGTGCGCGGCGCTCACAGCGGCCGTCGTCGCGGCGCCGGTCGCCGGGGCCGGACCCGCCTCCGCGGCGGCCACGGCACCGCGGCCGGTCTGCGTCTCGCACCAGTCGGGGCTGGCCGGAAAGATGTCCAAGGACATCGCCGGCGCGCTGCGCGGCCGGTCCGGAACCGTCGCGATCAGCCTCCGCGACCACACCACCCACACCCGCTGCACCCTGCGCGCCAACCAGAGGTTCGACTCCGCGAGCGTGGTGAAGGTGACGGTCCTGGGGACGCTGCTGTGGGACGCGCAGCGGCACCACCGGGGGCTGACCAAACGCGAGAAGACCCTCACCAAGGCCATGATCACCAAGTCGGACAACGCCTCGACCAGCAAGCTGTGGAAGCAGCTCGAGCCCTCCGGGGTCAAGGCGTTCCTGCGGACGGCCGGAATGGACGCCACCGTCCCCGGCAAGGACGGCTACTGGGGCCTCACCCGGATCACCGCGAACGACCAGGAGCGGCTCCTCGACCTGATCACCCACCCCAATACGGTGCTGAGCGACGGCTCCCGCACGTACATCCTCTCGTTGATGGGCAAGGTCATCCGGGAACAGCGCTGGGGCACCCCGGCCGGCGCCCCGGGCGGTACGAAGATCCATGTGAAGAACGGCTGGCTGGAGCGGTCCTCGCACGGCTGGCGGGTGCACAGCATCGGCGCCTTCACCGGCGGCGGCCACGACTACACGCTCACCGTGCTCACCCAGGACGACCGCACCATGGAGGCGGGCGTCGCCACCATCGAGGCGGTGGCGCGCGCGGTGCACAGGGACCTCAACCCCACCGCCCGCGCCGATACGCTCTACGCCCCGACCGACCGGCCCGAGGAAGCGCTTCCGACGGTCCCGAAGGACTGACCCCGGAAAGGACCGCCCGGAACCGAGCGCGGTCAGCCGGTACGGCGCAGCAGGGCCAGATACATGGCGTCCGTGCCGTGCCGGTGCGGCCACAGCTGGATGTCGGGGCCGTCGCCCAGCTCGGGCACCCCGGGCAGCAGCGGTCGGGCGTCGATCCACTCCGCGGAGACGGCCGCGCCGCCCCGCCCCTTGAGGACGTCCTCGACCACGGCCCGGGTCTCGGCCGGATGCGGGGAGCAGGTGGCGTAGCCGACCACCCCGCCGATCCGCGCCGCGGCCAGCGCCTCCCGCAGCAGCCCGCGCTGGAGCGGCGCGAAGCCCTCGAGATCCTCGGGGCGGCGCCGCCAGCGCGCCTCGGGGCGGCGGCGCAGGGCACCCAGGCCGGTGCAGGGGACGTCCACCAGCACCCGGTCGAAGGACTCCGGCCGCCACGGCGGCCGGGTGCCGTCCGCGGCGATCACCTGGTACGGCCCCGGGTTGCCCGCCAGGGCCCCGGCCACCAGCCGGGCCCGGTGCGGCTGCTTCTCGGCGGCCAGCAGGGAGGCACCGCGCTCCGCGGCGAGCGCGGCGAGCAGCGCGGCCTTGCCGCCGGGACCCGCGCAGCCGTCCAGCCAGCGCCGGTCGTCCCCCTCCAGCGGGGCGTTCGCCAGCGCGAGGGCCACCAGCTGGCTGCCCTCGTCCTGCACTCCCGCCCGCCCGTCGCGCACGGCCTCCAGCGCACCGGGCTCGCCGCCCTCGGTGAGCCGCACCGCGTACGGCGACCAGCGGCCCGGCATCGCGGTCTGCTCGCCGACCGCGGCCAGCAGCTCCCCGGGCGTGGACCGGCCGGGCCGGGCGACGAGGGTGACCTCGGGCCGTTCGTTGTCCGCGGCCAGCAGCTCCTCCATACCGGCGCTGCCGCCGCCGAGCGCGTCCCACAGGGCGGAGACGACCCAGCGCGGATGCGAGTGGCGGACGCCCAGATACTCCTCGGGGTCCTCGTCGTACGGCGGGGCGACCCGCTCCAGCCAGCCGTCGAGGTCATGCGTGGCGATCTTGCGCAGTACGGCATTGACGAACTTGGCCCGGCCGTCGCCGAGCACCACGCGGGCCAGCTCGACGCTGGCCGAGACGGCGGCGTGGGTGGGGATACGGGTCCCGAGCAACTGGTGGGCGCCGAGGCTCAGTACATCGAGCACGGGCGGATCCACCTCGCGCAGCGGGCGGTCCACGCATTCGGCGATGACCGCGTCGTAGGTGCCCTGGTGGCGCAGGGTGCCATAGACCAGCTCGGTGGCGAGCGCCGCGTCCCGGGAGTCGAACCGCGGCCCGCTGCCGGCCTCCGCGCTCTCCCGCGCCTTGCGCAGCAGGGGCGGGAGAACGAGGTTGGCGTACGCGTCCCGTTCGTCGACCGCCCGCAGCGCCTCGAAGGCGAGGATCCGCACGGGGTCCTTCTGCGGGCGGCGGTAGGGCTTGCCAGGCCGGTTCGGGGCGTGGGGACGGCGACGACGGGGCTGGTCGGTCACGGGAAATGTGCTCCGGGGTACGGATCGGGCTGAAGGGACCAGCCTACGTCGCCGGGGCGTCGGCGGTCGTGGGACCACCGTTCAGGGCCGTTCCGTCCACGATGGTTCCGTCCACGGTCGTGCCGTTGACGGCGAATCCGTGGTCAGCACTCGCCGGCTGCTCGAACTGGGTGCGGTACAGCTCCTCGTAGCGGCCCCCGGCGGCCAGCAGCGCGGTGTGCGTACCGCGCTCCACGATCCGCCCGTCCTCCACGACGAGAATGAGATCCGCTGCCCGGACCGTGGACAGCCGGTGGGCGATCACCACCGCGGTGCGCCCGTCCAGCGCCTCGCCGAGCGCCTCCTGGACATCCGCCTCCGAGGTGGAGTCCAGATGCGCGGTGGCCTCGTCGAGGATCACCACCCGGGGCCGGGCCAGCAGCAGCCGGGCGATGGTCAGCCGCTGGCGCTCACCGCCGGAGAGCCGGTAACCGCGCTCGCCGACGACGGTGTCAAGACCGTCCGGCAGGGCCGCGATCAGCCCCTCGAGACGGGCCCGGCGCAGCACCTCCCACAGCTCCTCGTCGGTGGCCTCCGGCCGGGCCAGCAGCAGGTTGGCGCGGATCGACTCATGGAAGAGATGGCCGTCCTGCGTGACCATGCCGAGGGTGGCGCGGATCGAGTCGGCCGTCAGATCGCGGACGTCCACCCCGGCGAGCCGTACGGCGCCGTGGTCCGCGTCGTAGAGCCTCGGCAGCAGCTGCGCGATGGTCGACTTCCCGGCGCCGGAGGAGCCCACCAGCGCCACCATCTGGCCCGGTTCGGCGCGGAAGGACAGCTGGTGCAGGACCGGGACGCCACCGCGGGTGTCCAGGGTGGCGACCTCCTCCAGGGAGGCGAGGGAGACCTTGTCCGCGGCCGGGTAGCCGAAGTCGACGCGGTCGAACTCGACGGACACCGGCCCCTCCGGGACCTCCCGGGCGTCCGGCTTCTCCTTGATCAGCGGTTCCAGGTCGAGCACCTCGAAGACCCGCTCGAAGCTGACGAGCGCGCTCATCACCTCGACCCGCGCCCCGGCCAGCGCGGTCAGCGGCGCGTACAGCCGGGTGAGGAGCAGCGCGAGCGCGACGACGGCGCCGGGGTCGAGCCGCCCGTGCAGCGCGAACCAGCCGCCGAGGCCGTAGACCAGGGCGAGGGCCAGGGCGGAGACAAGGGTCAGGGCGGTCACGAAGGAGACCTGCACCATCGCGGTCCGCACCCCGATGTCCCGCACCCGCCGGGTCCGCGCGGCGAACTCGGCGGACTCGTCGGCGGGCCGCCCGAACAGCTTGACCAGGGTCGCCCCGGGCGCGGAGAAGCGCTCGGTCATCTGGGTGCTCATCGCGGCGTTGTGCGCGGCCGCCTCACGCCGCAGCTTCGCCAGCCGTCCGCCCACCCGGCGCGCGGGCAGCAGGAAGACGGGCAGGAGCACCAGCGTCAGCAGGGTGATCTGCCAGGAGATCCCGACCATGACGACGAAGGTGAGCAACAGCGTCACCATATTGCCGACCACCCCCGAGAGGGTGTCGCTGAACGCCCGCTGCGCGCCGATGACGTCGTTGTTGAGCCTGCTGACCAGCGCGCCGGTGCGGGTCCGGGTGAAGAACGCCACCGGCATCCGCTGGACGTGGTCGAAGACGGCGGTGCGCAGATCGAGGATCAGCCCCTCGCCGATGTTCGCCGACAGCCAGCGGGTCACCAGCCCGAGCGCCGCCTCCGCCACGGCGATCGCGGCGATGAGCCCGGCCAGCCAGAGCACCGTGCCCTGTCCCGAACGGTGGACGATCGCGTCCACCACCCGGCCGGCCAGCAGCGGCGTCGCCACCGCGAGCACCGCAGTGACCGTGCTCAGCACCAGGAACAGCAGCACTTGGCGGCGGTGCGGACGGGCGAAGGCGCCGATGCGGCGCAGCGTCTCGCGGGAGAAGGGCCGCCGGTCGTCCTGGGCGTTGGCCGTCTGATACAGGGAATGCCAGGCGGTCGATTGCATGTCCATCACGTACCTCCGAGGTCTCATGAGGAACGTAGGACTTCAACCTAGGTTGAAGTCAACGCCCGCCTCCTCGGCGCGTCCGTGGCCCAGCTCCGGTTTCGGCGCGGCGGTCCGCTCAGGCCCCGAGCCGCTCGCCCTCCGCGATCCGCACCCCGCGCGCCCAGTCCGCCGCGAGCATCGGCTTCTTGCCCTGCGGCCGCACCCAGGTCAGCTCGACGGCATGGCTGCCGGTGCCCACGTACACGGCCTTCTTGGTGGCGGCGAGCAGACCGGGCTCCAGATCCGTACGGTCCGCGACCGGCCGCGCCGAGACGACCTTCAGCCGCTCCCCCCGGAAGGTGGTCCAGGCGCCCGGGGCGGGGGTGCACGCGCGCACCAGCCGGTCGACGCGCAGCGCGGGCGCCGTCCAGCCGATCTCCGCGTCCTCGACGGTGATCTTCGGTGCGAGCGAGATGCCCTCGGCCGGCTGCGGCACCGGGCGCAGGGTGCCGTTCTCGATGCCGTCCATCGTCGCCTCGAGCAGCCCCGCACCGGCGAAGGCGAGCCGGGTCAGCAGATCGCCGCTGGTGTCGGCGGCCCGCACCTGCTCCGTCACCACCCCGAACACCGGCCCGGAGTCCAGCCCTTCCTCGATCTGGAAGGTCGAGGCGCCGGTCATCTCGTCACCCGCGAGCAGGGAGTGCTGCACGGGGGCCGCACCCCGCCAGGCCGGGAGCAGCGAGAAGTGCAGATTGACCCAGCCGTGCGCGGGGATCTCCAGCGCGGCCTTGGGCAGCAGCGCGCCGTAGGCCACCACCGGGCAGCAGTCCGGCGCGATCTCGGTGAGCCGGGCCAGGAACTCCGGATCGCGCGGCCTGGCGGGCTTGAGCACCTCGATACCCGCCTCCTCGGCCCGCTCGGCGACCGGGCTGGCCACCAGCCGACGGCCGCGCCCGGCGGGCGCGTCGGGACGGGTCACCACGGCCACCACCTCGTGCTTCTCGGACGCGATCAGCGCGTCCAGAGCGGGCAGGGCGACCTCGGGGGTACCGGCGAAGACGAGCCTCATGGGTGGCGAACTACCTCTCAACACGGCGGATACGGCGGGAACGTCGCAAACAGCGTCTGAAGTCTATGGTCCGCCGTCCGAGGGGGCGTACGAGCGGACTGCCGCACGCCCCGGACCGTGACCGACGGGCGGGTGCCGCGTTGGTCAAGGCAGATTGACCGCATCGGGCCGCTGTCGCGGCCCGCTCCATTTCCCGCCGTCCGTCCGACTCCCCCGATCCAGCCCCAGCCCTTCCCCCCAACTCCCCTACCCCCCCAACTCATCCCCCCATCCCCCCATCCCCCGTCAACGCCGGTTCGAGAGGCTTGTTCATGGCCGACCACGCAACTCATGACGCCCAGGCACGGGCCAGCCTGCACCTCCTGGTCCGGGACATCGAGCGGGTCCGCCGCCAGGTGGACGCGCTGCGCACGCTCACCGCCCAGCTCGGCAATGTCTACCGCCCCCGTCGCACCGGCCCGTCCGCCGGTTTCGTGGTCTACGGACGCGCCCCGGCCCCCACCGTGCGGCTCGCCCAGGAACTGCGGGACAGCGTCGAGACGCTGGTCACGGCCGCGGTCGACTTCGACCGCTCGCTCGGCTTCTCGTGGGACGCGGTGGGCTCGGCGCTCGGCGTCACCAAGCAGGCGGTGCACCGCCGTTACGGCGCCCGCCGGGCCGCCGCGCAGAACGCGGCCGAGGGCGGCGAACCGTCTACGGGCCGCCCGGCCGAGCCCGCCCCCCTGCCCTCGGTGCCCGCCGCCCGCACGGTCCCCCCGCAGTCGACCCCGTCCCTCCGCGAGGACCCCCGCCCGAGCGCTTTCCCGAGCCCCCGGCCGTCCCGCTGAAGGCTCGGTTCTCCCCCAGCTATCGGCGGGAGGTACCCCCCGCCGGGGCGCAAGAGCCTCCCCCAGCAGCTACCGCTGGGAGGTGCCCCGGGCCGGAGGGCCCAGGCCACCGGATGCCCTACGCCTCCGGGCTCACCCAATGTCCAGGGGATCCACCCGCACCGCGGGGTCCCTGTCCCCCCGGGCCAGACGGCGGGCCTTCGCTTCCTTGAGAGCCGCCGCGAGGGCGCCGCCCTGGCCGGGGCGGACCCGTAGCAGAGCGCGCTCCCAGACCTCGCCCGCGGGCGGGTCTCCGGGGCGGCGCGGGCGGCCGGGAGGCGGCGGGGGCAGCGGGACCGGGCCCAGGGTCTCGGCGCCCTCGGGGAGCCGGGTCGAGGCGATCAGCTCGGTCACCGCCTCCGCGGGGCCGGTCACGGCCGCCATCCGGGAGATCGGCGGAAAGCCCAGATCGGACCGCTCGGCCAGCTCGCGCGCCGCATAACCGGCCGGGTCCCAGCGCACCAGCGCCTGGACGGGCCGCAGCGTCGGCTCGGCCATGATCACCACCGTGCCCCCCCGGCCGTCGTCACCCTCCTCCCCATGGCCGCGGACCAGCGAGGCCGCCTCCAGCCAGTGGCGCAGCGCGTCCTCGCCCGCGCGCAGATCGGGGCGGCCGAGCAGGGCCCAGCCATCGAGCAGCAGCGCCGCTGCGTAGCCGCCCTCCGCGACCGGTTCGGCGCCGGGTGTGCTCACGACGAGCGCCGGACGGTCGGGGACGGACGTCAGCACATGGTCACGGCCGGAGGTGCGGACGGGCACGGACGGAAAGGCGCGGCCCAGCTCCTCGGCGGTGCGCCGGGCGCCGACGATGGACGCCCGCAGCCGGACTCCCCCGCATTCGCGGCAGTGCCAGGCGGGCTCGTCCCGCCCGCACCAACCACACACCAGATGGTCCGCGTCCCGCGCCTCCAGGGGGCCCGAGCAGTGCGCACAGCGCGCGGGCTCCCGGCAGCGCTCACAGGCGAGCTTCGGCACATAGCCGCGGCGCGGCACCTGCACCAGCACCGGGCCCCGGGTCAGCGCCTCCCGTACGGTCTGCCAGGCGAGCGTGGGCAGCCGGGCGGCGCGGGCCTCCGCGTCCCGGGCCACCTCGCCCTCGTCGACCGTACGGATCAGCGGGGCGGCCGCCCGGACCCGCTCGCGGTCGGCCTCGAGCGGGCGGGCCCAGCCGTTCTCCACCAGCTGGGCGGCCTCGACGGTGCGGCCGAGGTCGCCCAGCAGAAAGCCGGTCTTCTCATGGACGGCGCGCAGCAGCAGCACATCGCGGGCATGCGGCTGCGGCAGCCGGTCGTCGCTGTGGCTGCGGTCCCCGTCGTCCCAGATCCCCACCAGCCCGAGCTCCCGGACCGGTGCGAACATCGCCGCCCGGGTGCCCACCACCGCCCGCACCGAGCCCCGGCTGACCGCCAGCCAGCGGCGGTAGCGCTCCTCGGGCCCGAGGTCGGCGGTGAGCAGCACATGCCGCCCCGGGCCGCCGAGCGCCTCCGTGAGCGCCGTGTCCACCCGCTCGGCGGTCCGCCCGTCGGGCACGACGACGAGCGCCCCGCGCCCGGACGCGAGCGTGGCGGCCACTGCGGTGGCCCACTCCCGGGGCCAGTGCGGTCCGGGCAGCGCGGTCCATACGGCACGCGGCCGGTCCCCGCGCGCCAGCGCCTCCAGGAACCCCGTCCCGGCCGGATAGCGCGCCCAGCTCCCGGGCGCGGGCGGCTCCGGCGGGGGCATCGGCGGCGGTGACGGCTCGCCCTCGGCGCGGGCGTTGCGCTTGGGCAGGGCCAGCTGGAGCACATCGGCGAGCGACCCGGCGTACCGGTCGGCGACCGCCCGGCACAGCGCCAGCAGCCTGGTCCCCAGCACCCGCTCCGTGGAGACCACCTGCGCGAGGGCGGCCAGCGGGCCCCGGTAGTCGGACTCGGCGACGCGCTCGATGATGTACCCGTCGAGCAGCCCGCCCCCCTCGCGCCGCCCCTCGCGCACCTTCCCCGCCCCGGCCCCGAACCGCACCCGCACCCGCACCCCGGGCCGGGCCTCGGCGTCCATCTCGGCCGGCACCGCGTAGTCCCACAGCTTGTCGAGGTGGACCGGCCCCTTGTCGACCAGCACCCGCGCCACCGGCCGCTCCGCGGCCAGCGCCGCCCCCCGCCAGGTCCGCGGCTTGGCCTTGGGCACCTTGGCCTTGCGCACCGTCTCCCGAATGAGCGCGAGCTGCTCCCCCTCCGGCACCTCCGCCGGATCCCTCGGCCGCTCGTCGTCCCTGCTCACAGATCAAGTCTTAGCAGACCGTACGGACAGGGACGCATGCGAAGGCCCGGACGCCGCAGGGGCGTCCGGGCCTTCGTCGGGATCCGGGGATCGAGCCGGGGGCTTACAGACCCGCCGCCGCGCGGAGGGCGTCGACGCGGTCGGTGCGCTCCCAGGTGAAGTCGGAGTGCTCACGGCCGAAGTGGCCGTATGCCGCGGTCTGGGCGTAGATCGGGCGGAGCAGGTCGAGGTCGCGGATGATCGCGGCCGGGCGGAGGTCGAAGACCTGGGAGATGGCCTTCTCGATCTTCTCGGCGTCGACCGCCGCCGTGCCGAAGGTCTCGACGAAGAGGCCGACCGGCTCGGCCTTGCCGATGGCGTAGGCGACCTGTACCTCGCAGCGCTGGGCGAGGCCGGCGGCCACCACGTTCTTGGCGACCCAGCGCATGGCGTAGGCGGCGGAGCGGTCGACCTTGGACGGGTCCTTGCCGGAGAAGGCGCCGCCGCCGTGGCGGGACATGCCGCCGTAGGTGTCGATGATGATCTTGCGGCCGGTGAGGCCCGCGTCGCCCATCGGGCCGCCGATCTCGAAGCGGCCGGTGGGGTTGACCAGCAGGCGGTAGCCCTCGGTGTCGAGCTTGATGCCGTCCTCGACCAGCTCGTTCAGCACGTGCTCGACCACGAATTCCCGGATGTCGGGCGCCAGCAGCGAGTCCAGGTCGATGTCGGAGGCGTGCTGCGAGGAGACGACGACGGTGTCCAGGCGGACCGCCTTGTGGCCGTCGTACTCGATGGTGACCTGGGTCTTGCCGTCCGGGCGCAGGTAGGGGATGGTCCCGTTCTTGCGGACGTCGGACAGCCGGCGGGAGAGCCGGTGCGCCAGGTTGATCGGCAGCGGCATCAGCTCGGGCGTCTCGTCGCAGGCGTACCCGAACATCAGGCCCTGGTCGCCCGCGCCCTGCTTGTCCAGCTCGTCCTCGTCGCCCTCGACCCGGAGCTCGTAGGCGGAGTCCACACCCTGGGCGATGTCCGGGGACTGTGAGCCGATCGACACCGAGACGCCGCAGGAGGCGCCGTCGAAGCCCTTCTTCGACGAGTCGTAGCCGATGTCGAGGATCTTGTTCCGCACGAGCGTCGCGATCGGGGCGTACGCCTTGGTCGTCACCTCGCCGGCCACGTGCACCAGGCCGGTGGTGATCAAGGTCTCGACCGCGACCCGGGAGTGCGGGTCCTCCCGCAGAAGGGCGTCGAGAATGGTGTCGCTGACCTGGTCAGCGATCTTGTCGGGGTGACCCTCGGTCACAGATTCCGAGGTGAACAGGCGGCGGGACACATCGCTCCCTGGGGTTGCAGCGGCTGCTGGCTGATCATGGTCGGGACCGCCGCGGGGGCTGCGCCCGATGCGGTTCCTGGGCCAGTTTATCCGGCACGTCCACCGGTCAAGCATCCCCGTCCCACAGAACGGGCAGGCCCGTGACCGGGAACATACCTTGCCTCAAGCCGAAATACAGCCCCACCTCGCCGTGGCAGGGATGTGTCATGAGCCCGATCGGCCGCGCCCTGCCCCTGTCGAGCCTGTGAAGAGGTCCCGGCGAGCCCCGGATCCGCGCTCAGCCCAGGCGGCGGGCCACCAGGTCCCAGACGGTGTCGGCGAGCGCGCCCTTGGGGCCGTACGGCACGGGGGTCTCGGTGCCGTCGGCGCCGAGCACCACGGCCTCGTTGGTCTCGGCGCCGAAGGTCTTGTGCTCCCCGACCTCGTTCACCACCAGCAGATCGCAGCCCTTGCGGGCCAGCTTCGCGCGGCCGTTCGCGAGCACGTCGTCGGTCTCGGCGGCGAAGCCGACCACGATCTGACCGGGGCGGGCGCGCTCCGCGGAGATCTCGGCGAGGATGTCCGGATTCCGTACCAGGGCGACCGGCTCGGGCTCCTGGCCCTCGCGCTTCTTGATCTTCCCCTCGGCGTACCGCGCGGGGCGGAAATCGGCGACGGCAGCGGCCATGACCACGGCGTCGGCGTCCGCGGCGGCCTTGAGGACGGCCTCCCGCAGCTGTGCCGCGGTGCCCGCGCGCACCACGTCGGCACCGGCCGGGTCGGGCAGTTCACTGTTGGCCGAGACGAGCGTCACCCGCGCGCCCCGGGCCACGGCGGCGCGGGCCAGGGCGTACCCCTGGCGGCCGGTGGAGCGGTTGCCGAGGAAACGCACCGGGTCCAGCGGCTCGCGGGTCCCTCCGGCGCTGACCACGACATGGCGGCCGGCCAGATCGGCGGTGAGCGCCTCGGTGCCGCGGGCCAGCACCCGGCGGCAGACCTCGAAGATCTCCCCGGGGTCCGGCAGCCGCCCCTTGCCGGTGTCCACGCCGGTGAGCCGCCCCACGGCGGGTTCGATGACGATGGCGCCGCGGCGGCGCAGCGTCGCCACGTTCTCCTGGGTGGCGGGGTGCTCCCACATCTCGGTGTGCATCGCGGGCGCGAAGACGACCGGACAGCGCGCGGTGAGCAGCGTATTGGTGAGCAGGTCGTCCGCCAGGCCATGGGCGGCCTTGGCGAGCAGATCGGCGGTGGCGGGGGCGATCACGACCAGATCGGCGGACTGGCCGATGCGGACGTGGGGCACCTCGTGGACGGACTCCCAGACCTCGGTCGTCGCCGGATGCCCGGACAGCGCCGACCAGGTCGCCTCGCCGACGAAGTGCAGCGCCGAGGCGGTCGGCACGACGCGTACGTCATGGCCGGACTCGGTGAGGCGGCGCAGCAGCTCGCACGCCTTGTAGGCGGCGATCCCGCCACTGACGCCCAGGACCACCTCGGGCTTGTCCATCGCTTGGCTCTCCCCACCGGGTACGTCGTATGCCGCATCGGGCGTTACGTCCAGTCACGGTACGCCGGGTCGGCTCACGTACCCATGACACACCACGGGCCCGGCATCACTGCCGGGCCGGTGGCTCAAGCGATCCGAAACCTACTGAGCGGGGCCCTCGATGGCCTCGGAGGTCAGCAGGCCCGCGTTGATCTCACGGAGCGCGATCGAGAGGGGCTTCTCGTGGACGTGGGTGTCCACAAGGGGACCGACGTACTCGAGCAGGCCCTCACCGAGCTGGGAGTAGTACGCGTTGATCTGACGCGCGCGCTTGGCCGCGTAGATCACCAGGCTGTACTTGGAGTCGGTGGCCTCGAGCAGCTCATCAATCGGAGGGTTGATGATCCCCTCGGGCGCGGTCATGGGAGAGGACACTCTCTAGCCTTCCTTATTTCGCCTGACGGCAAGAGTGAATCGAAGATCAAGCCACTCGCATCAAGGCTAGCAGCTCATTGGCCACGTCCTCGACGGAGGTATTGACCAAGGTCGTATCGAACTCTGACTCGGCGGCCAGCTCGGTCCGCGCGGCCTCCAGCCGCCGCTCGATCACCTCGGGCGCCTCAGTGCCCCGGCCGGTGAGCCGGCGCACCAGTTCCTCCCAGCTCGGCGGAGCGAGGAAGACCAGCTGCGCCTCCGGCATGGACTCACGGATCTGCCGGGCGCCCTGCAGATCGATCTCCAGCAGCACCGGCTCGCCCACCCCGAGGCGGTCCATGACCGCCTCGCGCGGAGTGCCGTAGCGATTGCCCGCGAATTCGGCCCACTCCAGCAGCTCACCATTTGCTATGAGCTTGTCGAACTCCCCGTCGTCCACGAAGAAGTAATGGACGCCGTCCCGCTCCCCGGGGCGCGGTCGCCGGGTCGTGGCGGAGACCGAGAGCCAGACCTCGGGGTGTTCCTTGCGCATATGGGCGACGACCGTGCTCTTGCCGACCCCGGAGGGGCCGGAGAGCACGGTCAGTCGCGGTCGTGCGGAGTGTGCTGCCATGGAGCGATTATCCAGGTTCCCGGGAGTGCCTGGAAACGCCGGGCCGGGTCAGCCGGCGGCGCCGCCGAACTCACGCTCGAGCGACGCGATCTGGTTGGAGCCCAGACCCCGCACACGACGGCTCTCGGAGATGCCGAGCCGCTCCATGATCTGCTTGGCGCGGACCTTGCCGACGCCGGGCAGGGACTCGAGGAGAGCGGACACCTTCATCTTGCCGATGACATCGTTCTCCTGGCCCTGCTTGATGACCTCGTGCAGGGAGGCGCCGGAGTGCTTGAGTCGATTCTTGACCTCGGCGCGCTCCCGGCGAGCCGCGGCGGCCTTTTCTAGCGCGGCTGCGCGCTGTTCAGGGGTAAGGGGCGGAAGAGCCACGCCTACGTCACCTCGGATGTCGAACTGTCGGATATGGACCGGTGAGGAACCTAGTCGGCCCTCACCTGGGGAGCAACGCGCAACGCAGCGCGCGTTCGCTCTCGTCGGAGACTAGCGGCCGATCCCGCTCCAGTCAGCGAGAACAGACGAAAAGTCCTGGTCAGACTCGCTCGACTCGGACATTTACGGACAAAGTAGCCGGGTTATTCGGCCACGGCCCGCACTTCATCAGCCATTCGGGAGGCCGCCGCGACCAGCGACGCGGCGTCCGGACCGTGCCGGAGCACCCCCCGGCTGACGCTCGGCACGACATTTCGCACCGCCGCGCCGAAGACCGCCGGAAGATCGGCGGGGGTCGCCCCCTGGGCCCCGATGCCGGGGGCCAGCAGCGGCCCGTCGATCGCCAGATCGGCGCCCAGCCGGTGCGCGGTGCCGCCGAGCGTGGCCCCGACGACGGCCCCGTACGAGCCGAGGCGGCCCTCGGCGGCCTCGGCGGCGTTCTCGGCCTTGAGCGCGGTCAGCACGGAGGCCGCCACGGTCGTCCCGTCGGGCCGTACCGCATGCTGCACCTCGGCGCCCTCCGGGTTGGACGTCAGCGCCAGCGCGAAGACGCCCGCCCCCGCCGCCCGCGCCGCGTCCAGCGCCGGGCGCAGCGAGCCGAAGCCGAGGTAGGGGCTGACGGTGACCGCGTCCGAGAAGAGCGGACCGGCCGGATCCAGATAGGCGGAGGCGTACGCGGCCATGGTCGAGCCGATGTCGCCGCGCTTGGCGTCCATCAGCACCAGCGCCCCGGCGGCGCGGGCGTCGGCCACGGCCCGCTCCAGCACCGCGATGCCGCGGGAGCCGAACCGCTCGAAGAAGGCCGACTGCGGCTTGAGGACGGCGACCCGCCCGGCGAGGGCGTCCACGACGGTCCGGGTGAACCGCTCCAGACCGGCCACATCGTCCCCCAGGCCCCAGTCGGCGAGCAGGGAGGGGTGCGGGTCGATGCCGACGCAGAGCGGGCCGCGGGCGTCCATGGCGGCCCGCAGCCGGGTGCCGAAGGGGGCGGGTGCGGGTGTCGTCATCGGTCTCTCCTTCGGAATGCGTACGGGGTGTCCTGCCGATTGCCCAACCGTGGGGGCTCCCGCCCCCACTCCCCCGCCGGGGCTCCGCCCCGGGCCCCGCTCCTCAATCGCCGGAGGGGCTGGGCGGGACGGCCGCGCCGACGGCCTCGGCGAGGGTGGCGTACGGGCTCGCGGCCAGGCGGGCCGCCAGGCCGTGGTGGATCTCGCGGGTCCAGAACGGCCCGCGGTAGATGAACGCGCTGTAGCCCTGTACCAGGGTCGCCCCCGCGAGGATGCGCTCCCAGACGTCGTCCGCGGTCTCGACCCCGCCGACCCCGACCAGGGTCAGCCGGTCCCCCACCCGGGCGTACAGACGGCGCAGCACCTCCAGGGAGCGCGCCTTGAGGGGCGCGCCGGACAGGCCGCCGGTCTCGGCGGTGAGCCGGGCGGGGGAGGTGAGGCCGAGGCCGTCGCGCGCGATGGTGGTGTTCGTCGCGATGATGCCGTCCAGGCCGAGCTCGACCGCCAGATCGGCGACCGCGTCCACGTCCTCGTCGGCGAGATCCGGCGCGATTTTGACCAGAAGTGGCACCTTGCGACGGGTGACCGTACGGTCCGCGGCCTCTCGGACCGCGGTCAGCAGCGGCCGCAGATGGTCCACGGCCTGGAGATTCCGCAGTCCGGGGGTGTTGGGCGAGGAGACGTTGACGACGAGGTAGTCGGCGTGGGCGGCGAGCCGCTCGGTGGACGTCACATAGTCGGCGACGGCCTCCGCCTCCGGGACGACCTTCGTCTTGCCGATGTTGACGCCGACCGTCGTGCGGAAGGCCGGGCGCCGGGCCGCGAGGCGGGCCGCGACCGCCGCCGAGCCCTCGTTGTTGAAGCCCATCCGGTTGATCAGGGCGCGGTCGGCGACCAGCCGGAAGAGCCGCCGCTTGGGGTTGCCGGGCTGCGGCTGGGCGGTGACCGTGCCGATCTCGACATGGTCGAAGCCCAGCATGGCCATGCCGTCGATCCCGGCGGCGTTCTTGTCGAATCCGGCGGCGAGCCCGAAGGGCCCGTGCATCCGCAGGCCCAGCGCCTCGGTGCGCAGCGCCTTGTGGCGGGGGGCGAGGACAGCGGCGGCGAAGGTCCGCAGGACGGGGACGCGGGCGGCCAGCCGGATCCAGCCGAAGGCCAGGTGGTGGGCCTTCTCCGGGTCCATGCGCCGGAAGAGCAGGTTGAAGAGCAGCGAGTACATGAGGGGCTTTCTGCGCACGGCGGGAAGGGAGGCTCGCGAAGCGGGGAGGGGGACACCGGCCGGTGTCCCCCTCCCTCGCCTCACTCCTCGCGGGCGGCGGTCAGATGTTCCGCGTGTTCCTGGAGCGACCGGACGCCGACCGCGCCCCGGCCCAGCGCCTCGATGCCCTGCACGGCGGCCGCGAGCGCCTGGACGGTGGTCAGGCACGGGACGCCGCGGGCGACGGACGCCGTACGGATGTCATAGCCGTCGAGCCGGCCGCCGGTGCCGTACGGGGTGTTGACGATCAGGTCGACCTCGCCCTCGTGGATGAGCTGGACGATGGTCTTCTCGCCGTTCGGGCCCTCGCCCTCGCTGTGCTTGCGCACCACGGTCGCGTTGATCCCGTTGCGCTTGAGCACCTCCGCGGTGCCCGAGGTGGCCAGCAGCTCGAAGCCGAGGCCGACCAGCTCCCGGGCCGGGAAGATCATCGAGCGCTTGTCGCGGTTGGCGACGGAGACGAACGCGCGCCCCTTGGTCGGCAGCGCGCCGTACGCCCCGGCCTGTGACTTGGCGTAGGCCGCGCCGAAGACCGAGTCGATGCCCATGACCTCGCCGGTGGAGCGCATCTCCGGGCCGAGGATGGTGTCCACCCCGCGCCCGGAGGCGTCCCGGAACCGGCTCCAGGGCATCACGGCCTCCTTGACGGAGATCGGCGCGTCCATCGGCAGCGTGCCGCCGTCGCCGCCGGAGGGCAGCAGCCCCTCGGCGCGCAGCTCGGCGATGGTGGCGCCCAGCGAGATCCGGGCCGCGGCCTTGGCCAGGGGGACGGCGGTGGCCTTGGAGGTGAAGGGGACGGTACGGGAGGCACGCGGGTTGGCCTCCAGCACATAGAGGATGTCCCCGGCCATCGCGAACTGGATGTTGATCAGCCCGCGGACGCCGACCCCGCGCGCGATGGCCTCGGTCGAGGCGCGCAGCCGCTTGATGTCGAAGCCGCCGAGGGTGATCGGGGGCAGGGCGCAGGCCGAGTCGCCGGAGTGGATCCCGGCCTCCTCGATGTGCTCCATGACGCCGCCGAGGTAGAGCTCCTCGCCGTCGTAGAGCGCGTCCACGTCGATTTCTATGGCGTCGTCGAGGAAGCGGTCGATCAGCACGGGGTGCTCGGAGATCAGCCCGGCGTGCCGCTCCAGGTACGCGGCGAGCGAGGGCTCGTCGTAGACGATCTCCATGCCGCGGCCGCCGAGCACGTAGGAGGGCCGGACCATGACCGGGTAGCCGATCTCGGCGGCGATGCCCTTGGCCTGCTCGAAGGAGAAGGCGGTGCCGTACTTGGGCGCGGGCAGCCCGGCCTCGGTGAGCACCCGGCCGAAGGCGCCGCGCTCCTCGGCGAGGTTGATCGCCTCGGGCGAGGTGCCGACGATCGGCACGCCGTTGTCCTTGAGCGCCTGGGCCAGGCCCAGCGGGGTCTGGCCGCCGAGCTGGACGATCACCCCGGCCACCGGGCCCGCCTGCGTTTCCGCGTGGACGATCTCCAGTACGTCCTCCAGGGTGAGCGGCTCGAAGTAGAGCCGGTCGGAGGTGTCGTAGTCGGTGGAGACGGTCTCCGGGTTGCAGTTGACCATGACGGTCTCATAGCCCGCGTCATGCAGCGCGAAGGAGGCGTGGACGCAGGAGTAGTCGAACTCGATGCCCTGGCCGATGCGGTTGGGGCCCGAGCCGAGGATGATCACCGCGGGGGTCTCGCGCGGGGCGACCTCGGACTCCTCGTCGTAGGAGGAGTAGAAGTACGGGGTCCGGGCGGCGAACTCGGCGGCGCAGGTGTCGACCGTCTTGTAGACGGGCCGGATGCCCAGCGCGTGCCGCACCTCGCGGACCACGTCCTCGCGCAGCGAGCGGATCCCGGCGATCTGGGCGTCGGAGAAGCCGTGCCGCTTGGCCTCGGCGAGCAGCTCTGGGCCGAGCTTGTCGGCGGCGGCGATCTCGTCCGCGACCTCCTTGATCAGGAAGAGCTGGTCCACGAACCACGGGTCGATCTTCGTGGCGTCGAAGACCTCCTCGGGGGTGGCTCCGGCGCGGATGGCCCGCATCACGGTGTTGATCCGGCCATCGGTGGGCACGACCGCCGCCTGGAGCAGCTCGGACTTCGTCCCGGGCTCGCCGGTGAAGTCGAACTGGCTGCCCTTCTTCTCCAGCGAGCGCAGCGCCTTCTGCAGCGCCTCGGTGAAGTTGCGGCCGATGGCCATGGCCTCGCCGACCGACTTCATGGTGGTGGTGAGCCGGGCGTCGGCGGCCGGGAACTTCTCGAAGGCGAAGCGCGGCACCTTGACCACGACGTAGTCGAGCGTGGGCTCGAAGGACGCCGGGGTCTCCTGGGTGATGTCGTTGGGGATCTCGTCCAGGGTGTAGCCGACGGCCAGCTTCGCGGCGATCTTGGCGATGGGGAAGCCGGTGGCCTTGGAGGCGAGTGCCGAGGAGCGGGAGACGCGCGGGTTCATCTCGATGACGATGACCCGGCCGTCCTCGGGGTTGACCGCGAACTGGATGTTGCAGCCGCCGGTGTCGACGCCGACCTCGCGGATGACGGCGATGCCGATGTCCCGCAGGATCTGGTACTCGCGGTCGGTGAGCGTCATCGCCGGGGCGACGGTGATCGAGTCACCGGTGTGCACGCCCATGGGGTCGAAGTTCTCGATGGAGCAGACGACCACGACATTGTCGTTGCGGTCGCGCATCAGCTCCAGCTCGTACTCCTTCCAGCCGAGGATGGACTCCTCCAGGAGCACCTCGGTGGTCGGCGAGAGGGCCAGACCCTGTCCGGCGATACGGCGCAGCTCGTCCTCGTCGTGGGCAAAGCCGGAGCCCGCGCCGCCCATGGTGAAGGAGGGGCGGACCACGACCGGGTAGCCGCCGAGCTGGTCGACGCCCGCGAGGACGTCGTCCATGGAGTGGCAGATGACCGAGCGGGCGGACTCACCGTGGCCGATCTTGGCGTGGACGGCCTCGACGACGTCCTTGAAGAGGTCGCGGTCCTCGCCCTTGTTGATCGCCTCGACATTGGCGCCGATCAGCTCGACGGCGTACTCCTCGAGGGTGCCCGCCTCATGGAGGGAGATCGCGGTGTTGAGCGCGGTCTGACCGCCGAGGGTGGGCAGCAGCGCGTCGGGGCGCTCCTTGGCGATGATCTTCTCGACGTACTCCGGGGTGATCGGCTCGACATAGGTGGCGTCGGCGATCTCCGGGTCGGTCATGATCGTGGCCGGGTTGGAGTTGACCAGGATGACCCGCAGGCCCTCGGCCTTCAGCACCCGGCACGCCTGGGTGCCGGAGTAGTCGAACTCGGCGGCCTGGCCGATGACGATCGGGCCGGAGCCGATGACCAGAACGGACTGGATGTCGGTGCGCTTAGGCACGCTGGCCCTCCATCAGGGACACGAAGCGGTCGAAAAGGTACGCGGCGTCATGCGGACCGGCGGCGGCTTCGGGGTGGTACTGGACGCTGAACGCGGGGCGGTCGAGCAGCCGCAGCCCCTCGACCACGTTGTCGTTGAGGCAGACATGGGAGACCTCGGCGCGGCCGAAGGGGGTGTCGGACGGCGCGTCGAGCGGGGCGTCCACGGCGAAGCCGTGGTTGTGGGCGGTGACCTCCACCTTCCCGGTGGTGCGGTCCTGCACCGGCTGGTTGATCCCGCGGTGGCCGTACTTCAGCTTGAAGGTGCCGAAGCCGAGCGCGCGGCCGAGGATCTGGTTGCCGAAGCAGATGCCGAACAGCGGCGTGGCGCGCTCGAGGACGGCCCGCATCAGGGATACGGGGTGCTCGGCGGTGGCCGGGTCGCCGGGGCCGTTGGAGAAGAAGACCCCGTCCGGGTTCACCGCGTAGACGTCCTCGGCGGTGGCGGTCGCGGGCAGCACGTGCACCTCGATGCCGCGCTCGGCCATCCGCTGCGGGGTCATGCCCTTGATGCCCAGGTCGATGGCGGCGACGGTGAACTTCTTGGTGCCGATGGCCGGGACGACGTAGGCCTCCTCGGTGGCCACCTCGCCGCTGAGGTCGGCGCCCTTCATCTGGGGGGCTTCCCGCACCTTCGCCAGCAGCGCGGCCTCGTCGGCGAGTGCCCCGCCGGAGAAGATGCCCACGCGCATGGCGCCGCGCTCGCGCAGATGGCGGGTGAGGGCACGGGTGTCGATCCCGCTGATGCCGACGACGCCCTGGGCGCCGAGCTCCTCGTCGAGCGAGCGGCGGGAGCGCCAGTTGGAGGGCGTACGGGCCGGGTCGCGCACGACGTAGCCGGAGACCCAGATCCGCTTCGACTCCGGGTCCTCGTCGTTGACGCCGGTGTTCCCGATGTGGGGGGCGGTCATCACGACGACCTGGCGGTGGTAGGAGGGGTCGGTCAGGGTCTCCTGGTAGCCGGTCATCCCGGTGGAGAACACGGCCTCGCCGAAGGTCTCCCCCACGGCCCCGTAGGCCCGGCCGCGGAAGGTGCGGCCGTCCTCCAGGACGAGGACTGCGGGGCTCGTGGCCCCCCTGTTGGAGGTGGTCATCGTGAACCTTCCGTGTCGTGCGAGGTGGCGGCCGCTTCGCTGGGGCCGCCGGAGAGTTCGGTGAGGGCGTCCACCCACGCGGTGTGCTCGGCCGCGTGGTCGGAGCGGAAGCCGGAGTCGATCAGCCGGTCACCGTGGCTCCAGGTGATCACCAGCAGCCCGCCCTCGGCGAGGACCTTGCCCGCGATGCCCTTGTCCAGCCGGGCGCCGCGCAGCTCGGCGGCGGGGATGAAGAAGTCCTGCGCGCCCGGCCGTACGACGCTCACGCCCTGGTCGGTGAGGGTGAGCTCGGCCCGGCTGCGGGTGCCGAGGCCATGGGCGACGATCCGGTCCAGCCACTGCCCGGCGGTGGTGGAGCCGTGGTAGCGGCCGCTGAGTGCAAGGGGCTTTCCGTTGAGGGTGGCGGTGGGCGACGGGTGGGCGGTGGGCGACGGGTGGGCGAGCGCAGGCTCGCCGGGCTCGGCCGGGGCCTGGGGCAGCTCGGGGAGGTCGCCCTGGAGGGTGCCGCGCCACTTCCAGCCCTCGCGCATCAGCCAGTAGACCAGCGCGATGACCAGCAGCAGCCCGACGACCCAGCCGAGGCGGGCGGCCCAGTCCGTCACGTCCTGCGATTTCTGCTCGGCCGCGAGGCCCGCGAATCCCGCGAGGCCCGCCACCGGATGACTCGGAGTCGTCACGCCAGCTTCCCGTCCACAACCGTCGCCCGGCCCCGCAGGAAGGTGTGCGTCACGCGGCCCGGCAGTTCGCGGCCCTCGTAGGGGGTGTTGCGGCTGCGGGAGGCGAAGCCCGCGGGGTTCACCACACCACGGTAAGCCGAGTCGAGCAGGGTGAGGTTGGCGGGCTCCCCGGCGGCGACGGGACGGCCGTGGCCGGTCAGGCGGCCGATGGCCGAGGGCCGCGCCGACATCCGGTCGGCGACGCCCGTCCAGTCCAGCAGCCCGGTGTCCACCATGGTGTGCTGGACCACGGACAGCGCCGTCTCCAGACCCACCATGCCCATGGCCGCCGCACCCCACTCGCAGTCCTTGTCCTCGTGCGGATGCGGGGCGTGGTCGGTGGCCACACAGTCGATGGTGCCGTCGGCGAGCGCCTCGCGCAGCGCCATCACATCGGCCTCGGTGCGCAGCGGCGGGTTCACCTTGAAGACGGGGTCGTAGGAGCGTACGAGCTCGTCGGTCAGGAGCAGGTGGTGCGGGGTGACCTCGGCGGTGACGTTCCAGCCCTTGGACTTGGCCCAGCGGACGATCTCGACCGAGCCCGCGGTGGACAGATGGCAGATGTGCACCCGGGAGCCGACGTGGGCGGCGAGCAGCACATCGCGGGCGATGATCGACTCCTCGGCGACGGCCGGCCAGCCGCCCAGGCCCAGCTCGGCGGAGACGACGCCCTCGTTCATCTGGGCGCCCTCGGTGAGGCGGGGCTCCTGGGCGTGCTGGGCGATGACGCCGTCGAACGCCTTCACATACTCCAGCGCGCGGCGCATGATCACCGCGTCGTCCACGCACTTGCCGTCGTCGGAGAAGACCCGCACCCCGGCGGCGGAGTCGTGCATCGCGCCCAGCTCGGCGAGCTTCTTGCCCTCCAGGCCCACGGTCACCGCCCCGATGGGCTGGACGTCGCAGTAGCCGGACTCCCTGCCCAGCCGCCACACCTGCTCGACGACGCCCGCGGTGTCGGCCACGGGGAAGGTGTTGGCCATGGCGTGGACCGCGGTGAAACCGCCGATGGCGGCGGCCCGGGTGCCGGTGAGGACCGTCTCGGAGTCCTCTCGGCCGGGCTCGCGCAGATGGGTGTGGAGGTCGACCAGACCCGGCAGCAGGATCTGTCCGGTGGCGTCGATCACGGTGGCGCCGTCCGCGTCAAGGCCAGTGCCGACCGCGGCGATGCGCTCGCCCTCGATCAGCACGTCGCGCGGCTCACCACCGAGCAGCTTCGCCCCGCGCAGCAGCGTCTTGTGGGTGTCGCTCATGGTCACTTGCTCTCCTCGGTGCGGGCGGCGGCGACGGCGGACTCGTTCCCGCCGAGCAGCAGATACAGGACGGCCATGCGGATCGAGACGCCGTTGGCGACCTGCTCGACGGCGGTGCAGCGGTCGGAGTCCGCGACATCCGCGGTGATCTCCATGCCGCGGTTCATGGGGCCGGGGTGCATCACGATGGCGTGCTCCGGCATCCGCGCCATCCGGTCGCCGTCCAGGCCGTAGCGGCGGGCGTACTCGCGCTCGGTGGGGAAGAACGCGGCGTTCATGCGCTCGCGCTGGACGCGCAGCATCATCACGGCGTCGGTCTTGCCGACCACCGCGTCCAGGTCGTAGGAGACCTCGCAGGGCCAGCTCTCCACGCCGAAGGGGACCAGCGTCGGCGGGGCGACCAGGGTGACCTCGGCGCCCAGGGTGGACAGCAGATGGACGTTGGAGCGGGCCACCCGGCTGTGCAGGACGTCGCCGACGATGGTGATCCGGCGCCCGGACAGATCCTGGCCCACCCCGGACGCCCCGGAGGCCAGCCGGCGGCGCATGGTGAAGGCGTCGAGCAGCGCCTGCGTGGGGTGCTCATGGGTGCCGTCGCCCGCGTTCACCACGGCGCCGTTGATCCAGCCGGAGGTGGCCAGCCGGTGCGGGGCGCCGGAGGCGTGGTGGCGGATCACCACGGCGTCGGCGCCCATCGCCTCCAGGGTGAGCGCGGTGTCCTTCAGGGACTCGCCCTTGGAGACCGAGGATCCCTTGGCGGAAAAGTTGATCACGTCGGCGGACAGCCGCTTGGCGGCCGCCTCGAAGGAGATGCGGGTGCGGGTGGAGTCCTCGAAGAACAGGTTGACGACGGTACGGCCGCGCAGGGTCGGCAGTTTCTTGATCGGCCGGTCGGCGAGCCGGGCCAGTTCCTCGGCGGTGTCGAGGATCAGGACGGCGTCGTCGCGCGAGAGATCGGCGGCCGAGATGAGGTGGCGCTTCATCCGGTTGCTCCGTGGGTGAAGGAGGTGTGCGGGCGTGCGGGCGGGCAGGCGCGGGGACCGGTGTCCTGGCGGAACCGGTGGTCCGTCGGGCGGGTTCCCCCGGGGTCGCCGGGGCGGCACTCGCCGTCGGTGAGAGGCGCTACTTCCCGTCCGCTGGGGTGGTCTCGCGCAGCCCGAGGAGCACGCTGTCGCGGCCGTCCTCCTCGGTGAGCTGGACCTTGACCGTCTCCCGCAGCGACGTGGGGAGGTTCTTGCCGACGTAGTCGGCGCGGATCGGCAGTTCCCGGTGGCCGCGGTCGACGAGGACCGCGAGCTGGACCGCGCGCGGCCGCCCGATGTCGCCGAGGGCGTCGAGGGCGGCGCGGATGGTGCGGCCGGAGAAGAGCACATCGTCCACGAGGACCACGAGGCGGCCGTCGATGCCGTCGTCGGGGATCTCGGTGCGGGCGAGTGCGCGGGCCGGGCGCAGCCTCAGGTCGTCGCGGTACATCGTGATGTCGAGCGAGCCCACCGGGATCCGGCCGGGCTTGCCGGTGATCTCTTCGAGCCGGGCGGCCAGCCGCCGGGCGAGAAAGACACCACGGGTGGGAATGCCGAGCAGCACCACGTCATCGGCGCCTTTGGCGCGCTCGACGATCTCGTGGGCGATGCGGGTGAGAACGCGCGCGATATCCGGTGCTTCCAGCACCGAGCGCGCGGTGTCCGAGGTGTGTGCGTCCATACGAAACGGACCTCCTTCTCCGCCTCACGGGACGGACCTTAAAGGACGGTCGGATTTGCGCCATTCACACTAGCAGGGGTACCGACCGCCCCCGTCAACGCCCCTGGCCGGAGCCCCTCCGCTCCGTTCGGCTTGACGAATGGAAATTACGCTGCGTAACCTCACAGTGAGTGACCAGCCGCGCGGCACAGCCGCACGTCGATACAGCGTCCGGGGAGCTTTATGTCCAGCGAATACGCCAAACAGCTCGGGGCCAAGCTCCGCGCCATCCGCACCCAGCAGGGCCTCTCCCTCCACGGTGTCGAGGAGAAGTCCCAGGGCCGCTGGAAGGCCGTGGTGGTGGGATCGTACGAGCGCGGCGACCGCGCCGTGACCGTGCAGCGTCTCGCCGAGCTGGCCGACTTCTACGGCGTCCCGGTGCAGGAGTTGCTTCCGGGCACAAGCCCGGCCGGGGCCGCCGAGCCGCCGCCGAAGCTGGTACTGGACCTGGAGCGACTGGCCCATGTGCCGGTCGAGAAGGCGGGCCCGCTACAGCGGTACGCCGCGACCATCCAGAGCCAGCGTGGTGACTACAACGGCAAGGTGCTCTCGATCCGTCAGGACGATCTGCGCACCCTCGCCGTCATCTATGACCAGTCGCCGTCCGTGCTGACCGAACAGCTGATCAGCTGGGGCGTGCTGGGCGCCGACGCCCGTCGCGCGGTCCAGCACGAAGACGTCTGAGTCCCCCTTTCCCTGTTCACCAGCAGAAACGTGCCGCCGGGGGCAGTGGAGCCCTTCTGGGTCCTCCACCGCCCCCGGCGGCTTTGTCGTGTGATGAGCGCGGCTATGCCTGGTGCTCCCGGGGCTCCTGCTCGCGACGCAGACTCGGCTTCAGCTCCTTGATGCGGCCCAGCAGGCCGTTGACGAAGGCCGGCGAGTCATCGGTGGAGAACTCCTTGGCGAGCTGCACCGCCTCGTCGATCACCACCGCGTCCGGGGTCGCGTCCTCCCACACCAGCTCATACGCGCCCAGCCGCAGGATGTTCCGGTCGACGACCGGCATCCGGTCCAGCGTCCAGCCCACCGCGTAGGTGGCGATCAGCTCGTCGATCCGCTCGATGTGCTGGGCGTATCCCTCGACGAGCTGCATCGTGTATTCGCTGACCGGCGGCTGCCGGTCGTCGGTCCGGGCGAGCCGGATCCAGTCCGCGAGCACGGTCCGCACGGTGCTGCCGCGCTGATCGGCCTCGAAGAGGATCTGGAAGGCGCGCTTACGGGCCTTGTTGCGGGCAGCCACGGTTAGTTGTTCACCCGACCGAGGTACTCACCGGAGCGGGTGTCGACCTTGATCTTCTCACCGGTGGTGATGAACAGCGGCACACCGATCTCGTAGCCGGTTTCCAGCTTGGCGGGCTTGGTGCCACCGGTGGAGCGGTCGCCCTGGACGCCCGGCTCGGTGTACTCGATCACCAGCTCGACGGCGGCGGGCAGCTCGACGTACAGCGGGTTGCCCTCGTACATCGCCACGACGGCCTCGAAGCCCTCGAGCAGGTAGCGGGCGTTGTCGCCGACGACCTCGGGGGTGATGTAGATCTGGTCGAAGGTGTCCATGTCCATGAACACAAAGCTCTCGCCGTCCTTGTACGAGAACTGCATGCCGCGCTTGTCGACATTGGCCGTCTCGACCTTCACGCCGGCGTTGAAGGTCTTGTCGACCACCTTGCCGGACAGCACGTTCTTGAGCTTGGTGCGCACGAAGGCAGGGCCCTTGCCGGGCTTGACGTGCTGGAACTCGACGACGGACCAGAGCTGGCCGCCGTCGAGCTTGAGCACAAGGCCGTTCTTGAGGTCGTTCGTGGATGCCACGGTTGCGGGATCTCCTGGACTACAGCTGGTGGAGACCAGAGAGCCGCGGGCGCGCCCGGTTCCGCTAGAGCGCGAGCAGCTCTTTGGTCGTGATGGTGAGTAGCTCGGGTCCGCCGTCCGCCTCGGGGCGGACGACGAGCGTGTCATCGATCCGGACACCGCCCCGGCCCGGGAGGTGGACCCCCGGCTCGACGGTGACCGGCACACAAGCGTCCAGTTTACCCATGGCGGACGGTGTGAGCCGAGGGTCCTCGTCGATTTCCAGGCCCACACCGTGTCCGGTGCACGGTTCCAGCCCGTCTCCGAAGCCCGCGGCGGTCAGCACCTGACGGGTCACCCGGTCCACGTCCCGGTACGCCCGGCCCGGCAACAGCGCCTCCCGCCCGGCCCGCTGAGCGGCGAAGACGGCATCGTACAGCTCGACCTGCCAGTCCGCGGGCGAGGGGCCGATGACGAAGGTACGGCCCACCTGGCAGCGGTAGCCGCGGTAGTCGGCGCCCAGAGAGATGGTGAGGAAATCGCCCTCCTCCACCCTCCGGTCGGTGGGCAGATGGCCGGGGCGCCCCGCGTTGGGCCCCGCCGCGACCACGGTGGGGAAGGCCGGGCCGTCCGCGCCGTGGTCCACCAGGCGGCGCTCCAGCTCCAGCGCCAGATGCCGCTCGGTGCGGCCCACCAGGATCGACTCCAGCAGCTCGCCGAGCGCCTGGTCGGCGAGCTCCCCGGCGATCCGCATACAGGAGATCTCCTCGTCGTCCTTGATGAGCCGCAACTGCTCGACGGCACGGCCCAGATCGGCGAGGCGGACGCGGCGGGCGGCGGCACCGAGCGCCCGATGGCGGGCGACGGTCAGATCGTGCTCCTCGACGGCCAGCGACTCGGCGCCGTCCGCCGCGGCCAGATCGGCGGCGGCCACGGCCGGATCGCCGTCCGCGCCGGGCGTCACCAGCAACCGCGGCTCGTCGGAACGCGGCGGGCCCGAGGAGAGCGGGGGCGCGGACGGGACCTCGGTGGCCACCAGCACATCCTGGACGGGGCCGAGCAGCAGCACGGCCCCGGGCGGCACGGCGCCGCACAGATAGCGCACATTGGCGGGCCGGGACACCAGCGCCGCCGCGCTCCCGGCCGCGGTGCACTGATCGTGCAGACGGGCACGTCGGGCCGCGTACACCTCGGACATGTCCCCGAGCGTACGCAGCCCGGTCGGGTCCGGCCGGTCGAGCGGGTCCGGACGGGGGTCTACCAGCTGGGTGGGCTTGCGATGGAGCGGGTGACGACCTCGTCGAGCATGCGGGCCGTGGTCTCCACGTCGTACGTGGAGTTGTCGATGATGGGCAGGCCGGAGCCGTACCACCCCGCCATCCGGCCGTGGATCCGCGCCACCTCCTCGTCGCTGAGGCGGCGGTTCCCGCTGCGGGCCGCGTTCCGCTCCAGGACGATCTCCAGGCCCGGCAGGACCACCACCGGCAGCAGCCCGGGGCCCACATGGCGCTTCCAGCCGCCGAGGCCGACGACCGGGCGGTCGGGGAAGACGGCGTCGTCGAGGATGCAGGAGATCCCGTTGGCCAGGAAGTTACGGGCGGCGAAGCCGCAGGTGCGGCGGGCGAGACGATACTGCGCCTCGGAGTGCTCGTTCCACCCCGACTGGGGGTTGGCGAAGCCGGACCGCACCCACTCCCGCACATCGTCCAGGCTGATGTGCGCGGTCGGCACCCGGCGGCGGTCGGCCCAGTAGCGCGCGACCGTGGTCTTGCCCGCCCCGGCCGGTCCGATCAGCAGCACCGCCACCGCCGCCTGCGAGACATCGGCGAGCGACGGGTCCGACGGGGGGTGCGGCAGCGGCACCGGGCCGCCGGGCGGCAGTTGGACATGGCCGGTGGTGTTCACCGTCTCCAGCGGCGCCCCGGGGGGCGCGGGCGGGGCCGGCGGAGGGGACACCGGATGCTGCGCGGGCGGTACCGGATGCCCGGCCGCGGGAGGCGCGGGCGGGGCGGGGGGATTGGGGTGAGGTCCCGGGTGATGGCTCGCACTCGCGCCCTGGGCCCAGCCCGCGCCCTGCGGCCCGGGAACCGGCCCCGGCTGATGGGGCGGTGGCAGCGGAGCTCCCACTGCATGCTGCATCCGGTGGCACTCCGTCTCGTACAGGCAGTTCTCGTCCGACAACTGTCAGGTGCTGATACGGCGGTGAGGCCGCTCCTACCGAACGGTACCTGCCCAAGGCTCCGCTGTGTGAACGGACCGCAAACCCGCTGTGTCCGCGCCGCCCCTCGCCAGCCAGGCATTTCGTCCCTCAAGGGCCGCAGCCGCGAGGGCTTGGGGCTGTTCGAAAGCCCGCGGCGGGGCCGCGGGCTTTCGAAGGCGATGGCAGAGTGGTGACGCGGGAGGACGGTTACGGCCCGGGTCAGCCGGAGACCTCGGCGTACGCCGCGAGCAGCACCGCCGGGTCCGGGCCCTCGAGCACGGTGGGCTTGGCGATACCGTCCAGGACGATGAAGCGCAGCAGGTCACCGCGGGACTTCTTGTCGACCTTCATGGTCTCCAGCAGCTTGGGCCACTGGTCGCCGCGGTAGGTGAGCGGCAGGCCCACGGCCTCCAGGACGGTGCGGTGCCGGTCGGCCGTGGCGTCGTCCAGACGGCCCGCCAGCCGGCCCAGCTCGGCGGCGAAGACCATGCCCACGGAGACGGCCGCGCCATGGCGCCAGTTGTAGCGCTCGTTCTTCTCGATGGCGTGGGCGAGCGTATGCCCGTAGTTGAGGATCTCCCGCAGCCCGGACTCCTTGAGGTCACTGGAGACGACCTCGGCCTTGACCCGGACGGAGCGCTCGATGAGCTCGGCGGTGTGCGGCCCGGCGGGCGTACGGGCGGCGACCGGGTCCCGCTCGATCAGCTCCAGGATCTCCGGGTCGGCGATGAAGCCCGCCTTGATGACCTCGGCGAGCCCGCTGACGTAGTCGTTGACCGGCAGCGAGTCCAGCGCGGCCAGATCGCACAGCACCCCGGCCGGGGGGTGGAAGGCGCCGACGAGGTTCTTGCCCTCGGCCGTGTTGATCCCGGTCTTGCCGCCGACGGCGGCGTCGACCATGCCGAGCACGGTCGTGGGGACGGCGATCCAGCGCACTCCGCGCAGCCAGGTGGCGGCGACGAACCCGGCGAGGTCGGTGGTCGCGCCGCCGCCGACGCCGACGATCACATCGGTGCGGGTGAAGCCGGTCTGGCCGAGCGCCTTCCAGCAGTACGCGGCGACCTCGGCGGTCTTGGCCTCCTCCGCGTTGGGCAGCTGGATCGCGATGGCGTCGTACCCCTGCTCGGCGAGGTCCTGGCGGATCGCCTCACCGGTCTCGGCCAGCGCCTCGGGGTGCAGGACGGCGACGCGCTTGGCAAGCGCGCCGATCAGCCCGGGAAGCTCGCCGAGCAGCTGCCGGCCGATCAGCACCTCATACGGCGCGGTGCCCGCGGTGCCTCCGACCTGGATGCGCGTAGGGGTATCGGCCACAGGGGGTGTCATGCGTTCTTCAGCTCCAGTACGTCCAGGACGGCCTCGGCGACGGCCTCGGGGGTGCGGTCCTCGGTCGACACCACGGCGCGGGCGACCTCGGTGTACAGCGGGCGGCGCTGCTCCATCAGCTCGCGCCAGCGCTGGCGCGGATTGACCGCGAGCAGCGGGCGCGGGGCGTCGAGGCCGGTGCGCTTGACGGCCTCGGCGACACCCATCTCCAGGAAGACGACGGGAAGGCCGGTGAGCAGCGCCCGGGTGCCCTCGTCGAGGACGGCGCCGCCGCCCAGCGCGAGCACGCCCCGGTGCTCGGCGACGGCGGTCCGCACCGCCTGCCGCTCCAGCTCGCGGAAGTGCGGCTCGCCCTCGTCGATGAAGATCTCCGAGATCTCCTTGCCCGCCGTGTCGACGATGTCGGTGTCGGTGTCGCGGAAGGTGGTGCCGAGCCGCTCCGCGAGCGCCTGCCCGACGGTGGTCTTCCCGACCCCCATGGGCCCGACCAGCACAACAGCCGGACCCTCGCTGACCTGCCCCGTCACCGGATGGCCAGGTTCTCGAGGAAGCCCCGCACATTGCGGTGGGTCTCGGTGACCGAGTCGCCGCCGAACTTCTCCGCGACCGCGTCCGCGAGGACCAGCGCGACCATCGCCTCGGCGACGATCCCGGCCGCCGGGACGGCGCAGACGTCGGAGCGCTGGTGGTGGGCCCTGGTGGCCTCGCCGGTGCTGACATCGACCGTGGCCAGCGCCCGCGGCACGGTCGCGATCGGCTTCATCGCGGCCCGGACGCGCAGCAGCTCGCCGGTGCTCAGCCCGCCCTCGGTACCGCCGGAGCGACCCGAGGAGCGCCGGATGCCCTCGTCCGTGGAGAGGATCTCGTCATGGGCCTTGGAGCCGGGCACCCGCGCGAGGTCGAAACCGTCGCCGACCTCGACGCCCTTGATGGCCTGGATGCCCATCAGCGCACCGGCCAGCCGCGCGTCGAGCCGGCGGTCCCAGTGCACATGCGAGCCGAGGCCCACCGGCACGCCGTACGCGAGCACCTCGACGACGCCGCCGAGCGTGTCGCCGTCCTTGTGGGCCTGGTCGATCTCGGCCACCATCGCCTTGCTCGCGTCGGCGTCCAGGCAGCGCACCGGATCGGCGTCCAGCCTCTCCACGTCGGCGGGCTTGGGGTAGACGCCGTAGGGCGCCTTCGCGGCGGCCAGCTCCACGACATGCGAGACGATCTCGATCCCGGCCGTCTCCTTGAGGTAGGAGCGGGCGACGGTGCCCAGCGCCACCCGGGCGGCGGTCTCGCGGGCGCTGGCGCGCTCCAGGATCGGCCGGGCCTCGTCGAAGCCGTACTTCTGCATCCCGGCCAGGTCGGCGTGGCCGGGGCGGGGGCGGGTGAGCGGGGCGTTACGGGCGACCCCGTCGAGGATCTCGGGGTCCACCGGGTCGGCGGCCATGACCTGCTCCCACTTGGGCCACTCCGTGTTGCCGACCATGATCGCGACCGGGGAACCGAGGGTCAGCCCGTGTCGTACGCCACCGAGGAAGGTGACCTCGTCACGCTCGAACTTCATCCGGGCACCGCGGCCGTAGCCGAGCCGCCGTCGGGCCAGGGCGTCGGCCACCATGTCGGTGGTGATCGGCACCCCGGCGGGCAGCCCCTCCAGCGTCGCCACGAGTGCGGGGCCGTGCGACTCCCCCGCGGTCAGCCAGCGCAACCTGCTCAACGGTGCTCCCTCATGCGCGTGCCTCGACGTCCTGCGGCGCGGCCCGGTCCGCGCGACTCCGGCCCGCATCTCCGATCCTCCCACGACCGGGGCGTCCACTCGGTTCGTGGTCCATGGGCTGGACGCCCGCGGCACCCCGGGGAGGGGCCGGGGACGGGCCGGACGGGGCCGAACGGGGCCGACGAGGGGCCGGGGACGGGCCGGACGGGGGCCGACAAAGGGCCCCGTGGGACGGCTCAGCGGGCCGCCAGCGCCTCGCGCATCGCCGCCAGGGGCGCGGGGGCGCGGCCCGTCATCTGCTCGACCTGGAGCACCGCCTGGTGCACCAGGAGGTCCAGGCCGCCGACCACCGAGCCGCCGCGCGCCGCCCAGGCGGCGGCCAGCGGAGTGGGCCAGGGCTCGTAGAGGACGTCGAAGAGCGCGCCGGGGCGGTCCGGTACGGCCGCGGCGAGCGCGTCGGCGGTGCCCGCGGGGGTGGTGGCGATCACCAGCGGCGCGCCGAGCGCCTCGGCCGCGTCGCCCCAGTCCGCCGTGCGCACCACGACGCCCAGCCGCTCGCCCCACTGCCGCATCTCGGCGGCGCGGGCCTCGCTGCGGACGTACGCGGTGACCTCGCCGTCGCAGATACGGGAGAGGGCGGCCAGCGCGGAGGAGGCCGTGGCGCCGGCGCCCAGCACGGCGGCGCGCGCCACGCGCCCGACGCCGCGCTCCCGCAGCGCCGCCAGCATGCCGGGGATGTCGGTGTTGTCCCCGCGCCTGCGGCCGTCGTCGCCGAAGACCACCGTGTTGACGGCCTCCACCGAGGCCGCGGTGTCGCTGATCTCGTCCAGCAGCGGGATGACGGCCCGCTTGAGCGGCATGGTCAGGGACAGCCCGGCCCAGGCCGGTCCCGCGTCCTCGCCGAGGTGTTTGAAGAAGTCCGGCAGCCCGGCCTCGTCCACCTCGAAGCGGTCGTATGTCCAGCCGGTCAGGCCCAGTTCGCGGTAGGCGGCGCGGTGCAGCACCGGTGACAGGGAGTGGGCGATCGGCGAACCGAGCACCGCTGCCCTGCGGTTTTCCGACATCTTTCCTCAGCCGTTGTTCGTGCGCTGCTTATTGAACTTGTTGACCCACTTCTGGTGATCCGCGTAGGTCTTGGAGAACTGGCTCGTCTTGCCGTCGAGCGAGATGAAGTAATACCAGCCGTCGCTGGTCGGGTTCATCGCCGCCTTCAGCGCGTCGTGGCCCGGATTTCCGATCGGACCGGGCGGAAGTCCCTTGTAGAAGTACGTGTTGTACGGGTTGTCGTACTGCTTGATCTCACTGATCGGAATATCAATCTTGCTCTGGTTCTTGATGTAGTTGTAGGTGGAGTCGAATTCCACCTTGCCGTAGGTCTCGGGGTTCGCGGGTTTGAGCCGGTTGTAGACGACCTCGGCCATCTTCCGGAAGTCGTCGTGGGTGACGCCCTCCGCCTGGACCAGGCTGGCCACGCTGATCAGCTGGAGCGGGGACTTCAGGCCCAATTCCTCGGCCTTGCCCTCGAGATCCAGACCGGAGTAGTTCCGATTGGCCTCGGCGACCATCTTCCGCAGCACGTCCGCGGGTTTGGCGCCCTCGCCCACGCTGTAGCGGGACGGGTACAGGAATCCTTCCAGCGGATCCTTGATCTTGCTGTTGTCGTCGGCCCAGGAGGGCAGCCCGAGTTTCTTGGCCTCCTTCTTGGCGACGCCCGCGGTGGTCCCCGCCTTGAGGCCGATCTTCTTGTCGATCGCCGCGTAGATCGTGGCGTCGCGCATGCCCTCGGTGACGATCAGGGCGTTGCTGCTGGTGGGGTCGAGCATCAGCTTGACCGCCGCCGCGCCGGACATCTCCTTGCGCAGGGTGTAGGTGCCCGGCTGGACGAACTTGCCGCTGTCCTCCACGGCGTCGACGAAGGCGCCGCTGCTCTTGACCACGCCCTTGTCGGCGAGTATCGAGCCGATCTCGGCGTTGCCGGAGCCGGAGGGAACCTCCACCTCGATCCGGCCGGTGCCCTGGCCGGAGTAGTCGGGTGCGGGGCCGAAGCGGGTCTGCCAGAAGTCGTAGGCGTAGTAGCCGCCTCCGCCGACCACGCCCACCAGGACGACGGTCACGAAGAGGCAGGCCACGCCGCTGCGGCGCTTCTTGGGCCTGCCCTTCTTGCCGGAGCGCTCACCGTCCTCGCCGTCGTCGTCCGTGTCATCCGCGCCGCCCCGGCCGCCGCCGTCGGTGAAGAACGGATGGTCGTCCTCGTCGTCCGCCTGGAGGGGCGGCTCGTCGGGGGCCTCGCGCTGGCGCGGCACCTGGTGCTCCGCGGGCACCGTGGGCATCTGCTGTGTGCCCTGTTGTCCCTGGTAGGGGTCCTGGCCCGGGTAGGAAACGCCCCGGCCGCCCCGGCCGCCCTGCCCGCCATAAGGATCCTGCGGGTCCATACCGCCGTACGAGCCGCCCTGGGCCGGGTAGGGGCTGCCCTGGCCGGGGTACTCCTGCGGGTGCCGCTGATGCGGGTAGCCGACGTCCTGGCCGTCCCACTGGGGCTGCTGATGCTGCTGCTGGGGGTCCTGCGGATAGCCGTGCGGATACTGCTGGTGCCCGTAAGGGTCCTGGCCGTAAGGGTCCTGGCCGTACGGGCCCTGGCCGTAGGTGCCCTGACCGTACGGATCCTGGCCGTAGGCGTCCTGTGCGTACGGATCCTGTACGTAGAGGTCCTGCTGTGCGTAGAGGTCCTGCTGTGTGTACGGATCCTGCTGTGCGTAGGGGTCCTGTGCGTAGGGATCCTGACCGGCCGCCGCGCCGTGGCCGCTCCACTCTCGGTCCCCGTACAGCGGATCCTCGGGGTGCCACGGTTGGGAGCCGGGTCCCCGGCCGTACTCAGTCATCGGTCCCCTAGCGACGGAGGTGGTCACCGCTCGGCGTGTGCGTGGCACGGGCGGCGGCGGCCATGCCGCGCGGAACGTTACCGTATCGCGATCAGATGACCACTTCGACGGCTTCCCCGGGGGCCCTCTCCGAGACCCGCTCGGTCTCCAGCGCGCTCTGCAGGATCACCACGGCCGCCGCCTGGTCAACGACGGCACGGCCCTTCTTGGATGTCATCCCGGAGGCGCGCAGCCCCTGGGACGCTGTGACAGTGGTCATACGCTCGTCGACGAGCCGTACCGGCACCGGGTTGACCCGCCGCGCCAACTCGCGCGCGAAGGTGCGCACTTTGGCCGCGGCCGGCCCCTCGCGCCCGTTGAGCGAGCGCGGCAGGCCGACCACCACCTCGATCGGTTCGTACTCCTCGACGATCGCCACGAGCCGCTTGTGGGCGGCCGGGATGTCGCGTCCCGGCACGGTCTCCACGGGGGTGGCGAGGATCCCGTCGGGGTCGCACGAGGCGACCCCGATCCGGGCGTCCCCGACGTCGATGGCGATCCGCCTGCCGCGTCGCACGCCTACCGGTCCGATTCCGCGACGAGCCGCTCGACGGCCTCGATGGCCTCGCCGACGGCCCCCGGGTTCTGCCCGCCGCCCTGGGCCACGTCCGGCTTGCCGCCGCCTCCGCCGCCGAGCGTCTTGGCGGCGGTGCGGACCAGGTCACCGGCCTTGAGCCCGCGCTCACGGGCGGCCTCGTTGGTGGCGATGACGGTCAGCGGACGGCTGTTCGCCACGGTGAAGAGGGCGACGACGGCCGGGCGGTCGACGGCCCCCGACAGTTGATCCAGCCGGCCGCGCACGTCCAGGACCAGCTTGCGCAGATCGTCGGCGGAGGTGCCGTCCGGCACCTTGGCGGCGACCAGGGCCACGCCCCGGACGTCCTTGGCGCCCTGGACGAGACCGGCGGCGGCCTGCAGCACCTTCTCGGCGCGGAACCGCTCGATCTCCTTCTCGGCCTCCTTGAGCTTGCTCAGCATGCCGGAGATCTTCTCCGGGAGCTCCTCGGGTCGGCCCTTGACCAGGTCGGTGAGCTGGGAGACGACCGTGTGCTCCCGGGCGAGGAAGTTGTAGGCGTCCACGCCCACCAGGGCCTCGACCCGGCGCACCCCGGAGCCGATGGAAGACTCTCCGAGCAGCTTCACCAGACCCAGCTGAGCGGTGTTGTGCACATGCGTGCCACCGCACAGCTCCTTGGAGAAGTCGCCGATGGTCACCACGCGCACCCGGTCGCCGTACTTCTCGCCGAACTCGGCGATGGCGCCCTGCTTCTTGGCGTCGTCCATGCTCATCACCTCGGCGGTGACGTCGAGCTCGCGCGAGAGCACCTCGTTGATCTTCTGCTCGACGTCCGTGAGGACCGCGCCGGGCACGGCGGTCGGCGAGCCGAAGTCGAAGCGGAAGCGGCCGGGCGAGTTCTCCGAACCGGCCTGGGCGGCGGTCGGGCCCAGGGCGTCGCGCAGCGCCTGGTGGGTGAGGTGGGTGGCGCTGTGGGCGCGGGCGATGGCACGGCGGCGCTTGATGTCGATCCGGGCGTGGGCCCCGGCGCCGACCGTGACCTCGCCGACCTGGACGACACCCTTGTGCACGCTGACGCCGGGCACCGGCTGCTGGACGTCCCGGACCTCCACCACGGCGCCGGTGTCCAGCTTGATCCGGCCGGTGTCGGCGAGCTGGCCGCCGCCCTCGGCGTAGAACGGGGTGCGGTCCAGGACGACCTCGACCTCGTCGCCCTCGGTGGCGGCGGGCGAGGACACCCCGTCGACCAGCAGACCGACGACGGTGGACTCGCCCTCGGTGTGCAGGTAGCCGGTGAATTCGGTCAGGCCTGAGCTGTCGGCCACCTCGCGGTAGGCGGACAGGTCGGCATGGCCGGTCTTCTTGGCCCTGGCGTCGGCCTTGGCGCGCTCCCGCTGCTCCTTCATCAGGCGGCGGAAGCCCTCCTCGTCCACCGAGAGGCCCTGTTCGGCGGCCATCTCGAGGGTGAGGTCCACGGGGAAGCCCCAGGTGTCGTGGAGCAGGAACACCTTGTCGCCGGGGAGCACGCTGCCACCGGCGGCCTTGGTGTCGGTGACGGCGGTGTCGAGGATGTTGGTGCCGGCCTTGAGCGTCTTGAGGAAGGCCGACTCCTCGGCGAGGGCGACGGTCTCGATGCGCTTGCGGTCGGTGAGCAGCTCCGGGTACTGCTGGCCCATCGTCTTGAGGACGACGTCGACGAGCTCGCCGACGACCGGCTCGGTGGCGCCGAGGATGCGCATGTTGCGGATGGCGCGGCGCATGATGCGGCGCAGCACATAGCCGCGGCCCTCGTTGCCGGGGGTGACGCCGTCGCCGATGAGCATGACGGAGGTGCGCATGTGGTCGGCGACCACGCGCAGCGAAACGTCGGAAGTCTGGGCGGCGCCGTAGGCGACCCCGGTCAGCTCGGTGGCCTTGTCCATGACGACGCGCAGGGTGTCGGTCTCGTACATGTTCCGCACGCCCTGCAGGATCATCGCCAGGCGCTCGAGGCCGAGACCGGTGTCGATGTTCTTGCTGGGGAGCTCGCCGAGGATCGGGAAGTTCTCCTTGCCCTCGCCCGGACCGCGCTCGTACTGCATGAAGACCAGGTTCCAGATCTCCACGTAGCGCTCGTCGTTGACGGCCGGGCCGCCCTCCTCGCCGAACTCCGGACCACGGTCGTAGTTGATCTCGGAGCAGGGGCCGCAGGGACCGGGGACGCCCATGGACCAGTAGTTCGGGCCCATGCCCAGCCGCTGGATACGTGTCGAGGGGACGCCGATCACCTCGCGCCAGATGCGCTCGGCCTCGTCGTCCTGCTCGTAGACGGTGATCCACAGCCGCTCGGGGTCGAGGCCGTAGCCACCCTCCTCCTGGGAGCCGGTCAGCAGCTCCCAGGCGTACTTGATGGCGCCTTCCTTGAAGTAGTCACCGAACGAGAAGTTCCCGCACATCTGGAAGAAGGTGCCGTGGCGGGTGGTCTTGCCGACCTCTTCGATGTCCGGGGTGCGTACGCACTTCTGCACGCTGACGGCGCGGTCGAAGGGCGGCTTGACCTCACCGAGGAAGTACGGCTTGAAGGGCACCATGCCCGCGGGGACCAGCAGCAGCGTCGGGTCGTCCGCGATGAGCGACGCCGACGGCACGACGGTGTGCCCGCGCTCCTCGAAGAAGCGCAGCCAGCGGCGGCGGATTTCAGCCGACTCCATCAGTGGTCCTCATTTCCGGCTTTGTGGAGCTTGTAGGGGGTGGTGCGGGTCAGCTCGGACCGGCCCCGCTGGGCCGGGAGCCGCTTACGGTCGTCCGGCGGTGGCGCGGAGAGTCCGAGCGCGTCCTTGAGCGCGGCCTCGCGGTCGGCCATGCCGTCCCGTACGTCGAGGGCGAAGACCTTGATCCGCCGGCCCGCCAGCACTGCGCGGTCGGCGGCCTGCGCCGCCAGGCTCTCCGGGGTGAGCTGGTTGAGCTTGCGGTTGACCTTGGTGGTGGCCCACACCCCGGCGGCGACGCCGGTGGTGAACCAGAATGTGCGGCGGAACATCCGGTCTGTCAGCCCTTCGATCCACGGTTGCGGCGGCCGCCCCAGCGGGCGGACGGCAGGGTCTTGCCGATGACGACGTTGCGCGCGGGCGCGGGTCCCTCCTCCGCCCGCCCCTTGCGGCCGATCGCCCGCCGGACGCCGTAGCCGAACGCGGCCACCTTGACCAGCGGTCCGCCGAAGGCGGTGGAGACGGTCGAGGAGAGCGCGGAGGCGTTGGAGGTGACCTCCTGGACGTCGGAGGCGATCGAGTCCACCCGGGCGAGCTGGGTGTTGGCCTCGCGCACGGTCGCGGACGCCTCGCTCAGCAGCGGCACCGCCTGCTCGGTGACCTCCGCCACCAGCCTGGTGGCCGCCTTGAGCGTCTGGGCCAGCCTCACCAGCGCCAGCGCCAGGAAGGACACCAGGATCGCCCAGAAGACGGCCACGAGGATCCCGGCCACCTCTCCACCGGACACGTCGCACCGCTCCCTGTCGCCGCTCGTCGTCGTTGTCTCGTTTTGGTCGTGCTCTCGGCGCGCCGACGTGTCGTGATGACGCGTCGTTCGGCGTCGTCCGCCGCCCGCCGCTCTCGGGCGGTATCCGGGTGCGGGCGGCAGGTATCGACCTTATCGCGCCGCGGACGCGCACCCGAAACGCATAACGGCCGCCGGGCGCCCGGTCCGGACCCGCCATCGGACAAGCCCGCGGGTTCCCCGTCGACCGGTGTCGAGGGGGAACCCGCGGGCTTGGGTGCGTACGGTCCGCTCCGCCGGATCAGCGGGCGTAGTACTCGACGACGAGCTGCTCGTCGCAGATCACCGGGATCTCCTTGCGGTTGGGGTCCCGGTCCAGGCGGAAGGCGAGCGCCTTCAGGTTGACCTGGAGGTAGCGCGGGGTCTCGCCGTCGGGGGCGTAGCCACCCTCGCGCGCCACCTGGAAGGGGACCTTCTCGCGGCTGCGCTCGCGGACCATCACCACGTCGTCCGGGCGGACCCGGAAGGACGGCTTGTCGACCTTGCGGCCGTTGACCTCGATGTGGCCGTGGGTGACCATCTGGCGGGACTGGTAGATGGTGCGGGCGATGCCCGACCGCAGAACGAGCGCGTCCAGACGGCGCTCGAGCTCGATGACCAGCGACTCGCCCGTCTTGCCTCCGGCCTTACGGGCGCGGTCGTAGGCGCGGACCATCTGGCGCTCGCTGATGTCGTACTGGGCGCGCAGCCGCTGCTTCTCCAGCAACCGGACCTTGTAGTCACTGGTCTGCTTGCGGCCACGGCCGTGCTCACCCGGCGGGTAGGGGCGTGCCTCGAAGTACTTGACGGCCTTCGGGGTCAGAGCGATGCCGAGCGCCCGCGACTTCTTGACCTTGGGACGCGACTGGTTCACGGGGAACGAACCTCCATGTAAGTTAGGTGAGCCTTACCTTAGCCGAGGAGAACGCATGTTTCGACCTGGGATCCCCCTGCCCAGCACTGGTCAGAGCCCCGAGGAGGGTCAGCCGCGTCCCATGGAAAGCACCCTGCGGCCCACACCGGCAGAGCGCGTACGTACTCTCGTTGAATCCAAGGCTACGGCTTCGTTGACGATTCCCGGAATCGAGGCCCTGGACGACCTGGGGGTGGACGGTCCCGCCGCCCGTACGGTCGCCCCGGACGGGGACGTGCTGTTGCTGATGCCCAGCGCCTCCCCCGCCGCCCGCGCCGCCGCCCACGCCCAGGACGACGAGCTGACCTGCGTGATGGAGATCACCGACGTCGCCCCCGTCGCGATGCCCCACCGGATCCGCGGCCGCGCCTGGGTGGCCGGCTGGCTCACCCCCGTCCCCTGCGGCGAGCGCACCCGCACCGCGGCGGCGCTGCTGGCCGAGCGGCATCCGGTGGGCGAGCTGCTCGGCCTCGATCAGGCGCCGCGGCCGCCGCGGCGCGGTGGGCCGGCCACCGGGGTGGGGCCCGCCGGGAGAGCCGCCTGGGCGCTGCTGCGGCTGGAGGTCGGCGAGGCGTGCGTGGACGACCTGTGGGGCGCGGACGGCGTCGAGCCGGACGACTTCGCCTCGGCCGACCCCGATCCGCTGGTCCGGCACGAGGCCGATCTGCTCCAGCATCTGCACGCCGCCCACAGTGAGCAGGTGCGCGGGCTGTGCGCGCTGCTCGGCGACCGCTCCGGCCTGGTCTGCACCCGGGGCCCGGCCACCCCGGTGGCGCTGGACCGCTTCGGTCTGCGGGTGCGCTTCACGGACGAGGCGGACCGGCCGTTCGACGCGCGCTTCGACTTTCCCGAGCCGGTGCGGAACGTGTCCGAGCTGCGATACGCGATGCACTCCCTGTTCGACGCGGCGACGGGCTGAGGACGTCCGCCATGACGACGCGGGGGCCCGTACGACGAGGGCGGGGCCCGGCCGCTACGTGGCCGGGGCCTGGCCGTCGGCGGACGGCGGCGGGTCGCCGCGCAGCCGTGCCCGCACCCGCTCCACCACATCCGCGTACCGCGCCTCGGCCCCGTACCGCGTGGGCTCGTAGTACCGCTTGCCGTGGATCTCGTCCGGTGCGTACTGCTGCGCCGCGATGCCGCCCGGCAGATCGTGCGGATAGAGATAGCCCTGCGCGTGGCCCAGCTTCTTGGCTCCCTGGTAGTGGCCGTCGCGCAGATGCGGCGGCACCGGCCCGGCCAGGCCCGCCCGCACATCGGCCAGCGCGGCTCCGATCGCGGTGGTGGCGGCGTTGGACTTGGGCGCGAGCGCCAGGGCGATGGTGGCGTGGCTCAGGGTGAGCGCGGCCTCCGGGAAGCCGATCAGGGCGACCGCCTGCGCCGCGGCCACGGCGGTGGGCAGGGCGGTGGGATCGGCCAGGCCGATGTCCTCGCTCGCCGAGATCATCAGCCGGCGGGCGATGAACCGCGGGTCCTCCCCCGCCTCGATCATCCGCGCCAGATAGTGCAGCGCCGCGTCCACGTCCGAGCCGCGGATGGACTTGATGAGGGCGCTGGCCACGTCGTAGTGCTGGTCCCCGGCGCGGTCGTACTTCACCGCGGCCCGGTCGACCGCCTCCTCCAGCGAGGTGAGCGTGACCTCGGACTCGCCCTTGTCGAGGGCCGCCCCGGCGCCCGCCTCCAGCGCGGTGAGCGCCCGCCGGGCGTCGCCGCCCGCTATCCGCAGCAGATGCGCCTCGGCGTCCTCGGGGAGGGTGACCGCCCCGCCGAGCCCGCGCTCGTCGGTGAGCGCGCGCCGCAGCAGCCCGCGCAGATCGTCGTCGGTCAGCGGCTCGAGGGTGAGCAGCAGCGAGCGGGAGAGCAGCGGGGAGATCACGGAGAAGTACGGATTCTCGGTGGTGGCCGCGATCAGCGTCACCCAGCGGTTCTCCACGGCGGGCAGCAGCGAGTCCTGCTGGGCCTTGCTGAAGCGGTGGATCTCGTCCAGGAAGAGCACGGTGTCCCGCCCGTACGCCCCGGAGGAGCGGCGCGCGCCGTCGATGACGGCCCGGACCTCCTTGACCCCCGCAGTGATTGCCGACAGCTCGACGAAGCGCTTCTGGGTGGCCTGGCTGACCACATACGCCAGCGTCGTCTTGCCGATGCCCGGCGGGCCCCAGAGGATCACCGACGACGGCCCGGCCGGACCCCCACCGCCCTCGCCCACGAGCCGCCGCAGCGGGGATCCCGGGCGCAGCAGATGCTGCTGGCCCACGACCTCGTCGAGGGTGCGCGGACGCATCCGCACGGCCAGCGGACTGCTGGCCGGATCCTTCTCCTGGCGGTCCTCTGCGGCGGCGGTGAACAGGTCTGGCTCCACCCGGGAAGCCTATGCCAAGCCACCGACAACGCCGCCGCGCGCAGGGTCCGGAGGATGCGGGCTCAGCCCTGGGCGCCCGTCCAGAAATCCCACCAGCGGGTCAGGATCAGCATGCCGATGACGCCGATCCACACCACCGGGACCACCCAGTGGAACTCCATGAGCCCGCGCCGCAGCCCGTCCGGCGCGGGGAGGTAGCCGTGCTTGAGGTTGTGGCCGGTGACGTAGCAGAACATCACGATGGTGGCGACCCAGGCGAGGCAGCACCACAGGCACAGCGAGCCGATGACGTACAGCGACTCGTACTGGAGCCAGGTCACGAAGCCGACGCCGAAGAGGGTGCCCGCGTTGAAGGTCAGCCAGTACCAGCGCGGGAAGCGCGCCCCGGTCAGCAGCGACATGCCCACGCAGATCACGATGGCGTAGGCGACGAGGCCGAGCATCGGGTTCGGGAAGCCGAACGCCTGCGCCTGGTCGCTCTCCATGATGTTGCCGCAGGAGACGACGGGGTTGAGGCTGCAACCGGGCGTGAAGACCTTACCGTCGGCCTTGTACTCGAGGATCTTGTTCTTGTCGATCGTGATGACCCAGGCGGCCAGCAGTCCCAGCGCCCCGGTGATCACGAGCAGAAGGGCGAAGGCACGACTGCCTCCCGTCCCGGCCCGCGCGCCCTCCCGCGCCTCGCCGGACTCCACGTCGTCCATCACTGTCGTCGCCATACTCGCCGTCCGTCGCTCTCCGCCGTCTCCAGCCCCGTCGGGCACGGCCATTGTGCCGCACCCGCTGTCGCCGTAAGGCGCGCTTATCACGGTCATGCCATGGTGCCCTGTCCCCCGTTCGGCGGACATAAGACGGGCTTCCCGGCCGTCCCCGGGACCGTCGGAACCGGGACCCGGACGAGGTCACGGTCCTGGGCCGGGATCCCGCCTCCGGGGGCGCGAATGGCGGTCCCGGATCGGCGTCGTTTGGCAGGATGAATCCGCCCCGCCGAGTTGACGGCGCGTGAGGCCGTACGTCATTTCGCCCGCCACTACCCCGGCAGGAAGCGGCGGAAGGGGGCCCAGGGCGTTCCCCGGGCCCCCTTTTAAGGCTCGCTCAGAGCAAGTTTCGAGACTCGCTCAGCCGGGCTTTGATGCTCGCTCAGGCGAGACGCGAGCGGATCGCCTCGACCACCTCGGTCAGCGGGACCGGGGCCTGGTCGCCGGACTCCATGTCCTTCAGCTGGACCACGTTCTCGGCGAGGTCGCGCTCGCCCGCCACGATCGCGTAGCGGGCGCCGCTGCGGTTGGCGGCCTTCATGGCGGCCTTCAGGCCCTTGCCGCCGTACGCGAAGTCCGTGGCGACGCCCGCCGTACGGAGCTCGCAGACCAGGCCGAAGAGGACCTTGCGGGCCTCCTCCCCCAGCGGCACCGCGAAGACGCTGACGGCGGCGGGGAGGTTCAGCTCGACGCCCTCGGCCTCCAGGGCCAGCACCGTACGGTCCACGCCGAGCGCCCAGCCCACCGAGGGCAGGGCCGGGCCGCCGATCATCTCGGACAGGCCGTCGTAGCGGCCGCCGCCGCCGACCGCGGACTGGGAGCCCAGGCCATCGTGGACGAACTCGAAGGTGGTGCGGGTGTAGTAGTCGAGGCCGCGGACCAGCCTCGCGTCGTCCTCGAAGTCCACGCCCCGCGCGGTGATCAGCTCGCGGACCTCCGCGTGGTACGCCTTGCACTCCTCGCACAGGTAGTCACGCAGCAGCGGGGCGTCGGCCAGCTGCGCGCGCACCGCCTCGCGCTTGTCGTCCAGCACCCGCAGCGGGTTGATCTCCACGCGCCGCCGGGTGTCCTCGTCCAGGTCCAGGGCGCGCAGGAAGTCCTGGAGGGCGGCCCGGTAGACGGGGCGGCAGGTGGCGTCGCCCAGCGAGTTCAGCAGGATGCGGAAGTTCCGCAGTCCGAGCGAGCGGTAGGCGTCGTGGGCCAGGACGATCAGCTCGGCGTCCAGGGCCGGGTCCTCGGCGCCGATCGCCTCCGCGCCGACCTGCGAGAAGTGGCGGTAGCGGCCCTTCTGCGGGCGCTCGTAGCGGTAGTACGAGCCCGAGTACCAGAGCTTGACCGGCAGCGATCCGGCCTTGTGGAGATTGGCCTCCAGGGCGGCGCGCAGCACCGAGGCGGTGCCCTCGGGGCGCAGCGCGAGCTCGTCGCCGCCCTTGGTGGTGAGGGTGTACATCTCCTTGGTCACGATGTCGGTGGACTCGCCGACGCCGCGCGCGAAGAGCTCCACGTTCTCGAAACCGGGGGTCTCGATGTAGCCGTAGCCGGAGCGCCTGAGCGGTGCGGCGATCGCCTCGCGCACCGCGAGATAGGTCGCGGAGGCCGGCGGGATCAGGTCGTACGTGCCCCGGGGGGCTTTGAAGGTGCTCAACGGAAGTCTCTCGTCACATTCCTCGTCGCGGAGCCGGGCGCCGGGCGCCGTCTCCCAGGCCGGTGGCCACCTCGCGCAGATACGGGTTGGTGGCGCGCTCACGGCCGATGCTGGTCTGGGGGCCATGGCCGGACAGCACCACGGTCGAGTCGTCGAGCGGCAGGACCACACGGGCCAGCGACTCGAGGATCTCGGCGTGATCGCCGCCGGGCAGATCGGTGCGTCCGATGGAGCCGGCGAAGAGCAGATCGCCCGCGAAGAAGACGGACGGGATGTCCGCCTGCTCGGGCATCTGGAAGGTCACCGACCCCTTGGTATGGCCCGGGGTGTGCGCGACGGTGAGATCCAGGCCGGCCAGCCTCAGCTCGGCGCCGTCGGCCAGCTCCCTGAGGTCGTCCGGCTCGCCCACGGTGAGTTCACCCATCAGCGGCATGCCGATGGAGCGCCCGAACGCCTTCTCGGGGTCGCTCATCATGTAGCGGTCGGCCGGGTGGATCCACGCCGGTACGTCATGCGCGCCGCAGACCGGGACGACCGAGGCGACATGGTCGATGTGGCCGTGGGTGAGGACGACGGCGACGGGCTTGAGCCGGTGCTTGGCGACCGCCTCCGCGACGCCTTGGGCCGCCTGGTGGCCCGGGTCGATGATCACGCACTCCTCACCGGCGGCGGGGGCGACCAGATAGCAGTTGGTCCCCCAGGCCCCGGCGGGGAACCCGGCAATGAGCACGATCGTCCTTAGAAGTCGTCCGGTGAAAGATTGTCGGCGGCTTCAGAGCCTACCGGCGACGCACCGGCCACAGCGAACCCGTATACGGTACGGCCGAGCCCTCGTACACAACAGCAGCACACCGACGGCACACGCCATGAGGAGACGACCCGGTGGTCAGTAACGAGCAGCGGCGGCGGCAACTCGCCCGGGAGAAGTACCTTCGGCAGCAGCAGCGGCGCGAAACCGCCCGGCACAAGTCGCGGCAGCGCAATGTGGTGATCGCCGCCGTGCTGGCCGTGGTCCTGGCCGGTGGCGGTGCCGTCGCGGCCACGGGCGCGCTGTCCGGGAACGACAAGGACAAGAAGAAGGACGACGCCGCCGCCTCCGCCACCCCCTCGGCCGCCCCCACCAGCAAGGCGCCGGACCCCTGCGCCAAGGAGGCGAAGGCGGTCGCGGGCAAGAAGCCCAAGAAGCTGTCGTGGAAGAAGGAGCCGGCGGTCACGATCGACAAGTCGGCCTCCTACACGATGAAGCTGGAGACGACCTGCGGGGACATCTCCGTGGCCATGGACGCGGGCAAGGCGCCGCACACGGTCAACTCCTTCGGCTTCCTGGCGAGCAAGGGCTACTTCGACCACACCAAGTGCCACCGGCTGGTGAACCAGGGGATCTACGTGCTCCAGTGCGGTGACCCGCAGGGCACCGGCGCGGGCGGCCCTGGCTACACCCTCCCGGACGAGAACCTCAAGGACGCCTCGATCAAGGGCGGCAAGTACCCGGCCGGGACCGTCGCCATGGCCAACCAGTACAACCCGCAGACCAAGCAGGGCCGGAACACCGGCGGCAGCCAGTTCTTCCTCGTCTACAAGAAGAGCGACCTCCCGCCGGACTACACGCCCTTCGGCACCGTGGACAAGGCCGGGATGAAGGTCCTGCAGAAGATCGCCAACGCCGGGGCGGCTCCCCCGGACCAGACGATGAACACCGCCCCGAACGCCAGTGTGGTGATCAACAAGGCGACCGTCGGCAAGTCCTGAGGTCGCCGGGCTCGCGTACTGCGAAATTTCGGTCGCGCAGGATACGGACAGCCGGGGCACCGGTCGCCTATGTTGGCGTTGTGTAGGGTGCCTGGCCCGACGGCCGCCACCCTGATATGAGACCGGCCAGGGCGTATCCCGGCCGGAAGAAACTGTGGACGATGCCCGCGGGCCGCGCGCCCGCCCCGGCATCATGTGGAGGAGGCGCTGTGAGCAGCGAGCCTTGGGGCCGCGTCGACGAGGCGGGGACCGTGTACGTGCGTACGGCCGGCGGGGAGCAGGTCGTCGGGTCGTGGCAGGCGGGATCGCCGGAAGAGGCCCTCGCCTACTTCGAGCGCAAGTACGAGGGTCTGGTCGTCGAGATCGGCCTCCTCGAGCGCAGGGTCAAGACCACCGATCTGTCGGCCAAGGACGCGACAGCGGCCATCGAGCACATCCGCCATCAGGTCGACGAGCATCACGTGGTCGGCGATCTGGACGCGCTGAGGAAGCGGCTCGACAAGCTCGCCGGGGAGATCGAGGTCCGCCGCGAGCAGCGCAAGGCGGCCAAGGCGGTCCAGGCCGACGAGGCCCGCAGGGCCAAGGAGGACCTGGTCGCCGAGGCCGAGCAGCTGGCCGCCAGCGAGCAGTGGCGGGCGGCCGGGGAGCGGCTGCGCGCCCTGGTGGACACCTGGAAGGGCCTGCCCCGGCTGGACCGCAAGACCGACGACGAGCTGTGGCACCGCTTCTCGCACGCCCGCTCGGCGTTCTCCAAGCGGCGCAAGGCGCACTTCGCGGCCCTGGACGCACAGCGCGAGGAGGCCCGGCAGACCAAGGAGAAGCTGGTCGCCGAGGCCGAGGCGCTCTCCGGCTCCACCGACTGGGGTCCGACCGCGGCCCGGTACCGGGAGCTGATGTCGGACTGGAAGGCCGCGGGCCGTGCCCAGCGCGAGTCCGAGGAGGACCTGTGGAACCGCTTCCGCGGTGCGCAGGACATCTTCTTCCAGGCCCGTAGCGAGGTCTTCGCGGAGCGTGACGCCGAGCAACGGGAGAATCTCACCCGTAAGGAGGAGCTCGTCGTCGAGGCCGAGAAGCTGCTGCCGATCTCGGACCTGAAGGCGTCCCGCGCGGCCTTCCGGTCGATCAACGAGCGGTGGGAGGCCATCGGCCATGTGCCGAGGGACGCCCGCGCCCGTATCGAGGGCCGGATGCACGCGGTGGAGCGCGCCATCCAGGACGCCGAGGACACGGAGTGGCGGCGGACCAACCCCGAGGCGCGGGCGCGCGCCGCGGGGCTCACCGGCCAGCTGCAGGACGCCGTCGACAAACTGCGGTCCCAGATCGACGCGGCCCGCGCGGCGGGGAACAACGCGAAGGCCGACAAGCTCTCCAAGGAGCTCGAGGGCCGGCAGGCGCTGCTGGACCAGGCGCTGAAGGGCCTCCAGGAGTTCGGCGGCTGAGCGCGCGCTGATCCGCGTACGGCGGCGGCCCCGGTGTGAAGGCACCGGGGCCGCCGCCGTCGTGTGTGCTCCGTGAGGGCCCGCTCTCAGCGGGCGCGGGCCGAGGTGACCCGGTAGACGTCGTAGACGCCCTCCACGCCGCGTACGGCCTTCAGGACGTGGCCCAGGTGCTTGGGGTCGCCCATCTCGAAGGTGAAGCGCGAGGTGGCCACCCGGTCGCGGGAGGTCTGCACGGCCGCGGAGAGGATGTTGACGTGCTGGTCGGACAGTACGCGGGTGACGTCCGACAGCAGCCGGGACCGGTCCAGCGCCTCGACCTGGATGGCCACCAGGAAGACCGACGACTGGGTGGGCGCCCATTCGACGTCGAGGATGCGCTCGGGCTGCTGGGAGAGCGAGTCCACGTTGACGCAGTCGGCACGGTGCACCGAGACGCCGCTGCCACGGGTGACGAAGCCGATGATGGGGTCGCCGGGCACCGGCGTACAGCAGCGGGCCAGCTTGACCCACACATCCTCGACGCCCTTGACCACCACGCCCGGATCGGCGCTGGAGCGGCGCTTGGTGCGGCGGATGGGCGGGGCGGTCTCGGCGATGTCCTCGTTGGCGGCCTCCTCGCCGCCGAGCGCCTGGACGAGCTTCTGCACCACGTTCTGCGCGGAGACATGGCCCTCGCCGATCGCCGCGTAGAGCGCGGAGATGTCGGGGTAGCGCATCTCATGGGCGAGGGTGACCAGCGAGTCGCCGGTCAGGATCCGCTGGATGGGCAGGTTCTGCTTGCGCATCGCCCGGACGATCGCGTCCTTGCCCTGTTCGATGGCCTCGTCGCGGCGCTCCTTGGAGAACCAGGCGCGGATCTTGTTACGGGCGCGCGGCGACTTGACGAAGCCCAGCCAGTCGCGGGACGGCCCGGCGCCCGCGGCCTTGGAGGTGAAGACCTCCACCAGGTCGCCGTTGTCCAGGGTGGACTCCAGCGGCACCAGCCGCCCGTTGACCCGGGCGCCGATCGTACGGTGGCCGACCTCGGTGTGCACGGCGTAGGCGAAGTCGACCGGGGTGGCCCCGGCCGGAAGCGCTATGACGTCGCCCTTGGGCGTGAAGACGAAGACCTCGTTGCGGGACAGGTCGAAGCGCAGGGACTCCAGGAACTCGCCCGGGTCCTCGGTCTCCTTCTGCCAGTCCAGGAGCTGCCGCAGCCACGCCATGTCGTTTATGGCGTCGTCCTTGCCCGCCTTACGGGGCACATCGGTGCGCACCTTGGAGGCGCCGGCCACCGCCTCCTGCTTGTACTTCCAGTGCGCGGCGATGCCGTACTCGGCGCGGCGGTGCATGTCGAAGGTGCGGATCTGCAGCTCGACCGGCTTGCCGCTGGGCCCGATGACCGTCGTGTGCAGCGACTGGTACATGTTGAACTTGGGCATCGCGATGTAGTCCTTGAACCGCCCCGGCACCGGGTTCCACCGCGCGTGGATGGTCCCGAGCGCCGCGTAGCAGTCGCGGACGGTGTCGACGAGGACGCGGATGCCCACCAGGTCGTAGATCTCGGCGAAGTCGCGGCCGCGCACGATCATCTTCTGGTAGACGGAGTAGTAGTGCTTCGGCCGGCCGGTGACGGTCGCCTTGATCCGCGCCGCCCGCAGATCGCCCTGGACCTGGTCGGTGACGACGGCCAGGTACTCGTCGCGCTTGGGGGCCCGCTCGGCGACCAGCCGCACGATCTCGTCGTACATCTTGGGGTAGAGGATCGCGAAGGCGAGGTCCTCCAGCTCCCATTTGATCGTGTTCATGCCCAGGCGGTGGGCGAGCGGGGCGTAGATCTCGAGGGTCTCGCGGGCCTTCTTCTCCTGCTTCTCCCGCTTGAGATAGCGCATGGTGCGCATGTTGTGCAGCCGGTCGGCCAGCTTGATCACCAGCACCCGGGGGTCCCGGGCCATGGCGACGACCATCTTGCGCACGGTCTCGGCCTGGGCCGCCTCGCCGAACTTGACCTTGTCCAGCTTGGTGACGCCGTCGACGAGCAGGGCGACCTGGTCGCCGAAGTCGCGGCGCAGGGTGTCCAGGCCGTACTCGGTGTCCTCGACGGTGTCATGCAGCAGCCCGGCCATCAAAGTGGCCGGATCCATACCCAGCTCGGCCAGGATCGTGGTCACCGCGAGGGGGTGGGTGATGTACGGATCGCCGCTCTTGCGCTTCTGGCCGCGGTGCCAGCGCTCGGCCACCTGGTACGCGCGCTCGATCTGGCGCAGCGTCGCGGCCTCCGCCTTGGGGTCGTTGCCGCGCACGATGCGCAGCAGCGGCTCCAGCACCGGGTTGTACGGGCTGGAGCGCTGGACGCCGAGGCGCGCCAGCCGGGCCCGGACGCGGTTGGACGAGCCCGAACGGGGCGCGGGGCTCTGTGCGGGGCGCGCGGGGGGCGTGGTGGCGGGCAGGCTGTTGCCGCGGCCCGCGGCGGGCTTCGGGCTGGTCTGCTCGGGGCCGCGCCGGACCGCGCCGTCACCGCTGTTCCTGGGCACGCCTGGGGCCGCCGTCGGCTCGGCGGCGGTGGGCGCGTCCGGCTGTGCGGAGGGGTTTCCGCCCGGACGGACTTTGGGCGAGAGCGGCTGGGCCTCGTCTGGCAAGAGCACTCCTAGCGGTCCGGACCCGAAAAGGTCGGGCTGCCATGGTATCGATCCCGCCACTCCGCTTGCCTCCCGACCGCCAAGCCGGGCATGACGGGGGCGTGGGGCGGCATGGCGGAGGGCGGGGACCGGCGGTGCGCGTCCCCGCCCTCCGGCGGTCCTCCCGGCCCGGTGTACGGGCCCGTAAGCCCGGCTCAGACCGTGATCAGGGCCTCCAGCGGGGCGCTGTCGAGGGAGCCCAGCAGCCGGTCACGGCCGGCGAGGAAGCCGAGCTCCAGCAGCACGGCGAGCCCGGCGATCTGGGCGCCGGCCCGCCGGATGAGCCGCAGGGACGCCTCGGCGGTGCCGCCGGTGGCCAGCACGTCGTCGATCACCAGCACCCGGTCGCCGGGCTCCAGCGCGTCGGCGTGTATCTCGATCTCGGCCGTGCCGTACTCCAGCTCGTACACCTGGGCGAGCGTCGCCCCGGGGAGCTTGCCGGCCTTGCGGACCGGTACGAAGCCGATTCCGGCGCGGACGGCGGCCGGGGCGGCGAGGATGAAGCCGCGCGCCTCCAGGCCCACCACCTTGTCCGCCCGGTGCCGGAGGCACAGCTCGGCGAGTGCCTCGGTGAGCGCGCCGAAGGCCGCGGCGTCGGCGAGCAGCGGGGTGATGTCCTTGAACATCACGCCGGGCTTGGGGTAGTCCGGCACGTCCTGGATGCGGCTGAGCAGCAGCGTGCGCAGCTCCTCGGCGGAGGCTCCGCCGAATCCGTCCGGGCTGCCCGCCGTGGTCCCCGTCGTCTCGGTCATCTCTCAGGCCGCCCCGCTCATCGCCGCTTGCCCGACGGCCGGCCGCGCCCCCGGTTGCGGGAAGGCTGACGGCGCTGGCCGACCACTCCGGCGGGGGCCGCGGCGGCGTCCTCCAGGGCGGGCGCGTCGTCCTCCTCGGAGGCCGAGTCGGCCGACTCGGCCTTGGCGGCCGCGGCACGCTTGGCCTTCACCCGCTTGGCCAGGGACTTCATCCTCGGGTCGCGCTCCTTCAGATCGGCGACCAGCGGGGTCGCGATGAAGATCGAGGAGTACGCACCGGCGGCGAGACCGACGAAGAGCGCCAGGGAGATGTCGTTGAGCATGCCCGCGCCGAGCAGACCGCCGCCGATGAACAGCAGCGCGCCGACCGGCAGCAGCGCCACGATCGTGGTGTTGATGGACCGCACCAGGGTCGAGTTGAGGCTGCGGTTGGCGATCTCGCGGTAGGTGAAGCGGGTCTGCTTGGTGATGTCCTTGGACGCTTCCTTGAGACCGTCGAAGACCACGACGGTGTCGTAGAGCGAATAACCGAGGATCGTCAGCAGACCGATCACGGTGCCCGGGGTGACCTCGAAGCCGACCAGCGCGTAGACACCGACCGTGATGGTGAGGTCGTGGATCAGGGCGATCAGGGCGGCCAGCGCCATCCGCCACTCGAAGGCGATGGCGAGATAGATCACCACCAGCACCATGAAGATCGCCAGACCCTGCCAGGCCTTGCTGGCGATCTGCTCGCCCCAGCTCGGGCCGACCAGCTGGGTGTCGATCTTGCTGGTCTTGACGCCCAGCTCCTTGGCGAGCTGCTCCTGGACCGGCAGCGCCTCCTTGGTGCCCAGCTCGCTGATCTGGATCCGCAGCCCGCCGCGGCCGAGCTCCTGGACGACTACGGTGTGGCCGCCGGAGGCGTCCTCGGCCGCCTGGCGCACATCGGTGCTGGAGACCTTGGTGTTGGGGGTCGTGAAGACCGCGCCGCCGGAGAACTCGATGCCCATGTTCAGACCGCGCACCGCCAGGCCCACGATGGCCGTGATGGTGATCAGTATCGAGATGCCGTACCAGATCTTCCGCTTGCCGACGAAGTCGTAACCGACCTCGCCTCGGTAGAGCCTGGCGCCGAGAGTGCCGAGTCGCGACATCTCACGCCTCCTTCGTGTCGGCGGGGCCGGGGGCGGCGGAACGGCGGCGGCGCAGCGGCGGCGTGGCCCCGAGGCGCTTGGGGTCAAGGCCGGACCACGAGTGGCCGTTCCCGAAGAACGGACGGCGGGCGAGGATCGTCATCAGCGGCTTGGTGAAGAGGAACACCACGGCGATGTCGAGCAGCGTGGTCAGGCCCAGGGTGAAGGCGAAGCCCTGCACCTTGCCGACGGTGACGATGTAGAGCACCGCGGCGGCCAGGAAGGACACGAAGTCGGACACCAGGATGGTGCGCCGGGCCCGCGGCCAGCCGCGCTCGACGGCGGGGCGCAGCGAGCGGCCCTCCCGGATCTCGTCGCGGATCCGTTCGAAGTAGACGATGAACGAGTCGGCGGTGATACCGATGGCCACGATCGCGCCACAGACCGCCGGGAGGTTCAGCGCGAAGCCGATGCCCGGACCGAGCAGCACCATGATCGTGTACGTCAGGATCGCGGAGACGCCGAGGCTGGCCATGGCCACGAGGGCGAGACCGCGGTAGTAGACCACCAGGTAGATCACGACGAGCGCGAGGCCGATGGCACCGGCGATCAGACCGGCGTCCAGCTGCTCACCGCCGAGCGCGGCGGAGACGGTGGTCTCGTCGGCGATGTCGAAGGACAGCGGGAGCGCGCCGAAGGACAGCACGTTGGCCAGATCCTCGGAGCTCTGCTGGGTGAAGCCGCCGGAGATGGTCGCCCGGCCGCCGGTGATGGCGCCCTGGGTGACCTCGGGGTCGGAGACGACCTCGCCGTCCAGGGCGATCGCGAAGCGGTTCTGCGGGGACTGCTGCTTGGTCAGCTCGCCGGTGGTCTTGGCGAACTTCTTGGAGCCCTTGCTGTTGAAGTCGAGCTGGACGATCCAGCCCGCCCCGTTCTGGCTCTCGAAGACCGCCGAGGCGTCGTCCACGTCGGTGCCCTCGACCTCGGAGGGGCCGAGGACGAACTTGGCGTCGCCCTTCTGGCTGCAGGCCAGCACCGAGTCGGTCGGCTTGGCGTTGGCCGCCTTCTCGGCCGCCGCGGCGCGTCCGGCCGGCTTGGTGCAGTCCAGCTTCGCGAACTGCTTGGCCAGCTCTTCCTGGTCGCTGGAGCCCGAGGGGCTCTTGGACGGGTCGGGCTTCGGGGTCTTCGACGGCGAGGGGCTCCCGCTGGGCTTCTCGTCGGCCTTCAGGCCCTTGGAGAGGGCCCGCCCCTGGGTGCTGGGGCTGGCGGATGAGGATGAGGAGGCCGATGAGGAGGCCGACGGCTTGCCGCCCTTGTCGTCACCCTTGTCCTGGCCCTTGCCGCTGGCGCTGGCCGACGGGCTGGGGGTGGACTTGGGCTTCTCGGGGGTCTTCTGGCCGCTGGTGGTCGTGACCACCGGCCGGAAGTAGAGCTGGGCGGTGGTGCCGACCTGCTGCCGGGCCTGCTTCGCGTTCGTCCCCTTGGGGATGTTCACGATGATGTGCTTCTCACCCTGCGTCTGGACCTCGGCCTCGGACACACCCAGACCGTTGACCCGTCGCTCGATGATCCCCACGGCGGTGTTCATGTTGTCCGTGTTGATCGCGTTGGGCTTGCCCGGTTGGTTCTTGGCCTCCAGCGTGAAGCTGGTGCCGCCCGCGAGATCGATGCCCAGTCGCGGCGTGGTGTGACCGGAGACGAACATGCCTCCGGTCAGCGCCGCGATGGCGATCAGGATGACGGCCAAGGGGCGCCCTGGCCTGCCCTGTGACCCGGAGGACCTGCGGCCCTTCTTCGGTGCTGCCACCTTCTCGTATCTCCCTGTCCAACCGCCCCGCATCGGGTGTGCGCGGGGCGGCCACGAAGTCTTGTGGGGACAAGCCCCCGCCGGAGCCTAGACCGTCCAGGGAACCGCGGCGCACCGATCGAGGGCGCGCCGCGGTTCCCGGATGACGGACTTACTTCGCGTCGGTGCCGCCGTCCCGCTTGTCGTCCTCGGAGGTGCCCGCCGCGGCGGCGGCGTCGTCCTTGCCGAGGTCGATCTTCTTGACGTCCGTCTTCCCGGCCTCGTCGTCCGCCTCGCCGGCCGCGTCGGCCTTCTCGACCGCGGTGTCGTCGGCAGCGTCGGCCTTGTCGGCCTTGCCGGCCTTGTCGGCGGACGAGCCGGCGTCGGCGACCTCGGTCAGCGAGGAGGCGTCATCGGGAACGACAGGGGTGTCGGCGGCGTCCTCGTCGGGGTCGATGCCGTGCACCACGCGGTTGTACTCGTCGTCCGGCAGGACGGCTCCCACCGCGTTCTTCGCGTAGATCGCGTGCACGCCGGGGGCCACCTCGAGGAGGACCGTGTCGTCGTGGACCTCCTTGACCGTCGCGTACATGCCGCCGATGGTCCGCACGCCGGAACCCGGCTGCATGTCATTGCGCATCGACTGGGCCTGGCGCTGCTTGTTCTTGGCCGAACGCGTCATCAGGAACATGGCCCCGATAAGCACGATGAACGGCAGGAGAGTCACGATATTCACGGGACGGAAATTCCTTCGCACGACCGCGGGGAGCGGCCTGGTCTACGGGGATGGGTATACCGCACAGTGAGCGGACGGCATACGGACGGCATCGGCGGAGTCTAAGCGAGCCCACGCCAATGGAACAACGCCCGGCGCGGTACCGGGGTTCCTGACCCCGCCATTATTGGTCCTCTACGCCATGATGCAGGGTAAGCGAGCGCTTATGCCTTGCCGCGGCCCGTCCGGCCCGTCATGGCGCCTCACACACCATCCTGCCGCGTCCCCGGCTCCTCATGTCCCGAAGAGGCCCGCCTGACCACCGGCGGCGGTCTGCGGCGGAGGGGTGAGCCCCATATGCGCCCAGGCCGCCGGGGTGCCGATCCGCCCCCGGGGGGTACGGGCCAGCAGCCCCTCCCGGACCAGGAAGGGCTCGGCGACCTCCTCGACCGTCTCACGCTCCTCCCCCACCGCGACCGCCAGGGTCGACAGGCCCACCGGCCCGCCGCCGAACAGCTTGAGCAGGGCGCTGAGCACCGCCCGGTCCAGCCGGTCCAGACCGCGCTCGTCCACGTCGTAGACGGCCAGGGCGCTGGCGGCGATGTCGCGGTTGATCACGCCGTCCGCCTTGACCTGGGCGTAGTCGCGCACCCGGCGCAGCAGACGGTTGGAGATCCGGGGGGTGCCGCGGGAGCGGCCCGCGATCTCGGACGCGCCCTCCGGGTCGATGGTCACGTCGAGCAGCCCGGCGGAGCGGTGGACGACCCGCTCCAGCTCGGCCGGGGCGTAGAACTCCATATGGCCGGTGAAGCCGAAGCGGTCGCGCAGCGGGGGCGGCAGCAGCCCGGCCCGGGTGGTGGCGCCGACCAGTGTGAACGGCGGCAGCTCCAGCGGAATGGCGGTGGCCCCGGGGCCCTTGCCGACGATGACGTCGACCCGGAAGTCCTCCATCGCCATGTAGAGCATCTCCTCGGCGGGCCGGGACATCCGGTGGATCTCGTCGAGGAAGAGCACCTCGCCCTCGGTGAGGGAGGAGAGGATCGCGGCCAGATCACCGGCGTGCTGGATGGCGGGGCCGGAGGTGATCCGGATCGGGGCGCCCATCTCGGCGGCGATGATCATGGAGAGAGTGGTCTTGCCCAGTCCGGGCGCGCCGGAGAGCAGCACATGGTCGGCGGTGCCGCCGCGCTGCCGGGCCGCCTTGAGCACCAGGTCCAGCTGCTCGCGGACCCGCTCCTGCCCGACGAACTCGCCGAGGTCCTTGGGGCGCAGCGCGGCCTCCACCGCCTGGTCGTCGCCGTCCGCGTCGGCGCCCACCAGCCTGCCGCCCGCGCCGGACGGGGCGTCGTCGGCGGTGGCCGGTGGGGTCTCGTCCCAGTTCACTGCGTTTCGCCTCGCGATGTCGTCTTCGGTGGTGCCGCCGGTCGCGGCCTGCCGCGGCCGCGGTGGCTCACCGTGTGCGGTTCAGGGTCTGCAGGGCGGCCCGCAGCAGCTGAGCCACCTGGGGCGTGCCGCCCGCGGCCATCGTCTCCTCGGCCCGCGGGGTGACGGCGGCCACCGCCTCGTCGGCCTCCCGGGTGGCGTAGCCGAGGCCGACCAGCGCGGTGTGCAGCTGGTCGCTCCAGCCGGGGGCGGCCGCCGAGCGGGCGCCGGGCACGGCGGAGCCGAGCGGCTCGCCGAGCCGGTCCTTGAGCTCCAGCAGCAGCCGCTGCGCGCCCTTCTTGCCGATGCCGGGGACGGCGGTGAGCGCCTTCTCGTCCCCGGTGGACACCGCGAGCCGCAGCGCGTCCGGGGAGTGCACGGCCAGCATGGCCTGGGCCAGCCGGGGTCCGACCCCGCTGGCGGTCTGGAGCAGCTCGAAGGCCTGGCGCTCGTCGTCGTCGGCGAAGCCGTAGAGGGTCAGCGAGTCCTCACGGACGACGAGGGAGGTGGCCAGCCGGGCCTGCCGGCCGACGCGCAGCCCGGCCAGGGTGGCCGGGGTGCACTGGACCGCCATCCCGACCCCGCCGACCTCGATCACGGCGGTGTCCGGGGCGACGGCCGCCACCGGACCGGAGACGAACGCGATCATGAGGTACGGCCTTTCGTGGTGCGCGCGCCGCTCGGAGTGCGGGCGGGGCTCGTCGGGCGAGCGGGGCTCGTCGGGCGGGCGGGGCTTGTGGCGCGGTGGGCGGCGACGGCCTGCTGGAGGCGGTTGGTCGCGGGGGCCCGCCAGATGTGGCAGATGGCGAGCGCCAGCGCGTCGGCGGCGTCGGCCGGTTTGGGCGGTGCGTCCAGCCGCAGCAGCCGGGTCACCATCGAGCCGACCTGCGCCTTGTCCGCGCGCCCGGATCCGGTGACGGCCGCCTTGACCTCGCTGGGGGTGTGCAGCGCGACCGGCAGCCCGCGGCGGGCCGCGCACAGCATGGCGACGGCGCTGGCCTGCGCGGTGCCCATGACGGTGCGGACGTTGTGCTGGCTGAACACCCGCTCCACGGCGACGAATTCCGGCCGGTGGGCGTCCAGCCACTCCTCGATGCCGCGCTCGATGAGGACGAGCCGGTCGGCGGTCGCGGCATCCGCCCCGGTCCGTACGACGCCGACCCCGAGCATCCGCAGCGGGCGGCCCGCGACCCCCTCGACCACGCCGACACCGCACCGGGTCAGCCCCGGGTCCACGCCCAGCACACGCACCGCGCCCCTCCCCTCACCGCGCTTCGGTCACCTGTTCCTGCAGGCTAGCGGCTACCGCCGACAACACCCGCGGACAACGCCGACGGGCCGGTGGGGTGCTGCCCCGCCGGCCCGTCGGCGTGTCCGACGGCGTCGACCGCCGTGCCGATCCGCCGTCAGGCGTCCACCTTGGCCATGACCTCGTCGGAGACGTCGAAGTTGGCGAAGACGTTCTGCACGTCGTCGCTGTCCTCGAGAGCGTCGATCAGCTTGAAGATCTTGCGCGCGGCATCTTCCTCGAGCTGGACCTGCATCGTGGGCACGAAGTTGGCATCGGCCGAGTCGTAGTCGATGCCCGCCTCCTGGAGGGCGGTGCGGACCGCGACCAGGTCGGTGGCCTCGCTGATGACCTCGAAGGACTCACCGAGGTCGTTGACCTCCTCGGCGCCCGCGTCCAGGACCGCGCCCAGCACGTCGTCCTCGGCGAGCTCGCCCTTGGGGACGATGACGACGCCCTTACGGTTGAACAGGTACGACACGGAGCCCGGGTCGGCCATCGAGCCGCCGTTGCGCGTCATCGCGACGCGGACGTCGGAGGCCGCGCGGTTGCGGTTGTCGGTCAGACACTCGATGAGGACGGCCACGCCGTTGGGGCCGTAGCCCTCGTACATGATCGTCTCGTACTCGGCGCCACCGGCCTCGAGACCGGCACCACGCTTGACCGCGCTGTCGATGTTCTTGTTCGGAACCGAACTCTTCTTCGCCTTCTGGATGGCGTCGAAGAGCGTCGGGTTGCCCTCCGGATCGGCACCGCCCATCCGGGCCGCGACCTCGACGTTCTTGATCAGCTTCGCGAAGAGCTTGCCGCGCTTGGCATCGATCACGGCCTTCTTGTGCTTCGTCGTAGCCCATTTAGAGTGGCCGGACATCCGCCTGTCTCCTTCGCGTAACCCATTGCTGTACGAACGCCTGAGATCCTACCGGGATCGGCCCAGCCTGCGGCGAGGTCTCCCGCCACCACTCTCCACCGAGCGCTACGCGCGCCGCACCATCTCGACGAAGAGCTTGTGCACCCGGTGGTCCCCGGTCAGCTCGGGGTGGAACGAGGTCGCCAGGACATTGCCCTGCCGGACGGCGACGGTGTGCCCGTCGAACGTCGCGAGCACCTCGGCACCGCCGCCCACGGACTCGACCCACGGCGCGCGGATGAAGACCCCCTCGACCGGGCCGTCCTCGATGCCCTGGATGTCGACCCCGGCCTCGAAGGACTCGTTCTGCCGGCCGAAGGCGTTACGGCGCACGATCATGTCGATGCCGCCGATGGTCTCCTGGTCGTCCCGGCCGTCGAGGATCTTGTCCGCGAGCATGATCATGCCCGCGCACGTACCGTACACCGGCATCCCGGCCCGGACCCGGTCGCGCAGCGGCTCCAGCAGCCCGAAGATGATCGCGAGCTTGGACATGGTGGTCGACTCGCCCCCGGGGATCACCAGGGCCGCGACCTCGGCGAGCTCCTCGGGCCTGCGGACCTGCCGGGGCGTGGCCCCGGCCGCGGTGAGCGCGGCGAGATGCTCGCGGACATCGCCCTGGAGGGCGAGCACACCGATCACGGGGGCGTCGGCGGTGGACGTAGCCGGTATGGACGACGTGGTCACGGAAGCGAAGACCTCTCGAACGTCAGGGGCACCACGCACCGGGCCGCCGGGCCGGGGCGCGTGGTGCCATGTGATGCCGTACGGGCGCCGGTTACCAGCCGCGGCTGGCGTAGCGCTCGGACTCGGGGAGGGTGTCGCAGTTGATGCCGACCATGGCCTCGCCGAGGTTCCGGGACGCCTCCGCGATGACCTTGGGGTCGTCGTAGAAGGTGGTGGCCTTCACGATCGCGGCGGCGCGCTTGGCCGGGTCGCCCGACTTGAAGATGCCGGAGCCCACGAACACGCCCTCGGCGCCGAGCTGGCGCATCAGCGCGGCGTCGGCCGGGGTGGCGACGCCACCGGCGGAGAACAGCACGACCGGCAGCTTGCCGGTCTGCGCGATCTCGGCGACCAGCTCGTACGGGGCGCGGATCTCCTTGGCGGCCGCATAGAGCTCATGGTTGTCCAGGCCGCGCAGCCGGGCGATCTCGCCCCTGATCTGGCGCAGGTGGCGCACGGCCTCGACGACGTTGCCGGTACCGGCCTCGCCCTTGGAACGGATCATGGCCGCACCCTCGGCGATCCGGCGCAGCGCCTCGCCCAGGTTGGTGGCTCCGCAGACGAACGGGGTGGTGAAGGACCACTTGTCGCTGTGGTTGACCTCGTCGGCGGGGGTGAGCACCTCGGACTCGTCGATGTAGTCGACGCCGAGCGACTGCAGCACCTGCGCCTCGACGAAGTGGCCGATCCGCGACTTGGCCATCACCGGAATGGAGACGGCGTCGATGATGCCCTCGATCATGTCCGGGTCGGACATCCGGGCCACACCGCCGTCCTTACGGATGTCGGCCGGCACCCGCTCGAGGGCCATGACCGCGACGGCTCCGGCGTCCTCGGCGACCTTGGCCTGCTCGGGGGTGACGACGTCCATGATCACGCCACCCTTGAGCTGCTCGGCCATACCGCGCTTGACGCGGGCGGTGCCGGTCGCGGGGGCGTCGGAGTTGGACGTGCTGGCGGGCGTGATGGACACGGTTTGACCTCACTCGATAATGAAAAGTGCGATGAGCCCATCGTAGGGCCGTTCGATACCGATACATGACCCGGCCATCTGGTCCAGGTCATGAGCGTGTGTGCTACACGAATGACAAAACCGCGTCGGGGCGGGGATCGGCAAGGGCCAATCAAAGGCCGGTGGCTCGAAGCGACCGGTGAATCCTCGGTACGCGAAGGGCGGTCACCCCCTCGGCACAGGGCTCCTCAGCGCTCGGCCTCCTCGGTGCCCGGCACCCGCCCCAGCGCCGCCGGTGGCTCGTCGTCCATCTCGAAGGCGAGCGGGAACGGAGCGTGGCCCGCCAGCCGGAACCAGCGCACCGTCCGATGGCGGCGCAGCGCCCGCGCCGCGCGCACCGCGTCGTTGTGGAACCGCCGGGCCATCGGCACCCGCCGCACCGCCTCCGTGAGCTCCCCCAGCGCCTCCTCGCCGCCCGGCGCCTCCCGTACCGCCTCGGCCTGGGCACTGTCCTCGAAGACGGCCCGCAGCGCCTGGCTCAGCTCGCTCTCGGCGACCTCGCGGTGCTCCTCCTCGGACTGCCGGGCGGCGTGCGCGGCCTGGTACAGCACGATCGAGGCGGCGGGGTCGAGCACTCCGGCGGTGGCCAGCTCCTGGGCGACGGAGGCACGCCGCAGCAGCTGCGCGTCCAGCGCGGCCCGCGCCGCGTCCAGACGGCTGTGCAGCCGGTCGAGGCGGCCCGCGGTCCAGCTCAGATAGACGGCGATGACGACCAGTGCGACCGCGATCCAGATCAAGGTGCTCACGGCCCGCCACGCTACCGCGTGCGGCCCCCGGAGCCCGGGGCGGAACCCTCGGCCGGGGCCGCCGCGCGCGGCGGTGTGAGGCCCCTCCGGGCGGGTCCTGAGCAGGTCGGAGGAAGTCCGCTACGGTTCGGGCAGCGCCCCGAAGGGGCGCGGGGGTGTGTCGATACGCGGCACCACCGCACAGGCACGACCAGCGGGGTGAGTCGATGCGCGGCACCACCGCACAGGCGCGACCAGCCGCGACGGCGCCGCAGCCGACCGACGACCCATCGCGACACTCCCAGCGGAGCGCCTAGTCCCTGGCGAGCCCCAGCCGCGCCCACAGCCGCGTACGGTCGTCGGCGGCCACCGACGCCGCCCCGTCCGTCACCGTCTCGTAGACCGCGAGGATGTCCGCCCCCACCGTCGACCAGTCGAAGCGCCGTACATGCCGGCTGCCCCGCGCCCGCAGCTCGGCCAGCCGCTTCTCGTCGCCCAGCAGCCGCACCGCGGCCGCCGCAAGGGCGTCCGCGTCCTCGTTGGCGAACAGCTCGCCCGCCGCTCCCCCGTCCAGCACCTGGGCGAACGCGTCCAGATCGCTGGCCAGGACCGCGGCCCCCGCCGACATGGCCTCCACGAGGATGATGCCGAAGCTCTCGCCGCCCGTATTGGGCGCGACGTAGACATCGACGCTACGCAGCAGCCGCGCCTTGTCCTCGTCGCTGACCATCCCCAGGAACTCCACGCGCTCCCGCAGCGGAGCGGGCAGATCGGCCACGGCCTCCTTCTCGTCACCCCGACCGGCGATCAACAGCCGCACCCCGGGCCGGGCCTCGAAGATCTTCGGAAGGGCGCGCATCAGCACCGGCAGCCCCTTACGGGGCTCATCGATCCGGCCGATGAAGCCGATCGTCTCCCCCCGCCACTCCTCCTTCGGCTCGGCGTCGGCGAAGAAGTCCACATCGACGCCGTTGGGGATGACCACCGCGTCACCGCCGAGGTGCTCCACCAGCGTCCGGCGCGCGTACTCGCTCACCGCGATCCGCGCGCTGATCTTCTCCAGCGCCGGCTGCAGGATCGGATAGGCGGCGATCATGGCCCGGGAGCGCGGATTGGAGGTGTGGAACGTCGCGACGATCGGCCCCTGGGCCGCCCAGCAGGCCAGCAGCCCCAGCGAGGGCGAGGTGGGCTCGTGGATGTGAATGACGTCGAAGGCGCCGTCGTGCAGCCAGCGGCGCACCCGCGCGGCCGACAGGAACCCGAAGTTCAGCCGGGCCACCGAGCCGTTGTACGGCACCGGCACGGCGCGCCCGGCGGAGACCACGTACGGCGGCAGCGGCGTCTCGTCGTCCGCCGGGGCCAGCACGGAGACCTGGTGGCCGCGCCGGATCAGATGGTCGGCCAGATCGCGGATGTGGAACTGGACGCCGCCTGGGACATCCCAGGAGTACGGGCAGACGATCCCGATCCTCAAGGCTTCTCCATTTCAGGCCGTCCAGGGCTTCCGGGGCCCTCGGGACTTCCAGCGTTCCCTGGACCGCGGTCCAGATCCGCGAGCCACAGCCGCTGCAGCATGTGCCAGTGCTCCGGGTGCTCGGAGATCCCCGAGGCGAAGGCGTCGGCCATCTCCTGGGTCATGACGGAGACCCGCTCCGCGCGGTTCCCGTCCCCGGGCGCCTCGACCGGCGGATGCACCCGCCCGCGCATCACCGGCGACTCGTCGTACCAGAGGGTCACCGGCAACAGCAGGGCGCCCGTCTGCAGGGCGAGCGCGGCCGGCCCGGCCGGCATCTTCGCCCGCTCGCCGAAGAACGACACCTCCACGCCCGAGGCCGACAGATCGCGGTCGGCCACCAGACACACCAGACCGCCCGCGCGCAGCCGCCGCGCCAGCGTCCCGAAGGCGCTCCCGCCCTGGTGCGGCAGCACCTCCATGCCCAGCCCCTCGCGATAGGCCACGAACCGGTCGTACAGCGACTCCGGCTTCAGCCGCTCCGCGACCGTGGTGAAGGGCACCCCCAGATGGGTGGTCACCCAGGCCCCCGCGAGGTCGTAGTTGCCCATGTGCGGCAGCGCCAGGATCACGCCCCGGCGCTCGGCGAGACCGTCCACGAGATGGTGCACGTCCTTGACGTCGAAGCCGCCCCGTATCCGCTCCGGGCTCCACGCCGGAAGCCGGAAGGACTCCATCCAGTAGCGCAGGTACGAGCGCATGCCCGCCCGCGACAGCTCGGCCAGCCGCCGGGGCGAGGCGTCCGGCACCACGCGTGCCAGATTGGCCTCCAGACGCAGCACGCCCTTGCCGCGCCGCTTCCACGTCTGGTCGGCGATGCGCTGACCGAGGCGTACGGCGACCGGCTCCGGGAGCTTCTTGACCACGCTCCAGCCGAGTCCGTACAGCGCGTCGGTCAGCCTCTCCTTCACCGCGCCTCGCCCCCCTGGGGCACCGTCTGCTCCCCGGCGTCCGCCTCGGCGGCCTCCCGGCGCACCGTCACCACCCGCTGGACGAGGGTCACCGCGCTGCCGACGGCCACGATCCACAGCGCGATCGGGAGGAGGATGTCGATATGCGGCACGCCGAACTTGTGCAGCCCCGAGAAGCCGCACGCCACCAGCGAGATCACCAGCCGCTCGGCACGCTCCACCAGCCCGTTGACGTTCACCGGCAGGCCGATGCTCTCGCCGCGAGCCTTGGTGTACGAGACCACCTGGCCGCTGGCGAGGCAGAAGATCGTCACCGCACACAGCACATTGTCGTCCCCGCGGCCCGCGTACCACAACGTCAGACCGCCGAAGATCGCGCCGTCGGCCACCCGGTCCAGCGTGGAGTCGAGGAACGCGCCCCAGCGGCTGGAGCGCCCCAGCTGCCGTGCCATATTGCCGTCGACCAGGTCGGAGAAGACGAACAGCGTGATGACGACGGTGCCCCAGAAGAACTCCCCCCGGGGATAGAAGACCAGTGCGCCCGCGCACACGCCGGCGGTGCCGGTGAGGGTCACCGCGTCGGGGCTGACCCCGAGGCGGATCAGCAGGGCGGCGAACGGTGTGAGAACACGCGTGAAGAATGCACGCGCGTACTTGTTCAGCATGGCCTTCCCGGGGGGTCGAAACGGGCCGGGTGGTCAAGAGGCCACCGGCGCGCCCATCGTAGCCACGCCCCGGAGGGGCGCCGTGCACCTGTCGGACGGCTCAGCGACCCCGCGCGCGGTACGGCCGCTTGTGTGACGTATGGACGCACCGTTACAGGGGTGGAAAGCTCGAAGTATCGCAAGGTGTCGACCGGGAGGCGAGACACATGGGCGACAAGACGAGTACACACCCAGGGGCCGCCGGAAGGGCAGTGGCGGCCGACCGGCCCAGCTCCCTGCGGAATGTGGTTCTGGTCGGCCACAGTGGGACCGGAAAGACGACGCTGGTGGAGGCCCTCGCACTGGCGACGGGCGCGGTCAACCGGGCAGGCAGGGTCGAGGACGGCGGCTGTCTCTCGGACTACGACGATATCGAGCACCGGCAGCAGCGTTCGATCCAGCTGTCGCTGATCCCCGTCGAATGGGGCGGGATGAAGATCAATCTCCTGGACACCCCCGGCTATGCCGATTTCGTCGGGGAACTCAGGGCCGGTCTGCGAGCGGCGGACGCGGCCCTTTTCGTTGTCTCGGCCGCCCAGGACGCCCTGGGCATCACCGGGGCCACCCGCATGATCTGGGAGGAGTGCGCCGCGGTCGGGATGCCGCGCGCCATCGTGATCACCCACCTCGAAGCGGCCCGCGCCAGCTTCGAGGAGATGACCGAGCTGTGCCGGGACAGCTTCGGCGGCGACGACCCCGACGCCGTACTGCCGCTGTACCTGCCGCTGCGCGGCGAGCCGGGGCCGGACGGGCACGCCCCCGTGACCGGGCTCATCGGGCTGCTCACCCAGCGGGTCTTCGACTACTCCTCGGGGGTGCGCACCGAATCGCCGCCCCGGGAGGACCAGGAGCCGCTGGTCGAGGAGGCCCGCGGCCGGCTCATCGAGGGGATCATCGCCGAGAGCGAGGACGAGACCCTCATGGACCGCTATCTCGGCGGTGAGGAGATCGACGTCAAGACGCTGATCGAGGACCTGGAGAAGGCCGTCGCACGCGGCAGCTTCCACCCCGTGCTGGCGGCGGCGCCCGCCGCGGCGGGGTCCAAGCAGGGCCTGGGCACCGTCGAACTGCTGGACCTGGTGACCGGCGGCTTCCCGTCCCCGCTGGAGCGCGAGACGCCCGACGTCACCACCCCGCAGGGCGCCGCACGCCCGCCGTTGAGCTGCGATCCGGACGGTCCGCTGGCCGCCGAGGTGGTCAAGACCTCCTCCGACCCGTATGTCGGCCGGATCTCCCTGGTACGGGTCTTCTCCGGGACCCTCCGCCCCGATGAGACCGTCCATGTGTCCGGACACGGTCTGGAGGACCGCGGCCATGAGGACCACGACGTGGACGAGCGGGTCGGCGCCCTGTCCGCGCCCTTCGGCAAACAGCAGCGCACCCTCCCACAGGCCATCGCGGGCGATCTGGCGTGCGTGGCCAAGCTGACCCGCGCCGAGACCGGGGACACCCTCTCGTCCAAGGACCAGCCGCTCCTGATGGTGCCCTGGCAGATGCCCGATCCGCTGCTGCCGGTGGCCATCCAGGCGCACAGCAAACCGGACGAGGACAAGCTGTCGCTGGGCCTGTCCCGGCTGGTCGCCGAGGACCCGACGATGCGCCTGGAGCAGAACCCGGACACCCATCAGGTGGTGCTGTGGTGTCTGGGCGAGGCGCATATGGACGTCGCGCTGGAGCGGCTGCGCAGCCGGTACGGCGTCCAGGTGGACGCGGTGCCGTACAAGGTCTCGCTGCGCGAGACCTTCGGGGCGAGGTCGGCCGGGCGCGGCCGCCATGTCAAGCAGTCCGGAGGACACGGCCAGTACGCGATCTGCGAGATCGAGGTGGAGCCGCTGCCGGAGGGCTCGGGCATCGAGTTCGTGGACAAGGTCGTGGGTGGCGCGGTGCCCCGGCAGTTCATCCCGTCCGTCGAGAAGGGCGTGCGCGGCCAGGCGGCGCGCGGCGTCGCCGCCGGGTATCCCCTGGTCGATGTGCGGGTCACGCTGCTGGACGGCAAGGCGCACTCGGTGGACTCCTCCGATGCCGCCTTCCAGACGGCGGGCGCGCTCGCGCTGCGCGAGGCGGCCGCCGACGCCCGGATCGACCTGCTGGAACCGGTGGTGGAAGTGGGCGTGCTGGTCTCGGACGACTATGTCGGCGCCGTCATGAGCGATCTGTCCGGCCGGCGCGGCCGGGTCGTCGGCACCGAACAGTCCGGCGGCGGACAGACCTTGATCAAGGCGGATGTGCCGGAGATCGAGATCGGTCGGTACGCGGTCGATCTGCGATCACTTTCGCATGGCACGGGGCGGTTCAGCCGCTCCTACGCCCGGCATGAGCCGATGCCCCACCAGCTGGCCGAGCGGATGCGCGAACACGTCGCCGCGGAGGCGTAGTTGACGGCACATCCGTGGCGTAGTTCACGGCCATGTCACGGCCCGTCCGTGGCGTAAGTCACGGCCTGCCCGCCCCAACCGCGCCGGGGCGGGCGGGCCTTCGCCGTCGGCCGTCCACCGGCGGTTCCGCGAGCGGTTCCGCGGGCGGTCTTCTCCACGAGGGTTTTCCACAGGCCGCACACGCCCTGGCGACAGGCGGTGCACACCCCGGATACGCTGAGGTCGCAGCGCAAGAGCGTGCCGTATTGGGGGCGTTGGTGACGGACGGATTCGACTTCAGTCCCGGGGCGCAGGTTCCCCTGTCGGGAGCGGCGGGACAGACGGCGGCGACGCAGGCCCTGGCCTCGGCCGCCTACCGCGACGACCCCGTGGCAAAGTTGCTCGACGCCAATTCGGAGTGGACGGTCTCGGAGGTCAAGAAGCCGAGGATCTCCCTCTTCGAGCCGAACCTGGGCGAGGCGTTCGCGCGCGCCGTCCAGATGAGAATGCTCGGCGGCGGCCGGGCCCAGGTGATCCAGTCCTTCGGCACAGAGCCCCAGACGGTCGTCGAGCACTGTCTGGCCGCCAACCGCATCCGCAAGACCCGGGACGCCCGGCTCACCGCCGTCATGGTGATCTTCGGGCTGCTGTTTTTGCCCGGGACGCTGCTGTGGCTCGGCGTCTTCCAGCTGCGCCGCTCGGTCGCCGGGGCGCAGGACAAGCGGATGGGGGCGCTCGGCACGGCGCTGCTGGTGGCGCTCGGCGTGATGGTCCTCATCTTCCTGATCAAGCTGCCCTTCGGCGGATTCTGGGGAATCTATCTCCGGGGCGTCGTGGTCGCCCCGGTGATCGGCTGGTACATCGCCAAGCAGATCTGCGAGCGCACCGCCAAGGATCTCCGGGACTCCTGGGGCGGGCTGCTCTCCGGTGGCGGCGTCGGCGCCAAGGTGCCCGAGACGGTGCCCAACCACCCGGGCCAGACCGCCGCCGAGGAGCTGCGCAAGTCGCTCCACAAGCTCACCGCCGAGCAGCACAGCAATGTGGTCTTCTACGCCGGCCCCAAGGGCATATTGGGCATGGGCACCCGCTGGGGCAGCTGGCAGCTGGCCGAGGATCTGGTCTCGGCCGATCCCGACAAGGAGATCGACCCCTTCCGCAGCTGGGACGTCATACGGGCGATCCACGACCAGCTGCGCATGCTGGAGCGCACCCCGCTGCACACCGGCGGCTTCCCCACCCCCTCCGTGCGCCACTGGGTGGTCTCGCCGATCGGCGAGGAGGCCAAGGCGGTCGAGCGCGGCGGCACCTCCGAGGAGGAGGGCTTCCAGATAAAGGGCGTCGAGCTCCAGCGGATCTGCGACAAGCAGCAGTTCGGCGCCGGTGACCGGCACTACCTGGGCGTGCAGTTCGTGCTCTGGGACGGCCAGTTGGTGATCACCCTGATGATCACGGTGACCCTGCTGCACAAGACGCTGCGGATCGAGGTCACCGGGCATGCGCTGGGGCCGATACACCCGCTGTTCCGCAACAAGCCGTCGGCCCCCAGCAAGACGGTCGCCAAGACCTTCCGGTTCTGGGAGACCAAGTCCATCCCGCTGCCGCTGGTGAACGCGAAGGAGGTCGTGCGGCTGACCGCGCGCGCCCCCTTCACCTGGTACCCGCCGATACTGGACCACCTCGGGGGCAAGCTGGTGCTGCCCGAGCCGTTCGGTCTGCGGCACGCCTGGGCGGACAAGCCCTGGCGGCACCGCTTCATGGCGGACGACGCGCTGCGCGCCGCGACCCCCGTGCTGCGGGTGGTCCATGAGGCGGCCATCGGGGTGCTCAAGAACCACGGCGTGGACACCGAGCGCTTCGGCAACCGCTCGCTGGCGCTCAGCGGCCAGGTCCAGGACGTGGCCCCGAAGAAGGCCGATCTGTACGACGCGTAAGGGCACGGCGCGTAAGGGCGCGGCGCGTAAGGGCGCGGCGCGTAAGGCAAACGCAAATGCGTCGGGCCCTGGCCACACGGCCGGGGCCCGACCCTTGAGCTGCCGCTAGGCCCCCGGCCGGGGCCAGGCGTCGGCGAGCAACCGGCGGGTGTCGGCGAGGAGTTGCGGCAGCACCTTGGTCGTGCCGATCACGGGCATGAAATTGGTGTCCCCGCCCCAGCGCGGCACCACATGCTGATGCAGATGCGCCGCGATTCCGGCGCCCGCCACGGTCCCTTGGTTCATGCCGATGTTGAAACCGTGCGCACCCGAGGCGGTACGCAGCGCGGTCATGGCGGCCTTGGTGTACTCCGCGAGCTCCACCGTCTCCTCGGCGGTGAGGTCGGTGTAGTCGGCGATGTGCCGGAACGGGACGACCATGAGATGGCCGCCGGTGTACGGATACAGATTGAGCACGGCGTACACGGACTCGCCGCGAGCGATGATCAAGCCGTCCTCGTCGGACTTCTCCGGAATGGAGCAGAACGGACAGCCATCGCCCGCGCCCGGACCGGTCGGCTTGTTCTCCCCCTGGATGTAGGCCATCCGATGGGGCGTCCACAGGCGCTGGAACGCGTCAGGCGTCCCCACTCCGATCTGCTGTTCCGGCTCACTCGTCATGCGGGCCAGCATATTCGCCCCGCAGGGGTGAGGAAGAGCCGAGGGGCGGCCCTGGCCAGGGCCGCCCCTCGGAATCCTGGCCTCCGTGGAGACCGCTGTTGGATCAGACCTGGATCCGGCGCTCCACGGCGTCGGCGATCTCGGCCAGTGCCTGGTCGATCGGGACGCCGTTCTTCTGCGAGCCGTCGCGGTAGCGGAAGCTCACCGCACCGTTCGCGACGTCCTCGTCACCCACGATCACCATGAACGGGATCTTGGACTTCTGGGCGTTGCGGATCTTCTTCTGCATCCGGTCCGAGGACGAGTCCACCTCCATCCGCAGGCCCTTCGCCTTGGCCTGCGCGGCGAACTCCTCCAGGTACGGCACATGGGTGTCGCCGATCGGGATGCCGACCGCCTGGACCGGGGCGAGCCACACCGGGAAGGCGCCCGCGTAGTGCTCCAGCAGCACCGCGAAGAAGCGCTCGATCGAGCCGAAGAGCGCCCGGTGGATCATGACGGGCTGCTGGCGGGAGCCGTCCGCCGCGGTGTACTCCAGGTTGAACCTGGCGGGCTGGTTGAAGTCGACCTGGATGGTCGACATCTGCCAGGTGCGGCCGATCGCGTCCCGGGCCTGGACCGAGATCTTGGGGCCGTAGAAGGCCGCGCCGCCCGGGTCCATGACCAGCTCCAGGCCCTGCTTCTCGGCGGCCTTGCGCAGCTCCTCGGTGGCCTCTTCCCACTGATCGTCGCTGCCCATGAACTTGTCGGAGTCGTCCCGGGTGGACAGCTCCAGATAGAAGTCGCTCAGGCCGTAGTCGCGGAGCAGGTCCAGCACGAAGGTGAGCAGATTGTCCAGCTCATCGGCCATCTGCTCCTTGGTGCAGTAGATGTGCGAGTCGTCCTGGGTGAAGCCCCGGGCCCGGGTCAGGCCGTGGACGACGCCGGACTTCTCGTAGCGGTAGACCGTGCCGAACTCGAAGAGTCGCAGCGGCAGCTCGCGATAGGACCGCCCGCGCGCCCGGAAGACCAGGTTGTGCATCGGGCAGTTCATGGCCTTGAGGTAGTAGTCCTGGCCCTCGAACTCCATGGGCGGGAACATGCCGTCCATGTAGTGCGGCAGATGGCCGGAGGTCTCGAAGAGCTTGGCCTTGGTGATGTGCGGGGTGTTGACGAACTCGTACCCCGCCTCCTCGTGCCGCTTGCGCGAGTACTGCTCCATCTCCTTGCGGATCACGCCGCCCCGGGGGTGGAACACCGCGAGGCCCGAGCCCAGCTCATCGGGGAAGGAGAACAGGTCCAGTTCCGCGCCCAGCTTGCGGTGGTCGCGCTTCTCGGCCTCGGCGAGGAAGTCCAGGTACGCCTTCAGCTCGTCCTTGGTCGGCCAGGCGGTGCCGTAGATCCGCTGGAGCTGGGGGTTCTTCTCGCTGCCCCGCCAGTACGCGGCGGCGCTGCGCATCAGCTTGAAGGCCGGGATGTTCCGCGTGGTCGGCAGGTGCGGACCGCGGCACAGGTCCTTCCAGCACAGCTCGCCGGTCTTGGCGTCGAGGTTGTCGTAGATGGTCAGCTCGCCTGCGCCGACCTCGGCCGACGCGCCCTCGGCGGCGTCCGCGGCCGACCCCTTGAGCCCGATCAGCTCCAGCTTGTACGGCTCGGCGGACAGCTCCTCGCGCGCCGCCTCGTCGGTGACCGCGCGGCGGGAGAACCGCTGCCCCCTCTTCTGGATCTCCTGCATCTTCTTCTCGATGCGCTTGAGATCGTCCGGGTGGAACGGGGTCTCGACGTCGAAGTCGTAGTAGAAGCCGTCCTTGATCGGCGGGCCGATGCCCAGCTTCGCCTCCGGGAACAGCTCCTGCACCGCCTGGGCCATGACATGCGCGGTGGAGTGGCGCAGGATGTCCAGACCGTCCTGGCTGGTGATCTCCACCGGCTCGATCTCATCGCCCTCGGCCGGCCGGTACGCCAGATCCTTGAGCTGCCCGCCCACGCGCACGGCGACGATCGAACGGTCGCCGGTGAAGAGGTCCGCCGTCGTAGTGCCCGTGGCCACCACGCGTTCTTCCCGCTCGGAATCGCGTTGGATGATCACACGGACGTCTGACACCGGTCTCTCCTGACTGATGGATGGCTCCCCGCGGCGAATGCCGCGCAGCGTGAATCGTACCGAGCCGACGGGCGGGACCGCGAAACGGTTGTGGACGCCGTCACCGCGCGGGGTGACGGTCACCGGGCGCCGTCACCGCGCGCGAGGGCCGTCGGACGGACGCCGTCACCGCCCGGGGCGGCCCTCGCCCGGCCCATCACGATCCCCGGCGGCGGTCAGGGGCCGCCGCCGCACGCCTCCTCGAAGAAGTCCAGGTTCTCCTGGAGCGATTTGACCAGCCGGTCCCGCTCGGCCTCGTCCACCTGGACCGGGGCGACACCGCCGGCCCCGCTGAGCCGCCGGAAGCCGCCGCTGCTCTCCAGCCGCCCCCGCACCCGGATCGGCAGCCCCACCAGATGGGCATGGCCCGCGATGCGGTAGTCCTCCTCGTCCAGGGTGATCCGCACCTGCGCGACCTCCGCCCCGGAGAGCACCCGCAGCCGCACCGTCCCGGGACCACCGGGTCCGGTACGGCGCAGCCGTACCACCGCACCCGTGAGGCACACCGGTACGGACGGCTCATCCCGGACATAGCGGGCGCCCGCCTCCCTCAACCCCGGGAGATCTCCGGGCGAGAACTCCACCGGATCGGGCCGGGCGGCGAACCCCTGGGGCGGACCGGCGGCCGGTGACCACTCCAGCGCCACCCGCGCCCCCTCCGTGCCCTGGACCAGCGCGATCACCGCCCCGGTCAGCTCCCGGCTGGCCCCCGCCGCGACCGCCACGTCATACGCCTCCATCCCGCCGGTCGTCCGGTGGTAGTCGGCGGCGTCCCGGAGGGCGTACAGCGCGCGCAGCAGGGTGACGGCGGTGACGCGGCCGTCCTCCTCGACGGGCACGAAGACGGTCAGCTCACGGCCGCCGGACTCGGTGCCCGGGGGCCCGGTCAGCACCCGCTCCAGGGACGCCTCGGCGGCGCGGCGGTGCCGGGCGCCGTAGTAGCCCGCGCGGCCGCGGGCGGCGAGCGCTCCGGCCAGCAGAGTGTCGCGGGCGGCGGCGCGCAGCCGCTCCTGCGCGGTCCAGGCGGAGGTGCCACCGGGGGATTCGGGCACCTCGCGCCGCCAGCGGATCTCGTCGCTGGGCACGGCGAGGCCGGTGAGCACCTCGCGGGCGGAAGGGGCGGCGCTGCGGCTGAGCGCCATCAGCGCCTCGCCGAGCAGATCGCCGCTGTCGGGGAAGTCCCGGCTCTCGGGCACCAGCAGACTGGTGCCGCCCGCGAGCCGCCCCGGCGGGGTCCAGCGGGCGTAACGCCCCGGGGCGCCGCCGCGGCGGCGCCAGCCGTGCCGGGCGAGCAGGGCGCCGAGGACAGCCGGATCCACCTCGCCGGGGCGCGGGACCGACAAGGGTGCCGGGTCGTCCTGGGGCCATGGCCGATCCATCACGGTCTCCCTCCCGCCCCGACCCGGGTCATGATCTCGCAGAGCGCGCGGTCGTCGAAGATCCGCGAGGTCGGGATCCGCACGGTGGTCCGGCGGCGGCCCGTGACCGCGTGGCCGGCCAGATTGATCCAGTAGCAGCAGTGGCGCAGGGACAGGCGGTCATGCCCGGCGCGCAGCCAGTCCTCCTGGCCGCGCGGCACGATCATCACCACGAGGATCTTGTGCACGGAGACCGGGCTGCGGGCCAGCTTGACCAGATGGTCGTTGTCGAGCGTGAAGGCGAAGGTCGGCCCCGGAGGGTCGGGCGCGATCTGGTACGTGGCCTTGAGCTGCACCTTGATGGTGACCTCGTCGTCCACGGCGTGGCCGGGGGCGCTGTGGCTGACGTGCCAGTCGATGCCGTGGTCGGGGAAGGGCTGGGCCAGTGAGCAGCCCGCGGCGGCGGCCACCGCGTGCAGATAGCCCACCTGAAGGGTCTCCATACAGGCGGTGGTGGCGATTTGGCCACGCACGGGAGGTGATCCGCTCAGGGCAAGGCCGCTCGCCGTCGGGGCCGGGTCGGGTGTTGCGAGCGTCATGTCCGTGACGCCTTCCGGTCGTCGCCGGCTTCGTACACCTGTGTTGTCTCCGCGTCAGGACCTCCGCAAACAGCGGCGGTTCGAGGCCCTCCCTCCGGGTATCACCTGGTCGGGGCGGGATCAGATGTCATCGAGGGGAAATGCACGAGGAGTTGAGGCCATGCCGTCCTGGTTCGAAGGGCCGCTCGCCGCCTTTGACACGGAGACCACGGGTGTCGATGTCGAGCATGACCGGATCGTATCGGCGGCCCTGGTGGTGCAGCGCGGAACCGGAAGTCTGCCGGAGGTCCGGCGCTGGCTGGTGAGTCCGGGGGTGCCGGTGCCGCCGGCCGCCACCGAGATACACGGTCTGACCGACGCTCACCTCCAGCGTCACGGCAGATGGCCGGCGCCGGTGGTGGACGAGGTGGCGCGGGCGATAGCGGAGCAGGTCACGCGGGGCACCCCGCTGGTGATCATGAACGCGCCGTTCGATCTGACCCTGCTGGACCGGGAGTTGAAGCGGCATCGCAACTCCAGCCTGGCGGGCTATCTTTCGCTGCGCTCGATGACCGTTCTGGATCCGCGGGTGCTGGACAAGCATCTGGACCGCTATCGCAAGGGCCGCCGCACCCTGATCGATCTGTGTGAGCACTACGGCGTGGAGCTGACCGGCGCGCATGACGCGGCGGCGGACGCGGCGGCCGCACTGCATGTCGTGCGGGCGGTGGGCCGCCGGTTCGCCTCCCGGCTGGAGACGCTGACACCCACCGAACTGCACGCGCGCCAGACGGTCTGGTACGCGGCGCAGGCCCGGGGGCTGCAGGCGTGGTTCGCGCTCAACGGCTCGGACGAGGTCTGCGACCCGGCGTGGCCACTGCGTCCGGATCTTCCGGCCGCGGCCTGACGTACGAACGCGGCGCGCGGTTGACCGCTCAGGCCCGGCGCGCCCGACGCTCAGGCCCGGCGCGCCCGACGCTCAGGCGCGGCGGAGCGAGAAGGGGTGGCCGGCCGGGTCGGAGTAGATCCGTATGTCGCGCAGACCACCGTTGTTCTTGGTGTCCAGCGGCCGGGCGCCCAGGTCGACGACCTGGCGCTCCGCGGCGTCGACGTCCTCCACCAGCAGGTCCAGATGCGCCTGCTGGGAGTCGTCCGGCCGTGGCCAGCTCGGTGGGGCGAAGCCGTGGTCGCGCAGGAAGGCCATCCGCGACCCGCCGGGTGCGACGATCTCAACCCGGTCGGGGGTGGTCAGCGGCTGGATCTCCGCGCCGAGCACCCGGGCGTAGAACTCGGCGAGCTCTTCGGGTTCGGCACAGTCCAAGGACAGTACGGCTGCGGTCGCGACGGCCATGAGTTCCCCTCCACATCGTCACTCACGGAAGTTTTATCCGGATACCCCGCTGCTGGCCGTACAAGCACACGAACATGAGGCCGGGCCGCCTGCTGGCGGCCCGGCCTCATGGGGTGGTGGGCGATACTGGGTTCGAACCAGTGACCTCTTCGGTGTGAACGAAGCGCTCTCCCACTGAGCTAATCGCCCGGGTTGTTCTCTTCGGGGTCTCCCCGGCGGAACGACCTGAACAATACAGGTCGCGACGGGTCTGGTTCAAACCGCATTTCCGCCGGAGGGCCCGGAGGCAGGACCGGGCGGCGCCCCGGCCGGACCGGCGGGCCGCGCGGCGAGATGCGCCCGCAGCCCCCGCAGCCCGGAGCGCATCATCAGGGCGTGGTTGGCCCGGAAGACGGGACGCCCGGGGAGCGCGAGACGGCGCAGCAGCGGCTTGCGGGCCACCACCTCCTGTTCGAAGAGGGCGCGGGTGCCGGTCCCCTGGGGCAGCACCGTCCAGCGCGCCCAGCCCTCCAGATCGCCCGCGAAGCCGATCTCCAGCACGCCGTCCGCCGGGTCCTGCCGTGCCTCGCTGACGATCAGCCGCAGGTCGTACGGGACGAGGGAGCGGAAGCGCGCGGCGCCGCTGCGCTCGTCGATCCGCCGGACCTCACGGACCTGGGGCCACCACCGCGGATAGTCGTCGCCGTTCGCCAGCGCCGCGAAGACGGCGGCGGGCGGAGCGTCGAGGTCCCATCGGCTGCGGAAGCGGTAATGGCACCAGTCCATGCCCTCAGTGTGGTCCGACCGTGACGGCGTGGCCAGCCGGCTGACCCGGCAGCTTGTCGCCGACGAGCGCGAGGTTCTGGATCGCGGCGAGGCCGTACTGGGCGGTGGCGTTGGTGCTCACCCAGGCCGCCTCGACGCCGGGTTCCAGCACATCCGGGCCCTTGAGCTCAACCGTCTTCCAGCTGGTGGTGACGTCGGGGTAGCCGTCGCCCTCGTGGTATTCGGTCACCTTCTCGGCCGTGAACGGCCGAGCTTGTGTGGCTCGGTGGTTCACGCCTTGTCGCGCTCCCGACTGCCCCCTACGACAGGACGGTCACGGGGCGCATCTCGCTTCAGGCCGGGGTGGGCCCTGGAGCGACGGGCATGGTGACGAATACCCACGCCGAGCGTGCGCGATCGCGCACGTTGACCCCGGCGACGAGGTCGGAGGGGCCAGCGAGCCCGCACCGACGACAACGGAAATGGTCCCGGTCGGGTCGGTTGGCCCGACCGGTGTGCCCACAGCGCGGACAGCGCTGCGAGGTATAGGCCGGATCCACTTCGAGGAACGGCACCCCGGCCCGGCGGGCCTTGTAAGCAAGGTGCTGTCCCAACTGGTTGAAGGGCCAGGCAGAGAGCGTGCCGCGCTGGTCGCGGCGTAGCCGTACCCGGTCCCGGACCCCGCCGAGTTCCTCGACAGCCATCCCGCGACCGGTGCGTTGCGCGACCGACACGATCTCCTTGCTGATCACATGGTTCATGTGGGTGGCATGACGGTGCTCCCTCTTGGCGCGGCGGGCCAGCCGACGGGTGGCCGAGCGGGTCTTCTTAGCCTGGAGTTCGGCACGTTTGCGGGCCTGCCAACGCCGGTAACGGGACAGGCGCCGTCCCTGGGAGTTGGTGTTGTCGCTGGTGGTGGCTAGATTGACGATGCCGCGGTCCACTCCGATCCAGTCGACCGGCTCGAAGACCTCGGGGTCGGGGATCTCACAGGTCGCGGCCAGAAACCACTTCCCGTCCCGGAAGATCAGGTCACTTTCGCCCTTACGGTACGCGACCAGAGTCTTGAGCTGGTCGGGCGAGGCGGCGAAGCCGATGTTCTTCAAACGGCCGTGGACGGTCCAGATCGAGATGGTGCGGGCGTCCATCTGCCAGGACAGGCAGCGGTCGTCGAAGGGCTGGGCCGCCTGCAGCCCGAAGGCGATCGGGGAACCGATGGCCTTGCGGTGCCTCTTCGAGTCCGCCGTGCCGAGATGGCCCGCCTTCAGGTTCGCGCGCAGGGTGGTGTAAGCGTCCACGACTTTCTTCACCACCCGCACCACGGGCTGCGCGGACAGTGCGTACTGGGCCTTCAGATCCGTGTAGACAGCCTTTTGCAGATCGTTGCGGCTCGTCACACCCGTCTCGTACGCAACCCTCGAAGCCTGGTCGACGGCCCGGTTGCAGGCACGCAAGGTGGCCTCAAGTGCCGCCGCCTGCACGGGCGTCGGCAGCAGCTTCACCTGCACCGCCAGCTTCATGACCCAGACGATAGTGCGACCATGCAACAGACATGTCAGTTGTCCGGCCCCTTCATCACGATCGGCGAGCAGTAGTACGTATGTACGCATTGCCCGGCTCGCCGGACAGCTGAGGCGGACGCTCCGCGCTTACAGAAGATGACTGACGCAGGTCCGGGCCGGGGTCGCGGCGCAGCCCGGTGACGCCCTTGACGGCCTCGGTGAGAAAGCCCTTGCCCTCGCCCGCGATGCGGATGTGGCGGTCGTACGCCTCGTCGCGCATCGGCACGGAGAAGCGGACGCCGAGACCCCGGATGAAGTCTTCGTTCTGATCGCCGTCGAACGTGATGGTGTGCACCATGCGGAAGGAGTCGGCGCCCGCGTAGAAGTAGAGCCGGATGCTGAAGGGGAGCCAGGCGCGGCGGCCCTTGCGGTGCTTGCCGTCGATGCGGACGACGGCGCGGACGGGGCCCTTCTGCTCGACCTTCGCCCCGCTGATCTCGCCGTCGAACCGCTCCCACTCGGCACGGCCGTGGTCGCCGTCGTCCACGTCGCCCTGGCGGAGCAGGACCAGCCGACCGTCGCGGGCGATCTCGGTGGAGCCGCGGGTGACGGAGCGTACGAGCTGTTTGCCGTCCTTACCGATGACGGCCCTGATGACCCCGGTGTCGACGGTGATCCTGCCGTCGCTCTCGGAGACGGTGACCTTCTTGGCGGGCGCGGCGGGCGTGCCGGTGGTGAGCTGGTAGGCGCTGCCGGTGAGGCCCTCCCCCGCCGCGTGCGCGGTCCACTTCAGCGATCCGTCGGGCCAGTAGGCGGTGGCCCAGGTCTGCAGGGGCACGTGGGTGCCGTCGGCGGTGGTCAGCGCGAAGGTCCGGTCGCCGGAGTGGGCGCCCTTGGGCCAGGGGACGCCGAAGGTGGAGCCCGCGGCCGCGCCCAGGCCGCCGTCCTCCAGCCAGGTGATGTCCACGGGCTCGGCGGCGGCCTTCTCGGCGGGGCTGTCGGCGGCGGCCTGCGGGGCGTTGTGGGCCAGCAGCCAGGAGAACGGCACGGCGGCGCCGGTGGCGGCGGCGGCCTTGAGGAGGTTGCGTCGGGGGATCGGGGGCATGTCCGCTTCACCTTTCGTACGGGGGCAGGTGCATGACATGAGTGAGGGAGAGGCTCCGGGGTGGGCGGCGCCTGGGCAGGGGTGGAGCCGGGTCAGACGCGGGCGCGGCGCTCCACCGCGACCGCACAGCCCGCGAGGGCGCCCGCGGCCGGGGCGATCAGCGGCAGCATCTGCCAGGCGGCGACGGCGAGTACGGCGAGCCCGCCGATGAGCAGCAGCGATCCACCGGGGTCGGTGGCCAGCCCCTGGCGCGCGGCGGTACGGGCGGCGTCCGGCCAAGCGGCGCCGGGCCGCCGTAGAGCCGCCGTCCGCAGCCCGAGGACGACCACCGCGAGCAGACCCGCCACGCTCACGGCGATCAGCGCGGGCCCGCCGGGCAGGGCCCCGGAGCGGGCCACCCGCAGATCGAAGGCGAGCAGCGCGAGCGCCGCCCACCACAGCAGGGAGAACCGCCAGCCGCTCCGGGTCGCCTCCCGCAGCCCGGCCAGGAAGTCCCGCCAGGTGGACCGCTCACCGTCCAGATGGCGGCCCAGGTGCGCACAGCCGGCGGCGAACGCGGGCAGCAGGGTGATCACCGGCAGGGCGGCGAGCACCACCCAGACGCCGGTCAGCAGGCATTCGGCGAACAGCGCGAAGCGCAGCGGGCCGTGCCCGGGGCGCCGTACGGCGGCTGCTCGCCCGACTTCTGGCCCGGCGGCTCCCATGATCTTCCCCATGACGGCCTCAGCCCTTCAGTCCGGAAGTCGCCGCGCCCTCGACCAGATGGCGCTGGAAGGCCAGGAAGAACAGCAGCACCGGCAGCAGGGCGACCATCGACATGGCGACCATGCCTCCGTAGTCGGCGACGGAGTCCTGGTCGATGAAGAGCTTCAGGCCCAGCGAGACCGTGTACTTGTCCGGTTCGTTGAGGTAGAGCAGCGGTCCGATGAAGTCGTTCCAGGACCAGATGAAGGTGAAGATCGCGCTGGTGATCAGGGCCGGGCGGCACAGCGGCAGCACGATGTTCCAGTAGATGCGCAGATGGCCACAGCCGTCCAGCCGGGCCGCCTCGTCCAGCTCCCGGGGCAGCCCGCGCATGAACTGCACCAACAGGAAGACGAAGAAGGCGTCCGCCGCCAGGTACTTGCCGAGCAGCAGCGGCGCATACGTATTGATCAGGTCCAGCTTCTGGAACAGGATGTACTGCGGAATGATCAACACCTGGAACGGCAGCAGCAGGGTGGAGATCATGAGCGTGAAGAGCGCGTCGCGCCCCGCGAAGCGGATCCTGGCGAAGGCATAGGCCGCCAGTGAGCAGGAGAACAGCACGCCGATCACCGAACCGGCCGCCAGCAGCAGCGAGTTGGTGAAGAAGGTCGAGATCGGCACGTCCGCGATGCCGTCGCTGAGCCGGAGGTAGTTGTCGGTGATCGGATCGGTGGGCAGTAACTGGAGGCTGCCGACGATCTGGTCACCGGGCTTGAACGAGCCGCCGATCACCCACACCACGGGGTAGAGGATCACCGCCAGCACGGCGAGCGCCCCCACATGCCAGATGACAGCCCGCGCAGCGCGCCGGGACACGCTCATTGGGCATCCTCCTCGTAGTGCACCCAGCCGCGCTGGGTCCTGAACAGCACGGCGGTCACCAGGCCGATGCCGAGCATCAGCATCCAGGCCATCGCGGCGGCGTAGCCCATGCGCAGATTGCGGAAGCCCTGCTCGTAGAGGTACCAGCCGTAGACCAGCAGGGAGTCGCCCGGTCCGCCGGTGTTGGTGCCCGACCCCGCGATCACCACCGCCGAGGTGAAGACCTGGAACGAGTGGATGAGCTCCAGCAGGAGGTTGAAGAAGAGCACCGGCGAGATCATCGGCAGGGTGATGGACCGGAACCGCCGCCAGCGGCCGGCGCCGTCCATCTCGGCGGCCTCGTACAGCTCGCCCGGCACCTGCTTCAGCCCGGCCAGGAAGATCACCATCGGCGCGCCGAACTGCCAGACGGTCAGGGTGATGAGGGTGGGCAGCGCCCAGTCCGGGTCACCGATCCAGCCGCCGACGTCCCATCCGAAGAGACTCATCGACTTGTCGACGACCGCGTTGTCGTTGAAGATCGCCCGCCAGACGACGCCGATGCTCACACTGGCGCCGATGAGCGAGGGGGCGTAGAACGCCGAGCGGTAGAAGCCCTGGCCCTTACGGGGTTTGACCAGCAGCAGCGCCACGGCGAGCGCCGCCGCCAGCTTCAGCGGGGTGCCGATCAGTACGTACTTCAGCGTCACCTGGACCGAGGTCCACCAGCGGTCGTCCTCGAAGAGGTCCCGGAAGTTCTTGAACCCGATCCACCGGGGCGAGTCGAAGAGGTTGTAGTCGGTGAACGCCAGATAGAGCGAGACGAGCATCGGGCCGAGGGTGAGCAGCAGGATCCCGATACACCAGGGTGTCAGGAAGAGATAGCCCGCGAGGGTCTCCCGGCGGCCCTGGCGCCGCCCCGCCGCCGGGGCGGGGCGGGCGCCGCGGGCCGCCGCCCCGGGGGTCGTCCCGGGGGTCGTCCCGGGGGTCGCCCCGGGGGTCGCCCCGGGGGTCGTCCCGTCGGGAGGCCGCACTCCGTCCGCCGCACGCGTCGTGGTCGGTGTCACGGAAGCTCTCCTCACGAGCCGAGCGCGGACTCGGCCTCGCTGAAGAACTGGTCGACCGCCTTGCCCATCGAGGTCTGCCCCAGCGCGACCTGGGTGTAGATCCTCAGGAAGGCGGCCTCGGCGACATCGGCGCCGGCCGGATGCGGAGTGATCGGCTCCAGCTTGGTGCTCACGCTCTTCTCATACGCGGCGATCTTGGCGTCGACGCCCTGGGGCCGGTAGGCGTCGTACTGGGCGGTGGTCGCCGGGATGCCGCGGTTGTAGCCCATGATCTTGCCCACCTCGGGGTCATGGGTCATGAAGTCGATGAACTGGGCGACTTCCTTGGGGTGCTGGGTGCGGGCGGAGCCGCTGAGCATCAGCGAGGAGAGGTACTGGGCGGTGCGCTTGCCGTCCGTGGTCGGGATCGGTCCGAGGTCGAGGGTGGTCTTGGTCTCGGCGGCGAAGCGGACCAGGAAGTTGTCCCAAGTGAACTCGGAGGCCGACAGATCGGCGCTGATCGACGCCTTGGGCTTGGCCTGCTCGGACTTCTTGCCCGGCACCAGCTCATCGGCCTTGGCGTGCTGCTGCCAGCGGCCCCACCACTCGGTGAGGTCGTCCTTGGTGAAGCCGAGCTTGTTGTCCTTGGTGAAGAACGCCTTGCCGTTCTGCCGCAGATACAGGTCGTAGAGGTACATCACATTGGCGTTGTCGCTGGCGCCGTAGAGGGTGCCGCCGCCCTTGCGCACCTTCTTGGCGGCCGCGAAGAAGTCGTCCCAGGTCCATCCGTCCTTGACGGTCACGCCGGCCTTCCGATACGCGTCCGGGTTGTAGAAAAAGGCGAAGGTATTGGCGCCGACCGGCACTCCGAGGAGCTTGCCGTCGATATCCCCGGCCTTCTCCAGTCCGTCGCGGAATCCCTTCAGGCTGAGATTTCCGGCGTCGGCCTGACCGTTCAGATCCAGCAGAAGGTTCTTGTCGCCGTATTTGCGCAGGAAGGCGTAGGAGTTCTGGAAGACGTCCGGGGCGTTTCCGCCCGCGGCCTGGGTATTGAACTTGCTCCAGAAGTCGGTGTATTCGGAGAAGTCCGTCTTGACCTTGATGTTCGGATGTTCCTTCTCGAAGAGCTTGACCGTCTTCTGGATCAGCTCCGCGCGGTCCTTGGCGCCCCACCACGAGTAGCGGATGGTCACCTTGCCGTCTCCGGAACCGCTTCCCCCGCCGCAGCCGGTGGCCAGCAGCCCCAGCGCGGCCACCACGGCCGCGGCCACCCGGACCCCTCTCGCCTTCGCCGTCCATCGCCCAGCACCCATGACACGCCCCTCCCGGGCAGGTCGTCCGACTGCCCCCGCTAGCTTGAAACGTTTTAGGCAAGCGCTTGCCGGGACAAGTTAGGGACCAGCGAGGCGTACGTCAACGGTTCGGACAGGATCACTCAGGATCGCGGTGAAGCGCTTCGACGAAAGCGCTCAGAGGGACCGCCGACCACCCGGCACCGGACACCTTCGGACATGCGACAACACCGAGGGCCCGGAAGGCAGATGCCTTCCGGGCCCTCGGTCCAGGGTGGGCGATACTGGGTTCGAACCAGTGACCTCTTCGGTGTGAACGAAGCGCTCTCCCACTGAGCTAATCGCCCTGGCGCACGCCCAACATTAGCGTATGCCGGACCGTGCTCATGACCAGTCCCATGACCAGTCCCATGACCGGTCCTACGACGCCGGGCCGCTCACTGCTCGATCTTCCACGGCATCACGACACCGAACTTCCACACATAGGCCGACACCGCCACGGCGCAGATCACCACCGCGATCGAGGTCAGTATGAGATTGCGCCTGCGCACCCTCGGATCCAGGGCACGGTGTGCCGCCTCGGTGACCTTGCGCTTGGTCCAGGCCAGCACCAGCTGGGCCCAGACGAACTCGGTCGCCCAGATCGCCATTCCGGCGAAGATCACCAGCCATCCCGGACCAGGCAGGGGCAGCAGGACGACACCCAGACCCACGACCCCGAGACCGACGATGAACACGCCGACCTGCCAGCTCAGGTGGAGCGGGCGGGACCGTTTGATGAACCGCGGCGCCCGGGAGCCCCAGACCGGCTCCTTCTTCGGCGCATCGCCCCCCGTCGCGACCTGGGGCCCCGTTTCGGCAGTCCCGCGCCGCCCGTCACTCTCCGCATTCATGTGACCCAACTTACCTGATCGTTTGAAGTCACCGGAACGGCGGTAGTGGCCGGTCCGGAGCTGGGCCGCATGAGCTACCAGAAGAGCCGCAAAACGGTCAGAGGGGTTTACAACGGCACCGTAGGTGGCATGTCGATTTCGCCGACGTGCGAATCCCCGAGCGCACACTGAGCGAAAGGCCCTGGCGCTTATGAACACCACGGTCAGCTGCGAGCTGCACCTGCGCCTCGTTGTGTCGAGCGAATCCTCACTGCCTGTACCCGCGGGCCTGCGGTATGACACGGCCGACCCTTACGCCGTGCACGCCACCTTCCACACCGGAGCCGAAGAGACGGTCGAATGGGTGTTTGCCCGCGATCTTCTCGCCGAGGGTCTGCACCGGCCCACCGGCACCGGCGACGTCCGGGTGTGGCCGTCCCGCAGCCACGGCCAGGGAGTCGTCTGCATCGCCCTGAGCTCCCCGGAGGGGGAGGCACTGCTCGAAGCCCCGGCGCGGGCCCTGGAGTCGTTCCTGAAGCGAACCGACGCCGCGGTGCCACCCGGTACCGAACACCGCCATTTCGACCTCGACACAGAGCTCTCCCACATCCTGGCGGAGAGCTGAGACCCGGCGAGAGCTGAGCGCTCGGCCGTCCGACTCGGGGAGACGGCGCGAGCCGGGGCGCGACCGCATCACGTACCGACGATCCCGACCATGGCAATCCCGACAACGGCAGAGGCAGGCGACGGTGCCGTCGCCGCGGCAGCGCCCGCGGTGACGGCACCGTCGTGTGACCGTCCGGCACCGTCGCATGACCGCCCGGGGCCGCCCTGGGCCGCCTGGTGACCGTCCGGGGCCCGGCAGGACTAGAGTCGGGCAGATCGAGGGCAGCCCAGGGGCAGCCGCCGACCCAGCCGGCCAGGGAGCCAATCGTGCTGATCAACCACGACACCCGGTGCGCGCTCGACGCCGTCGTCGATCTGGTGAACACCGCGCCCGAGGGCGCGGACAAGGACGACCTCGCCGATGTCGCCGCACTGCGCCGGTTCGTCGAGCGCAATGACATCAGCGACATCGGCACGCTCGGGGAGCGCGACCTCACCGCGGTACGGGCCGTACGGGCCCGGTTCGCCGAGGTCTTCGCGGCGGCCGGGAACGAGGCCGCCGCCCGCCGCACCGCCGAACTGCTCAACGCGATGATCGCCGCGGCCGGCACCACGCCCCGGCTCACCGACCACGACGACTACGACTGGCATGTGCACTACTTCGCGCCCGGTGCCTCGCTGGCCGACCACCTCACCGCCGACTGCGGGATGGCGCTGGCGTTCCTCGTGGTGGGGGGCGAGCGGGAGCGGCTGCGCCGCTGTGAGGCCCCGGACTGCCGCCACGCCTTCGTGGACCTGTCCCGCAACCGCTCCCGGCGCTACTGCGACAGCCGCACCTGCGGCAATCGGCTGCATGTCGCCGCGTACCGCGCCCGGCGCCGCGAGGCCGCGAGCTGACCACCCGCGTACGGGGTCGGAGGCCGGGCGGGACGCCTCACCACCGGTAGAGGTCGTGGACGGCGGTCACGAAGAGCAGGGTGCCGATGAACGCGAGGAACCACATCAGCGGCGGCTGCGAGAGGGCGAAGAGACAGCCACGGGCCTCGTCGCTCGGCGGAACAGGGGGTCCTTCGATGGGGGAGTGCTCCCCGGGCGGTGATTGCAACATCTCGCGGAGATCATGACCCAGCCATGAACCCGCCTGCGACCGGTGATCGTTTTTTGATCGGTCGCTTGTCAGATCCCGTGCTTTTTGAGTATGGCCTCGATGTCGGAGAAGTCATCTGTGCCAGAGCTCGTTCCGCCCTTGGTCTTCGGCTTCCCCGACGCCTTGACCCCGGTGGCTCCCCGGCCGGGCCCCAGAGCGGGCTCGGACGCCCCCGCGGACACCCCGCCGGCCCGTTCGGCGGCGGCCGCCGCGCGGCGCTCCTTACGGGTGCCGCCGGAGCGGTGCTCGACCGCCCGCGTGATCATGAACAGCGCCCAGGAAATGCCCAGCAGGCCGAAGCCCAGCCAGATGCTCGGCTTGAAGACCAGGTCGGTCAGCCAGTCCAGGATCCCGGTCATGGCCAGGCCCAGCGGGATCAGGGCGTAGGCGGCGATCCGCGTCGCCGCCAGGAACCGCTTGCGGTAGGCGGTCAGCCCGGCGATGCCCAGACCGGCCGCGGACAGCGCGGCGCAGATGGTGTCGGTCAGCATCGTTCCTCCCGCGAACTGGGCTTCCGGTACGTCCATCGTGCACCCCGTAAGGCGGCCGGGGCCATGGCCCGAGCCCGGGATCAGGGACATCTCCGGGTACGGATCAGGGTCCGGGGGCTGGAAGACTGGCCCCATGAGCCACACCGACCCCTCCCCCCGTCCCGTGCTCGACGTCTGGTGCGAGCTGCAGTGCCCCGACTGCCGTACCGCCCTGGGCGATCTGCGCGCGCTGCGCGACCGCTTCCAGGACGCGCTGGAGATCCGGCTGCGCCACTTCCCGCTGGAGCGCCACGGGCACGCCCACGCGGCGGCGCAGGCGGCCGAGGAGGCCATCGCCCAGGGGCGCGGCTGGCCGTTCGTCGAGGCCGTCCTGGAGCGCACCGAGGAGCTCGGGACCCGCGGTGAGCCGGTGCTGGTGGAGGTGGCCCGGGAACTGGGGCTGGACGCCGAGGAGATGGACACCGCGCTGGTCGACGGGCGGCACATCCTGATCGTGGACGCGGACCAGGCCGAGGGCAAGGCGATCGGGGTCACCGGCACCCCCACGTATGTGATCGGCGGCGAACGGCTCGACGGCGGCAAGAGCCAGGAGGGGCTGCGGGAGCGCGTCGAGGAGATCGCCGCCCGCCTCCTCGCCGAGCGGTCCTGAAGCCCTGAAAGCCCTGGAAGCCCTGGAAGCCCTCGGAACAAGCCCTTACAGCAGCGGCTTGTAGAACAGGTACTTGATCGACTCGTAGCCCAGCGACTCGTACAGCCGCAGCGCCGGGGTGTTGCCGCCGAAGACGTGCAGGCCCAGGCTATGCGCCCCGTGCGCCAGGCTCGCGCGCTCGGCGGCCAGCATCAGGGTGCGGCCGTGTCCGTGGCCGCGGTGCTCCTCGGCGACCTCAACGGCGCAGACGTACGCCTCACCGCTCTCGGCGGCGTCGGGCTCCCCCTCGCGCAGCGCGATCCAGATGGTGCCCACGTCCGTGCCGCCGTGGGTGAGGACGCGCAGCAGGGCCGCGGGGGTGTCCGGGCCCTGCGGCAGCAGCGTCGCGTATTCGGTGTCCGCCTTGGTGTCGGCCTGCTGCCGGGTGAGCCCGCGCGCCAGCAGATCGGCGACGTATCCGGCCCGCTTATGGGCGTGCCACGCCGGGTAGTCGGCCTCCGTAAGGGGACGTATCGCGCTGCCCTCGGGCAGCTCGGGCGGGTCCGTGAGCCGCTTGAGCATGTTGCGGCCGCGCTCGCGGTAGCCGAGCGCGGCCGTGAGCCCGAGGGCGGTCGTGGCCGACGCGGGGACGCTCACCACCAGCTGGGTGCAGCCCCAGCCGCGCAGCACCTCCTCGGCGGCGAGCGCGGCGACCGTGCCGCGACCGCGGTGCCGGTCGGCCTCGTCGATGTGGAGCTGCTCGATACGCCCGGCCGCCGGGCCCAGACGGGCGTCGGTGGCGAGGCGTACGGAGCCGACGGGGCGGCCGTTGACGCACACCTCGTACGCGCGGGCACGCCCGCCGCCGTCGGTGTGCCGTTCGGGCGCGGTGGGCCGCAGAGTGGTGGTCACGAAGGTGTTCTACCGGCCCGCCGGGCGATCGTCACCCGTTTTCCGGCGCGGATCCGCCACGACGGGCCGGTCGGGTCCCTGGCCCGCCCGCTCAGGGCCCGTTGCCCCCGCCACCCGCTCAGGGGTCGATGTCCGCGGCCGCCCGCTCGACGAAGATCCGCAGGGCCTCGGCGGTGACCGGCCCGGGGGCGCCGGGCAGGGTGTGGCCGTCCACGCGGTGGACGGCCTGTACGTCGCGGGTCGTGGAGGTCACGAAGACCTCCTCGGCCCGGTACAGCGCGTCCAGCGGCAGATCGGTCTCCTTGGCGCCCACCCACTCCAGCACCAGGGCGCGGGTGATCCCGGCGAGGCAGCCGGAGGAGAGCGGCGGGGTGTGCAGCTGGCCGTCGAGGACCACGAAGACATTGGAGCCGGTGCCCTCGCAGAGCGCGCCGACCGTGTTGCCGAAGAGGGCCTCGGTGGCGTCGTGCTCGCGGGCGCGGGCGAGCGCGACCACGTTCTCGCCGTACGAGGTGGTCTTCAGGCCGGTGAGCGCCCCGCGCTCGTTGCGCGCCCAGGGGACGGTGACCACGGCCGTGGCGTCGGGCCTGCGGGCCGCCTCGACCAGCGCGACCACCACGGTGGGCCCGGCCGTGCCCCGGTCGGAGCCGAGCGGTGAGATCCCTCCGGTGTAGGTGATCCTCAGCCGCCCGAACGCCGCGGGGTGGGCCTTGAGCACCTCCTCGCAGCCCCGCCGCACCTCGTCCAGGTCCGGCTCGGGGAGCCCCAGGCCCGCGGCCGAGCGGGCCAGCCGCCGCAGATGGCGGGTGAGGGCGAACGCCCGCCCCTCGGTGGCCTTGACGGTCTCGAAGACGCCGTCGCCGACCGTGAGCCCATGGTCGAACACGGACACCATGGCGCTGTCCGGGTCGCGGAGGGATCCATCGAGCCAGATGGCCGGTTTCATCGCGTCGCCCTTCCCGTTGTCTGCTGTACACCCGTTGTCTGCTGTACACCCGACGCTACCGCGAGCAGCCGGGCGGCCTTGAGTTCCGTTTCGTCCCATTCGCGCTCCGGCTCCGAGCCCCATGTGATGCCCGCCCCGGTGCCGAACCGCAGCACGGCCCCGGCCGGGCCGCGGTCGATCCAGAAGGTCCGTATCCCGACCGCCAGCTCACCGGTGCCGCGGTCGGCGTCGACCCAGCCGATACCGCCGCAGTACGGGCCGCGGGGCGCGGTCTCCAGCTCCTCGATGACGCGCAGCGCGCTGGACTTGGGCGCGCCGGTGACCGAGCCGGGCGGGAAGGTGGCCGCGAGCAGTTCCGGCCAGCCGGTGCCGGGGGCGAGTTCGCCCCGCACCGTGGAGACGAGATGGACCAGACCGGGGTGCGGTTCGACCGCGCACAGCGCCGGGACGGTCACCGAGCCGGTGGCGCAGACCCGGCCCAGGTCGTTGCGGACCAGGTCCACGATCATCACGTTCTCGGCGTGGTCCTTCTCCAGCAGGTCCTCGGGGGCGCGGCCGGTGCCCTTGATGGGGCCGGACTCCACGGTGCGCCCCGTGCGCCGCAGAAACAGTTCGGGCGAGGCCGTGGCGACCTCCACCCCGTGGGCCGGCAGCCTTACGGTGCCCGCGTACGGGGCGGGGTTGCCCAGGGCCAGCAGCGCGGTCAGCGCGTCCACGTCGGCCCCGGCCGGATCGGGCAGCGGCGCGGACAGCACCCGGCAGAGGTTGGCCTGATAGACCTCGCCGGCCGCGATCCGCCGCCGGACGTCGCGCACCCCCGCGGTGTAGGCGGCCCGGTCCAGTGACGAGGCCCACTCCCCCGCCGTGGGGCCGCGCCAGCCGCCGGGCGCGGGCGGCGGCACCGGCTCGGCCCGTACATCCCCGAAGCGAGCGCAGACCAGACGGCCCTCGAAGTCCGCGACAACGGCCCAGAAACCCTGGGTTTCCAGGGCCGACGGGTCGCTGGTGACATCCCGTAGATCGGTGGCGAGCAGGCCGCCGAAGCGGGCGAGCGGGGGCAGGTCGTGCACGGTTGCGAGTCTATGGTGCCCAGGTCAGGGCGGCCTCGGGAGGGAGTGCGGCGCGCGAGCAGGGCAGCACGCTGCGGAAACGGAATTTGAGCTGGCCCCGGAATCCGCTAGAGTTCAACACGTCGCCGGGACGCGGAAGCGCCCCGGAGAAACGACACCTGCGGACGTGGCTCAGTTGGTAGAGCATCACCTTGCCAAGGTGAGGGTCGCGAGTTCGAATCTCGTCGTCCGCTCGGTGTGGGGGTTTCGACCCCCACGGCTGGTGGAGTGGCCGAGAGGCGAGGCAACGGCCTGCAAAGCCGTCTACACGGGTTCAAATCCCGTCTCCACCTCGGACGATTAGCTCAGCGGGAGAGCGCTTCCCTGACACGGAAGAGGTCACTGGTTCAATCCCAGTATCGTCCACTCGGATCCTCGCGGATCCACCCTGCGCGATTAGCTCAGCGGGAGAGCGCTTCCCTGACACGGAAGAGGTCACTGGTTCAATCCCAGTATCGCGTACGCAGTCCTGAGGACGATTAGCTCAGCGGGAGAGCGCTTCCCTGACACGGAAGAGGTCACTGGTTCAATCCCAGTATCGTCCACACCGATCGGCGGAGGGCCGGAGCGAAAGCTCCGGCCCTCTGACGTTTCTCCGGCCAGGAAGCTTCTCAGGACGAGAAGAGCATGTGCCCGAAGCCGCGCTTGTGGTGGCCGTGATGGCCGCCATGGTGCCCGTGCTGCGGGGCGCCCCACGCGGGTGCGGCCGGGTACGCCTGCGGGGCACCGGGCGGGGCGGGCGGCGCCGCTTGCGTCCACTGCGACTCAAGGCGGGTCAGCGCCTCCAGCTCCCCATAGTCCAGAAAGATCCCCCGGCAGCCGCTGCACTGCTCTATCTGCACGCCATTGCGGTTGTACGTGTGCATCGGCGCATGGCACTTGGGACACTGCATGGTCCGCTCAACTCCTCATGCTTCTGACAGAGCGCGCCGGAACATGCGTCCGGGCGCGTGGACTTCACCCTACGGCCTCAGCCGGCGGCTTCCATGAAGTGGGCGATGCGGACGGACGCCTCCACCATCGCCTCCTCGGCCTCGTCCAACGCCCGTCCGGCAGCAGCCGCCTTGGCGAGTGCGAGCGCGGCGGTCTGGACGGTGAGGGCGCGGGCGGGCACGTCCAGCCGCGGCCAGGGATCGCCCTCCCCCGCGGCGGAGCCGCCCGCGGCCCGGTACGCCCCGAGGAACCGCTCCCAGTCCTCGGCGGCGAGCAGCCCGGCGGCGTACCAGGCGGCGGGGCGGGCGAGGTCCCAGGCCGGGTCGCCGAGGCCGAGGTCGTCGATGTCGATCAGCCGCCAGTCGGTGGCGCGGTGGCGGATGAGCTGACCGAGGTGGAGGTCGCCGTGGCAGAGCCTGTTGTCTTCGCCGCCGAAGCCAACGCCGTCGCCCTCGCGTGGGTCCACGCGGTCGCCGTGTTCCCGGCCTTCAAGGCGGTCGGCGCGGTCCTGGCCTTCCACGCGGTCGGCGCGGTCCCGATGATCCGGGCGGCCCACGCGATCCAGCCGGTCCATACGGTCCACGCCACGATCCATACGGTCCACGCCCCGGGCCCAGCCGGGCAGTCCGGCCCAGGCCCGCAGCACGGCCCGGGTGGCCACGCTGTCGGGGAGCGCCGCCGCCCGTAGCCGGGCGATGGCGCGGGCCGCCTTGGCCGGACCGCGCATCGCCGGGAGCGGGCCGGGCAGTTCGGCGATCGGTACGGAGTGCAGCCGGGCCAGCAGCTTCCCCGCCTCGGCCCAGGGGGCGGCGTCCGGCGCGTCGGGTGCCACGGGTTCGCCGTACGGCCAGAGGGTGACCTGTCGCCCGTCGGGCAGCGCGGCCATGCCGTCGACCGGCGGCAGCAGTATCCCCGCGCACCGGGGATGGGCCGCGACGCCCAGCCGGACGGCCAGCTCGGCCGGGTCCGTGCCGGGCGGATGCGCCTTGGCGACGATATGGCCGCACCGGACGACGGTGCCGTCGGGCCGGTCGGCCAGGACGGTCACCTCGGCGGTGGCGTCGCGCCGGGCCCGGCGGAGGGCGGTGGCGAGCTGCGCCGCGGTTTGGCTCACGGCTCCCCCCATGTCATCGGCTGCCCCGGGATCGTAGCTCTTGCCGGGCGGGGTGCCGGGGCTCCGGGCCTCCTGGTGTCGGGCGATACACCCGCGCGCGGGCTCCACGTGCCCCGCCCTTAGATGGGTTACAAACTTTGAACTCTGTAACCCATGGCGGTACGTTTCGGCGCCATGGACACACAACACACGGGAACCGACGCGCCGGAGGATCCGCCGAGCAACTGGGGCCGGTGGGGCGAGGACGACGAGCGCGGCACGCTCAACCTCATCACCGGGGAGGCCCGGACCAGGGGCGCCGCGGAGGCCCGCACCGGGCGGACGGTGTCACTCGCGCTTCCGATCCGGCCGACGCCACTCATCAGCGGCCCCTTCGCGCCCTCCACCCAGGACGCCTCGCCGGTCCAGCAGATGATGGTGTACGTCGGCTCCCCGGCGCCCGCCACGGCGGATGTGATGCTGGTGACCAACCACCACCCGCGCTCGACGCACCTCGACGCACTGGGGCACACGATCCGCGACGGGCGGGTCTATCCGGGGCGGCCCGTGGACGAGGCCGTGACCCCGGCCGGCGCCCGGCACGGCTCCACGGCGGCGTACGCCGCCGGGATCGCCACCCGGGGAATCCTGCTCGACCTGGCGGCCGACGGCCCGCTGCCCAGTGGCCATGCGGTCACCTCGCGGGACTTCGAGGCGGCCGAGGAGCGCCAGGGCGTACGGCTGGAGTCCGGGGACGCCCTGGTGGTGCGCTGCGGATGGTCCATGACACCCGACCCCGACCGCCCGATGCCGGGGATGAGCCTGGACGCGGTGCGCTGGATGCACCGGCGCGGTGTGTCGCTCTACGCGGGCGACATCGGCGACGCGCACCCGGACCTGGACCCCGCCTGCCCCTTGCCGCTGCACCGGGTCGCCCTGCCGATGATGGGCCTGCCCCTGATCGACGCAGCCGAGGTGGACGAGCTCGCCGCCGTCTGCGCGGAGCTGGGCCGCTATGCTTTCCTGCTCACCGTGGCGCCGCCGCGTATCCACGGGCTGACCGGGGTGCCCGTCAACCCGCTCGCGGTCTTCTGACGAGCCACTAGGTGTACTGACCGGGCACGTTGATCAATCGTGAGAATGGCGGCTGGTTGTCGCACGCGGTGTGGGGGCGGTGGTGGTTGTACTGGTGGAGCCAACCGGCCAGTGCGTCGCGTCGTTCTTGCTCGCTGGTGTAGCAGCGGGCGTAGGCCCAGCCATCGGCCATGGTGCGGTGGAAGCGCTCGACCTTCCCGTTCGTCTGCGGGCGGTAAGGGCGCGTGAACTTCGAGGTGATCGAAAGCGCTTCGCAGTTGTCGCGCCACAGGTACGAGCGGTACGCGCCGCCGTTGTCCGACAGGACCCTCTCAATGGTGACGCCACGGTCAGCGAACCAGTCGACAGCCCGGTGCAGGAAGCCGACGGCGGTGACGGCTGTTTCGTCGTCGTGGACCTCGGTGTAGGCGACGCGGGAGTGGTCGTCGATGACGGTGTGCACGAATGCGTATCCGACCTTCGGGCCGCCGTAGGCGTTGCGTGACTTGCTCTGCGTCGCGGCGCGGTGCTTCTCGCCTTGGTGGCGGCCGACGTAGCGCCAGCCGCCACCGTCGGGGATGTTCCCGAGCTTCTTCACGTCCACGTGCACCAGTGATCCCGGTTGGTCGTGCTCATACCGGCGGACGGGCTCACCGGTCTCACGGTCGACGTAGGCGAGTCGGTTCAGGCGGGCCGATCGCAGGATTCGATGCACTGTCGACGGGGCGATATTGAGTCTCGCAGCGAGCTGGACCGGCCCTTCCCGCAGACGTAGTCGCAGGCTGACGCACCTCTTCGTCACGGTCTTGGGTGTCTTGGCCGGAGAGCTCCGCGGTCGTGAGGATCGGTCCTGCATGGACTCGCCTGCGAGGTAGCGATCGACCCAGCGCTTCACGGTCGGCCAGGACACCTGGAAGCGGGCCGCGACTTCGCTGACTGGCCAGCCGTCGTCAGCGACGAGTCGAGCGACTTTCAGCCGGTGGCGCGGGATGAGGGCCGCGTTCGAATGCGACATTTCTGAGCTCCTAGACAGGCTGAAAGGCCGGCCATGGTGTGTGGCCGGCCCTTCAGCTTGGAGATATGCGGGGAGGGATAGTGCAGGTCAGTCGACCGGGGAGACTCGGATGAGGTTGCCGTCAGGGTCCGTAATCACGAACGTGCGGCCGAAGACAGCATCATGCGGCTCCTGCACAACGTGGACCCCCTTCGAGGCCCACCTCGTGAAGATCTCGTCAATCGCCTCCGATGGCCCCGGCACCATGAGTCCGATCTCTGTCGTACGAGGGAGGCTCGGGACCGCGTGCTCGCTGTAGCCCGTCCACAGTGCGAACAGGACACCGAGGGCAGCTTCGAAGGCTACGTAGTGGGGACTGGTGAAGGTCGGTTCGATCTCGAACAGGTCGCTGTAGAAGCCGGTGGCGGCCTCGGCGTCGCGGACGCCGATCAGGAACAGGTTCGGTGCGGGCATGGAGTGCTCCTCAACTCGTTGATTACTCGGTCCAGCACCCAGCGGATCACCCAATCGCGACGGGACCTGTCACCTTTTCTGAGAACATGGGTAAGCATGAAGGCTTCAAGGCTCCTGCATCTCCTGCTGCTCCTGCAGACCCGTCAGCGGCTCACTACCACGGAGCTCGCCGCGCGTCTTGAGGTGTCCCGGCGGACTGTGCTGCGGGACGTCGAGGCGCTATCGACAGCGGGCGTGCCCGTCTATGCCGAACGTGGGCGGAACGGCGGGATCGTCCTGCTCCCCAGTGCACGGCTCAACGCATCCCATCTGGAACCACCAGAACTGGAGGCCCTATCCGTGGCCGGCTTGGACAGCGCACTACGTGAGCGAATGGGTCTAACTGCGGTGTGGGAGTCGGCCGAGCGCAAGATCGCCGCCCGCCAGGCTGCTGCACCTGAGTCGCCGAGCCCGCTGCGGCTGGCTGACCTGGTGCTTGTCGACAGCACCGCGTGGTTTGCTGCCCCCGAGGCAGCGGTCGAAGTATCGGCTCTGGCCTCGACCCTGCGACACCGGCGACGCCTTCGAATCCTGTACCGGCGCAGCGCCGAGAGCCAGGCCTCGACACGGGTGGTCGACCCGTACGGGATCGTGGCGAAATCAGGTCGCTGGTATCTCGTCGCCGATGACCAGGGTGACAGCCGGCTGCTCGCTCTGGAACGACTATCGGCCTTCGAACAGTTAGACGCACCAGCTGTGCTCCAACCAGGCGAAAGCCTCCGCACCATATGGGCCGTGTTGAAGAAACGCACCGAGGGGCAAGATCGCGTGAGCGTGACCATCCGCCTGCCGGAAAAGGGTCTCGACCTGGCGCGGCGCATCCTCGGCACCCGCATCCACCATGTCTCCGACGCGGGAAAAGGCTCGTGCGTCGTCGTCGTGCGCTACCCCGACATCGAGTCGGTGCGTCAGCTTCTTCAGTTCGGCGACCACATCGAGGTGCTCAACCCTGAGACGGCCCGCGCACGCATCAGTCAGCTCGCCAGGGACCTGGCTAACAGACACTCAACCCCCGCATCGTGATTGCCGATCAGGTCCCCTGTTCTCAATCAACGTGCCCGGTCAGTACAACTAGGAGGAACTGGAGTTGAGGGAGCAGTCGGTGCCCGCCGCCGGGGCCGGGAGCCGCGCGGTGCGGTTCGTACGGAACGGCGAGCCCTGATGCGTTCCGGCCCCCTCGACGCCGAGACCATCCTGACGGCCACCGAGGACGTGCTGCGCCGCCATGGACCGGCGAAGGCCACGGTGCTGGACGTGGCGCGGGCTCTGGGAGTCAGCCACGCCAGCGTCTACCGCCACTTCCCGTCCAAGGCGGCGCTGCGCGAAGCCGTCACCCGGCGCTGGCTGGGCCGGGCGCGCGACCCCCTCGCGGCGGTCGCGGCCGACACCCGGCAGGCCCCGCCCGAGCGGCTCCGCACCTGGTTCACCACGCTGTTCGCCGCCAAGCGGACCCTGCTGTCCGAGGACCCGGAGCTCTTCGCCACGTACCGGGTCCTGGCGGCCGAACACAGCAGCGCGGCCGCCGACCATGTGACCGACCTGGTCGAGCAGCTGCGCGTCATCATCGCCGACGGCGTCACCAGCGGCGACTTCACCTCCCCCGACCCCACCGCGACGGCGCGAACCGTCTTCGACGCCACCATGGCCTACCACCATCCGGCGCACGCCCCCGAATGGCGGTCCCCGGGGTCCGAGGCCGCCCTGCAGTCCATCTGCACCTTGCTCATCGACGGCCTGCGCCCCCGCTGATCAACCGTCTCCTCAGACCGGAGGGCTGGTCATAGGCGCTCGCGGGGATACAACATCACCCGTGAACGGCAAGGGTGCGGTCGCAGACCTGCCAGCCACCTCTTGATGAAACCTGCTGGGCTGATGGCGAACGCGCTGCCTCTCACAGGACGGAACGCCATGCCGATCACCATCACCGCTTCGGTCGACGGCCAACTCTCGCCCCATCGGGCCCCGCTGAAGGGGTGGCCGGCCGTGGTCTCGGTGATGCTGGGGATCTTCGCCACCGTCACCACCGAGATCCTGCCGATCGGTCTGCTGACCTCGATCGGATCCAGCTTCACCGTCTCGGACGGGATGGCCGGACTGATGATGGCCATGCCCGGCTTCCTGGCGGCTATCGCCGCTCCGCTGGTCACCGCGGCCACGGCACGCCTCGACCGCCGACTGATGCTGTGCGCTTTCATGCTCCTGCTGGCATTGGCGAACTTCCTTGCCGCCGCGGCGCCCGACTACTGGCCCGTACTGACCTCTCGGATCATGGTGGGGATCACCATCGGCGGCTTCTGGTCGATCGGGGCGGGTTGGCGGAACGACTGGTGCCGCCGGTCCCGGTCGGCAGGGCCACCGCTGTGATCTTCTCTGCCGTGCCGCTGGGATCCGTTCTCGGCGTACCAGCCGGCACCCTCATCGGAGATCTCGCCGGATGGCGAACGGCCTTCACCGTCATGGGAGCCCTGGCGGTCGGCGTACTGGTCATGCTGCTCCTGCTCGTGCCGCCGCTTCCGCCGATCCAGACCACACGGCTGGGCGTCCTCAATGGCATGCTCCGCAGCGCCAGCATCCGCTTCGCGCTCTTGCTGACGTTTCTTGTCGTGCTGGCTCACTTCGGCACGTACACCTACGTGACACCGTTCCTGGAACAGGCCACCCATGTCGGCGATGCTCTGATCACCACGTTCTTGCTGCTCTACGGTGCCGCCGGCATCCTCGGCAACTTCCTGGGCGGCGCCTGGGTGGCCCGGTATCCCCGGACCGTCCTCGGGCTCGCGGGCGGCCTGATCGCCGCGGTGACCCTCCTGCTTCCAGCGTTGGGCCGCTGGGAGGCCGGCGCGGTGGTACTGCTGATCGTGTGGGGCATCGCGTACGGCGCCGTGCCGGTCGCGTCGCAGACCTGCTTCGCCAAGGCGGCACCGCATGCCCCGGAAGCGGCATCGGTCCTGTTCACCGCCTCCTTTCAGGCCACGATCTCTATGGGTGCGCTCGTAGGGGGAGTCGTCCTGGACCGCAGCTCTCCGTCCGCGGTCATGGTGCTGGGCGGATGCACCGCGGTGCTCATGATCCTTACGCTGGGTGCGCTTCGCCGAACGCCTCACTGATCCGGGCACCCGGTACGACCGCGGGAAGGGGCCCCGGCGGCGGCCCGAATGGGCCCAGAAAAGCGCGATGCCCGGACAGCTCCCGCCCTGTTCGGGCCCCTCGCCCGGCACGTGCACCACACCCGCGGCGCCACCACGGCGACCATTCTCGGCCACACGGTCCACCTGATCGGCGCCGCCGACACCCGCGCCGAAGGCCGGCTGCGAGGCTTGACGGCGCAGCTCGCGTACGTCGACGAGGCAACCCTCGTACCAGAGGAGTTCTGGACGCAGCTACTCGCGAGGCTCAGCGTCCCGGGCGCGCGCCTGTTCGCCACGACGAACCCGGACTCGCCGCGGCACTGGCTCAAGGTCGGATACCTCGGCCGCGCCGCCGAGCTGAATCTCAGGTCGTGGCACTTCCGCCTGTCCGACAACCCAAGCCTGTCGCCCGAGTACGTCGCCGACCTCGCCGCCGAGTACGTCGGATTGTGGCGGAAACGGATGATCGAGGGTGCATGGGTCGTCGCCGAGGGCGCCATCTACGACACGTGGGACGAGGGCGCGCACGTCGTCGACGCCCTGCCCGACATGCGCCGGTACTGGCTCGGTGTCGACTACGGCACGACGAACCCCTTTGTCGCGCTGCTGCTCGGCGAAGGCGTCGACGACCGCCTGTACGCCTGTGGCGAGTGGCGGCACGAGGCGCGCGCCACGCACCAGAGCATGACCGACGCCCAGTACAGTGCCGCTGTCCGCAAGTGGCTCGGCCATTGGCGGCACCCGGATGCCGACCCGGACGCGCCCGCGGGCGTGGCGCCCGAGTGGACGTTCATCGACCCGAGCGCCGCGTCGTTCAGTACGCAGATGTGGGCCGACGGGCACCCGGGCCTCGCCCGCGCCACCAATGACGTAGCCGACGGCATCCGCAGCGTGTCGAGCCTGCTCGCCGCCGGCCGCCTGCTCGTGCACCGGTCCTGCGAGGGACTGCTCACCGAGCTACCCGGTTACAGCTGGGACCCCAAGGCGACCGACCGCGGCGAAGACGCCCCGCTCAAGGTCGACGACCACTCAGCCGACGCCCTGCGCTACGTCGTCCACTCGACGGCGCACGAGTGGCGGCACCTGCTCACCAGTACAAACGAGACTTCGGTACCTTGATCGTTTTCCCGGCTCGCCACCTCTTCAAGATCAGCGAGTAGTGCGTCAACCCATATACAGCTGCGGGGACAATGAAGACGGCCAAGGCGCTCAGAGAGAGCGTCACGGACGTCCTGATGCCCGAGGAATAGAGCGCCGCGCCCGCACTAAAGATGATCAAGACTAGAACATTCACGCGCCTCCTTACGCGGGCGTGGCGCACGTAACTCTCCGCCCGTGCCTGACCTTGCGCCTCCCTCGCCTCTTCTTCGTCCAAGAGGCGCCGCTGACGTGCTTCCCAGCGTCGTTGCAGATCTGCTGACTCCTGGCTCACAGGAGCAGTAGACGTCTCGAACCGGATGTCGCCGTGCACGGCCCCCGCTTGCACGACGTTCCCCCATCCGTGCCCGCTCAAATCATTCCGAACATCCCGCTGTTGACCCATGCGACGGAAGATTACGCCGGGGCCTCAAAAGATCACCAATGGGAGGTCACATGTCCTTGCCACATAACGGCGCAGCGTGGCCCCCACCGCAGTGGGCCCCCTACTACGCCAAGATGCGCATCGATGATGCGTGGTACAGCGGCGACCGGCACCGCCTCGCCCGCATCTACGGCCACCACCCCGAGGCCCGCGAGCGCCGCAAGCTGTGGGGACGCCGCTCGACCGAGCACCGCACACGCAAGCGCGAGCAGCGCCTACATGTGCCCCTGCCCGGCGATGTCGACCGCACGTCGGCCGACTTGCTGTTCGCCGACATACCGGCGATCCGCGTCGACGACACCCCGACACAGGAACGCCTCGAGCAGCTGCTCGACGAAGGCAGCGTTCAAGAGACCCTGCTCGGCGCCGCGGAGCAGGCCGCCGCCCTGTCCGGTTGCTTCCTGCGCGTGACGTGGGACCGCGACCTAGTGCCGCGCCCCCCTGCTCACCGTCATGCAGCCCGACGCCGCGATCCCCGAGTTTCGGTTCGGCATGCTGTGCGCCGTCAGCTTCTGGCGCGAGCTCGACAGCTCAACGGATCACACCGTATGGCGGCACATCGAGCGGCACGAACCGGGCCGCGTCGTGCACGCGCTGTACGAGGGCACGCCCGACAATATCGGCCGCCGCGTGCCCCCGAGCACCCCGACACCGCCGACCTCGCCGCACAGGTCGCCCCGGGCGACGACGGCGAGCCGAGCGTCACGACCGGGATCACGCAGCTCACGGCCGCCTACGTGCCCAACATGCTGCCCAACATGCTGCACCGCTCGAGCCCCATCGGCCGAAGCGACTTCGCGGGCGTACACGACCTGTTCGACGCCCTCGACGAGACATGGACGTCATGGATGCGCGATATCCGCCTCGCCCGCGCACGGCTGATCGTGCCCGATGGCTACCTTCGCAGCGAAGGCCCGGGCAACGGCGCATCGTTCGATGATGACCGCGAGCTCTGGCACGGCCTGAAGATGCCGCCCAACGAGGGCAGCGGCATCACACTTGCGCAGTTCGAGATCCGCGTCGAGGAGCACCAGCGCACCGCCGAGAGCGTCGTACGACAGGCCGTGCAGACAGCCGGGTACGACGCGCAGGCGTTCGGCCTCGACGGCGACGGGCAGCCCGTCACCGCGACCGAGGTCGACGCCCGCACCGCGCGCAGCATGGTCACCCGGAAGAAGAAGGCCGGGTACTGGCGACGCGCCGTCGCCGACATGCTGCATGTCCTGTTGCTGGTCGACGCTGCCCAGTTCAACAGCCCCATCACGCCCGACCGGCCGCGCGTCGAGTTCGGGGATGGAGTGGCGGAGTCCGAGCAGCAGAAGGCGACGACGCTCGAGCTACTGAGCAGGGGGGCGCCGAATCGACCGCAACCAAGGTCAAGGCCCTGCATCCGGAATGGGACGACACCGCTGTAAAGGCCGAGGTCGACCTCATCCTCGCCGAGACCGGAGCAGCCGCGCCCGATCTTGTCGGGACGTTCCCGTTCAGCTCGGCTGCCTAGGAGTCCAGCACTTCCCTTCGGGCTCCCACCGGTAGTGGGTGAACTCTCCGTCGACGCCGCCCCATCCCTCCCAACCACCCCGCCCGTAGTTGATCAGGAAGGACCCCAGCTCCGGGTGTGGCGGGTCGGCATTGCAGAGGTCAGATAGCTGCTGTAAAGCCTCTGCGGGCACGTCAGGCGTGAACGAGACCCGCCACCCTCGCTCTGTCCGGAGTTCGATTTCGGTCTCAAGGCTGCCTGCTTGGAGATTTTGGCGTCGCAAGAAGCGGCGCACGGCGGAACGTGTGCCGTCGTCGATAGTGCCAGCCAACCGATTACCGAAATGCTGAGTGACGGCTTGAAGGAACGTCGTCGCTGCAATCACCACGCCCGCCTGCGCGATTACGTGAGTGAGGCTGTGGGCAAGCCAGGGCCCATCCTCGGGATCTACGCGGAGCTGGAGCTCGCTCCATTCCTCGTTGTCTTCTGGCTGGTCCGTCACTGGAACCCCTCCCACCCCTCCGAGCATGGCACTGCTCGTGTCACGCAATCTTAGATTCGGGGTGTCTGATGGCAATTCACCCCGGCATGGTTGAACCCCTCACCGAGCGCACCCGCGATCTGTACGCCGCGGCCGAGCTGCACCTGGCGGGCATCATCGCTCGGCTACTCGCCGACGGCCTCGACGCTCCGGGGTGGGCCGAGCGCAAGCTCACCGCCGTGACTGCCCTGCGCCGTAGCGCACAGGGCGTCGACGAGCTCGGCAAGGCCGTACGCCTCGACGTGTTCGACGCGATCGCCGAGGCGTACAACACCGGGCACCGCGCCGCGGTCGCCGAGCTCGGCGCACTGCCCGACCGCGCCCGGCAGCTGGTCGACGAAATCACCCCGAACGCGCAGGCCGTTGACCACCTCGCACAGGAGACCGTCGACGTAGTGACCTCGACTCACCGCTCGATACTGCGCACGATCGTCGACAAGTTCCGGGCGATCGTCGCGGAGGTCACCACCGACGGCGCCCTCGCTCTGCTCGTGCAGCGCCACGACCAGAGCGACGAGACGCAGAAGGGACACGCCCGACGCCTCAACGCCCACGACGCGCGCCTCGACACCCTCGAGCGCGCACGCTGGCCACTCCCGTCCGTGGCCGCGCTGGTCGCCCTGTGCGGCCTGCTGCTGTCCCTACGGCAGCTCACCAGCCGATGACACGACAACGCCCCCGTACGGCCGCTCAAGGCCGCGCGGGGGCGCCTTTGTCGTCCCTGGCGCACTAATTGCCCTGCAGCGCTCCACACCCGTCGCGCACTCTGGGTACCGTCTGAGATATACGCCTGACGGATGGAGCACGGATGCCTCGCCGCCCGCTTGAACCCCGCTGGCGCCACACCGCAAAGGGGGCGCACTGATGTTGGAAGAAGCCGAGGAGATCGGCCGTCGCGCACGGCGCGCACGGCTCCGTCTCGGGATGCCCCAGGCCGACCTCGCCGCCGCCCTGGGGAAGTCTCAGGGGTGGGTGTCGAAGATGGAACGCGGCCTCATCGAACTTGATCGGGTCGGCCTGCTCAACCTGCTCGCCGCCGAACTGCACGTGCACCCGAACGACCTGATCGGCCGTCCGTACAACAGCTCACCCGACGAGAATCAGTGGCAGATCGCCGCGTCATCAGTCCTGCGGGAACTGCGCCGGTACGACCTCACCCCCATTTTCGACGGCATCCCGCGGCCGGCTGGTCAGCTTTGGCAGGAGACCACCCGACTGCACCGCCTACGCGACGCAGCTGCGAACGTGGCGATCATGCAGGTGCTTCCCGACCTGTTCCGGGAGGCTCGCGCCCTCGCCGAGGTATCGACCGACCATGAGCGCGAGGAAGCTTTCGCGATCTACGCCGTGTGCTGCAAGTTCGCGCACACCGCCGCACACGCCCTCGGCCACCCCGAATTGGTCGCGATGGCCTGTGAACGAGCCGCATGGTCGGCCCGGCTATCCGGCGACTCCGTCATGCCAGCCGTGGCCGACTGGATGCGGGTGTGGGACATGTGGGCAACCGCAGATTGGGCGGACGCCGTCGTCCTCTCGGACAAGGCGCTTCGAAGCGTGCAGCAGGGATACGACCAGGGCGAACCGCTGGCCATCCGCGCATGGGGCTCGCTGCAACTGCGCGCGGCAGTCTCAGCAGCACGGGGCGGACACCGGGCAGAGGCCGAAGACCGCATCGCGCACGCCAGGGACGCCGCAGATCGGTTGGGCGAACACTCCGGTCCCCCGGTGTACGACCGGCATTCGCTCACGTTCTCGCCGGGCAACGTCCAGATCCACGCCATCAGCGTTGCGCTTGAGATGCGCGAGCAGCGAAGGGCACTGGCCATAAACCGCAAGACCAGTTCGGAACTTGTCGCCGGGCTCCCCAACTCCCGCCAGGGACATCACCACATGGACCTTGCCCGCGCGTGGCTTTGGGATGGAAACCGGGACAAGGCGTTGAAGGAACTGGAGAAGGCCGAACACATCGCGCCCCAGCTCATCCGCAACCACCCCATTGCGCGGTCAACCCTGCGTAGCCTCGTCTACGCCGAACGAGCGACCACCCGTGAGAAGCTGCGCCGCATGTCAGACCGCTTTCACCTCGATGGATGAGGGCGATATTCCTGCGGTTCATATTCGGCCGCCGCCCTCCTCCTAGCTTCGGGGCATGGCCGAACAGACTTCGAAGCAACTCCCTGCACAGCGCGCCGAGTTACGCGCAGGCACCCCGTTTCGCCCCCGGCTCGGCGACCTCGCCTCAGACCTCGCGGAGAACGGGCGGATCGGCGTCGTAGTCCGTGTACCGGGCGCAAGCTCGGCGTCCTACCACCTGCGCCCGCCGGGAGGCGGCCGGGAATGGTCGGCCCCGTCCAGCGGTGACACCTTGCGCCCCGTGCCCGTGCCGGTCACCCACGTCAGTCCCCTGAAACGGGACGTCATCTACGACCACCGGGCGCAGCAGGCCGCCCTACCGGTCATGGTCCACCACGAAGACGGCGGCATGTCCGAGTCAGTCCTGATTCTGACGCCCAGGCAGGTCGAGCTGTACCGAATCCAGCTCGACCACATCATCGAGCAGCGGCACCAGGCCCGCGAGGGTAACCGGTGAGCACAGCTGTGCGGACGCTCGCTCCGCCCGCCTCGGCACATACCCCCGCATCGCTTCCCCTCACCTTCCACTGTGCAGCGACCGCCCATGACCTAAGCGGCACTCGCGAGGTCCTACCCACCCACCCCGGCGAGGGCGGGCCGGCGCCGCCGGAAACCGGCGAGGCACGCCGCCCGTTGACCGCCGACCCCGCGTTTTTACCGGTTCCCCCGCGGCGCGGGGGCGGTGCACCACCCCAGGCGACTGCAGGGCCAGGGTCGCACCCGTCTACTCATGGAGGCACTCACGTGAGCACACCTACCGTGATCGGTATCCAATCCGTTGAGCTGGAGATCACCGGAACCTGCCAACTCCGGTGTACCCACTGCTGCACCGACAGCAGCCCGCAGGCACCCTCCGGGCGCATGACCCGCGACGACTGGTCGCACGTCATCGCGGACGTGGCTGAGCTGGGCATCCCCTTGGTCCAGTTCATCGGCGGCGAGCCGACCCTCTCGCCGCACCTGCCGCAGTTCATCGACGAAGCCCTCGATGCTGGCCTCGAAGTCGAGGTGTATTCGAACCTCACTCACGTACGGCCGTCGCTGTGGGACTCGTTCAGTCGTAAGGGCGTCTGCCTCGCCACGTCCTACTACAGCGACGACCGAGCCCAGCAAGAGGAGATCACCCGCACGCGCGGAAGCCTCGACCGCACCAGGGCGAACATCGTCGAAGCGGTCCGCCGCGGTATCCCCATGCGCGCCGGCATCGTCGAAGTAATCGAGGGGCAGCGCGTCGAGCAGGCCAAAGCGGAGCTGCACCGGTTCGGCATCAAAGAAATCCAGGTCGACCGCATGCGCAAGGTCGGCCGCGCGACCGAGCAGGACACGAGCATGCCGAACGCCGCTGAGCTGTGCGGGCACTGCTTCCGGCATCGCGTGTCCGTCTCCCCCGACGGGGCCGTGTCCGGCTGCATCCTCAGCCGCTTCATGGTCTCCGGCAACGTCCGCGAACAGCGTCTCGCCGAGATCCTGCACAGCGGCCGATGGGGCGAGATGATTGCAGCCGTGCCCGAGCCGCGCGCCGGCGCCTGTACCCCGGACGATTCGAACGACTGCGACCCCGCCCGTACGCCCGCCTGCAACCCCAAGCACTTCGCGCCCGCCCCGCCGCCCTCCCTTGGAGTCCACGCGTGAACTGGTCCACCCGCGCCGTCGCTCTGGCTGGCGCCGCAACACACCGGCACTCCCGATGGGCACCGGCCGTCGCCGCCACGCCACGGCACCTGTTCATCCCCCGATGGTGGAAGCGCGGTTCGGACGGCTGGGAACTGCACGACGGCCCCTCAGACCCGAATCGCTGGCTTGACGCGGCGTACCGCGACACCTCGCTCGTGACCCGTGTCGGTCCCTTACACGCCGACTACGCCACGGCGGCCGACCGGCCGCACGGTCGGCCGACGTCCTCGGCCACCCTGCCGAGCCTGGTCGTGGGCATGTTCCAGCACGCCCGCATCAATGACGGCGACCGGCTGCTCGACGTGGGCACGGGCAGCGGGTACGGGGTCGCCCTCGCTGCCCGCCGACTGAGCGACGAGCAGGTGACGAGCGTCGATGTCGACCTCTACCTGACCGAGATCGCCCGCAAGCGGATGAGCGAGGCTGGGGTCGCTCCCACGCTCGACACGATCGACGCGACCGGGGACCTGCCGTACGAGCCCGCGAGCTTTGACCGGATCGTCGCGACTGTATCCGTACGCACGATTCCCGAAAGCTGGCTCCGGGTGCTCCGCCCCGGCGGTCGGCTGGTGACCACGATCGCCGGTACCTCCCTTCTCGTCACGGCCGAGAAGGACACGGACGGGGGCGCGACCGGGCGCGTCGAGTGGGACCGCGCGGGGTTCATGCACGCGCGCCACGGTGACGACTACCCGCCCGGTGTGGCCGTTCGCCTCGCCAAGGCCGCGGAGCTGGACGGAGACGATGTCACCCGCGCTCCGTACCCCGTCGTCGATGTCACGAACGCGTGGGACCTCGCTTCCATGCTCGACGTCGAGGCGCCCGGTATCGAGCACGAGTACCGGGAGGACGGCGAGCAGCGTGTCGCGCTCATGGCACACGCCGACGGATCGTGGGCCCGGGCGACGGCGACCGGGAACGAGCGGCCCACCGTGCACCAGGGCGGCCCCCGCCGGCTGTGGGACGCCCTCGATAAGGTCCGCGACTACTGGCTCAGCAACGGCGAGCTACCGGTGCGAGGGGCCCGGGTGGACATCATGCCCGACGGTCGTACGTTCCTCGGCCGCGGAAAGTGGTCTGCCGAACTGAGCTGATCCCGGCGGAGGCCGTAGCCCCGGTGCCGCGTCGCGTGAAGCCGCGTAAGGGGTCCTTACAGCGGCGGCCCGAATGAGGCCCAAAAGGCGCGATGCCCGGACAGCTCCCCAGCTGTCCGGGCATTCGTGCCGTCCGCCGCACCCCCGTCCCCACGGGGTTAATGGCCGGAAGTCCCCGGTCCGGGCCGCTCTCCCGGACCCGGGGCGCTCAGCGCCCCAGCATTCCCGCCACGGACGACGCTTGTGTGACGACGGCATCCCAGCCGCCGAAGGTGATGGTCAGGAGGATGGCCATCGGCAGCACCATCGCCGCCGCGACCAGAGGATGGCGGGTGCCGGTCTGCGGGCCGCCGAACGCGTCCACCACCGCGCTCACGGACCTGCGACGTGTTCCGATGACCGTGCGTCCAGCCGTGTCCGCCATCGTCCCTCCTCCGTCACATCTGGGGGCGGCGAGCGTCTGACCTCGGGGGACGAGTGCTGCGCCCGCCGCTTGACGACAACATTAGGCGCGCGGCCCGGTCCTCGGCGTCATGCCTTCGTACCGATTGCCGGGCCTCCCGGAGGATGACCCCGGGAGGCGTTGACTACTCCCCTGGGTGGAGATGCGGCCTCACGCCTTGGGGTCTTCCCGGAGGGGACCGCGGAAGGGATCCTTCCGGGGGCCCTCCGGAGCCCGCGGAGTGTGCCCCTCCGAGCCCCTGCGGGCTCTACTCACCCTCGCCCTCCTCGCTCCGCGGCACCGGCTGCTCGACCAGGGCCAGGACCCGGTTGGCCATGAAGCGGGCAGTCCGCACCACCGACCCATTACGGGTGACTTCGCTCACTTCCACCACCCCCCGCCGGACCGCCGTCTCGACCCTCCGCCCCGCCCTGGTGGCCACCACTTCATATGTCCGCGTCGTGTCCCCCGCGTCCACGACTATCTCCACACGATCACCCTTCACGGTCTCAATCCCCCTTCTGAGACGGCCTTTTGAGATCACGCAGCAGCGGGCCCGAGCGCGGATTGCCACGATTCCGGCCCACTTCTCCAGGATCCCAGGCACCACTGACAATCCATGGGCCGACGCATGCGCGGCCTCTCAGCGCGAGGGGCCGTCAATCCGTAAGCTGTGCACGTCAGACGGACGGCAACGGAACCACAGCGGCGAACCGGCGGCAGTTCGACGGCAAACGGCAAGCAGACGGCAGCGGATGGGGCTCCCCACCAGGGGTTAGGGCCTGTCCGGAGTTGTGATCTGGATCAGGGAGCGGGGCGTGGTGCGTGCGATCGCAAGGCGCCGGAAGGCCCTCGTAGCGGAGCTACTAGGGCATTTCGGCAACGCCGCGAGCGTGCGTGCCACGCCCCGCGAGCCCAGATCACGACTCCAGACAGGCCCTAGGGGCCTCCCCACCGGAGGTAGGGGACGGACATGGCGATGATGCGGCTCCGGCGCGAGGACCCGCGTGTCGTCGGCTCCTTCCGCCTCCACCGGCGGCTCGGCGCGGGCGGCATGGGGGTGGTCTACCTCGGCTCCGACCGGCGCGGGCAGCGGGTCGCCCTGAAGGTGATCCGGCCGGACCTCGCAGAGGACCGGGAGTTCCGGTCCCGGTTCGCCCGGGAGGTCTCCGCCGCGCGGCGGATCCGGGGCGGCTGCACGGCCCGGCTGGTCGCCGCCGACCTGGAGGCCGACCGCCCCTGGTTCGCCACCCAGTACGTACCGGGCCCGTCCCTCCACGACAAGGTGAACGAGGAGGGCCCGCTGCCCGCCGCCCAGGTCGCGTCGATCGGGTCGGCGCTGGCGGAGGGGCTGTTGGCGGTCCATGAGGCGGGGGTCGTCCACCGCGATCTCAAGCCCTCCAACATCCTGCTCTCGCCCAAGGGCCCGCGCATCATCGACTTCGGCATCGCCTGGGCGACCGGGGCCAGCACCCTCACCCACGTGGGCACGGCGGTCGGCTCGCCCGGCTTTCTCGCGCCCGAGCAGGTGCGGGGCGCGGCGGTGACCCCGGCGACCGACGTCTTCGCGCTGGGCGCCACGCTCGCGTACGCCTCGACGGCGGACTCGCCGTTCGGGCACGGCAGTTCCGAGGTGATGCTGTACCGGGTGGTCCATGAGGAGCCGCAGCTGCTGGGCGTCCCCGACGCCCTGGCGCCGCTGCTCCACGCCTGCCTGGCCAAGGATCCGGAGGACCGGCCGAGCACCCTGCAACTGTCGCTGCGGCTGAAGGAGATCGCCGCGCGCGAGGCGCACGGCCACGGCTCCGGCTCCGGTGCCGGTGCCGGTGCCGGTGCCGGTGCCGGTGCCGGGGGCTACGGCGGCGGGCAGGGCCGTCCCCCGGCGCGGCGCCCCGAGGCGTATGCCGACCAGCACACGGAGCGGCGCTCCGGCGGTACGCCCGCGCCGCGGAGCGGGCCCCCGTCGCAGCGGCCGGGGGCCAGTACGGGCGGGGGTTCGGGACGGCCCTCGGGGCGGAACACGCCCGCGCGCCCGGCGCAGCGCCGGGGTGGCCCGAGGCCACCCGCGCGTACGGGGCGCCCGGCCCAGACCGTGCGCACCTCGCCGAACGGACGCCGCCCCAGCGGGCCCAACCGCCGGCTGCTGCGGCAGCGGCTGACCGTGTTCGTCGTGGTGACGCTGCTGGTGGCGCTGGGGATCGCGGCGGCGCAGGGCTGTCAGGGTCCGGCGAACGGCCTGGGCTCGCCGCCGAAGCCGACGGGGGCGGTCTCGTCGGCGGCGCCGGGCTCGGTGGCGGACTCTGGGGCGGACTCGGTGGCGGGCTCTGGGGCGGGCTCGGTGGCGGCCGAACCTGACGGTCGCTAGGGCGCGTCGGACGGATCGTGACGCCTGTGGCGGGCTCCTTTCCCCTCCCCGCCCCTTCCCGAAACTGGGGCTCCGCCCCAGACCCCGGGGTCCCAGGGGCGAAGTCCGGTCAGAGCCCGGGTCTGCCCGAGGTGACCGCGTAGAAGGCGACCGCCGCCGCCGCGCCCACGTTGAGGGAGTCCACGCCGTGGGCCATGGGGATCCGGACCCACTCGTCCGCGGCCATCAGCGCCTGGGTGGAGAGCCCGTCGCCCTCCGCGCCCAGCATCAGCGCGACCCGCTCCAGGCGGTGCGGGGCCGCGTCGTCGATGGTGGTGGCCTTCTCGTCGGGGGTCAGTGCGAGGATCTTGAAGCCCGCCTCCCGGACCGCCTCCAGTCCGCGCGGCCAGCTCTCCAGGCGGGCGTACGGCACCGAGAAGACGGCGCCCATGGAGACCTTGACCGAGCGCCGGTAGAGGGGGTCGGCGCAGTCCGGGGAGAGGAGCACGGCGTCCATGCCGAGGGCCGCCGCGCTGCGGAAGATGGCGCCGGTGTTGGTGTGGTCGTTGACGGACTCCATGATGGCGACGCGCCGCGCGTCCGCCAGGATCGTCTCCGCGTCCGGCAGCGGCTTGCGCTGCATGGAGGCGAGGGCGCCGCGGTGGACGTGGTAGCCCGTCACGCGTTCGGCCAGTTCGGGACTGACGGCGTAGACGGGGGCGGGGACGTCCTCGATCACGTCCCGCATCACATCGACCCATTTGGACGACAGCAGCATCGAGCGCATCTCGTAACCGGCGACCCGGGCGCGCCGGATCACCTTCTCGCCCTCGGCGATGAACAGGCCCTCGGCCGGCTCCCGCTTGCGTCGTAGCTCCACATCGGTCAGACCCGTGTAGTCGCTCAGCCGCGGGTCGTCCGGATCATCGACGGTGATGAGATCAGCCACTTAAGTGATACTGCCTTGTCCTGGATGCGGTGCCAATGAGCCCGACGTGAATAAGTTACCGGCGGTTACGTCCCGATGACGTCACCGGTGGTCACGGGACGAGAGGGCGACGACCTCACCGATCACCACGACCGCCGGGGGCCGTACGCCCTCGGCGGCGACCTTCTCCCCGACGGTGGCGAGGGTCGCGTCCACCCGGCGCTGGACCGGGGTGGTGCCCTCCTGGACCACGGCGACGGGGGTGTCGGCGGCGCGGCCGTGGGCGACGAGGGCCGCGGCGATGGCGCCGATCTTCTCGACGGCCATGAGCAGCACCAGCGTGCCGCGCAGCCGCGCCAGCGCCGCCCAGTCCACCAGGGAGCTGGGGTCGTCGGGCGCGACATGGCCGCTGACCACCGTGAACTCATGCGCGACGCCCCGGTGGGTCACCGGGATCCCGGCCGCGCCCGGGACGCTGATGGAGCTGGAGATGCCGGGCACGACGGTGCACGGGATCCCGGCCTCGGCGAGCGCCTCCGCCTCCTCCATGCCGCGCCCGAAGACGAAGGGGTCGCCGCCCTTGAGGCGGACCACCGACTTGCCCGCCCTGGCGTGCTCGATCAGCGCGTTGTTGATCGCTTCCTGGGCCATGAAGCGGCCGTACGGGATCTTCGCCGCGTCGATCACCTCGACATGCGGCGGCAGTTCATCGAGCAGATCGCGCGGGCCGAGGCGGTCGGCCACCACCACGTCCGCCTCGGCGAGCAGGCGGCGGCCGCGCACGGTGATCAGGTCCGGATCGCCGGGGCCGCCGCCCACCAGCGCCACACGGGGGCCGCGGGAGCGGTGGCGGGGCGCGGCGAGGGTGCCGTCGCGCAGCCCCTCCACCACGGCGTCCCGTACGGCGGCGGAACGGCGCGGGTCCTGTCCGGTGAGGACGGCGATGGTGACGCCCTCGCTGCGCCCGGTGGCCGGGGTCCAGGCGGAGGCGGCCGCGGCGTCGTCGCTGCGCACGCACCAGATGCGGCGCGCCTCGGCCTCGGCGGACGCGGCGGCGTTGGCCTCCGGGTCGTCGGTGGTGATCAGGACGTACCAGGCGCCCTCGAAGTCGCCCTCCTGGTAGCGGCGGCGCTCCCAGCGCACCTCCCCCGCCTCGGCCATGGCCTCGACGGAGGCCGTGGCGGACGGCGAGATCAGCAGGATGTCCGCACCGGCCGCTATCAGCGCGGGCAGCCGGCGCTGGGCGACCTGACCCGCCCCGAGGACGACGACACGCCGCCCGGAAAGGCGCAGCCCGACCGGGTATGCGAAGTTTTCGGACATGGCGGTGCGGCTCTCCTCGTGCGAAGCAACGGCCGCTGCGGCGCTGGAGCGGCTGATCGTCTGTGGGGCGGGGCCCCCGCCGATACCCTACGCGGCGGGGGCACGCATCAGTTCTTCTCCGTGACCCCTGCGGAGTCGAACGTGGCCACCTCGTGCATCGCCCGTGCGGCGCTCTGCACCACCGGGAGGGCGAGCAGCGCCCCGGTGCCCTCACCGAGCCGCAGATCCAGGTCGACCAGCGGCCGCAGGCCCAGCTTGTTCAGGGCCGCCACATGGCCCGGCTCGGCGCTGCGGTGGCCCGCGATGCAGGCCGCCAGCACCTCGGGCGCGATGGCGCGGGCGACCAGCGCGGCGGCGCCCGCGCTCACCCCGTCCAGGATCACGGGCGTACGCAGCGAGGCGCCGCCCAGCAGCAGCCCGGCGATCGCGGCGTGCTCCAGGCCGCCGATCGCCGACAGGACTCCGATGGGGTCGGCCGGATCGGGCTGGTGCAGCTCAAGCCCGCGCCGTACGACATCGATCTTGCGCGCGTGCATCTCGTCGTTGATGCCCGTGCCGCGCCCGGTCACCTCGGCCGGGTCGGCGCCGGTGTAGATGGAGACCAGGGCGGCCGACACGGTGGTGTTGGCGATCCCCATCTCCCCGGTGAGCAGCGCCTTGTTCCCGGCGGCCACCAGGTCGCGGGCGGTCTCGATGCCCACCTCGATGGCGCGCAGCACCTCCTCGCGGGTGAGCGCGGGGCCGACGGTGAAGTCCCCGGTGCCCGCCCGCACCTTGCGCGGCAGCAGCCCGGGGGTGCTGGGCAGATCGCTCGCCACGCCGACGTCCACGACGCACACCTCGGCGCCCACCTGACCGGCGAAGGCGTTGCAGACCGCGCCGCCGCCCAGGAAGTTGGCCACCATCTGGCTGGTGACCTCCTGCGGCCAGGCGGTGACGCCCTGTGCGTGCACCCCGTGGTCGCCCGCGAAGATCGCGACGGCCGCGGGCTCCGGGATCGGCGGCGGGCACTGCCGGGACAGCCCGCTCAGCTGGGCGGAGATGATCTCCAGCATGCCGAGCGCGCCGGACGGCTTGGTCATCCGCTTCTGCCGCTCCCACGCCTCGCCGAGCGCCTTGGCGTCCAGCGGGCGGATGCCGCGCAGGGTCTCCTGGAGCAGATTGTGCGGGTCCCCGCCGGGCAGGGTGCGGCGGCCGTACGACTCCTCGTGGACCACCCAGGACAGCGGGCGGCGCTTGGACCACCCGGCCTTCATCAGCTCCGGCTCCTCCGGGAACTCGTCGACGTACCCGACGCACAGATACGCCACGACCTCCAGATGCTCGGGCAGCCCGAGTTCCCGCACCATCTCGCGCTCGTCGAAGAAGCTGACCCAGCCGACGCCGAGGCCCTCGGCGCGGGCGGCGAGCCACAGGTTCTCCACCGCGAGCGCGGAGGAGTACGGCGCCATCTGCGGCTGGGTGTGCCGGCCGAGGGTGTGGCGGCCGCCACGGGTGGGGTCGGCGGTCACGACGATGTTGACCGGGGTCTCGAGGATGGCCTCGATCTTCAGTTCCTTGAACTGCTTGGCCCGGCCCTTGGGGAGCGACTTGGCGTACGCGTCCCGCTGGCGCACGGCCAGCTCGTGCATGGCCCGCCGGGTCTCCTCCGAGCGGATCACGACGAAGTCCCACGGCTGGGAGTGCCCCACGCTGGGCGCGGTGTGCGCGGCTTCGAGGACGCGCAGCAGGACTTCGTGCGGGATGGGGTCGGGCCGGAAGCCGTTACGGATGTCCCGGCGCTCGCGCATCACGCGGTGCACGGCGGCGCGCTCGGCGTCGTCGTACCCCTCGGCGCGGGGGCCGATGGGGATGGGGACCGCCTCGGGCTCGAATTCCGGCTCCGGCTCGGTTTCCGGCTCCGGCTCGGTTTCCGACTCCGGCTCGGTTTCCGACTCCGGCTCGGTTTCCGACTCGGGCTCGGTTTCCGACTCGGGCTCCGGCTCCGCCGCTGGTTCGAGGGCCGCCTCGGGGTTGGCGTCCTCGGGGGCCGTCCCGGGTTCCGATTCCGGCTCGGGCTCCGGCTCGGGGGCGACGGCCTCGGCGTCGGTGGCTTCGGAGGCGGTGGTCTCGGAGGCGTCGGCTTCGGCGGCGGCCTCGGGCTCCGTGGCTTCGGGCTCCGTGGCTTCGGGTTCGGCGGCTTCCGCGTCCGTGGTCTCCGGTTCGGCGGGCTCGGCCTCGGGCTCGGTCTCGGCCTCGGTGGGTTCCATCGCGCCGGCCTCGGGCTCGATGGCTTCCGGGGCGTCGGATTCCGGGGTACCGGCCTCCGGCTCCGTGGCGTCCTGCTCCGTGGCCTGGGTTTCGGGCTCGGTGTGCTCGGGCTCGGTGGCCGCGCCTTCGGGGGCCGTATCGGGGGCCGCCGCCTCGGGCTCGGCGGGCTGGGCCTCCGTCCCTGCTTCAGCCTCCGCCGTGGACTCGGTGGCCTCCGTATCGGCCTCCGGCACCGCCTCGGCCGCCGCTTCCGCCTCCGGCCCGGCGGGCGCCGCCCCGGCCTCGGCGGTCTCGGGCGCCTCCGCCTCGGGCGCTTCACTCGCGGCGGCCTCGGCGTCCGGGGTGTCTACCGCTTCGGCCCCGGGAGCCTGCTCCTCCGGTGACGGCTCCTCAGCCACGGCCTCGGCCGCCGCCTCCGGGAGCTCCGACTCGGCGGCGGGCTCGGGCTCCGGCACGGCCGCCGTCTGCTCAAGCGCCTCGGCCGCCGTCTGCTCCTCGGCGGGCTCCTCCGGCGTCACGGCCTCGGCCTCAGCATCGGCCTCCGGTACGGCCTCAGCCTGCGGCTCGGCGGGCGCCTCTTGCTGGGACACCTCGTCGGCGGACTCCTCGGGCTGAAGCGTCTCGTCGGCCACTATCGAGTGACCCGGGTCCACGGCGGGCTGCTCCACCGTTTCGGCGGGCTGCTCCGGGAGTTGCTGAGCGACCTCCTGGGCGGGGGGCTCGGCGGCGGGAGCGGGCGGCACCTCGATCGCGATCGGCTCATGGGCCAGCTGCGCCGGAATCTCCGGTGCGGCCTCCGTGACCGGAGCCGGGACGGGCTGGGCCTCGGGCAATTCGGTGACCGGCTCGGTCTGGACCTGGGCCGGGATGTCGACGACCTGCTCCTCGGCCACGGCGGCCTGCGGGGCGGGCTCCACGACGGGCGCCCCGGCCTGGGCCGGGATGGTCGCACCCGTCTGGTGCGGATCTACGGCAGCCGGGTCCACGACCACCGGGTCCACATACCCCTGGTCCACATACCCCTGGTCCATCACGACCGGCTGCGCCTCCGGCGCCACCGCCTCGGGCCGGGCGAACTGCTCGGGAGCGGGCTCCGCTTCGGGCACCTCCGTGACCTGCGGCTCCTCGGCCGGAACCCCCGACTCCACGGGAACTCCCTGCCGCGCCGGCGGTGTGGAGTCCCACGCGTCCCCCGGCGGCGGGGCGTCGACGAGCTGCGAGAGGTCCGCGAGCTGGGGCCCGGGGAGCCGACCCGGGTCTTCGGGCTGCGGGGTGAAGTACTGCGGCCCGGCGGCGTACTGGGGCGCGGTGGAGTAGTCCGCCACCGGCGGCTGCTCGGGCATGACGGGCTGCTGCTCGGGCATGACCGGCTGCTGCTCGGGGACGACGAACAGCTCAGGCCCGGCGAACGGCTGCTCAGCCATGACGAACTGCTCGGGCCCGGCGAACGGCTGCTCGGTCATCCCGCCCTGCTCGGGCGCCGGGACACCCTGCTGCGCCCCCGCCCCGTACTCCGGCTGCTGCTCGGGCAGCAGCTCGGGCTGGGACGCGACCTGGTGCGGCACCTGCGGCTGCTGCTCGGGCGCGAGCTGCGGGTCCGGGACCTCCGGGACGGCCTGCTGCTCGGGCGAGACCTGATGCTCCTGCGGCTGGGGCTCCGGCTGGCGTACGGGCGCGGCGTGCCGACCCGCCGCCGGACCCCGGTCGGCGAGCGAACGCACCACGCCGTTGGAGGTGTCGGGTACCGGCGGGCCCATGTGGAGCGGCCGCCGGGCGGGGGCGGTGGGCGCCGCGTAAGCGGCCGGGGCGGGGGCCTGCTGCGGTAGGGACTGGTCCGCCACGGGCAGTGGCTCGACCATCTGGGCCTCGGCGTACGCGGCGGGGTCGAGCACGCCCGCCTCGTACGCCCCGGTCTGGTACTGGGCCTGCTGCTCGCTCCAGGCACCCTGGGCGCCCGGCATCAGCAGCAGGTCGTCCTCCTCGCCCACGTGTTCGGAGCCGTCGGGGAAGGTGTAGGCGGCGCCGGGAGGGACACCGGGCTGCGGCTGTTCGATGTAACCGGCGTCGGCGGGCGGGGCATGGACATCCGCCGGGTGCGGGTGTCCGAGTCGTCCGCCTGCGTTCTCCGGCAGTCCCTCGCCCGGGACCTGGCCGGTGTCGGTCATGCGTACCCCTCGCCCATCGCTAGTGCTCCTTCCAACCGCCTACCGCCGAGAGCAAGCCCCCTGAGCAAGAACGAGCATGCGCCGTGCGCGGCACGTAGACACGCCCGAGGCTTGCCTACCGCGGCCCCACCAAGGGAGGGGCACATTCCGGCCTTTGGCCAATAAAGCACCGAACGCCGGGCAGCGGTATAGGCAGTACAACGATCCGCCAGCCTACCCCGGGCGATGCCCGGAGCAGGTCACCGGGGCGAAGCTCGGGGCGAACGTCACAAGGACAAAATCACTGGTGCGGGCGGTGGCCGCACAGCATGAAGGCGACCGCGCGCTCCCGTTCGGTCCAGCCCCGCGTGTCCAGTTCGACGGATTGCGACAGCACGCATTCGACGGCGTAGCCGCCGTCCTCCAGCGCCGCGCCGATGGCCTCCGCCTCGTCCCGGGTCACGGCCTGCGTGACGATGCGCTCGGGGCGGCGCGCGGCGCACGCGGCGACCACGGGCGCGCCCCCGCCGCCGATCCGCACCACGTCCGGCTCCGGCAGGTCCTCCAGCACCTCGGGCGCGACGCCCTGGACCACCTGGAGCTGTACGGCGAAGCGGCGGGCCAGGGTGGCGGTGCGCTCGCAGGCGTCGGGATCGCGGTCGACGGCGATGACGGCGGCGCCGAACCCGGCGGTCTCGACGGCCGCCGCACCGCTGCCCGCTCCGATGTCCCAGACCAGGTCGCCCAGGCGGGGGCCGACGCGGGCGAGTTGGAGGGCGCGCAGCTGCGGGGACTCGCTCTCGCTCAGCGCGGTCCCGTACGCGGGGCCGGGCAGCGCCCAGCCGCGGACAGTGCCCGGGTAGCCGGGCTCGCGTCCGGCGATCCAGCCGCCGCCCTGGAGGGCACCACGCCCGGCACCGGCCGGCGAACCGCCGCGGACGGGCGCTGTGCCGGAGCCGCCGATGACGATGACGACGTTGGGGTCGCGCCAGGTGTGGTCGGCGACCTTGTCGGAGGTCAGCACGGTGACCTGCTCGCGCTCGGTGCCCAGGGCCTCGCAGATGACGAAGGTGCGGTGCACCGGGCCGAGCAGCAGCGCGAGTTCGGCGGGCCCCGCACCGGGCGAGGTGAGGACGGCGACCTTGGTGTGGGCGCGGCAGACGTTGACCGCGCGGCGCAGATCGCGGCTGTGGGCGACGACGACCTGGGCGTCGTCCCAGGGCATCCCGGCCCGCGCGAAGGCGGTGGCGACGGAGGAGACGGCGGGGACGACCTCGACCTCGAGCCCGTGCTCGGGGGCGCGCAGGGCGCGGACGACGCCGAAGAAGCCGGGGTCGCCGTCGGCCAGGACCACGGCGGAGCCGCGGTGCTGGGCGATCCTGCGGGCCGCGAGGTCCACGCTGCCGAGCCGGATCCGCTCGGCGCCGGGCGGGACCTCGGGCAGCGCCAGGTGATGGGCGGCGCCGGCCACGAGGGTGGCCGCGCCGAGGGCGGAGCGGGCCGCGTCCGTGAGCGGGGTGCCGTCCCAACCGATCACCGTGACGCGGTCGGCCATCGTCCTTGTTCTCCCCTATGTGTGGCGGGTCGGGTCTGTCGGGTGCGTCGCGGTGGGGTGCGGATGCGTCGCGGTGTGGTGCCCGCGGGGGTCCACGGGCGGGTCGCGGCCGGTGCGCCGCGGATGCGCGGGGCACGGCCCCGGACGCCGCCGAGGCGCGGGTGCTCGGCGCGGACAGAGAGTACCCCGGCTGGTCCGGACCGCCGGAGCGGGGGCGGGCGCTGGGGTGGTGCGCCGAGGGCGCGGACGGCGCGAATGCGCCGGATGTCCGCCCCGGCCGGGGTGCGGTCGGAGGTGTCAGCCCCAGTCGGAGTAGGTGGGGTAGACGCCGAAGCCGTCGGGCCCGGAGATCCGGTCGGGAGTGCCGTCGAGGTCCTCGGCGAGCAGGCTCCAGACGATGAGGTCGGTGCGCAGATCGGTCCAGCCGCCGTCCTCCGTCTGGGTGCGGGCTATCCAGGCGTGGCGCAATACGCCCTCGCTGATGCAGCCGACCTTCTGGGCGACCTGCTGGGCGGCGGTGTTGCCCGCGGCGGTGCGCAGCTCCAGGCGCTCGAACTTCTGGTCCTGGAACAGCCAGCGGGCCACGGCCAGCACCGACTCCGAGGCGTAGCCCTCACCGCGCGCCCAGTGGGCGACGATATAGCTGACCTCGGTGGCCAGCAGCCGCCAGTCGGTATTCCGCAGATGCACGATGCCGACGAGCCGCTGGGTGAGGAATTCGGCGACCGCGAAGACGATTCCGCGGCCGGTGGTCCGTTCCGCCGGGGCGAGTCGCAGCGCCTGGTCGCGGGCGTCGGCGAGCCTGTACGGATAGGGCGCCCGGGTCCAGGCGATGACGCTTTCGTCATTCATCATGTCCGCGAGCGCGGGTATGTCCGCTTCCTCGAACGGGCGCAGCACCAGCCGTTCCGTGCTGATGGAGATGTCCGGGAAGGTGGATGTCATGCGCCGCTCCGTAACCGGGGGTGGTTGTCTGGGCCGTGGAAAGGCCCAGCATGCAGCATCACGCAGGGGAAATGCAGCACGGGGGGTGAATCGGAAGGCTCCGCATCCGGTTCTGGTCCGGATGCGGAGCCTCGGGGGATCCGCCGGCGGGCGGGAAACGTTGGCGAATTCGTTGCGGTGGTGACGGTGTGCCGCGGATCAGAAGGACGGCAGTACGGAGCCCTGGTACTTGTCCTTGATGAACTTCTTCACCTCGGGGGAGGTGAGGAGCTTGGCCAGCTTCTTGACGCGCGGGTCGTCCTCGTTGCCCTTCTTCACGGCCAGGAAGTTGCCGTACGGGTTGTTCTTGGGCGATTCGAGGACGATGGCGTCCTTGGCGGGCTTGAGGTTCGCCTCGATGGCGTAGTTGCCGTTGATGACCGCGGCGTCCACGTCGTCGAGCGACCGCGGCAGCTGGGCGGCCTCCAGCTCCTTGAACTTCAGGCCCTTGGGGTTGGCGGTGATGTCCTTGGGGGTGGCCTCGTTGCCGACGCCGCTCTTGAGCTTGACGATCCCGTTGGCGTCCAGCAGCTTCAGCGCGCGGGCCTCGTTGACCGTGTCGCTCGGGACGGCCACGGTGGCGCCCTTCTTGAGCTCACCGGCCTTCTTCACCTTGTGCGAGTAGAGGCCGAGCGGTTCGAGGTGCACGGTGACGACGGGCACGATGTCGGTGCCCTTCTTCTTGTTGAAGTCGTCGAGGAACGGCTGGTTCTGGAAGTAGTTGGCACCGACCGAGCCGTCCTGGGTGGAGAGGTTCGGCGTGTTGTAGTCGGTGAACTCCTTCACCTCGAGCTTGAGGCCCGCCTTGTCGGCCAGGTGGTCCTTGACGTAGTTGAGGATCTCCGCGTGCGGGACGGGGCTCGCGGCGACGACCAGCGCGCCGTTCTTGTCGTCCGACGAACCCGGGGCGCCGCACGCGGCGGCACCGAGGGCGAGCGCTCCGGCGGCGAGGACGGTGGTGACGGTCTTGGTGGTGTTACGCACGAAAAGTGCCTTTCTTCGGGGGCGCACGAATCCGCCGCGGGTGCGGAAGCGGATTTCGGGCGGGGCGGTACGGGGTGAAGGGGTGGGGGCTCAGGGGACCTTGGTGGGCTCCACGGTCTCGATCTCGGCGGGCGCGGCCCGCCGCTCCGGCGCGGGCTTCCCGGCCCGGGACGCGCCGCCGCGCAGCAGCACCAGCCGCGGGGCGACCGAGGAGCGGCCGCGGTGCGACAGGCCGCGGGCGGCGAGGTCGCCCGCGAACTGGATGACGGCGATGACCACCGCGAGGATGGCGACGGTGATCCACATCAGCTTGGTCTCGAACCGCAGATAGCCGTAGCGGACGGCGAGGTCACCGAGGCCACCGGCGCCGACCGTGCCGGCCATCGCGGAGTACCCGATGAGCGCGACGATCGTGGTGGTCGCGCTGGAGATCAGCGACGGCAGCGACTCGGGCAGCAGCACCTTGCGGACGACCGTCCAGGTGGAGCCGCCCATCGACTGCACGGCCTCCACCAGCCCGCCGTCCACCTCGCGCACCGAGGTCTCCACGAGCCGGGCGTAGAAGGGGATGGCGCCGATGGCCAGGGGCACGATGGCGGCCTCGGGACCGATGGTGGTGCCGACGATCGCGCGGGTGAAGGAGATCAGGGCGACCATCAGGATGATGAACGGCATCGAGCGGGCGATGTTGACGACCTGCCCGACGACCTTGTTCACCACGACGTTTCGGAGCACTCCGCCGCGGTCGGTGAGGACCAGCAGCACGCCGAGCGGCAGTCCGCCGGCGACGGCGATCAGCGCCGACCAGCCCACCATGTAGAGGGTGTCCCAACACGCCTGCTCCAGCAGGGGCTCCATCTCGGACCAGGTCACTTGGCGCCCTCCTTGAGCAGCGGGGTCGGGTTCGCGCGCGGGCCGTCGGCGATGGCCGCCACATCGACCTGGAGGCCCTGCTCCCGCAGGAAGCCGATCGGGACGACGTTCTCCTCGAACCGGCCGGGCAGCTCGATCCGCATCCGCCCGACCTGGTGGCCGCCGACGGTGTCCATGGCGGCGCCGAGGATCGAGATGTCGATGTTGTACGTACGGGACAGCTGGGAGATGACCGGCTTGGTGGCCGCCTCGCCCTGGAAGGTGACGTCCACGACCGTGCGGTCCTCGCCCGAGGGCACCCCGCCGACCGGGAAGAGCTCCTGGGCCAGCTCGGAGCCGGGCGTGGCCAGCAACTCGCTGACCTTGCCGGACTCCACGATCCGCCCGTCGCGCATCAGCGCGGCCGAGTCGCAGATCCTCTTGACGACGTCCATCTCGTGGGTGATGAGCAGCACGGTCAGGCCCAGCTGCTCATTGAGGTCGCGCAGCAGCTGGAGGATCGAGCGGGTGGTCTCGGGGTCGAGCGCGGAGGTCGCCTCGTCCGAGAGCAGCACCTTGGGGTCGCCGGCGAGCGCGCGGGCGATGCCGACGCGCTGCTTCTGGCCGCCGGAGAGCTGCGCGGGGTACGCCTTCGCCTTGTCGGCGAGGCCCACCAGCTCCAGCAGCTCCAGGGCCTTGCGGGTGCGCTCCTTGCCGGAGACGCCGAGGATCTCCAGGGGCAGCTCGACGTTGTCCCGCACGGTGCGCGAGGAGAGCAGGTTGAAGTGCTGGAACACCATGCCGACACGGCTGCGCGCCTGGCGCAGCGCGGACCCCGCACGGTGGCCGCGCCCGGCGAGTGCGGTGAGGTCCTGGCCGGCCACGCTGACCGTGCCGGAGGTGGGGCGCTCCAGGAGGTTGACACAGCGGATGAGGGTGGACTTCCCGGCGCCGCTCTGGCCGACGACGCCGTACACCTCACCCTCGCGGACATGCAGATCGACGCCGTCGAGGGCGGTGACCTCGCGGCCTCGTGAGCGGTAGACCTTGGTCAGGTCCGTGGTGGTGATCACAGGGTTTCCGTCACTGTTGAGTGCACGGCGGTTGGTGCCGCCGGGCACGGCTCGTTCATTTCGGAACGCGGCAGGGTGGACCCGAGGGCATGCCCGGTGTGTGGGCGCGGTTCGGGTTCCGGTGACGCGGGGCGGCGCGGTCCGGCGCGATGGACGCACGGATCCGGCTCAGCGGGTCTCGCTTCGGGGCGCGAGGCTCAGCAGGGGCCCTCAGCGGTCACACATTCGACACCGACAACGAGCACCGGGCGTGGGGATCGCCTCGGTCGCAGGGATGCGGCAGCTCGTCGTGGTCATGGCTGCAAGTAAAACAGACACCGGTGCGGACCTATCAAGCATGTCCGCATAACGGACGGCGCCGCTCGGTCCGTGGACGGGCGGCGGGGCGGCCGGGACCCGGTTCAGACCCGGCAGGTGATCTCCACTCCCCCGTCGGAGACCTGTACGGACACGGCCGACAGGTCCTCGACCACGACATCGGCGACCAGCTCGGCCCGGTCGGTCGTTGTGGCCAATGCCACGGTCCGCATCCCGGCCGCGCGGCCCGCCGCGAGCCCGGCCGGGGCGTCCTCGAAGACCACACAGCGTGCCGGGTCGACTCCGAGCCGCTCGGCGGCCAGCAGGAACGGCTCGGGGTGGGGCTTGCCGCGGGTGATGTCATCGGCGCTGATCAGCGTCCCGGGCCGGATCGCCACCTCCGCCAGGCGGGCCTCGGCCAGCTCGCGGTAGGCGGAGGTGACCACGGCCCAGCGCCCGGCGGGCAGCCCCGCCAGCAGCTCGGCGGCGCCGGGGAGCAGCTTCACCCCGCCCGGTACGTCCTCCAGCTCCAGCTCGTCGATGCGCGCACGGGCCCGCGGGGCGCGGTCGGCGGGGAGCAGCTCGGCGATGATGTCGTCGGCCGGGCGGCCGTGCAGCTCGACCCGGGCGAAGTCCTCCGCCGCAATCCCCTGCTCCCCGGCCCAGCGGGTCCAGCAGCGCAGGACCGAATCCAGGGACGAGACGAGGGTTCCGTCGTTGTCGAACAACAGCGCGTCAGCGGAGATCTTCATGAGCCGCAGCGTACGTGGGGGGTGGCGGAGGCCCTCGGGCGCGGGGCCGAGCGCAGTGCGGCGGGCCGGGCCGATTACCCTCGTCCCATGCTTGTCACTCCCTGTGTGCGCCGCCGTCGGGTGCGCCGCCGCACCGCGCGGAGGTCCCGTTGATCGACGCGCTGACGGTCGCGCTCGGTGTGACCGCGCTCCTCCTCGCCGCGTGGTGCGGCTTCGCCGCCTACCGGGACCAGCCGACCAAGGACTGGCACTTCATCGGCATGGCCGTGGTGGCCCTGCTGGCGGTCGTGCAGCTGGTCATAGGAGTGGTGCGGCTGGCGGGCGGGGACGACCCCCAGCAGGGTGTGGCCATCTTCGTGGCGTATCTCATCGGCTCGGCGCTCGCGGTGCCGATCGCGGCGTTCATGTCGCTGACCGAGCGGACCCGCTGGGGGTCGGCGACGGTCTCCGCGGCGGCCGTGGTGCTGGCCGTGCTCGAGGTGCGGCTCTACGACATCTGGGGAGGCGTCGGTGGCTGAATCACGGGAGGCGTCGATGACCGAGGACCCGGCGGCCGGGAAAGCGGCCGGGAAGGCAGGGAAGACGGCCGGGAAGGCGGAATCCGCTGCGCGCACCGGGCTCGGTCAGGGCCCGGGGCGGCTGCTGGTGATGCTCTACGGGGTGTTCACGGTGGCCGCCGCGTCCCGCTCGATCTACCAGCTGATCGCGCAGTACCAGGAGGCCCCGCTCGCCTACATCCTCTCGGCGGTCTCCGCCGCGGTGTACGCGTTCATCACGGTCTCGCTGGTGCGCGGCGGCGAAGGCGCCCGTAAGGCGGCGATCGTCTGCTGTGCGCTGGAGCTGCTGGGGGTGCTGACCGTGGGCACCTGGACCCTCGCCGATCCGTCGGCCTTCCCGGACCAGACGGTGTGGTCCGACTACGGGATGGGCTATCTGTTCATCCCGATCTTCCTGCCGGTCACGGGCCTGCTGTGGCTCAGGAAGGCCCGCCGGGGCTGACCCCGGCGGGCCCTGGGCCGCGTCCGCCCACGGTCTAAGCAGGTCGGAGGAAGTCCGCTATGGTTCGGCAGCGCCCCGAAGGGGCGCGGGGCTGCATCGATATGTGGCTCCGCCACGGGGCGCGACCGGCCACGACGGCGCCGCGGATGACCGACGACGCATCGCGGCACATCCAGCGGAGTGCTTAGGCGCTGGCGGCGTACGCGGTGGCCGTGGCGTCCTTCTCCAGGGTGACCAGGCTCAGCCGGCGGTTGACCTCCTCGGTGCCCACCTGGGCGTAGCCGTAGCGGCGGTACAGCCGCAGATTGCCCTCGCTGCGGTGGCCGGTGAACAGGCGGTACCGCTTGGCGGCCCGGTCCTCGGAGAGCCGCTCCTCGATCGCCGCGAGCAGCCGCCCGCCCAGGCCGTGCCGCTGCATCCGGGGGTGGACGATCAGCTTGGCGATGGCGGCGGTCCCCTTGTCGTCGACGACTCCGCGGACCGAGCCGACGACCTCCGCGCCGAGCCGGGCGACGAGCACACAGCCCTCGCTCAGTTCGGCGCGCAGGTCGTCGAGCGACTGCGTCAGCGGTTCGATCGAGAAGTCGCCGTAGAGCTCCGCCTCGCCCTGGTAGCACAGATACTGCAGCTTCAGAATCTGCTCGGCGTCGTCCGCGGTCGCCGCGGAGATGGTCACGCTCATGCCCATGTGCGCATGCCTCCCCTATGTCGTCAGTCCACCGGTCGCGGTGAGGGTAGGAGTGCGACCGGGGGTTCATGGCCTGGGTGGAAGCGCCGCGTGGTCGGCGTCCGCCTCCGAGGCGCCGGTTGTCTATCGCTCCTTTCCCCACGGTTCAGGAGCCGCAACCTCCGCCGTGAGCATTCTGCGCAGGCAACCCAGACATCGGGAACGTACCGGGCCCAGACTGCCCTGTGACATTCCCAACTGACCGGCGATTTCGCGATACGTGGGATCCGCGCGGGAGAGCATCGCCGCGAGCAGTGCGGGGCAGCGTCCGGGCAGCCGCCGCACCGCCGCGCGCAGCGTCCGGCGGGTCTCCGCGGCCAGCACGGCGTGTTCGGCCGGACGGGGCTCGGGGCCGCTGGGCGGTCCGCCGGCCACCGGGTCGTACGGCACCTCGCGGCGCGCCCGGCGCCTGGCCCCGCGCACCTCGGCCCGGACGGCGCAGCGCAGCCAGCGGGCGGGGTGGGGCGGCGGTCCGGTGTCCCGGGTGTGTTCCAGCAGCCGCAGCCAGACGGCCTGTTCGAGTTCGGCGGGCTCGACGCCGACGCCGTGTGCCTCGGCCGCCGCTTCGGCGGCCAGCAACGGGCCCAGCTGCTTCACAAGGTCCATGCCGGGCGGGACGAGGCCCGGTCACGGGGTGGTTGCCGGGTGACCGAGGTCTCACCCGACCGGGGAAGCGGCGGGGCCGCGCCTTGACGCTCGCGCGCCCCGCCGCTCGACGCTCGCGCGCCCCCGCCGCCGCCTCTCACGGGCGGATCACTTGCGGAAGTCCGCCGCCGCGAGCAGCGCAGTGTCCGCGTTGTCGGAGAAGATGCCGTCGATTCCGGTCGCGAAATATGCCTTGAACGCCCCGAAAGCGTCACCGTAGGCGTTGGGGTCGCTGCCGCGGCGGAAGTCGGCCGGGAGGAAGGTGTTCTCGTTGCGCATGGTGTACGGGTGCAGGACCAGCCCCGCCGCGTGCGCGTCCTTCACCACGCTGGTCGGCGTCCCCAGCTTGCCGTCCGGCGTCCGGGGGATGATGACCGACAGATCGGGGCCGATGCCCTGGGCGTAGCTCGCGATCCACTTGAGCCCCTCGGGCTTGACCAGGTCCGCGACCGTCCGCGGGTCGTTCGCCTCGACGAAGTCCCAGGGCCGGCTGTCGATGGTGGACAGCAGCACGACGGACGGGGTGTCCACCAGCTTGCGCAGCCGCTGGATGCTGCTCGGCTCGAAGGACTGGAGGAACAGCGCCGAGTCCTCGCGGTGGCGGCCGTAGCGGCGGAGCAGCTTGGCCACCCGCTCCTCGAGACCGAGACCGAGCTTGCGGAAGTAGGTGGGGTGCTTGGTCTCCACGTACAGCCAGATCCGGCGGCCGCGCTCGCGGCCCTCGCGCTCGGCCCACTGGAGCACCTCTTCGAAGGTGGGCACCTCCCAGCGGCCGTCGTAGAGGGTGTTGCGCTGGCGGTTGCCCGGGATGCGCTCCTTGGCGCGCAGCGTCTTCAGCTCGGCGAGGGTGAAGTCCTCGGTGAACCAGCCGGTGAGCTTGGTGCCGTCGACCGTCTTGGTGGTCTTGCGGTCGGCGAACTCCGGGTGGGCGGAGACGTCCGTGGTGGCCGTGATGTCGTTCTCGTGGCGGCAGACCAGATGGCCGTCCTTGGTGGGGACCACGTCCTGCTCGATGATGTCCGCGCCCATGTCCAGGGCGAGCTGGTACGAGCCGATAGTGTGCTCGGGCCGGTAGCCGCTGGCGCCGCGGTGGCCGATCACGGTGGGAACCGGCAGCTCATGGCCCCGGCCGGACGTTCCCGCGGCCGCGCCCGGCGCGGTCCGCGGCTCCGCGGCCGTAGCCGTGCCCGCACCGCTCAGCGCCATCGCTCCCGCGCCGAGGGCCGCGGCCCCCAGCAGGGCGCGCCGTCCGGGCTTCTGCTCCCGCTCCATGCAGCACTCCTTGATGTGGTGTTCAACACCTGTCAAATCCCGTCAGAGAACGGCCTGATGGTAGGCGTGGGCGGCTTTCCTACGGGAGACGTCGGGCGAAACGCGTGGGGAACGGGGGGCAACACCGCGTACCAGGTGGGTGAACCTGGTGTGCGCCGGAGCGCGACCGGCGAGTATCGTCCTCATCGGCGCTCGGGTGCGGTACGAGGTTGACGAACCGTACGCGGTTGCGTCCCAGACCTTGACCCCGACCGGAGGGCCCGTGTCCCGATTCGCGTTTCTGAAGGCAGTACTCGGTCCGCTGATGCGCCTGATGTTCCGCCCACGGGTCGAGGGGGCCGAGGGCATTCCGGGCTCGGGCCCGGTGATCCTCGCCGGGAACCATCTCACCTTCATCGACTCGATGATCCTGCCGCTGGTCTGTGACCGTCAGGTCTTCTTCATCGGCAAGGACGAGTACGTCACGGGCAAGGGCCTCAAGGGCCGGCTGATGGCCTGGTTCTTCACCGGCGTCGGCATGATCCCGGTGGACCGGGACGGCGGCCGCGGCGGTGTCGCGGCGCTGATGACGGGGCGCCGGGTGCTGGAGGAGGGCAGGGTCTTCGGCATCTACCCGGAGGGCACCCGCTCCCCCGACGGCCGCCTCTACCGTGGCCGCACCGGCATCGCCCGCCTCGCCCTGATGACCGGCGCGCCCGTGGTGCCGTTCGCGATGATCGGGACCGACCGGATCCAGCCGGGCGGCAAGGGGCTGCCGCGGCCGGGCAAGGTCGAGGTCCGCTTCGGCGAGCCGCTGGAGTTCACCCGCTACGAGGGCATGGACCGCGACCGCTATGTGCTGCGGGCCGTGACCGACGAGGTGATGAGCGAGGTCATGCGGCTGTCGGGGCAGGAGTACGTGGACATCTACGCCACGAAGGCGAAGTCGGCCGCATGACGGCTGACGGCTGACGGCTGACGGCTGACGGCTGACAGCTGACGTTTCGGGCGAACCGCGGCGGTCCGGGGTTTCCGGGCCGCCGCACTTGTGTGCCCCCGCCAGATTTGGCCGAAAACGCCGCCTCGCGGTCCGGCGAGCCGACGCTCCGGCCGGTGTCACGGGTCACCAGATTTACGGAAGATCTGATTCCGCTACCCGCTGGTCACCACCGGGCACGACCACTATGGTGCCGCGGGTGACCACGATGACCGTGCCCTCCCCCGACTTCGTGATGCTGCGCGGTCGGCGGTTCGCCGTGACCGATTTCGGCGGACCGGGCGACCCGGTCCTGGCCCTGCACGGCCACTTCGGCCGGGGCCGGATGTACGCGCCGCTGGCCGCCGCCCTCGCCCCGGAACGGCGGGTGATCGCGCTCGATCAGCGGGGGCACGGGCTGACCGGCGGCGGTGGCCCCTTCACGCTGGACGAGTATGTGGCCGACGCCGCCGCGCTGCTGCGGGAGCTGGGTCTCGGCCCGGTCCCGGTCGTCGCCCACTCCACGGGCGCGGTCGGCGCGTACGCGCTGGCCGCCCGCCATCCGGATCTGGTGAGCGCGCTGGTCGTCGAGGACATCGGCGCGGTGACGGACCGTCCGGTGGTCAGCCATCCGGTGCTCGATGTCTCCGGGTGGCCGACCTGGGCCGTGGACCGGGAGAAGCTGCGCGCCGCCATCGAGTCCCGGGGCATCCCGGACGCCTCGTACTTCCTGGACAGCGCCGAGCCGGACCCGCAATCGGGCGGCTGGCGGCTGCTGTTCGAGCCCAGCCATATGATGGCGTCCCAGCAGGCCATGTGCGGTGACTTCTGGGACGACTGGCTGGGCTCCTCCTGCCCCGCGCTGCTGATGCGCGGCGAGCACAGCTCGCTGCTGCCGCCGGGCCACGCCCACGAGATGGCCACCCGCCGACCCAACACGCGGCTCCGCGAGTTCGCCGGGTGCGGTCACTGGATCCATGACGACGCGCCGCGGCCGTACACCCGCGCTGTCCGTTCGTTCCTGAGCCTGCTGTAGCGGGGGTCCGGGGGTACGTGTACGCCTGCGGCGGGCCGTTCCCCTACCCGCCCCTTCCCGAAACTGGGGCTCCGCCCCAGACCCCGCTCCTCAAACTCCCCCAGCTACCGCTGGGAGGTGCCCCCTGGAGGGGCTGGAATGCCACACGCCGGAGGGCTGGAAGGCGAGGCTCCGCCCCGAAGGGGCGCGGGGCTGTATCGATGTGCGGCTCCGCCGCGTGGGCGCGACCAGCCACGACGGCGCCGCAGACGTCGACGGCATCTCGGGGCACTCCCAGCAGAGCGCTCAGCCGGGCAGCGTCACGCCCAGGGCAGCCCCGCGCGGTGCCGCCAGTACGTCTCCGGGGGCTCGGCCAGTTCCGCCAGCCGGGCCAACCGCGGCTCGTCCAGGCGGAGATCCGCGGCGGCCAGGTTGGAGCGCAGCTGGTCCGTCGTGGCGGCGCCGGAGAGGACGACCGTCACCCAGGGGCGGTGCGCCACCGCGGCCAGGGCGACGGCGTCCGGAGTGGCGCCCGTCTCCCCGGCCACCTGGCGCAGGGGCTCCGGAAGCCGCTCGGCCGCCTCGGTGAGCCGGCCGTTGGCCACGGCTTCCTTGACGATGACCGCCCGGCCCGCCTCATGGGCCTCGGCCAGCGCCGCCCCGGCCGAGGGCTCCAGCAGGTTGTAGGTGGACTGGACGGTACGGAAGAGCGGACGGCCGTCGACCTCCACGGCCAGCGCGGCACGGATCGCCTCGGCCTGGCGCGGACCGCTGGTGGAGACGCCGACCGTCACGCCCTCCGCGGCGAGCCCGGCCAGCCGCGCGTGCAGCACGGGGTCGGTGAGGGCGGGGCTGTCGGGGGTCACCGAGTGGATCTGGTAGAGGTCCAGCCGGTCGCCGAGCAGCGCGTCGGTCAGCTCGCGCTGCCGGTCGAAGGTCTCGACGCCATGGTCCTTGACCTCATGGGTCTCGGCGTCCGTACGCCACTCGGCGACATACGTATAGCCCCACTTGGAGCCGACGACCACGTCCCGGGCGGCGTCCGGGCGGTCCCGCAGCCAGTCGGCGAGGAACTCCTCGGCCCGGCCGTAGGAGCGCGCCGCGTCCAGATAGCGCACCCCGGCGGCGTACGCGGCGTCCAGCAGCTCATGGCTGCGGCGCCGCATCACCTCGACCGGGCGCTCGGCCGGGAGGTCACGGTCCCGGCCGAGGTTGATGTAGGCGGGGCGGCCGACCGCGGCCAGGCCGAGCCCGATCCGGGCCACCCCCGTCCCGGGGGCCGCGATCTCCACGAGACGTTCGACGCTCATACTCCGTGTCCCCACCTCTCCCTTTCGGTCTGTCGCCGTCAGCGCTTGGCGCCCGCCCACGCGTACTGGGCGGCCAGATCCTCCTTGACCTCCGCAAGCTGGGCCCGCACCGCCACGGGGGCGGTGCCGCCGCGGCCGCCGCGCGCGGCCAGCGCGCCCTGCACATTGAGGACGCTCCGGACCTCCGGCGTCAGATGCGGCGAGATCTTGGCGAACTGTTCGTCGGTGAGCTGGTCGAGCTCGATGCCCGTCCGCTCGCACTCCTTGACGCATTCCCCCGCGACCTCGTGCGCCACCCGGAACGGCACGCCCTGCCGCACCAGCCATTCGGCGATGTCGGTGGCGAGCGAGAACCCGGCCGGGGCCAGCTCCTCCATGCGCTCGCGGTTGACGGTCAGCGTGGCCATCATCCCGGTGAAGGCCGGGAGCAGCACCTCCAGCTGGTCGCAGGAGTCGAAGACCGGCTCCTTGTCCTCCTGGAGGTCGCGGTTGTACGCGAGCGGCAGGGCCTTGAGGGTGGCCAGCAGCCCGGTGAGGTTGCCGATCAGCCGACCGGACTTGCCGCGCGCAAGCTCCGCGATGTCCGGGTTCTTCTTCTGCGGCATGATCGAGGAGCCGGTGGAGAAGGCGTCGTGGAGGGTCACGAAGGAGAACTCCTTCGTGTTCCAGAGGATGATCTCCTCCGCGATCCGCGACAGATCGACGCCGATCATCGCGGTGATGAACGCGAACTCGGCGACGAAGTCACGGGAGGCCGTGCCGTCGAGCGAGTTGGCGGACGAGCCCCGCTCGAAGCCGAGGTCGGCCGCGACCGCCTGCGGGTCGAGACCCAGCGAGGACCCGGCCAGCGCGCCCGAGCCGTACGGCGAAACGGCGGTGCGCTCGTCCCACTGCCGCAGCCGCTCCGCGTCCCGCGACAGCGCCTGGACATGGGCGAGGACATGGTGGGCGAAGAGCACCGGCTGGGCGTGCTGGAGGTGCGTACGGCCGGGCATCGCGACGTCCGGGTGCGCCTCCGCGAGCCCCACCAGGGCCTGCTGGAGGTCGGCGATCAGCCCGCCGACGATCCGGGCGTGGTCCCGCAGATACATCCGGAAGAGGGTGGCGATCTGGTCGTTGCGGGACCGGCCGGCCCGCAGCTTGCCGCCGAGGTCCGGGCCCAGCCGCTCCAGCAGACCGCGCTCCAGGGCGGTGTGGACGTCCTCGTCGGCGATGGTGCCGGTGAAGTCGCCGGAGGCGACATCGGCCTCCAGCCGGTCCAGGCCCGCCAGCATCCGCTCCAGCTCATCGGCGGTGAGCAGCCCCGCCGTGTGCAGCACCCGGGCGTGGGCGCGGGATCCGGCGATGTCGTACGGCGCCAGGCGCCAGTCGAAGTGCACGGAGGCGCTGAGCTTCTCCAGTGCCTCGGACGGGCCGTCGGCGAAGCGGCCGCCCCAGAGCCGGACGTCGCCGCTGTTGCCGTTGCTCACGCTGTTGCTCCTGTCGGCTGTGGGTGTGCGACCGCCTCCCCGCCGCGGGGCGGGGAGGCGGCTCGTGATGCGTCGCGTACGTCGGATACGCGGGCTTGACGCCGGTACGCAGGCTACTGCCGCAGATCCCGCTTCGCGGCGATCTTGCTGGACATCCCGAAGATCTCGATGAAGCCCTTGGACAGCGACTGGTCGAACGTGTCGCCGGTGTCGTAGGTCGCCAGGTGGAAGTCGTACAGCGAGGTGTGCGACTTCCGTCCGGTGACGACGGCCCGGCCGCCGTGCAGGGTCATCCGGATCTCGCCGGACACGTGCTCGTTCGCCTCGGCGATGAATCCGTCCAGGGCCCGCTTGAGCGGCGAGAACCACAGACCGTCGTAGACCAGCTCGCCCCAGCGCTGCTCGACCTGCCGCTTGTAGCGGGCCAGCTCGCGCTCGACGGTGACGGCCTCCAGCTCCTGGTGGGCGGTGATCAGCGCGATGGCGCCGGGCGCCTCGTAGACCTCCCGCGACTTGATGCCCACCAGCCGGTCCTCGACCATGTCGATCCGGCCGACGCCCTGGGCGCCCGCCCGCTCGTTCAGCCGCTGGATGGCCTGGAGCACGGTGACGCGCTCACCGTCGATCGCGACGGGGACGCCCTTGTCGAAGGTGACGATCACCTCGTCGGCCTCGCGCGGGGCGGCCGGGTCGGCGGTGTACTCGTAGACGTCCTCGATCGGCGCGTTCCAGATGTCCTCCAGGAAGCCGGTCTCCACGGCCCGCCCGAAGACGTTCTGGTCGATCGAGTACGGGGACTTCTTGGTGGTCGCGATCGGCAGACCCTTGGCCTCGCAGAAGGCGATCGCCTTGTCCCGGGTCATCGCGTAGTCCCGGACCGGCGCGATGCAGGTCAGATCGGGGGCGAGGGAGGAGATACCGGCCTCGAACCGCACCTGGTCGTTCCCCTTGCCGGTGCAGCCGTGGGCGACGGTCCCGGCGCCGTGCTTACGGGCGGCGGCCACCAGGTGCTTCACGATGGTGGGCCGGGACAGCGCGGAGACCAGCGGGTAGCGGTCCATGTACAGCGCGTTGGCCTTGATCGCCGGAAGGCAGTACTCCTCGGCGAACTCGTCCTTGGCGTCCGCGACCTCCGCCTCGACCGCGCCGCAGGCGAGCGCGCGCTTGCGGATGACGTCCAGGTCCTCACCGCCCTGGCCGACGTCCACGGCGACGGCGATGACCTCGGCATCCGTCTCCTCGGCGATCCAGCCGATGGCGACGGAGGTGTCCAGGCCGCCCGAGTAGGCGAGTACGACGCGCTCGGTCACGGGTGCCTCCTTACGATCCATACGTTTCTCTGCATGAGTATGCATTGGGCCGTATGTTTCGTCAATGTGGCAGGTGGAGCGGCCCTCGCGCCCCCGCACCGCCGTCGCGATGAAGATTTGCCCCCACTTTCACTTGCCGAGCGTTCAGCCAGTTCCTATCGTGGCATTTCAGGAGGTCTTCATGCCCGAAAACGTTCAGGTACCGCACAGCGACACCAGCGGCGGCCGCCCCCGGCTCCAGCCGCTGTTCGAGGACGACTGGGATGCGAGGACGGGCGAGCTGCTCGCCGACGCTCCACGCGATCCCCGGGGGCGGGTGGGCAACGTCTTCACCACCCTGGCCCGCCATCCCGAGCTCTATGAGGCGTTCATGCCTTTCGGGCTCCAGCTGCTCCGCAAGGGCCGGCTGCCGGGAAGGATCCGCGAACTGCTGATCCTTCGCACCTCGCACAACACCGGCGCCTCGTACGAGTGGGGACGCCACGTCCCGCTGGCCAAGGCCGCGGGCCTCACGGACACCGACATCGCCCGCGTCCCCCAGGGCCCGGACACCCCCGGGTGGACGGACCTCGACCGGCAGCTGATCCGGGCGGCCGACGAACTGCACGGCGACGCCCGGCTGTCCGACACCACCTGGGAGGCTCTCGCCGGACACTTCGACGAGGCGGAGCTGATAGAGATCACCATGCTGGTGGGGCAGTACCACATGGTGGCGTTCTTCCTGAACAGCGCCGGTGTGGAACTGGACCCGGGTTTCGACGCGACCGGATTCGCGGAAGGAGCCGCGCATGCCGGCTGAGACGCGGGCGGCCGGCTCCGCGGCCCGGCGGCTGGACGGCCGCAGGGTGCTGGTGATCGGCGCGGGCACCCGTCCCGACGACGACCCGGAGTCGCCGGTCGGAAACGGCCGGGCCATCGCGGTACTCGCCGCCCGTGAGGGCGGGAGCGTGGCCTGCGCCGATGTGGCGGCCGAGGCCGCCGGTGTGACGGCCGGACTGGTCTCCGCCGAAGGCGTCAAGGGCATCGCGGTGGTGGGCGATGCCACGGACCCGGAGCAGTCGGCCGCGGTGGTCGATGAGGCGGTCCGCTCACTGGGCGGACTCGACGGGCTCGTGGTCAACGTCGGGATCGGCCTCGGCACCGGGTTGGCGGGCTCCGCCCCCGAGGACTGGGACCGGGTTCTCTCCCTCAATCTGCGGGCGCCGTTCCTGGCCGCCAAGTACGGGGTTCCGGCCCTGGCGGACGGCGGCTCGATCGTCTTCATCGGGTCGACGGCCGGGCTGCGTGCCGCCACCAACTCCCCCGCCTACGACAGTTCCAAGGCCGGGCTGTTCGGACTCGTCCGCCACGTCGCGAAGGAGGCGTCGGTCCGTGGGATACGCGCCAACCTCGTCGTCCCGGGGCTGATCGACACACCGATCGGGCGCCAGGCGTCGGCCAGGCGGGCCTCACGGACCGCCTCGTTCGAGCGGATCCCGCTCGGACGTCAGGGCAACGCGTGGGAGGTGGCGGAGGCCGTGACGTTCCTGCTCTCCGAGCGCGCTTCCTACATCACGGGCCAGAGCCTGGTGGTGGACGGCGGACTCAACGCGGTCTGACCGGCGGTACCGGGCCACCGATGCCCGGTCGGCCCACTCCTCGGTGCGGGCCCCCGCCATGCCACGGTGCGGGCCCGCGCCCCGCTCAGCCGGTGTCCCGCCCGGCCGCCAGCCCGCGTACGAGCGTCCCATGGGCGGCCCGGCCGATCTCCACCAGAAGGGTGCGCGCCGGATCCAGCTGGTACTGGAGCAGTACCCCGCGGGCGATGCTCTCCACGAGGAACGCCTGCGCGACGGCATCGACATCCGGGCGGACGCTTCCGTCCGCGATGCCCCGGCGGATGTCGTCCTCGACGGCGGTGCGGACCAGGTTGAGATGTCCCGCCATCCGGCTCTGCATCCCGCCGGAATCGCCGGGGCCGCCGAGCGCCTCGACGAAGAGCACCAGCAGAGCCCGCGCCCGTACCCCCGGAGCGGGCTCCGCCAGACGGACGAAGAAATGGTCGACTTTGGCCAGCACGGCTTCGAGACCACTCATCCGGTCGTATCCGGGCAGTGCCCGGAGCCGGTCGATGAACCCCTCGCGGATGTCGGTGACCACGGCTTCCACAAGCCCGGCCTTGGAGGTGAAGTGGTAGTTGACCATCCCTCGGCTGACACCGGCGCGGTCCCCGACCTCCTTGACCGTGAGCCCCCGGTAGCCCTCTTCCGCGAGGATCTCCAGCGCCGCGTCCAAAAGCTTGCGCCGGGAGGCCTCCCGCTGGTCATCGCGCCTGGTCGGGCGGCGCCCGGCCGCCGCGGTGGATTCGCTCATGGGGAGCTCAGTATGCCATCCGGGCGGCCGGAGGACGGGCGGGAGTCAGCGTTCCGCGGGGGACCTCAGGTTCGGCGAGAACTCCCGGCGGCCCGCGGTGGCGCCCGCGTCCACCGGCAGCACCACTCCGGTGATCCACGCGGCACGGCGGCCGGCCAGAAAGGCGACCGCCTCCCCGACGTCCCAGCCGCTGCCCTCGGTGCCCAGCAGCGATCGTCCGCGGCGGGTCTCCCGGACCGCTTCGGTCATCCCGGGCCTGGTGGCGACCATCGGCGTGTACACCATGCCGGGGGCCACCGCGTTGACCCTGATCCCCTCCGCTCCGTGGTGGGCCGCCATCGCACGGGTCAGGGGGACGATCGCCCCCTTGGTGACCGGATAGGCGATGTTGGGATGCCCACCGTGGAGCCCGGCCACCGATGACACATGGACGATCGACCCGCCACCGGCCCGTCGCATCGGCGGAACGCAGTACTTCGACATCAGCATCATCGAGGTGAGATTCGTGCGATGGCACCGCTCCCAGTCCGCCGGATCGACATCGACGACATCCCCGGCGGGCCCCCCGACACCCACGTTGTTGACCAGGATGTTCACCTCTCCCCAGCGCTCGAGCACCCGGGCCACACAGGAGGAGCACGACGCGGGGTCGGCCACGTCGGCCTCGACGACCAGGCTCGTTCCGCCCGCCGCCTCGATCATGGACCGGGTCGTCTCGGCCCAGCCGGCCACGTTGTCCACCAATGCCACTCGCGCGCCCCGGCGGGCCAGCAGCACCGCGGCCGCGCGGCCGTTGCCGATGCCGTCACCCCGTGAGCCCGCCCCGGTCACGATGGCGACCTGGCCCTCCAGTCCGGTTGTCTCCGCCACGACGTCTCTCCTTCGTCATCCGTCTCCACGGGCGCTTCCGCCCGGCCTGCGGTCACTCTGCGAGCCACGCGGACCTCTGTCGACGGAGCAGCCGCACAGGGCGACCGGCGCCGTATTGTGCGTTTCTCCAACCCCGTGGCCTGCCGCCGGAGGTGACCGACCATGACCGGACCGCCGAACGGCGCGGAGGCGCTGGAAGCCGTGATCACCGGTATGCGGGCCCGGGAGAACGCGCTCCGTGACCGGATGCACGCGGAGTTGTTCGACCGCGTGCCGTCCTACCGCGCGGTCCCCCGTGAGCTGCTCGACGAGGTCTGGGCCAGGCACTTCGAACGCGTCCTGGGGGTGCTGCGCGACGGCCGGGTGCCCCCTTCCCGGGAGATCGACGAAGCGGAGGTGGCCCGTGATCGCGTGGCCCGCGGGGTGTCCTTGAGCGACGGTCTGCGCGCCTTCCGCCGGGCGCTGGGCGCGATGCGGGATCTGTTCCTCGCGGAGGCGACCCGCCTGGGGCTGGATCCGCTCGTCGTCGTCGACCGCACCAGGGCCCTGTGGGAGCTCGCGGACAAGGAAAGCGCGCGGATCGCCCTGGTCCACCGGGAGGCGGACATCTCCGCGGCGCTCTTCGACGCGCAGCGGCGGGCGGCCTTCCTGCGGGGGTTGCTGTTCGGAACGCTGAGCGCGGCGGAGGTCCACAGCGGCGCGGCCATCTACGGCCTCGATCCCGCACGGGCCTATCGGGCCATCAGGGCCCGGCCGGACACCGGCCCCGGGGTGGACACCGGCCCCGGGTTGGACACCGGCCCCGGGTTGGCACGGCTGGCACGTTCGCTGGACACGCTCTGCCGGTCCCACGGCCGAACCGCGATGATCGCGGTGATGGACGAGGCGGTCGCGGGAGTCGTCGAGGCCAAGCCCGTCGTCGGCGATCTCGCGGTGACGGCGGGCCTGGGCTCGCCGACCGCGCTGGGGCAGGTTCACCGTTCGTTCCGGACCGCGGGCCGGCTTCTCGACGCCGCCGGGGCGTACGGGCTGCGCGGCGTACACGACCTGGGGGACCTGTCCTGGCGAGTGGCCGTCGCCTCGGAACCCGAACTCTCCGAGCTGCTTTTCGACCGGCACCTGCGGCCGCTGGCCGCCGAGGGTGAGTTCGGCGGGCTCGTCGAGGAGTCCGTACGGGCCTATTTCGCACTGGGCCGGCACATCGGCGCGGCGGCCGAGCACCTGCACGTCCACGTCAACACCCTGCGTTACCGCCTCCGGCGCTTCGAGGAACTGACCGGGGCCCGCCTCGACTCACCGGACACCGTGGTCGAGATCAGCTGGGCACTCGCGGCTCGCGACGTACGGTCCGGCGCACCGCCCTCCGCGTTGGACTGACGCACAACGGGCGGGTTCCCAGCGTTGTCGGAGGACACATCGACCCTTCGGCGACGCCACTTCATAGTGGGTGCACCTCGCCGACACACGGGCGGCCTCGACGTCGACATACGACCCGGACGACACGAAGGACCGCCGGAACGCCGCCTTACCGCACGGGCCGCCCCACAGCCCGCGGAACAGATCATCAGGAGCTCGTGAGCGAGCCTGCCCCGCCCCACCCCTCGGCTTCGGGCGACTCCCTTCGACCGCATTCCCGGTGTCGCGCTCACCACCGCGCTCCTGCCACCCAACCGAAGGGACAACATGAACGCGCAGAATGGGGTCGAGCCCGAGTCCCGTGGCCGGAGCGACCGGCTTCCGCCGACCCCGCGGGCCCCGCGGAAGCGAGAGGTCCGGCAGTCGTCCGGGAAGAGTCTCTTCTCCGTCCTCCTCGGCAACTGCCTCGAATGGTACGACTGGGGAATCTTCACCGTCTTCGCGGCCACCTTCGCCCCGGAGTTCTTCCCCGGCGACGACCCGGTCGCGTCCTTGCTCGGAACGCTGGCGATATACGCGGTGGGGTTCTTCTTCCGGCCGCTCGGGGGTCTCGTCCTGGGAGCCTTCACCGATCGCCACGGGCGGCGGGCCGGCATGATCGTCGCGATGCTGCTCATGGCCGGGGGCTCGGCGCTGATCGCGGTATCGCCCAGCTACGAGGCGGTGGGAGTGCTCGCCCCGGCCATCATGCTCATCGCCCGTGCCCTGCAAGGCATCTCGACGGGCGGCGAGGCCGGTGCCAGCTATACCTACCTCGCCGAAGCGGCGCCGAACGGGCGCCGCGGCCTCTTCGGGAGCCTCGGGTATGTCTCGGCGACCGTGGGCGTGCTGCTGGCCAACACGGTCGGTCTGTGGGTGCACTCCCACCTCGCCGAGGACGCGGTGTCGGCGTGGGGCTGGCGTCTCGGGTTCGCGCTCGGCGCGGTGCTGGGCCTGTGGGGGATCTATCTGCGCCGGGCGCTTCCGGAGACCGAGGCGTTCGAGAGCGCCCGTGCGAGCCGGGCAGCGGCCGGGGCGCCCACCCTTCCCGCGATGTTCGACATCCTGACGCGATATCCGCTCGTCGCATGGAAAATCTTCGGCCTGACCGCGGGATCCTCGGTGTGGTACTACCTCTTCGCGTCGTACCTGCCCGAATACGCGGCCCACCGCGGGCTGGACCACGGCTCCGCCCTGACCGCGAGCATCATTTCCCAGGCCGTTCTCATCTGTGCCCTGCCACTCCTGGGGGCGCTTTCGGACCGGGTGGGACACCGGCTGCACCTGGTGGCGTTCGCGACGATCGCCACCCTCGCCGCGGTGCCCCTGCTCGCCCTGCTGCGCCCCACCTTCGGATCACTGGTGCTGGTGCAGAGCACCGGACTGGTGATCTTCGCCGTCTGTGGGGCGGCCGTCGGATCGACCATGGCCGAGCAATTGCCCACCGAGGTCCGCGCGGCCGGTCTCGGTCTGCCCTACGCGCTGTCCGTGGCGATCTTCGGAGGCACGGCCCCGTTCGCCATCGAATGGCTCAACTCGCGACAGCTGTCCGGGGTATTCCCCTGGTACGTCGCCGCCCTGTGCGCCATCACCCTCGTATCGGCCGTCGCCCTGCGCGAACGTCGCCACCAGGACCTGCGCGACATCCCCACCGGCGAAGCCGACGCCCCGGTCACCGCTCCGTACGCCGCCGGACGTCCGCCATCAGCTTGACCAGCAGCCCGGCGAGCACCGTGCGCTCCTGATCCGACAGGCCGCGCACCAGCCTGGCCTCGCGGCCGAGCACGGTGTCGACGGACCGCTCGATGAGGGCGTGCCCCTCGGCCGTCAGGCACACCAGGACGGTGCGGCGGCCGGTGGTCCCGGGCCTGCGCAGGACGAGGCCGTCCCGCTCGGCTCGGGCGACGCGCTGCGAGATCGCTCCGGCGGTCACCAGGGTCCGGCGGGCGATCTCGCGCGTGCTCAGGGCGTAGGGCGGGCCGGAGCGGCGGACGACGGACAGCAGATCGAGGGTGGCCGCGTCGATCCCCGCCGCGCGCAGCGCCCGGTCGCGGTCGTCGGCGAAGAGCTTTCCCAGCCACCAGATGGGGGTGACGATCTCGATCGACTCCGTGGGGGCGCCCGGACGTTCCCGCTGCCAGGCCGTGGCGATGTCCGCGGCGGAGTGGACGGCCCCGGGCTCCTCCGATGAGTTACGGGCGCCGGGCTCCGGGACATCGAGGGCGGGATCGGGGTCGGCCATGGGTGCGTTCTCCTGTCGCCATGAGTTACGTTTAGACCTAAACGTAGCTGAGTACAGGAGGACTTGTGAGCCGGACCGTGCTCGTCACCGGTGGTACGAGCGGCATCGGCCGCGCCATCGCGGAGGTGTTCATCGCCGACCAGGCGGAGGTCTTCATCACCGGCCGCCACCCCGACACCGTCGAACAGACCGCCAAGGAGACGGGGGCGCACGGCGTCGTCTGTGACGCCGGCTCCCCCGAGCGGGTCGCCGCTCTCGCCGACCGGTTCGGCGAGCTGGACGTCCTGGTCAACGCGGCCGGCGGGCTGCCCGATGCGGCGCCCGACGGCCTCCCGCCCCTGGACGCGCTGCTCGCCCAGTGGCACAGCAGCCTGTCCCAGAACCTGCTCACCGCGGTACTGACCACCGCCTCGGTCCAGGAGAAGCTGACCGGCGGCGGCTCCGTCATCAGCATCGGGTCCATCGGCGCCGAGCGCCGGGGCGGCTCCTACGGCGCGGCGAAGGCCGCACTGGCCGCATGGAACGCCTCGACGTCCGCCGAGCTCGCGCCGAAGGGCGTCACCTGCAATGTCATCTCCGCGGGCTTCATCGCCGGTACCAACTTCTTCCAGGGCCAGATGACCGACGAACGCCGCGACGCGCTCGTGGCGGAGACCCACAACAAGCGTGCGGGCACGGCCTCGGACATCGCCCGGACCGCCTTCTTCCTGGCCTCGCCCGGCGCGCGGCACATCACCGGCCAGACCATTCACGTCAACGGAGGCGCTTTCACCACGCGGTAGCACCTGCCCATTCGGCCGCCGGGCTGAGACCATGGCGGGGCGGGGAGCGCAGCTGCGGACCGAGGGGGAGTCGGGACCGGTGCAGAAGAAGCAGATGATGGTGCTCGGCGTATTCGTGGTCGGGGTCCTGTGGATCAACAACCACGGTGACGGCAACACCCGCGACGGCAAATCGCCGAATCCGCATCAGACGGCCCGGTATCCGGTCCACTTCGAGAGGGACGACGGGAAGAAGGACGGGAAGAAGGGCGACGGGAAGGGCACCAAGAAGCAGCCCAAACCGCGCTCAACGGTGTCCTACCCGATCAAGTTCCACCATCGGTGATATCCGTACGGGCGCGGACGGCGGACCACTCCGGCCGAGACGACTCCCGCCCGCCCAAGGCCGTTCACGGCGCCGTGGGAAGGCGTTCGGAACCGGAACGCACGCTGACCGCCATGACCCACCTGAACCCTGCCCCCAGCCGCCGCCGGTTCCTCGCCGCGGCGGCCGGCCTCGGCGTCACCGCCGCCGGGACGTCCGGGGTGGCGGTCGCCGCCACCGGCCCGCGGCCGCTGCGCGTGGCCACGTTCAACATCCACCACGGCGCGAGTCCCGCCGACGTACTGGACCTGGACCGGGTGGCCCGGGTGATCCAGGCCATGCGGGTGGACGTCGTCGGCCTGCAGGAGGTCGACCGGTTCTGGAAGCGCAGCGGCTTCGTCGACCAGCCCGCCCGGCTGGGCGAGCGGCTGGGGATGCGGCACGCCTTCGGCGCCAACCTCGACTTGGACCCCGAGGAGCCCGGCCGGCCGCGCCGTCAGTACGGCACCGCGGTGCTCTCCAACTGGCCGATCCGGTCCTGGACCAACACCCATCTGCCGCTCGTCCCCGGCCATGAGCAGCGCGGTCTGCTCCGGGCCACGCTGGACGTGCGCGGCGGCTGCGTCGAGTTCGCGGTGACGCACCTGCAGCACGACGACAACCAGGAGCGCGAGCGGCAGTCCGCCCGGATCGTCGAGCTCCTCGGGTCCTCCCCCGAGCGCACCATCCTGGTCGGCGACCTGAACGCCACGGCCGGGACCCCGGAGATCCGGACCCTGACCGACGTGCTGGGCGATGTGTGGCCCCAGGCCGGCACCGGCGACGGCTTCACCTACGACTCCCTCGACCCGCACGCCCGTATCGACTTCCTCCTCCCCTCCCACGACCTGCGCCCGCTCACCGCCCAGGTGTTCACCGCGGACCCGGAGGCGTCGGACCACCTGCCGCTGGTGAGCGATCTGCTGCTGCCCGTGCGCCACCGCCGGTGACGCCCGAAGCCTGTGAATCCTGAGCCGGACCTGTGAACCACGGCCGAAATCTGTGAGCCACGGCCGAAACCTGTGAATCCCGGCGGCCTTTGAGTCATCCCGCGCCCGGGGCCGTATTCCCTTGCGCCGGAGCCCAAGGGAAGGGGACAGGCCGTGACGACGCTACTGAACAGCCGGGCCGGGCGGCGGCAGGCCATGCGCCGCATCCAGCCTCGCCGTTCGCATGCCGTGCCGTTGATCCTGCTCAGCCTGGCAGGTGCGGCGGCGGTGCTGTCGCTGTGGTGGCAGAACACTCCGAACGTCGAGGGCACCGCGCAGTGGCTGACCCACGCCGGGCGGCTCAGCGGGCTGCTCGGCGGCTATGTCCTCGCCCTCGTCGTCCTCCAGATGGCGCGCGTTCCGGCGCTGGAGCGGCGGGTGGGCTCTGACCGGGTCGCGCGGTGGCACGCGTTGAGCGGGCGGTACGCGCTGTGTCTGATCGTGGCGCATGTCGGGCTGATCATCGCGGGCTACGCGGAGCAGGCGGGCACCGGCCTCGTCGACCAGTCCGTCACCGTGGTCATGGACTACCCGGACATGATCAAGGCGGCGGTCGGCACCGCGATGCTGGTGGTGATCGGGCTGATCTCGGCGGGAATGGTGCGCCGCCGGATGCCGTACGAGGTGTGGTACTACCTGCATCTGTTCACCTATCTGGCGGTCTTCCTGACGTTCTGGCACCAGCTCGCGACCGGCGCGGAGTTCGTCGGGAACAAGACCGCGGAGACCGCCTGGTACGCGCTGTACGGCACGGTCACCGCGCTGGTGGTCTGGTACCGGCTGCTGGTGCCGCTGCGGCTGAATCTGCGGCACCGGATGCGGGTGGAGGCCGTCGTACCGGAGGCGCCCGGAGTGGTGTCGGTGCTGATCAAGGGGCGCAAGCTACACCGGATCGGGGCGCAGGCCGGGCAGTTCTTCCGATGGCGGTTCCTGGCCCCGGGGATGCGCTGGGGCTCCCATCCGTACTCGCTCTCCGCGCCGCCCCGGCCGGAGCTGCTGCGGATCACGGTGAAGGCGGTGGGCGGCCACAGCACGGGGCTGGCCTCGCTGGAGCCGGGGACGCGGGTGTGGGCGGAGGGTCCTTACGGGGCGATGACCGCGGCGCGGCGCAGCCGCGGCAAGGTGCTGATGATCGCGGGCGGTGCCGGGATCACCCCGATCCGGGCGCTGTTCGAGACGCTGCCGGGCAAGGGCAGCGACCTCACCCTGCTCTACCGGGCCCGCAGCGTCGGGGACCTGGCGCTGTGGAACGAGCTGAAGCAGATCGCGACCGAGCGCGGGGCCCGGCTGCTGTACGCGGTGAACGGCCCGGACGGCGCCCGGCCGGAGATCACCGCGGAGCGGCTGGGCCATCTGCTCCCCGATATCGAGGACCACGACGTCTATCTGTGCGGCCCACCGGGCCTGGCCGAGCACGCGTACGGGGCGCTGCGTGAGGCCGGGGTTCCGGATCGCCGGATCCACCACGAATCCTTCGAGCTGTGACCGAGGTGAAGCCATGAAGAGGAAGCATCCGCTGCGCCGCATCGTCGTGGGAACGGCCGCCACCGTCTCCGGTGTGGTGCTGCTGCTCGCGCTGAAGCAGCCGGGTTCGGGGGGCGGCCAGACCGTCGCCGAGAACCAGCCGGGGCAGGCGCCCCCGGTCGCGGCCACGGCGCAGCCGGGCGAGGCCGGGGCGGGGGCCGGGACGGGTGCGGGCGGCGCCCGTACGGTCACCGGCGACGCCGTGCAGACGCAGTACGGCCCGGTCCAGGTGAGCCTCACCGTCAACGGCGGAAAGATCACCGGCGCGCAGGCGGTCAAGACGCCGGACTCCGGGCCGCGCAGCGATCAGATCGCCAAGGACTCCATCCCGAAACTCAACCAGCAGGCGGTGTCCGCGGCGAAGGTGGACACGGTCTCCGGGGCCACCTACACCAGCGAGGGCTACGCCAAGTCCCTGCAGAGCGCGCTCGACAAGGCGGGTGCCAAGTGACGTACCCAATGGACGAACCCGAGCCGCTGCGCCATGTCGAGCACGTCATGGGCACGGTCTTCTCCTTCGACATCCGCGAGGTCGCGCCCGCCGACCGGCCCCGGGTGCAGGCCGCGCTGGACGGGGCCGTGGTGGGGCTGCACCGGGTGGACGAGCTGTTCTCCACCTATCGCCGGGACAGCCAGATCAGCCGGCTGGGGCGCGGTGAGCTGACGCTGTCGCGCTGCGATCCCGAGGTCCGGGACGTGCTGCGGATGTGCGAGGACGCCGAGCACCGCAGCGGTGGCTGGTTCACCGCCCGCTACGCCGGTGGCCGGCTCGACCCCACGGGCCTGGTCAAGGGCTGGGCGGTGGAGCGCGCCGCCCGGATGCTGGTCTCCTCGGGCGCCGGGTCGGTGTGTGTGAACGGCGGCGGCGACGTCCAGGTGCACGGCGGCCCCTGGCGGGTGGGCATCGCCGATCCGCTGCGCCGGGGCGAGCTGGCGGCGATCGTGGAGGCCCGCGGCGAACTGGCGGTGGCCACCTCGGGCCCGGCCGAGCGGGGCTGCCACATCCTGGACCCCCACACCGGCCGCCCCCCGGCGCAGGGCCTGGCCTCGGTCACCGTGATCGCCACCAGCCTGGCCGACGCGGACGCCGTGGCCACCGCGGCCTGCGCCATGGGCGCCGAGCGCGCCCGCCCCTGGCTGGGACGGCTCCCCGACGCCGAGGCTTATCTCGTCACCGCGGACGGCGCCACCTGGCACACCAGCGGCTTCGCCCGCCATTCGGCGGAGCTATGCGTGTAAGGCCCGTCTCGGCGGCGCTCACTCCTGGTCGCGGATCGCCTCGGCCAGCACCTGGACATGGCCGTGGTCGAGGTCCTTCACGGCCGTGAGGAGGGTCAGGGGGCCGGGGGCGGTCAGCTCGCGGAGGTGGGCGACGGCCTCGCGGCGCTCGGGGGTGGTGAGCTCGGCGCGGTAGCGGCTGGTGAACTCCGGGAAGAGGTCCGGGTCATGGCCGTACCAGCGGCGCAGCTCGGTGGACGGGGCGGCGTCCTTGGCCCATTCGTCCAGCTGGGCGTCGGCCTTGGCGAGGCCGCGCGGCCAGACGCGGTCCACCAGGACACGGGTGCCGTCGTCCGGGTCGGGGGCGTCGTACACCCGGCGGATCCGGATCGCGGGCCCGGTCGCGGACGCTCGCGCGGAGGCTTTCTTGGTGGCCATACGCCCATGGAAACATCGACCCGGCGATCACCCGCAGGGATAATGCGCCACATGGGAAAGGTGTACAAACGTATCGACGGCAGACTCCGCACCTTCATCGAAGAGCAGAAGATGTTCTTCACCGCCACCGCCCCGCTGGCCGGGGACGGCACGGTGAATCTCTCCCCGAAGGGGCTGGTCGGATCCTTCGCCGTGGTCGACGAACTGACCGTGGCCTATCTGGACTTCGCGGGCAGCAACGCGGAGACCATCGCCCATCTGCGGGAGAACGGCAGGATCACCCTGATGTGGTGCGCCTTCACCGGCCCGCCGAACATCGTGCGCGTGCACGGCCGGGGCGAGCCGGTGTTCCGTGACGATCCACGCTTCTCCGTGCTGCTGAAGCACTTCCCGGACATCGATGTCGACGACCACGGGCTGCGGGCGATCATCGTGGTGACGGCCGAGCTGATCCGGGACACCTGCGGTTACGCGGTTCCGTATCTGGACTACCGCGAGGACCGCCCGCTGCACGCCTCCCGCTTCCGGCGGGAGGACGACGAATCGCTGGACCGCTACTTCCACAGGAAGGAGCACATCGCCAGCAGCATCGACGGTCTGCCGGGGCTTCCGCTGCCGCTGCCGCCACTGAGTTCCACATAGTGGGTGTAGCGACCACATAACGAGACGGTGTTGCGGAAGCCGCCTCCGGAAGCGTTCCATCACGCGGTGCGATCCGAATCGAAGAGCTCCGCGGACAACTCCCCGACAACGGCGGGGCAGGCGCCCTCGCCGTCACCGGAGCCCGCTGCCGTCGACCGGGCGGCCCGGCGGGCCGTCACCGTCTTCCCCCTCCTTGTCCTCGCCGCCGGCGCGGCGGGCCTCGCCACGCCCGGCACCTTCAGCGGCTGGGCGCCGAACGTGCCCTATCTGCTCGGCGTGGTCATGTTCTGCATGGGGCTGACCATGACCCCACGGGACTTCTCCGGTGTGGCCAAGCGTCCGTGGGCGGTGGCGCTCGGGCTGGTCGCGCACTATGTGATCATGCCGGGGCTGGGGTGGCTGATCGCCAACCTCCTCGGTCTCTCCCCGCAGTTGGCGGCCGGTGTCATCCTGGTCGGCTGTGCGCCGAGCGGAACGGCATCCAATGTGGTGACCTATCTGGCGCGCGGCGACGTGGCGCTTTCGGTGTCGGTCGCCACCGTCTCCACGGTGCTCGCGCCGCTGGTCACCCCGCCGCTGACGCTGCTGCTTGCCGGGGAGTTCCTGCCGGTGGACGCGGAGTCGATGGTCACCGACATCCTCAAGACCGTGCTGCTGCCGGTGGTCGGGGGACTGGTCCTACGGCTGGTCGCCGGGCGGTTCATCCAGCGGGTGCTGGGGCTGCTGCCCTGGCTGTCGGCGGTCACCATCGGCGTGATCGTGGCCATCGTGGTGGCCGCCAGCGCGGACGCCATCAAGTCGGCGGCGGCGCTGGTGCTGCTCGCCGTGGTGCTCCACAACGGGCTCGGCCTGGCGCTGGGGTACGGGGCCGGCAAGCTGGCCCGGCTGGGCGCGCCCGCCAGCCGGGCCATGGCCTTCGAGGTCGGCATGCAGAACTCCGGACTCGCCGCCTCCCTGGCCGCCGCCCACTTCAGCCCGCTGGCAGCGCTCCCGGCCGCGGTGTTCTCCGTCTGGCACAACGTCTCGGGGGCCGTGGTGGCGGCCTGGATGTCGTACCGAGCCCGCGGGGCGGAGAAGCGGGCGGCCGACGGCTGAGCTGAGCGTTCCACTGGGAGTGCCCTGACCTGCCGTCGAACGTCCGCGGCACCGTCGTGGCTGGTCGCGCCCGCGCGGCGGAGCCGCATATCGACACAGTCCCGCGCCCCTAAGGGCGCCTCAGCGCTCCTTCTGGGCCAGCCTCAGCAGATGGTCGGCGAGCGCCTGGCCGCCGAGCGGGTCGCGGCTGATCAGCAGGAGCGTGTCGTCGCCCGCGATGGTGCCGAGGATGTCGTGCAGCTCCGCCGAGTCGATGGCCGAGGCGAGGAACTGGGCGGCGCCCGGCGGAGTGCGCAGCACCACGAGGTTGGCCGACGCCTCCGCCGAGATCAGCAGCTCACCCGCCAGCCGGGCCATCCGCGCCTCGCTCGCCGACTCGCCGAGCGGGGCGCGTGGCGTGCGGTCGCCGCCCTCGCTCGGCACCGCGTAGATCAGCTCACCGCCGGTGTTGCGGATCTTCACCGCGCCCAGCTCGTCCAGGTCCCGGGAGAGCGTCGCCTGGGTGACGGAGAGCCCGTCGTCCGCGAGCAGCTTGGCGAGCTGGCTCTGGGAGCGCACGGCCTGCCGGTTCAGGATGTCCACGATCCGGCGGTGGCGTGCGGTGCGGGTCTGCGGCACGGCCGGTCCGCCGTGGCCCGCGTCCTGCGCGTCGGTGTGCTGCGCCTCGGTCATCGGTGTCGTCAGTCTCCGGCTCGTCGTTCCCCGTCTCCCTCATGTGCGGCGTCCAGGACGGCGGGCAGCTCCCGGAGGAAGGTGTCCACCTCGCCGTCGGAGATGACGAGCGGCGGGGCGAGCCGGACCACATCCGGCGCGACCGCGTTCACCAGGAGTCCCGCGTCCTGAGCCGCCTTCTGCACCTGCGGCGCGAGGGACTCTGTGAGCACGATACCGAGCAGCAGCCCGGCGCCGCGGACCCGGGCGACCGATGCGTGGTCGAGCGACTCGATTCCGTTGCGCAGCCGCTCCCCCGCCCGCTTGACCCGGTCCAGGAGGCCGTCGGCGGCGATGGTGTCGAGGACGGCGAGACCGGCCGCGCAGGAGACGGGGTTGCCGCCGAAGGTGGATCCGTGCTGACCCGGGGTCAGCAGATCGGCCGCGGGCCCGAAGGCGAGGGTGGCGCCGATGGGCAGCCCGGCGCCGAGCCCCTTGGCGAGGGTGACGACATCGGGCTCGACGCCCTGCGCCTGGTGCTCGAACCAGTGCCCGGTCCGCCCGATCCCGGTCTGGATCTCGTCGAGCACCAGCAGGGTGCCGGTGGCCCGGGTGATCTCCCGCGCCGCCGCCAGATAGCCGGCCGGCGGCACGATGACGCCGTTCTCGCCCTGGATGGGCTCCAGGATGACGAGGGCGGTCTCGGTGGTGACGGCCGCGCGCAGCGCCTCCACGTCCCCGTACGGCACATGCGTCACATCGCCGGGCAGCGGAAGGAAGGGCTCCTGCTTGGCGGGCTGGCCGGTCAGGGCCAGCGCGCCCATGGTGCGGCCGTGGAAGCCGCCGTCGGTGGCCACCATGTGGGTGCGCCCGGTGCGCCGCCCGATCTTGAAGGCGGCCTCGACCGCCTCCGCGCCGGAGTTGGAGAAGTACACGCGTCCGGAGCGGCCGAAGAGCTGGAGCAGCCGCTCGGCGAGCGCCACCGGGGGCTCGGCCACGAAGAGGTTGGAGACATGGCCGAGGGTGGCGACCTGGTCGGACACCGCCCGGACGACGGCGGGGTGGGCATGGCCGAGGGAGTTGACGGCGATACCGCCGACGAAGTCGAGGTACTCCTTGCCGTCCGCGTCCCAGACCTTGGTGCCCTCGCCGTGGGTGAGCGGGAGGCGGGGGGTGCCGTAGTTGTCCATGAGCGCCCCCTCCCAGCGCCGCTTCAGCTCCGCGTTGCTCACTGGTCCTCCCCCTTGTCGCCCTTGCTGTCCCGGTCGTCCTTGCCGATCGCGGTCCCGTCCGGCAGGACCATCGTGCCGATGCCCTCGTCGGTGAAGATCTCCAGCAGGATGGAGTGCGGTACGCGCCCGTCGAGCACACGGGCGGTGGTCACCCCGTGGCGCACGGCGTACAGACAGCCCTCCATCTTCGGCACCATGCCGCTGGCCAGCTCCGGGAGCAGCTTCTCCAGCTGGCTCGCGGTGAGCTTGCTGATCACCTCGTCGCTGTTGGGCCAGTCGGCGTAGAGGCCCTCGACGTCGGTGAGCACCATCAGCGTCTCGGCGCCCAGCGCGACGGCGAGGGCGGCCGCGGCCGTGTCGGCGTTGACGTTGTAGACATGGCCGTCGTCGGCGCTGCGGGCGATGGAGGAGACGACCGGGATCCGGCCGTCGTCCAGCAGGGCCCGCACCGCGCCGGTGTCCATCTCGGTGATCTGGCCGACCCGGCCGATGTCCACCTGCTCGCCGTCGATCTCGGCGAAGTGCTTGGTGGCGGACATCAGATGGGCGTCCTCGCCGGTCATGCCGACGGCCAGCGGGCCGTGCCGGTTGAGCAGCCCGACCAGTTCGCGCTGGACCTGTCCGGCCAGCACCATCCGTACGACGTCCATGGCGTCGTCGGTGGTGACCCGCAGCCCGGCCTTGAACTCGCTCACCAGACCGTGCCGGTCCAGCTGTGCGCTGATCTGGGGGCCGCCGCCGTGGACGACGACCGGGCGCAGGCCCGCGTGGCGCAGGAAGACGACGTCCTGAGCGAAGGCGGCCTTCAGCTCGTCGTCGACCATGGCGTTGCCGCCGAACTTGACCACCACGGTCTTGCCGTGGTGCCGGGTCAGCCAGGGCAGCGCCTCGATGAGGATGCGGGCCTTGGGCAGGGCGGTGTGCTTACGGGTGGCGGTCGGCCGGCTCATGAGGCGTAGGCGCTGTTCTCGTGGACGTAGTCGGCGGTCAGGTCGTTGGCCCAGATGACCGCCGAGGCGCCGCCCGCGGCCAGGTCGGCGGTGATGCGGACCTCGCGGTAGCGCATGTCGACCAGCTCCCGGTCCTCGCCCACCGAGCCGTTCTTGCACACCCAGACGTCGTTGATCGCGACATTGAGCTGGTCCGGTTCGAAGGCGGCCGAGGTGGTGCCGATGGCGGAGAGCACCCGCCCCCAGTTGGGGTCCTCGCCGTGGACGGCGCACTTGAGGAGGTTGTTGCGGGCGATGGAGCGGCCCACCTCCACCGCGTCGTCCTCGGTGGCCGCGCCCACGACCTCGATCCGGATGTCCTTGGAGGCGCCCTCGGCGTCCCCGATCAGCTGGCGGGCGAGATCGGCGCAGACCTCGCGGACCGCCTCGGCGAACTCCGCGGCATCGGGGGCGACACCGGAGGCGCCGGAGGCCATCAGCAGCACCATGTCGTTGGTGGACATGCAGCCGTCGGAGTCGATCCGGTCGAAGGTGGTGCGGGTGGCCGCGCGCAGCGCGGTGTCCAGCCCCGGGGGGTCCACATCGGCGTCGGTGGTGAGGACGACGAGCATGGTGGCCAGGCCCGGGGCCAGCATCCCGGCGCCCTTGGCCATACCGCCCACGGTCCAGCCGGCGGGGCTCTGTACGACGGCCGTCTTGTGGACGGTGTCGGTGGTCTTGATGGCGATCGCGGCCTTCTCGCCGCCGTGCGGGGAGAGCGCCTCGGCGGCCTTGCCGACTCCGGACAGCACCGCGTCCATGGGCAGCCGGACGCCGATGAGCCCGGTGGAGGCCACGGCGACCTCGCCCGCGCTGTGGCCGAGGGCCTCCGCGGCCCTCTCGGCGGTGGCGTGGGTGTCCTGGAAGCCCAGCGGGCCGGTGCAGGCGTTGGCGCCACCGGAGTTGAGAACGACGGCCGAGACCTGACCGCCCTTGATGACCTGCTCGGACCACAGGACGGGGGCGGCCTTGACGCGGTTGGAGGTGAAGACGGCCGCGGCGGAGAGGCGCGGGCCGGTGTTCACCACGAGTGCGAGGTCGGGGTTTCCGTTCTCCTTGATCCCTGCCGCGACGCCGGAGGCCGTGAAGCCCTGGGCTGCCGTAACGCTCATGGAGCGACTCCGATCGTGGAAAGTCCCAGCTCCTCGGGGAGGCCGAGGGCGATGTTCATGCTCTGCACCGCGCCGCCCGCGGTGCCCTTGGTGAGGTTGTCGATGGCGCTGATCACGAGGGCGCGGCCGGCCGCCTCGTCATGGGCGACCTGGAGCAGCGCGGCGTTGGATCCGTAAACGGCGGCGGTGGAGGGCCACTGGCCCTCGGGGAGGAGGGTGACGAACGGCTCGTCCCGCAGCGCCTTGTCGTACGCGGCGCGCAGGCTCTCCCCGGTGACTCCGGGCCTGGCCTTGGCGCTGGAGGTGGCGAGGATGCCGCGGGGCATCGGGGCGAGGGTCGGGGTGAAGGAGACCGACACCCGCTCCCCCGCCGCGGCGGACAGGTTCTGGATCATCTCGGGGGTGTGCCGGTGGCCGCCGCCGACGCCGTACGGGCTCATCGAGCCCATGACCTCGCTGCCCAGCAGATGCGGCTTGGGCGCCTTGCCCGCGCCCGAGGTCCCGGAGGCGGCGACGATGACCGCCTCGGGCTCCAGCAGCCCGGCCGCGTACGCCGGGAAGAGCGCGAGGGAGACGGCGGTGGGGTAGCAGCCCGGCACCGCGATGCGCTTGGTGCCCTCCAGCGCGGCGCGGGCGCCGGGCAGTTCGGGCAGGCCGTAGGGCCAGGTGCCGGCGTGCGGCGAACCGTAGAACCGCTCCCAGTCCGCCGCGTCCTTCAGCCGGAAGTCGGCGCCGCAGTCGATGACCAGGACCTGGTCGCCGAGCTGTTCGGCCACGGCGGCGGACTGCCCGTGCGGCAGCGCCAGGAAGACCACGTCATGCCCGGCCAGCGCCTCGGCGGAGGTGGCCTCGAGCACCCGCCCGGCCAGCGGGAGCAGATGGGGCTGCAGCCCGGCGAGGGGCTGCCCGGCGTTGGAGTTGCCGGTCAGGGTGCCGATCTCCACCTCCGGGTGGGCGAGCAGCAGCCGCAGCAGTTCCCCGCCCGCGTATCCGCTCGCGCCCGCCACCGCAGCACGTATGGCCATCGCCGTCGTCCTCCCTAGATGATGGCATGACTATACGTTCCACGACAGCTTTATGCAACGAGAGCCCTCGTCACCGAAGAGCGAGGCCCCCGTCCACCTGGAGGACGGCACCGGTCGTCCAGGACGACTGGTCGGAGGCAAGGTAGAGGGCCGCGTTCGCGATCTCTTCCATGCGGCCGATGCGTCCGATGGGGTAGGCGCGCCGCACATACCGCTCGTAGTCGGTGCGTTGCTCGGGTGCCATCGGGCCGAGGTACTGACGGTCGAAGGTGGGTGTGGCCACGGAACCGGGAGCAATGGCGTTGACCCGCACACCGCTGGGGCCCAGCTCGTTGGCGAGGGCGCGGGTGAGGGACTCGATGGCCCCCCTGGTCGCCGAGTACATGCTGGAGGGGCGGTCGGCGACCATGGTGTTGGCCCAGTAGCTGGACATGTTGATGACGGTGCCCTGCGCCGCGACAAGAGAGGTCAGCAGGAGCTGAATGAGGCGGAAGGGCGCGGTGAGATTCAAGGTCACCATGGTCTCCACGTCGTCGAGCGTGACGTCGGCCAGCGGTTTCATGCGGGCCAGGCCGACGTTGTTGACGAGGATGTCGATATCGACATCGAGCCGAGCGATCGCATCGGGCATCGCCGGCACGTCGGCCAGGTCCACGGCAAGAGTATGCACCGTGACCTGCTCGCCGCTCAGTTCGTGAGCCGCCTTCGCCAGCTTGTCCGGATCGCGGGCAAGCAGCACCAGGTCGGCCCCCTCCGCGGCGAATGCCGTGGCGATCGCACGGCCGAGCCCTTCGCTGCCTCCCGTGATCAGCGCCGTGCGCCCGTCAAGCTTTCCCATGCCTCTACCCCTCGCGGTCTCTCGGCCATAAAACGGAGAACCCCTCTCCGTTTGCAACATAGCACAAACGGAGAGGGGCTAACCGTTTCCGGGGGTAGGCTGGCTGCATGCCCGATGCAGAAACCCCCGCGCGCGCCGACGCCCTGCGCAACCGCGAACTTCTGATCAAGGTCGCCCGGCACGCGGTGGCCGAGTTGGGCCTGGGGGTGTCGGTGAACGAGATCGTGCGACGTGCCGGACTGGGTCAAGCGACGTTCTACCGTCGCTTCGCCTCCCGCGAGGAACTGCTCTCGGCCGTGCTCGGTGACGTACTCGACGAAGTCCTCGACGGCCTCCGACAAGCCGCCGAAGCGGACCCCGCGCAGGGGCTGCGAGACGCGCTGCGCCTTCTCGTGGAGCACCAGGCACGCCACCGCGGCCTCTTCGAGCTCCTCAACGACCATCCAGGAGCGGCGGCAGAAGTCCATGCCGACAGCCAGGCGCGAGTACGCGAGCAACTCCGCCGCATCGGCGAGCGCGCCCAGGAAGCGGGAGCCATGCACCCTGACGCGCGATGGCAGGACCTACCCTTCCTCGCGGGCTCACTCGCGGCGACATCCCCTTCCTGCCTCGGCATCGACGCCGACGACAACCTGACCGACCGATTGCTCGGCACGGTGCTCGCCGGCCTTCGAACGGGAACTGCCCGCGTCTGAGCCCGATCACCCCACTCCAATGATCATGACCCGGCGTCCGCGCGTATGACCGGCTTGGCTGTCGACGTGCGCCGCCGCGGCCTCGGCGAGCGGATATGACTTCTCGACCGGGATGTGGAGCTTCCCCCGCGAGATGAGGTCGACGGCCTCGGCAAGCGCTTCCGGCACGCTCCCGGCCACGCCGGAGAATCGGACACCGAGCTCCGGCGCGCCGAGATCGGCGATGGAGATCACCTTCCGCGGATCCCCGGTCAGCTCGACGAGCTCGCGGATCACCCCCGAACCGGCCAGATCGAGCGCCGCGTCGACCCGGCCGAGCCGCCGCACCCGCTCGACCCAGCCCTCGCCGTACGTCGTGGGGACGGCCCCCAGGCTCCGCAGATAGTCCTGGTTCGCGGCCCCGGCCGTGCCGATCACCGTGATGCCGCGGTCGCGGGCGATCTGCAGCACCGCCGATCCGACGCCCCCGGACGCACCGCTGACCAGCAGCGTCTGCCCGGACCGCACACCGACCTCGCGGATGACGCGCAGCGCGGTCTCCACCACGGAGGGGTACCCGGCCGCCTCCTCGAACGTCAGCCCCTCGGGCATCCGGACCCAGGCCGACAGCACGGCGAATTCGGCGTAGGTGCTCGAGCCCTCGCCGAACACATGGTCTCCGGCCTCGACCCCTTCGACACCCTCGCCGACCTCGTCCACCACCCCGGAGGCGTCCAGCCCGACTCCGGAGGGCAGCTCGACCGGATGGGCCCCCAGGACCTGGCCTTCACGGATCCGCCAGTCGACGGGGTTCACGCCCGCCGCCCGCACGGCGATACGCACCTGGCCGGGGCCCGCGTGGGGCTCCTCGGCGGCTATGAGTTGCAGAACGTCCGGACCGCCGAACTCGGCGAAGCTCACTCTCTTCATGCCGCCGACCGTAACACTAACGGTTAGGGTTTAAAAACGGTTCTGGTTTTGCATCTGATAGCGTGAGACCATGACCGTGCCGCCCGGACGCCGTGAGCGCAAGAAGGCCGCGACCCGTCAGAAGATCGCTGATGCCGCCCTGCGGCTCTTCCTGGAACGCGGGTACGACGCGGTGGGCATCCGTGACGTGGCCGCCGAGGCCGATGTGGCCGTCACCACGCTCTTCTCCCACTTCGCCTCGAAAGAGGCCCTGGTGTTCGAGCAGGACCAGGACTTCGAGCAACGCCTCACACAGGCGGTCACCGGCCGGGCGCCGCACGAACCGCTCCTCCCCACGCTGCGCCGCGAGATCCATGCCCTGGTGCGCCATTGCACAGCGGACGGCGCCGCCCCGGTCTGGCACATGATCGACGCATCGCCCGCCCTGCGGGAGTACGAGGAGTCGATGCGGCTGCGCCATGCGGAGTCGCTGGCCACGGCCATCGCCGCCGACCCCGGCCGGTCACAGACCACGACGGCCTGCCGGACGATCGCGAGGTTCGTGATCGACGCCTATGCGCTGGCCCGTGAGGCGGCCGATCCGGAGGCCGCGGTGGACGAGATCTTCCGGATGATCGAGGCGGCCTGGGAGACCGCCTCACCTTCTCCACTTATGTGACTCGTTCTCGACGTACGTGACTCGACGTACGTGAGGAACCGTTCCGCGCGACACTGAAGGGGGTGCCGGGCCGCGATCCGCGGCCTCGGACGAGAGGGAGCGGTCGTGACGGACCGGAGTCGGGAGTCGGGCAGCAGGCGGTTGCTCGGCGAGCTGCTGGCCGCCAGCCATCTGATGCCGCTGGAGATGCTGCCGGCCGCCGTGGCCGAGCACGCGGCGTGCGCCGGTATCGACCAGGTGGTGATCTACCTCGCCGATGTGCGGCGGCGCGTGCTGCGCCGGCTGACCGCGGAGGCCACCGAGAGGCCTGCGGGCGGGGAACCGGAGGAGCTGAAGGTCGAGGGCACCGTGCCGGGCCGGGCCTACCAGTACGGGGAGGTGCTGCCCGCGGCCCCCGCCGAGCCGGGCCGCCACCAGTGGTGGGTGCCGCTGCTGGACGGCACCGAGCGGATCGGTCTGCTGCGCGTCACCACGGCCACCGACGACGCACGGGCCCGCGAGGACATGAAACTGCTCTCCGCCCTCGTGGCGCTCATCGTGGTCAGCAAGCGCGACTACAGCGACGCCTTCGCCCGGCTGGTGGGCAGCGAGGCGATGACCATCGCGGCCGAAATGCAGTGGCGCCTGATGCCACAGACCAGCTACGCGGACGGCCGGGTGGCCATCTCTGCCGTCATGGAGCCGGCGCTCGAGATCAGCGGGGACGCCTACGACTACGCCACCGACGGGCCGACGGTGGTCCTGGCGGTCTTCGACGCGATGGGGCACGACACCGCCGCCGGGCTGACCGCCAACCTCGCCCTGGGAGCGTGCCGCAACGCCCGTCGGCGGCGCGTCGGCCTGCTGCAGACCGGCCGGCGGATCGACGAGGTGCTCGTCGAGCAGTTCCACGGGGCCCGCTACACCACCGGCATCCTGGCCGAGCTGGACACCCGGAGCGGGGAGCTGCACTGGGTCACCTACGGCCACCACCCGCCGCTGGTCATCCGCGGCGGCCGCTGGACCACCCATCTGCGATGCCCGCCGGGCCTTCCCCTGGGCATGGGCCTGGGGCTGGAGGCCACGCTGTGCCGGGAGCAGCTCCAGCCCGGCGACCGTCTCGTGTTCTACACCGACGGCATCACCGAGGCGCGGCGCCCCGGCGGCCGCGAGTTCGGCCTGACCCGGTTCGTCGACTTCCTCGTCCGGCAGCACGCCGACGGGCTGCCCGTCCCGGAGACCCTGCGCCGCCTGATCCGCGCCGTCATGGCCCACCACGACGGCCATCTCCAGGACGATGCCACCGTCCTGCTCTGCGAATGGCTGGGCCCCGTGCCCGGCCCCACCGATCAGGCCGCCGCCCTGATGGGCCTCCCCTCCACGTAGCCACCCGTACGAGACGGGAGAAGGGGACCGCCCCGGCCGGGCGAGTGCCGGACGGGGCGGTGCGGTGCGGTGCGGTGCGGTGTGGTGCGGTGGTGCGTCAGGCGGGTCAGCCGAGGGTGGCGAGGGCCTGGTTGAGGGTCGCGGACGGGCGCATGACGGCCGCGGCCTTGGCGGTGTCGGGCTGGTAGTAGCCGCCGATGTCGGCCGGGGAGCCCTGCACCGCGAGCAGCTCGTCGACGATCGTCCGCTCCTGGGTGGAGAGCGTGTCGGCGAGCTGGGCGAACGCCTTGGCCAGGTCGGCGTCGTCGGTCTGCTGGGCCAGCTCCTGGGCCCAGTACAGGGCCAGGTAGAAGTGGCTGCCGCGGTTGTCGATACCGCCGACGCGACGGCTGGGCGACTTGTTCTCGGCCAGGAAGGTGCCGGTCGCCCGGTCGAGGGTGTCGGCGAGGACCTGGGCCCGCGCGTTGCCCGTCTTCTGCGCGAGGTGCTCGAAGCTGACCGCGAGGGCCAGGAACTCGCCCAGGCTGTCCCAGCGCAGGTAGTTCTCCTTGACCAGCTGCTGGACGTGCTTGGGCGCCGAGCCGCCCGCGCCGGTCTCGAACAGACCGCCGCCGTTGATCAGCGGGACGACCGAGAGCATCTTGGCGCTGGTGCCCAGCTCCAGGATCGGGAACAGGTCGGTCAGGTAGTCACGCAGGACGTTGCCGGTGACCGAGATCGTGTTCTCGCCGCGGCGGATCCGCTCGAGGGAGAGCTTGATCGCCTCGACCGGGGCCAGGATCCTGATGTCCAGGCCCTCGGTGTCGTGCTCCGGCAGATACGCCTTGACCTTCTCGATGAGGTTGGCGTCGTGGGCGCGGCCCTCGTCCAGCCAGAAGACGGCCGGGTCGCCGGTGGCGCGGGCGCGGGTGACGGCCAGCTTGACCCAGTCCTGGATCGGCACGTCCTTGGTCTGGCACATCCGGAAGATGTCACCGGCGCCGACGACCTGCTCGAGGACCGCGTTGCCCGCCCCGTCCAGGACGCGGACGGTGCCGGTGGTGGGGATCTCGAAGGTCTTGTCGTGGCTGCCGTACTCCTCGGCCTTCTGCGCCATCAGGCCGACGTTGGGCACCGAGCCCATGGTGGCCGGGTCGAAGGCGCCGTGGGCGCGGCAGTCGTCGATGACGGCCTGGTAGATCCCGGCGTAGCTGCTGTCCGGGATCACCGCGAGGGTGTCGTGCTCCCCGCCGTCCGGGCCCCACATGTGGCCGGAGGTGCGGATCATGGCCGGCATGGAGGCGTCGACGATGACGTCGGACGGCACATGCAGGTTGGTGATGCCGCGGTCGGAGTCGACCATGGCCAGCTCCGGGCCCTCGGCGAGCTCGGCGTCGAAGGACGCCTTGATCGCCGCACCCTCGGGCAGGGCCTCCAGGCCCTTCAGGATGCCGCCCAGACCGTCGTTCGGGGTCAGACCGGCGGCGGCGAGGGTCTCACCGTGCTCGGCGAAGGTCTTGGGGAAGAAGGCGCGTACGCCGTGGCCGAAGACGATCGGGTCGGAGACCTTCATCATCGTGGCCTTCAGGTGCAGCGAGAACAGCACGCCCTCCGCCTTGGCGCGGGCCACCTGCGCCGAGAGGAACTCGCGCAGCGCCGCGACGCGCATCACGGAGGCGTCCACGACCTCGCCCGCCAGCACCGGTACGGACTCGCGCAGCACGGTGGTGGAGCCGTCGTCGCCCGCCAGCTCAATGCGCAGCGAGCCGTCCTCCGGGATCACCACGGACTTTTCGGTGGAGCGGAAGTCGTCGGTGTCCATGTGGGACACATTGGTCTTGGAATCGGCCGTCCAGGCGCCCATGCGGTGCGGGTTGGCCCTGGCGTAGTTCTTCACCGAGGCGGGGGCGCGGCGGTCGGAGTTGCCCTCGCGCAGCACCGGGTTCACCGCGGAGCCCTTGACCTTGTCGTAACGGGCGCGGATCTCCCGCTCCTCGTCGGTCTTCGGGTCGTCCGGGTAGTCCGGCAGTGCGTAGCCCTGCTGCTGCAGCTCGGCGACCGCGGCCTTCAGCTGCGGGATCGAGGCCGAGATGTTCGGCAGCTTGATGATGTTGGCCTCGGGGGTCTTGGCAAGGTCACCCAGCTCGGCGAGGGCGTCGGGGATGCGCTGGCCCTCTTCCAGGTGCTCGGGGAACTGGGCGATGATCCGGCCCGCCAGGGAGATGTCCCGGCTCTCCACGCCGACCCCGGCCGTGGAGGCATACGCCTCGATCACCGGCAGGAACGAGTACGTCGCGAGGGCAGGGGCCTCGTCCGTGTGCGTATAGATGATGGTCGAGTCAGTCACCGGGTGCTCCGCTCCACGTCTGCAACATTGCTCGACATCAAGATATCTGGTGCCGAGTGCTTTCCCGAAAGGGCCCTGGGCAGAGAGCCGCGCCCTGGTCACGGCCCGCGCCCCGATGGGATCGTCCGGTCCGTGCCGATGACCCTGCGGGGCGCGCGGGTGGTGCCGCGCCCCACCGTCCCTTCCGATGTTCCCTCCCTGGTGACGGCGGTGCGCGAGGATCTGGCCGAGCCCGGCGCCGAGCAGCTGACCATCGAGTGCGAGGGTGCGGTGATCGGCTTCGTCCAGTGGTCGGCCGAGGCCGATCAGGACTACCTCCCGCTACGTATCGACATCATCCAGACATCTATGTGGACCCGGCGGTGCGCGGGCGGGGGCTGGGCACCGACTCCGTACGCACCCTGGCCCGCCATCTGATCACCGACCACGGCCACCACCGGGTCGTGATCGACCCGGCGGCCGGCAGCGCCGCCGCGATCCGCTGCTACGGCAAGGTCGGCTTCCGGCCCGTCGGCGTCATGCGGTCCTATGAGCGCGGAGCCGACGGTACGTGGCACGACGGCCTGCTGATGGATCTGCCGGCCGAGGAGCTCACACCGTGAGCGGGGACCCGGGGAGCGTTCGTGTCACGTACCGTCCACGCGCAACCGCCACTCGCCCGCCCGGCCGGTGAGGGTGACCGTGGAGAGCGGACGGATGTCGACGTTCCAGTAGCAGTGCGGCGGCGCCTTGATCGCGTACATCAGGGCGGCGCGGACCACCCCGGGGTCGGCCACGGCCACCATCTTTGCGTGGTCCTCGGCCGGGCGGGTGTCCAGCCAGCCGCCGATCCGCATGATGAACGCGTGCAGCGACTCCCCGCCGTGCGGTACGGAGCGCGGATCGCCGAGCCAGGCGTCCACCTCCGTGGGTTCGCGCGCCATCACATCGGCGAGGGAGCGGCCCGCCCAGCGGCCCATGTCGCAATCGCGCAGCGCGAGTTGGACCAGTGGCGTGAAGCCCAGCGCGTCGCCGGTCTCCCGGCTGCGGGTCGACGGCGAGCAGTAGCGCAGCTCCGCCGCGGCCAGCGGCAGCAGCCCGGGGGCCGCGCGCTCGGCGGCGAGCCGGCCCTCCGAATCCAGCGGCCGGTCGTCACCGAAACGCTCCCCCAGCCGGGAGGAGCTGCGGCCGGCGGCGACCAGCGTCAGCCGAAACGTCATCCCGGCATCGTAAGGTCACGGCCGCGGCTCCAGGGCCCGTACCCAGGAGAAGAGCAGGGCCTTCCCGTGTGCGCGCCCGAAGGGGCGCGGGGCTGTGTCGATGTGCGACTCCACCACGTGGGCGCGACCGGCCACGACGGCGCCGCAGCCGATCGACGGCAGACCAGGGCATTCGCGGCGGAGCGCTTACGGGGTGCCCGGCGGATCTTTCCCCTCCCCGCCCCTTCCCGTTACCAGTGGCTCTGCCCCTGGACCCCGTGGCCTGCGGCCTGGGGCGAAGCCCCGCCACGCGGCGGACCCGCATATCGATGCCGCGGAAAGGGGCGGAGCCCCGGGCCGAGATCTGAGGCGCAGCCCCGGGCCGAGACCTGAGGCGCAACCCCGGCCCGGGGTCTGGGGGGCAGCCCCGGGCCGAGACCTGAGGCGCAACCCCGGCCCGGGGTCTGGGGCGCAGCCCCGGCCAGGGGCCTGAGGCGCAGCCCCGGGCCGAGACCTGGAGCGCAACCCCACTCCGGGGTCTGCGGCGCAACCCGGCCCGGGACCTGAGGCGAGCCCCGGACTGGGGTCTGGGGCGCAGCCCCGCGCCGAGACCTGAAGCGCAACCCGGCCCGGGACCTGAGGCGCAACCCGGCCCGGGACCTGAGGCGCAACCCGGCCCAAGACCTGAGGCGCAACCCGGCCCGGGACCTGAGGCGCAACCCGGCCCGAGACCTGAGGCGCAGCCCCGGACTGAGGTCTGGGGCGCAGCCCCGCGCCGAGACCTGAAGCGCAACCCGGCCCGGGACCTGAGGCGCAGCCCGGCCCAAGACCTGAGGCGCAACCCCGGGCCGGGGTCTCGGGGCGCAGCCCCGGTTTCGGGGTCTCGGGGCGCAGCCCCGGTTTCGGGGTCTCGGGGCGCAGCCCCGGTTTCGGGGTCTCGGGGCGCAGCCCCGGTTTCGGGGTCTGAGGCGCAGCCCCGGTTTCGGGGTCTGAGGCCCAACCCCAGCCCGAGACCTGAGGCGCAACCCCGGGCCGGGATCTGGGGCGCAGCCC
>NZ_JAGGLR010000024.1 GCF_017874715.1 Streptomyces iranensis | reverse complement strand
GAATGGCCCACCACCGCCGACGGGACCACCCCCGCCGCTTCCCACACCTTGGCCAAGCCGACCATCATCACGAACAACGCGGGCTGAACAACCTCCACCCGCTCCAACTCGTCCCCGGACACCAGCGCATCCCGCAGGGGAAAGTCCACCAACGGCTCGCACTCGGCCACGAACTCGGCGAACACCGACGAACAGGCCAGCAGCTCACGGCCCATCCCCACCCACTGCGACCCCTGACCCGGGAACACGAAAGCCACATCGCTGCCCGACGCCGACGGCGTGCCCGGCTCGACCCGCACCAGAGCCTCGTCCAGCTCCGCACGGTCAACGCCCAGAACCACCGTCCGGTACTCCAGCCCGGCCCGGCCACCAGCCAACGCACCCGCCACATCCGCGATGTCGGCACCGGCCGGGACATCCGAGGCCAGCTGCCCCGCCAGCGCCGCCAGCCCCGCACCCGAACGGGCCGACAGGACCCACGGCACCACTCCGCCAGTCACCACCGGCCGGCCGGACGTGGGTCGCGCGGGAACCGGCTCCGGGGGCGCTTCGAGGATCACGTGAGCGTTGGTGCCGCTGATACCGAACGACGACACGCCTGCCCGCCTCGGACGCCCGTCGGACTCCCAGGCCCGTGGTTCGGTCAGCAGGCGCACATCCCCGGCCGTCCAGTCCACGTGCGGCGACGGCTCATCGGCGTGCAGCGTCGGTGGCAGCATTCCGTGCCGGAGTGCCTCGACCATCTTGATCACACCGGCCACACCGGCCGCCGCCTGAGCGTGCCCGATGTTCGACTTCACCGACCCGAGCCACAACGGCTGGTCCTCGGGCCGCTCCTGCCCGTAGGTCGCCAGCAACGCCTGCGCCTCGATCGGGTCTCCGAGCGTGGTCCCGGTCCCGTGTCCCTCGACCGCGTCCACATCGCCCGGGGTCAGCCGGGCATCGGCCAGCGCCCGGCGGATGACACGTTCCTGGGACGGGCCGTTCGGCGCCGACAGGCCGTTGGACGCGCCGTCCTGGTTCACCGCGCTGCCCCGCAGCACCGCCAGCACCGGGTGCCCGAGCCGTTGCGCTTCGGACAGCCGCTCCAGTACCACCACGCCAACGCCCTCGGACAAGGCCGTGCCGTCCGCCGTACCCGAAAACGCCTTGACCCGCCCGTCGCCCGCAAGGCCGCCCTGCAGCGCGAACTCCGAGATCGTCGTCGGGGTGGCCATGACGGTGACCCCGCCGGCCAGCGCCAACGAACATTCGCCGTTGCGCAGTGCCTGAGCGGCCAGGTGCATCGCCACCAGCGACGACGAACACGCCGTGTCCACCGTCACCGCCGGACCTTCCAGGCCGAACGCGAACGCCACCCGGCCGGACACGACGCTCGACGCGTTACCGGTGAGCCGGAAACTGCCCCCGTCGGCCTCGGAGAGCCGCCATGCGTAGTCCTGCAAGGACAGCCCGGCGAAGACACCGGTGTCGGAGCCGCGCATTCGCGAAGGGTCAAAACCCGCGCGTTCCAGGGCTTCCCAGGACACTTCGAGCAGCAGCCGCTGCTGCGGATCCATCGCCACCGCCTCACGCGGCGAGATCCCGAAGAACTCCGCATCGAAGTCCGCCGCACCGGACAGGAAACCGCCCACGCGCGAATACCCGGCGGGCTCCGTCTCCCAGCCGCGGTCGGCCGGGAAGTCGCCCATCGCGTCCGTGCCGCCGACGACGAGCTGCCACAGCTCCTCCGGCGAGGCGACCCCGCCCGGGAACCGGCAGGCCATCGACACCACCGCGACCGGCTCCCCCGCCGAACGCGTCGGCACCACTTCCCCGGCGGTCCCTTCCACGCCGAGTGCCTGCCGCAGCAGGTACTCGGCCAGAGCCTGCGGCGTCGGGTAGTCGAAGACCAGCGTGGCCGGCAGCGTCAGCCCGGACGCGGCGGCCAACCGGTTACGCAGCTCCACCGCGGTCAGCGAGTCGAAACCGAGATTACGGAACGCCTGTCCGGCCTCGATGCCGCTCGCGTCGCCGTGGCCGAGGACCACCGCGGCGTGCTCGCGCACCAGGTCCAGCAGGACGCGGGACCGCTCGCCCTCGCCCAGCCCGGCCAGGCGACGGGCCAGCTCACCGCCGCCGGTGCCGGCCGCAGCCGTCCGCCGCGGCGCACGGCCGAAGCCCAGGAGCACCGCCGGCATCGTCTGTCCGGCGGCGATCGCGCCGCGGACCGCGGCCACGTCCAAGCCGGTGGCGACCACGGGCGAGCCGACCCCCAGCGCCTGGTCGAACAGGCTCAGCGCCTGCTCGATCGGCAGCAGCGTGCCTCCTACGCGGGCCAGCCGGGCCAGGTCGACGTCGGTGACGCCGGCGCCGATCGTGCTGCGTTGCTCCCAGAAGCCCCAGGCGATCGAGACGGTGGGCCGGCCCTGAGCCCGCCGGTGCGCGGCCAGGGCGTCCAGGTAGGTGTTGGCCGCCGTGTAGTTGCCCTGCCCGGCACCGCCGAGCAGGCCCGACAGCGACGAGAAGAGCACGAACATCCGCAGTTTCCGGTCGGCCGTCGCCTCGTGCAGGTGCCGGGCCGAGACCGCCTTGGACGCCAGTACCCGGTCCAGCGACTGCTCCGTCAGTGAGGTCACCGGGGCGTCCTCGACCACTCCGGCCGCGTGGACCACGGCGGTCAGGTCGGGGAGGTCCGCGACGAGCGCGTCAACCACGGCGCGGTCGGCCAGGTCGGCCGCGACGATCCGTACGCGGGCCCCGGCCGCCTCGATGTCGGCGACCAGCTCGTCGGCGCCGGGCGCGTCCTCCCCCGACCGGCTGACGAGCACCAGGTCCCGGACCTCGTGCCGGACGGCCAGGTGCCGGGCGACCAGGCCGCCCAGCGTCCCGGTCCCGCCGGTCACCAGCACCGTGCCGTCCGGTCCGAGTACGGGGGCCGGCTCATCGCTGGAGGCCGCCCGGCGCAGCCGGGGCACCAGCACCGCACCATCACGCAGCGCCAGTTCCCTTTCCCCAGTGGCCAGGGCGGCGGAAACCATCGCCTCGGACTCGGGACGGCCATCGTCGTCGAGCAGGGCCAGGCCCGCGTCAGGGTGCTCGGCCATCGCCGAACGGACCAGGCCCCAAACGCCCGACACGGCCAGCCCGGCGACCGAATCACCCTCAACCGCGGCAACCGCATCACGCGTACGGAACGCCAGCCGCGATCCCGCCGGATGCTCATCGGCCAGCCAGGCCCGCACCAAGGCCAACGCCGCCGGTATGTCGACGGGCTCCGCCAAGGCAAACAGCGGCCCGTCCGTTTCCGCGGGTAGGTCCGGGCCCACGCGTACCCACTCCTGCACCGCCGAGCTGCCGGCGGACAGGCGTACCGGCGCCCATTCGAGGGCGAGCAGGCCCGCGCCCGCGCTCAGAGCCGGGGCCAGACGGCTCGCCTCGGCCGGCCGGGAGATCATCGCGCCGACCGATACCACCGGCTGGCCTTCGCCGTCGGCGGCGAGCAGGCTGACCGCGTCCGACCCGGCCGGGCTCAACCGCACCCGCAGCGCCGACGCCCCGGTCGCGTGCAGCCGCACATCGCGCCACGCGAACGGCAAACCGATCTCGTCACCTTCCCCGGCCGCCGTGAGCAGCACGTGCAGGGCGGCGTCCAGCAGCGCCGGGTGGATCCCGAACCCGTCCTGGCCTTCGCCGACGGCGGGCAGTTCCACTTCGGCGTACAGGTCCTCGCCGAGCCGCCAGGCCGCTTGCAGACCGCGGAACGCCGGGCCGTACTCGTACCCGCAAGCCGCCATGACGTCGTAGGCGTCACCGACAGCGAGAGCCTGCGCGCCGGCCGGAGGCCACTGCCCTTCGAGGCCTTCCACCATTCCGGCGGGATCGTCCAGGGACGCGGTGGCGTGCCGGATCCACTGCTCCCCGGTGCGAGAGAACACACTCGCCCGGCTGTCTTCGACTCGCACCTGGACATCCACCACGCCGTCCAGCACCAACGGCTGCTCGAACGTGATCTCCCCGATCGCCGGAAGGCCGGCCCGATCCCCGGCGTGCAACACCAGCTCGGCCAACGCTGCGCCGGGTGCCAGCACCGTGCCCGCCACTACGTGATCGCCGAGCCACGGGCTTGTCCCGGCCGACAGCCGCCCCGACCACACCCAGCCGGCGTCCTCGGCCAGCCGCACCGCGGACTCCAGCAGCGGGTGGCCTACCCTGCTCCGGCCGGTCCCGCCACCGGACGCCCAGTAGCGGCGGTGCTGGAACGGATACGTCGGCAAGGTGACCGGCTTGCCCCCGGTGATGAGGCGGGTCCAGTCCACCGCCGCGCCGTGAATCCACGCCTCGGCCAGAGACATCAGCAGACGCCGCTGACCACCATCGTCGCGACGCAGCGACCCAACCCCCCAACGCCCCTCAATCCCCGGCACCAGCACCGGATGCGGGGACACCTCCACGAACCCGGCCACCGGCATCGACGCCACGGTCTGCGCGAACCGCACCTGCTCCCGCAGATTCCGCCACCAATACGCGACATCCAGGCCCTCGGTATCCACCACCGAACCGGTCACCGCCGAATAGAACGGCACCCGGCCCGGCCGCGGCGACACCCGCACCGCCAGCAACTGCTCCCGCACCTGCTCCACCAACGGGTGATGACTCGCATAATCCACATCAACCCGACGAGCCCGGATCCCGGCCCCCTCACACCGCACCGCCAACGCGTCCAACGGCTCCGGCGCACCCGAGACCACCACCTGACCGGGCGCATTGACCGCCGCGATCACCAACCCATCGGCCAGCATGCCCTCAACCACCTCGGGAGCCGCCGAAACCGACAACATCCCGCCCGTACCCGCCAACGCCACCAGCGCCCGACCACGCGCGGTCACCAGCCCGAGGGCGTCCTCCAACGACAGAGCCCCCGCGAAACACGCCGCGGCCAGCTCACCCTGCGAATGGCCCACCACCGCCGACGGGACCACCCCCGCCGCTTCCCACACCTTGGCCAAGCCGACCATCATCACGAACAACGCCGGCTGGACCACCTCCACCCGCTCCAGGCCGACCCCGGAGACCAGCGCGTCGCGCAGCGGGAAGTCCACCAACGGCTCGCACTCGGCCACGAAATCGGCGAACACCGACGAACAGGCCAGCAGCTCACCGCCCATCCCCACCCACTGCGACCCCTGACCCGGGAACACGAAAGCCACACCAGTGCCCGACGCCGACGGCGCGCCCGGCTCGACCCGCACCAGAGCCGCGTCCAGCTCCTCAAGGTCGATGCCCAGAGCTACCGCCCGGTACTCCTGCCCGGCGCGGCCCCCCGCCAGCGACACCGCCACATCCGCGATGTCGGCCCCGGCCGGAACGTCCGACGCCAGCCGCGCCGCCAGCGCCCGCAGGCCCGCACCCGACCGGGCCGACAGCACCCACGGCACCACACCGCCCGTCACCACCGGCGCCGCGTCCGAGACTTGCTCCGGGAGCGGATCCGGGGCCTGTTCGAGGATCACGTGCGCGTTGGTCCCGCTGAGCCCGAACGCGGACACCCCCGCCCGCCGCGGGCGCCCGTCGGACTCCCACGGACGCGCCTCGGTCAGCAGCCGTACGTCGCCGGCTGTCCAGTCCACATGGTGCGACGGCTCACCCGCGTGCAGCGTTACCGGGAACACCCCGTGCCGCATCGCCTCGACCATCTTGATCACACCGGCGACACCGGCCGCGGCCTGGGTGTGGCCGATGTTGGACTTCACCGACCCCAGCCACAACGGCCGGTCCTCGGGCCGGTCCTGCCCATAGGTCGCCAGCAACGCCTGCGCCTCGATCGGATCCCCGAGAGTGGTTCCGGTCCCATGCGCTTCCGCCGTGTCCACTTCCGCGGCGGACAACCCCGCACTGGCCAGCGCGGCCCGGATCACTCTCTGCTGCGAGGGACCGTTGGGGGCCGACAGGCCGTTGGACGCCCCGTCCTGGTTCACCGCACTGCCGCGTAGCACGGCCAGCACCGGATGTCCGAGCCGTTGCGCCTCCGACAGCCGCTCCAGCACCAATACCCCGACGCCCTCGCCCCAGCCGGTGCCGTCCGCGTCGTCCGAGAACGGCTTGCACCGGCCATCGGACGCCAGCCCGCCCTGCAGTGCGAACTCCGCGAACGCCGCCGGGGTGGCCATCACCGCCGCGCCGCCCGCCAGCGCAAGTGAGCACTCGCCGTTACGCAGCGCCTGCGCGGCCAGGTGCATCGCCACCAGCGACGACGAACACGCGGTATCGATCGTGACCGCCGGACCCTCCAGGCCCAGCGCGTAGGACACCCGGCCCGACGCCACGCTCGTCGAGTAGCCCGTCAGCCGGAAACCGCTGCCATCGCCATCGGGCAGTTGCGAGCCGTAGCCCTGGTAGTACAGACCGGCGAAGACCCCGGTATCGGAGCCGCGCAGGCCCGAGGGGTCCAGGCCCGCACGTTCCAGCGCCTCCCAGGACACCTCGAGCAACAGCCGCTGCTGCGGATCCATCGCCACCGCCTCACGCGGCGACACCCCGAAGAACTCCGCATCGAAATCGGCAGCACCGGACAGGAAACCGCCCACCCGCGCATACCCCACCGATTCGGGTTCCCAGCCCCGGTCCGCCGGGAAGTCACCCATCGCGTCCACACCGTCGGCGACCAGCCGCCACAAGTCCTCCGGCGAGGACACCTCACCCGGGAAACGGCACGCCATCGACACGATCGCCACCGGCTCACCGGTCACCGCAGAGGCCGGGACGACCTCCGCGGCGGCCGGAGCCGCACCAGTCACCCGCGCCACCAGATACTCAGCCAGAACCCGGGGCGTCGGATAGTCGAAGACCAACGTGGCCGGCAACGCCAAACCGGACGCCGCCGCCAGCCGATTCCGCAACTCCACCGCCGTCAGCGAATCAAAACCAAGATCCCTAAACGCCCGGTCAGCAGAAACACCATCACCGAGGCCAAGCACCACAGCCGCATGCTCACGCACCAAATCCAGCACAACCCGCAGATGCTCCGCCGACGGCAACGCGACCAGACGACGAGCCAGCGCCCCACCACCAGCCCCGGCAACAGCCGCCCGCCGCGGCGCACGACCCAGACCAAGAAGCACCGACGGCACCGGCGAACCCGCCGCGATCGCACTCCGGACCGCACCCACATCCAGGCCCGCCGCCAGCACCGGCCGGCCGGTGCCCAGCGCCCGGTCCAGCAGACCCAGCGCCTGCTCGGTACCCAGAACCACACCACCGCCACGCGCCAGCCGAGCCCGGCCGGTGCTCGTGACCCCGGCGGTCATGACACTCGCTTGCTCCCACAGACCCCAGGCAATCGAGACCGCGGGCAGCCCGAGCGCCTTCCTGTGCTCGGCGAGTGCGTCCAGGTAGGTGTTGGCGGCCGCGTAGTTGCCCTGCCCCGGGTTGCCGAGCAGCCCCGCCAGGGACGAGAACAGCACGAACATCCGCAGGTCCACATGCTCGGTCGCCTGATGCAGATGCCAGGCGGCGTCCGCCTTGGCCGCCAGCACCCGGCCCAGTGACTCGCCGGTCAGCGAGGTCACCGACATGTCCTCGAGCACCCCGGCCGCGTGCACCACCCCGGCCAGCTCCGGGATGTCCGCCACCAGCGCGTCCGCCGCGGCACGCCGCGACAGGTCCGCCGCGACGATCCGCACCCGAGCTCCGGCCGCCTCCAGCTCGGCGGCGAGTTCGGCCGCGCCGGGCGCCTCCGGTCCCGACCGGCTGACCAGCACCAGGTCCCGTACCCCATGCCGGTCCACCAGATGCCGGGCGACCAGACCGCCCAGCGTCCCCGTCCCGCCGGTGATCAGCACCGTACCGTCGTCCACACCGGGCAGGCGCAGCACGATCTTGCCCACATGCCGGGCCTGGCTCATGTACCGCAGCGCCGCGCCCGCCCGCGCCACCGGCCACACCGTGACCGGCAGCGGCACGATCTGCTCCAGGATCTGCTGCCACTTCTCCGCGAGCCGCTCGGGAGCGAAGTCCCCCAAGTCGAACGGGACCTGCCGCGGGTCGCGGATGTCGGTCTTGCCCAGTTCCACGAACCGGCCGCCCTCGGCCAGCATCCCCAATGACGCGTCCAGCAGCTCCCCCGTCAGCGAGTTCAGCACCACGTCGACCTGGCCGAACTCAGCGGCGAAGTCCGCCGTACGCGAGGAAGCGATGCGTGTCACGCCCAGCGCCGCCACCGTGGCCTGCTTGGCCGGACTCGCCGTCGCGAACACCTCCGCCCCCGCCGCCAGTGCCAGATGCACGGCCGCCATGCCCACGCCGCCGGACGCCGCGTGGATCAGCACCCGGTCCCCCGGCCGCACCCGGCCCAGATCGAACAGGGCGTGATGAGCGGTCAGATACGCGGTCGGCGCCCCCGCCGCCTCGACGTCGCTCCACCCGTCCGGGATCGGCACCAGCGGCCGTGCGTCAACCACCGCCAGCGGGCCGAACGCCTGGAACATCCCCATCACCCGGGTGCCGACCGGAAGGCCGGTCACCTCCGGGCCGGCCTCGATCACGACGCCGGCGCCGTCGGTGCCGGGCGGCCGGGTGTCGTTCGGCAGCATGCCCAGCGCCGACAACAGGTCGCGGAAGTTCACCCCCGCCGCGCGGACCGCGATCCGGACCTCATGCGCTCCCAGCGGCCGCTCCGCGTCCGGCGCCGGGACAGCCCGTACCCCGTCCAGGTCACCGCCCGCAGCCCACTCCAGCCGCCACGCCTCCGGGCCGACCGGCGCTTCCAGACCTGCGGGAACAGGGCGCAGCCGGGGCACCAGCACCGCGCCGGCCCGCAAAGCCAGCTCCTTCTCACCGGTGGCCAGGGCCGGGGCGACGACCGCGTCGGACTCGGAGCGGCCGTCGTCGTCAAGCAGCACCAGACCCGCATCCGGGTGTTCGGACTGCGCCGAGCGGACCAGCCCCCAGATCCCCGACGACTCCAGCCCAGCGACCGTGTCGCCCTCAGCCGCCGCAACCGCCTCACGGGTACGGACCACCAGCCGCGATCCCGCCGGGTGACCGGCCTCCAGCCACGCCTGCACGAGGGCCAGCGCCCCTGGCAGGTCCGCGGGCTCGGCCATAGCGAATACCAGCTCGCCCGTCGCGTCGGGCAGGTCGAGCTCTGGGCCGACCTGGGCCCACGCCCGCTCCGGCGCCGGCCCGAGGCTGAGCGGCGCCCATTCCAGCGCCAGCAGGCCAGTGCCCGCGTCGGGACCGGCGAGCCGGCCGGTGTCCGCGGGGCGGGACATCATCGCACCGGCGGACACCACCGGCTTGCCGTCACCGTCGGCGGCGAGCAGGGAGAACGCGTCCGGACCGGCCGGGCTCAGCCGGACCCGCAGCGCCGATGCCCCGGTCGCGTGCAGCCGCACATCCCGCCACGCGAACGGCAGCAAGACCTCCTGGCCGCTTTCCTCGATCGCGGCGACAAGGAGGGCGTGCAGCGCGGCGTCCAGCAGCGCCGGATGGATCCCGAACCCGTCCTGGCCTTCACCGGCAGCGGGAAGCTCCACCTCGGCATACAAGTCCTCGCCGAGTCGCCAGGCCGCCTGAAGGCCCCGGAACGTCGGACCGTACTCATATCCACGACCGGCCATGACTTCGTAAGCGTCGCTGACGGCAAGGGCCTGCGCGCCGGCCGGGGGCCACTGCCCTTCGAGGCCTTCCACCATGCCGGAGGGGTCGGCCAGGGTCGCGATCGCGTGCCGGGTCCACTGCTCCCCCGTCCGGGAAAACACGGCCGCCTGACCGCCCTCCACCGAAACCTGCAGATCAACCGGACTGCCGTTCAGGACCAGAGGCTGCTCAAAGGTGATCTCCCCGATCGCTGGCAGCCCGGCCCGGTCACCGGCGTGCAACACCAGCTCCGCCAGCGCCGCCCCGGGCACCAGTACCGTCCCCGACACGGCGTGATCAGCCAGCCACGGGCTCGTCCCCGCCGACACCCGGCCCGACAACACCCAGCCCGCGTCCTCGGCCAGCCGCACCGCGCTGTCCAACAGCGGATGACCCGCGGTGCCCCGGCCCGTGCCGCCACCCGACGCCCAATAGCGGCGGTGCTGGAACGGATACGTCGGCAACGCCACCGGCTTCCCACCGGCTGTCAGACGGGTCCAATCCACCGCCGCGCCACGAGCCCACGCCTCGCCCAACGAGGCCAGCAAACGCCGCTGCCCACCGTCGTCACGACGCAGCGAACCGACGGCCCAACGCCCCTCGATCCCGGGCACCAGCACGGGATGCGGGCTCACTTCCACGAACCCGGCCACCGGCATCGCCGCCACGGTCTGCGCGAACTTCACCTGCTCCCGCAGATTCCGCCACCAGTACGTGACATCCAGGCCCTCGGTGTCCACCACGGTGCCGGTCACCGCCGAGTAGAACGGCACCCGGCCCGGACGCGGCGACACCCGCACCGCAAGCAGCTGCTCGCGCACCTGCTCCATGAGTGGGTGATGACTCGCGTAGTCGACATCCACACGCCGGGCCCGGATCCCGGCCGCCTCACACCGCGCCGCCAACGTGTCCAACGGCTCCGGCACACCGGAAACCACCACTTGAGCGGACGCGTTGACCGCCGCGATCCCCAGCCCGTCGGCCAGCATGCCCTCGACCACCTCGGGAGCCGCCGCAACCGACAACATCCCGCCGGTGCCCGCCAGCGCCACCAACGCCCGGCCCCGCGCGGTCACCAGGCTCAGGGCGTCCTCCAACGACAGCGCCCCCGCGAAACAGGCCGCGGCGATCTCGCCCTGCGAGTGGCCCACCACGGCCGACGGGACCACCCCCGCCGCTTCCCATGCTCGGGCCAGGCCGACCATCATCACGAACAGCGCGGGCTGGACCACCTCCACCCGGTCCAGCCCTGCCCCGGACACCAGCGCGTCCCGCAGCGGGAAGTCCACCAACGGCTCGCACTCGGCCACGAACTCGGCGAACACCGGCGAACAGGCCAGCAGCTCACGGCCCATACCGATCCACTGCGAACCCTGACCCGGGAACACGAAGGCCACATCAGCGCCCGATACCGCCGGCCCGGCCGACTCGACCCGGATCAGAGCCTCGTCCAGCTCCGGACGGTCAACGCCCAGAGCCACCGCCCGGTACTCCAGCCCCGCCCGGCCTCGCGCCAGCGCCCCCGCCACATCCGCGATGTCGGCCCCGGCCGGGACATCCGACGCCAGCCGCCCGGCCAGCGCCCGCAGCGCCGGGGCCGACCGGGCCGACAGCACCCACGGCACCACGGCGCCGGTCACCACCGGCTCCGCCGACGGGACCACGGCCGAAGCAGCGGGGGCTTCTTCGAGAATCACATGGGCGTTGGTGCCGCTGATACCGAACGACGACACCCCGGCCCGCCTCGGACGGTCCGCCGGCTCCCAAGGACGCGCCTCGGCCAGCAGCCGCACCTCGCCGGCCGACCACTCCACATGCGGCGACGGCTCATCGGCGTGCAGCGTCGGCGGCAGCATCTCGTGCCGCATCGCCTCGACCATCTTGATCACACCGGCCACGCCGGCCGCGGCCTGGGTGTGGCCGATGTTCGACTTCACCGACCCCAGCCACAACGGCCGCTCCTCGGGCCGCTCCTGCCCGTACGTCGCCAGCAACGCCTGGGCCTCGATCGGGTCACCCAGCGCCGTCCCGGTCCCGTGCGCCTCCGTCACGTCCACGTCGGAAGGAGAAAGCCGCGCGTCGGCCAGCGCCCGCCGGATCACCCGCTCCTGGGACGGGCCGTTGGGGGCCGACAGGCCGTTGGACGCCCCGTCCTGGTTCACCGCGCTGCCGCGCAGCACCGCCAGCACCGGATGCCCGAGCCGCCGCGCCTCCGACAGACGCTCCAGCAGCACCACGCCGACACCTTCGCCCCAGCCCGTACCGTCGGCCGCGGCCGAGAACGGCTTGCACCGGCCGTCGGACGCCATTCCGCCCTGCCGCGTGAACTCGGCGAAAATCCCTTGCGTCGCCAGCACCGTCACGCCACCGGCCAGCGCCAGTGAGCACTCCCCGTTCCGCAGCGCCTGAGCCGCCAGGTGCATCGCCACCAACGACGACGAACACGCCGTATCGACCGTCACCGCCGGACCCTCAAGACCGAACGTGTACGCCACCCGGCCGGACGCCACGCTCGACGCGTTGCCCGTCATCCCGAACCCGCCCGCGCTCCCATCCGGCAGCCGCGAGCTGTAGTCCTGCATGGCCAATCCGGCGAAGACCCCGGTATCCGTGCCCTTCATCGCGGCCGGATCCAGACCGGCCCGTTCCAGCGCCTCCCAGGACACCTCGAGCAGCAGCCGCTGCTGCGGGTCCATCGCCACCGCCTCGCGCGGCGAGATCCCGAAGAACTCGGCGTCGAAGTCCGCCATGCCGGACAGGAAGCCGCCTATCTGCGCGTACTCCGCCGGATCCGTCTCCCAGCCGCGGTCCGCCGGGAACGCGCCCATCGCGTCCACGCCGTCCGCGACCAGTCGCCACAGATCCTCCGGCGACGCCACCCCGCCGGGGTAGCGGCACGCCATCGACACGATCGCGATCGGTTCACCGGCCGACCGTGCCGGCACCACCTCCGCCGAGGAGTCCGCCACCCCTGATACCCGCCGCAGCAGGTACTCGGCCAGGGCCTGCGCTGTCGGGTAGTCGAAGACCAGCGTGGCCGGCAACGCCAGCCCGGCCGTCGCGGCCAGCCGGTTACGCAACTCCACCGCCGTGAGCGAGCCGAAGCCGAGATCCCGGAACGCGCGGTCGGCCGGAATGCCACTGGCGTCGCGATGGCCGAGCACCAGGGCGGCCTGCTCGCGGACCAGATCCAGCAGGAAGCGGCGCTGCTCGGGAGCGGACCGGCTGCCGAGCTGACGGCCCAGTGCGCCGTTGTCCGCCACGCGGCGCGGAACGCGAACCAGACCGCGCAGCAGCGCCAGCTCGGGCAGGCCCGCGTCCACGCCGGCGCGAACAGCGGCAAGGTCCAGGCCCGCCGCCGACAGCGCGTCCCCGGCGGCCAGCGCGGCGTCGAACAGCCGCAGGGCGGTCTCGGTGGGCAGAGGTGCGCCACCGCGGGCGAGGCGGGCCCGGTCGGTCTCGCTGAGCCCGGTGGTGATGGTGCTGCGCTGCTCCCACAGGTACCACGCGATGGACACCGCCGGGCGGCCGGCGGCCCGGCGGTGCGCGGCGAGCGCGTCCAGGTAGGCGTTGGCGGCGGCGTAGTTGGCCTGTCCGGGGCTGCCGAGCAGGCCCGCGAGGGAGGAGAAGAGTACGAACGTGGTCAGGTCGCGATCCAACGTCGCCTCGTGCAGGTGCTGCGCGGAGACGGACTTGGCCGCGATGACCCGGGCCAGGGATTCGGGCGTCAGCGTCGCGAACAGGGTGTCCGCGATGAGGCCGGCCGTGTGCACGATGCCGGTCAGGTCGGGGATGTCGGCGACGAGCGCGTCGACGGCGGTGCGGTCGGCCAGGTCGGCGGCGACGACCCGTACGCGTGCTCCGGCGGCCTCCAGGTCGGCGGCCAGCGCATCGGCGCCGGGTGCGTCCGGGCCCGAGCGGCTGACCAGAACGAGGCTGCGCACCCCGTGCCGGGCGACGAGGTGCCGGGCGACCAGGCCGCCGAGCGTGCCGGTGCCGCCGGTGATCAGCATGGTGCCTTCGGTACCGGCGCCGCCGGCCTGCGTGGCCTGCTCGTCGGGGGGCGTCGGGCGCAGGCGCGGCATTCGGATCTCGCCGCGTCGTACCGCGAGTTCCGGTTCGCCGGAGGCGATGGCGGCGTGCCGGGCGGCGCTGGAAGCGTCGTGGCCGTCTTCGTCGAGCAGGATGAGCCCGGCATCGGGGTACTCCGCCCGTGCCGAACGCACCAGGCCCCAGACCGGTGCCTGGGCCAGGCCGGGCACCGCGTCGTCCGTCCCGGCCGCCACGGCCTCCCGGGTCGTCACCACCAGCCGTGACCCGGCCGGCCGGTCCGCCGCCACCCAGTCCTGCACGACGCCGAGCGCCCAGGCCACCGGGTCCTCGCCCTCGCACAGCGCGACCACCGTGCTCGGTTCCCCGTCCGGCGCGGCGACGGTCTCGCCCGGCCGGATCGTGCTCCACTCCGGAGACTCGCCCGCCGACACCGGTACGGGCTCCCAGCGCAGGCTGAGCAGCCGGCCGCGGCCGCGGGTGAACTCATCGGCCGTTGTCCGGCGGGTGCTCATCGCCCGGATCTGCAGGACCGGATCGCCGTGGCTGTCCACGGCCAGCAGCCCGGATCCGATCGAACGGGCCCGAATCTGCCGGGCACCGACGGCGAACAGCCGTACGCCCTCCCAGCGCTGGGGCACCTCGTCCGGGCCCAGGTTCAGCGCGGCCTGAAGCAATCCGGGGTGGATGCCGAACCCGTCCTGCTCCTCGTCGGTTTCCATCTGCACGAAGACGTCCCGACCGTCGGGCCCGGACGGCGGATCTTCGGCAAGATCGTCGGTCAGGGTCGCGGTGGCGTGCCGGATCCACAACTCCTCACCGACCGGCCGTGAGCTGACCGTGGCGTGCTCGCCGCGCACGCTGATCTGCAGATCGACCGCCTCGCGCTCCTCGCGCTCCGGCAGCACCAGGGGGCGCTCGAACGTGATCTGCTCGATCGCCGGCCGGCCGGCGCGCTCGCCGGCGAACAGCACCAGTTCGGCAAGCGCCGCCGCCGGCAACGCCGTGACGCCCGGCAGCTCGTGGTCGGCCGGCCACGACGCACTCGCGCCGGAAAGCCGACCGGTGAACAACCACTCGTCCGAGTCGGCCAGGGTGACCACCGCGGCCAGCAGCGGATGTGCCGCCGCCGCCAGGCCGGCGGCCCCCAGACCGGTCACTGCGCCAGATCCGGCCGGCCAGTAGCGGCGGTGCTGGAACGGGTACGTCGGCAACGCCACCCGACGGCCGGCCGGGACCAGGCGAGTCCAGTCCACCGCCGCGCCATGAGTCCACGCGTCGGCCAGGCCCTTCAGCAGACGACGTGCCCCCGCGTCCTCGTGCTCGGCCAGGCCGGCCGCCCACACCCCGTTCTCGTCGCCGTCGTAGACCGCAGCCGACAACACCGTGTCCGGGCCGAGCTCGAGGAACCCGGCGATACCCCGCTCGTGCAGGAACCGGACCACGTCGTGGAACCGGACCGTGCCTACCGCCTGCTCCACCCAGTGCCCCGGGTCGCCGAGCACATCCGCGCCCGCGACGGCACCGGTGACCGCCGAGACCAACGGGATCTGCGGCTCAGTGAACCGGATTCCCGTCACTACCCGCGCGAGCTCGTCGGCTATCGGGCGCATCAGCGGGGAATGGAACGCGTGACTGACCTCCAGCCAGTGCACCTTCCGGCCGGCCAGCCGCCCTATCGCCTCCTCGACCGCCTCCCGTTCTCCGGAGAGCACCACCGCCGACGAGCTGTTCACCGCCGCCACCGCGACCCGGTCCTCCAGACCGGACAGATCCACTTCCCGTACGCCGGCCTGCACCGCCGCCATCGCCCCGCCCGACGGCAACGCCTGCATCAACGCACCTCGCGCCACCAACAGACGCACCGCGTCTTCCAGCGACACCGCACCCGCCACATACGCGGCCGTCACCTCACCGACCGAATGACCGGCAACAAAATCAGGCTTCGAACCGGCCGCCTGCGCCACCGCGGCAAGCGCCGCTTCAAAGGCGAACACCGCCACTTGGGTAAAACCGGTCTGGTGCACCTCGGCGCCGGAGAACATCACTTCCCGCAATGAACGGCCCAGCAAGGGATCCGCCACCGCGCACACCTCATCCAGCACCGCCGCGAAAACCGGCGAGCATCCCGCCAGTTCCCGGCCCATGCCGACCCACTGCGACCCTTGGCCCGGGAAGACCCACGCCACCGGACCCCGCGTCACTGCCCCGGCCGACTCCACCGCCGCCAGACCCTGCTGCAGTTCCTCACGGTCAGCGCCCAAGACCACCGCGCGGAATTCCAGCCCCGCGCGGCCCGACGCGAGCGACCCCGCCACATCCGCGATGTCGGCCCCGGCCGGGACATCCGACGCCAGCCGGCCTGCCAGCGCCCGCAACCCCGCATCCGACCGCGCCGACAGCACCCACGGCACCACACCACCGGTCACCACCGGATCCGCCGACGGGGCCGGGGCCGCCTGAGCGGGAGCTTCTTCGAGGATGACGTGTGCGTTGGTGCCGCTGATCCCGAACGATGACACTCCCGCCCGCCGGGGACGCCCCTCGGCCTCCCACGAGCGCGCCTCGGTGAGCAGCCGTACATCGCCGGTCGCCCAGTCCACGTGCGGGGACGCCTCGCCCGCGTGCAGCGTCGCCGGCAGCGTCCCGTGCCGCATCGCCTCGACCATCTTGATCACACCGGCGACACCGGCCGCCGCCTGAGTGTGCCCGAAGTTGGACTTCACCGAGCCCAGCCACAACGGCCGGTCCTCGGGCCGTTCCTGCCCGTAGGTCGCCAGCAATGCCTGGGCCTCGATCGGGTCCCCGAGCGTGGTCCCGGTCCCGTGCCCCTCGACGGCGTCCACATCGGAGGTCGACAGCCTCGCGCCGGCCAACGCCGCCCGGATCACCCGCTCTTGGGACGGCCCGTTGGGAGCCGACAGGCCGTTACTCGCGCCGTCCTGGTTCACCGCGCTGCCCCGCAACACCGCCAAGACCGGATGCCCGAGCCGCTGCGCCTCCGACAGCCGCTCCAGCACCAGCACCCCGACGCCCTCGCCCCAGCCGGTGCCGTCGGCTCCGGCCGAGAACGCCTTGCACCGGCCATCGGACGCCAGCCCGCCCTGCCTCGCGAACTCCGTGAACGCCGCCGGGGTGGACATCACCGTCACGCCCCCGGCCAGCGCCAGCGAGCATTCCCCGTTACGCAGCGCCTGAGCGGCCAGGTGCATCGCCACCAGCGACGACGAACACGCCGTGTCGATCGTGATCGCCGGGCCCTCCAGGCCGAACGTGTAGGCCACGCGGCCGGACGCCACGCTCGACGCGTTGCCGGTCAGCCCGTACCCGCCCGCGTGACTGTCGGACAGCCGCGATTCGTAGTCCTGGTAGTACATGCCGACGAAGACCCCGGTGTCGGAACCGCGCAGGCTCGAGGGGTCCAGGCCCACGCGTTCCAGCGCCTCCCAGGACACCTCGAGCAATTGCCGCTGCTGCGGGTCCATCGCCAGCGCCTCACGCGGCGAGATCCCGAAGAACTCGGCATCGAAGTCCGGCGCGCCGGACAGGAAGCCGCCTTCGCTCACGTACTCGGACGGCTCGGTCTCCCAGCCCCGGTCGGCCGGAAACGGTGACACGGCGTCGGTGCCGTCGGCGACCAGCCGCCACAGGTCCTCCGGAGACGCGACGCCGCCCGGGTAGCGGCAGGCCATGGCCACAAGCGCGATCGGCTCGTGGGCCCGCTCCTCGACCGAACGCAGCTGTTGCCTGGTGCGATGCAGGTCGGCGGCGACCAGCCGCAGGTATTCCGCGAGTTCCTGTTCGGTCGCCATCTATTCCACCTCGCTGGAGCCGGCCTCGTCGCCGTATTCCTCGGCGACGAGCTGGATCACCTGATCGATGCTCGCGGACATTATGTGGTCCGCCATGCTTGTCTCATCCGGCTTGTCGTGATCGTCAAGCCGCCACAGCAGCGCCTTCAGCCGGTTGCGCACCTCGGTACGCAGCGGCGCGTCGTCCGCCGCCAGCCCATCGAGCGCCGCCTCGACCTCGTCAAGACCGCCGAGTACGGGCACCGGGGCCGGAGCGGCCTTCACCTCGGCCGGGGCCACACCGGTCACCTGGGCCAGCAGATACTCGGCCAGCACTTGCGGCGTCGGGTAGTCGAAGACCAGCGTGGCCGACAACGCCAGCCCGGACGCCGCCGCCAGCCGGTTACGCAGTTCCACCGCCGTCAGCGAGTCGAAGCCCAGATCCCGGAACGCCCGGTCAGCGGGGACACCCGCGCCCTCGCCATCACCATCACCGTGGCCGAGGACCACAGCGGCGTGTTCACGCACGAGTTCCAACAGGACAAGGGACCGCTCGGCCTCACCCAGACCACCCAGCCGACGGGCCAACGCACTGGTAGAGCCTGCGGCGGCGGCCGCGATGGCGCGACGTGGCGGACGGCCCAGGCCGAGCAGCACCGTCGGTACCGGCGTCCCGGCCGCGATCACACCCCGGACCGCACTCACATCCAAGCCCGCCGCCACCACCGGCCGGCCGATACTCAACGCCCGGTCCAGCAGGCCCAGCGCCTGCTCGGTACCCAGCAGCACACCGCCGCCTCGCGCCAGCCGCGCCCGGTCCGTCTCGGTCAACGTGCCGGTCATGCCACTCGCCTGGTCCCACAAGCCCCAAGCAATCGACACCGCGGGCAATCCAAGCGCCGTCCGATGCGCGGCGAGGGCATCCAGATAGGTGTTGGCCGCCGCATAGTTGCCCTGCCCCGCACCGCCCAGCAGCCCGGACAGGGAGGAGAACAGCACGAACATCCGCAGGTCCAGATCCCGCGTCGCCTCGTGCAGGTGCCAGGCGGCGTCCGCCTTGGCGGCCACCACCCGCCCCAGCGACTCCCCGGTCAGCGACGTCACCGGCATGTCCTGAAGTGCCCCAGCCGCGTGCACCACTCCGGCCAGCCCCGGGATGTCCGCCACCAGCGCGTCCACCGCGGAACGCTGCGACAGGTCCGCCGCGACGATCCGCACCCGCGCCCCGAGCTCCTCCAACCCGGCGGCGAGTTCGTCGGCGCCGGAGGCGTCCGGCCCCGACCGGCTGGCCAGCACCAGATCCCGTATCCCGTACCGGTCCACCAGATGCCGGGCGACCAGACCGCCCAGCGTTCCGGTGCCGCCGGTGATCAGCACCGCACCGTCGCCCTTGCCGGGCAGGCGCAGCACGATCTTGCCCACATGGCGGGCCTGACTCATGAACCGCAACGCCGCACCCGCCTGAGTGGCCGGGAACACCGTGACCGGCAACGGGACCGCCGTCTCCAGAACCCGCTCCCACATCACGGCAACCCGATCCGGATCCAAGTCCCCCAGATCGAAGGGGACCTGACGCGGATCACGGATATCGATCTTGCCCAGCTCCACGAACCGGCCACCCTCGGCCAGCATCCCCAGCGACGCGTCCAACAACTCCCCGGTCAACGAGTTCAACACCACGTCGACCTGGCCGAACTCAGCCGCGAAGTCCGCCGTACGCGAGGAAGCGATGCGTGTCACGCCCAGCGCCGCCACCGCCGCCTGCTTGGCCGGACTCGCCGTCGCGAACACCTCCGCCCCCGCCGCCAACGCCAGATGTACCGCCGCCATCCCCACACCACCGGCCGCAGCATGAATCAGCACCCGGTCCCCCGGTTGCACCCGGCCCAGATCGAACAACGCGTGATAAGCGGTCAGATACGCGATCGGCGCTGCCGCCGCCTCGACATCGCTCCACTCGTCCGGGATCGGCACCATCAGCCGCGCATCGACCACCGCCAACGGGCCGAACCAGGGGAACAGCCCCATCACCCGCATGCCGGGCACCAGACCGTCCACCCCAGGACCGACCTCGACCACCACCCCGGCGCCCTCACCGCCCGGTTGCCGGGAGTCGGCGGGGAGCATATCCAGGCCCTTCAGCACATCGCGGAAGTTCACCCCGGTCGCACGGACCGCGACCCGCACCTCGTACGCCCCCAGCGGCCGCTCGGCGTCCGGGGCCGGCACCGCCCGCACCCCGTCCAGGTCACCGCCCGCAGCCCACTCCAACCGCCACGCACCCGGACCGGCCGGCAACTCCAACCCACCCGAGATCGCACGCAGGCGGGGCACCAGCACCGCCCCCGCCCGCAACGCGATCTCCTTCTCCCCGGTGGCCAGGGCGGCGCCAAGGGACTCAGCGGATTCGGGGCCACCGTCATCGTCGAGCAGCACCAGACCCGCATCCGGATGCTCGGACTGCGCCGAACGCACCAGCCCCCACACGCCCGACGACTCCAGCCCAGCGACCATGTCACCCTCGACCGCAGCAACCGCCGCACGGGTACGGACCGCCAGCCGCGACCCCGCCGGATACGCGGCCTCCAGCCACGCCTGCACCAGCGCCAGCGCCCCGGGCAGATCCGCGGGCTCAGCCCAGGCAAGCACCGGCTCGTCCGTGGCCTCAGGCAGATCCAGCTCCGGGCCCACCCGCACCCAGGCCTGCTCCGAAGCCGATCCCAGGCTCAACGGCGCCCATTCCAGCGACAGCAGCCCCGCGCCCGTACTAGGCCCGGCGAGCTGGCTGGCATCGGCCGGGCGGGAAACCATCGCCGCCGCCGACACCACCGGCTGACCCTCACCATCGACGGCCAGCAGAGAAAACGCATCCGACCCGGCCGGGCTCAACCGCACCCGCAACGCCGACGCACCGGTCGCATGCAACCGCACATCACGCCACGCGAACGGCAACCGCACCTCCTGACCGTCCTCCGCGGCGGTGATCAGGACGTGCAGAGCGGCGTCCAGTAGAGCCGGGTGGATCGCGAACCCGTCCTGGGCATCGTCTGCGGGCAGCTCGACCTCGGCATACAGGTCCTCACCGAGCCGCCAGGCCGCCTGCAGACCACGGAACATCGGCCCGTACTCATATCCGCGACCGGCCATGACGTCGTAGAGATCGCCGACAGGGAGGGCCTGGGCTCCGGCCGGGGGCCACTGCCCGTCCAGACCTTCCACCGTCCCGGCCGGATCGGCCAGGGTCGCGGTCGCGTGCCGGGCCCACTGCTCGCCGGTCCGGGAGAACACGGCCGCCTGGCCGCCCTCGACCGATACCTGCAGATCGACCGGGCCGCCGTTGAGAACAAGAGGCTGCTCGAAAGTGATCTCCCCGATGGCGGGTAGCCCGGCCCGGTCACCGGCGTGCAGCACCAACTCCGCCAACGCCGCACCGGGAACGAGCACCGTGCCCGACACCGCATGGTCGGCCAGCCACGGACTCGTCGCGGCCGACACCCGCCCCGACAACACCCAACCCGCATCCTCAGCCAACCGCACCACACTCTCCAACAACGGATGCCCGGCACTACCCCGACCCATCGCGCCGCAGGACGCCCAGTAGCGGCGGTGCTGGAAGGGATACGTCGGCAACACCACCCGACGACCGCTCGGAATCAGACGCGTCCACTCCACAGAAGCGCCATGAGCCCACGCCTCAGCCAGACCCGCCAGCAAACGACGAGCCCCCGCATCATCACGCTCAGCCAGACTCGCCGCCCACACCTGCGCCCCACCATCATGGACCACAGACGACAGGACCCTATCCGGGCCGATCTCAACAAACCCGGCAACGCCACGCTCATGCAGATAACGGACCACGTCGTGGAACCGGACCGTGCCAAGCGCCTGCTCGACCCAATAACCCGGGTCACCCAGCACCACCGCATCGGCCACGCCCCCGGTCACCGCCGACACCAACGGCACCCGCGGCTCCCCGAACCGGATCCCCGCCACCACCTGCACCAGCTCATCGGCAATCGGACGCATCAACGGAGAATGGAACGCATGGCTGACCTCCAGCCAACGCACCTTCCGACCCGCCAGCCGCCCTATCGCCTCCTCGACCGCCTCCCGATCACCAGAAAGAACCACCGCCGACGAACCATTCACCGCCGCCACCGCAACCCGGCCCTCCACACCGGCCAAATCCACCTCATGCTCCCCCGCCTGCACCGCCGCCATCGCCCCGCCCGACGGCAACGCCTGCATCAACGCACCCCGCGCCACCAACAGCCGCACCGCATCCTCAAGCGTCAGCACACCAGCCACAAACGCCGCCGTCACCTCACCCACCGAATGACCAGCCACAAAATCCGGCTTCAAACCGGCAGCCCGCGCCACCGCCGCCAAACCAGCCTCGAACGCGAACACCGCCACCTGCGTAAACGCCGTCTGGTGCACCTCAACCCCACTGAACATCACCTCCCGCAACGAACAGCCCAACAACGGATCCGCCACCGCACACACCTCGTCAAACACTGCCGCGAACACCGGCGAGCACTCCGCCAGCTCACGACCCATACCAGTCCACTGCGACCCCTGCCCCGGGAACACCCACGCCACCGGACCGCTGGTGACCGGTCCAGCCGCCTCTACGACCGCCAGACCCCGATCCAGCTCTTCGCGATCCGTCCCGAGCACCACCGCACGGAACTCCAGCCCCGCCCTCGACGCCGCCAACGACCCCGCCACATCAGCAATGTCGACCCCAGCCGGGACAACCGACACCAGCCGATCAGCCAACACCCGCAGCGCCACATCCGACCGCGCCGACAACACCCACGGCACCACACCACCCGTCACCACCGGCAGCGCCGACCGGGTCCGCACCGGCTCAGCGGGAGCTTCTTCGAGGATCACGTGAGCGTTCGTGCCGCTGATCCCGAACGCGGATACTCCTGCGCGCCGGGGGTGGTCCGCCGACTCCCATTCCTGCGCCTCGGTCAGCAGCCGTATATCACCGGCCGACCAGTCCACGTGCGGCGACGCCTCACCCGCGTGCAGCGTCGCCGGGAGCGCCCCGCGCTGCAGCGACTCGACCATCTTGATCACACCGGCGACACCGGCCGCCGCCTGGGTGTGGCCGATGTTGGACTTCACCGACCCGAGCCACAACGGCCGCTCCTCGGGCCGCTCCTGCCCATAGGTCGCCAGCAGTGCCTGCGCCTCGATCGGGTCCCCAAGCGTCGTCCCGGTCCCGTGCCCCTCGACCACGTCCACATCAGCCGGGGACAACCGGGCATCAGCCAGGGCCCGGCGAATGACACGTTCCTGCGACGGACCGTTCGGAGCCGACAGACCGTTCGACGCGCCGTCCTGATTCACCGCACTGCCCCGCAGCACCGCCAGCACCGGATGCCCGAGCCGCTGAGCCTCCGACAACCGCTCCAGCACCACCACACCGACACCCTCACCCCAGCCGGTGCCGTCCGCCTCGGCCGAAAACGGCTTGCACCGGCCATCGGCCGCCAGCCCGCCCTGCAAAGCGAACTCCGCGAACATCACCGGCGTCGCCATCACCGTCACGCCCCCGGCCAGCGCCAGCGAGCACTCGCCGTTGCGCAGCGCCTGCGCGGCCAGGTGCATCGCCACCAGCGACGACGAACACGCCGTATCCACCGTCACCGCGGGGCCTTCCAGGCCCAGCGCATACGACACCCGGCCCGACGCCACGCTCGGCGTGTTCCCCGTCAGCCAGTAACCGTCGGCCGCTCGTTGGGAAGCGAGCGCGGAACCGTAGTCCTGGGCGGATAGTCCGGCGAAGACACCGGTGTCGGAGCCGCGCAACTCCGAGGGGTCCAGGCCCGCGCGTTCCAGGGCTTCCCAGGACACTTCGAGCAACAGCCGCTGCTGCGGGTCCATCGCCACCGCCTCACGCGGCGACACCCCGAAGAACCCGGCATCGAAGTCCGCCGCACCGGACAGGAACCCGCCCACCCGCGCATACCCGGCAGACTCGGTCTCCCAGCCGCGGTCGGCCGGGAAGTCACCGACCGCGTCAACGCCCTCGGACACCAGCCGCCACAGATCCTCCGGCGAGGCCACCCCACCGGGGTAGCGGCACGCCATCGAAACCACCGCGATCGGTTCTCCCGTCGGCACCCTCTCTGTGACGACTGCCGTCGGCGTCGCGGCGGCCACGCCGGTCACCTGAGCCAGCAGATAATCGGCCAGCACCTGCGGTGTGGGGTAGTCGAAGACCAGCGTGGCCGGCAACGCGAACCCGGCCGCCACAGCCAGCCGGTTACGAAGCTCCACCGCCGTCAGCGAGTCGAAGCCCAGATCCCGGAACGCCCGCCCCGACTCCACACCGCCCACATCACCGTGGCCGAGAACGGCGGCGGCGTGTTCGCGTACCAGATCCAGCAGGACATGCGACCGCTCGGCCTCGCCCAGGCCGGCCAGCCGGCGGGCGAGGGTGCCCCCGCGCTGTGTGGCCGCGGCGGCCGGGCGGGGCACACGGACCAGATCGCCAAGCACCGACGGCAGCGCGTAGCCGGAAGTGACCGCATCGCGGACCGCGCCCACGTCAAGACCGGCCGCCACCACCGGCTCGCCACCGGCCACCGCCGCGTCCAGCAGCCGCAGCGCCTGCCCGGTGGGCAGCGCCACACCGCCGCCTCGCGCCAGCCGGGCCCGGTCCGTCTCGGTCAGCGTGCCGGTCATGCCACTCGCCTGCTCCCACAAGCCCCAAGCAATCGACACCGCGGGCAATCCAAGCGCCGTCCGATGCGCGGCGAGGGCATCCAGATAGGTGTTGGCCGCCGCGTAGTTGCCCTGTCCCGCACCGCCCAGCAGCCCGGACAGGGAGGAGAACAGCACGAACATCCGCAGGTCCAGATCCCGCGTCGCCTCGTGCAGGTGCCAGGCGGCGTCCGCCTTGGCGGCCACCACCCGCCCCAGCGACTCCCCGGTAAGCGACGTCACCGGCATGTCCTGAAGTACCCCAGCCGCGTGCACCACCCCGGCCAGCCCCGGGATGTCCGCCACCAGCGCGTCCACCGCGGAACGCTGCGACAGGTCCACCGCGACGATCCGCACCCGCGCCCCGAACTCCTCCAACCCGGCGGCGAGTTCGTCGGCGCCGGGGGCGTCCGGCCCCGACCGGCTGGCCAGCACCAGATCCCGTATCCCGTACCGGACCACCAGATGCCGGGCGACCAGGCCACCCAGCGTGCCGGTGCCGCCGGTGATCAGCGCCGCACCGTCGCCCACCCCCGGCAGGCGCAGCACGATCTTGCCCACATGCCGGGCCTGGCTCATGAACCGCAGCGCCGCACCCGCTTGGGCGGCCGGCCACACGGTGACGGGCAACGGGACGGCCGTCTCCAGGACCCGCTGCCACATCGCGGCAACCCGGTTGGGGTCCAAGTCCCCCAGGTCGAAGGGGACCTGACGCGGATCACGGATATCAATCTTGCCCAGCTCCACGAACCGGCCACCCTCGGCCAGCATCCCCAGCGAGGCGTCCAACAACTCCCCGGTCAACGAGTTGAGCACGACGTCGACTTGGCCGAACTCACTCGCGAAATCCGCCGTACGCGACGAAGCGATGTGCGTCACGCCCAGCTCTGCCACCGCGGCCTGCTTCGGCGGGCTCGCCGTCGCGAACACTTCGGCCCCCGCGGCCAACGCCAGCCGGACCGCCGCCATGCCGACCCCGCCCGACGCCGCGTGGATCAGCACCCGATCCCCTGAACGCACCCGGCCCAGATCGAACAACGCGTGATAGGCGGTCAGGTACGCGATCGGCGCTGCCGCCGCCTCGACATCGCTCCACTCGTCCGGGATCGGCACCATCAGCCGCGCGTCGGCCACCGCGAGCGATCCGAACCACGGGAACAATCCCATCACCCGCATGCCGGGCACCAGACCGGTCACCTCGGGGCCGACCTCGACCACGACCCCGGCACCCTCGCCGCCCGGTTGCCGGGAGTCGGCGGGGAGCATATCCAGGGCCTTCAGCACGTCGCGGAAGTTCACCCCGGTCGCGCGGACCGCGACCCGCACCTCGTACGCCCCCAGCGGCCGCTCGGCATCCGGGGCCGCAACCGCCTGTACCCCGTCCAGGTTCCCGCCGGCAGCCCACTCCAGGCGCCACGCTCCCGGACCCTGCGGGAGTTCCAACCTGCCCGGAACCGTGCGCAGGCGAGGCACCAACACGGCACCCGCCCGCAAGGCCAGTTCCTTTTCCCCCGTAGCCAGGGCGGCGGCGACGGCCTCAGCGGATTCGGGGCGGCCATCGTCGTCGAGCAACGCCAGGCCCGCGTCCGGATGTTCGGCCATCGCCGACCGCACCAGACCCCAGACCCCAGACCCCGTCAAACCAGCCACGGTGTCGCCCGCCGCGGCCGCGACCGCGTCACGGGTACGGACTGCCAGCCGCGACCCCGCCGGATACGCGGCCTCCAGCCACGCCTGCACCAGGGCCAGCGCCCCGGGCAGATCCGCGGGCTCAGCCCAGGCAAGCACCGGCTCGTCCGCCACCTCAGGCAGATCCAGCTCCGGGCCCACCCGCACCCAGGCCTGCTCCGATGCTGACCCCAGGCTCAACGGCGCCCATTCCAGCGACAGCAGCCCCGCACCCGTACTAGGCCCGGCGAGCTGGCTGGCATCGGCCGGACGGGAAACCATCGCCGCCGCCGACACCACCGGCTGACCCTCACCATCGACGGCCAGCAGAGAAAACGCATCCGACCCGGCCGGGCTCAACCGCACCCGCAACGCCGACGCACCCGTCGCAAGCAACCGCACATCACGCCACGCGAACGGCAACCCGATGGGACCACCGTCCTCGGCGGCGGCGATCAGGACGTGCAGAGCGGCGTCCAGTAGAGCCGGGTGGATCGCGAACCCGTCCTGGGTATCCTCTGCGGGCAGCTCGACCTCGGCATACAGATCCTCACCGAGCCGCCAAGCCGCCTGCAGACCACGGAACATCGGCCCGTACTCGTATCCGCGAGCCGCCATGACCTCGTAAGCGTCATCAAGGGGCAGTGGCTGCACGCCTTCCGGGGGCCACGGCCCGTCCAGGGTCGCGACCGTCCCGCTCGGGTCGGCCAGAGTCGCGCTGGCGTGCCGGGTCCACTGCTCCCCGGTACGGGAGAACACGGCCGCCTGGCCGCCCTCGACCGATACCTGCAGATCGACCGGGCCGCCGTTGAGGACAAGAGGCTGCTCGAAAGTGATCTCCCCGATCGCGGCAAGCCCCGCCCGGTCACCGGCGTGCAGCACCAACTCCGCCAACGCCGCGCCGGGAACCAGCACCGTCCCCGACACCGCATGGTCCGCCAGCCACGGACTCGTCGCGGCCGACACCCGCCCCGACAACACCCAACCCGCATCCTCAGCCAACCGCACCGCACTCTCCAACAACGGATGCCCGGCACTACCCCGACCCATCGCGCTACCCGACGCCCAATAACGGCGGTGCTGGAACGGATACGTCGGCAAAGTGACCAGGCCGCCCTGGGGAACCAGACGCGCCCAGTCCACCCCCGCCCCATGAACCCACGCCTCAGCCAGACCCGCCAACAGACGACGAGCCCCCGCATCATCACGCTCGACCAGACTCGCCGCCCACACCTGCGCCCCACCATCATGGACCACAGACGACAGGACCCTATCCGGGCCGATCTCCAGGAACCCGGCCGTCCCGCGAGCGTGCAGGAAGCGGACGACATCGTGGAACCGGACCGTGCCAAGCGCCTGCTCCACCCAATAACCCGGGTCACCCAGCACCACCGCATCGGCCACGCCCCCGGTCACCGCCGACACCAACGGCACCCGCGGCTCCCCGAACCGGATCCCCGCCACCACCTGTGCAAGCTCATCGGCAATCGGACGCATCAACGGAGAATGGAACGCATGGCTGACCTCCAGCCAACGCACCTTCCGACCCGCCAGCCGCCCTATCGCCTCCTCGACCGCCTCCCGGTCTCCGGAGAGCACCACCGCCGACGAGCTGTTCGCCGCGGCCACCGCAACCCGGCCCTCCAGACCGGCCAAATCCACCTCATGCTCCCCCGCCTGCACCGCCGCCATCGCCCCGCCCGACGGCAACGCCTGCATCAACGCACCCCGCGCCACCAACAACCGCACCGCATCCTCAAGCGTCAGCACACCAGCCACAAACGCCGCCGTCACCTCACCCACCGAATGACCAGCCACAAAATCCGGCTTCAAACCCGCAGCCCGCGCCACCGCCGCCAAACCAGCCTCAAACGCAAACACCGCCACCTGCGTAAACGCCGTCTGGTGCACCTCAACCCCACTGAACATCACCTCCCGCAACGAGCAACCCAACAACGGATCCGCCACCGCACACACCTCGTCAAACACGCCCGCGAACACCGGTGAACACTCCGCCAGCTCACGACCCATACCAGTCCACTGCGACCCCTGACCCGGGAACACCCACGCCACCGGACCGCTGGTCGCCGGTCCAGCCGCCTCAACGACCGCCAGACCCTGCTCCAACTCCTCACGGTCAGCACCCAGCACCACCGCACGGAACTCCAGCCCCGCCCTCGACGCCGCCAACGACCCCGCCACATCGGCAATGTCGACCCCAGCCGGGACAACCGACACCAGCCGATCAGCCAACACCCGCAGCGCCACATCCGACCGCGCCGACAACACCCACGGCACCACACCACCCGTCACCACCGGCAGCGCCGACCGGGTCCGCACCGGCTCAGCGGAAGCCTGCTCAAGGATCACGTGTGCGTTCGTGCCGCTGATGCCGAACGAGGACACCCCGGCCCGTCGCGGACGCCCGGCGGACTCCCACGGCTGGGCCTCGGTCAGCAGCCGTACGTCCCCGGCCGGCCAGTCCACATGCGGCGACGCCTCACTCGCGTGCAGTGTCGGCGGCAGCATTTCGTGCCGCATCGCCTCGACCATCTTGATCACACCGGCCACACCGGCCGCCGCCGAAGTGTGCCCGATGTTCGACTTCACCGACCCGAGCCACAACGGCCGCTCCTCCGACCGGTCCTGCCCATACGTCGCCAGCAACGCCTGCGCCTCGATCGGGTCCCCGAGCGCCGTCCCGGTCCCGTGCCCCTCGACCACGTCGACATCCGAAGCGGAAAGCCGGGCATCGGCCAGGGCCCGCCGGATCACCCGTTCCTGCGACGGACCGTTCGGCGCCGACAGGCCGTTGGACGCCCCGTCCTGGTTCACCGCACTGCCCCGCAACACCGCCAGCACCGGATGCCCGAGCCGCCGCGCCTCCGACAAACGCTCCAGCACCAGCATCCCGACGCCCTCACCCCAGCCGGTGCCGTCCGCTCCGGCCGAGAACGCCTTGCACCGCCCGTCCGACGCCAGCCCGCCCTGCAGGGCGAATTCCGCGAACACCTCCGGCGTCGCCATCACCGTCACGCCCCCGGCCAGCGCCACCGAACATTCGCCGTTCCGCAACGCCTGCGCGGCCAGGTGCATCGCCACCAGCGACGACGAGCACGCCGTATCGATCGTGACCGCCGGACCCTCCAGGCCGAACGCGTACGCCACGCGCCCCGACGCCACGGAGGACATCTTGCCCGTCAGTCGGTAGCCCTCGCCGCCCGGCGCGGAACCGTAGTCCTGGCCGATCAAGCCCGCGAAGACGCCAGTGTCCGTGCCCTTCATAGCGGCCGGGTCCAGGCCGGCCCGCTCCAGGGCTTCCCAGGACACTTCGAGCAGGAGTCGTTGCTGCGGGTCCATCGCCGTCGCCTCACGCGGCGAGATCCCGAAGAACTCGGCGTCGAAGTCGGCCGCACCGGACAGGAAACCGCCCACCCGCGCGTATCGGGCCGACTCCGTCTCCCAGCCCCGGTCGGCCGGGAAGTCGCCGACCGCGTCAACGCCGTCGGCGACCAGCTGCCACAGATCCTCCGGCGAGGCCACCCCACCGGGGTAACGGCAAGCCATCGACACGATCGCGACCGGCTCATCGACCGACCGCGACACCGGAACGACCTCGGCACCGGCCGGGGCCGCACCGGTCGCCTGGGCCAGCAGATACTCCGCCAGCACCTGCGGCGTCGGGTAGTCGAAGACCAGCGTGGCCGGCAACGCGAATCCGGCCGCAACGGCCAGCCGGTTACGAAGCTCCACCCCTGTCAGCGAGTCGAAGCCCAGATCCCGGAACGCCCGGCCCGACTCCACACCGCTCGCATCACCGTGGCCGAGAACGGCGGCGGCGTGTTCGCGTACCAGATCCAGCAGGACGAGCAACCGCTCGGCTTCGCCCAGGCCCAGCAGGCGGCGGGCGAAGGTACTCGCGCCTTGCCCGCCCGCGGCCGTCCGGCGGGGCGCACGGACCAAGTCACGCAGCACCGACGGCGGCGGCGTCCCGGCCGCGGTCGCGTCGCGGGCCGCGCCCACATCCAGTCCCGCCGCGACCACCGGTCGGCCCGCGCTCAGCGCCCGGTCCAGCAGGCCAAGTGCCTGCTCGGTCGGCAGGGCCACACCGCCGACGCGGGCCAGCCGGGCCCGGTCGGTGGCGGTCAGCGCACCGGTCATGGCGCTGGCCTGTTCCCACAGGCCCCAGGCGATCGAGACGGCGGGCAGCCCCTGGGCCGTCCGGCGGGCGGCGAGAGCGTCCAGGTAGGTGTTGGCCGCCGCGTAGTTGGCCTGCCCCGCGCCGCCCAGCAGTCCCGACAGCGACGAGAACAGCACGAACATCCGCAGGTCCAGATCCCGCGTCGCCTCGTGCAGGTGCCGGGCCGTCTCGGCCTTGGCGGCCAGCACCCGGCCCAGCGACGCGGGGCCCAGCGAGGTCACCGCCATGTCCTCGACGACTCCCGCCGCGTGCACCACCCCGGCCAGATCCGGGGTATCCGCCATCAGCGCGTCCACCGCGGCACGGCCGGACAGGTCCGCGGCCGCGATCCGCACTCGTGCGCCGGTCGCCTCCAGTTCGGCAGCGAGTTCGGTGGCGCCGGGCGCGTCCGGTCCGGAACGGCTGACCAATACCAGGTCCCGCACGCTGTGCCGGTCCACCAGGTGCCGGGCGACCAAGCCGCCGAGCGTTCCGGTCCCACCAGTGATCAGCACCGTGCCGTCGAGGGCGGGCCCGATGGTCGACCGGCCGACTGGTACTGGTCGCAACCGCGGCGCCAGAACCGCCCCGCCACGCACGGCGATTTCCCTTTCCCCGGTGGCCGTGGCCGCGTCGGCGATCGCCTCGGACTCGGGACGGCCGTCGACATCGAGCAGCACCAGGCCCGCATCCGGGTGCTCGGCCATCGCCGACCGGACCAGGCCCCAGATCCCCGCCGACTCCAGCCCGGCCACGGTGTCCCCGTCCACCGCCGACACCGCGTCACGGGTGCGGACCGCCAGGCGTGAGCCGACCGGGTAGCCGGCCGCCAGCCAGCCCTGCACCAGGGCCAGAGCCGCGGGTACGTCCGCCGGTTCAGCCCAGGCGGTCAGCGGCTCATCCGTCATCTCGGGCAGGTCCCGTTCGGATCCCACCCGCACCGGCAGCCGCTCCGGCTCGGGTCCGGGGTTGACCGGTGCCCATTCCAGAGCCAGCAAGCCGGCGCCCGCGGCCTGGCCGGGGGCGGCCAGCCGGCTGATGTCGGCGGACCGGGAAATCATCGCGGCGGCCGATACCACCGGCCGGCCTTCGCCGTCGACGGCCAGCAGAGAGACAGCGTCCGGCCCGGCCGGGCTCAGCCGGACCCGCAGCGCCGACGCACCGGTCGCGTGCAACCGCACGTCCCGCCACGCGAACGGCAACAGCACCCCGTTGCCGTTCCCGGCGGCGATGAGGGCGTGCAGGACCGCGTCCAGTAGCGCCGGGTGGATCGCGAACCCGTCCTGCCCCTCCCCCACGGCGGCGGGGAGTTCCACCTCGGCGTACAGGTCCTCACCGAGCCGCCAGGCGGCCTGCAGGCCACGGAACGCGGGCCCGTAGTCAAACCCCCGCGCCGAGATGACCTCGTAGGTGTCCACGTCCGGCAGCGGCTCTGCCCCGGCCGGAGGCCACTGCCCGTCCAGGCCGGCCACCGTCCCGACCGGGTCGGCCAGGGTGGCAGTGGCGTGCCGGATCCACTGCTCTCCCGTACGGGAGAAGACGCTCGCCCTGTCCCCGTCGACCCGTACCTGGAAATCGACCGGGCCGTGGCCGTTGAGCACTATCGGCTGCTCGAACGTGATCTCCCCGATCGCCGGCAGCCCAGCCCGATCCCCGGCGTACAGCACCAACTCGGCCAGCGCCGCCCCGGGCACCAGCACCGTCCCCGACACGGCGTGATCAGCCAGCCACGGGCTCGTCCCCGCCGACACCCGGCCCGACAACACCCAGCCCGCGTCCTCGGCCAGCCGCACCGCGCTGTCCAACAGCGGATGACCCGCGGTGCCCCGCCCGGTCCCGCCACCCGACGCCCAATAGGGGCGGTGCTGGAACGGATACGTCGGCAGCGTCACCTGACGGCCGACCGGGATCAGACGGGTCCAGTCCACCGCCGCGCCATGAGTCCACGCCTCGGCGAGACCGGCCAGCAGACGACGAGCCCCAGCGTTTTCACGTTCGGCCAGGCCGGCCGCCCACACCCCGCTGCCGCCGCCGTCGTAGACCACGGCCGACAACACTCTGTCCGGGCCGATCTCAAGGAACCCAGCCGTGCCACGCCCATGCAAGTAGCGGATGGCGTCGTGGAAGCGGACCGTACCCACCGCCTGCTCGACCCAATGCCCCGGGTCGCCCAGCACGTCCGCGCCGACCACACCGCCGGTGACCGCCGATATCAGCGGCACCCGCGGCTCCCCGAACCGGATCCCCGCCACCACCTGTGCCAGCTCACCAGCGATCGGGCGCATCAACGGAGAGTGGAACGCATGACTGACCTCCAGCCAACGCACCTTCCGGTCCGCCAGGCGGCCTACCGCCTCCTCGACCGCTTCCCGGTCACCAGAGAGCACCACCGCCGACGAACTGTTCACCGCCGCCACCGCGACCCGGTCCTCCAGACCGGTCAAATCCACTTCGTGTACACCGGCCCGCACCGCCGCCATCACTCCGCCCGGGGGGAGCGCCTGCATCAACGCACCCCGCGCCACCAGAAGGCGCACCGCATCCTCGAGCGTGACCGCCCCAGCCACATGGGCAGCCGTCACCTCACCCACCGAGTGTCCGGCGACAAAGTCCGGCACCAAACCCGCCGCCCGCGCCACCGCGGCCAAAGCGGCCTCGAACGCGAAGACCGCCACCTGGGTGAATCCGGTCTGATGCACCTCGGCGCCGGAGAACATCACCTCCCGCAGCGAGCGGCCAAGCAACGGGTCCGCCACCGCACACACCTCGTCCAGCACGCCCGCGAACACCGGTGAACACTCCGCCAGCTCACGGCCCATACCGGTCCACTGCGACCCCTGGCCCGGGAACACCCACGCCACCGGACCCCGGGTGACCGTCCCGGCCGTCTCCACCGCCGCCAGCGCGCCGGCCAGTTCCTCCCGGTCAGCGCCCAGCGCCACCGCCCGGAACTCCAGGCCGGCCCGGCCCCGCGCCAGCGACCCCGCCACGTCCGCGATGTCGGCCCCAGCGGGGAGATCCGAGGCCAGCCGGCCGGCCAGCGCCCGCAGCGCCGGGGCCGACCGCGCCGACAGCACCCACGGCACCACGCCACCGGTCACCACCGGCTCCGCCGACGGGGCCGCGACCGGCTCGGCGGGGGCTTCTTCGAGGATCACGTGGGCGTTCGTGCCGCTGATCCCGAACGACGACACCCCGGCCCGGCGCGGCCGTCCATTGGCCTTCCAGGACCGCGACTCGTTCAGCAGCAGCACGTCCCCGGCTGACCAGTCCACATGCGACGATGCCTCATCGGCGTGCAGAGTCGGGGGCAGCGTCTCGTGCCGCATCGCCTCGACCATCTTGATCACCCCGGCCACGCCGGCGGCGGCCTGAGTGTGGCCGATGTTGGACTTCACCGACCCGAGCCACAACGGGCGCTCCTGCGACCGTTCCTGCCCATAGGTCGCCAGCAACGCCTGCGCTTCGATCGGGTCCCCGAGTGCCGTCCCGGTCCCGTGCCCCTCGACCACATCGATACCGCCCGGGGTCAGCCGGGCATCGGCCAGGGCCCGCCGAATGACGCGCTCCTGGGACGGACCATTGGGAGCCGACAGCCCATTGCTGGCGCCGTCCTGGTTCACCGCACTGCCCCGCAACACCGCCAGCACCGGATGCCCGAGCCGCCGCGCCTCCGACAGCCGCTCCAGCACCAGCACACCGACACCCTCACCCCAGCCGGTGCCGTCCGCCTCGGCCGAGAACGCCTTGCACCGCCCGTCCGACGCCAGCCCGCCCTGCACCGCGAACTCCGCGAACGTCCCCGGGGTGGCCATCACCGTCACGCCCCCGGCCAGCGCCAGCGAGCACTCCCCGTTCCGCAACGCCTGAGCGGCCAGGTGCATCGCCACCAACGAGGACGAGCACGCCGTATCGATCGTGACCGCCGGACCCTCCAGGCCGAACGCGTACGCCACCCGGCCGGACGCCACACTCGTCGTGTTTCCGGTCAGCCGGAAACCGCTGCCGTCGCTGTCGGACAGCCGCGATTCGTAGCCCTGGAAGGCCAGACCGGCGAAGACCCCGGTGTCGGAGCCGCGCAGCCCGGTCGGGTCGAAGCCAGCCCGTTCCAGCGCCTCCCAGGACACCTCCAGCAGCAGTCGCTGCTGCGGGTCCATCGCCACCGCCTCACGCGGCGAGATCCCGAAGAACTCCGCGTCGAAGTCGGCCGCGCCGGACAGGAATCCGCCCACCCGCGCGTACCCGGCAGGCTCGGTCTCCCAGCCGCGGTCCGCCGGGAAGTCACCGACCGCGTCAACGCCCTCGGACACCAGTCGCCACAAGTCCTCCGGCGAGGCCACCCCACCCGGATACCGGCACGCCATCGAGACGATCGCGACCGGCTCACCCACCGACCGTGACGCGGTCGCGACCTCCACCGCGGCCGGGACCGCACCGGTCACCCGCCCCAGCAGGTAATCGGCCAGCATTTGCGGCGTGGGGTAGTCGAAGACCAGCGTGGCCGGCAGCGTCAGCCCGGCCGCCGCGGCCAGCCGGTTCCGCAACTCCACCGCCGTCAGCGAGTCGAAGCCGAGATCCCGGAACGCCCGCCCGGACTCCACGCCGCTCGCATCACCGTGGCCCAGCACCACCGCCGCGTGCTCACGCACCAGATCCAGCAGGACAAGCAACCGCTCAGCTTCGCCCAGGCCCAGCAGGCGACGGCCCAGCACGCTGGTCGATCCCGTGGCGGCCGCGATGGCGCGACGTGGCGGACGGCCCAGGCCGAGCAGCACCGTCGGTACCGGCGTCCCTGCGGCGATGGCGCCCCGGACCGCGCCCACATCCAAGCCCGCCGCCACCACTGGCCGGCCGATGCTCAGCGCCCGGTCCAGAAGGCCCAGTGCCTGTTCCGTGCCCAGCACCACACCACCGCCACGCGCCAGCCGGGCCCGGTCAACCTCGGCCAGCGCACCGGTCATGGCACTGCGCTGCTCCCACAGACCCCAAGCGATGGACACCGCCGGCAGCCCAAGGGCCGTACGGTGCGCGGCGAGGGCGTCCAGACAGGAATTAGCCGCGGCGTAGTTGCCCTGTCCGGGATTGCCGAGCAGCCCCGCCAGCGACGAGAACAGCACGAACATCCGCAGGTCCAGATCCCGCGTCGCCTCGTGCAGGTGCCAGGCCGTCTCGGCCTTGGCGGCCAGCACCCGGGCCAGCGACTCGCGGGTCACCGAGGTCACCGGCATGTCCTCGAGCACCCCGGCCGCGTGCACCACCCCGGACAGATCCGCGATGCCCGCCACCAGCGCGTCGACCGCAGCGCGGTTGGACAAGTCCGCCGCGACGATCCGCACCCGCGCCCCGGCCGCCTCCAGCTCGGCGGCGAGTTCGGCCGCGCCGGGCGCCTCCGGTCCCGACCGGCTGGCCAGCACCAGATCCCGAACCCCGTGCCGGTCCAGCAGATGCCGGGCGACCAGACCACCCAGCGTTCCGGTCCCGCCGGTGATCAGCACCGCGCCGTCGCCCGTGCCGGGCAGACGCAACACGATCTTGCCCACGTGCCTGGCCTGGCTCATGAACCGCAGCGCCGCACCCGCCTGGGCTGCCGGCCACACCGTGACCGGCAGCGGCTCGACCTGCTTCAGGACCCGCTGCCACATCTCAGCGAGCCGGTCCGGGTCCAGATCCGCCACGTCGAACGGGACCTGCCGCGGATCACGGATGTCAGTCTTGCCCAGCTCGACGAACCTTCCGCCGTCAGCCAGCATCCCCAGCGAGGCGTCCAGCAACTCGCCGGTCAACGAGTTCAGCACGACGTCGACCTGGCCGAACTCGGCCGCGAAATCCGCCGTACGCGACGAAGCGATGTGCGTCACGCCCAGCTCTGCCACCGCGGCCTGCTTGGCCGGGCTCGCCGTCGCGAACACCTCGGCCCCGGCCGCCATCGCCAGCCGGACCGCCGCCATGCCGACCCCGCCCGACGCCGCGTGGATCAGCACCCGATCCCCTGAACGCACCCGGCCCAGGTCGAACAGCGCGTGATAGGCCGTCAGGTAGACGATCGGTATCGCTGCCGCCTCGACGTCGCTCCACCCGTCCGGCACCGGCACCATCAGCCGCGCGTCGGCCACCGCCAGCGGGCCGAATCCCTGGAACATCCCCATCACGCGCATGCCGGACACCAGGTCGTGCACCTCGGAACCGACCTCGACCACTACCCCAGCGCCCTCGCTGCCCGGTGGCCGGGTGTCGTTGGGCAGCATGCCCAGCGCCGACAACAGGTCGCGGAAGTTCACGCCGGCCGCGCGGACCGCGATACGGACCTCATGGGGACCCAGCGGCCGCTCGGCGTCCGGGGCCGGAACCACCCGCGTCTCGTCCAGGTCACCGCCGGCGGCCCATTGCAGCCGCCATGCCCCCGCACCGGTCGGCAGCTCGGGCGCGGCCGACACCGGGCGCAGGCGGGGCATCAGCGCCGCCCCCGCCCGCAACGCGAGCTCTTTCTCCCCAGTGGCCAGCGCTGCGTCGGTGATCCCGGCCGATTCGGGGCGCCCGTCGTCGTCGAGCAGCACCAGACCCGCATCCGGGTGCTCGGACCGCGCCGACCGCACCAGCCCCCACACCCCCGACGACTCCAGCCCGGCGACCATGTCACCGTCAGCCGCGGCGACCGCGTCACGAGTACGGACCACCAACCGCGACCCCGCCGGATACCCAGCCCCCAGCCACGCCTGCACCAGGCCCAGCCCGCCGGGCAAGTCCGCCGGCTCGGCCAAGGCGAACAGCGGCTCGTCCGTCGCCTCGGGCAGGTCGAGTTCCGGGCCGACCTGGATCCAGGCCTGCTCCGGTGCCGGGCCGAGGCTGAGCGGTGCCCATTCGAGTGACAGCAAGCCCACACCCGCGCTGGGGTCGGCGAGCCGGCTGGTGTCGGCGGGCCGGGAGATCATCGCGGCGGCCGACACCACCGGCCGGCCCTCACCATCGACAGCCAGCAGAGAGAACGCGTCCGGGCCGGCCGGGCTCAACCTCACCCGCAGCGCGGACGCCCCCGTCGCGTGCAACCGCACATCCCGCCACGCGAACGGCAGCAGCACCCCGTGGCTGTCCCCGTCCTCCGCGGCCACGACCATCACGTGCAAGGCGGAGTCCAGCAACGCCGGATGGATCGCGAACCCGTCCTGAGCATCCCCGGCGGGGAGCTCCACCTCGGCGTACAGATCCTCGCCGAGCCGCCAGGCCGCCCGCAGGCCACGGAACACCGGCCCGTACTCGTACCCGCGACCCGCCATGGCCTCGTAGGCGTCGCCGACCGGCAGCGGCTGCGCACCGGCCGGGGGCCACTGCCCTTCGAGGCCTTCCACCGTCCCGGCCGGATCGGCCAGAGTCGCGGTCGCGTGCCGGGTCCACTGCTCCCCGGTACGGGAGAACACGGCCGCCCGACCGCCCTCCACCGACACCTGAAGGTCAATCGGGCTGCCGTTCAAGACCAGGGGTTGCTCGAACGCGATCTCCCCGATCGCGGGCAGCCCGACACGGTCCCCGGCATTCAGCACCAGCTCGGCCAGCGCCGCCCCGGGCACGAGCACCGTTCCCGAGACCGTGTGATCAGCCAGCCACGGACTCGTCCCCGCCGACACCCGCCCCGACAGAACCCAGCCGGCGTCCTCGGCCAGCCGCACCGCCGACTGCAACAGCGGATGACCCGCGTCGCCCCGGCCCGTCCCGCCACCCGACGCCCAATAACGACGGTGCTGGAACGGATACGTCGGCAACACCACCGGACGGCCGACCGGAGTCAGGCGGGCCCAGTCCACCGCCGCACCATGAGTCCACGCCTCACCCAACGAAGCCAACAGGCGCCGCTGCCCACCGTCGTCGCGGCGCAGCGACCCAACCGCCCAACGACCCTCAATACCCGGCACCAACACCGGATGCGGGCTCACTTCCACGAACCCGGCCACCGGCACCGCCGCCACGGTCTGCGCGAACCGCACCTGCTCCCGCAGATTCCGCCACCAGTACGTGACATCCAGGCCCTCGGTGTCCACCACGGTGCCGGTCACCGCCGAATAGAACGGCACCCGACCCGCCCGCGGCGATACCCGCACCGCCAACAGGTCGTCCCGCACCGACTCCACCAACGGGTGATGGCTCGCGTAATTCACATCGACACGACGGGCCCGGATCCCGGCCGCATCACACCGCGCCGCCAACGCGTCCAACGGCTCCGGCGCACCGGAAACCACGACCTGCGCCGCGGCGTTGACCGCCGCGATCCGCAACCCGTCCGGCAGCAAGCCCTCGACCACCTCGGGAGCCGCCGCAACCGACAACATCCCGCCCGTACCCGCCAGCGCCGCCAACGCCCGGCCGCGCGCGGTCACCAGACCGAGGGCGTCCTCCAACGACAGAGCGCCCGCGAAACACGCGGCAGCGACCTCACCCTGCGAATGGCCCACCACCGCCGACGGGACCACTCCCGCCGCTTCCCACACCTTGGCCAGGCCGACCATCATCACGAACAACGACGGCTGGACCACCTCCACCCGGTCCAGCCCCACCCCCGACACCAGCGCGTCCCGCAGCGGAAAGTCCACCAGCTGCTCGCACTCGGCCACGAACTCGGCGAACACCGGCGAACAGGCCAGCAGCTCACGGCCCATACCGATCCACTGCGAACCCTGACCCGGGAACGCGAAGGCCACACCGCCACCAGCAACCGACGGTCCACCCGGCTCGACCCGCGTCAGCGCCTCGTCCAGCTCCGCACGGTCAACACCCAGAACCACCGCCCGGTACTCCAGCCCCGCGCGGCCCCCCGCCAGCGCCCCCGCCACGTCCCCGATGCCGACCCCGGCCGGGACATCCGACACCAGCCGCCCCGCCAGCGCCGCCAACCCCGCGCCCGAGCGCGCCGACAACACCCACGGCACCACGGCGCCGGTCACCACCGGCTCCGCCGACGGGACCACGACCGAAGCAGCGGGGGCTTCTTCGAGAATCACATGGGCGTTGGTGCCGCTGATGCCGAACGACGACACCCCGGCCCGCCTCGGACGGTCCGCCGGCTCCCAAGGACGAGCCTCGGCCAGCAGCCGCACCTCGCCGGCCGACCACTCCACATGCGGCGACGGCTCATCGGCATGCAGCATCGCCGGGAGCGTCCCGTGCCGCATCGCCTCGACCATCTTGATCACACCGGCCACCCCGGCCGCCCCCTGGGTGTGGCCGATGTTCGACTTCACCGACCCCAGCCACAACGGCCGCTCCTCCGGCCGGTCCTGCCCGTACGTCGCCAGCAACGCCTGCGCCTCGATCGGGTCCCCGAGCGTGGTCCCCGTCCCGTGCCCCTCGACAGCGTCCACATCGCCCGGGGTCAACCGGGCATCGGCCAGGGCGCGGCGAATGACGCGTTCCTGCGACGGGCCGTTGGGGGCCGACAGGCCGTTGGACGCCCCGTCCTGGTTCACCGCACTGCCCCGCAACACACCCAGCACCGGATGCCCGAGCCGCCGCGCCTCCGACAGACGCTCCAGCAGCACCACGCCGACGCCTTCGCCCCAGCCCGTACCGTCGGCCGCGGCCGAGAACGGCTTGCACCGGCCATCGGACGCCAAGCCGCCCTGCGCCGCGAACTCCGCGAACACCCCTTCCGTCGCCAGCACTGTCACGCCACCGGCCAGCGCCAGCGAGCACTCCCCGTTCCGCAGCGCCTGAGCCGCCAGGTGCATCGCCACCAGCGACGACGAACACGCCGTATCGACCGACACCGCCGGGCCCTCAAGACCGAACGTGTACGCCACCCGGCCGGAGACGACGCTCGACGCGTTCCCCGTCAGCCGGAAACCGCCCGCGTCGCTGTCGGACAGCCGCGAGCTGTAGTCCTGGCCGGACAGTCCGGCGAAGACCCCGGTGTCGGAACCGCGCAGCCCGGTCGGGTCAAGGCCCGCCCGTTCCAGCGCTTCCCAGGACACCTCGAGCAGCAACCGCTGCTGCGGGTCCATCGCCACCGCCTCACGCGGCGAGATCCCGAAGAACTCCGCGTCGAAGTCGGCAGCACCGGACAGGAAACCACCGACCCGCGCATACCCGGCCGACTCCGTCTCCCAGCCGCGATCGGCCGGGAAACCACCGACCGCGTCCACGCCCTCGGACACCAGCCGCCACAAGTCCTCCGGCGAGGACACCCCGCCCGGATAGCGACAGGCCATCGACACGATCGCGACCGGCTCACCCACCGACCGCGCCGACTCCATCTTCTTCTTCTGCGCGGCCACGCCGGTCGCCTGGGCGACCAGGTGCTCGGCCAGCACCTGCGGCGTCGGGTAGTCGAAGACGGCGGTCGGCGACAGCGCCACTCCGGTCGCCCTCATGAGGCGGTTGCCGAATTCGACACCGGTGAACGAGGTGAAGCCCTGATCGTGGAAGGGCAGCGCAGGCGTGATCGAACCGGGATCGTCGTGGCCGAGCACCGCGGCGGCGTGCCGGCGGACCAGATCGAGCACGAGCCGGGAGTGTTCGGCCCCGGGCGTCTCGGCCAGGCGGCCGGCCAGCTCACCCGTCGGGCCGGTGCCGGCCGTGACCGCGCGCCGCCGGGGGCGGCCGAGGGCGTGCAGCACGGGAGACAGCGGCAGCCCGGCGGCGAGCGCGGCCCGCACCGCGGCGATGTCCAGCCCGGCCGCCACCACCGGTTCCGGGCTCACCACCGCGGCATCCAGCAGGCTCAGCGCGTGCCCGGTCTCCAGTGCCACGCCGCCGCCACGGGTCAGCCGGTCCGCGTACACCACGGGCAGGTCTTCGGTCAGCGCGCTGGTCTGCTCCCACATGCTCCAGGCGATCGACACCGCCGGCAGCCCTTCCGCCCGCCGACGCGCGGCCAGCGCGTCCAGATAGACGTTGGCCCCGGCATACGCCCCGAAGCCGGCCGTGCTCAGCAGCCCGGACAGAGAGGAGAACAGCACGAACAGCCGCAGGTCCAGGCCGCGGGTCGCCTCGTGCAACCGCCACGCCGAAACGGCCTTCGCCCGCAGCGTACGCCCGAGCCCTTCCGGTGTCAGCGCCTGCACCGTCTCCGGGGCCAGCACTCCGGCCGCGTGCACCACCCCGACCAGGTCCGGGATGCCCGCGACCAGCGCGTCGGCCGCGTCGGGATCGGCCAGATCCGAGGCCACGACCCGCACCCGGGCCCCGGCCGCTTCCAGGTCGGCCACCAGACCGTCAACACCCGGCGCGCCCGCGCCGGACCGGCTGGCCAGGACCAGGTCCCGGACGCCGTGCCGCTCCACCAGGTGCCGGGCGACCAGACCGCCCAGCGTGCCGGTGCCGCCGGTGACCAGAACCGTGCCGCCCAGAGTGGGCCATTCGGGCAGCGCGGTGGCGGGCAGCGGGCGCAGCCGGGGTACGCGTACCTCGCCGCGGCGAACGGCCACCTCCGTGTCACCGCCGACCACCGAGGCGGCCAGCGGGGCCAGGTCGTCGGTGTCGGTGTCGGCCAGCACCAAGACGTGGCCGGGGTGCTCACCACGGGCCGCCCGCACCAGACCCCACACCGGTGCCTGAACCAGGCCGGAAACCATGTCACCCGGACCAGCCGCCACCGCCTGCCGAGTCACCACCACCAGCCGGGACCCGGCCGGCCGATCCTCGCCCGTCCACTCCTGCACAACGCCGAGCACCCAGTCCAGCGGATCCTCGCCCGCACACACCGCGGCCACGGTCACCGGCTCGCCGCCCGCCGGGGGGACGCTCTCGCCCGGCCGGATCACCGTCCACCCCACCGCCGCGAGCCGGTCCACCTCGCCCGCCGACGCCGGCTCCCAACGCAGGCCGAGCAGATCACCGTGGACCGGCCCGCCCCGGGGAGCCGAACGCGAGGTCATCCGCGCGATCTCCAGGACCGGCTGTCCGTCACCATCCACCGCGAGCAAACCCGACGCGCCTACGCGGACCCGCAGTTCCCGAGCCCCGGCCGCGTGCAGCCGGACACCCTCCCACCGCGACGGCACCTCATCCGGGCCCAGGTTCAGCGCGGCTTCCAGCAACACCGGATGAATCGCGTAGCCGGCCGCGTCGGGCACCTCCACGGCCACCTCATCGCCGGCGTAGTCCGGCACCGGCCGGATCTGCTCCGAGACGACCGCGCTGGCGTACCGCACCCACTCGCCCGCGGCGGACGGACGCGCGTACACCTCCAACCGCTGTCCCGCGATGCTCACCTGTACCTGCACCGGACCCTCCGGCGCCGGCACCTGCTCGAACTCAAGCTCCTCGAGCACCGGCCAACCGGCCTGCCCCGCCGCGTACATCGCCAGCTCGGCCACCGCCATCGACCCGTCGATCAGCGGATCAGCCGCCAGCCGCCCCGCGAACACCGTCCCGGCACCGCTCGCCAGTGGCACGCCCTCGCCCACCACGGGGTGGCCCGACCCCGATGCCGCCCGGCCGGCCGCCCAATAGCGGCGGTGCTGGAACGGATACGTCGGCAACACCACCGGACGGCCGACCGGGATCAGGCGGGTCCAGTCCACCGCCGCGCCATGAGCCCATGCCTCGGCCAGACCGGCCAGCAGACGACGAGCCCCGGCGTTTCCCCGTTCGGCCAGGCCGACCGCCCACACCCCGCTGTCGCCACCGCCGTGAACCACGGCCGACAACACCCGGTCGGGGCCGACCTCCAAGAACCCGGCCGTGCCACGCTCGTGCAGATAACGGACGGCGTCGTGGAAACGGACGGTGCCCACCGCCTGCTCCACCCAGTACTCCGGATCACGGAGCACGCCCGCATCCGCTACAGCCCCGGTGACCGCCGACACCAGTGGAACCCGCGGCTCCGCGAACCGGATTCCGGCCACCACCTGCGCCAGATCAGCAGCGATCGGACGCATCAACGGGGAATGGAACGCATGGCTGACCTCGAGCCGGCGCACCTTACGGCCCTCCAGCCGCCCGACGGCGACCTCGACCGCGTCCTCATCCCCCGACAGCACCACTGCCGACGAACCGTTCACCGCCGCCACGGCAACCCGGTCTTCCAGGCCGGACAGGTCCACCTCATGTTCGCCGGCCTGCACCGCCGCCATTACCCCGCCCGGCGGCAGTGCCTGCATCAACGCGCCCCGCGCGACCAGCAGCCGCACCGCGTCTTCGAGCGTGACCGCCCCAGCCACATAGGCAGCCGTCACCTCACCCACCGAGTGACCGGCCACGAAATCCGGCTCCGAGCCCGCCGCCCGCACCACCGCCGCCAACCCGGCCTCGAACGCGAATATCGCCACCTGGGTGAAGCCGGTCTGATGCACCTCGACGCCGGAGAACATCACCTCCCGCAACGAGCGGCCCAACAACGGATCCGCCACCGCACACACTTCGTCAAGCACGCCCGCGAACACCGGGGAGGAATCGGCCAGTTCCTGGCCCATGCCGGTCCACTGCGACCCCTGCCCCGGGAACACCCACGCCACCGGACCCCGGGCCGCCGCCCCGACCGGCTCCACCCGCGTCAGGCCCTCGTCCAGTTCCGCACGGTCGGCACCGAGCACCACCGCCCGGAACTCCAGCCCAGCCCTCGAACCCGCCAGCGACCCCGCCACATCCGCGATACCGGCCCCGGCCGGGACACCCGACGCCAACCGGCCCGCCAGCGCCCGCAACCCCGCGTCCGACCGCGCCGACAGCACCCATGGCATCACACCGCCCGTCACCACCGGACGGGCCGGCGCGGATCGCGCGGGAACCGCCTCCGGCGCCTGCTCCAGGATCATGTGAGCGTTGGTGCCGCTGATCCCGAACGCGGAGACTCCGGCCCGCCGCAGACGGCCCTCCGCCTCCCACCGCCGCGCCTCCGTCAGCAGGCGTACCTCGCCGGCCGTCCAGTCCACATGCGGCGACGGCTCACCAGCGTGCAGGGTCGCCGGGAGCGTCGCGTGCCGCATCGCCTCGACCATCTTGATGACACCGGCCACGCCGGCCGCGGCCTGAGCGTGCCCGATGTTCGACTTCAGCGATCCCAGCCACAGCGGCCGGTCCTCCGGCCGCCCCTGCCCGTACGTCGCCAGCAGCGCCCGCGCCTCGATCGGGTCCCCGAGCGTGGTCCCCGTCCCGTGCCCCTCAATCACATCCACGTCCGAAGCGGAAAGCCGGGCATCGGCCAGCGCCCGCCGGATCACCCGCTCCTGCGAAGGACCATTCGGGGCGGTCAGGCCATTGCTCGCCCCGTCCTGGTTCACCGCACTGCCCCGCAGGACCGCCAGCACCGGATGCCCGAGCCGCCGCGCCTCCGACAGCCGCTCCAGCACCACCACCCCGACACCCTCGGCCCAGTTGGTGCCGTCGGCAGCGGCTGAGAACGCCTTGACCCGCCCGTCGGCCGCCAGCCCGCCCTGCACCGCGAACTCCGTGAACATCCCCGGGGTGGCCATCACCGTCACACCACCGGCCAGCGCCAGCGAGCACTCGCCGTTGCGCAGCGCCTGCGCCGCCAGGTGCATCGCCACCAACGACGACGAACACGCCGTATCCACGGTGACCGCAGGACCCTCAAGACCGAACGTGTACGCCACCCGGCCGGACGCCACGCTCGACGTGTTCCCCGTCAGCCGGAAGCCGCCCGCGTCACCCTCCGGCAGCCGCGAGGCGTAATCCTGCGAGTACAGCCCCGCGAAGACCCCGGCGTCCGTACCCTTCATCGCGGCCGGGTCCAGGCCGGCCCGCTCCAGCGCCTCCCACGACACCTCGAGCAGCAGTCGCTGCTGCGGGTCCATCGCCACCGCCTCACGCGGCGAGATCCCGAAGAACTCCGCGTCGAAGTCGGCAGCACCGGACAGGAAACCACCCACCCGCGCATACCCGGCCGACTCCGTCTCCCAGCCGCGATCGGCCGGGAAACCACCGACCGCGTCCACGCCCTCGGACACCAGCCGCCACAAGTCCTCCGGCGAAGACACTCCGCCCGGGAACCGGCACGCCATCGACACGATCGCGACCGGCTCACCCACCGACCGCGGCCGAACCACCTCACCGGCCGTCCTATTCATACCCGACCCCAGCCGCACCAGATGCTCGGCCAGCGCCTGCGGCGTCGGGAAATCGAAGACCGCGGTCGGCGACAGCGCCACTCCGGCCGCTCGGGCCAGGCGGGTACCCAGATCGACACCGGTGAACGAGGTGAAACCCAGGTCGTGGAAGGCGAGCGTCGGGGCGACCGCACCCGGATCGTCGTGGCCGAGCACGGCGGCAGCGTGCTCACGCACCAAGTCGAGCATGACCAGCGTACGTTCGGTCGGTGCCAGCCCGGCCATCCGCCGGTCGAGGGCGGAACTGGTCGCGTCCGGCTCCGGCTCGGCCGCTGAGCCGAGCCAGTAGCGGGAGCGCTGGAACGCGTACGTCGGCAGGGGCACGTGGGCAGCCGGGGACGCGCCGAACACGGCGTTCCAGTCAATCCGTACGCCTCGGACGTGCATTTCGGCCAGAGCGGCGATCACGGACCGCGTCTCCGGCTGCCGGGCCTGAAGCACACTGACGAACACGGCGTCACGGCCGGGCAGACAGGTCCGGCCCATCGCGGACAGCACCGTGTCCGGGCCGAGCTCGACGAACGTGGTGACGCCGGCCTCGTCGAGGGCCCGGATGCCGTCGAGGAACCGTACGGTCTGCCGGATGTGCCGGACCCAGTAGTCGGCCGAGCTCATCTCGTCACCGGTGACGACGCGCCCGGTTACGTTGGACACGACCGGAATGCGCGGCCGGGCGTAGGTGAGACGCTCCGCGACCTCACGGAACTCGTCGAGAATCCGGTCGGTGTGCGAAGAGTGGAAGGCCCGGTTCACCTCCAGCCACTGGTATCTGCCACCGTCGGCGCGCCAGCGCTCGGCCAGGTCGGTGAGCTGGTCGCGGCTTCCGGCGAGGGTGGTGCTGACCGGACCGTTGAGGGCGGCGATCGAGACGTCCGTCGCCGCCGACTCGAGGAACGTGCGTACTTCATGCTCCTCGCCGCGCAGCGACAGCATGGCGCCGTCCGGGAGGCCCTGCATGAGCCGGCCGCGCTCGGCAACCAGCGTGCAGGCGTCGTCCAGGCTCAGAATGCCGGCCACGTGCGCGGCCGCGAGCTCACCGATGGAGTGCCCGCCCAGCAGGTCCGGGGCGATGCCCCAGCTCTCGTAGAGGCGGAACAGCGCGACCTCGACGGCGAAGAGGGCGGGCTGGCTGTAGGCGGTCTCGTTGACCAGGTCGGGGTCGTGCAGGATCTCGGCCAGGGAGTGGTCGAGGTGGGGATCCATGACCCTCTCGACCTCGGCGAAGGCGCGGGCGTACGCCTCATGCGCGGCGGCGAGTTCGAGGCCCATCCGAACGTGCTGGCTGCCCTGCCCGGAGAAGAGGAACGCGGTGCCGGCGGCGCCGGCCGTGCCACGGACGACGCCGCGGCGAGCGCGGTTGTCCGCGATGGCGGTCAAACCGGTGACTAATCCCTGGCGGTCGGGGGCGATCACGACGGCGCGGTGCGCGAACGCGGTGCGCGTGGTGGCCAGCGCGTGCGCCAGCTCCGGCAGGTCCGCTGCGGGCGGCTCCGGCCGATCGAGGTGCGTGGCGAGGCGCGCGGCCTGGGCGGACAGGGCCGCGTCGGTTGCTCCGGAGACGACCAGCGGAAGGACACCGAGCTCGGGACGGTCCGACGCGGCCGGCGCCGACGCGGTCGGCGCCAGCGCGGTCCACTCGCCCAGGACGACGTGGCAGTTCGTGCCACCGATGCCGAATGAGCTGACCCCCGCGATCAGCTCGTCCTGCGGGCGGGGCCAGGGGGAGGTCTCCCGCTGGACCCCCAGACCGAGCTCGTCCAACGCGATCGCCGGGTTCGGCCGCTCGAAGTTGAGGCTGGGCACCAGTTCCCGGTGGGCGATGCAGAGCACTGTCTTGATCAGTCCGGCGATGCCGGCCGCGCCCTCGAGGTGGCCGATGTTCGTCTTCACCGAGCCTATCCGCAGCGGGGCGTCCGCCGGCCGCTGCCGGGTCAGTGCGGCACCGAGCGCGACCGCCTCGACCGGATCGCCGACCCGGGTGCCGGTGCCGTGCGCCTCCACGTACTGGACGTCGCCGACCGTCACCCCGGCCCGCTGGTAAGCGCTGGTCAGCAGCGCCTCTTGGGCCGCCGCGCTCGGGTCGGTCAGGCGCTCACCGTCGCCGTCGTTGTTGATGGCGCTGCCCCGGATGACGCAGAGCACCCGGTCGCCGTCGGCTATCGCCGCGCTCAGCCGTTTGAGGACGACCAGACCGGCACCCTCGCCTCGGACGAATCCGTTGGCCCGCTCGTCGAAGGCGTAACAGCGGCCGTCGGGTGACATCGCGCCCATCCGGGCGGTGAGTCGGCCGCTGTCCGGGTCGGCGATGAGGCTGACGCCGCCGACGAGCGCCGTGTCGCACTCGCCGCGCCGTAGGCTCTCGACGGCCAAGTGGACGGCGACCAGCGACGAGGACTGTCCGGCGTCGACGGTCAGGCTGGGGCCGTGCACGCCGAGGAAGTGCGAGACCCGGTTGGCGATGATGCTGCGGTAGACGCCGGTGGCGCTGTACGCGCTCGGGCCGTCCGGGTCGCCCAAGGTCAGCCGGGCGTAGTCGTCACCCATCACACCGAGGTAGACGCCCGTCGTGGTGCCGTGCAGAGAGGCCGGGACGATACCGGCCTCTTCAAGCGCCTCCCAGGCCAACTCCAGGACGAGGCGCTGCTGAGGATCCATGGCGTGGGCCTCGGCCGGCGGGACCCCGAAGAAGCCGGCGTCGAACTCGTCGATCCGGCCGAGGAAGCCGCCCTGCGCCGGTGCCGTCGGATCGGCGGGAAGACGATCGCCGGAGGCTGCTCCGACCGCCTCGACGCCGTGCCGCAAAAGTTCCCAGAATGCCGTCGGGTTGTCCGCGCCGGGCAGCCGACAGGCGACGCCCACCACCGCTACAACGTTGTCATGACGGCCATGGTACTCGGAAGGCATAATGCGACCTTGTCCTGTGTGTCAGAGCGTTGGCGGGACTGCCGAAACGATGGCCGTACCCATGGTCGGCATCGAACCTGCGGTCGGCATCGAACAGTTCACCCAGAACGTCGCTACGAGCCGGGGATCTGAGCATGCCGCGGTGGAATTCGGCGCTCGAAATCAGGGTCCGAGAATGTATCTGCCGATCTGCTGCGGGCGTTGGCGCGGACAATCTGTCCGGGGTCGAGCAGCCTCGGCTGTACCCCGACACCCGGTCGCTCCAGCATAGATCCCGCGTACTCCGACGCGGCTGGATCGTGCTGATTCAGGGGGGTTCGGTGCTGGGTCAGGGGGGTCGGCACGATGACGCTGTGTCACCGCGGTCGGCGGCAGCGGTGCGTGTCCGATTCACCGGAGTGGACGGCGCGACTCGGCAACCATCCAAAATCTTCACTCAACTGAACCATGAACGCACCATATCGACCGGTTGATCGACAATCAATGTGGTCCACCCAACAGAGACGATCTACGGACTCAGGGTGACGCATAATCGCGCGACCAGGACATACCGGGAGGCCCGTCAGGGCACGTCACGACGGTCGATGGACCATCGTGACGTGCCCCGACAGGGTCGCCCGCCACCTCAGCGGCGGCCGACGCTCACACGGCGTCACCGCCCGGCTCCTGAGCGGGAGAGTGCACCCGGTCGTGCGCCGCCTTGGCCACCTCGTCGATGGTGGAAAAACGACTGAAGAAATCCGGCTCGATCTCGAACCCGAAGGTCTCCTCGATGCTCAGACCGAGCGCGACCATCGTCAGCGAGTCCACTCCGGAATGCATGAGGTTCTCGGTGCTGTCCATCTCCTCGGGCGACCTCTCCAGCTTCGCCGCAAGAAAATCCGTCAACCAGTCGCGGATTTCGGTGAGGGTAGCGGTACGCGCTTCCATTCCGTCCCCTTCGGTTTACGCAGACGCTTGCCGATCGGTACGTCGTGGATGCGCGGCACTCCCGAGTTCCATAACGCGGCTTCGCGTTGAGCCGCGCGGAGCACATCGCCGACCGGGGGGCACGAACCTATCACATACTCAAATACGATTGGCCGTACATGAATTGTTGGTATCTCCACCACGTCGAGTGGCCGACGTGAGACAAGCCCACCGGGCAGAGCGGAGCGACAGAGAGTGGAAGCGATGACCGGCCGGAAAGTGACCACAGCCGCCGCCCCCTCGGAGGCCGAGACCGGTTACACCGAGCACCTGGTGTCCGAGGTCGGCAAGATCTCATCTCGGGAGCTGACCGAGCGGGTGATCGAGCGAGCGCGGCATGCCGTGCTCGACTGGCTCGGGGTCAGCATCGCCGGGGCACAGGAGCCGTCGGCCCGCGCGATCCAACAGCTTCTGACGGCCGAGGGCGGCAGCCCCACGGCCCAGGTGATCGGCACTCCGCACCGGCTGACCGCGCGTCAGGCCGCGCTGGCGGGCGGCATCGCCGCCCACGCGCTGGACTACGACGACATGAGCATCGGCGGCCACCCGTCGGCCGTCGTCCTTCCCGCGGTGTTCGCCCTGGCCGAGGAGTTGGACAAGGACGGACCGACGACCATCCAGGGGATGCTCTTCGGCTATGAGGCCAGAAAGATGGTCGCCGCCGCGTGCGGCAGCGCCTCGTACGACCGCGGTTACCACGGCAGCAGCACCTTCGGCGCATTCGGCGCGGCGATGGGCGCGGGCCGCCTTCTCGAGCTGGATCCGCCGCGGCTGCGGCACGCGCTGGGGATCGCCGGAACCCAGGCGTCGGGCCTGCGGGCGAGCTTCGGGACCATGTCGAAGCACCTGAACGTCGGGAACGCGGCAGCGGTCGGAATCCTGTCGGCCCGGCTGGCGGAGGCGGGCTACACCGGGGACACCACCATTCTTGAGGCGCCGCAGGGATTCGCCGCCACGCACAACAACGGGCCCGCCGACTTCGACCCGACGGGCCCGGGAACGTCGCTGCGCCGGCGGCTGGCCGTCGAGTGGCTCGTGTTCAAGCCGCACGCGCTGTGCGGCGCCACCCACTCCGCGATCGACGGCTTCCAACTCCTGAGGGAGCAGCACGCGTTCTCCGCCGACGATGTCGACGAAGCCGAGGTGTTCGTCTCCGCCCAGCACCTGGAGGTGTGCGACATCGCGGAACCCCGGACCAGCGTCGAAGGGATGTTCAGCATCCGCTACGCCGCGGCGCTGGCCCTCGCGGGAAGCGCGACGGGACCCTCCGCGTTGACCGAAGAGAGGATCCAGGACCCCACCATGGTCGCCCTCCGCGGTCGCGTCCGGGTCACACCGGTCCCGCATGTCCGCAACATCACCATGCCGACCGAGGTCCGGGTACGACTCGGAGACGGCGAGGAGCTGAAGGCGCGCGTCAACGCGCTGGCCGTCAAGCCCGACAACGAGCTGCCCCGCCAGTGGGAGACGCTGAAAGCCAAGTTCGTCGGCCTCGTCAGCCCCGTCCTCGGCGCCGACCGCACCGACGAAATCATCGGCCTGGTGCAGCGCATCGAGACGCTCGGATCAATCCGCGAACTCACCGACCGAACCTCGACCGAGCGTTGACATCCGTCAGTTCCAGGCGACGGGCAGCGAGTGAACGCCGTAGACGACCATTTGCTCGCGCAGTGGGATCTCGCCCGCCGGGGTGGTGAGCCGGAGCCCTGGCAGGCGGGTGATCAGCTCCGCAAGGCCCGTGCGCAGCTCGACCCGGGCGAGTTGCTGGCCCAGGCACAGGTGGGCGCCGTGGCCGAAGGCGAGGTGGGACGTTCGGGGGCGGGTGAGGTCGAGACGATCGGGCTCGGGCCAGCGCTGCTCGTTGCGGTTGGCCACCGGTACGGCCATGACGACGGTGTCGCCGGCCGGGATGGTGACGTCGCCGACGGTCAGGTCCTCGGTGGCGAACCGTGTCGGGCCATTGTGGAAGACCGACAGGTAGCGCAGTAGTTCTTCGACGCCGTTGTCCAGCACGGTCGGGTCGTCGCATACGCGGGCAAGTTGGTCGGGGTTTTCCAGCAGGGCGAAGGCGCTCAGGGCGAGCATGTTGGCGGTGGTCTCGTGGCCGGCGCTGAGCAGGGTGGTGGCGATGTCCACCAGCTGCCGGTCGGTCAGCGGCGGGTCGTAGTCGTCGTGGATCAGTCCGGAGATGATGTCGTCGCCCGGGTGCCTGCGTTTGGCGCCCACCAGTCTGGCCATGAACTGGCGCAGCTCGCCGCTGGCCTGCCGGCGTTCCTCGCTGGGGCGTGACAGGTCCAGGGCGATCGCGGTGCGGTGGTGGAACTCGGTACGGTCGGCGTAGTCGACGCCGAGCAGTTCACAGATCACCAGTGACGGCAGCGGCAGCGCGAAGTCCTTGACCAGGTCGGCCTGCGTGCCGTCGGCCCGCATCACGTCGATGAGCTGCACGGCGAGTTCGCGGACGTGGTCTTCCAGGTGTTTCATGCGCTTGACGGTGAACTGGCCGGACAACAGCCGCCGCAGCCGCGGGTGCTGGGGCGCGTCCATGAAGATGAACATGCCGTCCTTGCGCTCCTGCGGGGCGGCGGGACACTGCCCGCCCGGCTGGGCCTGGCGGTCGGCCACTTCCTCGGGTGACATGCTCAATGTGCTCGGGTAGCGGAGGCGGTCGGAGCTGAAGCGGGCGTCGCCGAGTACGGCGCGCACTTCTTCGTAGCCGGAGACGATCCAGGCGTGGGCACCGTTGAGCAGGTCGATCCGGGTCACCGGGCCCCGGTCGTGTAAGGCCTTCATGGCGGCGGGCGGGTCGAAGGGGCAGCCGTTGCGCTCGAAGATCTCCGGCGGGATCGGCCGCTGCAGGTTGGTGTTCCGCGGGGTGGCCTTCACGGGGGATGAGCCTCCTTGCTACCTGGCCGATGATGATCACATCTGTCGCAACTGCACTGTATACGCTGCTTGCATGATGCAAGTCCGACGTCTGGGGAGACCTGCGGGCAGGCTCATCCGCGACCCGATCGCGCGAGCGGCCGACCAGCCGAACCTCCGGATCCGGTTCCGGTTCTCCGGCATCCGCGCCTTTCTCACCGCGCTCTAAGATCGTCCTCGACGGGGGTGGCCGACACTCGAAAGGCAGAACAGTGACGGTAAGTCTGCGGGGAATCCGCTTCGCCTATTCCGACGAGGGCTCCGGCCCGGTCGTCCTCACCGCCCATGGGCTGTGCGGCAGCCGGGCCTCCGAACGGCGGGCGAACCTGACCGACTATTCCGTGGTGACCTCCGCGGGCCGCCGCCTCATCTCCTACGACGCCCGTGGCCACGGCGAGTCCGAAGGGACCGGCGACCCGGCCGACTACTCGTGGAAGTCGCAGGGCGAGGACATGGTCGAGCTCGTCCGGCACTTCTCCCCGGCCGCGCCCGTCTCGGCGATCGGCTGCTCGATGGGCACCGGAGCGCTGCTGCACGCCGTGACGACCGATCCGGAGCGCTTCGACCGGCTCGTCCTCACCGCGCCTCCGACGGCTTGGGAGGCACGAGCCGCGCAGAGCGATGTGTACCGGCAGCTGGCGGACTACGCGCAGCAGAAAGGGGTGGAGGCCCTGGTCAAGGTGCTGGCGAAAGCCCCGGTTCCGGCCGTTTTCGCGGAGGTGGAGGGCTTTCCGCCCACCCCGGACGTCACGGCCGAATTCCTCCCGGCCGTCCTGCTCGGGGCGGGCATCAGCGACCTGCCACCGCTGGACACCATCGCGCGGATCACCCAGCCGACGCTGATCCTCGCCTGGGCCGACGACCCGGGCCACCCGGTGTCCCTGTCGGAGAAGCTCGCCGCCACGATCCCCGGCTCGACCCTGCACGTGTCCGAGACCCGCGCCGACCTCCGCACATGGGGCGAGCGGGCGGCCGATTTCCTCAAGTGAACCCCGTCGCCGCGACACGCACGCCTACGAGGGCGGAATCCAGGATCCCTGCGCAAGGAGACGAGAGGTATCCACGGGTGCGGCCGTCAACGCCCAACCGCCGCCTGGCCGTTCTGGTCGGACGCTACCGACGGGCAGAACGAGATCGTCGCCGTTGACCGGCGCGCATGCGGCCCTTAGCGTGTGCGCATGTCCACTTCGAGCGGCATGTTCCACCGGCACCGAGCGATGGCCGAGTCCTACGGCGCCGACGCCGAGCGCTATGACCGCGCCCGTACGAGCTTTCCCCCGGCCCTGATCGATGCCATCACCAGCTCCGCTCCGGCCACCGCGGTCGACGTCGGCTGCGGTACCGGCGTCGTCGCCCGCCTTTTGCAGGAGACCGGCTGCCGGGTCCTCGGCGTCGAACCCGACGAGCGCTCGGCCACCTACGCCCGCTCGCGCGGGCTCGACGTCGAGGTGTCCACCTTTGAGGCCTGGGACCCCGCCGGCCGCTTGTTCGACGCCGTCGTGGCGGGCCGGACCTGGCACTGGATCGACCCGCTGGCCGGCGCGGCCAAGGCAGCGACCGCCCTGCGCCCCGGTGGCCGGCTCACCATTTTCTGGAACGCCAGCGAAACCCCAAGTGAACTCGCCCAGGCGTTCCTCGAGATCAACCGGCGCATGTTCCCCGAAAACACCACGCTCCTCAAGAATTCCACCTCGACATTCGAGTCCTGTACCAGGAGCGTCACCAAAGCGGGCGACAACATCCGGGAAGCGGGTGGCTTCGCCGAACCGGACTTCCTGCGCTTCGACTGGGAGCGCACCTACACCCGCGACGAATGGCTCGACGTCCTTCCCACACTGAGCGCCTACACCCGGCTCCCATCCGGCAGACGCGAGGAACTTCTGGCCGCCATGGGCGACGCGGTCGACACGTACGGCGGCAGTTTCCCCATGCGGTACGCGACCCTGGCCGTCGCTGCCACCCGCACCGGCGGATGATTCGCGTGAATGGTTCAGCGCTCGACAGCGACCTGTGAGTCCGGCGGTTCACCCCCGGGCCGCCCAGCGCCGCTCACCTGGCCAGACCGCACGCCGCTGGCCGCCCTCCTGCGCCCTCTCCCCCGTATGCGTCGTTCCGGGTTCGGGACGAAGGCGGGTAGCGCGGCGAGGCTGTGGCGCACGGCCTCGCCCCCGTACTCGAACATCTGCCGCTCGTAGTCGCCGACCGCGCCGAGGAGGTCCTGGCGTCGCTCGACGGCCTCGATCAGGCAGCGGCGCAGCAGGTCGGCATCGCGCAGGGCGGTGTTCGCACCGTTGCCGCCGGTCGGGGAGGTGGCGTGGATGGCGTCTCCAAGCAGCGTGACCGGACCGGGCGTCCAGCGCTCGCGGGGCTCGACCACCCGGATGGGCAGCAGGGTGCTGTTGTCCGGGTCGGCCTGCTCGATGAGCGCCCGCAGGTCCGGATGCCAGCCCTCCATCCTGGACAGCACGGCCTCCTGCGCGGTTGGGGCGCCGAGCGAGCCGTTCGGTGGCAGGAGCATGGCCCAGCGCACGTAGTCGCGGATGTCGGGGAGGGTCACCTCGGGTGCCAGTTCCTCGGCGGCCTGCTTCGGCGGGGTACGGAAACGCATCGCTCCGAGCATCAGGCTCACCTCGTCCCCGGCGATCTTCGAGCCGAAGGCCGGCTCCAGGGCGGCAAAGCGCTCGGTCAGCGGCGTACGGCCGATGACGAACCGGGTGCCGGTGTCGGTCGCGGTGGTCTGCGGCGAGAGCACCGCGCGGACGGCGGAGCCGACCCCGTCCGCCCCGACGAGCAGATCGGCGGTGGTCGGGGCGCCGTGCGCGAACCGGGCTTCGGCCTTGCCGTCGTCCAGCACGTCGTAGCCGGTCAGCGCGGCCCCGGTGCGCACGGTGAGTCCGGTCAGCAGCAGGTGGCGCAGCACTTGCCGGTCGATCACGATGCCGGTCCTACCGGGGCCGAGCTCGCCGATCTGGTTCAGCTGCGGGTCCAGGATCAGCTGCCCGGCATAGGCGTCACCGACGATCGCGTCCAGCAGCGGGTGCCAGCGCAGCGGCAGACAGCCACGCAGCGCCTCGAACCCCACCGGGCTCAGCACGAGCCGGTAGCCCTGGAACCGCGCGGTGATCGCCGGGTCCCGCTCGTACACGTCGGCCTCGATCCCGGCGCCACGCAGACCCTGTGCCAAGCACAGACCTCCCAGACCGGCTCCGATCACGGAAACTCGCATCACACACCTCCTGAACGGACTTTCCGAACCCTGCCCAGGACCTGAGTCAGGGGGGTACGCGAACCACGCGGATACGAACTTAGTTCGTCCTGCACGATCTAAGCTCTACTCAATGAACTTAGATCGTGTCAAGCAGCTATAGTGATCGGTATGCCCTCCGATCCCCGGCAACGCCGAGCAGCTCGTCACGCCCAGCCCGCTGGGGAGCCCTCAGCGGCGTCACCACGCAAGAAGCCCATCACGGTGGACCGGATCACCGACGCCGCCCTGCAAGTCGTGGCCACCGAGGGCTACGACGCACTGACCATCCGTCGAGTCGCCGCGGTGCTCGGCACCGGGCCGTCGTCGCTGTACGCGCACATCGTCAGCAAAGAGGACATCGACGATCTGCTCGTCGGCCGGCTCTGCTCCGAGGTCGTGCTGCCCGAACCGGACCCGGCCGAGTGGCGCAAGCAGACCCTCGGCGTGTACGCGCAGATCCGCGACCAATACCTGAAATACCCCGGAGTCTCCCGGGCCGCGCTGGGCGCGGTCCCGACCAACCTCTCCACGTTGCGGGTCAAGGAAGGGCTTTTGGCGATCCTGCTCGCCGGCGGCATCGAACCGCGGAACGCCGCCTGGGTGCTCGATGCACTGTCCCTCTACGTCAGCGCCTACGCCTTGGAGCAGTCGCTGGTCCAGCAGCGGCGCAGACACCCGGACCAGGAGTGGGTCCTTGGCCGCGAGGAGCTGATCCGCCGGTTCACCGCGCTGCCGGCCGACACGTTTCCGCAGACCCGACGCTATGCCGCTGAGCTGACCTCCGGCACCGGACACGACCGGTTCGAGTTCACCCTGGGACTGATGCTGGACAACCTCACCCAGCTCCAGCCCCAGCCCCGGCCGACACCGGCATCCGACACCGCCGGATGAACGCCGCAGCCCGAGACGCGGCCGACCTCGTGGAACGCGGACCGCGCGGTCGCCGTAGGCGTGCGTGCCGACGCGCCAGCCGCGCCGGACCACGGCCTCGCGGCGGGCCCTCCACGTTCCGGGACTGCGAGTTCGCCCGTGTCAGGCGATGACCGGCGCGATGGCCTCACCCAGCCAGCGTGCGACAGCGACCATGCGGGCATCAGTGCCCGGTTGCCCCATCACCTGAAGGCCGAAGGGCAACCCGCCGACCGCCATGAGCGGAACGTTCACGGCAGGTGCGCCCAAGAGCGAGCTCGGGGTATTGAATACCGGGTCTCCGGTCGGCCACCGCGCCGGCGGCTCTCCGGCGACATCGCCAAGCCACTGCGGCGCCGAGCCGGTGGACGTCGGCGCGACGACGGCGTCCACGACGCTGCCCAGACCCGCGAAAGCCGCCTGCACGACTTCGCGGTCCTGCAACGCCCGCTCGTAGCCTGCCGCACCGAGCCTCTCCGCGGCTTCGATGAAGAAGCGTTTGCTTCGCGCGCTGATGCGGTCCGGGTGCGCCTCTACCAGGTCGCGGAAGGCCCACAGATGCTCGCGTGCGAGGATCAGGCTGGTCAACTCGGCAGCACCGACCAGTGCCCGCTCGAATCGCTCGATCAGTGGTTCGTCGCCTCGGCGGAGCACAGTCACGCCGCGGGCCTCGATCTGTCGAGTCACCCGGTCGAACGCCTCACGGCTCCGCTCGTCCAGACGGTCCCAGCCTTCGGTCTCCATGACGGCGAGGGTGAGGGGCTTTCGGGCCGGTGGCGGCGTGGCGGGCCCGCGCAACGCCGGCCAACCAGGGTCGCCGCCCACACGACGGGCGATCTCAATGGCCACCTGCCACATGTCCTCGGGACACGCCGCCACCACGCCGTGGGCCGTCGTGCTCGCGGTCTGCCGTTCACCGCGGTTGATGGCTCCGCGTGACGGCTTCAGACCCCAGTTTCCGCAAAAGCTCGCAGGCCGCATGAGCGAACCACCGGACTGTGTGGAGATCGTCGCGGGCACCATCGACGCCCCGACGGCCGCCGACGAGCCGGACGACGAGCCGCCCGGCGTGTGCTTCGGGTTGAACGGGTTGGTCGTCGGGCCGGGTTCCGGGCCCGCCAGTTCCGTGGTGACGGTTTTCCCGACCAGGACGGCGCCCGCCTGCCGCAGTGCCCACACCGCGGCGTTGTCCCGCTTCGGGAAGTTGCCCGCGTACGCGGCGCAGCCGTACTCGGTGGGCATGTCCTTCGTTTCGAGCACGTCCTTGATCCCGATGGGCATACCGTCGATAGGTGAGAGCGGCTCCCCCCGACGGTAGCGGCGGGTACTGGCGTCCGCCTGCTCGCGCGCACCCGATTCCTCGATCACGACCCAGGCTCGCACGGTCGGCTCGAGTTCGGCGATCCTCGAAAGGCAGCGCTCCAGGTAGTCGCGCGGCGTGTCAGCGCCACTGCGGAACTGCTCCACCGCCGTGTGGAACCGCAGTCCTGCGAACGTGACCGGGTCGTATGTGCCGACGGCCGAGCCAGCTGAAGAAGTCACGAATATCCCCATCGTCGCCGTTCCGGAAGGCGCAGCGTTCACTTCGGAGCGGTGGGCGTGTGTGCCAGATTGCGGCACAGCGTGTCTAGATACAGCACAGGCTAGGGACGGGCCGATCCGCATGTCAAGACTTGTCCCGCCGGTCCGTATCCGTGAGGTCGAGCCGCGGAACCGGATCGCCATCCCGCGCATGCGGCAGCACGGGCCCGGAAGGTACGACCGCCGGGCTGCGTGCGTGGTTCGTGGGGCACCCCTTGGGTGGGGTGGTGGTCATCGACGTCGGTCGGCTGCCGCCGGACACCGTTACGTCGTGGGCACACAGGGGACGAGCACGGCCCACTCGCCGGTCAGGCGGACGAGACCAACTTGCTGATCTCGTCCGCGGCCGCGACGACCATGCGCGCCAACGCCTTCTCCTGCGAGCGGACGTAACGCATCTGCGGAACCGCCAGCGTGACCGCCGCGATGGGCCGTCCGGCGGCGTTCGTGACTGCCGCTCCGATGGAGCAGACGTGGGGGCGGTACCACGACGACATGTCCAGCGCATATCCCCGCTTGACCGTCCGGACGATCTCCTTCCGGAGTTCCTCGGAAGTCAGCACCGGCGTGTCTGCGAACTCCTCCAGCTCGGGCTTCAAGAGTTCGTCCACCTCGCTCGGTTCCATGCGCGCCATCATCGCGCAACCGGCCGAGCTGGCGCGAAGCGGCACGCGCGTACCGACTTCCAGGAACACGCGGATGAGTTGTGTGCTGTCCTCCCGCGCGATGAGGAGGTACTCATCGCCGTCGCGCAGGCCGAGGAGGACGGTCTCGTCGGTCTCGGCGGCGAGGCGCTTGATGACCGGCCCTGCCAGTTCCCGCAGATCCTGCTCGCCGGCGCTGCGCAACCCGAGCACGAGAGCCTTGGTGGTCACCCCCCACCGCACGCGCTCCGGGTCGACGATCCTCAACCAGCCGGCTTGCTGAAGCGTCACCAGGCACCGCTGGGCAGAACTCTTCGGAATGTGCATCGCGCGCGACAGTTCCGACACACCGATCGGCTGGCGCATGGCAACTTCTTCAAAGACGCGAAGGGTGCTCAGCACACTGTTCATCGAGGAGCGGGGGCTGCTGCCGGCGCTTCCCCGGGCGGCCGGGCCGTCGGCCGAGTGATCTGTGCGCATGGCATGGTCAGAGTAACACCCCCAGGGGGTCATCGGACGTCGTTTCGGTACCATCACACCTGGTGGCGGCCCGCGGGCGATGCGCCTACGTCAGAACGCGCGATGGTATTGCTTCGGCCATGACGCGCGCGGCTCCGCGTCGAGGGCGCGCAGCGCCCAATAGGGGTCGCGCAGCATCGCCCGGCCGACCAGCACCGCGTCCACCAGCTCCGGGATCGCCTGATCGAGATGGCGCGCCTGTGAAATCATGCCGGACGCCGCCGTGAGGACTCCTGCCGTACGAAAGCGCGGACCGTACTGGGCGTTGTGCAGGGGCTCGGCAACCCGGAGGGCCTCCGGGACGAGCGCGCCGGTCACGAGGTCGATCATGTCAACTCCCGCCTCGCCCATGCGGGTCGCGACCAAGGCCATATCGTCCGTGGTGAGACCGCCCGCCAGCAGATCCGCGGCAGGCAAACGGACGAGGACCGGCTTGTCCTCCGGCCAGCCCGCGCGAACTGCCTTCACCATCTCCAGCGGGAACCGCATCCGCCGCTCCGGGTCGCCTCCCCACTCGTCGGTACGGTGGTTGGCCAGCGGCGAGAGGAACTCGTGGAGCAGATATCCGTTCGCCCCATGCAGTTCGATGGCCCCGTAACCCGCGCGATGGGCGTTGCGGGCGGCCCGCTCGATGTCCTCCAGCACCCGCGTTCCATCCTTCGTGGTCATCTCGGCCGGAACGGCCAGACCGGCGAACGCGACCGGGGAGGGCGCAAGCGACTGCCACCCGCCGTCGTCCGGTGATATCGAGTTCCGGGTCCCGTCGTTCGCCCACGGCACGCCGTGCGAGCTCTTGCGACCCGCGACCCCCAGCTGGATGGCCGCCACCGACCCGATGGAGGTGATGGCGTCCGCCAATCGCCGGTGGCCGATCACCTGGTCCTCGGTGTACAGCCCGAGATCCTGGGCCGTGGTGCGCATATCGGGAGCGACGGCGGTGCATTCGACCATGACCATGCCCACACCCCCTGCCGCCCGGGACCCGTAGTGGGCGATGTGCCAGTCGGTCGGGGCGCCGAACCTGTCCGCGGAGTACTGGCACATCGGTGAGAGCCATACCCGGTTGGGCACCGACAGCTCCCTGAGGCGAATCGGGGTCCAGGCCATGGATGCCGTCGTCATCGGCTATACCTCGCTGCTTCTTCCGAGTTGACGGCCGCGAGAGGGTCGGCGCGGGCTCCACACGACTCCTCGTGCCGCCAGACTGAACAGTGTATCGGGATACGGAACGATAGGGCCGGTGTCGCGCAATCGTCAATCGCCGGTTGCCGGCCCCGGCGAGCAGGGAAAACGGCCGAAGAGTCCCGCGCGGTGGTTGACAGAACCGCCGCGCTCCGTTCAGATTCGTTCCGGGATGCAGCACAGGCGTTCCGCATTTTTGAACGACAGACACCGAACCCAGCCGCGCCTCGTGGCCTTGCGGGCATCGCCCGGCGGGTCACCGTCACCGCCGCCGCGGTCACAGCAAGGCCGAGTCGCGTCGCTCCGGGGCCTTGGTGCCGCACGGCCCGAGCACGCCACAGGCGTCCCCGCCCTCGCCTCGGCACGGGCCCCTCACACGCGTCCCGCCGGCAGCACGCCGTTTCGCAAGCAGTACTCCCACACTCACATGGAGGCGAAGTCGCGATGGCAACCAAGCGCTACACCGGTTACCGGTCCTTCTCGTACCTGGAAGCCGGAAAGGACTACACCGAGTTCACCCCCTCGGCCGATGTGGACCGGCTGCCGGAGCACGACCTCGGACTGACCGCCGACGAACAGGCTCGGGCCGAGCGCCTACTGACCGACAACATCGCGGTATCGCTCCACGACCACCCGGTACGCCTCCCCCAGCGGGCCAAGACGGAACTGCTCCAGTGGAACCGCGAGGCCCGCCTCGCCTACGGCTACGAGGGACTGAGCCGGTCCGGACTGGACGCCGTGTTCGACAACCTCGGCTGGGGGGCCTGCGAGTCCCGGAACGGGTGGAAGTGGGACGACGTCATCACCGACCTGGGGATGCGCTGGTGCGACTTCGCCCACCAGGACTACGTCATCCGCGCCGAGTCGGTCGCCGACATCCGGCGCGCGCACGCCGAAGGCCAACTCGCCGTGGTCGCCGGCCTCGAGGGAGCGGCACTGATCGAGAACGAGATCGACCGGCTCGATGTGCTCCACGGACTGGGCATCCGGCAGATCGGCATCGCCTACAGCGACGCGAACTCCCTCGGCAGCGGGCTGCGGGAGGAGAGCGACGGCGGCCTGACCTCACTCGGACGGCGCGCGGTCCGCCGGATGAACCAGCTCGGCATCGCCATCGACCTCTCGCACGCCGGGGACCGGACCGCGCTCGAGGTGATCGAGGCCAGCGACAAGCCCGTACTGATCACGCACGCCGGTGCACGGGGGCTGTGGAACACCGCGCGGATGAAACCCGACGAGGTCATCCGCGCCTGCGCCGCGACAGGCGGCATGATCGGCATCGAAGCGGCCCCCTACACCACCGTCAGCCCGCAGCACCGCCGCCACACCATCGAGTCCGTGATGGACCACTTCCGCTACTGCGTCGACCTGGTCGGCATCGAACACGTCGGGTTCGGTCCGGACACCTTCTTCGGAGACCACCTGGACCTGCACCACGTGATGAGTCACAAATGGGGAGTCGCCGACACCATCCGGTCCGGCCCCGAATTCGAAACCATCGAATCCGTAGCCGGGTTGGAAAACCCCGGCGAATGCTTCCGCAACATCACCCGCTGGCTCGTCAAGCACGGGTACTCGGACAAGGACATCTCCGCAGTCATCGGCGGCAACGCACTACGGGTGCTCGAGAAGATCTGGTGAATCGCTGACACACGCGGCAACTCACGCCAGGAGCGTCTTCGCAACATCCAATCCTTCTCTCATGGAGCAGTGGTGCAAAAGAAAATTCTCGGCGCCGCTATGATCGGGCACGCCGTCGAGTCCTACGACTTCGTCATCTACGGCTCCTCGGCGACAATCATCGCCAAACACTTCTTCCCCGAGGACAAGCCGACCCTGGCGATCCTGTCGACCCTGGCCGTCTACGGCATCGCCTTCGTGGTCCGCCCCGTCGGCGCCGCCGTCTTCGGCAGTATCGGCGACCGTCTTGGCCGGCGCACCGCACTGTCCACCGTGGTACTGATCATGGCGATCTCGACCGCCGCAATCGCGCTGCTGCCCGGTTACACCACAGCCGGGATCGCCGCCCCGCTGCTGCTGCTGTGTTGCCGGCTCGCCCAGGGGATATCAATGGGAGCCGAATACACCAGCGCGGCGTCCTACGTCATGGAACAAGCCCCTCCGAACAGGCGCGGACTGTGGATCAGCGCCGTGGGCAGCGCCACCTTCATCGGCTCCGCATTCGCCGCCTTCGCGCTCCTCGCCCTCCACTCGGCGTCACCGCACGCCTATACGGAATGGACCTGGCGGATCGCCTTCCTCTTCGGAGGCCTCATGGCCCTGGTCGGCCTCTATATGCGCCTCAGCCTCGAGGAGACCAGCACCTTCCGGAACCTGGAAGCCCACGGCGAGACCTCGGCCAGCCCGGTCAGGGACTCATTCCGCGACTGGCGCCTCTTCCTCATCCTGTTCACCGTCTTCGCCCTACTCGCCGTCGTCGTCCACAACCTCCTGGGCTACCTGCCCACCTACCTCACGACCACCGGCGGCCTCACCGAGACCACCGTACTCGTCGCAGGCGGTATCGCCCTCCTCCTGTGTACAGGCCTGTGCGTCCTCACCGGCGCCCTCACCGACCGCATCGGACGCAAACCACTACTGATCACCGGAGTGGTCATCGCGGTCACGGGCTCCGTACCCGCCTACATCCTCGCCGGCGGCGGAACACTCCTCACCACACTGGCCGCAGAGACCCTGCTCGTCGTCCCCGCCGCCCTCATCGGCATGCCGGCGACCATCATGGCCGTGGAACTCGTCCCACCCCACATCCGCACCACCAGCACAGCACTCGCCTACAACACCGCCTACGCCGTATTCGGCGGCACCGCCCCACTCCTGGGAGCCCTCCTCACCCAACACTTCGGGCAACTGGCACCCGGCACCTACATCACAGCCATCGCAGCCATCGCACTCGTCATCATCACCACCGCACTACCCGAAAGCCGCAACCACACGACGACCACACCCCGGCCACACGAACACGACCACAAGCCCACCAGCCCGCGCCCCGCCCCCTTCGGGACGAACAGGTAGTCGGCATACTCCGGCCGGTCAGCGGGTGTGCGGCAGGCGGATCGTGAACTCCGAGCCCCCGCCCACCGCGCTCCTCACCGTCACCGTCCCGCCGTGCGATTCCACCAGCTTGCGCACGATGGACAGCCCCAGACCACTGCCCCCGGTCCGGCGGCTGCGGGATTTGTCCGCCCGCCAGAACCGGTCGAAGACGTGCGGCAGTTCGTCGGCCGCGATGCCGGAGCCGGTGTCCGCGACCTCGATCAGCACCTCGCCACCGGCAGGGCGGGCGCGGAGGGACACGGTGCCGCCGGACGGGGTGTGCCGCAGAGCGTTCGCCACCAGGTTGCCGAGCACCTGGCGCAGCCGTACCTGGTCGGCCTCGATCTCCGGGCAGTCGCCGGGTGCCTCCACCCGCAGGGCGACACCGGCGTTCTCGGCCGCGGCGCGATGGGCGGTGGCCGTGTGTGCCAGCAGGTGCGCGATGTCGACCGGCGCGAGGTGGAGCCGCAGCTCGCCCGCGTCGGCCGCGGACAGGTCCCGCAGGTCGTCGATGAGGTGCTGGAGGTGCAGCGCCTCTTCGAGTAGCGAGGACACCAGCAGGTCGCCGTGCGGTACGACACCGTCCTGCGCGCCTTCCAGCCATCCGCGGATGTTGCTGAGCGGTGTGCGCAGTTCGTGTGCGACATCGCTGACCATGTCCTTGCGTGCCGCCTCCAGTTGGTCACGTCGGCTCGACATCGAGTTGAACGCCGAGGTGAGCCGGCCCAGTTCGTCGTTGCTGGTGACCTTCACCCGGGCACCGGCCTCCCCGTCCGCCATGCGCTGCGCCGCGTCGGTCAGTGCGCGAAGCGGCCGGACCAGCCGGATCCCGGCCAGGGTGGTGGCGGTGACGGTCACCAGCAGGACGAGTACGGTGCCACCCGCGATGCGGGCGCGGTTGCCCGCGGACAGGTCGAAGAAGGTGGTGGCGCTCCGGCCCGGACTGGTGACGTACAGCGCCGCCGCGGGCCCGACGTACGGCGCGAGCTGCTGGGCGCGGCCGCTCGCCAGGCACGAGCTGACCAGTGAGCCGTCGGCGTCCCTCCCCCGCGGCCGCGAAGGCGGCTCGGCGCGTGGCTCGGCGCGTGGTCTCCCGTAGTCGTCCAGGGCGAGTTTCACCTGGGCCGCGTGGCGCCGGGACAGGCATGTGTTGACGAGCTCGTTGAGGGCGGACAGCGCCCTGGCCTCGGTCGGGGTGGCGGAGTCGAGCGTCGCGGAGGCACAGCGCGGGGTGTCCGGGACGCGGGAGTCGTCGGTTGCCACACGTGACCGCCCGCTCGGCTCCTCCACCACGGTCATCTCCTGACCGAAGACGGTGCGCAGGCATGCGGCACGGTGTCGCGCGGCGCGGCGCAATCGCGCGCGTTCGTCCTCGCTCAGCCTGAACGGCCCGACGGCGCGCGGATCGATCCGGTCGGAGGCGGCGCCCGGGAGCAGATCGGGGCTGACCGCCAGCGGGTCGATGACCGCGGTCGCCTTGTCGGGCGGCCGGTAGGGGGGCCGCGCGGCGGACTGCGAGTCGGCGACCCGCCGACCGTCGCTGATCACGATGACGCGGTGCCCGGTCTCCCGGGCCAGGGCGCGTACGGTCGGGCCCACGCCGTCCCACCGCGGGTGGCGGGCCGCGTAGCCGAGCAGACTGTCGTAGATCCGGGTGTCGTCGGCGAGGGCCTGGCCCCGTTGCTCACGGATGGCCACCGCGGTCGTCCGGATGGCCAGCCAGGCGGTCGCGGCGACCGAACAGGCGGACACCAGCGCGGACACCGCGAGCAGACGCAGCAGCAGGCTGCGGCGCAGCGGTACGTCACGGCGCACGGTGGGACTCTCCGTCGGTGGCCCCGTTGACGAGCTTGTAGCCGACGCCGTAGACGGTGACCAGGAAGCGGGCCCGGCGCGGATCGTCCTCCAGTTTCCTGCGGAGGTTCATCACATGTGCGTCGACGGTCCGGGTGGTGACGTACCGGTCGAACCCGTGCAGCCGTTCCAGGATCCGGGGGCGGGTGAACACGTGGCCGGGACTGGCTGCCAGCATCTCCAGCAGCCGGAATTCACCGGGTGTGCAGTCCACCGGCCGGCCGTGCATCGAGACCTCGTGCCGTGCCGGGGCGATGGTCAGGGGGCCGACGGTGAGCACCGGTTCCGGCGGCGTGGCGGTGATGGCGGCGTTGCGGCGCAGCAGCGCGCGTATCCGGGCCATCAGCTCGCGCGGGCTGAACGGCTTGGTCACATAGTCGTCGGCGCCGAGGTCCAGGCCCAGGAGCAGATCGTCCTCGGTGGAGCGGGCGGTCAGCATCAGCACCGGCAGGGCCGATTCCGCGCGCAGCACACGGCACACGTCGAGGCCGTCCACCCGGGGCATCATCACGTCCAGGACGAGCAGATCGGGCGGTTCCCGCCGGACCGATTCGAGCGCGGCTCGCCCATCGTGCACGACGGTCACCCGGTGGCCCTCGTGCTCCAGATAGCGGCGGACCAGTTCGGCCTGCTTCCGGTCGTCCTCGGCGACGACCACGTATGCGCACATGAACGGCGAGTTTAGGAACACCGGCGGCGGGTGGAGGCGGGGAACATCACCTGGGCAAGGGTTCCTGACAGGTTCCTCAAAAGGATCCGTGATGGTCGTCGGCATGCGGAACACGAAGACAGCCGCCCTGCTGTGTGCCACGGCCATGCTGAGCCTGGCCCTCACCGCGTGCGGCGGCGGCAGCGGCGTCAAGACCGACAAGGGCGTCGACTCCGTCAACAGCGATGCCCCGGCGGCGGGCGGCAAGGCGGACACGGACCAGCGCGAGGGCAGGGACGACGTCACCGCGGACCGCCCCCAACTGCGCCTGGACAGCTCGGAGGAGGAGCGGGCCCGGCTGAACGACGCGTACAACGCCTGCCTCGAGGCCAAGGGCGTTCCGATGAACCACGAGCGCGCCCAGGCCGCGGGCGCCGAACAGGCGCCCCCGGTACAGGATCCGGCCGTCGTGGAGAAGCACAAGGCCGGCTACGACGCCTGCCTGGTGAAGCTGCCGCGTCAGCCACCGGAGACCGAGCCCGACACCAACCCGCGCTACGCCGACGACTACCGGGCCTACGTCAAGTGCCTCAACAAGAACGGCATGCGGGTCCACATGGTGTCCGATACGAGCGTCAGCCCCGACGGTCTCGCCTGGCGGTACGACGACGGCAAGCAACAGCGGCTCTCCGAAGCCGAGCAGACCAAGGTCGACCGCAGCTGCGAGCTGGAAGCCTTCAGTGACTGACCCCGCCACCGACACCGAGCCCGCGCCGCGGCGGGCGAACCGACGGCGCCTCGTCCTCGCGGCAGCGGCGCTCGTCACCGCCACCGGGGCCGGCGCCGGTGCTCTGGCGCTGTCCGCTCACGGCGAGGCGAAGGCCGAACGACCGGGGTCCGCCGCGCCCTCCGCCGCGCTGGCCACGGTCGTCCGCGGGGATCTCTCCGACAGCCGGACGCTGGCCGGGACGCTGGGCTTCGCCGGCCAAAGGACGGTCAGGGGCACCGGGAAGGGCGTGGTGACCCAGCTGCCCGAACCCGGCGCCGGCGTCACCCGCGGCAATCCGCTGTACCGGGTCGACGACCGGCCGGTCATGGTGTTCTTCGGGGACACCCCGGTCTTCCGCACGCTGGTCAAGCCCGGCGTCAGCGGCCGGGACGTGACCGTGCTGGCGGACAACCTCCAGGCGCTCGGCTACGACATCGGGGCGCGCGGGCGGACCTCCGGACGCGGCACCGAGTTCACCCCGTCGCTCGCCGCCGCCCTCAAGCGGTGGCAGCGCGACACCGGGCAGCAGCAGACCGGCACCCTGGACCCCGGCCGTGTCGTCGTCCTGCCGGGGGAAGCCCGGGTCGGCGACGTCAAGGCCCAGTTGGGCGACCCTGCCACCGGCGACGTGCTGACCGTCACCTCCGCCGCCAAGACCGTCGGGGTGAAGGTGGACGCCGCCGACGCCACCCCGATCCGGGTGGGGGACGAGGTGAGCATCGCGCTGCCGAGCGCGAAAACCATCCCCGGCAAGGTCACCGCGGTGAGCCACACCGTGCAGGGCGGCGGCGACGAGCAGGACGAGGAGGTCACCGGCCCGCCGAGCCTGCGGGTCACCGTCACTCCCGCCCACGGCGCCGATGTGAAGCGGCTGGACTCGGCATCGGTACGGGTGACCTTCACCGCCGAGACCAGGAAGAACGTGCTGTCCGTGCCCGTCGGCGCGCTGCTGGCGCTCCGGGAGGGCGGATACGCGCTCCAGCACCGCGACGGCGGGTTGCTCGCCGTCGACACCGGGCTGTTCGCCAAGGGCATGGTCGAGGTGTCCGGGAAGGGCGTCCGCGAGGGCCTGCGGGTGGTGACCACCTCGTGACCGGTCCCGCACCCGCCCTCGCCATACCCGCACCCGGCGCCGCCGCCACCCCGGGCGCGCCCGTGCTGGCCGTTCGCGGCGCGAGCAAGGCGTACCGCGGCGGGGTGCTGGCGCTGGACGACGTCTCGCTCACCGTCCACACCGGCGAACTCCTCGCCATCGTCGGCCCCTCGGGCTCCGGCAAGTCGACCCTGCTCAACATCATGGGCACGCTGGACCTGCCCACCAGCGGTTCCGTGGAGATCGCCGGGCGGGACGCGGCGGCGCTGTCCGACCGCAGGCTGTCGGCGTTGCGCGGCCGCTGGCTCGGCTTCGTCTTCCAGCACTTCCACCTCACCGAAGGGCTCACCGCGGCGGAGAACGTGGCCACCGGCCTGCTGTACGCCGGGGTGCCGCGCCGCCGGAGACGGCCGCTCGCCCTCGCCGCCCTGGCACGGGTCGGCCTCGGCGCCCGGACCGCGCACCTGCCGCACCAGCTCTCCGGCGGGGAACGCCAGCGTGTCGCCATCGCCCGTGCGCTGGTCAACGACCCCGCGCTGGTGCTCGCCGACGAGCCGACCGGAGCACTCGACTCGGGCAATGGGCGGGCCGTACTCGATCTGCTGGTCAACCTGAACCGCGAGGGAACCACCATCGCCGTCATCACCCACGACCGGGACATCGCCGCCCGGATGCCGCGCCGCGTCGAGATCCGCGACGGCCGCGTCGTCTCCGACACCGAACCGGGGACCGGGCGGGGGCGCGAATGATCCACCCCACCGACATCCGGCCGGTCCGACTTGCCCCCTCCGACGTGCTGCGCCTCGGCCTCCTCGGTCTCCGCACCCGCAGGATGCGGGCCGCGCTGAGCGCACTCGGCATCTCCATCGGCATCGCCACGCTGGTCCTGGTCACCGGCATTCCGGCGTCCAGCCAGAAGCACCTGGACGAGCAACTGTCCGCGCTCGGCACGAACATGCTGCGCGCCCAGCCGCAGGCGGACCAGAAGCCGCCCGTCCTGCTGCCGGAGCAGGCCCACCGGATGGCCGCGCGGATCCGCCCGGTCACCGAGGCGAGCGCCGTCGCCAACACCCACGCCCTCGTCCGCCGCTCGGACCGCACCGACCCGAACGACGGCCTCGGCCTCAACGTCCTGGCCGCCAGGACCAACCTGCTGCCCGCCGTGAGCGGCACGGTCCGCTCCGGCCGGTTCCTCGACGCCTCCACCTCGTCGTTCCCCACCGCGGTCCTCGGCTACCAGGCCGCCGCCCGGCTCGGCATCCCCCGGCTGGTCCACGGCCGGCAGCCGCCGCAGGTCCTCATCGACGACCGGTGGTTCACGGTTGTCGGAATCCTGGACCGCATGCCGCTCGCCCCCGAGCTGGACCGCTCCGTCCTCGTCGGCTGGCAGGCCGCCAAGAGCGCGCTGGGCTTCGACGGGCACCCCACGGTGATCTATGTGAAGGCCGAGGAGGACAGCATCGAGGACGTCAGCGCGGTCCTGCCGGACACGCTGTATCCCCAGTTGCCCGGCCTGGTCCAGGTCAGCCGCCCGTCCGACGCCCTGCTCGCCAAACGCGCCACCCGGACGACGTTCTCGGCCCTGTTCCTGGGTCTGGCGGGGGTGGCGCTGCTGGTCGGCGGGATCGGCGTGGCCAACACGATGTACATCTCGGTTCTGGAGCGCCGCACGGAGATAGGTCTGCGCCGGGCGCTGGGAGCCGGGCGGGGCCAGATCCGCGCCCAGTTCCTCACCGAGTCCGTGGTGCTCAGCACGCTCGGCGGTGTCACGGGTACGGTCCTCGGTGTCCTCGCGACCCTCGGCTACGCCACCTACCAGGGCTGGCCGACCGTGATCCCCCTCCCCGCGCTCGCCCTGGGCACGGCGAGCACGGTCCTGATCGGCATGGTGGCCGGCGTCTACCCGTCGATCCGGGCCTCGAGGCTGCCCCCGACCGAGGCGCTGGCGGCGGCCTGACCGGCGAGGGCGGGCGAGAACAGGACTCCGTCGTCACCCCGTACTTGGGTCTTGCCCCTCGTTCCCATCAGGATGGCCTCGACTGATATCCGCACCAGGCAGAGAGTCGGCGTCATACGCCCGAGCAGGTACAGCCGTTCAGCCCGTCACGAGTGAAAGCCCCGGAGTTCCCAGGCCAATGAGTACACCCCCGGACCCCGCACCGTCCGCCCCCTCCTGGCCGTACTGCGGACATGGTGCCGAGGAGGCCACCGACCCCGTCGGCTGCCCCGGAATCCACGTCCCTGGCCGAACCGCGTGTCTGGCCCACCTGAACAGCGCCGACCGCGACGCGTACCTCACCGGTCTGGCCCCCGGCACAGACATCGACCACCGCGGCACCCGCTTCACCGCGCCACTTCTCAACGCTCTCCTCCAAGCCCTCCGGGATCCCACCACCGGAAAGCCCCACTTCGGTACCGCGAGGTTCGAGGGGGCGGAGTTCGCGGAGGAAGCCGGATTCCACCGGGCGCGGTTCTCGGGCCCAAGCCAGTTCGGCGGGGCGAGGTTCTCCGGTACCGCCAGGTTCGGCGGAGCGCGCTTCGCCCACGACGCCGGGTTCGAGGGTGCCCAGTTCACCAGCACCGCCTGGTTCGACGGTGCGCGCTTTGGTGGTGGCGCCCTGTTCCGCCAGGCACAGTTCGCCGAGGCCGCCTGGTTCGGCGGGGTGCGGTTCGCGGGCGCTGCCAGGTTCGGCGGAACGTGGTTCCGGGACGATGCCAGGTTCGGCGGAGCGCACTTCTTGGGCAGCGTCGGGTTCGCGAGCGCGCGCTTCTCCAGCACCGCTTGGTTCGAGGGCGCGCGGTTCGCGGACGACGCCCGGTTCGAGGGGGCGCTCTTCTCCGGCACCGCCGGGTTCGGCGGGGCGCGGTTCGCCGACGATGTCTGGTTCGGTGGAGCGCGGTTCGCGGGCAGCGCCGGGTTCGGTGGGGCGCGCTTCTGCTCCACCGCCAGGTTCGGCGGAGCGGATTTCAGCGAGGAGGCTCGGTTCGATGGGGCGCGCTTCTCGAGCACGGCCTGGTTCGACGGGGCGCGGTTCGCGGGCGACGCCCGGTTTCACCGGACGCAGTTCGCCGATGATGCCCGGTTCGGCGGGGCGCGGTTCGCCGGCATCGCCGGGTTCGACCTGGCCCGGTTCCGCGGTGGCGCTCTGTTCTCCCAGGCGCAGTTCACCGATGTCGCCCGGTTCGACGCAGCGCTGTTCTCGGGCACCGCCAGGTTCGAGGGGACACAGTTCGCCGGCGACGTCTGGTTCCACCTGGCCCAGTTCTCCGGTGACGCCCTGTTCCCCCAGGCCCGATTCACGGCGATGTCGTGGCTCGGGCCGGTGGTGTGCGCGAAGACGGTTGAGCTGTCCGGTGCGCTGTTCGAGGTACCGGTGACGCTGGAGATCGCAGCGAGTGAAGTGCGCTGCGAGAGGACTCGGTGGGAATCGACGGCCACGTTGCGCCTGCGCTACGCCACGTTGGACCTCAGCCACGCCGTGCTCTTCTTCCCCGTGGCAGTCAACGCTCACCCCGTCCCCTTTGCACACAGCGGCACAATGGCGGACGAGAACCTGCTGGCAGCATCCCAGCACGGCGTACGGGTGGCCTCGGTGCGCGGGGTGGACGCCGCATACCTGGTCCTGACCGACACCGACCTGAGCCAATGTCTGTTCTCCGGTAGCTTCCACCTCGACCAACTCCGCCTGGAAGGCCGCTGTGCCTTCGCGGCCACCCCCACCGGCCTCCACTTCCGCCGCTCCATATGGCCTTACTGGTGGACCCGGCGACGCACGCTGGCCGAAGAGCACCACTGGCGCGCCCAGACGGCCGGCCGCCCGCCCTCGCCTTCGCCCTCGCCCTCGCCTTCGCCTTCGGGGCAGACGCCCTCACCCCGGCACTGGCGCACCGGGCCGCACCACCCCGACCCCAACCGCACTCCCGACCCGGAACACCTGGCCGCGCTCTACCGGCAACTGCGCAAGACCTTCGAAGACAGCAAGGACGAGCCCGGCGCCGCCGACTTCTACTACGGCGAGATGGAGATGCGCCGCCACGACCTCGTCGGCACCCCGCCCGGCGAACGGGGCTTGCTGTGGGGCTACTGGCTGACCTCCGGCTACGGTCTGCGCGCCTCCCGCGCCCTGGTCTGGCTCGCTGTGGCCATGACCGCCACCATCGCGCTGATGATGGGCCTGGGCCTGCCCGACTCCGCCCCGAAACAGACGGCGTCCGGCACCGTCCCCGCCGATGGCGGACGAGTGACACTGGTCGTGGACGAACAGGACCCGCGGTTGACCCTGCCCGCCGGCGACCGCTTCACCATGAAACGCTTCGACAAGTCGCTGCAAGTGGTGCTGAACTCCGTCGTCTTCCGCTCCAGCGGTCAAGATCTCACCACCTGGGGAACCTACACGGAGATGGTCAGCCGCTTCACCGAACCCGTACTGCTCGCTCTCGCCGTCCTCGCGATGCGCAGCCGTATCAAACGCTGAGCTGGCTCGAGGCCCGGTGCTGGACACTCGTCACGTTTCGGCGACCTGGCCGGAACCCTTGACGTTTCTCATGGCTGGTTCTTACTCTCGCTGCACCGCGCTTTTGGCGGTTCCAGCAGTTCACGTGCTGCGGCGCTTTCCGCAGTTTTTTGGCAGGCACAGACACAGACCACCTGTCGGTGGCTTCGTCGTGCCTTTTTCTGTGCTCCCCGTGCCGCCGGTAGGTCTTCCTCAAAGGCGGATTCATGGCACAACGTCCGAGCGTCAGAAGCGTCGCCGACGTCGTTGCGCTCATCGATGGGCTCGGAAAGATCACCGGCCGGGCGCAGATCATCTGGTTCCTCGTGTTCGGCGGGCTGTTCCTCGACGCCTACTCGAACGCGGCGCTGAGCGCCGGTCTGGGGCCCATGACGACCCAGATGGAGCTCACCAGCACCCAGGTCTCGGTCCTCACGGCCACTGCCCCGGCGCTGGCCATCGTCTTCAACCCCCTCGGTGGCTGGCTCGCCACCCGCATCGGCCGCGTTCCCCCACTGCTCATCGCCAAGGTGTTCGCGCTCGCGGGTGGCCTGCTCGCCGCGTTCGCCGGTGGCTTCACCGTCGTGTGGCTCGGCCGGGTCCTGGTGGGTGTCGCGTACGGCATCGACTTCGCGGTCGCCATGGCGCTGCTCGCCGAGTACACGCCCGCGAAGCTGGGCGGCCGGCTCAACCTGTGGCAAGCCGTCTGGTACGTCGCCACCACCAGCAACCTCGCCCTGGCCCTGGTCTTCTTCAACCTGGACATCGGCGCCGACATCTGGCGCTGGTCGGTCGGCTCGGCCGCGGTCGTCGCCGTCGCGCTGCTGCTGAGCCAGGCGCTGATGCTCAGGGAGAGTCCCACCTGGCTGGCCGGTAAGGGCCGACTGGACGAGTCCGTCACCAACCTGGACCGGATCTACGGGATCAAGGCCGTGGTCGGCACACCCGACGCGATGACCCGCACCGCGGCTGAGGCACCGGTCATCGGTTTCCGCCAGACCGGTCTTCTGTTCAAGGGCGAGTATCTGCCGCGTACGATCCTCTCATCGGTGATCTCGCTCGGGCAGTCGATGCAGTACTTCGCGGTCGGCTGGTATCTCCCCCTGATCAGCCTGACGATCTTCGGCGAGAGCTTCGAGAAGGCCACCGTCGGCTCGATGGTGTTCAACGCCTTCGGTATCGCGGGCGGACTGCTGTCCGCGTACTTCGGCCGCCGCCTCGGGCTGCGGCTCAGCTCCGCCGCCGGTTTCGCCGGGGTCTTCGTGGCCCTGGTGGCGATGGGGCTGACCTTCGAGAAGGTGCCCATGGCTGTGGCGTTCCTGCTGCCGGTGCTGTTCATCCTCTGCCACTCGGCGGGGCCCGGGGCCAACGGCAAGTCCATCGCCGCGCTCTCTTACACCAGTGACGTCCGCGCCCTGGGCACCGGTGTCACCGGTATGATCGGTAGTTTCGGCAGTGTCGCCGGCTTGTATGTGTTTCCGCAGATCAAGGACTCGCTCGGGCTCGCCGACACCTTCCTGGTGCTGTCCGTCGTGCCGCTGCTCGGCCTGATCACCTGCCTGGTGATCAAGTGGGACCCGACGAAGGCCGCCTCGCCCGACGAGGTCGCCGGACAGGACCGCGACGCCGCTGCGGCGCTCTCCGTGACCGCGCCCTGACCCGCCGCCGGACCTGGCGCACCGCGCGGTGGCCCCCTCCCCCTCGGTGTACGTCTCCCCTCCGTGCGTGTCCCTTCCATACCCGTCCCTTCCATACCCGTCCCTTGCGTACTCCCTCCCTCCGCCTCCGTCCGCTCTCCATCCCTCCGCACGGCTCGCTCGCGGTGCTCGAATGAAAGGGCTGCCATGACCCAGACGTTCCCCGGCGCCTCCCCACGGCGCGGTGTGCTGTCCATCGACGAGGGCACCACGGGCACCCGGGCCGGAGTCGTGCTCGACTCGGGCGCCACCCACAAGGTGTTCTACCGGCCGATCAAGGTCAGCCATCCGAATGACCTCTCGGTCGAGCAGGACCCGATGGAGATCTGGACCGCCACCCTCGAGGTGGCGCGTCGGGCCGTGGGCGGGGCGCGCGAGGACGGCATCGAGATCACCTCGGTCGCGCTGTCCACCCAGCGTGCCACGGCGATGCTGTGGGACCGGGCCACCGGACGGCCGCTACTGCCCGCGGTGGTGTGGCAGGACCGCCGGTACGCGCATGAGCTCGCCGCCTACGAGGCGGAGTGGGACGCCGTGCTGCTGGCCCGGCAGGGCCGGCCGGTCGGCGCCCGCGCCCCGTTCCTCTGGGCTGCCCGGCAGATCGCCGCGCACCCGGAGGTGGCCGCCGCGCACCGCCGGGGCCGACTGCTCTTCGGGACCGTCGACACCTGGCTGATCTGGCGCCTCACCGGCGGTGCCGTCCACGCCACCACCCCGACCAACGCCGCGTCCACCGGTGGCTACCTGCTGGAGCGGCACGCCTGGGACGAGGCATGGATCGACCGCCTCGGCTTCCCCCTCGGCCTGCTGCCGGAGCTCCGCTCCGACGACGCCGGTTTCGGTACGACCGACCCGGCCGCCCTCGGTGTCGCCGTCCCGCTGGCCGCCTCCATGGGCGACCAGCACGCCGCGCTCGTCGCGCTCGGCGGTCTCGCCACCGGGCAGGGCATGTGCATGTACGGGACCGGCGCGTTCGTCGACGCGGCGACCGGCACCACGCCCGCCCTGCCCCGGCCGGACATCGCCGGGGTGCTCGCCCAGCCCGGCCGGCGGCAGGGCGACATCAGCCACTACAGCCTGGAGGCGTACACCTCCACCGTGGGTTCGGCGCTGCGCTGGCTCTGTGACAATCTGGGCCTGTTCGCGTCGCCGAAGGAGCTCGGTGAGGAAGCGGGCCGGGTCCCCACCCGGCCGGGCCGCACCCCGCGTTTCGTCCCGGCGCTCGCCGGGGTCCGTACGCCGGTCTGGCGCCCGGAGGCCACCGCGTCCCTCACCGGGCTCACTCTCGCCACCACTCGCGCCGATCTCGCCCGCGCCGTGCTCGACGGAATCGCGCACTCGGTGTGCGACCTCATCGACGGGGTCGCCGACACCATGGGCACCGCGTTCACCCGGCTCCGGGTCGGCGGCGGCGTCTCCGGCAGCGACCCGCTGATGCGGATCCAGGCCGACCTGACCGGCCTGCCGCTGGAACGGGTCTCCGACTCCGCCACCGCGAGCCTGCGCGGCACCGCGTATCTGGCCGGGGTCGCCCAGGGCCTGTGGTCCTCGCTCGAAGAGGTCGTCGCGGCGCAGCCGCGGGGCCGGGTCTTCGAACCGTCGATCACATCGGCCGAGCGCGCCGAACTGCGCACCGCCTGGCGCGATGTGCTGATCGCCCATCTGAACGACCCCGCGCCGCTCCCCCGGCGGGAGGGTACGCCCGAATCTCACACCCCCCACTGACGGCCCCCCGCCGTCGCACCGGCGGCCCGCACACGATGGCGGGCCGCCGAACCGAAACACCAGGAGTTGATGTTGTGATCACCATGCCCGCCCGGAAACCGCGGCGCAGCGCCGCGGCGACCCGCCGGACTCCTCTGCTGCTCGACCGGGCCGCTCTCAAGCGCCGACTGGCCGACGACATGTACGACGTGCTCGTCATCGGAGGTGGCATCACCGGGGCGTACGCCGTGCTCGACGCCGCCTCGCGCGGTCTGCGCGCGGCCCTGGTCGAGAAGGACGACTTCGCCTCCGGCACCTCGTCGAAGTCGTCGAAGATGGTGCACGGCGGTCTGCGCTACATCGAGCAGGGCAACGTCAATCTGGTCCGCCACTCGCTCCTGGAGCGCCACCGCTTCCGGAAGAACGCCCCGCACCTGGTGCACCGGCTGCCGTTCCTCTTCCCGATCCTGGACAAGGAAGGTGTCTTCGACGCCCGCCTCGCCAAGGGCTTCGAGGGCCTGCTGTGGACGTACGACCTGGTCGGCGGATGGCGGATCGGCAAGCTCCACCAGCGGCTCACCGTTCCCGAGGTGCTCGCCCAGGCTCCGTCGCTGCGCGCCGAGAGCCTCAAGGGCGGGCTGATGTACTTCGACGCCCGCACCGACGACGCCCGGCTCGTCCTCACCATCGTCCGCACCGCCGCCGCGCTCGGCGCGACGGTCCTCAACGGAGCCAGGGCAGAGGGTCTGCTGACGCGGATGGGCAAGGTGTCCGGTGCCCGGGTCTCGGCGGACGGCGACACCATCGACATCCGGGCGCGGGCCGTCGTCAACGCCACCGGGGTGTGGACCGACGAGCTGGACGCGAAGGCGGACGAAGGTCACAGGCCGCGGGTCCGGCCCGCCAAGGGCGTCCATATCGTGGTGCCTTGGGACAAGCTGCGGATCAACTGCACGGTCACCGTGCCGGTTCCCGGCCGGGCCCGCCGCGCGACCTGCACCCGCTGGGGCAACAACGTCGTGCTGGGCACCACCGACGAGGACTACCAGGGCTCCCCGGATGATGTGCACTGCACCCGCGAGGAGATGGACTTCCTGCTGGAGGGCGCCAACACCGCCTTCGAGGGAAAGCTCACCGCGGACGATGTGGTCGGCTCCATCGGCGGTCTGCGCCCGCTGGTCGGCGGCAAGGAGGGCGCCACTCTCGATATGCGCCGCGACCACCACATCACCGTCGGCCGCACCGGCATGGTGACGGTGACCGGCGGGAAGCTCACCACCAGCCGGCACATGGGCGAACTCGTCATCGACAAGGTGATGACGGTCCTCGGCCGCAAGGGGAGGAGCCGCACCACCGGCCTCCCGCTCCTCGGCGGCGCCGGTTACGACTCCGAGGCCGTCGCCGCGTCCGGTGGCATCGCCGCCCACCTGGGCGAGCGCTTCGGCACCGAAGCCCGCTTCGTCGGCGACCTCATCCAGGACGACCCGTCGCTGGCCGAGCCGGTCGTCGCGGGACTCCCGTACACCAAGGCGGAGGTCGTGTACGCGGCCCGTGCCGAGCTGGCCCGGTCGGTCGACGACGTCCTCTCCCGCCGCACACGCGCCCGGCTGTTCGCCCGGGACGCCTCCGCCGACGCCGCCGGGGCCGTCGGCGCGATTCTCGGCCAGGAACTGAACCTCACGGAGGCGGAGGTCGAGCGCTCGGTCGCCGAGTACCTCGTCGCCGTCCGTCGCGAAAAGTCCGTACTCCTCGAAGGGGCAGCAGCATGATCAGCCGTCAGACCATCACCCACCCGTTCAACCGGGGTAACTACACCGTCGGCGCCCCCAGCTTCGCCACCTGGGCGCGGAACACCCCGATCGGTGACGGCGAGGCCGCGCTCCAGGTGAACCCGGTCGTGGTCCCCGGGTCCGTGGTCGAGGCGCTGCGCGAGGCCGCGCATGCGGTGCACACCTCCCGCGACGAGGTCGTCACCCGGACCCGTGACTGGTGGGCCGGTTCGATGATCGGCGAGACCGAGGGCCGTCCCGCCACCCCGAACGCCGTGATCGTCGAGGCCGCCGACGCGGACCAGGTCGCGGCCGTGCTGCGGATCTGCCACGGGGCCGGTATTCCCGTCACCCCGTCCGCGGGCCGCTCCAACGTCACCGGTGCCGCGCTCCCCGTCTTCGGCGGCGTCGTCCTGGACATGTGCGGGCTGAACCAGATCATCGGCTTCGACGCCGAGTCGAACGTCGTGGACGTCCAGGCCGGCATGTTCGGCGACCTCTTCGAGAAGCAGCTCCAGGAGGAGTACGGCGTCACCACCGGCCACTGGCCGTCCGCGTTCGCCGTCTCCACCGTCGGCGGCTGGATCGCCTGCCGCGGCGCCGGTCAGCTCTCCACGCGTTACGGCAAGATCGAGGACATGGTCATCGGCGTCGACGTCGTACACGCGGACGGCACCCGCGCCACGTACGGCGACTACGCCCGCGCGGCGGTCGGCCCGGACCTGCGCCAGCTGTTCATCGGCTCCGAAGGCACCCTCGGAGCCATCGTCGCGGCCCGGCTGCGGGTCCACCCGCTGCCGGAGTACGCGAGCGCCGCCGCGTACGGCTTCACGACCTTCGCGGAAGGCCTGGACGCCTGCCGCAGGATCATGCAGCGCGGCGCCACCCCGGCCGTCCTGCGCCTGTACGACACCCTGGAGTCCGGTACCCACTTCGGCCACCCGGAGACCAACCTCCTGCTCATCGCCGACGAGGGCGACCCGGCCGTCGTCGACGCCTCGATCAAGGTGGCGAAGGAGGTCTGCGAGGAGTACGGACCCGAGCTGGACAGCCAGGCCGTCTTCGAGCGCTGGCTGGACGAGCGGATGCTGGTCGGCAAGTCCGCCGAAGGCTTCAAGCCGGGTCCGGGCCTCGTCGCCGACACCCTGGAGATGGCCGCGTCCTGGACCGACCTCCCAGTGATCTACGACGAGGTGGTAGCCGCGGTCCAGGCGGTGGACGGCACCCTGGCCGCCTCGGCCCACCAGTCCCACGCGTACACCGACGGCGCCTGCGTCTACTTCTCGCTACGTGGCGATGTGGCGCCGGAATCGCGCCGCGGCTGGTACCGCTCGGTGTGGGACGCGGCCAACGCCGTACTCATCAAGCACGCCGCGGCGCTCAGCCACCACCACGGCTGCGGTCTGCTGCGCGGCCCCTACCTGGAGGAATCCCTCGGGGCGGGCTTCGCGACGTTCGTCGCGGTGAAGAAGGCCCTGGACCCGGCCGGCATCCTCAACCCTGGCAAGCTGGGCCTTCCCAGCCGCTTCGGTACGTCTCCGCTGAGCTGACCTCAGCAGCCACAGCCCCTTGACCCCCACCAGGTAGGCCCTTGCCATGACTCCTTCGCCGTCCCGGTCCGGTGCCCCACTCGACGCCCGGCTGGCCTCCGCGCTGGCCGAGATCCCGGTCATCGCGTCGGTCGTCACCACCCAGCCGCTGCGGCAGTTCCTGACCGCACCGGCCAAGGTGTGCATCGTCGCGTCGCTCACAGTGGGGCAGCTGCCCCAGGTCGTGCCGACGCTGGTCCGGGCGGGGAAGACCGTGTTCGTGAACGTGGACAGCAGCCCCGGTCTGGCCCAGGACCGGGGCGCGCTGGAGTTCATCAAGAGCATGGGCGCGCACGGCGTGGTCAGCACCCGGCTCTCGCTGATCGAGAAGGGCCGGCCGCTCGGTCTGCTGACGATGATGAAGGTGTTCGTCACCGATCGGTCCAATCTGCGCCGCTCCACGGACGCGGTCTCGCGCGGCGCGCCCGACCTGGTCGAGATCATGCCCGCCCCGATCGTCGCCCGGATGAGCGGGCAGGCACAGCGCGCGATGTCCCCGTCGGTCGCCGCGGGCTTCGTGGAGACCCCCGCGGACGTGGCGCTCGCGCTGGCCCTCGGGTCCGTTGCCGCCGCCACGTCCGACCCCCGCCTCTGGCACCTGCGCCGGGACCAGCTGCCGCCGGTTCCGCCCACCGCACGCAAGCGACCTGCCGCACCCTCCCAGGAGTAGGCCCACTGCCGCGACGTCAGCCGACGGAGAGACCCAGGTCCGTCACGTACCAGCGACCCGCCACGACGCCGGCCTCGATCCTGACACCGACCTGGTCCTCCTTCACTCCGGTGGAGTGCGACACGACGATGGCCTCCAAAGTCTGACCATCCACGGTGATCTGCTCACCGTCGACTGTCGCCTTCTTGTCCGTGACCGGGACCTCGGCCACCTTCACCGTCGGGGGACTCTTCGGCTGGTCAGGCGTGAACGAGGTGTGCATGCGGTGAATTTGATCCGCCATCTGTTGCGCCTCCGGCCCATCGCCTCCGCACATCGCCTCAGTGCCGGGCTTCGCGGGAGACCCGCCGGTGGCCGGTGTCGCCATGGCCAGGCAGGCCTCCTTGGGACGGTCCTCGACGACCGCCGTCACCCACGTGGCCACCACCCCTTGCGCCGTGGACTGATCACCGGACTGTCCCTTCGGGGACGGAGTGGCCCTGACGGTCGAGGTCGAACCCTTCGTCTCCTTCACGTCCTTCGTGTCTTCCGCCTTCGTCGAGTCCGCCGAACACCCCGTGAGGACTGGCCCCGCGGCCATCACACATATGCTGACGATCCAGCCGACGGCGTTCTTCTTCGCCCTGGTCATTCCCATTTGCTCACGCTTCCTCAATGGTTCCTCATGGTCCGGCGGCCCCGGAATGAATTGCGCGCGTTCCCCAGGTGGGGAGGCCAGCCTCCCGGTACTCCCGCCAGGAGAGTGGTCGTTTCGCGTTATGTCTGGGCGATTTCCATGTCCATGAGTGGGGCGTACTGCCGACCAGCGCTCCTATTGCTACATGCTATAGCATGATGGGGATGTGGAGTGTCTGCCGCTCGGGGATCAGCCGCCGGACAACTGGCCGAGGGCGGCGCGGTGATGCCGCGCGGCAAGCTCCTCGGCACGGCCCTCATCCCGTTCAAGGAGAGCGTCCAGCAACTCGCGATGCTCGTGATAGCGGGCGCGGAACGCCTCGGCACGCTCGCGCGCGAGCCTCATCGTCAGGTCAAGCCGCTCCTCGTCGCTGAAGGCGCGGGCCTGATCCAGCAGGCCCTCCAGGACAGGGTTGCCCGCGGACGCCTCCACCTGGCGGTGAAACAGGCGCAGCTCATGGAAGACGGCCGCGAGCCCTTCGGTCACATCGGCTTCCACGCCCTGCCCGGCGACGGCCTTCTCGATCCCGGCGACGATCTGGTCGGTCTGGGCGAGCAGTGAGACCAGGCCGGTGAGCTGCTCCGCGGTGGCGTTGCGGGCCGCGAGGCGCGCCATGAGCGCGGACAGGCGGACCTCGGCCTCCACGATCTCGGAGCGGGCCGCCGAGGAGTGGTCGGCGATCCGCAGGGCGCGCGGCCCCGCCCTTTCGACGACCTTCTCGTGCACCAGCTGCCGCAGCGCCTCCCGGACCGGGGTCGGGCTGACGCCGAGGCGGGCGGCCAGATCGCGTTCGGTGATCTTCTCACCCGGCCGCAGGACACCCCCACGGATCGCGTCCCGAAGCCGACGGTACGCCTGGTCGGCCAGCGACGTGGTCTCCACGGAACCCAGGGCGTCAGCGCTCATACCGACGAGCCTATTTCTGCTATAGCAAACAGTCAATGTGTCCAAGCTTCTGCCGCAACGGCGGGCGGCAGCCCAACTCCCTCGGGGTCGCCGTGCGTTTCGGGCCCCGCAACGCGCATGAGCCCGGGAAGCGGGCTTACGGTGGAAGGGTCATCGCGCGGATGTCCGCCATAGGCCGATGAGCTGATTGAACGGATCGAAGCAATGGCCGAAGCGACCAAGACAGCCCCTCGTACCAGCGCATCCTCCCGGAAACAGGCATCGGCTCCGGCCGCGAGGAGACGATCCCCCGGCCCCCGCGCCGCGGCCGAGGACGTGTGCGCGCGACATTCGGTGACCGTCCAGTTCGATGGGCGGCGGGTGGAGCTGCCATCGGCGGACCAGCTCTGCTTCCTCGCCGGACTCGGCGTCATCGCCGCCGTCGGGATCATCGAATGGCCGGTGGCGGCGGCCATAGCGGTCGGACACGGGCTGGCCCACAGTCAGCACGGCAAGGCCCTGCGCGAGTTCGGAGAGGCCCTGGAAGAGGCATGACACAGCAGACACCGAACACGCCGGACACGCCGAACACACCGGACTACCCCGCGATGATCGTTCCGGTCGGGCATGTGGAGCCCGTACCGCGCCGCATCCGTGGCTTCGTGGCCGGACGCCCCGTCTTCGACACCGTGCGGGCGCGCTATGTGTGGCTCTGGCCGGGCTATCCGCAGTACTGCGTGCCCCGCGACGACATCGCCGAGGGGGCGCTCGTCGACGAGGGCCGGAGCATGGCGCTGAAGGTCGGCGGAGCGCACCGCCGGACCCTCCAGGTGGGCTCGCTCACCCGGCCGGGCGCGGCCTGGGAGTGGGGCGAGGACGCACCCTCCGGCATCATCGGCCATGTCAGCTTCCGGTGGGAGGCCATCGACGCCTGGTTCGAGGAGGACGAGCAGGTGTTCGTGCACCCCAGGAGCCCGTACACCCGCGTCGACGCGCTCCGGTCGGGCCGTGCCGTGCGCGTCGAGCTGGACGGCGCCGTGATCGCCGACGCCCCGAGCTCGGTGATGGTGCTGGAGACGGGGCTCCCGACGCGCTACTACCTGGACCGGGTGTATCTGGACTGGACGCGCATGGAGCCCACCGAGACCGTCACCAGCTGTCCGTACAAGGGCATGACGAGCGGCTACTGGTCCGTCCGGACCGACACCGCCACCCACCCGGACCTCGCCTGGACCTATGACTTCCCGACCCGCCAGGTGTCCCCCATCGCGGGGCTGGTCGCCTTCTACAACGAGAAGGTCGACCTCTACCTGGACGGCCGGCCCCTTCCCCGGCCCGCCCCGGTCTCCAGGGCGAACTGGGAGAAGGAGCGGCGTGAACATGATGAACCACGGCGGCACCCCGGCCGGCCGACCGCGTACTGACCGCCGCGGGCCCCACCGGTCGCCGTCGCCTAGGGTCGGAGCATGTTGCTCGAACATCGTGGCAAGCGGCCCGTGGTTCCCGAATCGGCGTATGTCGCCCCCACCGCCGTCCTGTGCGGTGCCGTCGTCCTCGGCGAGCGGGCGCGGGTGCTGCACGGCGCCGTGCTCACCGCCGAGGACGGTGAGGTACGCACCGGGGCGGATGTGGTGGTGATGGAGAACGCGCTGGTCCGCGGGCGGGCCGGGCATCCGGTGACGCTGGGCGACGCGGTGCTGATCGGGCCGCACGCGCATGTGAACGGGGCGACGGTCGGGGACGAGGTCTTCGTGGCCACCGGCGCGTCGCTGTTTCCCGGGGCGGTCGCGGGGGCGGGCGCCGAGCTGCGGATCAACAGTGTGCTGCAGGTGAACTCGCGGCTGGCGCCCGGCACTGTGCTGCCCATCGGCTGGATCGCCGTCGGGGATCCGGCCCGGCTGTTCTCCCCCGATCAGCACGACGAGCTGTGGGAGGTGCAGCGCGCTCTCGGCTTTCCCGAAACCGTCTACGGTGTCGCGCGCGGCACCTCGATGCGCACGGTCATGTCCCGGCAGGCCGACTTCTACGGGGCCCACCGGGACGACCGCCTCCTCGGCTGAGTCCCGGGCACACGGTGTCCACCATGTGCTCGGGAAGCGTCATTTGACGCCGATGTGCGCTCCGGGGCCGAGCGGCAGATCCAGGCCGTAGAAGATGCCGAGGATCGCCAGCCACACCAGCAGGAACGGCACCACGAAGATGGCGAGCCGGGAGATGAGGGTCCCGAGGCGGGCCTCCGGTTCGTATTCGCGGACCATCGCCAGGACCAGGAGGAGATACGGGTTCATCGGGGTGATGGCGCCGGTGGCCGAGTCGCCGATGCGGAAGGCCGCCTGGCTGAGTGCCGGGCTCATGTCCATGAGCATGAAGGCCGGGATGAAGACCGGGCCGACCAGGGACCACAGGGCGGATCCGGAGAGGATCACCAGATTGAGGCAGGAGGCCAGCAGGACGAACGCGATGATCGCCCAGAAGCCGGTCACGCCGATGGAGTTGAACAGCGCGGCCGCCTTCACCGCCAGCAGCACCCCGAGGTTGGACCAGGTGAAGACCGCGATGACCTGGGCGGCGAAGAACATCATCACGATGTAGCCGGACATGTTCTTCACCGAGTCGGTCATGGCGGTGACCACGTCCTCGGTACCGGTGAGCTTCTTGACCGTGAAACCGTAGGTGAGCCCGGCGAGCAGGAAGGCGCCGAAGAGCACCGGGACGACACCGTTCAGCACCGGCGAGGGCACGAAGGCGCCGCCCTCCCCGCGCAGCGGGGCGCCCGGCGGCAGCCACAGCGCGAGGACCGCCGCCAGATACCCACCGACGACCGCGCAGGTGACCGCGAGCCCCTTGCGCTGCACCGGAGTGAGCGTCAGGTCCTCACCCGTGGCCTCGCCTTCGGCCGCCTGGTAGGTGCCCAGGCGTGGTTCGAGGACCCGGCTGATGAGGAATCCGCCGAGCAACCCCAGGACGACGCTGCTGGCGGCGGTGAAGAAGTAGTTGATGAGCACATGGATATGGAGGCCCTCGGCGGCCGGGAGCACCGAGGCCGCCTGCTGGGTGATGCCCACGTACAGGGCGTCCAGCGAGCCGATGGTGAACCCGGCGGCGTAGCCCGCGGTGACACAGGCGAAGCCGCCGATGAGGCCCGCCACGGGATGGCGTCCGGCGCTCTTGAAGACCAGGCCCGCCAGGGGTGGCAGCACGATGGCGCCGACATCGCTCATCATGTGCGCCTGGCTGGCGATGACCGCCACCGCGTACGGCAGCACGGCGCGCGGCACCCGGGCCAGCGTGGCCCGCATCGCGGTCTCCAGCAGACCGGTCTTCTCCGCGAGCCCGACCACCATCATCAGCACCAGCACGGCGCCGATCGGCGGGAAGGTGGCGAAGTTGGGGATCAGGTTCTCCAGCAGCCAGCGCAGCCCCTCACCGGTGAGCAGCCCGCCGATGGACTTGGTGTCATCGGTGCCGGGGACGGTTACGGAGACACCGGCGAGGGCGAGGACGGTGGAGAGGACGGCCAGCAGCACGAAGAGCCCGGCGAACAGGACGATGGGATTGGGCAGGGCGTTGCCGGCGCGTTCGATGAAGGAGAGGACACGGTCGAGCCGGCCACGCCGCTCCTTGTCAGGCGAGGTGCCCCCGGGGGCGGGGAGCCCGGTCACCGCGGGCATCAGGGCCGCCCTCCGGCCGGCGGGGCCGAGGGCAGGAGGCCCTTGGTGTCCTTGCGGACGTGTCCGTCCTGCACGACGCACACCACGTTGGCGGGATCGCCGAGCACACCGATGTCCGCGAGCGGATCGCCCTCGCAGACGACGAGGTCGGCGACGCGGCCGGGGGCCAGCGTGCCGAGCCGGTCGGCGACGCCGAGGAGTTCGGCGGCGGTCCTGGTGCCGGCCACGATGGCGTCCATGGGGTCCATGCCCAGGTCCACGAGGTAGGAGAGCTCCATCAGGTTCTGTCCGTGCGGACAGACGGCGGCGTCGGTGCCGAGCGCGATCCTGGCGCCCTGCTCGATGGCGCGGGAGATGTTCTCCTTGGTGATGCCGGACCAGCGCACCTTCTTCTCGTAGTGATAGTGCTCCATCGTGGCCTTGTTGATGCCCGCGTAGACGGTGGAGAGGGTCGGGACGACGAAGACGCCGCGCTCCCCCGCCATCTCCAGGGCCCGGTCGTCCAGCCCGTAGCCGTGCTCGATGCTGGTCACCCCGCCGCGGATGGCGTTGAGGATGCCCGCGTTGCCCTGGGCGTGGGCGGCCACCGGCTTGCCGCCGTGGCGCCGGCACTCGTCGACCACGGCGCGGATCTCCTCCTCCAGGAGCCCCTCGTCGTCCGGCTGATCATAGGGGCTGCCCATGCCACCGGTGGCGCAGATCTTGACCAGGTCGGCCCCCGCGCGCAGCACCTTGCGCACGGCCAGCCGCGCCTCGTCCTCGGTGTCGGCGAGCTCGGACATCTCACCGCCGCTGAGGTCGGTGCCGTCGGGCAGGCGCACATCGGCGTGGCCACCGGTGTGGCTGATGATCCGTACGGCGGTGTGCAGCCGGGGGCCCGTGATCCGCCCGGTCTCGACGGCGGTGCGGTACCCGGTGGACAGGCCGCCCAGGTCCCGGGCGGTGGTGATGCCCGCGTCAAGGGTCTGCCGCATGCGGGTGGCGGTGTCGAAGGTGACCAGGACCGGGTCGAGTTCACCGCGGCGGCCGGGCGGTGTGGCGTGGCCGTAGGCGAGGTGGGTGTGGCAGTCGAAGAAACCCGGCAGCACGGTGCGGCCGCCCGCGTCGATGACACGGCCGGTGAAGGCGTCGCCGGAGGACGGGGGCGCGGTTGCCGCCGGGCCCGCGTAGGTGATGGTTCCTTCGGCGTCGGCGATGACCACGGCGTCCGCGATCGGGGCCGCCCCGGTACCGTCGATCAACGTGGCGTTCTCCACGCGCAGAGCGGTCCTGGTGGTCTCGGACGTGGTGGGTTCCGTCATGAGCTCGATCTCACTCCTCGTTGAGAGAACTGGTGGGGAGGAGTGTCGATCCATCGTGTGTTTCGGGTGTTATCCTGCAGCATTCCATCGAGATTCACATGCGATACGCAGAAAAGCGCCGCCCATGCACACGCAGGATTTCGCCGCGCATGACCTGGACGAGCTGGATCGCGGCCTCATACACGCATTGCAGATCCACCCCAGGGCCCCATGGACTCTCGTCGGTGATGTCCTCGGGGTGAACCCGGTGACGGCCGCGCGACGCTGGCACCGGCTCCAGGAGGCGGGGCTGGCCTGGGTGACCGCCTACCCCCGGCTGTCGGACTCCCGGATCGTGGTGACCGGCATCGTCGAGGTGGACGCCGAGCCCGGGGTCGGGGAGGACGTGGCCGAGGCCCTGGCGGCCGACCCCTCGGTGGCGAACGTCAAGGTCACGGCGGGAAGCCGGGATCTGGTGATCGCGCTGCAGGCTTCCGACCTGGGTGAGCTCTCCCAGCTCAGCACCCTCCTCTTCCGGGGCGCGCCGGGGGTGCGGGCGACCCGTACCCATGTGACGACGGCCCTGCCCTTCGAGGGCAGCCGGTGGCGGCTGCGCGCCCTGGACGCCACGCAGTGTGCCCGGCTCCAGGAGGCGCTCCCGCCGACCGAACCGCTCCCGTCGGGGACGACCGGCTGGGACCCCCTGGATGTCCGGCTTCTGGAACTGTTGAGCGTCGACGGCCGCATGGCGATCAGCGACCTGGCGGAGCACGCCGACGCGCCCCTGACCACGGTCCGCCGAAGGCTGCGGACGCTGCTCTGTTCACGGGTGTCACTGCGCTGCGACCTCGCCCGGCCGCTGTCCGGGTGGCCGCTGTCCGCGGTGTACTTCGCGTCCGTACCGGCCGAGCGCCTGGAGGAGACCAGCCGGGCGCTGGCCGGGGTGCGGGAGGTGCGGTCGTGTGCGATCACGGCGGGCCCGCACAACCTCGTGATCGACGTCTGGCTGCGCGCGTCCGGCGATGTGCACGCCTTCGAGGCGCATCTGTCGAGGCGGCTGCCGCGGCTGACCATCGAGGACCGCTCGGTGGTGCTGCGCACCGTCAAGCACATGGGCCGGTTGCTGGACCGCGACGGTCACAGCGTGGGCATCGTCCCGCTGCGCCCCTTCGCCGCCCCCGCTGCCGGGAGTGCCACCGCCACCTGAGGCGCGGGCGCGCGGCCCGGCGCCGCGGCCACCTCGCCGGAGACGGCCGAGGGGGCGCACCGGACGTGAAGGCGCTGTCCGGTGTTCGCGTGGGTGCCATCTGCCGGTACCCGCCGCCGGACACGCTGGGGCGCCATGGCACCTGTGCGCGCGACAGTCCAAGCCGTTCCGCTGGTGGCTACGGCCATCGTCATGCTCGACGCGGCCACCGACTTCTTCCCGGACGCCCCGCTGGTCGGCGTCATCACACCGGTGCGCCTCGCCGTGCCGGCGGGGCTGGTCGCGACGGCGGTGACGGCCCCGCGACTCGCCACGTTCCGCACCCGGCTCGACCTCGCCATCGCGCTGCTCCTGCTCAGTGCCATCGCCACCACCTACGCCGGCGGCCACCCCGACGCGCCGCTGCGCGCCCTGATGACCGCTCTCGCCACCTTCTATCTGCTGGTCGGGGTGCGGCGGTCGCAGCCCGAATCGTGGCGCGCGGTGGCGCTGCTCGCGCTGGTCTGCGTGGCGGCCGCGGCCACTTCGGCGTTCGCCCAGGTGACCAATGAGGTGCCGACCGGCTTCTGCCGCACCGGGCTCTTCACCGACGTCGACTGCGACAGCGGCGGGGCCGGTGCGATGATCCGCGCCACGGGCACCTTCGCCAACCCCAACCTGCTCGCCGCGTTCCTGGTGCTGCTCACCCCGGTCGCCCTGCTCACGGCGGTGACGGTGGCCGAGCGCACGGCCCGGGTCGCCGTCGTGGCCGTGGGCCTCCTCGCTTACGGCGCGGTGCTGACCATCTTCTCCCGGGCTGGCTGCGTCGCGGCCGCGGCGGGTCTGCTGGTGCTCGGTGGCGCGTACTGGCTCGCCCCCCGCCTCGGCCGGTGGGGGGTGCGGACGCTGACGACCGTGGGGTCGGCCGGGCTGGCGGCGGTGACGGTGGCGCTGTGGGTGGTGTCGCGGGCCGGTGACGCGCTCGGGGTCCGGGGCCAGGCCTGGAAGGCGGCCGTGGACCTGGCCGTGGACCATCCGCTCGGGGTCGGTCTTGGGCGGGCCGGCGACGCCGTCTCCGCCGCCGTGCCCGGCGGCAGGACGTTCGTCCACGCGCACAACATGTGGCTGAACTGGCTGGCCGAAGCGAGCGTGGCCGGTCTGCTCGGCATCCTGCTGGTGACCGTGATCGCCATCGCCTCGGCGGTCCGCGCCGCCCGGGAGAAGTCCGTGGCCGGTGTCGTCGGGCTGGCCGCCCTGACGGGGTTCTTCCTGGCGGCCACGGTGGACCATCCGGCCAATCTGGACCGGATCGCCATGCTCTTCTGGCTGGTCCTCGGCCTCGTCATGGCCGAGGTCCCGGGCGGGTGGCGGGAGTCCGGGACGCCCGCGCGGGCCACCGGCCGGTCGGGCCGCCGCGCGCGGCGCTAAGCGCTCCGCTGGATGTGCCGCCATGCGTCGTCGACCGTCCGCGGCGTCGTCGTGGCTGGTCGCGCAGTTCCTCGCGCCCCTTCGGGGCGCTGCCGACGCTCTATCACGTACGGGGTCCGGACAGCGGACCGTATCCCTGGTCCCGCCCGTCGGCGGCTACGAGAGTGGGCGGGCGGTTCGCGTCAACCGGAAGGCGGGGCACAGCCATGGCGGACACGGTGCGGCGGGGCTACTCGCCCAGCCCCTTCGGGCAGTTGCACTACGCGGAATGCGGGTCCGGCGAGCCGGTGCTGCTGCTGCATCAGACACCACGTTCCTGGACCGAGTACGCCGATGTGCTGCCCCTGGTGGGCCGGGCGCACCGGGCGATCGCCATGGACACCGTGGGGTTCGGCGCCTCGGCCAAGCCCGAGGGGCCGCACTCGATCGAGCGGTTCGCCGACGGGGTGGAGGCGCTGGCCGACGGGCTCGGACTGGACGCGTTCCATTTGGTGGGCCATCACACGGGCGGTGTGGTGGCCGTGGAGGTGGCCGCCCGGCTGGGCGACCGCGTCGGCAGTCTGCTGCTCTCGGCCACGGCCTTCGTGGACGAGGCCAAGCGCGCGGCGGCTCCCGCGCGCCCGCCGGTCGACCATGTCGACCCCGAGCCGGACGGCTCACATCTGGTGGAGGTGTGGAACCGGCGCCGCGCCTTCTACCGGGCGGGCGAGGAGGCCGCGCTGCACCGCTATGTGATCGACGCGCTGACCGTACTGGGCCGGGTGGAGGAGGGACACGAGGCGGTGTACCGGTACCGGATGGAGGAGCGGCTGGCGCACATCACCGCCCCGGTACTGGCCGTGTGCGCGCCGGAGGACCACTACTCGCTGCCCGCGCTGGAGAAGTTCGCGGCGGCGCTCGGCTGTGAGACCGCGGCTCTGTCCGGCGGCCACGTACCGGCGCCCGAGCAGCTGCCCGGGGAGTTCGCCGATGTCGTCACCGCGTGGGTGGACCGGCATCGGCGGTGACCCGGTCCCACGTCGTCTCGGTGACACCCCGCCTCCGCAGCGCCGCCTTGCGCACCTTGCCGGTCTCGGTGAGCGGCAGTTCGCCCAGGATGTCCACATAGCGGGGGACGGCGAACGGTGGCAGCTCGCGCTCGCAGTGGCGGATCACATCGGCGAGGTCCAGGGTGCCGCCCGCGCGGGGCACCACGGCGACCATCACCTCGTCCTCCGCCAACTCGGACGGCACGGGGAAGACGGCCGCGTCGGCCACCTCGGGATGGCCACGGACGACCGTCTCGACCTCGCACGAGGAGATGTTCTCCCCCCGGCGGCGGATCACGTCCTTGATGCGGTCCACGAACCGGAACCAGCCGTCGGGTTCGCGGACCACCCGGTCCCCCGTGTGCCGCCACGCGTCCACCGGCTCCGCCAACTCGCCCAGGTAGCCGGTGGCGAAGGCGTACGGCCGGTGGCTGCGCACGACCAGCTCCCCCGGGGTGCCGTCGGGGACGGGCGTGAGCAGTTCGTCCACGACGCGGGCGTCGAAACCCTCGCGCAGGGTGCCCATGTAGCCGGGCCGCTGCTCCTCGGGGGTCGTGCCGATGACCAGGTTGGTCTCGGTGGAGCCGAATCCGTCGATCAGTGTGACGCCGAACCGCTCGCGGAACGGCCCCCAGGCGTGGGCCGGTGTCGCCGGGGAGAGGCCGCGGACGGCCCGGTGCGCCCGGTCGTGCGGGCCCGGCGGCTGGGCCAGCAGCATCGGCACCATGGCGCCCAGCAGATAGACCACTGTCGCCCCGGCCCCGGCCGCCTCGGTCCAGTAGCGGGAGGCCGAGAAGCGGGGCGCCAGGGTGATCGACGCCCCTACGGTCATCGCCTGCGCCAGCGCGTTCAGCGCGTTGGTGTGGAACAGCGGGAGACAGGTGTGCAGGACGTCGTCCGCGGTGAGGTGCAGCGCCTCGGAGACGTTGCGCCCCCACCAGACGAACTGGGCGTGGGGGCAGCGCACCCCGCGCGACGTGCCGGTGGTCCCGGAGGTGAACAGGACGCACGCGGTGTCCTCCGGGCGGACGGGCGCCGCCGGGAAGGCCGGGCCGCCGCCCGGCCGGGGCGTGCCGTCCGCACCCGCGCGCCACAGCGTCCCCCGGTACCCAGCCGCCCGCACGCGCTCGGCCGTCTCGTCCTCCGCGAGCAGATGGGTGGCGCGGGCCTGGTCCAGGACGTGTCGCAGCCCGCCGCCGCGCAGTCCCGTGTTCAGGGGGACCAGCTCGGCGCCGAGCCAGGCGGCGCCGAGGAACAGGTCCACGAGTTCGATCCGGTTGCCCGTCATCGCCGCGATGCGCTCGCCCGGCCGGCAGCCCTGGACCGCGAGGGCCCCCGCCATGGTGGCGGCGGCCTCCCGCGTCTCGCGGTAGGTGCGGACCGTGGTCCCGATCCGCAGGAAGGGGCGGTCCCCGTGGTCCCGGGCCGCGGTCTGGAGCAGCCCGGGAATCGTCAGGGTGGTCACCGCAGCACCTCGCGCTCGCGCAGTGCGCGGATCCGCTCCGGTGACAGGCCCGCGACCTCGCGCAGCACATCGTCGGTGTCGGCGCCGAGCACGGGCGCCGCCTTACGGATGCCACCGGGTGTGCGGATGAGCCGGACGGGCGGCCCTTCGTGCAGGAAGGCCCCCGCCACCGGGTGTTCCGCGCGGACGTAGAAGCCCCTGGCCCGCAGCTGCGGATCGTGTTCCACGAGGTCGCGGCCGTCCCGCACCGGGCCCGCGGGTATGCCGTGCTCCTGGAGGAGTTCGGCGGCGGCGTCGGCCGGCAGGGTCCTGGCCCAGGTGGCGAGGGCGCCGTCCACCAGCTCGGTGTGGTGTGCGCGCCTCTCCGCCGTGCGGGTGCGTTCGTCGGTGGCGAGGTCGGGGCGGCCGATCACCGTGCACAGCCCGGCCCATTCGGTGTCGTCGCGGACGCTGACGGCCAGCCAGCTGTCGGCGCCCAGGCAGCGGTACACGCCCTGCGGACTCCACCGCGGATCGGTGTTCCCGGCGGGCTCGATGGGATGGAGCAGGCTGGTGCCCATATGGGAGGCGATCGCCTCGAGCTGGGACAGGTCGATGTGCTGTCCGCGCCCGGTCTCCTCCCGGTGTTCCAGGGCGGCGACGGTGGCGAGCGCGGCCTGCAGCCCCGCGACGATGTCGCCGTGGCCGTAGATCACCCCGACCACGTCGTCCGGGCCCCATCCGGTCAGGCCGGTGAGCCCCGAGCTGGCGGACACGGTGTCCGCGTACGACACCCAGCCGCTGCGCGGGCCGGTGTGCCCCATGCCGGACATGCTGATGTACACCAGCCGGGGGTTGATCTCGCGCAGGGTGTCGTAGCCCAGGCCGAGTTTGGTCATCACGGTGGCGCTGAAGTTCTCCACCAGGACGTCGCAGGAGGCGATGAGGTCGCGCAGTACGGCGATGCCGTCCTCGGTGCGGGTGTCGAGGGCCAGGCTGCGCTTGTTGCGGTTGACCTCGTTGAAGTAGCCGTTGGTGTTGGGATCGGTGTGCGGGCCGCGCGAGAGGTGCATGAAGGGCGCGAACCGGGTGGGGTCGGGACGGCCCAGGGACTCCACCTTGATGACATCGGCGCCGTGGTCGGCGAGCACCTTGGTGCAGTACGGCCCGGCGAGCACCCAGGTCAGATCCAGGACGCGGACGCCGTGCAGGGCGGGCCGCACGGGTTCCGCTGACGCCGCGGGTACCCGCGGGGCCGGGCGGTGCTCGTGCAGCAGCCGCTGGTCCGCGCCCCGTTCCGGGACGTCCAGCTCCTTGATCCGGTGGCCTTCGGGAAACGCGAAGGGGAACCCCAGGTCGGTGCGGTCCCCGGCGCGGAGGAAGAAGTCACGGGCGGCCAGCTGCGGGTTGCCGGGCAGCTCATGCGGCAGGTCGACCGCCGCCCACGGCAGCTTCCTGGACTGGGCGAGCTCGGCGAACTCGGCCTTCGGCCACCGGCCCGCGAACTCCTGCACCACCGCGAAGACATGGTCCTGGTGCTTCTTGCGCTCCACCGGATCCTGCCAGCGCGACTCGGCGAGGTCGGCCTCGGAGCCCTCCTCGCGCAGCCAGGCGAGCAGCGCGTCCCACATGCGGGGGCTGCCGCCGAGGCCACCGCCCAGATGGCCGTCGGCGGCCCGGAACAGCCCGTGCGGCACCAGCGGATGCACCCGGCCGGGGCGCGCGGGCACCCGGTCCTCGTGCAGATAGGCGAGGGCACCCGCCTCCAGGGCGGCGGCCACGCACGCCTGGGCGGACACGTCGGCGAGCTGGCCCGGCCCCGTGCGCCTGGCCCGCAGCCCGAGCAGCGCGGCGATCGCGGTGTGCACACCGGCGAGCTGCTCCGCCTGGTTCTCCGGAAGGCGCAGGGGCGGACCGTCCGGGTCGCCGACCTGCGCGAGCATGCCACCGAGCGCGGCGACCACCAGGTCGGTCCCCTGCCAGTGGCTTCGGGGGCCCACGGTCCCGAAGGGGGTGACGCGGACGTGGACGAGGTGGCCGAGTCCCGCGACGGCCTCCGGCGCGCCGTCCGGTGTCCCGTCGAGGAGGACATCGGCTCCCGCCACCAGGCGCCGCAGCTCCTCCGGGGACGCGGGGGTGACGGACCGCTTGCCCGCGTGCCAGTGGACGAAGGCGTCGCCGTTGAGTTCGCGCCGTGTCGGATCGCCCTCCTCGGGCTCGACCAGGACGACCTCGTGTCCGAGGCCGACCAGGAGCCGGCCCGCGAACCGGGTGAAGGGGCTGGGCAGTTCGACGACGCGTACGGCCGGGTTGCTCACTTGTCCTCCGCGGGATGCTCAGTCGTGCTGCTGGTTCAGGAAGCCGGTGACCGCCGTGTAGTAGGCGTGCGGCCGCTCCTCCTGGGGGTGGTGGGAGGCGTGGTGCATGATGTGCAGATTGCCCTTGGGGACCATGCGGGCGAGCATCAGCGGATAGTCCGGGGTGAGGAACGCGTCGTACATGCCCCAGAGGAACAGGGTGGGGGCCTGGATGGCGCCGAGCTCCGCGGTGAGGTCCTGCCAGTCGCCGCGCGGATTGTCGGAGGCGCCGGCGAGGGCGGTCTCCTCCGGGTCCAGGCTCTGCTCGTGGCGCAGGGTGACGGTGTCGTCGGGGATGGCGTCCGGGTCGTACCACTCCAGGCGGGCGATCAGCTCCCGCATCTTCTCCCAGGAGGGGCCGGTGCCGCCGTAGTACACATCGCGGGCGTTGCGGCCACGCCGCCCACCCTCCGGCAGCGGGGCCAGCGGGCCGTGGAAGACGGGCATGCTGCCGGTGATGGTCAGCGACCGGACCCGCTCTGGGTACTTCGCGGCCAGGTTCAGCGCGATGGTTCCGCCCCATGAGTTGCACACGAAGTCGGCGCGCTCGATGCCCAGGGTGTCGAGCAGGGCGACCGTCTTGGCGGCGTGGTAGTCCCACATCGGGCCTTCGATGACGGTCTTGGCGGACTTGCCGTACTGGAGGATGTCCACGAGGTAGCAGTGGCGGTCCTCGGCGAACAGCGGTGCCACCTGCCCGAAGTCGGACCAGCCCGTGCACCCGGGGCCGCCGCCGTGCAGGAAGACCGTCGGCCTGCCCGTCGTGCCCAGTTCGGTGTAGTGGTACGTGACGCCGTCCGCTTCCGCGTAGGCGCCCTCCGGCGGCTTCTGGATGGTCATGAGGTCCATGTCCCGATGGTGTGCGGCCGGTGATCTCCGCCCAAGCGGACCGGTCCGCTGAGCGGGCCGGTCCCGTGGTGAGGGCCTCCGGGCAGTGGCTAGCCTCCCGGCTCATCGAGTCCCCGATGATTCGCGTCCACAGAAAGGCAGCACATGTCCGCGTGGGAAGTGGCCGAGGAACGGGCCAGGGCGGTGATCGACCGCCCGGACCACCGGGATCTGGGGGTCGTACGGGCCGAGGACGCGGCGGAGTTCGCGCGCGCGGCCGGGGAGACCAGCCCACGGCTGACCGACCCCGGGCACCCCGGATTCACCGTCCATCCCCTGTACGTGGTGAGTCTGCTGCGGGGAGCGGGCGGCGCCGGCCCGTGCGAGTTCCGGCCGGACGGGATGTACCGCGACGAGGTCCCGGGCACCGACGGCCTGGACGTACGGCTCATGGCGGGCGGCCAGGAGGTCCGGTTCACCGGCGAGGTGCGGGCGGGCGACCGGATCGCGGTCCGCCGTGTCCTCACGGATGTCGAGCGCAAGGGCAGCGGTGCCCCGTTCCTGCTGCTGACCGTCGAGAAGACGTACTCGGCGGAGCGGGGCACGCTCGCCCGGGTGCGGGAGAGGTTCATCGTCCGATGAGGGTGCACACGGGACAGCCCGTACCGCCGGTGGAGTTCACCCCGGACGCCGTCACGCTGCTGCGGTTCGGGGCGGTCACCCGCAACGCCCATCGCATTCACTACGACACCGGGTTCGCGCGGTCCGAGGGGCTGGAAGGGCCGGTCGTCATGGCGCAGTTGCACGGCTGTCTGATGCACCGTGCCGCCATGGCGTTCGCGGGTCCGGGCGGACGGGTCCTGGAGGTCGAATGGCAGAACCGGGCACCGGCCCTGGCCGGGGAGCGGCTCGTGGTGAGCGGCACGGTCGGCGCCGTCGATCCGGCGACGGGGCGGGTCACCCTGGATCTGGTCGAGCACGGTGGGCGGGGCGACGTGGTGTGCTGCCGGGGCCGGGCCGTGGTCCTGATGGAGTGAACGGCCCCGGCCGGACACGGGACCGTTCAGCCGAGGTCGAGGACGACCTTGCCCACCGCCTCCCCGGACCGCAGACGTGCCACGGCCTCCGCCAGGCCGTCGATGCGATGGCGCTCGATGGGCAGGGTCAGCTCGCCGGAGGTGAGGTCGCCGAGCAGCCGCTGGGTGTCGGCGGCCACTTCCTTCCCCCGGGTCATGAGGTTCACGGGCAGCAGCGAGACATCGGCGAGGAGGAAGTCCGCGAGGTCCACGGTGAACTCACGGCCGGCGGTGTAGCCGACGAGAGCGACCCGGCCGCGGGGGCGCACCAGCGGCAGGGAGTCGCGCAGGACCGGCCCGCCCACGGTGTCGACGACGACGTCCACCGGGCCGCCGATCGCGTCGGCGGACAGATCGGAGGCGAGCAGTGCCTTGGCGGGGGCCGGGACGTGCGGCAGTTTGGCGGGGCGGCCCACCACGCCGATCACCTCGGCCCCGGCTCGGGCCGCGACCTGCACGGCGAGCGCCCCCACCGCACCGGCCGCCCCGGTCACCAGGACCCGCTCCCCGGGCCGGACGCCCGCCACGGTGTGCACCGAGGCCCACGCCGTGCCCGCCGGGGAGAAGTAGCTGCAGGCCAGAGCGGGGTCCGTGGACTCGGGCACGGCCTCCACCGCGGCGTCCGGGACCAGCGCGTGGGCCCCCCAGGTGCCGTCGCGGCGCAGTCCCAGGGCCTTGCCGCTGAGGCGGACGAGGCTCCCCTCGCGGTGGACGTCGGAGGCGATGACGATTCCGCTGCCCGCGGTGCCGGGCACCGCCGGCAGGTCGGGGAGGATACCGAACTTGCCGTCCACGACGTTCAGGTCGAGGTGGCTGACGGCGGCCGCCTTCACCCGCACCAGGGTGTGGCCGGGGCGTGGCTCGGGCACGGGCCGCTCGACGAGCCGCGGCAGGGTGCCGAACTCCTCCAGCACCAGGGACTGTGACGTCGGGTGGCTCACGTTTTCGCTCCGTATCCACGGGCTCACGGCCCGGTTCGGTGAGGGGGCGGACCCGGCGCACGCTAGACCGCGCCCCACGGTCCGCGCACCGGGCGGGGTCCGCTCAGCGGGACGCCCCGCCGTGGCCGTCGCTCCGGTGGCCCGCCGTCCGGTCGCCCGGCATCCGGTCGATCGGCATCCGGTGGCCCGACATCCGGTCGATCGCCGTTCGGTCGCCCCGCGGTCCGGCCGCCCCGCCGCCCGCCGGGAAGGGCGCGGTCTGCTCAGCGGACCGGATCTCTTGGGCGGATCCGCGCCGGGCCGGATGCTCGGGTCCACCGTTCACCCGGTATCAGGAGGACACGCACGATGACGGTCGAGGACTCACCCGACACGGCCACCCCCGTCCGGAGCCGCCGCGGAAAACCGGCCGAGCCCGGCCGCCAGGACTGGTCGTCCTGGCCCCACTACGACGGTGCGGCCGCGGGCTTCCGCGGCTACTGGTACCCGGTCACCTGGTCCAGCCAGATCACCGGCAAGCCGATGCCGTTCACCATCTGCGGCGAGCGGATCGCGCTGATCCGCGACGGCGGCACCGCGTACGCCCTGCACAACCGGTGCCCGCACCGCGGTGTGCCGCTTTCGGAGGGCGATCAGCAGTTTCCGGGCACGGTCAGCTGCCCGTACCACGGCTGGACCTTCGACCTGCCCACCGGGCGGCTGTCCGCGGTCATCACCGACGGCCCCGGATGCCGGCTGACCGGGAAGCTGGGTGTGCGCACCTATCCGGTCGAGGAGCGCCTCGGCATGGTGTGGGTGTACATCCCGATCGCCGACGAGGAGCCGCATCCGATCGACTCCCAGCTTCCGGAGGAGCTGGTCGGCAACGCGTTCGTGATGGGCGGACGGATCGAGCCGCGCGGTGGCAACTGGCGGTTCGCCTGCGAGAACGGCTTCGACGAGGGCCACGCCAAGTATCTGCACCGCACGGCCCTGTGGCGGCTGTTCAAGCCCATGCCGACCTGGAACATCACCCGGATCGTGCCGCGTGGCCGCTGGATCTTCCGGGTCCAGGACGAGGTCCACTGGGAGGCCGAGTACCCCGGCGTGGGCCGCTGGACCAACAAGCGCTGGTGGAAGATGCAGCCGCCCAAGGAGACCTTCAACATCGGCAACACCGGCAAGGCCGACAGTGTCGACCCGACGATCGAGGCCCAGGAGTTCCCCGGCTTCGCGTCCCTGTCGATGCCGGGCGTGCTGCGCATCGCCTACCCCAAGTTCATCCACTACGAGTTCTACGTCCCGGTGGACGAGAACAACCACCGCTACGTCGGGGTGATGGTCAACTTCACCGAGGGCTGGGACACCCTGCGCTTCTACGCCAAGTACCTCGGGGCGATCCGCTGGCTGTTCCACGGTCAGTTCTCCGGCCAGGACGCGTGGATGGTCGATGTCACCGACGCGCCGCCGGAGAAGCTCTACCGCCCCGACGTCTCGCTCACCGCCTGGCGGAACCTCAGCGAGGAGGAGTACGGCAAGAAGCTGGCCGCGGTCGGCGGCGCATCGGCATCCGCATCCGCATCCGCATCCGCATCCGCAGAGAAGGCATGACATGTTCCGTACCCTGTTCACCCTGTTGCTGGGCGCGGCGATCGCCGTCGGGATCCCGCTGGCCACGAAGCGCGTCGCGCGGACCACGATGACCCAGGTCCACAGGATCAACCAATGAGCGCCGACGGCCTGGCGGGCCTGGACGAGCGGCGGCGCGCCTGGGCGCTCGACGCCGCCCGCCACATCAGCGCCGGCCGGCTCCGCGAACTGATCACGGGTCTGGTGGACATTCCCAGCCCCACCGGTGACGAGGGCCCGCTGGCCACCCATATCGCCGACACTCTGCGGGCCACCGGCTGCCACGCGGCCGCCCAGCCCCTCGACGACCGGCAGGCCAACGCCTGGGGCCGGCTGACCGGTGACGGCACCGGCCCCGACCTCATGCTCTACGCCCCCATCGACACCCTGACCGTGGGCGAGGAGAGCGAGGACGTGCCGTGGATCGGCCCGGAGCTGCGCGAGGACATGCGGCCCGCGGCCACCGTCTACGGCGACCTGGTGACCGGGCTCGGCGCCTCCAACCCCAAGGGCCACGCGGCATGCGTGATGATGGCCGTCGAGGCGATCTCCCGGGCCGGTGTCCCGCTCACCGGTGATCTGGTGGCGGCCTTCGGCGCGGGCGGGATGCCCACCAACGCCCGGCCCGTGGGGACGCGTCACAACACCGGCCAGGGCGCCGGGTGTTCGTTCCTGCTGGAGCAGGGCGTATGGACCGACTACGCGGTCATCGCCAAGCCCGGCTGGACCGTCTCGTGGGACGAGGTCGGGCTGGTCTGGTTCGAGGTGACGGTCGGCGGCATCCACACCTACGCGGGCTCCCGCCACCGGCTCCCGTACGACAACGCCATCGCCCGCGCCGGGGAGGTGGCCGCGTATCTGGAGAAGTGGTTCGAGGAGTACGCCGAGCGGCACACCTCGGGCACCGTGGCGCCGCAGGGCATCGTCTCCTCGATCCGTGGCGGCTGGCCGCGCATGGCGGCGGTCACCCCCGCCGTGTGCACCTTGATGGTGGACCTGCGGATCAGCCCGGACATCACACCGATGCGGGCCAAGCGGGAGTTCATGGACGCGCTGGCCGCCCTGCGGGCCGCCTCGCCCGGTCTCGACGTCCGGGCGGAGATGGTGCTGGCCATCCCCGGCACCCGCACACCGCGCGGGTCGTGGATCCAGCGCAGTGCCACGGCCGCCTGGGAGGCCCTGGAGGGGCGTGCGCACGAGGTGATCGCCGGGAACAGCGGTGCCACCGACGCCAACATCCTGCGCGGCCGCGGCATCCCCACGGTGCGGATCGGCATGCCCAAGGTGGCGGAGGCGCCCTTCGAGATCGACTTCGCCCGCGGCATGAACACGGTGTCGCTCCGGGCCATGGAGCGGCTCACGCGCCATCTGATCCGCACGGCCGTGGACACCGTCACCCGGACCCGCGCCGAGGTGGCCGGGGCCGAGGAAGGAGCAGTGGCATGACGGAGATCGTGCTGGGGGTCGGGGCGTCGCACAGCACGCTGATGAACACCCACTGGGAGGAGACGCACCACAAGGACCGCGCCGAGCGGTTCCGGGACGCGCTCGGCGAGGCGCGCGACGCGCTGGCCGCGGCCCGCCCCGACACGGTGGTCCTGATCGGCTCCAACCACTTCCGGGGATTCTGGCTCGACCTGATCCCCAGCTTCACCATCGGGGTGGACGAGTGCCTCGCCAGCGGCGAGTCCGGCACCCCGAAGGGCCCGCAGCCGGTGGACCGGGAGCTGGCCCTTTACCTGGCCAACGCGCTGGTGGAGCGGTCGGGGTTCGACGTGGCGTTCTCCGCCCGGATGCAGATCGACCACGGCCAGTCGCACGCCGTCCAGTATCTGCTCGACGGGCTCGACGTCGACCTCGTACCGCTCGTGGTGAACGTCTTCGCGCCCCCGCTGCCCACCCTCGACCGCTGCGAGCGGCTGGGCCGGGCGATCCGCGAGGCGGTCCTGGCGTTCCCCGGCGACCGCCGGGTGGCGGTCATCGGCTCCGGCGGGCTGTCCCACCGGCTGCCCTGGCCGGACTGGCGCGACCCGCGGGGCGAGGACGAGGAATTCATGGTCGGCGCCTGGAGAGACGGCCGGGAGAACTGGCAGGACTACGACGCCCGGCGGCGCGAGATCATCCGGGCCGCCGAGGCGGCGCTCAACCCGGAGTTCGACGAGGAGTTCCTGTCCTGGCTGGAACGCGGACAGGCCCATCGCCTCACCGAGTACACCACCGCGGAACTGGAGAAGGTGGCCGGCAACGGCGCACAGGAGCTGCGCACCTGGCTGCTGATGGCCGCGGTGCTCGACCACGCCCCGGGGCGGCGGCTGTCCTACGAGCCGATGCCCGAGTGGCTCACCGGCATGGGGGTCGCCGTGCTCGACCCCGCGCAGACACAGAACAGCGAAAGGCAGTCATGAGCATCTGGACCGAACTGTCGGGCATCGACTACCGGCACGCCTATGTGAAGACCGGCGACCTCACGACCCGCGCGCTGCAGGCCGGCCCGGAGGACGGCGAGCATGTGGTGTTCCTGCACGGCACCACCGGCCACTTGGAGGCGTTCGTACGGAACATCCCGGCGCACGCCGGGCGCTACCGCTGCCACTCCATCGACATGCTGGGCCACGGCTACACGGGCAAGCCCGACCGCCCCGGCGAGATCCCGGCGTATGTCGAGCACCTGATGGCCTATCTGGACGCGGTCGGCGCCGAGCGCGCCCATCTGGTCGGCGAGTCGCTGGGCGGCTGGGTGGCGTCGTGGGCCGCGAGCGAGCACCCGGACCGGGTCGCCTCCCTCCAGTTGCTGTGCATGGGCGGCACAAAGGTCAGTCCGGCGGTGATGGAGCGGCTGAAGAAGTCCACCCGCAGCGCCTCCCTGGAGGACGACATCTCCTTCACCCGGGACCGGTTGCGGCTGCTGTGGGCCGACTGGGACGAGGAGCTGGGCGAGGAGCTGACGCGGATCCGCTACGAGATCTACCACCACCCCGACTTCCAGCGGAACCTGCACAATCTGCTGGCGCTCCAGGAGACGGACACCCGCGAGCGCAATCTGCTGCGGCCCGACCGCATGGCCCGGATCAAGGCGCCGACGCTGGTGGTGTGGGGCAACAAGAACCCGTTCGGGGACGTCCCCGAGGCCGAGGCCATCGCCACCGCGATCCCCGGCGCCCGTCTGGAGATCTTCAACGAGTGCGGTCACTGGCCGCAGCACGAGAAGGCGGATCTGTACAACCCGCTCAGCCTGGAGTTCCTCGCCGCGTCCTCCACCACCTGATCGTGAGGTGCCTGCCATGACCGTCGTCCCCATCGACCACGCCACCAGAGCCTGTCCCGACTCGATGAACTCCGTCCTCGGCAAGGTCCGGTCCATCCTGGAGGCGTTCACGCCCGACGACGACTCGCTGTCGCTCGCCGATGTGGTGCGCCGTTCGGGCGTGGCGAAGGCGACCGTCCACCGGCTGTCCCAGGAGCTGGTCGCATGGGGGCTGCTGGAGCGGGCGGGCTGCAACTACCGGCTGGGGCTGCGGCTGTTCGAGATCGGGCAGCGGGTGCACCGGCAGCGGATCCTGCGGGAGGTGGCGCAGCCGTACATGGAGGATCTGCTGCTGGCCACGCGGGAGACCATCCACTTCGCCATCCACGACGGGCTGGACGTGGTGTACCTGGAGAAGATCCTGCCCCACCGGGGGCTGAGCGAGGAGTCCCGGGTGGCGGGGCGGCTTCCGCTGTACTGCACGGCCACCGGCAAGGCGATCCTCGCCCACTCCCCCGGCGCCCTGTTCGGCGAGGTGATCAAGAACGGCCTCAAGCCGTTCACCCGCCACACCATCACCTCGCCGGGCCGGCTGCGCGGCCAGCTGGACCGCGTCCGCGAGCAGGGCATCGCCACGGAGGCGGAGGAGGTGCGGCTCGGCTATATGAGCATGGCGGTACCGGTCTTCGGGCGGCAGAACGCCCTCGCCGGGGCACTGTCGATCACGGCGCCGACCTATCGCGTGGACGCGATCGCCCACGCCAGCGCGCTGCGTACGGCGGGTCTCGGCATCAGCCGCTCGCTGAGGTCCGCGCTGTGACGGCACCCGTCGTGTCCTCCCCCGCGCTGGAAGAGGTGCTGACACGGGCGCGGGAGCTGATCGGCCGGTGGCGGGACGAGGACTGCGGCACCCCGACGGTCAAGGACTTCTGCCGTTACGCGGCCGCCCTCAACGACGGCGGGTACATCCGCCGGGCCCGCGCCCTGGAGGCGGACGGCCGGCCCGTCGAGGCGCCCGCCCTGTTCCTCGCGGCCACCATGAGCTGGGAGGACGGCCCGCCGGAGGACGAGCTGCGGCCGGACGGCCTGGCGCGGCGGGAGTCGCCGTGCACCGAGGGCCTCCCGGTGCGCCAGGTGCACGGCGGCCAGTCGGTGCGCCTGGTCCGGCCCCCGGTGGCCGGGACGCGGATCACGGCGGCCCGTGCGGTCGTCTCCGCGCGGCACAAGCGCGGGCGGTCGGGTGAGTTCGTCCTGCTGGGCGTCCGCACCCGGTTCCTGTCCCCGGACGGGAACGAGCTGGCGGCCGTGGACGAGACGATCGTGGTGCTCGACGCCACCGGAGGTGACCGATGACGGCGTCCGCTGTCGGGGCGGAGTGTCCACCGCGCCGGTACGCCCACACCAGTGTGCAGCTGTTCCGCTTCAGCGCCGTATCGTGGAACGCCCACCGGATCCATTACGACGCCGCGTACGCGGCCACGGAGGGGTTTCCCGACGCCGTCGTGCAGTCCACGCTGCACGGCGAGATGCTCAGCCGGTACGCCCTGGAGTGGGCCGGGCCGGGCGCCCGGCTGGAGTCGGTGGCATGGCGCAACGTCGCCACGGCGGTGGCCGGGGAGCGGCTGACCTGGGCCGCGACGGTGTCGTCTGTCGAGGGCGCCCGGTTCCGGCTCGACGCGCGCATCCTCAAGGCCGACGGCTCGGAGTGCGTCACGGGGACGGTGGAGGTGACGCGCGCGGGGTGACGGCCCGGCGCGTCCGGGCGCGGGAGCGGTGGCACTCAGGGCTGCGGGGGGCCTTGGGTTCCACCGCTTCGGCGTGTCCGGGGTGGCTTCCGCGTGTCCGGGGCGGCTTCCGCGTGTCCGGGGCCCGCTTCCGCGTGTCGGGAGTGCGGCGCCCGAGCGGGTTCTGCGCCGTTGTCCCGGCAGGCGGACCGATTCCATTGGACCGTGATCGCGGCCTGCCTACGCTCCTCGACCATGAGCGTTCTCAACGATGAGCCGGTCGCCGCGGAGGACACGGCGGTGGTCGAGACGGACATCCTGATCATCGGCGCCGGACCGTCGGGCCTGTACGGCGCGTACTGCGCGGGCTTCCGAGGCTTGCGCGTGGCCGTGATGGATGTGCTGCCCCAGCGGGGCGGCCAGATCAGCGCGATGTATCCGGAGAAGCCCATTTTCGACATCGCCGGATTCGCCTTGGTGCGCGGTCGCGACCTGGTGGACAGCCTGGTGGCGCAGGCCGAGGCACACGGCGCCCGCTATCTCCTCGGCCACCGCGCGGTGGCGCTGGACTACGACGGTGACGGCCTGCCCGTGGTCCGCAGCGACCGGGGGACGGCGGTACGGGCCGGGGCCGTCGTGATCACCGGGGGCGTGGGTACCTTCACCCCCCGTCCGCTCCCGGCCGGGGAGGACTTCCTCGGCCGCGGTCAGGTGTACTTCGTGCCCGACCCGGCCGCCCACGCCGGGCATGACGTGGTGGTCGTCGGCGGTGGCGACAGCGCCTTCGACTGGGCGGCCCTGCTGGCCCCCGTGGCGCGCTCGGTCCGCCTGGTGCACCGCACCGCCCGGTTCCGCGCCCACCGCGCGTCGGTGGAGAAGGTCCGGGCGCTCGGCATCGACCTGCTCACCGACTCCGAGGTCAGCGGCCTGTACGGCGCCGCGCACCTGGAGGAGGTCGAGATCCGCCACCGGACCACCAAGGACACCACGCGCCTCCCGGCACAGACCGTGGTGGCGGCGCTCGGCTTCATCGCGGACCTCGGCCCGCTGCGGGAGTGGGGCCTGACCCTGCAGGCGCGCCGGATCGCCGTGGACACCCGTATGGCCACCAACCTGCCCCGTGTCTTCGCGGCCGGCGACATCACCGACTATCCGGGCAAAGTGCGCCTGATCTCCGTCGGCTTCGGCGAGGCCGCCACGGCCGTCAACAACGCCGCCACGGTCATCGACCCGGAGGCGGCGCTGTTCCCCGGGCATTCCACCGAGAAGGAGAACTGACATGGCCTACGTCATCGGCGCGTCCTGCGTGGACATCATGGACCGGTCCTGCATGGAGGAGTGCCCGGTCGACTGCATCTACGAGGGCGAGCGCAAGCTGTACATCAACCCGGTGGAGTGCATCGACTGCGGCGCCTGCGAGATCGCCTGCCCGGAGCAGGCGATCACCGTGGACCGCAAGGCGGACCCCGAGTACCGCGCCGACAACCGGCGGTTCTTCGAGGAGGCCCTGCCCGGCCGGGACGCCCCGCTGGGCACCCCCGGTGGCGCCGGGGCGGTCGGCCCGCTGGGTGTGGACACGGCCCTGGTGGCGGGCCGGTGAGCGGATCACCGGCCGCGAGATCGGGTTGACCCCCGCCGAATTCCGACCCCTCCCACCATTCCTACCAGGCAAAAAGATATCTATATTGGCCATCCTCAGCACACATGGCGGCCTTGATCGAGGCACCCCGGCAGGCGAGGAGGGCATGTCGTGACGACTGCGGCGGTACCTCGTGGCAACGGCGAGGAAGCCGAGCCGGACGGGCGGTCCCCCAAGTCCGTCCTCGGCAAGGTCGGGCTGATCCTTTCGGCCTTCGGCGACGGCGACCTCTCCCTCAGCCTCACGGAGCTGACGGCGCGCACCGGGGTCGCCAAGGCCACGGTGCACCGGCTGTGCCAGGATCTCGTCTCCAGCGAGCTGCTGGAGCGGGACGGCTCCCACTACCGGCTCGGCCTGCTGCTGTACGCGATCGGCCTGCGCGCGCCCCGGCAGCGCACCCTGCGCCACGCCGCACGGCCGGTGATGGAGAACCTCGCGCAGGCCCTCGACAGCCCCGTGAGCCTGTCCGTGCCGAACGGCACCGACCTGCTGTGCATCGACAACGCCGGCCGCCACCGCAACCGGGCGGGTGCCTCGATCGGCGGACGGCTGCTCCAGCTGCACAGCACGGCCCCGGGAAAACTCACCCTGGCCCTGCTGCCCGACCAGTACCCGCTGGCGCGGCTGACCCCCCATATGCGCCGGATGACCGCCCGCACCCTCACCGCCGACCGGCTCCCGGGCGAACTCGCCCGTATCAAGGAACAGGACTACGCCACCGACTCCGAGGAGCACCGGCTCGGCTATTCCGCCGTGGCCGTGCCCGTGCGCGGGCCACGGGACGGCGCCTATCTGGGCGCGCTGTCGGTCGTCGCCGCCACGGCACGCCACAACGCCCCCCGTACGCTGGCGGCGCTGCGGAACGCCTCGGAGGCCGTCACCACCCGTCTCGCGGTCATCGAGGCGTACCGCACCGAGCCGTAGACCTCAGTCGACGAGCAGCCGGGCTATCCCGCGTTCGCTGAAGACGTCCCCGGTGGCGAGGGCCACCGCCCCGTGCACGGCCGAGGCGGCGCCGAGCCGTGTCGTGGTGATGGTCAGATTCCGGGTGGCCAGCGGCAGGGCGCGCTGGTACACCACGGCGCGCACCCCGGAGAGCAGGTCGTCGCGCAGATCGCTGAGCGGGCCGCCGAGGATCAGGGTGCGGGGGTTGTACATGTAGACGAGCATGGCGGCGAGTTCGCCGATCTCGGTGGCCGCCTGCCGCAGGGCCCGGACGGCGGGCGGGTCGTTGTTCGCGACGCGCTCCGCGAGCTCGTGAACCCCGTGCAGCGGGTCCTCCTCGGTGGACTCGGGGATGTCCAGGGTCCGCAGGACGGCGCGGTGAGAGGCGATGGCGCGCACACAGCCGACGTTGCCGCAGGTGCACAGGGCGGTGCCGCCGCCGAGGGACCGGATGTGGCCGACATCGCCGGCCGCGCCGTCCGCGCCGCGGTAGATCCGGCCCTCCGCGGTGATGAGCCCCGCTCCGATCCCATTGCCGATCTTGAGGCAGAGCACCGGGGTTTCGGTCCTGGCCTGAACGGCCTCGCCGAGGGCCATGAGGTTGGCGTCATTGTCCACCTGGGCGGGGGCCCGGAACCGTGCGCGCAGCCGTTCGGCGACCGGGTAGCCGTCCCAGCCCGGCATGCCGTTGGGCCTGAGCGGGCAACCGCGGTCCCGGTCCACGGGAGCCGGCAGCCCCATCACCACCTGACGCACCCGGTCCGGATCGCGCCCCGACCGTTCCAAGAGGGCGTGCAGCCGATCGCACACCACCTCCAGAACCGATTCCGGCCCCGTGTCGATGCGCACGGTCACCGTGTCCTGGGCGATGAGACGTCCGCCGAGGTCGGCGATCGCGATCCTGGTGTCCAGGGTGTCCACGTCGGCGACGGCGATGGTCCCCGCGTGCGGGCTGAGGGTCAGCAGCCGCGGCGGCCGCCCGCGCACCGATTCGCCGGACTCCAGCTCCTCCAGGATGTCTCGGCCGAGGAGTTGGTCCACCTGCTGGCCGACGGTGGAGCGGGCCAGACCACTGCGCCGCGCGATCTCGGCCCGGTTGGTCGCCTCACCGGCCAACACGAGGTCCAGCACCCTGCGCAGTCCGGCGGGAACCGCGGGCAGCAGCGTCTGATCGGCGGAATAACCGTCACCTTCACGCATTTCCCCAACCTAGCTGTCGTGGATCACCCCGGAACAGCCCTCCTTTAAGACGTTATTAGTTTGCAAGAAAAATTAACAACGGCCCCTTGTTCGGGGTAACCGAACTAAACGAAGGTGTTAGGCGACGCGAACACGCCTTACTCAACGGCTGGAAGCGGGCGGTCCGCTGGCGCCCCCGTTGCCGAAGGCAAGGGCGGTGGACCGCTCGACGCGACACCGCGGGGCCCGGCAAGGCACCACCACACCGCACACGTTCGCGGATCACCGGCAAACCCGACCATCCCCCGCACCACTCCTGGGAGAGGAACCCACGGCCATGGCCAAACAGACCCATCGCATCGGCATCCTGGGCAGCGGCAACATCTTCGGCCGGTATGTCACCGGTCTCGCCCGCTACCCGGAGCTGGAGATCGTGCGGGTGGCCGATATCGATGTGGCACGGGCGAAGCGGGCGGCCGCCGAGCATTCCATCCCGGTCTGGGGTGACGACCGCGAGCTGTACGCCGACGACTCGGTGGACATCGTGGTCAACCTGACTCCGCCGGTACACCACGCCCGTACGATCATCACGGCCCTGGAAGCGGGCAAACACGTCTACGTCGAGAAGCCGCTGGCCACCACGGTCACGGACGGCGAGGCGGTCCTCGCGGCGGCCGCCCGCACCGGGCGTGTCCTCGGATCGGCACCGGACACCTTCCTCGGCAGCGCCGCCCAGACGGCACGCAAGGCGATCGACTCGGGCCGGATCGGAACGCCCATCGGCGCCTCCGCCTTCATCGGGCACAGCAAGGCCGAGACCTGGCACCCGAACCCGGCTTTCCTGTTCCAGCCGGGAGGCGGCCCGGTGATGGACATGGGTCCGTACTACCTGGCCGTCCTCGTCAACTGCCTCGGTCCCGTCTCCACCGTCTCGGCGGCCGCCCGCATAGGCGTGCCCGAGCGCACCGTCACCGCGCCCGAACGGACCGTGGACACCGTCGAGGTCACCATCCCCACCCACACCGGTGCGGTGCTCACCTTCGCCTCCGGTGTCATCGCCACCACCCAGATGAGTTTCGACGTCTGGGACAGCGACCTGCCGTACCTGGAGATCTACGGCAGCGAGGGCACCCTCTCGCTGGCCAACCCGAACCACTTCGACGGCGATGTGCGGCTCCGGCGGCACGGAGACGGCGACTGGACGGTCCTGGAACCGGCCCTGGAGCTCTTCGGCGCCGTCGGCACCCGCGAGCAGGCCCGCCGCGGGCTCGGGGTCCGCGACCTCGCGAACGCCGTCGAGGGCGGCCCGCACCGCGCCAACACCGCCTTCGCCTTCCATGTGCTCGAAGCGCTCCGCGCGTTGGAGGGCTCCGCCCAGCAGGGCCGGTCCGTGACATTGAACAGTTCCTGCGAGCGCCCCCAGCCCCTTTTCACCGTCTGACACCCGCCCGTCCCACCGCCCCGCCCTCAGGGAAAGGACCCCCATGACCATTCGCCACGACAGGATCGCGATCAACCCCCTCCAGTGGATCGCCACCGACGACGGCTGGATCGACCCCGCTCTGGCGCCGCCCCTGCCCGAGCGCCTCAAGGTCATCCACGAGGCCGGCATCGCCGCCGTACACGCGGACGTGCCCGCCGGGATGACGGCCGCCGAATACGGCCGGCTGCTGGACGAGCACGGTCTGGCGCCCGCCCCGGGCTATGTCTCGGGCCCCCTCCCGGAGGACGAGAGCAGCCTGCGCGAACTGCTCGACAAGACCGACCGCATCAGCACCCAGATGGCCGAACTGGGCCTGCCCACGGTCTTCGTGGCCACCGGCATGAACAAGCAGGCCCCCCGTGTGCACCGCCCGGCCGTGGGCGCGGAGGCGACTCCCGAACGGCTGGAGCGGGTGCGCGAGGTGTTCGCCCGCATGGGCGAGACCACCAGGGCGAACGGTGTCGCCGCCGCGTTCCACCCCCACATCGGCACCTGGGCGGAGACCGAGGAGGAGACCCGCTTCATCCTCGACGGCGTGCCCTCGGACGTCCTCTCCTTCGGCCCGGACATCGGCCACCTCGGCTGGACCGGCGCCGATGTCATCGGCCTCATCCGCGACTACGCCGACCGGGTCGCCGCCCTCCACGTCAAGGACTTCCACGCCGAGGTCGCCGAGCGGGGCCGCGCCGAGGGGTGGACGTACCAGAAGACCGTGCTGGCCGGTCTGTGGGCCGAGCCCGGCCACGCCTCGGTCGACATCCCCGCCACCCTCGCCGCCCTGCCCGAGACCTTCGACGGCTGGCTGGTGATCGAGGTCGACCGCGGCGCCCAGGCCACCCCCGAGGAAAGCGTCCGGCTCTGCGGCGAGTGGGCCCGGCGGCAGCGCTGAGCACGGCATCCGAGAGCAGAAGGACGACATGCGAAGAATGGTCATGGCAGGGGTGGCCCTCACCCTCGTGGCCGCGTCGGCGTGCGGCCGCTCCGGCGCCACGGCGTCCGCCACCGGAGACGACACGCTGACGCTGTCCATCGGCAACGCCCACACCGGCTGGGACCTGGCCTCCGCCGCCCTGGGCGACAACATCCAGTACTACGAGCCCGTCTTCGACTCCCTGGTCCGGCTGGACCCCAAGGCCCGTCCCCACCCGAACCTGGCCACCTCCTGGTCCTATGACCGCGACCGCACCGCGCTGACCATGAGGCTCAGAAAGGACGTGAGGTTCACCGACGGCACCGCGCTCGACGCGACCGCCGTACGGAAGAGCCTGCTCCACACCAGGGAAGGCACCAACGAGGCGGCCGGCAAACTGCGCGCCATCGACTCGGTCGAGGTCGTGAACCCCCGGACCGTGGCCATCCACCTGTCGGCACCCGACCCCCAGCTCGTGGTGAACCTCGGCGACCCCTCGGGCATGATCGCCAGTCCCAGGGACCTGACGGCGAAGGGCGGTCCGGTCGGCTCGGGCCCCTACGTCCTGGACAAGGCCGCCACGACCAACGGCAGCACCTACGCCTTCACCCGCAACCCGGACTACTGGAACCCGAAGGCATACCCCTTCGACAAGATCGTCATCAAGAACATCAGCGATCCCACCGCTCGGCTGAACGCCCTGCTCAGCGGGCAGGTCGACTGGGCCCGTATCACCCCGCAGACCGCCCAGTACGCCAAGGGCCGCGGCCTCGAGGTGCGGGCGCACGCCGACAGCGTCGAAGGCCTCTACATCTGGGACCGCACCGGCAGGATCGTGCCCGCCCTGGGCAAGGTGAAGGTGCGCCAGGCCCTGAACCACGCCTTCGACCGGAAGACCATCGTCGAGAAGCTCAACCTCGGCTACGCCACGGCCACCTCGCAAATGGCGACCGCGGGCAGCACCTGGTACGAGAAGTCCCTCGAGAGCGACTACGCCTACGACCCGGCCAAGGCCAGGAAGCTGCTCGCCGAGGCGGGTTATCCACACGGCTTCACCGTCACCATGCCCGACGTCTCCTCCGTCGCGCCGGGCCAGCAGGTCGTCATGGTCCAGGCCCTGGAGGACATCGGCATCAAGGTCAAGGTGGACAAGATCCCGTTCACCCGGCTGTTCACGGCCCTCCAGTCCGGCGAGTACCCGATGTCATGGTTCAAGCTCCAGTCCGGCCAGCCCTGGGACTTCATCCAGTCCGAGCTGGCCAAGGGCGCCGCCTGGAATCCCGCCAAGGACTTCGACCCGAGGCTCAACCGCATGATCGACAAGGCGCAGAGGGCCCGGGGCGCGGCGCAGACCGCGGCGTTCCGCGAGATCAACTCCTACCTTCAGGACAACGCCTTCAACGCGCCCTGGGATGTGCTGGACGCCGTCCAGGGCAACTCCAAGAAGATCGAGGTGACGCCCCGGGCCTTCGTCTCCGCGGTACCGATCTACGACATGGCCCCCGCCGGCTGACGCGGAAGGAAAGAACGCGATGCTGACCTTTCTCGTGCGCCGCGTCGCGGCCGGTCTGGTGCTCCTCTATGTACTCGCGACGACGGCGTTCGCGATGATGAGCCTCACCGGGACCGACGCCGCGCGCAACATCGCCGGCACGATGGCGACGCCGGAGCAAATCACCGCCAAGAGACATGAGTTGGGCCTGGACCGGCCATGGATCAGCCAGTACGGACAGTGGCTGGCCCACGCGGTCCGGGGCGACTTCGGGACCTCCTGGTTCGGCGGTGACTCCGTCTCCGAAAGCCTGGTGCTCAAGGCACCGGTGTCCCTGTCCATCGTGGTCAGCGGACTGCTGCTGGCCACCGTCCTCAGTGCGGTGCTCGGTGTGGCCGCCGCCGTACGACGCGGATGGGTCGACCGGGTGGTCCAGGCGACCGCCATCGTCGGGTACGCGGTACCCAGCTTCCTGATGGCGCTGATGCTCTCCGCCACCTTCGCCGTCCAGCTGGGCTGGCTCCCCGCCACCGGATATGTGCCGCTCGCCTCCTCCCCCTCCGGCTGGCTCCGGTCCATCACCCTCCCCGCCGTCTCGCTCGCCATCGGCGCCATCGCCGCCACCGCCCAGCAGGTGCGCGGGTCGGTCATCGACGTACTGCGCCAGGACTTCGTGCGCACGCTGCGCAGCCGGGGGCTGAGCGAGCGGAGGGTGCTCTTCCGGCATGTGCTGCGCAACGCGGCACCCCCGGCGCTGACCGTGCTCTCCCTCCAGTTCATCTCCCTGGTCGGCGGCGCCGTCGTCATCGAGAAGGTCTTCGGACTCCCCGGAGTGGGCTCCGCCGCGGTGACAGCGACCGTCAATGGCGACACGCCCCTGGTCATGGGCGTCGTGGTCTACCTCGTCCTCATCGTCGTGGCGGTCAATCTGCTGGTGGACCTCGCCTACGGCTGGCTCAACCCGAAGGTGCGTGTCCGATGACGCATTCCGCGACCCGCGATACCCCCGGCACACCCGATTCCGCGCCGGGCACCACCCGCAGACGCGGCCATCCGCTGGGCCGTCTGCTCCGCCATCCGATGGCGGTGGTGTGCCTGGTCCTGCTGGCCCTCATCGTGGCGGCCAGTGTCTGCGCGCCCCTGCTCACCTCGGCCGGCCCCACCCGCGCCACCCTGGCCGACGCCTTCGCCCCGCCCGGTGGCGGCCACCCGCTCGGCGCCGACAGCGTCGGACGGGACGTGCTCGCGCGGCTGCTGTACGGCGGACGGGTCAGCCTGCTCGGCGGGTTCATCGCCGTCGCGGTCGCCCTGCTGATCGGTGTGCCGACCGGGTTGCTCGCCGGCTACTACCGGGGCCGGTCCGACGCCGTCATCAGCTGGCTGGCGAGCCTCGTCATGGCCGCGCCCGCCATCATGGTGCTGCTGGTCTCCATCGCCGCGATCGGCCCCGACACCAACGCGACGATGGCGGTGCTCGGCATCATCCTCGCTCCCGGGGTCTTCCGCCTCGTACGGGCCTCGGTCACCTCGGTGCGCGAGGAACTGTACGTCGACGCCGCCCGGGTCTCCGGACTCGGCGACACCCGTATCGTGCGCCGGCACATCCTGCCGGTGGTGCAGGCACCCACCATCGTCCAGTCGGCGCAGATGTTCGGCGTGGCCGTGGTCATCCAGGCGGGCATCGAGTTCCTCGGCCTCGGCTCGGCCGGGCAGGCCAGCTGGGGCGCGATGCTCAACGACGCGTTCGCCAACCTGTACACCAAGCCCTCCCTGCTGGTGGCCCCGGGTCTGGCGATCGTGATCACCGTGGCGGCACTCGGTCTGCTGGCCAACGCCCTGCGGGACGCGCTCCTGGAGACGGGCGCCCCGGCGGCGCGGCGGCCCGGACGCCCCGGGGCGGCACGGCCCAGCGCTCTCCCGGCGGGCGGTGACGACAGCCTCCTCGCGGTCGAGAACCTGCGGGTGACCTACCCCGCCCGGGACGGCGAGCGCACCGTGGTGGACGGGGTGTCGCTCACCGTACGCCGTGGTGAAGTGGTCGGTCTGGTCGGCGAGTCGGGCTCGGGCAAGGGCCAGACGGCGTTCGCGATCCTCGGACTGCTGCCCCCGGAAGGCCGGAGCGAGGCCGACCGGCTGAGCTTCGACGGCCGCGATCTGCGGGGGCTCGGGCGCAAGGAGCGGAACGCGCTGCGCGGCTGCCGCGTCGCCTACGTCCCCCAGGAGCCGATGTCCAACCTCGACCCGGCCTTCCGCATCGGCACCCAGCTCATCGACCCGATGCGGCGGCATCTGAAGGTGACGGCCCGGGAGGCGCGGGAGAAGGCCCTGGGCCTGCTGGAGCGGGTCGGCATCGCCGAGCCGGAGCGCGTCTACCACGCCTATCCGCACCAGATCTCCGGCGGCATGGCCCAGCGGGTCCTCATCGCGGGCGCCGTGTCCTGCGACCCCGATCTGCTGATCGCGGACGAGCCCACCACGGCGCTGGACGTCACCGTCCAGGCGGACGTCCTCGATCTGCTGCGGGAGTTCCAGCAGGAGCGGCGGATGGGTCTCATCCTGGTGACACACAACTTCGGCGTGGTCGCGGACATCTGCGACCGGGTGGTCGTCATGCGGACCGGCCAGGTCGTCGAAACCGCCCCGGCCGGGCGGCTGTTCGCCGAACCGCGCCACGAGTACACCCGCATGCTGCTGGACTCGACGCTGGAGGACGCCCCGCCCCGCGCCCCACTCCGGCAGGCCCCGGCGACCGGCACGTCCCTCCAGGAGAAGGTATGAACACCACCCCGGCCAATGTGCTGGAAGTCGACGGGCTGGTCGTGGCGTACGCCGTCAAGGGGCGGCGCGCCCAGCCGTTCCGGGCCCTGCACGGTGTCTCCCTGGACATCCGGCCCGGTGAGACGGTGGGGCTGGTCGGCGAATCGGGCTCGGGCAAAACCACGCTCGGGCGCGCGGTGCTCGGACTCGCCCCGGTGGCCGAGGGCGAGATCCGCTATGCGGGCCGGGTGATCTCACGGCTGAGCGCGCGGGAGCGGCGCGCGCTCAGCGCCGAGATCCAGGTCGTCTTCCAGGACCCCTACACCTCGCTGAACCCGGCGATGACGGTGGGCGACATCCTCACTGAGCCCCTGCTGGTCTCGGGCACCGCCCGCGCCTCCGCCGAGGAGCGGGTCCGCGGACTGCTCGACCAGGTGCGGCTGCCGGCCGACGCCGCACACCGGCTGCCCCGGGAGTTCTCCGGCGGTCAGCGCCAGCGCGTGGCGATCGCGCGGGCCCTGTGCCGCGAGCCACGGCTGATCGTGTGCGACGAACCGGTCAGCGCGCTGGACCTGTCCACCCAGGCGCGGGTGCTGGAGCTGTTCGTGGAGATCCAGGAGCGCACGGGTGTCGCCTATTTGTTCATCACCCACGATCTGTCGGTGGTGCGGTGTGTCAGTCATCGCGTGGCCGTGATGCACCGTGGCCGGATCGTGGAGTCGGGCGAGGCGACGGCCGTGACCGGCGACCCGCGGGACCCCTATACGCGACGGCTCATGCTCGCCGCCCCCGTACCGGACCCCGAGCGCCAGCGGGAACGCCGTGAGCGGCGTCGGAGCCTCAAGGCCGCGGCGGCGGAATGAGGAGCATGGACAACGCATACGGATTCACGGCGTACGGCGGCCCCGGCGTGGAGCGCTTCCTGGACCTTCCGCTCCCCTCCCCCGGGCCGGGGGAACTGCTGGTCGAGGTGTATGCGGCAGGTGTCAATCCGGTCGACTGGAAGGTGCGCGAGGGGATGCACCGGTCGTTCCTGCCGCTCGGCCTCCCGGCGGTGTTCGGGCGCGAGGCGGCCGGGGTGGTGGTGGCCCTCGGCCCCGGGGTCGAGGGGTTCGCCGTGGGCGACGCGGTGTTCGGCAGCAGTGCGCGTGGCTGCGGCGGCTATGCCCACCACGCCGTCCTGACCGCCGACTTCACGATCGTCAAGCCGGAGGGGCTGTCGTACACCGACGCGGCGGCGCTCCCCGTGGCGGCGGGGACCGCGTACGACTCCGTGCGCGGACTCGAGGTGACCGCCGGGGAGACCCTGCTGATCCTGGGCGCCGGAGGCGGGGTCGGGGTGGCGGCAGTCCAACTCGCCGCGTCGGAGGGGGTGTCGGTGGTCGGCACCGCGTCCGGTGCGAAGCGGGAGTTCGTGTCGTCCCTGGGCGCCACCGCCGTTCCGTACGACGGTGACGACACCGCGGACCGGCTGGCCGCCGCGCTCCCGAACGGTGCGGACGCCGTACTGGACCTGGTGGGCGGCGACGCCCTGGACACGGTCTCCGGGCTGATGTCCACGGGCTGCCGGGTCCTCACGGTCGCCGACCCGGAGACCGCGGCCCGCTTCGGTGCCCGGCAGCTGTCCCGTGGCAACCGGGCGGAGACCCTGGGCGAACTCGCCCGCCGGGTCCGGGACGGCCGGCTCGACCCCCACGTCCGGCAGGTCTTCCCCTTTGCCGAGGCCCCGGCCGCCCTCCGCGCGATCGAGTCCGGCCACCCGTGGGGAAAGGTGGTGCTGGAGATGCGGACCAGGACTCGATGACCTTCTCACCCAGGTACCAGCGGTGTGGCGTCCAGGCGGTGGAACGCCCGGTTGAAGTAGACGAGGCTCTGCCCGCCCGAGCGGGTGCGGATCTGCTCGATGTCGACGAACAGCACGCTGTGGGAGCCCATGGGGACGGCGTGCGTGATCGTGCCGATGACGCTCACCAGGGCGTCCTCGAGCACCGGCACATCGTGGGTCCGGTCCCAGACGTCCCAGGTGAAGCGCTCGGCCATCGGCACCTTCGTGGCCCCGGCGAAGTGCAGGGCCAGTTCCTGCTGGGCGCCGCCGAGCACATTGACGCAGACCCTTCCGTTGGCCCGGAACACATCGTGCATGGCGCTGCCGCGGTTGACGCAGACCAGAACGGTCGGCGGATCGTCGGTCACGGAGCAGACCGCGCTGACGGTGATGCCACAGCGGCCGTTCGGGCCGTTGGTGGTCAGGATGTTGACGGCTGCCGGGAGATGCGCCATCGCCTCCCGGAACTGGGACGGGTCGGGGGTCACGGCGGGGCCCCTCCTCTGCTGCCTCGTTTTCGGATTCAGTCAAGTGGGCGCGGTGCTCCGGGGGAACGTCAGCGCATGTACAGACCGCCGTTGGCGTCCCAGCACGCGCCGGTGACCGCGTCCGCATGGTCGGCAGCGAGCAGCACGGCCATGTCGGCGATGAACTCCGGACGTCCCAACCGCCCTACGGGGATGGCGCGTTCGAAGGCGTCGATCTTGTCCGGCGAGATGATGTCGCGGACCACCGGCAGGTCCAGGGGGCCCGGGGAGATGGCGTTCACCGTCACCCCGTGCGGCGCGAGTTCGCGGGCGAAGACCTTGGTCAGAGTGGCCACTCCGCCCTTCGCCGCCGCGTAGTGCGCGCCGGTCCCCGTACCGCCGTTCTGGCCGGCGACGGACGCGATGTTGACGATGCGCCCATAGCCCCGTTCGGCGAAGTAGCCGCCGAAGACCTGACAGCCGAAGAAGGCGCCGTTGAGGTTGGTGGACACGACCCGGTCGAAGCTCTCGGGGCTGATGTCCATCACCGATTCGGCCTTGGTCAGTGCGGCGTTGTTGACCAGCACATGGACGGCGCCCCAGCGGTCGACGAGCTGTTCGCGGACGGCCCCGAAGGCGCTCTTCTCGCGCACGTCCAGGGCCAGCCCCACGGTGGCGCGGCCCTCCGGGTCGAGGTCCGCCGCGGCCTGCACCGCGCCCTCCTCGTCCAGGTCGGTGAGGGCGACGCGGTAGCCCTGGCCGTGCAGCCGCCGGGCGATGCACTCGCCCAGGCCACGGGCGGCCCCGGTGACGAGGGCGACGCGGCGGGTCTCCTCGGTCATCGGGTGGCCTCCGGCTCGGGCAGCGGACGGCCGGCGCGCGCCTCGATCTTCATATAGCGCCACAGGCCGTGCTCGCCGACCTGGACGGTGCGGAAGAGGTCGCAGGCGGCGGCGACCGTCGGCTGGTCGGCGACGTCGGCGAGGACGTAGCAGGTCCAGGGCCAGGAGTCGGAGGGGCCGACCATGTGCTGGTCGTCGTCGATGGTGCCCAGGACGGTCACTCCGGGCAGTTCGTACAGCTGCCTCAGCATGGATGTGAAGCCATCCCAGACGATCTTGCTCCGGCCCGTGGGCAGGTCGAAGAAGTTCTGGTTGACGCCGATGCAGAACAGCACGCGCAGGGGCGCCTCGGGAGAAGCGGACATGATGGATTCCTGCCTTTCGGAAGTGGCCGGGCCACAGGTGCCGGGCCACAGGTGCCGGGGCGAAGGTGACCGGGTCAGAGGTAGCCGGGGAAGGGCTGAACGCCCATGAGGACCGCGCCCGCGCCGTCGTACATGCCCTCCTGCAGGAAGGCGTGCTGCGGGACGACCGAGGCATCGCGCAGACAGCGCTCCATGGGATTGCCGTCCGCGATGGCGGCGATGCCACCGAGCTGGTAGGCGGCTCGGACGACCTCGAAGGAGGTCTTCGCGAGGTGGGCGGAGGCGAGCCGCAGCGAGCTGGCCTGTCGGGCGCTCGCCGGGTCCCCCGCCGTCACGGTGGCCCATACCTCCTCGGTGGTTTCGTAGAAGTAGGCCCGCGCGGAACGGAGTTGGGCCTCGGCCTGGCCGACCGCGATGCGATAGGTGGCACGCTCGGCGGGGACCGGGGCGCCCGTGTAGCTCGCGCGTCCGCCCTGGGCGATGACGTGGTCGAGCGCGGCCCGCGCCACCCCGAGGCCGACGACGGCCAGCACCTGGGCGGCGTAGGGGACGGACGGGTAGCGGTAGAGCGGTTCGTCCACGGTGGGCTCGCCGCCGCGGACGAACGTCCACTCGTCGGGGACGACGGCCCCGTCCACCACCAGATCGTGGCTTCCGGTGCCGCGCATCCCGATGACGTTCCAGTTCTCGACGATCTCCACCTGCTCGGGCCGCAGCACGGCGGTGAGCGGACAGCCGCCCCCGTCCTCCCCGCCCTTGATGCCCACGCCGAGCACGTCCGCGCCCAGGCAGCCGCTGGCGAACCTCCAGCGGCCGGAGACCCGGTGGCCACCCGGAACCCGCTCGGCGGGCCGCACCGGGAACAGTCCGCCGGCGAAGACCAGATCGGGCCCGTCGGCGTACAGCCCGGCCTGGGTCTGAAGCGGAAGCGCGGCCAGGTAGATCAGGGACGAGCCGAAGCTGGCGACCCAGCCTGCCGAGCCGTCGACGACCGCGATCCGTTCGATGAGCCGGAGGAATTCGGCGGGCGGCAGGGCGTCTCCGCCGAATTTCTTCGGTGTGCTCGCCCGGTAGATTCCCGCGTTCTTGAATTCCTCGATCACATCCCGCGGAACATGCCTCTTCTCATCGAATTCGGCACGCCGCCGTTCGACCACGTCCAGCACCCGGTCGAAGGCCGCTCCGGAGGCCGACCGCCCTGCGGCCGCCGCCTTGGCGGCATCCAGCGTCTGCGTCATGAGCGAATCCCCTCGCATTGCCGGGCGCTTGTCCCGCCCGCCTTGTCATCACGCTAGGCGTGGCCGCTCATGGGCCTCAATTGGGCGTTGGATTCATCGCGTAGGGGATTTCCCCTATGCAGGAGTACCAACTACCGGCCGGGAACGGCCATGGGCAGCGTGAAACGGAAGGCCGCGCCGCGCGGCTGGTTCGCTCCGGCCTCCATCCGGCCGCCGTGACGGGTGATGATGCGGTGGCTGAGGGCGAGGCCGATGCCGCTGCCGTTCTCCTTCGAGGTGAAGACACCGTCGAAGAGCCGGTCCCCGGGCGGCGGTCCGTTCCCCCGGTCCCGGACCTCCAGCACGGCGGATCCGTCCCCGCCCCGCCGGGTGGTGACCCGCACCTCTCGTTCCGCCTCCGGCCAGTCGGCCATCTCGTCCACCGCGTTGAAGGCGAGGTTCATCACGACCTGCCCGATGAGTACGTTCTCGCACAGCACCGGCAGCGGCTCGCCGGTGAGGTCGTACTCGACGGCCACCGCGTGCTCCCGGGCCCTGAGCTCGATGAAGTACGCGCAGTCGCGCACGATCGCGTTGAGGTCGGTCCGTTGCTCGGACTGCTCCAGGCGGCCGACATAACCGCGCAGGCTGCCGAGGATCCGCCGGGCCCGCTCGATCTGCCGGACGGCGTTGTCCAGTCCCCAGGCCACGGCCTCGTCGCCGTCTCCGAGCCGGCCGCGGGCCCCCTCCACGAAGTTGTAGGCGGCCGCGAGCGGCTGGCTCACCTCGTGCGCGATCGCCATCGCCATGTCGCCCATGGCGTTGTTGCGGGCCAGGTGGTTCAGGCGCTGGGTGTCACGGCGGTGCTCCTCCTCGGCGCGGACCCGGTCGGTGATGTCGTAGAAGAGCAGCATCCGGCCGTGCAGATCGCTCTCGATCTCGATGTACTGGCAGGTGGCCGCGTACCAGCGGGGCTCGTCGCCGGGTGCGGCGAACCGGTAGCGGCCCTCGCGGTCGGGTACGGGTCCGTCGTGGCAGTAGCCGGCGAAGTCCGCCCCGTGGAGATCGCCGCCGAGCAGCCTGGCCGCGGATTCGCTGGCGAAGACCACCCGGTCGGCGTCGTCGAGGACGACGATCCCCTCGGCCAGGCCGCTCAGAAAGGCCCGCAGCCTGCTCTCGGTGCGGGACAGATCGCGCCGGACCGCCTTCTCCTCGGCGATGTCCCGGAACTGGACCATCACCACGGTCCGTGCCGGCAGGGCGACACGGATGGCGATCGCCTCGGTGAGGATCTCCTCGCCGCTCCGGGAGCGATAGCACCACTCGGTGGCGCTGATGCCGTGCCGCGCCGCGTGCCCGAGCCAGCGGTGCCCGAGTTCACGGCTGTACTGCCGGGCGTTCTTGCTCATGTCCGGTGCCTTGAGGGGCTTCAGCTCATCGACGGTCCAGCCGAGCAGTTCGCAGGCCGCCCGGTTGGCCCAGAGGATCTCGTACGTCCGGGCGTCGTGCAGCAGGACGCAGTACTTCAGGGCCTCCATCAACGTCCGGAAGCCCGCGGCGGGAAGACGGCCCGTGGCGGTGTCCCTCATCGCTCCGCCGGGGGCCGCAGCCCCAGCCGGAGGATGTCGTGCACGAGGGTCGCGATGGTCTCGGCGCCGGTCTTCTCCCGGATCCGGGCGCGGTGCACATCGACGGTCTTGGCGCTGATGCCGAGCCGGGTGGCGATGCGCTTGTTGGGCACGCCGTCGACGGACAGTGCGAGCACCTCCCGTTCACGGGCGGTCAGCCGGTCCAGGCCGGCCCGCAGTTCCCGCTGGACGGCGACCCGCTCGAAGCGTTCCCGCGCGGTGCGCCGCGCGGCCTGCACGACGTCCAGCATGTGCTGGGGCTCGTAGGGCTTCTCGAGGAAGTCGACCGCGCCGTTCTGCAGGGCGCGTACGGACATCCGGATGTCGCCGTGCGCGGAGACGAAGACGACGGGCATCGGCGTGCCCGTCTCGTTCAGCAGCTGCTGTACGTCGAACCCGCTCAGCTCGGGCATGCGGACGTCGAGGACCAGGCAGGCGGGACGGTCACGGTCGTAGGAGCGCAGGAAGGTCCGGGCGTCGTGGAAGCGCTCGGAGCGGATGCCGACCGACTCGAGGAGCCAGGCGAGCGATTCGCTCAGCTCCTCGTCGTCGTCCAGGATGTAGACGAGGGACATCTCAGTCGGCCCGCCGGTGGACCCGGTCGAGTCCCCGGGTGCGGAAGGTCATGAGGCGGCCTCCTTCAGCCGTTCGGCCCGGCGCCGCGCCTGGCGGTCGGGGTCCGGCACCGGCGCCGCGAGCAACAGCCGCCGCGTATAGGCGTGTTCCGGTGCCTCGGTGACCTGGGCGGCGGCTCCCGTCTCCACGATGTCGCCACGGTACAGCACGGCCACCCGGTGGCTGATGTGCCGGACCACGGACAGGTCATGGGTGACGAACAGATACGCCACGCCCGTGGCCTCCTGGATCTCGGTGAACAGGTCGAGCACCCGGGCCTGCGTCGTCAGGTCGAGGGCGCTGACCGGTTCATCGCAGACGATCAGCCTGGGGTCCCGGCACAGGGCGCGCGCGATGGCGATCCGCTGGCGCCGGCCGCCGGAGAACTCCCGGGGCAGCCGGTGCACCGCAGCATCATCCTGGCCGGTCCGTTGAGCGAACTCCGCGACGACCTGGTCTCCGCCGTACGAGCCGTCGTGTACCAGCGCGCCCTCCCCCTGGCCACCCGCAAACTGACCATCACCGCGACACAGCTCAAGGGCGGTTCCGGGCTCCACGGCGGCATCGCCCTCGCCACCCAGGATGTCTTCGGGCCGGCGGGCATCGTACGGCTGCTGGCCGACATGTCCGGAACGGGCGAGTAGGCGGACCGCTTCCGGACGGGTCCGGAAGCGGGACCGTTGTGGTGGCGGGTGTCAGACCACCGGGGCGGGGTAGGTCGGGTACTCCACCCCGGAGACGTACTGGACGACGCGGATGACCTGGCAGGAGTAGCCGAACTCGTTGTCGTACCAGAGGTAGAGGATCGCGTTGTCGCCCTCGACCTTGGTGGCGCCCGCGTCGACGATCGAGGCGTGGCGCGAGCCGATGAAGTCGTTGGAGACCGCGTCGGGGGCGCTGATGAAGTCGATCTGGCGCTTGAGCGGCGAGGTCAGGGACACATCGCGGAGATAATCCAGGACTTCCTCGCGGGTGGTCTCGCGCTCGAGCTGCAGATTGAGGATCGCGATCGAGACGTCCGGCACCGGAACGCGGATCGAGCTGCCGGTGATCTTCGCCTTGAGGTCGGGCAGGGCCTTCGCCACGGCGGAGGCGGCACCGGTCTCGGTGATGACCATGTTGAGCGGCGCGGAGCGGCCACGGCGGTCGGACTTGTGGTAGTTGTCCAGCAGGTTCTGGTCGTTGGTGAACGAGTGGACGGTCTCCACATGGCCGCGCAGCACGCCGTACTCGTCCGCCATCGCCTTCAGCGGCGGGACGATCGCGTTGGTGGTGCACGAGGCGCAGGACAGGATCTGCTCGTCCGGCTTGATCGTGTCGTGGTTGACGCCATGGACGACGTTGGGGACATCGCCCTTGCCCGGCGCGGTCAGCACCACCTTGTCGATACCGGGGCGCAGATGCCTGGACAGCCCTTCGCGGTCGCGCCACTTGCCGGTGTTGTCGATGAGGATGGCGTCCTTGATGCCGTACGCCGTGTAGTCCACCGACGTCGGGTCGTCGGCGTAGATCACCTTGATCTCGTTGCCATTGGCGATGATCTTGCCGTTCGTCTCGTCCACGGTGATCGTGCCCTGGAACTGGCCGTGGATGGAGTCGCGGCGCAGCAGCGAGGCCCGCTTGACGAGATCCTCACCGGCCCGCCCGCCGCTCCCGCGGACGACGATGGCCCGCAGCCGCAGCCCGTTGCCGGACCCGGCCTTCTCGATGAGCAGCCGGGCGACCAGCCGCCCGATCCGCCCGAACCCGTAGAGGACGACATCGCGCCCCTCACGGCACTCGATCTTGTTGGCGCCGGTGGCCCCGGCGACGGCCCCGGCGGTGAACTCCTCCACGGAGAGACCGCGGTCATCGGCCCGGTGCGTCTCGGCGAGCATGCCGATGTCGATCTGGGAGGGGCCGAGATCCAGCGCGGTGAGCGCCCGCAGGAACGGCAGAGTGTCGGTGACCGAGAGCTCCGCACCGGCGATCTGACGGGCGAATCGGTGGGTCTTCAGGATGCTGACGACCGACTTGTTCACCAAGGAGCGGCTGTGCAGCAGGACCGTGACGTCCCGCTCCCGATGCAGCTTCCCGATGAGGGGGATCATCGACTCCGCGATCTCCTCGCGGTGCTTCCAGTTGGTGAACGAGTCCTCGTTGAGAGTCACAAGTTTATCTTTCGAGCTAGGTGGCGCTCATATGCTAGCTCCCCAGGTCATGGGGGTCGTCGGCGCCCCCAACCATCCGCACCACGCGGGCTCTCGGCGCGGCTCCCACATGCTTGCCGAACGACACGCGAGCTCTTTAACCCCGGCCACCACCCATGTGCCGCGACCCATCACGGAGGGCCGGGGCCGGCACGGAGCCGTTCCTCCTCCTTCGTATACCGCCGGTCATTCCTCGATGAATTACGACGCGGATATCAGCCGTAAAATAGTGACTTAGTGGGCGTCGTTTTTCGGACAGCACGCATGACGAAACTTACCATTAACAGGAATTTACCAGTGAGAAATACCACTCCCCCGGAGATCAGCTCCCGGTAGCGATCCCCCTCCGGAGAGGTAGATGGTTTTCACAGGCAACCATCTCCCGCTGAGTGAAAGGGATGATCACTGTGTGCGGCATCACCGGCTGGGTCTCCTACCGTCGCGATCTGACCTCCCACCGCCACGTCCTCGACACCATGACGGAGACGATGGCCTGCCGGGGCCCGGACGCGGCCGGAGCGTGGGTGACCGGCAGGGCGGCGCTCGGGCACCGGAGGCTGGCCGTCATCGACCTGCCCGGCGGGGCGCAGCCCATGGTGGTCGACACGGCCGACGGCCCCGTGAGCATGGTCTACTCCGGTGAGGCGTACAACTTCACCGAGCTGCGCGACGAACTGCGCCGCAGGGGCCACGGCTTCACCACCGACTCCGACACCGAGGTCGTCCTGCGCGGCTATGTCGAATGGGGCGAATCCCTCACCGAGAAGTTGAACGGCATGTATGCCTTCGCCATCTGGGACTCCCGCACCGAGAAACTGGTGATGATCCGGGACCGGATGGGCATAAAGCCGTTCTACTACTACGAGACCGACGACGGCGTCCTCTTCGGATCCGAGCCCAAGGCCATCCTCGCCAATCCGCTCGCCGCCCCCGAGGTCGGTCTGGACGGGCTGCGGGAGATCTTCTCCTTCGCCAAGACCCCGGGCCATGCGATCTGGAAGGGCATGAAGGAGCTGCGCCCCGGCCACATCGCCGTCGTCGACCGCAATGGACTCCGCGAGCAGGCGTACTGGCGGCTGGAGGTCTCCGAGCACACCGATGGTCAGGAGGCGACCGTCGCCCATGTGCGGGAGCTCCTGGAGGACATCATCGCCCGTCAGCTCGTCTCCGACGTGCCCCGCTGCACCCTGCTCTCCGGGGGGCTCGACTCCTCGGCGATGACCTCGCTGGCCGCCCGCAAGCTCGGTGAACACGGCGAAACCGTCCGCAGCTTCGCCGTGGACTTCCCCGGGCAGGCGGAGAACTTCCGCGCGATCGACGTGGCGCCCAGCATCGACACGCCGTATGTGCACGCCGTGGCCGAGCATGTGAAATGCGACCACCGGGACATCGTGCTCGACGGCTCCGCCCTGTCCGACCCGGCCGTCAGGCGGGCGGCCATCGCGGCGAGGGATCTGCCCATCGGGCTCGGCGACCGGGACAACTCCCTCTATCTGCTGTTCAAGGCCGTTCGCGAACAGTCGACCGTGGCCCTGTCGGGCGAGTCGGCCGATGAGGTCTTCGGCGGCTACCCGTGGTTCCACGACGAGCGGCGCGAGGCCGACACCTTTCCCTGGCTCGCCGGAGGACTGACGCTCGGCGAGACCAAGGATCTGCTGTCCCAGGACCTCACCGAGAAGCTCGACCTGGACACCTACCTGCGCGACCACTACCTCAGCGCCCTGGACGAAGTCCCGCTCAAGGACGGAGAGACCGGTCTGGAGAAGCGCATGCGGCAGGTCTGCTATCTGCACCTCACCCGCATGGTCAACACCCTGCTCGACCGCAAGGACCGGATGAGCATGGCCGTCGGCCTCGAGGTCAGGGTGCCGTTCTGCGACCACCGCCTCGTCTCCTATGTCTTCAACACCCCCTGGTCGCTGAAGACATTCGACGGGCGGGAGAAGAGCATCCTGCGCGAGGCCACCCGCGATGTGCTGCCCGAGTCCGTGGCCAACCGTAAGAAGAGTGGTTACCCCGCCAGCTTCGACCCCGCCTATCTCGCCGCCATCAGGCGGCAGGCGGGCGACCTCATCACCTCCGGACACCCGGCCCTCGAACTGTGCCGCACCGAGACGCTGAGGGATGCGCTCGACGCACCGGCGGAGGTCATCACCACTCAGCAGCGCACCACCATCGAACGCGCCCTCGACCTGGCGGCATGGTTCGACCTGCGCAAGCCCATCATCGCGGTCGACTGACGCCCGCGGGCCGACCGCGGCACACATCACACATCGCGCAATTCACCCATCACACCTCACGAGGGACGGGCACCCGGGCCACCGGGTGCCCGTCCCTCGTCCCGTGGCCGGCCGACCCCGCCGGTTCCACCCGGCGCCGCCGTGAGATAGCGGGTGATCATCGCGACCAGTTCGTTCTCCAGCCGCTTGGTGTCGATGGGGTCGGGCGCCGCGATGAGCTGGTGGACGAGGAGCTCGACCGCGGACACCACGAGCCGGGCGGCGACGTAGGTGTCCTCGACCCGGACCTCGGGATGGCGCTCGAGCAACTCCTGGGTGTAGGCGACCCGTTCCCGCTGATGCCGGGCGACCTTCTCGAGCAACTCGGGTGACCGTGGCCCGTGTTCCATCATGACGCGGAGCAGCTGCGGGTCGTCCAGATGGTTGGCGATCACGGGGCGCGCGAAACCACGGATGATCTCTTCCATGGACTCCGGTTCGTCCTCGTCCTGGCGGCGCCTGATGGCGTCGCCCCCGGTGTCGAGGTGACGGATCAGCAACTCGGCCAGGATCACGTCCTTGTTCGGATAGTACTGATACAGCGAACCGATCGAGATCCGGGCGCGCTCGGCGATGCGATTGGTGGTCCCGGCGGCATAGCCGTACTCGGCGAAAATGTGAGCAGCGGCGGTGAGGATGCGCTGCCGGGTGAGCTCGGCCCGCGCCTGGCGTGGCTGCTTACGTGGCTGAAGTCCGCGACGGCCGGTCGTCATGACACCTCCTGCACAGCGCCCGTGAAAGCGAGTGGCGCGAGACCTGAGTAATTGCTCACAATAGTGCCATGAACTGCGGCGGAGCGGTGAGCCACCGTCGTCGGCAGGGAGGCGGGAGGCGACCGGCACGGACCCCGCGCCCTCCGCTCCCCCCCCTCCCGGAAGGAGTCCTCATGACGCAGACCAGCAAACGCCCCCGGCGGTTGTCGCCGGCCGAGGTCCACGCCCTGCTCGGGGAGCCCGAAGCCATGGTCAAGGCCAAGGTCCAGGACCATATCGACGAGTACTTCCGCCTCTTCATCGCGCACTCCCCCTTCCTGTCCATGGCCACGGCGGACGCGGAGGGGCGCGCCGACTGCTCCCCCCGCGGCGACTACCCGGGGTTCGTGAAGGTCCTCGACGACCACACGCTCGCGATTCCCGACCGCCCCGGCAACAAGATCGCCGACTCCTTCCGCAACCTCGCCGAGAACGACGGGATCGGGCTGCTCTTCCTCATCCCCGGGCTGCGGGAGACCTTGCGGATCAACGGCCGCGCCTACCCCACCGACGACCCCGATGTGCTCGCCCGGATGCAGACCGAGGCCAAGGATCCGGTGCTGGCGATCGTCGTCGAGGTGGCGGAGGCGTACTTCCACTGCGGTCGCGCGCTCATCCGCTCCCGGCTGTGGGATCCCGCGAGCCAGGCCCTCGCCGACGAGATCCCGTCGGTCGGCGAGATCGCCACCGCCCAATTCGGGATGGACATCGACCCGATGGCGCTCACCCACGCTCTCGAAGAGGGCTACCGGAAACTCTACTGACCACGGCACAAGGTGAATCAACGATGCAACAGACCGTCGTCGACCACATCGAGCAGGTCGCCGAAGACGTCGTCTCCCTCGTCCTGCGGGGCGCCACCGGCCCGCTGGCGCCCTGGGAGCCGGGCGCCCATATCGACCTGGCGCTGCCGAACTGGCTGACCCGGCAGTACTCGCTGTGCGGAGACCCGGCGGACCGGGAGTCCTATCGCGTCGCCGTACGCAACGACCGCCTCAGCCGCGGTGGTTCGGAGTACATCCACCGGTTCCTGCGCCGGGGCCGCACCCTCGATGTGTCGCTGCCGCGGAACCACTTCCCGCTGCTCCCCGCGCCGGAGTACCTCTTCCTCGCCGGCGGGATCGGCATCACCCCGATCCTGCCGATGCTGCGGGCGGCGGCCGCGTCGGACGTCCCGGCGTCGCTCGTGTACCTGGGGCAGTCGGTGGCGTCCATGCCCTTCGTCGACGAACTGCGCTCCTCCTACGGCGATCGGGTGCGGATCGTCGCCACGCGACAGCAGGGCAGGCCGGACTTCGCGGCGCTGGCATCCGCGCTGAGCCCCGGTGCCGTGGTCTACGCCTGCGGCCCCGGACCGATGCTCGCCGCGGCGGAGGACGCGTTCCCCTCGGGGCGGCTGTACGCGGAGCGGTTCCGCCCGGCGCCCAGGACGTTCGCGCCCAACACGGCGTTCGAGGCGGTGTGTGCCCGGTCGGGGCGGACGGTTCAGGTGCCCGACGACGAATCGCTGCTGGACGCCCTGACCCACGCCGGATTTCCCGTGGCGTCCGGATGCCGTGAAGGCGTCTGCGGCACCTGCGAAGTGGCCGTGCTCGACGGCGAACCCGAGCACCGGGACGACATCGGCGCCCCCGCGGGCCGGATGTACGCCTGTGTGTCCCGCGCCCTGTCCCCGCGGCTCGTCGTGGACCTGTGACCAGGCGGCGAGCGGCCTCCAACCCGACGTGAGGAACGACATGTTGCCCAAGATGCGCACGCCCGAATCACGGCAAATGATCACGCTGGAGGTGCGCCGGAACACATCGCTGACACCCGCCTTCTCGACCATCACGCTCGGCGGACCCGAACTGGAACATCTGAAGCCGATGGGCTTCGACCAGATGGTGCGGCTGTTCTTCCCCCGCGAAGGGCAGGACGGACTGAGGATGCCGAAGCTGTCCAGCGAGGCGTGGATGGCGGAATTGCTCCTCCTGCCGAAGTCACGCCGACCATGGGTGCGCAACTTCACCATCCGGCGCGCCCGGCCCGAACTCGGCGAGGTGGACATCGAGTTCGCCCTGCACGGCGACACCCCGGCCTCCGCCTGGGCCCGCCGCGCCCGGCCCGGAGACCCGGCGGGCATCTTCGACATGGGCATGAGCTATCTGCCACCGGCCCATGCCGAATGGCAGCTGCTCGCCGGGGACGAGAGCGCCGTACCGGCGATCCTCGCCATCCTCGAGGACGCTCCGGCGTCACTGGTGGCGGAGGTCTTCCTGGAGGTGCCCGGGACCGCCGACATCCGTAAGGACATCACCGCTCCCGAGGGTGTACGGGTGCGGTGGCTGGCCCGGGACGGCGCGGACACCCTGCCCGGCGGACTGGCCCTCGAGGCGGTCAGGACGTCGTCGCTGCGACCGGGCCGGTTCTACACCTGGGTCGCCGGGGAAGCCGGACTGGCCACCGGGCTGCGCCGCCACTTGGTGCGCGACCGCGGCGTGCCGAAGCCGGACATCGCGTTCTTCGGCTACTGGCGGCACGGCCGCTCCAGCCCCGGCTGAGAGCCTGTGTCATATCCCCGGCCGGGCGTGCGACGCCTGGCACGCACGCTCGCGGCGTTGCCGAAACGCCCATGTGGCTCCGCCACGAGGGCGCTCCGGCGCCTTGCGATCGCACGCTCCCCCAGCTACCGCTGGGAGGTGCCCCCTGACGCCGCACGCTGATCCGGCCGGGGATATGACACAGGCTCTGAGCTCACACCGGTGGCCGCGGGTCGTACTGGATGCCACGCCGCACCTGGCGTGCGCGCTCCGGCGAGGCCAGCCTGGCCACCAGGTGAAGGGCCATGTCGATACCGGCCGAGACCCCCGCGGAGGTGATCAGGTCACCGTCGTCGACGAACCGCTCATCGGGGCGTACGTCGATCGTCGGGTCGAGCTCGGTGAGCCGGTCCAGCGACGCCCAATGCGTGGTCGCGGGCCGCCCGGCCAGCAGTCCGGCCGCCGCGTAGACCAGCGAGCCCGTGCACACGCTCGTCATCAGGGGCACGGATCGCCGCTGGGCCCGGACCCACTCCAGATGCCGCTCGTCCCCGAGCTGGGGCCGGGTCCCCTGGCCGCCGGGGTGCAGCAGCACATCCAGGGCGGGCAGGTCGGCCATCGCGTGATGGGCCGCTACGGTGAGCCCCTTCGCGCAGGTCACAGGGTTTCCATCGGCGGAGAAGCAGAACACCCGCCACCCGTCCTCGGCGAAGTTGCGCGTCCAGTAGGACAGCACCTCCCATGGACCGATGGCGTCGAGCTCCTCCACGTCCGGGAACAGCAGGATCCCGATCTTCCGCGTGTCTTCCTGGGCCATACCGCGATCCAATCAGACCCCTCCCCGCTCGGCCACGGATTTCGCGGGGAGGGGCGAGACCGCCGGTCGATGCCGGCGGCCTCGCGCCATCGCGACGCGGTCGCGGTCAGTACGCCACCGGGCGGTTCTCCCGCACCCAGAGCTGTTCGGCTTCGCTGCGCGAGGGAGGGGGCCACATCCCGTCGATCATCCAGAGGTCCCGGGGCGTCTCGTCGACGTGGAACTCGCAGTGCAGCCCGCGGTCCCGGGTGTGAGGGGCCAGCAGACGGTTGAGCCCCTCGGTGCCCTTCTTCCTCACCTCGGGGTCCGTCAAGTGGCGGGCGAGGTGCTCGACCACGACCCGGACGGTGTTGTCCGACGGCTCCCCGCCGACCAGGAACGAGGACTCGGGGACCTCGTGGAAAAGGGTGACGACGTAGAACTTCGGCAGACCGACCCGGGTGTAGTACTCCGTGACGTCCGCGGCGAATTGCCGCTTCTGCTCCGCGGAGTAGGCGTCGACCGGATGATAGACGTGCCACAGGGGCATTGCTCTCTCCTTCAGGACGAGTGAAGTCGAACGGTGCTGACGAGCGGCTGTCCGCGGCGGGCGGTCAGCGTCCCAGGAGCAGGGTGAGGCCCTCCACCGGCCCGGCGAGCGCCGCCTTCATCTGCCGGGTCACGGCGTCGACGAGCACCTCGTTGCCGCCGCTCTCGACACCGTCCAGGACCGCCTCCACGACCTCGGCCGGGGAGATCTTCTGACTCGGTATCCCGGCGACCATGTCGGTGTCGGCGAGTCCGAGGTGCACCCCGACCACCTGGGTCCCCTGCTCCGCCAGCTCGATGCGGAGAGAGTTCGTGATCGACCACAGGGCGGCCTTCGAGGCGCCGTAGGCGGCCGCGCCGGCGCCCCAGGACAGCACGGAGTGCATGTCGACCAGCGCGCCGCCACCGCGCGCGGCGAGGACCGGGGCGAACGCACGGGCCACCCGGAGGGGCCCGAAGACATTCGTTTCGAACGTGGCCACCACGTCGGCCATGTCCGCCGTCAGCAGCGGCGAGGGCAGGAGCACTCCCGCGTTGTTGATGACGATGTCCACGTCCGTGGCCCGGTCGGCGAGAGCGGCGACCGCGTCCGCGTCGTTGACATCGAGGGAAACGGCCTCGACCCGCGGATCCTCGCTGGGGACGGGCTTTCGCGCCGTCGCGTAGACCTTCGCCGCTCCGCGCCGGAGCAGTGCCTCCACATACGCCTTGCCGATGCCACGTTGGCCTCCGGTCACCAGCACCACGGAACCATCGATCGCGACCATGTCGGACCTCCCTGTCGAACGTGTCGAATCGCGCGCACGAACCGGCAGGGACGGCGACCCATGTGGCCGCGGCCCGGCGGCGCGCTGGAATAGATTATTAGCATCATCTAAAATGGGCCGCAAATATCATCGACGCGGTACCGGCATCCGGTACCCCAGTCCGGCACCACGCGCAGAAGGAAGTACCGACCATGCCCCGAGCATCCCGAGCCGAGGCCGAACGCCACCGCGAGCAGGTGATCGCGGCCACCGCGAAGCTGGTGCGCACCCACGGCGCCGACAAGGTGAGCGTGCCGCAGGCGATGGCGGCGGCAGGTCTGACCCACGGCGGCTTCTACCGCCACTTCGCCTCGAAGGACGACCTGGTCGCCCAGGCGTGCTCGGCCGCGTTCGCCGAACGCCTCGCCGATATGGAGGAACCCCCCGAGGGCGAGGACACGAGCGGCGCCCGCGCCGCGTTCCTGGCCACCTATCTGTCCGCCCGCCACCGCGACAACCCCGGCCTGGGATGCGCCGCGGCGGCGCTGGCGGTGGACGCCGCACGTGCGGAGCCCGGCGACCCGCTCAAGGGGGCGTACACCGAGGGGGTGCGCAGCCTGATCGGCGGGATGGAGCGCAATGCGAGGACGTCCGGCGACACGGCGGCCGACGAGGATTCCGTTCTCGTCGAACTGTCCACCATGGTCGGGGCGTTGGTGCTGTCGCGGGCCTGCTCGGGCGACGATCTGTCGGACCGCATCCTGACCGCGGTGCGCGACCACGTCCTCGGCGCGTATGAGCACACCCCCGACGGGAAGGACGCGTCCGGCACCGCCGAGTGAAACGCGCTCGCGTCAGGGGTTCGCCCGCGCCTGGGCCCGCCCTCCGAGGGCGGGCCCAGGCGGGCTACCGTCCGAACGCCGGGGACAGCCGAGCCGCCAGCGGCTCGCCGTCGAGGAAGTCCAGCAGCTCGCCGGCGGTCGGTCCGGTGGCGGGGCCGTGGCGGGTGACCGCGAAGGCGGCCGCCGCGTTGGCGCCCCGTACGGCGCTGCTCAGGTCCAGCCCGTGGCCGAGGAGGGCCAGGAACGCTCCCGTATGGGCGTCGCCCGCGCCGTTGCTGTCGACCGCGGTCACCCGGCGGCCGGGGATGTGCGCGGGCTCTCCGCCGGGCGGGACCAGCCAGCAGCCGTCCGCGTCGGCCCGCAGCAGCACCCCGGTGCGCGGGCCCAGCCGGGCGGCGAGCGCCGCCGCGGCCTCCCGGGCGTCGTCCCGGCCGGTCAGCAGCCGCCCCTCGCGCTGGTTGCAGCTGACCCAGTCGCAGCGCGCCAGAACGGGCTCCAGCACCTCCTCCGGGATCTGGTCGGCCAGCGGACCCGGGTCGAGGAAGACCCGGGTGTGCTCCGGCAGCCGCGCCACGAGCGAGGCCAGGACCGGGCCGTTCACCGGGTAGGCGAGCCCGTATCCGGAGATCTGCACCAGGTCGCCGGGGCGCAGCGCGGCCAGCACGGCCGTCGCGTGGGCCTCGGTCAGCCGGGCCTCGGCGCCGAGGCTGGTGGCGAAGGTGCGCTCGCCACCGCCGTCGACGAAGGCCACGCAGAATCCGGTGTCCTCCTCCGTGAGAGGAGGCAGCGGCACCTCGATGCCTTCGCGGGCGAGGTCCGCCCGGACCCGGTCGCCGAACGGCCCGGTGCCGTGGGCGCCCGCGTACACGGCCGGCAGGCCCAGGCGGCGGGCGGCGGTGAGGACGTTGAATCCGCCGCCGGTGGTGAGGGCGGTGTCCTGCGAGACGATGTCGCCGCCGCGCTCGGGCAGTGCGGGCACCCGCATCACCAGGTCGACGATGGCGTTGCCGAGCAGGACCAGCCGACCGCCCATGGCCCCGCCGGAGGCCCCGGGGACGCCGTCGTGGCCGGTCATGAGAGCTCCCGCGCGGCCGGGGCGGGCAGCACCTGCTGCTGGGGCGGTTGCGCGGACGCCTCCTCGCGGACGGTGCCGTCGAGCCGGCGCAGCAGGGCGTAGACGCCGGCCGCGAGCACCAGGGTCACCACCCATCCCAGCCCGTTGGACCCGATCCAGCTGTGGGCGAGCGGCCCGGAGAACCACACATCGGTGGCGCTGGTGCTGGCCTCGGTGAACAGCAGGCCCACCACAATGGCCGCCGCCCAGGCGATCATCGCGGCCCAGGCGACCCCGCCCCGGAACCAGTAGCGGCTGGAGCGGCCGACGTCCATCAGGGCCGCGCCGTCGTAGGACCGGCGGAGTATCAGGTCGACCGCGAAGACGCCCACCCAGGCGTTGATGGGGACGGCGAGGAGGGTGAGGAAGGTGATGAACGGGCCGTAGAAGTCCTTGGCGATCAGGATGAAGTAGATCCCGCCCGCGAAGGTGACGACCACGTCAAGGCCGACGGCGAGGGTGCGCCGGACCCGTATGCCCAGGGTGATCATGGTGAGTCCGGCCGAGTAGACGGACAGGTGGTTGGAGAGCAGCAGTCCGCCGAACGCGGCGATCAGATACGGGATGGACATCCACGACGGCAGCATCGTGTTGATCGCCGAGACGGGGTCGGAGGCGGAGGCCAGATCGGGTTCACCCGCCGCGAGGAGCGAGCCCAGCGAGATCAGCACCACCAGCGGGATACCGGCGCCGAAGGCGGAAGCGGCCACCAGCCTGCCGCCGGGAATCCGGCGGGGCAGGTAACGGGCGTAGTCGGCCCCGGTGTTGGCCCAGCCGATGCCGGTACCGGCGGCGATCATGCCGACGCCCACGACCATCGAGCTCACCGGCCCGACCTGGGCGTGGAAGACCTTGCCCCAGTCCACGGTGGTGGCGAGAAAGCCGATCACGACCAGGTTGAGCAGCCCGAAGACATAGCTGGCCCACCTGTTGATCCACATGATGGTGGCGTGGCCCAGGCCGCTGATCAGCAGGGTGCAGCCGATGAAGACCAGCAGGCACACCACGGTGAGGACGGTGTTCCGCCGGATGCCGAAGGCGGCGTCGAGCAGCGCCAGCAGGGCGAAGGCGGCCGTGGTGGTGTTGATGGTCTCCCAGCCGAGCCGGCTCAGCCAGGTGACCAGCGTGGGCCCCGCGTTGCCACGGACCCCGAACACCGCGCGGGAGAGGGTGAGGGCGGGTGCTCCGCCCCGCTTCCCGGCGATGCTGAGGGCGCCCACCAGTGCGAAGGAGCCGAAGGACCCGAGGATGGCCACGACGGCCGCCTGCCAGATGTTCAGGCCGCGGAAGCTGACCAGCGCCGCGCCGAGCGGCAGGCCGAGGATGCTGATGTTCGCGGCGAACCAGGTCCAGAACATCTGGCTCGCGTGGCCGTGGCGCTCGGCGTCGGGAACCGGCTCGATGCCTCTGGTCTCCACGGAGCCGACGCGGTCGTTCTCTGAAGCCGCCATGGTGGTACCTGTCTTTCTGTCCGGGGGCGCTCCGGTGCGGATGTGGGGGCGGAGGTGTGTGTCATTCGGCCGTGTCGGCGCGCAGCGCGAGCAGGGCCTTGGCCAGCGGTTCCAGGTCGAGGTCGTTGACCGAGCGGAGGGTGGCGAGGGCGTCGTCGGGCAGGGCGGAGGCCCCGCTGACGGCACCGGCTATGGCGCCGGCTATGGCGCCGATGGTGTCGCAGTCGCCGCCGAGGTTGGCCGCCAGCAGGCAGGCCCGCCATGGCTCGCCCTCGGCGAGGGCCAGCACGGCGAAGGCGGCGGGGACCGACTCCTGGCTGGCGACGCTGGTGCCGACCAGGTCGCAGACGCGGTCCAGGGCCTGCCGCTCGGGAGTTGCGCGGACCAGGTCCACGGCCCAGCCGATGCGGGCGGCGATATCGGCCCCGGCGACCCAGTGGCCGCGCTCGGCACCGGCCGCGGCCGCCGTGATCGCCGCGCCGACGGCGTCCTCCAGGTTTCCGCCGTCGATGCCACGGCTCACCGCGGCGGCCACGGCGGCTGCGGAGGCGATGCCGATGGAGGTGTCATGGGTGACCTGGCACGCCTCCGCGACCCGGTCGAGGAAGGGCTCCAGGGGCGTGTCGGGGAAGGCGACGCCGACGGGGGTGATCCGCATGGCCGCGCCGTTGGTGGCGCCGGACTTGCCCGCCTCCTCCGGCGGTACGCCGCGGGACACGGCCTCCAGGGCGGCCTTGGTCGAGGGGCCGAGCAGGTCGAAGGAGCCCTTGGCCTTCATGGCGCGCTCCCACTCCAGGAGCTCGTGCGCGAGCCGCAGCGGGTCGATCCGGCCGCCGGACCCGGTCAGCAGCCGTCCGACGATGACGGCCTGGTCGGTGTCGTCCGTGACCGAACCGGCGGGCATTCCGGCGCTCACCGGGTTGTCCTCCGGGCCGGGTTCGAAACCGGTGACGGTGCCGAACCGGGCGACGATGGACCGCCGGGACATGATCTGGGTGGGCATACCGAGGGCGTCGCCCATCGCCAGGCCGTAGAGGGCGCCGAGCGCGCGGTCGTGCTGGTGGTTCATCGGGACTTCCTGTCAGTGCGCGGAGGCGGTACGTCGGGCGCGGGCGGGCGCGGTGTGCGGTCTCATCGGGGCTGCTTCACCGCGGATGCCCCATCGCCATTGCCCAGGGCCCTCTCGTCGGGGCTCTCCCCGAAGCCGAGGTGCAGCTGGAAGCGGGCGGGGTCCAGGAGGCTGGTCACCTGCTCGACGATCCGGCCGTCGGCCCCGCGGCTGACCCGGCGGGTGTTGAGCCAGACCTCTCCCACCTGGCGGCGGAGCAGGGTCGCCTCGTCGGCGGCCAGCTGACGCACGGACGCCCACTCGTCCCCGTGCGTGGCCCGGATGCCGACCGCGGCGAGGGTCTTGGTCAGCGAGCCGTCGAGGAGCCCGCCCACGGGGGCGTCGGCCAGGGCCGGGACCATCGGAACCCGGCTGCGCTCCAGCGCGACCGGAGTGCCCTCGGGCAGCACCCGCAACCGGTCGAGCGCCATGAACTCGACGCTCTCGATGCCGAGTTCGCCGGCCAGCCGGGCATCGCGCACCGCTTCGAGACGGAGCACCTCGGTGGTGACCTGGGCTCCCTGGTCGGCCAGCGCCCTGGTCCACCCCAGCCGGTTGTCCAGCAGGCCGCCGTCGAAGGTGACGAACGAGCCGACGCCCGCGTGGGTGGAGATCAGCCCCTGCTTGCTGAGCTCGTCCAGCGCCTGGCGGACGGTGGCCCTGCTGACCGCGAAGCGCCGGGTGAGCGCGTGTTCGCCGGGCAGCCTGCTGCCCGGCTCCAGGGCGCCGCTGTGGATCTCACGGGCCAGGACGCGGGCGATGCGCTGATGCTTGAGGACCTGTTTAGGCATGTCCGGACGTTAGCCATACATGTTCAGTCCTGTCTAGAGTCGCAAGCACTCGAATCGGAAACTGATCACTCTTGGTCCGGTAACGCCAGCCACCGCACCGGCATAGCTGTGCCATACCGGCACCACATCGTGCAGGTCCTCGTAACGGATCAGGTCGATCACATCGATGATGTGGGTTCGAGCACACCCGCGGCGTGCCGGTGTGACGCTCAGCCGCGGGGCCACCGTACGGCGGTGTCGGCCACGGCGGAACGCGCCCGCTCCAGTGTCTCGGGGTGCCCGAACAGACCCGGCAGTCCGCCCGTGTGCACGAAGACCGTACGCTGCCCGGGGCGCACCTGGCCATCGTGGACGGCCGCGATGAGACCGGCCAGGGCACGGCCGGTGTAGATGGGGTCGAGGACGATGCCTTCGGTGCGGGCCGCCGTGGTGATGGCGTCCATGACCGGTTCGGTGAGCGCGGAGTAGCCGGGCCCGACCTGATCCAGGCGCAGCCGCAGAGACGTGGCCGCGGGCTGTCCGGCCAGCCCCTCGACCAGGCGGCCGACGGTGTGCCCGGGATCGGCGACGGCTCCGCAGTGCACCCCCAGCACCCGCTCGGCCCCGAGGGTGTGGACGAGCCCGGCCATGGTGCCGCCCGATCCGACCGCCACCACCGCCGTGGTCAGGTCCGGGTCCTGTACCAGGAGTTCCGTCCCCGCCGCGGCATAGCCCTGGGCGCCCAGCACGCTGGAGCCGCCGAAGGGGATCACCGCGGGCCGGGCGCCCCGCTCACGCAGATCGCGGGCCACGTCCTCCACGGCTGCCGCGAGTTCCGCCTCGCTCACCTCGCCCGCCCATACGACGCGGGCGCCGAAGAGACCGTCGAGCGCGATGTTGCCGGTCATCCCCTCGCTCGGCGCACCGGCGAGGACCAGGACCACCTCCATGCCCAGCCGGGCCCCGGCCGCGGCCGTCAGACGGGCGTGGTTGCTCTGCGCGGCCCCGCTGGTCACCAGCGTGGTGGCGCCCTCGGCGCGGGCGGCCCCGGCCGTCCACTCCAGCTTGCGGACCTTGTTGCCCCCGCCGCCCAGCCCGATCAGATCGTCACGCTTGATCCACAGATCATCGGGCTCCAGCCCGATGGCACGGGCCAGGCGTGGCGCCGCCTCCAGCGGTGTGGGCCGGCTCATCAACTCGGCCCGAGCGGTGTCCTGGCCCCGCGTGGTGCCCTGCCCCCGCATGGCATCCTGGCCCCGCGTGGTGCCCTGATCCTGCGTGGTGTCCTGACGCTCTTCTGACACGATCGCCGCCTTCGCCTCACATACCGGGGCCGGGCTCGGCGTGAAGGGGTTGCGACAAGGCGGCCTTGGCCTGCCTGGTCTCCTCATCGGCGAGTACTTCCAGCCAGTCGTTCGCCAAGGCTTCCATGGTCTGCTCGGCCACGTCGACCGCGGTGATCTTCGGTGCGTCCACCCAGGCGCTGAGGTCCGTGTCCACGAAACCGGCGTGGACCCCGACCACGAGCGTGTTCTGTTCCCGCAGCGCCTGGCGCAGCGCGTCCGTCAACGACCACTGCGCCGCCTTGGAGGCCGCGTACCCGGGGAAGTCCGGCTGTCCGACCCAGGAGGCCAGCGACAGCATGTTCACCAGCGCGCCACCGCCGTTGCGGGCCAGGATCGGGGCGAACGCCCGGGAAACGGCCCAGGTGCCGAAGTAGTTGACCTCCATCGCCTGACGCGCGCCCTCGAAGCCGCCCGCCAGGAGCTCGGTGCCGGTGCCCCCGACGCCCGCGTTGTTGATCACGATGCTGACATCGCCCGCGATGGCGGCGGCCGTGGCGACCTGCGCCGGCTCGGTGACGTCCAGCCGCAGCGGGGTGAGGCCCTCGTCAACCCCGTGTGCCGGATCGCGGACACCCGCGTAGACCTTCGCCGCACCGTGTTCGAGCAGCCCCCGGGCGAAGGCGCGGCCGATACCGCGATTGGCCCCGGTGACCAGGGCGGCTGATCCCTTGATGTCCATCGTGCTCCCTTTCCGGCCCGCCCTCATGACCGGGGCCGGCCCATTCGCTCACCCCCGAGACCCTGACTATACAAATAAAATCCAGCTGGGCGTCAGTCGCCCGGTGCCGGTTCGACCACGAAGGCGACCTCGGCACAGGGCACCTCGCGCCCCTCCTCGTCCACGAACCCGACGTTCACGGCCTCGCCCGTGGAGCGTGTCCGCCGGAGCGACGAGGGGCCCGACGGGCGGGGGCGGTGGCGGTCGCCCCACTGCTGGAGCGCGGCGAGCACGATCCGCAATTCCTCCCCGGCCTGCGTCAGGTGGTAGCTCCGCCGATGCCTGCTGCCGGGCTCCTGATACGTCCGCGTACGCACCACCCCGGCCTCGACCAGCAGCTTGAGCCGGGCGCTGAGCAGATTGGGCGCCACCCCGAGAGACGCCTGGATCTCGGCGAACCGGTGTCTGCCCGCGAAGATCTCGCGCAGCACCAGCAGCGCCCACCGCTCGCCCAGAATCTGCAGGCTCCGCTCGATGGAGCAGGCGGGCTCATCATCGATGGGCCCCGAGATCTTGCTCTCAGGTGACACCGCACACCTCACGTCCGATCCGACTCAACTCTCCGCCCGCGAGCATAGGCGCTACATATTTTTTCTCTACTCAGATACGGAAGCGTCGGGCGCGGGTCGCCGCCGCTCGAGTTCGGTGTAGCGGGCGCGCATCGCCTCACTCGCGGCCGGACCCGCGGTGAACACGTACATCTCGCTGTCGTCGAGGCTTCGGCCGGTGCGCGCGTCCACCACGACGGGGTCGGCCTCCTCGCCGGTGCGGGCGTCGACCAGGATCATGGCGCGCTCCTCCGCCGCGAGGTGCTGATTGCCCCAGGCTGCCAGCGCGACGACCACGGGCCGCAGCGAACGGCCGCGCCCGGTCAGCACGTACTCATGGCGCACCGGGTTGGACTGGTAGGGGCGCCGCTCCAGCAGGCCGTCCGCCACCAGGGTCTTCAGTCGCGTGGTGAGCATGCTGGTGGAGATGTTGAGGCTCTGCTGGAACTGGTCGAAGCGCGTATAGCCGTCGAAGGCGTCATGGAGGATCAGCAGCGTCCACCACTCCCCCACGTGCTGAACCGTGGTCGACAGCGGGCACTCACGGTCCTCCAGCCTGATCCGGCTTGCCATTGCGACACCCTCCCGAGTTACTGCTAATGTGAAAGTTACTTGCTTCTATTTTAGCAGTCACAAGGGGTGCGCCCTGCGCGCATTCCGGAACGGACAGCCTTGCCCACACCCAATGACTCCCTCTCCGGCCGTCGCGCCCTCGTCACCGGTGGCACCAAGGGCACCGGAGCGGCGATCGCGGCCCGGCTGCGGACGGCCGGTGCGACCGTACTGGTCACCGCCCGCTCCCAGCCCGAGGACGTCCCCGACGACGACTTCGTGGGCGCCGACCTGACCACATCCGAAGGCGCGGAGCACATCGCGCGGGAGGCACGACGGCGGCTGGGCGGCACGGACATCCTGGTCCATACGCTCGGCGGCTCGGCCGCGCCCGCCGGTGGCTTCGAGACGATGTCCGAGGAGACCTGGCAGCAGGAGCTCAACCACAATCTGCTCGGCGCCGTCCGCCTGGACCGCGCCCTGATCCCGGGCATGATCGAACGGGGTGGGGGCGCGGTGGTCCATGTCTCCTCGATCCAGCGGCGGATGCCACTGTGGAACGGCACGCTGGCCTACGCCGCCGCCAAGGCCGCGCTCACCACCTACAGCAAGGGCCTGGCGAACCAGGTGGCACCGCTCGGGGTGCGGGTGAACACGGTGTCCCCCGGCTTCATCCAGACCAGCGCGGCCGACGCGCTCATCGACCGCATCGCCGAGCAGACCGGTGACCGGGAGTCCGCTCTGGCATCGCTCATGGACTCCCTCGGCGGCATCCCCCTCGGGCGCCCCAGCCGGCCCGAAGAGGTCGCCGAACTCATCGCCTTCCTCGTCTCCGACCGGGCCTCCGCCATCGTCGGCGCCGAGCACGTCATCGACGGCGGCACCGTACCCGCCGTCTGAGAACCGTCCCCACCGGGAACCGACCGAGAAACCCCCTTCGACAGACCATCAGCGAGGCAGCCATGACCGACCGCACCACGCCCCTCGACGCCACCGATCTGCCCGACGCCGTCAAGCGGTATCTGAAGGCACACAACGAGCACGACGTGTCCACGGCCTCAACCGCGCTGGCGCCGGACGCGACGGTCGTCGACGACGGCAACACCTACGAGGGGATCCCCGCCATCGAGCGGTGGCTGGACCGCGCCACCTCCGAGTTCACCTACACCACCGCATTCCTCGGGGCCGAGCACGAGGGCCCGGACCGCTGCACCGTCACCCAGCGGCTCGAGGGCGACTTCCCGGGCGGCACCGTCGACCTCCGCTTTCGCTTCACGCTCCATCAGGGCCTGATCAGCCACCTCATCATCGCCCCCTGAGGCGCTTCAGACGCTCTCCACCGCGGGTCCGCCGGGCACGGCCCGCACCCGGCCGGCGCGCACCACGTCGCTGAGCGGGCTCCCCGCCTCCAGGCGGTTGATGTTGGCCGCGATATCCGTGGCACGGGCGGCGAACGTCTCCTCCGTGTGACCCGAGTTGTGCGGTGTCATCACCACGTTGGACAGCGTGTGGAACGGCAGACGGCTCGGCGCGTGTGGTGGGCCGGCCCACCACACATCGAGAGCGGCCCCGGCGATGGTCCCGGCCGACAGCGCCTCGTACAGCGCCTCCTCCTGCACGACCGGGCCACGGGCGACATTGACCAGGAGGGACCGCGGGCCCATCGCGGCGAGTTCGGCGGGGCCGATCAGTCCGCGGGTCGCGGGGCTCAGCGGCACGGTCACCACGACGATGTCGGAGTCCGCCAGCAGTTCCGGGAGCCGGTCGGTGCCCCCCACCCAGTCGGGGCGCAGATCGTCCGGCAGCGGGGCCGACGGATCGCGGCGCACGGCCCGTACACCGAGGCCGACCGCCTGGCACAGCCGGCCGATCTCCCGCCCCGTCTCGCCGAAGCCGATGACGCCGACACGGCGGCCCCGCAGAGTGTCCCCGAAGGGCAGCGTGGCCTCGACGGCCACGTTCCGCCACCGCCCGGCCCGCAGTTCCCGGTCGGCCGTGAGCACCCGCCGGGACAGCATCAGCACGCACATCAGGACGTGTTCGGCGATCGACGCGCCGTGGTGAAAGGTGTTCGCCACGGTCACATCGGGCCCCAGCGCCTCCAGGGGGATGCCGTCGTAGCCCGCGCCGACGACATGGACGAGGCGGAGGCGCTGGGCCCGGCGCGCGTGGTCCTCGGAGAGCTGTGAGCCCACGTACACATCGACGGAGGCGATGGCGTCGGCGATCCGTGCCGCGTCCCAGTCGCAGACGTCCAGCCACTCGTGCCGGTCCTCGGTCCGTGCTCTCAGCCGCTCGCCGAACCTGCTCAGAATCCGGTGGTTGAGCATGATGCGCATCCCTCGGTCACCACCGGGGGCAGCCGTGCCGGCCATGACCACCGTCCTCATATATAGGCGCTGTCTTCATTTGTGCACGCGACCCATGAGGCTGTCAATGATCAGGAGGCTCCGGCGAAGGGTCGTTTCACCTGCACCTGTTGTCATATCCCTTGACGCCCCGGCACCTCCGGTTTAGCTTCGGCGTCCACAAATGCAGACCGGGTACGTAAGTGTAGACAGCCATGTCGACTGTCGTTCTCGGGCGGCAACCCGCCAGCACCCTCGGAGATACGCCGACGATGAAGTCCTCCGTACCCTCCAGCCCGCGCCGGGAACGGGGCCGGGCCCATACAGTTCTCGCCCTCCTCACGACCGGCACGCTGCTGCTGACCAGCGCGTGCGCCGTGGCGAACAGTGACGCGGCGGGTGACGCCGGCAGCGCGGACGGCCGCACCCTGCGGCTCGTCCTCACCCAGGAGCCCCCGACGCTGGAGCCCTGCGAGTCATCGCTGACCGCGACCGGTGTCGTCGTCCGCTCCAACATCACCGAGCCGCTGGTGGAACGCGACCCCACTTCGGGGAAGCTGGATCCGTTGCTGGCGACCGGATGGCGGCAGACGAAGCCCACGACATGGACCTTCGACATCCGCCCCGGTGTGACCTTCCAGAACGGGCAGCCGTTCACGGCGAAGGACGCCGCCTTCTCCATCGACCGCGCCGTCAACTCCGATCTCGCCTGCAACGTGGACGGCTACGTCTTCGGCGACGAGAAGCTCGAAGTACACGCCGTCAGCCCCACCCGGCTGACCGTCACCACCGAGAAGACCGACCCCATCCTCCCCCTGCGGCTCAGCTTCGTCGAGATCGTGCCGCGCACCACCAGCACCAAGGCCAAGGTGCGGATACCGATCGGGACCGGCCCCTACGCCGTCACGTCCTGGCAGACCGGTGTCTCGATCTCCCTCGCCCGCAACGAGGACTACTGGGGGAAGGCACCCGCCTACCCGCGGGCCCGGTATGTCTGGCGCAGCGACGCCAGTGTCCGCGCCGCGATGATCGACAAGGGCGAGGCCGACATCGCGACGGCGCTGGACCACACCAGCGCCGACAAGGGCAACACCGTGGCCTACCCCAACAACGAGACCACCGCCCTGCGTCTGGACGGCCGCGAGGCGCCGCTCGACGACATCCGGGTGCGCAAGGCGATCGGCATGGCCGTCGACCGCAAGGGCATCATCGACGCCCTCCTCGGCGGACTGGCCAAGCCCGCCGCACAACTCGTCCCGCCCGGTGTGGTGGGCCACAACGACGACCTCGCCCCAGTCCCGTACAAAGTGGCCGCCGCCCGCGCGCTGGTGAAGGAGGCCGCCGCCGACGGCGTCCCCGTGCACCGGCAGATCACCCTTGTGGCGCGCAACGGCATGTTCGCCGGAATCTCGGAAGTGGCCGAGGCCCTGCAGTACGAGATGGCACGGGTGGGGCTGAACGTAAGGATTCGCATGGCGGACACCGCCACCCACCTTCAGTACCAGCTGCGTCCGCTGCCCCGTGACGTCGGGCCGGTGGCGCTGCTGATCATGCACGGCAACCAGGCCGGGGACGCGGCGTTCACCACGAGTCAGTACCTGGTGAGCGACGGCCCGCAGTCCACCTTCGGCACCAAGGAGCTCGACCGGCGCATCGCCGCGGCGGACGCGCTGTCCGGCAAGGCCCGCGAGAAGGCGTTCGCCGAAGTGCTCGGCTACCAGAACGAGACGGTCGCGCAGTACGCCTATCTGGCCCATATGCGCGGGCTGCTGGGACTGTCGCCGAAGGTGCGGTACCGGCCGGACTCCGCCACCGGGGACGAGATGCGGCTGGCCGAGGTCAGCCCCGCGAAGGCGGGGAGGCACTGAGATGACGTCCTTCCTGCGCAAGCGCATCATCTCCAGCGCGATCCCCCTGGTGTTCGTGGTGCTCGGCGTGTTCTGTCTGGCCCGTCTGACCGGCAGCCCCGTCGATCTCTATCTCCCGCTGAGCGCCACCCCGCAGCAACGCGCGGAGTTCTCCGCCGCCCACGGCTTCGACGACTCCATTCCGGTGCAGCTGTGGGACTACCTCACCAACGCCGCGCGACTCGACTTCGGCACCTCGCTGCGCACCGGGGAGTCGGCCGGTTCGATGGTGCTCAAGGCGTTTCCCGTCACGCTCCAACTGGCCGGGATGACGATGCTCCTGGCGATCCTCGGGGCGCTGCTGGTCGGAAGCCTCGCCGCGTACCGGCCCAACTCGCTCATCGACCGGATCGCCGGTCTGCTGTCGATGACCGCGGCCAGCATCCCCGACTTCTGGTTCGCGATCGTGGGGGTGCTGGTCTTCGGCGTGGGCCTGGACTGGCTGCCGACCTCCGGCACCCTGGGCGGTCCGGAAATCTGGGTGCTGCCCATCGCCACTCTGCTGATCCGCCCGTTCGGGGTGCTGGTGCAGGTGGTCCGCGGCAGCATGGTCGGCGCGCTGTCCGCGCCGTATGTGAAGGTCGCGCGCAGCAAGGGAGCCGACCCCAAGCGCGTGGTGTTCGGACACGCGCTGCGCAACTCCATCACACCCGTGCTGACGGTGGCCGGGGATCTCACCGTCGGTCTCGTCAACGGCGCGGTGGTGGTGGAGACGATCTTCGGCTGGCCAGGGATCGGCAAGCTCATGATCGACTCGATTCTGCAGCGCGACTTCGCGGTGTTGCAGGCCGCCGTCCTGCTCACGGCGGTGACGATCTTCGCGTTGAACATCCTCGTGGACGTCTGCCACGCCCTGATCGACCCCCGAGTGCGCCAGGCGGTGCCGGCGTGAGCGAAGGAGCCACCATGACCGACCCCACCGACCCCGCCGACCGGCCCTCCGGCGCGGCAGCCGTCCCGTCGCGCCAACGCCCGCCCCGCTGGTGGCTGCTGCTCGGCCGGGACCGGGCCGCGGCAGTCGCGGCCGTCATCCTCGCCGGGGTGTTCCTCGTCGCGCTGTTCGGCGGGCTGTTCATCGGGGACCGAGCCGTACGGCAGGATCTGCGCGCCTCGCTGCGCCCGCCCTCCCTCGACCACGGCTTCTACGGGCTGCTCGGCACCGATGTGCTGGGCCGCAGCGTGCTGGCCCGGCTGGTGGACGCCGCCGGGACGACGCTGTCCGTCGCGGTGCCCGCGGTGCTGTGCTCGCTGCTGATCGGCTCGGCGCTGGGGCTGTGGGCCGGATACCACGGAGGTATGCGCGAGAACGTCGCGATGCGGGTCGCCGATGTCATCCTCAGCTTCCCGTCCCTGCTGATCGCGGTCGTGGTGCTGTATGTCTTCGCGCCCAGCGCGATGAACATCGTGCTGATCCTCGCCATCGCGCGCGTCCCGGTCTATCTGCGCACCGCCCGCGCGGAGTCGGCCGAGCTGAGGAGCCGTCTGTTCGTGGACGCGGCCCGGACCTTCGGCACACCGAGCCGGAACATCATCTACCGGCACATTCTGCCGATCGCGCTGCCCACACTGCTGACCGTGGCCACGCTCGACTTCTGTTTCGTCATGCTGACCGAGTCCAGCCTGAGTTTCCTCGGCATCGGCATCCAGCCCCCCGACGTGAGCTGGGGGCTGATGGTGGCGCAAGGGCGCCAGTACCTCCAGACGGCCTGGTGGATCGCCGTGCTGCCGGGTGTCGCGATCGTACTCACCACGGTGTCGGCCACGGTGCTCGCCGCCTGGGTCCGCCTGGCCACCGACCCGGCCCAGCGCTGGCGTCTGACGTTGCCCAGGAAGCGGCGCGGCAACCGGACCGCTGTTCCCTCGGAGATGATCGCGTGAAGTCCTCCACTCTGCCCACGCCCGCCGGGACCGGCGGCCCCGCGCTCGAGGTCGAGGGGCTCTGTGTCGACCTGCGCACTCCCTCCGGGACCGTACGCGCCGTGAACGGCGTCGGCTTCCAGGTGCGCAAGGGACGCACGCTGGCGTTGCTGGGCGAGTCCGGCTGCGGGAAGTCGATGACCGCGCTGTCCATCGCCGGACTGCTCGACCCGACGGCCGAGGTGACGGGCGGATCCGTGAAGGTGTCCGGCACCGATGTGCTGCGGCTGGGCCAGGCGGGGCGCAGAAAGCTCGCCGGTCCCGTGCTGTCGATCGTCTTCCAGGACGCGCTGACCGCGCTCAACCCCGTACAGCCGGTCGGCAGGCAGCTCGCCGAGCCGTTCCGCATCCATCGCGGGATGTCGCGCCGCGACGCCCGGGAGAAGGCGGTCGAGCTGATGACCCGCGTCGGCATCCCCGAGCCCCGGCTGCGGGCCCGCGCGTATCCGCATCAGTTCTCCGGCGGTATGCGCCAGCGGCTGCTGATCGCGATGGCCGTCGCGCTGGACCCCGATGTGCTCATCGCCGACGAGCCCACGACCGCGCTGGACGTCACCGTGCAGGCGCAGATCATGCGGCTGCTGCGGGATCTGCAGACCGAGCGGGACATGGCGCTGGTGCTCATCACCCACGATCTGGCGGTGGTGGCCCAGCGCGCGGACGATGTCGCGGTGATGTACGCGGGCAACGTGGTGGAGACCGGCCCGGTGGCGGAGGTGTTCTCCCGCCCCCGCCACCCCTACACCAGGGGCCTGCTCGACTCGGTTCCCGAACACGCCGTCAGGGGCCGTCCGCTGCCCGCCGTACCCGGGAGCCCGCCCGAGCTGAGCGCGGTCCCGTCCGGCTGTGTCTTCCAGGCCAGATGTCCACTGGCCCAGGAGCGCTGCGCCCAGGAGCGCCCCCGTCCGATGTCCGTCGGGGCCTCGCGTTCGGCCGCCTGCCACTTCTCCGAGGAGCTCGACCGTGTCTGAGACGCCCCTCACCGACGCCACGGCCGCCGGCCTCCGGGCCGATGGCTCCGCCGCTCCCCCGCCCCTGCTCGAGGTCCGCGGCGTGACCAAGTCGTTCGGCCATGGCCGCCGGCGCCTGACCGCGCTCGACGGCGTCGATGTACGGGTCGAGCGCGGGCAGACGCTCGGGCTGGTGGGCGAGTCCGGATGTGGCAAGTCGACCCTGGCCAGGGTGGTGCTCGGTCTTGAGCGGCCGGACTCGGGCACCGTACGCTTCGACGGCACCGATCCGTTCACCCTCAAGGGCAAGGAACTGCTGGCCTGGCGGCGCCGGGTGCAGATGGTGTTCCAGGACCCCTTCGCCTCGCTCAACGCCCGGATGTCCGCGACCGACCTCATCGGCGAGCCATGGCGCACCCACCGCGACATCGTGCCCACGGCACAGGCGCGGGAGCGGCGGGTCCGTGAGCTGCTGTCGCTCGTCGGGCTGCGGGACAGCGACGCCCACCGCTACCCGAACGAGTTCTCCGGCGGGCAGCGGCAGCGCATCGGCATCGCCCGCGCGCTGGCGCTGGACCCCGATCTCATCGTGTGCGACGAGCCGGTGTCCGCGCTCGACCTTTCGGTGCAGGCCCAAGTGCTCAATGTGCTCTCCGAGTTGCGGGAGCGGCTCGGTGTCTCCTACGTCTTCATCTCCCATGACCTGTCGGTGGTGAGACACGTCTCCGACCGGGTGACGGTGATGTACCTGGGCAAGGTCATCGAGCACGGCCCGACCGAGGACGTCTTCGACCGGCCCGTGCACCCCTACACCGCCGCCCTGATGTCCGCCGCGCCCACCCTCGACGTCTCCGGGCAGGCCCAGGACGACGAGATCCAGCTGCGCGGGGAGATCCCGTCCCCGTACGACATCCCGTCGGGCTGCCGGTTCCGCACCCGCTGCTGGAAGAGCGAGGCCCGGTGCGCCGAGCTCGCTCCTCCTGTCGTGACCCGCGACGGCACGGCGGACACCGGACGGGACCCGCACGAGGGCCTGTGCCACTTCCCGCTGGGCGCCGGGCCGACGGAAGCATGAGCCCGCCGGAGTTCACCCTGCTCTTCGTCACGGTGGCGGTCGGGTCGCTGCTCCAGGTCTCCATCGGCTTCGGGCTCGGCCTGCTGGCCGCCCCGGTGATCGCGATATTCGACCCGTCGCTCACCCCGGTGGTGGTCCTGCTGCTCGCCACCGGGGTCACGGCCGCGGTGCTGGCTTGGGAAGGCGGCCACCTGGACCTGCGGGGCGCGGGGTGGGCGCTGGTCGGCCGGGTGCCGGGGGTGCTGGGCGGCGCGGCGCTGGTGGCCGTGCTGCCCGCCCGGTACCTCGCCCTCCTCGTGGCCGCGGTCGTCCTCACGGGCGTGGCGGTGAGCCTGCGCGGCTTCGTGCCCGCGCCGCGACGGCGGTCGGTGCTGCTGGCCGGTCTGTTGTCGGGGCTGATGGGCACGGCGACCGCCATCGGAGGGCCGCCGATGGCCATGGTCTGGCAGCGCCTGAGCGGACCGCGGCTGCGCGCCACGATGAGCGCGTTCTTCCTGGCCGGTTCGGTGATGAGCCTGGCCACCCTGGCGGCGACGGGGGCGGTGCACACGTACAGCCTGTGGCGCACCGCCCTGCTGGCCCCGGCCGCGGCGATCGGGGTGCTGCTGGCCCGCCCGCTGTCGAGCCGGCTGGACATGCGGCGCACCAGGGCCGTCGCCATGGTGCTCGCGGTGGCGAGCGCGACCGTGCTGGTGGTCCAGCAGTTCGTCTGAGCCGGGCGGCACTTCTCCGCTGGAAGTCGGCACTGCCGCTTCCTCTTGCCCAGAGGGGCTACTCGGGCCGCTTGATCGTGGGTCAGTCCCCCGCTGCCACGGGGACGGCGCGGCGCTGTCCGGTGACCTTGGAGGAGGGCAGCCGCCCGGCCTTGGAGGTGCCGGTCATCGTCTCGCCGTCGACGGTCATCGTGAACGCGAGGTTCAGTCGCATCGGCTTGGTGATGGCCTGACGCCAGATGAGCCGGTCACCGTCGAGCGCCACATCGGCCAGCGGGACCTCCTCCCCCGCACCGTGGGCCGTACCGGTCAGGGTGCCGTCCTCGTCGCGGAGTTCGATCACGGCCTTGATCCGGCCGATGGGTGTGGAGATGGACAGATCCCAGGTGCCTTCGACGGAGTCTGCGACGGGCATGGTGGTGTGCTTCCTTACGGTCGGTCGGGACGGATGGCGGTGTAGCGGTGTGGCGGTGGGGCGGTGCGGTCACAGGGCGACGGGCGACGGCCCGTGGTGGCGCCAGGGGGTGCCACGGCGCTCGTAGGCGAACAGCTCCTCGACGGCGTGGGCGATCCGCGGCCCCAGTTCGCGCTCCAGCAGGTACAGGCCCAGGTCGAGTCCGGAGGTGACACCGGCCCCTGTGACGAGGTCGCCGTCGTCGACGACTCGGGCCCTGATCGCGTTGACGCCGGTGGCATCCAGCATGTCCAGGCCCATGTGGTGGGTGGTGGCGTAGCGGCCCTCCAGCAGACCGGCCATGGCCAGCACGAGCGAGCCGCCGCACACCGTGGCGACGGTCACCTCCGGGCGGTCCATGGCGGCCTTCAGCAGCCCCGGCAGCCCGGTGTTCAGGGTGCGGCCCAGCAGGACGGGGATGAACTCGTCCTCCCGCCACTCGCCCGCGTCCGCGTCCGCGTCGTGGTCCGGGACCTCGCCGGGCTCTCCGACACGGCCGGCCGCGCCGGGGACCACCACCAGGTCCGCCCTCGCGGGATCGAGTGCGGCCATGGCGCGCAGTGGCACGCCGCCGACCCCGCTCACCACCTCACGCGGCCCCTCGGCGGACACCAGCTCCGCGCGCAGCGCTCCTCCGGAAGCCATGCCACCGGCGTGCAGCACTTCGTAGGGGGCGAGCACATCGAGGAGGTCGAAGCCGTCGAACAGGACGATCTGCGCGAGCATGAAAATGTTCCCTCACATGCGGTGATGGCCAGTCCGTCTGGCCCTGTCCCGACGCTATGCGAGGGCGGAAACGGCTCCCAGTGGCACGAGTGACATGGTTCAACGGGATCTCGCCAAGCGGGCCGGAGCGTGCGGGGAGGTGCCGCGGTCAGGCGTCTCAGGCCGCGTCGGGCGGCATGTTGTACGGCGTGACGACCTGGATGGGCGAGGGCAGGGAGGGGCCGTCGTCGGGGAGGGCTCCGTGGGCCCGCATGATGATCTGGCAGGCGCGGCGCATGTCCTGGCGCAGATCGTGGTGGAGCACCGCGGACAGCCGGCGCTCGCGCAGCAGCCGGGTGTTGTCGTGGTCGAGGTCGTGGGCGATGAACACCTCATAGCCGCGGCCGAGTTCCTCGAAGGCCTGGATGGTCGCGGTGTTGCCGCCGCCGATCGAGTAGACCGCCCGGATGTCCGGGTCGCGCCGCAGCGCCCGCAGGACCAGGTCGCGCTGGGTCGCGTCCAAACCGTCGCTGTCGGTGACCTCGACGAGCGTGCGCCCGGGGTGTGCGTTGCGCAGGGCGCTGCGGAAGCCCATCTCGCGCTCCTCCTCACCGCGGAAGGACCCCCGGCTGACGGTGGTGAGCACATTGCCGGGGCGGTCGCCGAGCCACTGGCCCATGAGGTACGCGGCGGTGGCTCCGGCGGCGCGATTGTCGATGCCGACGTAGGCCCGGCGTGCGCTGCTGGGCAGATCGGTCACCAGGGTCACCACCGGTAGCCCGACGGCGGCCAGGCGGCCGACGGCGGCCGTGACCTCCGGGATGTCGGGCGCCTTCAGGACGATCCCCTGGCAGCCGCCGCGTTGGGCGATGCGGTCCAGCGTGGCGATCAGCTCCTCCACCGGACCGGTCTCGCGGAAGTGGAAGCGCGACCGCATCACCGCCGGGCGCAGCGAGGGCAGCTCCGCCTCCAGGGCGGCGCGGACCGCCGAGGAGAAGCGCTCGGGGGCCTGCATCACGATGTCGATCATGAAGGTGCGGCCACCGATGCGGACCTGGGTGCGCTGCCGGTCCAGATCCTTGATCGCCTGGTGGACCTCCCGGGTGGTGCTGTCGCGCACCCCGCCCCGGTTGTTCAGCACCCGGTCGACGGTGGCCTCGCTCAGACCCGCCTGCCGGGCGATCTCCCGGACGGGATACGGATGGGCCATCGGCGCGCCTCCCTGAGGGGTTTTTGATGGACTGCTGAGGATTGCCCGATGCTCGGCCGATCACAACACTGACAGAAAGCCGCAGCCCACGGGAAGGATCGGAAAGCAATGCCCCTCATCGCTCCGAGGTCTCATGCCTGGCTCAGTGAGGCCGACTGCTCCCTCGAGGCCTTCCGCACCCTGGTCGAGCGGACCACCGACCCCGGTGACCACCCCGGTGCCGACGCCGTGGAGCACAACGTCCCCGTCTACGACGGCGACCGCCTGCGGGCGCGGGCCGCCACGGCCCCCGGCCGCCGGGAGGCACAGGCGGAGCTGGTCCACGCCCTGCTGGACGGCCCCGGCATCGTGGTGTTCAGGGGAGCCTTCCGCGACGCGTCGGTCCTGGACCGGGCCACCGAGGCGTTCACGGCGCTGATCGAGCGGGAACGGGTGGCGGGCGCCGCCCGCGGTGACCACTTCGCCAAGCCCGGCGCCAACGACCGGGTGTGGAACGCGCTGGAGAAGCTGGCCCTGAGCGCACCGGAGGTCTTCGCCGACTACTACGCCAACGACCTCATCGCCCTCGTGGCCACCGCCTGGCTCGGCCCCGGCTACCAGATCACCTCACAGATCAACCAGGTCAACCCGGGCGGCGCGGCCCAGAGCGTGCACCGCGACTACCACCTCGGTTTCCTCTCCGAGGCGCGGGCCGCGGCCTATCCCGCCCATGTCCACCGGCTCTCCCCCGCGCTGACCCTGCAGGGCGCGGTCGCCCACTGCGCCATGCCGGTCGAGTCCGGCCCGACGCTCTACCTGCCGTACTCGCAAGCGTACGAGCCCGGCTATCTGGCCTGGCGCCGCCCGGAGTTCATGGCCTACTTCGCCGAGCACCACGTCCAGCTGCCCCTGGAGGCGGGCGACGCGGTCTTCTTCAACCCGGCGCTCTTCCACGCCGCCGGACACAATCGCTCGGCGGACATCCGGCGGATGGCGAACCTGCTGCAGATCTCCTCCGCCTTCGGCCGCGCCATGGAGACCGTCGACCGCGAGGCGGTGGCCAACGCGGTCTTCCCCGTACTGCGGCGGCGCAAGGCCGAAGGTGCCACCGAGGACTGGCTGCACAACGTGGTCGCGGCCTGCGCCGAGGGCTACCCCTTCCCCACCAATCTCGACCTCGACCCGCCGGTCGGCGGCCTCGCCCCGGACTCCCAGGCCGACGCCCTCCGGCGCGCCCTGGAGCGGGACTGGGCCCCGGACACCCTGCGTACGGAACTGCGGGCCGGCGCCGAGCGCCGCCAGAGCTGAAGGAGACGGACCGCTGATGGGACTGTTGCAGGACAAGATCGTCCTGGTCAACGGGGGCAGCCAGGGGATCGGCGCGGGCATCGTCCGCGCCGCCGCCCGCGAGGGGGCCACGGTGGCGTTCACCGGACGCCGCCCCGACGCCGGTGAGCAGCTGGCCGGGGAGCTCGCCGACCGGGGAGCCACGGCCTCCTTCCGCCGCGCCGACCTGGCCGATCCCGCGCAGGCACGCGGCAGCGTGGAACAGGTGGTGGCGGCCCACGGCAGGATCGACTGCCTGGTCAACTCCGCCGGGCTCACCTCGCGCGGGACGCTGCTGGACACCACGCCCGAGCTCTTCGACGCGCATGTCGCGATCAATCTGCGTGCCCCGTTCTTCGCCATGCAGGCCGCCGTCGCCGACATGGTGGCCAGGAGGGCCCCGGGCACCATCGTCAACATCATCTCCAACTGCGCACACGGCGGATATCCGTTCCTGGCGCCCTACTCCGCCGCGAAGGCCGGGCTCGCGGGCCTGACCCGCAACGCCGCACACGCCCACCGCTGGGACCGCGTCCGCGTCAACGGCCTCAACCTGGGCTGGACCGACACCGAGGGCGAGGACGCCATCCAGCGCGCCTTCCACGGCGCGGGCGACGACTGGCGCGAGGAGGCGGCCCGCGGCCAGCCGATGGGCAGGCTCGCCCAGGTCGACGAGATCGCCGATTTCGTCGTCCTCCTCCTCTCCGACCGCAGCGGGGTCGTCACCGGCTCGGTCATCGACTGGGACCAGAACGTCCTCGGCGGACTCGGCTGACCCGCCGCACCGCCAGAAGCACCACCCTCCAGAAGCCAACCCCCGCACCGCCAGAAGCACCACCGTCCGGAAGCCAACCCGCCCTCAAGCCACACCGTCACCACCCGCACCACCAGAAAGGGACACGACTCCCCATGCGTATCGGCATCATGGGCCTGGGCCGGATCGGCGCCTTCCACGCCGAGACCCTGTCCACGCTCGACGCGGTGGACTCCCTCGTGGTCACCGACCCGGTCGCCGCGGCCGCCGCCACCGCCGCCGAGCGCTTCGGCGCCCACGCGGTCGACTCGCCGGAGGCCGTACTCGCCGCCGATGTGGACGGCGTCGTGATCGCCGCCGCCACCGACGCCCACCCCGAGCTCATCGTCGCCGCCGTACGGGCGGGCGTACCGGTCTTCTGCGAGAAGCCCGTGGCGCGCACGATCGAGGAGAGCCTCGATGTCCTCCGCGCGGTGGAGGGCAGTGGGGTGGAGGTCCAGATCGGCTACAACCGGCGGTTCGACCCCGGTTACGCGGCCGCGCGGGCGGCGGTGGTCAGCGGTGAGCTCGGGCCGCTGCACACCGTTCGGTCCACGACTTTGGACCCCGCGCCGCCCCCGGCCGCCTATGTGGCCGTCTCCGGTGGCATCTTCCGCGACTGCGCCGTACACGACTTCGACACCGTCCGCTGGATCACCGGCCACGAGGTCACCGAGGTCTACGCGACCGGCGCCAACCGCGGCGCCGAGTACATCGCGGCCGCCGGAGACGTGGACACCGCCTCCGCCCTCCTCACCCTGGACGACGGCACCCTCGCCGTGGTCTCCAACACCCGCCACAACCCCCGCGGTTACGACGCCCGCCTGGAGCTCCACGGCATGACGGACAGCGTGGCCGCGGGCCTGGAGGACAGGCTGCCGCTGCGCTCCGTCGAACCGGGTGCCACCTTCCCCGGCGGCACACCGCACCACTTCTTCATGGACCGCTTCGCCGCCGCCTACCGGGCCGAGCTCACCGCCTTCACCGAGGTCGCGGCGGGTCTGCGGCCCTCCCCCTGCACCGTCGCCGACGCCGTCGAGGCCGGCTGGATCGCCGAGGCCTGCACGCTTTCGCTGCGCGAACACCGCCCCGTGACCATGGAAGAGGTACGCAAGGCATGACGACAGCCGAGCCGCTGCGCATCGGGGTCCTGGGCGCCGCCCGGATCTCCGAGCTCTCCCTCGTCGGCCCCGCCCGTGCGGGCGGCCATCGCCTCGTCGCGGTCGCCGCCCGCTCCCGGGGCCGGGCCGCTGCCTTCGCCGCCGAGCACGGTGTCGAGCGCGTCCTGGGCTCCTACGCCGATGTGATCGCCGACCCCGAGGTGGAGGTCGTCTACAACCCGCTGGCCAACAGTCTGCACGGGCCCTGGAACCTCGCCGCGCTCGCCGCGGGCAAGCACGTGCTGACCGAGAAGCCCTCGGCGAGCAACGCCGAGGAGGCCGCCGAGGTGCGCGACGCGGCCGCCAAGGCGGGCACCGTCTTCATGGAGGGCTTCCACTACCTCTTCCACCCCGTCACCCGCCGCCTCCATGAGCTGCTCGGCTCCGGGGAACTCGGGGAGCTGCGGCATGTCGAGACGATGATGACCATGCCCGCCCCGCCCGGGTCCGACCCCCGCTGGTCCCTGCCCCTGGCCGGGGGCGCCCTGATGGACCTGGGCTGCTACAGCCTGCATGCGCAAGCCACGCTCGCCCCCTGGGCCGGTGGTCCCCCGCGCCTGGTCACCGCCCGGGGCGGCGCCCGGCACGGCGCACCGGAGGTGGACGAGTGGCTGGACGCGGACCTGGCCTTCCCCGGCGGCGCCACCGGATCCGCCCGCTGCCATATGGCACACCAGGAGTGGCGGATGAGCTTCACGGTCATCGGCTCACGCGGGGAAGCGACGGCCATGAACTTCGTCCAGCCTCATCTCGACGACCGGGTCGTGGTGCGTACGCCCGCGGGTGAGCGGACCGAGGAGCTGGGCAAGCGGTCCTCGTACACCTACCAGCTGGACGCGTACGCCGCGCACCTGCGGCACGGCGCACCGCTTCCGCTGGACGCGGAGGACGCGCTGACCACCATGTCCCTGGTCGACGCGTGCTACCGCGCCGCCGGGTTCCCGCCCCGGCCGCGCACCGCGCTCCCGGTCCCGGGCTGATCCGCGGGACAAGCCGCGCTACGGAGGCCCGGCCCCCGCCCGCCGACGGGCAGGGCCTCCGACCGGGCTCAGCCCGCCGGGTCGGCTGCCGTCCCCGGCGGGCTCAGCCGGCTCAGCCCGCCCCGTCGGCCGCCGTCCCCGGCCCGGCCATCCCGGGCGCGCCCGTGCGCAGCCCGTCCATGACCAGGTCCAGAAGCCGTCGGGCGCGCGCCTGCCCGCTCTCGTCGGGGCCGATCTGCCACAGGCCGGCGATGGCGAGCAGGAAGTCGTCGGTGGTGACCCCCGGGCGGATGGTGCCGACCTCCTCGTTGGCCCGCAGCAGGAGCGCCACGGCCTCGGTCATCTGGCCGTGCCCCGGTTTCTCCTGGCCGCAGGATGCGCTGATGGCCTTGTGCAGCGCGTCGGCGAGACCGGCCTTGGCCATGGCGAACCGGGCCAGGTGCCCCATCCACTCCCGCAGGGCCTGATCCGGCGCGCGGGTACGCAGCAGCTCGGCCGCGGTGTCGGCCACCTGCCGCATCTCATGACGGTAGATCTCCAGAACGAGGGCCTCGCGGCTGGGGAAGTTGCGGTACAGCGTGCCCTGCCCGACGCCCGCCTTCTTCGCGATGGCGCTCAGCGGGACGTCCGCCGAGCGCGTCAGCTCCGCCAGCGCCACTTCCAGGATGCGCTCGCGGTTCGCAGCCGCGTCCGAGCGCAGACGCGCTTCCCTCTCTGCCCGCACTCGCCCTCCTCCGGGCCCCGCCGTAGCGCCAGCCTTGCTCACCGGACAGCTGTCCGCTAAGTTTCATGCACAGCGGACACTTGTCCGCTTAGGTCCACCTTACCGGCTGAAACGGCCAGTGTGGATGGCCGAAACCGAGTGCCGACAGGCATTGTCCCGCATCCCCCATCCCCGGGACCCCCTTCCCTGGACCCCGGGCCCCGTCCATCGGACGACTTCAACGCGCACCACACCCGCGAAAGAAGGCTGATCATGGCCCCATCGACGTCCAGCGTCATCACGCTGACCATCAACGGCGAGAAACACACGCTGCCCGTCGACCACCGCACCACCCTGCTCGACGCCCTGCGGGAGCAGCTCGACCTCACCGGCACCAAGAAGGGCTGCGACCAGGGCCAGTGCGGTGCCTGCACGGTGCTGATCGACGGCCGCCGGGCCGTCTCCTGCCTCCAGCTCGCGGTGGCGGCCGAGGGCCGTGAGGTCACCACGATCGAGGGCGTGGCCGAGGGCGACGAGCTGCACCCGGTGCAGCAGGCCTTCCTCGACCTCGACGGCTACCAGTGCGGTTACTGCACCCCGGGACAGATCTGTTCCGCCCTCGCCGTGCTCGAGGAGCACGCGGCGGGCTGGCCGAGCGCCGCCACCGCCGATGTCCGCCCCGAAGCGGGGCCCCCGCCCCTCAGCCCGGACGAGATCCGGGAGCGGATGAGCGGCAACCTGTGCCGCTGCGGCGCCTATGTGTCGATCGTGCAGGCGGTCGCGCGGGCGGCCGAGGCGCGCACGGCCGGGACCGAGGAGGCCCTCGCATGAAGGAGTTCGGCTACCAGCGGGTCCTCGAGGTCTCCGAGGCGGTCTCCGTGCTCGGCGCCGACCCCGACGCGCGCTTCCTCGGCGGCGGCACCAACCTGGTCGATCTGATGAAGACCGGCGTCGAGCGGCCGGGACGCCTGGTCGACGTGACCGAACTGCCCCTTGACCACGTCGAGGTGACGCCGGACGGGGCCTTGCGCATCGGGGCCACCGTCACCAACAGCGATCTCGCCGCCCACCCCGAGGTGCGGCGCCGCTACCCGGCCCTCGCCCAGGCCGTCCTGGCCGGTGCGTCCGGGCAGCTGCGCAACATGGCCACCGTCGGCGGCAATCTCCTCCAGCGCACCCGCTGCGGCTACTTCACCGATGTGGCCGGGCCCTGCAACAAGCGCCTCCCCGGCAGCGGCTGCCCGGCCATCGAGGGTGAGCACCACAACCACGCGATCCTCGGTGCCTCCGAGCACTGCGTGGCCACCCACCCCTCGGACATGGGGGTCGCGCTCGCCGCGTTCGACGCCGTCGTACGGTACGAAACCGCCGACGGGCCGGGCGAGTTGCCGCTCGCGGACTTCTATCTGCCCGTGGGCGACACCCCGCACCTGGAGACCGCGCTGCCGTCCGGCGCGCTGATCACCGGTATCACCCTGCCCCCGGCCCCGGTGGCCGCCCACTCCCGCTACCGCAAGGTCCGCGAGCGCGCGTCCTACGCCTTCGCGATCGGCTCGATCGCCGCCGCCCTCGACGTCCGCGACGGGGTCGTCCACGAGGTCCGCCTCGCCCTCGGGGCGGTCGCCTCCCGGCCGTGGCGGGCGCTGGCGGCCGAGCGGGCGCTGACCGGAGGCCCGGCGACCGCCGAGGCGTTCGCCGCCGCCGCGGACGCGGAGCTGGCCGCCGCCGAGGCACTGCCCCACAACGGATACAAGGTGCCGCTGACGCGCAACCTCGTCGTGGCCCTGCTGACCGAACTCACCGAGGAGGCCGCCCGATGACCACGACGACCGGAACCACCACGACGACGGGCGCCTTCGGCACCGCGCGCACCCGCGTGGAGGGCCGGGAGAAGGTCACCGGAGCGGCCCGCTACTCGGGCGACATCCCCCTGCCCGACCTCGCCCACGGCTGGATGGTGCTGTCCACCGTGGCCCGCGGCCGCGTCAGCGCGGTCGAGTCCGAGCCGGTCCTCGCCATGCCCGGGGTCCTCGCGGTCATCCACCACGAGAACGCCCCGCGGGTCAACCTGGACTACATGGGCATGATCGGGAAGCCCGACCCGATCATCGGGGTCTTCCAGCACGACCGGGTCCCCTTCATGGGCTGGCCGGTGGCGCTGGTCCTCGCCGAGCGGCCCGAGCAGGCAAGGGAGGCCGCGGAAGCGCTGGTCGTCCGGTACGACCAGGAGCCGCACGACATCGGCTTCACCTACGGACACCCGGATATGTACACCCCTCCGGATTCGCCCTTCGGGGCCGCGGTGGCGACGAAGGGGGACGTCGAGGCCGAACTCGCCGCATCCACCTTCGTCGTGGACTCCGAGTACACCACCCCGGAAGAGCACCACAACCCCATGGAGCCGCACGCGGCGACGGCCCACTGGGACGGCGGCCGCCTCGAGGTCTTCGACTCCAACCAGGGCAGCACGATGGTGGCCGCCGAGCTCGCGCAGATCTTCTCGCTCGACGCGGAGTCGGTGCGGGTACGGTCCGAGCACGTCGGCGGCGGCTTCGGCTCCAAAACCACCCGCCCGCACCAGGTGGCCGCCGCCATGGCCGCCACCCTCCTCCATCGCCCGGTGCGCGTCGTCATGACCCGCCGCCAGATGTTCTCGACGATCGGCTACCGCAGCCCCACCGCGCAGCGGGTCAGGCTCGGCGCCGATGAGTCGGGGCGGCTGCGGGTGCTCGACCACCGGTCCGAGTGCGTCACGTCCACGGTCCACGAGTTCGTCGAGCGGAGCGCCACGGTGGGCCGCGTGATGTACGACGCCGACGCGCACTACACCAGCGACCGTGTCGTACGGCTGGATGTGCCGAGCCCGACCTTCATGCGCGCGCCAGGCGAGGCACCGGGCTCGTTCGCGCTGGAGTGCGCCATGGACGAGCTCGCCGAGAAGACCGGCGTCGACCCGATCGAGCTGCGCGTCCGCAACGAGCCCGACCGGGGCCCGGTCTCGGGCCTGCCGTTCAGCAGCCGCAATCTGGTCGCCTGCTACGAGGAGGGCGCCCGCAGGTTCGGCTGGGCCGACCGGGATCCCCGTCCGGGGGTGCGCCGCGAGGGGCGCTGGCTGCTCGGGACCGGTATGGCGGCGGCCAGCTTCCACTCCGGCGCCGGGCCGTCCACGGCGGCCGTGACGGCGGAGGCGGACGGCACCTTCACCGTGCGCATCAACGCGGCGGACATCGGCACCGGCGCCCGGACCGCCATCAACCTGATCGCCGCGGACGCGCTGGCGGTGGATCCGGAGCGGGTCCGGGTGGTCATGGCGGACAGCGACCTCGGCCCGGCGATGCTGGCCGGTGGCTCGATGGGCACGCGCTCCTGGGCGTGGGCGGTGGCGATCGCGGTGAGCGAGCTGCGCGAGCGGCTGGCCCTGGGCGGCGACATCCCGCCCGAGGGGATCACCGCGCGGTCCGACACCACCGAGGCCATCGGCGCCCTGGCCAGTAAGGAACGGCACTCCTTCGGCGCGCAGTTCGCCGAGGTGGCCGTGGACGTCACCAGCGGAGAGGTCCGGGTGCGGCGGATGCTCGGCATCTTCGCGGCGGGCCGGATCGTCAACCCGCTGACCGCGCGCAACCAGTTCGTCGGCGGAATGATCTGGGGCATTTCCATGGCCCTGCACGAGGAGGCGGTCAGGGACCGGGCCTCGGGCGGCCTCGTCTCTCCCGACCTCGCGGGCTATCACTTCGCCGCGAACGCCGATGTGCCGGTCGTCGAGGCGGACTGGGTGGACGACCCGGACCCGGACGACCCGGTCGGCATCAAGGGCGTCGGTGAGGTCGGCATCGTGGGGGCCGCGGCGGCGATCTCCAACGCGGTGTGGCACGCCACCGGCGTCCGCCACCGCAACCTGCCGATCCGCCCGGACCGGGTCCTGTCGGCGGGGACGAACGTGCCGGAGCCCGGTCACGCGGGCTGACGCCTTCACCGCGGAGTGCTCGGCGCCGGCCAGGTTTCCCACCTGGCCGGCGCCGAGCTCGTACGAAACATCCAGGTGCCGGTCTCCGACAACGCCCGCCGCACCGCCCTGGACCTGGGCCCGCTCCCGGCGGCCGACCGGCCGACCGCCGACCGGCCGACCGCCGATCGGCTGGTGCTGTGCGGCGATCCAGTCATCTTCCCGCTCCGCCCGCTCCTCTCCGGGCCCCGGCGGGGAACACTCGCCCAAGCCGAGGAGAGCAGAGAGGGCACCGATGAGCGACGACTTCGTGCTGGACGTGACCAGGATCCGTGACGACGCCCGCCGGAAGATGGCGGCGGGCCCGGTGACCGGCACCTACGGTCTGGACAAGAACCGGGTCATCGGCATCCTCAATGACGTCATCGCGACCGAGGTGGTGTGCTGGCTGCGCTACACCCGTCACGCCATCTCGGCCAGCGGGATCGACCGCGCCCAGGTGTCCTCGGAGTTCACCGAGCACGCGAAGGAGGAGATGCAGCACGCGCTGCGCGCCGCCGAACGCGTCTCGCAGCTCGGCGGCGACCCCGACTTCGACCCCGCCTCGCTGACCCAGCGCTCCCACACCGACTACACCACCCCGGCCGACAACGACCTGAAGGCGATGCTGGAGCACAATCTGCTCGCCGAGCGCATCGTGATCGCCAGCTATCAGGAGATCATCCGCTGGCTCGCCGAACACGACCCGACCACCCGCCGGCTGATGGAGTCGATCCTGGAGGAAGAGGAGGAGCACGCCGACGATCTGGTGGATCTGATCGGCGTCTGACGCCGGTGGTGGGTCGGCCCATGACCACGCGGTGGCCCCGCTCGCTCTCCTGCCTCATCGTGACCGCGCTGTCCTCGGCCCTGCTCGCCGGGTGCGGGAAGGACGACGACCATGGCCGGAGCTGTTCCGGCCGTACGGGGAAGGATCTCTCCAGCCGCACCGTGGCCGGTGGCGATCTGTGGCAGAAGAAGCTGCGGTGCGTCAACCTCGAACGGTCCACCCTGACCGGGCTGGTGTCCGAGGCCAATCTGCGGCGCGGCAATCTCTACGCGGCGCGGCTGGCCGGGGTGTCGCTGGAGAACGTCGATCTGCGGGGCGCCGACCTCCGGCGGGTGGACCTCGGCTCCGCCACCCTTTCGCAGGTCGATCTGCGCGGCGCCGATCTGAGCGGCGCCAGGCTCGACAGGGGTCTGCTCACCGACGTCAGCTTGGAGGGCGCACAGCTGGACGGCGTGGAGCTGCGGGCGGCGTCCCTCACCCGTGTCGGCCTCAACGGAGCGGATCTGAGCGGCGCCGATCTGGCCGGAGCCACGGTGTCCGACTCCGATCTCCGCGGCGCGCGGCTGCGGGACGCCGATATTTCGACGACGACTTGGGAGAACGTCCTCTGCCCGGACGGCTCCCGGTCGAGCGCACGGGTCTCCTGCGCCGACCATCTGGCCCGGCCGGGGAAACGGGCGTCGGGTCAGCTTCCCCCGCCGTCGGCCGCCTTGTCGGCCGCCCCCTGAGAGGTCTTCTTCGCGGCGCGGTGCGCCTGCTCGAGGCCTTTCATATAGGCGTCCAGATAGTCGGCGTCCGACAGCCGGGCGCAGGGCGCGGGGACGGGGTGGGAACGGACCGCTCCGCCCTTGTGGGCGGCGGCCCGGTCGGCGATGGCATCGACGCAGGCCCGGGTGACCTCGGCCTTCTCGGCGGCGGCCGGGGTGCCACTCGGCGTGCTCTTGTCGCGCGCGTCACCGCTGGTGGAACAGCCGGTCAGGAGCAGGGTGATGGCGAAGACTGCGGCGGCTTGGACGGTGCGGGTGCCCATGTGTCTCCCCGTTGCGTGGATGGTGGGGTGCATCATCCGGCGCGGGGGCGGCGAAGTGGGAGGGCCATGTATGCGTTGTGATGAAACGGTAACCGAACGGACGTACAGATGAACCCCCGTCGGAATCCGGGCAAAGCGACGGCCGGGGCGTCCCGTGGCCGACCGGCGTACCCGACCGGACCGGGCACAGGATGTCGGGTCCGGCAGGGTGCCGACTTCCTAACGTGATCAGCGTCAAGGAAGGAGACCGAGGTGCTGGAGCGGCTGAACGAGGCCCTGGACCACATCGATTCGCGTCTGGATCAGCGGATCGAGGTGGCCGAGCTGGCGCGGATCGCGATGACGTCGGAGTACCACTTCCGGCGGCTGTTCTCGGCGCTGGCGGGGATCTCGCTGTCGGAGTACATCCGGCGCAGACGGCTCACCCTCGCGGGGGCCGAGGTGCTCGCCGGGGAGCGGACGCTCCTGGAGATCGCGGTGCGCTACGGCTACGGCTCGGGGGAGGCGTTCGCGCGGGCGTTCCGGGCCATGCACGGTGTGGGCCCGGGTGAGGCCCGGCGGGCGGGTGCCTCGCTGAGCTCCCAGCCCCGGATGTCCTTCCGCCTCATCGTCGAAGGGAGCAGCAGTATGCGATACCGGGTCGTGGAGAAGGAGCGGTTCCAGGTGGTCGGCAAGAAGGTCCGTGTGCCGCTCGTCCATGAGGGGGTGAATCCGGGGATCGCGGAGTTCATCCGGGGGATCGGCCAGGAGACGATACGGCGGATCGCCGCTCTGTCCGATCAGGAGCCGGAGGGGATCCTGGGGGTGAGCGACAACCTCGACCCGAGCCGGGCCGAGGGAACCGAACTCGACTACTACCACGGGGTGGTGACCAGGGCCGCCGCTCCGGAGGACCTGGATACGCTGGCCGTCCCGGCGGGGACATGGGCCGTCTTCGAGAACTCCGGGCCGTTCCCGCGGGCGCTCCAGCACCTGTGGCGGGACGTCTTCACGCAGTGGTTCCCGTCCAACCCGTACCAGAGCAGGCCGGGTCCGGAGATCCTGCGCACCCGGCTGTCGCAGGACGGGGCGCGGGCGGACGCGGAGCTGTGGATCCCCGTGGAGCGAACCGCGGTCTGACGCTTTCGTACCCGTGGTCCGGTCCGGCCGCCCGCGCCTTGCCCGGACGGCCGGACCGGGCGCCTCTCATGTGCGCTCCCGCGCGCCGCGGTCCCCTCGGACCAGGCCCGCGATGAGGGCGAGGAAGGGGATGACGCCGAGGACGACGCTCGCGCCCACACCGACGCCGGTGACGAGGGTGAAGTTGGAGAAGACCAGCCACAGCGCGGTCAGCAGTCCGGCCACGGCCAGCACCGGCGCGATCCGGGTCTGCCAGACCCGGCCCGAGGCGAGCCGGGCGTCGCGCGCGAAGAAGACGACCACGGCGATGGACGTGATGAGCATGAGCAGGATCATGCCGACCGTCGCCACTCCCGCCATGGAGCCGAAGACGCCCACCAGCGGATCCAGTCCGGCGACCGCGCAGCAGACGACCAGGACCAGCGCGGTGACGGTCTGGACGATCGAGGAGACGGACGGCGAGTGGTGGCGCGGATGGACGGCGCCCAGCCGTGCGGGGAGGAGGTCCTTACGGGCGAGGGTGAAGGTGTAACGGGCGATGACGTTGTGGAAGGAGAGCACACAGGCGAAGAGGCTGCTGAGCAGCAGCACCTGCATGACGTCCCGCAGCGCGGTGCCGACGTAGGCCTGGGCGGTGTCCATGAGCATGTTGCCCTGCCCGTCCAGGGTCTTCCTCGCCACGGCCGGGGCGTCATCGGTGCCCGCCGCCAGGACCAGCGCCCAGCAGGACAGCGTGTAGAACCCGCCGATGATCAGGACGGCGAGGTAGGTGGCCCGGGGGATGGTCCGCTCCGGGTCGCGGGCCTCGTCCCGGAAGACGGCGGTGGCCTCGAAGCCGATGAATCCGGTGACGGCGAAGAGCACGGCCACGCCCAGCGGTCCGGAGAACGCCGCATGCGGGGTGAACGACTCGACGTTGACACCGTGGGCGCCGCCCCTGGCGAAGATCCCGGCGTCCAGGACGAGCACCACCGCGATCTCCAGGACGAGTGCCACACCGAGGACCTTGGAGCTGAGGTCGATATGGCGGTAGCCGAGGAGGGCCACGATGCCGAGCGCCGCGAGCGCCCACACCCACCAGGGCAGGGACGGCCCGCCGAAGGTGTGGAGGACGTCGTTCACGGCCCATCCCAGATAGCCGTAGACGCCGACCTGGATCGCCGTGTACGCGACGAGCGCGACGGCGGCCGTACCCACTCCGACCCGGCCCCCCAGGCCACGGGTGGCGTACGCGTAGAAGGCCCCGGCCTGCGGAACGTGGGGCGTCATGGTGACGAAGCCGACCGCGAACACCAGCAGGACCAGCGAGGCGAGGGCGAAGCCGACAGGGGCTCCGGCGCCGGGGCCGCCGGCGATGGCGAGCGGGACGTTGCCGCCGACCACCGTGAGGGGGGCGGCGGCGGCGATCACCATGAAGACGATGGCACCGGTGCCGAGCCGCCCCGAGAGATTCGTCCGGGTCGGTTGCGCGGTGGGTTCGTGCACATCGGGGTCGGTCAGCATGACGGATCCTTGGTGGCGCGGGCGGACGGGGTGAAGAGGTCTGGCCGGAGGTCGGCCAGATACGGATTGGCCTTGCGCGCTTGCCGGACCGTGTGCGGTTCCACGGTGGCGAAGAGCAGCCGGTTGCCGTGTTCGACGCTGTCCAGCACGGTCGCCGACGGGCTCACGATGGAGCTGCGGCCGACGTAGCGCAGTGAACCCTCGTCGCCGTCATGGTTGACGTAGGCGATGTAGATCTGGTTTTCCCAAGCGCGCACCCTCAGCAGGTGCTCGGCGATGAACTCGTACGGTTGCATCTGGGCGGTCGGGACCGCGACGAGGTCCGCGCCGGCGAGGGCGGCGGCCCGTACGTTCTCGGGGAACTCCACGTCGTAGCAGATCAGCATCGCGATCCGGACGCCCGCGTAGTCGATGACGGGGGCGGTCCGGTCGCCCGGCGTGAAGTACCTGCGGTCGAGTTCGCCGAAGAGGTGGGTCTTGCGGTGGCGGCCGAGGATCGCTCCGGCCGGGTCGATGAAGAAGGCGCTGTTGTAGTAGGCCCCGTCGTCGTACTCGGGGGCTCCGAGGACGAGTGCGATGCCGTGGGCGGCGGCGATCTCCTGGGCCGGGGAGAGCAGATCGGTGCGGGCCAGGTCCCGGACGGCGTCGCCGATGTCGTAGCCGGTGATGAACAGCTCGGTGGTGATCAGGAGTTCGGCGCCTTCGGCACGGGCCCGGCGGCATGCCGCGTCCAGTTCGCGCAGGTTGGCGTCGACGTCGCCGGGCGTTCCCGCCGTCTGCAGTCCGGAGATCTTCATCAGTGCCTTCGACAGTGGGTGTCCAGGGGTGAATGCGAGCCATGAAAACATGCTCACTTTGATCAGGTAAACCCCCGGAGGTAACGGTTCCGCAAAGCGGCGGCCCCCGTCCGAGGACCGTGGGGAGGCCGCGGGGCGGGATGCCTACGCTGAGGGAATGGCGACCCAGGAACCGTCCGGCGCACCGAGCGCCCTGACCAGCAGCGCCCTCGCCGCGATCCGCCGCACCAGCGCCGTCGACACCGTACGGGCCCGGATCTCGCTGGCGGTGGACCTGGGCCTGCTGGCGCCCGGCGAGCGGCTGCCCAATGTCCAGGCCACGGCGGCGGCGCTCGGGGTCGGCGAGATCACCGTCCGCCGGGCCCTCAGCACCCTGGAGCGCGAGGGCGTCGTCCAGCGGCGCCCGGGGCGTACGGGCGGCACCTTCATCGCGGAGCGGCCGCGCCGCCGCACCGTGGCGCAGGTCGCCGCGTACCGGGAGGACAGCGAACGGGTGCACCGGCTGATCGACGAGCGCATCGTGCTGGAGGCCGGCTTCGCGCATCTGGCCGCCGAGCGGCTCGGCCGGCCGGGGCTCGACCGGCTCGACGAGTGCGTCCGGGAGATGGACGCGGCCGGGAGCTGGGCCGAGTTCCACGCCAGCGACAAGCGGTTCCACCTGGCACTCGCCGAGGGCGCCGGGCTGCCCTCCGCGCTGGGGATGTACGAGCGGATCACCGGAGAGCTGTACGCGTACTTCCTGCCGTATCCGCTGGACTACCTCCGCGGCAGCAACGCGCAGCACAAGGCCATCCGGGCCGCGCTCGCCGCGCAGGACGCCACCTCGGCGGCCGCCCTCCTCCGGGACCATGTGGCGGAGCTGCACCACTCGATGTACGTGGGCTTCGCGGACACCGCCGAGCGGGGCGAGGACGGCTGACCCGAGGCCATCCGTATCCGTGGCCGACTCCAGCTGTGGCCGACTCCACAGATCGCATGGTGAGACCGGGGTCCAATTCTTGAAACCCGGACCATATCCTGGAGGGCATGTCCGCACCCGCCCGTCTGCTCTGTCTCGCGCTGTTCGCGAGCTCGGCGTGGTGCGTCGACGACGGCCTCTGTCGCCGCTGAGCCGGAACCAGCCGGTTTCCCCCCACCGCGCGCCGCCGCCCTCGGCGCCACGCCGCTCGGCCGGGCCCTCCCGCCCGGCGTCCTACCCCTCTCCTCCATCTCCGGAGTCCGCACGTGACCACCGCCCCGCCCGCCGATGCGGCGAAGACCGCCGCACTGCTGTCCCCCTCCCCCACCTCCGTGCCGCGGCCGGAGGCGCCCGCCGCGCCGCCGGTGCGGCGGGTGCCGCTCGCCGTGTCCGGGCTGCTCGCCGCGGCGCTGACCGCGTACGTATGGTCCGCCCACGGGGCCAAGCCCGGCGTCCTGCTGCTGCTCGGCCTCGCCCTGGGCGTCGCCCTCTTCCACTCCCGCTTCGGCTTCACCTCCGCCTGGCGGCAGCTGGTGGCCGTCGGCAACGGCACCGGGCTGCGCGCCCACGCCCTGCTGCTGGGCACCACGGCCACCCTGTTCGCCCTGCTCATCGGCACGAAGACCGGGCTGTTCGGGTCCGTTCCGGCGCCCTCGGGCGGACCGCTGGGGCTCGGGCTGCTGATCGGCTCGTTCCTCTTCGCCATCGGCATGCAGCTCGGTGGAGCCTGCGCCTCCGGCACCCTCTTCGCGGTCGGCTCGGGGCAGACGTCGATCGTGCTCACGCTCGGCGGCTTCATCGGCGGCGCCACCCTGGCCGCCTGGCAGTTCGACCTGTGGAAGGACCTGCCCTCGCTGGAGCCGGTCGTCATGGCGGACCACATCGGCTGGTTCGGCTCCTGGGCGGTGACGATCCTCGTGCTCGCCGCCATCGTCCTGGTCAGCCGGCGCGTCCAGGCCCGCCGCAACCCGCCGCCGACCGGTCCGGTGCCCTCCGCGCGCGGTGCCGCCGCCCGTGTGCTGCGCGGCTCCTGGCCGCTGGCGGTCGGCGCGCTGGCGCTGGCCGTGCTGGGCGCCGGTGTGCTGCTCGTCTCCGGTGGCGCGTGGGGCGTCACCAGCGCCTTCAGCCTGTGGGGCTCGGAGCTGGTACGCGCGCTCGGCGGCCATCCGGAGAGCTGGAGCTGGTGGCAGCAGCCCGGGAACAAGGAGATGCTCGCGGGGCCCGTGTTCGCCGACAAGACCAGCCTCACCGACATCGGCATCATGATCGGCGCGGCGGTCGCGGCGGCGCTCGGCGGCACCTGGACCCTGCACCGCGGTGTGCCGTGGCGTACGGCGACCGCGGCGGTGCTCGGCGGGGTGCTGATGGGCATCGGTGCCCGGCTGGCGGGCGGCTGCAACATCGGTGCCTATCTCGCGGGCATCGCCTCCGGCAGCCTGCACGGCTGGGTCTGGGGTGCCTTCGCCCTCCTCGGCACCTGGGCCGGGCTGAGGCTGCGGCCGTTCTTCGGGCTCGGGAACCCGAAGCCAGGCGACGGCGTCTGCTGACGGCGGCGGGCCCGTGGGCGGGAGTCTCGGGAGTCCACCGCTGAGAGTCCACGGGCCGGGACTTCCATGGGCCGGGACTGGTTCACGGGCCGTGAGCGGTTCATGTTCGATGATCGTTCATGCGCACGCCATGTGGATGATCCATCGTCAGGGCGGTGTGCCGGTCCGCCGGCCGGCCCCGCAGCCGACGAAGGGTACTCACGATGGTCCCGTCCCATGCCACTCCTCCGCGCCGTACCCGCCGGGTCCTCCCCGCCGCCGCGCTGGCGCTCGTGACCGGTGCCGTGACGCTGTCCGCGCTCCCGGGCTCCGCGGTGGCCGGAAACGCGAGCGGTTATGGCACACCGACCATCAAGCTCGCCACCTCGTACCTGTCCGGCGCCGTCGGCGCCACCGGCGACCCGACGGTGACCGTGAAGGTCGGCCAGAGCGGCGCCGACACGGGCGCGCTCACCGTGTCCGCCACCGCCACCACCCACGGCTCGGTCGCCCAGGCCGGGGACGTCACGGTGACCGGCACCGGCGCCACCCGCGAGGTGGCCGTACGGGCACGTGGCAAGGGCTACACCGACCTCACCCTCAAGGTGACCGGCCTCGGTGGCAAGAGCGCCACCACCACCCTGCACTACGCGGCCTCCGGCGCCGTGCGGAACGCCGCGGACACCCGCTACCTGACCGGCTCCAGCGACTCCTCCGCCGCCGTGGACGTCGGCGGCGGCTATATGGTCGTCGCCGACGACGAGTCCAACATCCTGCGCCTGTACCGCCGCGACGCGTCCGGCGCGCCGGTGCGCACCTGGGACGTCGGCTCCGGGCTGGACGTCGACAAGGAGATCGACATCGAGGGCGCGGCCCGCGTCGGCGACACCATCTACTGGACCGGCTCGCTGGGCAACGACAAGGACGGGGAGCCGAAGGAGGACCGCTTCACCCTCTTCACCACCACCGTCTCCGGTTCGGGCGCCGACACCGACCTCGAGGTCGGCGGCTCGTACCAGGGCCTGCGCGACGACCTGGTGGACTGGGACAAGGCCAACGGCGACCGGCTCGGCTTCGCCAAGGGCACCGCGGACGGCCAGGTGCCCAAGCAGATCGACGGATTCAACGTCGAGGGCCTGGAGTTCGCGCCCGGCTCAGGATCCACCGCGTACATCGGCTTCCGGGCGCCTCTGGTGCCGCCCGCCGACGGCGGCAAGGCGCTGCTGGTCCCGGTCACCAACGCCGACGAGCTGGCCCGGTCCGTGGGCGACAAGGACACCCACGCCACCTTCGGCGACCCGGTCACCCTCGACCTCGGGGGCCTGAGCGTCCGCGACATCCGCCGCAACGACAAGGGCCAGTACCTCATCGTGGCCGGTTCCTGGGCGGCCGAGGACAACAGCGCCCCGTACGCGCTCTACTCCTGGGACGGCGTCGCCGGACACCAGCCGGTCAAGCGGCTCGACCTGCCGACCGCCGACCCGGGCGGCTGGGAGATCGTGGTGGACGTGCCCGACCTCGCGGCGCCCGGCGCCCGCGCCCAGGTCATCACCGACGGGGGCTCGGCCGACCTGTACGGGGACGGCACCGAGGCCAAGGATCTGGAGCACGAGGAGTGGAAGAAGTCCCGGTCGGTCAGCTTCCCCCTGAACCCTTGAACTCGACGGCTGGTCAGCAGCCGATACGGGAGGTGCCGACGGCCACGTCGTCGTACCAGAGGGTGTCGTCGCCCTCGCCGTAGCTCTCCCAGCCCAGCCGCAGATCGGCCGGGGCGGGCCGCCACCCGCCCCGGTTCAGCCACTGCTGATCGACGTCCTGGGTCGGGGTGCCGTCGACCACCAGGCCGGTGACGAGCCCGCCGTTCACCCAGGTGTCCAGGCGGCCCGCGGTGCGGTCGAGGCGGAACTCCAGACACGTCCAGGTGTTGACGGGCAACGGGGTGCTGAGCGCGACGCCCGCCGGGCTCTGGGCGGGGAGGGTGGCGTCGTCGGACTCGCGGTTCCACTGGAGCGCCTTGTTCTGGCCGCCCATGCGCAGGTCCTTGCCGTTGTCGTTGGCGTCGCGCAGGGCGGCGAACGTGACGTGCTGGGCGGGCAGCGCGGTGGTGTGGCGGACCCAGAAGCGGGCGTAGAGGTCACCGCCGGACGGCAGGCCGGACAGCGAGGTGCCGGCGAAGGCGTGGTTGCAGTACCCCGCCTTCCCGGCGATCCGCACCGACTTGGTGCCGCCGTGCGCCATCGTGGTGTCCACGGTGGCGGTGCCGGTTCCCGAGCAGTTGGCCACGGCCGTGGTCCAGCGGCCCGCGGGGGTGGTCCCGGTCCGGGACTCGAAGTCCTCGCAGAAGCCGTCGGCGGCGCAGGCCGCCGGTTGCGCCGAGGCCCGTGGCGCGGCCGGGGCGGCCAGCGCCACCGCCACGGCCACCGCGGCGACGGCCAGGGCGCGGTGTGGTGTGGGGGTCATGGGAGATCCTTCGGCTGGTCGGGAGGATCGGGAGCGCTTGAGGCTTGGGAGCGCTCCCACGCATACTCCGCACTGTAGCCCGTACATGACAAACCCGGAAGGCCGGACGTCCGCGCAACCGGTGCGCGAGCCGCTTCGCCCGTCGGTCACCAAAAGGTTCCTCGGTCACCGAAAAGTGCGTTCTTCCATGTCAGAGGAGACTCTCCTACGGTTTCCGAGTAACCACGAGAGATGACGAGAAGGCAGGCAGCATGGCCATCACCCTGGTGAACCCCAGCGGATTGCCGGAGATCGACGCATACCGGCAGGTGTCGATCGCGACCGGGTCGAGGCTGATCCACATCGCCGGGCAGGTGGCCTGGGACGCCGATGGGGTCACGGTCGGCGAAGGCGATCTCGCCGCTCAGGTCGAGCGGTGTTACCTCAACATCGCCACCGCCCTGGCCGAGGTCGGTGGCTCCTTCGACGACGTGGCGAAGCTGACCGTCCACGTCGTCGACTGGACCCCCGACAAGATGCCCCAGTTCCTCGACGGAGCCGCTCGGGCGGCCGCGAAGCTAGGGGTCACCCCGGTCCCGCCGGGCACGCTGCTGGGCGTCGCGGCGCTGGACGTACCCGAGCATCTGGTCGAGATCGAGGCCACCGCGGTCCTGGACTGAGCGTGGCCGGTGTGGTGGCCCCACCTCTCGTGGGGCCACCACCCGGCACGGGTGAGCGCTCCGCTCGTTCAGGCGTCGAAGCGGCGGCGGGATTCCTCGATATGACCGAGGTACGTATGCGTCCAGCCGCACATTCCATCGACCGTCGCGCGCAGGGCCCGGCCCGCTTCGGTGAGGGTGTACTCGACCCGTGGCGGCACGGTGGGGTGCACCTTCCGCTGGACCAGGCCGTTGCGCTCCAGCATGCGCAGGTTCTGGGTGAGCATCTTGTGGCTGATGCCCTCGACCTCGTTCCGCAACTCGCTGAAGCGCAGGGTGCGTTCACCGAGGAACTCGATGATCAGGAACGCCCACTTGTTGGCGACATCCGCGAAGATCTCCCGCGCCAGGGAGTCCGCGCGCATCAGATCGGCGTCCTCGGGCGAGCCCGTGTACTGCTTGGTCCCCATAGGATCACTCTCCTACGGTTCCCGAGTCACCACAAGAGAGCAGGGGGGCCGGCTCCGATCACGTGAGCCGGTCGGCCAGGAACGCCAGCAGTACATCGGCCACTTCGTCCGGCGCCTCCTCGGCGAGGTCGTGTCCGGCCTCGAAGACATGGCCGGTGACGTCGTGCGCGAGGAGCCGCATCTGGGCCTCGTTCCGGTCGCCGATGAACGCGTCGCCACCGAGCGCCAGCACCGGGATGTCCAGCTTCGTCCGCGCCGCCTCCCGGTTCTGCCCGGCGTCGACGAGCATCGCCCGATAGATCGCCAGCATCGAGCGGATGCCGCCGGGCATGGAGTAGCAGCGCACATATTCCTCGATCGCGTCCGCGGTGGCGGTGTCGGGGTAGCTGCGCTCGTCCTTCAGCATGTACGTGATGAGCTCGCGCTCATGTCCGGCGATCAGCATCTCGGGTACGTCCGGCTGGAAGTAGAAGCCCAGATGCCACAGGAACATCCCGCCCGAGACGTTCTCATGAGTCAGGGCGGTGTGGTCCTCGAAGCCGAACCCGGGCAGCAGTGCCTCGGCGAAGACCAGTGCCTCGACGTGATCGCCATGCCGGGCGGCGAGCTGATAGCCGACCACCGCTCCCCAGTCCTCGCCCATCACGGTGTAGGTGTCGTGCCCGAGGTGGGCCATCAGCGCGGCGATGTCGTCGCTCATCGTGGCGCAGTCGAAGCCGTCCGCGGGGTGGGCGGAGTCGCCCAGACCACGGAGGTCCGGTACGACGACGGTGTGCCGTGCCGTCAGCTTCGGGACCAGGTGCCGCCAGTGATAGCCGGTCTTGGGCACGCCGTGCAGCAGTACCACCACCGGGCCGGAGCCCGCGGTTCGGTAATGGAGCTTCGTCCCGTTGACGGCGACGCGGCCGGTGCGGAGAGGTGCTCCACGATGGTCGGAAATCATTGCTTCTCCATGATCGATCTCAGCATTTTCGGGACTGAGTAGTCTCGAATTAAGGCACGCATGAGTCACTGGCAACCACAGGTGTCCTCCGCGCTCGCGCGGCCGTGGCCCGCCGCCGTCAGCCGGTGGCGGCCGCCGGCGGGGTCAGCATCGCCATGACGGCGTCGACGGAGGTGGTGATGCGGTCGCGCTGGTCCGCGCCCGCGCACGACAGCACCTTCAGGCCGCTGTTGAGCGAGGCCAGCATGGTGGCCGCGGACCTCGGATCGACGCCGGGGGCCAGCTCGCCCTCCGCGTGGGCCCTCAGCAGCGCGCCGTAGAGCGCGGTCTCGAGGCGGCTTCGGTTGCCCTCTAGGCGCCGCGCGATCTCGGGGTCGGAGTCGCCGTGCTCCACCGTGGCGTTGACCGCGAAACAGCCCTGGGGCGTGTCCGGTTTCGGGGCCGCAGCGCTGGTTTCCAGGAGATCCCGGACGGCGTCCAGGGCCGATGTCCGCGACGCCAGGATGTCGGCCGGGCTCGGCCCCGCGGCGCCGGAGAGGAAGCGGTCGAGCGCGGCCAGATACAGTCCGCGCTTGGACCCGAAGGTCCCGTACAGACTCGCCCGCGCGATGCCCAGCTCGTCCACCAGGTCGCTGGTGGACGTCCCCTCGTAGCCATTGCGCCAGAACAGCCGCATCGCGGCGTCCAGCGCGACCTCCGGATCGAATTCCTTCCTCCGTGCCATACCGGCACGCTAACCCTTTTGAGATCGATCAGTCAATTACACGGGGGCGCTGCCCGGGGGCAGCGCCTCCATCACCGCCTCGCCCGGCGGGCACTCCTCTGCCGGACCCGCGGGCGCATCGCCTTGCGGGCGTCGATGGCCACGACCTCGAAGTTGTCCACGGTGCGGTTCACCCGGCCGAAGAGATTGTCGGGACCCGCGATGCAGACCTTGGTGATGCCGTGCTCCCGCATCGTGTCCACCATGTCCGGCCAGCGGATCGGGCGGTTGAAGGTGTCGAGCAGCATGGTGCGTACACCGTCCGCGCCGGTCAGCAGCTCGCCGTTCTGGTCGGCGACGACCGGCAGCTTGGGGTCGGCCACCTCGAAGGTGCCGAGGACCTCCTCCTCCGCCTTGCGGCGCAGGGCGCCGAACGCCGGGGCGTGCACGGGCGGCCACATGGTGTACATGTTGTATCCGCCGAGCTCGCCGATCCGCTTCTTGAACCGGTCGAGCACGGGCTCGCGCAGGGACACGAGGTAGAAGCCCTGGTCGATGTAGCCGGAGACGTCGTGCCACTCCCCCTCCGCGTCCAGTTCGGCCAGCGCCTCCTGGAGCCGCTCCTCGGGGGTGTGGATCACGCAGTGCGTGACCGCCTCACGGTGCTCCTGCCGGAAGTACTCCTCCTCGCAGCGCGCCAGTTCGGCGGTGAGCCGCACGGTCTCCTCGAACGGCAGGGCCCCGGCGTAGGTCACCGCGCCCCGCTGGCCGAAGCTCGGTCCGGCGCACAGCTCGGGCCGCTCTCCCAGCGTCTCCTCCGCCCAGTCGGCGAGGGAGAGACAGAGGGTCAGGAAGGCGATCTGGGTGTGCTCGGCGTACTGCGCCTCCTCATCGGCGTCCGACGCGCGGTACCGGTCGAAGACGGAGTACCCCACCACCTCGTCGGCGATCGCCAGCCGGCGCCGGGCATGGGGGTTGGTCAGCAGGAACTCGCCCACGTCGGTGAAGCGGAAGGGCCCCATTCCGGGGAAGACCATCGCCGTACGGCCGGTCTCCGGATCGGATGTCTCCGGATCGGATGTCCGCGGCCCTGTGGTCTGTGGCCCGGTGGTCTGCTGCTCTGTCATGCCTTCGCTCCCGGCGCCAGGTCGAGAGCCAGCTGCTCGAGCTGTCGTTTGTCGGGCTTGCCGTTGCGGTTCAGGGGGAATCGCTCCAGGACGTGAATGCGGTTGGGGTGCTCGAAGTCGGGCAGCAGGGCGGTGATCGGCTCCCGCCAGTGCCGCGGCTCCCGCTGCTGCTCGTCCTCCACGAAGAAGAGGAGCTGGCAGCCGCGCTGTTCGTCGGGGACGGGGACGACCTTGACGAGGCAGCCGCCCGCGGCCAGCTTGTGCTCGATGATCTCGGGGTAGAGCGTGTGGCCGTTGCGGTGCACCGCGGCCTTCCTGCCGAGGACGAAGAGGTTGTCCCCGCCGTCCAGATAGCCGAAGTCGCCGGTGGGGTACCAGTCGGTCCTGGCCGGGTCGACGGGGGCGACGGTGCCGTCCTCCGCCAGATAGCCCTCCATCAGGTCGGGCGAGTGGACCTGGATCTCCCCGACCTCGCCGGAGGTGAGCACGGCGCCCTCGTCGTCGACGATCCGCAGCTTCAGACCCTCGACGGCCCGCCCGCAGGCGACCACGTTGTCCTCGGTCGCGAAGGCCACGTTCCCGGCCTCGGTGCTGCCGTAGCTGTCCAGCAGGGGCAGTCCGAACCGCTTGACGTAGTCGTCGACCAGGCCGGGGTCCAGCGGGGCCGCCCCGCTGCAGAACATCCGGACGCCGGACAGCTCGTCCGCCAGGGCGGGCTTGCGGCCGATCATGTTGAGCATGCTGCGGTAGCTGGCCGGGGTGGCGTCGACCACCGTGGCCCCGCATGTGCCCGCCATGGTCATCGCCCGGTCCAGCCGCCGGTAGGGCGCGATGACCAGCGAGCACTTGACCAGCCAGGCGATGAGCACCATGGACAGCCCGTACTGGTGGGAGAAGGGCAGCAGCGGCAGCAGGACGTCATCGGGGCGATGGCCCACCTGCTGGGCGTTGCGCTCCAGGTTCTTCAGGAACTTCGCCCCGGTCTTGACGACGCCCTTGGGCTCCCCAGTGGATCCGGAGGACCACATGATCAGGCCGTCGGGCAGCTCGCACCAGGTGTCGAGGGACAGCCGCCGCTCGGCGGGGGTCTGCTCCATGGACGCCACGAGCAGCTCGTAGATGGTGACCCGGGCCGGGCCGCTCTCGGGCATCGGGGTGTCGTCGTCGACCACGCAGATCTTGACCCCGGCCCGGTCGCAGATGCGCTGAGTGGCCTCCGCCCGCTCCTGGTGGTCGACCATGACGATCGACGCGCCGGTGTGCATCAGGGCGAGGAGGGCCCCGACATAGCCGGTGGAGTTGCCTGCCTTCAGCATGACCCGGGTGCCGTCGCTGACGCCGCGCTCGCGGAGCGCTTCGGCGATGGCCAGGGCCCTCTGTTCGAACTCGGGAAGCGAATGCACCGCTTCCGTCGCAAAGACCTTTGCGGTCATCGGGTTTCACTGAGCCTTTCTTCTTCTTGAAGTCTCTTGGGGTGAGAGCCACCCGCGGCGCCGACGCTCCGCGAGACGTGGGCCGGGACCGCGAGTCCCCCCGGAGGTCTCCGAGGGGACTCGCAGGCCGTCAGGTATCGAGATCCCCGAGCATCATGTCGATCAGGTCGTCGTCGTCCATCGCGTCGATGGAGTCCGTCTCCTTCTCCTCGGTGTCCTTCTCGGCCTGCTCCTTGCCGCTCGCCAGCTCGGTGAGCGTGTCGAGCAGACCGGCGCGGCGCAGCCGCTCCAGCGGAATCGACGTCAGAAGGGCACGGATCCTGGCCTCTTCCGGATCGACGTCCGGCTCGGCCGGGCTGTCCGTCGCCACCCGGCCGCGCAGATACTCGGCGAGCGCCGCGGGCGTGGGGTTGTCGAAGATCAGCGTGGAGGGAAGGCGGAGCCCGGTGGCCGAGTTCAGCCGGTTACGGAACTCCACGCCCGCCAGTGAGTCGAAGCCGAGGTTCTGGAAGGAGCGGTCGGGCTCGATGGACTGGGCGCCGCTGTGCCCCAGGACCATCGCCGCGCTGCCGCGCACCAGATCGAGCAGCGCCCGGTCGAGTTCGGCGCCGGACAGACCGGCCAGCTGCACCTTGGCCGATTCGGGAGCGGCCGACTTCCCGTCCGCCGCCGCCTTGCTCCGCACCCGGACCACACCGCGCAGCAGGGTGGGGATGTCGGTCTGGCCGCTGAGCGCCGAGGTCTCCAGCCGCATCGGAACGAGCAGGGCGTCCTCGCTCGTGCCGCCGGCGTCCAGCAGCCGCAGACCACCCGCCATGGACAGGGCCGCCATGCCCTCACGTGCCATGCGCACCATGTCCGCCTGGCTGAGGGTGCCGGTCATGCCGCCGGCCTGCTCCCACGGGCCCCAGGCAAGTGAGACCGCCGGGAGGCCGAGGCCGCGCCGGTGTGCGGCGAGCGCGTCCAGGAACGAGTTGGCGGCGGCGTAGTTGCCCTGTCCCGGGCTGCCGAACACACCGGCGACGGAGGAGAACATCACGAACTCCGCCAGGTCCAGCTCCCGCGTCAGCTCGTGCAGGTTCCACGCCGCGTCGACCTTCGGCTCGAAGACCGCGTCGATCCGCTTCGGCGACAGGGTGTCGATGACACCGTCGTCGAGTACGCCCGCCGCGTGCACGACCGCGGTCAGCGGGTGGTCGGCGGGTATGCCGGACAGCACCCGCTCCAGCGAGGCGCGGTCGGCCACGTCACAGGCCGCCAGCGTCACCGACGCGCCCGCCTCGGTCAGTTCGGCCTCGAGGTCGGCGGCGCCTTCCGCGTCCGGACCGCGCCGGGAGACCAGCACCAGGTTGCGCACTCCGCGCTCGGCCACCAGATGGCGTGCCACCTCGCGGCCCAGGCCGCCGGTGCCACCGGTCACCAGCACCGAACCCTCGGGGTTCAGGGCGTGGGGCATGGTGAACACATTCTTGCCGATGTGCCGGGCCTGGCTGATGTACCGCACCGCGTCCGGGGCCCGCCGCACGTCCCACGCCGTCACCGGGAGGGGGTGCAGCGCACCGCTGTCGAAGAGCTCGACCAGCTCGACCAGCATCCGCTGGACCCAGTCGTAGTCGGCCACGACCAGGTCGTACGCCGTGTACTTCACCCCGGGGTGGTCCTGGGCGACGACCTCCGGGTCGCGCACGTCGATCTTGCCCATCTCCAGGAACCTCCCGCCCCTGGGCATCAGCCGCAGGGAGGCGTCGACGAACTCGCGGGCGAGCGAGTCCAGCACCATGTCCATGCCCCGGCCGCCGGTCGCCTCCATGAAGCGCGGCTCGAAGTCCAGGTCGCGGGAGGAGGAGATGTGCTTCTCGTCGAATCCCATCGCCCGCAGGGTGTCCCACTTGCCGGGGCTCGCCGTGGCGTACACCTCGGCGCCGAGGTGGCGGGCGAGCTGCACGGCCGCCATGCCCACACCGCCGGTGGCGGTGTGCACCAGGATGGACTCGCCCGCCCGCAGCTTGCCGAGCTCCACCAGGCCGATGTAGGCGGTCAGGAAGACCACCGGCACCGAGGCACCCTGCGCGAACGTCCAGCCGCGCGGCATGCGGACGATCTGCCGCCGGTCGGCGATCGCGATGGGCCCGAACGAGGCGTTGATCATGCCCATGACCCGGTCACCGGGGGCCAGGTCGGTCACCCCCGGGCCGACCTCCAGGACCACACCGGCGCCCTCGCCGCCCATGGTGGCGTGGTCGTCGGGGTACATGCCGATGGCGATCAGCGCGTCACGGAAGTTCAGACCTGCGGCGCGCACCGCGATCCGCACGTACCCGGGGGCCAGCGGCGCCTCCGCCGCCGGGTCGGGCAGCAGCGAGAGGTTGTCGAGGGTGCCGCCGCCCGTGGTGCCGAGTTTCCACGCCGCGGTGCCCGCGGGGGCCTCGAGGACCCGCCCGGCGGCGTTCCTGGCGAGCCGGGGGATCAGCCCCTGGCCCGCGCGGAGCGCCACCTCGCGCTCGCCCGCCGCGATCGCGGCCGTCACCACACCGGCGGCCGCGGTGGCCGATTCGGCGTGGCGGTCGATGTCCACCAGCTGGATCCGACCCGGGTTCTCCGTGGCGGCCGAGCGCAGCAGTCCCCAGACGGCGGCGTTGGACAGTCCGGCGACGCCCTCGCCCGGACCCGTCGCGACCGCGTCGCTGGTGACGACCACCAGCCGGGCCCCATCGAACCGGTCCTCCGCGAGCCAGGACTGCACCAGGGCCAGCGCCCGGTGGGTCGCCTTGCGGGCGGCCTCGGCGAGATCGTCGACGTCCGGTCCGGTGCCGCACCAGGCCCAGACCACGTCCGGCACCGCGGCACCCTCGTCGACGGCGGCGAGGAGCGCGTCCACCCCGGTGTACTCGGTGTGCCCGACGGCGGAGGCGGTGAGCAGTGCGGCCACCCGCGCCCGGTCGGCGCCGATCACGGCCGTGGACGCGCCGCCCACGGTGTGTTCGCCACCGCGGGCGGCGGCGAACACGTCCCAGTTGGCCCGGAACAGCGTTCCGTCGCCACCGTTGCCGCGCGGACCCGAGGCGAACCGCTCGGCCGCCACCTCGCGCACCACCAGCGACTCCACCGAGGCGACGGGAGCGCCCGTGGCGTCGGTCACCAGCAGCGCGACCGTGTCCTTGCCCTGCGGGCGCAGCCGCACCCGCACCCGTCCGGCGCCCACCGCGTGCAGGGACACCCCGGTGAAGGAGAACGGCAGCGTCACGCGCCCGCTCTCGCCGCCGAAGTCGCCCATCTCCATGGCGTGCAGAGCGGCGTCGAGCAGCGCGGGGTGCAGGCCGAACCGTCCGGCCTCCTGGGCGGCCGAGTCCGGCAGCGCCACCTCGGCGTAGACGTCGCCGTCCAGCCGCCAGACCGACTCCAGCCCCTGGAAGACCGGCCCGTATCCGTAACCGACCTGGGCCAGGCCCTCGTAGAACCCCTCCATCGGCACCGGCTCCGCGCCCGGGACGGGCCACCGCAGCAGGCTGTCGGTGACCGCGGCGCCGCTTTCGGCCTCGAGGACGCCCTGGGCGTGCCGCACCCATTCCTCCCCCGGCTCGTCGCTGTCGGAGCGCGAGTACACGCCGAGGGGCCGTACGCCGGACTCGTCGGCGGGGCCGACCACGAGCTGGACGCGGACGCCGCCCTGCTCCGGCAGCAGGAGCGGGGTCTCGAGGGTGAGTTCGCCGAGCCGCCCCGCCCCGGTCTCGGTGCCCGCGAGCAGGCCCAGCTCCACGAATCCGGTGCCGGGGAAGAGCACTCCGCCGGCCACGGCGTGGTCGGCGAGCCAGGGGTGGGTCTGCAGCGACAGGCGCCCGGTCAGCACCGTGCGGTCGCCCTCGGCCAGTTCGGTGAGGCCGCCGAGCAGCGGGTGGTCCACCCTGCCGAGGCCGACACTCCGGGCGTCGCCGGTCACGGCGGCGCCCGACTCGAGCCAGTACCGCTTGTGCTGGAAGGCGTAGGTCGGCAGGGCGACGCGGCGGGCACCGCGCCCGGAGTACACCGCGTCCCAGTCCACGCCGACGCCGTTCGCGTACAGCGTGGCGACCGCCTCCGCCAGCGTCTGGGCCTCGGCGCGCCCGGAGCGGGCCAGGGGCACGAAGGCCGCGTCGGCGCCGACGGCGTCCAGGCAGTCCTGGCCCATCGCGGTCAGCACGGCGTCGGGGCCGAGCTCCACACAGGTCGTCACGCCCTGGTCGGCGAGCTGCCGCATGCCGTCGTCGAAGCGGACCGCCTCGCGCACATGGCGGACCCAGTACTCGGGGGTGGCCAGTTCGGCGCCCGCGACCTCGCCGCTGACGTTGGAGATGACCGGGATGGCCGGGGCCGAGTACGCCAGGCAGGCGGCGATCTGGCCGAACTCCTCCAGCATGGCGTCCATCCGGGGGGAGTGGAACGCGTGGCTCACCCGCAGCCGCTTGGTCTTGCGGCCCTGGGCCTCCCAGTGGCCGGCGAGTTCGAGCACCGCGTCCTCGTCGCCGGAGAGCACCACCGAGGTGGGGCCGTTGAGCGCCGCCAGCGACACCTTGTCCTCGCGGCCCTCCAGGCTCTCGGCCACCTCCTGCTCCGACGCCTGGACGGCCACCATGGCGCCGCCCTCGGGCAGTTCCTGCATCAGCCGTCCGCGGGCCGCCACCAGGGCGCACGCGTCCTCCAGGGACAGCACCCCGGCGACGTGGGCCGCGGCGATCTCGCCCACCGAGTGCCCCATCAGGAAGTCGGGGCGCACGCCCCAGGACTCCAGCAGGCGGAACAGGGCCACCTCGAAGGCGAACAGCCCGGCCTGGGTGAACATCGTCTGATCGAGCTCGTCACCGGTCGCGGCCGCGTCGTCGTCCTCGGGGCCGAAGACCACGTCGAGCACGGAGGTCCCGAGGCGCACCTCAAGGTAGTCACACGCCTCGTCGAAGACGTCGGCGAAGACCGGGTAGGTCTCGTAGAGCTCGCGGCCCATGCCCAGCCGCTGGGCGCCCTGGCCGGTGAACAGGAACGCCACGCGCTGTGCCATGGACCTGCCCAGCACCAGGCCCGGCGAGTCGGTCTCCTCGGCGAGCGCCGCGAGGCCGCGCAGCAGCCCCTCGCGGTCGGAGGCCACCACCACGCCACGGTGTTCGAGCGCGGCACGCGTCATGGCGGACGACCATCCGACGTCGACCGGCCGCGCGTCGGGGTGGCGCACCACGTGCTCGCGCAGCCGCGCGGCCTGCGCCCGCAGCGCCTCCTCGCTCCTGGCGGACACCAGCCACGACACGGGCTGGGAGGCCGTGTCCGCGTCGGCGTCGTCGTCCGTGGCGGGGGCGGACTCCTGCGGCGGGGCCTGCTCGATGATGGCGTGCGCGTTGGTGCCGCTCATGCCGAACGAGGAGACACCGGCACGGCGCGGCTGTCCGGTCTCCGGCCAGGCGCGCTGCTCGGCGAGCAGTGCCACGCCGCCCGACGACCAGTCCACGTGCGGGGTCGGCACCTCCACGTGCAGCGTCTTGGGCAGGACGCCGTGGCGCATGGCCATCACCATCTTGATGACGGCACCCGCACCGGCCGCCGCCTGGGTGTGGCCGATGTTCGATTTGAGGGACCCCAGCCACACCGGCTCCCCCTCCGGGCGGCTCTCGCCGTAGGTGGCGATCAGCGCCTGCGCCTCGATGGGGTCGCCGAGCGAGGTTCCGGTGCCGTGCGCCTCGATCACGTCGATCTGGTCCGCGGCCAGCTCGGCGTTGGCCAGCGCCTGGCGGATGACACGCTGCTGGGAACGGCCGTTGGGGGCCGTCAGACCGTTGCTGGCGCCGTCCTGGTTGACGGCGGTGCCACGCACGATCGCCAGCACCTCGTGGCCGTTGCGCCGGGCGTCCGAGAGCCGCTCCACCAGGAGGACGCCGACGCCCTCGGCCCATGACGTGCCGTCGGCCTCGGCGCCGAACGCCTTGCAGCGCCCGTTGGAGGAGAGTCCGCGCTGGCGGCTGAAGAGGATGAAGTCACCCGGGGTGGGCATCGTGGCGACACCGGTGGCGAGCGCCAGATCGCACTCCCCCTGGCGCAGCGAGTGCGCCGCCTGGTGCAGGGAGACCAGCGACGAGGAGCACGCGGTGTCCACGGTCCACGCCGGGCCTTCGAAGCCGAAGGTGTAGGCGATGCGCCCGGAGGCGACGCTGCCCGCGATCCCGGTCAGCGCGTAGCCCTCGAGGCCGTTCTTGGTGCTCTGTAGGTGGGGGCCGTAGTCGTGGTGCTCCGCGCCGGTGAAGACGGCGGTCCTGCTCCCCCGCAGCTTGGTCACGTCGATACCGGCCCGCTCGAAGACCTCCCAGCTGGTCTCCAGCAGCAGCCGCTGCTGCGGGTCCATGGCGAGGGCCTCACGCGGCGATATGCCGAAGAACTCCGCGTCGAACTCGGGGGCGTCGTGGATGAATCCGCCCTCGGTCGCGTAGCTGGTGCCGGGCTGGTCCGGGTCCGGGCTGTAGAGCGCCTCCAGGTCCCAGCCCCGGTCGGTGGGGAACGGGGTGATGGCGTCCACGCCCTCGGAGACGACCTTCCACAGGTCCTCGGGGCTGTTGACACCGCCGGGGAAGCGGCAGCTCATCCCGACGATCGCGATGGGGTCGTCGGAGCCCACGACGGCACGCGCGGGGGCGGTGTCGTCCGTGGCCACGGGGAAGATCTGCCGGTGGAGGTGGTCCACCAGCTCGCTGGGCGTCGGGTGGTCGTAGGCGAGCGACACCTCGAGCGTGAGCCCGGTGGCCGCCACCAGTCCGCGGTGCAGATTGACCGCCGCGAGCGAGTCAAGACCCAGGTCGAGGAAGGAGCTCTCGGCATCGAGTGTGCGCGGTGACTCGGACCGCAGCGCCGCGGCGACGTATGCGCGTACCAGGTCGAACAGGACCCTGCGCTGTTCGAGGTCCGGCAGTTCCCTGAAATCCGGACCGAGTGACGGCAGTTCGGGACTGTCGTCACGATCCGGCCCAGCCTGCGCGATGGACTCTCCCGAGTCGCTGGACCCGTTCAACATGGTGCTCACCTAACTCCTGCCTTGTGGAAGACCCTGCGTCAAAGCTGTGTGTGCCGCGCCGACCTCGGCTTCGGCATGGGCGCCCGCCCGCGGGCCATCGATGCGGGCGGGCGCGTGCTGCGCTAGAGGTTGGCCACCCAGTCCTCGATGGCCTGTGCGGTGGTGCCCGCCTGCTTCTCCATCATCGTGAAGTGGGTTCCGGGCACGTCGATCGTGGAGTCGGCCGGCCAGTCCGCCTGCCAGCTCGACGCGTCCGGGGCCACTTCACCCATCGGTTCCGCCGCCCGGACGAGAAGGCTGGGAACCGCGCTCTCCGGCGGTTTCCACCCCTCGAACAGATGCAGATACCACCCCATGGCGGACATCCGGACACCCTCCATGGAGACGAGGGCCTCCCGCTCGTACATCTCGTCCAGCATGGCGTCCTCGAACTGGCCGATGCTCGCGCTGTACGGCAGGTAGGTGTCCAGCAGGACGACTCCCGCGGGCGGTGTGCCCTGGCTCTCCAGAGCGGCGGCCACCGAGTGGGCGATCATTCCTCCGGCCGACGAGCCGAGAAGGACGACCGGGGCGCCGTCGGCGTACTCGGCAACGATCCGCGCCTGGAAGCGGAACAGCGCCTCCGGGGTGGCCGGAAGGCTCTCGCCCTGGACGAACCCCACGGCCGGAAGGGCCGCGACGTCCCGGCCGCCCCGGAAGGGGGCGGCGAGCTGCGCGTACTGGTGGACACCGCCCAGCGCCATGTACGAGGAGAAGCACATCAGCTTGAGGTGTTCGACGCCCCGGGAGAGCCGTACGGGCCTGATGTGCCCCTCGAAGTCGGCCGGGTCCTCGAAGGTGGGACGCAGCCGCGCGGCGTTCACCAGCAGATCCATGCCGACCTTGGTCTTGCCCTGCGCCGCCGCCTCCCGGAACAGGGAGCCCAGGGTGTCGGGCGCGTCCCCCTGCGCCGCCGGAGACGCGTCGGCGGGCGCCGGAGCGGCGGCCTGGGCGGCGGCCGGAGCGGCCGGTACCGACGGCTCCTGGACCTGGCGGCCGGCGGGCGCGGAGGCGATCCCGGCCGCGATCCGGGGCCGCAGATGGGCCACCAGCTCGGTGGGGCTCGGGAAGTCGAAGACCACCGTGGTGTTGAGCCGGAGGCCGGTGACCGTGGCGAGCTGGTTGCGGAACTCCACCGCCGTCAGGGAGTTGAAGCCCATCTCCATGAACTCGTGGCCGGTGTCCACGTCATGGGGCGACCCGAACCCGAGCACCGCGGCGGCGAGGGTACGCACCAGTTCGAGCAGCGCCTCCTCGGTCTCGGCCTCCGACAGCCCGGCCAGCTGCTGCCGCAGCTGGGTGGACTGGTCGCCCGCCTCGGACTTCGCCGCTCCGGCCGCACGCCGGACGGGGGAATCCGGGACGACGGCACGGAACACCGCGGGCAGTGCGGCGCCCTGGGCGCGCAGGGCGCCCAGGTCCAGCCGGGTGGGGATCACCACGGCCTGACCGGAGATGACACCCGCGTCGAAGAGCTCCAGGCCCTCCTCGGAGGAGAGCGGCACCAGACCGGAGCGCGACACCCGGCGGAGGTCCCCCTGCTCCAGATGCCGGGTCATGCCACTGGCCTGCGCCCACAGGCCCCACGCCAGCGAGACACCCGGCAGCCCCTGGGCGCGGCGCCATGAGGCGAGGCCGTCCAGGAACACGTTCGCCGCCGCGTAGTTGCTCTGCCCGGCCGCGCCGAGCACACCGGCGGCCGACGAGAACAGGACGAAGGCCGACAGGTCCATCCCCGCCGTCAGCTCGTGCAGGTTCCACGCCGCGTCCACCTTCGCGCGCAGCACCGCGCTCACCCGCTCGGGCGTCAACGAGGCGAACAGCCCGTCGTCGAGCACCCCGGCCGCGTGCACCACGGCACTCGGCGCGAAGCCGTCCGGCAGCCCCGACAGCACGGCGGCGAGCGCCTCACGGTCGGCGGCGTCACACGCCTCGATCAGCACCTCGGCACCGGCGGCCGCCAGCTCGGCCCGTGTCTCGGCGGCGCCGTCCGCCTCCGCGCCACGGCGGGAGAGCAGCACCAGCTTCTTGACGCCGTGCCGGGTGACCAGATGCCGGGCCACCAGGCCGCCCAGCACACCCGTGCCGCCGGTGAGCAGCACCGCGCCGGAGCCGAACACCTCCGACTCCGGGGCGTCGGCTGAGGGCAGCGCCCGGCCCAGGCGGGGCACGCGGACCTCACCGGAGCGCACCACCACCTGCTCCTCGCCGGCGGCCACCACCCCGGCGAGCAGCGCCGCCGACCGCTCGACATCGTCGGTGTCGACCAGCACCACCCGGCCCGGGTTCTCCGACTGCGCCGAGCGCACCAGCCCCCATACGGCCGCGCCCGCCAGGTCCGTCACACCGTCACCGGTGTCCACGGCGCCCCGTGTCACGAGCACCAGCCGGGTGCCCGCGAACCGCTCGTCCGCCACCCACGACTGGACGGCCTCCAGCGCCTCGGCTACCCGCGTGTGCACCTCGTCCACCACGTCCGGGCCGCCCGAGACGACCGGCAACACCACCATGCCGGGCATGAGCGTGCCCGCCGCCACGGCGTCGCCGAGCGCCACCGGGTCCGTGTACACATCGGCGGTGCCGCCGGATGCCTCCAGGGCGGCGCCCACGCCGAGGCGGTCGTCGCCCAGCACCGCCGACCAGCCCGCGGCCACGCCCTCGGCGGGCTTGGCCGTGTCCGCCGTCCACTCCATGCGGAACAGCGCGTCACCGGCGACGCGGCCCGCGTTGCGCAGCGCGTCGGCCTGCATGGGCCGCAGGACGAGGGAGTCGACGGAGGCCACCGGGCGGCCCGAGGTGTCGGCGATCGCCAGCGACACCGCCTGCCGCCCGTCCGGGATCACCCGTACGCGCAGCGCTCCCGCGCCGACGGCGTCCAGGGAGAAGCCCCGCCAGGAGAACGGCAGCAGCGTGCCCGCGCTCGGCGCGTCCTCGCCGCCGCGTGCCGCGTTGCCCACGCCGATGGCGTGGAGTGCCGCGTCGAACAGGGCCGGGTGCAGTCCGAAGTACTTCGCGGTGCCGAGCTGGTCCTCGGACAGCTCCACATCGGCGAAGACCGCGTCGCCGCGCCGCCAGGCGCGCCGCAGCCCCTGGAACGCGGGGCCGTAGCGCAGCCCGTGCTCGGCGGCGTGCTCGTACCCGCCGGAGACGTCGACCGGCTTGGAGCCGCCCGGCGGCCACTTGGCGAAGTCGAACGAGGCCGCCGGGCCGGGCGGGGTCAGCACACCGTGCGCGTGCCGCACCCACGGCTGCCCGAGGTCGGCCCGGTCGTCGGCCGACTCGTTCCGCGAGTAGACGCTCACCTCACGATGGCCGAGGGCGTCGACCTCGCCCACCTCGACCTGGATCTGGACGCCACCGCGCTCGGGCACCACCAGGGGCGCCTCGAGGACCAGCTCCTCGACCCGGCCGCAGCCCACCTGGTCGCCCGCCTGGACGGCCATCTCCACGAAGGCCGTTCCGGGCACCAGCGCCACTCCGTGCACCGCGTGGTCGGCGAGCCAGGCGTGGGTGGCGAGCGACAGCCGCCCGCTCAGCAGCACTCCGCCACCGCCCGCCAGCGAGACCACGGCGCCCAGCAGGGGGTGCCACACCGGTCCGAGGCCCACCGAGCCGACGTCGCCGATGGCCGCGGTGGAGTCGAGCCAGTAGCGCTGACGCTGGAAGGCGTAGGTGGGGAGGTCCATCCGCCGCGCGCCGCGCCCGGAGAAGACCCGCTCCCAGTCGACCGTGGCGCCGTGGAGGTGGAGTTCGGTGACGGCGGCCGTCAGCGCCTGGGCCTCCGGCCGGTCCCTGCGCAGCACCGGCACCAACACCGGGCCACCCGTGGCGCGCTCGGACCGCTCGGTCAGACAGTCCTGGGCCATGGCCGACAGCACGGCGTCCGGGCCGACCTCCAGGAAGGTGTTCACATCCTGCGCCTCGAGGCTGCGCACCCCGTCCGCGAAGCGCACGGCCCCGCGCACATGCCGCACCCAGTAGTCGGGGGTGCGGACCTCGGCCTCCGTGGCCAGTGCCCCGGTGACGTTGGAGACGAAGGGAAGGGCCGGCGCGGCGAACGAGAGCCCTTCGACGACCTTGCGGAAGTCGTCCAGCATGGCGTCCATGCGGGGCGAGTGGAAGGCGTGGCTGACCCGCAGCCGGCGGGTCTTGCGGCCCTGCTCCGCCCACTGCCCGGCGATCTCCAGCGCCGCCGCCTCGTCGCCCGCGATGACCACGGAGCCGGGGCCGTTGACGGCGGCGATGCTCACCTCGGCCGCACGCCCCGCCAGCGAACCGGAGATCTCCTCCTCCGACGCCTGGACCGCCACCATCGCGCCGCCCTCGGGCAGCGCCTGCATCAGACGCCCCCGGGCCGCGATCAGTGTGCACGCGTCCGCCAGCGAGAACACGCCCGCCACATGCGCGGCGGCGATCTCGCCCACCGAGTGGCCGATCAGCACGTCCGGGGTGACACCCCAGTGCTCCAGCAGCCGGAACAACGCCACCTCGACCGCGAACAGCGCGGGCTGGGTGAACGCCGTCCGGTCCAGCAGCTCGGCGTCCGCACTGCCCTCCGCCGCGAACATCACGTCCTTCAGCGGGCGGTCCAGAGCTACGTCCAGATGCGTACACACCTCGTCCAGGGCGCGGGCGAACACCGGGAAGGCGTCGTACAGTTCCCGCCCCATGCCGGGGCGCTGCGCGCCCTGGCCGGTGAAGAGGAAGGCGGTCCTGCGTCCCTTCGCCGCCTGCCCCCTGGCCACGCCCGGCGCGATCTCGCCCTGGGCCAGGGCCCGAAGGCCGCGCAGCAGGCTCTCGCGGTCCTCGCCGATCACCGCCGCGCGGTGCTCGAACGCCGACCGGGACACCGCCAGGGAGTAGCCGACGTCCGCCGCCGACGCCATCGCGGGATCTCCGTCCAGGGCGGGGCCGTGCTCCGTCAGACGGGCGTAAAGGCGCTCGGCCTGGTCCCGCAGCGCGGCCTCGCCCTTGCCGGAGACCAGCCACGGGACGACGGCGGAGACGACGGGTTCGGGCGCCTCCCCGGCCCCGGGCTCGGTCTGCTCGGGCTCCTCGGCCTCGGGGGCCTGCTCGATGATGGTGTGCGCGTTGGTGCCGCTGATGGCGAACGAGGAGATCCCCACCCGGCGCGGACGGCCCGTCTCCGGCCAGGGCCGGGCCTCGGTCAGCAGCTCCACGGCCCCCGCCGACCAGTCCACGTGCGGGGTCGGCTCGTCCACGTGCAGCGTCCTGGGCAGGACGCCGTGCCGCATGGCCATCACCATCTTGATGATGCCCGCGACACCCGCAGCCGCCTGCGCGTGGCCGATGTTGGACTTGATGGATCCGAGCCACAGCGGCCGGTCCTCCGGCCGGTCCTGGCCGTAGGAGGCGAGCAGCGCCTGGGCCTCGATCGGGTCGCCCAGGGAGGTGCCCGTGCCGTGCGCCTCGACCACGTCGATCTCGTCGGGGGTGAGCCCGGCGTTGTCGAGCGCCTGGCGGATGACCCTGCGCTGCGAGGGGCCGTTGGGGGCCGTCAGACCGTTGCTGGCGCCGTCCTGGTTCACCGCGGAGCCGCGCACCACGGCCAGCACCGGGTGGCCGTGGCGGCGGGCGTCGGACAGCCGCTCCACGAGCAGCACGCCGACGCCCTCGGACCAGTTGGTGCCGTCCGCGGCCGCCGCGAAGGGCTTGCAGCGGCCGTCGGACGCGAGCCCTCGCTGGCGGCTGAACTCGGTGAACGTCCCGGGGACGGCCATCACGGTGATGCCGCCGGCCAGGGCGAAGTCGCATTCGCCCTGGCGCAGCGCCTGCGCGGCCAGGTGCAGTGTCACCAGGGACGACGAGCACGCCGTGTCCACCGTCACCGCGGGGCCCTCGAGGCCGAGGACGTAGGAGACCCGGCCGGAGGTGACGGCGGGGGTCTGCCCCGTCATCAGATGGCCTTCGACCTCCTCGGCCTCCAGGGGGCCGGCCGAGCCGTATCCCTGGTAGGCGGCGCCCATGAACACACCGCCGGTGGTGCCCTTGACGGACAGCGGGTCGATGCCGGCCCGCTCCAGGACCTCCCAGGACGCCTCCAGCAGCAGCCGCTGCTGCGGGTCCATCGCCAGCGCCTCACGCGGGGAGATCCCGAAGAACACGGGGTCGAACAGGGCGGCGTCGTGCAGGAACCCGCCCTCGTTCACATAGCTGGTGCCCTGGCTCTCGGGGTCCGGGTTGTAGACCTCCTCGTGCCAGCCGCGGTCCTTCGGGAACGGTGAGAGTCCGTCGGCGCCGTCGGCGACCATGCGCCACAACTCCTCCGGAGAGCTGACCCCGCCGGGGAAGCGGCAGCTCATCGCGACGATCGCGATCGGCTCCCGGTTCTTCGCCTCCACTTCCTTCAGGCGCAGACGGGTGCGGTGCAGATCGGTCGTGACCTTGTTCAGATAGTCGCGGAGCTTTGTCTCACTCACCGTTCTCCGTCACTCTCTTTCCAGTCGGGATTGGCGGGCTCTTGAGAACGGTTCACGAGAGACCCAGTTCGTTGTCGATGAAGGCGAACAGCTCGTCGTTGGAGGAGGATCCGATGCGTTCGGCCATCTCGGCGGTGGCGTCGGCGCCGTCGGCGGCCTCGCCCAGCTTCTCCAGGAGCTCCCTCAGCCGGTCGGCCACCTTGGTGCGGGTCTCGCCGTCGTCCATCACGTTGGAGAGCAGCGGCTCCAGCTTGTCGAGCTCGGCGAAGACCACGGGCTCGCCCGCGCCGCCGTCCGGCAGGAGTTCCTCCCGCAGGTGATCCACCAGCGCCGTGGGGGTCGGGTGGTCGAAGACCAGCACGGCCGACAGCCGCAGCCCGGTCTCCGCGTTGAGCCGGTTGCGCAGCTCCACCGTGGTCAGGGAGTCGAATCCCATGTCCTTGAAGGCCATGTCGGGCTCCACGGCCTCCGGCGAGCCATGCCCGAGTACGGTCGCCACCTGCACCCGCACCAGGTCCAGCAGGGCCCGGTACTGGTCGGCCGCGGAGAGACCGGCCAGGCGGTCCCGCAGCGACCCGGTGCCGGTCTGCGCGGTCTCCGCCGCCGCGACCCGGCGCCGGGGCACACGCACCAGACCGCGCAGCAGAGCGGGCACGTCGCCGGTGCGGGCCTGGACGCGCAGGGCGGCGAGGTCCACATGGGTCGGCACGAGCACGGTCTCGTCGGTCCCGAGCGCGTCGTCGAACAGCGCGAGGCCCTCTTCGGAGGTGAGCGCGTTGAGCCCGGCGCGGGCGATGCGCTGGAGGTCGGCCTCGCCGAGGTCCCCGGTCATCTCGCTGCGCTGCTCCCACATGCCCCAGGCCAGGGAGACCGCGGGGAGGCCGAGCGCGCGGCGCTGGTGCGCCAGGGCGTCAAGGAAGGCGTTGGCCGCCGCGTAGTTGGCCTGGCCGCCGCCACCGAAGTTGGAGGAGGCCGACGAGAACACCACGAACGCGGAGAGGTCGAGGCCGCGCGTGAGCTCGTGGAGGTGCAGCGCCGCGTCCACCTTCGGACGCAGCACCCTGTCCACCCGCTCCGGCGTCAGCGACTCCACCACACCGTCATCCAGCACACCCGCCGCATGCACCACGGCCGACAGCGGACGCTCCGAACCAATCCCCTTCAACAGGCTCTCCACCGAAGCACGATCGGCGACATCACACGCCACCGCCGCCGCCTCGGCACCCAGCCCCGCCAACTCCGCCACCAACTCCGCCGCACCCGGCGCCTCCACACCACGACGACTCGTCAACACCAACCGCCGGACACCGTGCTCCACCACCAGATGACGGGCCAACAGCGCACCCAGACCACCCGTACCACCCGTGATCAGCACCGTGCCACGGCCGTCGAACGGCGTGGTCTCCGGCTCGGGCCGGTCCTCGGCCGGGGCCACCCGGGCGAGACGCGCCGCGAGCACCCGTCCGTCGCGCACCGCCACCTGCGGCTCCTCGGCGGTCAGGGCCGTCCGGAGCACCGAGGACACCTCGCCCTGCTCCTCCGGGTCCAGGTCCACCAGGAGGAACTTCCCGGGGTGCTCGGTCTGCGCGGAGCGCAGCAGGCCCCATACGGCGGCCTCGGCCGGGGTGCGCACCTCGTCGGATGCGCGGGCGCCCATCGCGCCGCGGGTCACGAACACCAGGTAGGAGTCGTCGAACCGGTCGTCGGTGACCCACGTCCGCACCAGCTCCAGCGCGCGGTACGTGGTGCCACGCACCCGTCCCGCCAGGTCCGCGCCGTCGTCGATGCCGACCGCCTCCGCGGCGCCCGCCACCATGACGACGTCCGGCGCCGTGGCCCCGGCGTCGACCGCCTCGCGCAGCGCGGCCAGATCCGCGTACGCCACCACGTCCGCGCCCGCGGCCTCGAAGCCGGAGCGCACCCCCAGTTCGTCGGTGCCCAGCACGGCCCAGGTGCCTTCGGAGGCGGGGGCCGGGGCGCCGACGGGGACGGGGGTCCAGTCCAGCCGGAAGAGCGAGTCATGCCCGCCCGCCGGGGAGCCGGCCGACTGGATCTGCCCCTCCGCGACGAGCCGCAGCACCAGGGAGTCGACGGTGGCCACGGAGCGGCCACTGGTGTCGGCCACCGTGAGGCCGATCGAGTCGGGCCCGAGCGAGCTGAGGCGCACCCGCAGCTCCGAGGCGCCCGTGGCCCGCAGTGATACGCCGGTCCAGGAGAACGGGAGCCTGGCGAGACCCGCCTCCTCCTGGGGTACGAACATGACGGCCTGGACCGCCGCGTCCAGCAGGGCCGGGTGCAGTCCGAACCGCCCGGCGTCCGAGGTGTTCTCCTCGGGCAGCCGCACCTCGGCGAAGACCTCGTCGCCACGGATCCACACCGACCGAAGCCCCTGGAACACCGGGCCGTAGGCGAAGCCACCCGCGGCCATCCGGTCGTAGACGTCCTCGGTGTCGATCCGCTCCGCGCCCTCCGGGGGCCATACGGCGAGGTCGGCCGGGCCGGTCTCGTCCGGTGCGCCGCCCTGGGCGAGCAGGCCGGAGGCGTGCTGGATCCACGGCTGCTCCATACCGGGCTCTTCCAGCCGGGAGTACACGTTCAGCGAGCGCGCGCCGTTCTCGTCCGGCCCGCTCACCGCCAGCTGGAGGTGGACCGCGCCGCGTTCGGGCAGCGCCAGCGGCGCCGTGAGGGTCAGCTCCTCGACCCGGTCGCAGCCCACCTGGTCGGCGGCGTACAGGGCCAGTTCGAGGAAGGCGGTGCCGGGCAGCAGGATCGTGTCCTGGATCGTGTGGTCGACGAGCCACGGGTGCGTCTGCGGCGAGAGGCGGCTGGTGAAGAGGAAGCCGTCCGCGTCGGGCAGCTCCACGGCGGCGCCCAGCAGCGGATGCGTCGGCGGGATGAGCCCCACGGCGGTGACATCGCTGGCGAACGACGTCAGGGCCTCCAGCCAGTAGCGCTCCCGCTGGAAGGCGTAGGTGGGCAGCTCGACCTGCCGGGCGTCACGTCCGGCGAAGAGCCGCTCCCAGTCCACCGCGACGCCGTTCACGTGGAGCTCGGCCAGCGCCGTGGTCAGCGCCCGCGTCTCGGGACGGTCCTTGCGCAGCACCGGCACCACGACGGGAGCCGAAGGCTCCTCGGCCGTCAGGCACTCCCGCGCCATCGCGGTGAGCACGCCATCGGGGCCGACCTCGACGAACCGGGACACGCCCTGCGCTTCGAGCGCCCGCACACCGTCCGCGAACCGCACCGCCTCCCGCACATGGCGGACCCAGTACTCCGCGGAGCACACCTCGTCCGCACCGGCCGGCCGACCCGTCACATTGGAGACCAGGGCGATGGCCGGCGGGGTGAACGACAGTTCCTCGACGACCTTGCGGAAGTCGCCGAGCATCGCGTCCATGCGGGGCGAGTGGAAGGCGTGGCTGACCCGCAGCCGACGGGTCTTGCGGCCCTGCCGCTCCCACTCGGCGGCGATCTCCAGCGCCGGTGCCTCGTCGCCCGCGATGACCACGGACGTGGGGCCGTTGACGGCGGCGACGCTCACCTCGGCCGCACGCCCGGCCAGCGACGGAGCGATCTCGTCCTCCGACGCCTGCACCGCCACCATGGCGCCGCCCGCGGGCAGCGCCTGCATCAGCCGGCCACGGGCGGCCACCAGGGCGCACGCGTCCTCCAGCGAGAACACCCCGGCCACGTGGGCGGCGGCGATCTCACCGATGGAGTGGCCGATCACCACATCGGGGCTGACGCCCCAGTGCTCCAGCAGCCGGAACAGCGCCACCTCGACCGCGAACAGCGCGGGCTGGGTGAACGCCGTCCGGTCCAGCAGCTCGGCGTCCGCGCTCCCCTCCGCCGCGAACACCACGTCCCGCAGCGGACGGTCGAGCAGACCGTCCAGGTGGGCGCACACCTCGTCCCACGCGTCGGCGAACGCCGGGAAGGCGTCGTACAGCTCCCGTCCCATGCCGAGGCGCTGCGCGCCCTGGCCCGAGAACAGGAACGCCGTCTTGCCGGCCGCTCCCGCCACGCCGCGTACGACGCCGGGCGCGGTCTCGCCCTTCGCGATGGCCTCGAGGCCACGCAACAGGTCCGCGCGGTCCTCGCCGACGAGCGCGGCCCGGTGGTCGAAGAGCGACCGGGTCATCGCGAGGGAATAACCGACGTCCACGGTGGGCATGAACTCTGCGGTGGCGGTGGCCAGTTGGTCCCGCAGCCGCTCGGCCTGACCCCGGAGGGCGGCGTCGGTCCGGCCGGACAGGATCCACGGCACCGGGGCCGCGGTGGTGTCCGGGGCCTCCTCCGCCCGTGGCGCCTCCGGCTCGTCGGAGACCGGCGCCTGCTCGATGATGGTGTGCGCGTTGGTGCCGCTCACGCCGAAGGCGGACACCGCCGCCCTGCGCGGGTGGTCCCGCTCCGGCCAGGGCACGGCCTCGGTCAGCAGCTCCAGGTCGCCCGCCGACCAGTCCACATGCGGCGACGCCTCGTCCACGTGCAGCGTCTTGGGAAGGGTGCCTTCGCGCATGGCCATCACCATCTTGATGACCCCGGCGACACCGGCGGCCGCCTGCGTATGACCGATGTTGGACTTGATGGCGCCCAGCAGCAGCGGCTGGCCCTCGGGGCGGCCCTGGCCGTAGGTGGCCAGCAGTGCCTGCGCCTCGATCGGGTCGCCGAGCGGAGTGCCGGTGCCATGTGCCTCGACCACGTCCACGTCGGCGGAGACCAGCCGGGCACCGGCCAGCGTCTGCTCGATCAGCCGCTGCTGCGACGGGCCGTTGGGCGCCGTCAGACCGTTGGAGGCGCCGTCCTGGTTGATGGCCGAACCCCGGATGACGGCCAGCACCTTGTGGCCCTTGCGCTGCGCGTCCGACAGCCGCTCCACGAGCAGCATGCCGACGCCCTCGGACCAGCCGGTGCCGTCGGCGGCCGCCGAGAACGCCTTGCACCGGCCGTCGAACGACAGCACCCGCTGGGCGCTGAACTCGATGAACGTACCCGGCGTGGCCATGATGGTCACACCGCCGGCCAGCGCCACCGAGGACTCGCCCTGCCGCAGCGACTGGCAGGCCAGGTGGAGTGCGACCAGCGACGACGAGCACGCCGTGTCCACCGTGACGGCCGGGCCCTCGAAGCCGAAGGTGTAGGAGATACGGCCGGACGAGACGCTGGGGGCGCTGCCGAGTCCGAGGTATCCCTCCACTCCCTCGGCGTCGCTCAGGATGCGCGAGCCGTAGTCGTGGTAGTTGGAGCCGATGAAGACGCCGGTCTGGCTGCCGCGCAGCGCCACGGGGTCGACCCCGGCGCGCTCGAACGCCTCCCAGGAGGTCTCCAGCAGCAGCCGCTGCTGCGGGTCGATCGCCATCGCCTCACGCGGCGAGATCCCGAAGAAGCCCGGGTCGAAGTGGCCCACCTCGTCGAGGAAGCCGCCCGCCTGGACGTAGCTGGTGCCGGACTTCTCGGGGTCCGGGTCGTAGAGGCCGTCGATGTCCCAGCCACGGTCGTCGGGGAACGCGGAGATCACGTCTCCCTCGGCCATCAGCAGGTTCCACAGCTCCTCGGGGCTGCGCACCCCGCCGGGGAACCGGCAGCTCATGCCGATGATGGCGATGGGCTCATCGGTGGTCAGGGGCTTGTCGAGCCCCTCCGGCCGCTGGGGTGCGGCGGCGGTGGCGCCCGAGGTGACCGGCTGGTCGCCGAACATCTCGGTGTGCAGGTACCGGGCCAGCACCGTGGCGGTCGGGTAGTCGAAGACGCAGGTGACCGGCAGTCGGAGGCCGGTCACCACACCGAGGCGGTTGCGCAGCTCGACGGCGGTCAGCGAGTCGAAGCCGAGGTCGCGGAAGGCACGGTCGGCCTCCACCGCGTCCGCGCTGTCGTAGCCGAGGACGTCGGCGGCCTGGTTGCGCACCAGCTCCAGGAGCAGCTTGGGCTGCTCGGCGGCGGGCAGCTCGGCCATCTCCCGGCGCAGCGCGGAAATCGCGTCGTCGCCGTCGCCCGCGTCGGCGCCACCGGCGGCGGCCGGACGGTTCAGCTCGGGCACCTCGCGGAACAGCGCGTTCGGACGTGAGCCGACGAAGTCCGGCTGGAAGCGGTCCCAGTCGATCTCGGCGATGACCAGGAAGGTCTCGTCCAGTTCCAGGGCCTGCTGCATTCCGGAGATGGCCAGCTCGGGCACCATGCCGACCATGCCGGAGCGGTCCATCCGCTCGCCGACCGCGCCGGAGCCGAGGCCGCCTCCGGCCCAGGCGCCCCAGGCGATGGACGTGGCCGGAAGGCCGTCCGCGCGCCGCTGCAGCGCCAGCGCGTCGAGGTAGGCGTTGCCCGCCGCGTAGCTGCCCTGACCCGGGCCGCCCAGCGTGCCCGCCCCGGAGGAGAACAGCACGAAGGCCGACAGGTCCATTCCGGCGGTCAGCTCGTGCAGATTCCGCGTGGCGTCCACCTTCGGGCGCAGCACCCCGGCCGCGCGGCGCACCGTCAGCGCGTCCACCACACCGTCGTCCAGCACACCGGCGGTGTGCACCACGGCGGTCAGCGGGAACTCCCGCGGGATTCCATTCAGCACCGCGGCCAGCGCATCCCGGTCGGCCGCGTCACACGCCGCCACCGTCACCCGGGCCCCGAGGTCTTCCAGCTCCGCCTTCAACTCGGCGGCGCCCTCGGCCTCCATGCCACGACGGCTCGTCAATACCAGATGCCCGGCACCCGTACGCGCCAGCCACCGGGCCACATGGCCACCGAGCGCGCCCGTGCCACCGGTCACCAGCACCGAGCCCCGGCTCTGCCAGGAGCCAAGGCCCTCGGCGTCCTCGGCCGCGGAGGCACGCACCATGCGCTTGGCGAACACACCGGAGCCGCGCACCGCGACCTGGTCCTCGCCCTCCGTGTCCGCCAGCACTCCGATCAGACGGGCCACCGCGCGGCCGTCCATGGTCTCGGGCAGATCGACCGCGCCGCCCCAGCGCTGGGGGTACTCCACGCCGACAATGCGGCCCAGGCCCCACACCATCGCCTGCGCCGGGCTCATCAGCCGGTCGGAGCGACCGACGGAAACCGCGCCACGGGTGCCGCACCACAGCGGGGCCACCACACCCGCGTCGCCCAGCCCCTGGACCAGCGCCACCATGGCCGCCAGTCCGGCGGGCACCACCTCGAACGTCGCGTGGCCGGACTCGTCAAGACCCAGCAGCGAGAACACGCCCGCCACGCCCGAGGGCTCCGCCCCGGCCCCGTCGAGCGCCGCGCGCAGCCGCTCCGCCACTGTCCAGCGGTCGTTGCCCGATTCGTCGAGCACCACCCGGACGATGTCGGCGCCGCTCGTCTCCAGCCCGTTCACCGTGGCGGACACGAGGGCGTCGTCGGCGTGCGACGCGGGGAGGACGACGAGCCAGGTGCCCGAGAGGGCCGCCTCGGTGGCGGACGCCAGGGGCTTCCAGACCACCTTGTAGCGCCAGCTGTCCACCGTGTTCTGCTCACGGCGCTGACGGCGCCAGGACGACAGTGCGGGAAGCAGCGCCGTCAGCGACGACTGCTGCTCCTCGTCCTCCACCTCCAGCGTGCGGACCAGCGCCTCCAGATCCTCGCGCTCCACGGCCTCCCAGAAGCGCGCGTCCACCGCGTCCGCGGCCAGGCCGTCGGCGGTGGCGGACACCTCGGCGGCCGACACGTCCAGCCAGTAGCGCTGACGGCGGAAGGCGTAGGTCGGCAGCTCGACCCGGCGGGCGCCACGGCCCTCGATCAGGGCGGCCCAGTCCACCGTGACGCCGCGCACGAACACCTCGGCGGCGGAGTTCAGGAACCGCTCCGGACCGCCCTCGTCACGCCGCAGCGTGCCGACGACCACGGCCTGCGTCTCAGCGGTTTCAACCGTCTGCTGCACGGGGAGGGTAAGGACCGGGTGCGGGCTGGCCTCGATGAACACGGAGTGGCCGTCGTCCAGCAGCCTCCGCGTGGTGGCCTCCAGTTCGACGGTCTGCCGCAGGTTGCGGTACCAGTACTCGGCGTCCAGACCGGTCGTGTCCACCAGCTCGCCGGACACCGTCGAGTAGAACGGCACCTCGGACGCGCGCGGCTCGATACCGGCGAGGACCCTCAGCAGCTCGTCGCGGATCGCCTCCACGTGTGCGGAGTGCGAGGCGTAGTCCACCGGAACCCGGCGAACCCGGATCTCCTCGCCCTCCAGCCGGACCACCATCTCGTCCAGCGCGCCCGGGTCACCGGACACCACGACGGAACCCGGACCGTTGACCGCGGCGACCGAGATCGCGCCATCCCAGGCGGCGATACGCTCCCTGACCTGCTCGACCGGCAGCCCGACGGACACCATGCCACCACGGCCCGCAAGGCCCACCGCGATGGCCTGCGAGCGCAAGCTGACCACCTTGGCCGCGTCCTGCAGCGAGAGCGCACCGGCCACGCACGCCGCGGCGATCTCGCCCTGGCTGTGCCCCATGACGGCATCCGGCTCCACACCCACCGAACGCCACAGCCTCGCCAGCGACACCATCACCGCGAACAGCACCGGCTGGACCACGTCCACCCGGTCGAAGCCCGGAGCGCCCTCGGCTCCGCGCAGTACGTCCGTCAGCGACCAGTCGACATGGGCCGACAGGGCCGTCTCACACTCGGCCATCGCCTCGGCGAACACCGGCGAGGACTCCAGCAAGTCCACCGCCATGCCCATCCACTGCGCCCCCTGACCGGGGAACACGAACACCGAACGGCCGGCGTCGCCGGTCCTCCCGCGCACCACTCCGTTCGACGTGGAGGTGTCCTCGGCGACCGCCTCCAGCCGCTGGAGGAGTTCCTCACGGCCGGTCCCGGTCACCACGGCCCGGTGCTCGAAGGCGGACCTCGTCGTGGCCAGCGAGAGCGCCACGTCCGCCGTGCTCAGCTCCGGGCGCTCCGTGAGGAATGCGCGGAGCTGCCCGGCCTGCGCCCGCAGCCCCTCGGCGCCACGGCCCGACACGACCCATGCCACCGGGCCGTCGACGGCCCCGGACTCAGTGGCCTCGGCCGCCTCGGACTCCGGGGCCTGCTCCAGGATGGTGTGGGCGTTGGTGCCGCTCATGCCGAACGAGGACACGGCGGCACGGCGCGGGTGATCCCGGTCCGGCCACGGGGCCGTCTCGTGCAGCAGGGAGACGGCGCCGCCGGTCCAGTCGATGTGCGGCGACGGCTCCTCCGCGTGGAGCGTCTTCGGCAGCACGCCCTCGCGCATGGCCATCACCATCTTGATGACCCCGGCGACACCGGCGGCGGCCTGTGTATGACCGATGTTGGACTTGATGCCGCCCAGCCACAGCGGCTGGTCGGTGGGCCGGTCCTGCCCGTACGTGGCCATCAGCGCCTGGGCCTCGATCGGGTCACCGAGGGTCGTACCCGTACCGTGCGCCTCGACCGCGTCCACCTCGGCGGCCGACAGCCGGGCGCTGGTCAGCGCCTGGCGGATGACCCGCTGCTGCGAGATGCCGTTGGGCGCCGTCAGACCGTTGGACGCGCCGTCCTGGTTGATCGCCGAACCCCGGACGACGGCCAGCACCTTGTGGCCGTTGCGCTCGGCGTCGGACAGCCGCTCCACGAGCAGCATGCCGACGCCCTCGCCCCAGCCGGTGCCGTCGGCCGCGGCGCCGAACGGCTTGCACCGGCCGTCCGCCGCCAAGCCGCGCTGCCTGCTGAACTGGACGAACGCCGACGGGGTGGACATCACCGTGACGCCACCGGCCAGCGCGAGCGTGCACTCGCGCTGACGCAGCGCCTGAACGGCGAGGTGCAGGGCCACGAGGGACGACGAGCACGCCGTGTCGACGGAGAGCGCGGGGCCCTCGAGACCCATGGTGTAGGAGATCCGGCCGGAGACGATGCTCGCCGCGTTGCCGGTGCCCGAGTGGCCCTCGACATCCTCCAGGCTCTCGGCCGCGCCGAGCAGGAGCATGGAGTAGTCCTGGCCGTTGGTGCCGACGAACACGCCGGTCCTGCTGCCGCGCAGGGACGTCGGGTCGATGCCCGCCCGCTCGATCGCCTCCCACGAGGTTTCCAGCAGCAGCCGCTGCTGCGGGTCCATCGACAGCGCCTCACGCGGCGAGATCCCGAAGAACGCCGGGTCGAACTGGTCGGCGTTCTCCAGGAAACCGCCCTCGGTCGTATAGCTGGTGCCGGGACGGTCCGGGTCCTCGTCGTAGAGGGCGTCGATGTCCCAGCCCCGGTCCATGGGGAATTCCGAGATCGCGTCGGTGCCCTCCGCCACCATGCGCCACAGGTCTTCGGGAGAGTTCACCCCGCCGGGGAACCGGCAGCTCATGGCGACGATCGCGATCGGTTCCTGGTCCGCCGACTCGGCCTCGAGCAGGCGCTGGCGAGTCTGCTGGAGATCCGCGGTCACCCGCTTGAGATAGTCGAGAAGCTTCTCTTCGTTCATTGTTATGTCACCCATGGAAGTAGTAAGGAACGACCCTCGGGAACCGACCGCGCCAGCTCAGGAGATCCCGAGCTCCTTGTCGATGAAGTCGAAGATCTCGTCCGACGTCGCCGACTGAATCTTGTCCGAAACCGCCTTCTTGCCCGAGGTGGGCGATTCCTGTTCCGCCTCTCCCCACTTCAGAAGGAGCGTCTGCAGGCGCGTGGTGATCCTCGGCCGGTCCACGTCGTCGGCGGAGATCGTGGCCATCGCCGCCTCGATCCGGTCCAGTTCGCCGAGGATCGGTGCGGCCGCCGAGACCCCGTCCCGCACGACGTCGGTCCGCAGTCGGCGGGCGAGCGCCACGGGCGTCGGGTGGTCGAAGACGATCGTCGCGGGCAGGCGCAGGCCCGTCGCCGCGTCGAGCCGGTTGCGCAGTTCGACGGCGGTCAGCGAGTCGAAGCCGAGTTCGCGGAAGGCCCGCTGGGACTCGACCGACTCCACCGACGGGAAGCCCAGCACCATCGCCACCTGCGTGGTGACCAGGTCGAGCAGCGCTCGTTCCTGTTCCGCCTCGGACAGTCCGGCGAGCCGCTCCCGCAGCTCCGAGCCACCGGTCTCGAACTGTGTGGCGGTGCCACCGCCGATCGCGGCCTCCAGGATCCGCCGCGCCTCGGGCACCTCGTCCAGCAGCCGGCTGGCCCGTACGGCGGTGTAGGAGGGGACGAATCGCTCCCAGTCGAGGTCGGCGACGGCCAGGTGGGTCTCCTGCAGGTCGAGGGCCTGCTGAAGGGCCTTGACCGCCAGCTCCGGGGTCATCGCGGCCATGCCGCCGCGCCGCAGCCGGTCCTCCAGCGCCCCATCGACCGCCATGCCGCCCTCGGCCCACGGGCCCCAGGCCACCGAGGTGGCCGCCAGGCCCTGGGCCCGGCGCTGCTGCGCCAGGGCGTCGAGGTAGGCGTTGGCCGCCGCGTAACTGCCCTGCCCGGCGCCGCCGATGGCTCCGGCGAGCGAGGAGAACAGCACGAACGCGGAGAGGTCGAGGCCCTCGGTCAGCTCGTGCAGGTTGCGGGCCCCGTCCACCTTGGGACGCAGCACGCCCGCGACCCGCTCCACCGACATCGCGTCCAGGACACCGTCGTCCAGGACACCCGCCGCGTGTACCACGGCGCTCAGCGGATACCGCTCCGGGATGGCGGCCAGTACGGCGGCCAGGGCCTCGCGGTCGGCGGTGTCACACGCCGCGATGGTCACGTCCGCGCCCAACGCGGTGAGCTCGTCGCGCAGTTCGGCCGCACCGTCGGCCTCCGGGCCACGGCGGCTGGTCAGCACCAGGTGCTCGGCACCGGCGCTTGCCAGCCACCGGGCCACCTGGCTGCCCACTCCCCCGGTGCCGCCGGTCACCAGCACCGAGCCGCGCGCGCTCCACGGCCGGGCCGCGGTCCGCGGCGCGGTGGCCCGCACCAGGCGCCGGGTGAACACACCGGACGTGCGCACCGCCACCTGGTCCTCGAACTCGCCCGCGCCACCGCCCAGCACACCGGACAGCCGGGCCGCGGCCCGCTCGTCGAGCGTCTCCGGGAGGTCGACCAGACCGCCCCAGAGCCGGGGGTGCTCCAGACCGGCGACCCGGCCGAGGCCCCACATCTGCGCCTGGGCGGCGCTGTGCAGGCTGTCGGATCCGGTCACCGACACGGCGCCCCGCGTCGCCACCCACAGCGGGGCCTCGACACCGGCGTCCACGAGTGCCTGCAGGGCGACGAGGTTGAGCGCGAGCCCCTGTGGCACGACCGCGTGCTCGGGGGTGGGGCTCTCGTCCAGGGCCAACAGGGAGAGCACCCCACTGACGGCCCCGTCCGGCGCGGCCTCGGCCGCCGTGCGCAGTCGCCCGGCGACCGCCGCGCGGTCGATGTCCGCCGCGCCGTCGAGGGCGATCCGCGCCACCTCCGCGCCCTGCCGCTCCAGCATGGCCACCGCGGAGGTGACCAGCTCGTCGTCGGCGTGCGACCGCGGAACGATGACCATCCAGGTCCCGGTCAGCGCCCGCTCCGCGAGCTCGGACACCGGGGTCCAGGCGATCTGGTAGCGCCAGCCGTCCACCGTGGACCGCTCGCGGTGGCCCTTGCGGTAGGACGACAGGGCGGGGAGCACCTCGGTCAGCGAGGCGTTCCCGTCCACGTGCAGCGCGGTGGTCAGGGCCTCCAGATCCTCGCGCTCGACCGCGTCCCAGAACCGGGCGTCACCTTCGTCCGCGGAGACGGAGGCGTCGGAGGCACCGCTCGCGGGGGCGTCCAGCCAGTAGCGCTGCCGCTGGAACGCGTACGTCGGCAGCTCGACCCGCCGGACCTCCTCGCCCGCGAACAGGGCCTCCCAGGCCACGGTGACGCCGTGGACGTGGAGTTCGGCCAGCGCCGCCGTCAGGGCCTGGGCCTCCGGGCGGTCCTTGCGCAGCGCGGGCACCACGACGGGGGCGAAAGTCTCCTCCGCCGTCAGGCACTCGCGTGCCATCGCCGAGAGGACACCGTCGGGGCCCACCTCGAAGAACCTGGTCACTCCCGCGTTCTCCAGGGAGCGCATCCCGTCCGCGAAGCGCACCGCCTCGCGGACGTGGCGCACCCAGTACTCCGGCGAGCACACCTCGTCGGCGCCCGCCGACTTGCCCGTCACATTGGACACCAGGGCGATGGCCGGCGGGGCGAACGACAGTCCCTCGACGACCTTGCGGAAGTCGGCCAGCATCGCGTCCATGCGCGGCGAGTGGAACGCGTGGCTGACCCGCAGCCGGCGGGTCTTGCGGCCCTGCTCCGCCCACTGTCCGGCGATCTCCAGCGCCGCTCCCTCGTCACCGGCGATGACCACGGAGGCGTGGCTGTTGACCGCGGCGATGCCCACCTCGGCCGCACGCCCGGCCAGCGACGGCGCGACCTCCTCCTCCGACGCCTCGATGGCGACCATCGCGCCGCCCTCGGGCAGCGCCTCCATCAGCCGGCCACGGGCGGCCACCAGGGTGCAGGCGTCCTCCAGGGAGAACACCCCGGCCACATGGGCGGCGGCGATCTCACCGATGGAGTGGCCGATCACCACATCCGGTGCCACGCCCCACGCGGACAGCAGCCGGAACAGCGCCACCTCGACCGCGAACAGCGCGGGCTGGGTGAACGCCGTCCGGTCCAGCAGCTCGGCATCGGCGCTGCCCTCCGCCGCGAACATCACGTCCTTCAGCGGACGGTCCAGAGTTACGTCCAGGTGTGCGCACACCTCGTCCAGGGCCTGGGCGAACACCGGGAAGGCGTCGTACAACTCCCGCCCCATGCCCAGGCGCTGGGCGCCCTGGCCCGAGAACAGGAACGCGGTGATCCCGGTCGGAGTGGCGACCGAGCGCACGACCCCGGGGGCCTCCTCGCCGGTGGCGACGGCCTCGAGCCCGCGCAGCAGCTCCGTACGGTCCGCGCCGGTCAGCACGGCACGGTGCTCGAACACCGACCGGGTGGCGACCAGGGAGTATCCGACGTCCCTCAGGCTCAGCTCCGGCCGTGCGCTCAGCTGGGCCCGCAGTCGCCGTGCCTGGGCGCGCAGCCCGTCCGCGCTCCGGGCGGAGAGCGTCCAGGGAGCCGCGCCACGGTCGTCGGGAGACGCCACCTCGGCCGGTCGCGTGTCCTGGCCGTCCGAGGGGGCCTGCTCGATGATGGTGTGCGCGTTGGTGCCGCTCACGCCGAACGCGGAGACACCGGCCCGGCGCGGCTGCCCCGTCTCCGGCCACGCGGTGGCCTCGGTCAGCAGCCGCACCTCGCCCGCCGACCAGTCCACTTCGCGTGACGGCTCGTCCACGTGCAGCATCTTCGGCAGCACACCGTGCCGCATCGCCATGACCATCTTGATGACACCGGCGAGCCCGGACGCGGCCTGGGTGTGCCCGATGTTCGACTTCAGCGCGCCCAGCCACAGCGGGCGGCCCTCCGGCCGCTCCTTGCCGTAGGTGGCCAGCAGCGCCTGCGCCTCGATCGGGTCACCCAGCGAGGTGCCCGTACCGTGTGCCTCCACCGCGTCCACCTCGGCGGCCGACACCCCGGCGCTGGCCAGCGCCTGACGGATCACCCGCTGCTGCGAGGGGCCGTTGGGCGCGGTCAGGCCATTGCTCGCACCGTCCTGGTTCACGGCCGAACCCCGCACGATGCCCAGCACCTGGTGGCCGTTGCGCCGGGCGTCCGACAGCCGCTCCACCAGCAGCACATCGGCGCCCTCGCTCCAGCCGGTACCGTCCGCCGCCGCCGAGAACGGCTTGCAGCGGCCGTCGGGAGCGAGCCCGCCCTGCCGGCTGAACTCGACGAACGCCATCGGAGTGGCCATCACCGCCACACCGCCCACCAGCGCCATGGAGCATTCGCCCTGACGCAGCGACTGGCAGGCCAGATGCAGGGCCACCAGCGAGGACGAGCACGCGGTGTCCACCGTGACGGCGGGGCCCTCCAGGCCGTAGGTGTAGGCGAGACGGCCGGAGACCACGCTGCCCGCGTTGCCGGTCAGCAGATGGCCCTCGACGTCCTCGGGCACCGTCTCCAGGTTGGTGCCGTATCCGGAGCCCGAGAAGCCGACGAACACACCGACCTGGCTGCCCCGCACCGACGCGGGGTTGATGCCCGCCCGCTCGAACGCCTCCCACGAGGTCTCCAGCAGCAGCCGCTGCTGGGGGTCGGTGGCCAGCGCCTCACGGGGCGAGATCCCGAAGAAGCCGGGGTCGAACTCGCCCGCGTCGTAGAGGAATCCGCCTTCCCGGGCGTAGAACGTGCCCGGCCGGTCCGGGTCCGGGTCGTACATGCCCGACAGGTCCCAGCCGCGGTCCGACGGGAAGGACGAGATGGCGTCACCGCCGCCGTCGACCAGCTGCCACAGGTCCTCCGGGCTCCGCACCCCACCGGGGAAGCGGCAGCTCATGGAGACGATCGCGATGGGATCGTCGTCCGCGCCGGGCCCGGCCACGGCCCCTGACCCGGTGGCGAGCGCCGGGGACGAGGTGCCCAGCACCTCGGTGCGCAGATGCGCCGCGAGCGTGCCGGCGCTGGGGTAGTCGAAGACCAGCGTGGCGGGCAGGCTGAGACCGGTCTCGGCGGCCAGCCGGTTGCGCAGGTCGACCGCGGTCAGCGAGTCGAAGCCCAGATCCCGGAAGGCCCGGTTCGGCTCGACCATCTCCGCGGAGGCGTAGCCGAGCACGGAGGCGGCGTGCTTGCGCACCAGATCGAGCAGCGCCCGGTCCCGCTCGCCCTCGGTGAGGGGCTTCAGCCGGTCGCGCAGCTGCGCCCCGGCGGCGTCGGCGCCCTCGCCACCGTCGCCCTTCGTCTCCAGCGCCCGGACCTCGTCGAGGTCGCTCAGCAACGGGCTGGGGCGGACCGCGGTGAACGAGGGCGCGAACCGCTCCCAGTCCACGTCCACGACCGTCACCACACCGTCGTCACCGGCCACCGCGCGCTCCAGAGCGGCGATCGCCAACTGGGGTGCCATCGCGGGCAGTCCACGCCGCGCCAGCTGCTCCCCGGCGTCGTCCCGGGTGGCCATGCCGCCCTCGGCCCACGGGCCCCAGGAGACGGCGGTGCCCGCGAGACCCCGCGCACGGCGCCGCTCCACCAGCGCGTCCAGGAAGGCGTTGCCCGAGCCGTAGACGCCCTGGCTGCCGCCACCCCACACACCGGAGATGGACGAGAAGACCACGAACGCGTCGAGCTCACGGTCGCCGAGCAGCTCGTCCAGGTTGACGGCGCCCGCGACCTTGCCCGACACCACCCGGGCCGCGTCCGCGAGCTCGGTCTCCAGCAGGGAGGCCGCGATCGTGACACCCGCCGCGTGCACCACTGCGGTGAGCGGCCGGTGCTCCGGCACGGCGGCCAGGACGGCGGCGAGCGCGTCGCGGTCCGCCGCGTCGCACGCGGCCACCGTCACCTCGGCGCCCATGGCCTCCAGCTCCGCCTTCAACTCGGCGGCGCCTTCGGCCTCGAGACCGCGGCGGCTGGTCAGCACCAGGTGCTCGGCACCGCTCCGGACCAGCCAGCGGGCCACCTGGCCGCCGAGCCCGCCCGTGCCACCGGTGACCAGCACCGTGCCGCGCGCCCGCCACGACGTCTCCTCGCCGACGGCCGGGGCGGACCGCACCAGACGGCGTACGAAGACACCGGAGCCGCGCACCGCGACCTGGTCCTCGCCGCCCTCGACGGACAGCACACCGGCCAGCCGCGCCGCGCCGCGCTCGTCCAGCGACTCGGGCAGATCGACCAGACCGCCCCACAGCGGGGGCAGCTCAAGACCGGCCACCCGGCCCAGCGCCCAGACCATGGCCTGGGTCGGACTGGTGAGCCGGTCCGAACGGCCCACCGACACGGCACCGCGCGTACCGCACCACAACCGGGCCGGAATGTCGGCCTGCACCATGGCCCGCACCAGCACCAGGGTCAGCGCATAGCCGCCCGACAGCGCCGGGTGCCCCGGGCAGGGCTCCTCGTCCAGGGCGAGCAGCGACAGCACACCGCCCAGCTCGGGCGTGTCGGCTGCCACCTCGCGCAGCCGCTCCGCCAGCGCGTCCGCGTCGAGGTCCCGCTCGTCCACCGCGACCGGGACCACACCCGCGCCGTGCCGCTCGAGCCCGGTGACAACCTCCGAGACGAGTTGGTCCCCGGCACGGGCTGCCGGAACCACCACCAGCCACGTCCCCGACAGCGAGCCGTCGGCGGCGTCGGAGAGCGGCTTCCACGACACCCGGTAGCGCCAGCCGTCGATCGTGGACTGGTCGCGGTTGTTGCGGTGGTACGCCGACAGGGCGGGCAGCACCGCGCTCAGCGGCGCCTCGCTGTCGACGGCCAGCGCTCCGGCCAGCGACTCCAGGTCCTGGCGCTCCACCACGTCCCAGAACCGCTCGTCGACGGAGCCGATGGCGTCGGCCACGCCTCCGCCGGTCGGCAGGCCGAAGCCGTCGAGCCAGTAGCGGTCGCGCTGGAAGGCGTAGGTCGGCAGCTCGGCCTGGCGGCCGCCACGGCCCTCCAGCGTGGTCCTCCACTCGACCTTGGTGCCGCGCGCGAACACCTCGGCGGCAGAGGTCAGGAACCGCTCCAGACCGCCCTCGTCCCGCCGCAGCGTGCCGACGACCACGGCCTGCGCCGCAGCGGATTCAACCGTCTGCTGGACGGGAAGGGTGAGCACCGGATGCGGGCTCACCTCGATGAACGTGGCGTGGCCGGCGCCGAGGAGGGTGCGGGTGGTGGCCTCAAGCTCGACGGTCCGGCGCAGGTTGCGGTACCAGTACTCGGCGTCCAGACCGGTGGTGTCCACCAGTTCGCCGGACACCGTGGAGTAGAACGGCACTTCCGACGAAAGGGGCGTGATGTCCGCCAGGACCTTCAGCAGCTCCTCGCGGATGGCCTCCACGTGTGCGGAGTGCGAGGCGTAGTCCACCGGAACCCGGCGAACCCGGATCTCCTCGCCCTCCAACTGGGCGACCATCTCATCCAGCGCCTTCGGGTCGCCGGAGACCACCACCGAACCCGGGCCGTTGACCGCGGCGACCGAGATCGCGCCATCCCAGGCGGCGATTCGCTCCTTGGCCCGGTCCGCCGGCAGTCCGACGGACACCATGCCACCACGGCCCGCGAGACCGGCCGCGATGGCCTGCGACCGCAACGCCACCACCTTCGCGGCGTCCTGCAGCGAGAGCGCACCCGCGACACACGCCGCGGCGATCTCACCCTGGCTGTGCCCCATCACGGCGTCCGGCTCGACGCCCACCGAACGCCACAGCCTCGCCAGCGACACCATCACCGCGAACAGCACCGGCTGGACCACGTCCACCCGGTCGAAGCCCGGAGCACCGTCAACACCGCGCAGTACGTCCGTCAGCGACCAGTCCACGTACGCCGACAGGGCCGTCTCACACTCGGCGATCGCCTCCGCGAACACCGGCGAGGACTCCAGCAAGTCCACCGCCATGCCCATCCACTGCGCCCCCTGACCGGGGAACACGAACACCGAACGGCCACGGACATCCGCCACGCCACGCGTCACACCCGAGGCAACCTCATCCTCGGCCAACGCGCCGAGCCGCTCCAGGAGCTCCTCACGGTCGGCTCCCGTCACCACCCCGCGATGCTCGAACACCGACCGGGTCGCCACCAGCGAGTACGCCACATCGGCGGCGCTCAGCTCCGGACGCTCGGCCAGGAAGCTCCGCAGCCTGCCCGCCTGTGCCCGCAGTCCGGCCGCGCTGCGGCCGGACACCACCCAGGCCACCGGCCCCTCGGTGACCTCGGTCTCGGCCTCCTCGCCCCCCTCGGGCTCGGGAGCCTGCTCCAGGATCGCGTGGGCGTTCGTGCCGCTGATGCCGAACGAGGACACACCGGCCCGGCGAGGCTGCTCGGTCCCGGGCCAGGGGGTCGGCTCGTTGAGCAGCCGGATGTCGCCCTCCGACCAGTCCACCTGGGATGACGGCTCATCCGCGTGGAGGGTCCTGGGCAGCACGCCGTTCCGCATGGCCATCACCATCTTGATGACCCCACCGACACCGGCGGCGGCCTGGGAGTGGCCGATGTTGGACTTCAGCGAGCCCAGCCACAGCGGCTTGTCCTCCGGCCGCTCCTTGCCGTAGGTGGCGAGCAGCGCCTGCGCCTCGATCGGGTCGCCCAGCGACGTACCCGTGCCGTGCGCCTCCACCGCGTCCACCTCGGCGGGCGTCAGCCCCGCGTTCTTGAGCGCCTGGCGGATCACCCGGCGCTGCGAGGGGCCGTTGGGGGCCGTCAGACCGTTGGACGCGCCGTCCTGGTTGATCGCCGAGCCCCGGACGACGGCCAGCACGGGGTGGCCGTTGCGCCGGGCGTCGGAGAGCCGCTCCAGGAGGAGCAGGCCCACGCCCTCCGCCCAGCCGGTGCCGTCGGCACCCGCGCCGAACGCCTTGCACCGGCCGTCGGGAGCGAGCCCTCCCTGCCTGCTGAACTCCACGAACATGCTGGGGGTGAACATGACGGCGACACCGCCCGCGAGGGCCAGCGAGCACTCCTCCTGGCGGAGCGCCTGGCAGGCCCAGTGCAGCGCCACCAGCGACGACGAGCACGCGGTGTCCACCGTCACGGCCGGGCCCTCCAGGCCCAGGGTGTAGGCCACCCGCCCGGAGACCACGGAGGTGGCGTTGCCCGCGAGCAGCAGCCCCTCCACGCCTTCGGGCATCTCGCTGACCCCGGCGCCGTAGCCGGAGGGCGAGGCGCCGACGAACACACCGGCCTGGCTGCCCCGCACCGACGCCGGGTCGATTCCGGCGCGCTCGAACGCCTCCCAGGCGGTCTCCAGCAGCAGCCGCTGCTGGGGGTCGGTGGCGAGCGCCTCCCGCGGGCTCATGGAGAAGAAGCCGGGGTCGAAGTCGCCGGGCGCGTCCAGGAATCCGCCCTCACGGACGGAGAAGGTGCCGGACCGGTCCGAGTCCGGGTCGAAGAAGCCATCCACGTCCCAGCCCCGGTCGGGCGGGAACTCGGTGATGGCGTCGCCGCCTTCGGCGACGAGCCGCCACAGCTCCTCCGGAGTCCTCACACCCCCCGGGTACCGGCAGCTCATCGCCACGATGGCGATGGGCTCCCGGTCCCGCTCCTCCACCTGTCGAAGTCGCCGACGAGCCTGACGCAGGTCAGCGGTCACCTTCTTGAGGTAGTCAAGGAGTTTTTCGTCTTCCGCCACTATCCCCAGCCCCTTGAAACACTCTGTGAGTTCCAGCTCACCACGTCAGGACATTCCGAATTCGTCGTCGATGAGTTTGAAGATCTCGTCGGCGGTGGCCGATTCGATCTCGCTGTCGTCGTCCATCTCGTCGTCCGGCGCCGTCGCGGTGCCGGACACCTGCCCGGTGCCGCCCGCGGACCACTTGGCCACCAGACCCTGGAGCCGCGCCATGATCTGGGCGTGCGTCTCCGTGTCGGAGTCGAGTGCCGACAGGGTGGATTCCAGCCGGTCGAGTTCTCCGAAGACGGGCTCGGTCGCGGGCCCGTCCGCCGGGGTGACCTCCTCCCGCAGGAATCGCCCGAGCGACGCCGGTGTCGGGTAGTCGAACACCAGGGTCGCCGGCAGCCGCGTTCCGGTGATCGCGTTGAGCCGGTTGCGCAGCTCGACGGCCGACAGGGAGTCGAAGCCCAGATCCTTGAAGGCGTGTCCGGGTTCGATCGCCTGCCCCGACGCGTAGCCGAGGACGACGGCCACCTGGTCGCACACCAGGTCCACCAGGATGCGCTCGCGCTCCGTCTCGGACTTCCCGGCCAGGTGCTGCTTGAGCGCGGTGGCCGGGTCGGCCGTGGTGCTCGCCGCGCCCGACTCGGCGGTCCTGCGGGCGGGTGCCCGCACCAGTCCGCGCAGCAGCGCGGGCACCGGCTCGCCCACCGAGGCCATGTCCATCGTCATGGGCACCAGGACGGCCCCGTCGAGATCGCGGGTCGCGTCGAACAGCGCGAGCCCGGCCTCGGGGGTGAGGGCGACCATGCCGGTCCTGGTCATGCGGGTGACGTCGGCGTCGGCCAGTTCGGTGGTCATACCGCCGTCCTGTGTCCACGGACCCCAGACGAGCGAGGCGGCCGCGAGCCCTTCGGCCCTGCGGTGCTGGGCCAGGGCGTCCATGAAGGCGTTGCCCGCCGCGTAGTTGGCCTGGCCGGCGCCGCCGAAGGTACCGGAGACGGAGGAGAACAGGATGAAGGCGGAGAGGTCGAGATCGCGCGTGAGCTCGTGGAGGTGCAGCGCCGCGTCCACCTTCGGACGCAGCACCCTGTCCACCCGCTCCGGCGTCAGCGACTCCACCACACCGTCATCCAGCACACCCGCCGCATGCACCACGGCCGACAGCGGACGCTCCGAACCAATCCCCTTCAACAGGCTCTCCACCGAAGCACGATCGGCGACATCACACGCCACCGCCGCCGCCTCGGCACCCAGCCCCGCCAACTCCGCCACCAACTCCGCCGCACCCGGCGCCTCCACACCACGACGACTCGTCAACACCAACCGCCGGACACCGTGCTCCACCACCAGATGACGGGCCAACAGCGCACCCAGACCACCCGTACCACCCGTGATCAGCACCGTGCCCGGACCGTCCAGCGTCCTCGGCATGGTCAGCGCCACCTTGCCGGTGTGGCGGGCCTGGCTGATGAACCGGAAGGCGTCGGGCGCCCTGCGGACATCCCAGGTGCGCACCGGCAGCGGCCGCAGCACCCCGCGCTCGAACAGCGAGATCAGGTCGTTCCACATCTCGTGAATGCGGTCGGGACCCGCCTCGATGAGGTCGAACGCCTGGTAGGAGACGCCGCTGTACTCGGCGGCCACCTCTTCCGGGTTCCTGATGTCGGTCTTGCCCATCTCCAGGAACCAGCCGCCGCGCGGCAGCAGTCGCAGACCCGCGTCCACGAACTCCCGTGCCAGCGAGTCGAGCACCACGTCCATGCCGCGCCCGCCGGTCACATCGAGGAAGCGCTTCTCGAAGTCCAGCGTCCGCGACGACGCGATGTGGTCGTCGTCCAGGCCCAGCGACCGCAGGGTGTCCCACTTGCCCTCGCTCGCCGTGCCGAACACCTCGGCCCCGAAGTGCCGTGCCAGCTGGAGCGTGGCCATGCCCACACCACCGGCCGCCGAGTGCACCAGCACCGACTGGCCCTTCTTCAGGTCCGCCAGGTCCCGCATGGCGTAGTAGGCGGTCAGGAACACGATGGGGGTGGAGGCGGCCTGCTCGAACGTCCAGTCCCGCGGGACCCGGGCGACGACGCGCGAGTCGGTGATGGCGACCGGGCCGAACGACCCGCTGAAGATGCCCATCACCTTGTCGCCGGGCACGAGGTCCTTGACCGCGGAGCCGACCTCGGTCACCACACCGGCACCCTCGCCACCGAGCGGCCCGGCCTCCCCGGGGTACATCCCCAGGGCGTTGAGCACATCGCGGAAGTTCAGGCCCGCGGCGCGCAGCGCCACCCTGATCTCGGTCGCGCCCAGTTCCTCCGTGGCGTCGGGGCAGGGCAGCAGCGCCAGGTTCTCCAAGGTCCCCTTGGCGTGCATGTCCAGCCGCCATTCGCGCACCCCGGCGGGCGGCAGCAGCGCGGTGCCCGAGGAGACCCGGGCCATGCGCTGGCCGAGCACCGTTCCCTCGCGGACCACGGCCTGCGGCTCGTCGGTGGCGAGCACCGAGGGCAGCATCGCCTTGGACGCCTCGTCCTCGTCCAGGTCGACCAGGACGAAGCAGTCCGGGTTCTCCGACTGCGCGGACCGCACCATGCCCCACAGAGGCGCGTGGATCAGGTCCGGGGTCTCGTCGCGCTCCTCGGGTGCCATGGCGCCCGAGGTCACGAAGACCAGCCGGGAGGAGGCGAACCTGCGGTCGCCGAGCCAGCCCTGGATCATGCCGAGCGTGTGGTGCGTCACCGCGTGGATGGCGCCCGCCGGCTCCAGGCCCGGCTTGGCCCTGCTCTTGCCCTTGGCCTTGGCCTTGCTCTTCGCCTTGCTCTTGGGCCTGCCCTGGGCCGCCTCGTCGTCGAGGCCCGGTGCGTAGGAGACCAGTACGGCCTCCGGGGCGGCGGCGCCACCGTCGATCGCTGCACCCAGCGCGTCGAGGTCGGCGTAGGCGGTCACCTCGGCTCCGGCGATCGCGCCGGCGGCCAGTCCGTAGTGGTCGGTGCCCACCACGGCCCACCGCGCCGCCTCCGCCTCGCCCGCGGCGATGGCCGGTACGGGGGTCCAGTCCAGCGTGAACAGCGAGTCGCGGAACGCCGACGTCCTGGCCGTGTCGATGTGGTCCACCGACACCGGGCGCAGCACGAGGGATTCGATCGACGCCACCGGGCGGCCGGTTCCATCGGCCACCGCGAGGGCGATGGAGTCCGGTCCCAGTTGAGTGAGCCGCACCCGCAGCGTGGACGCGCCACCGGCGTGGAGCGACACCCCGCTCCAGGAGAACGGGAGCCGGGAGAGGCCGACGTCCTCCAGGGCGACGAAGGTCACCGCCTGCACGGCGGCGTCCAGCAGCGCCGGGTGGAGGCCGAAGTCGGCCGCGTCCGACGCGTGCTCCTCACCGAGCCCGACCTCGACGTAGACGTCGTCGCCGGAGCGCCAGGCGGCCCGCAGGCCCTGGAACACCGGGCCGTAGGCGAAGCCGGAGGCGGCGAAGCGCTCGTAGAAGTCGCTGATGTCCAGCGCTTCCGCGTCCGCCGGGGGCCATGCGGCCAGGTCGAACGACGGCTCGGGGCCGGTCGGGGCCAGCGCACCGGCCGCGTGCTGTGTCCACGGCTCGTCCGAGGACGCGTCGGCCGGGCGGGAGTACAGGCTGAGCGAGCGATGGCCCGTCTCGTCGGTGTCACCCACCCACAGTTGCACCTGGACCGGTTGGTTCTCGGGCAGGACCATCGGGGTCGCGAGGGTGACCTCCTCGACCCGGCCGCAGCCGACCTGGTCGGCGGCGCGGATGGCCAGTTCGAGGAATCCGGTCCCGGGGAACAGGGCCGCGCCCGCGATCGCGTGGTCGGCCAGCCATGGCTGGCTCTGCACCGACAGCCTGCTGGTGAACAGGAATCCGTCGCGGCCCGCGAGCTCGACTCCGGCACCCAGCAGCGGGTGGTTGGGAGAGCTGAGCCCGACGGAGGAGATGTCCCCGGTCATGGGGCCGCCGGCCTTCGGCCAGTAGCGCTGCCGCTGGAAGGCGTAGGTGGGCAGCTCCACCCGCCGGACGTCGAGCCCGGCGAACGCCGTCGACCAGTTCACGGTGGTGCCGTGGACGTGGAGTTCGGCCAGCGCCGTGGTCAGCGACTGGGCCTCGGGGCGGTTCTTGCGCAGCGCGGGGACGAGGGTGAGAGCGTCTCCGGCCTCGTCGGCCGTCAGGCAGTCCTGGGCCATCGCGGTGAGCACACCGTCGGGACCGACCTCCAGGAACGAGGTCACCCCGAGCTTCTCCAGGGCCCGTACGCCGTCGGCGAACCGGACCGCCTCCCGCACATGCCGCACCCAGTACTCCGGCGAGCACACCTCGGCCGCGCCCGCCGACGCACCCGTGAGGTTGGAGACCAGCGAGATCGACGGTGCCTCGAAGGACAGGCCGGAGACGACGTCACGGAAGTCGTCCAGCATCGCGTCCATGCGGGGCGAGTGGAAGGCGTGGCTGACCCGCAGCCGGCGGGTCTTACGGCCTTGTCCGGCCCAGTCCTCGGCGATCTCCAGCGCCGCGGCCTCGTCACCGGCGATGACCACGGCCGTCGGGCCGTTGACCGCGGCGATGCTCACCTCGGCCTCGCGACCGGACAGCGACAGAGCGATTTCCGCCTCGGAGGCCTGCACCGCCACCATCGCGCCACCCTCCGGCAGCGCCTGCATCAGACGGCCGCGCGCCGCGATGAGCGCGCACGCGTCCTCCAGCGAGAGCACCCCGGCCACATGGGCCGCGGCCACCTCGCCCACCGAGTGGCCGATCAGCACATCCGGGGTGACACCCCAGTGCTCCAGCAGCCGGAACAGCGCCACCTCGACCGCGAACAGCGCGGGCTGGGTGAACGCCGTCAGGTCCAGCAACTCGGCATCCGCACTGCCCTCGGCCGCGAACATCACATCCCGCAGCGGCCGGTCCAGCAGCACATCGAGATACGCACACACCTCGTCCAGAGCACGGGCGAACACCGGGAACGCCTCGTACAACTCCCGTCCCATGCCCGGACGCTGCGCACCCTGACCCGAGAACATGAAGGCCGTCCTACCGGCCGTGCCCACGGATCCCTGGATGACTCCGGGGGCCGTGGCACCGGAGGCGATGGCGTCCAGACCGCTCAGCAGCCCGTCCCGGTCACCGCTCATGAGCACGGCGCGGTGGTCGAAGACGGACCGGGTGGCCGCCAGCGAGTGGCCCACGTCGTTCAGGTCGAGCCCGGGGTGGGCCGCCACATAGTCGTACAGGCTCCGGGCCTGGGCGCGGAGCGCCTCGGCGCCCTTGCCGGCGACCGTCCAGGGGAGCGTTTCCGAGCCGGTCGAGGGGGTGTCGTCCGTACGGACCCGCTCCACCGCCTCCGGCTCCTCCGGCTCCGGGGCCTGCTCGATGATGGTGTGGGCGTTGGTGCCGCTGATGCCGAACGAGGAGATACCCGCCCGGCGCGGCTCGCCGTCCTCCGGCCACGCGGTCGGCGCGGTCAGCAGCCGGACCTCGCCCGCCGTCCAGTCCACATGCGGCGTGGGCTCATTGACGTGGAGCGTCTGCGGCAGCACGCCCTCACGCATCGCCATCACCATCTTGATGACACCGGCCACACCGGCGGCCGCCTGCGTGTGCCCGATGTTGGACTTGATGGAGCCAAGCCACAGCGGCTGGCCGTCCTGCCGCCCCTGGCCGTAGGTGGCCAGCAGCGCCTGCGCCTCGATCGGGTCACCGAGCCTGGTGCCGGTGCCGTGTGCCTCGACCGCCTGCACCTGGTGGGCGGCGAGGTCGGCGCTGGCCAGCGCCTGGCGGATCACCCGCTGCTGCGACGGGCCGTTGGGCGCCGTCAGACCGTTGGAGGCGCCGTCCTGGTTGACGGCGGAGCCGCGCACGATCGCCATCACCGGGTGGCCGTTGCGCCGCGCGTCGGACAGCCGCTCGAGCAGCAGCATACCGACGCCCTCGCCCCAGCCCGTGCCGTCGGCCGAGGCCGCGAACGCCTTGCACCGCCCGTCCGACGACAGCCCCTTCTGGCGGCTGAAGTCCACGAACGAGCCCGGGGTGGACATGATCGTGACACCGCCGGCCAGCGCCAGGGAGGACTCGCCCTGACGCAGCGACTGCACGGCCATGTGCAGCGCCACCAGGGACGAGGAGCACGCCGTGTCCACCGTGACGGCCGGTCCTTCGAGGCCGAAGGTGTAGGAGATACGGCCCGAGACGACGCTGCCCGCGTTGCCGGTGCCGAGGTAGCCGTCGGGCCCGCCCGGGGCGGTCAGCAGCAGGCCGATGTAGTCCTGGCCGTTGCTTCCCGCGAAGACGCCGGTCCGGCTTCCCTTGAGCGACGTGGGGTCGATGCCCGCCCGCTCGAACGCCTCCCAGGAGGTCTCCAGCAGCAGCCGCTGCTGGGGGTCGATGGTCAGCGCCTCGCGCGGGGCGATCCCGAAGAACGCCGGGTCGAACTCGTCGGCGTCATAGACGAAGCCGCCGCCGCTCGCATAGCTGGTGCCCGTGTTCTCCGGGTCCGGGTCGTAGAGGTCGTCCAGGTCCCAGCCACGGTTGGTTGGGTAGGCGTTGATCACGTCGCTGCCCTCGGAGACCAGTCGCCACAGGTCCTCCGGAGTGCGCACCCCGCCGGGGAAGCGGCAGCTCATCGACACGATCGCGATCGGGTCGTCGTCCACGACCGTGCCCGTCACCACCGGCAGGTCATCGGCCGGCGCGGGCGCGGTGCCCAGCACCTCGCCGAGGATGAACCGGGCGAGCACCGTGGGCGTCGGGTAGTCGAAGGCCATCGTGACCGGCAGGTTCACACCCGCCGCCGCGCTGAGGCCGTTGCGCAGTTCCACGGCGGTCAGCGAGTCGAACCCGATGTCCCGGAAGGCCCGCTCCGGCTCCACCGCGTCGGCGCTCGGGTATCCGATCACCTCGGCGGCGTGGGACCTGACGAGGTCGAGCACCTCCGCCTCGCGTTCGACGGCCGACAGCCCTTCGAGCCGCACGGCCAGCCCGGTGAGCGCCGCGCCCAGCTCGGCCTCCGCCGCCTCCAGGGCCTGCCGCACCTCCGGCAGTTCGTTCAGCAGCGGACGCGGCCGGGCCGAGGCGAAGCCGGGGGCGTAGCGCTCCCAGTCCACATCGGCGACGGTGATGTCCACCTCGTCGTGGTCGAGCGCCTGCTGAAGGGCGTCGACGGCGAGTTCGGGCACCAGCGGCGGCATACCGCGCCGCTTCAGCTGGGCCGCGGTGGCGTCGTCCACCAGACCGCCGCCGCCCCAGGCGCCCCAGGCCACCGAGGTGGCCGCCAGCCCCTGGGCCCGGCGCTGCTGCGCCAGGGCGTCGAGGAAGGCGTTCGCGGCGGCGTAGCTGCCCTGACCGGCACCACCGACGGTTCCGGCGTAGGAGGAGAAGAGGATGAACGCGGACAGGTCCAGATCCTGGGTGAGCTCGTGGAGGTTCACCACGGCGTCCACCTTGGGCCGGAAGACCCCCTGCGCCCTGGGGACGGTGAGGGTGTCGATGAGGCCGTCGTCCAGGACACCGGCCGCGTGCACCACCCCGGTCAGCGGGTACTCCGCGGGCAGCCCGTCGAGGAGCTCCCGCAGCGCGCCACGGTCGGCGACGTCGCACGCCGCGACGGTGACCCGCGCGCCCAGAGCGGTCAGCTCGTCCCTCAACTCGGCCGCGCCGGGGGCCTCCAGGCCGCGACGGCTGGTCAGCACCAGGTGTTCGGCGCCGCCACGGGCGAGCCAGCGGGCGAGACGGCCACCGAGCGCACCGGTACCACCGGTGATCAGGACGCTGCCGCGAGGCTCCCAGGCGCGGGCCGGCCGGGCGTCGCCCAAGGGGGCCCGGACGAGCCGTCGGGCGAAGACACCGGAGGCGCGCACCGCCACCTGGTCCTCGTCACCGGAGCGCCCGATCAGGCCGACCAGGCGGTTCAGCGCCCGCTCGTCGAGCGCGTCCGGCGACTCGGGAAGGTCGACCAGACCGCCCCAGCGCTGTGCGTACTCCAGGCCGACCACTCGGCCCAGACCCCACACCAGGGACTGCTTGACGCTGCCGACCCGGTCGGAGCGGCCCACGGACACGGCTCCGGTGGTGGCGAGCCACAGCGGCACGTCGATGTCGATGTCGGCGAGCGCCTGGACCAGGGCCACGGTGCCGGCGAAGCCGCGCGGAATGCCCGGGTGTTCGGCGAGTGCCTCCTCGTCGAGCGCGAGCAGGGAGAGCACTCCGTCGATCGCGAGCGTCCCCTCCTGCTCGTCTCCGTCCGCGGACGGCGTGCCGGGGGCCGCGGCCCGCAGGAGTCCGACCAGCGACGACCGCTCCGGCTCCGCCCCGTCCAGGTCGACCCGCACCATGCGGGCACCGTGACGTTCCACGTCCCGCGCGATGCGCTCGGCCAGTTCGCGGGCGGTGTCGACCGGCGGGACGACGACCATCCACGTACCGGTGATCGGGGCGCCCTGCCCCGGCTCGGAGCCGGACGACGGCTGGTCGATGACGGGCTTCCAGTTGATCCGGTAGCGCCAGTTGTCGACCGTCGAGCGGTCACGCCTGCCTCGCCGGTACGACGACAGGGCGGGCAGTACCGCGCTCAGCGGCGCCTCCCCGTCGAGCTCCAGCGTCCGTGCCAGCCCCTCCAGGTCTTCGCGCTCCACGGCCTCCCAGAACCGGGCGTCCACCGCGTCGGCCTCGGACACGGGGCCGTTGCCGAACCCGCCGTCCTCGGCCGCCTGCGGCCAGTAGCGCTGCCGCTGGAAGGCGTACGTCGGCAGGTCGACCCGGTGGGCCCCGTTTGCGGCGAACACCTTCCGCCACTCGACGTCGGCCCCGTTGACATGAAGCTCGGCGATCGAGGTCAGGAACCGCTCCAGGCCACCTTCGTCGCGGCGCAGTGTGCCGATGACCACGGCCTGCGCCTCGGCGGCCTCCACGGTCTGCTGAACGGGGAGAGTGAGGACCGGATGCGGGCTCACCTCGATGAACACACCGTGACCGTTGTCGAGGAGAGTACGGGTGGTGGCCTCCAGCTCGACCGTCTGCCGCAGATTGCGGTACCAGTACTCGGCGTCCAGACCAGCGGTGTCCACCAGCTCGCCGGACACCGTCGAGTAGAACGGCACCTCCGGCACCCGCGGCTCCAGGTCCCCCAGAACCTCCAGCAACTCCGCCCGAATCGCCTCCACATGCGCCGAGTGCGAGGCGTAGTCCACCGGAACCCGACGGACCCGGATCTCCTCGCCCTCCAACCGCGCGACCATCTCATCCAGCGCGCCCGGGTCACCCGAGACCACGACCGAGCCGGGCCCGTTGACCGCCGCGACGGATATTCCACCGTCCCAGGCGCCGATGCGCTCCCTGGCCTGGTCGACCGGCAGCCCGACGGACACCATGCCACCACGACCGGCCAGACCGGCCGCGATGGCCTGCGACCGCAGGGTCACCACCTTCGCGGCGTCCTGCAGCGAGAGCGCACCCGCGACACACGCCGCGGCGATCTCACCCTGGCTGTGGCCCATCACCGCATCGGGCTCCACGCCCACCGAACGCCACAGCCTCGCCAGCGACACCATCACCGCGAACAACACCGGCTGAACGACATCCACCCGGTCAAAGCCCGGAGCGCCCTCCGCGCCACGCAGCACCTCGGTGAGCGACCAGTCCACGTACGCCGACAGGGCCGTCTCACACTCGGCTATCGCCTCAGCGAACACCGGCGAGGACTCCAACAGCCCCACCGCCATGCCCATCCACTGCGCACCCTGGCCGGGGAAGACGAACACCGAACGGCCCGGCTCCTCGACGGCGCTCGCGCGGACCACGCCCGGTGCCTTCGCGCCCTCGGCCACCGCCTCCAGGCGCTCCAGGAGTTCCTCCCGGCCGGTTCCGGTCACCGCGGCCCGGTACTGGAACGCGGACCTGGTCGTCGCCAGGGAGTGGGCCACATCGGCGGCACGCAACTCCGGGTGCTCGGCCACGAACTCCCGCAGCCGGTCCGCCTGGGCCCGCACCGCGTCGTTGCTCTTGCCCGCCACGATCCACGCCACCGGACCGTCGGTCACCTCGGCCTCGGCGGTCTCGGCCGCCTCGGCCTCCGGAGCCTGCTCCAGGATGGTGTGCACGTTGGTGCCGCTCATGCCGAACGCCGACACACCCGCGCGTCGCGGATGCCCGGTCTCCGGCCACGGCCTGGCCTCGGCCAGCAGCTCGACGTCGCCCTCCGTCCAATCGACGTGCGGCGAGGGCTCGTCGAGGTGCAGGGTCTTCGGCAGCACGCCGTGGCGCATGGCCATCACCATCTTGATGACGCCACCCACGCCGGCGGCCGCCTGCGAATGGCCGATGTTGGACTTGATGGCGCCCAGCCACAGCGGCTGGCCCTCGGGGCGCTCCTGGCCATAGGTGGCCAGCAGCGCCTGCGCCTCGATCGGGTCACCCAGCGAGGTGCCCGTACCGTGCGCCTCCACCGCGTCGACCTCGGCGGCCGACAGGCGGGCGTTGGCCAGCGCCTGGCGGATGACCCGCTGCTGCGAGGGGCCGTTGGGCGCCGTCAGGCCGTTGGACGCACCGTCCTGGTTCACCGCGCTGCCCCGCACCACGGCGAGGATGGGGTGTCCGTTGCGGCGGGCGTCCGACAGCCGTTCGAGGACGAGCATGCCGACGCCCTCGGCCCAGCTGGCACCGTCCGCGGCGGCCGAGAACGGCTTGCTGCGGCCGTCGGAGGCGAGCGCGCGCTGTCGGCTGAACTCGACCAGCGACATCGGTGTGGACATCACCGTCACACCGCCGGCGAGCGCCAGCGAGCACTCGCCCTGGCGCAGCGCCTGCCACGCCAGATGCAGGGCGACCAGCGACGACGAGCACGCGGTGTCCACTGTCACGGCGGGCCCTTCCAGGCCCAGGGTGTAGGAGATACGGCCGGAGAGCACGCTGGGCGAGACGCCGGTGCCGATGTAGCCCTCGACGCTCTCCTGGGATCCGGCGAGGACACCGCCGTAGTCCTGGTAGGTCACGCCCGCGAAGACGCCGGTCTGGCTGCCCTTCGCGGAGACCGGGTCGATACCGGCCCGCTCCAGCGCCTCCCACGAGGTCTCCAGCAGCAGTCGGTGCTGCGGATCCATCGACAGCGCCTCACGCGGCGAGATCCCGAAGAACGCCGGGTCGAACTGGCTGGCGCCGTGCAGGAAGCCACCTTCCTGCGTGTAGCACTTGCCCGGCTCGTCCGGGTCCGGGTCGTAGAGGTTCTCCACATCCCAGCCGCGGTCGGTCGGGAAGGGGGAGATGCCGTCCCGGCCCTCGGCGACCAGGTTCCACAGGTCCTCGGGGGTGGCCACCTCTCCGGGGTAGCGGCAGCTCATCCCGACGATCACGATCGGCTCGTCGTTGCCCGCCACCGCGACCGGCACCGGCCGCAGCGCTCCGGTCCGCGCGCCGAGCACCTCGGCACGGGCGAACTTCGCCAGTTCGGCGGGGGTCGGGTAGTCGAACACCGCGGTCGCCGGAAGGCGCAGGCCCGTGGCCTTGCTCACCCGGTTACGGAATTCGACGGCGGTCAGCGAGCTGAAGCCGATGTCCTTGAACGCCTGCGACCCCTGCACCGCGTCGGCGGAGGCGTGTCCGAGCACCGCCGCGACGTGGGTGCGAATCACATCGAGCAGCACCCGGTCCTGTTCGGGCTCGGAGAGCCCGGTCAGCCGCTCCCGCAGCGCGGCGAGCGGTCCGGAGTCCGATCCGGCGCCCCGCTTGGCGGCCCGCCGTGCGGTCTTGCGCCGACGGGCGGGCTTGGCGGGGGTTTCCTCGGCAGGCGTTTCCGTGGCCACCTCGGCGGGAGTGTCGGTGGCCACCTCGGCGGGAGTGTCGGTGGTCACCTCGGCTGCGGTGTTGGTGGCCGCCTCGGCTGAGGTGGCGGTCTCGGCCTCATCCGGCGCCGGGACCTCCACCTGCTCCGCGGCGACCTGGCGCAGCGTCAGCGTATCGGCGGAGAGCACGGCTTCGCCGGCCCCGTCGACCGCGGCCAGGGAGAGGGTCTCCGGACCGGTGCGGGCGAGCCGGACGCGCAGCGCGGAGGCACCGGCGGCGTACAGCGACACCCCGGCCAGGCTGAACAGGACGCGACCGCGTCCCACACCGTCCAGCACTCCGAGGCCGAGCGGTTGCAGCGCCGCGTCCAGCAGGGCGGGGTGCAGCCCGAACCGCTGGGCGTCCACGACGGACTCCTCAGCCAGACTGACCTCGGCGAAGACCTCGTCGTCGCGCTGCCAGACGGCTCGGAGGCCACGGAACGAGGGTCCGTAGACGAGGCCGTCCGCCGCGAGCAGCTCATACAGGCCGTCCACATCGACGCGCTCGGCGCCGGGCGGGGGCCATGCGGTGGAGTCGAATCGCGCCGCCCGTTCGGCGGTCGCGGCGTCGTCCGGCTCCGGGGCGAGCACACCGCTGGCGTGGCAGATCCACTCGTCCTCGTCCTCCGGCTCGGCCACCCGGGAGTACATCTCCAGCGAGCGGGTGCCGGACTCGTCCTCCTCGCCGAGGACGAGCTGGATCTGGACGCCGCCCCCTCGGGGGAGGACCAGCGGCGCCTGGATGACGAGCTCTTCCACCTGGCCGAGGCCGACCTCGTCACCGGCGCGGATGGCCAGTTCGACGAGGGCCGTGGTGGCCAGGACCGCCTCGCCGCGCAGGACGTGGTCGGCCAGCCAGGGCTGGGTGTGCAGCGAGAGCGTTCCGGTGAACACCAGGCCGTCGGCGCCCGCGAGGGGGACGGCTCCGCCCAGCAACGGGTGGTCGGCCGGGTCGAGGCCGAAGGCGGCGGCGTCTCCCGCGGAGGCGCCGGGCTCCAGCCAGTAGCGCTGGTGCTGGAACGCGTAGGTCGGCAGGTCCACGCGGCGGGCGCCGCGCCCGGCGAAGAAGGCCCGCCAGTCGACGGTTTCGCCGTGGACGTGCGTCTCGGCGAGGGCCGCGACGAGCGCCTGCGTCTCGGGGCGGTCCTTGCGCAGCACCGGAACCAGCAGGGAGGCCGGTGTGCCATCGGCCGCGATGTCGTCGGCCGGTTCGGTCAGGCAGTCCTGGGCCAGCGCGGACAGTACGCCGTCGGGGCCCACCTCGATGTACGCGGTGACGCCCCGCGCTTCGAGCGCCCGCACCCCGCCCCGGAAGCGGACGGTCTCCCGCACATGGCGCACCCAGTACTCCGGCGAGCACACCTCTTCGGCACCGGCCTGCTCACCCGTGACATTCGAGATGAAGGCGATGGACGGTGCCTGGAAGGACAGGCCGGAGACGACGGCGCGGAAGCCGTCCAGCATGGCGTCCATGTGCGGCGAGTGGAAGGCGTGGCTGACCCGCAGGCGGCGGGTCTTGCGGCCCTGCTCCGCCCACTGTCCGGCGATCTCCAGCGCCGCGGCCTCGTCGCCCGCGATGACCACCGCGGTCGGGCCGTTGACGGCGGCGATGCTCAGCTCGGCCTCACGACCGGCCAGCGACGCCGCGATCTCCTCCTCGGACGCCTCGATGGCGACCATCGCGCCACCGGCCGGCAGGGCCTGCATCAGACGGCCACGAGCGGCCACCAGGGTGCAGGCGTCCTCCAGCGAGAAGACCCCGGCCACATGGGCGGCGGCGATCTCACCGATGGAGTGGCCGATCACCACATCCGGTGCCACACCCCACGCGGACAGCAGCCGGAACAGCGCCACCTCGACCGCGAAGAGGGCGGGCTGGGTGAAGGCCGTCCGGTCGAGCAGTTCGGCATCCGCACTGCCCTCGTCCGCGAACATCACATCCCGCAGCGGCCGGTCCAGCAGCACATCGAGATACGCACACACCTCGTCCAGAGCACGGGCGAACACCGGGAACGCCTCGTACAACTCCCGGCCCATGCCGAGGCGTTGGGCACCCTGACCGGTGAACAGGAACGCGGTCTTTCCGGCCGTGGCCGCCTGCCCCTGGACGATGCCGGGGGCGTCGTCGCCCGCGGCGACGGTCTCCAGGCCGCGCAGCAACGTGTCGCGGTCGGTGCCCAGCAGCACCGCGCGGTGCTCGAACACCGACCGCGTGGCGACCAGCGATTCGGCGATGTCCAGGACGCCGGACCCGGCCCCTTCGGACAGCTGGGCGCGCAGCCGCTCGGCCTGGTCGCGCAGGGCTTCCGGGCTCCGCGCGGAGAGCACCCAGGGGGCGATGCCGTGGTCGTCGGCGGGGGCCGCCGGGGCGGGCTCCGCCTCGTCCGGTACGGGGGCCTGCTCGATGATGGTGTGCGCGTTGGTCCCGCTCACACCGAACGCGGAGACACCGGCCCGGCGCGGCTGTCCGGTCTCGGGCCACGCGGCGGCCTCGGTCAGCAGCCGCACCTCGCCCGCCGACCAGTCCACTTCGTGTGACGGCTGGTCCACGTGCAGGGTCTGCGGCAGCATGCCGTGCCGCATGGCCATCACCATCTTGATGACGCCCGCGACACCGGCGGCGGCCTGTGTGTGACCGATGTTCGACTTGATCGATCCGAGCCAGAGCGGCAGGTTCTCCGGGCGCTCCTGGCCGTAGGTGGCCAGCAGTGCCTGGGCCTCGATCGGGTCACCCAGCGTCGTTCCGGTGCCGTGTGCCTCGATCACCTGGACGTCGGCGGCGGAGAGCTGGGCGTTGGCGAGGGCCTGGCGGATGACCCGCTGCTGCGAGGGGCCGTTGGGGGCCGTCAGACCGTTGGACGCGCCGTCCTGGTTGACCGCCGAGCCCCGCACGATCGCCAGCACCTCGTGGCCGTTGCGCCGGGCGTCGGACAGCCGCTCCACGAGCAGCATGCCCACGCCCTCGGACCAGCCCGTGCCGTCCGCGGCGTCCGCGAACGGCTTGCACCGGCCGTCGGGGGCGAGCCCGCGCTGACGGCTGAACTCCACGAACGCGGCGGGGCTGGTCATCACGGTGACGCCACCGGCGAGCGCCATGGAGCACTCGCCCTGGCGCAGCGCCTGCGCGGCCTGGTGCAGGGCGACCAGCGACGACGAGCACGCCGTGTCCACCGTCAGCGCGGGCCCCTCCAGACCCAGCGTGTAGGAGATGCGGCCCGAGACGACGGAGGTGGCGCTGCCGGTCAGCAACTGCCCTTCGAGCCCCTCGGGGATCTCGTGCAGCCCGGTGCCGTAGCCGGAGGTCGCGGCGCCGACGTAGACGCCGATCTGGTTGCCGCGCACGGAGGCCGGGTCGATACCGGCCCGCTCGAACGCCTCCCAGGACGTCTCCAGCAGCAGCCGCTGCTGCGGATCCATGGCGAGCGCCTCACGCGGCGAGATCCCGAAGAAGGCGGCGTCGAACTCGCTCGCCCCGTCGAGGAACCCGCCCTCGCGGGCGTAGAACGTGCCCAGCCGCTCCGGGTCGGGGTCGTACATCCCCTCGACGTCCCATCCACGGTCGGAGGGGAAGTCCGTGATGGCGTCGGTACCGGCCGCCACGAGGTTCCACAGGTCTTCGGGGCTTCCGACACCGCCGGGGAAGCGGCAGCTCATCCCGACGATCGCGATCGGGTCACCATCGGCCGGGGCCACCACCGTCGACGGCGCCGCCACCGCACCCCGCGTCCCCAGCACCTCGGCACGCAGATGGTCGGCCAGCACCGTGGCACTGGGGTAGTCGAAGACCAGCGTGGCCGGAAGCACCAGCCCGGTCTCCACGTTCAGCCGGTTACGGAACTCCACCGCCGTGAGCGAATCGAAACCCAGCTCCTTGAACGCCCGCGCGGGCTCCACCGAGTCCGCGCCCGCGAAGCCGAGGACCGCGGCGGCGTGGGCGCGCACCAGGTCGAGCAGGGTCCGGTCGATCTCGGCCTCGGTGAGCCCCGTGAGGCGCTCCCGCAGTGCCGAGCCGGCCGAAGTGCCTTCGGCGCTTCCGGCGTTCGCCAGCGCCCGCTGGACCTCGGGCAGATCGCCGAGGAGCGGGCTGGGCCGCCCGATCGTGAACGCGGGGGCGAAACGCTCCCAGTCCACATCGGCGACCGCCACCACACCGTCGTCACCCGCGACCGCCCCCCGCAGAGCGGCGATCGCCAGGCCCGGCGCCATCGCGGGCAGACCGCGGCGCGCCAGCTGGTCGCCCTCGTCTCCGGCCGCCATGCCGCCTTCGGCCCAGGGGCCCCAGGCCACGGCCGTTCCGGCGAGACCCCGCGCACGGCGGTCCTCCACCAGCGCGTCCAGATAGGCGTTGGCCGCACCGTACGCGGCCTGGCCACCACTGCCCCACACACCCGCGATCGAGGAGAACACCACGAACGCGTCCAGCTCTCGGTCGCCGAGCAGCTCATCCAGGTTGACGGCGCCCGCCACCTTGCCGGAGACCACGGCGGCGGCGTCGGCCAGCCCGGTCTCGGCCAGCGGCCCGGTCCCGTTGGCGCCCGCCGCGTGGACCACCGCCGTCAGCGGAAGCTCCTCCGGCACGGCGTCCAGTACGGCGGCCAGTTGCTCACGGTCGGCCACATCGCAGGCCGCCACGGTCACCCGGACGCCCAGCGCCTCCAACTCCTCACGCAGCTCGGCCGCGCCCGGCGCCTCGATGCCACGACGGCTGGTCAGCACCAGATGCTCAGCACCGTCGCGCACCAGCCAGCGGGCCACCTGACCGCCCAGCGCACCCGTACCACCGGTCACCAGCACCGTGCCACGCGCCCGCCACGCCGTTCCATCGGCAGCGGGGGCGGCCGACCGCGTCAGCCGGCGTGCGAACACTCCCGAACCGCGCACCGCCACCTGGTCTTCGGCGACCTCGGTGGCCTCGGCGGACAGCACACCGGCCAGCCGCGCGGCCGCACGCTCGTCCAGGGACTCGGGCAGGTCGACCAGACCGCCCCACAGCTGCGGCAGCTCCAGCGCGGCCACTCGGCCCAGCGCCCACACCATCGCCTGCGCCGGGTGGCTGAGCCGCTCGGAGCGGCCCACCGACACGGCGCCGCGCGTGGCGCACCACAGCGAAGCCTCGACGCCGGTGTCCGCCATGGCCCGCACCAGCGTCAGCGTCAGGGCGAGACCACTGGAGAGCGCGAGGTGCCCCGGGCAGGGCTCCTCGTCCAGGGCGAGCAGCGACAACACGCCGCCCAGTGCGGGCGTGTCGGCGATCGCCACGCGCAGCCGCTCCCCCAGCGCCTCGGCGTCCAGGTCACGCTCGTCGGCCACCAGCGACACCACATCCGCGCCGTGCCGCTCAAGCCCGGTGACGACCTCCGCCACCAGCTCGTCCTCGGTACGGGACGCGGGGACCACCACCAGCCACGTCCCCGACAGGGACCCGTCGGCCGCGTCCGGAACCGGCTTCCACGCCACCCGGTAGCGCCAGTTGTCGATCGTGGACTGGTCGCGCCGGTTGCGGTGGTACGTGGACAGCGCGGGCAGCACCGCGCTCAGCGGCGTCTCGCCGTCGACGTCGAGCGTCTCGGCGAGCGCTTCGAGATCCTCGCGCTCGACCGCCTCCCAGAACCGGGCGTCCACCGAGTCCGCGGCGGCCGACGTGTCCCAGCCGCTCAGGGAGAGGGACACCTCCGGCCAGTACCGCTCGCGCTGAAAGGCGTACGTCGGCAGCTCCACCATGCGCGCACCGCGCCCGGCGACGACGGACTCCCACTCCACCGAGGCTCCGTGGACGTGGAGTTCGGCCAGCGCCATCGTCAGCGCCTGGGTCTCGGGGCGGTCCTTGCGCAGCACCGGCACCACGGCCGAGGCCGCGGCCTGGTCCCCCGTCAGGCAGTCCCGCGCCATCGCGGACAGCACACCGTCGGGGCCGACCTCCAGGAACCTGGTGACGCCCTGGGCGGTGAGTGCCCGCATGCCGTCGGCGAAGCGCACGGCCTCGCGCACATGCCGCACCCAGTACTCCGGCGAGCACACCTCGGCCGCGTCCGCCGCCTCGCCCGTCACATTCGAGACCAGGGCGATGGACGGCGCCCG
>NZ_JAGGLR010000023.1 GCF_017874715.1 Streptomyces iranensis | reverse complement strand
GGCGTTTCGTCGTGGCCTGCTGTCGTTCCGCTGCCTGGAGGCGTTTCGTCGTGGCCTGCTGTCGTTCCGCTGCCTGGAGGCGTTTCGTCGTGGCCTGCTGTCGTTCCGCTGCCTGGAGGCGTTTCGTCGTGGCCCGCTGTCGTCCCGCCGCCCGGAGCCGTCTCACCGCCGCCCGCTGCCGTCTCACCGCTCGGGGCGCCGTGCCGCGCGGGCTCACCCGTCCGGCCGGTGCCCCGGGAACCTTTCCCGGCGGCTCCGCCCGTCGCGTGGGCGCGGTCCGCGCTCGCCACCATCGCCTCCGCTCCCCTCGGTCGCCGTACGGCTCGCCGCAGGCTGCTCATTCCGGCCCGCGAGTGGACCCGCGGTGGCGGCCATGGTACGTATGACGCTGGAAGTTATACGTACAACGTCACTCACGACCCGCGACGCGCTCGCGACAACCCGGCGGAACCCACCGGAACCACCGGAACCACCGGAACCCGCAGGAAGGGGCAGGCAATGGCGGCTGGCTACGGGGAACTGCTGCGCACCCCGCACGCGGCACGGCTGCTCACCGGCACGCTGCTGGGACGGCTTCCGAACGCCACCGCCGCCCTCGCCGTGCTGCTCTTCGCCCGCGCCGAGGGCGGCAGCTACGCCCTCGCCGGGGCGTTCTCGGCCGTCTACGGCGCGGCCAACGCGGTGGGCCAGCCGCTGCTGGGCCGGGCCGTGGACCGTCTCGGCCAGCCCCGGGTGATGCTCCCCGCCGCCGTGGCCTCCGCGCTCGGGATGGTCCTCTTCGCCGTCGTCGGGCTCGAGCCGCTGCCCGTGGCGTACGCGGCGATGCTGATCGCCGGGCTGTTCACGCCGCCGCTGGAGGGCGGGTTGCGGGCGCTGTGGCCCACGGTGCTGCGGCGCGAGGACCAGGTGCACGCCGCGTACGCGCTGGACGCCGTGGCCCAGGAGGTGATGTTCGCGGTCGGCCCGCTGCTGGTCACCCTCTCCGTGGCCGTGTGGTCCGAGGCGGCCGCGCTGCTGGTCATCAACGCCGTCGGGGTCGTGGGCGCGCTCTCCGTCGTGGTCTCGCGGCCCTCCCGGCAGTGGCGCTCCGCGCCGCGCGAGGCGCACTGGCTGGGCGCGCTGCGCTCGCCCGGACTGCTGGTGCTGCTCGGCTCGTTCTTCTTCATCGGGCTCGCCCTCGGCGCCATCGCGGTGGCCGCCGTGGCGTACGCCGACGAGCACGGCGGCGGAGTGGTCTCCAGCGCGCTGCTCTCCGCCCTCGGCGTAGGCGCGCTGGTCGGTGGCATCGTCTACGGCGGCCGCACCTGGCCCGGCGCGCCCGAACGGCGGCTGCGGCTGCTCGTGGCCGCGCTGGCGCTGGGCTATCTGCCGCTGATGCTGGTGCCGGGCGTCGTCACGATGACCGTCCTCGCCGGGGTGGCGGGCGTGTTCCTCGCCCCGGCGCTGGCCTGCGCCTTCGTCGTCGTGGACCGCCATGCGCCGTCCGGCACGGTCACCGAGGCGTTCTCCTGGCTGGTGACCACCTTCGTGGTGGGCAACGCGGCCGGCACCGCCGTGGCCGGGCCCGCCGTCCAGCTCGGCGGGGTGGCCCCCGGATTCACGGTGCCCGCGGCCGGTGGCGCGGCCGCGCTGGCGGTGCTGCTGGCGGCCCAGCGGTTCCTCCTGGAGGGGCCGCGGCCGGTCGTCCAGCCGACCGCGTACCGAACACCGGATGAACCTCCTACGGAAAATGATCGCAACCATGCCGCCGAACCCGGTTTCAGAGCACGCCATCAGGCGTAATGTTCAGGCATGGACCGCCGCATTTTCGGGCTGGAGAACGAGTACGGCGTCACGTGCACATTCAGGGGACAGCGCCGGTTGTCTCCTGACGAAGTGGCGCGGTACCTCTTCCGCCGTGTCGTCTCCTGGGGCCGCAGCAGCAATGTCTTCCTGCGCAACGGCGCCCGCCTCTATCTAGACGTGGGCTCGCACCCGGAATACGCGACACCCGAGTGTGACAATGTGACCGAACTGGTCACCCACGACAAAGCGGGCGAGCGCATTCTCGAAGGTCTGCTCGTGGACGCGGAGCGCCGCCTGCACGAGGAGGGAATCGCGGGCGACGTCTATCTCTTCAAGAACAACACCGACTCCGCGGGCAACTCCTACGGCTGCCACGAGAACTATCTGGTGGCACGGCACGGGGAGTTCTCCCGGCTCGCCGACATTCTCATCCCGTTCCTGGTGACGCGACAGCTCCTGTGCGGCGCGGGCAAGGTCCTCCAGACCCCCCGCGGCGCGGTCTACTGCGTCAGCCAGCGCGCCGAGCACATCTGGGAGGGCGTCAGCTCCGCGACGACCCGCTCCCGGCCGATCATCAACACCCGCGACGAACCCCACGCCGACGCCGAGCGCTACCGCCGGCTGCATGTCATCGTGGGCGACTCCAACATGTCCGAGACCACCATGCTGCTCAAGGTCGGCGCCACCGACCTGGTGCTCCGCATGATCGAGGCGGGCACGGTGATGCGCGACCTGACCCTGGAGAACCCCATTCGGGCGATCCGCGAGGTCAGCCACGACATCACCGGGCAGCGCAAGGTGCGGCTCGCCAGCGGGCGCGAGGCGTCCGCCCTGGAGGTGCAGCAGGAGTACTACGAGAAGGCCGTCGACTTCTGTGAGCGCCGGGGCATCCGCACCGGCATGGTCGAGCGCGTCCTCGAGCTGTGGGGCCGCACCCTCGACGCGATCCGCACCGAGGAGCTCGACCGGATCGGCACCGAAATCGACTGGGTGATGAAGTACCAGCTCATCGAGCAGTACCGGGCGAAGAACAACATCACCATGTCGCATCCCCGCATCGCCCAGATAGACCTCGCCTACCACGACATCCACCGCCGCCGCGGCCTCTACTACCTGCTGGAGAAGCGCGGCCAGGCGGCCCGGGTCTGCAACGACTTGAAGATCTTCGAGGGCAAGTCGGTGCCACCGCAGACCACCCGCGCCCGGCTGCGCGGCGACTTCATCCGCCGGGCCCAGGAGCAGCGCCGCGATTTCACCGTCGACTGGGTGCATCTGAAGCTCAATGACCAGGCGCAGCGCACCGTGCTGTGCAAGGACCCGTTCCGCTCGGTCGACGACCGGGTGGAGAAGCTGATCGCCGGTATGTGACCGGCGTACGGCTTACCTTCCCCTCGGGCCCCGTGCGTTCTCCGGACGGGGCCCGAGTCACGTCGTAGAGTGGCGCGCACTGGCCATCTCAAGATCTACCTAACGAGGACTCCGTGCGTCGACGCTCCGTACTCCTTGCCGTGCCCGCGGGCCTGCTGACACTCGCGGGCTGCGGTGACGATGAATCAGGGTCCGACAAGACCAAGCCGTCCCAGGAGCCGACGAGCCAGAGTCCATCACCGGCCCCCAGCGGCAAAATCGTCTCCGGTCCGGTGCCGGCCATTACCGCGGGTAAGAAGTTCGGAGAGAAACCGAAGGTCGCCAAGGGCACGGGGAAGCCCTCGCAGAGTCTCGCGGTCAAGACGATCAGACAGGGCGACGGCAAGAAGACGGCCAAGGGCGACTGGCTCCAGATCAACTACCTGGCGCAGATCTGGGACACCGGGAAGGTCATCGACAACACCTTCGACAAGAAGAAGACCGCCGCCTTCCCCGTGGGCAAGGGCCAGGTCCTCCCGGGCTGGGACCAGGGGCTGCTGGGCCGGAACCTCGGCAGCCGGCTGGAGCTGGCCGTCCCGCCCGCGTACGCCTACGGCAAGCAGGGGCAGCCACAGGCCGGTATCAAGGGCACCGACACGCTGGTCTTCGTCATCGACCTCGTCGGCGCCTACAACGCCAAGAGCTCGGCCAAGGGCAGCAAGGTGGACCAGACCGACGCCGACCTGCCCAAGGTGTCCACCAACACCGACGGCAAGGCGCCCAGCATCACCGTCCCCAAGAAGTCCGCGCCGAAGAAGCTGGTCTCCGAGTACGTCATCGAGGGTGACGGCAAGGAGGTCAAGAAGACCGACGCGCTGCTCGTCAACTACAAGGGCGTGCTGTGGGACGGCGGCAAGGAGTTCGACTCCAGCTACAAGCGCGGCGAACTCGCCCAGTTCTCGCTCCAGCAGGTCGTCAAGGGCTGGTCGCAGGGGCTGACGGGGAAGAAGGTGGGCAGCCGGGTGCTGGTCGTCGTGCCCCCGGATCTGGGCTACGGCAAGGCGGCCCAGAAGGGCATCCCCGCCAACTCCACGCTGGTGTTCTCCGTGGACATCCTGGCCGTTCTGTAGCCTGTGCGGGTTGCCCACCACGTCACAAGGAGCAATTTCGTGAGCATCGAGAAGCCCGAGGTCGACTTCCCGGGCGGCGAGCCGCCGGCCGAGCTGGAGATCAAGGACATCTGGGAGGGCGACGGGCCCGCGGCCAAGGCCGGCGACAACATCGCCGTGCACTATGTGGGCGTCTCCTTCAGCACCGGTGAGGAGTTCGACGCGAGCTACAACCGCGGCACCCCGCTGCGGATCCAGCTCGGCGTGGGCCAGCTGATCTCCGGCTGGGACCAGGGCCTGCAGGGGATGAAGGTCGGCGGCCGCCGCCAGCTCATCGTCCCGCCGCACCTCGGCTACGGCGACCGGGGCGCCGGTGGTGGCCGGATCAAGCCGGGCGAGACGCTGATCTTCGTCTGCGACCTGGTCTCCGTCTGAGACGGCCGTCCGTCGCGCCGAGGGCTCCTGCCGGTGAGCGGGGGCCCTCGGCTTTTGCCGCGTGTCCCGGTAGCGGTACGGTCACGTGGTTAGGTCACGAAGAAAGGGCGTCGATGGCGATTGCCAAGGCCGAGCGGTTGATGAACCTGGCCCTGTGCCTGCTGGGAACGCGGCGTCCGCTGACCAAACGGGAGTTGCGGGGCTCCATAGAGGCGTACCTCCAGACCGACACGGCCAACGACGAAGCGTTCAACCGCATGTTCGAACGCGACAAGGACGATCTGCGTGAACTCGGCCTGATCATCGAGACGGTGGAGGGCCTCGACGGCGAGATCGGCTATCTCGCCCGCCGGGACAGCAACCGCCTCCCGCCGATCACCCTCGACGCCGAGGAGGCCGCCGCCCTCGGCCTCGCCGCCAAGGTCTGGCAGCAGGCCCGGCTCGCGGGCGCCGCCAGCGGCGCCCTGCAGAAGCTGCGCGCCGCCGGGATGCCGGTCGCCGAGGATCCGTACGACACGCCCGGTCACAGCGCGCTGGAGCCGCGCATCCCGGTCCATGAGAGCGCCTTCGAGCCGCTGATGCTCGCCTGCCGCGACCGCCGCCCCGTCGTCTTCGACTACCGCAAGGCGAACGCCGCGCGCCCCGGGCAGCGGCAGGTCGAGCCCTGGACCCTGGAGTGCTGGCGCGGCCACTGGTATCTCGCCGGATGGGACCGGGAGCGCGCCGCCGAGCGGGTCTTCCGGCTCTCCCGGATCACCGGCCGGGTCCGGCTGCGGTCCGGCGCGTTCACCGCCGAGGTGCCCGACCACGTCACCGTCCGGGAGACCGTGGAGAGCTGGGCGGGCGAGACCGCCAACGGCACCGCCCGGATCCGGCTGCGCTCGGGCCACGGCTATCCGCTGCGGGCGAAGGCGCTGTCCACCCGGGAGGCCGGTGACGGCTGGGACGAGCTGGAGATTCCCTACGGGCACGGTCTGGACGCCTGGCTCGTGGAGTTCGGCCCGGATGTGGTCGTATTGGCGCCCGAGGAACTGCGGGCGGATGTCGTGGACCGGCTGCGCGCGGTCGCCAAAGGCTGAGGGGACGGATCTACTTCACCATGGCCGGAAACGCCATTGACCAGACCCGGCGGATGCTCTCCCTGGTGACGTATCTGCGTGAGCGCCCCGGCGCCCGCGTCGCCGACGTCGCCCGTGCCTTCGGCATCAGCGAGGACGAGCTGATCGCCGACCTGGATGTGCTGCCGCTGTGCGGCACCAGCTTCCGCGGCGGCGACCTGATGGACATCGACACCGACGGAGAGCGGATCTGGTGGCACAACCCCGATGACGTGGCCGAGCCGCTGCGGCTGGCCGCCGACGAGGCCACCGCGCTACTGGTCGCCGCCCGCGCCGTCGCCACCCTCTCCGGGCTGCGCGAGGGCGACCGGGACGCGCTGCTGCGGTCGACCGCCAAGCTGGAGGCCGCGGCGGGCGAGGTGGCGGGTGCCAGCTCCCGGCTCTCGGTGATCTTCGAATCGGAGGGCGGGGTCTTCGCAGACGTCGACCGCGCCATCTCCGAGCGCCGCAGGCTGTGGCTGCGCTACTACTCACCCGCGCGTGACGAGATCACCGAGCGTGAGGTCGACCCGATCCGGCTCTTCGCCGTCGGCCGCACCTACCTGGAGGCGTGGTGCCGCCTCTCCGAGGCGCGGCGGACCTTCCGGCTGGACCGGGTCGTCGAGATCAAGCTGCTGGACGACGCGTCCGACCCGCCGCCGATCGAGCTGCGCGACCTGTCGGAGCTGTCCTCCGCCCTGATCCAGACCGGCGCCGAGGACCCCGAGGTGGTCGTCGAGGTCGGCCCCGGCGGGCGCTGGGTCGCCGAGTACTACCCGCACGACAGCGCCGACGAGCTGCCCGACGGCGGCCTCCGGATCACGCTGCGCGCGCCCGACCCCGGCTCGCTGCGGCGCCTGGCGCTGCGGCTGGGCAGGGACGGCAGGATCGTCTCGCCGCAGGAGCTGGCGGACAGTGCTCGGGACGCGGCGCGGCGGGCGCTCGCGGCGTACGGTGAGTGAAGGGACGCATACAGTGACCGCACGGGGGAGTGCCACGTCGGTGATCTTCAAGGCAGCCTGTCCGCAGTGCCGCGGCCGGTTCGAGCTGGCCGCGGGCGCCCTGCGGCTGGCCATCGGGGCCAGCCACCGCACCACCTTCTACTCCTTCACCTGCCCCGACTGCGGAACCGCGGTGCGCAAACCGGCGGGGGAGCGGATCGTGGAGCTGCTCACCGGTGGCGGGGTGCGTACACTGCGGCTGCACTCCACCGTCTAGGCTCTGCCGCATGCTCTGGCCGATGCTCGCCCTCGCCCTCGCCTTCTGCGGAATCGCCGTTCTCGCCGTGCTCTCGGTGCGGGTCTACGCCGAGGTCCGCAGGCTGGCCCGGCAGGTGTCGGACAGCTCGGAGCGGATCACCCGGGCCGCGGAGGACCTGGAGCGGGCCTCGGCTCCGCTGGGGTCAACCGTCGACGCTCTGCGTCGGCAGTGACAGTCGCTCTGCGTCGGCAGTGACAGCCGCGCCGCGTCGGCGGTGCGGGTCGCCGCTGATGGGCACTCTGCTGCCCCACAGCCAAGCGGGGTACGCTGAGATTTCGTGGCCCCGGAAACGAGGCGGAGGGCCGCAACCCGGAGTCCGCACGGGGATTGCTTCCGGTTTACCCCCGCGCGCTACGATCGCTGACAGCACGGCTGCCGGACACCTGTCCGACCGGTCGGGCAGCCCCACCCCCAGCCGCCTCGGTGAGAAGGTAGACGCTTATGCTGTTCGGAAAGATCGGCGTTCCCGAGATTCTCCTCATCCTTGTCGTCGTGCTGCTGCTGTTCGGTGCCAAGAAGCTTCCGGACATGGCGCGCTCGCTGGGCAAGTCGGCCCGGATCCTCAAGAGCGAGGCGAAGGCCATGAAGTCGGACGGTCAGCAGCAGCAGAACGCGCCGGCCGACCCGCCCCACCCCGGTCAGGACGACGCCACTCACCGCACCATCCAGGCCGCGCCCGGAGACGTGACCAGCTCGCGCCCGGTGTCGGAGCCGAGCGACACCACCAAGCGCTGACCCAGGGCCACTTGAAGGCGGCGCGAAGGGCCGCCACCGGACGCACGAGATGAGGACGTGGGTTGCTCAAGTCTGCCCGCAAAACGGAGAAGGACCCCGAGGGGCGGATGCCCCTCTCCGAGCACCTGCGTGAGCTGCGCAACCGGCTGCTCAAATCGGTCCTGGCGATCTGTGTGGTCACCATCGTCGCGATGTTCTATTACATGGACATCGCCGAGTTCCTGATGCAGCCGGTGCTGGACTCCGTCGGCTGTGGCGGTGTCACGCTCTCCAGCCTCTCGGACAAGGGGAGTGGCGGTGGCCCCTGTGCGAACTTCACCACCAACGGTCTGCTGTCGCCGTTCACGATCATGCTGAAGGTCTCCTTCATGACCGGTGTGGTGGTGGCCACCCCGATCTGGCTGTACCAGTTGTGGGCCTTCCTCGCACCCGGGCTCCACCGCAATGAGAAGAAGTACGGCCTGTTCTTCGTCGGACTCGGCGTACCGCTCTTCGTCTGTGGCGCGTACTTCGCGTACATGATCCTGCCGACCAGCGCCAAGGTTCTCCTCGGCTTTACCCCGGGCGGGGTCAGTAACCTCCTCCCACTGGACGACTTCCTCGATCTGCTCGCCCGGATGGTCGTCGTCTTCGGGCTCGCCTTCGAGCTCCCGCTGCTGCTGATACTGCTGAACTTCACCGGCGTCCTCAGCGGACGCCGGATGCTCGGCTGGTGGCGCGCCATGATCATGGGGATCACGGTCTTCGGCGCCATCGCCACTCCCAGCACCGACCCGATCGGCATGTTCGCCCTGGCCGGGCCGGTCGTCGTGCTCTACTTCGGCGCCGTGGGCGTCTCGCTGCTCAACGACCGGCGCAGGGCGCGCCGCCGGGCCGCCGACCCGGACTTCGGGCTGAGCGACGACGAGGCGTCCCAGCTGGATCTGACCCCCGAGGCCGTGACCGCGCCCAGCGCCGCGCCGGAGCTCACCGACGGGGACGACTCCGGCTCCGCCCGGCGCAACGGCTACGACGACGTCACATAGCCGTACCTTGGCGTACCCTGCCGTACGCGGCCGTATCCGGTCATATCCGGCCGTGCCCACTCATATCCGCCCGCCCGCGGCCGTCCATCGGACGGCCCGACGGGCGGCTCGGTGAGCGGCCCGGCCGGTGGGCCGAACAAAGCCCCGATAAAGATCGCGTGCGCTGTCGGAGGTGGCCGGTAGGCTCGTAGATACGATGACCGACGAGCTATCTCCCGCCGAGCGCTATGCGGCGTCCCGCGACCGGGCCGCCGAGCAGGCCACCGCGCTGGCCCCCTTCCGCGAGATGTACGACTTCGAGCTGGACCCGTTCCAGATCGAGGCGTGCAAGGCCCTGGAGAGCGGCAAGGGTGTGCTGGTCGCCGCTCCCACCGGCTCGGGCAAGACCATCGTGGGCGAGTTCGCCGTCCACCTGGCGCTGACCCAGGGCCGTAAGTGCTTCTACACCACGCCCATCAAGGCGCTGTCGAACCAGAAGTACACCGACCTGGTGAAGCGCTACGGCGCCGACCAGGTCGGCCTGCTCACCGGGGACAACAGCGTCAATTCCGAGGCACCGGTGGTCGTGATGACCACCGAGGTGCTGCGGAACATGCTCTATGCCGGCTCCCAGTCGCTGCTCGGCCTCGGCTATGTGGTGATGGACGAGGTCCACTACCTCTCCGACCGGTTCCGGGGCGCCGTCTGGGAGGAGGTCATCATCCACCTCCCCGAGTCGGTGACGCTCGTGTCACTCTCCGCGACCGTCTCCAACGCCGAGGAGTTCGGCGACTGGCTGGACACCGTCCGCGGCGACACCGAGGTCATCGTCTCCGAGCACCGTCCGGTGCCGCTGTGGCAGCATGTGCTGGCCGGGCGCCGGATGTACGACCTGTTCGAGGAGAAGCACGGCCAGGACGGCGACCAGGGCGGACGCCGCGAGGTCAACCCCGATCTGGTCCGGCTGGCCCGGATGGAGAACAGCCGCCCCTCCTTCGGCCGCGACAAGCGCCGCGGCCGCAATATGCGCGAGGCCGACCGGGAGCGCGAGCGCCGCCAGCGCAGCCGGATCTGGACCCCCGGCCGCCCCGAGGTGATCGACCGGCTCGATGCCGAGGGGCTGCTTCCGGCCATCACCTTCATCTTCAGCCGGGCCGGCTGCGAGGCCGCCGTCCAGCAGTGCCTCCACGCGGGGCTGCGGCTCAACGACGAGTCGGCGCGCTCCCAGGTGCGGGCCATCGTCGAGGAGCGCACCGCCGGGATCCCCGACGAAGACCTCCATGTGCTGGGGTACTTCGAATGGCTGGAGGGCCTGGAGCGGGGCATCGCGGCCCACCACGCCGGAATGCTCCCCACCTTCAAGGAAGTTGTCGAGGAGCTCTTCGTCCGCGGCCTGGTCAAGGCGGTCTTCGCCACCGAGACCCTCGCCCTCGGCATCAACATGCCCGCCCGCTCGGTGGTGTTGGAGAAGCTCGTCAAGTGGAACGGCGAGCAGCACGCCGACATCACCCCCGGTGAGTACACCCAGTTGACCGGCCGCGCCGGGCGGCGCGGTATCGACGTCGAGGGCCATGCGGTGGTGCTGTGGCAGCGCACCATGGACCCCGCGGCGCTCGCCGGGCTGGCCGGCACCCGTACGTATCCGCTGCGCTCCTCCTTCAAGCCGTCGTACAACATGGCGGTCAACCTGGTCTCCCAGTTCGGGCGGCACCGCTCGCGCGAGCTGCTGGAGACCTCCTTCGCGCAGTTCCAGGCCGACAAGGCGGTCGTCGGGATCTCCCGTCAGGTGCAGCGCAACGAGGAGGGCCTCGAGGGCTATCGCGCCTCCATGACCTGCCACCTCGGCGACTTCGACGAGTACGCGCGGCTGCGCCGCGAGCTCAAGGACCGCGAGACCGAGCTGGCCCGGCAGGGCGCCGCCCAGCGGCGCGCGGCCGCCGCGGTCGCCCTGGAGAAGCTACGCGCCGGCGATGTCATCCACGTGCCCACCGGCAAGTTCGCCGGGCTCGCGCTGGTGCTGGACCCCGGGCTGCCCGCCGGGCGGGTGGGCGGCCACCGCGGCATGGAGTACCACGACGGGCCGCGGCCCCTGGTGCTCACCGCCGAGCGGCAGGTCAAGCGGCTGGCGTCGATCGACTTCCCGGTCCCGGTCGAGCCGCTGGACCGGATGCGGATCCCCAAGTCGTTCAATCCGCGCAGCCCCCAGTCGCGCCGCGATCTGGCCTCCGCGCTGCGCACCAAGGCCGGCCACCACGATATGCGGCGCCACCGCAAGGAGCGCTCGGCCGCCGCCGACGACACCGAGATCAGCCGGCTGCGCGCGGCCATCCGCGCCCACCCCTGTCACGGTTGCAGCGACCGCGAGGACCACGCCCGCTGGGGCGAGCGCTACCACCGGCTGCTGCGCGACACCCGGCAGCTGGAGCGGCGCATCGAGGGCCGTACGAACACCATCGCCCGCACCTTCGACCGGATCTGCTCCCTGCTGAGCGAGCTCGGTTATCTGCGCGGCGACGAGGTCACGGACGAGGGCAGACGGCTGGCGCGGCTGTACGGCGAGCTGGACCTGCTGGCCAGCGAATGCCTGCGGGAGGGCGTCTGGGAGGGGCTGCCCCCCGCCGAGCTCGCGGCCTGCGCCTCCGCGCTCGTCTACGAGGCGCGGACGGCCGATGACGCGCTGCCGCCCAAGCTGCCCACGGGCCGGGCCAAGGACGCGCTCGGCGAGATGGTGCGCATATGGGGGCGGCTGGACGCCCTGGAGGAGCAGCACAAGATCAACCAGGCGGAGGGCGTCGGCCAGCGCGAGCCGGACCTGGGCTTCGCCTGGGCCGCCTACCGCTGGGCCTCCGGCCATGGGCTCGACGAGGTGCTGCGTGAAATCGACATGCCCGCCGGTGACTTCGTGCGCTGGACCAAGCAACTGATCGATGTGCTCGGCCAGATCGCCGCGGCCGCCCCCGAGGGCACCGTGACGCGCAGCGCCCGCCGCGCGGTCGACGGGCTGCTGCGCGGAGTCGTGGCGTACTCCTCGGTCGGCTGAGCCCGTCGCCCGCCGCGGTGGGCTCAGGCCGGATCGTAGGTGAAGGGGAGGGTGTTGCTGTTGCCCGCGGGGGTGTGGAGCTGAACATTGACGGTTCCGGCCGCATGGGCCGGAGCCGTCGCCACGGCCAGGTTGTCCGAGAGGACGCTGAAGGAGGCCGGGACTCCCCCGAAGGTCACGGAGTCGGTGTAGGTGAGGTTGGAGCCGTTGATCGTGACGGAGTCGCCGCCCAACGACGAGCCCTCGTCCGGGATCAGCGAATTGATCACCGGGGCGCCGAGATAGGTGTAGTACGGGTTCCCCGGGCCCAGGGTGCTGGTGCCGCCAGGTGTGGTCACGGTGACCACGACCGTGCCGGTTCCGGGAGGAGCGGTCGCTGTCAGCTGATTGTCGGAGATCACGGTGAAGCCGGTGGCGAGGTTGGGGCCGAAGTTGACGGCGCTGGCCAGGGCCAGGCCGCTGCCGGTGATGGTGACGGAGTTACCGCCGGTGTCCGGACCGAACTGCGGGCTGACACCGGTGACGACCGGGGCGGCGACATAGATGTACGACAGCGGATTGCTGATGCCCCCCGGCGTGGTGACGGTCACATTCACCACCGACGCTGGTCCCGCCGGCGCGCTGACGGTGATTTGGGTGGCGGTGTTGGTGAGGATGGTGGCGGGGGTGGCGCCGAAGAGGACTTGGGTGGCGCCGGTGAGGTTGGTGCCGGTGATGGTGACGGTGTTTCCGCCGGAGGTGGGGCCTGAGGTGGGGTTGAGGTTGGTGAGCACCGGGGCCGCGACGGTTGTGTAGGTGTAGGGGAGTGGGTTGCTGGTGCCGCCTGGGGTGGTGGCGGTGACGTTGACGGTGCCGGTGCCTGCGGGGGCGGTGGCGGTGATTTGGGTGGCGGTGTTGGTGAGGATGGTGGCGGGGGTGGCGCCGAAGAGGACTTGGGTGGCGCCGGTGAGGCTGGTGCCGGTGATGGTGACCGTATTGCCGCCGCCGGTGGGCCCCGATGCCGGGCTGAGCATGGTGAGTACCGGAGCCGCGACCGTCGTATAGGTGAAGAACACGTTCTGGGTGCTGGTGCCTGTCGGCCCCGTGACCGTGACCTTGGCCGTGCCGCTCCCCGGCGGAGTCCTTGCCGTGATCTGTGTGTTGCTCACGACGACCACATTGGTGGCGAGATTCGGGCCGAACCTGACCACGGTGGCGCCGATGAAGCCGGAACCATTGATGGTGACAGGGGTCCCCCCGGCCGGGTTGCCTTGTGTGGGGCTGACGCTGGTCACTACGGGGGCCATGATGCCCTTCTCCTTCTCGAGCCGTGCGGACGGCCGTGCCCTGACCGACGGGACGTCGGCCAGGGCACGGGGGATCGGAAATCACCGTGTGCCATGCGGGGTGCTGACCCGGAAATGACCGCGCGGGGTTTGCCCGCCCACGGTCGGTGGATCAGGTGACGGTGAAGGCGCCGGGGCCGGATGTGCCACCACAGGTGGTGATCGTGAAGGCCCCGGCGCCCGCGGCCGCCGCGGCGGGCACCGCGGTGACGATGGACGTGGCGTCGATGGGGGTGAAGGCCAGGCCCGTGAAGGCGGTGGCGGCCGAGTCGGTGAACGTGACGTCGGTGATGCCGATGAGGCAGGTGGCGCCGGAGATGGTGGTCTCGGTTCCCGCCGCGCCCGTGGCAGGGGTCAGTGTGGCGGCGGTCAGAGTCGGTGCGTTGTAGTAGTCGATCAGGGTGGTGCCCGCGGTGCCCGTCCCGCCGGGCGTGGTGACGGTGACCTGCTGGGTGTCGAAGCAGCCGGCCGGGGTGTGGGCCGGAGCGGTGACGGTGACCGAGGTGTTGCTGCCGCCGGCGGCGAAGGCGACCGGAGTGAGCGCGCCCACGTTGACGGTGCCCCCGGCCGCGAAGCCGGTGCCGAAGACCGTGATCGAGCCACCGGCGGCGGGCAGGCAGGTCTCGTCCAGCCCGGTGGTCGTCGGCCGCACGATGACGAAGAACGGCACCGCGTTGGTCCTGGTCCCGTTCGACAGGTTGGTGCTGACCGAGACCTGACCCGAGCACGGCGCGGTGGACGGAACCACGAAGGTGACCACGGTGTTGGAGACCGCCGTCGGGCTGACGACGGCACCGCCGAAGTTCACCGAGACGGTCGTGCCCAGCGCCGTGCCGTTGATGTTGACGCTGGTGCCGACCGTGCCCTGGCTGGGAGTGAGGGAAGTGATGGGCATGAGTTTTCTCCAGTTCGATCGTCTTGCTGTGGGCGGGTCTGCCGAGAGAGGGGGGATGGGCACGTGGCCGTTGCCCGCACCGGCTTCCGTCGCGCAGAGGGGTGGAAGGGAGACGGACCCTCGGGGGCCCGGGACGCCACGGCCTTCAGCGGGAACCGCATGACCGGTGATGGCGACTTGAGAGGGACTCGACTCGTGCCCGGGTGCCGGCCGTAAGAGGGCGAGTCATGCATGGAACGGGTCGGCGCCGAGGTCACCGTGGTGCCGAAACTCTCGCTCGATGTGAGTCAACCAAAAGATGGATAGACGCGGAAGGTGTGAAAAAGGCTCGAACGGAGCTCATATGACGATATGTCAAGTCCTCGCGATGGGCTCCCGCAAGCCGGAGTGCGCCCTCCGAGCCCGCCGGATCGACGCCGGTTGCTCTGCCGCGTCCGCCGCGTCCGCCGCGTCCGCCGCGTCCGCCGCGTCAGCCGAGGCGGCACACGCGACGGCCCCGGCCGGATGCTCCCGGCCGGGGCCTGATGGTCGTACGCGCCGCTTCCGCAGCGCGACGGCCTCCTGCGCCGCGTCCCCCGCGCGACGACTTCGACTTCCCGCGCGGCGCCCCCTAGGCGGCGGCCTCCTCGGGTCCCGCGCCCTCCTGCTCCGCCTCGACCCGCTGGTTCCACTCCCGCTTCGACGCCTGCCAGCCGTCCTCGTCATGGCCGCGCCGCCAGTACCCGGAGATGGACAGCCACTCGCGCGGGATCTGGCGCTCCAGGCGCAGATGGCGGCGGATCTCCTTCACGAAGCCCGCCTCGCCGTGGACGAAGGCGTGAATCTGTCCGGGCGGAAACTCAAGCCCCCGTACGGCCGCCACCAGCGCCTCGCCGACCGGCGCGGCGCCCCGGTGCAGCCAGCTCACCTGGACCCCCTCGGGCACGGTGACCTTGAGCTCCTCCGTCTCGTCCGCCACCTCGATGAACACATGCACCGGCACCTCGGCCGCGCCGCCCGCGCGGCTGTCGGTGAGCCGCTCCAGCGCCGTGGCGATCGCGGGCAGCGCGCTCTCGTCGCCCGCGAGCAGATGCCAGTCGGCCTCGGCGCTGGGGGCGTAGGCGCCGCCCGGCCCCATGAAGTGGATCTCCTCGCCGGGCCGGACCCGGGCGGCCCACGGCCCGGCCAGCCCTTCGTCGCCATGGGTCACGAAGTCCACCGTCAGCTCGCGTGCGGCCGGGTCCCACGCCCGCACCGTGTACGTCCGCGTGACCGGCCACTGCTCGCGCGGGAACTCGGCGCGGATCCGCTCCGGGTCGAACGGCTCGGGGTAGACGGCGCCCCCGGTCGGGAAGAGCAGCTTGATGTAGTGATCGGTCCACTCGCCCGCGTGGAAGTCCGCGAGGCCGTCGCCGCCCAGGACGACCCGCACCATGTGCGGGGTCAGCCGGTCGGTGCGCACCACCTGTGCGCGATGCGGCGTGCGCGTCTTACGGGCCGGACGGTCCGCCATGGCGACCTCCCTGATCAACAAGAGTTAGGTTTACCTAACCTAACAGCTCACTCCTCAAGAGTGGACAGCAATCTGCGCAAAGATCCGCCCAATCCCCAGCGCTCCGCCAGCGCCGCCACGGCTCCAGGGTCGCGCGGCGACCGCGGCAGCGCCGGGTCGAAGGCCGGAAGCGCCACGTCCGAGGCGACCCGGACCACCTTCGGGGCGACCTCGACATACGCTCGCGCCTCGGCCAGCCGCTTGCGCTGGGCGGGGGTCAGCTTGGCGGCGGGGTCGTCGACGGCGGCCATGATCCCGGCCAGGTCGCCATGGGCGGCCAGCAGCTTGGCGGCGGTCTTCTCGCCGACGCCGGGCACCCCCGGCAGCCCGTCGCTGGGGTCGCCGCGCAACAGTGCCAGCTCCGCGTACCCCCGGCCGGTCACTCCGTACTTCTCGCGCACATAGGACTCGTCGACGAGCTGCAGGGTGCCCACGCCCTTGACGGGGTAGAGCACCCGCACCCCGCGCTCGTCGTCCACCAGCTGGAACAGATCGCGGTCGCCGGTGACGATGTCGACCGGGCCGGCCGCCCGGCCGGTGAGCGTGCCGATCACGTCGTCGGCCTCGTAGTCCGCGGCGCCGACCCGGGCGATGCCGATCGCGTCCAGCACCTCGTCGATCACCGGGACCTGCGGGGAGAGGGTGTCCGGCACCTCCTCCTGGTCCACCCCGGCCCCCTCCGCGGCCACCCGGTGGGCCTTGTACGTGGGGATCAGGGCGACCCGCCAGGCCGGGCGCCAGTCGAAGTCCATGCAGGCCACCAGGTCGTCCGGGCGGTGGTCCTGGACGAGCCGGGCGATGAAGTCCAGGAGCCCGCGCACGGCGTTCACCGGCGTGCCGTCGGGGGCCCGGACCGAGTCCGGGACCCCGAAATAGGCTCGGAAGTAGAGAGAGGCGGTGTCGAGGAGCATCAGGCGTCGCGTCACGAAAACGACTATGCACTACCCCACTGACATCAATTCCGAGGATAATGTGAACTGGATCACCGTTTGGTTTACGCCAAACCGATCGGGGCAGGCGCGCCCCCGGAGCGAACCCGTTCAGTGATTCAACTAATGCGGCGGTCAGCGGTCCGATGCCGTACCGCTCCACGACCCGCCGGCGGGGGTGGCGGGTCGTTTTTTGGTGCGATCTGAGAGGTACATGTGGCCAAATTGCGAGCCGAGCACCTGTACAAGGTGTTCGGCAGACGACCCGATGAGGCGGTGGCGCAGCTGGAAGGCGGTGCGGACCGCGAGGAGCTCCGGGCGAACGGGACGACCGCGGCGGTCGTCGATGCTTCCTTCGCCGTCGAGGCGGGCCAGATCTTCGTCGTCATGGGTCTGTCCGGGTCCGGCAAGTCCACCCTGCTGCGGATGCTGAACGGGCTGCTGGAGCCGACCGCGGGGCGTGTGCTCTTCGACGACGACGACCTGACCGCGCTCACCCCCAGGGGTCTGCGCGAGGCCCGGTCCCGCAAGATCAGCATGGTCTTCCAGCACTTCGCGCTCTTCCCGCACCGCAGCGTCCTGGAGAACGCCGCCTACGGCCTCGAGGTGCAGGCCGTGCCGCGCGAGGAGCGCGTCCGGCGCGCCACCGAGGCGCTGGAGCTGGTGGGCCTGGCCGGCTGGGAGAAGTCCTGGCCCGATGAGCTCTCCGGCGGTATGCAGCAGCGCGTCGGCCTCGCCAGGGCCCTGGCCACCGACGCCGACATGCTGCTGATGGACGAGTCCTTCAGCGCGCTGGACCCGCTGATCCGCCGCGATATGCAGGATCAGCTGCTCCAGCTCCAGAAGCGGCTCAAGAAGACCATCGTCTTCATCACCCACGACCTGAACGAGGCCATGCGGCTCGGCGACCGCATCGCCGTGATGCGCGACGGCCGGATCGTCCAGATCGGCACCGCCGAGGACATCCTGGTCACCCCCGCCAACGACTACGTCGCCTCCTTCACCCAGGACGTGGACCGCAGCCGGGTGCTCACCGCCGGCGCGATCATGTCCGAGCCGGACGAGGTGCTGGGCACCAAGACCGACGACGGCACCACGCTCCGTACCGCGCAGGACGTGCTGGCCGCCGCGCCCGCCACCGTCACCGAGGGAACCCCGATCATCGAGCTGTTCCAGCCCTGCTCGCGCAGCGGAGTCGCGGTCGCCGTGACCGACGACGACGGCGCGCTCACCGGCGTCGTCACCCGCGCCCGGCTGCTCGCCGCCCTCGGCGAGCCGGACGGCGGGTCCGACGGGGCCCAGCCGCCGTCCGGTGGCTCTCCGGATGCGCCCGAGACCACCAAGAAGGTGATCACCGGTGCCTAGGCTTCAGCTCGGCGACTGGATCAACTCCGGCGTCAACTGGCTCCGAGACAATCTGAGCTGGCTCTTCGACTTCATCTCCAGCGTCGTCCAGGGCATGTACGACGGGTTGAACACGGTGCTCAGCGGCCCCGAGCCGCTGCTGCTCGCGGGCATCCTGGCGCTGCTCGCCTGGTGGCTGCGCGGGCTGCTGCCCGCCGTGCTCGCCTTCCTGGGATTCGCCCTCATCGACTCGATCGAGTTGTGGGGCGAGGCGATGAACACCCTCGCACTGGTGCTGGTCGCCGGTGTGATCACTATCGTGTTCGCGGTGCCGCTCGGCATCTGGGCCTCGCGCAACCGCGCGGTGAGCGCCGTGATCCGTCCGGTGCTGGACTTCATGCAGACGATGCCCGCCTTCGTCTACCTGATCCCCGGCATCTTCTTCTTCGGCCTCGGGGTGGTCCCCGGTGTCGTCGCCACCGTCATCTTCTCGATGCCCCCGGGCGTCCGCATGACGGAACTGGGTATCCGGCAGGTGGATGCGGAGCTGGTCGAGGCGGCCGACGCCTTCGGCACCCATCCGCGCCGCACCCTGATGCGCGTCCAGCTTCCGCTGGCCCTGCCCACCATCATGGCGGGCGTCAACCAGGTGATCATGCTGGCGCTGTCCATGGTCGTCATCGCCGGCATGGTCGGCGCCGAGGGCCTGGGCTCCACCGTCTTCCAGGCGATCAGCTCCGTCGACGTCGCCATGGGCTTCGAGGGCGGTATCGCGGTGGTCATCCTGGCCATGTACCTGGACCGGATGACCAGCGCGCTCAATCAGCGCGTCTCCCCGCTGGCCCGCCGCGCGCTGGCCAAGGAGAAGGCCAAGCAGCTCAGCGGTCTGAAGGTGCTGCACTGGCGCCCCGCGACCTCCGTCGCCATGGTCGGCGTGGTCGTCTTGGCGCTGGTCGCCGGCGGCATGAGCATGTTCGGCGGCGACGACGAGGGCCCCGAGGTCTCCGCCAACGTCGGCAAGGGCCAGTCGGTCAACATCGGCTACATCAACTGGGACGAGGGCGTCGCCTCCACCTTCCTGTGGAAGGAACTCCTGGAGCAGCGCGGCTTCAAGCCCAAGGTGCAGTCGTACGACGTCGGCGCGCTGTACACCGGTATGGCCGCGGGCAACATCGACTTCGAGACGGACTCCTGGCTGCCCACCACCCACGCCTCGTACTGGTCGAAGTACAAGAGCAAGCTGGAGAACCTCGGCTCCTGGTACGGCCCCACCTCCCTGGAGGTCGCGGTCCCCTCGTACGTCAAGGGCGTGAAGACCCTGGAGGACCTCGAGAAGAAGTCCAGCACCTTCAAGAAGAAGATCATCGGCATCGAGCCCGGCGCCGGTGAGATGAAGCTGATGCAGGACAAGGTCATGCCGGGCTATGGGCTGAACAAGAACTTCAGCCTGGTAAAGGGCTCCACCGCGGCCATGCTCTCCCAGCTGGACCGCTCCTACTCCAAGAAGGAGCCGATCGCGGTCACCCTGTGGTCCCCGCACTGGGCGTACGACAAGTACAAGCTCACCAAGCTGAAGGACCCCAAGGGCGCCTTCGGCAAGGGCGACCGCATCGACTCCCTCGCGCGCAAGGGCTTCTCCAAGGAGAACCCGCAGGTGGCCAAGTGGATCAAGAACTTCAAGCTGGACGAGAAGCAGCTCACCAGCCTGGAGTCGGCCATCCAGGACGCCGGTAAGGGCAAGGAGCAGCAGGGCGTGCGCGCCTGGCTGAAGCAGAACCCGGGCATCGCCAACAAGCTCGCCCCGGTGCCCGGCGGTGCCGACCAGAAGGGCAAGGACGCGGGCGCCGCGCCGATGATCGGCTACTTCCCGTGGGACGAGGACATCGCCACCACCTACCTGTGGAAGAACGTCCTCGAGCGGCGTGGCTACAAGCCGGAGATCAAGCAGTACGACGTCGGCTCGATGTTCACCGGGATGAGCACCGGACAGGTCGACGTCGAGTTCGACGGCTGGCTACCGGTCGCCCAGAAGCAGTATTGGGACAGATACAAGAAGAACCTGGTCGACGTCGGGTCGTGGTACGACAAGACCTCCCTGGAGATCGCGGTGCCGTCCTACGTCAAGGACGTGAAGTCGCTCGCCGACCTCAAGGGGAAGGCCGGCACCTTCGACGGCAAGATCGTCGGTATCGAACCCGGGACCGGCGAGATGAAGCTCCTGAAGGGCAAGGTGCTCAAGGAGTACGGCCTGGACAAGGAGTACAAGGTCAGTGACGGCTCCTCGCCGGCGATGCTGGCCGAGCTGGAGCGCTCGTACGCCAAGAAGGAGCCGGTGGCCGTGGTCCTGTGGACCCCGCACTGGGCCTACAGCAAGTACAAGCTGACCAAGCTCGCCGACCCGAAGAAGGCGTTCGGGGCCAGCAACCAGCTCCACACTCTCGCCAACAAGTCCTTCCCGAAGGAGTTCCCCGAGTTCAACGGGTGGCTGAAGAAGTGGCACATGACCGAGAAGGAGCTGGCGAGCCTGGAGCAGGCCGTCCAGGACGCCGGTAAGGGCAACGAGGAAAAGGGCGTCCAGAAGTGGATGGACGCCCACCCCGGCATCGTCGACAAGATGGCGCCGGTGACTTCCTGACCCACCGTCCGCACCACACACACCGCGGCCCGGAGCGCATGCTCCGGGCCGCGGTGCCGTGCTGTGCGGGCGGTGCCGCGCAGGGGGACGGAAAACCGGATGACGGTCTGGGAGGCGGCCCCCTACTGTCGTACCCGTGAACGCACCTCCCGGTGCGAAGACGACGGTTACTTCGGTCGATTTGGGTTCGATTCCTGAAACACTCCGCCCGGTGCGGGGTGGGAAACACACCGTCGTCGACTGTGATCTCGGGAGGCGCGCGCACGGCATCGGAGCGCCTGGTGCGCGGGCCGCGGCTACTTCCCTTCCAGAACGGTCCGCCGCCCACTCCTGACCTCAGGCGCTGCCGACGCACCGGCGCGTCGCCTCCTCCCAATGCCCGCTCGGGGGAGAGGCATGACCGCATGACCAAGTTCAACCGCGTCTTCCGGCGCGCCGGGGCCACGACGACCACCTATGAGGGCGGCGCCGCCGTCACCCGCGACAGCAAGTCCGAACTGGTGCTGCTGGCCGTGGTGAACATGGTCGGCGAGCAGACCTTCTACGAGCCCTCCGACGACCGCGACGACCGCGACGACCGCGACGACCGCGACGACCGCGATGACCGCTTCCGCACCCTCGTCCGCGCCGTCGCCGTCGAGGACGCCGACTGGACCGCCCGCTTCATCAGCTGGCTGCGCGCCGAGGCCCTCATGCGCACCGCGTCGCTCGTCGCCGCGGCCGAGGCCGTCGCGGCACGTCTCGCGGCCGGGCTGCACGGCGGCAACCGCCCCATCGTCGCCGCCGCGTGTCTGCGCGCCGACGAGCCCGGTGAGTTCCTCGCCTACTGGACCGCCCACCACGGCCGCACGCTGCCCAAGCCGGTCAAGCGCGGCCTCGCCGACGCCGTCCGCCGCCTCTACTCCGAGCGCTCGCTGCTCAAGTACGACACCGAGAGCCACGGCTTCCGTTTCGCCGACGTCCTGGAGCTGGTGCACGCCGCGCCGGACCCCGACAAGCCGTGGCAGGGCGAGCTGTTCCGGCACGCCATCGACCGCCGCCACCAGCGGGAGGCCGCGCCCCCGGTCTCGCTGCGCACCCTGCGCGCCCGCGCCCGGCTGACGGCCCTGCCGCAGTGGGAGCGCCGTGCCGTGCTGGAACGGCCGGACGCCGCCGACGCGCTCCGTGCGGCGGGCATCACGTGGGAGGCGCTCGCGGGCTGGCTGCGGGGGCCGATGGACGCGCCGGCCTGGCAGGCCGTGCTGCCCTCGATGGGCTACATGGCGCTGCTGCGCAATCTGCGCAACTTCGACCAGGCCGGACTGCCGGACGCGGTCGCCGAGCGCGTCGCGGCACGGCTGGCCGACCCGTCGGAGGTGGCCCGCTCCCGCCAGTTCCCGTACCGCTTCCTGTCCGCGTACCGGGCCGCGCCGTCGCTGCGCTGGGGCCACGCCCTGGACCGGGCGCTGACCGCGTCCACGGCGGCCGTCCCGGCGCTGCCGGGCCGCACCCTCGTGCTCGTCGACACCTCCGGCTCGATGCAGACGCAGGTCTCGAGCCGCTCCCAGGTGCGCCATGTGGACGTCGGCGCGCTCTTCGGGGTCGCGCTCGCGCACCGCGGCTGCCAGGTGGACCTGGTCGGCTTCGCCTCCGGGCACTTCGGCCACCGGCTGACCCCGGGCGGCTCGGCGCTCCGCGACATCGAGGCGTTCTGCGCGCGGATCGGCGAGGTCGGACATGGCACGGAGACGGGCGCGGCGCTGCGGGCGGCCTACCGCGGACATGACCGGGTGGTGATCGTCTCGGACATGCAGGCGTTCCCGGAGGCGCGCCGCGGCCGGTCCGTTCCGGTCTCGGAGGCCGTCCCGGCGCGGGTGCCGGTGTTCGGCGTCAACACCACCGGCTACGCGGCCACGTCCATCGACACCGGCCGGCCGAACCGGTACGAGATCGGCGGCTTCAGCGACAAGCTGTTCACGATGGTCGGGCTGCTGTCGGAGGGCGGCGACGGCGGCGGGCGAGGTGACCGGGGCGGGCGAGGTGACCACGGCGGCCGGGCCGTCTGGCCGTGGGAGGTGCTGCCGGAGGCGGTGTAGGGGTGGCCGGGCGTTGGGGCGGCCGGTTGGGGGCGGCCGGGCGTTGGGCGTGTGGGCGTTGGGGCGGCCGGGTGCAGGGGCCGGATACGCCTCGTCGCGCCGTACGGTGGAGCGATGAGCTCTCGCACCCCCGTACGGCGCGTGGTGTCCCTCGTGCCCTCGCTCACCGAGGCCGTCGCCGCCACCGCGCCGGAGCTGCTGGCCGGGGCGACCGACTGGTGCACCCATCCGCCCGGCCTCACCGCGGAGCGGATCGGCGGCACCAAGAACCCCGACACCGCCCGGATCGCCGCTCTCGCCCCCGACCTCGTGATCGCCAACGAGGAGGAGAACCGACCCTCCGACCTCGCCGCGCTGCGCGCCGCCGGTCTCGAGGTCCTGGTGACCGAAGTGCGCACCCTGGAGCAGGCGTTCACCGAGCTGGAGCGGGTCCTGGTGCGCGGCTGCGGACTGGCCCGGCCCGGCTGGCTGGACGCGGCCGAGGCCGCCTGGGCGGACGTACGGGCCGGAGGCCCGGTGCGGCACGCCGTCGTACCGGTGTGGCGGCGTCCGTGGATGGTGCTGGGCCGGGACACCTTCGCCGGTGACGTCCTGGCCCGGCTGGGCGTACGGCACCTCTACAGCGCGCATCCCGAGCGCTATCCCCGGATCCCGATCCAGGAGCTGACGGCGGGGGAGGCGGATCTGGTGGTGCTGCCCGACGAGCCGTACAGCTTCACGGCCGACGACGGCCCCGAGGCGTTCCCCGGCCTCCCGGCGGCCCTGGTCAGCGGCCGTCACCTCACCTGGTACGGCCCCTCGCTGGCGGAGGCGCCCGCCGTCCTCACGGCCGCGTTGTCGGCGGCGCGCTGACTGTATGGGGGCCGGGGGAGGCGCCGGTCGCCGCGGCGAGAGCGACGGCCAGGGCCGCTCCGCGATGAGCGACGATCCTGACTTCGCGTCTGCCGTAACTTTTCTTCGCGAGGGAGATGGGCCCGCCTCACCGATGAGCCCCTCACCGATGAGCCCCCTCACCGATGAGCCCGATTCCTCGATGAGCCCGCTGCCCCCGCGAGTGCCGACCACCCACGACGGAGGACCCTTTGCCGAATGTCATCGCCGTTCCCATGGAGCCCAAGGCGGCACGGGCGGTCCGCGACCGCCCCGACGCGCTGATCGGCGCCCCGCTCCCGGACGACGCCGAGGTGCGGGGCGACTGGGTCCGCGCGCCCGGCGCCCGCGGCGGCGCGGTGATCTATGTGCACGGCGGCGGGTTCGCCCACACGATGCCCGAGGCCGAGCGGGTGATGGCCTATCGGCTGTCCAAGGCGACCGGACGCCCCGCCCTGCGGGTGGACTACCGGCTGGCGCCCGAACACCCGTATCCCGCGGCGCTCGAAGACGTGCTGGCCGCCTGGCGCGGCGTGCTGGACGACGGCATCCCGGCCGCCGAGGTCGTTCTCGCCGGGGAGTCGGCCGGGGCCACGCTGGTGCTCTCCGCCCTGCTGGAGATCCGGCGGACCGGAGGCCCGCGGCCCGGTGCCGCGATCGCGGTCTCACCCATCACCGACTTCGCCCTTACGGGTGCGTCGATCGCCGCCAACGACGGTAAGGACGTACTGAGCCGGGCCGTGCTCGGCTCCATCAGCGCCCAGTACCTGGCCGACGCGCCCGCCGACCGGGCCCCGCAGTCGCCGCTGTACGGCGATCCGCGCGGGCTGCCGCCGCTGCTGATCGCGGTCGGCACGGACGAAGTGCTCCTGGACGACGCCCGCCGCTTCGCCGAGGCCGCCGACGCCGCCGGGGTGAGCGTGCGCCTGGAGGAGTACGAGGGCGTGCCCCACGCCTTCCACCTTTCCGAGCCGGGGGAGGTGCTGCTGGACCGGATCGGCCGGTGGCTCGCCGACCCGGTCCGCGTCTTCACCGTCAGCGGCCCGGACGCGGGCCCCTACGCGCTCTCCGGCGGCCCCGACGGCGCCCTGTGGTTCACCCTGGTCCACCAGGGCGCGATCGGCCGCAGGGACGCCGACGGCCGGATCGCCGTCCACTCCGTCGGAGCCAAGCCGACGGTGATCGCCCAAGGGCCCGATGGCGCCCTGTGGTTCAGCGAGTACGGCACCCACCGCATCGGCCGGATCACGGTGGACGGCACGATCTCCTCCTTCGCCCCGCCAACGGCCGACGGCGGGCCGTACGGGATCGCCGCGGGTCCGGACGGGGCCATATGGTTCACACTGTCGGCCGCCGACCGCATCGGGCGGATCACCATGGACGGCGACATCACCGAGTACCCCGCGCCCGGAGCCTTCCCGTCCGCCATGGCGGCGGGGCCCGACGGCGCCATGTGGTTCACCCTCAACCAGGGCAACGCCATCGGCCGGATCACCATGGACGGCCATACGACCGCCCACCCCCTGCCGACCGAGGGCGCCGCGCCGGTGGGCCTCGCCCAAGGGCCGGACGGCGCCCTGTGGTTCACCGAGATCGGCGCGGGCCAGATCGGCCGCATCACGGTGGACGGAACCGTCACCGAGTACCCGCTGCCCGACCGGCAGGCCCGGCCGCACGCCATCACCAGCGGCCCGGACGGGGCGCTGTGGTTCACCGAATGGGGCCGCGGCGGGGTCGGCCGCATCACCACGGACGGCCGGATCACGGCGTACGACCTGCCCCGGGCCGACTGCGAACCGCACGGCATCGCCACGCACGGCGGCGCGCTGTGGTGCGCCCTGGAGACGGGAGCCCTGGCCAGGATCGACGTCCCCTGACCGACGTCCCCCGGTGATCCCCCCCCGGTGACCTATCCGCACACCTGGCTCTGCATGGCCTCGGCGGGAGCGCGGGCCGGGGGCCCGGCGTGAGTACGAGGCCCAGCGGACCGGGGGAGCGGGGCGGGGCGGAGGCGGGACCGGGCCGGGGACCGGAGCCGAGGCGGGGACCGGAGCCGAGGCGGGCCGGGGACCGAAGCCGGGGCGGGCAGGGGACCGAAGCCCCCGCCCCACCCCCCCGTCACCCTCAGCCGTCCACCGAGCAGCAGGAGTCACGCCGCAGCAGCCGTCCCACCTCCAGCCACTCGTCCGCCGACTTCCCGTGCGGTGCCGCCGCGGCACCGGCCCCCGGGAAGGACTCGACCAGCTCGCGCTGTTCGTACGGCATCCCGCCCCGCAGCACCGACACCGTCCGTACCAGCGTGTCGAAGTCCGTGAAGGGATCGCCGTCCACGACCGTCAGGTCCGCCAGCTTGCCGACCTCCAGGGTGCCAAGGTCCCGGTCGGCGCCGAAGGCCCGTGCCGGGAGGACGGTCGCCGTGCGCAGCGCCTCCTCCGGCGACAGCCCGAACCGGTGCAGCGCGCGCAGCGCCATGTGCAGATGGAGGCCCACCGGCACCAGCGGCTGGTCCGTCCCCAGGGCCACCACCCCGCCCCCGGCGAGGATCCGCTGGTAGACCCCGATTTCTACGCGGAGCGTGGTCAGTTGGTCCGAGGTCGGGGGCGTACCGGCGAGCTGCCGTACGAGCGCGGTGTCCCACGGCGGCATCAGCCGGGTGACCCGCTCGTCCTTCGCCAGTGAGGGGTCCGCCCCGACCAGGGGCGAGGCCGTGAACGGCGTGGCGATGAGCCGGAAGTCGGAGGTCGCGGTGTAGATCTCCGTCAGGTCCTGCTGGGAGTGTCCGGTCGCCGTCGTGGCGTGGCCGTACTCCAACCGCTGGGTGGCCTGCAGATGCGTCGTCAGGTCCTGCCCGAGCTGTATGCCGGGTGAGCACAGATGGCTGCCGGTGCGCACGCCGAGCCGCTCATGCGCGAACCGGGCCGCCTCCTCCATGATCCAACCCGGTGCGCGCACATAGGTCTTGACGAAGTCCCAGTCGAGCGCGGCACCACGCGCCAGAGAGCGCCGCAGACCGTCGCGGGTGCGATGCGCCCGGCCCATGCTGTACGCGACGCGCGGCCCGTCCAGCAGCTCGCCGGTGGCCAGCAGCCGCGGCCCGGCCAGGGCGCCCGCCGTGACGGCCTCTCTGAGGCGCGCCTGCTCATAGGCGAACCCGCCGAGGGAGACCGCGGTGGTGATGCCGTACGCGAGCTGCAGAGTGGTCTGACGGCCGCCATAGGTGTACTGCCAGGGGTGGGTGTGGGCGTCCCACAGCCCGGGGATCACGGTGCGGCCGGAGGCGTCGACGCGCCGCTTCGCGGGCCGCCCGGCCCGGTGCGCCTCCACGGCCGCGATGCGCCCGCCGCGCACCACGATGTCCACGTCCTCGCGGACCGTGCCGCCCTTACGGCCGTCACGACCGGCGCCGCCGCCCTCGCCGCCGGTGCCGTCCCAGAACCGCCCGGCGTGGACGACGGTGTCCGCGGGGCGCGGCCGCCGGTGGTCCAGCGGGACACGAACCGTCCGGGCGGTGCCGCTCTTGACGTCCAGCAGCCGTAGTCGGCCCGCCGACAGATACAGGACGCTGCGGGAGTCCCCGGACCAGGAGGGGTGATCGGCGGCCTCGTCGGTCAGCCGGCGCGGCGCGCCGTCGGGGGTGCCGTCCGCCCTTACCGGCAGCAGCCACAGGGCGGACTCGACGATGAGCGCCATATGGCGGCCATCGGGGGACCAGACCGGCCCGGAGTCATAGCGGTCGGAGAGGGAGGTATGCGGTGCGACGGCATGCTGCCTGGCCGCACCCGTGCCGACGTCGATCACCCGGATCAGGTTGTAGCCCTCGCGGAACCGCTGGTTCAGCCGATTGCGATCGCATAGGGCGACATAGCGCCCGTCGGGCGACCAGCTCGGTCGGCCGGGCAGCCCTCCGGCGCCCATCGGCGCGGCGAGCACCCGTTCCGTACCGGCGTCGAGATCGCGCAGGACCAGGTTTCCCGACATGTCGACACTGGCGAGACGCTTGCCGTCGGGGGAGAGCGCCGGATGCACCCGGCCGCCGGAGGCCAGCACGGTCTCCTCGCCCGAGGCCAGGTCCCGGCGGCGCACGGCCAGCAGCCCGTCGCGGTCGTCGGCGTACACCAGGGCGCGCCCGTCGGGCGTCCAGGTGGGAGCCAGCAGATACCGGGTGGGGGCCGCCCGTACGACCCGGCGCGGGGCCCGGCCGCCGGAGACATCGGCGACCCAGAGGGAGTTGAGGGCGGCGAAGGCCACCTTACGGCCGTCGGGAGAGAGCGCGGGCAGATGCAGCCCGCGCACCGGCCGCGCCCCGCCACCGTCGAAGTCGTACCGCTTGACGCGGTACCGGGGCCGGTCGACGGGAAGGGTGGCGGAGAAGGGGATCTCCTCGTAGGCAAGCGCCTTACGGTCGGCATCCTCACCGGCGCGCCCGGCCCGGACGGTGCTCTCACCGGCAGCGTCTCCGTCTCCGCCGCCGTCTCCGCCGCCGTCTCCGTCGGCGCCGGACCGCGTTGCCGAGGGCATCCGGAATACCCGGAACCGCCCGTCCACGGTGAGCAGCAGCTCATCCCGCGACGCCCAACGGGGCGGCACGGGCTGCACATCGCCCGTGATCGCCACCGGCTCCCCGTTCACGACCAGCGTGCAGGAGGCGGCGGGAGCGGCCGTGGTGCGCAGATAGGCGAGGTGGCCGCCTGCCGACACGGACGGCGTCATCACCTGGGCGCCGGCGGTGGGATCGGTGTGCTCGGCCGAGACGGGTCCGGTGCCATCGGCCCGTACGGAGGCGACCGTACAGGCGTTCAGGGTCGTCCCGGCGAGCGCTCCGCGCACGAACAGCACCCGCTCGCCGTCCGCGGACCAGGTGGGATCGAAGTCCTCCCAGGCGCCGTCCTGGAGCGGCCCGTCCTGGCCGTCCACCCCGGTGAGCCGGGTGAGCTCACCGCTGGCCACCTCCAGCACCCAGATCCGGTACGGGCTGCCCGCCACGGGGTCGCCGCCACGCTCGGAGGCGAAGGCGATCCGGGTGCCGTCGGGCGACCACGCCGGACCGCGGTCGTCCCACGGACCGTCCGTTCGCTGCCGCAAACCGGAGCCGTCGGGCCGCAGCGTCCAGACATGGAATCCGCCGCCCCGGTAGGCGCATACGGCCAGCAGCTTTCCATCGGGGGAGTACACCGGCCGGGTGGGCTCCAGATCGGCCGGTGTGAGCGCGACGGCCTCGCCGCCCTTACGGGCGACCGACCACAGGACGTTCTGGACCTCGGCGATCAGACGGTCGCCGGACGGGGAGAGGGTCGCCGCGCCGTTGGTGGCGGCGGTGAAGGAGAGCGAGCCCGCCCGGACCGGTGCGGCGGCGGCCGCCTCGAAGGGCAGGGTGGCCGCGGTGGCGGCGGCGGTCCCCACGGCGGCGGCCTGCAGAAAGCGCCGCCGCGACAGGGCGAAGACATCTGCTGAGGCGGGGGAGCCGGAAGAGCCGGTCGAATCAAGGGAGTTGGGCGAACCCGAAGCGCCGGTCGAGCCGGTGGAGTTGGGGGAGCTGGTGGAGAGCGAAGCGTCGTGCGAGTCCAACGGTCCTCCTGGAGCAATGGAGTTACATGGATCGGCAGTCGATACGCGGTACCAAGCGCTTGATCGTTACACACCCCGCGCTCCGGAGGACAGGACCGCGTCGACGCCCTTGGCTTGCGGGCCCGGCAAAGGGAGAGTGGGCTTCCGTCCGCACGAGATCCATTCGCACGAGATCCATCAGCACCAGATCCATCAGCACCAGAACCATCAGCACCGGATCCATCCGCACCGGATCGATTCGAGCCAGGAGAGTGAGACGGCATGCCCGACGGCGGTATCACCCACCGCACCGACCATCTGCCCACGCCCGACGGCGTGCGGGTCGTGACCTACAGCTGGCTGCCGGAGAACGGTGCCGTGCGCGCGATCGTCCAGATCGCCCACGGCGCCGCGGAGCACGCCCGGCGCTACGACCGGTTCGCCCGCTTCCTCGCCGCCCACGGCTATGCGGTGGTCGCCTCGGACCACCGCGGCCACGGAGCCACCGCCGAGTCGACCGGCGGCTTCGGTGTCGTGGGCGAGGAGGGCGACGGCTGGCGGGCGATCGTCTCGGACCTGCGCACCATCGGCGACCGCGCGCGGGCCGCGCACCCCCGTGCGCCCCTGATCCTGCTCGGCCACAGCATGGGCTCGATGCTGGCCCGCGACTGCGCCCAGGAGTACGGAGGGGAGCTGGCCGGGCTGATCCTCTCCGGGACCTTCCGCTCACTGCCGGGGACCGAGACCGAGGAGGCGCTGGCGGGCATCGCCCAGGAGATCGCGGAACGGGGCCGGAACGCGCAGTCCACCTTCACCCCGACCCTCTTCGCCTCGTTCAACGACCCGTACGAGCACATCCAGGACCGGACCGGCTTCGAGTGGCTGTCGCGCGACGCGGCGGAGGTGGCCACGTACGCGGGGGACGAGCGGTGCGGCTTCGCGTTCAGCGCCGGGCTGTCCGAGGACTGGGTCCGTGGCGTCCGTAAGATCAACGACCCGCGCCACCAGGCCCGTATCCCGGCCGCGCTGCCGGTGCATGTGGCGGTGGGCACGGAGGATCCGTGCAACCAGGGGATGACGCTCGTCTACGAACTCCTGGAGGACTTCCGCTACGGCGGCACGCGGGAGCTGACCTGGAAGGGATACCAGGGGGCCCGGCACGAGATCCTGAACGAGACCAACCGGGACGAGGTCCAGCAGGACCTGCTGACGTGGCTGGAAAAGCACATCTGAACCACCAGCTGGCACGGACCCTCACCGCAGGAAGGCGGAGATCCGCTTGCGCAACGCCACCGGATCCAGCCCCTGCCCCGCGAGATGCTCGTCGATCGTGCCGTAGCGGCGCAGCTCGCGCCGGGGAATGCCCAGGCCGAGCACCCGATGCGGGCGATCGGCGAGCGCGTCGTTCACGGCGGCGGTCGAGGTACCCGCGAGATAGGGCTCGACCAGCACAACGTCGACGCGGCCCACCGCCGCCCCAGCGGTGGCACGCACCGCCCGCTCATCGAAGGGCCGTACGGTCGTGGCGTAGAGCACGGTGACGTCCAGCCCCTCGACGGCCGTAAGGACGCCGTCGAGCATCGGCCCGACCGCGATCACCACACCGCGGCGCCCCTCCCGTACGGTCAGGAAGCGGCCGGGGACGATGTCCCGCGGGGCGGAGTTGGAGTGCGCCGACAGCCGTACGTACACCGAGTCGTCACCGGCCGCGACCGCGTCCCGCAGCAGGGTCTCGGCCTCGTCCGGATGGCCGGGCACATGGACGGTCCAGCCGTCGAGCGTGTCCAGCAGGGCCACGTCGCCGGGCGCCATATGGGTGTAGCCGCCCGCCGGCCAGTCGTACGAACCGGCCGCGCTCACCAGCACCCCGCCCGCGCCCTGATGCCCGAAGTCCAGCTTGACCTGCTCAAAGGGCCGCTCGATCAGAAAGCTGGCGAAGGTGTGCAGAATCGGCCGCATCCCGGTCAGGGCCAGTCCACCGCCGACGCCGATCAGCAGCTGCTCGCGGATTCCGACATTGATCACCCGGTCGGGATGAGTCCGGGCCGCGTCCGTGAAGCCGTCCTTACCGATCTCGGCCAGCACGACGGCCAGCCGGGGATCGTCGTCGAGAAGACGGGAGACGACGGAGGCGAAACGCTCACGCATGGTGTCCATGAGAACAGTCCCTCTCACACTGGAGTCGCACTGGAATCGCGCACTGGGATCGCGCACGGGAATCGCATCAGACCTTGGCCTCGACCCGGGCCACCACGACATGCGGCCGCCCCGGGTGCGGCGCGGTGTACGCCTCGTACAGCGTCTGGTGATCACGCCCGTCCACGGTCGCCGTGGACCACCCCGCGGCCTCGAAGTGCGCGGCGATACCCCCGGGCCGCCCATGGCTGGCGGAGGCGTTGTCGACGACGACCGCGTGCAGCCGCTCCAGCCCCACGGCCCCGGCGTACGCGATCGCCTCGTGATTGCTGCCCTCGTCCAGCTCGGCATCGCCGATGAGCACCCACACCGCCGCCCCGGAGAGCCCCTGCGCCCGCAACCCGAGCGCACTCCCCACGGCCAACGGCAGCCCATGCCCGAGCGACCCACTGCTGATCTCGACCCCCGGCACGAGCACCCGATCCGGATGGTGCCCGAGCGGCGAGTCATACGCCCCGAACCCCGCCAGCAGCGACTCGGGAATGTACCCCTTGGCGGCAAGCACGGCGTAGTACGCCATCGGCCCGTGCCCCTTGGACAACAAAAACCGATCCCGCTCCGGCGCATCCCCAGCCGCCGCCGAAACCCGCAGCACGCGGTCGTAAAGCACCCAGACCACGTCCAGCGTCGAGGTAGCAGCCGGCCCGTGCTTCTCGTCCCCGGTCATCAGACTCATCAGCCGAGGAAGATCTTCGTACCCATACCCGGTGTGAACGTCGGTGAAGGTCATGCAGCGAGCGTGCAACTTAAACCAAACTTCAAGTCAAGCCCCACCGACACCGCTCCCGCTCACCCCCCCCGGGTAACAATGTGCAATGCCCCGACCCCACCAGGTGAACACCCCAGCTGGTCCCGCCGGACTCCCGATCCTCGCCCGGGGTGGCAGCGACCACCCCCTGAAGTGCGGTATTGTTCTTCATGCGCGGTCGGCGAGGGAAAGCCCAAGCCGAACGGGCACCGGGACGTGGCGCAGCTTGGTAGCGCACTTGACTGGGGGTCAAGGGGTCGCAGGTTCAAATCCTGTCGTCCCGACCAGCGTTTTCGCAGGTCGGAGGCCGTTTCCGCAGGTAGCGGAGGCGGCCTTAACTGTTTCCTGGCAGGGAGCAACGAGGAGCCCTCTGGGAGCCCTCGTGCTCCTAACTCGCAGACGTGTCAACCGTGCCCGATTCGTCCGTCACCCGATCCGGTAGACCTACAGCGCCGTACCGCGCACCTGCGCGCTGTCGTTAACCGTAGGCCCCTGGGGTCACCCCATCGATTCAGGTGCTCTCTGCATCGAGAGGCATAAGGGCCTGTGGGGCTCGAATAATCGTCGCTCCTGGTCAAGCGGCATAGCTGTACTCGTTGATCATGCCGCCGAGGATGCGGGTACGCAGGACTCGTCGGCTGGCTGGTTTCAGGGCCGGAGGTGGTTGTTGGTGGGCCTGGGGAGGTAGTTGGTGTCGGGCTCGGTGGGGGCGGTGTGCGTTGTAGAGCCTCTGGTATTCGGCCAGGACATGGCGGGCGTGAGCTTCGTCGAGGATGAGTATGTGGTCGAGGGCTTCTCGGCGGAGGGTGCAGATCACTCGTTCGCAGTGGGCGTTGGCTTTCGGCGCGCGGACCGGCGTCTTGATGATCTCGATGTCCTCGGCTTGGAATACGGCGTCGAAGGCGTCGGTGTACTTGCTGTCGCGGTCTCGGATGAGGAAGCGCAGTGAGTCCATGCGTATGCCGAGGTCGGTGGCGAGGCTGCGGGCTTGCTGGGTGGTCCAGGCCGCGGTCGGCTGTGCGGTGACGCCGCCGATGTGCAGGCGTCGGGTGTGGTGCTCGAGGAAGATCAGGGCGTACAGGCGTTGCAGGCTGCTGGTGTCGATGTGGAGGAAGTCGCAGGCGATCAGGCTGGTGGCCTGCGCTGAGAGGAACTCGCGCCAGGTTGGGCCGGTGCGGCGGGGTGCAGGGTCGATTCCTGCGGTGTGGAGGATCTGCCAGACGGTGGAGGCGGCGATCGGGTGTCCGAGCCGGGCCAGTTCACCTTGAATCCGGCGGTGGCCCCATTGGCTGTTCTCGCGGGCAAGGCGCAGTACGAGGTCTTTGACGGCGGCCTGCGTGGGCGGCCGTCCGGGACCGCGGCGTTGTCGGGAGTAGTCCCAGCGGTGGGCGACCAGTTTGCGGTGCTAAGCCAATAGCGTGCCGGGCGTGATGGGGAAGACCTTTGCCCAGCGGCGGCGGGGGATTAGCGAGGACAGAGAGGCGAACTACAGGCGGTCCGCGGGTCCGTACCGTACTCGCCCTTGTAGTTGGCGTCGTAGCGCGGCGTTTTCATGGCGCAGGACGAGAAGTTCGGCCTCCTTCGAGGTATCCCGCCGTAGAAGCACCGTCGGGACGGCGAGAAGGCGTCGAGTCACCTGGTACAGAAGCGACACGATCATCTCAGCATGGTCGCAGCTCTCTGCACGCCGGGTGGGGGGTTTGACCGAGCAGCGATGAATAACCGAGCCTCACAGGGTGTTGTTGACGGCGGAGAGGGCGTAGCGGACGTAGAGCACCTGCTCCGGAAGGTGGACGTCGGCTTGTTCCGCACCGCCTTGTCGAACACAGGCTCGCGCGAGTTCTTCATCGACAGCTGCTGCTCAGTGGCCTGCGCCGACGCCATCTGCTGGTTGACCTGGTCCGGCCCGGCCGACATGTCCATGGCCGACTTCGGCAACGCGTCCGGGGCGGCCTGGTTCGGGTTCGGGGCCCCCGGTTTGCCCGGCACCGAGTCCGCCGCCAGCGGCACGACCTCCTTGGCATTCGGGGCCGGTTCCGGTGTGGCGGCGGTGGTGTCGGCGATCTCCTGGCCCGCGGCCTCCTTGCCCTCACCGACCTTGCCCTGGACCGCGGTCTTGACTTCCTCTGCCTTGCCCGACTCCCCGAACTTGTCCGCCTCGTCCAGGTTCTTCGGGGCCCGGTCCTTGATGGCCTTCTCCACCGCGGCGATGAACGACTGCTTGTCGAACTCCTTCGGCTGAGCGGCGTCCATGCCCTCCGCGTGCGCCGTCTTGCCACGGGCCTCCTGGTCGTCGGCCGGCGGCACCGCGGCTCCCTGCGCGGCACCGGCCTCCGCGGTCGGCGGCGGGTGGCTCGACGCCACCCCGCTGCTTCTTGACCGCGACGTCCTTCTTCAACGCCTGGAACTTCGGGTCCGTACCCGGTGACCGCGGGCCCGCCGCTTCCTGTTTCTTCGCACCCTTGTCGGGGCGCTCCTCGGTGTCCTTCGCGTCCTTCAGGTCTGGGCGAGGTGCGGGCGGGGCCTTCGACTTCTGGACAGGCTTCGGTTCCGGCTTCTTCGCGTCCGGTTTCTGCGTCAACTGCTGCTGTGCCGCGATCTGTTGCTGTGCCGTGGTGGATTGCTGAGCGGCGGGCAGCGCACCCGCCTGAGCCGCGGCGGGGTTACCGATCAGGTCCTGCCCGGCCGGCATCATCTGACAGGCCCACCAGGACGGGCCCGGCCCGGCACCCGGTGGGGACCCCCACCATCGCCGCTGCCACCGCCGCGTTTCCGGCCACGGCCCGCGCCCGCGCGACGGCCGACGGGCCGGGTTCCGTGGCCGAGTTCAACGTACGCGCGGTCGGCCCACGCAGGGTCCGATACCTCCGCCCCGCTCCGCATGCGTGGATCGCGCACCGGGGACACCGCCGGTGTCGTCGGGCACGGCGTGCGGACCTTTATATGCACAGGCATGGTGGCCGCAGGGTCGCACCTGTGCCGTCGCAGCCGTGCCTTCGCGCCGTCACGGGTGCGTCATCGGTGGAGCGGGCGCGCCCGCTCCACTGCACAACTCCTGGGTGGGAGCTGGCCGTTCTTCGCCACCGGCACGGCTAAGGGCTGTGGCGCCCTTGCTGAATGCCTCGTCCGTGCACGTCACGCTGCAGCCGTGCATCCAGAGGCTTCGGCGTGGGCGAAGCGGGGGAAGTGGCGGGCAGACGGCCGACTGAGGCCGGGACCGCCGGGCCGCGGTCTCGGGACGCGGGGCTGTCACTTCGTGTTATCCTCATCCTTTTGCGTGCTCGTGACGGTTGGCGATCCTGCCTGTCCGGTTCCTCTTGTTCGTCGACTGCTCATTCTCACCGGGCCTTCCTCGGTACATTCACATACGGAAGGCTCTTCATGAATCACCCTGACCTCCCCGGCACCTCGCACAGCGATCCCGCCCTGCTCATGGCCACCGCGCCAGCGGTGCCCCCGGTCGCTTCCTTCGCCGGCCTGGAACTACCAGCCGAGGTGCTGCGAACGCTCAGCGAACTCGGTGTGCACGAGCCCTTCCCGATCCAAGCAGCCACGCTGCCTAACGCCCTCGCGGGACGCGATGTCCTGGGGCGCGGGCGCACCGGATCGGGCAAGACGCTCGCTTTCGGCCTACCACTGCTCGCACGGACGGCTGGGCGGCGCGCGGAACCGAAGCAGCCCCTGGCTCTGATCCTGGTGCCTACCCGAGAGCTGGCCCAACAGGTCACCGAGGCACTTGTGCCGTACGCAGAGGCGCTGCGGCTGCGGATGGCCACGGTCGTCGGCGGCATGTCGATCGGCCGGCAGGCCGCTGCGCTGCGGCATGGAGCCGAGGTGGTCGTCGCCACCCCCGGCCGTCTGCACGACCTCATCGAGCGCAGGGCCTGCCGCCTGGGACGGGTAGGGATCACCGTCCTCGACGAGGCCGACCAGATGTGCGACATGGGCTTCCTGCCGCAGGTGACCGAGGTGCTCGACCAGGTTCACCCCGACGGTCAGCGGTTGCTGTTCTCGGCCACTCTGGACCGCGACGTCGACCACCTGGTCCGCCGCTACCTCCACGATCCCGTCGTCCGCTCGGTCGACCCGTCCGCGCGCGCAGTCACGACGATGGACCACCACGTTCTGGTCGTCCACGGCCCCGACCGGTACGCCGTCACCACGGAGATCGCCGCCCGCGACGGCCGCGTACTGCTGTTCCTGGACACCAAGCACGCGGTCGACCAGCTCACCCGGCATCTGCGAGCCAGCGGAGTGCACGCCGCGGCCCTGCACAGCGGCAAGTCCCAGCCGCAGCGCACACGGACCCTGGCGCAGTTCAAGAACGGCCAGATCACCGTCCTGGTGGCGACCAATGTCGCGGCCCGTGGCCTGCACGTCGACGACCTCGATCTCGTGGTCAACGTCGACCCGCCCACCGACCCCAAGGACTATGTGCACCGCGCGGGCCGTACCGCCCGGGCCGGTGAGTCCGGCAGCGTCGTCACGTTGGTGCCGGCGGGTCGGCGCCGCGAGATGAGCCGGCTGATGGCAGAGGCCGGCATCAAGCCGACCATCACCAAGGTACGCTCGGGCGAGGCGGAGCTGAGCCGGATCACCGGGGCCAAGGCCCCCTCCGGCACTCCGCTCGACGGCGGGCCCGCCGCGCCCCGGCCCAAGAACACCAACGCTCCCTTCCGCGGACTGGGCACCAGCAAGGACACCTCCCGCGGCGTCGGCGGCAAGTCCCGAAAGGCCGGCGAGGCCCGCAAGCTCGCCGAAGCCCGCAAAGCGGCCCGGGTGCGTCGCGGCGGCTGAGAGCCGCTGCCCTGATAATCGAATACTTCCGACCCCGGAGCGGGGCTCCGGAACGGAGAACCTCCAGCCCGGCCCGAAACGCTCCTGTGCATACACCTACGAGATGAACGCCCTCGTGGTATGCCCGGCATGACAAGCTGTGCTTCCCACTGCCCGAACCCAGGAGGTCTCCATGACCGCAGAGTCTGCATCCAAAGAAGGTTCGGAGCCGACCGACCCCATGACGTCCGCTCTGGTGCCCGACAGCGATGGCCACTACGACCTGAAACGCAAGTTCCGGGAGGCCCTAGCGCGCAAACGCGGTGTGCAGGCGGACGCCGCTGACCTCGCTGCGAACGTCGAGGCGTCGAAGGTCCGTAGGGCGAACGGCCCGGCTGCGAGCCAGCGGTCGTTCCGGCGCAAGAGCGGCGGCTGAGCCAATGAGTTCTTTCAGGATTGCCGCTCCAGAGTGAGCACGGCCGCGGAGATTGACGACATTCGATTCGGACTGCACCGGGACCTGCGGAAGATCCGCCACTACTTCAGCCGCGCGACGCCGCGCTCGACCGGTGCCCGTGCTGTGGACAGCGCTCGGTTGACGGTTTGCTGGGTCGGGGTGAGGTCACGGCCCGGGGGGCGTCTGAGGGGTGTCGTCACCCACGGGCCAGCTCCCATGTAGGCGCGGTCGGCGAGGATGGGAACGCCCTGGCGTTCCCAGATCCGGATGATCCGGTGGGCGCGGGCCGCAGTGAGATCGTGCGCGCGGCCGGGCATAGTCGGCAAGATCCACAGCAGCCGCCCGACCGGGTCGGTCACCATCTGCACGTTTACTCCGTGTCGGCGGTGCTTGTGGGAGAAGTCGGCCCGGCCGTCGCCGACCCGGTCGCACTCTGCCAGGGTGCCGTCGAGCAAGACGTAGTCCGGGTCCGCCTCGCGCAGGGCATGCAGCAGGCCAGGAGAGCGGTCGGCAAGCAGGCCGACGACGGCTGTCGTGTAGGCGTGGGCGGTGCCGGCGGAGATGCCGAACCCGGCCGCGATCTGGGCGAGGGTGTCGTGCCGGCGCAGGTACACCAGGCCGACCAGGGCACGCTGGTGCGGTGGGAGTTTGCAGCGGCGGTCACACTCGCGGGTGACGATGAGCATGGTGACCCACTCGACCAGGGCCTGGGAAAGGTCGAGCGCGGCAGGATACGGAACCAACGCGGCTCCTGCGCCTGTGGGGTGAGACTTCGAACACCTCCCCCAACGGCACGGGAGCCTCGTGCGTTGCGGGCACCGATCCCGTCACCCGATCAGTGGCCACGCTCAAAGAGCTCAGTGGAACCGGCGAACAGCAGCCAGGCGACCCCGGAGGACCCTGGTGTTGGACGGTGCCCCTTGCCGAATGCCTGGTCCGCGCAGGCCACGCCGCTGGGGTCAAGGGGTCGCAGGTTCAAATCCTGTCGTCCCGACGGTGTGACCAGCGGGTTTGCCAGTGATGGCAGGCTCGCTGATTGCATTCGTGTGACACGTGATGGCGACGTGATGACACCCGGTGATCGCTGAGGCGCCACCACTGCGGAGCCCCTGGCCAGGGGCACCGCAGTAGAGAGAATCCGGAGCGGGAGCGGGGCGGATGAAAGGTTCAGGCCGCCCGCTGTTCTGACGCTCCGCCAGGATCACCGGTGGCGTGTTTGCGGTCGGCGCGTTCCAGGGCTGTGCCGATGGCGGTGACGGCGTCGCGGGCGGCGTGGGGGAGCAGGTGGCCGTAGAGGTTGACGGTGGTGGCCAGTGTCGAGTGGCGCAGAGTCTTGGAGACCACGGCCAGCGGCACCCGTGAGCTGATCATGATGGTGGCGGCGGTGTGTCGCAGGTCGTGCACGCCGATCCGTGGCAGGCCGAGTTCGGCGGCGCGCCGCCGCAGCTCGACCAGCACCCCCTGCGGACGCAGCGGCGAGCCGTCCGGGCGGGAGAAGACGAGCCCTTCCAGCGGCGTCCCCTTGGGCTGGCCGGCCCAGGGCGAGCGCCGCCTGGCGCTCGAGGGCGGCAACCATGCGTGGGGCCAGGCTCACCCAGGTCCGGCTGGCCTCGGTCTTGGGGTGGCCGAGGCGAGGTGGTTGTTGTTCACGGCCGTCAGGCTCCAGCGCACCAGCAGTATCCGCTCGGCCAGATGGACGTCGGTCCAGTGCAGCCCCAGGGACTCACCTCGCCGCATACCGGTGCCCAGCAGCAGCTCGAACAGATCGGCCATCTGATCGCCGTAGTGAGCATGGTTGTGCCGCAGAAACGCTGCGGCCTGGGTGGGATTCCAGCAGATCCGCTCCGGCGCGACCGCACGGGGCAGCAGAACGTACCGGCACGGGTTGGCCACGATCACGCGCGTGTGCACGGCATGGCTGAGCGCGCTGGAGAAGGTGGCTCCGATCCGGTAGACGGCGGTGCGCCCGTGCCCGCGAGCGAGCTCGGCCTCACTCCAGGCGGTGATATGCCGGGCCCGCAGATCGGTCAGAAGCAGTCGGCCGAAGGACGGGATGAGGTCCGCGTGCACGTGGTCGCGGTAACGGGCGAACGTGGTGGGCTTGAGCGCCTTCTCCTTGAGACGCAGCCACTCGGTCAAATACGTGGCGAGGGTGAGATCCTCGCTGCATCCAGGCCAGTACGTTCGGACTCCAAGGCTCGCTCCAGCGCTGCCTCGGCGGCCTTCCGGGTGGAGAATCCGCTACGGCACAGGGGACGGCGCTTGCCGTCCGCCGAGGGCACGTCGACGGGGAAAGCCCAAGACCCGTGCCTTGAACCATCGTGGAGCTTGGGGCAGCGGGCACCGTACTGTCCGCCGTCGGAGCGACGGCAGCCGCAACGCCGGTACACCCGGTGACCCCGGGCGGCCCGCGGTGGCGGTCTTCCATCTCGATGAGGAAGCCGGCGCCACCGACATCAAGGGCCACGGCGGGGTCATCCCCGCGAAGTACGTGGGCGGCGCCAACACGGGAGTGGCCGGTGTGGCGGGCAAGGCCACTCGGTTCAATGGCACGGACGGATACGCGAAGATCGGCCAGGAGCGCGCCCCCCACGTCAACACCTCGCGCAGCTTCACGGTCTCGGCCTGGGCCAAGCTGGACAAGAAGCCGGACGGCGCGGCGATCATCACCGCCCAGGCCGGGAAGTACGCCCCGGGCTTCGAGCTCTACTACTCCAAGACCTACGACCGGTGGGCGGTCAACCAGTACTCCGCCGACACCGCCGACGCAACACCGATCCGGGCCATGCAACCGGACGGGACCCAGGCGCGCGCGGGGGAGTGGGTGCATCTGGTCGGCGTGCACGACACGGTCGCCAACACCCTCACCCTGTACGTCAACGGGGCCAAGGCCGGATCGACTCAGCTGGCCGGCGCCTTCTACGCGGATCAGTCCATGTACATCGGCGCCGGCTCCTACAGCGGACGGGTCGAAAACCATTTCCCGGGCACGATCGACGATGTGCGGCTGTTCGACCGTCCGGTCTCGGCCACCGAGGCGCAGCAGCTGTTCAAGCAGCGCGCGCTGGTCAAGGGACGCTGGACGTTCCAGCAGGCGGCCGGTTCACCACTGACCACACCGGACGCCTCAGCGTCCGGCAATGACATGACGCTCAACGGCGGCGCACAGGTCGGAGCGGGCTGGGTCGACGGTGGCCTCCTGCTCGACGGTGTCAACGACTACGCCGCGACTTCCACGGTGCCGGTGGACACGAGCGCGAGTTTCACGGTGACGGCTTGGGCCCAGGCGGCAGCAGTTCCGAAGAACGGAGTGGCGCTGCTCAGCGCGCCGGGCGCACAGCAAGATGCGTTCGCGGTGCGGTATGTGCCCAGTGCGACGCCGGATACGGATCCTGGCCGGTGGCGAATCTCCATGGCGAGTGTGGTCTTTCCAGGGTGCGTTGACGGATACGCAGGTCGCACAGCTAGCCATTGGTATGCCTGCCATGCCCACGGACGTACCGGGCGGTGACTGATCTTCGCAGAGGATGAGGCCGAATGGCCTCCGGCTACCAGGCCCACCGGCAGTTCCTGAGTATCGGCTTTCTTTCCACCCCGTGGCGTATGCCTCCGGCGGTGCATACAGCGAGGGATGAAGGACAGGGATGAACGGCAGATCGAGCAAGCGGTTACGGACACTGCGACCTCGTGTCGCGCTGGCCTCGGCCGTGGTCATGGTCGCGACCTTGCTGCAGGGAGTGGCGCAGCCTGCTGTTGCCGCAGACGACGGGAAAGGTCGCCCTGTCCTTCCCCACGGGGAGCAGCCGGTACCCGGCACGATCGGCAAGGTCAAGCTGCGCACGGTCATGAAGGGGCCCCGTACCCCGCAGTCCGCTCCTCGCACCACATGGCCGAGGGCAGCATCAGCGGTGGTGACACTTCCCGCAGACGGCGCGAAGGCCGGGGCAGGGCCCAAACAGGTGCGTGGCCTGCCGCTGGCCCTGGACGCGGAAGGGGGTCGCGGCAAGGCGGCCCATGGTGACGTTACCGCCCGGGTGCTGGGCCGCGAGGTAGCGCGGAAGGCCGGGGTTGACGGACCGCTGTTCACGCTGCAGCCCGACCCGGGGCGGAAAAGCGTGAAGAACACCATGGCGGGCCGGGTACGGGCCCGAATCGACTATGCGTCCTTCGCCGGCTCCTACGGTGGCGGCTACGCGTCCCGACTGACGTTGGTCGAGTTGCCCGCTTGCGTGCTGACGACGCCGGCCAGACGGCAGTGCCGTATGCCCAAGCCTGTCGAGGTCGTCAACGACACCGAGAAGCGGACTCTCACCGCTCAGGACGTGTCTTTGCGTGCGGGTGAACCGACGGTGCTGGCGGCCGTGGCAGAAGCGAAGGGGGACAAGGGGGACTACCAGGCCACCTCGCTCTCGCCTTCTGCGACGTGGGACACCAATCTGAACACCGGCGACTTCACCTGGTCGTACGGTATGCCCGTACCGGACGTGCCAGGCGGACTGACACCGAGCGTAGGAGTGTCGTACTCCTCGGGCGGAGTCGACGGCCGCACCGCGAACACCAACAACCAGTCCTCCTGGGTGGGCGACGGCTTCGACCTGTGGCCGGGCTACATCGAACGCCGCTACAAACCGTGCGCGGAAGACGGGGTGAAGAACGCGGACGGCGGCAAGCCGGGAGATCTGTGCTGGGCCTACGACAACGCGTTCATCTCCTTCAACGGCAAGGGCGGGGAGCTGGTGCCCAACGGCACCAACTCCTGGAAGCTGAAGAGTGACGACGGCACGAAGATCGACCGTCTCTACGGTTCGACCGACAACGTACGCGGTAACGGCGCCAGGAACGACGAGTACTGGCGGGTCACCACACCCGACGGCAACCGCTATTACTTCGGCTACAACCGCCTGCCGGGATGGGCCGATGGCAAGGAGACCACCGATTCCGCCTGGACGGCGCCGGTGTTCGGCAACGGTGCCGACGAGCCCTGTCACGGGGCGACGTTCGCCGACTCCTGGTGCCAGCAGGCGTGGCGATGGAACCTGGACTACGTGGTCGATCCCCACGGCAACGCCATCGCCTACTACTACGACAAGGAGACGAACTCCTACGGCCGCAACCTCAAGGCCAAGGACAACACACGCTACGTCCGCGGGGGTGACCTGGACCGGATCGAATACGGCCTGGAGTCGTCCTCGATGTACGGCACCAAGGCGCTGGCCAAGGTCGACTTCACCAGCGGCGAGCGCTGCCTGCCTGATGCGCGGACCGACTGTGAGTCCATCGACAAGGACGCTTTCTACTGGTACGACACCCCCTGGGACCTGAACTGCACAGCGGATGAGGACTGCGACGACGGTCGGCTCTCGCCGGTGTTCTTCACTCGCAAGCGGCTGACCCGGATCACCGCACAGGCCCTCGACAGCGGCACCTACAAGGATGTCGACTCCTGGGCGTTCGCCCATCGCTGGGGCAAGGCTGATACCGACTACCAACTGGAACTGGAATCCATTCAGCGCACCGGCCACAGCGCTGACCCAGCCATCACGCTACCGAAGACCACGTTCGCCTACACCCAACTGGCCAACCGCCTGGACAAGACCGGCGACGGTTACGCACCGTTCATCAAGGACCGGCTGTCCACGGTCGCCGATGAGTCCGGTGGGCAGATCGACGTCAACTACTCCGCCGAGGCATGTGACTGGGACTCCCTGCCGACCCCGCAGACGAACACCACCCGCTGCTTCCCGCAGTACATCGGCGGCAGTACCAGCGACGACCCTGAACGGCAGTGGTTCAACAAGTACGTGGTCACCTCCGTGACCACAACCGACCGCACCGGTGGAGCGCCTGATCGGGTGACCGCCTACGACTACAAGGGCGGCGCGTCCTGGCATTACGACGATGACGACGGACTGACCAAGGAGAAGTTCAAGACCTGGTCGCAGTGGCGTGGCTACGGACAGGTGCGGGTCCAGACCGGTGGTCAGGGCGGGACGAGTGCGATGAAGTCGCAGCAGGACACCTATTTCCTGCGCGGCATGGACGGCGACCGCAAGGACACCGGAGGCGGCACCAAGAGTGTCACCGTTGCGCTCGACGACGACGAAGGCGACCCGATCACCGACCATGATTCGGCGGCCGGATTCGCCTACAAGACAGTCAGCTACTCGGGGCCGGGCGGAAAGGTCCTCACCAAGACCATAAACCGGCCCTGGCATCACGAGACCGCGAAAAAGGTCCGCGACTGGGGCACGGTCACAGCCAACCTCACCGGGACCGCCCACACCAAGACGTTCACCTCACTCGATGACGGCGCCGGGACCAAATGGCGGACCGCATCAACGGCCACCAGCTTCGACACGGTGGCCGGCCGGGTCACCCAGGTCGACGACTTCGGTGACAACGACACCGCCGCGGACAACACCTGCACCCGCACCACCTACGCCACCAACACCGACAAGAACATCCTCACCCTCCCTTCCCGGGTGGAGGCGGTCGCCACAGCCTGTGACACGACCGCCAACCGACCGGACGACGTCATCTCCGACGCGCGCACCGCCTACGACGGCGGCACCTACGGCGACGCCCCCACGAAAAGCGATGCCACCGGAACCGCGGTACTGAAGAAGTACGACGGAACCACCGCCGTCTATGTGGAGTCCGGCTCGACCTACGACTCCTACGGACGGACGCTCACCAGCACCGACCTGACGGCCGACGTCACCGTCACCGCGGCCGGAGCACTCAAACGGACCGTTCGCACCGACGGCCGTACCACCACGACCGCCTACACTCCCGCCACCGGGTTGCCCACCAGCGCGGAGGTGACCTCGCCGCCCGCCAAGACCGGCGACGCGAGCACCGCGCAGACCACGACCACCACGCGCGACGTGCTGCGCGGCCTGCCACTGACCCAGACTGACACCAACGACAAGGTCACCAACTACGCTTACGACGCCCTGGGCCGCTCCACCAAGGTCTGGCTGGCTGACCGGCTCACCGGCCAGACCCCTACGTACGAGTTCACGTACACCGTCACCGACCGGCAGCCGGTGGCGGTGGGCACCAAGACACTCGGGAACAACGGTACCCAGCAGACCTCCTACACGCTCTACGACGGCCTGCTACGTGAACGGCAGACACAAGCTCCCGGACCAGACGGCGGACGTCTGCTGACCGACGTCTTCTACGACGAACGAGGCCTGAAAGCAAAGGACTTCGCCACCTACTACGCGGATGGCAAGCCGAGCGGCACCCTGTTCAAGCCAGAAGACGCACTGAACGTCGAAACGCAGAACCGCTACGCCTATGACGGCCTGGGCAGACAGACCGAGGCACGGCAGATAGCCGGAAACGGCGACGGCGGCACGGTCCTGGGCATCGCCAAGACGATCTACGGTGGCGATCGCACCACGGCCATCCCACCCGAAGGAGGCACCGCCACCACCACCCTCACCGACGCCCGCGGTAAAACCACCGAACTGCGCCAACTCCACCAGCGCACGGCCGACGCCGCCTATGACACCACCACCTACACCTACACACCACGCGGCGAACTGAAGACAGTCACCGACCCGGCCAAGAACACCTGGAGCTACAGCTACGACCTCCTCGGCCAGCTCACCAACGCCAAGGACCCGGACAAAGGCACTACCAGCAGCGCCTACGACGACCGCGGTCAGCTGACCTCCACCACCGACGGACGCAACACCACCCTCGCCTACGACTACGACGGCCTCGGCCGGCGCACCGAGCTGCACAAGGACTCGCCCACCGGCGAGCTGAGAGCGAAATGGGTCTACGACACCGTCAGTAACTCGAAGGGCTACCTGGCGGAATCCACCCGCTACGACGACGGCCGGGCCTACACCACCAAGATCGTGGCCTACGACCGCCTCTACCGAGCACTGCGCACGTCCGTCACCATCCCCGCCGAAGAGGGCGCACTCCAGGGCACCTATTTGTCCGCCACCACGTACAAAGTCTCCGGACTCGTGGAAGGGAAGGGCTACCCCAAGGCCGGATCTCTTCCGGCGGCCACCGTGGCCTACACCTACGAGGACGAGACCCTGCGCCCCATCGCCATCGACGGCAGCCAGGGCGTGAAATCCAGTGTCCTTTACAGCCTGACCGGCAAACCGCAGCAGTACGAACTCTCCAGCGGCGGCAAGAAGACGTGGGCCACCAACACCTACGAGTGGGGCACGCAGCGTCTGGCCACCGCCCGGGTGGATCGTCAGGACGTGGCGGGCGTCGACCAGTACGACACGTACCGCTATGACGAGGCGGGCAACGTGCTGTCGGTATCGGACGTCTCTCGTTCCGGCACCGACAACCAGTGCTTCACCTACGACTACTTGCAACGCCTGACCGAGGCATGGACCCAGGGCGACAAGGGATGCGCCACCACCCCGGGCGGCAGTGTGCTGGGCGGCCCGGCTCCTTACTGGACCTCCTACACCTACGACCAGGTCGGCAACCGCAGGACGGAAACCCTGCACGACCCCTCGGGCGATGCCGCCAAGGACACCAAGCGCACCTACGACTACCCCAACCCGGACAGCGCGCAGCCACACACTCTGACCTCCGTCAAAGCCACCGGGCCCAGTGGAACCGCTGAAGACACCTTCGGCTACGACAAGAGTGGCAACAACACCACCCGAACGCTGGGCGGCGACACCCAGACCCTTGACTGGGACGCCGAGGGGCACCTGCCGAAGGTGACCGAGCCGGTCGAGGGCGGCGCCGACAAGGTCACCAAATACCTCTACGACGCCGACGGCAACCGGCTCATCGGCCGAACCGCCACCGAAACCACCCTCTACCTGGGCACCACCGAGATCACGCTCCCCAAGGGCTCGTCCACACCAAGGGTCACCCGCTACATCGACCTCGGCGGCGGCCATCAGGCCGTACAGCAGGACGACGGCAGCGTCTCCTTCACACTCGCCGACCACCACGGCACCGCACGACTCGCCATCGACGCCGCCTCGCAGAAACTCAGCCGGCGACGCACCCTGCCCTTCGGCGATCTGCGTGGCGAGGAACCTGCTGCCTGGCCCGGTACCAAGGGCTTCGTCGGCGGGACCGACGACACCAAGGCCACCGGCCTCACCCGTCTGGGCGCCCGCGAATACGATCCCACCACCGGCCGCTTCCTGTCCGTCGACCCGGTCATGGACCTGACCGACCCCCAGCAGATCAACGGCTACGCCTACGCCAACAACAACCCGGTCACCGGCTCCGACCCCACCGGGCGCTTCTGCGACGGCTGCAGCGCCGATGGCGCCAACAACAACTGGACTCCGAGCCACGGACCGGGCTGCACCACTGAAGGCTGCTACGACACCAGTGGCCGCATCCTCTATCCGGTCTCTAGCGGCCCTTCCCGAGCCCGGCCCAGCGGCGGCAACTCCTACCGTCCCGGGCGGACGATCAATATCACCCAGAAGAAGGGTGAGCTGCGGCTCGAGGGCATCAGGATTCCGTCCGCCGGCGAACTGGCGAAGCGCTTCCCGGGGTACGACAGCGAAGAGCAGCTTCAGAGATGGGCGCAGCAGAAGTGCTATTACCCGGCCCGGGGGATTCTGCTCGGCCGCCGAGGCGATCGGGCTGGTGAACTATGAACAGAACGGCTTCGAGAAACTGGTGACCGCGGTCGCGGTCAGCGTGGCCTCCCCGGATGTCGGCGCGTGGAAGAGCTGCCTGAGCGGCAAGAGTCTCAAAGCCTGTGGCGCGGCCTCGCTCGACCTCCCCTGGGCTCGGGTCTTCAAGGGGCTCAAGGTCCTCAAAGCCTGCAACAGCTTCACCCCAGGCACCGAAGTGCTGATGGCCGACGGCACGACGAAACCAATGACGTCGCACATTTGGATGGCGCCCAAATCTCGACGAAGTCGGGTTTCTTCTGCGCATTGGGTGAGGCGGTTAATGGCCCTGGTGGTTACTTTGGGTCAAACCTTGACGCTCTGGCGGACTGCATTTCTTCGAGGTTCGGAGAGGGCCCTCCGGTGAAGATTGTTTGGCGAAATTTCCGAGTGTCCCAGGAGTCACTGGATCGCACTTTTGTAGAATCGGTTATGGAGGTTATGCGCGAATTTCACGTGGATGTCGCCATTTGCTGACTTCCGTTTGTCGTGAATGTGCGCAAGCAAATTTGAAGCCCCGCCAGGCGGTTCCTGGCGGGGCTTCTTCGTGGGGTGACGGCAGTCGTTGACGGCAACGTCAGTGGACGGTGGCTCCGCATAGCGGCGGCAACTCGGGGCTGATGGGGACGGTCTTCAGGAGCGTGCGGCGGCAGAAGATGTATGGCATTGGCAGACGTATCAGCGGCCAATCTCAGCTGAGACGCCACGGGAGCGACTACACGTTGGGGCGGCCAGGTCCCGGATGTTGGTGTCCATGGTGGGCTCGGCAAGGATCGGTAGCGTGACGATGGAGGCGTCGTCTGTCCAAAGCGATTCTTCAACTCCGCAGCTAGCTCACCAAGTTGCCAGTGTGGGCGAGGAAGGGGCGAGGTGGAAGGGCCCCTGTGGCGCCGCGCAGTGGGGTGGCCCTCCATGGGTGTTGGGGGCGGCGTTGCTACTTCGTGTTGCTTCACGCCATGGCGGGGGAGTGACGCGACCGGGGTGCTCGGGCCCTCATGCTCTTGCGAAATGATTTGGACGGTGTCGAGGCTGAAGAATTTGCGGGGTGGATCTCGAAATGCATATGCCTGGAATGCCGGACTTCGTGAAAGTGCTTCGTGGGGGATCTGCTGCCAGATAGACATGCAGGTCATGGAGCCTGCTTCCCGCGCTCGTGGGGATGGCCCCTGGCGGCCGCGAGCGAGGCGTCGTCCGGAAGGTGTTCCCACCCCTACAGGGGATGGCTCCAGCTACGAGGCGCGGTGACTGGAGACTGTCAACTGCTCCTCGCATTCGCGGTGATGAGTGCTACCGTCCGGCAGAAAGTAAGAAGTGGTGGCGATGAGCCTGTCGGCCGATCAGAAGGAGTGCGCATCCGTCGTTCGGTGACTAGATGTATGAGGGCCGGACGACGGTGACAGTCCTCTGAAGGCGCGCTGTCGGAGGCTGGCCAGCTGCCGCGCCGTGGGGGCGGTGGTCGCAGTGACGGGAAATAATGTGCCAAGCGCTCCAGAGTTCGGCTCCGGCCTGGGCGTGTACCGCTGGGTCGCGGAAGGAGCGATCGCGCTGCTGCACTGGTCCGCCGTCTGCGCATCCTCTGGGAGATCCGCGGCGACATCCACCACGCGTTCGTCGCCCTCGGCTGCGTGTCATCTGCTGGTGACGACCGCGCACCGCACTTTGTTGGGAGTAAGGACTCTGTTGCTCAATTCGTCTGGACTCGGGGACCGTTGATACACAGGGGTGACTTGCCCGATTTTTGATGTTCTGGTGGTGAGGCCGCGGGCACGGGACTGACGAACCAGATGCTCAGGAATCAGGAGTTGCGGGCGGCGGATACGGCGGATGCGGCGTGGGCGGCCTTGATGAGGATCTCTGAAATCGGCCAGGGACGCTCTTCCCTCCACTTCGTTGCGTCTTGAAGCGTGTGGGGAATGTGGGGAGTGAAGAGCGCGGGTGAGGGCCCAGCGACCGAAGCCGCCGGCGCCGGCCTGGCGGCCGTCCAGACCGGCGGACGGGGCGATGTCACGCAGGGACGCCGAGCGGCGGGTGCTCGAGCACGCGGGGCTTGTACTCGACCAGCTGGATGCGGCCGTCGAAGGTGCGGTGCTCGATCATCTCGAGGGCAACGTCCGGATAGCCGTCGTAGATGCGTTCTTCGCCCGTGGCCCCGGTGATCACCGGGAACATCACGACCCGGAAGCGGTCGACGAGTCCGGCTCGTAGCAGGGACCGGCACAGGCTGAGGCTGCCGATCGTGCTGAGGAGCCCCGAGCCACTCGACTTCATGGCGCGGACCGCCTCGACGGCGTCGTCGCGGACGAGCGTGGAGTTGGCCCACGTCAGTGGCTCCTCGAGTGAGGAGGAGAACACCACCTTGGACGCTTGCGTGAGCTCGTCGACGGACGCCTCTTCTTCGGGCCTGAACTCGTCTTGGCCATTCGGAACCTCGCCCGCGGCGAAGCCCGACATCAGGCGGTAGGTGTTCGCTCCCATCAGGTAGGTGGCCTCGGGCTGCTCGCCGAGCCACGCGAGGTACTCCGGGCCCTCGAGGCCCCAGAACCCGGGCCATCCCTCTCCCGATGCGTGGCCGTCGAGGGAGGTGATGAAGTCGACGAGAAGCTCCGACATGGCGGTGTCCTTTCCTGGGGTGTCACGAGCTTGGACCGGCCGGGAACCACAAACTCATCGGCCACGCTGTGGAGCAACGAGAAAACCCATGACGCTGCAGCCGATCAGGTCGGCGGAGCGGCACTGCTTCGGAGGGCCGGAGGCCTATATGATTGCGCGATGCACGCAGTCGGGTAATGATCTCCACGCGATTGGGAACGGCGGTTTGCGTTCTGTCAAAGCCCCAGCTCAGCCCCACCCGTGAACGGCCCACCACGCTCTACTGGGCGATCGGTGAGGCCTCGCTCCGATCGACGGCGAACCGATCGCGCTGGTCTTCGCCAGCGACGGCGGGGGCCATCTGTTCGCGATCGGAGCCAGCGGACAGGTCTGGAAGCCCACACGGCCTCCTGGTTTGACGACTTCGAGGTCACCGCGTCCAGCTTGCAGGAGTTCCTCGAACAGCCCGGCCGCCGGATCGCGAACCAGACCTAATCATCGGCCGAGGACAAACGGGCCTCTGCCCCAGGAGGTCATTCCTCAGCTGGGGAATCGCGAGCAGGTGTGGGGACACCCCTGAGAAGGGGGCGGCAAATTCAAAGAGCGCCATCAGCCTGGCTGACTGGGAACCCGTTGCCGTGTTGCAAGCCGTTAGCCTGTCGGTATGTCAGAGCGTGTCATGCCCGGTCGCGCGGACGGCCTGCTCACCCTGGGTGCCGCGGACGCTCTGTGGGTCGATTTGACGGCCGACAGTGCTGTGCCGACGGCTTTTGGGGCATTTACCTGCTCTCCTGCCCATGCCCGGGTGGGGTACGTCCTGCTCGGCGGCCATGTGGTGGCGACGGTGAGGGCGAGCGGCGGTCAGTGGAGTGTTCCGGAGGCCGAGGTGCGCCGGGCGGCCGCGGAACTGAACGCGGTGCGGATGGATCGGCAGGATCTGGTCCGCATCGGGCCGTTTCGCGAGGCGCCGAGGCAGGAGTGCGACGAGGAAACGCCGCTGCGTTGGCGCCGGCGCATCACGGGGGAACTGCGGGAGCTGGGCGGCGGCCGTGAGCGGGCAGGACGACGTGAAATCGGCAGGCCGTCCCATCTGGCGGGGATCGACTGGCGGCAGATACTCGTGGAGCGGACCCGCGACGGGACGCAGCGGTCGTGGTGGCTGCCGCGTGCTGTGGTCAGGCTGCTCGACGCGGCCGAGCACACCGAAACGCAGTGGGTGCACGCCGCGCGGACCCGCCAGGCAAGCGCAGCCGCCACCGAGCCGCCCTTCCGCCCCCGGGAGGCCCGAGACGCCGACGGTCGGCAGACGACGAGCCCCGAGGGCCCCACCGCCTCACCGCGCCCGTACAACGCAGAGTTGGAAGGCCAGCTGTACTCGACGCTCAGCAGGAAGCCCGGTACCTCCCGCAGGGTGGCCGGGTGGGCGTGCGCCGTCTGCCGCACCACGCCCGCCGCAGTCCTCGACCACTGCCACGAACACGGCTACGTCCGCGCCCCCGTCTGCCAGTCCTGCAACACACAGGAACGCCCCGACCACCTGTACAGCAACGACATCCGCGTGGCGAACCGCTACACACGCCTCTTCGACACCGGCGCCGACGACTGGCTTCGCCACTGGCACCGCTGCCCCGGCTGCCGCGCACGCACCACCCTGCCCCTGCCGCACCTCGCCGCATGGACCGCCCACATAGCCTGCCGATCGCTGCGCCCGACCCACCGCGCCCCTGGCAGGCGCGAGCCTTGCGGTGTCCTGCGCGTGTCCTGGACGGGCAGTCAGAACGCGCCCCGTTCCTGCATGCTCACTGTCGCAGTCGATTTCTGCCCCTCCGGCGAGCACCGTGTCCTGGCGCGAGTCCCCTACCGCGAAGCCGCCGAGCGGTTTCGTCTCTGGTTGGCCGAGACGGCTCCTGCTGTGGCCGCCGCGGCCGGTCCTGACCGCTTGGACGGACTCCCTGCCCAGGTCCGGCCAGTCATCGCGGACACCAGCGGCGATGGCCTGGCACTGTTCTGAGCGGGCACCAGGAGACCTGACACCCCAACGCCACCTCGCAGCTGCCGGCCCCCCACACGGTTACCCCCGCACGCCCCGGCGACATGGGCAGCAGAGTGAGTACGATCGCCGACACCTCCGTGCCGACCAGCTCAGCTCAATCATCCGGGCCGGCATCCCCGCATCCCGCGGCGCCTTCCGCGCCCGAGACAACCGGTGAACGACCCTGCGTTCATCCTCGCCCCGCGGTCACGTGGATGGGTTCAAATCCCACCGCTACCGCTACCGCTACCGCTGCGAGATGCAAGAGCGCGGGGCCCCATCCATACGGATGGGGCCCCGCGTGGTCTTGGCCGGCGGTTCTCGTCGCGGCACTGACCTGGGCCTTACGTCGGCCTGGAGACCATCATCGAGCCCGTGCGGGCCACGGCTTCATCGCGGGAGCCTGGGGGTGCTCCTTGATGATCGACCGTGCCTGGGAGGTCAGGGACTTCTCCGGTCCCCTGTCTTCGGCTCGTCCACCGCCGGAGTGGTCGGCGGGGATGTCCGGCCGCGGGGCCCCTTCGCACCAGCTGTTCTGGTCGGGGAGCCGCCCCTTGAGGAGGTAGTCGTTGATCTTCTGGGTCGCACACGGATTGCTCCGGTACACGCCGTGGGTGCCCTCGTCGCGAATCGAGATGAGGCGGTGGCCGAGCTTGCGGGCCATGGCCGGGCCGCCCTCGTACTTCGTCGCGGCGTCGTACTCGTTCTGGACCACGAGTCCGGTCGGGTAGCCCTTGCGCTCGAGGTCCACCGGCTGCTCGGGCGGGGTGAACGAGCGGAAGGTGCATGCCGTGGGCGCGGCCGCCATCGCGCCCTCGCCATAGGGGTATTCATCTCGGAACTGCCGCATCTTCCGGTAGTACGCCTTCAGATCGCCGGGCCAGTCGCGCTCGCAGGTCACGGCTGTGTACGTCCCGTCCTCCTGCTCAGGCTCCTCGCGCCCGGAGGCCAGCAGCCGCATCGCCTCCGAGGCGTCACGCGACACCTCCCCGGAGGACGGGAGTTGCTCACGGAAGTGGTTGGCCAGCTGCGCCAGGACATGCCACCTCGGACGAGCCGCGCTCAGGAGGCCCAGGATCAGATCGAAGCGGGTCTGGTCCACGGGGCCGGCATCCGGCACGTTGGGGTCCGGCAACGGGTGTTTCTCCAGCCTGCGTCCCAGCTCGTCGATGGTGGCCCGCACCTCGGCGGCGGAGGTGCCGAGGTGGTAGGTGTTGTCGCGCTGTGCGATCCAGGCGGCCCAGGCGTCCACGTTCTGCCGCGCGGCGACGGATTGCTGCCAGGACGCCTTGTAGTAGGACCAGTCCGGGTGCATCGAGGAGTCCAGGACACTCCGGTCGAGCCGGCGGGGGAACAGACTGCCGTACACCGCGCCCAGGTAGGTGCCGTAGGAGTAACCCAGGTAGTTGATCTTCTCCTCACCGAGGGCCGCTCGGACGACATCCATGTCACGCGCCGTGTTGGCGGTGGAGATATGCGGGCGGAGGTCCCCGCCGGCCCGTCGGCAGCCTTCCTCGTTCTGCCGGGCGTACTTCTCGATGGCGGTCAGCTGGGCGTCGGTCGGGCGGCTGAAGAACGGTCTCGGGCCCGGAGGAAGGTCACACAACAGCCTGTCGGGGCGCGAGGTTCCCCGGGGGTCGACGCCTATCAGGTCGTAACTCCCGGCGAGCGCCGTCTCCTTGTGCATCGCGGGCTGCAGCCTCGCCTGTACGCCGGGCCCGCCTGGATTGAGGAAGAGGACGCCCCGCCGCTGGGCCGGGTTCTTCGCCCGGAACCTGGTGAGGTTCACCGTGAGCGTGTCACCGCCGGGACGCCGGTAGTCCTTGGGCACCTTGATCGCGGCGCAGTCCATGGACCGCCATGCCTCGTTCCACTTGTCCACCTCATCCTGCGGTGTTCCCTCCGGCATCGGAGGTGCCACGCACTGAGCCCAGCGCACGTCCTGATGGTGGAACCGCGCGAGTCCGGTGGCCGGGCCCTGGGCGGGGGCCGCGGCGGCCGCCGTCACCGCCGTTCCCAGTACCGTCGCGGTCACGGTGAGCAGCGCGGTCACCTTGCGCGTCCGCGCCGCCCCCCGTATCCCCGCTCCCACAAGTATTGGTTTCGGTCTCACGACCATGTGCTCGCCCTTCGTCGGGGCTCTCGGACCCGGCTGGACCGAGAACGCGCCACCATGACTATCGGGAGAGCGGTTTTGCGGCGGTTAACCAGGTGGCTCACACGAAACCGGAGGGGGCCGGTCAGCGGGCGGTGACGGGACGGGCGGCCGCCGCTGGGGCCGGTCGGGAAGACGCGGGGGAAGCTCCACACGGACGGTGAGACCGCCCCCGGGGTTGGGCCGGGCGGTGAGCTTCCCCTGGTGGGTCGCGGTGACCGCGCGGACCACCGACAGGCCGAGGCCCGATCCCCTGCGACGCCCGCCACCGCGCCGGAACGGCTCGAAGAGCGCGGGCAGTTGCCGCTCCTCGATGACCGGGCCGGTGTTGAACACCTCGACGAAGGCGTCGCCCCGATCGGTCAGCCCCGTCCTGACGTGCACGGATCCACCGCGCTCGTTGTGCCGCACGGCATTGGTGACCAGGTTCGCGGTGAGCTGGGTCAGCAGGGACTGGTCGCCCCGGACGGGAGCGGACCGCAGCCGGGCGTCCACGGTCACCTCCGCCTCCCCGGCCTCCACGAGCACGTCGGCGATCGCGGTCCGCGCCTGCTCGATCAGGTCGACGGCGACCGGAACGAGCACTCCGCTCTCGCCCTTCGCCAGCGCCAGCAGCGCGGCGATCAGACGCTCACTGCGCTGGGTGGCGTTCAGCGCCCGGCGGATGTCGGGCAGCAGGTCCGGCGGCACCCGGCCCTGGGAGAGCGGGATCTCCAGCGCCGTGCGCTGCAGCGTCAGCGGGGTGCGCAGCTCATGCGAGGCGTGCGCGGTGAACCGCCGCTGCTCGGCGAAGCTGCGCTCCAGCCGGTCGAGCATGGCGTCGAACGTGTCCGCCAGCTCCTTGACCTCGTCGTCGGGGCCGACCAGGGCGAGCCTGGCGTGCAGGTTCCGGTCGCCGATGTCGCGCGCGGTCGTGGTGACCCGGCCGATCCGGCGCAGCGCGCGCCGGGCCACCCACCAGCTTGCCAGCAGGGACAGGACGCCGACCGCGGCGAGGAGCAGCAGTGATCGGGTGAGCAGCTCGTCCAGGACGTCCTGCCGGAATATCGCGAACCTCTTCGAGCTGTCGGCCCGGTAAGCGCAGGCCGGCCGTTCGGCGGGAAGGGCCGGAACGGTCGGAAGGGCGTCGGGGTCCACGGCGGACTCCGCCTGGGTGGCCGTGACCGTCGGGCTGTTCTCCCCGAGGATTTCCCGGACGCTGACCAGGGTCAGGGCGAGGAGCGTGCCGCCGCCGACGACGAACACGGTGGCGTTGAGGAGGGCCAGCCGGGTCCGGATCGGCAGCCGGCCCAGACGTGCGTTCACAGCCGGTACCCGAATCCGGGCACCGTCTCGATGACCGGTGGGTCGCCGAGCTTGCGGCGGAGCTGGTGGACGGTGACCTTGACGGTGGTGCTCAACGGGTCGGCGTCGCAGTCCCAGACCATCTCCAGCAGGTCGCGGGCGCGCAGCGGGGCGCCGTCGGCGGACATCAGCGCCTCCAGGATGCCCAGCTCCTTGGGGGTCAGCCGCAGCAGGCGCCCGTCGCGTTCGGCGATCCGGCGGACGGTGTCCAGACGCAGGTCGTGCCGTTCCAGCACCGTCGGCGTGCCGCTGGGCCCGCGCCGGGCGAGTGCCCGCAGACGGGCGATCAGTTCCGCGTAGGAGAACGGTTTGGAGAGGTAGTCGTCGGCGCCCTGGCCGAGGCCGTCGACGATGTCGGACAGCGATCCGGCCGCCGTGAGCATGAGGATCCGTGCCGGGTACCCGGTCGTGCCCAGCATCCGGCACACGGCGTCCCCGTGGATGCCCGGCAGGTCCCGGTCCAGGACCAGCACGTCGTAGTCGGCGGCTGCCGCCATCTCCATCGCCCGGCCGCCGTCCGGCGCGACGTCCGCGGCCATGCCCGCGGCGCGCAGCCCTTCGGCGATCATCCCGGCCAGTTCCTCCTCGTCCTCGATGACCAGCACGCGCATGGCAGCTCCCTCCTCCACATGGTGGGCCGACTATGCCGAGCCCGGCGTTAAGCCGCGGTTAGCCGCACATCACCAGCGGCTAACCGACGCGCCCGTACACCTGATGCACGACGGCGCCGACCGGCGCCGCACGCACACCAGGAGGTGTTCGGCCATGGGACGCACGCTCGCGGTACGGATCGCGGTGGCGGTGCTCGCAACGGGAGCCGCTCTGACCGTGACGGCCTGCTCGACGGAGCCCGAGGACAAGGCCCCCCGCGTCGCCGGGGACCAGGGCAAACAGGAGAAGAAGGGCAAGTCGCGGGACCAGGGGGCCATCGCGCAGGCGTACGCGCAGTGCATGTCCGACCAGGGGCAGGAGGTGAAGGTCGACGAGCAAGGCCGGATCGCGGTCCCGGCCGCCGGAACGGGCGATGACAACGCGGGTGGCAAGCAGGGCGCGGAGGCCGGTGACGACCTGCTCAAGGCCATGAAGAAGTGCGACGTCAAGGTGCCCGGCATGAAGCAGCTCAGGCACAAGGGCGACACGGAGAGGCTCAAGCAGGCCAGGGGTCTCGTCGACTGCCTGCACAAGAACGGCATCTCCGATATACCGGACCCGGACCCGAAGGACAGGGGAGCCATCTCCGCTCCCGGGAACACCATGGACAACGAGAAGATGGCCAAGGCCATCGGCATCTGCGGCAAGAAGTTCCCCGGCGTGCCCTTCAAGGCGGAGCAGCCGAAGTGACCGGCGTGACCGAGGGCCAGGAGCCGGAGCAGGTGGCGGATCTCCGGCCGGGACGTACCCGCCATCGGGGCAGCCGCGCACGCCGCGCGGCCGTGGCGGCCGGGGTCGTGGCCGCCATCGTCGCGGCCGGCACGGCACTGGCGGTGCGGCCCTGGACGAACGGCGGCGGGAAATCCGCGCCCGAGCACGGGCCCCGGTCCACGGCGTCCGTCCAGCGCACCTCGCTGACCTCCGGACTGCGGCTGGACGGTGAGCTCGGCCACGGCACCGTCGATGAGGTGACCGCGCAGGGACAGGGCACGTTCACCAAACTGCCCGAGGCCGGCGACCGGGTCGAGACGGGCAAGCCGCTGTACGAGGTCGACGCGAGACCCGTCGTGCTGTTCCACGGACCTCGCCCCTTCTGGCGCGACCTGGCCAAGGGCGTCGGCGACGGGCCCGATGTCAGGGAGTTGGAGCGCAATCTCACCGATCTCGGCTTCGCGAACGCGGCCAACCTGACCGTCGACGAGGAATTCACCGAGGGCACCGCCGCGGCGGTCAAGCGCTGGCAGAAGGCGCTCGGCCTGAAGCAGACCGGCAGGGTCGAGCAGGGCCGGGTCGTCGTCCTGCCGCAGCGGGCCGTGCGCGTCCAAGAGGTGGTCGCCAAGCTCGGCGCGACGGTGGGCGCGGGCTCCGGCGGCACGGTGCTGAAGGTCACCACGCCGGACGTGTACGCCACCGTCAAACCGGATGAGGACCAGCTTGCCCAGCTCGCGCCGGGAAGCAAGGTCGCGGTGGAACTGGAGGCAGGGGGCGGCGTCAAGGGCGAGGTCACCGCCATCACACGGGAGCCCGGAGAGGGGGACGGAGCAGGCGAGGGCGGCCCCGGCGGGCCGGGTGGCAAGGCCAAGCCCGAGGTGTCCATCCGCCTGGCCGACCAGAAGAAGGCCGGGGCCGCCCTGCACTCCGGCCGCTCCGGCGCCACCGTCACCGTGCCGGAGAAGAAGGCGGAGAACGTCCTCGTCGTCCCGGTGACCGCGCTGCTGGCCATGGTCGGCGGTGGCTACGCCGTCGAGGTCGTCGGGCCCGGCGGGTCCGAGCCGAAGCTCGTCCCCGTGAAGGTGGGGCTGATCGTCAAGGCCCGTGCCGAGGTCAGCGGCGGGCTCAAGGAGGGCGACAAGGTGGTGATCCCCGTATGACCCGCGACCGCTCCCAGGGGACACCGGTGCTGCGGCTGGAGAAGGTCGTCAAGGAGTACGAGGGCACGCCGCCGCTGCGCATCCTGCACGGTATCGACCTGACCGTCACCGAAGGAGAGCTGGTCGCGGTCGTCGGCCCGTCCGGGTCGGGCAAGTCCACGCTGCTCGCCCTGATCGGCACCTTGGACCGGCCCACGTCGGGACGGATCCACCTGGAGGGGCACGACCTGGCCGCCATGAGCGAACGGCAGGTCGCGGCACTGCGTGCCCGCAGGATCGGCTTCGTCTTCCAGCAGTTCTTCCTGCTGCCCGGCCTCACCACGGTCGAAAACGTCGCCACCGGCCTCCTCTACACCGGGGAGAGCGCCCGGCGCAGACGTGAGCGGGCCGTGCGGGCCCTGCACGACGTGGGCCTGGCACACCGGCTCGGGCACCGGCCCGACCAGCTCTCGGGTGGGGAGAAGCAGCGCGTCGCCGTCGCACGGGCACTGGTCGGCAGGCCCGGACTGCTGCTCGCCGACGAGCCCACCGGCTCGCTGGACACCGCCTCGGGCAAGGGCGTCGTCGATCTGCTGCGCCGGCTGAACGAGGAAGGCACCACCGTCGTCGTCATCACCCACGACCGGGACCTCGCCGCGTCCTTCCCCCGGCAGGTGGTCATCCAGGATGGCTGGATCGCGTTCGACGAGCACAGCGGAGGCCCGGCGCCCGCCGCCGGAAGCCCCGCGCCGGGGAGCCCGGTATGACCGCCCGCCTCCCACGCCCGGCCCGGCTGCGCCCGGCCGACCTGCTGCGGCTCGGCCTGCTCGGGCCCCGCACCCGGCGGCTGCGCTCGGCGCTGTCCGCCCTGGGGATCGCCCTCGGTATCGCGGCGGTCGTCGCCGTCACCGGGATCTCCGCGTCCAACCAGGCCCATCTCCTCGACCGGCTCGACCGGCTCGGCAGCAATCTGATCACCGTCTCGCCGGGGGAGGACTACGAGGGGAAGAAGGTACCGCTGCCGAAGGAGTCGGTCACGATGCTCGGCAATATCGCGCCCGTCGAACGAGTCAGCGCGACCGGGGACACGAAGGCGAACGTCTACCGCAACGAGTTCGTGCCGTCGAACCAGACCAACAGCCTGCGCGTGCTGTCCGCCCGCCTCGACCTGCTCACGGCGGTGCGCGGCGAGGTGCGCACCGGTCGCTGGCTGGACCATGCCACCGAGCGACTCCCGGTCGTGGTCCTGGGAAGCAGCTCGGCCGAGCGCCTGGGGGTCACCGCTCCCGGGACCAAGGTGTGGATCGCGGGCGAGGGACTCACCGGGGAGTGGTACGGCGTCCTCGGCATCCTGGAGCCGAACGAACTCGTACCCGAGATCGACGACTCCGTGCTCGTCGGAGGCCCCACGGCGATCGCCCGGCTGGACGGCGACCGCACGCCGTCGACCGTCTACCTGCGCGTCCACCCCGACCGGGTGAGCGACGTACAGGACGTCGCCGCGGCCACGGCCAACCCCGCGCAGCCCGGCATGGTCGCCGTCTCCCGCCCGTCCGACCTGCTCAAGGCACGCGCCGAGACCGATGACACCCTCACCGGCCTGGTGCTCTCCCTCGCCGGGGTCGCCCTGCTCGTCGGCGGGGTGGGTATCGCCAACACCATGGTGGTCGGCGTCATGGAACGGCGGGGCGAGGTGGGGCTGCGGCGGGCACTGGGGGCGCGTCGGGGACAGATCGCGGCACAGTTCCTCATCGAGGCGGTGCTACTGGGGCTGTTCGGCGGACTGGCCGGTGCCGCTCTCGGGGCCGCGACGGTCTACGCGTACGCGACCGGGCAGGGGTGGCCCGCCGCGGTACCGCTGGTCTGGGCGGTCGCGGGGCCCGCGGTGGCCGTGGTCGTAGGGACGGTGGCGGGACTGTACCCGGCACTGCGGGCCGCCGGGATGTCGCCCACAGGGGCGCTCCGCTCGGCGTGAGCCTCGTCGGCGGCTCGGGCCGCGGGCCCTGGGCTTACTACCGACCACGACGGGTCAGGTCACCGGGCGGCCCGCGCTGTCGCCGTGGCCGTCGCCATCACCACGGCCGTCACGGTGACCGTCGTCGCGGCCGTCGTGGTGACCGCTGCTCGAGGAGATCACGCTCTCCAGGCGGTCGAAGCGCTCGTAGAGGGCCTCGGCGTCAGCAGCGACCCTGCGTTCATCCTCGCCCCGCCCAGGCTGAGCCCGTAGAACCATCGCCCAGCAATAGCCGAACCTGTCCTTCCGGCCACTAACGATCGACAGCCGCACTGTGTGTGCTTACGCACCGTCCCGGGTGGACAGCTCAAGCCAGACCGTCTTGCCGCGGCCGTCGTTGTCCCGGCTGCCGGCCGCCAGGAGTGTGCGGACACCGGCTACCGCTTCGGAGGATTGTCCGGGGGTGAGGCCGTCGGTGTACAGGAGGAGCAGCGAGCCGGGCGCCAAGGTGGTCTCGTATGCGCGGAAGGGGGTGGCGGAGTGGACGCCCAGTGGCACGTCCGCGGGCACGTCGAGAGCGTCCAGTGCCTGGCCGAGCAGGTCCGCCATCATCATCATGACCGCTTGTTCCTCCGGCTCGAAGATGCGTTCCTCGGCGAAGCCCAGGCAGCACACACCTACCGGGTTTCCGCTGGATCTCAGTGGGAGGAACGCCCAGGCACGCTGACCGTCGTCCCGGGCGTCGGGGTAGGCGGCGAGCAGCTGGGCGCGGTCCGGGAAGAGCAGCGGGTCCCGGCCGAACTACACACCGGTCCGTAACGGCATGGACTTCCTCAGTCGCCGCGGTCGCGGTGGATCACCTCGACGACGTGGCCGTACTGGTGATCCGACGCGCTTACGGCAGGGAACAGCACGCTGGGCTCGGGGGTGCCCGGTGCCGTCGCCGCTTTTCCTCAAGCGGGCCGCACCTTCGTCACGAAACCCACCGGTTCTCGGAGATCCGGGCCCGGACGCGCGCCTCCTCGCGCTGCAGCACGATCAGGGCCATGTCGTCGTCGAGCGGCCCGCCCGTATGTGCCCGCAGGTCCGCGCCGATCCTGTGCACGAGCGCATCTGGGCGCTGATCGGCCCAAGCCGTCACCCGCTCCGCGAGGGGGTAGAAGCCGCCCATGCTGTCCCGGGCCTCGGTGACTCCGTCCGTGTACAGCACCAGCCGGTCACCCGGGGCGAAACGGAAGGTCAATGGGGCGTACTCGGTCTCCGTCAGGGTGCCAAGACCCAGCGGGGGAGCGGGGGTACTGACTTCCAGGGGCGTGACGTGCCCCCCGTGCAGCAGAAGCGGCGGCAGATGGCCGAAACTGATCAGACGGGCACAGAGCTGGTCGTCCGGGATCTCCAGCACGGCCGCCGTGACGAAGCGTTCACCGGGCCATTCGTCAGGATCCCCGCGGTGTGACTGGCCCAGGTCCCAGCGCACATCGGACTCCAGGGCGGACGCGAGTCCGGACAGTGTGGAGTGCCGGTGTGCGTTGAAGCGGAAGGCCCCGAGGACGGTCTCGATGTCCCCGATCGCCCCGAGCCCTTTGCCGCGCGCGTCCCCGATGATCAGCCGGGTGGGGCCAGGCGCGTGGACCAGTGCGTACAGGTCTCCACCGATACGGGCTTCGGTCTCGGCGGCCACGTACGTCGACGCCAGGGACACCGCTCCCGCGCGTCGCGGCAGTGGCCGCAGCAGCACGGACTGCGCGGCTTCCGAGACCTGGCGCACCCTGGCCAGGTGGCGCTGATGCTGCTCGCGCAGACGGGTGGCGATCAGGAGCAGCGCCGAGAACAGCACCAGGGACAGCATCTGTACGAGTACGTTCTCGGTGGTCAGCGTGTGTCGTTCGGCTCCCGCGACGACCAGCGCCGCCAGGGCGAGCAGAGCGGTGACGGCAGTACGGCGGGTGTCGGCGAAGGTGGCGGCGAGCGCGAGCGGGATGACCAGCAGATGGGCGAGGTGGATGTCCGGCGGCAGGTACCAGTCGGCCACTGGAACCGCCAGGATCAGCACGGACCACAGGGTCACCCATCGGCAGCCCCGCCATCCGCTCGGTGCCCTAGTCGCCTGCAAAGGCGGTCTGCTCTGCATTGTTCTCCCATCCCAATCTCTGGGGCGGACGAAGTCCGAGTTTCATGAAACCTCCGATGCAGTCGTTGGAGTGCGTACGAGTTGTCGGCCTTCTCGGGGCACAGGCACCGGCCTCCAAGCGCTTGAGCCGGACGGGTAAGTGGTTTCACGCACTGGTCGGCAGTTGCTGATCAGCCCAGATGAGTTTGCCGTCCGGGATGTGGCGGGTTCCCCATCGGCGGGACAGCTGAGCGACGAGGAAGAGGCCGCGGCCGTGCTCGTCGGTGGTGCGGGGGTGTCGCACAAGCGGATGGCTGTGGCCGGCGTCGGAGACTTCGCAGGTCAGCATCTCGTGCCGGATGAGGCGTAGGCCGATCGTGCGGTCGCTGTTGCCGTCGCTGTTGCCGTGGATGATGGCGTTGGTGAACAGTTCGCTGACGATCAGCTCTGTGGACTCGGCCAGGTGTTCCAGTCCCCACTGGGTCAGCTGCCGGGCAGTGAGGGTTCGGGCGCGGCTGACGACGGCGGGGTCGCTGGGGAACTGCCAGGAGGCAACCTGGTCTGTGCTCAGCGAGCGGGTCCGTGCGAGGAGCAGAGTGGCGTCGTCGCTGGGCGGCTTGGGCCGCAGTGTGTCCACCGTGGACGAGCACAGATCGTCCAGTGTGAGGTCGGGCCGTGCGAGGGCCGCGCGGAGACGGTTCATGCCGGCGCTGGTGTCCTGGTCGTGGGCCTCGATCAGGCCGTCGGTGTAGAGGGCGAGCACGCTTCCCTCGGCGAGTTCCAAGGTTGCGGACTCGAAGGGGGCCGGCGCGAGGCCGAGCGGTTCTCCGGTGGGCAGGTCGGGGAAGGTGACGTGGCTGTACGGGTCGATGATCGCAGGCGGGGGGTGGCCTGCCCGTGCCATGGTGCAGGTGCGGGTGGCCGGGTCGTAGACCGCGTACAGGCACGTGCCGGCCATCGTGGTGGCGGCCGGGTGCCGGGGGTCGGCTTCCGCCTCGGTGAGGCGGGTGACCTGTTCGTCGAGGCGGGACAGTACTTCGTCGGGAGGCATGTCCATGTCGGCGAGGGTGCGCGTGGCGGTGCGGAGTTGACCCGTCTTCGCCGCCGCGTTGATGCCGTGTCCGGCCACGTCGCCCACGACCAGGGCGACGCGGGCGCCGGAGAGGGGGATCACATCGAACCAGTCACCCCCGATGCCGTGGTGGCTGTCGGCCGGCAGGTAGCGCCAGGCCACATCAGCGGCGGAGCCGCCTGTGGCGCGGTGGGGGAGCAGCAGGTGCTGCAGGGCCAGAGCCGCGGAGCGTTCGCGCAGGTGCTGGCGGGCGTTGTCCAGGGCCAGCGCTGCCCAGCTGACGAGTTCCTCGGCCAAGTGCAGGTCGTCCTCCTCGAACAGCCTGGGGTCCTCCGTCCGCACGAAGACCGCCACGCCCAGCACAGCGCCCCGGGCGTGGATCGGGACGACCATCAACGAGTGCATGGCGTGCTCGCGGATCTTCTCCGCCCGCGCCGCGTCGTGGTGGTCCAGCCATGTGCCCGGGGATGCGTCCAGCATGGGCTCGACGTGGGATTTCCCGGAGCGCAGGACACCGGTGAAGGGTGAAGTGGGCGGGACGAAGACCGGCTCTCCGCGAGCGAACAGCGACTCCGGGGTTCCCGGGTGGATCGAGGCCAGGCCCGCACGGCGGAAGACGGGGATGTGTCCGCCCTGTGGGCCGAGATGGGCCAAGGGCTCCTCGCCGAGTGGGACGGACTCCGCCAGGTCGACGGTGGCGTAGTCGGCGAGGGACGGCACGGCGAGGTCGGCCAGTTCCTGTCCGGTCTGCATGACGTCCAAAGTGGTGCCGATGCGCCTGCTGGCCTCGCCGAGGATTGCCAGACGCTCTCGCGCCCGTCGGCTGTCGGTGGCGTCCACGCTCACGACGCACACGCCCAGCGCGCGACCCTGCGCGTCGTCGAGGCGGAAGTAGGACGCGGTCAATATGCGGTTGCTTCGCCCATTCGCCGGCAGGAAGGCCTGGTAGTCCACGTTGATCGCCGGGTCGCCGCTCTCCAGCACCTGGTGCATCAGTGCCTCCAGCGTTTCGGCCTCCGTCCCGGGCGCCGCCTCCGTCAGCCTGCGGCCCAGCCGCTTGGGGACGGGGATGCCGTCCTTGGAGCCCTGGGTGTCGTTCACCCGGATGCAGCGCAGGTGCGTGTCCCGTATGACGACACCGATGGGCAGGCGGCTCGGCAGCGGCAGCGTGGCGAGGAGCGGCTCTGCCACTGTGGCCTCGGCCGGCCACGCGGGAAGCAATGCCTTGTCGGTCGCACAGACCACCCACCACTCCAGGCCGTCCTGCCCGGACAGCGGTGACACGCACAGGCGCACGTCGATGATGTGGCCGTCGCGGTGGCGCACCTGCGCGAGGTCGGACCAGCGGCCACGGAGAGTGCGCTTTTGTGTGGCTTGCGAAGCCTTTGCCCGGTCGTCAGCGGCTACCAACAGGGCACCGGCGGACCGCCCCACCACCTCCACAGCCGAGTAGCCCACGAGCCGCTGAGCGCCTTGCGACCATCCGACCACCGTCCCCCGCGCGTCGAGGAGAGCTATTGCTGGGCAGACTGTTTCGATGGCCGTCCGAACCTCGGAGACTGCTGTCTTTGCGGAACTGCCCATTGCTCTTCCCTTCTGTGTTTCCCCCGGCGATGCGGTCCCCCCCAACTGCTCGGCTGTCTGGTGGATGGATAGGTCCAGGGCAGGAGTGATCGAGCTGCCAGGCACGGCAGGCCACAGCTCATTCACACCCGCCTTCCCCCCGATGGTGGCTGCGCCCATGAGCCACAGGGAGACCACTCACGGTGCGGTGTCCAGGCCGATCAAGCTCTGAGGCCTCGGGGGGCGAGCTTCGCCCAGTCCGGACAGCGCGTGTACTCGGGGAGACGCCGCGGGTTTCCGTGTGCTTCGTTTGTGCTCATGTCTGCAACGCTACGTACCCAGCGGCACCGGCGTATGGTCCATTTCTATGACAAATCCCCAGACCAATTCTGCCGACCAAGCAAGCTCGTGATCTACGGAGCTGGGACACTGACCCGCTCCCGAATATGGCGCTCCGAGCATGCGACGTGGCGCTCCATTGGCAGGGCCGGCCACACCCTGGTCGGGGCGGATCCGATACCGGGCTGATGAAGGTCGTCGCCGACGGAGTGCGCGCGTCGAGAGGGCGGCCGACGAAATGACGTTCGCCAGGCATCTCGCTGAAACGGGCACGGTTGCTCGCCGTGTCCGACGCAGTAGTGGTGATGCCCGGCGGCGTGGGCATGCTGGACGAAGTGACCGAGGTCCTGGAGCTGAGGAAGCACGGCCTGTACGACGAGCCCGTGGCATTCGAGCGGATGCTCAGGGCGGCACAAGCGAAGGCTGATGCGGCCGGAGACATTCGAGCTCGGAACCCCTTCTAGGGCAGCACCCTGCACAGTGCGTCCAGTGCGCCTGCCCACGCGCTGTCCGAGGGCGCCGCGTAGTTGACCACCAGGGCGTCCCGTTCGGGCAACCGCCATCCGCAGTCCGCCACTTCGTAGCGGAACTGCGCCAACCCCCTGATCGCCAGGCCTAGCCGGGCCGCGTCCTGGACCACCGAGCTCTCGGTTCCACGGGGGAGATCGAGGACCGTCTGCAGTCCTGCGGCCATCCCGGTCACACGAATGCCGGGAGCCCTCTGGCGCAGGACCTCGACCAGCTGATCGCGGCGACGCCGGTAACGCAGCCGCATCGAGCGCACATGACGGTCGTACGCACCCGAGGCGATGAATTCCGCCAGCGTCAGCTGCTCCAGGGCGCTCGTCATGTAGTCGCCGTGCCCTTTGGCCGCCACGATCTCCGGGATGAGTTCCTCCGGCAGCACCATCCATCCGAGCCGTACCCCGGGCGCCAGGGACTTGCTCACGGAACCGAAGTACACCACCCGTTCCGGATCGAGGCCCTGCAGGGCCCCCACCGGCTGACGGTCGTAGCGGAACTCCCCGTCATAGTCGTCCTCCAGGATCAGGCCGTCCGTGGCACGTGCCCACTCGACGGCCGCCGTGCGCCGGTCCGGGCGGAGCGCTACCCCCGTGGGGTACTGGTGCGCCGGGGTCATCAGCACCGCCCCCACCTCGCGCAGTTGCGTGAGGTCCTCGATGCGTGCGCCATGGTCATCGACGTAAAGGGGTGGGGTGTGCAGACCGGCGTTCGCCAGCAGGTCGCGATACAGGTCGAGTCCGTAGGCCTCGACGGCCACCCCTCGCACCCGCCGCACCCTGAGCGCCTGCGCCATCAGCGCCAGGCCGTGGTGGAAACCGGAACAGATGACGATCTGCTCCGGCTCGGCATACACCCCGCGGGCTCGGGCGAGGTAGTCGGCGAGTGCGGTGCGCAGCTCCACCCGGCCGCGGGCGTCGCCGTAGCCGAAGGCCTCGTGCGGCGCGGCGGTCAAAGCCCGGCGAGCCGCGGTGAGCCACTGCGTGCGCGGAAAGGTCGCGAGGTCCGGCGCACCGGTCAGCAGGCCATACCGGGAACGGGGCTCGTCCGGCCTCGTGCGAGGAGCGCCGGGCGCGGGCCTGTGCGGCTCGACCCGGGTGGCCACCCGGGTCCCGGAGCCCTGCTGGGCGGTGAGCCAGCCCTCAGCGACCAGTTCGGCGTAGGCCTCGACCACGGTGTGACGTGAGACGCCGAGATCCGCGCCGAGCGAGCGGGAGGCCGGCAGCCGACTGCCGGGCGCCAGACGCCCTGTCCGTACGGCCTCCCTCAAGGCGTCAGTGAGCCCTGCGCGCAGCCCGGGTCCGCGCAGCTCCAGATGCAGGTCGGTACCGAACGCGGGGGGCGGACCGGCCGCGGAATTGGTCCGGGAACCTGTCATGTAAATGAACCATACTCCCATACCATCGACTGGCTGGTGGTCCCATTGGGCCACGCTGCGAGCCACCGCAGTCTCGTCGCGGTGGCGACCGCACCGCGAGCGTGTTCGCCGTAAGCACGGACTGGGTATGTCGTCCCGGCACGTTGGTGGCGGGCGACGCGCCGTGAGGGGTGCTTGAACGGGGCCAACGTAACGCCCCTCTGCCCCCACTGGCAGGCTGCGTCCTCGACGCACAACTCGACCTGCTCGGTGAGGCCCTCACCTGCGGCAATCTTGCGGCCGGAGGACGTCAGACCGATGTTCCAGACGGCTCACATCCGCAGCCTCCGGGCACCGCTTGGGTGTGTCTATATACCAGAGCACGTCGTGGGGGCCAGGGCGGCACCGGGCCCGAAAACGACGAGCTTTTCGCCGCTGATGGGCATGACGAAGGTCAGGCGCGGCGGCCGTAGGTGCGCGGATCCACGGGCTGCTCGGACTGGGGAAGCCCGCCGACCACGAGACGGTAGGAGTCGATCACGAGCTCCTTCACCAGCTTCTCGTCGATGGTGCCCCCGCCTTCCACCGTGATCCAGTGCCTCTTGTTCATGTGATAGCCGGGGGTAACGTCTGCGCACTGCTCACGCAGGGCTGCGGCGTCGTCTGGATCGGCTTTCAGGATCACGACGGGGCGCCCCGGCATGTCGGTCATGAGCATGAAGACCTTGCTGCGCGCCTTGTAGAGGCGCCAGTCGGGGCCGAAACGATGCTCCAGATCGGTGCCGGGCAGCCCCACAGCGCAGTTGCCCGCGATCTTCTGCAGCTCCTGTCCGTCCAAGGTGATCAACTCCTCTATCGATCGCTTCATCTCGTACACCGTGAGGACGACCCGCCCGCCGGTCGGACTGTGGCCGTGACTGCCTAAGGGTGTATGCGGATGACCGTCTTCCCGTTGCGTCGCGTGGTGGGGTTAAGGGCACCAACGGCATCATCGAGGCTCGCGACGTCATCGATGTTTGTCCGCAGCCGTCCGTCCCGCACCCGCTGCACGATCTCCCCCAGTTCGGCACGATCGGCCTCGACGACGAAGTCGACCGCCAGGCCGTCAGCGGGCCGCGCCTCGACCGGGCCGACGACGGACACCAGCGTTCCTCCGGCCTTGATCAGGGCAGCGGAGCGCTTCTGAACGTCGCCGCCGATGACATCGAAGACCAGATCGACGGCGCCGACGTCTTTGAGCGCGTCGTTCTCGAGGTCGACGAACTCATGCGCGCCGAAGTCGAGTGCCTTCTCACGGTCGGCGGCGCGTCCGGTGCCGATGACGTAGGCGCCGGCCTCACGTGCGAGCTGGGTCACCATCGTCCCGACTGCCCCGGCCGCGCCATGGGCGAGGACGGTCTGGCCGGTCTGAAGGCGGCCGTGCTGGAACAGTCCTTGCCACGCGGTCAGACCTGAGATTGGCAGGGACGCGCCTACGGTGAAGTCGACGTCGCCGGGCAGCGGCGCGAGGTTGCGTGCTTCGATCGCCACGTACTCCGCCAGGGTGCCGTCGCGGTGCCAGTCGGCGAGGCCGAATACCCGCTGCCCGACCGACAGCCCCGTCGTGCCGTAGCCGAGGGCGGTGACCACTCCGGCCAGCTCGTGGCCGAGGATCGACGGTGTCTTGTCACGGCCGGCGCGATCGGTCCAGGTCGATGGCCACTCGGTTTCAGTCGGGACGAAGCCCGCCGCATGAATCTGAACGATGACGTCGTTGATCGCCGCGGGCGGCTCAGGCCGCTCGGTCAGCGTCATCCCGGCCGCTCCCGCGGCCTGGTCGGATACCACAATGGCTTTCATTGGGATTGCCCTCTTCCTCATATGTGTTGTGGGTTCTGGTTTCCGGGTGGGTGTTTAGACGAAGGTGAACAGCTGGTCGGCGTCGAAGCGCGAGATCGGGCTGGTGTACTGCTTCTTGGGGTCGGGGTAGCCGAGGGCCAGCAGCAGCGTCGTGCTGTGTCCTGTCTCGCGGATCTTGAACGCCTTGTCGACGCTGGTCGGGTCGAACCCCTCCAGCGGCGTGGCCTCGACGCCGAGCTCAGCGGCGGCCATCATGGTCAGGCCCACCGCCAGATAGGTCTGCTTCTCCATCCAGTGGTTCAGGTCCTTATAGCCATAGTTGCGCAGATTGAGGAAGTCTCGGGTCATTGATTCCCACAGCTCCTGCTTTGACGGGTCAGGGAACCGGCCGTCGGCCCTCTCCTTCATGAACACCGCCTCGAGGTGGCTGTCAGGCACATCTGCCCGGGTGGTGAGGATGATGGTGTGCGACGCGTTCAGGATCTTCTCGCCGTTGTCCTGGAATCGTTCGCCCAGGTTGGCCGCCAACCGCGCCTTGCCTTCGTCTGTGGCAAGGACGTAGAAGTGGTTGGGCTGTACGTTCACCGACGAGGGCGTCGAGCGCAGGAACCTCAGCAGTTGCTGAAGTGTTTCCTCCGGAATGGTCTTGCTGGGGTCGAAATACCTGGTGAGGTGCTTGTTCATGAGCTTGTCGAGTGTCATGTCAATCTGCCTTCTTCCTGTGATCGGTAGGTTCGGAGCGACGGTTCGCCAGGAGTGGGCCGGCTCCTGCCGCGGGCCAGCAGTTCGCTCACGCGCCCGAAGCTGATTCCTGTCGTTGCGGAGGCGAGGTCACCCGCGACGAGAGCCTTGGCGGCCTGTTCGACTGCCCCCATCGCGTGGGTGTAGAGCGCCGGACCCACGCTGATGCGCTTGACCCCGGCCTTCTGTAGTTCAGCGACGGTCAGCACCTTGTCCGCCGGCGAGATGAGGACGTTGACCGGCGTCGGCGCGACGGCGGTGACGATCGCGGTCAGGGCATCGAGGTCGGGTGGGTAAGGGGCGTAGAGCACATCCGCGCCGACCTCGGCGAAGGCCGTCAGACGCCGGACGGTGTCGTCGAGATCGGGCCGCCCCTGGATGAAGTTGTCGGTGCGGCCGGTGACGACGATGCGTCCCCTGGACGCGTTGACGGCACTACGCATGCGGTTGACCGCGTCGTCGAAGTCGCGGATCGGTTGACCGGGATTGCCCGAGGTGTCTTCGATCCCGATACCGGCCAGTCCAGCCGCCACGGCGGCTTCCACGGTCGCGGCGACGTCTTCAGGCGTGTCGCCGTAGCCGTCCTCGAAGTCTCCGTTAACGGGCAGCCCGGTGAGCTGACCGAACAGCCGCGCATGCTCGAGGTGCTCGCCATGGGTGACTTCGTGACGCCCGTCGGACCGGCCGAGCGTGGCAGCGAGCGCCGCTGACGATGTCGCGATCGCCTCGAAGCCGGCATCGGCCAGCATCAGCGCCGAGAGGCCGTCCCATGCGTTCGGCATGACGAGGCCACCGTCGCGGGTGTGCAGTGCCATGAACCTCTCATAGATTTCGGAGCCCGGCATACCCAACCTTTCCCGAGTGATCGCCTGCGACAGTGACGGATCGAGCGGCTGGGTACGCCGCCTCGACGTGGACGCCGACGCTCATCCCGGCGTACCGACCGGGCTGACGGCGGGGATGTCGATGTCCGTCTGGTTGACGTTGTTGATGAAGTTGGTCAGCAGGACCTGCGCCGCCACCGTGACGATCGCCAGGATCTGCGGGTCGGCGTACCCAGCACCTCGCACAGCCGCCAGGTCGGCGTCGCTCACCTGACCGCGGCTCTCCACCACCCGCTGAGCGAAACGAGCGACCGCGGCGCGCTTGGGATCGGTCGAGCTCCCGGTCCGGGCCAAGTCGATGTCATCGCTCGACATGCCACCGAGTTCGGACGATACGTACGTGTGCATCGACAGGCAGTAATCGCAACCGTTGGCCTGCGACACGGCGAGCGCGATGGTGTGCCGCGTCTTCGCGTCCAGAACCCGGCTCAAGGTGCCCTGCAGAGTCATGACGACGTCGAGGACGGCCGGGTTCGACGCGAGGGTCGCGAACATGTTCGGGACGAAGCCGAACTGCGCGCCGACCTTGTCGAGGATGACCTCCGCCCCGTCGGGGACGTCGTCAGGAGAGGGAACGTTCAGTCGTGACATGGCGAATCAGCCTCCGGTGAGTGGTCGTCGTCAGCCCGGGTTTGGGCTTGAGATGTTTTTGGGCTTGTCAGCCCACTTTCTGAGTGAACACCTCTCGCGACTGGGCTGTCAAGCCCAATCCAGGTATCGTCTGAAGCATGAAACCCACCACAGGAGCTCGGGAGCCCCACAAGCTCACCGACAAGGGACAGGCAACGCGGGCCCGCATCCTGGAGCACGCCGCGGAGCTCATCTACACCAAGGGGGTCCACGCGACGAACAACGAACAGCTCCGCCGCGCCGCAGGCGTCAGCGGATCGCAGCTCAACCACTACTTCCCGACCAAGGAGAGTCTCGTCCTGGCCGTGATCGCCTGGCAGGCCGAGCGCGTCCTCACGCTCCACCGTGGCGAGCGATTCGCCTGCTTCGACAACCTCGACGCGTTTCGGGCGTGGGCGGATTTCTACGTCGGCTACGAGCGTGCCTACCAGGAAGGCTGCAGCCTCGGCTCCCTGGCGAGCGAGATCATCAAGACGGACCTTGACGTTCACGACGAGCTCGCGAGTGCGTTCGACCAGTGGAGGGCCATCTTCCGCGATGGAATCGAGCGCATGCAGCAACTCAGCCGCATCAGCGCTGAGGCAGATCCCACGCAGCTGGCCAATCTGCTCCTCGCTGCCTTCCAGGGCGGCATGCTCCTCGCCCAGGTCGCGCGGAACATCGCTCCACTGAAAGATGCGTTGCAGACAGCCATCGACTACGTGCAGACCTTCGCGACGTCTCCCGACGCCGACGTACTCCAAGCTCGGTAGCGGCTTCCACGTGTACGGGTCAGCGGAGCTCGGCACCATGCGACGCCGCAGAGCACTCCGCCGGCAAACGATCGCGCCCCAAAGCGAATGCGGCCGCCGTCGGCGGTGTGGATCTGCCGGAAGCTGATACCCGACGGGTCGGGGCGCCGGCTGAGGAACTGGTACGTGAACTCGAGCGCCCCACCGCTCGGACCGGCGACGGGTTCGACACCTTCGACCTCACCGTGGACCTCGTCGTCGCCCCCGACCTGACCAGCTGGCAGTGGAAAGACGAAGACGAGTACGCGCACGTACGGCGGCTCGGTATCGTCACCGATACCGGGCACCAGGCCGTGGACTCCGCCCGCGACCAGGCCTTCGCGATGATCGAGGAACACTCCGGCCCGTTCGCCGACGCCGCCGCGTGGTCGGCCTGGCGGTGGAACCCGGCCTGGCCCGCCCCGCATCTTCCGCGCCCCACGACGGCTCCGCAGAGGGTTGCACCGACAGACGGCTGAACCGTTGGCTGGAGGATTGCCTCCAGCGGAGGGCCGAAGATGTGACCGGAGGTGGGAGCCCCCTCTGTTCCGTGGTGAGCGGAGCGCTGCCGCTTGGCCCAGTCTGGATCGGGGAAGCTCTGGTTGTCCGGTGACCGGGATGGCAGGATCGACGCCTTTGAAAGCGGAGGCGCTGATGCGGCTCTATCAGGAAGAGGCCGACTTCTGCCGCCAGTTCGTCATCTCCGTGGCACTCCGCCTCACGGAGATCAACGCACGGGCCCACCTTCAGCAGAAAATAGGGGAAGAGACCGGGCCCCGGGCGCACGTCAGGGCCGGCCCTGGGGTTCCCTGGACAAGCCCGCGTTGTCGGTGGGGGCTGGAACGCTGGAGGGATGAACGGCGATGAGCAGCTGCTGCGTGGTCGGGTCTACGGCTGTGACCACGACGACCCCGACCCGGGCCCGCTCCCGCACCAGACCTACGCCGTGCTCATAAGCGGGCCGCTGGATGGGTTGCTGCTGGACATCACCGGTTGGCGGCCCGAGGAAGTCGACGGTGGCGCGGCCCTGTCCACCGAGCTCGGTCGGTTTCCCGGCGGGCGGTCGCGTACGACCCGCGCCCCGGTGAACCTCGTGCACCGGGCCCGGGTGCGAGCTGCCGTTATGATGATCCCGGAGCCGGGCTGTAGCAGTGATCGGCCCGGCGAGCCCCGCGGGATGTGCCGGGGCCGGGTGCGGGCCCCGTGACGCGGGACTTGCCAGGTGGCGGGGATGCCATGGCCGCAGGCGAAGTGGGTGCCGATGGAGAGAGCCTGCGTGCCCCCTTACCGGTTGAGGGCCTGCTCGACCTTGTCGGTTACGCGCTCGGCCTGGATGTCGCGGCCCTTCTCATTGGGGTGCGCGTACCAGGGGAGCCGCTGGTCGTCGCCGATCTGGATCCGGGAGTTCTCCAGCAGGCCGCCGATGCCGCGGTTGACGCCGTCGCACGCCGTGTTGCTCCCGGTGTGGGCGTAGAGGTCGACGAAGTCGGCGCCGGCGTCCGCGACGGCCTTCTTCATCGTGTCGTCCAGGCGCTTCTGGATCTGGTCCAGGAACGGCAGGGCGTCCTGCGGGATGTCGGCGAGTGGCAGCTCCGGCTGACCGGGTGCCGGGGTCAGGCACTTGTTCGTGTCTTCGGGAACGAGCCTGGGGTAGCCGACCAGGACGGGCTTCGCGTCGGGGGAAAAGTACTGGATGCGTTCGAGCATCTCCTCCAGATCCCATCCGACCCGCTCGAACTGATCGTCCAGCCATTGCTTCCCGTCCCCGGACGCGAAGAACTCGCGGCACTTGGCGGCCGGCTCGTCCCCGTCCACCGGCTGTCCCGGCAGCAGGGCGTGCTCCGGGCTCCGGAGCTTGGCGGAGCACTGCTTGAGGATGCGGGTGAAGCCCAGCGTGTTGCCGCCCATGCTGCCCACGGCCAGCTGGGTGTCGGCCTTGAGCGCGTCCTGCTGCGGCGGGACTTTCAAGCCGGTGCCGGGCAGCAGCTCCTGCTCGTTCCAGAAGTGATGGATGAGTGCGCCTCCGCAGGAGACGTCCGACTGGACGTCGAGCGTGATGCCCTTGTCCGCCAGGCGCCGGGTGGCGACGGTGGGATAGTTCTCCTTCGCCTGGAAGCACAGGGTTCTGTCGCCGTCCTGGTTCCAGGGAGCGATGCCGTAGTTGGCGGTGTACGAGTCGCCGAAGAAGACAGTCGGTACGGGGTCGGCGGGTGCCGCGTCGGCGCTTCCCGCCGGGCCGGCGAGCGCCAGGCAGCTGCCCAACGCCACGGCCGCGGCGGCCAGCCGCCGTACCACCGGAGTGTTCGTCGTCCTACACATGGCCGAAGACATGGCTGTGCCCTTTCGTCGAGGCCCACAAGACGAGGCGAGCGAGCCGGAACGCTACGTATGTGGCCTCGGGATTCGATCGAACCGTGATCGGCGCTGAGATTGGTCTTGGTCGCATAGCGCACGGCCGGCCATGGCATGCGACAAGCCCGCTACCGGAGCCAGTCCAAGACCCATGTCCAGCACGTTCTCACCGCCGTCGCCGTCAACATCGAGCGCGTCAACGCAGAGCTCACGCATCCCACGGCCAACCGCATGGCGCACTGCGGGGAAATCCTGATTCCCAAGATCCCCGACAGCGTCACGCACTGAGCAAGGCCAGCCGCCAGCTCGGCCGCCGCGTCGGATCCCTCGCGGCGCAGCAGCTCGACCACAGCCCGCGCTTCGCTGGTCGTGAGCCGGCCCGCCGCTCGCCCGGCGCTTCGATCAGCGCCCATAGGCGCGCCTCGTCCATGCACTGACCAATCGGCCCCGGGCGTCCGGGGTCACGGGCGGGTGGGATCTGTCCGAACTCGCCCGTACGCCCCTCCGCGCCCGGTACCGTCCGGCCGTGCGCTACGTCTACCGACGAGAGCGTTGTCGTAGATGCGCTGGTTGGCGAAGGCGATGAGGCGTTCGTCGCGGCTGCGGTAGTGCCATCTGAGATGTGAACGTGGGGCAGGCGGCCGCAGAGCATGTCCAGCAGGGATTCGAAGGCCTCGGACGCTGCTTCGTCGTCGAGGTCATCGTGGGCGTGGTCATCTGCTCCGCTGAGGATGCGGTGGAAGAAGGTGGTAGGCGGTAGCTGGTGGGGGTCTCCGAGGACTATGACCTGTCGGGCGCGGCACGCTCGTCGACTGAACAGGGCCACTTCCCGGATCGCAGGTTCCAACCCCCGCGACCTCCTCACCCGACCGGATAACACCGAACGGCAACTGATCGCCGATGCCCGGGACCGCGGCTGGGATCGCGAGATCGAACGCCACCAGCGGACCGCCGACCGCATCACCAGCCTCCTCGACGACCTCGGCGAACCCCACGATGAGCCCACCGACTGAACGGTCCAGTTGAACAAACCGCTGGCCGAACGACATCGCCCAGGACAGGATGCGGCTATGCGCCATGCCCACGAGGACCCCGAGTCGCTCACCCTGGTCCGCCGCTATGTCACGCCCGACCGGCGCTACCTCAAACTCGGCGGCAGCATCCTGCGCATGACCGGGAGCGAACGCACCAAGTTCACAAGGAAGCTCGGCGAGGCCGCCGGCGACATCACACCCCGTGAGCTGGTCACCCTGCTCGGAGGCGGATGGCGAGAGCGCCAGACCGCAGCCTGGCTCATCGCCGTTGCCCACAGAGCCGAGTTCCGTGAACGCCTCGGCGAACTCCTGCTCGCCAGCGAAGTCTGCTACGCGGGCCAGGCCTACTGCGTCACCCTCGCCACCTTCGGCACTCCTGCCGACGCAGACCTGTTGGTCGCTTACCTCGACCGCTACCTGCCACGCCCCGACCTCTACTACGACCAGACAGCCGCCATCGGCGCACTCCTGCACCTCGACGCCAAGCTCGGCGCCGATCAAGCAGCCCGGTTCCTAGCCCCAGACGGCCTCTGGCACCAGTGGATCGACGGACCGCCCCGCAAGGAGCACCACGACACCCCGGACAGCTACCGCGAGATCATCAGCCTGTTCTGTGTCTTCGCTGATGAGAGCGCCAGGCACTGCACGGCAAGCAAGCGATGATGCCGTCCTCGGCTGGGTGACACCTGGTTGAAGGAACCCACCACCGCAGAACTCAAAGTTGTCCTCGTGGCCGGACCTCACCGACAGCCGACGAGCCGGATGCGGAGGCCGCACTGCGCCTGGCACGCGACTCGCGTACGCGGCCCTCCTCGCCGATCCGGGCGGACCCGCGGGGGCGGGCGCGGGACGGACGGCCGTGGTGGCCGCAGGACCCGAGCCATTCGGTACCCGAGCTGGTGACCGAGGTGGCCCAAGAGCATGGCATCGGTGAGGACGCGGCCACGCTGTATCTGATGCTGCTCGCCATGCCCGATCCGACGGACCGGATGACGGCTCGCCGGACAGGGTGGAAGTCGGCCCGGTACAAACCGGCTCGTGACGAACTGGCTGCGGGCGAGCTGCCGTTCGAGGCCACCCGGACCCGGGCGGGGCGTTCGCTGTTCCTGCCCGGCGGCTGGGCCAGGGCCAAGACGCCGGGGTTTGACGCCGTGTCCTTCCGCCGGCAGCTGGGAGGACCTGCTGCGGGCCGCCGCCGGGACGGCGGACGCCGGGTACTCGGACAACGAGAGCCTGGTCATCGACCCGTCCACCGGCATCCCCTCGCTCGAGCAGCATCGCTCGGAGGGACAGCACCCGTCAGCGAAGCGGCTGGACCAGGGGATCAAGGCGAGGATGCCGAAGCGCACGCTGATCGGGATCTGCGCGCGGACCGCGTACTGGGCTCAACGAGGCCATCGCCGATCTGGTCAACGCGCACGCGCACCTGGACATCTCGCAGGCGTGGGGCGACGGGACCGCCGTGGCCGCTGACGGCACCCACATGGACACCTACTTCGACAACCGCCTCGCCGAGACGTCCGTTCGGTACGGGAAGCCGGGAGGCATCGCCTACCGCCACATCTCGGATACCTGCATCACGCTGTTCACGCGCTTCATCCCGTGCGGAGTGTGGGAGGCCGTCTACGTCATCGAGGGCCTGCTCAAGAACTCCTCCGAGGTCGAGCCCACCACCGTGCACGCCGACACCCAGGGTCAGACGCTGCCTGTCTTCACCTTGGCGCACCTCCTGGGCTTCGACCTGATGCCCAGGATCAGGAACTGGAAGGACCTTGCCTTCTACCGGCCCAGCAGGACCACCGAGTACGTGCACATCGACGCCCTGGTTCGGCGAGGCTGGTTAGAACTCAATCGACCGCGACCTGATCGAGTCCCAAGTCCGGCACCTGACGCGGGTGGCCATCTCCGTGCGCGAGGGCGCCATCTCCTCGGCGACGCTGCTCAAGCGGCTGCGGTCCGGGTCGCACAAGAACGCCACGTACGTCGCCTTCCGCGAGGTCGGCCGCGTCATCCGCACCGTCCAACTCCTGCGGTATCTGACGGACGCACCGCTGCCTCGGCGGGTGACCGTGGCGATCAACAAGGTCGAGTCGTTCGGCCGCCGCTCAGAGCGCAGAAGCTGCAGGCCAGAGACGGACCGTATTTCCGAGCGGGACAGGTCCATCCGCGTCTCCTTACGCCGACCTGAACTCAGTTCGAGTATAGTGCATTCGGAGGTTGACCCGGACAACTGCCCTTCGGGTGCTGCCATCGGATATGAACTAAACTCGGTGTAGCTGCGGGTTGACTGCCCGAAGGTTCATGTGGCAACCTTTGCATGATCGCAAAGGGGTAAAGCTGTGTGCGACCCTGACGCCTCTGAGTAGAGAATTACTGCCGGATTCCAGCCACTCATCGACCATGTCATCCAGGATTTCCTGGGCTCTCTGTCGATTCCGAACACTAGTGAATTGTCATCGATTGGTTCTGTTCGATGACGAAGGCGAAGGCGGATGTATCATCCGTCACCATCGCCTCGCTCGTGACGCGAGACGGAAGGTCAGATGTGTCGGCATGGTCGCAATGTGCGGCATACACGGAACACATGGGATCCGCTATCCGGAATGGTGCTCCCGCCGGATCTGAGACATGAGCGGCCGCCGAGTTCGCCAGCCAGTGCTGCTCGGCCTGCCCCGGCTCAGGAGAGATAAGAAGGCCATCACAGACGGCGGGATCATCGACGTGCCCGACTGTCGGTACGGAATCAGCCGGCGCGAACCCGCTGGCACCCGAATTTACTGAACGTGATCATGGAGGTCGAGATTTCATGACAGAAGCATGGCCGGTTCCGGCCGGGCGGTTGACCCTCGCCGAAATTCGTGAACACCCCGCGTTGGGGCCGCTGGACCGGATTCCTGACCGATATCGAGGACCACGTCAGGTAACCGGCGACGGGTGGGTGAACTTCGCCGGTCGGCTGGAGCGTGGCGAGGAAATCGCTCTTGTGCGCAGTCTCACCGCTGTCAACAGCCGTGTCCTGGACGTAGGCGGCGGGAGTGGGGAACTGGCCAGAGCTGTCGCGGAGCAGATCGGGCAGTGCACGGCGGTCGAGCCGCACCGTCAACTGGTCGAGTCTATGCATGAGGACGGCTCCGGATCAGTCAGCGTCTTCCCTGGCAGCGCCGAACTGCTTCCCTTCTCGAGCGGTTCGTTCGACGCCGTGTACTGCGCGTGGGTGTTGCCCTATGTGAGCGACATCAGGGAAGCCACCGAGGAAATGATCCGGGTCTGTGATCCGGACAACCCTGAGGCGAAGATCGTGCTTATCTCCGGCGGTTCGGGCAATGAACTGCTGGGCCTCCTCAATGAGATCTGCGTGCCGGTCGCCGAGGAACCCTACGATCACCATGGCTATCTGCTGCTGACTGCTGCCCAAGTACTCGAAGAGCATGGATTCTCGGACTTCTCGCTGTACCGTGCCGAGTCATCGATCCGGTTCGACGAAAGGGAACCGGATGAGCGGGCGGCGACAGCGGCAGCCGTGCTGACCGACTTCTGGTACGAACAGCATCCGAAGGCAGCGGATATACGAGCTGCTCTGGAGCCGGCCCTGTCCCGCCATTTCAGTTGCCGACCGCACGCGATCGGCGACCAGGCAGCGATTCTGGTCGCCCGACCGGCCTGACCCGGATCGGCATCGGCTCGTCCGTGGCAACCGTGGATGGACAAGAATGCCTCCGCGGGGGGTCGGTGCCTCGTGATCACCAGGAATCGAATGATGCAGGCGAGGATCGGACACCGCGGATTTGTGGGTCGGACCCGTATTACTTGCGGAAATGCTGATCCCAGCTCAGGACAGTGCTCGTAGGGGATTCGCCCTTTGGGTGGTGACCGGTGACCGGTGGCCGGTGAGCCGGGAGTCGGACGGACATCACTGCTGGCAATGGCCTGCCGCACCGCACGGGCCGATGCCACGGTGAGCTGCCTCCGGAGTGGTACTACGCCGATGTCCTGCTGGCCCCGGGCCAGGCTGCGGATCGCCGACGGCGACTTCGTCGGCGGTGGCGCCGAGCTCACCAGAGTCATCCGACGCGCCCGGTCGGCAGGTATGGACTGGCCGGGGTCGATCTGCTGGCAGATCGAAGGGGCCGTGCTCCTCGGTCAGACCGGGCAACATGACGAGGCGCTGCAACAGGCCCGCCAACAACTATGGTTCGCGGAGCAGACCGGCTCGTCTCGCGCGCGAGCCCGAGCACTGCGCGTGCTGGGTAGCCTCTGCGGCGGGCCGGAGGCGGAGGACATGTTTACCTCGGCGGTGGATCTGCTGGAAGGGACCGGCAACGACCTCGACATGGCGCGGGTCACCGGCGAGTTGGGCACGGTACTGGCCCGGCTGGGAAGATCTCAGGAGGCCGACGCCGTCCTGACCCGCTCGGTCCGGCTGGCGGCCGACTGCGGTGCGCGTGCGCTCGGGCCCCGGGTGCGGTTGCAACTGGTCGCCTTGGACCAGCACACCCCGCAGGACGTCTCCGTCCGGGGAACCCTGTCGCTAACGCCCCGCGAGCGGTGGCTACTCATCGACGCCCCCCTGGGGCAGGCCAACAACATCATCACGAACAGCCGACACATCACCCGCCGCACGGTCGAACTCCACCTTTCGAGCGCCTATCGGAATCTCGGTATCCCCGGGCGAGGCGAATTCGGCAAGGTCCGGGGCAGCCGGGTGCGTTGGGAACTTCTGATCGACGGAGCGACCTAAAGCGTGTTGCAGAAGGCCGTGAACTGGGCATCTGCTGTGTATGGCTGGGGTGTTGAGGGCCGAACGTGTATAGGTGGAGACGTTCACCGGGTTACGGCTGGATCAGTTCGGGCGACTCCTCAAAGCGGTCCGCGAACGTCGTCGTGAGGGCTGCGGATGGGGCCGTCCGGCCCGGTGCCGGGGCACCACCGCGGACGCGAAGGCCTGGCGGGAGTCCGGTCTGGCCGAGCACTGCGAGGGGGTGACGGTGCCTACATCCGTTCGGGCAGGCCCGGCATCATCGGCAGCACCGGCTGGGACCGGTCCAGCGCCTGGACCCTGGGACTTTTCATCCATCGAGAGGACCACCGCGCCCTCGTCCTAGACCTTCTCCACGAACAACGGGTTCGTGGACGGCTTGAAGGTGTCCGTCAGGTGCGGCGTGAGCGGGAACTTCCGCCAGATTCGGCCGACGGTGGACTTCGACAGGCCGCTGTGTTCGGCCATCGACTTCCGCGACCAGAGCGTGGCGTTCTTGGGGGATCTCCTCCAGTGTGCGGACCGTGTCGGCGGCCACCCGAAACCTGAGCCGACGTCGCCCGACGCGACCACCGTTGCAACACCGCCCTCTCCTCATCGGAGAGCAGCAACGGTTCGAGCTTCGGGCCCAGCCGAGGAACCGAAGCACCAGCAGCAGAATGGAGGAACCGTTCTCGGACGACGATGGCGTCACACAGCTGCACGACACCACTGCCACGGTCCCTGCCCGGTCCGGCGACGGCCGCCCGTCGACGCCCAACTACCGGACCCCTCCGATAGCGGTGGCGCAACTCCCCGACGGCGCCGGGACCGGGGGCGTAGGACGAGGTGACCTGGCGCCAGGGCTCGCGTGGACTGATGACCTCCCGCTTCCACCGACATCCTCCAGGACCCGCTGGACCCCTGGACCGCTGGACCTGACCGGAGCGGACACCGAACAGCATGATCTGCAACAACCTCACGGGGCCCTACCAGCGCTCACGGCCGTATCGGCGCATGGCGGCAAATACTTCGGTGGTGCACCGTGATGTGCCGGAGCCCTCGGCGAAAGACTCTGTAAACCTCACGCGAACCGAGCCGATACCTCGGTGGCGACCCAGTCGAATGTGGAGGTGCCCGTGGAGACACGGGACGAGAACAGTCGGGACCCCTTTACCGCAGTCGTAGTGCTGTCCGGCGGAGTGGACTCCACCACACTGCTCGCACATTACGCCGCGCTGCGGTTCCAGCTGGTGGCCGTGACCGTGGACTACGGACAGCGGCACCGTAAGGAGATCGATTCGGCCCGTCGGATCGCGCAGCGCTACGAGGCGGAACACCATGTGGTGGACCTCTCGGGGTTCGGATCCCTGCTCGGCGGCGTGACGCTCACCGACCACCGGGCCGACGTGCCCGACGGGCACTTCGCCGATGAGTCCATGCGAGCCACGGTCGTCCCCAACCGCAACGCCGTACTGGCCAACATCGCGGTCTCCGTGGCCGTGGCCCGCAGGGCGGACACGGTGGCGCTGGGTATTCACTCCGGCGATCATTTCGTCTATCCGGACTGCCGCCCTGCCTTCATCGACACCCTGCGTGACCTGGTGACGGTGGCCAACGAGGGATTCGCCCCACCACGTGTGGAGGCCCCCTTCATGACGTGGTCCAAGGCCGACATCGTGCGGCATGGTTCCCGGCTCGGCGCACCACTGGAGCTGAGCTGGTCCTGCTACAAGGGCGCCGACATCCACTGCGGAACGTGCGGGACCTGTTACGAACGGCGCGAGGCATTCCGGGAGGCGGTCCTCGTCGATCCCACCGAGTATCTCGACAGCGTCACGCGGTTCGCCGCGCCGTGACCGAACCGCCCGCGACGCGGCGCTCGGGGTAACTCGAGCGCCGCGTCGCGGGCGGTTGCGGTCATGCCTCGTGCATGCGCGGTGTGACCGGCGGCAGGCGGATCACGGTGCCATCATGCGCAGGAACTCACCGGCCACCGCGGCCGGTGAGTACGGGACGGTCCGCAGCGGGGCCTCACGCGCCGCCGCGTGGTACGCCTCGGCGTCATCGAGCAGGTCCGTCGTAGCCTGCCAGAGCGCGTCCATGTGCTCAGCCACCTCCGCGATGCGCACCGACGGACCGGTCAACGCCGGTACGCCATCGGTGTCGTGGCCGCCGCCCAGGCTGACCGTCCGTCCACCGGCGCCGATGAGCGCGGGCAGATGGCCCAAACCGAACCCGACGACAGGGGTGCCCACCGACAGCGCCTCTGCCGCCACATTGCCAAAGCTCTCCGGGCCGGTGGACGGCACGACGGCGACGGCCGCCCCGGCGAAGAAGGCCTGCACCTCGTCCCAGGCGAGGGGCGGGAGGATCTCGACATCCGGGAGTTTGTCGGCGAGTTCTCGGCACTCCTTCAGGACTTGGTCCTGCAAACCGGGCCACAGCTCGAATCCAGCCCTGGCCAGCACGATCTGGACGGTCCGGCCCGGATGCTCCGGCAAGGCCCGCAGCAGGTCGGCTACACCCTTCTGGGGATCGGCTCGGGCCACGACACGGACCGGCGCCGTGCGCCGGAGCCGTTCGCGGACATCCGGTCCCGGCGGATCGCACTGGCAGAGCAGCGCGTTGGGCAGTGCGTGCCAACGGCTTGAGTCGAGACCGGCCCGAGCAGCCTCGTCGATCATGAAGGGGCTCACGGTGACAACCGCGTCCGGCTCGTGCGCGAGGCTCTCCCGCATCGCCTCGTCGGCTCGCGGGAAGTGCACCATCAGAGCCGTCCGGGTACCTGGCGGCGCGGGGTTGAGGAAGCCCAGGCCCGACACCGCGTCTCCCCAGCACGCGATGTCGATCTCGTGCTCGCGCAGAAGGCGCCGCACTTCCTCCCCGATGCCGGTTGCATCGGCTAATATGCCCGGTATCTCCTCATAGGGGATCGTGTGCGGGAAGGCCAGCGAGGTGAGCGGCAACAGGTCCGGGTCATGGTCCCGGCCCCGCGAGCCCGCGGTGATGATCACAGCGCGGTGCCCGAGTTCACGCAACCCCGCGGCAAGGGAGGCCAGCGCGCGCTCGATCCCGGCCGGCTCATCCGGACGGTAGGTCAGCATGACGAGTGCGATGTTCATCGGTTGCTCCAGACGAACGGGGGGTAGGGCCGCAGCCGGGGGCGGGTGACGGTGCGGCGGCTGTACGACGTCGACTCAGTGCCGGGGAAAGGTAATGGCCACCAGTTCCTCGCGGGCGGGCCCGTAGCTCTGAAATATCCCCTTGAACACCGAGCAGGTCATCAGCGCGGGGGTGCGAACGCCCCGCATGCTCATGCACAGATGCTCGCCCCGGCCGATCACGCCAACGTCCTCGGAACCGGTGGCCTCCGTGATCTCGTCGGCGATGTTCTGTACGAGCCGCTCCTGCACTTGCAGGCGATGAGCATGCCGATGCGAGATCCGCGCGAACTTGGAGAGGCCGAGCACCTGCCCCCGCGGCCTGTAGGCGACGGTCAGATTGCAGGAGAACGGGAGCAGATGATGCTCGCACAGCGACCACACATTGATGTCGGACACCATGACGATCTGCCCCTCGGTGTACAGGGGGAAGTGCGTTCCCACCTCGCCGGGGTCGTACGAGGTGAACTCCCGCCACCACCGGGCGAACCTGGCCGGTGTCTCCTTCAGACCGCTGCGATCGGGGTCCTCCCCGATCTCGGCGAGCAACTGCCGCGCCAGGTCCTCCAACGGGTCCCCCTTCGCCTCGCGCGTCTGGAACTGCTCGTTGTCGATGACGGTCATACGCCCCTCCGGTCACCCCATGCGGCGATGTGCAGCCGGGTCGTCAGATTCCAGCCCCGAGCGATCACCTCATCGCTGATGGCCCTGAGATTTCGGTCCAGATCCCGCTGGTTGCGAGCCTCCGGCATGATCCAGACCGGAATAGGGCCGATCCGTTGGACGAGGCGGTCGACCTCGTCCAGATCGGCCGACGAGCAGCAGACGAACTTGAACGCCGTGCCGGGCATTTCCGCGAGCGCCGTGAGTGCTGCTGGAACGATTCTTCTCGATTCCGGATCACCGGAGTGGCTCAGTTTCGGTGAAACATTGCACACGGCCAACTCCGCGATCTCCGGAACGGGAACGACGGTGCCGTTCGTCTCGATCTCGATCCGGCAGCCGGACTCGCGCAACGAGCGCAGCAGCGGCATCAGTCGGCTCTGCTGACTGAGCGGTTCTCCACCGGACACCACTATCAACGGGACCTCGTAACCGCGCAGTTGCCGCAGCACATCGGTCCAGGACATCGCGTGGAGTTCCTCACGTGGGCTGTACGGCACCCCGGTGTCGCTGAGACCGGTCCAATCCCACGTGTACGGGGTGTCGCACCATCTGCATGAGAGGTTGCAGCCGCCCAGGCGGAGGAAAGCACAGCGTTGCCCGATGGACCGCCCTTCTCCCTGAACGGTTCAAGTCGGGCCGAAGATCTCGTTTACGACGAGCTTCGACTCACTCATGGCACCACCTCCTTCCGGGCCGACGGCGGCACCCTCGATCACTTCCGGTACTCCGCCCACGTCTTCGGGGTTTCCGAGACCCGGACCGCGTGTAATTCGGGATAACGGGAGATCCCGCGTTCGAAGATCCATCGGGAGATGTTCTCCGCCGACGGGTGGGTGTCGACGACGTCGTTGAGATGCCGATGGTCTAGCTCGCTGTCCAACCACTGCGAGAATTCGGCCAGGTCACCGTAGTCGCGAACAAATCCAACGCCGTCCAGGCCGTTGCTTCCGGCGGCGAGCTCGAGCGCCACCACGTAATTGTGCCCATGCAGACGAGCGCATGGATGGCTGGCGTCAAGCCCGTCGAGCCGATGGCTCGCCGAGAAGTGAAAGTCCTTGCTGATGCAAAAGTACATGCATGTGACCTCCTCGATCTCATCGTTGCAACCATGGATGCGTCGCACATCACGGTCGTCACCGAGACGTGCCCGGGGTTCGTCCGAAGTACCGCGCCGCCAGCGCCTGCCGTGGTCGGCGTTCCAGGCGGCTTCGTTTGGATCAGGGTGCGGACCGCACGGGACGGGCCCACCGCGGCCTCGGCCTACAAGCACCCGACGACGACCTGAGCGTCATCCCCCCCACCCGCTGCCACGGTCAGGCGCCGCCAGATAATTGGCGGACTGGTCAACGAGCGCCACACCACGTCACCCCGGCGCCCTGGCCAGGGCAGTCGTGCGGTGACGTTGTCGCCCGTTGTTCCTTGAAGGGTGATGTGTACGTGTGCCCCTGGGGCGTGTTTGGCGGCGTTGGTCAGCCTTCCTGGACGGGCGGTGTCGGACGGTGTTCCCGTCACGGTGGTGGTGAGCGTGACGTCCACTCCGGCCTGCATGGCGACCAGGGAGATCTGGTGCGCGAGTACGTCGTGCATCTCGCGGGCGATCCGGTTTCGTTCCAGGGCCCGTGCCTGCGCCGCTCGTGCGGTCTGTTCCCGTTCCGCGCTCTCCGCCCGGTCCCGCAAGGTCCGTACTTCGATGCGGCGCGCCCCGATGGCCATGCCTATGGCCACCGCGATGCCCGCGGTCAGTGCCGGGAAGGCGAGCTGGCACCACATCAAGCCGGGCGTGCTCCGGACCGGGTAGAACCCGTCGGTGAACTGTGACGCGGTCACCAGGGCCAGACCGACGACCCCGCTCTCCACCGGACGGCGACGCGTGGAGAGCGAGACCAGCGCCAGAAACGCGGCGTCGGTAGCGAGTGCCGAAGCGGTCGAGGCGATCGTGACCGTCATGGCGATGGCGAGCGGGAACCGCCGCCGCCACAGAAGCGCCGTCAGGCAGCCGAGAGCCACCAGCGGATCACCGATGAAGAACCACGAGCCCGTTTCGCCCGTATGCTGCCGCAGCATCACACCGGCGGAGAGCCAGAGCGGTATGCCTACCGTCGTGGCCTCCACCAGCCTTCATGTCTGCTGCCAACACCCGAGCCGTGGCGCGACGTCCGTGTTCACCTGGCCAGTATCGCGACTACGTGCGGCCGGTGAGTCGGACCGCGGGATGATGCGCCCTCGACCAAGGTCGCATCACCGCCCCGTCTTTCGTCGAAGGTGATGCGAGCCGCCGGGCTGATGTGTCTGCAGGGCCGCCCGAACAGACTCGTGTCCGTGCCGAGACGACCGAACACCGGACGGAGAAACGCGATGCGCAAGGGTGGCTATGTGGCCCTTGAGGCGGAAGGGGTGGTGATCACAGTCCTGGTCACCCAAGCGATGATCCGCGCTTTGCTCAACCCGGGCTCCGAGCCGCTGTGGGGCGCCCTCGACGGGGTCGCCGGCGGCCTCACCGGCCAGCTGATCCTCCTCGGATTCATCGCGCTCGTCGCCATGGTGTCCGGTGGCTGGGCACGCACCCGCAAGGAACCGACCACCGAGCAGGCCGGTAATTCCGGGGGAATCCACGACCGCGGAACGACCTGACGCCCATGCGGACGACAGACCCGCACCTACGGCATGTGCGCCGACGCGTCCCGGCTGCCGCGGGCCCGCCCGTTCCGGCGCCCCCGTGTGCCCCCGTGCGCCCCTCAGGAGAACATCAGATGCGTAGAAAAACCCTGTCCCTCACCCTCGCCGCGACCACGGTGGCGGCGACCGCGGTGGCGCTGACCGTGATTCCGGAAGTGTCGGTGGCGACGCCGGACACGGCGGCGACGACGCCGGACACCGTGCGGTGGGGCCCGTGCTCGGAGAAGGCCGACTCGTCCCCTAAGGCCGCCTCGTCCCGTCTCGGGTCTCGACACTCGAAGTCCCGCTGGACTACCGAGATCCCGACGGCCGTCAGATAGAAATCGCGATCTCCCGGCCGGCGAACAAGAAGCTGCCGCAGAAGGTGCTGGGCTCCTACGACGTGATCGGCTTCGACCCGCGCGGCGCGCACACCGGGGCCGATGTCGCGCGGGCGGCGGGGAACGCGCGGACCATCGCCGGGCAGTGCGCCCACCTCGCGGACGGCGTGGATGCCGCCGCACACCACCACCGTGAACACCGCGCGCGACATGGACCGGATCCGGACGGCGCTGGGCGCGCCGAAGCCGACCAGTACGTAGACGACGGCCGCGATCACCGCCTTGTGGTCGATGTTGGTCACCCCGCCGCACTGCGGTCGCACTCGCGCCGACGGCAGCGAAGGGCTGGCGATCTCCCACAGCTCCTCCGGTACGATCCATCCCCACCGCCGGCTCCCCATGACCCAGCCAACTGATCATGTAGGACACGGCGTAGGTCATCACGCTTCATCATCGTGGCTCGACACCGCGACGACCGACCGATGCCACGTCACCACCAGAGGCCGGAAGTTGATGACGCACGGCGGACCGGAGTCCGCGCAGTGGGGTTACGTCCACCATCGCGGGGACCCAGCACCCGCGTCCTTCGTCTCCGTGGCCGGGAGGCTGGAGTGATTGTTCGGAAACGCCTGGAGCACTGGAGCAAGGGAGGAGTGGTCGGTTGGATCGCCGCTATGGAAAAGCGCGACACAGCCGCATGATCTGGTTTGTGTAGATGAGAGCGCGCGGTCTTCCCCCTCCATTCTCTGACCAGCAATGTCCCATCGTAAATTTAGATCCGCTCGTGGAGGCCTCGTGACCACGTCTGAGACGCCGCTTTCCGCCCTCGATTCCCTGGACAAGACCGAGATTCGGTGGCTTTTCGGTCCGGAGGACCGGATGCCGGCGGATTACCGCGGGCCCCATCGCCTGAGCCATCGCGGCTGGTTGAATTTCGCGGAGCGTCTGGAACGAGGCGAGGAGATCTCCGCCATTCTGGCCGCCCTGTCCGGTAGTCGGCAGGTGCTGGACGGTCTTTCCCGGCTGGCGGTGTGGCGGACCGAAGCCGCCCTGCATTTCCCGGAATCTGTGCTGGAGGAACGGGTCGTGGCAGCCGCAGGGGTTCTCGTCGATTTCTGGTATGAGGGCCATGCGCGCGCCGCGGACATGAAAGAGGCCCCGCGGCCGGTGCTGTACCGCCATTTCGACCAGCGGCCGCACGCCATCGGTGATCAGGGCGTCGTACTCATCGCCCGTCCGGCGGTGCGCTCGTGACCCAGCGCAGGAGCTTCGTAGGCCGCTGGGACGCGCGGCGTGCGCTGGCCAAGGCCGGCCAGGACAGTATGTCCGAGGGCCTGGTCCGGTACGTGGTGTCCGGCGAGGCGGGTATCGGCCGTACGGCGCTACTCGATCAGTTTGTCCATGACGTCGAGCTCCAGGGGGGTCTGGGCATTCGGTTGGCGTGGGGTCGGGCCGATCACGATGACGCCACGAAGGTGGCCGGCGACCTGGCGAAGGCTCTGGCCGCGCGGCTCCCGGGCGAGGGCGCGCACCGCGATGCGCTGCTGCGTGCCGGGGCAACCACCGATATTGGGTGGGAAAGTGCGCTGGTCGGGGCGGTCCGATCGGCGATCGACGCGCTTACCGACGAAGCGCTTGTGGTGCTGACGGTGGACGACGTACATCGCGCTTCCTCGGCCTCGCTGGAATTCCTCCAGCGTGTGACCCAGGTGTGCGCCGACCGGCCGGTTGTACTGGTTCTGGCGGTCCGGCTGGGCGAGCCGGCTCGGGCCCCGTTGGAACTGGCCCGGCTGCTGCTCGGTGGACGGGAAAGCGTCCTGTCCGGTCTGACCGAACAGCAGGCCACCACCATGCTGAGCGACCGGCTCGGGCGCCGCCTCGACAGCGCTCTGGCCACCGCCTGCCACCGTGTCACCGTGGGCAATCCATTCCTGCTCGATGCGCTGAGCACGTGGCTGATGGCGGCGGACGCGCTCCGGGAACCGGCGGCGGTGCACGAGGCCGTGCTCCCCGGCATCGTCGAGTACCTGCTGGGGCCGGCACTCTGCGCCGACCTGCACGCCATGCGGCTGGCCGAGACGATCGCGGTGGCGGGACGCTTCGGCAGTGTGGACACCGCCATGGCCGCGCACCTGTCCGGGCTGGGGTTGATCGACGCCCTCAAGGCACTTGACCTGCTGGTGCGGATGCGTCTGGTGGCCGACAGCGACGCTGTGGAACTGCGTCATCCAGTGCTGCGAGTCGCGCTGACCGGCGGTATGACGCTGATGGCCCGGAACGCGGTTCATCTGACCACGGCTGCCTACCTGCACGAACACGGTGCCCCGGCCGACATGGTCGCGGCCCACCTGAGTGCTTCGACCGTACCGCAGGAGGGCGCCTGGCCCGCCGGTGTGATGTTGCGGGCGGCGGATATCGCCCGGCGCAAGGGTCACCATGACACCGCGCGTCGATACCTCAAGCTCGTGGTGGACAGCGCGTCCGGGCACGAGCAGAGCGAGGCCATGCTCGAACTCGTCGGCCTGCGGGGCGAATCCGATGCGGTGTCCGGGCTCGAAGCAGTGGTGGGGATGCTGCCGAGGGCGCGTGATGAGTTCGTGCTGCGTCGGCTGGTCAGCCACATCGGACGAACCCTGGCCGATTCGGTCGAGGAGAACCAGCCGATTCTGGACGCGACCGGGGCGGCCCTGGCCGGAACCTCGCTGCGCGGCTGGGACCGGGCCTACCAGACACTGAGCCGGGTGGCCGACGAGCCGCCATCGGCGGCCGCGAAGATCACCAGCATGTTGGCCCAACGTCCGCAGGCTCATGGAGGTGCGTTAACGACGGCCGCGACCGGCCTGGCCGCCTTGTACCGCCATGTGGTCAACGACGACCCGCGGGCGGCCCTGCGGTTTGCCCGAGCCGCGCTGGAGCGCGAGATCGACGAACTCGACACCCAGCCGCTGGCGCTGTTCGCGGCCCTCACCGTGCTGGTGGACAGCGGCTACCCGGCCGAGGCCGCGACCCATCTGCGCAGACTCGACGATGAAGCCTACGGGCCCCGCTACGCGCGGCGACCGGATGTGCTGTTCGTACGGGCCCAGATCGCGTTCGCGGAAGGGAATCTCACCGCGACCGAGAGCGAGCTGAACAGCGCCCTGGCCGCCCTGCCGCCAACCTCGGGCCGGCCCGGTCCACTGCGCACGCGGATGGTCGGGCTGCTGGCCCTGGTCCTGCTCGGTGAGGGCCGTACCGTTGACGCCGAGGCGCTGTTGCGGCGGTATGACGGTCCGGAACGCCGGCCGGACTCGTGGTGGGCCGGGAACCTGATACTCGCGTCTGCCTTCCTGCGCGCCGGGGACGGTGATCTCCACCGGGCCGCGGTGGACCTGACGGAGTTGTGGGAGCGCGCCACCGAGATGGGGTTGGGACTGGCGGGCTCCGCTCCCTGGCGGATCTACGGTGTCGGGCTGTTGGCCCAGGTCGGCCATACCGGGTGGGCGCGGCAGGTCGCCGACTCCCAGGTCCGGTTCGCCGAGGACACCGGGTCCCCGCTGGAGCAGGGCCGTGGTCTGCGCGCGCTGGCCCAGGCCGCCACCGACGGCACGAAGGAGGAGTTGCTCAGGGAGGCCGTAGCCGTGCTGGAGCCGACCCGGGGTCAGCTCGATCTGGCCTACGCTGCCGGCGATCTGGGCCGCGTGCTGGCCCAACAGAAGCGTCGGGACGAGGCGGTCACCGAGCTGGCCAGGGCGGCGCGGTTGGCCGACCAGTGCGGGGCGACCGCGCTGAGCGTCCGTATCCGCCAGCAGGTCCTGGCGTTGCACGAGCATCCCTCACTGCGCGGGGTCCTGTCGCTCACCGCACGGGAGCGGGAGATCCTGATCGACGCGGTCCGCGGCATGACGAACCGCAAGATTTCGGAGTTCCGGGAGATCACCGTCCGCACCGTCGAACTTCACCTGTCCAGCGTCTATCGCAAGCTGGGTATCTCCGGGCGGGATGACTTTCCCGAGGCGTTCCGCAACCGTGCGCTGTGGACACTGATCACCGACGGTCAGCCCGGTGTCCGGCGGTCGAAGTCGGTGGGTTCCCGCGCCGAAGCCGGAACTTCGGCCGTCGGCAGGGAACCTCTCGGTCACGGCCGTGATCCGCGGCCGAGCCGGCGCAGTGATACTCGACTCACCGAACTTTCCGATCCCAGGCAATCGGAGGACAGCAATGCCGGAGGATCCTTCCCTGTCTGATCCCTTCACTGCCGTCGTGGTGCTTTCCGGCGGGATGGACTCGACCACGCTGATGGCGCACTACGCCGCACTGCGGTTCCGGCTCATCGCGGTCACCGTCGACTACGGGCAATGGCATCACCGGGAGATCGACTCCGCGCGGGTCGTCGCGGCCCACTTCGGTGCCGACCATCGAGTCGTGGACCTGAGGACTCGGCGCGCTGCTGTCCGGTTCCGCGCTCACCGACGACACCGTCGAGGTACCGAGCGGACACAATCCGACTTCTTCCGGCGGATTCACCCCGAGCCCATCGTCAACTGTCCATTGTCATCTGCTCCTCAGAGACGGCGAACCGCTTTCGCGACGCCGACACCCTCAGCACAACATGGTGCTGACCGACACAGCTGAACCGATTAATCCTATACGATTTCTTGGGATTGGTGGCCGTAATGAATTTTCCAGAGATCGCAGTCATCATTCTGGCGCATAATCGACAGGCGCATCTCGATATGGTTCTTGCGCGGTTGTACGAGCAGGACGTTCCCTTGAAGACCTTCCGGGTCATTCTCGTCGACAACGGTAGCTCGCCCTCACTGGAGCCGATGGCCAAGTCCTACAGCTCCAAACTGCCACTCACGTATGTGCGATTGGCAGACGATCTTTCCAGGGCGGCGGCTCGAAACCGAGGACTCGCAGAAGTCGTCGAACCCAACGTTCTGTTTCTGGACGGCGATACGCTGGCCGACTTCGATCTGATCAGGCAGCATCTGGAGACGCTCGAAGACAGTCAGGTCGTGGTAAGCATTGGCGCCCGCAGAGACCCGAGGCGGAGGTCACTGTTCGATCAGGCGCCGATTGAGCACGGTGATTACAAGTCGTTTGCGGCACTACAGGTGGAGGCGTCGGAAGATGCACGCGTTTCCAGTGTCACGCTGCCGGCAATTCAAGCAAATTTTGATAAAATCGGCTATCGCTTCTTCTTCACATCCAATGTCGCGATGCGGACCGATGCCGCTACTGTGGTCGGCGGCTTCAATGAAGAGCTCACCGGGTGGGGGCTGGAAGATCTCGAATTCGGTTTTCGCGTGCAGGAGCACCTCCGAGATGGCGAGGTGATGCGGTGGTCACCACGGGCCGGATCAATGCATGTCCCTCACCTGCGGGACTTCGGGCGCAATCTAGGTGAAATCAGGTCCAACCAGACTCTCCTGTTGAATACTTACAAATCATTCCATTGGGAAGGCCATTGGAATGCGCCGCCGAGCGTGGAGTGTCTCCGCATCCTTATACTTGAGCGGATTGCCGAAAGACTCCAAGGGCGCACTTTGGTGAGAAGTCAGGATCTCATGGAGGTCGAGAGGTGGGTTGAACGGGACCGATCCAGGAATTCGTGGCTGCTCAGCACCGGGCACATAGAGGGTTGGGATACCGCGCCAACGGGCTACCGCTCCGTCCTCAGCGACTGGCGCGATCCAGTCGTGCCGAGCTTCTGTGGGACAGAGCTTCCTTCGGGTGACTCTTCGGTGGCCAATGTCATTAACCTTGACATCTGGCGTGTGCTGCCATGGCTCCATGTCTCCGAGCTCCTGTCCGAGGCGCTCCGTGTCGGCGAGGCCGCCTGTTTCGTGGCCACGGCTCAGCATGACGCGGAATTTGCGGACTTGGAGGCCGACAAATCGCCGGGTGTTCAGAACTCGTGCTTCGTTCGGGATGCGGAGTGGCTTGCCGACGGGATCGGCGAGCTCGGCTACACCCAGGAAACCCTACGCACACCGTCGGCGATCGCTGTTCGAGTGACAAAGGCACGGTCACTTTGATCACTGATGGACTTCCCGCGAGCTCGGTCCTTCGCTGAGCTGGTACAAGAGCGAGACGTAAACAAGGAATCCCGCGGTCCTATTCCGGGAACTAGCCGGATCAAGTTCGAATTGCATCCAACGTCGCGAGGTCTTCGTTCTGAACCCGGCACCGTTGATGCCGAGCAATTGGGAGTACCTGGGCCGACGTTCGGTGGACTCGCGCCGACGGGGCTTTAACCGCCCCTGCGCTTTGGCCCTGCCAGCCCACCCTCTACGATGGCAACCGCAGCCGCCGCACGAACCATGTACGTCACAACGTGTTCGTGGTGGAGCGGGCCGCTTTATCACCAGCAGGTGGTCACTCACTTCCCTGACCAGCAAAGGTCACCTGATCGCGGCTGCCGTACTAGCTGAGTGGGAGAAATATCTAATGGGTCAGAAGAGATCGTTCATGGCCTGGTCGGTCTTACGAGAGAGGACGTTTCGTCGGTTTTTCATCGGGGAGACCACCTCCTTACTCGGTGATGGCATGACCGCAGTCGCTCTGTCTTTCGCGGTGCTGGACCTGAACGGGTCGGCCGGCGACTTAGGGTTCGTCATGGCTTCAGGAGCCATCCCCATGGTCGCGACCCTGCTCATCGGTGGAGTGCTGGCGGACCGGTTCTCGCGTCGCCGAATCATGGTGACAGCCGATCTCGTCCGTCTGGCGTGTCAGGGCATCGTGGCAGCATTGCTCCTCAGCGGCCACGCCCACATATGGCAACTCGCCGCTTTTCAGGCGGTGCAGGGTGTGGCGAGTGCCGCCTTCGGCCCGGCCTGCGCCGGGCTCGTTCCTTCACTGGTATCCGGCGAACATCTGCAACGTGCCAACGCATTGCGTGGAATGGCGTTGTCGAGTGGCAATATCGCAGGTCCGGTGTTGGCAGGCCTCATCGTCTCCTTCGCCGGACCGGGGTGGGCGATCGCCGCTGATGCGGCGACCTTCGGCGTCAGTGCATTCATGCTCTCTCGGATACCCATCGCGACACAACTGCGTACTGCCGGAGGATCGTTCACGCATGACCTCCTCGAGGGTTGGAGCGAATTCCGCAGTAGAACCTGGTTGTGGATGAGCGTCGCCACCTCCTCGCTCAGTAACCTCCTGCTCGCTGCGGTGTTGGTGCTCGGACCGTTCCTCGCGGAGGAGCATTTGGGCGGTCCGGCAGCCTGGGCCTCGATGAGCGCCTTTCTTGGCGTAGGGCTGATCGTCGGCGGGATGATCGCCATGCACCTCCGCTCCGAAAGACAGCTCCGCACGGGAATCGCGGCTCTGGTGATGGGCACGTTACCGACGTTCGGCCTGGCGCTTGAGCTTTCACTTTTCGTGATGTGTTCTCTCGAGTTCATCGCCGGTGTCGGTCTTGCCGTCTTCGGTGCCATGTGGGCCACGACGATGCAAAGGAACATCCCCGAGGACAAACTGTCCCGGGTGAGCGCGTACGCCAACTTCGGGCTGTTGGCCGGTCAGCCCTTCGGACATGCGCTGGTCGGTCCCATGGTCGCTGCGATGGGCGTGTACTCGACCTTGTGGGTGGCCGCGGCTATTCAACTTCTGTCCGCGCTGGTCGCGCTCAGCACGCCGGCCATCTGGAGACTGCGGACGACTGGAGAGGTAGCCGAGTCGGAAGCCGATGCCAAGGTACTCACCGCCGTCTGAGCCGGGAGTTCCGTTGCCGTGGCGCAGACGGGCCGGCGCTTGAAGCACGCCCTCACCATCCCGCGGCGCTGGGCGCGGCGGGTGGCCGCTACGGCGCCCCATCGAACTGTCGCTGGACCGGTCTCGGTGGGAACGACACCATCGGAGCGGTCACCGTCGTCCTCGCCTGAACGTGCGGGGGCTGCCTCGCCCTGACGCGCTACAGGGCAGGGCAGCGACAACGCGGTTTCCCGAACGCGTACTTCGGCATGCGACGCCGAGAGTTTCGGACCCGACCGTGATGTGCCGTAGCGCTGCCGTGACCAGACTGAAGGAACGGTCCCGGTGTCCCCACCTTCCCGCCCGACGGGGGGTACGCCACGGCCACCGCCGCGAACGACGAGGACTGGGTCCTGCTCGTCGCGGTGTCACCAACGACAGCATCGAAGTCCTCGCGGACAACGACCAAGGAGGGCTGCGCCATTATCATTACGGACGAAATGAAAGCTTTCTTCCTGACAAACGGATACCTGACCATCCCGAACGTTCTCAGTCCTGCCCAGGTCGCCCGAGGCCGTCGTGCCATCGCAGAGATGGCGGAGAGTGAAGGATTTACTCTGCAGAAGGGCGATGTCGAGGCCCTGAGGGAAGGCCGCGGTGGGTACTACATTTGGCATCAGCTGTTCAGGAAGGAGCCGCCCACTCTGCTTGATCTCTACACGGAAGCGGGTATCGGAGAGCTCGCCGACCAACTGCTCCGGGCGGATGTTCCGAGTACTCAACCACGTGTCGCACAGGTGGTCCTGACCATACCGCCGTACACGAGTTCCGGTCCGCAGGAGGTTCCGCATTTTGACGGGCCCATGCTCATTCCGGGTACCTGGGAACCCAGTTCGTTCTCCCTGCTCGCGGGCATATGGCTAACACCTCACGAGGTTCCCGGTAACGGGAACCTGCGGGTTTGGCCGGGAACGCACCTCCGATTCGGGGAATACCTGTCAGAGCGCGGCGCCGACGCCATTGGGGACACTGATGAGATGCACGACGGACCGTATCCGAAGATCGAAATGGGCGACCGGGTGACAGTTACCGGAACCGCTGGGTCCGTATATTTCGCGCATTACCTGCTCGCTCACTCGGCCGGCGACTTCACAGGATCGGGAGGAAGCCGTCGGGAGACCGTGTACTACCGGTTGAACGCGACAGATCACCACGTCAATTGGCGCCAGTCCGTAACTGACCCCTTGTTTGAATTCGATCAGGTATGACGTCACCGAGCCTGGAGATGTTCATGGCCGTTCTCGGTCTGATCGAACGGTCCGAGGTGCGGGTAGCGTCATGATGCGGCCGTGTGTCCGCGTCGACGGCATGGTCGATGCCATCGGCCGCGCTCTGAGCGTCGTCCCGTGATCCCAGCAGACTGAAGTCTCTCCCAACCTCGAGCTGAGGTTGGGAAAGACCGGTCGCCGGGCATCGACCCGCTGGTCATGCCGTCGTAGGCGCACAGCCGCCGCGCGGCTATAGCTCGGCGATGCGCCAGACCCCGATCGACTTGTCGGAGTACCGGTGTTCGACCTCCGCACCGTTCTCCGTGATCACATCGACTTCGGTGCACTGCTCGTTGATCAGTCGAAAAGGCTTGGGCAGGAGAAAGGGAGCGAGTTGGAAGTTGAGCGGTCGCCATGCCCCGGTCTCGATGTCTGCGCCATTCTCAGGGTGATCGGGGAAGGTGGTCATCGCGAGGTACGTCGAACCGCTTCCCTTGATGTTGGCCAGCGCGCGGTGGACGTCCTCGTAACCGAAGTGCACGAGGCAGTCGCGAGAGAAAACGAGGTCCACCTGCGGCAGTCGATCCCGGGTGAGGTCAATGCCCTGAAACTCGCGGTTCGAGCGGGCAAAGCGCTCCCGGTTCCGGTCGATCACCGCGGGGACGATGTCAGCGCCGATGTAGGTATCGACACCGAGGTCAACCCTGGACATCCAGAATAGGTCCCCACAGGGAACATCGAGAAAGCTGCGGACTTCGAGATCGGCCACCAAGGTCGGCAGTTCGGCGCGCAGCGCGGCGGTCTGCGTCAAATTCGACCCGGTACCCGAACGGGAATCGATCTCCTCCCCGACGGTAACCCTGTCGCTCAGCGCCAGCATCCTACTCTCATAAATGTGCGCAAAAGTCTCCCGCATCGACCAGCGCGGTGCATCGTCGGTTACCGACGAAATCACGGAATCGCACATTTCCTTGCAACCTTTCGCCAGGAGAAGCTCACCACGGAAACGGGCAGAATCCAGCATCGCGTTGTGCGGTTTCCCCTGTCAACACCGAACTCCGCCGCGATTTTGCTTCGGTGCCTCGACCGCCGTCTCTCGGTGCCGGGCCGTGATGTCCACCGGAGCGAATTCCTCCATCATGGCCTGAGGAGGGGACGTGATGACTTATCGAACCAGCAAGGAATGTGATTTCTCGGCCGGCCGGCGGCTGAACGGGCTGCTGGCGGACCATCCGAGTGCCCGCGCCCACAGGCACGATTACGTCGTGCCATGCCGTCGTGCAGTCGGAGCTCGTCGTGAACGACATCGCCGGCCACCAGCCGCAGCAGCGCCAAGCCACCGGCCCGCAGGCTTGTGGCAGTAGGGAGCCGGGATGAACATCGCCTTCGTCCTCCTGACCCGTGGTTGTGATGAGCCCGCCGGAGTCGAGCGAGCCATCGCCGTACTTGCCGATGGCCTGCGCGAGATCGGTCATCGGGCCGTGCTCATCGCGGGTGGGCCGCCCGGCGTCGAGGAGGAGCGTGACCTGGTTCTGCTCGCATCGCTGCGCTTCGACGAGCTGCCCCGGCTGTTCGAGGATCCGCAGCCAGTGTGCAGGGAGGTGCGGGAGATCCTCATCGCCCATGACATCGATGTGGTCTGCTGGGCCGATGCCGTGGCGGGGCTCGGCTTTCTCAGCCCGGCGGCGCCCGGCGTCCGTACCGCGCTGATGGTGCGTAACCTCCGGATGGACGACCATATGCGACACAGTCTGGCGCAGCGGCCCGACGCCGTCCTCGCGGTCAGCCCCTTCCTGATCGACGAGGCAGCCCAGGCAGGAATGGACACGACAGGCTGGCACGCCCTGCCCGACGCCCTGCCGACTACCGGCCGGGCCCCGGGCCGGGAGGAACGCGAGCGCCTGCGCCGTATCGGACCGGTGCGAATCCTGACCAGGGCCGACCCGGCCAAGGGCAGCATGGAACTGCTCGACGCGCTTCCCGAGAGTTTCGGACGCCCGGTGCAGCTCGTTCTCGCGGAGACCGGCCTCGAACCGCCCCCCGAGGTGCAGGCGGATGTGGTCAAGGCGGTCCGCTCGCGTGCGGCCGCCTGTCCGAACGTCGAAGTACTTCATGGTCTTCCCTGGCCGGAAGTACAGCCCTTCCTCGCCGAGGCCGCGGTGACGTTGGCGCCGTCGACCAGGCCGGAGACGTTCAATGACGGCGTGGCGGCATCGTTGTCCGTGGGCACCCCCGTCGTGGGCTATGACTTCGGCCACCTTCCGCTGCTGGTCGGGGGAGCAGGGCGGCTGGTGCCCCTCGACGCGCTCAGGCCGGGGGGCCGTCAGCCCCTGCTGACAGGCAGGGCGTTGGAGGCGGTCGACTTCACCAGCAGCGGAGCGCGCCTGTGGCGGACCGCCACCGAACTGCTGGACAACGCCGTCGCCTACCACGCGGCGGCGGCCCAAGCCCTCCACCAAGTCGCCGACCATTCGCCCACCGCGGTCGCCGAGCGCTTCCTGCGTATCACCAACGGCTCCGTGACTACGGATGGGTGGTAGCGATGCCACCACGCGGAGTACGGGTATCCGTCATCATCCCCACCTACAACCGCGCGGAGCTGCTGCGCGCCAGCCTGACCGCCCTCGCCGCACAGCACCCGCCGGACGAAGGCGGCTTCGAAGTCATCATCGCCGACGACGGCTCGGCCGACGAAACCCGCTCGGTCGTGCAAGACTTCCGAAGTCGACTCACCCTCCACTACCAGTTCCAGGAGGATCGGGGCTTCCGGGCCGCCGCCGCTCGCAACGCGGGTGCACGATTGGCGTCGGGGCAGGTGCTTGTCTTCCTGGACTCCGGCATCCGGCCCGGCCCCCGCTTCGTCCGCGCCCACCTCGCCGCGCACGCCGCCCACGCCGCCGCACCGACCGGGCAGACCCTGGCCGTGGTCGGCTACACGTACGGCTATCGTCCAGACGCCGATCAACTGCCGGGATTCGGAGCCGGCGAGCCGTCTCCGACCCCCGAGGAGACCGTCCGCCGCTACGGTCATCTGCCGGGCTTCCAGGACGTCCGCCACCTGGCATTCGAGCGATTCGACTTCGACCTGGGCGCCACCTTGGTCCCGTGGCAGTGGTTCTGGTCCCTCAACTGCTCCATGCAGGCGGCGAACTTCTGGGCGGTCGGTGGTTTCGACGAGGACTTCCGCAGCTGGGGCGGTGAGGACACGGACCTCGGCTATCGACTTCACCGCAGCGGCACGGCCTTCACCGTCAGCAAGGACGCGTGGGCGCTCGACACCCCGCATGAGAGATCTGTCGGGGACGATCTGACCAGTGGTGCCGACAACGTCCTCATGATGGCCCGGAAGCATCCGGAGCCGGTGACCGAGTTGCTTTGGGCGTGGTTCGCCAAGCCGAGCGGTCACTTCGAGATCAGCCACGACTGGAACCTGGAGGACGAGTACCTTCTCGTTCTGCGCGCCGCCGAGGAGGCGCGCGGAAGGGATGCCGCACCGGAACTGGCGGCGCTCCGATCCCTCCCCGCGGGCACCCGTGTCGCGGTGTTCGGGTGTGGTTCCTCCGTCCCCGAAGGACTGCCCAGGGCGGAGCTGTTCGACTTCGACGAGACCGTCGCGGGTTCCCGCCATCCGGGCGGAGTGGTGCGCCACGGACTGGGCATCCGCACTCCGCTCGCGGACCAGTCCGTGGACCACGTCCTCATCACCTCTCGGCTCTCCGGCGTCTGGGACCGCTGGGGAGCCTGGATCCTCGGGGAGGCCCATCGCATCGGTCGGCAGGTCCACGCCCCACCGGCCAACGGCTGAAGGAAGGCAGTAGTCGTCTACCGCCGAGCCAGGGACTCCACGGCAGCGCACCAGGCGGCCAGGTCGGCCGTCGGGTCCAGTTCCGCCGACCGGGCCCTGGCCCGCTCGGCCGCCTGCTGGTACTCCGCCTCGGTGTCGAGTTTCCGCAGCACCGCTTCGTAGCCGGCGAGGTCGTTGCGGTCCACGAAGATCCCGCCTTCGCCGAGGGCTTCGCACAGCCCCGGCGTGGGGTGTGCCACCACCGGCAGGCCGGAGGCGAAGGCCTCCACCGCGGTGAGCCCCCACGACTCGTAGGAACTGGGCATGAGCAGCACCCGAGTGCGGGCGTAGACCTTTTCCCGCATGTCCTCGCCACGGACGTGTTCGAGGATCTCCACGTTCGGCAGCTCGGGCAGGATCTGCCACCCGTAGGCGCCGGCCACGGCCAGGAACTTGGTGTCCGGCATGCGCCGGGCCAGCTGCTCCAGTATGTGGCCGCCCTTGTCCGGGTTGCAGTTGACCAGGGTGATCCGGTCGCCGGGCACGGTCACCGCGTACTCGGCCGCGAACACCGGCGGACGCACCACCAGTTCGGAGCCCGGCCGGACCGACGCGGGGTATTCGGCGAAGAACAGTTCCGCCTCCACCCGCATCCACTCCGAGTTGTAGACGGCCAGCGCGGTGCCGCCGACGGCGATCTCCCGGAACGTTGACCGGTGCGTGTTGTGGCACACCACCACCAGTGGTGTGCCGTAGCTGCGGGCCAGCGAGGCCGTGGCCGGCACGCACTCGAAGTGCGAGAGCACTACGTCGGCCCGGCGGAGCGCGGATGGGAAGTCCAGCCGTGCCTGTGACGGCACGACCCGGATGCCCCGGTACTCGTACACCTCCGTGGCGTCGCTGTGGCGCGACAGCCACACGCTGACGTCGTGACCGCGCTCGACCAGGGGCCGCAGCATGTTGACGAGCATCTGCTCGCCGCCCGCGTTGTACTCCGGCGGAAACGCGTGGACCCGCACGACGATCTCGAGCGGTGCAGCCGTCGCACCCATCAGGACACCTCCGGGGCGCCGGCCATCGTGGCGTGCAGGAACTCCCGAGCTACCGCGGCCGGCGGGTGGGCGGCGGCCTGCTGAGGTCCCTGTTGTGAGGCGGCGTGGTATGCCGCGCGGTCGTCGAGCACCTGGTCCTGTATGCCCCGCGCCCACTCGAACCGGGCCGACGCGAGCACGTTCTCCACAGGGCGGGCCGGCTCGTGGCCGGGATGTGCGCGCAGCAGTTCCGCGACACCCTTCTGCGGATCGGTCCGAGCAACGACCCGCAACAGGGTCGGCATCTCGTCGACCGGCATTGGTCGGGGCAGCGGCACGGAGTTCAGGCGCACCAGATCAGGATGGTCGTTCCGGCAGGGTGGGCCGGCAGCGACGATCAGGGTGCGGTGGCCCCGTTCACGCAGACCGTTCGCGAATGAGTCCACGGCCCGTTCGATGTCGGCGGGTTCGTCCGGGGAATGGGTGAGCAGGACGAAGGCGATGGTCAGAGGGGTGTCCGGGGTCGTCATCGCTGCCTCGACCGGCTGGGGAAGACGGTGGCGATGAGCTCCTGGCGGGCCGGTCCGTCATCGTCGAAGACCCCGTTGAACACCGAGGAGGTCATCAGGGCCGGGGTGCGGATGCCGCGCATGCTCATGCACAGGTGCTCGCCCCGCGCGATGACCGCCACGTCGGGCGACCCGCTGACCGCGGAGACCTCCGCGGCGATGTCCTGCACCAGCCGCTCCTGGATCTGGAGCCGGTGGGCGTGCCGGTGGGCGATCCGAGCGAACTTCGACAGGCCCAACACGTCGCCGTTGGGCCGATAGGCGATGGTGACGGTGCACGAGAACGGCAGTAGGTGGTGCTCGCACAACGACCACAGGTGGACGTCTGAAACGGCGACGGTCTGCCCCTGCTGGGTCACCAGCGGAAAGAGTGTGTTGACCTCACCCGCGTCGTACTCGGAGAACTCCCGCCACCAGCGGGCGAACCGGGCCGGGGTCTGTTTCAGACCGTCCCGGTCGGGGTCCTCGCCGATCTCGATGAGCAGTCGGCGGGCTATGTCCTCCAGCGGGTCGCTGCTCTCGGCCACGAGGTCCGGTTGTCCCACGCTAATTGTCACGCCTACTTCCCTCTTCTGTCGCCCCACACGGCGACGTGCAGTCTGGTAGTGAGGTTCCATCCCCGGGCGATCACCGCGTCGCCGAGCGCGGCCGGCCGCAGGCTCAGCTCGTCCGGCGTCTGCCCCTCGGACATGACCCACACCGGCGCGGTGCCGTGGCGCTCGACGACGTCCGCCACCTCGGCAAGATCTTCTGGACTCCGGCAGACGAACTCGAAGGCCGTCCCCGGCACCGCGGCGAGCGCGGTCAGGGCCCGTGGGGCGAGCCGGCGTGCCGCCGGGTCACCCGAGTGCGCCGGCTTCGGCGAGACGTTGAACCGCACGTCGAGTGGCCGGTGGCAGTGAGTGCGCGCGACAGCGGCAGCAGGCGGTCCTGCCGACTGAGCGGCTCGCCGCCGGAGACGACGACCTGCGGCACCGCGTATCCGCTGAGCTCCTCAAGTGGACCGGCGTCGGCGACACCGGGGTAGAAGGGCCTTCTGCGGGACGGCGTCGCGGCACCACCTCCTCCGCCCCTCGCACCGGCCGTGCGAACCCGTGTCACGGTCGGTACTCCGCCCAGGACTTGGCGGTCTCGCTGACGCGCACCGCACTGAGTTCCGGGAAGTGCTGCTGCCACTGCTCGTACATCCACCGCGCCAGGTTCTCGGCCGAGGGATTGCGATCGACAAGCAGATCGTTGAGGTGCCGGTGGTCGACCTTGTCGTCCAGCCATTGGCGGAACGGGGCGAGGTCGCCGTAGTCCCGGACGAAGCCGACTCCGTCCAGGCCGTCCGCCGGGGCCGACAGCTCCAGTTCGATGACGTAGTTGTGGCCGTGCAGGCGCCCGCACTGGTGCTCCGGGGGCAAGCCGTCGAGCCGGTGGCTGGCTGAGAAGTGGAATTCCTTGCTGATCCGATACACCATGTCCGACCTCCTGGGGCCATCGTGTCGACTTGGAGACACCCGCACATCACGGCACGCACCGAAGGTGACCTAATCGCACGCCGAAGGTTGTCGGTCCGACTACCGGTAGGTCGTGGACAACCGTCGAGCCAGGCGGACGAGCCGCCCCTCGCGTAACGGGGATGACCTACCGCACCGCGCTGACCTGCGCAATGTCTGCCGCCGTGCTGGTCACGAGTGCAGACACGTATCCGATTCGACGACGCGAGTTCCGATGGGATCGCCGTTGACAGGGCGTTACTGTTGCTGAGGTAGCGCCGGATGCCTAGGAGGGGCCATGCACTTCGGTTTCGTCGCGTCAGCGGCGTTCGGCCACGTCAACCCGACCTTGCCCCTGGTGGAAGAACTGGTGGCGCGCGGCCATCGGGTCAGCTATGCCACCGGCCCGGAACAGTTGCCCGCGGTCGTCCGCGCCGGTGCGATCCCGCTGGAGATGGACTGGCAGGTGGAGTTAGGTTCCTTTGCGGGCACGGTCTTCACTACGGATGGCGTGGTGGGGATGATCAACACGTCCATCCTCGAGGCGATCGCCCATTTCCCGTCGCTGCTCGACTCGCTCGACAAGGCGGGGGTGGAGGCCCTCTGCATCGACACGATCGAGCCGGCCGGTCGATGCGTCGCGCATAAGCTCGGACTGCCCGAGGTGCTCACCGTGCCGCACATCGCGGTCAACGAGCACTTCACATTGAAGGAGTTCATGTTCCCGAGGGACTTCGATCCGACCGACCCGAAGATGGGCGAGATCGGCCGGATCACCGAGGTCTTTCTGACCGAACACGACTTGCCGGCCGAATTGCTCCTACCGGGAGCCAAGGCCGCCCCACTCAACCTGGTGTTCGTGCCGCGCTGGTTTCAGCCGCGCGGGGACACCTTCGACGACACCTTCGCGTTTCTTGGTCCCGCGCTGCCCAGACAGGCCGCGGCGCAGCACTGGCAGCCGCCCGCCGACGGCTCCCCGGTACTGCTGGTCTCGGCCGGCACCGTATACAACAACCAGCCGGAACTGCTGGCCAATTGCGTCAAGGCCTTCGCCGACAGCCCCTGGCATGTGGTGATGGCCACCGGCCGTACGCCGGACCTCGGTCGGGTCCCGGCCAACTTCGAGCTGCATAAGCGGGTTCCGCAGTTGGCGGTGCTTCGGCACGCCAAGGCGTTCATCTCCCACTCCGGGATGAATTCCACCATGGAGGCGTTCTACCACGGGGTGCCACTCGTATCGGTGCCGCAAATCCCAGAGCAGCGGCTCAACGGCCGGCGGACCGCCGAACTGGGCCTGGGCCGGGTATTGGAGACCGGGGCGATCACCGCCGAAATGCTCCGCACAACCGTGGACGAGCTGGCCGGGGATCCCGAGGTAGCCGCGAACCTGCGTCGGCGCCAGCAGGATGTACGCACCGGGGACCCGGCCAAGAGGGGTGCCGACGTGCTGGAGGAGCACCTAAGGCTGATTATGTGACAGCGATGCAGTAGAACGACGACGCCCAGTGCGTGCCTGCCGCGGCCCTGCCGCTGGTTTCTGGACCACGCGGGGTGGATCACCGGCACGGACCGCGTGCTGTTGATGGATACTTGAGGCAGTGGCGCTGCGTTTGCCGGAAATCTCATCCGCCCAGGCACGACCTCAATCCCTGCATCAGCAAGGACGGAGTCGAACAGGGTGGGGAACTTCCCGTTTCGGTCCCGGATCAGGAATCGCGTTCGGCAGCCTGCGTCCTCAAGGTCCATGACCAGGTTTTTAGCCACTTACCTTACCCATGAGGTGGTGGGGCAGCGGATCGTCCTTCCGGTCGACGGTGGCGTTGTAGTCCGTGACCTTGTTCCAGTAGTGCTTGGAGGCGGTCCGGGCGTCGTCCGCGCCCTTGACGATGCTGGCTCCGTCCAGCTGCTGCCGCGGTGCCCGCTCCCGAGTCTCCGGCTGCGGCAGATCTACCCGAGCGGGCGAGCAGGGCAAGCCATGGGAAGGTCTGGCAGGCGACGGCACCCACAGGGTGAGGCAGTCGGCGCGCCTGCCAATTGCCGGTACCGACTCATTGCGTTCTCTGTTTGCGGCTTCCGGCTCGGCTCTTCGCGATGTTTCGGATCTTCTTTGTGCTGCCTGACTCGGCGACCAGGGAGAGTACCGCCGGCGATGTCGAATGCTCGGCGAGGAAGCGCTGCATCCAGTCCGTGACCCCCGCCAACTCGGCCGGTGTCGGCGTATGACCGTCCTCGATGGACAGGTAGAACAGCCAGTCGTGGATACGGCGGCGGATGAACTCGCGGTTCCCTTCCGTCTTAAGCTGGTCGATCTCTGGCAGTAGTTCGGCCGACCACTGCCGGAACTCGGCAGGACCGGTCACCTTCCTCGCGATCCTGTCCACGAGGGCGACCACCGCCCCCTTGGACACCATCTCGATGGGGTCGCGCAGGATCGTGGACACAATCGTGCGGTCTCGGTCGCGGCTCCGCGAGGAGGCGGTCACCGAGACGACGCCTTGGTACGCGGAGGATCGCACGTGCTCGTCCGCGACGGCATCGTCGACGTCCACGTCGACGATGCCGGCCCCCGCTAGCAACCCGGCCACATCGGAATGCAATGTCATCGCTTCATCCCTTGCCGCAAGCTGATCCGGTGGCGCAGGGCGAGGATCTCGGCGTCCTTGACCCGGTCGGTCATCGGCAGCAGTCGAAGCATCGCGAACGCGTTCGACACACCCAAGTAAGCCAGACGCAGCAGCACGATCGATCACCATGACGCGCGGACCGCCGACTTGAGCCTCAACATCTCAGCGATCGCACTATCGAGACCGGCACTCGCCCGTCAGTTCTGCACTGGAAGGGAGGTTCGGTACAGAGTGTTCCCAGGTGTTACCACGTATATGGACTTGCCGATGACGACAGGTGCGGGGGCATGGCGCTGAGAGTCCGCGTCCATGGTCCCTCGGTGCGGCGCACCTGTGGAAAGGTGGCGGCCGGTCAAGGCGTCAAGTGAGTGGAGCCGTCCCTGCGCGTCGCTGAGAAGAAGCTTCCCACCTTTCACGGCCACTTCGCTGATGCCGCGGGCGCCGCTGTCCTTGCGCCAGGCGACGCGGTCGCGGCGGCAGTCGATGGCGGTGATCGTCCCGTCGGTCGAGGGGGCGTAGACGAAGTCGTCCGAGGCCGTCATTGGCATGTTCGTTACAGAGTTGAGCGGGGTGCGCCTCCAGAAGTCCATCGCGGTGCCATTGCCGCCCGGAGCGGAGCGGTAGACCGCTTCGTAGCCGCTGCCGCTGGTCCCTCCGGCGAGGTAGAAGGTGTCGATGCCGTTTCCGATAGGGCTCAGTGGAGGCCGGGGCACATCCTTGCCTTCCGCGAAAGAGGACATGAGATGGGTGCTGAGGCTGGAGTTGGTCGCCTCCATGTGCCAATCTCCGGAGTTGCGCTCGTTGACGGTTACGAGCACTTCCTTCCCGTTGCTGGCGACCTCCCCGATCTCCCCGGCATCAACCTTCCAGCGGGCGAGGGTGCGTGGACTCCGAGCGTTGACCAGACGCAGCTCCCCTGTGCCGCTTCGTACGATAACTCCGCTGTCAGTGACGACCAGCGGCCCGCCAGGGTCGGGGACCGCGTACGTGCGCTTGACGCGCCCGGTGGCAGGATCCAGGGCAACTATGCCGTCGCTCTGACTGGACTCGGATTTGCGGGCCTGCGCGTACACGGCGCCGTCGGACTCAACGGCCCCGACGAGACCCGACTCGGCGAAAGTCTGATCACCGAATCGCCACCGCACCCTGCCGTTCGCGGAGTCCACCTTGAGGATGTTTTCTCCCATCATGCATAGCAGGTCCTTGTCTGCGGCAGCCGTACAGCGGAATTCGTTCTCCAGAGCGTTGGCCACACCGATCTGAGCGAGGTCGGTTTCCCATGCTGCGGCGGAATTCTTAGCATCCTTCTTGGCTTTGGAGTCCGCAGGGGGACGCTCCCATAGGGAATCGCGCCACACACCGATGCCGGCGCCGACCGCAGCGATGGCCACGACAGTGGCAGCGGAGATGATCAGGCGGCGCCTTGTACGTCTCGGCTGCCTGGAGCCATCAAGTGACCCATGGTCGGATGAGGGCGTTCCATTCCGTAAAGCGCCGGAATGACCCTCTCGCTGTAACGGAGATGAGGTGAAGGGGGCGGCATCTGCCATCGGTGGTGCCGGTAGGTGACGGATGACGGCGACAGCGGCCGCCGCGGCGTGGGCGGCTGCGCGTGGCTGGTGTTCGGCATCGGCGTCCGCGTACTTGTTGCCGTCGGCCTTGTCGCTGATGCCGCGTATGGTCAGAGCTGCGATGTGGCCGAGCTGGGCGGCATGTGCCATGCCCGCGCTCTCCATCTCGATCGCTGCGGCGTCGTTGTAGTGTGCGTGCAGTTGTCGGCGCAGCTCGGAGGTGGAGGAGTTGAGTACGATGTCCCCGGCTGCGATGGGCTTGAAGTGCACGTGTGGTCCCGGCTGCACTTCAGTATTTCCCGGGGTCGGCTCTGGCTGCCACGACGCGGCGCGCAGGGCGTGACGGGCGGTCTGCACCAGCGCGTGGGAGCCGGCCCAGCCCTCGGGGCGGGCCATGAACCCTTCAGGAGTGTCCTTGCCTCCGTGGAAGGCGTGCACCCGGGTGGCGACCACGACATCGCCGAGCTCCACGTCGTCTTTGAGTGCTCCCGCGACCCCGACGAACAGCAGCACGGCGGGGGAGAAGAGCTGGCGGGCCTGCTCGGTGACGACGGCGGCCGGGCGATTGCCCTCCCCGACCTCTGCCAGTGCTACCCGCCAGGGCGTCCCGACCAGCGTGCCCACTTCGAAGACCGTTCCGGTCTGATGACGGACCAACTCGCATCCACTCAGGTACTGCTGCACCGACTGAAATTCCAGACCCAGTGCCGTCAGGATCACCACAGTGCTGCTCAACCGCATCCCCAGTTATCCAGGTACTTACAACGTCCGGCACTGTATCGCCGTCGCCCGGCAGGAGCTGTCCGGGTGGACTTGACGCGTACGCTTCAAAGCTGCTCCACTGGTGCCAACCTGGGCATTGACCCCGCGGTCGGGCATGATCCGGCATTGTGCTCGTACAGCTGACCCACCTACTCGCCACACGAATCTTCGCGTGACTCGCTCAGCTATGCCGACCTACCGCGGCCAAGGGTCATCCTGCGCCACGGGGTCACCGTGCCGCGCCGACAGGTGCCCACCCCGAAGCCCAACTGGCCGGACCGGGCGCTGCGCGCCGCACTCGCCCGGCTCCTGCCCCAAACCCTCCGCGACAACCGACTCGCCTCGCCACGCACTCTGCTCGCCTGGCACCAGCGCCTGCTGAAGAAGAAGTGGACCCAGCCACCTCCCTCAGGCCGCCCACCGATATCCGAAGAAGTCCGTGACCTGGTCATCCGGCTTAGCACCGAGAACCCACAGTGGGGCTTCCCCGCGTACACGACGAGCTACGCCGCCTCGGCCACATCATCAGCACGCTCACCGTCCGCCGTATCCTGTGCGACGCCGGCCTCAACTCAGGGCAACACCGACAGACGGCGCGCAGAGAGTGGACCGTCCACATCCTCGGTGTCACCGCACACCCCAACGGCGCTTGGAACACCCAGCAAGCCCAACAGCTGTTCTGGCAGTTCGGCGACCGCACTACGAGCTTCACCCACCTCATCCGTGACCGGGACCGAAGTTCACAGCGGCTTTCGACGGCGTGTTCGCCAGCGAGGGCATAAACGTGGCCAAGATCCCGCCCCGGAGCCCCAACTGCAATTCGCAACGACTACGCCCGTCACTGCAACAGCCATCGGCCACACAAAGGCCGAAACCCGCTCGCACCCTTGGACGACCCGAACGTCATACCGCTACCGACGACCCGGATCGAACGCAGACAGGCTGTCACAGGCCTCATCAACGAATACCACTGCGCAAGCTGACTACCCAACGAAACCCCAGCTCACGACCGGCGGCCGTTTTGAAGCGCTACGGGACCAGACTGCGACACCGGCCGCTGAGTGGATGTCCATGACCAAGAGCGCACACCCGGCCTGACCAACACGCAGGCCCACGGCAATGGCACAGCCGCCGTCCTGGCTCCGCCGCAAAGCCCCTGGCCGAACGCATTCGCTGAACGATGGATACACACAGTCCGGGCCGAGTGCACCGACCGAATCCTCATCACCGCGAACGGCATTCGCGTGCTGTCGTCAACCAGTAGCCGAGCACGACAACGCGGGGCAGGCCCACCGCAGCCTCGGCCTACGTGCCCCTGACGACAACCCGAAGGTCATTCCTCTTCCCGCTGCCACGGTCAGGCGGGCTCCAGTCTGGACCCGTCGACCGCCGATGGCGGTCGGCGCGCGGATGGGGCTCGACGCGACCGTTCCCGCCGGGGCCGCCTCTGGCGAGTACACGCGGCTCCGTGTGCCGGGCGAGGCGGAACTGGACCCTCGGCCCTCGCCGCGCCCGCCCCCGGCCTCTGGCAGGAGAAGATCCGGTGACCCGGCGCCTGGTCGTCGAAGTCAGCGGCGCCACTGGTGCCATCTACGCCGAACGATTGTTGCGGCTGCTGGCTCCCGTGCCGGTGGAGACCCACCTCGTCGTCAGCCGTTCGGCGCGCATGACGCTTCGATGCGAATCGGACTCGCCTGCACGGGACTTGGAGTCACTCGCCGACATCAGCTACCGGCCGAACGACGTGGGCGCGGCCATCGCCAGTGGCTCGTTTGAGACGACGGGCATGCTCGTCATCCCCTGCTCGGTCAAGATGATGTCGGAGATCGCTTGCGGGATCACCCCACCCTGCTGCCCCGGGCCGCCGACATGACGCTGAAGGAGCGCCGCCGCCTGGTGCTGATGGTCAGGGAGACCCCGCTGCACCGCAATCACCTGCGGGCCATGGCGGAACTGGCCGAACTCGGTGCCGTGATCGCTCCGCCGGTTCCCGCCTTCTACAGCCGGCCCACCTCGATCGCCGAGCCGGTGGACCACAGCGTCGGCCGGGTTCTCGATCACTTCGGCCTGGAGTCGGGCGCCGTGCGCCGGTGGCACCAGGAGCCATCGTCAACGGCCCCCGGTACCGAGGCACTGTGACCACGCCTGTGGGTTTTCCTCGCCGAGGGCGAACTCTGCGGGTGCCAATGTCCTTATCGCCGGACGGCGGTTGACCCGGGGCTTTGTGATTGCCTGAGTGCAGGCTGCTCGCCTGCGGCTTCATGTACGTGGAGAGCGGGCGCCATCAGAACGGGTAGCGGCGGGGCTGGTGCTGTACCGAAATCCAGTGCCGCCGGGTCAGCTCGTCGATGAGGGCGTCACCGCCGAAGCGGCCGAGACCTGAGTTCTTTTCTCCGCCGAATGGCATGTTGGCGAGATCAACGACAGGCATGTCGTTGATGTGCGTCATTCCCGCCTCGATACGATGAGCGAAGGCGAGACCCCGCTCGGCATCGCTGGTGAATACAGCGCTGGACAGCCCGTATTCGGTATCGTTTGCCACCCGCAGGGCCTCCTCGTCGTCGCTCACGGATATGATCGGCACGATCGGCCCGAAGATCTCGTCCCTGCCGATGGCCATGTCTTCCGTGACTGACGTAAAGACGTGAGGCGGGAGCACCTGCCCAGTGGTCCTACCACCCAGTGCCTGATGCGCGCCTTCGGCACGGGCGGCCTCGATGATTTTCACCAGCCCGGCGAAATGTCGTTGGCTGACGATCGGGCCGATCACCGTGTCAGGGTCGTTCGGGTCGCCGGTCTTCAGAGCGCCGACGCGGTCGACGTAGCGTTCCACGAACTCGTCCTGAATCGAACTGTGCACGATGATGCGGTTGGTCGTGATGCACAGTTGGCCCTGGTGAATGAACTTGCCCGCCACCGCGGCACGGACGGCCAGATCGATGTCCGCGTCGTCGAGGATGACGAACGGGTTGTTGCCGCCGAGTTCGAGCATGACCGACTTGATGCGGGGACCGGTGGCCGCGCAGTGTGCTACGTGGCGTCCGACCGGAGTGGAGCCCGTGAAGGAGACGACGCTGGGCACTGGGTGGAGGAGGAAGGGGTCGCCGATGACGCGCGAGGGTCCCGCGAGGACACTGATGACCCCAGGAGGCAGCCCCGCCTCTTCGAAGATCTTTGCCAGCAGAAGCCCGCCGGTGATCGGCGTTTCCTCGGCGGGCTTCACGACCACCGCGTTGCCGAGGGCGAGAGCAGGGGCGAGGGTCCGGGAGGTCAGGTGCAGAGGGAAGTTCCACGGCGTGATGAGACCGACAACTCCGATCGGCTTGCGGTAGAGACGGTTCTCCTTGCCCTCGATGTCGCCGGGGATGATGCGTCCTTCGGCCCGATGGGGCAAAGTGGCGGCGTCGAGGAGCATCGCCAGCACCGCGTCCACTTCCATCGTGGCTTTCAGTCGGGTGCTTCCGGCTTCTCGGACGAGCCAGGAAACGGTCTCTTCCCTGCGCGCCTCCAGAATCTCGGCGGCGCGGCGTATGATCCGCGCCCGTTCGCCGGGGAGTACCCTCCGCCAGGACCTCTGGGCGCGATCAGCCTCGCGAAAAGCCTCGTCGACATCGTCCGCGCCGGCTGAGACCAACTGGGCCAGTACCTGCCCGTTGTAGGGATCGCGAACGGTGAGCGGCGAGGCGGATCCGCCGTGCCGCCACCGGCCTGCCAGGTAGAGCTGATCGAAGTCGTAAGGGGCGTCGATGGGGGAGAGCACGGATCTGGCCTTTCTCAACGGATGATCGTGTGACCTGCGACGGGGTGAGGGAGATATGGCTCTTCAAGGGCATCCATTTCCTTCTGAGTGAGGTCCAGGCCGAGTGCCGCGATCGCGTCATCGAGGTGACTCGCCTTGGTGACGCCGATGAGAGGGGCGGTGACCGGTGGCTTCTGCGTCACCCACGCCAACGCCACTTGAGCCGGGGGAACCGCACGGGACTCGGCGATTTCGGCGACTCGCTCGACGATGGCCCGGTCACCTGAGTCGGTGTCGTACAAGGCACTGCCGAAGGCGTCGTTCTCGGAACGCGGCGTGGTGTCGCCCCAGGGACGGGTGAGCCTGCCACGGGCGAGGGGGCTCCAGGGAAGAACGCCGATGCCCTGATCGGCGCAGAACGCCAACATTTCGCGCTCTTCCTCGCGATACAGCAGGTTGTAATGGCTCTGCATCGAGACGAACCGCGTCCAGCCATTTGCTTCGGCCAGGTGCTGGGCCTTGGCGAACTGCCACGTGAACATGGAACTGGCGCCGATGTAGCGGACCTTGCCCGCCTTCACGACGTCGTGCAGGGCTTCCATGGTCTCTTCGACGGGGACTTCCGGGTCCCACCGGTGGATCTGGTAGAGATCGATGAAGTCGGTACCCAGGCGGCGCAGACTGGCGTCGAGTTCAGCGAAGATCGCCTTGCGCGACAGGCCGCCACCGTTGGGGCCCGGTCGCATCCGGCCGTGCACCTTGGTCGCGATGACCACCTCGTCACGAGAGGCGAAGTCGGCCAGGGCACGGCCCACGATCTCCTCACTGGAGCCGTTGGAGTAGACGTTCGCGGTGTCGAAGAAGTTGATTCCGTGGTCCAGCGCCTGGCGGATGAGCAGTCGGCTCTCGTCTTCCGGCAGGCTCCACCGGTGGCCTCCTTGGTCTGGTTCGCCGAAGCTCATACAGCCCAGCGCGAGTGCTGAGACCTTTAGGCCGGAATTGCCCAGCCTGGTGTACCTCATGTATTTCTCCAAAGGTGTGGCGGCCCGGGAGGGCCGGGACACCATCCGTACGGCCGGCGAACCTTCCGCGGTGCGCCGGGAAGCCATCGGGGGTGTCAGACAGTGGGCAACGGCCGGCGTGCGGTCTCCTTGAGGGTGAGGGCTGTTCCGAGCGAGATCGCGGCGGCGGTCATCAGCATCCAGGCGGGTGCCAGCTTGTTGGAGGTCTCCTCGATCAGCCAGGTAGCGATGTAGGGCGCGCTGCCGCCCGTGATGATCGAGGCGGCGTTGTAGCCGAGGCTGAACCCGCTGGCACGCACCTTGGCGGGGAACAACTCGGTGTACGCGGCGAGGATGACACCCATATAGGCGGCCTCGGCCTGACCGAGCACGATCTGTGCCACCACTGCCCAGGTGACCGATCCCTGCCCCATCAGCAGGAACAACGGGTAGCTCAGCACCAGGTTGGCGGCGGAGACACCGATCAGGATCGGGCGGCGGCCCCAGCGGTCACAGGCCGTGCCCCACAAGGGAATGGCGATGGTGGCCAGTGCCAGGGTGAGCACGCTCGTCCAGACCGCCGCATCCGGGGACATGATCTTCTGTGCGGTGAAGTAGGTCGTCATGTAGCTGAACACGATGTAGTACGCGGCGAACGACACGAGCGACAGGCCGCAGACCGTCAGCACACCGCGGGTATGGGACCGCAGTGCGGCCAGGGCCGGCACCTTGGCGACCCGTCCGGCCTCCTCGAGGTTGGCGAAGTCCTTCGACTCCTCCACCCGACGCCGCACGACCAGCGCGAGAATGCCAAGGGGCAGGGAGAGCAGAAACGGGATGCGCCAGCCCCACGCGGAGAGCTGCTCAGGGGTGAGGCCCCACCGCACTATCGCGACGACCAGAGCACCGAGCAAGGTGCCGGCCAGCGTTCCGATCTGCGTGGTGCTGGTATGGAAGCCACGGGTTCTGTCCGGCGCCGCCTCGGCGACGAACGCCGCCGCACTCCCGAGTTCACCGCCGGCGGAGATGCCCTGCACACAGCGCAGGATCAGCAGCATCACCGGTGCCGCGACCCCGATGGCCGCGAAGCTCGGCAGGACCCCCATGGCCGTGCTGGCGAAGGCCATGCCGAGGACGGCGGTTGCCAGCGCCGGCCGGCGGCCGTACCGGTCCGCCACGTGTCCCAGGAGTACTCCACCGATCGGGCGCAGAGCGAACGCGGCTCCGAACACGGCCAGGGTGTAGAGGAGCGCCGCTGCGGGATCGGACTGTGGAAAGAACACATCGGCGATGGTCAGGGCCAAGAAGCCGTACACACTGAAGTCGTAGTACTCGATGGCGGTGCCGACTCCGCCCGCCAGTGTTACCTGCCGCATGGCCTTCTGGCGTGTGGAGGGCACATCGGTGCTGGACGCGGTGACGTCGGGTTGCTGTACGGGTGGCATGGGGACTCCTCAAGGAGCTGGAGGAATGGTGCGACGAACCCAGGACCCCATGGGCTGTGTGCCGAAGGGTGGGGACGGGGGCGCCCGAGGGGCGGGCCGGAAGGGGGCCGACAGGGGGGCTGGGCCGACGCCGTCCGCGCGACTGACGGCAGCGCGCGAGGCTGCCCGCTGTAATTATGTTTCGTTCCTGGAACGTAATATATGAGAGCTTTGATGGCCTGGCAAGAGCAGGCGGAACAAGGGACGCTGGTCACTTCGCGGGGCCTCGCCGTGTGTGCGGCGCTTCTCAGCGGTCGCGCCAGGAGGCGGCGCGCTTTTCGACAAAGGCCCGGCCGCCCTCGGCCGCGTCCTCGCTGCCGAACACCGTGTCCATCTCGGCGTCGTTCCGCTCCCAGACCGCGGGTTCCCAGTCCGATCCGGTGGCTGCACCGTGGTGGACGAGCCGTTTGGCCGCACGTACTGCCAGCGGCGCGTTCGCGGCCACGATACGGGCGAGTTCCAGCGCCGACTCCAGCACGCGACCGGCGGGCGCGACACGGTTGACGAGCCCCAAGGACTCGGCCCTCCGGGCGTTGATGGGCTCACCTGTCAGGACGGCCTCCAGGGCGACCTTCAGCGGAATCTGACGGGGAAGCCGGATGACCCCGCCGGCAGCGGCGAACAACCCCCGCTTGACCTCGGGCAGGCCCAGTGCTGCGGTCTCGTCGATCACCGCCAGGTCGCAGGCCAGGACGATCTCGGTGCCTCCGCCGAGCGCGAAACCGTTGACCGCGGCGATCAGCGGCTTGTCGACGAAATGGCGGACCATCCCCGCGAAGCCCCATTCGGGATGGCCGGCCGCGTCGATGGAACGGCCTGTGGCGAGTTCCTTGAGGTCGGCCCCGGCACAGAAGGCACGGCCCGCACCGGTTATCACCCCCACTCGGACGACGGGATCGTGCCGGATGGTCTCCAAGGCGGTGCCGAGGGCCTCCGACAGCGCCGCGTCGACCGCGTTCAACGCGTGGGGCCGGTTGAGCGTCACCACGGCGATGTCGCCCAGCCGTTCCAATGTGGCCGCCGGGCCGGGGGTGTCGGTGATGTGTCGCTCCGGCATGGGTGCGTTCCCTCGTGGTTGTGTTCCGTCCCGCATCGTGTCTCCGCTCATCAGCGCGGAGCCATGCGGAGGGCACCGTCCAGGCGGACCGTCTCGCCGTTGATCATCGGGTTTTCGACGATGTGGGCGACCAGCGCCGCGTACTCCTCCGGTCGGCCCAGCCTCCTGGGGTGCGGAACCTGTGCGCTCAAGGAATCCTTGACGGCTTCGGGCAGTGCGCTGAGCAGCGGTGTCTCGAACAGCCCCGGCGCGATGGTCACGACCCGTACGAGGCGGTCGGCCAGATCTCGGGCGATGGGCAGGGTCATCCCCACTACACCGCCTTTCGACGCCGAGTACGCGCTCTGTCCGACCTGGCCCTCGAACGCCGCGACGGACGCGGTGTTGACGATGACACCGCGTTCCTCGCCCACCGGTTCCTGGGCGGCCATCCGCTCGGCGGCGAGACGAATGGTGTTGAAGCTGCCGATCAGATTGACCTCGACCACCCGTCGGAAGGCGGCAAGCGGGAACGGGCCGTTCTTGCCGAGGGTCCGCATCGGCTTGTCGATACCGGCGCAGTTCACGACCACACGCAGTGGCCCCAGCCCGGCGGCGGTGTCCAGCACCGCGCGTATCTGCTCCTCGGCGGTGACATCCGCGGCGACGAACTGTGCCCGGCCGCCGAGCTCTTCGGCGACCGAGGCCCCCTGAGAGGAAGGCAGGTCCACGATCACCACCCGGCCGCCCGCGGACAGCAGACGGCGCGCGGTGGCCAGTCCCAGTCCGGAGGCTCCTCCGGTGATGAGTGACACGCTGTTGGAGATGTCCATGATGGTGGCTTCCTCGCTCATTGGAGTCGTTCGATAACGGTGGCGTTGGCCATGCCACCGAACTCGCACATGGTCTGGAGACCGAAGCGGCCGCCGGTGGCTTCGAGGTGGCCGAGCAAGGTGGTGAGCAGCCGGGTGCCAGAGCCGCCCAGCGGGTGTCCGAGGGCGATGGCCCCACCGCGCGGATTGAGGCGCTCGGGATCGGCGTCGAACTCCCGCAGCCACGCCAGCGGAACCGATGCGAATGCCTCGTTCACCTCGTAGGCGTCGATGGCGTCCACGGTCAGTCCGGACCGCTTCATCACCTTGTGGGTGGCGGGGATGACGCCGGTGAGCATCAGCAGCGGGTCGCTGCCGGTCACCGCGAAGGAGTGGAAGCGGGCGCGGGGGCGTAGCCCCAGCTCCGTGGCGCGCCGTTCGCTCATGATGAGTACGGCGGAGGCCCCGTCCGTCAGGGGCGAGGAGTTTCCGGCGGTGATGCGCCACCCGATCTCGGGGAAGCGCCGCCCGGTCTGCTCATCGACGAACGCCGGCCCGAGCGTGGCGAGTCTCTCCGTGGTGGTGGCCGGGCGGATGGTCTCGTCCACCGTGTGTTGCCCGCCGACGCGTTCCGCGTCGGTGACGTGCACTGGGACGATCTCCGCGGTGAAGTCCCCCGCCTCGCTCGCCCGTGCCGCCCTGTGGTGAGAGCGGGCGGCGAACGCGTCCAGCGTTTCGCGGTCGATCTTCCAGCGAGCAGCGATGAGCTCGGCACTGATGCCCTGTTGGACAAGGCCGTCAGGGTAGCGATCGGCCAGCGGCGCGAACGGATTCGCGCCGTTGCCGCCGCTGCCTATGGGCACGCGGCTCATCGACTCCACACCGCAGGCGATCACCATGTCGTAGGCGCCGGCCAGCACGCCCTGGGCCGCGAAGTGCACCGCTTGCTGGCTGGAGCCGCACTGGCGGTCCACCGTGGTGGCGGGCACCGACGCCGGGAACCCGGCCGCCAACAGGGCGGTGCGGCCGATGTTGTACGACTGCTCCCCGATCTGCGAGACACAGCCCGCGACCACGTCGTCTATCTCCGCCGGGTCCACGTCATTGCGCTGCACCAGTGCCTTCACCACGCCGGCCAGAAGCGACGCGGGGTGGCTGCCGGAAAGAGCTCCGCCGGGTTTTCCCCGCCCGGACGCGGTACGCACCGCGTCGACGATCACTGCCTGGTTCATGCTCGTGCTCCTGGGGTGGGTGGGAGGATGATGACCGGGCGGCCCGTGGCGTCGAGATCCTTCGCGACGGCCGCGCGCACGGGGTCGGGCACCGGGACCGGGCGCCGGGAACCGCGGCCCACGTAGACGTGGACGAACCGACCGATGGCGATGGCCGTGTCGTCCGGTGCGCCAGGGGCGTCACCGCCGGTGCGGAAGACCGCGAGCCGGTAGGTGACGCTGCTGCGGCCCAGCCGGTCACAGGCCAGCCCGACCAGCAGGTGTTCGGGGTAGGCGGCCTGCCGTAGATAGCGGCAGCCGCTCTCGGCCACCACACCGATGGCTTCGCCTTCGTGTGCGACGCGGCCGGCCCGGTGGTGGAGCCAGCTGTTGACCGCGGTGTCGAAGTACTCGTAGTACACGGCGTTGTTGATGTGCCCGTACGCGTCGTTGTCGCGCCATCGTGTCGGGCACGGCACCAGCACGGGGAAGGCGTCCCGGGCGACCACTTCGTCCCGGTCCGCGCGCCTCATCGCGCCTCCCCGGGCTCGGCGCCTGGATGGAGCAACTGCCGCACGGCACGGCCCGCGGCCAGCTCCTCGAACGCGGTGTTGATCTCCTTCAGGGGCAGGACGCCACTGACCAGCCGCTCCACGGGCAGCTTGCCCTCGCGCCACATGCCGATCAGCAGCGGGATGTCGCGCTGGGCCACCGATGAGCCCATGTACGAACCGGCAAGGGTCTTCGCCTCTCCGGCGAAGGCCAACGCCGGCAGGGCGACCTTCGTGTCGGGGGCGGGCAGGCCGACGGAGACCGCCGTCCCGCCCCGGCGGGTCAACGCGAAAGCGTGCTCCATCACGGCACTGACACCGGCCGCCTCGAACACCCAGCGGCTGCCGCCCCCGGTGAGCTCCCGCAGAAGGCCCTCCGCCTCGCCGGGCTCGCAGGCGTGGGTCGCCCCGAGCGCGACAGCCAACGCGCGTTTGTCGGCCACCGGGTCCACCGCGACGATGGGCCACGCGCCGCACGAGACGGCCCCGAGCACCGCCGCCTGCCCCACTCCCCCCAGCCCGATAACGGCGAGGCTCTCACCGGAGGACACCCCGGCCGTGTTGCGCACCGCGCCGAAGCCGGTGAGCATGGCGCAGCCGAGGACGGCGGCCACGTCGAAGGGGACATCCTTGTCGACAACGACGGCCGAGGAGCGATCGACGACCGCGTACTCGGCGAAGCCGGACACTCCGAGGTGATGCTTGATCTCCGTCCCGGATGCGTCGTGCAACCGCCCGCCGCCGCGGAGGAGCCGCCCCGCGGCGTTGGCGGCCCCTCCCGCCTCGCACAGCGCGGGGCGGCCCTCCTCGCAGTAACCGCAGGCCCCGCAGCTGGGAACGAAGGCCAGCACGACGTGGTCTCCGACGGTCACATCCGAGACCCCGGGTCCGACATCGGCAACGACCCCCGCCGCCTCATGCCCCAGTGCCATCGGCAGGGGACGCACCCGGTGGCCGGTGACGACCGACAGATCGGAGTGGCAGACACCTGCGGCGCGTATGTTCACCAGCAGCTCACCGGCACCCGGTGCGTCGAGCTGGAGCTGCTCGATGCCCAGGGGACGCGTTGTCGTGTACGGCCGCTTGGATCCGGTGGCCCGCAGTACGGCGGCTGTGGTCCTCATGCCTTCCTCCCGGCGTTCCCGGTCAGCCGGCGGGCCCGAGCGTGCTGGAGAGCTTGGGCGTGCTCATGGCTGCTCTGCAGTACCGCGACGGACTGGGCCGACAGGCTCAGCCCCGTGCTGAACGAGGCCTCCGCACAGTCATTCACCAGCCGCTTCATGGAGGTCACGGCGTTCGGGGGCATCTCCTGAAGACGCCGTGCCAACGCGAGGGTCCGCTCGCGCAGCGAGGCGTCGGGCACGGTGAGCGTGACGAGTCCGATCCGCTCGGCCTCGTCGGCGCTCACGCCCCGTGCGGTCAGCAGCAGCTCCAGGGCACGGCCGCGCCCGACGATTCGGGGCAGCAACCAGGCACCGCCGTCCCCCGCCGACAGCCCGACCCTGATGTAGCCCTCCCGCAGTACGGCGGACCGGGCCGCCACTCTCAGGTCGCAGGCCAGGGCGATGTCCAGCCCGGCACCGACCGCGGGGCCGTTGATCATGGCAATGGTCGGTTTGGGGCAGTCCATCAGGGCGCGTGCCACGGTGTGGATGTGCTCGGTGAGATAGCGCAGATGTCCCGTGGCATCGGTGTCGCCACCCATCGCGGAGACGTCACCACCGGCGCAGAACGCGTCTCCCTCGCCGGTGAGGATGACCGCCCGTACCGCGTCGTCCTGGCCCGCACGGATCAGTTCGGCGGTCAGAGTGTCGAGAAGGTGCTGGTCGAACGCGTTCTTCTTGCCGGGGTTGCGCATCTCCAGGATGGTGACGCCCCCTTCGCGCTGAATGCCGACATCCGTGATCTCAGGCACGGCCGTCTCCTTGTAGGTTGGTTCCATGACACGTGCACGAGCGGCCGGCGGCTCGCGGCGCCGTCCTGGCCGTCCCCGGCTGGACGCGGATGAACAGATCCTGTCCGCGGCGCTGGCGCTGCTCGCCGAGGAAGGGTTCCAGCGACTCACCATCGCGGCCGTCGCCGATCGTGCCGGTGTTTCCAAGCCGGCCATCTACCGGCGCTGGTCGGGCAAGGCCGAAGTCGTCGCCGCCGCCATCGCCAACAGCCACCGTGACCGGCCGGACCCGGTGGGCGATCTGCGGCAGGATCTGGCCGCGGAGCTTCATGACGTACGGATCACGTATGAGCGGACCGTTCCCATAGCCATGGTGGGCACGCTGCTGGCGGAGGAGCGGCACCACCCCGAGCTGATCGCGGCCTGGCGGCGCTGGGTCGTCGAGCCGCGCAGGGAGCGCATCGCCGCGATCATCACCCGCGCGGTGGACGACGGTGAATTGTCGCCGGAAACCGACGCCCCTCTCATGGCCTCGATGCTGATCGGCGCGTTCTACGGCGGCTACACCCAGAATCTGGCAATGGACGACGGGTGGGAGTGGCGTGTGGTCACCACATTGCTGGACGGAGCGAGGCCTCATGCGTCCACCCCGTCACCGGAAGCGGTGGACGGCGTCTCCTCGGCATGAACGACGCCGCCCCGGATCAGCGCCTCGATACGGGCCTGGGGGACGCCGAGGTCGGCCAGGGTCCGCCGGGTGTCGGCTCCCAACATCCGGGGCGGTGTCACCACCGCACCGGGGGTACGGGCCAGCTTCACGGGTATGCCGAGGACACGGTAGTCGCCGACGTCCAGCACCATACGGCGGTGGCGGACCTGCGGATCCTCCATCACCTCGGGCAGCGGCCGCACAGGGCTGGCCGGGATGCCATGCGCCAGCATGGAGCCGGCGGCTTCGTCCAGATCGATGTCCGCCATCAGCTGCGCGACCCGCCCGCTGAGTTCCAGGCGATGGGAGACTCGCTGGGCGTTGGTGCGGAAGCGCGGGTCGTCGGCGAGACCGGGATCGCCCAGGTACTCACACAGAGCGTGGAACTGGCGGTCGTTCCCACCGCCGACGAACAGCTGGTTCTCGGGCCCGCCGAAGGTCTCGTACGGTGCGACGTTGGGGTGGGCGGTGCCGATCCGCCGGGGTTCCTCGCCGTGCAGGAAGTAGTTGGCGGCCTGCGGATGCAGCAGACTGAGCGCGCTGTCCAGCAGGGCGAGATCGACCAGTTGGCCGCGGCCCGACCGACTCCGTTCGTGCAGTGCGAGAAGGACACCTGAGAGGGCGAGCATGCCGGTGGTGAGGTCGACCACCGGCATCGGCACCTTGACAGGACCGCCATCGGCCTCGCCGTTCATGTGCATGATGCCGCCGAACGCTTGCAATACCGCGTCGTAGCCGGGCAGTCCGCCCATCGGCCCGTCGTAGCCGAAACCGGTGACCCGGCAGTAGACGAGGCGGGGGAAGCGTTCGAGCAGGACGCCCGGTCCCATTCCCCAGCGGTCCATCGTCCCGGCCTTGAAGTTCTCGATGAGGACGTCCGCGTCCGTGAGTAGTTCCAGGAGCAGGTTCTGGCCTTCCGCGCTTCTCAGGTCGATGCTGATGTGTTCCTTGTTGCGGTTCAGGCCCGCGTAGTAGGCGCTGATCCGCTCCTTGCCCGCCGCTCCCCACTCGCGGGTCATATCGCCTTCCGGCGGCTCGACCTTGATGACGCGCGCACCGTGGTCGCCGAGCATCTGCGCACAGTAGGGCCCGGCCAGTACCCTGGACAGGTCCAGCACGGTCAAGCCGCGCAGGGCCCCGCCGCCGACAGATTCCTCGGAGGTCTCGATCCGGTTCACAGCGCTCGTCCTCCGTCGATCACGAACACTTGGCCGGTGACGAAGGAGGACCTGACGCCGTCGGTGAGAAACGTGACGGCGTGGGCGATGTCTTCCGCGGTGCCGAGCCGTCCGAGGGGAATGCCGTTCACGTACCGGCGCCGGACCTCGGCGGGTGATTCCCCGGGACGGCTGAACGCGTCGAACATCGGTGTTTCCAGGGCTCCGGGAGCCACACAGTTGACCCGGATACCGTCGGACGCGAGTTCCAGGGCAAGGGACTGGGTCAAGGACACCAGGGCCGCTTTCGCCGCGCAATAGGCGGTCAGCTCCGCACGGGCGCGGACACCCGCCACCGAGCTGACGTTGACGATGGCGCCTCCATCGCTCCGCAGGAAGGGGATGGCCGCACGGCTGGCGTGCACGGGCCCCATGAGGTTGACCGCGAGCGTGCGCTGCCACAGTTCGGACGTCGTGTCGGTGAGCGGAGCGCTGCCGGTCGCCGCCCCGGCACAGTTGACCACCGCGTCGAGACGGCCCCACACTCGTACGGCCTCCTCGACGGCGGTTGCCACCGCGTACTCGTCGGTGACGTCGGCCTTCCACGCGATGGCGGAGGCGCCGTCGGCCGACAGCTCACGGGCGACGCCCTCGGCGGCATCCACCTGGATGTCGAGCAGGAAGACCCGGTGGGACCGCTGGTGCAGTTCACGCGCCACGGCCCTGCCCACGCCGCTCGCGCCACCGGTGATCAGGGCGACGGGCCGGTCAGGCACCGTGTGTTCGCGGTTGTTCATGTGCTGCCTTTCGTGATGTTCGCGGTCAGCGGGGGATGCTGAAGGACGGCCTTGCGCACGAGGTAGGCGTCCAGACCCTCCGAGCCGCTTTCCTGGCCGTGCCCGGACGCCTTCACGCCTCCGAAAGGCGTCTCCACCCGCGAGAGCACCGTGGTGTTGACACCCACCACACCGGCCTCCAGGTCTTCGGAGACCCGGGTCGCGGTGGCGAGCGACTCGGTGAATACGAAGGCGCCCAACCCGTAGTCCGTGTCGTTGGCCCGCTGCACGGCCTCGTCCTCGTCCCGGAAGGTGGTGATGGGGACGACCGGGCCGAACACCTCGTCGGAGAAGACCCGGTGCCGCTCGCCGACGTCGCCGAGTACCGTCGGAGTGAAGAAGAACCCGGGTCCCTCCAGGCGCCCACCACCGGCGAGTATCCGCGCGCCCTGCTCCGCGGCCTCGTCCACCATGGCCTCCACGGCGTCCCTGCGGCGCGCGTTGGCCAGCGGCCCCATCTCCACGCCGCTCGCCAGGCCGTCGCCGACGCGGAGGCCGGAGGCTATCGATGCGAACGCCTCGGCGAACTCTGCGGAGGCCGATTCATGGACGAAGAACCGGCTGGGAACGTTACACACCTGCCCGGCATTGCGGAACTTCGCCTTCGCGCACGCCTCGGCAACCGCCTCCACGGACACGTCGGGGAAGATCAGCACTGGTGCGTTGCCGCCCAACTCCATCGTGGTGACGATGTTCGCCTCCACCGCGAGGTGTGACAGCTCGCGGCCGACCGCCGCGGAGCCGGTGAGCGACAGTTTCCGGATGACGGGGTCGGCGAGGAGATGTGCGGAAACGCCGGCCGGATCGCCGAGCACCATATGGGCCACGCCGGGAGGCAGCCCGGCGTCCGCCAGGGCCCGGAACAACTCGGCCACGGTGCCCGGTGTCTCCTCGGACGGTTTGAGGATGATCGGGCAGCCTGCCGCGAGGGCTCCGCCGAGCTTCCGGACCGATGAGGTGGCCGGGAAGTTCCAAGGGGTGAAGGCCGCTACGGGACCAATGGGCTCGGGGATCACACTGAGCCGGGTTCCGTGCTCGCCGGGTACGACCCGGCCGTAGGCCCGGCGCCCTTCCTCCGCGTACCAGTCGAGCATGTCGGCGGAGACCAGTACTTCGGCATGCGCTTCCCGGAGCGGTTTGCCCTGTTCCAGTACCAGGGTGCGGGCGATGTCCCCGCACCGCTCGCGCAACAGCGAAGCAGCCCTTCGCAAGATCGCACTTCGTTCCGTCGGGGACGTGCGCCGCCAGGGCCGGGCCGTCTCCCGCACGGCTTCCAGAGCCCGGTCGAGCTGCGCGGCACTCACGTGGCGCACCTCGGCCAGGGGTGTCTCGGAGGAGGGGTTGAGTACGGTCGTGTAGCCGTCCCCTTGCCCCTCCTGCCATTCGCCCGCTATGTACTGGCGGATGGCAGGGTACGGCGCTGTCACCGCGAGGTCCTTTCTTCGAGTGTGCCGCGGTCCGCTGATCCGGTCGGCGGCTCCGGTGAACCCGGTCGCGAGGCGGTGGGATGTGTTCCGGTCATGGCCGGCTGCGCAGGTGGCGCACGGCGACATGCCGGGCGCTCTCCTCGTCCAGGTATCCGGACAGCTGTGTGCCCTCCGCCCGGCGCAGGTTCGTCAGCGCACCGGTCAGTGCTTCGGGGCGGATCGCGCAGAGCTCGCGGACCACCGTGTCCACAGTTGCCCTCAGCTCGCCCGCTGGGCAGTGGATCGTGGCGAAACCTCGGTCCGCCGCCTCACGTGCCCCGATCTTCCGCGGTCGCAGCATCCAGTCCGCGGCGACCCCGGGCCCGAGGAGCCGGGTGAGCCACCACGCCACCCCGAAATCGCCCGCGAGCCCGGCCGTGAGGTAGGCGGTATTGATCACCGTGGCATCGCTCACGACGCGCAACGAGCACGCTGCCGCCCAACCGACCGCCAGTCCGGCGCACGCCCCGTTCAGCATGGCGACCGTGACCTGTGGAAGAGCCGCGAGACGTTCGACCGTGGCGGCCTGCCGTCTCAGCACGGCGACTTGTTCCTCCAGCGGCCCGGTCCGCGGAGGCCGCTTCAGGTCTCCCCCCGCGCAGAACGCCCGTCCGGCTCCCGCCAGCACCACGACTCGTACCGCGTCCGAGGTCCGCAACGTCTCCAGATGAGCGGCGAAGGCTTCGATCATCCGGTCGTCGACGGCGTTGAGACGGTCGGGACGGTTGAGGCGGATTTCGGCGACGTCACCCTTCACGACGAGCTTCACGCGGTCGTCCACCGATCCGGATGTCAGGGACACGGGAGCCTCCTTCGAGGGCGGTTCGGGGCGGCCGACTCGACGTCGTCCACGTGGTCGACGAGCAGGGTCGCGAGAGCCTCCGGCTGCTCCAGGGGGAGCAAGTGGGCGGAGTCGTCGACTACGTAGGAGGACGCGGAGGGGATGGTGGCGGCCAGATCGGCGGCCATGGCCGGAGTCGATCCCAGGTCCTCGCTGCCGGTGATCACCCGGGTCGGCGCGGCGATGTCCGGAAGACCTGACCACACCTCGATGTCGGCCTCGGTGAAGAGCCGGAAGCATGCGAGGAGCGCCTCCCGGTCGTGCCGGCGGATGGCCGCCGCGAGGTCATGTACGAGATCCTGGTCCCGCTTGAGCCAGTGAGGCCGGAACCAGCGGTCGAGCATGTCGTCGATCCCCGCCTCGAAGTCGCCCTCCATGAGGGCGAAACGCTCCCGGACCGCGGCTCTCTCCTCCTCCGTGCGGCGGCCGGCGGTGCTGACGAGGGTCAGGGAACGCACCAGGGTGGGGTGCCACCGCGCGACGTGTGCGGCGACGAGGCCACCTAGCGAAAAGCCCACGAGATGAGTGCGAGGCCGCAGGTGGGAGGCGGTGAAGCCCGCCATGTCGCGCAGAGTGAGCCCCTGGGGCACGAGGGCGCCCGGAGCATGACCGAGCAGCGGATGGGAATCCACGTCGAACCGGCCGGGCAGAAGCCGTGTGACGCGGTTCCACATGGTGGTGTCGAGGCCGAGGCCATGGATCAGGGCCACGTGCGGACGCTGGTCCGCGGTGTTCCGCACGGTGTCCTCCTAAGGTTCGTCGGCACAGGGGCTGCCGTGCTCCTGGTAGTGGCTGAGCGGTCCTCGTACGGTCAGGCGTGCACGGTGGACAGTGCGAGGTCACGCCACTGCGCCAGCTCACTCGCCACGTGCTCCAGCTTGGCCTCGACTCGTGCGACACAGTCCGCACCGAGCTGGATGCGCGTGGGCGGCTCGGGACTGTCGGCCACGGTGATCATCGCGGTGGCCGCCTTCACCGGGTCACCGGGCTGGGCGTGGTTGTTCTGCTCCGCCCAGACCCTGGTGCCACCCGCTGTGGCGGTGTAGTCGTCGATCCTCCGATGGGTGCGGTGCAACGAGCTGCTGTCCAGGAAGTCGGTGCGGAAGACGCCGGGCTCCACGACGGTGACCGCGATGCCGAGCGGTGCGAGCTCCGCCCGCATGGCCTCGCTCAGGCCCTCCACCGCGAACTTCGTGGCGCCGTAGACTCCCCAGCCCGCGCCTACGGTGAAGCCGCCCACGGAACTGATGTTGAGGACCCGGCCGGAACGCTGGTGACGCATGACCGGCAGGACCGCCCGGGTGACGGACAGCAGACCGAAGACGTTGGTGCCGAAGACGGCCTGGGCCTCATCGTCGGAGGCTTCCTCGACGGCTCCGAGGAGGCCCCGGCCCGCATTGTTGACCAAAACGTCGATCCGGCCGAACCGGTCAACGGCCGCATCGGCGGCTTGCCGCACCTGCTGCTCGTCGGTCACATCGAGAGGGAGCGCCAGCAGCCGGTCACCGCCCTCGGCAAGCGCCTTTTCCACTGTCCGGGGATCGCGAGCGGTCGCCACGACGGAGTCTCCCCGCTCGAGGGCCTGACGTGCGATCTCCAGCCCGAAACCACGGGACGCTCCCGTGATGAACCATGCCTTCATTCCATGCCTCCGGATGAACCGTGAGCGGTTCGTCGTGATGTCTGCGTCCGGTGTGGACGGGCGCACGGTGTCGCTCGCCCGGCCAATTACATTACGTGTCTAGCACGTAATGTAATTGGCCACAAGTGAGGACGTGTCCTGGAGTCGCGTGGACGCGCGTCCCACTGGATCAGAGACGGATGATCGCCCAGATGGTGTGGCCCGCTGCTGTCCTCCGGACACTCCAGGCGGCGGCGAGGGTTGCGACGATGTCGAGTCCGCGACCGCTCTCGGAGAGCGCGTCGCACCGATGGCGCGTGCGGGGTCCGCCGTTTCCGGTATCGGTCACGCTGAGGATCAGCTGTCCTGACAGGAGACTGACGGCAAAGGTGACGTACGGGCCGTGCCCGTGCCGGACCGCGTTGGTGAGAAGTTCCGTCAATAGCAGTAGCGCGGTGTCGATGGTGTCGGGTGCCAGCTGCCCCCGACACAGATGGGCACGGGCGAGACGCCGGGCGGTGGGGACGGAGACGTCCTGATGGGGGAGTGTCCAGATGCCGGCTGACTCACTCGTCACGGTCGGCGCTGTGGTGGCCATTTCGGCTCCCTGGGTGCTTGGCCCTTCTGCGTTACGTGTCCAGGGAACACCGCCGCTCGTGAGCTCCCTATGGAGGAACCACCCCACCTCCGGCGCTTTCGGTGTGGGAACGCCCACCGGCTCAGGGGCCTGGTGAGCTCGTCGGCGTCCTGCGCCGCGTCCCCGGCCACCGGGCTCGGGCGAATCGGCCCGAGCCGCCCTAGCGGTCCTCCAGCTCACAGATCTTGCCGAACAGGTCATGGAGGTGCAGAGCAATCCGCAGCTGGAGGGCTCGGGGCTCGGCCTGCCAGTCCGAGCCGAGCAAGGATCCCACCCGGTCGAGGCGCTTGATCACCGTGTTCGGGTGGACATAGAGCTCGCGCGCGGTCTGTGCCGCGCTGGAGCCGGTGGCGAAGAACACAGTGAGGGTCCTGATCAGATCGGATCCGTGCTCCTGGTCATACGCCTGGAGCTTTCCCAGAGTGCTCCCGAGGAAGGTCTTCAGCTGGGTGTCCCGCTGGGGATCCAACAGCAGGCTGTACAGGGCGAAGTCCCGCGTCGTGGCCGCCGCGCCCCGCCGGCCCAGCGCTTGCAGAAGTTGCAGGCAGCGGACCGCGACCGGGGCTTGGGCGGCCAGGTCACCGGTGCGGGGGTCGGCGGCATCCGCGGCGCAGACGAGCACCGGCCCGTCCGTCGCCGCGCTGAGCCGTCGCCTGACCCGGACGGCCGTGGCGCCTGGATCGTCGCCGGGCAGCACGGCCACGAGAGACCGGTTGTACTCGCCTCCCAGGCCCCCCTCGGCCAGGGCCGTCTCCCGAACGGCCTGCCGGGCCTCGGAGCGGGGGCTGTCGGGAAGTGCCGCCGCCACCACCACGTGCGGGCGAGCCACGTCGAAGTGCCGGGAGTGGGCGAACAGTTTGGTGCTTTCCCGGAGTGGCTTCGGCCTGCTCAGCAACTCCTCCAGCAGCTCGCCCCGTACCCTTTCCTCGGCGTCGCCGATGGCCTGCTCCCGCAGCGTCAGGAGGGCCACGATCTGGGCAGCCCGTTCCAGTGTGCGTACATCGAGGTCGGTGAGACCGTGCGTGGTGTGCAGCACCAGGGCGCCCAGATAGGTATGGCCGGAAGGGATGGCCGCCACGTACCGGGCACAACGGGTGGCCTTGTTCACCACGCAATGGCCACTGCGCTGGCTGGCCATGATGTCCTCGGCGATCTCGGACGGTACGGCCCTGCCGTACTGGGCATGCGCGTGTTCGCATTCCTCGCCGGCGGTGACGGGCCGGCCGCGTACGGAAGTGACCTCGTTGTTCTTGCCGACTAGCAGCAGGTCCTCCGCGAAAACATCCGCAAGAGCGTCCGCGACGTCGGTGACATCGGCGCCGCTGATCACGAGGTCTGTCAGTGAGTCGTGCAGCTGGGCCGAACGCTTCATGGCCGTGACGTGGTTCGCCACGGCACGGTGTTCTTCTTCCAGCCCGGCGAAGAGCCGTGCGTTGTGCAGGGCGACCGCGGCGTGATCCGCGAACGCGGTCAGCAAGGAGATCTCTTCCTTGCTGAAGACCCGCTCGATCCGGTTCGCGGCGAAGAGTATCCCCATCACCTCTCCACGCAGCATGAAGGGCGTGCCCAGTACGGAGACCAGACCGTCGTCGGCCAGGGCCCGGTCGAGTTCGGAATCGTGCCGGAAGCCGGTGCTGCGGTTGTAGCGCTGGATCTGCAGGGGAGCCCGGGTGCGTTCGATCACGCTGGACATGCCGCATCCGGACGGGACTTCCACATGCATGAAGGCGGGAGACGTCAGACCCACGCTGGCTTTGACGTAGAACCCGTCCGACGAGTCACTGCGCAGGCACAGGTAGACCGCGTCGGCGGACGGCACTACATCGTGCGCACGCCGCACGATGGAGTCCAGCGCCGTACCCACATCGCGGATCTGTGCCAGGTCGCAGGCGGTGCCGTACAGCGCGATGAGTTCCCGCTCGCGGCGCAGCCGTCGGTCCAGTACTTCACGGAGTCGACGTGTGGAAGCCCGCACCCGCTCCGCGCCCTCCGGGGAGACCCTGCTGACCAGAGCGTCCGCCAGGCCCTCTACTTCATGGCCGCGGGCGTCCGAGGCGAGCGCGTCGAGCAGGCCAGCTACGGTGTCGAGGGATGGCGCACTGCCGTGCGCTGGTGTCGTGACCATCCCGGCCTCCTTCGACGACGATGTCGACGGCCGCGTCAGGACGGAAGAGCCATTCCTTCGTGGAACACTCCACCGGTTTCATCCTACTTTCCCGTCGACTGGCGGAGTGCCCGCGGAGTGGGGCTCGTCGCTCCTCGGCCGGGGCACGGGGACAGCACGGTTCAGCCCTCGGGCGCCGCCGGATGCGCGGTCTGCTCCAGCCAGTCGCGGAAGACCTGGATCTTCGGGCTCTCCGGTCGCCCACCCGGCCAGACGAAGTAATAGCCCTCCGGCAGTTCGACCTCTCGGTCGATGGGTGCGACCAGGCGTCCGGAGCGCAGGTCTGAGCGGACCAGCTCAGGTTGTCCGATGGCGACCCCGAGGCCTTGCATGGCTGCCTCGTAGGCGAGGCTCGAACTTTCGAAGCGCAGCCCCCGTTCCGGGTCGACATCACCGCAGTCGGTCCCGGCCAGCCAGGTCGCCCAGTCGTGTGGCCGGGCGAGGGAGTGCAGAAGCGTGGTACGAGCCAGGTCTGCCGGTGTATGCAGCTTGGGCGGCCCGGTGGCCAGCGAAGGGGACGTCACCGGGATGAGGACGCACTGGCACAGGTGGAGCACGTGGAGCCCCGGCCACTGGCCGTTCCCGGAGCGGATCGCGGCGTCCAGGTCGTCCCGGTCGAAGTTGACATCGCGCGTCGACGCCGAGAGCTGGACTTCGATCTCCGGATGTGCCTCGTTGAACTCGGGCAGGCGGGGGATCAGCCATCGCATGGCGAATGTCGTGTAAGCCTGGATCTTCAGTACGGCGCGACGGCGGCGGCTCTGCAACCGCGCCGTGGCCTGGTCGATCGTGGCGAAGGCGGCGGAAATGTCGGCCAGGTACTGTTCGCCCTCGGGCGTGAGCACGATCAGCCGGTGGCGGCGCTCGAACAGCCGCACTCCGAGTTCGGTTTCCAGCAGGCGTACCTGGCGGCTGACGGCTCCCTGTGTCACGTGCAGCTCCTTGGCCGCGCGGGTCAGGCTGCCGTGCCGTCCGGCGGCTTCGAAAGCCTTCAGCGGGTTGAGCGACGGCAGTTGCCACCCCATCTATCGACTCCTTACATTACTTTTTCTCAGTTAATCATAGCTGAGAAATCGAGTGACCCAACTGCTTGAGCGTGGGTAGTTTCAAGCCAGCGGGCAGGCCGTCTGAAATCTCAGACTGATGCCAGCTTCACGATGGCGCGGGTCGCCCGAATCTCCCCAGCTCTGTGTCACCTCACGATGGCGCGGGTCGCCCGAATCCATGATCGATGTCAGCTCCACGATGACGTGAGGCAGAGACCATGAGTGAAACAACGTCCCTGACCGGAACCGCGGCCTCGACGGCCGATTCCCAGGAAACCGACCTTGATCGCACCAAGCGTCGACGCGCCGTCGTGGCCAGCGTCGTCGGGACGTCGATCGAGTGGTACGACTTCATCCTCTACAGCGTTGCCAGCGGACTGATCTTCCCCGCGTTGTACTTCCACGCGAGCGACCCGTTCGTCGCCACGATCAACGCCTACGCCGTGTTCGCCGTGGGGTTCTTCGCCCGGCCGATCGGTGCGCTGCTGTTCGGCCACTTCGGGGACCGTGCGGGCCGCAAGAAGACCCTGATCGCATCGCTGCTGTTCATGGGCATCGGCACGTTCGCCGTCGCCTTCGTACCGGGATACGACTCAGTCGGTGCCTGGGGTGCGGTGACCCTCACCGTCCTGCGGTTCCTTCAGGGAGTCGGCGTCGGCGGTGAGTGGGCGGGCTCGGTGCTCGTCTCGATGGAGTGGGCGAAGAAGGGCAACCGTGGTCTTGCGGCGAGCTGGCCGCAGGTCGGGGTGCCGATCGGTCTGCTGCTCGCGAACCTGGTCTTCGTCATCGTGGACAGTCTCACCGGCCCGGCCTTCATGGACTGGGGATGGCGGATTCCCTTCCTCAGCAGCATCGTGCTCGTGGGGCTCGGGTTCTACTTCCGCCGCACCGTGGAGGAGACCCCGGTCTTCGTCAAGGCCGCCGAGGAACAGCGCCTGGCACGCCGGCCGGTGTGGGAGGCCGTACGGCGCAACCCCAAGGAGATCCTTGTCATCGCTTTCCTGCGCATGGCGGAGATGTCCTTCTACCAGATCGCCACGGTTTTCGTCTTCACCTTCGGGACTGTGATCGCCGGGTACAGTCGCGGTTTTCTGCTCACCGCGCTCATGCTGTCCGCGGTCGTCTGCGGCGTCGCCATCCCGCTGTTCGGCGCCCTGTCCGACCGGATCGGACGCAAGCGGGTCTTTGTCACCGGAGTGGCTCTCTCCGGGATCTTCGCCCCGCTCTACATCTCCATGCTGGGCAGTGGCTCCGCTCCGCTCGCATTCCTCGCAATCCTTGTCGCCCTCGTGCCGTTCGCGATGTCGTACGCGTCCGAGGCCGTGCTCATAGCCGAGTCCTTCAGCCCCGAAGTGCGCTACAGCGGCGCCTCGGTCGGGTACCAGCTGTCCTCGATCGTTGCCGGTGGCCCGACGCCGCTCATCACGGCACTGCTCTTCAAGTGGGATCACAGCGGCTACGCGGTCGCCGGGTACGCGGTGCTCGGTGCGGTCATCAGCCTCATCGCCGTCTCGTTCCTCAAGGACCCCCGTACCGGCCGCCAAAGCTGTGCGTGAGCCGACGAACCGCGCATTCACCGAACAGGAGCGCATCGACATGGAAACCACTGCCCTTCTCATCGACGGCGAGTGGGCCACCGGCTCAGGCGAGCCGTTCGAATCCGTCAATCCCGCGGACGGCAGTGTCAACCGACTCATCGCCGCGGCCAGTCCGGCGGACGTCGACCGAGCGGTTGCCGCCGCCGCGGTCGCCCAGCCGGCCTGGCACGCCCTCAGGCCGGATCAGCGGGCGGCCGTGCTGCGCCGCATCGGCGACCTGCTGGAAACGCACGGTGAAGAACTCGCGCGGCGCCAGATGCGGGAGAACGGCAAACTGCTCGGCGAATGCCGGGCACAGGCCGCCGGCGCCACCGCTGCCTTCCGCTACTTCGCCGGAATCTGCGACACCATGGTTTCCGAGGTGGCCCCCCATCGCGGCGATTACCTGTCGATGGTCGTCTACGAACCCTACGGGGTGGTTGCCGCTATCACGCCGTGGAACTCCCCCCTGACACTGGAGTCGCAGAAGGTCTCGGCCGCCCTCGCGGCGGGAAACGCCGTGGTCCTCAAGACCTCCGAGGTCACGCCGACCATCGGGCTGGAACTCGGTCGGCTCGCGCTGGAAGCGGGGCTCCCCGCCGGCGTGCTCAACGTCCTCACGGGTCCGGGCGGGGATACCGGAGCGGCACTTGTCGAGCACCCGCGCGTCCGGATGATCTCGTTCACCGGCGGCACCGCGACGGGGCGCGCCATCGGTCGCTCGGCGGGGGAGCGCATGGTGCCGTTCGCCCTGGAACTCGGCGGCAAGTCTCCCCATGCCGTGTTCGCCGACGCGGACCTCGACCGTGCCGTGACCGGGGTCGCTAACGGGATCTTCACCTCCTCCGGCCAATCCTGCATCGCCGGCTCAAGGTTGTTCGTCGAGCGTTCCCAGTACGACGAGTTTGTCGGGCGTTTGGTCGAGCACACGTCCCGGCTCCGGGTCGGGCCGCCGGACAGGCCGGAGTCGCAGATCGCGCCGCTCTCCTCGGCCTCGCACAGGGACCGGGTCGAAGCGTTCGTGGACGAGGCGGTCGCCCAGGGGGCCAAGGTACTGTCCGGGGGCGCCCGCGCCCATGACCCGGAACTGGCCGACGGAGCCTACTACCTGCCGACCGTCCTCGCGGACCTGCCACGGAACGCACGCATCGTCCGTGAGGAGGTGTTCGGTCCGGTGCTGTGTGTTTTCCCCTTCGACGATGAGGCCGATCTCATCGCTCAGGCCAACGACACGGACTTCGGCCTGGCGTGCGGGATCTGGACCCGGGACTACCAGCGTGCCTACCGGGTGGGCCGGGCCGTGGAAGCCGGCACCGTGTGGATCAACACCTACAAGCAGATCAGCGTCGCGATGCCGTTCGGCGGCTTCAAGGCCAGCGGTGTCGGCAGGGAGAAGGGGCTGTACGGCATCCGCACCTACCAGGCCGCTAAGAGCATCTACTGGGGTATGCAGTGAGTGCCCTCCTCAGCGCGCCGATCGGCTTCGTCGGCCTCGGCGTCATGGGAGAACCGATGTGCGCGCATCTGACGGCACGCGCCAAAGGCCCGGTACTCGTCCATGACCTGCGCGATGATGCCGTCAGCAGGGCAGTCGCCGCCGGCGCCCGTGCGGCAGGCTCACTGGCCGGGCTGCGGACCCAGGCCCAGGTCGTGTTCCTGTGCCTGGCCGACGGTGAGGCGACGCGGGAGACGTGCCGGGCCCTGAGCGAGCCCGCGTCGGAAGTCCGACTCGTCATCGACTGCGGCACGACTTCAGTCGCCCTCACACAGAGTCTGGCCGGCGAACTCGCCGAGTACGGCATCGAGTTCGCGGACGCTCCCATGGCACGGATGCGGCAGGCGGCACGGGCCGGCTCGCTGAGCTTCATGGTCGGGGCCGCGCCGGATGTATTCACTCGCATTGAGCCGCTGCTCGCCACCATGGGCTCCGACATCCTGCACTGCGGGCCCGTCGGCAGCGGCCAGGTTGTGAAGACCATGAACAACATGGTCCTGTTCGAGACGGTGCACGCTCTCGCTCTCTCGGTGCGTGTTTGCCGGAAGCTGGGTGTCGATCCCCGGACCCTGCTCACGGCGCTCGGCCACGGCTCGGCAGACAGCGGGCGGTGCGCGTCCAAGGCCCGCACCTCGTCGATGAGCACTTTCCAACAGGGTCCTTCCCCGCGGACTACGCGCGCAAGGACCTCGCGCTCGCTCACGAACTCGCCGCGGCGACCGGCACCGACGACGCACTGCTGGCGGCGACCGACGCCGCGCTCGCCCGCGCCACCGCGGGCGGACGCGGCGACGCCTATTACCCCGTCCTGATCGATTTTCTGGGCACCACCTCGGACTCCGCCCAAGAAAGGCATGTATGACCGGCATCGAGTGCGCCATCGTCCGCGGCGGCACCAGCAAGGGGATTTTCATCGAACGCCATTTGCTGCCCGCTCCCGGCCGGGAGCGTGACGACGTCGTCCTGGACGTCTTCGGAAGCCCTGACGTCCGTCAGATCGACGGTCTGGGCGGAGCGGACAAGCTCACCAGCAAGCTCGCCGTCATTGGGCCGCCCACCCGGCCCGACTGCGATGTCGACTACCTGTTCGGGCAGGTGGGTACGGCGCTCGCGACCGTGGACTGGACGAGCAACTGTGGCAACATATCCGCCGGTGCGGCCGCCTACGCCGTACACCGCGGTTACGCCAAGCCGGCTGGCGGGGCCGCGACCGTGGCCATCCACCAAGTCAACACCGGCCGGCGCCTGCTCACGACCGTTCCGGTGACCGAGGATGGCCGGCCCGCATGGCAGGGTGACTTCGCCATCGGCGGCGTACCCGGCACCGGCGCCCGGATCGACCTGGACTTCGGCGACTTCGGCGGCGGCATCATGAAACGCGGGGTGCTGCCCACAGGCAACGCGGTGGACACGATTGACGTGCCGGGCATCGGACGCCTCGACATGAGCGTCGTCGACGCCGCGAACCTGTGCGTGTTCGTTCGCGCCACCGACGTAGGGGTGGACCCGCGCACCGGTGTGGACACACTCCAGGCGGACAGCGCACTGATCGATCGTCTTGAGGCGGTACGGGCACGGGTGTCACGGGAGATCGGGTTCCTCTCCGGCCCCGGTGTGGAGGAGGAACTGCGCTCCCGGGTCAACCCGTTGGCATTCGTCATCGCGCCGCCCACCGATTACGACGCCCTCAACGGAGTCCGGGTCCACGCGGCCGCACACGACCTCGTCTCCCGTTCCATGGCGCGCCGGGCGTTCTCCAAGGCGCATCCGGCGACCGGCTCGATCGGCACCGCCGTCGCCTCCGGCATCCCCGGCACCATCGCCCACGAGTCCTACCGGGGATACCCGGCCGACGGCGCACCGTACTCCGTCCGGATCGGTCACCCCGGCGGCACCCTCGACGTCACCGTGGAACGGGAGAACGACCCCTCCGGCACGCCACTCCTGCGGTCCGCCGTCATCGGCCGCACCGCTCGCGTGATCATGGAAGGCACGGTGTTCCTGAAGTGACCACGCCACTCGACTCCTTCGGCATCCGCCGTGCGGCCCACCTGGGCGGCAGGCTCCGTGCCTACCTGGACCTGCCCGCTCTGGCCACACACTTTCCGGAAGTGACCCGCCTCCCCGTCAGCCTGCTGATCCTGCTGGAAAACCTGCTTCGGCACGAAGACGGCGAATTGGTCACCGCCGCGCACCTCGAGCAGGTCGCGCGGCGCGGCCGCCACACCGGCGAGCCGGTGGAGATCGCCTACCACCCCAGCCGCGTGGTGATGCAGGACTACTCGGGGCTGGTCGCCCTGACCGACCTCGCCACGCTGCGGGACCGCGTCGCCCAGGCAGGCGGCGACGGAGCCGCGGTCCGCCCGGTACGTCCCGTCGACCTCGTCGTGGACCACTCACTCGTGGTCGACGTCGCCCGCACGCCCGACGCCCTCGACCGCAACCTGGACAACGAGTACCGGCAGAACAAGGAACGTTACGAGTTCCTGAAATGGGCCCAGGCCGAGTTCGACGGGGTACGTGTCGTCCCGCCGGGCAACGGGATCATCCACCAGATCAACTTGGAACATCTAGCGAACGTGGTGTGCGAGGACCCGAGCGGCCTGGTGCACCCCGAGACCCAGATCGGCACGGACAGCCACACACCGATGATCAACGGCCTCGGCGTGCTCGCCTGGGGAGTCGGCGGCATCGAGGCCGAGGCCGCGATGCTGGGCGAGCCCGTCTCGATGCTCGTACCCGACGTCGTCGGAGTACGGCTGACCGGCGCCCTGCCTGCCGGAGTGCTGGCCATGGACCTGGTCCTTACCCTCACTCAGCGGCTGCGCGAGGTCGGCGTCGTGGGACGGTTCGTGGAGTTCTTCGGCCCGGCGCTGGCGAACCTGACGGTCGCGGACCGGGCGACACTCGCGAACATGGCGCCGGAGTACGGCGCGACATGCGGAATGTTCCCTGTCGACCACAAGGTGATCGAACATCTCGGCGTCACCGGACGCGACCCGGCACGGACCCGGCTCGTCGAGGACTACGCCCGCGCCGTTGGACTGTGGGACGACCCGGCTTCCGTCCGTGACTACGCCGAGATCGTCGAGATCGATCTGGGCACGGTCGGGCGGAGCGTAGCCGGCCCCAAGCGGCCCCAGCAACGACTGGAGCTGCCGCAAGTCGCCGCGAGCACGCCCGCGCCACGGATCGGCGACCCATACGGTGCCCACGGCGACATCCCGGCGACGCTGGACCACGGCGACATCGTGATCGCGGCGATTACCAGCTGCACCACCACCTCCAACCCGCACGCGATGGTCACGGCGGGACTGCTGGCGCGCAATGCCGTGGCCCATGGCCTGACCGTCGACCCGCGGATCAAGACGTCCCTGGCACCGGGTTCGCGCTCTGTCACCCGTTACCTTGCCGAGGCGGGGCTGACCGAGGCGCTCGAGACACTGGGCTTCGCGGTCGTGGGCTACGGCTGCGCGACCTGCGTCGGCAACTCCGGCGCCCTCGACCAGGCAGTCGAGGCCGAGATACGTGACCGCGACCTGGACGTCGCGGCCGTACTCTCCGGCAACCGGAACTTCGAAGGCCGCATCCACCCGGTCGTACGATCGAACTACCTGGCGTCACCTCCCCTCGTGATCGCCTATGCGCTGGCCGGCACCATGCGCGCCGACCTGGACCGGGACCCACTGGGCACCGGCGCCGACGGCACACCGGTGTACCTCGCGGACCTCTGGCCCGATCCCGCTGAAACCGAAGCGATCACCGCCCGGTCCGCCGGACCGGACGCGTACGCCGGCGTCGATATCCACGCGGGTGGCCGACGCTGGGACATCCTCTCTTCCCCGGTCGGAACCCACTTCCCGTGGGACCGGAACAGCACCTACATCTCACCCTCGCCGTTCGTGGAACCCGCTGTACCCACCGACGGCCCGATCACCGCCGCGGTCCCCCTGCTCGTCCTCGGGGACAACGTCACCACCGACCACATCTCCCCCGTCGGCTCCATCGAATCAGACGGCCCCGCCGCCCGGCTGCTCACAGAACGTGGCATCGCGCGCGCGGACTTCAACTCCTACGGCGCCCGCCGGGGCAATGCCGACGTCATGGTGCGCGGCACGTTCTCCAACGTACGGCTGCGCAACGACCTCGTCGCCCCACTGACCGGCGGCCTCACCCGGCTTACGGGGGTCGGCGAACCGCTGGCCGTCCACGAGGCCGCCGACCTGCTCCGCAGGGTCGGGGTGCCGGCCGTCGTCGTGGCGGGTGCCGGCTACGGCGCCGGCTCCGCTCGTGACTGGGCCGCCAAGGGCACTCGAATGCTCGGCGTACGGGCCGTACTGGCGCGCAGTTTCGAGCGGATCCACCGGGCCAACCTGGTGCTCATGGGCGTGGTTCCGGTCGAACTCCCCGAAGACCCGGGCCCACTCGACGCCGACACCCGCATCACCGTCGACCTGCCGACCGGACCCGTCCCCGTACAGGCCCACGTCGAGGTTCACTTCGACCACCCGCGGTACGGGCGGCACACGGCCGCCGCCCTGGTGCGTGTGGACACCGCACAGGAGTCGGCCTACCTCGCTCAAGGCGGGGTGCTGCGCGCCGTATTGAACAAGCTCATCCAGCGGCACACGCCGCACACTCAGGAGGCAGTCGCATGACCACTCCGATACCGAGGACCCGCGCCATGTGCGCGGCCGACCTGAACGCCGTGGTCGACTGGTGGCAGACCGACATCGTCGACATCGAGCCCGGCGTGATCCGGCTCCGCGGTTATCCGGTCGAACAGCTCATCGGCCGAGTCTCCTTTCCCGCGATGATCTGGTTGATGCTCCGTGGTGAACTGCCGGAATCGCGGCACGCCGACCTCTTCGGCGCAGTGCTCGTCGCCGCCGTCGACCACGGACCCCAGGCTCCGTCGATCGCCACCGCCCGCATGGCGGCTACCTGCGGCGTCGGTATCAACAACGCGATGGCCAGCGGTGTCAACGCCCTCGGCGACGTGCATGGTGGCGCGGGAGAGCAGTGCATGCGGCTCTTGGCTCGCGTCATCGACGGGCAGGACAAGGGCGAGGAAGCCGCCTTCGCGGTGCGGCGTGAACTCGATGCCTGGCGCACGGAGCATGGGCGCTTCATTCCGGGATTCGGGCATCGCTTCCATCACGTGGACCCTCGGGCAGTGAGGCTGGCGGAACTGGTCGACGAGGCGCACGCCGCCGATCGGGTATCAGGGAAGTACCTGGCCGCGGCCCGGGAAGTCGAGCGGTCCCTCAGCAGTTCCGGCCGCAGCGTCCCGATGAACATCGATGGCATCGCCGCCGTTGTTCTACTCGAACTCGGCTTCCCCTGGGAGCTGGGCCGCGGTGTCTTCATCCTCTCCCGCAGCGTGGGAATCTGCGCGCACGCCTTCGAACAGACTCTGCAGGGTGGGCGTATCAAGGGCCCGACGCCCCCCGCCGTCGGCTTTCGCTACACCGGCCCCGGGCCTCGTTCGCTCCCCGAGGAAGGCAGCACGTCATGAACTTCCCGACGGACGAGTCTCCGACCGAACGGACGCTGCCCCTACACGGCGTCCGCGTGTTGGAGATCGGCCACACCATCCTCGGCCCGTCGTGCGGGATGCTGCTCGCCGACCTCGGTGCCGACGTCGTCAAGATCGAGCCCCCCGGCGGTGAGCGCACCCGTCGTCTCAAGGGCTTCGGCACCGGTTACTTCGGCTTCTTCAACCGTAACAAGCGCAGTGTCGAGGTCGACTACAAGACCGCCGACGGGCTCGCCGAGATCCGCCGGGCGATACTCGACGCGGACGTGCTGATCGAGAATATGGGACCAGGAGCGCTCCGCAGGGCAGGGATTGGGCCGGAGGAGGCCCGCGCCCTCAACCCACGGCTCGTCTACTGCTCGCTCAAGGGCTTCCTGCCGGGCCCCTACGACACCCGCGCCGCCCTCGACGAGGTCGTGCAGATGATGAGTGGCCTGGCCTACATGACCGGCCCCCCTGGCCGGCCGCTGCGGGCGGGTACGTCCATCACGGACATCCTCGGCGGAGTCTTCGGGGCGGTCGGCATTCTGGCGGCCCTGCGCGAACGGGACGTGACGGGCGAGGGCACCCTCGTCCAAGCCTCGCTGTTCGAGACCGCGGCCTTCTTGATGGGTCAGCACATGGCCTACGCGGCACTCGGCGACGGGCCCGTTCCGCCCATGCCCGCGCGGGTCAGCGCGTGGGCAGTCTACGAATTGTTCGAGACGGCGGACGACGAGCACCTGTTCGTCGGCATCACCAGTGACGCCCACTGGACCGGGTTCTGCCGGGTCTTCGAACGAGATGACCTGGCCGCCGCGCCGGAGCTCGCCACCAATGAACTCCGGATCGACGCGCGGCCGCGGCTCATCCCGGAAGTCGCCGCGATGCTCCGCGCCCTCCCCGTCGCGGAGCTGGAGAAGCGGTGCCATGACGCACGACTTCCCTACGCGCGTATCGCACGTCCGGAGGATCTCTTCGAGGACCCGCACCTCATGGCAAACGGCAGTCTCGCGGACACGACCCTTCCGTCGGGGGTGCGCACCAGACTGCCCAAACTTCCCATTCGACTCGGCGGTCGACCGTTCGGCCTGCGCCGCAACCCACCGGCCGGACCCGAGGCGCGAGGATGGTGGTCAGCTCTCTGATTCCCCGGACGTACACGGTACCCCGATGGGAAATCTGGCTGCCTGGCCGTGGGGACGGTCGTACCGAAAACCATACCGCTCTCCTACCGAGCGGAATTTCGCCGTGCGCAAAACCGCGCCAATTATTACACCCGGAAAAAGATGGATAACAGTGAAACGAGGGTTGACCGATCCGATTTCTGAGTGGCAGTGTGAATCTCGTTCAATCCACTCCTCCCGGGTTAGGAGGTGTTGAGGATGGAAATCAAGTTGGAGCGTTTCCGGTCAATCCGAAAGGATCGTCCGGCGCGTACTTCGATCTGATGTAGGGGGGTGGGGGCAGTCAGACCCCTGACTGCCCCCACCTGTCCATCAAATAAAAGGGGCGAGGCCATGGATACCGAAAACTTCCTCAGCTGGCTGTATCGACCTTTCATTGATCTGGGCGTGTGGGAGGCTGATGGAAATCCCTTGACTCTGGGAGCTCATCTGGCATCCAGGGCCCTGTATGAGAATGACGGCAGTTACCCGCGGCTCCATGGGAGCATCATGCCCTCGTCGAGAGAGGTGATCGTCAAGACTGCCGGTGCGATGCGTTACCTGGTCAAAGATCCTCGTGAACTGGGATCAGAGTGGAGGACACCTGAGTGGCAAGGGCTGTGTGACCACCTTGACGCATACAGCGGTCTTGATTCAGGAGCGCGGCTGCGATCGCTTTGGCTGCTGCACCGGATGGGGCTTCACGCGGTAATCCTGAAATGTGAGGTATCCGTGCGGCCGAGTGCGTCGGATGAAGGGATCTCGGAAGATGATGCAGCCCTGCTCTACATGCGCGGCCTCGCCAAGGTGATTCTTTTCTACGATGGACAGACCTCACTCGACACATCAGAGCTTGAGCAGGTCGTAGCCTATGGTCGGCCAGGCTGTTGGGGTCATGTGGAGGCTACGTACTTGCTGGCCCAGCTCAGTATCAAGTCATTGGACGACATCGATGGATTCAGGCACTACGTGCGCGAACATAAAAAATCCATCGGCGCAGTGGATTCAGAAGGACAAGAGCAATATAAACTCTTGAGCCGGTATCACCGCATCGGTGCGTTCTTGCCGCAGTTGGCAGGAGATCACGCCTCGATGAGCCGAGAGATGGACCAAGCGGAACATTACTGCCGACTCTTGTATGACGCTGATCTGGGCAACAGGGACGATTGGCAGATTCTGCGATACGGGGTTTTGGAGAGCAGGACAAAAGAGAATCTGCTCTGCGAAGACATCGAAGCCGCTGAACAGTATGCGGTCGACCTGGTCTCCCATGCCCCTGCGAGTCCGCAAGCCCGATGCACGTTGGGTCAAGTGTGCATCGAGAAGGGCGATCTTGACGGTGCGGTGGAGTCTTATCGCTGGGCGTCTGTTCTAGGGCCACAGGTGAGACACATATCGGAGTTTATGGTAGGTCAATGCATGGAAGCTCAAAAGCGTCTGCCAGAAGCTTGTGCCGCCTATTTCAGGTCAGTGGAATCCGATCCTCTGGCGATTTCCTCCGTAAGACGTCTGAGGGACGTTGCCGCGGTGGCGAGGAACTCACTTTTGACAACATGGGCGGATACGCGCTTGCGGTCTCTCTCCGCACTGAGTAAGGGATCTCAAGAAGATCTGCTGGCCTATCAGAAGTACGGCGGGATACTGGGAAAAAGCTGATGCGTTTCAGCGCAGCGCGGTTCTGCTGATTGCTTTTGCCTCAGGTGTCGAGCACTGCTGTGCGCAGCCTACAAGGGAGCGGGCCACATGGACGATCTGCGTTCTGAACTGAACCTCATGTACAACAGCTATTGTGCCTTCTATGCACTTGCATTCGGATGCACGTCAATCCATCGCGGCTACTATACGGACTTGGCAGAAGGAGTCGCGTTCCGCGATGCCACGGATCGTCTGACGCGCTATATTGTCGACCAGGCAGACCTGCGTGCTGATGACCATCTTCTCGATGTCGGCTGCGGGGCAGGGAATTCCGACTTCCTTATAGCGCGAGAAAAATGCTGCCGCGTGACGGGGGTGGATCTCGGAAAGGGACAAATTTTGAGCGCGCGCATGGCAGTTGAGGCGGCAGCGCTGTCACATAGATTGCAATTCATGGTCGCTGACGCGGAACATCTGCCCTTTCCGGATGATTCTTTTGATGCCGTTCTCTTGTTTGAGTCAATGTGCCATATGAAGGACAAGCGGGGCGCGCTCAGCGAAGCGAAGCGCTGTCTGAGGGCAGGGGGTTCGCTCATTATCGCCGAGACAGTAGAGCTGGCTGTTCCGGAAAACCAAGCGTGGCGCGCCCGGTTTGAGGAAGTATTGCCACTTACGTGTTTTCCGGCCGCTGGGCAGCTTGCCGGCCTGTGCTCTGACGTCGGCTTGGACGTCAAGGGTGCGATCGATCTCACCAGAGAAACGAGCCTGACTTATGCGCGGGGCCTCGCCGAAGCACTGACACGGCGGGCGGAAGTGGAGCAGTTCTTGGGGGAGGAAGCATGCAACGAGATCTATGACGAACTGCCTGAACTCGTTGAGGTGCTGAATGCCGAGTACCTCGGATATGAGGTAGTCATCGGAGCGAAACCCGCCATACAGCGAGCTGGTGCAGCACCGAAGACGATCCTCTGAGGCGGCGGGACGGCCGGATCCGCCAGGACCGTGACGGGGCCCGACGCCCATCGCTTGTGACATCTGACTCAGTTCATGTATGTGAAGGAGAAGTGTCTTGTTCGCTGAGAGCTCGGCAGACGAGCAGATCAAGGAGCAGGGTGACAACCGTGGCAGCCCGGCGGACAGTCGAAGGACGACGGTGTGGAAGCGCCGCACCTTTGTGTCAGCGACGGCCGGTGCCGGCGGTGCGGCGGTCGGCGGTGCGATGCTGGCTGTCTCGTCCTCCGGCGACGAGTCCGCTCCGGCCGCACCATCGAGTGATGTGTCCCTGACGATCAACGGCGAACGTCATGTGTTGACCGTCGACAATCGCACCTCCCTGCTGGACCTGCTCCGCGAGAGACTGGGGCTGACCGGTACCAAGAAGGGTTGCGATCAGGGTGCCTGTGGCGCCTGCACGGTTTTGGTCGACGACAAGCGGGTCAACGCGTGCCTGACGCTCGCCGTGCGGTGCGAGAGCAGCGCCGTCACAACCATCGAGGGCCTGGCCGACGGAGACCGACTGCACCCGCTCCAAAAGGCGTTCGTGGAACGCGACGCGTTCCAGTGCGGTTACTGCACACCCGGACAGATCATGTCCGGTGTCGGCTGCATCAGCGAAGGTCACACCGGGTCACGCGAGGAAATCCGCGAATGGATGAGCGGGAACATCTGCCGGTGCGGCTGTTACGTCAACATCGTTTCCGCCGTGCGGGACGCGGCGGACGGAAGGTAGGCGGTCGTTCATGCATCCTTTCTCCTTCACCAGGGCGCGAACGATCGACGCCGCCCTCGCCGCAGGAGCGCGGGGCGGCCGATACCTGGCGGGCGGCACCACGCTGGTTGACCTCATGCGCGAGACGGTCGAGCGCCCCAGCAGCGTCGTGGACATCAACGACCTGCCGTTGCACGAGATCTCCTCGACGTCGAGCGGTCTGCGCATCGGTGCGCTGGCTCGCATGAGCGATGTCGGGGCGCACCCCGCCGTTCGCACCCGCTACCCAGCGATCGCGCAGGCCCTTGAGCTGAGTGCATCCGCACAGCTTCGCAATGCGGCGTCCATCGGGGGCAACCTCATGCAGCGGACCCGCTGCACCTACTTCCGGGACGTCTCGGCTTCCTGCAACAAACGGGAACCGGGCACGGGCTGCGCCGCGCTCCACGGTCACAACCGCACCCACGCCATCCTGGGCACCTCGGAAGCCTGTGTGGCCGCGCATCCCTCTGACCTCGCCGTCGCGCTACTGGCGCTCGACGCGGTCATCCACCTACGCAGCCGTGCCGGCGCGCGCTCCGTACCCGTGGCGAACTTCCTGCTCCGCCCCGGAACCACACCAGAACGCGAGCACGACATCCGCCCTGGGGAACTCATCACCGCCGTGGACGTTCCTGCCGCCGCGCACACCAGGACATCGGGCTACCTGAAGGTACGGGACCGCCAGTCATACGAGTTTGCCCTGACCTCCGCCGCCGTAGCACTGCACATCGAAGAGGACGTCATCCGCTCCGCCCGTGTCGCTGTCGGGGGAGTGGCCACCGTTCCATGGCGGCTGCCCGCGGTCGAGCACCGGCTGCTGGGCGCCCGCCCTTCGCGACAACTCTGGGTCGACGCGGCGGCCAAGGCCGCCGACGGCGCCAGGTCGCTTCGGCATAACGCGTTCAAGGCTGAACTACTCCGGCGAACCGTAGCCCGCCAACTCGGCACTGTGGGAGGCAGGAAGTGACACCGTCAGCAGTCGGCGCACCCGTATCGAGGGTCGATGGCCACGCCAAGGTCACCGGTGCCGCCACCTACGCCGCCGAGTTCGAAGCGCCGCGCCTGGTCCATGCCGTCATGGTCAGCAGCACCATTGGTCTCGGCAGGGTGACCGGCATCGATACACGGGCCGCCCGCGCGCAACAGGGTGTGCTGGAGATCCTCAGCCACCTCAACGCTCCCGAGCTCCCGTACCGCGACTTCCGCACCTCCATTGACCCTCCCGTCGGGGAGCGGTTGCATGTCCTACAGGACAACCGGGTGCGATTCTTCGGTCAGCCGATCGCCGTGGTGATCGCCGAGACGCTGGAGACGGCCCGGCACGCCGCTGGGCTGGTCGAGGTCACCTACGCGGCGGAACAGCCGTCGACCGAGTTGGCGACTTCCCGGGCGCGCCCCCTTGTACCGGCCGGTGAGCAGGGGAACTACAGCCGGGGCGACGTCGATGCGGCGCTGCGCACCGCGCACAGGGTGGTCGACCGGAAATACCGCATGGTTCGCGAGAGCCACAATCCGATGGAGCCGCATGCCACTGTCGCCCGCTGGGAAGGCGACACACTCACCTTGTGGGACAAAACCCAGTGGGTGCAGTCGACAGCGCCACAGATAGCGGCAGTCTTCGGCCTGCCGAAGTCAGCCGTGCGCGTCATATCCCCCTACGTCGGAGGCGCGTTCGGCAGCGCTCTTCGTGCCTGGCCGCACGTGACGCTCGCGGCCATGGCCGCCCGGCACGTAGGGCGTCCGGTCAAACTTGTACTGACCCGCAAGCAAATGTTTTCGGGTACGGGGTACCGAGCTGCCGTTGACCAGAGGATCGCTCTTGCCAGTGACCGCAACGGGCGCCTTACAGGTCTCGTCCATGAGGCGCGCGCCGAGACTTCCCGCTATGAGCAACATCAGGACGCTGTCCTCGAACTGGCCCGCGTGCTGTACTCCGTGCCCAATGTCCGCGCCTCGTACCGGCTGATCCCGTTGGACGTCCCCACGCCCACCTTCGCGCGGGGGCCGGGTCGCACACCAGCTGCCTTCGCCATCGAGTCCGCGCTTGACGAGTTGGCGTACGAGTTGCGTATGGACCCCATCGAGCTGCGGCTGCGCAATGAGCCCGCGCGCGACGAGTCCACGGGGCGGCCGTTCTCCACCCGTCGGCTGAGGGAGTGCTTCAGCGTCGGAGCCCAGAAGTTCGGCTGGGAACGGCGGAACCCACGCGTGCGCTCCACCCGCGACGGACATTGGCTGATCGGCACAGGAGTCGCCACTGCGTGCTACCACACACTGCGGGGTGCCGCGCGGGCTCTGGCCCGGATCGACGCCGACGGCTCGGCCACGGTGTCGAGCGCAACCAGCGACATGGGCCCGGGAACCTATACCTCCATGTCCCAGGTGGCATCGGACGGACTCGGTGTCGCGATGAGCAAAGTCCGATTCCGGTTGGGCGATTCACACCTTCCCCTCGCCCCCTCTCACGGGGGTTCGCAGACCATGGCCAGCGTGGGATCTGCGGTACAGGACGCCTGCGACAAACTGCGGGAAGCCGCTATCGCCCTGGCTGTTGCCGACCCCCAGTCGCCACTGCACGGTGCCGACCCGCAACAGGTCCGCGTGCGAGGCGGTCGCCTGTTCCTGCGGAGTGCCCCCCACCGAGGCGAGACGTATGAGCGACTGCTGCGTCGGCAGCGGAGAACCCACCTGGAGGCAAGCGGCACCTATACGCCGGGAGAAGAAGTCGACCGCTACTCCAGCTACGCTTATGGCGCGGTATTCGCGGAAGTCGCCGTTGACGAGAGCCTTGGTCTCGTCCGGGTGCGACGGCTCCTTTCTGCCTTTGACGCAGGACGCATCATCAGTCCGAAGCTTGCCCACAGCCAAGCCATCGGAGGCATGGTCGGGGGCATCGGCATGGCGCTGCTGGAGCACTCCGTCACTGACCATAGGGATGGCCGACTCGTGAATGCCGGCATGGCCGACTACTTGGTCCCCGTTAACGCGGACGTGCCCGAGGTAGACGCGTTGTACCTCAATGGCGAGGACAAGACGGCGGATCCCATCGGAGTGAAGGGGCTGGGCGAAGTGACCATCGTCGGCGTCGCACCCGCGATCGCCAACGCTGTCCACCACGCGACAGGCCGCCGTGTCCAGAACCTACCGATCACCCTGGAGTCAGTGCTGTGAGCCGAGCCGCAGAGGCAACAACAATCGCAGGGAGTGGCCCCTGCACCCAGGTTGTCAGCGGTGCTCTCGACGGAGCACTCGCTGCCGTGGTTCAGCGCAGCCCGACGATGCTCGTAGGCCTGCCGATGGCGTTGACCTCGAACTGGGCGCGAGTGGCTTTCGCGCCCTCCACTTCGTAGCCAGCGTTGTTGACCATGCATGTGCGCCATGTCCCGGGCGTCTTTGTCGACCACGGTGGCGACAGTGACAGTGGCGCACCCCGCTCAGAGCTCAGGCGCGTAGCCAAGCGGGCCTGCGACGTGTCAAGAATCTGAGCGGTTCAGTGGCGAATGCGTGAGGGTGGCGATTCGGGTGACGGCGGAAGATCAGCGGACCGAACAGGATGTCGATGACGTCGTCCACCGCAATGGCCGGGCAACCTCGCCGGGGTCAAGGGCACGACGCCACAGGTCAGCGATGGCTTTGCGGCGGCCGTCCACCCTCTAGTGCATGCGGATCACCGCGTAGGTCTCGCCGTCTCTCGGCGGCCGCGTCCAGGAGCGGGTGGCGAACATGTGCAGTCGGCCGTTCATGATTGCGTGACGCGGTAGATGGGCACCGAACTCCGCGGTCAGCGCTTCCAACAGCGACCGTTCCACCTCGGCGCTGTCCTCCAAGCCACCGAAGAACCCGCTCGGGTCCAGCGCTTGCGGTATCTCCCCGCTGGACCGGACCTCTCCCGCGGCGTACGTGAACGCGTACTCCTCGACGCCGTCCCGGGCCACCGAAAGGTGGAAGAACGGCTCCCCGTGCCATGTCCTCAGGCCGCTCCACACCACCACCGCGCGAGTGCCCGCGCCGGCGGCCGCGGCCGGGGAGACGAACCGCCGCGGGTCGAACGGGGCGGGGTCGCCGTCGAAGGCGAAGCTCCAGCCGGTGCCGGCCCGGCCGACCGCCATAAGAGCCCTGTCGTCGTAGGACGAGAACTCCCTCTGGTCGTGCGGCGGCCTGTGGCGCGCCTCCCAGAAGGCCATGGGTTCGGTCAGCACGGTGCCGTCCCCGTCGGCGAGACGGCCGGGCAACCCCTCCGGCTCCACGCCTTCCACCAGGACGAACCGGTAGGAGGTGCGGTTGTTGCCCGGGTCCGGCTCCGCGAGCCACGCCAGGCCGCTCGTGTCGAGCCCGGCCGCCGGCCTAGGGGCCTCGCCGGTCTGTCCGCCCCTTGGAGTGGACAGCAGCTCGCGGCCCCGCTCCGGAGTCAGCAACGGCCCGAGCACCGGGTCCGCCACCCACCCCAGCGGCGCCAGGTGGTCCGGCCCCAGCGGCTCCCACAGGGGCAGCGCATTGATCAGTGTCCGCCATGCCCCGTCGGTGTCTCCCCACCGCGCCAGCTCCCGCGCCCGCTCAACAGCTTGCCCGAACGGACCGGCAGCCGTGTACCGGTACGTGCCGTTGCGCACCTGATCCAGCGTCGCGTAGGCCAGTGACACCAAGTCGTCGTCGGCACCCCGCAGATGGAGCGTCAGCGTGGAGTCGTCCCGGTAGGAGTGCGCCGCGTGCTCGGCGACCAGCGGTGGCAGCAGCTCGGCAGCGTACTGCCGGTCCGTCGCCAATCCGTCGAAGTACACCGTGGAGGTCTGTCCGAGCAGGCGGCGTATCTGGTCGCCGAGCCCGACGGCCCGAGGTCTGCCGTACCCCTTGGCCTCCTCCAGCGCCGCCCCGGCCCGTTCCCATCCGCCGCGCAGCGCCTCCAGCCGGGCCTCCTCCACCTGGGCGTCCAGCTTTCGCGTCGTGTCGTTGGCGAACACCGGCTCCTCGTCGTTCGGTTGCGCACGCAGGCTGTGGAACTCCCGGTGCATATCGCGCATGAACGCAAGGAAGTGCGGGTGCCGCTCGGGTGGCGCGGCCCGCCAGCTCGCCCACGTGTACACGGCCCACTCACCGTCCTCGTCCACGTCCTCGGGATCCAAGAGGACGTGGGTGATGTCGGACTCCACGTCGAGCTGCAGCCCGCGCCGCCAGATGTCCGACTCCCTCCGCTCCTCGGCCCCGGCATCCTCGTCCAGGTATTCCTCGAACATGTCCGCCAGGCCGGACTCGTTGTTGTGCCAGTGCGCGTCCCCGGTCCCCGCCAGCAGCCACACGAACCCGCCCGCATGCCGCCACCCGTCGCTGACCTTGAGGAACTCCCGGTACGACGGGGGGATCCGGCGGCCCAGGCGCTCTTCCATGGCTGCGATCCGCTCCTCGGACGCGGGCGGGAACCCCAGCCACCGCGACTGCCGGGCGGCCTCGTCGTCCTCGCTCCGCCCCTCGCCGTCCGGCAGGGAATCCGCCCACTCCCCGCTCCACCTGAGCAGGAAGGACCGCCAGTCGAATGCCATGGTGTCCGTCATGCACCCGAGGCTGCCACCTACCACTGACAGCGCTCCGCTGCTCGCTGCGGCCAGGACAACGGCGCCTTCCGCGATCAGTTGGCCGTCGCCCGGTCAACCGGCGCCCCACGCGACGACATCGCCGGCCGGCGCGCAAGCCTGGCCCCCGTGGTTTGGCCGAGGCCGCCTCAGGGTGTCGCGGGGCGGTCGAGTCCCCGTGCCTGCCGTGTGGCGGCGGCGAGGACCGTGAGGGCGTCCGGGACGGCGTGGGCGGTGCGCCAGGCGATCACGTGGTCGGGGCGGACCAGTAGGGCTCCACGGTCGCCGATGCCGCAGGCTTCGGTGGGCCACACCGATAGAGAGGCCCCCGTGCCCCCGATCAGTGAGTGACCCGCCAGGAGACTGCCCGTATTTACCGTCACGGTCGCTGGCCGGTTTCTCCCGCGTAGCTGCCGCGGTCAGGGCTCACCGCCACGCCCGCTCCAGCGCCCCGCGCAGCTCCGCCGCGCTCGCGTAGCCGATCTCGGGGCGCTCCCGCAGCGCCGTGTCGATGACCTCCGCGAGGCGTCGTGGGATGGCCGGGTCGCGGCGGCGGATCGGGATCGCCGGCTCCTGCAGGACGACCTGCCAGGGGTCCTTGGCGCGCGGGAACTCGCGCGGGGTCCTTCCGGTCAGCGTGTGGTAGATGCAGGCGGCGAATGCCCAGACGTCCACGGCCGGGGTGGCCTTGCGGAAGTCGATGACCTGTTGGCGCGGCATGAACATCGGTTTGCCCGCCGTGGTGCCGGTACGTGTCAGCCCGCTCAGGCCCGCCTGGTCAAAGGCCTTTCCGATGCCGAAGTCGGCGATCTTCGCCGTCGTCGAGCCGTCGGTCTCCTTGTGCAGCAGGATGTTGGAGGGGCTCAGGTCGCGGTGGACGACGCCCTGCCCGTGCGCGTGTTCCAGGCCCTTGAGCGCCTGCACCGCGATGGGCACCGCTTCCTCGACCGGGAGTCGCCCGCCGCGTTCGGCGACGAGCCGGTCCAGGCTGCCGCCGGTGCAGAACTCGGTCGTCAGATAGAAGGTTCCGTATCCGAAGCCCGCGTCGTGCAGCGCGACGACGTGCGGATGCTTCATTGCCCGGGTGATCGCCACCTCGCGCAGGAACCGGGCGCGCGCCGTCTCGCTCGCCGCCACCTTCGGCAGCATCACCTTCAGCGCCACCTCGACGCCGGTGGCCTCGTGCCGGGCCAGGTACACCGCGCCCATGCCGCCACGGCCGAGCTCCCGGATCACCGAGTAGCCGCGGATGGCCCTGAGGTCGGCGCGGCCGCCGTGCGCCAGCTCGAGCAGCAGCTTGAGCACGGCGTCGGGCCGCGCCTGACAGGCGGCGCACAACAACTCGCCGGGGCGGCCGCCCGCCTCGTCGTCCAGCTCGCGCTCGCACTTGGCGCAGCGCGCGAGCCTCACCGTGGCGACCTGCGGCCGCGTGATGTCGACGCGGAACACGGTGTCACCGAGGCGGATCCGGTCGCCGTCCTTGAGGTCGTGCTCGGGGTAGGAATCGGCGACGGCCTCCTCGGGGGTGAGGCCGCGGCGCCGCTGGCCGATCTTCTCCCCGTTGACGTACGTGCCGTTGAGGCTGCCGAAGTCGCGGATGCGGATGTCCGGCGGGTTGATGTCGAGCAGGCAGTGGTGGCGGGAGACGGTCTTGTGGTCGGAGTCGTCGGGCAGTCGCGGCGAACAGTCGGTGGAGCGGCCGAGGACGCAGGTGGTGCGCTCCTCGAAGACGTACGCGCCGGGCTTGACCCGGCCCTCGACGAGGGTGAGCGTGATGGTGGCCGAGGACGTCACAGAGGATCGTCTCCTGGTGTGTGAGGGGAGGGCTTCGGGGGACGAGACGGTGAACGTGAGCGTGCCGTCCGCGGCGTCGGACAGTACGCGTCCCGCTCCGCTCAGTCGGCCACCAGCTCCCAGTCGAGGTCCCAGAGCCGGATGCCGTCGTCTCCCGCCGTGACCAAGTTGCGCAGGTCGGGGGTGAGTTCGAGGTGCCGGATGCGTTGTTGGTGCCCTTCGAGCACGTGCAGGCACCGGCCGGTGGCGACCTCCCACATCCGTACGGATCTGTCGTGGCCGGCCGAGAAGGCGAACCGGGCGTCGGGTGTGAACCGCACGGCGGAGACCCAGCCCTCGTGCCCCGCGAACTCGCGTACGGACCGCCCGGCACCGGCGTTCCACAGCCGGATCGGTTCGTCCCCGGCGCCCGAGGACATGACCTGGTGTGTGGACATGGCCAGGCGGCCGTCGGCGCTCAGGCACGCCGACAGGATCGGTTCCCGGGGGCCGGTCCAGGTCCGCAGGCAGGCTCCGGTGTCAAGATCCCGCAGCCGGACCACGCCGCCTGAGTCGCCGACCGCCGCGAGCCGTCCGTCCGCGGACGTGGAGATCACGTTGACCGGGCCGTTCCCGGTGATCGTGGCGACGAAACGGTCGGCGTTCAGGTCCCATCGGCGCAGGACACCGTCGCCGCTGCCGAGCCAGGCGTACCTCCCGTCGCCGGTGAACATGATGGTCCGCCTCATGTCCCAGTCCGGAGTCAGCCGACGGCACTCGCCGTCGGCCAGTTGCCGCCGAATGACCGCGAGTGGCTTGGTGCCCTCGCACAGGACGTGCCGGCCGTCGTCGCTCAACGCCACCCCGCCCACCCTGCCCGCGTGATCGTTGAGGATGCGCGTGCACGCGCCGCTGTCCAGGTCCCAGATCCGTACGGTGCCGTCGCCTTGCCCGCTGACGGCGAGCCGCGCATCCGCGGCGACACCGATCGCCGTGATGGCGCCGTAGGAGAGGTGGCCGGCGTCCAGTGGCCGCGACCAGGCCGAGCGCAGCCGTACGTGGCGCGCCGAGCGGCCCAGTTCGTGCCAGGCGGCCAGGACCTGGGGCGCGCGCTCGTATCCCGGTATCTCCCGTGCGCGGGTCAACAGGCCGAAGGCTGTCCGGTGTCGGCCGTTCGACATCGCCTGGCGTGCGTCGGCGAGCAGTTCCTCGGCCAGTCCGCCGAGCCGGCTGACCTCCGCGTACTCGCGCGGCTTGATCACGTGCGGCTCGGCGGCGTATGCGGTACCGGGCAACCGCCAGCGATGCAGCGGGAGTTCGGGATGCCCGCCGACGGAGCAGCCGAACCGGTCGTCGCCGTCCGGGAATCCGACGTGGTGCATTCCGTACGCGTCGGCGGTGAAGGTCCGCAGACACCGGCCGCTGTTCAGCTCCCAGACCTGAACGGTGTGGTCGCCGGTCGTCCCGGACAGCAGCAGCCGCCCACCGTCGCCGAAGGCCAGGTGACTGGCCGCGGCGGTCAGCCCCGTCAACGTACGCGGCGTAGGGACCTGCCGGCCGTCCTCCGCATCCCACAACCGGATCACCCGGTCCTGGCCCGCCACCGCGACCATCCGCCCGTCGGGACTGAAGCACAGCGCATGCGTCGCCGAGCCGGCGGCCAGCACCCGGCACCGGCCATCGGCCACGCTCCACAGCCGCGCCCCGTCCTCCTCTGCGGTGAGCACATGGCGCCCGTCGGCGCTCACCTCGTACTGCGAGCCGTCGAGGTGGTTGCCCTTGAACGCTTCCCCGAGCGACCACCGGCAGGTCCCGGTCCGCGGTTCCCAGACCTGGACGCGCCCGTCCGCACCCTGCCACACACCGATGCGCCCGTCGGCACTCAGCCTGACCGGGCACCCCGTGGCGCGTGCTGCGGAGCGGATGACGCGGGTACACTTGCCCGCCCTGAGATCCCAGAACTGCACCGTGCCGTCGCGGCTCGTGGACAGTGCGTACGAGCCGTCAGGGGTGAGGTCGACGCCGAGCACCTGCGTGCGGTGGCCCTTGCCCTTGACCGCCAACCGCTGTGCGCAGGTCGCCGTGGACCACAGCCGGAGCACACCGTCCCAGTGGCCGCTCAGCGCGAGGCGTCCGTCGGGAGTGAACCGGATCGGCAGGTAGCCCATCACCTCGTGCCGGGCGAGCAGTTTCACCGGCGCGAACGGCAGCGCGAACGGCTCGCGGAATTCGCGGGTGCCGGTGTGGCGGGCATCGGCCACGGTTCCGGAGGCTGCCACCCGCAGCGCCGCCCGTACGTCGGTGTCGTCGGGCCGTTCGCGCGCGAGGGCGTCGAGCAGGTCGTGTGCCGCCGCGAGGTCGCCGCGTTCGAGGTGGACCCGGGCCAGAAGCAGCTGCACCTGCCAGGAGGACGCGCCGGAGCCGCGCGGGATCGCCTCCAACCGGGCGACGAGTTCCCCATCGGTGATCGCCCCCGTACGCCACTGGAACAGGCCACCGTTGTACACGGCCCCGACGTGGTGCGGGTCGACCGCGAGCGCCTGGTCGAAGGCATGCTCGGCGTCGGCGGCCCGGTCCAGGTCGAGGAGCGACAGGCCACGGTTGTTGAGCTCGTCGGCGCGCAGATCGGCGGCCTGCGACGTGGGACGCGGATACGCCGAGCCGGTCACCTGCTCGTAGATCCCGGTCAGTACGTCCGCGATGTCCGCCATCGAGGCCGGCCGGTGGGCCGGGTGCTGCCGCAGGCAGCGCCGGAGCAGGTGGGCGACTTCCGGCGGCGCCGCGACCGGATTCGAGGGGTCGGCCAGGTATTCCTCCAGCGCGAGACCAGCGACCGGACCAGCCGCCCAATGCACACCGCCGGTGAACATCTCCAGGACCGAGACCGCGAAACTGTAGACATCGCTGCGCCGCCCGACGGGCTCGCCCGCGAGCTGCTCCGGGGACGCGTAGCCGACCGTCATGCCGCCGGATGGCACCAACACGCTGACACCCGGCGCCATTTGGAGGTCAGTCGGGGCCGTGGCGGCCTTGGACCGGGCGAGACCGAAGTCGGTGATCTTCGCGGCGCCCGTGCCGTCGAGCAGAATGTTGGCCGGCTTCACGTCCTGGTGCACCAGGTCTCTGCGATGGGCGTGCTCGAGCCCACGGGCCGCTTGGACCGCCGTGTCGAGAACACGGGCGAGGGCCTGCCGCGCGTCCCCGGCGTGGAGGCGCCCGTCACCGATCCACTCGGCCAGGCTGCCGCCGTCGACGTACTCGGCGAACACCCGGGGGACACCGTCGATCACTCGCACGTAATGGCAGGCGCAGACGTTCGGATGGAGCCCGAGGGACACCCACGCCTCGGCCTCCCTGACGAACAGCTCCTGATCGCCGGGGCGCCGGAACAGCTCGGGCCGCGAACTCTTCACCGCCATGTCGATGCCCCAGGCGAGATGCCGTACCCGGTGCACGACGCCCATCCCGCCCCGGCCAAGCTCGCCGATCACCCGGTACCGGCCGTCGACGGTCTCGCCGGTCACCCAAACGGCCCGCGACGTAGGTGCGTTCACTGGCGATTCCTCATCGTGGTTGCGGCAGAAGCCGCTGTCCCGGAAGGCCCGGACGCAGAAGGCCCCGTTGTCAGATTCCGACGAGGGTCAGTATGTGACGCCGTCGATCCTGGTGTCGATGTTTCAGGCTCACCACGGGGGCGCGGGAGCGCGCCGTTCAGCCCTTCGCCGAGATGCCCACAGGGTACTGAGCTGGGCGTTCTCTGTCGTTGGTCGTCTCCGCATGAGTCGCTTTGTGCTCCGGTCCTTCCGTGTCGATGGCCTTGCGGCTCCCCGCCAACGGCCTGCGCGCCGACTGACCGCGTGCGTGATCGGCGTCCCGCGGGCGCACCGGAACGGCGCCGGACGTCCCAAACTGCATCCTGTTTAGGATACAAACTTGGATCCAAGGCAACAAGCATGTGTTTCAAGCGAGTTCCAGCGCTGCTTACCGGCCGAGCCCCGTGGATCAGGCCACTACGGGCGCCGCCTCGTTCACGGACGAGATGCGCGACTCAGGAGAGGTGAAGGTTCCCGGGCGCCCGTACGGCGTCCATCCTGCGCGACGCCGCGGCCTGTACGTCCTCGACATGGAGCCTGGCCTGACGCTCCGCCTGCTCGCGGTCACGGTCCAGCAGGGCAGCGATGATCTTCTTGTGGCCTTCGACGCAGATGACGGCCTCGTCCCGGGTGAACAGGGCGGCCATGTTGTAGGTGATGCCGAAGTCCCGGTTGCGCAGCCACTCGTCGAACAGCCGCTGATTGGCCGAAGCCCGCACGATCGCCTGATGGAACTCCCGGTTCAGCAGGCCCAGTTCGGCGCCGGGCTGTGCCACGTACTCCTCGACCGGGTCCTCGTAGAAGGCGGAGATCACGGCGAGCTGCTCCTCGGACGCGCGTACCGCCGCCAGCCCGGTGGCCATCGCCTCCAGCGCGCAGCGCACCTCGTAGATTTCGCGGATCTCGTCCGGCGTGTGCTCGCGTACGACCCAGCCCTGCCGCTCGCGCACCACCATGCCCTGGTCCACCAGGCGCATCAGAGCGGCCCGTACGGGCGTCCGGCTGGCGTTCAGCTCCGAGGCGACCTCGTCCTCGGGCAGCCGCTGGTTGGGACGGTAGACCCCCTGGAGGATGGCGGTGCGCATGTGCTCGTACGCGCGGTCGCTGAGGGACTCCCCGCTCCCGGCGCGGGGCCGCCTGCCACGAGTGCTGGTCTCCTGCGTGCCCGCCCGCCCAGGTCGCTCGACCATTGCCTCTCCTCCGCCGCGTCCGGACCACAAGTATTCCAGGCCGGCGAAAGGACGCGCTCCTCGGCGACGGCGCCACGTGCACGAGAACGGGTCGCCTGCGTGAACATCGACGACATGCCGGGTCGGCAGCGTTAGCCCTGGGCGGCGTTGAGTGAGGCGGTGTGCTCCCGCACCTGCTGCGGTGTCATGTAGGCGTCGGTCTGTTCGAAGTGCCGCAGCGACGGCTGTTCCTCGGCGAGGAACCCGATCCGTACGAAGTCGTCGCCCGCGGCCGCGTTCAGTATCCAGTTCGTCAACACCCGCGCCTTGGCGACATTGGTGCGCATCGCCCCCACGTGGTAGCCCCGGGCCACCGCCTGCGCGGGCATCCCATGCAGCTCGACGCCCACCGGCTTGGCGACCGCGTCCCTGCCGCCCAGGTCGACCACCAGACCGAGGTCCCTGTGCCGGTAGGACCGAAGCGACTCGCCGCGCAGCGCGGCGATGACGTTGTCCGCCACTGTCTTGGCCTGCCGGTGGGCGTGCTGCGCGGTGGGCGGGCAGACTGCGCCGTCGCCCCCCGTCAGGTCGGGTACGGCGGCGCCGTCGCCCAGCGCGAAGACGCCGTCGAAGCCAGGCAGCGTCATCTGCGCGGTGGTGGCGAGCCGTCCATGTACCGTCTCGGCCCCCAGCGTTTCCACCAGCGGGCTGGCGACCACTCCTGCGGTCCAGATCAAGGTCCGGGAGGGGACGACCCGGCCGTCGGTGAAGGTGACCTGGTCCGGCCTCGCCTCGGCGACGGACACGCCGAGCGAGATCTCCACCCCGCGCCGCTGGAGCACCTCCATCGCGCTGCGGCCGAGCTTGTCGCCCAGCTCGGGCATGAGTTTCGGCGCGATGTCAATCAGGTGCCATCTGATCAGGCTTGGATCGAGCCGTGGGTAGCGCCGCACCGCGTGGGTGGTGAGCCGCTGCAGGCAGGCCGCCGTCTCAGTGCCCGCATAGCCGCCTCCGACGACAACGAACTGCAGTCGGGAGATCTTCTCCTGCTCGTCGAGAGCGGCATCGGCCAGGTCGAGCTGGGCGATGACGTGGTCCCTCAGGTACGCGGCCTCGGCGAGCGTTTTCATGCCGCGCCCGTTTTCCTTCAGGCCGGGGATGTCGAAGGTGCGGGTCACGCTGCCGGGCGCGAGCACGATGTAGTCGTAGCGCTCGTTCGTCAGTTCCCCGGTGATCCGGCGGACGACGCAGACCTTCGCTCGGGCGTCCACGCCGATGGCAAGGCCCGGGATGATCTTGGTGCGGTACCTTCCGCGGCGCAGCGAGAGCGCCACCGACTGCGGAGTGAGTACGCCCGCCGCGACCTGCGGCAGCAGCGGCAGATACAGCTGGTAGGAGACCGGCGTGACAAGCGCGATGTCCGCGTCTCCGGGAGCGAGCCGGCGCTCCAGACGGCCTACGCAGGCGACGCCCGCGAAGCCTGCGCCCACGACGAGAATCCTGAGGCGCGCCACGGTGTCCCTCCCTTCTCGGGAGCCGCGTTTGCAGGATGCCGACTCATTGCGGCCGGCTTTACAAAACTCCGGCATTCGGTTCCTATCACCCATCCTCGTGGCTCACGGCACGATGCGCGCGCCGGTGTGAGGAGGCTCGGGCCTCAGCGACAGCTCCGGGAAGGGAACCGGGACTGGTCACGCCTCTGCCACGAGCCCGGACGGCAGCCATGGAATTCTGGAGCTTCCTGGCGGGCCTGGTGTCCGCCCGTCCTCCGGGTGCGGCGCACCGCAGATCACGAGTTCGGATGGCTACTCTGGATCCGCGAGCCGGAGGAGGTTGCGTCTGCATGGGTGACGGGCACGCGCCGGGGCCGTCTGGGCGGGAGGACGTGCTCGGAGCCGACTGGGAGAGCCATCGGCCCGCGGTCTTCGGTGTGGCCTACCGGCTGCTGGGGAGTGTGGCCGATGCCGAGGACGTGACCCAGGATGTGTGGTTGCGGGCGGCCGGGGCGGATATGCGGGATGTCGGCGATCCGCGGGCCTGGTTGGTCACGGTGGCCGCGCGGCGTTCGTACGACGTCCTCAAGAGTGCCCGCTTCCGCCGGGAGACCTATGTCGGGCCGTGGCTGCCGGAACCGCTGCTGACGGGGCCGGACGCATCGGAACAGGTCCTTGTCGACGAGTCCGTCGGTTCGGCGATGCTCCTGATCATGGAGGAGCTGAGCCCACCGGAGCGGGTGGCCTTCGTCCTGCACGATGTCTTCGGTCTTGAGTTCGGCCGGATCGCCGAGGTGCTGGATGTCTCCGTGCCGGGTGCCCGGCAGCTCGCCTCGCGGGCACGGCGGCGGGTGGCCAAGGCGAGGCAGTCCATGCCGCAGGCGCCGAAAGCGGAGCGTGAACGTGTACTCGCGGTCTTCCGCGCCGCGTACGAGGCCGGGGATCTGGCCGGCCTGGTGAGGCTTCTGCACCCGGACGCTGTCTATGTCACCGACGGCGGCGGCAAGGCTGCCGCGGCGCGCAAGCCCATCCATGGTGGTGAGCGCGTCGCCGAGGTGATGGTGCGCGTGGGCAGCCAGTGGCGTCCGGACTGTATCGACCTCGTCGAGGTCGGCGGCGAGCTCGCCCTGGTGTTCCGCCGGGAGGGCCGTGTCTACTCCGTGGACACGCTGCAGATCACAGACGGTTTGATAACCGCGTACCGCAGGGTGATCAACCCGGACAAGCTTTCTCACGTCTGAGCTGTCACACCCCGAGGGGCTGCCTCGTCTCCCTGATGAGAACCGAATCGACCAATCGGGACAGACGAAGGAACGCTCGCGGGCAGCTGAGATCGATCATGCGGACAGCATGCTTCCACCTCCTGCGCTCCTCCGCCGACGAGCCGCGATGAGCCCCGTGTGTGAACGGGCTGCGCGCTCGTGCGCCCTTCCCCAGTAAGGACTTTTATGCAGGCCATCACCGTTCGAGACCGTGACGCCGGTCTCGCCGGGCTGTCCCTGACGGACCTGCCCTACCCCCACGCGGCCGAGAACGACGTCATCGTGCGGGTGCACGCCGCGGGCTTCACCCCTGGAGAGCTGGACTGGCCAGGCACGTGGACCGATCGCGCAGGCCGCGACCGGACGCCGAGCGTGCCCGGCCACGAGCTGTCGGGGGTCGTCGAAGAGCTGGGGTTCGGCACCACCGGCTTGAGTGTCGGCCAGCGGGTGTTCGGCCTGGCCGACTGGGCCCGCAACGGCTCGCTCGCCGAGTACGCCGCGGTGGAGGCCCGCAATCTCGCGCCGCTGCCGGCGGACGTCGACCACACTCTGGCCGCCGCACTGCCGATCTCCGGGCTGACCGCCTGGCAGGGCCTGTTCGACCACGGCCGCCTGGCCACGGGCCAGACCGTCCTCATCCACGGCGCCGCGGGCGGCGTCGGCTCGATCGCGGTACAGCTCGCCCGCGAGGCCGGCGCCCGTGTCATCGGCACCGGCCGGTCCGCCGACCGGGACGCCGCGCTCGCGCTGGGCGTCGACACCTTCCTGGACCTGCAGACCGAGAAGCTGGAGGACGTCGGCGAGGCCGACGTCGTGTTCGACGTGATCGGCGGCGACATCCTCGACCGCTCGGCCGCCCTGGTCCGGGCCGGCGGCACGTTGGTCACCATCGCCATGCCGCCCAAGGTCCAGCCCGAGGGCGGGCGGGCCATCTTCTTCGTCGTCGAACCCGACCGCGCCCGGCTCACCGACCTCGCCACGCGAGTGAGGGACGGCCGGCTCAAGCCGGTCGTCGGCGCCGTACGGCCACTCAGCGAAGCACCCACCGCATTCGCCCCCGCCACCCGCACCCCGGGCAAGGCGATCATCCGCGTCGCGGAAGACCGGACAGGAGACCCATCGTGACCGGAACGCGGATCGCCAGTGGCCTGCTGGCCGTCGCCACGCTGACCGCGGCCACGGCCTGCACCGCCTCGGACCAGCCCGCCCACGCCAAGACGCCCACCGCGGCCGTGACATCGAAGCACCCCACCGAAACCGTCAAGACCCTGCTCCAGCAGGCCCTCCCGAATGTGAAGGGCAAGACGTTCACCTCGGTGGTCGTCGACTTCCCGCCCAACGCACGCGCGATGCCGCACCGGCACGGCAAGGCGTTCGTCTACGCCTACGTGCTCGAAGGCACCGTGCGCAGCAAGCTCGCCGGCAAGCCCGTGAGCACCTACCGCCAGGGCCGGAACTGGGTCGAGCGGCCGGGCGCTCACCACGTCCTCACCCAGAACACCAGCCGGACCGAACGGGCCAAGCTCCTGGTGGTCTACGTCTCCAACACCGGAGACAAGCTCAAGGTCGACGACCCGAGGTCGTAGCCCGTCTCTCACGGCGGCGCGAGGCGGCCCGAACGAATCGAAGGAACCATGACCAAGACGCAACGCGCCCACATCGGCAGGCAGCGCCCGAGCGCTTCGGTCAGTGCCGGCTGCCGATCTGCGCGGCTTCTAAGCGCGTCGGATCACCAGTACGGCCACGTCGTCGAGGTGATCCACCGCGACCGCGGCGTCGAGGATTCGGTCTGCCGTGGCCTCGACGTCCAGGCGGTCGTGGAGGGCCTGGCCGGCCAGCGTTCCCGCTCGTTCCAGCCCGGCTTCCAGGGTCAGCCCCGGCCCTTCGACGACGCCGTCGGTGACCAGGACCAGCGCGGTGTTCTCTTCCAGCGTGAAGCTGTCCTCGGGGTAGTCGGTCCCGGGCACGACTCCCAGTACCGGCCCGCCGGAAAGTGTGCGGACGTCGTGGCTGCCGTCGTCGCGTGCCAGGAGCAGCGGCACGTGGCCTGCGCTGGTGCCGATGACCTGTCCGTCGCGCGGATCGATGCGCAGCATGGTGCAGCTTGCGAAGCGTGGTGCGTCCATGGTGACGAGCAGCTCGTTGGTGCGGGTCAGCACGGCTCCCGGCCCCGGTTCGTGGGTGGTGATCGCGCGGATGGACGAGCGCACCTGTCCCATGAAAGCTGCGGCGTCCACGTCGTGCCCTTGGGCGTCGCCGATCTCCAGTGCGACCGCGCCGTCGGGCAACAGGAACGCGTCGTACCAGTCTCCGCCGATGTCGAGCCCGTGCCGGCCGGCCTGGTAGCGGGCGGCGATCTTCAGGCCCGGGAGGTGCTCGGGCAGTGTGGGGAGCATGCTCTGTTGGACCGCTGTTGACAGTTCGATATGGGCCTGTTGCAACCTGATGCGCCTGAGTGCCTGGCCTGCCAGCTCGGCCAGAGTGGTCATGAAGGCGAGCTGCTCCGGGGACGGGAGACACTCGCTGTCGTACGTCACCGCCCAGGCCCCCAGCGGCCGGTCACCCACCGGGCTGAGGGGGGTGATCGACATGGCGAGGTCGGGACCGGGCCGCCGGAGGGGCAGGCTGTCTTCATGCGGCCAACGACGGGCAAGCTCCTCCTGGTTGGGGATGAACTGTGGCTGGCCGGTGCGGATCGCACTGGCCAGGGGGCGCTCCTCATCCAGCGACAGGCCGTGCAGGGCGTCGGCCTGCCACGGGGGGATCTGGGCATCCGAGGAAACCCGCAGGCGCCCGTCGTCGACGAGCGCGAAGAGGGCGCCGGTACCGCCGAAGGCCGCGGCCAGCCGGGTCAGGACGACCTGCTGCAGTTCCTGCTCGGTGGCGGCGGTGAAGAGGGCGGAGGAGAATGCGGCGATCTCCTCGGTGCGCTGCCGCTCAGCACTCACGGCGGCCAGCATCTCCTCTCGGTGCGCCTCCATCTGGGTGTCGTCGCGGATCACCCCGAAGACCCTTTCGGGACCCGCATACCCCAAGGTGACCCTGCGAGTCTGGCTGGCCAGTACGCGCCAGCCATCGTGCTCGGTAAGGAACCGCGACCTGATCCAGGGGGACTGGGCGGCGTCCGAGCGCACCAGCCGCCGCAAGCCCATGCGGTCATCAGGATGGGCTTGCCGGATCACCTCGGACAGGGACACGGACGCTTGCGGGAAAAGCGCGGCCAGAGCAGGTGCGCCGCCCATCCATTCCACCTGGTGCTCAGGGGGCGAACACATGCACAGGCCGAGACCGGCGGACCTGGCCGCAAGCTGGAACGGGATCAGCAAACCGCCCAGGTCGTGCTTCGCGTCCAACGAATGCACCCACACGAACTGCTCGCCGCCTGCGGGATCCCTCACTGGCCGCGCCTCGACAAGGCAGACCACAGATGCTGTGCCTGTCCCGGGGAACTCCAGCACACGCATCGCAAGCCTCTTCGTGGTGGCCCCGTGCGTCAGCAGGTTCTCAGCCGCGAGACGCTGATTGTCGGGCAAGAGATCGCTGAAGGCGCGACCTACGCACTGTTCCCACGGCCTGCCCAGCGCCGTGGCCATCGCGGCGTTGAGGCGGCGGATGGCGCCATCCAGGGTCAAGAGAGCCGACGGGGTCGGCCTCTCAAGAAGTTCGTCCGATGCGTCCATCTGCCGCTCCCCGGGAATCGTTGAGCGAGACAACATCAACCAGTGCGGCCTTACGGCGCGCGGCGCAATGCCCCGATCGCGAATCGTGCAGGCGGCTGCCGAACTTTTTCACGTCAAGGGCGTCAATGCCGTCACCCTCGATAACGTGAGGGCGGCCAGCCAGGACAGCGCTTACGGCTGTCCGCTCGGAGCGATTGCAGAGATTCGGCAGCCGTGAGCAGGGAAGCCCCCAGCAAGACGATGTCTTTCACCAGGAACTGACCGGCGAGAGAGAGCTTTGGCTCTCCGCGCCTCTCCTGCCATGCCTCGGGCGTTGTGGCCAGGAAACTGAGAGTCGTGGCAAATATCCCAGCAGCCCCCAGGCTTCCCAGCGCCGAGGCTCTCGGCGCGAATGGTCTCGCCGCGATCAGTGATCCCACAACCATCTCTGTTACACCGAAGACCCTGGCCAGTCTTTGTTCGCCGATTTCGGTGAGGAGTCGCGAGAATACAGGGCTTGCGGTGACCAAGGGCCGAATATTCTCGACCTCATAACTTTCGAACTTGAGCCGCCCAATCGACAGGAGATTGAGCGCCAGTCCATAGCGGATCGTTGAGAATCCTGTGCTTTGAAGGCCCTTGTCGACCGTGGAACGCATTCTCATACGGGTGTCCCTTCACGTGCGCATGGCAGAACTCCCTACATCTGTTCAGCGTACGCCAGGTCCCACCTACTGGCACGCCGGCCCCGGACCTTTTCCGCATTTTCTATTAAGAGGACGTTTTATCCGGTGGGGCGGTACCCTCGTGCGATGAGGAACCCCTGGACGGTATCAATAAACCTGGGGGAGGAGACGGAATTCTCGTCTCGCGTGACGGCGCGATTCCGCCGGAGAGAAACAGCAGCACGGTCCCCGACCACCTCCCACGCACCCGCAACACCTCGAGGTCGACCAGCGCCCCGCTGCCGCGGCGGACTGCCCACCGAGGCTTCTCTCGTCGAGGTGCCGTGTTGACCATGGAGACGGGATGGGCAGCGGAACGGTTCATCGTTCGGGCGTTGTTATGCGCGCCGGTCGCTGTCCGCGCCGTGTCGGGGCGGGGTGCCTGTCGATGTGTCAGCCTGCGGAGCCCCTGGTCCAGCCCGGCACGGGGCGTTCACCGGCTACGAAATCCATGGGTGAGCCGACGGCCGGAGCGGGTCTGGAATTACGTCCGAGTGTTGTCAAAAATCCTCGGCCTTGGCAGGCTGTGCGCATGCGAGTCGTCAGAACGCAGTACGCGCTCCGGCCGCGGCAGGGGTCGGCCGACAGACGCGACGCCGCACAGACGCAGGAAGCGGAACCGCGGCGCGGTCAGAGTCCGACCCCCGACCTGCGGTCTGCGTAGCCGGTCGTCAGGCGCTGGTCGCGCCGCACACGAGCGGCGACGCCGACGACGCGGACGGGTTTCTCAAGTCCGCGGGCAGCACGGGGTGCTCTTCAGGGTGCCTTCCGGACGGGACACATCGGCCGGCCGCACACGGCGAGGCCGAGGCCCCTCCTTCCGCGAACTCAGAACCCCGTTCGACGCCGGACCGGCGTCCGCGCGCCGCCGATGGCTGCTTCGGATCCGATGTTCACCGGATCCGCCCGTCATGAACAGGAGTTGTGCCATGGAGATCAACCAGGACACCAGGGGCCGGCCCGACCGGGGAGGGAACCTGGTCTCGCGACGATGGCTGCTGGGGGCCTCTGCCGGGGCCTTCCTGGCTGTCGGCTGCAAGGAGGAAAGCCAAGGCAGCGGGCCGGACTCGGAGAAGAAGACCGGGGCTGAGGATGCCCCGCAGAACCGCGCTGCCGTCGTCGGCCCGAGCGGTGTACTGGGGGCAAACTTCAATGAGGACCCGACCGGAGTGGACAAGGCCGCGCTGAACGCCCTCGGCGCCACCTGGGTGCGCGGCTTCGTACTGATGGACACCATCAAGGACGGCACGGACCCCTTGCGGCAGCAGGCGATCCGGAAGCTCCTCGAGTTGCGCGAACAGGGGTTCGGTACGATCCTGGCGCTGAAATTCCAGTTCAGCAAGAAAGGTCAGACGGTCCCTTCCCCGACGGGGGAAGAGATGAAGGCCGAACTGGCCGCGGTGGACGAGGTGTTGCGGGCCGTACTGGACAAGGTGGACATCCTCACGGTCGGCAACGAGCCCTTCCTCGAAACCCACGAGGAGGAGAGGCTGACGAAGCTGAACCCCTTTTACCAGGAGGTGGCCAAACACGTCATCGCCTATCGGAAGAAGCAATTCCCTGACGGCTGCCGGACGCATCTCTACATGGGAGCCCTCAACCACCTCGACGATCCCCAAATGATCTCGGACGCGACCAGGGACTGGATCGAGTTCGTCAACGACACTCCACAGCTCGACGGTCTGGATATCCATCCACATGTGACCTCGGCTCAAGCCGCCCAGAAGTACCTCGACTACGTACTTCCCAGGCTCGACGACGACAAGAAGTTCCTCGTCACCGAGTTCTCGCTGGTAAACCACTATGAGAAGCAGATGACCCAGGCCATTCCCGCGGACTTCGTCGATGCCTATGAGGAGGATCTGGACATCACCCGGGAGACGAAGGTGTGGCAGCTTCTCAAGCTCGCCAAGGAACAGCCCTTCACGCAGAAGCAGTGGAACGATTTCCTGCGGATGAGCTCGTGGTTCGAGAGTCACAAGCACTTCATGCGGGATGAGGTGCGTAAGTACCGGGAGACGGACCAGTTGGCGGTGGCCACGTACGGTGTGATGCAGGGGAAGGCGATGGTGACGGGCATCGACGAGGACAAGAAGCCCTGGATGCTGAACACCCTGTACGTCCCCTTCACCGTTCAGCACGAGGGTGGCGAACTCCCACACAACTACACCGTCTTCGACGACTTCACGTCTCTGCAGCGCGAACAGGACCGCCTCCCGGTGCATCCGACGAAGGCACGCGTGTAGGCCGGGCAGCAGGTTCGTCAGCACCGGACCCGGCGGGCGGTGAGAGGTTCCTGCCTCCACGGCGACGGTCCCGCCCTCCCGGACGCGCTTCCGGCGGGGGCCGAGGGGCGCGTGATGGACCGCACGCGCGATGTCCTCGGGGGCGGGGGTGTGACGTTCGAGCGGTACTACCCGTCGATGCCGCTGTGCTAGCAGCGCATTGAGCTCGGCAGCCATCCGCTCCACTGCGACCGCATCAACGGAAGAGCCGCGAGGCGGGGGCCAGGAGGGCCCCGACGGCCACCATCCCCGCGAGCAGCGGCACCGGCAGGTGGGCGCCTGGCGTGTACTTCAGGAGAGTCGTCGGAGTCTGCGCGTTTCTGGTCTCGTGCGGCGGCGTAACCGGCGCTGAGGATGAGGTGGCATACGAGTACGGCCACCGCTGTGACTGCGGCTCCCTTGAGAGGCTGTACCGCTCGGGACATGTTTGCGGCTACGAGCTGTGGGGCGGCAGAGAGTTGCGGAGCGTCACTGCCCGCAAAAGGATCTCCCTCGCCTTATCGGGCCTCCCGAGCTCGTGCAGCACCAGGCCCACCTTGTTCAACGCCGAAACCAGGAGTTCTCCATACGAGGCGTCGGTGGCGGCGAGGGCCTTGTAGTAGCCGGCGGCTTCCTCGAACGGGACGAGGGCATCCTGTCCGCGGCCCAGTTGGTACAGGGCGGACCCGAGATTGTTCAAGGTGAGGGCCAGTTGTGGCACGAAGAATACGTTGTTCCGGGAGAGCTCCCGGAAGACGGCACATGACTCCCGGAGCGATGTGATGGCATCGTCCGGTCGCCCGCTGTTGCGGAGCTGATGTCGTCCGAGGTTGTGCAGGGCTACGGCGAGTGGGGGCAGATACCGGTCCGGCTCCTTCTCCGCCAACGGGCGGTGCACGAGGATCGCGGTTTCCAGGGTGCGACGGATCGCCAATTCCTCGGTCTGTGCTCCGTCCGGCCGTTGGAGTTCCCTCGAAGGTGAGTACACACGTCGACGGCGTGGCGATGGCGGCGGTGGGGTTCGCCGTCGCATCGTCGCAGCCTCTGCGGCGACGTCTCGTGCTTCGTGTGACTTGCCCAGTTCGTGAAGTACACCGGCCAGCTCGTCAAGGATGCCGGCAAGGCGTTCCGGCAATTGCGGAGTCAGCTGTTGGTCCGCCAAGTCCCGTATGGCCGTGCGGGCGTTCAAAAGGTCGCTCTCCGCCTCGTCCAGCCGGCCCAGCCGTCGCAGGAGGTGTCCTCTCAGGCCCAGGTCGAGGGCGATGGCGCCGAAGGAGTCCAGCTCCGGTACGGCGTTCGCCAAGGCCCAGCGGAACGAGAAGGCCTGCCCTGCGGCATCGGCGGCTTCGTCCGTGCGCCCGCACTCGTCAAGCCGGAGCGCGAGCAAATGCAGCGAGTTCGCCAGCGCTTCCGCGTTGGTCGAGTCGGCGTCCCATTCCTTCCGGCGGATCGCGACCGCCTCCTCGGTGACGACGAGCGCTTCGTCCGTCCGCCCCGTCAAGGCGAGTTGCCGTCCGGTCCATTCCAGTGCGTCGGCCAGATCGGGAAGAAGACCCGGTTGGACCTCAACCAACTTACGCAGGAAACCAGTTGCCGTGATGAATGAATTGAGAGCTTGATCCGACAGGCCCATCTCAGCTGTACAGATGCCGAAATCAATGATTGAGCGCACGTTGTCGGCGAAGTGGGTTGGAAAGTCGGCTTTGATGAGCTCCCTGCGCATCTCCATCGCATCGAAGGTCGGACGCGCTGACTCCTGGATCCGGCCAAGTGAACGCAGCCGCCTTCCCAGCGCGTTCAGTGCCGAAGCGAGCTGCGGCAGCACGGAGTCATGCGAAGTCTCCCGGAGAAACAGATAGATGGAGACGGCCTCATCGATGAATTCCAGTGCCGTCTCACCCTGTCCCAGGGCATGGGCATTGTCGCTGGCGGTCGAGAGGCATTCCGCGAGGAGGAGCAGTTCGCTGTCCGAGCCGTCGTCGACAAGTGCCCGAGCGACCTGGGCGGCCTCGGCGGACAGGGCATATGCCTTGAAGCGCAGGCTCCCGGTGTCCATCAGCGCTCGGCTCAGTCGGATCAGGGCTTTGGCCTGGAGGGGAAGCACGGAAGGGTCGGCCTCCGCCATGCTCTGCCTCCCGAGGTCCACCGCGTCTCCCAGGGGCTGGATCGCGTCGAACGGGCGCCCGGCGTGCAGCATCCGCAGCCCCAGCCTGTTCAGCAGCCGCATCCGCTCGTCCGGGACGGTCGTGGCCTCCAGCCGCCGTGGGGTGACCCGCTCACACGTGGCCACGGCTCCGGTGGCCAGGTCGAACCGCGCCAGCTCTCCGCTGAGATCCTCGATCGTGTCGTCGACCATGGTCAGCATGTCCAGGTCCACGTCTTCCATGGAGGCCAGTTGCAGAAGAGCGGTGCTGCCCGCATGAGTGGCGACTTCAGGGTGCGCTCCGAGCATCGGATAGAGGTACCCGGTGCCGACATGCGGCCATCGGGTGGCCGCGGCGGCGAGGAAGGTGACCGCACGCGTGATCCAGTTCCGCGGAAAGGCGTCGGAGAGGGGCTGCAGGAAGGTGGTGCAGATGGCGCCGGCCAAGCGGTCGGTGGGGTAGGCGGTGACGGGGCTGCCTGGGAGGGTGAGTGCCAGGAAGTCCTCGGCGAGGCGGTCCGGAAGCAGAGGCTGGAGCACCCCCTCCGGGAACAGCTCCGTGGGCGGGTAGCAGACGGAGTGGTCGGCGAGTAGTACCTCGGGCGGGATCTCGTCGATCACCACCCCGATCAGTTGCTCCGCATAGCTTCGATGGCTGAGGCCGATGAGGCTGGCCAGAAACACCATGCGTGCCATCACCGCCGGAGGAGTGCGGTAGCCGGACCCCGCCCCGGAAGTCTCGTAGAGCTGCTCCCAGTTCTCGTGCTCGCGGTCGAGCAGGTAGGCGGTGAGCCCAGTCATTCCGGCCGGGGCTCGCCGGCCGTGGGCCGCCGTGTCCACGGCCACGAGGGCGGCCATCAGCACCGCCAGGGTCAGCCCGAATTCCGCATCGTTCAGTGCGTCCGGGGGACTGATCCTTTCCGGTCGTGTGATCTGCCGGTAGTGCCGGGCGAAGCTGTCACGTGCGACGCCGAACAGACGCTCTCGCTGTTCTCCGGCCTCGGGAATCGGGGCCAGGTACTGGTCGGAGGGGTCGGCGTTCACCCTCAGCCGGTTCAGCCTCCCGCGGACCGCCGGCCACTGGTCGACCGACCGGGCCAGGAGCAGGACACGGGCAGGAACGTCCTTCTGCAGCAGCCGGTTGTGGAACAGCCAGCTCAGATGGGAGACGGGCCAGCGGTCCGCGTAGTCGACGAGAACGAGCACCCCCGCATGTCCGTCCAGACGCAGGTCCTGCTTGAGCTCCGCAGGGGGGTGGGTGTCGGTGCCGTGGACCGCGTCCACGACCTTCCAGCCCCTGGCGTCGGCATCGGAGGCCAGTTGGAGGGCGAGCCGGGTCTTGCCCTGTCCGCCCTCGCCGTGCAGCCAGCGGACGGCGAGGCGCTGCCCGGTGTCACGCCACGTGGTCAGCGCCCGTAACTCTTCGTCGCGTCCCGTGAAGTCGACCACCGCGGAGCGTGAGTCGAGCATCCGGGAGGGCTGGGCCCGCAGCCACTCGCTGTCCAGAGCGGTGACCGGCTGATGCTCGAAGAGGCGGTACACAGGCGTACCGTCACCGAAGACATGGATGTCGGCGCCGATTGTGCCGTAGGCGTATCCGGACTCGACCCTGATCTCCTGCAGAGCGTCCCACCCCGCGTCATCCGCACCCGGTCTCACTGCCGTCGGTCCTCACCGGTGGGAGGGTCCGATGGCATTCCCTGGTGGTAGTGAATGACGTTTCCGCCCATCGCCCCGTACACCGTTCCGTGATCACGGGCGATGTTGGTCATCACCCAGTTCCTCCCGCCCTTGGGGAGCTCGCTCTGTATCTCCTCAACGAGGCGACGGAGCTCCGATTCGGCGTCAGGATGTTCGGTCAGCAGCTGGACCAGCTCCAACTGCCACTGGCCTACGATCAGTTGCCTGGCCTGATCCGGATCGCCCGCCCGCTCGATCAGCGTCGCGTGGTGGTCCAACCGCCCTTCCAGAGACGCCCGCTGTGCGTCTCCCTCTCGCCGGAACAGGCGGATGATCCCATTGCGGCCCGTCTGCCACGCATCCGAGGCCATGGCTGACACGAGTGCCCCGGCCCCCGTACCCGCCAGGGCCGTGATCGCTTCCGGCACCATCGAGTCCCCCTCTCAACTAGCCATGTATTCACGGTACTGGCTCGTCGCGCTGACAAGGAGGACACACTCCGGCCGTTGATGCGGGGGCTTTGTTCACGAGTCGTGGTTCTGGCTCGACTTCCGTGAAGCGCACACGCCGACGCCGCCAGGCCGGAGGACCTCTGCCACGGTCAGTGGCAGGGCCACCCCTCCGGCCTCGACGAGTACAAGCCCTCCCTCGACGACCGCTGGAACCAGGGTTGCACCACACCGAGGTCGGACAGCTTCGTCTGAAGGCCGTCCTGGTCCACTGCCCACGACCTGCCGGGCCCGCACACTCCAAGGGCAGCAGCCGGGCCGGGCCGCGGCCGGGCGGCTGGGTGGTAAGAATAGGTACGTGTCGAAAGAGGCCCAGGTCAGCGCTCCGCGCACGCGCAACCGCTGGGGGGAGGGCGAGCGGCTGCGCGGGGAGATCCTCGCCGCGGCCAGCCGGTTGCTGTCCGAGCTCGACGGGGAGGACGGACTGACCATCCGCGGCGTCGCCCGCACCGCCGGTATCGCGCCGGCCAGCATTTACCAGCATTTCACCGATCGTGCCGCGCTCGTAGCGGGCCTCACCGACCATGAGTTCGCCCGGCTGCACACCGCGATGGAGGCGGCCGAGGGTCGCGTGGACTCCGGCGACGTGGTGGGCCGGGTGCGGGCGATGCTCCACGCCTCCTGCCGGTTCGCGATGGACAACCCAGGGCACTACCGGCTGATGACGGCCAACGGGCCTCCCCGGACCGCGCCCGGCGTCCGTCAGGCCGGGCCACTGGTCGACGTGATCGACCTGCTCGTCGCCGGCTTCGCGCGCTGCGCCGCGGCGGGGGTCGCGCTCCGGGTGCCCGCAGAGCGAGCTGCGGTGATCGCGTTCGTCGGCGCGCACGGTCGCGTCGCCCTCTTCCAGAACTCCGCCAAGCACACCGACGCGGACTCCGTGATGTCGTTCGTCGACGAGTTCGTGTCGCTCGTTTTTGCCTGAACGCCGCGTTTTCCCCCACTTCATCCCAGCTGTTCTCCTCTGCGGTGGCGATCTTGACCATGAGGGTGGACGTGCGCCCTCAAGATTCCTAACATCTGTTCAGTAAGTCTGTGAACGATCGTTTGGTAACTTTCTGTAGGGGGACCACGATGTCGAAGGTCGTGTCCGACGTGCCCCGGTACCCGACGGCGCGGGGCCGTTGCCCGTTCGACCCGCCGCCCGAACTCGATCGCAGGCTGCGGATCCCGACGCTGCGGCTCGCGGTGCCGCTGGACGAGATCAAGTTCAAGCAGGACATGGTCGTCTACGGGGTGCACGAACTCCCCGTGACGTGGTGAACCCGGAAAGGATCGACATGTTTCATCTTGATCACCTCTGCCTGGGCGTCCGCGAGTTGGGCGACGGCGTCCGCCGGGTGCAGGAGGAGACAGGACTCGCCCACTACGACGGTGGCGTCCTCGCCGCCGCCATCGCGAACACGATCTTCCCGCTCGGCGGGGACGTCTACCTGGAAGTCGAGGCGGTTACGGCCCCCGCAGCCGTGCGGGATGCGGGGGCCGCCTGGTTCGACCGGGCGGTCGCGGACGGCGACCGGTGGATGTTCTGGAGCCTGCGCGCCGACACCCTCGAGGAGCTGGCCGCGGTCGCGCAGCGGCTCGGCGGCGAAGTGGCGCGGCTTCCGGGGCGCGTCCAGCCCGACGGCACCCAGCGCATCATCACCACCGCGCCCGGCCCCGGCCGCGCGCTCGGCACGTGCTGGCGCCGGGGCCTGCCGAACTGGTTCTACCGGGAAGACCCGGCCACCAACCCGGACCGTGGGGCGGCGGAGCGCGGTGATCGCGGGGTGGCCGTGACCCGGCTGGAGATCGGCGCCGACGCCGGGGAACTGCGGGAGCACATCGGCGCCGAGACCTTCGAGCGGCTGCCGCTGGTGGTCGTGCCCGGCCGGCCGGGCGTGCGCGCGGTCACGGTGCGCACGGCGTCCGGGCGCGAGGTCACGCTGCGCAGGGACCCGGCCGACCTGTAGAGCCGTCGGGGACTACCTCACCGAGGGCTTCTGGCGCTCCAGCGACCCCAACGGCGCGCCCGTCGAGCGGGAAACCGACACCGGATGCCCCGAACTCGGCCGGACCGCCGAGCCCGTTCGGGCCTTCGCCGAGCCGATGAACAACCGGCAGGGCCGCCACCTCGGCGTCTGGATTGCGCGCGTGCAGGACGACGATCTGCGGCTCGCCCCGCATACCTTCACCACCGGCCTGGGGTGGGCCGTCCGCTCAGGTTGCCCAGTACCCCGACGCAGACCTGCGGGGCCTCCAGTCCGGTCGCCGGACGCCTGGCTGTGCGTGCCCGGGTCCGCCCACCAGGGGGCGGCGGGCTGTCATCTATATACGGTTCCATCAGCCCCGCCAGAAGTCGGCGAACTCACGTCGGTCACTGGGCTGTACGTGTCCCTCACTGGAACTCAGGAGGGCAGGTGGTGTGAGCTGCTTCCAGGAGGGTGCGGGTGATCCGGTCACGCATCGGTCGTAGCTCCTGGCCCTGGTAGGTGTCGGGAATCTGGCCATTGCGCCGGGGGACGAGCAGCAGGAGGTGGTCCCCGGTGGCGTATGCCTCGGCGGGGTCCGCGACGGCGGGGTCGGCGAGGTCGAAGCGTGTCGTGGCAGGGCCTGTGCTGGGCTTGAACCACCGGTCCACGGATACGGTCACGTGTACCCGGCCTTGGCTGGCCGGGCGTACCGCGGTCAGGTCGCCCTCTACTACGGCGGTCGCGCAGGCGAGCGCTTCTGGGAAGGTCTGTCCTCGGCCCGTGGTGTCGAGATCGGCTCCGGAGCCGTCGCCGGCGGTGACCGTCACTGTCACGACGATGGCGGCGACGCAGGCGGCTGCCGCTATGGCGAGTGCCGCGCGGACACGTCGCTGTTTGCGCCGGGGGCGGGTCGCCGCCGTGCGGGTGCCGACTGACGCCGCGCGGTCCGCAGGCGCCGTCGCCGGGCTCGCGCGCCCGGCCTCTTCCCCGATCAGCGCGAACGCCCGTCGCAGCCGGGTCTCCTCAGTCTCGGTCGGTTCGGTCACCGTGGATCACCTCCGTCTCGCGCAGCCGGGTGCGCAGTGCGGCCACGGCCGTGTGCAGGCGGCTTTTGACCGTGCCTTCGGGGACGCTGAGCAGCGTCGCGATGTCACGTACCGAAAGATCGGCGTAGTAGCGCAATGTCAGTATCTGACGCTGGTGAGGGGGCAGGGAGCCGAGTCCGTCCGCCACCGCGAGGGCCGTTGTGCGGTCGTCTTCGGTGTGCTCCGCGACGGGCTGCTGCGCCCAGCGGGCGGCGAGCCGGGCACGCAGCCCGTCGTCGCGCGCACCGGCCCGGTGCCAGTCCGCGGCGACGCGAGCCGCGACGACGCTGCTCCACGCGGAGGTGTCGCGAACCGTCGCGCGGGCCGGATCGGCGCGTTGTTCCAGCAGCTTCAGCCGTACCTCCTGCACCCCGTCATCGAGGTCGCCCCACGGCACGCCACCCAAGGCCAGGATCGCGCGCACGCGTGAGACGTCCACGTCGGTCCTGTCGGTCCTGTCGGGCGTAAGGGCGGGGGGCGTGTGTCTGTCGGGCTCGCGGGGGGCAGCGGCGTCCACGCGGCGCCCGATACGGCGTAGCGTGCGGCGGCGTCCGGCCATGGATTCCCTCCCTGTCCCTCCTAGGACGGAGGAGCTCCGGGAAACGTTCGGCGATGCCGGGCGATGAGCGGCCTTCCAGGAGAGCACGACCCATTTCGGGAATCCGGGGCCGAACGTCTCCGGCTCATGCGGGTGAGCGGAGGGGTAGGTCCACTTCCAGGCGGGTACGGCAAGTAGCAGCTCTCCCTGAGTGGTTGCCGCCACGGTTGGGTGGACGAGTCGGCCGCGCGGGTCGGCCGGTTCTGGGCCGCTCTTCCGGATCTTGTGGATACGATTTCGGGAAGGCCGAGTTGGGGGAGTACTGGATGGAACCGTTGACGGGCATGGTGCTCTCAACCGTCGGTACGGTCGCTTCGGGCGCGCTGTCCGGGGCCGGCGGCGAGATGGGCAGACGGACCTCCGAAAGGCTCTACGGACTGCTGAGGCGAGCGCGTGCCGAGGACGCGAGGCCCGCCGCCGGCCCGGACGGGGGCGACCGGCAGCACCTCACCTTGCCCATGAGCGAGTCCGAGCAGACTGCGGCCGCGCATCGCCTTCTGGACGTCGCCCGCAGGTCACCCGAGTTCGCCCGTGAGGTAATGGAGTGGGTGCGGGAGGCATCGTGGTTGGCCCCCCGCGCCGTGCCTGCCGTGGCGGACGACGCCTCCCGCCCGCAGATGCTGCCACCGGCGACTGCGGCGTTCACGGACCGGGAGGACGTGATCGCCGAGATCACGGCCCTGCTGGACGACGCGGGTCGCTCGCCGGGTGCTCCCACGGTGGTCGCCCTTACCGGGCCCGGCGGTATGGGTAAGACCGCCGCCGCCGTCCGGTGCGCCTACGAGCTGCGCGATCGATTCCCCGATGGGGTCCTCTTCGTCGACCTGGCCGGTGCGTCCGCCGGCACGGCGCTGTCGCCTTCCGACGTGCTGGCCCGGTTCCTGGAGCGGCTCGGGGTGCCACCGGCCATGGTGCCCGGCGATGAAGCGCGCCAACGGGACCTGTATCGCGACTGCACGGCCGACCGGCGCCTGCTCATCGTGCTGGACAATGTCCATGACGACGCACAGGCCATCGCGCTGCTGCCCGCCTCTCCGGAATGCCTCGTGATCGTGACCAGCCGGCACCGGCCGGGCCGCCTGGTGGCCGACCATGGGGCTCACCCGCTCACCCTGCGGCCGCTGTCCACCGCCGATTCCGTCCGTTTGCTGCGGCGCCTTGCCGGACGGTCGGCGGCCGCCGAGGTGGTGGTGCAGACGGTGGCGGAGGCCACCGGCGGGGTCCCGCTCGCGCTGTGCACCACGGGCGCCAGTCTCGCCGTACGCGAACACCTGACCTGGGAACGCGCGGCGCGGCAACTATCCGACCGGATCCACGGTCCTGGCCAGGGATACGACGCCATGCATGACGCGGAGCACCACGCCTCGGGCGGACCGGTCGACCCTGTCCGCATGGTGCAGGAGGTCACGTACGGTGAACTGACGCCCGAGTGCGCCGCGTTCTACCGTGCGATCGCTGTGTGGGCCTGGCCGACCGTGACCGTCCTGTGCGCCGCGCACTGTGCCGAAGTCTCGGAGGACCGGGCGCGCGAGATGCTGGAGGAGCTCGCCCGTATCCACCTGCTGGAAGAGGTCGGTGAGGAACGCTACCGCTTCCATGACCTGACCCGGGCCCACGCGCGTGAACGGGCGATCGAGGAGGACGGGCACGGCCGCATGGCCGCCGCGGTGCGACGGACGACGGTCGCGCACCTGCGGTTCGCGGCGGCGGCCGACTTCCGGGTGATGCCGCTGCGTTGGCGGCTCGGCCCTGCCTATCAGGGGTTCAGTCTGCCGGAAGGACGCGATCCGGCGGACGGCAAACACGCGCTGGCGAGCCTGCGCCGCGAGCGTGAGAATCTCGCTGCCGTCATCCAAGCCGCTGCGCACCATGGCTTCGATGACCTCGTCTGGCAACTGTGCGAGGCGATGTGGGGGCTGCATCTGTTCCTTGGATTCCACGCGCAGTGGATCGACACGCACCTGCTCGGGGTCGATGCGGCCCGGCGTAGCGCGGCGGACTTCGGCGACCGGCGCGCCCCGGGCCGGATGCTGACGCAACTCGCCTTCGGCTACCTGGGCCTCGGCCGGGGCGACGATGCCGCGACGGCTCTCGCAGAGGCTGCGGCCGCGGACCGCGACTGCGGACACCACCGCGGACAGGCGACCGCCGTCGAGGCGCTGGGGCTCCTCCACCGCAAGCAGTGGGAGTACGCGGAGGCCCAGGAGCGCTTCGAGGAGGCACAGCGGATCCTCGGGCGCATCCCGGAGGGCGGCGACGGCCGGCAGGACGTGCCCCGCGCCACGGCCATCCTCGAACACCACATAGGCCGCACTCAGGCCCTGCAGCGAGACTTCGCCCCCGCCTTCGCCCGGCTGAACGACGCGCTGGCCCTGTTCCGCCGACTGCCCGGCGGCGACCCGTACAACGAGGGCCGCGTCTATATGAGTCTGGGCGAGGCGCATATGGACGCGGGAGACACGGATCGCGCGCTCGTCTGCCTGGACCAGGCCGTCAAGGCCATGGAAACGGCGGGGGCGGGGCTGCAACTCGCCGATGCCACCGAACTGAGGGCCCGCTGCCATCGCCTCGCCGGCCGTCCGGGCCAGGAGGCGGAGGAATTGCGCACCGCTGCCGCGTACTACGAGGACAATGGCGACCGGGCCGGTCAGGACAGGGTCCGGGCGCGCCTGGGCGAACTCGAGGCATGACGGTCCCGGAGCACGGCGAGGGGACGGGTCACGCCGAAGGCGTCTTGACGCGTTCGATGGTGACCCGGTGTGCCGTGGAGCCGGTGCGTACGGTGATCTCAGGGGCGGCCTGCTCCAGCGTCCGCCCGCTCACGATCCAGGCGTAGAGAGCCGAGGCGTAGGCGGCAGGATCGCACAGGTCGGGTCGTCCGTCCGGACCTGTGGCGGCGGACAGGCGCACCAGCTCCCCGGCGCGGGTGCCTACGACGCAGCGGTCCGGGCCGTCGATGTAGGCGGCGAGCCCGCAGTGCGGATACCACGCGAGCGCTTCCGACGTCCAAGCGCCGGCTGGTCCGAGCCGAAGGTCGTCGTCGGCCGCGCGCCGGACGACGATGTCCGCGATCCGCAGCCGCCCGCTCTCCCGTGTCTCCTCGTCGACCACCGTGTGGACGCTGTCGACCTCGTGTGTCAGGTTCTCGTACGGGTCGGGCTCGTCGCCGGGCACGCAGCGGCGCACCACCCCGACTTCCGGGGGATCGGCCCTGACCATCTGCGCGAGTACGCGGACCGGCACGGTACGGCGGGCCGGCAGATAGGGCGGTAGGGGTAGTGGGTCGAGCAGGGCAGAGCGGCCTTCGGGCTCCGAGATGCCCATGAGGTCGTAGAACAGGCGCCGAAGGAGCGAGGCCGACTCTCCCGGCGACGAACTGGCCTGCTCCGCCAGCTCCTTGTACCGATTCTGCTCGTGGCACTCGATGGCCCGGTCGATCTGTGCGCGCAGGCTTTCGCCGCGTACCAGGAGAGGGGCGGTCCGCCCGAGGGCGGCGACAGGGGAGAGCGGGTCCAGATCCTTCTGGGGAAACGCACCGAGGAGGACGGGCCTGTCGATGGACGCCGCGTAGTAGGCGACGCTGGAATGATCGCCCAGGACACAGTCGGCCGCGATCAGCGCCTGTCTCCATCCTTCGAGTGGCGGGATCGCCTCCAGACCGGCCCGGCGGGCGGTGTCCAGCCAGGCGCGGACCTGTCCGGGGCCATGGCCGTGCCAGATGTTCGGATGCAGGACGGCGGCGCTCCGGTACTCGTCGGCCGGCAGTTCCGTGGCCAGGCGGGACAACAGCCAAGGCAGCACATCGTCCGTATCTGCCCCGCCGGCCACCGCCCGTCCGGTTCCTCCGGCCTCGGCACCGCCGCCGCCACCGAACAGCGAACGCGTCGCCCAAGTCGAGCTGACGACGATCAGCCGCTGCCCCGGGCCCACACCCAGGGCCCGGCGGAAGCGGTCACGCTGAGGAAGAGCGGCGAGGATGCGGTCGAAGCACGGATCCCCCGCGAGCACGGCGGTGGGAACAACCTCCGGGCACGAGGAACGCAGCCGCTCCAACTGCTCGGGGTGCGACAGGACCGTGGCAGTGGCGAGTGGGCTCCCATCCTCCAGCAGCCACTCCGGCGACAGGCCGAAGACCGGCGCTCGGCGCTCGGCGCTCGGCGCTCGGCGCTCGGCGCTCGGCGCTCGGCGCTCGGCGCGGCCAGCCTCTTATTGTAGCCGATTCCGTGTGACAATACGGCCAATTTCGCCCGTATTTGCCCCAGTTCGCCGCCATAGCTGGCGGCCAACGCCAAGTCGAACGTCGTGTCCTTGGCCTGTGTCCAGGGGAGTATCGGCAGCCCCGCCCCCGCCAAGAGCTCGGGCACCCCGGCCAGAAACGGGGAAGACCCGGTGCATGTGGCGAACAGCTGCACACGAATGTCATCGTGGAACAGGGGAAGTACATCCAACAGGCGTGTCGCAGACGTCACGTTGTGTACGACGAGCAAGACCCGTCGGCAGCCCGCACGGGTGACCCACCGTCCGGCGTCCTCGCCGACTGGTACCCGCACGCGTGCTACCGCCCCACCTGTCACCACCGTTGGCCCATTTCCCCTTGGCTGGATCAATCCGCCTCACCTGGCGTTTGGCCAGATGTTATCTAGATCCCACAGGGCTCGAACACTGCGCCATAGGTCGTGTCCGCAATGTCGGAGGAGCCAACGTCGTGGGCGAGGACAGCGAGGGCACTCCTCGCGCTCGAGCCGGTGCGGCCCCCGCGGCGGGCGGCCGACCGCAATGTCCGTCACGAGCCTTGCGTCTCTTCCGTTCGGGGCAGTACGCTCCCCGTAGAATTGAAGTTAGTTCAAACCCTGTCTTTCATGCGCGATCCGGCGCGCGGGTCCAACGGCATGATCGCCTTCCGGGCCGTGCCGGACGACTGCGACCGGTGGGCGGCGTACGGCTGTCCGGGCCGGTCGTACCACCGCACCTCCGGAAGGATCACCCCCGTGCCCGCGGGCCGTGTAGACACGCCTTGCCGTTGCGTTGGTCAAGCTAAACTGATATTGGTTCAGTATGGTCCTCGCCGCCGATGCACGACCCCTCGCTTCCGGCGTGCTGATCCACTCCGGAGAGCACGCCATGTACCTCGATCGGATCAAGGTGGTACCGGCATGATGCGGACTGGACGGGAGATCCGGGTCAGGACGTACCCGGTCGGCAGCGTCAGCCCGGACGACTTCGAGGTGGTCGAGGTCCCTGTGCCCCGCCCCGGGCCGGGGCAGGTGCTCGTACGCAACACGTGGACATCGGTGGACCCCGGCCTTCGGCTGCGGCTACGTCCCGACGCGCCCTCCGGCTATTTCGCCGCCTTCGCTCTCGGCCGCGCCATGGACGGCATCATGACAGTGGGGGAGGTGGTGGAGTCCCGGGCCGAGGGCTTCGCCCCGGGTGACGTGGTGTGGCACGCCCAGGGCTGGCGCGAGTACGCCGTCGTGGAGGCGGGTGCCGAGCAGCTCGGCGGACTCGGCACCCTGACACGCCTGGACGTGGATGAATGCGAGCCGCAGTGGTATCTCGGCCCGCTGGGCGGTATGGGTTTGACGGCCTACGCCGGTCTGCACGTCGTTGACGCGCTACGAGGTGGGGAAACGGTCTGGGTCTCGGCTGCTGCGGGGGCGGTGGGCAGCTTGGCCGTGCAGATCGCACGGCTCATGGGCAACCGGGTAGTGGCCAGCGCGGGCACCGACGACAAGGTCGACTGGCTGCGCGACCGCTTGGGCGCCGACGCCTTCAACTACCGGGCGGGGAACATCGGGGCAAGGCTGGGCGATATCGCGCCCGACGGAATCGACGTCTATTTCGACTCCGTCGGGGGGACCCACCTCGAGGCCGCCCTGTCACATCTGAGGAGGGGCGGGCGCGTAGCGATGTGCGGCTCGATCTCGGAGTACGAGTCCGGCTCGGCCGGGCCGCGGAACCTCTTCCTCGCGGTGTCCAAGGACCTGACCCTTCGTGGGTTCCGCGGGAGCAGCAACCTGCGTCTCATGGGGCAGATGCGACGCCAGATGACCGGGTGGCTTCGCAGCGGCGAGCTGGATTGTCGCGAGACCGTTTTCACGGGTCTGGAGTCGGCTCCGCATGCGCTGACGGAGATGATCGCCGGCCGAACGGCTGGAAAGACGCTCGTCAGCCTCGGCTGACTCGATGAATGAGATGCGCTGTGCCGGCGGTGGATGAACGCATCAGGGACGTCGACACCGAGCGGCTCCTGCTTTTGGAGGAGGAAGCGGCGCGGTTGGGCTTCAGCCAGCGGCTGCCGGTCGACTGGCTGCGGGAGCGAGCGGCGGTCGCGGCGGTGCACTATCTGTTCCCGGGACTGGAGCATCGGCTCAGTCATCGGCCGGAGGTGTCGCCGCAGTGGCGATGCGAGCTGTTGCTCACGGTCCGGACCGGCGAGGAGGTGTTGAGCCTGCCGATCGGCCGGACGCCGAAGTCCGTGCTCGTGGACGGCGACGGCTGATGACCGCGGGCGCGGTGGGTCAGGTGTTCCGGTGGCGCGGCAGCGGCAGCGGCAGCGGCGGCGGCGCGGACCGGTAGACCGGCGGTGTCGCGGAGAGCCCGATCGGGTTGCGGCACAGGGTCACGGCGCTGCCGTCGGCGCGGGGAAGCTCCACGGTCGGGGCGAGCCCGAGGTCGGTGGCGAGCGCGAAGGCGCCGGCGATGTCATTGACGATTCCGGCGGGCACACGCGCGCGGGTCAGCTCCTCTGCCCAGTCCTCGGCCCGCCTGGCCGCGAGCAGGCTTATCAGCTCCGTGCGCAACTGACCCCGGTGCCGCACCCGGGCCGTGTTGGTGGCGTACCGCTCATCGGCGGCCAGGTGCGGGGCGCCCAGCACCCGGCAGAGGTCGGTGAACTGGCGGTCGTTGCCCACGGCGAGCACCAGCTCGCCGTCGGAGCACGGGAGCGGTTCGTAGGGCGCGATGCTGGGGTGCTGGTTGCCCATCCGGGTGGGCACGACACCGCCGGAGGTGTAGGCGCTGGCCTGGTTGGCCAGCCCGGCGAGCAGGCACGACAGCAGGTCGATGTCCACCCGCTGGCCCTCGCCGGTGCGGGTCCGGTGATGGAGCGCGGTGAGGATGCCCGTGGTGGCGAACAGTCCGGCGAGCACGTCGACCACGGCCACACCGACCTTCTGGGGTTCGCCGGCGGGCTCCCCGGTGATGCTCATCAGCCCGCCGAGCGCCTGAACGAGCAGGTCGTAGCCGGGCAGCCGGGCGCCGGGGCCGCGTCCGAAGCCGGTGATCGAGCAGTAGATCAGGCCCGGGTTCCCGGCCCGGAGCTGCTCGTGGTCGAGGCCGAACTCCGCCATCAGTCCGGGCCGGAAGTTCTCGACGACCACATCGGCGGACAGGGCCAGCCGCCGCGCCTCGGCGCGATCGCGCGGATCGGACAGATCGAGCGCGATCGTGTCCTTGTTGCGGTTGACGGCCTGGAAGTAGGTGGCCTGGTCGTGCTGGTCGTGGGGCGGCCCCCAGGCGCGGGTGTCGTCGCCGGTCCCCGGGCGCTCGACCTTCGTGACGGTGGCGCCCAGGTCGGCGAGGAGCATCGTCGCGAAGGGGCCGGCCAGGACGCGGGCGAAGTCCAGTACCCGAAGGTTGCCAAGAGCGGTGGTCATCTGCGAGCCTCCAATCATCGATTTTCGAAAATCGAGATTCGAAGACTAGGGGCCCGCGACGCCGGGAACAAGGCTCCGAGAACAAGAGGAGAGTCGACGATGACCACTTCGGCAGCAGCTCCACTGGACTTTCTCTCCGTCGACCACGTCCTCTCCGATGAGGAGCGCGACATCCGCGACACCGTCCGGGCGTTCGTCCGCGACCGGGTGCTTCCCGGGATCGGGGACTGGTTCGACCAGGGGCGGCTGCCCCGGGAACTGGTGGGGGAGCTGGGCAGGTTGGGGGTGCTGGGAATGCACCTCGAGGGCTATGGATGCGCGGGGACGAGCGCCACCGCCTACGGGCTGGCGTGCCTGGAGCTGGAGGCCGGCGACAGCGGCCTGCGCAGCCTGGTGTCGGTGCAGGGCTCGCTGGCCATGTTCGCCATTCACCGGTGGGGCTCGGAGGAGCAGAAGCACCAGTGGCTGCCGCGGATGGCGGCCGGTGAGGCCATCGGATGCTTCGGCCTGACCGAACCGGACTCGGGATCGGACCCGGGCTCCATGCGGACCTACGCCCGGCGGGACGGCGACGACTGGATCCTGAGCGGCCGGAAGATGTGGATCACCAACGGTTCGACGGCCGATGTGGCGGTGGTCTGGGCGCGCACCGAGGAGGGCGTCCGCGGCTTCTTGGTGCCCAAGGGCACCAAGGGCTTCTCGGCCCACGACATCCACAAGAAGCTGTCACTGCGCGCGTCGACCACCTCGGAGCTGGTCCTGGACGAGGTCCGGCTTCCGTCCTCGGCGACGCTGCCCGGCGCCACCTCCCTGCGCGGTCCGCTGTCGTGCCTGAACGAGGCCCGTTTCGGGATCGTCTGGGGCGCGGCCGGAGCCGCGCGCGCCTGTCTGGCGGCCGCCGTCGACTACGGCACGACCCGGACGCAGTTCGGCAAGCCGATCGGGGGCTTCCAGATCCAGCAGCAGAAGCTTGCCCGGATGGCGCTGGAGGTCAACCGGGCGACCCTGCTGGCACTGCACCTGGGCCGGCTCAAGGACGCCGGCCGGCTGCGGCCCGAGCAGGTGAGCATGGGCAAGCTTGGCAACGTCGACGCCGCCCTGGACGTGGCCCGTACGGCCCGGCAGGTGCTGGGCGCCAATGGGATCACCCTGGAGTATCCGGTGATGCGGCACATGGCCAATCTCGAGTCGGTGGTCACCTACGAGGGCACCGCGGATGTGCACGCGCTGGTCATCGGGTCCGCGCTGACCGGGATCGACGCGTTCCGGTGAACCGTCACCGCTAGAGTCGGGACGATGACGACACACCAGAGCGGACCGGGAACGATGGCCCAGCACGCCCTCGAGGCGCTGCGACGGGCGATCGTTTCCGGCCGCTACCGGCCGGGGCAGCGGATCTTGCAGGAGGAGATCGCCGAACGCCTCGGGGTAAGTCTCGCCCCGGTCCGCGAGGCGCTGCGAGCCCTGGAACAGGAGGGGCAGGTCGTCTATCGGCCACGGCGCGGCTACTTCATCACCGAGCTGCACGTGGCGGACCTTCAGGAGATCTACGCGCTGCGACAACTGCTGGAGGAGCGCGCGGTGCGCCAGGCCCTGCCCGCACTCGACGAGGACGCCGTCGAACGGATCGCCCTCGCCGCCCGTGACTGCGCCGAGGCCGCCCGGCGCGGCGACGTCGCCGCGGAGCTGGAGGCAAACCGCCGGTTCCATTTCGGCATCCTGGAGTCCGCGGACCAACCGCACGCGGTACGCCTGATCCGGCTTCTGTGGGACTCCACCGAGCCCTACCGCGCGATGTACTACAACTCGCCGGAAGAGCGGGAGCACGCGGTCGAGGCCCACGACGAGATCCTCGGCGCGGTGCGGCGCAAGGCGGTGGACGAGGTGATCGCGGGGCTCGACGCGCACCGGGACCGCGCGCTGAAGACGCTGACCCGCATCCTCACCGACTGAACCGTATGACCCATGGCCGGTGGTGCGGGCGGCCAAGCCGCCCGGACCTCGGACGGTGTGCAGGTCATGCCCGCAGCCGGGGCGTTGCCCTTGTCAGTCGGGCAGCAGGTGTGCCACGAGGCTGTGTGTCCAATCGGGGGTGAGGGGGTCGTTGGTGAAGACAGCCCGGTAGTAGAGGGGTGCGAGCACAGCGTCCGTGGTGCGTTCCAGGGATGGAGGCTGGGTGCCTCGTGCCTGTTCCCGTTCGAGGATGGCTTCGAGCTGTCTCTGGCGTTCCCCGCGGCATGCGGCGGCGCCTTGTTCTCCGCCGATACCGATGGTGGCCCGTACCAAGGCGAGGGTGTCCGGGTCGCAGAGGTCCTTGGCGAGGTCGTACGCGTACCGCTCCAGGTCCCCGCGGAGGCTTCCGGTGTCCGGCACCACGATGTCGCCGGAGAAGCGGCTGGTCGCGACGTCGGCGAGCAGTTCGCCGACGGAGCCCCAGCGGCGATAGACCGTGGTGGCGTGCACGCCTGCGCGGGTGGCCACGACGGGGATCGTCAGTTCGCCGGCCTCGTCGGTGAGCAGCTCCCTGACGGCCTGGTGGACGGCCGCACGGACTCGGGCGGAGCGGCCACCGGGCCGGCTGTCGGTGCGGCGCGCTGATGATGTGGCAGGCATGCGACCAGTATTGCATTGATCACTGCCTTTTTAGCGCAGCGTTCGCTGCGTTTGTGCTACGCTCAAGTCGCTAACGCAGTGATCGCTGCGATGTATGTGGATCAGGAAGTGAGTTCAGCTGTGTCCAGTGCGGCCTTTCCGGGCTCTGTGATGAGCCCTCTGCAACTACGGGATGTCACGGTCGCCAACCGTGTGTGGATGTCCCCGATGGCTCAGTACTCCGCGGGAGCGGACGGGAAGCCGACCGACTGGCATCTCGTGCACTACGGTGCGCGAGCGGTCGGAGGAGCCGGGCTGATCATGATCGAAGCCACAGCGGTCGGGGCATCGCACCGGTGCACTGCGGCGGACCTCGGAATCTGGGATGAAGGGCAGGCCGTCGCGCACCGCCGTCTGACCTCGTTCATCTCCGGGCAAGGTGCGGTCCCCGCGATCCAGCTGCAGGCCGCGGGCCGCAAGGGATCGCACCGGCTTCCCTGGACCGGGCTGGGGCAGAACGACCCCGTGAGCGCGGCCGAAGGCGGCTGGGAGACGATCGCACCGTCGGCCGTCCCCTTCGGCAACCTGAGCACCCCCCGCGAAGTCGGCCACGCCGATATCGACGAGGTCGTGGAGGACTTCGGTCACGCGGCCGAGATGGCTCACCTGGCGGGGTACCAGGTGGTCGAGATCCAGGCGTCGCACGGATACATCCTCCATGCGTTCCTGTCCCCCCTCTCCAATAACCGGGCGGACGAGTACGGCGGAAGCCTCGAGAACCGGATGCGCTTTCCTTTGCGCGTGGCGCGAGCTGTCCGGCAGGCGTTCCCGGCGCAGAAGCCCGTCTTCGTCCGCATAACGGCCACGGACTGGGTCGACGGGGGTGTCTCCGTCGACGAGGCGGCGGCATTCGCCAAGGAACTCGCCGCCGTGGGCATCGATCTCCTCGACGTCACCTCCGGTGTGCTGGTGCAGGACATGCGGGCCCGGCCGCCGGCACGGGAAGGAGTGCACGTCGAGTTCGCCGACACACTCAAGCAAGCCTCGGGACTCCCCGTCGCCCCGGTTGGACAGATCGGCGACATAACACTGGCCGACGAAGTCGTGGCCAAGGGCCAGGCCGACGCGGTGCTGATGGGGCGGGCTCTGCTGCGCGATCCGTACCTCGTCCTGAACCACCGGCGCGACGACCCGTCGTCCTGGCCGAATCAGTACCACCGCGCCTTGTGAGATCACAGTGGCGGCCGGGGGGATGAAGGGAACACCCAATGGCAATCACACACAGCGCTGCACGGGGCCGTAAAGCCGGCGGGCCGGACGGCGCGAAGACACCGTACGCACCACCGGGCCGCGGTTCGCACCGCAGGCCCGGGAAGGGCTTCTTCTCGGCCATAGCCGTCGTCTACATCGCCTTCCTGGCCGCTTCCAGCGCACCTTCCCCGCTCTACGTGATCTACCAGCAGCAGTGGCACTTCGCGGCGTGGGCACTGACCGTCGTCTTCGCCCTGTACGTATTCGGTCTGCTGGCCTCGTTGCTCACTGTCGGAGCCCTGTCGGATCATCTCGGCCGCCGACCGGTACTCGCCGCCGCGATCGCGCTGGAAGTGGCCGCACTCGTTCTGTTCCTGCTCGCCGAGAACGTCTTCACCCTGTCCGCCGCACGGGTGCTGCAGGGCATCGCGACCGGGGCGGCGACGACCACCCTGAGCGCCATGCTTGTCGATCTCGAGCCCTCGCACGGGCGGGCAGGCGTCGTCACCTCCATAGCGCCCCTGAGCGGACTCGCGCTCGGTGCTCTGAGCAGCGGAGTGCTTGTCGAGCTCGCCCCGTCCCCGACCCAGCTGGTCTACGGATTGCTGCTCGTCGCAATGGCGGCAGCGGCGGTGGTCGTCTCCCTTGCACCTGAGACGTCGCCCCGTCGGCCAGGCGCTGTCGCCTCACTGCGCCCGCGGGTCGCGATGCCCGCGCACCTGCGCGGAGACTTTGTCCCCCTGGTGCCAGTGGGGATCGCCGCCTGGGCACTCGCCGGGATATACCTCTCCCTCGGCCCATCCGTCGCGGCCCGGTTGCTGGGGCTGAACAGCCACCTGGTCGGCGGCGTCGTCGTGACCCTCCTGACCGGCACCGGAGCGGTCGCGATCACCCTGCTCCGCGCCAGACCGGCGCCCTCGCTGCTGGCCCCCTCGTCCGCACTGCTCGGGATCGGCACCCTGACATCGCTCACCGGGGTGGTGGAAAACCTTGCCTGGCTTGCCGCCGTCGGCACCGTCGTTTCGGGTATCGGATTCGGTGCGTCGGTGCTGGCAACCTTCGGTACCTTGGCCCGCGTCGCCAAGCCGGACGAGCGCGGCGGTGTGTTCGCCATGGCGAACGTCATCAGCTACCTGGGAAACAGCGTGCCCTCCGTACTCGGCGGAATCGCCGTGACCAACATCGGGCTGAGGCCGGCCGCCGAGCTCTCCGCGCTGACCATTGTGGCGATCGCTCTGTCTGCCTTCGTGCTGCGCTTGAACCAGGTACGGGCGCGGCGGCCGGCGGTCATGCCCCCAGAAAGCGCCCCGTGCGGCTGAGGTGTCGAACGGCATCACCGCACCGACCGATACAGCTCTTCACCATGTTCACCATATTCAACAAGGAGACGTTGTGACCGACGTAAACAGGATGAAGAAGAACCTTGAGGTTCAGCGGGAGGACCACACGACGATCCGGTATACGGCCAGTGGGCCCGCCACGGGGCCGACCCTGGCGCTCATCCACGGCTGGGGGTGCAGCCGGACCGACTTTGACGCGGTTGCCGATCGTCTGCCCGAAAACTACCGCGCCCTCGCGATCGACCTTGCCGAGCACGGTGAATCGCGGTCAACGCGGAACACCTGGACGATCGAAGAATTCGCTCGCGATGTGGCCGCCGTACTGGAAGCCGAATCTGTGGACACGGTGGTCGTGGCCGGCCACTCTCTCGGCGGGGCAGTTGCCGTCGAAGTCGGCCGACAGCTCCCGGACACGGTCTCGCATGTGGTCGCCCTCGACGCGCTGCACTACCTGGGACTGTTCCCAGCGCAGAGCGAGGAACAGGTCGAGGCGATGCAGCACATGTTCCGTGAGGACTTCGCCGGAGCGGTGCGGGGCCTGGTCGAGGGTGGCTCGCCCGCCGGTACCGACGAAGCTCTCAAGAACACGTACTTCGAAAAGATGGTCGCCGTACGGCAGCCCGCCGGTCTGCACGCCATCGAAGGTCTGGTCCACTGGGACATGGACACAGCGCTGCGTGAGACCAAGCAGCCGATCACTGTGTTCGCGGTACGAGAACTGACAACGCAGGAAGCGATCGACCGTTACGAGGACCGCTTCGACATCACGCTCGTCGATCTGGGCAGCCACCACTTCCCGGTGGAGTCACCAGAGGGCACGGCCGAGCTGCTGGCGAATGTGGTGGGATCCAGGCAGGCATAGGAGCGCCGCAACCTGCCCCTCCGAGATCTGGATTACCGCGGAGGATCCGGCGAGATGCGGCGCCGGGACGATGATCAGCCGTTCTCGCGTCGGTCCAGCGTGGTGCCCACCACCTTCGGATTGCCTTGCGTCCAGGAGCCGGTGACTCGTCGTCGGGTGATCCGCCAGCCTTCGGTCGTGCGGGTGAGCCGGTCGTCGTACCGTCCCCCGATGAGGAACTGGTCGCCGCCTTCGGTGTCCGCGCGGACGTGCTGGGCCAGGAAGTAGGCCGTCGCTTCGGCGGTATCGCCGTCGATGGCGGTCTCGATGTTGGTGACCAGGTGTTGTGTGGTGTCCAGCGGCGGCAGGAACGCCTTGTAGTCGAGGAGCATGCTGTCCAGTCCGACGGCCTGGCCGGTGGCGAAGTCGCCCACGGCCTCGGGAATGAAGCAGGTGGCCAGCAGGTCCCAGTCGCGGGTGTCCATCGCGCGGGCGAGCCGGTACAGAACCTGAGCGATCTGGATCTGGTCCCGGGCCGGGTCGGCCGGCGCGTCCGCGGGGGTGGGGATGGGGGCGGGGGAAGTTGGCATGTGCGTTGTCCTGTCTGTGTCTTCTTGTTCGTCTGCTTCAGGTGCTGGGCTGTGGGGCGGGTCGCCGCTTGTGGCGGTAGAGCAGGGCGGTGAGGAGTGCTCCTGCGGTGTAGGTGCCGGCGCCCCACCAGTAGGCGACGGCGTAGCCGTGGGTGGCGGCCTGTGCGGTGGCGGCCGGTGAGGTGCCGTGTGCGGCGAGGTAGTGGCCGGTTGCCGCGGTGGCCAGCGTGTTGAGCAGGGCGGTGCCGATCGAGCCGCCGATCTGCTGGCTGGTGTTGACCACGGCGGAGGCGACGCCGATGGTTCCGGGGTCGACGCCCGAGGTGCCGGCCTGGAAGGACGAGGTGATGACGTTGCCGATGCCGAAGCCGATGAGCAGCAGGGCGGGCAGGACGCCGGTGGTGTACGTGCTGTCCGGCTCCAGGCCGGTGAGCAGGACCATGCCGACGGCGCCCAGCGCCATGCCGGTCGGCACCACCCTCCGGTGCCCGAGGCGGGGCAGGAAGACATTGGTCGCGAGTTGGGAGCCGATGACGAGCAGGACGACCATGGGCAGGAAGGCCAGGCCGGTCCGTATCGGTGAGTAGTGGAGGGAGTCCTGGAGGTAGTAGTTGACGAAGAGCGAGACGCCGAACATTCCGACGCTTGCCAGCAGGATGCCGCTGTAGCCGGCCGCCCGGTCGCGGTCGAGCAGGACGCCCGGTGGCAGCAGGGGGTGCGCCGTGCGCCGCTGCCGGGCGGCGAACGCCACCAGCAGCAGCGCCGAGGCGGTGAGCGGTGCCCAGCTGGGCGGCGAGGCCCATCCGTCGGTCTCGGCCTCGGAGAAGCCGAGGACCAGGGCGAACAGCCCGGCGGAGACCAGCACCGCGCCGGGGATGTCGAGGGCCGGCCGGGGTCCCCGACGCGGGGTGCGGCCGATGGACACGGTGGCCGCGGCCGCGGCCACCACGGCGATGAATACGTTGATGTAGAGCGTCCAGCGCCAGTTCAGACCCTCGGTCAGGAATCCGCCGAGCAGCACACCTATCGCGCTGCCGGCGCCCGCGGCGGCGCTGAACACGCCGAAGGCACGGGCGCGTTCCTTCGGTGCGGTGAACGTCGTGGCCAGGACGGCCAGTGCGGTGGGTGCCAGCAGCGCGCCCGCCGCACCCTGGAGCACGCGGGCGGCCACCAGCACGCCGAATCCATCGGCCGCGCCGCCCAGCGCCGACGCGGCGGCGAAGCCCACCAGGCCCGCCAGGAACGCGCGCTTGCGGCCGATCATGTCCGACACCCGGCCGCCGAGCAGCAGCAGACCGCCGAAGGCCAGTGAGTAGCCGGTGACGATCCACTGGCGGTCGCCGTCGGTGAAGCCCAGGTCCGTCTGGGCCGAAGGGAGCGCGATGTTCACCACCGTGCCGTCCAGGACCACCATCAGCTGAGCCAGTACCACCGCGCCGAGCACCCACCAACGGCGCGCGGCCGCGCTGCCGTCGGACTGGGGCGGCGCTCCGCTTTGAAGTGCAGCTTCCATGTGCCTCACCATAAACGAAACCAGTCAGTTCCGGAACTCGTACGTCTCGGAACTCGTACGTTCCGGAACTGACTGGTACGCTGTTGGAGGCTTCGGAAGGAGGGCGTCACGCATGCCAGGGCCAGGAGCGGCAGCCTCGACAGGCGGCGCAGGCGGGGCCGCGCCGGAACAGTCCGCGCCGGAACGGCCCGCCCCGCGGCTCGGGCGCAAACGGGACCACACCCGCGACGCGGAGATCCTCGAGGCCGCTCTCGACGTCCTCGCCGAGACCGGGTACGAGGCCATGACTATCGACATGGTCGCCACCCGCGCCAAGGCGGGGAAGGCCACGATCTACCGGCGGTGGGACACCAAAGGGCACCTTGTGCTCGACGCCGTCGCCTCCTTGAAGGACACCGCACTGTCCCCCGGCCGGCTGCCGGACACCGGCTCACTGCGCGGCGACATGATCGCGATGATCAACCCGCGCTGGCTCGGCGAGAGCGAGCAGCGCATCAAAATCCTGTCGGGTCTGATGTCCCTGCTCTACCGCGCCCCCGAACTCGCCGCCGCCGTCGACGCCGCGATCGTCGAACCGTCCGCCGCCGCCTACCGGCAGCTCATGGCGCGCGCCGTCGAACGCGGCGAGATCCCGGCGAGCACGGACATCGACACGCTCGCGCTGATCATCCCGTCCATGAGCGCGTACCGCGTGATGTTCATGCGCGGATGCGCGGACCGGACATTCCACGAAACCCTGGTCGACGAAGTGATACTGCCCGCGCTCGGCATCCGTACGTCACAGAGCGTCACAGATCGGCGGCCCGCCGTCTGACAGGCCACGCGGCACGGTCAGGCGCCTCCTGGGCCCCGCCGGGTGCCGGATTCGTCGAGCGCCTGTAGGCCCTGGACGAGCAGGTGCAGGCCGAATTCGAAGTGGGCCGTGAAGTCGGTGCCGGTGAGGGTGGGCAGGGCGGCGACGAGGTGCGGGAACGGCCCGGACTCCACGGCCTGGCGCAGGCGTTCGGGGTCCGCGTCCGCTTCGTCGCCGGGCCGGAGGGCGGCCTGTTCCTCCAGGGTGTGGCCGACCGTGAAGTTGGCCACCGCCATCAGGGCGCGAGCGGCGTCCGCATCGGTGAAGCCCGCCTCGCGCAGCACGCCGATGACGGATTCGGAGAAGCGCAGGGTGTGCGCCCCCGTCGAGTGCGTACCGGCGAATACCCGAGCGCCGTCGCGGTGGGTGAGCAGGGCCGTGCGCAGCGCTCGGGCCAGGTCGGCCAGGAGCTCATCCCAGTCGCCGTTCTCGCGGGGTGTGGGGATGTCGGCCAGCATCCGTTCGGCCATCGCGGTCAGCAGGTCCTGCTTGGTGGCGAAGTGGCGGTACAGCGCCCCGGCCTGCACCCCCAGGGAGTCGGCCAGGCGCCGCATGGTCAGGTCGTCGAGGCCGAGGGAGTCCAGCAGTTGCAGGGCGGTGTCGACGGTGCTCGACCGGTCGAGCCGGGCGGGCCTGCCTCGGCCGGGACTTGACGTGGAACTCATGGCTCCCACTATAGTGAACAGCGTTCTCGTGAACGTTGTTCACTAAATGGAGGGCCCTACCTATGCATGCCGATGTGATCGTCGTCGGTGCCGGACCGACCGGCCTGATGCTCGCCTGCGAGCTGGCGCTGGCAGGCGTCCGCACGCGGATCATCGAGCGGCGCACCGAGCCGCAGCGAGACTCCCGTGCGTTGACCCTGCATCCGCGCAGTGTGGAACTGATGGACCTGCGCGGCCTCGCGCCCCGATTCCTCGCGCTCGGCCGTACGGTGCCGGGCTGGCACTTCGCGGGCCTGGACACCCGGCTCGACTTCGCCGCGCTCGACAGCCGGCACGGCTACACCCTGTTCCTCCCCCAGGCGCGTACCGAATTCCTGCTCCAGGAGCGGGCGTTGGAGCTGGGGGTGGAGATCACCCGCGGCTATGAGAGCACCGGTCTCCGCCAGGCCGCGGACGGCGTCGAGGTGCAGGTCCGCGGACCGGGCGGCCGCGCCGAGACCCTGTACGCGCGGTATGTCGTCGGGTGCGACGGCGGTCGCAGCGGAGTGCGCGAGGCCGCGGGTATCGCCTTCCCGGGTGTGGACGAGACCTTGACCGGCGTACTCGGGGACTTCGCGGTGGTCGACGCCGATCCGGCCGCACTCGACCGGGCGCGGGCGCGCGGCGTGCTGGTGGCGCCCTTGGACGGTGGACTGACCCGCTTGGTGTATCTGGACCCGGAGCGGATGCGTACCCCGAGCGGTGTGCCCGTGTCCCTGGAGGAATTCCGTACGTCGCTGACCCGGATCTGCGGCTCCGACCTCGGGGTCGCCGAGTCGCGGTGGCTGTCGCGCTTCGGCAACGCCACCCGCCTCGCGGACAGCTACCGGCGCGGCCGCGTTCTCCTGGCGGGCGATGCCGCCCACATCCATTTCCCCGCGGCCGGCCAAGGGCTGAACACCGGTCTGCAGGACGCCATGAACCTGGGGTGGAAGCTGGCCGCCGAGATAAACGGCTGGGCGCCACCCGGTCTGCTGGACGGCTACGACGCCGAGCGCCGGCCGGTCGGGCGAGCCGTCACCGAGAACACCGAGGTGCAGACCCTGCTCGCGGAGTTGACGCTCGTCCCGCAGTATCACCGCCCCGCCGCCGCCCTGCGCGGCCTGCTGGACGAACTGCTGGGCATCCCGGAGGTCAATCGCCGGATCGCCGGCCAGGTTTCCGCGCTCGCCACCAGCTACTCGGACAGCGACGCCCACGCCGCCGACCCGTTGGTGGGCCGGCGGATGCCCGACATCGGATTCATCGAAGCCTCGTCGGCGGCGACACGGGCATACGAGCTGTTCTCCCGGGGCCACTTCGTCCTCCTCGGCCTCGCCGGAGACACCGGCTCGGGGCAGACCGTCGGCGACGGGTGGGACTCGCGGGTCACCGCCGTCGCCGTCGCCCGGCACGACGGCCATCCGGAACTGGACGGGGTCACCGAGGTGCTGGTCCGTCCCGACGGGCACATCGCCTGGGCCACTCGCGGCACTGAGCCGGACGCCAGGCGCGCCGAGCGGGTCACCGCCCTCGCCGCCTGGGCCGGCGCGACGCAAGGGATGGCCACCCGGTGACCGTGACCCGTCTCAACCCCCCGGGCGTGTACAACCCGTCCGACGCCATCACCCAGGTGGTCACCGTCGAAGACGTACGGCTGGTGCAACTGTCCGGTCAGGTCGCCTTCGACGCCGAGGGACAGTCTGTCGGACCGGGCGACCACGCGGCCCAGGCGGCACAGATCGCCCGCAATCTCGACGCGGCGCTCGCCTCGGTCGGCGCCACCCGGGACGACATCGTCCAGGAGACCGTCTTCGTCGTCGATTACACCCCCGAGCTACTGCCCGCGATCTTCGAACCGCTGCGGGCCGGAACGGTGCGGACACCGGCCAGCACACTGGTGGGCGTGTCGGCGCTCTTCGCCCCTGACTATCTGGTCGAGGTCCAGGTGGTCGCCGCGGTCGGCCCGGTTCCGGCCGCGACGCCGAGTGGGCCGCCGAGTGTGGGACGGGCGGCCGAGGAGGATCTCGAAGCGGCGCTCACCCGTCGCGCCTGGGCGGACCCGGCCTTCGCCGAGCAGCTGGAACGCGATCCGGGCCTCGCTCTGGCAGCGCTGGGTGTGACGGTGCCGCCCGGTATCGCGGTGCAGGTCAAACTGCAGAAACGCGACACTCTCTACTACCTCGTCCCGCCCGCGAAAGAGCCCGGTGAGCCGGACCGGTGCGAGGCGGTGAACCTCATGGACCAGTGGCGCAGCGGCGACACATTCGTCTGGGTTCTGCCCGAGCGGCTCAAGGCCGGGCTACTGGCCATGCGCCGCGGCTTCCACCGGTCCCGTCCCACCACCGATGCGAGGAGCAGCGATGACAGCTGACGCCGGCACCGCCCACACCCTGCAGATCGTCAACGACCCCACCTACCGTGCCAGGCTGTTCGCCGACCCGAAGCGGGTGCTCTGCGAGGAATCCGGCTACCGCCCGCGTGAGGACTTCGCCGTCGAGGTCGTCGAGGAGCGGGACGACACCATCGTCATCCTGCTGCCCGCGCGGCCGCGGGACGGCGAGGACTTCGAAGGGCGCCTGGCGGAGACCTCGCAGCGGGTCCACGACGTGCTGTTCTCCTCCGGGGTCGGTGGCTTCTTCATCCCCGATGACCGACTGAAGTGGATCCTGCGGGGCATCCGCTCCTCCTGGGCCGCCAGGGCCGAAGGGCGGTAGTCATGGCCACTTTCGTCCTGGTGCACGGGTCGTGGCTGGGCGGCTGGGTCTGGGAGCCGGTCGCCGCCGGGTTGCGGGCGTCCGGACACACCGTCCACTGCCCCTCGCTGACCGCGGCGGGCCCACATGTGGGACTGGACACGCACATCGACGACATCGTCGGGCTGATCGACGGTCAGGCTCTCACCGAGGTGGTCCTCGCGGGCCACAGCTACGGGGGCATGGTCATCACCGGAACCGCGTACCGGCGTCCGGCCCGCGTCCGGCGGCTCGTCTACCTCGACGCGTATCTTCCCGGGCCAGGCCAGGCGGCGTTCGACATCCAACCCGGGCTGCGTGACGCGTTCGCCGCCGCGGCGGCATCGCGGCCGATGACGGAGCCGTGGCTGGTTCCGCCCTTCGGCTTCGAGGCCATGGGGCTCGACCCGGCCGGACTGCGATGGGTCACCTCGCGGGCCGCACCGATGAACCGGGCCACCCACGAGGAACCCTTGCGCACCCCCATGCCGGGATACACGGACCCTCCGACGACGTATGTACGGTGCGGTGCCTCTCCCTTCTTCGCCGCCACGGCTGCCACGGCGAAGTCGCGGGGTGCCCGGGTCCTGTCCATCGAAGGAGCCGGGCACATGGCTCCCGTCTCCCACCACGACCGTGTGTGCGCGGTATTCCACGGCGAGAGCCGGTAGAGCCGGGCCCGCTCATTCCGCTGGAGCAGCCGGGATGCGCCGGCCGGGCCGACGCGGCGCCTGGCAGGTGGCCGGGCTCGACACCGCCGGGGTGAGCGCAGCGTGTACGGCACGAAGAGCGCCGTGCCATACACGGGCCATCTTCTCGTGACCCGCCTGGTTGGGGTGAATGCCGTCGGCGAGGTCGGCGGTGGTCATCGCGTCGTACATGTCCACGAGATGCACCCGCTGACCCTTCGCGGCGACCACCTCGGGAAGGGCCGCGTTGTAGGCCTTGACTCGCCGCTCCCGGGTGGGATTGGACTGCGGCGGAACCGTGGCGACGAACACCTCACAGACCGGCCGGGCCTCCTGGATGTGGTCGATCAGCCGGGCCAGGCGCGTCGGGGCCTGCGCGGTGTCGTAGTTCTGGTTCATGTCGTTCGTGCCGATCAGCAGCAGCACGGTGCGGGGGACACTGTGCCGCAGCCATGCCCGTATATGTGCGTCCAACTGGTCGATGCGCCAGCCGGAGTGTCCTTCGTGGTGGCGGGTGCCCAGTTCGACCGGGCCGTTGGCGAGGGAGCCGACGAAGTCGACGGCATGGCCGTCCGCGGCCAGCCGCTGCCGGAGTGCGACGCGGTAGCCACCGGGGTAGGCGTTGTGCCCATCGGTGATGGAATCACCCAGAGGCATGATGCGCACCCTTCCCGCGGACGTGCTGGAGTGGCCATCAGGGTGGAGTGGCGCTGCCACAGAGGGCTCCTTGGGGACGCAGGCGGTTGAAGGCCGTAGGGGGAGGGCGTGCGGTCTCCTCCGCCTACGGCAGCTCGGTCAGACCTTTGGCGGGATCGGCACGGTGGGGCTGATGCCGGTCGACCCGTTGATCATCTTGGTGACGGCGCCCGCCAGGCGCAGATAGAAGTCGGAGGAGACGCCGGTCCCGTCGGCGTCCAGGGTGAGGAAGTACTGGTCGGCGGGGATCATCGACTTGTCCGCCGCGGCCGGTGCGATGGCGGTGGCCTCGTCGTACTCGTCGAACATCGCGATGAAGGCGGACTTGGTGCCGCACCGGGCGGCGGCCACGGCCTGCTGCCACATGAAGTCACCGGCCCTGCGCGGGATCTCGTTGCGCGGCGCTCCCTCCTTCCAGTTGGACCAGGCGAATCCGGGATAGAGCACGGGCTGGTAGTCCTGCCCGTTCGCCCTCAGCCTGGCCATGTCGTCGTCGAACAGCTTCTGGTCCACGCTGGGGTTGCCGACGTTCCAGGGCGAGACCATGTTCAGGGCGGCATAGACGGGACCGAAGCCGGGCTTGGCATTGGCATCGGTGCGCCAGCCTCTGGGGACACCCCCGATGACGTAGGCGCCCTTGCTCTTGAACCAATTGATGAGTTCAAGGCAGCTGTCGACGCTGCCGGGCCGGTTGGTGAAGCCGAGGCCCCACAGGTGGACGACGGGCTTTCCGCCCTCGCGCGTGTAGGCCGGGGAATCGGGCAGGTGCAGCGTGCCGTTGATGGTGTTGGTCCAGTCGCTCTGGATCGTCGCCACCAGATTGGTGTCGTTCAGGCCGCTGATGTCGTACTCGATGTAGAAGCCGCGCCCGTACTTCTGTGCCGCGTCACGTGCCTTGCTCTGGATGTCATTGCGTTGCTTGAGGCGCGGCTGGCCGACCGCGACGATGTCACTGCCGAAACGCTGGAGAGCCGCGCCGTCTATCCCGTACTGCTGCATCCAGCGGAAGTGCTGGTCGATGACCGCGGTGGAGTAGGAGCTGAACAATGTGGCGGGCTTGCCGTTGCCCAACGGGGCGTACCCCGTCCGGAAGAGGGACCCGACGGGATAGGCCGATATATCCGGGTAGAGCTCGAACGTCTGGTTGCCGGGGGATGGTGTGGTGCCCTTGGACCAGTGCGTCCAGGTGTTGATCGGAGAGCCGTCGCCAGTGGCGGCGAACCACCCCTGGTACCCCACGTACACCTTCCCCTTGACCGCATCGGCCGCATACGTCCGCAGGTGCTTGGGCGCGGGACGCGCGCCCGAGGAACTCGCGGTCCGCGCATCGGCGGGCGTGAGACCGCCGATTCCGGCCCAGGCCGCTGCCCCCGCCGCGCCGAGAGCGCCGGTACCGCGCAGGAAACTCCGCCGGTTGTGGGAGTGTTCAGCCATTTCAGCTCCTCGCTTGGCGCTGTGTGTGAGACGAATCGACTGGGCCGCGCAGCCGCCCGGGAACCGCGCGCAGCGCCTCGTACCAGACGGCCGCCATCTTCCCGTAGCCGGCCTGGGTCGGGTGAATGCCGTCGGCGAGATCCGCGGTGGTCATCGCGTCGTAGATCTTCACCAGATGCGCGTGTGGCCCCTTCGAGGCCACGATCTGTGGAATCGCCGCGTTGTATGCCCTGACCCTGCTCTCGAGGGTGGCGTTGGACTGCGGCGGAATGGTCGCGACGAACAGCTCGCACCTCGGCTTGGCAGCCCGGATGTGGTCGATCAGCCGCGACAGGCGTGCGGGCGCGTTGGCGATGTCGTAGTTCTGGTTGAGGTCGTTGGTGCCGATGAGCAACAGGACCGTGCGGGGGTCGCTCTGCTGGAGCCAGGTGTTGATGTTGGCGTCCAGCTGGTCGATGCGCCAGCCGGAGTGCCCCTCATGGTCGTGATCGCCGAGCTCGGCGGGGCCGTTGGACCTGGAGCCCACGAAGTCCACGGTGTAGCCGCCGGCTGCCAGCCGCTGCCAGAGACCGACGCGGTATCCGCCGGGGTAGGGGGTGAATCCGTCGGTGATGGAATCGCCAAGCGGCATGATGCGCACACCGCCGTTGGACTCTCCTGGAACGTCCGCCGACGCTGGGGTTGATCGCAGTACGAGATGAGCGGCCACAAAGGCGCCGCCGAGAAGGGCCGCGCGTCTGGACATGGTGGCGTTCATGGGACTCCCGAGAAGACGGCTGCGAAGGGGCGTGCGGATGCGCGCACTCTCAGGCGCGGAATGGCACTCGGTCACCGAGCGCCGGGAGTAAGAAAATGCATTGGATTGCGTCGCGTCAATACGAAAGGCGTGCTCTGCCTTGAAGAATTCACGGCCGGAAAACTTGTTTTCTTCCGCGATGATGTGGGCGTCTCGCGCGTGAACTGGTCACGGACGCCGATCGGCGCCGGAGACGGCCGTCCTGCGGCACGCGTTCCCTCATGTGCGCGTGGGCAGTAAATACTTTTGCAGTCGTGCCCGGGTGGGTCACATCGCGGACCTCGTCCACGAGGCCGCGCGCGGTGAGGATCAAGGACGGGCCGGGCAGTCACCTCGCTGTGCCGCCGTGCGTGCGCAGGCGGGGAGCGAAGGCCATGTGGAACACGCCGGCCGCGGCGCCGACGGCCGCGGCGTTGGCGCTGAGCGTGGAGTAGGTGACCCGCACCGGGCGGACCCGGCGGGCGATCGGAAAGCGGTTGACCGCGGTGGAGATCTCCGCGAGATACAACTCCGCGACATCGGGCGGGACCGCGGGCCCGCCGACGATCATCAGGTCCGTGTCGTACAGGTCGGTCATCGCGACAGCGCCGCGGGCGACGACCCGGGCGACGCCGCGGATCGCGTCGATCGCCCGCGTGTCGCCGTCGGCCGCCGCCGAGCACACCGCGCCGTAGGCGTGCCGGCCCGGCGGCGTGTTCAGACCCGCCTGGGCCGCGCGTGCGACCACCGCGGACATCGGCGCGCACTCGGGAACCATCAACGGGCCTCCCTCGGGCGTCACTTGGCCGAGCGCGTAGGCGGCGAGCTCGCCGAACTCGCCGACGTTGCCCGAAGCGCCCCGGAACACGTCGCCGTTGAGGAACGCGCCGCTGCCCGCACCCGCGCCGAGATACAGGTACACGAAGTCGGCGCTGTTCCCGCCCGCGCCGAGCCACTGCTCGCCGATCGCCGCGGCCGTCGCGTCCTTCTCCAGGAGCACCGGCCGACCCAGCATCCTGCCCAGCTCGGCGCGGAGCGGCACCTCGCCCCACGCTGCCCACAGCGGCGGATTGAGCAGTACGCCCTCCTGCGCGTCCAGCGGGCCGGGCGCCGCGACTCCGACCCCGAGCAGATTTTGCCCGAGCGGCCCCGCGGCGGCGAGTGTGTGCTGGGTCGTGCGCGCCATCCACTCCATGCAGAACCGCGGGCCGCTGCTCCGCGTCACCGTGAGTGTGTGACGCGATCGTACGGTGCCGCACAGATCGACCAGTACATGGGTGATCAACTCGGGATCCACGTGGATGCCGATCGCACAGCCCGCCTCCGGACGCAGCCGCAGCGGCACCCGTGGCTTGCCGGTGCCGGTCGAGCGCCGCTCGTCGGCCACGAGGATCCCGGAGGTGAGCAGGTTGCGGGTGATCCGGGAGACCGCTTGCGGAGTCAGCCCCGTGCGCTCGGCGATCTCGGTCCGGCTGAGCGAACCCGCCACCCTGACCGACTCGATGACCAGCTTCTCGTTGAACGACCCCAACGCAGGCTGATCGAAGGCGCGGGGCACCGCGCGCCGCTGCCCGGTCGCCGCCGCGAGGTCCGGGCGCAGCCACCAAAACGGAGCGCCGCCCGGTGTCCGGGACCGCTCACGCGCCGTGTCCGACAGTGCGTCGAGGGCCACCCGCGCGGCCTGCGGCTGATGCTCCAGCTCGAGCTGGGCGAGCAGGGAGACGGTAGCGGCCCAACCCATCGACGCGGGCGCCACGTGCGTGCGGGTGTTCGCCGGCAGCCCGGCAGGTCCCGCCGCTCCACCCCAGGTGACGAGGTGGAGACGGCGCCCGGCCCAGCGGGCGAGCCGCCCCGCGGGCAGCGGCGGTGCCGGACGGACGGCCGCCCCCGGCGGCGCCGCGCCCTGCTCCATGTCGCCGGGGTGCGCGCCCCGCATCGCGGCGCCCAACGCCGCGTAGCGCATGCGCCGTTCGTCCGCGGTCGCCGCTCTGCTGCGCGGCTGCCCGCCGGGGACGGCGTCGGCGACGACGAGGAACGCCGCGCCGTCCGCACGGGCCCACGTGGCCAGGAGCTCGGGCCGCGCGCAGGCCAGTGGCGGCTCAAGAGGCAGACACTCGGGGGCCGTCGGGCCGTCGGGCCGGATCCGCCAGCGCTGCCACACCCGGCCGACCGCGGTGTGCGAGATCCCGAGATGGTCGGCGAGCGCCCTCGCCGACCACGTGCGCTGCGGCGAGGGCGGGCCCGCAAGCGTTGCCGCGACGACGTCCGCCTCGTCGATGCGCACCGGGCGTCCGCTGCGCGGCCGGTGCTCCAGACCGGCCAGGCCGTCAGCCGCGTACCGCTGCCGCCAGGCGGTCACCGTCGGCCGCGAGACACCCAGCCGGTGTGCGCTCCGCGATACGGACAGCCCCGCGGCCGCATCCCGCACGATCGCCACCCGTACCGCCCGCTCCGGTCTGTCCCCGGACCACGCATCGAGCTCCGCCAGCTCCCGCTCGGTCAGCGACACCTCACCCCACGTGGACACGGCCGCCCCTCACACCCCCACTTGAGAACGCAACATGCACCCGCACCGCCATCACCAGCCGCTGTCCGGGCGCGGCGGACTGAGCCGCGGACGCACCCGGCGGTTCGCCCCGGGGTGGGGCCGCCAGGCGCCGCGCACGTCATTCCGTGATCTTGAACGTGTCCTTCGAGTCGTTCTGGAGCTCGACCTGCCCCGGCAGCAGGTTCCGCACCTCGTTGCCGGAGAACGTCCCGGTCCCGGTGACTCCCGAGGAGACCCAGATGCCCTGGTTCGCCGGGCCGTCGATCGTGCTGTTCCGCAGCGTCACCTTTACGTTCTTCTTGGCGATGAACAGGCCCGCGCGCAGCGCGCCACGCATGACGTTGTCCGTCATGGTGACGTTCGTGAACGCGTCGGGGAAGTTCGATGTCGGTGACGGCGAGCCGATCTGCACCCCGTGTCGGACGCCGTTCCAGCCGCCGCCACCGAGCAGGACGTTTCCGCTGACCGTGGCGGATTCCAGCGGGTGGCCCGAGTCGCCGAACACGCCGACCTCCAGCGCGCTGTTCGAGGACACGCTCTTCACCAGGTTGTTCTTGAACTGGATGTCCTTGCCGCCGGCGATCCGGAGGCCATTGGCCCACCAGGGCGCGATCGCGGTGTTGTTCAGCACCCGGGCGCCGCTCAGCCGGCCGTTGTCGCCATTGGTGCCGGAGTCGGAGTAGACGGCGAAGGAGTCGTCGCCGGTGTTGCGGGCGAAGTTGTTCTGGACCGTGATGTCGTCGCCGCGCCTGTCCGGGCTGGGCGTATTGCTGTTGTTGATGTTGAAGCCATCGCCGTACGAGTCCGCGGTCCGGCTGTCGCGGATGGTGCCGCCCGTGCCGGACAGCCAGTTGGCGTCCGTGTGCCGGGTCCAGATCCGCTCGACCAGCCAGCCCTTGGCGCCGCTGGCGTTGATGCCGTAGTCGGAGCCGCCGGGGCCGCGGACGTCCCGGTAGATGGCGTTGGCGTCGATCTGGATGTCGCTCAGCCGGGTGCCGGAGCCGACCAGGATCTGGGAGCGCTGCTCGGCCGGCAGCGGCGGTTTGCGGTAGATCGTGGTGTACCACATACCGGCGCCACGCACGGTCACGCCGGTGAAGTCCAACGGCGCGGCCCCGTCGAAGCTGTTGGTGAGGTACTCGCCCTTCGGGATCCAGACCTTTTTGCCCTGTTCGCGGGCGGTGTCGACGGTCTTCTGGATGGCGATCGTCGAGTCCTTCCCGGACGTCGGGTCGGCGCCGTGGTCGACCACGGAGAGCGAGCCCTCGGGGCGGGTGCGCGCGTTCCCGACGTTCTCCAGGTCGACGGAGTCCACGTCGTAGTAGGCGGCCGTGTTGGCGGCCTCCTTCTTGAGCGTGATGGTGCTGCCGTCGGGGATCGGGGCGCCCTCCACCCAGACGGGGAATTCGTTGTAGAAGCGGTAGGCCGCCCCGCCGGCGTTCGGGTCGTCCGCGTTGGTGCCGGCGTGACGGTAGTTCCATGCCTGCCTGGAGCTGATCGTGATCGCCTGGCGGTACTTGCCGTCGACGTAGAGGTTCAGCGAGGCGTCGATGCCGCCGCCGTGCGGCGCGTCGGGGATGGAGGCGCGCACGACGAGCGTGTTGGCCTGCTTGCCGGTCTTGTTCACCACCGCCACCGACTGGCCGGTCCGGTCCAGCTTGGCGTAGGCGTAGCCGGATGCCTCGGTCTCCGGAGTGGCCTTGGTGGGCGCGGGATCGCCCGGCTTGATGGCGTGGACCTTGGCGCCGCCGCCGAGCGTCCCGGACTCCGCTTCGACGGTCGCGAAGGGGGTACGGGCGCCGGCTCGGGCGGGGGCCTTGGCGGCGGCCTTGGCTTCGGCGCCGGCTCCGGCTCCGGCCTCCGCATGCCCTTCGGTGCCGGGGAGGACGGTGAGGGCGCCGGCGCCGAGCAGTGCGGCACCGGCGACCCAGATGGAGAGTCGCCGGACTCTGCGGTGATGCATGTATGACCTCTCGTTCGCCTGAGCGGCGGTGGGGATGGGTGAGCCCTCAGGGCGTCACTGGGCGGACATGTAAGTCCATCCGATTGACTTACGTCAATGCGGTCGACAGGCCCTATTCACCGGAGACGCGGGAGAGTTGACTCGGCGGCATGAGCCCGCGCGTCCCGCCGAGACGCCGACGGAGCGGGTGGTACGGAGGCGATGTGGCAGGGGCGGCCGGGCGGTCGGCCGCCCGGCCGCAGAGCTCCTACGATATGGCTCTGACCGGCAGGATCACTGCCGTGTTCCGCGGCGCCCGACCCCGGTCGGCGGGGCCTCATGGCATACGGGAAATCCTCCACGCCAGGGGGAGGGCCGCCGACCGCGTCCGCATGACGAAGACTTGCCGGCGGCTTCGCCGAGTTCGTGTCACCGTCCGAGCGCACCACCCGGTACCCATCGCCGGGCGCAGCGAGTTAGTACAACGTATTGACAAAGAGCCGAGGCGGTTCATACGTTCGCAACCTGGCGCCCGGCACCGTCAACCGGTGGCATGTCCCCTCTCCTGCTCCTGCCAGACCTGCCGGGCGCGGTCCAGACCACCCCGAAAGCCGCGTCCTGCCACGCGGTGACGAATGGGAGCGTGCATCCACCTTGACCACCGACACCCGGCGGGCGCTGGTCGTCCGCGGCGGCTGGGACGGGCATCACCCCGTGACGATCAGCGACAGCTTCGTCCCGTACCTCGAGGATCACGGCTTCACCGTCGAGACCTCCGAGGACCTCGCGGTCTACGACGACGCGGAGCGCCTCGCCACCACCGACCTGATCGTCCAGTGCTGGACCATGGGCACCATCACCCGCGAGCAGAGCGCCAACCTCGCCGCCGCGGTCCGCGCCGGCACCGGCCTGGCCGGCTGGCACGGCGGCATCGTCGACTGCTTTCACGACCACGGCTACCACCTGCTCACCGGCGGCAAGTTCGTGATGCACCCGCCCGGCTACCTCGACCACGGCTACGAGATCGTGCCCGAGCGCGCCGGCCACCCCGTCGTCGCCGGGCTCGACGACTTCACCCTCCACTCCGAGCAGTACTGGGTGCTCACCGACCCGCACATCGACGTGCTGGCCACCACCACCTTCCCGCCGGACGAGCTCCACGACCGGCCCGCGGTGATGCCCGCCGTGTGGACCAGGACCTGGGGCCGGGGCCGGGTCTTCGTATCGACCATCGGGCACAAGCCCGACGACTTCGACGTGCCGGAGGTCCGGACGCTGACCGAGAGGGGACTGCTGTGGGCGAGCCGCTGAAGCCACTGCGCGTAGGCATCGTGGGCGCAGGAAGGATCAGCGGCGCCTACCTCGCCACCCTGACCAGGCTGACCTCGGTGGAGCTCACCGCCGTCACCGACCTCGACCGCGGCCGCGCCGAGGCCGCCGCCGCGCAGTACGAGGGCCAGGTCGCCGTGGCGGACTCCGTGGCCGACCTGGTGGCGCGGGAGGACGTGGACGCCGTCCTCAACCTCACCGTCCCGGCCGCCCACGCCGGCGTCGCGCTTCAGGCACTGCGCGCGGGCAAGCACGTCTACGGCGAGAAGCCCCTGGCCGCGAACCGCGAGGAGGCCGACGCCGTGCTCGCCGCCGCCCGCGAGAGGGGTCTGCGGGTCGGTTGCGCACCCGACACCGTCCTCGGCACCGGCACCCAGACCGCGCGCAAGGCGGTCGACGACGGCCTGATCGGCCGACCGGTCGCCGCTACGGCCTTCATGACCGGCGCCGGCCACGAGAAGTGGCACCCGGACCCGGAGTTCTACTACCGGCCCGGCGGCGGCCCGCTGCTGGACATGGGCCCGTACTACCTCTCCGCCCTGGTGCACCTGCTGGGCCCGGTGGTCAAGGTGACCGGCGCGTCCTCCCGCTCGCGCACGGAGCGCACCATCGGCGGCGGCCCGCGCGCCGGGCACAGCTTCCCGGTGGAGGTGGACACGCACATCACCGGCACCCTGGAGCACGCCGAAGGTGCCTTGTCCACGCTCATCATGAGCTTCGACATACGCGCCGCGCGCCTGCCGCGCATCGAGGTACACGGCACCGAGGCCTCGCTGTCCGTACCCGATCCGAACAACTTCGACGGCGCCGTCGAGCTGAACCGCGGCGACGGCTGGGAGACGCTGCCGGCCTCGGCCGGCTACCCGGACGCGGGGCGCGGCGCAGCCCTCGCCGACCTGTCCGAGGCCCTGTCGGCCGGCCGCCCGCACCGCGCGTCGGCCGAACTCGCCGCCCACGTCCTGGACGTCATGCTGACGCTCATGGACGCGGCGGAGCAGGGCCGGGCCCTGCCGGTCACCAGCACCTGCGAGCGTCCCGCCCCGGTCGCCCGCTGACCCCGTCCGCATCACCTCCCCGCTCGGCACCACCCGGTATCGCCGACAAGACCCGAAAGACAGGCCCTGGATGCACGACGACCGGAAGCTGGTCGAAGCCCGCCTGGAACGCGTCCTCAACGAACGCGTCCGGCCCGCCGTCCACTCCGCCACCACACCCCTGACCGTGGAGATCTGGTCCACGGCGGACGAGCCCGTCCCGGTGGCCGAGGGGCTGGCGGCACCGACCCGCACGATCGCCACCGGCACCCCCTGGGGTGCGCCGTGGGGGACCAGCTGGTTCAAGGTGACCGGCGAGGTGCCGGCCGAGTGGGCCGGAAGGACGGTCGAGGCCGTGCTCGACCTCGGCTTCACCCCGCGCACCCCCGGCTTCCAGTGCGAGGGCCTGGTCTACGAGCCCGACGGCACCCCGGTCAAGGGCCTCCACCCGCGCAACAACCACGTCCGCGTCGGCGCCCCGGCCGCCGGGGGCGAGCAGATCCACTGGCGCATCGAGGCCGCCTCCAACCCCGATCTCGAGGCGGACGGCGTGCCCTTCCGGCCGACCCGGCTCGGCGACCGGGCGACCGCGGGCGACGCGCCCCAGTACGTCCTCGGCGACATGGTGCTGGCCGTCTTCGACGAGACGGTGTGGAACCTGGTCATGGACCTGGAGGTGGTCGGCGAGCTGATGGCCGAGCTGCCCGTCGACGGCGCCCGCCGCTGGGATCTCCTGCGCGCCGTCAGCCGCGCGCTGGACGCCATCGACCCGCAGGACGTGAACGGCACCGCCCAGGCCGCGCGGGACGAGCTCGCCGGGGTGCTGGCCGCGCCCGCGAGCCCCGCGGCGCACCGCATCAGCGCCGTCGGCCACGCCCACATCGACTCCGCCTGGCTGTGGCCGCTGCGCGAGACGGTCCGCAAGGTCGCCCGTACCGCCTCGAACATGACCAAGCTCCTCGAGGACGAGCCGGAATTCGTCTTCGCCATGTCGCAGGCCCAGCAGTTCGCCTGGATCAAGGAGCACCGCCCCGAGGTCTACGCCAAGGTCAAGAAGGCGGTCGCGGACGGCCGCTTCGTGCCGGTGGGCGGCATGTGGGTCGAATCCGACACCAACATGCCCGGCTCCGAGGCGATGGCCCGGCAGTTCGTCCACGGCAAGCGCTTCTTCCTCGAAGAGTTCGGCATCGAGAACGACGAGGCATGGCTCCCCGACACCTTCGGCTTCGCCGCCGGTCTGCCGCAGATCATCAAGGCCGCCGGCTCCGACCGCCTCCTCACTCAGAAGATCTCCTGGAGCAAGACCAACTCCTTCCCGCACCACACCTTCGACTGGGAGGGCATCGACGGCACCCGGATCTTCACCCACTTCCCGCCGGTCGACTCCTACAACTGCGAGATGACGGGCGCCCAGCTCGCGCACGCCGCCCGCAACTTCAAGGAGAAGGGGGTCGCCAGGCACTCCCTCGCCCCGGTCGGCTACGGCGACGGTGGCGGCGGCACCACGCGCGAGATGGTCGCGAAGGCGGCGCGGCTGCGCGGCATGGAGGGCGCGCCGACGGTCCAGTGGGAATCTCCCGCCGACTTCTTCGAGAAGGCCGAGGCCGAATACCCCGATCCGCCGGTGTGGGTCGGCGAGCTCTACCTGGAGCTGCACCGCGCCACCCTCACCAGCCAGGCGCAGACCAAGCGCGGCAACCGGCGCGGCGAGTCGCTGCTGACGGAGGCCGAGCTGTGGGCGGCCACGGCGGCGGTACGGGCGGGAGCGCCGTATCCGTACGAAGAGCTCGACCGGATCTGGAAGACGGTGCTGCTGCACCAGTTCCACGACATCCTGCCGGGCTCGTCGATCGCCTGGGTGCACCGGGAGGCACGGGAGACGTATGCGCGGGTGGCGCAGGAACTGGAGGGCATCATCGAGGGTGCGCAGCGCGCGCTCGCCGGTGCGGGCACCAGTGAGCTGGTATTCAACTCGGCGCCGCACACCCGGCGCGGTGTCCCGGCCGGCGGCGCGTCGGCCGCTGCCGACGAGGGCGGCGGCGTCGTCCCGGTCCCGCGCGACGGCGGCGGCTACGTCCTCGACAACGGCCTCCTGCGCGTCGAGATCGACGCCCGCGGCCTGGTCGTCTCCGCCTACGATCGCGCTGCCGGCCGGGAGGCGATCGCCCCCGGGCAGGCGGCCAACCTGCTCCAGCTGCACCCCGACTTCCCCAACCAGTGGGACGCCTGGGACGTCGACGCCTTCTACCGCAACACCGGCAGCGACCTCACCGAAACGGCCGCTCTGGGCGTCGAGGGCACCTCGGTGCGTATCGTGCGCGCCTTCGGCGGCTCCCGCGTCAGCCAGCTCCTGTCCGTACCGAAGGACGTCAAGCGGCTCGACATCGACACCGAGGTCGACTGGCACGAGACCGAGCGCTTCCTGAAGCTCGCCTTCCCGCTGGACGTGAAGGCCGACCGGTACGCCTCGGAGACGCAGTACGGGCACGTCTACCGGCCCACCCACCAGAACACCAGCTGGGAGTGGGCGAAGTTCGAGGCCTGCAACCACCGCTTTGTGCATGTCGACGAGCCCGGCTGGGGCGTGGCGATCGTCAACGACGCCACGTACGGCCACGATGTGACCCGCGCGGTACGGACCGGTGTCGACGCGGGGACCACCACCACCGTACGGGCGTCGCTGCTGCGCGCGCCCCGCTACCCGGATCCGGAGACCGACCAGGGCGTACACCGCTTCCACCATGCGCTGGTCCCGGGCGCCACGGTCGGCGACGCGGTACGCGAGGGCTACCGCGCCAACCTGCCGGAGCGCCGCGTCACCGGCACCGCCGCCGGGGTGGCGCCCCTGGTCGGGGTCGACAATGACGCCGTCGTGGTGAGCGCGGTCAAGCTCGCCGACGACCACAGCGGCGACCTGGTGGTCCGCCTCTACGAGGCGAACGGCGCCCGCGCCCGCGCTGCCGTCCGCGTCGACGGCTTCGCCGCCGACCGGGCGGTCCTCACGGACCTGCTGGAACGCCCGCTCCCCGGCGACGAACGGCCGACCGTGGCCGACGGCGGCGTGGCGCTCGCGCTGCGGCCGTTCCAGATGGTGACCCTGCGGCTGCCGCGCGGCTGAGAGGACCGGACCGATATGACTGCCCCAACGGCACGCGCGGACCGTCCCACGGTGGTGTGCGTGATGAGCCCCGACGTCGCCGGTCTCGTACTGCCGACGGAGCTGCGCGATCAGCTGGCCGGGATGGTGCGGCTGGTCCCGGACCCGTCGGGTGCTCAGGTGCACGCCGCCTTCCCCGAGGCGCTTGCCGAGGCGGAGGTGCTGGTCAGCAGCTGGGGCTGCCCGCGGCTGACGGCCGATGTGCTGGCGCGGGCCCCGAGGCTGCGGGCCGTGCTGCACGCCGCCGGTACGGTCAAGTCGCTGGTGAGCGAGGCGGTGTGGGAGCGCGGCATCGTGGTCTCCTCGGCCGCCGATGCCAACGCCGGCCCGGTCGTCGCGTACACCGCCGCTCTGATCACGCTCGCCGCCCGGCGGACGCTGACCATGGCGGCGGGATACGGCGCCGGGTGGCCGGACCACACGCTCCGCTCGGGTGGCGACGGCCTGACGGTGGGCATCATCGGCGCCTCCCGCATCGGCCGCGGCGTGATCGCCCAACTGGCGCGCTCCGACGCGGGCTACCGGATCCTGCTCAGCGACCCGTATGTCACGCACGGGGAGGCCCGGTCGCTGGGCGCGGAGCCGGTGGAACTCGCCGAACTCTGCCGCCGCTCGGAGGTGGTGAGCGTGCACGCGCCGCTGCTGCCGGAGACGACGGGGCTGCTGGACGCGAAGCTGCTGGCGCTGCTCCCCGACGGGGCCGCGGTGATCAATACGGCACGGGGCGCGATCGTCGACACCGAGGCCCTGACGCGCGAATGCGTCTCGGGCCGGCTCGAGGCGTACCTCGACGTGACGGACCCCGAACCCGTGCCGCCGGGGCACCCGCTGGCTTCGCTGCCGAATGTGCTGCTCACTCCGCATATCGCCGGCGCCCAGGGCACAGAGGTGCGGCGGCTCGGGCAGTACGCGGTCGCCGAGCTCGCCCGCTGGCTGGCGGACGAGCCACTGCGGGGCGAGGTCACGCGAGAGGCGCTCGCCCGGCTGGCCTGAGCCTCCAATCACGCCGTCTTTCGATGATGAAAGGGCTCCACCTCATGACAACGGTTCAACGATCGGCCGCTCCGGCGGCCGAGGAGGGCAGAGGGGCGGACACCCGCCGGCCGCGGCGCCCGCGCCCGGCCGGCCGGCGAGACGTGGCGCTGTTCTGGTTCGCGATACCAGGGCTGACAGCGCTGCTGCTGTTCCACTACGTTCCGCTGCTCGGAAACGTCATCGCGTTCCAGGACTACCAGCCGTACATCGGCATCATGCACAGCCCCTGGAGCGGGCTGGACAACTTCGATGTCCTCTTCAACGGTGACGACCAGTTCCTGCGGGCACTGGTCAACACGCTGCAGCTGACGCTGATACAGGTCGTCTTCGTGTTCCCCGCGCCCATCCTCCTCGCCCTCGCTCTGAACAGCCTGGTCAGCGAGCGGGTCAAGAAGTGGGTGCAGAACGTGCTGTATCTGCCGCACTTCCTGTCCTGGGTGGTCGTCGTCGCCCTCTTCCAGCAGATGCTGGGCAACACCGGCATGCTCAACCTGTTCCTGCAGGCCCACGACTTGGGCACCTGGAACATCATCGGCAACCCGGAGCTGTTCAAGTCGCTGCTCACCTCCCAGGTCATCTGGAAGGACACCGGCTGGGGCACCATCCTCTTCCTGGCCGCCCTCTCCCGCGTCGACAGCGACCTCTACGAGGCCGCCGCGATGGACGGCGCCAGCCGCTTGCGGCAGACCTGGCACGTCACCCTGCCCGCGCTGCGCGGCCTGGTGATCCTGCTGCTCATCCTCCGCCTCGGCGACGCCCTCTCGGTCGGCTTCGAGCAGATCCTGCTGCAGCAGGGCGGCGTCGGCCTGGAGAACAGCGAAGTCATGGACACCTACGTCTACAACCACGGTCTCATCGGCGGGGACTGGGGCGTCAGCGCCGCCGTCGGCCTCGTCAAGGGGCTGGTCGGGGTCGCGCTGGTCCTGGGTGCCAACAAGGTCGCCCACCTCTTCGGCGAGGAAGGTGTCTACAAGTCATGACAACGCTGTCGCCAACCCACCCGGTGCGCCGCGGGCAGCGCCGGGCCTACAGCGCCATCCCCGGCGAGACCCCCGGCACCCCGCCGTGGCGCGCCCTGAAGTCGTCGATCCTGCTGATCTGCGTGGTCCTGGTGCTGCTGCCGTTCCTGGCGATCATCTCGACCTCGCTTGCCGACACCGCACAGGTCACCAAGGCCGGCGGCTATGTCCTGTGGCCCGACAACCCGAGCTTCTCCGCCTACTCGGCGCTGCTCTCCGGCGGGCTGGTCTCCAAGGCCATGTTCGTCAGCGTCGGCATCACCGCCGTCGGCACGGCCCTGTCGCTGCTCAGCTCCATCTCGCTGGCCTACGGACTCAGCCGGCCGGGCTCCTTCGGGCACAAGCCCATCCTGATACTGCTGCTGATGTCGTTGCTGTTCGTGCCGGGCGTCATACCCAGCTATCTGATGGTGAAGCAGCTCGGCCTGATCAACAGCTACTGGTCACTGATCCTGCCGACCATGATCAACGCATTCAACGTGATCGTGTTGCGCTCCTTCTTCATGGGCATCCCCAAGGAGCTCATCGACTCGGCGCGCATCGACGGCGCCTCCGAGCTGTCGATCCTGACCCGGATCGTGCTCCCGCTGTCCAAGGCGTCGGTCGCGGTCATCGGCCTGTTCTACGCGGTGACGTACTGGAACGCCTTCTTCAACGCGCTGCTCTACATCAACGACGCCGCCAAGTGGCCGATGCAGATGGTGCTGCGCACATACGTCGTCAACAACGCGGCTCTCAGCGGTGGCCAGGTCGACGTCGCGGCCGGCGTGCCGCTGCCGCCGGCACAGTCGCTGCAGGCGGCCATCCTCGTGCTCTCGATCGTGCCCATCGTGATCGTCTACCCCTTCCTGCAGCGGCATATGAACAAGGGCGTAATGGTCGGAGCGGTGAAGGGATGACGGTGATGAAGCCATCTATCAGCCGCCGCGGCTTTCTCGCCTCGGCCGCCGGTGCCACGGCCGGGCTCACCCTGGCCGGCTGCGGTGACTACGAGCCGGTCTCGGCCAGGGCGGCCAACGCCAAGGCCACGCTGCCCACGTACATCCCGTACCAGGGCGTGCCGACGTCGATGCCCGCGACGGCGGACGGCGTCTCGGTCGGCTACGAGCACTACCCCGCCGACCCCGTCGAGGCGCTGCCGGACGGCCCGCCCGCCAAGGGCCCCGCCATCGACATCATGACGCTGATCTTCAATCCGGTGCCGCCGCCGGTGGGGAGCAACGTCATGTGGCAGGCGCTCAACAAGAGCATCGGCTGCGACCTCAACTTCGAGATCACGCCGGTCGCCGACTACCCGAACAAGTTCGCCGTGACGCTCGCGGGCGGCGATCTGCCGGACGCGATGCTGATGCTGCCGCCGAAGGACAACGCCGCGGCGACGCCGGGCATGCTGGACGCCCTCTTCGAGGACCTCACCCCGCATCTGTCCAGGGACAACATCCGGGACTACCCGTACCTCGCCAACATCCCGACCGCTTCCTGGGGGCCCTGTGTGCTCAACGGCGGCATCTACGGGATCCCGATGCCCCGGCCGGTCTCCGGCGGTCCGATCTTCACCCGCCTCGACCTGCTCGAGAAGCTGGACGTCGACCCGAACCCGAACAGCTGGAAGGAGTACTTCCAGCTGTGCAAGGACGTCACCGACCGCAAGCGCAACCAGTACGCCATGGGCGACCCCATCACCGCGTTCGACACCACCATGCAGATGCTGGGCGGGCCCAACAAATGGCGTGAGGAAGGAGGGAAGTTCACCTTCTGGCTCGAGACCGAGGAGGCCAAGCAGGCCATGGACGCGGTCCGCCAGATGACGAAGGCCGGAGTCATGCACCCGGACGCCTACACCGTCACGGGCAAGGTCAAGGAGTGGTTCGGCACCGGCCGGGTCGTCATCAACCCCGACGGGGCCGCCGCGTGGAACGACTACTACACCACCTACGCTTCCGCGGCGAAGGGCTTCGACCTCGGCTACCTGATGCCGCCCAGCTGGGACGGTGGCAAGGGCACCTACTGGTCGGGCCAGTCCTATTACGGCGTTCTCATCATCAAGAAGGCGCCCAAGGCACGTATCAAGCAGATCCTGCGGGCGATGAACGCCCTTGCCGCGCCCTTCGGCACGGACAGCTATCTGCTGCGCAAGTACGGCGTCCGGGGCCCGGACCACACTATGAAGGGGGCCGACCCGATCCTCACGCCGAAGGGCACGGCCGAGGTCACCCTGCCGACGACGTTCGCCACGGACGCGCCCTTCACGCTCTACTACCCGGTCAAGCCGGAGATCGTGAAGACGCAGTACGCGTTCCAGAAGGACGCCGTCGAGCGGTTGGTCCGCAACCCCACCGAGTCCCTCTACTCGCCCACCAACGCCAAGAAGTCCGCACTGCTGCAGAAGGCCCTGGACGACACCCGCAAGGGCATCATGCAGGGCCGCGTCCCCCTCGAGGAGTGGGACGGCGTCATGCGCAACTGGCGCAAGGAGGCGGGCGATCAGATCCGCGCCGAGTTCGAAAAGGCATGGGAGACCCGCTACTGATGCACCGCCGTACCCCCGCCGAGGACCGCGCCCGCTGGGAGCGGACCGCCGACGACATGCTGCTCGCCGTCCGTCCGTACGCCACCGGAGGGCACGACCTGATCCACCTGCCTGGTACGCCGAGCCACAACGGCGCGCACAGCGACGGCCTCGAGGGGTTCGCCCGCACGTTCCTGCTGGCCGCGTTCCGGCTGGCGGGGGCGGCGGGCGCGGACCCGCACGACCTCGCCGGGTGGTACGCGGCCGGCCTCACCGCCGGCACCGACCCGCGGAACCCGGACCGCTGGCCGACCTTCACCGAGTGCAACCAGGCGAAGGTCGAGGCGGCCTCCATCGCGCTCGCGCTGCACGAGACCCGGCCCTGGATCTGGGACCGGCTGGACGCGAAGGTCCGGCAGCGGCTGCTGGACTGGCTGGCGCCGATGGTCGGCGATCCGATGCCGGGGAACAACTGGATCTGGTTCCAGGGCGTCACCGAAGCCTTCGCCCGGACCGTTGGAGGCGAGTGGCGCCAGCAGGACCTCGACCGGACCATCGCGCTGACCGATGGCTGGTACGCGGGCGACGGCTGGTACTCCGACGGGCTGACCGGCGCCGGACACCGCAACTTCGACCACTACAACGGGTGGGCGATGCACCTCTACCCGCCGTGGTTCTGCCGCATCCTCGGCGATGCGGCGCCCGCCGGGCTGCTGGACCGCTACCGGGAGCGGCTGCGGCGGTTTCTGGCGGACCAGCGGCTGCTGGTCGGAGCCAACGGCTCACCGCTGATCCAGGGCCGCTCGCTCACGTACCGGCATGCGGCGCTGGCTTCCGTGTGGACCGGCGCCGTCTTCGACGCCACACCGCTGGCGCCGGGGGAGACCCGGTCGCTCGCCACCCGCATGCTCGACCACTTCAACGGGCACGGGGCGCTGAACGCGCGGGGGCTGCTCACGCTCGGCTGGCACCGGCCCTTCCGCGGCATCCTGCAGAGCTACTCCGGCCCCGCCTCCCCGTACTGGGCGAGCAAGGGCTTCATCGGTCTCGCCCTGCCGCCGGACCACCCGGTGTGGACGGAGGAGGCGGCGCCGCTCGCCGTCGAAGCGGGCGACTTCGCACAGGCGTTGACGACGCCCGGCTGGCTCGTCTCCGGCACCGCCGCCGATGGCGTCGTACGCGTCGTCAACCACGGCGGCGACCACGCCGACCCGGCCCGCCCGCACGCCGACGACCCGTCCTACGCGCGCTTCGCCTACTCCACGCACACCGCGCCGGAGACCCCCGGCGACCCGACCGTCCCCGGCGGCAGCGCGGACGCCGATCCGCTCGACAACGCGGTCGTGCTGCTCGACGCGGCCGGGCGCGCCTCGCACCGGCGCCCTGTCACCCGTATCTCCATGGACGGCGCCACCGCCGTCTCGCGCTCGCGCGCGCACTGGCTCGACGACGCGACATGGGATGTGTTCGGCGGCCCCGACACCGACTACACCCTCGGCCCCTGGGTCACCGTCGGCTCCGCGCTGCGCGGCTCCGTCGAGGTCCGCGCCGTACGCGTCGACGGCGACCCCGGACCGGGCCATGCGCTGCGGGTCGGCGGCTGGGCCCTGGCCGTGGGCGACCCGCCACCGGACGCCGACACCGCCCGGCCTGCCTGCGCCGACGGCCTCCTGTCCCCGGCGGGCGGCCGCGCCCGGGTCGAAGGCGCCGACGGCCTCATCTCCCTCGTCGTGGGCGCGCGAGGGCTGCCCAACGGCGCGGTGAGACCGGGCTCCGACAGCAACGCCCTCGGCCCCGCCTCCGCCACCCCCGTCGTGGAGACCGAAGGCCCCGTGGCCCACGGCGCCCTTCACATCGCCCTGACGCACCTCGGCGGCACCGACCCCGCCGCCCTGCCCCAGGTCACCACCCGTGCCGACGGCACCACTCTGCTCGCCGACGTGACCTGGGCGGACGGCACCCAGGACACGATCCGACTCCCCGCCCCCGATCCCGACGCGTACGACCCCTGGGAGGACTACCACCGTGCATGACGACCGCAGGATCATCGAGAACCGGATCCGCAAGCTGCTCGACCGGGTCGTCCGCCCCGCCCTGTACAGCGCTGCCCGGCCGCTCTCGCTCAGCGCCTGGTTCGTGGACGGAGAGCCCGTGCCCGTGGCCGACGCGTTGACCGCCGCGTACGAGCCCTTCCAGCTCGGCTCGACATGGGGCGCGCCCTGGTGCACCACCTGGATGCGCGCGAGCGCCGAGATCCCCGCCGACTGGGCGGGCCGCCGCGTCGAGGCCGTCTTCGACCTGGACTTCGACCTCACCAAGGGGCCCGGCGGCCAGGCCGAGGGCCTCGTCCACGACGCCCACGGCGCGCCGGTCCAGGGCCTGCACCCGTACAACCGCAGCGTGCTCCTCGCCGACCCCGCCACCGGCGGCGACGGCGTCGACCTCCTCATCGAGCTCGCCGCCAATCCGCCCATCACCGGCAGTGCGGGGATCAACACCCACTACGGTTCGCGGGCGACGGCCGGCCCCGACCACCTCTACCGCCTCAAGCAGGCCGAGATCGCCGTCCGTGAGGACGACGTCTGGCACCTCATCCACGACATCGAGGTCCTCGGCGAGCTGATGGGCGAGCTCCCGCTCGGCTCCACCCGGCGGCACGAGATCCTTTACGCCCTGCGCCGCGCCGCCGACGCCGTCGACCCGGCCGACGTGGCGGGCACCGCCGCAGCGGCACGCGACCGCCTCGCCGACGTGCTCGCCCGGCCGGCGCACGCCTCCGCGCACACCCTCGCCGCCGTCGGGCACGCCCATATCGACTCGGCCTGGCTGTGGCCGGTGCGCGAGACCGTACGCAAGTGCGCGCGCACCTTCACCAACATGACGGCTCTCGCCCAGGAGTACCCCGAGCTGATCTTCGCCTGCTCCTCGGCGCAGCAGTACGCGTGGATGCGCGAGCAGCGCCCCGAGATCTTCGCCCGGATGAAGAAGGCGGCCGAGGAAGGCAACTGGGTCCCGGTCGGCGGTATGTGGGTCGAGGCCGACGGCAACCTCCCCGGCGGCGAGGCCATGGCCCGCCAGCTGGTCTACGGGCGGCGTTTCTTCGCGGAGGAGTTCGGCGTCGAGCAGAAGGGCGTGTGGCTGCCGGACTCCTTCGGCTACACCGCCGCCTACCCGCAGCTGGCCAGGCTCGCCGGCGCGGAGTGGTTCCTGACCCAGAAGCTCTCCTGGAACGAAACGAACAAGCTGCCGCACCACACCTTCCACTGGGAAGGCATCGACGGCACCCGCATCTTCACCCACCTGCCGCCCGTCGACAGCTACAACGCCTCGCTCACGGCGGCCGAACTCGCCCACGCCGAGCGCAACTTCGAGGACAAGGGGGTGGCCACCCGCTCGCTCGTCCCCTTCGGCTACGGCGACGGCGGTGGCGGCCCCTCCCGCTCCATGCTGGAGAAGGTCCGCAGGCTGCGCGACCTGGAGGGCTCGCCCAAGGTCGCCATCGAGGCGCCGGACGCCTTCTTCGCGGCGGCGCGTGCCGAGCGCACCGAGCTTCCGGTGTGGCGCGGCGAGCTGTACCTGGAGAACCATCGCGGCACCTACACCAGCCAGGCCCGCACCAAACGCGGCAACCGGCGCAGCGAAGCACTGCTGCGCGAGGCCGAGCTGTGGGCGGCGACGGCGGCGGTACGGGCGGGCGCGCCGTACCCGTACGAGCGCCTCGAAGCGCTGTGGCAGCGGGTGCTGCTGAACCAGTTCCACGACATCCTGCCGGGCAGCTCCATCGCGTGGGTGCACCAGCAGGCCGAGCGGGAGTACGGGGAGATCCGCGACGAGCTGGAGACGCTGATCGCGGATGCGGCCGGCCGGCTGCCGGGCGCTGCCGGAGCGCTGCTCAACGCGGGGCCGTACGCGCGCCGCGAGGTCGCCGTCGTCTCCGGCGCCGAACTCCCCGGTGCGCAGCGCCTGTCGGACGGGCGCAGCGTCGTCCTCGCCGAGGTGGACGCCCTCGCCTCGGGCGGCACGGTGGCCGCGCCGCGGCAGGAGGTCACGGCTGCCCCCGAGGGCGGGGGCTTCGTCCTCGACAACGGCGTGGTACGGGTCGTGGTCGACCGGCGCGGTCTGATCACCTCGGTCCGCCACCACGCCGCCGACCGGGAGTCGATCGCCCCGGGCAGCGCCGGCAACCTCCTCCAGCTGCACCCCGACGACCCCAACCTGTGGTCGGCCTGGAACATCGACTCCTACTACCGCGACACCGTCCGCGACCTCGACGAGGCCGAGTCGGTGACGCTTGTCGACGAGGGCCCGCTGCTCGCCTCGGTGCGGGTGGAGCGCGCCTTCGGCGCCTCCCGGATCGTCCAGCACCTCGACCTCGCCGCAGAGTCCCGTCAGGTGACGATCCGCACCGACATCGACTGGCAGGAGCGCGACACCGTACTGAAGGCCGCCTGGCCCCTCGACGTGCACGCGGAGCGCGAGAGCGCCGAGATCCAGTTCGGGCATGTGCAGCGGCCCACGCACGAGAACACCAGCTGGGACGCGGCCCGCTTCGAGCTGTGGGCGCACCGCTGGGTGCACGTGGGGGAGCGGCGCTGGGGCGCGGCGCTGCTCACCGACTCCACGTACGGGCACGACATCCGCCGCGACACCCGCGCGGACGGCGGCACCACGACCACGGTGCGGCTCTCGCTGCTCCGCTCGCCGCACAGTCCCGACCCGCAGGCCGACCGCGGGCGGCACGGCTTCAGCTATGCGCTGGTGGCCGGGGCCGGCATCGAGGAGGCCATCGCGGGGGGTTACGCCCTGAACCTGCCGCTGCGCCCGGCCCCGGCGTCGGCCGCCGCCCTGGTGTCCGTCGACACCGGCGACGTCGTGGTGGAGTCGGTGAAGCTCGCCGACGACCGCGGCGGCGATGTCGTGGTGCGGCTGTACGAGGCGTGCGGCGGGGCGGTGGCGGCGGCGCGGCTCACGGCGGGCTTCGAGCTCGCCGCCGCCTACGACTGCGATCTGCTGGAGCGGCCGGGCGCGCGGCTGGCCGCGTCCGGGGACGGGGCCGTGGTCCTGAGGTTCCGCCCGTTCCAGATCCGTACGCTGCGGCTGCGGCCTACGATGCCCCCGAGCCAGGGGGAGGTACGTTGACGACCGTGAAGCCCGAGAAGCCGGCCATCAGGCGCGGCACCAACCTGCCGCGGATGGCGGACTTCAACGAGTCCGTGATCCTGGACGCCATCCGCCGGCACGCGGACGGCCTCAGCCGGGTGGAACTCGCCCAGGCCACTGGCCTGTCGGCGCAGACCGTCTCGAACATCACGCGCCGGTTGCTCGACCAGGGTGTGGCGCGCGAGTCGGGCAAACAGCACACCGGCAGCGGCAAGCCCCGCACGCTGCTGGAGGTCGTGCCGAGCTCGCGCTACGCCGTGGGCGTTCACCTCGACCCCGCCGTGATCACCACGGTCCTGGTGGACCTGGCCGGCACCGTCGTCGCCCAGCGCAGCCGGCAGACGCCGAGCGGCGGCGACACCGACCGGACCACCGCCGACATGGCGGCATCGGTGTCGGCGCTGGTGGCCGAGTCCGGCATCGACGACGCCCGGGTGCTGGGCCTGGGCATCGCCGCTCCCGGCCCCATCGACGCGGAAGCGGGCTGGGTGGTGGACCCGCCGGAGCTGCCGGGCTGGGGCCGCTACCCGCTGCGCGATCGCCTGAGCGAAGCCACCGGCTTCCCGGCGCTGCTCGACAAGGACGTGACGGCGGCGGTGGTGGCCGAGCGTTGGGCAGGCGCGGCCACGGACAGCCGCAACCTGCTCTTCTTCTACCTCGGCACCGGCTCCGGCATGGGCCTGGCGGTGGAGGACACGGTGCTGCGCGGCGTGTCGGGCAACGCGGGCGAGGTCGGTGGCCTCGGCGCGTCCTTCTCGGCCCGTACGCTCGTCGACGAGGCCATCGCCCTGGGCGCGCTCGGCACCGAGTACACCTGCCTCGACCCGGCCGACGCCCAGCGCGGCCTGGAACGCCTGGCGGCGCTGGCCGCCGCCGGGGACGTAGCGGCGGACGGCATCATCGAGCGCCTGGCCATCCGCGTCGGCCGCGGCGTCTGCGCGGCGGCGACGCTCCTGGACGTGGACACGGTCGTGTTCGGCGGCCCGGTGTGGCAGCTGCTGTCCGATCGCCTCCTGACCACGATCGAGCCGATGGTGGCGCGGAGCCCATTCGTCAGACCGACCCATCCGACGACGGTCACGTCGACCACCCTGGGCGAAAACGTGGCGGCGATCGGCGCGGCCGCCCTGGTCCTGGACCGCACCCTGTCCGCTCAGCCCAGGTCGCTGCTGCTGGCCTGAAGCACCCGAAAGCGCCCGGCCGCCACGTCCTCGGCCGTGTGACGCCCGTCGGCGGCCCGCGTGCGGTGCCCGAGTGCGCGCCGATGTCCGCCCTCGTCGCGCGGGCCGCGGCGGCGGGCATGACCGTTCCGGACGGCGCGCTGCGGTACCCCCGTCACCTCCCGCCCACCCAAGGTCCCCCACTTCCCCGGAGCCCTGCACCATGCCTGGCCATCCCCGTCTGACCGAGCTGTTCCCGCCCTCGCTGGTCGCCGCCCGTATGCCGCGGATCGGCGAGTGGAGTCCCGTACCGCCCGCGGCGGACCGGGGCGCGTGGGAGGGCATCGGCAACGACACCCGCGGCCGCGTGCTGCAGGCGGCCGACTCGACGCTCGAAGAGCCGTGGCCGTCCCTGCCCGCCTCGCTGTTCGCCCGCTTCGCGCGCGACGGCGACCGCTGGGGTTACCAGGCGCCGGCCGCCGCGCGGCGCGAACGGCTCGGGTGGGCGGTGCTGGCCGCCGCCATGCGCCCCTCTTCCGCGGAATTCCTGGACGAAGTGATGGACGGCGTCTGGGCGCTGTGCGAGGAGACCAGCTGGGTGCTCCCGGCCCACGACTTCCGGGTCCTCGGCTCCCACGGCCGCAAACGCGGGCTGCTGCCGGACCCGGAGCGCCCCACCCTGGACCTCGGCGCCTCGATGACGGCCGTGCTCCTGGCGCTCACCGACGCGATCGCCGGCGAGGAGCTGGACCGGATCGACCCGCTGGTGCGCCGACGGCTGCGCCGGGAGGTCTCCACCCGGGTGCTGCGGCCGTATCTGGAACGCGACGACTGGGGCTGGTACGACGGTTCGACCGCCAAGCTGAACAACTGGAATCCCTGGATCCACTCCGAGCTGCTGCTGGCCACCGCGCTGACAGAGGAATCCGACGAGGTCCGCGGCACATTGGTCTCCCGCATCGTCCAGGGCCTGGAGAACTACCTGGCCGCGCACCCGGACGACGGCGGCTGCGACGAAGGGCCGCACTACTGGTGGCGCGCCGGGGCCAGCCTCTTCGAGTGCCTGGAGACCCTCACCTCGCTGCTCGGCACCGACGCGGGGGTCTTCGGCCATCCCCTGATACGCGCCATCGCGCGCTATCCCCTGGCCACCTGGATCGGCGACGGCTGGGCGGTCAACTTCGCGGACGGGCCGGCGCGTCCACGCGAGATGGGGGCGGCGGTGCTGCACCGGTACGGCCGCCGCACCGATCAGCCGGAGGTGTCCGCACACGCACGGGCGCTGCGCGGCGGCGCCGACGCCGCGATCCCGGAGCCCGGCGGGCCGTTCGACCTGCGCCGTATCTCGGATGCCCTCTTCGACGCCGACTGGCAGGCGGCCGGGCCCGCCCCCTTTCCACTGCCCGTACGCAGCTGGCTGCCCGACACCCAGGTCCTGGTCACCCGCGCAGCGGCGGGCACGGAGCGCGGGCTGCTGCTCGCGGCGAAGGGCGGCCACAACGACGAGAGCCACAATCACAACGATGTCGGCACCTTCATCGTCGCCCTCGACGCCCGGCCGCTGCTGATCGACGCCGGGGTCGGCACATACCGCAAGGAGACGTTCGGCCCGGAGCGTTACGGAATCTGGTCGATGACCAGCGAGTATCACAACGTGCCGATCGTCAACGGCCTCGGCCAGCCGCCGGGGCCGGGCTTCCGGGCGGCCGCGGTCGCCCACTGCCGCGACGGCACCACTGATGAGCTGAGGTGTGACCTCGCCGCGGCCTATCCGCCTGAAGCGGGGCTGACTCGCTGGCGGCGTACGTTCCGGCTCATCCGCGACGCGGACGACGACGGGCGCATCGAGATCGGCGACGCCTGGGGCTGCTCCGCCCCGCCGGGCTCACTGGCGCTGCACCTCCTGGCGGGCGGGGATGTGGCCCTCGCGGGCGGGGGCGGCCGGGCCGTCGTCAGCCCGTCGGCCGGACGTGGGCTGATCCTGGACTGGGACGCCGTGGCGTTCACCGCCTCAGTGGAGACGATCCCGCTCACCGACCCGGCCTTTACCCGCGTGTGGGGCCCGGCGATCCACCGGCTCGTCCTCACCGCCCGCCGGCCCGCGACCGAGGGCGAGCACACGCTGACGATGCGGCCGAATTCCGGGCGGGTGTAGAAGTACTCGCGCTTACGGCTCGGTGGGATCCCAGCCAGTCATCGTCCGATGCTCCGGTGCCATCGGATCTCGCCGTCGTGCCATTCGTCGGTGGGGGTGAGCCCGGCGGCAGTGGCGACGGCGGCGGATGCCCGGTGTGCAGGGTGGATATGGGCGATGACGGTGTGCACCGGCTGCCGGCTGAGCCAGTCGACAAGTCCTCGGGCTGCTTCGCCGGCGATGCCTCTTCCCTGCCACGGGGTCCCCACCACCCAGGCGATCTCGGCGATGGGGCCGTGGTCGGAGGGGCGGACCGTCGCCTGGACGGTGCCCGTCAGGTAGCACTCACCACGGGGCCGGATCACCCAGTTCAGCCAGGAGATGGCCGGATCGGGAGAGCCCGCGGTCATGCGTTGGTAGCGCGAGCGCAGGGCTTGCGGGGTCTCGGGAGTGCCGCCGATAAAGGTGTGCAGGGCCGGATCGGACAGTACGGCGGCCATCTCCTCGGCATGCCCGACGTGCAGCGGCAGCAGCTCCAGCCGCTTGGTATTGATGGTCTGGGCCACGAGGCCGCTCACGCGGCGGTGCGGGAGTCGGCGCCGCGGGGGGAATTTCGCGCCGTAGAGCTGGGCGGATGTTGTGATCGCCGCCTGGGCATGGTCGCAGTCCCGAGTGTTGTAGATGTCCTGGACAGCCTAACAGCCGGGCGTTCGCGATGCCTTGGTGTCTGGTCCAGCGGCTCGCGTCGGCACGTCTGCGTCCTGCCGCTCAAGGCCCGGCCGCGCCCGGGACCGTGTCGAGCAGTGACATCGGGCGCCGAGGTGATCTCGTCCGCGATCACCACCTCGGGCCGGCGGATCAGCCCGTGCGCGATCGCGATCCGCTGGCGCTGCCCACCCGAGCACTCGTGGGGATACTGTTGGATGGTGTCCGCGGGCATCCTGACGGTCTCGAGCCAGTGGACGCTCCCCGTCGTCGGCCGGATCGTACCGGTGAGGGTCTTCGCCAGAGTGGACTTCCCCGATACCGACTCCCCCACGATGCCGACGGTGTGTCCCCTGGTGACGTCCATCGTGATCCCGTGCAGGATCCGCGTCGCCCTTCTTCCCCAGCCGTAGCTCACCTCGAGGTCACGGACCTGGACGGCCGCCGTCTGTGCCGCAGTCTGTGCCGCCGTCTGCTCAGCCATGCGAGTGCTCCTTCGCCGCTTCCGGGGTCCACGTCATGCGGGTGCCGGGCGGATTCCACGGTGAGGTCCGCCGCGTCGATCCCCTCCACCACCTTGCCGAACATGATCGAGGTGCCGAGCGCGGCTCGGTCGCCAGCGCCGTCGCGATCACCGCCCGCTGTCGCATGCCGCCCGAGAGTTCGTGCGGATACTGCTTCATGCGGCGCTCCGGCTGCGTCAGGCGCACCACCCGGAGCGCCTCCACCATGCGGCGCCTCGCCGCCCGCGCACCCATGCGCTTGTGGGTGCGCAGCACCTCGGTGAGCTGGGTGCCGAGCGCCAAGGTCGGGCGCGGCGAGTACGGGCTGCCGCGCCTTCATAGATCCGAGCGCATGCAATCGCGAACAGTGGACCTCATGGAATTCGCCAACGCGATGGCATTTTCGCGGTAAAATCCAGTTCGAATGTGAAAGGTCTCTTCGGACGGCAGTGCGACGACCGCATGTGTGATGCTGGCGTAAATTGAGTGGAGCTGCCCGAGTGTGAAGGTGCATATGTCAGATGCATTTTCCGGCATCTGCGTTACCCCTTTCGCGATGTTTTCCAGTTCCCTTCTGGGGCTGCCCGTGCAGAGTTCTGTCATGGCGTCTTGGTCATGGGCCTCCAAGGTGAGCGCAATGCACTCCCGGAACAGGGCTGCCTGTGCAGGCGTGAGCTTCAACGACAGGCTTCCCGCATCACATGACTGGATTTGAATCCTTGCTCTCATTTTGGCCCGCATCTCTCCGAGTTGAAAGACTCTCCTGAAACGATGGCGTTCTCCATGCCCGGCGTGCGGTGTGGGATCAGCGTCACGGCCTGTCCGCCCACCTGTCCGGCCGTCGGGGTGCGGCCGGGGCGGGCGTGCTCGTCGGCGAGCCGTTCACTCATCCGCTCAGAACCCGCTCGGCGACGGTGAGTTCGTCCCGCTCGGCCCGTCCCCCCCAGGGCGACGATCTTCGCCGCGGGCATCAAGCTGTTCACCGCCGACCCGGTCCCTCACATTCGTTGCTGCGGCGCCTGCGTGTGGCGCTGATGTTCTATCGGAACGTCGCTCTGGTTCAAGTCTGCGCTGTGCCGACCTTCCTAGGCTTCGGAAGTAGCGCAATCCCGGGCGGTTGTAGGCCCCACGTACTTGAAAGACGAGAGACCCGTGAACCAGGAAATTCCGGCCGCGTGGCCGTCGTCACGGGTGCCGGTGCCGGCCTCGTGGGGTGGCTGTCGCACACAGGTTCGCACCGACGGGTACGCCGGGGTGCTCGTGGTCGCGCCGAGGTGGCTGCGAGGGAGCCCCTCAAGGAGGGCCCGGACGGGGCGGACGCGCATCCCCGGTGGGGGATGTCCTGGCCTCGCCGCTGTCCGTCGAAGCACATCGCCAACCGCGGCCAATCCACCGTACTGATCCACGGTCTGGCCGGATGTGCCATCAAAGTGCCCCGAGGAGCACGGCGCGTCGCCCGCCAAGCGGCCTAGTGATATCCGTGACCAATCATGGAACCTTTCGGGTCAGATATGCATGTATCTGACTGTGGCAGGACTAGCGTTGGCCAACGGTTGCGGATGAGTAGCCAGGTCGGCATGAGCTCGTTGCCCAATTGCGCGAGCCAGACCAGATCTGGCGGGTACCACAGAAACAGGGTGTGCATGGCAGCTTCGGCAGACTACGACGGCAGCGATGTGACGGCGGCTCCCTTCCGGGTGCTCGGGCCGCTTGAGGTGAGCGGCAAGCTGGGGGCCGTGTATGTGGCACCGGGGCGACAGGAGATCGTCCTCGGGGCTCTGGTGCTCGAACTGAACCGGGTGGTGGAGACCACCTATCTGGTGGATGTCATCTGGACTCACGATCCGCCGAAGACCGCACGCACCCAGGTGCAGATCTGCGTCTCCCGGCTCCGCAAGGCGCTGGCTGACGGGGGAGTCGACGCCACCATCGAGACCCGCGCTCACGGGTACATCCTGAGGGCGCCGGAGGGCGCGACCGACGTCGGCGACTTCCATCGCCTGGTAACTGAGGCGCATGCCCTGGCCCGTGATGGACTGAAGGCGCCCGCGGTGGACGCGCTCCGCCGGGCGATAGGCCTGTGGCGGGGCCGGTGCCTGGCCGGTGTACCCAGTGAAGTCCTGGCCGGTACGGCGGCGCAGCTGGACGAGAGCCGCCTGGAGGCGGTGGAGACCCGCATGCGGCTGGAGCTGGAGCTGGGCCGTCACGAGCACCTGGTCGGCGAACTGCAGCAGCTTGTCGCCGGGCATCCGCTGCGCGAGCGGCTGCGGGGGCATCTCATGCTGGCGTTGTTCCGCTCGGGTCGGCAGGCGGAAGCGCTGGACGCCTACCACCAGGGCCGCGCGTTGCTCACCGAGGAACTGGGCCTGGACCCGGGAAGGGAACTGCGCGACCTGGCGCAAGCGATCCTGACCGACGACGCCGATCTGGCACTGGCGGAACCGGCCGAGCCGCATTCTCTCGTGGTGACGCCGCTCCCCGAGGGGGGGCAGGAGCGTGGTGCCGATCCCAACCCGGTGGTGACCCCGAGGCAGCTTCCCGCCGACATCGGCGACCTCGTGGCCGATGACGTGATCGTTGCGGCGGTCTGCGACGCCGTCACCGTGGGGCGGGAGAGGGGGCAGCTGAACGTGGTCGTGGTGCTCGGCGGACCTGGTATCGGCAAGAGCACGTTGGCCAGGCATGTGGCGCACCGGCTGGCGGCCGGGTACTTCCCGGACGGACAGCTCTACTGCGACCTGCGAGGGCCGGGCGGACAACCGGTGGGCTCCGCCGAGGCGCTGGGGCGGTTCCTCCGGGCGCTGGGCGTACCGGGCCAGGCCATTCCCGATGGGCTGGATGAGCGCGCGAAGATGTACCGCAGTCTGCTGGCCGATCGCCGGATCCTGGTGTTGCTGGACGACGCGGTGAGCGAGTCGCAGGTGATGCCGCTGCTGCCCGGAACCGGCAGCAGCGGTGTGCTGGTCACCAGCCGCGGCCAGCTCACGGCGCTGCCGGGCACCCGCCGGTTCGACTTGGAGCCGCTGGACCAGGAGCAGGCCGTCCAGCTCCTGGGGCGGATCATCGGAGAGCATCGTGTGGAGGGCGAGCGGGAGGCGGCACGGGCCCTCATACGCCTGGTGGGCGGGCTGCCCCTCGCGCTGCGTATCATCGGCGCGCGGCTGGCCGCGCGCCCGCACTGGTCACTGACCTCCATGTGGCACCGGCTTGAGAACGAGCACCGCCGGTTGGACGAGCTGGCATACGGCGAGCTGTCGATCCGGGCGAGTCTTTCCCTCAGCTACGACGGTCTGGCGGCGGCCGACCGTCGCCTGTTATGTCTGCTCAGTCTGGCCGAGGGGACGGAGATTCCGAGCTGGCTGGGTGCCGCCCTTATCGACGACCGCACGCCGAACCCCGCTGACCTGCTGGAACCGCTCATCGACAGGCGGCTCCTCGACATCACCGCCACGGATCAGGGCGGGGAGTTCCGATGCGGACTGTCGCAGATCGTGCGGACGTTCGCGCACGAACGGCTGCCCCTGGAGATCCCCGAGGCGGAACGCGCCGGAGCGGTGCGGCGGATGGTCGGTGGCTGGATGGCGCTCGCGGAGAGGGCGCACAAAGAGATCTACGGCGGTGCGTACACCATCGTGACGGGCCGGGGCGAACGGTGGCATCCGCCGGAGGAGCATGTCCGGCGGTGCCTGCGCGACCCGCTCGGATGGCTGGAGAGCGAGCGGACCAACCTGTTGAACGCGGTCGAGTTGGCGGCCCGGTCCGGGCTGGACGAGTTGTGCTGGGAGCTGGCCACGACTCTGGTGACGCTCTTCGAGGCCCGCGGCTATCCCGAGCTCTGGGAGCGCACCCATCAGGTGGCGCTGACCGCGGTACAGGAGGCCGGCAACGAACGGGGCCAGGCGGCGGTTCTCGGCTCGTTGGGGACCCTGCATCTGCACCGGGGCGAGTATGAGGCGGCAGGCCCTTACCTCAGCGCCGCTTTGGAGATCTTCGAGCGGATCGGGGAGCTGAGCGGCCAGGCGCTGTGCCTGCGTGACCTGGCGCGCATCGAGCGGCACCATGGCAACGACGATCGGGCGCTGGCCCTCTACGAGAGCGCCGAGCGCAACTTCGTACGGGCGCAGGACGTCATCGGCCGGGCCTACGTGCTGGGCGAGATGGCAAACATCACGATGCGGCGAGCGGACTTCGCGCGAACCCGTTCGTATCTCGACGAGGCTCTCGGGATCTGCCGGTCGGCCGGCTTCGACCGCGGCCAGGCCCTCGCACTGCGGCGGCTGGGCCAAATGCAGACGTACCAGCATCAGTACGAGGCGGCGGAACGGACCCTGCTCGAGGTCCTCGCCATGGTCAGAGCGAGCGGCGACCTGGTCGGAGCGGGGTATGTGCTGCACGACCTCGGCCGGGTCAATGCCCATCTGCGTCGCGTGGGACAGGCCGTCCAGTACTACTCGCAATCGGCCAGGATTCGCGAGCGGATCCTGGACCACAGCGGGGCCGCTGCCGTACGGGCTGACATCGTTGCCATCCTGGGCAGACCGAAGACGTCGGTCGGCTGATACCGGGAGGCGTGCCGACCCGTCAGGTCCACGGCGTGTTGCGGGGTGTTTCGTCGTGCGGTGTCACGGCGACCGGGTCCTGCTGCACGCCGTGCTGATCTCCTACGGCGCCCAGCGCGACGACGGCCCCCGCGGCAGCCGGCAACTTCTTGATGGGCATCTCAGTTCTCCTCCCTCCGCGATCCGTCCCTCGCGATCCGTCCGGGCGTTGCTGAAACCAGCGTGGACCAGGTGCCCATCGCGGCCGCATGCTCGCGCTATCACCGCCTTATTCCGGTCCCGTCCCGCCGTGGATGCGCCGTGATGCCGGGCCGATAGGGCGACACCGGAGATTGGGTCCTGCCGACTTCGGCGCCCCTTCGGGGGACGGCCCTCAAGGAGTGGTCCGAATGACCGTAGTGACCCGGGACGCGGTGACTCCCGCCGCGTTCGGCGTCCTGGAAACCGAATCGCGGCGCGGCACAAAGACCCCCGCGACAGCAGCGGTAGACCTTGTCAGGGAGTTGCCACGGAAGGGGAAGGAACCGGTGCGTGTGCTCCAGGGCCTCTCCTTGACCGTGGCTCAGGGGAAGGTGCACGGCCGATGACGATGGACGCGGAGTTCTACTCCCGGGTGGCGGAGCGGTTCGGCGGCTACTTCAGCGATGCGCGGAGCACCGACGTATTCCCCGACGGCCGCCCGGACGCCGTCTTCGACGAACTGGTGACCGCGCTGGGAACGCCGCACGCCCGACTGCTGGATGTCGGCTGCGCCGACGGGCGCAGTCTGTTGCGCGTCTCCGGTGCGTACGGCGCCGCGACCGGGATAGATCTGTCGCCGTCGATGCTGGAATGCGCCGCGCGGTATCGAGCGGAGGCAGGCCAGGAGCACGTCACGTTCGAGCTGTGCGACGCCGCCCACACGGGGCTGCCCGATGGGCACGCCGATGTGGTCACCTCCCGCCGCGGTCCGCTGATCGCCGGAGAGTTCGAGCGGGTGCTCCGCCCCGGTGGGGCCGTGGTGTACATGGGAATCGGGGAGCAGGACGCGCGCGAGCTGAAGGAAACGTTCGGTCGCGGCCAGGACTTCGACAGCTGGAACGGCAGGCCATTGTCGGAGGAGATTGCTCTGGAACTGTCCGATGCGGGCTTCGTCGTGACAAGAAACCAGGCGTTCCGGTTCGAGGAGTTCTACCATTCGGCGGGCGATCTGGACACTTTTCTGCACCAAGTGCCAATCATTGACAACTACGATTCGGCGGCGGACAAGGAGGCGTTCGATCGATATGTCGCCGCGGCGACAGTCGATCAGGGCGTCCGGCTGAGTCGGCATTGGTTCATAGTGCAGGCGCAGAAGCCGACGGCCGTCGAGCCGTCCCACTCATAGGAAACGGTGCGCCATGGAGCAGGATCTCGTAGTCAACGAAATCTTCGGTCCGACCGTCCAGGGCGAGGGCCGGTCCCTGGGACGCAGATGCGCGTTCCTGCGACTCGGCGGGTGCAACCTGTCGTGCACGTGGTGCGATACGCCGTACACGTGGGACTGGACCGGAGCCGCCGAGAGCGGGATCGCCCACGATCCGCGCAAGGAGCTGCACCGCCGTCCGGTCGGAGATGTCCTCGCAGAGTTGCTCGCATTCGACACCGAGCTGATCGTGATATCCGGCGGTGAGCCCCTGGGCCAGCAGGAGCGGCTGATTCCTCTGGTGGCGGCACTGACCGGACACGGTAAAGAGATCGAGATCGAGACCAACGGGACGCACGCCGCGCACCCCGAACTCATCGCCGCCGGCGTCAGGTTCAACGTCTCGCCGAAGCTGTCGCACTCGGGCGACCCCCTGCAGCGCAGGATCGTCCCTGACGCACTCACCAGTCTCTCGGCACTGCCGGAAAGTACGTTCAAGTTCGTCTGCCAGAACACCGGCGATCTCGAAGAAGTGGCCCAGCTGGTTGCCACCTTCGACCTGTCCTCGGTATGGATCATGCCGATCGGGCGTTCCGCCGACGATGTCACAAAACATATGAGCGAGTTGGCCGACGCTGTGGTGGAGCGCGGCTGGAACCTGACGACCAGACTTCACACCTTGTTGTGGGACGACAAACGCGGCGTGTGAGCAACGGCACACGCAAAGGAGAAGGGAACTCGGATCGATGACATTTCGAATCACGAAGAAATTTGACTTCTCGGCCAGTCATCGGCTTACCGGCCTTGCTCCTGAGCACCAGTGTGCCCGAATGCACGGGCACAACTATGTGATCGAGTTGGAGCTTGCAGCCGACGATGCGGATCTGTTGCCCGTGGGCTTCGTTCGAGACTACGGAGACTTGTCCGCATTCAAGGTCTGGCTGGACAACCATCTTGATCACCGGCATCTGAACGATGTGATGGACGAAAATCCGACGGCTGAGAATATGGCAGCCTGGGTCTACAAGACATGGTCGATGGAGTTTCCCGAGCTGACCTGCGTGCGTGTCTCGGAAACTCCCAAGACTTGGGCCGAGTACCGGCCGTGAGGTCAGTGACTCCGAAGCCCAGACGAAAGGTGACCGCATGTCGGTGACAGAATTGGACCTCGATGGTGACTCGTCGGCGTCGAGGACGACCGAGGATCCACTGGTCGGGCTCGCCCGTCAACTGCTGGAGGAGATCGGCGAGGACCCGAATCGCGATGGACTGCGCGACACACCTGCGCGGTTCGCTCGCTGGTGGCGAGAGTTCATCAACTACGACCCGGGTTCGCTGGGCACTCTCTTCGAGTCCATCGGCACGAGCCAGCTCGTAGTTGTCTCAGACATTCAGGTCTGGTCCCTGTGCGAGCATCATCTCCTCCCGTTCAACTGCTCCGTGACGATCGCCTACCGTCCGACGGGGCAATTGCTCGGCCTGTCGAAGTTTGCCAGGGTCGCCCATCAGTACGCGCACAAGCTGCAGGTCCAGGAGCGTCTCGTGGACCAGATCGCGCTTGAGATCAGCACCCTGAGCGGTACCCCGGACGTCGCGGTCATAGCGAAGGGCGAGCACCTTTGCATGTCGATGCGCGGCATCAAGGCCGCCGCGCAGATGACATCGACCGCATATCGCGGGGAGTTCAGCACGGACCCCGGGCTCCGGGGCGAGCTGTTCGACTTGCTCCGGGTGTAACGAGCCATACCGCATTTTCCCCGGTCTGAGTTTTCGTACTCAGTGGGATCGAGATGGCTGTCGTCGTCGTGTCGCTCGGATCGCGCGGTCGCGCGGTTGCTGGACCATCGGCCGTGCGAGACACGGACGGCCGATGGCAACGCATGGCCCGGCAGGGTTTACGACACATGCGAATCCGGTCCGGTCGACATGAAAGGACAACGATGAACGACAATGACTCTTTGACGCCCGCGGAAGCGGTTCGCCTGCTCCCCGCGCTGGACGCCGACCGGCTGGTGGCCGACCTTATGACGGCGCGCGACCACCTGTGGGACCAACAGCGCGTGTACCGGGACGGGGCTGTGGTCAGGCAGGCCGAGGAGGACTGGCGCTGCCTCGCGGTGCGCAGCCCCGGTGGTGACAAGACACGTACCGACCCGGGCGGCCCCGGTGGTGAGGAGTTCGCCGATACCGAGTGGCTGGCCCATATGCCGTATGTGCGGGAGATCCTGCGCTCGATTCCCGGACCCCTCTTCGCGGCCCGATTCATGGATCTTGGACCCGACACCGTCGGATACCGCCATTGCGACTTCAAGTTCGCCCCGGACTGGGGTATGGCCCGGCTGCACATCCCCGTCATCACCCACGAGAAGGCCTCGCTGGAGCTTGACGGAGTGACCTACCGCTGGCAGCCCGGTGAGTTCTGGTTCGGTGACTTCAGCCGCATGCACCAGATCGAGAACCTTGGTCCCGAGCATCGGGTGCATCTTGTCGTGGACGTACTCGTCACTCCGGAGCTCGCACAGCTGTTCCCGGCTGACTGGGCCGACTACTTCAACGGCCCGGATGTGCTCTACAACCGGCCGTCGGTGGCCTTGGCCGACAGCGAGCGGGAAGCAGCTCCCTGTTCGTTCGACGCGCCGGAGCACCTGCTGGAGGTGGAGGAGTTCGGGTCGCTCACCGGCCCGCAACCGCAGGCCACCTTCCACGTCGTCGACACCGGCACGGGTCTCGCCATCCGATCTCCCCGGGACCACCTGTTCCCGCTGGTGGCCCTCGGCGGACACGAGTACCGCCTGGTCGGGTGGAGCGAGGAGCGAACCGTGACCATGCGGCTGGACGGTCCGCGCCCCGAGGTCGAGCTGACCTACCGCAGGGGCCGGCGAGCGACCCGGCTGGTCGTCCCGGCCATGCCGGCGGCATGACCAGCACCGGGCAGTACTGATCCCCCCATCCATTTCCATTCGCCGGAAGGCGACGCATGCCCAAAACCGTCGCAATCGTGTCCGGCGGCCTGGACTCGGTCACCATGGCCTATCACCTCCAGGCGCAAGGACACACACTCCGACTGCTGTCCGTGAACTACGGGCAACGCCACCTCATCGAGCATGAGTTCGCCGAGAAGGCGGCTCGAACGCTCGGGGTGCCGCACGACGTCGTCGATCTCAGCCCGGTCGGCAAGCTCATGCACGGCTCCTCGCTCACCGACCCGGACGTCGACGTGCCGGATCAGAAGAGGGAGTCGCCCGGCGAGAGCCCGAACGTCGTGCCCAACCGCAATGCCCTGCTGCTGTCCGTCGCCTTCGCGGTCGCCGTCGCCGAGAAGGCGGAAGCGGTGGCCATCGGGGTGATCGACGACGCGCAGGCCGCGCCCGACGCCAATACCGCGTTCCTCGACTCCTTCCTCGCCATGGAGAAGATCGCGACCCGCGGATACGCGCACCCCGAGCTGACCTTGTCGGCGCCGCTGGCCGAGCTGCGCAAGAGCGGTGTGGTGTCGCTCGGAGAGGAGCTCGGCGTCCCCTGGACCGAGACCTGGACCTGCATGCGTGGCGGCGCGCTGCACTGCGGACGGTGCGCTTCCTGCTGGGACCGGCAGGAAGCGTTCCGAGACGCCGGGGTGACCGACCCGACGGCTTACCAGACCAGCCATGCGAAGGAGCTGCCATGACCGACCACTTTCCGGTGCTCGACCTCCGTGACGCCGCCGGTTCGGAAGAAACCCGGGCAGAGTTCCTGAACCGGTTGCGCAAGGCCATCCACGAGGTCGGCTTCTTCCAGCTCGTCGGTCACGGTATCGAGGACTCCGACGACATGCTCGAGCTGGCCCGCCAGTTCTTCGCCCTGCCCGAGGCCGATCGGCTCGCGCTGAACATCCTCGACTCGCCGCTGTTCCGCGGCTACTCCGAACTCGGCCGCGAACACACCAAGGGCATCCCCGACCAGCGCCAGCAGCTGGACATCGGTCCGGAGCAGCCCGAGAGGACGTCCGCGCCCGGCGATCCCGCCTACCGGTGCCTGATCGGCCCGAACGAGTGGCCCAAGGCGATGCCCGAGCTGCGGCCGGCCATCGAGTCATGGATCACCCGGCTGACCGATCTGTCGCATAAGCTGCTTCGGCTGATGCTCGAGTCGCTCGCCGCCCCCGCCGGGTTCCTGGACGACGTGGTCGACCCGGATCCGCAGATCCATCTCAAACTCCTGCACTACCCCGGTCCCACGCAGACGAGCGAGGACACCGGCTCCGGCCAGGGGACCGGCATCCACAACGACCTCGGGCTGCTCACCCTGCTCGTCCAGGACGGCAACGGCGGTCTCCAGGTCGCGGTCGAGGACGACCAGTTCGTCGATGTGCCGGTGATCCCGGGGGCGTTCGTGGTCAACCTGGGAGAGCTGCTGGAGGTGGCGACGAGGGGCTACGTGCGTGCCACCCTCCACCGGGTGGTCCGGCCCGCCCCGGGCGTCAACCGCTACTCGATTCCCTTCTTCTACAACCCCCGGCTGGACGCCACGATGCAGCCACTGCCCAGCCCATATGTCGAGGGCGCCGGCGGAGTCATCGACGTCGCCGACAACCCGCTGTTCGCACTGTACGGCGACAACGTCATGAAGGGTCTGATCCGCTCCTTCCCCGACATCGTGGCCCGGCACCACCCGACTCTGGCCGCGACAGCCGGGTCCGCGAATTCCTGACCGGGAGCCGCGGGCCGGGGCCGGCCGGCTCATCGCCGAGCACGGAAGCCCCCGTGACCTTGTTCTCGACCAGATCACCGCTGGCAAGGTCAGGCCGGAGGGATTGTTCGTTCGCCGGGCCACTCACCCGGAGGAGGCGCCCACGAAGCGCCCCGACCCTGGTCGGATCCGAGGTACGCGCCATCCACGCGGCCTCGGACGACGCGGGGCGGCAGCGTTCCACGAGCGAGGCAGATCGGCAGTCGCCGGGAACGGCCGTCCGGGCGGACGGCGTCGCCGGCCGGGTGACGCCGGGCAGGGCGGCCGGGATCCGGCACCGACTGACCGGCGCCACCCTGCCGAGGGGCGTCACCGCGGCAGGCGCTCGCCCGGTACGGGGGCTTCGCCGCCGGGCCGGCCGCCGCACTGCAAGGACTCGGTGGCCCGGTTGGCCCAGGAGTACGCGAAGAGGCGGCAGTTGCCGGCCGGGGAACTCCGCTGACGGGGACCGAACGAACATGAGACAGGGCGAATTTCATGAGGATCAACCTTCTCGGGCCGCTCCAGGCATACGGGGACGATGACCGCGTCGACCTGGCGCCGGCCGCCCAGAAAGTACGTCAGACACTGGCACTGCTCGTGCTGAACGCGGGCCGGGTGGTGCGCTTCGAGCAACTCATGGACGAGCTGTGGGACGCCGACCCGCCGGCCAGCGTGCACACCGCTCTGCAGACGTATGTGTACCAGCTCAGGAAGCGGTTCTCGCTCGGCAATCCGCGGAGCGGCGGCGCGGTACGGGCCGCCGGACCGCTGCTGGGCACGGTCGACGGCGGCTACCAGCTGTCGCTGCCCGCCGACCACGTGGACGTCTTCCGGTGCGAGCCGCTGCTCGCCCGCGCCCGTGCGGAGTTCCGTGACGAGGACTTCGCCCGAGCCCGTGACACGGCCGCCGCGGCGCTGCAGCTGTGGCGGGACGATGCGCTGGTGGACGTGCGCAAGGGGCCCGCGCTGCAGGCGGAGGCGGTCCGCCTGAAGGAGTTGCGTACCAGCGCACACCACCTGCGGATCGAAGCCGACCTGCACCTCGGCCGGCCCCACGAGGTGCTCGGCGAGCTCACCTCGATGGCCGGGCGGGAACCCACGAACGAGTGGGCCCAGCGCAATCTGATGACGGCTCTCTACCGTATGGACCGGCGGGTGGAGGCGCTCCAGGTCTACCAGCGGGCACGCGAGCGGATCGCCACCGAGCTGGGTCTCGACCCTTCGCCCGAACTCCAGGCCCTGCACACGGCCGTGCTCACGTCGGACGAGGCGCTGCTGCGTCCCGCCGGGCGGCTCACGGCCATGACCGCCGCCACCCGGGCGCCCTGCCATCTGCCCGCCCCGCGCGAGCGCCTGATCGGACGCGCCGGCCAGCTGGCGCGCCTGACCTCGGTGCTGGCCGGCCGGGCGCGGGAGGACCGGCCGCTCGTGATCGTGGGGGGCGCTCCCGGCATGGGGAAGAGCGAGCTGTGCCTGCACGCCGCGCATCAGGTGAGCGGTCACTACCCGGACGGACGGCTCTACGCACGTCTGCGTGACGGCGCCGGCCGGCGGGTGCGGCCCGCCGAGATCCTCCGCTCGTTCCTGCGTGGACTCGGCGCGACGGAGGAGCAGTTGCGGCTGGGCACGACCGACCTGAGCCTGCTGTTCCGTAGCTGGACCGCCGACCTGCGCGTCCTGGTGGTGCTCGACGACGTCTGCGACGTACAGGACTTGACGCCGCTGCTGCCGTCCGGCGGCGGCTGCGGCGTGGTGATCGGCAGCCGACGGCGGCTGTTCGTGTCCTCGTCGGCGGTCCACGTCGAACTGGCCGGACTGGCCTTCGACGACTGTCTGCACCTGCTGGCGTCCTCCGTGCCGAGGCACTGGATCACCATGGACCCGGAGGGGCTGCGACGGCTGGCCGAGCTGTGCCGGGGGCTGCCGGGAGCGCTCTTCGCGGTCGCTTCGCAGTTGCGCCGCCGCCCGCACTGGACGGCCCGGCAGGCCACTGCCTGGGCTCTCGCGTCCGGGGGCGCCGACAGCGATCCGCTGGGCGTGCGGGCCGGATTCGACCGGACGCTCGCGATGCTGCCCGCCGAGTCGCGGTCCCTGGCGTACGCGCTGTTGTCTCCCAGCGTCCCCGATCGGCTCACGCCGGCGCTTGCCGCCGCGGCCCTGGGGATCACCGACCAGCGGGCCGAGGATCTGCTGGAGGAGCTGTCGGAGAGCTATCTGCTGCGCGCGCGGCACCCGTGTGTGAACGGCCGGTTCTCCTACGAATGGGAGCCCGGGGTACGCCCGTTCGCGGCGCGGCAGAGCAACGCGCCGGTCATGTGCTCGGCCTGACGGTCACGCCAAGCTCCGTGACCGCCGGGATGACCCCACGCAGGACCGTACCGGCCGGAATGTCCTGCCCGAACCGCCCAAGCAACCGAACCTTGGAGAACCGTCATGCCACAGCGCCCGAAACTCGTCCTCGCCGGTCAGTTGTCCGTGTATCCCTGGGTGTTCGAAGCAGCCGAGCGTGCCGGTATCGACCTGATCCTCGTCCCCAGGGGGGACGACTCGGCGGAGGTCGCCGGGCGGGCCAAGGCGGTGGTCGAACTGCTGCCACTGGACGTCGACGAAAACCCGGAAAGTGCGCTGTCCGAGCTCGTCGACCGCTATCGGCGGGAGCCCTTCGACGGAATCATGGCGGGCAACGAGAGGGTCGTGCCGTTCGTGGCGCGCGCCGCTCGGGAGCTGGGCCTCGCCGGTCTGACCGAGGAGGCGGCGGCCGTGGTGCGCGACAAGCGCGTCATGCGCCAACGCCTGCGGGAGGCGGGTCTGGGCGTGCCCGGCTTCGTGGTCATCGAGGATCCGGACGGCTGGACCGACGCGCTGACCTTGCGGTTCCCCGTCGTGGTCAAGCCGGCGAACGGCCACTCCAGTCTCGGTGTGATCCGGGTGGACGACAAGGACAGCCTCGAGCAGGCCGTGGCCCGCACCTGGAAGCTCATCGAAGCCCACCACCTGGGGGCCGCCGACGGATCGACCCCGGAATCCGGTGTGTTGGTCGAGGAGTACCTGGACGGGCCGGAGGTCTCCGCCGAATCCCTCGTGTACCAGGGGCAGGTACGGGTCTGTGGCATCAGCTGGAAGGGGGAACTGGCGGGGCCCTACTTCGAGGAGACCACGTTGCGGGCCCCCGCCCAGCTGCCCGCCGAGATACTCGCCGCGATCGAGGCGGAGGTGATCGGTGCGCACCACGCCTTCGGCGTCACGGAGGGCACCACGCACACCGAAGTGCGGCTGGTCGGCGGGGTGCGGCCGGTGCTGCTGGAGATGGGCGCGCGCATCGGCGGCGGGGGCTTCATGCACCACCTCGTCCACCTCAGCAGCGGGATCGACCTGGCCGCCGAGGCGATGCGCATCCACCTCGGCCGGGAACCGCTCTGCTGGCGTGAGGAGCCGGTACCGGTCGGCCATGTGGCGGCCTATCAGGTGGCGGTCGGCAGCGGCGGACGGATGAAGCGGATACGCGGCTTGGACTCGGTGCGCAATGACCCGCGGGTGGACTACGTGGTGGAGGCCGTGAGCCCCGGCACACTGGTGGTCCCCTACCCGGACCACTCCGGATACCCGGTCATGGTGATCTCCCGTCATGAGTCGGACGCCGAGGCCGAGGCGTACCGCGCCCACCTCGCACGGACGCTGCACGTCGAGTACGAAGAGCAGGATTGAGCACGCGCCACGGCGCGGCACCGAGGGGCTGTTCAACCGTTTGTCGTGGACGGTTGAACAGCCCCTCTCCTTTCCCTGCCAAGTCTTTGTCGCAACGCACTTGAGTCGCGATTGAGCCGTCTCGGGCGGTCCCGTGCCACACTCGGCCTCATGCTCCACAGGCGTGCTGATCAATCTCTGATCGAACGGACAAGGCAAATTCGCGGGGGCCTTATGGGAACCCCGCTGATTCCCTTGGCGGACGAGCAGTGCGACATCGTCGCCAAGTTGGAATTCTGTAATCCCACGGGGAGTAGTAAAGACCGTTCGGCGCTGTGGATTCTGGAACAGGCAATCGTTCGCGGGGAGATAGCGGACGGCACCACGGTGGTGGAGTCGTCGTCCGGCAATTTCGCGTTGGCTCTGGCTTTTTACTGCCGGATGCTCGGTATCTCGTTCGTTCCGGTCATCGATCCGAACTGTAATGAGGCCACCGAGGCTCAGTTGCGGCTGCTGTGTGAGCGGGTGGAGAAGGTTGCGCTCCGTGATGAGGCGGGGAGCTATCTGAAGAGTCGGCTGTCGCGGGTGCAGGAGTTGCTGCTTGAACTCGATTCGGCTTATTGGCCCAACCAGTATGCCAATCCGGATGCCCGGGACGCGCATTACCGTTTTACCGCGGGTGAGTTGATCGCGCAGGCGGGTCCGCTGGACTATCTGTTCGTCGGTGTGGGCACGGGTGGCACGATCGCCGGGCTGTCCCATCGGGTGAAGGAAGTGTATCCGGA
>NZ_JAGGLR010000022.1 GCF_017874715.1 Streptomyces iranensis | reverse complement strand
AATCCCACTCACCCGCACCCCAGAATCAACCGCCACCTGCTCCAACACCCGCACCAACCGCCCCGCCAACAACCGCACCGTGCCCTCATCAAACACATCGGTCGCATACAGCAGCGAGCCCATCAGTCCCGTCGGCGCGCCCTCCTCGTCGCGGCGCTCGGCCACCGTCGCCGACAGATCGAACCGGGCCGCCGGAGAGGCGGCCGGGAGACCGCTCACCTCCAGCCCGGCCAGCTCCCACGGCCGACGGCCCTGCGGCAGGTTCTGCATGGTGAGCGACACCTGGAAGAGCGGGTGCCGGCCCAGCGACCGGGTGGGGTTGAGATCCTCGACCAGCCGCTCGAACGGCACATCCTGATGCGCGTACGCCGCTAGATCGGCCTCCCGCACCCGGGCCAGCAGTTCGTTGACCGACGGGTCGCCGCTCAGGTCGGTGCGCAGCACCAGGGTGTTGATGAAGAACCCGGCCAGCCCGTCCAGCGCGGCGTCACCACGGCCCGCGGTCGCCGTGCCGATGGGGATGTCCGTACCCGCACCCATCCGCGACAGCACAACCGCCAGCGCCGCGTGCATCACCATGAACATCGTCGCCCGGCCACGCTGGGCGAGCTCCACCAGCCGGGCGTGGGTCTCCGCGTTCACCTCGAACGGCATTTCGCCGCCGGTGAAGGAGGACACCGCGGGTCGGGGCCGGTCGGTCGGCAGGTCCAGCTCCTGCGGGGCACCGGCGAGTGTCTGCCGCCAGTAGTCCAGTTGCCCGCTGATCACACTCCGCGGATCGCCGAGGTCGCCCAGCACTTCGCGCTGCCACAGGGCGTAGTCCCCGTACTGCACCGGCAGGGGGTCCCACCCGGGCAGTCGGCCCGCGCGCCGAGCCGCGTAGGCGGTACCGATGTCGCCCGCGAGGATGCCCATCGACCAGCCGTCGGCGGCGATGTGGTGGACGGCGCCCATGAGGACGTACTCGGCGGGGCCGGTCACCAAAAGCCGTACGCGCCAGGGCAGTTCGGCACGGACGTCGAACGGCCGGTTCGCATACGCCGCGAGCTGCGCGGGCACCTCGTCCGCGGCGGTGTGCACCACCGTCAGCGGGGGACGGCCCGCCGCGCCATGCAGGACCTGCTGGCAGGGGACGCCCGCGGCCTCCGGGAAGATCGTGCGCAGGCTCTCGTGCCGGTCGGCGACATCGCCGAGGGCGGCTTCCAGCGCGGGGATGTCGAGGTCGCCGGAGAGGCGGAGCGCCAGGGGGAGGTTGTACGCGGCTCCCTCACCGGTGGTTTCGAGCCGGTTGAGGAACCACATCCGCTGCTGCTCGAACGACAGCGGCAGCACCTCGGGCCGGGGCCGCGCCGTCACCGGCGCCCGGGACTCGCCACCGAGCTCGCCCACCAGTCGGGCGACGCCGGCGACGGTGGGGGTGGCGAACAGATCGCCGATGCTGACCTCTGCGTCGAGGACGGCGCGGATGCGGGCGATGAGCCGCATGGCGAGCAGGGAGTCGCCGCCCAGCTCGAAGAAGGAGGCGTCGGCGCCGACCCGTTCCAGGCCGAGGATCTCGCCGTAGAGGCTGCTGAGGATCTCTTCGGTGGGAGTGGCCGGACCGCGCCCCTCGGCCGCGTCGGTGAAGTCCGGGGCGGGAAGGGCGGCACGGTCCAGCTTGCCATTGACGGTGACCGGGAGGGCGTCAAGGGCGACGACCGCGGCGGGGACCATGTGGTCCGGCAGCCGCTCGGCCACGTACTCCCGCAGCCCGGCAGTATCCACATCCCCATCAGGGACGACGTAGGCCACGAGCCGCTTGTCGCCGGGGCGGTCCTCCCGTACGGCCACGGCGACCTGTCCGACGCTCCGGTGTCCGGCGAGAACGGCCTCGATCTCACCCGGTTCGACGCGGAAGCCACGCACCTTGACCTGGTCGTCCGCACGGCCACCGAAGACGAGTTGGCCGTCCCCGGTCCACTTGGCGAGGTCGCCGGTGCGATACATCCGCCCGTGCGTGAACGGGCAGGCCACGAACCGTTCCGCGGTCAGCCCGGCGCGGCCGAGATAGCCACGCGCGAGCCCCGGCCCCGCGACATACAGCTCACCCAGCACACCCACGGTGACCGGCCGCAGTCGCTCGTCCAGTACGTAGACAGCGGTGTTGGCGATCGGACGGCCGATCGGCACCGGGCCGGACGGCTCCAGCGGCGCGCTCATGGTGGCGCATACGGTGACCTCGGTCGGGCCATACGCATTGACCATCCGCCGTCCAGGGGCCCACCGCTCCACCAGCCCCGGCGGACACACCTCACCCGCCACCACCAGCGACCGCAAACTCCCCGGCAACTCCTCCACCGCCGCCAACACCGACGGCGGCACCGTCACATGCGTCACACCGAACTCCGCCACCACCTCACCCAACGACCCCCGCGGCGGCAACCTGTCCACACCCGCCATCACCAACACCGCACCCGACAACAACGCCATACACATCTCGGAAACCGCCGCGTCGAAACTCAACGACGCCAACTGCAACACCCGCGCATCGGCGTCCACCGCGAACCGGTCGATCTGCGCAGCGGCCAGGTTGCCAATGCCACGATGGGTCACCGCCACACCCTTCGGCCGCCCCGTCGACCCCGACGTATAAATCACATACGCCACGTCATCGGCGCCCACGGACACCACAGGCGCCGATTCACCCTCCACAGACGAATCCCACACCAAGCACTCCACCCCGGGCGGAACCAACCCCCGGGTTTCCTCCGAGCACACGACTAGCGCAGGCGCCGAGTCCTCGACCATCCACCCAATCCGCTCCACCGGATACGCCGGATCCACCGGCACAAACCCCGCACCCGCCTTCACCACCCCCAACAACACCGCCACCACAGCCGGAGACCGCTCCAACACCACACCCACCAGATCACCCCGCCCCACACCCCGCGCAGCCAACACCCCCGCCACCCGATCCGACCACTCCCGCAACTCCCCATACGACCACTCCTCACCACCCGCACCCACCACCGCCACCACACCCGGACACCCCGCCGCCCGCTCATCGAACAACTCCCCCAACGACCCCACCGGCACAACCCGACCAGTGGCATTCCACTCCTCCACCACCCGCGCCCGCTCCCCAGACCCCAGCACCTCGACCTCGCTCACCCGAGCCACCGGATCCGAGGCGACCTGCTCCAGCACCCGCACCAGCCGCTCCGCCATCGCGCACGCGGTGGGCTCGTCGAAGAGGTCCGTGGCATACAGCAGATCGCCGTCGATTCCCGCCGGGTTGCCCTCGCCGTCCCGGTGTTCCGCCAGGGTCAGCGACAGGTCGACCCGGGCCGCCGCTGCTCCGGGCGCCATCGGCCGCACCTCGACGCCCGGCAGTTTCCACTGCTGCTGCGGCATCGTCTGCACGGAGAGCATCACCTGGAACAGCGGGTGCCGGGCCAGTGAGCGGGTGGGGTTGAGTTCCTCGACGAGGTGCTCGAAGGGCAGATCCTGGTGTGCGTAGGCGGCCAGGTCCGTCTCCCGCACCCGGGACAGCAGCTCCGCGAAGGTCGGGTCACCACTCACATCGGTCCGCAGAACCAGCGTGTTGACGAAGAAACCGGCCAGACCGTCCAGCGCCGCGTCGCCACGCCCCGCGACCGCCGTGCCGATCGGAAGGTCCGCTCCCGCACCCATCCGCGACAGCAACAGCGCCAGCGCCGCGTGGACGACCATGAACATCGTGGCGTCGCCGCTTCGGGCGAGCTCCACGAGCCGGGCATGGGTGGGCACATCGATCCGTACCCCGGCCGCCCCGCCACGGTGCGAGGACACGGCGGGCCGGGAACGGTCGGCCGGAAGTGCCAGCTCCTGCGGTGCGTCGGCCAGGGCCCGCCGCCAGTGGTCCAGCTGGGCGCTGATCAGGCTGTCGGGGGTGTCCAGGTCGCCGAGGAGACGGCGCTGCCAGAGCGCGTAGTCGGCGTATTGCACCGGCAGCGGCTCCCACACCGGCGCCCGCCCCTTCCGACGGGCGGTGTACGCCACTTCCAGGTCCCCGAGCAGCAGATCCATCGTCCAGCCGTCCACCGCGATGTGGTGCGCCACGATCAGCAGGACGTACTCCGCGGGAGCGGTCTTGAGCAGCCGGATCCGCCACGGGAGGTCGGCGCTGAGGTCGAAGCGCTCCTCGGTCTGCTCGGCGAGCACCCGCTCGACCCGGTCGGCGGGGATGTCGAGGACGACCATGCGCGGGCGTCCGGCCGAGGGGTCGAGGACATGCTGACGCGGCACACCGTCTGTTTCGGGGTAGACCGTGCGCAGGCTCTCATGCCGGTCGGCCACGTCGCCCAGGGCGGTTTCGAGCGCGGGCAGGTTGAGGTCGCCGGAGATGCGGTGGCGCAGTGGCAGGTTGTACGCGGCCTCGCCGCCCTCTTGGGCCTCCTCCATCTGGTTGACGAACCACATCCGCCGCTGCCCGAACGACAGCGGTACGACCTCCGGCCGGGGCTGCGGGGTGAGCGGGAGCCGCACACCGCCCCCACCGGTGAGCTGCCGGGCGACCCCGGCGACGGTCGGCTCGGCGAACAGCTGCCGGATGCTCAGCTCGGTGTCCAGGACGGCGCGGACCCGGGCGATCAGCCGCATGGCCTGCAAGGAGTCGCCACCCAGCGCGAAGAACGACGCGTCGGCGCCGACCTGGTCGAGGCCGAGGATGTCGGCGAACAGCCCGCACAGCGCCTCTTCGATGGGGGTGGCGGGGGCGCGGCGGCCGGTCAGGCCCGCGTAGTCGGGGGCGGGCAGGGCGTCGCGGTCGAGCTTGCCGTTCACCGTGACGGGGAGGGAGTCGAGCGTCATCACGGCGGCCGGAACCAGGTGGTCGGGCAGCCGTTCCGCCACGTACTCCCGCAGTCCGGCCGGGTCCGCGTCCTCGCCGGGGACGACGTACGCGACGAGGCGACGGTCCCCGGGGCGGTCCTCGCGGACCACGACGGCGGACCGGCGGACGGCCTGGTGGGTGGCGAGGACGGCCTCGATCTCGCCGGGTTCCACCCGGAAGCCGCGGATCTTGATCTGGGCGTCGGCCCGTCCGACGACGACGAGTTGGCCGTCGCGGGTCCAGTGCGCGAGGTCCCCCGTTCGGTACATCCGCCCGCCGGGGGTGCCGGGTTCGTCGGCGGCGGCGAACGGGCAGGCCACGAAGTGCTCGGCGGTCAGCGCCGAGCGGCCGAGATAGCCGCGGGCCAGGCCGGGGCCGGCGAGGTAGAGCTCTCCCGTGACACCGGCGGGGACGGGCTGCAGGAACTCGTCCAGGACATACGTCTGCCCGTTCTCGAGCGGACGCCCGATCGGCACGGGGGCGTCGGCGTCGGCCGGGGTGAGCGGGTCGCTCAGGGTGACGCAGACGGTGGCCTCGGTGGGGCCGTACGCGTTCAGCATCCGACGCCCCGGCGCCAGCCGTGCCACCAGCGCGGGCGGGCACACCTCGCCCGCGGCGGCGACGGTGGTCACGGTGGCGGGCAGCTCGTCGGCGGCGGCGAGCACGGACGGCGGCGCGGTCAGATGTGTCACGCCGAACTCGGCGGCGACGTCGGCCAGCGACCCGTACGGCGGCAGCATGTCCCGGTCCGCCATGACGAGGGTGGCCCCGGCGGGCAGGGCGGTGCAGAACTCGGCGAACGCGGCGTCGAAGCTGGGCGAGGCGAACTGCAGGACGCGTGCGCCGGGCCCGGACCCGAACCGGGTGATGTGGCTTACCGCCAGGCTGCCCACTCCGCCGTGGGTGACCACGACGCCCTTCGGGGTGCCGGTGGAGCCGGAGGTGTAGATGACGTACGCGGGGTGCCCCAGCCGCTGCGGCCGGACGCGGTCGGCGTCCCCGGGGGCGGTGGCCGGGCGGGTCGCCAGCGCGGCGGTCACCTCCGGGGCGTCGAGGACCAGGCGGGGCGGCGTGTCGGCGCCCAGCACCGCCTGGGTCTCGACGTCCTCGGGCTCACCCATGCCCAGCACGTTCTCGGTCCCGCCCGTGCACAGCAGCAGCTTCGGCCGGGCGTCGGCCAGCATGAACGCGATCCGCCGCGCCGGATACCGGGGGTCTATGGGCAGATAGCCCGCACCCGCCTTGACCACGGCCAGCAGCACGGCCATCAGCTCGACGGACCGCTCCATGGCAACGCCGACCAGGTCCTCGGGGCCGATGCCACGGGCGATCAGCTCGTGTGCCAGCCGGTTGCCCCGCTCCTCCAGCTGTGCGTACGTCAGGCCATGCTGCGCCGCCCCGACGACGGCCAGGGCATCGGGGGTCCGCCGCACCTGTGCCTCGAACAGCTCGGCCAGCGTGCCCTCCGGCACGCTCCGGGCCGTGTGGTTCCAGTCCTGGACGACGGTGCGCCGCTCGGCCGGGTCGAGGATCCGCAGCCGGCTGAGGGGCACGGTGGGATCCGCGGCGATCTGCTCCAGCACCGCCGCCAGCCGCCGGGCCAGGGCCTGGGCGGTGGCCTCGTCGAACAGCTCGGTGGCGTAGAAGATGTCGCCGCCGATTCCGGCCGGGCCGCCGTCCTCGCCGCGGTGTTCGGACAGGTCGACGGAGAGATCGAAGCGGGCGGCGAGGGAGCCCGGCGGCGTGGGCCGGACCTGAAGGCCGGGCAGGTCCCACCGCGCGGGCGGGACGTTCCGCAGCGACAGCATGACCTGGAACAGCGGGTTGCGGGACAGCGAGCGCGAGGGCGCGAGATCCTCGACGAGATGCTCGAAGGGCACGTCCTGGTGGGCGTACGCGGCCAGGTCGGTCTCCCGTACCCGGGCCAGGAGTTCGGTGAAGGCGGGATCGCCGCTCAGGTCGGTGCGCAGCACGAGCGTGTTGACGAAGAAGCCGGTCAGCCCGTCCAGCGCGGCGTCGCCACGGCCCGCGGTGGCCGTGCCGATGGGAATGTCCGTGCCCGCGCCCATCCGGGCGAGGAGCGCCGCCAGCGCGGCGTGCACGACCATGAACACCGTGGCTCCGCCGCGCTGGGCGAGCCCGACGAGGCGGGCGTGGGTGGGGGCGTCGACCCGTACGGGGACCAGGCCGCCCGCGTACGACGACACCGCCGGACGGGGCCGGTCGGCCGGAAGCGCCAGCTCCTGCGGCGCGTCGGCGAGGGCGTCGTGCCAGTAGGCGAGCTGATCGCTCAGCAGGCTGTCCGCGTCGCCCCGCTCCCCCAGCAGCCGCCGCTGCCAGATGGCGAAGTCGGCGTACTGCACCGGCAGCGGCTCCCACACCGGCGCCCGGCCCTGCCGACGGGCGGCGTAGGCCGTGCTGAGGTCCCGCGCGAGGACACCCATCGACCAGCCGTCGGCGGCGATGTGGTGCGCCACGATGAGCAGCACGTACTCGGTGGGTCCTGTGGCCAACAGCCGTGCCCGCCAGGGCAGTTCGGTGCTGAGCTCGAAGCCGCGGCCGGCGTGCGCGCTCAGCTCCGCCTCGACTTGGTCCGCGGGGAGGTCGACGACCACGAGTGGCGGATGCGCCGCGGGGCCGTGCAGCACCCGCTGCCGCGGAACGCCGTCGGTCTCCGGGAACACCGTGCGCAGGCTCTCGTGGCGGTCGGCGACGTCGGCGAGGGCGGCTTGCAGCGCGCCGGTGTCGAGGTGGCCGGAGAGGCGTAGCGCGAGGGGCATGTTGTAGACGCCCGCGGCGGCTTCTGACCCCTTGGTGCCTTCTGGGTCCCCTGTGCCCTGGCCGGTGGTCGCGAGCCGGTTCAGGAACCACATCCGCTGCTGCCCGTACGACAACGGCAGGTGCTCGGGGTGCTCGGGGTGCTGGGGGTGCTGGGGGCGCGGCTGTGGCTCCAGCGGTGGCCGTGCGTCGCCGTGCTCGGCGTCGATCCGGCGGGCGGTGTCGGCGACGGTCGGGGTGGCGAACAGATCGGCGATGCGCAGCTCGCTGTCGAGGACGGGGCGGATGCGGGCGATGAGCCGCATGGCGAGGAGGGAGTCGCCGCCGAGCTCGAAGAAGGAGGCGTCGGCGCCCACCTGGTTCAGCCCGAGGACTTCGGCGAACAGCCCGCAGAGGATCTCCTCGGTGGGGGTGGCGGGCGCGCGGCCCTCGGGGGCGTCCGCGGTGTCGGGGGCGGGGAGTGCGGCGCGGTCCAGTTTGCCGTTGACCGTGAGCGGCAGCCCGTCGAGCGGCACGATGGCCGGAATCATGTACTCGGGCAGCCGGTCGGCGGCGAGGCGGCGCAGGGCCGCCGGGTCGAGCTCGCCGGTGGGGACCACATACGCGACGAGGCGACGGTCACCGGGGCGGTCCTCGCGGATGACCACGGCGGCCTGGCCGACGGCCGGGTGCCCGCTGAGGACAGCCTCGATCTCGCCGGGCTCGACGCGGAAACCACGGACCTTTACCTGCTCATCGACCCGTCCCGCGAAGACCAGATCACCCTCGGCGGTCCACTTCGCCAGGTCGCCACTGCGATACATCCGGCCGCCCGGGGCGGCGAACGGGCAGGCGACGAAACGCTCGGCGGACAGGCCCGGCCGACCGAAATAGCCGCGGGCCAGACCGGCACCGGCGATATAGACCTCGCCCGTGACACCTACGGGAACCGGCTTGAGGAACGCGTCAAGCACATAGACGCGGGCGTTGGGGAGGGGACGGCCAATCGGCGGAGCCTCCTCCAGCGCGGCATCCAGCGGAGTGGCGGTGGTGATGACAGTGGCCTCGGTCGGCCCGTACGTGTTCCACACCCGCGCACCCGCCGACCACCGCCCCGCCAGCTCCGCACTCAACCGCTCCGCACCCAGCACCCAATTGCTGACACCCGGAACGGCATCCGGATCCAGCACCCCCAGCAGCGACGGCACCACACTCGCCACCCGCACCCCACACCGGCCGACCATCTCCGCCAACGCCTGCGGATCCTTACGCTCGGCCGCGGTGGCGACAGCGAGAGTGCCACCGGCAGCCAGGGTCACAGCGACATCGAGAACAGCCGCATCAAAGCTGAACGAGGCGAACTGCAACGCCACCACACCCGCGTCCACACCCAACACCGGACGCATCGCCTCAGCCAGATTCGCCACACCACCATGCCCGACAGCCACCCCCTTCGGCCGCCCCGACGAACCCGACGTATAAATCACATACGCCAACTGACCCGGGGCAATCACCCTCCCCAGCGGCTCCGCCGAGAACCCGTCCACCTCCTCCATACGCACGACACGAGCCCCACCGACCGGCACCCCGGCCAAGCTCTCCGACGTACCGAGAACCACCCCGGCACCACTGTCCGCAATCACAAAACCCAACCGGTCCGCCGGATACTCCGGATCCAGCGGAACAAACGCACCACCGGCCTTCCACACCCCCAACTCCGCCACCACCATGCCCACCGACCTCGGCAGACACAGCGCAACCCGCGACTCCGGACCGACACCCACTTCCGTCAAAAGCCGCGCCAGCCGATTCGCCCACCGGTCCAACTCCCGGTACGACACCGCCTCTTCACCACACCGCACCGCCACCACATCCGGCGCCACCCCAACCCGCGCCTCGATGCGCTCCACGATCGAACCGGCGGGCAGTGTGATCTCGGTGGCATTCCACTCCCCCACCACCCGAGCCCGCTCCACCTCCCCCAACACATCCAGCCGACCGACCAGCGTCTCCGGATCGGCCGCCATCTGCCCCAGCACCCGCACCAGGCGGTCAAGAAGCCCCTGAGCCGCCTCGGGGTCGAACAGGTCCGGGCGGTAGTCCAGCCGCAGCCGCAACTCCTCCGTCGGATGAACGCCCAGCGAGAGCGGGAAGTTGGTGGACTCGCGCATCGCCGTGTCGGTGATGCGCAGCCCAGCGGCCGCCGCCGTGGAGTCCTGCGCCCCGATGGGGTGGTTCTCGAACGCCATGATGGTGTCGAAGGTCGCGCCGGGCCCGGCCTGCCGCTGGATCTCGGTGAGGCTCAGATGCTGGTGGTCCAGCAGCGCCGACTGCCGGTTCTGTAGCTCCGCGAGCAGTTCGGTGACCGTACGCGCCGGGTCCAGGCGCACTCGTACGGGCAGCGTGTTGATGAACAGCCCCAGCATGCTCTCCATGCCGGGGAGGTCGGCGGGGCGTCCCGCCACCGTCGCGCCGAACACCACATCGCGGCGGCCGGTGAGCCGACCGAGCACAACGGCCCAGGCGGCCTGGATCACGGTGTTCAGGGTCAGGCCGTCGCGGCGGGCGAGGTCCCGCAGTCGGCCGGCGAGTTCCGCTCCGGCGTCGGTGGCCGCCTTGCCGGAGGCAACCGGGGCAGTGGACTGTCCGCCCGGTGCCACCAGCGTCGGCTCGTCCGCGCCGGTCAGCTCCTGCCGCCATGCGTTCCGCGCGGCTTCCTTGTTCTGGCGGGCGAGCCAGGCCAGATACTCGCGGTACGGGGTGACGGGCGGCAGGCCACGGGCGCTGCCCCCGGCCTCGTAACACGCCCACAACTCCCGCATCAGCACCGGCAGCGACCAGCCGTCCAACAGAATGTGATGCAGCGTGACCATCATCCGGTACTCATCCGGCCCGACCTTGACCAGCAACACCCTCAGCAACGGCGGCACCACCAGGTCGAAACGCCGCTCCCGCTCCTCGATCCCCAACCGCTCCGACTCCGCACGGGCCACATCCGCGCCCAGCCCGGACAGATCCTCCTCCCGCCACGGCAGCTCCACGCCCCGGGCGATGACCTGCACCGGCTGCGCCACCCCGGCCAGCTGCCGAAAGCCCGCGCGCAGGCTCTCGTGCCGGTCGAGCAGGGCCTGCCACGCGTCGCGCAGCACCGCGGGGTCCAGCATGCCGGCCAGGTCCAGCACGAGTTGCTCGACATAGACGTCAATGCCACGCTCGTCGTACACCGCATGGAAGAGCAGGCCCTCCTGCAGCGGCGACAGCGGCCAGACGTCCTGGACTCGCATCTGAGTCATCGTGCTCCCCCCTTGTCCGCGAGTTCCGCTTCGAGCGCGTCGATCTGGCTCTGGTCGAGCGTGATGAGTGAGAAGTCCGACGGTGTGTGGCCGCCGCCGGAGCCGGTGGTGTGGGTGGCGAGGCCGGTGAGCATCGCCAGCCAGCCATCGACGAGTCGTCGCATGTCGTCGGTGTGGTGGAGGCGCTGGGGCCAGGCGAGTGTCAATGTGAGCAGCGGGCCGTCCGGCAGGTCGCGGACCAGGCCGACGGCCTCCAGGGCGTGCGCCAGCGGGACCTCGTCGCCCACTCCGCCACCGAGGCCGCCTTCGGGGGCGGCGGACCAGGCGGCAGCCGTCTGCTCAGGTGTCCCGTCGGCGAAGCGGCCCAGGTAGGTGAAGCCGATCTGGGCGGTGGGCAGGGCGGCCAGGGTAGGCGCGGTCTCGGGGTTGAGATGGCGAAGCAGGCCGTGGCCGAGGCCGTCGCCCGGGACGGCGCGGAGCTGTTCCTTGATGTGCTTAGCGGCCCGTCCCGCCACCGGCCCGCCGCCGCGCAGCCCGGCGAAGTCCTGTGTCACGGGGTCGAGTCGTACGGGGTACGTGCTGGTGAACCAGCCCACCGTACGGGCCAGATCGAGGCCCCCGGACGTCCGGCCGTGGCCTTCCACGTCCACGAGGACCCCGCCCTCCGTGCTCTGCCCGCGGTGCCGCCGCCACTCCGCGACGGCGGAGGCGAGGGCGGTGAGCAGCACATCGTCGATCCCGGCGTGGAAGGCTGCCGGGACCGCCGTCAGCAGGGTGGCGGTGAGCTCCGACGAGGCCGTCACGGAGACCCGCCGCAGCGTGGCGCCCACGTCGCGGGCCGGGTCCAGGGGGCGCCCGCCGAGTGGCGTGGCGTGGCCATGCAACAGTCGCGTCCAGGCGGGGAGTTCGGCGAGCCGCGGTTGGCCGGTGGCTTCGGTCCGCAGCGCTCGGGCCCAGTGCCGGAAGGAGGTGGGCACGGGCTCCAGCACGACCTCACGGCCGGCCGCCAGATCCGCGTACGCCTGGGCGAGGTCCGGGATGAGGATGCGGAGGGAGAGCGTGTCCACGGCGAGGTGGTGGACGGTGAGCAGGAGCCGTCCTGGGGCGCTCGGGCCGAGGTCGAACCAGACCACCTGCACCATCACCCCGGTCTGCGGATCGAGCCGGTCCGCGGCGGCCCGCGACTGCTCGGCGATCAGGCGCTCGAGGTCACTCCCGGCCGCGCCGGCATCGATCCGGTGCACCCACGGGGCCACGGACGCGGTCGGGGGGACGAGGAGGCGGGCGGCGGGCTCGGTGTCCAGTCGGGCCCGCAGGATGTCGTGGTGATCGACCACCGCCTGCACGGCACCGGTCAGCGTCTCCAGCCGCATCCCCGCCGGAACCATCACCACGGTCGACTGGAAAACCCCACGTATGCGCTCTGCTCCGGCCCGGAGCAGCAGTTCATGCATCACCGGGGTCAACGGCACCTCGCCGGTGCCCGTGTCGCCGCCCCCCTCCAGGCCACCGGCAGTGGCCACATCACGGGCCACCACCGCCAGCTCCGCCGGAGTGCGCCGCTCGAACACCTGCCGGGCACTCACCACCAGACCGGCCTTACGCGCCCTCGACACCAGCAGCATCGACATGATCGAGTCACCGCCGAGCTCGAAGAACGACGCATCGGCACTGACCTCATCTAGCCCAAGCACCTCGGCGAAGAGGCCACAGAGGATCTCTTCGGCGGGCGTCTCGGCGGCCCGGCCTGCCACCATCTCGGCTGTGTCGGGAGCGGGGAGCGCGGCGCGGTCCAGCTTGCCGTTGACGGTCAAGGGCAGTGCGTCCAGCGCCATGACGGTCGGGACCATGTACTCCGGCAACCGGTCCGCCGCGAACTCCCGCACGGCCGCCACGTCCAGCTTCCCGCTGGGGACGACGTAGGCGACCAGTTGTTTATCCCCTGGCCCGTCTTCCCGGACCACCACCGCGACCTGGGCCACGCTCTCGCAAGCGGCCAGCACTGCCTCGATCTCGCCGGGCTCGACACGGAAACCACGGACCTTGACCTGCTCATCGACCCGTCCCGCGAAGACCAGATCACCCTCGGCGGTCCACTTCGCCAAGTCGCCACTGCGATACATCCGGCCGCCCGGGGCGGCGAACGGGCAGGCGACGAAACGCTCGGCTGACAGGCCCGGCCGACCGAAATAGCCCCGGGCCAGACCCGCACCGGCGATATAGACCTCACCCGTGACACCTACGGGAACCGGCTTGAGGAAGGTGTCCAGCACGAACACCTTGTTGTTGGGCAGAGGGCGGCCAATTGGTGGGGCCGTGCCCAGTCCGGGATCGAGAGGCATGGTGGTGGCGGTGGTGATGACGGTGGCCTCGGTCGGCCCGTACGTGTTCCACACCCGCGCACCCGCCGACCACCGCCCGGCCAGCTCCGCACTCAACCGCTCCGCACCCAGCACCCAATTGCTCACACCCGCCACAGCGTCCGGATCCAGCACCCCCAGCAGCGACGGAACCACACTCGCCACCCGCACCCCACACCGGCCGATCATCTCCGCCAACGCCTGCGGATCCTTACGCTCAGCGGCGGTGGCGACAGCGAGAGTGCCACCGGCGGCCAGGGTCACAGCGACATCGAGGACGGCCGCATCAAAGCTGAACGAGGCGAACTGCAACGCCACCACACCCGCGTCCACACCCAACACCGGACGCATCGCCTCAGCCAGATTCGCCACACCACCATGCCCGACAGCCACCCCCTTCGGCCGCCCCGACGAACCCGACGTATAAATCACATACGCCAACTGACCGGGAGCGATAACCGTCCCCAGCGGCTCAGCGGAGACGCCATCCGCCTCCTCCATACGCACGACACGAGCCCCACCGACCGGCACCCCGGCCAAGCTCTCCAACGTACCGAGAACCACCTCGGCACCACTGTCCGCGATCACAAAACCCAACCGCTCCGCCGGATACTCCGGATCCAGCGGAACAAACGCACCACCGGCCTTCCACACCGCCAACTCCGCCACCACCATGCCCACCGACCTCGGCAGACACAGCGCAACCCGCGACTCCGGACCGACACCCACTTCCGTCAAAAGCCGCGCCAAGCGATTCGCCCGCCGGTCCAACTCCCGGTACGACACCGCCTCCTCACCACACCGCACCGCCACCACATCCGGCACCGCCGCAACCCGCGCCTCAATGCGCTCCACGATCGAACCGGCGGGCAGCATGGTCTCGGTGGCATTCCACTCCCCCACCACCCGAGCCCGCTCCACCTCCCCCAACACATCCAGCCGACCGACCCGCACCCCCGGATCCGCCGCCACCGCCTCCAACACCCGCACCAACCGCCCCACCAACCCCCGCGCCGTACCCTCATCAAACAAATCCACCGCAAACAGCAACGCCCCACCCAACCCCGCCGGCGCCCCCACACCATCACGGCGCTCGGCCAGGTCCAGCGACAGATCGAAGCGCGCCGGAACCTGTGCGGCCGCCGGGATCCGCCGGACCCGCAGCCCCGGCAGGCCCCATTGCGGCGCCGGTACGCTCTGCAGGGCCAGCAGAACCTGGAACAGCGGGTTGTGGGAGAGCGAGCGTGACGGGTTCAGATCCTCGACCAACCGCTCGAACGGCACGTCCTGATGCGCGTACGCGGCCAGATCGGTCTCCCGCACCTGGGCCAACAGCTCGGTGAAGGACGGGTTCGCGCTGAGATCGGCGCGGACGACCAGGGTGTTGACGAAGAACCCGGCCAGGTCGTCCAGCGCCGGGTCGCCACGGCCCGCGATCGGCACGCCTATCGGGATGTCGTCGCCCGCACCCACCCGGCTCAGCAGCACGGAAAAGGCGGCGTGCACCACCATGAACATGGTGGCGCGGCCACGGCGGGCCACGTCCAGCAGCCGGGCGTGGGTCTCCGCGCTGATTTGGATCGGCACTTCACCACCGCGAAAGGAGGACACCGCGGGCCGGGGCCGGTCGGTCGGCAGCGCGAGCTCCTGAGGCGCACCGGCCAGCGCATCACGCCAGTAGCCGAGTTGGCCACTGATCACGCTGCCGGGGTCCTCGATGTCGCCCAGCACCTCGCGCTGCCACAGCGCGTAGTCCGCGTACTGCACCGGCAGCGGCTCCCACCCCGGCGCACCACCCGCCCGGCGAGCCGCGTACGCCGCCCCCAGGTCCCGCGCCAGCACGCCCATCGACCAGCCGTCCACGGCGATGTGATGCGCGACGATCAGCAGCACATACTCCGACGGCCCCGTCTTCAACAGCCGTGCCCGCCACGGCAGATCGACGGTCACATCAAAGCCACGGTCCGCGTGCAACCCGAGCTCGGCCGCGAGGAGTTCCTCGCTGGTCTCCACGACGACGAGCCGCGGTCGGCCCGCCTCGCCCTCCAGCACCTGCTGACGCGGCTCGCCATCGGTTTCCGGGAAGACCGTGCGCAAGCTCTCGTGCCGGTCGGCGACATCGCCGAGGGCCGCCTCCAGCGCGGCGACATCCAGCGCTCCGGCCAGCCGCAGGGCCAGCGGCAGGTTGTAGACCGCTCCGGCTCCCGGGTTGGTCTCCTCGAGCTGGTTGAGGAACCACATGCGCCGCTGGGCATACGAGAGCGGCAGCGCCTCCGGCCTCGGCCGTGGTGTCAGCGCGGCTCGGGCGGCCGTACCTCCTGCCGCCGCGACGAGGCGGGCGACCCCGGCCACCGTGGGGGCAGCGAACAGCTCGCCGATGTTGAGCTCGGTGTCGAGGACGGCGCCGATCCGGGCGATGAGCTTCATGGCGAGGATCGAGTCGCCACCGATGGTGAAGAACGACACCTCGGCGCCGACCCGTTCGAGCCCGAGAACCTCGCGATACAGGCCGCAGAGGATCTCCTCAATCGGTGTGGCGGGGCCACGCCCGGTGGCATCGGTGAAGTCCGGGGCGGGGAGGGCGGCACGGTCCAGCTTGCCGTTCACGGTGACCGGGAGGGCATCAAGGGCGACGACCGCGGCGGGGACCATGTGGTCCGGCAGCCGCTCGGCCACGTACTCCCGCAGCCCGGCAGTATCCACATCCCCATCAGGGACGACGTAGGCGACCAGCCGCCGGTCTCCGGGGCGGTCCTCCCGTACGGCCACGGCGACCTGTCCGACGCTCCGGTGTCCGGCGAGAACGGCCTCGATCTCACCCGGTTCGACGCGGAAGCCACGCACCTTCACCTGGTCGTCCGCACGGCCACCGAAGATCAGCTCACCATCGGTCGTCCATGTGACGAGGTCACCGGTGCGGTACATCCGGCCACCCGTGAACGGACACGCCACGAACCGTTCCGCCGTCAGCCCCGGACGACCGAGATAGCCACGCGCGAGCCCCGGCCCCGCGACATACAACTCGCCCGCCACGCCTTCGGGTACGGGCCGCAGGAACTCGTCCAGCACAAACACCCGCGTATTGGCGATCGGCCCGCCGATCGCCACCGGGCCGGACGGCTCCAGCGGCCCACTCATGGTGGCGCATACGGTGACCTCGGTCGGCCCGTATGCATTCACCATCCGCCGCCCCGGCGCCCACCGCTCCACCAACCCCGGCGAACACGCCTCACCCGCCACCACCAGCGACCGCAAACTCCCCGGCAACTCCTCCACCGCCGCCAACACCGACGGCGGCACCGTCACATGCGTCACACCGAACTCCGCCACCACCTCACCCAACGACCCCCCAGGCGGCAACCTGTCCACACCCGCCATCACCAACACCCCACCCGACAACAACGCCATACACATCTCGGAAACCGCCGCATCAAAACTCAACGACGCCAACTGCAACACCCGCGCCTCAGCACCCACCCCGAACCGCTCGATCTGCGCAGCCGCCAAATTCCCGATGCCACGATGCGTCACCACCACACCCTTCGGCCGCCCCGTCGACCCCGACGTATAAATCACATACGCCACATCATCGAGATCCACGGACACCACAGGCGCCGATTCACCCTCCACAGACGAATCCCACACCAAGCACTCCACCCCGGACGGAACCAACCCCCGCGTCCCCTCCGAGCACACGACCAGCACCGGCCCCGCATCCCCAACCATCCACCCAATCCGCTCCGCCGGGTACGCCGGATCCACCGGAACGAACCCCGCACCCGCCTTCACCACCCCCAACAACACCGCCACCACAGCCGGAGACCGCTCCAACACCACACCCACCAGATCACCCCGCCCCACACCCCGCGCAGCCAACACCCCCGCCACCCGATCCGACCACTCCCTCAACTCCCCATACGACCACTCCTCACCACCCGCACCCACCACCGCCACCACACCCGGACACCCCGCCGCCCGCTCATCGAACAACTCCCCCAACGACCCCACCGGCACAACCCGACCAGTGGCATTCCACACCTCCACCACCCGCGCCCGCTCGCCGCGCCCCAGCAGGTCGATCTCGCTCACCCGCCGTGCCGGGTCCGCCGCCATCTGCTCCAGCACCCGCACCAGTCGCCGTACCACGCCCCGGGCGGCGTCCTCGTCGAACGCGTCGGGGCGGTAGTCCAGCCAGAACTTCAGCTCGTCCGCCGGGTCCACCCCCAATGTCAGCGGGAAGGTGGTCGCCATCCGGGTCGTGCCGGCGCCCAGCCGCAGGGGGGCGGCCGGTCCGGTCTCGCCCGCGTGGAAGTTCTCGAAGGCCATCAGGGTGTCGAACGTGGCGCCCGGTCCGGCCAGGCGCTGGATCTCCTTGAGGCCGAGGTGCTGGTGGTCGAGCAGCGCCGACTGCTGGGCCTGCACCACCGTGAGCAGGTGGGCGACGGAGTCTGCCGGGCGCAGCCGGACCCGAACAGGGATCGTGTTGATGAAGAGCCCCAGCATGTCCGCCATCCCCGCCAGCTCCGGCGGACGTCCGGCCACCGCGGCGCCGAACACCACATCGCTCCGGCCGGTGAGCTTGCCGACGACCTGGGCCCAGGCCACCTGTAGGACGGTGTTCAGCGTGACGCCGTGGGCTCGGGCGAGTTCCCGCAGCGCACCGGCCAGATGGTCGCCGGTCTCGGCGAGAATCTTGCGGGTGAGGACGGGTTCGGCGTTCGGATCGAGCGCGGCGACCGTCGTCGGCTCGGACACGCCGTCCAGCGCCCGTTGCCAGGCGGCGCGCGCAGCCTCCCGGTCCTGGCGGGCGAGCCAGGCCAGATACTCGCCGTAGGGCGTGGTCGGCGCCAGTTCGCGGGTGTCGCCACCGGCCGTGTAGACGGCCCACAGCTCGCGGATGAGGATTCGTAGCGACCAGCCGTCGAGCACGATGTGATGCAGGGTCACGACCACGCGATGGCGGTCGGGGCCCGTCTTCACCAGCAGGATTCGTGCCAGGGGCGGGGCCGCGAGGTCGAAGCGGCGGGCCCGTTCGGCGCTCTCCAGGCGGTCCGCCCGGTCCCGCGCCGCCTCGGCGCCGAGGTGCGACAGATCCTCCTCGAGCCAGGGCAGGGTGACGTGGCGGGCGATCACCTGAACGGGTTCGTCCACGCCGACCAGGCGGCGGAAGCCGGTGCGCAGGCTGCCGTGCCGTTCGACGAGCGCCTGCCAGGTGGCGCGCAACTTCCTTATGTCCAGGGGTCCTTCGAGCTCCAGGACCTTCTGCTCCACGTAGATGTCCCGCTCCCGCTCGTCGAACGTCGCGTGGAAGAGCAGGCCCTCCTGGAGCGGTGACAGCGGCAGTACGTCGAGCACGCCACCCGCCACCTCGGCCTCCAGCTCCTCGATCTGGGCCTGGTCGAGCGCCGTCAGCGGGAAGTCGGACGGCGTGTGGCCACCGCCGGAGTGTGCGGCGAGGCCGGACAGCATCTCCGCCCACGCTTGGAGCAGTCGCCGGGCGGCCGGTTCGGCGAGGAGGGGCTCCGGCCAGTCCAGGCTGATGACCAGTTCGGCTCCCTCGACGCGGGCCGCCGCTTCGAGCGGGTGGGTGGGCGGCCGGTCGTCGTCGCCCGGGGCGGTGAAGCCGAGCTGCGGGGTGGGCAGGGCGGCGAGCGTGGCGGCGGTGTCGGGGTTGAGGTGGCGCAGCAGGCCGTAGCCGAGTCCATCGCCGGGGACGGCCCGCAGCTGTTCCTTGATCTGCTTCACGGCCCGGCCCGCGGCCGGCCCGCCGAGGCGGATCTCCGCGAGGTCGAGGGCCCCGGTGTCGAGCCGTACGGGGTGGCGGTGGGCGAACGGGCCCACGGTGCGGGAGAGATCGGCGCCGCTGCCCAGGGCGCCACGTCCGTGGCCCGGCACGGCCACGTCCGCGAGGAAGCCACCGGTGCGGTTCTGGCCGCCGCGCCAGGCGGAAAGGGCCGCGGCCAGCCCGGTCAGCAGGACGGTCTCGGCGCCGGTGTGGAACGCGTCCGGCAGGGTGGTCAGCACCGCCGCCGTGGTGTCGGCCGGGATGCGTACGGAGGTGCGGAGCACCGGGGCGTTCGCGTCGCGGGCCGGGTCGGCGGGCCGGGTCGCGAGCAACGGGCCGCCCGCGGCGAGGAGTTCGGCCCAGGCGGGTAGCTCCGCACGCCGCCGCGCACTGTCGGCCTGCGTGGCCAGGTCCCGCGCCCAGTGGCGGAACGACGTCGGAACCGACGCGATCTCCCGCCCTACGACCGCGGCGGCCACGTCCTCCAGCAGGATCCGCCAGGACACCGCATCGACCACCAGCCGGTCCGCGACGACGAGGAGCCGCCCCGGCGCGTCCCGTCCGCTGTCGCACCACACGGCCTGGGCCATCACCCCGGCCCGCCGGTCCAGCCGCCGTCCGGCCCCGGCCGACTCCGCGGCGAGCAGTCGCTGGAGCTGGTCGGCGTCCATGCCTGCCGTCGCCACTCGCCGCGTCCACGGACGGACGGACACCGAGCCCGCCGGGGGCACCGTCAGCCGCCGCTCCGGTGTGGTCTCCAACCGGGCCCGCAGCATGTCGTGGCGATCGACGACAGCCTGCAGCGCACGGGAGATGTCGTCCAGGTCGGGCCCGGCCGGGAGGTCCAGCACGGCCGACCGGAATCCCGCGGCCGCCTCGGGTCTCCCGGGCCGCTGAAGTCCCTCCCGGTCCAATAGTTCGTGCATGGCCGGGGAGAGTGGCAGGTGTCCGGCGCCCCGCGCCCGGTCGCCTGTCGCGGCGCTCTCATCCAGTGGCTCGGCGATTTCGGCGAGGCGGGCCGGGGTGGCGAGCTCGAACACCTGGTACGGGGCGATCACCAGCCCGGCGCGCCGGGCCACCGACACCAGCAGCATGGTCAGAATCGAATCGCCGCCGAGCTCGAAGAAGGATGCCTCCGCGCTGACCCGCTCCAGGCCGAGGATCTCGCCATAGAGCCGGCAGAGCAGTTCCTCGGTGGGCGTCCGCGGACCACGGCCCCCGGCGGCGCCGGTGAAGTCGGGGGCGGGGAGGGCGGCGCGGTCCAGCTTGCCGTTCACAGTGACCGGGAGCGCGTCCAGGGCGACGACCGCGGTGGGCACCATGTACTCCGGCAGCCGCTCGGCCACGTACTCCCGCAGTCCGCCGGGGTCCACGTGGTCCCCCTCGGGAACGACGTAGGCCACGAGCCGCCGGTCCCCGGGACGGTCCTCCCGTACGACCACGGCGACGTGGCCGACACTCCGATGTCCGGCGAGGACGGCCTCGATCTCACCCGGCTCCACCCGGAAGCCACGCACCTTCACCTGCTCGTCGGCACGCCCGCCGAAGACCAGCTCACCGTCGGCCGTCCGCCGGGCGAGGTCGCCCGTGCGATACATCCGCCCGTCCGTGAACGGGCAGGCCACAAAGCGTTCCGCCGTCAGTCCCGGGCGGCGCAGATAGCCCCGCGCGAGCCCCGGACCCGCGACATACAACTCGCCCAGCACACCCTCGGGGACCGGCCGCAGAAGCTCGTCCAGCACGAACACCCGCGTGTTGGCGATCGGTTCACCGAGCGGCACCGGCCCGTGCTGCTCCAGGGGCGCGCTCATCGTGGCGCACACGGTGACCTCGGTCGGGCCGTACCCATTGATCATCCGCCGTCCAGGGGCCCACCGCGCCACCAGCCCCGGCGGGCACGCCTCACCCGCCACCACCAGCGTCCGCAGACTCTCCGGCAGCTCCTCCACCGTGGCCAGCACCGACGGGGGCACGGTGGCATGCGTGACGCCGTACTCGGCGACCGTCTCGCTCAACGACCCCTGCGGCGGCAGCCTGTCCGCGTCCGCCATCACCAACGCGGCACCCGAGAGCAACGCCATGCAGATCTCGGAAACCGCGGCGTCGAAGCTCAACGACGCCAGCTGCAGCACCCGCGCATCGGCGTCCACCGCGAACCGTTCGATCTGGGCGGCCGCCAGGTTGCCGATGCCGCGATGGGTCACGAGCACGCCCTTGGGACGGCCCGTCGAACCCGACGTGTAGATCACGTACGCCACGTCATCGGCGCCCACGGACGCCACGTAATCTGCGCCCACGGACACCGCGGGCGCCGATTCACCCTCCGCGGCCGGATCCCGGACCAGGCATTCCACCCCGGCCGGAACCAGCCCCCGCGTCTCCTCCGAGCACACCGCCAGCACCGGTCCGGCGTCCTGGACCATCCATCCGATCCGCTCCGCCGGATAGGCCGGGTCGACCGGAACGAACCCCGCCCCGGCCTTCACCACCCCCAGCCACACCGCCACCAGCTCGGCGGACCGGCCAAGCACCACCGCCACGAGGTCACCGCGCCGGACCCCGCGGGTGGCCAGCGCCCCGGCCACCCGGTCCGCCCGCGCCCCCAGCTCCGCGTACGACCACCGCAGACCGTCCGCGCCGATCACCGCCACCGCGTCCGGCGACTCGGCCACCTGGGCGTCGAACAACTCGCCCAGCGGTCGCCAGGATCCGGTCGTGCCATGCATGGATGTCTCCTTCTGCTGCGGTACGCGATGGCGGTGGTCGGAGCTCCGTGCTCAGCCGTGCTCAGCCGTGCTCAGCCGTGGCCGGGCGGCGGGCCGCCGGGCATCGCCCGCATCCCCGGATGAGGCCCCGGCGCATGCCCATGAGGCCCCGGCGCATACCCATTGCCCACCGGCCCGTGGCCATGAGGCGGCACCGGTCCACGCCCATTGGGCGGCGTCTCATGACCACCCGGCCCGCCACGCCCCGCGAACTGCGTGCGATACAGCTCCGCGTAGAGCCCACCCAGGGCGAGGAGTTCCTCATGGGTGCCGCTCTCCCGCACCCGGCCGCCGTCGACCACGAGGATCTGGTCGGCGTCGCGGATCGTGGACAGCCGATGGGCGATCACCAGCGAGGTGCGCCCCGCGAGCGCGGTCTCCAGCGCCCGTTGCAGCGCGGCCTCTGACTCGGAGTCGAGGTGTGCGGTGGCCTCGTCGAGGACGACGACCGGTGGCGCCTTGAGCAGCAGCCGGGCCATGGCGATTCGCTGTTTCTCGCCGCCGGAGAGCCGGTAGCCGCGGTCGCCGACGACGGTGTCGAAACCGTCGGGCAGGGACTCGAGCAGACCCCAGATCTGGGCGGCCTTACAGGCGTCGATCATCTCCTGCTCGGTGGCCTCCGGGCGGGCGTAGCGGAGGTTGTCGCCGATGGTGGCGTGGAAGAGGTAGGCGTCCTGGGTGACGACGCCGATGGTGTCGTAGAGGGACTCCAGCGTGAGGTCCCGGAGGTCGTGTCCGTCGATGCTGACGGTGCCCTCGCCGGGGTCGTACAGCCGGGGTACGAGATGGGTGATGGTGGTCTTGCCGGCCCCGGATGGGCCGACGAGGGCGGTGAGCTTCCCGGCGGGCAGCCGGAAGCTCAGCTCGCGCAGGGTCCAGTCGTTCCCGGCGCGCTCCGTCCGCGGTAGGGCGATCGATTCGAGGGAGGCGAGCGAGACGTCCGCGGCAGCCGGGTACGAGAACGAGACGCCGTCGAAGACGATTTCGGGCGCGCCGTCGCGGGGCAGGGCGATCGCGTCGGGCTTCTCGGAGATGAGCGGCTTGAGGTCGAGGATCTCGAAGAGCCGGTCGAAGCTGACGAGGGCGGTGACCACGTTGGCCTGCGCGCTGGAGAGCTGGTTGATCGGGCCGAAGAGCCGGGTGAGCAGCGTGGCCAGGGCCACCAGGGTGCCGATCTCGAAGGCGTCGTCGATGACGAGGCGGCCGCCGACTCCGTAGACCACGGCGGTGGCGAGCGCGCTGAGGAGGACCATCGACAGGAAGAGCAGTTTGCCGTTGACGGCGGTCAGGACGCCGAGGTCGCGGACCTTGCCGGCCAGCTTGGTGAACTGGCGCAGCTCCCGGCTGGGCCGGCCGTACAGCTTGGCCAGCAGCGCCCCGGTCACGTTGAACCGCTCGTTCATCAGCGCGCCCATTTCGGCGTTCTGCTCCATCTGGGAGCGCATGAGCCGCTGCAGCCGACGCCCGACGACCTTGCCGGGGAGGATGAAGAAGGGCAGCACGACCAGGGAGATCAGGGTGATCACCCAGGACAGGTAGAACATCGTGATGAGGACGAACAGCAGGGTGAGCGCGGCCGAGACGACCGTGGACAGCAGTGAGGTCAGGGCCTGCTGGGCCCCGACCACATCCGCGTTGAGCCTGCTGACCAGGGCGCCGGTCTGGGCCCGGGTGAAGAACGCCAGTGGCTGGCGCTGCACATGGTCGAAGACCTTGGTGCGCAGCTCGTAGACGAGCCCTTCGCTGACCCGGGCCGAGTACCACGCCTCGCCGAACCCCAGCAGCGCGCCGAGGACCGCCAGTCCGCCGACCGCCACGGCGATACCCACGACGACATCGGAATCATGTTCGGCGATGCCATTGTCGATGAGGTATTTGAAGAGGATGGGGACGGCCACCACAATCGCGGCGTTCGCCACGGTCATGAGCAGCAGCAGACAGATGCTGACGCGGTACGGCCGGGTATACGGAACTATCCGTTTCGCGGTCCCGGCTTTTATTTTCTGCTTGGTCACGGATGGGTCGGGGCCCACCGCGCGAATCATCATCGGCCCTGGGCCGCCTATGGACACGACGCTCTCCTCGGCTTGGGTCGTTCCGACCTATGTGAGCTGGTCGATGAGGCTCTTGGGGCGCATGTCGCGCCAGTTCTCCTCGATGTAGTCCAGGCAGCTCTTGCGGGCGTCCTCGCCGAATACGACACGCCAGCCGGCCGGTACCTCGGCAAAGGCGGGCCACAGCGAATACTGGCCCTCGTCGTTCAGCAGGACCAGAAAGGAACCGTTTTCGTCGTCGAACGGATTGGTCATCTTCACTCCTTCCAACTTCCCCGGAGCGGGCCGGAATTCAAGGTAACGAGGGCCCATCGGGAGCGGCAAGGTCGACTATTGAAGTGGCGTCCAACCGCGTATTCTCTGCACTTGGACAACGGGTGAAACCCCGCGGAAACCGGAGCCGGGGCATTCTGGATCCCGCTGTCCAGGGGGCAGGGCCGAGCAGGGCCGGTTGGACAGACCGAGGAGGGGAACGGGTGCGCGTGCTCGTGGTGGAGGACGACCAGGAAATGGCGCAGGCGGTGGCCGTCGGCTTACGGCGGGCACAGATGGCCGTCGATGTGGCGTACGACGGGGAGAGCGGTCTTGAGCGGGCGCTGCTCAGTGACTACGACGTAATCGTGCTGGACCGGGATCTGCCCGGGGTGCACGGCGACGAGATCTGCGCCGAGCTGATCGCGTCCGGCTGCCGCAGCAGGGTGTTGATGCTGACCGCGGCGGCCTCGGCGGAGGATCTGGTCGACGGGCTCAATCTGGGGGCCGATGACTATCTGGCGAAGCCGTTCGACTTCCCGGTGCTGATCGCCCGGATCGGCGCGCTGGCGCGGCGGGCGCATCCGGCCGTGCCGCCGGTGGTGCACCACGGCGATCTGGTGGTGGACACGGCGCGGCGCAAGGCCGCGCGGGCGGGCCGGCCGCTGGAGCTGGCGCCCAAGGAGTTCGGCGTGCTGGAGCTGCTGCTGTCGGCCAAGGGGCGGGCGGTTTCGGCGGAGGAGCTGCTGGAGCGGGTGTGGGACGAGGCGGCCGATCCGTTCACCAGCGCCGTGAAGATCACCATCAGCAGGCTGCGGGCCAAGCTGGGCGATCCGCCGGTGATCGAGACCGTCGCCAAGCGCGGCTACCGGATCTGAGGCCGCCGATGTCTCCGCTGCCCCGGCTCATGTCTCCGCTGTCCCGGCTCACCGCCCGGCTCGCGCACTCAGCCCTGCCCCGGCGTACGGTCCGGCTGAAGCTGACCCTGCTGTACGGGGCGCTGTTCCTGCTCTCGGGGGCGGCGCTGCTGACGATCACGTATCTGCTGGTGCTGGGTTCCAACGGCGGTTCGCTGTCCGGCGGGCAGCCCGCGCCGGACGGCGGTGGGCCGCGGGCGGGCGAGACCGACGGCCACTCTCCGCCGGTGCCACCGCCACGGGGGCGCATCGGGGAGAGCACCCGCGACGTCCTCCCGGCCGCGGCGCGGGAGATCATGGAGCTGCAGCGGGACGCCGTGCTGCACGACCTGCTGGTGCAGTCCGCCATCGCGCTGGGGCTGATGTCGGTCATCTCGATCGCGCTGGGCTGGGTGGTCTCCGGGCGGATACTGCGCCCGCTGCGTACGGTCATCGGCGCCGCCCGGGAGATCTCGGCGACCAGCCTGCATCAGCGCCTCGCCCTCGAGGGCCCGAGCGATGAACTCAAGGAGCTGGGCGACACGTTCGACGGTCTGCTCGGCCGGCTGGAGACGTCGTTCGAGGCACAGCGCCGGTTCGTCGCCAACGCCTCGCATGAGCTGCGCACCCCTCTCGCCAGGCAGCGGACGCTGGGGCAGCTGGCCCTGTCGGATCCCGACGCGGACGCGCGATCGCTGCGCGCGGCGCATGAACGGATCCTCGCCGCGGGCGCCCAGCAGGAGCGCATGATCGAGGCGCTGCTCACCCTGGCCCGTAGCCACGCGGGGATCGAGGTGCGCAGGCCGTTCGACCTGGACCGGCTGGCGGGGGAGGTCGTGGCGGCCCGCCGGACGGATGCGGAGCAGCGGCGGGTCACGCTGCGCTGTTCGCCGGCGGCCACGGTCGCGGCGGGCCACCGGCCGCTGGCCGAACGGCTCGTCAGCAACCTGGTGGACAACGCGCTGCGACACAACGAGCCGTACGGCTGGGTGGAGGTGGCCACGGCGGACGAGCCGGGTCGGGCCGTCCTGACCGTGGCCAACTCCGGTCCGGTGGTGCCGCCGAGCGCGCTGGACCAGATGTTCCAGCCGTTCCAGCGGCTCGGCGATCCGCGGACCAACAAGGAGGGCCTGGGACTTGGGCTGTCGATCGTGCAGGCCATCGCGGTGGCGCATGACGCCACGCTCGCCGTGGAGGCCCGCCCGGAGGGGGGCCTCGTCTTCACGATCGGCTTTCCGCACCCACCGGGCCACCAGCGGGGACCGCAAACGGGCCACCGGCAGGAACGGCCAACGGCCCACCGGCCGGGACCGCCACCGGCCCACCGGCAGGAACCGCCACCGGGTCACCGGCCGGGACCGCCGCCCGGCCACCGGAAGGAACCGTCACCCGCCCACCGCCCGGGGCCGCCGCCCCAGCGGCGAGGGGAGCGGTGAAGAAGTCGACGAGCGCGGCGTTCACCGCGGCCGGCTTCTCCAGATAGCCGTAGTGTCCGCAGCCGGGGATCTCGGTGTAGCGGGCGCCCGGGATGGCGTCGGCGACCTCCCGGGTGAGCTGCGGCCGTACGATCAGGTCGTGCTCGAAGCCCAGGACCAGGCACGGGCAGCGGATGGCCGCGTACGCGGGCAGCCGGTCGGGGATCAGTTGCAGGCCGAGCTGGCCGCGTACCGAGGCCAGGTCGATGGCGGAGATCTCGAAGATGTCCAGCCAGTCGCGCAGCCGCTGCTCATCGGCCAGGGTCTGCGGGGACAGGCTCTGCAGCGCGTTGACATAGGCGGCGTAGCGGGGCGGCAGCTTCACCCCGCTGTCGGCCAGGTCCATCTCCGCGATCGCCTGGGCGGTGGCGAAGGTGTCGGCCCGGCCGCTGGTCGCCATCAGCACGGCCGACCGGACGAGTTCGGGCCGCGCCAGGAGCAGTTCCTGGACGATGATGCCGCCCAGGGAGAAGCCGACGACCCGGCACGGACCCACGCCGAGGTGTTCGATGAGGCCCGCGATGTCCGCCGCCATGTCGTCGAGGGTGAAGCCCTCGGCGCAGGGATCGCTCGGCGGGATCCCGCGGTTGTCCACGGTGATCACCTTGAAGCCGGCCGCCTTGAGCGCGGGCACCTGGTGGGTGCGCCACATCCGGCCGGGGGCCCCGGTGCCGGTCACCATGACGACCGGGTCCCCCGTTCCGTGCTCCTCGTAGTTCAGCTGGATCCCGTTGATCCGGACGACAGGCATCGTCAGGCCGGTCCCGGCTGCCAGAGCATGCCGTCGTCGGAGGTGATGAGCCCGCCGGGGAACATCGGCACATCGGGGCCGAGATCCTCGCCGAGAAAGGCCCGGCTCTGCACCTGAGCGCCCTCCTGCATCGCCTGGCGCACCGCGGAGGAGCGGAACAGCGGCGTCATGTTCCCGTCGGCGTCGGCGGACATCTCGTCGATGGCGGAGACGAACTCGGCCGACTTGGACTTCATGCGCAGCGCGGCCGACTCGGCCCCGTCGAGGTCGAACTCCGAGGACGACACGCCCGCCACCAGCTCGACGAACGACTCCAGCTCGGTGTGCTGGTTGCGGGTGACCTTCTTGGCCGACCAGAAGTAGGAGTCCTCGTCCACATGCATGTCGTAGAAGGACATCAGGAACTCGTAGAAGACGCCGTACTCCCGGCGGTAGCGGGCCTCGAACTCGGTGAACGCCGCCTCCTCGGAGACGATCCCGGCCAGGCTGCTGCTGATCGAGCGGGCCGCCAATAGGGCGCTGTAGGTGGCCAGGTGGACGCCGGAGGAGAAGACCGGGTCGACGAAGCAGGCGGCGTCGCCGATGAGCACGAGGCCGGGCCGCCAGAAATTGGTCTGGTGGTACGAGTAGTCCTTGCGCACCCGCAACTGGCCGTACTGGCCCTCCGTCACCCGGGTGGCGTCCGACAGATACTCCTTGATGAGCGGGCATTCGTCGATGAGCGCCAGCAGGGCGCGTTCCGGATCGCCCTGGATCTTGTCGGCGTTCTCCCTACGGACGACGGCGCCGACGCTGGTGAGGTCGGGGGTGAGCGGGATGTACCAGAACCAGCCGCTCTCGAACGCCACGGACAGGATGTTGCCCGAGTTGGGGGCGGGCAGCCGCTTGCCGCCCTCGAAGTAGCCGAACAGCGCGAGGCTGCGGAAGAACTGCGAGTACTCCCGGGTGCCGCCCACCCGCTTGTGCAGCCGGCTGCCGTTGCCCGACGCGTCCACGACGTACGTGGCGTGCACCTCGTGCTCGGTGCCGTCCGCGTCGGTGTACCGCACGCCGGTGACCCGTTCGGCGTCCTCGATCACATCGGTGACCGACACCCGGAAGCGGACCTCGGCGCCCTTCTCCACCGCGTGTTCCAGCAGGATGTTGTCGAACTTCGAGCGCTCGACCTGGAAGGCGTGCGAAGTGGCACCCGCGATCTTCGGGGACACCGAGAAGGAGAACGTCCACGGCTCGGCGTTGGCACCCCAGCGGAACGTGCCGCCCTTCTTCGGGGTGAACCCGGCCGCGGCCAGCTTCTCCGCCACCCCGGTCATCCGGCAGACGCCGTGGATCGTGGACGGCAGCAGCGACTCGCCGATCTGGTACCGCGGAAACGTCTCCTTCTCCAGAATCAGGACCCGGTGGCCCCGCATGGCGACGAGCGCGGCCAGCGTCGACCCACCGGGACCGCCCCCGACCACCACGACGTCGTACTGCTCACGACCCTCACTGCTCATTTCGCTTCCCCCTCCTGGCGTTCATCGCTCTTCTCGCTCTTCTCGCTCTTCTCAGTTGCGCACCGGGGCGCGGCCGCCGTCATGCGCCCTGCCCCGCGAACCGGCCGACCTTGCCGATGACGTCCTCGCCGTACAGGCGCAGCGCCTGCTGCAGCGCGAACTCGGCCATATAGCGGCGGAACTCCTCGACCGGCTCCTCGGCCACGCCCAGCATCCGCCGGTTGGGCAGGACCGCCGGGCCGCCGAGCCGCTGCACGGCGCCGGCCACGGCCGTGTCCATCTCCTCCGGCTCGACCACCTCGTCGATCAGCAGCCGGGCGTCGGGTTCGGTGGCCCGGATCCGACGGCCTTGAAGGATGACCTGCCGGGAGATCCGGGGTCCGGTGTGCCGGCCGAGCCGGAAGTTCGCGGCCCCCGGCACGATGCCCTCCCGGGCCGCGGGCAGGCTGAGATAGGCGTCCGACGCGGCGAGCACATGGTCGAAGACGAGCAGCAGCTGGGTGCCGCCGCCGATGGCGAACGTCTCGACGGCCGCGACCCACGGCTTTTCGACCGTCGGGGAGTGCCAGGGCGCGGTGTCGGTGCGCACTCCCCTGACCAGCTTGTGGAGATAGCCCAGCTCGCGGCGGAGCAGAAAGCCGACCAGCGAAATGGCCCCGGCGTGCAGGCTCTTGAGGTTGATGCCCGCGCTGAACACCCGTCGGCCCCGATAGCGGGGATGGCTCATCGGGCCGCCGCGCACCACCCCGACCCGCACCTCCGGGTCGAGCAGCGCGAGGTCGACGGCGGTCTCCATGTCGTCGACCTGCTGCTCGTCCTCGGCGTTCAGACAGTCCTCCCGGCACATCGTCAGATACGCCGCGCCGTCGCGCCGCTCCATCCGTACGGACGTCGTCTCGAGGACGCCGGTCCTCGTGAACTCCGGCAGCAGCCGCAGCGCCCGCGGTGTCGGCCGCAGCATCGCGTCGAGCAGATGCGGCCCGGACCTGGGCGAGCCCAGCACGGCGCGCAGGAAGACGCCCTGATCGATCTCGTACCCCTCCTTGTCCGCCTGCCGCCGGGCGCGGTCGGCCGCGAGCTGTCCGGCCGTGGGCAGCAGCGCGGGGAAGGCGGCCGCGGCGGTGCCGACGAGTTCGGCGATGCGGAGCTCGTCGGCGCCGCCGCTGGTGAGGTGGTCGTACACCGCGTCGGCGTGGGTGTGCAGATAGCGCGTCCGCAGCGCCCGCGCGGTGTCCTTGGCCGCGGCGAGCTCGGCCCGCTCCTCAGGTCCCCGGGCGCCGGGTTCGGGCAGTTTCGCCACCAGTTCGTCGACGCGGTGGGCCGCCTGCCGCAGCTCCGGCCAGAGCGGAACGGTCATGACGCCTCCACCACGGGCGGCCGCAACGCCCGGTCACAGGCGGCCAGATGGGGGCCGAGGGCGTCCTCGAAGCTGGTCGTCGCGGCGTCGAAGAGCAGCTGCCGGCGGATCGCGACCTCCTTTCCGGCCAGCCCGCTGACCAGCCCGGCGGCGGCCGCGACCGCACCGGCCGGGTCGTCGGCCAGCTCGTCGGCCACGCCGAGCGCGAGCGCCTCGGGGGCCTCGATGGGCACCCCGAACAGCAGCGCCCGGCGGACCCGCGCGGGTCCGGCCAGCTGGACGAGCCGATAGCCGGCCATGCCGGGCCAGGTCGCCGTGGTGTCGCCGTGGACGAGCAGCCGGGTGCCCGGGGTGACCACCCGGACGTCGCAGACGAGGAAGGCGTCCAGGGCCGCGCCGCCGCAGTCGCCCGAGGCCACCGCGACGGTGGCCCGGGGCAGCCGCTCCAGGCGCCGCAGTGTCCGCTCCCACTTGCTGATGCGCATCACGTCGAGGTCGCCGGTCCAGCCCGCTGCCGGGGCCCCGCCGACCTGTACGGCGACGACTCCGCAGCCGGGGCGGTCCTCGGCCTTGTCGCACACGGCCCGTACGGCGTTCACGGTCGCGGCGGTCGGCGGCTCGGCCCCGTCGATCGCCACGGTCAGCAGTTCTTCCATGCCACCCTCCGCACTCACCACTGGACCAGCGCCGTCTCGATCGTGGAGCCGGGCCCCATGGTCATCAGCACGCCGTACTCACCCGGTTTGGCGACTCCCTCGTCCAGGAGCCGTTCGTAGGAGAAAAGGAACGAGCCGCTGGACACGTTGCCGTAGTCGCGCAGCACACCGACGGTGTGCCGGACGTCGTACCGGGTGAGCCCCAGATTGACGACGACGGCGTCGATGACCTTCTTGCCGCCCGAGTGCACCAGCCAGTGGGAGATGTCGCTGCGGCGCAGCCCGGTGTCCGCCAGCAGCCGGTCCACGACCAGTTCGGCGTGAGCGCCGACCACATACGGGATCTGCGGATCCAGGTAGAAGCTGAAGCGGCCCTGCTCGCGGTCCCAGTCGTAGCGCATGGCGTCGGAGGCGTCCGGGATGATGCAGCTGGCGAACTCGAGGATGCGCGGCCCCTCGGGGTCGGCCACGCCGTCCGGTCCTGAACGGAGCGCGATCGCGCTCGCGCCGTCCCCGAAGAGGCTGTTCACGACGGCGGTGCGCATCGTCGAGTCGATCGCGTACGCGGCGGAGCAGGCCTCGGCGCAGAGCACGACGGCGAGTTCGCCGGGGTGGGCGGCGGCCCAGCCCGTGACCACGCCCAGGGCGTTCAGCCCGGCGTTGCAACCCATGCCGACGATGTCGGAGCGGCTGCAGTGCCGGTCGATGCCGAGCTCCTTGATGAGCAGGGCGCTCAGCCCCGGGGTGAGCAGCCCGGTGGAGGTCACACAGCACAGGTGGCGCAGCTCGGCCAGTTCGGCGCCGGCCCGCTTGAGGCAGGCGCGCAGCGCATCGGCGCCCATCTCGATGGCCTTGGCCTTGTGCTTGTCGAGCAGGTCGCCCTGCGGTTCGGGGACGCGGCCGCCCTTGCCGTCCGGCGGCGGGAGCGTCAGATGACGGCGGTCGATGGCGCTGTTGAGGAAGACCGAACGGATCTTGGGGTCGGTGATCTCGAAGGCGTCGAGCACCTCCTGCTGGGTGTACGACGTGGATGTCACCGCCGTGCCCACGCCGAGGGCGCGGGGCCGTAACTCGGCTGCCAGGGTCATCGGAAGGTCCACCCCCACATACGCGGCTTGCTCCGGGGCCGGCGACTGCGACTCAGTCCGGACACGTTGCCTCACCTTTCTCACTGGGATCCGCTGGTGCTGTGCGATGCGCTGTGCGCCTCGATGAAGCGCACGAGCCTCGCCGTGCCCTCGTCGATCTCGGCGGGCGTCAGATAGCTGATGGACAGCCGGATGCCGTGGTGGCCACCGGTGCCGGGGTAGAAGTGCGCCATCGGCGTCCAGATCACGCCGAAGTCCTGTGCGGAGGTGGTCAGTACGGCGTTGTCCACCCGGAACGGGACCCGCATGGTGAGGAAGAAGCCACCGCTGGGCTCGTTCCAGCGCACCCCGAGGGCTTCCCGGCGGGCGGCGGGCAGCCGGGCGTCCAGCCGCCGCAGCATCTCCCGCATCGCCTCGCCGTAGTACGCGGCCGCCTCGGCGTTCAGCTCCGACAGCCGGCCCCGGGCGCCGAGCAGCGCGCCCGCCACGGCGGCCTGGCTCAGTGACGAGGTGTTGACCGTCACCATGCTCTTGATCTTGGCGAGTTCGTCCGCCAGCAGCCGCTCACCGCCCGTGGCGTCCCGGACCCGCTGGTCGGCCACGACGAACCCGACCCGGGCGCCGGGGAAGACCGTCTTGGAGTACGAGCCCAGGTGCACCACGCGGCGAGCCCGGTCCCGGGACTTCAGCGTCGGCAGCGGGGTGCCGGGGCTCACCTGCCGGTACGGGCTGTCCTCCAGCACCAGGAAGTCATGGCGCTCGGCGAGCTCCAGCAGCTCCTCCCGGGCCTTCGGGCCCATGGTGTTCCCGGACGGGTTGGAGTGGTCGGGCACCACGTAGAACGCGCGGGGGCGGCGGCCGCGCGCCCGCTCCGCCAGCACCGCGGCCTCCAGGTCGGCGGCGTGGAACCCGTCCTCGCGCTCCTCCACCGGGCGCACGGCCACGTCCAGCAGCCGGGCCGCGCCGGTGATCCCCACATAGCAGGGGCTGGAGACCAGCAGGACGTCGTCGGGGCCCGCGAAGAGCGCGCGCAGCACCAGCAGCATGGCCTCCTGTGCGCCGACGGTCACCACGATGGACTCGGCGGATACATCGGTGGCCTCGTCCGCACGCAGCGAGTCGGCGACGATCTGCCGGATCTGTCCGGCGGTCGGCCCGTACTGGTACAGCGCGGTGCGGATGTCCGCCGGTGAACTCCCCTGCTCCGCCAGGTGGTCCAGATAGCGGCGGATGTGGGTGAAGACCTGCTCGGTGTCGAAGAAACCGTCGTACGGCCGGCCCGGGGCGAAGGAAATCGCGTCCGGATAGCGATGGGTCACCTCGTTGAGGAAGTTCATCGTGTCCAGCACCGGCTCGGAAACGCTGCCGTGCAGCTCTGCCATTTCGAGGTGTCCCCGTTGACGGGTCTGCGCGGCGACGGTGGTTCCTGCCATGAATTCCCCCGGGCGGCAAATGAATGAGAGCGGCTGTATGAGGGCGGCTCGGATACTTCAGCATCACACGCCCGTCGGCCTTTCGACAACGCCGTCCAATTGCTCGAACTGCGCGCTTGGACGGGCTTGTCGGCGGGCCTGAGGAGCGCTATCCCGCGGGCGCCGATTCAGCCGGGGCCCGGTCCCATCCATCGGCGCCCAGCTTGGCCCCGATCCGCTCGGCGTCAGCCGTGGGAACGGGCACGCGCACCCGCAGCCCGCTCTCCTCCGCGGCCTCCACGGCGATGTCGTCCACGGCGATGCCGAGCGCCGCGACGGCGCCCAGCAGCCGGGCCAGCTCCCCCGGGCGGTCCGGGACCAGGATCCGTAAGCCCGCCTCGGCCACGGGCGGACCGGCGCCGGGGCGCGGCAGCCCGGCGAGCCCGGCGACGCCCCGGGCCAGCAGGTCCTCCAGGGTCCGTACGCCCTGGTCATGGCCTGCGTCATGGTGCTCGGCGAACACGTCTTCCCCGGCGGACGCGTCTTCCTCGGCGAGCACGTCGAGCGCCGCCGCCACCCGGGCCAGATCGTCCCGTAACTCCTTCATCACCCCGGCCATGGCGGCAGCGTTGGACCGCAGGATGTCGCTCCACAGCCGGGGGTCCCCGGCGGCGATCCGGGTCACATCGCGCAGCCCCTGCCCGGCCAGCAACGGCACCCCGGCCGGGCCGTCGCGCAGCCGGGCGGCCATCACGCTGGCCAGCAGATGCGGAACATGCGAGGTCAGCGCCACCACCTCGTCATGTTCCCGGCTGCGTATGACCACCGGGGCGGCGCCACACAACTCGGCCAGCTCCAGGCCCCGGTCCAGGGCGGCGCGCGAGGTCAGCCGATGCGGCGTCAGCGCCCAGGGGCGGCCCCGGAACAGCTCGGCCCGCGCCGCCAGCGGCCCCGATCGCTCCCGGCCGGCCAGTGGATGGCCGCCGACGTAGCGGGAGGGCTCGGGGGCGCGGGCGAGCACGCCCCGCTCCGGGCCGGTCTTCACGCTCGCCACATCGGTGTAGGCGCGGGCCAGACCGCGTTCCTGGGCCGCGATGAGCACCTCGGCGATCCGGCTCGGCGGCACCGCGAGCACGGCCAGGTCGACCGGCTCCGGCGGATCCTCCGCCCGTCCCGCGCCGAGTGCGGCGGCGGTCCTGGCGGCGGCCCGGCTCCGGTCGGAGAGATACACCGACACGCCCTGCCCCGCGGCCGCGAGCGCGACCGACGTACCGATGAGGCCGGTGCCGATGACAGCCATCGTGTGCATCACAAGACATCACCCGTCCAAGAGGACCGCGACCCGGAAACACAAAACACGGCACAGCTTATGGAGAAGGCCCGGCGTCCACGAGTTCCGTTAACCGCCGGAATGGCGCCGATAGTTGGACGCCCGCAGGCCCGCCTAAAGTTCTGCGGGCTCGGTTTTCTTCCGCATCTGGGGGCCATCATGAGGAATTCATCAAAAGCCGCGGAGCCGCTCGCGGATCTCGCCATCGACTATGTCGAGTTGTATGTGGAGAACCTGGATTCGAGCGCGTTCCAATGGGTCGACCGGTATGCGTTCGCCATAGTCGGCAGCGGCGGTTCCGCCGACCACCGCAGCCTGGCGCTGCGGCACGGGGAGATCACTCTGGTGCTCACCCAGGCGACCTCCGACCGCCACCCCGCCTCGGCGTATGTGCTCAGCCACGGCGACGGCGTGGCGGACATCGCGCTGCGCACCGCCGATGTGCGGGCGGCCTTCGAGGCGGCGGTGGCGAACGGGGCCGGTGTCCACCGGCAACCGGCCCGGCACACCGGTGACGGCACGTCCGTCACCGCCGCCGTGCACGGCTTCGGGGACGTGGTGCACACCCTGCTCCAGCGCGCGCCGGACGCGGGCCCCGGGCTGCCCGCGGGTTTCGTCCCGACGGACGGCCAGGAGCGGCCCGACGGGCCGGGCGCCGAGGCGGGCACGGCCGAGGCGGGCACGGCCGAGGCGGGCACGGCCGAGGTGGGTACGGCCGAGGTGGGTCTGCTCGACATCGACCACATCGCGGTCTGTCTCGGGACCGGCGGCCTCGGCCCGGCCGTCGCGTACTACCAGCAGGCACTGGGCTTCCGGGACGTCTTCGCGGAGCACATCGTCGTCGGCGCCCAGGCGATGCACTCGAAGGTCGTGCAGAGCCCGTCCGGCACCGTCACGCTCACGCTCATCGAGCCCGACGACACGGCCCTGCCGGGGCAGATCGACGAGTTCCTCAAGAGCCACCAGGGCTCGGGCGTGCAGCACCTGGCCTTCTCCTCGCACGACGCCGTCGGGTCCGTGCGCGCCCTGTCCGACCGCGGCGTCACCTTCCTCACCACGCCCGACGCGTACTACGACCTGCTCGGTGAGCGGATCGACCTCAGCCCGCGGCGCCTGGCCGATCTGCGCGCCACCGGGGTGCTCGCGGACGAGGACCACGACGGGCAGCTGTTCCAGATCTTCACGGCCTCCACCCACCCGCGGCACACCCTCTTCTACGAGGTCATCGAGCGGCAGGGCGCCCAGACCTTCGGCAGTGCGAACATCAAGGCGCTGTACGAGGCCGTGGAGCTGGAGAGGACCGGGCAGCGTGACTTCCGGCGCTGACCGCACCGCGGCCGACGCCGAGTGCCTGGCCGACTTCGAACGCGCCGCCGCTGCCGTCCTGCCGCCCGACATCCGGGACTTCGTGGCGGGCGGCAGCGGTGACGAGGTGACGCCGGCCGCCAACCGTGCTGCGTTCGACCGCACCTTCCTCGTCCCCCGGGTACTGCGGGACGTCTCGCGGTGCACGACGGACGCCACGCTGCTCGGCCGCCCGGCGGCGCTGCCGCTGGCGGTGGCCCCGGTGGCGTACCACCGGCTGGTGAGCGAGGAGGGTGAACTGGCCACCGCACGGGCGGCGAAGGCCGCGGGGGTGCCGTTCGCGGTCTCCACGCTGAGCAGTGTGCCGATCGAGGAGATCACCGCGGTCGGCGGGGCCGTCTGGTTCCAGCTGTACTGGCTGCGCGACGGCACCCGGACGCTGGAGCTCGCCCGCCGGGCGGAGGACGCGGGCTGTGAGGCGCTCATGCTCACCGTGGACGTGCCGTGGATGGGCCGCCGACTGCGGGACATCCGCAATCGGTTCACGCTCCCTGCCGAGGTACGGGCCGCCAACATCGACGCGGGCGGAACGGCGCACATCCCGCCCGCCGGTGCCTCGGCCGTGGCCGCGCACACCAGCGAGGCGTTCTCCCCGGCGCTGACCTGGACCACGGTGGACCGGCTGCGGAAGCACACGCGGCTGCCGCTGGTGCTCAAGGGCGTCCTGGCGCGCGAGGACGCACTGCGCGCCGCCGAGTCCGGGGTCGACGCGCTGGTGGTCTCCAACCACGGCGGCCGTCAGCTCGACGGGGCCGTGCCGAGCCTGGACGCGCTGGCCGAGCTGGCGCCCGCGCTCGACGGCCGCTGCGAGCTGCTGCTCGACGGCGGTGTTCGCAGCGGTACGGACGTCCTCAGGGCCCTGGCCCTCGGCGCGGCCGGGGTGCTGGTGGGACGGCCGGTGATCTGGGGCCTGGCCGCGGCCGGTGAGGCGGGTGTGCGGCGGGTGTTCGAGCTGCTGGCCGCCGAACTGGGCTCATCGCTGGGGCTGGCGGGCTGCGCCGACGTCACCGAGGCCCGGAGCCTGCGCACCGTACGGTGACCGCGGCCACGCCGCCGCATGGGCGATCCGGCCGGGACAGGCCCTCTCGTCCTGGCCGGATCGCCGCGCCGACATGTGGCTTCGGCCGGAGCTGTCCAACCCGAGATTTCCACTGGTTGGACGGGCCCGGCGGGGTGTCCCGGCGGACCACGCGGCGGAGGGCGGAGCCGCATATCGATGCTTTCCCCTCCCCGCCCCTTCCCGGTACCAGGGGCTCCGCCCCTGGACCCCGGCGTCTGAAGCGAAGCCCCGCCCGGGGCCCGGGACGAACCCCCCGGCGGCGGAGCCGCATATCGGTGCTGCCGGGGAGGGGCGGGGAGGGGAACAGCCCGCCGCAGGCGGCGCGGTCCCTCGGGCAGTCGCTAGGCGAGCTGCAGATCCACCCGGACCGCGATCTCGTCCCACATCCCCGCGCATTCACGGGCGAGGCTGGCGACGATGCTGCTGCAGTGCGGCGGCACGTTCGCGATGATTTCCTGCCACTCCTCCGCGCTGAGCATGTTGACGTTGAGCAGCCGGAGCAGCCTGCGGCCCGTTTCGTTGAACCGCAGGGCGGGGTCCGAGGTGAGGCGGTGCACGGCCGCGAGGCGGTCGGTCATCGGGACCACCTCGGCGGTGGCCGCGCCCGCCGTGGACCGGCTCAGCGCCTCGGTCCGCCGGCCCCCGGCCTTCGCCGCGCCGCGCGCCTTCGGCAGGGGGTCCTCGCCCCTGCTCATACGGTTCCTGACGTCCCGTGCGGTCTCCGGGGAGATGCCCGCGGCCCGTGCGATCTGGCGCAGCGACAGACCCGGGTTCGCCGTGATCAGCCTGCTCGCCAGCTCGCGCCCGGCGGCGCTGTTGATGGGACGGACCCGGCCGTCCTGACCGATGCGGCTGCCGCTGGCCGTCTCCTCGGCCGACGTCCGTCGGCGGATCTCCGCGACGGTGCCCGCCGAGATCCCCGAGACCGACGCGATCATGCGGTCCGACCACTGGGGGTGCGACACGATGATGCGGGCGGCCGCGGACTTCCGGTCCGTCATCGACAGCGGCAGGCCATGGGTGATGTTGGAGCCGACGGCCAGGACGAACGCGTCGGCCCTGCTGCCGTCGAAGAACTTGACCTTGATCTTCTCGTCGCCGCGGAGCTCCGCGGCCCGTAGCCGGTGGGCGCCGTCGACCACCCGCATCGTGGACCGGTGAACGATGATGGGCGGTAACGTGACTTCCGTCTCCGCCAGCGCTTGGATGTGCTCCGGGTCCTCCCCTGAACTTCGCGGTGACTCCGCCGTCGAAATCGACGCGATGTCGACTTCGACGACCACTTCCTCAAGTTGCTGCTCGAACATCGCCAACCCCCCCGCTCCAAGGCGAGCTCGCCTCGAAAGGAATTTCTATCCGGGGAGTGGCAGGCACACTTTGGACACCACTTCGAAGATCGCCGATCGTGGCCGATCAATATCGACCACCCCCCGTTGCTCCACTTCGCGAAATCGCGAAAGGCCGTGCAATCTTTCGACGCAGACTCTAACAGCGGTCGGCCGGTTTGACACCCCGTATCCGCGCGCGGCGCGCCGCGGTTACTCAACCAGAACTCATGGTTTCGGACAGGGCGATCACCAGCGGAATCGATGGCCTTCGGTGGCGTTCCGTACGTGCTTCTGTACGTGCTTACTGATACCAGCGGGGCGGGACGCGTCACATGAGGTGAATGCGGCTCCGTTCAGCCACTCACCTGGTGTTTCGTGTTCTTTCCCGGGGCCCCGGAGCGCGCATGAAATGCTTTCATGGGGCATGCGGGAACGCCAAATCGGGGGAATCGCGGGAATGCCGCTCCGGAATCCATGACGTCGTCCCGCCGGCGGGACAGAAAGCATTGGCTAGAGGTTCTACGGAGCGCTGTTTACGCCCCCAGGGCAGGCGGGTCGGCGGCGCGGCCGGAAATATGCGGGACCGGGTCGTCGGCCGCCTCATCCAGCATCTGGATGATCCAATCCATAAGCCCGAGACCGGCGATCTCCGCCGCGCGCTCCCAGCGGATTCTGCGCTCGGCGACCACGTTCACCTGCACAACGCCCGGCTCCTGTGCGGCTTCCGGCGACTGACGCCGCATCCGTATCTGCCGGCGTAACGCGTTGCGGGTCCAGCCGCCCTCCTCGGCCCGGGTCAGCCACTCCTCCTGCTCGGGCTCGGGGAAGGCGGCCACTTCCGCGTGGTGCTGAAAGCTCAGTTTGCCCCGCCGCCTGCCCGGCTCGAACTTGCGTGCCACCCAGGCGTAGTTGCGCAGCGTCTGATAGTCGAGCGAGGTCTGCTTCAGTGCCTGGCGATAGCGGTCGGGGTAGTGCTCCTGGCCGAAGACGAGCCAATCGCCCAGCCACCACGCGGAGGAGTCGGCAATGACGTGGATCTGCTGGCCGAGGTGGCGCCACTCGGACAGCGGCAGATCGGGAGGGAGTGACAATCCCGTTCGCCGGGTGGTCGTCCGCCCGTTCGCGGGGATGGACATCGTGCACACCTCACCTGCCCTCGTCTTCGGCGGCCTCATCCTCCACAGAGGGGGGTTTCGGCGAGGTTTCATCGCACCTGGCCGGTTTTCACCGGCCGAGAATCACATGACGCGCGAGCAGCCGAGGGCGTTACGGTTCCGAAACCCACGCACCGATCTACTGGGCGGATGGATGCGGAATCAGTCTCACCGCGAGCCGACAGAGGAGGCTACATGGACACCGCAGCCCGGCGGTGTGCCGAATGCGGCGCCGAGTTCACCTGGACCAGCAGGAACCCGACGCGCAGGTTCTGCGGCTCCAGATGCAAGACCCGGTGGTGGCGGGCCCACCGCCGTGGCACGGCCATCGCGGACGCCGCGGACCGGACGTACCACCGGTCGCAGCCGGCGCCGGTGCCCCCGCTCAGCACCGGCCACGAGTGCCCGAACTGCGGTCAGCACATCACCGTGCTCAATCTGATCGTCGCGGCCGACGGCGGTTCCGGCTCCGGTACGCTCACCGGCTGACGTCCGGCCGCAGGGCGGGCAGCACCGCGGAGCCCACGCTTTCGATCAGCTCGGTGGGCGGGTCGTAGGAGCCGACGTGCTGGAGGAACACATCGGCCACCCCGTCGGCGCGCAGCGCGATGAGCCGTTCGGCGATCTCCTTGGCGGTTCCGAAGAGGCAGAACTCCTGGGCGAAGCGCAGGGCCGCCTCGTCGCTCACCCAGGCCGAGCAGATCTCGACGGCCGCGTCCCAGTCCTCGGCATGTACGAGGTCCGGATAGACCCCCTCCACCCGCGCCGGGACGTCCAGTTCGATCCCGGCCAGGGCGAGGAAGGGCGCTCCGCCGTTCTGGGCGATCGACGCACAGATCGGCTTGAGCAGCCGGGCTTCGGCCTCCACGTCGTCGGTCACCGCGCAGAACGCCGAGACCGTCAGCGGGATCGCCTCCGTGGTCCGCCCCGCGGCGGTCAGCCCCGCGGCCTCGGCGCCCTCCCGCACCCGGGCGGTGGCACTGGCGAGCGTCGTCCGCGAGACACCGCTGAGCAGGATGACACCATCGGCGATCTCCCCGGCGAGCCGCAGGTTCCGGGGGCCGCTGGCGGCCACGTGGAGCGGTACGCCCGGATCCGGGTCCCGGAGCCGCGACCGTACGCCGTTGAAGTCACACTCCTGCCCCTGGAGCAGCGCCCGCAGCGTGGCGATCCCGGCGCGCAACTCGGCCCCCGTACTGGAGCGCATGCCGATGGGGCCGACCGAGCTGTTGCCCACGCCGAGGCCGAGGGTGAACCGGCCGGGGGCCAGCTCGGCGACGCTGCGCGCGGCCGAGGCGACGACGGCCGGGTGCCGGGTGACGAGATTGGTGACCGCGCTGCCCAGGCCGATCCGTTCCGTGCCCAGCGCGGCGGCGGTCAGGGCCGTGAACACGTCCCGCCACAGCAGCTGGGAGTCGGGGAACCACACCTGGTCGAAGCCCAGTTCCTCCGCCCGCCGGGCGGTCCCGGCCAGCCGGTCCACCCGGTCGCACGGCGGTACGCGGACACCGACGCGTATCCCGCTCTTCTCGTTGCCGCTCTCCTCGTTCACGCTCTCCTCCTGAGGGGTTGGTGTGAGTGCTTGCTATGGCACGACGCAGGTCGGTCAGCGCACCTGCGCGGTATCGCCGCCGGCCACGTGCGGAGCCGGAACGCGCGGTGGCTCCTCGGTGTCGTCCGCTTCCCGGAGGAACAGGCCCGCCACGACCGAGACGGCCGACATCGCGGCCATGTACACCGCGATGCCCACCCACCCGCCGGTGGTGTGCAGCAGATAGGTGGCGATGTCGGGGGAGAACGCGTTCCCGGCGATCAGCCCGACCGTGAAACCGACCGACATGCCGGTGAACCTCAGCCGCGCCGGGAAGACCTGCGAGAAGTACGCCGGGACCACTCCGTAGTTGGCGGAGTAGCCGATGAACAGCAGGGTGAAGCCCAGCAGCATCAGCCCGTACTGCCGCGTCTGCAGCAGCGCCAGCCAGGCGAACGGCAGCACGATCAGCGAGGCCGCCCCGGCGATGAAGACCCTTCGGTTTCCGAACCGGTCCGCCAGTTTTCCGGCGAGCGGAACGCAGACGATGATGACGAGAGTGGCCGGCAGCAGCACGGCGATCATGGTGTCCTTGTCCAGGTGCAGCCCGGTGCGGGCGTACTCCAGGCTGTAGACGGTCGCCAGTGTGAAGGCCACCCCCGAGCTCAGAATCGCGGCGGCCATCAGCAGGACCCGACCGCCGCACTCGCGGAACACCTCGACCACGGGCAGCCGGTCCACCGCGTTCCGCGCCTTGACCGCTTCGAACTCGGGGCTCTCGTCCAGGCTGAGCCGCACGAACAGACCCACTCCGACGAGCACCGCGCTCAGCAGGAAGGGAATCCGCCAGCCCCATGAGTGCAGCTGGTCGTCCGGAAGTTGGAGCACCCCGAGGAAGACGAGGTTGGCCAGGAGCAGCCCGGCCGAGGTCCCGGTATTGATCAGCGAGCCCCGGAACCCGCGTTTCCCCCGCTCCGCGTGTTCGATGGTCATCAGGACCGCCCCGCCGTATTCGCCACCGACGGAGAACCCCTGGGCGAGCCTGGCGACGATCAGCAGGATCGGCGCCGCGATCCCCACCTGACCGTAGGTGGGCAACAGACCCACGGCGAAGGTGGCGATGCCCATCAGCCCCAACGTGGCCACCAGCGTGGACTTCCGGCCCAGGCGGTCGCCGAAGTGGCCGAACACCACAGCGCCGACCGGGCGGGCCAGGAAACCGATGGCGAAGGTCGACAGCGAGAGCAGCGTGCCCGTCACCGGGTCCGAGGTGGGGAAGAAGAGCTTGGCGAACACCACGGACGAGGCCAGTCCGTAGACGGAGAAGTCGTAGTACTCGACGGTGGTGCCGATCCAGCCGGCGACCAGCGCTCGGGTGCTCTGGTCCCGGCCGGGTTCACGAACATCGGTTGCTGTCATGAGGGTCCTCTGTCCTTCAGGGACGGTCCATGGGGACGGGGAAGCCGCAGGACGCCTGCGGGGTGTCCGGCGGTACGCGTACGCCTGCGGCGGGGCTGATCCCCCTCCCCGCCCCTTCCCGTAACCGGGGCTCCGCCCCGGACCCCGCTCCTCGAACTCCCCCAGCTACCGCTGGATCCAGCCCGTCCGGCGATTGAGGACCGGGGTCGGGGGCGGAGCCCCGGCGGGGTCGGGGGCGCAGCCCCCGGTTCGGGAAGGGGCGGGGAGGGGAAAGAACCGCCGGACACCGGGCCGAGGCGAGGTCGGCTCAGCGATCGCAAGTGGGTCGTACTATGTACCGTTCGCTGTATGAGGTCAAGGCTGCTGACAGCACGCAGTACGGAAACCGAGAGACGGACGGGATATGGAGCTACGGACGTGGCGAGGCTCAGTCGCCGGTGTGCCGCAGTACGCCGTCGATGAGGCAGTCGAGCCCGAAGAGGAACTGTTCGTCGCTGGGCAGCGTGGTCATCTCCTCGGCGAGCTCCACCATGTGGGGGAAGTCCTCACGCGGCAGGGCCCCGTAGAAGTGCCTGCGCTGACGCCGCAGCTCCTCGGCCTCGGGGTGGTCGGCCTTCCCCCACGGACGGGGCGCCTGATAGCTGGCGAAACCCAGGCTGTACTGCACGATCAGCCCGTAGACGCGCACCGCGTCCCGGTCCGCGAACCCCGCCTCGCGCAGCCTCCCGATGACCGCCTCGAACGCGCCCCGCATGGACCGCGGGCCGGTGCTCACCCGGGTGGAGAAGAGCCGCACGATGCTGGGGTGCTCCCGCATCATCTCGAGGAAGGCCAGCGCCAGGGCCCGTACGACCGCCTCGGGCGAGGTCTCCTCGGCGGTGGGCAGCCGGAAGTTCCCCATGACGTAGTCGGCGATCCCGTCGAGGATCTCCTCCTTGCCGCGGAAGTAGCTGTAGAGCGTCATCGCGCCCACGCCGAGATCCGCGGCGAGCCGCCGGATCGTCAGTACGTCGATGTCCTCCTCGTCGCAGATCCGGGTGGCCACCTCGATGATCCGCTCGGCGGTGAGCGCCCTGCCACGCGACCGCTGACCCGCCACTGGGACTCTCCTCTGCGCACACCACCGGGGACCGGCGACACCGACGCCGTCGTACACCACACCGTACAGGCGTCCCGCCGATCGGGCGGCGATCAGGAGGTGTTGTCCGGGCGGGCGGTGTTGTCCGGGCGGGCGGCCAGGTCGAGCGCGATGTCCGTGATCATGTCTTCCTGGCCGCCGACCATCCCGCGGCGGCCGACCTCGACCAGGATGGCGCGGGTGTCCAGACCGTGGCGGACCGCGGCCGCCTCGGCGTGGCGCAGGAAGCTGGAGTACACGCCCGCGTAGCCGAGGGTGAGGGTCTCGCGGTCGACGCGGACCTCGCGGTCCTGGAGGGGCCGTACGAGGTCGTCGGCGGCGTCCATGAGGGGGAACAGGTCGCAGCCGTGCTTCCAGCCCATCAGGTCGGCGACGGCGATGAACGCCTCCAGCGGGCAGTTGCCCGCCCCCGCGCCCTGGCCCGCGAGCGAGGCGTCGACGCGGGTGACGCCGTTCTCCACGGCCACCACGGTGTTGGCCACGCCGAGGGCGAGGTTGTGGTGGGCGTGGATGCCGAGTTCGGTGCCCGGGTCGAGCACATCGCGGTAGGCGCGGAAGCGGTCGCGGACACCGTCCATGGTGAGCCGGCCGCCGGAGTCGGTGACATACACACAGTGGGCGCCGTAGGACTCCATCAGCCGTGCCTGGCGGGCGAGTTCTGCCGGTTCCGCCATATGCGACATCATCAGGAACCCGGCCACGTCCATGCCCATGTCGCGGGCGGCGGAGATGTGCTGGGCGGAGATGTCGGCCTCGGTGCAGTGGGTGGCGATGCGCACGGAGCGGATGCCGAGGGCGTGGGCCCGCTTGAGGTCGTGCAACGTGCCGATGCCCGGCAGCAGCAGGGTGGTGGGGATCGCCGTGCCGGTGGCCCCGACGACGGCCTCGATCCAGTCCCAGTCGGTGTGGGCGCCGATTCCGTAGGTGACGCTGGAGCCGGACAGGCCGTCGCCGTGGGCGATTTCGATGGCGGCCACCCCGGCGGCGTCCAGGGCGGCGGCGATGGTGCGGGCCTGCTCGACGGTGTAGCGGTGGCGGATGGCGTGCATGCCGTCCCGCAGGGTCACGTCCTGGACGTACAGAGCGGGCGGGACGGGCGGAGTGTCCGCGGTCGCGCCGGCGTCGGTCGTGGTCATCGTGCGGCCTCCTCGCCGGAGCGGTGTGCGGCCAGGCGCTCCGCGGTGCGCAGCGCGGCCGAGGTCATGATGTCGAGGTTTCCGGCGTAGGCCGGGAGGTAGTGGGCGGCTCCCTCGACCTCGAGGAAGACCGAGACCTTCACGGCGTCGGTGCGCGCGGCCTCGGCGGGCAGCAGGGAGCGCATCGGATCGTCGGACCCCACGTGTTCGAACTGCACCTTCTGCTTGAGGCGGTAGCCGGGCACATACGCCTGGACGCGGCCGACCATCTCCTCGACGGAGGCGGTGACCTCCTCGGTGGCGCAGCCCGAGACCAGGCAGTGCACGGTGTCGCGCATGATCAGGGGCGGTTCGGCGGGGTTGAGGACGATGATGGCCTTGCCGCGGGCGGCGCCGCCGACGCGCTCGATGGCGGCGGCGGTGGTCTCGGTGAACTCGTCGATGTTCGCGCGGGTGCCGGGGCCCGCGGAGCGGGAGGAGATGGAGGCGACGATCTCCCCGTAGTGGACGGGGGTGACCGCGCCCACCGCGGCGACGATCGGGATCGTGGCCTGGCCACCGCAGGTGACCATGTTGACGTTGGGCGCGCCGAGGTGGGCGTCGCCGTTGACCGGGGGCACCACATAGGGGCCGATGGCGGCCGGGGTGAGGTCGACGAGGGTGCGGCCGAGGGGGCGCAGCACCTCCTCGTGGCGCTTGTGGGCACCGGCGGAGGTGGCGTCGAAGACGATGTCCACGTCGGCGAACTCGTCCATCGACACCAGCCCGTCCACACCCTCGTGGGTGGTGGCCACCTTCAGGCGGCGGGCGCGGGCCAGACCGTCGGAGGCGGGATCGATCCCGGCCATCGCGGTGATCTCCAGGGTGTCGGAGAGCCTCAGCACCTTGATCAGGAGGTCGGTGCCGATGTTGCCGGAACCGATGATCGCCACTTTGGTGCGGGTGTTGGTCTCGCTGCTCACCGGTGGTCTCCTTCCGCGGCGAAGCCGACTCCTACGGCGCCCAGGTTCGAGATACGGGCGTGGAACACATCGCCCGGGGCGGCCGGGACCATCGGCCCCAGGGCCCCGGTCAGGACGAGGTCGCCCGCGCGCAGCGGATCGCCCCGCTCGGCGAGGGCCGAGGCCAGCCAGACGGCCGCGTTGAGGGGGCCGCCGAGGCAGTCGGCGCCGGTCCCGTGGGAGGCCATCTCGCCATTGCGCGTCATGGTCATCTGTACGGAGCGCAGGTTGAGCCCGGACAGTGGCACCGGGGAGGCGCCGAGGACGTACAGCCCGCAGGAGGCGTTGTCGGCGACGGTGTCCACGATGGAGATGTCCCAGTCCCGCACCCGGCTGTCGACGATCTCCAGCGCGGGCAGCGCGAAGTCGGTGGCGCGCAGCAGGTCCACGACGGTGCAGGGGCGGTGTGGCAGATCGCTGCCGAGCACGAGCGCCACCTCGGCCTCCACCTTGGGCTGGAGCAGCCGTCCGGCGGGCACCTCGCCGCCCTCCGGCACGGCCAAATCGGCAAACAGCGCGCCGAAGTCCGGCTGGTCCACGCCGAGTTGGCGCTGTACGGCCGGAGACGTCAAGCCGATCTTCCGGCCGGCGATCCGGCGGCCGGTGGCCTGTTCGCGTCGCAGGTTGAGCCGCTGCACCGCGTAGGCGGCCTCGATGTCGCCGTCGTCCAGGAGCGTGCGCACCGGCGCGCAGGCGATCCCGTCGCGGGTGGCGCCCGCGAGTGCGTCGGCGGCCTTGACCACGGCCCCGGGGAGGGAATCCGTCGGGACGTGGTCGGGAACATTCGGCACGGGCTACCTCCTGGAGAAGAACATGGGGCCGGGGCCCGGCGCTCCCGATGTGGCCTCCGGTATAGACGCGCCGCCCACCACGAGCCAACTTTCGTTCCGTCACACGGAACGGGGCGCATGGCGACGTGCCGGACGAGGTGACACTGACCTCGCGTACCCGTGTCCGTCCAGCGACCCGTACCGCCTGACGGAACACCCCGCGCGAGGGGCCTGTCCCCGCCGAACGCCTCTTGACGGCACCCAAGGAGTTCCGTACAAAGTACGACCAGAAGTGCGGGCCCGCCGCCCCGCCACGTCAGGCCCGCCACGTCAGGAGAGCGCACATGCTGACCGCCCACTACGCCCCCAGCCGGTTCGGCCAGCTGCACTACGTCGAGTGCGGCGAGGGCGAGCCGGTGCTGCTGCTCCACCAGACCCCGCGGTCCTGGGCCGAGTACCGCGATGTGCTTCCGCTGCTCGGCGCCACGCACCGGGCGATCGCGATGGACACCGTCGGCTACGGGGCGTCGGCGAAACCCGCGGACGACCAGAGCGTCGAGATGTTCGCCGACGGGGTCGAGGACCTGGTGGACGGGCTCGGGCTCGATACGTTCCACCTGGTCGGGCACCACACCGGCGGAGTGATCGCGGCGGAGGTGGCGGCCCGCCTGGGCTCCCGGGTGCGGAGCCTGACGCTCTCCGCGACCCCGTTCATCACCCCGGAGAAGCGCGCCCGCGCGGTGTGGAAACGCCCGGTCGACTGGGTGCGGCCGAATCCGGACGGCTCCCACCTCCTGGAGCTGTGGAACCGGCGCAGACACTTCTACGAGCCGGGGCAGGAGGCCGCGCTCAACCGCTTCATGGCCGACGCCCTGCGGGTGCTGGACCGGGTGGAGGACGGGCATATCGCCATCCGGCTGTTCGCGATGGACGAGCGGCTGCCCCGGATCGCCGCCCCGGCCACGGTCATCTGCGGACAGGACGACGACCCGTCGATGCCCAGCTTCGAGCCGATGGTGCGGGCGCTGTCGGCGAAGGGGCACATCGTGCCCGGGGCCGGTGTGCCGCTCCCCGAACAGCGCCCGGAGGAGTTCACCCGGCTCGTACGGGAAGCCGTCGCCTCCGCCGAGGTGGCGGGCGGCTGACTATGGCGCGGGCTCAGGGCCCTCCGGGCCCCGGGAACAGCGAGCGGTAGAAGGGGGTCGCGCGGAAGCCGTCCCCGTGGTGGGTCGAGCTCCAGCTCAGTGGCACCGCCGGGCCGTCGGCCCGGTGCAGCTCGCCGGTGAGCGCGTAGTCGGGGTGTACGCCGTCGTCGCTCAGCGTCGTGGTGAAGTCGAACTCGAACCGGTCGCCCGGCCGCACCGGCAGGCCCTCCTCCGCCAGCGGCGCGTAGACCGGGGTCCAACTGCTCGACTGCACCAGCGAGTCGATGGGCTCGTCGTCCTCGGCCACCCACAGCCGCATGCCCAGCGCGAGCCCGGAGAAGTTGCCCTCTCCGGTGAACGTCAGCATGGCGCCGTCGGTGCCCTCCGGGTCCAGGTCGCCGTTGAACTCCAGCGGCTCCACCTCGACCGGGCCCGACAGATACGACCGCTCCCGCACCTTCGGATTGTCCTGCAGCCCCTCCAGGACCACCCGCAGATCGAAGGGGCGGCCCACCGAGGCGAACACCTCCTCCACATAACGGAAGACGAACGGCGGAAAGCCGAGCGGCTCACCGCGCCCCGCGCTGCCCAGGTCCAGGGCGACGGCGGTGGTGACGCTGCGGTGCGGGATGAACACCCCGCCGGGCCTCACCAGCCGCTTCCGCGCGTCCCGCAGCACCGAGCCCGCACCCTCGGAGCCGCCGAGCGTGCCGATGATCTCCGAGACACACATGTCCACCGGTTCGGGGAGCTCGATCTCGGTGGAGAGTCCCTCGACGACCGTGATCCGGTCGGCGAAGCCCGCCTCCTCGATGGTCTCCCTGGCGATCCGCGCCGACTTGGGGATGACCTCCACCGCCCACACATGCCGCGCCCCGGCGCGGGCGGCGGCCAGCGCCCACACCGCGTCCTTCCCCGTGCCGATGTCGAGCACCGTCCGGCCGGGGGCGTAGCGCCGGACGGCCTCGACATACCGGTTCATCCGGCGCTCGTCCTTGATCATCACTTCGTACGCGACGTCGTCGTACACCGGGTACTCGCCGATCGAGGCGAACAGCCACACCGGGTTCGACTCGGGATCACATGCCCGCACCGGCACCTTGCGCCCCGGCGCGGCTAACTCCGCGATGAAGGAATACTGCATTCTTCAACCTTTCCTGGGGGGGCTTTTCGGGACCAGCATGCCAGCCCCGAAAACCCGGAATTCCCTAGGAATAGAATGCACCATGAACGAATAAAGTCCGAACATAGCACGGTTAAAGCAATGTAAAAGCGCTCGGATGCAACCCGAACAAGCGCTCCATGTCACACCCGCCCGGACGCCTAGCGATGGACCCATGGGGCAGACGCGGCGGGAAATTGACATGTTCGCGACCATAGCGATGGTTGCTTCGGGAAGTGCATTCGGCTGAATTTCGCGGCTGAGCCACCGGATCCGGCGCCGGACCGTCCGAAAATAGTCGTCACCAATACCCAGGCTGGTTATCCCCGATTATTGGCGCGACAGGCTTGTAACGCCAAACGGCGGCGCTCCCGCCTGGTGTCTTCCGGATCGGAGGGGGTAGGTGGCCGTTCGTTCGACCCGATCAACGCCGCCCTCCCCCTACGGCCAGGAGAGACACGTGCCCAGAGCCCTCGTCACCGGGATCGCCGCCACCGCCGTCGCCACCGTCCTGCTCACCGGCTCCGGGGTCGTGAGCGCCACCGCCACGGCCACCGCGCCACGCGAGCCGCATGCCACCGATGTCCACCGGGCCCACATCCAGGACGACTTCGACTCGCTCGGCCCCGAGGTCCGGGCGCTGAAACTGGACTCGGGCCGCACCGCCCACTACATCGACGACGGCCCCCGGGACGGCAAGCCGGTGCTCTACATCGGCGGCACGGGCACCAGCGCCCGGGTGGCGCACATGACGGACTTCCTGCGCAGCACCCGGGAGTCCCTCGGGCTGCGGCTGATATCGGTCGAGCGCAACGGCTTCGGCGACACCGAGCTCGACAAGAGCCTGGGGAGGGCCGACTTCGCCAAGGACGCGCTGCAGGTGCTGGACCGTATCGGGGTGCGCAAGGTCAGTGTGATCGCCATCTCGGGCGGCGGTCCGTACGCCGCCGAACTGGCGTCCCTGGCCCCCGACCGCGTGTCGTCGCTGCACCTGGCCGCCGCCCTGCCGCCGTACGGCACCCGGCCTCCGTACTGCTCGATGTCCGACGAGGAGCTGGGCAAGTCCCTGGAGAAGCAGATCGCCGACCCCCGGGTCTGGTGGGCGCTCCCGGACGACAGCCCGACCAAGCGCATCCCCGGCTTCGCCGACACCGCCTTCGAGGACGGCGCCCGCACCTACAACCAGCGCGGCCAGAAGGCAGACCCCGCGGCTCAGGTGCATGAGCAGAAGCTCTACTGCCAGCGGCCCGGCCCCGATCTGTCAAAGCTGACGGCCCCCGTCACCATCTACAGCGGGAAGAAGGACACCACCGTGCCGCCCAGCACGATCGACACCTGGAAGCAGCACCTGCCCGGCAAGCCGGCCGTGCGCAGCTACGCCGACACGGGACACGATGTGCAGTACCGGCACTGGGACCAGATCCTCGTGGACCTCGCCGGACACACGGACCGCACGGTCATCTGCTACCGGGGCCACAGCACGATGCCACCTGCCCGGATCGCCGACCCGCTGGTCGAGAAGGGCCGGGCCACGCTCGGCAGTTGCGCCTGGCAGAAGTCGGATGAGGCTGCCGGGCGTGAGGACGGGCCCCTCGGCTGAGACGAGGTCCCGAGGCACGTCACGGTCGCCGCGCCCAGAACAGGGCGTGGCCGCCGTCGCCCTCGGGGGCGAACTCCTCTCCCTCGACGGTCAGTCCGGCCTGGGTGAGCCACGTCCGGTAGGTCGCGGCGTCGGCGTGGCTCCACCACATGGTGGCGCCACCGCCGAGCCAGTTGTCGTCGCTGCCGGTCCAGGCGGTGTGCCCGGTGGTGGCCAGGAACCAGCCGCCGGGCCGGAGCCAGGTGGCGATCCTGGCGAGGAGGGGAGGTTGTTCGTCCAGGGGGATGTGGATCAGGGCATAGAGGGAGACCACGGCGTCGAAGGAGGCCGCCGGAAACTCCACGGCCGTGGCATCGGCCTGGCGGAACTCGGCCTCGGGCACGAGCTGCCGCGCCCGGCTGATGTGTACCTCGCTGATGTCGACACCGGTCACCCGGTGCCCGGCCGAGGCCAGGGTGCGGGCCACTGGTACGCCACTCCCGCACCCCAGGTCCAGCACGGTGGCGGCGGCGGCCGGGATGCGCTGTTGGAGGGCGCGGAGCCAGGGCTGGTACTTGGTCTCGGTGGCGTAGGACTGCTCGTAATGGCGGGAGAGCGCGTCGTACCCGCGCCTGACCACGTCCTTGGGGTCGTCAATGTCCACGGCGCAGCACCGTAGTTGGGGGCCGGTGCGTTCCGCGAACGGTTTTCGGGCGTCGGTGCGGCGCCGTTCGCGCCTTCGGCGCCTTTGAGCATGGGGCCGGGGGTGCCCTGGCCGGGCTCCGTCGCCGACCACCTGGCCGGTGGGGGCAGGGCCCGGTGGCGGCCACCGTCGGCCCATGTTGAGGGCCGGTCCGGACTGCGGGGGTACCCCTGGAAAGCGTTTGACAGATTAGTTGCGGCAGATCAAGGGTTTTCTGAGGGGGTACGTGGGAGGGGCTGCTCCATTGGCCCGGCGGACGGCGACGGCGCCGTGCCCCCGCCCCCCGCCGCCGCTGCTCATATGCGCCGAAGGCGCGAGACGATGCCCGCGCCTGGTCGCCCGTCCCCAGCGCCGTCAGACCTCGCACACCGCGGCGACGAACTCGGCCCAGGCCCCGGCCGGGACGACCAGGGCAGGGCCGCTCTTGTCCTTGGAGTCGCGGATGCCCACCTGGGCGGTGTGGGGCAGGTGCGCGATCTCCACGCACGCGGTGCCGTTCGCCTCACTGTAGGAGGACTTGAACCATGCGCCTTCCGGCGCGGTGTCGGACGCTATGCGGTGGGTCATGTCAGACCTCTCGTGCTAGTCGTTGCAGGAATGCTGGAGTCTCACCAGGGGCGAGAGCCGCTGCGCGCAAGCCCTCGAACCTGCGAGAGAAGGACCAGATCGTGGTGTCTTTGTCACTGATGTCGGACCCATCGGCGACGTCAGATTGCACAACCGTCGGCAACGGTGAACCGAACTCCAGGAGGGTGAAGTTGGAACCTGGACGGTAGGTGGGCGTGGACATCGGGAGGATCTGCACCGTCACGTTGTCGAGTTGAGCGACCCTGATGATCTCCTCGTACTGCTCGCGCATCACGTCCGGGCTCCCGACCACCCGGCGCAGCGAGGCTTCGTCCTGGATGGCCCACAGCTCCAGCGGGCCCTCCCTACGAGTCAGGGCCCGCTTACGTTCCATACGGATCTGGATGTGTCGCTCGACGAACTCAGTCGTCGTCTCCTCAATGGACTTCGCCGCCTGAAACAACTCACGGGCGTATCGCTCGGACTGCAACAACCCTAGGACCACATTCGGTTGCCAAGCCCGGATGCTCCGAGCACCGCTCTCCAGCCCGATGTACATCCCCATGCCGGACGGCAGGACACTGCGATAGAGCGACCACCAGCCCCGGTTGAGCGAGTCCCGGTGGATCTCGACCAGGAAAACAACGTCGTCCTCCTCCTCGACTCCGTAGCGGTCCAGCAGAGTCCGCAGCTCCGCGGTGGTCTTGAGGCCGGTCAGCCCGTTCTCCACGCGATGGAGCTTCGACGGGGAGAACGTCAACCCGTCCACCGCCTCCGTCAGGGTGAATCCGGCCTTGTCCCTCAACCGCTTGAGCTCCCAGCCGAGTTGCATGCGACGGACCGTGGGTCCTGTTGGTGCTGCCACGAGTATGCCTCCCGGTGGGTTGAGCCTGCCATGCCGTGGTGGAAGCCGTACAGCTACGGACCGGGGCCGACCTTCTCGGGCATGCGCGGCCGCTGCTCCGGGACCACCACGCGAACGCCCGTGAGCTGCGGTTCGTGGGGCATCGGCTCGCCGAGGCGCTGCATGACGCGCTACGGGTGGCGGAGAGCCGGGGGCGGCGGCTGGAGGACCGGGAAGAGACCGCGACCGAGCAGAGTTAGTAGAAACATGAACAACAGCGTGGACGTCGTGGTCATCGGTGCCGGGCAGGCGGGGTTGTCCGGGGCCTATCACCTGAGGCGGGCCGGGTACCAGCCCGGTACCGGCTTCGTGGTGCTCGACCACGCGCCCGCGCCCGGCGGGGCGTGGCAGTTCCGGTGGCCGTCGCTGACGTACGGCAAGGTGCACGGGATGTACGACCTGCCCGGCATGCGGCTGACCAGCGACGACGCGGATCCCGCGCGTCCCTCGTCCGAGGTGATCCCGGCCTACTTCGCACGCTATGAGCGCGCCTTCGATCTGCGGGTGGTCCGGCCGGTGCATGTCACCGCCGTACGGGACGGGGACGACGGCCGACTGCTGGTCGAGACCTCGGCCGGGACCTGGGCCGCGCGGGTGCTGATCAACGCGACCGGGACCTGGGACCGGCCCTTCTGGCCGCGCTACCCGGGGCAGGAGACCTTCCGGGGCCGCCAGCTGCACACCGCGCGGTACCCGGGGCCCGGGGCGTTCGCCGGGCGGCGGGTGATCGTCGTCGGGGGCGGTACCTCCGGGGTGCAGCATCTGCTGGAGGTCGCCGAGGTGGCGGCGGAGACGACCTGGGTCACCCGCCGCCCACCGGTTTTCCGCACCGGGCCGTTCGGCCAGGACCAGGGCCGCGCCGCCGTCGCGCTGGTGGAGGAGCGGGTGCGGCGGGGGTTGCCGCCGCAGAGCGTGGTGTCCGTGACCGGGCTGCCCATGACGGAGGCGATGGAACGGGCCCGGGAGAAGGGTGTTCTCGACCGGCTGCCGATGTTCGAGCGGATCACCCCGGACGGGGTGGCCTGGGCGGATGGGCGCCATGTGGAGGCGGACACGATCCTCTGGGCCACCGGTTTCCGTGCCGCGATCGACCATCTGGCCCCGCTGAGGCTGCGCGAACAGGGTGGCGGGATCGCCGTCGAGGGGACCCGGGCGGTGCGGGATCCACGGGTGCATCTGGTCGGCTACGGGCCCTCGGCCAGTACGGTCGGCGCCAACCGGGCGGGGCGGGCCGCCGTACGGGAGATCCAGGAGCTGCTGGGTGCCCCTTACGACAGCCAGTGGTCACCGGAGAAGGTCGCCGTCGGGCATTGACCGGGTGCGGGCCGGGCCGGTGCTCCCCCGGACCACGAGGGTGGGGTCGAGGACGATGTCCCGGTCGGCGGTGCGCCCGCCGTCGAGTCGTTCGGCGGCCGCCCGGACGGCGACCTCGGCCGCCTCGGCGGCGTCCTGACGTACGGAGGTGAGGTCGATGAAGGACAGCCGGGCGAGTTGGCTGTCGTCGTAGCCCACGATGGACACGTCATCGGGGACGCTGACGCCCGCACGCAGGAACGTGCCCAGCAGACCGTGCGCACAGCGGTCGTTCCCGGCGATGACGGCTGTGGGCAGCTCGGGCCGGGCGAGCAGGTCCCGGGCCACCCGGGCTCCGGATTCCTCGGTGTAGTCGCCGGGGTGGACCCGGATGTGGTCGGCCAGTCCGTGGTGGCGCATGGCGGCGCGGTATCCGCGCCGTCTCTCCTCGGCACCGGGCATGGCGCCGCCGTCTATGTGCGCGATGGCGCGGTGCCCCTGTGCGACGAGATGGTCGACGGCTTGGCGCATCCCGTTCCGCTCGGCGGTCCGGACGACGTCCGTACCGGCGGCTCGCGTCAGCGGGTTGATCTCCACGATGGAGGGCCCGCCGACCTCCGTGGCCAGATGGTGCCGCTCGAACGTGGTGCCGATGGTGATGATGGCTTCACAGCGCAGTCCGAGCAGCTCGTCCATCGCCTGACGCTCGTCGCGGGTGTCGACCATGGCGTTGAGCACGAGGGTGTAGCCGTGCTCCCGGGCGGCGGGGTACAGGGCCTCGACGATGCCCACGTCGTGCGGCTGACGCATGGTGAACAGCACGCCCAACTGCCGACTCCGCGTGCGGCGCAGAAGCTGGGCGGCGGTGTCGGGACGATAGCCCAGTTCCTCGGCCGCCTGGAACACGCGTCGGCGCGTATCGGAACTGGCACCGGGCTGGTTGCGGAACACCAGTGACACCAGGGCCTGCGAGACACCGACGCGCGCGGCGATATCGGACATGGTGGGACGCTTGGGACGCCCCACCGGGGTTCCCCGCTCGGCCGATCGGCCGGCGCCCCCTGGATCCCCCATCCCTGCCTCCTCGCGCTTCATGTCTTGACATGCGTCACACGCCGCCCCCATAGTACGTGCCACTTGTACGTACTAGTTGTACTGACAAAAAGACAAAGGCCTCTCCGCCGCCGCACGATCGTGGCCGGCCGGGCGGCCACTCACTCGACATCGGGAAACAACCGGACTTGTCGGGGCGCGACCATGACCTCCGCTGCCTCCACGAGGAGACACGACGATGAAAACCCGACTCGACTCCGAGGACTCAGACATCACACACCAAGACCCCGAACTGCCGCCGGACACCAAGGGTCCCCATTCACGACGGCTCGGCCTGGTCGCGGTCATCGTGACCTTCGGCGGGCTGCTGTTCGGCTATGACACCGGCGTCGTCAACGGCGCCCTCGATCCCCTCACCGACGACCTCGGTCTGACCGCGCTCACCGAGGGAATCGTCGTCAGCAACCTCATCTTCGGGGCCGCCTTCGGCGCCATGATCGGCGGAATGCTGTCCGACCGGCACGGCCGCCGCCACAACATCCTGCTGCTGGCCTTGGTGTTCATGCTCGGCACTCTGGGCTGTGTGCTGTCGCCGAGCTGGCAGGTGCTCGCCCTCTTCCGCTTCATCCTCGGCCTCGCCGTGGGCGGGGCCTCGGCGACGGTCCCGGTCTACCTGGCCGAGATCGCCCCGGCCGAGCGCCGCGGTTCCATCGTCACCCGCAATGAGGTGATGATCGTGACCGGCCAGTTCGCCGCGTTCGTCATCAACGCCGTCATCTTCAACCTCTGGGGCGAGACGGACGGCATCTGGCGGCTCATGCTGCTCGTCGCCCTCCTTCCGGCGATCGGGCTGTTCATCGGCATGCTGCGGCTGCCGGAGAGCCCGCGCTGGCTGGTCTCCCAGGGCCGTGACGACGAGGCACTCGCGGTCCTGTCCCAGGTCCGCACCCCCGAGCGGGCCCGCGCCGAGATGGCGGAGGTCCACCGCCTCGCCGAGGAGGAGCGGGTCGCCAAGACCGCGGGCCGGGTGGATCTCGGGGTGCGATGGGTGCGGGTGCTCATCCTGATCGGGGCGGGGCTCGGATTCTGTCAGCAGTTCACCGGCATCAACTCCGTCATGTACTACGGTACGCAGCTGCTCGGCGACGCCGGGTTCTCGGGCGACTCCGCCATCATCGCGAACACTCTCAACGGCGCCTTCAGCGTCATCGGCATCGCGGTGGGCGTCTCGGTCATCAACAAGCTCGAGCGGCGCACCATGCTGCTCGGCGGGTTCGCCCTGACCACGACGTTCCACCTGCTCGTCGGTCTCTCCGCGCTGCTGATGCCCGAGGGCACCGCGAAGGCGTGGTTCATCCTCGTGTTCGTCGTGCTCTTCGTCTTCTCCATGCAGGCCACCATCGGTCCGCTGGTCTGGCTGATCCTCTCCGAGATGTTCCCGCTGAAGATCCGCAGCCTGGCCATCGGCATCAGCATCTTCGTGCTGTGGATGGCGAACGCCCTGGTGGCCCTCGGCTTCCCGCCCATCGTGAAGGCCATGGGGATCTCGAACACCTTCTTCGCCTTCGCCGCCTTCGGTGTGCTGGCCCTCCTCTTCATCGCGACCTGTGTGCCCGAGACCAAGGGCCGCTCGCTGGAAGAACTGGAGGACGACTTCCGCGCCCGCTACTCCTCACCCGTCCCGCCCCGAAAGGAGGGTTCCGCACCATGACCGTTCTGACCGCCATCGCCGAGGGCCGCGAGGGAGACCACGCGCTGACCGCGGGAATCGCCGAGGCCCGGCTGCTGGGCACCGATCTGGTACTGGTCAATCTGCGTCTGTCGGCGCTGGACCGCTCCGGGGTGCCCGAGGACCCGCGGACCACGGTCGTCGAGCGCAGCGGTCCCGGTGACCGCGACCCGGTCGACGCCGTCCTGGACGAGATCGAGGCCCGGCCCGACGTCGACCGGCTGGTCATCGGCCTCCGCCGGCGATCGCCGGTGGGCAAGGCGCTGCTGGGCAGTGTGAGCCAGCGGCTGCTGCTGGAGAGCCCCGTCCCCGTCGTCGCGGTCAAGCCCCCGGCCTGACCGTGACGACGTAACGGGCCGACGTCTTCACCGGGGCCGCCGAGACCGGCGACCCCCAGGTCAGGCGCCCGGTCTGGACGCGAACGTGGAGTCCCGCACCACCAGTTCCGGCTGCAGCACGATCCGCCGGTGCTGGTGGGAGGCGGCCTCGTCGCCGGTCTCCTCGATCAGCAGCTCGGCCGCCGTACGCCCCATCCGGAACGCCGGCTGGCGCACCGACGTCAGCGGCACCGCGGCCGCCGCCGCGAACTCGATGTCGTCGTAACCCACCAGCGCCACCTCCCCCGGCACCGAAACCCCGGCCGCGAAGAGGGCCTGCAGCACCCCCAGCGCCAGCAGGTCATTGGCGCAGAACACCGCCGTCGGCCGGGGTGAGATCCCCAGCAGCCGGGCGCCCGCGTCGCGGCCCGAGGCCACGTCCAGCCGCTCGGCCTCGATGTGCACCATCGCCTCCTCCGGCAGCCCCTCCTCCGCGAACGCGCTGAGCAGCCCGGTGCGCCGGTCCTGGCACTGCGGGAGCAGCATCGGACCGCTGACGTAGACCACGGAGCGGTGGCCCTGGGCGATGAGATGGCGCCCGGCGAGCGCGCCGCCCTCGATGTCGTCGACCGACACCGAGCAGCCGTCGGCGCTGGGCACCTCGCGGTCCACGAAGACGAACGGGATGTCATGGCGCCGGAAGCCCTCCAGGTTGGCGCCGGTGACATCGGCCGGGGTGACGAGCACCCCGCGCACCCGGTGCTCGGCGAAGAGGCCGAGGTAGTCGGCCTCCTCCTCGGGGCTCTGCGCGCTGTTGCACACCATCACCCCGAGACCCGCCTCCCGCGCCGCACGCTCCGCACCGCTCGCCACGTCCACGAAGAACGGGTTCGCCATGTCCAGCACCAGCAGCGAGATGATGCGGCTGCGCCCGGCGCGCAGCTGGCGCGCGGACTCCTGGCGTACGTAGCCCAGCCGCTCGATCACGGCCTGCACCCGGTCGCGCGTGGCCTCGGCGACCATCTCGGGCCGGTTGATCACGTTCGAGACGGTACCGACCGACACTCCCGCCTGCCGCGCGACGTCCTTGATCCCCACCATGCGTCCCACGACCCGGGCCTCCGCCTTCCCGCGACCCACCGCGGTCGCGGGAACATCGTAATGCGCTGTTCGACCGGTCGGGCAGGACCGGGCCGCCGCGGGCCCCGGGCCCCGGCTCAGCCACGGGAGCGCACCAGGCTCGAACCGCGGACCACGAGCTCGGGCTGGAGGACGATCCGCTGGTGGCGATGGTCCCCGCCCCGCTCCCCCGTCTCCTCGATCAGCAGCTCGGCCGCCGTACGCCCCATCCGGAACGCCGGCTGGCGCACCGACGTCAGCGGCACCGCGGCCGCCGCCGCGAACTCGATGTCGTCGTAGCCCACCAGCGCCACCTCCCCCGGCACCGAAACCCCGGCCCCGTACAGCGACTGCAGCACCCCCAGCGCCAGCAGGTCATTGGCGCAGAACACCGCCGTCGGGCGCGGAGACATGCCCAGCAGCCGAGCCCCCGCGTCCCGGCCGCAGGTCACGTCCAGCCGGTCCACCTCGACATGGCGCAGCGCGGACTCGCCGAACCCCCGCTCGCGCAGGGCGCGCAGCGCGCCCTCGCGGCGGTCGCGGCACTGGGCCAGCCGCATCGGCCCGCTCACATAGGCGAGGGTGGGATGGCCGAGGCCCAGGAGGTGGCGGGCGGCGAGCTCACCGCCGGTGACGTCGTCGACCGACACCGAACACCCCTCGGCGCTGGGCAGCACCCGGTCCACGAGGACGAAGGGGATGGGCTGCCGCCGGAAGGAGGCGAGGTTGCGCCCGGTCATATCGGCCGGGGTCATCAGCACCCCGCGCACCCGCTGCTCGGCGAAGAGCCCGAGGTAGTCGGCCTCGTCCTCCGCGCTCTGCGCGCTGTTGCACACCATCACCCCAAGACCCGCCTCCCGCGCCGCGCGCTCCGCGCCCCGTGCGACGTCCACGAAGAAGGGGTTGGCCATGTCCAGCACCAGCAGCGCGATGATGCGGCTGTGACCGGCCCGCAGCTGGCGCGCGGACTCCTGGCGTACATAGCCCAGCCGCTCGATGGTGGACAGCACCCGGGCCCGGGTCTCCTCGGACACCGAGTCCGGGCGGTTGATGACGTTGGAGACCGTGCCGACCGAGACCCCGGCCTCGCGCGCCACCTCCTTGATGCCCACGCCTGGTGCCATCGTCAGGAGGGGAGGGCGAAGTCGACGACGCGGAGGGCGGAGGGCGTGGTGCCGCTGGACTTCCGCTGGTACAGATACGACAGGACGCCGTCCTGGGCGAGCCGGGTGTCGTCCACGACGACCTCGCCGAAGGCGTTCAGCCCGCTGCCGTCGTAGAGGGTCTTCCAGTCCGTCCAGCCCGAGGACTTGGACGCGGCCACGATCCGGCCGTACGGCATCACGGCGTAGGCGTTGTCGTGGGCGTCGAAGACCAGGTGGCTGCGCTGGGTGGAGCCGGGGGCCACCGGGATCTCGGTCTTCTTCCAGGCGCCCGCCGTGTCCTTGAAGACGTGGAAGGTATGGCCGTTACTCGTCCGGTCGGCGACGTAGTCGGTGGTGCACTGTCCGAAGCGGCCGGGGACATAGCTGATCAGGGCGTGGGGCGCGCCGGTGGAGTCGGTGGCCTGGCTCTCCTGATTCATCAGCGAGTGGTCGGGGTTGAGGGGGTCGACGACGGTTCCGGCGTCGCCGACCGCCACCGTGTCGGATCCTCCGGTGGTGCCGACGACGGCGCCCGCCGCGTTGCGCCAGGTGCGGCCGCGGTCGGAGCTGTGGACATAGCCGGTGTCGTGGTTGCTGAGCCCGCCGCTCGCGCACATCACCGCGTTGCTCTGCTCGCGCCAGGTGTAGAAGGCGTGCAGCCGCCCGTCGGGCCCGTAGTCGATGCCGTGCAGATACATGTTGCGGGCGGTGCTGGAGCCGTGCTCGCTGCGGTAGGTGCCGGTGGCGGAGGACCACTCGCCGAGCGCCCGCCACTTGGTGCCGTCGTACTCGGCGAGCGCGTTGCGGCCGTTGCCGGAGACGCCGACGCGGTAGCTGAGCTGAAGCCTGCCCTCGGGGGTGGCGATGAACTGGGGGTAGGTGAACTGGGAGGTGAGCGCGAGGCCGTCGAGGGTGGTCTGGACGGCGCCGAACTGGCCGGTGGTCCAGGGGTGTCCGGCGGGGTCGTCCACCAGCCCGGCCACCGACTTCACATAGAAGAAGCCGCTGCTGTGGGAGTCCATGTTGAGGTGCAGCCGGCCGTCGGTCCGGGAGATCCCCATGGAGATGACGTTGTGGGAGTCATCGGCGGTGAGCCGGTGCGGCAGGGTGACGGTCTGCCAGCTCTGCTGGGTGAGGGCGCGGCGCCCGATGACCGCGCTGCGGTCGGCGGTGTACCAGACGGCGTACTGATAGCCCTTGTAGGTGAGCAGCCCGTTCTTCTGGAAGGCGTTGTTGTTGACCAGGCCGTCGTACGAGACGAAGTAGAGGGCCTTGGGGTCGAGTCGGGTGTCCGCGAGCTTGCTGACGGCCGGGCCGGGGGCGGCGGCGGAACCCGGGGTCGCGGTCGCGCCCGGGGTCGCGGCGCCGAGCAGGGCGGTGGCGAGCGCGACGGCGGCGAGGGGTCTCATCCGGGCGTCTCCGTTCTGCGTCGTTGGACATACGGTTTCGGGGGAAGTCCGCCACGGTTCGGCAGCGCCCCGAAGGGGCGCGGGGCTGTGCCGATGTGCGGCTCCGCCGTGCGGGCGCGACCAGCCACGACGGCGCCGCAGTCGGCCGACAAGGATCGTGGCACCTCCAGCGGAGCGCTCAGGTTAGGTGGAAGACCTCCGTGAGTGGCTTCATCGCCTCGTCCGGTTTCGTGCCGTCGAGTGCTTCGAAGAGCGGCGTCTCCGAGAGCGCCGCCCGCATCTCGGGCCACACGGCCGCGTGCCGCTCGCGGTACTCCTCGATCCGGTCCTGGCGGACCTTCAGCAGAAAACACACCCGCCGCATCGCCGACCGCCTCAGAAGTGGTACTTGTCGATGTTGGACTTCTCGAAGACGGTGGGCGGGCCGAGGATTACCTCGCCGTTCTTGCCGACCGTGTACTCGCCCAGCTTCCCGGCCTTGAACTTCTCCCCCTCGGCCCCGGTGATCCGCCCGGAGGCGAGCGCGGCCGCGGCGTACGAACCGAGGTAGCCGAGCTTCTTGGGGTCCCAGAGCGCGAACTGCTCGACGGTGCCGTCCTTGACGTACTTGCGCATCTGGTTGGGCGTGCCGAGGCCGTTCAGCACGACCTTGCCCTCGTACGAGGAGCCGCTGATGTAGCGGGCGGCCGCGGCGATGCCGACGGTGGTGGGCGCGATGATGCCCTTGAGCTTGGGGTACGCCTTGAGCAGGCCCTGGGTCTCCTGGAAGGACTTCTGGTCGTCGTCGTCCCCGTACACCGTCTTGACCAGCTTCATGTTCTTGTAGGCGGGCTTGCTCAGCTCGTCCTTCATGAAGCGGATCCAGGTGTTCTGGTTGGTGGCGTTCTGGGTGGCGGAGAGGATCGCGATCTGGCCCTTGTAGTCGAGTTGCTTGGCGAGGTGCTGGACCTGGCCGCGGCCGATCTCCTCGGAGCCGGCCTGGTTGATGAAGAGCTGGCGGCAGGCCGGGGCGGTGTCGGAGTCGTACGCCACCACCTTGATGTCCTTCTTCATGGCCTGCTTGAGCGGGCCGCACACCGCGTTGGGGTCGTTGGCCGCGATCAGGATGGCGTCCTGGCGCTGCTGGACCAGGGTGTTGATGTACGACACCTGGGAGGAGGCGCTGGCGTCGGAGGGGCCGACCTCCTTGCCCTTGCCGCCGAACTCCCCGGTGGCCGAGATCCCCGCCTCGTCGATGATCTTCTCGTAGGGGTTGTTGATCTGCTTGGGCAGGAAGGCCAGCTTGAGGCCCTTCTTCAGGGGGGCGTCGGGGTCGGCCTTGGCGTCGCTCTTGGCGGCGCCGCCGTTGTCGTTGTCCTTCTTGGTGGTGCCGCCGCAACCGGCCAGGGCCACGGCCAGGGCACAGACCGCGGCGGCGGTGGCGGCGGCGCGGCGACGTCCAGGAGTGATCATGAGAAGACCTTTCGCGGTGCGTGGGTGGATCAGCTGGTCGAGGCGGCGGCGCGCCGGTGACGCCAGGCGCTCACGGTGGTGATCAGACGGGGGGTGAGGACGGAGGCCACCAGCAGCAGCCCGGTGACGATCACCTGGACCTCGTTGGCCACGTCGTTGAGGGTCAGCAGGTTCTTCAGGACACCGATGAGCAGCACCCCGGCGACGGCGCCGAACAGCGTGCCCTTGCCACCGTCGAAGTCGACCCCGCCCAGCAGGACGGAGGCGATGACGAGCATTTCGAAGCCCTGGCCGTTGTCGGCCCGCGCGCTGCCGTACCGCAGGGTGAACACGACTCCCGCGAAGGCCGAGATCAGCCCGCTGACCACGAACAGCAGCAGCTTGACGCGCTTGACGCGGATGCCCGCGAAGTACGCGGCGTCCTCCTGGGCACCGATGGCGAACAGCGACCGGCCCACGCCCGTGGCGTGCAGCACCACGGCGGCGACGGCGGCCAGCACGATGAACAGCGTCACCGGATAGGTGAGAAAGGTGCCGGGCACGGTGGTGGTGTCCACGGCCCACTTGGCGTACGTCTCGGGGAAGTCGGTGATGGCATTGGAGCCGAGCACCACCGACGCCAGCCCCCGGTAGAGCGCGAGCGTCCCGATGGTGACGGCGAGCGAGGGCAGCCCGACCCGGGTGACCAGCCAGCCGTTGAGCAGCCCGCCGGCCACCCCGACCAGCAGCACGATCGGCACGATGGTCTCGAACGCCCAGCCCGCGTCCCACAGTTGACCGGTGAGCGCGCTGGACAGGCCGAGCATCGAGGCCACCGACAGATCCACCTGCCCGGCCACCACCAGCAGTGTCATCGGCAGCGCCATCAGCGCCACCTCGGCGATGTCGTTGAAGGCGAAGGCGAGGTTGTCGCGGCTCGCGAAGCCGTCCGTGGTGCCGAGGCCGGTGAGGAAGACGGCCACCAGCAGCACCCCGACGGCGGTGTCCCACCTGAGCTTCATCGTGCGCTCCTCTTCGTCAGCGCGCGGGTCATGCGCACCCGTACGATCCGGTCCACGCTGATGGCCGCCAGCAGCAGCGCACCGGCGATGGCGTCCTGCCAGAAGGAGTCGACCTTCAGCACGGCCAGGGCGCTGCCGATCGTGGTGAGCAGCAGCGCGCCCAGCGCCGCGCCCCACACCGTGCCGGTGCCGCCGACGATGGCGACGCCACCGACCACCACCGCGCTGACCACGGTGAGTTCCCAGCCGTGGGCGTTGTCGGCGACGACGGTGCCGAAGCGGGCCAGCCACAGCGCGCCCGCGAAGCCCGAGACGGCGCCGGAGAACACATACGCGGCCAGCACCCGCCGCCGGATCGGCACCCCGGCCAGCCGGGCGGCCTCCGGGCTGGAGCCGATGGCGTACAGCTCACGGCCGCCGCGGTAGGTGCGCAGGACGTATGCGGTCCCGGCGAGCACCACGAAGGCGATCAGCGGGAGATACGGGATGCCCAGCACGCTGCCGCTGCCGAGGTCCAGCACGGACTGCGGCACATCGGCGGCGTTGATCTGCTCCCCTTGCGCCCACCAGTAGTCGACGCCCTGGATGATGTAGAGCATCCCGAGGGTCACCACCAGCGCGGGCACCCGTCCGAAGCTCACCAGCGCGCCGCTGACGATGCCGCAGCCCGCGCCGACGAGGAGGCCGAGAGCCAGGACCGTCAGCGCCCCGTGGTCGGTGCCGGAGACGAACTTCCCGCAGGCGAAGGCGGACAGGCCCACCACGGAGCCGACCGACAGATCGATGTTGCGGGTGATGACCACGACCGACTGCCCGACCGCGAGCAGCACCAGGATGGCGGCGTTGAGCAGCAGGTCCTTGATGCCCTGGCCGTCGAGGAAGCGCGGTTCGGCGATCCAGGTGAACAGCACCAGCAGCACGAGGGCCCCGGCGATGCTGATCTCCCGCGCACGGAAGACGGCGTCGACGAGCGAGCGCGCCGACCGGGCCGCCTCCGGCGCGGCGGCGGATTTGTCGGGTTTCTCGATGGTCACACTCACGTCCGGGTCCCTCCTGCGGTGGCGCCGGTGGCGCCGGTGGGCCCGGTGGCGCCGGTGGGCCCGGTGGCCCCCGTATCACCGGTGGCGTGGGGGTGCCCGCTCGCAGCGGTGGCGTCGGTGGGCCCGCTTGCTGCGGTGCCATCGGTGGGACCGGTCGCGCCGGTGGCGCGGGGGAGTTCGGTCGCGGCGGCCTCACCGGCGACACCGGCGACACCGGCGACACCGGCGACACCGGCGCCTTCGGCGCCATCGGCGCCATCCGTGAGGCCGGTCGCGGCGGCCATCACGGACTCCTCGGTGGCCTCGGCGCGCGGGATCTCGGCCACCAGCCGGCCCTCGTGCATCACCAGGACCCGGTCGGCCATGCCCAGCACCTCGGGCAGGTCGGAGGAGATCATCAGCACCGCGAGCCCGTCGGCGGCCAGCGACGACAGCAGCCGGTGCACCTCGGCCTTGGTGCCCACGTCGATTCCGCGCGTGGGCTCGTCGACGATGAGCACCGTGGGCTCGGTCGCCAGCCACTTGGCGAGCACGACCTTCTGCTGATTGCCGCCGGAGAGCACCCCGACGTGGTCGGCGAGGCTGCCGTACTTCAGCTGGAGCCGGACCGCCCAGTCGGCCGCGCGGCCGCGCTCCAGCGCCCGTTTCACCAGCCCGGCGCGGCCCAGCCGGTCCAGGCCGGTCAGCCCGATGTTCCGCTCGATGGACATCTCCATCACCAGCCCCCGCTGGCGCCGGTCCTCGGGGACGAGCGCGAGCCCGGCGTCCATGGCGGCGGTCGGCGAACCGGGCCGCAGCACCGCCCCGCCGACCCGCACCTCGCCCGCGTCCGCCCGGTCCACGCCGAAGACGGCCTGGGCGACCTCGGTGCGCCCGGCGCCGACCAGCCCGGCGAGCGCGACGATCTCACCGCGCCGCACCTCGAAGGAGACGTCCCGGAAGACGCCCTCACGGGTCAGCCGCCGCACCGCCAGCGCGGTCTCGCCGACCCGGCTGTCCTGCTTGGGGTAGAGCTCGGCCAGATCCCGGCCCACCATGCGGCGGACCAGAACGTCCTGGGTGAGCCCGGTCAGCGGCTCGGAGGCCACCAACCGGCCGTCCCGCAGGGTGGTGACCCGCTGGCAGAGCTCGAAGATCTCCTCCAGGCGGTGGGAGATGAACAGCACGGCGGCGCCCTCGGCGCGCAGCGTCTCGACGACCGAGAAGAGCCGGGCGGTCTCGCTCCCGGTGAGCGCCGCCGTCGGCTCGTCCATGATCAGTACCCGGGCGTCGAAGGAGAGCGCCTTGGCGATCTCGACGATCTGCTGGTCGGCGATGGACAGGCCCCTGGCGGGCCGGTCCGGGTCGAGTTCGACGCCGAGCCGTGCCATCAGGGCGGCGGTGGAGGTCCGTACGGCCTTGTGGTCGATCCGGCCGAGGGCCCGGCGGGGCTGACGGCCCATGAAGATGTTCTCGGCGATGGACAGATCGGGGAAGAGCGTCGGCTCCTGGTAGATGACGGCGGTGCCGACGTCACGGGCGTCGGCGGGGCCGTGGAAGACCGCCGGCTCGCCGTCCAGCAGCACCCGGCCGGAGTCGGGCCGGTGTACCCCGGCGAGGATCTTGATGAGCGTCGACTTGCCCGCCCCGTTCTCACCGGCCAGGGCATGGGCCTCACCGGCGAAGAGCTCGAGCGAGACGTCCCGGAGGGCCCGTACGGCGCCGAAGGATTTGTTCACCCCCTCGAGGGCGAGGACCGGCACACCGGTCGAAGCAGGCTGGCTCACGGAGTCTCCTGACGCGTACGCAGGGGCAGTAGCACGGGCAGTAGCACGGGCAGTAAATGAAATGTTTCAATGCCGGATTCCGGGAAGCTAGCCGGGCCCTATGCGGCCGTCAAGGGGTTGTGCACGGGATATACCCACATCGTTTCAGCCCCCTTGACGCACCCTGATCCCCGGTCCTACGGTCCAGGCGCCTTGGGTTGAATCGTTTTCATCGATCGTTCCCGTCCAGCCGCCTCTGGAGGAAGCCCATGATCAGCAGACGCCATCTGCTCGCCACCACCGCTGCCACCGGTACTGCCCTCACGGGTCTGCCCGCCCTCACCCCGTCCGCCGCCGCGTCCGCCACCGCGTCCGCCGCCGCCGAGGACCGCCCCGGCGCGGGGCCGCGGGTCCGGAGCACCACGGTGGAGTACGCGCCCCACCCGCTCGGCCTCGACACCGCCCGCCCCCGGCTGAGCTGGATCCTCGGCTCTGACGCCCGCGACCAGCTCCAGAGCGCGTACCACATCCGGGTCGCCACCTCCCCCGACCGGCTCGGCGAGCCGGACGTCTGGGACAGCGGCAAGACGACATCGCGCCAGTCGGTCCTGGTCCCCTACGACGGCCCGGCCCTGCGCCCGCGCACCCGCTACCACTGGTCGGTGCGGGTCTGGGACGGCCACGGCCGCCCCTCCCCGTGGTCCGCCCCCGCCTGGTGGGAGACCGGGCTGCTGAACTCCGGTCAGTGGCAGGCCCGTTGGATCGCCGCGCCCGCCGCGCTGACCGCGCCCCCGTCCCTGGAGGGCGCCTCCTGGATCTGGTTCCCCGAGGGGGATCCGGCCACCGAGGCCCCGGCGGCCACCCGGTGGTTCCGTACCTCCGTCCACGCCCCGGGCACCGTCCGCCGCGCCCGGCTGGTGGTGGCGGCCGACGACGGCTTCACCGCCCATGTGAACGGCACCGAGGTCGCCGCCCGCGAGGCAGTGGGCGTCCTCAAGGCATGGAGCCATCCGGCCACCGTCGACGTCACCGAATTCCTCGACCAGGGCGCCGCCACCCTCGCCATCGCGGCCACCAACGCCGAGAAGGGCCCGGCGGGGCTGCTCGCCACCCTGGAGCTCACCACCGAGGACGGCACCACCCACCACCACACGGACGCCACCTGGCGCACCACCGCCACCGAACCCCCCGCCGCCTGGGCGGACCCGGACTACGACGACAGCGGCTGGGCCACCGCCAAGAAGCTGGCGGCCTGGGGCGGCGGCCCCTGGGGCAAGGTGCTCCCCCTCCAGTCCCCCGCCCAGCTGCGCCGCACCTTCCGGCTCACCAAGCCCGTGGCGCGCGCCCGGCTCTACTCCACGGCCCTGGGCCTCTACGAAGCCCACCTCAACGGCGCCCGCGTCGGCCGCGACCAGCTGGCGCCCGGCTGGACCGACTACCGCAAGCGCGTGGCGTACCAGACCTACGACGTCACCGACGCCCTCCGCCGAGGGACGAACGCCCTCGGCGTGACCCTCGCACCCGGCTGGTACGCCGGGAACATCGCCTGGTTCGGCCAGACCCAGTACGGCGACCACCCCGCCCTGCTCGCCCAGCTGGAGGTCACGTACACCGACGGCAGCACCGAGCGCATCACCACCGACCAGCAGTGGCGCGCGGCCACCGGTCCGCTGCTCACCGCCGACCTGCTGATGGGCGAGGAGTACGACGCCCGCGCGGAGACCCCCGGCTGGACCTCACCGGGCTTCGACGACACCGGCTGGCAGCCCACCGTCACGGCCACCGACATCACCGCCGAGGTGGTGGCCCAGACCGACGTCCCGACCCGGGTGGAACGCGAGATCAAACCCGTCGAGGTCACCGAACCCACCCCCGGTGTCCACCTCTTCGACCTGGGCCAGAACATGGTCGGCAGCGTCCGCCTCACGGTCTCCGGCCCGGCCGGCCACAAGGTCCGGATCCGCCACGCCGAGGTGCTCAATCCGGACGGCACCGCCTACACGGCCAATCTGCGCACCGCCCGCCCCGTCGACACCTACACCCTCAAGGGCGGCGGCCGGGAGACCTACGAGCCGCGCTTCACCTTCCACGGCTTCCGCTACGTCGAGGTCACGGGCTACCCCGGAACGCCCTCCCCCGACGCGATCACCGGCCGGGTGATGCACACCGCCGCCCCGTTCACCCTGTCCTTCCACACGGACTCGGCGATGCTCAACCAGCTGCACTCCAACATCACCTGGGGGCTGCGCGGCAACTTCCTGTCCATCCCCACCGACACCCCGGCGCGAGACGAACGGCTCGGCTGGACCGGCGACATCAACGTGTTCTCCAGCACCGCCGCGTACACCATGGAGTCCGCGCGCTTCCTCACCAAGTGGCTCCAGGACCTGCGCGACGGCCAGACCGGCGAGGGCTCCTTCCCCGATGTGGCACCCCACCTCGGCGACGTCGGCAACGGCGTGGCCGGTTGGGGCGACGCCGGGGTGACCGTGCCCTGGAACCTCTACCAGGCGTACGGCGACACCCGGGTGCTGCGCGAGAACTGGCCGGCCATGCGGCGCTGGATCACCTACCTGGAACAGCACAGCACCGATCTGCTGCGGCCCGCCGAGGGCTACGGCGACTGGCTCAGCGTCGAGGCGGACACCCCCAAGGACGTCATCGCCACCGCCTACTTCGCCCACGCCACCGACCTCGTCGCCCGCACCGCACACGTCCTGGACGAGGACCCGGCCCCGTACGAAGACCTCCTGACCCGTATCAAGGCGGCCTTCAACCGCGCGTACGTCTCCGCCGACGGCAGGATCAAGGGCGACACCCAGACCGCCTACGTCCTGGCGCTCTCCATGGACCTGCTCCCCGCCGACCTCCGCACCCCCGCGGCCGATCGCCTCGTCGCCCTCATCAAGGACCGCGACTGGCATCTGTCCACCGGATTCCTCGGCACCCCGCGGCTGCTTCCGACCCTCACCGAGACCGGCCACACCGACGTCGCCTACCGCCTGCTCCACCAGCGCACGTTCCCCTCCTGGGGCTACCAGATCGACCGGGGCGCGACCACGATGTGGGAGCGCTGGGACTCGATCAAACCGGACGGGAGCTTCCAGGACGTCGGGATGAACTCGTTCAACCACTACGCCTATGGCTCGGTCGGCGAGTGGATGTACCAGAACATCACCGGGATCGCCCCGGCCGCCCCCGGCTTCCGCGAGATCCTCATCCGGCCCCGCCCCGGTGGCGAGGTGCGCTCCGCCGAGGGCCGCTACGAATCCCTCTACGGCCCGGTCACCACCCGCTGGTCGCAGGGCGAGGACTTCACCCTCACGGTGTCCATCCCCGTCAACACCACGGCCCAGATCTGGGTCCCGGCACGCCGCGCGGCGGACGTGACCGCTCACGGCGCCCGCCCGCTGCGCATGGCGGACGGCTGCGCGGTGTTCGCCGTGGGCTCGGGGACTCACCACTTCTTGACGCGTGGCCGACCGCGCGGCTAGGTTTCTTGAATCGTTTCATGAAGGAGATTCATGTCTGACGTTCCAGCCGTGAAGGCGGCCCTCAAGAGCCAGGCGGTCGAGACGCCGTCATGGGCGTACGGCAACTCCGGAACCCGCTTCAAGGTCTTCGCCCAGCCCGGTGTCCCGCGCTCCCCCCAGGAGAAGCTGGACGACGCCGCCCAGGTGCACGCCTTCACCGGGGTCGCCCCCACGGTCGCGCTGCACATCCCCTGGGACAGGGTCGAGGACTACGGGGCGCTCGCCAAGTACGCGGAGGAACGCGGCCTGAAGCTGGGCGCCATCAACTCCAACGTATTCCAGGACGACGACTACAAGCTGGGCTCGGTCACCCACCCCGACCCGGCGGTCCGCCGCAAGGCGCTGGGCCACCTCCTGGAGTGCGTCGACATCATGGACGCCACGGGCTCCCGCGACCTCAAGCTCTGGTTCTCCGACGGCACCAACTACCCCGGGCAGGACGACATCGCGGCCCGCCAGGACCGTCTCGCCGAGGCGCTGAGCGCGGTCTACGAGCGCCTCGGCGAGGACCAGCGGATGCTGCTGGAGTACAAGTTCTTCGAGCCCGCCTTCTACACCACGGACGTGCCGGACTGGGGCACCGCCTACGCCCACTGCCTCAAGCTGGGCCCCAAGGCCCAGGTGTGCGTGGACACCGGCCATCACGCGCCCGGCACCAACATCGAGTTCATCGTCGCCCTTCTGCTGCGCGAGAAGAAGCTCGGCGCCTTCGACTTCAACTCCCGCTTCTACGCGGACGACGACCTGATGGTCGGCGCCGCCGACCCCTTCCAGCTCTTCCGGATCATGTACGAGGTGGTCCGGGGTGGCGGGCTGACCTCGGGGGTCGCCTTCATGCTCGACCAGTGCCACAACATCGAACCCAAGATCCCGGCGATCATCCGCTCCGTGATGAACGTCCAGGAGGCCACGGCCAAGGCCCTCCTGGTCGACCGCGACGCCCTCGCCACGGCCCAGCGCGAGGGCGACGTGCTCGGCGCCAACGCGGTCCTGATGGACGCGTACAACACCGACGTACGGCCGCTGCTGGCCGAGGTCCGGGAGGAACTGGGCATCGCCCCGGACCCGATGGCGGCGTACCGGGGCTCGGGGTGGGCGGCGCGGATCGTGGCGGAGCGGGTGGGGGGAGAGCAGGCGGGGTGGGGTGCGTAACGCCTGGCGGCGGGCCCTGCCGCCAGCTCCCCCGGAGGCTTCAACTCAAGCCACTGACCCCATAGGGCACGCCCATAAAAGGCGCGCTCCTCGTCACCGCATCCCGCTGAGACTGGCCCACACGCAGAGGACGACATGACCGCAGAACCGCATCCCGAGGCGGGCGCGCTGTTGGGGCGCTCGCATCGGTTGGGCGCTGATCCGCGCAATACCAACTACGCGGGGGGAAACACCTCCGCCAAGGGAACCGCGACCGATCCCGTCACGGGCCAGGACGTCGAGCTGATGTGGGTCAAAGGCTCCGGGGGCGATCTGGGTACCCTCACTCACTCCGGGCTCGCCGCGCTCCGGCTGGACCGTCTTCGTGCGCTTACCGGTGTCTACCCCGGGGTGGACCGCGAGGACGAGATGGTCGCGGCGTTCGACTACTGCCTGCATGGCAAGGGCGGGGCCGCGCCGTCCATCGACACCGCCATGCACGGTCTGGTGGACGCCGCCCACGTCGACCACCTCCACCCCGACTCCGGTATCGCCCTCGCCTGCGCGGCCGACGGCGAGGCGCTCACCAAGGAGTGTTTCGGCAACCAGGTCGTCTGGGTGCCCTGGCGCCGTCCCGGCTTCCAGCTGGGCCTGGACATCGCCGCCGTCAAGAAGGCCAATCCGCAGGCCATCGGCTGCATCCTCGGCGGCCACGGCATCACCGCCTGGGGCGACACCTCCGACGCATGCGAGGCGAACTCGCTCCGCGTCATCCGCACCGCCGAGGAGTTCCTCACCGCACGCGGCAAGGCGGACCCGTTCGGCCCCGTCATCCACCCCACCATCCCCGAAGCCGAGCGCCATGCCCGTGCGGCCGCCCTCGCCCCGGTGATCCGGGGCCTGGCCTCCACGGACCGCCCCCAGGTGGGCCACTTCACGGACAGCGACACCGTCCTGGACTTCGTCTCCCGCGCCGAACACCCCCGTCTGGCGGCCCTCGGCACCTCCTGTCCGGACCACTTCCTCCGTACCAAGGTCCGCCCGCTGGTCCTGGACCTCCCCCCGGACGCGCCCCTCGACACGACGATCGGCCGCCTCAAGGAACTCCACGCCGCGTACCGCACCGACTACGCGGCCTACTACGACCGCCACGCCACCCCCGACTCCCCGCCCATGCGCGGCGCGGATCCCGCCATCGTGCTGATCCCCGGAGTCGGGATGTTCAGCTACGGCAAGGACAAGCAAACGGCCCGTGTGGCAGGCGAGTTCTACGTCAACGCCATCAACGTCATGCGCGGCGCCGAAGCGGTTTCCACCTACTCCCCCATCGAGGAGTCGGAGAAGTTCCGCATCGAGTACTGGGCGCTCGAAGAAGCCAAGCTCCAGCGCATGCCCGAGCCCAAGCCCCTCGCGACCCGTATCGCCCTGGTGACCGGCGCGGGCTCGGGTATCGGCAAGGCGATCGCCCACCGCCTCGTGGCCGAGGGCGCATGCGTCGTAGTCACGGACGTCAACGCGGAATCGGCGCAAGCCGTAGCCCAGGAGCTCGGCGGCCCGGACAAGGCCACGGCCGTCACCGCCGATGTCACCTCGGAAGAGCAGATCAAGGCGGCGTTCGAGCAAGCGGCGCTGGCCTTCGGCGGCGTGGACATCCTCGTCAACAACGCCGGGATCAGCATCTCCAAGCCGCTCCTCGACACCACCACCGCCGACTGGGACCTCCAGCACAACATCATGGCGCGAGGCAGTTTCCTGGCCTCCCGCGAAGCGGCAAGGACCTTCATCGCCCAGAACATGGGCGGTGACATCGTGTACATCACGTCCAAGAACGCCGTGTTCGCGGGCCCGAACAACATCGCATACTCCGCGACCAAGGCCGACCAGGCCCACCAAGTCCGCCTCCTTGCAGCAGAATTGGGCGAGCATGGCATCCGGGTCAACGGGGTGAACCCCGACGGCGTAGTCCAAGGCTCCGGCATCTTCGCGGGCGGCTGGGGCGCACAGCGCGCCGCCGTGTACGGCGTCCCCGAGGAGAAGCTGGGCGAGTTCTACGCCCAGCGCACCCTGCTCAAGCGCGAAGTGCTCCCCTCCCACGTGGCGAACGCCGTCTTCGCCCTCGTCGGCGGCGACCTGACCCACACCACGGGTCTGCACATCCCGGTCGACGCCGGCGTCGCGGCGGCGTTCCTGCGCTGACACGCGCGTGAGGGGGGCGGGGTCGGAGGGGTGGGGTCCTGGACGCTTACGTGTATTTGTGGCGCCAATCTCCGGCCCACGCAAGCCCCCGGCCAATGGCGCCGTAAATATACGGTCCAGGGCCCCGCCCCGGAGGCCCCGGCCCCCGCCCCGTACGAACCACAGCAACCACCACGCACCCCACCACCCACACCCACACCCACACCCACGCACCCCGCCCACCCACCACCCACCACGAGGTCCACGTGCCCGCCACAGAACACCGCTTCGCCGCCGTAGACCTCGGTGCGTCCAGCGGCCGCGTCATCGTCGGGGAGGTCGCCCCCGGACGGCTGGCCCTCCACGAGGCGCACCGCTTCCCCAACCAGCCAACCCGCGTCCTGGGCACCCTGCACTGGGACATCCTGTCGCTCTACCAGGGCGTCCTGAACGGCCTCAAGACAGCCGCCGCGCAGACGGGCAACGGCCTGACCAGCATCGGCATCGACACCTGGGCCGTGGACTACGGCCTGCTCGCCGCCGACGGCACCCTGCTCGCCAACCCCGTCCACTACCGCGACACCCGCACCACCGGCGCCGCCGAAAAGGTCGCGGCCGCGCTCCCGCCCCGAGCCCTCTACGCCGCCACCGGCATCCAGCGCCTCCCCTTCAACACCATCTACCAGCTCATCGCGGCGCAAGGCACCCCCACCCTCACCGCCGCCCACCGCCTCCTCCTCATCCCCGACCTCATCTCGTACTGGCTGACCGGCGAACTGGGCACCGAGCTGACCAACGCCTCCACCACCCAGCTGATCGACCCCCGCACCCGCGACTGGGCCGCCCCGGTGGCGCAGGCCCTGGGCATCGACCTCTCGCTCTTCCCTCCCCTGCGCCGCCCCGGCGACCCCGCCGGAACCCTGCGCCAGGACGTTCTCACCGAGATGGGCACAACGCACCCCATCCCCGTCACCGCCGTCGGCTCGCACGACACCGCGTCCGCCGTAGTCGGCGTCCCGGCCACCACACCAGACTTCGCGTACATCGCCACCGGCACCTGGTCCCTCGCCGGGCTCGAGCTGGACGCGCCGGTCCTCACGGAGGAGAGCCGCGCGGCCAACTTCACCAATGAGCTGGGCGTGGACGGCACGGTCCGCTATCTGCGCAACATCATGGGCCTGTGGATGCTCCAGGAGTGCGTCCGCACCTGGAACACCGAAACCGCCCGCACAGCCAGTACGAGCAGCACAGGCACCACAGGCAGCACAGCCAGCACAGCCAGCAGCACAGGCAGCGCAGACCTCACCGCCCTGCTCCGGGCCGCGGCCCAAGCCACCCCCCTCCGCTCAGTCGTCGACGCCGGCGACCCCGCCTTCATCGCCCCCCACCACATGCCCGACCGCATCGCCGACGCCTGCCGCCGCACCGGCCAGCCCGTCCCCCGCACCCCGGCCGAGACCACCCGCTGCGTCCTGGACTCCCTCGCCCTGGCCCACCGCCGCGCGATCGAGGACGCCACCCGGCTGTCCGGCCGTACGGTCAGCGCCGTGCACATCGTCGGCGGTGGTGTGCACAACACGCTGTTGTGCCAGCTCACCGCCGATGCCTGCGGCCTCCCCGTGATCGCGGGCCCGGCCGAGGCGGCGGCTCTCGGAAACGTACTTGTCCAGGCCCGGACGGCCGGAGCGATCACCGGTGGCCTGCCCGAGTTGCGCGCCCTGCTTCACAGCACCCAGCCACTGAGGCAGTATGAGCCCACAGGTGATCATTCGGCGTGGGACCGGGCAGCCGCCCGGTTCGGAGACGCACAGGTCACAAGGGCCGGCACCGGCCAGGCCAGGGCCGCCACCGGCCAGGGCGACGAGGAGGAACCGTGCGCGTAGCGCTCTTCATCACCTGCGTCAACGACACCCTCTACCCACGCACCGGCCAAGCCGTGGTCACCCTCCTCGAGCGACTCGGCGTGAAAGTCGGCTTCCCGGAGGCGCAGAGCTGTTGCGGGCAGCCGCAGTTCAACACCGGCTACCGCCACGAGACCGAACCGCTGTTGCGCCGCTACGCCACGGCGTTCCGCGACTACGAATACGTGGTGACCCCCTCGGGGTCGTGTGCGGCGATGGTGCGGGACAACTACCCCCGGATGGGCGCCAAGGCCGCCGCCGAGGGGCGCGGCCAGGAGCTCGCGGACGCGGCGGCCGAGGCGGTCCCCAAGACGTACGAGCTCACCGAATTCCTCACGGACGTCCTGAAGGTCACCGATGTCGGCGCGTACTATCCGCACACCGTGACCTACCACCCCACCTGCCACGGCCTGCGGATGCTGAAGCTCGGCGACCGCCCGCGCTCGCTCCTCGCCGCCGTGAAGGGGCTGAACCTGGTGGAGCTGCCGGGTGCCGAGGAGTGCTGCGGCTTCGGCGGTACGTTCGCCGTCAAGAACGCCGCCGTATCGGCGGCCATGGGAGCGGACAAGGCGCGCAACATCACGGCGACCGGTGCCGAGGCGGTGTGCACCCTCGACAACTCCTGCCAGCTGCACATCGGCGGCACACTCGCCCGTCAGGGCTCCGCGGTCCGCCCCGTCCACCTCGCCGAGATCCTGGCCAGCACGGAAGGAGACGTCTGGTGAGCGGAACCCACCAGGTGCACGGAGACCAGCAGCCGAGCGGAACCCAACGCGGAGCCCAAAGCGGAGCCCAACGCGGAACCCACCAGGCCACCTACCTGGGGATGCCCGCCTTCCCACAGGCGGCCGACGCCTCGACCCGGAACACCCAGCTACGTGCCAACCTCCGCCACGCCACCCACACCATCCGCGCCAAGCGCGCCACGGCCGTGGCCGAACTGGACGACTGGTCGCGGCTGCGCGCCGCGGGCGCGGCCATCAAGGACCGTACGCTGCGCCATCTCGACCAGTATCTGGAGCAGCTGGAGAGCGCGGTCACGGCGGCCGGCGGCCAGGTCCACTGGGCGGCGGACGCGGACGAGGCGAACCGGATCGTCACCGAGCTGGTACGGGCCACGGGCGAGCGCGAGGTCGTCAAGGTCAAGTCGATGGCCACGCAGGAGATCGGCCTGAACGGCGCGCTCGCCACCGCCGGGATCACGGCGTACGAGACCGATCTCGCCGAGCTGATCGTGCAGCTCGGCGACGACCTCCCGTCGCACATCCTGGTCCCGGCGATCCACCGCAACCGGGGCGAGATCCGCGACATCTTCACGGAGAAGATGTCCCAGTGGGGCCGTCCGGCCCCGGAGGGGCTGACCGACGCGCCCGCCGACCTCGCCGAGGCCGCGCGGCTCCACCTCCGCGAGAAGTTCCTGAACGCCAAGGTGGGGATCTCCGGCGCCAACTTCATGGTCGCCGAGACCGGCACGCTCGTGGTCGTGGAGTCCGAGGGCAACGGCCGGATGTGTCTGACCCTGCCCGAGACGCTGATCTCCGTCGTCGGCATCGAGAAGGTGGTCCCCACCTTCCAGGACCTGGAGGTCTTCCTCCAGCTCCTGCCCCGCTCCTCGACCGCCGAGCGGATGAACCCGTACACCTCCACCTGGACCGGCACCACGGACGCCGACGGCCCGCGCACCTTCCACCTCGTCCTGCTCGACAACGGCCGCACCGACACCCTCGCGGACACCGTGGGACGGCAGGCGCTGCGCTGCATCCGCTGCTCGGCGTGTCTCAATGTGTGCCCGGTGTACGAGCGGGCGGGCGGCCATGCGTACGGATCGGCGTACCCGGGCCCGATCGGTGCGATCCTCACGCCCCAACTGCGCGGCACCCAGAGCGAGCTGGACGCCTCGCTCCCGTATGCCTCGTCCCTGTGCGGGGCGTGCTACGAGGTGTGCCCGGTCGCCATCGACATCCCGGAGATCCTGGTCCACCTGCGCGAGCGCGTGGTCGAGGGCGGCCCCGCCTCCGTCCGTGGCACCCGTACGGTCATCAAGCCCGCCAAGGGCCACGCCGCGGAGCGCGCCGCGATGCGCGCCGCCCGCTGGGCCCTGGACCACCCCCGGCTGCTGCGCACCGGCCAGCGGCTGGCCTCCCGCACCCGCCGCTTCCATCCGCGCCGACTGCCCGGTCCGGGGCGGGCGTGGAGCGATACGCGGGAGCTGCCGAAGGTACCGGAGGAGTCGTTCCGCGACTGGTGGCAACGCACCCGGGGCGGGAGCGGCACCGGGAGCCGCCCGGAGGGAAGGAAGAAGACCACATGACCTCGCGAGACCCCGGCACCCAAGACCCCGGCACCCAGGGCCTGGACTCGCGCGCCCTGGTCATGGCCCGCGTCCGCCGCGCCCTGGCCGATGTGCCGCGTGCCGAGACACCCGGCGAGGTGCCGGTCGAGCGCACCTATCACCGCGTCCACGGCGACCGCACCGCCGCCCGGACCGTGGACCTCCTCGCGGAGAACCTGGCCGACTACCGCGCGCTCGTCCACCGCGCCGACGCCCCGTCGTCCCTCCCGGCCCTGATCGCCCGCCTCCTCGGCGACCGCGGCGCGACCAGCGTGGTCGTACCCCCGGGCCTCCCCGACTCCTGGCTCTCCGCCGTCCCCGACGCGGTGCGCCGGGTTCCGGACACGGCGGAGCTGACCCCGCACGATCTGGACGCGGTCTCCAGCGTGGTGACGGGCTGCGCGGTGGCCATCGCCGAGACGGGCACCGTGGTCCTGGACGCCGCCCCCGACCAGGGCCGTCGCCGCATCACCCTGGTGCCCGACCATCACATCTGCGTGATCCGCGTCACCGACCAGGTCGTGGACTCCGTCCCCGAGGCGCTTGAACGCCTCGACCCGGCCCGCCCGTTGACCTGGATCTCGGGACCGTCCGCGACCAGTGACATCGAACTCGACCGCGTGGAAGGCGTCCACGGCCCCCGCACCCTCGAAGTGATCCTCGCCGGGCCGGAATCCGCTGGTCGGAGCTGATGGGACGCCAAGGGAGCCCGGGAGGCATACCTCTGCCGTGGCGGGGCATATGCCATGGGGACATAGAGGGGAACATCTGCGTGGGGGATGCGGTCTTCCTCACATACCGCCGGTAACACCGCTGTTGGGCGGTTTACGCCGATGCCAATGTCGGTAGGGGCCTCTACTCTTGTGGTCATGCGTCCGACTCCTACTCACCAACCCGCCTTACTGACCACTCCCGCCACCGACCAGGCCAACGAGGCGATACGCGTCTTCCTCCGGGCTCGGGCCGGCCGGGCACTGCGGCCCTCGGAGCGGGCCGAGTACAGCCGGTTGCTGAAGATCTACACACGGGCGTTGCGCGGCGAGGTGGAAAAGGCCGCCTGAGCGGCACGGGGCGATGCGCGCAACGGCCCGCGCCACCCACGAAGGTGAAAGCGGCCGACCACAGGTGAAAATCGGGGGGACGCCATGCGGGCGGTGGGGAAGGTCGTCTTAGGGGCACTGTCAGTGGGGCTTCTGGGGGTCGCCGGCTACGGCGGATACAACCTCTACACGGGCGTGACCGGCGGCGACACCACCGCGGCCCATGACGGTCCGGTGACCGGGGACGAGGCCCGGCGGACCGCGCGGGAGTTCCTGGACGCGTGGGCGGACGGCAATGACATGCTCGCCGCCGGGCTCACCAACGACGCCGAGTCGGCCATCGGCGCCCTCAGCGGCTATCGCGACGACGGGCATGTGAAGAGGGTGACGGCCACCCCGGGCACGGCGCGGGGCACCACGGTCCCGTTCACCATCAAGGCCGAAGTGGTCTTCGGCAAGGCCCGATCCAGCTGGACCTACACATCACGGCTGACCGTGGTGCGCGGCCGGACGACCAAGAAGCCGCTGGTCGACTGGAGGCCCTCCGTCCTCCACCCCAAGCTGGGCGCCAATGAGTCCGTACGTACGGATCTGGCGGACAATCCGCCGGTCCGGGTGCTGGACCGCGACGGCGAGGAGCTGCGGCAGGGCCGCTATCCCTCGCTCGACCCGGTGCTGATCGCGCTGCGCGCGAGATACGGGGCCGACGCGGGCGGCACGGCCCGGGTGGAGGTGTCGGCGGTCAAGCCCGACGGGACCGCCGGAGCCACGCTCCACGTGGTGACGAAGGGCACCCCGGGCACGCTGCGCACCACCCTGGACGTTGGGGCGCAGAAGAGCGCGGAGAAGGCGGTGGCCACGCGCGACGGTGCCTCCGTGGTGGCGCTCAAGCCCAGCACCGGGGAGATCCTGGCGGTGGCCAACTCCGACCAGGCCGAGTTCAACGCCGCGTTGCAGGGGCAGACGGCGCCGGGGTCCACGTTCAAGATAGTCACCGCGGCCACTCTGCTGGAGGCGGGCAAGGTCAGCCCGAGCCGCCCGGTGCCGTGCCCGAAGACGGCGGCGTACGCACAGGGCATGATGTTCCACAACGTGGAGGACAGCGAGAACCCGGCCGCCACCTTCGCGCAGGACTTCGCGGCGTCCTGCAACACCGCGTTCGTCTCGCTCGCCGGGGCCGTGCCCGATGGCGCGTTGGCCCAGGAGGCGCGCACCGTGTTCGGGCTCGGGCTGAACTGGCGGGTGGGGGTCACCACCTTCGACGGCGAGGTGCCGAACGGAAGCGGCGACGACAAGGCCGCGGCCATGATCGGCCAGGGTACGGTCCAGATGAACCCGCTCACGATCGCCTCGGTCGCGGCCACCGCCCGGACGGGCACCTTCAAGCAGCCCGTCCTCGTACCGCGCTCCGTCGACCACCGGGAGATCGCCACCAGCGACCGCAGCCTCAGCCCGGCCACCGTCTCGCAGCTCAAGGCCATGATGCGGCTGACCGCGACCAGTGGCACCGCCGCCAGGGCGATGTCCGGGCTCACCGGCGACATCGGCGCCAAGACGGGTTCGGCCGAGATCGACGGCCAGCCCAAGACCAACGCCTGGTTCACCGCCTACCGGAACGATGTGGCGGCCGCCGCCGTGGTCACCGGTGGTGGGCACGGCGGTGATGCCGCCGGGCCCGTCGTCCGCGCGGTGCTCGAGGCGGGCTGAGACACCCGGCCCGTACGGACGCGCTACGTCTGCCAGGGATGCGCGCCCCGGCCCGTAGCCCGGGATCGCGTTCCAGAGGGCGTCGCCGCCGGGCAGCCCGCAGCTCGGCGCGAGCGACAGCGCGCCGAACAGACGAGGCGGGCTGCTGGCTTCCGCTCCCCGTGCGGCTCAGGGCTCCGCCTTGTCCGGGTGACAGGAGCGAGCAACGTACGGCCCCGGGACGCGCACGGAAATCCGCGTCCCGGAGGCCATCGTGAGAATGGCTACCCCATCGGCGTGAGCCGGAGCCCGTGTCGCGCTCATTTGCCGTTGAGCTTCTCGTTCGGCTGCACCTGCTTCTTCGGCAACGGCCGACCGTATGGGCCCCTGCCACTTGGCCTGGTCTGTTCCTCCAGCGCTGGCTGGTGCAGGGTGTGGCACAGACCCGTATCAAGGGCTGACCGAGGAGAGTCGATGAGCTCCACGCAGCACACGCCACTGCCCTACTACGAGGACGTCTCCCCCGGCGCGGGAGCGCTGCCGCCCCGCCCCTGGACCCCGTCCTCCGACGCCGCGCGGCTGAGCCTGAACGGGACGTGGTCGTTCCGGCTGTCGCCGACCGCCACCGCCGAGGACGACTCCTTCGCCCGCCCCGGCTTCGACGCCCGCGGCTGGGACGAGCTCCCGGTGCCCGGCCACTGGGTGCTGCACGGCCACGGGGCGCCGATCTACACCAATGTGCGCTACCCCTTCCCGGTGGATCCGCCGCGGGTGCCCGACGAGAACCCGACCGGCGACCATCTGCGCGTCTTCGACCTGCCCGGCGACTGGCCGGAGGGCGGGGACGCGGCCCTGCGCTTCGAGGGCGTCGAGTCCTGCGCCCGGGTCTGGCTCAACGGCGAGGAGCTGGGCACCTTCAAGGGCAGCCGGCTGCCGCACGAGTTCGCGGTCGGGGGGCTGCTCCAGCCGTCGGGCAACGTGCTGGCCGTACGCGTCCACCAGTGGTCGTCCGGAACCTATCTCGAGGACCAGGACCAGTGGTGGCTGCCCGGGATCTTCCGTGAGGTGACGCTGGAGCACCGCCCCGAGGGCGCGCTCGACGACTACTTCGTGCACGCCTCGTACGACCACACCACCGGCGCGGGCACACTGCGGATCGACTCCGACCCCGGCGGCCGGGTCACCGTGCCCGAGCTGGGTCTTGACCTGGCCACCGGGGAGAGCGCCACGGTCCCCGTCGAGCCGTGGACGGCGGAGACGCCCCGGCTGTACGAGGCGCGGCTGACCACCGTGGGCGAGAGCGTCTCGCTGCGGGTGGGCTTCCGTACCGTGGTGGTCGAGGACGGGCTGCTCGAGGTCAACGGCCGGCGGGTGCTCTTCCGCGGTGTCAACCGCCATGAGTTCCACCCCGAGAACGGGCGGGCGGTGGACCTCGCGACCATGCGCCGCGATCTGGTGCTGATGAAGCAGCACAACATCAACGCCGTGCGCACCAGCCACTATCCGCCGCATCCGGCCTTCCTCGGGCTCTGCGACGAGCTGGGGCTGTGGGTCATCGACGAATGCGATCTGGAGACCCACGGCTTCGTCGACCTGGACTGGCGGAACAACCCGGTGGACGACGACCGCTGGACCCCGGCGCTGCTCGACCGCGCCGAGCGGATGGTCGAGCGCGACAAGAACCACCCGTCCGTGGTGATGTGGTCGCTGGGCAACGAGTGCGGGACCGGGCGCGGGCTCTCGGCCATGGCCGACTGGATCCGGGAGCGCGACCCGTCCCGGGTGATCCACTACGAGGGCGATCTGTCCTGCGCCGACACGGACATCTACTCGCGGATGTACGCACCGCACGAGGAGGTCGACCAGATCGGCCGGCGCGCCGAGCCGCCGTGGGGCGATCCGGAGCTGGACGCGAAGCGCCGGGCGCTGCCGTTCATCGAGTGCGAGTACGCGCACGCCATGGGCAACGGCCCCGGCGGGCTGAGCGAGTACCAGCGACTGTTCCAGGAGCATGAGCGCTGCCAGGGTGGTTTCGTCTGGGAGTGGATCGACCACGGCTTCACCCGGCGCGCCCCCGACGGCCGCTTCTACCACGTGTACGGCGGCGATTTCGGCGAGGAGCTGCACGACGGCAACTTCGTATGCGACGGGCTGGTCTTCCCCGACCGCACCCCCTCCCCCGGCCTGATCGAGTACAAGAAGGTCATCGAGCCGGTGCGGATCGAGGGCGACGGGGCCGACGGCACGGTCCGGATCACCAACGGCCATGACTTCGCCGACCTGTCCCATCTCGTCTTCTCCTGGACCTATGAGGCCGAGGGCGAGGCGATCGGCTCGGGTGAGCTGGCGGTGGAGCCGCTGCCCCCGGGCGAGTCCGCCGTTCTGAAGCTCCCGGCGCCGCCCGAAGCCGAGGCCGGGGCGGAGGCGTGGTGGACGGTCGAGGCGCGGCTGGCGGCCGCGACGGCGTGGGCCGAGGCGGGCCATCCGGTGGCCTGGGGCCAACTCCCCGCCGCCGCACCCGGCACCGGCCGGGCGCGCGCCCTCGCCTCCGGGGCGGCGCCGCGCCGCGACGGCGGCCGGATCGTGCTCGGCCCCGGCGTCTTCGACGCCGTCACCGGCGCCCTGACCTCGCTCGACGGGCTCCCGGTCACAGAACCGCCCCGGCTGGACATCTGGCGCGCGCCCACCGACAACGACAACGGCGCGTCCTGGCAGCCGGACGAGCGCTGGGGCCAGATCTGGCGCCGGTTCGGACTGCACCGGACGCGGCACCGGACCGACGCGGTGGCGACGACGCCGGACGGCGCGCTGACCGTCCGTAGCCGCGTCGCGCCCGCCGCCGTGGACATCGGCCTGGAGACGGTCTACCGCTGGACCGCCGACGGGGACGGGCGGCTGAGCCTTGCGGTCTCCGTCACCCCGCTGGGCGAGTGGACCTTCCCGCTGCCGCGGCTGGGCCTGCGGCTCGGGCTCCCGGCCGCGCTGGGCGACGCCGAGTGGTTCGGCGGCGGCCCCGGCGAGGCGTATCCGGACACCCGCGCCGCCGCGCGCGTGGGGCGGTGGGCGCTGTCGGTGGACAAGCTCCAGACCCCGTACGTGCGTCCGCAGGAGAACGGCGCCCGGATCGACGTCCGCTGGGCGCGGCTGACCGCGCCCGACGGATCGGGGGTGCGGATCGAGGGCGAGCCGGCCTTCTGGTTCACCGCGCGCCGCTGGACCACCGAGCAGCTCGACGCGGCCGAGCACACACCGGATCTCGAGCCGTCGAACGAGACGGTGTGGGTGAACCTGGACCACGGGCAGCAGGGCATCGGCAGCCAGTCCTGCGGCCCGGGGGTGCTGGACGAGCACCGCCTGGACGCGGCACCGGCCGAATTCTCCTTCACCTTCTCGCGGTTGAGCTGACGGTCGTACGGTCCGGGGCCGGTCGCGGCGACCGGCCCCGGACCCGTCGCCGCTACTCCACCCGCACCGCGCCCTCCGGTCCGAGCCGCGCCCGCCGCACCTCGCCGTCCCACCAGCCGACCGTCACCAGATGGGCCCCGTCGTCCGCCGGGCCCGCGGCGGCGCGGACCAGGTCGGCAAGCGCTTGCTAGAGGGCACAAATGTCAGCGGGGGCCGCCCAAGAGGCGGCCCCCGCAAGTGTTTTCCGCCGGATGCGGAGGATGCGGACGGTGGTACGCGGCTTACCCGTTCCTGCCCCGCAGGGCATCGAGCGCCCGGTCCGCGTGCACGCCCATCCGGAACTCGCTCTTGACGATCTCCAGCACCTTGCGATCGGTATCGATCACGAAGGTGACCCGCTTGGTCGGCACCGCCGCGATCCCGCGCTTCACCCCGAACCGCTCCCGCACGGTCCCCTCCGGATCCGACAGCAGCGGATAGCCGAAGGAGTACGCATGGGCGAACTCCGCCTGCTTCTCGACCGAATCGGCGCTGACCCCGACCGGCTGGGCGCCGAGCTCCTTGAACTCCGCCGCGATGTCCCGGAAGTGGCACGCCTGTTTGGTACAGCCGGGGGTGAAGGCCGCCGGATAGAAGAACAGCACCACCGGGCCGTCCGCCAGCAGCCCGCTGAGCGAACGGGCGGTGCCGCTCTCATCCGGCAGTTCGAAGTCCTCGACCACATCACCGATGTCCATGAGGGCACGCTACCGGCCGCGCGCCCGGCGGAGCATCAGTAACGCAACCGGGCGGTGTGGCCGTCGATGCGCAGGATGCATTCGGTGAACAGCGCCATCGACGGGCTGTCGTCCGTGGGGACCAGCCGCAGCCCGAGGTCCATGATGGACCGGATGACCTGGGCGGTACGGCTTCCGTCGGGATCCTGGCCGCGCAGCGCGGACCACGCCTCGAACTGCGCCCGGACCGTCTCCCACGCCGGGCCCGGCGTGAAGTGACACAGAAAAACCGGCTGGTCGACCCCGTACTGGCGTAACTCGCCGACTGCGGCCTCACCTTGCATAAGCCACCATGTGGCACTCATCTCGTCCCCAACTCCGTACACGGGAGTGGATACCCATCATACGGGTGCGGAGGTCCCAACGAGGACCGACTCCACATCAGAGGCCTGTAGTGCGTAGGCACCAGGACACGTGCGTGGCTGGTCCGGGCGCACCAGGGGAAGACGGCGACGGGAGACGATGCCCGGCGGGGCGCCGGAGGGAAGTGTTGGAGGCGCGTGAATCCCGCGCGATTCCCCTTGCCTAGCGGTGTCTGGAGTGATCAAGAGGTGGCGACATTTCTTTACCGAATCGGACGGTGGGCCTTCCGGCGCCGTCGGCTCGTGGGTGGTCTGTGGCTGGGTGTCCTGGTGCTGGCCATCGCCGCCGCCGGGCTGGCGCCGGAGGGGAAGGAAGAAGACCTCTCCATGCCCGGCACCGAGTCGCAGAAGGCATTCGACCTGCTGGACGAGCGCTTTCCCCAGAGCAACTCCCAGGGCGCCGAGGCCCGCTTGGTGTTCCAGGCCCCGGACGGGCAGCGGGTGACGGCCAGGGAGCACAAGGCGGCCGTCGAGGACGCGCTCGGCTCCCTGAACGGGGACGATCAGGTCGAGTCGATCGCCGACCCCTATGAGGACGACGCCGTCAGCGAGGACGGCACCATCGCCTACTCCACGATCACCTACACCGAGGCCGCCGTCGACCTGACCGGGGCGACGAAGAGCGCCCTCGAGGACGCCGCGCGCCAGGCCCGGGACGCCGGGCTGACCGTGGAGGTCGGCGGCTCGGCCCTGGACGCGGAAGAGGAACCGGGCGGTACGACAGAGATCATCGGTGTGGCGGTGGCGGCGGTGGTGCTGGTCCTCGCCCTCGGGTCGCTGGTCGCGGCCGGATTGTCGCTGCTGACCGCCTTCGTGGGCGTGGCCATCGCCTTCGGCCTGGTCTCCGCGCTGACCGTGCCGCTGGGCCTGACGTCCACCGTCGCCATCCTGGCGCTGATGCTGGGGCTGGCGGTCGGCATCGACTACGCACTCTTCATCACCTCCCGCTTCCGCGACGAGCGCGCCGAGGGCAGCGAGCCGGAGGAGGCCGCCGGCCGGGCGGTGGGTACGGCCGGATCCGCCGTCGTCTTCGCCGGCGCCACCGTCTTCATCGCCCTGGTCGGGCTGGGGGTCGTCGGAATCCCCGAACTCACCAAGATAGGCATGGGCGGTGCGGGCGCCGTGGCCCTTGCCGTACTCGTCGCACTGACCCTGGTCCCCGCGCTGTTCGGCTTCTTCGGCCGGCGGGTGCTGTCCCGCGCCGCCCGCAAGGCACCCTCGTATCACCGGTCGGGAAGCGAGCGCCCGCACCGGGTGCCCACCGCGGCCGGCCGGCCCGGTCTCGGCACCCGCTGGGCGCGGTTCGTGCTGCGCCGGCCGGCGGCCGTGCTGCTGATCGCCGGACTCGGTCTCGGCGCCGTCGCCGTACCGGCGCTGAGCCTCGAACTCGGGCTGCCCGGAGACGAGTCCAAGTCGGTGGAGACCACCCAGCGCCGTGCCTACGACCTGCTGTCAGAAGGCTTCGGCCCCGGCTTCAACGGCCCGTTGACCGTGGTCGTGGACACATCGAAGTCCGGGGACACCCGGGCCACCACGGACCTGGTCGTCAAGACCATACGGGGAGTGGACGGGGTCGCGTCGGTCGGTGATCCGGTTCTCAGCCGGACCAAGGACACGGCCGTCCTCACCGCCGTCCCGCGGACCGCGCCGAACAGCGGCGAGACCAAGGACCTGGTGCACACGATCCGGGGCGCGGTCTCCGGCGTCGAGGCCGACACGGGCGCCGGCATCCTGGTGACCGGCACCACCGCGATGAACATCGACATCTCCGAAGCCATGTCCGACGCCCTCATCCCCTATCTGACCGTGGTCATCGGCCTGGCGGTGCTCCTGCTGTTGGTGGTCTTCCGCTCGGTGCTGGTCCCGGTCAAGGCCGCACTCGGCTTCCTGCTGTCGGTGGGTGCCGCCTTCGGCGTCCTCGTCGCCGTCTTCCAGTGGGGCTGGGCGGCGGATCTGCTCGGCATCGAGCAGACCGGACCGGTCATGTCGCTGATGCCGATTCTCATCATCGGCATTGTGTTCGGCCTCGCCATGGATTACGAGGTCTTCCTCTTCACCCGGATGCGGGAGGCCTACGTCCATGGCGCGGCCCCCGGCGAGGCGATCGTGCGCGGTTTCCGGCACAGCGGACGTGTGGTGGCCGCGGCGGCGATCATCATGGTCAGCGTGTTCTCCGGATTCATCGGGATGAGCAGCCCGACCATCCAGACGATGGGCGTCGGCCTGGCCGCCGCCGTCGCCTTCGACGCCTTCGTGGTCCGGATGGCGATCGCACCCGCGGTCCTGGCACTGCTCGGCCACCGCGCCTGGTGGCTGCCCCCTATCCTGAACCGTGTGCTGCCGAATGTGGATATCGAGGGTGAGAAGCTGAGCCGGCCTGTCCCGGCCTCCGCGACCGAGCCGGACGCAGCGGTGCCGCCGCTCGCCACCGGCCGGCACTGGCGCTGAGCCGGCCATGACGAACACGGGTGGCGGTGGCCCGCGACCACGCGGCATGTGGTGGCGGGAGGGAGCGATCACGGCGGCGGCGTTCGCGCTCTGTCTGCTCGGCGGCGCGTTGCGGGACGGCAGCACGCTGTCACCGCCGCCTGCCGCCGCCTACTTCATCGCCGTGGTGTCCTGTGCCGTGCTGCCGATGCGGCACCGGGCACCCCTGGCCGTCATGGCGGCCACGACCGCGGGCGGCGTGCTGGCGCCGCTCTTGGGCCTCCTGCTGAGCCCGCTCATCGTGGCCCCCGCCGCGATCGCCGTCTACTCGCTCACCGTGCGCACCGAACGGCACGCGGTGAGCGCGGTGTCGCTCACCTCCGCGGCGCTGCTGGTCGCCTTCACCCCCCTGTTCGGGGCCCTCTCGTGGAAGGACTCGAGCAGGATGGCGGCGGTGGGGGCGTTCCCGCTGGTGGCCGGCGTAATCGGTCATTCGGTGTACAACCGGCGGGCCTATCTGGCGGCCGTGGAGGAGCGGGCCCGGCAGGCCGAGAAGAGCCGGGACATCGAGGCGCGCCAGAGGGTGGCCGAGGAACGGGTGCGCATCGCCCGGGAACTGCACGACCTCGTGGCCAGTCAGATCACCCTGGCCAACGCGCAGGCCTCGGTCGCCGCCCATCTCTTCGACGCCCGCCCGGAGCAGACCCGCAAGAGCCTGAAGGAGCTCATCGAGACCACCGGCGACGCCCTCGACGAACTGCGGGCCACGGTCGGTCTGCTGCGTCAGTCCGGGGACGCGGACGCGCCCGCCGGGCCGACGCCCGGCCTGTCCCGGCTTCCCACGCTCCTCGAGTCCTTCCGCCGCGCGGGTCTGGAGGTGTCGGTGCACCAGGAGGGCACGGCCAGGCCGCTGCCCCCGGGAGTGGACCTCACCGCCTACCGCATCGTCCAGGAGGCCCTGACCAACGTGACCAAGCACGCCGGTACCGGTAGCGCCCGGGTGCGCCTCGCCTGGAGCCGCGATCGCGTGACCATCACCGTCGCCGACGACGGAGGGGGTGCCCGTACGGCGTCGACCGCGGCCACGGGACGGGGTGCGGCCACGATGCCGGAGCGCCCGCCCGGTTACGGTCTGATCGGGATGCGCGAACGTGCCACCGCGGTCGGGGGACACCTCTCCGCGGGCAGGCGCCCGGAGGGCGGCTTCCTCGTCTCCACCCAGCTGCCCCTCCCGCCCGCCAAGGACACGACGCGGAGGACGGACGGAGCGGCATGGGCTGGCGGAGCGGCATGGGCTGGCGGAGCGACCTGGCCTGATGGGGCGACACCCATCGAGGGGCGGATGGCCGACGGAGCGGCAGGCGACGGACGGACGGGCGCCGGAGAGGCCGGGGATGCGCCATGACGCTCCGGGTGCTGCTCGCCGACGATCAGGCCCTGCTGCGCGGTGCCTTCCGGATGCTTCTCGACAGTGCCGACGACATCACCGTGGTCGGCGAGGCCGCCGACGGCAGGGAGGCGGTGAGACTCGCCCGTGAGCTGCGCCCGGACGTGGTGATCATGGACATCCGGATGCCCGAGGTTGACGGTCTCACCGCCACGTCGGAGATCTGCGCGGACCCGGAACTGCGTGCCAGCCGCATCCTGATCCTCACCACCTACGAGACCGACGAGTACGTCGCTCAGGCGCTGCGCGCCGGGGCCGGCGGCTTCATCGGCAAGGGCATCGGGGCGGAGGACCTGCTGGACGCCGTGCGTACGATCGCCGACGGCGACACGCTTCTGTCCCCCGCCGCGACCCGCTCCCTGGTCGCCCGTTTCCTGGCCACACCGGACGACACCCCGTCGCACCACCCCGAACGGCTCGCCGTGCTCACCCCGCGTGAACGCGAGATGGTGGCTCTGGTCGCGACCGGCCTGTCCAACCAGGAGATCGCCGAGCGGATGTTCCTCAGCCCCTTCACCGTCCGCGCCCACGTGCAGCGCGCCATGACCAAGCTGGAGGCCCGCGACCGGGCGCAACTCGTCGTCATCGCCTACCGGACGGGCCTGGCCCACGCCGCCCCCGACGGCGGCACGGACCGCCTGCCGTAGTCCGATACCGGAGCCAGGAAGGGCCTGCGGACAGGTGGTTCGGAGACACGGACGGTGGTGAATCACTCCCCCGGAAGTGAGGCGGCAGATGCCGCGCGGGAACGCGCGCCGGACTGCCTACCCGGTGGTCGCCTTACGGTATGCCGAGGGCCGGACGCCGACCTGGCGCAGGAACGCCGATGACAAGGCACTGGGTGCGGCGAAGCCGCACCGCTGGGTGATCTGCTCGATGGTGAGGTTGGTCTCCGACAGCAGTCGCCGGGCCAGCTCGATGCGAAGCCGCGTGAGAAACCGATGTGGTGTCACGCCGGTGGCGTCCCGGAAGACACGGACGAAGTGGTACAAGCTGAGATGCAGTTCGGCCGCGATGTCGGCGAGAGTGAGCGGCTCGGCCAGGCGATCCTGCATGATGGCAATGCCTTGGCGCACAGCAGCGTGCTCATGTCCCGGCACGCGCGGCATTCGACCCTGGGACAGCAGATGCGTCGCGAGGAATGCCGCAGCCGATTCGGCATACAGGTCACTCGCCTCCCGATTGGCCGGGAGCGACCGGATGATGTGTTCGACGACCGGATCGCCCGTGCCCAGTGCGACAGACAATGCCTCGAAGTCCGGGCCGCGTTTCCCCAGCTGATCGGCAGTCTGCTCGACGATGGTCCGTGGGATATGCACCTGGACGGTGGACAGGACTGATGTCGTCGTGTAGCTGCGCACTGTCGACTGACCAGGCAACATGAGCTCAAGCCGCCCAGCCCGCCAACGACGCCTGGTTGTTGTCCCTCCTGAGCTGACCCGCATCATCGCCTCTCCAGCGGTGCACAGCACAATATGCAGGTCAGACGTTCCGGGTGCCGGCAAGTGTTCGACTTGACGAGCGTGCACGAAACTCTGCACGAGCAGCGACCGCCAGCCCGCATCGTGCCAACTGCAGAAGCCGCGTTCCACGTACTGAGCCCAGTCAACAACATCGCCGTATGGTGCCAGATCGAAGTCAGGCGAATTGAACACGCTGGGATCCTCCCTTGCGACCGCCGCTTTACGTGATTCCCCGAGTGATGGTGCGCCGCAAATCCGATTCCCGTGCTGGCGCTCGTGGTAACTGTTGACTATCTATACGTATAGTACCAACTATATCTACTACAACGATCGTTGGAGCCCATGAGCGGTCGGCGCGCCGACGAAATGGCCAGCAGCGGCGCGAGGCGATCGAGGGTGCGGTCGGCTGCGGACTTCGACGCCCCGCACGCCGGGCCAGCGGCACCGGTAGCAAGATGTGATCGCTGTGTAGGCAATCTGACGCATGTCCTCGCTTCGCGAAGCACCCTATCTTTAGTGCTGTTAATGGCGACCGGCCGGTCTTCCGCACTCGAAGCCATCGACGAATGCGCAGCCGTAGCCGCTCTGCCAAGTGGAAATACGGTGTGACATTGTGGCTTTGGCTGCTGTCCGTAAAGAGCGCCTGCTCCGTGGGCGGGAGAAGTGGTCCGATCGGGCTCCTCTCCCGCCCGCCGGGGATGCCCGAGCGCACGAGCCACTGAAGTCGTCGGCCCCAGCCACCGTACATACGGATGAATACCCAGCGAAATCCGGCTGGAGTATCAGGTCACGGCATCGGGGCGAACTCGGGCAGCGTAAGAGCCGAGTGGGCCGGTCGTGGTGTCGGGGTGGGCATGGTGACGAGGTCACGCAGCATGGTGTTGCGTTGCTCCAGGGCCCGCTCCGTGGTGGGGAAGAGCCTGGCCGCGCCGTTGTCGACCAGCGCCTGGTTCATGGCTACGAACTCGCGGACGTCGCGTTCGTAGGCGGCGAAGGCCGCGGTGTGGTCCCGGTTCGTGGCCAGGGCGTCGGCGAGCATGTAGGCACCGGCCAGCGCAAGGCTCGACCCTTGTCCGGTGAGGAACGAGGGCGCGTACGCGGCGTCGCCGACGAGCGCGACGCGGCCGCTGGACCAGTGGGGCATGCGGATCTGACCGGCCGTGTCGAAGAACAGGTCATCCGCGTCGCGCATGGCGTTGACCATGGCAGGGACCTCCCATCCCGCGCCCGCGAAGACCGTGGCGACCAGGTCCCGCTGGGCGTCGGGGTTCCGGAGGGCATCGAATGGCGGTTCCGGTTGGTGGAAGGTCAGGAAGGCGTGCAGCTCGTCGTTGTCCCCGACGGCGTAGAGGGCCGCGGCTTTCCCCGGGGTGTTCCACATCATGACCTCACGGGAGAGCCCGAAGGTGTTCGGCATGGTGAATATGGCGAAGCAGTAGCCGAGGTAGCGGTGGAACCGCTCTTCGGGGCCGAACAGGGACTCCCGGGTGTGTGAGTGCATACCGTCGGCGCCGACCACCAGGTCGAACGTGCGCCGCCGCCCACTGTGGAAAGTGACGTCGACGCCTTGTTCTGACTGGTCGAGGGTGTCGATGGAGTCGTTGAACAGGAATTCCACGTCGTCGCGGACTTTTTCGTAGAGGATCGCGGCCAGATCCCCACGACGCACTTCGAGATCCTGTCCCTCGACACTGCCGGCCACGGCGTGCGCGTTGACCGAGGCCACTTGACTGCCATCGGCGTCGAGGAAGGTGCAGCGGCGCGAATCGATGTGGGCGTCCCGCAGTTGCGGCAGTATCCCCATCCGCCGGACCACCTCTATCGCGGTGCCGCGGATGTCGATCGGGTAACCACCGTCGCGCAGTGTGCTCGCCTTCTCCACCACGGTGACCGCGCATCCGGACCGGCGCAGCCAGTACGCCAGCGCGGGTCCGGAGATACTGGCCCCGGAGATCAGGACTGTGCGCTTCGCGGTGGTACTCACATCCATCGACGGACCGGTGGGTGTCATGCGTGGGCTCCCTTTTTCTTCGTGATACGGACAACGAGCAGTGACAACGCGGCGACGAGGCCGGCGACGGCGAAACCTGTGACGAAGGCCGATTCGGCGGGCAGCCCCGTCTTCGAGTCGGCGTCGGCGTCGAGGATCGCGGCGGCGATCTGGGCGCCCAGGGCGATGCCCGTCACGCGTGTCACCACGAGCATGCTGGTGGCGATGCCGGTGTCCTTGGTCTCGACGGCGGCGGTGGCGCCGGTGAGCAACGCCGTGGTGGCGACGCCCGCGGCCATCGCGGCCAGCGCCCTCGCGAGGACGAGCTGCCATTCCGCGGTGTGCAGCGACACCAGGGCGAGCATCGTGGCCGCCGTGACGACGGCGCCCACCATGAGCACGGTACGCAGACCGAAACGCCGCGCCACGATCCCGCCGACCGAATCGCTCACCGCCCCGGCGATGGCGCCGGGGAGCAGGAACAGTCCGATGTCGGTGGTGCTGGCCCCGAAGCCGTACCCGTCGCCCGGCACCCCGAACAGCTGCGGGAGCAGATAGCTCACCATCCCGAAACTGGTGGTTATGACGATGGTGAGCAGGCACGCATGCCACATCGCGGGCTTTGCCAGCATGCGCAGATCGACCATCGGCGAGGCTGCCCGGCGCTCGACGGCAACCCATCCGGTCGCGAGGGCGGCCACGACCACCGCGAGGGCCCCGATCGCGAGTGGCGGCAGGCCCTCGTCGCCCGTCGCCCTCACGAGCCCGAGCATGAACGCGAGCAATGTGCCGCTCAGCAGAACCACGCCCGGCCAGTCGAACCTGTACTCCGATTCGATCGGCGGATCATGCGGCAGCAACCGAGCCACGACCAGCGACATCACGATGATCGCGATCGTCGGCAGCGCGAACATCCAATGCCAGGAAAGTCCTTCCGCGATCGGCCCGGCAGTCAGCGTTCCCACCATGCTGCCGCCCGTGAACAGCGCCATGACCAGCCCGATCCCCAGCTGCGACTCCCCTGCCGGGAGGTGTTTGCGCACCAGGATGAAGGAAAGGGGCAGCGCACCCACCATGGCGCCCTGCAATACCTGACCGAGCAACAACACCGGCAGGTTCGGCGCCAGGCCGGCCAGCAGACCACCGACCGAGACCACGGCCATCAGCCGGACCAGCACCCGCTTTCCGCCGTAGCGGTCGCCGAGTTTGCCCGCGACGGGTGCGATGGCGGCGCCGGTGATGAGCACCGCGTTGGAGACCAGTGCCGCTTCGCCGGAGCTGACCCCCAGCTCACGTTGCAGCAGTGGGAGCGCGGGATCCACCACTGTCTGGAGGGTGCCGAGGGCGAGTGCCAGGATGCCGAGGGCACCGATCGACAGCCTCCCGATGCGGACCGGGGGCGGGGAAAGCACAGCTTGGGACATAGACGTCCCCTTCATCGTCGGTTGCGAGTTCAGCGCGGGTCGCGAGCAGGTGCGTGAACCTGCTCGATGTGTGCGCGATGCGCGGGATTCATGCGCCTCCAACACTTCCCTCCGGCGCCCCGCCGGGCATCGTCTCCCGCCGCCGTCTTCCCCTGGTGCGCCCGGACCAGCCACGCACCTGCCCTGGTGCCTACGCACTACAGGCCGGCTCGGGCCGGTCTGACGGAGGGTGTGTTGCCACGAGAGGGCCAACGACTGGACGATGGGCCGGTGAGTGATGCTTGGGCGGGGGTCGACTCCGTTGCGCTGGAGCGGGCCGTGCGGGAGCGGGCGGGACGGCCCGTGGCCGGGGTCGAGGACATGGAGAGCTACCTCGCGGCTCAGGTGGCGGATGTCTCGCACCGCGAGGTGATCGGGCCGCTGCTGAACGGACACGGGCCCGGTGGTGTGGTCGTGCGACGCGGCGAGGTGCTCGCCCGCTGGGGCGATCCGGGCCGGGTGGAGATGGCGTTCAGCGCGACCAAGAGCGTGCTGGCCCTCGTCGCGGGTGTCGCCTTCGACGACGGACTGCTACGGCTGGACGAACCCGTGTGCGGCTCAGTGGAGTTGCCCCAGTTCGCGGATGACCACGGGCGGCGGATCACCTGGCGGCAGCTGCTGGACCAGACGAGCCAGTGGGAGGGCGAGCTGTGGGGGAAGCCGACGGGGGTGGACGCCCAGAGCGTCCGCGAGGGGACGGAGTCGGCGGGCGGGCCGCCCGGTGAGGGGTGGGCCTACAACGATGTGCGGGTGAATCTGACGGCGCTCGCGCTCACCGCCCTGGTGCGGCGGCCGCTGCCGGAGGTGCTGCGCACCCGTGTCATGGAGCCCATCGGGGCCTCCGGCTCATGGTCGTGGCACGGCTACGACAGCTCGTTCGTGGACCTCGGCGGCGTCCGCGTCCCCGTGGTGTCCGGCGGTGCCCACTGGGGCGGCGGGCTGTGGATCAGCGCGCTCGACCTGGCCCGTATCGGCCGACTCTGCCTGAACGGTGGGGAGTGGGCCGGGCGCCGGATCGTGTCACGGCGCTGGATCGAGGCGTTGTGGACGCCGTGTGCCGTCAAGCCGGAGTACGGGCTGTCGTGGTGGCTCAACGACGGCCGCGTGGTGTGGCCACAGGCCCCGTCGACCGGGCGCTGCGCCCGGGGCAACGGCGGCAATCACCTCTTGTGGGTGGACCCGGCCCGTGACCTCACCCTCGTCTCACGCTGGAGTGCCGATGTGGAAGCCCTCGTCGCGGCGGTCTCGGAGGCGGTCCGCCCCTGCTGATGACACCAGCGAGAACACCGCTCGGCGGGCTTCCACATCGGCAGCAGGTGTCAGCTGCCGCCCGTCACCTTGACGTAGTCGACGACGAGCTGCTGCGGGAAGGAGGTGTTGCCGTCCGGGTCGCCGGGCCAGTAACCGCCGACGGCCAGGTTGAGGATGATGTAGAAGGGGTGGTCGAAGACCCAGCGGTTGCCGTTGAGGTCCGAGGGCGTGCGGGTCTGGTAGACGTTGCCGTCGACGGACCAGGTGATCTTGTTGGGCGACCAGTCGATGGCGAAGGTGTGGAAGGCGTCGGAGAACTTGCCGCCGTTGGGCAGGGTGTAGCCGGCGCCGATGCCGCCCGAGCCGGAGTAGCCGGGGCCGTGGATGGTGCCGTGGACGGTGCTGGGCTCGAAGCCCACGTTCTCCATGATGTCTATCTCACCGCAGTTGGGCCAGCCCGCGCTGCCGATGTCGTTGCCGAGCATCCAGAAGGCGGGCCACATGCCCTGGCCCTGCGGCAGCTTCATCCGGGCCTCGACATGGCCGGAGGCGGTGGTGAACTTCTGGGAGGTGTTGAGGCGGGCGGAGGTGTACTCACACCGGCCGTACCAGCAGTTGTAGTTGGCCGGGTTCTCCTTGCGGGCGGTGATGACGAGGTTGCCGTTGCCGTCCAGCGCCGCGTTCTTGTTGCCGTCGGTGTAGTACTGCCGCTCGTGGTTGTTGACGTTGTCGCCGGTCTCCAGGCCCCACTTGGAGCCGTCGACCGCGCTGCCCGCGGCGCCGTCGAAGTTGTCGGTGAATTCGGCCGCGGCGGCCTTGGTCCGGGGGGTCTCCGTGGTGGCGGTGGCCGGAGCGGTGAGCCAGGGGGTGGCGGCGAGTGCGGTCGCGGAGAGCAGACCGATCACGGTGTTTCGCAACGTACTTCTCATGGAACGGTGGTGCCTTCCTGTGTGGGGGATGGGACCGGTGGGTGCCGGTCCGGTGGGGGAAGGTGTGTGTCCGGCGGTGGGGGGCCGGGGTCCGCGGGCGCTACGGCACGGGCATACGGGTGGTGGGGGCCGCGCGCGTCAGTGCTCCTCGCGGGGTGCTGGTGGCCGGGTGACAGACGGGAGGAGGGCGCGTCAGCGCTCCTTGGGGGGCGGTGGCCGGGCGACGGGCGGGACGGTGCGCGCCCTCGGTCAGGAAGTGGCGGACGGGCAGGGCGGCGGCGCCGAGCGCCACGGCGTGGGGGCCCAGCCCGCACAGCCCGATGTCGGTCCGCGCGTACGGTCTGCGCAGCGCCTGCGCGGCGACCGTCTCGCGGATCCGCGGCAGCATACGGGCGCCGAACATCAGCCCGGCCCAGCCGCCGAGGATGATCCGCTGGGGGTTGAAGAGATTGACGAGATTGGCGATTCCGGCGCCCAAGTACACCGCCGCCTCCTCCAGGACGCGCTGCGCGGCGGACGAGGTGTCGGCGGCCGCGAGCAGCGCGGCGAACGCGGACTCCTGGTCGGCGCCGGGGGTGACGCGGCCGCGCCGGGCCTGACGGTAGCGCTCCAGGACCGCCTCGGCCCCGACGTACGCCTCGAGGCAGCCGCGGGCGCCGCACCGGCAGCGGCGGCCCCCGGCCTGGACGGTGGTGTGGCCCCACTCGCCCGCGCTGTCGGTGGCGCCCCGGTAGGGGGAGCCGTGGGTGATGACGCTCGCGGAGACGCCGGAGCCGATGAGCGCGACGACGGCGTGCTGGACGCCGCGGCCCGCGCCGAACCACATCTCGGCCCGGCCCAGGGCCTCCGCGCCGTTGTCGATGTGCAGGGGCAGTGCGGTGCCGGTGCGCAGCAGCCGCTCCAGCGGGCCACCGTCCCAGCCGGTGGCCGAAACGCCGATGCCGACGCCGAGGATGTGCCCGTGGGGGATTCCGGCTTCCTCGATGACGGCGTCCAGGAAGGTCAGGATGTGGCGGACGGCGGTTTCGGCGCCCTGGGATCCGGAGCCGGAGGGTAACGGGTAGACGGCTCCGGCCCGTTGGGTGAGGGCGAGGTCGAACAGCCCGACACGGACCCGGGTATCGGCGACCTCGACGCCGATGACATACCGGTGCTCGGAGACCAGCCGCAACCGCGGCGATTCCGCATCTGTGACGGCCTCTTCCCTGACGGTCTCTTCCCTGACGGCCTCTTCCGTGACGACGCCTTCGGCGATCAGTTCGCCGATGACCGCGCTCACCGTGGTGGCGCCGAGCCCCGTCCGGCGGACGAGCTCCTGGGGGCTGAGCGGAGCGTGCAAGTACAGCGTCCACAGCAGCGAGGAGCGGCTGCCGCGCCGCGGATCGCGCACGGTGGTGCGCAGCGAGGGCTGGGCTGCCTGCGCCTTGGCCGTCATCGGTCACCTCCGGGGAGACACAATGTCCAGCCCTGTTCGATGCATGTCAATAGGTCTGGACCTTCTTGCATCAAAGAATTTGAGGCGGGGTCCGACCCAACTCCCCCTGAACCGACAGAAGTCGAACCCTCAGCGCGATCCACCGGTGGCGAGGAAGTGCGCCAGCGGAAGTGTGGCCGCGCCCAACGCCACGGCATCGGGCCCCAGTTCGGCCAGCCCGATCTCGGTCTGCGCGTACGGCCGGCGCAGTGCGTAGGAGGCGGTGGCGGCCCGGATCCTGGGCAGGACGCGGCCGCCGAGGAGCAGTCCGGCCCAGCCGCCGAGGATGATCCGCTCGGGGTTGAAGAGGTTGATCAGGTCGGCGATACCGGCGCCGAGGTAGGCCGCGGCCTCCTCCAGCACCTCGCGCGCCCGCGCCTCGCTCCCGGCGGCCCCTACGATCGCGGCGAACGCGGCCTGCTGGTCCTCACCGACACCGTCCAAGCCGCCCTCCCCGGCACCGTCCGCGCCGCCCGCACCGTCCGCGCCGCCCGCACCGGCTCCGCGCGCCCCGTGCCCGTAGCGGTCCAGCACCGCCTGGGCCCCGACGTACGCCTCCAGACAGCCGACCGCACCGCACCGGCACGCGCGCCCGCCGACCTGGACGACCGTATGCCCCCACTCCCCCGCGCTGCTGGTCGCGCCCCGGTACGGCACCCCCGCGGTCACGATGGCCGCGCCGACGCCGGAGCCGATCAGCGCGATCACCGCGTTGTCCGCGCCGCGGCCCGCCCCGAACCACATCTCGGCCTGCCCCTGCGCGGTGGCGCCGTTGTCGATGAACAGCGGCAGATCGGTGCCGGTACGCAGCAGCCGCTCCAGCGGCACCGCGTCCCGCCCGGCGGTCGGCCCGTGGACGAGGATCTCGTCCCCCTGTTCGACGACGCCTGGGACGCCGACCCCGACGCCGATGACCGCGTCCGGCGAGGCACCGCTCTTGTCGACGACCGCGTCGAGGCCGGTGAGGATGTGGCCGACGACCGGCTCCGGATCCCGCTCCAGCCCTCCGGGCGTCAGCGGATGCTCCCAGCGGGCCAGTTCCGTCAGGGAGAGGTCGAACAGCTCCACGCGGACATGGGTCTCGCCGACGTCGACCCCGATGAGATGACCGCCGCCCGGCGCGACCCGCAGCAGCGTGCGGGGGCGGCCGCCGTCGGACTCGACGGACCCGGCCTCCTCCACCAGTTCGTCGGCGAGCAGTTCGCCGACGACATTGCTGACCGAACCGGAGCTGAGCCCGGTGAGCGTCCCCAGTTCCTGGCGGCTCACCGGGCCCCGGAAGTACAGCTGGCGCAGCAGCGTCGAGCGGTTGCCGCGCCGCAGGTCGCGGACGGTCCGTCGGTTCATCTGACCCATCGGGCTCCTTCCCCCCGGCCCGAACCTACCGGACGCGGCCGCTCTTGACGCCGACTGGTTTCATCGCTTAACTCACGGTCTGAATGAAGTCTCACGCTTCACTTTTTGAACGGTCAAGGGCGGCTTGACGGTCACCGGCGGCTGAGCGGCGCTGCCTCATGACCGCCGTACGGCTCACTACTCCGCGCCCGGGGCCTGGAACAGCGCGAGCAGATCCTCCCGCCCGAACATCCGCGCCGTCTCGACGGCCGACGGCGATCCGGCGCGCGGGTCGGCGCCCTTGGCCAGCAGCACCCGCAACACCTCCGCCTCGCCCTTGAACGCGGCCCCCGCGATGGGGGTCTGACCCCGCTCGTTCACCCGATTGGGGTCGGCGCCGCGCTCGAGCAGGGCCGACACCGTCGCGGGATGGCCGTAGTAGGCCGCGAGCATGAGCAGGGAATCGCCCTTGTCGTTGGTGAGGTTGGCCGGGACGCCCGCGTCCACATAGGCGGCGAGCCTATCGGTGTCACCCTGCCGGGCCAGGTCGAAGACCTTCGCCGCCAGCTGGAGCACCTCCGGGTCGTGGGCGGGCTCGCTCTCGGGGTTCGATTCGGTCATGGCCTGTCGCCTCCGGCTTCGCTACCTGGGTATGTGATCATCCACCCTAAGGACGGCGGCCGACCCACCCGGGCAGGCGGGCACCCCGCCCCGGCGGGCGGTCGGCTCGTAGCGCCACGCCTCCATGGTGATGATTACACCGATAATCCACCCAATTGCACCTTTCGCCCGATGGATACATGCTGTGATCCTGGAACCACTCATGGTGACTGACCGTCCCCCATCAGCCAGGAGACCGTGATGATCCTGTCCATTTCCGGCGTCGTGCTGCTCGGCATCATCGTCTTCATCTTCTTCCGCAAGGACGGCCTGAAGGGGTCGCACGCGGTCATCTGTGCGCTCTTCGGCTTCTATCTCGCGTCCACCGCGATCGCTCCGAGCATCAAGGCGGGCGGCGCGAGCCTCGCCAGCCTCTTGGGTGGGATCAAGATCTGACGTGGGCCGGAGACCGTTCCCCCGCCTCCGTCTCGGCAGCGCCGGGGGCACCCCGCTCGTCCCGCTCGGCCGCGGCCGGGCGTTCGCCCGCAGCACGGCCGACGGCGTCGCCGATGTGCTCCAGCCGCTGGTCGCGCTCTCGCGCGGGTTGCGCGTGCTCGCCACCGCCGGGCGGCGCAAGTGGATGGAGCTGCCGGGCGACCGCCGCGGACCGGTGTTCACCCTCGTGGTCGCCTGCGGCTTCGTCCTTTTCCTGCTCCCGTACGGGCCACTGGCCGCGGCGATCAGCCTGATCGGCGCGGCGGGCTGGGCCGGGCGGGGGCGCGCCGGTGGCGCATCGGAGACGCCCGCCGACGGGACCGAGCGGCTGCGCACGCTCTACGAGGCGCTGGTGCCGTACTTCTCCGCCTCCGAGGACCCCAACCCGCTCTACAGCCACGGCGGCGACTGGTCCGAGGCGTTCGGCTCCTTCGCCTTCGACGAGAGCGGACGGCTCACCCGGCTGCGCCTCCACTACCCCGCGTACTTCACCGACGGCGAGCCCGCGGCCCGCACCCGGATCGAGCAGTTGCTGTACGCGAAGTCGGGACGCGGCCGTGAATATCTGTTCGAGTGGGACGAGGAGGCCAACAACCTCACCCTGACCGTGCTGCCCGCCCTGTCCACCGCGATCCACGCCCAGCGCTTCGTCACCGCGCCCGGCGAGACGGTGCTGGGCTTCACCGACCCCTCGTCGGTGCAGCGGACGCTGCCGGTGCTGGCGGGGCGGGAGACGTGCGGGGAGGGCGAGGAAGGCGAGGAGAGCGCGGAGGGCACGAGGGACGTCGGGCTCAAGAAGGCGGCAGGGGACGGGCCGGAGACCCTTGACGTACCGCCGGTGGTCTGGCGCACCGGCCCGCGCTCGACCGAACCGCATCTGCTCGCGCTCGGCCAGCCCGGAAGCGGCACCACGACCCTGCTGCGCTCCATCGCCCTACAGGCGCTGCCCCATGGCGAGGTGCTGGTGATGGACGGCGGCGGCACCGGCGAGTACGCGTGTCTGAGCGGACGTACGGGGGTGCTGGCGGTGGAGTGCGGGCCGACCGGGATGCTGGCCACGCTGGAGTGGGCGGGCCATGAGACCGAGCGCCGGCTGATCGCCGCCAACCGCGCCCGCCAGCTGCGGCACGCGCCACCGGAGGACATCCAGCGCCCGCTGTGGATCCTGCTGGACCGGCCGTCGGTGATGAGCCATCTCGCGGCGGCGGACGGCCGCACCGATCCGCAGGAGCTCCTGGCCGTGCCGCTGCGGCACGGACGGGCGGCGAACGTACGGGTGGTGGTGGCCGATCAGCTGGACGCCGCGGAGGCGCTGAGCGAGGCCGTACGGAGCCATACCCGGGCCCGGGTGGTGCTGGGCCCGGTCTCGTCCGAGCAGGTCACGGCCGTCCTCGGGGCGCCGCCGCACACCACGCCGACGCCCGAGACGCCTCCGGGCCGCGGCTATGCCCGGCTCGGCGCGGGCCCGGTGCACCGCCTCCAGGTGCCGGCCACGCCCGATCCGTACGACGAGGGGGCCGGCGAGGCCGAGCGGCAGGCGGTGCTCCGGCTGCTCCCGGCCCCGGACCCGGCGGCGCCCCCGGCCCCGGCGCCCGTCGGGGGTTAGCCGGCGGGGGCGGAGCCACCGAGGCCTGGTAGCGCTGCCGCACCGGGGCGCGTTACGGCACGTCAGGCCAACGCCACGATCACAGCCGCGGCCACGGCCACAGCCACAGCCACAGCCACAGCCACAGCCACAGCCACAGCCACAGCACGTTACGGCACGTCAGGCCACATACGTCCGCGGCGCCTCCGCCTCGATCGTGGCGCCCGTGGCCACCAGATCGGCGGCCGAGGCCAGCCGGGTGGCGGCCTTCTCCGCGACCGCTCCCCCGACCGTGAACGGCAGCCGTACGTACCCCTCGAACGCGCCGTCCACCCCGAAGCGGGGCCCGGACGGCACCCGTACCCCCAGCCGGGCGCCCGCCTCGGCGATGCGCGAACCGGAGAGGCCGCCGGTGCGGGCCCAGAGGGTGAGCCCGCCGTGCGGGACGGTGAACTCCCAGTCGGGCAGATGCCGCCGGAGGGCGTCGACGAGCGCGTCGCGGTTGCCGCGCGCGAGCTCCCGGCGGATCTCGATGGCCTCCTCCCAGCCGCCGGTGTTCAGCAGCCAGGCGACGGCGAGCTGTTCGATGACGGGGGTGCCCAGGTCCGCGTAGGCGCGGGCGGCGACCAGGCTGCGGACGACCTCGGGCGCGGCACGCACCCAGCCGATGCGCAGCCCCGCCCAGAAGGTCTTGCTCGCCGAGCCGACGGTGATCACGGTACTGCCCGCCGGGTCGAAGGCGCAGACGGGCCGGGGCAGCTCCACCTCGTCGTCCAGGCGCAGCTCGGCCATGGTCTCGTCGGCGATCAGGACCGTTCCGGCGGAGCGGGCGGCGTCGACGAGCTGGCGGCGCTGGTCCTCGGTGGCGAGGGCGCCGGTGGGGTTGTGGAAGTCGGCGACGACGTAGGCCAGCCGGGGCGCGGCGGCGCTGAGCACCTGGCGCCAGGAGGGGATGTCCCAGCCCGCGAGCCGGTCGGCCATGGCGACGGGGACGAGCCGGGCGCCCGCTTCCCGCATCAGCTGGAGGATGTTGGCGTAGCTGGGCGATTCGACGGCGACCCGCTCCCCGGGCCGGACCATCAGCCGGCAGGCGGCGGCGACGGCCCCCATGGCGCCGGTGGTGACCATGATCTGCTCGGGCATGGTCGGTATGCCGCGGGCGGTGTAGCGGTCGGCGAGCGCCTGGCGCAGGGCGGGCAGCCCGGCGGGGTAGTCGCCGTGGGTGTGGGCGTAGGGCGGCAGTTCGTCGAGGGCGCCGCGCATGGCGCGGGTGAGCCAGGGCTCGGGGGCGGGCAGCGCGGCACAGCCGAGGTCGATCACCGAGGCCGCGGCCTCGGGCGGGAGCGGATCGAGCCCCCGGGTGGGCAGCGGGCTTCCGGCGGGCATGGCGGTCCAGCTCCCGGCGCCGCGCCGGGACTCCAGGAACCCCTCGCCGCGCAGCGCCTCGTAGGCGGCGGCGACGGTGGTGCGGCTGACCGCGAGCGCCGCGGCGAGCTCGCGCTCGGCGGGGAGGCGGGCCGCGACCGGAACCCGGCCCTCCAGGATGAGCAGCCGTACGCCGTCGGCGAGGGAGCGGTAGGCGGGGACGCGGCGGCCCCCGGTCAGTGAGGCCGCGGCCCCGGCGGCGACGCCGTCGCGGGTGTGCTGTGACCCGAGCAGCCGGGCCAGTTGGGGTGCCCCGACAGCGGACGTCCATGGACTCATCGAATGCGGTCCACCTTTCGGAGATTGGCCGTGGAACTGGACTGGTTCCGGGCCACAGAGTGACATGCCGCAGGCCACTCACACCAGGAGCACGCGTTGTCCGACCTTCCACGCCGCCGTCTTCCACGCCGCCTTGCCCAGCTCTACGTGGGGCTGGTGCTCTACGGCGTGTCCATGGGGCTCCAGTTGCGTGCCACGCTCGGTCTCGACCCGTGGGACGCCTTCCACCAGGGCGTCTCCGAGCACACCCCGCTGTCGATCGGCACGGTGACGGTCGTCGTCGGCGTCGCCGCGCTGCTGCTGTGGCTCCCGCTGCGCCAGCGGCCGGGTCTTGGCACGGTGTCGAACGTGCTGGTGATCGGGCCTGTGATGGACGGCACACTGTGGCTGATACCGGAGCCGGAGGCGCTGGCGGTGCGGATTCCGCTGCTGCTCTTCGCGATCGTGCTGTGCGGCGCGGCCACCGGGCTCTACATTTCGGCGCGGTTCGGGCCGGGCCCGCGGGACGGGCTGATGACGGGGCTGAACCGGCGCACCGGGTGGTCGATCCGGCTGGTGCGGACCGGGATCGAGCTGGCAGTGCTGGCCACCGGCTTCGCGCTGGGCGGCTCGGTGGGGGTGGGCACGGTGCTGTTCGCGCTGGTCATCGGGCCGCTGTCGCAGTTCTTCCTGCGTGTCTTCGCGATTCCCGCACCCGCCGGGACGGGCTCTGGGATCGTGGCGCGCGGCGGCGCCGAGAGCCAGGTCCGGGACCTGATTTAGGGCTGGGGCCGTCGGGGCGGTAGTGTACGCCCTTGGCCTACCAGGCGGACCGTTACTGCGCGCTAAAGTACCAGAAACGCTGGGTGACATCTGCTGCCAGATGTGACAAACCGGGCGCCTGTGGGTAGAACAACGGGGCGGCACGACGGGCGACGCATGTCCCAATACGGGAATCTTCACCGCCGACCGGACGTTGACCGGATGACGACGACAGCGACACCTGTCCTGTGGGCGACAAGCCCGGGAGGCACGATTCATGAGTGAGCGAGCTCTTCGCGGCACGCGACTCGTGGTGACCAGCTACGAGACCGACCGCGGCATCGATCTGGCCCCGCGCCAGGCCGTGGAGTACGCATGCCAGAACGGCCATCGATTCGAGATGCCGTTCTCGGTAGAGGCGGAGATCCCGCCGGAGTGGGAGTGCAAGGCGTGCGGCGCCATGGCACTCCTTGTCGACGGCGACGGTCCAGAGGAGAAAAAGGGCAAGCCCGCACGCACGCATTGGGACATGCTCATGGAGCGGCGCACCCGCGAGGAGCTGGAGGAGGTGCTGGCCGAGCGGCTGGCGGTTCTGCGCTCCGGTGCCATGAACATCGCCGTGCATCCGCGGGACACCCGCAAGTCTGCCTGAGCCAAGCGGCAGACTTGAGATAACAACTGAAGTACAAGGGCCGGGGCCACTGCCGAGCAGTGGCCCCGGCCCTTGTGCGCCCTTCGCGCCGGCCGGGCGTGCCTCGGTCTCAGCCCCGGTCGCGGGGCCGCAGTCCGGGGCCCGGCTCTCCGTCGCCGTCCCGGCCCCGGTCGTCGTCCCCGTCCCGTATCACCTCGCCCTGGATGACAGTGCCCTGCTCCGGGCGCTCCTGCCCGTCCCGGTGCTCCCACTGCTCACGGGCCTGGCGGAAGGGGTCGGACGGCGATCCGGGGACGAAGCCCATCCGGCGCGACAGCGCGCTCTCCGCGCGGCGCCGCAGCAGCGCCCGGGTCGGCGGGAACAGGCACACCAGCGCGGCCACGTCCGAGATCAGCCCCGGCACCATGAGCAGCAGCCCGCCGAGCATCGTGAAGGAGCTTCCCGGCCGCGCGGCGGGCTCCTCGGCGCCCGGCCGCATGGACCCGGCCAGACTCTGCCACGCCCGGCGGCCACCGCGCTTGACCACGGCCCCGCCCACCACCACGCCCGCGACCAGCAGCAGGAAGACGGTCAGCCCGCCGGCGACGTCCGCCACCAGGGTCAGCAGCCAGATCTCCAGCACCAGCCAGGCGGCGATCCCCAGCGGTACGAAGGTGCGGGCGCGTGAGCGCTTCGGGCGGGTCGGGTCGCTCTGCTGCGATGCGCCGGTCATCATGCCTCCAAGTGTGCCCGGCCCCGTGACCGATACGGAGCGCGGGTCGCACGGCCAAGGGGCTCGAGGGGATCTCATCGGTTCCAACGCGCGAGGGGTCCCAGAGGGTCCAGGAGTCCTTGATGAGAGTCCTCGATGTGAGTCCTTGAGGAGAGTCCTTGAGGAGAACGGGCGGAATCCGCGAGAACGCGAGGTATCGGCGGCGGCGGGCCGGGTACCCGCCGCCGACGGAGGTGTCGAATGACGGCTGTGCTGGAGGTCCTCGTGTGGTGGGCGGCGCTGACCGGGATCTGGCTGGTGCTGATCAGCACCGTGGACCCCCTGGAGCTCCTGGTCGGGTCGGCCTCCGCGCTGGCCGCCGCCATGCTCGCGCGCGCCGGGCGCCGGGCGGTGGCGGACCGGTGAGCACCTCGGACGGCTGGCTGGCGGCGGCGCTGGTGCCGCTGCTCGCGCTCGTACCGGTGCTGTGGCGGATCGCCTACGGCTCGCCGAAGGACCGGCTGATCGGCCAGAACCTCACCTCGCTGCTGGCCGGTCTGGTGCTGCTGCTGGCCGCGCGGGGCTTCCACCGGACCTCGTACAACGATGTGGCGCTGGTGGTCAGCGTGCTCGGGCCCACCGGCACGCTGATCTACGCCCGCTTCCTGGACGTCCTGCCCGACTCCCGGCTGGTGCGCTGGACGGCGCTGGCGGGGGTGCCCGCCACGGTGCTGCCGCTGTGCGTGGCGACCGGGCCCGGCCGGGCCATGGTGAAGCTGCTGCTGATCGGCGCGCTGCTGATCGCGGGCAGCGTGGTGACCAGCGGCCGCGGCGGTAAGGGGGGTGTCACGGCATGACCGATGTGCTGATCGTCGTGGCGCTGCTGCTGGTCGCGGGCGCCGCCACCGCCGCCGTGCTCAACCGGGACCCGGTGCGGCAGGCGCTGGTGCTGTCCTTCCTCGGGCTGACGCTGGCCCTGCTGTTCACCTTCCTCCAGGCGCCGGACGTCGCGCTCTCGCAGCTCGCCGTCGGCTCCGCGGTGACGCCCCTGATGATCCTGCTGACCGTGCGCAAGGTGCGGCGCCGCCCGGGGAGCGGCGGCGACGGCGCGGACAAGCCGGCGGGCCGGGAGCGATGAGCTCCCGGGTCCGGCTGTGGGTCTTCCTGGTGGGCGCCGCCGGGTTCGCCGCGCTGTTCGCCGCGGCCTGCTTCGATCTGCCGGCGTTCGGCACCGTCCCTCATCCGTACGGCGTCCGGGCCGTGCACGCCGCCCTGAGCCATCACACGGCCAATGTCATCGCGTCCGTCAACTTCGATCTGCGCGCCTTCGACACGCTCGGCGAGGAGAGCATCCTCTTCTCGGCCGTCATCGGCACCGTGGTGCTGCTCCGCCAGGCCCGGGACGAGCACCGCAAGGATCCCGAACCCGCCACGGTCCATCCCCCGGTGCGCCGGTTCGCGCTGCTGACGCTGCCGTTCGCGCTGCTGGTGGGCCTCTATGTGATCGCGCACGGCCAGGTCAGTCCGGGCGGCGGCTTCCAGGGCGGGGTGGTCACCGCCACCGCGCTGCATCTGCTCTACATCGCCGCCGACTACCGGGCCCTGGAGCGGGTCCGCCCGCTGACGCTCTACGAGATCGGGGAGGCCGCCGGGGAGGCCGCGTACGTGATCACCGGATTCGCGGCCGTCCTCGCGGGGTCGGCGTTCCTGACCAACGTCCTGCCCTTCGGCACCCTCGCGACCCTGTCCTCCGGCGGCACGGCGATGGTGCTCAACGCGGCCGTCGGCCTGGAGGTCACCAGCGGGATCGTGGTCCTGCTGGCCCGATTCCTGGACCAGGCGGTGGAGATCGAGGACCCCGGGGAAGACGACGGGAGCCCGCGGCACACGGGAGGCGGCGGGGGCAACGGAGACGACGAGAGGGAGCCAGCGTGACGGTCCTGCCGTATCTGGTCGCCGGATGGATCTTTCTGATCGGTGTGTACGGGCTGGTGACCAGCCGGGACCTCATCCATGCCGTGGGATGTCTGGCCGTCACCCAGTCCTCCACCTATGTGCTGCTGCTCGCCGTCGGCTACCGGAACGGCGGCACCGCCCCGGTCTTCGCCGACGCGCCCACGAACAGCCGCGTGGTCGACCCGGTCGTCCAGGCGCTCGCCCTCACCGACATCGTGGTCGGCGCGACCGTGACCGCGCTGCTGCTCGCGCTCGTCGTCCAGCTCCGCAAACGTCATGGCACGGTCGACCCGGACGCCCTGTCCGAGCTGAAGGGCTGACCGGGTGGACACCGCGCGACTGCTGCCGCTGGTGGTGGCGGTGCCGCTGCTGGGCGCGGCGGTGCTGGTGGCCACCGGACGGCGGCTGCCCCGGCTGGTCTCCGACATCGTGGGCTGCGCCTTCGCCGCCGCCACCGCCGCCACGGCGCTCCTGGTGCTGTTCCGGGCCGGTCGTCCCGGACCGGGGACGTATCCGGTGGAGTGGGTGGGCGGCTGGCGGCGGGTGGGCATCGTGCTGGTCGGCGATCCGCTGGGGGCCGGGCTCGCGGCGCTGGTCTCGCTGCTCGTCGTCGCCGTCCTCGTCTACTCCTGGCGCTACTTCGAGGAGCCGCCGCGCCGTCACACCGGCTCCTTCCCCGCGCTGATCCTGGTGTTCCAGGCGGGCATGTGCGGTTTCGCGCTGACCGGCGACCTGTTCAACGCCTTCGTCTTCTTCGAGCTGATGGGCGTGGTCGCCTACGCGCTGACCGGCTTCCGGGTCGAGGAGCCCAAACCGCTGCAGGGCGCGCTGGCCTTCGGGGTGGTGAACTCCCTCGGCGGCTACGTCACCTTGCTGGGCATCACACTGCTGTACGCGCGCACCGGGGAGCTGGGGTTCGCCCAGATCGGGCGGAGGCTGGACACGGACGGGCCGGACGGGCTGGTGCTCGCCGCGTTCGTCCTGGTGACCACCGGGCTGCTGGTGAAGGCGGCCGCCGTTCCGTTCCACTTCTGGCTGCCCGACGCACACGCGGTCGCGCCGACACCCGTGTGCATGCTGCTGTCCGGGGTGATGGTGGAGCTCGGTGTCTACGGGGTCGCCCGGGTCTACTGGACGGTCTTCTCAGGGCCCGGAGGGCTCTCCCACCCCGACTTCACCCGCGCCCTGCTGGTGCTGGGCGTCCTCACGGCGCTGCTGGGCGCGGTGATGTGCTGGCAGCAGCGCCATCTCAAACGGCTGCTGGCGTTCTCGACCGTGGCCCACACCGGGCTGTTCCTGATCGGCGTCGCCGTGCTGACCCCCGAGGGGATCTCGGGGACGGCGCTGTACGTGCTGGGCCACGCGGGTGTGAAGGCGGCGCTCTTCGCCTGCGCCGGGGTGCTGCTGGACCGGTACGCGACCGTGGACGAGTACGAGCTGTTCGGGCGGGCCCGGGAGCTGCCGGCGGTCGGCGTGCTGTTCGCGGTGGGCGGGCTGGCCCTGTGCGGGCTGCCGCCGTTCGGCTCCGGGCTCGGCAAGGCCGCCGCGGAGGAGGCCGCGGGGCACACCGCCGGATGGCTGCCCGCGCTCTACGTGCTGGTGTCGGCGGTGACCGGGGGCGCGGTGCTGCGCGCCGGGCTGCGGATCTTCGCCGGAGTGGGCCGGCGGCCCCGGGACGAGGAGGAGGGCGGCCCGGAGACCACCGGCGAGGAGGAGCCCGAGACCCGCGGCCGCCTCCTGCGCATCCCGGTGCCGCTGCTGGCGGTGCCCGCCGCGCTGCTGGCCGCGTCGCTGGCCCTCGGGGTGATCCCGGCCGTCGGGTCCGCGGTCGGCCGGGCCGGGGCGCTGTTCACCGACACCGGCGGCTACCGCCGGACGGTCCTCGACGGACATGCCACGGCCGCCCCGGCGCATCCGCCACCGCACTGGCAGCTGACCGGGATCCTGCTCGGGCTGCTCTCCGCGGCCCTCGCCATCACCCTGGCCACACTGGCGGTACGGCGGCCGGTCCACACCGGGACGGCCGCGCTACTCGCGCCCGTACGACGACTGCAGTCCGGGCATATCGGCGATTACGTCGCCTGGCTGATCGCCGGGACGGCGCTGCTCACGCTGCTGACCGTCCCGGGGGTCCGCTGAGCCGACGGGACCGGGCACGCCCGGTCCCCCAGGTCAGTGGTCAGCGGTGGCGCAGTGCCGAGATCAGCTGGCTCTTGGACATCTGGGATCTGCCCTCGATGCCCGCCTTCTGGGCCTCGCGGTACAGATCCTCCTTGGTCCGCGTCTCCATGCCGCCCGACTTGGCGCCCCCGCGGGCCGCCATGCGGCGCCCCGACGTCTTCCCGCTCTTGGCGGTCGCTTTAGCCATGTTCCGCCTCCTTCCGCCTCAAGTGTCCGGTACGGGGCGGAACATCGCTCGCGGGACTACTCCGAGCGCGGAGTGCGGCCCGGCCTCGGGGACCGGAGAACCGGGCCCGGGGTCCGGGATCCGGGCCTAGGACTCCTTGGAATCCTTGCGGCCCAGCACCTTGTTGACCCGCGAGCCCACGCCCCAGGACATCACCCGCCAGGCGGCCTCCGTGACGATGTCGCGGCTCATCTTGCTCTCGCCGCGCTCGCGTTCGATGAAGGTGACCGGGACCTCGATGACGTGGAAGCCCGCCTTGATGGCCCGCCAGGCCAGGTCGATCTGGAAGCAGTAGCCCTGGGAGGCGACCTCGTCCATGCCGATGCCCTCGAGCGTCTCCTTGCGGAACGCCCGGTAGCCCGCCGTCATGTCGCGGATCGGGACATCGAGGAGCAGGCGGGAGTAGGTGCTGCCGCCCCGGGAGATGAACTCGCGGGACTTGGGCCAGTTGACGATGCGGCCGCCGGGCACCCAGCGGGAGCCGATCACCAGATCCGCGCCCTTGAGCGCGGTGAGCAGCCGGGGCAGCTCCTCGGGCTGGTGCGAGCCGTCGGCGTCCATCTCCACCAGCACGCCGTAGCCGTGCTCGATGCCCCAGCGGAACCCGGCCAGATAGGCGGCGCCGAGGCCCTCCTTGCCCTTGCGGTGCAAGACCTTGACGTGGTCGTCCTCCGCGGCCAGCTCATCGGCGACCTTGCCCGTGCCGTCCGGGCTGTTGTCGTCCGCTACGAGGACGTGCGCGTCCGGCACCGACTCCCGGACCCGCGCGACGATCGGCTTGATGTTCTCCGCCTCGTTGTAGGTCGGGATGATCACCAAGGTCGTACCGAGCGGACCGTACTTCCGCCGGCCACCGTCGTCCTGGCCCTCGTTGCTACGGCGCGGCTCCTCGGCCTCGGCGCCGGCCTCCTCGGCCTTCGCGCTCGGCTCGTCGGCCTTGGTGCCAGGCTCCTCGGCCTCGCGTGCGTCGCTCACGGCTACTGCCCCTTCTTGTCCGTACGTCCCCGACGGCCGATCATGATCGCGGCCGCGCAGGACAGAACGCCCACCATAGCGAGCACCCACTCGGGGGTCGCACCGACGCGGTCGGCCAGGGTCTTGCCGTCACGCAGCGGGATGCGCGCGGTGAGCACATCTTGCGTGAATTCTTTCGTCCGCTGCTCGATCGTGCCATCCGGGGAGACCACGGCACTGATCCCGCTGGTGGCCGCGGTGATCACCGGCCGGCCGTGTTCGATCGCCCTCAGCTTGGACATGACCAGCTGCTGCTCGGGCTGGCCGCTGCGTCCATAGGTGGCGTTGTTGGTCTGGACGACGATCGCCCGAGCGCCCGCGTTGACCGTGTCGCGCACGATCTCGTCGTAGGCGACCTCGAAGCAGATCACATCGCCGAGCCGCGCCGGGCCGACGTTCAGCACACCGGTGTGATCACCGGGGTAGAAGTCGCGGGGCACCCGCTGCAGCCGGGTGATGACCTTGCTGAGCTCCCGGCGGAAGGGGACGTACTCACCGAAGGGCACCGGGTGCTGCTTGGTGTACGAGGCGCCGGGGCCGCTCTTCGGATCCCAGACGATGCCCTGGTTCTCCACATAGCCCTGTTTGGTCGGATGGTCGACCAGGGCGCCGACCAGCACCGGAACGCCGATCGACTTCACGGCCTCGTCGATCCGGGCGTACGCCTCCCGATACTGGAAGGGATCGAGGTCGGAGGCGTTTTCCGGCCATATGACGAGATCGGGCTTGGCGATCCGGCCCGCCTTGATGTCCTTCGCCAGGTTCAGGGTCGCCTTCACATGGTTGTCGAGGATCATCATCGGCCGGCCCAGGAAGTCCATACCGGGCTGCTGCACATCGCCCTGGACGACGGCGATGTCGACCGAGTCGTCGGCGGCGGTGGGGATGGGCACCGCGAATCCGGCGGCCGTCACGGCGGCCGCGACGGCCACGGCCCCGGCGGCGGGCAGGGCGCGGCGCGGCGAGAAGCCCCCGGCGGCGCGCAGCCGCCACAGGGTGAGCGCGGCACCGGCGAGCGCTCCGCCCGTCAGGGCGACGCCGAAGGTGACCAGCGGGGCGCCGCCGAGCGCGGCGAGCGGGGTGTAGGGCGAGCCGGTGTTGGCGAAGGCCAGCCGGCCCCAGGGGAAGCCGCCGAAGGGCACCCGGTCGCGGGCCCACTCCTCGGCGACCCACAGACAGGCCGTCCACAGCGGCCACAGGGCCGGTACGGGCAGCCGGGAGACCAGGGCCAGGCCCGCCCCCATCAGGGCGAGGAAGGCCGCCTCGATGACGGACAGGCCCACCACCGCGTCCCAGCCCACCACGCTGAGCCACTTCAGCAGCAGCAGGAAGAACGGCACCCCGAAGGCGAAGCCCGTCCAGGCGCCCTGGCGGGCGGTCCGGCCGTGGGTGAGCAGGGCCAGGGCGGCGACGGCCACCAGGGACAGCGGCCACACCCCGAACGGCGGGAAGGCCAGGCCGAGCACGAGCCCGCTGACCGCCGCGAGCGCGCTGCGCCGCGCCTCGCGGCGGGCGAGCAGGCCGAGGCGGCGCAGCCGGCCGGGCCGCCGCTCCCCGGCGGACGGCGTGGCGGACGCCCCGGGGGACGGAGCGGAGGCGGCTATGGGGGCGGAAGCGGCCCCGGGGGCGCTGGAGGCGGCACCGGACGCGGCGGCCCCGGGGCCGGCGGTCCCAGACGCGGCAGACCCGGTCGCGCCGGATTCGCCGCCCTCGACGGCGGCACGGCCCCCGACTGCGTCACGGCCCTCGACGGGCGGCTTACGACCCCCCACGGCGTCACCGCCCTCGACGGGCTCACGACCCCCCACGGCGTCACCGCCCTCAGCGCCATCGGCGCCCTCCGTGGGCGGCGTGGCGGCGGAGCCGGTCGTCCGCTGACCCGGTCGGTCTGCGTCCGGCCCGGTGGGGGCGGCTTCGGCGGTGGTGTCGGAACCCGATGGCACGGTGCGGCCTTCCTACAGGTCGTGCTGTGGTGAGGTGACCGTATAACGCGGGCGCGCGGAAGTGGTCCCGAGGTGCGGATTGTGACCTCGGGGTAGAGAAACGCTTCGGCCATGGCGGGGGTTCCCTCGCCCGGCGGCGGCCCCGCCCCCGCGTCGGGGGGCGGTCCGCCGGTGTGCGCGTGCGGAGTGGGGGCCCGACGCCCTTCGGGCCGACCTGGGACCCGCTGGCTGCGGATCGACCGAGAGCCGTTGTCTACTGAGCGTCCGGGCCCCTCCCGGGTCGCACCTGCCGACCCGGCGATCCCTCCCTCGCCCCCGTGCACTGGACCTGGCTCCCAGTGGTGGCGCACCACGGCGGCGCGTCTCCCTCTGGCCCAGCGGCGTTCGACGACTGCGTGAAGATTCCCCGGTCGGGCGTCCTGTGGTGGACGAGGCCGAACCTACCGGCCACCGACCGCACCCTGTCAACAGCCACATGACCTGCGCCGTTTCCTCAAATGACCAGGTCAGTACGGACGGTGTTCAGATGCCACGACAGGCCGGGGGCTCATCGTTCGGCGGTACGGGGCGCCCGCGCGTCACTCGTCCGGCCGGAGGTGGACGGTGCGTCCGCCCACCACCGTGCGCACGCAGACGGGCAGTTGGCCGCCGGGAGTGAGGTCGGGCAGACCGGGAGTGCCGGAGCGGGGGTCGGTGGACCATCCGGCGACCCGCGTGTCGGGCACCTGCACGATGAGCTCACCGGTCCGCCAGATCGCGTAGTCGGCGGGCGCGCCGGGCGCCAGGACGCCCGCGTCGTCCCGTCCGACGGCCCGCCAGCCGCCGCGGGTGTGGGCGGTGAAGGCGGCGCGGACGGAGATCCGGTGCTCCGGGGTGCGGTGGAAGGCGGCGGCGCGCACGGTGCCCCAGGGGTCGAGCGGGGTGACGGGGCTGTCGGAGCCGAGCGCCAGGGGCACTCCGGCGCGCAGCAGCGCCGCGTAGGGGTTGAGGGTGCGGGCCCGCCCGGGGCCGAGCCGCTGGGCGTACATACCGTCCTCGCCGCCCCACAGGGCGTCGAAGGCGGGCTGGACGGAGGCGGTGAGGCCGAGGTCTGCGAAGGCCGCGATGGTCTCGGGGGTGAACATCTCGGCGTGTTCGACGCGGTGCCGGGCGGCGCGCACGCGGGCGAGCCCGACCTTGTCGGCGGCGGCCCGTACGCCCTCCACGACGGCCGTGACGGCGGCGTCGCCGATGGCGTGGAAACCGGCCTGGATCCCGGCCTCGGTGCAGGCGGTGACATGGGCGGCGACGGCCGCTGCGTCCAGGTAGGCGGTGCCGGTGTGCGGCGTGTCGGCGTAGGGCTGGTGGAGACACGCCGTATGCGAGCCGAGCGCCCCGTCGACGAAGAGGTCGCCCGCCGCGCCGATGGCGCCGAGTTCGCGCACCTTGTCCAGGTCGGAGGCGCTGCTCGCGGCCTCGGCCCAGTAGCCGTACACCCGCGGCCCCGGCTCCCCGGCGGCGAGCTCGAGCAGCCCGGTGAGGTCGTCCTCGGAGGAGATGTCGGGCCCGGCGCATTCGTGGAGGGTGCCGATGCCGAGCGAGGCGGCGCGGGCGAGGGCGGCCCGCTGGGCGTCGGCGCGCTGCCGCTCGGTGACGACCGCGTGGGCGGCGGCGCGTACGGCGTGGTGGGCGGCGCCGGTCAGCGGCGTGTCGGGGTGGTACCCGGACAGGTCCGACACGCCGGGCACGAGGTCCAGGAGTGCGGTGGTGACGACGGCGGAGTGCACATCGATGCGGGTGAGATAGAGGGGGCGGCCGCCGGTCGCCCGGTCCAGCTCGGCCCGGGAGGGCGGCCGCCCCTCGGGCCAGCGGGCGGCGTCCCAGCCGTGGCCGAGCAGCACCCGGTCGGCGGGGTGGGCGGCGGCGTGGGCGCGGACCCGCTCCAGCGCGTCGGCGAGCGTACGGGCACCGGTGAGATCGAGTCCGGTGAGGGCGAGCCCGGTCGCGGTGGTGTGCACATGCGCATCGGTGAAGGCGGGCGTCACCAGTGCCCCGTCCAGCTGGATGACCTCGTCCACTCCGTCCGCGAAGCCGTCCGCGGCCCCTTCTGAGCCGACCCAGGCGACGGTGCCTCGCTCGACGACCATCGCGGTCGCGAACGGATCGGCGGGGCTGTGGACCTCACCTCCGCGCAGCAGGACGGTACGGCCTTCGGGGGCCTGGGCGGGGGTGGGGACGTTCACGGCGGGCTGCCTCGATGGGGGTATGCGATGAGGGGTGCGGGGAGGGCGTTCAGACGCGCGGCGGGCGCGCCTCGTAGGGCGTGGAGAGGACCACGGTGGTGCGGGTGGAGACACCGGCCAGCGAGCGGATCCGGCTGAGCAGGTGCTCCAGCTCCAGCGGGGTCGCGACGCGCACCTTGAGGATGTAGTTCTCGTCTCCCGCGACGCTGTGGCACGCCTCGATCTCGGGCACCTCGGCGAGCCGCTCGGAGATGTCGTCGGGCGCGCTGGGGTCGAAGGGTTTGACCGAGATGAACGCGGTAATGGGAAGCCCGACGGCCTCGGGGTCCACGACGGCGGCATAGCCGCGGATCACGCCCCGCTGCTCGAGACGGCGAACCCGCTGATGCACGGCCGATGTGGACAGGCCGGTGGCCTTGCCCAGGTCCGTGTAGCTCATCCGGCCGTCCTTGACGAGCAAGTCCACGATCTGTCTGTCCAACTCCTCCACAGCCGATCACCTTATGTGGTCGGGAGGGCTCCGGCACAACGGGTAGGCACAGCGGACATAGGCCCCGCTACGCCGCACCTGCACCGGGCATGTGACGAACACCACATGTCCTCATGGGTGTCCTATGAGATGTGGCGATTACCTATGCGGCCGCGAGGGAAATGCTTGCTGTGGTCGAGGCCGACGCGCCTGGCCAGCCCACCCGAGGGGGAAACTCATGCCTCATCTCGAGCGCCTCGACGCAGGCGACATCGATATCCACGAGATCCACGACACCTATGAGATGTTCCGGGTGATCTGCCCGGACTGCGCGCGCCCCATCGCGCTCCTCGCCGACGAGGACGTCCTTCCCGAGCACGCGCTGTGCTCGTCTCCGTGGGACCCGTTCGGGCTCACGGTCTGCGCCGGCACCGGCCGCCGGGTGACCGACGCCGAGCCCGCCGACGCGTCGCTGGACGCGTTCGAGCGGGACGCCGCGCTGCTGCTGACGCTTCCGGCGGGCCTGGACTGGCGGACGCAGCCGTTCTCCCACCTCGGCGGGCCCGGCTCCCGGCCGGTCCGGTTCTCGATGACGCGGGGGTAGGGATACGGCGGGGGCGCAGGCCGCGCCCCCAACCGAAACACCGGCCCCAACCGAAACTCCGGCCTCAGCCGAAACTCCGGCCTCAGCCGACCTCAGGTCCCGCGAGAGCGCGGGCGATGACCACCCGCTGGATCTGGTTGGTGCCCTCCACGATCTGGAGGACCTTCGCCTCGCGCATATAGCGCTCGACCGGGAAGTCCACCGTGTAGCCGTATCCGCCCAGCAGTTGGACGGCGTCGGTGGTGATCCGCATCGCGGCGTCCGTGCAGAACAGCTTGGCCATCGCCGCCTGCTTGGAGAACGGCCGCCCCGCGTCCCGCAGCCGTGCCGCCGTCAGGTACAGGGCGCGCCCGGCCTCGATCTGCGTGGCCATGTCGGCGAGCATGAAGCGCAAGCCCTGGAAGTCGGCTATCGGCCGGCCGAACTGCCGCCGCTGCGCGGTGTACGCGAGCGCCTCGTCCAGCGCCGCCTGGGCGACGCCGACGGCGCAGGCCGCGATGCCGAGACGGCCCGCGTCGAGGGCGGACAGGGCGATCGCGAACCCCTGGCCCTCCTCGCCGATGCGGCGGGCGTCGGGGACCCGCACCCCGTCGAGGTGGATCTGGGAGGTCGGCGAACCGGCCATGCCCATCTTGTGCTCGGGTGCGGCCGCCGAGAGCCCGGGGGCGTCGGCGGGCACGAGGAAGGCGCTGATGCCGCGGGTGCGCTCGGGGCCGGTGCGGGCGAGCACGGCGTAGAAGTCGGCGATGCCGCCGTGGGTGATCCACGCCTTGGTGCCCTCGAGCGTCCAGGTGTCCCCGTCGCGGGTGGCCCGGGTGGTGAGCCCGGCCGCGTCGGAGCCGGAGGAGGGCTCGGAGAGGCAGTACGCGCCGAGCAGTCCGCCGCCCAGCATCGCGGGAAGGTGCTCGGCCAGCTGCTCCTTGCTGCCGTAGCCGGCGAGGGCGTGGCAGGCCAGGGTGTGGACGCTGACGCCGAGGCCGACGGTCAGCCGGGCCGCGGCGAGCTCCTCGAGGACCTGGAGGTAGACCTCGTACGGCTGGTCGCCGCCGCCGAACTCCTCGGGGTGGACCAGCCCCAGCAGCCCGGACTCGGACAGCAGGGTGAACAGCTCGCGGGGGAAGCGCCCGGCGGCCTCCTCCTCGGCGGCCCGGGGCTTGATCTCCCGTTCGATCAGCTCGCGGACGAGCGAGATCAGGTCGCGGGCCTCTTCGGTGGGCAGCTCACGCTCCACCGGCTGCGGGCCGTGATCGGTCATGGCGGCGCTCTCCTCTCCCCTGGTCAGGCGCTTCGGCGGCGTGCGCCGGGGTGAGGCGGCGCCACCGGTGATGCTGCCGCCGGCCGGTCGGCCCGTCGGATCGCGCACGGTGATGACCTGCACTGCGGCGGTTGGAGTATGCCCGATCCGGAGCCATCCGGTACCGGTCGCCCGATCTTCAACCAAATTCACACATGGGTGCACCCACCACCTTCCTCCACACACTCCCACCAACGTCGCACGCATGGAGCAAATTGGCCCAGACCATTGACCCCACTGGTCTAGTCCTTCTACCTTTTCCCCACCCTGTCCTGCGCGTTCATGTCAAGCTATGGGCAGGTCGTCGGGCAGTTCACTCTCCCCTCACCCCCCACCGAGGAGATTCCATGCTCAGACCAGGCAGACTGTCCGCCGCGCTCGCGGCGATCTGTACGGCGGTGCTGACCGCCACTCTGCTCGCGGGCTCGGCAGCGGCCGGTGAACCCCGGAGCGCCGACATACCCCAGGCCACGTCCAAGGCCGCGGCCACGTCCAAGGCCGCCAAGACCCCCACGACGAAGGCCGCCGGCAACAAGGTGGTCGGCTACTTCACCGAATGGGGCATCTACCAGCGCAACTACCACGTCAAGAACGTCGAGACCTCGGGCTCGGCCGCCAAGCTCACCCACATCAACTACGCCTTCGGCAATGTCACCGGCGGCAAGTGCGCCATCGGCGACTCCTACGCCGACTACGACAAGGCGTACGACGCGGCGAGCAGCGTCGACGGCCAGGCCGACACCTGGGACGCGGGCGCCCTGCGCGGCAACTTCAACCAGCTGCGCAAGCTCAAGAAGCTCCACCCCGGTCTGAAGGTGCTGTGGTCCTTCGGCGGCTGGACCTGGTCCTCCGGGTTCACCGAGGCCGCCAAGAACCCCGCGGCCTTCGCCCAGTCCTGCTACGACCTGGTCGAGGACCCGCGCTGGGCGGATGTCTTCGACGGCATCGACATCGACTGGGAGTACCCCAACGCCTGCGGCCTCTCCTGCGACACCAGCGGTAAGGACGCCTTCAAGAACCTGATGTCCGCCGTGCGCGCCAAGTTCGGTTCCTCCAACCTGGTGACCGCGGCGATCACGGCCGACGCCTCCTCCGGCGGCAAGATCGAGGCCGCCGACTACGCGGGCGCCGCGAGTTACGTCGACTGGTACAACCCGATGACGTACGACTTCTTCGGCGCGTGGGCCGCACAGGGCCCCACCGCCCCGCACTCCCCGCTCAACTCCTACAACGGCATTCCGCAGCAGGGCTTCAACACCGACGCCGCCATCAGCAAGCTCAAGGGCCTCGGCATCCCGGCCTCGAAGCTCCTGCTGGGCATCGGCTTCTACGGACGCGGCTGGAGCGGCGTCACCCAGGACGCCCCCGGTGGCACGGCGACCGGTGCCGCGCCCGGCACCTACGAGGCGGGCATCGAGGACTACAAGGTGCTCAAGGGCTCCTGCCCGGCGACCGGCACGGTCGCGGGCACGGCCTACGCGCACTGCGGCAACCAGTGGTGGAGCTACGACACCCCCGCCACCATCGCCGGGAAGATGAACTACAAGCAGCAGCAGGGCCTGGGCGGCACCTTCTTCTGGGAGCTCAGCGGCGACACCGCGAACGGTGAGCTGATCAAGTCCATCAGCTGACCCCACACCAACGCCCCTGATCGACGCGGGCGGGGAGCCATCACCGGCTCCCCGCCCGCTTCGTCGTGCGCGCCCGCGCACAACCGGCCCATCGGCGTCAAGCGTTCAAGCGGCGCACGAGGGGGCGCGAGGAGCGTATGTGGAGAAGACCCCCCGGTAACTCCGCGTACTCCCTGTGAACGCGCTCCGTCCGGGGCTCGTACCTCAACGCGGCTTGTTCTGGCTATTGCGGGGCATCCGCCCCACAAGGAAATCTGAGCGCACGGGTGGCCCGCTCCACTCCGCGCGCGTGAACCAAAGGAACGATCATGAGCTCCGAGCAGTGCCCGAGCTGTGGCGGCCAACTCGCCGTGAACCAGGACGGGTGGAAGATCTGCCACTCCTGCGGCTATGCCTCCCCGCCCGGGGTCGTGCCCGCCCCCTCCTTGCCCGCGCATACCTGACCCGCCGACTCCTCCCGCCGCCCGATCCGTGAAAGCCTGAGACTCCGCACCTCCCCGTTCCGCCCCTCCCCGTACCGCTGAGCGAGGCACCATGGTCAATCCCTGGCTGGCGATGGCGTCAGGCACCGACCCCGCCGAGCGCACCCGCGACGTGCGCCGCGCCCATGAGGCGTTTCTGACGGAGGGGGCGGTGAGTCCGGCCGTACGGCCGGTGGTGGCGGAGTCCTGGCGGCGCTCGGCCGACGCCCGGGTCACCCAGGAGTGCAAGGCGCCGATCGACCTGACGGACGACGCGCTGGACACCTATCGCGCGGACCATCCGCTGGCCCGGGTGATGCCGCTGTTCCGGGAGTTGCTGGGCACCATCGCCTACGACGGGGCCCATCTGCTCGCGGTCTGCGACGAGCAGGGCCGGCTGCTGTGGGTGGAGGGGCACGCGGGGGTACGGAACCGGGCCGAGGGGATGAACTTCGTGGCCGGGGCGCGCTGGGACGAGCGCCACGCGGGCACCAACGCGCCCGGGACGGCACTCACCGTCGACCACGCGGTGCAGATCTTCGCCACCGAGCACTTCAACCGCAGTGTGCAGCCGTGGACCTGCGCGGCCGCCCCGCTCCACGATCCGCACACCGGGCGGCTGCTGGGCGCGGTGGACATCACCGGCGGGGACCATCTGGCCGCCCCGCACAGCCTCGCCCTGGTCCAGGCGACCGCCCGAGCCGCCGAGGCCCAGCTGGGCGCCGAGGTGCCGCGGAAACGCGAGCCGCGGATCTCGCTGACGGCGCTGGGGCGGGACGAGGCGCTGCTGGTCGTCGACGGACGGCGGCTGCGGCTCGGGCGGCGGCACAGCGAGATCATGGTGCTGCTGGCCGGCCATCCGGAGGGTCTTTCGGGCGACCGGCTGACGCTCGAGCTGTACGGGCCACGGGCCGACGACCGCTCCCCGGTGACGCTGCGGGCCGAGCTGTCCCGGCTGCGCCGCCTGGTGGGCCCGCTGCTGGGCTCGCGCCCGTACCGGCTCTGCACACCCGTGCGCACCGATCTGGCGGACGCCGCCGAGGCGTTGACCTCCGGCGACGCCTACACGGCGGTGCGGGCGTACAGCGGGCCGCTGCTGCCGCTGTCGGAGGCGCCGGGGGTCTGCCGGATGCGGCGGGTGCTGGAGGACGGGGTGCGGCGCGCCGTGCTGTCCCACGGCGATCCTGAGCTGCTGCGGCGCTGGGCGCAGACACCGTGGGGCGAGGACGATCTGGAGGTCGCGGAGGCGCTGCTGACCATCATTCCGGCGCATGCGCCCGGACGGGCGGCTCCGGCGGCGCGGGTGCGGCGGCTGCGGGAGCTGTACGGGCTGCCGGGCGGCGCCCACCAGGGCAGCCATGAGGGCGAAGCCCTGCGCCACCAAGGCGGCCATGAGCACGGAGCCCTGCGGCAAGGAGGCGGCCACCTGAACGCAACGTCGGCGCAACGTGGCCGCGCCTAGCCTCCCCGTCGGCTCCGCCCGCGTCGGCGCGGGCGGAGCCTGGACGCGCACCCGAACGACGCGTCCGACAACGGGACCCACCACGCGTACACCAGGGAGGCCGCCCCATGACGCGTTTCGCAAGCCCCGGCTCCGAGGGCTCGGTCGTCACGTATCAGCCGCGCTATGACCACTGGATCGGCGGGGAGTACGTACCGCCGGCCCAGGGCCGCTACTTCGAGAACCCCACCCCCGTCAACGGACAGCCCTTCACCGAGATCGCCCGGGGCACCGCCGAGGACGTCGAGCGGGCCCTGGACGCCGCCCACGCGGCCGCCCCCGCCTGGGGCCGTACGGCGCCCGCCGAGCGCGCCTCGGTGCTGCTGAAGATCGCCGATCGGATGGAGCAGAACCTGGAGGCCCTCGCGGTCGCCGAGAGCTGGGAGAACGGCAAGCCGGTACGGGAGACACTGGCCGCCGACATCCCGCTCGCCATCGACCACTTCCGCTACTTCGCGGGAGCCATCCGGGCCCAGGAGGGCAGCCTCTCCGAGATCGACCACGACACGATCGCGTACCACTTCCATGAGCCGCTGGGCGTGGTCGCCCAGATCATCCCGTGGAACTTCCCCATCCTGATGGCCACCTGGAAGCTGGCCCCGGCGCTGGCCGCGGGCAACGCGGTGGTGCTGAAGCCGGCCGAGCAGACGCCCGCCTCGATCCACGTCTGGATGAACCTGGTGGCCGATCTGCTGCCACCGGGTGTGGTCAACATCGTCAACGGCTTCGGCGTGGAGGCCGGGAAGCCGCTGGCGTCCAACTCCCGGGTGGCCAAGGTCGCCTTCACCGGGGAGACCACCACCGGCCGCCTGATCATGCAGTACGCGAGCGAGAACCTGATCCCGGTCACCCTGGAGCTCGGCGGCAAGAGCCCGAACATCTTCTTCGACGATGTCTCGGCCACCGACGACGACTTCATGGACAAGGCGCTGGAAGGGTTCACCATGTTCGCCCTCAACCAGGGCGAGGTGTGCACCTGTCCCTCGCGCGCCCTGGTCCAGGGCGGCCACTACCAGGCGTTCATGGACGCGGCCGTGGCCCGTACCGAGAAGATCACGCAGGGGCATCCGCTGGACACCGACACCATGATCGGCGCCCAGGCGTCCAACGACCAGCTCGAGAAGATCCTGTCGTACCTGGACATCGGCCGGCAGGAGGGCGCCCGCGTCCTCACCGGCGGCAGCCGCGCCGAGCTCGGCGGTGAGCTGGAGGGCGGCTACTACGTCGAGCCCACGATCTTCGAGGGCGACAACCGTATGCGGGTCTTCCAGGAGGAGATCTTCGGGCCGGTGGTCGCGGTGACGCGGTTCGGCGACTTCGACGACGCGATCGGGATCGCCAACGACACGCTCTACGGGCTGGGCGCGGGGGTGTGGACCCGGGACGGCTCGACCGCGTACCGGGCCGGGCGCGCCATCCAGGCGGGCCGGGTGTGGACCAACTGCTACCACGCCTACCCGGCGCACGCCGCCTTCGGCGGCTACAAGCAGTCCGGGATCGGCCGCGAGACCCACAAGATGATGCTGGACCACTACCAGCAGACGAAGAATCTGCTGGTGTCGTACTCGCCGAAGAAGCTCGGCTTCTTCTGAGCACCGCAACAGGGCGCCTGACGAGGGCGGATACCCGTCAGGCGCCCTGTCGGCGCACGGGTACCGATGCCGGAGAAGACGGACGGGCTCAGACGTTGATCACGGTCTTCCCGATCGTCCGCCTGCTCTCGGCCAGTTCGTGGGCTGCTCTCATCGTGTCCACACTCAGGCCGCTGAGCACCGTCGTGGCGATGGGACGCAGCCGGCCCGCGGCGACATCCGCTGCCAGTTCGGCGAGGATTCTGCCCTGGCCGGCGATGTCGCCACCGGCCATGATCTTGCTGAAGACGGTTTCGGTGTGCAGCGACACCGATTTGCCGACGAGCGGTCCAAGGTCGAGCGGACCGTTCAGATCGATGACGGCAAGGTGACCGAATGGCCGCAGGATCTCGGCGATCCAGCCGACATTGCCGATGGTCCCCGAAGTGGACAACACCAGGTCGATCCGGTCGGCACCGGCGTCACGCAGTTGACCGGGCACGTTTCCGGTGTGGTCGACGACCACATCCGCTCCCATCCTCGTGCACCACTCGCGTGATTCGGGACGCGAGGCCGTGCTCGCCACCAGGGCCGAGGTTCCGCTCTTCAGCAGCTGGAATCCTCGCCACCACACGATGGTCGACCGCGAGCCGCTCCGCCCAGGCGCCGTCTCGTGACATGTCTCCGGTGCCCATGACGCGATCGCCGACTGCGAAGCCCGTGGCTTCCGGTCCCACGGCTTCCACCACCCCGGCGAACTCCCACCCCAGGATGATTCGTCCGCCCGGTTCAGCGCTGCGCATCTGCCGGATCGCCGCTTCACCCGGAGTGATTCCCACGGCACGGATCCCGACGAGCAGATCCGTGTCAAGCCGGAGAGCGTGCGTGAACACTTTTTGATGCCAGGTATCATCACAATGGGCGAGATATCGGCCTCGGCCCGCACGCAGCGGTGCCGTCTTGTCGAGGAGGTGTCCGAGGTGCCACGCATCACCCAGGAGCAGAAGAAGCTCAACCGCGAAAAGATCGTCCGGGCAGCAGGCGAAGGCTTCAGGCTGCACGGCATCGACGGGATCGGCATCGAGGAGCTGATGAAGACCGCCGGGATGACGCACGGAGGCTTTTACAACCACTTCTCCTCGAAGGAAGACCTCGCCCTCGAAGTCTACCGTCAGGGCTTCGCCGACTCGCTCAACGCGCTCGCCGCCATCCGCAAGGCACATCCCCGCTCCGCCCGAGCAGCCCTGCACGACATGGTCGACGTATACGTGACGGCCGCCCACCGTGATCACCCGGAAACCGGCTGCGCCTCAGCCGCCCTGGCAGTCGATGCCGGACGCCACGGCGCCACATCTCAGGCCGAGTACCGGCGCGGGCTTGAGGGATACTTCAGCACCATCACCGAGATGGTGCTCGATCGCGCGCACCAATCCGGCACCGAACCGACTGCGGCAGAAGCCCGCGAACAGGCAGTGGCGCTGTTCTGCCAGATGGTCGGCGCGCTGGTGGTCTCCCGCGCCGTCGCCGAGGCCGACCCCGGGCTGTCCGACGAAGTCCTGACAGCCAACCGCAAACAGCTCAGGCAGAGCTAAGACGGCGGTGTGGGCGAGCCGTTCCGCGTGGTGTTTGACGTAGGCGTTGTCCCGGGTCGGCCCCGCGCCAGTGGGGGAGTTCGGCGAAGGCCGAACCGGTCCGGCCGGCCCAAGGCGACCGGATACAGTGCGCGAGACGGCAGCTTGGTCAGGGAGGGGAAGCGTGACCGACACCAGCAACACCCGGCCCGCCGAGGGTGAAGCGCGAGCGCCGCGGCAGAGCCGACTGCGCCGCCTGATGCGCTTCATCCCCATGATCGCCCCCGTCCTGCTGTGGGCCGTGCCCTGCTGGGTGCTCCTGCACAGCGGCCAGCACTGGCCGCTGCCCGTCACGCTGGTCGGCACCGCCCTGTTCGCCCTCGGCCTCATCGGTATGCCGCTCGCGATGGTGCGGGGCCACGGCCGGCGCCAGCAGGACCGGGCGGCGATCGTCGGTGACACCCTGCTGGGCACCAGCTGGACTCTGTTCACCTGGTCCGTTCTGCTCGGCGTCCTCTTGCGGCTCGCCCTGACCGTGGCCGGCGTCGGCGAGAGCCAGGACCGGGCCCGAATCGTCACCTGGGCCGTCCTCGGCACGACCGCCGTACTGCTCGGCTGGGGGTACGCCGAGGCCCGCCGCGTGCCACGCGTGCGCCGACTCGACGTGCAACTCCCGCGGCTGGGGCCTGGGTTGGACGGCATCCGCGTCGCCCTCATCACCGACACCCACTACGGCCCGCTCGATCGCACTCGCTGGTCGGCGCGGGTGTGCGAGACGGTGAACACTCTGGAAGCCGACCTGGTCTGCCACACCGGCGACATCGCGGACGGCACGGCCGAACGCCGCCGCGCCCAGGCCGCCCCACTCGGTACCGTGCGGGCCACCCGGGCCCGGGTATACGTCACCGGCAACCACGAGTACCACAGCGAGGCCCAGGGCTGGGTCGACCTGATGGACGAGCTGGGCTGGGAGCCGCTGCGCAACCGCCATCTGCTGCTCGAACGCGGAGGCGACACCCTCGTGGTCGCCGGAGTGGACGACGTCACCGCCGAGTCCTCCGGCCTGCCAGGCCACCGCGCCCACCTCGCCGGAGCCCTGACCGGCGCCGACCCCGACCTACCCGTCCTGCTCCTGGCGCACCAGCCCAAGTTCATCGACCGGGCAGCAGCCGCCGGCATCGACCTCCAACTCTCCGGCCACACCCACGGCGGCCAGATATGGCCCTTCCACCACCTCGTCCGCATCGACCAGCCCGCCCTCGCCGGCCTCAGCCACCACGGCCCCCGCACCCTCCTCTACACCAGCCGCGGCACCGGCTTCTGGGGCCCGCCGTTCCGCGTCTTCGCCCCCAGCGAGATCACCCTGCTCGTGCTCCGCTCCCCGCACCCGCCCGCCTCGATATAGCACTCCGGCTTATCAGTCCCCCGGCGCCGCGTCCGTGGCGGCGATCGCGCAGACCGGACGGGTGCGGGCGGCGTACGAGCGGGCCGCGGCGATCAGTCCGAAGCCCAGGCCGCCGAAGGCCAGCCCGCCGAAGAGCACCATCCAGGTGATTCCCGCGCTGGAGGTGAACGCCCCGTCCGGTTTGATCCTGGGCAGCACACCCGTGGCGCTGAGCGGGGCGTAGATCACGAGGACGACGCCGTACACCGACAGGCCGATGGCCGACAGCCACGCCGGGAGGAGTGGCAGGAGCCGGGGCACCCGCCGCCCGGTGAGGAGAAGCGTCCAGCGTGGGAACACCTGGCCCCAGGGGTACATCAACCCCAGCAGCAGGAAGATCCCGGCCAGCGCGGCCAGGACGGTGACGTCGACGCCCACTGAGGCGAGCGCCTTGGCCGCGCCCGAGCCGCCCGCGTTCTCCTCGCGCCACTTCTCCGCCGTGACGCTCAGCGCGTCGCCGCCGAGCGTCCAGATGGTCTTGACGACCGCCCACGGCAGAAGCCCGCTCATCAGCAGGTACACCTGGACCCGGGTCCGCCGGGACGCCACGGAGGCGGGCGGGTGGGCCAGCGGCCCGCTGCCGTCGCCGGTGTGCCCGGCCCCGCACCGCGGGCACCGGCCCCGCAGCCGCCGCCGGTGGGAGAGGCCGACCAGCAGCAGCAGGGCCAGGCCCACGGTGTTCAGCAGGACATGGGCGAAGCCGGTGGCGCTCTCCACGCCCGATAACGACGCCAAGGTGACGACGTACGCGGGCAGGCTCGCCATGCCCATCGCGAAGACGGGGATCGCCACGGCCAGCACCGCCGCCACCGCCACCCGGCCGCGCCGCGCAAGTGGCCGGGGGGTGGCCAGGCAGGCCCCGGCGGCCAGCAGGGCGAGGGCGGCCAGCGCGAGTTGGACGCCGGATGCGTAGGCCACATGCGGCGACCAGGGCACGGTGGTGCCCGCGGCGGCCCAGACCACCTGGACGGCGGCGTACCCCACGCCCCACACCGCGGTGGCGTGGGGCGCCCACCGGGGCCACCGCCGCGGCCACGCCCGCCACGTGGGCTCCGGGGACGGCAGCCCGGGGCCGGGGTGGGCCGGGGTTTGCGCGGAAACAGTCACCGTGACCTCCGGTTTCGCGGTGCCGACAGTCCAGCCTGTCCCGTGGGGGCGGCGGGCGCATCCGTCCCGCGGGCGCACCGCCTCCGCCGCGCGGGGGAGGTTGGATGCGCCTCGCGGATGACACCCCGACACCCCGCCCCTCCCCGCACGTCCCGCGGGGCCGGGCGGATCAGAACAGGACATTTCCATTGCCGGCCCGGTGGGCCCGGGTACGGCGGTGGTCCAGATGGATGAAGGTGCGGTGCAGCCACCGGTCGTAGCCGTCGTACTTGGGCTGGTATGCGGTGCGCCCGTGGATGGCGATGCGGTTGTCCACGACGGCCATCTCCCCCGGCCGCAGGACCAGCGTCCGCGCGGCCTGGAGGAACGCGCCCCGCAGAGCCTCCATCGCCACCTTCGCCTCGTCGTCGTCGGTGGTCGTCGCGTGAAAGTCCACCTTCACGTCGGGATCGTCCGGGTCCCCCCTGAGCACCGCGTGCGCGGGGTCGGGGCCGCCGCCGCTGAAGGACGGCGGCGGGGTGGTGGTGAAGCGCTCCTCCCGCAGGACGCGCAGCGTCCCGGGGCTCAGCAGTCCCAGGGCGGTACGGATCGACGACACCATCGTGCCGGCGTTCAGGGGCTGGTCGTTGCGCAGACAGAGCAGGCCGACGTAGTCGGGGCAGTGTGGATGGAACGCGTTCTCCACGTGCATCTCCAGCGGGGTGGAGCCGGCGTTGCTCTGCGACTCCTCGCGGCCGGGCACGGGCACCACGTTCTGGACGAGCGCACCGGACTTCTCGTCCCGGTACGCCGCTATCTCGCCGATCTGCAGGGTGACCATCACGGCGACGGCAGCGGGCACGGTGGCGGTGCGCTCCACCGACTCGGGCACGGTGGGAGTCAGAGGCAACTCCGCTTCGTCCACCGGCAGATTGCGCACGATCAGGACGCCGTCCCGGCCGGGGTCGTGGCGGAAGAGGCGGGTGGCCTCCCGCAGCCGCGCCGGAAGACGGCAGGACATTCTCCGGGCCTCGGCCACCCAGTGCGGATCGTCGATGAGGCCGGGCGCGGTGGCGGCCAGTTCGGCCGCCACCGCGCCCGTCTCCCGGCGGTCCGCGGCGGACAGGTTCACAGTGGTCATGTCTCTCCTAGAGGTCCTCGGGGCTGACCTGACGCCGGCACTGGTCAGCGCGACGGGGTCGCGCGGCGGGTGAGGGTGACGGGCAGCGAGGTGAAGCCCCAGATGAGGTTGGACTGCATGCGCCGCGGCGCGCCGCGCGGCGCGACCAGGTCCACCCGGGCCAGCAACTCCTCGAAGAAGATGGTCAGTTCGCTGGTGGCGAGCGCGGAGCCGAGGCAGAAGTGCGTACCGGTGGCGAAGGTGAGGTGGCGGTTGGGGGTGCGGGCGATGTCGAAGCGGTCGGGATCGGCGAACACCGCCTCGTCACGGTTGGCCGCGGGCAGCCACACCGCCACCTGGTCGCCGGGCCGGATCCGGTGGCCGCCGAGGTCCACCTCGCGCCGCGCGGTGCGCAGCACATGCAGTGCGGGGCTGGTGAAGCGCAGGATCTCCTGGACGGCGGACGGCAGCAGCTCGGGCTCGGCGCGGAGCCGGGCCCACTGGTCGGGCGCCCGGAGGAATGCCAGCAGCCCGCCGATGGTGGCGTGGCGGGTGGTCTCGTTGCCACCGGAGATGAGCCCGTTGCAGTTGAGCAGGATCTCCTCGTCCGTCAGGGGCGCGCCGTCGACGGTGCCGTGGGCGAGGGCGCTGACGATGTCCTCCTGCGGATCGCGCCGCCGCCGGGCCAGCAGGTTGTCGTAGTAGACGAGGAGTTCCGTGTGCGCCTCGGCGATCCGCTGGGGGTCGGTGCCGGCTGTCTCATCCGCCCCGAAGGCGATCATGGTGAGTTTGAGCATGAAGTCCCAGTCGGCTCGCTCCACGCCGAGCATGTCGGAGATGACCGAGACCGGGAGGCGCGCGGCGACCTGCGCGAAGTCGACGTCGCCCTGGTCGAGCGCGGTCTCGATGACCTCGACCGCGGTCTGCCGGATGGTGTCGGTGAGCCGTCCCACCATCCGCGGGGTGAACGCGGAGTTGATGACGCGGCGGACGCCTCCGTGCCGGGGCGGGTCGGTGACGATGAGCATCTTCCCGGCCGCGGCCTCGTTGGACGCCGGGTCGGCGTCCAGGCGCATACCGCCGGTGGACGAGAAGGTGCCGGCGTCCTTGAGCACCTGGGCCGCCGGATCGTGGCCGAGGACGGACCAGTAGTCGGCGGCGTGGGGCCGCCGGGTGAGGAAGACGGGGTGGGCGGTGCGCAGCCGCCGCCATACCTCCTCGATGCCGTCCTCGGTGTAGCGGCGGGGGTCGGCCAGGTCGGGTGGTGCGGTGCTGAACAGTGGGTCGGTGGTCTGGGACATGGGGTCTGCCGATTCTCGATTCTTGGAAGCCGACTGCCATTTCGCGCGGGCGTGTTCGTACCGTGTGCTCGGCAGCGGCGAACGGATGGACGGGAGAGCTGACATGGCGTCAACACAACGACGGGGGCGGGCCCGCGCGGCATGGGCGGTCGCGGGGTGCGCGGCCACGTTCGCCGCGGCCGCCCTCGCCCGCCGCCGTGAGCGGGGGCCGTTCCCCGGCGAGCGGTTGCTGAAGGGCGCATCCGCCGCGGGTGGTCTGGCGCTGGCGGCGCTCACGGCCGTACCCGCGGCCCGGCACCGGACGCGGGGGGCCGCTCAGCTGGCGGCGCGCGGCGCGGCCGCGGGGCTGGTTCAAGGGGGGAGTCACCTCCTGTTCGACGCGCTGACCGTGGCCCTGCGCCGTACGGCCGGAACGGCGGACCCGGACGCCGCCGAAGTGGTCCCGGGCCGGGTGGCGGCCCGCTGTCTCGCCCTCGGCTCGGCCGCGCTGACGCTCTCGGCCGCCCGGTGGCAGGCGCGGGAGGGAGCACCGGCCTGTCCGCGGTGCGGGCGGCGGGCGCGCACGGCCGCGTCGCGGGCCCCGGCGTGGAGTGGCTACGCGGCGTGCGCGCTGTCCCTGCCGTACCCGGTGGTGAAGCTGGCCTGGGAGTGCGGCAGCGACATCGGTATCACCCGGCCCGAGGTGATCCACGCCGTCCCGGGCGGCTGGCTGCCGGTCGTGCCCGCCCTCGCCGGATCGCTCCTGTCACTGGCGCTGGTCCGGCCGTGGGGCCGGGTGTTCCCGCGCTGGGTCCCGGTGGTCGGGGGTTCGCGGGTGCCACGGCCGCTGGTGCTGGTGCCGAGCTGTTTCGGCCTCGCGGTGCTGGCCGAGGTGGCCCCGGCGGCGCTGGTGGCGGGTGTGCGGTACGTCAACGACCCGGCCACGCCGCCGGTCGAGGAGATCGGGCTGCGCCCGTGGGTTCCGCTCATGTTCTATTCCTCCTGGGTGTTGTGGGGCGTCGCGCTGGCGGGGGCGGCCTGGGAGTACCACCGCACCACCGCGGGCTGCCCGGCCTGTGCGCGGTCGTGAGGTCTCCGGCCCGGCGGGGCAAGGGCCGGGCCGGAGACGCTCGCGCGGCCGTGGGGTGGGTCCCGGAGCGGGACCCACCCCACGGGGTGTCAGGTGAGCAGCACGGACAGCTTCAGCGGGGTGCGGGAGATGGGATTGGGGATGAACGGCACGTCCCCGTCACCGGCCAGCCGCAGCCGCGGGAAGCGCTCCAGCAGCCGCCCGATGGCGATCGCCCCCTCCATCCGGGCGAGCGGGGCGCCCAGACAGTGGTGGATGCCGTAGCCGAACGTCAGGTGGCCGCCGGCATGGCGGGTGACGTCCAGCCGGTCGGGATCCGGGAACTGCCCGGGGTCCCGGTTAGCGGCGCCCAGGGACAGCAGGACCGGCTGGCCCTTGCGGATGGTGACCCCGGCGACGGTGGTCGGGGCGCCGGAGATCCGGACGTTGGTGAGGAACAGCGACGGGTCGAACCGCAGGAACTCCTCGACGGCGCCCGGCATCAGCGACGGATCCCTCTCCACCAGCGCGCGCTGCTCGGGGTTGCGCAGCAGCGCGTGCACTCCGTTGCCGATGAGGCCCACGCTGGTCTCGAACCCGGCGAGCAGCACGATGAACGCGGTCGAGATCAGCTCGATCTCGCTGAGCCTGCCCTCGTCGGTGTCCCGGGCCTGCACCATCTGGCCCAGCAGGTCCTCGGTGGGGTGGGCGCGCCGCTCGGCGATGAGCTCCTTGATGACGTCGATGATCCGGTAGGCGATCTCCTCCCGGCCCTCGTGGGTGTCACCGCCGCTGAAGTCGCGGGCGTTCCGCGACCAGTCGTGGAACACCTGGCGACGGTCCTCGGGGACGCCCAGCAGTTCGCAGATCAGGACCAGCGGCAGCTGCCAGGCGTAACGCTCCATCAGGTCCACCGGGCTGCCGTCCGCGCCCTCCTCGGCCAGGCGGTCCAGCAGCTCGGCGGCGGTCTCTTCGACCCGCGGCCGCATCCGCTCGGTCTGCCGCCCGGTGAACGCGCCGCTGAGCAGCTTGCGCAGCCGTGTGTGCTTGGGCGGGTCGGTCACCACCGGGTGCTCGTTGTAGATCCGCCAGATGCCGCCCTCCTCGTCGGAGACCGGGTCGTCCTCCGGATCCGGCTTCTGCCGCAGCACCGGGTCCAGGTGGGCCAGCCGGATGTCCTCGTAGCGGGTGGGCACCAGCCACCGTGAGCCGTCCGGCAGCTCCGCCCACCAGACGTGCGACTTCTCCCGCAGCCGGGCGAAGAAGCCGTACTGGTCGCGCACCAGCTCCGGGTCCATCAGCTGGAAGACGGGGACGCCGTCGCCGGACGGGCCCGCCGGATCCTGGCGCGCGTCGGTCGCTTGTCGCATCGGGTGTGCTCCTTCGGTGGAGAGGTCCGTCAACGGTCGGACGGGTTCGGGGTGGTGCGCGCGTCGCGCAGGGACCGGGCGAGCACCGGGCCGATCACGGCCCAGGCGGCGGCCTTGGTGATGTCGTTGTGGGCGCAGGCCACGTCGTGCCGGACCACGCGCCCGTCGACGTACGGGTCCCACAACCGCGGTGTGTAGGCCGAGCCCTCCTTGCCGTGCGCGGCGTGGAAGACCAGCACCTCGCCGCGGAAGGTGTCCAGGCGGAAATCCGCGGTGATGCGGGAGATGTTGCTGCCCACCCGCGCCAGGGCTTCGATGTGGCGTTCCTCCAGCCCGGCGATGGCGCTGTCGCCGTCGTCGAGCAGGGCGCGGGCCCGCGCGTGGTCCAGCGGGCCGTCGCCCAGCTCCGCCGGATCGTGGCCGAGGTAGGCCAGCAGTTGCCGCAGAACGTCCTCGGGACGCTCCTCGACCGCCTCCTGGGTGTTGACCACGGGGTAGGCGTCGAGAATGGCCAGCGTCGCGACGTGTTCCCCGGCGGCCTGCAGCCGGGTGGCGATCAGATGTCCCAGGACACCGCCGAGCGACCAGCCCAGCAGATGGTACGGGCCGTGCGGCTGGATGGCCCGGATCTGCTCCAGGTAGTCCTCGGCCATTGCCGCCACCGACTCCGGCAGCGGTTCGTCGCGGGCCAGGCCGCGCGCCTGGAGCGCGTACACCGGGTGCTCGGGGTCGACGTGGCGCAGCAGCCCCGTGTACGTCCAGCTCAGCCCGCCCGCGGGCGGCAGGCAGAACACCGGCTCGGCGTCGCCGGTGCCCCGCAGCGGCAGCACCACGTCCAGCGGGTCACCCTCGTCACCGGCGGTCAGCCGCTCGGCGAGGCCCTCGACGGTGGGGCCGTCGAACAGCGCGGCGATGCTCACCGCGGTGCCGAAGGCCAGGTTCACCCTGCTGACCAGCCCGGCCGCGGTCAGTGAATCGCCGCCGAGGTCGAAGAAGTTGTCCTCGACCCCGATCCGGCGGACCCCCAGCGCCTCGGCGAACAGCCCGCACAGGATCTCCTCCCGCGGTGTCCTCGGTGCGCCGCCGCCGGTGCTGCCCGCGGTGTCCGGCGCGGGCAGGGCCGGCCGGTCCAGCTTGCCGTTCGGGGTGACCGGCAGGGTGTCCAGGGCGACGAACGCCGCGGGCACCATGTAGTCGGGCACCTGGCCCGCGAGGTGTTTGCGCAGCACCATCGGGTCGAGTCGGCCCCCGTCGTGCGGCACCACATACGCCGTGAGGCGGCGTCCGGCCGGGCCGGACTCCCGCAGCACGACGGCGGCCTGCGCCACGTCCGGGTGGCTGAGGAGCACCGACTCGATCTCGCCGGGCTCGATCCGGAAGCCACGTACCTTCAGCTGCTCGTCGGCCCGGCCGACGAAGGTGAGCTGCCCGTCGTGGGTCCAGCGGACCAGGTCGCCGGTGCGGTACATGCGTCCCCCGGGCGTGCCGAACGGGTCGGCGACGAACCGCTCCGCCGTCAGCGCGCTCCGGTTGAGGTAGCCGCGCGCCAGGCCGGGCCCGCTGACGTAGAGCTCACCGGCCACCCCGGGCGGCACCGGCCGCAGCCGCGCGTCCAGCACATAGGCGGAGGTGTTGGCGATGGGCCGGCCGATGGGGACCGCGGCACCCGCGGTGAGCGGTTCGCTCATCGTGGCGCACACGGTCAGCTCGGTCGGCCCGTACGCGTTGACCATGCGCAGCCGCGGCGCCCACTGCTCCACCAGATGGGACGGGCAGGGCTCGCCCGCGACCACCAGGGTGCGCAGTCCGGGCAGCCCGTCGGGCGCCACCGCGGCCAGCGCGGTGGGCGGGACGGTGGCGTGGGTGACGCCGTGCCGGGCGACCACCTCGGCCAGCGCGGGACCCGGTATCAGCTCGGCCGCCGGGGCCAGCACCAAGGTGGCGCCCGCCGTCAGGGCGGTGACGATCTCCGAGACCGCCGCGTCGAAGCTGGGCGAGGCGAACTGCAGCACACCGCTGTCCGACTGGATGGCGAACCGCTCGGTCTGCGCCGCCGCCAGGTTGCCGATGCCCCGGTGGGTGACCACGACGCCCTTGGGCCGCCCGGTCGTGCCCGAGGTGTAGATGACGTACGCGGCCTCGTCGGGTGAGGCGGGCCCGGCCGGGGCCGGGGGCGCGTCGCTGTGGGCCGCCCACGCGGCACGTACCGCGGGGTCGTCCAGGACGAGCGTCGGCCGGTTACCGCCGGCTTCCTCCAGCAGGCGCACCGTGTCCGTGGTCGCGATCATCAGCGCCGGGCGCGCGTCGTCCAGGATGAACGCGCACCGCTCGGCCGGATAGCGCGGGTCGACCGGCAGATACGCCGCGCCCGACCGGGCGACGGCGAGCACGGCCACCGCCGTGTCGGGCGTGCGCTCCAGCACCAGACCGACCAGCGAGCCCTTCCCGGCGCCCCGTTCGGCCAGCAGCCGGGCGAGCTGGTTCGCGCGCCGGTCCAGCTCCGCATAGCTCAGCCGCTCGTCCCCGCAGGTCACGGCGGTGCGCCGCGGGGCGCGCCGGGCCTGCTCGGCGACCAGCTCGGACCAGCGCGGTGACGGGACCGCGCGGGCGGTGTCGTTGAACCGCCGCAGCACCTGGTCGCGCTGACCCGGGCCGAGCAGGTCGATCCCACCGGCCGGCTGGTCCGGGTCGGTGGCCAGCGCCCGCAGCCAGCGCGTCAACTGGTCCACGAGCCCTGCCGCGGTCGGCGCGTCGACCACATCGGGCCGGTGGTCGACGCGCAGCCGCAGCGTTGCCCCGCGCATGGACGCGCACAGGGCCAGCGGATAGTGGGTGGCCTCGCGCGTCTCGTCTCCGCTGACGTCCACCTCGCCCGGCTCGGCGGCCAGGCCCGGCGGCGGGGCTGGGTAGTTCTCGAACACCGTGGCCGAATCGAAGAGTTCGCCCAGGCCCGCCAGCCGCTGCACGTCGGACAGGCGCAGGTACGGATAGGCCATCAGCGCCGACTGCTGCCGCTGGATCCGCTCCAGCAGCGCCGACAGGGGCTCCGACTGGTCCAGGCGGACCCGGACCGGCAGCGTGTTGATGAACAGCCCGACCATCGTCTCGATGCCCGGCACCTCCGGGGGCCGCCCGGAGACGGTGGCGCCGAACACCACGTCGTCCCGGCCGGTGAGCCTGCCCAGCAGGGTGGCCCAGGCGCCCTGCACCACCGTGTTGAGGGTCAGCCCGTGGCGGCGCGCCACCTCGGCCAGCGCCGCGCTCAGCTCCTCGTCCACCTCCACGACCCGGCGCTCCGGCGCGGCCGGTACCTGGGCACCGGTCCGCGGCGCGAGCAGCAGCGGCTCCTGCAGCCCGGCCAGCGCCTCGCGCCAGGCGTCCTCGGCCTCGTCCCGGCCCTGCCGGGCGAGCCAGGTGAGGTACCCGCGGTAGTCGGCCGGGACGGGCAGAGCCCGGTCGTCGCCCGCCGCCCCGTACAGGGCGGCCAGTTCGCCCAGGAGGATCGGCATGGACCAGCCGTCGAGCAGGATGTGGTGGTTGGTGAACAGGAAGCGGTACGCGTTCTCGGCCACCCGGATCAGGGTGAAGCGGATCAGCGGTGGCCGGCCCGGATCGAAGCGGCGCGCACGGTCCTCCGCGACGACGCCCTCCACCTCGCGGTCGAGCTCCTCGCCGCTGAAGGTCCGCAGATCGTGCTCGTACCAGGGCAGCGGCAGGTCGTCGACCACCACCTGCACCGGGCGGTCCAGGTCGTCCTGGCGGAAGGCCACCCGCAGGTTGGGGTGGCGGCGCAGCAGGGTGCGCACCGCCGCCCGCAGCGCGTCCCGGTCCACGTGGCCGTCCAGCGCCCACAGGAACTGGACGGTGTACGGGTCGTGGCCGGTCTCGTCATAGCGGGCGTGGAAGAGCAGCCCCTCCTGCAGCGGGGTGAGCGGCAACACGTCCGCCAGGCCCGGCAGATCGGCCTCGAGCCGCTCGATCTGGCGCTGTGTGAGCTGGACGAGCGGCAGATCGGAGGGGGTGCGCCCGCCGGCGCCCGGCCGGCGCGGCAGGTCGGCCAGCGCCTGGAGCGCCTCGACCCAGCCCGCGCACAGCTCGTGGACCTCCTCGTCGGTGAACAACTCGTCCGGCCAGGTCCACATGCAGCTCAGGGACGGTCCGTCGGCCGTGTCGTCCGCGCGCGCGTTGATCTCCAGGGCATGGCCGAACGGCCGCTGCCCGTCGGTGTCGCCGTCATAGCGGCCGGTCTCGTACACCGGCTCGGCGGCGGTCGGCGGCAGCGGGTCGCCGGGCGTCGCGAACCGGCCGAAGTAGTTGAACGCGACCTGCGGTTCGGCGCCGCCCGCGAGGCGGGCGGCGGACTCCGGGTCGAGGTAGCGCAGCAGCCCGTAGCCGATCCCGTGGTCGGGGATCCGGCGCAGCTGCTCCTTCACCGCCTTCGCGGCCCGTTCGGCGGCCGGACCACCCACCCGCTCGGGACCGAGACCCGACAGGTCGATCCGCACCGGGTACATCGCGGTGAACCAGCCGACGGTCCGCGTGAGGTCGACACCGTCCACGATGTCGTGCCTGCCGTGGCTCTCCACCGCCACCAGGACGTCGTCGCGGGCGTCGCCGCGGCGCGCGGCGCGCCACCGGGTCAGAGCCAGCGACAGCGCGGTGAGCAGGATGTCGTCCACCCCGCCGTGGATGGCGCGCGGTGCGTCCGTCAGCAACGTGGTGCTCAGCTCCACGGGCAGCCGGACGTGGGTGAACCGGGTCGAGGCGACGGTATCGCGGGCCGGGTCGAGCGGGCGGCGGCCCAGCGGCGGCTCCGGAGCGCCCACCACCGCCTCCCAGAACCCGGTTTCGGCACGGCGCCCGGCCGCCAGCCGGTGCAGCCGGGTGGCCCAGCCGCGCAGCGAGGTGCCGACCGGCTGGAGGGCGATCTCCCGGCCCCGCGCGGCCGCCTCGTACGCCTCGACCAGGTCGGGCACCAACACCCGCCAGGACACTCCGTCCACGGCCAGATGGTGCACCAGGAGCAGCAGGTGCCCACCGTGTTCCGGGCCCGCGTCGAACCACACGGCCCGCATCATCACGCCGTCGTCCGGGGCCAGCCGGGCCGCCGCCGCCTCGCGATGTTCGGTGACCGCGGCGTCGAGCGCCGCCTCGTCCAGTCCCGCCACGTCCACGCGGCGCAGCAGCTCTTCCGCACGGACGGCCGGGACCGGCGGGATCTCCAGGCGCCACCGCTCCTCGTTCCGCCGCAGCCGCATGCGCAGCGCGGCATGGTGGTCAAGCAGCGCCCGCAGGGCCCGCAGCAGCGGCTCCGCGGTGGCGCCCGCGGGCAGGGGGACGATCCGCGACTGGTGGAAGCCCTCGATGGGGCCGCCCCGCTCACGCAGCCAGTGCACGATGGGCAGCAGCGGCACCTCGCCGGTGTCCGGCTCGTCGGCCCCCTCCGGCGCGGCGTCGTCCGCGAGGCGGACCACGGCGGCCAGTTCCGAGACGGTCGGGTGCTGGAACACATCGCGCGTGCTGATCAGCAGCCCGGCCCGCCGGGCGCGGCTGACCAGCTGGATCGACATGATGCTGTCTCCGCCCAGGTCGAAGAAGCTGTCGTCGACGCCGACCGTGGGCAGGGCCAGAACCTCGGCCATCACCGCGCACAGCCGCGCCTCCCGCTCGGTGCGCGGCGCCCTCGAGGTGGCCGCTCCGGAGAAGTCGGGCTTGGGCAGGGCGCGCCGGTCGAGCTTGCCGTTGACGGTCGTCGGCAGCTCGTCGAGCGGGACGAACGCGGCGGGCACCATGTAGGCGGGCAGCCGCTGCTCGGCGTGGGCGCGCAGGTCGGCCACGAGGGTGCCCAGCCTGCGTGAGCCGAGGGGGTTGTTGACGTGTGCGCCGGGCTCCAGACGGGTGGCGGGCAGGTACACATCGGTCAGGGCGGACCCCTCGGCGCCGAAGACGGCGTCGAGCCGGCCCGGGGCGCCGGAGGCGTAGGTGACCTGGACCGGCAGCCCGAGGCGGTCGGCCAGGGCATGAAGTGCTTCCGGATCGATCCCCGGCTCGTCGGGATGGCTGAGGGCCTCCAGGGCTTCGGCGGCCTGGCGTCCCTCGGTGAGGGCGTGCAGGGCTGCCTGCTCCCCGGCCAGCCGGGCGTCGGGGATGCCGGTGACCCGGACCGGCTCGCCGCCGTGCTCGGCCAGATGGTGTTCGAGGCCGGCCAGGCCGGTGAGGTCCACGCCGTGGCGCAGCCGGTTGATGTCGCCGAGGCCGTGTACGTCCACCGGACCGGTACGCAGCACCACATCGAAGCGGTGGCGGGTCAGCTCGTTGTCACCGTGACCGCGCTTGACCCGTACGTCCACGGCCGTGTACGCGGGAATGTCGCGGGCGACGGCGGCGAAGTACTCGGGATCGACCAGGAGTTCCTTCTCCATCATGATCGCCTGCTCGACCGCCCGGGACACCGCGGCCTGGTCCTGGTGCTCCGAGTGCTGCCGCAGCCGGATCGCGGTCTGGAAGGCACGCTGGGTACGCAGGTTGCGCTGGTCCCCGAGGAAGACCGCCCCGCCGGGCACGACGAGGCCGGACAACGACTCCAACAGGTCTGTCAGATACGCCGCATTGGGGAAGTACTGGGCGACGGAGTTGATGACCACGGTGTCGAAGAAGCCCGTGGGCAGCCCGTCCAGCTCATGCGCGGCACGCAGCTTCAGCTCGATGCGCCCGGCGAGTTCCGGCCGGGCCGCCACCTGCTCGCGCAGCACGGCGATCGCCTCGGCCGAGAAGTCCAGGCCCCAGTACGCCTCGCAGTCACCGGCGAGCTTGGCCAGCAGCAGACCGCTGCCGACGCCGATCTCCAGCACCCGGCGCGGCCGCAGGGCCCGGATCCGCTCCACGGTGGCGTCCCGCCACTCCCGCATCTCCTCGATCGGGATGTCCTCACCGGTGTAGCTGCTCGCCCAGCCGCTGAAGTCCTCACCGAACTCCTCCGGCCGCTCCACGCCGTACATCTGCGCGTACAGCTGCTGCCACTGGTCGATCTGCTCCTCGGCTGAGCCGTTCTTCGCCTGTGCGTCGTCCGCGCCCGGCACCACGTACGCCACCAGCTGGTGGTCGCCGGGGCGGTCCTCGCGCACCACGACGGCCGCCTGGGCGACGTCCGGGTGGCCGGCGAGAGCGGCTTCGATCTCGCCCGGCTCGATCCGGAAGCCGCGGATCTTGACCTGGTCGTCGGCGCGGCTGAGGAACTCCACCGCGCCCTCGGCGTTCCACCGCACCAGGTCGCCCGTCCGGTACATCCGGCCGCCCGCCGGGCCGTACGGATCGGCCACGAACCGCTCGGCCGTCAGCTCCGGCCGTCCCAGATAGCCGCGTGCCAGTCCGGCGCCCGCGATGTAGAGCTCCCCCGGCACACCTGGCGGGACCGGGCACAGCCCGTCGTCCAGAACGTGGACGCGCATGTTGTCCAGCGGCCGCCCGATGGGGATCTGGGCGGGGACGCGGTCGGGGTCCGGCACCCGGAAGCGCGTGGCGAAGGTGGTGGTCTCGGTCGGGCCGTAGCCGTCCACGACCACGGTCCCCGGGCAGGCCGTCATGACCCGCCGCACCGCCTCCGCGGGCACCACGTCGCCGCCGGTCCACACCTCGGCCACGCCCGCGAAGCACGACGGGGCCTCCTCCGCGGTGAGCCGGAACAGCCCGGCGGTCATCCACAGCCCGGTGACCGAGTGTTCGGCGACGACCCGCTCCAGCGTCGGAAGGTCCAGGTCGCCCGGCGGGGCCAGCACCACCCGGCCGCCGTTCAGCAGCGGCACCCACAGCTCGTACGTGGCGGCGTCGAACGCCTGCGGCGAGTGCAGCAGCACCCGGTGGTGCGCGCCCGAGGCGAACGCCCGGTCCGCCGCGAGCGCCGTGACGTCGGCATGTGTGACCGCCACGCCCTTCGGCACCCCGGTCGAACCGGAGGTGTACATCACGTAGACCAGTTGCTCGGGGTGCACGGCCGCCGGGAGTGGCGCGTCCGGCCCGTCGGTCCCAGCCGGGGCGTCCACCACGAGGACGGTGGCGCCGTGCGCGCACTCCAGCGCGGGCGAGGCCAGGTCGGTGAGCAGCACCGAGACCTGACTGTCCGCCATGATGTGGCCGCGCCGGGAGGCCGGGTAGCGCGGATCGATCGGCACATACGCGGCACCGGCCTTGAGCACCGCGAGGATCGACACCACGAGGCCGGGCGAGCGCTCCTGGAACAGGGCGACCCGGCCCTCGGGGGCGACCCCGAGTGCGACCAGGCGCCGCGCGAGCCGGTCGGACGCCTCGTCCAGCTCCCGGTAGGTCAGCCGCCGCTCGCCCGCGGCGACGGCCACCGCGTCCGGCGTGCGCGCCACCTGGGCGGCGAACCGCTCGGTCACGCTGTCCGGCGCGGCGTTCGTGGCGGTGTCGTTCCACCGCCGCAGCACGGTCTCCCGCTCCTCCTCACCCAGCAGGTCGACGGAGGAGACCGGACGCTCGGGATCCGCGGTCACGGCGGTCAGCAGCCGCTCGAGACGCGCCAGCAGCCCGGCGACCGTACCGGCGTCGAACAGGTCGGTGCTGTACTCGACGAACCCGGCCATGCCCTCCGGCGAGCCGTCGTCGTCGAACTGCTCGGCGAAGCTGAAGAACAGGTCGAAGCGGGAGACGCCGGTGAAGCCGTCCGCGGCGGTGACGGTGAGTCCGGGCAGCTCCAGGTCCGCGGCCGCCGTGGCGTTCTGCAGGGCCAGCATCACCTGGAACAGCGGCTGGTGTGCCGCGGAGCGGTCCGGCCGCAACACCTCCACCAGGTGGTCGAACGGCACGTCCTGGTGGGCGTACGCGGCCAGCGCCGTCTCCCGGGCGCGGCCGACCAGGTCGGCGAACGAGGGGTTGCCGCTGATGTCGTTGCGCAGCACCAGGGTGTTGACGAAGAAGCCGACCAGCTTGTCCAGCGCCTCGTCGGTGCGGCCCGCGATGGGGCTGCCCAGCGGGATGTCCGTACCCGCGCCGAGCTTGCCCAGCAGCGCCGCCACCGCGGCCTGCATCACCATGAACGTGCTCGCGCCCTGCTGCCGTGCCAGCGCCCGGATCGCGGTGTGCAGCCGCCCCGGCAGCCGGATGTCCAGCCGTCCGCCCTCGAAGCTGGCCACCGCCCGGCGCGGCCGGTCGGTGGGCAGGTTCAGCTGGTCGGGCAGGTCAGCCAGGGCCCGCTCCCAGTGGCGGACCTGCGCCGCGAACAGGCTGTCCGGATCGGACTCCTCGCCCAGCAGCTCCCGCTGCCACAGCGCGTAGTCCGCGTAACTCACCGGCAGCGGCTCCCAGTCGGGCGCCCGCCCGGTGCAGCGGGCCGCGTACGCCCGCGCCACGTCCCCGGCCAGCGGGCCGATCGACCAGCCGTCGCCCGCGATGTGGTGGACGACCAGGACGAAGACGTGCTCGGTGGGCGACAGGGAGAGCAGGGTCGCCGCCACCGGCAGGTCGGCGGTGAGGTCGAACCGGACCCGGACCGCCTCGGCCGTCGCGGCCTCCGCCTCGGAGGGGGTCACCTGGCGCGAGGCGATCTCCACCCGGGCGTCGGCGCCGGTCAGGATCTGCTGACTGGGCACGCCGTCGACCTCGGGGAAGAAGGTGCGCAGGCTTTCGTGCCGGTCGAGGACGTCGTCCAGCGCGGTCCGCAGCGCGTCCCGGTCCAGGTCGCCGGAGAGCCGCACCACGAACGGCATGTTGTACGTCGGGCTCGGTCCCTCCAGACGGTGCAGCAGCCACATCCGGCGCTGGGCGAACGACAGCGGCAGCACCTCCGGGCGGGGCTGCGGGCGCAGCGCGGGGCGGGCCCGGTCGGCACCGTCGAGCCGGCCGACCAGCCCGGCCGCGGTGGGGTGCTCGAACAGGGCGCGGATCGGCAGTTCGACGCCGAAGACCGTGCGCACCCGGCTCATCAGCCGCGTCGCCAGCAGCGAATGGCCACCGGACTCGAAGAAGCTGTCATGGACCGGGAAGGCGTCCATACCGAGAATCTGGGCGAAGAGTCCGCACATGATCTCCTCGCGCGGGGAGCGCGGGGCGCCGCCCTGGGCGCTCTGGGCCGTGGCCGCCGGTTCCGGCAGGGCACGCCGGTCGAGCTTGCCGTTGGGCGTCATGGGCAGCGCGTCGAGCGCGACGAGCGCCGACGGGACCATGTACTCGGGCAAGGACGCCGCGAGATGCGCGCGCAGCTCCGCGGCGTCGGCCGCCCGGCCGGGCGCCGGTACGACGTATCCGACGAGCCGCTGGTCGCCCGGTCTGTCCTCGCGCAGCAGCACCGCCGCCTGGGCGACATCCCGATGGCGGGTCAGCGCCGCTTCGATCTCCCCGGGTTCGATGCGGAACCCGCGCAGCTTCACCTGGTGGTCGACCCGGCCCAGGTACTCGAGACACCCGTCGGAGCCCCACCGGGCGAGGTCCCCGGTGCGGTACATCCGGGTGCCCGCAGGGCCGTACGGGTCGGCCACGAAGCGTTCGGCCGACAGGCCGGGCCGCCCCAGATAGCCGTGTGCCAGACCCGAGCCGCCGATGTACAGCTCGCCCGCGACCCCGGCCGGGACCGGCCGCAGCCGCCCGTCCAGGACGTGGACGGTGGTGTTGGCGATCGGGGCGCCGATGGCCGGGGTGCCCGGCCGGGCACCGAGCGCCGCGGTCGTGGACCAGATGGTGGTCTCCGTCGGCCCGTACAGGTTGGTCAGCTCCGCGCCGGCCCCGGTGATCCGGTCCGCCAGTTCGCGCGGCAGCGCCTCACCGCCGGCCAGGGCGCGCAGGCCCCGCGGCGCGTTGGGGTCATGGGCGACCAGCGCCTGCCACAGGGACGGCGTGCCCTGCAGTACGGTCGCGCCCGCCTCGTCGGCCAGCCTCAGCAGCGCCGCCGGGTCGCGCACCGTGTCGCGGTCGGCGATGACCACCGCGGCTCCGCTCACCAGCGGGAGGTACAGCTCCAGCGCGGCGATGTCGAACGCCACCGTGGTGACGGCCAGCAGCCGGTCGGCGGCCTCCAGCGGGAACCGCTCGGCCATGTCGGCGAGGAAGTTGGCCAGCGCGCGCCGCGGCACCACGACGCCCTTGGGCCGTCCGGTCGAACCCGAGGTGTGGATGACGTACGCGGGGTGTTCCGGATGCACCGGCGCGGCCCGCTCGTCGTCGGTCCACGGCCGCCCCGGCGAATCCGGGGTGCGGTGCGGCTCGGCGTCGTCCAGCAGCTCCAGGTCCGCTCCCTCGGGCAGGGCCGCGGCGGTGGCGCGGGTGGCGAGGGCGAGCAGCGGACGCGCGTCGGCGAGGGTGGCGGCCAGCCGCTCCGCGGGGTGTGCGGGGTCCAGCGGCAGATACCCCGCGCCCGAGCGCAGTACCGCCAGCAGCGCCACCAGCAGGCCGGTGCCGCGCGGCAGGGCCACTGCGATCAGGCGGCCGGGCGCCGCGCCGCGGCCGACCAGGCGCCGGGCCAGCCGGGTCACGGCGGCGTCCAGTTCGCCGTACGTCAGCGACCCGTCGGGGCCGCGCACCGCGAGGGCGCCGGGGGTGGCCGCGGCGCGGCGGGCGAGCAGCGCGTCGACGCCGTCGGCGGGGACCGTGCGCCGCGGCCCGGTGCCCGCCGTACGCAGCGCCGACCGCTCTTCGGGGTCGAGCAGCTCCAGCTCCCCGACCGCCTCGTCGGGCGCGGCGGTGGCCGCGGACAGCAGCCGCACCAGACGGGCCGCAAGACCGGCCACCCGCTCGCCCTCGAAGAGGTCTACGGCGTAGCCCACCGTGCCGGTGATACCGGCCGGTGTGCCGTCCGCGGCGTGGTGCTCCGTGAAGGTGAGGGACAGGTCGAACTTCTCCGTCTCCAGCGTGAAGCCCTCCGGCTCGACCGTCAGCCCCGGCAGGCCCAGGCTCCAGTCGGCCCGCGCGGCGTTCTGCAGGTTGAGCGCCACCTGGAACAGCGGGTGGCGGGCCATCGAACGGCCCGGGTTGACCGCCTCCACCAGGCGCTCGAACGGAAGGTCCTGGTGGGCGTAGGCGGCCAGGTCGGTCGCGCGCACCCGGTCCAGCAGCTCGGCGAAGGTCGGCTCTCCGGAGGTGTCGGTGCGCAGCACCAGGGTGTTGACGAAGAATCCGACCAGGTCCTCGAGGGCCTCGTCGGTGCGCCCGGCGATCAGGCTGCCGATCGGGATGTCCGTGCCGCAGCCCAGGCGCGAGAGCAGGGCCGCCAGGCCCGCCTGCAGAACCATGTAGACGCTCGCCTGGCGGGACCGGGCCAGCTCGCCGATCCGCTGGTGCAGTGCGGCGGGGATCTCCACCGGGACGTTGGCGCCCCGGTAGCTCGCCACGGCCGGGCGGGGGCGGTCGGTGGGCAGGGACAGCTCGTCGGGCAGCCCGGCCAGCGTCTCCTCCCAGTAGCGCAGCTGCCGGGCGATGGGGCTGTCCGGCTCGGCCTCGTCGCCGAGCACCGCGCGCTGCCACAGCGCGTAGTCGGCGTACTGCACGGGCAGCGGCTGCCAGCCGGGCTGGTGGCCGGTGGCCCGCGCCCGGTAGGCGGTCGCCAGGTCGGCCATGAGCGGGGCGAGCGACCAGCCGTCGGCGGCGATGTGGTGCATGGTCAGGGTGAGCACATGGGTCTCCGCGGCCGGCGCGAACACCCGGGCCCGGAGCGGGGGCTCGGTGGTCAGGTCGAAGCCGCGGCGCATCTCGGCCGCCAGCAGCCCGGCCAGGTGCTCCTCGGTGGTCTCGGTGACCTCCGGCCGCGGTGCGGCCCGGTCCGCGGAAAGCACCCGCTGCACGGGGGTTCCGGCGGACTCGGGGAAGACGGTGCGGAACACCTCGTGCCGCGCCACCAGGTCGCCCAGCGCCGCGGTGAGCGCGTCCCGGTCCAGGGCACCGGTCATCCGCAGGGCGATCGGCAGGTTGTACGCGGAGTCGGCCGCGCCGTCGAAGCGGTTGAGGAACCACAGCCGCCGCTGGGCGAACGACAGCGGGATGTCGTCCGGGCGCGGCATCGGCGCGAGCGCGCGGCGGCCCGCCCCGGCATTGGTGAGGTACGCGGTCAGCCGGGCCACCGTGGGCGCCTCGAAGACGGCGCGGATCGGCAGCTCAAGACCGAAGGCCGAGCGGATCCTGCTGACCAGCCGGGTGGCGAGCAGCGAATGCCCGCCCAGGTCGAAGAAGTTGTCGTGCACGCCGACGTCCGGCACTCCGAGCATGTCCGCGAACAGGTGGCACAGCACCTCTTCCCGCGGGGTGCGCGCGCCGGCCGCGCCCGGCCCGTCCCGCCGGTCCGCCGCCGGAGCGGGGAGTGCGGCGCGGTCCACCTTGCCGTGCGCGGTCAGCGGCAGCTCGTCCATCGTCAGATACGCCTGCGGCACCATGTACTCCGGCAGCCGTCCGGCCACGTGCCCCGCGAGGTCGGCGGGGGCGCAGGGCGCGGCGCCGGGTGCCGGGACGAGATAGGCCACCAGGCGCTGGTCGCCCGGCCGGTCCTCGCGCACGATCACCGTCGCGCCGGCGACGGCCGGATGCGCGGCGAGCGCCGCCTCGATCTCGCCCAGCTCGATCCGGAAGCCCCGCAGTTTGACCTGGTCGTCGCCGCGGCCCACGTACACCAGCTCCCCGGCCCGGTTCCACTTGGCCAGGTCGCCGCTGCGGTACATCCGGGCGCCGGGCGGTCCGTACGGGTCGGCGACGAACCGCTCCGCGGTCGGCGCCGGCGCGTGCAGATAGCCGCGCGCCAGCCCCTCACCGGCCAGATACAGCTCCCCGGTCACGCCTTCGGACACCGGTTCGAGCCCCGCGTCCAGCACATACAGCCGGGCGTTGGCCTGCGGCCGCCCGATGGGCACCGGCCCGTCCGGCAGCGGTGCCCCGGGGGCGAGGCGGTACTCGGCGCAGTTCACGGTGGCCTCGGTCGGCCCGTACACATTGCGCACCGTCACGTCCGGGTGCCGCTCGCGCCATTCGCGCAGGCTGGAGCCGAGCAGCGGCTCGCCGCCGAGCAGCAGGTCGCCGGAGGGCGAGTAGCCGTCGGGCAGCGCGGTGAGCAGCGGCAGATGGCTCGGGGTGGCCTTGAGGAACGTGACGGGCGCCGCGGCGAGCCCGGCCTCCTCCTGCGGCACCGGTTCGCTGAGCGAGGCGAGGTTGACGCGGCCGCCGACCAGCAGCGGTGTGTACAGGCCGGTGACGGTCAGGTCGAACGAGGCGGGCGAGTGCACCAGCGCGACCCCGCGCGCCGATGCGTATTCGGCGGTGGTGTGCGCCAGGTAGTCGGTGAGTGAGCGGTGCTCGACCACCACGCCCTTGGGCCGCCCGGTGGAGCCGGAGGTGTAGATGACGTACGCCGCGTCCCGCATGGACAACGGGCGGCCGCGCTCCGCGTCGGTCACCGGCCCGCCTTCGCAACGCTCCAGTGCCGCCGCCGTCTCCGGCGCGTCCAGTAGGACCACGGGCGCGGCGCACTCCGGAAGCCGCGCCGCGGTGGCGGTGTCGGTGAGCACCACCGCGGGCGCCGCGTCGCCGAGCACGAAGGCGATGCGGTCGGCCGGGTTGCCGGGATCGATCGGCAGATACGCGGCACCGGAAGTCACCACGCCGAGCAGGGCGGTGACCAGCCGCGGTGTCCTGGGCAGCGCGACCGCGACCAGCGTGCCGGGTCCCGCGCCGGCCGCCATCAGGTGGCGGGCGAGCCCGCCCGCGGCGGCCGCCAGTTCCGCGTACGTCAGCGTGAGCGGGCCACGCACCACCGCGGGCGCGTCCGGGGTGCGCGCCGCCTGGGCGGTGAACAGCTCCGGCAGGGTCGCCGCGGGCACCTCCATGGCGCGGCCCGCCGCGTACCCCGACACCAGCCGGTCGCGCCGCTCGGCGGGCAGCATCGCCAGGCGGTCGACGGGCCGGTCCGGGTCGTCCGCGGCGGACCGCAGCACCCGGGCCAGGTATGCGGCGAAGTCCTCCGCGGTGGCCTGGTCGAACAGGTCGACGCTGTACTGGATGTCGCCCTGGAGCCCGGCGGGGCCGCCATCGGCGTCGTATTCCTCGGAGAAGCCGAAGGCCAGGTCGAACCGGGCCGCGCCGAGGTTGACCACGTACGAGCTCACCTCCAGGCCCCGCATCTCACTGGCGTAGTCCGGCAGGTTCTGCAGGTTCAGCAGCACCTGGAACAGCGGGTGCCGGGCCAGCGAACGAGGCGGGTTGACGGCCTCCACCAGCCGCTCGAACGGCACGTCCTGGTTGCCGTAGGCACTCAGGTCGGTCTCCCGCACCCGGTCCACCAGCTGACGGAACGTCGGGCGTCCGGAGGTGTCGGTGCGCAGCACCAGCATGTTGGTGAGGAATCCGACCATGTCGTCGAGCGCCTCGTCGGTGCGGTTGGCGATCACGCTGCCGATCGGGATGTCGGTGCCCGCACCGACCCGGTGCAGCATCGAGGCGAGCCCGGCCTGCAACACCATGTACAGGCTCGCGCCCGTCTCCTGGGAGAGCGCCAGCAGCTTCCGGTGCAGCTCCGCGTCCAGCCGGTAGTACACGGGCATGCCGCGGTGGCTCGCGACCGCCGGGCGCGGACGGTCCACCGGGAGCGCCAGCTCCTGCGGGAGCGCGGCGAGCTGCTCCTGCCAGTAGCGCAGCTGCCCGGAGAAGACGCTGTCCGGGTCGTCCTCGTCGCCCAGCACCTGCTGCTGCCACAGCGCGTAGTCGGCGTTCTGCACCGGCAGCGGCTCCCACCGCGGCGCCCGCCCGTCGCAGCGCGCGGCGTAGGCGGTGGCCAGGTCGGTCGCCAGCGGCCGCATCGACCAGCCGTCACCGGCGATGTGGTGCAGCACGAACAGCAGGACGTGGTCCTGCTCCGCCAGGCGGAACAGCGACACCCGCAGCGGCACCTCGGCCGTCAGGTCGATACCGCGGCGGACCTCGGCCTCCAGCCGCTCGTCCACGTCCCCGGGGTCGGCCGCCACCACCGCCAGGTCGGGCCGCGCCTCGTCCGCGGACAGGATCCGCTGGTAGGGCACGCCGTCCCGCTCGGGGTAGACCGTCCGCAGGCTCTCGTGCCGGCCGACGAGGTCGCCGAGCGCGTCCGTGAGCGCGGCCTTGTCGAGCGGGCCCCGCAGCCGGATCGAGATCGGCATGTTGTACGTGGCGCTCTGGCCGTCGAACCGGTTGATGAACCACAGCCGCCGCTGGGCGAACGACAGCGGGATGTGCTCCGGCCGCGCCATGGCCCGCAGCGCGCTGCGCCCGGCGCGGGCGTCGTCCAGCCGGGCGGCGAGCGCCTCGGCCGTCGGCGCGTCGAACACCGCCCGGATGGGCAGCTCCACGCCGAAGGCGGCCCGGACCCGGCTGACCAGGCGGGTGGCGAGCAGCGAGTCGCCGCCGAGGGCGAAGAAGCTGTCGTCGACGCCGACGTCCGGCCGCCCCAGGAGGTCGACGAACAGGCCCAGCAGCTGCTCCTCGCGCGGGGTGCGGGCGGCCCGGCCGGAGACGGTGACCTCGGGCGCGGGCAGCGCCGCGCGGTCGACCTTCCCATTGGCGGTGAGCGGAAGCCGGTCCAGGGTGACCACGGCGGAGGGCACCATGTAGTCCGGCAGCTCGTCGGCCAGCCGACGGCGCACCGCCTCGGCGTCGAGGGCCGCGCCGTCGGCGGGCACGAGGTAGGCGATGAGCCGCTGCGGGCCGTCGGCGGCGCGGCGTGCGACCACCGCGGCCTGGGCCACCCGCGGCAGCCGGGAGACGGCCGCCTCCACCTCGCCCAGCTCGATGCGGAACCCGCGGATCTTGACCTGGTCGTCGGCGCGACCCGCGAACAGCAGTCCGCCCTCCGGTGTCCACCGCACCAGGTCGCCGACCCGGTACATGCGGGTGCCCGGCGGGCCGAACGGGTCGGCCACGAACGAGGCGGCGGTCAGCCCCGGCCGGCCCCAGTAGCCGCGCGCGAGCCCCTCACCGGCGATGTACAGCTCGCCGGTGACCCCGGTCGGCACCGGTCGCAGCATGCCGTCCAGCACGTAGACGCGCATGTTGTCCATCGGGCCGCCGATCGGCACGGTGCCGGCGGGCGGGGTGGCGGCGTCCATCCGGTGGAAGGTGGCGAAGCTGGTGGTCTCGGTCGGACCGTAGGTGTCCTTGAACACCATGCCGGGGAAGCGGTCCAGCAGCCGGGCGACCGAGGCGGCGGGCACCACGTCGCCACCCGCGAGCAGTTCGCGCACCGGCGCCAGGCACTCCAGGTCCTCGTCCACCACCAGCCGGAACAGCCCTGCCGTCAGATGCAGCGCCGTCACCCGGTACTCGCTCAGGAGCCGCCCGAGGGACGCCACGTCCAGGTCCTCCGGCGGTGCGAGCACCACCTGACGGCCCCTCAGCAGCGGCATCCACAGTTCGTAGTTGGAAGCGTCGAAGGCGTGCGGGGCGTGCAGTAGCACCCTGCCGTGGGCATCCCCGGCGAAGCACCGGTCGAGCGCGAACGCCAGCAGGTCACGGTGGGTGACTGCCACGCCCTTGGCCCGACCGGTGGAGCCGGAGGTGTACATGATGTACGCGAGCTGCTGCGGATGGCCCCCGGCTCCCGGGTCCTCGGCCGGCTGTTCGGCCAGCCGGGGCTCGTCGTCCACGACGATGACCGGACCGCCGGCCGGGGGCGCGTCGGACGCCGACGCGGTGTCGGTCAGCACCACCGCGGCGTCCGTTTCGGCGACGATGAGGGCCTTGCGCGCCAGCGGTGCCCGTGCGTCCAGCGGTACGTAGGTCCCGCCGGCCTTGAGCACGGCCAGCAGCGACACGACGAGATCCGGCGAGCGGCGCTGCAGCACGGCCACCCGGGAGCCCGCCGTCACGCCCGAGGCGCACAGCAGATGGGCCAGCCGGTTGGCGGCCGCGTCCAGCTCCTGGTACGTCAGCTGCCCGCCCTGCCACAGCAGGGCCGGCTCATCGGGCACCCGCGCGGCCTGTTCGGCGAATCGGTGCTGCACGGTGTCCGCCAGGGCGGGTACCTCGACGGCGGTGTCGTTCCACTCGGTCAGCAGCCGCGCGTGCTCGGCCCCGGTCAGCAGCCGCAGCCGCGACAGCCGCCCGCCGGGCGCGTTGGCGAGCTGGGAGAGCACCGACGTCAGGCGCTCCCACAGCCCCGCCACGGACTCCGCGTCGAACAGCGACGAGCGGTAGTGCAGCCGTCCGGTGAGCTCCGGGCCACCGGACGCGTCGGCCAGGACCACCGCCAGGTCGAACTTCTCCACGCCCAGGGCCGCGTCGTCCGGACGCACCACCAGACCGGGCCACCGCGCGGTGCCCCCACCGCTCCGTACGGTCAGGGCGACCTGCGCCAGTGGATGGCGCGAGGCGATCAGGTCCGGCTCCAGACGGCGCAACAGCCGCTCGAACGGGACCGGGTGGCGCCGGGCCTCGGCGGCCGCCCGGCCGACGCGGGCGATCAGGTCGGCCACCGTCGGATCACCGGAGGTGTCGACGCGCAGGACGGACAGATGCGCCCCGAAGGCCGCGGGGCCGGTCTCCCCGGCGGGGTGGGACAGGGTGGCGACGGGCACGTCATGGCCGGCCCCGAGGCCGCCGAGCACCAGGGCGAACGCGGCGCGCAGCACCGTCTCCAGGTCGGTGCCGGCCCGCTCGGCCAGCGCGGTGAGGCGCTCCCGTGCCGCGCCGCCCAGCCGGATGGGCACACCGTGCGAGGGCTGGGCGTCCACGGCCGGGCGCGGCCGGTCGGTGGCCAGCGGCAGCTCCTCGGGCGCGCCCGCCAGGTGTCCGGCCCACCACTCGAGGGCCCGCTCCTCCCGGGCCCGGTCCGGTTCCGGCTCCGCCTCCCAGCGCAGCGGTTCGCCGCCGGCCCGCGCCCGGTAGGCGGCCGCCAGGTCGCGCAGCAGCCGTCCGCCCGCCCAGTCGTCGCCCGCGATCCGGTGCACCACCGTCACCAGGACGGCTTCGCCGCCGCTGACGCGGAACAGTGCGAACCGCACCGGCAGCCGGGTGGCCAGGTCGAATCCGCCGGCCGCCTCGGCGGTCACCGCCGCCTCGTCGAAGTCGGCCACCGTGAGCGGTACGCGCACGCTCGACGGCGGCAGCACCGCACCGCTCGGCTCGCCGTCACGCTCGGGGAAGACCGTACGCAGCGCCTCGTGCCGGGCCAGCACATCGTGCAGCGCGCCGCGCAGCGCCTCCTGGTCGAGGTCGCCGGTCAGCCGCACGGCGAACGGCACGTTGTGGGTGGCGGCCCGGTGTTCCTCGAAGCGGTTGATGAACCACAGACGGCGGTCCGCGCGGGAGACCTCCACCGTGCGGGCCCCGGCCGCGGACGCCGTGTCATCCCGCGGCAGCGCGGCTATGATCCGGGCGGTCAGCGCCTCGACCGAGGGTGCCTCGAAGATGACGCGGATCGGCACGTCCACCCCGAAGGCCGAGCGGATCCGCCCGGCCAGCCGGATCGCGAGCAGCGAATGACCGCCCAGCTGGAAGAAGTCGTCGTCGACACCGACCTCGGGTGCGCCGAGGACATCGGCGTACAGACCGCAGACGATCTCCTGCTCCGGCGTCGAGGGCGCGCGCCGGGCGCCCTGCGCCGCCGGTGCCGGCAGTGCGGCCTTGGCCACCTTGCCGTTGCGGGTCAGCGGAAGCTCGTCGAGTACGACGAGGGCGGCGGGCACCATGTAGCCGGGCAGCCGCTCCGCGACATGCTCGCGCACCTCGTCCGCGCCGGCCCCCTCCAGCACCACGTACGCCACCAGGCGGCGGTCGCCGGGGCGGTCCTCGCGGACGGTGACGACCGCCTGCCGCACCGCGGCGTGGCCGTGCAGGGCGGACTCGATCTCACCGGTCTCGATGCGGAAGCCACGGATCTTGACCTGGTCGTCGGCCCGCCCGGCGAAGGTCAGCTCCCCGGCGTCGGTCCAGGCCACCAGGTCGCCGGTGCGGTACATGCGCTCCCCGGGCGCGCCGAACGGGTCGGCGACGAACCGCTCCGCGGTCAGCGCCGCCCGCCCCAGATAGCCCCGGGCGAGCCCCACCCCGCTCAGATACAGCTCGCCCACCCCGCCCACCGGCACCGGCCGCAGCGCCTGGTCCAGCACATAGGCACGCGTGTTGTCCAGCGGGGTACCGATGGATGGCGCGGCGCCGGCGGGGGTGAGCCCGTCGGTCATGGTGGCGGCGACCGTGGCCTCGGTCGGCCCGTACGCGTTGACCATGTGGCGCCCGGGGGCCCAGTCGGAGACCAGTTCGGCCGAGCACGCCTCGCCGCCCACCATCAGCCCGCGCACCGTGCCGAGGCTGCCGGCCGGCATCATCGACAGCGGCGACGGCGGGATCATCAGATGGGTGATCCGCCGCTCGTCGAGCAGCGTGGCCAGGTCGGGGCCCGGCGTGAGGCGCTCCTCGGGCGCGCACACCAGGGTGGCGCCGGTGAAGAGGGCCTTGGACAGCTCCCAGAACGAGGCGTCGAAGCTCGGGGAGACGAACTGCAGTACCCGGTCGCCCGGCCCCACCCGGTGCTTACGGCGCTGTACCGCGACGGCGTTGGCCAGACCCAGATGGCTCACCACGACGCCCTTGGGGCGCCCGGTGGAGCCGGAGGTGTAGATGACGTAGGCGGGGTGCAGCGGGTGCGGCGGTGCCGTGCGCTCCCGGCCGGTCAGCGGGGTGCGCGGGGTGTCCGCCAGCGCGGCGCCCAGCCGCGGGTCGTCCAGCGGCAGCACCTCGGCGGCGCCGGTGGCGGGCAGCGTCCGGGCGGCGCCGGTGGTGGTGAGCACCGCCGCGGGCCGCGCGTCGTCCAGGAGGAAGGCGATGCGCTCGCGTGGGTAGCGCAGGTCCACCGGCAGGTACGCGGCCCCGGCCTTGGCCACCGCGAGCACCGACAGCACGAACTCGATACCGCGCGGCAGCGCCAGGGCCACGACCCGTTCCGGCCCGATACCGCGGGCGGCCAGCTGGCGGGCCAGCTGATTGGCCCGCGCGTCCAGCTCCCCGTAGGTGAGGGTGGTCGACTCGTACTCGACGGCGACGGCCTCCGGGGCGCGGGCGGCCTGGGCCTCGAAGAGCTGGGCGAGGGTGGCCGGTTCGACGGGTCGGCGGGTGTCGTTGAACCGCACCAGCAGCCGCTGCCGCTCGGCCGCGTCCAGCAGGTCGAGGCGCCCGACCAGCTGCTCCGGCTCGGCCACGAGGGTTTCCAGCAGCCGCCGCGCCCGGTCCAGCAGGGCCGCGGTCTCCTCGGCGCCGAACAGGTCGGGCTGGTAGCTCAGCCGCAGGTGCAGCCGCTCCCCGGGCAGCACCATGAGCGCGATCGGATAGTGGCTGTAGTCGGTGCCCTCGGACTCCAGGACGCGCAGCCCGGTGCCGGGCAGGCTCTCGGCGTTGTGGTCGACGGGGAAGCTCTCGAACACCGTCATGGTGTCGAACAGCTCGGCCCCGCCCGCCAGCCGCTGGATCGCGGCGAGCCCCAGGTGCTGGTGCGGCAGCAGCTCCGTCTGCTCGGCCTGGACCCGTACCAGCATGTCCAGGAAGGACTCGCCGGGATCGATGCGCACCCGCACCGGCAGGGTGTTGAGGAACAGGCCGACCATGTTCTCCACACCCGGCAGCTCCGGCGGGCGGCCGGACACGGTGGTGCCGAAGACCACGTCACGGCGCCCGGTGAGCTGGCTCAACAGCAGCGCCCACACGCCCTGGACGACCGTGTTGAGGGTGAGCGAGTGGCGCCGGGCCAGCGCGGTGAGCGCGGTGGTCAGCGAACGGCTCAGGTCGAGGGTGGCCCGCTCGGGCAGCACCGCCATGCGGTCCGGCGCCACCGGCCGCACCACCATCGGCTCGGCGAGGCCGTCGAGCGCCTCGGCCCACGCCTGTTCGGCCGCGGGCCGGTCCTGCCCGGCCAGCCAGACGAGGAAGTCGCGGAACGGCGGGATCGGCGGCAGTTTGCTGTCATTGGTGCCGCCCCGCGCGTACAGCGCGAACAACTCGCTCAGCAGCAGCGGGATGGACCAGCCGTCCAGCAGGATGTGGTGGTGGGTGAAGAGCAGCCGGCAGCGCTCGGCACCCAGCCGGATCAGGGTGAACCGCAGCAGCGGCGGGCGTGCGAGGTCGAACCGGCGGGAGCGGTCCTCCTCCGTCAGCCGCGCCACCTCGGCCGCGCGCTCCTCGTCGGGCAGCCCGCTGAGGTCGTGCTCGGTCCAGGGGACCGGCACCTCGCGGATCACCAGCTGCACGGGCTGGGCGGAGCTGCGGTGCTGGAAGGACGTCCGGAGGTTGGCGTGGCGGCGCAGCACGGTGGCCGCGGCCGCCCGGAGGGCGTCGGCGTCCAGCCTGCCCTCCAGCTCGACGCTCAGCTGCGAGGTGTACAGGTCCACGCTGCGGTCGTCGTACAGGCTGTGGAAGAGCAGCCCCTCCTGCAGCGGGGTGAGCGGCAGGATCGCTTCGACTGCCGATGTGCTCATTCCGGCAACCTCCAGTCAGATTCGAGGAGTGAGAGTTCGTCATCCGAGAGCGACACCAGGGACCGGTCGATCGTCCCGTCGTCGGGCGGCGGTGGCACGCTCGGCGCCTGGGCCCCCGCCGGTGTGGTGTCGGTGGGTGTGTCGGCGACGGCCGCCATGGCCGCTGCCGTCTTGTGCCGGAACACATCACGGGCCGTGAGGACCACACCGGCGGCCCGCAGACGGCTGACGAGCTGGATCGAGATGATGCTGTCTCCGCCCAGGTCGAAGAAGCTGTCGTCGACGCCGACCGTGGGCAGGGCCAGGACCTCGGCCATCACCGCGCAGACCAGGGCCTCCTGCTCGGTGCGCGGCGCCCGTGAAGTGGAACTGACGCTGAACTCCGGCGCGGGCAGCGCCCGGCGGTCGAGCTTGCCGTTCACCGTCATGGGCAGCTCGTCGAGCGGGACGAACGCGGCGGGCACCATGTACTCGGGCAGCTGCTGCTCGGCGTGGGCGCGCAGGTCGGCCACGAGGGTGCCCAGCCGGCGTGAGCCGAGGGGGTTGTTGACGTGTGCGCCGGGCTCCAGACGGGTGGCGGGGAGGTACACATCGGTCAGGGCGGGTCCCTCGGCGCCGAAGACGGCGTCGAGCCGGCCCGGGGCGCCGGAGGCATAGGTGACCTGGACCGCCAGCCCGAGGCGGTCGGCCAGGGCGTACAGCGCCTCGGGGTCGACGCCCGGCTCCTCGGGGCGGTCCAGGGCCGCCGCGATCTCCTCCAGCGGACGCCCTTCGGTGAGGGCGTGCAGGGCTGCCTGCTCCCCGGCCAGCCGGGCGTCGGGGATGCCGGTGACCCGGACCGGCTCGCCGCCGTGCTCGGCCAGATGGTGTTCGAGACCGGCCAGGCCGGTGAGGTCCACGCCGTGGCGCAGCCGGTTGATGTCGCCGAGGCCGTGCGCGTCCACCGGACCGGTACGCAGCACCACATCGAAGCGGTGGCGGGTCAGCTCGTTGCCGCCCGCACCGCGCTTGACCCGTACGTCCACGGCCGTGTACGCGGGAATGTCGCGGGCGACGGCGGCGAAGTACTCGGGATCGACCAGGAGTTCCTTCTCCATCATGATCGCCTGCTCGACCGCCCGGGACACCGCGGCCTGATCCTGGTGCTCCGAGTGCTGCCGCAGCCGGATCGCGGTCTGGAAGGCACGCTGGGTACGCAGGTTGCGCTGGTCCCCGAGGAAGACCGCCCCGCCGGGCACGACGAGGCCGGACAGCGACTCCAACAGGTCTGTCAGATACACCGCATTGGGGAAGTACTGGGCGACGGAGTTGATGACCACGGTGTCGAAGAAGCCCGTGGGCAGCCCGTCCAGCTCATGCGCGGCGCCCACCCGCAGCCGCACCCGCTCGGCCAGCTCGGGCCGGGCGGCGACCTGTCGGCGCAGTACGCCGATGGCCTCGGCGGAGAAGTCGACGCCCCAGTACGCCTCGCAGTCACCGGCGAGCTTGGCCAGCAGCAGACCGCTGCCGACGCCGATCTCCAGCACCCGGCGCGGCCGCAGGGCCCGGATCCGCTCCACGGTGGCGTCCCGCCACTCCCGCATCTCCTCGATCGGGATGTCCTCACCGGTGTAGCTGCTGGCCCAGCCGCTGAAGTCCTCACCGAACTCCTCCGGCCGCTCCACGCCGTACATCAGGTCGTACACCTGCTGCCACTGGTCGATCTGCTCCTCGGCTGAGCCGCTCTCCTCCCGGGAGCCGTCCAGCGCGGGCACCACATAGGCCACCAGTTGCGGATCCCCGGGGCGGTCCTCGCGCACCGTCACCACGGCCTCGTCCACCTCGGGGTGGTCCCGCAGGGTGCGCTCGATCTCGTCGGTCTCGATGCGGTAGCCGCGCACCTTGACCTGGTTGTCGACCCGGCCGACGAACTCCTGCCGGCCGTCGGGGAGCCAGCGCACCAGGTCGCCGGTGCGATACATCCGCTCGCCCGGGGTGCCGAACGGGTCGGCGACGAACCGCTCGGCCGTCAGCGGCGCCCGGTGCAGATAGCCGCGGGCCAGCAGCCCGCCCGCGATGTACAGCTCGCCGGGGACGCCCACCGGAACCGGCTGCAGCCGCGAGTCCAGCACATACATCCGGGTGTTCCACGCGGGGCCGCCAAGGGTCACGACGCCGGGGCGCACCTCGTCACCCGGCGCGATCCGGTGGACGCTGCAGCCGACCGTGGTCTCGGTGGGGCCGTACTCGTTGTGCACGGTGGCGCGCGGGTTGCGGGCGCGCCAGTTGGCGAGTGCGGCGTCGGTCAGCGCCTCGCCGCCGATCACCAGGTCGTCGGCGGGGGAGAATTCCGGCGGCAGGGCGTCGAGCAGCCGCAGATGGGTGGGCGTCACCTTCAGGAACGACAGCGGGGCGGCGTCAAGCGCCTCGATGGTCCGCCGGTCCTCCTCCATCCCGGCCACGTGCAGGCGGCCACCGGAGAGCAGCGGCCCGAACAGCGCGGTCACCGTCAGGTCGAAGGAGATCGGCGAGTGCAGCAGCGCGGTGCCGCGCAGCGCCGGATAGATGTCCAGGGCCCAGTCCAGGTATTGCAGGACGGAGGCGTGGGCCACGGCCACGCCCTTGGGGCGACCGGTCGAGCCCGAGGTGTAGATGACGTACGCGACGTTGTTCCGGTGCGGCGGACGGCGCCGCTCAGCGTCGTCGAGGGCATGGCCGGGGCGCGCCGCGAGCTCCGCCCGGGTAGCGGGCGCGTCGAGGTACAGCCGGGGCCGGGCATCGTCCGCAGGCAGCTGGGAGGCGCCTTGCCCGGTGCAGAGCAGCAGCGTGGGCCGGGCGTCGTCGAGCATGAACCGGACGCGCTCGACGGGGTGGCGCGGATCGAGCGGCACATAACCCGCGCCCGCCTTGAGCACCGCGAACACCGCGACCAGCTGCTCGACCGACGCCGGAATCGCGAGCGCCACCAGCGTCTCGGGGCCGACGCCGCGCTCCACCAGCAGCCGGGCGAGCCGGTTGGCCTCCTGGTCGAGCGTGGCATAGTCCAGCGTGCGGTCGCCGCCGAGCAGCGCGGGGGCCGCCGGGGTGCGGGCCACCTGCTCCTCGAAGCGGCTGACCAGGGTGCCGGCGGGGGCGGGGCGCGCAGTGTCGTTCCAGTCGACCAGCATGCGGCGGCGCTCGTCCTCGTCCATGATCGCGAGCGCGTCCAAGCCGCGGTCCGGTTCCTGGACCGCGCTGCGCAGCAGCCGGATGAGCCGTCGTACGAAGCCCTCGACGGTCTCCGCGTCGAACAGGTCGGTGGCGTACTCCACGGACCCGTTCATGCCGGCGGGCGAACCGTCGGAGTCATGTGTCTCGGTGAAGCCGAACATGAGGTCGAAGCGGGCGACCTGCATGCCCACGAACTCCTCCTCGCCCCGCACCCCGGGCAGGTCCACCACGGGTGTGGCGTCGTTCTGCAGCCCGAAGGCCACCTGGAACAACGGGTTGCGGGAGGGATCGCGCTCGGGCTCGAGGGCGTCCACCAGCCGCTCGAACGGCATGTCCTGGTGCGCGTAGGCGGCCAGGTCGGTCCGGCGCACCCGGTCCAGCAGCTCCCGGAAGCCGGGGTTGCCCGAGGTGTCGGTGCGCAGCACCAGGGTGTTGACGAAGAACCCGACCAGGTCCTCCACGGCCTCGTCGGTGCGGCCCGCGATGGGGCTGCCCAGCGGGATGTCCGTCCCCGCCCCGAGCCGGGTCAGCAGGGCCGCGAGCCCGGCCTGGAGCACCATGAACACCGTGACCCCGCACTGGCGGGCGAGCTCGGTGAGCCCGGTGTGCGTCTCGGCGTCCACATGGAAGACCACATCGTCGCCGCGGTAGCCGGGCACGGCCGGGCGCGGGCGGTCGGTGGGCAGGGCCAGCTGCTCGGGCGCGCCCTCCAGGGCCTCGGTCCAGAACCGCAGTTGGCGGGCGAACGGGCTGTCCGGCCCGGCCTCCTCGTCCAGCAGCTCGTTCTGCCACAGGGTGTAGTCGCCGTACTGGATCGGAAGCGGTTCCCAGTCCGGGGCCTCGCCGTGCAGCCGGGCCGCGTAGGCGGTGCTGACGTCCTGGCACAGCGGGCCCATCGACCAGCCGTCACCGGCGATGTGGTGCACCACCACCAGCAGCACATGCGTCCGCGCGTCCAGACGCAGCAGCTCCACCCGCAGCGGCGGGTCCACCGCCAGGTCGAAGGGGCGGCGGGCGGCCCCGGTCAGCGCCTCGGCGACCCCGTCGGCGGCCACCGTGGTCACCGGCAGGTCGATCCGCAGCCCATCGGGGTCCAGAACACACTGCCGGGGGATGCCGGCCTCTTCGGGGAAGACCGTGCGCAGCGCCTCGTGGCGGGCCATGACATCGGCCACCGCCGCGCGCAGCGCGCCGGGGTCCAGCGGACCGTGGAGCCGCATCGCGATCGGCATGTTGTACGTGGCACTGCCGCCCTCGTACCGGTCGATGAACCACAGCCGCCGCTGGGCGTGGGACAGCGGCAGCACCTCCGGGCGGGGCATCCGGCGCATCGCGGGCCGCAGCGCCGCCGTCTCCCGACCGAACCAGGCCGCCACCCCGGCGACCGTCGGGCTGTCGAACAGAGTCCGCACCGGCAGCTCGGCCCCGAGCGTGGAACGGATGCGGCCGGCCAGCCGGCTGGCGAGCAGGGAGTGCCCGCCGAGGTGGAAGAAGTCGTCGTCCACACCGACCGCGGGCAGTGCGAGCACCTCGGCGAAGAGGGTGCTCAGCACCTGCTCCAGCACGGTGCGCGCGGGCCGGCCGGCCGCGGCCGGGGCCTGTGGTGCGGGGAGCGCGGCCCGGTCCAGCTTGTCGTTGGGCGTCCGCGGCCACGCGGTCATCGGCACGAACACCCGTGGCACCATGTGGTCCGGAAGCGCCGCGGCGGCGGTGGCGGCGGCCACGTCCAGGTCGGGGCCGGTGTCGTCCTCGGCCAGCAGATAGGCGACCAGACGCGGTTCGCCCGGCTGGTCCTCCCGTACCATCACGACGGCCTCGGCCACCCCCGGCGCCCCGGACAGGACGGCCTCGATCTCGGCGGGTTCGATCCGGAAGCCACGCAGCTTCACCTGGTGGTCGGCCCGGCCGAGGAAGTCCAGTTCGCCGTCGGCCCGCCAGCGCACCAGGTCGCCGGTGCGGTACATGCGCGCTCCGGGCGGACCGAAGGGATCGGCGACGAACCGGTCGGCGGTCAGGTCCGGGCGGCCCCAGTAGCCGCGGGCCAGTGGCAGGCCCGCGATGTACAGCTCGCCGGTGACGCCGACCGGAGCCGGGGCCAGCGTGGTGTCCAGGACCCGCACCCGGGCGTGCGGTACGGGGCGGCCGATGGAGGGGCGGCCGCCGGTCAGCGGGCCGCTGACGGTCGCGCAGACCGTGGTCTCCGTGGGACCGTACGCGTTGATCATGGTGCGGCCGGGGGCCCAGCGGGCGACGAGGTCGGCGCCGGTGGCCTCGCCCGCCACCACCAGGGCGGTCAGGCTGGGCAGTTCCTCCTCGCCCACCGCGCCGAGCGGGGTCGGCGGGATGGTGGCGTGGGTGACCCGGTGCTCGGCGATCAGTTCGGTGAGCGCGGGCCCCGGCAGCAGCCGGTGCTTGGGGGCGAGCACCAGGGTGGCGCCCGTCAGCAGCGCCATGCACACCTCCCACACCGAGGCGTCGAAGCTCGGCGAGGCGAACTGCAGCACCCGGCTGCCGGGGCCCGCGGCGAGCCGGCGGGTGTGCAGATCGGCGAGTGCGGCCAGCGCGGCGTGGGTGACGACGACGCCCTTGGGGCGACCGGTCGACCCGGAGGTGTAGATCATGTAGGCGGCGTTGGCGGTGACCAGGGCGCCGGCCCGGTCGGCGTCGCCGAGGTCGGTGTCGGACGCCACGGCGAGCGCGTCCGCCGCCGCCGGGTCGTCCAGGCACAGCCGTGGCAGCACATCGGCGGGCGGCAGCGGGTCCTGGACGGCGTCGGCGGTGATGACGAGCACCGGCCGCGCGTCGTCGAGCATGAACGCGATGCGCTCGTGCGGGTAGTCGGTGTCGACCGGCAGGTACGCGGCCCCGGCCTTCGCCACGGCCAGTACCGCGGTGATCCAGGCGACGGACCGGGGCAGGGCCACCGCCACGAACCGCTCGGGCCCGGCGCCCATCGCCACCAGGCGCCGGGCGAGCCGATTGGCGTGCCGGTTCAGCTCGTCATAGCTCAGCTCCTGGCCCTCCCAGCGGACCGCGCACGCCTGGGGCGCACGGGCGGCCACCCGCTCGAACAGCGTGGCCAGATGGCCGTCCGCCACCGGCTCGGCCGGGCCGCTGCCGGCCGAGAGCAGCGCCTGGCGCTCGCCGTCGGCGAGCAGGTCCAGCCGTCCCACCCGGGCCTCCGGCCGGGTGGCGAACGCGGACACCGCACGGGCCAGCCGGTCCAGCATGGCCCGCGCGCCCGTCGTATCCAGCACGTCGGGCTGGTAGGTAATGCGCAGTTCCAGCCGCTCCCCGGGGAAGGCGTGGAAGACGAACGGGTAGTGGCTGGCATCCGTGCTCTCGGCGGACGTCACCTCCAGACCGGCCGCGCCGAGGTCGGGCAGCGCCTGCTGCAGCGGGAAGTTCTGGAACGAGATGACGGTGTCGAACAGCTCGCGCCGCCCCGCGGTCCGCTGGATGTCGGCCAGCCCCAGGTGATGGTGGTCCAGCAGCCGCACCTGCCGCTCCTGGAGCAGCTTGGCCGTCTCCACCAGGGTCTGCTCGGGGCGCACCGCCGCCCGCACCGGGATGGTGTTGATGAACATGCCCAGCATGTCCTCCACACCGGGCAGCTGCGCCGGGCGGCCGGAGACGGTCGTGCCGAACACCACGTCGCTCTGTCCGGTGGCCCGTGCGATCAGCACGGCGAGCGCCGACTGCACCACCGTGTTGAGGGTCAGGCCGAATGTGCGGGCGGTGGCCGTCAGTGCGGCCGTCGTCTCCTTCGACAGCTCGGCGGTGAGCCGCTCCGGGACCATGACCGCGCCGGACCGCTCCCCCGGCGCCAGCAACGTGGCGTCCCCCAGACCGGCCAGTTCCTCGCTCCAGGCGCGCTCGGCCGCCGCCCGGTCCTGCCGGCCCAGCCAGGCCAGATAGTCCCGGTAGGCGAACGGCGGCCGCGCGCCGCCGCCACCGCCGTACAGCGCGAACAGCTCGGCGAACAGCATCGGCATCGACCAGCCGTCCACCAGCATGTGGTGGTTGGTGAACAGCAGCGCGCGACGGTCGGGGCCCAGCGTTACGACCGTGAAGCGCAGCAGCGGTGCGCTGCCCAGGTCGAAGCGGTGCCCGCGTTCCCGCTCCACCAGCCGCGCCAGCCGGCTCTCGCGTATCTCCGGCGCGCAGCCGGACAGATCCACCTCCGCCCACGGCAGCTGGACCGCGTCCACGACCACGCCGACGGTCTCACGCAGCCCGTCCTGCCGGAACTCGGTGCGCAACAGCGGATGGCGGCGGAGCAGCTCGTCCCACGCGGCGCGCAGCCGCGCGGTGTCCAGCGGGCCCCGCACCTGAAGGGTGAGCAGCGAGGTGTACAGGTCGACCTGGCCCTCGCTCAGCTGACTCTGGAACATCAGGCCCTGCTGCAGCGGGGCGAGCGGCACCACGTCCACCAGCTCGGGCCGGGCGGCCTCCAGCCGCTCCACCTCGTGCATGGACAGCGACACCAGCGGGAAGTCGGACGGGGTGCGGCCGCCCGCGCCGGGCCGGGCCGCGTACGCGGCGAGCGCCTCCACCGACCGCAGCCACGCCTGCGACAGCTCCCGCACATCCGCTTCGGACAGCAGCTCGCCCGCCCAGGTCCAGGTGGCCACCAGGGTGGAGCCCTCCGGCTGGTCCTGGGTGACCAGGGTGAGGTCGACGGCGTGCTCCAGCGGCATCCCCGGGTCGGCCCCGCCGAGCGGCCCGGCCGCGCCGATCGGCGCCCAGTCCTCCTCGGTCCGCCCGGCACCGAACCGGCCCAGATAGTTGAAGCCCCACGCGGCGCGCTCCAGCTCGGCCAGCGTCGCGGCGGTGCGCGGATTGAGGTACCGCAGCAGGCCGTATCCGGCGCCGTCGCCGGGGACGGCCCGGATCTGCTCCTTGATCCGCTTGACCGCCTGGCCGAGGGAGGGGCCGCCGGCCGCGACGTCCGCCCAGTCCAGCGGGCCGGGGTCGAGCCGTACCGGGTGCTGCTCGGTGAACCAGCCGACCGTACGGGACAGATCGGCACCCTCCAGCAGGTCGTGCCGGCCATGGCTCTCCACGTCCACCAGCGGACCGTCCGGGTGCAGGCCGCGGCGGCGCCGCCAGTCGGCGACCGCGACCGCGAACCCGGCCAGCAGCACCTCGTTCACCCCAGTGGCGAAGGCGGTGGGCAGCGTGGTGAGCAGCGGCGCGGTGTGCGCGGCGGGCACGGTCACGGTCAGCGTGCGGGCCGTGGCGGCCACGTCCCGGGCCGGGTCCAGCGGGCGGTCGGCCACCGGCAGGTCCGGGGTGCGCAGCAGCCCCGTCCACACCTCCAGCTCCCGCTCCACCTCCGGAGTGCGCGCCAGCGCGGCCAAGCCGGTGGCCCAGGTCCGCAGCGGGGTGCCGACCGGCGGCAGCTGGGGCCGCCGGCCGGCGGCCCGCGCGCGCCAGGCCAGGGCCAGATCCTCCAGCAGGATCCGCCAGGACACGCCGTCGACGGCCAGGTGATGGACGCTCAGCAGCAGCCGCCCGGCACGCTCGGGGCCGGGATCGAACCACACGGCGTCCAGGACGGTGCCCGCCGCCGGGTTCAGCCGGGCCCGCGCTCCGGGGAGTGCCGCGTCCAGCGCGGTGGCGAAGGCGTCCTCGTACGCGTCGGGGCCGCCGTCCGCTCCGGCCGCCGTGACCTCGGCTGTGGTCAGCAGTGGAGCGGCGGACACCTGGCCGGGTTCGCGCACGGTCAGCCGCCAGTCGCCGTCCCCGGCGTCCAGCCGCAGCCGCAGCGCGTCGTGGTGGTCGACCAGGTCCTGCAGGACCTCGCCGAGCCTGTCCGTGGTGGCGCCCGCGGGCACCGCCACCACGAACGCCTGGTGGAAGCCGTCGTTGAGGCCGCCGAGTTCGCGCTGCGCCGCGACGATCGGGGTGAGCGGCAGCTCACCCGGGGCCGACGGGTCACGGGTGGCGACCGGCCCGTCCGGGGTCACCGGTGTGGCCGCGGCTGCGAGGGCCGCAACGGTGCGGCGGGTGAAGACATCGCGCGGACTCAGGCCCAGCCCTGCCCGGCGGGCACGGCTGACCAGCTGGATGGAGATGATGCTGTCGCCGCCGAGGGCGAAGAAGTCGTCATCGGCACCGACCGCGGGCAACCCCAGTACCTCGGCGAACAGTGCGCACAGCGTGTGCTCGGCCGGAGTGGCCGCGGGCCGCGCGGAGGCCGCGGCGGCGAAGTCGGGCGCCGGCAGGGCGCCGGTGTCCAGTTTGCCGTTCGCGGTCAGCGGCAGCTCGGCCACCGGTACCACCGCGGCCGGGACCATGTACTCCGGAAGTGTCCGGGCGAGATGGTCGCGCAGCTCCGCCGGGTCGCAGGGGCCCGCGGCGGCGACGGCGTACGCCACCAGCCGGGTCACCCCCGGGGTGTCGGTACGGGCCACCACGGCCGCCCGGACCACCGAGGGGTGGCCGGTGAGCGCCGCCTCTATCTCACCGAGTTCGATGCGGTGCCCGCGGACCTTGACCTGTTCGTCCGCGCGGCCGAGGAACTCGATCTGCCCCTCGGCCGACCAGCGCACCACATCGCCGGTCCGGTACATCCGGCCGCCCGGGACGAACGGGTCGGCGACGAACCGGTCCGCTGTCAGCGCCGGCCGCCCGGCATAGCCGCGCGCCAGCTGCGGCCCGGACAGATACAGCTCCCCGGGGGCGCCCGGGGGCACCGGCCGCAGCGCGCCGTCCAGGAGGTACGCCCGTCCACCGCGCAGCGGCCGCCCGACCACGGGGTGTTCCGCGGAGGCCAGCGGAGCCGACAGGGCGTCGATCGTGAACTCGGTGGGACCGTAGAAGTTGTGCGCGGCGGTCGCCGGGGCGGCCTCGCGCAGCCGGCTCCACAGGCCAGGACCGAGTGCCTCGCCGCCGAGCATCAGCACCGAGGGCGCCGCTTCGGCCTCCAGCAGGCCCGCGTCCAGCAGCCGCGCGGCGTAGGAGGGGGTGATGTCGAGGAAGTCGACGCGATGCTCGGCGACGTACGCCACCAGGGCCCGTGGATCGCGGCGCGTGTCGTCGTCCACCACGTGGAGTTCATGGCCCGCGAGCATCCACAGCACCCCGTCGAAGGAGGTGTCGAACGACAGCGACGCGGTCATCGCGGCCCGGAAGCGGCGTCCCCCCGCGGCCGACACCGCCGGCTCGATCAGGTCGCGCCGGTGGGCCGCGAACAGGCTCACCAGGTTGCGGTGTTCGACTCCCACGCCCTTGGGCACACCGGTGGAGCCGGAGGTGTGGATGAGGTACGCCAGGTTCTCCGGCCGCACCGCGCCGCGGCGCTCCTCGTCGGCCAGGGGCTGCCCGGCCGGCGCGGCCAGTTCGGCCGCGGTCCGTGGGTCGTCGAGGACGACCAGGGGCGCGCCGGTGCGGGCCGGGGCCAGTCCGGCCGCGGTCACGACCGCGACCGGGGCGGTGTCCTCGATCACGAAGCGGATCCGCCCGGCCGGAAGCCCGGGGTCGATGGGCACGTATGCGGCGCCCGCTTTCAGCACCGCGAACATGGCGACGATCGCGTCCACGCCGCGAGGCAGCAGCAGCCCGACCGTGTGCTCGGGCCCGGCACCCCGGGCGGCCAGGAGCCGGGCGAGCCGGTTGGCCCGCTCCTCCAGCTGGGCGTAGGTCAGCGTGCCGCCCTCGCCGACCAGCGCCGTACGGTCCGGGGTGCGGGCGGCGGCCTCCGCCAGCAGTCCGCCGACGGTGCCGGTCGCGGCCGAGGCTGCCGCGCCCCGGCCCCAGCCGAGGACGGTGCGGTGCGTGGCGGGGTCCAGCAGCCGCACCCGGCCCACCGGCTGCTCCAGGTCGTCGGCGAGGCGCGCCAGGACCTGGTGCAGGCAGGACGCGACGGTCCGCACCTGCTCGGCGGTGAACACATCGGTGCGGTGGCCCAGGCGCAGCCGCAGCGCGTCGCCGGTCATCACCGCGATGCTCAGCGGGTAGTGGGTGTCGTCGCGGCCGTCGATGCCCGCCACCTGCCAGGCACCGTCGGCCGCCCGCGGCGACTCGGGCGGGAACGGATAGTTCTCGATCACCAGCAGGGTGTCGAACAGCTCGCCCACCCCACCCAGGCGCTGCACCGCCGCCAGCGGCAGATGCTGATGGGTGGTCAGCTCGGCCTGCTCCTGCTGCAACCGCTCCAGCAGGGCGCGCACCGGCTCGTCCGGGCGGAACCTCGCCCGCACCGGGAGGGTGTTGATGAACAGGCCCACCATCGACTCGACGCCGTCGACCTCCGCGGGCCGCCCGGCGACGGTGCCGCCGAAGACCACGTCCCGCGACCCGGTCAGGGCGCCCAGGACGATCGCCCACGCGCCCTGCATCAGGGTGCCCAGGGTGATGCCGTGGCGGCGGCCCGTGGCCTCCAGGGCAGCGGTGAGCGGTGCGCCCAGGTCCACGGCCAGTTCCTCGACCCCGCCGCCGGCGCGCGGGGCGTCCGCCGGGGCGAGCCGGGTCGGCCCCGGCAGGTCGGCCAGCGCCGCCCGCCACACCGCCTCGGCCGCCTCCCGGTCCTGGTCGCGCAGCCAGTCGAGGTATCGCTGGTACGGCACGGCCGGGGGCGCGGCCGAGCCGGCGTCCGCCCCTTCCGCGGCGTACGCGGTGCGGATGTCGCGCAGCAGCAGCGGCACCGACCAGCCGTCCAGCAGCAGGTGGTGGTGGCGGAAGACCAGGATGTGCCGGTCCTCGCCGGTGCGCGCCAGCAGGAACTGGAACAGCGGCGGCCGGTCCGGGGCGAACCGCGGCTGCTCGGCCGACACCCGCTCCAGCTCCGCCGTGCGCGCCCGCTCGTCCAGATGGCGCAGGTCGATCCGGCGCCAGGGCACCGTGAGCGCCCGGGGCACGAATTGCACCGGCGCCCCGGACCCGTCGTCCCAGAAGCCCGCGCGCAGCTGGGGGTGGCGGCGCAGTGTGGCCTCCACCGCCCGCCGCAGCCGCTCCGGGTCGACCGTGCCCTCGAGCGCGAAGCGGAACTCGACGGTGTACGCGTCCGGCTGCTCGGTGTCGTAGGCGGCGTGGAACAGCAGGCCCCGCTGGAGCGGGGCGAGCGGCAGCACGTCGGCGAGCGGACCCGTCTCGGCCGCCAGCGTGTCCAGCTGGTCCTGCGTCAGCCCGGCCAGGGGGACGTCGGCGGGGGTGAGGCCGCCGCTGCCGGGTCGGGCGGCATGAGCGGCCAGGCCGGCCAGCGCCCGGCGCCACCTCTGGGCGAGCGCCTCCAGCGCCGCCTCGTCCAGTACGCCGTCGGGCCAGGACAGCACGGCGGTGAGCTCCGGCCCGTCGGCCCCGTCCTGGGCCACCACGTCGACCTGCAGGGCGTGCGAGACCGGCATCGCCGGGTCGTCGCCCCCGCCGAACCCCTCCAGGCCCGGCAGCGGTGTCCAGGGCCGCCCGGGGACGGCCGCACCGAACCGGCCCAGGTAGTTGAAGAGGATCTGCGGGCGGGCCCCGTCGTCCGGCAGGGTTCCCGGCGGGGCCAGATAGCGCAGTACGCCGTAGCCGACGCCGCCGTCCGGGACCTCCCGCAGCCGCTCCTTGACCTCCCGCAGTGCCTGCCCGGCGGCCGCGCCACCCGCGGCGAACTCGTCGAAGTCCAGGGCGCCCAGGCCCAGGCGGACCGGGAAGAGGGCTGTCAGCCAACCCACCGTGCGGGTCAGGTCGGCCCCGTCGGCCACCGCGTCGCGGCCGTGGCCCTCCAGGTCCAGCAGCACCTCCGGCGCCGTGCCGCCGTGCTCGCGCCGCCAGTCGGCGACCGCGGCGGCGAACCCGGCCAGCAGCACCTCACGCGCCCCGGTGTGGAACGCGGCCGGGACGGTGGTCAGTACGGACTCGGCCGGGCCGGCGGGCAGCGTGACCGTCATCTGCCGCCGCGCCCCGGCCACATCGGCCGCCGGGTCCAGCGGCCGGGCCCCCAGAGTCGGCTCCTCGGCGGAGGTCAGCACCGCCCGCCAGTACGCCACCTCCCCGTCCCGGGCGCCGGTCGCCGCCTGCTCGGCCAGTAGCCCCGCGAAGCGGCGCAGCGAGGTGGCCGCGGATGCGGGCCGCGGATCGCGGCCCTCGCGCACCGCGGTGAAGGCGGCCGCCAGATCGGGCAGCAGGACGCGCCAGGAGACGCCGTCGATCACCAGGTGGTGGATGGCCAGCACCATCCGGCCGGGCCGGTCGTGACCCGCGTCGCACCACACCGCCTGCAGCATCGTTCCGGTGCGCGGGGCCAGCCGGTCCACCGCGGCGCGCACCGCGGGCGCGGTCGCACCGGCCGGCGTGTCGCCGTCGGCGAGCGGCATCCGCCGCAGGCGGTCGGCGGCCCGCACGGCGCCGGGCGGGGCGACGGCCAGCCGCCACGGGCCGTCGCCGTCGTCCAGCAGCCGGGCGCGCAGCGCGTCATGGCCGTCCAGGAGCGCCTGCAGCGCCGCGGTCAGCTCCTCCTGGCGCGCGCCGGGCGGGGTGGTGAACGTCATCACCTGGTGGTAGCGGTCGATGGCGCCGCCCCGCTCCTGGAGCCAGCGGATCACCGGGGTCGCGGGCAGCTCCCCTGTGCCGTCGTCGCCGTCACCGCCCTGGGCCGCGCCACGTTCGGCCACCGCCGCCAGCGCCTCGACCGTGCGGCACCGGAACACCTCACGCGTGGTGAACCGCAGCCCCGCCCGGCGGGCCGCGCCGACCAGCTGGATCGAGACGATGCTGTCGCCGCCCAGGGTGAAGAAGTCGTCGTCGGCGCCGACCCGCTCCAGGTTCAGCAGCTCGGCGACGATGTCGCAGAGCACCCTCTCCTCTTCGGTGCTCGGCCGCCGCCCCGACGCCTCACCACCCGGGTCGGGGGCGGGCAGCGCGGCGCGGTCGACCTTGCCGTTGACGGTCAGCGGAAGCGTCGGCAAGGTCACGAACGCGCCGGGGACCATGTAGTCCGGCAGCGCCGCCACGGCCCCGGCGCGCAGCGCCGACACCTCCGGTGTCGCACCGGAGGCGGGCACCACATAGGCCACCAGCGTGGTCTGTCCGGGCCGGTCCGTCCGGGGCACCACGGCCGCCTGCGCGACCCCCGGCAGATCCGCGAGGACGGCGGCGACCTCGCCGGGTTCGACGCGGAACCCGCGGATCTGCACCTGATCGTCGGCCCGGCCCAGGTATTCGAGCGCGCCGTCCGCGCGCCGCCGGGCGAGATCGCCGGTGCGGTACATCCGCTCGCCCGAGCGGCCGAAGGGCGCGGCCACGAAGCGGCTCGCCGTCATCCCGTGGCGGCCCAGGTAGCCGCGGGCGAGGCCGGGACCGGTCACGTACATCTCGCCCACGGCACCCTCGGGCACCGGCTGGAGCGCCTGGTCGAGCACCAGCACCCGAAGGTCGCCGAGCGGGCCGCCGATGAGGCTGCCGGACGCGCGGGACGCCGTGGCGCGGTCGAGTCCGAGATGGGTGACATGGACCGTGGTCTCGGTGATTCCGTACATGTTGGACAGCGCGGGCGCGTCCTCGGCGCGGTGGTCGTACCAGGCCTCGAGCCGCCCCAGGTCGAGCGCCTCGCCGCCGAACACCACGTGGCGCAGGGCCAGGTGGCGTTCGGGCCGCTCCCGGTCGGCCTGGATGAGCGGGTAGAAGGCCGACGGTGTCTGGTTCAGGATCGTCACCCGCTGCTCGGCCAGCAGGTCCAGGAAGTCCTCGGGGGAGCGGGAGACGTCGAACGGGACGACCACCAGCCGCCCGCCGTGCAACAGCGGGCCCCACACCTCCCACACGGAGAAGTCGAAGGCGAACGAGTGGAACATGGTCCACACGTCCTCCGGGCCGAACGCGAGGTGCTCGGCGGCCGCGGTGAACAGCCGGGTGACATTGCGGTGGGTGACGACGACGCCCTTGGGCCGCCCGGTCGAGCCCGAGGTGTAGATGACATACGCCGGGCAGTCCGGCCGGAGCCCGGTCACGGCCGGGTCGGTCGCGGCCTCCCGGGCCATGGCCGCACGGACCTCGGGCGCGTCGACGACCAGCCGCGGCACCGCGTCCCCGGTGTGCGCGCCGACCGCGGCGTCCACCTCGGCGGCGGTCACCAGCAGCGCGGGCCGGGCGTCGCCGAGGACGAGGGCCAGCCGGTCGGCCGGGGCCGCGGGGTCCAGCGGCACATACGCGGCACCGGCCTTCAACACGGCCAGGATCGCGACGACCTGGTCGAGCGAGCGCGGCAGCGCGAGGGCCACCAGCCGCTCCGGGCCCGCACCGCGCTGGATCAGACAGTGCGCCAGCTGATTGGCCCTGGCGTTCAGTTCGCCGTAGGTCAGCGTGGTGTCGCCGCAGGTCAGCGCCGGAGCGTAGGGCGTACGCCGGGCCTGGTGCGCGAACAGTCCGGGCAGCGTGGCGGGCGCCTCCGGAGACGTCGTACGGGGGCGGGGCGCGGCCTCGGCAAGCGCACGGGTGCGCTCGTCGGGCGTCGTGATGTCCAGCCGGCCGAGCGGAGTGTCCACATCGGCGCGGGCCAGCCGCTCCAGGAGGTGCCCGAGCCGCTGCTGGTGCGCGGCGACATCGGCCTCCTCGTAGCGGTCGGCGTTGCCGTCCAGTTCGATCCTCAGCCCGGCGCCGCCGGGGCGGACGGAGACGACGACCGAGAAGTCGTCGGTGGGCCCGATGGACAGGTTGTGAACGGTGACGGGGCAGCCGCCGAATGCCAGTTCGGCAGCGAAGGACATGATGTTGACCTGCGGGCCGAACAGGGGCGTGCGGGCGTCGGGGCCGCCGTGCTCGCGGCGGAGGTCCTCGTAGCGGTACCGCTGGTGCCGCAGGATCGCGCGCAGCCGCCCGGACACCTGGCGCAGCGCCTCGCCGACGGTCAGCCCCGGACCCAGATCGAGCCGCAGCGGCAGCAGATTGGACATCATGCCCGGAGTCCGCTGCGGGGCGTGGCCGATCCTGGACGCGACCGGCACACCGAGGGTGACCTCGCCGGTCCCGGACATCCGCTGCACATAGACGGCGACCGCCGTGAGCACCGCGATCGGCCAGGGCAGCGCGGCCTCGCGCGCCACGTCCCGAAGCCGGTCCAGCTCGGGCGCTTCCAGCGTCATCCCGCGCCGCACCTTCTCCCGTGGCGGCGCGGGCGGTCCGGCGCTGAGCGACGCCGGCGCCGGTGCGTCGGCGAGCTCCCGCGCCCAGAACGCACGGTCGGCCTCGAACTGCTCCGACGCCCGGTACGCGGTGTCCGCCTCGACCAGCTCCGCCAGCGGGGGGAACGGCGTGCCCGCGGCCACGCCCTCGGTGCCCGCCGCGTTGTACAGCTCCGTGACCCGCCGGGCCACCGCGGCCACCGTGAACCCGTCGCCCACCAGGTGGTGGTAGTGGTGGAACCAGAAGAACCGATCCGGCGCCACGGCGAACAGCACGCATCCGAAGAGCGGGTCCCCGCCCAGGTCGAGCGGGGTACGCAGGCGCTCCCACATCGCCTGCTCGGCGGCGGCCCGGGGATCGGCCTCCCGACGCAGATCCACCACCGGCAGCGTCCAGTCGCCCACGGGCGTGATGACCTGCCGGGGCCCGTCGGGTCCGTCCACCACCCGCACCCGCAGCGTCTCGGCCTCCGCCAGCGTCCGCCGGACCGCTGCCTCCAGCCGCGCGGCGTCCACCGGGCCCGCGACCTCCAGGTACTCCCCGCCCTGGTAGGCGGTGCTGAGCGGGGCGAGCTGCTGGGCATGCCAGATGCCCAGCTGCGCGGCGGTCAGCGGCAGTTCCCGCCGCTCGCGGCCGTCCGCCGCCTCGCGCTCATCCGTGGCGCGCCCCGAGGTCTCGCTAAACACGTCGACGTCCCCTTCTGCAGTGACCCGGACATGGCTGATCCGGAAGAACGAAATGGTGTGGAACGGCGCTCTACAGGCGGCGGGTGAAGGCGCGGACGGCCAGCGGCACGAAGAGGACGAGGATCACCGCGCAGGCCAGCAGCGTGCTGCCGAGCGCCGAACCCGAATCCGAGGCCGGACCGGTGAGCAGGGCCCGTACGGCATCGGTCAGATGCGTCACCGGATTGACCTTCGCCCAGGCCTGGAGCCACCCGGGAAGGGTGTCGGTGGCGACCATCGTGTTGCTGCCGAACGCCATCGGGAACAGCAGGATCATCACGAGCATGTTGACCGACTCGGGCTTGTCCGCGATCAGCCCTATCGTCAAGGCGATCCAGGAGAACGCGAACGACACCAGCAGCACCAACGCCACGGCCAGCACCACCGAGAGCGGATCGGTATGGACGCGGAACCCGATGCAGAAGCCGAAGGCGAGCAGCGCCAGCGTGGTGGCGGCCTGGCGCGGCAGGTCCCCGAGGATATGCGCGATGAGCGGTGCGGGCCGGGCGATGGGCAGGCTCCGGAACCGGTCGAAGATCCCCTTGTCGATATCGCTGTTGATCGCCTGGCCCACGGTGGTGACCATGAACGCCGCGTTCTGCGCGAGCATCCCCGGCAGCAGGAACTGCAGATAGGCCGACTGGCTCCCGGACACCGCCCCGGCGAACAGCACCATGAAGAGCAGCATCATGATGAGCGGCTGCAACACGCTGAACACCACGATCTGCGGCGCGGCGCGCAACTTGGTCAGATGGCGTCCGGCGAGGATCAGCGTATGGCTGACCAGGGCCCCGCGGCCCGGGTCGGCGGGGAGCTGGGCCGGGGTGCTGTGCTGGGCGCTGCTCATCGCGGTTTCCTTTCGGCGGCCCCGGCCGTGACCGGCGCCGGATCGGGGGCCTGGGCAGGATCGGGGTCCTGGGCAGGATCGGCGGGCCGGGCGGTACGGCCGGTCAGCGCGAAGAACACCTCATCGAGGGTGGCCTGACGCAGCCCCAGCTCGACGAAGCGGATCCCCTCCGCCTCCAGCCGTGCCGCCACCCGGCGCAGCGCCGTCACATCCGCGACGGCGGCGTCGATCAGGCCGGTGTCCGCGTCGACGCCCGGCGCCACCCCGGTCGCCTCGGCGACGTACGCGGCGGCCTGCGCGCCCTGGGCCGGATCCGCCACCCGCATCTGCAGGGCGAGGCCACCGACCCGGGCCTTGAGTTCGGTGGGGGTGCCGGTGGCCACCACACGCCCCTGGTCGAGTACGACCAGATCGTTCGCCAGGTGGTCCGCCTCCTCCAGGTACTGGGTGGTGAGCAGGACCGTCACGCCGTCCGCCACCAGCTCGCGCACCAGCGTCCAGACCTCGGTGCGGCTGCGCGGGTCCAGCCCGGTCGTCGGTTCGTCCAGGAACAGCACCCGCGGCCGCCCGACGAGGCTCGCCGCCACGTCCAGCCGGCGCCGCATGCCACCGGAGTACGTCTTCGTCAGCCGGGCCGCGGCGTCCTCCAGCCGGAACCGTTCGATCAACTCGGTGGCCCGGCCGCGCGCCGCCGCCCGGGACAGGCCCAGCAGCCTGCCGATCAGCTCCAGGTTGTGCTGCCCCGACAGCTCGTCGTCCACCGCCGCGTACTGGCCCGTGAGACCGATCGCCGCCCGCACCCGGTGCGGCTGCGCCATGACGTCGTGTCCGTCGATCCAGGCCCGCCCGCTGTCCGCCCGGATCAGGGTGGACAGAACGCGTACCGTGGTGGTCTTGCCGGATCCGTTCGGGCCCAGCAGCCCCAGGACGGTGCCGGCCCGAGCCGTGAATCCGACCTCGGACAGCGCCTGGGTCTTCGCATAGGACTTGCTCAGGTCTTCGACACGGATGGTCTCCACGACAGGGCCTCTCGGGTATCGGTGTCCGCCGGTCACACGCGGTGGGCCGCGGCGGCAGAATCAGCAATTCCACGGTTGGGGATCACGCGGCCGGCTGGGACCCCATCCTGGGCAGCGGGGCAACGCGTGGACACCCCGCATTGAAGAATCGATTGTGTAACGCATGATTCCGTAGCGGCGTAATGAGGAATTCCGCCGACCGCGGAAGGCTCTGCATGGCAGGTCTGACCAGGGCTTTCATCGTGCCGCAGGGGCAGCGCCCGGAAGCGGGTGAGCGTGCGGCGGGTTCGCCTTCCGACCACGGCGGGAATTGCGGATTCCGTAATTCCAGGGCACGCGAAATTCCTGATTCCGAAGCGTGCATCAGCCAACAATCAGGGATCGTGTAGCCTCGGATTCCGGACAGCGCCGCCTGACAGTTTCCGGCCCGGGGGTTGCACCTCCGGGGCGGGCGCGGATAAATGTGAGAAGCTCGCGCACCTCCCCGTATGTTCGTCATGCCCGGGGACCGGTGGCCGATGGCCAATGGCTTTTCATCGGCGTAATCACCCGGGAATTCCCCGGGTGGTTTCAGTGCACCGCGGGCGACTGCAGAAAGATCCGCCATCGCGGTCTGCCGCATTCTCGAATCGAGGGGGAGCGCCATCGATGACCACAGTGCGTGAAGGATTCCTGCTGATCGAGAGCCAGGCGGCGGCCCTGCCGGACGGGCCGGGATTCCGGCGTGACGCGGTGACCCAGGCACGGCTCGGCCACCCGGTGGTGCTGTTCCTCATCCAGGACGCCGTGACCCTGGCCGTCCCGGGCCGCTCACCGGAACTGGAGGCCTTCATCGGGGCCGGCGGCCGGGTCTGGGTGGACGACTTCTCGCTCGCCCAGCGCGGCCTCGAGAACACCGGACTCCTGCCCGCGGCCCATCGCACCGATATGGGCGCGGTGGCCGAGGCGGTACTCGACCCGGCGGTGAAAGTGGTGTGGCACTGATGGGCCGTCCCGTTCCGCACACCGACGTCATGGTGATCCTCATGGGCGCACCACATGAGTCCGACCAGACCACCAGCGTGCTGCGGCTGCTCCAGGCGATGCTGGAGCGCGGTGGCCGGGTGCAGGTGTGGACCTGCGGCTACGCCACCCATCTCACCCGACAGGCGCTCGGCGCGGCCAAACAGCGCAACATCGCCTCCTGGACCACCTCCTATCCATCGACCGCCACGCTCGTCCAGGACCTGCTCGCGGCCTTCCCCGACCAGCTCTACTGGTACGGCTGCCAGTTCTGCAGCGACGACCGGGGCGTCCACGATCATGTGCCCGAGGTCATCCTGCGCCGCCCCTCCTCGTTCGCCGCCAACAGCGCCGCGACCGGCAAGACGCTGATGGTCGGGGTGATCTGAGATGCACAAGCCCCCCGACCTGCCCCCGGCCGCACCCGACCCGTCCCCGGCGGCACCCGACCCGTCCCCGGCGGCACCCGAGCGGCCCCAGGTGCTGGCCATCGTGGAACGCGCCTACCGCGGCGCCGTGGAGAAGCAGTTCGTGGACGCCCTGTACCTGGCGCTCGAACTGCACCGCAGGCTCGGCGGGATCGACATCCTGCTGCGCGGCCAGGCCGTGACGTACGCGGCGCGCGACGCCCGCGTGCCTCCGCTGCGGCTCGGCAACCGCGTGGTCGAAACGCTCACCGATCCGCGCGGTGACGTGCGGCGACTGCTGGACGCCGGGGTGCGGGTGTACGCCGAGGAGCCCGGCCTGGCCGCATACGGAATGGACGGCGAGGGGCGCCTCCTGGACCAGGTACGACCGATGTCCGCGGACGAGGCCGCGGCGCGGTGGTCCACCTACCGGATGGTGTGCTTCCTGTAGCGACGCGGCGCGCCCCGCAACGCGGTGGAGGGCGCCCGGCCCCCGGGGACCGGGCGCCCCAGCGCGCGCAGCGCGGAGCGGGCTGCGTTGTGGCCGCTCATGCCGTGGGCGCCGGCGCCCGGTGGGGTGGCCGCGGAGCAGAGGAAGACCCCCGGCACGCCCGTGCGGTACGGATCGGGGACCATCCGGGGACGCGTCAGCAGCTGGAGCGGGGTGTTGGCACCGGAGATGATGTCTCCCCCGATGTAGTTGGCGTTGTACCGCTCCAGTTCCGCGGTCGACATGGCGGTCAGGGAGACGATCCGCTCCCGTGTTCCGGGTGCGAAGCGCTCGAACTGCCGCAGCATGGCCGAGGTGGCGTCTCCCGCGTAGCCGTGCGGCACATGCGCGTAGGCGGAGACGGGGTGGATGCCACCGGACGAACGGCCGGGGTCGGCAAGGTACTGCTGCGAGACCAGCATGAAGGGCCGCTGGGGCATCCGGCCCCGGTGCACCTCCCGCTCGACATGCGCGATCTCCTCGAAGCTCCCGCCCAGGTGCACGGTGCCCGCCCGGCGGCAGTACTCGGCGCGCCACGGGATCCCGCCCTCGACGGCGAGGTCCAGCTTGAACGCCCCGGGGCCATGGCGGAAACGGGCGTAGGCCCGCCGGACCCGTGCCGGCAACCGGTCGCCGATCACCTCCGCCGCGGCGGCCGGGACCAGGTCCAGCATGACCGCGTCGGCCGGGGGCAACTCCTCGAGGGAGCGGACCCGCACACCGGTCTCGATGTGCCCGCCCGCCTCGGTGAGCAGCGCGGCCAGTGCGTCGGTGATGGCGCGTGAGCCGCCCTTTGCCGCCGGCCAGCCGAACCGGTGGCCCATCGCGATGATCATGAGCCCGATGGCGGCCCCGACCGGCTGGGTCAACGGGCCGAACAGGTGTGCCGCCACCCCGCCGAAGACACCGCGCGCCTCATCGGTGCGGAACCGCTTGGCCACCAGCGTCGCGGGCTGAAGAGCGTGGAAGCCGAAGCGGGCGAGCCGGAGCGGATGGCGGGGCACCCGTGCCAGGGGGCGCATGACCGCGTCGGCGAGCACCTCCGCGTCCGCCGCCAGTGGCCCGAACAGCCGCCGCCAGGCGTGGCCGTCCGCGCCGAGCCCGTCCGCCGTCCTCCCGACCGACCGGTACAGCGCGCCCGCGCCACCGGAGTCCAGCGGATGCGCGAGGTCCACCTCGGGCCACAGCCACTCCAGCCCGTACGGCTCCAGGTCCAGCGAGCGCAGGAACGGTGAGCCGGCGCCCACCACATGCGCCGAGGAGCAGTGGTCGAACACCACACCGGGCACGCCGAGTTCACCACTGCGGGTGCCCCCGCCGATGGTGTCCGCCGCTTCGAGCACGGTGACCCGGAATCCGCTGAGGGCCAGGGTGACGGCGGCGGCCAGCCCGTTCGGACCGGCCCCCACCACGATGGCTTCGCCGCTTCCCGTACGGGGCCTCATGGGCCCAGTCTGGCAGCTCACACGGGCATGTCCTCCTTGGCGGGGCTGTTGTGGTACGCGGCGACGCGCCACTCACCGTCCTGTTTGACCAGCGTCCAGGTGGAGCGGATGGCGTTCTCCGCGGTCACCTCCGTCTCCCCGGCCGTCAGCACGGCCCCGCGGACGACGGCCACCGCCGCGCTGTCCCCCAGGAGCCGCACCTCCAGGACGTCACCGACTATCCGGCTGCCCTTGTACGGGCCCTGGAACGCCTCCCCCATACGGGTTGCGATCTCGTCCCGGCCCTTGCGCAGATATCCGAAAGCGATCATGGTCGCGTCGGCGGTGAACACATCGCCCAGCGCCCGCCCGTCCAGCTCCGACCAGGCCGCGCCCAGCCGCTCCAACGCGGCGACCACGGCCTTCTTCTCGGTCTCGCCCTCCACCATCGGGGTCCTTCCCTCGTACGTCTCGTCCGTGTATGTCTCATCCGTCGTGGGCGCGGGGAGCCCGGTGTGCTCGGGGAGTCCGGTGTGCTCGGGGGGAAGGTCGTACTGCGCGGGATGGCGAGGGCCTCGCAGCAGCGCCCTGAGTGTGCGGGCGTTGAACACCTCCCGGGGCGGGGTGGTGAGGGTGAGCGCCTTGAACAGCGCCTGGGAGGCGACCGGATCACAGGCGGCGGTGATACGCAGCCGGTCCGAGCAGCGCTGCAGCACCTTCCGCCGCGCGGACGGCGCGGGCCCCTTCGCCCCCGGATAGCGAAGGTCCTCGTTGGACGCCATCGCCCACGCGATGTCGGTGGCGCGGATGACCGCCTCCTGGGCCCGGCCGTAGCCCTCCTCGTCGAGCGGGCCCCGCGCGAGCTCTTCGCGCAAGGTGACCGCGCTCAGCGCCGCCGTGGTCACGCCCTGGCCATACAGCGGGTTGAAGGTGGTGGCCGCGTCGCCGAACACCAGGAAGCCGGTGGGACGGGTCCGCATCCTGTCGTAGTGGCGGCGGTGATTGGCGGTGTTCTGGAAACCGGAGATCCGGCTCATGGGCGTGCTCTGGGAGATGAGTTCGCTCATGAGCGGGTGGCGCAGGGTCTGGGCGTAGCGGAGGAAGCCTTCCTCGTCCAGGGGAGGGTGGGCGCCCGTGGTGCCCGCCAGGGTCACCATCCACGTCCCGTCCTCGACGAGCATCATGCCCCCGATCCGGGCCGGGCGGCCGCTTCGCGGGTCGCCCTGCAGCGCGATCAGGGGGAACCTGCGTCCGGTGGCCTCGTCGGGAGGACGGATGACACGGCTCGCGTAGGCCAGCCCCGCGTCGACCACCGTGGCGGGCACCTCGGGCAGGCCCAGTTCACTGAGCCACTGCGGTGCCTTGGAACCGCGGCCGGTGGCGTCGATGACCAGGTCCGCGCCGACGCTCTCGCGCTCACCGGTGCCGCGGTGGCGGATCTGGGCCCCGGACACCCGCCGCGCGTCGCCGATCAGTCCGGTGGCCTCGGCGCCTTCCAGGATCCGGACGTGCGCATGGCCCAGCAGGGCACGGCGCACGACGTGCTCGGCCAGAGGTCTGCTGGCCCCGACCGTGAAGTGTTCGCCCGGATACTGGCGCATCCAGCCGTGCGGGCCGTAGAACAGCGCCTGCGTCGGCATGGCCACCCGGTGGGCACCGGCCGCGAAGAGGCTCTCCAGTGTGCCCGGGAGCAGGGTGTCGATGGCCTGGACGCCGCTGGACTGGAGACCGTGGAGGTGACGGCCCTGAGGCACACCCTTGCGCACCTCGGGCCCGTCGGGCAGCCGGTCCCGTTCCACGACGGTGATGGTGTCCACGTACTCGATGAGGGCGGCCGCCGCGAGCAGCCCGGCCACGCCGCCACCGAGTACGAGTGCGCTGCCGAGCCTGCGCGAACCTTTCACACCATCACTTCCCTTTTCATGGTTGGTACCGGGCTGCTGCTCTTTCTCCGCGCCGCTCGTGTTGTCCGGGCCGCTCGTGTTCTCCGACCCGCTCGTGTTGTCCGGGCCGCTCGTCGGGGCCTGGTGGGGGCCCGGTGGGAGCCTGGTGGGGTCAACCCCGGCTCTGCTCCGCCCGGTTCATCGCTTCGATCAGGCTCTTGGGCCGCATGTCGGTCCAGTTCGCCTCGATGTAGTCCAGGCAGGTCTTGCGATCCGTCTCCTGGACCACGACCTCCCAGCCGGCCGGGACCTCCGCGAAGGCCGGCCACAGCGAGTGCTGACCCTCGTCATTGACCAGAACCAGGAAGGTGCCGTCGGGGTTGTCGAACGGATTGGTCATCGTCTGACTCCTCGGGACAGGGCGGACTTCACGAGCCGCTCGATTGCTTGTCTTCGGACCGGTCCGATGGAATGTGCGCCGGCGGGCGCCCCGCCGCCACCCTTCACAGCCAGCCGCAGCGGACCGCCTGCACACCCGCCTCGAAGCGGCTGTGGGCACCCAGGCGCGCCATGAGATCGGCCACCGCGCGGCGTACGGTGCGCAGCGAGATGCCCAGCTTGCGGCACATCGACTCGTCGGTGAATCCACTGGCGAGGAGGCGCAGCAGATCGCGCTCCCGGGGCGAGAGCCCCTCCCGGTCCCGCTGCGCGGGCTCGTCCCAGGGAGTGGCCGTGACCCAGAAGTGTTCGAAGATCGTCCGCAGTGCCGCCACCGCCTCGTACCCGTTCAGCTCGAGCGCGCCCCGGGTGGCGTCCTCGGGATCCAGTGGCACCAGGGCGATGTGCTCGTCCACCAGCGCCATGGGGGTCGGGAGGACGGGGACGGTACGGATCCGCCCGCCGAGCGAGGCAAGCCACCGGGCGGCCCCCAGCTCCGTGGAATCGCCGCGGAAGCTGTCCTGGTGAACGGCCCGGATGGAAATTCCGCGCTCCGTCACCACCCGCTCCCATTGGTTTCCCTGCTCCACGGAATTCGGAAGCTGGACATAGGAAGACGAGAAGATGCGGCACTCCTTGGCGGCCCGTCCGCACAACTCGCGCAGCCGCGTATGCACGGCATCGACCCCGTCGAACCGCCGGGCGGCGCCGATGTATTCCTCACCGGCCTCGTAATTCCGGGTCACCGAGGAGACCATGGATCGGGCCTTCGCTATCTGCCACCGGCGCGCCGTGAGGTCGTCCCCGGATCCCGGCTCCTCGCGGAGCCCCTCGCGGACTCCGTCGCTGAGACTCTCGCTGAGACCGTCGCGGAGACCGTCGCGGAGACCGGAGTCCTCGCAGGTCAGGGCGGATCGCCCGGCCACCAGCGGGTGTTCGGCCAGCTCCGCGTGGACCGCGCGGACTTCGGCTTCGGAAAGGTCCAGTCGGCGCGCGATCTCACCGACATCGAGTGAAGGTCGAACGAGCGAAAGCCGATACACGGCAACCGCACGCCATTCAAGTCCCCGTTCCTTGAGCATCCAACCCCCAGAAGATCACCAAGTCAATTCGATTATCACGTCGGACTCCTGGCGCCGCAACGAATGACAACCGGGATGAGCGGGCGATACCGGCCGCGGACCGCGAGTGGACCGCTCGGCTCTACGGACGTTCTCCGGCGATCAGTACATAACCGGGGAGCCCGCCGCCGGGCCGCACTTCCACGCCCTCCTCGGGCCCGATCAGCTGATTGACGAGCCCCTCGCCGACTGCCCGGACCAGTGCCTCACGATGAGGCGCGAGCAGATCCTTCAGCTTGGTCTGAATGGGCAACGGCACGATCGTGTGATCCGACACATCGTCGATCTCCAGCAGCCGGAGACCCGCCCGGTCGAACAGCTCCTGGTAGTCGTCGAGATCGACCGCCGTGACGATCTCACTTCCCTCGAGCGGCCAGTCGTGCCCGGGGCGGTGGAACATATCGGCGACGGCCAGCCGGGACCCCGGCTTGAGCACCCGCGCCACCTCTTTCAGCGCGCGCTCCTTCTCCGGCATGTGGATGAGCGACTCGAAGAGCCATGCCGCGTCGAACGAGGCGTCGGGGTACGGCAGTTGCATGGCGTTGGCGTACTCGAAGCGCACCCGGTCCGCCAGTCCGGCCTCGCTCGCGCGCGCGGTGGCCTGCTCCACCTGGCGGCGGCTGACCGAGATGCCGTGCACCTCGACGTCACAGGCGCGGGCCAGGCTCATCGCGGGCTGGCCCACTCCGCAGCCCACATCGAGGATCCGCTGTCCGGGCCGGGGGGCCAGCCGCTTGAGCAGCTGCCGTGTCAGCTGCTCGGTGGCGGTGGCGAGGTCGGCCTCGTCGTACTCGTCGTTCCAGTACCCGAGGTGCAGATTGCTTCCCACGGGCAGGTCGCTGTCGCTCAGCACGGCGTGCAGCGCGCTGAACTCGTCGTAGCGATCCCCTACTTGAGCGATATTGCTTTGTGCCGCCGTTGACATCCGAAGCCTCTCCGATGCGTCAAGTGGTGTGCTGCTCACGCCGTTTACCCGGCGTCCTGTGTTGCCCTGTGCGCCGCTTTCCCGGCGCCCCGCTTCTGCGTTCAGCCCACGGCCCGCGCCGCGGCACGGCCCGCCGCACGGCCGGACAGCAGACATCCGCCGAGGAACGTCCCCTCCAGCGAGCGGTAGCCGTGCACTCCGCCACCGCCGAATCCGGCCACCTCACCCGCCGCGTAGACACCCGGAACGGGCTCGCCGGTGCCGGTCAGCACCCGGCTGGACAGGTCGGTCTCCAGACCACCGAGTGACTTGCGGGTGATGATGTTCAGCCGCACCGCGATGAGCGGACCGGCCTTGGGATCCAGCAACCTGTGCAGCGGGGCCACCTTCCCCAGCTTGTCGCCGAGGTAGTTTCCCGCGGCCCGGATCGCGTTGATCTGAAGGTCCTTGGAGAACTTGTTGACCGTCTCGCGGTCACGGGCGACGATCTCGCGCCGGAGCTCGGCCTCGTCGATCAGCGGCTCGTCGGTCAGCGCGTTCATCCCGCGCACCAGCGAGTCCAGATCCCGCTCCACCACGAAGTCCACACCGTGCTGCCGGAAAGCCTCCACGGGGCCGGGCGGGCCGGGGCGGAGCCTGCCGAGCACACCGCGGATGCTCTTCCCCGTGAGGTCGGGGTTCTGCTCCGATCCCGAGAGGGCGAACTCCTTCTCGATGATCTTCTGGGTCAGTACGAACCACGAGTAGTCGTAGCCCGTGCTCATGATGTGCTTGAGGGTGCCCAAGGTGTCGTACCCGGGGAAGAGCGGCACCGGCAGCCGCTTCCCCGTGGCATCCAGCCAGAGGGACGAGGGGCCCGGCAGAATGCGGATACCGTGGCGGGGCCAGATGGGATCCCAGTTCTGGACCCCCTCGTTGTAGTGCCACATCCGGTCGCCGTTGATGACCCGTCCCCCGGCCTTCTCCGTCACCTCGAGCATATGCCCGTCGACGTAGGCGGGAACGCCGGCGATCATCCGCCGAGGGGGGTTGCCCAGCCGCTCCGGCCAGTTCCTGCGGACGAGATCGTCGTTGCCGCCGATGCCACCGGAGGTGACGATGACCGCCTGGGCGCGGAGCTCGAAGGCGCCCACCACCTCACGTGAGCTGGCCGCCCCCCGCTGCACCTCGTCGGGCGCCAGCAGATCACCGGACACCGTGTCCACGGATCCGGCGGTGCGGGACAGCCCGGTGACCCGGTGGCGGTACCGCAACTCGACCAGGCCCCGGGCCCTGGCGGCCAGGACCCTGCGGACGAAGGGCTCCAGCAGACCGGGCCCGGTGCCCCAGGTGATGTGGAACCGGGGCACCGAATTGCCGTGCCCGGACGCCGCGTAACCACCTCGTTCGGTCCAGCTGACGAGCGGGAAGAAACGCACGCCCCGCTCCCTGAGCCAGGACCGCTGCTCCCCGGCGGCGAAGTCCACGTACGCCTCCGCCCAGCGACGTGGCCAGTGATCCTCCGGCCGGTCGAAATCGGCGCTCCCGAGCCAGTCCTGCAGCGCCAGCTCACGGCTGTCCCGGATGCCCATGCGGCGCTGCTCCGGTGAGTCCACGAGGAAGAGGCCGCCGAAGGACCAGAACGCCTGACCGCCCAGCGAGTTCTCGCCCTCCTGGTCGAGCACGATGACCTTGCGGCCCGCGTCGGCCAGTTCGGCCGCGGCGACCAGACCGGCCAGCCCCGCACCGACCACGATGACGTCAGCGTCGTACGACATATCTTCCTTCACCTCGGATCGGCGTCGCCGCTGGGCGGCGGTGGGGTGGACGGACGGCGGATGGGGTTCCGGGTTCCCGGTTGGCTCACGTCCCCGCCTGGACACGGCTCCTGACCTGGTCGAGATAGGGCAGGGCCGCGCGAATCTCATCGCCGGTCACGCCGAAGTCCACGAGGCAGGCGACTTCGTTCACGCCGGCCTGGGCCAGCTTTTCCACGGATCGGACGCACTTGTCGACGGAGCCGAACAGCGATGCGGTGCGGAAGTAGCGTTCAAAGGCGAAGTTGACCACTTGCTCCTGGTCCACGCCCTTCAGATCGCTCCACTGATTGCGCCAGAGGTCGAAGGAGGACTTGAGATACGCCTTGAAGGGCTCCTTCACGATGTCACGTACCTGCTTGTCGCTCTCGCCGGCGAAGGTGTGCATCATCAGGGTGACCGTGCCGCCCGCCGGATCGAGACCGTTCTTGGCGCGGGCCGCCCGATACACCTCGATGTTCGCCGCCACTTCCTCCACCTTCTGGAAGAGCAGAGCGGTGAGGATGTTCAGGCCGCGCGCACCGGCCTCCTCGAACGTGGCCCGGCTGCTGGAACATGTCATCCAGAGGCCGGGCTCCGGCTGCATCGGGCGAGGGTAGCTGAGGATCTCGACACTGTCGCCCTCCCCATTGACCCGTTTCACCGGCTCCCCGCGCCACAGACCGCGGATCTCCTCGATCCCGTCCATCGTCAGCTTCCGGCGCTCCTGGTAACGGTCCGGCGCCAGGACGAAGTCGTTGGGCGCCCAGCCCGTACCGAAGGCCAGATCGACGCGACCGCGGGAGAGGTTGTCCACCAATGACCAGTTCTCCACGACTTCCAGCGGATCGTGGAGGGGCACGACCACGCTTCCCGCGCGCAGCCGTATGTTGCGCGTCACGGTGGCGAGGGCCGCGGCCGTCAACGCCGGATTCGGATACGCGCCGCCGAATCGATGAAAATGCCGCTCAGGCATCCAGAGCGCCCTGAAGCCGTGCTCATCGGCAAACCGCGCCGTATCCAGCAGCAGGTCGTATTCCGCGGACGCATCCGTGACCTCGCGGTTCGCAAAGTACAAGACGCTGAATTCCATCGACACCACTTCCCCGTTGAATCCGTCTTATGTGACTCGGGCGTCCGCGCTGCCGACTCTAACCATGATCAGGCGGCTCGGACAAGGGTTCGCCGAACACCGGATAATTCACTTTCGGCCTGCTGTCGACCCTCTGTCGACCCTCTGTCGACTCTCTGTCGGCAGGCAATGGACTTCTGATTTTCCGCAGCCCAAAGATAACCTTCCTGCTTCGTTGATCACAGCGGGTGGCCTGCGAATTCGGGCTCACGTATTCGCTGGGTTCTTGTCATTGGGGTCGGTGGCCACTTGTGGCCAATATTGGCCACTCGTGGCCACAGAGGCCCCGCATAGGTCAACTGAGTACGTCGATGCCTTCGCTTGGACTCATCTCGGCTCCTTCACCGCGGGACGCCTGGGCAGGGTCCTGGGTCTGGTCCTGGCCGTGGTCCTGGTCCTGGTCCTGGTCCCGGCCGTGGTCCTGGTCCTGCTTTGCGAATTGATTGAGCACGTCCTCCAGTCGGCCAAGCGCCAGGGACCGGTCCTCATTGACCAGTGACGCGAGGGAAAGCGTTTCCCGGAGCTTTTCGATCTCCGCCAGTACGGCGTGGGGGCCAACGGTGTTGAACTCTGTGGCGCCGGGAGTGCTGGAAGAGCTGGGAGAACTGGGCGAACTGGGCAAACTGGGAGGGTTGGGAGGGGTGGCAGAGCCAGGAGACGTGGCCGCGAGGGTATTCAGCTCGTCTGCGAGATGCACCGCGAGATCGGCCGGGGTCGGATGGTCAAAGACCATCGTCGTGGACAGCCGCAGCCCCGTGGCGCTGCCGAGCTGGTTCCGCAGCTCGACGGCCGTCAGGGAATCCAACCCCATTTCGAGGAATTCGCCTTCGAGGTCGATCTCTCCGGAGTCCCTGTGCCCCAGAACGGTCGCGGTCGAGATGCGGACGAGGTCCAGCAGAAGCCGCTCACGCTCCTCCGGGCTCGCTCCCAGAAGCCGGTCCCGCCATTCCTTCGCACCGCTCTGCCCGGTCGCGGCCTTGCGGAGAGGCGTACGTATCAGGTTCCGCAGCATTGCCGGGACCGGCACTTCCGGATGGGCCTGGTGGGACGTCAGGTCCATGCGCACCGGCATCACATGCGGACGTCCCACGCTTTGAGCGGTGTCGAAGAGGGCGAGACCTTCTTCGGTGGTGAGTCCGGTGGTGCCGCCGCGGGCCATGCGGGCGATGTCGGTCTGGCTCAGGTTCTGGGTGATTCCGCTGGCCTGTGCCCACAGGCCCCAGGCGAGGGACACGGCGGGCAGGCCCTGGGCATGGCGGTGCTGAGCCAGGGCGTCGAGGAACGCGTTGGCCGCCGCGTAACTCCCCTGCCCACCAGCACCCAGGGTGGAGGCGACGGAGGAATACAGCACGAACGCCTCCAGACCCATATCCCGGGTCAACTCATGCAAATGCCAAGCCGCATCCACCTTCGGCGCCAACACCCGCTGAACACGCTCATCCGTCAGCCCTTCGACAACACCGTCGTCCACCACCGCAGCGGTGTGAACCACTCCCCGCAGCGGAAGCTGTGCCGGGACGGCAGCCAGCAGCTCACGTACCGCTTCGCGGTCGGCCACATCACACGCGGCCACCGTGACCGACACCCCAGCCGCTTCCAACTCGGCCACCAACTCCGCCATCCCCGGAGCATCCGAGCCCCTACGGCTGGCCAGCAACAGATGCTCCACCCCATGCCCAGCCACCAGATGCCGGGCCACCACACCCGCCAACACACCCGACGCCCCCGTCACCAACACCGTCCCACCAGAGACCAGTCGCGTAGATCCCTCGGGATCCACTGCGGGCTTGGCCACGCGGGACAAGCGCGGAACCAGGACCGTGCCACCCCGGACCGCCAGCTGGGGCTCCTCACCAGCAACGAGGACCCGCACCACCGCGTCCGCCGCAGCAAGGCTGATCTCGTGGTCAGGGTCGTGGTCCAGCAGGAGGAACCGGCCGGGATTCTCGGTCTGCACCGACCGCAACAAACCCCACACCGGAGCGTGCACCAGATCGGCCACACCCTCCCCAGTCTCCGTAGCGACCGCACCGCAGGTGGCCACCACCAGACGGGACCCGAACAAGCGCTCCTCACCCAGCCACCGCTGCACCGCAGCCAGCACGAAGGAAAGCGACTCCCCCACCCCGGCAGCCACATCGCTGTCACCACCGCTCGTCGGGCAGGACAGCACCACCGTCTCAGGCACCACCCCACCCTCATCGAGCGCGCTGATCAACGCGGACACATCCGCATAGCGAACACACACCCCACCGGCACGGCCCACCGCCTCACCCAACCCGGCATCCGGCCCCACAACCGCCCACGAACCCCCAGCAACAACCGAAGCCGACGCGGCCACCGGCTGCCAGTCCAACTGGAACAGCGAGTCATAACGACTGGTCTGGGCCGCCTGCAACTGCTCAGCCGAAACCGGCCGCAAAGCCAGCGACTCAATGGACACCACCGGCTGGCCCGCCGCATCCGCCACCTCCAACGCCACCGCATCCGACCCCGCCCGGGTCAACCGCACCCGCACCACCGACGCACCCGAGGCATGCAACCGCACCCCCGACCACGCAAACGGAATACGCGCCGCCTCCTCATCCTCACCCGAAGCGATCAACGCCACCGCATGCACGGCCGCATCCAACAACGCCGGATGCACCCCAAACCGCTCCACCTCACCAACCCGCTCCCCCGGAAGACGAACCTGAGCAAACACCTCCTCACCACGCCGCCACACCGCCTCCAACCCCCGAAAAGCCGGACCATAATCAAACCCACGCTCGGAGAAACGCTCATAGAACGCATCCAGATCAGCCACCACCGGCTCAGCACCCACCGGCGGCCACTGCTCCAACACCACCCCACCACCAACACCAACCGGCTCCCCCGCCACCAACGAACCCGTGGCATGGCGAACCCACACGGCATCACCGGCGAACTCTTGATCCTCCGGGCGTGAGTACACCGCGACCGGTCGGACACCCGACTCGTCCGGCTCCTCCACCACTACCTGAAGCTGGACGCCACCTTCATCCGTCAGGATCAGTGGTGCCTCCAGCGCCAGGTCATCCACCCGACCGCAACCGACCCGATCCGCCGCACGTACCACCATCTCGACGAGGACGGTTCCGGGGACCAATACGGTCTTGAGCACCTGGTGGTCGACGAGCCATGGATGCGTACGCAGGGACACACGGCCTGCGAACACCCGCCCTCCCTCAGCAAGGGGAATGGCCGCTCCCAGCAGTGGGTGTTCGACGGTTTCCAGGCCGAGGTCGGTGGCGTCGGCTGTGTGGTGCGGGGCGTCGAGCCAGTAGCGCTGCCGTTGGAAGGCGTAAGTGGGCAGGCCCAGGTAAGCCCCCGGGGCGCTGCTGTCGCTCCTGCCGAGTACAGGGGTCCAGTCGATAGCCGCGCCTGTGGTGAATTGCCTTGCCAGACAGGTCAGCACGGCCTGTACCTCGGGCTGGTCCCGGCGCAGGGAGGCGATGACCTCCGTCTCAGCGCCAGAGCCATCCTCACTGTCGGCATCGATGTGGTTGGCCAGGCAGTTGTGAGCCATGGCGCTCAGAACGCCGTCAGGCCCGAGCTCCACAAACCGTGTCACCTGACCGTCCCGGGCCAACCACTCCACACCCGGCCCGAACAACACCGCCTGCCGGACATGACGCACCCAATACTCCGGCGAACACACCTCCTCCGCCCCAGCCGGCCGACCCGTCACATTCGAGACCACCGTCAACCGCGGAGAAGCAAACGACAACCCTTCCAGCACCCGTCGGAAACCGTCCAGCATCGGCTCCATCAACGCCGAGTGGAACCCATGCCCCACCCGCAAACCCTTCACCTTCCGACCCAGACCACGCCAATGCTCGGCCACCCGGGCCACCGCAGCCGCCTCACCGGAAACCACCACCTGATCCGGCCCATTAACCGCCGCAACCTCCACCACACCACCCAGCCCGCCGGACTGGGCCCGCAGATCCTCCAGAGCCTGACCCATCTCCTGCGCCGTGGCCTGGACCGAGGCCATCGCCCCACCACCAGGCAGATCCTGCATCAACTGCCCCCGGGCGGCGACAAGTGTGCAGGCATCCTCCAACGACCACACCCCCGCCACATACGCCGCCACCACCTCACCAATCGAATGCCCAGCCAGGAAATCCACCCGCACCCCAAAGGACTCCATCAACCGAAACAGCGCCACCTCCAACGCAAACAACCCCGCCTGCGTAAACACCGTCCGATCCAACAACCCCCCACCCCCACCACCACCAGAACCACCAGCATCGGCAAACACCACCTCCTTCAACGACCGATCCAGCAACACATCAAACCGCGCACACACCTCATCGAAGGCTGATGCGAACACGGGAAAGGCCTCATACAACTCCCGCCCCATCCCCGCCCGCTGACTCCCCTGACCGGAGAACAACACCGCCACACGCCCACCCGACCGCACACGCCCCGCAACCACACCACCGCCAGCACCACCGACGGCAGTCTCCGCCAGCCTCTGAAGCCCAGCGGTCAGCTCCTCCACATCCGAGCCAAGAACGACAGCACGGTGCTCGAACACCGCACGAGAGCCCACCAGAGCACGCCCCACCCCCACCGCATCCACGCCACCGTCGGCCTGAGCAGCACTGACATGCTCCAGCAGTCGGCCCGCCTGAGCCGCCAACGCCCCCGCACTACGCCCCGACACAACCCACGGCACCACACCACCACCAGCGGAAACCACCTCCACATTCGAGGCCTCATCCGCCGGCGCTTCCTCAAGGATGACGTGAGCATTAGTCCCCGAGACGCCAAAAGAAGACACCCCAGCCCGCCGGACCCGCTCCCCTCGCGGCCAGACGACAGCCTCGGTCAGCAGCTCGACCGCCCCCGCATCCCAGTCCACGTGCGAGGAGGGCTGGTCCACATGCAACGTGCGCGGCAGCGCCTCCCGGTTCAGGGCCATGACCATCTTGATCACACCCCCGACGCCCGCAGCCGCCTGCGTGTGACCGATGTTGGACTTCAGCGACCCCAGCCACAACGGCCGACCACCCTCACGCTCCCGCCCATAGGTAGCCAGCAACGCCTGCGCCTCGATCGGATCACCGAGCGTCGTCCCAGTCCCATGGCCCTCGACAGCATCCACATCGGCCGCCGACAACCGGGCACTGGCGAGGGCCTGTCGGATCACCCGCTCCTGCGACGGACCGTTCGGCGCCGTCAGCCCGTTCGACGCCCCGTCCTGATTGACCGCAGAACCACGCACCACCGCCAACACCCGATGCCCCCGAGCCCGAGCATCCGACAACCGCTCCAGCAACAGCACACCCACGCCCTCGCCCCAGCCCGTGCCATCCGCCGCGTCCGCGAACGCCTTGCAGCGGCCGTCGGCCGACAGGCCCCGCTGACGGGAGAACTCCACAAACGTCCCCGGAGTCGACATCACCGCCACACCACCAGCCAACGCCATCGAACACTCACCACTGCGCAACGCCACACTCGCCTGATGCAACGCCACCAACGACGACGAACACGCCGTATCCACCGTCACCGCAGGCCCCTCAAGACCAAACACATACGCCAAACGCCCCGACATAACACTGGCCGTGTTACCCGTCAGCACATAGCCATCACTGCCCTCTGGATGCTGCCGGAACCGCGACAGGTAATCCTGCCCTTGAGTTCCGACGAACACGCCGGTCTCGGTGCCGCGCACATCAGCCGGATTGATTCCCGCGCTCTCCATGGCCTCCCAGGACGCTTCCAACAGCAGCCGCTGCTGCGGATCCATGACCAGTGCCTCACGCGGAGAAATCCCGAAGAACTCCGCGTCGAAATCGGCCGCATCATGCAAGAATCCACCGCGCAGCTCCGCTGGAGCAGACTCCTGATCCGAGTCCTTGTCGTCCAGGACTCCATCCGACCAGTCACGATCGGCGGGGAATGCGGAGATGGCGTCCACGCCGTTCGTCACGAGTCCCCACAAGTCATCCGGTGAGCTCACATCACCTGGATACCGGCAAGACATGCCAACAATGGCTATCGGCTCGCGCGCCCGCTCCTCAACCTCACGCAAACGAGCCCGAGCCTCACGCAAGCCAGTCGTGGCGCGCTTGAGGTGTTCAAGTACCGTGGAGTCTTCCATGGGGCCCTGCCCTTTCACTGGAGAGTCACTGATTCGCTCAGAAGGTTCCAAGTTCGTCATTGAGCAGCTTGAGAACTTGGTTCATATCGGCTGATTCCAAGTCGTCACTCCGTGCCTGCGCGCCATCGTCCAGCCGTGAATCCCCCAATGCCAGGATGAGCCCCTTGAGGCGTGCTGAGATCTGAGCCCTCTCGTCCTCTCGATAGCGCAGCCGCGAGAGAGTGACTTCCAGCTTGTCGAATTCAGCGAGCACAGTGCGTGCGGACATTTTCGTTTCACTCTGGCCGACGCCACGAATCTGAGAATCCAGGTAGTGCGCAACCGCAAGCGGTGTCGGATGGTCGAAGACCAGCGTCGCCGGCAGACGCATCCCCGTGGTTGTGCTGAGCTGGTTGCGGAGCTCGACCGCGGTAAGCGAGTCGAAGCCCAACTCCTTCAAAGCTCGGTCAGGGTCTATGCCGGTGTGGCCGCTGTGCCCCAGGACGGACGCGGAGTGGGTAAGGACCAGATCCAGCAAGAGCTGCTCTCGTTGCTCCGGCGCGGCCAGAGCCATCTGCTCTTTCCATGCCTCCGCGCTCTGCTGTCCAGCCGCGACCTTGCGATACGGTGCGCGAACCAGCCCCCTCATCAACGCTGGAACCGCGTCGGCGCGCTTCCTGGTCGCCTTCAGGTCCACCTTCATCGACAACACATGGGGCCGCTCCGTTGCCAAGGCGGCGTCGAGCAGGCCGGCGGTCCTCTCTTGTGCGATATGGCCCCAGGCGAGGGAGAGTGCGGGCAGGCCGTGGGCGTGGCGGTGCTGGGCCAGGGCGTCGAGGTAGGCGTTGGCCGCCGCGTAACTCCCCTGTCCACCGGCCCCCAGGGTGGCCGCGGCAGAGGAGTACAGCACGAACGCCTCCAGGCCCATGTCCCGGGTCAGCTCATGCAGATGCCAGGCCGCGTCCACCTTCGGCCCAAGCACCCGCTGAACGCGCTCATCACTCAGCCCCTCCACGACACCGTCATCGACTACTCCCGCGGTGTGCACCACACCCCTGAGCGGCGCCTCCGCCGGAATACCGGCCAGCAGCTCACGTACGGCTTCGCGGTCGGCCACATCGCAGGCGGCGACGGTGACCGACGCCCCAGCCGCCTCCAGTTCGGCCACCAACTCCGCCGCCCCTGGCGCGTCCAGACCCCTACGGCTGGCCAGCAACAGATGCTCCACCCCGTGGTCGACCACCAGATGCCGAGCCACCACACCCGCCAACACACCCGACGCCCCCGTCACCAACACCGTCCCACCGGAGACCAGCCGCGCAGACGCCTCAAGGTCCACTGCGGGCTTGGCCACACGGGACAAGCGCGGGACCAGGACCGTGTCGCCCCGGACCGCCAGCTGCGGCTCCTCCGCATCAACGGCGAGGACCCGCACCACCGCGTCCGCCGCAACGGCGCTGATCTCCTGGCCATGGTCGGGGTCGTGGTCCAGCAGGAGGCACCGACCAGGGTTCTCGGTCTGCACCGACCGCAACAAACCCCACACCGGAGCCTGCACCAGATCGGCCACATCCTCCCCAGACTCCGTGGCGACCGCACCACAGGTGGCCACCACCAGACGAGAGGCAGCCAACCGCTCCTCGCCCAGCCACGACTGCACCGAAGAAAGCGCAGCGGAAAGCGACTCCCGCACCCGAGCGGCCAGGCCGTCGCCAGTGCTCGTCGGGCAGGAAAGGATCACGGTCTCGGGTACCGACTCGCCCTCATCGAGCGCGCTGATCAGCGCGGGCACATCCGCATAGCGGGCGTACGACCCGCCCGCACGGCCCACCGCCTCACCCAGCCCGGCATCCGGCCCCACGACCGCCCACGAACCCCCAGCAGCAGCCGGAGCCGACGTGGCCACCGGCTGCCAGTCCAACTGGAACAGCGAGTCATAACGGCCGCTCTGGGCCGCCTGCAACTGCTCGGCCGAGATGGGCCGCAGAGCCAGCGACTCAATAGACACCACCGGCTGGCCCGCCGCGTCCGCCACCTCCAACGCCACCGCATCCGACCCCGCCCGGGTCAACCGCACCCGCACCACCGACGCACCCGAGGCATGCAACCGCACCCCCGACCACGCAAACGGCACACGCACCGAACCCGGCTCTGACTCCACATCCGGCCGCTGCTCGAAGTCCGCCAAGGCCACGGCATGCAGCACCGCGTCCAGCAGTGCGGGATGGACCCCGAACCGCTCCACCTCACCAGTCCGCTCCTGCGGAAGACGGACTTGAGCGAACAGATCGTCACCACGTCGCCAGACCGCCTCCACCCCCCGGAAAGCCGGACCATAGCCAAACCCACGCTCAGCGAGCCCGGCATAGAACCCCTCCGGATCCGACATCACCACCTCAACACCCACCGGAGGCCACTGCTCCAGCACCACCCCACCACCAGCAGCCGACTCCCCCGCCACCAGCAACCCGCTCGCATGAGAGCTCCACACCGCGTCATCGGAGCCCGTCGCGTCCTCAAGGCGCGAGTAGACCGCAACCGGCCGCAGACCAGTCTCGTCCGGCTCCTCGACCACCACCTGAACCTGGACACCGCCCTGCTCGGGCAGAACCAACGGCGCTTGCAGGGTCAGCTCCTCCACCCGCCCGCAACCGACCTGATCGCCCGCACGGATGACCAACTCGACCAGCGCAGCTGGTGGCACCAGCACCGATCCCAAGACACGGTGGTCGGCGAGCCATGGGTGTGTCTCCAGCGAGATGCGCCCGGTGAAGAGCTGTCCACCTTCGGCAAGGGGGACCGCGGCTCCCAGGAGGGAATGTTCAAGAGTTTCCAGACCCAGACCAGTGGCATCGACCGCCACAGTCGGAGCGTCCAGCCAGTAACGCTCCCGCTGGAACGCATACGTCGGCAACGACACCAACGCCCCACCATCCGACCCAGCCACCGCACCCAGAACGGGTGCCCAGTCAACGGCCACCCCATTGACATGCAACTGAGCCACAGAGGTCAGAACCTGCCCGACAGTGTCCTGGTCCCGGCGCAACGTCCCGGTCACCACCGCCTGACCACCAGCGACCTCCACCGCCTCCTCCACACCCACCGTCAACACCGGATGCGCACTGACCTCAACAAAAACCCCATAACCCTCAGAAGCCAGGGCATCCACCGCCTCGGCGAAACGCACCGGCTGCCGCAGATTCCGGAACCAATACCCACCATCCATCTCCCCAGGCGAAACCCACTGCCCAGTCACCGTCGACAACAACGGCACCCACTCGCCACCACCCCGAGGACTCAAACCACCCAGAACCTCGGCCAGCTCAGTACGGATCTGCTCAACCTGCATCGTGTGAGAGGCGTAATCCACCGGAATCAGGCGCGCCCGCACCCCCTCCGCCTCACATACGGCCCGCACCCGCTCCACCGCCTCCGCAGGCCCAGCCACCACCACTGAACCAGGACCGTTGACCGCAGCCACCTCCACCCCACCCCAGACACCGGCCCCAATCCGCCCCAACGCCTCCTGCTCGGACACGGCCACCGACAACATCCCGCCCAGCCCCGCCAGACGCTCACCAATCAACCGCGACCGAAGCGCCACCACCTTGCACGCGTCCTCCAGCGACAGCAGACCCGCCACATACGCGGCCGCCACCTCACCCTGGGAATGCCCCACCACCGCCGCCGGCTCCACACCAAACGACCGCCACACCTTGGCCAGCGCCACCATCACCGCAAACGACACCGGCTGAACCACATCCACCCGATCCAACGACGGCGCACCCACCTCCTGCCGCAACACCCCCCGAACAGACCAGTCCACCCACCCCGACAACACCCGCTCACACTCGGCGATGGCTTCAGCGAACACCACCGACTCATCCAGCAACCGCGCACCCATACCCACCCACTGCGCACCCTGACCAGGAAAAACAAACACCGGCCGACCCACCCCCGACCGCACACGACCCACCACACCACCACCAACGGCCTCACCCCGCGCCACCGCCCCGAGACCAGCGGTCAGCTCCTCAACATCCGAACCCAAAACCACCGCCCGGTGCTCAAAGACCGCACGCGAACCCACCAGAGCACGCCCCACACCCACCGCATCCACGCCACCACCATCAGCCTGGGCAGCACGCACGTACTCCAGCAGCCGACCCGCCTGAGCCGCCAACGCCCCCGCACTACGCCCCGACACCACCCACGGCACCACCCACGGCACCACACCAGGCGCTACCCCCTCGCCATCGGGTAGCTCACCAGCCGGGATGTGCTCCACCAGCGCCTGGACCGCCGGTGCTTCCTCCACGATGACGTGCGCATTGGTCCCCGACACACCGAAGGAAGACACACCCGCCCGCCGGACCCGCTCCCCTCGCGGCCAGGCAACAGGCTCGGTTAGCAGCTCAACCGCTCCGGCGTCCCAGTCCACGTGCGAAGACGGCTGATCCACATGCAACGTGCGCGGCAGCACCTCCTGATCCAAGGCCATGACCATCTTGATCACACCACCCACACCGGCGGCCGCCTGCGTGTGCCCGATGTTGGACTTCAGCGACCCCAGCCACAGCGGCCGACCGCCCTCCCGGCCCTGCCCATACGTGGCCAGCAGCGCCTGCGCCTCGATCGGATCGCCGAGCGTCGTGCCTGTTCCATGACCCTCAACAGCGTCCACGTCCGCCGTCGTCAGCCGCGCGTTGGCCAGCGCCTGCCGGATCACCCGCTCCTGCGACGGACCATTCGGCGCCGTCAACCCATTCGACGCCCCATCCTGATTCACCGCAGAACCACGCACCACCGCCAACACCCGATGCCCCCTGGCCTGCGCATCGGACAACCGCTCCAACAACAACACACCCACACCCTCACCCCAGCCCGTGCCATCCGCCCCCTCCGCATACGCCTTGCACCGGCCATCCACCGACAGGCCCCGCTGACGGGAAAACTCCACAAACGTCCCCGGAGTCGACATCACCGCCACACCACCAGCCAACGCCATCGAACACTCACCACTACGCAACGCCACACTCGCCTGATGCAACGCCACCAACGACGACGAACACGCCGTATCCACCGTCACCGCAGGCCCCTCAAGACCAAACACATACGCCAAACGCCCCGACGCCACACTCCCAGCACTCCCCGACCCCAAATAACCCTCAAGATCCGCCGGAAGAGCCGTCAGCCGGGAGGCATAGTCGTTGTACATCACCCCCATGAACACACCCGTAGCCGACCCACGCAGCCCAGCCGGATCAACCCCAGCCCGCTCCATCGCCTCCCACGACGCCTCCAACAACAACCGCTGCTGCGGATCCACCGCCAACGCCTCACGCGGAGACATCCCAAAAAACTCCGCATCAAAATCCGCCGCCTCATGCAAAAACCCACCCGACCGCACATACGACGTCCCCGCACGCGCCGGATCCGGGTCATACAACCCCTCCAGATCCCAACCACGATCCACCGGAAAACCCGAGACCGCATCCACCCCACCCGCCACCAAATCCCACAACCCCTCCGGCGAAGCCACACCACCCGGATACCGACACCCCACCCCCACAATCGCAATCGGCTCCGCATCCACACCCACCACAGCCGGCACCACAACAGCAGCATCCGACCCCACACCCGCACCCAGCCGACCGCCCAGATACCTGGCGATGGCCGAAGGCGTCGGATAGTCAAAGATCAACGTGGTCGGGAGTCGAAGCCCGGTGGCTGCCCCAAGCTGGTTACGCAGTTCGATCGCGGTGAGGGAGTCGAAGCCCAGATCCTTCAGCGCACGGTCGGAGTCGATTCCAGCAGCGTCCGCATGCCCCAGCACCGTCGCCACATGAGAACAAACCAGCTCCAGCAGCAACCGCTCACGCTCCCGCGGCGCCACCCCCGCCAACCGATCCCGCCACGCACCAGACCCATCCCGCCCCACCGCAACCCGACGCACCGCACCCCGCACCACATTCCGCAACAACGCCGGAACCGGCACACCACCACGCCCACGAAACGCCCGCACATCCACACGCACCGGCAACACCACACCACGCCCCACCCCCTGAGCCACATCGAAAAGGGCGAGACCCTCTTCGGTAGTGAGTCCGGTGGTGCCGCCGCGAGCCATGCGAGCGAGGTCGGTCTCGCTGAGATTCTGGGTGATTCCGCTGGCTTGAGCCCAGAGCCCCCAGCCCAGGGAAAGCGCAGGCAGGCCGTGAGCGCGGCGGTGCTGGGCCAGGGCGTCGAGGAAGGCGTTGGCCGCCGCGTAACTGCCCTGCCCACCGGAACCGAGGGTGGCCGCGGCAGAGGAGTACAGCACGAATGCCTCCAGGCCCATGTCCCGGGTCAGCTCATGCAGATGCCAGGCCGCGTCCACCTTCGGCGCCAGCACCCGCTGGACACGCTCATCACTCAGGCCCTCCACGACACCGTCATCAACGACCCCCGCGGTATGCACCACACCCCGCAACGGCACCTCCGCCGGAACACCAGCCAGCAGCTCACGTACCGCTTCGCGGTCGGCCACATCACACGCGGCCACCGTGACCAACACCCCAGCCGCCTCCAGCTCAGCCACCAACTCCGCCATCCCCGGAGCATCCGGACCCCTGCGACTGGCCAGCAGTAGATGCTCCACCCCATGCCCAGCCACCAGATGCCGAGCCACCACACCCGCCAACACACCCGACGCCCCCGTCACCAACACCGTCCCGCCAGAGACCAGTCGCGTAGATCCCTCGGGATCCAATGCGGGCTTGGCCACGCGGGACAAGCGCGGAACCAGGACCGTGCCACCCCGGACCGCCAGCTGCGGCTCCTCACCAGCGACGAGGGCCCGCACCACCGCGTCCGCCGCAACGGCGCTGATCTCGCTGCCGTGCTCGGGGTCGTGATCCAGGAGGAGGAACCGGCCGGGGTTCTCGGTCTGCACCGACCGCAACAAACCCCACACCGGAGCCTGCACCAGATCCGCAACGTCCTCGTCCGCCCCAGGGGCGACCGCACCACAGGTGGCCAGTACCAGACGGGACCCGAACAACCGCTCCTCACTCAGCCACGACTGCACCGAAGACAGCACCGTGGAAAGCGACTCCCGCACCCCGTCAACCACGCTGCCGAGAGCGCTCATCGGGCAGGCCAGCACCACGGTCTCAGGCACCGCCTCGCCCTCATCGAGCGCGCTGATCAACGCGGGCACATCCGCGTAGCGAACACACGAACCGCCCGCACGGACCACCGCCTCACCCAGCCCGGCATCCTGTCCCACTACCGCCCATGAACCCCCGGACGCAGTCGATGTGCCAGAGAAGTCCAAGGGGTGCCAATCCAGCTCGAACAGGGAGTCATAACGGCTGGTCTGAGCGGCCTGCAGCTGCTCGGCCGAGATGGGCCGCAGAGTCAGCGACTCGATGGAGGCCACCGGCTGGCCCGCCGCGTCCGCCACCTCCAACGCCACCGCATCCGACCCCGCCCGAGTCAACCGCACCCGCACCACCGACGCACCCGAAGCATGCAACCGCACCCCCAACCACGCAAACGGCACACGTACGGCTTGCTCGTCCTCGTCCTCGTCCGAAGCCATCAACGCCACCGCATGCAAAACGGCGTCCAGCAGCGCCGGATGCACCCCAAACCGCTCCACCTCACCAACCCGCTCCCGCGGAAGACGAACCTGAGCGAACACCTCCTCACCACGCCGCCAGACCGCCTCCAACCCCCGGAAAGCCGGACCATAACCAAACCCACGCTCAGCGAACCCGGCATAGAACCCCTCCGGATCCGACATCACCACCTCAACACCCACCGGAGGCCACTGCTCCAACACCACCCCACCAGCGGCAGGCGACGACTCTTCCACGGCCAACAACCCACGCGCATGGCAGTTCCACACCGCATCGTCCGCGCTCGCCGCGTCCTCGAGATGCGAGTAGACCGCAACCGGCCGCAGACCAGCCGCATCCGGTTCCTCGGCCACCACCTGAACCTGGACCCCGCCCCGCTCGGGCAGAACCAACGGCGCCTCCAGCGTCAGCTCCTCCACCCGCCCGCAACCGACCTGATCGCCCGCACGAATCACCAACTCGACCAGCGCGGCTCCCGGGACCAGCACCGATTCCAGCACCCGGTGATCAGCCAGCCACGGGTGCGTCTCCAGCGACAGTCGGCCCGTGAGGTAGACCGAATTGTGTGCCGCGGATTCCAACATCGCGCTGAGCAGCGAATGGTCAACATGCCCCTGCCCGATGCCGGTGGCGTCAACTGCTTGGATCGGAGCATCGAGCCAGTACCGTTGCCGTTGGAAGGCATAGGTGGGCAGGTCCAGGCGAGGCACCGACGTATTGGTGGCAGCGCCCAGCGCGGGCGACCAGTCGATGGACGTACCAGTGACGAACTGCCGTGCCAGGCTGTTCAACAGGGCCTGTACTTCCGGCTGGTCCCGGCGCAGGGAGGCGATGACCTCCGGCTCAGCACCAGAGCCGTCCTCGGTCTCGATGTGGTGGGCGAGACAGTTGTGGGTCATGGCCGTCAGAACGCCATCGGGCCCGAGCTCCACAAAGCGTGTCACCTGACCGTCCCCGGCCAGCCACTCCACACCCGGCCCGAACAACACCGCCTGCCGGACATGACGCACCCAATACTCCGGCGAACACACCTCCTCCGCCCCAGCCGGCCGACCCGTCACATTCGAGACCACCGTCAACCGCGGAGAAGCAAACGACAACCCCTCCAGCACCCGCCGGAAACCGTCCAGCATCGGCTCCATCAACGCCGAGTGGAACCCATGCCCCACCCGCAAACCCTTCACCTTCCGACCCAGACCACGCCAATGCCCGGCCACCCGGGCCACCGCAGCCGCCTCACCGGAAACCACCACCTGATCCGGCCCATTAACCGCCGCAACCTCCACCACACCACCCAGCCCGCCGGACTGGGCCCGCAGATCCTCCAGAACCTGACCCATCTCCTGCGCCGTGGCCTGGACCGAGGCCATCGCCCCACCACCAGGCAGACCCTGCATCAACTGTCCGCGAGCGGCGACGAGCGTGCAGGCATCCTCCAGCGACCACACCCCCGCCACATACGCCGCCGCCACCTCACCAATGGAATGCCCCGCCAGGATATCCACCCGCACCCCGAAGGACTCCATCAACCGGAACAGCGCCACCTCCAACGCAAACAACCCCGCCTGCGTAAACACCGTCCGATCCAACACCCCCCCACCCTCACCACCAGGACCACCAGCGTCGGCAAACACCACCTCCTTCAACGACCGCTCCAGCAACCCATCGAAGCGTTCACACACCTCATCAAAGGCTGATGCGAACACGGGAAAGGCCTCATACAACTCCCGCCCCATCCCCGCCCGCTGACTTCCCTGACCGGAGAACAACACCGCCACACGCCCCGACCGCACACGCCCCGCAACCACACCAGCAGCCGTGCTCGTGGTCTCGCCCTCCGCCAGGCTCGTGAGCCCATCCTCAAGCTCATCCACGTCCGAGCCCAGAACCACCGCACGGTGCTCGAACACCGCACGGGAGCCCACCAGAGCACGCCCAACGCCTGCCACGTCCACGCCACCACCATCAGCCTGAGCTGACCGCACGTACTCCAGCAGCCGACCCGCCTGAGCCGCCAACCCACCCGCACTACGTCCCGACACCACCCACGGCGTCACACCACCACCAGCAGAAACCACCTCCGCATCCGGGGCCTCCTCTACCGACGCTTCCTCAAGAATGACGTGCGCATTGGTCCCCGACACACCGAACGAAGACACACCCGCCCGCCGCACCCGCTCCCCACGCGGCCAGGCGACAGCCTCGGTCAGCAACTCCACCGCACCCGCATCCCAATCCACATGCGAAGACGGCCGATCCACATGCAACGTCCGCGGCAACATCTCCCGGTTCAGAGCCATGACCATCTTGATCACACCACCCACACCAGCAGCAGCCTGCGCATGGCCGATGTTCGACTTCAACGACCCCAACCACAGCGGCCGACCCCCCTCACGCTCCTGCCCATACGTCGCCAGCAGCGCCTGGGCCTCGATCGGGTCACCGAGCGTCGTACCAGTCCCATGCCCCTCGACCGCGTCCACGTCCGCCGCCGACAGCCGGGCATTGGCCAGCGCCTGCCGGATCACCCGCTCCTGCGACGGACCATTCGGCGCCGTGAGTTGGCTGCTCTTACCGTCCTGGTTGACCGCCGAGCCACGCACCACCGCCAGAACGCGGTGTCCCTTCGCCCGAGCGTCGGACAGCCGCTCCAGCAACAGCACACCGACACCCTCACCCCAACCGGTACCGTCCGCCGCCTCGCCATACGCCTTGCACCGGCCATCCACCGACAGGCCCCGCTGACGGGAGAACTCCACAAACGTCCCCGGAGTCGACATCACCGCCACACCACCAGCCAACGCCATCGAACACTCACCACTACGCAACGCCACACTCGCCTGATGCAACGCCACCAACGACGACGAACACGCCGTATCCACCGTCACCGCAGGCCCCTCAAGACCAAACACATACGCCAAACGCCCCGACGCCACACTCCCAGCACTCCCCGACCCCAAATAGCCCTCAAGATCCGCCGGAAGGGAGGTCAGCCGGGAGGCATAGTCGTTATACATCACCCCCATGAACACACCCGTAGCCGACCCACGCAGCCCAGCCGGATCAACCCCAGCCCGCTCCATCGCCTCCCACGACGCCTCCAACAACAACCGCTGCTGCGGATCCACCGCCAACGCCTCACGCGGAGACATCCCAAAAAACTCCGCATCAAAATCCGCCGCCTCATGCAAAAACCCACCCGACCGCACATACGACGTCCCCGCACGCGCCGGATCCGGGTCATACAACCCCTCCAGATCCCAACCACGATCCACCGGAAAACCGGAAATGGCATCCACCCCACCCGCCACCAAATCCCACAACCCCTCCGGCGAAGCCACACCACCCGGATACCGACACCCCACCCCCACAATCGCAATCGGCTCCCGCGCGCGCTCCTCAACCTCGCGCAGGCGCCCCCGAGCCTCACGCAGGTCAACAGTGGCTCGCTTGAGGTACGTACGTAGCTGCGCCGCGTCCGCCATCGAGGAATTGCCTTCCTAGAAGATGTGGGCCAAGGGTTCAGAGGAGCTATATGCGTTACAGGTCGCCGTCGAGGAGTTCGAACAGCTCCTCATCAGTCGCTGCTTCGATACTCTCGGCGTCGGCGACGTCACCCGTGCCGCGCTTCTTGAACTGAGTCAAAACATCCGTCAATCGACCAGCCGCCATGGAATGCTCCTCCTCGGCAAGGGAAACGCCGCTGAGCATCGCCTGAAGCTTCTCGATTTCTTCCAGCACACCGTGTGCGCTGTTTCCTTCGGGTTTCGTGACACCGTCACCCAGACGCGAAGCCAGATACTTCGCGAGAGCTATGGGAGTCGGATGATCGAAGACCACGGTGGTGGGCAGTCGAAGACCTGTTGCCGTACCGAGGTGATTACGTAGTTCCACCGCGGTGAGGGAATCCAAGCCCATTTCGAGGAGCCCGCCATCTGCGTCGATGTCGTGGGGGTCGGTTCGTCCCAACACGGTGGCAAGGTGGGTACGGACCAGGTCGAGCAGCAGTTGCTCCCGCTCTTCGGGAACGGCCATGGCGATCCGCTCGCGCCACTCGGCGCCCGAGCCACCACCGTGCCCGGCCGCTGCCTTCCGGACCGGCCTGCGCACCAACTGACGCAGCACCGGCGGTACCGGCACCGGCCGATCCCCCAACGTCCTCAGGTCCATCCGTACCGGCATCACCGCAGCGCGGCCCACCTGCATCGACCGATCAAACAGCGCCAAGGCATCTTCAGTAGCCATCGGCACGATTCCCGAGCGATGTGCACGGGCCGCATCAGCAGTGCTGAGGTTTTGGGTCATCCCGCTGGCCTGTCCCCACAGCCCCCAGGCGAGGGAGAGTGCGGGCAGGTCGCGGGCGTGGCGGTGCTGGGCCAGGGCGTCGAGGAACGCGTTGGCCGCCGCGTAACTCCCCTGTCCACCGGCCCCCAGGGTGGCCGCGACGGAGGAGTACAACACGAACGCCTCCAGGCCCATGTCCTGGGTCAGCTCATGCAGATGCCATGCGGCATCCACCTTCGGCGCCAACACCCGCCGGACACGTTCCTCGGTCAGCCCCTCCACGACACCGTCATCGACCACTCCCGCGGTGTGCACCACACCCCTGAGCGGCACCTCCGCCGGAATACCGGCCAGCAGCTCACGTACCGCTTCGCGGTCGGCCACATCACACGCGGCCACCGTGACCGACGCCCCAGCCGCCTCCAGCTCAGCCACCAACTCCGCCATCCCCGGAGCATCCGAGCCCCTACGGCTGGCCAGCAACAGATGCTCCACCCCATGCCCAGCCACCAGATGCCGAGCCACCACACCCGCCAACACACCCGACGCCCCCGTCACCAATACCGTCCCGCCCGAGACCAACCGCCCAGACGCCTCAGGGTCCGTCGCGGGCTTGACCACACGAGACAAGCGCGGGACCAGGACAGTCTCGCCCCGCACCGCAAGCTGGGACTCCTCACCAGCAACGAGGACCCGCACCACCGCGTCCGCCGCAGCAGGGCTGATCTCGTGGTCGGGGTCGTGGTCCAGCAGGAGGAACCGGCCGGGATTCTCGGTCTGCACCGACCGCAACAAACCCCACACCGGAGCCTGCACCAGACCCGCAACATCCTCACCCGCCACAGGGGCGACCGCACCACAGGTGGCCACCACCAGACGAGAAGCAACCAACCGCTCCTCATCCAGCCACCGCTGCACCGCAGCCAGCACGAAGGAAAGCGACTCCCCCACCCCGGCAGCCACATCGCTATCACCACTGCTCGCCGGGCAGGACAGCACCACGGTCCCGGGTATGGCCACGCCCTCATCGAGCGCGGTGATCAACGCGGGCACATCCGCATAGCGAACACACGACCCGCCCGCACGGACCACCGCCTCACCCAACCCGGCATCCGGCCCCACAACCGCCCACGAACCCCCAGCAACAACCGAAGCCGACGCGGCCACCGGCTGCCAGTCCAACTGGAACAGCGAGTCATAACGGCCGGTCTGGGCCCCCTGCAACTGCTCAGCCGATACCGGCCGCAGAGCCAGCGACTCAATGGACACCACCGGCTGACCCGCCGCATCCGCCACCTCCAACGCCACCGCATCCGACCCCGCCCGGGTCAACCGCACCCGCACCACCGACGCACCCGAGGCATGCAACCGCACCCCCGACCACGCAAACGGCACACGCACCGAACCCGACCCCAACTCCACATCCGGCCGCTGCTCGAAGCCCGTCAACGCCACCGCATGCAAAACGGCGTCCAGCAGCGCCGGATGCACCCCGAACCGCTCCACCTCACCAACCCGCTCCCGCGGAAGACGAACCTGAGCGAACACCTCCTCACCACGCCGCCAGACCGCCTCCAACCCCCGGAAAGCCGGACCATAGCCAAACCCACGCTCAGCGAGCCCGGCATAGAACCCCTCCGGATCCGACATCACCACCTCAACACCCACCGGAGGCCACTGCTCCAGCACCACCCCACCACCAGCAGCCGACTCCCCCGCCACCAGCAACCCGCTCGCATGAGAGCTCCACACCCCGTCGACCACATCTGGACGAGACCGCACCTGAACGCTGCGACGCCCGTCCTCTTCTGCCTCGCCCACCACAACCTGAAGCTGGACGCCACCCCGCTCCCCAAGGATCAGCGGGTCCTGAAGAGTGAATTCCTCCACCGCGTCACAGCCCACATGAGCCGCGGCGCTCAGAGCCAATTCGACCAGTGCCGCTCCCGGCACCAGAACCGATCCCAGCACTCGGTGATCAGCCAGCCATGGATGCGTCTGCAGCGACAGGCGTCCGGTGAGGAAGACCCCGCCGCCGGCGGGCGGCTCCAGAGCGGCCCCGAGCATTGGGTGTTCGACGATTTCCAGGCCGAGATCGGTCGCGTCGGCCGTGTGGTGCCGGGCCTCGAGCCAGTAGCGCTGCCGTTGGAACGCGTAGGTGGGCAGGCCCAGGTGAGTCCCCGGGGCACTGCTCTCGCCGAGCGCCGGGGCCCAGTCGATAGACGCGCCGGTGGTGAACTGCCGTGCCAGGCTGTTCAACAGGGCCTGTACTTCCGGCTGGTCCCGGCGCAGGGAGGCGATGACCTCCGGCTCACTGCCGGAACCAGGATCGTTGTGGTGGGCGAGACAGTTGTGGGCCATGGCCGTCAGAACACCATCGGGCCCCAGCTCCACAAACCGTGTCACCTGACCGTCCCCGGCCAGCCACTCCACACCAGGGCCAAACAGCACCGCCTGCCGAACATGACGCACCCAATACTCCGGCGAACACACCTCCTCCGCCCCAGCCGGCCGACCCGTCACATTCGCGACCACCGTCAACCGCGGAGAAGCAAACGACAACCCCTCCAGCACCCGCCGGAAACCGTCCAGCATCGGCTCCATCAACGCCGAGTGGAACCCATGCCCCACCCGCAAACCCTTCACCTTCCGACCCAGACCACGCCAATGCTCGGCCACCCCGGCCACCGCAGCCTCCTCACCGGAAACCACCACCTGATCCGGCCCATTAACCGCCGCAACCTCCACCACACCCGCAAGCCCCGCCCCAGCCCGAAGTTCCTCCAGAGCCTGCCCCATCTCCTCCACGCCAGCCTGGACCGAGGCCATCGCCCCACCACCAGGCAGATCCTGCATCAACTGCCCCCGGGCCGCGACGAGCGTGCAGGCATCCTCCAACGACCACACCCCCGCCACATACGCCGCCACCACCTCACCAATCGAATGCCCAGCCAGGAAATCCACCCGCACCCCAAAGGACTCCATCAACCGGAACAGCGCCACCTCCAACGCAAACAACCCCGCCTGCGTAAACACCGTCCGATCCAACAACCCACCACCCCCACCACCAGAACCACCAGCGTCGGCAAACACCACCTCCCGCAACGACCGCTCCAGCAACACATCAAACCGCGCACACACCTCATCGAAGGCTGATGCGAACACGGGAAAGGCCTCATACAACTCCCGCCCCATCCCCGCCCGCTGACTCCCCTGACCGGAGAACAACACCGCCACACGCCCACCCGACCGCACACGCCCCGCAACCACACCACCGCCAGCACCAACCGTGCTCACGGTCTCGCCCTCCGCCAAGCCCTTAAGCCCAGCCTCAAGCTCATCCACGTCCGAGCCCAGAACCACCGCGCGGTGCTCGAACACCGCACGGGAGCCCACCAGAGCACGCCCCACCCCCACCACATCCACGCCACCACCATCAACCTGGGCAGCACGCACGTACTCCAGCAGCCGACCCGCCTGAGCCGCCAACCCAGCCGCACTACGCCCCGACACCACCCAAGGCACCACCCACGGCACCACCCCAGACGGCACGCCACCAGCGGAAACCACCTCCACACTCATGGCCTCATCCGCCGGCGCTTCCTCAAGGAGAACGTGCGCATTGGTCCCCGACACACCAAAGGAAGACACACCCGCCCTACGAACCCGCTCCCCACGCGGCCAAGCCACCGCCTCAGCCAGCAACTCCACCGCACCCGCATCCCAATCCACATGCGAAGACGGCCGATCCACATACAACGTCCGCGGCAGCATCTCCCGATTCAGGGCCATGACCATCTTGATCACACCACCCACACCAGCAGCAGCCTGCGTATGACCGATGTTGGACTTCAACGACCCCAACCACAACGGCCGACCACCCTCACGCTCCCGCCCATAAGTAGCCAGCAACGCCTGCGCCTCGATCGGATCACCGAGCGTCGTACCCGTCCCATGACCCTCAACAGCGTCCACGTCCGCCGTCGTCAGCCGGGCGTTGGCCAGTGCCTGCCGGATCACCCGCTCCTGCGACGGACCATTCGGCGCCGTCAACCCATTCGACGCCCCATCCTGATTCACCGCAGAACCACGCACCACCGCCAACACCCGATGCCCCCGAGCCCGAGCATCCGACAACCGCTCCAACAACAACACACCCACACCCTCACCCCAACCGGTGCCATCCGCCCCCTCTCCATACGCCTTGCACCGCCCATCGGCCGCCAGACCACGCTGACGGGAGAACTCCACAAACGTCCCCGGAGTCGACATCACCGCCACACCACCAGCCAACGCCATCGAACACTCACCACTACGCAACGCCACACTCGCCTGATGCAACGCCACCAACGACGACGAACACGCCGTATCCACCGTCACCGCAGGCCCCTCAAGACCAAACACATACGCCAAACGCCCCGACATCACACTGGCCGTATTGCCTGTCATCACATATCCGTCAGCGCCGCTCGGCACGGTCGAGAAGCGAGTCAGGTAGTCCTGGTTATTGGCTCCGATGAACACGCCGACAGGCGTTCCCGTAAGTTCGGCAGGGTCGATCCCAGCAGTTTCTATGGCCTCCCAAGACGTCTCCAGCAGCAGCCGCTGCTGCGGGTCCATGGCCGACGCCTCCCGCGGAGAAATGCCGAAGAACTCCGCATCGAAGCCCGCCGCATCGTCGAGGAATCCGCCGCTCATCGCATAGGTCTTGCCAGACCGATCGGGATCCGGGTCGTAGAGGTTGTCGAGGTCCCAACCACGGTCGGAGGGGAACCCGGAGATCGCGTCCACCCCACCGGCTACCAGGTCCCACAACTGCTCGGGCGAACCCACGCCACCCGGGTACCGGCACGCTGCCCCCACGATGACGACGGGGTCAGTGTCGGCATCGTCCTCCGCCCGACCTCCTGGAGTCGTGGCCACGGGCCGCCCGCCCGAGGTTTCACCTTCGTCTTCCCCGAAGAGTCGCACCCGAAGATGGGCGACAAGAGCAGCAGGGGTGGGATGGTCGAAAACCACTGTGGTGGGCAGGGCCAGCCCGGTGACCGCATTGAGCCGGTTGCGCAGCTCGACCGCCGTCAGGGAATCGAATCCAAGGTCCTTCAGAGCACGATTCGCGGCGATATCCCCGGCGTCGCCATAATTCAAAACGGCCGCGACATGGGCGCGAACCAGTTCGAGCAGCAACCGCTCCCGTTCCTCAACAGAAGCCTCGGTGAGGTGCGTCAGCCACGCAGACGTATTCTCCCCCGCCGACGAACGAGTCCCTTCGAGCGCCCGCGCCGCCTCCGGCAGATCCATCAGCAGCGGGCGAGTACGGGCCGCGGTGAATCCCGGGACAAAGCGCTCCCAGTCCACATCGGCCACAGTCACCGAGGCCTCGTCCGCGCCCCATGCCTGCTGCAATGCCACGACAGCCAGTTCCGGTGGCATTGATCGCAGCCCGCGACGGCGCACCATCTCCTCGGCGGCGTCGACCACAGCCATACCGGCGTCGGCCCATGCGCCCCATGCGATCGAGGTCCCGGCCAGTCCGAGAGCCCTGCGGTGTTCGGCCAGAGCATCGAGGTAGGCGTTGGCGGCCGCGTAACTACCCTGCCCGCCACTCCCCCAGGTAGCGGCGGCCGACGAGAACAGCACGAAGGCGTCGAGCTCCATCTCCCGGGTCAGCTCGTGGAGGCATCGTGCGCCCGTCACCTTCGCATCGAGCACGTCGGCGAAGCTCTCCAGGCCGGTCTCGACCACCGGTCGAAGGTCGCCGCCTGATCCGGCGGTGTGCACGATCGCGGACAGCGGGTGCTCGTCGGGAAGAGTGGCCAGCAGAGTACGTACCGCTTCCCGGTCGGCGACATCGCATGCGGTCACGGTCACCGAGGCTCCCGCGACCTCCAGCTCGGCCACCAACTCGGCTGCTCCTGGAGCCGCGGGTCCTCGCCTGCTGACCAAGAGAAGGTGCGCCGCTCCTGCCTCGGCCAGCCAACGAGCGACATGCCCGCCCAACGCGCCGGTGCCGCCTGTGATCAGCACCGTGCCGCGCGGCCCCCAGACCCCGCCGAGCACCGCGCTCGGCTCTCCGGTCCGGGCCCGTACGAGACGCCGTACGAAGGCTCCCGACGTCCGAATCGCGACCTGGTCCTCCCCGGCGGAGGAAGTGAGGGCAGCAAGCCATCGCCGTGCCGCTCGGTCATCCAGCACATCGGGGAGGTCGATCAGACCACCCCACCATTGGGGGTGTTCCAGTCCGATGACCCGGCCGAGTCCCCACACCATCGACTGCAGTGGCGAGCGCAGCGCGTCGGAACGGCCGACCGCGACAGCGCCCCTGGTCATCAGCCAAAGGGGCAGGTCCATAGCGAGGTCATTCAGCGCATGGACAAGAGTCAGCGTCGCCGCCGCGCCGGCTGGAGCCGCTTGGTGAACGGGTTCCGGTGCTTCCTCCAAGGCGAGGAACGACAGCACCCCGGCCACCGAGGTCGTCCCGCCCTCAGTGCCCTCCTCGGCGTCATGGCGGGCGACGACTGCACGAATGTCCTCGGCAAGGACCGCCCGGTCGGCTCCAGCAGTGGCGGATACCTCAAGGGGCACCACGGACGCCCCGCTGCGGGCCAATACGGTGAGGGCATCGTGAACCCACGTCGTCATGCCGCGGGATCCAGCAGGCACAACGGCAAGCCATGTCCCAGTGAGCGCCGCGTCAGCAACACCACGCGCTCCGGGCTCAACGATCGGCTTCCATACGACCCGATAGCGCCAGTCATTGACCGTGGAGCGCCGGTTCTCCCTACGATGCCAATCCGCCAGCACGGGCAGAGCCTCATGGAACCCCGGCTCACGTTCGTCCCCTGCCAGCCCCAGAAGGGCGGACACCGCTTCGGCGTCGTCCTCATCCACGGCAGACCAGAAGCGCGACTCATTGGCCGACGCCGTCGTGGTTGGGCCTTCGACGGCCTTCGCCTGGGCCTCGGGCCAGTAGCGTTGACGTTGGAAGGCGTAGGTGGGCAGATCCAGGCGGGCCTGCGGGGCGTCGCTGCCGCAGTCGCCGAGTACGGGGGTCCAGTCGATGGGGGTGCCGGTGGTGAACTGCCGTGCCAGGCAGGAGAATACGGCATCGACCTCGGGCTGATCCCGGCGCAGGGAGGCGATGACCTCCGGCTCAGCACCAGGGTCGCTCTCACTGTCGGTGTGGGTCTGGAACACGTTGGCCAGGCAGTTGTGGGTCATGGCGGTCAGAACGCCGTCAGGCCCCAGCTCCACAAACCGTGTCACCTGACCGTCCCCGGCCAGCCACTCCACACCCGGCCCGAACAACACCGCCTGCCGGACATGACGCACCCAATACTCCGGCGAACACACCTCCTGGGCCTCTGCCGGCCGACCCGTCACATTGGAGATCACCGTCAGCCGAGGGGGAGCGAAGGACAGTCCTTCCAACACCTGCCGGAAGGAGTCCAGCATCGGCTCCATCAACGCCGAGTGGAACCCATGCCCCACCCGCAGACTCTTCACCTTCCGACCCAGACCACGCCAATGCTCGGCCACCCGGGCCACCGCAGCCGCCTCACCGGAAACCACCACCTGATCCGGCCCATTAACCGCCGCAACCTCCACCACACCGCTGAGCCCGAACTGAGCCCGCAGATCCTCCAGAACCTGACCCATCTCCTGCGCCGTGGCCTGGACCGAGGCCATCGCCCCACCACCAGGCAGATCCTGCATCAACTGCCCGCGAGCGGCGACGAGCGTGCAGGCATCCTCCAGCGACCACACCCCCGCCACATACGCCGCCACCACCTCACCAATCGAATGCCCCGCCAGGAAATCCACCCGCACCCCAAAAGACTCCATCAACCGAAACAGCGCCACCTCCAACGCAAACAACCCCGCCTGCGTAAACACCGTCCGATCCAACAACCCACCACCCCCACCACCACCAGAACCACCAGCGTCGGCAAACACCACCTCCCGCAACGACCGCTCCAGCAACCCATCAAACCGCGCACACACCTCATCAAAGGCTGATGCGAACACAGGAAAGGCCTCATACAACTCCCGCCCCATCCCCGCCCGCTGACTCCCCTGACCGGAGAACAACACCGCCACACGCCCCGACCGCACACGCCCCGCAACCACACCACCGCCAGCATCACCGACGGACTTGCCCTGCGCCAGCCCCACGAGTCCGGCGGTCAGCTGGTCCACATCCGAGCCCAGAACCACGGCACGGTGCTCGAACACCGCACGAGAGCTCACCAGAGCACGCCCAACGCCCACCACATCCACGCCACTGTCGACCTGAGCAGCACTGACATGCTCCAGCAGTCGGCCCGCCTGAGCCGCCAACGCACCCGCACTACGCCCCGACACCACCCACGGCACCACCGCAGACGGCACCACGGGCGCCACATCCCCACCAGCAGACTCCTCTGCCGGTGCTTCCTCGAGGACGACGTGAGCATTGGTCCCGGACACGCCGAAGGAAGACACACCCGCCCTACGAACCCACTCCCCACGCGGCCAAGCCACCGCCTCAGCCAGCAACTCCACCGCACCCGCATCCCAATCCACATGCGAGGACGGCCGATCCACATGCAACGTCCGCGGCAACATCTCGCGGTTCAGGGCCATGACCATCTTGATCACACCACCCACACCAGCAGCAGCCTGCGTATGACCGATGTTCGACTTCAACGCTCCCAGCCACAACGGCCGACCGCCCTCCCGACCCTGCCCATACGTGGCCAGCAGCGCCTGCGCCTCGATCGGATCACCCAGCCGGGTCCCGGTCCCATGACCCTCGACGGCGTCCACGTCCGCTGCCGACAGCCGGGCGTTGGCCAGTGCCTGCCGGATCACCCGCTCCTGTGACGGACCATTCGGCGCCGTCAGCCCATTCGACGCCCCGTCCTGATTGACCGCAGAACCACGCACCACCGCCAGAACGCGGTGCCCCTTGGCCTGCGCATCGGACAACCGCTCCAGCAACAGCACACCGACGCCCTCACCCCAACCGGTGCCATCCGCCGCCTCGGCAAACGCCTTGCAGCGGCCGTCGGCAGCCAGCCCACGCTGCCGGGAAAACTCCACGAATGCGATGGGTGTGGACATCACTGTCGCCCCACCAGCCAGGGCCATCGAGCACTCACCACTGCGCAGCGCCACACTCGCCTGGTGCAGAGCCACCAGCGACGAGGAACACGCGGTGTCCACCGTCACCGCCGGACCCTCAAGGCCGAACACATAGGCAAGGCGGCCGGACATGGCACTGGCCGTGTTACCCGTCAGAAGGTACCCATCACCGTCTTCGGCGTCGTCCTGGAACCGCGAAAGGTAATCCTGACCATTGGCTCCGATGAATACTCCGACTGGTGATTCGCTCAGCTCGGAAGGGTTGATCCCGGCAGCCTCCATGGCCTCCCAGGACGTCTCCAGCAGGAGCCGCTGCTGCGGATCCATCGCCAGCGCCTCACGCGGAGAAATACCGAAGAACTCGGCATCGAATTCCGCCGCATCATGCAGGAACCCGCCGCTCACGGCATAGGTCTTTCCAGGCCGACCCGGGTCCGGATCGTACAGATCCTCCAGCGCCCACCCACGATCGGCAGGGAACCCGGAGAGCGCGTCTGCACCGTTGGCCAGCAGAGTCCAGAGCTCATCCGGCGACGCGGCATTCCCCGGATACCGGCAGGCCATGCCGACGATGGCAATCGGTTCGTGTGCACGGTCTTCCAACTCACGCAGACGCCCACGGGCATCGCGAAGGTCGGCCGTAGCACGCCGCAGATAATCGAGAGTCTTCTCGTCAACCGACATGGTTCTATCCCGCCTTCCTTTACGCCCGGAGATCCTTAACGTTCCAGCTCGCCGTCGAGAATGCTGAATAGCTCATCAGCCGATGCAGTTCCGAGGTCTTCGGTATCCGGATCGGAATTCCTGCCCCACTTAGTGAGGAGCCCGCGTAGGCGCGTGGAAACGACGGCCGCCTCGGTATCGGCCCAGTCAATACCGGCAAGGGCCGCTTCCAATTTGTCGATCTCGCTCATGATGCCCTGCGCAGTGGTCTGCGGAGCCCCGTCGATCTGCTTGAGCAGAACGTTGGCAATGGCCGCTGGAGTCGGATGGTCGAAGACCAGAGTGGTCGGCAGACGTAGTCCGGTGATGTTGCTGAGCTGGTTCCGGAGCTCGACCGCGGTGAGGGAGTCGAAGCCCAACTCCTTGAGCGCTCGCCTCTCCTCGATTCCGTACGGATCGGTTCGTCCCAGCACCGTGGCGACGTGGGTACGGACCAGGTCCAGCACCAGCCGCTCCCGCTCTTCCGGAACGACCCTGGCGACCGAGTCGCGCCACTCGGTGCCCAAGCCACTGCCATTCCCGGCCACTGCCTTCCGGACCGGCCTGCGCACCAACTGACGCAGCACCGGCGGTACGGGCATCGACCGATCCCGGAACGCCTTGAGGTCCAACCGCACCGGCAACACCGCAGCACGGTCCGCGTGCATCGACCGATCAAACAGCGCCAAGGCATCCTCAGTGGCCATCGGAACGATCCCCAACCTGTCCATGCGGGCGAGATCTGTCTCGTTGAGGTTCTGGGTGATTCCGCTGGCCTGTGCCCACAGGCCCCAGGCGAGGGACACGGCGGGCAGGCCCTGGGCATGGCGGTGCTGAGCCAGAGCGTCGAGGAAGGCGTTGGCCGCCGCGTAACTCCCCTGCCCACCGGCACCCAGGGTGGAGGCGACGGAGGAATACAACACGAACGCCTCCAGGCCCATATCCCGGGTCAACTCATGCAGATGCCAGGCCGCATCCACCTTCGGCGCCAACACCCGCTGAACACGCTCATCCGTCAGCCCTTCGACAACACCGTCGTCCACCACCGCAGCAGTGTGAACCACTCCCCGCAGCGGAAGCTGTGCCGGGATGGCGGCCAGCAGCTCACGTACCGCATCGCGGTCGGCCACATCACACGCGGCCACCGTGACCGACGCCCCAGCCGCCTCCAACTCGGCCACCAACCCCGCCACCCCCGGAGCATCCGAGCCCCTACGGCTGGCCAGCAACAAATGCTCCACCCCATGCCCAGCCACCAGATGCCGAGACACCACACCCGCCAACACACCCGACGCCCCCGTCACCAACACCGTCCCGCCAGAGACCATCGGCGCAGACGCCTCAGGGTCCGTCGCGGGCTTGACCACACGAGACAAGCGCGGGACCAGGACGGTCTCGCCCCGAACCGCCAGCTGGGACTCCTCGCCAGTGGCGATGACCCGGACCACCGCGTCCGCCGCAGCAGGGCTGATCTCGCTGCCGTGCTCGGGGTCGTGGTCGGGGTCGTGGTCCAGCAGGAGGAACCGGCCGGGATTCTCGGTCTGCACCGACCGCAACAAACCCCACACCGGAGCCTGCACCAGACCCGCAACGTCCTCACCCGCCACAGGGGCGACCGCACCACAGGTGGCCACCACCAGACGAGAAGCAACCAACCGCTCCTCATCCAGCCACCGCTGCACCGAAGACAGCACAGCGGACAGCGACTCCCGCACCCCGACAACCACGTCCTCACCACTGCTCGTCGGGCAGGACAGCACCACGGTCCCAGGTATGGCTACGCCCTCATCGAGCGCGCTGATCAACGCGGACACGTCCCCGTACCGAGCACACGACCCGCCCGCACGGACCACCGCCTCACCCAGCCCGGCATCCGGCCCCACAACCGCCCACAAACCCCCAGCAACAACCGGAGGGAGCGTGGCCACCGGCTGCCAGTCCAACTGGAACAGCGAGTCATAACGACCGGTCTGGGCCGCCTGCAACTGCTCAGCCGAAACCGGCCGCAGACCCAGCGACTCAATAGACACCACCGGCTGGCCCGCCGCGTCCGCCACCTCCAACGCCACCGCATCCGACCCCGCCCGAGTCAACCGCACCCGCACCACCGACGCACCCGAAGCATGCAACCGCACCCCCAACCACGCAAACGGAACACGTATGGCTTGCTCGTCCTCGTCCGAGGCGATCAACGCCACCGCATGCAAAGCGGCGTCCAGCAGCGCCGGATGCACCCCAAACCGCTCCACCTCGCCAACCCGCTCCCGCGGAAGACGAACCTGAGCGAACACCTCCTCACCACGCCGCCAGACCGTCTCCAACCCCCGGAAAGCCGGACCATAACCAAACCCACGCTCAGCGAGCCCGGCATAGAACCCCTCCGGATCCGACATCACCGCCTCAGCACCCACCGGAGGCCACTGCTCCAAAACCACCCCACCACCAACACCAACCGGCTCCCCCGCCACCAACGAACCCGTGGCATGGCGAACCCATACGGCGTCGACAGCTTCAAGGCGGGATTGCACATAGACGCTGCGCAGACCGTCTTGTCCGGCCTCGCCGACCACAACCTGAAGCTGGACACCACCTCGCTCCGGAAGGGACAACGGATCTCCGAGAGTGAGCTCCTGGATTCCCTCGCATCCCGCGCGATGCGAAGCGGTCAGCGCCAACTCGGCCAGCGCGGCCGGTGGCACCACCACCGACCCCAAAACCCGGTGGTCAGCCAGCCACGGATGGGTCTCCAACGAGATGCGTCCGGTGAGGACATGTCCTTGATCCGCTAGGGGAACTGCGGCTCCGAGGAGGGCGTGTTCAAGGGCTTCCAGGCCAAGGCCGGTGGCGTCGGTTGCGGCGGGCGGAGCGTCGAGCCAGTAGCGCTCCCGCTGGAAGGCATACGTGGGCAGGTCCAGCATCGGTGCGCGGCCATCTACCGCAGTGCTGTCGTCCGTGGCCACCACACCGAGGGCAGGTTTCCAGTCAACAGCCGCCCCATGGACATGCAGCTGGGCGAGGGAGGTCAGAACCTGCCTGAGTGTGTCCTGGTCACGGCGCAAGGTGCCGGTCACCACCGCCTGACCACCGGCGGCCTCCACGGCCTCTTCCACGCCCACTGTCAGCACCGGATGCGCACTGACCTCAACAAAGACCCCATAACCCTCAGCGGCGAGGGCATCCACGGCCTCGGAGAAGCGCACCGGCTGCCGCAGATTCCGGAACCAATACCCACCATCCATCTCGCCGGGCGAGACCCACTGCCCAGTCACCGTCGACAACAACGGCACCCACTCGCCACCACTCCGAGGACTCAAACCACCCAGAACCTCGGCCAGGTCGGCGCGGATCTGGTCAACCTGTGCGGTGTGGGAGGCGTAGTCCACCGGGATCAGGCGCGCCCGCACCTCCTGCTCCTCACATACGGCCCGCACCCGCTCCACCGCCTCCGCAGGCCCAGCCACCACCACTGAACCAGGACCGTTGACCGCAGCCACCTCCACCCCAGCCCAGACACCGGCCTCAATCCGCTCCACAGCCTCCTGCTCGGACACGGCCACTGAGAGCATCCCGCCCAGCCCCGCCAGACGCTCACCAATCAACCGCGACCGAAGCGCCACCACCCGGCACGCATCCTCCAGCGACAACAGACCCGCCACATACGCGGCCGCCACCTCACCCTGGGAATGCCCCACCACCGCCGCCGGCTCCACACCAAACGACCGCCACACCTTGGCCAGCGCCCCCATCACCGCAAACGACACCGGCTGAACCACATCCACCCGATCCAAGGACGGCGCACCCACCTCCTGCCGCAACACCGCCCGCACAGACCAGTCCACCCACCGCGACAGCAACCGCTCACACTCGGCGATGGCTTCAGCGAACACCACCGACTCATCCAGCAACCGCGCACCCATACCCGCCCACTGCGCACCCTGACCAGGGAAAACGAACACCGGCCGACCCACCCCCGACCGCACACGACCCACCACACCACCACCAACGGCCTCACCCCGCGCCACCGCCCCGAGACCAGCCTCAAGCTGCTCGACATCCGAACCAAGGACAACAGCGCGGTGCTCGAACACCGCACGGGAGCCCACCAGAGCACGCCCCACACCCACCACGTCCACGCCACCACCATCAGCCTGAGCAGCACGCACGTACTCCAGCAGCCGACCTGCCTGAGCCGCCAACGCCCCCGCACTACGCCCCGACACCACCCACGGCACCACACCAGGCATCACCACGGGCGCCACACCGCCACCAGCAGATTCCTCTGCCGGTGCTTCCTCGATGATGACGTGCGCATTGGTCCCGGACACGCCGAAGGAAGACACACCCGCCCGCCGGGCCCGCTCCCCACGCGGCCAAGCCACAGCCTCAGCCAGCAACTCCACCGCACCCGCACCCCAGTCCACGTGCGATGACGGCTGGTCGACATGCAACGTGCGCGGCAGCATCTCCTGGTCCAAGGCCATGACCATCTTGATCACACCACCCACACCGGCGGCCGATTGCGTGTGCCCGATGTTGGACTTCAGCGACCCCAGCCGCAACGGCCGACCCCCCTCACGCTCCCGCCCATAAGTAGCCAGCAGCGCTTGCACCTCGATCGGATCGCCGAGCGTCGTGCCGGTGCCGTGGCCCTCGACGGCGTCCACGTCCGCCGCCGACAGCCGGGCGTTGGCCAGTGCCTGTCGGATCACCCGCTCCTGCGACGGACCATTCGGCGCCGTCAGCCCGTTCGACGCCCCGTCCTGATTGACCGCAGAACCACGCACCACCGCCAACACCCGATGCCCCCGAGCCCGAGCATCCGACAACCGCTCCAACAACAACACACCCACACCCTCACCCCAGCCCGTGCCATCCGCCCCCTCCGCATACGCCTTGCACCGGCCATCCACCGACAGGCCCCGCTGACGGGAAAACTCCACAAACGTCCCCGGAGTCGACATCACCGCCACACCACCAGCCAACGCCATCGAACACTCACCACCACGCAACGCCACACTCGCCTGATGCAACGCCACCAACGACGACGAACACGCCGTATCCACCGTCACCGCAGGCCCCTCAAGACCAAACACATACGCCAAACGCCCCGACGCCACACTCCCAGCACTCCCCGACCCCAAATAACCCTCAAGATCCGCCGGAAGGGCGGTCAGCCGCGAGGCATAGTCGTTGTACATCACCCCCATGAACACACCCGTAGCCGACCCACGCAGCCCAGCCGGATCAACCCCAGCCCGCTCCATCGCCTCCCACGACGCCTCCAACAACAACCGCTGCTGCGGATCCACCGCCAACGCCTCACGCGGCGACATCCCAAAAAACTCCGCATCAAAATCCGCCGCCTCATGCAAAAACCCACCCGACCGCACATACGACGTCCCCGCACGCGCCGGATCCGGGTCATACAACCCCTCCAGATCCCAACCACGATCCACCGGAAAACCAGAAATGGCATCCACCCCACCCGCCACCAAATCCCACAACCCCTCCGGCGAAGCCACACCACCCGGATACCGACACCCCACCCCCACAATCGCAATCGGCTCCACATCCACACCCACCACAGCCGGCACCACAACAGCAGCATCCGACCCCACACCCGCACCCAACTCCTGGTCGAGGTAGGAGGCGACAGCGCGTGGGCTGGGATGGTCGAACGCCAAGGTGGTCGGGAGTCGAAGCCCGGTGGCTGCCCCAAGCTGATTACGCAGTTCGACCGCGGTGAGGGAGTCGAAGCCCAGGTCCCTCAGCGCTCGGTCGGAGTCGATTCCAGCAGCGTCCGCATGCCCCAGCACCGTCGCCACATGAGAACAAACCAGCTCCAGCAGCAACCGCTCACGCTCCCGCGGCGCCACCCCCGCCAACCGATCCCGCCACGCACCAGCCCCATCCCGCTCCGCCGCAACCCGACGCACCGCACCCCGCACCACATTCCGCAACAACGCCGGAACCGACACACCACCACGCCCACGAAACGCCCGCACATCCACACGCACCGGCAACACCACACCACGCCCCACCCCCTGAGCCACATCGAAAAGGGCGAGACCCTCTTCGGTGGTCATGGGGGTGATGCCGGTGCGGTTCAGGCGTGCATGGTCCTCGTGGTCCAGGTGGCCGGTCATCCCGCTGTCCTGCGCCCACAGCCCCCAGGCCAGGGACACACCGGGCAGGCCCTGAGCCCGGCGGTGCTGAGCCAGGGCGTCCAGGAATGTATTGGCCGCAGCGTAATTGCCCTGTCCGGCACTACCCAGCACACCTGCCGCCGAGGAGAACAGTACGAACGCCGCCAGGTCCATGTCCTGGGTCAGCTCATGCAGATGCCAGGCCGCATCCACCTTCGGCGCCAGCACCCGCTCAATCTGCTCCTGGCCCAGGCCCTCCACGGTCGCGTCATCCAAAACACCCGCGGCATGCACCACACCCCTGAGCGGCACCTCCGCCGGAACACCAGCCAGCAGCTCACGCACCTCATCACGGTCGGCCACATCACACGCGGCCACGGTGACCGACGCCCCAGCCGCCTCCAGCTCAGCCACCAACTCCGCCACCCCCGGAGCATCCGGACCCCTACGACCAGCCAGCAGCAGATGCCCGACCCCGTGCTCGGCGACCAGATGCCGGGCCACCAAACCGCCCAACGTCCCCGTACCGCCAGTCACCAACACCGTCCCCGGGCCCTGCCACCGTTCAGTCAGCTCCGCAGCACCAGCTCCACTCACCCGTGTCAGACGGGCGCGCCGCACCACATCCCCACGTACCGCGAGCTGCGGCTCGCCACACGCCACCAGCCCGCCCACCACACCAGCATCAAGACCCACACCGCCATCACGCTCGTCTGCGACGACGTCGGCCAGCAGGAACCGGTCCGGGTGCTCAACCTGCGCACTACGCACCAGGCCCCACACCGCCGCACCCGCAAAACTGCACACCTCCTCACCCGGCTCCACCACCACCGCACCACTGGTCCGCACCAACAAACGACTCCCCGACCACTGCTCATCGCTGACAAACATCCCCAACACCGCAGCGATCTCCCCCACCACCCGATGGACCCCACCCACCACACCACCAGACCCCTCATCCGCATCCGCAGGAACGGTCAGGACCACCACATCCGGCACCACCCCACACCCCGCCAACCGCTCCAAAGCCACCACATCCCCACCCTGCAACAACCCCACCACCGGCCCCACCACAGCACCCGCCACCGCCTCCGCCGCAACCTCTTCCCACTCCACCCCAAACAAGCAATCCCGACCCACACCCACCGCCGCCAACTGCCCCACCGACACCGACCGCACCATCAACGACTCCACCACACCCACAAACCGGCCATCCTCATCCGCCAGATCAACCGCAACCTCATCCACACCCACCGACCGCACACCCACCCGCAACCGAACAGCACCCCGCCCCACCAACCGCACACCACTCACCGCAAACGGCAACCTCACCTGCTCCGATCCCTCACCCGAACCCTGCCCACCCACAATCAACAAAGCCTGAAACGCCGCATCCAACAACGCCGGATGAACCCCAAACCCCCCACCATCAACCCCCTCCGGCAAACACACCTCCACAAACACCGCATCACCCAACCGCCACGCCGCCCGCACCCCCTGAAACAACGGCCCATACTCATAACCCCGACCAGCAAAACCCGCATAAAGCTCGTCCGGATCCAACGCCATCTGCTGGGCACCGGCCGGCGGCCACTGTTCGAGCATCGGCTGGTGCTGCTCGTCTTGCTGCGGGACACCGAGCAGACCGCTGGCGTTCCGGGTCCATACGGACTCAGAAGACGTTTCCCCTACCTCAACGCGGGAGTGGACAGAAACCGGCCGGAAGCCCGATGCATCGGCTTCTTCAACGGCGACCTGGACCTGGACACCGCCCTGCTCGGGCAGAACCAGCGGCGCCTCCAGCGTCAGCTCCTCCAGCCGATTGCAACCGATGTGTTCACCGGCACGGGTCGCCATCTCCATCAGCGCCGCCCCTGGCACCAGCACCGCCCCCATCACCTGGTGGTCGGTCAGCCACGGATGTGTCTGCAGCGACAGCCGCCCCGTAAGCAGAATCGACTCGCTGCCCGCAGTGTCGACTGCGGCTCCGAGGAGGGGGTGTTCGACGCTCTCCAAGCCGAGGCCGGTGGCATCGGCCGCCACGGTCGGAGCGTCGAGCCAGTAACGCTCCCGCTGGAAGGCATACGTGGGCAAGTCCAGCATCGGTGCGCGGCCATCTGCTGCGGTGCTGTCGTCCGTGGCCACCACGCCGAGGGCAGGTTTCCAGTCAACGGCCACCCCGTTGACATGCAGCTGGGCGAGGGAGGTCAGAGCCTGCCTGAGTGTGTCCTGGTCCCGGCGCAAAGTGCCGGTCACCACCGCCTGACCACCGGCGGCCTCCACGGCCTCTTCCACACCCACCGTCAGCACCGGATGCGCACTGACCTCAACGAAGACCCCATAGCCCTCGGCGGCCAGGGCATCCACGGCCTCGGCGAAACGCACTGGCTGCCGCAGATTCCGGAACCAATACCCACCATCCATCTCGCCGGGCGAAACCCACTGCCCAGTCACCGTCGACAACAACGGCACCCCACGACCTTGAGGAGCGGCCGGAGCCAGGCCGTCCAGGGCCTGGGCCAGCTCGGCACGGATCTGCTCGATCTGTGCGGTGTGGGAGGCGTAGTCCACCGGGATCAGGCGCGCCCGCACCTCCTGCTCCTCACATACGGCCCGCACCCGCTCCACCGCCTGCGCAGGCCCGGCCACCACGACCGAGCCGGGACCGTTGACCGCGGCCACCTCCACCCCACCCCAGACACCGGCCTCAATGCGCTCCACAGCCTCATCCCTGGACAGCGCCACTGAGAGCATCCCGCCCAGCCCCGCCAGACGCTCACCAATCAACCGCGACCGAAGCGCCACCACCTTGCACGCGTCCTCCAGCGACAACAGACCCGCCACATACGCGGCCGCCACCTCACCCTGGGAATGCCCCACCACCGCCGCCGGCTCCACACCAAACGACCGCCACACCCCCGCCAAAGCCACCATCACCGCAAACGACACCGGCTGAACCACATCCACCCGATCCAACGACGGTGTACCCACCTCCTGCCGCAACACCCCCCGCACAGACCAATCCACCCACCCCGACAACACCCGCTCACACTCAGCAATCCCCTCGGCAAACACCACCGACTCATCCAGCAACCGCGCACCCATACCCACCCACTGCGCACCCTGACCAGGAAAAACGAACACCGGCCGACCCACCCCCGACCGCACACGACCCACCACACCACCACCAACGGCCTCACCCCGCGCCACCCCCGCGAGACCAGCCCCAAGCTCCTCCACATCCGAACCAAGGACAACAGCGCGGTGCTCGAACACCGCACGGGAGCCCACCAGAGCACACCCCACACCCACCACGTCCACGCCACCACCATCAGCCTGGGCAGCACGCACGTACTCCAGCAGCCGACCCGCCTGAGCCGCCAACCCACCCGCACTACGTCCCGACACCACCCACGGCGTCACACCACCGCCAGCAGAAACCACCTCCACATTCGGGGCCTCCTCTACCGACGCTTCCTCAAGAATGACGTGCGCATTGGTCCCCGACACACCGAACGAAGACACACCCGCCCTACGAACCCGCTCCCCACGCGGCCAAGCCACCGCCTCAGCCAGCAACTCCACCGCACCCGCATCCCAATCCACATGCGAAGACGGCCGATCCACATGCAACGTCCGCGGCAACATCTCCCGGTTCAGGGCCATGACCATCTTGATCACACCACCCACACCAGCAGCAGCCTGCGCATGGCCGATGTTCGACTTCAACGACCCCAACCACAACGGCCGACCCCCCTCACGCTCCCGCCCATACGTGGCCAGCAACGCCTGCGCCTCGATCGGATCACCCAACCGGGTCCCGGTCCCATGACCCTCAACAGCGTCCACATCCGCCGTCGTCAGCCGCGCGTTGGCCAGCGCCTGCCGGATCACCCGCTCCTGCGACGGACCATTCGGCGCCGTCAACCCATTCGACGCCCCATCCTGATTCACCGCAGAACCACGCACCACCGCCAACACCCGATGCCCCCGAGCCCGAGCATCCGACAACCGCTCCAACAACAACACACCGACACCCTCACCAAACCCCGTGCCATCCGCCCCCTCGGCGAATGCCTTGCACCGGCCGTCCACCGACAGGCCGCGCTGACGGGAGAACTCCAGGAAGAGGCCCGGGGTGGACATCACCGTCGCTCCACCGGCCAGGGCCATCGAGCACTCACCGCTGCGCAGCGCCGCACTCGCCTGGTGCAAGGCAACCAAAGACGACGAACACGCGGTGTCCACCGTCACTGCCGGACCTTCGAGCCCGAAGGTGTACGCCAGGCGCCCCGACGCCACGCTTCCCGCACTGCCGGAGACCAGGTAGCCCTCGAGCTCACCCGGGAACTTCCTCAGCCTGGAGGCGTAGTCGCTGTACATCACGCCCATGAACACGCCCGTGGCCGAGCCGCGCAGCTCAGCCGGATCGAGTCCGGCCCGCTCCATCGCCTCCCACGACGCCTCCAACAACAACCGCTGCTGCGGATCCACCGCCAACGCCTCACGCGGCGACATCCCGAAGAACTCCGCATCGAAGTCCGCGGCATCGTTCAAGAAGCCACCGTCGATGGCATAGCTCTTCCCCGCGCGGTCCGGGTCCGGGTCGTACAGGGCCTCCAGGTCCCAGCCACGATCGACCGGGAAGCCGGAAATGGCGTCCGTCCCCCCGGACACCAAATCCCACAGCTCCTCCGGCGAGGCCACACCACCCGGATACCGGCAGCCCACCCCCACAATCGCAATCGGCTCCGTGTCCACGCCCACCACGGCGGGCGCCACATCAGCGCCGTCCGAGCGCTCGCCCGTGCCCAGTCGACCGTCCAGATACCTGGCGATGGCCGAAGGCGTCGGATAGTCGAAGACCAACGTGGTCGGGAGCCGAAGTCCTGTCGCGGTCCCAAGCTGGTTACGCAGTTCGACCGCGGTCAGGGAGTCGAAGCCCAGATCCTTCAACGCGCGGTCGCCATCCACGGTGTCCGCGTTCGAGTGGCCCAGCACCTTGGCGATATGCGTACGAACGGTGGCGAGGATGAGGTCGTAGCGCTCGGCGTCGTCGAGAGCCGCAACCCGCTGCTGAAGAGTCGTTGCCGCCGTGGAACCCGTACGACGTACCGGGGACTTCACCAGCCCTCGGTACAGGCTCAAGAGGGTGCCACCGTTTGCCACATGCCTCTGCACCGCCGTAAGAGAGAGGCGGGCCAGGAGGAGCGAAGGGCGATCGGCGTCGACGGCCATGTCAAGCAGAGCCAGGCCCTCTTCGGTGGTCATGGGGGTGATGCCGGTGCGGTTCAGGCGTGCATGGTCCTCGTGGTCCAGGTGGCCGGTCATCCCGCTGTCCTGCGCCCACAGCCCCCAGGCCAGGGACACCGCAGGTAGGCCCTGAGCCCGGCGGTGCTGAGCCAGAGCGTCCAGGAAGGTGTTCGCCGCGGCGTAGTTGGCCTGTCCGGCATTACCCAGCACACCCGCGGCCGAAGAGAACAGTACGAACGCCGCCAGGTCCATGTCCTGGGTCAGCTCATGCAGATGCCAAGCCGCATCCACCTTCGGAGCCAACACCCGCTCAATCTGCTCCTGGCCCAGGCCCTCCACCGTCGCGTCATCCAAAACACCCGCGGCATGCACCACACCCCTGAGCGGCACCTCCGCCGGAACACCAGCCAGCAGCTCACGCACCGCATCACGATCACTGGTGTCACAGGAGCGGACCGTCACCCGGCCGCCCAGCTCCTCGATCTGCTCACACAGCTCCGGCGCTCCCGGCGCGCCCAGGCCCCGACGGCTGACCAGCAGCACGTGCTCTACTCCGTGCTCGGCGACCAGATGGCGAGCCACCAATCCGCCCAGCGTTCCGGTGCCACCGGTGACCAACACCGTCCCCGGACCCCGCCACCCGCCGACCCGCTCTACGGCCGCAGCTCCACTCACCCGTGCCAGGCGGGCGCGCCGCACCACATCCCCACGTACCGCGAGCTGCGGCTCGCCACACGCCACCAGCCCGCCCACCACACCAGCATCAAGACCCACACCACCATCACGCTCGTCTGCGACAACGTCGGCCAGCAGGAACCGGTCCGGGTGCTCAACCTGCGCACTACGCACCAGGCCCCACACCGCCGCACCCGCAAAACTGCACACCCCCTCACCCGGCTCCACCACCACCGCACCACTGGTCCGCACCAACAAACGACTCCCCGACCACCGCTCATCGGTCACAAACATCCCCAACACCGCAGCGATCTCCCCCACCACCCGATGGACCCCACCCACCACACCACCAGACCCGCAGTCGGCGTCACCCGGAACGGTCAGGACCACCACATCCGGCACCACCCCACACCCCGCCAACCGCTCCAAAGCCACCACATCCCCACCCTGCAACAACCCCACCACCGGCCCCACCACAGCACCCGCCACCGCCTCCGCCGCAACCTCTTCCCACTCCACCCCAAACAAGCAATCCCGACCCACACCCACCGCCGCCAACTGCCCCACCGAAACCGACCGCACCATCAACGACTCCACCACACCCACAAACCGGCCATCCTCATCCGCCAGATCAACCGCAACCTCATCCACACCCACCGACCGCACACCCACCCGCAACCGAACAGCACCCCGCCCCACCAACCGCACACCACTCACCGCAAACGGCAACCTCACCTGCTCCGATCCCTCACCCGAACCCTGCCCACCCACAATCAACAAAGCCTGAAACGCCGCATCCAACAACGCCGGATGAACCCCAAACCCCCCACCATCAACCCCCTCCGGCAAACACACCTCCACAAACACCACATCACCCAACCGCCACGCCGCCCGCACCCCCTGAAACAACGGCCCATACTCATAACCCCGACCAGCAAAACCCGCATAAAGCTCGTCAATGTCCACTGGAGCGGCTCCGGGAGGCGGCCAATTGGCTCCGCTCAGCGTCTCCGAGACGGGCTCCACATCAACCGCCGCGCAGCTCGACCCCGTCGCATGGCGCTTCCAACCCAGGTCGACATCATCGGAATCCATCCGCGAGTGAATGCTGAACTCGCGCTGACCATCCTGTTGGGCCTCCCCGACGACCACCTGCAGGTGAACGGTCTCTCCTTCGGGGACTGCGAGGGGTGCTTCAAGGGCGATGTCTTCGATGCCCTGTTGACCCACGTGCGTCACGGCGTGCATCGCCAACTCGATCAGCGCGGCCCCCGGCACCAGCACGGTTCCCCATACCTGGTGGTCGGCGAGCCATGGGTGTGTCTCCAGCGAGATGCGTCCGGTGAAGAGCTGTCCACCTTCGGCAAGGGGGACAGCGGCTCCCAGGAGGGAATGTTCAAGAGTTTCCAGACCCAGACCAGTGGCATCGACCGCCACAGTCGGAGCGTCCAGCCAGTAACGCTCCCGCTGGAACGCATACGTCGGCAACGACACCAACGCCCCACCATCCGACCCAGCCACCGCACCCAGAACGGGTGCCCAGTCAACGGCCACCCCATTGACATGCAACTGAGCCACAGAGGTCAGAACCTGCCCGACAGTGTCCTGGTCCCGGCGCAACGTCCCGGTCACCACCGCCTGACCACCAGCAGCCTCCACCGCCTCCTCCACACCCACCGTCAACACCGGATGCGCACTGACCTCAACGAAGACCCCATAGCCCTCGGCGGCCAGGGCATCCACGGCCTCGGCGAAACGCACCGGCTGCCGCAGATTCCGGAACCAATACCCACCATCCATCTCCCCAGGCGAAACCCACTGCCCAGTCACCGTCGACAACAACGGCACCCACTCGCCACCACCCCGAGGACTCAAACCACCCAGAACCTCGGCCAGCTCAGTACGGATCTGCTCAACCTGCGTCGTGTGAGAGGCGTAATCCACCGGAATCAGGCGCGCCCGCACCCCCTCCGCCTCACATACGGCCCGCACCCGCTCCACCGCCTCCGCAGGCCCAGCCACCACCACTGAACCAGGACCGTTGACCGCAGCCACCTCCACCCCACCCCAGACACCGGCCCCAATCCGCCCCAACGCCTCCTGCTCGGACACGGCCACTGAGAGCATCCCGCCCAGCCCCGCCAGACGCTCACCAATCAACCGCGACCGAAGCGCCACCACCTTGCACGCATCCTCCAGCGACAACAGACCCGCCACATACGCGGCCGCCACCTCACCCTGCGAATGCCCCACCACCGCCGCCGGCTCCACACCAAACGACCGCCACACCTTGGCCAGCGCCACCATCACCGCAAACGACACCGGCTGAACCACATCCACCCGATCCAAGGACGGCGCTCCTGCCTCCTGCCGCAACACCGCCCGCACAGACCAGTCCACCCACCCCGACAACACCCGCTCACACTCAGCAATCCCCTCGGCAAACACCACCGACTCATCCAGCAACCGCGCACCCATACCCACCCACTGCGCACCCTGACCAGGGAAGACAAACACCGGCCGACCCACCCCCGACCGCACACGACCCACCACACCACCACCAACGGCCTCACCCCGCGCCACCCCCGCGAGACCAGCCTCAAGCTGCTCGACATCCGAACCAAGAACAACAGCGCGGTGCTCGAACACCGCACGCGAGCCCACCAGAGCACACCCCACACCCACCGCATCCACGCCACCACCACCAGCCTGAGCAGCACGCACGTACTCCAGCAGCCGACCCGCCTGAGCCGCCAACGCCCCCGCACTACGCCCCGACACAACCCACGGCACCACACCAGGCATCACCCCGGGCGCCACACCACCGCCAGCGGAAACCATCTCCCCATTCGAGGCTTCCTCCGTCGGTGCCTCCTCAAGGATGAGATGGGCATTGGTCCCCGACACACCGAACGAAGACACACCCGCCCGCCGCACCCGCTCTCCGCGCGGCCAAGCCACCGCCTCAGTCAGCAGCTCAACCGCACCCGCGTCCCAGTCCACATGCGAAGACGGCCGATCCACATACAACGTGCGCGGCAGCACCTCGCGGTTCAGGGCCATGACCATCTTGATCACACCACCCACACCAGCGGCCGATTGGCTGTGCCCGATGTTGGACTTCAGCGACCCCAGCCACAGCGGCCGACCCTCCTCCCGGCCCTGCCCATAGGTGGCCAGCAGCGCCTGGGCCTCGATCGGATCACCGAGCGTCGTGCCCGTTCCATGACCCTCGACGGCATCCACGTCCGCCGTCGTCAGCCGGGCATTGGCCAGTGCCTGCCGGATCACCCGCTCCTGCGACGGACCATTCGGCGCCGTCAACCCATTCGACGCCCCATCCTGATTCACCGCAGAACCACGCACCACCGCCAACACCCGATGCCCACGCGCCCGAGCATCCGACAACCGCTCCAGCAACAACACACCCACGCCCTCGCTGAACCCGGCCCCATCCGCCGCGTCCGCGAACGCCTTGCACACCCCGTCCACCGCCATGCCACGCTGCCGGGAGAACTCCAGGAAGAGGCCCGGGGCCGACATCACCGCCACGCCCCCCGCCAGGGCCATCGAGCACTCACCACGGCGCAGCGCCGCACTCGCCTGGTGCAAGGCAACCAACGACGACGAACACGCCGTGTCCATCGAGACCGCTGGTCCCTCAAGACCGAGCACATACGCCACGCGGCCAGAGGCGACACTCTGCCGGCTGCCATTGAGCAGGTACCCCTCGAGCTCACCCGGGAAGGTGCTCAGGCGCGAGGCGTAGTCGTTGTAAATGACGCCGAGGTAGACCCCGGTCGGGGTACCGCGCAGCTCAAGGGGGTTGATTCCCGCGGTCTCGATCGCTTCCCACGACGTCTCCAGCAGCAACCGCTGCTGCGGGTCGACCGCCAGCGCCTCACGCGGCGACATCCCGAAGAACTCCGCGTCAAAGTCCGCGGCATCGTGCAAGAACCCGCCCTTCCGGGAATACGAGGTCCCCGCATGCGCCGGGTCCGGGTCGAACAGGTTCTCCAGGTCCCAACCGCGGTCGGTGGGGAAGTCCGAGATGGTGTTCCGGCCGGTCGCCACCACGTCCCACAGTTCATCGGGAGAGCTCACCCCACCGGGGTAGCGGCAGGCCAGACCCACGACGGCGATCGGGTCGTCGGCATCGCGCCGGTCGTCGTCGTCCTCCGTCGCGCCAACCGACGCTGGGGCAACGTCAGCGACGTCGCCCACGATCCGGGACCTCACATAGCGCGCCAGCGCCGCCGGGTTCGGGTAGTCGAACAGAGCCGTCGACGGGAGGCGAACCCCTGAACGCTCGATCAGGTTGCTGATCAGTTGCTGACGCTTCTCCCGGTAGACGCCGAGAGAGCGGAAGGAGGCCTGTTCGGCGATGTCTTCTGGGCTGCGTGAGCCGAGTATCTGAGCGATCTCTTCACGTACCAGGGCAAGCACTATCTCGAACTGCCGCTTTTCGGACGCATCAGAGAGTCGATCGCGCAGCTCAGCATCCGTGAGTACTCGCCTATCCCGCACAGCAAACCCTTCCAACGCCAACGGAATTACGCCATATCAGATGTGGACAGCCCGCCGGTCGTCCAGCCGGAAACCGGCCTACGGGCTCTCAAGGGGTCGTGCCAAAAGGGTCGGAACAGCTGGACTCCGACCTCAATCAGGTGCCTGATTCACCGAATTTGTTCACTGAGAGATGCGCTCCGCGACGAAACGGGCGACATCGGGTAGCTGCTCAGTGAGGTAGAAGTGGCCGCCCGGGAAGACCATCAGCTCGAAATCCCCGGTGGTGTGTTTTCCCCAGTCCTCCGCCTCATCCGAGGTCACTCGCTCATCGGAGACACCGATAACCGTGGAGATAGGGCAGGTGACCCTGGTGTCGGGAGTAACCACATAGCCTTCGATCGCCTTGTAGTCGCTGCGTATGGCGGGCAGGATGACGCGGAGGGCATCCTCATCGGCGAAGATCCCGGAGTTCGGACCGTTCAGCGCCCTGAGGTCCGCTATGAGCTGGGCATCGTCCGTCCGCAGCTTCTCGTCACGGTGTCGTGAGGGAGCCGGGCGAGCCGATGCGAACAGCCACCGCGGGCTTATCCCGTCCTTCTCTTCGAGGCGTCGCGTCACCTCGAATGCCAGCACCGCGCCCATACTATGCCCGAAGAAGGCCAGCGGACGATCGTCGAGGGCCCGCACATCCTCGAAGATGAGGTCGGCCATTTCCTCGACGCTGTCTATGCACGCGTCCCGGTGACGGTCCTGCCTTCCCGGATACTGAACGGCCAGGACTTCCGCCGATACGTTCAGCCCTCTTGCGAAGGGAAAGAAGAAGGTGGCGGCGCCACCCGCATGAGGAAAACAGATCAGTCGGACGTCTTCAGGAGACTCGCCTCTCCGAAAGCGGCGAAGCCAACGCCCAGGGCGTACCTCGGCTGCACCCACGTACTCCATCCCTTCAATGACCGGTTCCGGCGACCGCACGGTGGTACCCGATGCCGGTAGCCGAAAGGGCTCGGATGAACGGACCCACCCCCGCTTCGCAGCCTCCGCCCAAAAACATTTTCGACGCTACAAGCCATCCGCCGACCAGAGAAAGGGTCATCTCTGCACAGGCCAACTGGTGGCCATGGCACCGATGCACAGCCGCATGGGGCACGGACGGTCGTGACCAGCGGACACAGCCATGCGGGCGCGGTGCCGCGAGCGGTTCGGGCCCCCTTCCTCGGGCGCCCTTCCCCAGGCGCCCTTCCCCGGGCGCCTTTCCCCGGGCGCCCTTCCTTGGGTTCGGATAGAGGTCCGGACAGGGGATCGGATAGGGGACTGGATAGGCCGAATTCAACGGTTTTCCCGGCGTATGACGCCTCACGGGCGATGGCAGGAGAGTGCCATTTGGCTTGTGCATGCGTTGCCACGGCCGGACACACGGCAGCATGGAGGGGCCCGTTGAGTGAACGGTGCGCCACTGGGAGATCGAGCAGCATTGAGCAGGGAAGAAGCGCCATGAAGGTGTGGATCGACCAGAGCAGATGCCTCAACAGCAGACAGTGCGAGGAAACCGCACCGCGCGTGTTCTCAATCGCGGACGACAGTCTCGCCTATGTGCGCCAAAACGGTCAGCTGCTGGACCAACCGGGCGGCGAGACATGTCAGGCGAATGTCCCCGATGAGGACCAGGACGCTGTCGATACGGCGGCCTACGAGTGCCCGGGGCAGTGCATCCACGTCATCGAGCAACCGTAGACAGGCCCGCGTCAAGAGAGCCCGTGCCGAATAGGAGACCATCGCATGTCTGCCGCCGAGAGCACCGATGAGAGCATTCCGCGCCTGCCCTTCGACCAAGCCGGTCTGATGGAGTTGCCGCCCCGGTTCGCCGAGCTGCGGGAGAACGATCCCATCGTCAAGGTCCTGACCCCTGTCGGCGATCCGGCGTGGCTGGTCACCCGGCATGAGGATGTGAAGAAGCTCATCTCCGACGCGCGTTTGGGCCGCTCGCATTTCGATCCACCGAACGCACCGCGCTACAGCGCGGCGGTCATTCTCGGCGGCCCGCGGGGCGAGTTCGAAACCGAGGTCGTCGACCACACCAAGGCACGGCAGGTGCTGATTCCGTCGTTCAGTGCCCAGCGGATGCGTTCCCTGCGGCCGCGGATCCAGCGGACGGTGGACGAGCTGCTGAGCCGATTCCAGGAGCTTCCGCAGCCGGCCGACTTCCACCAGGAGATCGCGAAGCGACTTCCGGTGTTTGTCATCAGCGAACTGCTGGGCATCCCCTTCGCCGACCGTGAGCAGCTCGGTACCTGGTCGCAAGGCACCTTCCACACCAGCGACCAGCAGCTCGCCGTCACGGCCATGCTGGAAATGCGTGAGTACATCGCGAAGTTCATCGAGCTCAAACGCGCCGAACCGGCCGACGACGTCATCACCGACCTGGTCCTCAAGCAGCAGGAGACGGGATTCCCGCCGGACGACGCCATTCAGACGTACGTATCGACGCTGATCATCGCCGGTTTCGAGACCAGTGTGTCGTTCACCGACTACGGCACCCTGCTGTTCCTGCGGAATCCGGAGCAGCGGGCGCTGCTGGAGGCGGATCCCGGCCTGGCCCCCCGTGCCGTGGAAGAGATCCTGCGGTTCGCACCGGCCTCGGATGCCTGCATCACCAGGTACGCGCGGACGGATTTCGAGTACAAGGGGACGCGGATCTCCGAAGGGGATCTGATCGCGCTGAGCCCGCAGACGGCCAACCGTGACCCCCGCGTCTTCCGGGAGCCGGAGCGCTTCGACATCACGCGGAGCGAGAACCCGCATATGACGCTCGCCTACGGCCTGCACTACTGCATTGGCGCCCCGCTGGTCCGCGTCATGCTGGACGTGCTGTACCAGACGCTGTTCGCCCGCCTTCCCGGGCTGCGACTCGCGGTGCCGATCGACGAACTGGCGTCCAGGAACAATGTGCTGACAGGAGGGCTCACCTCGCTGCCCGTGGCCTGGTGACCGACGCACGAGGAGCCTGAACAGGCGCCCCGGCGAGAGCCCGTCCGCGGGCGCGCCCGGGGCGCCTTCTTCATGCCGACAGGTCGCCAGGCCGCCTGCCGCCCACGCCCAGTGCGTACGGCGGCCGCCCGAGTACGTACGGCGTGCGTACGGCGTACGGCGTGCGTACGGCCCATACAGCGCGTACGGCGCCGCGGGAGCGTTCGATCCCTGATCATCCGCGCATCCACGGGCATACCTGGCCGGTGGCAGGACAGTGCCACTCGGATCTTGAGACGGCGCCGAGGCCGCGCGGGACGGCAGAATGATGTCGGGGCTGCGTTAACGGGGAGGTTGCTGCGATGTGCAGTGCCAGTAATGAAGTCTCACCAGAGATGAAGGCGGCCCTTTTCCGCCACAGCCAGGGACCAGTGGCTGTCGGGCGGACCTTACGGAAGTTCGCCGGCGCGGCTTTCGGCATCATGTCGGCCATGCCGCCGTGCATCTGGCCGTCGGGGTCGGCGTCCGGGCATTCTCAGGCCTGAGCAGCGCCTTCAGCGCGACGTCCGCCGCGCGTCTCATCCTGCGTGTGCGCTCTCGCATCACTGCTGCGGCGCATCACTTCCTGCTGCGGTGCAGCACCTTTCATGGACCATTGAACATCTTCGTCACGGGGGCATCGGTGCCAAGTTTGGGTTCACTATGCGAAAAACCGGCCTTAGGGCTGCGTTTCCTTGATGCTGTCGACCGCAACTCCTTCCGGACCCGCACGGTGCTGGGTGTCTGGCTGTCCGATCCGGAGTCGGAGAGGAACATTCGGCTCCTGGACACCGGGCTGCGCGATCTGCTGGTCATGGTGGCGTCTGATCAGCCGTGGCTGACCAATCCGGCCGCCGCCGAGCACCGGATCCGCATCCTGGCGCGCAGCGGGGCGGCGGGACTTGCGATCATGCGCACCACTCCGCAGGACGTGCCCGAGACCGTACTGGTGAATGCCAGGAAACACGGTGTGCCACTGCTCGTCGGCAGCGAGGAGCTGTGCGGATCGGAGGTGGCGCAGGTCGTCAGCCGTGAGCGACTGCGGGAGTACGAGGACCGCGCTCAGCAGCTGGAGGAGATGCTGGACCAGATACGGCGGCCGGGGAGGCGGGGGCACCACAGACTGCAGACCCTGCTCGACCGGCTGGCCAAGGCGGTGGAGGGGTCGGTGCGCCTGGTCGACCCGCACAAGGCCGTACTGACGTCCGAATTGAGCGCGGGGGGCCCGCTGGTGGAACCGCCGGCCGCCATGGTGGCACGCATCGTGGGCGGGGAAGTGGGAGCCGCGTCCATCAACCATGGCAAGCACAGCGTGCGGCTCTACTCGATCGGCTATCACCCACCCCATATGGTTCTCATCGTGGTGCGCGACCAGGACTTCAACGAGTCCACCGAGAAGATCATCGCGCGCTCCACCGTGCTGCTGAGCCTGCTGATACGCGCGGAGGAGATGGACAGCGACCAGTACCGGCTGCAGCAGACCATGAGCTCGATGCGGGCCGCGGTGCTCCATCTGGCGCTGAACGGTCTCACCCAACTCGCCCAGGAGATCGGTCAGTCCCTGTACCCCGGGCTGTTCTCCGCCGATCAGGTCAGGGTGCACCTCATCACCTGTGGTGAGTGGGAGCTGAACGCCACGACCTCCAAGCTGGAGAACGCACTGCGGCAGCAGGCTCTGGTCGTCCGTTCGCCGTTCCGTTCCGATCAGCTCTTCGTCGTCACACCCGAGTGGCCGCCCTCCTCCTCGCCCTCGCCCTCGCCCTCGCCCTCGCCCTCGCCCTCGCCCTCGCCCTCGCCCGGTGAGGATCGCGGGACGAGTGTCGTCCAGCGGCTGCACGACCTGGTGGCCGACGTTCCGGGGCTCCGGATGGGCGCCAGCCACCCCAAGCCGCTGGCGAACCTCGAGGAGGCACACCAAGAGGCGCATCGGGCCCTCGCCATGGCGGGGAACAGTCAGGAGAAGCTGGTGACGGCGGCCCGGCAGGAACCCGGCCTGTCCTTCTTCCTCGACCCGGGCGCCGGCCAGGCGTGGGCAGAGGCTTTCCTCCGCCCGCTCGACGCCCTCGCCCCGACCGTACGGGAGAGCATTCTGCGAACGATCGATCTGTCGCTGCGGTTCTCCCGTCTCGATGTGGCGAAGGCCACCGGCTCTCATCGCAACACGGTGGCAGCGCGCATCGCGAAAGTCAGTGAGCTCCTCGCCCTGGATCTCACCTGCCTGCCCGACCGGGCCGTGCTCAGCCTCGCGCTGGAGCTCCGGGCCTTGCCTCCCCATGGGCCCCATACGGCCCGTACAGCCCATACGACCCGCACAGCCCATACGGCTCATACGGCCAACACCGTGTCCGGTGAGCGAAGCCTCGGCGATCTGCTGGCGGACGATGGCGCCCAGGAATGGGCCCGGATCTACCTCGGACGTCTCGACGCGGATCGCAGAGAGCTACGGCGGACGCTGGCGGCGTGGGTGGCCTGCGGCGGCAACGTGGAACAGACCGCGCAGAAGGTCGGCGTCCATCTGAAGACGGTCCGCAACCATCTCCGCGCGGCCGAGAGCCTGCTCAACTGCCGCCTCCTGGGAACCCCCGGACACACGCATGACCTGGTGCTGGCCATGCATGCGCTGGAGGTCGCCCAGGTCCTGCCCGACCACCTGGTGCGGTCCCCCTCTCGTCGGCTGCGCGCGGCGTGACCCGCGTCTTCACTCCCGTACTCGGCGTGTTCCCTGTGCTCCTCATGCTTCCCGTGCTCCGACATCGCGAGCGACGACGGTGCCGATCTCGTTCGCCGCCGCGGTGTCGAGCATCTCCGAGTGGGTGCAGTCGATGTCGACGATCCTGATGTCCCCTTCCACATACGGTCGCCAATCCAGGGGGTCGCCCGTCCTCGCGTCGCTCTCCGGTATCGCCGCCCGTACGAGGATGATGTCGCCTTTGAGGACGGGAGGAGTGTGGCGCGCCATCATGTCGAGATTCGTCTGGTAGGCCCGGTAGATGCCGTCCACGTGCTCTTCGCTGACCTCGGTCTCGAGAAGAGGTGGCCGCCACAGTTCGTCGTCCGCCGCCGGGTCGTACTGGTTCCGGGCGACCCTCAGCAGATCCTCGACCACTTCCCTGCGGGACGGGCACCAGAGCGGTTCGGTGCTCTGCCGCTCGACGGGATACGCATCCAGGAGGAACAGCCGATCGACCCGTTCCCCCATGGCCTCGATGCGTGCGGCCATGGCGTGCGCCACCAGTCCGCCAAAGGACCAGCCCAGGAGCTTGTACGGGCCCGAGGGCTGGATCGACCTCATCGTGGCCACGTAGTCGTCCGCCATCTCGTCGATGTTCGCCGCCGCCTCCCGCGACACATCGAGACCACGGGCCTGAAGGGCGTAGAGGGAGAAGCTGCCGACCGCGTGTCCGGCCAGCGCCTGGTAGGCCCAGCCGATGCCACTCGCCGGATGCACACAGAACAGCTTGGGTGTGTCCGGCTCGGACCTGATGGCCAGGACGGCGTCGAAGTCGTGTGAGCTTTCCCCGTCGTCCAGGAGGCGAGCGAGCCGAGCCGGGGACGGGGCCTGGAACAGGGCCTGCATGCCCAGGCGGGCGCCGGTATCCGCGCGCAACCGGCCCATCAAACGCATGGCGAGGAGGGAATGGCCCCCCAGAGCGAAGAAGTCGGCGTCGGCGGGGACGTGGGGCAGGTCCAGCACCTGGGCGAACAACCCGCACAACAGCTCTTCCGTGGGGGTGGCGGGTGCGCGGCCAGGGGTCGGGGTGTAGTCGGGGGCGGGGAGCGCCTTGCGGTCCAGCTTCCCGTTCGCCGTCAGCGGCAACCGCTCCAGTACGACAACGGCCGAGGGCACCATGTGCTCCGGCAGCACACCGGCCAGGAACTCCCGCAGCTCCGTAGCCACCGGACGAGACCCGGCCGTCGGTACGACATAGCCGATCAGTCCCCGGTCTCCGGGACGATCCTCACGCACCACGACCGCCGCCCGCGCCACCTGCGGATGCGAGACCAGCGCCGACTCCACCTCACCCAACTCGATCCGGAAGCCCCGTACCTTGACCTGATCATCCACCCGGCCGACGAACTCCAGCCGCCCGTCCGCCCGCCACCGCACCAGGTCCCCGGTCCGGTACATCCGCCCACCGGACCCGGCGAACGGACACGCCACAAACCGTCCCGCCGTCAGCCCCGCACGCCCCGCATACCCCCGCGCCAACCCCGAACCAGATACGTACAACTCACCCACCACACCCGGCGGCACCAACCCCAACCCACCATCCAGCACATACACCGAGGTGTTGGACAACGGACGACCCAGCGGCGGTGCACCCTCATCGGCCAGGTCGAGAATGGCGGCGGTGGACCAAATGGTGCACTCGGTCGGACCGTACAGATTGACCACCTGCGAACCCAGTTCGCCCAACCGCCGAGCCAGTTGCCCCGGCAACGCCTCCCCACCAGCCAGCACCCGCAACCCCTCCACCATGCCGGGAGCCTGGGAAACGATGGCCTGCCACAGCGTCGGCGTGGCCTGCATCACCGACACCTGCCACCGCTTGACCAACCCCGCCAACGCCACCGGATCACCCACCTCGGCATCCGAAGCCACCACCACCCCCGCCCCACACACCAACGGCAAAAACACCTCCAACGCCGCAATATCAAACGAGACCGTCGTCACCGCCAACAACCGATCCCCAACCCCCAACTCCACCCGCTGACCCACCGCACCCAAGAACCCCTCAACAGCCCCCCGGGACACCACCACACCCTTCGGAATACCCGTCGACCCCGAGGTATAGATGACATACGCCGGATGCCGAGGATCAAGCGGACTGATGCGATCGCGATCGGTCAGATCGGTGACCGAAGCCTGAGCCAGGAGCTGCTGGGTGTGCTCATCGTCCAACACCAGCAACCGCAGACCGTCCCCTGCCGGTACCCGCTCGGCCGTCTTGCTGGTGGCTAGCACAACCTCCGGCCGAGCATCGTCGAGCATGAAGGCGATCCGGTTCGCGGGATAACGCGGATCGATCGGCACGTACGCCCCACCGGCCTTCACCACCGCCAGCAACGCCACCACCATCTCCACCGACCGCGACACCACCAACCCCACCCGAGATTCCGGCCCCACCCCCAGCCCCACCAACACCCGAGCCAGACGATTCGCGCGCTCATTCACCTCCCCATACGACACCTCACACCCCTCACACACCACCGCCACCGCACCCCGATCCCGCCGTACCCACCCCTCAAACAACCCCGGCAGCACATCAACACCCGCATCAGCCACACCAGGCGCACCCCCACCCCACGCCTCCAGCCGCCCCCGCTCCTCTCCGCTGAGCACATCGATCCGCCCCACCAAACGCCCCGGATCAGCAGCAATCGCCTCCAGCACCCGCACAAAACGAGCCGCGATCACCTCCACCGACTCCCGGTCAAACACATCAGGCCGATATCCCCACCGCACCTGAAGCCGCTCACCAGGAATCACCGTCAACGCCAACGTGTAATGCGTCGCATCCCGGCCCCCGCTGGCCCGCATGGTCACGCCACTGTCTCCCAGAGCCCCCGAAGCCGCGTCGGGCGCCACCGGATAGTTCTCAAAGATCACCACTGTGTCGAACCGCGCGCCCGCACCCACCGCAGCCTGAATCTCCGGCAACCCCGCGAACTGATACTCCGACAACCGCGCCTGCGTCTCCTGCAACCCCGACAACAACCCCGACACCGGCACCCCAGCCCCCGCCCTGACCCGCACCGGCACCGTATTGATACACAACCCCACCAACGACTCCGAACCCGCCAACTCCACCGGCCGCACCGCCACCGTCGCCCCGAACACCACATCCACACGCCCCAACAACCGACCCAACACCACACCCCACGCCCCCTGCACCAGCGTGTTCAGCGTCAGCCCCAACTCCCGACCACGCTCCACCAACCGCCCCGTCAAACCCTCCGCAACCTCACACCACACCTCACCCGGCACCACCACCCCACCACCACCAGAAGCCACCGGCCCCAACACCGACGCCTCCGCCACCCCCGCCAACACCCCACACCACGCCGCAACCCCCGCACCCCGATCCCGCGTCCCATACCACGCGAGGTAGTCGCGGTACGGCGTCGGCCTGGGCAGTGCGCTCTCCTCGCCCGGCCGCTCGTACAAGGCGAACAGATCCCGCACCACCAGCGGAGTGGACCAACCGTCCAGCAGAATGTGGTGGTTCGTCATCACCAGCCGGAAACGCTCCTCCCCCAGCCGGAACAACGCGAACCGCAGCAACGGCGGCCGCCCCAGATCGAAACGGTCGACCCGGTCCTGCGCCAGCCACCGCTCGAAGACATCCCGCGCCTCCGCCTCCCCCAGACCCCGACCCCGCAGATCCTCCTCACGCCACGGCACCCGCACCCCACCAGGCACCACCTGAACCGGCACCGACACACCCTCATGCACAAACCCCGCACCCACATGCGGATACCGCCGCAACACCCCCTCCGCGGCCCCCCGCAACCGCACCACATCCACCGGACCATCGAGGTCGAAGACCAACTGCACCATGTACACATCCGGCGCACCATCGTCATAGACCGCGTGGAACAGCAACCCCTCCTGCAACGGGGTCAGCGGAAGGATGTCGTCGGCCTTCGGGACCAGTGTCTCGACGTGTTCGATCTCGGCTTGATCGAGCGGGATCAGCGGCAGGTCGGAGGGTGTGCGGCCACCGGACGTGGGATGCCTGAGATGGGCGATCAGTCCGTCCACGGCCGTGCGCCATGCCTCGGCGAACCGGCTGACCTCCGCTTCCGTCATCAGGTGACCGGCCCAGGCCCAGGTCGCCGTGAGGCGCGGGCCGTCGGGGGTGTCCTCGGTGAGTGCGTTGATGTCGAGGCAGTGGGTGAGGGCCAGATCGGGGTCGGAGCCGCCACCGAGGGCCGTACTCTCCTTGGCGTAGGGCCAGTTGGCGGATCCGCTGCCGGTGTAACGGCCGAGGTAGTTGAAGCCGATGCGCGGTGTGTTCAGCGCCGCGAGCTGGGGCCCGGTGCGGGGATTGAGGTAGCGCAGCAGACCGTAGCCGATGCCGTGGTCCGGGACGCGGAGCTGTTCCTTCACGCGTTTGAGTGCACCGCTCAGGCCGGCGGCGCCGGTTGCCACGTCGGTCCAGTCGACGGGGCCCGCGTCGAGGCGTACCGGATACATGCTGGTGAACCACCCGATGGTGCGGGTCAGATCCAGGGCCTCGGCGATGTCTTCGCGGCCGTGTCCCTCGACGTTGACCAGCAGGGCGGTGGCTTCGGCGGTGCCGTAGCAGTGGGCCGCGGCCAGGACCAGGGCCGTGAGGAGCACGTCATCGACCCCCGCGTGGTACGCGGCGGGTACGGTCGTGAGGAGGGGTTCGGTGCGTGCCGGATCGAGGACGACGGTGAGCGAACGCAGGCTGCGCACGTCGTCACGGGCGGGGTCGAGCGCGTCGGTGGCCACGGCGAGCCCGGGGTCCCTGGTGATACGGGCCCACATGTCCAGCTCGTCTTCCCGGGCGGGGTCGACGGCCTGGTCGGCGAGCAGTCGCGCCCATCGGCGGAAGGAGGTGCCGACGGGCTGGAGTGCGGGGGGCCGGGCGGCCTCGATCGCCTCGTACGCGGCGATGAGGTCGGGCAGCAGCACCCGCCAGGACACTCCGTCCATCACCAGGTGGTGGGCCAGCAGGAGCAGCCGGCCGGGGTGTCGGTCCCCCGCGTCCAGCCAGACCACCTGCAGCACGGTTCCGGAGTGCGGGTCCAGTCGGGCCTGGCCCGCCGCACTCTCGGCCGCCACCGCCGCCCGCAGATCCTCGTCGCCACCTCCGATCACCGCGGTCCGGCGTACCAGATCGGCTGCCGCGATGGAGCGGGGCGGTGTGATCTCCAGCCGCCAGGCGTCGGCGCCACCGCCGCCGGGGCGACGGCCACCGTCCCTGTCGGCAATCCGCAGTCGCAGTCGCAGTGCGTCATGGTGGTCGATCACGGCCTGTATCGATGGGATCAGCCGGTCGAGTGTCAGCGTCGGTGGCACTTCCAGCAGCACCGACTGGTGATATCCGGTGGTCGCCCCTTCGCGCTCGCGCAGCCAGTGCATGATCGGGGTCATGGGCAGTGTGCCCACCCCGTTGTCCTCCACGACCGGGGCCTCGGCGGTCCGGGTGGCGGTGGCGGCGAGAGCGGCGGGTGTCTTGTGCTGGAACACCTCACGCGGTGTGAACACCAGCCCCGCACGACGAGCCCGGCCCACCAACTGGATGGACATGATGCTGTCCCCGCCCAACGCGAAGAAGTCGGCATCCGCAGGGACGTCGGCCAGGCCCAGCACCTGGCCGAACAACCCGCACAGCAGCTCTTCCGACGCGGTGGCCGGTGTACGACCGGGAGCGGGGGTGTAGTCGGGAGCGGGCAGCGCCTTGCGATCCAGCTTCCCGTTCGCCGTCAGCGGCAACCACTCCAGTACGGCAACGGCCGAGGGCACCATGTGCTCCGGCAGCACACCCGTCAGGAACTCCCGCAGCTCCGTAGCCACCGGACGGGACCCGGCCGTCGGTACGGCGTAGCCGATCAGCCGCCGGTCACCCGGCCGGTCCTCGCGGACCGTCACGGCCGCCCGCGCCACGTACGGATGCGACGCCAGCGCCGCCTCCACCTCACCCAACTCGATACGGAAACCGCGCACCTTGACCTGGTCGTCCACCCGGCCGACGAACTCCAGCCGCCCGTCCGCCCGCCACCGCACCAGATCCCCGGTCCGGTACATCCGCCCACCGGACCCGGCGAAGGGGCATGCCACAAACCGTTCCGCCGTCAGCCCCGCACGCCCCGCATACCCCCGCGCCAACCCCGCACCCGCCACATACAACTCACCCACCACACCCGGCGGCACGAGCTCCAGCCCCTCATCGAGCACATGGGTGTGCAGATGCGGGAGGGGTCGGCCGATCAGGCTCCTGGCGCCGGGCCCGGTGAGCTCGCGGTCGATCGGCTGGTGGGTGACGTGCACGGTGGTCTCGGTGATGCCGTACATGTTCACCACGACAGGGACGTCCTCGTGGTGGCGGGCGTACCAGTCGGCAAGGCGCGTGGGGTCGAGGGCCTCGCCGCCGAGCACTACATAGCGAAGTGCCGTACCCACACGTGGCCCGCCGCATTCCACACGTGGCCCGCCGCGTTCCGCATGTGACCCGCCGCGTTCTGCTTCGGCCGCGATCAGTTGGTACAGCGCCGAGGGCGTCTGGCTCAGGACCGAGACCTTCTCCCGTACCAGCAACTCCAGGAAGTCCGAAGGGGAGCGGGTCACCTCCCTGTCGACCACGACGAGGCGGCCACCGCTCAGCAGGGCTCCCCAGATCTCCCACACCGAGAAGTCGAACGCATACGAGTGGAACATGGTCCACACGTCGTCCGGGCCGTAGTCGTAGCTCTGCGCGATCGCTTCGAGCAGCCTCACCACGTTGGTGTGCGTCACCAGGACACCCTTGGGCGCGCCGGTGGACCCTGAGGTGTAGATGGCGTAGGCCGGGTGCCGGGGATCGAGCGGGCTGGTGCGATCGCGGTCGGTGAGGTCGGCGGCGGACGCCTGGACCAGGAGCTGCTGGGTGTGGTCGTCGTCCAACACGAGCACCCGGGCGGTCTCACGCTCGGGTATCCGGTCGGCCGTGTCCCTGGTGGCGAGCACCACCTCCGGGGCGGCGTCATCGAGCATGAACCCGATTCGGGACGTGGGATAGCGGGGATCGATCGGTACGTACGCCCCGCCGGCCTTCACCACCGCCAGCAACGCCACCACCATCTCCACCGACCGCGACACCACCAACCCGACCCGGGCCTCCGGCCCCACCCCCAGCCTCACCAACACCCGAGCCAGACGATTCGCCCGCTCATTCACCTCCCCGTACGACACCTCACGCCCGTCACACGCGACCGCCACCGCATCCCGATCCCGCCGTACCCACTCCTCGAACAGCCCCGGCAGCACATCAACGCCCGCTTCCGCCGCACCAGGCACATTTCCACCCCAGCGCGTCAGCTGATCCCGTTCCTCGCCTGTGAGCACATCGATCTGCCCCACCAAACGCCCCGGATCGGCGGCGATCGTCTCCAACACCCGCGCGAAACGAGCCGCCAGCAACTCCACCGAATGCCGGTCGAACAGGTCGGTCGCGTACTCAAGCGTTCCGTGGATACCCGCCGGCCCGCCGCCATCGGCATGTGTCTCGGCGAGCATGAAGGACAGGTCGAACTTGGCCGTGTCCATCTCGACCCAGAGCGGTTCGATGGTCAGCCCCGGCAGTGCGGGGCCGGAGTGGTGGGTGTTCTGGAATCCGAGCATCACCTGGAACAGGGGGTGCCGGGCCAGGGAGCGGTCCGGATTGAGCAGGTCGACCAGCCGCTCGAACGGCACGTCCTGGTGGTCGTAGGCGGCCAGGTCCGCGTCACGGACACGGCGCAGGAGGGTGGTGATGTCGGGGTTGCCGGAGGTGTCGACGCGCAGCACCAAGGTGTTGACGAAGAAACCCACCAGGTCGTTGACGGCTTCCTCGCCCCGCCCCGCGTACGGGGTGCCGATGGGGATGTCGTGTCCCGCGCCGAGCCGGGTCAGCAGCACGGCCAGTCCGGCTTGGACGACCATGAAGACGCTGACGTCGTGGGCGTGTGCCACATCGGCCAGCCGCTGGTGAAGCGCGGCCGGGATGTCCAGGTCCACTGTGCCGCCGCGATGGCTCGCCATCGCCGGGCGCGAACGGTCGGTAGGCAGGTCGAGCTCTGCGGGCAGGTCCGCCAAGGCCTGTTTCCAGTACGCGAGTTGCCGTGACATCAGGCTGTCGGGCGTGTCCTCCTCACCGAGGACACGCCGCTGCCAGATGGCGTAGTCGGCGTACCGCACCGGGAGCGGCTCCCACTGTGGTGCGCGCCCTTGGGCGCGGTCCGTGTAGGCGCGGGCGAGGTCGTTGAAGAGGGGGCCCATGGACCAGCCGTCGGCGGCGATGTGGTGCAGCACCAGCAGCAGTACGTGCTCGTGGTCCGCCGTTGTGTAGATGCCCGCGCGCAGTGGCAGTTCCGTGGCCAGATCCTCGAATCCCCGTCCTGCCTCGGCCGCGAGCATCGCGTCCAGGCCCTTGGGGTCGGCGTCGGACACACTGATCGGCAGCCGGGTGCGCGCGGTGTCGGCGTCGAGCACATGCTGCCAGGGCTGCCCCTGGTCGTCCTTCGGGTAGAGGGTCCGCAGGGCCTCGTGCCGGACCACGACATCACGGAGTGCGTCGGCCAGCGCCTCGCGGTCCATGGTGCCGGTCATCCGTTGCGCGGACACGATGGTGTACGTGGCGGACCGGGGGCCCTGGAGCTCCTGCATGAACCACAGGCGCCATTGCGCGTACGACAGCGGGATCCGTTCCGGTCGTGGCATCGGGCCCAGGGTCAGCCGCCGGGTCGCCTCGGCGCTCGTCCCGTCGCCGAGCCGTGGGATCAGCTCGGCGACCGTGGGCGCCTGGAACAGTGTGCGGACGCTCAGCTCGGTGCCGGTCTCGGCGCGGATGCGGCCGATGAGCCGCATCGCGAGGAGGGAGTGGCCGCCGAGTGCGAAGAAGTCGTCGTCCACACCGACCTCGGCAAGCCCCAGTACCTCGGCGAAGAGACCGCACAGGTCCCGCTCCCGCGGGGTTCGCGGAGCCCTGCCGGTCCCTGTGGTGAACTCCGGGGCGGGCAGCGCCTTGCGGTCCAGCTTTCCGTTCGGGGTCAGTGGCAACTCGTCGATCGCGATCACGATCGACGGCACCATGTGCTCCGGCAGGGTGCTCCGCAGATGGGCCTGGAGTGCGGGGATCAGCGAGTCGGCTTCCAGGCCGGCGCCCGGCTCGTTGGCGTAGTCGGTGAGCGGTCGTTGCGCGTTCGGCCGGGCAGCGGCGACGGACAGGTCGACGACCGTCTGGTCCGGACCCTCGACACCGAGCAGGAAGAGGGCGTCGAGCCGCTCGGGCTCTTCGGACCAGGTCAGATGGGCGCGGTAACCGTGGCGGGCGGCCAGCTCATGCAGGGTTTCCACGTCGGGTGTACCCGACGTGGCGTCGGGTGTCTGCGTGGCGTCGGGTGTGACCGTGGTCTCGGGCTTTCCCGTGTCCGCGCCTGCGGAGGTCTCGGTGTCGATGGTCTGCCGGATGGCTTCCGGGGCGGTGCCGTCCTGGAACTGCCGTACCGCTGCCAGGTCGTCCATCAGGCGGGCGTTCGGGAGGTCCCTCACCCACAGCCTGTCGTGGCGCCGGGAGAGCAGTGCCGCCAGTTCCTCGGCCCGGTGCACATCGGTTCCCCAGGTCGCCGTCGGCGCCGACTCGTCCGCGCGTACGGCGGTAGTCGGCGCCTTGTGGAGCACCACGTCATAGCGGTACCGCGTCAGCTCGTTGCGGCTCTTCCCACGCTTGATCCGGACGTCGACCGCCGCGATGTCCGAAACGGTGGCCTGGAGGTCCGAGAAGAACGCCGGGTCGATCAGCAGTTCCCTCTCCAGGGAGATGGTCTGCTCGATCGCCTTGCGGAGATCCGCGCCCGAGAGTTCACCGCCGAACCTGCCGAGACCGGCCGCAGTGGCGAAGCAGCGGAGCAGACGGAGGTTGCGAACATCGCCGAGGAATAGCGAGCCACCCGGTGTGAGCAGCCGCATCGCTCCGGAGATGACGGAGACGAGATAGTCGATGCCGGGGAAGTACTGGATCACCGAATTGATGATCACGGTGTCGAAGTGGCCGGTCGGAAGTCCGGTGAAGGCGTCAGCGGGCTGGGAGGACAGCTCCACGCGGGCAGCCAGGTCCGGATCTCGATCGATCTGCTCCCGCAGCATGTCGATCACCGCGGAGGAGAAGTCCGTGGCCCAATACGAGTCGCATCGGGGCGCCAAACGCCGCAGCAGCAGACCGGTGCCCACACCGATTTCGAGCACGCGTCGAGGAGCCAGTGCGGAGATCCGGTCCACGGTGGCCGTCAGCCATTCCCGCATCTCGTCGAGGGGGATGGGGCGACCGTCGTAGCTACTGTCCCAGCCGATGAAGTCCTCGGCAGCGTCCACCATGAAGTCCCCGGTGGAGTCCTCACGGCGAGTGGTGGCGGTGCGAGTGGTGGCGGTGCGAGTGGTGGCGGTGGCGGTGGCGGTGGGGCGGTCTCCGTACAGCGACTCGTAGAAACTCTTCCAGTGGGCGATGTGTTCGTCCGCGTGGCGCTCCGCCGACTCTTCGTCCCGTGAGGTGTCGCCCCGTGACGTGGCGTCTCGTGACGTGTCGTCTCGTGACGTGGCGTCTCGTGACGTGTCGTCTCGTGACGTGGCGTCTCGTGACGCGACGTCTGGTGACGTGCTCTGCCGCGCGGGTACGGCGTAGCCGATCAGCCGCCGGTCACCCGGCCGGTCCTCGCGGACCGTCACGGCCGCCCGCGCCACCTGCGGATGCGACGCCAGCGCGGCCTCCACCTCACCCAGCTCGATGCGGAAACCGCGCACCTTGACCTGGTCATCCACCCGGCCTACGAACTCCAGCCGCCCGTCCGCCCGCCACCGCACCAGGTCCCCGGTCCGGTACATGCGCGCCCCCGGTTCGGCGAACGGACACGCCACGAACCGTTCCGCCGTCAGCCCCGCACGCCCCGCATACCCCCGCGCCAACCCCGCACCCGTCACGTACAACTCACCCACCACACCCGGCGGCACCCACCCCAGCCCACCGTCCAGGACGTACAACCGTGTGTCCTGGATCGGCGTCCCGATGGGCGGTGGCCCTTCCTCTCCCGGCTCGCATGGATGGCCGGAGATGTCGATGGTGGTTTCGCTCGGCCCGTACGAGTTGTAGAGCCGCACCCAGGGAAGCGTGGCGTGGAAGGTGTCGCGGACAGCCGCCGACATGGCTTCCCCGCCACAGACGACGTCACGCAGCGAACGGCAATCGTCCGCCACCGCATGCCACTCCAGAAGATGCTGAAGGAGGGAGGGGACGGTATGCACGACGGTCACCTCGTGGCGCCTTACGGCCGCGAGAAGGTACCCGGGATCCGCGTGCTTGTCCGGGTGGGCGAGCACGATGGCCCCGCCGGCCAGCAGCGGGCAGAACACTTCCCATACGGAGACGTCGAAGCTCAGGGGTGTCCGCATGAGGAAGCGGTCCTCGGCACTCCAGCCGAACGCCTTCACCCGCCACAGGAGGTTGTTCAGCAAGGACTGGTGCGTCACCACGACGCCCTTGGGGGTGCCCGTCGAGCCTGAGGTGTAGATGGCGTAGGCCGGGTGCCGGGGATCGAGCGGGCTCGTGCGGTCGTGGTCGGTGAGGTCGGTGGCAGGTGCCTGGGCCAGGAGCTGCCGGGTGTGGTCGTCGTCCAACACCAGCAGCCGGGTGGTCTCGCGCTGGGGTATCCGGTCGGCCGTGTCCCTGGTGGCGAGCACTACGTCCGGCTCGGCATCGTCGAGCATGAAGGCGATGCGATTCGCCGGATAGCGCGCATCGATGGGCACGTACGCCCCGCCTGCCTTGGCCACCGCCAGCAGCGCCACCACCATTTCCACCGACCGGGGCACGACCACCCCCACCCGGGACTCCGGGCCCACCCCGCACCCCGCCAGGATCCGCGCCAGACGATTCGCCTGCTCATTCACCTCGCCATACGAAACTTCACGCCCCTCACACACCACCGCCGCCGCATTCCGATCGCGCCGCACTCGCTCTTCGAACAGTCCCGGCAACAGCCCGTGGGTGGTGTCTTCCGCGGCGGGCGCACCTCCGCCCCAGCACGTCAGTTGCTCCCGTTCCACATCGGTCAGTACATCGATCCGCCCGACCAGACAGGCCGGATCGGCGACGATCGCCTCCAGTACCCGCACGAAGCGAGCCGCGATCGCCTCCACTGCCCGCTGGTCGAACACATCGGGCCGGTATCCCCATCGCACCTGAAGCCGCTCACCGGGGATCACCATCAACGCGAGGGGATAGTGCGTGGCGTCGTGGGCGGCGATGGCGGTGGTCTTGAGTGTGCTGTCGGTGCGGCAGAAAACGGCGTCGTCCACGGGGTAGTTCTCGAAAACCGTCGCGGTGTCGAAGAGCGGTCCCGTACCGGCATAGGCGCTCTGCTGGATGTCGGTCAGGCTCAGGAACTGGTGGTCGAGCAAACGCGATTGTTCGTCCTGCAGCCTGGTGAGCAGCGCCGCCAGACTCTCGCCCGCGAGTAGGCGAAGCCTCACCGGCACCGTGTTGACGAACAGCCCGACCATGGATTCGACGCCGGGAATCTCGGGCGGCCGGACGGCCACCGTCGTTCCGAAGACCACGTCATCGCGTCCGGTCATACGGGCCAGGAGGAGGCCCCAGGCACCCTGTATCACGGTGTTCAGGGTCAGACCGGCCTCACGCGCCCGCTCGGTCAGGGACGCGGTGAGGGATTGCGAGAGGAGCTGTGAGACGTCCTTGGGGGCCACGGCCTGGCGCCCAGGGTCCGCGGGTGTCAGCAGAGTGGGGTCTTCGACATCCGCCAATGCATCGCGCCATGCCTCCAGTGCCGCATCCCGATCCCGCGATCCGTACCACGCGAGGTAGTCGCGGTACGGCGTCGGCCTGGGCAGTGCGCTCTCCTCGCCCGGCCGCTCGTACAAGGCGAACAGATCCCGCACCACCAGCGGAGTGGACCAGCCGTCCAGCAGAATGTGGTGATTCGTCATCACGAGACGGAAGCGGTCCTCGCCGAGACGGAACAACGCGAACCGCAGCAACGGCGGCCGTGTCAGATCGAAACGATCGGCCCTGTCCTGCGCCAGCCACCGCTCGAAGACACCCTGCGCCTCCGCCTCCCCCAGACCCCGCAGATCCTCCTCACGCCACGGCACCCGCACCCCACCAGGCACCACCTGAACCGGCACCGACACACCCTCATGCACAAACCCCGCACCCACATGCGGATACCGCCGCAACACCCCCTCCGCAGCCCCCCGCAACCGCACCACATCCACCGGACCATCGAGGTCGAAGACCAACTGCACCATGTACACATCCGGCGCGCCATCGTCATAGACCGCGTGGAACAGCAACCCCTCCTGTCCAGCCGCCAAGGGCAAGACCTCACCGTGCTGAGGGATCTTCGCCTCGATGGTTTCCCGGTCGGATCGACTCAGCGAGATCAAGGGGCGAGGGGACGAGGTGGAGTCCGCGGTGTCCGCCGATCGCGTGCGAACGGCCGGGGCCTCGAGGACCCGGGCGGTGGCGGCGAGGGCGGCGGGTGTCTTGTGCTGGAACACCTCACGTGGGGTGAACACCAGCCCCGCACGACGAGCCCGGCCCACCAACTGGATGGACATGATGCTGTCCCCGCCCAACGCGAAGAAGTCCGCGTCGGCGGGGACGTGGGGCAGGCCCAGCACCTGGGCGAACAACCCGCACAGCGATTCTTCTGTCGGGGTGGCGGGCGCGCGGCCAAGGGTCGGGGTGTAGTCGGGGGCGGGCAGCGCCTTGCGGTCCAGCTTCCCGTTCGCCGTCAGCGGCAACCGCTCCAGTACGACAACGGCCGAGGGCACCATGTGCTCCGGCAGGGCGCCTGTCAGGAACGCGCGCAGCTGCGTCACCACCGGACGAGACCCGGCCATCGGTACGACATAGCCGATCAGCCGCCGGTCCCCGGGACGATCCTCACGCACCACGACCGCCGCCCGCGCCACCTGCGGATGCGAGGCCAACGCGGCCTCCACCTCACCCAACTCGATCCGGAAACCCCGCACCTTGACCTGATCATCCACCCGGCCGACAAACTCCAGCCGCCCGTCCACCCGCCACCGCACCAGATCCCCGGTCCGGTACATCCGCCCACCGGACCCGGCGAACGGACACGCCACAAACCGTCCCGCCGTCAGCCCCGCACGCCCCGCATACCCCCGCGCCAACCCCGAACCAGCTATGTACAACTCCCCCACCACACCCGGCGGCACCAACCCCAACCCACCATCCAGCACATACACCGAGGTGTTGGACAACGGACGACCCAGCGGCGGTGCACCCTCATCGGCCAGGTCGAGAATGGCGGCGGTGGACCAGATGGTGCACTCGGTCGGACCGTAGAGGTTGACCACCTGTGACCCCAACTCGCCCAACCGCCGAGCCAGCTGAGTAGGCAGTGCTTCACCACCGGCCAGGACCCGCAGCTCCTGCAGCATTTCCGGAGCTTGGGAAGCGATGGCCTGCCACAGCGTCGGCGTGGCCTGCATCACCGACACCTGCCACCGCTTGACCAACCCCGCCAACGCCACCGGATCACCCACCTCGGCATCCGTAGCCACCACCACCCCCGCCCCACACACCAACGGCAAAAACACCTCCAACGCCGCAATATCAAACGAGACCGTCGTCACCGCCAACAACCGATCCCCAACCCCCAACCCCACCCGCTGACCCACCGCACCCAAGAACCCCTCAACAGCCCCCCGGGACACCACCACACCCTTCGGAATACCCGTCGACCCCGAGGTATAGATGACATACGCCGGATGCCGAAGATCAAGCGGACTGACGCGATCGCGATCGGTCAGATCGGTAGCCGAAGCCTGAGCCAGGAGCTGCTGAGTGTGCTCATCGTCCAACACCAGCAACCGATCGTTCTCACGCTGGGGTACCCGCTCGGCCGTCTCCACCGTGGCCAGCACCACCTCCGGGGCGGCGTCCTCAAGCATGAAGGCAATCCGGCCCGCGGGATAACGGGGATCGATCGGTACGTACGCCCCACCGGCCTTCACCACCGCCAGCAACGCCACCACCATCTCCACCGACCGCGACACCACCACCCCCACCCGAGATTCCGGCCCCACCCCCAACCCCACCAACACCCGAGCCAGACGATTCGCCCGCTCATTCACCTCCCCATACGACACCTCACACCCCTCACACACCACCGCCACCGCACCCCGATCCCGCCGTACCCACCCCTCAAACAACCCCGGCAAAATCCCGTGACCAGCACCGTCGTCACCAGAGGCGTCCCCGCTCCACGTCTCCAGCAGCTCCCGTTCCCCGCCCGTGAGCACATCGATCCGCCCCACCAATCGCCCCGGATCAGCAGCAATCGCCTCCAGCACCCGCACAAAACGAGCCGCGATCACCTCCACCGACTCCCGGTCAAACACATCAGGCCGATATCCCCACCGCACCTGAAGCCGCTCACCAGGAATCACCGTCAACGCCAACGTGTAATGCGTCGCATCCCGGCCCTCACTGGCCCGGACCCGCACAGCGCCATCCCCGGTCGCCCCAGGCGCCACCGGATAGTTCTCGTAAATCACCACCGTGTCGAACCGGGCCCCCGCGCCCGCCGCAGCCTGAATCTCCGGCAGCCCCGCGAACTGATACTCCGACAACCGCGCCTGCGTCTCCTGCAACCCCGACAACAACCCCGACACCGGCACCCCAGCCCCCGCCCTGACCCGCACCGGCACCGTATTGATACACAACCCCACCAACGACTCCGAACCCGCCAACTCCACCGGCCGGACCGCCACCGTCGCCCCGAACACCACGTCTTCCCGACCAGTCAATCGGCCCAGAAGGATCCCCCAAGCCCCCTGCACCAGCGTGTTCAGCGTCAGCCCCAACTCCCGACCACGCTCCACCAACCGCCCCGTCAAACCCTCCGCAACCTCACACCACACCTCACCCGGCACCACCCCACCACCACCAGAAACCACCGGCCCCAACACCGACGCCTCCTCCACCCCCGCCAACACCCCACACCACGCCGCAACCCCCGCACCCCGATCCCGCGACCCATACCACGCGAGATACTCACGCCAGGGCGCAGCGGGGCCCAGCGTGGAGGTGGCGGAGGCCTCGGGCTCCTGGTGGTAGAGGGTGAACAACTCCCGCATCAGCAGTTGAGTGGACCAGCCGTCCAGCAGGATGTGGTGATTCGTCATCACCAACCGGAAGCGGTCCTCGCCGAAGCGGAACAACGCGAACCGCAGCAACGGCGGCCGCGCCAGATCGAAACGGTCGGCCCGGTCCTCCGTCAGCCACCGCTCGAAGACATCCCGCGCCTCCGCCTCCCCCAGACCCCGCAGATCCTCCTCACGCCACGGCACCCGCACACGCCGTGCGATGGCCTGTACGGGCCGGGGCACTCCGCGCGTCATGAATCCCGCGCGCAGACTCATATGGCGATCCACGATCGCCTGTGCCGCCGACCGCAGGCGCTGAGCGTCCACCGGACCGTCAAGATCGAAGATCAGCTGCACCATGTACACATCCGGCGCGCCATCGTCATAGACCGCGTGGAACAGCAACCCCTCCTGCAACGGGGTCAGCGGCAGAAGCTCTTCGATCCGGGATCGGACCATGGGAATCCCCCCTGTTCGGACCGCTCGCACTGATGCACTACGCGCAGATCGCACGGAGATGAATAAGGAGAAGAAGCAGCAACGAGGAGTGCGGTGGACACGCGGGCATTCACTCTGTCCGAATAATTCAACGTAACCGAGACGGGCGAGCCCGTCAACGATCTTGAACAGACGCCAGAACATTCCAATGGGCATTCTTCTCGGCGATTACCGACAATGCGGACAGGTGGCACCTAGGTGCCTTCGCTGGTTCTCGGCATACCTCGGCACAACGCTCCTGAACTGCGCGTTCTCCCTGTTGATGGCAGCGTGTCATACCGGGGTGGACCGGCGAAGACGGCGGGGGCATCACTGCACCAAGCTGCCATTCACTTGCTCATGAGATGCCGTCCGGCGACGCTGGTACAAGCGGGCAAGGACACTCAAAACCGGGCTGGATTCAAATAACCACTGATTCAGATACCACTGGATTCAGATAACTACCCTCACGCGTCTCTCTACGTGACGCGACTCCCCGATGAATTGGCTGGGTGGAATGGTGGAGAACACAGCGCTTGCGGCATGCACTGATCCGAACAGGGTGTCGTTGTCGGGGTTGTTCGAGGAGTGGGTGACACGCGCCCCGGACACAGTGGCCGTGGTGTGCGAAGACCAACGGTGGACATACCGCGAGGTCAACCAACGCGCCAACCAACTCGCCCGACTACTCCTGCAAACCGGCGCCGGACCCGAACACCGCATCGCCCTCGCCCTGCCCCGCTCCGCCCACACCATCACCGCAATCCTCGCCGTACTCAAAACCGGCGCCGCCTACGTACCACTGGACCCCGACTACCCCCAAGAACGCCTGACCCACCTCCTAACCGACAGCGACCCCACCGCCCTGATCACCACCACCGACATCGCCCCCACACTCCCCACACCGAGCAATACGCATGCCACACCACACATACTCCTCGACCACCCCCACACCACCAC
>NZ_JAGGLR010000021.1 GCF_017874715.1 Streptomyces iranensis | reverse complement strand
CCGGGGGGCAGTGCGTCTCGGCCTGCGCCGTGCCTCCGCCAGGGGACAACGCGTCTCGGCTTGCGCGTCTCCGCCGGGGGGCAGTGCGTCTCGGCCTGCGCCGCGCCTCCGCCAGGGGCAGCGCGTCCCGGCCTGCGCGCTTCCGCCGGGGGGTAGCGCGTCTCGGCCTGCGCGTCTCCGCCAGGTGGCAGCGCGTCTCGGCTTGCGCGTCTCCGCCGGGGGACAGTCCGTCTCGGCCTGCGCCGCGCCTCCGCCAGGTGGCAGCGCGTCTCGGCCTGCGCGCCTCCGCCAGGTGGCAGCGCGTCTCGGCCTGCGCCGCGCCCGCCAGCGCTAGCGCTTCTGCGCCTGCGTCGCCTGCATCCGGGCGACGTACGCCGCCGCCTGCGAGCGGCGCTCCATGCCCAGCTTGGAGAGCAGGCTGGAGACATAGTTCTTGATCGTCTTCTCGGCGAGGTGCAGCCGCTCGCCGATCGCCCGATTGGTGAGCCCCTCCCCGATCAGCAGCAGGATCCGGCGCTCCTGCTCGGTGAGGGCGGCGAGCTGGTCGTCCGGTTGGGCGGCCGTCTGGCCGCGCAGCCGCTCCAGCACCCGGGCGGTGGCCACCGGGTCGAGCAGCGACCGGCCCGCGGCCACGTCCCGGACGGCGGCGAGCAGTTCGTCGCCGCGGATGTCCTTCAGGACGTAGCCGGAGGCGCCCGCGATGATGGCGTCGAAGAGCGCCTCGTCGTCGGCGAAGGAGGTGAGCATCATGCAGCGGACGGTCTCGTGGCGGGCGCGGATCTCCCGGCAGACCTCGACGCCGCTGCGGTCGGGCAGCCGGATGTCCAGGACGGCGACGTCCGGACGGGTGGCCGGGATGCGCGCCAGGGCGTCGGCCGCGGTGCCCGCCTCGCCGACCACCTCCATGTCCGGCTCGCCCGCGAGCAGGTCTCGTACGCCGCGTCGGACGACTTCATGGTCGTCGACCAGGAAAATCCTTATTTTTCCTTCTTCGCGCACGGATCCAGTCTCACACACGAAGACTTCCCGCGTCGTTGCCCAGCGGGATACCGTGCGCTTGTCCGGCGGCCTGCGGGGCTGTGACCAGTGGAAGTTTCGCCACCCACGCGATTTACTTGGAAATCCAAGCAAAATTGCAGGTCAGGTGGGGTTTCGCAGACATGCGACGCACTGGGTAACGTGCCTTGTGCAGGGCCAGCCGCCGGGAACCTGTCACGCCCGGTCATGCTGCGGCGCACCCACCCCGTGCGCCGTGGTGGAACGGGCGAGCCGCAACTGGCCGCCGGCGGATCCCGGAGGCCGGACAGACGGAGGAGCACACGTGACCGTGGAGAGCACTGCCGCGCGCAAGCCGCGCCGCAGCGGAGCCAAGCGCAGCACCACCGCGCGGGACACCAAGAAGCAGCCTGCGGGCCAGACCGAACTCGTACAGCTGCTGACCCCCGAGGGCGAGCGTGTCGAGCACCCCGAGTACGCCATCGACCCCACCCCGGAGGAGCTGCGCGGTCTGTACCGGGACATGGTGCTGACACGGCGGTTCGACGCCGAGGCCACCACCCTGCAGCGCCAGGGCGAACTGGGCCTGTGGGCCTCGCTGCTCGGCCAGGAGGCGGCGCAGATCGGCTCCGGCCGGGCGCTGAACGACGCCGACTACGTCTTCCCCACCTACCGCGAGCACGGAGTGGCGTGGTGCCGGGGCGTCGACCCGACCAATCTGCTGGGGATGTTCCGTGGGGTGAACCACGGCGGCTGGGACCCGAACAGCAACAACTTCCACCTGTACACCATCGTGATCGGCTCGCAGACGCTGCACGCGACCGGCTACGCGATGGGCGTGGCCAAGGACGGCGCGGACGCCGCGGTCCTGGCCTACTTCGGCGACGGCGCCTCCAGCCAGGGCGATGTCGCCGAATCGTTCACCTTCTCCGCGGTCTACAACGCCCCGGTCGTCTTCTTCTGCCAGAACAACCAGTGGGCCATCTCCGAGCCCACCGAGAAGCAGACCCGGGTGCCGCTCTACCAGCGGGCCCAGGGCTTCGGCTTCCCCGGGGTGCGGGTGGACGGCAATGACGTGCTCGCTTGTCTGGCCGTCACCAAGGCCGCGCTGGAGCGGGCGCGCACCGGGCAGGGCCCGATGCTCATCGAGGCGTTCACCTACCGCATGGGCGCCCACACCACCTCCGACGACCCCACGCGCTACCGCTCGCCCGAGGAGCGGGAGCTGTGGGAGACCAAGGACCCGATCCTGCGGCTGCGCACCCTGCTGACCCGCGAGGGCCTGGCCGACGACGCGTACTTCGCCGACCTCGAGCGGGAGAGCGACGCGCTGGCCAAGCGGGTTCGGGACGCCGTACGGGCGATGCCCGACCCTGGGGACATGGCGATGTTCGAGCACATCTACGCCGACGGGCACGCCCTCGTCGACGAGGAGCGGGCGCAGTTCGCCGAGTACCAGGCTTCGTTCGTCACCGCTGAGGAAGGCATCTGACATGGCCGCCGAGAAGATGTCGCTCTCCAAGGCGATCAACGCGTCCCTGCGGACGGCCCTCGAGACCGACCCCAAGGTCCTGATCATGGGCGAGGACGTCGGCAAGCTGGGGGGCGTCTTCCGGGTCACCGACGGGCTCCAGAAGGACTTCGGCGAGGACCGGGTCATCGACACCCCGCTCGCCGAGTCCGGCATCGTGGGCACCGCGATCGGGCTCGCACTGCGCGGCTACCGCCCGGTGGTGGAGATCCAGTTCGACGGTTTCGTCTTCCCCGCCTACGACCAGATCGTCACCCAGCTCGCCAAGATGCACGCACGCTCGCTCGGCAAGGTCAAGATGCCGGTCGTCGTCCGGATTCCGTACGGCGGCGGCATCGGCGCGGTGGAGCACCACAGCGAGTCGCCGGAGGCGCTGTTCGCGCATGTGGCGGGTCTGAAGGTGGTCTCACCGGCCAACGCCTCCGACGCCTACTGGATGCTCCAGCAGGCCATCGACAGCGATGATCCGGTGATCTACTTCGAGCCCAAGCGCCGCTACCACGACAAGTCCGAGGTCGACACCGCCGCGATCCCCGGCCCGCTGCACGCCGCCCGGGTGGTGCGGCCGGGGACGGACCTGACGCTCGCGGCCTACGGCCCGATGGTGAAGGTCGCCCTGGACGCCGCCGCGGCCGCCGCCGAGGAGGGCAAGTCGATCGAGGTCCTGGACCTGCGGTCGATGTCGCCGATCGACTTCGACTCGATCCAGCGTTCCGTGGAGCGGACGGGGCGGCTGGTCGTCGTCCACGAGGCACCGGTATTCCTGGGCACCGGGTCGGAGATCGCCGCGCGCATCACCGAGAGGTGCTTCTATCACCTCCAGGCCCCGGTGCTGCGGGTCGGCGGCTTCCACTCGCCGTACCCGCCGTCACGGCTCGAGGACGAGTACCTTCCGGGGCTGGACCGGGTGCTCGACGCCGTAGACCGCGCGTTGGCGTACTGAAGGGCTTGAGGAGATCGTGACGATGACCGCAGTCGAACAGCGCTTCCGTGAGTTCAAGATGCCCGATGTGGGCGAGGGGCTGACCGAGGCCGAGATCCTCAAGTGGTTCGTGGCGCCGGGCGACACCGTGACCGACGGTCAGGTGGTGTGCGAGGTCGAGACCGCCAAGGCCGCCGTCGAGCTGCCCATCCCCTTCGACGGCGTGGTGCACGAGCTGCGCTTCGACGAGGGCGCCACCGTGGACGTGGGCACGCCGATCATCTCGGTGGACACCAACCCCGGAGCGGGGGAGGCGGCGCCCCAGGCCGCTCCCGCCGCCGAGGCCCCCGCCGCCGAGAAGCCGGCCGCCGCGGCCGAGCCCGGGGAGAAGGAGGGCCGCCAGGCCAATCTGGTCGGCTACGGGGCGGCGCCCGCCTCCACCAAGCGCCGCCCGCGCAAGCCGCAGCCGGGTCTCCAGCGGTCCGCGCCCGCCCCCTCCGCCGGGGCGCCCGCGCCCCAGGAGCCCGCACCCGCGCCCGCGCCCGCGCGCCACGAGGCCACGCCCGCGCCCGCGCCCGAGCTGAACGGCAGCGGCCGGACCGCCCGGCCGCTGGCCAAGCCGCCGGTCCGCAAGCTGGCCAAGGACCTGGGCATCGACCTGGAGACGGTCACCCCGAGCGGGGCGGACGGGATCATCACCCGCGAGGACGTCCACGCGGCCGCCGAGGCCGTCCAGGCGGCCCGGGAGACGCCCGTGGCGGCCCCGTCAGCGGCCGTGGCGGCCGCCCCGGCCCGGGAGCGCCGGGTGCCCGTGAAGGGCGTACGGAAGGCCACCGCGCAGGCGATGGTCCACAGCGCCTTCACCGCCCCGCATGTGACCGAGTTCGTGACGGTCGACGTGACCCGCACGATGAAGCTCGTGGCCGACCTCAAGCAGGACCCGGAGCTGTCCGGGCTGCGGGTCAATCCGCTGCTGCTGGTCGCCAAGGCCCTGCTGGTGGCCATCCGGCGCAACCCGGACATCAACGCCACCTGGGACGAGGACAACCAGGAGATCGTCTACAAGGACTACGTCAATCTGGGCATCGCGGCGGCGACACCGCGCGGGCTGATCGTCCCCAACATCAAGGACGCCGACGCCAAGACCCTGCCCGAACTGGCGTCCGCCCTCGGCGAGCTGGTCACCACCGCCCGTGAGGGCAAGACCACCCCGGCGGCGATGTCCGGCGGCACGATCACCATCACCAACGTCGGCGTCTTCGGCATCGACGCGGGCACCCCGATCATCAACCCCGGGGAGTCCGCGATCCTCGCCTTCGGCGCGGTCAAGCTCCAGCCGTGGGTCCACAAGGGCGAGGTCAAGCCGCGCCAGGTGACCACGCTGGCGCTCTCCTTCGACCACCGGCTGGTCGACGGCGAGCTGGGCTCCAAGGTGCTCGCGGACGTCGCGGCCGTCCTGGAGCGCCCCAAGCGCCTGATCACCTGGGCTTGATCCCCTGGGCTTGATCACCATCTGACACTCATCCCCCGTCCGCATCGCGGACGGGGGATGAGTGCGCATGCATCTTGTATCTATGATGTGCGCATCATGAGTCCCGCCGATACGGCCACCAAGCCGCCCCCTGCCGCCGAACGCGTCTACCACCACGTCAAACAAGCCGTCCTCGACCGCCGCTACGAGGGCGGCACACTGCTGAGCGAGGGCGAACTCGCGGACGCCGTCGGGGTCTCCCGTACCCCCGTCCGGGAGGCGCTGCTGCGCCTGGAGGCCGAGGGGCTGCTCAAGCTCTATCCGAAGAAGGGCGCCCTGGTGCTGCCCGTCTCCTCCCAGGAGATCGCGGACGTGGTCGAGACCCGGCTGCTGGTGGAGCAGCACGCGGTCGCCAAGGTCGTCCCGGCCGGTGGGCGGCTGCTGGCCCGGCTCGAGGAGGTCCTGGAGGAGCAGCGGGTGCACGCCGCGGCCGGGGACCTGGCCGCCTTCGCCGCCGCCGACCGGTGCTTCCACGCGGCGATCGTCCGGGCGGCGGGAAACGCGATCCTGGCGCAGCTGTACGACCAGTTGAGGGACCGCCAGCTGCGGATGGGCGTGGCCACCATGCATGCCGAGCCCGACCGCATCGCCAAGAACATCACCGAGCACACGGAGATCCTCCAGGCCCTGCGCACCGGGGACGCCGGTTTCGCGTCCGGTCTTGTGCAGCGCCACATCAGCTGGGTGAACAACCTCGCCCGGGGTGAGGCGCGATGACCTCGGCCCAGTTGCCCGGTGATCCACCCGGCGGACGTCGTGCCGTCGCCGTATGGGGCCTGGGCGTCGCCGTCTACTTCGTCGCCATCACCTATCGCACCAGCCTCGGCGTCGCCGGTATCGACGCCGCCGAGCGCTTCCACATCAACGCCTCGGCGCTGTCGACCTTCTCCATCCTCCAGGTGCTGGTCTACGCCGGGATGCAGATACCGGTCGGGCTCATGGTCGACCGTCTCGGCACCCGTAAGGTGCTCATGCTCGGCGTGGTGCTCTTCACCCTGGGGCAGTTCGGCTTCGCGCTCTCCCACTCGTACACGATGGCGCTGCTCTCCCGTGCGCTGCTCGGCTGCGGTGACGCGATGACCTTCATCAGCGTGCTGCGGCTCGGCTCGCGCTGGTTCCCGGCCCGCCGGGGGCCGATGATCGCCCAGGTCGCCGCGCTCTTCGGGATGGCGGGCAACCTGGTCTCCACGCTGGTGATCGCCCGCGCGCTGCACAGCGCCGGCTGGACCACGACCTTCGCGGGCAGCGCCTTCGGCGGGGTGGCCGTCCTCGTCCTGGTGCTGCTCTTCCTCAAGGACCACCCGAAGGGCTTCGAGCCCGCGCCCGCCTGCCATATGGGCGCCGACTACGTCCGCCGGCAGATCGCGGACGCCTGGCGCGAGCCCGGCACCCGGCTGGGCATGTGGGTGCACTTCACCACCCAGTTCCCGGCGATGGTGTTCCTGCTGCTGTGGGGGATGCCGTTCCTGGTCGAGGCCGAGGGGCTGTCCCGGGCGACCGCGGGTCAGCTGCTGACCCTGGTGGTGCTGTCCAACATGGCGGTCGGCCTGGTCTTCGGGCAGGTCATCGCCCGGCATCATGCCGCCCGCGCCCCGCTGGCCCTCGGCACGGCCGGCACCACCGCGCTGCTGTGGGGCACCGTGCTGCTCTGGCCGTCCGCCCACGCGCCCATGTGGCTGCTGATCGTCCTGTGTGTGGTGCTCGGCGCCTGCGGGCCCGCGTCGATGATCGGCTTCGACTTCGCCCGGCCCGCCAATCCGCCCGAGCGGATCGGCACCGCCTCGGGAATCGTCAACATGGGCGGCTTCACGGCCTCGATGATCACTCTGCTGGCCGTCGGCGTCCTGCTGGACCTGACCGGCGAGAACTTCCGGATCGCGTTCGCCTCGGTGTTCGTGCTGCAGGCGCTCGGCGTCGCCCAGATCCTGCGGCTGCGCGGACGGGCGCACCGCCTGGAGCGCGAGCGCGTGGTCGCGAGCCGCGTCGAGGCGGTGCACGTACCGGCGTGACGCCGTGGCCCTCCGGTCCCCGGAGCGCTACGGCGTGACCGCGAAGTTCCGCAGGATCGCGTCCGCCAGCTGCTGGTCGCCCTCGATCTTCAGCCGCTCCGAGACCGCCTCGGGCCGCACCCGCCCACAGGCCAGCCGGACGTAGGTCTCCCAGTCCAGGGTGAGGGTCACGGTCGGCCCCAGCGAGACGCTGCCGTCGATGGTGCCCCGGCCGTCCGCGTCGACCCGGACCGTCCGCATGAACTCCATCGGGCCGTGCACATCGAAGACGGCGGCCGACTGGGGCGCCGCGCCCGCGTCCTTGGCGACCACCTTCGGCAGCCCCGACAGCAGCAGATCACGGGTGATCGTGGCGCCCGGCGAGTCGAGGTTGCCCGGCTTGTTCAGGGCCCGGCGCAGATCCTGTTCGTGCACCCAGACGTCGAAGGCCCGCCGCGTCAGGGCCTCCGCCAGCGCCACCTCGGTGCCGCCGGGCCAGCGCACCATGGCGTCCGGCTCGCGCTTCTCGTTCCGCAGCTGGCGGCCCCGCCGGATGACCGTGTACTCCAGTTCGGAGGTCATCTCGGGCGCGGTGTGGCAGCGCCGCACGTCGACCTGGACCTCCATGTACCGCGACAGCTCGTTGGTGACGTGGTAGAGGTCGCGCGGCAGGGTGTGGATGGGGCGGGGATCGCCGAGCATCTCGCATTCGAGGCCGATCACATGCGAAACGACGTCCCGCACCGACCATCCCGGGCACTCGGTGGCGTGGTTCCACTCGCTCTCCGCGAGCGGGTCGACCAACTCCGTTATCGCGTCGATGGAGTGGGTCCAGGCGTCGATGGAGGTCTGAAGGCTGGGATGGACGGTCACGGGACCCCTCGGGCGGTTGGTGCGCGGGCTGGGTGCTGGTGTGTGCGTTCAAGTTACGCTGCCCACGAGCGCACGGGCAGTGCTTTCCGGTCTGATCGTAGGCCCGGATCGGCGGCTCGCGGCCTGCCCGCGATGGTAGTGTGCGCCCGCCCCGGCCTTATCTCCGGACGTACCCGTACACAGTGGTGGAAAGCGGTCGGGGGGCGGGGGAATGGCACGACCGGGACTGCTGTTTCATGGGGATATGGCTTCACGTGCACGCGTCCGCGCCCCCGAGCTGATCGGCCGGGGCGGCTGGCTCAACACCGGCGGTACCGACCTCACCCTCACCGACCTGCGAGGACGCATCGTCATCCTCGACTTCTGGACGTTCTGCTGTGTGAATTGCCTGCATGTCCTGGACGAGCTGCGCGAGCTGGAGGAGAAGCACCACGACACCGTGGTGATCGTCGGGGTGCACTCGCCGAAGTTCGTCCACGAGGCCGAGCACCAGGCGGTCGTGGACGCGGTCGAGCGCTACGAGGTGCATCACCCGGTCCTCGACGACCCCGAGCTGGCCACCTGGAAGCAGTACGCGGTACGGGCCTGGCCCACCCTCGTCGTCATCGACCCCGAGGGCTATGTGGTCGCCCAGCACGCGGGCGAGGGCCACGCCCACGCCCTGGAGACCCTGGTGGCACAGCTGGAGGCCGAACACGCCGCCAAGGGCACCCTGCGGCGCGGCGACGGCCCCTACGCCCACCCGTCACCCGACCACCACCCCTCAACGAGCTTCGCCCCCCTCCTGATGGAGCCGGTCCCACCGAGCTCCGCTTCCCCGGTAAGGCGCTGCTGCTGCCCGGCGGCACCTTCCTCGTCTCGGACACCACCCGCCATCAGCTGGTGGAGCTCGCGGCGGACGGCGAGAGCGTGGTGCGGCGGATCGGCGCGGGCGAGCGCGGCCTTGACGACGGCACGGGCGAGCGGGCCCGGTTCAGCGAGCCCCAGGGGCTCGCCCTGCTCCCCGACGGCACCGTGGCCGTCGCCGACACCGTGAACCACGCGCTGCGCCGTTTCGACCCGGCCACCGGCGACGTCACCACGCTCGCCGGGACCGGCCGCCAGTGGTGGCAGGGGTCGCCCACCGAGGGGCCCGCCCGCGAGGTCGACCTGTCCTCCCCCTGGGACGTGGCCTGGTTCGCCGACCGGCTGTGGATCGCCATGGCGGGCGTCCACCAGCTGTGGACGTACGACCCGGAGGCCGGGACCGTACGGGCCGCCGCCGGGACCACCAACGAGGGCCTGGTCGACGGTCCGGCCGAGGAGGCGTGGTTCGCCCAGCCCTCCGGGCTCGCCGCGACCGGGGACCGGCTGTGGATCGCGGACGCCGAGACCTCCGCGGTGCGTTACGTCGAGCGTGACGGTGAGGGCTTCGCGGTCCGTACGGCCGTCGGCACCGGGCTCTTCGACTTCGGCCACCGCGACGGCGCCGCCGATTCTGCGCTGCTCCAGCATCCGCTGGGCGTCACCGCGCTGCCCGACGGCTCGGTGGCGATCTCGGACACCTACAACCACGCGCTGCGCCGCTATGACCCGGCCACTGGCGAGGTCTCCACGCTCGCCACGGATCTGCGCGAGCCCTCCGGCGCGGTCCTGGCCGACGGGGACATCGTCGTGGTGGAGTCCGCCCGGCACCGGCTGACCCGGCTGCGGCTGCCGGAGGAGGCCGTAAGGGTCGAGGCGGTGGCCCATCGCACCCAGCGCGCCGCGACCGACATCGCCCCGGGGACGCTCCGGCTGGACGTGGTCTTCCAGGCGCCCGAGGGGCAGAAGCTGGACACCCGATACGGCCCCTCCACCCGGCTGCTGGTCAGCTCAACCCCGCCGGAGCTGCTGGCCGGGGGCGACGGCGCGGGGACGGATCTGAGCCGTGAGCTCGTCCTTACGGAGGGCATGACCGAGGGCGTGCTGCACGTCTCGGCGATGGCCGCCTCGTGTGACGACACGGAGCCCAATAGCGGCTCCGCCGCGGGCGCGAACGAATACCCGGCCTGCCATGTGCACCAGCAGGACTGGGGCGTTCCGGTGCGGATCACCGAGGGCGGCGCGGACCGGCTGCCGCTGGTGCTCGCCGGGATGGACGACTGAGACCCGGCGGGCTGGAACCGCTCGGCCGAGTTCCTGACCGGGGGTCAGTCGGGGCAGTTGGGCAGCGTGGAGTACTGCACCTGGTCCTGGCGGATCCGGATGCCCGGCACCCACATCCGCTTGCCGTCCTTGGCGACGCGGAACCACATGCTGCTGTGCCCGCCCGCCTCGTCGGTCACCGTGACGCCGTTGGCGATGCGGCAGTCGGCGCGCAGCACATCGCCGTGCCAGGCCCGGCCCGTGATGTTCGACGGGCGGTAGGCCTGGTACGGATCCCCGGCCAGGCCCAGGGAGCACTCGCGGACGCGCTTGTGCTGACAGGTCTTCTCGGCGTTGTAGACGGTGATCCGGGCGTTGCCCAGGGGCGAGGAGCCCGCCGCGCCGCCCGGGGACGAGTCGCCGTCGGACGACCGTAAGGCGATCACTCCGGCCGTGGCCCCGCCGATGACGACGACCGTGCCCACCGCCGCGAGCGTGAGCCGCAGCCGGCGCCGGGACGGCCGGTCCGCCGCGGACCTCTCCCGGGCCTCCTCCGGGGTCGGCGAAGGAGCGCCGGACGCCGTCGGTCCGTCGGCGGCTTCGATGCCGGCGGCTTCGATGGTGGCCTCGGCCTCGGTGGCCCGGTGCAGCAGGGTGACCAGCTCGGGCAGCCGGTCCTCGGCGGTGAAGGAGAGCTTGCCCCACTGGATCAGGAGCCGCTCGTCGGGCAGGCTCTGGCCGCGCAGATAGCGGGAGAGGGAGGACCGGCTCGCGGGCAGCCGTCCCTCCAGTTCCTTGAGGCTGAGTCCCAGTTCGCCGTGCATCCGGCGCAGTGCGGTCACGAATTCCCGTACCGGGCCGGAGAGTTCCTCGGGAAGCGGGGCGAGTGGCTTTCGTCGTGGGTTCTCTGGGCGATTCGGATGCGCTGGCACGTACACCATTGCAGCACGTGGATCATGAACATGCCGAGCGACACGTCCACACCCCCGAGGTGGACGTGCCGCTCGTTACGGGAACCGGGTCGCCGAACGCGTCAGTCCGTGAACTTCAGCGGCCGGTAGGGCTTGTACTCGCTGCCCGGCTCCAGTCCATAGCGACGGGTCGCGTGATCCGTCCCGAAGTCGCCGCGCTGCTCGTAGGAGGTGTACGAGGTGTGGGCGGCGTCGTTCCACTTCTCGAACATCACGACGTGCCGGGTGTTGTTGTTCCCCGAGGCGTCGATCAGCAGGTCACCGGGCCGGAGGTCGTTGACGGCGATCGGCTTGGTGATGCTGGAGCCGGTGAGGCCCACGGTGTTGGTGCCGGGCGCCTGGAGGCCCAGCGCCATGGAGACATAGCCCGAGCAGTCCTGGCGGTAGCCGTCCTTCCAGACCTTGGCCTGGCTGTAGGGCACCCGGCCGCCGTTGTCGGCGGTCAGCCAGGTGGCGGCCCGCTGGAGTGCCTCGGCGCGGCTGCCGCCGGGCTGCGGCGGGCGCGGCGGCTCACCGCCGCCGTTCTGCACCGGGACGCCGGGGAGCGAGTCCTGCGGGATGTCCACCGCGACGACGGTCACGAAGCCGTTGACCGGCCCGGTGATATGGGCCATGTAGGTCGAGCAGGCCCCGTCCTCGCAGACCTTCTTCCCCGTGTTGACCTGGAAGTCGGCGGTGATGCGGTCCTGGCCCGGGGCGGTCTTGTTGAGCATGCCCACGGACGGGGAGCTGGTGTCGGCGGTCTGGTGGACCACCCAGCGGGTGCCCCAGGTGGGGAAGTCGGCGGTGGCCGCGGCCTTGGTGCCGAACTCGCCCGTGGTGGTCTTCAGTTTGAGCGCGGCGCCCCCGCCCTTGTCCGAGCTCTTGGCCGAGGTGTCGCGGCTCGTCGCGCCCTTCTCGGCGACCTTCCCCGCCTTCTCCGCCTTGTTGGTGTCATGGCCCGCGGTGTCGTCCCCGCCCGAGCAGCCGACGAGCCCGGTGGCGCCGATGCCCGCCGCGGCGATCGCGGGGAGCACCTTTCGCAGGAGGGTCCGGCGGTCGCGGCCGATGGAGTGCGTCATGTCTGGATTCCCCCTAGGTGAGGGCGCCGATGGGATGTCGGCACCGCTCGGTCCAGGCCGCGGCGGCGGTCCGCCGCGGCGACGGGAACCACTCTGGGCCGCGCGGCGGGGCATTCCGGGGGTTGAGCCGTCCTTTGGGACGTCCCATCCGGACCCACCCCTGACGACCTGCCAAAACGCCCACGGAGACGGCCAGGTGCGGGACGGGGGAGGCCGTGCCGTGGGACATGACGAGACGGCCCCCGCCGGAGCGGGGGCCGTCCGGGGCAGGTAGCCGGGGGGAGGCGGCTACCTGTCCGGCTGGGTGGCTCGGAGTCGAGCGGTCACCGGAGCGGAAGGGTGGTGGCGGTCACCGGATGGTGGCGATCACCAGAGCAGGGCGTCGGAGGCGTCGCTCTGCCAGTAGCCGACCTCCGCCCCGCGGCCGACCTCCACCGAGTCGCCGGGGAGGTCGACGGCGCGGCGGCTGTCCTCGCCGGGGAGGGAGACGGTGAGCCCGGTGGCCTTACGGCCGTCGGCCGGGTCGTCCGCCGCGGAGGTGGTCAGGCCCGCGAAGCCGCTCTCGCCGGGGGCCAGCGTGACGACCGTCTGGGGCCGGGTGTCCGCGGTCTCCGGCACGGCCGGGCGCGCGTCGTCGAACCGCACCGCGGGGAAGCCGGTGAGACGGCAGGTCGTGCCGGACTGGTTGGTGATCTCCAGCAGGAGGTGGTTGGCCGGGCGGGGGACGGAGGTGACGCCCACCGACATCGTGTCGAGGCGGCAGACCCCGGCCTTCCCCTCGGCGCCGCTCTCGGTCCGCAGACCGCCCTGGGCCCCGGCGTCGGCCCCGCCCGCCGCCGTGTCCCGCGCGGCCCGCTGGGCGCCGTCCTGGAGGCCGTCCTCGTGGGCGGCGGGGACGGCGGGGACGGCCGGGGCGATGCTCTCCGCCGCGCCGGCCGTCCGCACGCCGGACGCGTCGGCGGTGCCGCACGCCGCGAGGGTGATGCCCGCGGCGACGACCGTCAGTCCGGCCGCGACCGAGCGCAGGGTGCCGGTGCGGTGGGCGAGGCGAGCGGTGGTGAGCGGCATGGCGGGTCTCCCCTCAGCGGGCGTTAGGGCGTTTTCCGGTACGGCTCAAGCCTGTCCGGACCGGCTGCCGTTCGGCTGGTGAACGGCTGCCGCCCGCTAACGCCTCGCTAACGCCCCGCTGTTCGCCGCTGCTCAGCCCCCTTGTGACGGCCCGCCAGGGGATCCGCCAGGGGAGGGTCCGCCGGAAGCTCCGCCGGACGTCCCGCCCGGGGGCTCGCGGTCGCTGCCGTCGCCCTGGGCGAAGAGCTTCACCAGGTCGCTCATCACGTAGCGGTTGGTGGCCTCCTCGTCCAGCAGGTGCATCTCCGCCAGCCGCTCCAGGGAGTCCTGGATCAGCTCGGGGTCCGCGCCCGACAGCGCGGCCGCCTCGGCGGTGTTGACCTCCCGCGCGAAACCGGCGCCCAGGGCCCGCAGCAGCTGTGCGTCGTCCGCCGAGAGCCGGGCCACCGAGTTGCGCAGCGCGGCGGCCACTCCGGTGTCCTCCGCCGACAGCAGCGCGAGCCGGCGGCGCTCGTCGCGCAGCGCGGTGGCCAGCCGGGCCAGCCGCCAGCGGGGCCGGGCCATCAGCTGGGCGGAGGCGGCGCGCAGCGCCAGCGGCAGCCCGTCGCACAGGGCCACCAGCTCCCGCGCGGCCTCCGGGTCCTCGGCGACCCGGGCGGGCCCCAGCAGCGCGCCCAGCAGGCCCACCCCGTCCTCGGGGCCGAGGGCGTGCAGCCGTACCGGGCGGGCGGCGTCGGTGGCGATCAGCCCGTCCAGCCTGCTGCGGCTGGTGACCAGCGTGGCGCAGTGGGGGCCGCCGGGCAGCAGTGGGCGCACCTGGGCGGAGCTGCCCGCGTTGTCCAGCACCACCAGCAGCCTGCGGCGGGCGGCCAGCGAGCGGTACAGCGCGGACGCGGCCTCGGGCGAGGTGGGGATCTGCTCGGCCGGGGTGCCGAGGGCCAGCAGGAACTCGCGCAGCACCTCGGCGGGCACCACCGCCTCGCCGCCGCTGAAGCCGCGCAGATCCGCGAAGAGCCGTCCGTCGGGGAAGGCGGCGGCCTGGGCATGGCCCCAGTGGACGGCCAGACCGGTCTTGCCGACCCCGGCGGGCCCGCTGAGCAGCGCGATACCGCCTTCCTGGGGGTAGCCGCCGGAACCGCCCGCGGCGCCGCCCTGGGCCGGTTCGGCGGTGCCCAGGGTCAGCCGGGTGAGCTCGGCCAGCTCCGCGCCCCGGCCGTGGAAGCCCGCCGGGGGCCGGGGGAGCAGCTCGGGTACGGGCGCCGGGGCCGAGGCGGCCGCGGACTGCTGCGGGGTGGCCGCCGCCGACTGTGCGCCCGGCTGCCCCGCGCCGCCCGGCTGCTGCCCGGCTGCGTCGGCGCCGCCACGCGGTCCGTCCGCCATGGGGGCCGCCCGCAGGATCTCCTGGTAGGCGGCGCTCAGCCGCTGGCCCGGGTCGACCCCCAGGTCGTCGTCGAGCAGCTGCCGGGTGCGGTGGAACCAGGCGATCGCGTCGGACTGCCGTCCGGAGCGGTACAGCGCCAGCATCAGGGCGGCGATCAGCCCCTCGCGCAGCGGGTTGGCGACGGCGGCGGGGTGCAGGGCGCGCACCGCCTGCTCATGCTCGCCCAGGCCCTCGTGGGCCCGCGCCAGGGCCTCCACGGCGCTCAGCCGCCGCTCCTCCAGGGCGTGCGCGGCCGCCGCGAACGGCGGGCTGGCCACGGTCCCGGTGAGCGCCGGGCCGCGCCACAGGCCGAGCGCCTGCCGGAGCAGCTGGACGGCCTCACCGGGGGCGGACTCCGGGCTGGCCTGGGCGGTCAGCTGGTCGAAGCGCTGGGTGTCGATCAGGGATTCGGGGATGCGCAGCAGATATGCGGAGCTGTGGGTGGCCAGCTCGACGCCGTGGTCCTCGGCGCCGCCCTCGGCCAGGGCCGCACGGAGCCGGGAGACATGGCCCTGGATGACGGTCCGGGCGTGGGCGGGCGGCTCGTCCTCCCACAGACTGGATATCAACTGCTCCACGGACACCGTCGCGTTGGGCCGCAGCAGCAGCATCGCCAGGACGCTGCGCCGTTTGGCGGGTCCCAGCGGAAGCTCGACGGGTGCTGCTTGCGGGCCCGCGGTGACGGTTACCGGGCCCAGCAGGGAGAAGTCCAACTCAAGCCCCCAGAAAGGCGTTCAGTGCCTTGGCCAGCAGCCGCGGGTCCTGTGCTCCGCACAGCTCCCGGGCCGAGTGCATGGACAGGATCGCGATGCCGATGTCGACGGTGGCGATGCCGTGCCGGGCGGCGGTGATCGGTCCGATCGTGGTGCCGCACGGCATCGAGTTGTGCGAGACGAAGCTCTGCCAGGGGACGCCGGCGCGCTCGCAGGCGGCGGCGAAGACGGCTCTCCCGGCGCCGTCGGTGGCATATCTCTGGTTGACGTTCACCTTCAGGATCGGGCCGCCGTTGGGCCGCGGGTGGTGGCCCGGCTCATGGCGCTCGGCGTAGTTGGGGTGGACGGCGTGGCCGGTGTCGGAGGACAGGCAGACGGTGCCCGCGAAGGCCCGCGCCCGCTCCTCGTACCCCCCGCCGCGGGCGAAGACCGAGCGCTCCAGCACCGTGCCGAGCAGCGGGCCGTCGGCGCCGGTGTCGGACTGGCTGCCGTTCTCCTCGTGGTCGAAGGCGGCCAGCACGGGGATGTACGGCAGTTCCTGCTGGGCGGCGGCGATGAGCGCGGCCGTACCGGCGTGCACGGAGACAAGGTTGTCCATCCGGGGCCCGGCGACCAGCTCGCGGTCCCGGCCGAGGTAGGCGGGCGGCTCGACGCTGTGGGTCATCAGGTCCCAGCCGGCGATCTCCTCGGCCGCGACCCCGGTCTCCTCGGCGACGAAGCGGATCAGGTCGCCCTCCTCGACGCCGCCGAGCCCCCAGACGGGCGTCATATGGCGCTGTTTGTCGAGCTTGAGGCCTTCGGTGTTGACCGATCTGTCGAGGTGCACGGCGAGCTGGGGGACGCGCATCAACGGCCGGTCGACGGTGACGAGGTGGTGGGAGCCGTCCCTGAGGGTGATCCGGCCGGAGAGCCCGAGGTCGCGGTCGAGCCAGGTGTTGAGCAGCGCCCCGCCGTAGATCTCGACGGCGATCTGCCGCCAGCCGTGCGCACCGGTGTCGGGAATGGGCTTCACGCGCAAATTGGGAGAGTCGGTGTGAGCGCCCACAATCCGGTACGGAGTGGCGGCCTCCGCCCCCTCGGGGACGTACCAGGCGATGATCGCGCCACCGCGCAGCACGAACCGTCCACCGGCCGCCCCGTCCCAGGACGCGGTCTCCTCGATCCGACGGAACCCGGCCTTCTCCAGCCGCTCTGCGGCGCTCGCCACGGCGTGGTACGGCGAGGGGCTGGCGCGGAGGAAGGACATCAGGTCATCGGTGTGGCCGCGGTCGATGCCGGGTTGTGCGCTCATGTGCTCAGCATAGATTCGCCGCGGGCCGGCCCGCCCTGGTACGGGAGCGGCAGCCATCCGTGGGGCCACGTTGATCCAATCTGATGAAAGCACGTCAGCTAAGGCGAGAAGTCAGGCGAATCGGTCGATATTCCTCGTGATCAAGCAACGTCGCACTGAGTCGTAACTCGAGGGGATACCGGATGCGCGTTCTTCGACACCTGCTTGTCGTCCTGGGGTCGCTGCTGCTGCTGTGTGCCGGCGGACCGGCCATGGCCAAGCCCGTCACGGACTTCGCCGCGGGGCTGGCCCCGGTGGCCTCCCCGGAGCCGGTGGCGGCGCCCTCACCCGGCCCGCGGCCGGGAGGCGGCGGGGACGGCGAGGGCAAGGGTCACCCTCCCTGTCCCAGCACGAACCGCATCGGGGGGACCAACACCGCACCGAATCCTCCGCTCGACCGCTACTACAAGGGCGACTGGCGGCTCGGACCCGCTCAGCTCCCCCGCTACGGCGCGATCGGGCGCATGCTCGAAGACTATGAACGGCTCGACCACTTCTCCACCGCCTCCTCGTTCCTCAACTGTTACTGGAATGAGCAGACCAACGGCTGGTGGTACCCCTACCCCGACGGCTGGGTCCTGCTCAACGGATCGCCCCTGCACACCACGGTCCAGCTGAAAGTCGGTCAGAAGGTCGACTTGTTCGGGAGCGGTTTCGGCCACTTCCTGGCCCCGGCGGGCACGCCCTACTCGGAGCGCGCGCTGCCGCCCAGCAATCTCAACACCCTCGATCCGGCGTATCCGTACGGCTATCACCTCTACGAGGTCACTGAACCCTTCCTGGTCGAGGGCGGTCCCATCCGGCCCTGGTTCGGCCAACCCGGTTTCGGACTGCAGTATCTGACCGGGCCCTCGATCCCCCAACTCGTCGCGGCCGGTAATCTCCGCCCGCTCAACTGAGGGCGGATCCTGGACCGGTGGACAGAACGGAACTCGTCCGGACCCTCCGCGACGAGCAGGTGCCGGAGGCGCTGTACGACATCCCGGGCGTGCAGGACATCCCGGTGCAGCCGGACGCGTACTACTATCTGCGGCCCGCGCCGGACGGCGGCTGGGAGACCGGCCTGCGGGAGCGGTCCCTGGACCGGGACACCAGCCGGTTCGCCACCGAGGACGAGGCGTGCCGGGATCTGCTGGAGAAGCTGAGGGCCCGCCCGCGCCCGCCGGAGGGTGGGGGCGAGTCGATCGACGAGCTCCTCGCACAGGGCGAGGAGCTCAGGCGGTGGGCCCGCGAGGAGGTCGAACGGGCGCTGCGGGAGCGGCGGTCCGAGGACGAGCGGTGACGAGGCGCGGTGACGACGCGGTGACGAGGCGCGGTGACGAGGTGCGGTGACGAGGCGCGGTGACGAGGTGCGATGACGACGAGCGGTGACGACGTGAGTGCGCACAGCCCAGGGGGCCGGCCGCCCCGCTGGAGGATGGGACGGCCGGCCCCCGGACGCTGTGAGGGAAGCCGCTAGAACGCGGCCTCGTCCAGGTCCATCAGCCCCTTGTCGACCGACTCGGCCAGCGAGCGCTGCACCGAGACGCCCGGCAGCACCTCGTGGGCGAAGAACTTCGCGACGGCGATCTTTCCCTCGTAGAAGGACCGGTCCTTGGTGGAGGCCGTGCCCAGCTTCTCGGCGGCCACGGCCGCGCCCTTGAGCAGCAGGTAACCGATGATCACGTCACCGGAGGCCAGCAGCAGCCGGGTCGAGTTGAGGCCGACCTTGTAGATCGAGCTGACGTCCTGCTCGGTGGCGGCCAGGTCGGTGAGCATCGCGCCGACGATCGCCTCCAGGTCCACCGCGGCCTGGGCGAGCTGATCGCGGGCGGCCTCCAGGCCCTCGCCCCCGGCGGCCTCGGCCAGGAACTTCTTGATCTCCTCCGAGACTACGGTCAGCGCCTGGCCCTGGTCCCGGACGATCTTGCGGAAGAAGTAGTCCTGGCCCTGGATGGCGGTGGTGCCCTCGTACAGGGTGTCGATCTTGGCGTCCCGGATGTACTGCTCCAGCGGGTACTCCTGGAGGTAGCCGGAGCCGCCGATGGTCTGCAGGGACTGCGCCAGCTGCTCGTACGCCTTCTCCGAGCCGTAGCCCTTGACGATGGGCAGCAGCAGGTCGTTGAGGCGGTTCACGGCGGAGGTGTCCTCGCCCGCGGCCTCCTTGATCAGGATCTCGTCCTGGACCGAGGCGGTGTAGAGCACCAGCGCGCGCAGGCCCTCCGCGTACGCCTTCTGCGTCATCAGCGAGCGGCGCACATCCGGGTGGTGGGTGATGGACACCCGCGGGGCGGTCTTGTCGGTGAAGGCCGCCAGGTCCGGGCCCTGCACCCGCTCCTTGGCGTACTCCAGCGCGTTGAGGTAGCCGGTGGAGAGGGTGGCCATGGCCTTGGTGCCGACCATCATCCGGGCGAACTCGATGATCTTGAACATCTGGCGGATGCCGTCGTGCTTCTCGCCCAGCAGCCAGCCCTTGGCCGGGTGGTCGGCGCCGAAGGTCAGCTCACAGGTGTTGGAGACCCGCAGACCCATCTTGTGCTCGACATTGGTGGCGTACACGCCGTTGCGCGTCCCGAGCTCACCGGTCTCCCAGTCGAAGTCGTACTTGGGGACGACGAACAGCGACAGGCCCTTGGTGCCGGGACCCGCGCCCTCGCGGCGGGCCAGCACGAAGTGGATGATGTTGTCCGAGAGGTCGTGCTCACCGGAGGTGATGAACCGCTTCACACCCTCGATGTGCCAGCTGCCGTCCTCCTGCTGGGTCGCCTTGGTGCGGCCCGCGCCGACGTCGGAACCGGCGTCCGGCTCGGTGAGCACCATGGTGGAGCCCCACTGCTTGTCCACCATCAGCTGCGCGATCTTCAGCTGCTCCTCGGTGCCCTCGTCGTGCAGCACCCCCGCGAAGGCCGGGCCCGAGGCGTACATCCAGATCGGGGCGTTCGAGCCGAGGATGGTCTCGGCCGAGCCCCACAGCAGCGAGCGGGGGCAGGCGGTGCCGCCGAGCGACTCCGGGACGCCCAGCCGCCACCACTCGGCCTCCATGTAGGCCCGGTAGCTCTTCTTGAACGGCTCGGGAAGCGGTGCCGTGTGGGTCTTGGGGTCGTAGACGGGCGGGTTCCGGTCGGAGTCGGCGTAGCTTTCGGCCAGCTCGTGCTCGGAGAGCCGGGATATCTCGGCAAGCACGCTCTTGGCGGTGTCGACGTCCATCTCCGCGAACGGGCCGGTGCCGTACACCGTGTCGCGCCCGAGCACCTCGAAGAGGTTGAACTCGATGTCGCGGAGATTCGACTTGTAGTGCCCCATGGCGACGGCTCCGTAAGGATCGGGAGGCCAGGACCTCTGCGTTGACGCGTATCAGATCAGCTGATGCCATGATGCTACCCGTGGGTAATAAAGGGCAACCCTCAACCGGGTAACTGTGACTCAGTACGCTTCTGCGCATGTACGGCTACGACCAGAACGCGAGCGCAGGGCAGGGCTACGCCGCCCCGCCACCTCCGCCGCAACAGCAGCCGCATGCGTCACATCACGCGGCGGGTGCGGGGTACGGCCAGCAGCCGCTCTACCCCGAGCCCTCCCCGCCGTCGCTCGCCGACGCGGTGCGGGCCTTCACCACCGGATCGATGTCGGCCGAGGACTTCCAGCAGATCTTCGCCGGATCGAAGGTCTACTGCCCGCGCGGTGACAACCCCGGCTTCCTGGCGCTGCACAACACCCAGCAGCCGGTGATCCCCATGTTCACCTCGCTCAAGGAGTTGCGGAGGTATGCGGGCAAGGAGTCCAAGTACTTCGTGATCACCGGCGCCGAGGTGATCGACCTGCTGCCCACCGGCTATGGCTTCGTCCTCGACATGGAGGGCGAGCACCGGATCGTCTTCGACGCGAAGGCGGTGGAGCAGATGGTGGACTTCGCCATGCGCCGTATGTACGGCTAGATCCGCATACGTCCGAAAGGCGCCGTTCGTCTCGTAAGGCGCTCGGGTGGAAATAAAGGCCCTCTTGCGGGTCGTTCAGCGTTCAATTAAGTTGAATGGTGAACGACCGAGGAGGCCGTCATGCCCGCAGTGACCGTAGAGAACCCGCTGACCCTGCCGCGCGTCGCGGCACCCGCCGAGGCACGGCAGCGCCCCGTGCTCGCCGTCACCACCGCTCCCAGCGGTTTCGAAGGTGAGGGCTTCCCGGTGCGGCGCGCCTTCGCGGGCATCGACTACAAGCACCTGGACCCGTTCATCATGATGGACCAGATGGGCGAGGTGGAGTACGCGCCGGGCGAGCCCAAGGGCACCCCCTGGCACCCCCACCGCGGCTTCGAGACCGTCACCTACATCATCGACGGCATCTTCGACCACCAGGACTCGCAGGGCGGTGGCGGCACGATCACCAACGGTGACACCCAGTGGATGACGGCCGGCTCCGGGCTCCTCCACATCGAGGCCCCGCCGGAGTCCCTGGTGATGTCGGGCGGCCTCTTCCACGGCCTCCAGCTGTGGGTGAACCTGCCGAAGAAGGACAAGATGATGCCGCCGCGCTACCAGGACATCCGCGGTGGCCAGGTCCAGCTGCTGAGCTCCCCCGACGGCGGCGCGCTGCTGCGCGTCATAGCCGGTGACCTGGACGGTCACGCCGGTCCCGGGATCACGCACACCCCGATCACCATGGTGCACGCCACGCTTGCTCCGGGCGCGGAGATCACCCTGCCGTGGCGCGAGGACTTCAATGGCCTCGCGTATGTGCTCGCGGGCCGCGGTGCGGCCGGCGCCGAGCGGCGTCCGGTCCACCTGGGCCAGACCGCCGTCTTCGGAGCCGGTTCCTCGCTGACCGTGCGCGCGGACGAGAACCAGGACTCCCATACGCCGGACCTGGAGGTCGTCCTCCTCGGTGGCCGGCCGATCCGTGAGCCCATGGCGCACTACGGGCCGTTCGTGATGAACACCAGGGCGGAGCTTCAGCAGGCGTTCGAGGACTTCCAGAAGGGTCGTCTGGGGACGATTCCGGCGGTGCACGGGATGTCCGAGGACGGAATGTAGGGCTCGCCGGGACCGCATGCGTCCGCCCGCCCGCGCTGCGACAGCGCGGGCGGGCGGATCACCCATCTTTGAGCGGTGTCTCAGTGTTGCCTGGCGCGACGCTTCCGGAACGCGAACGTGGCTGCCGCGCCCGTACCGACCAGCAGCGCGCTGAGAGAGATGATTCTCAGTAGTTCGGAACCCGTGTTGGCCAGCGAACCGCCGCCTCCGCCGGTCCCCGAGCCTCCGCCAGTCCCGGAGCCTCCGCCGGACTGGGGGCCCGGGTCGTTGGGCGGCTCAGAGGTCGGCGGTTCCGACGACGGAGTGGGCGTCGGCGTAGGAGTCGGCGGTTCCTCCTTGGGGATGTACACGCCGGCGTCGATCGTGTGATCGACCTCGCCCGGCTTGTCCGGCGCCGTGACGGGTGCCTGCCCGCTGCACGGCTGCCCGGTCTTCGGCGGGGTCACATTGGAGTCATGTGCCCGGTTGTCACCGGCCCGCGGGAGCGTGAACCGCAGTTCGGTGGCCTCCGGCTGAGTCGGCACCTTGCCGGTGTCCGCGGTACACACATCGAACTGCACCGTGTATTTGGCACCCGGCTTGAGCTCGTAGGCGGCGCCGACCCCACCGAAGTAGTACTCGCCGGCGGCATCGGTCTTGGTCGTGGCGACCTGCTTGCCGTCGGCGTCCAACAGGTTGATCGTCGCGTCCGGCAGCGGCACTTCGTTGGCACCCTCGGGATCCTGGATCCCATTGTGGTCGCCGTCGAACCACACCCGGTTGCCGATCTGGATCGGTGCGTTCGCCGCCTCGTAGGCGATATCGCCGAGCCCACCGGCCTTACCGAACCCGCTCTGTTCCTGACTGACGAACTGGTACGCGTTGGCGGCCGGAGCGTTGCCCGGACCCGCACCGGTCGCGACGTTGTGGTAACCGGTCCCGGAGGTCGCGACGTTGACGGTCGGGTCGAATTCCGTGCTGACGACCCACTGCTGCTGCGGAATGTAGGCCACCGACCCCAGCGCGGTTTCCAGGTGCGCGCCGCGGAAGAAGTCGCCCGGGAAGTACTCGACGACATCGTTGGCCTGGCCGCCATTGGTGGCGGGGGTGGCGTGGTTGGGGCAGCTTCCGGTGCCTTCCCACTCGTATCCACCGGTGGGAGTGGCACAGGCCATGTTGATGTCGCCGCCGGCCATGCCGTTTTCCGGGGTGTTGTCGTTCGGCCTCGGGTCCAGTCCACCCCAGCTCACGATGTCCATGAACCGGTCGCGGAAACCGAGGATCATCGAACCGTCGCGGGTGAAGGCGAGGGAGGCGAGCTCCGGCTGCGGATCGATGAAGACGTTGCCCACCTTCCGCTCGTCCCACGTGGCCAGGGAGGTGTTCCACGGGTTCCAGTGGGTGGCCTGGACGACGTTGTCGGAACCGAAGACAGCGCCGCGCTTGGCGGTGAGCGGCTGGGTCAGCACGGTGTCGAACTGTTCGCCGTCGTAGGTGTAGACGACGGCCTTCAGGTCTTCGCGCTTCTGTGTGCTCTCCGCGCTGCACACGCCACCGATGTAGAGCTTGTTGTCGTGGACCTGAAGACCGGACGGCCGCCAGTCGCCGGGGCTCGCGCAGCCCGGGTCCGGGATGCGCACCGTCGCTTCGGGTGCGGACGCCGTGGTACCGGTCGCGTCGAAGCTGACCAGGCGCCGGGTCAGCAGGTTCACCGCGTACAGCGTCGAGCCGTCCTCCGACAGGGCCAGGCCGCCGATGCTCTCCTTCCCCGGTGCGTTGGTGAACCCGGCGTCCTTGTTCATGTTGGAGGCGTCATGCGGTGTCACCGTGGCGCCCGGCACCTTCGCGAACAGGGTCGGCGCCCCACCGTCGGTCGGCGTGGTGTAGATCGCGTTACCGCCGTCCGGCCCGTACGGGGTGTACCGCCGGGCGAACGCGCCCTGGAACACCCGCTTCTGGTACTTGTCGTAGGCCAGCGCGAACGTCGTGCCCACCTGGGCCTGCGTGTTGAGCGTGGTCGGGCACGCCGTGTCGCCAGGACACGTACCTCGTTTGTCCGTCCCGAACGCCACCAGTGCCCGGGTGTCCCGCGCGTCGGCAGTATTCTGGATCGGTACGAAATACCGCGAGTCCGGCAGCGCGTAATCGGCCGGGTCCCAGACCCCGGTAATGACCGAGTCGTCCTTGCCGTCCGACACATCCACGAACGTCGTGAAGCTGTCGAAGTGGTTTTTGGCCGTCGAGGCCGGCGCCGCCCGCAGATACTTGTCGTACGGCGCCGGGATGGTGACGTCGACGCGGTACTGGCCGCCGGTCAGCTCGGTCGACTTCGAGACCACCACCTTTCCGGTGGCATCCGTGGTGCCGGCGACCCGATGGCCGGCGGGGTCCGATACCTCGACCTTCATGCCCCGCTGCGGCACGTCCATGGTCGAGTTGATCACGCCGGTGCCGAAGAAATCCCGCAGCACTTGAATTGTCAGGGTTCCGTCGCCGGTCGAAGCGGTGGCGGTCCCAGCCGTCGCGCCCATGGCGCTGCCCAAAAGCACGGAAACGCATAGGCCCACTCGTGCCAGTGGACCCGTACGCTTCCCGGCTGTCCGGCGTAACCTTCCACATACTCTTCGCACAGCCATCACACTCCCCTCGTGATGTGAACCGAACACCCGTTTCCAGCCGTGCATCCGCTTCTCGGTCCCGGGTGAGACTTCGGCCATGAAAAGGGCCCACCGCTGTTTCGGTGGGCCCGGTCGTTCTTGGTCGTCCTGGCGGATGCAGCGAATTCAGGGACTCGGGAGTGCCATTCCCAGACCAGTCGCACTCGGCCTCGCTTCCCACGCGGAAACAGCACAAGAGTCTGAATAGTCATCCTGAACCGCTCCACCAGCAGCGATACTGTAGCGGGTGTGACCCAAGATCGGGGGGAGAGCAGGGAATGAATAAGCGGAACGTGTTAGCAATGCGCCGCGTGCGGAGTATGACAATCAAGAAAGGTCTCGCGCGGCGCATGGCCGGTCGGCGCCGATGGCCGCGGCCACGGTGGGTGGTGGCCGTGATCGGCGGTGTGGCCGTCGCGGTGGCCACGTTCCTGTTCGTCGGCAGCGGCTCCGCCCCCACCGGTCCAAGGGAATTGACCTCGGATCAGGCGAGCCGGCTCGCGGTCACGCGGTTCCTCAACTACCAGGCGGGCGGGCGCGCCATGACGATCAACGTGCCGGGCACCGCCGGTGGGCTGAGCATCACCGGCTCCATCGACTACCGCCGCGAGATCGGTTACGGCGCGGTGCACGGCACCGGGCGCGATACGTCCAGCGACGGGCTGATCCAGTGGACGGCCACCACCGTGTCCGTCCACCCGATGGCGAACGCCCCGGCAAAGGCACCGGCACGGCCGCCGGAGTCGGGCTGGTCCAGCCGTCCGCTGCAGAAGTACGGCAGTTCGCTGGACAGTTCGCTGGCCATCGCGCTGAAGCTCGGCAGCGACCGGCCGGACAATGCCGAACTACTGCCGCAGAACGGCGCCGCCTGGGTTGGACAGGACCGGTTGGACGGCCATCGGGTGGACATCATGACCGGGCCTACCGCCCGTGCCACGCCCGGTACGGCGGGGACGGGTGACGTGCGCTACTGGATCGGCTCGGACGGCACCATGTACCGGGTGCGCGTCGGCGTGGCTTCCGCATCGCGGCCGGTGGTCATCGATTTCGACACCCAGAAGTACGTTCCGGTCCGGCCGGTGCCGGGAGTCGCCCCGGCGCGATAGCCGCCCCTCAGGACGTCAGCACCCGCGCGCCCGCGGCGAGCAGTGACGCCGACGGCAGCCGGAAGCCCGCCGTGTCCGGCAGCGCCGGAACGGCCGGAACGGCGGTGGCGCCCGTGCTGGTGGCCTTCGGGAACTGCGGCTGTCGCTTGGGCGCCGCCACATCGGTGAACGGGATACCGCCGGGTGCCGTCGGCTTGGCCCAGGTGCCGGACGGCGAGGCCGACCGGGCGGGACGCGGGCAGGACGCGGTTGTCGCGAGCCGGGCGGGCACCGTCGTGCGCAGATCATTGCCGCGCAGGCAGTTGCCCCGTCCCTTCGTGGCGGTGGGGAACGTCCAGCCGACGTCAACCTTGTTCGCGGTGAAGGTGTTGTCCAGGATCCGGTTGCCGTCCGGCTTCATGTCAGCGGTCGCGGTGATCATCAGCCCGGCGTTGCTGTTGTCGGCGATTCGGTTGCGGACGAACTGGTTGTCGCCGCCGCCGTCGACGCCGATGCCGATGCCCCACCCGCCGTCGGCCTGTTCGGGGGTGGCCGCCTGCTGGTTGGCCGCGATCAGATTGCCCGCGATGACGGCGTCCCGCTGTGGGAGCAGCTTCTCCTGGTGGTCGGAGTTGGTGGTGAGCCCGACCCGGTTGCCGACCAGGCGGTTGCCGACCACGTACATGTCGCCGCCGGCATTGGTGCCCTCGTAACCGACCGCGTTGAGTTCGGCGATGTTGTCCCGCACCACGATGCGACAGGGCTTGCACTGTCCGACGTAGATCCCCGAGTCGGCCGAGCCCGACGTGTACGAGTGCTCGATGACACCGTTCTGCGCGGAGAACGCGTAGATGCCGTACAGCCCGTTGCGGGTCGCGGTCACATGGGAGACCAGGAACGATTTCAGGAAGGTGACGGGCTCGTCGCCGGTGTCGTAGCCGCCGGACTGCCCCGGCGCTCCGGCGGCCGCCTTCGCCGAGCCGGTGACCAGGACCCCGTTCTGTGTGTTGTTCTGCACGGTCAGGTTCTCCACGGCCACCCCGGGAGCGGCGACGACGATGCCGTTCGGCTGCCGTAACCGCCCGTCGATGACGACCTTGTCCCGGGACTCGCCGCGAAGGGTGATGCGGTCCGTGGATATCTTCACCGACTCGTGATACTTGCCCGGCGCGACCAGCACGAGATCGCCTGGCCGGGCCAGGGACACCGCGGCCGAGATCGTCGGGGCGTCGCCCGGCACGTTGATCGTCACATGCGCACCGGACGGCCGTCGGCCCTGGTCCGGCCCGTTGTCGTCCCCGCCGCAGCCGACCAGTACGGGTGTCAGTGTGCCGAGTACCGCGGCCATGAGACGAAGACGGAGACGAGGCATGGCCTCATCCTGGCACGTGCGCCGACGGGGTCGCAGGCGCCGGAATGGATATGGCACAGTTCACGCTGTGCGCCAAGCCGACTCCCGCCCGTCACGCCGCACGTTTCTCGGTGCCACCGGCACGGTGACCGCCGTCGGCCTCTCCGCCGGGTGCCAATCGAGTTCCGCCCCGCCGGACCGGGACGATGCCCCCGCGCCGACCCCGCCGGTCTCACCGACGGGCCGGTACCAGGCGGGCATCACGCTTCCGCAACCGGCCCAGCGGAACCTGCTGGCCGTGGTGGCCGACCTCGTTGACGTCCGTGCCGCGGCTGTCCGTCCGCTGCTGGCCGAACTCGGCGAGGTCATCCGCACCCTCACCGCGGGGACCGACGCACGGCTGATGGGCCTGGAGCCGGGCGATCTGACCGTGACGGTCGGGGTGGGCCCCCGGCTGGTGCGCGAGGTCGATCCCGCCCTGCCCGGCGCGAAGGACCTCCCACGGTTCTCCCGCGAGCGGATCGCCTCCCGGGCACGCGGCGGCGACCTGCTGATACAGATCTGCGCCGGCGACGCCTTGGTGGTACCGGTCGTGGCCGCCGCGCTTCTGGAGCGGGCCGGTGACCGGATACGCGAACGCTGGCGGCAGTCCGGAGTCCGCGGTGCGAACGTGCCGGTGGCCGAGGGCCGTGCCGCGCCACGAAACCTCTTCGGTTTCGTCGACGGCATCGTGGGCCCCCACACCAAGGCCGAACAACGACGCCACCTGTGGTTGGCCGGACCGGCTCGAGTCGCCGACGGCACCCTCGCCGTACTACGGCGCATGGAGCTCGACCTGCCCCGGTTCGCCAAGCTGTCCGTCGCCGAACAGGAAGCGGTCTTCGGCCGGCGCCGGGCCACTGGTGTGCCCCTCTCCGGTGGCACCATCGCCTCGGGCCCGGACCTCGGCGCCAAGACTCCGGACGGGCGCTATCTCGTCCCGGTGGACGCCCACGCCCGCAGGGCGCACTCCAACGCGGTCGGCGTCGGCCTTATGCTCCGTCGCTCCTACAGCATCGACGGACCCGCCCCGGGCCTGCTCTTCATAAGCTTCCAGAACGACATAAGGACCTTCACCAACACCCTCACCAGCATGGACAATTCCGATGCCCTGCTGGAGTTCACGACCACGACCGCCAGTGCGACCTTCCTGATACTTTCCGGATTCGACGAACAAGACCGGCTGGGTTCCCGGCTCTTCCGCTGAAGCGCTCCGCTGGAAGTGCACTGACCTGCCGTCGCTCGTCCGCGGCGCCGTCGTGGCTGGGACTTCAGCGCGGCCGCTCAGGCCCCGTCCTCCGGCCCCGCCTCGTACAGCTCGTACCAGATGCATTTGCCGTCGCCGCGCGGATCCACCCCCCAGTTGTCGGCCAGCAGCTCCATCAGCAGCAGCCCGCGCCCGGAGGAGGCCAGCTCGCCCGGACGGCGGCGGTGCGGCAGCTCGTCGCTGCTGTCGGCGACGTCAAGCCGCAGCCGCCGGGTCCCGTGCCGCCCGCTGACCTCGGCCACCAGCAGGGCGTCCCCGTCCGTGTGCACCAGTACGTTGGTGACCATCTCGGAGAGCATCAGCACGGCCGACTCCACCTGGTCCGGGTCGGCCCAGTCGTGCAGCATGTCGCGCAGCTGCTGCCGGGCGCCCGCTATCCGCTCCGGCTCGGCCTGCGCGACCGTGACCGCCGTACGCCGCACCGGCGCCGAACCGGGCCCGACCAGGCACAACTCCGCCTCCCGGCGGATCAGCAGCAGCGCTATGTCGTCCTCGCGCCGGTCCGCGAGCGGACCGGTGGTGTGGTGGGAGGGCGGCCCGTGCACCGCCTGTACGAGGGAGTCGGCCAGGATCTCGAGGTCGTCCGAGTCGAGCCCTCCGGAGCCGGCGTCCGGGGCGGCGGGCCGCTCGAAGACCTCCCGGATCCGCTCCCAGCCGGTCTCCAGATCGTGCCCGCCGGTCTCGATCAGCCCGTCGGTGCACATCAGCAGCGTCTCGCCGGGCTCCAGCACCACCCGGGTGGTCGGATAGTCGGTGTCCGGGTCGATGCCCAGCGGCAGCCCGCCCGCCGTGGGCCGGAGCATCATCGTGCCGTCGGCCAGCCGGACCGCCGGGTCGGGGTGGCCCGCGCGGGCGATGTCCAGGGTCCCCGCCACCGGGTCCACCTCCATGTAGAGGCAGGTGGCGAACCTCGGGTCGTAGCGGCCGTCCGGGCCCTCGGGCTCGGCAAGACCGGCCAGGAAGCGGGAGGCGCGGGAGAGCACCGCGTCGGGGTGGTGGCCCTCGGAGGCGTACGCCCGGACCGCGATCCTCAGCTGCCCCATGATCCCGGCGGCCCGCACATCGTGGCCCTGCACATCGCCGATCACCAGCGCGGTGCGCCCCGAGGGCAGCCCGATCACGTCGTACCAGTCGCCGCCGACCTGGAGTCCGCCGCCGGTCGGCACATAGCGCGCGGCCACCGTCAGCCCCGGGATGTCGGGCTTGCTGGCGGGCAGCATCGAGCGCTGGAGCCCGTCCGCCAGCTCCCGCTCGGTCTCCTGGAGCGCGGTGCGGGACAGCGCCTGGGCCAGCATCCGGGCGATCGTGGTCAGCACCGAGCGCTCATCGGGCGAGAACGACACCGGATGGGCGAATCCGGCCATCCACGCGCCGATGGTGCGGCCCGCGACGATCAGCGGCAGAAACGCCCAGGACCGGCGGATGCGGGGGCGGCCGGGCGACCACGCGGCCGGAAACCGGCCGCGGTACTCCTCCGGTGTGGGCAGATAGACCGCCCGGCCGGTGCGCACCACCTCCGCCGCCGGATGGTCGGTGCTCAGCGCGATGTCGTGGAGGGGACGGTCGGTGCCCGCCCGCGGCCCGTGGTGGCCGATCACCGAGATCCGCTCGCCCTCGACGCCGAAGACCGCGAGCCCGTCCGGGGAGAAGCCCGGCATCGACAGCCCCGCCGCCACCCGCAGCACCTCGGCGGTGGACATCGCCTCCGCCAGCGCCCGCCCCGCGTCCAGCAGGAACGCCTCGCGGTTGCGGCGCCAGTCGCCGGTGATCGGCGGGCCGCCGGCCGAGGTGCCCGGCAGCGGGTCGGGGACCTCCTGGAGGGTGCCGAGCAGGTAGTAGCCGTCGTCGCTGCCGCCCCGCGCTATCGGCCGGGAGCGGGTGCGCACGGTCCGCAGTACGGTGCCCTTCTCGTCCACGATGCGCAGCCGGGCCTCGGCCAGGGTGCCCTCGGCCACCGCGAGCTGGACTATCGCCTTGACCTCCAGCCAGTCCGCGGGGTGGAAGCAGGCGCGGGCGGCGGCCTCGGGGAGGGTGACGGCCTCGGCGGGGAGGCCCACCAGCCGGGCGGCCTCCGCGTCATAGGTGACGGCGCCCGAGACACTGTCCCAGCGCCATAGGCCGGTCGCTATGGCGGCCAGCAAGTCCTCGGTGCGCATTGCGCTACCTTATGGGGATTTGCCAACCGCTTACCAGTGAGGGTCGCGGCGCCGGTAGGCTTGGCCGGAAGCTTCCCGAGGGTACGTACGCCTCCCGCTCGACACGACTTGGATGAATGATGCATCGGTACCGGTCCCACACGTGTGGTCAGCTCCGCGCCGCTGACGTCGGCACCGACGTCCGGCTCTCCGGATGGCTCCACAATCGACGGAACCTGGGCGGCATCCTCTTCATCGATCTCCGCGACCACTATGGCCTGATCCAGCTGGTGGTGCGCCCCGACACCCCCGCCAACGAGGCCCTGAGCTCCATCAGCAAGGAGACCGTCGTCCGGGTGGACGGCCGGGTCATCGAGCGCGGCGCGGACAACGTCAACCCCGAGCTGCCGACCGGCGAGATCGAGGTCGAGGTCGCCGACGTCGAGGTGCTCGGCGCCGCCGAGCCGCTGCCCTTCACCGTCTTCCCCGAGGACGGGGTCGGCGAGGAGCGGCGGCTGGAGTACCGCTTCCTGGACCTGCGCCGCGAGCGCATGCACCGCAACATCATGCTGCGCTCCGCCGTCATCTCCGCCATCCGGCAGAAGATGACCGCGCAGGGCTTCAACGAGCTCGCGACCCCGATCCTGTCCGCCACCTCCCCCGAGGGCGCCCGGGACTTCCTGGTCCCCTCCCGGCTGCACGCGGGCAAGTTCTACGCGCTGCCGCAGGCCCCGCAGCAGTTCAAGCAGCTGCTGATGATCGCGGGCTTCGACCGCTACTTCCAGATCGCGCCCTGCTTCCGCGACGAGGACGCCCGCGCCGACCGCTCGCCCGGCGAGTTCTACCAGCTCGACGTCGAGATGAGCTTCGTCGAGCAGGAGGACGTCTTCGGCGTCATCGAGAAGGTCATGACCGAGCTCTTCGAGGAGTTCGGCGGCGGCCGCCATGTGACCTCGCCCTTCGTGCGGATCCCGTTCCGCGAGGCCATGCTCAAGTACGGCTCGGACAAGCCGGATCTGCGGGCCCAGCTGGAGCTGCGGGACGTCAGCCACATCTTCGAGGGCTCCGGCTTCAAGGCGTTCGCGGACAAGCATGTGCGCGCGCTGGCCGTGCCGGACACCGCCGAGCAGCCCCGGAAGTTCTTCGACCAGCTCGGTGAGTTCGCCGCTCTGCAGGGCGCCAAGGGGCTGGCCTGGGTCCGGATCGGCGAGGACTCCAAGCTGACCGGCCCGATCGCGAAGTTCCTCACCGAAGAGGACGTCGAGAAGCTGATCGCCGAGGTCGAGGGCAAGCCCGGCACGTCGATCTTCTTCGGCGCGGGGGACTTCGACGAGGTCTCCAAGATTATGGGCGCGGTGCGGGTCGAGGCCGCCAAGCGGGCCGGCCATTTCGTAGAGAACGTCTTCCGCTTCTGCTGGATCGTGGACTTCCCGATGTTCGAGCGGAATGAGGACACCGGGCAGATCGAGTTCTCCCACAACCCCTTCTCCATGCCGCAGGGCGGCCTGGAGGCGCTCGAGACCAAGGACCCGCTCGACATCCTGGCGTGGCAGTACGACATCGTCTGCAACGGTGTGGAGCTGTCCTCCGGCGCCATCCGGAACCACGAGCCGGACGTCATGTACAAGGCGTTCGAGATCGCGGGCTACTCCCGGGAAGAGGTCGAGCACGAATTCGGCGGCATGCTGCGCGCGTTCCACTTCGGCGCCCCGCCGCACGGCGGGATCGCCCCCGGCGTCGACCGCATCGTGATGCTGCTGGCCGATGAGCCCAACATCCGCGAGACCATCGCCTTCCCGCTCAACGGCAACGCCCAGGACCTGCTGATGGGCGCGCCCAGCGAGGTGGACGAGGCCCGGCTGCGCGAGCTGCACCTGTCGCTGCGCAAGCCGCCGCAGGTCAAGCAGGCCGAGAAGGCCGAGAAGGCTGAGAAGACGGGCGAGAAGGCCGAGAAGCCCGCAGAGTAGGCGGGGGCCGGACGAGACCCACAGGGCGGGGGCGTGCCGAACGGCGCGCCCCCGCCCTTCGCGTTGGGGGGATGGCCGAATGCCGCTCTTCGCACAGCCATTCACAGCCCGCGCCCATGGGGCTGCCAGGTTGCCTCCCTACTGTCCCGGCCCATGACCGAACAGCAGAGCAGCAACGGCCTCGAGCCGCAGCCCCAGCGGGACATGACGAGGCGGCGGGCCGTGGTGGCGGGCGGCGCGGCGGTCGCGGCGGCGGGCCTGGGAGCGGCCGTCGCCACCACCGCCTCGGCGGGCGAGACCTCCGCGTCCGCCTCCTCCGCCACCCCCTCGGCCGCCACGTCCTCGCCGTCCGGCGAGGTCTGTTACCGGCTCACCTCGGAGACCACCGAGGGGCCGTACTACATCGACGCCGACAAGATCAGAAAGGACATCACCGAGGGTAAGGAGGGCATTCCGATGACCCTCCGCCTCAAAGTGATCGACTCCGACAGCTGCAAACCCATGGCGAAGGCTGCCGTCGACATCTGGCACTGCGACGCGCTCGGGCTCTACTCGGGTTACGAGAGCTCCAGCAGCGGTGGCGGCGGCACCCCGCCGACCGGGACCCCGCCCACCGGCACCCCGCCCACCGACGCCCCGACGGGCGCTCCGACCGGTGCCCCGCCCGGTGGCGGCCACCAGGAGCCGACCGACGACAAGCGGTATCTGCGCGGCACCCAGCTGACCGACCGGCACGGTTTCGTCGAGTTCACCACGGTCTTCCCCGGCTGGTACCGGGGCCGCTGTGTGCACATCCACACCAAGGTGCACATCGGCGGCAAGCTCACGGACGACGGCTACGAGGGTGGCCACACCTGCCACACCGGTCAGCTCTTCTTCGCCGAGGAGGCGGTGCTCGACTCGGCGAAGGTGGCCCCGTACAACACCAGCACCACGCCGCGCACCACCCTCGACGAGGACGGGATCTACCCCGGCAACGGCGCACAGGGCGGGCTGCTGCACCTGAAGTACCGCAAGGGAAAGATCGAGAAGGGTGTCGTCGGCAGTCTCACGCTGGGGGTCGACCCCGACGCGACCCACGACGGCACGGATCTCTGACGCCCTGGGGTCCCCTGAAGCCCTGGGGTCACAGCCTCCGGTCCACGCCGCACGGTGTGCCCCGGTCCGCGCGGGCGGCCCGGTGCACGGCGCGCAGCAGCCGCTTCGGCGTGGTCCGGTGCTGCCATAAGACGGCTTGGACGCCGTACTCCATCACCGCCATCAGCTCCGTCTCCCGGAGCTCGCCCGCGATCAGTACCACCCGCTGCCGTCCGCCCCGCACCAGGCGGCGCAGCTCCGCCCCGGCGCGGTCGTCGAGGCGCTCGGCGAGCATCACGGCGACGGCGCCGCGGGGCTCGTCGCCGAACGGGCACGGCCGGTCGACCAGCTCGACGCTGGGCTGATGCTGCAGATGACGCACGACCCCGGCCCGGCTGAGCGGGTCGGGGCCGTGGACCGTCACCGTGACACGCGCGTCCGGCACTGTGTTCCTCGATTTCCCGGTGGCTATGGACTCCACAGGGTCTTCGAGGGGGCTAAACGAACGGTTGCCGCGCGATCAACACATGCGTGAGGGGCGTCTTGGGCCGAACCCCGCCACGCGGCGGAGCCGCTAAGCGGCGCCGTTCCCGTTCTGCTCATCGCCGCCGAAGCGCTGCCGGAAGGAGTCCAGATCCTCCTCGGTGATCTTCGCGAAGAGCACCGGGGGAACCGTGAAGGCCGTGCCCGCCGGGACCGACGCCAGCGCCTTCGCCTCCTCCTGGCCGACCCAGGCCGCGGTGTCCTCGCCCAGCGCGAACGCCGACCGCATGGCCCGCGCCGAGGCCGGGATGAACGGCTCGGAGACGATCGCGTAGAGGTGGATGAGGTTCATCGCCGTACGAAGGGTGAGGGCCGCGGCCTCCTGGTCGGTCTTGATCTCCAGCCAGGGGGCCTTCTCCTCCAGGTAGGAGTTGCCCGCGCTCCACAGGGCGCGCAGCGCCGCCGCGGCCTTGCGGAACTGGAGCGCGTCCATGTGCTCTTCGTACTCCGTCAGCAGCCGCGCGATCTCCTCGCCCAGGCGCTCCTCCGCCTCCCCGGCGGCCTTTCCGGCCGGGACCTCGTCGCCGAACCGCTTGCGGGAGAAGGAGAGCACGCGGTTGACGAAGTTGCCGAGGGTGTCGGCCAGGTCCTTGTTGACGGTGGCGGTGAAGTGCTCCCAGGTGAAGGAGGTGTCGTCGGACTCCGGGGCGTTCGCCATCAGGAAGTAGCGCCAGTAGTCGGCGGGCAGCACCTCGAGCGCGGCGTCGGTGAACACCCCGCGCTTGGCGGAGGTGGAGAACTTCCCGCCGTAGTACGTCAGCCAGTTGAACGCCTTGACGTAGTCGACCTTCTTCCAGACGTCCCGGGTGCCGAGGAGGGTGGCCGGGAACATCACCGTGTGGAACGGGACGTTGTCCTTGGCCATGAACTCCGTGTAGCGGACCGTCCGGTCCACGTCGTACCACCACGACTTCCAGTCGCGGTTCGCCGGGTCCTGGTCGGCCCACTCCTTCGTGGCTCCGATGTACTCGATCGGGGCGTCGAACCAGACGTAGAAGACCTTGCCCTCGGCCGCCAGCTCCGGCCAGGTGTCGGCCGGCACCGGCACGCCCCAGTCCAGGTCACGGGTGATCGCCCGGTCCTGAAGCCCCTCGTTCAGCCACTTGCGGGCGATCGAGGAGGCGAGCGTCGGCCAGTCCTTGCCGTGCTCGTCGACCCAGGCGGCGACCTCGTCCGCCAGCTTGGACTGGAGGAGGAAGAGGTGCTTGGTCTCCCGGACCTCCAGATCGCTGCTGCCGCTGATCGCGGAGCGGGCGTCGATCAGATCGGTCGGGTCGAGGACACGGGTGCAGTTCTCGCACTGGTCGCCGCGGGCCCGCTCGTAGCCGCAGTGCGGACAGGTGCCCTCGATGTAGCGGTCGGGGAGGAAGCGGCCGTCGGCGTTGGAGTACACCTGGCGGATCGAGCGCTCCTCGATGAAGCCGTGTCCCTTGAGCTCCCGTGCGATCGTCTGGGTGATCTGCACGTTCTGCGCGGAGGAGCTGCGGCCGAAGTAGTCGAAGGCGAGCCCGAAGCCGTCGTAGATCGCCTTCTGCGCCTCATGCTGCTGGGCGCAGAACTCGTCGACCGGCAGCCCGGCCTCCTTGGCGGCCAGCTCGGCGGGGGTGCCGTGCTCATCGGTGGCGCAGATGTAGAGGACGTCATGGCCGCGCTGGCGCATATAGCGGGAGTAGACGTCGGCCGGGAGCATGGACCCCACCATGTTGCCCAGGTGCTTGATCCCGTTGATGTAGGGAAGGGCGCTGGTGATGAGGTGTCGAGCCATTGCAGGCTGCTCCCGAGTCGATACGGTAAGTGACTTTTCGCTCTGTTGAGCCGCCAATATCGTATCGGAGCGACGGGGGCCACCCGCGCGGCGTTTTTCCGCGGCGGATGGCCCCCGGGGTGGCGCCGGTGCGGCGCCTGGTCGGGTGTGGGGTTTTGGGCAGGGTCGCTGGTCAGCCCTGTTCGCGGGCGGCCAGCCAGCCCGGGAACTTCTTCAGCAGCTCCCGGTACAGCTCGGCGTCGGCGACCGTACGGGGGTCGAGCCCGGCGTGGAAGAAGCCGGTGTTGTCGACCGCCCGCTTCTCCGGGACGGCGAGGGCGGGCGAGGTGTCCAGCTTCCGCAGGAAGTCGAACCCCTTCGCCTCCGGGTCCCCGAACGCCAGGAACTGCCAGAACAGCGGCAGCCCCGCCGCCTCGCACAGCGCCTTCTCGGCGGCGGTCTTGGTGGTGGGCGCGCCGTCCGTCTGGAAGATCACGAACGCGGGGTCGGTCGCGCCGGACGCCTTGTAGTGCTCGATGACGGCGTTGACGGCGGTGTGGTAGTTCGTCCGCCCCATGTGCCCGAGCGAGCCGTGCAGCTCCTCGATCCGGCCGGTGTGCTGGTCCAGCTCGAGGTCGGCGGTGCCGTCGATGTCGGTGGAGAAGAACACGACGGGCACGGTGCCGCTGGTGTCGAGCTGCGCGGACAGGGCGAGCGCCTGCTCGGCGAGGTGCGACACGGTGCCGTCCTTGAAGTACCCCCGCATCGACCCGGACCGGTCCAGCACGAGGTAGACCACCGCCCGCTGCCCACCCAGCCCGCTCTCCTGAACGGCCTCCCCAGCCGCGCCGTACGCCCCGACCAGCCCAGGCGCCCGCGACGTGAGGTCGGCGAGGGGGATGGCGGCGGCATCGGCCTTCGCGGCGGCGGGTGCGTCGGCCTTGGCCGCGGTGGCGGGTGCTTCTGCCTTGGCCGCGGTCGTAGGTGCTTCCGCCTTGGCCGCGGTGGCGGCGGCAGCTGCGGGCGCGGGCGCGGGCTCGGGCTCGGCTGCGGCCTCGGGCTTGGCCTCGGGCGCGGGCGCGGGCTTGGCCTTGGGCGCGGGCTCGGGGTCGGCCTCGGGCTCGCTCGCGGCCGCGGTCTCGGCCTCCGCCTCGGCGGGCTCGTCGGCTGCGGTGGCGGCGGCGTCGGCAGCCTCTACCTCCGCCCCGGCGTCGGCACTCGCCTCCGCCACCGGGGCCGTCGTGGCGTCGGCGTCGGCCTTGGCCTCGTGGTCAGCCTCTGTGGCTGCCTCAGCCTTGGGCTCGGGCGCCGCAGCGGGCTCCGGCGCGGGGTCCTCCGCAACCTCGCCCTGAGGCGTGTTGTCGGCCTCCGCCACCGGCTCGGCGGGCTCCGGGGTGGCGGCGGTCGCAGTTTCGGGCTCAGCCTCCGCCTCGGCAGGCTCCGGCGCGGGGTCCTCCGCAACCTCGCCCTGAGACGTGGTGTCGGCCTCCGCCGGAGATGCGTCGGCGGCTTCCGCCACCGGCTCGGCGGTTTCCGCCACCGGCTCGGCGGTTTCCGGCGCGGGATCGGCTGCGGGCTCAGGCTCGGCCTTGGGCTCGGTGTCGGCGCTCGTCTCCGCCGCCGGAGCCGCCGGGGCATCGGCGTCCGCCTCGGCCTCGGGCGCGGTGGCGGACTCCACCTTCGCCTCCGGCTCGTCCGCCTCCGCCTTGGCGGCTGGCTTGGGCTCGTCCGTCTTCGCCTTCGGCGCGGTCGCGGGAGCTTCCTTCTCGTCGGTCGCTGCCGCTGCCTTAACCGGAGTCTGGTCGCCGGACGTTGACGTGTCCTCGTGCGCGGGGGACTTCAGGATCTCGTCGAGGGACTTCAGCGGGGCGGACAGGGCCGGGTCGTGCCCGGATGCGTCGTTCCGGGAGTCCCGGGAGTCCGGGGCCGGGGCCTCCGCGTCCGCGGTCGGCTCGGGCTCCGGCTCAGCCTTCGGCTCAGGCGCAGGCTCCGGCGCGGTCTCGGGCTCAGGCGTCGGTCCGGCGTCCGAGTCGGCCTTCCGCTCGGCCTTCTGGTCCACCGTCGGCTCCGCCGACTTGGGCTCCGCCGACTCCGCCGACTCCGGCTGGGGGTCCGGGACAACCGCCGCCTCCGGCGCAGCAGAAGAATCGTCCACCCCCGTGGTTCGGGAGCGGCCGAAAACTTTGCGCAGTAGGTCCCGTATGCCCATGGGAGATACCTCTCACGTGTCGAGTGCGGTGCATGGCGGTGCATGTCCGTGGTGCCGAAAGGCTAGCGGGCCCTTCGGCGGCCCTCTTCCGCCGATTCCGCTCGCGCTTCGTTCACCTCTGGTTCAGGCGCTCGTCGCCACCATGCGGTTCTACGCCCATAGCTTCGCCGCCAAAGGATCCCGACGTCATGTCGGTCCGGACCGCGTCGGAGTACTGCCCGTGCGGGGCCCGGCGAAGCCCATACGTGAACACCCTTACGGAGGGGAAGACGTGCGCAACCTCCTACCGCTCATCAGCTCACACCCGGGCGGTCGTTCCGCACTGACGTGCCGGTACCGGTGTGGCGACGCCTGCCTTCACGAGACGCCGAACACCAGCGACAACGCCTATGTGGGCGATGTCATCGCCGGTGCCGCCTCGCGCCGTGCCCTGCTGCGGGCCGGTGCCGTGGTGACCGTGGCGGCCGCGACCGGTGCGGTGGCGGTGGAGCGGGCGCCTCGGGCGTCCGCCGCGACGGGCGGCGCCGCCGCCGCGGAGCACAAGGCCGCCGCGAAGAGCAAGGCGGCCCGCGGCCTGCGCTTCGCGCCGGTCGCCCCCAACACCGAGGACACCGTGGTCGTCGCCGAGGGCCACGACCAGAACGTGGTGATCCGCTGGGGCGACCCGATCCTGCGCGGCGCGCCCGCGTTCGACCCGGACAAGCAGAGCGCCAAGGCCCAGGCGGCCCAGTTCGGTTACAACAACGACTACATGGCGGTCCTGGACGTCCCCGGCGAGCGCGACCATCAGCTGCTCGTCGTCAACCACGAGTACACCGACGAGGTGCTGATGTTCTCGGGTTACGACCCGGAGAACCCCACCCGCGAACAGGCCGGGATCGGCTGGGCCGCGCACGGCCTGTCCGTGGTCGTGACGGCCGAGGAGCGCGGTCTTGGCCGGCTCACCGCGCTGTCCCGCCACCACCTCAACCGCCGTATCACCGCGACCACTCCGTTCGAGGTCACCGGCCCGGCGGCGGGCAGCGAGCTGCTGCGCACCTCCGCCGATCCGACCGGCAAGCGGATCCTCGGCACGCTGAACAACTGCGGCGGCGGCATCACGCCGTGGGGCACGGTGCTCTCCGGCGAGGAGAACTTCAACCAGTACTTCGCCAACCCCGACAAGGTCAGCGACCCGGCCGTAAAGGCGGGCCTGAAGCGCTACGGCTTCGAGGACGGCGCCTCCGAGCGCAAGTGGGAGCGTTTCGACGACCGCTTCGACCTCGCCAAGGAGCCCAACGAGGCGCACCGCTTCGGCTGGGTGGTCGAGATCGACCCGTTCGACCCCGAGTCCACCCCGCGCAAGCTGACCGCACTGGGCCGCTTCAAGCACGAGGCCGCCGAGCCCCGGCTGACCACCGACGGCCGTCCGGTGCTCTACATGGGCGACGACGAGAAGTTCGACTACTTCTACAAGTTCGTCTCCGCCAAGCGGATGATGAAGGGCAACAGCCGCATCGCCCGCGAACACAACCGCACGCTGCTGGACGAGGGCACGCTGTACGTCGCCAAGTTCACCGGTGACAGCCCGTCCGCCGAGGTCGACGGCTCCGGAAAGCTGCCCGAGGACGGCGAGTTCGACGGCGCCGGTGAGTGGATCCCGCTGGCCCGCGGCGACCGCTCCTTCGTGGAGGGTATGACCGCCGAGGAGGTCTACGTCTTCACCCGCATAGCCGCCGACAAGGCGGGCGCGACGAAGATGGACCGCCCCGAGGACGTCGAGCCGAGCCCGCGCACCGGCCGGGTCTACATCGCGCTGACCAACAACACCGACCGCGGCAAGGAGGGCAAGGCCCCCGCCGACGAGGCGAACCCGCGCAACGGCAACAAGCACGGCCAGATCCTGGAGCTGACCGAGCGCTGGAACAACGCGGGCTCCACCCGCTTCAACTGGCGGCTGTTCCTGGTCTGCGGCGACCCCGAGGACCCGAGCACCTACTTCGGCGGCTTCCCGAAGGACCAGGTCAGCCCGATCTCCTGCCCGGACAACATCACCTTCGACGCGTACGGCAACCTGTGGATCTCCACCGACGGCAACGCGCTCGGCAACCACGACGGGCTGTTCGGCGTGGCCACGGCGGGCAGCCGCCGCGGTGCGGTCAGGCAGTTCCTGACCGTGCCGAACGGCGCCGAGACCTGCGGTCCGATCGTGCAGGACCGGCGGGTGCTGGTGGCCGTGCAGCACCCGGGCGAGATCGACGGCGCGAGCGTGGAGGAGCCCGCGTCCACCTGGCCCGACGGGCCGGGCGAGCTGACCCGGCCATCCGTGATCAGCGTTTGGCGGCGCGACGGCGGCGACATCGGCGCTTGAGATCCATGAGCCCGCTCGCTAGCCGTCGGCCTCCGCGAGCCGCTTCAGCCGCTCGCGGGGGCCGCGCAGCGAACGGCCCCTGGTGTCCGTACGGGCCCAGGGGTCGTCCGCGAGCCGCTCGCCGACCGTCCGCAGCGTCCAGCGGTCGGCCCTCAGCTCCGGGTCGTCCAGCTCCCGCGCGTCGATGGGCGTGGCCACGGGGGCTCCGGGCCGGGCGCGCACCCCGTACGGGCTGACGGCGGTCTGGGCGTAGGCGTTGCGCTGGATGTCCAGGTAGAGCCGGCCGCGCCGCTTGGCCTTGCGCGGTTCGGTGGTGAGCCGGTCGGGGTGGCGGGCGGCCAGCAGATCGGCGGCGTCGTGGGCGAAGGCCCGTACGGTGGCGAAGTCGGCGCGGCGGTCCAGCGGGACGATGACATGCAGTCCGCGCGAACCGGTGGTCATCAGCAGCCCCGGCAGCCCGAGCTCGCCGAGCAGTTCGCAGCAGCGGCGGGCCGTCCAGCGCACCTCCTCGAACCCCGACTCCCCCGACGAGGGCGGGTCGAGGTCGAAGACCAGCCGGTCGGGGTGGTCGGGCCGGTCGGCCCGGGAGAGCCAGCGGTGCGGGGTGACGCATGCCTGGTCGGCGAGGTAGAGGAGGGTCGCGGTGCCGTCGCAGACCACATGGGTGACCTCACCGCCCTCCTTGGGGAGCACGGCGCGGCGCACCCAGTCCGGGAAGTAGTCCGGTGCGTTCTTCTGCATCAGCGGCTTGCCGCCGATTCCGTCCGGGTGGCGTTCCATCATCAAAGGGCGGCCGCGCAACTGCGGAATGATGCGCCGGGAGACCGACCGGTAGTACTCGACGAGATCCCACTTCGTGATCCCGTCGTCGGGGAAGAGCTGCTTTTCCGGCCGGCTGACCCGTACGGTGTGACTCCCGGTCCTGACGTTCCGCGCATCGGTCCGCTTCTCGCTCATATCGGACTCGGGTAACCACATGGATCGCTGACTAAACTCTGGAGTCAGGAAAACGGGAGAAGTTGAAAAGCGGGGGAAATCATGGAGAGACCAGGTTCGCTCGGCCCGCCGAGGACGGATCGGCGCGGCCGCTGGGCGCAGAGCCCGCTCGCGCTGATGGACACCACGATGGACCAGTTGCGCACCCTGATCATGGTCCATGAGGCCGGTACGGCGCTCGGCGCGGCACGGATTCTGGGCCGCGAACAGTCCAGTGTGCAAAAGCAGATCGACACCATGAACCGGAACTTTCGCGAGCTTTGCGGCGAACCCCTCATACTCAAGCAGGGGCGCGGCAAGGACGTGCTGTTCACCGGCACCGGAGAAGCCCTGGTCGAATTGGCGCGCGGAACTCTCGGCGACTGGCTGGACGGCATCCATGAGTCACGGCGCCGCCTGGGAAAAACGCTGATGGTGGGCACCACCCGATTTACCCTCAGCTATCTGGCGGGCGCCGGGGAGCGGGTGGCCGAGGACTTCCGGCAGCGCGGTATCGAGCTCAAGGTCGGCCATGTGCGCACCCGGGACGTGCTGGCCAAGCTGCGCGCCAAGGACGTGGACCTGGTGTGCGGCTCCGTGGTGACCCGGCCCGAGGGCGGCGATGAGCTCGCCGCCTTCGACGTGATGGAGTGGCGGCGCAGCGGGGTCTCGCTGCTGACCAATCTCTCCGAGGCCGAGCTGCCCGGCCCCACCGCGCCGACCAGCGCGCTGCGCACCCTGCCGCTGGTGATCTCGGCGAGCGGGCTGATGGCCGGGGTGCTGCACACCTGGTTCGGCGGCGACTACCGCGGCAAGCTGCGCATCGCCGCCGAGATAGACACCGTCAACTACGGCTTCGAGCTACTGCGCTCCGGGCTGCTGCGCGGCTGCATGCTGGTCACCAAGGGGGTCGCGGACGCGGCGGGCGATCCGCGGGTGGTGTACGGACGCGGGCTGCGCGCCGTCGAGCTGGTCAATGACACCGGGCCCCGGCTGGAGGTGCTGCTGGGCGCGTTCACCCGGCGCGGGGAGCGCGCGTCCTATGACCCGGCCCATCCGCTCAATCTGCTCTGGGACGCGCTCGCGCAGGAGAACGCGCGCTGGCAGCGGGAGCAGCGCTGGCCCACGGCGGGTCTTGAGCCCGATCCGTTCGAACTGGCCAACTCCTACGACCCGAGCGAGAGCTGAGGTCCCGGTCAGCCTTGAGGTCCCGGTCAGCCCTGAGGCCCAGATCGGCCCTCAGCCCTGCGGCCCGTACAGGTCCAGCTCCACCAGCAGCGCCCGGTGGTCGGTGTGCGGCAGATCCAGGAAGCGGGCCGTGCGCGGCCTCAGGCCCCGGCTGACCAGAACGTGGTCGATCTGCGCCCCCAGGGCCGGGGCCGTGGCGCTCGGCCAGCTGGGCGTGCGGGACACCCCGGTGGCCCGTGCGCTGTCCCGCAGCCCGGTGTCCAGCACGGCCCGGAAGGCGGCGTGGTCCTGGGTGGCGTTGAAGTCGCCCGCGATCAGGGTGGGTTCCCCGCCCCGCCCGTCCGCGTAGGCCCGCAGCCGGCCCAGCTCGGTGCGCCAGAGGTCCAGTTGCCCCGGCATCGGCGGCATGGGATGGGCGACCTGCATCCGCAGCCGCTGCCCCGCGACCCGGACGACCGCGCCCGGCATGCGCAGCGTTCCGCGCACCCCCTCCGCCCCGGTCAGCGGATGGCGGCTGAGGATCGCCGAGCCCGCGGCGGCGCTGTCGCCGAGGGCGACGCTCCGGTACGGGTAGGCCTTGCGGACGGCGGCCGAGCCCAGCGCCTCGGCGCATCGCGCATCGCACTCCTGCACCGCGACCAGGTCCGGCCGCTCCCGGCGCAGCGCGCTCAGCAGCCCCTCCCTGGCCTGGCCGAATTCGAGGTTCGCGGTCATCACCCGCAGCCGGGCGAGGACCGGTCCGCGCGGCTCGGGCGGGGAGCCGCCGTCGTACGGCTGGATGAACCACCCGGTGGCCGCCGCTGCCGCCAGCGCCCAGCCGCACCCCAGCGGCCAGCGCGCGGCCGTGCTCAGCAGCAGCCCGAGCGCCGCCGGGACCAGCAGCCAGGGCAGGAAGGCCAGCAGCTGCGGTATGGGGGTGATGCCGTCGGTGTCCGCCGCCCGGCACAGCACCACCACGCTGACCACGGCCAGGGGCGGCACCGCGCACCAGGCCGCCCACCGCCGGGCCCGTCCGCCGGGGAGCCGTAGCGGCCGGGCGGCGGCGCGTAGCAGCCGGGCGACGGCGCCCCGGGCGCCGCGCGGTGCCGGTGGGCGGCCGGGGCCTGCGGCTTGGTCCTCCGCGACTGTCGTCTCCACGCTGGGCCTCTCGATCGGGGCGGGGCGCACATTCTCCTATGGACGGAAGGTCTAGACCTTGACGTGTTCATGAGCTAACTTCCCGGAACACCGCAGGAGTTCATGTCGGCATCCGTTGTTCACACATACGAACTCACCGTCAGGAGAGCCGCCCCCATGCGCACCAGAGCCCTGTATCTCGCCCTCGCCACAGCGCTGGCCGCGCTGTTCGCGGGCATCCTCAGTGGCCCGGCCACGGCCGGGCAGACCCAGCGGTCCACCGCGTCCGAGGCCACCGCCGAAGCGGCGCCCAAGGCCACACCCAAGGCCGCCTTCACCCACCCCGGCGTCCTCGTCAGCCGCGCCCAGCTCGACTTCGTCCGCTCCAAGGTGAACGCCGGCGCCCAGCCCTGGAAGGGCGCGTACGACGCGATGCTGGCGAGCCCGTACGCCTCGCTGTCGCGCACCCCCAAGCCCCGCGCGGTCGTCGAATGCGGTCCGTACTCCGACCCCAACATCGGCTGCACCGATGAGCGACAGGACGCGCTCGCCGCCTACTCGCTCTCGCTGGCCTGGTACATCACCCGCGACAGCCGCTACGCCGAGAAGGCGATCCAGATCATGGACGCCTGGTCGGCCACCATCAAGGACCACACCAACAGCAACGCCCCGCTCCAGACCGGCTGGGCCGGATCCTCCTGGCCCCGGGCGGCCGAGATCATCCGCTACAGCTACGACGGCTGGTCCGCCGCCTCGATCGACCGCTTCAAGACCATGCTGCGCACCGTCTACCTCCCGAAGGTCATCGGCGGCTCGAACTCCAACGGCAACTGGGAGCTGGTGATGCTGGAGGCCGCCTCCGGCATCTCCGTCTTCCTGGACGACCGGACCAGCTACGACAAGGCGATCGCGAAGTACCGCGGCCGCGTCCCCGCGTATGTCTACCTGGAGTCCGACGGCTCCCTGCCCAAGACCGCGCCCGGCAGCGGCCTTGACACCCGCGACAAGATCATCAAGTACTGGCAGGGCCAGTCGACCTTCGTCACCGGGCTCACCCAGGAGACCTGCCGCGACTTCACCCACACCGGATACGGCATCGCCTCCATCGCGCACGTCGCCGAGACCAGCCGCATCCAGGGCCAGGACCTCTACCCCGAGGTGGGCGAGCGGCTGCGGCAGGCGCTGGGCTTCCAGTCGAAGTACGAGCTGGGCGAGGCCCCGCCGTCCTGGCTGTGCGGCGGCAGCGTCAAGCGCGGCCTCGGCCCGGTCACCGAGGTCGGCTACAACGCCCTGCACAACCGGCTCGGCATCGCCATGGCCAACACCCAGAAGCTCACCGAGCGGCAGCGCCCGGCGGGCACCAACAGCCTCTTCCTGGGCTGGGAGACCCTGACCCACGGGGACAATCCGTCCTGAGCCCCGCCTGACCCCGGACCGGCCCCGGACCGGCCCCGGACCGCCCCGCGGCCCGGGGTCCTGGGTGTCCGGCGGACCACGCGGCGGAGCAGCCTGCCGCAGGCGTCAAGACACGTCGGCCACCCCCTGGGGGCCCTCGGGGCGTGGGGTCCCGAGGGCCCTCGTTCATCCGCCGCGCAGCGCCAGCACCGCCTCGACCGTGTCCGCCTGGTCCGCCGGTTTGTCCTCCCGGTAGCGCAGCACCCGCGCGAACCGCAGTGTGACGCCCGCCGGATAGCGGGACGATCGCTGCAGCCCGTCGAAGGCCACCTCCACCACCAGCTCCGGCCGCACCCGCACCACCCAGCCGTCGTCGCTGACCGCGATCCCCAGCAGCGCCTCCGTCTGCCACTCCAGCATCACGTCGGTCAGCCCCTTGAACGTCTTGCCCAGCATCACGTACGTGCCGTCCGGCGCCCGCGCGCCCAGGTGGAGGTTGGACAGCTTCCCGGTGCGGCGGCCGTGCCCCCACTCCGCCGCCAGCACCACCAGGTCCAGCGTGTGCACCGGCTTGACCTTCAGCCAGGACGCCCCGCGCCGGCCCGCGCCGTACGGCGCCTCCAGCCCCTTGACCAGCACCCCCTCATGCCCCCGGGCCAGCACGTCCGCGGCGAACTCACCGGCCGCCCGCCGGGTTTCCGGATCTGCCGGGTCGTCGGCCACCAGCCGCCGCACCCGCCGGGGCCCGGGGGCGATCCGGGCCAGTTCGGCATGGCGCTCGCGGGTCGGGAGGTCGAGCAGATCGCGGCCGTCCACCACGAGGAGGTCGAAGAAGACGGGGGACAGCGGCAGCGCGGCGGACGCCCCCGCCACATCGAGCCGGGAGCCGACGCGGGCGGAGGTCTCCTGGAACGGCCGGGGCCGCCCCTCCGCGTCCAGCAGGATCACCTCACCGTCGAGGATCGCCCGGTCCACCGCCAGTTCCCGTGCAGCCGTGACCACCTCGGGCAGCCGCTCGGTGATCTCGTCCAGGGTGCGGGTGTAGATCCGTACCTCCTCGCCGTCCCGGTGCACCTGCACCCGGATCCCGTCCAGCTTCTCCTCGACCGCGCACGCCCCCAGCCGGTCCATGGCCTCGTCGAGATCCTTGGCGCTCTGCGCGAGCATCGGCAGCACCGGCCGCCCCACCTCGAGCCGGAAGTCGGCCAGCGCCGCAGGGCCGCGCCCCAGCAGCGCCTCGGCCACCGCGCCCAGCGACCCGCCGAGCATCACCGCCCGCCGCACCTCGGCGGCCGGTGCGCCGACCGCCTCGGCGAGTCCCTCCACGGCCAGCCCCTCCAGCGCCCCCTGCCGCAGCTCCCCGCCGATCAGGCCGAGCAGAAAGCCCTGCTCCTCCTTGGTCGCGGCGGACAGCAGCTCGCCCACCAGCCGCTTGCGGGTCGCCGTCGCACCGGTGCCGGCGACCGCCGCGACCCGGCTCAGGGCCGCGTCCACATCGAGCACCGCGAGCGTCGGCTCGGCGGCGGGTTCTCGCCGGTGGCGCAGGGTGGACCAGCCCACTCCGGTGCGGCGCTGGGGCAGCTTGCCCGCGAGGTAGGTGATCACCACGGCCGCCTCGGCCGGTTCCGTGCGCCGGAACAGCCGGGCCAGTGCGGCGATCTTCTCCGAGCGGGCGGAGGTGGCCGCGACCTGGCGGGAGGTCAGCGCGACATCAGCCAGCAGCATGGCTCCAGCCTGCCCCGCGACCTGCCGGGAATCCAGGCATCACGTTCCTCAGGCGGTGCGTCCCGCCTCGGGCCCTCCCGTCTCCGCGCGTCCCGCGCCGCCGCGGCTCGGCCCGGCGCACAGCGCCCAGATCACCAGGGCGTCGATGATGAGCAGCACCGTGGCCCAGACCGGGTAGTACGGCAGCCACAGGAAGTTGGCGATGAGCGCGAGACCGGCCAGCACCACGCCCGTGACACGGGCCCACATGGCACCGGTGAACACCGCGAACCCGGCGATCACCACGGCGATCCCGAGGGCCAGGTGGACCCAGCCCCATCCGGCGAGGTCGAACTGGAAGATATAGCTCTGCGTCACCAGGAAGACCTGGTCGGTCCGGATGGCCGAGATGCCCTGGAGCAGGTTCATCAGACCACCGAAAATCATCATGACCCCCCCGAAGACGAGCCATCCGCTCACCGCCCGGTGCATATGGCCCGGAGCGGCCCCTGTCTGAACTCCACCGGCGTGACTGGCCATGTCGGGCTCCTTCGTCCGGCGCGATCGGCGCCGCCACGACACCGATTCGCGGCAATAAGGGTGAATAACCCTTTTCTCAGATTTGCATAGACCCCCGTCTTCGGCACCTCGCCCACCGTGAGCCCGTCAGCGGCCCGCCGGCGGCCCGCCGGCGGCCCGCGGGTCAGCCCGCCGGTCAGCCCGCCGGTCAGCCAGCCGGTCGGCCCGCCGCGGATTCGCCATGAGAACGGAAAGTCGCGCATCGCATGCGGATGGTGAGGACGGCCTGGCCGCCGGGAGCGGAGATTCGCCTTCCAAGAATTCCCGGTGTAGATGTATGTGTATGGCCCGGTTTATGGGTCGATCGTGGGCTGCCCGCATGTTCCCCGGTCGGCGCCCACGGAGTCGGCGGCGGGAGCGCCCGGAGGTGGCGGGTCGGCGCTTTCGATCCTGGCTGAACGTTCGCAGCGTCGCCGGTCAGGTCTTCATCCTCCAGCTCGTGATCGTGCTGCTGCTCGGCGCGGCGGCCACCGTCGCCCTGGTGCTCCAGGTGCGTCACGACGCCACCGACGAGGCCCGCGGCCGGTCCGTCGCGGTCGCCGAGTCCTTCGCCAACTCCCCGGGTATCGTCCAGGCCCTGCACAGCCCCAACCCCACCAAGGTGCTCCAGCCGAAGGCCGAGGCCGTCAGGAAGAAGTCCGGACTCGACTTCGTCGTGGTGACGACCGACAAGGGCATCCGGCTCACCCATCCCAAGCTCAACCGGATCGGCAAGCACTACGTCGGCAACATCGAGCCGGCGCTGCGCGGGCACACCACCGTCGATACGGGCCCCGGCACACTGGGCGAGGCGATGGACGCGGTGGCGCCCATCTTCGACAGCAACCACAAGGTCGTCGGCGCGGTCGGCGCGGGGATCACCATCAAGAAGGTGAGCGGGCTCGCCAACCGCCAGCTGCCGCTCCTCGTCGGCGCCGTCTCCGCGTCACTCGTCCTCGCCACCGGCGGCACCGCGCTGGTGAGCAGACGACTGCGGCGGCAGACCCGTGGCCTGGACCCGATCGAGATGACGCGGATGTACGAGCACCACGACGCGGTGCTGCACTCGGTGCGCGAGGGCGTGCTGATCCTTGGCGACGACGGGCGGCTGGTGCTGGCCAACGACGAGGCGTCCCGGCTGCTGGATCTGCCGCCGCGGCCGGAGGGGCGGCTGGTCGACGACCTGGGCCTGGAGCCCCATGTCGCCGACGTCCTGGCCTCCGGGCGCGATGTCACCGACGAGGTGCTGGTGGCCGGCGACCGGCTGCTGGCCATCAACAACCGGCTGACCGACCGCGCCGGGGGACCGCCCGGCAGCGTCGCCACCCTGCGCGACTCCACCGAGCTGCGCGCCCTCTCCGGCCGCGCCGAAGTGGCCCAGAAGCGGCTCAAGCTGCTGTACGACGCGAGTGTGGAAATCGGCACCACGCTCGATGTGAGCCGTACCGCCGAGGAGCTGGCGCAGGTGGCGGTGGACCGCTTCGCCGACTTCGTCACGGTCGACCTGGCGGAGCCCGTGGCGCGCGGCGATGAGCCACTGGCCGTCGGCGGTGTCGAGATGTGCCGGTCGGCGGTCCACGGCATCCGGCCCAACCACCCCTTCTATCCGGTCGGCCGGGTGTTCGCGTTCGTCCCGTCCTCGCCGCAGGCGTTCGGGCTGAGCGGGGGCGAGCCGGTCGTGGAGGCCGATCTCTCCGAGGCCACCGGCTGGCAGGCCCAGGACCCCGAGCAGACCGCCAAGGTCATCGAGTACGGCGTCCGGTCGCTGGTCACCGTGCCGCTGCGGGCCCGGGGCGTGCTCCTGGGCGTGGTCAACTTCTGGCGGATGAAGCACCGCGAGCCCTTCGAGCAGGAAGAGGTGTCCCTCGCCGAGGAGCTCGCCTCGCACGCCGCGGTCTGCATCGACAACGCCCGCCGCTACACCCGCGAGCACACCATGGCGGTGACCCTCCAGCACAGCCTGCTGCCCCGCGCCCTGCCCACCCAGAGCGCCCTGGACGTGGCCTTCCGCTATCTGCCGGCGGAGTCGGGGGTCGGGGGCGACTGGTTCGATGTCATTCCGCTGCCGGGGGCGCGGGTGGCGCTGGTGGTGGGGGATGTGGTGGGCCATGGCTTGCACGCGGCGGCGACGATGGGGCGGTTGCGGACGGCGGTGCACAACTTCTCCACGCTCGATCTCCCGCCCGATGAGATCCTTTCCCATCTCGACGATCTGATCGCCCGGATCGACCAGGACGAGGGTCCGGGCGGGCCGAACGGTGACGGTGGCGGTGGCGGTGAGGGGATCACGGGAGCCACGTGTCTGTACGCGATCTACGATCCGGTGACGCGGCGTTGCACGATGGCGCGGGCCGGTCATCCGCCGCCCGCGCTGGTGCGTCCGGACGGTTCGGTGGAGTTCCTGGACCTGCCCGCGGGGCCGCCGCTGGGCCTGGGCGGGCTGCCGTTCGAGACCGCCGAGGCCGAGCTGGCCCAGGGCAGCCATCTCGTCCTCTATACGGACGGCCTCATCGAGGACCGCCGCCGGGAGATCGACACCGGTCTGGAGATGCTGCGCCGCGCCCTGTCCCACCCCGGCCGGACCCCCGACCAGATCTGCACCGAGGTGCTGGACGCGCTGCTGCCCAGCAACCCGAGCGATGACATCGCCCTGATCGCCGCCCGCACCCGGGTCGTGGGCGCCGACCGGGTGGCCGCCTGGGAGGTGCCGTCCGACCCCGCCGCGGTGTCCGGAGTGCGGGCCGAGGTCATGCGGAAGCTGGCGGAGTGGGGGCTGGACGAGGCCGCGTTCACCGCCGAGCTGGTGCTCAGCGAGCTGATCACCAACGCCATCCGGCACGCCACCGGCCCGATCCGGGTGCAGGTCCTCCGCGACCGCGCGCTGATCTGCGAGGTCTCCGACACCAGCAGCACCTCTCCGCATCTGCGGTACGCGGCGACGATGGACGAGGGCGGCCGGGGGCTCTTCCTGGTCGCGCAGTTCGCGGAGCGCTGGGGCACCCGCTACACCGCCGACGGCAAGGTCATCTGGGCCGAACTGGCGACTCCGTAGCGTCCATCCGGGCCGAGCGGACGATCGTTGCGCCCATCTGGGACGAGCCTGCCATTCCGTTGCGTTCATTCGGGGCGAGTCGGCGATTCCGTTGCGTCGCCGGGCGGGCCGACGATGGCGGCCTCAACGGCGGCGTCAATGGCAGCGTCATATGCGTCCGGAACATGACGCTTCTCAGCGCCCCGATTTGACGGGCCGTCATGATCCATGTGCTGAGAGGGCCCGGTCAAACTGACGTGACTCTACTAACATGTGGCGCCCACGGCTTGATGTCCGCGTGGTCCAGCCAAAAACCTCAACGCGCCCATGAGGACCTGATAGATGTCAGCACACATATCCAGCCATCCGTACAAAGGGCCCTCGGTGACGCGCGGGGCCCTGACCGTCCCTCTGCTGGCAGCCGTCGTCGCCGCCGGAGCGGGACTGTGGGTGACCACCGCGGTGCCATCCGCCCAGCGCGTCTTCGTCGCCGTCTTCTGCGGAGCCGCCGCCGTGCTGCTGGGGGTGGCGCTCGCCGTCGCCGCCAACCGCTCGCGGACCATCGGCCGTCTCCAGGAGCGGGTCACCTCGCTGGAGACCGCGGCCGCCGCGCGGGAGATCGAGGCCACCCGGCTCGCCGAGGAAACGATTCCGTCCGCGGTACGGCAACTGCGCGAGGGCGGCTCGGTGGAAACCGTGGTCACCCGCATGGAGCGCCCCACCAGCCGGGCCCATCAGTATCTGCTGCGGACCCTGCTGCGCGAGATCGGCGACGGTGAGCGGATGCGCGCCTCCGCGATGGCCGCGTGCGCCAACGCCGCGGGCCGTGTCCAGGCGCTGGCCACCAGCATGCTGGCCGACCTCCGGGAGATGGAGAACCGTCACGACGAGACCGTCCTCGGCGATCTGCTGAAGCTCGACCACACCACCGCCCAGGCGGGCCGGATCGCGGACAGCATCGCGGTGCTGACCGGTGCCCGCTCCGGGCGCCGCTGGACCAAGCCGATCGTCATGGAGTCCGTGCTGCGCGGCGCGATCGGGCGGATCAGCGCCTTCCAGCGGGTACGGGTCCACTCGACCAGCAACGCCGCGGTGGCCGGTTACGCGGCCGAGGGCGTCATGCACGCCCTCGCCGAACTGATGGACAACGCCGCCAGCTTCTCGCCTCCCACCGAGGAGGTGCATGTGTACGTCGAGGAGACGCACGCGGGCGTCGTGGTGACCGTCGAGGACGGTGGCCTGGTGATGGGCCCGGCCGCCCTGGACCGCGCCCAGAAGTCCGTCTCCTCCGAGAGCCTGGACCTGATGACGCTGTCCGGCACCCGGCTGGGCCTCGCGGTCGTCGGCTGTCTGGCCCGCAAGCACGGGCTCACGGTCTCCTTCCGGCCGTCCGCGCGCGGCGGCACCGGTGTCGTCGTCCTGATCCCGCAGCAGCTGGTCACGCACATCAACCAGGACGCCGTCGTCCTCGACACGCCGGGCACCGTCCGCACCGGGGTCCCCCGGCAGACGCCCGCCGCGCCCGCCGCGCCCACCGCGCCCGCCGCGCCCGCCGTCACGAGCGCGTCCACCGTCACGGCCGCGCCCGCTCCGGCCGCGCCCGCTCCGGTCGCCGCGCCGTCCACGTCGCCGGAGACCGCCCCGTCCGCCCCGTCCCCCGCGCCGGAGCCCTCCGAGCAGCCCTCGCGGGTCAACGGACTGCCCAAGCGGCGCCGTGGCGAGACGCTGGCCGCCGCCACCCGCGCGGCCGCCCAGACGGCCGAGACGGAACCCAAGCCCAAGACCAGCCGTCCACGACCCGAGGAAGCCGGAGCCCGCTTCGGTGCCTTCCGCCAAGCGGCCCGCGGTGCTTCCGCCGCAGGTGACCCGTGTGACACCGAGCCTTCGGTATCCGCAGATCACACCGAGTCCGCCGAGTCCGCCGAGCCTGCCGAGAACGACAAGCCGTGACAGAAGGAACGCCGATGAACACCACCGACCGCAGCTTGGACTGGCTGTTGGAGAACCTGCTGGAGAAGACCCCGGGCTCGCGCCACGCCCTGGTGCTGTCACGGGACGGTCTCAAACTGTGCCTCTCCTCCGGGTTGTCCGTGGACCAGGCCGATCAGCTGGCGGCCATCGCGTCCGGCATCCAGAGCCTCGCCCATGGCGCGTCCATCGAGTTCGGCGACGGAAGCGGCGGCGTACGGCAGTCGATGACGGAGTTCCACGGGGGAATTCTGTTCATTGTCGAGGCCGGAGAAGGCGCCCACCTCGCCGTGGTGGCCCATGACGATGCCGATGTCGGCATCATCGGCCACAACATGAACGAGCTGGTCGAGCAGATCGGCGACCATCTGCGGGCCGCTCCGCGGGTGGAAGCGGGCGGCAGCGGCGGCGGGGCGAAGGCATGATCCGAGGTCCGCTGGACAAGGAGGGCCCGGACCGGCTGTACACCGTCACCGGCGGCCGCAGCCGGGCCGACGAGAGCCGGTTCGACATGGTCACGCTGATCGTCAGCGAAAGCGACCCCACCCCCGGGATGCAGTCCGAGCACGTCAAGATCCTGCGGATGTGCCGCCGCCCCCTGTCGGTCGTGGAGATCTCCTCGTATCTGGAACTGCCCGTCAGCGTGGTCAAGATCCTGCTGTGCGATCTGCTGGACACCGGCCGCATCACCGCGCGCCATCCGCATGCGGCCCGCCCCGGCGGCCGGCTTCCCGGGCCCGAAACCCTGAAGAAGGTGCTCGTTGCACTCCAGAATCTCTGAGACCACCGTGAGCACCGCGCTCCCCGGCGGCGCCGGGCACGCCCCGCTGCGGGAGAGCGCGAGCAACGGTCTGAAGATCGTGATCGTCGGCGGGTTCGGCGTCGGCAAGACGACGATGGTGCAGTCCGTCAGCGAGATCCGCCCGCTCAGCACCGAGGAGACGATGACGCAGGCGGGCATCGGCATCGACGACGCCTCGTTCGTGCGCCATAAGACCACCACCACGGTGGCCTTCGACTTCGGCCGGATCAGCCTGGACGAGCAGATGGTGCTCTATCTGTTCGGCGCCCCGGGCCAGGAGCGGTTCTGGTTCCTGTGGGACCGGCTCTTCTCCGGGACCCTGGGCGCGGTCGTCCTGGTGGACACCAACCGGCTCTCCGACTCCTGGTACGCGCTGGACCGGCTGGAGCACCACGGCACCCCGTTCATCGTGGCCCGTAACAACTTCACCGAACCGCAGCACACGCTGGAGGAGGTGCGGGAAGCCCTCGACCTCCCGCCCGAGGTACCGATGATCGAATGCGACGCCCGCAAGCGCGACTCCAGCAAGGCCGTACTGGTCGCGCTCGCCCGCTACCTCTACTCCCTGTCCACCAACGGCTCCGCCGGGGAGACCACCGCGTGACCACCCCTGACCCCACGTCCCCACTGGATGCCCTGCCCGGGGCCCCGCCCGAGCCCGTCTTCCCGTCGGCCCCCGCGCCGCCCGACGGGGTGGTGCCCCCCGGGTCGGTGCCGCTGGACTACGGGCGGTTCCGGGACGAACCGATGGAGCTCTACCGCGAGCTGCTCCGGGACCACGGCCCGGTCGTGCCCGTCCTGCTGGACGGCAAGATCCCCGTCTGGACGGTGCTCGGCTACCGCGAGGTGGTCCGGGTCACCACCGACCCCAACCGCTTCGCCCGTGACTCCCGCCGCTGGCACTCCTGGCATCTCGTGCCGCCGGACTGGGAGTTGACGACCTTCGTCGGCTACCGCCCGACCATGCTCTTCAGCGAGGGCGCAGACCACCAGCGGCGGTCCGAGGCCATCTGCGACGGTCTCGCGTCGGTGGACCAGTTCGAGCTGCGCGCACAGTGCGAGCGCGTCGCCGACCAGCTGATCGACACCTTCGCGGGCAGCGGCCGGGCCGATCTGGTGGCCGAGTACGCCAGCCAGATCCCGCTGCGGGTGGTGACCCGGCTCTACGGCCTGGACGACACCGAAGCCGCCGCCATCCAGGACGATTCGCTCCACCTCACCGGGAACGACGCCCCCATCGCGCTGCAGAAGATGCAGACCCGGATGGAGGCGCTGATCAAGCGCGTCCGGGAGAACCCCGACCAGGTCAACGTCGCCGCCCATCTGGTGTCCCACCCCGCCGGGCTCACCGACGACGAGATCATCAACGACCTGCTCGGCTCCATCTACGCCGTCCAGCAGCCCACCAGCGACCTGATCGGCAACGCCCTCCGGCTGATGCTGACGGACGAACGGTTCGCCATCACCCTCTCCGGCGGCCGCCGCAGCGTCGGCCAGGCGCTCAACGAGGTGCTGTGGGAGGACACCCCGGTCCCGTTCTGGATCGGCCGCTGGGCCGCCGAGGACACCATGCTCGGCGGCCGCCGCATCAGGAAGGGCGACTGCCTGATGCTGGGCCTCGCCGCGGCCAACGCCGACCCCGACGTCCGCCCGGACTTCCACTCCGGCGCCGGCGGCAACCAGGCCCATATGGCCTTCAGCCACGGCAAACACGGCTGCCCCCCGGCCGCCCGCGAGATCGCCGAGGTCATCGCCACCGCCGCCATCGAGGTCCTCCTCGACCGCCTCCCGGACGTCACCCTCTCCGTCCCCGCGGACGAGCTCGAATGGCACGTCACCCTGATGATGCGCGGCGTGGCCGCCCTCCCCGCCGAATTCACCCCGGCCCATCTGCACTGACTGTCCACCGTCCCCCGGAGGTGCGCGGCGCACCGCCGGGGGGCATGTCTTTCCGGGGCAACGAGCGTGGCGCCCCCGAGAGTAGAGTCCCGCCATGTTTCCGGTCATCCGCGACGAAACTCGCCTCTCACTTCGCGAACTAACCGTCGATGACGTGGACGCGGTCCTGGCTATCTACGGTAGCCCGAAGGCCACCGAGCACCTGAGCTTCACGCCACGCTCACGCGACGAGGTCAGCGGCATTGTCGAGCGATCGGTGACCTCGGCTACGTCGACCCCACGCCAGGAATACGCACTCGCCGTCGTCGAACGGGCCGACTCCCAACTGATCGGATTCGCCCGCCTCGCCCACGACCCGCACCAACAACGCGCCGCCACCATCGGATTCGCGCGGCGCTCCGACACCTGGGGCGTGGGCTACGGCAGAGAAACCGTCCGCCTGCTCCTCACCCTCGCCTTCGCTGACCTGGACCTCCACCGGGTATGGGCCGCTCGGGCGCCTCTCAATGTCGCCTCGGAGAAGACGCTCCTCGCGGCAGGTATGGCAGCAGAGGGCCGAATCCGCGGCCACGTCCACGTACGTGGGGCATGGCGGGACTCCATCGTCTACGGAGTGCTCCGCGAGGAATGGGAGCGCGGAGAGGACAACCGCCGGTAGCCGCGCTCCGGGCCACCCGAGGGCAACGTTCTTCACCTGCGGTGTGCGCCAGGGCGTAGCGTGGAAGCCACATCCGCCTGATACCTGATGGTGAGTGGGGGACCAGTGCCATGGGCTGTGAGGACGAGCAGGGGCTCGGGGACCGGATCGCTCGGTTTCGGCTTCGGCGCAAGCTCACCCAGGAGCGGCTCGCCGAACGGGCGGAGCTGTCCGTGGACGTGGTGCGCAAGCTGGAACAGGGGCAGCGGCAGACGGCGCGGCTCTCGACGATCAACGCCCTCGCCCGCGCCCTCGACGTGGAACCGTCCGTGCTGATCGGTCAGCCGACCACCTTCGAGGCTCGCCAGGAGGGCGACTCGCCGTCCGTGCTCGCGCTGCGGCAGGCCGTCTCCCCGCTGACCGAACTCCTCGGCGAGGACGCCGACCCCGAGGCCCCGCCCACCGTCGGCGCGCTGCGCGCCGCGTTACGGTCCACCGAACGCATCCGCCGCGAGGGTCGGATGGCCGACATCGGTGTCCTGCTGCCCCAACTCATCCGGGACGCCAGGACGGCGGCACACGCCCACAGCGGCGCTGACGCCGCCGCGGCCCATGCGGTGCTCGCCGAGGGGTATCAGGTGGCGGCCACCACGCTGGCCGCACTGGGCAAGGAGGATGCCGGGTTCACGGCGCTGGAGCGCTCCATGGAGGCCGCCCGGCGGTCGGACGATCCGCACCTCGAGACCATGGGCGTCTCCACGTTGTCGTGGATCCTGACCAAGCAGGGGCGGCTGGAGGACGCCGAGCGCGTCGCCCTGGCCGCCGCCGAGTGGATCGAGCCCGGATTCCGGTCCCGGCCCATCGACCTGTCCCTGTGGGGAATCCTGCTGCTGCGTGCGGCGACCGCGGCCGTGCGACGCGGCAAGCACGACACCGTGGACGAACTGCTCAACATGGCGACGGCCGCCGCCTCCCGCATCGGGGAGGACCGCCTCGACTACGCCACACCGTTCGGCCCGACCAATGTCGGTGTCGCCAAGGTCAACTTCCTGGTGGAGATGGAGCGCAGCGCGAAGGCGCTGACCGCGGCCCGGACCATCCCCGAACTCCACCGGCTTCCGCCGACATGGCGCGCCCGGTTCCATGTCGACCGCGCCCTGGCCTGCGTCGATCTCGGCAAGGATGACAGCGCCGTCCGGGCCCTGCTGGCCGCGGAGGGCGATGCGCCGGAGTGGATGCGCTACCACGGAACGGCTCGGCGGGTGGTGGCCGAACTACGTGGCCGCGAGCGCCGCCGCACCTCGCCCGTGACCGAACTGGCCGACCGGCTCAATCTGGACGGGTAGGACGCGACGTCCCACCCGCGCATCAGAGTGGTACGTAGGGTCACTGTGCGGTCGCTCTCGGCGGTCATAGCGTGCGCTCACGCTCACGAACCGCGAGGTCCACCATGATTGTGACCACCACCGCTCGCCCCTCCGGGCACCCCGGCTACACGGAGACCCTGCCGTGTACGGCCCAAAGCGCCGCCACGGCTCGTCGTCTCGTCCGCACGGCGCTGGCGGTCTGGGGCATAGAGCACTGCGCCGACGCCGCCACCCTCATCGTCTCGGAGCTGGTGGCCAACGCGGTGGACCACACCGACTGCCGCGTCATCCGCGTCACCGTCACCCGTCCCGCGCCCGATGTAGTCCGCTTCGCCGTGGTGGACAAGTGCCGCACACTCCCCGTGCCACGCATCGCCGGGGCCAATGAGGAGCGGGGACGGGGCCTGGCCGTGGTGGAGGAGTGCGCCTGGCGATGGGGGGCCGATCGGCTGCCCTGGGGGAAGCGGGTGTGGGGCGAGCTGCGATGTGAGATCGACGGTTGAGGCTTGTGGGACCGGGGCCGGGTAGGCCGCACAACGACACCGAGGGAGCAGCAGTGAGCACCGTGGTTGAGAGCCCCGAGGCTTCCCCGACGACCGCGCCCAAGGCCGTCGAGCTGGAGATCACCGGAGCTTGTCAGCTCCAATGCACGCAGTGTTTTGCCGAGTCGGGGCCGACGGGTACGCGCGGCGCGATGACGGCCGACGATTGGCGGCGGGTGATCAGCGACGCGGCGGCGCTGGGTGCGCGCGAGGTGCAGCTCATCGGTGGTGAGCCGACCACGCATCCGGCATGGGCGGAATTGGTCGACCACGCGCTGAGCCTCGGTCTTCAAGTCGAGGTCTACAGCAACTTGTTCCACATCAAGCCCGGTTGGTGGCGCCTGCTCGCCCGCGAGGGCATGAAGCTGGCCACCAGCTACTACAGCGACCGTGCGGAGGAACACGACGCCATCACGACCCGGCCAGGCAGCTACGAACGCACCCGGGCGAACATCGCCGAGGCCGTACGGCGCGGTATCCCGCTGCGTGTCGGCATCGTGTCCGTCCTGTCGGGGCAGCGCGTGAGCGAGGCATGCCGGGAGCTGGAAGCGCTCGGCGTGACGGCGATCCGCACGGACCGTATGCGGCGACTCGGCCGGGCCTCGCTGCCCGAGGTGGGGGCGGACACGTCGGAGCTGTGCGGGCGGTGCGGGCACGGACAGGTGGCCGTCCTGCCCTCGGGCGAGGTGACCCCGTGTGTGATGGCGCGGTGGCTGACCGCCGGCAACGTCCGGGAACGGGGCTTGGCCGCGATCCTGGGCGGCGAGGCATGGGCCGAGGCGCTGAGCGCGATTCCGACCCGCGCCGGGGGAGGTCCGTGTGACCCTGACTGCAAGCCCGCGTCGGACGGCGGCGACTGCTCGCCCGCCGAGCAGGAAGCATGCGACCCGAAGTACGACGAATGAGGCGGCTCATGGACTGGAAGCCCCACGCCGAACGTCTCGCGGCCGAGGTGACCCCGCCCGTCTCGCGGTGGCGGCAAGCGGTGGCCGCCACCCCCCGGCACGTCTTCGTGCCCCGATGGTGGGAACCGGCGGGCGACGGCACTTGGGCGTTGCGTGACGGACCGGCGGACGAGCCGGCGTGGCTGCGCGCGGCCTACTCCGACAGGTCCCTGGTGACCCGCGTCGGCCCGCTGCACGCCGACCGGGCAGGCCCCGACGACCGGCCGCGCGGCGTGCCCACATCGTCGAGCACCATGCCTGGCCTGGTGGTGCGCATGCTGCGCCACGGGCTGTTGTACGACGGCGCCGACCTCGGCCTCATCGGCACGGGTACTGGGACCAGTACCGCCTTCGCGGCGCGGCGCCTCGGGGACAAGCACGTCACGGCCATGGACGTGGACCCGTACCTGACCGAGACGGCGACCGATCGGCTTGCCTCCCTGGGCATGTCCCCCCAGGTGGTCACCTGTGATGTCACGGGGCCGCTCCCGGGGGACTTCGACCGCATCGTGTCCATGGTGGCGCTGCACAACCTCGTCGGCGTGACGGCCGCGCTGCGCCCCGGCGGGCGTCTGGTCACCACGCTTGCCCATATGAACGTGATCGTCACGGCCGACAAGGACGCGGACGGCGGCGCGCGCGGGGTCGTCGAGTGGGACCGGGCCGGGTTCATGAGCACCCGCACCGGGGCCGACTACCCGCCGAGGACGGAAGAGCTGTTCGCGGCCGTACGGGACCGCGAAGGCGAGCAGACGATCGAGGGCCGCTATCCGGTGCTCAATGTCGCGGAGGCGTGGGACGTGCGCGCCATGCTCGAACTCGCCGCGCCCGGCGTCGAGACCCACTACGAGGAGCGCGGCGAGCAGCGCACGGCATGGCTTGTGCATGCCGACGGCTCATGGGCGCGCGCTTCGGCGACGTGGATCGACCCGCCCACCGTTCACCAAGGCGGCCCGCGGCGCCTGTGGACGGTGCTCGAACGCATCCGGCACCGGCTGAACGCCGAGGGCAGTCTGCCGATCTACGGCAGCCGCGTCCACATCACGCCTGACGGGGTGTGTCACTTCACGCGGGGCAAGTGGTCGGCCTCCTACGGCTGACCTCACCCGACCGCCCCGCCCTGAAGACCAGAAGAAAGAAGAGAAGCGTGCTGGACCTTCCTTCCCCTCGTGAGGAAGGTCCGGCAGACTCTGCGCCATGTTGGCTTAATGCGCTGTCGCGCGCATTAAGTAACGGGTGTCACACTAGCGAGGGGCGTGTACGCCGTGCAATGGGTTACCGGGCGTTCGGCGCCCGGATGTCGTGAAGATCTGGTGCTCACGAGGGTGGAGGGGCCGTAAAGTCGGCGCGTCATGACAGAGCGACCACCGCATGGGTCGGCTCGCCCCGGGGGGCGTACGGCCCGGACTCGGGCCGCCGTGTTGGCGGCCGCGTACGAGGAGCTCGACCGCGACTCGTTCGCCGAGCTCACCCTCGATCGGCTCGCGCGGCGGTCGGGGGTGCATGTGTCGACCATCCGGCGGCGCTGGCGCACGGTGGAGGGGGTGGTCGTCGATCTGCTGGCCGAGCGCAGTTCGACGCTGCCCACCCCGGACACCGGTGACTTCCACCGGGATCTGAGGGAACTCACCCAGGCCATCGCGGACTTCAACAACGCCCTGCGCAACCGCAATGTCATGCAGGGGCTGCTGGCGGCCGCCGCGCATGACACCCGGGTCGAGGAGATCGTCCGTAACGCGTTCGTGCGGCGGACCGAGGAGGTGACCCTGATCGTGCGGAACGCGGTGGAGCGGGGGGACGTCCCCGAGGAGACCGACGCGTGGGAGGTCATCGCCTCGTTGGGGGCGCCGCTCTACTACCGGGTGCTCATCCTGCGCGGGTCCATCGACGATCGGCTGGTGCACACCACCGTCGAGGCCACGTATCTGGCGGCCCGGTCCGGGGTGTTCGCGCGCAAGGGGTGATGGCGCCCCGCGGCCCCTGGAGCGGACCCCGTGGGGCGAGGGGCGCCATCGGCGGACGTCAGGAGGACGCGCCGCGTGCCTTGAGCATGTCGGCCATCAGCTGGATCTCCGACTGCTGGCCCTGGACCATCGTCCGGGCCAGATGCTTCTCGGTCGAGTCCTTGACCAGCTCGACCGCGCCCTTCGCCATCTCGACGCCGCCCTTGTGATGGGCGGTCATCAGCTTCAGGTAGAGCACCTCGGCCGCCTTGCCCTTGGCCTTGCGCAACTCGTCGAGCTGGCTGTTGGTGGCCATGCCCGGCATGAGCGAGCCGTCGTGCGGCTTGTATGTGGAGCCCATGCCCTTCATCGAGCCGTGGTCCATGCCCTCCATGCCGTCCGACGAGGCGTGCTTCATCCACGTCATCGGCGGGTCCTCGGACGTCTTGTCCAGCCCCCACATGTCCAGCCAGCCCTGCAACATCCCGGCCTGGGTGGCCTGGGTGGTGGCGATGTCGAACGCCAGCGACCGCACCTCGTCGTCGCCGGTGCGGTCGCGCACGATGAACGACATCTCCACCGCCTGCTGATGGTGGACGGACATGTCGCGGGCGAAACCGGCCTCGGCGGAGGTGTCCTTCGGCGTTCCCGTGTCGGTCGAGCCCTCCGAGCGGTCGCTCGTCAGCCACAGCACCGCCACCGCTACCAGCGTCAGCAGGGCGAGGGCGGCGGCGATCCCCGCCACCAGTGGCTGGCGGGAGGCGCGGCCGACGGCGGTCCCGTCGCTCACGAAGTCTTCCCCTTGGTGCAGTAGGCGCCGGGCTCGGGCGTCTGCTTGCCCTGGACGAACTTCTTGAAGAAGTCGGCCACCCGCGGGTCGGACGCCTTGTCGATGTCGAGCTGATTGCCCCAGGCGTTGAGGACGATCGGCGAGTCCTGGTCCTGGTAGGGGCTCATCAACGAGTACGGGGTCTTCTTGACCCGCGCCGAGAGGGTGGCGATGTCCTCCTTCGACGCCTTGTCGGTGTACGTCACCCACACCGCGCCGTGCTCCAGCGAGTGCACCGCGTTCTCCTTGGCCAGCGGCTTGGTGTAGACATCGCCGTTGCAGTTCTGCCAGAGCTGGTCGTGGTTTCCGCCGACCGGCGGCGACATCGCGTACTTCACCGAGCCCTGGACATGCGTCCGGCCCAGGTTCTTCCAGGTCTTCATGCCCTTGAACTCGCCGGTCTTCACCACCGAGGAGGTGACCTTGGCCTCCTTCTTCTCCTTCTTGTCGCTCGCGTCCACGAGGAAGTAGCCCCCGACGGCCAGTCCGGCGACGATCACCGTGACCGAGGTGATGGTGATGATCCGGTACCGGCGCTCGCGCGCCTTCTCGGCGCGGCGCAACTCCTCTATCTTCGCGCGGCGGTCGGCCGCGCCCTTCGCCTTCGATCCCTTGGAGCCCATGGCTGTCCTCAACCTCGCAGTTCGCGCAGTTCGCGCTGTTCGCACACTGGATGGGTGGAGCGGTGCATCGCGGTGACCGGCGTCGGCCTAGGTCCGAAGTACTTGGAGTTGGTGGAGGCCGAGGGCGCGGACGGGATGGTCCGGCGGCCCCCGGGCGGAGTCCGGGTCCCGGGGGCCGTCGGGCGGCGGGACCTCGGCGAGGGAGGGCGGGGGTACGGGCGTGGGCACCAGGGCCTGGACGACTCCCCGGGGGCCCGCGACACAGTTGTCGCTTCCGGTGCCGGAGCCGGAGGTGCCGAACGGGCGGTGCCCCGGAGCCGGATACGCGACCGGCTCCTCGTGCGGCTGGGCCGACGCGGTCTCCGCCAGGCGGTGCGGGCACCCCGTCGACAGGACGTTGTGGCCGGCGGCGGGATGGACGCACGAGGGCGCCACCCATATCGCCGCGGCGAGCAGCAGCACGGCACGGCAGAGGACGGAAGGCACGGTGCCGCGCACCGGGTCCCTCCGTATGTGGCCCCTCCGTATGCGGGCCTCTCCTCCGCGCTGCCCTCTGCCCATCGCGCCAGATCGTAACCACTGCGACTGTCGCGACTGAATGGGTCCATGGCGGAACGCGGCAAACGCCTGGTGGCGGCCCGGTGTCAGCGGTGGTGGCGGCCCGGTGGTGGCGGCCCGGTGGTGGCGGCCCGGTGGTGGCGGCCCGGTGTCAGCCGTGCCGCCACCCCTGGCGTCCGGATGTCTGCCGGTGGACGCCCCTCAGGGGGCGCGGGTCAGTAGACGCCCTCGATCACGACCTCGTCGTCGAACATCGCCACCGGCCCCACATCGGCCACCGAGTCCCCGACCGCGCCCTCCGGCGGCGGGACGCGGATCGCCAGATCGCGCTCGAGGTTGCCCGGCAGCAGGGCGGACTTGCTGACGTGGTTCATCACCACCTGGCCGCGCTCGCCGTACGGCACCGGCCGCCCGCTCGCCGGGTCCACCACCGAGAAGGTGACGAACGGCGTACGCGGATCGAAGACACACGGCTCGTCCGGGCCGAGCCCCAGCCGCTCGGTGGCGCCACCGAGGATCATGGTGTTGCCGTAGGTGCCGTAGAGCTCACAGCCGGGGAAGATCTCGGTGCGCAGCAGATCGCGGGTGTCGGCGTCCATATGGGCGCCGCCCCACATGATGCCCTTGACCTTCTCCCCGATCAGCTCGATGAGGTCGTCGTGCCGGGCCAGCCGCTCCAGCAGCGGCGGGGTGGTCATCAGCACCCCGATGTCCTGGGTGCGCAGGACGTACGCCGCCTGCTCCACCAGGTGGTTCACATAGGCGTCGGTCTCCTCGGCCTTCCCGGCGGAGATCAGCTTCTTCACCCACCGCGGATCCATGTCGACGCGGAACATCAGCCCACCGTGCCGGGCGGCCGTGCCCGCGACCATCTCGCCGACCATATGGGGGCCGCTGGGGGCGATGGCGAGCCAGTCCACCCCGCGCGGGATGCCGAGCCCGTCGAGGTCGGCGCTCAGCCCGTGGGTGAGGCGGTCCAGCCAGTCGCGCAGACACACGATCCGCTTGGGCGCGCCGGTGGTACCGCCGCTTTCGAAGACCCCGACGATCCGGGCGTCGGCGCCGTAGCCCTGGGGGATGAGATCGCGCACCGGCACCTCGCGCAACTCGCCGGTGACATTGGGGAAGAGGGCGAGATCGGCGACGCCCTTGACGTCCCGCCGCGGATCGAAGTCCAGCGTCTCCGCCTTCCGCAGCCAGAACGGGGAGCCGGTGTCCGGGCCGAAGTGCCACTCCATGGCGGCGCGGATGTACTCATCGGGGTCGGGGCGCTCGTCGAAGGGGATGTCGAGCACCGAAAGGGAAGCTGTCGGCACGGGATGCTCCTCGCGGATGGCGGCAGGGGTGCGGGCTGAGGGAGTCAGCCGCGGATGACGGCCTTCGTACGCATCAGGAACTCGCCGAGATACGCGTCGTGCGGGATGCCCGGCGCGATCCAGTGGGTGGGATGGTCGCCGATGTAGAGGTTCTTGATGGACGGCTCGGCGAGCAGCCCGTCCAGCAGCGCCTCGTCGCCGGTGAGCGCCGTGACCACCAGGCTGTCCCGGAGCGCGGCGACGCCCGCCTCCCGCGTCCAGGGGGCCACCCAGACGCAGGGGAACGACAGCTCCACGCCCAGCCGCGCGTCCCGCGGATCGTCGAGCTGGAAGACGGCGGGGCGGAGGGCGGCGCTGCCGTCGCCGAGGTCGTCCACCACGCCGCCGCCGCCCAGCCACGCGCGGGCGCCCGCGGCCTTGCCGAGCAGCAGGCGCTCGAAGCCGCGCGCGACCTCGAGCGGATGGACCGGCAGCACCGCCTTCTCGTCCTGCGGCGGCAGGCTGGGCAGGGCGGCGAGCCGCTCCGCCAGCGCCTCGGCGACCGGCGCCGGATCGCCCTCGACGAGGACGGCGGTGGCGTTGACGCACGCGGTGCCACCGTGGCGGGCGATGGAGTCGACGACGACATCGAGGTGGTCGCGCCACTCCCGGTCGGCGGTGATGAGGATCTTGGAGCGGCCGGGCCCGTTGGGCAGCACGGCCGGATCGGCGGCGTAGCGGTCGATGACCTCCTGTCCGCCGTAGACCATGGAGAGGTCCGCGCCGTGCAGGATCTCGCCCGCCGCGTCGTGGTCGGTGGGCAGCAGCACCACCTGATCCGTCCCGAACCCCGCCTCGCGCAGGGCGCTGACCAGCCGGTACGGGGTGAGCGGCTCACGGCGGGAGGGGCGTACGGCCACCCGGTAGCCCAGCGCCAGCGCCTCCAGCCACAGCGCGTGCACGGCGGGGTGGTTACCGGCGGCGTGGACCGCGAAGACATCGCCGCGCCGGATCCACACCGCGGTGCCGCTCCGGGCGTACGGATCGCGCCAATCGCCCACCGCCCCCACCGGGCGGGCCGCCTGGACGCTGCGGTACGCCTCGGCGGCGCTGAGCCGTATCGCCTCCACGGCGATCCGCACATTGGCGAGCGGGGTGCCCGACATCCGGCACACCGCGCCCTCGTACGCCGCGTACGACATCCCGGCCACGGTGCCGGTGGCGAACAGCTCCCCCGCCCGCTTCAGCGCGGCCAGCCGCTCCTCCAGCGGCAGGGTGTCGGCGGCGCGCAGGGCGGCCAGCGCCCGGGTGACGAACAGCCGGGGCGCCAGGGAGAGTTCGGCCATCGGCGCGCCGGTGACATCGTGGACGGTGAGGCGGTGGCGGGAGCGGTAGGGCCCCTTGGGCCCCAGCGCGTCCAGGGCGTCCGGGGCATCCGGGGTGTCCAGGGCGTCCGGGGTACCCGGGGTGTCCAGGGCATCCGGGGTGTCCAGGGCGTCCGGGGCGGTGGCGGGCTGGGACACGCTTGCTCCTTCGCGGGCGCGGAACACACCGGCTCCTGGGCGGGCGCGGCGGGAAAAGGGTGAACCAGACCAATCCCACGGCGCGGACGGGACGGAGTCAATTGGCCCAAAGGCCATGTCCGGGCCCTTGGCACGGGCGGCGCCCACGGCGGGGCACGTACCATGCCGGGCCGGAGGTGGTACGGACATGGCAGGCACGGGCAGCGGTCACGTCCTGGTGACGGATGACGACGCGGCCATCCGGCGGTCCCTGGAGCGCGGGCTGCGGCTCAACGGGTTCGCCGTGACCCTCGCGGACGGCGGCCACGCCGCGCTGGCCGCGCTGCGCGACGGGGCGCCCGATGTGGTGGTCCTGGACATCTCCATGCCGGACCTCAGCGGGATCGAGGTGTGCCGCAGCCTGCGTGCCGACGGCAATGACGTACCCGTCCTGATGCTGTCGGCGCTCGACGAGGTGGCCGACCGGGTGGCCGGGCTGCAGGCCGGGGGCGACGACTATCTCGTCAAGCCCTTCGCGCTCCAGGAGCTGGTGCTGCGGCTGCACGCCCTGCTGCGCCGCCGTCCGCCCGCCGCCACCGACCGGGTGCGGGCCGGTGCGCTGGAGATGGTGCCGGAGGCGCGGGAGGCGTGGCTGGACGGGGTGGTGCTGCGGCTCACCCGGCGCGAGTTCGAGCTGCTGGACGTGTTCGCCCGCAACGCCGGGATCGTGCTCACCCGCGATCAGCTGCTGGATCGCGTCTGGGGCTATGACTTCGACGTCCGTACGGACGCCGTGGACACCTTTGTCAGCTATCTGCGCCGCAAACTGGAGGCGGGCGGCCGGCCGCGGATGCTGCACACGGTGCGCGGCGTGGGGTTCGTCCTGCGGCCCACCGAGACGCCGTAGTTCCGGTCCACAGAGTTTCCACAAAGAAGGTTCCTAGGTTTTTCCCCAGTCCGGGACGGCCCGGCCCCTCCCCGGCCGTCCGGCTCCAAGGGAAGGAACAGCACCATGCACCGTGGAAAGAGCGTCCTCGTGGCGGGCGCGGCCACCGCCGCCCTGCTCGGTCCGGTGGGCATCGCGGCGGCGGACGGCAGCGCCCCGGCCTCGGCACCGGCCGCCTCCCCGAGCGCGAAGGCGCCGATGGGAGCGGGGGACGGCTCCCGGGGGCTGTGCAAGCGCGCCATGAGGATCGACAAGCGGCTGGACCGCGCGCTGAGGCGGCTGAAGGGCCCGGCGACCGTCCGCGGGTCCGTGGCCCGGCTGACGAAGCGGGTCGAGCGGGCGAAGAAGGCGGGCCACACCGAGGCCCAGACGTTCCTCAACCACAAGCTCACCTTCCGCAGGTCCCTCGTACCGACGCTCGAGCAGCGGCAGAAGGACCTGTCGAAGGTCCAGAAGTGGTGCGCCGCACGCGGCGAGGGATCCGGCAGCGGCAAGGAATCAGCCAAGTGAAGCGCGGCCCCTGGGCCGCCGCGGCCACGGCGCTGCTCTGCGCCGCGCTGGCCACCGGCTGCGGCGGCAAGGGCGGTTCGGACGGCTCGGACGACGCGGACGGCTCATCGGGGACGTCCGCCCCGTCGGCCACCGCACCGGCTCCGTCCGCCTCCGAGCTGGATGAGCTGAACAAGCTGGTGGACGACGCGGAGTCGGCGGCGAACAGGGCGGACTCCGACGCGGCGAACGACAACTGAGTGGACGGGTCCCGGGCGTGCGGCCTCGCGCCGGGACCCGTCCTTCAGACGGTCGTGACCGGGGCGATCAGACCCGCGGTGGATCCGGCCGGTACGGGGCCGGCCTCGGCGCTGACCAGATCGCCGTTCTCCAGGACCCCGGAGCCGCTGACGTCCACATGGACCCGCAGCCCGTAGTTGTCCCCCGGGAGCAGCTCACCGGGGACGGTGACGCTGAACGGGACATGGCCTCCCGGACTCAGCGGCACATCGGTGAGGACCTGCGCGGCCACGATCGACTCGGGGGTGTCGGAGCGGGACACGTTGCGCACCTCCACCACCACCCGCGCCGCCCGTCCGGCGGGGGCGTCGGGGGGCAGGGTCACGATGCCGCTGAGGACACTGCTCATTCCGGGATGGATTCCCCCGGGGGCGGAGGTCTTGTTCCGCCATCCGGGTGGGACCGCCGTTCGGGCCGGGTGGAGCGGCGCTGTCAGTCCGCGCAGGGGCGGCCGTTCAGGGTGAAGGAGCCGGGCGGCCGGTTGCCGTCGCTCGAGGAGCCGAGGAAGCCCATGGAGAGGGAACCACCGGCCTTGACGCGCTTGTTGTAGTCGGCCGCGGTGGCGGTCACCTTCGAGCCGTGCTGGGTGAACTCCCCGTCCCACATCTGCGTCACCCGCTGGGAGTCGTGGAAGGTCCAGGTGACCCGCCAGTCATCGAGGGATTCGCGGGAGGTGAGGGTGACGGCGGCCTGGAAGCCGTCAGGCCATTCGTTGACCAGCTGGAAACGGGCGCTGCAGTCGGCGTCGTCGCCGGGCTTCCGGCCGTCGGAGGGCGGTTTGCCGCCGTGGCCGGACGCGGATCCGGAGTCGGATCCGGAGTCGCCCTTGGCGGACGAGGAGGACGGGGCGGGGGAGCCCCCGGGCTTCTTCTGGTGCCCCTTGCCGGAGCCCTTCCCGTTCTGCCCGCCCTCGCTCTTCGAGGGGCTGGGGGAGGCGGGGGTGCCGGGGTTGTACGGCGAGGAGGTGGCGGGGGCCAGGCTGCCGGGGGTCACCTCGGGGCCCATGGAACCGCCGGTGCGGTTGTCGGAGTCGGCGGCGGTTCTGGTCATCGCGACCAGTGCGGCGAGGGCGACGACGGCTATCACCGCCAGGATGACCGTCGTACGGGCTCTGCGTAACCGGCGGCGGGCGGCGCGGCTCCGGACCACCCGGTGCCCCCCGGAGCGAGCCCCGCTCGCGCCATCGGCCCCGCCCGCGCCGGCTCTGCCACCCGCGCCGGCTCTGCCGCCCGCGCCGGTTCTGCCACCGGCTCTGCCCTCCACGCCACCGGCCCGTCTGCTCCGCCGCGCCCCGACCGCGTCCAGGACCCGGTCGCGCAGCCGCTCCCAGAGCGGGGCGCGGACCGCGTGCGCGGTGGGCGCGGCGGCGCGGGAGCTCGGCTTGGCGCCCGGGGCCCGCTCGGCGAGCGTGCGGCGCCGCTTGAGGTAGAGGTGCGCGCCCCAGCCGATGACCCCGCCCGCCAGCGCGCCGGGGAGCCCGGCGCCGTCCACATACATGCAGGTGGCGGCGTCCCGGCAGGTCCGGCAACGGGCGAGGTGCTGCCACAGGTCGGCGGGCGAGGGGGAGTCGGGCGCCCGGGTGGCGGCGTCCAGCAGCTTGGCGTAGCTGCGGCACTCCTCGTCGGTGAGGGTGTCCACATGGGCGCGCTGACACCGTTCGCGGAAGGCCGCGCGGACCCGGGCGATCTCCTCGGTGGCGTACTCCGGGTCGTACCCCAGCTGCCGGGCCACCGCCTCCGTGGACCGCGCCTCCACCTCGACCAGCCACAGCAGCTCCCCGTCCGCCTCCGGCAGGTCCCGCAGCGCGCGCAGGGCGAGCGGCTGGTCGCGGGGCGGTGCGGCGAACCGGGCGGCGAGGTCGGAGGCCAGCCAGGTCCGCAACTCCGGGTTGAGCCGGTCCCCGTGCCGGTGGGCGTCCCAGTCGGCGGCGGTCTTCCGTACGGCGGTCAGAAAGAGCGGAAGCCACGGGAGGCGCTTGCCGAAGCCCCGGGTGCGGCGGTTGCGGGTCTCCCGGATGCCCCGCCGGAACGCCTCGGTGGCGAGCCGCATCCCGTCTTCCGGGGTGGTGGTGCACAGCTCCGCGTAGTCGGCGACCGCGTCCCAGTACGCGCCCAGCAACGCCGTGGCGGAGGCCGCGCCATCGACATCCTCGCCGGGCGCCTCGGCGGCCCCGCGGCGCGTCGGGGAGCCGTCCCCGGGCGATTCCCTGGGAGATGAGTGGTCGGGCATGGAGGCAATTCCTCACTCACGAACAGCGGCGCCCCCGCCGGGGGCAACCATCTCACAAACGGGCCGCGGGGTGGTCAGCCAACAGCACAGCGATGCCTCGGAGTTGGGGGTTCCCCTTACGGGGCGGGCCGAGCCTTTCACGCCGGTGACCTGGCTGACAAGAGACGAAGAGCAGTCCCCGTTTTGGATGATGAGCCACCTGACAGGCCGCGGGACCGGGCCGAAGCAACGTGAATAGTAGTCACGTTCACTGCTCCTGGCGACAGAATGGCCACACCCGCAAAAGGTATAGACCGCACAGTTCGCGCTGTGAACTCCTGTGCGTTTTCGGTGACTTCCGGTGAGCCGGTTCCCTCATGTCGAGGACTGTGCGGTGTGACATTGCACTGCTACCGTTGAATGGACAAAGGACAGTGGCCTGGTCCCCTCCCCCAGGAGGTTCCGCATGCCCGATCTCTCCGCGCCCTGGCGTGGCGTTCATGTCGCCACGGCGCTTCCGTTCCGTGACGATGACGAACTGTCGGTCGATTACGAGGGTTACGCCGCCCATGTGCGGTTTCTCGCCGAGCATGGCTGTGATGGGGTCTGCCCCAATGGGTCGTTGGGGGAGTACCAGACCCTGACGGACGAGGAGCGGGCGCGGGTGGTGCGGGTGGCGGTGGAGGCGGCGCCCGAGGGGTTCGGGGTGATGCCGGGGGTGGCGGCGTACGGGGCGCTGGAGAGCCGGCGGTGGGCGGAGCAGGCGCGGGAGGCCGGGGCGCGGGCGGTGCTGGCGCTGCCGCCGAACAGCTACCGCGCCGACCGGGAGGCCGTGGTCGGCCACTACCGCGAAGTGGCGCGTGCCGGGCTGCCGGTGGTGGCGTACAACAACCCCCATGACACCAAGATCGACCTCACCCCGGAGCTCCTGGCCGAGCTGCACGGGGAGGGGCTGATCGCCGCGGTCAAGGAGTTCAGCGGGGATGTGCGGCGGGCGTACGAGATCGCCGAGCGCGCCCCTGGGCTGGATCTGCTGATCGGCGCCGATGATGTGCTGCTGGAGCTGGGGCTCTCCGGGGCCGTGGGGTGGATCGCCGGGTATCCGAACGCGATTCCCGACGCCAGCGTGGAGCTGTACCGGCTCGCCACCTCGGGCGCCGGCGCGGATCTGGAGAAGGCGCTGCCGCTGTACCGCGCGCTGCATCCGCTGCTGCGCTGGGACTCCAGGACCGAGTTCGTCCAGGCCATCAAGGCGTCCATGGACCTGGCCGGGCTGCGCGGCGGATCCTGCCGCCCGCCGCGTTCGCGGCTGGCCGGGGAGGTGGCGGCGCGCGTCGTCCGGGAGACCGAGACGGTGCTCGCGCTGGGGTACCGGTGAGGGCCGGGGCAGGGGCCGGGGCAGGGGTCAGGGGGCGGCTGTGAGGTCGCGGCGGGTGTTGCACACCGTGGAGTCCCACACCGAGGGCATGCCCACCCGGGTGGTCACCGGCGGGGTGGGGACGCTCCCGGGCGCGACCATGGCCGAGCGCCGGCAGTGGTTCATCGAGCACCGCGACGATCTGCGCACCCTGCTGATGTACGAGCCGCGCGGCCACTCCGCGATGAGCGGCGCCATCCTGCAGCCGCCGACCCGGCCGGACGCGGATCACGGCGTGCTCTTCATCGAGGTGTCCGGGGTGCTGCCCATGTGCGGGCACGGCACCATCGGCGTGGCCACCGTGCTGGTCGAGACCGGGATGGTCGAGGTGCGGGAGCCGGTCACCACCATCCGCCTGGACACCCCGGCGGGCCTGGTGGTCGCGGAGGTCGCCGTGCGCGACGGGGCGGCCACCTCGGTGACGATCCGGAACGTGGCCGCGTTCTGCCTGGCCACCGACCGTACGGTGCGGGTGCCCGGGTTCGGCGAGGTGCGCTACGACATCGCCTTCGGCGGCAACTTCTACGCCATCGTGGAGCTGGACGCCCTCGGGCTGCCCTTCGAGCGGGCGGCCGGGCAGGAGCTGCTGACCGCCGGGCTGAAGATCATGGATGCGGTGAACGCGCAGGACCCGCCGCACCACCCCGAGCGGCCGGACATCACCGGCTGCCGTCACGTCTATCTCAAGGCCCCGGGTTCGACGGCGCGCCACTCCCGCCACGCGATGGCCATCCACCCGGGCTGGTTCGACCGCTCCCCCTGCGGGACCGGCACCTCCGCGCGCATGGCGCAGCTGTACGCACGCGGTGAGCTGGGGCTCGGCGAGGAGTTCGTCAACGAGTCGTTCATCGGGACGCGGTTCATCGGGCGGCTGCTGGAGGAGACCACGGTGGCGGGGCTGCCCGCCGTCGTGCCCTCGATCACGGGGCGGGCGTGGGTCACCGGCACCGCGCAGTTCCATCTCGACCCCGAGGATCCGTTCCCGGCCGGGTTTCTGGTGTAGAGAGGGGAGATCGGTGGTGGATGGGATATGACCGGGTCCGCTCCCCGTGGACGCCGCACCAGCCTCGAGCCGCTCGGTAAGCGCGAGAACCTGCGCGACCGGGTCAGAAACGCCCTGCGCGCGGGCATCATCTCCGGTGAACTCGCCCCCGGCGCCGTCTACTCGGCGCCCGCCCTCGGCGCCCGCTTCGACGTCTCCCCCACGCCCGTCCGTGAGGCGATGCTCGACCTGGTGAAGGAGGGCCTGGTGGCCTCGGTGCCCAACAAGGGGTTCCGGGTCACCGAGGTCTCCGAGCGGGACCTGGACGACCTGGCGTCCATCCGGCTGCTCATCGAGCCGCCCACCGTACGGGAGGCCGTCCCCCGTATCCCGCCCGGAGACCTGCCCGCGCTGCGGGAGTTGGCCCAGGCCATCGTGGACGCGGCCGAACGCGGCGATCTCATCGGCTATATAGAGGCCGACCGGGTCTTCCACCTCACCCTGCTCGGCTACGCCGGGAATCGGCGGCTGGTGGACGTGGTCTCCGAACTCCGCTCCCAGACCCGGCTGCTGGGGCTCATCCCGCTGCTGGAGAGCGGGCGGCTCGGCCAGTCGGCGGCCGAACACCACGCTCTTCTCGACCTTGTGGAGGCGGGGGACGCGCGCGGCGCCGAGACCATGACGCATCGCCATATCGGCCATGTGCGCGGGCTGTGGGCCGGTGGACCGTGACCCCGGGCGGGAACGATTCGATGCACCAGGCCTCGTTGCGCAACGACTCGATGCACCAGGACTTGCCGAAGACCGCCGACCTCGTCGTCATCGGCGCCGGAGTCGTCGGCGCGGCCGCCGCCTGGTTCGCCACCCTCGCCGGGCTGCGGGTCGTGGTGGTCGACCGGGGCGCCATCGCGGGCGGCACCTCGGGCGCGGGCGAGGGCAACGTCCTGGTCTCGGACAAGGAGCCGGGCCCGGAGCTGGAGCTCGCGCGGTACTCGCGGCAGGTGTGGGGCGAGGACCTGGGCCCGTACGGCGAGTGGTGGGAATTCGAGCGGAAGGGCGGGCTGGTGGTCGCCTCCACCCCTGCCGCCCTGGGCGCGTTGCGAACGCTGGCCGAGCGGCAGCGGGCCCGTGGGGTCGTCGTACGGGAGGTGTCCGGGGCCGAGCTCCACGACCTCGAACCGCGGCTGACCCGCGAGGCCGCCGGGGGCGCGCTGTATCCGCAGGACGCCCAGGTGCAGCCCATGCTGGCGGCGGCCCACCTGCTGCGGCTCGCGCGGCGGCGGGGGGCGGTGGTGCGGACGGGGACGGAGGTGGTGGGGTTCCTCCGGCGGCGGGGAGGGTGCGCGGGTGCCCCGGCCATGTCGGGAGGGTGTGTGGGTGCCCCGGCCACCTCGGCGGGCGGCTCCCCGGCGACCCCGCGAGGCGGCGCGGGCGCCCCGGTCACCGGCGTACGGACACCCCACGGCACCGTCAGCGCCCCCGCCGTCCTGAACGCGGCGGGCACCTGGGCCGGTGCGGTGGCGGGGCTCGCGGGCGTCGAGCTGCCGGTGCTGCCGCGCCGGGGCTTCGTCCTCGTCACCGAACCACTGCCACCCGCGACCGTACGGCACAAGGTCTACGCGGCCGACTACGTGGACGCCGTGGCCAGTTCGGACGCGGAGCTCCAGGCGTCGCCGGTCGTGGAGGGCACGGGCGGCGGCACGGTACTGATCGGCTCCACCCGGGAGCGGGTCGGCTTCGACCGGTGGCCGTCCCCCGCCGCCGTACGGGCGCTGGCCAGGGGCGCGATCGGGCTGTTCCCGATGCTGGCGTCGGTGCGGGCGATGCGCGTCTACGCGGGCTTCCGGCCGTACTGCCCGGACCATCTGCCGGTCATCGGCCCCGACCCGCGCGCCCCCGGGCTGTGGCACGCCTGTGGCCACGAGGGCGCGGGAATCGGCCTCGCGGCGGGGACGGGGAAGCTGATCGCGCAGGCGCTGACTGGGGAGGCGACGGATCTGGACCTGACGCCGTTCGCCCCGGAACGCTTCGAGAAGGGTGGTGCGGATGAGCCACGCGGGGAGTGAGCGCACGGAGTTGTCGGCGTACCGGCTGACCTTCGACGGCAGGACGGTCACCGCGCGGCCCGGCCAGAGCGTGGGCGCGGCGCTGGTGGCCGCCGGGATCGTGGCCTGGCGGACCACGCGGCGGGAGAGCAGACCGCGCGGGCTGTTCTGCGGGATCGGGGTGTGCTTCGACTGCCTGATCACCGTTGACGGGCGCCCAGGACAGCGGGCGTGTCTGGTCCCGGCACGGGACGGGATGCGGCTGTCGGCGGAGGTCGGTGGCGGTGGCGGTGACGATGGCGGTGTTGATGGCCGTGAAGACGGTACGGCTGGCCGTGTCGACGACGGCCGTGATGGCGGTGCGGCCGACGGTGTAGAGGACGATCGCGGTGGTGATGGCAGCGATGGCGACTGATCGGCCGACGTACGACGTAGCCGTCGTGGGCGCGGGTCCCGCCGGGCTCGCCGCCGCCGTCGGGGCCGCCGAGGCGGGCCTGGACGTGGTGCTCATCGACGCCGGGCGCCTGCCCGGCGGCCAGTACTGGCGCCACGACGAGCACTCGGCGCCCCCTCGCCACCACCACGGGCGGCTCTTCGCCCGCCTCCGCGCCCGGCTGCGCCACCAGCGCCACCTCGGCCGTCTCCACTACCTCCCCGGCCACCAGGTCTGGCTGATCGACCGCCCCCGCCCGGACAGCGGGCCGTTCACCCTGCGCCTGAACGGTCCGTACGACACGGCCCCCGTGGAGCGGGACCGGGTGCGGGCCGGTGCGCTGGTGCTCTGCTGCGGCGCGTACGACCGCCAACTGCCGCTCCCCGGCTGGGAGCTGCCCGGGGTGATGGCGGCCGGAGGCGTCCAGGCGCTGCTGAAGGGGCATCGTGCGGTGGCGGGTCGGCGGGCGGTGGTCGCGGGCACGGGCCCGTTCCTGCTGCCGGTGGCGACGGGCTTGGCGCGGGCGGGGGTGCGGGTCCTCGCCGTGTGCGAGGCCAATCCGGCGCACGGCTGGCTGCGCCACCTGGACGGGGCGGTGCGGGCGCCCGCCAAGTCCGCCGAGGCGGTGCGGTACGCGGCGCTGATGGCCCGCCACCGCATCCCGTACCGGACCCGGGCCACGGTCACCGAGATCCTGGGCGAGGACCGGGTGCGCGGGGTGCGGCTCGACGGCGGCGAGGTGCTCGAGGCCGATCTGGTGGCGCTGGGCTGGGGGTTCACCCCCGCCCTCGAACTGCCCCTGATGGTCGGCGCCGCCACCCGGCGCGACCTCGACGGCTCCCTCGTCGCCGTGGTCGACGCCCGTCAGCGCACCACCGTCCCGGACGTCCTGGCCGCGGGGGAGACCACGGGCGTGGGCGGCGCCGCGCCGGCCGTCGCCGAGGGACGGCTGGCCGCCCTGTCGCTGGCGGCGGCCCACGGGCTGCCGGTGGATCCGCGTGCCGTACGGCGGCTGCGCGCCGCGATCCGCCATGGCCGCGCCTTCGCCGCCGCGCTGCACCGCACGTACCCCGTGCCCGACGGGTGGACCGACCGGCTGACCGAACGCACGGTGGTCTGCCGCTGCGAGGAGGTCACCTACGGGGAGCTGTGCCGCGCCCGTACCGACCTCGGCGCCCAGGACCCCCGCACCATGAAGCTTCTGGCCCGCCCGGGGATGGGCTGGTGCCAGGGCCGGATCTGCGGTTTCGCGGTCGCCGCCATCACCGCGTCGCTCACCGGCCGCCCGGCCACGGCGGAGGATCTGCGGCCGCTCTCGGCACGGCCGTTCGCGGCGCCGGTGACGCTGGGGGAGCTGGCGGAGCCGGCAGACGACCTGGATGACCCGGATGACCTGGATGACCCGGATGGCTCGGACGGGGAGCTCTGACCTGCCACGCCGATCCAGCGTGTGCGGCGCGCAGATGCCAGCCTCCGTACCCGAATCGTTGGATGGATACCACCTGACCACCATGTACTGGCTCGCAGATGCGGCGCTACCATCGGCGGATGCATACGTACCGGATCGGTGAGGCCGCGGCCCTGATGGGGGTCAGCGTCGACACCCTGCGGCGCTGGGTCGACAGCGGACGGCTGACCGCCGAACGGGATGAGCAGGGGCGCCGGATCATCCCGGGCCCGGCGCTCGCCGCGTTCGCCCGCGAGGTCGCCAGCGGCACGGACCGCGACCACCCCGGCTCCTCGGCCCGCAATCGCTTCTCGGGGATCGTCACCGAGGTGATCCTCGGTGATGTGTCCGCGCAGGTGGAGATCCAGGCGGGCCCGTTCCGCGTGGTGTCCATGATCAGCCGGGAGTCGGCGGAGGAGCTGAAGCTGGAGCCGGGCGTTCCTGCCGTCGCCGTGATCAAGTCGACCAACGTGGTCGTGGAAACGCAGTGAACACGCGCGCCGAGGGCGGCACAGACACAGGCAGCGGCATAGGCAGCGGCACAGGCAGCAGTCGCAGAGTCAGCAGTCGCAGAGAGGGAGAGACAGACCCCATGACGACCCGTTCCGTATCCGGTTCCGGATCCCGATCCCGAGCCCGTTGGACGCTCCGTGTGGTGGGCGGTTTCGCGATCGCCGCCGTGGCGCTCACCGCCTGCTCCTCCGGTGACTCCGACGACTCCGGTGACTCCGGTGACTCCTCCAAGAAGTCCAGCTCCGGTTCCTCCTCCGAGAAACTGTCCGGCACGGTGACCGTGTTCGCGGCGGCCTCGCTGAAGGAGAGCTTCACCGCACTGGGCAAGATCTTTGAGAAGGAGCACCCCGGCACCAAGGTCTCCTTCAACTTCGGTGGCAGCGACGCCCTCGCGGCCAGCATCACCTCCGGCGCGCCCGCCGATGTCTTCGCCGCCGCGAGCCCGAAGACCATGAAGATGGTCACCGACGCCAAGGACGCGAAGGGCACCCCGGCCACCTTCGTCCGCAACCAGCTCGAGATCGCGACCCTCCCGGGCAACCCGAAGAAGATCAAGAGGCTCAAGGACCTCACCCGCTCCGGGCTGAAGGTCGCGCTGTGCGCCAAGGAGGTGCCGTGCGGCTCGGCGGCGCAGAAGGCGCTGACCGCGGCCAAGCTCAAGCTCACGCCGGTCTCGTACGAGCAGGACGTCAAGGGCGCGCTGACCAAGGTGCAGTTGAAGGAGGTCGACGCCTCGGTCGTCTACAAAACCGATGTGAAGGCGGCGGGCGGCAAGGTCGCGGGCGTGGAGTTCCCCGAGTCGAAGCAGGCCATCAACGACTACCCGATCGCCCTGCTGAAGAACGCCCCCAACGCGGAGGCGGCCACGGCCTTTATCGACCTGGTGAAGTCGGCACAGGGCCAGAAGGCGCTCGGCCAGGCCGGTTTCCTCAAGCCGTGACGGAGCGGAACGCCGGGGCGGAGCCGAAGGCCGGGGCGGAGCCAGAGGGGGCAACCGGCCCCACGGAGGTTCTGGGCAGCGGCACACGGCGACGCCGCCTCGGCACCCCTCGCCTCCGCGCGGGCGTCCCGCTGCCGCTCCTGCTCCCCGCCCTCCTCGGCCTGGTCTTCCTGGTGCTCCCACTGGTCGCGCTGCTGGTCCGCGCGCCCTGGCGGAGCCTGCCCGACCAGCTGACCAGCGTCGCGGTGTGGCAGGCGCTGCGGCTCTCGCTGATCACCGCGACCGCCGCCACCGCCGTGGCGCTGGTCCTGGGCGTACCCCTGGCCTGGCTGCTGGCCCGCGCCCGCTTCCCCGGCCGCCGGCTGCTGCGCGCCCTGGTGACCCTGCCGCTGGTGCTGCCGCCGGTGGTGGGCGGTGTGGCGCTGCTGCTCGCGCTGGGCCGTAACGGGATCGTGGGTCGCTGGCTGGACTCGGCGTTCGGCGTGACCCTGCCGTTCACCACGGCGGGGGTGGTGGTCGCGGAGGCGTTCGTCGCGATGCCGTTCCTCGTGATCAGCGTCGAGGGCACCCTGCGGGCCGCCGATCCACGCTACGAGGAGGCCGCCACCACGCTCGGCGCCTCGCGCTTCACCGCGTTCCGGCGTGTCACCCTGCCGATGGTGGCGCCTGGCGTGGCGGCCGGGGCGGTGCTGGCGTGGGCGCGGGCGCTGGGCGAGTTCGGCGCCACGATCACCTTCGCGGGCAACTTCCCCGGCCGTACGCAGACGATGCCGCTGTCGGTCTATCTCGCGCTGCAGAGCGACCCGGCCGCCGCGATCGCGCTCAGCCTCGTCCTCCTCGCCGTCTCCATCGCGGTCCTGGCCGGGCTGCGCGACCGCTGGATGGCCGCCACATGACCAACACGGACACCTCCCCCACCGAGGAGGCCACGCCGCACACCGACGGCCTCGCCGCCCGGCTCGTCGTCGACCGGGGCAGCTTCCGGCTCGACCTGCGGCTGACCGCCGCGCCCGGCGAAGTGGTCGCCCTGCTCGGGCCCAACGGCGCGGGCAAGACGACCGCGCTGCGCGCCCTGGCCGGGCTCACCCCGCTCACCGAGGGGGCGCTGCGGCTGGACGGCCGGACCCTGGAGGAGCCGTCGCATCGACTGCGGACGCCGCCCGAGGACCGCCCGGTCGGCGTCGTCTTCCAGGACTATCTGCTCTTCCCGCACCTCACCGCGCTGGACAACGTGGCGTTCGGCCCGCGCTGCCACGGGGTTCCGAAGGCGGAGGCCCGCGCGCAGGCGGCCGACTGGCTGGACCGGATGGGCCTGACCGACCGCGCGGGCGCCAAACCCCGCGCCCTGTCCGGCGGGCAGGCCCAGCGGGTCGCCCTCGCCCGCGCCCTGGCCACCCGCCCCCGGCTGCTGCTCCTGGACGAGCCACTGGCCGCGCTGGACGCCCGCACCCGCCTCGATGTACGTGCCGGACTCCGCCGCCACCTGGCCGACTTCGAGGCGGTAGCCGTCCTGGTCACCCATGACCCGCTGGACGCGATGGTGCTGGCCGACCGGCTCGTGGTCGTGGAGGACGGCCGTATCGTCCAGGAGGGCGCCCCGGCGGACATCTCCCGCCGCCCCCGCACCGACTACATCGCCAGCCTCGTCGGCCTCAACCTCTACCAGGGCCGCGCCGACAGCCACACCGTGACACTCGACGGCGGCACCACCATCACCACCACCGAGGACCTCACCGGCCCGGTCTTCGTCGCCTTCCCACCCGCCGCGGTCACCCTCCACCGCGACCGCCCCGACTCCAGCGCCCGCAACCTGTGGCGGCTGGAGGTGGCCGGTATGGAGTCCCACGGCGATCAGATCCGCCTCGACCTCACCGGCGAACTCCCCCTCCTGGCAGACCTCACGACGGCGGCGGTAGCCGAACTGTCCCTCCACCCGGGCCGCCAGGTGTGGGCCACCCTCAAGGCAACGCAAACCCACGCATACCCGGCGTAAGCCGGTCCAGCACACCTACGCGCTGTCGAGCGGCTGCTGCGCGACTGGACGACCATCGGTCACCGGTCGTCCCCCTCCCCGACCCCGAGCTCGGCGACGACCGCCCGGACCAGCGCCTCGCGAAGCCGGTCGGCGTCCGTGAGGTATCGCCCCGGCCCGAGCGGGACACGCCAATGCGGATACGGCCCGCTGGCCCGGTCAATGGGCGGAACGCCGAGGTACGAGGTCTCAACGCGGCCCGTACCGAGCGTCTGCACCTGCCGGATCCGTCGCCAGTCCTGCGCGGCTTCTGGGCGGATGAGCCAGTACACGAGGTTGTAGTCGGCGATGACGGCACCGGTCGCCCCACCGAGTAAGCCCAGGACCCGCTCCCTGAGCACCTCGGGCGCCCGCACGGCGTATCCGCACGTCGGCGCCGCTCGGTGGCGCCCAGGGTTGTGGATGGGAGGCGCTGGTGTGCATGGGATCCCCCGGCGTCGTATGCGGTCAGGTGATACCGACCGTAGGGACACCAGGGGCTGCCCACCCGAGCTGTCAGTTCGGGCGCACCACGGGCTCGGATCTGCGGGCCGCCGGAGCTGCGGAAGTTGTCGAGCTGGTGGCGAGCCGCACGAGATCGTGCAGCGAGTCGATCTGCCAGTCGGCGGCGTGCGCCTCGGCGGTGCCGGACCAGAGATGGCCCCACGGCCCGCGCCGCAGATGCGCGACGCGCAGTCCCGCCGCCTGTGCCGGGCGGATGTCGTTCGCGGGATGGTCCCCCACGTACACCGTCTCGTCGGGCGGGGTCCCGGCGAGGTCCAGGACGCGGGCGAAGAAGCGGGGATCGGGTTTGGCCACGCCCCACTCGCCCGAGGTGGCGATCTCGTCGACCGGGAGGTCGAGCTCGCGTAGCAACTTGCCGGCGTACGCGGTCTGGTTGCCCGCGATGACGATGCGGAGCCCCTTCTCACGGAGGGCCGCGAGGGCTGGGCGCACATCCGGGTAGAGATCGGCTTCGTCCAGTCGCTCACCCGCCCCCGCGGCCTCCATCGCGGCTCGCTCGGCCGCGATGTCGATGTCCGGCCGAATGAGCCGCACGGCTTCGGCGTTGTCGCGGCCCTGAGCGACGACCGCGCCCACGAGCGCGGAGAGGGTATGGCGGGGGACGTCCAGCCAGTCCGCCCACGCGGCGCATCCGCGGTCATCCCGGATCAAGGTCTCGCCGACGTCGAAGACCACTGCGCGAAGCATGCGGGCAGCGTAAGCGGACGATGTGGCGCACTGGACGCAGGACGGCGAGCACTGGTGGTGCAGCCGGGACTCGTGGGCGTACGCGACGGATGGCACGGTGCACCAGTGGGGCCCGCGAGACCTGGCCGACGAGACCGCCGAGGCCCTCGCTTGGTGGGAGGGCGCCGGGCGGCCTGAGATGTTCGCCTTCGGCCTGACGGTCACGGCTGATGGCGACCACCGGGTATGGCTCGGCGATCCCTCGGCGGCGTGGCCTCTGCCCGCCGCGTAGCCGGTACCCCTGGCCGCCGCGTTGGGCGGAGCGCCGTCCCGTCGGCCGGGGCTGTCCCGCTCGCCCGCCGGGCCGCCTCCGCCGGGGGTGCCGCATCGGTCGGGTGCGGCGCCGTCTCGCGCGCTTCGCGCGATTGAGCAGCGGGGCAGGGGGCGGGGGCGCGGGTCGACCGCCGACCGCCGGGCCGGTGGGAGTGACCGCCGGCGGCGGCATCCGTGTGCGGGGCGAGGCCCGTCGCCGGACCGCCGGACTCCGTATCCACTGCGACGCTGGACAACCCATCAGCCGCGCCTGAACGGTCCACCGTCGCACTCGACGCCGCAGGGGGTACCTCTCCCGAAAACCCTTGACAAGGTAGTTGCTTCAGATCAAGCGTTTTCGGAGGGGGTACCCGGAGGGGCCGCCCCCCCGGACCGCGCTCCGGATCGGCATCGGCCCCCGGGCGGCGTTGCCGTCACGGCGCGAGCCCCCACCGGCCCGGCGGTCGGCAACGCGCCTTGCGCCCCGGCCCCCTGCCCCGCTGCTCAATCGCGCGAAGCGCGCGAGACGATGCCTGCACCTGACATCTGGCCTGCGCTCAGAGGGTGCGGTCGAGGCGACCGGCCTTCACGGCGCGTATGAAGACGCCGAGCGCGGCGGGCGTCGTACGGACCACCGCGTCGGGCTCGTCGCTCTCGCGTATGCGTATGCCGCCAGGGGCGGCGGCGAGTTCCACGCAGTTCTGGTGGACGTCCGTGCTGAAGGAGGACTTGTGCCACTTGAGGTCAGGCATGACCACGCTTCCTAGTAATGGCTGTAGAGGATGTGTTGGATCAGGCCAAGCGAATCGCGAACGTCATGGCTGATCGCAGAAGGGCTGGTGTCCACTGGCGGTAGGGCTACGCCACGGAGCCGGTCGAAGTGCCCTCGGTACTGGGCGACCGAGTCCGGGTCGTGGAGGAACATGGACTGGCTTGCGTGGTCCAACTGGATGGTTTCCAGAATCCCGCCGTGTGAAGCAATCAGGTTGAAGGGCGTGTTCATCATTGGCAGGCCGTCCGCCGTGAAGGGCAGGACCTGAATGGTCACATGCGGCAGTTCCGCCAGCTCTACGAGCCGCAGCAACTGCTTGCGCGTCACGGCCGAGCCTCCGTATGAACCCCACCCCCGCCGAGCGGGTCGCCACAATCCTCCGTAACGACTTCGCTGCCCACGGCGTACGGCTCCCCGACATACGGGCCGACCTCAGCGACCCCCACCAACCGCAACTCGAACTCGGCACCGTCCCCCTCGGCACCGGCTTCGCGCTGCTGCGCGTCCTCACGGATTATCAGCGTCTGCTGAAGGCGGAGCGGGCCCGACCACAGCGCACAGAGGGAGGATTTCGCGGGCCGTGCCCTGTGCCACGTCTGGCCGGACGGGGCTTCCCGGCGGGCGTGGCACGGCTGCCCGGCCCGCCCCGGGCCCCGTTGGGGCATGCTGGGGCACATGAGGCAGGGGGAGCCCGGGGAGGGCGAGGGGTATTCGGGGCGGGCCGGGAGGCGGCGGTTCGTCGTCGCGTCCGTGGTGAGCTGTGTGGCCATCGCGGTGGCCGTCACCCATGTGCTGGCGCCGGATCTGAAGATAGACAACGTCACCGTGGCGCTCCTGGTGGTCGCCGTCGTGCCGTGGCTGCGCGATCTGCTCAACAGCATCGAACTGCCGGGCGGGGTGCGCCTGGAGTTCAAGGAGGCGGTCGAGCGGCGCATCGAGGCCGCCGAGCGGATCGCCGACGCCGCCCTCGTGGGGAGCGGCGACGACGGACCCGAGGCCGACGGCGGCGCCACGGCGCTCACGGATGTGCGCCGGCTGGCCGCCGAATACCTCGAGGTCCGTACGTCGATGTTCAGCGGGTCCGCCCGTACGCAGCGCATGAGCGGCATCTTCGCCCGGCTGGTGCGCGCCACCCAGCGGCTCGCCGCCCCCGACCTGGACGGCTGGCTCACCTCGCCGGACGGCGGCCTGCGCCTGGCCGCGTACGCGCGGCTGTACGCGGTGCCGGACGCGGACGCGCTGGCCGCCCTCACGGACGCCGTCGTGAAGGAGCCGCTCGCCTTCGGCCAGTACTGGGGCATCCACGCGCTGGACAAGGTCGTGGACGCCGTCGGGGTCGAGGACGTGCCGCGGGGCGTCGTCCGGCGCCTGGAGGACTGCCGGCCGCGCGGCAGCGACCGGGTGGCCCTGCTGCGGCGGCTGATCGCCAAGCTGCACGGGCTCCCGTGACGGGCTCTCTTTGACGGTCGCGTACGCCGATCAGGCGGTGAGGGCGGGGCAGTCGGTGTAGCCGCGGTGGTCGCCGCCGTAGAACGTGGCCGAGTCGGGGGTGTTGAACGGGCCGCCCGTGGCCCTCCGCTCCGCCGGGACGGGCTTCGGCGTTCGTCGTCATTCGTGCGACCAGGCCCGCATCCGGACCAGCACCTCGCGCGGCCCGGGAGCGGGCACCTCGCGCTCGTCCAGCCGGAGGGCGTCCACGCCGGTGAGGTGCGGCAGGTGGTAGTAGCGCGTCTTCATCACACCGTTCCCCTTCTCACGCGGTCCGCGGGACCGTTCATCGCTCGGTTTCCGGGATCGGGACGGCCTGGCCGCTGACCCGCGCCCGGGGGGCGTCGGGCGCGATGTCGAGCAGGAGGTCGCTGGGGCGGCCCATGTCCTCGCCCTGGCGGATACGGATCCTGGCCGGGCCGTCGACCAGGCCGAGTACCCGCAGATAGCCGCCGAAGGCGGCGGCCGCGGCGCCGGTGGCCGGGTCCTCGACCACCCCGCCGACGGGGAACGGATCGCGGGCGTGGAAGACGAAGCCCTCCGTGGACGGATCCGCGTTCTCGCGCCACACCAGATGCACCGTCGTCCAGCCGCGCCGCCGCATCACCGCATCCAGCGCGTCGAAGTCGTAGTCGAGGTCCGCCAGCCGTTCGCGGGTGGCGGCGGCGAGGACGAGGTGGTCGTTGCCCGCGAAGGCGACATGCGGGGGCAGGGCCGGGTCCAGGTCGTCCGCGGACCAGCCCAGCGCCGCCAGCGTCGGCTCGATCTCCGTACCCGGGTCGGCGGGGCGTGACCGCGTGGGAACGCTGGTGAGCGTGGCGCGGGGCGGCCCGTCGCCGTCGGCCGTGGTCTCGACGCGGATCTCGCCCGAGGCCGTGTCGAAGACCAGCTCACCCGGGCCGTCGCGCTCGGCGAGGGCCACGGCCGTGGCGATCGTGGCGTGTCCGCAGAACGCGACTTCGGCGAGCGGGCTGAAGTACCGCAGCCGGTAGCGGCGCGCGGCCTCGTCCCGCTCGGTGATGAACGCGGTCTCCGAGTAGCCGACCCGCGCGGCGATGGCGGTCATGGCCGCGTCGTCGTCCGCGACGGCCGCGGCGTCGAGGACCACACCGGCGGGATTGCCGCCGTCGGGGCGGGTGGTGAAGGCGGAGTAGCGCAGAACGTCGACATCCGGGGCGGAGGCGGTGGGCGCGGCGGACGCGGTGGACGCCGTGGGTTCCGTGGGTGCGGTCATGCCGTCCACGGTTCCACCGCGCCCGGTATCGCGTCCAACGATTCCTTTCGCTGGAGTCGATCGAGAAACCCAATGAGAGCAGGTCGGAGGCCACCTATCCTGGCCCTCGTGGACACACGACTCCTGAAGACGTTCGCGGCGCTGGCGAGAACCGGCAGCTTCACCGCGACCGCCACCGAGCTCCATCTCGCCCAGTCCACCGTCACCGTCCAGATACGCACCCTGGAACGGGAGCTGGGCACCCGCCTCTTCGACCGGCTGCCCTCAGGCGCCCTGCCGACCAGCGCCGGACGCCGATTGCTGACGGAGGCCGAGGAGGTCCTGGACGCCGAGGCCCGGCTGCGCGCGGTGGCGGCGGCCGGAAGCGGCGGCGGCGCGGACGGCGCGGCGGAGGGCCCGGTCGCCCTCGGCGCGGGCGAGTCGCTGTGCGCCTCGCACCTCCCCCGCGTGATCGCCTCCCTGCGCCGCACCCACCCCGGTATCGACCTCCACCTCCACCCCGCGGGCAGCGCGGCGGCCGTCGAGGGGCTGCGTACGGGACGGCTCGACCTCGTCCTGCTCCTCGAACAGGACGTGACCGACGCCGACCTGGTGGCCCGCCCCATCGCCCGCGAACCCCTCGTCTACGTCGCCGCCCCCGGCCACCCGCTGGCCGGGCGCGAGGCGGGCTGGGACGAACTGGCCGGGCAGAGCTTCTTCGTCCATGAACAGGGCTGCTCCTACAGCGACCATCTCGTCCGCACCCTCCTCGCCCTCCCCGGCCCGGCACCCCGCCTCACCCGCTTCGGCAGCATCGAGGCCGCCCGCGCCTGCGTCGCCGCGGGCCTCGGCCTGACGCTCCTCCCCCGCGCCACGGTGGAACGGCAGCTCGCCGAGGGCCATCTCGCCGAGGTCCACGGCCCGGCCATCCCCCCGGTGCCCGTCCAGCTCACCCGCCACCGCCGCCGCTGGACCAGCCCGGCGGCGCGGGCGGTGGCGGACGAGCTGACGCGGCTGCTCGCGGCGTGAGCCGTACGTCAAACGACCGTCAAACCACCGTCAAAGGGCCGTCGGACGGGGCGGGCCGTACGTCAGACCAGCGTCACGCCGTCGTGGGCGCGGACCGCCGGTGGGGTGGCGGTGTCGAGCGCGTCCAGGACGCGCACCGCGTACGCCTCGTCGGCGAGATCGGGGACCTCGGCGCGGGTGGCCCAGCGCCAGGCGCGGGTTCGGGGGCCGGTGGCGGGGGTGCCGTCGAGGGCCTCGCAGCGGAAGACGAGGGAGACGGTGAGGTCCGTCATGTCCTTGTAGACCCCGGTGAGCGCGGCCGGGAGCGCGATCTTGACGCCCGTCTCCTCGAGGATCTCGCGCTGCAGGGCGTCCGGGATGGTGGCGTCGGGGTCGAGCGCGCCGCCCGGCGGTTCCCAGGTGCTGCCGTCGCGCCGCTTGATCAGCAGCGCCCGGCCGCGCTCGTCCACGATGACTCCGGCGACGCCGACGCGGTGCGGGCGGTCAGTGGTCACGTTCCTTCGGCCCTCTCGGCTGGCTGGGGGTTTCTCACGGTAGCAACGCCCGGACGGGCTGAATGCAGCCCGTCCGGCGATTGAGGACACGCCCGAAGGGCGTCCGGGGCCTGGGGCGGAGCCCCAGTTGTGGGAAGGGGCGGGGAGGGGAAACAGCCCGCCGCAGGCGTCACGCCCCGCCGGACACCCCCTAACGAACCTCGACCGCCCCGTCCTCCGCCCCGCCCCGCCGCTTCGGCTCATCGCGTCGCTTGGGCTCGTCCTCCGCGCCCGGGGCGCCCATGTTGCGCCGCACCGAGTCCAGGATGGTCAGCCCCTGGCCGACCAGGCCCGCCGCGATCTCGCCCAGCCCGTCCGTCCCGTTGAGGACGTTGACGTTCGCCCCGGAGAGTCCGGAGGCGGCCTCCTTGACGATCTGCGGCAGTTGGTCGATCAGCATGCGGTCAAGCGCGACCCGGCCGTGTGAGGCCGCCGCCTCGGCCTGGATCTTCATGCGCTCCGCCTCGGCCAGCGCCACCACCCGGATCCGCTCGGCCTCCGCCTCCGCCGGTTTCACGATCTCGGCCACCAGCTGCTGCTGCCGCAGATCGGCCGCCCGCTGGGCCAACTCCGTGCGCGCGGACAGCACCTCCTGCTGCGCGTGCGCCTCCGCCAGCGGTCCGGCCTGGGCGGCCTGCGCCTGGGCGCGGTCCACCTCGGAGTTGTACTGGGCCTGCACCACCGCCGTCTGCCGCGCGTACTCGGCCTGGTTGCGCGCCGCCTCCTGCTCCGCCTCGGCCGAGGCCTGGCTGGCCTGCGCCTGGGCGATCTGGGCCTGCCGCTGGATGGCGGCCTTGTGAGGGGCGGACATCGCGTCGATATAGCCGGTGTCGCCGTCGTCGATCGACTGGATCTGCAACGAGTCCACGATCAGACCGATCTTCGCCATCTCCGCCTTGGAGGTGTCCAGCACCTCGGTGGCCAGCTTCTGCCGCTCGGTGATGAGCTCCTCGACCGTCATCGAGCCGATGATGGACCGCAGATGACCCGCGAAGATCCGCCCCGTCAGTACCGCCATCTGCCCCTGGTCGGAGAGGAACCGCTGCCCCGCGTTGACGATGGACTCGGTGTCATTGCCCACCTTGAACGCGATCACCGCGCGCACCGTCAGCGTGATGCCCTGCCGGCTGACGCACTTCTCCGCGACCTCGGCCTCACACATCGCCAGTGTCAGGAAGCGGACCTTGCGGAAGACCGGAAGCACGAACTTGCCGTGCCCGGTCACCACGCGAAACGGCGCACCCCCATGTCCACGCCTGCCACCCGAGATCAGCATCGCCTGGTCGGGTGCGGGTACGCGGTAACCGAACATCCTTCGTCTCCTCAACCGGCGCCGCCGGCCCCGCCGGACGACGCGTTCAATGGATCGGTCCACTCGATGACGTCGACCTGGCGGGAGCCGCGGAAGTCGATCACGAGGACGGACGCGCCTTGCGGCAGCGGGTCGGAGGACCAGGCGAGGAACGTCTCCGAACCGCCCCTGACGCGCACCAGGACCTCGCCGGGACCACTGGCACCACGGGTGCCCAGAAGCAGCACCCCGGTGCGACCGATCACAGGATCATCCGGTGTCATGCGGCAGCCCCCCCGTTGTTCCGCTGCTGGAATCCGACGTTAGACCGTTTTCCCGGCGCCGGATACGGTTGTGCGCAGCGGGGATCGGGCGAACCGCCACCCGCGTGGACGGCCGCTACGAGGTGGCGTCCTTGGCGTCGGTGCCGGTGCCGGTGTTCGCGTCAGCCTTGCCCTCGGCTTCGGTCTCGGCCTCAGTCTCGGCCTCGGTCCCGCCGTCCTCCGAGTCCTCGAAATACGCGTCGAGCACCGCGTCCAGCTCCGCCGTCCATTCCTTGAGGAGCTTACGGGCCGGTGCCTCGACATCGGCGGTGTACCAGCGCCGGTTGGTCGTATAGACGGTGATCCCGAAGCGCTTGCCGAACCGCGGGGTGTCGACCTCCACCGCGCCGATCTCGTCCCACCCGAACTCGGCCTTCTCGCCGTCGAGTTCGAAGGTGACCCCTCGGCGCCCGGCCCGTATCGCACCGCGCCGGTCGGACACCTCGAAGACGGCCCCGCCGTCCTCGTCCGCGTCCTCTTCCGCGTCCTCGGCCTCCTCGTCGTCGTCCGCTTCCCCGCCGGACGCGACGACGTCCTTCGACGCGTCGGCTTCGCCGTCGGACTCCGCCTCGGCCTCGACGCCCTCTTCCTCGTCGAGCTCCGGCTCGTCCTCGGCGGTGACTTCCTCCGGCGGTTGCTCCGCCGCTGCCTTGTCCGGGGCGTCCTCCTCCTCTTCGGCAGGGCGCGGGGACGTCAGGCCGGGGATGTACCCCGGATCCGTCCCGGCGGTGTGCATGGGCGGGATGATCGGTCCAGTGCTCTGCTCCACGGCCGGAAGTATTGCCGATAAACCTGTGCCGACGACAGGCAACCCCGGGGCCAATCGAGCCGGCACACGAAAGCCGCAGGTAACACGGAGCCGATTTCGGCGCGGTCCGTGGCGGTCGCCCGACGGGCACACTCCTTTACCGTACCTTTACTATGGGTGTGGGGACACTTGACCTACTAGCGCCCTCCCAGCACTCTCCCAGCGACGTAAGGAGCCCCGGACCCGCGATGGGCGAACCTCCCAGTACCACCCGTGCCACACCCCGCCCGCCCAGCACCAGAGCACCCCTTGTCGGGCAGACGGGACTGGCACGGTGACCGAGATCCTGCTGCTTCTCCTCGCACTGGCCCTCACCCTCGCCTGCGCCCTCTTCGTGGCAGCCGAGTTCTCCCTCACCACCGTCGAGCGCGGCGCCCTGGAGCGCGCCGCCGAAGCCGGTGAGCGCGGGGCCGACAGCGCGCTCACGGCCGTGCGCCGGCTGACGTTCCAGCTCTCCGGGGCCCAGCTGGGCATCACCGTCACCTCCCTGGTGATCGGCATGCTCGCCGAGCCCTCGCTGGCCGCCCTCCTCGAAACCCCGCTCACCGCGACCGGCCTGCCCGAGGGCGCGGCCTCTACGACCGCCGTGGTGCTGGGCGTGGCCGTCTCCACGGTGGTGCTGATGGTCGCCGGGGAGCTGGTGCCCAAGAACTGGGCCATCTCCCGCCCCCTGCATGTGGCCAAGGCGGTCGCCTCCCCGCAGCGGGCCTTCACCGCCGCCTTCGCCCCGCTGATCCACCACCTCAACGACACGGCCAACCGCCTGGTGCGCCGCATGGGCCTGGAGCCCGCCGAGGAGCTGGCCTCCGCCCGTACGCCGGACGAGCTGGTCGCGCTGGCGCGCCACTCGGCCGCCGAGGGCGCGCTGGAGCAGGACGCGGCCGAGCTGTTCGTCCGTACGCTCCACCTGGGCGAGCTCACCGCCGAGAACGTGATGACCCCGCGCGTGGACGTCCAGGCGCTGGAGGCCCACGCCACCGCCGCCGACGCGGCCAACCTCACGCTGGCCACCGGGCGGTCCCGCTTCCCCGTCTACCGCGACACCCTGGACGAGGTGGTCGGCACCGTGCACATCCGCGACGTCCTCGCCCTGGACGCCGCCCGCCGCGCCACCACCCCCGTCACCGACCTGGCCACGCCCCCGCTCCTGGTGCCCGACGGCCTCCCGGTGGACCGGCTGCTGGACCGGCTGCGCCGTGCGCACACCATGGCCGTCGTCATCGACGAGTACGGGGGCACCGCGGGCATCGCCACCCTGGAGGACATCGTCGAGGAGATCGTCGGCGACGTCCGCGACGAACACGACACCGACGAGACGCCGGGCCTGGTGCCCCTATGCCCCGGCGCCTGGGAGGCGGACGGCGGCGTACGGCTGGACGAGCTCACCGGCATCGGCCTGGCCGCACCCGAGGGCCCGTACGAAACCGTCGCAGGCCTCCTGGCCACCGCCCTGGGGCGCATCCCGGCGGCCGGGGACACTTTCGAGACGGACGACGGCTGGCAGCTCACGGTCCTGAAGGTGGACCACCACCGCGCCGACCGCGTACGGATCACGGAGGCCGCCGGGGCCGTCCACACCACCCAGTCCCCCGGGGCCGTCCACACCACCGAGTACCCCGAGGCCGTCCAGACCACTGAGTACCGCGAGGCCGCCCGATGACCGTCGTCCAACTCACCATCGGCGCCCTCACCCTCCTCACCAACGCCTTCTTCGTCGGCGCCGAATTCGCCCTGATCTCCGTGCGCCGCAGCCAGATCGAACCGCGCGCGCAGGCGGGGGAGAAGCGGGCGCGCGGTGTGCTGTGGGCGCTGGAGCACCTGTCCGCGCTGATGGCCACCGCCCAGCTCGGCATCACCATCTCCTCCCTCGTGCTGGGCGCGGTCGCCGAACCGGCCATCGCCCAGCTGCTGGAGCCCGGCTTCGACGCCGTTCACGTCCCGCACGCCCTGGTGCATCCGATCGCGTTCGTCATCGCGCTCACGGCGGCCACGTATCTCCACATGCTCATCGGCGAGATGGTCCCCAAGAACATCGCCCTCGCCGCGCCCGAGCGCACCGCGCTCCTCCTCGGCCCGCCGCTGGTGGCCCTCACCCGCCTCCTGCGCCCCGTCGTCTTCGGCGTCAACGCGTTCGCCAACGCGCTGCTGCGGCTGCTGAAGGTCGAGCCCAAGGACGAGGTCGAGTCGGTCTTCACCGACGACGAACTCATCCGGCTGGTACGGGACTCCAGCGACGCCGGGCTGCTCGACAAGTCCGGCGGCGAGCGGCTGCGCGACGCCCTGGAACTGGGCACCCGCCGGGTCGGCGACATCCTCGTCCCCCTCGACGAGATGGTCACCGTCGACCACCGTGTCACCCCCGCCCAACTGGAACGCACGGCGGCCGCCGCCGGCTGCTCCCGCCTCCCGGTCACCGGGCCCGGCGGCGCCATCCTGGGCTATCTGCACATCAAGGACACCCTCGGCGTCGCCGACCGGGATCGCCCCTTCCCCCGCACCGCCGTCCACACCGTCCCCCGCGTGCGCGCCGACACCCCGCTGGACGACACCCTCACCACCATGCGCGCCACCGGCGCCCACCTGGCCGCGGTGACGTCCGACACCGGCACGGTCCTCGGCTTCGTCACGATGACGGACGTGCTGGACGAACTCGTGGGGATGTAACCGCGCCGCTCAGGACGACGGCCGGACCGACGGATGAACCGACGGACGGTCCGGCCGTACGGAGAACACCGTGTCCCCGGCCGTCGCCACGATCGCGTCCTTGACGAGCACCACCCTCGGCTCCGCGTCCTGCGCCGCCGTCCCGGGATCGTTCAGCGCGGCCGTGCGCCACGCCTCCTTGCCGTCGTCCACGTTCAGCGCCAGCAGACGGCCGAAGCGGTTGGCGAAGTACAGCTGCTCGTACCGCTGGGACAGCACCGGCTCGGACAGGTTCTCCGTCTCTGTCGCCCGCCGCCACAGCTCCCGGCCGCTGTCCGCCGCCACCGCGGTGACCGTCCCGTTGGGACGGACGAAGTAGACGGTGCCGTGCAGCAGGGTCGGCCTGCCGAGCACGGGGCGCTTCAGCGGGATCCGTGTGATCTCGCCGGTTCGCGGATCCATCCGCACCATGGCGTTGTACGGGCGCTCGTACCCCGAGTCGTACACCTCCTTCGCGGTCTGCGGGATCAGGAACAGCGGCTTGCCCTGGACCGCGCCGAGGGTCAGCGCCTTCCGCGGGAGGGTGGTGAGGTGCTGCTGCCTGCCGTCGGGGGGCTCCAGCCGCAGCAGGTCGTACGGGCCCTCGGCGGCCAGGCCGTTGGAGTCGCTGGGCGCGCACAGGCCGTACGGTGCGCCGGCCAGTGTCGTCGGCTCGCAGAACTTCCCCTCGGGTGCCGGCGACTGCCACAGCCGCGCCCCCGACGGCCCGTAGGCGACGAGTTCCCGGGCGTCCGGCGACAGCGTCAGCACCCCGCCGCGGAACATGCGCACCGAGGCGGAGCCGCTGATGCTCCGCTCCCACCGCTGCTTCCGGGTGGCTACGTCCAGGGCCACCACAAACCGTTCGCCGTCCCCCTCCGACTCCCGGTAGGTGTAGACGATTCCGTCCCGCACCCCGATGGGCCGCGCCAGCTGGGGGCGGGTGCCCCACCGCCACTGGACGTGGCCGGTGGCGGCGTCGACCCTGGCGACCGTGAACCCGTCGCCGCCGCAGTAGAGGGTCCGGCCGTCCTCGGGGGCGCATCCCGGCTCGTTGTAGACGAGGGGCGGCCCCTCGGTCCCGACCCGCAGCTCCGTCCGCCACGGCTGCCAGCCCTTGGGGAGCGAGGCGGGCTGCTGGGAGTGCGCGGCGTCGGCGGTGGCGGACGCATCGCCCGACGAGTCCGTCATGTCCGGGGCGAAGACCGCCGCGGCGACGATCAGCCCGGTGACGGCCAGGGCCACTCCGGCGGTGGTGACGACGAGCCGCCGCCGGGCGCCTCGCCTCGGCACGGTCGGCCGGGAGGCGGGCGGCTGGGGGTCGTGGGTCGGGGCGGGGGTGGGGGCCGGGGCCGGGGCCGGGAAGGCGGGAGGAGGGCCAACGGCGGCCATTGCGGGGCCGTGGGGCGTGGCCGGGCCGTGGGCCGCCCCGGGGCTGTCGACCGCCCCAGGCCCGTGGGCCGTTGTGGAACTGTCGGCCGCCGACGGGGAAGCCGCCGGGAAGTCCGGCAGCTCGCGCAGCATGCGATGCAGCTCGTCCAGGCCCGGCCGGGCCTCCGGCTCCTTGGCCAGACAGCGCCCGGCGATGGGCCGCAGCGGTTCCGGGACCCCCTCCAGCGTCGGATGCTCGTACATCACCTGGTAGCCCGACAGATAGGGGCTGTCCGACTCGAACGGGCTGCTGCCCCGCGCCGCGTACACCAGCAGCGAGCCCAGCGAGAAGACGTCCGACGCCCCCGTGACGCCCCGAGGGCTGCGCAGCTGCTCCGGCGACATGAACGGCGGGGTGCCGAGCACCCGCCCGATGGTGACGGTGAGCGTCTGGCTGTCGACGGCGCGGGAGATGCCGAAGTCGATGACGCGCGGACCGTCCTCGGCCATCAGGATGTTGGCGGGCTTGAGGTCCCGGTGCACCACCCCGGCCCGGTGGATGTCGCGCAGCGCCTCGACCAGCCCGAGGCCGAGCGTCCGCAACTCCCGCCCGCTCAAGGGGCCGTTCCTCCGTACGACCTCGGAGAGGGTCTGCCCCGGTACGTACAGGGTGGCCATCCACGGCCGGTCGGCCTCCGGATCGGCGTCCACGACGGGGGCGGTGAACGCCCCGCTCACCCGGCGCGCCGCCGCGACCTCCTGCCGGAAGCGGGTGCGGAACTCCTCGTCCTGCGCGTACTGCTCATGGACCAGCTTGATCGCGACCTGCCGCCCCGAGGCCGCACGCCCGAGGTACACGACGCCCATGCCGCCCGCCCCGAGCCGGCCGAGCAGGGCGTAGCCGCCTATGGATTCCGGATCCCCGGTGGCCAGCGGCATCGCCGATCCCCTCTCCCGCGCCTCTCCCGCGCTGTTTTTTCGCGTCTCGAACGGCCCTACCGAAGACCTACATTAGGTCGGCGGGAGCCTCGGCGGACCATGCGGTCCAGGACGTGGCGGAACGGTGATGTGCGCCACGGTGACGCGCGAGCGCGAACGGGCCGGTGTGGACGGGAAGTTCCGTTAGCGGCGCGTTAGCGGATCGGTGTCGGGACGGCAGTGATACGGCAGCGGACCACGGAAAGCTCATGGCCATACCGAGGGCCGGTGCGGAACACCGGCCGGACCGCCGACCCATTGGGGGAGCCCGCCATGAACGTCACCGCTTACCGCCGCGGCCGCACCGTCCGTACGATCGCCGCCTCCATCGTGGCCGCCGCCGCCCTGAGCCTGACGGCGGCGTGCGGCGGGGGCGGAGACGGAGGCTCCGACGACGCGGGCAAGGCGAACTCGTCGGCCACGGCCCCCGCGTCCTCCACGGACGAACAGGGCGCGGGCAAGGCTGAGGCCGACAAGGGGAGCCAGGGCGGCAAGGGGAGCCAGGGCGGCAAGGGGAGCCAGGGCGGTAAGGAGAGCCAGGGCGGCAAGGAGGGCGCTGCCGCGGGCGTCAAGGACGCGAATTCGCAGTCCCAGAAGTCCGGTGGCGGCTCCGAGGCCGAGCCGGTCGGCGACTGCGACATCAACAAGACGGCCATCACCGTCCAGCACGTCAAGAGCCCCGTCAACCACATGCTGCTCAAAGCGACCAACAAGGCCGGTGTGGACTGCAAGCTGGTCGGCTACCCGGGCCTGAAGTTCGGCGCCGAGGCGCAGGCCGCCACCCCGGTGAACGAGGACAGCAAGCCGCAGGCCGTGGTCATGCTCGCCCCGGGCGAGAGCGCCTACGCGGGCATCACCACCTCCGCGGCGGACGGCTCGGGCGACGAGGGCGGCAAGGTCGACTCGCTCGAGGTCTTCATCGACGGCAGCGAGGACCCCAAGCCGGTCGAACTGCCCGGCGGCTCGGTCTACGTGGACAGCGCGGCGAAGGTCACCTACTGGCAGACGGACGCGCAGACCGCCCTGACCTGGTAACGCGCGCGCAAGCACCCCTGTGCTCGGGCGTCCATGTACATGAACAGTGTCTTGCATAGAAGACAGCCGCCCTGGAGGATGAAGCGGCGCCGCCGACGCGGCGCACAGGGCACAGGCACAGGGGTGGGGAACGGATGGGCATCGGCTCCGCGGCGCTGCTGGTGTCGGCCGGTGTGGCCTCCGGGCTCGCCGGTTCGATCGCGGGGCTGGCCTCGCTGTTCAGCTATCCGGCGCTGCTGGCGGTAGGACTGCCGCCGGTGGCCGCGAATGTGACCAACACGGTGGCGCTGTTCTCCAACACCGTCGGTGCCGCGGCCGGATCCCGCACCGAACTCCGCGGCCAGCGCGACCGCCTCCTCCGGCTCGCCGCCATCGCGGCACTGGGCGGCGCGGTCGGGGCCGCCCTGCTGCTGGGCACCCCGTCCTCCGCCTTCGAGGCCGTCGTACCGTGGCTGATCGCCCTCGGCTCGGTGCTGATCCTGGTCCGCGACCCGCTCCGCCGACTCATGGCCTCCCGCTCACACCCCCTGGCCCAGACCGCCCGCCCCACCCTCCCGCTGGCGTGCGCGGTCCTGCTGGTCGGCCTCTACGGCGGCTACTTCGGCGCGGCCTCGGGCGTCCTGATGCTGGCAGTACTCTCCCTGACGGCCACGGAACCCCTCCCGGTCACCAACGCCGTCAAGAACATCGCCACCGGCGCGGCCAACGTAACGGCGGCAGTCGCCTACGTAGCCGTCGCCCCGGTCAACTGGCCCGCCGCCGTCACCCTCGGCCTGGGCGCCCTCCTGGGCAGCCGGCTGGGCCCCCTGGCCGTCCGCCGCCTTCCCGAAACGCCCCTCCGAATCGCCATAGCCCTGGGCGGCCTCGGTCTGGCCATCTCCCTCTGGCGCTGACCCCACCGTCCTCTCCGCCCGGCCACCTCGTCGCGCCATCGCCGCGACCCGAGGATCGCGAGGATCGTGGGGATCCCGACGATCCCGAGGATCGCGGGGACCTATTCTGTGCGGGTGAGCAACCAGGCGCTCGAAGGCACTGTTGTCCGCCTCATCCCGTTGTCCGACGACCACGCCGAGGCCCTCTTCCCCTCCGCGTCCGACCCCGAGGTCTGGCGGTGGATGCCCCGGCCGAGGCCCGAGAGCGTGGGCCAACTCCGGGACATGCTGGGCGAGATGGTCGCCGACCCGACGCGGCGCAGCTTCGCGGTGCAACGGCGCGCCGACGGCACGGTGATCGGTTCGACCAGCATGTACGACCTCGACCTCGTCGAGAGCCGCACCGAGATCGGCGCGACGTGGTTCGACCGCTCCTGCTGGGGCGGCCCGTACAACGCGGAGTCCAAGCTGCTCCTGTTCGGCCACGCCTTCGACGACCTGCGGCTCGCGCGGCTGGCCCTGCGCACGGACAACCTCAATGTGCGCTCCCAGCGCGCCCTGGCCCGCCTCGGCCTGGTCCACGAGGGGACGTTGCGCAGCCATATGCGGCGCCCGGACGGCAGCCGTCGTGACTCGCTGTACTACAGCCTCCTCGCGGACGAATGGCCCACGGTGCGGGACGCCCTGCTCGCCCGAGTCGCGGCGCGGCGTGTGGCATGACGCCGGGCCATTGAGCGATCAGCGTGCGAGCAGGGGCTCCGCACGGGACAGGGTGTCCAGGATGTTCGCCTCCGTGATCGCCATCCGCGCCTCGTCCGGCGTCAGCCAGCGCAGCGGCGCGTCCGGGTTCTCCGGGCGTACCGCCTCTGGAGCGCTGGTGGCCAGTACGAAGCGCACGTCGGCGTGCTCATGTGCCGGCTCCCGGCTGTTCGCGGGGACCGGGACGATCACCAGATGCCGTACCTCCGCGTCCGGCCACGGGGCCAGATCGGGCAGTCCGGTCTCCTCCCGCCCCTCCCGCAGCGCGATGGCGAGCGGGTCGTACTCACCCGGGTCGCCATGCCCGCCGACCAGCAGCCACGACTGGTGGCGCTGGTGCCAGCGCAGCAGCACCCGGCCGCTGTCGGGGTGCACGATCAGGGCGGAGGCGGTGATGTGGAGGGGACTCGTCCGGTCCCAGGGCGCGCCCGCCTCGATGACGCCGCGCACCCGCTCGACGTCGGAGCATTCCGCGGTGGTCTTCGGCCGGTAGTCCGTAAGGACATGGAGGACTGAGTGATCGGCTGTGGCCATGCGCGGATCCTAACGACGCGAGCCCGCCCACGGCGCGGGGTTTTCCTCGCCCGAGCGCGTGAGCCCCAGGCGGTCGGCCTGGGGCTCTGTGGTGATGAACGCGAGGGACGGCTCGGACCCGAATGTCATCCGCTCACGGTGAGATTCGAATTCCCACTGCTCTGATATCCCTCAGTCGCCAGGATCATGTAGTACTTGAAGGTGCCAAGACCCATTCCGGAACGGGCCCATGCGTCGAAGTGATTGCCCGTGGTGATGGTTCCGCCCGTCTTCTTCGACTGCCGGACACTCCAGTACTGATTGAACGTCCGGATGCCCTCGACCGAGGGGGCGTTGTAGCGCGTCGTCTGGTAGATGTCGTACGTGCCGCCATCGCTGGTGACGGTGCCCTTGTACGTCCCCGTGGGCCGGTATGTACCCCAGTTGTCGACGACGTAGTACTCCACGAGCGGGTTTGAGGTCCACCCGTAGAGACACAGATATCCGTTGCCGGACGGGTTGAAGCTGCCCGAGTACTGCACGTTCCTGCGGCCGCCGTTGCTCCAGCCCTTACCGCACACGAAATTCCCGCAGTTGGTCCACGAGCTCCGGTAACTGCCGCCTGACGACAGCGTCATGGAGACCGATCCACCGCCGTCGGTCCAGAACGAATAGTAGAAGCCGTTGTTGGTGCCGGTTTGGTTCGTGGTGATGGTCGTATCGGCGCTCGCGGTTCCGATGCTGGGCAGCGTCAGCCCGGACGTGACCAGCGTCAGGGCGCCGGCCCGGCCGATTAAGTTCCTGCGGCTGATCGGCTGGGCGGGGGTGTCGTCCCGGTGCATGCTTCCTCCTCCTCGGTTGTGGTGGGGGCCTGTTGGTGCGTCAGTGTTGGACCGGCGCCGTGGGGTGTCAACAGTTTCCGCAAGGATTACGGAAACTCTGCCGGGGCGGGTGATCTCCTGGGAGTGAGTATTTCCTGTTCAACGCCTCCCCTTATTGATCGAATCCAGGAATGATCGATGAGAGGGAGAGAGGCGAGATCATTTCTGAGGCACCTTCATCGAAAATTTTCGGAAGTCTTCCGGATCGATTCAGTGCCCGTGGGACCGGCCGGACGAAGGGGTTGATTCCGTACATGACATAACTCGCGCTCATATTCAGCGGGTTCGTTCTACAAGGCGGTCGGGACGACGAAGTACCTGGTCAGAGCATTGCCAACCTGTTATCAGGGCGTTAGTGACGCGGCAGTAGATCGTCAGTTTCGACTGACAGTCTTGTTGTCATGGCCCCGGAGGACGGGGTCGAAGCCCACGACAACAGAGGACTCATGTCGCACCGCACCACCACTCTTCGCCATGCACGCAAGGTCGCCGCCGCCGCGGTCGTCGCTGTCGCCGCGTTCGGTCTGACCGCGTGCCAGGACAACGCGGACGCCAGCGGAAGCTCGTCCTCCTCGGCCGCGAGCGACTCCTCGGACTCGGGTTCGTCCGGCTCCGGCTCCTCCGGCTCGTCGGACGGGGGCTCGTCGGGTTCGGCCGGCGGCAACCAGGGCAATGGCGGTGCGGGCGGCGGTGGCGGTGCCGGTGCGGGCGCCTGCAAGACCTCGCAGCTGGGGTTCAGGAGCTCGCACGGCATGGGTGAGGGCACGCTGATCGTCGACCTCAAGAACAACGGGTCCGCCCCCTGTACCCTCCAGGGCTTCCCCGGTGTGGACCTCAAGAGCAAGAACGGCTCGATCAGCGCCGAGCGCAGCGACCTCGCGGCGCCGAAGACCAAGGTCAAGCCGGGCGAGGAGACCCGCTTCACGCTGTACTACCCGCCGAACAACTCCGGCGGCAGCGGCGAGACCTTCACCACCCTCGTCGTCACCCCGCCCAACGAGACCCACGCCCACTCCCTCCCCGTGAGCATCAACGTCCCGGTCACCGACGGCTCCGGCGACGCCATCAAGGTGGACCCGGTCGGTACCGGCAAGTAGTCGCGCACAGCATGGCATCCCCGGGCCGCTGGCCTGGGGATTTGCTATGAGCGACGGGTATGGGCAACAAGACCGCCTGAGCGATCGAACGTTCGACTTCCGGCGCACCGGCGTGCGCCCTCGCCCACGACGGCCGACCCTGGATGGCGGGGGCGGTGGAGCGTGGACCGGACCGGAACCGGACTGGAAGGTGAACGTCACGATGGAGACACCCCCGATCGTTTCGGCGCAGGAGTGGGAGGCCGCGCGCCGGCAGCTGCTCGGTGAGGAGAAGCGGCTGACCCGCGCCCGTGACGCACTGGCCGCCAAGCGGCGGCGGATGCCGTGGCTGGCGGTGGAGAAGGCGTACGCGTTCGACGGACCCGAGGGCAGGGTGAGCCTGCTCGACCTGTTCGCGGGGCGCCGTCAGCTGATCCTCTACCGCGCCTTCTTCGAGCCCATCGTCCACGGCTGGCCCGAGCACGCCTGCCGCGGCTGCTCCATGGTCGCCGACCACGTCGGCGACCTGGCCCACCTCAACGCCCGCGACACCACCCTCGTCTTCGCCTCGCGCGCCCCGCAGCCGGAGATCGAGCAGGTGAAGGCGCGGATGGGCTGGACGATGCCCTGGTACACGATCACCGACGACTTCGACGCCGACTTCGACGTGGACGAGTGGCACGGCACGAACGCGTTCATCCGCGACGGCGACCGCGTGTTCCGCACCTACTTCATCAATGCCCGCGGCGATGAGGCGCTGGGCAGCACCTGGAGCTATCTCGACATGACCGCGCTCGGGCGGCAGGAGGCATGGGAGGACTCGCCCGAGGGCTACCCGCAGACCCCGCCGTACGAATGGTGGAACTGGCACGACGCATACGGCGACCCCGAACCGGCCCCGGAATGGCTGGCCCAAACGCGCCGGGGCCCCCGAGGCCGGCCCGCCTGACCGACGTGGCCCCACGGTCGGCCCGCCTGACCGAGGCGGCCCCCACGACCAGCCCGCCTGACCCCCGCGGCCCCGCGGCCCCGCGACACCTCGACGTCCGTATGCCGCACACTGAGGAGCCATGGACCACCACATCCGCGCCGCGACGGCCCCCGACGCCGACGCCGTGAAGGCCGTCATAGATGCGGCATACCGCCCCTACGTCGCCCGGATCGGACTCCGCCCGGCACCCATGGACGCCGACCACGCGGCCGATATCGCGGCGGGCCGCGTCTTCGTCACCGGCGACCCGGTCGTGGGCGTACTGGTCCTGGTGGCCGAGCCCGGCCATCTCGTCCTGGAGAACATCGCCGTACACCCCGACGCCCACCGCCAGGGCGTGGGCAAGCACCTGCTCACCTTCGCCGAAACCCACGCACGCGTCCTCGGCCTGCCGGAGATCCGGCTCTATACCAACGCCCTCATGTGGGAGAACCAGGAGATCTACCCGAGGTACGGATACGAGGTGACGGAACGCCGCCAGGACGGCCAGTACGACCGCGTCCACTACCGGAAGCGCATCACCGGGCTCGCGTCCGACGAGCGGTGAAGGGGCCGGTCAGCAGCGGGGTCGCCGCCGTGGCCGCCAGCAGTACGACGACGGTGATGATCAGGCTGGTGCGCAGGCCGCGCAGGAAGCCCGCGTGATCCGCCAGCAGGGCGCCGAAGACGGCGACGGCCAGGGCGCCGCCGATCTGGCGGGCGGTGTTGAGGATCCCGCTGGCGACGCCCGCGCGGTGGGCGGGCACGTGATCGAGCAGATGCGCGGCCAGCGGCGGCATGATCAGCGGGCCGCCGAGACCGACGGGGATCATCAGGGCGGACACGGCCCAGACCGGCGCCGTCGCGGGCAGCACCGCCAGGACGATCATTCCGGTGGCCATCAGCGAGAGCCCGCCCGTGATCGACGTCCTGAGGCCGACCCATCGCGCGAACCGGGTGGAGGCCGGTGTGAGCAGCGCTGAGCAGGCCATCATCGGCAGGAACGCCACACCGGTGGCCATCGACGACAGGCCGCGCAGCTGCTGGAAGTAGAGGCTGAACAGAAACGGCACCCCATAGAAACCGATCATGAAGGTGAAGCCCACGGTGGCCGCGATCACCATCGTGCGGTTGCGGAACATCTCCAGCGGCACCATTGGGTGCGCGCTCCGGGCCTCGATCACGAGGAAGCCGGCCAGCCCGATCGCCGCGACGGCCAGCGCGACGATGACCCGCCGTGCGGTGAATCCGTCGGCGCCGGCCTCGATCACGCCATAGGTGAGCCCGCCCATCGCCGCGACAGCGGCAACCTGACCGGCCCAGTCGAAGGGCACCCTCCGGTGCGGCGAAGGCCGGATCCGCGCCAGGAGCATCAGGGCGGCCACGCCCACGGGGACGTTGATGAAGAAGATCAGCCGCCAGCTCAGCCCCGTCAGCACACCTCCCACGAGCGGGCCGGCCATGGCAGCCGCGGCACCGCCCATCGCCCACACCGCCACCGCACGGCCCCGGCGCCCCGGATCGTCGTACGCCTCCCTGATCAGGGCCAGCGTGGTGGGCATCACCACCGCGGCCCCGGCGCCCTGCACGAACCGGGCGGCCACCAGGACGCCAAGGCCCGGCGCCAGGCCGCAAGCGGCGGAAGCACCGACGAACACCGCCACGCCGATCCCATAGGCCCGGCGGGCTCCGATCCGGTCCGAGAGGGCGCCGGCCGACAGCAGCAGCGCGGCGAACATCAGGGTGTAGCCGTCCACCACCCACTGGAGACCGCTCATCCCGCCCCCGAGTTCGTCACGAATGGTGGGCAGGGCGACGTTGACGACCGTGGCGTCCAGTGTGATCACGAAGAAGCCGACCACGCAGGCGGCGAGGGCCGCGACCGGGTGACGGCCGCCGTCCCGGACCGCCGGAACGACCGGCTGCGATGTGGTGGTGGGCACGAAGGCCTCCAGGCGGTGAGAGGGGAGTGTGGGCCAGGGGGGCGCGGAACGCGGCGGCCGCCCGCCGGGGGCGATCCGCGCCGCCCCGCTGACACTCTCGATGAAACCGCTGGTCACACCGGTGGGGAAGGTAAAGCTGTGCCAGGTAACGACAGAACCCCCCACACCCTCCACGGCGGACCTAGCCTGGAGACCGTGGTCAGCAGGAACGAGATCAAGGAGTTCCTGGCCTCCCGCAGGGCCAGGATCACCCCGCAGCAGGCGGGCCTCCCCGCCTACGGCGGCAACCGCCGCGTCCCCGGTCTGCGCCGCGAAGAAGTCGCCATGCTCGCCGGAATGAGCGTCGACTACTACGTGCGCCTGGAGCGCGGCAACCTCGCCGGTGCCTCCGAAGCCGTCCTGGACTCCCTCGCCCGAGCCCTCCAGCTGGACGAGGCCGAACGCGACCACTTGTGGGACTTGGCCCGTGCCGCCAACACCACCTCACAAAAGCGCCGTCGCGCCCCTCAGCAGCAGACCCAGGTTCCGCCGAACGTGCAGCGCATCCTGGACTCCATGACCGACGCGCCCGCGTTCGTCCGCAACAGCCGTCTCGACCTCATCGCCGCCAACCGGCTCGGCTTCGCCCTGTACGCGCCCCTGTTCACCGACGGGCGGAAGCCACCGGTGAACATGGCCCGGTTCAAGTTCCTCGACCCCCGTGGCCGCGAGTTCTTCGGCCGCCACTGGGAGGAGTCGATGAACAACACCGTCGCCCTGCTCCGCACCGAGGCCGGCCGCAACCCGCACGACAAGGGCCTGACCGACCTCATCGGCGAACTCGTCACCCGCAGCGAGGACTTCCGCACCGCTTGGGCCCGGCACAGCGTGCGCCTGCACTACAGCGGCCTGAAGCACTTCCACCACCCCGTCGTCGGCGATCTGACGCTCGCCTTCGACGCGATGCAACTGCCCGCCCAGCCCTCGTTGAGCCTGACGGCCATGAGCGCGCGGCCCGGCTCACCCGATGAAGACACCCTCAAGCTGCTGGCCAGCTGGGCCGCCACCGACGAAGCACTGCCCAGGGGTGAATCGGTGAGCTTCCTTCCGTGACCACCACCAGGAACTGCTCGCGGCGACAGCGGCGACAGCGGCAAGAGGGCGACAGCGGCAACGGCGGGGCCTCACCGACGGCGTCGCCCGCTAAGGCCGCTCCAGGATTCCTCTCTCCATGGCCACTACCACCGCCCTCGTCCGGTCGTTCACATCGAGCTTGGCGAACAGCCGGAGCAGATGCGTCTTCACCGTGGCCTCGGCGATCACGAGGCGTCGTCCGATCTCGGCGTTGGTGAGACCGTCCGCCACGGCGTTGAGGACATCGGTCTCGCGGTCGGTCAGCGGGTCCTGAACGGGCCGCCGCATTCGCGCGACCAGCTTCTCCGCGACCCGGGGAGCGAGCACCGTCTCGCCCCGTGCCGCCGCGTGGATGGCGCCGACGAGCTGCTCGCGGGTGGTGTCCTTGAGCAGATAGCCGATGGCACCGGCCTCCACCCCGCGCTCGATCTCCGTATCGGTGTCGTACGTGGTCAGGATCAGCACCCGGGTGCGCGGATACCGGGCGACGATCTCGGTCGTCGTCGCCACCCCGTCCAGTACGGGCATCCGCAGATCGACCAGGGCCACGTCCGGGTCGTACCGCTCGACGAGTTCGAGCGCCGCGCGTCCGTCGCCCGCCTCGCCGACGATCTCGATACTGTCCTCGGCGGCGAGCAGGGCGATGACCCCGGCCCGCATCACGGTGTGATCGTCCACGACGACGATCCGCAGACCTCCCTCGCCCATGTCCCTCATGCCTCCACCTCGCCCGCCATGGGGATCATCGCCAGGATCCGCGTCCCGTCGCCCACCGAACTCGTCACCGTGAGCCTCCCGCCCAGCTCCGCCAGTCGCTTGCGCATGCCGTCGAGTCCGAAGCCCGTCGACTCCCCGACCAGGAACCCGGTTCCGTCGTCGGTGATCTCCAGCTCCACTCCGTGCGGACGCCGCGCCAGCACCACGCCGACCATGGACGCGCGCGCGTGTTTGCGCACGTTGGCCAGGGACTCCTGGGTGCAGCGCAGCAGCGCGATACGGGTCTGCTGGTCGCACTCGAGGTCTGCCAGGTCGGCGTCCACCGCCAGTCCGGTGTCCTCCGCGAAGCGGTCGAGCGTACGGCGCAGGGTCTGCGCCACCGAGCCGCCCGCCACCTGCCCAGGGCCCGGCTGCCGTGCCGAGCCGACCAGCTCCCGGGCCTCGGCGAGGTTTTCCCGGGCGGTGGACTCGATCGACCGCAGTTGCTGGGCGCTGGTCGCCGGATCGTGGTGAATGCCCGCCTGGGCCGCCTCCGCGAGGACGATGATCGACGCGAAGCCCTGCGCGAGTGTGTCGTGGATGTCCCGTGCGATGCGTTCCCGTTCGTCCGCCGCGCCCTGCCGCTGGTGAGCCTCGGACAACTGCGCCTGCGTACGCTCCAACTCCTCGATCAGCCGCGCCCGTTCACTGCTCTGCGCGACGACCGAGTGCGCCCACAGGCCGATCAGTACCCCCACCGCGACCACGATCAGGGTGGACACCATCGTCTCGCCGAAGAACTCCGCGGTCCAGCCCTGCCGGATCAGGCTCCCGGCCAGCGTGGCACCGGTGGCCAGCCCGAGGAACCCCATCGAGACCCGCGGTGTGCGCCCGAACATCCAGTAGTGCGGCAGCGTCACCATGAACAGCGCCGCATAGCTGCTGCCCAGGTAGGCCAGCCCGCCGAGCGCGAGCACGAGCGCCGAGAGATAGACCCGCGGCCGTACGACGGGGTTCCCCGGGAAGCGGTCGAGCACCGCGTAGCACAGCACCACGCAGCTGAGCAGCGCGAGCGCCTCGTACTTGCTCCCGCTGGCCGGGACCGTCGTCACCAGGCCGACGGCCATCGCACCGAACAGCACCCAGCACACGGCGTTCCACCGGCGCAGCGACGTGGCCCAGAAGGCGTCGGCCAAGGGGGTGGCGAGAGCGGTCATACCGATCAACGTACGTCGACCGCCGGTCGTCCGTCGGCCGTGTCGGCCGAAGCCGCCGCCCGCTCTGTTGCCCGACCCGCCGCCCGCTCCGTCGCCCGACCCGCCGCCCGCGACGGCCACCAGCTCGCCTCACCGAGCAGCAGCATCGCCGCCGGAAGGACCATGATCCGGACGATGAAGGCGTCGAGCAGCACGGCCGCCGCGAGGACGAAGCCGATCTGCTTCATCTCGATGATGTGGAGGAAGACGAAGCTCACGAAGACCGTCGTCATCACCACCGCGGCACTCGTCACCACACTCGCCGACCTCCGGATGCCGTCCAGCACGGCCTGCCTCGTGGCCGCGCCCGCCAGTACGGCCTCCCTGATGCGGCTCACCACGAACACCTGGTAGTCCATCGAAAGCCCGAAGAGGATCACGAAGAGGAACAGCGGTACGCGCGATCCGATCGAACCGGTGGAGTGGAAGTCCAGCAGCCCCTCGGCCCAGGTCCCCTGGAAGACCAGGACGAGCAGACCGAGCGCGGCCGCCGCGGACAGCACATTCAGCAGGACCCCGAGCAGAGCCAGCACCAGCGAGCGGAAGGCGTACGCGGTCATCGCGAAGGTCACCAGCAGCAACGCCCCGAGGACCAGCGGGAGTTTGCCGTTCTGGTGCGCGGGATAGTCGGCGTACCGGGCGACGTCGCCACTCACTCCGAACTCCGCCCCGCCGACCCGGCCGACGGTCGCGGGCAGGTAGTCCTCGCGCAGGTGGTCGAGGGAGTCGTACGCCTGGTCGGAGTTGCCCAGGTACGGCACCCTCAGCTCGAGCGTACTGATCCGGTGGTCGGCGGAGGTCCGCACGGGTGAGGCGCCGGTGAACAGCGGGTCGGCGTCGGCGCGCCGGGCCAGCTCCCGCAGCGCCCCGCCGACCTCGCCGGATCGCCCGGCGTCGGCACGTACGACGACCTGGTGGGTGACCCGTTGATCCGGGAACGCCTCGTTGAGCCGGTCGTACACCCGCATGGCGGCGATGTCGCGGGAGTGGGTGTCCCGGCTCATCTCCGTGATCTTCAACCCGGCCAACGGGATGACGAGCGCGAGCAGGGCGAGTACGGACACGCACAGGGTGGCCAAGGGGTGCCGGCTCGCGGGGCGCAGCAGAGCGGCCCATACGCGGCCACCGCCGTTGCCCCGGGTCCGGCGCGCGGGCTTTCCTCGGCCGGCACGGCGCCGCGCCCCGCGCTCCTCCCGTTCGCCCAGCTTGACGAGCATCGCGGGCAGCGCCGTGAGCGAGCTGGCCACCGCGACCAGGACGACCACGATCGTGGCGGTGGCCAGCGAGGAGAAGATGACGTCGGAGGCGAGATACAGCGTCGCGGTGGAGGCCACGACCGCGAGCCCGGAGACCACGACGGCCCGGCCCGAGGTCGCCGCGGCCATGTCCACCAGCGCCTCGGAGCTCAGCCGGCCGCCCGAGCGGGCGCGCTCCTCGCGCTCCCGTTTGAGGTAGAAGAGCGAGTAGTCGACGCCGACCGCGAGGCCGATCATCAGGATGACGTTCGTGCCGACCCCGGCGTCGGGAGAGACATGGGAGGCCACCATCGAGAGCCCGATGGCCGCCGCGATGGACGACAGCGCGAGCAGCAGCGGCACCCCCGCCATGGTCACGGATCCGAAGACGACCAACAGGGTGATCAGGGTGATGGGGAGCGTGATCTTCTCGGAGAGCGCCAGGTCGTCGCCGCGCTGCTGATCGACCCCCTTGCTGATGGAGGGACTTCCGGTCTCCTCCAGCCGCAGCCCCGGATACGCCTTCGCCACGGCGCCGGTCTGTCCGGTCAGCGCGTCGACCTTGTCCTTCGCATCCCGTTCCTCGCCCTTCAGCGCCACCTCGACCATGAGGATCCGGCGATCCCGGGACAGCTGCGGGTCGGCGACGCCCGCGACCTCGGGCAGCCGCTCCATCCGGGCGGTCAGATCCCCGGCGGCGGCCTCGGCCGCGTCCCGGTCGAGGGCGCCCGACGGGGCGGAGATCAGCACCTGCTCGGTGGCCCGGCGCTCCAGACCCCCCTCGGCGGCCAGCGCCTCCGCCCGCCCGGCCTCGCCGACCCGGTAGTCGGCCGTCGTCGCGCTGTGTGTCCCGACGGCACTCCCGGCCCCCAGACACAGCGCCACGAACACCAGCCAGCCGACGATGGCCCGCCAGGGGTGCCGAGCGCTCCAGCGCGCCATGCGCACAGTGAGTGATTTCATGCCAGAAAGCCTTGCTGGGCGGCGCAGTTGGCCGACAGAGGTACCCGGTTGAACTTCCCGTCCACCGATCGGTGGACGGTACGGCTACTGACGCACCCGGCGCGAGGCGCGGCCAACGCGATGGTGCCGAAGCTACGTTGATTGCGGTGCCTTGCGGGGGCGCGTCGGCAGGCCGCACTGTGAGCGCATCACCCTGGGTGAGGGGGAGGACACGCCGATCGGCTTCCGACGCGGCATGGCCACCGCGTGCGAGTCGCGACAGCTCGCGATGGTCGCGGTCGCTGTCGAGAGGAGGTCGCCCGATGTGCCGAACCCCCGAGCCGGACAGCCCCGACACGGACACGGAGGAGAACGGGGGAGGGACGGAACGGAACTCCGCCCGCGCCCTTGAGCCCGAGTCGTCGGCTGGGAGGTGGTGCCTGCGGGAGAGCACCTCGTGGGGGGTGGGGCTGTGCATTGTGTCCGGTGTCTTGGACGCGGTCGCCGTCCTGGCTCAGCACGAGGCCCTCGCCATAGTGGCGAGGGCTCTCCGCGCGATGGGGGAGCGGATCGTCGACGCCGGACAGCACAGGCGATCGTGACTCCCCGGGCCCGGCTGTCGCGAGGCGGCCGGGCCGCACAATTCCAGGAAACTGCACACGTACGGAAGAACCAAGAGACGCTAACTCTTTCGCACCTGAGTCGCGGCACGAAACGGATTACGTGCTCAACGTTCTTTACGTGCTCTGCGTCGCGACGGAGGTCGAGGACGGTTGAGGAGGAGCTTGAGGAGGAGGGCCGCACGTGGATGACGCCGCCGCAGACCGCTGCGAGGAGTGCGGATCGCCGCTGCCCACGCCCGCCAAGGTGGGGCGGCGCCGCCGCTACTGCTCCGACACCTGCCGGTCGGCCGCCCGCCGGACCCGGCGCCGGGCGGAGAACGTCTCCGCTCTCACGGCGGGCCCCTGTGCGACGGACATCGCCGGCCACGCCTGTGGCCGGACGGCGCGCTTCGCCATCGTGCTGAACCGCCGTGAGACCCGGCTGTGCGACACGTGCTACGAGGTGGCTCTGGACTTCCTGGTCGGCCAGGGAGTGTCGGCCCGTGATGTCAGAACGGTCCGACTGACCGACCGGGACACCGCACAACCACAGCCACAGCCGCAGGTACAGCCACAGACACAGCCACAGCCGCCGACACGTCGCCGTCCCCGGGTGCTGTTGATCGAGGACGACGAGGCCATGGTCACCGTTATCGGGATGATGCTGTCAAAGCTCGGCGGCTACGAGGTCAGCCATGCGCTCGACGGATCCACCGGCCTCCGCGAGGCATACGCGCGACGTCCTGATCTGGTCCTGCTCGACATCATGCTGCCGGGCATCGACGGAATCGAGGTACTGCGTCGCCTGCGCAGCGTCAGTGACATCCCGGTGATCTTCCTGACGGCGAGATCCGACGACCAGGACCTCGTGATCGGCCTCGCCGCGGGCGCCGACGACTACATCGTGAAGCCGTTCAGCCCCAAGGAGCTTCTGGCACGCATGGCACGGGTACTGCGCCGCCATGGCAGCACGGAGAATCAGGAACCGGTTTACGAGGACGGGCTGCTGCGCCTGAACTCCCTCAGCGCGGAGGTCCACGTCGTGGGCAAACCGCTGCAGCTGACGCCCGTCGAGTTCCGCTTGCTGAACTGCCTGGTGCGCAACGCGGGCAAGGTACAGCCCTTCGAGCATCTCCTGGCCACGGCCTGGAACGACCCCGGCGGGCGAGCCTCCACCCGGGTGAAGTTCGCCGTCTCACGGCTGCGACGCAAGCTCGACGCCACGCCGCTGGGCGGCGACGCGATCGTCTCGGCCCGCGGCATCGGCTACGTCTACCGCGCCCCGTCCACTTCCCGGCCTACGGCCGACGCGGAGACTCCCCGCCTGGGCCACGGCCACGCGGGCCGGATCCTGGACATCCTCAACAACCGCGAGAACACCTGAAGCCGGGCGCCGACGACGCCGGGCGCCGACGACGCCGGGCGCCACCGGTGCCCAGAGGACCGGCGGCGCCCAGTTGCGGTCAGGATCAGGAGCAGGGCTCGTAGAACTGCTTCCAGCCGTCGCTGGGCATGGCCGGCGGCTCGGCCGTGGTCCCGAACTCGCCGTACTTCTCCTTCAGCGCGTAGTCGAAGTCCCCGGGGCCGCTGCCCGCGTACGACAGACGCACGTCCCGGTCCAACTGCCCGTCACCGGAGTTGTTGAGGATCGCGAGGTCCGGGTACGGGTCGTCGCCGTAGTTGGCGATCCGGAGCTGCTGGACCTCGCCGTGGTCGCCGATGTCGGAGTGCCGGGAGTCGGTGGAGCCCAGGTTCGACCGCTTGAGCGGGCCGGGGCGGTACTCCGCGACGCGCGCCGTCGAGGGGTCGTCCCCGCCGGACGGCTCGACGATGTTGACGATCATGTCCAGGGTGCCATCGTTTTGGAAGTCGGCGACCGCGGCGGACGCGACCTCCCCCTTCTTCGCGCCGAGAAGTTCGCTGACGGACTGCTTCGCGCCGAACGAGCCGTCCGCGGCCCCCCACTGGATGGTCATCTTGGTGCCGGTGTGCCCAGGATTCGCGATCTTGTCCGGGTGGCCGTCGCCGTCCAGATCGCCGACCAGCGTCGTGGCATCGGCCAGACACGGGCCCGCCGCCTTGGTGACCTTCGACTGTCCCGCGTCGCCCGAGGGCGACGACCCGGCCGCACTGGCGTGGTAACCGGCGACAGTCAGGGTCAGGGCGACAGCCGCGATCGGCGCGGCGATCAGGCGTGACCGTTTGCGAAGCATCTACGAACTCCTAACGTTGTTGCTGCGAGAAAACCGCGGTGCACAGCCGACCCCCTATGGCTACTGGTCCGTTCCACCGAAGGGGACGGCATCCGCCGCGGAGGTGTGCCAGTTGGTGACGATGGGCTTGTCGACGGTCATGGTGCCGACCGGCAGGGAGACCGGGTTGGGGTCCTCAGCACCGACCCCGACGATGATGCTGTCCAGCTCCTTGCCGCCGTCTTCGTTGGTGGTCTTGGGGTTCACCCCGGCATAGGCGGTCGTTCCCTTGCCCAGCGTGACCGCCTCCCCGACGGCCTGCTCCGCGGGACCCGCCTCGGTACCGTCCGACCCGAAGGCCACCGTGGGAAGCGCGGCGGGCAGCACACAGGTGATCCCCGGCTTGGCCTTCGCGATGACCAGGATGTACCCGCCGGCCTGCGTCTCCTCCCTGGTGCTCCAGGAGATGTCATTGGCCCCGCACGCCTGCCCGACCTTGCTCCGCTCACCATTCCCGGTGTCGGCGCCGGAGCCGTCCTGGGCCCCGTTGTCCTTCCCATCGGAGGACCCGGCCTCCGAGCCAGAGGCGCTGTCCTTGCCGGTGTCCGCCTCGGCGGAGGCGGACGAGTCACTGGACCCGCTACTCGTGTCGTCCGAGTTCTGACAAGCGGTGGCGAACATCGCGGCCGTCACCAACAGACTTGCACTGGCGAACGTACGGATCCGGGAGCGGGTGATAAGCATGGAATGACCCTCTTCGTCATCAGCGGAGTACTGCGCCCGGCGACGTTTCGCTCGGTGTGCCACTCACCCTGCCGGTGACCGCTACCGTTCCATTAGCGCGCCACTAACGAATCGCTGACGCTCCATCAACCGACGTGCCCGCGGGGTCGTTGGGGGTCAGCGCAGAGCGGTGGCGTTGGCGGGGGAGCCGACGCCACCGGTGAGGTTGAGGGGCTTACGGCCAGGAGGCTGGTCCAGCGGCCGGTGGCCCGGCAGCCAGCCGTCAGAGCGGTCAGGTTCCACAGCTCACCCAACGGCGTGGATGGACGGGACCCGCCAGGTTTCCGGCTCGCTATCGGGGTCGCTATCCGGCTCGCCATCCTGGTCGTTCGGAGAGCCGGAGAAGCTCGGGGAGGCCCTGGCCGGAGAGCTTATCGGCCAGGGCGCGCGTTCCATCCTCGACGAGATCCGGGCCGATGCCGCGGTTTAGCCGCTCAGCTCCCGGGCGGTGACGTCGATCGTGGCGGGGATGCCCGGCCGTCCGCGTGCAGCGTGAACAGGCGGCCGAGTTGTTCACGCTCCCAACGGAAAAGCGATCATCACCATGTGCGGAATGTTGCGAGGCAGTCGCTTGTAGGACTGGCGGTGCGGCCGGCGCCGGGCCCGGCCGGTGTCGGGAAAGAGCCTGCGCAGAGCGTGACAGATCTGTTCAGGGCTCCACCGCATGGCGAGGTGGTACTGGATGAACTCGGGTCGGCTATGTGGATGCGATCCTCTTCGCGCGCAGGCACCTGGATAGGCCGGAAGAAGCCGAAGCCGCCATGTGGATCGGAGGCTTCGGCTTCCCGCTGTTCGGCATGTGCCAGCTGTTGCGCCGTCTCTTACCGGTCCGCCGGTTGATACCGAGGACCCGGCAGGCTTCCGTGTTGCTGTAGCCCTACTTCATGAGCTGGGAGTATGCCTCCCGCTCACGAGCCAGACGGCGGCTCCCCCGGGGCCCTCGGAATCTCCCACTTCCCCCACGCACCCACCTTTTCGGGCGGGCTCCACTATGAGCGTTGAAAGCGGGCCAAGGCACTTCACGCGCCTTGGTTCATCCGCGTTTACAGGTCACTCGCTGGTCCGGCAGCAAACTGCCCACGTCACCAAACGTACAGCTTATACGGACCGCCGTTGTTCGACCGGCAGCTCCAGCTCTCGCCGGTGCCGCCGCCGGTGAGCATATGCGCTGCCCTTACGCACTGCTCATGTGTGGGGTACGACGCGATATACCGCGAAGCATCCGCCGAAGCCGAAGCCGTACCCGCCATTCCGATCGCCGCCACGCATCCGAGCGTGATCAATGCCTTGCGAAGCAAAATACATTCTCTCGAAGATGGTTTCAGCAGATAGCGATGGCCGCTAACTACTGAGTTCGATCGTAGTCATCGAGCTGTCGGCGACGCAATACTTCTCGGAATTTCCCTGTCGTGTCATCCGATTTCCTCGGCCTATACGGAATTACCGAGCCAATTCGTAAGTAGCCGCCGCGAGCCTTTCGGTGCTGCGGAATCTCTCGACATGATCTCGTAGGAAGGTCTTGTTGTTCCCGAATCAGTGAATTTCAACTCGCTCGAATCACCGTTGAAATTCGCCCCAAGGCTCCCGCCCCAAGGCTCCCGCCCCAAGGCTCCCGCCCCAAGGCTCCCGCCCCAAGGGTCTCGACGGCGGTCCGCACCCATCGACCGTTGGAAGCTGTCCTGAGGGGCGGGCACGTTGGCGGCAAGGATGGGTGGTCTTGGACGGGCGAGGGCCGAAGGACGCCGAGGCAAAGTCATATCTCTCCGCCCAGAAGGAAGGTGCTGCCGACCGAGTTCGGCAGGAAGGCGTCGGGCAGCCGGGTCGCCAGCGCCTGCTGTGCCGCCCAGCTGGTGCAGTGCGCGGGCACCACCACTTCGGGCGCCTCGGCGGCCAACTCGTCGATCGTCCGGTCGACGACCGGCCCGGACCGCAGGTGCAGGCCGCCCAGCACCCCGTACAACTGCTGGATTCCTGTCACTTTCTGGGCGTGCCGGATGAGGTTGATGATCCCCGCGTGTCCGCATCCGGTCAGGATCACCAGCCCCTTGCCCCGTATGTTGAGTACGAGGGCCTGGTCGTCCTCGATGAGCTCGTCCGGGCCCCATTCCCCTTCGAGGCAAGCCTGGTGGCCGGGCATGCCCGTCTCGAAGTCAGTACTGCGTTCGACTTCTCCGGTGATCAGGAGGAAGTCGTCGAGCAGCAAGGACGGCCGCCGGTCCTCGATCACCGTGAAGCCGGCCCGTTCGATGGCGCTGCGGCTGGGCGTCGGAAGGTCCAGCACGCCGCCAGGGCCGGCGATCCGGCGCCGCCGCCACGCGTCGGGGTGCAGCAGTACCGGCATGGCGGGTCGCCCAAGTCTGCGTACCAGTCCGTGCAGACCGGTCACGTGGTCGAAGTGACCATGGCTGAGGACGATGGTCTCGAACGTGTCCGGGTGCACGCCGAGGCGGTCGAGATTGCCGATCAGACCGTCGGTGGTCGCTCCGGCGTCGAAGAGTATCCGCCGGTTGCGACCGCCTGTGCTGATCTCCACCATCGCCGAGAAGCCGTGCTCGGCCCGGAGGACGTCGATCGTGGTGCCCGCGGTGGTCAGGCCGGCCGGTGCTATGGGCAGGGGCGCGCCGGCCCCTGCCCCGGCCAGGCCCCACCGCCTCACGAGACGTCCGTCCGGCAGCAGGGCGTCGCTGGAATTGTCGATCAGCGTCGTCACCCGCGCGCCGTCGACCGGTAGCAGCTTGCCGTGCATGCTTCCTCCTCGGTTCTGTACCGCACCGATGTCACCGCGTCCGAGACCACCAGGTCCAGGACCGATTCCGTATCGCCCCGAGCGTCTCGGTATCGTGGCCGGTCATGGACTTGAGGCAGCTTGGGTACTTCGTCGCTGTAGCCGAGGAACTGCACTTCGGCCGCGCCGCCGCCCGCCTGCACTTGTCGCAGCCGCCGCTGAGCCGGCGCATCCGAGAACTGGAGGAGGAACTCGACTGCCGACTGCTGGAACGGTCACCGCGAGGTGTGCTGCTCACGGACAGCGGCCGGGTCCTGCTCGACGAGGCGAAGGAACTGCTGGAACACGCCGAGCGGGCGAAGGAGAAGGTGCGACAGAGCACCGGACACCGCACGATCGTCGTCGGCGCGGTCGCCGGCGCGGGAGCGGTCCTCGACGCCGGGACGCAGGAGACCTTCCGCCGACGGCATCCCCGGGCAGCCGTCCGGCTGCGGGAGTGCGGCCTGACCGATCCGAGCGCGGGGTTGCGTACGGGGCAGGTCGATGTGGCCCTCACCCGCCTGCCCTTCGACACGACGGGCTTTGCCATCCGGGTCCTCTACGAGGAACCCCTGGTGGCCGTCATGCCCTCCAGCGACCCACTGGCCGGGTCGGCCCGGATCGACGTCTCCGACCTGCGCGGACGCACGACGTTCCGGCTGCCGCCGGGGGCCGACCCGCAGTGGCGTGACTTCTGGCTCGCCGCCGATTCCGACGATCCGGACACGCCCGTGGTGACCACGATCGGCGAGTGCCTGCACGCCGTCGTGTGGCAGTCCGCCGTCGGCCTGCTCCCGGCGGCCGCGGCTCACCGCCACGCGACACCGGGCGTCAGCTTCGTGCCCGTCACCGGCCACCGCCCCAGCCGCGTGGTACTCGCCTGGCGAGCCGGAGAGCTCGACAAGCTCGTCCTCGACCTGATCGACGTCGCCGGCAACGACATGGTGCCGAGCCAACCCGCCCAACCCACCCAGCCCAGCCGGGTTCTCTGACAAGGTCATGTATCGGGACTGCCAACCTTGCTATCGATGAGCTGTGGAAGCGGATAGCTCCACCGCCGCCGGAGCGAGCCGTGCGGCCGCACCGTCATCCCGGCGAGTCAGGGCACGCCAGGGCACGGCGACCCCTGAGAGGTCTGGACAACAAAGAAGCCCCGGGCCGCTGGCCCGGGGCTTTGCTGTGGAGCGGCTGTCGGGAATCGAACCCGCGCTCTGAGCTGGGGATCACCGGCGGCTAACGGGTGTGTACAAGCCCCGACCTGCGAAGCCGTATGCGGAGGAGCGCCTTGGTTCATCAGCCCCGAGGCCGCGCCGGCGTCCCTGTTTGCTGTGGGGCCCCGCCCAATGCGCTCTCGCAGATGCCTGACACTCCGGTCAGAGCTGCTGTTGCTGAGATTCCACGCGTGATGTCGCCGACGGCATCGTCTTGAACTGCGACGATCGTCGGCCATGGCGCGACATCACGCAAAGATCATCAGTAGCCGCGATCTGCGAGCGATGAGTCTGCACCGTCCGGAGGGTCTACGTCATCGACAGACCCATCACGGCCTCATCCGGAGAGCGCATGATCACTGACCCGACTGACACCGCCACTGTCCGTTCCCTGAAGGTGCCCGGCGCGCGTCTGCACTACGAAGTACGCGGCGAGGGTCCTCTCATCGTGCTGGTCGGTGCCCCGATGGACGCCGCAGCCTTCGCCTCGCTGGCCGGGATGCTCGCCACCGACCACACCGTGCTCACCACCGACCCACGCGGCATCAACCGCAGCACACTCGACGACCCCGACCAGGACTCGACACCCCAACTGCGCGCCGACGACCTGTCCCGGCTGATCGCCCACGTCGGCGCGGGACCGGCCATCGTCCTGGGCTCCAGCGGCGGCGCCGTCAGCGCGCTGGCCCTCGCTCAGACCCATCCCGACCAGGTGCACACCCTCGTCGCCCACGAGCCACCGCTGATCGAACTGCTGGAGGACCGAGAGCAACTGCGCACCGGCACCGAGGACCTCATCGCCACCTACCTCGCCGGTGACGTGACGGGGGCCTGGAAGAAGTTCTTCGCCCAGGCCGACATCACGATGCCCGAGCCCGTGATTGAGCAGATGTTCGGCGGGGAGCGCGATCCGCAGCAGGTGGCGGACGAGCGCCGCTGGTTCGCGCACGAGATGCGCGCCTCCACTTACTGGCAGCCTGACCCGGCAGCCCTACGCGCGGCGACCACCCGCATCGTGGTGGGCATCGGCAACGACTCCGCCGGACAGCTCTGCGATCGAACCTCCCGCGCGCTCGCTCAGTCGCTGGGCACCGAGCTGACGACGTTCCCCGGCGGCCACACCGGGTTCGTCGAGACCCCCGACGTCTTCGGCACCCACCTGCGCACCGTCATACGCGAGGGCTGAGCCACCGGAACACGCACCGATGTGGCCGACTGGAGAGCCCAGTCACAAGAGCACGGTCTACGGCTGGAGTACTGGACGATGCGCCTCCGCGCATCCGAGACGGCATCAGCCGTGCCGGGAATCATGGAGCGAGTGGGGCCATTCCACGTAATCGCTACGGGACTTTCAGCGGTTCACACTCCTGCCGTTGGTGCATGGCTTATGTAGAACCCGCATGGAGGCGAATCTCCGCTCGCCTACGCTCCGCTTCGACATACATCAATCTGGTACATATGCTACCGTTGGTACATGTCCATGAAGCGGACCAATGTCTACGCCGACCCGGAAGATCTCGCCATCATCAAGGAGGCGGCCAAGCGCCGTGGCATCAGTGAGGCCGAGATCATCCGGCAGGGCATCCATCTCGCCGCGATGGCCAATCGTGTGTGGGATGAGCCGTTGTTCTCCCGCACGTTCGCCGGCCCTGGGCGCAATCTCTCCAAGGACGAGGTTCGTGATGTCGTCGCTGATGCTGCCCAGCGCGAAACCGGCTCAGGAACTACTGCGTGATCGTCGTCATCGCTGACACCTCTGGCCTGCTGGCCGCGCTCGATTCCACGCACCCTGAGCACGAAGCGGCCCAAGAGGCGATCATGACCGCCGGTTTGCTCGTCATGTCGCCCTTGCTGCTAGCTGAACTGGACCACGTAGCCACCCGCGAACTGGGCCGTGAGGCCGCGGTGAGCGCGATCGACGACATCCGGGGCTGGATGCGCCGCGGCCGGGTATCCGTCCCCGAGATCACCGAAGGGCACCTCGGCATCGCTCAGACCGTCCGATCCCGCTACCTGGCGCTCGACCTTGATCTCACCGACCTGGTGAACGTCGCCCTGGCAGCCGACTACGACACCGACGCGATCCTCACCCTGGACCGCCGAGACTTCCGTGCCGTACGTCCCCTCGGCCATCACAAGGCGTTTCGTGTCCTGCCTGACGATCTACCGCTCTGAAGTCCCACCGCACTCCGGAAGACCTCGAAGGCCAGTTCGCCCTCTCCCGTGCGGAGTTGTCGACCCGGGCCGGCCCGGTGTGCGCCCACCCGGTTGAAGAGGTGAGGGCTTCTGGCGCGGATCTGGCACGAGACGCATAGCGCGGTCTAGACAATAGTGGGCAACAAACAAGGCCCAAGCCGCTGACCTGGGCCTCTGTCGTCACCTACGACGACGCCGCTGTCGACGACGACGCGGACGCCGCTCTCGCCCGCGTCCGCGACGGACTGACCACCATCGGCTAGCCGGACTGGGCCGCCCACATCGACCCCCTGCCGTTCGCCGCGCGGCTGCGCGAACACCGCGCCGCCTGTGCCGACGCCCGGCAATTCGCCCAGACCATGCCCGCCGCCTGGGTCCGCCAACTGAGCGTCGCCAGCGCCCCCGACCAGGCACGCGAAGCGATCACAGCCCGCCACGCAGCAGGCGCGACCAGCGTCGTCCTCGCTCCCACCGGCCCCGACGCCCTGACATCCCTCACCTCGCTCGCCCGCGCCCCGGACTCCCGCCCCTGAACCGAAACCGCTGGGACCCGGAGGAAGTCCCACCATGTCCACCGCACCATGTCCATCGGCCTACGCATCGTCCTGTTCGACCTCTTCGAGGTCATCGCCCTCGCCCATCCTGGGCGTGGCACCCATGGTGCGTCGGAGCCGTCACCGCCGCGTATGCGGCGGCCTGCCGGGCCCCGACGTCGACTGTGGCGGGGATCTCCAGGAGGGTGCAAGGCGCTTGGGAGGGGTTGGACAACGGCAGCCAACAAGCAAGCTTGGCCTCAGGTTGCTGACCTGTGGCTTCGTGGTGGAGCGGGTAACGGGTCGACCCCTGAGAATGACTCCTGGGCGATCTTGAGCGTGGCGGATGGTTGACCGTGGTCTACCGCTCGTTCTGACACGCATGTGGCACAGCAGTGCTCGTGATCAGTCGCAGAAGGTTTGGACCTGGCGGAGGAAGCGCGACCACGGGGCACCGACGCCGCTGCCCAGCCGCATGTCTCTGAGACTGAGCTGAAGGGTTCGCCTCAGCGGACGGGGCGATTGCATGATCGCCTCATTTCGTTGGGCGAGGCGGTGCAGTTCCTGGGGAGTGGGGAGCCGGGCACTCTTGGCGCTGTTGCATGCCTTGTGGGCAGGGGCAAGGTTCCAGATGACGTCCAGGTCGGGCCCCTGCCAGCCGGACACACCGCCCATGCGCTTCATGAGGGAGAACGGGAACACGTGGTCGACGGCGGTCTTGTCATCGGGGCCCATCGGCTGGGTGCAGATCAGACAGCGCCCGTGCTGGAACCCGACCATGGCTTCGATGACCCCGGTGACCGGACGACGGCGCAGCTTGTCCGTGATCTTCAGAGTCTGCAAGTCCACCGCGATACCCTCTTCCATGAGGCTGCGGCCGATGCCTGCGGCGAAGGAGCTCTCGACGATATTCCACCGTGCGTCCAACTCACCGCGGAGACCGGAGGCTTGCTCACCTTGAGCCATACTGCGGAGGTCGGCGGTCAGTCGCACGATGCGCTTGCTCGATGTTCCGGCCAGCTCGTAGAAGCGATGCGCCGTCTGTGTTCCGCCCCGCAGGTTGTGGAACTTCTGCATCACCATCTCTGGCATGGACTTCACGGCCGCGTGCAGGAGTCGATCCGTCGGGTGGCCAAGTCTGGTTGACTCCTCGGCCTCTTGTTTGGCCAACGCCAGGAAGTCCGAGTCGCGCAACGATTGGCTTGATGGTGCTTGGGGTGCTTCTGCCAAGTGTGCGAGCAGCCCCATGGCGTAGGGCGCGGCGAGTTCTTCCAGCGTCACCTCCGTTCTGTCCTGTGCGGCGTATCCCAGGAGCGCGGCTCCGAGGGAGAACTTGTAGGTGCGTGAGTTGGCGCCCATCAACACGGCCAGCCGCCAAGACGTGCGGGCGCTCGGCTGCGTGCCGTAGAAGTCCACGGTCATTCGCCCTCACCACGATCGGTGTCAGCCTCTGCCCGGAAGACGAGGGCACTCCATCTGACACCTGCTCGGCCCAAGACATCCGGCTTTTCACCGTGGTGCACAGGCGAGAGGCCGAACCGGTCGGCCAGCGCGATGGTCTCGGCCGCGGAGACCTCGAACATGCGCCGCCCGGCAGGGACCGGGCCGTGCCGCAGGGACATGGCCACACAGCCCCTGGGGGAGACCAACTCGGCCAGCCTACGCATGCCTTCAGAGCGTTCCTGCTCGTCCAGGTGCATCCACACCGCGGAGAGCAGGATCAGGTCAAATCTCCCCCGCAGGCCGCTCAGCGCTGGAAGGGCGTCGTCCACCCACTCGATCGCCGCGTCCGCGTGCAGGCGCTCTGCGACATCCCGCAGTTCGGGGATGGGTTCGACGGCCACGACCTGGTGCCCGCGAGCGGACAGCGCGGCGGCATCCCGGCCGCTGCCCGCGCCGATGTCGACCACCCTGCCCGGATCAGCCGGTAGCCAGGGTAGAAAGTCGTCGTGCACGGTCTCGAAGGCCACAGCCTCATACTGGCGCGCCCTTTCCTCGGCGTCGTCCCCGTAACCCATGGCACTGGCCGGTCGCGATCCCATGTCCGCCTCCCTCTCCCCTGTCAACGTGCTTCAAGACCTCCCTACTCATGACGTGACCGGTCGCTCCCTCGCTCGCTGGCGTGCCTGGGCCCGCAGTTCCTTCAAGCGTGGGCGGAAGGCGTTGCGCTTGCTCTGGTCGAGGTTGAGTGGCAGGTCGAGCCGAGCGATCAGGTCGGCCTCCGCGGTCCATGCCTCCGGGTGCTCCACCCAGCGCACCCGGGCGTTCTCTGCCATCCACTGGCTGAGAGCGGCTTCCCCAGCCGTGCCGAACGTCTTGCGTCGGCCGCTGCCCACACGTCGTAGCTCCGGCCCGAGCAGACAGCCGAGCGTAAGCCGAAGGGTCGAGCCGGCTGCGTTGCCCCTGAAGCGGTACCGCACCCGCTTCCGAAGGTTCTGCGTACTCGTCCGCGTCACCATGTGCCGCGGGGCGATGCCGACGTGCGGCAACTGACCGTCAGGAAGATCGGAGAACGGGGAGGCATGGAAGCGCCAGCCGTGCACACCTGGAGCCGACGGGATGGGGCTGGGGCGTGCCAAGACCTCGCTCGCAGACCACAGAGGATCTGGACTGATCAGCATGGCAGCGTCCACAGCAGCCTCCCCAACTCGACCTGCACGGTGCACTGCACCTTACGTGGCAGCACTGACAGCACGGGGGTGCCAACCGCGCGGCACCGCGCGCTTCGGAAGCCGCGGCTTTTGGCCCGGATGTCAGCGCGATCTGCCATGCTCCCGTGCCATACCAAGACCGTGGCCTAGGGGGGTTCCGTGGCGAAGAAGACGCGACAGCAGACGCGGAAAAAGAAGACGCAAAAGGGGGTTGCGATTTACCATGACATGAAAGTATACGAGAACTTCGAGCGGAGTGCGCTTCGTATCTTCGAGTGTATTAAGCAAGCAGAGAAGAGCTCGCCTGGCGCCCCACGATTTCTCTATATCGACATCCAGGGTCACAGGAATGAGGCTGGTGGATACGACCACGATGCCTTCGAACTGATCAAAGATTATGCGCTCGGATTCCTGAGAGACTATTTAACGGAAATTCATACCCCTCTTTACGATGTACGGAACCCGGGTAAGCAGCGCAACGACATTCCCGACGCCTTGCAGATCAATCATCCAGATGACGGCAGTAAATACGGGTACGATGCCGGATCGCTAGGGATTCAGCCGCGAGAGAAGGAGCCAGCTAACCGGAAGACGGCGCCAACCGTTCGGGCGATTGCCGACTACCTGGGCATGGAGGAAGCCGCCTGCCTGGTGTGCTGGCGTAGGCCTGTTGAGCGGGCGCATGTTGTCCCGACTGCTCTGGGGGGCTCCATGGATGTCAGGAACTTTGCGCTGCTGTGCCGAGACCATCACGCTGAGGCTCGAGACGTGGCCGATGCGGAGAGCTTCTGGGCTTGGATCGACTACGCAGAGCTCAGGGACAGTCCGGAAAAGTGGGTGGACGCACCCGAGGAATTTAAGGAATTTCTACGGAGAAGCAATGTCCGGATCGGAAAGGAACCCCGCGAACCTCTGTCCTTCTTCTCGGCCGTGAAGGAGGAGCTGAAATCTCTCTACGGTTGGGGCGATGGTGATTTCGAGGCGATAGCTTGGTCGGAACTGATGGATGAGTTCCATAGCGTCCTGGATACAGCGACAGGGCGACACTTCTCCATCGATAAAAAGGTCTCTACTTATGCCTGGGCCTATGATATAGCGTTGAGGAGAGTTAAGGGAGTCGCTGGCCGCATCATACGTGACACTCCATGACACAGGTCGGCGGAGCGATTTTGGTCTGGAGTACCCCTGCTGTCGGCCGGGGACGGTGGTGTACTTCATCCTGGCCCAGGGCCACTTCGGGGACTGTGCCATTGCCGCTTGTGGGTGGCGATGATGGCCCGATGGCCAACTGGGATGGTGCCTCATCCATCAGCGGCAGCCTTGCGGGCAGGCGCGCCAGCGTTTTGGGGTGAAGCCGCTGATGCCGCTCTTCGACCGGCTGCGCGGCCTGGTCGGCGCCGCCGCAACGCCGGGAGTGCTCTGGTGGGACTGCGGCTGGCGGCCTGGGACGGCACCTGTCCGGAGGTGGACGACAGCCCGCAGACCATGAGCACATCCGTCGGCACGTGGCCCGTACCACCCCCCTGGCCGGCTATCCACAGTTGAGGCTGACCGTGCGGCCAAGGCTGCGGCCGAGGAGCGCCACGATCAGGCATCTGGCACGGATCTGGCACGAGATGCCTAGAGGGGTCTGGACAACAAACAAGCCCCCGGCCGCTGGCCTGGGGCTTCTGTCTGGAGCGGGTGACGGGAATCGAACCCGCGCTCTGAGCTTGGGAATCACGGGGCCTAACGGACGCGAAACCGGCCCTGATCTGCGCTAACGCGCTGCTGGCTGGGCTCCGGCGGGGTCCCTCTGAGCCCGTGATTGGCCGCTGTTCGCCGCCCTATCGGGCACGCATCGGGGACGGCGCAGCCTCATGGCAGGAGCGTCAGCGCGGGTACGTGGAGGGGTTTGATGGCATGGAAGTGGCGATGATCCAGTGTGGCGACCGTGGGCGCTTTGAGGCGCTCCGCAAGGGCGACTACTGAGGCATCGGCAACACCAAGAGGAAATCCGCGGTACTTGCATGAGTTCGGCCATGCGGGAAAGGTCGTCCCGGGCGGTTGGGGCCTGGACGAGGTCCTCTGCGGCAACAGCCTCGATGAGGTTGATCTCTGCGTCGGGGCCGACGTACTTGGCGAGCAGGTAGCAGGCTTCGGTCAGCACATACGGCGTGATCAGTAGTTCGCCGTTGTGGGACTCCAGTAGCTCGGCCAGCTCTTGTGGTCGGGATCGTTGCGGTTCAGTAGGGCGACGATGGGGCCAGTGTCAACGATCAGCATCGGCCTCGCCGAGTTCCTCGCGAGCGATGTCCTTGGCGCGAGCTCCGAGGTCGTCCGACGGTCCGTCGAAGCTTCGCAGGACGCGGAAACGGCTCGGCAGGGGCGTCCTCACCAAGCGCAGGGCGTGGCGACGCAGCTCTTCCACCTGCTCGGGCTCAAGCCGCTCGATGATGTCGTGCAGATCGCTGTAGTCATGGGCGGCAGTCATCGACTCTCCCTGTCGGCCGTCTCTGCTTCACGATAGTGCTCGACCGAGGAGACCGCCGGGGACTCTACATCTGGTGCGAGCCGTCTGGAGGGGGTTGGACAACAAACAAGCCCCGAGCCGCTGGCCTGGGGCTTCTTTGTTGGAGCGGGTGACGGGAATCGAACCCGCGCTTTGAGCTTGGGAATCACGGGGTGATCGACACTGGGCATGCCGCTGACCAGCATGAACGAATGCTGGCTGCGGGCTGGTGTGCCCGCCGCAGCACCCGTCATCGACCGTTGCTTACCGCTCTATCTGGTGCGGATCTGGTGCGTCGTCCTCCACGCATCAGTCTGTCCTAAGGGGCCCGCGCCTCATAGGGCGATCAGTCGCACGCGGTCATTGCAGAGCTTGGCCATGTCGTCGGTGTCGGAGGTGAGTACGGCGGCTGGTGGCGGCTGGCGTAGTGCTGCCTCGGCGACGGTGGCGTCGATCGCGTATTTGTGCCCGTGCAGTCCTGCTGACTTGAGTAGTTCGGCGGCAGCCTTAGCCGCCTGTTCGGTGACGGGTTCGACCTTGACGCGGGAGAGGGCCCAGTTCAGGCGTGGGAGGTTCACTCGCGAGTGGCTGACTTCGACGATGGTGTTGGCGCTGATGACGAGATCGGCTCCCATCTCGTGGAACACCTGGAACATCGCGAGAACTTTGCGGTCCTGGGCAACCCAGGCGGACAGTCCCTGGGAGTCCAGGACGACGGTCTCAAGGTGTGTGCTCACGCGGCGTCCGTGCGGCTGGCACGGTCGGCGGTGCCGAAGATCTTGGCGCGGGCTTCGGCGAGCTCTTCGTCTGTGAAGGCACCTTGTTCCTCCTGATGGCGCCGCAGATCGTCGCCGAGGAGTTGGTGGCGGATCTGGCGGGCCACCGCTTCAGCCACGTAGCCGGACACGTTGTCCGTGAGCTTCCTCAGCTCGGCGACCTGCTCGGTGGGCAGGGTGACGGTGATGCGTGTTGTGGCGGACATGAGTCGAGCATACTCCAGTATGCGTTTGATCGAAGTCCGGCTGCGAACGGCTGTCCCTGTGAAAACCAAACAAGGCCCAGGTCGCTGACCTGGGCCTTAAGCGTGGAGCGGGTGACGGGAATCGAACCCGCGCTCTGAGCTTGGGAATCACCGGGCCTTGTGTGTGTGGATCGGCTCTGACCTGCTGGAACGGGCTACATGCCGTGGCACGCCAGGGCTCCTCAAGGACTCTGATTGACCGTGGTTCACCGCCCGATCGGGCACGCATCGGGCACGACCTTGCTTCCGGATCTAGCTGGTCGGTGAGAACGGTTCGCCTTACGATCGATTTGCTGGCGTCAGGTGGCGGCTGTAGACCCGCAGCACCAGCCCATTGCCGTGGGGTACGCGCTGCGCCGCCGCTGTCGTCGATATCAATCGAGGATGTCAAGACTCACGATCCAGGCTCGGCCGATCCAAGGTGTGCAGGTACGGTTCTCCCTCCAGCGGAATGGGCTGCCCTTCGAGGTGGGCTCGACCGTTGGAAAGGAAGATGCCTCGGGCCTTGGAGACGGCGTTCCAGGCTTCCTCGGCTCTTCGCCGGGCTTCTTCGGCCCCTGGCCGAAGGACCACCGCATATTCCGCCAGTCGGCGCTCCGCGCGTTGACATTGCGCGTAGATGTCCCAGGCGAGATCGACGATCTCCATCGGCCCATGCAGCTGAACGATCATCGCTGCGTGGGCCACGTCATCCTGCCTGGAGTCCAGCGTGCTGTAGAGGGCAGGGTCGACCTGTTGCCATTCGGGGTTGATACCGAAATGTCGACCGTTGATCACGGCTTGTACGTCTACGAACGTCCGGGAGAACTGGAAAGCCGCTGTCCCCAGATCCGCGTAGGCGGCACGCCGCGCCTCCGCCCGGGATAGCTCGTGGCTCTCAGCACCGGCCACCGCCGCCGCCTCGACGGCCGATCGTCCTCCGATGCGGGCTCCGACAAGCGCCGCCAGAGCCCCCACTGCTGCCGCGACTACCGCCGCTATCCCCGCGTCCACGCTCTGCCTGACGCGCGGTGCCCGTCGAACGGTTCCAGGCCTGTGGACGAGCCCTCGGCCTGCGACGGGGAGGCCTGCGGGGTCAAAGCAATTTGTGCTGCCAGTCGGCAAAGGTGGCGCGGATCGTGGCGGCTTGATCGGCGTCGAGATCGTAGGCGGCGAACTGCTTGTTGGTGTACCGCTGGATGCGGGCGAGTGAGTCGGCGAACATGCGGCGGTCGAAGCCTGCGTCGTTCTGGGCGGCGAGGTCCATGAGTTGTTCGCGGGTGTAGCCGGCCTTCAATAGCCCCGCGACGTCGATGGCGTCGCGGACCTCGGCTCGGGCGAACAGTGCACTGGTCTTACCTGCGGCGACATCGTCGCGGTGGAGTACCGGTCCGAGGTCGGAGTCGACCGGCGTGTGGTGCAGGAATTCAGCGACGAGTTCCACCTTGCTCTGTGTGCCTGAAGCTGGGTCGGTGACGTTCAACCTGGTGTAGGTGGAAGTCAGGTGGACCTGCTCGACGATGTATCCAGCGGCTTTGTAGGCGGTGGTGATCCGCTCCGCGGCCTGTTCCATCTCGCGGCTCGCTCTGTCGAACGGTGCGAAGAGGTCCACGTCGTCACTGACTCGGTTGACGATGTGGTGGGCCTGGACGGCGTAACCGCCTGCGAGGGCGTATCCGTAGTCCTCGGCGAGAGCGTCCAGCCCGATGCGGATCAGTTGGCGGTGCAAGTCGTCCACTAGGCGGCTGCTGTCGTGGTGCCCGGTGCACGGAGTTCGGGGAAGCGAGCTTCCCAAGCGGCCTTGACGGGGAAGGGTAGAAACAGCTCCCGCCATACCTGCCGTAGAGATGTCGCGTCCAGGTACGCGTTGAGGTCGTCGCGCGTCTGGGCCTCACGGATGACTCGCTCGTACATCAGCCGGAGGTCGGCCTCGTCGGCCAGGTCGTAGACGTAGTGCGGTCCCCAGTCGATGTGGCGCGGCAGCGTGGCGCCACCAGTCGTGGGCCCACTCAGCTCGGCGAGCGACTCCGGCAGTACGTACGGCTTGGCCGCTGCATACCTGCTCATGGATCCAGCATGCCTGATGGGGACTGCCGAGCGCATCGACAGTGCGGATCGGGACACGGGGGAGTGAACGTGACCGCTGGCCATGTGCGACAGCTATCTGGCACGGAACGGGCACGGTGACCTAACAAGGCCCAGGTCGCTGACCTGGGCCTTCGTCGTGGAGCGGGTGACGGGAATCGAACCCGCGCTCTGAGCTTGGGAATCACCGGGCGTGGTGGACACCAAATCTGCGCTGACCTGCTGGAACGGGCTACCTGTCGTGGCACGCAAGGATTGCTCAAGGCACCTGAATGACCGTGGTTCACCGCCCGATCGGGCACGCATCGGGCACGACGGCCGCCGAAGGCATGGCTGCCCCCTTGATGCGAACTACGGGCCGTGCGGCCAGTGAGGTTCCCTCGGCTGTTCGGTCGGTCGTGTGCGTCGGGCAGTGATCGAGGGAGGGGGCGATCGCGCATGTTGCTGTACTTGGCTGCCACACAGCCCTCACTTAGTTCGATCACGACCCGGCTCGGCGGTGGAGCGAGGTCGGCCGAACCAAGTCCTGCTCGCGCACTGACGTGTTCGGTCGTTGATGTCACTCGTGGTGCCAGTGTGGGCTAGCGCTTCTGCGTATCTCCGGGGTGCACCTTCCCCCTCCGTTGGTGCTGCTGTGGGCTGCGGGCATGGTCGTTCACCGGCGCCCATCCCTCAACTATGACCCTTTCAGGCAAAGTGCATGCGTTGTCCCCATTTATCAGGCACTCTGGATCAACCTTCGGTGGCGAGGGAAGCCGCCGATCGCAAGGGAGGGGAACTATGGAGCACTGGTGCCTCATACGCATGGTTTCAAAGGAACTAGGTAGCAATGGCCATCACTCGCTCAAATATATTCGAGATCTTCGTGACGGCGAGAAAGGAGAAATCGACGATGCGCAAAAGTTGTTGAGGTCTTTTTCTGGCAACTGGCAAGGCAATGCCGTGGACCTTTCTTTTCAGCGCTTCAATGAAGTATTTGAAGAGTGCGTCATGGGCATACAAAAGGCCAATGGGTGCCTTAGCGACAGCGACAGATCGATGCTTTCTAGGGCAGCTGTGGAAGCGGCCGAAGCTATCTCGTCGTGGCCCAGGAAGGTTCTGGGCAGAGAATACGACAATCTAGGAGACACCCCCGAGACTCAAGAAGCGATCTCGGACGTCGCGAAGAAACTGCTTTCCGAGGGATCGCCAATTCTAGCGTTGGAGCGTATAGGCGAATGTCGCGACGATTCGCTAGTGTCAATAGCGACTGTGTCGCGCGAGGGGCGAAATCACCTTGTAGCCCATTTCCGAAAGGAAGTCCTACACGCCGCTGGGGTTCCCGGCGCCGATAATTGGGTCGTTCAAGAGTTTTTGGCCGTAGGACTTTCTCAGCTTCAGTATCTGGCGGCGACAATTCTTAAAACGCACCGGAAACAGATCGAGAAATCGGCTCAAGTTATCCTTTCTTTGCATGGAGAGACGCTTTACGGACATCCAACGCTGGTGCCAAAAGACGTGTTGGCTAACCTCGGCAAAGGGAGAGACCTGTCCTTCACTCCTGTCGAGAAGCCAAACCTTGAAGGCATCCTCCGGGCAGTAGATACGGCTGAGGGTCTTCTCGAAAGAGAGGATGACAGAAAAGTCCAACCAGGATCGCCAGCTACTTCCAAAGTCGTGCCAGTAGAGCCTGAAAAAATGCAAGAGGGCGAAGCGAAAGATCCACCCGGAGCCTCAGATCTGGCAACTCTCCTTACCTATGTCAGTAACTTAAGTACAGATTTGGAGAAGCGCTGGTCTTCTCTGGTCGAAGATGAGGGAAGCGAGCCTCAAAAGGAGGTGCTAAACAAGTGGTATTCATTCATCTCGTCACTCAAGTTCCATGTTGGCAAGCAGGATCGCAGCACTGGGCCAGAAAATCGTCCGATAGTTCGATTTCCGATGGCGGCGTCTGATTTCACACCTGACCCTGCTGTAACGCCAATTCGCAGGTCGCTGAATCAGGCAGCCATAGCCGAGATGTATGCGGTGCGAAATCTTGTGGACGTGATGCAAGGGTTGCGGCAACCGACGGCATCACAAATTGACCTGATCACGGGAAGTGAAACTCATTGGTGGGAATCTGGTGCATTTAATCTGGTTCGTAAGGCCGCCGAAGTTGCTCTCCGGATAGTCAATCGGCGAGACCAGCTAATTGAATTGGGAGAATCTCAAGATTCAAATAATCCAGAACTTGTAGGCACTTCTCGAGCCGCTGATATCGTCCTATATCTTAGTCTGAGTCGGGCGGCCATGGATCAAGGATTGCCTGAGTCCTCTCTTCTCTACTGCAGTATGACACTTCGAGGAATTGCCATAAAATTTGGCGGACGACAGGATTCGGCTGAGCAAGTAGCGAGTACTATCAGCGCTGGCTCTCGCAGCGCACTTCGAGAGCCGACGGAGCAGGTTATGGTCCTGGTGCGAGATCTAGCATCGGGGAGAGATGCGCCCTTGGAGCAAATCTTTAATCTCGCCAGTTTTTGGTACGAAGCAATAGGTCCATTGGTAGAGGAAGCCCTCGCGCATACAACCGCCGCACACGACGAATCGGCTACGCAATGACTGCAGATGAAGAAATCAACTATCGGAATCTATTTCCGTTGGGGGATGGGGCGAGACGGGAGATTGTGTGCTTCGGCTCAGTGGATGTCAGTCATGCGGTTTTCTCTCTCGCTGTGAGAGGTAAGCTAAACGACATCACGGAAGCCAAGCTGTCTATCAACAGTCGCTCCTCAATCGTAAGTAGGATGGATCTGAGTAGTCAGGTCACTGTAGAGCGAGTGCAGGGGGAATATTCGCAAATAATATTCGCTGGCTTCGTTGTTGAGGCGACCGCTGAAGCGGGCTCAATAGAAATCACATGCAGTGCTCGTCCCGAGTTCGCAGAGCGGCGTGTGGCGCCCATGGCTACCGCAGATATGCCTGCAATTGAAATGATCTACACTCTCGCACGAGGAGGTGGGCTAAATGATCAGCAAATCGAAATTCAGGATGTTCAGACGCTACCTAGCGAGGTATTCGAGGTCATCTGCCCTGTTAACGGAATAGAGGTGGATCGGCCGATTCGCCTCGGATCCGTGACAATCTCTCCAAATGGTTCTCTGGAATTGTCTTCGCTCCCAAATTTGAACGGATTGGAGAGGGAGTTTATCGAGGCGAAAGCGTATGCCGTCACCTACATAGAGAGCACTCTTGCGCTTGTTGCGGAAGAAAAAGCGATACAAGAATTTGACCTCACCCTATCCTGGCTGATAGTTCGGTCAAGGTACTCAGTTCCACCATTGCCGGATGGATCGACGGGCAGTTGGGATAGGAAGAGTCTCTTTGTGGAGCCGCATCGAGGCCGCCTTGTGTATGTGAGGGGGATTCGCAGTCACAGGCGCTGGCTGCGTGTTCCGGAGCAAGGACCCCATCTGACCATTCTGGAGCCTTCTACTCGGCACATTGGTGTCACTCGTCCACCCATCCCACGTGACCTTCCTCGGAACGTTGTTCAAGCAATTCTTGCGTGCGCTAGGGCTGCGCGAGGGGATGATGGCATTAGTCGCATTACTGCGCTTTGGGAATCCGTCGAATTCTATGTGGGCAAGACTCCTGTGCCGGATCTTTTCTCGAAGGGGGATAAGCGGGCTATTCGCAGATCCATTGCTAAGTTCGATGACCCCCTCAAAACGACCCGAATAGAAAATCTGTTGGCGGATATCAATAATCCGCCGCTCTTCGTGCGGTTTCGTCGTCGTGTTGCTTTAGACGGTGCTCCTGTGAGTCAGTCAGACGTAGATCTCTTGTCTAAGCTGCGCAAGGTCAGGAATGACGTAGTTCATGGCCGGTCCCCTCGCGAGCCTGAGAGGCATGAGGTGGATCAAGGCGTGGCTATCGTGTCGCGAATCTTGGTTCACACTGTGCACAACATTCCAGGTTCCAGGTGACAGACCGCAGTAGACTCACGATCCGCTTGGATTTCAGAGGTCGGTGGAGCGGGTTTGGGCTGGAGCTGCTTTGGGGCGAGTGATCATGGCCCCGTAAGCTTGCGGCGCGTCGGGCAGTCTGTGGACCTGCCCGTTAAAGCACGACGTTGGGGCCATGATCTTAGAGGCTCGCCCCAAAGTGGCTGCCTAAAGCCGTGGAGCCGACCGCCCCAGCCACGATGTACCCCTTCTCTGACGCTAGGTGGCTGATTGCTGTGCGCGCGGCACGGGCGGCGGCCGGGCTGGAGCGGGGCGGAGACAGGAGCGCAGGCCCGGCCGGGGGCCGGGCCGCGTGCGGTGAGCGGAGCGAGCCGCCTTGAACCTGTAGAGAAGGTTGTAACTCAGTGGCTGTTGGGCTGGTGTCGGGCGATCTTGTGTGTGGTGGGGCATGTGAACTGTTCGGCGCACGCCGGGAGGCGTTGGGCTTCGCGGTGTGCGAGCGGTAGGAAGGTGACTGGCCGGAGGATCCATTCGATGTGGGTGTCGTGCTGGGTGAGGGCGAACGTGGCTGTTTCGCCGTTGGTGAGGGCGTCTTCGGCTTCCTTGAAGCCGTGGGTGACCCAGTCCCATGCCTCGTGGGCTGTTTCCCGGTCGAGTGCTGAGGCGATGGTGCGCACGGTGACGCGGACCCAACCGGTGGCCTCGCTGGGGCTGTCGGTTTCGATGGAGGCGAGCAGGACGGAGCGGGGTCCTGTGGCTGGTGAGCGCGTCCAGCATTCGCACCAGTAGCCAGGTCGCAGCAGGGGCCTCAGCATGTGGTGACCCCCGGCTCGGGGGCTGCTACGAGCTGGGCGGTGACGGTGCGGCCGTACTGGCCGCCGGTGATGTCCAAGCGGCGGGCGAGTGCCATGACGATGGTTAATCCGCGGCCGTGGGTGTCGTCTGCGTCGGCCTCCGTAGGGCTGACTTCTTCGGGGTGGCCTCCCTCGTCGGTGACGGAGATCGCGACGGTGCGGGGCGAGAGGGAGAGCGTGAGCTGGAAGGTGCCGTAGGGGGTGCCGCTGGCGGTGTGGGTGAGGGCGTTGCTGCCGAGTTCGCTGACGATCAGCTCGGCGTCATCCGCGCAGGGGTGGTTGCTCAGGATGTCGCGGGTCCAACGGCGGGCGCGGGTGACTTCTTCTCGGGATCCTGGGCACATCAGGCCCCAAACTCGCGGAGCACTCATATACTCGTCCATACAAGTTCCTTCGTGCTGGTAGGGGCTATGGGTCGTGGGTGCGTGCTAGATGAGTCGTACGCCGTCGTGGGCGCGGACGGCCGGCGGGGATGTGTTGTCGAGCGCGTCCAGGACGCGGATCGCGTATGCCTCGTCGGCGAGCTCGGTGATCTCGTCGCGGGTGGCCCAGCGCAGGGCGCGGGTTTCCGCTCCGGTAGTCGGGGTGCCGTCGAGTGCTTCGCAGCGGAAGACCAGGGAGACGATCAGGCCGGTCATGTTCTTGTAGACGCCGGTGAGGGTCGCGGGAAGCGCGATCTTGATGCCGGTCTCTTCGAGGACTTCCCGCTGCAGGGCGTCGGGGATGGTTTCCTCGCGTTCGAGCACACCGCCGGGCGGTTCCCACTTACCGTTATCGCGTCGCTTGATCAGCAGCGCACGGCCCGCGTCGTCGACGATGACTCCGGCGACGCTCACGGAGTGCGGGCGCTCAGTGCTCACGTTCCTCGGCCCTCCCGGCTGGCTAGGCTCTCCACCGTAGCAATTCCGGTCAGCCGCTCGTCTAGATACCTAAAGGAGTACGTACACATGCCTTCCCTGACTTCCGTCCTGGGTGTACTGGACCCGACGAGCGACCGGGCGGTGTTCCGGCAGATCGCCGACGCGCTGCGGGAAGCGATCGACAAGGGGCGCTTCCGTGAGGGAGACAAGCTGCCCTCCGAAACGGAACTGGTCGACCACTTCGGCGTCTCGCGGATGACCGTCCGCAACGCTCTGTCGCTGCTCCAGCAAGAGGGGCTGGCCGTATCCGAGCATGGCAAGGGGGTCTTCGTGCGGCCCCGGCCGCCTGTGCGGCGGCTGGCCTCGGACCGGTTCGCGCGGCGGCATCGGGATCAGGGGAAGGCTGCCTTCACGGTGGAGGCGGAGGCGGCGGGCAGTCGTCCGGAGGTGGACAGCCTGGAGGTGAAGGAGGAGCGGCCTTCGCCGGGTATCTCTGCTCGGCTGGGCTCGCCTCGTAAGGTGCTGGCCCGGCGGCGGCGGTATCTGCTGGACGGGCGGCCGGTGGAGTTCGCCACCTCGTATCTGCCGCTGGATCTTGCGCGGAACACTCCGATCGCGCAGCCCAACCCTGGTCCCGGTGGCATCTATGCCCGGCTGGAGGAGATGGGGCACCGCCTGGACCACTTCGATGAGGAGATCCGGGCCCGGATGCCTTCCCCTGCCGAGGTGCGCACGCTCCAACTCGCCTCGGGTGTGCCGGTGATCCATCTGGTTCGGACTGCCTACGACACCGAGGGGCGGGCGGTGGAGGTGTGTGACACCGTGATGGCCGCTGACGCGTACGTCCTCGCCTACCAGCTTCCTGCCAACTGACGCATGGCTGGGGCGTGGTGGGCCCCGGACCGCTTCTTCTGACTCGTACACACGAAGACGCATACTCGTATAGACGAGTGGGCAAGCTGTGTGGCATGGTGGTCCCCGTTCCCGCCCGTTCGGGTTCGAAGGCCGCAACTCATCTACACAAGTAGGCGGGTTGGATGCGAGAGAAGGAGAAGTAGTTGCGTTCCATCCGAGTTGAGACCTCCGGTGCCACGGTTCTGCTGACCGAGGCGCCGGAGCCGAAGGTGAAGGACCGGCAGACTGGCGAGATCGCCAAGGACGCGCAGAGCGGTGAAGTTCTGATGCGGCTCGGCGTCGTCTACATCGACGGCGGGGAGTCCTCGCTGCTTCAGGTCACCGTGCCAGAGAGCGGTGTGACGGAGGGGCTGGCGCTCGGTTCGCCGGTCACGCTGATCGGGCTGATCGCCCGGCCCTGGGACACCGTGTTCAACGGTCAGCAGCGTCACGGGATCGCCTTCCGGGCCGAGGCCATCGCCCCGGCCGCCATATCGGTCGGTGCGGGGGCCTGAGCCTGATGGCTGACGTGATGACGCTGATGGAGGTGGGTGGCCCGGCCGCCGGAATGGTCGGCGGGGCCGCCTACCTCCGGGCCCGGCACCCGGCCGCCTACTGGTCGACCATCGGGATGCCCATCTCGACGGCCCGGCTGTTGGGGTCGTACGGGTCCGTGATGGACGCGTGCGGCCTCACCGTTCCGCCGTCGCGGCTGCGGGCCTGGGCAGTGCGGGCGCTCACCCATCGGGAGGTGCGGCCGGTGCCTCCGCGTCGGGGACTGATCCGGCCTACGCCGACCGGGCTGCGGGTCCGGCTGCGGCTGGCACCAGGGCAGGAACCTGCCGACGTGGCTGCCTCCGCCGAACGGCTGCGGCATGCCTGGGGCGTTCACGGCGCCTACGTGGAGGAGATCAAACCGGGTGTGGTCGAACTGCGGCTGATCGGCTTCGATGTGTTCCGGAAGGTCCGGATGCCTCGCAAGACCAGTGGCGGCTTCCTCAAAGTGCCGGTGGCGCTGCGGGAGGACGCGACGCCGTTCGTCCGGGACTACCGGGCTATCCCGCATCAACTGACGCTGGGCGCCACGCTGTCGGGGAAGTCGATGTTCCTGCGGCACCTGATAGCCGGGCTGGCTCGGCAGCCGGTCGCGCTGGTGGGGATCGACTGCAAGCGGGGTGTCGAACTGGCGCCGTTCGCTCCACGGTTCTCAGCCCTGGCCACCGATCCCGTACAGGCGGCGGAGCTGCTGCCCGTGCTGGTCGGGCTGATGGAGGACCGGTACGACCTGATCAAGGCCCGGCAGGGCATCGCTCCCAGCACCCCGGACGAGGAGATCACCTCTGACATCTGGGGTCTGCCGGAGGATGAGCGGCCGGTGCCCGTGGTGCTGCTCGTGGATGAGGTGGCCGAGCTGTTCCTGGTCGCCACGCGGAAGGACGAGGAACGGCGGGACGAGATGGTCACCCAGCTCATCCGGCTCGCCCAACTCGGCCGCGCAGCGGGCATCTACCTGGAGGTCTGCGGGCAGCGCTTCGGCGCCGAGTTGGGCAAGGGGGCGACGATGCTGCGGGCGCAGCTGACCGGGCGGGTCTGCCACCGCGTGAACGATGAAGCCTCCGCCAAGATGGCGCTCGGCGACATCGCCCCCGAAGCGGTCGGCGCGGCCTGCGCCATTGCTCCAGAGCGGCCCGGTCTCGCGGTCGCTGGTGATACGTCCGGTGGATGGTCCCGTATCCGTACGCCGTACCTGTCGCTGGCTGAGGCGGCCGAAGTGTGCCGCGAGACCGCTCATCTCGTGCCGGACATGCCCGCGCTGGAGCCGTTCCGGCCGGACGTGCCGGCCGTTCCGGTGAGCGCTCCGGCGTCCCTGCTCAAGCCGCTTCCGGCTGCCGAGTAATCCACCCCGTCTGACGGTTGGCGCACCGTACCCGTGCCGTGTCCCTACCCCCGCCGTGCCTGAAACCGAGAGGGAGTCCCTGTGTCCCGTCCCACCATCTCCGAGGTCTCCGCGCTCCTGGCCGACCTGGCCGACTTCCGCACACGCGGGGCCGGGAGCAACGCCGAGCTGATGAACCGCAAAGCGGACCTGCTGGAGCGCATCGCCGCTGCCCGGCCCGATGACGTTGAGGCCGCTGAGGTCGCCGCTGCCGCTCGCGCACGGGCCGACGAACTCACCGCTGAGGGCTGACCGGACCGGAAGGAGTTCCCTCATGCGCGCTTACCTGGCGCGGGTTGACGCGGTGCTCGTGCAAGCGGTCATCGCTGCCGCGCTGTCCTTCGCCCACCTGCACGACCTGGCCTCGGCGGCCGGACAGGGCGGGTGGAAGGCGTGGGCCTATCCGGTCTCCGTTGACCTGCTGCTCGTGGCGGCCTGGAAGCGGCTCCGGTCGGGGGCGTCCAAGGCTGCGGGCTGGTGCTGGTTCGTCGTCGCCCTGGCCGCGTCGCTCGGGGCGAACGTCGCCACCGCCGGGCTGCTCGACCTGGCCGACGTGCCGGACTGGCTGCGCATCCTCGTTGCCGGGTGGCCCGCTGTCGCCTTCCTCGGCGGAACCCTCCTCGCCCACACCGCACCAGCGCCCGAGACCGCGTCGGCTCCGGCTGAACTTGCCGAAGTCGTATCGGTCCCGACCGAGCCGGAAAACGCGGGGCCACCCGCCGATCCGGAACCTGAGCCGAAGCGGCCCGCTCCGCACGTTCCGGCCGCGCTCGTGAACCACGCGCGCAAGCTTGCCGACGACCACCACGCCCGTACCGGCTCGCCCATCGACACCGACACCCTTCGCGCCCGCCTCGGCGTCCCGGCGCCGTTGGCTGACGCCATCGCCTCCCGCCTCTGACAGGAGTCCACCATGCTCCACCGCTTCCGCAACATCCTGCGCGTTGGCCCGGTCCGTGTTGGCACCGCCAACGACCAACGCGGGCGCGTGAAGCACACCGCCGTGTGCACCGCCCCCCGCTGTGACTTCTCCGCCGACTACGACACCCGCGCCGCCGCCGAGCTGGCCGCCCGTACGCACCGCTGTCCCATCCGCTGAACGGAGATCGCCCGTGACCGTCAGTCTGCCCCTGGTCCTCGTCCTCGGCGCCGTCGCCTGGATCGCGATCAAGTTCATGGGCGTCCGCCTGTGGGTCGCCGTCGTGATCGCGCTCTTCGGCTTCTGGCTCGCCCACACCGGGCTTGCGCCGTTCGTGGAGTCCGGTACGCGCTCCGGCGTCGACTCCGTCAACGACCAACACAACTAGACGAGTAGCTGAGAGGAGATCGCCGTGTTCCGTCCGAAGTACCCCGAAGCCCCCAAGCCGTCGATCGTCCACGTGCCCACGGCCGTCCCGGCGGCCCAGCAGAGTCACGCTGCGGCCTGCTCCTGCCAACACGCCCCCGCGCCCGCTCAAACTCGCCCGGCCGGGGTCTTGAGCGGGATCAACGCCGGAACGGTCGGCGCCGTGGTCACGGTCGGCATCGTCCTGACGGCCCTGCTCGCCGCTGTCGCCGTCACGGCCATATCCGTCGCCGTGGCCGCCGTCGTCATGCGCTCGCTCCTGGCCAGCCAGCGCCGCCGCTAACCCCGAACGAACACGACTGCCGGGGCGGCCTCGATACCGCCAAGCATCCGCCGCCCCGGCAGCCCAACCCCTCCCGACCCAAGAGCCGAAAGAGGAGACCCCATCATCACCCGCACCACCCCGCCACCGCTGCCCGAACTGGGCAGCCTGGCAGCTCTCGGCACCATGCCTGCACTGCTCCGCCAACTCTCCGGCCTCGGCGGCTGCACCAACCCCATCCGCCTCGACGGCCACCGCACCGAACACCACCTCAACCAGGACACTGGCGAGATCGGCCGCGTTCTCCGACACCTGGACTCCGCCGAGCTGCCTGCTGGGCATCTCCTGGTCCGCTGCAACAACCGCCGCATCACCCGGTGCGCGGCCTGCGCCGAGACCTACCGCCGCGACACCTTCCACCTGATCACCGCCGGACTACGCGGCGGCAAAGGCACACCGGAACAGGTCGCCACCCACCCGCGAGTCTTCGCCACCTTTACCGCGCCCAGCTTCGGCCCGGTCCATAACCGGCCCACCGGCCCGGCTGGCACGGTCCGTCCGTGTCGGTGCGGCGTCCGCCACGAACAGGACGACGACGCACTTGGTACACCGCTCAACCCGGACACCTACGACTACGAATCCGCGGTGCTCTGGAACGCTCACGCGGGCCTGCTGTGGCGGCGGTTCTCGATCTACCTGCGGCGGGAGGTCGCCAAGCGGGCCGGGCTCACGCAACGGGTCTTCCGCGACCATGCGCGGCTGTCCTTCGCCAAGGTCGCCGAGTACCAAAAGCGCGGCGCCGTCCACTTCCATGCCGTGATCCGCATCGACGGCCCCGAGGGTGGCGACACCCCGCCTCCGGGCTGGGCCACGGCCGAGCTGCTGACCGATGCCATCCGCGCTGCCACAACCGCCGCTACGACCAGGGCCCAGGTCGTCGGTCCTGTCATCGATGGCCGGGCCCACACCTTCGCCTTCGGCGGGCAGCTCGACGTACGGCCCATCCGAGGCGCCGACTTCAACGGTGGCCAGGAGCTGACCGACCGGGCCGTGGCCGCGTACATCGCCAAGTACGCCACCAAGGGCGCCGAGACCGCGACGGGGGCCCTGGATCGGCCCATACGGCTCATCGCCGAAGTCGCCCAGCTCGACATCAGCGAGCACGTCTGCCGCCTCGTCCGCACTGCTTGGGCGCTCGGCGCTCGCAGGGACCTGGAACACCTCCGGCTCCGCGCCTGGGCTCACATGCTCGGCTTCCGGGGCCACTTCTCGACCAAGTCTCGTCGCTACTCCACCACCCTCGGCGCGCTCCGGGATGCCCGTGCTGCCTGGCGACGTGCTCAGGCTGCGGCCATCGACACTGGCCCGGACGAGACCACGCTTGTCCTCGCCCACTGGGTCTACGCCGGTACCGGCCTCACCCCCGCTGAGGAATGGCTCACCGCCTCCATTACCCCCGCTCCTGGAACGGAAGGAGAACCGACCCATGCGTGACCGGTACCTCAGCGCTGCTCAAGTGGCCGAGCTGCTGGGCACCACGGACCGTTTCCCTCGGCGGCTGGTCGCTGAGCGGCGCATCAAGTACGTGAAGGTGGGGCGCCATGTCCGCATCCCGGAGAGCGTCATTCAGGAGTACATCGACGCCAACACGGTGCAGCCTCGGCGTCGGCGTCTTGGGCGGGCTGCCTGATGCCGAAGAAGAAGCCATCGAAGAAGCGGCGCTTCGGGCGTGTTCGCAAGCTGCCCTCCGGTCGCTATCAGGCGCGGTACCTCGGCCCCGATGGCATCGACCGCCCGGCACCAGTCACCTTCGCCACGGCCGGGGAGGCAGATGACTGGCTGGCGGAGCAGCAGACGGAGGTACGCAAGGGCGACTGGCAGGACCCCGACGCGGGGGCGGTCAACTTCGGCGAGTACGCCGCGCAGTGGGTCGATGAACGGGACCTCTCCGCGACCACTGAAGAGCTGTACCGGCGCCTTCTGCGGCTGCACATACAGCCCACCTTCCGGGCCTGGGACCTGGATGAGATCACCCCGCCCAGAGTCCGCACATGGCGGGCTGAGCGGCTCAAGGCCACCGGGGAAACGACCGTCGCCAAGTCGTACCGGCTGGTGAAAGCGATCCTGGAAACGGCGGTTGAGGACGAGCTGATCCGCCGCAATCCATGCCGCATTCGAGGGGCGGGCAAGGAGTCGGCTCCTGAGCGACCCGTCGCCACTGTGGACCAGGTGGACGCCCTCGCGGACGCGATCGGGCCCCGCTGGCGCCTCATGGTCTACATCGCGGCGTACGGGCCCGCACGGCCGGAGGAGCAAGCCGAGCTGCGGCGGCCTGACGTGGACCTGGAAACGGTCGGTGTATGGGTGCGCCGGGCCGCTCCCGAGCTGACGACAGGGCGGCGCGTTGTCGGTGACACCAAGTCCGAAGCGGGGAAGCGGTTCATCGTCCTGCCCGGCTTCCTACGGAAGGACCTGGAGCGCCATCTGAAGTGGTTCGCCGAGAAGGAGCCCAACGGGTTGCTGTTCGTTGGGGAGAAGGGGGCGCCGTTCCGTCGGTCTTCCTTCGGGCGGAAATGGCGACGGGCGCGGGCGAAAGTCGGACTTCCCGACGACTTCCGTTTCTACGATCTTCGTCACACCGGGCACACGCTCTCGACCCAATCCGGGGCGACGCTCAAAGACACCATGGTCCGTGCCGGCCAGTCCTCCGAGCGGGCCGCGCTGATCTACCAGCACTCCAACCTCGACCGTCAGAAGGAGGTCGCCGCCGCCCTGGACGCTCGCGTACGGGCACACCGTGAGACGGCCCAGCAAGCCGACGGGCCATCGGGCACGCAACGGGCACGGGAGGCATAAAGAGGTCTAGACAACAAACAAGGCCCAGGTCGCTGACCTGGGCCTTCGCTATGGAGCGGGTGACGGGAATCGAACCCGCGCTCTGAGCTTGGGAATCACCGACGCTTTTCGGGACTGTCGTGCGGATGACCAGGGGAAACGTGACCAGCAGGGCGTGTGGGGGTGGACTTGATCGCCCCGTTAATGACCGCTGCTGACTGCTGCGAAGGGCATGGATAGGGCACGAGGCCAGCGAATGCGCAGGAGGTTCTTCACTTCCGTCATTCAGCGGGCTGCATGCCCGCAAGGCCCACCGCTCCCAGGCTGACCTTGCATTCGCAAACCCGAGCGCCAGGGGCGAACCTGCCGGTCATACCTCTACCGTGACGAGCCGGTCGGCGGTGCCTCCGCACCACTCGACCAGGAAGAGGGTCGCGTCGTCGGTGGTGACCCCGCCCCGTTCTCGCATCAGGGCATGGGACAGGCCGCGCACCATCTCCTGCACACTTTCACCCACGCACCCCGCGCGGTCCACGAAGGCGAGCATGCGCTCCTCGCCGAACGGCTCGTCGCCGACGTGGTGCTCCTCGACGAGACCGTCGGTGAAGAAGAGGATCCGGTCGCCGCGGGACAGCTCCTGCTCGCTGACCTGCGGAATGGCCCCGCCGAAGCCGACGGGCAGGGTGCCCGGGCTCTCCAGCGCCTGGATGACGCGGTGGTCGCGGATCAGCAGCGGCGACGGGTGACCGGCGTTGACCCATTGCAGGTGGCCGGTTCCGATATCCAGGCGCATCATCTGTGACGAAGTGGTCGGGCCCGAACTGCTCGTCGATGGCCGTATCCATGAACATGTACAGCTCGGCGAGACCGACATCGGCGCGTCTGGCGTGCCGGTAGGCGCCGACGGCGACGGTGGCCAGCACGGCGGCGTCCAGCCCGTGCCCCATGGCATCGATGACGGCCATGTGCAGGATGTTGTCGTTCAGGGCGTAGCCGAAGCTGTCACCCGCGACGTCGTAGGCAGGCTCGAGGATTCCGGCCACCGCGACCTGCGGTGTGATCATGGTCAGCGGGGGCAGCAGTGACCATTGGATCTCCGCGGCCAGGGTCATCGGCTCACGGCGGCGGGCCTGGAAGAACTGATCGGTGTAGCTGTTCTTGGTGACCAGCATGTCGGCGACCAGGCCGGCGAGGCGCCGCAGCAACCGCCGGTCGTCGTCATCGACGCTGTTCAGGGTGACGGCCAGCACCCCCACCTCGTCGCTGCCGTCCAGCAGCGGCAGGAACATCCGTACGCCATCGGCCTGCGGATGTTCCACCGGCGCCGCGCTCAGAAAAGCCCTGCCGGCCTGAGAATCGTCGATCCGCTCGGGCTCCCCGACCACGAGTCTCATGCCCGGCAGGGGAGCCAATATCAGCTGGTCGTAGTCCTGGAGGAGGATCGAGACGTCCCGCCCGCCGATCCTGCCCACTTCCTCAGCGACCAGCGGCGCGATCAGCTGGGGCGGCATCTCGTGAGCCCGGTCCAGCAGTACGCCCAGCAGCCGTTCACCGAATCCCTCTGACCGGTCCACCGTGACTTTGCGGAGGCCCTCTTCACCTTCTGTCATGGCGACCTCGTTTCGTCGCACCGTCCTCACCCAGAGGTAAGCGCTTGTGCCGCTTGCCGCGCTGTGGCCGTCCCGCCCCCTCCACCCCGGCGTCGCCGCGCTTCCCTCAACGGCTCCGGCGTGGAAACACCGGAGCCGCCCTTTCGGGTCGGTTGCACGTGAGAGTGAACCGGCCCATTTGTCACCCTACGCCGGGCGCACCTTTCCGGCATAACGAACATTTCGGGTCCACTGACGGGCATCCCTTCAGACTTCGTCCGTCTGCGTGGCCTCCTGCCCGGAGGGCCGACTTGCTACCAGCCAGGACCGCGCCGGCTCTGCCGTGTGCGTGGTGTCCACGGTGAGATGGAGGCGGGTTCCGCCGTCCGCACCGGCGGGATAGCTCCGCTGTTCGGCGCCGGCGAAGCAGCGACGGAGTACCTCCGCGACCTGACGGGCGACCTCGGGGGACGCGGCGACGATACGCACCTCGGCGCGCCCTGCCGGGAGTGATTCCGGTGGCTGCATGGTGACCCCGTTCATCAGGAAGGCGCTCCGCTGGGTGTGGGGCCCCGCTGCGCGCCCACCGGACCCGGTCAGGAGAAGGCCATGCGTCGTCCGCGGCCCGTCGCGGTGTTCGGGGTGAGGAGGGGGCGACGCGTGATCAGACGGGCTTGCTGGCTGTCGGCTCTTCCGGCTCCGTCTGCCGACTCCCGGCAGGGCATCGCTGTAGTGGAATGCTGCGATTCGCTCGTTGTGCCGGCCATTGAGCAGGTGGATCAGCAGCACTCCGAGCATGATCATGCCGATGATCACGGACACCGTGATGACGGTCTCCACATCCTCACCTCCCTTGGAACTCGGGAGTCCGGTGGAGCTCAGGAGTCCGGCCGGGTTCGGCCTCCGGCCGCCATTGAGGCGGCCCACCATCGGTCTCCCACTCCTCCTCCCGGCTGAGATCCTCCCCGGCCTCACGGAAGGCGGTTTCGCTCGCCATCAGACCGCTGGCGGTGAGGAGGCCACCGACGGTGGCCGCGGCGGCCATCAGCCGGGCGGCTGCTGCCGCACTCGTCTCCGGCGGGATCACCAGGAGGTCCCAGCGGCCTGCGGCGTAGGACAGCAGGATCAACTTATGCGGGTCCTGCTCATCGGTGAACCAGCCCACGCTCACCGTTTGCCCGGTCGCCGGCACCTTGCGCGGAATCACGGGCCAGTGGGCCGGGTTCACGGAGACCCGCGTGATCCGGCCCCAGCATGCGTCCAGCACGTCCGTCAGGGTGGGCAGCTCACGGAGGAGATCGCGGGAGCGAGGCCACCACGCACCGTCCAGAAGACCCGGAACCGGGCTGGACGGCGTCAGTGACAAGCGGGCCGACGCTGACGAGGTCACACACTCATCGGTCGTCGTACGGTCGACGGTCACGGTCATGGCGCGGACCCGTCCCCGGGCATGTCTTGCGACGTCCCGGTGTTGTTGCTCGCCGAAAACAACACCCGCGTGGAAGCCGGTGTGCGAAATGCTCCCGGTGTTTTCACTGTACTCCGGGGCGTGCCCCCGGCCCGCGTGCGATCAGTCACTTCTCCAGGACCCGGGTCCGGTTTCCGCAGGGCGCGGCTGAGCCTGTGAGTGGGCTCCCGGAGTACGGTGAAACCGGCGGTCCACCGAACCCCGCAGGGGGTGAGCAGACCATGTCCGACGCCGACACCCCGCATGAAGTGAATCTTCTGCCGGACGCGATCCAGCATGCCGTGAAACCGGGAACAGCCCTGCTGCGGTTGGCGACGACACATACCCGCGAGGGCATCCTCGACGGTGCGTGGTGGCCGCGATCCCGCGACATAGGCACCGAGCTTCCCGCCCTGGTCACCGCGCTGACCGTGCACCTCGGACCCGTCGTGCGCGTCGGTCTGGACGCCGGTGCCTGGGAAGAACTGCCGACACGACTGACCATCGACGACCGCATCGTGCACATCGACTCGTTCCCGGTGGGTGACGACACCATCCTCATCACCCGAGGCGATCGAGACCTCTTCTCCCTGCTGGTGATCCCGCCGCACGCGACGCCCGACGCGGCACGCGCGGCGATGGCCCGGGCCGTCCGCGCCGACAACATCACACCGGCCAAGCAAATCCTCATCGACACCGGCACCGGCCGAGCCCGCCCGATTGCCGAGGAAGGCGCGCACACAGGCCCGGAACGCCGTAGCACGTCCTGACGACCCCCTTGCGGTGCGACCACAGCCTCAGCCTGCTGACACCCAGTAAGGCACCGACGTCACACCCCCTGATGAACGGCCGCCCGCGAACTCTGCCTGATCGCCGCCTCATGTGCCCATTGCGACTCCTTCTGGTGGCTCTGCGCCCGTCTATGCGGATCGAACGGCGTTGCCGCCCCGTTCGGCCCGCCCACTCGTGGTGGGGAAGGGCGGGCCAGGGCGAGGCGAAGCATGGTGGCACGCTCATCTGGTGAGCGCGAGTCTGGGAAGGGATCGCCAGACTCAGGGCACCTCGCCGCTGTCGATGTCGGGGCTGCTGCCGAAGAGCGGGTCACGAGGCACGGTCGACTCTGCCGAGATGCCGTTCTCGGTGCGTGCCCCGAGGATCGTGCCCTATACGCGCCCCATCAGCAGGGCACGTATAGGGCAATGTGCCGTCGACGCAGAGGGGACGGTCCGGACGACGAACCAGGCCCGGGTCTGTGACCGGTCTGTGACCTGGGTCCTTGTCGTGGAGCGGGTGAGGAGAATCGAACTCGCGCTCTGAGCTTGGGAATCCCCGGCCCACTTGGCTGGCCCTGCGGCCGTGACCTGCGGAAGTCATGGCGGACGGCCGATTTGCGCAGCCAGCCCGCCCAGTTGTCCACGGGCGGCTTTGACGGATCGGTGAGATGGAGCCATGCCTTGGAGAACGCGTGCTGCACGCCGTCCCATCCGTCATGCGCCGACCCGCCGGCGGCGAGTGTCGCGACGTGTAGCACCTTCCGTCCGTACTTGCGGTACAGCGTTTCCCATTCGTCACCGGCCGGACTCACCACGGTCCTCCCCCCTGCCAGTCCCACCGCGTGAGGGATCGGCCTCAGGTCGGGGAACGGTCAACTCCCACTCTGCCGTTGCCTTCATGCGCTGGTCCACCGATCGGTAGCGCACCGTCCCGCCCCGCGCCAGCGCGCGTGCCGACTCCGTCATCATCCGAAGACGAGCCCGCTCGCGGACCTTGTACGCCAGCGCCGCCGTCATGGTTCCCGTCGCGCCGGCCACCACGATGGCCAGCGACAGCCACATCCCGCTCAACTCCGTGCCTCTCCGCCAGTGTCCTTGCTGTCGAACTGTTAGAGCGACGAGGCGGCGAAAACGTCCAGGAGGGTGGGAACCGGGGGCAGCGGTCGGCGTCCGCTACCCAGCGGCGTCGCGCGCGTCAGCTTCGGTTGGCTGTGCGTGGGCCTGATCCAGCCGTGTTCTCATGCGGCTTCCGGCCTGTGGCTGGAGGGCCCGGGTGGTAGTTAGCTCGCGTGACTGATCTTGGGCGAGTAGGCCCAGCTCCAGCGTGCCCTAACATTTCGGGAAAGAAGTCAACGTCGATTATCCCGACAATGGGTCGGCATAATGGCATTGCCCTGGCGAGTACGATGACTTGACGGCCCATCACCTGTCGGGAGTTGATTGCCGTGGACACGTACTTCGTAGGCTCGCGTGCAAGTAACCTTGCCAAGGTTCAGGTGCGCGAATACCTTGCTCCCTTGCGTGAGCGATTCCCTGAGGTCGCCTTTACTCATCGAGTGATTCTCGAAGGGGGTGACAGGGACAGGAAGTCGCTGCTTTCGGACGTCTCGGCTGTGAGCGGTGGCAGTGCGTTCAGTAGCGAGCAGGAAGCCGCGTTGGCTCGTGGAGACGTGGATGTGGTCATCCATTCCCTGAAGGATCTTCCTACGGCGAATCCGCCGGGACTCATTCTGGTTCCCCCGCCGGGCCGGGAGGATGCGCGGGATGCCCTGTGTGGGGCCACGCTGGACGGGCTTCCCAAGGGGGCGCGGGTGGGGACGGGGGCTCCGCGGCGCATCGCCCAGCTGCTGGCGGTGCGACCTGATATTGAGGTCGTGCCGATTCGGGGTAATGTCCCGCCACGGTTGAAGAAGATCGAGACCATGGGGCTTGACGCCGTGGTTCTGGCGGTCGCGGGGCTTCGGCGTCTCGGGTTGGATGGCGCTATCGGCGAGATTCTGCCGATCGATCTGTTTCCGCCGTCGCCCGGGCAAGGGGCTCTGGGGGTTCAGGTACGCGAGGAAAACACAGCGATTCGGGAGATCCTTTCCACCTCGGGTGATCTCGCGGTGGACGCCCAAGTGCGGGCAGAGCGCGCGCTACTTGCCGAATTGCATGGCGGATGCAGCGTGCCCGTGGGTGCGTATGCCGAGGTCCGCTCGCACGGATCGCTTTCGCTTTATGCGCAGGTGACGTCGCTTGACGGGACCCATCAGATTTCCGGCTCGCTTTCCGGGCCGCTCAGCGAGCCGGAAAAGCTCGGGGAGGCCCTGGCCGGAGAGCTGATCGGCCAGGGCGCGCGTTCTATTCTTGGCGAGATACGGGCCGAGGCTGCGGTTTAGCCGCTGAGCTGCCGGGCGATGTCCAGGGCCGCGTACGTGACGCTGGCGTCGGCTCCGGCGCGCTTCAACATCGTGAAGAGTTCGATGAGCCTGCGGACGTCTCGTCGGCCGGTCTTGGCGTCGAGGGACGTGAGCGCGGTGTACTCGCCGGAGACCGAGAACGGGAAGAGCGGCGCTCGGGTGTGCTGCTTGAGGTGGGTGAGCACGTCGGCGGTGAACATGGCGGGCTCCAGCAGGAGCATGTCGGCACCGTCTTGGACGAGCTGGAGTGCGGCGTCGATGAACTGCTCGGGCTTGCCGGGGTTGATCTGGAACTCGCGGTCGACGCCTGCCTTGGGTGTGGCGCCCATGGTGCGGCGAAAGCCCTCGTAGAGGCTGCTCCAGAAGATCACGTGGGGCATGACGGAGACGCTGCCGTAGCCCTGGTCGTTCAGCGCGGTGCGGGCGCCTTGCGTGGTGCCGAGCACCATGGAGGCCGGGCCCACGATGTCGGCCCCCGCAACCGCGTGTGCGACGGCCTGCCGGGCGGTGACATCGACCGTGGCGGGGATGTCCGGGCGGCCCCGTACGTCGGTGACGTAGCAGAGCCCGGAGTCGGTGTACGAGCACAGGCACGTCTCCGTCATGACCGCGAGGTCCGGTTCAGCGTCCTTCGCGGCGCGGACGGCCCGGGCCATGAGTGCGTCGGGTACGAGCGAGATCTCGCCTGTGGCGTCCCGTCGGGCGGACTCGGCGAAGATCTTGACCGATCGGATGCCGTGTAATCGGGCCTCGCGCATCGCTGCGGGGATTTCCGGAACCGTGAGAGTCGGCATGGGCCGGTCGGCCTGCTTCTCGGTGACGAGCAGCACCATGGAAAGGTCGGCGGGGGTGAGTGCCGGACACTCCAGAAAACGACGGACGGCCGGACGACTTCGAAGTGGACTTGTGGTGCTGCTACTTCGCGCCGGTGGCGCGGTAACGCTCATCTGTCCCTCATTTCGTTGGGTGCGCGGACGCACTGGTCATCGGGTAGGTCCTCGCTGGCGCTGGCTGGGGTGACGATGGCGCGCGATCAGGTCGGACACCTCGTCGCCGTCAACCAGGGGTGCTGCCAACGCGCCTCTCCCTCGTGGTGGTTTGGTGCGGGTCCCGCCTCGTGCTGTTGACCTGCCCTTGCGAGGTCGGGGGAGCCTCCAGTTCAGACAGCGGAGACGGGACCCGAGACCCGCCCCGGCCACCAACGTGCCTTCCTCGCCGCATGGCGAGGCTTCCTGCGGCGTCGGTGGCCGGAGCGGGGGCATATGGGGTTCGTTGCCGTGGCACCGAGCGTGTTCTCGTGCGGGGGTGGGAGGTGTACGGGCCAGACGGTCAGGGAGTAGTGACCGGTGTGATCGGCAGCAGATAGCCGGAAGGGCCTACCTGCCGCGAGCTGGGCCATGGCGGTTTCTTGCTGCCCCTCGTCGTTGCACCAGGTGCGGAAGAACGCCGGCACATCAGGCAGGTCGTCGCCCACCCGTTGCATGCGGACGCTGCCGAGCCAGGACGCCTCGGGGTTGGGGTCCAGCCCCTCCGCGATGTGGAGCGCGTGTCCACGGAGGCATCGCAGGGCGAGTCGGGGGTTTCGGGCGTCATGATGACCCAGAACGACACGCACGACTTGGCCGTCCACCGGCCCTTCCCCGGCGATCTCTACCCGGTAGCGGAGCACGCCGGTTCACCTCCCTCCAGGGCAGCCATGGGGAGGAAGCGCACGGGGCGTGCGTGCCAGACGAACGCGTGAGGGCCGGCGACGAGAGGGAGCGTGAAGTCCTCGCCGCGTTCGAGTGCTGCGGCGGCGTCCCGCCACCCATCGGACAGCCAGTCCCAGAGATCCGCGAGCAGGGGTTCTCCGATGGTGGAAGCGATGACCCGCATTTGTGTGCGGGCCCAGTTGATCGCCGATGTCGGCCCGGCGGATGCGCATGCGGCCAGGCGTTCTCCGTCGGCCCCGCGCCATTCACACCAGAAGCCGGGGGTGGTCCTCATCGGTGTCGGGACGGTCATGGTGGCCCAGGTCCGGCTGCCGTCGTCGCTGGTACCCCATTCGTCGGCGAGGGTGTCGACGATGAGCATCCCGCGTCCGGTCTCCTTGTCGAAGGCGGGCCGCTTCACCCTGGGGCGGCCGGGGGTTCCGTCGTCCACGTCGACCCGTACCTCTCCCTTGAGGTGGTAAAGGGAGAAGCTGATGTCGTCCCTCTCTCCGTATCGGATGGCGTTGGTGACGAGTTCGCTGATGAGCAGCGTTGCTGTCTCGATGCAGTCGCTGACTCCCCACAGGCGCAGGTGTGCCGCGCTGATGCGCCGGAGCTGGGCGACCCGCTCAGGAGTGCGGGTGCAGGACACGACGACGCGGTCGGGCAGGTCCATGCGTCTCTCCGGAGCGTCCGTTTGCGGAGTCCTCCCCTGCTGCGGGTGAGCAGGGGGTATGCCGTCGTTGAACGCGCCCGGTAACTTCCCGCGCGACTCCCGGGGAGCGGTTGCGCTCGGCGAAGCGAGAGTGATCACACCGTCCTCCACGAGGTCCGGGGGAAGGAGAAGCTGGCATCGAGGGACGAGAAGGCGGCCCTCACCGCTCATGGTTGGAGCTTGCTCAAGCCTTGGGGGAGCGGCTTTCCCGCTCGGGCGAACGCCCCATCGGAACCGCGATCTGACGCTCGCGGTCTCGTACCGCCAGAAAGCCGCCGGCCTCCTCGACCTCGGCCGCGATCTGGTCGTACTCGTCCTGGCGCGGCGAAATCATGGAGCGGTACGCGGTGAGGATCGCGCCCGCTTCCTTGGCTTTGATGCGCTCGATGGCCTCGGCCAGACCGGTGCGCTCTTGCGGGGCGGAGAGGCCGGTGTCATCAGCGATGGTGGCCGCGACGTCCCAGCCGTACATCTCGGCGTGCTCGATGCACTCCTGATGAGGCAAAGAGGGATCCGCGTTCGCGGCGGTGCACACGTAGACGATGACCTTGAAGCGCTCGACCCCAACGGTCGCGTCGGTCAATTCACGCCTTCGCCATCGTTGTTGTGGCGTGAGGCGAGGTGACCGGGCAACAGGCGCCGTCTTGTGCGCGTTTCCAACCATGCGCCACATCGTGTCGGCGCGCTTACGCGGGGTGAACGGACGGAGCGTACGACTCTCCAAGGTCGTATGGGAGTGACTCGTACGCAGCGTACGAGTTAAACGATCAAGGGCACGCCGATGATCTCGCTGATCGACTGAACCTTCGACGCGGAAACCTTCGCCAGCCGCCGACCGATCACCCCGGGGAGCGCCTGGTGCTTGACCCACTCCGGCGCGTCGAGCCCGACCTCGATGAGGGTGTCACCAGCCTTGTCGTAGAGCTTGGCTTCGACCTGGGCGAGGGCGACGTCCAGCTTGTAGCGGTTGCGCGCCAGCTTCGGCATCGACTTGGGGAGATGGGTCTCCCTTTCGAGCTTCAACGCACGCCCGTAGTCCCCGAGCGCGACCCGGATGCCCACCGCTTCGGTGTTCGCCGCGGTCGGGCCGAAGTGGGTGCCGTAGAGCGACTTGTCGCGGCCGACGCGGTAGGCCGCCGCGTGCGCCCGTGAGAGGTATTCGTTCGCTGCCGCTTCGCCTCTGCCCTTCTCGAAGCGCGAGGCGGCGACGGCTGCGGAGATCATCAAGCGCCCGTAGGCCAGCAGCTCGGGGCCGGGCGCCTTGCTCAGCGGTGGTTCGATCCGGGAGGCGGCGCGCTCGGCAACCATCATCGCCCGCTCGACCTTCGCATCCCGGAGGTAGGCCCAAGAGAGCGTGGAGTCCAGGAGCGCCGACAGCACTGGATCGCCCGCCTCGGCACTGAGGTGATGCGCGGAGGTGAGCGCGGCGAAGGCGAGATCGCGCTGGCCGAGCAGGATCGCATTCGACGCGGCGGCCTGATAGGTGCTCGCGAGGAGGCGGCCGAGCTGTTCCCGCTCCCAGCCGGAGACCTGCTCGTAGCGGGCGCGTCCTTCCTTGAGGATCTTCGAGGTCAGGTTGCTGAACTGGCCGTTCTCGCCTTGCCAGTACGCCTCGTAGGCCAGCCCGTGGGCACGGGTCAGATCGTCCAGAGTGCTTGGTTCTCCGATGCCCTGCCAGTCGCCGAGGGCGCTCTCGTGGACGGCGTCGGCGAGCTGCCGCAGTGCCGCGCGGGCCTCCAGGCCCATGTCGTGGCGCGGTGCCTGCTGACCGAGGATGACCGCTACGTCGGTACGCAGGCCCGCCGCGAGCTTGAGCAGGTAGCCGATGGACAGCTCGCCCTTGTTCTGCTCGGCCTTCTGCACAGTGGCGACAGAGATGCCGGCCAAGTCGGCGAGCTGCGTTTGTGTAAGTTCCGCAGTCCGGCGGAGGTACTTGATGCGCTCCCCCGTCGTACGGCTGGCCCAGTCGCTCACGTTCACCCCAGCGGGTTCGGTCAGGCATGGTCGCGTATTCCGATGGTACGGCTCACGTCTGGCGGTGCGAGGGGCAAAGGGGATGGAACGATCGAGCCCGACTCGGGCGCTTGACTCGCCCCCCTGTTGGCCCGGCGTTGAGAGCCTGACGCTGTCGGGGATCCTGGAAACCGGGCCTGCGCGGCGCCACCCACCCCGCAGGCTGACTTGATCACTCTCAAGGTGATGCCCATCTTGCCCCGGACCCGGCCGGGAGCGCGACCTCAGCTCGTCAAATCTCCATGATCACTGGACAGGCCAGCTGCAGCCGCCCAGAAGAAGACTTGCCCGCACCTGGGGGACGGCATTCGCGAGCGTTCGGCGAGGACGATCAGCGCACCGCGCAGTTCCGTGCTCAGCTGGAAAAGTCGGCGGCTGTACTGCCCGCCCCTGTAGGTGTACAGCCGGAAGACCTTGACGGCGAGTTCGTCGCGGCCGTCGGCGAAGGTGTCCGGGAGCCCGGCGAGCAGCTCGAAGTCGCATTTACCGGTCGCCGCGTCAGCCACTGCACTCAGAGGCAGGAGGTCAAGCTCTGCGGCAGACGCGGAAGTGTCGACCGCGACGGCATGGGCGGCCAGGGCCGCGAAGACCTCGATCAGCCGCTCGCCTTCTGCGATGTTGATGCCCCAGGTCCCCAGGTGCTCGTGACGTCGGGCCTGGCGCCACGCCTCCTCGTCCACCACAGGCAGCAGGACGCGGCCCAGGTGCGCGCAGCGACGCCACAGCATGTCGTGATCGGAGGCCACGGCCGACCCTCCCTAGGGCGAGTGGAACACCTGGTGCCGAGGACCAGCCCGACCGCCGCAGGCCCTCCAACTTCCCACCACGCGCAGTGCACGTACAGAGCGGAAGCCAAGATCCCCGACAGCGTCAGGTACTGAGTGCGCCGGGCAACGTGCCCTGGAGGTTTCGATCAGCGGCGACGTATGCGCGTCGGCTCAGCTGGGCTGCGAAGCTGGGGCGATGCCGAGCCCTGTTCCAGCAGCTGTTGCCCTGACGGCACCTTTTGGATGCTGCTATGGGCTTGAGCCGCGAGGGCGCGAGCGCTGGGTGCCGACCGTTCGGCGAGGCGGTGGACACGCCAGACCAGAACTTGAGCCGAGGAACGGGCATCGTCGAGTGCACGCTCGTTGGCGGCTTGCTGGAGGATGCGCTCGGGGACGTGACCTGAGTGCTCGGCATCTATGAGAGCGGTGGCGAGAGCGTCCCACGCAGGATCGCTGAGGACCTGCTCCGCGTACGCGGGTACGACCCGGTGTAGCTGGCGGGCGAGCCGCTCGACCAACCGCTGAGGCGGTTTGCGCTGAGCAAGGGCGGCCAGGGGCGCTGCAGCGGCCTCTTCGTAAGCAGTGCGCAGGTGGATCAGGGCCTGGCGGGCGGCGGTGGCCTGCTGGTCGTGTTGGCGGAGCTGGTGCCAGTGGGTGGCAGCGGTGACGACCAGGAGGGCGATGTCGAGGAACATCGCAAGGCCGGTCCCGTCCCCCGTCACGGAAGTGGTGCGTAGGGCGCGGATGGCGCCGCGTAGGGCGCGGGCCTGGTCCTGTTGGGCGCGGATGCGGGAGCGGGTGGCGCGTTCGAAGGTGATGGCGGCCTGCTGGAGCTGGGGTCGGAGGTCCTTGGGGGCGAGGAGTGGCAGGGCGTCGAGGGCTTCGCCGAAGGCGGCGATGTGAGCCTGGGCGGCTGCGTCGTCGGCCTGTGCGAGGCGGGTGGGGATGCGTTCGGCGGCTGCGGTGGCTTGGTGCCAGGGGTTGGGACGGCGGTGGTTTTCCGGTGCGGTGGTTGTCGTGGGGTCGAGGTCAGTGAGGCGTTCGCGGATCTTGGGGAAGGACAGGTCGGGGGCGAGCTTGGAGCCGGAGTGCCAGATGGGCTCGCCTGCGGCGTTGGTGTCGCCGTCGAGAGCGACCTTGTAGCCGCGTATATCGCCGGACGGGAAGTACTGGATGTCCACGTGCACGCTGTCGGTGCGGGTGAGGATGTCCAGGAATTCATCGGGGCTGGTGGCGACCGAGACCGCGGTGCGGACGGTGGAGCGCAGGCGCTCGCGGGCGGTCCGCTGGTGGCCGGTGCGGTGGGCCTTCTCCTGCTCGGCACGGGTGGGGCGCTTCGCGGCGGTGCGGTCGCCACGCATGACCTGCTGGAGGCCGTAGTCCTTCTCGACGGCAGCCAGTTCTTTGTCGGCGGTGAGGTAGTCGTTCCAGTGGCGGGCGGTGCGCAGGTCGCCGCGGACCTTCGTGGCGGCGATGTGGATGTGGTCCTCCGCGTGGCGGACGGCGACCCAGCGGCAGCCGTCCGGGTCGCCTTCGGGGGCGATTCCGGTGGCGGCCACGATGCGGCGGGCGACCGCGGCCCATTCGTCGTCACTGAGGAGCCGGTCCTCTGGGGAGGCACGGACGGAGCAGTGCCATACGTGCTGCTTCGGGGCCCGGCCGAGGCGCTTGGCCTGGTGGAGGCGTAGGTCGAGGTCCTGAACGAGGCGCTTCCTGGTGGCGTTGAAGTCGTTGCTGCGGCCGGGGTCGGGGGCGAAGCCGTCCCAGGAGGCGACCAGGTGCGGGTCGGTGTGCTCGTTGGCCCGGCCGGGGCCGTAGAGGTACCTGATCAGGCCGGCGGTGTCCTTGCCGCTGCTGATCTTCGCGATCATTCAGGCCGCCTTCGCGGAGACGGCTTCGTTCATGACCGCCGCGATGTCCTGGATCGTCACGCGGACGGTGTCCAAGGTGCGCTCCGCCCGGGCCAGGACGGCGGTGTCCACAGGGTGTGGATCGCCCCCGGCGTTGAGGCGGAACGCGATCTGGTTGACGTTGTTGCCGATCGCGGCGACCTGCGCGCGCAGGGCGGAGAGCTCGTCGATCACGTCGTCGAACTGGGTGCGCTGGCCGGGGAGGTGGAAGTCGCCGTCGAGGTAGGCCATGACCAGGGCGCCGACGAGGTGGGCGGCGGCAATCTCCATCTGCTCGGCCCTGGTGGTGATCGCGTGCTTCTCGTCGACGCTGTAGCGGACATCGACACGCTCCTTGCGCTGGACGTCTTCGCGGGCACGACGGCGGGCGACACGATGCAGAGCGTCGTTGGCGCGGACGACGGGCGACTGCTCGGACACGTCAGCGGGCTGTTCCTCCTCGGGCACCCCCTGGTGCCCGAGGTCCTCCGCCACCCCCGGGGCGGAGGCATCCGCGTTGGACCGGCCCTTGGACGGTCCAACGCCATACCTTGCTGCGCTGGTGGTTGCGGTCGTGGACATCTCCTCCTGGTCGATGGTGGGTTCGTGGTGCTGGTCATGCATGCGGCGGTACTCCGTGAGGATTTCGGATGTGGGGCTGGCCGATGAGGCGAGAAGTTGGGCCGGTGTCCGTGGTGCGTGGACGATGCCCGGAGTCGATCCGCGTCCTGTCCGTCGGGCGGTCAGTGGTTCGGTCGGGTCTCAGGTTTCCGGGACGCGCTGGTGGCTTCAGGGACTGGCCCCTGAACTGTCTCGGTCTCCTGCTCCTCTGCGGTGGCGCCATTGACCTGCGAAGACTTCCGGTCAGTCGGCGCAGGCGGTACCGGTCGATCCGGTGTACTGGGGCTGCGCAGGGCGTTCATGACCTGGGTCAGCCGGTTCTGGCTGATGCGGTGACCGGCGGCGCGGATGGTCCGGCGGACGGTTTCGCGGGTGGGCTTTTCGTCCGCTGTGAACAGTGGCCGTGCGAGGTCGACCAGCTCGTTCAGGTCGGCGGTGGTCGGTCGGCCGACGCGGCGCGGGCGGCCGGTCCCGCCCTGCTCCCCGGGCTCCTCGTACTGGTGCTTGCCCTGTTCGTCGTCCTCGCTGGGAGCGGGGGAGTCGTCCGGTGTGAGCGGCGCTTGCGGTGGTCGGTTCGGCTGCCGGTGGTTGTTCGGTTGCTTCTGGGAGATGTGGCGGGCGATGAGGATGTGGAGGTGGACGGCTCCGGCGAGGGCGAGCGGGGCGAGGGTGGACAGGACGCCGACGGTGGTATCGCCGAGGTGGAGGCCGCCGGGTGGGGCTTGCTGGTTGAGGCGTATGGCGTGCAGGGCGTTGGCCCAGACGCTGGCGGTGGTCGCTGTGCCGAAGAGGGTCCATATGTAGAGGCGGGCGGAGAAGGGCGCGGCACGCAGGACGAGCAGGGCCCGGACGCCGTAGGCGATGAACCCATCGATCACGAACGGGAAGAGGTAGGTCAGGAGTCCGCGGATGTGGATGGCGGTGGCCACCTGCTGCAGGGCGTCGTAGGAGAGAGCGCATCCGGCGGCGCCGAGGGTGGTGATCGCGGCGCGGTCCCAGCGGCTCGGGCGGTCGGCGGCGGGCTGGCTGCTGCTGGCGGCGGTGGTGGTGTGGGTGGTCACCAGGCTTGTGCTCCGTGAGGTGGTTCAAGGGTGTTTCTGGAGGGGGCACGTCCGTTCACGGTGGGGGCGTACACGCGAGCCCCCTTCTAAAGGGGGGCTCGCGCGTGAACGCTCAGCGCGTGTACGGCGTGTACGGTGCCGTGATCGTCTGACCTGCGGTTTTGCCGCGAGCGTGACCGGTGTGAGCGATTTTCGCGGCTGTGCCCGCGCAAGGCTGCGTGAACGCTTCCGTGAACGGTCATCTCGCTTCGTGGCGCGGTCAGGAGACGGCGGCGATGTGGCGCGCGGAGGCGTGGTAGCGGGCCTGCTGCCCGCCGCCCGTGCCGCCTGCGATGCCCTCGGCCTTGGTGGCGAGACCGGTCCTGACCATGCTGTCCAGGGCCCGCCGTGCCTTCTCGACGGCGGCCCGGCCGGGGTTGTTCTCGCCCGTCTGGGCAGCGGCCAGGTCACGGACGCTGAGACCGCCTGGGGCGGCGCGCAGGATGGTGATCGGGTCCAGCGCGGGGTCCAGGGTGGTGGTGCCGCGTGCGTGATCGTGGATCAGGTGCAGCGGGCCGATCTCGCCGGTGGGCGTCTTGAGGTGGTGGAGGGTGACGGCGGGGTCACCGGCCTCTCCGGTGATGAACAGGACACTGCCCGCGCCGGAGGTGATCCAGGTGGAGCCGTAGACGCGGTCCAGCGCGGGGCGGGTGTCGCGTGGAGTACCGTCCTGGGCTTTGCGCTGGTGGTGCAGCTCCATGATCTCGACGCCGTTGCGGATGGCGCGCATGCGGGCGTTGTGGAAGGCGACGGCGAGGGCGTCGTCGACGAGGGTGCTGACCGCGTCCTTCAGGCTGTCGATCACGATGGTGTCGGCCTGGTGGGCGGCGGCGAGGTCGGCGAGGAGGTCGGGCTCCTTGTCGAGGGTGGCGGGCAGGGGGCCCTGCCACACGGCGAGCCGTTCGCGCAGGATCGCCGCGTCGGCCACGCTGACGCGGCGGGCCATGGCTTTGGCGATCTGCATGGGGCGGTCCATGGCCAGGTAGAGAACCCGTTTGCTGGGAGCGACCGGCATGTCCAGGACGGTGTCCTCCAGGCCCAGGCGCGCGAGGATCACCTGGTGGGCAAGAGTCGTCTTGCCGACGCCTGGTGCTCCGACGATCATCAGGCTTTCGCCGGAGGCCCAAGCGCTCTTCTCGCGCGTGCCCCACAGCGGTTCCCTGTCCGCCCCGGTTTCGCTGACGAACCGCCATCCGTCGATGAGGTAGCGCGAGAGACGTCCGCAGCCGGAGGCCAGGGCCCGTTCGCGTTCGGCTCGTATCTCCGTCTCGACGCCGGAGCGGATCTCGTCGGGGTCGGCTCCTGGTTCCAGGGAACGCTGCACGGTGCGTATGCCCTGCTCGCGCAGACGGCGCAGGCTGGCCTTGGACCGGATGATCTCCGCGTAGTAGGCGGCGCTGCCGACCGAGGGCGGGGCGCCGTAGAGCTGGTGCACGTACGCCACTCCGCCGACCCTGTTGATGTCGCCCTGGCGGCGGAGGAGATCACTCACGGCGATGGGGTCGGTCGGCTTGTCCTCGCCGCGCTGGGCGAGGATGGCTCGCCAGATCGTCTCGTGGGCGGGGCGGTAGAAGTCGCCGTCGTCCAGCATCTGCCGTATCTCGTCGACCACGGTGTCGCCGTGCATGCAGGCGCCGAGAACGGCCTGCTCAGCGTCCGTGTCGTGTGGAGGCTGCGCCGTTTCGTCGAGTGGCGGCATGGGGCCCGCCGCCTCGGGGGGTGGCGTGGCGGGATAGGCGTTTGCCATACTTGCGTGGAGCTCCTCTGCTTGCGGGCCACATGGGACGGCAATCCCGGCCTCGCAGGTCGATCGCTAGGGATGGCGGTTGAGAGGTTCGCGCTTCGGCCCCCGGCGTGGCATCGCTGGGGGCTTTCGCGTGTGCGGTGCAGGGGTCTGGCGGTCTCCTACGGTCTGGTGCGGGGCGGTGCTACCACTATGCCACACGAATTGCAGATCGCAGAAGTGTCTTGCATCTCGCAGAAGCCATGTTAAGCTTGACGTGTTCTGCAAATGGCAGGGCACTGCTACCACTGGAAGGAGGTGGGGCATCGTGGGCGACGACGCCGCGCAAGGGGTCCTGCTCAGCGGAGAGGAGAACGTCGCTGTACGGATCAGGCTCGAACGCGAAGCGCGCGGCTGGAGCACCAACGCCCTGTCCGATCGCCTCAACGAGGCCGGCTTCGAAATGAACCCGTCCGCGGTCTGGCGCATCGAGAACCGCAAGCGCCGCATCAACCTCGACGAGGCCATCGGGTTCGCGGAGGTCTTCGGTCTCGAACTGCGCAACTTCGTCGGGCCCCCGCAACTCGCCGCCAAGGCACGCGCCATGGAACTGATCGATGCCGTGGCCGACACCTTCCGCGAGAGCCAGCGCGCCAACGCCGAACACGCGCGCGCACGTGATGCCCTCGACGCCTACCTCGCCGAGCACCCCGACATCCGCGAGGAAGCGGAAGTCATGGTGTCCAACGCCATCGCCCAGGCCAGCGCCAGCCACCTGATGGAGACCTACGGTCCCCCGGCCCACGAACACGAGGCCGAGCAGGACGACTCCGCTCCTCAGTCCTAGCCTCGGCTCCCATCGCAACCGCCATCCCTCACGATCGACCGAACCGGCAGGCCGGTGTTGCCGCACCCACGCCTGCCACGAGAGGACTCACTCCCCTTGCGCCGACACGCGATACCCCATGCCTCCCAGCAGACCGCGCGCACCGGAACGGAGGTGAACACATCTGATCGCCTGCTCACCGTGGAAGAGACGGCCGAGCGGCTCGGCACGGGCGTGCGCTTCGTGCGGCGGCTCATCGCCGAGCGGCGTATCCGCTACGTCAAGATGGGCAAGCCCGTCCGCATCCCCGAGAGCGTTCTGGCCGAATACATCGAGGCTCACACCGTCGCATCCCGCCGCGACATGCGCTCGCGCTACCGGAGGGTGGCCTGATGGCGGGACGCAAGCCGCAGCGACGGCGCGAATTCGGCACGGTGCGCCAACTGCCCTCGGGCCGATGGCAGGCCCGGTACTGGGCGCCGGACGGGTCCCGGCGGAAGGCGCCGGAGACCTTCGCCTCCAAGACCGACGCGCAGACCTGGCTCACGCTGACCCAGGCCGACATCGAGCGCAATCTCTGGGTCGATCCGGATGTCGGGGCCGTGAACTTCGAGGCGTACGCGCTGACGTGGGTGGAGGAGCGCGGCCTCTCCGCGACCACGGATGAGCTGTACCGCAGGCTCCTGCGGCTGCACATCCTGCCCGCCTTCGGCGACATGGACCTGGACGAGCTCACGCCGCCCGGTGTCCGGAGCTGGCGAGCCGAGCGGCTCACGGTGACGGGTGCGACGACGGTCGCCAAGTCCTACCGGCTGCTCAAGGCCATCATGGAGACCGCGGCCGACGACGAGCTGATCCGCCGCAACCCCTGCCGGATCAAGGGCGCCGGTACCGAGAAGGCCAAGGAGCGGCCGACCGCAACCGTCGAACAGGTCGATGCGCTCGCCGATGCCGTGGGACCGCGGTGGCGGCTGATGGTCTACTTCGGCGCCTACGGTCCGATGCGCCCGGAGGAGCAGGCGGCTCTCCGGCGGCCCGACGTCACGCTCGACCCTCTCGCCGCGCGGGTACGGGAGGCGGCGCCTGAGCTGACCACCGGCCGTCGGGCCGAGGGCGACACGAAGTCGGATGCCGGTGTGCGTACCGTCTACCTGCCCGGCTTCCTCTACATCGAGGTGAAGCGCCACCTCGACTGGTTCGCCGAGAAGGAGCTCAACGGCCTGCTGTTCGTCGGCGAGAAGGGCGCCCCGTTCCGGCGTTCCTCCTTCGGCCGTAAGTGGCGCAGGGCTCGTGCCAAGGTCGGGCTGCCGGAGGACTTCCGCTTCTACGACCTCCGCCATACCGGCCACACCCTCTCCACCCAGTCCGGGGCAACGCTCAAGGACACGATGGTCCGGGCCGGGCAGTCGTCGGAGAAGGCCGCGCTGATCTACCAGCACTCCGACGAGGAGCGGCAGCAGGAGGTCGCGGAGGGCATCGACGCAAAGGTGCGTGCGGCGCGCGGTAAGGCCCTTTCCCCAGCACCCCAGGCGCGGGAAGCCTGAAGGCAGCGGGCCATCAAGGTCGCCTGCCCCAGGCGTGTCGCTGGGGCGGGCTCCTCCATGGTCGAGGCTGAAGCGCTGTTCCCAACGCAACGACCCCGGACCACGCAGGCCCGGGGTCGTCTGATCTGTCGCGCAAACCGGAGGTCGGTCCGCTCCACCCCATGACCAGAGGGTGGAGCGGAGCCGATAGGGATCGGTGACTTTCCGTAACGTTGGGGTGTCAACTTGTCGTCAATGACGTTAATGCGCCTTTTGCCCCCGGACCGGCTTGTCGCCACGCCCAGTCAGTGCGCCAAACAGGTCGAGCAGGCCAGCTCCCTGCAGCTGTGTGGCTATGGACACCCTTATGCGGGTGCTGCTCCTGAGCAGTGCGGGTGTCGGGGTGTGGGCTCAGTGCTCGCTGTCGTGCTGAGTGAAGAGCTCCAGCAGTCCCCGGACGGGGAGGTGGGCCTCTGCTGGATGACGCACGGGGCCGTCCAGGTCGAGGGTGTAGCGCGTGCGCCGTCCGTCGCGCTCGCGGCTGAGGTAGCCGGCCCGTTCGAGGTCGGTGACGATGCTCTGAACGGTGCGTTCGGTGATGGCGCAGACCGCGGCGATGTCACGGAGGCGGAGGTCAGGGTCGCGTGCGATGACCAGCAGCACGCGGGCGTGATTGGTGAGGAAGGTCCACCCCCCGGCTACCACGTGTCCTCCGCTTTCGGGGGCTGTCCTTGCGGGGAATACCTGCTGAAAATTGCCGGAAACGATTTTCTCCTGTGTGGGACTGCGGTGATGCTTCGAGGGTAGGCGGGGTGGGCAATCGGTCCGGCGGCGCTTCGGACGTGAGGTGGACGGCATGGACCTACAAGCGCCCGCAAGGACGCTCCGGGCCCGTGCCTGCTGACCTTGGAGATCCGTGACGGGGCGGTTGAGGTGACGGTGTGGGACAGCGAACCGCGTACGAATAGCCACTGAAGCGGGGGGTGTGACCCACCGGCGACAGCAGCCGTGGATTCGGGCGGATCCGCCCGAATCCACGGGGCCGGAGTGCGGCCCGCCCGTGGACGGCCGCGGTGCCGTACCCGGCCCCTGGCCGCAAGGGCCGCATGACCTTGATCCCCTCATACGAGTGATGTCGCGAATGGATCCAGCTGACCGGGGCAGGCACGTCGGGGTGGCCACCCGACAGCATTCTTCTCCCCATGGCGCCGCCGGGCGGCCCCTTACAACCGAAGGTGCTGATGCCTCGCTCCAGGCAATTTCTCACCCGCGTGGTCCTGCCGTCCTCAAGGTCCCCGGCATTCCTCGACGTGCGTGCCAAGGTCCTGGATCTCCTCCACATAACGCCCGAGCAGGACCGACGGCTGAGCGGCCAGGCATGCGCCCGATGCGGTGCCACCGACGGTCTGCACCAGGGCGGGTTCGCATACACCGCCAGCGGCCCCGACGGACAGGGCCGCCTGGGATGGCCCGTGAAGGTCTGCCAAGACTGCCCGGCAGATCCCGGGCACGCCAGCATCCACACGAGGCATGGAACCTAGGGCCGCGCATCACCGTCAGTGCCTGGGGGCCGAGAACCCTGTCACCCGCCCGGCCGCGGGAAAGCCGCCTATGGGGGTGTGACTGCGCGGGCCCGCAGAGATCGCGGAGTCGGAGTGCCGGTTCCCCGTGCGCTCTCAGCGCCTTAGCAGGTCCTTGAGGCCGTGGGCTACGAGGGCTCGCTCGACGGAATTGCTGATGGCAGTGACGACGAGGTCCCCATCGGCGGCGTGCAGGGCGCGCTGGAGACCGAGGAGCATGAAGAGACTGCCGCTGTCGCAGAAGGTGACGTCCCTCAGGTCGAGGCAGAGATGACGAACACCGGACTCGACGCAGAGGACCGCGGCGTCACACAGAGCACTCACGCTCGCGGCGATCATCTTCGTGGCCACGCCAGGGTGCACCTGGTGTCGGCTGCCAGCCCTTTGTCTTTCAGGTGCGACGGCTCACCGCCACTTCGCCGAGTGGTCGAAAACCCGGGTATCGCCGACCGTCGCGCAGCGTGACTCGCGCTGCGGCTGACGGTCTCCCGGTCGAGTGCGGCATGAGCGCCTCCCGCAGCACCCGCTCGGCCCCCCGGCTCGCGCCCGGCGGCATGCGGTGTCACGTTGTAAGGGCAGAGCAGTCCGCCGGCTCGGCGGCACGGCCCGTCGGCGGGCAGCCGTCCGGCCGCCCGGCCTCCGTCACGGCGAGAAGCTGGCGGGGAGCTGGGAGGGCTCGGCAGGCGCTTGCACGCTATCGGGTGTGGGCTGCGCGGTGTGTCTGTGTGGTGAGGCTCCCGGGTGCTACCCGGGCCGGGAAGGGCAGGTGCCTGGATGGACGTCACGCGACAGCGGGGAGGCGGAGGCCGGGGCGTGGGTTGTGGTGACCGGGCAGGGGCAGCTTCGCATTCCGCGCGGCTGGAGGAGGCGGACGGGTGACGGGTTACTCATTCCGCCTGTTTGTGGCCGGGGAGTCGGAGCGGTCCAGCGCTGCCGAGGCGAACCTGCGCGCACTTGCCGGGTCCCGTCTGTCGGGCGGCTACGAGTTGGAAGTGGTGGACGTGGTGGCGCGGCCGGGGCTGGCGGAGGAGCTGCGGGTCCTGGCCACGCCGACTGTGGTCAGGCTGCTGCCGCTGCCGCAGGTGCGGGTGATCGGGGACCTGTCCGACCCCCTGAGGGCCGCATTCGCGTTGGGTCTGCCGGATGAGCCGCAGGAAGTCCGCGAGAAGAAGGAGGAGGCGGACGGTGACCGACACCACAAGGAGGCGCACGGTGACTGACGCCGACACGATCGAACGGACGCCCACCGGGATCAACGGGTTCGACCAGGTGGCGATCGGCGGACTGCCGGCAGGCAGGCCGACCCTGGTCACCGGCACGACCGGCAGTGGCAAGACGATCTTTGCCGGGGAGTTCCTCACCCGCGGGATCAAGAGGAACGGTCAGCCGGGAGTGTTCGTCACATTCGAGGAGCCGCCGGAGGCGATCCGCCGTAATTTCGCCTCGCTGGGCTTTCCGATCGAGCAGTGGGAAGCCGAGGGGAAGTGGGCGTTCGTCGACGCCGCCGAGAGAAAGGATGAGGAAGCCGCCGTCATCGGCTCCTACGATTTCGGCGCGCTGACCTCCCGCATCGAGCACGCAGTCCGCCGGATCGGCGCCTCCCGGGTGGTGCTGGATTCGCTGGGGGCCGTGTTCGCCCGGTTCACCGACACCGGGATCGTCCGCAAGGAGACCCAAAGGCTCGCTTCCGCACTGAATTCGCTCGGGGTCACCTCGATCATCACAGCCGAGCGGAACAGTGAGTACGACGGCGTATCCCGGTACAACGTCGAGGAGTTCGTCGTCGACAACGTGATCGTCCTGCGCAATGTGCTGGTTGGTGAGCGTCGGCGCCGGACCGTCGAGATCGTCAAGTTCCGCGGTGCCCCGCACCGCACGGGCGAATGGCTGTTCACCATCGACCCGCGCGAAGGGTTCGTCGTCATCCCGCTCGCTTTCCTTGGTATGCCGTCCGCGCCCGCCTCCAGTACCCGCGTGTCCTCCGGGAACCCCGGACTGGATCGAATGTGCGGCGGCGGGTTCTACCGGGACGCTGTCGTCCTGCTGTCCGGGCCCTCCGGGTCCGGCAAGACACTGACCAGTCTGAAGTTCCTGGACGCGGGTGTCGCAGCGGGGGAGCGCTGCTTGGGGTTCACCTTCGACGAGACCCGCGAGCAGATGAGGCGCAACGCCGCCGGCTGGGGAATCGACCTGGAGGGCATGGAAGAGGCCGGCCAGCTGCAGGTGGTGTGCGACTACCCGGAAGTGGCCTCCTTGGAGGACTACTTCATCCGGATCAGACGGGCCGTGGTGGATTTCGAGCCCCAGCGCCTGGTTATCGACACCCTCTCCGCCATGGAACGCATCGCCACACCGAGGGCGCTGCTGGACCTGGTGATCGCGCTCGGTGCGGTCGTCCGCGAGCGCCGCATCACCACGCTGTTCACCTCCGCCCCCACCAGCCGCTTCACACCCATGGAGACACCTTCGATCGCGCGCGAACTGGCCAGCCTCACCGACGTCACCATCGCACTGCGGTACTTCCAGAAGGCCGGGATGATCAAGCGCACCATAGCCGTCGTGCAAAACCGCGGCTCCGCCCACGACGAGTTCGTACGCAAGGTCACCATCGACGCGGACGGCATGCACATCGGCGACCCGGCCGTCGGCCTCGACGCAATGGAAGCCGCCGACCTGGACGCGCCACCGATGCCGGGCGTCATCGGCGATATCTGAGCGCGGCCCCCCCATGACGAGTGACCATCCCGGAGCCGGGACCGGCGGACTCGGAGGCGACCTCATCAACCAGGTCATCTCCGCCACTGCTGACGGGATCATCGCCGTGGACGAGCAAGGGATCGTCCGGCTGTGCAATCCAGCCGCGGTGGAACTTTTCGGCCGCCCCGCCCGCGATTTGCTGGACGCCCCGTTCGGCTTCCCGATCGTGGCCGGCCATTCGACAGACGTGGAGCTGACGCAGCCCGGCGGCGGCGTCAGAGTCGTCGAGATGCACATCAGCGCGACCACCGCAAACAGCCATCAGCTCCATGTCGTCACACTGCGGGACGTCATGCCCCGATGGCTCGCCTTCCAGCGGCTACTGCTTCCCACGCTGCCGGACCTGACCCCGATCCAGGCAGCCGCCGTCTACCGGCCCGCCGTCGAACGGCTGGGCGGCGACTGGTACGACGCCCTCCCGCTGCCCGGCGGCGCCGTCGGCGCCATGATCGGCGACGTCGCCGGACACAGCCTGCACGCCGCCGCCGCGATGGCCCAAATCCGCAACATGCTGCACGCCCTGCTCTACGACCGGCCCGCCGAACCCGGCTCGGCACTGGCCACCCTCGACAGGACACTGAACGCGATCGAGGAGACCCCCATCACCACCGCATGCGTGGCCCGTATCGAGCCCGCCGCGGAAGGCTGGCGGCTGCGGTGGAGCAGCGCAGGCCACCTCCCACCCCTGCTGCTCACCCCCGCCGGCACAACCGAGTACCTGCACACCGAGCCCGACCTGCCGCTCGGCGTCGATCCCAGCCGACCCCGCTTCGCCAGCACCCGCACCCTCCCCAAAGGCGCAACGGTGATCTTCTTCACCGACGGCCTGGTCGAACGGCCCGACCAGTCCATCGACGTGGGCATGGCCTCCCTCGCAGCCCTCGCCGCGAGCAGCGCCCACCTGCCACTGGACGAGCTCTGCCGCACCCTCGCCGACCAGCACCCCGGCGACGGCCACGACGACATCGCCATCCTCGCCCTGCGCACCCCCACCCCGTCGAAGGGAAGCCGCTGAACGGCGTGGTGCCTCGCCGAGAAACTGGGCAACCTGAAGGGGCTCTCCCCCCGCCCTACATCGGCAGCCTGACCCCCGGCTCCGGGCCCACTGCGGGCGGCACCACGGTCACCATCACCGGCACGGGCCTGGCCACCACCCAGACCGTGCGCTTCGGCACCACCGCCGTCGTCCCGACCATCGACTCCGACAGCCAGATCACCGTCACCACCCCACCCCAGCCGCCCGGCACCGTGCCCGTCGTCGTCACTGCCACTGGTGGCGTCGCCGACGACGCGGTCTTCACCTACACCGCCACACCAGGGCTTACCGGCATCTCCCCCACTACTGGCCCGGCCACGGGAGGCACCACCGTCGTCCTCACCGGCACCAACCTGGCCCAGACCACCGGCGTGTCCTTCGGCTCCGCCCCGGCAGCCTTCACCGCCGTCTCCGACACCCAGATCAATGCCATCGCCCCCGCACACACCCCAGGCCCCGCGACCGTCACCGTCACCACCCCCGGCGGGACCGCCACCGGACCAGACTCCTACACCTACACCTACACCTGACCGCACCGCACGCACGCCTCACGCGGCCTTTGCTCCATCCCTAAGTAAGGTTGCGCGCCTCCGGCGGCCCGGTACCCGGCGTACTCTCCTCCGCCAGTGGAGTCTCAACTGGTCTACGCCGCAGGATGCTTGGAATGAAGTGGCGAACTCGCCGTTGGCCAGCGAGACATAAGGCAGTGCAACCAGCGCGGGAACCTTGGCGAAGAAGTCGACGAAGCCGCAGTGGGCCTGCCGGAAGTGGCCCCCTGTGGGCCTTGCAGTGACCCACAGGCAGGTGAGGCGCATCGCACTTGCGACTTTGCATACCTCCACCGCAGTGTGGCGCACGTCACGTAAAGTCCGTCTCGCGATATGAGAATGGCATGTCCATGAGTGTCAATCGGGGGGCGTGCTGGGCTCATTTGGGTGGCGCGACGCCGTAGATGGGGCACGCGGAGGGCACGGCGATCCTGGAGAGGTCTAGACAACAAACAAGGCCCGGGTCTGTGACCTGGGCCTTTGCTATGGAGCGGGTGACGAGAATCGAACTCGCGCTCTGAGCTTGGGAAGCTCATGTTCTACCATTAAACTACACCCGCGAGAGGCGCCTGATCTCTGGCGCCGCATCGTCGGACACTTTACCCCATGGCTGACCCCCGGCGCATTCGTCGTGGGGGCTTCGTGCTGTTCGGGGTCCGGTCGGGGGTGAGGCGGGGGTTGGGGTGGGGTGGGTTCGGGGGTGTTTTGAGGGGGATTTGGTGTGGTTTTGGGGTGGATTTTCGGGGTGCCCATGGGGTGGAAGCGGCTGTTGGGGTGCGGGAGTTGGGCGTACGGTGGGGGTGCGGAGTGCCGCGTGGAGTGGTGGGTGGTTGATCCCCTAATGTGGCTTTTGTCGTCCACGCCGTCCACGTTCTTGGGGAAGGGACTCAATGGAGCGCACCGTTGTCCGTTGTGCTGAAGGGCATGTGTTCAGCACCTCCTCGTTCCCGATGCAGCACCTCACCGACGATCGCATCGGCCCCGGCCGGTTGTTGCGGTGTCCGCGTTGCGCTCGGCTCCGGCACGCGGTGCCGGTGGGAGCCGATAAGCGGTGAGGGGTAGCTGCGGTAGCTGATGAAGTCGCAGGGTGCGGGCCCGGTCCGGTGGGACCGGGCCTGTGCCGTGGGGGCACCTGTGATGTGCGTATCCTCTTTGGGTGCTTCTCTCAGACAAGGACATCCGGGCCGAGATCGACGCCGGGCGGGTGCGGGTTGATCCGTACGATCCGGCGATGGTGCAGCCGTCGAGTATCGATGTAAGGCTGGACCGGTTCTTCCGGGTGTTCGAGAACCACCGCTATCCGCATATCGACCCGGCGGTGGAGCAGCCCGATCTGACGCGGCTGGTGGAGCCCGAGGGCGAGGACGCGTTCATCCTGCACCCGGGGGAGTTCGTGCTCGCCTCGACGTACGAGGTCGTGACGCTGCCGGATGACATCGCCTCGCGGCTCGAGGGGAAGTCGAGTCTGGGGCGGCTTGGGCTGCTGACGCACTCCACGGCGGGGTTCATCGATCCGGGGTTCTCCGGGCATGTCACGCTCGAGCTGTCGAATGTCGCGACGCTGCCGATCAAGCTCTGGCCGGGGATGAAGATCGGGCAGCTGTGCATGTTCCGGCTGACGTCGCCCGCGGAGCATCCTTACGGTTCCGCCCGTTACGGCTCCCGCTATCAGGGGCAGCGCGGGCCGACCCCCTCGCGGTCGTTCCAGAGGTTCCACCGGACGAAGGTGTGAGCGGCGTGGGTGAGCAGCGCGAGAACCTGACGTACGAGCGGTTCGGGGTCGCGGTCCGCGAGCTGGCGGAGAGGGTCGCCGCTGACGGCTACGAGCCCGACGTCGTGCTCTCCATAGCCCGCGGCGGGGTCTTCGTGGCCGGTGGGCTGGCGTACGCGCTCGACTGCAAGAACATCCACCTGGTGAACGTGGAGTTCTACACGGGCGTGGGCACGACCCTCGACATGCCCGTGATGCTCGCGCCCGTGCCCAACGCGATCGACTTCTCCGCCAAGAAGGTGCTGATCGCCGATGACGTGGCGGACACCGGCAAGACGCTGAAGCTGGTCCGGGACTTCTGCCTCGGCACGGTCGCCGAGGTGCGCAGCGCGGTGATCTACGAGAAGTCCCAGTCGCTCGTGAAGTGCGAGTACGTCTGGCAGCGCACCGATCAGTGGATCAACTTCCCGTGGAGCGTGGAACCGCCCGTGGTGCGGCGGGAGGGGCAAGTGCGGGACGCCTGACACAGGCCATGACGCGTGGATGAGGGGCCCGCCGGTGCGGGCCCCTTGGTCATGCGGGCTGTGGTGCGGGCTTCACGGTGTTCCCAGCCTCACAGCGTTCCCAGCTTCAGCAGGCTCAGCAGCGCGATCAGCTGGAGCGCCGACGCGCCCAGCGCCTTCTGCCACGGCAGGTCGTGCGACTTGCTCACCATCGCGGTGAAGAGCGCGCCCGCCGCCAGCCAGGTCACCCAGCCCAGCACCTTCACCAGCGAGCTGTCCCCGCCCAGGAAGAGCGCGAACACCAGCCGCGGCGCGTCCGTGATCGACATGATCAGCATCGACAGGCCGATGGTCGGCGCCCAGGTGCCGTCGCCGCCCAGCTGGCGGGCGAGGGTGTGGGTGACGGCGCCCAGGATCAGTCCACTGATCAGCATGGCGACGCCCGCGGTGAGCACCCACGGGATGCTGTTGGACATGGGGGCGTTGAGGACGTCCTTACGGGCGTCATCGAAGCTGAAGACCGCCAGCAGACCGTAGACGAAGGTCACGATCAGCGCCGGGCCCCACACCGCGTAGTCCCGCATCTGCCAGAAGGTGGCCGACGGGCGCAGCACGATGCCGCTCAGCAGCTGTTGCCAGCGCAGCCGGGGGCCGGCGGGCGGGGCCGTGGAGGAGCCTGTGCGGTACGTCTGCCCGCCGTAGCCGTCGTCGTACGAACCGGGGCCCTGGCCGTACGGGTCGTACGCGTCGGGCGCCTCGCCGACGCTGAACTGCTGTGTATGGCCCGAGTTGTTGTCGGCGTACGTGCCGCCGCCCTGTCCGTACGGTCTCTGCCCCTGGCCGTAGCCTCCGGGGCCGGGGCCGGGGCCCTGCCCAGGCCCGGGGCCGTAGTGCGGGTCCTGGCCGCCGAAATACTCCGGCTCTCCCTGTGAGGAGGGCTGCTGCCACTGCGGGTGCTGCTGACCGCCGTACGGGTCGTTCTGTCCGTACGGCGGCTGCGGCGGCCGCTGCCGCTGCCCTTGTTGCGCGGAGTGGGAGTCCCGTCCGCGTCCGATCCTGAATCCAGCCACCATTCGAACGTACCCGGTCGTCGCGGGCCGGGTGCGGGAGCTGTGTGAGCGGGCCGGGCATTGCGGCCGAGCTGTGACATCCCCTAGGGGGTCCCTTATGGGTTTTCCCCCGGTGGTGGGTGGGGGCAGCTGGGGGGTGGCCGGGTGCGGCCGGGGGGGCCGGTGTGCCCGCCCGGCGTTGGTCCGGCGTTCGCCCGTCCTGGTCCGTGCTTTGGGCGGCCGTGCCTTGTCCGTGCTTTGGGCCGTGCCTTGTCCGTGCTTTGGTTTGCGTCCTAGTTTGCGTCCTGGTTCGCGTCCGCCGCGAACGGCTTGCTGCTGAAGGCCGTCTTGTCCGCCGTGCCGTCCGTGATCCACCACCACTCGGGACGTTCGCCGTACCGCGAGAAGGCCAGACCGGGGCCCCACGCCAGGACGACCTCGTCCTTACCGTCGTGATCGAAGTCCGCGACGCCGTAGAGCCGGGCCGCGCGCTCGCCCTTACGGATGGTCTTGCCGTCCACGACGGCGGGTGCCGCGCGGGTCAGGAGGTGACGCCCGGCGACGCGGGTCGTGGCGGGGTGGGAGCCTCGCAGGGTGAGCAGCTCGACGCCGCCCCGTCCGAGCGAGACGGCCAGTTCATCGGTGCCGTCGCCATCGGTGTCGGCGGCGGCGAGGGTGCCCGACATCCCGGGCACCTTGAGGGGGCGCGGAACCGAACCGGACGTCTGCGCCGCCCCCTTGTGGTAGACGCTCACCGTCTTGCCGATGTCCGGCCGCTCCGTCTCCACGCCCGGCTCGTCGTTACGGGTGCCGCTGTCGCCGACCGCGACATCGCGGCGGCCGTCGCCGTCGAAGTCGCCGAAGGTGATCGAGTTGCCCTCGCGCAGCCTGCGGCCCGTGTGGCCGAGGCCGTGGGACCCGGCGGCGAGGAGGGCGGAGCCGGACTGGTCGTTGTCGTTGAGCGCGTGCACCACCAGATCGGTGGCGCGGTGGCCGTCGGCGGTGTCGGCGGTGTCGGCGATGGTGTCCGCGATGAGATCGCCGATCTCGCCGTGGCCCTCCAACGGGCTCGCGTACGGCACGGTCCGGGCGGCCCTGCCCGCCCGGTTGAACGGCCCGTACAGCACCAGCAGCGAGTGCCGGTCCGCGCGGACCAGGGCCAGGTCGTGGTGGCCGTCGCCGTTGAAGTCGCCGACGGTGGGGCGCTGGGCGTCCACGCCGTCGTCCGGGCCGGTCAGCTGGACGCGGGCGGCGGAGCGGGTGTCGTGGGGGCCGCCGGGGCCGCCCCAGGAGATGTAGGGGACGGTCCGGACGGTGGCCTGGGTGCGCTCGGTCTCCTTCTTGCCGAGCGCCTCGCCCGCGGTGGTGGTGACGTCGGCGTAGCCGTCGCCGTCGAGGTCGGCCGTGGCCACCTCGGTCGCGCCCGCGACGGTGACGTCCTGGGACGGCAGTCCGAGGTCACGGTGGCGGAGCACGGTGCGGGTGGCGGGATTCAGGCCGTGGGACGAGCCGTGGACGAAGGCGATCCGGCTGGGCAGCCCCCCTTTGCCGGACGGGACGGGGACGCGCAGATCGGGGTAGCCGTCGCCGTTGACGTCGTCCGGCAGCCGGCTGCCCTTGCCGTGGGGGACGGGCGCGGTCGCCGTGGGGGTGATGACGGACCCGGCGGCGGAGCCGTCGCGCTCGCCTCGTGCGCCGTCGTCGGGGCCGCAGGCGGTGAGCAGCAGCGCCAGACAGGCCGTACCGGCGGCGACGGCGGTGGTGACGGAAGTGGCGGCTGAGGCGGCAGCCGAGACGGCGGCTGAGACGGTGGAGACGCGGGGGACGCGGGGGACGTGGGGGACGCGGGGGAGGGGGCGGCGTCGGGGGCCCGGGACGCGGCCGGGTGGTGCTGTGGGGGGAGGTGCTGGCGTCATCGGGCCACCTCAACCCATCAAGGCGGCTGAGGCCAAGGGGCATGGCACTTCGTTACGAGGGTGATGCCTGGCGCTCCGGGCGGCCGCCGCTCGGTGATCTTTCCGGATGATGCGGGATCGATCAGTCCGCTTGACTGTAAAGATGACCTTTGGAGCACAAGGGCTGTCCAGGACATTTACGGATGCCGCGTTGGGCATGATCCTGTAGGGAATTCGCAACGTCGTTGTGAGAAGGGATACTTCACGGCCAGTATCGGTACGTCCGGCGGGGAACTTCGATGCGGAAAAGCGGGGGCAACCATGTGCTTAACGCACGGTGTGCGGATGACGGGTGAGGCGACGAGACCGGTGAAAGAGGGCGCGGGCGGGGTGTAGTCGCGATGTCGGACGGGAGTGCTCGGCCGGCGGCGGAGGATGCCGCTCGCCTGCCGCTGAGCGAGGGTGCTAAAAATAGCGACATGGCCGGACTTTTCGGTCGACCACGGGTTCCGTTGGCCCGCACGATGACCGACTGGCGCCCACGCGGTCGGCGTGAGGGGCCCCGCTCGGCATGGGAGCGACGTGGGCGGCGCGTTCAGCAGGACGACACGCAGGACCAGCAGGACCAGCAGGACCAGCGGAACCGACAGGACCCGCGAGACCAGCAAGGTCAGCGAGACGAGCGAGACTGGCGAGACCGACGAGGTCAGCGAGACCGGCGAGACCAGCGGGATCAGCGCGATCAGCGCGATCAGCGCGATCAAGCCGATCCGCAGGGCTCGCCGGGCCCCCACGGCCGCCGCTGGGGTCCGCAGGGTCGGCAGAGCGTGTACGCCCAGCTGAGCCCGCATGGGCGGCCGCCGGTGCGCACCGGCTGGAGCGGCCGCGGACCGGGCCCTGGCTCCGGCCCCGGCTCCGGCGGCGGTCCCGGCGGCGGTCCCGGCGATCCCAACGGCCGCGGCTATGGGCGGCGGCTCCGCTGGAGCCCGGTGCGCGGCGTGCGCACCGTGGCCGGCCAGGTCTTCGTCCTGCAGGTTGGCGTCGTGCTGCTGCTGGTCGTGGCCGCCGTAGTGGCACTCGTCCTGCAGTCCCGCTACGACAGCGAGCGGGAGGCCCGTAACCGCTCCATGGCGGTCGCCGAGAGCTTCGCGAACGCACCGGGCATGGTGAGCGCGCTGCGCGGCCACGATCCCAGCGCCGTGCTGCAGCCGCTCGCCGAACGGGCCCGTAAGGGCTCCCGGGTCGACTTCGTCGTGGCCATGACGCCGCAGGGGATCCGCTACACCCACCCCAATCCCGCCCGGATCGGCAAGCACTTCATGGGCAGCATCCGTGCGGCGGCCGAAGGCCGGACGGTCCAGGAGACCTTCACCGGCACGCTCGGCCTGTCCGTACGGTCCGTGGTGCCCGTCAAGGACGCCCAGGGGAAGGTCGTCGGCCTGGTCGCGGCAGGTATCACGATCAAGAAAGTGAGCGGCGCCGCCGACCATCAGCTGCCGCTGCTGTTCGGCGCGGCCGCGGCCGCCATGGCGCTCGCCACGGCGGGCACGGCCCTGGTCAGCAGGCGGCTGCGGCGCCAGACCCACGGGCTGGACCCGTCCGAGATGACGCGGATGTACGAGCACCATGACGCGGTGCTGCACTCGGTGCGCGAGGGCGTGCTGATCGTCGGCGGCGACGGACGCCTGGTGCTGGCGAACGACGAGGCGCGCCGGCTCTTCGACCTCCCGCCGGACGCCGAGGGCCGCCTGGTGTCCGAGCTCGGCTTCGACCCGCACACCGCCGCGCTGCTGGCGTCCGGGCGCCCCGCCACCGACGAGGTCCATACGGCGGGTGAGCGGCTGCTGTCCGTCAGCCACCGCCCCACCGACCGCGACGGCGGCCCGCCCGGCAGTGTCGCCACCCTGCGCGACACCACGGAGCTGCGCGCGCTGTCCGGCAAGGTCGACCTCGCGCGCAACCGGCTCAAGCTGCTGTACGACGCGGGCGTCTCCATCGGCACCACGCTGGACGTGGTGCGCACCGCCCAGGAGCTGGCGGAGTACGCGGTGGCCCGGTTCGCCGACTATGTCTCGGTGGACCTCGCGGACTCGGTGCTGCGCGGCGAGGAGCCCCCGGAGGGGGTCTCGGGCATCAGCACCCCGGACGCGGGCAGCACCCCGGACGCGGGCTCGTGGGCCGCCGTGGCGGCCGCGGACGGCGTCCGTACGGTCCTGCGCCGTACGGCCCTCAGCGGCATCCGGGACGACGGCCCGCTCTACCCCCTCGGCATGCTGATCGAGTTCGGCCCGAGCGCGCCCCAGGCCCGGGGCTTCCGCAGCGGAGCGGTCACGGTCGAGCCGGTCCTGGGCGACTTCGGCGGCTGGCAGGAGCAGGACCCCGAGCACGCCCGCCGGATCGTGGACTACGGCATCCACTCGATGATCACGGTCCCGCTGCGGGCCCGGGGCGTCGTCCTGGGCGTGGCCAGCTTCATGCGTGCGGAGAAGCCGGAGCCCTTCGAGGAGGACGATGTCTCCCTCGCGGAGGAGCTGGTCACCCGGGCCGCCGTCAGCATCGACAACGCCCGCCGCTACACCCGCGAGCACACCATGGCGGTGACCCTCCAGCGCAGCCTGCTGCCCCGGATGCTGCCGGAGCAGAACGCGCTGGACGTGGCGTACCGCTATCTGCCGGCGGAGTCGGGGGTCGGGGGCGACTGGTTCGATGTCATTCCGCTGCCGGGGGCGCGGGTGGCGTTGGTGGTGGGGGATGTGGTGGGGCACGGTCTGCATGCGGCGGCGACGATGGGGCGGTTGCGGACGGCGGTGCACAACTTCTCCACGCTCGACCTCCCGCCCGATGAGATCCTTTCCCATCTCGACGATCTGATCGCCCGGATCGACCAGGACGAGGGTCCGGGCGGGCCGAACGGCGACGGCAGCGGTGGTGGGGGTGGCGGTGAGGGGATCACGGGAGCCACGTGTCTGTACGCGATCTACGATCCGGTGACGCGGCGTTGCACGATGGCGCGGGCCGGTCATCCGCCGCCCGCGCTGGTGCGTCCGGACGGTTCGGTGGAGTTCCTGGATCTGCCCGCGGGGCCGCCGCTGGGCCTGGGCGGGCTGCCGTTCGAGACGGCGCAGCTGGAGCTGCCCGAGGGCAGCCATCTGGTGCTCTACACCGACGGGCTGATCGAGAAGCGCGACCGGGACATCGACACCGGTCTGGAGATGCTGCGCGGCGCCCTCGCCCACCCCGGCCGGACGCCTGAGGACGCCTGTACGGCGGTGCTGGACGCGCTGCTGCCCGATCGCCCGAGCGATGACATCGCGCTCATCGTGGCCCGTACGAGAGTGCTGGAGCCCGGTCTGACCGCCGACTGGGAGGTGCCGTCCGATCCGGCGCAGGTGGCCGGGGTGCGTGCCGCGGTGGCCCGGAAGCTCGCGGAGTGGGATCTGGGCGATGTCGCGTTCACGACCGAGCTCATCCTCAGCGAACTGATCACCAACGCGATCCGCTACGCGACCGGCCCGATCCGGGTGCGGCTGCTCTGCGACCGCAGCCTGATCTGCGAGGTCTTCGACACCAGCAGTACCTCCCCGCATCTGCGGTACGCGGGGACGACGGACGAGGGCGGCCGGGGGCTCTTCCTGGTCTCGCAGTTCGCCGACCGCTGGGGAACCCGCTACACCGCCGACGGCAAGGTCATCTGGACCGAGCAGGCGCTGCCGCTGTCGAAGAACGGCAAGCCGCGGGCGTAGGGCCCGCATGAGAGCCCGTAAGGCCCGCATGAAAGCCGTAAGGCCCGCATGAAAGCCGTAAGGGTGCCATGGCCTCCGTAAGGCCGTAAGGCCGCCGGCAAGGCAAGCGTGAAGCCCGCCCCCGGACTCCGTGGGCGGGCTTCAGCGCATCGTCGAGACGCCGACGGCGCTACTTGGCCGGGGCCGGCTCCGGCTCCTCGGCGTTCTTGCCGCCGTCCTCCGGCGCGGCCGGGGTCTTCACCGAGTCCAGGAGCAGCTGCGCCACATCCACGACCTGGAGCTCCTCCTTCGCCTTGCCGTCGTTCTTTTTGCCGTTGACGGAGTCGGTCAGCATCACCAGGCAGAACGGGCAGGCGGTGGAGACGATGTCCGGGTTGAGGGACAGCGCCTCGTCCACGCGCTCGTTGTTGATGCGCTTGCCGATCCGCTCCTCCATCCACATCCGGGCGCCGCCCGCGCCACAGCAGAAGCCGCGCTCCTTGTGGCGGTGCATCTCCTCGTTCCGCAGCCCCGGCACCTTGGCGATGATCTCGCGCGGCGGGGTGTAGACCTTGTTGTGGCGGCCCAGGTAGCAGGGGTCGTGGTAGGTGATAAGACCCTCGACCGGGGTGACCGGGACCAGCTTGCCCTCGTCGATGAGGTGCTGCAGCAGCTGGGTGTGGTGGATGACCTCGAACTCGCCGCCCAGCTGCGGGTATTCGTTCGCGATCGTGTTGAAGCAGTGCGGGCAGGTGGCGACGATCTTCTTCGCCGACTTCGGCTTCTTCGACGACTCGTCCTCATCGTCCTCGCCGAAGGCCATGTTCAGCATCTCGACGTTCTGCTGGCCGAGCTGCTGGAAGAGGAACTCATTGCCCAGGCGGCGGGCGGAGTCACCGGTGCACGCCTCGTCGCCGCCCATGATCGCGAACTTGACGCCCGCGGTGTGCAGCAGCTCGGCGAAGGCCTTGGTGGTCTTCTTGGCCCGGTCCTCCAGGGCGCCCGCGCAGCCGACCCAGTACAGGTACTCGACCTCGGTGAGGTCCTCGATGTCCTTGCCGACGACCGGCACCTCGAAGTCGACTTCCTTGGTCCACGCCAGCCGCTGCTTCTTGGCCAGGCCCCAGGGGTTGCCCTTCTTCTCCAGGTTCTTGAGCATCGTGCCCGCCTCGGACGGGAACGCGGACTCGATCATCACCTGGTAGCGGCGCATGTCCACGATGTGGTCAACGTGCTCGATGTCCACCGGGCACTGCTCGACGCATGCGCCGCAGGTGGTGCAGGACCACAGCACATCGGGGTCGATGACGCCGCCCGCGGCGAGGCCGCTTTCAGACGCAGCTTCCAGCGTCCCGATCAGCGGGCGCTCGGCCTCCGCCAGCGCTGCCGCGGGCACACCGGCGAGCTGCTCCTCGCTCGCCTTCTCCTCGCCCTCCGCCGTCTTGCCGCCACCGGCGAGCAGATACGGGGCCTTGGCGTGCGAGTGGTCGCGCAGCGCCATGATCAGCAGCTTGGGCGAGAGCGGCTTGCCGGTGTTCCACGCGGGGCACTGCGACTGGCAGCGGCCGCATTCGGTGCAGGTGGAGAAGTCGAGGATGCCCTTCCAGGAGAAGTGCTCGATCTGGGAGACGCCGAACTGGGCGTCCTCGTCCGGGTCCTCGAAGTCGATCGGCTTGCCCTCGCTCACCATCGGCTGCAGCGCGCCGAGCGCCACCTCGCCGCTGGACTCCCGCTTGAACCAGATGTTGGGGAAGGCGAGGAAGCGGTGCCAGGCGATGCTCATGTCGAGGTTGGTGCTGACCGTGATCATCCAGATCATGGTCGTACCCAGCTTGATCATCGCGAAGAAGTAGGTCAGGTTCTGCACCGTGTCCACGCTGAGCCCGTCGAAGAGCTGGACCAGCGGATACGAGGCGAAGTACGCGGGCTCGTAATGGTCGACGTGGTGCAGTGCGCCCTCGGTGCCGCGCAGCGCCATGATCGCGAGGCCGATGATGAGGATGACGTACTCGACGAAGTACGCCTGCCAGGCGGTGGAGCCCGCGAACCGGGACTTGCGGCCGGCCCGGCTGGGCAGGTTCAGCAGCCGGATCGCCATCAGCGTCAGGATGCCCAGCGTGGTCATCGTGCCGATGAACTCGATGTACAGCTCGTAGGGGAGGAAGCCGCCGAGGATCGGCAGCGTCCAGTCCGCCTGGAAGAGCTGGCCATAGGCGTTGATGATGGTCGGTGGCAGGGTCAGGAAGCCGATCGCCACGAACCAGTGGGCGACGCCGATGACGCCCCACTTGTTCATGCGCGTGTGCGCGAGAAACTCCCGGACCAGGGTCACACTGCGCTGCCAGGGATTGTCGGTCCTGGCCCCTGCCGGGACCGGCGCGCCGAGCTTGAAGAAGCGCACGAACTGTGCGACGGCCCGGCCGAGCAGGGCAACGCCGACCGCGGTGAGGACCAGCGACACGATGATCGCGGCGAGTTGCATAAGGGGCTCCTCGAACCTGCGAGAGCTGAATTACTAAGCAGTAACTTAATGTGGCTTGACCGAGATTACCCGCCCGGACGGGCCCCCATGTAGTCGCCGAGCCGGTGATCTGTGTCGCTCATTTGGCCCCTCTCCTCCCTCACTTGGATTCTCCTCTCCCTCTTTCGCGCCCGGTTGGGCGTAAGCCTCATATAAAACTTGAGCCCTGGCGACTCAGGTCTGTTGACAGCGGCAGATCGGGTGATGCACGCTTGAGCCTGTTCCACTCAATGCTGTAGCTGGAGGATCCCGAAATGGCACGTGCGGTCGGCATCGACCTGGGTACGACGAACTCCGTCGTCAGTGTTCTCGAAGGCGGTGAGCCCACCGTCATCACCAACGCCGAGGGCGCCAGGACCACGCCGTCCGTTGTGGCGTTCGCGAAGAACGGCGAGGTGCTGGTCGGCGAGGTCGCCAAGCGCCAGGCGGTGACCAACGTGGACCGCACCGTCCGCTCGGTCAAGCGCCACATGGGCACCGACTGGAAGATCAACCTCGACGGCAAGGACTTCAACCCGCAGCAGATGAGCGCCTTCATCCTGCAGAAGCTCAAGCGGGATGCGGAGTCGTACCTCGGCGAGAAGGTCACGGACGCGGTCATCACCGTCCCGGCGTACTTCAACGACGCGGAGCGCCAGGCGACCAAGGAAGCCGGTGAGATCGCGGGCCTCAACGTCCTGCGTATCGTCAACGAGCCTACCGCCGCCGCGCTCGCCTACGGGCTGGAGAAGGACGACCAGACCATTCTGGTCTTCGACCTCGGTGGCGGCACCTTCGACGTCTCGCTGCTGGAGATCGGCGACGGCGTGGTGGAGGTCAAGGCCACCAACGGTGACAACCACCTCGGTGGTGACGACTGGGACCAGCGCGTCGTCGACTACCTGGTCAAGCAGTTCAACAATGGCCACGGCGTCGACCTGTCCAAGGACAAGATGGCCCTGCAGCGCCTCCGCGAGGCCGCTGAGAAGGCGAAGATCGAGCTCTCCAGCTCGTCCGAGACCACCATCAACCTGCCCTACATCACGGCGTCCGCCGAGGGCCCGCTGCACCTGGACGAGAAGCTCACCCGCGCCCAGTTCCAGCAGCTCACCTCCGACCTGCTGGAGCGCTGCAAGACCCCGTTCCACAACGTCATCAAGGACGCGGGCATCTCGCTGTCCGAGATCGACCACGTGGTCCTGGTCGGTGGCTCGACCCGTATGCCCGCCGTCGCCGAGCTCGTCAAGGAGCTGACCGGCGGCAAGGAGGCCAACAAGGGCGTCAACCCGGACGAGGTCGTCGCCATCGGCGCCTCCCTCCAGGCCGGTGTCCTCAAGGGCGAGGTCAAGGACGTCCTGCTGCTGGACGTCACCCCGCTGTCCCTCGGTATCGAGACCAAGGGCGGCATCATGACCAAGCTGATCGAGCGCAACACGACCATTCCGACCAAGCGGTCGGAGATCTTCACCACGGCCGAGGACAACCAGCCGTCCGTGCAGATCCAGGTCTACCAGGGCGAGCGCGAGATCGCTGCGTACAACAAGAAGCTCGGGATGTTCGAGCTGACCGGCCTGCCCCCGGCCCCGCGCGGCGTGCCGCAGATCGAGGTCACCTTCGACATCGACGCCAACGGCATCATGCACGTCGGCGCGAAGGACCTCGGCACCGGCAAGGAGCAGAAGATGACCGTCACCGGCGGCTCCGCGCTGCCGAAGGACGACATCGACCGCATGATGCGCGAGGCCGAGCAGTACGCGGAGGAGGACCACAAGCGCCGCGAGGCCGCCGAGACCCGCAACCAGGCCGAGCAGCTGGTCTACCAGACGGACAAGTTCCTCAAGGACAACGAGGACAAGGTCCCGGGCGAGGTCAAGACCGAGGTCGAGGAGGCCCTCACCGAGCTGAAGGAGAAGCTCAAGGGTGAGGACACCGCCGAGATCCGCACCGCGACCGAGAAGGTCGCCGCGGTCAGCCAGAAGCTGGGCCAGGCCATGTACGCCAATCCCCAGGCGGACGGCGCGGACGCGGCCGGTGCCGCCGCCGGTGACGCCGGCGCCGCGGGCCAGGCCAAGGCCGATGACGATGTGGTGGACGCCGAGATCGTCGACGACGACAAGGCCGACAAGGGTCAGGGTGGTGCCGCGTGACGGAGGAGACCCCGGGCTTCGAGGAGCAGCCCGACGTCCCCTCCGAGGCCGCGCAGACCCCCGACGACGCGGCGAAGGGCGCCGGGTCCGCCGACAAGGCGGGCCCGGCGGCCCCGGCCGGGGACCTCGAGCAGGTAGCCCTTCAGGCACAGCTGGACCAGGTCCGTACCGCGCTCAACGAGCGGACGACCGACCTCCAGCGGCTCCAGGCGGAGTACCAGAACTATCGGCGCCGGGTCGAGCGGGACCGGGTGACGGTCAAGGAGATCGCGGTGGCGAGCCTCCTGTCCGAGCTGCTGCCCGTGCTCGACGACATCGGCCGCGCCCGTGACCACGGCGAGCTCGTCGGCGGCTTCAAGTCGGTGGGCGAGTCCGTGGAGACGGTGTCGGCGAAGCTGGGCCTCCAGCAGTTCGGCAAGGAGGGCGAGCCCTTCGACCCGCTGATCCACGAGGCCCTGATGCACTCGTACGCGCCGGATGTCACCGAGACCACGTGCGTGCAGATTCTGCAGCCGGGGTATCGGATCGGCGAGCGCACGATCCGCCCGGCGCGGGTCGCCGTCGCCGAGCCCCAGCCGGGAGCCGCCGCCGGCAAGGAAGGCGAGAGCGCGGCGTCGGACGAGGAGAGCGGTGGCCCGGAAGAGGGCTGACGTGACGGTGACCGCGAGAGCAGCAGGAGAGGAGGGACGTCGGGGATGAGCACCAAGGACTTCGTGGAGAAGGACTACTACAAAGTCCTCGGCGTCCCCAAGGACGCCACCGAGGCGGAGATCAAGAAGGCGTACCGGAAGCTCGCCCGCGAGTACCACCCGGACGCCAACAAGGGCGACGCCAAGGCGGAGGACCGGTTCAAGGAGATCTCCGAGGCCAATGACATCCTCGGGGACCCCAAGCGGCGCAAGGAGTACGACGAGGCCCGTGCCCTGTTCGGCAACGGGGGCTTCCGCCCCGGGCCGGGCGGGCCGGGCTCCACCGGCAGCTTCAACTTCGACCTGGGCGACCTCTTCGGCGGCGGCGCGCAGGGCGGCGGCGGTGGTGGCGGCGCCGGCGGCTTCGGCGGCGGGCTCGGAGATGTCTTCGGCGGGCTGTTCGGCCGCGGCGGCGCCACCCGCGCCCAGCCGCGCCGGGGCCAGGACATCGAGTCCGAGGTGACGCTCAGCTTCACCGAGGCCGTTGAGGGGGCCACGGTCCCGCTGCGGATGTCCAGCCAGGCCCCGTGCAAGGCGTGCTCGGGCACCGGCGACCGGGACGGCACCCCGCGGGTCTGCCCGACCTGTGTCGGCACCGGCCAGGTCAGCCGCGGCGGCGGGGGCGGCTTCTCGCTCACCGACCCGTGCGTGGAGTGCCGTGGCCGCGGGCTGATCGCGCAGAACCCGTGCGAGACCTGCAAGGGCAGCGGACGGGCCCGTTCCGCCCGCACCATGCAGGTCCGGATCCCCGCGGGGGTCAGCGACGGCCAGCGGATCCGGCTGCGCGGCAAGGGTGCTCCGGGCGAGACCGGCGGCCCGGCCGGCGATCTGTACGTGGTCGTGCATGTGGACCCGCATCCGGTCTTCGGCCGCAAGGACGACAACCTGACCGTGACCGTGCCCGTCACCCTTCCCGAGGCGGCGCTCGGCGGCGAGATCAAGGTCCCGACCCTGGGTGGCCCGCCGGTCACCCTGAAGCTGCCGCCCGGCACGCCCAACGGGCGGACCATGCGCGCCCGGGGCAAGGGCGCGGTGCGCAAGGACGGCAGCCGCGGAGACCTGCTGGTCACCGTCGAGGTCACGGTGCCGAAGGACCTGAGCGACTCGGCGCGTGACGCGCTGGAGTCGTATCGCGAGGCGACCGTGGGAGAGGACCCACGGGCGGAGCTGTTCAAGGCCGCGAAGGGAGCATGAGATGGACGGCCGAGGAGGAATCGGAGGCAGGGCCGCTGGCCGACCCCGCAACCCCTATGAGCTGACCGAGGATTCGCCGGTCTACGTCATCTCGGTGGCCGCCCAGCTCTCCGGGCTGCACCCGCAGACCCTGCGTCAGTACGACCGCCTCGGCCTGGTCTCCCCGGACCGTACCGCCGGCCGCGGCCGGCGGTACTCCGCGCGGGACATCCAGCTGCTCCGCCAGGTCCAGCAGCTGTCCCAGGACGAGGGCATCAACCTCGCCGGGATCAAGCGCATCATCGAACTGGAACACCAGGTCGCGGCCCTCCAGGCCCGGGTCGCCGAGCTGCAGGCCGCGGTCGAGGGCGCCGCGACGGCCATGCAGCAGCGCGAGGCCCAGGTCCACGCCTCCTACCGCCGTGACCTGGTCCGCTACCAGGATGTCCAGCAGAGCAGCGCCCTGGTGGTCTGGCGCCCCAAACGCCCGGAGTAGCGCCCGGCGCGTGGCTTGTGCGTGGCATGACCGCGGCTTGACCGCGGCATGATCACGGCTTGATCGCGGGCCCGGTGACCGTCCCTACGGCCACCGGGCCTTTCGCATGCCCGGGACAGGCCCGATGACCGCCCCGGGGGCCTCCTGGCCGGGCGCGCCGATGGTGCGCCCCGGGCGCACCATGGAGATATGGGAGGAGGCATCCCAATGGTGGAAGTCAAGACGATCGAGAAGCCGGACGAACGGCGTGACTTTCCCGGAGGCCATATCGAGGCCCTCCATCTGACCGGGCTGGATTTCGCCGTGGGCACCTTCGAGCCCGGATGGCGCTGGCGGGAGTCGGTGCGGCCGATCGTGGGGACCGATCTGTGCGAGGTCCACCACAGCGGGATCGTGGTCCAGGGCCGGATGCGGCTGCGCTGGGCCGATGGCGCGGAGGCCGAGGTGGGGCCCGGGGACGTGTATGTGGTGCCGCCCGGCCATGACGCCTGGGTGATCGGCGATGAGCAGGTCGTGGTGTACGACGTCGGCGGGCAGATGGCGGAGACCTACGCGAAGTCCAGCGATGCCGGGGCCTGAGCCCGGGGGCGGGAGCGGCGTCGGGTAGCGGTTCAGCCGGCGGCAGGGGACGAGATGACTACCGGTCGGAGACCACCGCGCGGCCCCCGCCGCGGAGGATGGCCGCACGGCAGCGCCCGTACCGACCAGCTGATCCGCACACTGCTGCGCCGCCGCAAGGAGCCGCTGGCGATCGAGGACGTCACCGTCGTCGACAAGCCGGGGATGCGCCGCGCCGTCGCGGCGACGGCCATCGGCAACACCATGGAGTGGTTCGACTTCGGCGTCTACGCGTATGTCGCCGTCACCCTCGGCCGTGTCTTCTTCCCCGCCGACGACCCCGCCACCCAGGTGGTCTCCACGTTCGCCACCTTCGCCGTGGCGTTCCTGGTGCGGCCGCTGGGCGGGCTGGTGTTCGGGCCGCTGGGCGACCGGATCGGGCGGCGGCGGGTGCTGTCCACCACCATGATCATGATGGCGACCGGCACCTTCGCGGTGGGCCTGCTGCCCGGCTACGACGCGATCGGCTTCGCCGCCCCGCTGCTGCTGCTGGCCTGCCGGGTGGTGCAGGGCTTCTCGACCGGCGGTGAGTACGCGGGGGCGACCACGTACATCGCCGAGTACGCGCCCGATCAGCGCCGTGGCTTCCTCGGCAGCTGGCTCGACTTCGGCACCTTCATCGGCTATTCGCTGGGCTCCGGTCTGGTCACCGTGCTCACCGCCGCCATCGGTGAGACCGGGATGGTGGACTGGGGCTGGCGGGTGCCGTTCCTGGTGGCGGGGCCGCTGGGGCTGATCGGTCTGTACATGCGGCTGCGTCTTGAGGAGACCCCGGCGTTCCAGCAGGTGGCCGAGCGGGCGGCCGAGGAGGCCGAGGCGGCGGAGGCGCGCGGTGACACCCTGCCGATCGAGGCGGCACGTCAGTCCGGGCGGGGGCGGCTGAAGGAGATCTTCACCCGGCACTGGCAGGCGGTGCTGATCTGCATGGGGCTGGTGCTGATGTACAACGTCACCAACTACATGGTGACGTCGTACCTGCCGACGTTCATGACCTCCACGCTCGGCGATGACGCCACCAAGGCCCAGGTGCTGGTGCTGGGCACCATGCTGTTCGTGGTGCTGGCGATCACGGTGGTCGGGCGCACATCCGACCGCTGGGGGCGGCGGCCGCTGTTCCTGTTCGGCAGCGTGGGCATGATCCTGCTGGCCGTTCCGGCGGTGCTGCTGATCCGGCAGGGCGGCGTCCTGATGCCCGCGATCGGCTGTCTGATCCTGGGCGCGATGCTGGTCACCTTTGCGGGGACGAGCGCCGCGACGCTTCCGGCGCTGTTCCCGACCCGGCTGCGCTACGGCGCGCTGTCGATCTCGTACAACCTCTCGGTGTCGCTGTTCGGCGGGACCACGCCGCTGCTGGCCTCGTGGCTGGTGGCCACCACGCACAACACGCTGGTGCCCGCCTTCTACCTGATGGTGGCGGGCGTCATCGGGCTGATCTCCACGGTGTTCCTGCACGAGACGGCGGGCAAGCCGCTGCGCGGTTCGGGGCCGATGGTGGAGACCGAGGAGGAGGCGCGTACGGCGGTGGCCGAGAGCCGCACGGAGGCCGGGCGGCGCGCCCGCGACGTCTGGATCCGGCTGCGCCACCCCTGGGCGGGGGCGGGCCAGCGGGAGGAGGGTGAGGAGTGAAAGCCCTGAGGCCAGGAGGGGCGACGGGGCTCAGGCCAGGAGGAGTCGAAGAGTGGGGCCAGGCCAGGAGGGGTGACGGGCCTCAGCCCCGGCCCATGGCCCGGGTGAGGGCGATCTCGATGACGACGCGGTCCGGGTTGGGGCGGGGGGTGCGCTGGTAGCGCTCGGCGTAGCGGCGCTCGGCGTCCGCGATCAGCTCGGGCTCCTCCCGTACCACCGCGAGCCCCTCCAGCGTGGCCCACCGCCTGCCCGCCAGCTGGCAGACCGCGACCCGCGCACCGCCCTCGCCCGCCGCCCGGACATGGGCGACCTTACGGCTGTGACGGTTCGCGATGACGCGGGCGAGCCCGGCTTCGGGGTCGTAGGTGACGCCGACCGGGACCACATGCGGGGTGCCGTCCGGGCGTGGGGTGGTCAGGGTGCACACATGGCGTTCACGCCAGAAATCGAGGTACTCGGGATCGGGGTTGCGTGGATCGACGGACATGGTCCAGAACCTAAGGCCAGAGGAGTGGCGTTCGCGAGGTTGAGTGGAATAGACTCAACTTTACGGAGGTTGGGTAGGGCAGGGATGGGAAGATCGGAGCGAGGAGGAGCACAGGGACGTGGATGCCGAGCTGACCAACAAGAGCCGGGCGGCACTGAGCGCCGCCAATGACCGGGCGGTGTCCTCCGGGCATGCGGACATGACGTCCGCGCATCTTCTGCTCGCCCTGTTGCAGGGCCAGGACAACGAGAACGTGATGGATCTGCTGGCCGCCGTCGAGGCCGACGCGGCCCTGGTGCGCGACGGCGCCGAGCGGCTGCTCGCCGCCCTGCCCAGCGTCCAGGGCTCCACCGTGGCCCCGCCGCAGGCCAGCCGCGACCTGCTGGCCGTCATCGCGGACGCCACCCAGCGGGCCAGGGAACTCGGGGACGACTACGTCTCCACCGAGCACCTCCTCATCGGCATCGCCGCCAAGGGCGGCCAGGCCGGGGAGCTGCTCGACCAGCAGGGGGCGGGCGCCAAGAAGCTGCTCGCCGCGTTCGAGAAGGTCAGGGGTGGACAGCGGGTGACGACGCCCGATCCGGAGGGCACGTACAAGGCCCTGGAGAAGTTCGGTACGGACTTCACCGCCGCCGCGCGCGAGGGCAAGCTGGACCCGGTCATCGGCCGGGACCAGGAGATCCGGCGGGTGGTGCAGGTGCTCTCCCGGCGCACCAAGAACAACCCGGTGCTGATCGGCGACCCGGGCGTCGGCAAGACGGCCGTCGTCGAAGGGCTCGCCCAGCGGATCGTCAAGGGCGATGTGCCCGAGAGCCTGCGCGACAAGCGTCTGGTCGCCCTCGACCTCGGCGCGATGGTCGCGGGCGCGAAGTACCGCGGTGAGTTCGAGGAGCGGCTGAAGACCGTCCTGGCCGAGATCAAGTCCAGCGACGGCCAGATCATCACCTTCATCGACGAGCTCCACACCGTGGTCGGCGCGGGCGCCGGCGGCGATTCCGCGATGGACGCGGGCAACATGCTCAAGCCCATGCTGGCCCGCGGTGAGCTGCGCATGGTCGGCGCCACCACGCTCGACGAGTACCGCGAGCGGATCGAGAAGGACGCCGCGCTCGAGCGCCGCTTCCAGCAGGTGCTGGTGGCCGAGCCCACCGTCGAGGACACCGTCGCCATCCTGCGCGGGCTCAAGGGCCGCTACGAGGCCCACCACAAGGTGCAGATCGCCGATGGCGCGCTGGTGGCCGCCGCCGCCCTCTCCGACCGGTACATCACCTCCCGCTTCCTGCCCGACAAGGCCATCGACCTGGTGGACGAGGCGGCCTCCCGGCTCCGGATGGAGATCGACTCCTCGCCCGTGGAGATCGACGAGCTCCAGCGGTCGGTGGACCGGATGCGGATGGAGGAGATGGCCCTCGCCCGGGAGACCGACGAGGCCAGCAAGCAGCGGCTGGACAAGCTGCGCCGCGACCTCGCCGACAAGGAGGAGGAGCTGCGCGGCCTCACCGCCCGCTGGGAGAAGGAGAAGCAGGGCCTCAACCGCGTCGGTGAGCTCAAGGAGAAGCTGGACGAGCTGCGCGGCCAGGCCGAGCGCGCCCAGCGCGACGGCGACTTCGACACCGCCTCCAAGCTGCTGTACGGGGAGATCCCGGCCGTCGAGCGGGAGCTGGCCGAGGCGTCGGAGGCCGAGGCCGAGGTCCAGGGGGACCGCCCGACGATGGTCAAGGAGGAGGTCGGCCCGGACGATGTGGCCGATGTGGTCGCCTCCTGGACCGGCATCCCCGCGGGGCGGCTGCTGGAGGGCGAGTCCCAGAAGCTGCTGCGCATGGAGGACGAGCTGGGCAAGCGGCTGATCGGCCAGACCGAGGCCGTACGGGCCGTATCGGACGCCGTGCGCAGGACCCGGGCGGGCATCGCCGACCCGGACCGGCCGACCGGTTCGTTCCTCTTCCTCGGCCCCACCGGCGTCGGCAAGACCGAGCTGGCCAAGGCGCTCGCCGACTTCCTCTTCGACGACGAGCGGGCCATGGTCCGCATCGACATGAGCGAGTACGGCGAGAAGCACAGCGTGGCCCGGCTGGTCGGCGCCCCGCCCGGTTACGTCGGCTACGAGGAGGGCGGCCAGCTCACCGAGGCGGTGCGCCGCCGCCCGTACAGCGTGGTGCTGCTGGACGAGGTGGAGAAGGCCCACCCCGAGGTCTTCGACATCCTGCTGCAGGTCCTGGACGACGGACGGCTCACCGACGGCCAGGGTCGGACGGTCGACTTCCGCAACACCATCCTCATCCTCACCTCCAACCTGGGCAGCCAGTACCTGATGGACCCGCTGCTCGGCGAGGAGGAGAAAAAGCAGAGCGTGCTGGAGACCGTGCGGACCTCCTTCAAGCCCGAGTTCCTCAACCGCCTGGACGACCTCGTGGTCTTCTCCGCGCTCAGCGGCCCGGAGCTGGCCCGGATCGCCGAGCTCCAGATCGCCCGGCTGGCCCGTCGCCTCGCCGACCGCAGGCTCACCCTCGACGTCACCCCGGCCGCGCTGGAGTGGCTCGCCGAGGAGGGCAACGACCCGGCGTACGGGGCGCGCCCGCTGCGCCGGCTGATCCAGACCGCGATCGGCGACCGGCTGGCCAAGGAGATCCTCGCCGGAGAGGTCCGGGACGGCGACAAGGTCCGGGTGGACCGGGTCGGCGACGACCTGCTGGTGGGCCCCGAGCAATAGGGGCCCGGGGCCGCTCGGCGCCCCCGGCCCCACCGGCCCTCCCGGCCGTCGTTTCGGCCGTCGTTTCGGCCGGATCGGGCAATGTACGGCCGGGGTTGCACGGCGGGGGCGGGTGTGAGGGAGGATGGCGGTATTCCATACGAAGGGAAATCCACGGTGAGCATCGACCCGTCCTCGATTCCGAATTTCGGGGGTCAGCCCGAGCCCGAACCGACGGGTCCGAGCGGCCCCGTGCTGCCAGACCAGGACCTGGTCAAGCAGCTGCTGGAGCAGATGGAGCTGAAGTACGTCGTCGACGAGGAGGGGGACCTCGCCGCGCCGTGGGAGCAGTTCCGCACCTACTTCATGTTCCGCGGGGAGGAGGAGCAGCAGGTCTTCTCCGTCCGCACGTTCTATGACCGGCCGCATGGCATCGATGAGAAGCCGCGGCTGCTCGAGGCGATCGACGACTGGAACCGCCGCACCCTGTGGCCGAAGGTCTACAGCCACACCAATGACGACGGCACGGTCCGGTTGATCGGTGAGGCGCAGATGCTGATCGGCACCGGCGTCAGCCTGGAGCACTTCGTGTCCAGCACGGTCAGCTGGGTGCGGGCTTCGATCGAGTTCGACCGCTGGCTGGTCGAACAGCTCGGTCTGGAGGCCGACATCGAGTCCGACGGCGACGACAAGCCGGGCGACGACGAGGCCTGAGCGGCCCGGCCGTAGCCACGGCCGTACCTCGGTCGGAGGAGCCGTACAGCGCGCGGAGGCGCCGTATCCCGGTCGGCGAGGCCGTCGACGGCCGTGTCGGTCAGACCGCGCTGGCGGCCATGGTCAGCAGATACGTCCCGTACAGACAGGAGAGCCCGGCCGGCGCGCCGCCCACCAGGACGGCGGTGCGCGGCCGGGCTCTTGCCATCGCCGCACACCCGCCAGCGGTGGGTCAGCCCTGGGCGAGGGTCTTGAGGCGGGCCACGGCGTCCGTAAGGACCTCTTCGCGCTTGCAGAAGGCGAACCGGACGAAGGGGGAGCCCTGGTCCTGGTGGTCGTAGAAGACCGCGTTCGGGACCGCGACCACACCGCAGCGCTCGGGGAGGGAGCGGCAGAAGGCGAAGCCGTCGGTCTCGCCGAGGGGGCGGATGTCGGTGGTGACGAAGTAGGTGCCCGAGGGGCGGAAGACATGGAAGCCCGCGTCGGTCAGCCCATCGGCCAGCAGATCGCGCTTGGCGCGCAGATCAGCCCGGATGCCGTGGAAATAGGCGTCGGGGAGGGCCAGCGCCTCGGCCACCGCGTACTGGAAGGGACCCGCCGAGACATAGGTGAGGTACTGCTTGGCCGAGCGCACCGCCGTCACCAGCTCGGGAACGCCGGTCACCCAGCCGACCTTCCAGCCCGTGAACGAAAACGTCTTTCCACTGCTGCTGATGGTGACGGTCCGCTCGCGCATCCCGGGGAAGGAGACGAGCGGGGTGTGCTCGGTGCCGAAGACGAGGTGCTCGTAGACCTCGTCGGTGACCACCAGCAGATCGCGCTCGACGGCGAGCTCGGCGACCGCGGCCAGCTCATCGCGGGTGAGCACGGTGCCGGTGGGGTTGTGCGGGGTGTTGAGCAGGATGAGCCGGGTGCGGTCGGTGACGGCGGCGCGCAGCTCGTCCAGGTCCAGCCGGAAGGCGTCCCCGTCGGGGCGCAGGGTGACGGGCACGCGGACGCCGCCCGCCATGGCGACACAGGCGGCGTACGAGTCGTAGTACGGCTCCAGCGCGATCACCTCGTCGCCCGGCTCCACCAGCGCCAGCAGCGACGCGGCGATGGCCTCGGTGGCGCCCGCGGTGATCAGCACCTCGGTGTCGGGGTCGAAGCCCAGGCCGTACCAGCGCCGCTGGTGCTCGGTGACGGCGGTGCGCAGCTCGGGCACGCCGGGGCCGGGCGGATACTGATTCCCCCGACCGTCCCGCAGCGCGCGGACGGCGGCCTCGCGCACCTCCTCGGGGCCGTCGGTGTCCGGGAAGCCCTGCCCGAGGTTGATGGCGCCGGTGTGCACGGCGAGGGCGGACATCTCGGCGAAGATCGTGGTGCCGAAGGCGGCCAGTCGGCGGTTGAGCGGCGGTCGTCCCATGGCGCCCATACTCCGCCGAACCATCGGCCTCCATCAACTCTCCCCCTGCCCGGCGTGGGGCGCGGGCACCGGTTTCGGTGCTGCGGGGTCGGTGGTGACGGCCCGGCTCGCGGCCGGGGTGCAGATCGTCGGGCCGGTGGTCTCCGTTTTCTGGCATCAGAGGTCGACAACCTCAGTGTCAAAGACACCGCTCGTGGCGGCCTGTTCGGCCGGGTGCTCGCGATCAGGATTTGAATGAGGGGACGGTCGGCCAACGGCTCGGTCATGACAGGTCCGGAAGCTTCCCGCTCGCCGCGATCTCCTCGGTGAGCAGCGGGTTGACGTGCTCGGCGTCGAGCCCGCCACTGCCGTAGGGACGCGTGATGATCTCCAGCTCATGACCGCTGGGGTCATTGAAGTAGACGCCGCGGCCGTCATCAAGGCGGTTGATGTTGCCCGCGTCCTGATGCTGGGGGTCCGCCCAGTATTCCAAGCCGCGCTCCAGCACCCGAGCCATGATCACGTCAAACTCTGCCTCGCTGACCAGGAAGGCGTAGTGCTGAGCCATGATGTCGCGGTCGGTGCTCATGAAGTCGAAGGTCACGTCAGGACTTACCTGCACCATCACAAAATGGCCCAGCTTCACCGGGGGCTCGAAGCCCAGCACGTCGGCCAGAAAATGGGCGGAGGTCTCAGCATCGCGGGACCAGACGATCTGGTGGTTCAAAACGCTCATGTGCCGAGTGTTCGCCACGCGGCCCTGAAAGCCCCGGGAACCCGACCAATATCTGACAACAACTTCCATGTGATCCACTTGAGTGAACTAAACTGCGCTCATGGACATTGTGGATCAACAAATCCTCCAATGCCTGATGCTCGACGGGCGGGCCCCGATGCGACGGATCGCCGAGGTGGTGGGGGTATCGGAGCAGACCGCGACCCGCCGCTACCGCGTCATGCGCGAGGCGGGTGTGCTCCGGGTCCTGGTCACTGAGGCAGCTGCCTCCGCCATACATTCGCTCTGGCTACTGCGGCTGCAGTGCCGCCCTGCTGCCGCCGCACACCTGGGCAATGTGCTCGCTGCGCGCGACGACGTTTCCTGGGTCGCGCTGCACTCCGGCGGTGCGGAGCTGATGTGCACCACGACTCTGCCTGCCGAGGCAGAGTGCGGCACGGGAGTGCTGCCCCGGATCTCGCACACATCAGAAGTGCTCTCGTTCACTACTCACCTGGTGCTGCACTCGTACTCCGGCGGCCCTGCCGAGTGGTCGGGTTTTGAGGAGCCGCTGAGCGAGGACGCGAAACGAGATCTCCTTGAGGGGCGCGATCCTCACCGACGGAAGGAAACGTACAGTCCGGTGCGCCTCGAAGACCGCGCACTGTTGGAGGAACTGCGCCGGGACGGAAGAGCCACCGCGTCAGCGCTGTCCCGCACCCTCAACTGGCCGCTCTCCCGCGTCAGAGGTCGTCTCCAGGCACTGCTGGACAGTGGCGCGGTCACCGTGGACGTGGACGTGATGTTGGAAGCGTTCGGCTACCGAGTCTCGGCCACGTTGCTCGTTCAAGTCTCACCAGACCGCATTGTCACGGTCTGCGAGGCGCTCTCCACACATCAGCAGACCAGTTGGGTCGCTGCGGTGACGGGCTCCGCGAACATCGTGGCCGCAGTAACCTGCCGTGACAGCATTGAACTCTTCAGCTACGTCACTGAGCAGCTAGGTAGTCTGCCTGGGGTGATCCACGTCGAGGTTGTGCCGCTGCTCAGCAGGCTGAAGCAGGCCGCCACCCGAGTGGCCGGCGGCCGCCTTGTTCCGTCAAGTCATCCGCTGCGCAAGGCCGGAGACAGACGGGGCGGCGACGAGGTTGATGTTGTAGCCGCCGCGGACATCTACTGACGGGTGATCTTCCCGTTGTACATGCCTGGTGTCCTTGTTGACGTGACCGAGCCCGTCCAGTTCGACTCGGCTGCACCCGCTGCTGGACGCGATCCGCTACCTGGTCGCGGCCGGGATCTCGTGGCGGGCGATGCCGGCGGACTTTCCCGATCGGGGCCGGGTTAACGGCCTCATGTGCCTCTTCGGTCTTCTGGCACCCCCATGCAGCCGCCGCAGCCGGCCGTATGTCAGCCCTACAGCTTGGTCATCTTGGCGTACGGGCTCAAGATCCGCATTTGCGTCGAGCCGAAGTCCACGAGCGCCGCGATTCCGCCCTCGATGCCGATCACTCGGCCGAGGCCGTACACGTCGTGCGTGACCTGGTCGCCCATGGCGAAGTGCTTGGGAGCCGGTGTGACCGGGGCCTTGAAGGGGCTGGTAGGCAAATGACGCTTCGGTGCCGCAGGCTTTGTCATGCCTCAGTATGAGCCTATGCGTATCCCGCTGGCTGTCGCCGTCGGCACAGATCCGGACGGTAACAACCGCGTCACGCCACTGACCTGGTGTTTCGAGACCCGATGAGACCCCTGCAACGGGCGGCGATCAGTTCGTGCATGGTGCGGCTGACGTGTGTGTTCACGTTGTCCCACACCACAACGATGGGGCCGCCGCCGAGCTGCTGGTGCGCGGCATCGGCAGGCGGGCGTAGTCGGTCTCGGCGAAGCCCTTGCGGACGGTTGGTCGGCTGACCTTTTCACGCTCGATGAGCTGGGCTTTTGAGGGAAACCTGCCACCCGGCGCGGGGCACACTCCCTGGTTTTCTGCCCTGGTTTTGGGTGGCGGGATGGGCGGGTACTCGGCCGGGCCGGAATCTATCGGCTGCGATCGACCACACGTTGTCGGAGCGGTGTGGCCTTGCGGGAGGCGAGATGGCCAAGCAGAGGACACGGCAGGCCGGCGCCTGGCCACGGCTTCGGCTGGAGGACTGGGGCGAGACCCGGGACACGCTGCACATGTGGACCCAGATCGTCGGCAAGATCCGGCTGGACCACGCGCCACCGGCCAATCAGTGGTGGCAGGTGACCTTGTATGTCACCCCGCGCGGGCTGAGCACGTCCACGGTCCCGTACGGGGCCGGAGCGTTCGATATCGAGTTCGATTTCATCGATGATCGGCTGGGGGTCCGGGTCAGCGACGGGAGCCGGCGCGAGCTGGCGCTGGAGTCCAAACCGGTGTCCCAGTTCTACTCGGAGATCATGGGCCTGCTGGGAGACCTGGGCATCCAGACCCGGATGTACCCCCGGCCGAACGAGGTGCCCGTGGCGATCCCGTTCCCGGAGGACCACCGGCATGCGGCGTACGACCCGTACGCCGCCCGGCTCTTCTGGGGGCAATTGCTGAACGCACACCGGGTGTTCGGGGAATTCCGGTCCCATTTCGTCGGCAAGGCCAGCCCCGTGCACTTCTTCTGGGGAGCGATGGATCTGGCCGTCACCCGCTTCTCCGGCCGTACCGCGCCGCCGCATCCCCCCGGCGGGGTGCCGAACCTGCCGGACCGGGTGACGCAGGAGGCGTACTCCGTCGAGCTGTCCAGCTGTGGCTTCTGGCCCGGCGGCGGTGAGGAGGGCGGCTTCTACTCCTACGCCTACCCCGAGCCCGCCGGTTTCGCCGACCAGCCGGTCCGGCCCGCGACGGCCTCGTACCGGCGGGACGTCGGTGAATTCGTGCTGCCCTACGAGGCGGTCGCCACCGCACCCGATCCGGACCGGACGCTGAGCGAATTCCTGCACAGCACTTATCAGGCGACCGCCGAACTGGCCGACTGGGACCGCGCGGTCCTGGAAGCCGACCCCGTCCACTGGGAGCACCGCTAAGGCGTGTCCGTGAAATGGGAGCCCAGACCAGCACTGCGGCGAGGACCGCGGCCGAGCGGTAGACGATCGCGAGCTTGTCGAAGCTCGTGGCCGGGCCACGACGCTGCTTGAGCAGGGCGAAGGACCGCTCGACCACGTTGCGGCTCTTGTAGGCCACCGGATCGAACTTCGACGGACGCCCGCCTGCTGAACCTAGGCGGCGACGGTGCTCCTGCTGGTCACGCCGTTCAGGGATGACCGCGGTGATCCCGCGGGCTTTGAGCGCCGCTCGGATCGCGCGGGAGGAGTAGGCCTTGTCCCCGAGCAGCATGGTCGGGGTCGTGCGCGGGCGGCCTGCTCCGGTCCTGGGGACTCGCACGCGGTCCCAGGTCCCGTCGGCGGCCCAGCGGCGGTGGCGGGCCCACACCGTCTTCCAGGATCCGAACCTGGCTGGGAGGTCTCGCCAAGGAATACCGGTGCGGTACCGGTAGACGATCACCTCCACAATGCGGCGGTGATCGGCCCACGGCCTGCCACGACGACCGGTACTCAGAGGGCAGCAGAGGTCGGATGCGGCCATACTGCCGGTCGGTCAGCCGGGCGTGACGAGGCATCAGGATCAGACCGCAGAGGTGCTGCGCATCCGGGCCGACAGCCCAGGGGCTCAGTCGATCGTCTTGATCACCCGGGCGGGCACTCCCGCGACCACGGTGCCGGCAGGAACATCACGAGTGACCACCGCACCGGCAGCGACCACCGCACCGGCACCGATGGTCACTCCCTGCGTGATCACGGCAGCCGTCCCGATCCAGACGTGGTCCTCGATGACGATCGGGGCGAAGGAGAGGTACTCGCGGCGCTCGGCCAGGGGCAGTGGATGGCCTCCGGTGATGAGGCTGACCTTCGGGGCGATCATGACGCTGTTGCCGATACGGATGCCTCCCTTGTCCATGAAGGTGCATCCCTGGTTGACGAAGACGTTCTCCCCGAACGTCGTGTTGAGCCCGTACTCGGTAAAGAACGGCGGGTAGATCATCACCGACTCCGGCAGCGGGCCGCCGAACACAACAGAAAGTAGTTCCGCGCGACCTTCGCTGTCGCTGAACGGAAGCACGTTCAGTCGAGACGTCGCATCGGTCACTTCCGCGATCCGCTCCGCATGACGCGCGAACTCAGGCGTCCGGACATACATAACCTGCTCTGTGCGGGTAGACATGCGCTTATCCCACCACCGCGCAGAACGCTCGATCAAACAACCCTGCACCACACCAGACACAACCAACGGTTGTGGAAATAGAGTGGAAGCGTGGATGTTGAAGCGCTGCGGACGTTCGTGGCCGTCGCCGGGACCGGCCAGTTCCAGGCTGCTGCCGACAAGCTGGGGATCAGCCAGCAGGCGGTCTCCAAGCGGATCGCGGCCCTGGAGAGGCACATCGAGGTCACGCTCCTGGTGCGGACCTCCCGAGGCTCCCGGCTGAGCCTGGACGGGCAGGTCTTCCTGCCGCACGCCAAGAAGGTCCTGGCGGCCCTCGAGCAGGCCGAGCAGGCCGTGCGCCCCGGCAGCCGTCCCTTGCGCGTCGATGTCCTCAATCGGCGCATCTCCCCGGCCCAGGCCGTCTACCGGTTCTACCGCTCCCACCCCGGGACGGACCTGGACGCGGTCACGCTGAGCAAGGAGAACGCCGCCCAGGCCGCCCAGGCGGTGCTCGAAGGGACCGTCGACGCGTCTTTCCGTGCCCTGCCGGCAGGCCAGGTCCCGGCCGGGATCAGCGCCGAACGACTCCTGGACGCACCCCTGGAGTTCCTGGTCGGCCCCGACCACCCGCTGGCTGACGCGCCCTGGGTCAGTCCTGCGGACCTGGCTGGCCACCGCATCTGGATCCCCGGGATCACGCCGGGCACGGAGTGGGCGGCGTTCTACCAGGTGCTGTCCGAGGCCTTCGACCTGAGCATCGACGCGCTCGGCCCCAACTTCGGTGACGAGGCCCTGATGGACGCGCTGGCCGACTCGGCCTCGCTGGCCACCCTCGTCGGCAGCGGGGACCGGTACCTGTGGCCCCAGACCCACGACCTACGGCGCATCCCGTTGCACGACCCGACCCCGGTCTACCCGCACGTGCTGCTGTTCCGCAGCGGAGACCAGCACCCCGTGCTGGCCGCGCTACGCGATCATCTGCGCACCGCAGGCCCGCGAACCCCGCACGACGTGTGGGCGCCGGACTGGGTAGACCGCTGACCAGACGACCGAATTGACAGACAGGCCCAAGGTCTTGTCCGGCGCTCAGCGGCTGTCCCCCGTGCGAGCTACGTGCGGGTGCGCTCCGGGTGGTGACGATTCCGGGGCTCCGGGTCCATAGCGTCTCTGAGACGCCCGCGGGGAGCGGGTGACCCAGACTCTCTCAGGGGGAAGAACGATGATCCGCAGTGCCAGGGTGCCCGCTGTAATCGCGCTGTCCTGCGCCGTGGCCGGTGTGGGGCTGGTCGGCTGTGAGGACTCCAAGAAGGCGGATTCCGAGACATCCGCCACCACGTCCGCCGCCGCTTCCAAGAAGGCAGGCGATCAGGGCCTGCTCACCGGCACCAAGAAGATCGAGGTCGGCGGCCGCTTGGTGAATGTGTCCTGTTCGGGGACTTCGGCGGACGGCAGGCCCGTCATCATGCTGGTGGCCGGGGGCGGCGACGGGCTGGACAAGGTGGCCGGGATCCAGAAGACCCTGAGCAAGAAGAACCGGGTCTGCTCCTACGACCGGCTCGGCGAAGGCGCCAGCGACAAGCCCGACGGGCCGCAGACCCTCAAGAGCACGGGGAAGGTGCTGACCGCGGTGCTCGACCGGGTCGCCGGTGACAACCCGGTCGTCCTGGCCGGACATTCGCTGGGTGGGCTGATCGCCGCCCGGTATGCCCCCGACCACCAGGACAGGATCAAGGGACTGGTCCTGATGGACGCCACCTCGCCGACCCAGACCGCCGATCTCAAAAAGGGCATCCCCGAGTCCGCCACCGGCCCGGCGGCCGAATTGCGTGATCAGACCCTCTCGATCCTTCACGGAGGGGAGCCGGAGAAGCTCACGGTGCCGGACGGGAAGGTCCGTTCCGCCGGGGACATCCCGGTGGAGGTGATCCACCACGGGAAGCAATACCTCGCGGAGGTGCCCGAATACGGGCCGGGCCTGGAGCGGGCGTGGACCAACGGCCAGCGCAAGTGGCTCGCGGTCTCCAGCCGCTCCAAGCTGAGCACCGCCAAGACCAGCGCGCACTACATCTACGTCGACCAGCCGGATCTCGCCGTGCGGGCGATCGAGCGCGTCACCTCGCAGGCCGCGGACCGCGCATAGGACGCGCGCTGAACCTCTGGACTTCCTCAACTCCGCTTTGACCCCGCATGAGGTCGGGCATGGGACCCGGCAGGTACGAAGCGGTACCTCGCTACGGGGGATTGGAAGGAGAGTGAGGACCATGGGTCCTGTTGTCATCTTTGTCGTGCTGGCGTTCACGTTCGCGGCGCTCGCCGCGCTGGGCGCCGGTCGGTCGAAGGGGTACAGCGGGCGGCGCAAGCGGTCCTGGGGGGCCGGTTCCAGCGGGGCCGCCGGTGGCGGCTGGTGGGCCGGTGGTGGCGGCGGCGGCGGTGGTGGCCATCACGGGGGTGGTCACCACGGCGGCGGTGGCTGCGGCGGCGGAAGCGGCTGCGGTGGCGGTGGTGGCTGCGGTGGTGGCGGCGGCGGTGGTGGCGGTGGCTGCGGCGGGGGTGGCTGACCCGCGGATCCCGCGGCCTTTACGGTCGCCGCGCGGCCTTACGGTCGCCATGCCGTCCTTATGGTCGCCATGCCGTTCTGACGGTTGCCATGCCGTCCTTGCGGTTGCCATGTCGTTCTGATGGTTGCCATGTCCTTCATACGGTTGCCAGGCCGTCCTTACGGCCGTGAAGCGATGAGCCAGCGCCCGGCGCGCCAACGTGCGCCGGGCGCTGGCTTGTTGAACACTTGACCTAGGGAGCGCCCTAGGGGGTGGAAACCCGGCGAAGGTGGGTAAAAACGATGTGGCGCCCAGCATTTCATGATTCCGTATACCACCAATCGACCTTACGGCCCCACGTGGGCGCGAGCCGCCGTATGCGCATGCCCCTGGTCCCCCGCGGGGCGAGCTGGCCCAACTCTTTCCACTGCGTGCTTGCGGAGCCGATCCATGCTCACGACACTCAAGACTGCCTACACCGATACCCGCGCCGCTGACCTCGCCTGGGGCCTGGGACGGGAACCGCTTCCCGCCCTCGCTGTGCTCGATCTTCAACTCCACGACTTCGCCGTCCAGTTGAGGCTTCTGGGAGCCTCTCACCAGGTCCTCCTCGAGGGGGAGGGCAGCCGTTGCTCGGAGACCGTGGCCTGTATGTCCGGCAACAGCACCCCGCTTCCGCTGGGGGTTTCCACCCTCGTCGACGGCCGCGAATACGAATTCGCGGCGCGCGTCGAGGAGTTGTCGCAAGGGGCCTTCGCCGGACGCGCGCAGGAACTGCTCGCGCTGGTGGCCGACCATCCGCACGGTCTGGCCGGTACGTTCCCCGGCAGCCCGAACGCGTTCACGGCGCTGCTCGCGCAGTGGAACGAGGGCACGGTGGGCTGGCGGACCTGGCATGCCTACCCCCAGGAGGGGCGGTTGGTCACCACCCGCACCTGTGTCGGGGCCCGGGTGCCGGCTGCGCTCCGGCCGCCGGGCGCGGGTGGACTCGATATGGGCGGCTTGGCGGATGGTTTGCCGGGTGGGGTGTCGCCCCAAGTCCCCTGCGCCTGAAGGGGGTCGCGCGTGGCCGAGAGGCCATCGATGCCGGATGTGCGAACGGCAATGCACTCGTGTGGGGGACGAGACGTAAGTGATATGTGACGTAGCGTTCCCTTTGTGATCGATTCGCCCATGTCCGCCGTCTCGGATGCGCCGTCGTCGCCGGAATCCGGCCCTCCGGCGCGGCTGCCCGTGCGGGCGGGGCTCGGCCGCTTCCTCGTGCTCGGCACGGTCTTCGTCTGCGCCGCCTGCGGGCTCGTCTACGAGCTCGAACTCGTCGCCCTCGCCTCGTACTTGGCGGGTGACTCGGTCACCCAGGCATCCGTGGTGCTGTCCGTGATGGTCTTCGCCATGGGCGTCGGTTCGCTGCTGGCCAAGCGGCTGCGCTGCCGGGCCGCCGTGGGCTTCGGCGCCGTCGAGGCCGTGCTCGCGCTCGTCGGCGGCTGCTCGGCGATGGCGCTGTACGCGTGCTTCGCGTGGGGCGGTCACTCACGCTCCGCGCTCGTCGGCTTCTCGTTCGCCATCGGTGTGCTCATCGGGGCCGAGGTGCCGCTGCTGATGACCCTCATCCAGCGGGTGCGCCGACAGGACGCGGGCGGCGCGGTGGCCGATCTGTTCGCGGCGGACTATGTGGGCGCGCTGGTCGGCGGGCTCGCCTTTCCCTTTCTGCTGCTGCCCGCGTTCGGCCAGCTGACCGGCGCGCTGGTCACCGGCGCGGTCAACGCGGTCGCGGGCGGCGCGCTGGTGCTCTGGCTGTTCCGCCGCGATCTGAGCGTACGGGCGCGGTGGACGCTGATCGTCGCCAATGGGCTGGTGCTCGCCGCGCTGGCCGCCGGTGCCGTGCTGACCCCTTCCTTCGAGCGGGCCGCCCGACAGGCCGTCTACGGACCGGGGGTGCGGGTCGCGCTGCGCACCGGCGAGCAGGAGATCGTGCTGGTGGGCGGCGGGACGAGCGGGCGGCCGCTGTCGCTCTTCCTCAACGGGCGGCTGCGGGTCAGCGGGCGCGACGAGGTCCGCTACCACGAGGCGCTGATCCACCCGGCGATGGCCGCCGGACCGCATGCCCGGGTGCTGGTGCTGGGCGGGGGCGACGGGCTCGCGGCGCGCGAGATCCTGCGGTACGCGGGGGTCCGGTCGGTGACCGTCGTGGAGCGCGACGCGGAGGTGGTGCGGCTGGCCCGGCGCGATCCCGGTCTGTCCGAGCTCAACGGCGGCGCCTACCGCGATCCGCGGGTGCGGGCGGTGACGGCCGACGCCTTCGACTGGCTGCGCGGGTCCATGGCGTACGACGTGGTGGTGTGCGATCTGCCCGCCCCCGAGCTCACCCCGAGCACCAAGTACTACTCCCAGGAGTTCTACGGGCTGGCCGAGCGGGTGCTGGCGCCCGGTGGTCGGCTGGTGGTCCACGCCGGTCCGCTGCGGCCCGATCCGCGGGCGTTCTGGACGGTGGACGCGACGATGCGCTCGGTCGGGCTGCGGACCACTCCGTATGTGATCGGCGCCCCGCGCCCCGGGCGCGGCAGCCCGCATGACTGGGGCTTCGTCCTGGCGGCGCGCTCCCCGGTCGGGCTGCGGCTGGCCGCGCACCGGCCGCGGCCGCGCTCGCTGACGGAGGAGGGGCTGCGGGCGGCCCGCCGCACGGCCGAGCGCGCTCGAGAGGCGGGTCTGCCCCCGTCGACGCTCATGCGTCCGCGCTATGGGGAGTGACGCCCCGGCGGGCCCGGTGGCGGGCGCCCATCCGCGTGCGGGGGGTGTCCGCGCGCCGGGGGCTCGCGTCGGCGGCGTACTTCAGCGGCGCGCGGAAAGTTGTGCGGGAACGGGTCTCAGGGAACGTGCGATGGGTACTGTTTTGACCTATGGAGCATGAGGTGTTCGTTCCGTTTCCCGTCGACACCGTCCGGCTGGCGCTCGCGGAGCCCGCCCGCGTCGCTCGTTGCGTTCCCGGGCTCCAGCAGGACGCCGATGAGGCCGCCGGTCCGCTCGCCGGCCGGCTGCGGCTGCGCATCGGCGGGTCCACCATCACCTATCGCGGCGCGCTGCGCGTCGTCCGGCGTGCCGATGCCTTCGAGGTCGAGGGCGAGGGCGGCGAGGCGCGCGGCAGCGGCTCGGTGAAGCTCGCGCTGACCATCACGCCGAAGCCCGTCGAGGGCGGCACGGAGCTGAACTGCTCCGGGACGGTCCACAGCGACGGGCGGCTGGCCGAGTTCGACGACGAGGCGGCCATCACCGTGGCCCGCCGCATGCTGGACCGGTTCGCCGCGGCGCTCACGGCCGGGCTGGAGACGTCCCCGATCGGCGCGCCCACGGAGGACGAGGCCCCCGGCCAGGCCGCTGGCGAGGCCACCGAGGAGACCACCGGCGAGACCACCGATGCGGCCGCTGACGCGGGTGCGGCCGCCGCCGCGGACGAGACCGGCCTGCCGACCGAGGCCGAGCTTCCGCTGTCGGCCGACGACATGGACATCGACGACGTCGGCGACCTCGAGGACCTCGACGAGGTGGACGCCGTCGAGGAGCCGGTCGGCTTCGGCGAGCTCGGCGATCTCGACGACCTGGACGAGGAGCCCCCGGCCGAGGCCGCCCACGCCCGCCGCACGATGATCGGCCGCTCCACCGAGGAGGTCGACCACGCCCCGCCGCGCGGCCGCTACGCCCCGGTGCCCGCGCCCGAGACCGTCTCGACCAGCGCCACACTGCGCTGGGCCGCGCCCGCCGCGGCCGTCGTGCTCGCCTCCGTCGTCGTCGTGGGCCGTCGCGTACTTCGCCGCCGCCGATGAGCCTGGGCGCATAGGCTCGGTGTTTGTGACCACCGAAGACACAACGGAGACCAAGGGCGTACGGCTGACCGCCGGGGACGCCGAGCTGACCGTCTCACCCGAGAACGGCTGCCGTATCGGTTCACTGCGCATCGGCGGTACGGAGCTGCTGCGGCAGGGCCCGCGGTTCGGGTCGTTCCCGATGGTTCCGTGGTGCGGCCGGACCGGGTTGGGCCGGTTCCGCAACGGCGGCCGGACCCACCAACTGCCCATCAACTCCCCCCCGCACGCGATGCACGGGACCGGCCGGAACGTCGAATGGGCCCCCGTCAGCACGGGCCAGTCCAGCGCGGCCTTCACCTACGACCTCGCCGACCCCTGGCCGTACGAGGGCCGGGTCACCCAGACCTTCGAGCTCTCCCCGGACAGCCTGACCGTCACCATGAGCGTGGAGACCGAGGGCGATTCCTTCCCGGCGCAGGCGGGCTGGCATCCGTGGTTCCTGCGGAACCTGGGCGACGGCGGCGCCGATGTCGAGATCGGCCCCGATGCCGAGATCGGCCCCGATGTCGAGATCGCCTTCGACGCCGCATGGCAGGAGGAGCGCGGCGAGGACCACCTCCCCACCGGCCGCCGGATCGCGCCGAAGCCCGGCCCCTGGGACGACTGCTTCGGGATGCCGCAGGGGGTGGACGTGACGCTCACCTGGCCCGGCCGGCTCGAGCTGAAGGTCACCAGCCGGACGGAGTGGGTGGTCGTCTACGACGAGCAGGCGGAGGCGGTGTGCGTCGAACCGCAGTCCGGCCCGCCCAACGGTCTCAACCTCTTGCCGCGCCTGGTCACTCCCATCGAGCCGCTGGAGATCGCCATGACCTGGAGCTGGCGCACACTGGCCTGAGGCGGTCGGTCTGAGGCAGTCGGTCTCACGGTACGGAGCGGCTTGGGGGGTTCCGAGGGCCACCGCATAAGCTCATGCGCATGAGCGATGCGCATGACGCCCTGCTGCAGCAGATCAAGGACAAGGCCGTGGTCCACGGCAAGGTGACCCTCTCCTCCGGGCGTGAGGCCGACTACTACATCGACCTGCGCCGGATCACCCTGGACGCCGAGGCCGCGCCGCTGGTCGGGCAGGTCATGCTCGAGACCACGGCCGATCTGGAGTACGACGCGGTGGGTGGGCTGACGCTGGGCGCCGACCCGGTGGCCACGTCCATGCTGCACGCCGCCGCCGCGCGCGGGCGCCGGCTCGACGCCTTCGTGGTCCGCAAGGCCCAGAAGACGCACGGTATGCAGCGGCGGATCGAGGGCCCGGACATCGCGGGCCGCCGGGTGCTGGTGGTCGAGGACACCTCCACCACCGGCGGTTCGCCGCTGACCGCGGTGGAGGCGGCGCGGGAGGCGGGCGCGGAGGTCGTCGCGGTCGCGACGATCGTCGAGCGCGGCGCCGCGCCCGCGATCGCGGACGCCGGACTGCCGTATCTCCCGGCGTACTCGCTCACCGACCTCGGGCTGAGCTGAATCAGGGGCTGAATCATGCAGGCTGGGGAGGTGGGAGGTTTCACGTGAAACCACCCGCCCCCGTCCGTGTGGTCTCGGCGTGCGCCGTGTGGAGCAATCGGCGGAGTCTGGGATTATGGCCCCCGACGATGACGTCGCCCCTAGGTCAGGGCCAAGTACGACTAACCCGCACATACAAGGAGCGGTCAGATGCCCATCGCATCCCCTGAGATCTACAACGAGATGCTCGACCGGGCGAAGGCGGGCAAGTTCGCCTACCCGGCGATCAACGTGACCTCGACGCAGACTCTGCACGCCGCCCTGCGCGGCTTCGCCGAGGCGGAGAGCGACGGCATCGTCCAGATCTCCACCGGTGGTGCCGAGTTCCTGGGTGGCCAGTACAAGAAGGACATGGTGACCGGTGCGGTCGGCCTCGCCGAGCTCGCGCATGTCGTGGCCGAGAAGTACCCGGTCAACATCGCCCTCCACACCGACCACTGCCCGAAGGACAAGCTGGACGGCTATGTCCGTCCGCTGCTCAAGATCTCGCAGGAGCGCGTCGCCAAGGGCCAGAACCCGCTGTTCCAGTCCCACATGTGGGACGGTTCCGCCGAGACCCTCGCCGACAACCTCGACATCGCGCGGGAGCTGCTGGCCGAGGCGGTCAAGGCGAAGATCATCCTCGAGGTCGAGATCACCCCGACCGGTGGCGAGGAGGACGGCGTCACGCACGAGATCAACGACAAGCTGTACACGACGGTGGACGACGCCCTGCGCACCGCGGAGGCCCTGGGCCTCGGCGACAAGGGCCGCTACCTGCTGGCCGCCTCCTTCGGCAACGTCCACGGCGTCTACAAGCCGGGCAATGTCGTCCTCCGTCCGGAGCTGCTGCGTGACCTCCAGGACGGTGTCGGCGCGAAGTACGGCAAGCAGGACCCGTTCTTCTTCGTCTTCCACGGCGGGTCCGGCTCCACGGAGCAGGAGATCCGCACCGCGCTGGAGAACGGCGTGGTGAAGATGAACCTCGACACGGACACCCAGTACGCCTTCACCCGTCCGATCGCGGACCACATGTTCCGCAACTACGACGGGGTGCTGAAGGTCGACGGCGAGGTCGGCAACAAGAAGACGTACGACCCGCGGAGCTGGGGCAAGCTGGCCGAGACGGGGATGGCTGAGCGCGTCACCAAGGCTTGTGCGGATCTTCGGTCCACCGGGACGAAGCTGAAGTAGTTTCTCGGCTCGCCCCTTCGGGCCCGGCGCTCGCCTTCCCGGCGAGCCCCGGGCCCGTTTGCGTTCTGGGCTGGCCCCGGGGGCGCCGCCCGGGGCATGATCCAGGTATGGCAGGTGTGCGACTGTCCGTGCCGGCCGGGCGGTGGCTGGTGTTCACCACCGTGCTGGGCTCCGCCATGGCCCTGCTCGACAGCACCGTCGTCAATGTCGCCCTGCCGCGCATCGGCCTCGACCTGGGCGCGGATCTCCCCGTACTGCAGTGGACCGTCAACGCCTACATGCTCACCCTCGCCGGGCTCATCCTGCTCGGCGGGGCGCTCGGGGACCGGTTCGGGCGGCGGCGGGTGTTCGTCGTCGGGGTGGTGTGGTTCGCGCTGGCCTCGCTGGCGTGCGGGCTGGCGCCGAATGCCGGGGTGCTCATCGCCGCGCGTGCGTTCCAGGGCATCGGCGGGGCGCTGCTCACCCCCGGGTCGCTGGCGCTGATCCAGTCGGTGATCCACGCCGATGACCGGGCGCGGGCGATCGGGCTGTGGTCCGGCTTCGGCGGGATCGGGGCGGCGATCGGGCCGTTCCTCGGCGGCTGGCTGGTGGACGGGCCCGGCTGGCGCTGGGTGTTCTTCATCAATGTGCCGCTGGCGGCGGTGTGTGTGCCGGTGGCTTTGCGCCACGTACCGGAGACCCGCGATCCGCAGCCGCGCGGCCGGTTCGACGTCCTCGGCGCCGTGCTGGGGGCGGCGGCCCTCGCCCTGGTCACCTATGCGCTGATCGCCGCGCCGCAGAAGGGCGCGTCGCCCGTCGTGGTGGTTCCGGGCGTCGCCGGACTGGCGCTGGGGGCGGTCTTCATCGTCGTGGAGCGGAGGCTGCGCGAGCCGATGCTGCCGCTCTCCATCTTCGCCTCCCGGCAGTTCAGCGCCGTCAATGTGGTGACCCTGTGCGTCTACGCGGCCTTCGGCGGTTTCTTCTTCCTCTCGGTGCTCGACCTCCAGGTGGTGGTGGGCTACTCCGCGCTCGCCGCCGGTACCGCGCTGCTGCCCACGACCACACTGATGCTGCTGCTGTCGGCCCGTTCGGGGGAGCTGGGCAAGCGCATCGGCCCGCGGATCCCGCTGACCGTCGGCCCGCTGCTGTGCGCGGCGGGGATGTTGCTGATGACCCGGGCCGGGGTGGGGGCGGTGTACTGGCGGGACATTCTGCCCGCGCTGTTGGTGCTGGGCCTGGGCATGGTCGTGGTGGTCGCCCCGCTCACCGCGACCGTCCTGGCCTCGGTGGACGTCGCCCGAGCGGGCCTGGCCAGCGGTGTGAACAACGCGGCGGCGCGGGCGGCCGGACTGGTCGCGGTGGCGGCGCTGCCGCTGCTCGCGGGGATGGGCCCGGAGGCGTACCGATCGGCGGACGCCTTCTCGAGCACCTTCCGGCGGGCGATGCCGATCTGTGCCGGGGTGCTGGTGCTGGGGGCGATCCTCGCCTGGTGCACGGTGCGCTCGGACGCGCTGGAGCAGGCGGGCGCGGAGGTGGGGGCGGAGCCGGAGAGGGCCGGGGCCGCGGTACCGGCGGAGGTCGCCGAGGGCGTCGCGCGGGCTGCGGGGCCGCCCTGCCGCCCCGAGTGCGCCTACCACTGCGGGGTGTCCGCGCCGCCCTTGGACCCGGGCGAGCGAAGCCCCCGTACCTGAGCCGCGGCCTCCTCATGGCTTGAGCGTGTCGGGTGGGGCCCCGGACCAGGCAGACTGGAACCCATGGCCATTCACGAGAATCTGCTCGGGGGACCGCCCCCGACCCATCTGCCTGACGACCCGGAGCCGCGCGAGCTGCTCGCCTCCGGCGCGGCCCCGGCCGAGGTCGCCGCGAAGTACCCGGCCTCCTCGCTCGCCTGGGCGCAACTCGCCGACGAGGCGTTCGAGGCCGGCCGGGTGGTCGAGTCCTACGCGTACGCCCGCACCGGCTACCACCGCGGGCTCGACGCCCTGCGCCGCAGCGGCTGGAAGGGCCACGGCCCGGTGCCCTTCGAGCACGAGCCCAACCGGGGCTTCCTGCGCGCCCTGCACGCGCTCGCGCGCGCCGCGCAGTCCATCGGTGAGCAGGAGGAGTACGAGCGCTGCTCCACCTTCCTGCGCGAGAGCTCCCCGACCGCGGCGGACACGCTCTCCTGATCCACGTCTCCTGATCCACGTCTCCTGAGCCACGTCTCTTGATCCACGTCTCTTGATTCACATCTCCTGATCTCGCCTCTCCTGATCCGCTGGGACAGCGCGAGGCGCACCGGGCCTGTGGGGTGTCGTATGCCCCACGGGCCCCTTCCGTACTTGCCGATCCTCCGCGCTGCGCGGATGATGCGGTGCGGGGCCCCTTCGGCTGTGGGCCCCGAGGGGACCGGGGCTCCGAGACCGAAGGGATGGGGCGGACCGCTACCCGGTAGCGAGCAGTACTCAGGAGATGCGATGTCGCAGCAACCTGTCCCTGACCACGCCGAGTCCGACGCCCCGAATCTGGACTTCGACGGCACCACGCCGTACGAGGACTACGTCCAGGCGTCCGTGCTCACCCACCTCCAGCACCCCCTCTCCGACGACCCCGGCGAGATGGTGTTCCTGGTCACCACCCAGGTCATGGAGCTGTGGTTCACCGTGATCGTCCATGAGTGGCAGACCGCCGCGCAGGCGCTGCGCGAGGACGATCTGCCCACCGCGATGGCCGCGCTCCAGCGCTCGGCCTACGAGCTGGAGTCGCTCAACGCCTCGTGGACACCGCTGGCCCATCTCACCCCCGGCCAGTTCAACGCGTACCGCTCCGCGCTCGGTGAGGGCTCCGGCTTCCAGTCGGCGATGTACCGGCGGCTGGAGTTCCTGCTCGGCGAGAAGTCCGCGTCCATGCTCGTCCCGCACCGGGGCGCGCCGCGAGTCCACGCCGAGCTGGAGAAGGCGCTGACCGAGCCCAGCCTCTACGACGAGGTGCTGCGCCATCTCGCGCGCCGCGGCCTCGCCGTCCCGGCCGAGGTGCTGGACCGCGATCCCGCCCTGCGCCATGAACCGGATCCCGGGGTGGAGCGGGTCTGGGAGGAGATCTACTCCGGCCCGCGCGACAGCGAGCTGATCCGGCTCGGCGAGGCGCTCACCGAGGTCGCCGAGCTGGTGTGGCGCTGGCGCAACGACCACCTGGTGGCGACGCGGCGGGCGATGGGCTCCAAGACCGGCACGGGTGGCTCGGCCGGGGTCGCCTGGCTGGAGAAGCGCGCGGCCAAGAACGTCTTCCCCGAGCTGTGGATGGCGCGTAGCCATGTCTGACGCGACGATTCCGGCTGAGCCGACCGGTACCGAGCCGACCGGTGCTGAGCCGACCGGTGCCGAGCCGACCGCCACTCAGCCGGGTGCGGCCGAGCCCGGCCCGCCCGGGACCGCTCCCGCCGACGAGGCCGCCAGGCTCGACGCGGCCGACCCGCTGCGCGCCAAGCGCGACGCCTTCACCCTCGACGACACGGTCTACCTCGACGGCAACTCGCTGGGCGCGCTGCCCCGCGCCGTCCCGCCCCGGCTGGCCGATGTGGTCGCCCGCGAATGGGGGCAGCTGCGCATCCGCTCCTGGGAGGAGAGCGGCTGGTGGACCGCGCCGGAGCGGATCGGCGACCGCGTCGCCCGACTTGTCGGCGCGGGCCCCGGCCAGGTCGTGGTGGGCGACTCGACGAGCGTGAACGTCTTCAAGGCGGTCGTCGCGGCCGTACGGATCGCCCAGGAGCGCGGCGCCCACCGGGATCAGATCCTGGTCGACGAGGCCACCTTCCCCACCGACGGCTATATCGCCGAGTCCGCCGCCCGGATGACCGGCTGTACGGTGCGGCCGGTGGCCGCGGGCGACGTCCCGACCGCCGTCGGCGCGCGCACCGCCGTCGCGCTCGTGAACCACGTGGACTACCGCACCGGCCGCCTCCACGACCTGCCCGGGACCACGGCCGCCGTGCACGCCGCGGGCGCGCTCGTGGTGTGGGACCTGTGCCACAGCGCGGGCGCCCTGCCGGTCGGGCTGGACGCTCATGGCGTGGACCTCGCGGTGGGCTGCACGTACAAGTACCTCAACGGGGGGCCCGGCGCGCCCGCGTATCTGTATGTCGCCCAGGCCCATCAGCCCCGCTTCGACTCGCCGCTGCCCGGCTGGAACTCGCATGCCGACCCCTTCGGCATGGCCTCCGCCTACACCCCGGCCGACGGCGCGGTCCGCGGCCGCGTCGGCACCCCGGACATCCTCTCGACGCTGGCGCTGGAGGCCGCGCTCGAGGTGTGGGACGGCGTGCCGATCGAGGACGTCAGGGCCAAGAGCCTGGCCCTGACGGACTTCTTCCTCCGCTGCGTCGAGACTTACGTCCCGGCGGGCCGCGTCCGGTCGATCACCCCCGTCGCGCACGCCGAGCGCGGCAGCCAGGTGGCGCTGCGGTGCGCGGCGGCGGGGGAGGCCGGGGAGGTGATGGCGGAGCTGGTGCGGCGCGGTGTCGTGGGCGACTTCCGCCGCCCCGATGTGCTGCGCTTCGGCTTCACCCCGCTCTATACGGGCTTTGCCGAGGTGGAGCGGGCGGCGCGGGTGCTGGCCGATGTGCTGAAGGAGGGCTGACCGGTGGGCGGGGCGACGGCGGGGGCGGCGGCCGAGGAGACGTCGGTCTTCGGGCTCGCGCCCGTGGCACCGGCCCGGACCGCCGCGTACGGCGAACACCCGGACCAGGTGGTGGACTTCTACCTTCCGCCACCCGGGACGGACGGGGCCGCCCGCCCCGCCCCGCTGGTCCTCCTCTTCCACGGCGGCGCCTGGCGCGTCCCCTACGACCGCCGCCATGTCTCGCCCTTCGCCGCCTTCCTGGCGGGGCGGGGCCTGGCGGTGGCGTCCGTCGAGTACCGGCGCGGTGGGACGGACCCCGCGCGGGCCGGGCGGTGGCCGGAGACGTTCGACGACATCGCGGCCGCCGTGGACACCGTGCCGGGCCTCGTCCGGGAGCTCGGGCTCACCGGGGCCGACCCGGAGCGCGTGGTGCTCACCGGGCACTCCGCGGGCGGGCACGCCGTGCTGTGGGCGGCGGCCCGGCATCGGCTGCCGTCCGGCACTCCCTGGCATCTGGCCTCCCCCTCCCCGCTCCGCGGCGTCGTCGCCTTAGCCCCCATCGCGGACCTCGCCACCGCCCGAGCGCTGGACGTCTGCTCCGGCGCCGTCGACGAACTCCTCGGCGAAGGCGAAGGCGAAGGCGAAGGCAATGGCGGTGGCGGTGGCAATGGCGGTGGCGGTGAGCTGACGGTTCGGCTGGGCCTCGCCGACCCCGCCGCGCTGCTGCCCACCGCGATCCCCACCACCATCGTGCAGGGCGGCACCGACATCGATGTGCCCCCGGCGGTCGCGGACGCCTTCGTGGAGGCGGCGGCCCGCGCCGGGCAGGACGTGCGGCTGATCAGGAGCGACGGCGGCCACTTCCCGCCCATCGACCCCACGACGCCCGCGGCGCACACCGTCGCCGACGAGATCGCCCGGCTGGCGGGGACAGACGCGGCCACGTAACACCGAGCCGGGCCCCGCCACGTAGTACTTCAGACGGACACCGCACAATCCGCATTCCCGGGGACGACGCCGCGGCGCCCGCTCTCTACCGTGGACGGCGTGACTGAGACGATTCCGCGGACCGAACTCCGCACCATCCGCCGGGCGTTCTCCGATCTGCGGAAGGACTTGATCACCGGCTCCTTCGCCCTCCGCCCGGTGGCGCCGCTGGCCGCCACCCATCCGCTGGTGCGCCAGATGCCCCGGGCGGTGCGGCCGCACGCGCCGTGGTTGCCGCATGCCGCGATCGTGGTCGGGACCTTCTATCTCATGGCGGTGGCGAGTGAAACCGAGGGCATGGGACTGGCCCTGCTCAGTGCCGTACCCCTGCTGGTGGCCCTCTACCGGCCGGTCGGCGCCTGGTGGCTGTCCTTCGCGGCGAGCGTCTTCTGGAGCCTGGGCGCCCCCGAACCGGTCTGGAGCAGCATGTGGCCCTGGCCGGCGACGCTCTTCGCCTCGCACATCGCGGTGATGGTGATTGTCGCGAGCCAGAACCGCCCGCGGGTGGCCGGGCAGATGCTGCTGCTCACGGCGGTGCTCGGGGTCGTCTGCGATTTCAGCGCCGATGGGCAGCATACGAACGCCTTCCCCATGGTGATCACCTCCTGCGTCATCGTGGGCGCCGTCGTCGCCCGGCGCAGTCTGCGCGAGACCAAGCAGCAGGTCGCCGTGCAGCAGTCGGCCACCCACGAGGAGCGCTCCCGCCGCACCCTGCTGGAGGAGCGCGCGACCATCGCCCGTGAGCTGCACGATGTCGTCGCGCACCACATGTCGGTGATCGCCATCCAGGCGGAGGCGGCGCCCTACCGGGTGGCGAACCCGCCCGAGGAGCTGGCCACCAGCTTCGCGACCATCCGTGAGAACGCGGTCGCCGCGCTCACCGAACTCCGCCGCGTCCTCGGCGTCGTCCGCGCCGACGATCCCGATGCCTACGCCGACGCCGACCCCGAGGCGCCCCAGCCGACCCTCGCCACCCTCGACACGCTCTTCGCGGGGGTGCGGGCGGCGGGGCTGACCGTCGAGCACATCACCACCGGCGCCGTACGGCCGCTGCCCTCCGGGGTGGAGCTGTCCGCGTACCGGATCGTCCAGGAGGCGCTGTCCAACGCGCTGCGGCACGCGCCCGGCAGCACCGCCCGCGTCGAAGTCGCGTACGTTCTCGGCGGTCTGGGCCTGCGGATCGTCAACGGCCCGCCCACCCAGGCCGTACGGCCCTCGCCGGGCATGGGCCATGGCCTGCTCGGCATGCGGGAGCGCGTGGCCATGCTGAACGGGGAGATGACGGCGGGCGGAGTGGAGGAGGACGGCGGCTACGAGGTCGCGGTCTTCATCCCGGCCGCCGCGGTCCCCGAAGCGGAGGCGTCCGGACCGGAGGCGTCGGCACCGAAGCAGGGGCACGCGCCGGATCCATCGGGCCAGGCGCCGGGGCTGAAGAAGGGGCCCGCGCCGGAGGGGGAGACGATGAAGCCATGACCACCGACGCCCCCTCACTCCCCTCTCCCATCCGCGTGCTGATCGCCGACGACCAGGTGATGGTGCGCGAGGGCTTCTCCGTGCTGCTGAACGCCCAGCCCGATATCGAGGTCGTCGGCGAGGCGGTCGACGGGCGCCAGGCCATCGCCCAGGTGGCCGCGCTGCGCCCCGATGTCGTCCTGATGGACATCCGGATGCCGGAGATCAACGGCCTCGAGGCCACCCGCGAGATCGTCGCGGCGGACGCGGACGCCAAGGTGCTCGTCCTGACCACCTTCGACCTGGACGAGTACGTCTACCAGGCGCTGCGCGCCGGAGCGAGCGGCTTTCTGCTCAAGGACGCCTCCGCCCGGCAGCTCGGCGATGCGGTACGCGTCGTCGCGGCGGGCGAGGCGCTGCTCGCCCCGACCGTCACCAAGCGCCTGATCAGCACGTTCTCTCGGATCGGCGAGGCCGCCGGGTTCGGTGGTCCGCCCCCTTCGCCACAGGGGCGGCTGGCCGAGCTGACCGAGCGGGAGAACGAGGTGCTGGTGCTGGTCGCCCAGGGCTGCTCCAACGCCGAGATCGCCGAGCGGCTGATCGTCGCCGAGTCGACGGTGAAGACGCATGTCAGCCGGATCCTGGTGAAGCTGGGACTGCGCGACCGCACCCAGGCGGCGGTGTTCGCCTACGAGGTCCGCCTGGTGACGCCTGGGGGCTGATGAGCGCTGACCCGCCCCCTGGAGGCAGCCGGCGACCTCTGGAGGGCGAGCCGGACCCGGCGGTACCGTCCGGGGATGAGCAGCAGCGCGGAAGCCCCCGCCTTCGATCCCTGGCGGCCGTCATTCGTCGTGGACCCGTATCCGGCCTACGCCGAGCTGCGCGAGCGCGGCCGGGTGCACTGGTTCGAGCCCTCCCGCCAGTGGCTGATCCCGCGTCACGCGGACGTCGGCGCCCTGTTGCGGGACCGCAGGCTCGGCCGCACCTATCTCCACCGGTTCGGCCATGAGGAGTTCGGCCGCACCGCGCCGCCGCCCGAGCACGAGCCGTTCCATACCCTCAACGACCACGGCATGCTCGATCTGGAACCGCCGGACCACACCCGGCTGCGGCGGCTCGTCTCCAAGGCGTTCACCCCGCGGACGGTCGAGGCGCTGGTGCCGACGATCCAGCGGCTCGCGGAGGAACTCGTCGACTCCCTCGTCGCCTCGGGCGGCGGCGATCTCATCGAGACGGTCGCCGAACCGCTGCCGGTCGCCGTGATCGCCGAGATGCTGGGCATTCCGCCCGCCGACCGCCCCGCCCTGCGTCCCTGGTCGGCGGATATCTGCGGGATGTACGAGCTGAGCCCGGACGAGGAGACGGCACACCGGGCCGTGCGCGCGTCCGTCGAGTTCTCCACGTATCTGCGGGAGTTGATCGAGGCGCGCCGCAAGGCCCCGGGAGACGATCTGATCAGCGGGCTCATCGCCGCGTACGACGAGGGCGACCGGCTCACCGAGCAGGAGATGATCTCCACCTGTGTGCTGCTGCTCAACGCGGGCCACGAGGCCACCGTCAACACCACCGGGAACGGCTGGTGGGCGCTCTTCCGCCATCCCGGGCAGCTCGCCCTGCTCCGCGCCGACCCCGACGCGCTGCTGCCCACCGCCGTGGACGAGCTGCTGCGCTACGACACCCCGCTCCAGCTCTTCGAGCGGTGGGTGCTGGAGGACATCGAGGTCGGCGGCACGGTCATCCCGCGCGGCAGCGAGGTCGCGCTGCTCTTCGGCTCGGCCAACCGCGACCCGGCCCGCTTCGACCGCCCCGACACCCTCGATCTCTCCCGTACGGACAACCCCCACATCAGCTTCGGCGCCGGTATCCACTACTGCCTGGGCGCCCCGCTGGCCCGTCTGGAGCTGATCGCCTCCTTCGGCGCCCTGCTCCGCAAGGCGCCCGGACTGCGGCTGGTCAAGGAGCCGGAGCGGCGGGCGAACTTCGTCATCCGCGGTCTGCGGGAGCTCCAGGTCGAGCTCTGAGCGGAGCCGGTGAAGGCGGCCGGGACAAACGAGCCCCCTGTTGTCCACAGCCTGTGGACAACAGGGGGCGGTTGCCGGGACGTGGTGGGCCGACGGGGGTCAGCCGCCGATGTCACGGCGGCGCATACCCACCAGTCCTCCGGCGGCGAGAACGACCGAGAGGAGCAGCAGCCACAGGAACGGTGCGGCCGTCACCTCGTCGCCCGGCAGCTTCGGCAGATGGCTGAAGGGCGAGGTGTCCATGACGGAGTCGGACAGCTCCAGCGCCGGGCCCATCCAGCCCAGGGCGACCACCCAGCCGACGAAGGCCCAGGCCGCGGCCGAGTACTTCGGCACCACGCCCACGAGGAAGAGCGTCACGCTGGTGAGCACCCACAGCGCCGGGAGCTGGGCGAGGGAGGCACCGAGGCAGCGGGGGAGCTGGTCGGCCAGATCGCCCGCCGCGACGCCGTAGCCCAGCCCCAGCGCCAGACCGCCGATGGCGAGGATGACGACCGGCCCGAGGTACGCGATGACCAGGTGGCTCCCGGCCCAGCGCAGCCGGCCGACGGCGTTGGCCAGCAGGGGCTCGGCGCGCTGGTCGGTCTCCTCGCCGCGCAGCCGCAGCACTGAGGTGGTGGTGTAGACGGTGAGGATGGTGCCGAGGACGCCGACCATGGCGGCCAGGAACGCGTCGTTGAGCCCCTGGGCGCCACCCATCCGCTGGATGATGTCGCGGGTCTGGTCGCTGTCGCCGAGGAAGTCGTCCGCACCGTCGGAGATGGATCCGAAGATGGCGCCCGCGAAGACGAAGCCCGCGGCCCAGCCGAACAGGGCACCGCGCTGCAGCCGCCAGCCCAGGCCGTAGACGCCGCTCAGCAGCGGGCCGGCGGCCGGCGGACCGGGACGGGTGGCGTAGAAGCTGGCGCCCACGTCGCGACGCCCGGCGAGGGAGTAGGCGAGGGCGATTGAGGCCGCGGCGAGCACGGCGATCAGCAGCAGCGGCCACCAGCGCTCGTCCGCGTACGGCCGGGCGTACTCGGCCCAGCCCAGTGGCGAGAGCCAGACCAGGACATGACCGGAGCCCCTGCTGCCGTCCTCGGCGGCGTCACCCGCCATGCGCAGCACGAAGGCGACGCCGACCGCGGCGGAGCTCAGGCCCCGGGCCAGCCGTGCGTTCTCCGTGAGCTGGGCGGCGACGGCGGCCAGACCGCCGAAGGCCATACCGGACAGACCGACGGCGAGGCCGAGGGCCAGCGCGCCGGTGCCGCCCTGGCCCGCGAGGCCGCCCGCGATGAGCAGGGTCACCGCGCCGTTGGCGATGGCCACGGCGAGCAGGGCCGAGGTGAGCCCCGCGCGGCGGCCGACCATGCCCGCGGAGAGCGCCTCCTGGCGGCCGGTCTCCTCCTCCTCACGGGTGTGCCGGATCACGATGAGCAGGCTCATGATCGCGGCGAACACCGTGAGGAAGGCACCCACGCGCCAGACGGTCAGCGCGCCGAGCGTGTCGTCGAAGGCGGCGCCGAACAGGGCCCGGGTCGAGCCGTTCCCGTTCATGTCCTCGACGAGGCTTGTGCGGCGGGCGGGGGTGTCGTACGCGCTCTTCAGACGGCCGACGGTGCTGCTGGCCGTGAGCCCCAGGCACAGCACCCACACCGGCATCATGATCCGGTCGCGGCGCAGGGCGAGCCGCAGCAGCGTGCCCGTGCCCGCCAGATCGTGGGCCGATCCGCGGGCGCGGGGGGAGACCCGGGCGTCGGCTACGGCGGTCATCGGGCGATCGCCTCGGCTTCCGTGCGCGTGATGTCGTCCTGGTAGTGGCGCAGGAAGAGCTCTTCCAGGGTGGGCGGGGTGGAGATGAGGCTGCGCACCCCGACCTGGGTGAGCTGCCGCAGCACGGCGTCCATCTTGTCGGAGTCGACCTGGAGCTTGACCTGGCTGCCCTGGATGTCCACGTTGTGCACACCGGGGAGGCCGGACAGGCCGTTGGGCTCGCCGGCGAGCTCGGCGGTCACCGACGTACGGGTCAGATGGCGCAGCTCGGTGAGGGTGCCGGACTCCACCCGCCGGCCCTTGCGGATGATGCTCACCCTCCGGCAGAGCGCCTCGACCTCGCTGAGGATGTGGCTGGAGAGCAGCACCGTACGACCGCGGTCGCGCTCCTCGGCGACGCACTCGCGGAAGACCTCCTCCATGAGCGGGTCGAGCCCGGAGGTCGGCTCGTCGAGGATCAGCAGCTCCACTTCGGATGCGAACGCGGCGACCAGGGCGACTTTCTGGCGATTGCCCTTGGAGTACGTACGGCCCTTCTTGGTGGGGTCGAGCTCGAACCGCTCCAGGAGCTCGGCGCGGCGTGCGGTGTCCAGACCACCGCGCAGCCGCCCGTACAGGTCGATGACCTCTCCGCCGCTCAGGTTGCGCCACAGGGTGACGTCTCCGGGGACGTACGCGATGTGGCGGTGGAGGTCGACCGCGTCGTGCCAGGGGTCCTTGCCGAGCATCTGCACCGCGCCGGAGTCGGCGCGGAGCAGCCCGAGGAGGACCCGGATGGTCGTGGACTTCCCGGCGCCGTTGGGCCCGAGGAAGCCATGGACCTCACCTGCCTCGACTTCGAGGTCGAGGCCGTCCAACGCGTGGGTCCGGCCGAAGGACTTGTGGAGGCCGGACACGGAGATTGCCGTTTTCATGATTTCGAAGCTACGCTAGTTTCACAAATTTGTGAAGTTAAGGAACCATATAAACTTATGATGATGTGACGAAGAGAGGAGATGATGAAGCGGTGAGGGAGACGATCGAACCGGGGGGCGCGCCCGATGACGCGCGCGGTGAAGCGGCGCGTGACGAGGCGGCGGTGTCCAGGTTCGTCGAGCGGTTCGCGGCCGATCTGGCCGAGGCCGGGATGCAGCGCATGGCGGCGCGGGTCTTCGCGGCGCTTCTCGTCTCCGACTCCGGGGCCCTCAGCTCGGCGGAGCTCGCCGAGCGGCTGCGGATCAGCCCGGCCGCCGTCTCGGGCGCGATCCGCTATCTGTCCCAGGTGGACATGGTGGTGCGGGAGCGCGAGCCGGGCTCCCGCCGCGATCGCTACCGGCTCTACAACGAGGTCTGGTACGAGACGCTGACCCGCCGCGACCAGATGGTCGCCCGCTGGGAGAGCACCATGCGCGACGGCGCGAAGGTGCTCGGCCCCGGCACCCCGGCGGGGCTGCGGATCACCGAGACCGCCGACTTCTTCGAGTTCGTCCAGCGGGAGCTGCCCAAGATGCTGGAGCGCTGGCGCGCCCAGCAGGCCGAGCGCCGCGCCGCCGAGGCCCGCGAGGCCGAAGCGGGCTGACGGCCGGCCCGGCCCACCCGCGCCGCCCGGCCCCACCGGGCCCCGGGGCGGCGCGAGTGTGGCTCAAGGGCGGTGGGGGAGCATCAGGCTCCAGGCCTCGGCCAGGACCGTCCAGGTGCGGCTGCGGACCGGGCCGCGGATCAGCTCGTCCGCGTGGTAGCGGAAGTCCGGGCCGGAGACGGTGACGGCGCGTGCCCGGGTGTGCAGGGGGCCGCCCGCCGCATGGGGATGGACCACGATCTCGGCCAGCCCGCCGCCCGGCGCGGCCGTCGAGACCGAGACCCGCTCGACCGGCCGGTCCAGGTCGGTCAGCAGCACCCCGTCCGCCTCGATGCGCAGCCGCTGCGGCGGCGGATGCGCCGGCCGCCGGGCGCCGCCCGCCAGGCCGATCACCGGCAGCGAGAGCAGCGTCAGTGCCGTGCGGGCGGTGCGGGCCGCCGGGCTCCACCACGGCCGGTGGCCCTCGCCTTCCCCGTCGGGGCCCTCCCGGCCGTTGCCGGGCGGGCCCGCGCCGTCCCGGCCGTCCTCGCCGTTCTCCGCCCAGCGACGGTCGTGGGCGCAGGGGGCGCAGCCGCAGTCCCGGCCCCTCGCCCCATCGCCGTGCGGCCCCGGGCCGTGTCCGTCCGTCCCGTCCGTCCTGTCCGTCCCGTCCGTCCTGTCCGTCCCGTCCGTCCGGTCCAGTCCGTCCGGCCCGGCCGCCGCGCCGCAGCCGCCGTCCGGCATCCCGTCGTGCGCACCGTAAGGAGCGAGCCCGGAGGGGATCCGCAGCTCGCCGAGGACCACTCCGCCGCTCTCGTCCACCAGCAGATCACGCGGGCGCGCGGTCCCGTCGAGGACCGTACGGGCCGCGGCGACCGCGTCCGTCGGCACCCCGAGCGAATGGGCCAGGGCGACCGTGGCGGAGCCGCCCACCGGGACCAGCGACAGCGCGGCGTCCGCCAGCTCCCGCCGCCGGTGCAGCAGCTCCACCATCCGCAGCAGAGCGCGGTCGTCGCCGACCAGCACCGGCCGGCGGGCGCCCCGGCGGGCCAGCGCCCGCTCGACCTCCTCCGGGCCGTCCGGCAGGCAGATTTTCGTCTGCGCGCCCGCACACAGCACATCCTTCGCGATTCGCACCGACTCCCCGTCCGTGCGGCGGGCGTTGGGGTCGATGACCATGAGCAGCGGGCGCCCCCGGGCGGTGTCCGGCGCAGGGGGCCGGGGATCTGGAGCCGACACCTCGGTCCTTCCTCAGGTAATCTCTCGGTGCAAGAGCCCCTGTCGCTGTTGCGCCAGGGGCTTCGTCTATCCGGGGCACCGGTTCGACGGCTCTTGTGGTGGCGCACGTCACCATGCACGTTGGACATGCCCCGCCCGGAAGGGGTGTACGCCTGTGCCCGCACTTGTGCTGCTCGGTGCTCAGTGGGGTGACGAGGGCAAGGGAAAGGCCACCGATCTGCTCGGTGGCTCCGTGGACTATGTAGTGCGCTACCAGGGCGGTAACAACGCGGGCCACACGGTGGTGGTCGGCGACCAGAAGTACGCGCTGCACCTCCTCCCGTCCGGAATCCTCTCGCCCGGGTGTACTCCGGTCATCGGCAACGGCGTCGTCGTGGATCCCGCGGTCCTGCTCTCCGAGCTGAGCGGTCTCGCCGATCGCGGCGTCGATACGTCCAAGCTGCTGATCAGCGGTAACGCCCATCTGATCACGCCGTATCACACGACCCTCGACAAGGTGTCGGAACGATTCCTCGGCAAGCGGAAGATCGGCACCACCGGCCGCGGCATCGGCCCGGCCTACGCGGACAAGATCAACCGGGTGGGCATCCGGGTCCAGGACCTCTTCGACGAGTCGATCCTGCGGCAGAAGGTCGAGGCGGCCCTGGACAACAAGAACCAGGTGCTGGCCAAGCTCTACAACCGCCGCGCCATCGCGGTCGACCAGGTCGTCGAGGAGCTGCTGGGCTACGCGGACCCGCTCAGCGGCTATGTCGCCGACACCACCCTGCTGCTCAACAACGCCATCGACCAGGGCCAGGTCGTGCTCTTCGAGGGCGGGCAGGGCACCCTGCTCGACGTCGACCACGGCACGTACCCCTTCGTCACCTCCTCCAACCCGACCGCGGGCGGCGCCTGCACCGGCACCGGAGTGGGCCCGACGAAGATCAGCCGCGTGATCGGCATCCTGAAGGCGTACACCACCCGCGTCGGCGCGGGCCCGTTCCCCACCGAGCTCCTCGACGAGGACGGCGAGAAGCTGCGCACGATCGGCGGCGAGCGCGGTGTGACCACCGGGCGCGACCGGCGCTGCGGCTGGTTCGACGCGGTCATCGCGCGCTACGCGACCCGGGTCAACGGCCTGACCGACTTCTTCCTCACCAAGCTGGACGTGCTCACCGGCTGGGAGCGGATCCCGGTGTGCGTGGCGTACGAGATCGACGGCAAGCGCGTCGAGGAGCTGCCGTACAGCCAGACCGACTTCCACCACGCCAAGCCGATCTACGAGACGCTGCCGGGCTGGTCGGAGGACATCACCAAGGCCAAGACCTTCGACGAGCTGCCGAAGAACGCGCAGAAGTACGTCCAGGCGCTCGAGGAGATGTCGGGCGCCCCGATCTCGGCGATCGGCGTCGGGCCGGGCCGTGACGAGACCATCCAGATCAACTCGTTCCTCTGACCACTCGGCGGGCGGGCGGCTCCCGGGAGCCCGGCTCCCGGGAGCCCGGCCCGCGCGCCGGCGTCACTACGCCGCGGGCGGGCCGAACACCCCGGCGGGCTGCTGCGGCTGACCGACGGGCCGCGCGGCCCGCTGCTCCTGCATCTTGGTGATCCGCCGCACGACGGCGATGGCCAGCAGCGCGGTCAGGATGCCGATGGAGTCGTCGATGATATTGACGATGGCGCTGGGGCGTGGATCCCGGTCGCTCCCGGTGGCGATCTCGACGATACCGTCCGCCGGGACCATGAGAAACATGACGATGAAGAACATCCACCACCAGTGCAGCACCGCACGGCCGCGGCGTCCGGGCCCGGGTGGAGTGCTGGAGTCCCAGACGTCGTTGGCGATCTGCTTGGGCAGCCACAGCTGGGCGATCGGGATGAACCAGGCGCCCACCGCGTAGCCGCTGCCGAACCGCTGCCGCCCGGGGTGGAGCACCGTGGAGTTGATATAGGCGGTCCGGAACCAGACCAGCCACACCACGACGAGTACGAGCGCGGCGACACCGGTGCCGCTGTCCATCGCCTCGGCGTCGCTCCGCTTGCTGTAGAGCAGGTCGTTGGAGGCGGCGCCGGAGTCGAGGGCGGAGTAGGTGTCGAGCAGCGAGATGTTGAGCGCCATATCGAGCAGCGTCAGCACCAGCCAGATGCCGAACATGCTGATCAACGCGGTGGCCAGACCCCGGATCGGCCTCAGCCGCGTGCCCGGGGCGGGGAAGCCCATCGGCGTCTGATAGCCACCCGGCCAGGGCTGGGTGGTGGGCTGGGACATCTGGTACGGGGAACCCCCGGCCGCGTGGGCGTGGGGGGTCGCGTACGCGGACGGCGTCGGCGTGCCGTACGCGGAGGGGCCGGGCGGGGTGTGCGCGGCGGCCTGGGGGTGGCCGTACGCCGACGGGCCCTGCCGCGGCGCCACGGCTTCCGGCTGCGCGTTCTCGGCCTCCACCTCCAGCAGCTGGAGCGCGTCCCGCCCCAGCCGGGCGAGCAGTCCGCCCGGCAGCCAGGGCTCGCCGTCGTCGGTCACCGGCTGGGTGGCGGCCACCAGCTCGTCCACCGAGGGCCGCTTGGCCGGGTCCTTGTCCAGGCACGCGGTGACCAGCCCGCGCGCGCCGTCGGGGAGCCCCACCAGATCGGGCTCCTCCTGGGCTATTCGGTACATCAGGGCGTGGATGCCGCTGTCCAGGTTGCCGAAGGGCTGACGTCCGGTGGCGGCGAAGGCGAGTACCGAGCCGAGGCAGAAGACATCGCTCGCGGCCGTGACCGGCTCGCCCCGCACCTGCTCGGGCGACATGAACCCGGGCGAGCCGACGACCGCGCCGGTCGTCGTCAGATTGCCGCCCGTGGTGGTGCCCACGGGGTCCAGGGCGCGCGCGATGCCGAAGTCGATGACGCGCGGACCGTCGATGGTGACCAGGATGTTGGACGGCTTGAGGTCGCGGTGGATCAGCCCGGCGCCGTGGATGTCGCGCAGCGCGAGGGCCAGCCCGTTCGTCAGGATCCGCAACGAGCTCTCGGGCAGCGCCCCGAAGTCCTCGGCGACGACGCTGTGCAGGGACGGACCGCCGATGTAGCCGGTGGCCACCCACGGCACCTCGGCGTCGGTGTCGGCGTCGAGCACGGGCGCGGTCCACTGGCCGCCGACCCGTCTCGCCGCCTCCACCTCCCGCTTGAAGCGGCTGCGGAAGTCCGGTTGGCGTGCGAGTTCGGCCTGTACGAGCTTCACCGCTACGGTGCGGCCGCGGGCGGAGCGGGCCAGATAGACCCGGCCCATTCCGCCCTCGCCCAGCTTGCCGAGCAGCCGGTACTCGCCGATCCACCGCGGGTCCTGGGCCCCGAGGTTCTCCATCGCGGTGTGGCTCCTGTCCCTGTGCCGATAGTCCCTCTGCCGATCGGCCGATCAGTCGAGGCGGGTGAACGTCTGTGTCATCGTCTCATCGTTGTAATCGTCCGGGTCGTCATATTCGACACGCAGCTTGTCATGTCCGGAAGATGTGAACGTGAGTGACGTGCCGGGTCCGCAGAGATTCTTGGGAGTGCCCCCGGTGAACTTCGAAGGGCTGAGGACCAGTCCCTTCTCCACCGAGGCCAGGATCCGGTCACCCTCGCAGTGGTACTTCTTGCTGTCCGCGACCTCCTGGGCCACCACGGAGCCGATCGCGCCCTGCTTGACGGTGATCTTCAACGTGGCGTCGGGCTTCCCGAACGCGTCCTTGGCCAGCCAAGTGCCCACGTAGCCGGAGGGGATGGGCTTGCCGCCGCTCTTGGAGGGGCGCAGCGTCGCCTCGGAGGAGCCGTCCGTGGTGCTCCAGGCGAGGGTGCCGTCGTTGCCTATCCGCAGCGTCTGCTCGCCGACCGCGCTGCAACTGTCCTCGGGGATGCTGGTGGACACCTCCTCGTCCTCGATGAGGAGCAGGCTGTCCACCGACTTGAGCTTGGCGGAGTCCTGGCAGAACGAGTCCGAGTCGGAGGTCAGGGTCTCGGCGACGACCCCGCCGACCGGCCCCTGCGAGAGCACGACCCGGCGGATCTTGCCGGTCGAATCGCCGCTCTCCTTGATCTCGCCCTCCCAGGCGCCCAGATACTCGGTGGGCACGTCGCCCGACGTCTCCAGCTTGGTCGCGGACGGATCGGGGCCGTCCGAACCCCCGGAGGAGCCCTTGGAGTTGCCGCCGCCTGATCCGCCCGGGTTGGGCGGGGTGTGGGTCATCTTGTCGTAGTCGGTCTTTGCCTGGTCGCCCTTGTCGTCGTTCCCCTCGACGATGGCGAGTGCGACGACCCCGGCTATGAGGGCGGTGGCGACTGCGGCGGACACGACGATGAGCGTCTTACGGCGCCGCCGGTTCGGCTTCGGGGGCGTCTGCGGCGAGCCGCCTCCGGGCCCGCTCGGTGCCCCTGGCCCACCAGGTCCGCCCGGTCCGCTCGGTGCCCCTGGCCCACCCGGTCCGCTCGGTCCGCCGAACCCGGCGGAAGGCGACCCGGCGGCCGCCCCGAACGAGGTGACCGCGGGCGGCCCGAAGCCATGCGAGGGCGTCGGCGGCTCCCCCTCCGCGCCCGTCTGCGGCGGCTGCGGGGGCGTTGCGTGCGACGGGTAGCCGTACGCCCCGGGGGCGTACGGCCCGCCGGAACCGGGCGAGTTGGGAGCGGCGGCACCCGAGCCTGCCCGCGGCGGGGTGGCGCTTCCGGGCGCGCCGGGGCCGGGCGTGGCCGCGTGCGGCGTGCTCGCGTGCGGCCCGGCGGAGGGTGCTCCGGGCGCGGCGGCGTGCGGAGTGCCGTGGCTTGGCGCGGCGCCACCGGGTGCGTCGGGTGAGGCGGCGGGTCCTCCGGCTGCCCCTGCCTGTGGCGGGGTGGCGCTTCCGGGCACACCGTAACCCGGCGCGCCCTGCCCCGCGCCTGCCCGAGGTGCGGCGGGCGATCCGCCGGGTGCCGCGGGTGGGGCCGCGTGCGGGGTGCCGTGGCTTGGCGCGGCGCCACCAGGCGCCTGCGGCGCATCTGCCCGCGGTGCGGCGCCGGGTCCGCCGGGTGTGGCGGGTGGGGCGCCATGGTCGGGCGCGGCGCCACCGGGTGCGTTGGGAGCGGCGGCACCCGAGCCTGCCCGCGGCGGGGTGGCGCTTCCGGGTGCGCCGTGGCCCGCTCCGGCCCGCGGCATACCCGCCGATGGCGTGGCGTCCTGCGGGGCTGCGGCCGCTCCGCCGGGGTCTGGCGTGGCGTCCTGCGGGGCGCCGGACGGGTCGGCGGACGGGGCGGCGGACCGGCGCGGGTCGGCCGACGGCGTGCCGCCTGCCTGTGGCCCGGCGGCCGGCTCGGGGTCGCCCTGGTCCTCGGCGCGCCGCGGCGCGGCCGGGTGCTCGCCGGGCCGGGCCGGGCCGCCCTGCGCCGTGCCCGTCGAGGGCGGAGTGGACGGAGCCGGGGGGAGCGGGGCCGCCGAGGGGCGGGGTGGGGTGGTCGGTGGCGGGGGTGTGGGGGGTTCCGCCGGGGCCAGGGGGTACGACGTGGCCGACGGCGGCGCGACGGGCGGCGGCGGTACGGCGGGGCCCGCCGCCCCGGCCACGGGCGGTACGGCCGGGCGCGCGGGCACCCCCGGCCCGGCGGGCGTCTCCACCTCCAGCAACTGCACCGCGTGCCGCCCGAGCTGGGCGACGAGCGTGCCCGGCAGCCACGGCTCGCCGTCGTCGTCCGCACCGGCCGTACGCTCCAGCAGCGCCTCCAGCGAGGGCCGGTCGTCCGGGGCCTTCTTCAGGCAGTCGGTGACGAGGTCCCGCAGTCCCTCCGGCAGCCCCTCCAGGTCCGGCTCCTCCTGGGCGATGCGGTACATCACCGCGTGCACCCCGCTGTCCGCCGTGCCGAAGGGCTGACGTCCGGTCGCCGCGTAGGCGAGCACCGAGCCGAGGCAGAAGACGTCGCTGGCGGGGGTGACCCGCTCGCCGCGCACCTGCTCGGGCGACATGAAGCCGGGCGATCCGACGACGGCGCCGCTGCGCGTGAGGATGCCGTCGGTGACGGTCTCCAGCGCCCGTGCGATACCGAAGTCGATGACGCGCGGACCGTCGATGGTGACCAGGACGTTGGACGGTTTGAGGTCACGGTGGACCAGACCGGCGTCGTGGATGTCGCGGAGCGCCTGCGTCAGACCGTGGGCCATGATGCGGACGGTCCGCTCGGGCAGCCGGCCCGACTCGGCGACGATCGCGTGCAGGGAGGGACCGGCGATGTAGCCGGTGGCGACCCATGGGGTTGCGGCCTCGGTGTCGGCGTCCAGCACCGGCGCGGTCCACGCGCCCCCGACCCGCTGCGCGGCCCGCACCTCCTGTTTGAACCGCCGCCGGAATTCGGCCTGTTGGGCGAGCTCGGTCTGGACGAGCTTCACCGCCACCGTGCGCCCGCGTGCTGAATGAGCCAGGAACACCCGGCCCATGCCACCCGCGCCAAGGCGCCGGAGCAGCCGGTACTCACCGATCCAGCGAGGGTCCTCGGCCCCCAGGTCTTCCATGCGTCGATCGTCCCTTCCCCGTGAATCCCCCTGATCAGCCCCCCGGAGAGAATAAGGGCGGCTGAGAGCGAAGTGGACGACGCGGACGATCCGTTATCGGTTCCGTATCCGTCCTGTGTCACTCTCGAGCCGGAGAACGGAATCCCGGAGCTCCGGAGGGGCCGCCGGGAGCGAAATCCGGACAGCCGCGCCCCGACCACCGGCGACGGTCACAGGCCCACCGCCGCCCGGCAGAATGTCGGCGTTCGACCCGAAACCCGGACAGGCTGTCGGTGCCGGGCGCGGGGCGGGGTCCGTAGGCTGGTGCCGCCCCGACCCGCGAGCGATCCGAGGTACGAACGTGTCCGTGCAGCCCAGCCCCGACCACGCGGCCGGCGCCGCCGTCAAGGCCGCCGACCGTGCGCATGTCTTCCACTCCTGGTCCGCGCAGGGCCTGATCGACCCCCTCGCCATCGCGGGCGCCGAAGGCTCGTACTTCTGGGACTACGACGGCAACCGCTACCTCGACTTCTCCTGCCAGCTGGTGAACACCAACATCGGCCATCAGCACCCCAAGGTCGTCGCCGCGATCCAGGAGCAGGCCGCGAAGCTGTGCACCATCGCACCGGGGTTCGCCGTGGACGTGCGGTCCGAGGCGGCGCGGCTGGTGGCCGAGCGCACCCCCGGCGACCTCGACAAGATCTTCTTCACCAACGGCGGCGCCGAGGCGGTGGAGAACGCGGTCCGCATGGCCCGGCTGCACACCGGACGCGCCAAGGTGCTCTCCGCCTACCGCTCGTACCACGGCGCCACCGCCGCCGCGATCAACCTCACCGGCGACCCCCGCCGCTGGCCCTCCGACACCGCCTCGGCGGGTGTGGTGCACTTCTGGGCGCCGTTCCACTACCGCTCGCCCTTCCACTCCGACAGCGAGCAGCAGGAGTGCGAGCGCGCGCTGCGCCACCTCGAGGACACCATCGTCTTCGAGGGCCCGCAGACCATCGCCGCGATCATCCTGGAGACGATCCCCGGCACCGCCGGGATCATGGTTCCGCCGCCCGGCTATCTGGCCGGGGTCCGGGAGATCTGCGACCGCTACGGCATCGTGTTCATCCTGGACGAGGTCATGGCGGGCTTCGGCCGCACCGGCCACTGGTTCGCGGCCGACCACTTCGGCGTCACCCCGGACCTGCTGACCTTCGCCAAGGGCGTCAACTCCGGCTATGTGCCACTCGGCGGCGTCGCGATCTCCGCCGAGATCGCCGCGACCTTCGACCAGCGCCCCTACCCGGGCGGGCTCACCTACTCCGGCCACCCGCTGGCCTGCGCCTCGGCCGTCGCGACGATCAACGCGATGGCGGAGGAGGGGATCGTGGAGAACGCCGCCGCGATCGGCGAGAACGTGATCGGTCCCGCGCTGCGGGAGATCGCCGAGCGCCACCCCTCGGTGGGCGAGGTGCGCGGCCTCGGCGTCTTCTGGGCGCTGGACCTGGTCAAGGACAAGGAGACCCGCGAACCGCTCGTGCCGTACAACGCGGGCGGAGCGGACAACCAGCCGATGGCCGACTTCGCGGCGGCCTGCAAGCGCGGCGGTCTGTGGCCCTTCGTGAACATGAACCGCACCCATGTGGTGCCGCCGTGCACGGTCACCGAGGCCGAGGCCAAGGAGGGTCTGGCGATCCTGGACGAGGCGCTGAACGCGGCCGACGCGCACACCTCGTAACGGCCTTTCGGTACCGGCTTCCCGGCGCTGCCCGTTTGCCTTTGGAGGCGGCCCGACCGCCGCCCGACGGCTGCCCGGTGTAGACCACCGCCGCACTCTGCGTGTTCCGCGCAACGGCCCTCGCATATCGTGATGCGAGGGCCGTCCGCTTTCTTACACCGACGGCCGTGGAAGGAGACGGTCCTCGATGCCCGTGCCCGGCACCAGCCCGGTCAAGCGGAACACCCTGCGGCAGCAGATCGCCGACGCGCTCTGTGACGAGGTGCTCGCGGGCAGGCTCCCTGCGGGGCGCCAGTTCACCGTCAAGGAGATCGCCCAGCAGTACGGCGTCTCCGCGACCCCCGTCCGGGAGGCGCTGCTGGATCTGTGCTCCCAGGGGCTGCTCGATGTCGAGGAGCACCGGGGCTTCAAGGTCCACGAGTTCACCATCAACGACTTCCGGCACATGGTGGACGCCCGCACGATGGTGGTGGAGGGCGTCTTCCGGCACTACGTCGAGCAGACGCTGAACAGCATGACCCCGCAGGCGATGGCCTCGGTGCGGCGGCGGGCCGAGGAGGCCGAGCGGGCCGCCCGCTCCGGTGACCTGGACATCCTGATCGGCTACGACCTGCGCTTCTGGCGGGAGATCTGCGGGCTGGTCGGCAATCCGTATGTGTTGGACTTCCTGCAGCGGCTGCGGGTGCAGACCTGGGTGTTCACGGTGCCCTACCTGCGCCGGGTACCCGATCTGCGGGGTCTGCTGTGGACGGGGCACTGCGAGCTCACGGCGGCGGTCACCCGTGGGGATCCCCATGACTCGGAGCGGCTCATAGCGGCGTACAACACGCATTTCCGTGCGCTGATCGAGCGGTTGGCGACGGGGGAGGAGACGCGCTCGCGGAACCGGACGGCGACCGAGCCGGGAGTCAACTCCCCCTGATCTCCCTCTGACCTCCCTCTGAACTCTTCGCGAACTCCACCTGATCCATGGGCCCCGGCCCTCCAGGGACGGCGTCCTGCACTCTTCGCGCCGCGTACGTGGGGCATTACGCTGGGCCGACCATCGACCGTACGGATACGAGAGTGAGATCGCGTGGCATGTGACCTCTGGCTGGTCCCCCTCGTCGATGTGCTGTGCCACAGCCCCGACAATCCCTTCGCCGAAGAGATCGCCGCGTACGACAAGGCGCTCAGTGATGCCGGTCTGCCGCCCGTGCCCGTCTTCAGCTATATGCCGGGTCTTTCCGGGGATGTCGCCCCGGTGGCCGGTTTCGACTACGACGCGCTGCACTTCCTCCGCCGTGCCTATCTGCTCCAGCTGTGCGGACTCGCGGTGACGCCGGTGGACGAACTCGGTGGGGACTACGAGCAGTTGCTGGAGATGTTCGAGCCCACGGCCCAGCAGTCGCATCTGGTGTGGCACTACGACCACGCGGGCGCGTATGTCCCCGTCGACTTCCAGGGTCCGCTGTCCAACGACGAACTCCTCGAGGGCGGGGGCCCGTTGGGCTCCAGCCATGGACTGCTGCGCGAGCTGGAGGCGGTGGCCCCGGCGCTCGGCATCGACCCGTCCAACCCCCCGGCCGCCCCCGCGCCCCCGGCCCGCCCCACGAGCCTGGAGGAGCCGGCGGCGTCGGTCCCGTACGAGGACAGCCCCTTCGCGCGGGAGCGCCATGTGTGGCTGGGCCTGCACGCGGCGGCGACGCGCAGTCTGGGCCAGGGCTCGATGATCGTCTTCAGCTGACCGCCGGGCTGACCGACGGGCTGACCGCCGTCTCCGGGAGGCCCCGCGGCCGTCATCAGCGAGGTCTCCGACGGCCTCGCGGCCGTCATCAGCGGGGCGGCTCGGGAGGACGCTGCCGCGGCATATTGGGCCGGGCGGGGCCCGGCGGCAGCGGGAAGCGGCTCGCGGGGCTCCCGCTGTCCGGACGGGAGCCCTGGGCCATCAGCGACTGCGTGACCAGCGGCGCAGAACCGGATCCGAAGTCCACCATCCAGCCCGCGGTCTCGGCCCGCATCAGCTCCGACACGTCCTCGCAGAACCGCCGCAGCACCGACAGACACCGCTCCACGGCCTCGCTCGCGGTGCCCTCGGTCGGGCCCAGCACCTCCCGCACGCTCTCCGACGCCCAGTCGAACTGCAGCGCCTCCAGCCGCCGCTGCACCGCCTGCGCCGTGGCCATGTCCCGCATCCAGCCGGACGTCAGCCCGAAGAACCGGTCGCCGCCGACGCACGCGACCGCCAGCAGCAGCGCCAGCGCGCCCCATCCGGCGCCGCCGTCCAGCGTTCCGTTCAGATCCAGCAGCGGCAGTACGGCCCCCACGACCCCCGCCACCGCGGCCCCCGCCCGCAGCACCCGGGCGGCCCGCCGCTTCCACACCCGGTCGGCGAGGTACCACCCGGCGACCTCCAGCGCGCCCTCCTCCACCCACTGGTACAACTCGTCGAGCCGCTCCGCGGGCTCCCCCCAGTCGCCGTGCGGGAAGGGACGGCCGAGCAGGTCACCCTGTTTCCTCGCACCCTCCTGCCGAGGGAGCCCCTCGGGCTGCATCTCCGGCTGACTCACCGTGCGACTCCCTCTGCGGCGGCGTTTCTCCTGCGCGCGGCTGACGCGCGACCACCATTCCTACCGCCGAACGGCTGGCCACGAGGACCCGATCACCGGATTTCAGCCCGTAAGGGCTGCCCCATCGGGTATAGGACCGCCCACTCCTCACCCAAAAGAGTGGCCCCGCTCACGGCGCAGGGGCTCGCACGGGGCTCCCGGCCGAACCGCGCCGCGGCCCCCGCCGCACAGCGCCCGTCGCCCCAGGCAATAGGGTGCCTACCGTGAAGGTCCTCGTCATCGGCGGCGGCGCCCGCGAACATGCCCTGTGCCGCGCTCTCTCCCTCGACCCCGACGTCACCGCACTGCACTGCGCCCCCGGCAACGCCGGCATCGCCGAGGTGGCCGAGCTGCACGCGGTCGACGCGCTCGACGGTGCCGCCGTCGCCGACCTCGCCGCCTCCCTGGGGGCGGGCCTGGTGGTCGTGGGGCCGGAGGCCCCCCTCGTGGCGGGGGTGGCCGACGCTGTGCGCGAGCGCGGGATCCCGGCCTTCGGACCGTCCGCGGAGGCCGCGCGGCTCGAGGGCTCCAAGGCGTTCGCCAAGGACGTGATGGCGGCGGCGGGCGTGCCCACCGCCCGCGCCTATGTGTGCACCGGCCCCGCCGAGGTCGACGAGGCGCTGGACGCCTTCGGCCCCCCGTACGTCGTCAAGGACGACGGCCTCGCCGCGGGCAAGGGCGTCGTGGTGACCGAGGACGTCGAGACCGCTCGCGCACACGCGCTGGCCTGCGGCCGGGTGGTGATCGAGGAGTTCCTGGACGGCCCGGAGGTCTCCCTCTTCGCGATCACCGACGGCGAGACCGTGGTCCCGCTCCAGCCCGCCCAGGACTTCAAGCGCGCCCACGACGGCGACGAGGGCCCGAACACCGGCGGCATGGGCGCGTACTCCCCGCTGCCCTGGGCGGACCCCGCCCTGGTGGACGAGGTCGTGGCCACGGTCTGCCGGCCCACCGTCGACGAGCTGCGCCGCCGCGGCACGCCCTTCTCCGGGCTGCTGTACGCGGGCCTGGCGATCACCTCGCGGGGTGTGCGCGTGATCGAGTTCAACGCGCGCTTCGGCGACCCGGAGACCCAGGTGGTGCTGGCCCGGCTGAAGACCCCGCTGGCCGCGGTGCTGCTCGCCGCCGCCACCGGACGGCTGGAGGCCGAGCCGCCGCTGCGCTGGAGCGACGGCGCCGCCGTGACCGTGGTCCTCGCCTCGCACAACTACCCGGGCACCCCCCGCACCGGCGACCCGATCACCGGGCTGGACGAGGTGGCCGAGAAGGACGGCCCCAAGGCGTACGTCCTGCACGCGGGCACCAAGCGGGACGGCGCGTCCGGTGAGGTGGTGAGCGCGGGCGGCCGGGTGCTCTCCGTCACCGCGACCGGCTCCGACCTGGCGAAGGCGCGTGAGCGGGCGTACCGCGCGGTGGGCCGGATCGGCCTGGAGGGCTCCCACCACCGCTCCGACATCGCGGCGAAGGCGGCCGCCGAAGCGGATTCGTGAAGCCGGTTCGTCAAGCAGAACCGGGGACGGCTGTAAGAAGTGTCTCAACCAGGGGCTCGAGCGGGCCGGTGAACGGTCCGGATGGCCGCTTCCGCCTGTTCACACGGGGCCAGGCGTCGCCATCGCGAAGTTCCCGGTTTTACCCAAGGCCATTCCATTGGGTGAGCGGTTCCGCATCCTGCTGACGCACGCCCGCCCCCCAACTAGTGTGCCGCTCAGGCGAGGTGCGGCAACTGGCCCACCGGCATTGCGGAGTCGGCGGCCGGTGCGACAGTGGGTGGGGAGAAAACAACGCCGCCGTCGTCCGCTGTTCAAACACCGGCCGGACAGTAGGGGGTGATGAGAACCGTGGCAGGTCCCGAAGCAGGTGCCCTGGCGGCGCGTGCCCGCGCCCTCGCGGTGCTGCGCATCCGGAGTACCGCGCTCGCGGTCGCACTCCTCCCGGCCGCCGCCGCCGTCGTGCTGCTGGCCGGAAGCGCCACCGGCAGCATCGGCGGCTCCCAGGACGAGGGCTGGACGGCCCTGCGCTGGGTGGTGACCGGGGGCGCCCTGGTGGTCCTGCTGCTGGCGGCGGCCGTGGCCGCCGTGGTCGTCCGGGCCAGGCCCGCGCTCACCCCGACGGTGCCCATCGACGAGGAGACCGCGCCCGACCTCTACCAGTTGATCCGTGATCTGGCCGAGCGCCTGGAGGTCCCCGCGCCCTCGGCCATAGCGCTCACCCCCGACTGCGACAGCTGGCTGGAGGACCGTACGCATCCGGCGCACACCCACCGCCGGGAGCGCCGGGACCGCGGCGCCCTCGCGGTCGAGGAGCCCCGCCCGGTACGCGGCACCAGAGGGCCCGGCCCGGCGGCCGGCGCGGACCGGGTCGTGGACCGCCCCGAGCGGGGCGCCCCGCAGGCGCCGGTGCTGGTGATCGGCTCGCCGTTCCTGTGGTGGATGCGGGTCGCCGAACTGCGCGCGCTGCTCGCCCCGGTGGTGGCGGGCACCGGCCCGTCCGTCCACCCCGACATAGCCTCCGCCCGCCGCTTCGTGCGCGGTCTTGACGCCGCCGTGGCCGTCGCGGCCCGCGGCGGCGAGCCGTCGTCCGGGCCCGCGCCCGCCCTGGTGGCGGTGGTGCGCCGGCCCGCCTTCGGCTTCGTCGGCTGGGTGGCCCGGCTGCTGCTGCGCGGCTGCCGCGACCACGCGGCCGAGATGGAGCGCGCGGTCGCCGCGGCCGCCTCCGAGCGGGCCCAGACGGTCGACTACGGGCTGCGGATCGTCGCCCAGGAGCAGGTGGGCCTCGCCTACGCGGGCTGGGACCGGCTGCTGACCCGGGTCGCGCTGCCCGCCTGGCGGATGGGCCGCTGGCCCTCCCGGCTGGACGCGGGCGTCGTCTCGGCGCTCACCGAGCTCTCCCGCCGCGACCGGCTCGCCGAGGGGTTCACCTCCCGGCTGAGCGAGCGTCCGGCCTGCGATCTGCTGGAGGAGCCCGGGGCGATGGACGAGGCCACCTCGCTGCTCGCCGCCCGCCTCTTCCACGGCGGCCCGCCGGAGCCGGGCCCCGACTGGTCCCCGGTCGACTGGGGCGCGTATCCGGAGGAGGTCGTGGACCGCAAGTGGCGGCAGGAGGCCGCCCGGCTGAACCGGCTCCTGGACGAGTGTGACGACGTCCAGGAGCCCGTCGGCGCCGCCCCGGCACCGGCCCGCGCGAGCGGGCCCGCCCCGGCCACCCTGGCCCGGGTCATCGACCGGCTCACCGCCGCCCCGGCCGGCCCCGCCGACTCCACCGAGGGCGGCGCCCCCCGCCTCGCCGCCCGGCTCAGCGTCGAGGTGGCCCGGGAGGAGGCCGCCGCCACCCGGGCACACGGCCAGGGCCCCGCGGCGGGGGCCGAAGGGCCCGCGGGCGGCTCCGGCGGCGACCCGTGGATCGACGGCTTCGCCCCGGCGTTCCCGCTCCAGCCGCCCCGCACCGGCCGGGAGCTGCTCGCCGACCATGTCACCGCCATGGTCTGCTGCGCCGCCGTGGACACCGCGGGCGCGGCCCCCGGCCTCGACTGGCTGGACGGGCCCGCGCTGCTCGTCGGCGGGCGGCGGCGGGCCGACCTGGCCCATCCGGTGCTGAGCCTGGTGGAGGACGGTGACGACGGGCCGCTGCGCGCCTGGCTCGGCGAGGTGGGGGTCCGCCCGGAGAAGCCCGTCCGGCTGGTGTAGCGGCGCGGAGTCCGCCCAATACCGCTCCTATGTCCACCCTTGTCGCGCGTTCGGTGTCTGTTCCAGCAAATTAGCGACTATCGGTGATGGAGTAGGTGCGTAATGTGATGTGCTTGGACCGGTCGCTGTCACCCGGCCCAGGAGTTCCGGCCCAACCGGCCCGAACCGCGAGCCCGGCCCCGCAGCCCGGCCCACAAGGCCGGACCCGCGGCGGTGCGGTGTGCGAGGACAGCGAGGCGTGGCGCCGCCGGGTACGCAGGGAGGGGAGCAGTTGTGGGGACGGACCAGATCCGGCGCTGGGAGTCGGGAGCGCTCGCTCACGCGGTGACGGATCCTTTCGGCCAGGGCCCGCTGCCCTGGCTGCGCGACAGTGAGAACTACTTCGACGACACCGGGCGGGTGGTCCCGTGGTACGTCGACGACGTCCATCTCTCCGGGGCCGACCCCCGGGCGGCCGAGCGGACCGGCGCGCGGGGCCCCGCAAGGATCCCCGGGCCCCGCACGGCCGACGATGTCCACCGGCAGATCAAGGGCTTCCCCTCCACCTCCGCGGCGGCCCCCGGCGAGGCCATCGACTTCCGGATCACGGTGGACCCGCCCCAGCAGTTCAGCGTGGACATCTACCGCATCGGCTACTACGACGCCACCGGCGCGCTGAAGATCACCACCAGCCCCCGGCTGTCCGGGATCGTCCAGCCGCCCCCGCTCACCGCCGACCGCACCGTCTCCTGCCACCACTGGTGGCTGTCCTGGCGGATGCAGATCCCCTCGTACTGGAAGCCCGGCGCGTATGTCGCGGTGCTGACCACCCTGGACGGCTACCGCAGCCACATCCCGTTCACCGTCCGCGACAGCCGCCCCGCCGACCTCCTCCTCGTCCTGCCCGACCTCACCTGGCAGGCGTACAACCTCTACCCGGAGGACGGCCGGACCGGCGCCAGCCTCTACCACGCCTGGGACGAGCGGGGAAAGCTGCTGGGCGAGTCGGAGGCGGCCACCACGGTCTCCTTCGACCGGCCGTACGCGGGCGCGGGGCTGCCCCTCCATGTGGGGCACGCCTACGACTTCATCCGCTGGGCCGAGCGCTACGGCTACGACCTGGCCTACGCCGAGATGCGCGACCTGCACGCGGGAAGCGTCGACCCCACCCGCTACCGGGGGCTGGTCTTCCCCGGCCATGACGAGTACTGGTCGGCGCCGATGCGCCACACCGTGGAGGCGGCCCGCGACAGCGGCACCTCGCTGGTCTTCCTCTCCGCGAACACCATGTACTGGCAGGTCGAGCTCGCCCCCTCGCCCTCCGGCCCGGCCCGGCTGCTGACCTGCCGCAAGCGCCGCGGCCCCGGCCGCTCGGCACTCTGGCGGGAGACCGCGCCCGAGCAGCAGCTGATCGGCATCCAGTACGCGGGCCGGGTGCCCGAGCCGAGCCCGCTGATCGTGCGCAACGCGGGCCACTGGCTGTGGGAGGCCACGGACGCGGAGGAGGGCGACGAACTGCCCGGCCTGGTCGCGGGCGAGGCCGACCGCTACTTCCCCCGCACCGCCCTCCCCGACCACCTCCGCCGCATCCTCCTGGCCCACTCCCCGTACGAGGACACGGAGCGGGTGACCCGCCACCAGGAAACGTCGCTGTACCGGGCGCCGAGCGGCGCGTTGGTATTCGCGTCGGGGACGTTCGCGTGGTCGCCCGCGCTGGATCGTCCGGGGCATACGGATGAGCGGATCCAGAAGGCCACGGCGAATCTGCTGGATCGCATCTGCAAGCGGGGCTGAGGCGGTGCCCGCCGAACCACGGATGCTTTCCCCTCCCCGCCCCTTCCCGCTACCAGGGGCCCCGCCCCTGGACCCCGAGATCTGGTGCGGCCCCGCTATGCGGTGGGGCCGCGCCATGCGGTGGGGCCGCGCCATGCGGTGGGGTCGCGCCATGCGGTGGGGCTGCGCCATGCGGTGGGGCTGCGCCATGCGGTGGGGCTGCGCCATGCGGTGGGGCTGCGCCATGCGGTGGGGTCGCGCCATGCGGTGGGGTCGCGCTATGCGGTGGGGTCGCGCCATGCGTCGGGGCCCCATCACGCGTCGGAGCTCCACCATGCGGTGGGGCCGCGCTATGCGGTGGGGCCGCACCACGCGGCGGAGCGCCATCACGCGGCGGAGCGCCATCACGCGGCGGGGCCGCATCTCGATGCTCTGCCCGCCGCGGGCGTCACGACCCGTCGGGCGCCGCCTGGCCCGCGGCCGGTGGAGGGGCTTCCCCCTCCCCGCCCCGCTACCAGAGGCTCTCCGCCCCTGGGCCTCGGGGTCTGGGGCGGGGCCCCAGTTTCGGGAAGGGGCGGGTTGGGGAGTGTTTCGCCGCTGGTGTCACGATCCGTCGGGTGCCGTTTGGCCGGTGGCCGGTGTGGGGCGGCTTTCTCCTCCCTGCCCTGCTGGGCAGCGGGCCTCCGCCCCTGGGCCTCGGGGTCTGGGGCGGGGCTCCAGTTTCTGCTCCCCGGGGTCTGGGGCGGGGCCCCAGTTGAGGGAAGGGGCGGGGAGGGGAAAGACCCGCTGGGCGCCCCCTACGCCATCGGAGCCAGGCGCGGCGGCTTCCGGATCCCGAAACGATGCCGTAGCGCCGACCGGGCCGCCAGGTAGCCGCACATCCCATGGACCCCCGGCCCCGGCGGGGTCGCGGATGAGCAGAGGAAGAGGCCGGGCAGCGGGGTGCGGTACGGGTCGAGGCGGGGCACCGGCCGGGCGAGGCTCTGCCGGATCGTCATCGCGCCCGAGCCGATGTCCCCGCCCACGTCGTTGGGGTCGTACGCCTCCAGGTCCCGCCCCGACATCCCGCGCGCCGCGAGCACCGTGTCGCCGAAGCCGGGGGCGTACGCCTCGATCCGGGAGCGGATGAGCTCCACCGGATCGGTGTCGTCGCCGTTCGGCATATGGGCGTAGGCCCACACCGGGCGCCTGCCGGGCCGGGCGCGCCCGGGGTCGGTGACGGCCGGGTCGACGAGCAGGACGAAGGGCGCCCGGCTGCGGGCCCCGCGTGCGGTCCGGTTCTCCTCCCGGACCAGCTCGGCATGGGCGCCGCCCAGGTGTACGGTCCCGGCGCGGCCCACGGCGGGGTCGGCCCACGGGATCGGCTCGCTGACCAGGAAGTCGGCCTTGGCGGCGGCCGGTCCGTAGCGGAACCGCCGCAGCGCCCGGACGTAGCGGTCGGGCAGCGCGCGCCCGGCGATGTCCAGCAGCCCCGGAACACCGGTGTCGAGCAGCACCGCGCGATAACCGTCCAGCTCACGGAGGTCGTCGATCGCGCGCCCGGTGTGGAAGGTGCCGCCGTGCGCGGTGATGTCGTCCACCATGGCTTCGGCGATCCGCGCGCTGCCGCCGCGCGGCAGCGGCCAGCCGGGGCCGTGGGCCAGATGCCCGAGCAGGGCCGCCACCGCGCCGCCGGCCAGGCTGGGCAGCTCGCCCACGGCATGGGCGGCGACCCCGGTGAGCAGGGCGGACGCCGCCTCACCGGTGAAGCGGGCGGCACCGAGCCGGGTGCCGTGGACGAGGATCCGGGGGGCCAGCAGCAGCGGTGCCACCGGATCGCGGGGGAGGGCGCGCTGCCCGGAGAGGATGAAGTCGACCACGCCCTCGCTGTGCCGCACCAGCGGAGCCATCAGCCGCCGCCAGCGCTCCCCGTCCGGGCCGAGCCCGGCGCAGGTGGTCTCCAGATCGTGGTGGGCGAGCGCGGCGCGGCCGCCGTCCAGCGGATGGGCGTAGGAGACCTCGGGCGTCAGCAGCTCAACCCCGCGCACGGCCAGGCCGAACTCGCGGAAGAAGCGGGAGGCGGGCGCCATGGGGTGGACCGCCGAGCAGATGTCGTGGGCGATCTCCGGGTCGAAGAGCGGCTGGGTGCGCAGCCCGCCGCCGATGTCGGCGGCGGCCTCGTACACCGCCACCCGCAGCCCGGCGCGGGCCAGGGTGACGGCGGCCGCGAGCCCGTTGGGCCCGCTGCCCACGATCGCCGCGTCGGCCATCCCGCACCTCCCCACCCGCTCCATGTGTGTCCTTCCGCACGAGTTCCTCGTACGACGTGTTCGAACCGGCCGGAAGCGGAACCCGGAACGCCGCACCCCTGCGGCCCCGCGCCCCGCCGCAGGTCGCCGCCGTTCCGTGCGGCAGAATCGAGGGGGCTTGGACAAAAACACCAGGAGGAAGCGTGTCCGGATTCGTTGAGAAGCCCGAGCCGGTCGAGGTTCCGGGCCTTCGGCACCTGCACACCGGCAAGGTGCGCGACCTCTACCAGAACGGGCGCGGTGAGCTCGTCATGGTCGCCAGCGACCGGATTTCCGCCTACGACTGGGTCCTGCCGACCGAGATCCCCGAGAAGGGCAAGATCCTCACCCAGCTCTCCCTCTGGTGGTTCGATCTGCTCGCCGACCTCGTCCCCAACCACGTCCTGTCCACCGAGCTGCCCGCCGGCGCCCCCGCCGACTGGGAGGGCCGGACCCTGGTGTGCCGGTCGCTGCGGATGGTCCCGGTCGAATGCGTCGCGCGCGGCTATCTGACCGGCTCCGGCCTGGCCGAGTACCGCGAGACCCGCACGGTGTGCGGAATCGCCCTCCCCGAGGGGCTGACCGACGGCTCCGAGCTGCCCTCCCCGATCTTCACCCCGGCCACCAAGGCCGCGGTCGGCGAGCACGACGAGAACGTGGCGTACGAAGAAGTGGCCCACCGCATCGGCGCCGAGCCCGCCGCCCAGCTGCGCCAGGCCACCCTCGCCGTCTACAACCGGGCCCGGGAGATCTCCCGCGCCCGGGGGATCATCCTCGCCGACACCAAGTTCGAGTTCGGCTACGCGGAGGCGACCCTGGGCGTGGAGAGCGCCGAGCCGGTGCTCGCCGACGAGGTACTGACCCCGGACTCCTCCCGCTTCTGGCCTGCCGACCAGTGGGAGCCCGGCCATGCGCAGCCGTCCTTCGACAAGCAGTACGTCCGCGACTGGCTGACCTCCCCGGCCTCCGGCTGGGACCGCGCCGGCGAGCAGCCGCCGCCCCCGCTCCCGGCGGAGGTCGTCGAGCGGACGCACCGGAAGTACGCGGAGGCCTACGAACTGCTGACCGGCAGCAGCTGGAAGTAGCCCGGACAACCGGGAACAGGGCGGAGAACGACCAAGGGCCCCGGCCGATCGGCCGGGGCCCTTGCGTTCCCTGAGCGGACGACGAGGCTCGAACTCGCGACCTCAACCTTGGCAAGGTTGCGCTCTACCAACTGAGCTACGTCCGCCTGCGCCGGACTTTTCCGGTTCGGCGCGCCTCTACTATAACCAAACCCTCGACCGGTGAACTACCACCCCGAGCGTCGAGCCCGCTCCGGGCGCCGCTCCGGGCGGCGGTGAAGCCGCTCGGAGCCTCTCCGCGACGGAGGCGCCGTCCGCCGCCGTCGGCTCCGGCAGCATGGGCCCGTTGCGGCGGCACGCGTCCGAAAACGCCTGCGGCGCCGGTCGATTCGACCGGCGCCGCAGATCTGGAGCGGACGACGAGATTCGAACTCGCGACCCTCACCTTGGCAAGGTGATGCTCTACCAACTGAGCCACGTCCGCATGCCTCCGACCGGCCTTCACCGATCGGCGCGCGCATCACTCTACCGGATCCTCATCAACAGGAGGCCGATAGGCGATGAGAGCGGGTGACAGGGATCGCACACTGCGCCTCCCCCTTGGAAAGGGGGCGCTCTACTACTGAGCTACACCCGCATGGTGTCTTCCTCGGGGTCTCGGCCTTTCGGCCTCGCCCCTCGGCGTGCTCCAGACTTTAGCGGATCACCCGGGGTGGTGTGCAACTCGGCTGAACGGGGGTGCCCCAGGCCGAACGGGTGCCTCAGGCCGACTCGTCGAAGGCTTCGTAGACCTTCTTGGGGATCCGGCCGCGCGGAGGCACCTCCATGCCGTTCGACCGGGCCCAGGCGCGCACCGCGGCCGGGTCCGGGGCGACGGCGGTGCGGCGGTATGTCTTGCCCGAGCGGGCCCGCTTGCGGCCGGCCTCCACGTACGGTGCGAGAGCGTCGCGCAGTTTCGACGCATTGGCAGAGCTGAGGTCGATCTCGTACAACCTGCCGTCGAGTCCGAACGTGACCGTCTCTTCCGCTTCGCCTCCTTCGAGGTCGTCGGAGAGCGTGACTACTACGCGCTGCGCCACGGATATCGGTCCTTTCGGGCTGCATCGTTGCGTTGACGTGCAAAGATGTCAGCTGTCCAGTTGTGTCCAACAATGCTTTTTCATTTGTACAGTGACTGGCATTGCATTGTGAACCCCAGTAATTCCATCCGCGTGTCACGCCGCGATCGGGACCATGCGTTTTTCCCCGACCTTTCCCCGTCAGTCGCCACCGACGATGCTTAAACGTGACCGAACCCTTGCATATCTACTCGCGTAGATTTTTGCCCGGGGTACGCTTGGGCACCGCCTTACGCACCAGCACCACACCACCGGGAGTGCCAGTGGCACGCGTCGTAGTCGACGTCATGCTCAAGCCGGAGATCCTCGACCCCCAGGGCCAGGCGGTGCAGCGAGCACTGCCCCGCCTCGGTTTCGAGGGGATCGCCGACGTCCGTCAGGGCAAGCGCTTTGAACTCGAGGTGGAGGGCCCGGTCGATGACGCCGCCCTCGCCCGTATCCACCAGATCGCCGAGACTTTTCTGGCGAACACCGTGATCGAGGACTTTTCCGTGAAGGTCGAGGTCGGCGAGGGTGCCGACGCCACTGCCGTGAAGGCGGAGTCGTGACCGCACGCGTCGGAGTCATCACCTTCCCCGGCACGCTCGACGACCGCGACACCCAGCGCGCGGTCCGCGCCGCCGGGCTGGAAGCCGTACCGCTGTGGCACCGCGACAAGGACCTCAAGCAGGTCGACGCGGTGATCCTGCCGGGCGGCTTCTCCTATGGCGACTATCTGCGGGCCGGAGCGATCTCCCGCTTCTCCCCGGTAATGGACTCGGTGATCGACCAGGCGAAGGCCGGTATGCCGGTGCTTGGCATCTGCAATGGCTTCCAGGTACTCACCGAGACCCATCTCCTGCCCGGTGCGATGCTGCGGAACAACCATCTGCACTTCATCTGCCGTGATCAGAAGTTGCGAGTGGAAAACGCTGAGACGGCCTGGACGCGCTCCTATGAGCGGGGTCAGGAGATCAACATCCCGCTGAAGAACATCGACGGCCGCTATGTCGCCGATGAGCGCGTCCTCGATGAACTCGAGGCCGAGGGACGCGTCGTCTTCCGCTATCAGGAGCTCAACCCCAACGGCTCGCTCCGCGACATCGCCGGTATCTGCAATGCGGCGGGCAATGTCGTCGGCCTCATGCCCCACCCCGAGCACGCCGTCGAACCGCTGATCGGCACCGGTCGCACCGACGGTCTCGGATTCTTCACCTCGATCCTCAAGAGGCTGGTCAGCGCATGACCCTGGACACCACCAAGCACGCGGCGCAGACCCCGGAGGCCGAGCAGCCCTGGGCCGAGCTCGGTCTCAAGCAGGACGAGTACGAGCGCGTCCGCGCCATCCTGGGCCGCCGCCCCACCGGTGCCGAGCTCGCGATGTACTCCGTCATGTGGTCCGAGCACTGCTCGTACAAGTCGAGCAAGGTCCATCTGCGGCAGTTCGGTGAGAAGGCCCCCGAGAACGACGCCCTGCTCGTCGGCATCGGCGAGAACGCGGGTGTGGTCGACGTCGGCCAGGGCTACGCGGTCACCTTCAAGGTCGAGTCGCACAACCACCCCTCGTACATCGAGCCCTACCAGGGCGCGGCCACCGGCGTCGGCGGCATCGTCCGCGACATCCTCGCCATGGGCGCCCGCCCGGTGGCCGTGATGGACCCGCTGCGCTTCGGCGCCGCCGACCACCCCGACACCAAGCGGGTGCTGCCCGGTGTGGTCGCGGGCATCGGCGGCTACGGCAACTGCCTGGGCCTGCCCAACATCGGCGGCGAGGTCGTCTTCGACCCCTGCTACCAGGGCAACCCGCTGGTCAACGCGTTGTGCGTGGGCGTGATGAAGCATGCGGACATCCACCTCGCCAAGGCGTCCGGCACCGGCAACAAGGTGATCCTCTACGGCGCCCGCACCGGTGGCGACGGCATCGGCGGCGTCTCCGTGCTGGCCTCGGAGACCTTCGACGCCGCGGGCGATAGTGCCTCCGGCACGGGAAAGCCCACCAAGCGCCCCGCTGTCCAGGTCGGCGACCCCTTCCAGGAGAAGCTGCTCATCGAGTGCACCCTGGAGGTCTTCAAGGAGGACCTGGTCGAGGGCATCCAGGACCTCGGCGGCGCGGGCCTGTCCTGCGCCACCAGCGAGCTGGCCAGCGCCGGCTCCGGCGGGATGCGGGTCGAGCTCGACACCGTGCCGCTGCGCGACTCCTCGCTCTCCCCCGAGGAGATCCTGATGAGCGAGTCGCAGGAGCGCATGTGCGCGATCGTGAAGCCCGAGAAGGTCGACCGCTTCCTGGAGATCTGCGAGAAGTGGGACGTCATCGCCACCGTGATCGGTGAGGTCACCGACGGCGAGCGGCTGGAGATCTACTGGCACGGCGAGCAGATCGTGGACGTTCCGCCGCGCACCGTCGCCCACGAGGGCCCGGTCTACGAGCGCCCCTACGCCCGCCCCGAGTGGCAGGACGCGCTCCAGGCCGACGACGCGGGCAAGCTGCCGCGCCCGGCCACGGCGGAGGAGCTGCGCGAGCAGATCCTCAAGGTGATCGGGTCCCCGAACCAGTCGTCCAAGTCCTGGATCACGGATCAGTACGACCGCTTCGTGCAGGGCAATACGGTGCTCGCCCAGCCCGAGGACTCCGGGATGGTCCGGGTGGACGAGGAGACCGGCCTGGGCGTGGCCGTCGCCACGGACGGCAACGGCCGCTACGCCAAGCTGGACCCGTACGCGGGGGCGCAGCTCGCGCTCGCCGAGTCGTACCGCAATGTGGCCGCGTCCGGCGCCAAGCCGCTGGCCATCTCCAACTGCCTCAACTTCGGCTCGCCGGAGGACCCCGCGGTCATGTGGCAGTTCGCGGAGGCCACCCGCGGTCTCGCGGACGGCTGTCTGACCCTGGGCACCCCGGTCACCGGCGGCAATGTGTCGCTGTACAACCAGACCGGTGAGGTGGCCATCCACCCCACGCCGGTCGTGGCCGTCCTCGGCGTGATCGACGATGTGGCCCGCCGCACCCCGATCGCCTTCGCGGAGGAGGGCCAGCTGCTCTATCTGCTGGGCGACACCGCCGCGGAGCTCGGCGGCTCGGCCTGGTCCCAGGTGATCCACGACCACCTGGGCGGACTGCCGCCGAAGGTGGACCTGGAGCGGGAGCGGCTGCTCGCCGAGATCCTGATCTCGGCCTCGCGCGACGGCATGGTGGACGCGGCCCACGACCTGTCCGACGGCGGTCTGATCCAGGCGCTCGCCGAGTCGTGTCTGCGCGGGGGCAAGGGCGCCCGGATCGTCGTCCCCGACGGTCTGGACCCCTTTGTCCTGCTGTTCTCCGAGTCCGCGGGCCGGGCGGTCGTCGCCGTACCGCGCAGCGAGGAGGTCCGCTTCAACGACATGTGCGGGGCCCGGGGGCTTCCGGCGGCCCGTATCGGCGTGGTCGACGGCGACGCGATCGACGTCCAGGGGCAGTTCTCCATCCCGCTGGCCGAGCTGCGGGAGTCGTACGAGGCGACGATCCCGGGTCTGCTGGCCTGAGGACTGGCCTGAGAACGCATGCCGTACGGCCCGCCCCCTGGCGTCAGGGAGCGGGCCGTACGGTCTGTTCCGGCTCGGGCCTCGTGGGGCTCACTTCCCCCAGAAGGCGTTGGCGGCGTCGATGTCCTCGACGCACTGGTCGATGTCGCTGACCTTCCCGCCGACGATGGTGAAGAACAGCCCGGTCTTCATGTCCAGCGTGCGGTTGCCGCGCTCGGCGCGGACGTGGTGGCCGGAGATCACATGACCGCGCCCGTCGGGCATCACCGATTCCAGATCGACCCGCATCGTGCCACCGGTCTCCTCGAACTCGGTGCGGTACAGCCGCATACACGCGTCCCGGCCCTTGTGGTGTCCGGAGATCATGTTGTCACCGGGCACATGCTGCATGACGTCCGCCGTCAGCAGCGTGGAGAGGGTGTCCAGGTCGCCCTGCTGGAACGCGGTGCATGCGCGGCGCACCACGGCGGCATCGGGGTGCTCGCCCATGGTCATTCACACCTTTCGTCCTGATTGATACCTCTCTATCCCCTTCCATCCATCCTCCGCCCACCCCACGGGGCTGTCGATAGGCTCGGCGCCATGCCGCCCCGTGCCCGTGCCCGCAGCTATGACCCCGCCAAGACCCGGGCCGCCGTGATCGCGCAGCTCCGGCAGGTGCGGAAGGCGGCCGAGGGGCTGGACGGGACCGCCCTGGACGCCCCCACCCGGCTCGGCGACTGGACGGTCCGGGAGCTGATCGCGCATCTGGCGATGGCCGTGACCTCTGTCGTACGCCTCCTGGAGCGGCCCGCGCCGCCCGCGCGCGAGGTCACCGTCACCGGCTGGGCCTCGGCGGTGGCCAGGCACTCGGGGGCGATCGACGACGACACCCGCGCTCTCGCGGCGGACGCGAAACCGGGCGAGCCGCTGGAGCGCGCCGAGGCACGGTTCGCCGAGGTGGCCGCCGTCGCGCCCGCCGACCGGCTGCTGGCCGCCCGCGTCGGGGCGATGCGGCTGGACGACTACCTGGTCACCCGCTGTGTGGAGCTCGTGGTCCACGCCGACGATCTGGCGGCCGCCACCGGCGTCCCCGTGGAGCACGACCGCCAGGCGCTGGCCACCGCCACCCGCGTGCTCGCCGACGCCCTCGCGGCGAAGGCGCCCGGCGGCTCGGTCGAGGTCCGCATCCCGCCGTTCGCCGTGATCCAGTGCGTCGAGGGCCCCCGGCACACCCGCGGCACTCCGCCGAACGTCGTCGAGACCGATCCGCCGACCTGGATCCGCCTCGCCACGGGCCGTCTGACCTGGGCCGAGGCCCTGGAGTCCGGGCCGCTGACCGCGAGCGGCGACCGCGCCGACCTCTCCGCCCACCTCCCCGTGCTCGGCTGACCGGCCCGAGATGTGATCCTCGCCTCGGACGGGCACCTTCACCCCCGGCCGTGCGCAGGTCGGGCGCGGGTCCCGGGGGTCCGGAGCGGGTGCGGAGAATGTGACTTACGCCCTCCTGACGGGTCCCTCGTTCGGAGGCACCGCCGAACTGGCCTAGACTCGATGACGTGCCACGTGGTGACGGACGACTCAGCCACGACCTGCTCCCCGGTGAGAAGGGCCCCCAGGACGCTTGTGGCGTCTTCGGAGTCTGGGCACCGGGAGAAGAGGTCGCCAAACTCACCTATTTCGGGCTGTACGCGCTGCAGCACCGTGGACAGGAGTCCGCGGGCATCGCAGTGAGCAACGGCTCCCAGATTCTCGTCTTCAAGGACATGGGCCTGGTCTCACAGGTCTTCGACGAGACCTCCCTCGGCTCCCTGACGGGCCATATCGCGGTCGGTCACGCCCGCTACTCCACCACCGGAGCCTCGGTGTGGGAGAACGCGCAGCCGACGTTCCGGGCCACCGCCCACGGCTCGATCGCGCTGGGTCACAACGGGAACCTGGTCAACACCGCCGAGCTGGCGGAGCTGGTCGCGGCCCTGCCCCGCGACGGCGGCCGGGCCACCCAGGTGGCGGCCACCAACGACACCGACCTGGTCACCGCCCTGCTCGCGGGCCAGGTGGACGACGACGGCAAGCCGCTCACCGTCGAGCAGGCGGCCCCCATCGTGCTGCCCAAGGTCATGGGCGCCTTCAGCCTCGTCTACATGGACGAGCACACGCTGTACGCGGCGCGCGACCCCCAGGGCATCCGCCCGCTGGTCCTCGGCCGCCTCGAGCGCGGCTGGGTGGTGGCCTCCGAGACCGCCGCCCTGGACATCGTGGGCGCGTCCTTCATCCGTGAGATCGAGCCCGGCGAGATGGTCGCCATCGACGAGAACGGGCTGCGCTCCACCATCTTCGCCGAGGCCCGGCCCAAGGGCTGTGTCTTCGAGTACGTGTACCTGGCCCGCCCCGACACCGACATCGCCGGGCGGAACGTGTACCTCTCCCGGGTCGAGATGGGCCGCCGGCTGGCCAAGGAGGCCCCGGCCGAGGCCGACCTGGTCATAGCGACGCCCGAGTCCGGCACCCCGGCCGCCGTCGGCTACGCCGAGGCCAGCGGGATTCCGTACGGCTCCGGGCTGGTCAAGAACAGCTATGTGGGCCGGACCTTCATCCAGCCCTCGCAGACCATCCGGCAGCTCGGCATCCGGCTCAAGCTGAACCCCCTCAAGGAGGTCATCCGGGGCAAGCGCCTGGTGGTCGTCGACGACTCGATCGTCCGCGGCAACACCCAGCGCGCCCTGGTGCGAATGCTCCGCGAGGCCGGGGCCGCCGAGGTCCACATCCGGATCTCGTCCCCGCCGATCAAGTGGCCGTGCTTCTTCGGCATAGATTTCGCCACCCGCGCCGAGCTGATCGCCAACGGTCTCTCGGTCGAGGAGATCGGCAAGTCGCTGGGCGCCGACTCGCTGTCGTACATCTCCACCGACGGCATGATCGAGGCGACCACGATCGCCAAGCCGAATCTGTGCCGTGCCTGCTTCGACGGTGAGTACCCGATGGACTTGCCGGATCCGGAGCTGCTGGGCAAGCACCTCCTGGAGTCCGAGACCCAGGTCCCGAGCAGCGGTGACGCCGACGGTGTGACGACGCTGACCGCCGGTGTCGGCGGCGCCGACGCCCTGCGCCGTCCCTGAGCCGAGCGCCGCCTGCCCGTCATCCCCGATACGAAAGATCTCAACGTCATGTCCGAGTCCGGGTCCACCTACGCCGCCGCGGGCGTCGACATCGAGGCGGGCGACCGCGCCGTCGAGCTCATGAAGGAGTGGGTCAAGAAGGCGAGCCGGCCCGAGGTCGTGGGCGGCCTCGGCGGTTTCGCCGGGCTCTTCGACGCCTCCGCCCTGGCCCGCTACCAGCGTCCGCTGCTCGCGTCCGCCACTGACGGGGTCGGCACCAAGGTGGACATCGCCCGGCGGATGGGCGTGTACGACACCATCGGCCGCGACCTGGTCGGCATGGTCGTGGACGACCTGGTGGTCTGCGGTGCCGAGCCGCTGTTCATGACCGACTACATCTGCGTCGGCAAGGTCTACCCGGAGCGCGTCGCCGCCATCGTCAAGGGCATCGCCGAGGGCTGCACCCTGGCCGGCTGCGCCCTGGTGGGCGGCGAGACCGCCGAGCACCCGGGGCTGCTGGGCGCCGATGACTTCGATGTCGCCGGGGCCGGTACGGGCGTGGTCGAGGCCGATCGGGTGCTGGGCGCGGATCGTATCCGAACGGGTGATGCGGTGATCGCCATGGCATCGTCCGGACTTCACTCGAACGGGTACTCACTCGTCCGCCATGTGCTCTTCGACCGGGCCGGCTGGGCGCTGGACCGCGAGGTGCCGGAGCTCGGCCGGACACTGGGGGAGGAGCTGCTGGAGCCCACCCGGATCTACTCGCTGGACTGCCTGGCCCTCACCCGCACCACCGAGGTGCACGCCTTCTCGCACATCACCGGCGGCGGGCTCGCCAACAACCTCGCGCGGGTCATCCCCGAGGGGCTGCGCGCGGTCGTGGACCGCTCGACCTGGACCCCCGGAGCGATCTTCCAGCTGGTCGGCGAGGCCGGCTCGGTCGAGCGCCTGGAGCTGGAGAAGACCCTCAACATGGGCGTCGGCATGATGGCGGTGGTCCCGGCCGACTCCGTGGATGTGGCGCTCACCACGCTCGCCGACCGCGGTGTCGAGGCCTGGGTCAGCGGTGAGATCACCGAGCGCACGGCCGGGGAAGCGGAAGCGGTGACGCTGACCGGTGACCATGCGGGCTGAGACGGCCGCGCCGTGTGTGCGGACAGCACAGAAGCCGGTCCGAGGCGGGTACCCCGGACCGGTGGAGGTGTGCGGCGATAAGCCGAGCGCCTGGAACGGGTGGTTCAGGCGCGGCGACGCTGCGGGGACGGATCGGACTGTTCGTCGTCCTCGTCCTCATCGTCGTTGTACAGATCCGCGTACTGTGCGTACGGGTCGTCGTCCAGCTCATCGTCCTCGAACGGCTCGCCATTCGGCGGCTGACTCGTTGGCGATGCGCCCAGCTCCTCGGCCAGGCGTGAGAGATCCGTCCCACCGCTGTTGTACTTCAGCTGGCGGGCGACCTTCGTCTGCTTGGCCTTGGCCCGGCCGCGCCCCATGGCTCGACCCCCTCAACGACGGGGCTCGACGGCCCCAGAGTCTTGACACGCGTTCACGTTCATAAATCGGAGCGGACTCTCAAAAGAGAGACCGGTCCGTAGGGCTTCAACGGTACCTGCTTCTGTGGCCATACGGTACGTCGCCCACACGACGTGCCACGAGGCAGAACCCGCGAGGAGCCCGTTCCTCGCTGGTCAGCTGCGATTTTAACGCGTCTTGTGCGCCGACCCGCCGACGGGCCGTGAGGGATCTCTCCCCGATGGCTCCCCGGGGGCTCTCACGTCCCCCGTACGGCGGCCTCCGGCAAAGGGTCCCGCACGGCCCGTCCGCACGGCCTCACACCGCTCCTCAGACGCTCTCAGGCGCTTCCGCGGCCCTCGGGCGCCCCGTGGCCCATGCCCGTGGCATCTGCCACGCCACGGCTCAGGCGTGGCGGCCCTCCGCCATCCGGTGCTCGGCCAGCCGGTCGGCGGCCGCGGCGGGCGGGATGCCGTCGGTCTGTGCCCGATCGAATATGGCCAACGTCGTGTCGAAGATCTTCGCCGCCTTGGCCTTGGCCCGGTCGAAGTCGAAACCGTGCAGCTCGTCGGCGACCTGGATGACACCACCGGCGTTCACCACGTAGTCCGGCGCGTAGAGGATGCCGCGGCCGTCCAGGTCCTTCTCCACGCCCGGATGGGCCAGCTGGTTGTTGGCCGCGCCGCACACCACCTTCGCGGTCAGGACGGGCACCGTGGCGTCGTCCAGGGCGCCACCGAGCGCACACGGGGCGTAGACGTCCAGGTCGGCGCGGATCAGCGCCTCGGTGTCCCGGACCGCCTGGACGCGGGGATGGCGGGCCAGCACGCGGTCCACCGACTCGGTGCGCACATCCGTGACCACGACCTCGGCGCCGTCCTCCAGCAGGTGTTCCACCAGGTGGTGGCCGACCTTGCCGACCCCCGCGATGCCGACCCGGCGGCCGCGCAGCGTGGGCGCGCCCCAGGACGCCTGGGCGCTCGCCCGCATCCCCTGGAAGACACCGAAGGCGGTCAGCACCGAGGAGTCGCCGGCGCCGCCGTTCTCGGGGGAGCGGCCGGTGGTCCAGGGGCACTCGCGGGCGACGACGTCCATGTCGGCCACATAGGTGCCCACGTCACAGGCGGTGACGTAGCGACCGCCCAGGGAGGCCACGAAGCGGCCGTAGGCGAGCAGCAGCTTCTCGGTCTTGATCTCCTCGGGATCGCCGAGGATCACGGCCTTGCCGCCGCCGTGGTCGAGCCCGGCGAGCGCGTTCTTGTAGGACATGCCGCGGGCGAGGTTGAGCGCGTCGAGGAGCGCCGCTTCTTCGGGGTGCTCCTCGGAGGCGTAGGCGTGGAAGCGGGTGCCGCCGAGGGCCGGGCCCAGGGCGGTGGAGTGGATGGCGATGACGGCTTTGAGGCCGCTCTCCCGGTCCTGGCAGAGCAGTACCTGCTCATGCCCGCCGAGATCGGAGCGGAACAATGTCGAAAGAGGTGAGAGAGGGTTCGGCACGCGACTCTCCGTCGGACCGTCGGCGCTGACGGTGTGACGTACGTCGGTCACGGTGGTGACTCCCATAGGTCGGGGTAGACGCCCTCCTGGCTGGTGGGGAGGGCCGTGGGCAAGAGGGTAAGCCCTGGGGGCCCGGGTGATCGGCCATGTCCCCGACGAGTCCGTATGCCGGGCATGGGACGATGCCGTCAGGCGGGGGTAAGGGAGCCCCTGGCGGTGGTCTCAGCCTTGAGGGAGCGCGTGTGACCTTGGCGTCTTCGGTGATTGTCCCGTACGCGGCGTATCTCCGGGTCTATGAGCCACTGGCAGCGTTTCCGGAGCCGGAGAGATCGCACTGGGCGCGGTATGCCAAGCGCGACGACCTGCCGGGCGCGCAGGACGAGCTGCGCCGCTCGCTCGCGGACCTGCTGCCGGTCCCCCCGGTGGCGGTTCCGGTGCACGAGAGCGCGGACGCCTTCGTGGCGCTCGTGGACGGCGTCACCTGTGTCTGTCCGTGGCGTACCCGGCTGAGGGGCTGGCTGGCCCTGGAGGAGCTGCCGGAGCGCCTTCCCGGGCCCCTGCTGGACGCGGCCCTGCCCCCGGTGGTGCGCCGGCAGGCGGTGGCGGACTTCGAGCGGTGGCTGGAGCGCAACCCGGACGCCCGGCCGTGGATCCGCTCGGCCACCTGGCATGTGCCGGTGCGCTGGTTCGTGCTCTTCGGGGACGAGGAGCGCGAGTTCACCAAGGGTGACGAAGGACTCATCCTCCGCTACCGCACCCCAATGGTCCAGGCCAGGCGCCGGGTGGCGCGTGGGCTTAAAGTGCTCAAGGAGGCTCTCGGCGAAGGGCCGCTGATCGACGGGCTGGTGGACGTCGGCCGGTGGCTCGAGGAGTTTCACCCCCGGTCGTTGGTCGAGCTGGACTACGGCGGCCTGGTGCACACGCTGCCGGCCGGGCAGCTGGAGGACGACCGCTCGGCCGCGGATGTGGCGGAGGGCCTGGCGGCGCTGCGCGACGGGGACGGGGAGCGTGCGGGCGTCGCGTACGAGCGGCTGACCGACCGCTGGAGCGTGGTCCGCAGGCGGCAGAACGCGAGCTGAACGCCCGGCCGAACGGGTGTCGGGCGACCGGTTGAGCGGTTCGCCGGAACAGAGGGGACGTAGGTCCCGATCCGGGCCATTGCCTCAATCGTGACCTAAAGCACTGACTTCGGGCCTTGCGGTAATCGCCCATCCTCGTGTCAAAATAGGACAAGGAGTCCGGGAGGGATTCCTTCCGCCCAACTATGGGCGGATTCATCGGTATTGCACTTCTTGACGGATCTGGTGACCCCTGATCCTGTTGTGACTGATCGTCACGGCCGCGTGACAGTCCGTTATGGCATGGTCCATCGGCTTCCGTCGAGGTTGGTCACCTGAGAGGGCAATTCCATCGGTTTGGCCGACGGGGCTGGACAGATGGTGTAGTTGTAGTGCCGAGGACAAGCCGTTCGTCCTATAACCGACTCGGCCCGCGTCCGCCATTTCGGGCAACGTGGGTCAAGGTGCAGAATTTAGAGGAAAGAACCGTGATGGTTCGGTTCTCCCGAGGAGGCCGCTCATGACCGCTCGCACCCCTGATGCCGAGCCGCTGCTGACCCCGGCTGAGGTTGCCACGATGTTCCGCGTGGACCCGAAGACGGTCACTCGCTGGGCGAAGGCAGGCAAGCTCACGTCGATCCGTACGCTCGGAGGGCATCGGCGCTACCGCGAAGCGGAGGTCCGTGCTCTTCTTGCGGGCATCCCGCAGCAGCGCAGCGAGGGCTGAACAACCGCATAACCGGGCATTTCCGGGCCCCCCAGCCCGGCTTTTGCCTGTATAGCTCCACCACGACGGGTGCCTGCCCCAACAGGCCCTCCACCGCTCGACATGGGTGCGTCGTTGATCGCGCTGGACTCCGCCGGGTCCGGCGCGATCTTTTTTATGCCCCGGGGACGGTCTTCCGGAGGGTGCCTCCAGGGGGCTTCAAGTGCCTTTGGAAGCGCAATCGTTCGGGTTGTGCGGGGTGGTCCGCAAGGGGCTCGAGGAAGCCCGCGGAGCGCTTTCGGGGGGCTCGCGAGGGTCACGGACAGAGGGTGCAATTGCACATATTAAATTGACCTGTGGTGAGCGGGGTGTAAGTTCCCTCACTCCGGAAACTCATTCGGTGACTCCCGTCACACCGCCCAACCCTTGCCCTGTGCCCAGCGGTTGCGCTAAAAGACAACCCCGGTAAGGGCTTACCGAGTTGACGGTGGCGAGGCCGCCGTCGTCTCCTCGCGCTTCTCGTGTTCGGCCCTGTCAGCCGCCTCGTCGGCCGCCGAGTGCTCCATCGCAAGCCGCAGCAGGCGATGGCAGATCGGACAGTGCCGGGTGAAGTGGCGGTTGCCCGCGGCGGCCGCCAGATGGGCGCGCAGCAGCGCCTTGGTCTCATGCTTCGCGGACGTCGTCATACGCAGCACCTCCCGCGTACCCCCGCGCACACCTTTTAGTTTGGGTACCTCTGTATGTGGTGTGCCGTCAAGACGCGGAAGGCCCGGATCCATATCTGGATCCGGGCCTTCCGGGTAAGCGGTCCTGACGGGATTTGAACCCGCGGCCTCCACCTTGACAGGGTGGCGAGCACTCCAAACTGCTCCACAGGACCAACAGTGACGCCTGCGGCTCCGCCGCCGTGCGCCGCGCTGTGTGCGCTGCGATGCAGACTCTACAGCAGGTCAGGGGGTGCGGTCGAACTCGCGCCCGGCAGGGCTCCGGCGGCCCGCCGGAGCCCCGCCGGGCTCTTACGGAGCCGCCGCGTCGATGGCCTTGACGATGCGCTTGTCGGACACCGGATAGGCCGTGCCGAGGGCGTGCGCGAAGTAGCTGACCCGCAGTTCCTCGATCATCCAGCGGATCTCCAGCGTCTCCTGGGGCACCGGGCGCCCCGGCGGGAACTGCTCCAGCAGCCAGGCGTACTCGTCCCGCATCTCCCGCACCTTCGCCATCCGGGAGCGGTCCCGCTCGGCGTTGCCCGGAAGCTGCTGGAGCCGCCGGTCCACGGCCACCAGGTAGCGCATGAGGTCCGGAAGCCGCCGTACGCCGTGGGCGGTCACGAAACCCGGTGTGATGAGCTCCGAGAGCTGCTCCCTGATGTCCGTGCGGGACGACAGCAGCACCGGGCTGCTGGTGGCCTTCAGCCGCCGCTCGCACGACTGCCAGGCCGCCAGCACCTCCTGGACCTTGCGCACGGTGTCCAGCGTGGCGTCCATGATGTCGCTGCGGACGGCGTCGAAGAGCTTCCGGAACGATTCCTCGTCCCAGACCGGGCCGCCACGAGCCGCGATCAGCCGGTCGGCCGCCGCGGCCACGCAGTCGTCGAACAGCGCCTGCACACTGCCGTGCGGGCTGCTGGAGAGCGCCAGCTTGGCCTGGTTGGAGAGCTTGCCCTGGACGAACTTGGCCGGGTTGGACGGCAGCTGGAGCAGGATCAGCCGACGCGTCCCCCGCCACATCGCCTCCCGCTGCTCGGCCTCGGTGTCGAAGAGCCGTACGGCCACCGAGGAGCCCTCGTCGACGAGCGCCGGATACGCCTTGACCGGCTGGCCGCCGCGGCGCGTCTCGAAGGTGCGCGGCAGCGTGCCGACCGTCCACCGGGTCAGCCCACCGCGCTGCTCGATCCCCACGGCCTCCTTGGAGGACTCGAACGCCTTGGAGATCGCGGCCCGCGTCTTGGGCCGCAGCCGCTGCCGCAGCGCCTCCAGGTCCCTGTCCTCGGCCAGCTTGCGGCGCCGCTCGTCCACCACCCGAAAGGTGATCTTCAGGTGGTCGGGGACCTTCGTCAGGTCCCAGTCCTCCGGCTCGATCCGTACGCCCACCATCCGCTGGAGCTCCCGCCCCAGCGCCGCCGTCAGCGGCTCCTGGAGGGGGACAGCGCTTTCCAGGAAGCGCTTGGCGTAGTTGGGCGCCGGGACGTAGTGCCGGCGGACCGGTTTGGGCAGCGAGCGGATCAGCTCGGTGGCCAGATCCTCGCGCAGCCCCGGGATCTGCCAGTCGAAGCCGTCCGGGGTGACCTGGTTGAGCACCTGAAGCGGGATGTGGACGGTCACACCGTCCGCGTCCGCCCCCGGCTCGAACTGATAGGTCACCTTGAACTTGAGCTTCCCCTGGCGCCAGGAGTCCGGATAGGCGTCCTTGGTGACGCCCTGCGCCCGCTCGTTGATGAGCATCGACTTCTCGAAGTTGAGAAGCTCCGGCGCACTCCCCCCTTCGCGCTGCTTGTGCTTCCACCAGGAGTCGAAGTGCGCGCCGGAGACCACATGCTCGGGGATCCGCTGGTCGTAGAAGTCGAAGAGCGTCTCGTCGTCCACGAGGATGTCGCGCCGCCGGGCGCGGTGCTCCAGCTCCTCGACCTCGCCCAGCAGCTTGCGGTTGTCGTGGAAGAACTGGTGGTGGGTGCGCCAGTCGCCCTCCACCAGGGCGTTGCGGATGAACAGATCGCGGCTGGTCTCGGGGTCGATCCGGCCGTAGTTGACCTTCCGCTGGGCGACGATCGGCACCCCGTAGAGGGTGACCCGCTCATACGCCATCACCGCTGCCTGCTTCTGCTCCCAGTGCGGTTCGCTGTAGGTGCGCTTGACCAGGTGCTGGGCGAGCGGCTCGATCCACTCCGGCTCGATTTTCGCGTTGACCCGCGCCCACAGCCGGGACGTCTCCACCAGCTCCGCCGACATCACCCAGCGCGGCGGCTTCTTGAACAGTGCCGAGCCGGGGAAGACCGCGAACTTGGCGCTGCGCGCGCCCACGTACTCGTTCTTCTCGGTGTCCTTGAGCCCGACGTGCGACAGCAGCCCGGACAGCAGCGACGTGTGAATGTGGTCCGGCGCCGCGTCCTGCTCGGACATGTGGACGTCCATGGTCTTGGCGACCGTGCGCAGCTGGCTGTAGATGTCCTGCCATTCGCGTATGCGCAGGTAGTTGAGGTACTCATTCCGGCACATCCGGCGGAATGCGGAGGAGGACAGCTCCTTCTGCCGCTCCCGGACGTACTTCCACAGATTGAGGAAGGCCAGGAAGTCGCTGGACTCGTCCTTGAAGCGGGCGTGCTGCTGATCCGCCTGCTGCTGCTTGTCCGAGGGGCGCTCCCGCGGGTCCTGGATGGACAGCGCCGCCGCGATCACCATGACCTCGCGGACACAGCCGTTGCGATCCGCCTCCAGCACCATCCGGGCCAACCGCGGGTCCACCGGCAGCTGGGCCAGCTTCCGGCCGACCTCGGTGAGCCGCTTGCGCGGGTCCTTCTGCTTGCCGTCCAGGGCGTGCAGCTCCTCCAGGAGCTGGACGCCGTCCTTGATGTTGCGGCGGTCCGGCGGGTCGATGAAGGGGAACTTCTCGATGTCGCCGAGGCCGGCGGCGGTCATCTGGAGGATGACGGAGGCCAGGTTGGTCCGCAGGATCTCGGCGTCGGTGAACTCCGGGCGGGTGACGAAGTCGTCCTCGGAGTACAGCCGGATACAGATGCCGTCGCTGGTCCGGCCGCAGCGGCCCTTGCGCTGATTGGCGCTGGCCTGGGAGATCGGCTCGATGGGCAGCCGCTGGACCTTGGTGCGATGGCTGTAGCGGGAGATCCGGGCGGTGCCCGGGTCGATCACATAGCGGATACCGGGAACGGTCAGCGAGGTCTCGGCCACGTTCGTCGCCAGCACGATCCGACGGCCGGTGTGTCTCTGGAAGACCCGGTGCTGCTCGGCGTGCGACAGCCGTGCGTACAGCGGGAGCACCTCGGTGACCGGGAGCTTCTTCTTGTTCAGCGCGTCGGCGGTGTCGCGGATCTCCCGCTCGCCGGAGAGGAAGACCAGGATGTCGCCGGGGCCCTCGGCCTGGAGCTCGTCGACCGCGTCGCAGATCGCGGTGATCTGGTCGCGGTCGCTGTCCTCGCCGCCCTCTTCGAGCAGCGGGCGGTAGCGCACCTCGACCGGATATGTACGCCCGCTGACCTCGACGATCGGCGCGTCGCCGAAATGGCGGGAGAAGCGCTCCGGGTCGATGGTGGCGGAGGTGATCACGACCTTGAGGTCGGGGCGGCGGGGCAGCAGCTGGGCCAGATAGCCGAGCAGGAAGTCGATGTTGAGGCTGCGCTCATGGGCCTCGTCAATGATGATCGTGTCGTACTGGCGCAGCTCGCGGTCGGTCTGGATCTCGGCGAGCAGAATGCCGTCGGTCATCAGCTTGACGTGGGTGTCCTTGCCCACCTGGTCGGTGAAGCGGACCTTCCAGCCGACGGACTCGCCGAGCGGTGACCGCATCTCCTCGGCGATGCGCTCGGCCACGGTGCGGGCCGCGATCCGGCGTGGCTGCGTATGGCCGATGAGGCCCTTGACGCCGCGCCCCAGCTGCAGACAGATCTTCGGAATCTGGGTGGTCTTCCCGGAGCCGGTCTCACCCGCGACGATCACCACCTGGTGATCCCGGACGGCCTCGAGGATCGCGTCCTTCTTCTGGCTGACCGGCAGCTCTTCCGGATAGGTGATGGCCGGCACCGCGGCGCGGCGGTCCGCGACCCGCAGCTCGGCACGCGTCATCTCGTCGGCGATCTCGCCGAGCACGGCCGCACGGGCCTCGGGTTTACGGATCCGGCGCGCGCCGTCGAGCCGGCGTCCCAGCCGCTGCTGGTCGCGCAGCATCAGCTCGGGCAGCCGCTCCAGCAGGGCGGGCAGGGCGGGGGCAGGCGTGGTGGACATACGGACCCCAGGATCTCACCTCCGGAAAACGGCTGGCGAACCATTTCATCCGCGCCGCGTTGCGCGATATGTGCGATATATATGGGTTCATCGCTTTAGCGTGATCTCATGGCCGATGACCTGGCGCAGCGCCCCGACCCCGACCCCGACCCCGAGCCGGAACGCCGATCACCGCGATGGGGGTGGGGGGCCTTCAAGCGGTCCCCGTTCTTCCCCGCGACCGTCATCGTGCTGATCATCTCCGCGGGCGCGGGGCTCTTCGCGGGCTCGTACACCTACGCCTTCGCGAACCCCACCCCCCGGAACGTCCCCACCGCCGTCGTGGCCCCCGACCACGGCGCCGCCCCGCTGAACCGGTTCCTCGCCGGGATGGAGCAGGCCCTGAACGCCTCCCTCCGGCTGCATCCCTACCCCAGCTACGCCAAGGCCCGCTGGTCCCTGGAGGAGCAGCGGGTCTTCGCGGTCCTCCAGGTGCGCGGCCGCGGCGTGCGGATGGACGTCGCGAGCGCGGCCGGGGCGACCGTCGCCCAGGTGCTCGGCCAGGCCGCGGGCAAGGTCGGCCGGGTCTCCGGGGTGCCGGTCACGGTCAAGGACGTGAAACCGCTGCAGCCCGGCGATCCGCGCGGCCTCGCGGTCTTCTACATCTCCCTGGCCGCCACGATCATCGGCTTCCTCGGCGCCATCCAGCTCAGCGTGAACGCCTCCGAGCTCAACCCGGCCGAGCGGATCGTCTTCATGATCGCTTACGCCCTGCTCGGCGGGTTCACGATCGCGGTCATCGTCGACCAGGGGCTGGGCGCGCTCCAGCTCCCCTTCCCGGAGTCCTGGGCGATCCTGGCGCTGACGATGTTCACCTCGGGGCTGGTGTTCTCCATGTTCAACGTCCTCTTCGGGCGCTGGGCGCTCATCCCCACCTGGGGTCTGATGGTGCTCCTCGGCAACCCCTCCTCCGGCGGCGCCGTCTCCTGGCCCCTGCTCCCCTCCGTCCTCGGCACCGTCGGCCGCTGGCTCCCACCGGGCGCCTCGGTCAACGCCCAGCACACCGCGATCTACTTCCGCGCCAACCAGCATGCCTTTCCGTTCCTGGTGCTGGTGGTCTGGTGTCTGCTGTCCGCCGTGGTCTTCTGGACCTGGCGCCACCGCCACCCGGGCGGACGGCCGCCGAGGGCGACGCCGACGCGGTGCTGAGGGGTTCGGGGGGCGCCCGGGGGGTCTCGACGCCTGCGGCGGGCTGTTCCCCTCCCCACCCCTTCCCGAAACCGGGGCTTGGCCGCAGGGCCCGAAGCGGGGCTTGGCCTCAGGCCTCGCAACCCGGGCTTCGCCCCTTCCCGCAGCGTCGGTATGCGGCTACGCCGCGTGGTGGGGCCTCGCTGCAGATCTGGTTGCGTCTTTGGAAGTGGTGTACCGGGTTCCGCCTGATCCGGGGGTTTTCCTCGGCGTCGGGGTGAGGGCCCAGATAGACAGACGGCCATCGG
>NZ_JAGGLR010000020.1 GCF_017874715.1 Streptomyces iranensis | reverse complement strand
AGACCAGGACGGGGCCGATGCCGTTTGTTCCCGGGCCGCTGAGGCCGCCCGTGGCGGTGGTGGTTGGTTCGGTGATGGTGGGGTGGGTGTGGCCGGTGGCCAGGGCGTTGAGTCCGGTCAGGAGTTCGTCGCGGTGTTGGCCGATGATGACGGCGCGGTGGTCGAAGACGGATCGGGTGGCGATGAGTGACCAGCCGACTTCCTCCGCTGATGTTTCGGGGTTGGTGGCCAGTCGTTCGGCCAGTGCCCGTGCCTGACCGCGCAACGCTTCGGCGCCACGCCCGGAGATCACCCACGGCACCACACCACCCGCCGAAACACCACCCGCCGAAACACCATCGCTGTCGCCGTCGGTCGGCACCATCGCGACGGACGGCGTCCCGGCGGGGGCGGGTGCCTGCTCCAGGATGAGATGGGCGTTCGTACCGGAGATGCCGAACGCGGACACACCGGCCCGGCGCGGACGCTCCCCACGCGGCCACGCGACCGGCTCGGTCAGCAGCCGCACCGCACCCGACGCCCAGTCGGCGTGCGGCGTCGGCTCGTCGATGTGCAGCGAGGCGGGCAGCAGCTCATGCCGCATCGCCATCACCATCTTGATCACACTGGCCGCACCGGCGGCGGCCTGGGTGTGCCCCAGGTTGGACTTGATGGAGCCCAGCCACAGCGGGCGGTCCTCCGGCCTGCCCTGGCCGTACGTGGCCAGCAGTGCCTGCGCCTCGATCGGATCGCCGAGGGTGGTCCCGGTGCCGTGTCCGTCGACCGCGTCCACCTCGGCGGTGGACAGCTGCGCGTTGGCCAGGGCCTGCCGGATCACCCGCTGCTGCGAGGGCCCGTTCGGCGCCGTCAGACCATTCGACGCACCGTCCTGGTTGACTGCGGAACCCCGGATCACCCCGAGGACACGGCGGTTGCGGCGCTGCGCCTCACACAGGCGCTCCAGGACGATCAACCCGGCGCCCTCGCCCCATCCGGTGCCGTCGGCAGCCGCCGCGAACGGCTTGCAGCGGCCGTCCGGGGCCATGCCGCGCTGACGGGAGAACTCGATGAACGCGCCGGGCGTGGCCATCACGGCCACACCACCGGCCAGGGCCAGATCGCATTCGCCGCTGCGCAGCGCCTGACACGCCAGATGGATGGCGACCAGCGACGAGGAACACGCGGTGTCCACCGTGACCGCGGGTCCCTCGAGGCCGAGTGAGTACGCCACCCGCCCGGACACCACACTGCCGAGGTTCCCGGGGCCGACATAGCCCTCCACCTCGCTGGTGATGTCGCCGATCACCGACAGATAGTCGTGCGAACCCACCCCGGCGAACACCCCGGTGTTACTGCCGCCCAGCGACGCCCGGTTGAGCCCGGCGCGCTCGAACGCCTCCCACGCGGTCTCCAGCAGCAGCCGCTGCTGGGGGTCCATGGCCTGCGCCTCGCGAGGGCTGATGTCGAAGAAGGCCGCGTCGAACTCGGTCGCCTCGTAACAGAATCCGCCCTGGTCCACATACGACTTCCCATAGCTTTCGGGATCCGGGTCGAAGAGCTCCTCAACGCCCCAGCCCCGGTCCGTGGGAAAGCCGGAGACGGCGTCCTCGCCGTCCCGCACCAGCCGCCACAGCTCCTCCGGCGACCGCACCCCACCCGGATAGCGGCAGGCCATGCCCACGATCGCGATGGGCTCCGGCTCGGCGGACTCGGCCTCCCGCAGACGCTCACGGGTCTGGCGCAACTCGGCCGTGACCCACTTGAGGTGGTCGAGCAGCTTCTCTTCGTTCGACATCTGGCGGAGGCTCCTTGGCGCGTCGCGGAGGATGGGGGTCATCGGGCTCACGACTTTCCGAGCTCGTCGGACTTTCCGAACTCGTCGGAGATGAGGTCGAAAATGTCTTCTGCCGTCGCCGTCTCGAGCGCGCTGTGGGCCGCGGAACGCTCCGTTTCCCGTTCCGTGTCGCTCCACTTGGCCAGCAGCAGCCGCAGTCGCCCGGTGATCCGGCGGCGGGCCGCCTCGTCCACCGTCGATGGCTCCGAGACCGAGTCCCACCGGTCGAGCTCCGACAGCAGATGTCCCTCGGAGGTCAGCTGCCCCTCGACGAGCCGCTCGCGCAGACAGTCGGCCAGCTCCTTGGGCGTGGGGTGGTCGAAGACCAGAGTGGGCGGAAGGTCGAGACCGGTGGCGGCGGAGAGCCGATGGCCGAATTCGACGGCCGTGAGGGAGTCGAACCCCAGCTCCTGGAACGGCTGGGCGGGTGGGATCGCGTCGATGGTCGGGTGGCCGAGGATCGCGGCGGCATGCGTCTGGATGTGATGGAGCAGGAGCTGATGCTGCTGGGCGGGGGAGCCGGTGGCCAGTTGCCGCCGAAGCGAGTTGCTCAGCACCGCGTCGGCGTCCGGGGTGGCATCGGCACCCGGCGACGCGGTGGCGGCCAGGTCGGACAGCAGCGGGCTGGGCCGCTGTGCGGTGAAACCGGCCGGGAACCTCTCCCAGTCGATGTCCGCGATGGTGATCGTGGTGTCGCCGTGGTCCAGGGAGTGCTGGAGCGAGGCGATGGCGAGATCGGTGTCCAAGGGACGCATCCCGCGCCGGCGGTAGTAGTCGATGACGGTCTCGTCGGCGGCCATGCCCGCATCGCTCCATGGCGCCCAGGCGAGGCTGGTGGCGGGCAGGCCACGGGCGCGACGGTGCTCGGCGAGGGCGTCCAGATAGGCGTTGGCGGCGGCGTACGAGGGCTGTCGGCTACCGCCCCACGAGGCCGCGCCGGACGAGAAGAGCACAAAGGCGCTGAGGTCGAGATCCTCGGTGAGCTCATGGAGATGGGCGGCCGCGAGCGCCTTGGGCCGCAGCACGGCCTCGATCCCCGGAAGGTCCAGCTCGGCGAGCGGGGTGTTCTCCGCGAGCCCTGCGGCGTGGACGACGGCGGTGAGGGGGTGTTCGGTGGGGATGGTGCCGAGGAGGTGCTGGAGTGCGGCGCGGTCGGACACGTCGCAGGCAGTGACGGTGACGGCCGTGCCCAACGCAGTCAGTTCTGCGGTGAGTTGGTTCACACCAGGGGCGTCGGGGCCGGAGCGGCTGACGAGGTGGAGATGGGGTGCGCCCTGGCGGGCGAGCCAGCGGGCCACCTGGGCGCCCAGACCGCCGGTGCCGCCGGTGATCAGGGTCGTACCGGCGGGGCGCCACGCGGTGGGCGCGGTGTCCGGGCAGGCGGCGCGCTCCAGACGGCGGGCCAGGGCAGTGGCGCGGATCGCCACCTGGTCCTCGGGCCGGCCGGGCGTCAGTACGGCGGCGATACGGGCGGGGGTACGGGCGTCCACGTCGGCCGGGAGGTCGATGAGACCGCCCCAGAGGTGAGGGTGCTCCAGCGCCGCGACCCGGCCCATACCCCAGATCTGGGCCTGGTGCGGGTGGGGAAGCGGATCGGTGGCGGTGGCGGCCACCGCACCCTGGGTGACGCACCACAGGGGCGCGAGGAGCGGCGTCTGGCTGAGGGCCTGGACAACGGCGGCCGTCGCGGCCAGCCCGTTGGGGATGGCCGGGTGGTCGGGGTGGGGCGTCTGATCGAGCGCGAGCAGACTCAGAATGCCCTCGGGTGTGCTGCCATCGGGGAGGTGTGAGAGCAGTGGGGCGAGGGCGTCGCGTCGGGCGTCCGCGCCGTCGAGCGACAGGACTTCATAGGCCGCGCCATGGGAGTCCAGCGCCTGGGCGGTGGCATGGACGGCCGGGTGCTCCTCCAGCCCGGGAGGCACGAGCAGCAGCCAGGTCCCGCTGAGTGTCGGCGCGGTGGCGGGATCCGGCAGCTGCTTCCACGCGACGCGATAGCGCCAGGAGTCGATGGTGGACCGCTCGCGGTGCCGACGCCGCCAGGTCGACAGTACGGGGAGCGCGGGCAGCAGCGCATCGACGCCTGGGCTGTCCTTCTCCAGCTGGAGTGTGCTGGTGAGGGCGTCGACGTCGAGCTCCTCGATGGCGTCCCAGAGCCTGGCCTCGGCCGGGTGATGGCCGTTGAGGTGGCTGTCGGCGCGCGGAGCGGGCGGGGCGAGCCAGTAGTGCTGGTGGTGGAAGGCGTAGGTGGGGAGGTCGATGGTGCGGGGGGTGGGGGTGGCGGGGTACCAGCTGGTCCAGTCGATGGTGGTGCTGTTGGTGTGGAGTTGGGCGAGGGTGTGGGTGAGGGCGTGTGTGTCGGGTTGTTTGTGGGTGAGGGTGGAGGTGATGAGGGGTGTTGGTTGGTTGGTTTTGGTGGTGTGGTGGTGGAGGGTGTGGTGGGTTGCGGTGGTGAGGATGGGGTCGGGGCCGAGTTCGAGGTAGATGTTGGTGTGGGGTGTGGTGTGGGTGATGGCGGGGTGGAAGTGGACGGGTTGGCGGATGTGTTGGGTCCAGTAGTCGGGGGTGGTGATGTGTTCGTCGGCTGGTTGTCCGGTGAGGTTGCTGATGAGGGGGATGGTGGGTGGGTGGTAGGTGAGTCCGCTGATGGCTTCCTTGAAGGGTTGCAGGATGGGGTTCATCAGGGGTGAGTGGAAGGCGTGGCTGACGGTGAGGGTGCGGGTCTTGCGGCCGCGTTCGGCCCAGGTGGTGCTGATCTCGGTGACGAGGTCGAGGGGTCCGGAGATGACGGTGTTGGTGGGGGTGTTGAGGGCGGCGATGCTCACTTGGCCGTTGTGTGTGGCGAGGTCGTTGGTGAGTTCGTCGGGGGTGGCGGCGATGGTGGCCATGCCTCCGCCGGTGGGGAGTTGGCCCATGAGGGTGGCGCGGGTGGCGACGAGGTGGCAGGCGTCGGGTAGGTCGAAGACTCCGGCGATATGGGCTGCGGCGATTTCCCCGATCGAATGCCCGATGACGGCGTCGGGTCGTACGCCGACGGAGTCGAGGAGCCGTGCCAGGGCGATGTGCAGGGCGAACAACCCCGCCTGGGCGTAGGTCGTATGGTCCAGAAGCGCTGTCTGTTCGGGGTCGTGGCTGAAGACCATTTCCCGTAGCGGGTGTTCCAGGTGCGGGTCGAGGAGGGCGCACACCTCGTCGAAGGCTTCGGTGAAGACGGGGAAGCGGTCGTAGAGTTCGGCGCCCATGCCGGGGCGCTGGCTGCCCTGTCCGCTGAAGAGGAACACGGTCTGCCCGACCGCCTCAGCGCTCCCGCCGGGGTGCACCAGGCCCGGATGGGGTTCTCCGGCGGCCAGTGCCTCCAGCCCTGCCACCAGCTCTTCGCGGTCCTGGCCGATGACCACGGCTCGGTGGTCGAAGAGCGTCCGGGAGCGCAGCAGGGACCACCCCACCTCCGAGGCGCTCACCTCGGGCTCGCCGGTGATGTGCCCGGCCAGGACCGCTGCCTGACCCTGTAGCGTCGCGTCGCTCTGTGCGGAGATCACCCAGGGCACCACACCAGCGACGTCCGGTACGGGGGCGGGCTCGATCGGCTCGGGGGCCTGCTCAAGGATGAGATGGGCGTTCGTACCGGAGATGCCGAAGGAGGAGATTCCCGCCCGGCGGGGCCTTTCGCCCTGGGGCCATGGGACGGGTTCGGTGAGCAGGCTCAGGTCGCCCGCGCTCCAGTCGACATTCGGGGTCGGTGCGTCGATGTGCAGTGAGGCGGGCAGTACCTCGTGGCGCATCGCCATCACCATCTTGATGACCCCGGCCACTCCGGCGGCGGCTTGCGTGTGGCCGATGTTGGACTTGATGGACCCCAGCCATAGCGGACGTCCCTCAGGCCGCTCCTGCCCGTACGTGGCCAGCAGCGCCTGCGCCTCGATCGGATCGCCGAGGGTGGTCCCGGTGCCATGTGCCTCGACGGCGTCCACCTCGGACGGTGACAGCCGGGCGTTGGCGAGCGCCTGCCGGATCACCCGCTGCTGCGAGGGCCCGTTCGGGGCGGTGAGGCCGTTGCTGGTGCCGTCCTGGTTGACGGCGGAGCCCCGGACGACGGCCAGCACGCGGTGGCCGTTGCGCCGTGCGTCCGACAGCCGTTCCAGCAGGACGAGACCGACGCCCTCGCCCCACACCATGCCGTCCGCCGCGGCCGCGAACGGCTTGCACCGCGCGTCGGGCGCCAGACCGCGCTGGCGGGAGAACTCGATGAACGCGCCCGGGGTGGCCATCACCGTCACCCCGCCGGCCAGGGCCATCGTGCATTCGCCCTGCCGCAGTGCCTGGGCGGCCAGATGCATCGCCACCAGCGAGGACGAGCACGCCGTGTCCACCGTGACCGCCGGGCCTTCCAGGCCGAAGGAGTAGGCCACCCGGCCGGACACCACACTGCCGATATTGCCCGTGGCGACATAGCCTTCGACGTCGCTCGCCGTATCGCCGGTGAGGGAGATGTAGTCCTGCGACGTCACTCCCGCGAACACGCCCGTGTTGCTGCCCGCGAGCGTGTCCCGGTCCAGGCCCGCGCTCTCGAAGGTCTCCCAGGCGGTTTCCAGCAGCAGGCGCTGCTGGGGGTCCATGGCGACCGCCTCGCGCGGGCTGATGCCGAAGAACCCGGGATCGAACTCGGCCGCCTGGTAGAGGAATCCGCCCTCGCGGACGTAGCTCGTTCCCGTGCGGTCGGGGTCGGGGTCGTAGAGCGCGTTCAGATCCCAGTTGCGGTCGGTGGGCATCTCCGCGATGGCATCGCGGTGCGCCATGACCAGGTCCCACAGCTCCTTCGGTGAGTGTGCGTCGCCGGGGTAGCGGCAGGCCATGCCGACGATCGCGATCGGTTCGTCCTGGACGGCCGTGATGGGGGTGTGAGCGGCGACGGCCAGTTGCCGGCCCGTGAGTTCGGCGCACAGATATGTGGCGAGGGCGTTGGGCGTGGGGTGGTCGAAGACGAGCGCGGGCGCGAGGTCGATTCCGGTGGCGGTGGCGAGCTGGTTGCGCAGCTCCACGGCGGTCAGGGAGTCGAACCCGAGCTCCTGGAACGGCTGGGCGGGCGGAATGGCGTTCGGTCCGGAATGCCCCAGGATCGAGGCCGCGAGGGACTGGATCCGCTCGAGGAGGAGCTGGTGCTGTTGCTCGGGGGTGGCGGCGGAGAGCCGCTGCTGGAGCGAGGTGCCTGCGGATGTGCTGGCGGTTCGCCCGGTGGAGTTGTCGGCGGCCGTGACCAAGTCGTCGAGCAGCGGGCTGGGGCGCTGGGCGGTGAACGCCGTCGGAAACTTGTCCCAGTCGATGTCCGCCACGGTGACCGTGGTGTCACGGTGGTCCAGGGCGTGCTGGAGCGATGCCACGGCCAGGTCCGGGCCGAGCGGAGACAGGCCGCGTCGGCCGTAGAACGCGAGCGCGGTCTCGTCGGCGGCCATGCCCGCATCGCCCCAGGGGCCCCAGGCGAGGCTGGTGGCGGGGAGTCCCCGGGCCCGGCGGTGCTCGGCGAGGGCGTCGAGATAGGTGTTCGCGGCGGCGTAGGCGCCTTGCCGACTGCCGCCCCACGAGGCCGCGCCGGACGAGAAGAGCACGAAGGCGCGGAGGTCGAGCCCCTGGGTCAGCTCATGCAGATGCGCGGCGGCCAGAGCCTTGGCCCCGAGGACATGCTGCAGCCGCTCCGGCCCGAGGTCGGCGATGAGCTCGGTATCCGACGTTCCGGCTGCGTGGACGACGGCGGTGAGGGGGTGTTCGGCGGAGATGGTGTCGAGGAGGTGCCGGAGTGCGGCCCGGTCGGAGGCGTCGCAGGCGGTGATGGTGACGGTCGTGCCCAGATCGGTGAGTTCTTGGGCGAGTTGGGCGGCGCCGGGGGCGTCGGGGCCGGAACGGCTGATGAGGTGGAGATGGGGTGCGCCGTGGCGGGCGAGCCAGCGGGCGACATGGGTGCCGAGACCGCCGGTGCCGCCGGTGATGAGCGTCGTGCCGGTGGGCTGCCAGATCCTGGGGGCAGTGGTGGGCGCACCGGCCCTACGGAGGCGCCGGGCGTAGCTGCCGGTGGCGCGGATGGCGGTCTGGTCCTCCGGCCCACCGGGAGCGAGCAGGGCGGCCAGACGGTCCGCGGTGTGGTGGTCGATGACGGTCGGGAGGTCGATCAGGCCACCCCAGCGGCGAGGGTGTTCCAGGGCCGCGGCTCGGCCAAGTCCCCAGATCTGCGCCTGCCGGGGGCTGGGGAGCGGATCGCCGGGGCCGGTGGCGACGGCGCCTTGGGTGAGACACCACAGGGGTGCAGGGATCTCGGCGTCGCCGAGGGCCTGCACGAGAACGGTGGTCGCGGTCAGCCCGGAGGGCACGGCAGCGTAATGGGGGTGCGGCTCCTCGTCGAGGGCGAGCAGGCTCAGTACTCCGGTGGGTTCGCCCTCCGTGGCCAGACGGGTGAGGTGGTCCGCCAAGGCGTCACGATCGACGGTACGGGTGTCGAGCACATGGCGGAGCGGGGTGGCGCCGTGTGCGGTCAGGGACTGAGTGGCGGTTGCAACGGCAGGGTGGTCGGACTGACCGGCGGGGATGATCAGCAGCCAGGTGCCGGAGAGGTCCGGACGGGTGGAAGGAGTGGGAAGCCCCTTCCAAGTGGTTTGGTATCGCCAGGAATTGATGACCGACCGCTCCCGGTGCTGCCGCCGCCAGGCGGACAGCGTCGGAAGAACAGCGCCCAGCATGGTCTGCTGGTTCGCCGGTGAATCGATGGTCGCCGCCAGGGCTTCCAGATCCTCGCGCTCCACGGCCTCCCAGAACTCCCTGTCGACCAGAGCCGCCGCCTCCGTGGGCGCCGGGTTCGAGGAGGTGCCGGACGACAGCCAGTAGTGCTGGTGGTGGAAGGCGTAGGTGGGGAGGTCGATGGTGCGGGGGGTGGGGGTGGCGGGGTACCAGCTGGTCCAGTCGACATCGGCACCGGCGGTGTGGAGTTGGGCGAGGGTGTGGGTGAGGGCGTGTGTGTCGGGTTGTTTGTGGGTGAGGGTGGAGGTGATGAGGGGTGTTGGTTGCTCGGTTTCGGTGGTGGTGGCGTGGTGGTGGAGGGTGTGGTGGGTTGCGGTGGCGAGGATGGGGTCGGGGCCGAGTTCGAGGTAGATGCTGGTGTGGGGTGTGGTGTGGGTGATGGCGGGGTGGAAGTGGACGGGTTGGCGGATGTGTTGGGTCCAGTAGTCGGGGGTCGCGATCTGCTCGTCGGCTGGTTGTCCGGTGAGGTTGCTGATGAGGGGGATGGTGGGTGGGTGGTAGGTGAGTCCGCTGATGGCTTCCTTGAAGGGTTCGAGGATGGGGTTCATCAGGGGTGAGTGGAAGGCGTGGCTGACGGTCAGTGTCCTGGTCTTGCGGCCTTTGGCCGCCCAGGTGGCACTGATCTCGGTGATGAGGTCGAGGGGTCCGGAGATGACGGTGTTGGTGGGGGTGTTGAGGGCGGCGATGCTCACTTGGTCGTTGTGTGTGGCGAGGTCGTTGGTGAGTTCGTCGGGGGTGGCGGCGATGGTGGCCATGCCTCCGCCGGTGGGGAGTTGGCCCATGAGGGTGGCGCGGGTGGCGACGAGGTGGCAGGCGTCGGGTAGGTCGAAGACTCCGGCGGTATGGGCGGCGGCGATTTCGCCGATGGAGTGGCCGATGACGGCGTCGGGTCGTACGCCGACGGAGTCGAGGAGCCGTGCCAGGGCGATGTGCAGGGCGAAGAGTCCGGCTTGGGCGTAGGTGGTGTGGTCCAGTAGCGCCGTCTGTTCTGGGTCGCGGCTGAAGACCAGCTCCCGCAGCGGGTGTTCCAGGTGCGGGTCGAGGAGGGCGCACACCTCGTCGAAGGCTTCGGTGAAGACGGGGAAGCGGTCGTAGAGTTCGGCGCCCATACCGGGGCGCTGGCTGCCCTGTCCGCTGAAGAGGAACACGGTCTGACCGGTGGTATCGGCCGTCTCCCTGCGCTCCACCAGGCCCGGATGGGGATCTCCGGCGGCCAGTGCCTCCAACCCTGCCACCAGCTCTTCGCGGCCCTGCCCGATGACCACCGCTCGGTGGTCGAAGAGCGTCCGGGAGCGCAGCAGGGACCACCCCACCTCCGAGGCGCTCACCTCGGGGTCGGCGTTCACCCGTTGGGCCAGCGCCCGTGCCTGGCCCCGTAGCGCCTCCGTACCGCGCGCCGACACCACCCACGGCACGGGCCCACCCATCAGCTCCGGCGAGTCCGCCGAGTCCACCGGCCCCGCCTCGACGGCTCCGGCCGCCGTCACCGGCTCCTCGGGCGCCTGCTCCACGATGACATGCGCGTTGGTCCCGCTGATGCCGAAGGACGAGACACCCGCCCGGCGTGGATGCTCGCCCCGTGGCCACTCCCGCGCCTCGGCCAGCAGGCTGACATCGCCCGCGTTCCAGTCCACATGGGGTGTCGGTTCGTCGATGTGCAGTGAGGCGGGAAGCACCTCGTGGCGCATCGCCATCACCATCTTGATGACCCCGGCCACTCCGGCGGCGGCCTGCGTGTGGCCGATGTTGGACTTGATGGACCCCAGCCACAGCGGACGCCCCTCGGGCCGCTCCTGCCCGTACGTGGCCAGCAGCGCCTGCGCCTCGATCGGATCGCCCAGCGTCGTGCCGGTGCCGTGTCCCTCCACCACATCGATCTCCGATGGCGACAGCCGGGCGTTGGCGAGCGCCTGGCCGATCACCCGCTGCTGCGAGGGCCCGTTCGGGGCGGTGAGGCCGTTGCTCGTGCCGTCCTGGTTGACCGCGGAGCCCCGGATCACGGCCAGCACCCGATGGCCGTTGCGCCGCGCGTCCGACAGCCGTTCCAACAGCAGAAGCCCGGCGCCCTCGCCCCAGCCGGTGCCGTCGGCCGCCGATGCGAACGGCTTGCACCGGCCGTCGGCCGCCAGACCGCGCTGGCGGGAGAACTCGATGAAGGTGGTCGGCGTGGCCATCACCGTCACGCCACCCGCCAGCGCCATCGCGCATTCGCCCTGCCGCAGCGCCTGGGCGGCCAGATGCATCGCCACCAGCGACGACGAGCACGCCGTGTCCACCGTCACCGCCGGGCCCTCGAGGCCGAAGGCATACGCCACCCGGCCCGACATGACACTCGGCGTACCGCCCGCGAGCAGATAGCCCTCGACCTCCCGCGCCGAGGAACCGCCGGAGGCGCCGTAGCCCTGATAGGTGCCGCCCGCGAAGACGCCGGTGTTGCTCCCGGCGAGCGTGTCCCGGTCCAGGCCCGCGCTCTCGAAGGTCTCCCAGGCGGTTTCCAGGAGCAGCCGCTGCTGGGGGTCCATGGCGAGCGCCTCGCGCGGGCTGATGCCGAAGAACGCCGCGTCGAACCCGGCCGCGTCGTGGAGGAAACCGCCCTCGCGCGCATAGCTGGTACCCAGACGCTCGGGGTCGGGATCGAAGAGGGTGTCCAGATCCCATTCGCGGTCGGCGGGCATCTCCCCGATGGCGTCCCGGCCCGCGACGACCAGCTGCCACAGCTCCTCCGGCGAGCGCACACCGCCCGGGTAGTGGCAGGCCATGCCGACGATCGCGATTGGCTCGTCGTCGGCGGCCACGGACGACGTGTGGGTGGTGACGGCGGCTTTCTGCCCCGTGAGTTCGGCGCCCAGATACGTGGCGAGAGCGTTCGGCGTCGGATGGTCGAAGACCAGTGCCGGAGCGAGGACGAGGCCGGTCGTGGCGGCGAGCTGATTGCGCAGCTCGACCGCGGTGAGGGAGTCGAAGCCCAGTTCCTGGAAGGGCTGCCCCGGGGGAACCGCGTCCAGGCCGGAGTGACCGAGGATCGTCGCCGCCAGGGTCTGGATATGGCGGACCAGGATCTGATGGCGCTGCGTGGCGGGCGCCGCGCTGAGCTGTTGCCGCAGCGGATTGTCGTCGGCGGTGGCCGTGGGCGTGGCGGGCTCCGCGCTCGACGGCATCAGCCGGGTGAGGAAGGGGCTCGGGCGCTGCGCGGTGAACGTACGGCCGAACCTCTCCCAGTCGACATCCGCGATAGTGACGGCGGTGTCGTCGTGTGTCAGCGCGTGCTGCAATGACGCGATGGCGAGGTCGGTCGGGAGTGGGGAGAGGCCCCGCCGCTTGAGGTGGGAGAGTGTGTGCTGGTCGGCTGCCATGCCCGCCTCGCCCCACGGCCCCCAGGCGAGGCTGGTGGCGGGCAGGCCCCGGGCCCGGCGGTGTTCGGCGAGCGCGTCCAGGTAGGTGTTCGCGGCGGCGTAGGCGGCCTGTTGCCCGCTGCCCCATGTCGCGGCGTTCGACGAGAAGAGAACGAAGGCCGTGAGATCGAGGCACTGGGTGAGGTCGTGCAGATGAGCGGCGGCCAGGGCCTTGGACCGCAGAACGGGCTGCAATCGCCCGGGGTCCAGCTCGCCGATCTGACCCAGTTCCATCGTGCCGGCGGTGTGGATGACCGCGGTGAGGGGGTGTTCGGCGGGGACGCTGTCGATGAGCCGCCGGAGCGCGGCGTGGTCGGAGACATCGCAGGCGGTGATGGTGACGTCCGTCCCCAGCGCGGTGAGCTCCTCGCTGAGTTCGGACGCGCCGGGCGCGCCGGGCCCGGAACGGCTGACGAGGTGGAGACGGGGTGCGCCCCGGTCGGCCAGCCAGCGGGCGATCTGGGCGCCGAGACCGCCGGTGCCACCGGTGATGAGCGTGGTGCCCGACGGCTCCCAGGGAGCGGGGGCGGTGTCGGCGGCGGGCACACGGGCGAGGCGGCGTGCGTACGTACCGGTGGTGCGGATGGCGACCTGGTCCTCGGACTGCCCGGGGACGAGCAGGGCCGCCAGCCGGCCCGCGGTGTGGTGGGTCATGGTGGCGGGCAGATCGATGAGACCGCCCCAGCGCCGCGGATGTTCCAGCGCGGCCACGCGGCCGAAACCCCAGATCTGCGACTGCTCGGGGTGGGGGAGGAGGTCGCCGCGGCCGGTGGCGACGGCGCCCTGCGTGACGCACCACAGGGGCGCGCTGAATCCGGCGTCATCGAGAGCCTGGAGGAGGGCGGTGGTGGCGCCGAGCCCGGCGGACACCGCGGAGTGGCCGACGAGCGGTTCCTGGTCGAGTGCGAGCAGGCTGATGACTCCGGCGGGCCGGGACTCCTCGGTCAGCCGGTCGAGACGTTCGCGGAGCCCGGCGCGATCGACATCATGAGCGTCGACCGCGTACGGGAGCGCCGTCGCGCCGTGTGCCCGCAGCGCCTGGAGGGTGACCTGGACCGCGGCCTGCTCCTCCTGCCCGGCCGGGACGACCACCAGCCAGCTGCCCGTCAGGGCCGGGGCGGCCGGGTCGGGGAGCTGCTGCCACGTGGCCCGGTAGCGCCAGGAGTCGATGGTGGAACGTTCACGGTGTTGCCGCCGCCAGGCGGACAGTACGGGGAGTGCGGGCAGCAGCGCATCGATGCCGGGGCTGTCCTTGTCCAGCTGGAGTGTGCTGGTGAGGGCCTCGACATCGAGCTCCTCGATGGCATGCCAGAGCTGAGCCTCGGCCGGGTCCCCGGCAGCCCCCTCGAAGCTCGTACGGGCGGCGGGCGGGGCCAGCCAGAAGCGCTGGTGCTGGAAGGCATACGTCGGCAACCCGACGACCTGGGGGGCCGGGTCGGCGGGGTACCAGCTGGTCCAGTCGACATCGGCACCGGCGGTGTGCAGTCGGGCGAGGGTGTGGGTGAGGGCGTGTGTGTCGGGTTGTTTGTGGGTGAGGGTGGAGGTGATGAGGGGTGTTGGTTGGTTGGTTTCGGTGGTGGTGGTGTGGTGGTGGAGGGTGTGGTGGGTTGCGGTGGTGAGGATGGGGTCGGGGCCGAGTTCGAGGTAGATGCTGGTGTGGGGTGTGGTGTGGGTGATGGCGGGGTGGAAGTGGACGGGTTGGCGGATGTGCTGGGCCCAGTAGTCGGGCGTCGCGACCTGCTCGTCGGCTGGTTGTCCGGTGAGGTTGCTGATGAGGGGGATGGTGGGTGGGTGGTAGGTGAGTCCGCTGATGGCTTCCTTGAAGGGCTGCAGGATGGGGTCCATCAGGGGTGAGTGGAAGGCGTGGCTGACGGTCAGTGTCCTGGTCTTGCGGCCTTTGGCCGCCCAGGTGGCACTGATCTCGGTGACGAGGTCGAGGGGTCCGGAGATGACGGTGTTGGTGGGGGTGTTGAGGGCGGCGATGCTCACTTGGCCGTTGTGTGCAGCGAGGTCGTCGGTGAGTTCGTCGGCCGTGGCGGCGATGGTGGCCATGCCTCCGCCCTCGGGAAGTCCTCCCATGAGGGTGGCGCGGGTGGCGACGAGGTGGCAGGCGTCGGGTAGGTCGAAGACTCCGGCGATATGGGCGGCCGCGATTTCCCCGATCGAATGCCCGATGACGGCGTCGGGTCGTACGCCGACGGAGTCGAGGAGCCGTGCCAGGGCGATGTGCAGGGCGAACAACCCCGCCTGGGCGTAGGTCGTATGGTCCAGAAGCGCCGTCTGTTCTGGGTCGCGGCTGAAGACCAGCTCCCGTAGCGGGTGTTCCAGGTGCGGGTCGAGGAGGGCGCAGACTTCGTCGAAAGCCGCCGCGAAGACGGGGAAGCGGTCGTAGAGTCCGGCGCCCATGCCGGGGCGCTGGCTGCCCTGCCCGCTGAACAGGAACACTGTCTGCCCGACCGCCTCAGCGCTTCCGCCGGGGTGCACCAGGCCCGGATGGAGTTCTCCGGCGGCCAGTGCCTCCAGCCCTGCCACCAGCTCGTCGCGGTCCTGGCCGATGACCACCGCCCGGTGGTCGAAGAGCGTCCTGGAGCGCAGCAGGGACCACCCCACCTCAGCGGCAATCGCCCCCGGGTCGGCGTTCACCCGTGTCGCCAGCGCCCGTGCCTGGCCCCGTAGCGCCTCCGCACCGCGCGCCGACACCACCCACGGCACTGCCACACCCACGTGGTCCGACGGTCCCGCCTCGGCGTCCCCCCGCACCGCCGCGCCCCCCTCCGGGGCCTGCTCCAGGATCAGATGGGCGTTCGTCCCGCTGATGCCGAACGACGAGACCCCCGCCCGTCGCGGATGCTCGCCCCGTGGCCACTCCCGGGCCTCGGTCAGCAGATGGACATCGCCCGCGCTCCAGTCCACATGGGGCGTCGGCTCGTCGACGTGCAGCGAGGCGGGAAGCACCTCGTGGCGCATCGCCATCACCATCTTGATGACCCCGGCCGCACCCGCGGCCATCTGCGCGTGCCCGATGTTCGACTTGATGGACCCCAGCCACAGCGGGCGCCCCTCGGGCCGCTCCTGCCCGTACGTGGCCAGCAGCGCCTGCGCCTCGATCGGATCGCCCAGCGACGTACCCGTACCGTGTGCCTCCACCGCGTCCACCTCGGACGCCGACAGCCGGGCGTTGGCGAGCGCCTGCCGGATGACCCGCTGCTGCGAGGGCCCGTTCGGGGCCGTCAGGCCGTTGCTGGCGCCGTCCTGGTTGACCGCCGTGCCCCGGATCACGGCCAGCACCTGGTGGCCGTTGCGCCGCGCGTCCGACAGCCGTTCCAGCAGCAGGACGCCCACGCCCTCGGCCAGGGTCATGCCGTCGCTGTTGGCCGAGAACGCCTTGGACCTGCCGTCCGGCGCGAGCCCGCGCAGCTCGCTGAAGCCGATGAACGGTGCCGTCGAGGACATCACGGCCACGCCCCCGGCCAGCGCCATATCGCATTCGCCCTGCCGGATCGCCTGGCAGGCCAGATGCATGGCGACCAGCGAGGAGGAGCACGCGGTGTCCACCGTCACCGCGGCACCCTCCAGACCGAGGGTGTACGCCACCCGGCCGGACACCACGCTGGCGGAGTTGCCGATGGTGAAGTAGCCGGCCGAGCCCTCGGGAACCTGGGAGGCGTCGGAACAGTAGTCGAGGTGATCGCAGCCGATGAAGGTGCCGGTCCGACTGCCCCGCAGCGACTCCGGGTCGACCCCGGCGTGCTCGATGGCCTCCCAGGACGCCTCGAGGGCCAGCCGCTGCTGCGGTGCCATTCCGAGCGCCTCGCGGGGGCTGATGCCGAAGAACGTGGCGTCGAATCCCGCGGGGTCGTCGATGAAGCCGCCCTCGCGCGTATAACTCGTCCCCGGGTGCTCGGGGTCGGGGTGGAAGAGATTCTCCAGATCCCAATCGCGGTCGGTGGGGAGTTCCGAAATGGCGTCCCGCTCCGTGGCGACGAGTTCCCACAGCTCTTCGGGGGACCGTACGCCTCCGGGGAAGCGGCAGGACATTCCCACGATGGCGACAGGCTCGTGCCCCGCGGACTCGACATCCTTCAGACGGCGTTGCGTCTGCCGGAGATCCGCCGTCACCCGCTTCAGATAGTCGAGCAGCTTCTCTTCATCGCTCGCCATGGTCTGCCACCCCCACTTCCCTCGGTCCGGAACGCTGAACGCTATTGGCGGCGGCAGTCGTAACTGCCTTGCAAAGTACTGCCGTCGGGGAAAGTGAAGCTCGTGGTGTCCTTGAAATGCCCCGGCCCGAGGACCTGGTAGTCATCCTTGAGGTCCAGCTTCACGCCCGTTGTCTGCCCCGAGGCATTCGGTGTGATCACCTGGGTGAGGGGCCCCTTGAATATCAGATGGCCGTCCTTCCAGCCGGACGAGGTGTAGTTCCCGGAGGAACCCCAGTTGTCGTGGTACTGGGTGATGAAATTCCCGTCCACGGGATTCCAGCCGAAGGACGAACGGCCGACCACGCTTCCGGGTTCGAGCGTGGCGTCCGTATAGAGGTAATGCCCGCCCAGGGCCCGCTTGGTGTTCAGCTTCAGCACCGCCGGCTTTCCGCCCGGCGGTGGGGTGTAGTCGCAGGTGTAGGAGCCGAGCAGAAAGTCCAGATCGCGGATCTGCGGGGGAGCGGGGAGCGGATTCCTGCCGCGCGGCGGTTTGGCTCTGGTATCGGGCTCGGCGTTCACCGGGGAGACCGTGAGCGCGATCAGGCTCACCGCGGCCACACCCACGACACCGGCCGGGACCCGCCGGGTCCACCTCCTCCGCCGGGCCGTGCCCCGCGGTTCCCACTCCCGCTCCCGTTCCTCCGAGCTTTCGGTACGCACACTCGACTCCCAACCGTCAATCGGGCGCTGACCTGCGGCTGAGCCACCTCATCGGCGGCTTGTCCGGATACGGCGACCATCATTTGTGCCGTCACCAAAGTGGGTCTAACGCCCGGCTTGGCCTCCCCCGGAAGAGACTTGGCCTCCCCCGGATGAGAAAAGGGGCGCCGCGAAAGAGGAGTGCCGGCCTCGCATTAGCCCAGCTTTAGCCCGCCCACCGACCATGAATGCCGACCATGGCGACGAGGAGGATGACGATGAGCGGCTGGCCGGAGCTGGAGAAGTACATCGATCGGGCGCCCACCTCGAAGGAGATGATGGCCTGGATCGAACTGATCGTCAGCCAGGGCATTCGCCGGGCGGGCTATCCGGCCGACGGCTGGACCGAGGAGTGGGCCGCCGAACAATTCCGGGATACCGGCCTGGAGGACGTACGGCTGGAGCCGCTGGACACGCCCATCTGGCGGCCGCGGTCCGCCGCCTTCGAGATCTGGCCCACCGGTCGGCCCGATGAGGTCATCCGCTTCGAGGGACTCGCCCTGCCGTACACCACGCCGACCGAGGGCACCGAGGGCCGGCTGGCGCGGATGGAGGACGGGGAGGTGCGGGGCTCCATCGCGGTCCAGGAGATCGGCTTCACCCGGCTGCCGCAGACCGAGGTGCAGGCCCGAGCCACCGGCTCCTACGACCCCGAGGGCGTCTTCCCCGACCTCGTCCAGACCGTGCCCTTCGACCTTCCCCATGTGCTGGACTTCGACATCGCCATCAAGGACGGCGCCACGGCCTATGTCGGCCTGCTCACCGGACTGCCCTGGGAGACCAGCGACTTCTACTGGCCCTACGATGCCGAGCGGCGCTCCGTCCCCGGCATCTGGCTGAGCGGCAAGGACGGGCAGCGGGTCCGCGAGCTGATGGCGTCGGGGGAGTGCGAGGGCCGGATCGTCTCCGATGCCACCATCACCGAGGAGACCACCCACAATGTGGTGGGCACCCTGCCCGGGGCCTCCGACCACTGGGTGATCGTCGGCTCACACCACGACGGTCCCTGGGCATCCGCGGTGGAGGACGCCTCCGGGGTAGCGCTCGTCCTGGCGCAGGCCAAGTTCTGGGCGTCGATGCCCCAGGAACTGCGGCCGCACAACATGCTGTTCGTGCTGACGTCCGGCCACATGGCGGGTGCCGCGGGCACCCAGGCGTTCATCGCGGCGCACCCCGAGCTGTTCCCCCGGGTCGTCCTCGAAATGCATCTGGAACACGCCGCACGCCAGGCCGAGGTGGTGGACGGGGAGGTCGTGCCCACCGACGACCCCGAGGTGCGCTGGTGGTTCACCACCCAGGCGCCCCAGCTGGAACAGCTGGTGGCCGAGTCGCTCGCGGCGGAGGACCTGCGCCGCTCGTGGATCCTGTCGCCGACCGCCTTCGCGCCGAACCCGGCCACCGACGGCGCCTATTTCTACTACACGGGCGTGCCGCTGGTGCAGCTGATCACCACGCCCATGTACATCTTCGATCCGCGGGACACCCCGGACAAGGTGGACGAGCAGAGCCTGGTGCCGCTCACCAAGGGGGCGGCGCGGATCATCGCCGGTACGGCGGGCTGTGAGCCCGACACCCTCCGGGTGCCGATCCAGACCGCGGCCGACGAGCCCGAGTAGGACCGCCGAACGGGGGCGGCCCGCCGGGTCCGCCGAACGGGGGCGGCCCGCCGAGTTCCGACGGGCCGCCCCCGTCGCCCTACCGGCGACCCGACAGCCGGCACAGCGCCTTGGCGGTTCGATGCGGATCGCTCTCGGAGCGGGCGGTGAGGACGATCGCGCCTCGCCGCTCGGCGCCCTTCTTCGCGGCCACGGCGACCTCCACATCGACCGATTCACCGGCCCTGGCGGTGGCGAGACGGTTGGGCAGCCAGGCGGACCAGCCCCGGCCGACCGCGCTCGCCGACAGCCGGTAGACATCCGAATCCACCGATGTGGCCGGAGTCGTCGCCCGGTCCCTGGTGGCGCGTCCGGTGTTGTCGAGACCGAAGGTGCACATGGCCCGGGAGCGGGAGGGATCCCCCTTGGCCTCGCCGCGGTGCAGGGCCACTCCGCGGCGCTGCGGTCCGGCGCCGTCAAGGGACTTCACGGCGATGGTGTACGAGAGCACCCCGGACCTGTCGCGCTCGAGGCCGAGCACATAGAAGTGCAGCCGGTTGGCGGGGTCGATGTACTCGTACTGGCTGCCGGAGTCGGCTCCGGCGTGGAAGAGGGCATCGCTGAGCTGCCGGTAGTCGCCCATGGTGATCTTCTGGTCGGTGCCGTCGGGGCGCCGGAAGTCCACCAGGTCGATGTCCTCGGGGTGGGCGTCGACCACCCAGGCGAACGGGGCCCGGTCCTTGTTCTTGGTCTTGGCCAGCAGCACCCCGTGATCCGGGGTAAACGAGTCCATCCCCATGCGGTCGACGACCTCGACGGTGTAGTTGTCGTAGCCGCCGCCGTCGCACAGCGGGTCGGTGCCGTTGTCGCACGGCTCCGACAGATCGCCGCCCATGGTGATGTTGACCCCGGAGAGCCCCTTCTCGCCCGGTGGCGCCGAGCGTGCGGTGACCCGGGCGACGACGAGTCCGGAGCTCTTCAGCGCGTCGCGGTCCAGCCGCAGCACGTTCTTCTCGTCCACGATGCCGAGCTTCAGCTTGTCGCGCAGCACATGCTGGGAGCCCATCGAGCCCCCGGCCGTGGCGGGTATTCGCCAGCGGGTGTGCGGTCCGCCGGGGCCGTTGAAGGAGCCGCGGGAGAGCATGCTCCAGATACCGGTGTACGAACGGCTGAGGGGGGTGCCGTACGGGTTGTTGTAGTTGTCCCCGATGCCCAGGATGTGGCTGAGCTCATGGGCGTACACGGCCATGCCGGAGCTCTCGGCCTGCACCGACGACCCGTCGGCGGCGTTGGGCCAGATACGGGCGGCGGCCTGCCAGGACGTCCACGGCACATAGCGGGTCCGGGCGGAGTTGTCGCCCGCGGACGCCGGTGGCCCCCAGGCGGCGGGTATGTCCGGTGCGCCCGGGAACTTCATCGGGCCGAACTCCTGCCAGGTGGACGACTCGTCCTGTCCGGCGGTGAGATAGAAGACGAAGTCGAACGAGTCCGCCTTGTCGGCGCCGACGTCGGCCACCCAGGCGGCCTTGCCGTCCTCCCGGATGTCCTTGCCGCAGGTGTCCCCGGCCGGGCAGGCGCCCGGGTTCATCGAGTCCTCGACGCCGTACTGATAGGACTTGCCCGGCATGCGGTACACACCGAAGGCGGTCAGATCGACGCCGATGCGGCCGCCGGAGTCCTCCATCCAGTACTCGTTGATGGTGTGACCGCTGTTCAGCGGCCCCGGTGTGTTCAGGAAGTCCTGGTAGAAGCGCGGGAGGCGGTCGCGCGGGATACCGGAGGCGCTCGGCTGCGGATTGCCGAACAGCGTGGACCCGGCCGGCCGGCTGACCGTGAACTCCTCGTCCGGATAGTCCAGAAGCACCAGCGCGCCCTTGAAGGTGCGCCGGGTGGGCTTGACGCCGGGGTCCGCCCAGTGGGTACCGGGGACCGCGCGGTAGTCGGCCCAGGTCATGTCGTCGGGGTTGCGCCACTGCTGCGGATCGATCGGCCGCGCCGGCGACGGCCCGGCGGGGTCGGCGGACGGTGTGCCGTCGGGGGTGGCCCGCGCGGGTCCGGCGGCGATGGCCGCCGCGGTGGCGAGGACGGTGGCGACGACGGTCAACCGGCCGACGGGTCTTCGGGGGAGGAACAAGGCTCACCTCGTGTCGGGCATCTCGGAGCTCAGACATGACAAGCCGTGCGAGCGGTATGCCTACCGCTGCCCAAAGGTAGGACGGGGAAAGGAGGGACGCCAGAGTGCCTCGGGACGTAAGAACGCGTCGGCTGACGGGCCGGTCGGAAAGCGCGATAGCGTGTACCGGCCAACGGGAGCTGCCGTCGCCTGGGACTTCGTCAGCACGACCCGGGAACAGCCCGCCCCGGAAGGCGAGGTGCGCTCGCGCCCCCGAGGTGCGTCCGCGCTCGCCCGATGTCGGGCACCGGCCCCTCCCGTCCGGCGCGACTCGTGGATACCAGCACTAGGAGCCCTCTTGACCAGCCCAGAACAGCGCATGGCTGACCTGCTCAAGACCTTCGGTGAGCCTGCGGCGAACACCGCGTACCTGCTGTGCGACAGGCACCCGGACGACGCCGTCGCGTTCACGGTGGTGGACAAGGACATGACCGGCCATGACATGACGTACGGGGAGCTTCGGGACCGTTCCTCGCGCATGGCCGGTGCCCTGGCCGCCCGGGGAGTCGGAGTGGGCGACCGTGTCGCCACCTTGATGGGCAAATCCGCCGAACTGCTGGTCGCGAGCCTTGCGATCTGGCGGCTCGGGGCCGTCCAGGTGCCGTTGTTCACCGCGTTCGCCTCACCGGCCATCGCGCTGCGGATCACGGGCAATGACACCAAGGTCGTGATCACCGACGCCGACCAACGCCCCAAGCTGGACCCGGAGTCGGGCTTTCCCGGCGAGCGTCCCTGGCGGATCGTCACCACCGGGCCGGCCACCGGGGACGATCTGTCCTTCGCGGAGCTGGCCGAGGGGCACGAGCCGCTGTCCGAGCCGGTGGCCGTGGGCGGCGACGGGCTCATCGTGGAGCTGTTCACCTCGGGCACCGCGGGCACGCCGAAGGCCGTCCCGATCCCGCTGCGGGCGGTCGCGGGCTTCACCATGTACCAGCAGTTCGGCCTGGACCACCGGCCCACCGACGTCTTCTGGAACGCCGCCGACCCGGGCTGGGCGTACGGCCTGTACTACGCGCTCATCGGGCCCCTCGCCCTCGGGCAGCGCGGACTGCTGCTGAACGGCCTGTTCTCCGCGGAGTCCACCTGGGAGGTGCTGTCCCGTTTCGGCGTCACCAACTTCGCCGCCGGGCCCACCGTCTACCGCAAGCTGCGCGCCTCCGGCATCCCCGCCCCCGCCGATCTGCGGCTGCGCTGCTGCTCCGCGGCGGGCGAACCGCTGCCCCCGGACGTCGTCGACTGGGCGCTCGAGACGCTCGGCGTCCCCGTGCGCGACCACTACGGCTCGACCGAGATGGGCATGGTGGTCGCCCATGCCTGGCACCCGGACCTGCGCGACGAGATCAAGCCCGGCTCCATGGGCCGTCCGCTGCCCGGCTGGAGCGTGAAGGTGCTGCGTGAGGACACCAACTCCGCGCTGGCCCGCGTGGACATCCCCGGACGGGTCATGGTGGACATCGCCGAGAGCCCGCTGATGTGGTTCAAGGGCTACCGCGACGCCCCCGAGCAGACCGCCGAGAAGTTCAGCCCCGACGGGCGCTGGTTCTACACCGGTGACACCGCCGCCCGCGACGAGGAGGGCCATCTGTTCTTCTCCGGACGCGGCGACGACATCATCCTGATGGCGGGTTACCGCATCGGCCCCTTCGAGGTGGAGACCGTGCTGCTGGAGCACGCCGCGGTGGGGGAGGCCGCCGTGGTCGGCATTCCGGACGACGAGTACGGCGAGGTCGTGGAGGCGTTCGTCGTGCCGCGCCCGGGGATCGAGGCGGACGACACGCTCGCGGCCGAGCTGCAGCAGCTGGTCCGGGAGCGGTACGCCAAGCACGCCTATCCGCGGCATGTGCACTTCGTGGCCGAGCTGCCGAAGACCTCCAGCGGCAAGACGCAGCGGTTCCTGCTGCGCCCGCAGCAGGCCGCACCGCGGAGCGGCTGAGCCGGCCCGGCCCGAGGTACCGAGCACCACGGACGCCCCGGCGCCCCGTGTACGACACGGGGCGCCGGGGCGTTTCCGCGCTCCGGTGGCCTGGCTCTGAGGTCAGCCGCGGGACCGGGACAGCGCCTCCCGCACCGCCTCCTCCGTGCGCCCCACCACCGCCGAACCGTCGTCCGCCGTGATGATGGGCCGCTGGATCAGCTTGGGGTGCTCGGCGAGCGCCGCGATCCAGCGGTCCCGTGCGCTCTCCTCACGCGGCCAGTCCTTCAGACCCAGCTCCTTCGCGGCCGCCTCCTGGGTCCGGGTGATGTCCCACGGCTCCAGCCCGAGCCGGTCGAGCGCCGCGCGGATCTCGTCCTGGCTCGGTACGTCCTCGAGATAGCGGCGCACTGTGTAACCGGCGCCCTCCGCATCGAGCAGGGTGAGCGCGCTACGGCACTTCGAGCATGCCGGATTGATCCAGATCTCCATGCCGCACACGGTACCGCGAGATCGCCTTGGAATGGGGTCTGACCAGGGGCCTTTGTCAGTACCCGGCCGTAGAATGGAGGGAGTTGAAGGGAAGGTTTCCCGACCAACTCAGGAGGTTGCCGATGGCCGTTGCCGGACCCCCTCTTCAGGATCTTCCGACCTTTCCGACCCTGCCGAAGAAGCGGATGCCGGCCGGGCGCCCGCGTGAGTGGTACGAGTCCCACAACCGCCGTCTGAAGGCCATGCGCCTGGCCATCGCGCTGCTCAACTCCGGTGTCTACCGCCCCGAGCAGGCGTCCAACCGCAAGATACGGTCCACGGCCGCCCGGATCGGGGTGCATCCGCCGTCCGACACCACCTGCCGGATGGTGCGCTCCCTCATCCGCACCGACCGCACCGACCACACCGACCGCGCCGCCTGCGGCTGATCCCCGTAAGGTCCGTCCCGCCCCCGGTTCCTTTCGCTCGCCGGAAAGGAACCGGGGGCTTCCGGGAATCGCGGCGGTGTCGGGCCGGGTGGAATTGAGGGGCGAAGAGTGCCGGGGAAATCTTCCACGGAGAGCCGCGGTGGCCGTTCCGGATATCCGGCTGCGCGGACCCTCGGCGGATTTCTCCGCGCTCTGCCGCGCCTCTCCCGTTGCGAGGGGGCAGGCGCGGGCGCACGCTCTCCTTGACGGAGGGAGTCAGCGATGACCCAGCAACCGCCGTCGGAGGTGGTCGACCGCACGGTCGTCGGCTCTTACCCGACCTACGCCGGCGCCCAGCGCGCGGTGGATTTCCTGGCCGACAACAAGTTCCCGGTGGAGCACACGGCGATCATCGGCTCGGACCTCCGGATGGTCGAGACCGTGCTCGGGCGGCTGACCAGGGGCCGTGCGGCGCTCGCGGGTGCCGGTACGGGGGCGTGGTTCGGGCTGCTGATCGGGCTGCTGCTGTCGGTGTTCGCGGCGGGTGCCCACAACGTGGTCGTGCTGCTCGTGAGCGGTCTGGTCTATGGCGCGGTGTTCGGGGCGATCTTCGGTTTCGTCGGGCACGCCATGACCGGAGGGCGGCGCGATTTCTCGTCCCGGAGCCAGATCGTGGCCGCGCGCTATGAGGTGGTCGCGGACGCCCAGGTCGCCGACGACGCGAAGAACATGCTGGCCAGGCTGGCGATGCGGGAGGGCTGAGCGGCTCCGGGGGCTTTCGGAGGGGTCCGCACACGTACTAATGACATTAGGAGTAGGGTGTGGCTCCGAGAGAGATCACACCGACCCCGAGGAGCGACGGTGGCCACCGGCGGGAGCATGCGCGCGGACGGAGTCCTTCCGCGGCTTCTGCTCGTCGTCGTGCTCGCGCTCGGGGTCTTCGTCATGCACACCCTGGGCCATCCCGGCGGCGGCTCCGGCTCGGGCATGACCCACTCGGCGGGCCATGCGCCCGGTGAGATGCGCCCCGCGGCGTACGACGGCGATCCCGGGACGTACGACGGCGATCCCGGGACGTACGACGGCGACCCCGCGTCGTACGGCGGCGATCACGGCGGCGGTACGGCCGCCACCGGCACCGGGCCGCAGCGGGCCGCTCCCGCCCCCTCCGCCGAGGCCGGGCATGCCCCGGCCGCGCCCGAGACCAAGCCGCGCGAACCCATGACCGGTATGGACATGGCCTCGCTGTGCGTCGCGGTGCTCGGCGTCTGGGTGCTCGGGGCACTCCTGTACGCCGTGCCCACCCGCCGGAGCGGTCCGCCGCCGAGGCTTTACGCGGCCGCGGCCGTCCTCGCGCGGCCCGATCCTCCCTCGCCCGGCCCCGACCTCACTGCCCTGGCTGTTCTGCGGATATAGGCCGAACCGCGCGTAAAGCGCCGGTACGCCCCATGGGACAGTCAACACTTGGCAAAAAGAGGTATATCGACATGACCGCATTCACGCGTGTCCCGCGTCGGCCGCTCCACCGCCGTCTGGCGCTCGTGGGCGCCGTCGCCGCCGGAGGGCTGCTGCTCGCCGGCTGTGGCGGGAACGACGACATGGAGGGCACGGACCACACGAGCGCGAAGGAGTCCGCCGCCTCCGAGGCGACCGCGAGCTCCGCCGCGGGCGCGTTCAACGACGCGGACGTCAGCTTCGCGCAGATGATGATCCCGCATCATGAGCAGGCCCTGAAGATGGCCGGACTGGCCGACGACCGGGCCTCGAACGCGCGGATCAAGAGCCTGGCGGGGCAGATCGAGAAGGCTCAGGACCCGGAGATCGTCACCCTGAAGTCCTGGCTCAAGGGCTGGGGCAAGCCGGAGAAGGCACCCTCGGACGAGATGCCAGGAATGCACCATGGCGCGAGCGGTAAGGGCGCTATGGGCGGAATGATGTCCGAGGAGGACATGCGGAAGCTCGAGGCCGCCAAGGGGCCCGCCTTCGACCGGGCCTTCGCGAGCATGATGATCGACCATCACAAGGGCGCGATCGCCATGGCGAAGGACGAGAAGAAGAACGGCCGTAACGCCAAGGCCAAGGAACTCGCCGACGACGTCGTGAAGAACCAGTCCACCGAGGTCGCCACCTTGCGGACCCTGCTCGACCGGCTCTGAGTCACGTCACACCCCGCCCCGGGCCCCGCGGTCCCTCCGCATGGCCCGGGGCGGGCCCATGAGGCGTGCCCGGAGTGCTACATCCCGGGGGCGCAGCCCAGCAGGGGAGGCAGCAGCGGTAAGCCCACCGCGACCGCCGCCGCCAGGCCGCACAGCGCCGGATGCGGACGCCGCCGGGCGTCCAGCATCCGCCGCAGCCGGACCACGGCGCCCGGTCCGCCGACGGTGAAGGCTCCGCCGGGGGCGTGGGGGGCGTGGCCCGCCGCCATCGTGTAGAGGGCGGAGACGAGCGCCTGGCGCGGATGGCGGCGCAGTGCGCGGTCGTCCGCGGCCATCTCCAGCAGAAGCGCCGTCTGCGCCCTGGCCTCGCGCGCCAGTGGCAGCCACCGGAACACCCGGGCGAACGCCTCCGTGGCCGCCAGCGCCAGATGGTGGCGGCCCGCGATATGCGCGCGCTCATGCTCCAGTACGGACTCCAGCTGTGCGGGGGAGAGCAGCCGTAGCGCGCCCGCGCTCACGACGATCCGCGGCCGGCGGCCGGGCAGGCAGTAGGCCGCGGGCGTGTCATGGTCCAGCACGGTGGCGCGCAGCCGCGCCGAGCGTCGGCCGACCATGTCCAGAACGCCCCGGTGGCGGGCGCGGGCGCGCCGGGCCCGCAGCACCTCATGGCCGAAGCAGACGAGCGGAACCAACGCCACCGCGGCCGGTACGGCGATGGCCGGGACGCCGATCGGGCCCGTGCCCGGGATTCGGGCGTTCAACGTCAACCCACAGAACCGGAGCAAGCCGGACATTCCATTATGAAGATGCCAAGTTGGGGTGACGAGGTGATAAGTGGTCAGAGCGAGCGCGATGGTGAACGACAGGACCAACCCATGCCAAACGGCAACCGCCAAGGCGGGTGCGCGATGCGGCCAGGCGCTGCGCGTCAGCGCCTTGGGGGCCGCTGAGCCGACCACGGCGGCGTAGCAGGCCAGGGCGAGGGCGGCCGTCACGCCTTGGTCCGCCGCCCCGCGGTCCGCAGGGCCTTGCGCAGCGCGCTGACCTCATCGGGGCCCATCTGCTCGACGAAGTGGGTGAGGGCGGCGGAGCGGTTCTCGCTGGTGCCGAGGGCGTCCTCCATCAGCGCCGCGGTGTACTCCTCGCGGCTGCGGACCGGTGAGTACACCCATGCCCGGCCCTCCTTGGCGCGCAGCAGCCAGCCCTTGTTGTAGAGGATGGAGGCGACGGTCATCACCGTGGTATAGGCGACCGGGCGGTGCTCGTTGATGTCGTCCACGATCTCCCGCACCGTCGTGGGACGCTGCCAAGCCCAGAGACGGTCCATGATCTCCGCCTCGAGCTCCCCCAACCGTCGCATGGACGCTTCCTTCCGCCGTTAGTACGGAGGCCCATAGTAGAGACCCCTCGGCGGGGCTCCGCACGCGGCTGTGGAAAAATCCTCAACTCGCCCTGCCCGCGATAGGCTTGACGCCACGCGCATTCAAATCCGCACGGTTCGAGGGAAGGGGAGTCCGGGTGACTGGTCTCAACAAGGGGCTTCAGAAAATCGAGGTGGCGCTCAAGTGGGATCCGAGCCCCATAGGTGAGCCGCCCCATGATCTCGACATCGTGGCCGGGACGTACCGCGCCGCCGATCCGTACGGTGCGCCCGCGTACCTCGTCCACTTCGACAGCCGCTCACCGGACGGCACCATCAACCTCAACAGGGACAGCCGCACCGGCCAGGGCCTTGGCACCGACGAATCCATGACCCTCGAGCTCGAACGGCTGTCGTCCGAATACGTCCGGGTGGTCGTCGGGATAACCATCCAGCAGGGTTCGGGGCGGAAGACCTTCGGGGGTGTCCCGAACACCAGTGTCCGGATTCTCAACGGATACACCGAACTCATGACGAGTGACTTCACCGGTGTCCCGGAAGCCACTTCCGCCACGGTCGCGGTATTCACCCGGGACGACGCGGGGGAATGGGGAATTCAGAGCGCTATTCGTGGATTCGACGCGGATCCCGAAGGCTTTGGGCAGCTCATGGGCAAGGATTATTCCTGAGCGTCCCGGGGGGACTTCCCGAGAGCTTCCTGAGCGGCCGGGCCACCGGGGCCCGATGCGGCGCGGGGCCCGCACGATCGTCGTGCGGGCCCCGCGCCGATTCCGGACATCAGGTCAGATGTCGGATCCGGGACCGATCGGCGGGCGGCCCGGAGAGCGCGGCCCCCGGGTGAGGGTGTAACCGCCCACCCCGGCGAGCGCCGCCAGCGCCGCGCCGATCACGGTCCACACCCACCGGTCCGACCACCATCCGGAGCCCCAGCCGTCCTCCGGTTCGGCGACCGCGTGCGGGACCTCCCCGCCCTTGTCGTTCGGGGAATCCGAGGCCGTGTTGCCGTCGGGCGGCTCGGAGTCCGTCCCTGGGGCCGTTCCGGCCCGCAGTACCGGATTGAGCGGTGTCATGTCCCCGCCGTCGGCATGCGCCCCGCCCGCGTCCCGTACGGACGCCTCGACCTCGGCGTCGATCGGCAGCCCGAGATCCTGGGCGGGCAGATCGGCGACGGTGAGCCGCACGTAATACGCGCCCTGCAGAGGGTCGTTGGCCCAGCGCTCGGACCAGGACCGCACCTGGCGCAGGGTGCAGCTCACGGTGACCGTCCGGTCCTGCTGGGCCGCCCGGCGCGCCGGAGTGCCCGAGGCGCACGGCTGATGGCGGCGCAGACCGTCGTAGACATCCAGCTGCCAGGTGGCGCTGCCGTGCCGGCTCGAGGCGTCGGGCAGCTTCAGCTCCGCCTCGACCTCGGGGACCTGCCCGGCGGCGGCCGGGAACACCCAGTACAGATAGTCGCCGGTGGAGGCCGCCGCGGTGGCCTGCTGACCGGGCTCGAGCTCGGTGGCGGTGCGGAAGCTCGTCCCCGCCTCGGTGGGCGCCTCCGTGCCGCTCTTGCCGTCCGTGCCGTCCTTACCGTCCGCGGCGGCCGGTGCGGCGGCGGTCAGCCAGGTGGCGGCGCACAGAGTGAGCGCGGCGCCCAGGGTACGCAGGGCTCGCATCAGTTGGACCTCCAGACGGTGACACGCCAGCGGGCCAGCCGGCCCCACAGCAATCCCACGAGCAGCCCGCCCACGGTGAGCACGCCCAGCAGCACCCAGCCGCGGCCCAGGCCGAAGGCGGCCACGTCGGCGGGCGGATCGTCGTTGTCCACCACGTCGACGGCGAGCTCCACCGGAAGGCCCGGAGCGCGTTTGACGGAGGCGGGCGCGGAGAACGACTGGCTCAGCTCCACGCACACCGTCCGCGCCGTCCCGTCCTCGTCGTCGTCCACATCGGCGACCGGATAGCGCAGACCGCTGGAGATGACGTCCGTACGGCCACTGCCCGCCTCGCTGCCGCGCACCAGCTCCCGGCCGCCCGGGGTCACCGCCCGGACCAGCACGCCGTAGTCCGGGTCGACGGCGCGGTCCACGGCCACGCTCGCCGCTGCCCGCAGCTCCTGACCGGGCGCCACCCGCATCCGGTACCAGCGGTGTTCCCCGAAGCTCTCCCGGTCGCTGTAGAGGCCGGAGCCCAGGTAGGGGGCCTTCGCGCACTGTGCGGCGCCCCGCACCGGCGTGGGCGTCTCCACGGGCGTGTCGGCGGAGCGCCGGACCAGCTGCTTGATACGGCTGGAGAGCTGGTCCCGGTGCTGGATCGCCGTATACGTGCCACCGGTGGCCTCGGCGATACAGCTGAGCTGCTCGCGGACCTTGGGGTCCAGCGTCAGCCCGAGCGTGTCGACGACCAGGTGGGTTCCCTGTGCGGCCAGCTCCCGGGCCACATCACACGGGTCCGGCAGACCGCAGGAGTCCTCGCCGTCCGTGATCAGCACGATCCGGCGGGTCCCCTCGCCGCCGGAGAGGTCCTTGGACGCGCCGCGCAGCGCGAGCCCGATGGGCGTCCAGCCGGTGGGGCGCAGCGTGGCGACGGCCGCCTTGGCCTCCGTGCGGTCCACCTGGCCCACCGGGTAGAGCCGCTCGCTGTCCTGGCAGCCGGCCTTACGGTCCTTGCCGGGGTAATTGGCGCCGAGGGTGCGGATGCCCAGCCGCACCTCTTCGGGTGTGGCGTCCAGCACCTCGTTGAACGCCTGCTTCGCCGCCGCCATCCGGGTGTCGCCGTCGACGTCGCGGGCCCGCATGGAGCCGCTGACATCGAGCACCAGCTCGACCTTGGGGGAATCGGAAGCCGGTTCGCCGGCCATGGCGGCCGGAGGGGATATCAGGCCGCAGGCGAGGGCCGCGAGCAGCCCCAACGCGCCTGTCGCCAGACGTTTCTTTATGATCACCGGCGCATCCTATGGAGGATCGTCCGACTGATCCAAAAGCCCGAGCGCCACGGTCGGGGGCATACCGCGCCGGGTGTACGGGCGGTGTCCGGGTACTCCCCGGGGAGTGGACGAGAATCCGTCTGGTGTCAGCCGCGGCGTTTGACTCCTCCTCTTAGGGTTTCAGACATGGATCTCCGAAAGACCCGGCCGAGGGGCCGGCGCCTGGTCGCCGCCGTGGCCGCCGCGGTCCTCCTCGCGGGTGCGGGCACCTGGGCGGTCGCCGCCTCCGGCGGCCGGCCGGCCGTGCACCGCCAGGACCGCGTGCTGGACATGCCGGGCGCGCGCATCGACACCTCGTACTTCACCGCGGGCACCGGCCGCAGGCCCGCGGTCCTGCTCGGCCACGGTTTCGGCGGCAGCAAGGAGGACGTACGCGACCACGCCGAGGAACTCGCCCGCGACGGATACGCCGTGCTGACCTGGTCGGCGCGTGGCTTCGGCCGATCCACTGGGAAGATCGGGCTCAATGACCCGGACCACGAGGTGGCCGATGTCCGGCGGCTGATCGACTGGCTGGCGAAACGTCCCGAGGTGCGGCTCGACCACCAGGGCGACCCCCGGGTGGGCGTCGCCGGCGCCTCCTACGGCGGGGCGATCTCCCTGCTCGCCGCCGGATACGACCGCCGGGTGGACGCCATCGCGCCCGAGATGACCTACTGGAACCTCGCCGACGCGCTCTTCCCGAACGGCGTCTACAAGAAGCTCTGGGCCGGGCTGTTCTTCACCACCGGCTCGGCCCCCTTCGGCGGTGCTCAGGACGGCCAGGGCGACACCAGCGGCGCGGGCGGCGGCAGCGGGGGGATGGGCCCGGGAGGCCAGGGCGGCCAGTCGGGCGCGAACGGCGGGGCGGGCCAAGGAGCCCGGACGGACCCCGGAGCCGCGGACGGCGGGGGAGCGGCCGGGACGGGCCAGGGCCAGGGCTGCGGCCGCTTCGAGAAGCAGCTCTGCGAGATGTACGAGCGGGTCGCGGTCGCCGGAAAGCCCGACGCCGCCGCCCGCCGGCTGCTCGAGGCCCGCAGCCCGTCCGCCGTCGCCGACCGGATCAAGGTCCCCACGCTGATCCTCCAGGGGCAGGCCGACTCCCTCTTCCCCCTCGGCCACGCCGATGCCATGGCGAAGGCGATCCGGGCCACCGGGGCGCCGGTCGCCGTCGACTGGACGGCCGGCGGACATGACGGCGGCGACCGCGAGACCTCGCGGGTGGCGGCCCGCACCGACGCCTGGTTCGACCGCTACCTCAAGGGCGACAAGGGCACCGACACCGGACCCGCCTTCCGGGTCAGCCGCACCGGCGGCATCGACACCACCAACGGCGCGGTCCAGCTGCGCGGCGCCACCGGCGACCGCTACCCCGGCCTCGGCGACGGCGGCCGGCCGGTGGCGCTGCGCGGACGCGAGCAGTCGTTCGCCAACCCGCCCGGGGCGGGGCCGCCCTCCATCTCCAACGTGCCGGGCATCGCCGGACTGTCCCAGGCGTCCTCGCTCGGTGTCGGTCTCGCCCTCGACATCCCCGGCCAGTTCGCCCGGTTCGACTCGGAGCCGCTGCACCGGCCCCTGCGGATCACCGGATCGCCCGAGGTGAAGGTGCGGGTCAAGGCCGACACGGACGACGCCGTGCTCTTCGCCAAGGTCTACGACGTGGGACCGGACGGACGGCAGGTGCTGCCCGAGCAGCTGGTCGAGCCGCTGCGCGTCAACGGCGCCAAGCAGGGCCGTACCGTCACCGTGCGGCTGCCCGCCGTGGACCACGAGTTCATCGCGGGCCACCGGCTGCGGCTCGTGCTCGCCTCCACCGACCTCGGTTACGCCTCCCCGGACGAGCCCGCCACCTACACGGTCGGGCTCGCGGAGGGCGGTCTGACGGTGCCCACCGCACCCGGGGTGCACACCCAGCCCGCCCCGCTGCCCGCATGGGTGTGGGGGCTGCCGCTCGGCGCGGCCGTGGTGGCGCTCGCGCTGCTGCTGACCGGCAGACGGCGTACGGCCACTCCGCCGCCCGACCCCGAACTCGCCGACGTACCCCTGCAGATCACCGGTCTGAGCAAGCGCTACGCCAAGTCCGCCGACCGCTACGCGGTCCGCGACCTGTCCTTCCGCGTCGAGAAGGGGCAGGTGCTCGGGCTGCTCGGGCCCAACGGCGCGGGCAAGACCACCACCTTGCGGATGCTGATGGGGCTCATCGCCCCCGACGACGGCGAGATCCGGGTCTTCGGCCAGGCCATCAGGCCCGGCGCGCCCGTGCTCTCCCGCGTCGGCGCCTTCGTCGAGGGGGCGGGCTTCCTGCCGCATCTGACCGGCAGCGCCAACCTCGAGCTGTACTGGCGCGCCACCGGCCGTCCCGCCGCCGACGCCCATATCGAGGAGGCCCTGGAGATCGCGGGCCTGGGCAGCGCGCTGGAGCGTGCCGTACGCACCTACTCCCAGGGCATGCGGCAGCGGCTGGCCATCGCCCAGGCCATGCTGGGCCTGCCCGATCTGCTGATCCTCGATGAACCGACCAACGGCCTCGACCCGCCGCAGATCCGTGAGATGCGCGAGGTGATGATCCGGTACGCCGCCGAGGGGCGTACGGTGATCGTTTCCAGCCATCTCCTGGCGGAGGTCGAGCAGTCCTGCACCCATCTGGTCGTGATGGACCGCGGCCGGCTGGTCCAGGCGGGCCCGGTCGGCGAGATCACCGGTAACGGCGGCAGTGTGCTGGTGGGCCACGACGGCGAGCTGAGCGAGGCCCTGATGGGCAAGGTGGGCGCGCTGCCCGGGGTCCTCTCCGCCCGCCGCACCACCGACGGCCTGCTCGTCCAGCTCGACGGGACCACCCCGGCGCGGCTGCTCGCCGAGCTGGTGCGGCTGGAGGTCCCGGTGACCACCTTCGGGCCCAACCGGCGCCTGGAAGACGCCTTCTTGACGCTGATCGGAGGAGGATCCGCGTGAGCTCCCTTTCGCAGGTCACCGAGGTCGCGCCCGGCTACCGGGCCGGCCACACCCTGCCGCTGCGGGTCGAGGCCGTACGGCAGCTGCGCCGTCGCCGGACCCTGGTGATGGGCCTGGTGCTGGCCCTGCTGCCGGTCGTCCTCGTGGTCGCGTTCGCCATCGGCGGCGCCCCCGAGGGGCGGGAGAACCGGGTCACCCTGATGACCACGGCCACCGCCTCCGGCGCCAATCTCGCCGCCACCGCGCTGTTCGTCTCGGCCGCCTTTCTGCTGGTGGTGCCGGTCGCGCTGTTCTGCGGCGACACCGTGGCCTCAGAGGCCAGCTGGTCCTCGCTGCGCTATCTGCTGGCCGCGCCCGTGCCCCGGGCCAGGCTGCTGGTGAGCAAGCTGACGGTGGCCCTGGTGTTCAGCGCGGCCGCCATGGTGCTGCTGCCGCTGGTCGCGCTCGCGGTGGGCACCGTGGCGTACGGCTGGGGGCCGCTGCGGATGCCCACGGGCGGCGAGCTGCCGGTCGGGGACGCCCTCGTCCGGCTGGCCCTGGTGGTGCTGTACATCTTCCTGTCCCAGCTGGTCACGGCCGCCCTGGCATTCTGGCTCTCGACCGTCACGGACGCGCCGCTGGGCGCGGTGGGCGGGGCGGTGGGGCTCACCATCGTGGGCAATGTGCTGGACGCGGTCACGGCGCTCGGCTCCTGGCGCGACTTCCTGCCCGCGCACTGGCAGTTCGCGTGGGCGGACGCACTCCAGCCCCATATGGAGTGGGGCGGAATGGTGAAGGGCGTCTCGGTGTCCGTCGCGTACGCCCTGGTGCTCGTCGCGTTCGCCTTCCGCGGCTTCGGCCGCAAGGACGTGGTGTCCTAGCCCGGCCACGGATGCTGACCCGGCCACGGCTCCCGCTCTCGGCCCGGCTCCGGCTCATGGCCCGGCCACGGCGCCGGGCCGGGTCAGTAGTCCTTGAGGGCGTAGGAGTTGACCACCTCGTAGAAGCTGTCGTCGATATTGGTCGGGTTGGTGTCGGGCTCCTGCCCGGCCGCTGCGTCCTGCGCCTGCTTCCGGGCCATGTTGTCCAGCGCGAGCTGCTGGTTGGCCGCCACATAGCCCCGCAGCTCGTGCTCGTAGGCGGCGAAGGCCGCGGTGTGGTCGCCGCCCGCGGCCTTGAGCTCGCCCGCCAGTACATAGGCGCCGACCACGGCCACGCTGGTGCTCTGCCCGGACGCCGGCGAGCCGCAGTATCCGGCGTCGCCGACCAGGGCCACCCGGCCACGGGACCAGGAGTCCATGTGGATCTGGGCCGTCGCGTCGAAGTGGAAGTCCGGCGCCCCCCACATGTACTCCAGCAGCCGTGGCATCTCCCAGCGCGCGTGCCGGTACCGCTCCGCCACCAGCTGCTTCTGCTCCGAGACGGACCGGGAGCCGAGGAACGTGGCGGGCGGTTCCTCGGAGTCGACACCGATGTAGACCCGGGCCTCGGCGTTGTCGCGGACACTCATCATCATGCCGTCCCAGACGTCCCCGGCCATCTGGTAAATGACCTCCCAGCGGTCGAGGCCCAGATAGTTCGGCACCGTCCACACGCCCAGATAGCCCCCCAGATGGCGGAGGAAGTCCTCCTCCGGGCCGAAGACCAGCGCCCGGGTGGAGGAGTGCACCCCGTCGGCCGCCACCACGATGTCGAAGGCGCGCGCACCGCCCCGGTGGAAGGTGACCGCCACCTCGTCGGGCCCCTGGACGAGCGAGGCGATCGAATCGTTGAAGAGATACTCGATCCCGTCGCCGCCCGCGGCCATCAGCACCGAGGACAGATCGTCCCGCAGGATCTCGATGTCGGAGCTGTTGAGATCCCCGCCACTCGCGGTCCGCTCGGTGGTGCTGAACAACTCCTTTCCGTCGTCGTCGACCATCGACATGCCGCGCAGCCCGGTGCGGCGCGCCCGGATCTCCTCCAGTACGCCCATCCGCTCGCACACCTCGAGCGCCGGGCCCCGTACGTCGATCGCCTGCCCGCCTGGCCGCGGCCGCGCGGCGCGCTCCACGACGGTGACCTGGAAGCCGTAACGATCCAGCCAGTGGGCGAGCGCGGGCCCGGCGATACTGGCCCCGGAAATCAGAACCCGTGCATTCCGCATGGTGTTGTCCCTTCCGAATTCAACCACCGAATGTGGTGCCTCGAAAAAGACTGGCCGGAGCCGCCGACACCGCACCGACGCGGCACCGACACCGGGTCGATGACACGCCGACGCGGTACCGACAGGGCTCCGACACCCCGGTGTCGCGGGGGAGTTGGGCGTGGCCGGGGTCGATCGGTGGGCGAACGGAACTCTCTCATCGGTTAATGAGAGTGTTACTTCGATGTGTTGTGTGGTTCCGTAGTGATCGATGAGACTGGGGATTCCGACCGGTCAGCCCAAAAGATCGGTCGCCCCGCACTGGTGATGTTCGGTCCGCCCCCCACGATCCGAACAGGATGGGACCTAATGCGCAATTCGCTGGAGCACGCCCGCGTGATCCCCGCCGCCGTCGTGCCCGTCTGTCCGAGACCCCGCCGGAGATCTCACCTCTCCCCGCGCGGATCGGACACGGTCGCGGCGTAGCCGCCTCTCACCACTCACCGAACGGCGGATCGCCCCGGCCTTCCCGGCGACGCCGTCCTCCGGCCTGCCCGTAGGCGCCCGCACCTGTGCACATGCCTGCGGGTCACGTGGTCTGCCATGGCCACGTGGCCTGTCATGACCACGCGTCTGTCATGGCCATGTGGTCTGTATGGCCACGCGGTCTGTCATGACCCCGGCCGGAACGTCCGCGTGCCCACGGCCCGTTCGGTGACGCACCCCCCACGAAAGGAACCCCTCAGGTGCTTACTTCGCACCACCCACGATCACGCGAACCCCAGCAACCCGTGCCCGCCGCTCGCGGCGGCGTGGCGGGACCGAGCGGGCACGTGCTGGCGGTTGGCGAACCGGGCCCCAGGCTCGACCGGCTGACACGGACACTCGTCTCCACCGGGCATGAGGTGAGCCATGCGGAGCCCGGCGATGTCAGCCGACAGATGCGGCACTCCCCGCCGGACGCGATCGTCGCCCTGGACGACGCCGACGACGGACTGGACCTGATACGCGAGGTCCGCGCCGTCCCCGCGGGACGGGCGCTCCCCCTGCTGATGGTCACCTCCGACCCCGGTCCCACCGGTGTCGCCGACATGCTGCGCGGCGGCGCCGACGACTGTGTGGCGGAGACCTCCGACCCGGTCGAGCTCTCCGCCCGCATCGAGGCCAAGCTGCGCCGGGTCCCGGTCCCCGTCGAGAACCTGCTGCTCGACCCGCGCACCGGCCTGTACTCCCAGCCCCACTTCCTGGGTGAGCTCGACCGGGAGCTCAAGCGGGTCGACGACAGCCGCACCGGTGGCGTCGTCGCCATGGTGGGCGTGGCCGAGAGCGCCGCCCTCGAGGCCCGGCTGGGGCCGCGGGTGCGCCGTGAGGTCGCCGAACGTCTCGCGGGAGTCGCCGAGAAGCTGGGCGGCGTCTGCGACCGGCTCGGCTGGGACGACGAAGGCCATCTGCTGATGCTGATGCCCGGTGTGGACGAGGACACCGCGCGCCGCGAACTGCAGAACTTCGCCAACGCCGTGGCCGGGACCCGCTTCGTGGTCGCCGATGAGAACGTGCGGCTGACCCCGGCGATCGGATGGACCCCGCTGGCCGACTGCGCGGACCGCGCCCAGGCCGTCGCCAACGCCCGGAACGCGGTCGAGGAGTCGATCTGCCACCGGGATCTGCGGCCGGTCAAGTACGCGGCGTGGATGCGCGGCACCCACCGGCGCAGCCGCCGTACCCTCGCCACCGCGCTCCGCACCCTGCTGTCGGCGCTCTCGCCCGTCCTGGTGCTCCTCTTCGGAGTGGGCATCCCGTTCGTCTTCTACCAGCAGATGTACGAACTGGGCTGGGACGTCGGCTCGGCCGCGTACTGGGTCGTGGTGTCCGGTCTGGTGCTCTCGGCCGTGCTGATCGTGCTGGAGTGCCTCTTCTCGCTCGACGCCAAACCCCGGCCCGAACGCCCGGCGCAGCCGTATCCACCGGCCAGCGCCGTCATCGCCGCGTATCTGCCCAATGAGGCCGCGACCATCGTCGACACCATCGAGTCCTTCCTGCGCCTGGACTACCCCAACGAGCTGGAGATCGTGCTCGCGTACAACACGCCGCACCCCATGCCCGTCGAGGAGACCCTGCGGGATATGGCCCGCCGCGATCCGCGGCTGGTGCTGATGCCGGTGGCGGGCAGCACCTCCAAGGCGCAGAACGTCAACGCCGCGGTCACCCGGGTGCGCGGTGAGTTCGTCGGCATCTTCGACGCGGACCACCATCCGGTGCCGGACGCCTTCCAGCACGCCTGGCACTGGCTCTCAGGCGGCTACGACGTGGTCCAGGGCCACTGCGTGATCCGCAATGGCGAGAGCTCCTGGGTCTCCAAGCTGGTGGGCGTGGAGTTCGAGGCCATCTACGCGGTCAGCCACCCCGGCCGGACCCGGCTCTACACCTTCGGTGTCTTCGGCGGCTCCAACGGCTTCTGGCGCACCGATCTGCTCGCCCGGACCCGGATGCACGGCACGATGCTCACCGAGGACATCGACTCCACGATGCGCGCCCTGCACGAGGGCGCCCGGATCGCCACCGACCGCACGCTCATCTCGCGCGAGCTGGCGCCCACCACCCTCAAGGCGCTGTGGAACCAGCGGTCGCGCTGGGCCCAGGGCTGGCTCCAGGTGTCGCTGAAGTACCTGTGGCGGGGCTTGCGTTCCCCGGCCTTCACCACCCGCCAGAAGGCGGGGCTGCTGGTGCTGCTGGGGTGGCGGGAGATCCAGCCGTGGCTGACCCTGCAGATCCTGCCCGTGCTGCTGTACTCGGCGTGGCGCGCCGGGGGAGTGGACCATCTCGACTGGGCGGTGCCGGTCTGCCTGCTGGCCACCCTGTTCACGCTGTCCGCCGGGCTGGTGCAGGCGCTGTTCGCGTGGCGGCTCGCGGTGCCCGAACTGCGCCGCCGCAAGGCGTGGTTCTGGCGGTATCTGCTGGTGTCCACCGTCTTCTACAGCCACTTCAAGAACATCGTGGCCCGTCAGTCGCTCCTCAAGGAGCTGCTGCGGGACCGCCAGTGGCGGGTCACTCCGCGCCCCGGTGACAAGGCGGTGAAGCGGACATGAGCACGGTGTCCACGGCCATCGCGCCCACCACCGCACCCCGGGCGGTCAACGGCACACCCGCCAAGGGCGCGCCCTCGCGGAACCGGATGAGCCAGGAGATCCAGGGCCTGCGGGGAATGGCGGCGCTCCTCACCGTCGTCTTCCACGTCTGGCAGCAGTACTACACCTACGACCGGGACGGCGCCCACTCACCGGTGCCCAACCGGTACGCGAACGCTCTGGTGTCGCTGGAGGTCATCGACCTCTTCTTCGTGCTGTCCGCGTATCTGCTGACACTGTCCTACGCACGGGCGGCCATCGAGGGGGGCTCGACCCGGCCCGGCCGGGTCTTCCTCTTCCGGCGGGCCATCCGGATCGTCCCGCTGTACTTCCTGGCGGTGACGTTCGTCTGGGCCACCCGCAACCCCACGCTGCCCGGCGAGTGGTCCGATCTGCTGCACCATCTCACCTTCACCCAGGTCTTCGACCAGGAGCAGATCTTCTACACCATCGGGCCCACCTGGTCGTTGTCACTGGAAATCATGTTCTATGTGGCGCTGGTGGGGCTCGGCCCGCTGGCCGTCCGCGCCTGCCGTCCGCTGCGCCGGAGGGCCTCCCGGGTGGCGGTGTGCGCGGTGGGCTGTGCCCTGCTGTACATCGGTCCGTTCATCTGGATCGCGGTCGCCCGCTACGGGCTGGATATCCCGCACACCGAATGGCCGGTGTACTTCGGACCGCAGGCCCGCTTCGGCGGGTTCGCGGCGGGCATGGGCCTCGCCGTGGCGATGATCGCCCTCGGCGACCGCGGACGGCTCGACGCGAAGGTGGCGATCCCGCTGCGGGCGGCCGCCCTCGTAGGGCTGTACATGCTGTCCTACTCCGGTACGGAGGCGGAGGACTTTCCCACCACCTTCTACCATCCGCTGTCCGCCCTGCTGTGGATGCTGCTGCTGTACAGCACCATCCATGTGCGGCGGCAGGGGCGGTGGCACTCATGGCTCACGGCCCGCTGGCTCACCGGTGTCGGCCTCGCCAGCTACAGCCTCTTCGTCTGGCATGAGCCGATCATGCTGGGCCTGTACAACGCGGGGCTGCTGCCGCCCGACGGCCAGTCGGGCTTCCCGTCGGCTGTGGTCATCGTGCTGGTGGTGGCCGTGGCCGCCGCCGCGGTGAGCTACTGGGCCATCGAGTACCCGGCGAGCCTGCTCGGGAAGCTCAAGGACGGCAAGGGCCGTCCGCGCGACTTTTATCCGGAAGCCGCGCGCTAGCCAGGAACACACGTTCCCCGGTGTACGGGTGGCCGTACACCGGGGGGCGGTGGTTATCATCTGGCTGGTTCTTTACTCTGTAACACGTGTGCGTCGGACATCAGTTCCGCTGGGAATCGGGCTTCCGGGGCACCCCACCCAACTCATGCCATAACGGGGAGACCAGCGAAATGGGTCGACACAGCCGACCGACCGCCGCACAGCAGGCGCGCACCACGACGCTCAAGGCGGCCACTGCCCTCGGAGTGGCCGGAACCATAGCCATCGGTCTCCACTCGACGCTCGACGGTGACAAGTCCGTGCAGGCCCGCTCCGATGTGAACGCACAGCAGGCGCAGGCGCCCGAGATCGAGCCCACCGCTGACAACACGCCCTCGCAGAGCCATGTCGCGCCCAGCGAGTCCACCAAGCCGAAGCTGATCTCCGATCACACCGACGCCGCCACCCCCGGTGGCGGTCGTGCGGACCGGAGCGCCGGCACACCGCGGCACGCCGCCCCGGCCACCCCGGACGCGGCCCCCTCCAAGGCCGCGCCCACCATGGCGCACACCGCCCCCGCGCAGCGGGACGACCAGGTGCCCTCGTCGCCCTCCTCACCGAGCGAGACGACTCCGAGCGCCGACCCGACCACCCCGTCGCAGCAGCCCAGTCAGCCGTCGCAGACCCCCGGCCAGGACGGTCATCACGGCAAGGGCGTAGTGGGCGGACTGGTGGACGGTGTCGGCGACACCCTGGACGGGGTGCTCGGCGGGGTCGGCGGTGTGCTCGGCGGCTGAGCGCCGCCGCCTCACCCCGTGGCCAGCGCCTTGAGGCCCGCCAGGCTTCCGTTGAACCGGTTGTGGTCACCCACCAGCGGTCCGCTGGAGGTGTACTGCCACAGGGTGTGGGTCTTCCAGCCGGCCGGCAGCGGCCCGGGGGTGGCGGCGTACCGCGCCAGCCACAGCGGGTTCCGCTCGGCGAAGGCGGCGCTGTCGCCGGTGCACGTCTGCCACCAGCCGGTGGCCGTGTAGATCACCGGTTGGCGTCCGGTGCGCTCCTTGACCCGCGTGGTGAAATCGCCGATCCAGTTCACGATCTGGGAGGCGGTCAGGCCGTAGCAGGTTGCTCCGTACGGGTTGTACTCGAGGTCCAGGACGGGTGGCAGCGTCCTGCCGTCGTCCGACCAGTCGCCGCCGCCCGTGACGAAGAAGTCCGCCTGACGGGTGCCACTGGAGCGGTCCGGCAGGGCGAAGTGGTAGGCGCCGCGGATCATGCCCTGCTGGAAGGATCCGTTGTACTGCGAGGCGAACGAGGGGTTCTTGTACGTCGTGCTCTCGGTGGCCTTCACATAGGCGAATCGGACGTTGTCGTCCCACAGGGCCGCCCAGTCGACCGAACCCTGGTGGTCGCTGACGTCCACGCCCTCCACCGAGGCCGCTCTGGTGGCCCGGGGCGTGGCCCCGGGGTCGGTTTTCTCGTGGCGGGCGATGGTCGAGCCCATCCAGTCCCGCTCGGGGTGCGGGACGGACGCTGCGGGGGCCGGGCCGTTGCCGGCGTCGGCGTCGGGGTCGGGGTCGGTCGTCGAGGCCGTGGCCGGTACGAGGGTGGCGAGGACGGCGGCGGTGACCGCCACTCCGAGTCCGCCGATGGCGTAGGGCGAGCGCAGACGCGAAGGCGCCCGGTGGGCGCCCTTGGAGCCTGTTTCGTATCCCCGGCCGGGGATACGAAACAGGCCCTTACCGGATTTTAGGGACATCTGTTCCTCCGATCCGTTCCGCATCGACGGTATGCGCGCCGAACGAAGAACGTGAAGCGGAACGGGAAATTCTGCCCCTCCGTCAGCGGTCCCGGCCCTCCTCGCCGACCGGCCCGGACGGCACGCCGTAGCCCGCCACCAGCGCCCTCGCGGCCCGGGTCGCCCGGATGGCGACCTCCTCGACCACGTCATCCGGATCGCCGAACTTCCCTTCCAGCAATTGGGCGACATAGCCGCGGGCGAGCGCGTGCAGGGCGTCGAGCAGCGCCACGGCCGTCGCCGCGGCCTCGCCCGGGGCGACCACCTCGAAGGCGCTCGGCAGCAGCAGGTCCACGAACTCCCTGCTGCTGTCCCGCAGCTCCGGATGGATGGCCCGCAGCTCCGGCGCGAAGAGGATGTCCAGCCCGCCGCGGTAGCGGGCCGCCGCGCGTACGAAGGTGCCCGCCACCGTCGCCAGCCGCTCCTGGGGGGATCCGACGTCGGCCACCCTGTCCAGGTAGATGGCCCGCAGCCGCCGCGAGACCTCCAGGGCGGCGGCCGCGACCAGCGCGTCACGGTCGGCGAAGTGGCGGTACGGCGCACCGGGGCTCACACAGGTGCGGCGCGCGGCCTCCGCCACGGAGAAGCCGCGCACTCCGACCTCGTCGATGATCTCCAGGGTCGTCTGCACCAGGGCGGCGGCCAGGTCGCCGTGGTGGTAGGTGGCGCGTCCCTTCGGGGTGGGTGCCATTCGGGTGACCCTACCCGACCCTTGATTCCGGCTCACCCGCCCCTGGCCTGCGCCTTTCGGTGCGGCGGGCGGCCCGCAGCGCGTCCCGCGAGCGCTCGATGCGGATCGGCAGATCCCGCACCCGCTCTCCGGTGGCATGGTGGAAGGCGTTGCCGATGGCCGCCGCCGCGCCCACGATGCCCAGTTCGCCGATGCCCTTGGCGCCCACCGGATTGGTGGTGTTGTCGTCCTCCTCCAGCAGCACCACGTCCAGTCGCGGAACGTCGGCGTGGGCGGCGATGTGATAGCCCGCGAAGTCATGGTTGGCGAAGTCGCCGAAGACCGGATCGACCTCGCCGATCTCCAGCAGCGCCATCGAAAGACCCATCGTCATGGCCCCGAGGAACTGGGAGCGCGCGGTGTGCGGATTGACGATCCGCCCGGCCGCGAACACCCCCAGCATCCGGTCCACCCGGATCTCACCGGTGTCGCCGTCCACCCGCACCTGGGCGAACTGCGCCCCGAAGGTGTGCCGCGACAGATCCGCCCGCCGCGCCAGATCCTCGGCGGTGTCGGCCACCACCTCCAGACCGCCGTCCGGGACCACACCTCCGTAGGCGTCCAGCTCCTTCAGAAGCGCACGGCACGCCTTGTCCACCGCCCAGCCCCATGAGGCGGTGCCGAGCGAACCGCCCGCGAACGGCGCCATGCCCAGCGACGCACGCCCGATCTCCAGCCGCAGCCGCGACAGCGGAATGCCGAGCGCGTCCGCCGCCACTTGGGTGAGGGCGGTACGGGCGCCCGTGCCGAGGTCGGCCGCGCCGATGCGCACCCGGTACGTCCCGTCCTCCTCGGCACGCGCCACCGCGGAGGAGGGGAAGGTGTAGTCCGGGTGATGCGAGGCGGCCACACCGGTGCCGAGCAGCCAGCGCCCCTCGCGCCGGACCCCGGGCGCCGGATCGCGGCGCTCCCAGCCGAAGCGGGCCGCGCCCTCGCGCAGACAGGCGACCAGATTGCGGCTGCTGAACGGCTTGCCGCTCTCCGGGTCGGTCTCCGGCTCGTTGCGGATCCGCAGCTCGACCGGGTCCATGCCCAGCGCCCCGGCCAGCTCGTCCACGGCCGACTCCAGCGCGAACATCCCCGGGGTGTGGCCGGGGGCACGGAACCAGGCGGGCGTCATCACATCGAGCGGTGCCACCTTCACCGTCGTACGTGCGTGGGGCGCCGCGTACATCATCCGCGTCGAGGACACCGTCTGGTCGGCGAACGGCACCTGGGCCGAGCGCTGCTGCACCGACTCGTGCTGGATCACCGTCAGCCGGCCGTCGCGCTCGGCGCCCAGCCGCACCCGCTGGATCGTGGGGGAGCGGTAGGGGATCAGCTGGAACATCTGCTGCCGGGTCAGGGCGATCTTCACCGGCCGCTCGACGGCCCGCGCGGCGAGCGCCGCCAGCACCGTCGGCGAGCGCGGGATGCCCTTGGACCCGAAGCCCCCGCCGATGTACTCGGCCACGACCTCCACCGCGCCCAGCTCGATCCCGAACAGCGCGGACATCAGCTGCGCGCTCATATAGGGGCCTTGGTCGGAGTTGAACAGCGTCAGCCGGTCCTCGTCCCACACCGCGATGGTGGCATGCGGCTCCATCGGGCTCGGATGCTCCACCGGAGTGGTGTACGTGGCGTCCACCCGCACCGGGGCAGTGGCCCAGGCGCCATCCGCGTCACCGCGCTCCACCAGGCCCGGACTGCCGTCGGTCACCGTCTCGGCGACCTCCAGCCGCTCGTCGTCGGCGCGCAGCACCACATCGTGCGGCTCCCGCTCATAGCCGACCCGGACCGCCGCCGCGCCCTCGCGGGCCGCCTCCAGCGAGGTGGCCACCACGGCGGCCACGATCTGACCGTGGTACGCCACCTGAGGCGACTGCAGCACGAAGAGGTCCGCGCTCGCCTCCGCCTCGGCGTTCAGCCGCGGGGTGTTGGTGTGGTCGAGCACCGTCAGCACACCGGGCAGGGCCAGCGCCGGGGCCGGGTCCACCTCCGTCACCCGGCCGCGGGCGATGGTGGCCTGCACCGGCCATACGTAACTGACGTCCCGGGTGGGGAACTCATAGGCGTAGCGCGCCGCGCCGGTCACCTTGTCCAGGCCGTCGACCCGGGTCACCGGGGCGCCGATGCTCTGTTCGACGGTGGTCATGCGCGATCCCTCCTCGCGACGAGGTCGCGGACGCCCGCGACGATCAGATCAGTGGCCAGGTCGACCTTGAAGGCGTTGTCGGGAAGTGGCCGCGCCTCGGCCAGCTCGGCCATCGCCGCCTCGCGCAGCGTCTCCTCGTCCGGCCGGGCGCCGCGCAGCCGCTCCTCGGCGATCCTTGCGCGCCACGGCCGCGGCGCCACCCCGCCGAGCGCGATCCGCACGTCCCGCAGCGAGCCGTCCTCGGCCACGGACACCGCGGTGGCGACGCTCACCAGCGCGAAGGCGTACGACCAGCGGTCGCGCACCTTGCGATAGCGCATCCGAGCACCTCGCGGCGGCGGGGGCAGCTCCACGGCGGTGATGAGGTCGCCGTGGTCCAGGACGGTCTCCCGGTGCGGTGTGTCGCCGGGCAGCAGATACAGCTCCGCCACCGGAACGGTGCGCGAGCCGCCGTCCACCGACCGCACGTGTGCCACCGCGTCGAGCGCCACCAGCGCCACCGCCATGTCGGAGGGGTGGGAGGCCACGCAGTGGTCGGAGGTGCCCAGCACGGCCAGATCCCGGTGCGCGCCCCGGAGCGCCGGACACCCGGTGCCCGGCTCGCGCTTGTTGCACGGCTTGGTCACGTCCTGGAAGTACCCGCAGCGGGTGCGCTGCAGCAGGTTGCCGCCCACCGTGGCGACCGTGCGCAGCTGCCCGGAGGCCCCCGCCAGCAGCGCCTGGGACAGCAGCGGGAAACGCTCACGGATGCCCGGATCGCCCGCCAGCGCGCCGTTGCGCACGGTGGCGCCGATGAGCACGGAGCCGTCCTCGCGGTGCTCGACCCGGTCGTAGGGCAGCCGGGAGACGTCGATGAGCAAACCCGGGTCGGTGACGCCGAGCTTCATCAGGTCCACCAGATTGGTGCCACCGCCGAGATAGGTGGCATCGGGGCGCTGGGCGATCAGCGTGGCCGCCTCGGCGGCGTCACCCGCGCGGGCGTAGGCGAACTCCTTCATCGGGCGCCTCCGACGGTGGCCGTGTCCTGGGTGTCCTGGGCGCCCGCGGCCTCCAGCACGGCCTCGACTATCCCGTTGTACGCGCCGCAGCGGCACAGGTTGCCGCTCATGCGCTCGCGCACCTCCCGCGCGTCGAGCGCCGAGACATCCGCCACCCCGGTGGCGGTGTCCTCGGTGACATGGCTGGGCCAGCCGCGCCCCGCCTCGCCCAGCGCCCCGATGGCGGAGCAGATCTGGCCCGGGGTGCAATAGCCGCACTGGAGGCCGTCGTGGTCGAGGAAGGCGCGCTGCACCGGGTGGAGCTCCCCGCCCTCCGAGAGGGCCGCCACGCCCTCGATGGAGACGATCTCGCGCTCCTCGGCGGTCACCGCGAACATCAGGCAGCTGTTCACCCGCTCACCGTCCACCAGCACCGTGCAGGCCCCGCACTGACCGTGGTCACAGCCCTTCTTGGTGCCCGTGAGGCCCAGCCGCTCGCGCAGCACATCGAGCAGGGTCGTCCGGTTGTCGATGGTCAGGGAGTGGGGCGTGCCGTTGATCCGCAAGGTGATGTCGCTACTCGGTGAGTGATGTGAGAGGCTCATACATTGAATGTATCAACCTCTTACATCCGTGGCGAGGAGATATGAATTCCATGCGGGACGTCGTAGCGCAGATGCACCGATGGTGGGGCCAGGGCGAGCCGTTCGCCCGTGCCACGGTGGTGGCGACCTGGCATTCCTCGCCGCTGCCGCCCGGGACGTCCATGCTGGTCGGCCCAGACGGCGCGGCGATCGGCAGCGTCTCCGGCGGCTGTGTCGAGGGTGCCGTCTATGAACTGGCCCAGGAGGTGACCGACAGCGGCAGGCCCGTGCTGGAGCGCTATGGCGTCAGCGACGACGACGCCTTCGCGGTCGGGCTGACCTGCGGCGGGATCATCGATGTCTATGTGGAGCGGATCGACCCCGCGGGCTTCCCCGAACTGGGCGAGGTGGCCGGGGCGGTGGCCGCCGGGGAGCCGGTGGCCGAGGTGATCTGCGTGGCCGTCGACGGGCCCGACCCGGAGGGACGGCTGGGCCGCCGGCTGGTCGTACGGCCCGAGTCCACCTCCGGATCCCTCGGCTCCGGGCGGCTGGACGCGGCCGTTGCCGAGGACGCGCGCGGACTGCTGGCCGGCGGGCGCACCGAGACCCTGGCTTACGGCTACGACGGCGTCCGCATGGACGAGGAGCTCACCCTGTTCGTCTCGGTCCACGCCACCCCGCCGCGGATGCTGGTCTTCGGCGCAGTGGACTTCGCGGCGGCCATGGCCCGGATCGGCGCGTACCTCGGCTACCACGTCACCGTGTGCGACGCCCGGCCGGTCTTCGCCACCCCGCGGCGCTTCCCCGAGGCACACGAGGTGGTGACCGACTGGCCGCACCGCTATCTGCGCGCCGAGGCGGAGGCGGGCCGGATCGACGAACGCACGGTGGTCTGTGTGCTCACCCACGACCCCAAGTTCGACGTGCCGCTGCTGGAGGTCGCCCTGCGCCTGCCGCTGGCCTACGTCGGCGCCATGGGCTCCCGCCGCACCCACGACGACCGGCTCCGCCGGCTGCGCGCCACCGGTCTCGGCGAGCAGGCGCTGGCCAAGCTCGCCTCACCGATCGGTCTGGACCTCGGCGCCCGTACCCCGGAGGAGACCGCCGTCAGCATCGCGGCCGAGATCATCGCCGACCGCTGGGGCGGCAGCGGCACCCGGCTGGCCTCCCTCAGCGGCAGCATCCACGGTCAGGAGCCGATGCGGCCCGCGGCCGGAGGCTGAGACGGGGCCACGGCTCGGGCCGGAGATCGTCACAATGGTTCCCGGCCCGAATGGATGTAGGAGGAATCGAACCAGCCGTGGAGACCGCTCGAAGCAGCGACGACGACATAGAACCCACCGCCGCCGACGATGACACGCCCCTCGGCACCGGGGACGCCGCCCCCGCCCCGCCGCCGAGACCCGGCTGGCGCCGCTGGGTCATGGACACCCGGCCGCTGCGCCACCGCCCCTTCCGCCGGCTGTGGAGCTCCACCACCGTCACCGCCGTCGGCAGCCAGCTGACCGCCGTCGCCGTGCCCAAGCAGATCTACGACATCACCGGCTCATCGGCGTGGGTCGGCTACGCCAGCTTCGCCGGGCTCCTCCCGCTGGTGGTCTTCGCGCTGTGGGGCGGGGTGGTCGCCGACCGGATGGACCGGCGCACCCTGATGCTCGTCACCAACGTCGGCATCGCCGTCACCTCGGTACTGTTCTGGGCCCAGTCCTTCGCCGGTCTGGACTCGGTGGCGCTGCTCATGGTGCTGCTCGCCGCCCAGCAGGGCTTCTTCGGCATGAACTCCCCGGCCCGCAGCGCCTCCGTCGCCCGTCTCGTCCCCGCCGACGAACTGCCCGCCGCGGGCGCCCTGCAGTCCACCGTCGCCCAGACCGGCATGATCCTCGGCCCGCTGCTCGCGGGCGCCCTGATCCCCGTCCTCGGCCTGCCCGCGCTCTACCTCATCGACGCCGTGGCGCTGTGCGTCACCCTGTGGGCCGTCTGGCGGCTGCCCGCCCTGCCGCCCCTCACCGAGGGCGCCACGGGCGGCGCGCGGCGGGGCGGATGGCGCGATGTGGCCGACGGCTTCCGGTACATCGCCACCCACCGCATCCTGCTGTTGTCCTTCCTCGCGGACATCATCGCCATGGTCTTCGGCATGCCCCGCGCGCTCTTCCCCCAACTCGCCTCGCACACCTACGCCCCCTGGGGCGAGGGGTTCGCGCTCGGCCTGCTCTTCGCGGCGATCCCGCTCGGCGCGGTGGCCGGTGGTCTGCTGTCCGGAACCTTCTCCCGCGCCCGCCGCCACGGTCTGATGCTCATCGCCGCCGTGGTGGCCTGGGGCGTGGCCATCACCGGATTCGGGCTCAGCCGCAACCTGTGGTGGGCGGTGGCCTTCCTCGCCCTCGCGGGCGTGGCCGACATGGTCTCGATGGTCTTCCGCGGGACGATCCTCCAGGCGGCCGCCACCGACGACATGCGCGGCCGGATGCAGGGCGTGTTCACCGTGGTGGTGGCGGGCGGCCCGCGCATCGCCGATCTGCTGCACGGCACCGCGGGCTCCCTCCTCGGGGCCCGCGCGGCGGTCGCCGCGGGCGGGCTGCTGGTGGCCGTCAGCGCACTCGGGCTCGCCGTCGCGGTGCCCGCCTTCCGCCGCTACACGCCCTGACGAGGCGGCCGCGAACGGACAGGCGAACGCACGACGGCCGTGCCCCCGCCGGAATCCGGGGCGGGGGCACGGCCGTCGCGGCCCTCAGGCCGTACGCTCGTCGCGGTCGCCGCCCCACATCGTGTGGAACGAACCCTCGCGGTCCACCCGCCGGTAGGTGTGCGCGCCGAAGAAGTCCCGCTGCCCCTGGACCAGCGCGGCGGGCAGCCGCTCCGAGCGCAGCGCGTCGTAGTACGCCAGCGCCGCGGAGAAGCCCGGTGCCGGCACGCCCAGCTCGACCGAGGTGGCCACCACCCGCCGCCAGGCGTCCTGCGCCGCGCCCAGCGCCTCGGCGAAGTGGTCGTCGGTCAGCAGCGTGACGGGCTTGCGCTCCTTGGCGTACGCCTCGGTGATCCGGTTCAGGAACCGCGCCCGGATGATGCAGCCGCCGCGCCAGATCCGCGCGACCGCACCGGGGTCGATGTCCCAGCCGTACTCCTGGCTGCCCGCCTCGATCTGGTGGATGCCCTGCGCGTACGCCACGATCTTCGAGGCGTACAGCGCCTGCTCAACATCGTCGGCGAACCGCTCCGCGGCGGCCCCCGTGAGCCCCTTGCCGGACGGCCCCGGCAGCCCCTGCGAGGCGTCCCGCAGATCCGCGTGGCCGGACAGCGAACGGGCGAACACCGCCTCGGCGATCCCGCTCACCGGCACGCCCACGTCCAGCGCGGTCTGCACGGTCCAGCGGCCGGTGCCCTTCTGCTCCGCCTGGTCCTGGACCACGTCCACGAACGGCTTGCCGGTGGCGGCGTCGGTGTGCCCGAGCACCTCGGCGGTGATCTCGATCAGATACGACTCCAGCCGGCCGCCGTTCCAGGTGCGGAACACCTCCGCGATCTCACCCGGCGACATGCCGAGCGCCCGCCGCAGCAGGTCGTACGACTCGGCGATGAGCTGCATGTCCGCGTACTCGATGCCGTTGTGCACCATCTTCACGAAGTGGCCGGCGCCGTCCGGGCCGATGTGGGTGCAGCACGGTGTGCCGTCCACCTTGGCGGAGATGGACTCCAGCAGCGGGCCGAGCGACTTGTAGGATTCCACCGACCCGCCGGGCATGATGCTGGGCCCGTTGAGCGCGCCCTCCTCGCCGCCGGAGATGCCGGTGCCCACGAAGTGCAGCCCGCGCTCGCGCAGGGACTTCTCCCGGCGCCGGGTGTCCTCGAAGTGGGCGTTGCCCCCGTCGATGATCACGTCGCCCTCTTCGAGAAGGGGTGCGAACTCCTCGATGACGGCGTCGGTGGGCGCACCCGCCTTGACCATGATGATCAGCCGCCGGGGCCGCTGCAGTGCGGCGACGAACTCCTCGGCGCTCTCGGTCGGCACGAAGTTCCCCTCGTGGCCGTGCTCCTCCATCAGCGCCTTGGTCTTGGCGAACGTGCGGTTGTGGAGAGCGACGGTGTGCCCGTGCCGGGCGAAGTTACGGGCGAGGTTGCTCCCCATGACGGCGAGCCCGGTGACGCCGATCTGGGCGGTCGGCTGGGCGGTGGAAGGGCTGGGCATACGGTGTTCCACTCCTGTCACGCGCATCGAATCCTTATGCGAGGCAGCAACGCCGAGGGGAGCGGGGATCTTCCCTCGCGATCAGCCGGATATCGCCCGGCCATAGTTGCACGATGTGTGCGACGGCGGATGAGTGTCTCAAGAAAGCGGCCGGGGTGTGTCATTTTTCTCCCGTCCGGGCGGCGCACCGGATTGTGGGGTATTCACAAGGGGCGTGGTGGACGGGTGGTGGATGTGCGGTGGGTCCGTCGGCGGGCCCGTACCGTCAGGCCGTCGAACGCAACCGGTCCAGTTCACCGCTGATCGCAGCCCGCAGCACGTCATGCTGCGGACCGAGCCTGAACCGCTCATCACTCCACCGCCCATGCGGATACAGCCACACAGGCTTGCCCACCAACTCGGCAGGCTCCCACTCGAACCGCGGCCACACGTGGGCATGCAGGAACGGGTCTGTGTTACCGAGGATCTCCAGGTTGACCCGGCGGAAATCGGGGTCCAGCCGTCGGCAGGCTCGTTCAACCGCTTCCCCGAGCTGGTCCATGTCGGACAGAAACGCCAGCCGCTTTGCCTTCGGCAGGTCGGACAGCCGTTGAACACCGGGTTCGTCCACGAGGAGGACCGAGTAGCCCGGCAGGAACTGAACGTCGCCGATCACCGCGAACCCCGACTCGAGCCGCCGCAGCACGGTTGGGTTCTCCCCTCGCAGTGCGGCCCCGATCCGATCTATCCGCCAGTCACCAGTCATGGCCAGAACCTACCCGCAGGCGTTCAAGCCGGGTGTGCTCGCCCGTGAGGCGGGGGTACGGACCCGCGACCTGTTGGTGCGTCAGCTTCCATGACCAGCCACAACGGACGTCGTCGCACCGGACCAGCGTGCCGTCCACGGTCGTCGCGGAGCAGGGCGAGTTGGTCCGGGTGCCGCAGCGGGGCCAGGGTGCCCAGGCCGAGCATCTGACGTCGCCGGCCGGGGCTTCACATATGGACCACGGGTGCCGCGTCGGGATTCTGGACGGGTGCACCGCGCCGGTAGAGGAGCACGCTGATGATCAGGCCGGCGGCGAAGAAGGCGGCCGACCACCAGTACGCGGTGGAGTAGCTCTCGAGTGCGGCGTGGGCGAGGACGGCGGGGTCCTTGGGGTTCTTCCCGCTCAGGTAGTCGGTGGCGGCGCTGGTGGAGAGGGTGTTGAGCAGGGCGGTGCCCAGGGAGCCGCCGATACGAGCACTACATCGCGCCGACTCTGCAGACCATGATGCCCAGCATCGACCGGCTCGTCGCATCCGGACGCATGGCGCCCATCCCGATGGACGTGCTCTTCTTCGCCGTCATCCCACCCATCTCGGGAATGGTGGAGGTGCCTCTGGCGCGGCGCCTCGGCCGACCCGCGCCCGCATCACCGGAACAGCTCACGGCCACGGCGGAATCGCTGGCGACGCTCGTGATCAACGGACTGCTCGCCACAGGTTCGGTGGCGACTCGGCGCACGCAGGCTCCTACGCGGTTTTCGTGAGCGACGCCGAACGGAACGCGCCGACTCCGTAGCCCCCGGCGGCCGAGTCGCGCGGAGACGTGCCACGACGGAACTTAATGCGATCTGTTCGCAGTTGCACCTGGCATGCAACAATCGCTGCCCGGCGACAGCATGTACATGAGGGAACGGTGTGGCGATGGTGCGTGGTACGAAGGGTCGGATCGCCTCGATAGCGGCAACTGCCGTGCTCATCGGGGTGCCGGCGTGTTCGGCGCCGGGCGACGGTGGCAGCGACTCGGATGCGGGTGCCTCGCTCGCGGTGGGCATCGCGTACGAGCCCGAGACGCTCAGTCCCTTGCTCGGATACGGCAAGGACGGCAGCTCGAAGATCTTCGACGGACTGCTCACCCAGAATGCCGACCTGGAACTGAAGCCCGCACTCGCCGCCACGCTGCCGGGCGTCAGCGACGACGGCCTCACGTACACCTACACGCTGCGCGACGGTGTCACCTTCAGCGACGGCGAACCGCTCACCGCCGACGACGTGGTCTTCACCTACGACACGATCCTCGATGCGAAGACGAACAACCCCTCACGCGCGGAGCTCGACGCGATCAAAAGTGTCCGTGCCAAGGACGACCGCACGGTCGTCTTCAGGCTCAAGTACCGTTACGCGCCCTTCGCGGGACGCACCGTGCTGCCGATCGTGCCCAAGCACGCGGTGGACGGACAGAACGTCAACACCGGCTCGTTCAACACCAAGCCCATCGGCACCGGCCCGTACGTCCTCACCGGCTGGACCAAGGGCGAGAAGCTCACCTTCAAGGCCAACCCCGACTACTGGGGCGGCGCGCCGAAGGTGAAGAAGCTGACTCTGGCGATCGTGGCCGACGACGACGTGCGCGCCACCCGGCTGCGCTCCGGCGACCTGGACGCGGCGATCCTGCCACCCCATCTCGCCGGCACCTTCGAAAAGGACACGTCGAGGAAGGTCTTCACGGCGGAATCGGCCGACTACCGCGCCGTCACCCTCCCGCAGGGAGGCAAGGTCACCGGTGATCGTGCCGTCCGGCGGGCACTCGACATCGCGGTGGACCGGCAGGCCATCGTCGACAGTGTTCTCGACGGGGCCGGGCACCCCGCGGCGGGCCCGCTGTCGGCCACCAGCCCCTACCACGCCGACGGCACGAAACGCGATCACGATCCGCGGCGGGCCCGGGAGATCCTCGACCGGGCGGGCTGGAAGCGGGGATCGGACGGGATCCGCGCCAAGGGCGGGACACGCGCCTCGTTCACCCTCTGGTACTTCTCCGGCGACAAGCTCCGCCAGGACCACGCGCTCGCCTACGCCTCGGACGCCAAGAAGGTGGGCGTCGAGGTGAAGGTGCAGGCCGGTACCCGCGAGGTGGTCAGGCCGCGGCTCGACCGGGACGCGATGCTGATGGGCAACGGGAACCCCGTGGACCCGGACTACGACTTGTACGGGCTGCTGCACTCCTCACTGGCGGGGAACGGCTGGAACAACATGGCCCGTTACGACAACGCCTCCGTCGACAAGGCCCTGGACACCGCCCGCCGCACCGCCGACGACACCGAGCGCCGCGCCGCCTACACCCAGGTCCAGCGCGCGCTGGTGGAGGACCCCGGCTACACCTTCCTCACTCTCATCGACCATATGTACGTGGTGAACGACGACTGGTCGGGCGTCACCACCCGGGTCGAGCCGCACGACCACGGGCTTGCCGGACCCTGGTGGAACGTCGAGGACTGGAAGCCCCGCTCGTGACGTTCCCCTGGCGCGCCATGCTCCGGATGGTGGGGCGGCGGCTGCTGTTCGCGCTGCCCGTACTGCTCCTGGTCACCCTCGGCGTCTTCGCGCTCGCCGCCGCCTCGCCGTTCGACCCGGTGGCGCAGTACGCGGGGACCGCCGGGCTCAGCGCCTCCCAGCAGACCCTCGACGAACTGCGCGCGAACCTCGGCGTCGACGGGCCGTTCGTCGTCCGCTGGTGGCACTGGCTCGGTGCCGCGCTCACCGGTGACCTCGGCGACTCCTTCTCCCTGCGCCAGCCCGTGGCCCAGGTCATCGGGGAGCGGACCGGCTGGACGGTGCTGCTCTGCGCGACGGCGTTCGCGGTCACGGTGCCGCTGGGCACCGTGCTCGGCGTGCTCGCGGCCCGGCGGCCGGGCGGCTGGTTCGACCGGGTCATCACCTCGCTGTCCTATACGCTGGAGGCGGCACCGGTCTTCTGGCTCGGACTGCTCGCCATCTGGGCGTTCGCCCTCCAGCTGGATGTGCTCCCGGCCGGCGGGCTGACCGACACCCGCAGTGCGGTGGTCTCGCCCGGCCAGGTCACCGCGCACTTGGTCCTGCCCGCCGGTGTGCTGGCCGTCTCCCAGATGCCGTGGTTCGTGCTCTACGTACGTCAGGGCGTCGTGGACGCGTACGCCGAGGACCACGTGACCGGTGCCCGCGCCCGCGGCCTCAAGGAACGCACCGTCCTGGTACACCACGCGCTGCGTTCCGCGCTGCTCACCGTTCTCACCCTGATCGGCTCCCGCGTCCCCGAACTCATCACCGGGGCACTGCTGGTGGAGACGGTCTTCAGCTGGCCGGGCATCGCCGAGGCCACCGTACGCGCCGCCACCGCCGTGGACTTCCCCCTCCTCGCCGCCACCACCGTCCTGGCGACCGCGGCCGTGCTGCTCGGCAATCTGCTCGCCGACCTCCTCTACGGGCTCGCCGACCCCAGGGTGGCCTTCGATGGCTGACCCCACGACCCTCTCGACCAGGGCCGTACGCCGGTACGCCGCCTTCGGTGTCACCGCGGCCGTGCTCCTCACCGTGCTCCTCGTCCCGCCACTGACCGGCCTGGACCAGCAGCTCGTCGACCTCTCGCAGAAGCTGCGCCCGCCGTCCTGGGCGCACCCGTTCGGCACCGACGACGTCGGCCGCGACCTGCTGCTGCGCTGTGTCTACGGTCTGCGGGTCTCGCTGCTGGTCGGCGTGGTCGCAGCTCTCGCGGCCACGGTGCTCGGCACGGCGTTCGGCGCGCTGGCCGGTGCGCTGGGCGGCTGGACGGACCGTCTACTGATGCGGCTCGTCGACGCCTTCGCCTCCGTACCCCACCTACTGCTGGGCATCTTCATCGTGGCGATGTTCCGGCCCGGCGTCTGGCCGGTGGTGATGTCGGTCGCCCTCACCCACTGGCTCTCCACCGTCCGTATCGTCCGCGCCGAAATCCTCTCGCTGCGCTCCCGGCCCTACGTCGACGCCGCCATCTCGGGCGGCGCGTCCCGGTGGCGGGTGACCGTCCGGCACCTCCTGCCCGGCGCCCTGCCCCAGGCCGGACTGGCGGCCGTACTGATGGTGCCGCACGCCATCTGGCACGAATCCGCGCTCTCCTTCCTCGGCCTCGGCATACCCACCCACCAGGCCAGTCTGGGCACACTCATCCAGACGGGGCGGGGATCACTGCTCACCGGCGACTGGTGGCCCACTCTCTTCCCCGGGCTGTTCATCATCGTGCCCACCCTGGCCATCGCCGGTCTCGCCGGGCTGTGGCGGGAACGGCTCAACCCGCGCCGCCGATCGGAGCTGATGCTGTGAACGCCGACGCGCCGCCCGCAGCACCGCTCCTGAGCCTGCGCGACCTCACCGTGCGCTTCCGGCTCCGCCACGGCGTGGAGGTGGCCGCCGTCACGGGCGCGAGCCTCGACCTCGCCGCGGGGGAGTGCCTCGCACTGGTCGGTGAGAGCGGGTGCGGCAAGTCGGTGCTCGCCGCCGCCCTCCTCGGGCTGCTCCCCGCCAACACCGAGGTCACCGGAGCCGCCCTCATCGGTGGCGTGGACGTACTGGCCGCCGACGAACGTACCCTCGCCCGGAGGGTACGCGGCCGGCTCATCGGTCTCGTCCCGCAGAGCCCGGCCGCCCATCTCAACCCGGTCCGCACCGTACGCTCCCAGCTCCACGAGACGGTCCGCGAACTCCTCGACCCGCCACGCGACCGCCTGCCCGGCCTGGTGCGGCAAGCGGCCGCCCGCGCCTCCTTCCCCGCCGACCATCTCGACCACCACCCCCACCAGCTCTCCGGTGGCCTCGCCCAACGCGCGGCCACCGCCCTCGCCCTCGTCGGCGACGCCCCGCTGCTCCTCGCCGACGAGCCCACCACCGGACTCGACCGCGACCTCGTCGACGCCACCACCGGCGAACTCCGCCGCCACGCCGACTCCGGCCGCGCGGTCCTCATCGTCACCCACGACCTCACCGCCGCCCAGCGGGTCGCCGACCGGGTCGCCGTCATGTACGCGGGCCGGATCGTCGAAGTCGCCCCCGCCGCCGACTTCTTCGGCACACCCGGCCCACGCCACCCATACGCCCACGGCCTGCTGGAGGCGCTCCCCACCCGCGCCTTCCGCCCCATCCCCGGCATGCCACCCGAACTCAGCCGACTGCCCGACGGCTGCGCCTTCGCCCCACGCTGCCCCCACGCCACCACCGCCTGCCATGAGCAGCCACCCCAGTACGACGGCCTCGCCTGCCACCACCCCCGTTTCCCCCTCCCGGAGGCCGCCGGTGCTTGAACTGCGGGACATCACCGCCGGCTACGGGCCCGCCGCCCCCGTCCTCGAGAACGTCTCTCTCACCATCGCGCCGGGCGAGGCGGTCGGGCTGCTGGGCCCGAGCGGCTGCGGCAAGTCCACCCTCGCCCGGATCGTCGCCCTGCTCCACCCGCCCCGGGCGGGCATCGTGACCGTGGACGGGGAGCGGGTACGCGGCTGGCGGCACCGGGCGCCCCGCCATCTGCGTACCGCCATAGGCATCACCTTCCAGCAACCCCGCGCGGCCGCCGACCCCCGCCTCCGGCTGGCGGACACCATCGCGGAACCGCTGCGCGCCTGCGGCCTCGCCGCCGCGGCGAAGGACCGTACGGCGGAACTGGCCGAGGCCGTCGGCCTCACCGCCGAACTGCTCCACCGGCGCCCCCACGAGGTCAGCGACGGCCAACTCCAGCGGGCCTGCCTCGCCCGCGCGCTGGTCCACGAACCCCGCTGGCTGGTCTGCGACGAGATGACCTCCATGCTCGACGCCTCGACCACCGCCGCACTGGTCGCCACCGTCGAGACCTACCGGGACCGCACCCGCGCCGGTCTCCTCGCGGTCAGCCACGACCGCGACCTGCTCACCCGCTGGTGCGACCGGATCATCCAGCTGCCACCGGCCCTCATCGCGACATCGCGGTAAGGACCGGGCCCGGGAACACCGGGTTCGGATGATTCGGGCGCTGCCTCGCCACGTTGAACGTGCGGCCCGGCGGGCAGCGGGGAGAGGCGCCGTCAGATGGCCGTGGTGCGTCGCGGATCGGTTCGGTGGCGTACCTCCTCCGAGGCCCCGGGGTCGTTCGGGCGGTCCAGGGAGCGCCACCACCCTGCCACCTCGGCGCCGGTGGCGAACCACACGTCCCGGCGCCGCCGCATGTACGCCAGGAACTCCTCCAGCACCCCGATCCGGCCCGGTTTGCCGATGCAGGACGGCTCCAGGGTGATCACACAGCACAGCCCGTAGCTGTGGTACGCGTCGAACTCGGCGCACCAGTCGTCCAGGGTCTGCCCGTATCCGGCGATCCGCACCTGACCGGCGGGGTAGGCCGGTCCGTAGTTGAACATGAAGCGGGGGAAGTCATTGAGCTCCCAGTGGGCCGGGACGTCCACCAGCGGGGTGGCGCCGGGGCCGGTGGCCGGGTGCAGCAGGGTCGGCCGGTCGTCGCCCCGGGCCAGGGAGGTCCAGGTGAAGCCCAGTTCGGCCAGCACCCCGGCGGTGTCGTCGCTGATCTCCGCGGAGGGCGGCCGGAAGCCGGTGGGCCGCCGCCCGGAGATGTCCTCCAGCACCCGCGCGGAACGCTCGATGGCGCTGCGCTGCCCTTCCGCGTCGAGGGTCGCGTAGTCCTCCAGGCCATCGCCGCGGGAGGCGATCTCATGGCCGCGGGCGGCCACGTCCCGCACCGTCCGGGGGTAGCGCTCGGCCACCGCCGCCGGGATCATCCAGCTGGCGCGCACATCGGCCGCCTCGAGGGCGTCGAGCATCCGGGGAGCGCCGCGCTTGGGACCGTACTCGCCCATGGACAGGGTCTTGGGCCGCTCATGGCAGGACTCGTCCAGGCGCAGCCAGAACAGCTCCGCGTCGAGGTTCACCGTCACCACGACGGCGCACCGGGCGCCGTCCGGCCAGAGCGGGTTCTCCTCCAGCCGCGGCCGCGCCTGCTCGCTCTTCACCGCGTTCTCCTTCCGTCTCGTCCCTGGTGTCTCAGTGGTGGGTCCGCCACCACTGGGCGATCTGGCTCCCGGTGGCGAACCACACGTCGTCATGGGAGCGGATGTGCTCGATCAGCCGGCGCAGCAGCAGCACCCGGCTCGGCTTGCCCATGACTTCCGGGTGCATCATCACGACGTAGCACAGCCCGTAGCGGTAGTAGCCGTCGAACTCCCGCCGCCAGTTGTCGAGGGTGAGCTCGGTGCCGGCGATCCGGTCCTGGCTGCGCGGCTCCGCCGGGGCGTCGTTGTAGGCGAACTGGGGGAAGTCGTCCAGCTCCCACTGTGCGGGGATCTCGATGAGGTCGGTGTCGCGCCCGTCGATCCGCCAGCGGTACGGGCGGTCGTCGCCGCGCATGGAGCTGGAGTAGGAGAAGCCGAGATCGCGCAGCAGCTGGGGGCTGTCGGCGCGGAAGTCGCCGGAGGGGGTGCGGAACCCCACGGCCGTGGTGCCGGCCACCCGCTGGAAGATCTCCTGGCTGCGCTCGATCAGCGCGCGCTGCTCGGCGATGGTCCTGGAGTAGTACAGCTCGTGCATATAGCCGTGGTGGCCCAGCTCATGGCCGCGGTCCGCGATGGTCCTCAGCAGGTCGGGCCAGCTCTCGGCGGTCCAGCCGGGGACGAAGAAGGTGGCGGGGATCCGGAAGTCCTCCAGCAGGTCCACGATCCGGGGGGTGCCCCGGTGCGGGCCGTAGGCGCCGAGCGAGAACAGCCGTGGGGAGCGCCAGATGTCGGGGGCGTGGCCGAGGTTGGCCAGCAGCGCCGGGCCGTCCACGTCAAAGCTCAGCATCACGGCGCAGCGGGCGCCGCCCGGCCACCGGGGGCGGTCGACCGCCCCCGGTCGGGGCCGGTAGCTCCCGGCGGGGATGGCGGAAGTCATGCGTGCTCCTCTTTGGTGTTGACGGCGAACACCAGGGTGCCGTTCGTGCCGCCCCTGCCGTTCGGCGGACCGCTCACCGCCGATCAGTCCCCGCAGGCGTTTACCGCGTCTGCGGCGCCCGCCCGCCGGGCGGCGGCGCGGAATGGATCGCTTCATACCGCTCCCTCTCCGAGTCCTGTGATGTGCCGCCGGTGCGATCGGTGCGATCGGTGGGATGCGGGCGGCCCTGCCCGCTCGGACTTAGGGATGTGCCGAGCCGTAATGCGCCGGTAAGATTCACTACGAACTCGTCGTAACCGCGACGAGGGGAACGTAAGATGTGCCATCAGCAAACGTCAAGAGGGGACAACCGATGGAAATGGCGGAGCTCCCGGAGGGTGCGCCGCTCCAGCAGCGGGTGGCGGCCGCCTGGCCGAGGCTCGCTCCCGCCGAGCAGAAGGTCGCGGCGTTCCTCAAAGAGCATCCGCAGGAGGTGGGCTTCTCCTCCGCCAGCGAACTCGGCGCGCTCACCGGCACCAGCGACGCCACGGTGGTGCGCACCGCCAAGGCGCTCGGCTACAGCGGCTTCACCGGTCTCAAGCACGCCGTGGCCCGGTCGCTCGCCACCTTGATGCGGCCCTCCGCGCGGCTGCGCAGCCGCGTCGAGCACATGGCCGGATCCACCGAGGAGCTGCTGGACCGGGTCTTCGAAGACGCCGCCGAGGTCATCCACGAGACCCGGCGCAGCCTGCGCGCCGACGCCTTCGCCGCGGCCGTGGAGCGGCTTCTGCCCGCCAAGGAGGTCATGACCTTCGGCGCCGGCCCGTCCGGCATCATCGCCGAGTACCTCGCGCTGAGGCTCAACCGGCTGGGGCTCAAGGCCCGTCACACGGCGGACATGGGCTTCAGGCTGCCGGACGCGCTGGTGCGGCTCTCGGCGGACGACATCGTGGTGATCTTCGCCCCGGCCCGGCTCTTCAAGGAGATCGAGGTCATCATCGACCATGCCGAGGAGGTGGGCGCCCCGGTCGTCCTGATCACCGACGCCCTCGGCCCGGCGCTCGGCGACCGCGTGGCCGTCACCCTCCTCGCCACCCTCTCCGCCTCCGGCGCCACCCGCGAGACACTCGGCTCACTGGCCGTGGTCGACGCCCTGGCCCTGGCCGTGGCCTCCCGGTTGGGCGAGCGCGCGCTGGAGACCTCCGAGCTGCTGACCCGCCTCCGCGGCCACTTCCTGCCGCCCAACAGCCCCCGGCACGGCCGCGACGAGTGATGGGTGTGGACGGGGTCACGCCGGTGACGCAGTCCGACGGGGTGGCAGCCGCAGCCTGTCGATCGAGGCGTACGCCGACGGGGTCGCAGCCTCAGGACCCGGCGGCGCGTACCGACCGGTCAGGTCCTGCCACGTGACGGACGCGCTGAGCCGATCGGCTCCCGCTCTGGCACGTACTGCTCGCAGAGCGGGTTGTGGCAGGGGCCCGCGGTCCAGACAGGGACGAAGATGCCCATGGTTTTGCGCCGCTCCACAACGGTGTCCACCTCCTGCTTGCACGAGCGGCAGATATGCCTGAGTGACGAGATCGCCTCTCGTCCTTGAAAGCTTCCCATGCACGCCATTTTAAAATAACTTTAAGATCTTTTGGTGATTATTTGGCCTTTTGGTTGCGATGGCGTGAGGCTTCCGTCCGGGGTCGGCCGTCGGCGTGGCCGGACGGCGGGGGACGCAGCACGCTGAGCCCGACGGAGATGGCGAGGACGGTGACGATGACGGCGAGGCTGAGAAGCGAGGGGACTTCGGGTACGGCCGGGCTGATTGTCTTGTGGGACGCCTGGAGGACGAGTTTCACGCCGATGAGGGCCAGGATGAGCGCCAGGCCCTTGCTGAGGTAATGGAAGCGGTCGAGAAGGCCCGCGAGCATGAAGTAGAGGGCGCGCAGGCCGAGGATGGCGAAGGCGTTGCTGGTGTAGACGATGAAGGCGTCATTGCTGACGGCCAGGACGGCGGGCACACTGTCGACCGCGAAGACGAGGTCGGCGGCTTCGATGGCCGCGACGACGGCGAGCAGGGGAGTGGCGACGAGTCTGCCGGCTTCCTTGACGAAGAAGTGGGCGCCGGCGTAATCGTCCCGCACGGGGATGATCTTGCGGAGCAGCCGTACGGCGATGCTCTTACCAGGGTCGAAGGAATCTTCTTCCTCTTTGAGGATCTTGTAGGTGCTGTAGAAGAGGATGGCGGCGAAGACGAACAGGACGGCGGTGAAGCGGCTGACCACGGCGACGCCGGCGGCGAGGAAAAGGCCGCGGAAGACCAGTGCGCCGAGGACGCCGAGGAACAGCACGCGGTGCTGGTACGCGCGCGGTACTTTGAAGTAGCCGAAGATCAGCGCGAAGACGAAGAGGTTGTCGACCGACAGACTCTTCTCCAGCAGCCACGCGGTCGTGTATTCCACACCGGCGGTCGTGCCGACCACGAGGAAGACGACCGCGCCGAAGGCGATCGCGAGCCCCACCCAGGCTCCGCTCCAGGCGGCGGCCTCCCGGAACCCGATGACGTGTGCCTGCCGGTGCGCGAGCAGATCGACTGTCAACGACACCAGCACGGTGGCGGCGAACGCCACCCAGAGCCAGAGCGGCACGTCCATGCGCGGGTCCGACCTTTCAAGGGCGATCGATCGGCAGCCTTCATTCGAGTCTGGAGCATCCGAGGGCGGTTGTCTTCCCGACACCGTCGCAGGCGGCCAACGGGGCTGGTGGTCCGTTCCGGACGGTCTGCCCGTAGGTCACGGAGGCCACGGAGGCCACACCGGAGCGGGCGAGGATGTGGTCGTGTACGACCCGGAGGGCTCGAACCAGGTCCGGCTCACCAAGCAGTTGCTCCGCTCGCCCGTGCTGCCGTTCAAGGCGGCGTGGAGCGTCGCTTGGTATGGCGGGGTATCAGGAGGGAGACGCGGGTTCCCTCACCGGGGGTGGAATCAACGGTGAGGTGTCCGTTCAGCAGGTGGCCGCGCTCGCGCATGGCCGACAGGCCGGTACCTGTGGAGACCGCCGTGCGGAGGGTGGATCGGCTGACCGGTGTGGAAGCCTGATGGGCCATTCCCCGGCCGTTGTCCCTGACCGCCACCCTGATCGCGTGATCGTCGCTGCCGAGTTCCACCAGAAGGTGGCTCGCCTGGGCGTGCTTGGCCGCGTTGTTCACCGCTTCCTGCACGATGCGGTAGATGTGGGCCTGGGCTTCTGGCGACAGTTCGTCCCCGAGCCGGCTCCATTCCGCTCCGACGTGCAGTTCCACCTCCAGCCCGAAGGTTTCGCCGGTGCGCCGGCACAGCGTCTCGAGGGCGGGTGCGAGGCCGAGCTGGTCGAGGGCGAAGGGGCGCATTTCCACGATCAGGTGCCGTAGCGATGTGATCTGGTTCGCGACCAGGCCGCGCGCCTGGTCGATGGCCTCCTTCATGGCGGCAGGCTCGCCACTGCCGACGGCGGTGGACAGAACGATCTGGACAGCGACCAGTTCCTGCAGCGTCTCATCGTGCAACTCACGTGCCCAGCGCCGCCGTTCTCGTTCTTCGCCGTCGCTGCGAGCCTGAGCCCGCTCCCGCGCGAGACTGCGGCGGCGTGCCACCGCGCCGCGGCCCAGCATGGCGGCGCAGCCGATCAGCAGGAGAGGCACGATGTTCAAGCCGTTGAAAAGCGGCTCTTTGGTCATGCGAACCAGTTGTGACACGGCGAGGATGAGCGCGAGCCCGCACAGGGCCGCCAGCCATGCCCGCCGGACGGCGGTGTTCAGTGCCGCCGCGATGATGAGGACGACGGCCGCGCCGAGGGAGAGCCGCATCACCCAGCGAGGCTGCTGCTGGAGGACCTCGATCGCGAAGGCGATGACGAGCAGCGCCGCACCGGCGGCCTCCATGATCGGGCCGGCCTTGGCCCGCGGCGAGCCGTTCATCCCAGCAGTCCGCGCTCGCGAGCAGCGGCGATGAGCTCCGCCCGGGTCTCGGTTTTGAGCTTGTCCCGAACCCTGGCGCGGTGGGTCTCCACCGTCCGAACGGAAACGTAGAGACGCCGCGCGATCTCCTGGTTGGTGTGGCCCAGGGCGAGCAGCGAGAGAACCTGCAGCTCGCGCGCTGTCAAAGCGGCATCTCCAGCGGTGCCGGGAGCGCCGGAGTCCGCGATGGCCAGTCGGGCGCCCATGGCGGGTTGCAGGTATGTGGCTCCCTTCGCGACCTGGCGAGCCGCACCGACCAGCTCTTCCGCCGCCGCTTCCTTGAGCAGATATCCGGCCGCCCCGATCCGCAGGGCCGCGCGGGCGAACGCGGGATCCTCCTGCATCGTGAGGATCAGAACGCGGGTGCCGGGGGACGCCGCGAGCAGGTCCGGTATGGAGGGCAGGCTGGATTGGCCGGCCATGGTGAGATCCAGGACCAGCACTGACGGTTGGTGCCTTGTCACGGTCTCCACGGTCTCCGGGACCGTGGAGCTCTCGGCGACGACCTCCAGGGAATCGTCCTGGGACAACAGCACGCGCATGCCCGCACGGACCACAGGATGATCGTCGGCGATCACCACGCTGAGGCGCGACACGGCATCCATTCCCTGTTCAGGGCGGTCGGCATTCACGGGGGTAAAGGTACTCGGCGAGGCCGGCCGGTCCGGGGCCCAGGGCAGCGGTGGAGCGATCGGACGAGGTCCCGGACGAGCTCCGGAGCGCGGCGGCTGCGGGAAACCCGCAGGATGCCTGCGGACGGACACCGAGGCCCCGAAGCCGCCGGAGCACCACTATGGCTGCTCAGGGAACTCAGTCGGGCGAAGATGCGCCCGCTCTGCCGACACGGACAGAAACGGTTCAGGTTCACAGATGATCGACAGGCGTACCTTCGGCAAGGCCATCGGCGTGGGGGCGGCGGGAACGGCTGCCGCATCACTCACCGGTCTGAGCGGCCCCTCGTCGGCGGCGGCCTCGTCGTCATCCGGGCCGGGCGCCGACAGGGCGGCAACGGCGCCGGCGTCACACACCGGCGGTGGGTCCTTCCCGGCGCTGAAGCGGGTCAAGGCCGGTGAGCTCACCATCGGCTACGCCGAAGCAGGTCCGGCCCATGGACCGGCCGTCATCCTCCTGCACGGATGGCCGTACGACATCCACAGCTATGTGGAGGTCGCGCCCCTGCTGGCGGCCCGGGGCTATCGCGTCATCGTCCCCCATCTGCGCGGCCACGGCACCACGGGCTTCCTCTCGCCCAAGACCTTCCGCAACGCGCAGCAATCGGTGATCGCCCTCGACATCATCGCCCTGCTGAACGCCCTGAAGATCGAGAAGGCCGTGTTCGGAGGCTTCGACTGGGGGTCGCGGACCGCCGACATCATCGCCGCGCTCTGGCCGGAGCGGTGCAAGGCCCTGGTCTCCGTGACCGGTTACCTGATCACCAACCGGGAGAAGAACAAGCTCCCGCTGCCGCCGTCGGCCGAGTGGGCATGGTGGTACCAGTACTACTTCGCGACCGAACGTGGTGCGCTGGGCTTCGAGGAGTACCGACACGATTTCGCAAAGCTCATCTGGCGCAATGTCTCCCCGACGTGGAACTTCGACGACGCCACCTTCGATCGCACGGCGGCGGCATTCGACAACCCCGACCACGTCCCCATCGTGGTGCACAACTACCGCTGGCGGCTGGGCCTGGCCAAGGGCGACCCCCGCTACGACAGGCTCGAAGCACGCCTGGCGGCCGCGCCCGACATCGCGGTGCCCACGATCACCCTCGACGGCGAGCTGGACCCCTTCACCCCGGCCGGGGACGGCGCGGCGTACCGGGACAAGTTCACCGGCCCCTATGACCACCGGACGCTCGATGGCATCGGCCACAACGTGCCGCAGGAAGCGCCCGAGGCGTTCGCCCAAGCCGTCCTCGACGTCGACCGATTCTGAGGAGGATGACATGACATCCGAAAGGCCCAGGCCCTCCGATGCCGACGAGACCAGGCGGCGTGCCAGGTTCGGCACACTGCCGGAGCGCGTTCGCGCGGAGGACATGGTCGAGGAAAGGCCGGCCACGGTGCCGGATTCGGCGAGAGACGCGTACAACTCCGACGAATGGCTCGTTCGCACGTGTCTGTGAAGGGTGCCGCGCATACGAGGGTGCCGCGCATACGGGGGTGCCGTCCGGATGGGGACGGCACCCCCGTATCCGCGGCCTTTCCGGCCGTTTCCCCATGCCGGGGTCCGGTGTTATCTCGGCGTCTCCGTCGCCGTGCCGTTCACCGTTCCGGTGGCACGCGTCGGGCGCTCCAGGATGCCCCGGGCATCGGGCGGGGCCGGATCGGGCGCGCTGGTGGTGTGCTGCGGGCCCGTGGACTCGGCGGAGCCGTTCGCGGCGCCGTTGTGCGGATGCGCCGAGCCGTTGATCTTCTCGATCGCCTGCCGGGCCTGCTCACCGGGGGAGCGGGCCGCCAGCGGGGGCGAGGTGTGGGGCGCGGTGGGCGCGGGCTGGTTCCGCTCCCGCTCGGGTTTGGCGTGGACGCCGATGGTCTGGGCCGTCCCGTGGCGCAGCCGATGGCTGACCGCCTCGTCGAGGCTCACCGGCCGCTGTGCCTGGGCCGCCAGCCGGCCGGCCTCCTGGCCCAGGGCGGCGACCACGTCCCAGGGCAGATGGAGCACCAGGCGGACTTCGGCGTCGCCATCCGGCAGCGCCTGGATGGGAGGGATGAACCGGTCATTCATGGAACGGGGCCTCCGGTCTCGGTTTCGGCCTGTGCGGGCGGCGCGTGCCCCCATGGGCAGGACGCGCACAGAGCCATACGGAGAACCGGCGCCGCGTGTTCACCTGGCAGCCGGAGGGCTGTCAGTTCTTGCTGAGCACGATCGTCACCGCCGCCAGGATCGCCGCCAGCACCAGTAGGGCGATGCCGTAGATCAGCCGCTGCGACCGCAGGACCGGGAGGAACGCGTCGAGGGAGATCCGGCCGGCGCCGGACAGCGCGAGCCCGGCCGCGCCGACCCCCAGGAGCAGCGGAAACTCGAAGCCGCCGAAATAGCCGAGCGGCGTGGAGGCGGCCACCGCGTTGGCCATCGTGCCCGCGACGGCCGCACCGGCGAGCGGGGTGAGCAGCCCCACGGCGAGGCCGAGGCCCCCGAAGGTCTCGGCGATCCCGGCGATCACGGCCATGGCCTTGGGCGCCGGATAGCCGAACTGCGCGAACGCCACCGCCGTCTTGTCGAGGCCGAGGCCGCCCCACCAGCCGAAGAGGTGCTGTGCGCCGCGCGCGGCGACGACCAGCCCGACGCCTAGCCGGATGACCAGCAGCCCCACGTCATGGGCGAGGAGTACGTGCGCCGCGGACCTGGGCGAGTGTGGGGCGGGTGCGGAGGAGTTCTCCGGGCCGTTGTCGTAGCGGGAATGAGACATGGCGCCCTCGTCTGGTCGGGCTCGGCGCGGATCGCCGAGCCGATATGCGATATGCACCTTAAGTACTCTTTATTCCACCGGGGTGCCGGGTTCAATCCGGACGCCCGTCGGCGGCGGACCGGCCTCCGGGGGAGCCTCCGGGCCGTATCCGCGTCAGCAGCGTGATGACCAGGAGCGCGGCCCCGGCCAGACAGCAGCCCCCGGCCGCCATCAGGGCCGCGTCGACGGCAGCGCTGCTCCGTGCCCCGGCGGCATCCTGGGACAGGGCCACCCCCAGCCCCGCCGCGGTGGTGATGACCGTCTTGGTCACCCCCGACGCCTCCCCGGCGCGCTCGGGCCGCACCACGGCCTGGGTGGCGATGAGCGTCAGGGCGCCCGCGACCCCGAGCGCCGCCCCGCACCCCGTGATCGCCAGAAGGAAGACCGGCAGGGTCGTCGCGATGGGGGCGGCGCCGAGCGACGCCGCCCCCAGCCCCAGGGCCCCGGCCATCACCCGCACCGCGTCCGCCGTGCGGATCCGCCCTGCCACCGGCCCGGCCACGGCCATCGCCGCCGCCGGGGCCAGGAAGGCGGCCCCCGCGCCCGTGGCCGACAGCCCCCACGGCCCCTGGAGCGCCAGGGGCACGGCGAACAGCACGATCACGGTCGCCGCATTGGCCGCCGCCCCGGCCACCGTGAGAGCCACAAACGGCCGGTTGCCGAACAGGGCGAGATCCACCAGCGGATCCGCCGCCGCCCGCTCATGCCGTACGAAGACGTACCCGAGTGCGACGGCCAGTGCCAGGGCCGCCGCCGAGCGGCCCGACGCCCAGCCCCACAGCGGCCCCCGGTCGACCAGGACCGCGAGCGCCGCCAGTGCGCCAGTGGCCGTGACCAGCCCCGCCACGTCCACGGACGGCGGCGCGGTGGTGTCCCGCGACTCCCCGGCCCGTGCCGCGCACACCCCGGCGACCAGCGCGACCGGTACGTTCAGCCAGAACACCGCCCGCCAGGACACCGCCTCGGTGAGGACCCCGCCCACATACGGCCCGCATACGGTGGCCACGCCCCCGATGCCCAGCGCCCGCCCCATGACCCGCGCCCGCGAACCGGGCGGGCAGGCGTTCGTCAGCAGGGCGAGCCCGGCCGGCATGGCCACCGCACCACCCGCACCCTGCACCACTCGCGCGGCCACCAGCACCGGAAGCGACGGGGCCAGCGCACACACCAGCGACGCGCCGCCGAACACCGCCAGGCCCGCCGTCAGCAACCGGCGGCGGCCGTACAGATCGCCGAGCCGCCCCGCGCCCGCCATCAGCGAGCCGGCCGCGAGCAGATACCCGCTCACCACCCACCGGAGGCCGCCTCCCGCCACCCCCAGATCGCGCCCGATCCCGGGCAGGGCCAGGTTCAGCGCGAAGGCGTCCAACTGCACGCAGAACACGGTCGCGGCCACCGCCGCCGACGCCCATCGCCATGCGGGTCCACCGCTCGCCGTCGTCATCACTCACTCCTCGGCACCCCAAAAGGACAGGTCGGATACCGGGGCTGAAGAGTGAGACGAGCGAGTTGAAGAGGGAAACGGCGATCGGTCAGCGGCGGGGCGGCAGCCGGTGCAGCTCCACGGCGGTCAGCCGCCCGGCCTCGATCGCGGCCGTCATGAACGTACAGTACGGCTGCCGGCGCCGGTCGGTGGGGGAGCCGGGGTTGAGCAGCCGCAGCCGCCCCTCGGCCGTGGTGTCCCACGGGATGTGGCTGTGGCCGAACACCAGCACATCGAGGTCGGGGAACCGCTCGGCGCAGCGCCGCTCCCGCCCCTTCGACTGGCCCGTCTCGTGCACCACACCCAGCCGCACCCCCGCCAGCTCGGCCTGGGCCACCTCGGGCAGCCGCGCCCGCAGCTCGGGCCCGTCGTTGTTGCCGTACACCCCGATCAGCCGCCGCGAGCGCTCCTCGAGCAGATCGAGGGTGGCGAGGTCGACCCAGTCGCCCGCGTGGATCACCACATCGGCGTCCGGCAGCCGCTCCAGCAGCTCCTCGGGAAGCGCCTTGGCGCGCCGGGGGAGATGGGTGTCGGACATCAGCAGAAGACGCACACGGACGACCGTACCGCCGCGCATCCCTTGACGAGGGCGGCAACGGGAGAAATAGTGTGCCAAGCGGCTCAATCGGAAGGTTTCCAGGGGGTAGAGGTGGCAGCGCGGACGGCGAGGGAAGCGGCGCAGGACCGCTATCCGCGACCGGTGGTGACGACGGCGGAGGCGGAGTGGATCTGGCGCCGGCTGTCGGTGGAGGCGATGGAGGACGGCGCGAAGCCGGAGACCGTACGGCTCGCCGTGGTGGTGGGCCTGGCGCGGGCCAGTGGCGCCCGGTACGGCGGGCTGCTGCGCTGCACCCTGTCGGCGCTGGACCTGGACTCCGGATGGGTGACCATCGAGCACGGCAAACACCGCGTGCCGCGCCGGCACGGACTGGACCGCGGCACCGTGCTGATGCTGCGCCGCTGGCTGCGGGTGCGTCAGGAGCTCTGCGCCGAGCTGGAGGGTTCGGTGCCGGCCGCGCTGCTGCTGACGGTGCACCACACCCATGACAACGGCGTGACCGTGGCCGCCGGACTGCCCATCACCCGGCAGGGGCTGGTGCTCTCCTGGCGCCGGTTCGTCCACCGTACGAACGCCCGGTACGCCGCTCGCCGCCCTCCGCTGCCCACCCGCTTCGAGCAGGTCCGCCGCGTCTGGGACACCTGAGCCTGGCGGGGCGACTGGGCCCCGCAGGGCGACTGGGCCCGGTGGGGGCGGGGGGCTCAGGCGGCCCCGCCCCCACCGGTCCGGCTAGGCCGCGGGTGCCGCGGCCGTCGCGGTGACGGTGAACCGCGCCTGTGCGATGGCGCCGTTCACGCTCACCGCGAGAGTGGCCGTTCCCGGGCGCAGCGCGGTCAGCCTGCCGGTCGCCGGGTCGTACGCCGCCACATCGCGGCGCCCGGCGTCGGCCGGATCGCCGATGTGGAGGTTGGGCGAGCCGGTCCAGTCCGCGCTGAGCGGGAAGCCGACCGGCACCCGGCGGGCAGCGGTTCCCTCGCCCTGGAGGACGGTCGCGCTGACATCCGCGTCCTGCCCGGTGCGCAGTTCGGCCGGGGCGGTGACGGTCAGCCCGTCCACATGGGCGCGGGTCTGCACGGACACCCAGTCCGGGCCGCCCCGCCACGGTGCGTGGCGCGCGGCCGCCTGATCCCGCGCCGGGACGTGGTCCACGCCGACCATCGACCAGCCGGTGAAACCGCCCTGGCCGGGCGGGGTGGCGGGGTTCTTGCCCGAGTTGCCGTTGATCAGATACGGCACGCCGTCCACCCGGGAGGCGTGGAAGGTGCCGACGTGGCTGCCGATGAGGCCCGCGCCCTTGCCCGTGGTGCGGCGGAAGTCGGCCAGCCAGCCCTCCAGCAGCGCCGCCTCCTTGCGGTCGCCGAGCTGGCTGCCCTGCTGCGGGGTGGGGTCACGCGGCGGCACATGCTCGATCACCATCACCGAGCCGATGTCCGGGTCCTCGGCGGCCGCGTCCAGCTGGGCGCGCAACTCCTTGATCTGGTCGAAGCCACCGGCGCGCAGCCCCAGACGTGAGGTGTCCAGGGTGAGGAAGCGGGTGCCCCGGTGGTCGAACGTGCGGTGGGCGGGCCCGAATTCGGCGGTGAAGTTGTCGATGGAGCCGCCCATCACCTCGTGGTTGCCGGGGACGTAAGTCCAGGGCAGCTCATCGCCCAGCTCCTCCTTGAGCACGGTGCGGGCGAAGGAGAGGTCGGCGGGGGAGCCCTCGTCCACCAAGTCCCCGTTGATCACCAGGAAGTCGGGCTCGGCCGCCTTGATCTCGCGGAGGGTGCGGCGGGCCTGGGCGACGATCGGGCTGTTCGGGTCGCGGGCCACGAACTGCGCGTCGGACATCACCGCGAACCGCCAGTCGCGTCCCCGCGTCCGGGCGGCGGTGGAGATCAGGGGATCGGGGCGCACGCTCTCCGTGGGCAGTTCGACGGAGGGCGGCACCCGGGCGGTGAGGTCGTCGATGACCACGCTGCCGGTGTACTGGCGGGTGGCGGAGGTCTCGGCGAGGTAGAAGCGGTTGACCTTCAGCGGGTAGGCGACCCCGGCCGGTACGGCGAAGTCGACATGTCGCCATCCGGTCCAGGTCACATACGGCCCGCGGAGCAACTGGTCCGAGCCCGCCGCGTCCTTGAGGTGCAGGGTGGGCCATGCCCCCTTGCCATCGCCCTTGATCCACAGGCCGAAGGACTGCGGCTGTCCGTCCACCGCGATCTGCTGGGGCGGGGTGACATAGGCAGCGCGGGTCGCCGTGGACTGGGTGAAGTCGTAGTCCAGCTTGAGCCCGGTGCTCGTGTGTCCGTCGGGCGTGGCCTCGGCGGAACCGGAGGCGCGGGCCTGGCTGAAGGTCCAGCGGTCGGCGTCGTCGAAGGACGCCTCCTGCCGCTCGGTCAGGCCGACGGTGACGGCGAGCACCGTGGTCGTGCCGCCGACGGCGGCCTTGACCTGCCCCGCGGCCTGGTCGTGGCGCGCCTTGACGGTGAAGGTGCCGGTCCTGGGGTCCGGGGCGATGTCGAACAGCGCGTGGTCGTACGACAGTCGCACATCGGACGGTTCGACGGGGGCGCTGGTGCCGTGTGCGTCCAGGCCGACGATGCCGAACCGGCCCGTGGCCTCGGCGTCGGCCAGGCCGACCAGCCGGCTGGTGGGCTGGATCCGGTCCAGCCGGTCCAGGACGGTGAGGCCGAGGTCGCCATGGGCGGCGCCGCGCCGGGCGGTGACGGTGGTGTCGCCGCCGTGGCGGGCGGTGAAGGTGCCGTCGGAATCGACCCGGCCGATATGGGAATCGTCCGTCCGCCACTGCGGCGCGCCCTCGGCGGGGCCGTACGTCTCGTCGTAACCGGCGGCGGTGAGGCGGCGGGTGAGCCCGGGGAAGACCCGCTCGGGGTGGCCGCCCCGGACCGGATCGGCGGTGGGCGCGGACCCGCGGTCCATCGCGGTGTCCACCCAGAAGCCCTTGAGGCGGCCGCTGCCGTCGGGGGCGGTGAGGGCCAGGCCGTTGGGTACGGTGCGCTCGGCCCCGTCGGACGGGCTGTTCTCCACCCGGGTGGTGTCGCTGCCCGGCTCGCGGGCGACGAGGGTGGAGGAGCCGCCGCCGTCGATGTTGAGCGCGCTGTAGGCGCCCGCGTCCTTCATCATCAGGCCCAGCTCGGTGAGGGTGACGCCGCCGCTGTCGGCCTGCCGTCCGTCCACGGTGAGGATCCGCATGGTGTGGCCGTCGCGGGAGAAGCCGACCGCGGTGCGCGGCGCCGTGACGTTGTTGCCCTCGCCCTCGTGGCCGACCGCCTTGCCGTCCACCACCAGCAGTTCCCGGCCGCCGAGGGCGGTGCTCGGCAGGTCGCCGCCGTCGGTGCGGGGCCGGTACTCCATCGACACCGCGTCGCCGACGGCCAGTTCGGACAGCGTGTCGGCCCCGGCGTCCCGGCCGACCAGCACGGTGGCACCGTCCGGGACCGGGCCCTTGCCGGGCGCGCCGGCCGCCTGGGTGACCTTGCCGTCCGCGACCGTGACCTCGGCGGTGCGCCGTGCGCCGTCCACGGTCTGGGCGCGGTCCGCCTCGCCCCACTGGGCGGTGTACGCCCCGATCCCGGTGGCCGGGACGTTGGCGGCGTTGAGCGCCGCGAGCGGGTGGGGGCCGTCGGGGAGGGTCAGGGTGCCGTCGAAGTAGAGCTGGAGGACGCGGCCCGCGTCGGCCGGGCCGATGCCGACGGCCCGTGCGGGCCCGGCCGCGGAGGCGGAGTTGACGAGGCGGCCGTCGCCGATGCCGTTGCCCTCGGGGGCGCCGGTCTGGTTGATGTCGAAGAAGTCACCGTTGATGGCCGCGACGGTGCGGCGCCCCGGCCCGGGGTCGTGTTCGGCGGCCAGTTGGGAGACGGTCTGGCGCTTGGCGACCTTGTCGGGGTGGAGGTAGTCGACCTTGGTGCCGCCGGCCAGGTCCACCGACAGCGAGTCGACCCGCAGCCATTTGTCCGACTCCAGCCGGTCGTACGAGGTGAGCCGAACGCCCGGGGCGACCGGCCGGGAGGAGCGGGCGGTCTGGACCCCGTCCCCGTCGGCCACGGACCGGGTGCCGGTCGCACCGCTGGCGGCCGGGGGCGCGACCGGGCGCAGCATCTCCGAGGACGACCTGGGGGCGGGTTCGGGCGCCGGGGCGGGGGTGTTGTCGGCGGTGGCCTGGCCGGCGGCGCCCAGTACGAGGGCGGACACCGCGACCAGGGCCGCCAGTGGTCTGGGACACGCGACAGGAGGCACGGCAACTCCTTGGGGCCAGGGGACACGCGTGGTTCACACGCACAGCGCCCCAGCATCGCCCTGGAGTTGACCGGGCACCAGAAGGCGTCGGCGACGACACGGGAAACAAATGACCAAGTCGGTGCGGACGGTGATCGCTGACGCGGGGTGGGGTCAGTCTTCGGTCACACCGTCGAGATAGACCCAGGCGCCCTCGTGGCGTACGAAGCGGCTGTTCTCGTGGAGCGAGCCCGCGCGGCCGCCCTGGGTGTAGTGGGCGCGGAACTCGACGGTGCCGGTGGTGTGGAACGCGCTGCCCTCGGTGGTGCCGAGGATCTCCAGGCGCACCCAGCGCAGCCCCGGGTCGAGGTCCGCGCCGGGTGGCCGGGTGGTGGGGTGCCAGCTGCGCAGCAGATACGCCTCGTCCCCGACGGCGAAGGCGCTGTAGCGCGAGCGCATCAGCTGCTCGGCGTTGGCCGCCGGGGCCTGGCCGCGGTGCAGTCGGCCGCAGCAGTCGTCGTAGGCCGCGGGCAGCCCGCAGGGGCAGGAGGCCGGGGTGGTGCTGGTCGGCCGCGGGCGTCGGGTACGTCGGGACATGATCCCCATTTTGACTGCTCCCCCGCCTGAAGGCGGGAGATTCCTGGCTCAGGCTGCCTTCCGGACCGGCGGCCCGGGAGGTCTTACGCCCTCGACACCAGCCGGGTTCAGACCAGCCCGGACGAGCATCACGCGGGCGGAGTTCTTGTCCCTGGGGGACACGGCTCCGCACACGGTGCAGGTGTAGGTACGTTCCGAGAGAGGTAGTGCGTGCTTGGTTCCCGCTCCGCACCGCGCACACTCCATGGTGGTGCGCGCAGGGTGCACCAGCCGGATATCCCGCTGGTGCTTGTGGCCCATCTCGATCAGGGCCGCCTTGGTGGCGCTGATGGCGGCGTCGGCCGCCTTACGCGCCATCGACGTTCTGGCGAGGAACTTCGGACGGAAGTCCTCCACCGCCACCGCGTCATGGTCACGGACCACCTTCTTGGCCCATTTACGAGCGGTGTCCTGCCGCTGCCGGGCGATCTTCCTATGCAGCTTCGCCACCTGCCGCTTGGCGGCGCGGTAGCCGTTCGACCGGGGTTTGTCCTTCGGCGCGCGGCGGCGGGCCATCATCCGCTGGTAGCGGCCCAGCTTCGCCATGGCCTTCCTGCCGTGTCCGGCGTAGGGGAGGTCGTGGGCGTCGGATGTGGTGGTGGCGGTCTCGCGCACGCCCCAGTCCACGCCCAGCACGCGGCCGGTTCCGGGAAGCGGCTCGACCTGGGCGGGGACGACGAACGACGCGTACCAATGGCCGAGGCTGTCCCGGTAGACGCGCACGCTGGACGGGTCGGCGGGAAGCTCGCGTGACCACACGACCGTCACCACAATGCCGCCCGCGAGATGCAGGCATCCGCCCTTCAGCCGGAAGCCGCGCCGGGTGTAGTTCAGCGTCGGGGCGGCGTCCCGCTGTTTCTTCCAGCTGGGCATCCCCGCCCGCCGGCGCATGGGCAGCCGGTCTGTGATGTCCTTCAGCGCCTTCGAGCGGGACCTGCAGAAGTCGCGGATGACCTGCTGCTGAGGAACCGAGGAGCCCTCCCTCAGCCAGTGGGTGATGCGGCGGGCTTCGGTCAGCATCTTGTCCAGCGCGGCCGATCCGCACGTCTCCCTGCCCTGGTGGGCCTTCTTTGAACGGGCAACGCACTCGTTCCACACCCACCGGCACCGGCCCCACTCTGCCTCAAGCGCCGCGCGAGCGCAGGCGGATACACGAAGCCGGTAGGTACACCGGGCATACCCAGTGCCCTCGCTTGTCTTCGCTTCCGACGTCACAATCGCCAATCTAACCGAGAGGTACGACAGTTGGATTCCGGTCTGTGCGCCCTGCCTCGCAGGAGTCCGATTCCCGGCCTGAAGTGAAGGCCGGGGTGCCCTCGGAGGAACCAGGGGAGGGGGGCTCAGGCGGCGGTCAGCCGCAGCGGTTCGACGCGCTTGATGACCAGGCCGTAGGTGAGGGCGCCGACGATGCACAGCGCGCCGGACAGCATCAGCGGGGCGACGAAGGAGTGGTTGAAGAAGCCCAGCAGCAGTCCGGTGGTGGTCGAGCCGAGCACCCCGGCGAGGTTGGAGGCGAAGTTCTGGATGCCGCCGAGCGAGGCGACATGGCGCGGGGTGGGCGCGACGTCGGCGGGCAGGCTGGCCACCGAGGCGGCGGAGAAGGCCAGGCTGGCGTAGCTGACGGACAGCAGGGCCAGGGCCCACATGGCGCCGGGGACGAGCACGGCGAAGGCGATGACGGAGGAGAAGAGCATCCCGCACACCAGACAGGTCTTGCGGGCCCGGGTCACCGACCAGCCGCGGCGCAGCAGGGTGTCGCTGGTCCAGCCGCCGAGCAGGCTGCCGCCGATGGCGACGATGCCGGGCAGGGCGCCGTAGAAGCCCAGTTTGAGCAGGTCGAAGCCGCGGGCGTCGACGAGGTAGCTGGGGAACCAGGTGATGAAGAAGTAGATGACGTAGTTGAGGCAGAAGAAGCCGATCATCATGCCCCAGACCGTGCGGTGCCGGAACAGGTCGCGCCAGCGGACGGCGGGCTCCTGGGGCGCCGCCGTCTCCTGGGCGGGGTTCTCCTCGAGCCGGGCGCCGCCCGCCGTTACGTAGGCGCGTTCCTCGGCGCTGAGTCCGCCGCGCGCGGAGGGTTCGCGGTACGTCTTGAGCCACAGCGCCACCCACAGCAGGGCCACGGCGCCGGTGACCCAGAACGCCATCCGCCAGCCCTGCCAGGCGATGAGCGCGGTCACGACGGGGGCGGCGACGGCGGTGCCGGCGCGGGCGCCGTTGTCCCAGACGCTGTTGGCCAGGGCCCGTTCGCGGACCGGGAACCAGCGGGAGACGGACTTGGCGCACGAGGGGTACGCGGGGGCCTCGCCCGCGCCGAGGGCGAGGCGGGCGAAGAGCAGGCTGCCGATGCCCCGGACGAATCCGGTGCTCACGGTGACCAGTGACCAGATCAGCCCGCCGATGGCGAACATGCGCTTCTCGCCGTAGCGGTCGATGAGTGCCCCGGCGGGCAGTTGGCCCAGCGCGTAGGTCACGAAGAACATGCTGAGGATGACGCCCTGCCACTCGGGGCCGATGTGCAGGTCATCGGTCATATAGGGCAGGGAGATGGAGATGGTGGCGCGGTCGACGTAGTTGACGGTCATGCCCAGGAAGCAGAGGAAGACCATCAGCCAGCGGGTGTTGTGGCGCAGTCCGCGGGGGCGCGGTGGTCCGGTCGTGGCCTCGTCCTGGGCTGCGGGTGGCTGGTCGGTGGCGGGGACGGCTCTGGGGGTCTTCAAGGCGGCTCTCCTTTGAAGGGGCGGTGCGTGGGGTCAGCGCGGTGGCCGGGCGCCGGGGTCCAGCTCCGCCCGTACGGACGCGACGAGGGCGGTGTCGTCGGCGAGGTCTTCGGCGCCCAGCAGCCGCAGCAGCCGGCGCGGGGCCTCGGTGTGCGGGCCGTCCCAGGCGCGGCGCAGCTCCTCGGCCCGGGGATCGTCCAGGGGGCGGTCGCGGGTGCGGCGGGCCCAGGCGGCGAGGGCGGTGGCCAGGAGCGGGGTGTCCCGTCCGGCGGCGCGCAGTTCGCGCAGCGGGGCGAGCCACCGTTCGGGGATCTTCTGGGATCCGTCCATGGCGATCTGCTGGATGCGGTGGTGCATCGCGGGGTTGGCGAAGCGGTCCACCAGGCTGTCGATGTAGGCGGGGAGGTCAAGACCCTCGGTGGGGGGCAGGCTCTGCGCGGCCTCGGCGCAGTAGGCGCGTACGGTCTCCTCGCCCCAGGGGGTGGCCAGGACATCGGCGACGGTCTCGCATCCGTGTCCGAGTCCGAGTCCGAGATACGCGATGAGCGAGTGGGCGCCGTTGAGCAGCCGGAGTTTGGCGAGCTGGTAGGGGCTCACATCGGGGACGAAGCGGACCCCGGCCGCCTCCCAGTGCGGGCGGTCGGCGGCGAAGATGTCCTGGAGGACCCACTGGGTGAACGGTTCGCCGGTGACCGCGCCCGCGTCGTCCAGGGTCAGGGCGCGGGCGGCGGTCCGCCGGTCGGTGTCGGTGGTGGCGGGGACGATGCGGTCGACGACGGTGGCGGGGAAGGCGACCGAGCCGGTGATCCAGTCCAGCAGGCGGTCGCGGTCGTCCCATGCGGTGGCGGCGATGAACTCCCGTACCAGGCGCCGCAGTACCGCGCCGTTGTCGGCCATGTTGTCGCAGGAGACGAGCGACACCGGGGCGCCGTCGGCCCGCAGCCGGGCGCGCAGCCCCGCGGCGAGCTGCCCGGCCACGCTCACGGGCGCGGGCCGTCCCGCCAGGTCGTCCCGGATCAGCGGGTCGTCCAGGGCGAGTCCGCCGGTGGCGGCGTCGCGCCGGTAGCCCTTCTCGGTGACGGTGAGGGTGACGACGGTGACCTCGGGGGAGGCGAGGAGCGCGCCGAGCCGGGTGCCGTCGTCGGTGGCGTGCAGCACCTCGGTCACGGTGCCGACCACGCGGGTGGCCGGGCCGTCGGGGCGCCGTTCGGTGAAGGAGTACAGCCCGTCCTGTGGGCGCAGCGCGTCCACGACGGACCGGCTGCGCTGGGTGACGCCGGCGATGCCCCAGCCGCCGCCGTGCGCGGCCTCGGCGGCTTCGGTGTAGAGGGCCTGGTGGGCGCGGTGGAAGGCGCCGATGCCCAGGTGCACGATCCGGGGGCGCAGCGCCCCCGGGTCGATGGGCGGGCGGCTCTCGGCGGGGACGCGGGGCAGGGTGGCCAGCGACAGGCGCGGCGGGGAGTCGGCGGTCACCAGTCGTGCACCGACCCGTCGGTACGGCGGCTCACCGGGAGGTACTTCGGGTCGTAGGGGAAGCGGGCGGCCGCCTGCTCGTCGAGCTCGATGCCGAGGCCGGGCACGGCCTGGGGGTGCAGGGCGCCGTCGATCAGTTCGTAGCCGGGCCGGAACACCTCGTGGGTGAGCGGGTCGTGCGCCATGTACTCCTGGATGCCGAAGTTGGGCACGGTGACATCGAGGTGGACGGCCGCCGACATGCTCACCGGGGACAGGTCGGTGGCGCCGTGTGAACCGGTGCGCACCTGGTACAGCTCGGCGAGGTGGAAGATCCGCCGCAGATGGGTGATGCCTCCGGCGTGCACCACCGAGGCGCGGATGTAGTCGATGAGCCGCTCGGTGATGAGCTGCTGGCAGTCCCAGATGGAGTTGAAGACCTCGCCGACCGCGATCGGGGTGGTGGTGGACTGGCGGATCTGGCGGAAGGACTCCTGGAGCTCGGCGGGGGTGGGGTCCTCCATCCAGAACAGCCGCACCTCCTCCAGGCTGCGGCCGAGCCGCCCCGCCTCGGTGGGGGTGAGCCGGTGGTGGACGTCGTGCAGCAGGTGGAAGCCGAAGCCGAACCGTTCGCGGACCGCCTCCAGATAGCGCGGTGCGAAGTCCAGATACGCCTCGGTGGACCACGGCTGCTCCTCGGGCAGCGCGCCGGTGGCCGGCTCGTAGACGGTGGCGACCGTGCCGTGGCGGATGCCGTAGGTGCCCGGTGAGCCGGGGACGGCGGCCTGGGCGCGGATCGCGCGGTAGCCCATCTCCTGGAAGCGGGCCACGTCGTCCAGCAGCTCGGGGACGTCGCCGCCGCTGGCGTGGCCGTAGACCAGGGCGCCCTCGCGGGCCTTGCCGCCCAGCAGTTCGTACACCGGAAGGCCCGCGACCTTGCCCTTGATGTCCCACAGTGCGGTGTCCACGGCCGAGATGGCGGTCATGGTCACCGGGCCGCGGCGCCAGTAGGCCCCCTTGTAGAGGTAGTGCCAGGTGTCCTCGATGCGGGCGGGGTCGCGCCCGATCAGCAGTGGTACGAGGTGGTCCTCCAGATATGAGGCGACCGCGAGCTCGCGGCCGTTCAGGGTCGCGTCACCGAGACCGGTCACGCCGTCGGAGGTGGTCACCTTCAGGGTCACGAAATTGCGACCCGGCGAGGTGACGATGACCTTGGCCTCCGTGATCGTGGCCATGCGTGCGTGCTCCTCACTGAGCGGGCTCCCGGGGTGGAGTCCGGGCTGTCGGTCGGCTACCATACAAGTACGTCAGCAAGCGGAGTCAAGGGTTCGGAAGGAGCCGGATGGTATCGGCGGAGGGACTGCACACGGCACGCTCCCGGGGGCGTAACACCCGGCAACTGGTCCATGAGGTGCTGCGTTCGCGCATCGTCGGCCTGGAGCTGGAGCCTGGCTCCGCCGTCTCGGAGAACGATCTGGCGGCCGAGCTCGGGGTGAGCCGCACTCCCGTCCGCGAGTCCCTGATCCTGCTCGCCGACGAGGGGCTGGTGGACATCTATCCCCAGATGGGCACGTTCGTCTCGCGCATCCGGGAGCGCGCTGTCGCCTCCGCCCAGTTCATCCGGGAGGCGCTGGAGTGCGCCGCGCTGCGGGAGGCCGTCGGCAAGGCCGGCGCGCGGGACGTGGCCGAGCTGCGGGTGCTGCTCACCGCGCAGGAGGAGGCCGACCGCCAGTCCGACATGGAGGGCTTCTTCCAGCTGGACGAGGAGTTCCACGCCCGCCTGATGGCCGTCAGCGGACACGCCTCGGCCTGGCCGGTCGTCAGCCAGGCCAAGGCCCAGCTGGACCGGGCCCGCAGGCTGTCACTGCCGATGACCCAGCAGATGTCCCTGCTCATCGGCCAGCACCGCGAGGTGGTCGACCTGCTGGAGGCGGGCGATCTGGACCGCGCCGACGAGTCGCTCCGCTCCCATCTGCGGCTGGTCTTCAGCGATGTGGAGAAGATCCGCACCAAGCACCCCGAGCTCTTCAGCGACGAGGACGCTCCCTTGCGGCCCCGCCGCGACAGCGCCCGGCGCACCGCCGCCCGGGGGGACCGCTGACCCGGCCGCCGCGCGCCGGGCCTACATCGAAACTCTGCTGACCGGCCCGGTCCTGGAGGTTGACGCCCTTCGGGGTGCGCTCGCCCCCGGAGTCGACCAGTGTGAGGGCGAGTTCCGAGGGCCGCGCCTGGGTCAGGAACTCATCCGCCTTCGCCGCGCGCCCCGAGGTGATCAGCGGCTTCCGCAGCCGCACCGGCCGGTCGAAGTCGGCCTCCGGATACTCGCCCGTACCGGGGCCCGCGGTGGCCGGCGCCTGGCTGGAGCCGCGCACGGTCGAGGGGTGCAGCGCCTGCGGATCGCCGGTCTGGTCCTGGGTGAAGGTGAAGACGTCGGACAGTCCAGGGCGTGCCGGATGTCCGCCCGTACGCGCTCCTTGTACGTCTTCCGGCCACCGTAGCCGGGCGTCAGTAGTAGCCCTTCTCGCCGTCGACGAGTTCCCGGATGGTGTCCATATGGCCGGCGTGGCGGGCGGTTTCCTCGATCATGTGGAAGAGGATCCATCGCAGGCTGGTGGAGGTGGCGCTGGAGTCCGGGTGGCGGCCGGTGTCGTCCAGGGCGTGGGTCGCGGTGATCTCGTTGGACACCTGGCACTGCTGGGCGTAGTCCTCGAGGAGCTGGGCGAGCGGGATGCCCTCGACTCTCATGCCGGCGTGCTCGACGTCATCGTCGAACCGGGGTCCCTGGGCCGGGTGGCCGAGCAGGACGATCTCGAACCACAGGTGCTCCACCCAGCGTAAATGGGAGACGATCCCGGCCAAAGTCATCAGGGGCGAGGCGGGGAGGAGGGAGCGGTGGGCGTCCGCCTCGGACAGGCCCTCGCATTTCCACGCGATGATGGCGCGCTGCATATCGAGCCAGCCCAGCAGCTGGGTGCGCTCATCGGCGGAGCGGTGCGGGCGGATGCGCGGTGGCGTCGTCATGAGGGATGACGCTAGCGCGGTGTGCGGGCGGCACGCAGCGGGTTATCGGCGGTGGCTCAGCACATTGATCACGCGGCCGTTGGGGTCGCGGACGAAGAAGCGGCGGACGCCCCACTCCTCGTCCCGCAGGGAGTGCACGATCTCGGCGCCGCTGTCGCACATCGCCGCGTAGGCCGCGTCCACGTCGTCCACCTCGACGCTCACATCGGGGACCACCGGACCGGTCTCGTCATGGGTCAGCACGCTGATCTGGGCCGTGGGGTTGGTGGCGGAGGCGAGCGTCATGATCCAGCCCTGGTTCATCACCTCTTCGAAGCCCAGGAGGCCGTAGAACTCCCGGTTCTCCCGCATCGCTTCGGACCGGATGTTGGGTACGACACGGCGGACGGTCATCTCGCGCTCCCTGGGTGAGTCAGCTGGTGGCGTGGTTGCCGAGCACGGCGTCAAGATACTGGGAGATCGCTTCCCGGTTGCGGGTCAGGCACTCGATGCGCCGGGTCATGCGATCCCGCTCGTTCTCCAGCGTGGCGACCATCTCCGGTGTGGCATCGGAGAAGTGGATGAGCCGGGGCTTGTCGAGGCACGGCAGGATCTGCTTGATGATGCGGGTGGGGAGCCCGGCGTCGAGCAGGCCCCTGATCTGCAGTATCCGGTCGACGAGACGCTCGTCGTACGAGCGATAGCCGTTCGCGCAGCGGTCGGGCAGGATCAGCCCCTGCTCCTCGTAGTAGCGCAGCAGCCGGCGCGGTGTGCCGGTGCGCTCCGACAGCTCTCCGATGCGCATATGCCCCGTCCTCTCACCCCCGCATCCTTCACATCCATGTGAAGGAGTCAGCGTATCGTGGGGTGGATGCGCTCGCGAGGGGCGGGAGGCGCCGGGAAAAAGTGCCAGGTGATTGAACGCGGACCCCTGGCACGCCGTACGGATAACGACGGGCACCGGCCACCCGAGCCGGGTCCGCCGTGCCACCACCGGGCTTCGCAGGGAAGGACCTTCGGGTTGTCGCGCCAATCGAGCTCTCGTCAGCGGTCGGAATCGGACAAGGGAACCACGGGGGAGGGCCTGACGGAGGGCCCGTCACCGGAGGGTCCACCTGAGCGCACACCGGATGTCCCCGTCCAGGGGCGGGATGACGCGGGGGAGCCGGATACGGCCCCCGCCCAGGCGGCGGACACCGCCGCGGATGCCCAGGGCGCGGACACCGCCCGGGGCGCCGACACCGCCCAGGGCGCGGTCGCGGACGTGGAGGAGGACCCGGAGGAGGACCCGGAGGAGACCACCGTGACCGGCCCCCTGGTCGGCACCGCCCCCGACGCGGCCCCCGCCCGCAAGGGATGGCGCGCCAAGTACCCCGTCGCGGCACGGACGGTGGCGTGGACGGTCACGACACTGTCCCTCGCCCTCGTGTTCATCGCTCTCCTCCTGCCGACCAAACTCACCCTCGTCGAACCCAGCGCCTTCATGCGCATCCCGGTGGAGGGCATCTTCGGCGCCACGCTGCTGCTCATGCTGCCGACGATGGCGCGGCGGGTGGTGGCGGTGCTCGCCGGGGCGGCCCTCGGGGCGCTGACCATCCTGAACCTCCTCGATATCGGCTTCAACGAGTTCCTCGGCCGTGGGTTCAACGTGGTGCTCGACTGGATACTGCTGGACGACGCCGAGTCGTACCTCAAGGACTCGGTCGGTGGGACGGCCGCCACCGTCGCCGTGATCGGGGTCGTGGTGCTCGCCGTCGCACTGCTCGTCCTGATGGCGCTCGCCGTCCTGCGGGTCAGCAATGTCATGGCGCGGAACATCGCCGTGGCCACCCGTACCACCCTGGTGCTCGGCACCGTCTGGGTGATGTGCGCGGCGCTCGGGGTGCAGGTGGCCGGGGCGCCGTTCGCGTCCAGGAGCACCACCGCGCTGCTCCAGGACCGGGCCGAGCGGGTGCGCAAAACCCTCAGGGACGAGCGGGAGTTCGCCAAGGTGGCCGCCGTGGACACCTACGGCGACACCCCCGGCGACCAGCTGCTGACCGGGCTGCGCGGCAAGGACATGATCTTCACCTTCATCGAGAGCTACGGCCGCTCGGCCATCGAGGACCCGGCGATCGCGCCCGGTGTCGACAAGACGCTCAAGAACGCCACCAAGCGGCTGGGCAAGGCCGGGTTCGCCGCCAAGAGCGGCTGGCTCACCTCGGCCACGTACGGCGGCAGCAGCTGGCTGGGTCACTCCACCTTCCTCACCGGCCTGTGGATCGACAACCAGAACCGCTACCGAACCGTCACCGCGGGCGACCACATGTCCATCACCCGCGCCTTCCAGCGCACCGGCGCCTGGCGGACCGTCGGCATCATGCCGGGGGTGCAGAAGGCTTGGCCGGAGGGCAAGTTCTACGGCCTCGACCACGTCTACGACTCCCGGGAACTCGGCTACAAGGGCCCGAAGTTCAGCTGGTCGACCATGCCCGACCAGTACGCCCTGAAGGCGTTCCAGCGCCTGGAGCACGGCAAGAAGCACGACAAGCCGCTGATGTCGGAGATCATCCTGACCTCCAGCCACCAGCCCTGGGCGCCCATCCCCAAGACGGTCCCCTGGAGCGAGGTCGGCAACGGCTCGGTCTACAAGGCCATCCAGAAGGCGGGCAAGAAGCCCGCGGACGTGTTCACCGATTCCAAGAAGGTGAAGACCGAGTACGGAAGGTCCATCCAGTACTCGGTCAACAGCCTCATCGACTATGTGCTGAAGTACGGCAACAAGAACACGGTGCTGGTCTTCCTCGGCGACCACCAGCCGCTCGCCCGGGTCAGCGGCGACAACGCCAGCCGGGACGTGCCGGTGGCGATCGTCGCGCACGACAAGGCGGTACTGGACCGGATCTCCCACTGGGACTGGGACGACGGTCTGATGCCGGGCGCGAAGGCCCCGGTGTGGAAGATGAGCTCCTTCCGCGACCGCTTCCTGGACGCCTACGGTCCGAACCCCGGCGGCGGAACCGCCCCCGCTTCGCCGTCGACCAGGCCGTCGACCTCACCGTCGGCTTCGGCTGAGCGATAGCCCTCGACGCGGCACTGCGCCCGTCCGTCAGTCAGCCCGTCAGCCCGTCAGCCCGTCAGCCCGTCAGTCAGTCCGTCAGCAGGGACGTGTACGGGCCGAACTCCGAGGCCAGGGTCAGTCGGCCCGCCGGCCAGCTCGAAGGACTCGGCGCAGAAGTCCAGGTCCAGATCGGTGGAGCGGGGGAGGACGGTGCCCAGGGAGCGGTCCCACAGCAGACAGCGGTGGTCGGCGTCGGGGAGGGGGAAATCGAATGGTCTCGTCGCTGAGGTAGAGACCGCGGAAGGCCGTACGGCGCGGCGGGGTCAGTCGTCCTCCGACCGCTCCCGCCGCGCCTCGAGCCGCTCCCGCTGGGGCAGGACCGTGTACTTCGGGTCCTCCGCCGACCGCATCCCGGCGTGGAACACCCCGAAACGGGTGCACGCGGAGGCCGCCAGCAGGGCGGCACCGCTGAGGGCCGCGGCGGCGCGGCTGCGGCGGCCGAGGAGGGCGCCGCCGAGCGCGCCCGCCACCGACAGCGCCTCGGCGGCGCGCATCAGCCTGCCCGCCCGGCCCTCGCGGTAGGTCTCGGCGACCACCCCGAGCCGCCGTTCCATGGCCTTGACGGCGGCGGTCTCCACCGCCGTGCCGAGCAGCGCCACGCCCCGCGCCGGGGCGTTCTCGGCGACCGGCGAGGCCAGCAGGGCCATACCGCCCGCCGCCATGGCGGCCGAGCCGACGAAGAGATACGGCAGTTCGCGATAGCCGTCGTGCCATGCGGGGACGGCCGTGTCGGCGGCCAGCACCGCCGTGTACGAGGCCACCGCCGGGCCCAGCAGCGCCGCCCCCACCGTGGCCGCACGGCCGGCCCGCGGCAGCCGCCCGGCCAGGTCCGAGGCGGCGGCCGCACCCGCCATCGGGCCGTAGGCCGCCAGCAGCCATGAGCCGACGCTCATCGGCGAGGTGGGCTTGAAGACCCGCAGCATATTGGCGAACCGCCCGGGGCGCCCGAGGTCGTGGATCAGGGCGGCGGTGGAGCCGGTCAGGGCGGCGATCGAGGACACCTTGAGCGCGCGGGCCATGGCCGGACGGCCGGTCAGTTCGGCGCCCGCCGCGAGCACCGACCCGGCGCCCGCGAGCCCGCCGAGGAAGAAGTAGCCCGCGATGTCCAGGGGACGCCAGGTGGGCGGGTTGAGCACCGGCCGCCCGTAGTAGGAGGTGAACTCCGCCCGGGGGACCATCGGCTGATCGCCCTTGCGGCCCTTCCCGCCCTTGCGGCCGCGCCGCTTGCCGTCCCCCATCCCCTTGCCGACCTGAGCGTCCCGGCCCGGCCGGGCGCCGCGGATGCCGTCACGGGTGACGTCCGACTCGCTCATCAGCGCCTCCTTCCGGTACGGCGCCCGCTGACGCCGGTCTGGGCCGCGAACACGGCGGCCACGCCACCGAGCAGGGTCAGGGCCGCGGCACCCGCGTGCCGCCACATCGAGGGCAGGTCGCGGGTGGTGACGACCGGGTCCGGCGGCAGCCCGTACACCTCCGGCTCGTCCAGCAGCAGGAAGAAGGCGCCGTCGCCGCCGACGCCGTCCTCCGGGTCGTGTCCGTACAGCCGCGCGTCCTCGACCCCCACCCGGTGCAGCTCCTCGACCCGGGCGGCGGCGCGCTCGCGCAGCTCGTCCAGGGGGCCGAACTGGATGGAGTCGGTGGGGCACGCCTTGGCGCACGCGGGTTCCTGTCCGGCGCCCAGCCGGTCGTAGCACAGGGTGCACTTGTGGGCCCCGCCGTCCTCGGGGCGTACGTCGATGACCCCGTACGGGCAGGCGGGCACGCAGTAGCCGCAGCCGTTGCAGATGTCGTCCTGGACCACCACGGTGCCGAACTCGGTGCGGAACAGCGCACCGGTCGGACACACGTCCAGGCACGCCGCGTGGGTGCAGTGCTTGCACACGTCCGAGGACATCAGCCACCGCAGCCCGTTCTGCCCGGCGTCGGACGGGGACGCCGGGGAGGTGGGGGTGATCGCCGCCTCCCCGACCGGGGTCCCGGAGCCCCGCGCCGCGAGGGCCAGCACATCGACGTCGCCGTGGTCGACGCCCGTCTCGGCCCGGCCCAGCGGCTTGTTCTGCTCGATGAAGGCCACATGGCGCCAGGTGGAGGCGGAGAGGCCCTGGGTGTTGTCGAAGGACATGCCGGTGAAGTCCAGGCCGTCCTCCGGGACGGCGTTCCACTCCTTGCACGCCACTTCACACGCCTTGCAACCGATGCAGACCGAGGTGTCGGTGAAGAAGCCGACCCGGGGTGGATGGTCCTCGTGCCCGGCGTCTCCGGCGACATCCGGTTCGGCTCCGGCGAGCAGATTGCGGCCGATCAGCGATGAGCGTTTCGAGGTGTCGGTCATCCCCGCACCTCCGTTCCGGTCCGCACCGTGATACCGGCGCGCCGCCGGTACTCTTCGAGCAGGGCCGTCAGCTCCGGGCCGCGGGGGCGGCGGCCGGGACGGATGTCGGCGCTCAGCGCCTTCACCTCCTGGATGTGGACATTCGGGTCGAGGGCGATGGCGGACAGCTCATTGGCGGCGTCCCCGCGGGTGTAGCCATTGGGACCCCAGTGGTACGGCAGCCCGATCTGATGCACCGTGCGGCCCCCGGCCCTGATCGGGGACATCCGCTCGGTGACCATCACCCGGGCCTCGATCACCCCGCGCGCGCTGATGAGCGTCGCCCAGCCGGTGTGCTCCAGATGCCGCTCACCGGCCAGCTCGGGGGAGACCTCGCAGAAGAACTCCGGCTGCAGCTCGGCCAGATACGGTGTCCAGCGGCTCATCCCGCCCGCCGTGAAGTGCTCGGTGAGCCGATAGGTGGTGATCATGTACGGGAACACCTCGCTGCCCGGTTCGCCCCCGCTGGGGTGGAAGACGTTGTGCTCATCGGAGATCACCTCCCGGACCGGGTTGCGCTGCTGCTCCGGGTAGAGGGGATTGCGCACCGGCGAGTCCTGCGGCTCGTAGTGCGTCGGCAGCGGGCCGTCGACCAGCCCGGCCGGGGCGTACAGCCACCCCTTGCCGTCGGCCTGCATGATGAACGGATCCACTCCGCTGAGCGCGTCCGGGCCCTGGGCGTCCTCGGGCGGGCGGTAGGACGGCGCCCGGTCGGGGATGAAGTCCGGGATGTCATGGCCGGTCCACCGCTCCCGCTCCTCGTCCCACCACACCAGCGCCTTGCGCTCGCTCCACGGGTTGCCGTCGGGGTCGGCCGAGGCGCGGTTGTAGAGGATGCGGCGGTTGGCGGGCCAGGCCCAGGCCCATCCGGCGGCGATCCAGTCCTGCTCGGTGTGCGGCTTGCGGCGGGCGGCCTGGTTGACGCCGTCGGCGTACACCCCGCAGTAGATCCAGCAGCCGCAGGAGGTGGAGCCGTCGTCCTTCAGCTGGGTGTACGCGCCGAGCGGCTCGCCGCGCGCGTCATGGCCGTTGATCTCGGCCAGGATCGCCTCGGCGCTGGGCTCGTCCAGCGGCCCCTCGGTGGGGTAGGACCAGGCCAGATCCTGGACGGCCCGGTCCATCGGGTCGGTGGAGTCCTTCAGCCGCTCCTTGATCCGCCGCCCCAGGTGGTACATGAACCACAGATCGCTGCGCGCCTCGCCGTCCGGCTCCTTGGCGGCGAAATGCCACTGCAGCATCCGGTTGGTGTTGGTGAAGGAGCCGGACTTCTCGGTGTGGGCGGCGGCGGGGAAGAAGAACACCTCGGTGGCGATGTCCTCGGTGCGCAGCTCGCCGGTCTCGATCTCCGGTCCGTCCTGCCACCAGGTGGCGGACTCGATGAGGGAGAAGTCCCGGACGACGAGCCAGTCCAGGTTGGCCATGCCCAGGCGCTGCATCTTGGTGTTGGCCGAGCCCACGGCGGGGTTCTCACCCATCAGGAAGTAGCCCTTGCAGACTCCGTCCAGCATCTCCTTCACCGTGTGGTAGGTGCTGTGGGAGCCGGTCAGCCGGGGCAGATGGCCGAAGCAGTAGTCGTTGTCGGCGTGTGCGGCGTCGCCGAAGTACGCCTTGAGCAGGCTGACGACATAGGAGCGCATCTCGCCCCAGAAGCCCTTCTCGGTCTTCACGGCCCCGACGAAGGCGTCCAGGTCCTCGTGGGCGTGGGCGTGCGGCATCGGGATGTAGCCGGGGAGCACGTTGAACAGGGTGGGGATGTCGCTGGAGCCCTGGATGCTGGCGTGGCCGCGCAGCGCCTGGATGCCGCCGCCGGGGCGGCCGATGTTGCCGAGCAGCAGCTGGAGGATGCTGGCGGTGCGGATGTACTGGGCGCCCACGGTGTGCTGGGTCCAGCCGACGGCGTACACGAACTCCGAGGTGCGGTCCGGGCCGGAGTTCTCCACCAGTGCGCGGCACACCTCCAGGAAGGTGTCCTGGGGAATTCCGCAGGTCTCCTCGACCATCTCGGGTGTGTAGCGGGAGAAGTGGCGCTTGAGGATCTGATAGACGCAGCGCGGATGTCGCAGGGTCCGGTCGGTGGGGACCTCGGCGGAGGTGGGCGCGCCGCCGGAGCCGTGGGACTCGGAGAGGGCGGCGGTCGCCAGGGACGCGCCACGCCGGGTGCGGTCCTCGTACAGCTCGTCGGGCGCGCCCTGTGGCGCCTGGACCTCGGTGCCCTCGTAAGCCCAGGTGGAGATGTCGTAGTGGCCGGTCTCCAGGTCGAGACCGGAGAAGATCCCGGCCAGGTCCTCGGTGTCCTCGAACTCCTCGCCGACGATGCTGGCCGCGTTGGTGTACTCCAGGACGTAGTCGCGGAAGTCGTGGCCGCCGGTCAGGACGTGGTTGATGATGCCGCCGAGGAAGGCGATGTCGGTGCCGGCCCGGATCGGTACGTACAGATCGGCCAGCGCGCTGGTGCGGCTGAAGCGCGGATCGACATGGATGACCTTCGCGCCGCGCGCCTTGGCCTCCATCACCCACTGGAAGCCCACGGGGTGGGCCTCGGCGAAGTTGGAGCCCTCGATCACGATGCAGTCCGCGTTCTGCAGGTCCTGCAGAAAGGTGGTGGCGCCGCCGCGGCCGAAGGAGGTGCCGAGCCCGGCCACGGTCGAGGAGTGGCAGACCCGGGCCTGGTTCTCCACCTGGATCACCCCGAGCCCGGTCAGCAACTTCTTGATGAGGTAGTTCTCCTCGTTGTCCAGGGTGGCGCCGCCGAGGCTGGCGATCCCCATGGTGCGGTTGACGCCGACCCCGTCCCGTTCCCACTCCCAGCCCTCGCGACGGGTGCGGAGCACCCGCTCCACGACCATGTCCAGCGCGGTGTCCAGGTCCAGCCGCTCCCAATCGGTGCCGTACGGGCGGCGGTAGAGCACCTCGTGCCGCCGGGACTCCCCGGTGGTCAGCTGGAGCGACGCCGAGCCCTTGGGGCACAGCCGGCCGCGGCTGACCGGTGAGTCGGGGTCGCCCTCGATCTGCACCACCCGGTCGTCCTTCACATAGACGTTCTGGGCGCACCCCACCGCGCAATAGGGGCACACCGACTTGACCACCTTGTCGGCCGTGACGGTGCGGGGGCGCCGCTCCCGGGTGGCGGCCGAGGTGGTGGCGGCGCCGCGGCCGAGCGGGTCGCTTCCGGTGAGCTGGCGGTAGACAGGCCAATCCTGGATCCATGTACGTACGCCCATCGCCGTCCTTTCCTGCCGTTCCGTCCCGCACCGGCTCATCCGCGTGGTCGGATACGGCGCATGGGTTCCCGTCGCGATGCTTTTCACACCCCGCCCGCACCCGGATGCGCCGAATCGCCCGTCGTGGGGGTGGACGCCTGCCGCACCGGCTGGGTGGCCGTGACCCTGGACGAGGAGGGCCGCTTCGCGGGGGCCGACACCGCCGAGGCGCTGAGCGAGCTGCTCGGCCGGGTAGGGGACGCCGCCGTGGTGGCGGTCGACATGCCGCTGGGGCTGCTGGCGGAGGGATGGCGCGAGGCCGACGCCCTGGCCACCACGATGGTGGCCCCGCACCGCTCCCGGGTCTTCTCCGTACCGCCGCGCGAGGTCTGGGAGGCGGACGGCTACGACGGCGCCAACGCGGTCTGCCGGCGGCTGACCGGTCAGGGGCTCAGCCGTCAGTCGTGGGGGCTGGCGGCGAAGCTGCGCGAGGCCAACGCCTGCCGTGACGGGGGCGACCACCGGCTGTACGAGGTCCATCCCGAGGTCTCCTTCGCCGCCCTCGGCGAGGGGCGGCCCGTGCCCTGGAGCAAGAAGAGCTGGAGCGGCCAGGCCGTGCGCCGCCGGCTGCTGGCGGACCAGGGCATCCTCCTGCCCGACGACCTCGGACCGGCCGGGCGGGTGCCGCCCGACGACGTCCTGGACGCCGCGGCGGCGGCCTGGAGCGCGCGGCGCATCGCGCTCCAGGCCGCCCGGAGCCTTCCCGATCCGCCTCAGACGACGGAGACCGGGCTGGCCGTCGCGATCTGGTACTGACCGGTCCCCGCGCGGATGGCGGGAGGCCGCCCGAGCCGTGCCTCGGGCGGCCTCCCCTTCCCCCACCCCTCGGAGATGGACCGTGCGGACGCCATGCGTCCGGTGTGTGGCGTCAGACGCTGACGCCGTGGGAGCGCAGATAGGCCAGCGGGTCGATGTCGGACCCGTAGCGCGGGCTGGTGCGGACCTCGAAGTGGAGATGCGGTCCGGTGGCGTTCCCGGTGCTGCCGGACCGGGCGATCCGGTGGCCCGCCTCGACCGACTGCCCGGTGCGTACCGTCAGTGCCGACAGATGCGCGTAGTGGGTGTAGAGCCCGTCGGCGTGGCGGATGATCACCTGGTGGCCGAAGGCGCCGCCCCACCCGGCCGCCACCACGGTGCCCGGGGCGGCCGCGCGCACGGAGGTGCCGGTGGGAACCGCGAAGTCCACGCCGGTGTGATGGCCGCTCGCCCACCGCGGGCCGCGGATGCCGTACCCCGCGCTGACCGGCCCGCTGACCGGGGCCATATGCGGGCGGGCCGCCGTCTTGCGGACCACCGGGTGGCTCGAGACCGTCGAGGCGCGGTGCCGGGGCGCCGCCTTGTGCGGATGCCGGGAGCCCGCGGGCAGGGTCAGCCGCTGCCCCGGGTGGATCAGATGCGGGTTCGGGCCGACGGTCCCGCGGTTGGCGTGGTACAGCGCCTTCCAGCCACCCCTGACGGACGCACGTGTGGCGATGCGGGACAGCGTGTCGCCGCGGACGACCGCGTAGGAGCCGGACGCCGCCGCGCGCCGGGCGGTGTGCTGCCGGGCCCGGGACTTAGCGGCGGACTTGGCCGACTTCTTGGGCTTGGCCGGGTGCTGGGCGCGGGGGTGGGCGTTCTGGCTCGTCACTCCGGCGGGTGGCCCGGACCGGGTCAGCCGGCTGCGGACGGAGCACACCGGCCACGCGCCGGGGCCCTGTTTGCGCAGCACCGCTTCCGCCACGGTGATCTGCTGGGCCTTGGAGGCCAGATCGGCCCGCGGGGCGTAGGCGGTGCCGCCGAACGCCGCCCAGGTGTGCTGGGAGAACTGCAGTCCGCCGTAGTAGCCGTTGCCGGTGTTGATGTGCCAGTTGCCCCCGCTCTCGCACTTGGCGACCCGGTTCCAGGTGTCGACCGAGGCCGCGTGGGCGGCGCCGGTGCCGAGGAACGGCAGGACGATGCCGACACCACCCGCGGTGAGCGCCACGCACAGCGGCGAGACCCTGCTGGGCGATGCGGGGCGTCGGTGACTTCCTCGTACGGCCATGAGGCTGGTTCCTCTCCACAACGGCTCTCGACGTCACCCTCCGGAGGACCCGGCGGGCTGTACGAGTACCGCAGCCCGGCCCCGCCGGTCACAAGGCGCAGGGGGCCTCATGGACCGCCGCGCGCCGCCCGGTGCCACCCCGGAATCGGCTGACGCTCCCTCAGCTGAGCGGCGGGAGGCGCATGGAGGGCCGGGGGCGCACGGCCGCCGGCGGGACGGGAGCGGCGGGCCGGGGCGGGCGCCGGGCGATCACGCGCCGCCGGACGTCCTCGTACGGCGGGAAATGATTCTCCGGGGCGCCGGACGGGGCGGACGCTATTCCGCCGGATTGGTTTCCGGTTGATCGGTGACCGATCTCGGACGGCGGTTCGGGTGAATTGCCGCCGGGGCGCGAGAGGTTGAAGACCGGACGAGCGGCGGGCGGCTCAATACGGCGTCCGGTGCGGGCCGGGCGCGCGGCACGGGATCTTCCCCGGCGCTATTGCGTCACCGCCCGGTCAAGATCGGCCGCTTGACGGCCGGGCCCGAGCGGGCGGCCGTAACCGCGCGGCACCGCGCCGGAACCGGCCGTTCCGGTCCCCTCCCCGGCATCCGGAGAATGCCGGGGAGGGGAGGAGCGGAAGGGGAGAGCGGGAGGCGGCGGGAGGGGGCGGGAAATAGGACGGCCTTGCGGCGGGGCGGGGAAGAGGGGGACGCATGAGCGAACGCGCCGGAGGTGCCCGGCGGAGTTTCCCAGGGCGCGGCGGGAGACTGAAACGTATCGGCGGGGGCCCGCCGCCGACCGTGGCGTTCAGGGCCGGGATCCGGCCGGGAGCGGACGCGGCCCCCGGCGACGACACGGCAGGGAGACGGCGCGGAGACGGCGAGACGAACGCCTCTTCTTGGGTCGCTCGCCTCCGCGCGCTCTGATCCGGTGCCGACACTCCTCGTCGACGGTCGCTCGTTCCTCGCTCCCTGCTCCTCGTCGCTTTCGGCACCGGCGCGCCTTACGGCTCGCTCCCGAGGGCACCGGGCGCGGAACCAGGCCCCCGACTCGTATACGCTCTCGCCTCCGGTATGGCCCGCGGAACAGGGGCAGCCGCTCGGTGCCCGGCCAACTCGTGGGCCACAGAACGGACTTGACTTGGCGTTTACCGTATCTCTTGTCGTGCATCGCCGCGCCGACCGCCCGTGCGCAGCGGCAGTTCTCCGAAAAGGCCCGGTCGTCATGGCCGCCGGGGAACTGGCGGAGAATCACGCCGCCCGTGTATAGCGGGAACCGAGCCGCCGCGCATATCATTGCCTCACATCGACTTCCTCCCTTCCGGCCGCTCGCAGGAGCGGCCCCGGAATAATCACCCTTCACCCCGCCTGTCCGGACCCCCGGGCGGCGCCGGGGCCGCGCTTTTCCCGCGGCTCCTCCACCGCTCCCTGGAAACGGTTCGTTTGGGTTCCCGCCGACGGGAGACGCGGCGCGCCTACGGCGTATGCCGGTGGTCACCGGTCGTGCGCGGTGGGTCATTCGGCGTACTCGGTGCTACGCCTTGCCGCTGGACGCCGGGTCGGGGGCGCATGGCGGAACCCGGCCGTGCCATGAAACGCCGGTCGGGCACCGGGCGAGGGGGAATGAGCGCCCCGACCGGCCGCTCGGAGCCGCCGCCATCCCTGGGGTAAGGTGCCCGCGTGGCCACCGTTGTCGAGCTGACCTGCTATCCCATCAAGGGCTGCGCGGGCGTTCCGCTGTCCGAGGCGCTGCTGACGGAGGCGGGTCTGGAACACGACCGCAGCTTCATGGTCATCGGTGAGGACGGGGAGTGCCGCACTCAGCGGCGGGATCCCCGGCTCGCCGTCATCCGCCCCGCCATCGACCGGCACGGCACCCGGCTCACCCTGTCCGCCCCCGGCGGGGACGAGGTGGCCATCGACATCGACACCACCTCCGCGCGGCGCGAGGTCACCGTGTTCGACACCCCCTATCTCGGCATCGACCAGGGCGAGGACGCCGCCATGTGGCTTTCCCGGTTTCTGAGCGCGCCGAGCAGGCTGGTGCGGGTGCCCCCGGAGCACGACCGGGTGACCGGCGGATGGATCCCCGGCACCTGTGGCTACGCCGACAGCGCCGCGGTGCACATCGTCTCCCGGGCCAGCCTGGACGGGCTGAACGAGCGGATCGCCGAGGCGGGCGGCGCTGCACTGCCGATGAACCGCTTCCGCCCCGGCATCGTGATCGGCGGATGGGACGAACCCCATCGGGAGGACCGGGTCCGCAGGATCGCCGTCGGCGGTGCCGAGCTGGGCTTCGCCAAGCACACCGCCCGGTGCGTCGTGACGACGGTCGATCAGAGCGAGGGCGTCAAGGCGGGCCCCGAGCCGCTGCGCACCATGGCCGGCTACCGGCGCGGCCCCGGCGGCGCCCCCCTGTTCGGCTGCCAGTTCTCCGTGACCCGCGCCGGAAAACTGGCCGTGGGCGACGAGGTGGACGTCATCGAGTGGGACGGGCCGCCGCCGCGGGAGTGACCGGGAGCGCTCAGACCGACGCGAGCACCTTGGCGAAGGCGTCCAGCAGCTGGGCCGCGCCCTCCTCGGCCTGGGCGCACTGCTCCTCCGGCGGAGCGGGCTGCCGGAGCACCACCCGGGTCCGGCCGCCGTCCAGATCGGCGAAGGTGGCGGTCATCTCCATCGCACCCTGCGGCAGGTCCAGCGTCCACACCAGCCGCTCCCGGCCGACCACTTCGCGGTAGACACCGCGCATCGGCATCTCGCCCGCGGGAGTGGCGACGGTCGCCCTCCAGGCGCCACCCGGCCGGACGTCGAGGTCGACGGACTCGGGCGCGGCGCCGAACCAGCGGGCGAAGTACTGCGGCTCGGTCCACACCCGCCACACCGTCTCGCGCGGCGCGTCCAGGTCCCGGCCGATGGTGATCTCGTCGCTGCTCATGGTGTCTCCTCGGTGAGCGGGGGCGGGAAGGTGCCGCCCCCTGTGTCACCTCAGACCGGCGCGCCGCGCGGAACTCATCGGTCCTGGCCCACCAGTCTTCCGTCCTCGCGGCCGATCCAGTACCGGCGCAGCACATCGAGGACCACCGACACCTCGCAGGCGGTGATGCCGGGAAGCGTCGCCAGATCGCGGGTGAGCAGCTCGGCCAGGCCGTCCTCGTCCCGGAACACCCCGTGGTGGATCACCGAGGAGGTGCCCGCCACGATCGAGACATAGCGCGCCGAGGGATGCCGGGCCAGCGCGTCGGCCACTTCCTGGATGGCCCCGGGCGCGGCATGCAGCTCGATCACGACCTCCAGCGGATGGCCGAGCAGCGCCGGTTCGATCTCCACGCGGGGCCGCACCAGCCCGCGCTGGAGGAGTGACTGGGTCAGCCGGTAGGCGGTGGACCGGCTGATGCCGAGCCCGCGTGCCACATCGGCGGCGCTCGCCCGGCCGTCCTGACGCAGCAGTTCCATGGCCCGCAGCTCGTCGTCGCCGAACCCGGTGACGGACGCGGGCTCCTCCACCGGATCGGCGACCTCCCGCAACGCCCGCACCTGCGCGTCGTCCAGCCGCCGCAGCCGCCAGGAGTCGGACTTCGCCGTCGCCCGCAGCACCAGCTCGGTATGGGCCGACCGCACACCGGGGACGGACGGGATCCGGGTCATCAGCAGCTCACGCGCCCGGTCGCGCCGGGTGGCGTGCAGGGAGCAGTAGACATCGGTGCGGCCCGTGGTCGTGGCGACGAACGGGATCTCGGGCAGCGCGGACAGCTGCCGGGCCACCTCCCACGCCTGCCCCGGGGCCGTGGCCACCCAGATGTGCAGGGGGTTGCCCTCGGCCAGCATCGGCCATTCCACCTGCCCGATCACCCGCAGCAGCCGCTCCTCCGCGAGCCGGGCCAGCCGGCGGCCGACGGTGCTGGCGGAGCTGCCGAGCACCTCGGCCAGCGCGCTCAGCGGCGCCCTCGGCGCCACCTGCAGGGCGGCCACCAGATCGAGGTCGGCGTCGTCGAGCACCGGTGGGGTGGAGGGAACGGCTGTCATGGATAAGAATCTATCGTGCGATTGGTGCTCCATGCGTGAATCATTCTTGCGTTACGAGTCTTTTACTTGCCTCATTCCGTCATGCCTTCTCTAATGGACGACCACTACTGCGTCGTCGACGAAGGAGTGCGGACGGTGAGTTCCAACGACACCACGACCACACCCGACAACACCCCCGGCAAACCGCCTCCCGACGAGCCCGGGGACTCCTCGGCGGCGCTGTCCGCACTGCTCAGGGTGCTCGGCGCCGTCGAGCGCGCGGGCAACAAGCTTCCCCACCCCTTCTGGCTGTTCGCGATCCTCAGCGCCTTCCTCGCGCTGATCAGCTGGGGGCTCGCCACCGCCGACGTCTCCGCGGTCGACCCGGCGGGGGACAAGACCGTGGCGGTGCGCAGCCTGATCTCGGTCGACGGGGTGCGGTCGATGATCAACGACGCGATCACCAACTACGCCACCTTCCCACCGCTCGGCACCATCCTGGTCGTCATGCTCGGTGTCGCCGTCGCCGACCGGTCGGGGCTGCTCGCGGCGATGCTGCGGGCCGGCGTCGCCAAGGTCCCGGCACGCTGGATGACCTTCGCCCTGGCCTTCACCGCGATGGTCGCCCACATCGCGTCCGACGCCGCCTATGTGGCGCTGGTCCCCCTGGGCGGGCTGGCCTTCCGGGCCGTCGGGCGCAGTCCGCTGCTGGGGATCGTCGTGGCGTTCGTCGGCGTATCGGCGGGCTATGACGCCAGCCCGCTGATCACCCCGATGGACGCGGTGCTGTCCGGGCTGACCACGGCCGCCGCGCACACCGTGGACCCCGGCTATGTCGTCACCCCGCTGTCCAACTACTTCTTCTCCCTCGCCTCCTCGGTGGTGCTGGCCGCCGTGATCACCTTCGTCACCGAGAAGGTGCTGGTGAAGCGGGTGGCGGCGCTTCCGCCCGAGCCCGAGGAGGCGGAGGGCGAAGCCACCGGGAAGGCCACCGGGGATGTCGAGCTCGCCCTCGCACCCGAGGAGCGCCGCGGGCTGCGCCGCGCCACCGTCGTCCTCGTCGGCTACCTCGCGGTGATCGTGGTGGCGATGATCCCCACCGGGTCACCGCTGCGCGGCGAGGGCGGCAGCATCGTCGAATCGCCCGTGCTCTCCGGTATCGCCGTGGTGCTCGGCCTGCTCTTCGCCCTCCTCGGCGCGGTTTACGGGCGTGCGGCCGGTACCGTCCGCGGCGGCCGTGACATCCCGGACTTCATGGCGCAGGGCATGCGGGAGATGGCCCCCATCCTGGTGCTGTTCTTCGCCATCTCCCAGTTCCTCGCCTACTTCAAGTGGACCGGCGTCGGCCAGGTGCTCGCCATCCGCGGCGCCGATCTGCTGAAGGACCTCGGGGTCACCGGCCCGGTCGCCTTCCTCGGCATCGTGGTGGTGTGCACGGTGATCAATCTGGCGATGACCAGCGGTTCGGCCATGTGGGCGCTGGTGGCCCCGGTCTTCGTGCCGATGCTGATGCTGCTGCACATCCCCCCGGAGGCCACCCAGGCCGTCTACCGCATCGCCGACTCCTGCACCAACGCCATCACCCCGATGAGCGCCTACTTCGTCATGGCGCTCGGCTTCCTCCAGCGCTACCGGCGCTCCGCCGGAATCGGCACCCTCGCCTCGCTGACCCTGCCGCTGTCCGTGGCCATGCTGGTGGCCTGGACCCTGCTCTTCTACGTCTGGTGGGCGCTGGGCATTCCGCTCGGCCCCGGCGCGCCCGTCCGCTGATCCCCAGCCGCTCCCTCACCCCCGCCACCCCCGGGAAGGATCCTCATCGCATGACCCCCTCCGACCTCGCCGCCGCCACCGCCCAGGCGCTGCCCGAGATGATCGAAGACCTACGGACGCTGGTGGAACTGGAGACGCCGAGCAACGACAAGCGGCTGCTGGACGCCGGACTCGCCGCGATCAGCGGCTGGGTCGTCGACCGGCTCGGCGAGCCGGACGGAACCGAGCGCCACGACTGCGGACCGCACGGCGATGTGCTCGCCCTGACCTATCGCGGCACGGCACCCGGCACCGTGCTGATGCTGTGCCACTACGACACGGTGTGGCCGGCCGGAACGCTCGCCGAATGGCCCTTCGAGGTCGTGGACGGCCGGGCGAGCGGCCCCGGTGTCTTCGACATGAAGACGGGCCTGGTGCAGGCCGTGTGGACGCTGCGGCTGCTGCGCGAGCTGGAGCTCCCGCACCCCTCGGTGCGGCTGCTGCTCAATGGCGACGAGGAGATCGGCAGCCCCGCCTCCCGCCGCCATATCGAGCGGCTGAGCGAGGACGTCCTGGCCACGCTGGTCTTCGAGGCGTCGCTGGACGGGGCGCTCAAGACCTCCCGCAAGGGCGTCGGGCTGTTCGATGTGACGGCCCACGGCATCGAATCGCATGCGGGTCTCGATCCGTTCGCGGGCGCGAGCGCCATCCACGCGCTGGCCGAGGTGGTCCCGCGGATCGCCGCGCTCAGCGCCCCGGAACGGGGGACCACGGTGAACGTGGGGCTGATCAGCGGCGGCACGGGGCGCAATGTGATCGCCGCACAGGCGAGTTGCGGCATCGACATCCGGATCGCCGAACCGGAGGAGACGAAGCGGATCGACGCCGCGCTGCACGCCCTCGCCCCCTCCGACCAGCGGGTGCGGCTGACGGTCACCGGTGAGTGGAACCGTCCGCCGATGGTCCCGGGCGGCCCGTCCCGCCGGCTGTTCGAACAGGCCCACGCGATCGCCGCGGAACACGGCTGGGAGCTGGAGGAGACCGCGGTCGGCGGTGCGAGCGACGGCAACTTCGTCTCCGCGCTCGGCCGTCCGGTCCTCGACGGGCTCGGTGCCCTCGGCTCCGGCGCCCACGCCCGCCATGAACACACCGTGCTCGCCCCGATCCCGGCCCGTACCGCGCTGACCATCGGTCTGCTGCGGGCACTGGCGGCGGACGCCACGTAACGGCACACCGCACGTAACGGCACACCGCACGTGACGGCACACCGCACGTGACGGCACACCGACGCCGCGCCGGCGCCGACGGTCCACCGGCCGTCGGCGCCGGTGCGCACGGCGGCCGCGTCAGCAGACGAGGAAGTCCGCCTCGCCCGCCTTGGCGCCCTGGATGAACGCGATGATCTCGCTGTGGGTGTAGATCAGCGCCGGACCGTCCGGATCGGTCGACTGACGGATCGCGACCCGGCCGTCGTCCAGCTTCATGGCTTCGACGCAGTTGCCGCCATTGCCACCGCTCCACGGCTTGTGCCAGCCCTCACTGCCGAGGTCGCTCGCGCGCATGCCGTTGTGAATGCGATCCATTCCGATCAGAGCTCCTTGCGGAAATCCCGGAGGATTTCCTTTGTGCGTCGTGCGGTTGCCGCCTGGGCCGCCATGCGGTCCATGGCCTCCAGATGGGAGGCCACCTCGATGCGTTCATCCAGGTAGACGGCGCCGGTCAGGTACTCGACGTAGACCATGTCCGGCAGTTCGGGTACAGCGAAGCGGAAGAGGACGAAGGGCCCATAGGTGCCCGGATGGTGCCCGGAGGAGAACTCGGAGATCTGCAGCGTGATGTGCGGCATCTCCACGGCCTCCAGTAGCCGGTCGACCTGGTGGCGCATCACCGCCGCCGAACCCACCTGCCGGCGCAGCACCGTCTCGTCCATCACCACCCACAGCCGGGGCGGATCCCGCCGGGTGAGCAGGGCCTGCCGCTCCATGCGCAGCGCCACATGGCGCTCCGCCTGCCGGGAGCCGGCCTGGCCGACGGCGCCGGTCTGCATGACCGCGCGGGCGTAGTCCTCGGTCTGGAGCAGGCCGGGCACGAAGTGCGGCTCGTACGCCCGGATCATCTCGGCCGCGCCCTCCAGGCTGACGTGGACGCTGAACCAGTCCGGCAGGATGTCGTGGAACCGCTGCCACCAACCGGGCTTGTTGGCCTCCTCGGTCAGGGTGATGAACGAGTCGAGCTCGTCACCGGTGATCCCGTAGGCGTCCAGCAGCATCTGTACATACGGGACCTTCAGCGCGACCTCGGCGGTCTCCATGCGGCGGATGGTGGCGTGCGCCACCCGCAGCACTTTGGCCGCCTCGTCCCGCTTGAACCCCGCCTTCTCCCGCAGATCCTGCAGCCTCTTGCCGAGGACGACCTGACCCACGGTCGGCGCCGACCGCGGTTCGCTCACCTGAATCCCTCCCTGACCTCCCCAACACTGATGTTCGCAGTGTGCCATGGCCAGTGCGGAACGGACACATTGCACTGACGACTCTGCACAATTCAGAGTGAGCCTTGCCAAGTGTCCCCGGCGATGCGCATAGTTGCGGCATGATCCCGTTACCGCGCTCCGCCGCGGCGACCGCAGGCACCATCGGCCCGACCTCTGTGAAGTGCCCCTAGATGACGTACGCCTTCGCCGGTGCGCTGACCGGCCTCGTCCGCGGCCGGTTCGGCCGGCGCGGATTCCGCGCGGTGTCCGGCCGCCACCGCCTTCAACTGCCCGCGGCGCTGCGGACGGACCGGGCCTACGACGCGGTGGGGATCGCCGAGCGGCACGGACCCGGGGTGATGGCCCTGCTGCCCCGGGCGGGATGCGTGCTCACCGGTGCCGGGTGCTGGTGGTGGATCGTGCCGCCCCATTCGGACGTCGGGGTCGACTGGCCCGCGCCGGCCGTCTACGCGGCCGGTGCCATGGTGACCGGCCCGTCCGGGCGGCGGACCGGCGCCACGGGCGGCCCCGCGGGTGGCCCCACGGGGAGTGAGGAGCCCGGTGTGGTGCACTGGCCGGGCGACGGGGAGCCGTACACCCATCCCCTGCTGCTGCACATCGCGATCTGCGCGGCGGCCGGGGTCTCCCCGGTCTGGCCGTGCGACGACCGGCTGCGTCGGTCATGACCTCGGCGCCGGGCCCGGTCATGCCATCGAGCCGTCCTGGAGGTACGCCGCGGGGCGCGGATAGCGCTGCAGCGCCGGGGTCTGGCCGGTCGGGTCGTCGTCCTGCTCGCTGAGGGGGACGACCGGGGGCGCTGCCGCCGCCGCGGCCTTCAGCTCGGCGGGGTCGTAGGTCATGGCCTGCGTCCGCTCCATCGGCGACGGCTCGGGTATTCCCGTGTCCTGCTGCCCGTAGACCGGGATCTGGTCGATCGTCGTCTCCTCGGGCCGGGTCTGGACGTACGCCGCCGTCCCCTGCCCCTGGGCACCCTGGGCCTGGATCTGGGCCTGGATCTGGGCCATCGACATCTGGGAGGTCTGCGCCTGGGCACCCTGGTACGGCGCGCTCTGCGGCTGGGGCGCCATCTGCATCAACGGCGCCTGGCCCTGCGGCGCCTGGCTCTGGGCCGGCTGCAACTGCGGGGCCTGGAACTGCTGCGCGGGCATCTGCTGCGGAATCTGCGGCTGCGGGGCCTGGACCATCTGGGGCTGCGGCAGCGCGGCCGGGGCCTGGTACAGGGGCGGCTGGGCCGGGGGAGTGGCGACATAGGCGGGCGACAGCTCCGGGAGCGGCTGCTGCTGGACGTACCCCGGCGAGGCGCCCGTACCCGCGCCCGCGCCCGCGAAGGACGCCTGTCCGTACAGGTCGCCGGCGACGCCCTGCGGGGCCGGAAGGGCGGCCGCGGAGTACATCGGCTGGGGCTCCTGCGCCATCGGCGCCGCGGGCAGCTGGGGCGGCTGCTGGTAGGAGTAGTCCAGGGACTGCGCCTGCCAGGGGGTGGCTCCCAGGGCCCCCATGGACCCCGACGATCCGGCGTACCCCGAGGATCCGGCGTACCCCGAGGACCCGGCGTATCCCGAGGGCAGCGACGGCTGCTGGTCCCAGCCGACCTGCGGGGCGTAGAAGGACGTCCCGTACAGCACCGTGCTCAGCCCGGTCAGCAGCCGCTGCACATCCGGCTGGGAGCGCACCACCAACCGCATGAACTGGCTGCTGCTGCCCAGCTTGTTGCCGCATTCGCGCACCAGCACACCGTGCTGGGACAGCAGTTGGTCGCGGACCCAGCCGCCGTCCGTCCCCGCCGGGAGCTTGACGAAGACGAAGTTGCCCTGGGAGGGGTAGACCGTCATCCCGGGCAGCCCGGCCAGCTGGGTGGTCATCTGCTGCCGGTCGTGGCTGAGCATGCGCAGGCTGTCCACGTACTCCTGCCGGTACCGCTTCAGCATGAAGACGATGACCTCGGCGAAGGAGTTGAGGTTCCACTTCGGCAGCCGGGAGCGGATCTGTACGGCGAGCGACGGATTGGCCACCAGATAACCGAAGCGCACCCCGTGCAGCCCGAAGTTCTTGCCGAGGCTGCGCAGCACGATCACATTCGGGCGCAGGATGGCCTCGTCCACGACGCTCGGATACGCCTCGGCGTCCGCGAACTCCAGGAAGGACTCGTCGATCACGATCAGGTCGAGGTCGGCCAGGGCGTCCATGATGCCGATGAGGGCCTGGCGGGACACCAGCCCGCCGTCGGGGTTGTTGGGATTGCAGATCACGGCGACCCGGGAGCCCCGGGAGCGTACGAAGTTGACGAAGGCGTTGGGGTCGAGTGCGAATCCGCTCATTTCCGGGAGCTGGAACATATCGACCCGTTTGCCGGTCTCCATCGGCTGGTCGGTCCAGCGGCCGAAGGTGGGAATCGGCACCGCCAGGCTTTCCTTCACCAGCAGATGGTCGATCCAGGTGATGAGCTCGGTCGAGCCGTTGCCCATCGCCATGGTCTGCGGCTGCAGCCCGAGCACATCGGCCAGTTCGGCGGTGATGGTCTCCGCGGAGCTCGGGTAGTAGGTGAGGATGTCCCGCAGCCTGACCGCCATCACGGCGAACATCGCGGGGGTGGGGAAGTACGGATTGCAGGGGATGCAGAAGTCCACGAGCTCCTGTCCGCCACCCGTGACCCCGGCGCGGTTGAGCGCGAAGAACGACGGGCTGTGGGCGGTGCCACGGAAAAGCTCCATGGCATCACCGGTATTGCCGACTGCGGCAACAGTCACGGCGGGACCTCCTCGGTCGCATGAGCCGCGTCGACGCACTGACACGGCCGTTGCGGCTCGTCCCTCGAGCCTGACGCATGATCTCTCGAAGCCGGGGCGGGCGAGGATTTTCGTGGGGGTTGTGAAAACCTCCGGGACATCTGCTCCGGTCTCGAATAGAATTCCGCCCCTTGCCCCTTGAGAATGTCGGCGCGGCCTTCAGACCGTATCCTCCGGCGGGCGTTCGCCATCGGCCTCGGTGGTGCGGTGCTGTTCCGCTACCCAGACCGCCACCTGCGCACGCGAGGTGAAACCCAGCTTGCTCAAAATGTGCTCAATATGGCCCTCGGCCGTGCGCTGGGCGATGACCAGGGACGAGGCGATCTCCTTGTTGCTGAGCCCCTGCGCGACCAGCCGCGCGATTTCGGACTCCCGGGGTGTCAGCGGCGACGGCCGCCCGCCCGCCGACGTCTCCCCGCTGGGCAGTTCGTCCTCCAGCGCGTACCCCAGCGCCTCGGTGTAGGAGAGCCGGGCGCCCTGTTTGCACGCCGTGTTGAAGGCCGGTTTGCCCAGGGCCCGCCGCACCGCGGCCTCGCACTCCTCGTGGTAGTGGACCAGGTGCCCGTAGCCGGACAGCGGGGCGCCGATGGCGTGCCAGAGGGTCCCCAGGGCGCCGAGCAGCCTGGCCGCCCGCGAGTGGTCCTGTTCGGTGGCCGCGATCCAGGCCAGCACCTCGAGGTTGACCCCGACGCCCAGCGGATCGTCCAGCGAGCGGTTGAACGTGAGGCTCTCCCTCTCCAGAGCGGCGGCTCTCGCGGTGTCGCCCTGGCGCCAGACATCCACGCCGAGCGCCATCATCGTGTAGGCCCGGTGCCAGCCCTCCCCGTACGCGTCGCACACCTCCAACGACTCCTCGCCCAGGGCGATCGCGCGCGGCGAGTCGCCGATGAAGGAGTGGGCGAGCGAGAGCCGGATGAGCGCCAGGGCCAGCCCCACCGGATCGCCGGTCGCGCGATGGCGGGCCACGGCCTCCTCGTAGAGCGCGATCGCGGACCGGGTCTCGCCCCGGTACATGGCGACCATGCCGGAGTAGAGCGCGGCGTAGGCGAGCACCGGCTCCAGGCCCAGCCGGGTGCCGATGGACCGGCTCTCCTCGAGCATGGCCGCGGCGGCGTCGGTGTCGGACTGGATGACGGCCAGCCAGCTGTTGGTCCACAGGGCCCGCGCCCGCGACCCGTCGGGTTCGGTGCACAGCACCAGCGCCTGGTCCAGCCAGCGGCGGCCTTCGCCGAGGTAGTAGCTGGTGATCCAGTGGTAGAGCAGGTCGGCGGCCATGTCGAGTCCGCATACGGTCTGTTCGGGCTCGGCCAGGCAGCTCTCCAGGGCGGTGCGCAGATTGGCGTGCTCCAGGTGGAGCCGGGTGAACCACTGCACCTGGGCGGGTCCGAAGAGCGCCGCCCGCGCGTCCGCGGCGAGGCCGCGGTAGTAGTCGCGGTGGCGCCGCAGCCGTACGGCCTCCTCCCCGGAGGCGGCCAGCCGCTCATGGCCGTACTCGCGCAGCGTGTCCAGCATCCGGTAGCGCACCGACGTCCGGTGCTCCTCCCTGAGCAGCACCGACTTGTCCACCAGCTCGGCCACCAGGTCCAGGGTCTCCTCGCGGCCGATGCCCTCGCCCGAGCAGACCGCCTCGGCCGCCTCCAGGTCCAGGCTTCCGGCGAACACCGAGGTCCGGGCCCACAGCAGCCGCTCCCGCTCGGTGCACAGCTCATAGCTCCAGTCGATCAGGGCCCGCAGCGTCTGATGGCGGGGAAGGACCGTCCGGGAGCCGGTGGTGAGCAGCCGGAACCGGTCGTCCAGCCGGTCCAGCAGCTGCTGCACGGACAGGGCGCGCAGCCGTACGACCGCGAGCTCGATGCCCAGCGGGATGCCGTCCAGCCGGCGGCAGATCAGCTCGACCGCGTCCCGGTTGTCCTCGTCGAGCTGGAATCCGGGCACGATGGCCGCGGCCCGCTCGACGAACAGCCGTATCGCGTCGCACCGTGCGAGCGTCGCGAGGGAGGGCCGTGGCCCCTCGGGGTCCGGCAGCCCCAGGGTGGGGACGGCCAGGCTCTGCTCACCGGCGGTGCCCAGCGCCTGCCGGCTGGTGGTCAAGAGCCGCAGCCGGGGGGCCGCGCGCAGCAGCCGGTCGGCGAGCCGGGCGCACTCCTCCAGCAGGTGTTCGCAGTTGTCGAGGACGATCAGGGCCTGCCGGTCCCGCAGATGGTCGACGAGGATGTCCATCGCCGGGCGGGAGGAGTGGTCGCGTATCTCCAGCGCCTCGGTGACGCCCTGGGCGAGCAACGTGGGGTTGTCCAGGTCGGCGAGCTCTGCCAGCCAGACCCCGTCGGGGAAGGCCCGGCGCGCCTCGTCCGCGACCCGCAGCGCCAGCCGGGTCTTCCCGACCCCGCCGACCCCGGTCAGGGTGACCAGGCGGGACGCGGACAGCATCCGCTTGACCTCGGCCGCCTCATGCCGACGTCCCACGAAACTTGTCACCTCGGCCGGCAGCCTGACTGTCTGCCGCCCGGTCGGGGTGCCTGTCGCCACCGCACCCATCGATGCCTCGCACCGGCCTCGGGCGGGCGGGACCCTGTGCCCGCACGGGCCCGAAGCCCTGTTTCCAGGCTATGCCCGGGGCGGGGGCGGCCGCACACACCCCGGGCGGGCGCAGGGCGGGAGTGCACCGAGGGTGAATGGTGGCCGCCCGTCCGTGACCACCCCGGCGGGGAGGGAGCGGGACAGGTACCGATGCGGGGATATCTCCCCTCGCCGCGTCTGGCCGCGCCCGACCAGGATGGTGGCCTCGGTGAGTTCCGCCGCCTCCTATGGCGGAAGATCGAAGGTTCGGACCATGTGCCTCCATCAACCCCAATGTCCTCCCGCCGACGCACCGGATCACGATTCGGCGCGGCCGGTGGCCTCCCACCCGGAGCAGGGATGGAGCCTGCTCTGCAACGGAGTGGTGATCTTCGCGGACACGGGTGAAATCCTTCCCGACGGGCGCGCCATCCCCGCCCCCCGGACCAGCCCCGACCCCTCAGCATGAACGCCGCCACCCTCACCTTCACGAACGGCTCCCCGATGAGCACCGAGCGCCGCCCCGACACGGCGCCTCCCGCCACCAGCGGCGGGACGTCCTGGCTGCTCCCCTCCGAGCCGTCCTCGGTGCCGACGGCCCGGCGGCTGGCGCTCGCCCAGCTGTCGGCGTGGACGCTGCAGGACTTCGCCGATGACGCGGAGCTGCTCGTCAGCGAGCTGGTCACCAATGCTTTGCGGCACGCGGGCGGACCGATCCGCCTGACGCTCTCCCTGTGCTCCGTCGACCGCGCCTTCCGCTGCGAGGTGGCGGACGAGGACCCCGGGCAGCCCCAGGTGCGCCGGGCGTGCGGGGATGACGAGGGCGGGCGCGGACTCCACCTGCTGGATCTGCTCTCCCGCTGCTGGGGATCCACCTGCACGGCGGCGGGCAAGGTCGTCTGGTTCGAGCTCCACCCGCCTGCCATCGCCCTGGAGGCCGCCCTGGAAGAGGCCCGAACGACCCCGTGATCGTTTGCCGACGAAGGGAGATGCCATAGACGACTTCACGCCTCGTACCCACACAGTGATACCGAACGGCCCGGAGACGGAATGGTGAACGCCCTCACCACGCCTTCCGCCTCCGGGCCTCGCTGATCGCTTTCCGGGCCCGACGGATCGGGGTCCGGACTTCACCGATCGGACTCCGACGTGATGACCGATCGGGATTGTCTGACGACTGATCGAGATTGATCGTCGTCATTACGCTCGTGTAGCCTGCTGATCGCGGCGGCAGCACACTTTTCCGAAATTCTTCGCATTTTGTGGCTTGGGAGGCTGCGTGGTGGACCGGAAAACGGATTCCGGTTTACCCGGCGCGCTGGTCGGGCGCGCCGCCGAACTCGCCGCGCTGACCGCCCACGCGGAGGCCGCCCACAGCGCCCGCTCCGGTCTGGTGGTCCTGTCCGGTCCGGCCGGAATCGGCAAGACCAGCCTGCTGCGCGCCTTCCTCGACGGCGACGCCTGCCGGAAGATGACCGTGCTCCACGGCGCCTGCGGTGAAGTGGTGGCCGGCGCCGGATACGGCGGCGTACGCGCCCTCTTCGGAAGCCTCGGGCTCTCGGCCGAGGACGCCCAGGACTCCCCGCTGCTGCGCGGCAGCGCCCGCCGCGCCCTCCCCGCGCTCAGCCCCCGCCCCGGCGAGGAGGGGCCGCCCACGGCCGCCAGCGTCTACCCGGTGCTGCACGGCCTGTACTGGCTCGCCGCCAACCTGATGACCCAGGCCCCCCTCGTGCTCGTCCTGGACGATGTGCACTGGTGCGACGAGCGCTCCCTGCGCTGGATCGACTTCCTGCTGCGCCGGGCCGACCAGCTGCCACTGCTGGTGGTACTCGCCCAGCGCAGCGAGGAGGAACCGGTCGCCCCCGCGGCCCTGGCGGACATCCTCGCCCAGCCGCGCTCCGCGGTGATCCGCCTCGACCCGCTGACCGACGCCGAAGTGGCCGAAATGGCCCTCCAGGTCTTCGCCGCCCCCGTCGCGCCCTCCTTCGCCGAGCGCGCCGCCGCCGTCTGCGGCGGCAACCCGCTGACCGTCACCCGGCTGCTGCGCGAGCTGCGGGCCAAGGGCGTGGCGCCCGACGAGACCGGCATCCGCGAGATCGCCGAGGTCGGGAGCTACGTGGTCGCCCTGTCCGTGCGCGCGCTCTTCGATGCCCGGCCCGACTGGGTCCGGGACGTGGCCACCGCTATCGCGGTGCTCGGCGAGGAGGAGGCGGAGCACATCGGGGCGCTGGCCGGAGTGCCCGCCGCCCGCGTCCCGGAGGCCGTGGAGCAGCTGCGCGAGGCCGATGTGATGGCGCCGGACCGGGCGGACCTGGCCCATGACGTGGTGCGCTCGGCGGTGCTGGAGGCCGCCGGGGAGGAGCGGCTGGCCGAGCTGCGCGCCAGGGCGGCCCTGCTGCTGAGCGACGCCGGACGGCCCGCCGAGGAGGTCGCCAACCAGGTGCTGCTGGTGCCCGGCACCCCCCAGCCGTGGATGGGCTGGGTGCTCCGGGAGGCCGCCACCCAGGCCGAACACCGCGGCGCCCCGGAGGCCGCGGCCCGCTATCTCTACCGGGTCCTGGAGGCGGAGCCGGACAGCCTGTCGGCGCATGTGCCGCTCGCCAAGGCGCTCGCGGAGATCAATCCCGCCGAGGCCATCCGCCTGCTCAAGCGGGCGCTCACGCTGGTCACGGACATCCGCACCAAGGCGCCCATCGCCGTGCAGTTCGGCCTCACCTGCCTCACCGTCCAGCAGTCACCGGCCGCCGTGCGGGTGCTCAGCGAGGTGCTCGACGAGCTCGAGGCCGAGCTGGGGCCCGACCCCGATCCGCGCGACCGCGAGCTGCGCACCCTCGTCCAATCGACGCTGCTGATCAGCGGATCCGACGAGAAGGCCACGATCCACACGGTCCGGGAGCGCTTCACACGCATCCCCGAACCCGCCGGGGACACCCCCGCCCAGCGCCAGATGCTCGCCATGATGACGGTCCTCTCCGCCATGGAGGGCCGCTCGGTACAGCGGGCGGTGGGGCAGGCCCGCCGCGCGCTGAGCTCCACGGACCGGCTCGACAACTGGTCGCTGCTGTTCTCCGCGTTCACCCTCGGCCTGGCCGACGAGATCGAGGAGGCGGTGGAGACCCTGGAGCACGCGCTGCGCCACGGCCAGGACAACGCCGCGGTCTGGTCGTATGTGATCACCCTGTCCTACCGCGCCCTGCTGCTGCACGGCGCCGGCGCCATCCCCGACGCCCTCGCCGACGCCCAGACCGCCGTGGAGATCATCGGTGAGGAGCGCTGGAGCGCCAACGTGACCATGCCGCAGACCGCGCTCGCGACGATCCTGATCGACCGGGGCGAACCGGAGCGGGCCGAGGAGCTGCTGGCCGCGGTCACCCGGCCGAACCTGGACGGGTTCGTCATGGAGTACCACTCGTATCTCATGGCCCGCGCCCGAGCCCGCTGGGCGCTCGGCGACAGCGCCACCGCGCTGCGGCTGCTGCTCGACTGCGGGGCCTCCCTGGAGGAGTCCGGCTTCGCCAACCCGGTGTTCCTGCCCTGGTGGACCGAGGCGGCCTGTCTGCTCGCGGCGGAGAAGCGGGCGGACGAGGCGCGGGACCTGGTCGAGCACGGCGCCGAGCTGGCCCGTCGCTGGAGCACCCCGCGCGCCTTCGGGCTCGCCGCCCTCGCCCGCGGGGTGACCACCCCCGGCGAGGAGGGCATCGCCCAGCTCACCGAGGCGGTCGAGCACTTCTCCGGGTCGCCCGCCCGCTCCGAGCACGCTCGGGCCGAGTTCCTGCTCGGCGGGGCGCTGCTGGACGCGGGGCGGCCGCGCGAGGCCCGGGAGCGGCTGCGCTCGGCCGTCGACCTCGCCCAGGGCTGCGGCGCGCTCGCGCTCGCCAGGGACGCCCGCAACCGGCTGGTCGCCGCGGGCGGCCGGATGCGCGAGATCACCGCCTCACCGGTGGACCTGCTCACCGGCACCGAGCGCAAGGTGGCCCAGATGGCCTCGCACGGGGCGGGCAACCGCGAGATCGCCGAGTCGCTGTTCGTCACCGTACGGACCGTTGAGACCCATCTCACGAGCGTCTACCGGAAGCTGAGTGTCGGTCAGCGCGGGGAGCTGGCCGCGGTGCTGAACACCCCGAGCCTGCCCGATCCACAGGCCCCCGCGTGGGTCTTCGCCTCACGCGGCCGACGCTGAGGCGCGCAGTGCGGTTCGCTGACAGGTTCACGACCCATCCCAGGCATATAGTCACACCATGCAGCTCAACGGGCTCCCGTTCCCCGGCCGTGAACGAGAGCAGGCCATGCTTGCCCAGACCGTCGCCGATCTCGGCCGGGGCCGCTCCTCGGTGGTGACACTGATCGGCAGGCCCGGTTACGGACAGAGCCGCCTGTTGAACCTCGCCGCCCGACTGGCCGAGGACCAGGGCTTCCGGGTGCTGCGCGCCAAGGCGACCCCCGGCGAGCGCGATGTGCGCTACGGCGTGGTGGGACAGCTGCTCGCCCCGATGGACGGACTCACCGAAGGCTCGATGAAGGCCCTCACCGGACAGGGGCCCGAGAGCCGCTTACCGGGCCTGACCGAGTTGCTGCGGACCGCCCGGGAGCGGCCCACACTACTGGTCGTCGATGATGTGGAATGGCTGGACCCGGTTTCGCTGCGCTGGTTCGGAGCGCTCATACGGCGGCTGCCCGACGCACTCATCGTCCTCCTGGTGAGCGGCACCGGCCGGCTCCGCCCCGGTGCGTGCCCGCTGTCCAGCGCGCCACAGCAGGTGATCACCCTCGAATGCGAACTGGCCCCGCTCGCCCCGCGCGACGTGGCCGCCACCGTCGCGCTGATCTGCGGCCACCCCGGTGACAACGCCTTCATCTCCGCGGCCCTGGAGGCGAGCGCGGGAAATCCCGAGGTGCTGTCCGAGGCACTGCGCCGCTTCACCAAACACGGCTACGCGCCGGTCGCCGGGCGAGTGCCGGAACTGTCCACCATCAGCGAGGCCGTGGGCGGTGAACACACCGTCCGTGTGCTCGGAGAGCTGTCCGACACCGCCGTCGCGCTCGTCCGCGCGCTCGCCGTCTGCGGCGATCTGCTGGATCTGTCCCTGCTGTACGCGCTCGCCGGCCCCCGCGCCGCGAGCGAGCCCGGACTGCCCGAAGTGCTCCAGGAGAGCGGGCTCGCCATCGCCTCCGGGACCGGGCTCCGGCTGAGCCGGCCCGAGGCGCGCAGCTGGATCCTCGCCGAGATGCCCGGTGACGAGCGGGCCGAACTCCACGCCCGCGCGGCCGAGTTGGCCTACCGGGCGGCCGTGGCCGACGAGGACATCGCCCGGCTGCTGCTCGCCGCCCGCCCGGTCGACGAGCCCTGGGTGATCCCCGTGCTGCGCCGCACCTGCGCCGCCGCACTGCGCGCGGGCCGGACCGCCCAGGCGATCGCCTGTCTGTCCCGGGCGCTGGAGGAGCCGCTGGACCCGGCGCCACGCGCGCGGCTGGGCCTGGAACTCGCCGCCATCGAAGTGCTCGCCGCCCCCGAGGCCGCGGTCCGCCGGCTGGCGGAGATCATCCGCACCGGGGACGGCGGGCCTGGCCGGATCCGGGTGCGCGCCGCCGACCTCGGGCTCTCCCGCGGCGACGACAAGGCGCTGCGCCGCGCGATCGTCGACGTGCTGCCCTCGACCGACGGCGAGGAACGGGGGGCGCTCGCGGGGCTGTTCTGGCTCACCGAGTCCGACGGGCAGGACGACACCGATCTGGTCCCGGACGGGATCCCGCCGCTGCCCGACGACCCCATCTGCCCGGTGCAGGCCGCGGCGCGCGCCTGGCGGCTGGCCCTGCGCGGGGCGGACCTGCCCACCGCCCGGACGCTGGCCCATCGGGTCTTCACCCTGGACGGCGGCGCGGGCGCCCTGATCCTGCCCCGGCTCACCGCCGCCCGGACCCTGCTGCTGACCGACGACCTGGACGAGGCCGAGGTCCGGCTGGACATCCTCCACACCGACCTGCGCCGGCGGCACGCCCGCGCGGCCGCCGCCCAGGCCCTGGCCGTCCGCGGTGAGCTGAACCTGCGGCGCGGCCGGCTCGACATGGCCGAACGGGACGTGGCCGCCGCCGAGCGATCGCTGCCCCGCTCCCTCTGGCACCGCTACACCGTCCCGTATCTGCTGGCCGTCCGGATCCTCATCGCCCTGGAGAACGGCGACCTCGGCCAGGCCGGTGGTCTCGCGGCCGCCTCCGCCCCCGCCGAGTCGCGCGAGGGCGCCTCCTGGGGCTATCTGCTCTTCGCCCGCGCGCTGGTGGCGGTCAAGGACGACCGGCTGCCCGAGGCGGTGGAGCTGTTCCAGGCCACCGGCAGATGGCAGTTGGGCCGTGGGCGGATCAACCCCGCCCTGATGCCCTGGCGTTCGATGGCCGCCCGGGTCCACGACGCCCTCGGCGACCAGGAGGAGGCACGGCGGCTCGCCGACGAGGAGCTCGCGCTGGCCCGGCTGTGGGGCGCCCCCAACACGCTCGGCTGGGCCCAGCTTGGCGCCGGACGGGTGGCCCGCGAGGAGCGGGTCGAGCGGCTCCGCGATGCGGTGGCCACGCTGCGCGGCACCCCGGCCCGGCTCGCCTACGCGGGGGCCCTGATGGAGCTGGCCACGGCCGAACTCGACACCGGGAACCCGCGCGCCGCGGCCCCCCTGGTGGCCGAGCTGTTCACCTTCGTCATCGCCCACCGGCCCGCCAGCAAGCTGGTCGCGAAGGTACGCGAGCTGTCCGAGCGGACGGGGTCCTCCGCCGTCCGCGGACGCGTCCCGCATCCGGCGTGGGCGACGCTGACCGAGCCTGAGCGGCGCACCGCCTCCCTCGTCGGACTCGGCCACGGCAACCGGGAGATAGCCGAGACCCTCTCCGTCAGCAGACGCACCGTGGAGCTGAGGCTCAGCGGTGCGTACCGGAAGCTGGGGATCGGCGGTCGCGCGGAGCTGATCGCGTTGCTGCGGGCGGCGCAGGGAGGCGGAATCGATGTTGCTTGAACGGGAGGCCGAGCTGGCGCAGGTCGCGGAGGCGCTGCGGGCCGCGGCGGCGGGGGACTCGTCACTGCTGTTGCTCACCGGCCCCCTGGGCGCCGGCCGGACCGCGCTGCTGCACCAGCTGCCGACGCTCGCCGAGGGCGAGAAGATCAGGGTCCTGCGCGCCAACGCCGCGCCGATGGAGCAGGACTTCGACCTCGGCGTGGTCCGCCAGCTCTTCGACAGCCTGCTCACCGGCGCCCCGGAAGAGCTCCGCGGGCAGCGCATCGAGGCAGAGGCCGACCTCTGCCGGACGGTCTTCTCCGACGACGCCCCGCCGCTCGACGAGAACGGGGCCGTCACCATCCCCGAGGAGGCGCTGTACGGCCTGCGTTCGGTGCTGGCCACCGCCGGCGCCGAGCGCCCGCTGCTCGTCCTCGTGGACGATCTGCAGTGGGTCGACACCCCCTCGCTGCGCTGGCTCGCCTTCCTCGTCAAGCGGCTGCACGGGCTGCGCGCCGTGGTCGTCTGCGCGCTGCGGGACGGCTACCGGCGCCCCGGGGACCCACTGCTGCGGGAGATCGTCGAGGCGGCGCGGCGGGTGCTGCGCCCCGCGCCGCTGTCGCTGGGCGCCACCAAGGAAGTGATCCTCGAGCAGTTCGGCGTGCCGGGGGACGAGGAGTTCGCCCGCGCCTGTCACGAGAGCTCCGCGGGGAACCCGCTGTTCCTGAAGTCGGTGCTGGCGGACCTGGCCATGCGCGGCCACCGGCCCACCGCCGAGCATGCCGAATTGGCCCGCTCCCTGCGCCCCGCCCAGCTGCGCGAGCGGCTGGCCGGCTCCCTGCGCGCCCAGCCCCGGCCCCCGCGCGACCTGGCCGCCGCCATCGCGGTCCTCGGCGACCAGGCCGAACCGGACCTCCTGGGCCGGCTGGCCGGGCTGGACCCGATCGGCTTCCTGGCCGCGCTGCGCGACCTCCACCAGCTGGGGCTGCTCGTCGCCGAGCAGGAGCCGCGCTTCCTCCACCGGGTGGTGCGGGACGCCGTGGAGTCCTCGATGACCGTGGCCGAACGGGAGCGGCTGCACGACGCCGCGGCGGCCCTGATGTACCACAACGGACGCCCCGCCGAACTCGTCGCCGCCCAGCTCCTGGCCGTCACCAGCTCCGACCACCCCTGGGCGGTGGAGGTGCTGCGCGCCGCGGCGGACACCGCGCTGCGCCGCGGCGCGCCCCGCACCGCCGCCCGCTATCTGCGCCGCGCCCTCCTGGACGGTTCGCTGACCGGGGAGGGCCGGGCCCGGCTGCTGATCGATCTGGCCACCGCGGAGCGCGGCTTCGACCCGGCCGCCTGTGAACGCCACATCTCCCAGGCGATCCCCCTGCTGACCACGGCCAGGCTCCGGGCCGCCGCGGCCCTGCGGATCTCGCCCACCATCGTTGGACTGGGGCCCCCGTCGGTCGTCGATCTGCTGCACCAGGTCGCCGAGGACCTGGGGCCCGCCGCCTCGCTGGAGGGCACGGCGCGCGATGTGGCGCTGCGGCTCGAGGCGCGGCTGCGGCACGCCGGACACGAGGACCCGGCGGAGCTGGCCGCGGCGGTCGAGCGGCTGTCCGCGCTGCGGGAGGAACCGCCACTGATCACCTCCGCCGAGCGCGAGCTGACGGTGGTGCTGCTCAACGCGGCGGTGCTGACCGCCCGATGGCCCGCGGCCGAGGTCTCCCGGCTGGCCAACCGCATCCTGGAGCGCGAACCGGCCACCTCCGACCAGGTCCACACCCCGCTGCCGCTGGTGGTGATCGGGCTGGTGGCCGCCGATTCGGTACGGGGGATCAGCTCCTGGCTGGCGATGGAGCAGCAGACGCGGCGGCAGGGCGGCACGGTCGTGGACGCGCTCGTCAACGTCCAGCAGGCCATGGTGCTCAGCGCCCGCGGCCGTGTCGCCCAGGCACGTGAGTACGCCGAGCGCGCCGTGCGGCTGGCCGAGGTGCACTGGCAGGAGGCCGGGATCGTCTCCACCCTCGCCCTCACCCGCGTCGCCCTGGACCTCCAGGACTCCGCGTTGATCGAGCGGATTCTGGACGGCCCCGGCCGGCGCCGCTCCTCGAGCCTGGCCCTGACCGCGGCGCTGCAGTTCGTCAAGGCGGCGCAGGACGCCGAGCAGGGCCGCTGGACCAGCGCCCTGGAAACCCTCCTGGCCTGCGGCCGGCAGCTGGAGGCGTCGGGCTGGCGCAATCCCGTGCTCTTCTCCTGGCGGCCCTGGGCGGCCGACCTTCACCGGCGGGTCGGCGACCCCCACGCGGCCGGGGCGCTGGCCGAGGAGGAGCTGCTGCGGGCGACGGAATGGGGCGCCCCCGTGGCGCTCGGCCGCGCGCTGCGGGTGAAGGCCCGGCTGAGCGACGGCGACCAGGGGCTGCGGCTGCTGCACGAATCGGTCGATGTGCTGCGCGCCTCGGCCAATGAGCTGGAACTGGCCCGCACGCTCCTGCTGCTGGGCAAGCGGCTGAGGCCGGGAGGCGGCGAGGCGGCGGCGGTACTCCGGGAGGCCGCGGCCCTGGCCTCGGCGTGCGGAATGCCACGGCTGGTGGAGCGGATCCGCGCGGCGGACGGCAGCGGTGCGGCGGCCGCCCCGCCGGAGGCAACCCTCACCCGTACCGAACGCACCGTGACCTCCCTCGTCGGGCGCGGCCTGACCAACCAGGAGGTCGCCGCCGAGCTGGGGGTGAGCTCCCGCGCCATCGAGAAGCATCTGACGAGTTCCTATCGCAAGCTGGGCGTCTCCGGGCGGCGCGAGCTCATCGAGCTGCTGCCTCGCATGCATTCGTGAACGGAACGTTAACGGCGATAATTGGACGCTGTTTGACGAGGATTCGTGAACCGACCGTACCGGCCCACCGAAGGGGTGGGGTGCGGACCGAACCTTCGGGGCACCCCACCACGGGATTGGGTGGTGACACCCCTGTTGACGTTGACTTCCGTGCCCGTAGATCCCTAGTCTCAATTCTGAAATGAACATTCGGAATTGAATATCGATATTCAATTCCGAATACTGAGAATTAGGAAGGGATGGCAGTCCCTTGGCATTGCCTTTACTAGCGGATTCGGCTCGGCCAACCCCCCACGAGCTTGGACACGAGCAGACCGAGTACACGGATCTATTGCGCCAGTTCGATCAGCCAGGGGTGTGTGTCGTCTGTCTCGACCCGTCGCTCATCGTCCAGCAGGCGAACCGGGAATTCTTCCGGCAGTTCGACGACGCCTCCTCGGACGTGTGCGGCCGCGACTTCTGTGACCTTGTACACCCCAGCGTCCGACAGGCGCTGAAGCGGCAGTTCACCCGGCTCCTCGACGGCTCCCGCCACCGGTTCACCACTCATGTGGTGGCCATCGGGGCCGAGGGGGCCGCCTTCACCAGCGGGCTCACCGCCGTGGCGGTGCGCGAGGGCGCCGCCCATGTGGCCTCGATCCTCGTGGTGATGCGTCCCACGGCGGGTGGCGAGGAGGTGGACATGGTCACCAACCGTAAGAAGCTCCTCACCGAGACCGAGGCGCGCATCCTGGAGGGCATCGCCGCCGGGCTCTCCACCATCCCCCTGGCCTCCCGGCTCTACCTCAGCCGGCAGGGTGTCGAGTACCACGTGACTCGGCTGCTGCGGAAGCTGCGGGTGCCCAACCGCGCGGCCCTCGTCTCCCGCGCCTACTCCATCGGCGTACTCAACGTCGGCTGCTGGCCGCCAAAGGTCGTCGACGACTTCGTCAAATGACCTCCGCGTCGCGGAGGTCCACGGACGCGCCACGGCCGGCCCGGATTCGATCCGGGCCGGCCGTGGCGCGTCGCCGTCTCAGAGCCTGTGTCATATCCCCGGTCGGATCAGCGTGCGGCGTCTGGTGCGTGCGATCGCAAGGCGCCGGAGCGTCCTCGTGGCGGAGCCACGTGGGCGTTTCGGCAACGCCGCGAGCGTGCGTGCCAGGCGTCGCACGCCCGGCCGGGGATATGACACAGGCTCTCAGGACGGGGCCGGGCCCCGGGACAGCCGCAGCAGACGGAAGGCGGTGAGCGCCACATGGAGCTGGGTGCGCTGCTCACCCGACTCCAGATCGCAGCCCAGTACCCGCTCCACCGAGTGCAGCCGCTGGTAGAACGCCTGCCGGGACAGATTCGCGCGCTTGGCGGCCACCGTCTTGTTGCCCGCCGCGTCCAGGAAGGTGTGCAGCACCGGCAGCAGATCGGTGCCGTGCCGCTCGTCGTAGTCCACCAGCCGTCCCAACTGCCGCTCCACGAACTCCTGGAGCCGCACATCGCCGCGCAGCGCGTACAGCAACTGCCGCAGCCCGATGTCGGACAGCTCGTGGAACGCCTTGTCCGGTGTCCCCGGAACGGCGGCGTCCGCGACCCGCGCCGCCTGCTGGAACGACCGGGCGGTCTGCGACAGGTCCGACACCTCCGAGCCGACGCTGATCACGGCGTCCGGCCGGGACTGCCGCACCGAGCTGCTCAGCCGCTCCACCAGCGGCCGCCACGGCGCGGCGGCGGGCAGGGCCAGCAGCACCCCTATGTGGTCACCGGGTACCGCGCCGACCAGTACGGCGGCCCCGGCCGCCCCCAGCTCGTCCGTCAGCCGGTCCTCCAGCTCGGTCGTCTCCCCGGCCCCGGGCCCGGGGCTGACCAGCACCACCATCAGCCGGCGGCCCGCGACCGGCACGCCCAGCGCCTCGGCCCTGGCCCGCGCCTCGCCCCTGGACCGGCAGCGCTGCTCCACCAGGTCCAGCAGCAGTGTGCGCTGGGCCCGCCGCTCCCAGCGCGTGTGATGGGTGAGCCGGGCGATGGTCAGGGCCGTGGCGGTGCGCTCCAGGACCATCGCGTCCTCGGGGCCGACTGCCGGGTCCCGGGCCCCGTCCGGGAGCATCAGCAGCCGCCCCCACCGCTCGCCCCGGTACTCCACCGCGGTCACCAGCCAGTCCTCCGGGCCGCTCAGCCCGGTCCGGTCGGGCGAGGGCGTGGCGCGCGAGCGCCGCTCCCAGCCGGTCAGCGCCCCCTCCACCCCGCGCCCCGGCGAACCGCAGATGACGGCCTGGTGCACCAGGTTCTCCAGCACCACGGGGTGCCCGCTCATCTCGGCCGCCATGTCCACCACCTCCTCGGGCCCGGCGCCCCGCAGGGTCAGCGCGGTGAAGGTGTCATGGACGTCCTGGGCCCGGCGCAGGCTCTCCACCTGACTGCCGACGATCAGGGAGTGGAGCACCTGGGTGACCTCCACGAAGTTCACCGTCCGCGAGAGCAGGACGAGCGGGAAGTCCCGCGCCAGACAGGTCCGTACCAGCTCCGAGGGCGGCCGGTGGTAGCGCCGCACCAGCTCGATGACCAGCCCGGCGGCGCCGACGTCCGCGAGCTCGTCGACATACCGGCGGACCAGCGCCGGGTCCTCGGGCAGCGGCATCCCGGTGGTCAGCACCAGCTCCCCGCCCTTGAGGAAGGACGCGGGGTCCAGCAGCTCGGTGATGTGGACCCAGCGGACCGGCCTGGCCAGCTGCCCATGGCCGGAGACCACCTCCGGCGCCCCGGCGGCCAGCACCGGAAGTCGCAGCACCTCGGCGAGGCTGAGCGGCGGACGCCCCGGGATCCGCGGGGGCTCAGAGGGGCGGGTCAGCGGCCGTCCGGCAGCGTCGTACGCGGTGCCGCCGGAGCCGTTCATGCCGCTCACTCTGGCAAGCCCGCACGCCGAGCGCAACCACGATCCCGGCCGGCCTCTTGACAGGGTCCGTCCCCGGGGTCGTTGACAGATCGTCCATAGCGATCACCACCCCGCGACACAGTGATCATTGTCCTGACCGGGTCCGCCCCCTCACCCTCGAAGTGTCCGAGCGCATCGTCGACCCGTGGGTGTGGGAGAGAACATGACCAATCTGTCGCCGCAGCTCCGTCAAGCCACTCCGGTGGTCGCCGTCCGCGGAGAGGGCGCCTACGTCGACGGCGAGGACGGGCGGCGATACCTCGACTTCACCGCGGGCATCGGCGTCACCAGCACCGGGCACTGCCATCCGCGGGTCGTCGCCGCCGCCCAGGAGCAGGTGGGCACCCTCATCCACGGCCAGTACACGACCGTGATGCACCCGCCGCTGCGGCGGCTGGTCGAGAAGCTGGGCGAGGTGCTCCCCACGGGCCTCGACAGTCTGTTCTTCAGCAACTCGGGCAGCGAGGCCGTCGAGTCGGCCCTGCGCCTGGCCCGCCAGGCCACCGGCCGGCCCAACGTCCTGGTCTGCCACGGCGGATTCCACGGCCGCACCGTGGCCGCCGCCTCCATGACCACCTCCGGAACCCGCTTCCGGTCCGGTTTCTCGCCCCTGATGAGCGGTGTCGTGGTGACCCCGTTCCCCACGGCCTACCGGTACGGCTGGGACGAGGAGACCGCGACCCGGTTCGCCCTGCGGGAGCTGGACTACGTCCTGCAGACCATCTCCCCGCCCGACGACACCGCGGCGATCATCGTCGAACCGGTGCTCGGCGAGGGCGGCTATGTGCCCGCCACCGAGGGCTTCCTGCGGGGCCTGCGGGAGCGGGCCGACCGCCATGGCTTCCTGCTGATCCTGGACGAGGTGCAGACCGGGGTGGGCCGCACCGGACGGTTCTGGGGCCATGACCACTTCGGTATCCGCCCCGACATCCTGGTCACCGCCAAGGGGCTGGCCAGCGGCTTCCCGCTGTCCGGCATCGCCGCCTCCGAGGAGCTGATGAGCAAGGCATGGCCCGGCTCCCAGGGCGGCACCTACGGCGCCAACGCGGTGGCCTGCGCGGCGGCCGCCGCCACCCTCGACGTGGTCCGCGAGGAGAACCTCGTGGCCAACGCCGAGGCCATGGGGGCGCGGCTGCGCAGCGGTCTGGAGGACGTGGCCGCCAAGACCCCCGCCATCGGCGATGTGCGTGGCCTCGGCCTCATGCTGGCCAGCGAGTTCGTCACGGCTGACGGCGAGCCGGACCCGGCGACCGCGGCCCGGGTGCAGCGCGCCGCCGTGGACGAAGGGCTGTTGCTGCTCCTGTGCGGCGCCTGGAACCATGTGGTCCGGATGATCCCCGCCCTCGTCGTCGGCGAAGCGGCGATCGACGAGGGTCTGCGCGCCTGGTCCGCCGCCGTCCAAGCCGGAACAGCGGACTCCTGACGCGCACCGCACATCACTCACGGGAGCCCGATCCGCCCGCCGGTCCGAACCCCTCGGACCGGCGGCGGTCCGATAGGAGATTGCCCCTATGTCCACCCCCTCGTACCCCTCGGCCGCCGAGGTCCTCGCCGCGGTGCCCAAGCAGCTCTACATCGCCGGGTCGTGGTCCGACGCGGCGGGCGGCCAGACCATGCCGGTCGACGACCCGGCCACCGGTGAGGTGCTGTGTGACGTCGCCGACGCCGCCCCCGCCGACGGGCAGCGCGCCCTGGCCGCGGCCGAGGAGGCCCAGGAGAAGTGGGCGGCCACCGCGCCCCGCGCGCGCAGCGAGATCCTGCGCCGAGCCTATGAGCTGATCGTGGAGCGGGCCGACGCGCTCGCCGCGCTGATGACGGCCGAGATGGGCAAGCCGCTGGCCGAGGCGCGCGGAGAGGCGGCCTACGCCGCGGAGTTCTTCCGCTGGTTCTCCGAGGAGGCCGTGCGCGTCGAGGGCGGGTTCTCCACACTGCCGGACGGCAAGAACCGCATGCTGCTGATGCGCCGCCCGGTCGGCCCCTGTCTGCTCATCACGCCGTGGAACTTCCCGCTGGCCATGGGCACCCGCAAGATCGGCCCGGCGATCGCCGCGGGCTGCACCATGGTGCTCAAGCCCGCCCCGCAGACCCCGCTGTCCAGCCTGGCACTCGCCGGGATCCTGGCGGAGGCGGGGCTTCCGGCCGGGGTGCTCAACGTGGTCACCACCTCCCGTGCCGGAGAGGTCGTGGAGCCGCTGCTGACCGGCGGGCACATCCGCAAGCTCTCCTTCACCGGATCCACCCAGGTCGGCCGCACCCTGCTCGCCCAGAGCGCGCCCGCGGTGGTCCGCACCTCCATGGAACTCGGCGGCAACGCCCCCTTCATCGTCTTCGAGGACGCCGACCTCGAGGTCGCGGTCGAGGGTGCCATGACCGCCAAGATGCGCAACATGGGCGAGGCGTGCACGGCGGCCAACCGCTTCTTCGTCCACTCCTCCGTGGCGGCCGAGTTCGCCGACCGGCTGGCCCGCCGCATGGGAGCGCTGGAGGTCGGCCCCGGCAGCCGCGCCGGTGTCCAGGTCGGGCCGCTCATCGACCGGGCGGGCCGTACCAAGGTCGAGGAGCTGGTCGCGGACGCCGTGGCACGCGGCGCCGAGATCCTGGTCGGCGGCAGCACCCCCGAGGGCCCCGGCTGCTTCTACCCGCCCACGGTGCTCACCGGCGTCTCCCCGGCCAGCCGGCTGATGGAGACCGAGATCTTCGGACCGGTCGCGGCCGTGCTCACCTTCGACGACGAGGACGAGGTTCTCGCCACCGCCAACGACACCGGATGGGGCCTGGTGGGCTATGTGTTCACCCAGGATCTCAACCGCTCGCTGCGGGTGAGCGAGCGGCTCGAGGTCGGCATGGTCGGCCTCAACACCGGACTGGTCTCCAACCCCGCGGCCCCCTTCGGCGGCGTCAAACAGTCCGGGCTCGGACGCGAGGGCGGGCGTGTCGGCATCGACGAGTTCCTGGAGTACAAGTACGTCGCGGTGCCGGTCTGACCGCTGCCACACCGCCGGGGCGCCCGCCGGAACCGCCGGGGGCGTCCGGGCGTTGCCCTCATTGACGCGTTGCCTCCAGATACGCGGCGGTGAGGAGCGGACATGGGAGAGTTGGTGCCCGGCGGGAACCAGGCGCTGCCCGACGGCGCGCTGACCATCCGGGTGCCGGGCCCGTTCGACCTGTCCGCGCTGATCACCGGCGAGGACGGAAAGGTCGCGGGCGACGGCGACTTCGTCTTCTTCAACCAGCCCACCGCGCCCGGCGCCCGGCTGGACGGCGACACCGTCACCCTGCGGCCGGGGGCGCTGCGGCCCGGTGCCGCCCGGGTCACCCTCGTCGTCAGCCCCGCCGACCCGGGCACCCCGCTGGGGCGGCTCCCGGCACCCGTGCTGAGCGTCCTGGACGAGCGGGGGTCGCCGCTGGCCCGGTTCGCCCCGCCGCGCCCCGCGCGGGAGACGGTGCTGCTGCTCGCCGAGGTCTACCGCCGTGGCGGCGGCTGGAAGGTGCGGGCGATCGGCCAGGGGTACGCCGACGGACTGGCCGGTGTGGCCCGGGACTTCGGCGTCGACGTGGCCGACGACGGAGCCGCCGCGCCCGCGTCCCCCGCATCAGTGCCCCCCATGCCTCTCGCGCCTCCCGCCCCGCCGCCCGCCGCCCCGGCGCCCGTCGACGGGGCCTCACGGCAGGCCCTCGACGCGGTGAACGCGGCGCGGGCACGGGCCGGGGCCGCGCCCGTGGCCCTCGACGGACGGCTGACCGCGGCGGCCGAGGCGCACGCCCGGGAAATGGCCGCCCACGGCGCGCTGGCGCTGGAGAGCCCGGACGGCACCTCGCTGTTCCACCGGATCGCCGCGCACGGATACCGCCCGCTGACCATCGCCGAGCACATCGTCTCCGGGCCGCGCACCCCACGGGAGTTCGTGGACTACTGCCTCGAAGGCGCCGAGCGCCGGGGCCCGTTCCACGACCCGGCCCTCGTCCACCTGGGCATCGGCCGGGCCGACGGGCCCACCACCGGGGACGTCTACTGGACGGCGGTATGGGCCCGGCCGTTCACCCCGGACGGGCTGCTCCGCCTGGCCTCCGAGGTGATCGCCCTCACCAACGCGGAGCGCGCCGCCGCGCGGCTCGCGCCCCTCGCCCCGGACCCGCGGCTGACGGCGGCCTCGCAGGCACACAGCGATGACATGGTGGCCCGCGACTTCTACTCCCACACCGGCCCCGAGGGGCATCAGCCCTGGGACCGGGCGCGGGCCGCCGGGGCCACCCACCGCGGCATCGGCGAGAACATCGCGTGCGGCCAGCGCTCCCCGGAGGAGGTGGTGCGCGGCTGGATGAACAGCCCGGGTCACCGGGCCAACATCCTGAAGCCCGACTTCACCCATATCGGCGTCGGCCATGCCACCGGCAGCCGCGCGGGCACGTACTGGACCCAGGTCTTCGGCGCCGTCTGATGGCGTCCCGCCCTGTCCGCCTCCGGCCGTGGCGTCAGGTCCGCGACTCCAGAATGCGCCGTGTGGCGCTCCCGTACACCCCGTTCGCGTCGCCCCGGATCCCGTACCACACCTGGAACCGGGAGACGGCCTGGGCCAGCGTCTGGTCGTACTCTCCGTCGACCTGCCCGTCCTGATACACGTTCGGGATTCGCAGCAGCCGCTTCTGGAGCTCGGTGACCTCCGGGCCGGTGCTCCCGAGGGTCAGTACGTCGCCCGGGTCGCCCGGCGGCGGCAATTGGTCGTCCGGGGCCTGCGAGGCGGGGGCGCTCGGCGGCTGCGGCGCACCGGAGGTCGCGGGCGCGGTCGGTGTGGCCGACGCGCCGCCCTCGGCCGCGCCGGACGCCGAATCCCGGTCCACCATCACCACGAGCGAGAGGACGACCCCCACGCCGAGCCCGGCCAGCACCAGCAGGGCGGCGCTGGGGTGGCGCCGTCCGGCGGGGGCGGGCGGTACGGGCGGTTGCCGAGGCGCGGCCGGTGCCTCCTGCGGGGGCCAGGCGTCGGCGGCGGACGGGCCGCCCGTCATCTCCTGGGTGTCGTCATCCGCCATGGGCGGCGCCTCGGGCGGCAGCTCGGTGCCCGGCGGCCGGAAGAGGTCGAGCTCCTCCATCCACCCCTCGACCGGCCCATCCGAGGCATCGTCGTACTCCGGCGTCGCGGGGAAGATGGCGGTCGGCTCGATCACCTGACGCCCGGCTGGTCGGTCCGGATCGGGTTCGGCTGCCATACAGACCTCCTTGTACGCCCCACACCATTACGCGGGGATACGGACGCGGGCGCGGGAAGATTCAAGCCGATCGTGAACCGGAGGCCCCGGAGCCCCCGCAGCGCCGGTGTGGCGTGGCGCCGCCGGGTAATCCGTCCTGAGAGGGTGCCCATGGCCTCGGGGACGTCGAAGGGAGCCATGAGATGGAGCGGACCACATGCTGTGTGGTGGGTGGCGGGCCCGCCGGGATGGTCCTCGGCCTGCTGCTGGCCCGGACCGGGGTGGAGGTCACCGTCCTGGAGAAGCACGGGGACTTCTTGCGCGACTTCCGCGGCGACACGGTGCACCCCAGTACGCTGAGGCTCCTGGACGACCTGGGCCTCGCGGACCGGTTCGCGGCCCTGCCGCAGCGGCATGTGCACTCCATCCAGCTGCCCATAGGGCGGGGCGGCGAACTGTTCACGGTCGGCGAGATCGGCTCACTGCCGGGGAAGTACAACTACGTGGCGATGGTGCCGCAGTGGGATCTGCTCGATCTGCTGGCGGACGAGGCCAACCGGGAACCCACCTTCCAACTGCGGACGAACACCGAGGTGACCTCCTTCCTCATGGAGCGCGGACGGGTCACCGGGGTGCGCTACCGCGACCGTACGAGCGGCTCCACCGGCGAGCTGCGCGCCACCCTCACCGTGGCCTGTGACGGCCGGGGATCGCTCGCCCGCGACCTGCCGGAGCTGGGACTCCAGGAGTTCGCCTGCCCGATGGACGTCTGGTGGTTCCGGCTGCCGCGCGCGGAGGGCGACCCACAGGGGCTGGTGGGCAATGTCGGTGAACGCTTCCTCACCGCGATGATCGACCGTGGTGACTACTGGCAGTGCGCCGCCCTGATCCCCAAGGGGGCCGACGCCACATGCCGCGCCGAAGGCCTCGACCGGTTCCTCGCCGCGTTCACGGAGGCCACCCCGTGGATACGGCGGGGGCCGGACCGTGAACCGGGCCCGCGGTCCTGGGACGAGGTGAAGCTGCTGAACGTACGGATGGACCGGCTCCGTCGCTGGCACCGCCCCGGACTGCTGTGCATCGGGGACGCGGCCCACGCGATGTCGCCCGTGTTCGGCATCGGCATCAACCTCGCCGTCGAGGACGCGGTCGCCGCCGCCCGCTATCTGGCCGGGCCGCTGCGCGAGGGCACCGTGGGCCTCGCCGACGTACGCGCCGTCCAGCGCCGCCGGTGGCCGACCACCGTCGCGACGCAGGGGTTGCAGCGGATCGCCCACGCCCGGGTCATCGGCCCACTGCTGCAGGGACGTTCACCGGTCGCCGGAGGGGAACCGCTGCGGCTGGCCCAGGTGCTCACCAAGGCGCCCTGGCTGAAGCGGGCACCCGCGTACTTCCTCGCCTACGGCGCGGGCCGGGAGCGGCCGCCGGCCGAGTCGCTGCGCAGTTCCGGATGAGCCGTTGAAGCCGGGTGCGGAAAACCCTCCGCACCCGGCTTCACGCATACGAAGGACCTTCAGACGATGCCTTCGGCGATCTCCGCCTGCTCGCGCGCCGAGCCGTACGCGGACGGCGTGTTGTACGAGCGGCGGGCCACGAACCACCAGATCGTGGCCAGCAGCAGCACCACGGCCAGCGCGATCGAGGCGTAGTTCATCGAGTCCACCGTCACCGGACTGGACTGCGGCAGACAGAACAGCACCGTCACGACCGCCACCCACACCACCGCGATCCAGCCCACCGGCTTGCTCCAGCGGCCCAGGTTCCACGGACCCGGCTGGAAGCGGTCCCCGGCGCGCAGCCGCAGGAAGACGGGGATGGCGTAGGCGGGGGTGATCCCGATGACGTTGATGGCGGTCACCGCGCCGTAGGCCGTCTCGGAGTACAGGGACGGCAGGGCCAGCACACACGCCACCGCCACCGACAGCCAGACCGCGTGCACCGGCGTCTGGGTACGGGAGCTGACCCGCTGCCACAGCCGTGAGCCCGGCAGCGCGCCGTCCCGGCTGAAGGCGAACACCATCCGGCTGGCCGCCGCCACCTCGGCGTTCCCACAGAACAGCTGGGCCACGATGACGATGAGCAGCATCGCGGTGGCACCGCCCGTGCCCAGGGCGTCGATCAGGATCTGCGCCGGCGGCACCCCGGTGGCGCTTCCCTGGGTGCCGGTGTAGTCCTGGATGGCGAAGGTGAGCCCGGCCAGCAGTACGAACCCGGCCACCCAGGACACCCAGATGGCGCGGACGATCCCCCGGGCGGCGTAGACGGAGGCGTTGGAGGTCTCCTCGGACAGATGCGCGGAGGCGTCGTAGCCGGAGAAGGTGTACTGGGCGAGCAGCAGTCCGATCGCGGTCACATACAGCGGATTCGACCAGCCGGTGTCATTGACGAATTCGGTGAAGACGAATTCGGGGGACTGGTGGTGGGAGGGCACGATCGCCAGCGCGCCGACGATGATGGCGACGCCCGCCAGATGCCACCACACACTGACCGAGTTGAGCACGCTGACCAGCCGCACTCCGAACAGATTCAGCGCCGCGTGCAGCAGCAGAATGCAGACGAAGATGAGCATGGTCGATTCCGGTGTGGGATCGAATCCCCACTGGAGGTTGAAGAGCGCGCCGGTGAACAGGGCGGCGCCGTAGTCGATTCCGGCGATGGCTCCGAGCAGCCCCAGCAGATTGAGCCAGCCGGTGTACCAGCCCCAGGTCCGTCCGCCCAGCCGGTCGGCCATGTAGTACAGCGCTCCCGAGGTGGGGTAGGCGCTGGTCACCTCGGCCAGGGCGAGCCCGACGCACAGCACGAAGAGCCCCACTCCGGCCCAGCCCCACATCATCACCGCGGGGCCTCCGGTGTCCAGCCCGAAGCCGTACAGCGTCATGCATCCGGAGAGAATGGAGATGACCGAGAAACTGATGGCGAAATTGCCGAAGCCGCCCATGCGGCGGGCCAGGACGGGTTGATAGCCGAGCTCACGCAGCCGCTGTTCATCGTCCCGGTGGGGGGCGGGACTCGAACTCGACCATGCCGTGGACATGAATGTACCTCCGAATGCTGGGGCGGGCGAGGGGTGGTACAGGTGGGGGGAGATCGGCTCAGCCGCCGGCCCCGGGTCTTGGCCCACGGGCGCCGGCCAGCGAGCGGACCCGGGCGCGAAGAAACATTTCTTCAGCCAGGGCGCGGTCGGCGGCGTCGCGGGTGCGGTAGGCCCAGGGGAGCGGGGTGAAGTACGACCCCAGCGTCTCGAAGACGCGGGCCGCGTCGGAGAACAGCAGCGCGCCCCACAGGGCGTGCGCCAGATGGTTGAGATCGAGCAGGGAACTCGTCGTGACATCCGCGTGGTCGAACCAGCCGAGCAGCGCCTTCCTCGCGTCCCGGGTGGCGTCCTCGGTGGCCCAGTGAAGGTCGAGCGCCTTCTCGTAGCCCCGCTCCTCGCGGTACCGCTCGACATGGACGTACAGCGGCAGCACCTGCAGCGCGGACCCCTCGGGCGCGCCCGAGACCACCCACTGCACGAAGTTGACCGCCTCGGCCAGCGAACCCCCGGCCCGCCGGGCGTACACGAACTGCAGCATCCGGTGGTACGCCTCGCGGTTGTACGGATCGCGCCGGTCGGCCTCCGCCAGCAGCCCCCAGGGGCCGGGGAACAGCAGCGGACCCGGCGGGGCCACCCGGTGTTCCTCCTGCCGCTGCTCCTTGTCCAGCTGGGCCAGGGCCAGCAGACACACCCAGGGCACCGGATCCGCCGGGGAGTGGTGCGCAGCCAGCTGGCAGGACTGCCACGCCTCCCGCCACAGCTCCCGGGTGCGGGGGTGTCCCTCACGGTGTGCGCGCACCGCGCGCTCCACTCCGACCCGGGTGTGCATCACCAGCGCCGCCACGCTCTGCGGCTCCTCGGTCCGCCACGCGTCCACCACATTGGAGCCGGCCGCGGCCGTGGCCAGCACCTGGGTGCGCTGGGTCCACAGCGACCAGGTGGGGGTCTCCGCGAGCAGATTGCGCATCGATATCCAGCGCCCGGTGCGCAGGTCCTGCAGCGCCACGCGCAGCCCGCCGTCGTAGCCCGCGGGGTGGTACACGGGGCGGAACTCTTCCTCGGGCATCGGATGACTTTCGTACGGAGCTGACGTACCGGACGCGGGAAAACGACGAGCCTGGGGGATGGTTGCAGGGATCTTATAGTCCCGGCGCAACGATTCGGGAACGGGGGACTCCGGTCCGTGCCCGAACGGGCCGTCTTGACGCCCGCCCCGCGCCTGCACCAGGCTTTCCGGCAAGATCTGCGCCCCGTCCCGCGAGCGCGACGTCCCCCGAGCCCGAAGCGATCCGCCCGTCCCGAGCGAAGAACCGGACATGCTGCCTGCAGAGCGTCGCCACCGCACCCCGGCCGACCCCGCGACCGGCCCGGTCCTCGCCATCGACCAAGGCACCTCGGGCACCAAGGCGCTGGTGCTCTGCCCGGAGCGCGGGGTGATCGGCTCCGCCGAGGTGTCCGTACGGCCCCGTTATCTGCCCGGCGGACTGGTCGAGGTCGATCCGGCCGCGCTGCTCACCTCGGTCCTCGAGGCCGGGCGCCAGGCTCTCGCGGCCGCGGGGGAACCGGTCGTGGCGGTCGGGCTGGCCAACCAGGGCGAGACCGTGCTGGCCTGGGACCCCGGCACGGGAGAGCCGCTGACGGACGCCCTGGTCTGGCAGGACCGACGGGCCCACACGGTGTGCGAGCAGCTCGCGCCGCACGCCGGGACGCTGCGCGAACTCACCGGCCTGCCCCTCGATCCGTACTTCGCGGCGCCCAAGATGGCGTGGATCCGGCGCCATCTGACCGGCGAGGGCGTGGTCACCACCAGCGATGTCTGGCTGGTCCACCGGCTCACCGGCGCGTTCGTCACCGACGCCGCCACCGCCGGGCGCACCGGACTGCTCGACCTCGACCGCGTCGCCTGGTCCCCGAAGGCGCTGGACCTCTACGGGCTGGCCGCCGAACGGCTGCCGCGCGTCGTCGACGCCGCGGGGCCGGTCGGCACCACCACGGCCTTCGGCGGCGAGGTCCCGCTCACCGGACTCCTCGTCGACCAGCAGGCCGCCCTGCTGGCGCAGCGGGTGACCGAGGCGGGCACCGCCAAGTGCACCTACGGCACCGGCGCCTTCCTCCTCGCCCAGACCGGCGACCGGCCCCGACGCGGCCCCCATGGCCTGGTCTCCTGTGTGGCCTGGCGGTTCGGCGGGCGCACCAGCTACTGCCTGGACGGGCAGGTGTACACCGCCGCCTCCGCGGTGCGCTGGCTCGGCGACCTGGGGGTGATCCAAGGACCCCAGGACCTCGACCCGGTCGGGGGAACCGTGCCCGACACCGGGGGAGTCACCTTCGTACCGGCGCTCGCCGGACTCGCCGCGCCGTGGTGGCGCGGCGACCTCAAGGGCTCGCTGACCGGGCTCGGCCTCGACACCACCGCCGGACATCTGGTGCGCGCCCTGTGCGAGGGCATCGCCGCCCAGGTCGTGGAGATCGCCGAGGCGGCCGCCTCCGACCTCGGCGCGCCGCTGACCGTCCTGCGGGTCGACGGAGGACTGACCCGCTCGGCGCTGCTGATGCAGACCCAGGCCGATCTGCTGCAGCGGCCGGTGGAGGTGTCGGCGCTGCCGGATGTCACGGCGCTGGGTGTGGGCGCCGCCGCGCGGATGGGGCTGGACCCGGGCCTGACGATCGAGGAGGCGGTCCCCGCATGGGAGCCCGCCGCCGTCTACGAACCGCGGATCGGCGCGGAGCGGGCCGCCGAGCGGCTGGCCGCCTTCCGCTCGGCCGTGGCCGTGCTGCTGGACCACGCGCCGACGGCCGCCGCCCACGACTGAGGACCCCGGCGCACCAGGAGCCGTGTCCACCACCGAGCAAGGGACCAGCATGACCGTTACGACCACGGGTGACCTCCCCGACGAGGTCTACGACGTGGCCATCATCGGCGCCGGGGTGGTCGGCGCCGCCATCGCCCGCGAACTGGCCCGGTACCGCTTGCGGATCGCCCTGGTCGAGGCGTCGAACGACGTCGGCAACGGCACGTCCAAGGCCAACACCGCGATCCTGCACACCGGCTTCGACGCCACCCCGGGCACCCTGGAGGCCCGACTGGTGCGCGAGGGCTACCAGCGGCTGACCGCCTACGCCGCCGAGACCGGCATCCCGCTCGAACCGCTCGGCGCGCTGCTCGTCGCCTGGGACCGGGAGCAGCTCGCCGCGCTGCCGTCACTCGCCGAGAAGGCCGTCCGCAACGGCTACGACGAGACGGCCATCCTCGACACCGAGGCGGTCTACGCCCGCGAACCCCATCTGGGGCCCGGCGCCCTCGGCGCGCTCGAGGTCCCCGGCGAGAGCGTCATCTGCCCCTGGACGACGACGCTCGCCTACGCCACCCAGGCGGTCCGCGCGGGCGTCGCGCTGCATCTGAACTGCCCGGCCGGGGCCATCACCACCGGGGCGGACCACCACGAGATCGCCACCCCGCGCGGGGTGCTGCGCACCCGTCACCTGGTGAACGCCGCGGGGCTGTACTCGGACGAGATCGACCGGCGGCTCGGCCACGAGGAGTTCACCGTGACCCCGCGCCGCGGCCAGCTCATCGTCTTCGACAAGTTCGCCCGCGGCCTGGTCGACCACATCCTGCTGCCGGTGCCCACCGCGCTCGGCAAGGGCGTACTGGTGGCGCCGACCGTGTACGGCAATGTGCTGCTCGGCCCCACCGCCGAGGACCTCGACGACAAGACCGCCACCGGATCGTCGGCCGGCGGACTGGCCTCGCTCCGCGAGCAGGGCGCGCGGATCCTGCCGGAGCTGCTGGAGGAGGAGGTCACCGCCGTCTACGCCGGGCTGCGCGCCGCCACCGAGCACGACGACTACCAGATCCGCGCCGATCCCGGGCGGCGGTATGTCGCGGTGGGCGGCATCCGCTCCACCGGGCTCACCGCCTCCATGGCGATCGCCGCGCAGGTGGCGGAGCTGCTCATCGACTGCGGTCTTGACCCCGGGCCGGAGCGGGAGATCGAGCCCGTGCGGATGCCCACCATCGGCGAGGCGTTTCCACGCCCCTACCAGCGCGCCGACCTCATCGCCGCCGACCCCGCGTACGGCACCGTGGTCTGCCACTGCGAACGCGTCACCCGGGGCGAGATCCGCGACGCGCTGACCGCCATCGTGCCGCCGGCCTCGCTGGACGGACTCCGGCGCCGCACCCGGGCCCTGGCCGGGCGCTGCCAGGGATTCTTCTGCGGCGCCACGGTGCGCGCCCAGTTCGAGGCGGCCGCCGCGGCCCAGGACCGGACGGAGGCCCGGCGATGACCCCCACCGACCGTACCCACCGCACCGTCGACGTCCTGGTCATCGGGGCCGGACCGGCCGGACTCGCGGTGGCCGCTCGGCTGGCCGCCGCCGGGGTGGACCGGGTCGAGGTACTCGACCGCGAGCAGCGCGCGGGCGGCATCCCCCGCCACTGCGACCACACCGGATTCGGGCTGCGCGATCTGCGCCGGGTGATGGCCGGACCGGACTACGCCCGCCACCACATCGCCGCCGCCATCCGCGCCGGGGCCATGCTGCGCACGGGTGTCACGGCCACCGGCTGGGCGGCGCCGCGGACCGTGGACATCACAGGACCGACCGGCCTGGAGCGGATCGCCGCCACGGCCGTCGTCCTGGCCACCGGCGCCCGGGAACGCCCGCGCAGCGCCCGGCTGGTGCCGGGCACCCGGCCGGCCGGCGTCTTCACCACCGGGCAGTTGCAGCAGGCCGTCCATGTGCACCACCAGAGCGTCGGCCGCCGCGCCGTCGTCGTCGGCGCGGAACGGGTCAGCTACTCCGCGGTGGCCACCCTGCACCGGGCCGGGGCCGAGGTCGCCGCCATGGTCACCGACCAGCCCCGCCACCAGACCCACCCGGCGCGCCACCTCAGCACCCGGCTGCGCCATGGCGTTCCGCTGGTCACCGACGCCACCGTGGCCGAACTGACCGGCCGGGTGCGGCTGGAGGGCGTACGGCTGCGGCACCGGGACGGCAGGACCGCGGCCATCGGCTGCGACACCGTGGTGTTCACCGGCGACTGGATCCCCGACCACGAACTGGCCAGAAGCGCCGGGATCGCCCTCGACCCCGGCACCCGGGGCCCGGCCACCGACGCCGAGTTCCGCACCGGCGAGCCCGGGGTCTTCGCCGTGGGCAATCTGCTGCACCCGGTCGAGACCGCCGATATCGCCGCCCTCGACGGCCGGTTCGCCGCCGCGCCCGTGCTGCGCCATCTCGCGGGCGTGCCATGGACCCCGGGACCGCTGCCGGTGCGGGTCGAGGCGCCGCTGCTGTGGATCTCACCCAACCGGCTCACCCCGGACGGCCCCCGTCCGCCGCGCGGCCGGTTCACCCTGCGCACCACGCGGTTCCTGACCCGGCCGGTGCTCACCGTCAGCCAGGACGGCCGGACGCTGCACCGCGGGCGCCTTCCTCACACGGCGGTGCCCAACCGGCCGTTCCACCTGTCGGCCGACTGGATCGCCGGGGCCGACGCACACGGCGGCCCCGTGCGTATCACCGCGGACTGACGGGCCTTAGGGGGCTTCTGATGGATCTCCGCGGCGTCGCGACGCCCGGCACCCCCTCTCGCCGCACCGGCCGAAAGCCCAAGTACACCCAGTACGAGGGCTTCCGGCCGGCACGCCGAGAGCACGCTCCCCCAGCTACCGCTGGGAGGTGCCCCCTGACGCCGCTCCTTCCCCCACGAAGATCCATCAGAAGCCCCCTAGCCGAGGCCCCCGGGCGTACCGCGCAGCCGCTCCATCTCGCGCCGGTCGCGCTTGGTGGGGCGGCCCGTCCCGCGGTCGCGCAGCCCGATCGGCACGGTGTGCTCGCGCGGAGGCGGCGGCGGGCTGTTGTCGACGTAGCACTCCACCGCCACCGGTGCCCCGACCCGCTTGCGCACGATGCGCGAGACGACCACGATCCGGTCGCGCCCCGCATGGCGCAGCCGCACCTCGTCTCCGGACCGCACCGTGTGTGCGGGCTTGACGCGCTCGCCGTTGACCCGGACGTGCCCCGCGCGGCAGGCCGAGGACGCCATGGAGCGCGTCTTCGTCAGCCGCACGGACCAGATCCAGCTGTCCACCCGTACGGACCCCTCGTCTGAAGCCATACCCCGACTCTAATGTCTAAGGTGCGACGCATGAGCGCACATTTCGACGTGGTGGTCCTGGGAGCCGGACCGGGTGGCTATGTCGCCGCGATCCGCGCCGCTCAGCTGGGGCTGACCACGGCCGTGGTCGAGGAACGCTACTGGGGCGGCGTCTGCCTGAACGTGGGCTGCATCCCGTCCAAGGCCCTGCTGCGCAACGCCGAGCTGGCCCATCTGTTCATCCACGAGGCCAAGGACTTCGGCATCCGGGTGAACGGCGATGTCACCGTGGACTACCGCGACGCGTTCGAGCGCAGCCGCAAGGTGGCCGACGGACGGGTCAAGGGCGTCCACTATCTGATGAAGAAGAACAAGATCACCCAGTTCGAGGGCCGGGGCAGCTTCACCGGACCCCACGACATGCTGGTCACCCGCTCCGGCGGCGGCACGGAGACGCTCACCTTCGGCCACTGCGTCATCGCCGCGGGCTCGATCACCAATCTGCTTCCCGGCACCTCCCTCAGCGAGCGGGTGGTGACCTACGAGGAGCAGATCCTCTCGCCCACCCTGCCCGGCAGCGTCCTGATCGCGGGCGCGGGAGCCATCGGCGTGGAGTTCGCATACATCATGCACAGCTACGGGGTGCAGGTGACGCTGGTGGAGTTCATGGACCGGATCGTGCCCCTGGAGGACGAGGAGGTCTCCGCCGAGCTCACCCGGCGCTTCCGCAGGCTCGGCATGAACATCCTGACCTCCACCCGGGTGGAGGCGATCAACGACGCGGGCTCCGCGGTCAAGGTCATGGTGACCACGGGCGGCCAGCGGCAGACCCTCCAGGCCGCCCGGGTGCTGCAGGCCATCGGGTTCCGGCCGCGGGTGGACGGATACGGGCTGGAGCACACCGGCGTCCGGCTGACCGAGCGGGGTGCCATCGGCATCGACGGCCGGTGCCGCACCAATGTGCCGCACATCTTCGCCATCGGCGACGTCACCGCCAAGCTGATGCTGGCGCACGCCGCCGAGGCCATGGGCATCGTCGCGGCGGAGACCATCGCCGGGGCGGAGAGCATGGAGCTGGACTATGTGATGATCCCGCGCGCCACCTTCTGCCAGCCGCAGATCGCCAGCTTCGGCTGGACCGAGGCCCAGGCGCGCGAGCGCGGCTTCGACGTCCGGGTGGCGAAGTTCCCGTTCACCGCCAACGGGAAGGCCCAGGGGCTCGGCGACCCCGTCGGCTTCGTGAAGCTCATCGGCGACGGCCGCCACGGCGAGCTGCTGGGCGGCCATCTCATCGGCCCCGAGGTCACCGAGCTGCTGCCCGAGCTCACCCTCGCCCAGCAGTGGGATCTCACCGTGCACGAGGTGGCCCGCAATGTCCACGCCCATCCGACCCTCAGCGAGGCGGTGAAGGAGGCCGTCCACGGGCTCGCCGGGCACATGATCAATTTCTGACCGCGGATGCTCCCACCCCGGCCGCCGACACCAGGTGTGCGACCCGCGGATGTGCGTTAGACAGAGCATGTGAAAGTGCGCTCGGCGCTGGGCTCGCGCAGTGTCGGCGGGCAGGTGTTCGCCCTGATGCTGATCATCGTGACGCTCCTGGTGCTCGCCGCGGGGGCCACGCTGTCCCTCGAGGCGCACGGCAGCCGGGACAGCCAGGCCCGGGGCCGTGCGCTGGCCGTCGCACTGACCGTCGCCCTCGCCCCCGGCGTCCAGCAGGCGCTGGAGTCCCGCGACCCCTCCAGGACCCTCCAGCCCTACGCCGAGAAGGTCCGTCGGCGGACCGGTGTCGACTACATCGTGGTGACCACCCCCCGGGGCATCCGCTGCAGCCATCCGAACCCCAAGCTGATCGGCAAGCGCGTCGACCGCGGCCTCTACCCGGCCACGGTGGGCCGGGCCTTCACCGACAAGACCCCGGGCGTCACCCGCCCGGCCGCCTCGATCCGGGCCGCCGTGCCGGTCACCAACGCCCGGGGCCGGGTGATCGGCGTCGTCAACGCCGGGGTCTCCATCCCCTCCGTGGCCCGCACGGTCAGCCGCCAACTGCCGGTGATCTACGGCTCCACGGCCCTCGCCCTCCTGCTGGGCGGGGGCGGCGCGGCGCTCGTGGCCCGGCGGCTGCGGCGGCAGACCCACCGGCTCGGCCCCGCCGAGATCACCAGGATGTACGAACACCACGACGCCGTGCTGCGCTCGGTCCGGGAGGGGGTGCTGATCCTCGACGACGAGGGACGGCTGCTGCTCGCCAACGACGAGGCGCTGCTCCTGCTGGGTCTCGCACCCGGCGCGCACGGACGGCAGATCACCGACGTCGGCCTGCCCCCGGAGTTCGCCGGGCTGCTCGCCTCCGGCCGCGAGGCCACCGACGAGGTGTACGAGGTCGGGAACCGGCTGCTGGCGGTCAACCAGCGCCCGGCGGAACGGGGCGGACAGCCCTGGGGGAGCGTCGCCACCCTGCGGGACAGCACCGAGCTGCGCGCCCTGACGGACAAGGCCGACCGGGCCTACGCACGCCTCCAGCTGCTGTACGAGGCCGGGGTCCGCGTGGGCAGCAGCCTCGACATGGAAGGCACCGCCCAGGAACTGACCCGGGTCGCCGTGCCGCGCTTCGCCGACTACGCCACCGTCGATCTGCACGAGGCCGTCCTGCGCGGCGAGGAGCCGGGCGACCGGGAGTCGCCGCTGCGCCGGGCGGCCTTCAGAGGCATCCGGCAGGATCCCCCGCTGCGCCGGGTCGGTGAGCGCGTCTCGTCCTTCCCCGTCACCCAGCGGGCCGGGGGCACCGGCAAGGCGCGATTGTTCCCCGTGGACGAGCTGGTGTCCTCGCCCGACTGGAAGCCCCAGGCGGAGCGGTTGGGGTGGGCGGTGGAGTACGGCATCCATTCGCTGCTGGCCGTGCCGCTCAGCGCGCGCGGCGTCCGGCTGGGCCAGGTCGCGTTCTGGCGCTCGGGGGACACCCCGCCGTTCGACGAGGAGGACCGGACCTTCGCCGAGGAGCTGGCCGGTCAGGCGGCCGTCGCCATCGACAACGCCCGCCGCTACGCGCGCGAGCACGCCACCACCCTGGCCCTCCAGGAGAGCCTGCTGCCGCGCGGCCGCCCCGAGCAGCAGGCCGTCGTGGCCGCCCAGCGCTATCTGCCCGCCCCCGGCGGGGTGCGGGGCGACTGGTTCGACGTCATCCCGCTGTCCGGGGCCCGGGTCGCCCTCGTGGTCGGCGATGTCGTCGGCCACGGACTGCACGCCGCCGCGACCATGGGCCGGCTGCGCACCGCCGTGCGCAACTTCTCCGTCGTGGACCTTCCCCCCGATGAGCTGCTCGCCCGGCTCGACGACGTGGTCGACCAGCTCGACCGGGAGGAGACCGCCACGGGCCCCGGCGCCGGGGCCGCCGGGGCCACCTGTCTGTACGCCGTCTACGACCCGGTCTCCCGGCACTGCACCCTGGCGCGGGCCGGTCATCCGCCCCCGGCCCTGGTCCGTCCCGACGGCTCGGTGACCTTCCTCGACCTGCCCGCGGGACCGCCGCTGGGGCTCGGCGGACGGCTCTACGAGGCGGCCGAGACGGAGCTGCCCGAGGGAAGCCGCCTCGTCCTCTACACCGACGGGCTGGTCCAGGACCGCGAGCGGGACATCGAGACCGGCCTCGACCAGCTGCGGGACGCCCTCACCGATGCCGACCCCGACCCGGAGCGGGCCTGCGACACCGTGATGGCCGCCCTGCTCTCGCCGCGCCGCACCGACGACGTCTGTCTGCTCATTGCCCGTACCACCGCGCTGGACGCGCGCCGGGTGGCCTCGTGGGACCTCCCGGCCGACCCCGAGGTGGTGGCCCGGATGCGGGCGGCCGTCGCCCGCACCCTGGCCGAGTGGAATCTGGAGGAGGCCGCCTTCACCACCGAGCTGGTGGTCAGCGAGCTGCTCGGCAACGCCATCCGGCACGCCGTGGGCCCCGTACGGCTGCGGCTGCTGCGCAACCGGGCGCTGATCTGCGAGGTGGCCGACGGCAGCACCACCGCGCCCCATCTGCGCCGGGCGGCCATCACCGACGAGGGTGGACGCGGACTGTTCCTCGTCGCCCAGATGGTCCAGCGCTGGGGCACCCGCTACACCAGCCAGGGCAAGATCATCTGGACCGAGCAGGACCTCCCGGCCGCGGCGCGCGCCCTGCGGTGACCAGGTGGTCAGGCCGAGGGCGCCTGCGCGCCCTCGCGCCGCTCCCATGCCACCTGGGCCAGGTCGGCCATGGCGGCCACGAGGTCCGCCGCCTCCTCGGCACCGTTCAGATGCCGGTACTCCGAGCCCACCGTGATCACCAGCCGCTCGGGCAGGCCAAGCGACGGATAGGTGTTCTCGGCGATCAGGGCGCGGGCGGCCTCCAGGGCCGGTACCCCGGCCGTGTGCAGCTGCCGGGTGCGGTCCCGCAGATGTTCCAGATAGCCGATGTGGCCGCGGACCCCCTCCCGGTCGAGGACCGGCCCATGGCCGGGGACGATCACCTCGGCCCCGGTCCCGAGCACCCGTTCGCACGCGGCGATCACATTGTCCAGCGGGCCCGCCCAGTGCACCGCGTGGTCGCCGGGGTCCTGCGGACCGGAGGCGAAGATGACATCGCCGGTGAACGCCACCTTCTGCCGCGGCAGATACGCCACCAGATCGCCCTCGGTGTGCGCGGACTCCAGGCTGAACAGCCGTACCGGCACCTGTCCCACGCGCAGGTCGAGTTCGCCCACGAAGGTGAGCGTCGGCTCGACCACCTCGGTGGCGGACCAGTCGAACCGCCCGAAGTGCCGCTGGAGGTACCAGCCGAGCGGAGTCGCCGGATCGCTGCCGTGCACCAGGCCGTGCAGCTGCTGCGGCGAGGGCTCGTACTCGATGTGGCCGAGCGCCTCACGGGTGGCCACGATCTCCGCGTCCGGTACGACCTCCGCGCCCCACAGGTGGTCGCCGTTGGCATGGGTGACGATCACCCGCTCGATCCGGCCCCCGTCGGGCAGCAGGGCACGGCTGTGTTCGAGGAACTCACCGGCCATCCGGCGGTCGTAGGGGCTGTCGATCCAGGCGGCGTGGCCGTCGGGCGAGACGATCAGACCGCAGTTGGCCAGACCCCAGCCGGCGCTCGGGGTCGGGGACCAGATGTGCACGCCGTCGGCCACGGTGAGGAGGGGGGGTTGCGAGATCATGGACGCACACTATGCCCGCACCGCCCACCCGCGGCAGGTGGCCCGCCCCGTCCGCGCGGCCTTCCGGCCACCCGGCCACCGCCGCGTCAGGCCGCCACCGGCAGGTCGGTCGTCAGGCCGTCATCGGCAGGTCGGTCGGCCCGACCGGCGCCGGGAGCGTCGTGGAGCCCGCGAGATAGCGGTCCACGGCTGCCGCGGCCGAGCGGCCCTCGGCGATCGCCCAGACGATCAGCGACTGGCCGCGGCCCGCGTCGCCCGCCACGAACACCCCGTCCGCGCCGGTGGCGAACGACGCGTCACGGGCGAGCGTGCCGCGCTCGTCGAGTTCGAGACCGAGCTGGTCCAGCAGCCCGCCGTTCCGCTCCGGGCCGCGGAAGCCGAGGGCCAGCAGCACCAGATCCGCCCGCAGCACCCGCTCCGTGCCCGGCCCGGACTCTCCATCGGCACGGGCCCCGATCAGACGCAGCGCCCGGACGCCACCGTGCGGCCGCTCCGCGTCCGGTGCGGTCCCCTCGAAGCGGACCGTGGCCGCCGAGAAGACCCGCGCGTCCACGTCCGCTTCCGGAGAGGCCGCCAGCTCCCGCGCCTCCTCATGGGCGGCGGACATCCGGTAGATCTTGGGGTAGGTGGGCCAGGGCTCGCCCTCGGTCCGCTCGTCGCCGGGCCGGGGGTGGATGTCCAGCTGGGTCACGGAGGCGGCGCCCTGCCGCAGTACCGTGCCCAGACAGTCCGCGCCGGTGTCCCCGCCGCCGACGATGACCACGTGTTTGCCCTCGGCCGTGATCGGCGGCCGGGCGTAGTCGCCCTCCAGCACCCGGTTGGCCATCGGCAGATACTCCATCGCCTGATGGATCCCGGCCAGTTCCCTTCCCGGGACGGGGAGTTCGCGCCAGGCTCGGGCGCCCACCGCTATCACGACCGCGTCGTAGCGCGTCCGGAGCTCGGCGGCGTCCATATCGGTGCCGACATCCACGCCGGTACGGAACTTGGTGCCCTCCGCGCGCATCTGCTCCAGCCGCCGGTCCAGGTGGCGCTTTTCCATCTTGAACTCGGGGATGCCGTAGCGGAGCAGCCCGCCCGCCCGGTCGTCGCGCTCGTACACCGCCACGGTGTGCCCCGCGCGGGTGAGCTGCTGGGCCGCGGCCAGGCCCGCGGGCCCCGAGCCGATGACGGCGACCGTGCGGCCGCTCAGCCGGTCCGGTGGCTTGGGGGTCACATGGCCGCCCTCCCAGGCCCGGTCGGCGATGGCCACCTCGACGTTCTTGATGGTGACCGCCGGCTGGTTGATGGCCAGCACACACGCGCTCTCGCAGGGGGCCGGGCACAGCCGGCCGGTGAACTCGGGGAAGTTGTTGGTGGCGTGCAGCCGCTCGCTCGCGCGCAGCCAGTCGTCCCGGGAGACCAGGTCGTTCCACTCCGGGATGAGGTTCCCCAGCGGGCAGCCCTCATGGCAGAACGGGATACCGCAGTCCATGCAACGGTCCGCCTGGGCGCCGATGATCGGCAGCAGTCCGCCGGGCGCGGAAACCTCGTCCCAGTCCCGCACCCGCTCGTCCACCGGACGCCGGGGCGGAAGACGACGGGGTGTGGTGAGGAAACCCTTGGGGTCGGCCATGACGACCTCCCATTACCCGTGTCATGGTCTGGCCGCTTTCACCCCACTGTACGACCGCCGGTCAGCCGGTCCAGGGTCGTCGCGGCCTCGGCCATGATCCGGTCCACCAGCTCCGCGCAGGAGGGCAGATCCTCGATCACCCCGGCCACCTGTCCTGAGGCCATCACCCCCGTGTCGGTGCGGCCGTCCACCATCGACGCCTTCAGCAGCATCGGGGTGGTGGCGGCCAGCAGCACCTGGCTCCAGGTGAGGTCCTTGCCGTGCCGCATCGCCAGCCCGTCGCGCACCATCCGCGGCCAGCTCAGCCCGGCCAGCCGCCGGAACGCGGCCGCGTGGCGCACGGCGCGCAGAAGCGTGGCGGCGCGGCCGGAGCGCTCGAGGGAGTCGACCAGCTCGCTGCGGAGCATCCGGTGGGGGAGTCCGTCGACCGCCGTGGTGACGGTGACATCGGCGACCGCCGCCGCCAGATAGCGCGCCTTCACCGCGTCCGGGACCGTGCTGTCGGAGGTGAGCAGGAAGCGGGTGCCCATGGCGATCCCCGCCGCCCCGTAGGCGAGCGCGGCCGCCAGCCCCCGTCCGTCATGGAAGCCGCCCGCGGCCACGACCGGGATGTCCACCGCGTCCACGACCTGGGGGAGCAGCACGGTGGTGGCCACCTGCCCGGTGTGGCCACCGCCCTCGGCGCCCTGCACCACCACCGCGTCCGCGCCCCAGTCCGCCACCTTCTCCGCGTGGCGCCGGGCGCCCACGGACGGGATGACCACCACGCCCGCGTCCTTCAGCCGGTCGATCAGTTCACGCCTGGGAGCCAGCGCGAACGAGGCGACCCGCACCCCCTCCTCGACGATGATCCGCACCCGCTCCCCGGCGTCCCCGGCGTCGGCGCGCAGATTGACGCCGAAGGGCGCGTCGGTGCGGGCGGCGACCTCGCGCACGGCCGAGCGCAGCCGCTCGGGCGACATGGTCGCGGAGGCCAGGATGCCCAGCGCCCCGGCGTTCGCCACGGCGGACACCAGCCGGGGCCCGGCCACCCACCCCATGCCCGTCTGGACGACCGGATGGCGCACCCCGACGAGCCGGGTCAGCGGGGTCTCCATCAGGACGGCACCTCCCGCTCGCGGGCCCCCTTTGGGTCGATGACCTCCCGGATCAGCCGCAGCTCGGCGGGGGTCGGCTCCCGGGTGCACGGGACGTCGTCGGCGATGTCGAGAGGGAAGCCGGTGGCCTCCCGCACCGCCTCGGCGGTCACCCCCGGATGCAGGGAGCGCACCCGCAGGGTGCGGTCGGGCGTGGCGAAGTCGAGGACCGCCAGATCGGTCACCACACACCGGAGGTCATGGAAGCGGGCCCCGGCCGGCCCCGCGGCTGCCACCCGGTCGTAACCCACCCCGCACACCATGTCGACACGTTCGACGAAGACCCGCCGCGAGTGCCGGGGCACCCAGTAACTCGTGGGGTTGTTCAGGGTGTTGACCGGCGCTCCCCGCACCCCCAGCAGCTGCCGCCTGGGCCGCTTCCAGTCGCCTATACAGCTGATGTTCTGGTTGCCGTAGCGGTCGATCTGGCTCGCGCCCATCATCACATGGCGCCGGCCGCCGGTGACCAGCGCCAGATGCGCCCGGTACGGCAGCCACCCCTCCACCACCTCCGGATCGCCGCCCACGATCATCGCCTCGCCGTCCGTCAGCAGCAGCTCGGGCGCGAAGGTGAGCCTGGCCAGCCGGGCGCCGACCCTGGGCACCGCGCCCATCGGGGCGGCCAGGATCTCCCCGTCGCCCCGCCATGCCTCGGCACAGGCCACCACGCAGTACTCGGCCCGGGTCACCCCACCGGTCATGTGCCCTCCCTCCCGAACGCCGCCACCGCGGCCCGGTACCGCTCCTCGTCCCCGGACAGAAACCGCTTCGTGAACTCCCGCCACGCCTCCGGGTCGGCGGCGGCCTTGGCGTACGCGCTCTGGAACGCCTCGTCCCGTCCGTAGGCGGGGACGCAGGAGGTGAAGTGTGCGCCTCCCGGGGTCTCGACCACCCCGGTCACCGCGTGCCGCTTGACCAACAGCGTCTGCGGACCGCCCGCGTCCGCGAACTCGGCGGTGGCGACGACGCGTTCACAGGAGAGATAGGCCTCGGCGGCCGCCTCGCAGAACAGGTCGTCGAAGTACGGATCCGGCCCGAGGTACTGCCCATTGCCCCGCGCGTCCGCCCGGTTGAGGTGCACCAGCGCCACGTCCAGCCGCAGCGCGGGCACCGCCACCAGCTCCTCACCGTCCTCGTACGGCGATGTCACCGTCCGCAGCCCGGGGTTGACCGCCATGACGTCCGAGCCGAGGCCCGCGCGGACGGGCAGGAACGGCAGCCGGTGCACGGCGGCGGTCAGCCCCCACATCATCATCGACTCGTCCAGTTCGGCCAGTTCGATGTCCCCCCGCTCGCGCGCCGCCCGGAAGTGCGGCTCCAGGGGGATCGAGTCGAGCGTCGCGAACGCCGTCACCAGCTTGCGGATCTTCCCGGCGGCGGCCAGCAGCCCGACGTCGGGGCCGCCGAAGGAGACCACGGTCAGATCGGTGACCTCCGACCGCAGCAGGGCGCGGACCAGCGCCATGGGCTTGCGCCGTGACCCCCAGCCGCCGATGCCGACCGTCATACCGCTGTGGATCCGGCCGACGGCCTCCTCGGCCGTCATCGTCTTGTCGGCCAACGCCGCTCACCCCTTCCCGGTGCTCCTGGCGACGAACGCGTCGCGGTGCCCGTCGGACAGGCCCGCCAGATTGGCCTCGAAGGTGAAGCCCTGCTCGAAGCGGTAGCTCCGGCGCACATCGACCGGATCGATGCCGTTGATGGCCGCCTTCGCGAGCCGCAGCAGCGCACCGTCCTTGGCGGCGATCTCGCCCGCCAGCTCCAGCGCCGCCTCCCGCAGCCCGGCGCGCGGCACGACCCGCCACACCGAGCCATGGCGGTGCAGCTCCTCGGCGGTCGCGGTGCGCGCGGTGTAGTACAGCGCGCGCATCAGATGCCGCGGGACCAGCCGCGCCAGATGGGTGGCCGCGCCCAGCGCGCCCCGGTCCAGCTCGGGCAGGCCGAACGTGGCGTCCTCGCTGGCCACGATCGCGTCGGCGTTCCCCACCAGCCCGATGCCGCCGCCCAGGCAGAAGCCGTGGACGGCGGCGACGACCGGGACCGGGCAGTCGTAGACGGCGGCGAACGCCTCGGCGCATCCGTGGTTGGCGCCGATGAGCGCTGTATGGTCCCCGGCCGCCTGGATCTCCTTGATGTCCACGCCCGCGTTGAAGCCCCGGCCCTCGGCGGCCAGCACGACACAGCGCACCGACGGGTCGGCGCCCGCGGTGCGCAGTGCGTCGGCCAGCTCGTACCAGCCCCGCACGGGAAGGGCGTTGACGGGTGGGAAGTCCATGGCGACCAGGCGGACGCCGGCCGCGGGGTCGGAGGTGGAGACACCCATGAGCAGATCCGATACCTTTCCACCAAACATTTGTTAGGTGAGAAGGTAGCAGCGCTCATCGCGCAGCGGGAGGTGTCTTGTGGCCGTCACCATCGATCTCGCCGGGCGCGTCGCCGTCGTCACCGGCGGCACGCGCGGCGTAGGAGCGGGGATCACTCGGGCCCTGCTCACCGCCGGAGCCGAGGTGGTGGTCTGCGCGCGCCGCCCGCCCGACAAACCCATCGAGATGGACGGGCGCACGGCGCACTTCGAATCGCTCGACATCCGGGACCCGGAGGCGGTCGAGGCGTTCTTCGCCCGGCTGCACCGCTCCCACGGGCGGCTGGACCTGCTGGTCAACAACGCCGGAGGAAGCCCCTACGGGCTGATCGCCGAGGCCGGGCAGCGCCGCGCCGCCCGTATCGTGGAACTCAATCTGATCGCTCCCATGACCGTCTCCCTGAGCGCCTATGAGCTGATGCGCCAGCAGGAGGGCGGGGGCTCGATCGTGATGATCGGCAGCGTCAGCGGCACCCGGCCGTCCCCCGGCACCGGACCCTACGGAGCAGCCAAGGCGGGGCTGGAGAACCTCGCCCGCACCCTGGCCGTGGAGTGGGCCCCCGCGATCCGGGTCAACACCCTCTTGCTCGGCATGGTCCGCACCGAACTGTCGCATCTGCACTACGGGGACGAGGAGGGCATCGCCGCCGTCGGCCGGACCGTGCCGCTCGGGCGGATGGCCGAGCCCGTCGAGGCCGGGGACGCCTGTGTGTTCCTCGCCTCCGGGCCGGCCGGGTACATCAGCGGCGCCAGTATCGCCATCCACGGAGGCGGGGAGCGCCCCGCGTTCCTCGACGCCGCCAACGTCAACCAGCCGTCCCCCGGCACCGGCCGGGCAGAACCACGGGAGGACTGAGATGAGCGGACTGTGCGACGGACGCGTCACCGTCGTCACCGGAGCGGGCCGCGGACTCGGGCGGGCGCACGCGCTCGCCTTCGCCGCCGAGGGCGCGAAGGTCGTCGTCAACGACCTCGGCGTGGCCCCGGACGGCGCCGGGGCGTCGGCGGGCCCGGCCCAGCAGGTCGTCGAGGAGATCCGGGCCGCGGGCGGGGAGGCGGTGGCACACGGCGGCGACATCGCCACGACCGACGGCGCCGCCTCCCTCGTGGCCACCGCCCTCGACACCTACGGCCGGCTCGACACCCTCGTCAACAACGCCGGATTCCTGCGCGACCGCATGCTCGTCAACCTCGGTGAGGACGAGTGGGACGCGGTGATCCGCGTCCACCTCAAAGGCCACTTCCTGCCGCTGCGGCACGCCGCCGCCCACTGGCGCGCCGAGGCGAAGGCGGGCCGCACCCCGGTCGCGCGGGTGGTCAACACCAGCTCCGGGGCCGGGCTGCTGGGCAGCGTCGGACAGGGCAACTACTCCGCGGCCAAGGCCGGAATCCTCGGCCTGACCTCGGTGGCCGCCGCCGAGCTCGGCCGCTACGGCGTCCAGGTCAACGCCATCGCCCCGGCGGCCCGTACCCGGATGACGGAGGCGACGTTCGCCGGTGACATGGCCGCGCCGGACGACCCCGCCGCCTTCGACGCGATGGCCCCCGCCAATGTCTCACCGCTCGTCGTCTGGCTCGGCTCGGCCGCCTGCGCCGGGGTCACGGGCCGGGTCTTCGAGGCCGAGGCCGGGCGGATCACCGTCATGGAGGGCTGGCGGCCGGGTCCCGCCGCCGACAAGGGCGCCCGCTGGACACCGGCGGAGGCGGGCGAGACCGCGCGGAAACTCCTCGCCGGGGCCGAACCGCCCCAACCGGTGTACGGGGCACCCTGATGGGCCGTTCGGCCCCTATGGGGTGGGGAAACCCCCCGTACGGGAAGGGCGGCAGCGGGATGGGAGCCCGGTGCGCCGCGACGGCACGATGATCCGCGAACGGCACACCGGAACAAGGCAAGGAGCGGGTTCGTGGGAGTTCGGGCGAGGGGCGTGGCGCTGTGGGCGGGGATCGGCGCGCTGGCGGTGACGGCGACCGTCACCATCGCCACGGCCCAGGGGGAGTCGGCCGGGCCGCCGGCGCCGTCCGGCTTCGAGGAGGCCGTCGGCCAGACGGTGAAGGACGGATTCCCGGGCGCGGTGGCATACGCACGGCGTGGCGACGATGAGTGGCGGACGGCGGCCGGGGTCGCGGACAAGGCCACCGGCGAAATGGCCCGGCCGGAACAGCGGTTCCGGATCGCCAGTAACACCAAGGCGTTCGTCTCCACGGTCCTGCTGCAACTGGAGGGCGAAGGGCGGCTCTCACTCGACGACAGCGTGGAGAAGTGGCTGCCCGGCGTGGTCCAGGGGAACGGCAACGACGGTAAGGCCGTCACCATCCGTCAGCTGCTCAACCACACCTCGGGGATCTACGACCCCACCACCGACGCCTCGTTCTTCGCCCCCTATCTGGAGGGCGGCGACCGGGACCACGTCATCACCCCGCGCGCGGTGATCGCCCGCTCGGTCCGGCACGAGCCGGAGTTCGGGCCGGGGAAGGGCTGGTCGTACTCCAACACCAACTATCTGCTCGCCGGGCTGGTGATCGAGGCGGTGACCCACCGCTCCGCGCCCGCCGAGATCGACCGCAGGATCCTCGCCCCGCTGGGGCTGAAGGACACCTCCTTCCCGGTGACCGACCCCGAGGTGCACGGCTCCCATCTGCACGGCTACGACCTCAAGGGCCGCGATATGACGCGGTTCAGCCCCTCCTACGACTGGACCGCCGGAGCCATGATCTCGACCGTGGACGATCTGGCCCGGTTCGAGCGGGCGCTCTTCGGCGGCAAGCTGCTCCGCCCCGACCAGCGGCGCGAGCTCAAGACCCCGGTGGAGTTCCCCGACGCGCCCGCGTACGGACTCGGGGTGCAGCGCATGGAGGTGCCGTGCGCCACCGGCGAGGGGAAGAAGGCCGATCCGCTCACCGCCTGGGAGACCGACGGCGCGGGACCCGGCTACACCAGCGTCTCCCTCACCACCGCCGACGGGGAGCGCCAACTGGTCCTGGCCGCCACCGTCTACGACCTCGCCGCGGAGCTCGAGGGCGAAGCGCCCGTACCGCGGAGCAAGGGCCTGCCGAAGGCGCGGACGGCGGCTCTTTGCGACTGAATTCCTTCCCCCGTGGCCCCGGTCGCCCTTCTCAGGAACGGGCCGCCGGGGCGAGCTGGGCCACGATGGCACGGCGCCCCGCCTCGAGAGCCTCCTCGAGCAGAGCGCTGTCCGTTTCCAGACGGCTGATGGACGGCGCCGCGGCATCGGGCCGGACCGACAGCACCGCGGGGTCCGTGGGCGATTCCGCGGTGTCGGTGTCGTAGACCGCCAGCAGCCGGTCGTCGTCGGCGAGCCGGGCGGGCCGGTTCAGGAAGGCGGCGCGGAACTGGGGGGTGTACTGGCGGAAGGCGACCGCGGCGACCAGCCGGGAGCCCACCGACGGGGTGGCCCGGAGCGCCGCGGCCTGGACCGGCGGCCTGCTGCGCAGGACGAGGACGTGGGTCGCGCCGTCCCGCAGCGCCTGACGGAACGGGATCGACTCGGCCAGGCCCGCGTCGTAGAAGCGGCGCCCGCCGATGGTGACGGGGCCGCCCGCCAGCATCGGCAGCGCGGCGCTCGCCCGCAGCGCCAGACGGAGGGCGACCTCGTCCGTCAACTCATCGTGCAAGTCGACCGGTTGGCCGGTTTCGAGATCCGTCGCCAGTGGGTGCAAGGCGAGCGGCGCGGCCAGCACCGAGGTGTAGTCCAGCGGGAATTGACGGATGTAGACCTCTTCGATCAGGGTCTCGATGTCCACTATGGGGCGCCCGCGCAGCAGATTGCGCTTCCGGATGAGAGCACTGGCGAAACGGGGGTCGGCCCAGCCGCGCAGGCCCTCCGGCCGCGAACTGACCAGCCAGGCCGCCGAGATGGCCCCCGCCGAGGCCCCGTACACCGCGTCGAACGCGGTCAGCAGCCCCAACTCGTGCACGGCCAGCGCCATACCGGCCGAGATCGTGCCCCGCATCCCGCCGCCCTCGATCGCCAGCGCCACCCGGTATCCGTCCGCACGCGACCCGGGGCGGCTGCCCGCCTCCGCCCGGTCGGCGAGGACCTTCATCAGCCGGTGGCGGTCGAGGCCGCGCTGGAACTGCTCCGTCACTTCTCTTCTCCTTGAGGGGCGATACGGGCTGAAGGGGCCGGTGTTCGTGGCCGCTACACTCTGCCGCGGCCGTCAGTATGGGCACACATCCGGCCAGCCGCAGAAGGGCGCTGAAGCGCGAGGCGAGGACCGGATGGCCGTCGGCCGCGGGATGCAGCCGGTCCGAGCCCTCGGCCTCCAGCATCAGCCGCGCCGTCATGGGCCCCAGACAACTGGAGTCCCCGTCGTGGGTTTCCAGCTCCACGGTGCCCGCCCGTCGCCCGTCGCACACCACATCGAGGCGGAACGCGGCACCACGCTCAACGCGCCGGTGAAAGGGGCTGTCCCCCGTCGTGCGAGTACGGGGGACAGCCCGTCGTTCGGCATCCTCCCCGCATTCTTCGCATAGCATGCTTAAATCAGATAAAAGCACCGCATCGCGTGATGGCAGGAGGAATACTGGATGGCCGAGGCAGACGCCGTCGTCGTCGGGTCCGGTGTCAACGGCCTGGTGGCCGCCGCGGAGCTGGCCCTGGCCGGATGGTCCGTCATCCTGGTGGAGCGCGAACCGGACATCGGCGGGTTCATCGCCACCGAGGAGCGCACCCTGCCGGGCTATCTCCACGACACCTACTCCTCCTGGCATCCGCTGTTCGTCTCCGGCCCGGCGTTCGCGCGTCTGGGGGAGCCCTTGCGGCGGCATGGGCTGGAGTACCGCAACACCGATGAGTGGGTCATCGCCAGCGTGGCCGACGACGGCAGGATCGCGCTTGCGCACCGCGATCCGGAGCGCACCGCCGAGGGTTTCGCGCACGAGGCGGACAGGGCCGCGTATCTGTCCGCGCTCGGTCGGCTGGGCGCCGACATGGCGGCGATCGGCGGCCTGATGGGCGGCGAACTCCGCTCACCGGCCGTCCTCCGCCACGCGGTCGCCCTGCTGCGCGGCGGCGGGCGGCGGGGGGCGGAGCGGTGGCTCCGCTCGGTGGCCACCAGCGGCCGTGGATACCTGCGCGCGGAGTTCCGCGGGGACGAGGTGGACCATCTCTTCGCCCCGTGGCTGCTGCACGCGGGGCTGTCGCCGGACCACGCGTCGGGCGGATTCCTGGTGACGCTGTTCGCCGCCACTCTGCATGGCGCCGGGGTGCCGGTGGTGGCCGGGGGCGCGGGCCGGTTCCTCGACGCCTTCAGGTCGCTGCTGACGACGACGGGCGTACGGGTGGAGACCGGCACCCGGGTCGACCGCATCCTCGTCGAGCGGGGCCGCGCCGTGGGAGTGGCGGCGGGCGGCCGGGTCTTCCGCGCGCGCCGCGCGGTCCTCGCCTCGGTGACCCCCACCGCCCTCTACGGCACCCTTCTGCCGGAGGGCTCGGTGCGCCGTGAACTACGCGACGAGGCGCGGCGATTCCGCTACGGCCGCGCCGCGATGCAGATCCATGTCGCGCTGTCCGAGCCGCTCGGCTGGCGCGACACTCGGCTGAGCACGATCCCGCTGGTGCACCTGACCGACGGTTCGGGCAGCACCGGTATCGCCTGCGCCGAGGCCGAGGCGGGCCTGCTGCCCCGGCGGCCCACGGTGGTCGTCGGGCAGCAGTACGTCCTGGACCCCGGCCGGGTGCCGCCCGGGGCCGCCGCGCTGTGGCTGCAGTTGCAGGAGATGCCGTCCACCCCGCGCGGCGACGCGGCCGGTGAACTGGACACCGCTCAGGGCTGGACCCCGGAGCTGGTCCGGGGCTACGCCGACCGGGTGCTGAACCGGATCGCCCGGCACGCGCCCGATCTGCCCGGTAAGGTGCTCGCCGTCGATGTCATCGCGCCCCCGGACCTCGCCCGCCGGAACCCCAACGCGGTCGATGGCGACCCGTACGGCGGCTCCCTCGAACTCGACCAGAGCTTTCTCTGGCGCCCCCTGCCCGCCTCCGGACGGCACGCGACCGATATTGACGGGCTCTGGCACATCGGCGCGTCCACTCACCCGGGGGCCGGGCTGGGCGGTGTCTCCGGGCACATGGTCGCCACCACGCTCACCAGGGGGCCGCGATTCGCCCGTCTGCCCCGGCTCACACCGGGGCGACGGGTGAGAGGCTGACGCCATCAGAGGCTGACGCCGTGTGACCGCAGATAGGCGAGCGGATTGATGTCCGAGCCGTAGCCGGGGCCGGTGCGGATCTCGAAGTGGAGATGCGGTCCGGTGGCATTGCCCGTCGAGCCGGAACGGCCGATCTGCTGGCCGCCGTTGACGTTCTGCCCGGCCCGCACCGACAGCTGCGAGAGATGGGCGTACTGGCTGTACTTGCCGTCCGGATGCCGGATGACCACCTGATAGCCGTACGCGTCGCCCCAGCCCGCCGAGACCACATGGCCCGAGCCCACGGCCTTCACCGAGGTGCCGATGCCCACGGGGAAGTCCACCCCCGTGTGGTAGCCGCTCGACCAGCTGGAGCCGGACGCCCGGTAGGCGGTGCTCGGGTTGACGCCGCTGACGGGGGCGGTGAAGCCCGAGGAGACCACGGGCTTGGTGGCCCGCTCCCGGCTGGTGTGCTTCTCGGTCTTCGGGTGCGGCGCGGGCTTCGGCTTCGGCTTCGCCTTGGCCTTGTGGTGGGGTTCGGGTTCCGCCTTGGGCTTGGCGGTGGCCTTACCGCCCTTGAGGGAGAGCTTCTGACCGGGGTAGATCAGATCGGGATCGCCGCCGATCGTCTCGCGATTGGTCTTGTAGAGCGCCTCCCAGCCGCCGTTGACGTCGTGGGTGTCGGCGATACCGGACAGCGAGTCGCCGCTGACGACCACATAGCGGCCGGACTTCGTGGAGGCGTGCCCCGGGAGGCTGGTGGGCGTGGGCTTGCTCGCCGCCGGCTGGGCCTTCTCCGGCCGATGGGTCTGCTTGACGGGGGCGGCGGCCGTCCTGACGACCTTCTGGGCGCTCTGCTGCGGCGCCGCGTCGTCCCGCGTCAGACCGGCCTTGCCCGAACACACCGGCCACGCGCCGGGGCCCTGGCCGTCGAGCACCTTCTCCGCGATCGCGATCTGCTGGTCCTTGGTGGCCAGATCGGCCCGTGCCGCGTACGCCGTGCCGCCGTACGCCGCCCATGTGCTCTGCGTGAACTGCAACCCGCCGTAGAAGCCGTTGCCGGTGTTGATGTCCCAGTTGTCGGTGGACTCGCACTGGGCCACCTTGTCCCAGGTTTCGCCCGAGGCCGCGGACGCGCCCGCGGCGCCGACGAGTGGAAGGGCGATTCCGGCGCCGCCCGCCGTGACGCTCAGTGAGGCACGGGAGATGCGGTTGGGCTTGTAGCGGCGGTGGCGTCCCCGTAAGGGCATGGACGGCTCCTTCTCGTGCTGCCGGGTGCGGCGCGCTGCCGGGCGGGCCAAAGATAAGGGGACCGATTTGGGCACAACAAGAGGGAGTTCACCTGGAAAGAGGGCCACAGCGCGCTGTGCTGCGATCCTCCTTCGGTTATGTGATGTGCATCACATCAATTCGTTCGGTGTCCCGGGCGGGACACAGGGTGACCGGCCGGGCCGCAAAGCGAGCCGCCGCCCGCGACCGATGGTCCCGGGCGGCGGCGTGGCGTGCTCTGCCGGGGAGTTACCTGCGCACGGCGAGCGACACCGCGAAGCGGCCCTCCGCGTCGGTCCACCAGCGCCGCGAGTCCATCCCCGCGGCCGCCAGTTCGGCCCGCACCTTCTCCTCCCGGAACTTGGCGGACACCTCGGTGCGGACCTCCTCCCCGGCCGTGAAGTGGACCGCGAGATCCATGGCGGGGATCTTCGCGGTGAGCTCCTTACGGGCCCTCAGCCGCATCTCGATCCACTCCTCCTCGGCGTTCCACGCCGCCACGTGGTCGAAGTCGGAGGGGTCGAAGTCGGCGCCCAGCTCGCGGTCGAGCACCGTCAGCACGTTCTTGTTGAACGCCGCGGTGACCCCTTGGGCGTCGTCGTAGGCGGAGACGAGCGTCGCCTCGTCCTTGACCAGGTCGGTGCCGAGCAGCAGCGCGTCGCCGGGCGCGAGCAGCTCGCTCACCGAGGCGAAGAAGGCCGCCCGCTCCGCCGGCAGCAGATTGCCGATGGTGCCCCCGAGGAAGGCCAGCAGCCTCGGCCCCGGGGTGTCGTCGGGCAGCGCGAGCCCGTTCATGAAGTCGGCCACCAGCGCGTGCACCATCAGCCGTGGATGCTCGGCCAGCAGGGCCTCCCCGGCCAGCTCCAGCGCGCTCTCGCTCACGTCGACGGGGACGTAGACGCGCAGATCCGGCAGTGCCCGGATCAGGTGGTGGGTCTTCTCGGAGGAGCCGGAGCCCAGTTCGACGAGGGTGCGGGCCCCGGTGGCGTCGGCGATCTCCGCCGCGCGGGCGACGAGAATCTCCCGCTCGGCGCGGGTCGGGTAGTACTCGGGCAGCCGGGTGATCTCTTCGAAGAGCGCGCTTCCCCGGGCGTCGTAGAACCACTTGGGCGGAAGCTGTTTGGGGGTGCTGGCCAGCCCGTCGGCCACATCGGCGCGCAGCGCGGCCGTGGTGGCATCGGCGGGCAGGGTGCGGGTGACGGTGAAGGGGCTCAACGGGAAGCCTCCTTGAGTGCGGTGAGCATGACATCGGTGCGGGTGGCGGTGAGCAGGGTGCGGTCGGGGACCTCGGTCCAGCCGGGGTCCTGGTCGTACGGCTCGGAGGCCACCACCACGCCCCGGTCCGGATCGGCCAGGTACCACAGGGTGTCGCCCCAGGCGGTGGCGGCGATGGTCTCGCCGTCCATGAGCAGCAGATTGAGCCGTGAGCCGGGGGAGGCGCCGGCGAGCTGCTCGACGGTCTCGGCCAGCGCCTCCGGCGGCGCGTGGCCCAGCCGAAGCCGGTGCAGCACCAGCGCCCAGACGAACGCCGAGTCGCACCGCGCCTCCAGGCCGAGCAGATCCGCCGGTGGCAGTGCGGCGGCGAGGTCCGCGACCGCGTGCGGCCAGTCGCGGAGCGCCCCGTTGTGGCTGAACAGCCAGGTGCCGGAGGCGAACGGCGAGGCGCCCGCCTCGCCGTCCGCGCTCGCTTCGGTGGCGTCCCTTACGGCGGCCATCAGCGCCTCCGTGCGCACCACGCGGGCCAGGTCGGCGAACGACAGATCGCCCCAGATGGGCCCGGCGCGGCGGTAGCGCGCGGGTACCGGGTCGCCCGACGCGTACCAGCCGACGCCGAACCCGTCGGCGTTGACCGTGCCGTGCGCCTGCCGCCGCGGCGCCCACGACTGCCGGAACAGGCTGCTCGCGGGCGCCACGACCACCTCGCCGATGGAGGTCCGCGGCCCGAGGTAGGCCAGATGCCGGCACATCAGGACGCGTCCCGCGCGGTGCGGAAGCCGGAGAAGATCTGGCGGCGGACCGGCAGGTCCCAGTTGCGGAACGTGCCCCGGCAGGCGACCTCGTCCACCGCGAAGGAGCCGCCGCGCAGCACCTTGTGCGACGGGCCGAAGAAGACTTCCGAGTACTCGCGGTAGGGGAAGGCGCGGAACCCCGGGTAGGGCAGGAAGTCGCTCGAGGTCCACTCCCACACATCGCCGATCAGCTGGCGCACCCCCAGCGGGGAGGCGCCCCGCGGATAGCTGCCGGCCGCCGCGGGCCGCAGATGGCGCTGGCCCAGGTTGGCGTGGGCGGGCGTGGGATCCTCGTCGCCCCACGGATAGCGCCGGGACCGGCCGCTCTCCGGGTCGTGGCGGGCAGCCTTCTCCCACTCCTCCTCGGTCGGCAGCCGCCGCCCCGCCCAGCGGGCGTAGGCGTCCGCCTCGTACCAGCTCACATGCACCACCGGCTCCTCCGGCGGCACCGGCTCCGTCACCCCGAACCGCCGGCGCAGCCACTGCCCGCCCTCGCGGCGCCAGAACAGCGGGGCGGTGAGGCCGTGCTCCTGGATGTACGCCCAGCCGTCGGCCGTCCACCAGCGCCGCTCGGTGTAGCCGCCGTCCGCGATGAACCGCTCGTACGCGCCGTTGGTCACCGGAGTGGTGTCGAGGTGGAAGGCCGGGACCAGCCGGCGGTGCGCGGGCCGCTCGTTGTCCAGGGCCCAGGGCTCGGCCGAGGTGCCCATGGTGAACGGGCCGCCCGGGATCAGCACCTCCTCGGACAGGGCCGCGCCGTCCGCCGCGGGCGGCGGCGGGGCGGTGAGCGCGGCGGGTCCGCGGCGCAGCTGGTGGGTGATGAGCATCGTCTCGTCGTGCTGCTGCTCATGTTGCGCGATCATGCCGAAGGCGAAGCCCGCGTCGACCAGCGGGGCACCGCGCAGCTCGATCCGCTCCAGGATGTCCAGCACCCGGCCGCGCACCTCGTGGACATAGCCGCGGGCCTCGGCGGGTGCCAGCAGCGGCAGGGCGGGCCGCTCGGCGCGCGGATGCTCGAAGGCGTCGTATATCGAGTCGATCTCGGGGCGCAGGGCGTCACGTCCGCCGACCGCGCGCAGCAGCCACTGCTCCTCCTGGTTGCCGATGTGCGCCAGATCCCACACCAGCGGGGACATCAAAGGGGAGTGCTGGGCGGTGAGGTCGGGCTCATCCACGCAGGTGGTCAGGGTGTGGGTGCGGTCGCGCGCGGTGCGCAGGGCCGTCTCGGCGCGCCGGCGCAGCGCCTCGGGATCGATGGTGAGATCGGAATCGGGGGCGGTCATGACCGTCCCTCCTTACCGGTGAGGGGAGCGAGCAGATCGTCGGCGGGACATCGGCCGCGGACCACATAGCGGTCGGTGAAGGCGGCGACGGCGGCGGTGATGGCGGGGGAGGCGCCGATACGCGGCAGCGCGTCCAGCGCCGTGGTGAAGCAGCTGACGGCGGCGGTGCGTAGTTCGGGGTCGGCCAGACCGTGGCGGGCCGCGGCCCGCCACAGCGGATTGCCCGGTGCGGGCCGCGCCCCCGCCGTCTCGGCGAGCGGCTTCACCACCCGGTAAACCGTTTCAGCAGCCTCGGGATCGTCGAAGAGCGCGGCCGTGACGGCAAGGGGGACGATCCATCCGTCCGCACCGCTCTGCGCGTCGATCATGCGCAGTTCCAGATGGCCGCGCGGGCGGACGGGGGGAAAGAGCGTGGAGATGTGGAAGTCGAGGTCGTCGAGGGTGGGCGGCCGGGGCAGCCCCGTCCGGGCCCACCGGCGGAAGGTCATCCCGGACGGCACCGTCCAGGGCGCCTGCTCGTCCCGGATGGCCATCACGGGCGCGTCCAGCACGTAGTGGGTCCAGGCCGTGCGGGGATCCCGGCCGTCGGCCGGGGCGTGGGTGCGTCCGGGTTCCATCGCCGTCCACAGCGCCTGCCGGGTGGAGCGGTATCCCGTGGGGCGGCCCTGGCGCAGCGGCGAGTTGGCGAACGCGGCGGTGAGCACCGCGCCCAGCAGATGGGCGAGCCGCCAGCGCCGTGCCATGCCGAGCGGTCCGGGCTCCTCGTGCCCGGCGTCCACACAGACCTGCACGGAGGCGGTGTTGCACATCATGGAGCGCCCGGCCGGACCCCGGCGGTCGAAGTAGGTCTCCATGCAGTCGTACCGGGGCGTGGTGAGGAAGCGTCTCGGTGGGCGCCAGGGGTCATGTCCGTGGCCGGCGAGCCCGAGGCCGAGGCCGGTGAGTACGGAACGTACGAGGACCAGATCGGCGGTCGCGGACTCCACACACGCGGTGAGGGAGTCGGCAGGGAGGGAGCTGAGCTCCACCTGACCACCGGGTTCGAAGGTGATGGCGGACCGCAGCGGCAGTCCGCGCAGGGCGGTGACCGCGGCTTCGAGCCGGGCCGCCTCGATGGGTCGTGCGGGGTCGTCCGGGTCGTACATGAGCCATTCGAGTTCGACTCCGATGCGGCGCGGCGGCCCGGTCTTGAAACAGATGCCGTGCAGCCTGGCCTCCATCTCGGCCTCGCTGATCGCCTTGTCGTCGGGCACAGTCGTCATCTCCCGTCCCGTTCCGGCAACGGCTCGCTGGGAAACGAACCGAAATGTCGCCGTCCACCTTTACCTGCCGACGCGCCGGGCTCAAGAGTGCCTCCAGAGTTGCACAAGAGTTCATCCGCCGCCGGGCGGGCAGGTCAGGATGGTTGACGGTGGTGGCGGTTCCGCTCCTCGTACCGACTGGTTAGTATGTTCGACCCGGCGCGGTACCGCGTTCCGACGATCCGTTTGTGGAGGCCACCGGATGCAGGCATGGCGAGTGCACGACAATGGCGAGCCCGGTGAGGTCATGCGCCTCGACGAGGTACCGGACCCCCAGGCGGGCCCGGGACAGCTGCTGCTGCGGGTCCGGGCCGTCAACGTCAACTTCCCCGACGCCCTGCTGTGCCGCGGCCAGTACCAGGTGCGGCCGCCCCTGCCGTTCACCCCCGGCGTCGAGGTGTGCGGCGAGGTCGTCGCCGTCGGCGAGGGCGCCGAGGGCGAGGTGGGCTCCCGCGTCCTGGCCACGCCCACGCTCCCCGCGGGCGGCTTCGCCGAGCTGGTGCCCGTGGAGGCGGCGGCCGCGCTGCCCGCGCCCGACGCCCTGGACGACGCCGAGGCCGCGGCGCTGCACATCGGCTACCAGACCGGCTGGTTCGGCCTGCACCGCAGGGCGCGCATCCAGTCCGGCGAGACGCTCCTGGTGCACGCCGCCGCCGGCGGGGTCGGCAGCGCCGCCGTCCAGCTCGGCAAGGCGGCCGGGGCCACCGTGATCGGCGTCGTCGGCGGCCAGGACAAGGCGCGGGTCGCCCGCGAGCTCGGCTGCGACCTCGTCCTCGACCGGCGCGCCGACGACATCGTGGCGGCCGTCAAGGAGGCCACCGGCGGACGCGGCGCGGACGTCGTCTACGACCCGGTCGGCGGCGACGCCTTCGTCAAGTCCGTCAAATGCGTCGCCTTCGAGGGCCGCATCGTGGTCGTCGGCTTCGCCAGCGGCGTCGTCCCCCAGGCCGCCCTCAACCACGCCCTGGTCAAGAACTACGCCATCCTCGGCCTCCACTGGGGCCTGTACAACACCCATGACCCGGCCGCGATCCGCGCCTGCCACGAGGAGCTGACCAAGCTCGCCGCACAGGGCACCGTCAAACCGCTGGTCAGCGAGCGCGTACCGCTCAAGGACGCGGCCGACGCCGTCCAGCGCGTCGCCGACGGCGTGACCACCGGCCGCGTGGTCGTCGTCCCCGGGCAGGCCGCCGGAGGGGACCGATGAGCACCACCCGGCACCGCCCCGCCGTGGACGCCGACGAGCTGCGCCGCCGCGTCCGCGAACTCCTGGACGCCCATCCGCCCGCCACCACCGACCGCGTGGACTTCCTGCGCGCCCGCTTCGACGCCGGGCTCGCCTGGGTGCACTACCCGGCCGGACTCGGCGGCCTGGACGCCCCGCGCTCCCTGCAGGCCGTCGTCGACGCCGAGCTGGAGGCCGCGGAGGCGCCCGGCAACGACCCCCGCCGCATCGGCATCGGCCTCGGCATGGCCGCCCCCACCATCCTCGGCTTCGGCACCGACGAGCAGCGGGAGCGGCTGCTGCGCCCGCTGTGGACCGGTGAGGAGGTGTGGTGCCAGCTGTTCAGCGAGCCCGGCGCCGGATCCGACCTCGCGGCGCTCGCCACCCGGGCGGTGCGCGACGGCGACGACTGGGTGGTCGACGGACAGAAGGTCTGGACGTCCAGCGCCCATCTCGCCCGCTGGGCCATCCTCATCGCCCGCACCGACCCCGACCAGCCCAAACACCGCGGCATCAGCTACTTCATCTGCGATATGACCGACCCCGGCGTCGAGGTCCGGCCACTGCGCCAGATCACCGGCGAGGCGGAGTTCAACGAGGTCTTCCTCACCGGGGTGCGGATCCCCGACAGCCGGCGGCTCGGCGAGATCGGCGAGGGCTGGCGGGTCGCCCAGACCACCCTGATGAACGAGCGGGTGGCCATCGGCGGCGGCCGCGTCCCCCGCGAGGGCGGCATGATCGGCCTGCTCGCCGGCACCTGGCGGGAGCGGCCCGAACTGCGCACCCACGACCTCCACCAGCGGCTGCTGCGGCTGTGGACGGAGTCCGAGGCGGCCCGGCTCGCGGGCGAACGGCTGCGCCAGCAGCTCGCGGTCGGCCAGCCCGGCCCCGAGGGCTCGGCCATGAAGCTCGCCTTCGCCCGCCTCAACCAGCAGATCAGCGCGCTGGAGGTCGAGCTGCTGGGGGAGGAGGGGCTGCTCTACGACGACTGGACGCTGCGCCGCCCCGAACTCGTGGACTTCACCGGGCGCGAGGCCGGCTACCGCTATCTGCGCGCCAAGGGCAACTCCATCGAGGGCGGCACCTCGGAGGTGCTGCTCAACATCATCGCCGAACGCGTCCTGGGCCTGCCGCCCGAGCCGCGGACCGACAAGGACGTCCCGTGGAAGGACCTGCCCCGATGAGCGCCGCCGACCTGCTCTACTCCGAGGCGGAGGACGATCTGCGCGCGGCCGTACGGTCGCTGCTCACCGACCGCTGCCCGCCCGCCACGGTGCTGTCCGAGGCCGAGAGCGGCCGGGCGTACGACGTGGCGCTGTGGCGCGCGCTGGGCGCCGAGATGGGCACCGCGGGGCTGCTGGTGCCGGACAAGCTCGGCGGCCAGGGCGCCACCGCGCGGGAGGCGGCGGTGGTGATGGAGGAGCTCGGCCGCACCGTCGCCCCCGTGCCCTACCTCACCAGCGCCGTCCTCGCCGCCGCCGCCCTGCTCGGCTGCGACACCGACCAGGAGGCCGTGGCCCGGCTGCTCGGCGGGCTCGCCGAGGGCCGTACGGTCGGCGCCCTCGCGGTGCCGCTGTCCACCGCGGCCGTGGCGCCCGGCGGCGGATCCGGCGCGCCCGCCGCGACCGTACGGGCCGACGGCGACTCCACGCTCAGCGGCCAGGTCTCCGGTGTCGCGGGCGCGGCGGGCGCCGATGTGCTGCTGGTCCCCGCCACCGGCGCGGACGGCTACGGGCTGTACGCCGTGGAGACCGCCGAGACCAGCGTCACCGTCGAACCCCTCACCTCGCTCGACCTCGCCCGCCCGCTCGCCGCGGTGACCCTCACCGGCGCCCCGGCCCGCCGGCTGGCCGGGCCCGGCCGGGCCGAGGCGGCCATCGGACGGGCGCTGCTGACCGGGGCCGGGCTGCTCGCCTCCGAGCAGCTGGGCCTGGCCGAGTGGTGTCTGACCGAGACCGTCCGCCACACCAAGGAGCGCCATCAGTTCGGGCGCCCCATCGGCTCGTTCCAGGCGCTCAAGCACCGGATGGCCGCGCTGTGGCTGGAGCTGGTCTCGGCGCGCGCCACCGCCCGGTACGCCGCCGACGCACTGGCCACGGACAGCCCGGACACACCGGTCGCGGTGGCCGTGGCCCAGGCACACTGCGCCGAGGTGGCGGTGCACGCGGCCGAGGAGTGCGTCCAGCTGCACGGCGGCATCGGCATGACCTGGGAGCACCCGGCACATCTGTATCTCAAGCGGGCCAAGAGCGACGAGATCGCGCTGGGCACCCCCGGCCGCCACCGGCAGGCACTCGCCGGGCTGGTGGACCTGCCGGCCCCCACCGGCTGACCGGCCGGATCCGGCGAACCCGCCCCCGCTCCGCGATCACGCCACTAGAGTGCCGAACAGCTGTGCGGCACATCGGGTGGGTCCGGAACGGGGGCACATGATGAGCGACTACGACTACATCGTGGTGGGGGCGGGCTCGGCGGGCGCCGTGGTGGCGGCCCGGCTGACGGAAGCCCCGGACGTACGGGTGCTGCTGCTGGAGGCCGGGAAGGACGACGCGGCCGCGCAGATCCACGACCCCACCGCGTGGTTCACCCTCATCGGCGGTGAGCACGACTGGGGCTACACCACCGTCCCGCAGCCGGGCCTGGCCGGGCACCCTCAGTCCGCCGCGCGCGGCAAGGTGCTCGGCGGCTCCAGCAGCATCAATGTGATGACCTATGTCCGCGGCCACCTCGGCACCTTCGACGCCTGGGCCGCCGACGGCTGCACCGGCTGGGACGCCGCCGCGGTGCTGGAGACCTTCCGCGCCATCGAGCACGCCGAGGGCCGTGACCCGCGCTTCCGGGGCACCGGCGGGCCGCTGCGGCTCAGCCGGGCCGAGACGCCCAACCCGCTGAGCACCGCCTTCCTCGACGCTGCCAAGGAACTCGGCCATCCCTACAACGACGACTTCAACGGAGCGGAGAGCGACGGCGCCGGGCGCCATGAGTGGACCATCCACGAGGGGCGCCGCCAGAGCACGGCGGTCGCCTATCTCGATCCGGCGATGGACCGGCCCAACCTCACCGTGCGCACCGAGGCCCGCGCACAGCGGCTGCTCTTCGAGGGCAACCGCTGCGTCGGCGTCGAATACGCGGGCTCCGGCGGTGTGGCACGTCGGGTGCGCGCGGTGCGGGAGGTCATCGTGTGCGCGGGTTCGGTGGACTCGCCCAAGCTGCTGATGCTCTCCGGAATCGGCCCGGCCGACCATCTGCGCGAAGTGGGCGTCCCGGTGCTGGTGGACGCCTCCGAGGTGGGCGCCAATCTGCAGGACCACCCCCTGGTCGGGCTGGTCCACGAGGCGGGCGTCCCGCTGCCGCCGCCCCCGCCGACCACCGCCGAGGCGGCCCTGTTCACCCGGACCGACCCCGGGCTGTCCCACCCCGACCTGGAGGTGTTCCTCTTTCACATCCCGTTCCACCCGAGGCTGCTGCCGTTCCCGCCGAACAGCTTCACCCTGACGGCCGCCGCGATGCGGCCCCACAGCCGGGGCACGGTCCGGCTCTCCGGCGCGGACCCCGAGGACCGACCGCTGATCGACCCCGGCTATCTCAGCGATGGAAGGGACCTCGCCACCCTGGTCCAGGGAGTCGAACTGGCCCGGTCGCTGGCCGCCACCGACGCGTTCGAGGCGTGGCAGCCGCGTGAACTGCTGCCCGGCCCCGGGGTGAGCGACCGGGACGGCCTGGCCGACTTCGTCCGCGAGAACACCGGCACCTACTTCCACCACGTCGGCACCTGCCGGATGGGCGGGGACGAGCAATCGGTGGTGGACCCCCGGCTGTGCGTCCGGGGCGTCGAGGGGCTGCGGATCGCCGATGGATCGATCATGCCGTCGATCGTCTCGGCCAACACCAACGCGGCCTGCGTCATGATCGGCGAGATGGCCGCCGAACTGATCCGCGCCGACGCCTGAAGGGGCTCGGTGCGCGCGCTCACTGCGCGGGGGTGACCGCCGGGGAGTAACCGAACAGCAGATCGGCACCCGTATGGAGCACCAGGTGACGGCGGTCCAGGGACGATTCTGGGCCACACTGACGGCCGGATTCCGATGCTCCGTAGTGGCCGAGGAGGCTCCCCATGGCCATTTCCATCTCCGTGGTCCTGCTGCTTCTGATCCTCACAGTGGTGTTTCTCCGCAGCGGCGGACTGCGCATCTCGCATGCCCTGGTCTGTGTGACGCTGGGCTTCTACCTGGCGAGCAGCAGCGTGGCGCCCACCATCTCCGAGGGGCTGGCAGCCACCGCGGACGTGGTCAGCAGCGTCCGTCCCTGATCCACGCCCGCGGCGGCCGGTCTCTTACGGCCGGGCTCAGCGGCCGATCTCGACGTCCTCCAGCACACCGACCGCATCGGGCACCAGAATCGCCGCCGAGTAGTAGGCGGAGACCAGATAGGACGTCACGGCCTGCTCGCTGATGCCCATGAACCGGACGTTCAGACTGGGCTCGTACTCATCCGGGATACCGGTCTGATGCAGTCCGATGACCCCCTGGCTCTCCTCCCCGGTGCGCATCGCCAGGATCGAGCTGGTGCCGGACTCGCTGATCGGGATCTTGTTGCAGGGCAGCAGCGGAACCCCGCGCCACGCCCGCACCGCGATCCCGGCCACCTCGATGCCCTGCGGATACAGACCACGGTTGCTGCACTCCCGCCCGAAGGCGGCGATGGTGCGCGGATGCGCCAGCAGATACTGGGTCTTGCGGCGCCGGGCCAGCAGCTCGTCGAGGTCGTCGGGGGTGGGCGGACCGCTGCGGGTGTGAAGGCGCTGGGACAGGTCGGCGTTGTGCAGCAGGCCGAATTCCCGGTTGTTGACGAGCTCGTGCTCCTGGCGTTCGCGCAGGGCCTCGATGGTGAGGCGGAGCTGCTGCTCGACCTGGTTCATGGGCTCGTTGTAGAGGTCGGCGACGCGGGTGTGGACGCGCAGCACGGTCTGGGCCACGCTCAGCTCGTACTCCCGGGGCTCCAGTTCGTAGTCCACGAAGGTGCCCGGCAGAGCCGGCTCGCCCGAGTGGCCGGACGCGATGGCGATATCGGCCTCACCGCGCCGGTTCTGAGCGGGCGAGGTCCGCTCGGCGAGCCCCTGGAGATGGTCGCGCAGCGACGCGGAGCGGTCGGCGGCCTCCTGGACGACGCGGCGGGGGAGGGTGAGCACCGTGGTCCGGGTGACGGCGCGGACGGTGAACTCCCAGGTGTGCTCCGGACCGGTCAGGACCGCGTCGCCGAAGTACTCCCCGTCGGCCAGCACCGCCAGCGTGCTGCCGTCGTCATACGCGCCGGGGGCGATCTGGCGGACCTTGCCATGGGCGATCAGGAACACCTGGTCGGCCGGGCGGCCCGCCTCCACCAGCACATCCCCCGGCGCGTACTCGCGCTGGACACAGCCGTCGGCCAGCGACTCCAGCACGGAGGTGACCCCGAAGCCGCGCAGCGTCGGCAGCTCGCCCAGCTCCGGCGGGATGACCCGCACCTGTGATCCGGTGGTGATGAACTCCACCCGCCCGTCCCCGACCGTGTAGGTCAGCCGGCGGTTCACCCGGTACGTACCGGCAGACACCTGGACCCAGGGGAGGACGCGCAGCAGCCACCGGGAGGAGATGGCCTGCATCTGCGGAACGGACTTGGTGGTGGTCGCCAGATTCCGTGCGGCGGCCGTGCCCAGACTCAGCGGCTGCTCACCGGACTCCACGGAGGTGGTCATAAGTGCTCATCACCCATTTCGGTAGATCTTCGGGAAGGTATGCGAAGGCCACAGGCCCGGTCGGGTGGACGTCAGGGTCCGTCGGGCGGATTCAGAGCCCGACTTCCACGTTCTCCAGAATTCCGAGCGCGTCCGGGACGAGCACGGCCGCGGAATAGTAGGCGCTGACGAGATACGAGATGATGGCCTGCTCGCTGATTCCCATGAACCGCACCGAGAGGCTTGGCTGGTATTCGTCGGGAATTCCGGTGCGGTGCAGTCCGATGACCCCCTGGTTCTCCTCCCCGGTGCGCAGAACGAGAATGGAGCTCACTCCGCTCCCGGAGACCGGAATCTTGTTGCACGGGAGGATGGGCACGCCCCGCCAGGCCGGCAGCGCGTGCCCGTTCACCTCCGTGGGCTGCGGGGAGATGCCATGGCTGTTGAACTGCCGGCCGATCGCCGCGATGGCGCGCGGATGCGCCAGGATCAGCCCCGGGTCCTTCCAGACGGTGGCCAGCAGCGCGTCGAGGTCGTCGGGGGTGGGCGGTCCGCTGCGGGTGTGGATGCGCTGGGAGAGGTCGGCGTTGTGCAGCAGGCCGATCTCGGGGTTGTTGATGAGCTCGTGCTCCTGGCGTTCGCGCAGAGCCTCGATGGTGAGGCGGAGCTGCTGCTCGACCTGGTTCATGGGCTCGTTGTAGAGGTCGGCGACGCGGGTGTGAACGCGCAGCACGGTCTGGGCCACGCTCAGCTCGTACTCGCGCGGCGCCAGCTCGTACTCCGCGAAGGTGCCCGGCAGGACCGGCTCGCCGGAGTGGCCTGAGGCCAGCGCGATGGCCGCTTCCCCGTGCTCGTTCCGCTCGGTCTCCGGCGCCGAGCGCACCGCCTCCACATGCGCGCGCAGCTCTGGTGAGCGGTCCAGCTGTTCCTCGAACTCCTGCCGGGGCAGGGCCAGCACCGTGCAGGACGTCACCGCCTTCACGGTGATGCCCCAGGTGCCCGCCTCGGCGGCGGTCAGCTCCGGCTCCCCGATGTGGTCGCCACCGGCGGCCGAGCCGACGACCGAGGGCTCGTCGAACGCGCCCTCGGTCAATTTGTCGACCTTGCCGTGGGCGATGAGGAGGAGCTCATCGGCCGGGCGCCCGGCCTCCACCAGCACATCGCCGGGCGCGAACTCCCGCTGGGTGAAGCGGTCCGCCAGGGCACCGAGCACCGCGGCGTCCTCGAACCGGCGCAGCAGCGGCAGCTCGCGCAGCTCGACCGGGATGACCCGCACCTGTGATCCGGTGGTGGTGAACTCCACCCGGCCGTCCCCGAGCGTATGGGACGCCCGGCGGTTCACCCGGTAGGAACCACCCGGAACCTGCACCCACGGCAGCATGCGCAGCAGCCACCGCGAGGTGAGACCCTGCATTTGCGGAACGGATTTGGTCGTCGTCGCCAGATTCCGCGCGGCCGCCGTGCCGAGGCTCAACTGCGGCTGCGAAATGTCGGTACCGGAACCCGGTTCAACGGACGTCGTCATCGTGAATGCTCACCCATCCCTGTACGGACTTGAAGAGAAATTCCGCTCGAGCAACTGCCAAGCTATCAGCGGACTTTGGGCTTTTGCATTCACTCAAAAGAGTGCCCGGACGCGGGTTATGGCGGCGGTCGCCGACGGGTAAACATTCCGAATGCGTCGTGGGCCGGCGGCCGCCGCGCCCCCGCCCGTTCACCCGGCGCGCGCATCCGCCCCGCGCCCCCACGGGCACCGCCGCAACCGCCCCGGCACCTCGGGAACGGCGAGGAAATGGCCGGGGACCGCCCGTGGAACTCTTCGCTCACTACTGCCCTTTGGGCGTACGGCCGCCCGATACTCACTGGCGTCGAGCCTGCGTATCCGGCACCGCGCCGGGACGAGAGCCGGGAGGCCCCATGGACCGCCGTACACGCCGTGCCTTTGTCGTCACCCTCGGAGCCGCTCTGGCGGGCGGCGCTGCCGCGCCCGCGTTCGCGGGCACGTCCGCCTCGCTCGGCGACACCGCCGTCGCGAAGGACAACTCGAAGGACAACTCGAAGGACCGTGCCAAGGGCGAGCGGCCGCTGGCCAGAGCCCACGCCCACAACGACTACGAGCACCCGCGTCCGCTCCTCGACGCCCTCTCGCACGGCTTCGGCAGCGTCGAGGCCGACATCTGGCTGGTCGACGGCCAACTGCTGGTCGCGCACGACGCCACGGACCTCGACCCCACCCGCACCCTGGAGTCGCTCTACCTCGACCCGCTGGCCCGGCGGGTGAAGGCCAACGGCGGCTGGGTCTACCGCGGTTACGACCTGTCGCTGCAACTGCTGATCGACCTCAAGACCGCCGGGGAGCCCACCTACCTGGAGCTGGCCAAGCGGCTGCGCCGCTACGGCCACCTGTTCAGCGCCGCGTATGGCGGGGTCGGCGGCCGGGTGCGCCGCGGCGCGGTGACGGCCGTCATCTCCGGCGACCGCGGCGCCCGGGGCCCCATGGAGGCCGAGAAGGTGCGCCACGCGTTCTACGACGGACGGCTGGAGGACCTCGGCTCGGGCGTGCCCGCCTCCTTCATCCCGCTGATCAGCGCCGACTGGACCAAGACCTTCACCTGGACGGGAGCCGGTCCGATACCGGCGGCGGAGCGCGAGACGCTGCGCCGCCTCGTCGCCTCCGCGCACGACGCCCGGCAGACCGTGCGCTTCTGGGCCACCCCGGATCTGGCAGGTCCGGAGCGCGACGCCCTGTGGCGTGAGCTCCTGGCCGCCGACGTGGACTACCTCAACACCGACGACCTGGCGGGCCTGGAGGCGTTCCTGCGCGCGGCCCGCTGACGCCTCGTGGGGCGGTGGCCGGGGAGAAAATCACTCGCGTGCCGCCGCCCGCACGGCCATGCTGGCCCCCATGCTCATCAGGACCGCCACCGCCGAGGACTGGCCCGCCATCTGGGCCTTCCTGCGCCGCATCGTCGCCGCGGGGGAGACCTACACCTACCCCCGCGACCTGGACGAGGACCGGGCCCGCGAGATCTGGATGCTGAAGCCCCCGAGCCGTACCGTCGTCGCCACCGACCCCGACGGCACGGTCCTCGGCTCGGCCAAGACGAACCCCAACCACATGGGGCCCGGCGCGCATATCGCGGGGGCCAGTTTCATGGTGGCCCCCGAGCACGGCGGGCGCGGTGTGGGCCGCGCCCTGGGCGAGCATGTCCTGGACTGGGCGCGCGCCGAGGGTTACAAGGCGATGCAGTTCAACGCCGTGGTGGAGAGCAACACCCGGGCGGTGGCGCTGTGGCGCTCACTCGGCTTCGAGGTCATCGGCACCGTCCCCAAGGCGTTCGCCCACCCCACGAACGGCTATGTGGGGCTGCACATCATGCATCGCTTCCTCTGATCCCGGCCGGCTCACCGGCCCCGGCGGGGTGCCTGAACCCCGCCGGATCGTCGAGGACCGCCTGCACCACCGAGCTGGCCGCGCCCAGCAGCGGACCGTCCGGGCCGAGCCGGGAGACGGTCACCACCCCGCTGCCCGGACGGGCCGGGTCGGTGAGCCGCCGGCCCAACTCCCGCTCCAGGGCGGGCAGCAGCCAGGGCGCCAGCGGTGTCAGCGCGCCGCCGAGCACCACCTTCTCCGGGTCCAGGAGGTTCACCGCGCCCGCTAGGGCGATCCCGAGCGCCGAGCCCGCGCCGCGCAGCGCCCGCCGCGCCAACTGGTCGCCGCCGGCCGCCCGCACGGCCAGCACGGCGATACGGCCGCCGGGGCCCGGATGCCGGGCCGCGGCCTCCTCGGGGGACAGGCCGCTCGCCCGCAGCACCGCCTCCTCGCCCGCGTACTGCTCCAGACAGCCGCGCCCGCCGCAGGCGCACTCGGGCCCTTCGGGACGCACCGGCACATGGCCCAGCTCGCCCGCGAAACCGTGGGTGCCGCGCAGCAGTTGCCCGTCGAGCACGACCGCGGCGCCGATGCCGATCTCGGCCGAGACATGGACGAAGTCCCGGGGCGCCGGGTCGTGGCCGCCCCGCCACAGCTCGGCGAGCGCGCCCAGATTCGCCTCGTTGTCCACCGTCACCGGCAGACCGGGCAGCGCCGCGCGCAGCTCGGGGCCGATGTCCACCCCCTCCCAGCCCAGGTTGGGGGCGCGGACGACCAGCGACGAGTCCCGCGCCACCAGACCGGGCACCGCCACCGCGAGCCCCACCGGCCGCAGCCCGCCCAGCTCCGCCTCCGCCGCGACCTGCCGGACCAGACCGGCGAGCTGGGTGAGCACCGGGGCCGGTGAGCGGTCGCGGTTCGCCGACACGAGCTCCGTACGGGCCCGTATCCGCCCTGCGAGGTCCATCGCACACACCGCGAGATGGTCCACCCCGATCTCCGCGCCCAGCCCGGCCGGACCGCACTCATTGAGCTGCAGGGCGCTGCCGGGGCGGCCGACCGTGCCGGGCCGGGAGGGGCCCAGCTCGACCAGCAGCCCGTCCCGGATCAGCTCGTCGACGAGCGTGGAGACGGCGGCCCGGGTGAGCCCCACCCGCGCCGCCACCGCGGCACGGGACAGCGGGCCGTGGGCGGCCACGGCGTGCAGCACGAGGGAGAGATTGCGCCGGCGCATCGCCTGCTGGGTGTTGGGCAGTGGCGCTGCCACCTGAATCCGTCTCCTCTCGGCCGATCCGCTCATTGTGCCGGGCCGGTACGACAACCGGGGCCGCCCGGCCGCCGCCGTACGGCGTTCCTGCGTGGCGCGGCGCGCTCACGCCTGGCGCAGCAGGCCGTCCGCGTCCGCCAGCACCCGGGAGAGCCGCTCCAGCGCCGCCTCGTCGCGGGGCACCGGACCGTAGGACGGCCCCTCGGCGGTCGACCAGCGCCGCGCCACCGCCGCCGGGTCCTCGCCCAGCACCAGCCCCGCGGCCTGCGCGGCGGCCCCGAGGGCGACCAGTTCCTCGGCCCGGGGCACCTGGACCGGGCGTCCGCTCAGCCGCCGGACCGTCTCCCGCCACGCGGTGCCCTTGGCGCCGCCGCCGATGAGCAGCAGCGGGGCGTCGGGCGCCGCGTCCGCGTCCAGCACCTGGTCCAGCGCGGTGAGCAGGGCGAAGACGGCGCCGTCGTAGGCGGCCTGGAGCACCTGCCCGGGTGTGGTGTCGTGGCGCAGTCCGTGCAGCAGCCCCGAGGCGTGCGGCAGATTGGGGGTGCGCTCGCCGTCGAGGAACGGCAGCAGCACGGCCGAGCCGCCCGGCTCCACCGCCTCCCGGTCGCGGCCCAGCAGTGCCGCGATCCGGTCGACCGCGAGCGTGCAGTTGAGCGTGCACGCCAGCGGGAGCCAGGCGTCACGCGTGTCGGCGAAGCCCGCGACCACCCCGGTGGGGTCGGTGGGCCGGCGGGCCGAGACCGCGTAGACGGTGCCGGAGGTGCCCAGGCTCAGCACCGGCTGCCCCGGGCGCAGACCGAGCCCCAGGGCGGCCGCCATGTTGTCGCCCGTGCCGGTGGCCACCAGGGCGCCGGTGGGGAGCGGCAGATCGGGCAGCTCCCGTACGGTCCCGGCGGCCTCGCCGTGGCGCAGCACGCGCGGCAGCAGCTCGGGGGTGAGCCCGACCAGGCTCAGGATCTCCTCGTCGTAGGACTCGGTGCCCGAGGCCCACCAGCCGGTGCCCGAGACGTCCCCGCGGTCGGTGGTGCCGTAGCCGGTGAGCCGCTCGGTGAGGTAGTCGTGGGGGAGCCGGACGGCCGCGGTGGCGCGGGCCGCCTCCGGTTCGTTCTCCACGAGCCAGGCCCACTTGGTGACCGTGAAGGCGGGCGCGGGCGCGCTGCCCACCCGCTCCGCCCACGCCTTGGGGCCGCCCAGCTCCTCGATGAGCCGGTCGCGCTGCGGTGCGGAGCGCACATCGTTCCACAGCAGGGCGGGCCGCACCGAGCGGCCCGAGGCGTCCAGCGTGACCAGGCCGTGCTGCTGGCCGCCCACGGAGACCGCGGCCGCCTCCCGGGCCGGGGTCCCGCACTGGCGCAGCGCCTCGGTGAGCGCCTCCCACCACTGCTCGGGGACGGACTCCTTACCGGTGCCGTCGCTGCCGCCGCCGACGGTGTGCGGGGCCTGTCCCCGGGCGACGACCGTACCGGTCGCGGAGTCGACGACGAGCGCCTTGGTCGACTGCGTGGAGCTGTCCACGCCGACGACGAGCGGTCCTTGCGGCACGGGCACGGCTGCTGCTGCCATCTCGCGCTCTCCCTTGCGTTCATGGGTCGTGCGGTGTGCGGACTGTACGGGGCTTCCCCGGAATGCTCGCGCATACTAATTTGTAAAGCGCCATGACGAAATAGGCGAGGGAGCCGCGATGAGCTACAACCCCACCCCCGAGGACAGGTTCACCTTCGGACTGTGGACGGTCGGCTGGCAGGGCCGGGACCCGTTCGGGGACGCCACCCGCCCGGCACTCGACCCGGTGGAATCCGTGACCCGGCTCGCCGAACTCGGCGCGTACGGCGTCACCTTCCACGACGACGACCTCATTCCGTTCGGGGCCTCGGAGACCGAGCGCGAATCGCACGTCAAGCGCTTCCGGCAGGCCCTGGACGCCACCGGGATGACCGTGCCCATGGCCACCACCAACCTCTTCACCCATCCGGTCTTCAAGGATGGTGCCTTCACCGCCAACGACCGCGATGTGCGCCGCTACGCGCTGCGCAAGACCATGCGCAACATCGACCTCGCCGTCGAGCTGGGCGCGAAGACCTATGTGGCCTGGGGCGGCCGCGAGGGCGCCGAGTCCGGCGGCGCCAAGGACGTGCGCGCCGCGCTCGACCGGATGAAGGAGGCGTTCGACCTGTTCGGCGCGTATGTCACCGAGCAGGGCTACGATCTGCGCTTCGCCATCGAGCCCAAGCCCAACGAGCCGCGCGGCGACATCCTGCTGCCCACCGTCGGCCACGCCCTGGCCTTCATCGAGCGGCTGGAGCGGCCCGAGCTGTACGGGGTCAACCCGGAGGTCGGCCATGAGCAGATGGCCGGGCTGAACTTCCCGCACGGCATCGCACAGGCGCTGTGGGCGGGCAAGCTCTTCCACATCGACCTCAACGGCCAGAACGGCATCAAGTACGACCAGGACCTGCGGTTCGGCGCGGGCGATCTGCGGGCCGCCTTCTGGCTGGTCGACCTGCTGGAGACCGGTGGCTACGAGGGCCCGCGCCACTTCGACTTCAAGCCCCCGCGCACCGAGGACATCTCGGGCGTCTGGGCCTCGGCGGCGGGGTGCATGCGCAACTACCTCATCCTCAAGGAGCGCGCGGCCGCCTTCCGCGCCGACCCCGAGGTCCAGGAGGCGCTGCGCGCCTCGCGCCTGGACCAGCTGGGCCTGCCGACCCTCGACGAGGGCGAGACCCCGGCGGCGCTGCTCGCGGACCGCACCGCCTTCGAGGACTTCGACGTCGAGGCGGCCGCCGAGCGCGGTATGGCCTTCGAGCGCCTCGACCAGCTGGCCATGGACCATCTGCTGGCCGCGCGCGGCTGACCGCGTCCGGCTGACCGCGCGCGGCTGACCGTGTCCGGCCGCCGGTCCCGCCCCCCGACGGGACCGGCGGCCGGGGCTCTCACCGGCTCAGGACTCCGGCTGCCGACCGCTCAGGACGACGGCTGCCAGCCGCCGAGCCAGTCGGCGATCTCGTAGTCCGTGGCCTGGGCGTCGGTCAGCTGCGGACGGTCCGTGCTCGCCGCACCGGAACCGGCGCCGGTGTTCTTGTACTCCGCGAAGCGGTCGTCCTTCCAGGAGAAGCCGCTCATGTCCGTCCACGGAGTGGTCTTGATCGCCGCTGACAGATCCGTATTGCGAACGATCGCCTGCGGATCAAGACTGGCGTCGCCGCCCGCGTGCCAGGGACGGCCGAGATAGAACGACCGGGAGCCGACATCCCCGGTGATGTTGCTGTTGATGAACAGGAAACCCTTCTTCCCGGCCGCCGTCGAGGGCGCCGCGACATAGCCGCCGGAGCTGCCGTCGTAGCGCTTGACGAGCCGGATCGCCGACTTGTTGATCACGGCGGAGGCCCGGCCGAAGATGAAGTCGACATTTCCCTGGATCCAGGCGTTGTTGACGTACACCCGGCCGACCTTGTCCTTGCTCGCGGAGTCCAGCAGCAGGGTGTCCTGGTCCCCGACCGCGCCGATGTTGTCCAGGACGATCCGGTCGCCCGCGGTGCGCAGCGCGACCGCCTGTTTGTCGGTGATGCTGGTGTTGCCCTCGTTGAAGTCGTTCACGAACTGCAGATTGCGGGCCTGGAAGTCATCGGCCTCGACGGCCACGGTCGCGCTGCCGCTGGTGCCGTAGGTGCCTCCGCCGGGCTTCGGGGTGCCGGAGGCGTTGTCGTAGACGATCGTCACATCGTTCTTGCTGCTCGTGGTCCCCACCAGCCGGATGTGCGGCTTGTTGGCGGGGACCTTGACCGTCTCGCGGTACGTACCGGGCTTGATGGAGATGGTGACGGCGGAGGGGTTGTTCGCCGGCACCGCGTCGACGGCCGCCTGCACGGTGGTGTAGGTGCCGCTGCCGTCCTTGGCCACCACGATGGTGGCCGTCGCGGCCGTGGGCGTGTCGGCTGTGGGCGTGGCGGCGTGGGCCGGGGCGACGGCGAGCCCGACGCCGGTGGCCAGGGCCAGGGAGCCGATCAGCGGAGCGGGGCGGCGGCGCCGGGGGCGCCGTGGACTGAGGGTCATGGTCGGTGACTCCGTCCCGTGGAGGCGTGCCGAGGGGGTTGACGCCTTACGGTCTCCACGGCCCGTTCAAAGGTTGCCGCCCCGCTGCCTTCGGCGTGGCTGGTTCTTCGGCCCGCATGGGTCTTCGGGCCGCCTGGACCTTCCACTCGCATGGATCTTCGGGCCGCCTGGACCTTCCGCCCGTCCCGTCTGCGGGCACCGCGGCGCCGACGGCGTGGGGCGACCTCGCTGGCCCTGGCCCTGGCCCGAGACCGATGGCGGGGGATGCCGCCACCGGCCATGTCGCCGCGTCAGCCGTCGCAGCCGGGCATCGCCAGCGCCGCCGCCGGGTCGTGTCCGGCCGGGCCCGCGGGCCACCAGCGGCCGCGCTCCCTGCGGTACGGCCACCAGCGGCCGTCGTGGCCGTAGCGCACCTGGAGATCGGCGCCGACCACCGTCCAGCGGTTCGCCGTGGCGCGCAGCCGGGGCGCCCGCTCGTCCCCCTCCCAGGCGGCCGCGAGCTGGGCGCGGGCCCGCGCGAGGGCCTCCGCGTCCGGTGTCCACTCCTCCTCCAGCACGGTGAGCGCGGCGGCCCCGCCGTGCTCCCAGGCGCGGACGGCCCTCGCCAGATCGTTGCGGTCGCGCCCGCAGCCCGTCGCGAGCCGGGCGGCGATCGGGGCCGGGGGACCGGCGGCGGTCAGCCGCACAGCGTCCTGCCACACCGTCAGCGCGGCCGGGACCGGGGCGGTGGCGTGGCCGGGGGCGAGCGCCTCGGCCAGCAGCCGCTGGGCGCGAACGGCGGCGTCCGCCGCCAGGAACTCCAGCGCGGCCACGTCCAGCCCCTCGGCCGGGTCCGTGCCGCCCGCCAGCGCCGGAGGACGGCCGGGCGCGGCGACGGCGGGCGGGGGCGCGGGCAGCGGCGGCGGACCGGGCGCGGCGAACGCCTCCCGGGCCGGTACCCCCTCCGGAGCCGGCGGAGCGGCGTCGTCCGCCGCCCGCGGAAGGTTTCGGGCGGCCCGTGCCGCACTGCGCACCTGGAGCTCGTCCAGCAACTCCCGCTCCCCGCGTCCGCGCATCAGGAGCAGCACATACGGATCCTCGTCCAGCAGCCGGGCGAGCTGGTAGCACAGCGCGGCGGTGTGCGGGCAGTGGTCCCACGCCTCGCAGCCGCACTCCGGCTCCAGATCGCCTATCCCGGGCAGCAGTTCGACGCCCACGACCGCCGCGTCCTCGGCCAGCTGCGGGGGCATGTCGCGGTCCAGCAGGGCGGCGATATGGCCGGAGCGGTCCACGACCACCTCCAGCAGCCGGTCCCATTCCGCGCCCGTGAACTCCCGCAGCAGTACATCGGACCGGTAAGGCGTGCGGTCGCGGTCCCGCACCACGGCGGTGACCCGGCCGGGGCGTACGCACACCGCGCCCACCGCTCCCTCGCGCGCCTGCTTGCGGCCGCGCCTCAGCTGCTCGCCGTCCAGCGCCGTGTCCTCCAGTGCCTTCAGCCACGCCTGGCCCCACCAGGTGCGGGCGAAGCCGCGGCCAGGGGCGGGCGGCAGTGCGGCGAAGGTGCGCTCGGACTCGGTACGGCTCATCGTTCGGTCCCCCTCAGCTCCACGAGCTCCGCCAGCTCGGAGTCGGTCAGTTCGGTCAGCGCGCCCTCGCCGGAGCCGAGCACGGCGTCCGCCAGCTCCCGCTTGCGCGTCAGCATCGCGGCGATGCGGTCCTCCACGGTCCCCTCCGCGATGATGCGGTGGACCTGCACCGGCTGGGTCTGGCCGATGCGGTACGCGCGGTCGGTGGCCTGCGCCTCGACGGCCGGGTTCCACCAGCGGTCGTAGTGCACGACATGCCCGGCCCGGGTGAGGTTGAGCCCGGTGCCCGCCGCCTTCAGCGACAGCAGGAACACCGGGACCTCGCCGTCCTGGAAGCGCCGCACCATCTCCTCGCGCCGCGCCACCGGCGTACCGCCGTGCAGCAGCTGGGCCGGCACCCCGCGCGCGGCCAGGTGGCCCTCGAGGATGCGCGCCATCTGGACGTACTGGGTGAAGACCAGGACGCTCGCGCCCTCGGCCAGGATGGTGTCCAGCAGTTCGTCGAGCAGCTCCAGCTTGCCGGAGCGCCCGGGGACCACCGGCCGGTCCTCCTTCAGATACTGCGCCGGGTGATTGCAGATCTGCTTCAGACCGGTGAGGAGCTTGACGATGAGTCCGCGCCGGACGAGGCCGCCGGTGCCGGAGATCTCGGCGAGGATCTCGCGCACCACCGCCTCGTAGAGCCCGGCCTGCTCCTTGGTGAGCGCGACGGCCCGGTCCGTCTCCGTCTTGGGCGGCAGCTCGGGGGCGATACCGGGGTCGGACTTGCGGCGCCGGAGCAGGAAGGGGCGGACCAGTTTCGCCAGCCGCACGGCGGCCTCGGGGTCGCTTCCGCTCTCCACGGCCTGGGCGTAGCGCCTGCGGAACGCGCCATGGGTGCCCAGCACTCCCGGCGTGGTCCAGTCGAGAATCGCCCACAGCTCGGAGAGGTTGTTCTCGATGGGGGTTCCGGAGAGCGCCACGCGGGCCTTCGCGCCGATGGTGCGCAGCTGCCTCGCGGTCGCCGAGAACGGGTTCTTCACATGCTGCGCCTCGTCCGCGACCACCATGCCCCACGGCCCGGCCTCGGCCAGCCGCTGTGCGTCGAGCCGCATCGTGCCGTAGGTGGTGAGGACGAACTCGCCGTCGTCAAGGTTGTCCAGGCTGCGCGCGGAGCCGTGGTAGCGGCGCACCGGGGTGCCCGGCGCGAACCGCTCGATCTCCCGCCGCCAGTTGCCCATCAGCGAGGTCGGGCAGACCACCAGAGTGGGCCCGGAGGCTTCGGGGATGCCCATACGGTGGAGATGGAGGGCGATCAACGTGATGGTCTTGCCGAGTCCCATGTCGTCGGCGAGACAGCCGCCGAGGCCGATCGAGGTCATCCGGACCAGCCAGTCCAGGCCGCGCAGCTGATAGTCGCGCAGTGTGGCGGCCAGGGCGGAGGGCTGGGGCACGGGCGCCCGCTGGGCGCCGGCGGTCCCCTCGGGGTCGGCGAGGTGGTCCCGCAGGGCCTCGAGCCAGCCGGTGGCCCGCACCTCCACATCGGTGCCGTCGGCCTCCGTGCGACCGGTAAGGACGGCACCGAGAGCGTCGGCGGGGGTGAGCTTGCGGTCCTGCCGGTCCCGGACGCGGCGCGCCGCCTCGGGGTCGAGGAGGACCCATTGGTCGCGCAGCCGCACCACCGGCCGGCTGGCCTCGGCGAGCCCGTCGAGCTCGGCACGGGTGAGCTCCTGGTCGCCCACGGCGAACCGCCAGCTGAACCGCAGCAGCGCGTCGGCGGAGAGGAAGGCGGGGAACCGGGGCCCGGCGTCGTCCTGAGTCTCGTCAGTCTCGTCCTCGCCGTCCGGACCGATGACGGCGCGGGCGGTGAGCCCGCGGGCCAGCTCCCTGGGCCAGTGCACCTGGACCCCGGCGGCGTCCAGCGCCCCGGCCGCCGAACCGAGCAGCTCGGTGACCTCCTCGTCGGCGAGGTCGAGGGCGTCGGGCACCGCCGCCGACAGCAGCGGGGTGAGCGGCGCCCAGGCGCGGGCCGCGCGCCGCAGGGTCAGCAGGGCATCCATACGGGCGCGCGGACCGAGGGCCGGGGTGATGGGCGAGGTGCCCGCCCAGACATCGGCGGCGTCCGCGACCAGCGCCGGATCGCTGAGGCTGTGCAGCTGGAGGACGGCACGGAAGCGCGGCCCGTCCGCCTTACCGTTCCCACCGACGCCGTGCAGCAGCTCGATACGGATCGAGAGCCGCACCCCCGCGTCGTGCCCGGCGGCCACGTCGGCGGCCCAGGCGCGCTGTTCGGGCAGCCGCCGTGGCGCCGGGGCGGCGAAGGCGGGGCCGCCCGAGGCCAGCGCCGCCGCGGGCGAGCGCGGCAGCCCGTCCGCCACCGCGTCCAGGAACGCCCGCAGATGCCGCTCGGGCTCGGGCAGCAGCACCGGGCCGGAGACGGGCAGCGGCGTGGCGTGCGCCGTGGGCGGCATGGCGGCGGCCAGCTCGCGCACCCGCGTCAGATCGTCGGGGGTGAGCGGACCGACGCGCCAGGCGTCGTGGTCGGTGGCGCTGAGTCCGGGCAGCAGCCTTCCGCGGGCCGCGAGTTGGAGGGCGAGTACCGCGGCGGCGCCCCAGAAGGCCGTGGCGGGGTCGCACTGCCCCGGACCGGACTGTGCGGCCCGCGCCCGTGCCCGGGTGAGCACCGGCAGCGCCTCGCCCAGGGGCAGCACGAGCGCCCTTACGGTGTGCGTCTCGACACCGGGGCCGGTGGGGCCGGGGCTGGTGGGGCCGGGGCCGGTGAGGCCGTCATGGGGACCGTCATCGGTGCCGTCCGCCGGGACGGCGACCGTCAGCTCCTCGGTGGAGCCGGTGGCGGGGCCGGAAGGAGTCGCGCCGTCCGGCCGCCAGAAGGCGACCCGGCCGGTGCGTGCCGGGTCACCGGGAAGGAAGACCGCGGTGCAGCGGGAGAGTTCTGCGATGTCGGAGGGTGTTGCCGCGGAGGGTGGTGTCACAGCGCTGAGCGTTCCTCAAATTTGACTAGTCGAGCCCGGCCGCCCGAGGGTACAGGATCACGGCGCGGGGAGGAACCGGGCGCCGTCGGTGTCCGTTGTGTGGAGTGAGTGCGGCTATGGGCCGTGAAGGAGGCGGGCGAGATGTCCACACGCGCGAAGGTCGCCACCGGTGGTGTGGTGGCAGGTGTGATCCTGCTCTGGGTGCTGCCCTTCTGGGCTGCGCTGCTGGTGATCGTGGGAGTGCCGGCGGCGGCCTATCTGCTGCTGGATCCCTCCCAGCGCCGCAGGCTGAGCAGGGTCACCCGTAAGCAGCTGGGACGCTGAAGCGGCCGGCCCGCCGAGCGCGGCCGCGCAAGGCGGCCGGCTGGGCCAGGGGCCACGGGCGGAGCGCACCCGGGAGTGACCGTGCAGTACCGACCGCGGACCGCCCGCGACCCCGTTCCGGGCCCGGCCGGGTGGGGAGCGGTCATGCTCCGCCGAGGGCCGGGGTGGCGTCTGGGGCCGGACGGAGAGGGCTGCGGGCGACCGTACGGGCGGCTGGTCACGCGCGTCGGCGTGTGGGACGGCTGGTCGGCGTCGTGACCAGCCCGTACGGCGTCCTTGACCGACCCCGTACGGGACAGGGCGGGACGTCGGGTCTCAGTGGGGCCGTACGGCCAGCTTGTCCAGAGCCGTCAGCAGCCCCGGCAGCTCGGGGCCGCGGCCGACCGGCAGCACCTCGCCCGGTGCGTCGTCCAGCAGCACGAACGCGATGTCGTCGGTCCGGGCCACCATGCTCCAGCCCGGCCCGTCGGCCCGGAGCGTCCGCGCGTCACCGGAGGCGAACGCCGAGCGGATCCGCCCCAGCGGCGGGGGTGAGTCCAGATAGCCGCGCGCCTCTTCGAGCACCCGCCGGACGCCCCCGTGCGGCTTCTCGCCCGGGGAAACGAACGTCACATCGCTGTCGACCTGCTCACGCCAGATCGCCCACTGGAGCGCGATCTCATCGGCGCCGAGCCGCCGCTGGGCCGGGCCCCACCGCTCGGAGTCCGGCGGCGACAGCGGCGCCCGGGATGCGTCTTCCCCCAGCTCGGGGTCGGGCGCGGGATCATGGGGAGCCGGTACGCCCGGGGCCTCCACGGCCACGGCGAGCGGCCAGCCGGGAAGCGAGGCGACCACCGTACGGTCTTCGATGCCCAGGGCGTACTCCATGCCGCAGTCCCAGGTCGCGATGGCGATGGCCACGAGCGACACATCGTCGGTGACCACCGTCCAGCGGGCGCCGCCGCCGTCCTGTCCCAGCACCAGTCCGTAGCCGGTGTCGTACGGCTCCAGCCCGAGCGCGGTACATGCCTCGGGATAGTCGTCGCCGAGCACGCTCGGGAATTGAGCGGGTGTCAGCAGCACTGCGGTCAGCACATACAGTGCCTCGTCGCGTGACTCCTCCGTGGCGGGCACGACAGCCTCCTCTTGCGCATGCGGATCCGATGAGCGATCCGTCGTCGCGCACCTTAACCACCCAGTAGCCATGGAGTCGAGACATCGGGAGGCGGTCGGCCCTCAGTCGTCGGTCGCCGCCCGGAGTGTGTCCAGCGTGCGCCGCAGCCAGGACAGTTCGGCCTGGCCGGTGGCACGGGCGATGGTGAGGATGCCGCGCCGGAACGGATCCTCGACCTCTTCGGCCCGCAACGGGCGGTCGCCCTCGTAGAAGAAGCTCGACGGCTGCCGCAGAAAGGCCATCCGGCGCTCCAGGACCTCCGCCTGTGCCGGTGGGTCGTCGAGGTGGCGCAGGAACGCCAGCACGGTGAACCAGCGGTTCTCGTCGGTGATGTCGACGTCCGCCGGATGCGCGAGACGGCGGCGCAGCTCCGCCTGCCCCTCGGGGGTCAGCGTGAGCACGTGCCGGGGCGCGGCCCCCGCCCCCGGCTGGGTTCGGCGGGCCAGCAGACCGGCCTTCTCCAGCCGCTTGATCGCCGGGTAGAGGGTGGACTCGGCCACGGGTTTCACATGTCCGGTCAGCGCGGCGATGCGCTTGCGCAACTCGTAGCCGTGCAGTGGGGCGTCATGGAGGAAGCCCAGGATGGCGAGTTCGAGCATGACCGCATTGTGCCGCAAGACCGCTGTACCTCGTGGACGCAATACATCGACAACGATGTATTGTCGGTGCCCGACGCGATCCTTAAGGCGGGAACGGCGGGAGGAAGGCCATGGAGCACGCCTCATTCGGCCCGGAGGGGGCCCACATCAGATGGACCGGCACGGCCGCGGGCGGGGACGGCGGCCCGCCGCGGGTGTATGTCCATGGGCTCGGCGCGACATCGGCCGTCTATCACGCCCATATCGCCGCCGTCCCGGCCCTCGCGGGCCGCCGGTCGCTCTTCGTGGACCTGCCCGGCCACGGGATCAGCGACCGCCCCGCCGACTTCGGCTACACGCTGGAGGACCACGCCGACGCGCTGGCCTCGGCCCTCGACGCGGCCGGGGCGAGTGGCGCCGAGCTCATCGGGCACAGCATGGGCGGATCGGTCGCCATCGTGCTGGCGGTGCGCCGCCCGGAACTGGTGTCCCGTCTGGTGCTGACCGAGGCCAACCTGGATCCCGATCCGCCGCTGTCGGCGGGCAGTAGCCGGATCGCGGCGTACACGGAGGACACGTTCGTGCGCGGCGGCGGATTCGAGGAGACCCTGGAGCGGATCGGGCCGGTGTGGCGGGCGACGATGCGGCTCGCCGACCCGACCGCCCTGCACCGCAGCGCGTGCGCACTGGTCCGCGGCACCCGGCCGACCATGCGGGAGATGCTCCTCGGCCTGGGGATTCCCCGCACCTTTCTCGCCGGCGGGCACGGCGAGGAGCTCAGCGGGCGCGAGGAACTGACGGCGGCGGGGGTGACGGTCCGCACCGTGCCCGGAGCGGGGCACAACGTGATGTTCGACAACGCCCCAGGCTTCGCGGCGGCGGTCGCGGGTCAGCCCTGAGCGGTCTGCTCGGGCCGGCCGTTCCGGTCCGGTCGGCCCTTCCGATCCTCAGCGGACTCCTGATCCTCAGCGGACTTCTGATCCTCAGCCGACTTCGCGGACGGAGAGCGCCAGAAAGCGTGTGTCCTCGTCGGTGTACGACTCCAGCCGCCAGCCGGCGCCCGCCAGCAACGGCCGCAGCTGGGCCTCCGCCCGCAGGTCGTCGGGGGTGAGGGTACGGCCGTGGCGGGCGGCGAAAGCGGCCCGCCCCACCGGATGGAACAGCGCGAGCCGTCCGCCGGGGCGCACCACCCGGGCCAGTTCGCACAGGTTCTCGCGGGGGTCGGAGAGATGGGAGATCAGCCCGGCGGCGAACACCGCGTCGAGGCAGCCGTCGCGCAGCGGCAGCCGCGCCACATCGGCGAGGGCGAGGCCCGCGAAGCCGTCCCGGCCCTCGCGCAGGGCGGCGTCCAGCATGGCCGGGGTGAGGTCCACTCCGAGGACCGTCCCCTCGGGGCCGACCGCGGCGCGCAGTGCGGGCAGCGCACGCCCCGTTCCACACCCCGCGTCGAGCACCGCGTCCCCTGGGCGGAGCCCGAGGTCGGCGACGGCGGCGGCGTAGGCGGGGCCGTCGTCCGGGAAGCGGCGATCCCACTCGGCCGCCCTGGGGGTGAAGAAGTCCCGTACGTCGGCCGCACTGTTTCCACGGGAGGGCTCATGTGGCACGGAAACTCCTCGGGACACCTTGGATACGACGGTGAAGCGCTGCGCTGAGCAAGCAGCCTACGCCCGCTTTGAGGGCAGATTTGGACGCTCATCGATCGCTCTGGCATCTGACTCTGTCAATTTTCAACAGGTTCCGTAATGCGCCCTCAATGTGCGTCCCCGCCGGGGCTAGCGTCCCTGGCCCAGGGGAACACCTGGAGCGCCGCCCGGCGCGGCGCATCCCGACCGAGGGAGACCGCCCATGACCAAGCCGCGCAGCACCGCCGCACGCTCCATGGCCGATCTCGACCGGATCCTTGGCGATCTGGTGGCCGGGGCCACGGGCGTACGCCATGCCGTGGTGCTCTCCCGGGACGGGGTCACCGTCAGCGCGTCCGGTGGGCTCTCCCGCCATGAGGCAGAGCACCTGGCCGCCGTCGCCTCCGGATTCCATGGCATCGCCGTGAGCGCCGGGCGCCGGGGGCGTGGCGGCCCGTCCCGGCGGACGATGATCGAGATGGCGGCGGGCACCCTCTTCGTCGCGGCGTTGGCCGACGGCGCGTGCCTGGCCGTGCTGGGCACCGCGGGCGCCGAGCCGGCCGTGATCGCCGAGGAGACGGCCCGGCTCGTGAACCTGGTGGACCGGGGGCGCGGCTCATGGTCCCGCCGACGGTTCGGCCGGATGCGCCGGGGTACCCGAAATGGCCCTCGGAAGGTCATTCCGACGACTACGGCGAAGGGGTGCGGTGATGCGAGCGGTGACCTGGCAGGGCCGACATGATGTGCGGGTCGAGACGGTGCCCGACCCCATCATCAAGGAGCCGACGGACGCGATCGTCCGGATCACCACCACGGGGCTGTGCGGGTCCGATCTGCACCTGTACGAGGTGCTCACGCCCTTCATGACCCCCGGCGACATCCTCGGCCACGAACCGATGGGCATCGTGGAGGAGACCGGTCCGGAGGTGACGCACATCAAGCCCGGCGACCGGGTGGTGGTCCCGTTCCAGATCGCCTGCGGACACTGCTGGATGTGCCGCTCCGGTCTGCCGACGCAGTGCGAGACCACCCAGGTCACCGAGCACGGCATGGGGGCGGAGCTCTTCGGCTACACCAAGCTCTACGGCGCGGTGGCCGGCGGCCAGGCGGAATACCTGAGGGTGCCGCAGGCCCAGTACGGCCCGATCAAGGTGCCCGAAGGAGTCCACGACGACCGCTACGTCTATCTGTCCGACGTACTGCCCACAGCGTGGCAGGCGGTCGAGTACGCGGAGATGCCGCGCGGCGGCACGTTCGCGGTCCTGGGGCTGGGTCCCATCGGGAACATGGCCTGCCGGGTGGCCAAGGTCCAGGGCCTGGCCGACCGGGTCATCGGCGTGGACCTCGTCCCCGAGCGGCTGCGCCGGGCGCGCGCCGACGGCGTCGAGGTCCATGACCTCAATGACTTCTCCCGTCAGGAGGACCTGGTCGAGGCCATCCTCTCGACCACCGGCGGCCGCGGACCGGACGCGGTCATCGACGCGGTGGGCACGGAGGCCCACGGCAGCCCGCTGGGCCGGACCGCCCAGCGGGCCACGGGTCTCCTGCCGCGGGAATGGGCCGCCAAGCTCACGGAGAAGGCCGGGGTCGACCGGCTGGCGGCGCTGCGGCTGGCCATCGCGCTGGTGCGGCGCGGCGGAACGATCTCCCTCAGCGGGATCTACGGCGGGATGGCCGATCCGCTGCCGCTGATGACCATGTTCGACAAGCAGATCCAGCTGCGGATGGGCCAGGCGAACGTGCGGCGCTGGGCCGACGACATCTTCCCGCTGCTGACGGACGACGACCCGCTGGGCGTCGACGGGTTCGCCACCCATCGCGTCCCGCTGGAGGAGGCCCCCCGCGCCTATGAGATGTTCCAGCACAAGGAGGACGGTGCGATAAAGATCCTCATGCGCCCGTAAACGTCGGATGGGCGCGGGTGCGTCATGAAGGGATGGGTTTCGGTCGAATCTCGCTACTCGGCGACCCCGGAGAGCGCGAGCACCTTGTCGATGCGCACCCTGACCAGCAGCTCGCCCGGCACGCCGTTGCGGTCGCCGTACTCCTCGGCCCGGTCCTCGCCCATGTAACGGGCGGCGATCCGGGCGGCCCAGTCGCGGACCTGCCCCAGATCGTCGATCAGCTCGGCGCGCCCCCGCAGGGTGACGAAGGCGAACGGCGGCCTGTCGTCGTCCACACAGATGGTGAGCCGGCCGTCCCGGGCCAAGTTGCGTCCCTTGACCGTCTCCTGACCTGTGTTGAAGACGAGGTCGTCCCCGTCGAGCAGGAACCACACGGGGGCGAGGTGCGGACTTCCGTCGGCCCGCACGGTCGCCAGCTTCGCGGTGCGGGTGCCCTCCGTGACGAACTTCTGCCACTGATCCTTGGTCATGTTCTGTGCCATGTCCCCATCCTGCGTCAATCAGCGCACAAGCGTGGGGTGCCGGGCGGGGCGGGTTGCCCAGACGGCGGCAGTGAGAAAGGCTGGCACGCAGCTGAAGGGTAATCGGGGAGGAACCGGATATGGCAGTGAACAAGGGGCTCGACTGGTTACTGGACGACCTGACCGAGCGGATCGCGGAGATACGGCACGCGCTGGTGCTGTCCAACGACGGGCTGGTGACGGGGGCGAGTTCCACGCTGGTGCGCCAGGACGCCGAGCACCTGGCCGCGGTGGCGTCCGGGCTGCACAGCCTCGCCAAGGGCTCCGGGCACCACTTCCGCACGGGCCGGGTGCGGCAGACGATGGTCGAATTCGACGAGGGCGTCCTCTTCGTCACGGCGGCGGGGGACGGCAGCTGTCTGTGCGTGCTCACCGGGCCGGACGCGGATGTGGGGCAGGTCGCCTACGAGATGGCGCTGCTGGTCAACCGGGTGGGGGAGCACCTGGGAGTCGAGGCCAGGCAGGAGAGCGGCGCACCCAGCTGATGCCGCGCGGAAGTTATCCACAGGCCTGACCGAGCATCTTGCTTCGCGGCTATCGTCGTCACTGTCAGTGATTGAGGCAGTGCGGGGGAGGACGTCGCCATGGCAGTGCGGATGGATCAGGAGCTGCGGGAGAGCCAGGGGCCGCGGAGCCCGGAGTGGCTCGGCGAGCCGAGCGTACCGGGACGGGCGAGCGGGCCGGGAGACCCTGGCGGGCCGGCGGGGCCGGGCGGATCGGGCGGAAGCGTCGCGTTCGGCGCGGCGGCCCGGTCGCTGGGGCTCAACACGCGGGAGTTCGAGCTGGCCGTTCAGTTGGGGGAAGTGCGCACCGTCACCACCGGTCTGGGCCGGCGGGTGGCGTGCGAGGAGTTGAGGCGGGTGACCGCCGCCGAGGGCTTCCCGGAGGCGTTCATCGCCCGTCTCCGCGTGGTCGGCACGGCAGAGAGCGCGGAGCTGCTCGGCATCACCCAGGGGCGGCTGACCCGCCTCGCGCGCGGGGGCTTCTTCGCCCCCGTCCGGTTCTATGTCAATCGCTATCGGGCCGTCGTATGGCTCTATCTGGCCTCGGAGCTGACCGAGTTCGCCGTCAGGCAGCCGGAGTTGCTGAGCGGCCGCACCCCGCCGGGACTGAGCGCCGCATTGGCCGCCGGGGAGGACTGGCGGGCCGCCAAATGGCGCAGCCGGAGGATCGGCCAGCTGCTCGCCCAGACCGAGGACCCCTGGGAGCGGGCCGCGGTGCCGGCCTCGGTGCTGGGCTCCGTCGAGCTGGCCTCGGCCGTGGCCGATCCTTATGAGCGGGCCCATCTGCGGGAGCTGCGCCCCGCGCTCGTCAGGACGCGTCCCGAGGCGGGCGCGATCCGGGATGTCATCGACACGGTGGTCACGGCGGACGACCCACGGGAGATCCGGCGCTATCGGGCCGCCCTCGCCTCGTCGTTGGACGACGCCCGCCGGGTCCGGTCCGCGCCGCGCCCGGAAGCCCGCCCGGCGTCGGGGCCCGATGACCGCACCCCGGTTCCGGGCCGCCCGCGGAGCCTGTGGCAGAAGCTGATCGGCAGGCGATGAGTCACGGCGCGGCACGTCCCAGTGGGCACACCACGGCAGGGCTCAGCCGCCGTCCGCGGCACCTCCGGCGGGCGGTAGTGGGCGGAACAACCCCTCTTGCACCACGGATACAAGGAGCCGCCCCGTACGGTCGTAGATCCGGCCGCGCGCCAGTCCCCGGCCGCCCGTGGCCACGGGCGACTCCTGCTCGTAGAGAAACCACTCATCGGTGCGGAACGGCCGGTGGAACCACATGGCGTGATCCAGCGAGGCCATGTCGAAGCCCCGTGGGCCCCACAGCGGTTCGACCGGCACCCGCACCGCGTCCAGCAGCATCATGTCGCTCGCATAGGTGAGCGCACAGGTGTGCACCAGCGGGTCGTCCCCGAGCGGCCCCACCGCGCGCATCCATACGGCGCTGCGCGGTTCCGCGCCTTTGAGCTCCCCGTCCGTCCAGCGCAGCCGCTCCACATAGCGGATGTCGAAGGGCTGTCGGCGCTCCATCCGGGCGAACGCCTCGGGGAGCGTGCCCAGATGGGCGCGGACCTCGTCGGCGAGGGTCGGCAGACCCTCCGGCCCAGGTACATCCGGCATCGGCAGCTGCTGCTCGATACCCGACTCAGGAGAATGAAAGGAGGCCGTCAGATTGAAGATCGTGCGACCCTGCTGGATGGCGACGACCCGGCGGGTGGTGAAGGAGCGCCCGTCCCGGATCCGCTCCACCTGGTACACGATGGGCACGCCCGGCCGACCCGGCCGCAGGAAGTACGCGTGCAGCGAGTGCACCGGACGCTGCCCATCGGTGGTCCGCCCGGCGGCCACCAGCGCCTGGCCCGCCACCTGCCCGCCGAACACCCGCTGCAGCGACTCATCGGGGCTGCGGCCGCGGAAGATGTCCAGCTCGATCCGTTCCAGGTCGAGCAGATCGACCAGGCGCTCGGCGGGGTTGGTCATCGGTGGTGCTCCTTCACTGAGGGGGCCGGTCCGGTCCCCGGTGCGGACCGCGTCCAGGAGGCTACAGTTGGCCCACGTCGGTGACCCGGACCACCGCCCGGCCCTCCTCGTCGGAGGCGGCGAGATCGACCTCCGCCGAGATGCCCCAGTCGTGGTCGCCGTTCGGGTCGTCGAAGGTCTGCCGCACCCGCCACAGACCGTGCTCGGGGTCCTCCTCGATCCGCAGCAGCTTCGGCCCGCGGGCCTGCGCTCCGGTGCCGAGCTCCTCGTACTCCTCCCAGTACCCGTCCAGCGCGTCAGCCCAGGAGTCCTCGTCCCAGCCGGAGTCGGCGTCCATCTCCCCGAGCTCGGCGACCTTGTCCAGCGCGGCCAGCTCCACCCGGCGGAACATGGCGTTGCGCACCAGCACGCGGAAGGCGCGGGCATTGGCGGTGACCGGCCTGACCTGGTCGGCGCGCTCCTGCGCCTCCTCCGCCGACTCCTCCTCCGGGTTGGCCAGCTGCTCCCACTCGTCGAGGAGGCTGGAGTCGACCTGCCGCACCATCTCGCTGAGCCAGGCGATGAGGTCCTGGAAGTCATCGGACTTCAGATCGTCCGGCACGGTGTGGTCCAGGGCCTTGAAGGCGCTGGCCAGGTAGCGCAGCACGATGCCCTCGGTCCGCGCCAGGTCGTAGAACGAGGTGAACTCGGTGAAGGTCATCGCCCGCTCGTACATGTCGCGGATCACCGACTTGGGCGAGAGCGGATGGTCGCCGACCCATGGATGGCTCTTGCGGTAGAGCCCGTACGCGTGGAAGAGCAGTTCCTCCAGCGGCTTGGGGTAGGAGATGTCCTGGAGCCGCTCCATGCGCTCCTCGTACTCGACGCCGTCCGCCTTCATCGCGGCCACCGCCTCACCGCGCGCCTTGTTCTGCTGCGCCGCCAGGATCTGCCGGGGGTCGTCCAGCGTCGACTCCACGACCGAGACCATGTCCAGGGCGTAGGAGGGCGATTCGGGGTCCAGCAGCTCGAAGGCGGCCAGCGCGAAGGTGGACAGCGGCTGGTTGAGCGCGAAGTCCTGCTGCAGATCCACCGTCAGCCGGACGATCGGGGCGCCCCCGCCCTCGCCGTCGGCGTCCCTGGGCTTCACCTGCTCGACCACCCCACCGTCCAGCAGCGAGCGGTAGATCGCGATCGCCCGGCGGATGTGCCGCAGCTGGTTCTTGCGCGGCTCGTGGTTGTCCTCCAGCAAGTGGCGCATCCCCTCGAAGGCGTTCCCGGGACGGGCGATCACCGACAGCAGCATCGCGTGGGTCACCCGGAACCGGGAGGTGAGCGGCTCGGGTTCGGAGGCGATGAGCTTCTCGAAGGTGTTCTGGCCCCAGTTGACGAAGCCCTCGGGCGCCTTCTTGCGGACCACCTTGCGGCGCTTCTTCGGATCGTCCCCGGCCTTCGCGAGCGCCTTCTCGTTCTCGACGACGTGCTCGGGCGCCTGGGCCACCACAAAGCCCGCGGTGTCGAAGCCGGCCCGTCCGGCCCGGCCCGCGATCTGGTGGAACTCCCGAGCCCGCAGCGTTCGCACCCGCTGGCCGTCGTACTTGGTCAGCGCGGTGAACAGGACGGTGCGGATGGGCACATTGACGCCCACGCCCAGGGTGTCCGTACCGCAGATGACCTTGAGCAGCCCGGCCTGCGCCAGCTTCTCCACCAGCCGCCGGTACTTGGGCAGCATGCCGGCATGGTGCACGCCGATCCCGTGCCGGACGTAACGGGACAGGTTGCGGCCGAACTTGGTGGTGAACCGGAAATTGCCGATCAGCGAGGCGATCTCGTCCTTCTCGGCGCGCGAGCACATATTGATGCTCATCAGCGCCTGGGCCCGCTCGACCGCCGCTGCCTGGGTGAAGTGCACGATGTAGACGGGCGCCTGCTGGGTCTCCAGCAGCTCGGTCAGCGTCTCGGTCAGCGGCGTCGTCCGGTATTCGTAGCTCAGCGGCACCGGCCGGGTCGCGGACCGCACGACCGCGGTGGGCCGCCCGGTGCGCCGGGTCAGATCCTCCTCGAACCGGTTCACATCACCGAGCGTCGCCGACATCAGGATGAACTGCGCCCTCGGCAGCTCCAGCAGCGGGATCTGCCATGCCCAGCCCCGGTCCGGCTCCGCGTAGAAGTGGAACTCGTCCATCACCACCTGGCCGATATCGGCGTCCTTGCCGTCCCGCAGGGCGATGGACGCCAGCACCTCGGCCGTACAGCAGATGACCGGCGCGTCCGCGTTGACCGACGCGTCGCCGGTGAGCATCCCGACGTTCTCGGTGCCGAAGAGCTTGCACAGCTCGAAGAACTTCTCCGAGACCAGGGCCTTGATCGGCGCGGTGTAGAAGGTGACCTCGTCCCGGGCGAGCGCGGCGAAGTGGGCGCCCGCCGCCACCAGGCTCTTGCCCGAGCCGGTGGGGGTCGAGAGGATCACATTCGCCCCGGACACCACCTCGATCAGCGCTTCCTCCTGGGCGGGGTACAGCGAGATGCCCCGCTGCTCGACCCAGGTGGAGAACGCCTCGAAAAGTGCGTCGGGGTCGGCGTCGCTCGGCAGCTGATCGATAAGAGTCACGCACCTATACTGCCTGGTTTCCCCGCCGGGACGGGAACCGGCTGTACCAGCGAAGATCGTCCGCCGCTAGGCTGTGCCGGGCCGAAGCAGTCAACTCCCGCTCGGAAGCGGGAAAGAACAGGGGCGGGGTACGACCATGATGGGACCGGCGCATTCGCTGTCCGGGGCGGCGGCCTGGCTGGGGGTGGGGGCGGCGGCCGCGGCGGCCGGCCATGCGATGCCCTGGCCGGTGCTGGTCGCCGGCGCGCTGATCTGCGCGGGAGCGGCGCTCGCCCCCGACCTCGACCACAAGGCGGCGACCATATCGCGCGCGTTCGGGCCCGTATCACGGGCACTGTGCGAGGTGATCGACAAGATCTCGTACTCCGTCTACAAGTCGACCAGGAAGGCGGGCGACCCGCGCCGCTCCGGCGGCCACCGCACCCTGACCCATACCTGGGTATGGGCGGTGCTGATCGGCGCCGGAGCCTCGGCGCTCGCGATGATCGGCGGGCGCTGGGCGGTGCTGGGCATCCTCTTCGTGCATATGGTGCTGGCCGTCGAGGGCCTGCTGTGGCGGGCGGCGCGGGTCTCCAGCGATGTCCTGGTGTGGCTGCTCGGTGCGGCCAGTGCCTGGATCCTCGCCGATGTGCTGCACAAGCCCGGCAATGGCTCGGACTGGCTGTTCAGCGCACCGGGCCAGGAGTACCTCTGGCTCGGCCTGCCGATCGTGCTCGGCGCCCTGGTCCACGACATCGGGGACGCGCTCACCGTCTCCGGCTGCCCGATCCTGTGGCCCATCCCGATCGGCCGCAGGCGCTGGTACCCGATCGGCCCGCCGAAGGGGATGCGGTTCCGGGCCGGCAGCTGGGTCGAGCTGAAGGTGCTGATGCCGGTCTTCATGCTGCTCGGCGGCATGGGCGGACTGGCCGCCCTCGGCGTGATCTGAACCCCGGACGGGGCCGGGGCCACCCCGGACGGGGCCGGGACCACCCCGGACCGGACCAGGGCGGTCCCGGAGGGCAGCGGGGTGGCCACACCGGGGCGCGGCCACCCCTCCTGCTACTGGTGCCAGGAGCGCCACAGCGCGGCGTACGCCCCGTCCGCCGCGACGAGTTCGTCATGGCTGCCCAGTTCGGTGATCCGGCCGCTCTCCACCACGGCGATCACATCCGCGTCATGCGCCGTGTGCAGCCGGTGGGCGATCGCGACCACGGTCCTGCCCTCCAGCACCCGGCCCAGCGACCGCTCCAGATGGCGCGCCGCCCGTGGGTCCAGCAGCGAGGTGGCCTCGTCCAGCACCAGCGTATGCGGATCGGCCAGCACCAGCCGGGCCAGCGCGATCTGCTGCGCCTGTGCGGGGGTGAGCGCGAGACCGCCCGAGCCGACCTCGGTGTCCAGACCCTCGTCCAGCGCGCGGGCCCAGCCATCGGCGTCGACGGCGCCCAGCGCCGCCCACAGCTCGGCGTCCTCGGCGAAGGCGCGGGCCAGCAGCAGATTGTCCCGCAGCGAGCCCACGAAGACATGGTGCTCCTGGTTGACCAGGGCCACATGCTCCCGGACCCGCTCGGCCGGCATCCGCGACAGCTCCGCCCCACCCAGGGTCACCCGGCCGGTGCGGGGGGAGTAGATCCCGGCCAGCAGCCGCCCCAGGGTGGACTTTCCCGCCCCGGACGGGCCCACCAGCGCCAGCCGCGTCCCCGGGGCCACCTTCATGGACACCTCGTGCAGCACATCGCTGCCCTCGTGGTAGCCGAACCGCACCTCGTCCGCCCGCACCTCCCGGCCGCCTGGGACCACGCCCTCGTCGGCGGGGCCCTCCTCGATCTCCCGAACCCCCACCAGCCGGGCCAGCGACACCTGCGCGACCTGCAGCTCGTCGTACCAGCGCAGGATCAGCCCGATCGGCTCGACCAGCATCTGCGACAGCAGCGCCCCGGTGGTCAGCTCGCCGATCGACATCCAGCCCCGCATCACACACAGACCACCGATCATCAGCACCGAACCGGTGATCAGCGTGTAGCTCACATTGATCACCGGAAAGAGCACCGAGCGCAGCCAGAGCGTATAGCGCTCCCACGCCGTCCACTGCCGGATGCGCAGCTCGGACTGGGCGATCCGCCGGTCGCCCAGCCGGTGGGCCTCGATGGTCCGCCCGGCGTCCACGCTCTCGGTGAGGGACGCGGACACCGCCGCGTATCCCGCCGCCTCCGAGCGGTAGGCCCTCGGCGCGCGGCGGAAGTACCACCGACAGCCGATCACCAGCACCGGGAGCGCCACCAACACCGCGAGACCCAGTGGGGGAGCGGTCAGGGTCAGCGCGCCGAGCAGCAGTCCGGTCCACAGCACACCGATGGCGAGCTGGGGCACGGCCTCGCGCATCGCGTTCGCCAGCCGGTCGATATCGGTGGTGATCCGGGACAGCAGATCCCCGGTCCCGGCCCGCTCCAGCACCCCCGGGGGCAGACCCACCGACCGTACGAGAAAGTCCTCCCGCAGATCCGCCAGCATCTGCTCGCCCAGCACCGCCCCGCGCAGCCGCACCAGCCGGACGAACACGGTCTGCACCACCAGCGCCACCGCGAACAGCGCCACGGTGCGCCCGATGTGAAGGTCCTTCTCGCCCTGGGAGAGGTCCTCGACCACGCCACCCAGCAGCTGCGGGCCGACCATGGACGCGAGCACCGCGGTCGCGTTCACGGCCATCAGCACGGTGAAGGCGGCCCGGTGCCGCCGCAGCAGCTCACGCACATAGGCCCGTACGGTGGTGGGCGTGCCGACCGGCAGCGTCGTCGCCGACTCCGGTGCGGCCGGGTCATAGGCGGGGGGTGCCACGCCGATCATGCCGACTCCTCGATCTGTTCCTCGATCCGCCCGATGTCTTCCCGCGCGACGCCCTCTCGCGCGATGTCCTTCCGCGCGATGTCCTCCAGACCGTGGCCGGCCGGCCCGGTGGACCGCCCGGCCCCCCGCGCGGCGGCCTCGCCGTCCGTCTCGCGGGTCACGACCGCGCGATACCCGGAGTCGGTGCCCAGCAGCTCGCGGTGGGTGCCCACTCCCGCCGCCTCGCCGTCGGCCACGAACACCACCCGGTCGGCCCGGTCCAGCACCAGCGGGCTGGAGGTGAACACGATGGTGGTCCGGCCCGTCCGCAGCCGCCGCACCCCGTCGGCGATCCGCGCCTCGGTGTGCGAGTCCACCGCGGAGGTCGGCTCGTCCAGCACCAGCACCTCCGGATCGGTCACCAGCGAGCGGGCCAGGGCCAGCCGCTGCCGCTGGCCACCCGACAGCGAGCGACCGCGCTCGGTGATCCGGGTGCGCATGGGGTCGGCGTCACCCTTGTCGGCCGCCGACGCCTGCGCCAGCGCCTCCAGCACATCGCCGCACTGGGCCGCCTCGAGCGCCTTCTCCGCCGAGACCTCCCCGGACCTCGGCACGTCCAGCAGCTCGGCGAGCGTCCCCGACAGCAGCACCGGGTCCTTGTCCTGCACCAGCACCGCCGTGCGCGCCGAGGCCAGCGCCACCTCGTCCAGGGCGACTCCGCCCAGCAGTGCCGACGGCGCCCCGCCACGGTCCCCGTCGCCCGGGGCGCCGTGTGCGGGATGTCCGCCGAGCCGGTCCGCCAGCCGCCCGGCCGCGTCCGGGTCGCCGCACACCACCGCGGTCAGCACCCCGCTCGGCGCCAGCATCCCGCTCACCGGGTCGTACAGATCCCCGCCGAGCGGTCCGGTGGCCTCCCGCGCTTCCGCGCGCTCGCCCCCGTCCACGGATGCTGCGGTGTCTGCGGTGTCTGCGGTGTCTGCGGCGTCCGCGGTGTCCGCGGCAGCTGCGGTGGCCGCGCCCTCGCCATCCGCGGAGGAGCGCCGCAGCGCCAGCACCCGGGCCGCGCGCCGCGCGGAGGGCCGGGAGAAGGAGTACGCCATGGCGATCTCCTCGAAGTGCCGCAGCGGGAAGAGCAGAAAGGTGACCGCGCTGTAGACGGTGACCAGCTCGCCCACCTCGATCCGCCCCTCACGGGCCAGCGACGCCCCGTACCAGACCACACCGATCAGCAGCAGCCCCGGCAGCGCCACCTGCACGGCCGCGATCAGCGCCCACATCCGCGCGCTGCGCACCGCCGCGACCCGCACTTCCTGCGAGGCGTTCCGATAGCGGCCCAGGAACAGCTCCTCGCCGCCGATGCCGCGCAGCACCCGCAGCCCGGCCACGGTGTCCGAGGCCAGCTCGGTGGCCCGGCCCGCCTTCTCCCGCTGGTCGTCGGCCCGGCGCGCCGCGCGCGGCAGCAGCGGCAGCACGGTCAGCGCCAGCGCGGGCACACCGACCGCCACCACCACTCCCAGCGCCGGCTGGTAGAGCACCAGCGCCACGCAGAGCGCGACGGTGGTGATCGCGGCCGCGGTGAAGCGGGACAGGGCCTCCACAAACCAGCCGATCTTCTCGACGTCGCCCGTGGAGACGGCGATGACCTCACCGGCCGCCACCTTCCGGGTGAGCGTGGACCCCAGCTCCACCGCCTTGCGGGACAGCAGCTGCTGCACCCGTGCCGCCGCAGTGATCCAGTTGGTGACCGCCGCGCGGTGCAGCATGGCGTCCCCCAGCGCGGTGAGCACGGTGAGCCCCACCATCAGCGCCCCGGCCATCGCCAGCCGGGAGCCCGAGCGGTCCACCACCGCCTGCACACCAAAGCCGATGGCGAGCGGGAAGGACACCAGCGCGGCCATGTGCACCAGACCCCAGAGGGCCGCCTTGACCTGCCCGCCCAGCTGATTCCTGCCCAGCCAGTACAGGAACCTCGGTCCTGACCGCACGTCGGGTCGGCCGGGATCGGGGTACGGAAGATCGCGAATGTGCATGACGTCCCAGGGTCGGGCGGGCGGCGGAGGGGGGAGGGCAGGAGACGTGCAAGGCTGACGCTCTGACGGTGCGGAATTCAACTGGTTTTCCCGGGACCGGCCGGAACACGCCAATCCCGCATGCCGCACTGTCCTATGGGGGTGGGACCATGGGGACATGCGAATTTCCGGCATGATGTCCATCCGTGCGGCGGCCTCGGCCGCCGCGGCCCTCGTCCTCCTCACGGCCTGCGGCCACGGCGGCGGTGACGGCGGCGGTGACAAGGGCGCGGACCAGGGCAAACAAGCGCTGCGCAGCGGGGCGCCCACGCCGGATCCCACGCGTATCCCGGATGTGGGGGACAAGCTCCAGTCCCGGATCCCGGACCAGTCCCGTCAGGTCGTGGCGGTCTACGGCAAAGGGGTGAACTCCGGAGACGCGACCGTGGTCCTCTACACCAAGCAGGGCAAGGCATGGGAGCGGACCCGCAGTTGGACCGCGCACAATGGCAAGCGCGGCTGGACGACGAGCCATCACGAGGGCGACAAGCGCAGCCCGGTCGGGGTCTACACGCTCAGCGACGCGGGCGGTGTGCTGCCCGACCCCGGCGCCCGGCTGCCGTACACGTCGTCCGGCTCCTTCGCGGCGCCCCACTACTGGCCCAAGTCCCACTGGACGGACTTCAACTACGTCATCGCCATTGACTACAACCGCGTCAAGGGCACCTCGCCGCTGGACCAGACCCGCCCCGAAGGGCAGAGCGAGGGCGGCAGCATCTGGCTGCACATGGACCATGGCAGCGGCACCTCGGCCTGTGTCAGCCTCCCCAAGTCCGGTATGGAGTATCTGCTGAAGAACCTCGACCCCAAGCTGCGCCCGGTGGTGGTCATGGGCGACAAGGCGCATCTGGCCGCCTGAGCGCGGCACCAGGACGTCGGCGGCGCCGTCGCCCGGATCTCAGCAGCGGTGGTCCGGGGTGCCGGACAGGGTGTTCAGCAGCTCGCCCAGCGTCTCGCGCTGCTGATCGCCGAGCGGCGCCAGGATGTCCTCCGCGGCGGCCCGGCGCGCCTCGCGCAGCGCGCGCAGCGTCGAGCGCCCGGTGTCGGTGAGCTCGACGCGCACCACCCGGCGGTTGGTCGGATCCGGTACGCGGCGCACCGAACCATGCGCCTCCAGGGCGTCCACCAGCGTCGTCACGGCGCGCGGGACCACTTCCAGGCGCCGGGCCAGGTCCGCCATCCGTGGCGGCTGGTCGTCATGGGCGACGGTGCGCAGCAGGCGGGACTGGGCGGGGGTGATGCCCAGTGGCTCCATATAGCGCTTCTGGGCGCGGTGCAGTCTGCGGGTCAGGCGCAGCAGCTGCTCCGCGAGGAGGCCGGATGTCTCGGGCGTGGGCATGATCGCAGTTTATCAGGACCGAGTTCATTGTGAGTATAGGTAACAATGAGCTATGCTCTCAAAATCCGCGCCGACGCGGCCACGGCTCGACCATGCCGTCATCATCCGTGTCGGCTTCCCTGACTCCAGAAGGAGCCCATGCGTCCCGACACACCTCCGTCATGGACACCGTCCGCCCAGGAGCCCGAGCAGCCCGCCCAGGTGCGCCGCATCCTCCGGCTCTTCCATCCCTACCGGGGCCGCCTCGCCGTAGTCGGCCTGCTGGTCGCCGCCTCCGCGCTGGTCTCGGTCGCCTCGCCGTTTCTCCTCCGCGAGATCCTCGACACCGCCATCCCCGACCGCCGCACCGGACTGCTCACCCTGCTCGCCCTCGGCATGATCGCCACGGCCGTCGTCAACAGCGTCTTCGGCGTTCTGCAGACCCTGATCTCCACCACCGTCGGCCAGCGCGTCATGCACGATCTGCGTACCGCGGTCTACGACCGGCTGCAGCGCATGCCGCTCGCCTTCTTCACCCGCACCCGCACCGGCGAGGTGCAGTCCCGTATCGCCAATGACATCGGCGGTATGCAGGCCACCGTCACCTCGACCGCGACCTCCCTGGTCTCCAACCTCACCAGCGTCGTCGCCTCCGTCGTCGCGATGCTCGCGCTCGACTGGCGGCTGACCGTCGTCTCCCTGCTTCTGCTGCCGGTCTTCGTCTGGATCAGCCGTCGCGTCGGCGCCGAGCGCAAGAAGATCACCTCGCAGCGCCAGAAGCAGATGGCGGCCATGTCCGCGATGGTCACCGAGTCCCTGTCGGTGAGCGGCATCCTGCTCGGCCGCAGCATGGGCCGGTCCGAGTCGCTCACCCAGCAGTTCGCCCAGGAGTCCGAGCGCCTCGTGGGCCTGGAAGTCCGCTCCAACATGGCCGGCCGCTGGCGGATGTCCACCATCGGCATCGTCATGGCCGCCATGCCCGCGCTGATCTACTGGGCCGCGGGCATCGCCCTCCAGGCCGGTGGCCCCGCCGTCTCCATCGGCACGCTCGTCGCCTTCGTCTCGCTCCAGCAGGGGCTGCTCCGGCCCACGGTGAGCCTGCTGTCCACCGGTGTGCAGGTGCAGACCTCCCTCGCCCTCTTCGCCCGCATCTTCGAATACCTCGATCTGCCGATCGACATCACCGAGCCCGCCGACCCGGTGCGCCTGGAGAAGGTCCGCGGCGAAGTCCGCTTCGACGGCGTCGACTTCGACTACGACAGCGCGCCGCCCGACCCCTCGAAGACCCCCTCCAAGACCCCCTCGAAGGGCCCCTCGAAGACCCCCTCGAAGGGCACCCTGCGTGGCATCGATCTGACCGTCCCCGCGGGCGGCAGCCTGGCGGTGGTCGGACCGACCGGCTCCGGCAAGACGACCCTCAGCTATCTGGTGCCCCGGCTCTACGACGTGACCGGCGGCCGAGTGCTGATCGACGGTGTGGACGTGCGCGAGCTCGACTTCGACTCCCTCGCCCGGACCGTCGGTGTCGTCTCCCAGGAGACCTACCTCTTCCACGCCTCCGTCGCCGAGAATCTGCGCTTCGCCAAGCCCGACGCGACCGATGAGGAGATCGTGGCCGCGGCCGAGGCCGCCCAGATCCACGACCACATCGCCTCCCTCCCGGACGGCTATGACACCCTCGTGGGAGAGCGTGGCTACCGCTTCTCCGGTGGGGAGAAGCAGCGTCTGGCCATAGCCCGCACGATTCTGCGCGACCCGCCCGTCCTCATCCTCGACGAGGCCACCAGCGCCCTGGACACCCGCACCGAGCAGGCCGTCCAGGAGGCCATCGACGCCCTCTCGGCCGGCCGCACCACGATCACCATCGCCCACCGGCTCTCCACGGTGCGCGACGCCGACCAGATCGTCGTCCTCGACGGCGGCCGGACCGTCGAGCGGGGGAACCATGAGGAGCTGCTGGCCAAGGACGGACGCTACGCCGCACTGGTGCGGCGCGACGCCCATCTGTCGCCGGTGGTCCCCGCCGTCTAGTGCCCGAAGCCCTCTGCACCACCCGCTGCTAGACGGCGGCAGCCTGAAAGACGCGGCACCGCAATCCCCATGGTCACGCGGGCACGGTGCCGGCCGGGGCCGAGGTGTCCGTGCCCTGCGCCGGGACCTCGCTCGCCGGATGGCAGACGATCCGACGTGTCGGGAGCTCCGGAGCGGCGCTTCCGCCTCCGGAGTGCGCCGCTATGCCGGCGTCCCCGCCCCCGGAGTGCGCCGGCACCAGGTTCCTCAGCGTCTGGGAGGGCTCCAGGCCCAGCTCCTCGAGCAGCACCCGGCGGCATTGCTCGTACTGCCGCAGCGCCGCGCCCCTGTTGCCGGCGGCGAGATGCGCGTTCATGAGCACGCGATGAGCGCTCTCCCGCAGGGGTTCCGCGCGTACGGCGGCGAGTCCGGCGGCGACGGCCTCGCCATGGCGGCCCGCCGCCGTCAGCCGCTCGGTCATCGCCTCCAGGGCATACAGCCGGAGTTCGTGGTATTGCTCCTGCTCGACCAGCACCCACTCGTTCTCCGACCACTCCGGTAAGAGATCGGCCGAGAGATCCTCCCTCGTCCGCGCGGTGAGGATGTCATCGCACGGGCGCGACATGTCGAGCAGCCGGTGCGCACGCGTCGCCGCCATGTGGATATCCACGTCGATGTGTTCACAGATCGCCAGTTCCTGCGTGGAGGCGTCGATGACCTGATGCCCCGTGCGCGTGGCGCGCCATAACGACGACCGGAGATTGGCGTTGGCGCGGGAGGCCGTGACATCCGGCCACAGCATCCCGGCCACATAGGTACGGCTGCGTGGCATGTTCTGCAGGGCGAGGAACGCGAGGAGGCGCTGGGCGCTGGAGGATATGGGAACGCGATTCTGATCGACCGACAACGCGAAACTCTTGAGCAGTCTCAACGTCATGACATGGCCTTCTGCGCTCATCGGCCCCCCGGGGCGATATTGGCTCCAGTGACCCATCCCGTGCGTCCCGTCGGGATGCCCTAAAGCCATGTTACGAGCAGATCATGATCGTGTGTCCGGCCTTCCCGCCAAAGGACGCTATATGGCCGGCCATCACCGGAACGTCGCGGTGACGTCACCCTTCCGGCTCGAGTAACTGATCGAGCCAGGCGCGCACGGCGGTGAGTACGTCGTCGACCGCGCTCACCGCGCTGGGGGCCGTCTGCTGCCCGCCCCCGGTCGGCACGATGCGCGCACGGAATCCATCCGGCCTGCCGCCTTCCACCCAGACCCGGAGGATCAGGACACCGGTCCGCTCTGAGGGGATTTCCATGAAAGGACAATATGCACGCCCGTGTCACCTCGGCGTTGTCGATGTGTGTCCGGGTTCGTCATCGCCGGCCGCGAAAACGAACCGGTGACGTTCGTGTGATGTGCGTATCGCGGTCCTGCCACGCCGGTCCCGGCATCCTCTCGGAGCACGCTTCCGAGCGCGGAGAGGGGGAGCATTCGCATGGGCGACTTCGGCGTCATCGCCGACGTCTCCACGGTCATCGTGGACAGCCTGACCCAGGCCCTGCGCGGGCTCAGCCAGGTGGAACCGCCGATCGCGGAACTCAACGACCTCTCCGAGAGGGTCCAGACCCCACCGCCCAAACTCACGGTGTTCCTCTACGAGATCGCCGAGGATCCCACCTCGCGCAACCGGCCGCCGGTGCGCTCCCAGCCACCCGACCCACCGACCACCCGCAAGCCGCCGATGGCCCTGCTGCTGCGCTACCTGGTCACCCCCTGGGGCGGTGACCAGGCCACCCAGCACCGGATGCTCGGACGGGCCCTCCAGACGTTCTACGACGACGCGATCCTGGACGGCGCACAGCTGTCCGGCAGCCTGGCGGCGAGCACCGACGCGCTCCACCTCAGCCTGACCCCGCTCACCTTGGACCAGAAGTCCTGGGTCTGGTACGCGATTCAGAAGCCGTACCGGCTGTCGCTCAACTACGAGGTCCGCGTGGTCAACCTGGACTCCGCCGTCGAGATGCCGGTCCATCCGGTGCACAGCCGGGTCATCAGCGGGGCGGGGCTGCCATGAGCCGCTTCCTGCCGCTGGAGCGGTCGACGCTCTACAGCCCCGCCTGGTTCATACCCTTCGACGACTACGCCCGGCGGGTGCGCGCCGCCGGGGTCACCGTCCAGCTGGACCGCTACGACGACGGCGACTGGCTGCCGCTGGACGACATGGCGGTGCGCACTCCCAGCGCCGCCTTCGTCTATCCGGGTCTCGGCCGGTGCGCCGAGCCGTGGGCGGCCCGGCCGCGGCGCCACCGGGCCCGCTTCACGGCCCCCGGCTACCAGCCGCTGTATCCGGCCGACGGCCAGCCGTTCTCGGCCGCCCTGGTGGGCGTCGAGTTCCTGGCGCACCCGCATGGCGACGGCCACCCGCCGCCGGTGGTGACCGAGCCCCGGCTGGTGCGGCTGCTGCCGAGCGTCTCCTTCCCCTACCCGCCGGGACTGCGCACGGTGCACGGCGTCGTGGTCGACGCGGCCACGCGGGCGCCGATCGCCAATGCGCTGGTCGAGGCCAGGGGGCAGACCAGCCGGGATCTGACGCCATGGCACGAGCGCACCCTGTCCGACGCCGCGGGCGCCTTCCGGCTGGCCCTGCGGTGGGAGGGCGAGAAGGCCGATGAGCACGCCGTCGAGGAGACGTTCCGCGTGCAGGCCACCGAGCGGCCGGGCCGGTCCGGATCGCTGGTCGTGCGGCTGCCCCAGGACACCGAGCGCCGGCACGTCATAGAGATCCGCGAGAGTTAAGGAGCCGTCCATGGCGGAGTATCTGAGCCCCGGGGTCTACATCGAGGAGATCGATGCGGGCCCACGGCCGATCGCGGGGGTGAGCACCAGTACGGCCGGAATGGCCGGGGTCACCGTGCGCGGTCCGTACACCGGCAAGCCCAAACTGGTCACCAACTTCCTGGAGTTCCAGAACACCTTCGGCGGATTCCTCCGCGAGCCGGACCCGCTGATGCGGGACACCTGGGCGAACGACCCGGCGGAAGGCGGCCGTTGGTGGCTGTTCCCGCTGGCCGTCAAGGGGTTCTTCGACAACGGCGGCCAGCGGCTGTACGTCAAGCGGGTCGCCAGCAAGCAGGCCGGTCCCTCCTCGGGGGTGCTGGGCCACGGCCTGGTGAGCCCGGTCACCGGCGACGCCGCCAAGGGCGCCACCCGCCTCGAACTCGGCCATCTGATCGGGTTCTCCGGCGTCGGGCAGCAGATCCAGCTCTTCCGCGGCGACGACCAGCAGTCCATCCACACCGCCGGTGTCGCCGCCTATGACGCCACCAGCCACCGGATCGAGCTGGACGCCCAGCTGCCCGCCGAGGTCAGGGCGGCCCGCGGCGACTACGTCCAGATCGGGACGCGCAGCGCGGAGCAGACGCTGGAGTTCGCCGCCGTCAGCCCCGGTTCGTGGGGCGACGCGGTGCAGGTGCGGATCCAGCCGATGGCCTCGGCCGCGCTGCCGGTGCTGCCGGATCCGCAGGAGGGCGGGCTGTTCGTCACGCGGCTGGCCGCGGACGCCGCCGCCGACAGCGAGACGGTCGAGGTCGCCGCGGTGACCGGACTCGACCCCGACGAGCTGCCGTCCGACGTGTGGGTGCAGATCGGCTCCGGCCGCTTCAAGGTCCAGGTGAGCCAGCCTGCGGACGGGAAGGTCACCCTGACCCTGCCCTCCGGCGCGGCCCATGAGGTGTGGCGCGGTGGACTGCTGGTGCGCCGGGTGCGCCGCGGCAACACCTCGGCGGGGACAACGCTGCGGGTCGGCGGGGCGAGCCGGCTCTACGAAGGCGCCGTCGTGCAGCTCGACGACGGCACCCATCTGACCATCCGCACCGTCGAATCGGTCGCAGCGGACGTCGTCACCCTCGACGCGAACGTGCCCGGGACGCTGTTCGAGACCGATCGGGTGCATCTGATCGAGGCGCAGGTCGACGCCCGGTTCACCGACCCGTCCGGGGCCGTGGAGACCGAGACCCACCGCAACCTCCGGCTCACCGGCGACACACCGACCAGCCTGGTGACCACCCTGGCCGGCCGCTCCCGGCTGGTGCGGGCGACGGCGCTGGGCGCCCTGTCCACCGACCCGACGAAGTTCCCCCTGCCCGCCGTCGGATCCTGGCTGACCCTGGCAGACGGGGACGACGCCTACGGGACCCTGAGCGTGGCCGACTTCGTCGGCGAGGACGGCGGCAGCGGCAAGCGCACCGGGATCGCCGCGCTGGAGGATATCGACGAGGTGGCCGTATGCGCCGTGCCGGGCATGTGGTCGGGGACGGTGGAATCGGCCCTGGTCACCCACTGCGAGCTGCTCAGGGACCGGTTCGCGATCCTCGATCCGCAGGACGGTCTGGACATCGAGGGCGTCCAGGTGTTCCGCGAGCGGTTCGACACCAAGTACGCCGCGCTCTACCACCCGTGGCTGGTCACCCGCGACCTGTCGGCGGGCCGCGACGTCGAGGTGCCGCCATCGGGCCACATGGCCGGGATCTACGCGCGCGTGGATGTGGAGCGGGGGGTGCACAAGGCACCGGCCAACGCGGTCATCCGGGGCATCCGGCTGACCGACGGCATCGCCCAGGACATCACCAAGCGCCATCAGGACGTGCTCAACCCCAAGGGCGTCAACGCGCTGCGGTTCTTCCCCGGCCTCGGCCACCGGGTCTGGGGCGCGCGCACGCTCTCCTCGGACAGCTCGTGGAAGTACGTCAACGTCCGGCGGCTGTTCCTCTACCTGGAGGAGTCGATCGAGGAGGGCACCCAGTGGGTGGTGTTCGAGCCGAACGACGAGGCGCTGTGGTCCCTGGTCCGCCAGACGGTCACCAACTTCCTCACCACGGTGTGGCGTACCGGCGCGCTCGCCGGGACCACCGCCGACGAGGCGTTCTTCGTCGCCTGTGACCGCACCACGATGACCGAGGACGACCTCGCCAATGGCCGGCTCATCTGTGTCATCGGTGTCGCGCCGGTCTTCCCGGCGGAGTTCGTGATCTTCAGGATCCAGCAGAAGACCCGCGAGACCCAACTCGCCTGAGCGCCCGAGGGAGTCCACCATGCCGCCCGTGACCAGGGACGATCCATACGCGTCCTATAACTTCAAGATCTTCGTGTTCAACGTCAGCGACGACGGGCTCGCGGTGAGCGGGTCCTTCACCGAGGCGAGCGGGCTGGAGCTGGAGATCCCGCCGATCGAGTACCGCAACGGGAGCGAGGACATCACCGTCCGCAAGATCCCGGGGCTGAAGAAGTTCACCAACCTCACCTTCAAGCGCGGCATCACCGGCCACCCCGCCTTCTGGAAGTGGGTGGCCGACGCGCTCAACGGCACGGTCAAGCGCACCCACGGCTCGATCGTGCTGTGCGACGAGAACCGCAACGACGTGGTGCGCTGGAACTTCGACCGCGGCTGGCCCACCAAGTACACCGGCCCGACGCTGAGCGCCACCAAGAACGAGATCGCCATGGAGACGCTCGTCCTGGCGGTCGAGAAGCTGGAGATCGAAACCTGATATGGCAGGCGAAGCGCTCCCCGGAGTATCCCTCGCGTGTCCGCCACGCGGCTCCGGCACCGAGCCGCTGCGCACCGACGTGGCGGCGTTCCTGGGCCGGCTCCGCCGCGGCCCGGTCGGCACTCCCGTGCGCGTGGAGAGCTGGAACGACGTCGTGGGCACCTTCGGGCCGCCGGAGGGCGCCTTCGCCACCCCGTACGCACTGCGCGGCTTCTTCGAGAACGGCGGCCGCACCGCCTGGGTGCTCCGCGTGTCCGGGCCGGCCACCACCGCCCGGACGGCGTGGCCGGTCGGGTCGCTGAGCGGATGGGACGCCACGAGCTACCAGGTGGTGGCCACCAGCCCCGGAGCCTGGGCCAATGGCGGGCGCGTCGCCATCCGTCACCAGGCCAGCACCGTCGCCGGACCGCCCACCGTGGGCGTCCGGGTGATGATGCCCGGCGAGCCGCCCGAGACCTTTCCCGGGCTGCCGCCCGCCGGCCTGGCCGACCGGCTCACCGGATCCCGCTACATCCGGCTGGTCCCGGACGGGCCGCCACCGCCACCGGGGCGGCCCGGCCCGATCTCGACGTCCTGGGACCTGACGCTCGCGGGCGGCGCGGACGCCGCGCCCACCCGCGGGGCGTACTCGGACGCCGTGACAGAACAGGCCGAACTGCCCGAACCGGCGCTGGTGGCGCTGCCGGACCTGGGCACGGACCTGTCCGGCGCCGCGCACACCGACATGGTGCTCGAACTGCTGCGGAGCGTGGAGCCTTCGCATGACCGCCTCGCCGTACTGGACGTGCCGCCCGCGCTGTCCTCCGTGGACCAGGTGGTGGACTGGGTGGGCTCCCTGGAGGCCACCGGCGACAGCCAGTTGCTCGGCTGCGCCGCCGTCTACCATCCGCCGCTGCGCACCCCCGACGGGCAGGATCTGCGCACCGTCCCGGCGTCCGGGCACGTCCTGGGCGTCATCGCCCGACTCGACGGCGAGCGCGGGGCACACCACACGCCCGCGAACGCGGTGATCCTGGAGGCGGTCGACCTCGCCACCGAATACCCCGAGCCGCAGCAGGTCCGGCTGTTCGACGCGGGGATCGACCTGATCCGGTGCACCCGCGGGCGGGGGCTGATGGTGTGGGGCGGGCGCACCCTGTCCGCCGACCCGGGCACCCGCCACATCGCCCACCGACGGCTGGTGCACCTGCTGGTGCGCGCGATCCGGCGGGCGGCGAGCCCGCTGGTGTTCGACGTCAACTCGGCAGAGCTGCGGCTGACGTTGGTACGGGCGCTGACCTCCGTGCTCCTGTCGGCCTTCCGGGCCGGGGCGCTCGCCGGGGCCCGCCCCGAGCAGGCGTTCCGGGTGGTGTGCGACGACACCAACAACCCGCCCGAGCAGGACCCGGGGCAACTGGTCTGCGAGATCGAGGTGGCCCCGGCCGTCCCCATGGAGTTCATCCGGCTGCGTCTCGTACTCGGCCAGGACCGAGGTCTGGAGGTGATCGAGGCGTGAGCCTGGATCCGCTGCCCAAATACCGCTTCCTGGTCACCCTCGACCCCGGCGACGCGTATCTGCCCGCCGCGCAGGCACTGCTGCTGCCGCTGGCCGCCTCCGGCGCGTTCCAGGAGGTCACCGGGCTCGGTGCGCAATTGGAGGTGACGAGCTACCCGGAGGGCGGGCGCAACGACTCGGTCCACCAACTGCCGCTGCGCCACTCATGGAACCGGATCACGCTCAAGCGCGGCGTGGTGCGCGATCCGGGGCTGTGGTCCTGGTACCAGGCCGGGCTGGCCGACTCGCTGGGCGCCCGCCGTGACGGCGCGGTGATCGTGCTCGGCCCGGACGGGGTGCCCGGTGCGGCCTGGGCCTTCCATGGCGGGCTCGCCGCCAAGTGGACCGGCCCGGACCTGCACGGAGAGCAGAACGCGATCGCCATCGAGTCGCTGGAGATCGCGCACGAGGGGCTGACGAAGGTTCTGCAGGACGCCGCGGCGAGCGCCTTGCCGCGCCAGATCCAAGGGAGGTGACCGAGGTGCCGAAGGTGACCATTCACCACCTCGAGGTCCGGTTCCAGGTGGACGGCGACGACGGCGCCGTGTTCACCCGCCTGTTCAACCAGCACATCCAGGCGTGGGCGAAGTTGTACGAGGACCAGTGCGCACGCGCCAAACACACCGAGGCCGAACGGCGCTTCGGCGACGCGGAGGGCCGTTACTCGTGAGCGTCGCACGCGCGGCCGCCGGGCCGCAGACGGTGACGAAAGCCGCGCCTCTGCGCCGCGCGGGCGGAGAAGCGAACAAGGAGGCAGCGTGAGCGTGACGCCCGTGTCCTTCGCCGGGCAGGGTGCCGCCCGCGCCCGGCTGGAGATCGTCCGGCCGGTGATCGCCGACGAGCGGCAGCGGCGGATCCCGCTGCGGTTCAACCCCACCGACTACAAGCTGAGCAAGAGCAACACGTTCGCCGAGATCACCATCCCGGGCCTCGAGACACCGCCTCTGCAGTACGTCCGCGGCGGCACGGAGACCCTCACCGTGCAGGCGCTGGTGGACACCTCCGACACCCTGGAGAACGTACGGAAGGCCTACGTCAACGCGGTGCGCAACCTGCTGCGGCCCGACAGCCGCGAACACGCGCCACCGGTCGTCCGGTTCGTCTGGGACGAGGAGGTCTTCACCGGCGTCGTGGAGAAGCTGGACGTCAACTACCAGCTTTTCCGGCCCGACGGCGTGCCGCTGCGGGCCATGCTGGACCTCTCGCTCAAGGAGTTCCGCACCGCCGCCGCGCAGGTCGCCGAGACACCCCGCTCGTCGCCCACGGTGGAGAAGAGCTATGTGGTGCGCCGCGGCGACACCCTCAGCTCCATCTCCGCCGCGCTGTACCGGCGGCCCGACGCCTGGCGGGAGCTGGCGCGAGCCAATGGCATCAGCGACCCACGGGACCTGCGGCCGGGCCGGGTGCTGACCGTGCCCCGGCTGGCGTGAGGAGCGCGCGATGAGCACCCCCACTCCCGAGGTCGCCTCGCCCGACCGGTACGCGCCCGAGTTCGATGTGCGCATCGAGGGCCTGGAGATGGACCCGTCCACCAAGAACGACATCATCGACATCAAGGTGAACCGGGACATCGACGAGCTGTCCGGCTTCGATCTCACCCTGAACAACTGGGACGACGCCAATCTGCGGTTCAAGCACAGCGATTCGCCCCGCTTCCGGCTCGGCGGCCGGGTCTCGGTCCGGCTGGGCTACGCCGACAAGCTGCTCACCGTCGCCACCGGGACCATCGCCACGCTCAGCCCGAAGTTCACCGACGGCGCGTCGCCCACCGTCCAGGTCAGCGGCGTGGACGGGCTGCTGCGGCTCAAGGACCGCAAGCCCACCGAGAACGAGACCAAGATCTACCGCAATCTGCCGGACTGGCGCATCGCCGAGCAGATCGCCCAGCGCAACCACCTGCGCATCGAGGTCACCCGGGAAGGGCCCACCCATGACGTGGTGGTGCAGAAGAACCAGGACGACGCGACCTTCCTGCTGGAGCGGGCCAAGCGGCTCGACTTCGACTGCTACGTCCTGCCGGACGCGAAGACCGGCGAGGACACGCTGTACTTCACCAAGCCGACCGACGGCCGCGACGGCCGCCCGATCCGGCTGTACCGGCTGGCGTACGCACCCGGGCTGAGCACCGGCCCCACCGGCCGGCCCGAGGGGCTGGTCCCCAACCTGATGGAGTTCACCCCGACGCTGACCGTCTCCCAGCAGGTCAGCAAGGTCACCGTGCGCGGCTGGGACCCCCGTACCAAACAGTCGATCGCGTTCACCGCGACCGCCGAGAACCTCCCGGCCGGGCAGAACACGGCCGACGGGCAGAGCGGGCCGCAGGTCGCCGAGTCCACTCTGCAGGGCCGCCAGGAGGTCGTGGTGGACGCACCCGTAGGCAGTGACCAGGAGGCCCGCGAACTCGCGATCAGCCTGCTGCGCGAGCGGGCCTACGAGTTCATCACCGCGACCGGCAAGGTGGCGGGCCTGCCCGAGCTGCGGCCCGGCGACAACCTGGAGATCTACGGCCTCGGCCACCGCTTCTCGGGCACCTACTTCGTCAAGCGGGTCGAGCACACCCTCAACACCAGTGGTTTCTTCACCCAGTTCACCGCCCGGCGGATCCATCAGGGGGACCAGTGACCATGAGGGGCACGCCACGCGCCCGCTCCACCGACAAGCGCTACTACGGCGTGGTCGAGGCGCTCGTCGTGGAGAACGAGGGCGACGACGAGGGCCAGGTGAAGCTGAAGTTCCCGTGGTTCGACGACACCACGGTCACCGACTGGGTCCGGGTCAGCCAGCTCTACGCGGGAGGCGGCTACGGCTCGGTGTTCGTCCCCGAGAAGGGCGATGAGGTGCTCGTCGCCTTCGTCCACGGGGACATGCGGTACCCGATCGTGCTGGGCGGCCTCTACAACGGCGAGGACAAGCCGCCGACCGCCCGCACCGAAGGCCGCGACCAGAAGATCATCCGGACCCGGCACGGCCATGAGGTGCTCCTCGACGACACCCGGTCCAAGGCCGCCGTACGGATCACCTCCGCCGCCGGACACGTCGTGGAGCTGGACGACCAGGGCAAGGCGATCCGTATCACCGCGGCCGAGGGCGGCAGCGTCACCGTGACCGCGCAGGGCGAAATCACCCTCAAGGCACCGAAGCTGACGGTCGATTCCCCCTCCATCGACCTCGGCGGCGGTGCCACCGAACCGCTCGTGCTCGGCAACACGCTGCTCCAGGCGTTCAACACCCACACCCATCCCTCCGCCGCCGGGCCCACCGGCCCACCGGCCCCGCCGCTCACCCCCGCCGTGCTGGCCAAGAAGGCGAGGACGGCATGAGCGAGGAGTTCCTCGGAACCGGCTGGCGGTTCCCGATCCTGCCCGACGCGTCCGGGCGACTCGGCTACGCCGTCGGCGAGGAGAGCATCGAGCACTGTCTGCGGGCGCTGCTGCTCACCGGCACCGGCGAGCGGGTCATGCGGCCCGAACTGGGCACTCGCGCCCAGGAGTTGGTGTTCGCGCCCGGCAGTGTGCAGAACCTGCGCGACCTGGAGCAGTCGATCGCCGTCGCCGTCCGCGACCATGAGCCGCGGGTGGAACTGGAGGAGGTCCGCGCGGAGGCCGACCCGGCTGACGAGTCGCGGATCACCGTCTCGATCGTCTACCGCATCCGGCGCAGCAACACCAAGGCGAACCTGGTCTTCCCGTTCTACACGGGGCTCACCGGACTCACGGGCCTCACCGGGGGCACACCGTGACCCTGCCCCCGCCGAAGCTGGACGACCTCACCTGGGCCGACATGATGGCGGCCATCCGCCGCCGGATCCCCGCCGAGTCCGACGGCACCTGGACGCTGCACGCGCCCGTCGACCCCGGCGTCACCCTCCTCGAACTCTTCGCCTACCTCCTCGAACAGCGGCTGTACTGGCTCGACCAGGTGCCGGACGCGCTCGTGGTGGCCATACTGCGGCTGCTCGGCCTCGAACCGCCGCGCCCGGCCCGCCCCGCCGCCACCGTGCTGCGCCTCGCCGCCCGGCAGGAGGGCACCGCGGTCCCCCTCGTCCCCGCCGGGACGGCGCTCACCCGGGACCCCACCGGGCGGGTCGTCTTCACCCTCGACGACGACGTGGCCGTGCTGCCGCTCGCCGAGGGCGGGGAAGTCACCGTGTGGACCGACCGCGACCGCACGGCGGATCTGCGGGCCCGGCGCGGCATCGCGCTGCTGGCGAGCGACGGCGCCCCGGCGCGGGTCCGGTTCACCCTGCCGCTCACCGGGGACCACCCCGCACCCGGACCGATCGGGCTGCTCGTGGAGCTGGACGCGCCCGCCGCGTCCGCGCCGTCGTGGCTGCCCGGGGCGGTCGCCGACGTACCGCCTCCCGCGGAGCTGACCTGGTCGTGGTTCCGGCCGGGCACGGACATCTCCGGTGCGTATCAGAAGGTCGAGGACGGCACGGGCGGGCTCAGACGGTCCGGTGTCGTCCGGCTCCACCCCCCGGCCGACTGGTCCACGCGGGACACCGGGCTCCTGGTGTCCACCCCGGCCGCCACCTACGCGGCCCCGCCCCGCCTCCTCCAACTCGCCGTCAACGCCTCCGCCGCACGCCACAGCCGGCATCACACGGTGAGCGGCGCCGACCTCCAGGACCAGATCGGCGCCTGGCTCAGGCTGCCCGGCCGGCACCTCGTCCTGCCGGACGCCGCCGACCACCTCCTGGAGGCGACGCTGCGCCTGGCGGGCCAGGAGTGGCGGCCGGCACCGGACTTCACCTTCGGCTCCCCGGCCGACCGGATCTTCGTGCTCGACCGCGCCGAGGGCGCGCTGGTGTTCGGCGACGGACTCACCGGGCGCATCCCCCACCCGGACCCGGACCCGGACCCGGGCCCGGACACGCTCATCGACTACGTGACCGGCGGCGGCCGGATCGGCAACGGCGGCATGACCGGCAACTGGCTCCCCGCTCAGGACATCCCGGGAGCGGTCTCGGCCGCCAACCTCGTACGGGCCGAAGGCGGCACCGACCCGGAGACCATCACCGAGGCGCGCCGCCGCGCCGCCGCGTCCCTGGGGGAGGTGACGCGCGCGGTCACCGCCGAGGACTACGTCACCCTGGCGCGTGCGACACCGGGCGTCGCCATCGCCCGCGCCTACCCGGCCGTCGGCGCGCACCCCGGCTTCCCGTGTGCCACGGTGCCCGGCGCGGTGACCGTCCATATCGTCCCGGCCGCGCCCCGCGACGACCTCACCCGCGAGGACTTCGTGGCCGCGCCGCTCCCCGACCCCGGGATGCTGCGCGCGGCCGCCGCCCACCTCGAACAGGCCCGGTTGCTCACCTCCGAGGTCTTCGTCCGCGCGCCCCGCTACCGCGAGGTGACGCTGCGCGTGACCCTGTCGGGCGACCCGGCGGACGTCACCCGCGTGTCCACCGCGCTCACCGCCGCGCTGCGCCGCTTCCTGGACCCGCTCGTGGGCGGTGAGGACCAGGACGGCTGGCCGTTCGGACAGCCGCTGCGGCCCTCGGCCCTGCTGCGGGCCGCACAGCGGGCGCTGGGCGACCTCGCGGACGTCGCCGCCGTGGCGATCGGCCTCGACGGGGCCGACGCGGTCGAGGAGTGCGACGAGGTGCCGCTCGGTGCCGGGGAGCTTCCCGTCCTGCGGGCCGTCCACACCCGGATCGTGCCCGCCGTCGAACCGGGGGAGGGGCTGGCATGACCGGCGAGGTGTGGTGGGAGAGGGACGCGCGGGAACGGGAGCGCGAGGAAGGGCGTATCGTGCCCGGCCCCGGCCCGACCGGCGGCCGGCCCGAACTGGTCGACGCCACCCGCGAGGCCGTCCGCGCCGATGTCCGCGGCCGGATCGCGGGCTACACCCCGGACTGGACCGACCCCGACCGGCAGGACGCCGGTGTCGCCCTCGTCCGCCTCTTCGGCACCCAGACCGAACCCGTACTCGGCCGCGTCAACCGGCTGCCGGAGAAGGTGCTGGCCGAACACCTGGCGACGGCGGGCGTGCGGCGGCGCCCGGCCGGAGCGGCGGCCACGCTGCTGGAGTTCACCGTCAACCCGCCGGACGGCGCCTCGGTGCTCGTCCCCGCCGGGTTCCAGAGCGCCGCCTCGACCCCGGCGGGCCAGGTCGTCTACGAGACGGACCAGGATCTGTACGCCACCCCGGCCACCCTCGCCGATCTCGCCGTCCAGGAGGCCGGAACGCTCCAGGCACTCCCGCTGGGACCGGCCGGGCCCAGCCGTCCCTTCGAGCCCTTCGGCCGCGATCCGCGGCCCGGCAACGCGCTGTGGATCGGACTCGCCGGACCGGCCGCCCCCTATCCGCGGCTGTCGCTGGGCTTCGTGGTCGTCGCCGCTCCGCCCGCCCCCGCGGCCTCCGGCGGCACCGCGCCGCTGCCGCTGCCGCCCGCGCCGCTGCTGCGCTGGGACGTGCTGGACGGCAATCGGCTCGTCCCCGCCGAGCTGATGCGGGACTCCACGGCCGGGTTCGGCGCCAGTGGGACCGTCGAACTGCGGGTCCCGCGGTCATGGCAGCCGGGCAGCCCGTCCGGCCCCCGGCCCCGGCTGCGCTGGCTGCGCCTGCGGATCGCGCACGGCGCCTTCGCCGGACCCGCGCCCGTGCTGTCCGGGCTGCGGCTGAACGTGGTCGCCGCCACCGCCGCCCGCACCATCCGCGACGAGCCGCTGCAGCCCGTCCAGGACCCGGCGGCGACCGGGCTGCGGCGCATGAAGCTCAGCCAGGTGCCCATCCTCTCCGGTTCGGTGGTCATCGAGGTGGACGACGACACGGGCGGCGATGTGTTCGGCACCACGGCCGGCGCCACGGCCGGAACCTCGTCCCGGTGGCGCGAGGTGGAGAGCCTGGCCGGGTACGGCGCCGACGACCGGGTGTTCACCGTGGACCACGAGAGCGGCGAGGTGACCTTCGGGGACGGCGTCAGCGGCGCGGCCGTCCCGCCCGGCTTCCGCAACGTCCGCGCCGTGCGCTACCGCGTCGGCGGCGGCAGCGCCGGGGCCGTAGCGGCGGGCGCGGTCAACGGGGTGGTGACCGCGCTGCCGTTCGTCACCGGCGTGAGCAACCCCTTCCCGGCCTCCGGCGGAACGGACGCCGAGCCCGACGCCGACGCGATGCGCCGCGGCGCCGGTGAACTGCGCGCCCGCGGCCGGGCGGTGGCCCCGGCCGACTACGGGCAGCTCGCCACCCGCGCGCCCGGTGCCTCGGTGGCCCGCGCCCGGGGCGTGCCCGGTCTGCACCCCGACTTCGCCGGGGCACCGATCCCGGGCGTGGTGGGCGTCCTCGTCGTACCGCCCGTACCGCCGGGCGGAGATCCGGACGAACCGCCGGTCGCCACCGCCGCGACCCTCAAGGCCGTCGCCGACTTCCTCGTCCGCGAAGCCGCCCCCGCCGGAGTCACTGTGGTCGCCGCCCCCGCGCCGTACCGCCGCGTCGGAGTGGAGTCCTGGGTGGCCCTCGACCCGGATCTCGACCGGGCCGCCGTCCTGGCCAGGGCCGGGGACGCGGTGCGCACCTATCTGGATCCGCTGCGCGGCGGGGAGGACGGCGCGGGCTGGCCCTTCGGCGGCCCGCTGCGCCACACGGCGCTGGTCCGGCGGCTCCTGGCGGTCGAGGGCGTGCTGGCCGTCACCCGGCTCTCGCTCACCGTCGACGGAGTGCGCCGACCGCCCTGCACCGACCACGCCCTCCCGCCCCACACCCTCGTCTGGCCGGAGCGCCCGCTGCTGATCCCGGTAGGAGACCAGCCATGACGTGCACCCCGCACCCCGCGACCTTCCGCCTCCTCGACGCCTACGTCGGCTGGGACCAGTGGGACCTCCAGCAGGCTGACGGCATCGTCGGCTTCGAGGATCCGGCCGGACTCCGGCTCGCCCACCGCGGCGCCGCGCCGGAAGGGCCCACCAGGGACCGGCTACTGCCGTGGTTCCCCGACCCCCGCCTCGCGCCCGGATGCGGGCCGTGCGGCTGGTATCTGCTCGTCCCCGGCGAGCGGCGGCTGCTGCGCCGTGACGGGTGCAGCGGCGCCTTCGCCCCCGTCTGGCCACCCGGCTGCGACCCCGACCCGCTGTGCGAACCGGTCTCGGTCGCCGCGCGCGGACACCGGCTGGCCGTGGTGGAGTCCGGCCGGGTCCTGGTGTGGCGCCGCGACGGGGAGCAACTCGCCGGTGTGATCCGGGCCGAGCGGCCCCGGTGGGCCGCCCTGGGTCCTGACGACGACATCCTGGTGGCCTGTCAGGGCAGCACGGATCTGCGGCGGTTCGACTCGGTCGGCGGCTTCCGAGGCGTGCTGCGCACCGGTGTGCGCGGCGAGATCATCGGCCTGCGCACCGGGCCGGGGCGGACCGTGTGGCTGCTCACCGACGACGGCGGGCGGCTCGGCATCCACCGGGGCGGTCACCGCCGCCCCTTCCGCCCCGTCACCGTCGACGAACTGGCCGCGGCCCTGCCGCCGTCCACGCTCACCGCGGCGGACGAGGACGGGTTCTGCCTGGCCGAGAAGGGCCCGGAGGGCCCCGAGACCCTCTGCTTCACCTGGCAGGGCCAGCCCCGGGACCCCGCGCCGCCCGCCACCGACGCGTATGTCACCAGCGGGTCGTACCTCACCGCCCTCATCGACAGCGGCATTTCGCGGTGCCGCTGGCACCGCGTGCGTCTGGACGCCGAGGTGCCCGCGGGGACAGCGGCCGCCGTCGAGATCGTGGTGAGCGAGGACGGCCGGTACGACGAGAGCGACTGGCAGGCGTCGGCCCCTGGCGTCACGGACTTCCTCGTCGACCAGCCGCCCGGCCGCTTTCTGCGGCTACGGCTGCGGCTGTCCGGCGACGGCGGCTCGACTCCGGTGCTGCGCCGGATCCGGCTGGACTTCCCCCGCGTCACCAGCGCCGATCTGCTGCCGCCCGCCTTCCGTGAGGATCCCGCGGCCGACGACTTCACCGAGCGCTTCCTGTCGCTGTTCGACGCCACGCTCGCCCAGCTCGACCGGGTGATCGAGCGGTATCCGTCGCTCCTCGACCCGGCGGGCGTCCCGGACCGGGCGCTGCCGTGGCTGGCCGGGCTGCTGGGCCTGTCGTTCGAGGCGGGCTGGGACGCCCGCACCCGGCGCGCGCTGCTGGCCGCCGCCCCGGAGCTCTACCGGCGCCGGGGCACGCCATGGGCGCTGCGCGAGGCGGTGCGCATCGTGTTCGGAGTGGCCCCGGTCGTGGACGAGTTGGCGGCGGACCGCCGCTGGGCCCACCTGCGCGCGGCGCAGGACCAAGCCCGGGGCACGGACCAAGGCCGGGACACGGACCAAGCCCGGGGCACGGACCAAGGGCTCGGCGCCATAAGGCTGTTCGGCCGCTCGGCGAGCCGCTTCCGGGTCGGCGGCACGGCGCTGGGCGCGGCGCCGCTGCGCGCCTTCGGCGCGCCGGACAGCGACCCGTTCACCGCGCACGCGCACCGGTTCCGGCTGCTGCTGCCCGCCGGATCGGCGGACGCGACGGCGCTGCGGCGGCTGGTGGAGCGGCAGGCGCCCGCGCACACGGTGGGGTCGGTACGCACCGGCGGCGCGGGCTTCGTGGTCGGTGCGCGGTCCACGGTCGGCGTGGACACCGCGTTCGTCCCGCTGCCGGCGCCCGTACTGGGCGGAGCGAACCCCGTGCGGCTGAACCGCGACGGGGTGTTGAGGCCGGGACCGAGAGGGTTGCGCCGAGGGGTGGGCGTGGGAGTCGTCTCCGCCGTCGGCATGCATACGCAAGTGTCGTGAGAGGACGGGGCGATGACCGAGACAGGACCATCCAGGACCGAGGAGTTCCACGCGCCACCACTGCGCCGGCTGCGGTACTTCCACGGCCAGATGCTGGGCGCGCGCGACTTCCAGCGCGAACAGGAGTACCACCGCGAGAAGTTGAGACTGCGCATGCGCTGTCTGCTCGGCTACGGCGTGGTGTGCGGCCTCCACGTGGAACCGGTGCCACGGGACGAGCACGACTGCCCGCCGGACGACCCCGCCGAAGAGTCGGCGCGGCCCGAGCGGAGCACGCAGGAGGGCGGTGCGGAGGGCGGCACCGAGCCGGAGCGCACCCGGCGCAGGGCCAAGGTGAGGATCACTCCCGGTCTCGCCGTGGACTGCGAGGGCAACGAGGTCGTGGTGCGCGGCGGCTGTGAGATCGACCTGTGGAAGGCGCTGCCCCCGCACGAACGGGACACCGACACCGTCTGGATCGGCGTCGAGTACGCCGAGCGGCCCGTCGAACCCACCCGTGCCGTCTACAACGACGCCTGCGCGGACACCTCCGACTGCGAGTTCGGCTGGACCGAGGAGTGCTACACGGTGCGGGTCACCGGCTGCGAACCGCCGGTGGACGAGCGCTGTGACACCTGCTGCGAGCCGTGCGAGCACACGGTCCTGTGGCTGGCCAGGATCGATTGCGTGGACTGGTACGAGCCGGTGCGCCGCGACCTCATCCACATGAACGTACGCCGCCCGTTCGGCCGCCATCTGCCCACGGTGATCACCGGCGTCAACTGGATCCACGGCCACACCTACACCATCGACGAGGCCAAGGACCTCCTCGGCACCCTGGACCCGGACGGCGGGCTCGTGGTGCGGTTCTCCGCCGACGTACGGTCCGACACGCTGCGGCCCGGTGTGGTGGAGCTCCAGGTGATCGAGGGCGGCAGCGGCCGCAACGCCTCCACCTGGTACATGGGCGGCACCTTCGCCGATCCGGACCTGGAGTCCGACGAGTCCGACGAGTGCGACGAGTTCACCCAGGAGTTCCGCTACCGCCAGACCACGCGCGAGACGCTGCAGGACGGCGACCGCGTACTGATCACCGTGCGCGCCGCGTTCCTCCTCGACCGCTGCTGCCGCCCGGTCGACGGCACCCATGTCGGCGGGCGCGTCCCGCTCATCCGCACCGGCTCGACGCTGTCGGCCGAGTACGGCGGCGACTGCTGCGACCTCCCGCCCTCGGGCATCGGGCCCTGGACGTCCGGCACCGGCGCGGGCGGGGACGTCTTCGAGAGCTGGTTCTTCGTGAAGGAGCGCTGATCATGCGAACAGACTGCGGATGCGGCTGCGGTGGCGACGCCACCCGGACCTCCGCCTTCGTACGTCCTCGCTTCTTCGCAGGGCAACTGCTGACCGAGGACGACCTCAGCCTGCTGGTCGAGTACACGACGGCGAAGGCCAGACTGCACAACCGGTCCCTGTACGGGCCGGGAGTCATCTGCGGCCTCGGCGTCACCTGCGACCCGTGCGGCGGCGGAACCGTGGCGGTCCACCCGGGACACGCGCTGGACTGCACCGGGAACGACATCGTGGTGCCCTGCACCGAGCGGGTCGACGTCACCGCACTGGTACGGGAACGGCGCATCAGCGCCCTGGGCGTGGACTGCGGGGAAGACTGCGACAACGGCGACGACAACGACGACGGCGACGGCGGGCGCCGCTACGGGCTCTATGTGCGCTACCGCGAGCTCCCCGCAGAGCCGGTGGCGCCGTACGCCACCGAGGAGCCCTGCCCCTCACCGGGATGCGTGCCCTCCAGGATCCAGGAGGGATATCAATTCGTCGTCAGGTGCGACGACTTCGAGGACCACCGCCACAACCCCGGCACCCGCCTCCTGACGACCCTCGGCGACCTCGCACGCGCCGACCAGGCCCGCACCCGCGACCGGCGGCTGGGGTTCTACACCGACGCCCTGACCGTCGCGTCGCTCGGCACCGGCCGGGCCTTCCGCTTCGATGCCGCCGACGCCCAGCGGTACGCCACCGCCTTCGCGTGGCTGCGCGAGAACGCGGGCGGGGAGGGCCCGCCCGCCCCGCCGACGGCCCGCGAGATGACCGAGCACGTCCGGGCCCTGGCCGCCGCCGTCGCCCGGTACGACACCTACGACGCGGCCGGGCAGGCCCAGCTCGCGAGGGACTACCCGGACCTCGCCACCGTGCGGGAGGCCCGGAGCGCCCTGGGCACGGCGTGCGGGCGGCTCGGCGGCGCCGACCTGGAAGCGGCGTGGCCGGACCCGCTGCGCGCCGGGATCGCCCGCGCCGTCGTCACCGAGACCGCCGCCCGCGTCGTACCGGAGCGGGGCGACCCGGACGCGCCCCTGGAGGTGCGCATGCTGGCCCAGGGCACCCCGCTGGGGCATGCGCTGCGGGTGGAGTTCCGCGCGGACCTAGGCCTGATCCGGGAGTGGCTGCTGTGCCGGCTGGACCAGGCCACCGACCTCGCCGACTGCGCACTGCGCCAGGACGTCGCCGCCGTAGACGTACCGCCGCTGCTGCCGTCCCCGCCGCCGGACAGCACCGAGAAGGCCACCATCGCCGAGGTGCAGCAGATCGCGGAGGCGGCCGCCGCACTGGGCACCGCGGTGCGCCGGTTCCTGACCGACGCGGCCTGCGCCACGCTCAACCCGCCGTGCGGTGACCGCACCGACACCGACGTCCTGCTCGCCCATCTGGAGCTGAACGGCTGCGATGTCGTACGGGTCTGCTCGGCCACCCGGGAGCAGGTGCTGCCGGGTGGATCGGCGTACGGCGAATGGCTGCCCAAGCTCTACCGCTTGCGCGAACTCGCCGAGCGGGTGTGCTGCCGGCCGGTGCCGCGATACCAGAAGCCCACCCTGCCGTCCGAGGGCCCGGTGGCGCGCCCGTACGCGGACGGGCTGCTCGGCGACTGGCCGCGCACCGGGGACCTGGAGGAGATGCTGTCCCTGCTGCTGACCCCGGCACCCGGCGAGACACCGCCCAAGGCGCTGCACGAACAGGTCTACACGACCCCCAGCGAAGTCACCGACAGCATGCAGGAGCTCGCCCGGCTCAGAACGCGGGTCGCCGATCTCACCGCCGCCGTGGAGGGGCTGCGCGCCCAGCTTGGCAGCGCGCAGACGCAGGTGAGCCATCTGGAGGAGCGGGTGTCGAGCCCGGTGCCGGACCCGTCCGGCGAGTCCGCTCAGGCGCCGGATCAGACCCCGGACCAGCCGCCCGAGCAGGCGGCCGAGTCCGCCAAGCCCCCGGCCAAGCGCACCCGGTCGTCCCGTACCCGGAAGCCCGGTGAGACGCCATGACGGGCCCGCTGCGCCCCGCCTTCCACGAGGGCCAGGTGCTGGCCGCCGCGGACCTGTCGGCCACGGTGGAGTACGCGCGCGGCGGGGCCGCCCGGCATGCGCGGCATCTGCACGAGTGGGGCATCGTCGAAGGACTCGGCCTCGTCACCCAGCCCCGTACCGACCCGCTGACGGGCGTCCGCCATGTCGAGGTGAGCGTCGCGGCGGGGATCGCCGTGGACGGGACGGGCCGCGAGGTGGTCGTCGCCGAGCCGGTCGTACTGCGCGAGAGCGACTTCGAGGAGGTCAACGGCGCGGACCAGTCGACCGACGAGCCCTACCCGGTCTTCCTCACCGCGGCCGACCGGGAACCGGCGCAGCCCGCCGGGCCGGTCTCCTGCTCCGGGAGCGCCACGAAGACCCGGGTGGAGGAGTCGTACCAGATCCTCTTCGGGCGCCTCGGCGACGAGCGGCTGGCCGCCGAGCAGCAGCCGCCCGCGATCGGCGACCCACCGGCCGATCCACCCGTCCGCTGGCTGGTCCTGCTGGGCTATGTCCACTGGGCGGACGGCCACTTCAGCGGCGTCGAGACCGCGGCGCGGGGCGTCGCGGCGCGGTTCGCCGGAGTGCGCGCGGACACCGTCTCGGCCCGGTCGGGCGCGCTGACCCTGCGGACGGGCACGGAGACCCAGGAGGGCGAGCCGGCGCTGGTCCTGACCGGCGGCGAGACGCCGAACCTGGTCTTCGGCCTGTACCAGGGCGGTGGCGCGGTCGCTCCGCTGATGACCGTGGCGGCCAACGGCAACCTCACCATCGAGGGCAGCTTCGGCGGCCGGATGTCGGCCGGCAGCACGCTGGTGACCTCCGGGACCGCCACTGACGGGATGCTGCTGCCGCTGCCGTCCGGCGTCACCCCGGAACAGGTCGCCGACGGCCGGGTTGTGATCCATGTGCATCTGACCCCGCGCATACCGCCCCTGGCGGATTCGGCGCTGTTCAGCCCGGTGGAGGCCACGGTGGACGCCGACCGGCGGGTCCGCTGCCGGGTGCGCGTGTACAACCCCTCGGTCAACTGGAAGCAGCCGGTCGAACAGCCCGGGGCGGTCGACTTCCTCGTCCTGGCTACGGTCGCGGCAACGAACGGCGGTGGCTGACGATGGCTCTTTCCGTGGTGTACGCGGCCGACACCGGCCATGTCGTGGGCGCGCTCGCCCTGACCGGCGCCGGTGCCCCGGCCGATGTGGCGTCGCTCGTCGGACGCGCGCTGCCGCTGCGCGTCTCCCTGGGCGAGGGCCGCATCGCGACCCTTCCGCTGAACGCCAGGGACCTCGACGTGGCGGCGGTCGACGACGAACCGGGCGCCCTCGCCCAGCCGTTGGCCCACGGGGTCGAGACGACACCCGAGGGCAAACCCAAACCGGGGCTGGTGCGCCTCGCGTCGTGGACCGAGGGCATCACACTGGCCACGGACGGGGTCACCGTCACCGTGAAGGTCGCCTCGGCCCGCGCCACCCCCGTGGTCGCCCTGGTCTCCGACGAGCAGGACACCCATGTGCTCACCGGGGAGATCCCCGCCCAGCAGACCCAGGTGAAACTGCCGGTGACCCTCGAGGCGGGCAGTGCGCACGGGGTGCTGGTGCTCGCGGTCGGCTGGGCGGGCCGCCTGGAGAGGCTGGGGGTGACGTGAACGCGCCCACCGCCCCGACCGCCGACGGGACCGGCGATGGCGGTGAGCCCGGCGAGATCACCGTGCGCCGGTGCACCGTCACGGTGGTCCGGCGCGGCGGGTGGAGCTGGGGGCCCGAACCACGCGGGCTGATCCGCCATGTGGTGGATGCCCTGCCGGAGTTGCTGGCGGACCACTTCGCCGAGCGGCTGGCGGCCGACGGGCCGGACGTGGAGATCACCGAGCCGCTGACCGTCACCGTCCGGCCGGGCCGCTCCGGCCGCTCGGTGGCCGGCGGTCCGCCGGTCGAGGTCCACTTCGCGGCGGTGCCGGTCGTGGAACACCCCGTCGGCGAACCCGGCAGCGACGCCGAGTCGTTCGCGCGGTCCTTCGAGGAGTCGTTCGCGGCGGCCCCGGGCCCGTGGACCGCCCCGGGCGCCGCCGCGCTCTTCGCCGAACTCGCCGAGTGCGGCGAACTGGACGCGCTGCTCGCGCTGTTGCCGGACGCGTCGGTGCGGGCGTACTTCCTCGCCCTGCTCGGCGTGGACGACACGGCGGCCGCCCGGCTGCTCGCGGAACTCGTCGGACGCGCCCTCGCGGCGGACCCTCCGCCCGCGCCCGCGCACTCGCCGCTCGGTGAGGCCGTCCGTCCCGGGCCCGCCGAGGCGCTGCCCGAGTCTCTGCGCGCCGCCGTCGCGGGCGCCGACGCGGCGGAGCTGCCCCAGCTGCTCGCCGACTTCCTGGCGTCGGCCGACCGCGAGGAGCCGGTGCGTCTGGTCCGGGCCCTGGCCGGGCCGTATGCCCCGGGCGCCGAGGAGCCGCCCGGCGCGGCGGGCTCCACCGCCGCGGGTACCACCGCCGGGGCGAGCACGATCGCCGGGGCGCGGACCGGCGGCGAGGTACGGGTGTGGTCCGCCCTGCCCTTCCTGCTCGCCGGGCCACTGGCACGCATCGGGTACCTCGACGCGATCGGCCCCGCCCTGGCCGGTATCGAACTCGCCGAGGAGGCACCGCTGTTCGCCGCCGCCCTGGCGTACAAGGTGCTGGGCGAGACCACGCGGGGCTGGCGCCGCGCCGAACGCGACACCGAGGCCGCGGCCGCCTTCGCGGGCCTCCCGCCACCCGTCGCCGAGGAGCGGCTGACCGACTTCGCCCGCCAGGTGGGCCCCGCGCTCCCGGTCCTCGACGGCGTCCTGGCCCTGTCGGTGTGCCGAGGCCACGACCCCGCCGACCCGCTGCTGCTCACGGGGGCCGACGACGGGCTGCTCCTCGTCGACGCCCACGGCATGTTTCCCATCGCCTGGACCTCGGAGGCCGCCGGACTGCTGCCGTACTGGGAGTCCTGCGGGCGGCCGCCCGTGCTGCTCTGCGACGGGCCCCTGCCGCCCGGCACCCTGGGCGACCTGGCCTCGGCGGGCGTGCCGTTCCTCACCGGCGTACGGCCGCTGCGCGGCGACCCGGTGGTGCGGCTGCGCTGGCGCACCCCGCTGTGGGCCGCCGAGGGCGCGGCACCTGACCCGCGCCTCGCCGCCGAACTGCCCGCCCACGCCCAGCGGTGCGCGGACCTGGTCACCGCTATGGTCACCGAACGCCGGGCGGTGCCGCTCGCCCGGGACGGCGGTCTGGAGCGCACCGTGACCCTGGCCGCCGCGCTCGGCCTGTCCACCATCGCCTGGACGCTCTGGCGCGACCGCGAGACACCGGATCCGGTGCCGGCCCTGCGTCGGTTCGCCGACCTGGAGGCCACCGTGCGGTTCGAGGCCACGGCCGTCCGGGTGCGCGTCCCGATGGGCCGGCGCCATGCGGACCTCCGACACGGCGGCCTGCTCGCCGACGTACCCGACGTGGCCTGGCTGGGCGGCCGGACCCTGACCTTCTCGGCCGGGTGAGATCCATGGGCGTAACCGCGGTGGAGCACCTGCGACTACGGCTGGCCGGCCTGCACGGGGCGCTCAGGGCCGCCGTCGAGCGCCAGGCCCGGCTCGCCGCCCGGCTCACCAGGCCCGACCTCACCCCGTACTGCGTGACCGACGAACAGGTCGACGTACTGCTCGGCGAGGTGCACGCCTTCACCGAAACCATGGCCGAGCACTACGCGCCCCCGCCGCCGGAGCCGGAAGCCGAACGCGACCTGAGGCGGCGCGCGTCCGCCGAGGGCCGGGCTCTGCCGCTGGACGCGCTCGCCACCCGGTTCGGCCTGACCCGCGCGGAGCAGGACGCCCTGCTCCTGGCCGCCGCGCCCGAGCTGGACCGGGGCTACGAGCGGATCTACGCCTACATCGTGGACAACCTCAACCGGCGGCTGCCCAGCGTGGAACTGCTGATGGCCGTGAGCGCGGACAGCGCGGCCGCGTGCCTCGCCCTGCGCCGCTCCCTCGGCCCGGCCGGGCCGCTGCGCCGCTACGGACTGCTGCGCGCACACGGCGAGGCCGCGGTCGAACTCGCCCAGGAACTCCTCCCCGGACCCGGGGTGCTGGACTTCCTGCTGGGCTGGGGCGGCGACGTCGGACTGCTCGGCCACGACCCCGGCGAGGTCGCCCCGCCGGAGCCGCGCGTGCTGTCCCCGTACCTCTCCTCCGAACGGCTCACCCGACTGGGCCGCGCGCTGGGCTCCGGCGACCTCGACCTGGCCGGGCTGTGGGGCTGCCCGCCCGACGGCCAGCTCGACGCCGTACAGGCGCTGGTCCGGGCCGCCGGGGCACCGCTGCGCACCCTGACCGACGACCCCGAGGCCGATCTGCGGACGGCCGCCGTGCTGGGCGCGGTGCTGTGGATCCCCACCGACGACCTGCGCGGCGAGCCGCGGCGGGCCACCGCCGACGCGGTGTCCGCCGCGCTGCTCCGCTCGCGGGTGCCGGTGTGCCTGACCGGCCTCAGGCCCTGGCGCCCGGCGGGCCTGCTCGCCGCCCGCGCCTATGCCGAACTCACCGTGCCCGTACCCGGGTTCACCGACCGCCGCGCCATGTGGTCGGCAGCCCTGCCGGACCTGAACGGAACCCTCCTCGAAGACCTCGCCGTCCGCTACCGGATGAGCGGCGGCGAACTGCGCGCCGTCGCCTCGGTCGCGGACGCCGGGGCGCGCCTGGCCGGCAACGGACACCCGGAGCCGGTCGCCGCGCATGTGGAGCCCGCGATCGCCACCGTCACCCGCGGCCGCGGCGGCAGCGCCGTCCAGTCGATCACGCCCCGCCGCACCGTCGACGACCTGGTCCTGCCCGATGTCCAGTTCCGCCAGATCCTGGAGATCGCCTCGGCCTTCCGCGCCTGGCCCCGGATCGCCGAGAGCTGGGGCTTCGCCCGCCGCTCCGGGCACGGCGGGGTCAAGGCGCTCTTCACCGGTGAGCCCGGAACCGGCAAGACCATGTCCGCCGAGATCGTCACCGGCATGCTCGGTCTGGAACTGCTCAAAGTGGACCTCGCCCAGGTCGTCTCCAAATGGGTGGGGGAGACGGAGAAGAACATGGAGACCGCGTTCCGGCAGGCCGAGGAGAGCCATGCGGTGCTGCTCTTCGACGAGGCCGACGCGCTGTTCGGCAAGCGCGGCGAGGTGAAACATGGCACCGACCGCTACGCCAACCTGGAAGTCGGCTATCTGCTGCAGCGCCTGGAGGCCAGCGACGGCCTGGTCATCCTGACCAGCAATCTGAAGGACAACATCGACCCGGCCTTCACCCGGCGCTTCCACTTCGTCGTCCACTTCCCCCGCCCGGCCGCCGCCGAACGCCGCCGGCTGTGGCGCCTCGCCTTCCCCCAGGAGGCCCCCCTCGCCCCCGATGTGGACCTGGGCGCCCTGGCCCGCCTGGACATGACCGGCGCCGCCATCACCGCGGCGGCCCGCACGGCGGCACTGGCGGCGGCGGACGGGGGTGGCGATACGATTGCCATGCGCCATGTCGTACGTGGTGTGGCACGCCAGTTCCAACGCGAGGCCCGCCTGCTCCGCCCGACCGAACTGGGCCCGCACGCCCATCTGCTCGACGACGCATCCCAGGGGTGAAGCCGATGCTGCCCACCGAACCCCCGCTCTCCCTCCACCGCCTCCTGGCCCCGGTCCCGTCCGTCCGCCCGCAGGAGGTCGCGACGGCGGTCCGGCAGGGGGCGGCCCCGAGCCCGGTACCGACTCCCGCTCCGGCGCCCGTGAGCAATGCGACGGTGGCCCGTGCGGCGCACCCTCCGGCCACGGTGGGGCCCTCGCTGCTGGCCGGTCAGGACCGGTCGGGGAACGCGGCCGTGGCCCATGCCGCGCTGCGGGCGGTGCCGGGAGCGGTGCCGCTCATGGTGCCCGTGCCGCAGACCACGACCCCGAGGCCGTGAGTCCCGGCCTCCGGTCCCCGGGGACCGGAGGGCCACGCAACGACCATCCCGGGTGTTTCAGCCGCTGCCACGCGAGGCGGCCCGGCGCTGGAACCCCTCGATCATCGGGACCAGTTCGCGGATCTCGGCCACGGTCTCCTCGTCGACCGGGTCGGTCCGCACGTTCGCGGGGTCCCATGACTCGTTCTCCAGCCAGTCGACGTACTGCGTGTGGTGCTCGTGCAGGACGGCGAGCAGGGAATCGCCGCAGCGTTCCACCCCGTTGTGCGGTTCGACGTCCTTCCAGATCCCGAATACGGTCGTCCGGCCCGCCCCGAGCTCGGCGAGGCTGTAGCAGTGCACCCGGCCGCCGTGCTCGAGGTTGACGTTGACACCGAGGAACAGGGGGACCAGATCCGGGTCGCGGGCGAAGACCTTGCGCGTGATGTCCGCCATCGGATCGGGCCGCTCCGGCTGGCCACCGCGCTCGGGGGGTACGGCCAGACGCCAGGGCAGCAGGGGGAAGTCCACCATGAGGTCCAGGGAGTGGGGGCCGGCGTCGGCGAGTACGAAGAACTCCTCGGGGAAGCCGACGCCGTAGCACTCCCGTACCACCTCGTGGGGCCCGAGTCCGTGCGTGTAGAGGGCCCTGGCCAGGCCTGCCATCGACGCGTAGTCGTCGCGTGAGCACTCGGCGCGCAGACGCCGCGGCGCGTCCTCGGTCACTCCGGCCCCTCTCCGGTCCGCTCGGCCTCCATGATGCTCCTCAGCAGCGGGGCGAGCTCGCCCCAGACACCCTTGAGCGCGTCGGCGGTCAGCGCGGTGATGATCCGGCGCGTCACCTTCCGGGCCTGCTCGACCACCTGCCCGGCCTGCGGTGTGCCCGCCTCCGCCAGCGTCTGGGCCAGGTGCTTGGCGTCCTCTCTGAGCTTCTTGGCGCGCGTTCTGATCACCACGCTGTGCACGGTCCGCCGAGGATCGTCGACCATCAGCTTGACGACTTCTTCCACATGGACGAAGACGATGTCCTGGAGTTGGGCCTGCAGCCTCGCCCACGCCTTCTTGCTCATGCCCTGCGGCTTCGGGGTGGACAGGATGAACTCCTGGGCGAGCCGTGTGGCGCTGGCCGTGGACTGCGACTGGAGCACCAGCGCGTAGGCCCGGTGGCTGCGGCGGGCGATCTCCTCCGCGCCCAGCCTCGGATCGAGACCTTCGCCGCGCTCGGCTCCGACGACCTTCCGCGGGGTCACGGAGAGACCGCGCTTGTCGTCGCCCGGGGCCGGGCTCGTGGTGGTGGCGGCCAGGGGAGCGTAGACGACGGAGAAGCCGTCGCCGAACAGCTCCATCAATTTGATCTTGAGTTTCCGGCCCTCGGCACCGCCGATGGGGTACAGCTCTCCCTGGGCCTCGAGCAGCCCCTGGGTCCTGGGATCCTGGAAGATGCCCGGGGAGCCTTCCTTGTCCCACGCCTTGATGAGCATGTTCGGCTCGGTGGGGTAGAGCATCTGCGTGTACCGCTTGTCGATGGCCTCCCGGATCGCCCGGTCCACCTGGTTGGAGAGCGTCGTCAGCTGGACCGTGCGGGGGTCGGCGTCCTTCTTCCAGTCGAACTTCTCGAACGTGTAGCCCCCGATGGTGAGCAGCGGGTGCTCCCGCATCTCGCCCAGCACCTTGGTGTAGGCAGCCAGGACGCCCATCCCCTTGGTGGTCGAGACACTGGTGTCGGCGTCCTGGCTGACGATGTGGACCTGCTTGTTGGCCTTGCCGAGGATGTCCACCGCCTTCTTGGTGTACGACGAGCCGAGCACCTGCTGGCGGAAGACCCCGTAGGGAAGCGCCTTCTTGTCGCGCAGGCCGGATTCGTTCTCCTCCGCGAGCTTCCGCTTGCCGTCCGTTTCGAGGGCCCGGTACTTCGCGCGCACCTCGGCCAGAGGGGCGTTGCCCTGCTCCCTCCCGCCCTGCACGCGGACCCACCGGGGCGTCCAGACGAAGCCGAAGACGGCCGCGACGAGTTTGCTCGGCGGATTGACCATGCCGATGGCCGCGCTCAGCTCGCTCTTGTTCTTCTCGGGTTTGAGGCCCTCGAAGGCGTTGACGCCGATGACGACGGCGGTCCTGGCCGCGGCCATGTCCTCCGACCCGCCCCCGGGAACGTCCCATGCCGTGCTCAAATACCGGGAGGCCACGGCGGGGTTGCTCTCGATCTCGGAGGGAATGGCCGCCATGTTGACGACGAAGCCGATGAAGGGGTCGTTGCTCTGCCCGGCGGGCCTGACCTCGTGCAGCTGCGCGACCGTCGGTCCGTACCTGTTGACGTCCATGCGGCCCTGCGCTCTGGCGATCTTGTACGGGAACTCGTCCTCCGACAGGGTCTCCACCGGCGTGTCTTCGCTCGGGTTGATGGTCACTCTGATGCGGTACTTGCCCTCCGCGATCTTCTTGAGCTGGATCCGGGTGAGGCCGTGCCGCCGCTTGATCGGACCGAGGCCGCGCCGCACCGTCTTGACCGTGGCCGCTTCCTCGTTGAGCAAGTGCGTCGCGTCGCGCACGGCGGCGTCGAGGGCGCGCTTCCTGTCCGCCTCGGTCCGCTTGTCCGGCCGCTTGTCCGGCCGCTTCTTCTTCGGGTCGCGCCTGCGTTTGGGCCTGCGCCGGCCGGGGCGGCGCCGCTGGTCCGGACGGGTCCGGCGGCGCGGGCGGGCCGGGCGCTTCCGGTCCGGGCGACGCTTCGGCTTCGGCTTCTTCTTCTCGAACTTCGGCTTGAGCTTGGACCAGAGCTTCTTCACCAGCCCCACGATCTTGTCGATCACCCAGTCCACCGCCCGGTTCACCGGCTTGGACATCGCCTGGACGATCTGCTTGACCTTCGCGGCGATGCCGCCCACGCCCAGGATCGCGGCCAGGACACCCAGGAGGACCGGGATGGAGCGGGCCAGGGCGCGTTCGATGAGGCCCGGGACGCCACCGCTGCCGCCTCTCGCGATCGCGATGACCGAGTCCAGCACGGCGTTGACGAACTCGAAGATCTGGCGCGCCTGGGTGACGATGAAGCGCACGATGTCGATGATCAGCTTCACCGCCCGGACGAAGGCGGATGCCGGGTTGAGCAGCGAGATCACCCACATGATGCCGGCCTGGACGATCGTGGGCGTGACATATGCGATGACCTTGTCGAGCAGATCCTTCTTGAGGTCGCCCACCCGCGTCTTGAGGTCGTTCCACATCCCCGCGACGCCGCGCTTGCGGACCTCCGCGACCAGCGGCACCGCGGTTTCGGCCGCTGCGACCGCCGGTTCCATCCTGGGGACCTTGCGGACGATCCGGGAGCGGATGTTCTGCCAGGTCAGTCCGAGCAGGGAGGCGAGCATCCTCAGGACGCCCTGCGCGTCGAACTTCGACGGCAGCTCGATGCCGGCCTCGGCCGTCTTGCCCAGCAGCCAGGACATGATGCCCTGTTGCAGGTGGCGTCCGATGTTCGCCAGGAACTGCCGCAGACCGGCGCCGACGGCCGAGACCAGGTTGCGCAGGAAGCCGATCGGGTCCTTGAGGATCAGCATGACCGCCGACGCGGCCTTGGCGAGGACCGACAGCAGCAGCCGCTTCAGCTCCATGATGGTGTTGATGACGGACTTGACCGCGTCCACGGCCTTGGCCACCAGGCCCTTGTTCTTCTCCTTCTCGGCGGCGATCTCGTCGTCGACGGACTTGAGCGCGTCGGTGTACTTGGTGGCCAGCGTGTCGACGAGCTGGGTGCCCTTGTCGTCCACGGACTGCGTGAGTTCATCGAACTTGTCGGCGAACCCGGCGGCCGCCTGCTGCCCGATGGACCGCAGATCGGCCGGGAGCTTGCGCACCGCGTCCCGCAACTCGCCCCGGCCCTGCGCGATACGGCGCTTGGCCCGGTTCAGCTCCGTGCCGATGGTGTCGGCGACGTCCGAGATCACCTGCCGCATCCGGCGGACGTAGTTGTCGCGGGCCTCCTCGAAGATCTTGTCGGCTTCGGCGGGCAGCCCGGCGAACTTGTCCCGCACCCAGCGGAGTTTGCCCGTCACCCCCGAGTACCGGCGGTCCTTGTACTCGTCCATCTTCCGCTGGTGCTCGGCGGTGAACGCGTCCCGTGCCGCCTTCTCGCCTCTGCCGAACTGGTCGTCGACCAGCTTGTCGAGGCCGTTGAGAATGGCCTCGACATCCTTCTTCATCGTGTCGAAGACCCCTTGCAAGAGCGCCGTGACCTGGGCCCGCTTCTCCTCGTCCCGCCCCTGGGCGCCGGACTTGCCCGTCCCGACCTGCTGGCCGGTGCGCACCCGCTGGGCGCCCATCGCGCCCATGGCCACGGCACCGAGCCGCCTCGCCTGCGCGGTGGCCGCGTGCAGCTCCTTCTTCTCATGCCCCCGCATCCGGCCGGGAGCCGCCTCGGAGTGCTGCTCGGCGGCCTTCTTCTCGCCCAGCGCCTTGGTGAACGAAGCCTCGTTGGACTTCTTCAACTGCGCCTCGGTGACCTGCGCGGTCCTCATCCGCCGATTGACGTTGGCGGGTCCCGAGGACAGGTCGGTGGCCGACGGCGGCAGCTTGTCGGGTACGGCGTTCGCCGGGTCGGGTGTGCCCGGGGTCCCGGGGGGCCGGTCCGGGGTCAGTGGTACGACCTTCTTGGGAACGGCCGCCGAAGTGTCCGGCGGGGCCGCGGTCGTCGTGGCGATCTGCTCGGCCGAGTCCGCCTTGCCCTCGCCGACCTTGCCCCGCACCTCCTGCCGCACCTCATCGGCCTTGCCGGAGTCGGCGAACTTGTCCGCCTCGTCGAGGTTCTTCGGCGCCTTCTCGGCGATCGCCTTCTCGACCGCCCTGATGAACGCGTCCTTGTCGAAGTCCTTCGGCTCGGCCTCGTTCATCTTCTCGGCGTTGGCGGTCTTGCCCTGCGCCTCTTCGTCGTCCTTCGGTGGCCGGGCGGCGTCCTGCGCGGCCCCGGCCTCCGCCTTCGGGGGCGGGTGCGAGGCCGCCACCGAGCGCTTCTTGCGCCGTACGTCCTTCTTGAGCATCGCGAACTTCGGGTCCGCCCCCGGGCCGGGACGTGTCTTGGCCTCGGGGGCGGCGGGGGAGGCCGCGGCGGCGGGCGCCGCCTCCGCCGTGTCCGCCCGTGCCGGTTCGGCCGTGGGAGGCTGCTGCCGAGAGGCGGTCTCGGTACGGCGGGCCGCCGCGACCGCGCCATTGCCGACCGTGTCCTGCCCGGCGGGCCGCAACCGGGTGGAGGAGGGTGGCGGCGCCGCAGGTCCGCGTCCGCCGGACAAGGCCGCCGTCACCGCCGCGTTGGACAGGGGCACCTGGGGGCGACCGGGGTCGTGCACCTCTGGCCGATCCTGTGCGGGGGCCGGTACCGTCCTCGACACCCTGGGCCGCAGCGCGAGAGCCTTCGGCGGTGGCATCGGACGGAACCCCTCCCACGCATGTCGGTGCCGACAGGAACGTGGACTCCCGCTGACACTCCCCGACGAAGGGTGGCAGCATGGGCGTGACGAGCCCGTCACCCCCGTGTTCTCCCAGCGTCTCCACGCGGCGCGGCAGCCGGAGCCGGCGTCCGGTCAGACTCGGTGACAACAGATGTGGTTGGAGACGGCGTACCCGGGGTAGGGGAGCGGTGGAGCCGCCACGCGTTCAGACGTCGCGGCCGGCGCGGTGAGTGCACCCCGCGCGCAGGAGGTCAACAGCTCCCGCCTTTGTCTAAGGAAATTTGCAGAACTTGTCTGCGGAGGCCTTTTGGTGCGCTATCGGGCCGACGGCGAAGCTAGCATCGAGATCGAGCCAGCCGGTGTAGCCGCCGACGACCTCGATGCATGGATTGTGAATCGATGGAGGAGTCTTGGTCGACGCCCCGCACCCCCCAGTGTCACTGCCTACCAAGCGGAGCTGCCCCTTCGATCCTCCGGACGGCTACACCCCTCTGCGCGAGCAGGAGCGGATAACGCACATGAGTTATCCGGGCGGCACGCCCGGGTGGCTCGTCACCCGCCATGCCGAAGCGAAGGAACTGCTCACCCATAAGAGCTTCAGCGCGCGCCAGGAAGGGATAATCTCTCCCGTCCCCACGGAGCTGGCGTACGACGGTCCGGCCGATCCGGGCGCCTTTGCGAAGACGGACGACCCGGTTCACAGCAAGTATCGCAAGCTGGTCACCGGCTTTTTCACGGTCCGGCGCACACGTCAACTCGCCCCCATGATCGAGCGAATCGTGCACGAGCAACTCGACGATCTGGAAAAGGCCGGTCCGGGCGCCGATCTGGTGGAGGTCTTCACCGAATCCGTTCCCTCCCGGGTGATGTGCGAGATGATCGGCGTCCCCGAGTCGGAGCGGAGGAGCCTCCAGCGTCATGTGGAGACACTCGGCCGGCTCTCCTCCACCGTTCCCGAGGCGCTTGCCGCCGTGTCCGGGATGAGCGGGTTCCTGGCCCGCTTCGTCCCCACCCGGATGGACGACCCGCGGGACGACATCCTCGGAGACCTCATCCGCGGCGGGCAGCTCACCGAGCAAGAACTCATGGGCATGACCGCCACGTTGATCACCGGGGCCTTCGACACTACGGGCAACATGCTCGCCATGGGCGTCTACACCCTGCTCGAGCACCCCGATCAACTGGCCAAGCTCCAGGCGGACCCGGAGCTCATGGGGGCCGCCGTCGAGGAGCTTCTCCGCTTCCTCACCATCTCCCACCTCGGGGCCAGCCGGTGGGCGCTCGAAGACGTCGAGTTCGCCGGTCAGACCATCAAGAAGGGCGAGGTGGTCACCGTCGCCCTCCCCGCCGTCAACCGCGACCCCGAGCGCTACGAGAACCCCGATCAGCTTGACATCGGCCGTACGGACCATGGGCACCTGGGGCTCGGCCACGGCGTTCACCAGTGTCTCGGCCAGCACCTCGCCCGCACGATCCTGCGCGTCGGCTACGAGGCCCTGTTCGACAGGTTCCCCACGCTGCGGCTGGGCGTGCCGAGCGATGAGATCCGGATGCGCGACGACTTCGTGCACTACGGCCCCAGGTCGCTCCCCGTGACCTGGGACGACTGATCCAGATTCCAGATGAACAAGCGGTGAATGCGACGGGCGGTGGGGAGTTCTCCCACCGTCCGTCACCGTCACGCAAGAGGGCCCACAAGACGTAGACATGTCGGCCATCCCGAACAACAAGGTAGGACTGAGACCCGATGAGGATCACCGCCGACCGTGAGGTGTGCTGTGCGGCGGGCCAGTGCGCGTTGATCGCGCCTGACCTGTTCGACCAGAGCGACGAGGACGGCTCCGTCGTTCTGCTCGACGCACAGCCCGACACCGGACGGCTGGACGTTCTGCGTGAGGTCGTATCCCGCTGCCCAACCGGTGCGATCCGCCTCGAAGAAGAACCTGGCGCGTGAAAACAGCGCGTGAAATTTCGGGGGCGCGAATAGCGGCGGAGAACGCAACCGTGGCAAGGATCACACGGCTGATGAAACGCTACTGAAACCAAATCCCCGGAACGCTGCCCGGGGTTGTCAGCCATGCCTGGGTGGGTTTCTAGGGTTTCCCTTATGGGACCGCGGCTAGTGTGGCCGGTGTCCGTCTGGCAATGCGTGTTTTCATAACTTTCAGGGCCGTTGCGCTCTTCCAGCGAACGACGCGTTAAGTGTGGAGTTTCTGATGCCTGATGCATCCAACCAGAACAAAGCCGTTGAAGCGCTGCGCAAGTCGTTCAAGGAAATCGAGCGGCTCCGGCGTCAGAACCGCCAGCTGATCAGCTCGGCAACCGAACCCATTGCCATCATCGGTATGGCCTGCCGATTTCCGGGTGGGGTGAATTCCCCCGAGGCGCTGTGGCGCCTGGTCGCCGATGGAGCGGACGCCATCTCGCCCTTCCCGACAAACCGCGGCTGGGACGTGGAGGGGATCTACAATCCGGATCCGGAGCATCCGGGTACCAGTTACGTTCGCGAAGGCGGCTTCCTCCACGACGCGGATCAATTCGACTCCGGGTTCTTCGGCATCTCGCCCCGCGAGGCCCTGGCCATGGACCCGCAGCAGCGGCTACTGCTGGAGACGTCGTGGGAGGTTATGGAGCGGGCGGGCATCGACCCCGCGTCGCTGCGTGGCAGCCAGACAGGCGTCTTCACCGGCGCCATGCACACCACCTACGCGTCCGAGGCCGCGCAGATCCCGGACGAGATCGAGCCGTACCTCCACAACGGCGCCACCACCAGCATCGCCTCGGGCCGTGTCTCCTACACCTTCGGCTTCGAAGGCCCCGCGCTGACCGTGGACACCGCCTGCTCCTCGGCGCTGGTCGCACTGCACCTGGCCGCGCAGGCGCTGCGCCAGGGCGAGTGCTCCATGGCGCTGGTCGGCGGTGCGACGGTCATGGTGAGCCCCAAGGGCTTCGTCACCTTCAGCCGCCAGCGCGGACTGGCCGCGGACGGCCGCTGCAAGGCGTTCGCCGACGGAGCCGACGGCACCACCTGGTCCGAGGGCATCGGTGTGCTGCTGGTGGAGCGGCTGTCCGACGCCCGGCGCAACGGGCACCAGATCCTGGCGGTGGTACGCGGCTCCGCCGTGAACCAGGACGGCGCGAGCAACGGTCTGACGGCTCCCAACGGCCCGTCACAGCGCCGCGTCATCCGGCAGGCTTTGGAAAACTGTGAGCTGACCCCCAGCCAGATCGACGCGGTCGAGGCACACGGTACGGGTACTACGCTGGGCGACCCGATCGAGGCCCAGGCGCTGCTGGCCACGTACGGGCAGGACCGGCCGGAGGGGCGGCCGCTCTGGCTGGGCTCGCTGAAGTCGAACCTCGGCCACACACAGGCCGCTGCCGGTGTCGCCGGCGTCATCAAGATGGTCATGGCGATGCGGCACGGCGTGCTGCCGAAGACGCTGCACGTCGACGCCCCGTCGAGCCACGTCGACTGGTCCGAGGGCGAGATCGAGCTGCTGACCGAGTCGACGCCGTGGCCGGAGACGGGCGAGCCGCGCAGGGTCGGTGTGTCCTCGTTCGGTGTGAGCGGGACGAACGCGCATGTGATCCTGGAGCAGGCCCCGGAGGCCGGGACGGCCGAGGTTGAGGCCGAGGAGCCCGCTGACGGTGGCGTCGCGGGTATCGCGGGCCCGGTGGCGTGGGTGGTCTCGGGCAAGACCGACGCGGCGCTGCGGGAGCAGGCCGGGCGGCTGCGGGAGTTCGTGGCCGAGCGCGCGGAGCTGGGCGCCGCCGATGTGGCGCTCTCGCTGGCCACGACCAGGTACGCGTTCGAGCAGCGCGCCGTGGTGACCGGAACCAGCCGTGAGGAACTCCTCGAACGCCTGGCGGCGGTGGCCGAGGGCGCCGAGCTCCCCGGTGTGGTGCGCGGGAAGGACGCCGAAACGCCTGGTCGTTCGGTGTTTGTGTTCCCGGGGCAGGGGGCGCAGTGGGTGGGTATGGCGGTGGGGTTGCTGGAGTCTTCGCCGGTGTTCGCTGAGGCGGTTGGTGAGTGTGAGTCGGCTCTGTCTGCGTATGTGGACTGGTCGTTGACTGATGTGTTGCGTGGGGTTGCGGGTGCTCCCGGTTTTGACCGGGTGGACGTGGTGCAGCCTGTTCTTTTCGCGGTGATGGTGTCGCTGGCGAAGTTGTGGCGTTCGGTGGGTGTGGAGCCTGATGCGGTGATGGGGCACAGTCAGGGTGAGATCGCCGCGGCGTGTGTCGCGGGTGCGCTCTCACTTCAGGACGCCGCGAAGGTGGTGGCGTTGCGGTCGCAGGCGATCGCGGCGGGTCTTGCCGGACGTGGCGGCATGGTGTCGGTGGGGTTGCCGGTGGTGCGGGTGGAGGAGCGTCTTGCCCGGTGGGGTGGGGCGATTTCGGTGGCGGCGGTGAATGGTCCGGGTTCTGTCGTGGTGGCGGGTGATCCGGATGCGTTGGACGAGATGGTGGCGGAGTTCGAGGGTGAGGAGGTGCGGGTTCGCCGGGTTCCGGTGGATTACGCGTCGCACTCGGCGCATGTGGAGGGGATTCGCGAGGAGCTGCTGAGGGTTCTGGCGGACTTGGCGCCGCGTTCGTCGGAGGTGCCGTTCTACTCGACGGTGTCCGGTGAGCTGGTGGATACGGCTGGGCTGGACGCGGAGTACTGGTATCGGAACCTGCGGCAGACGGTTGAGCTGGAGTCCACCACCCGCACTCTGCTCGACGAGGGCCACACCGTGTTTGTCGAGGTGAGCCCGCATCCGGTGTTGACCCTGCCGGTGCAGCAGACCGTGGAGGCCGCCGAGCAGCGGGCCGTGATCGTGGGGACGCTGCGGCGCGACGAGGGCGGTCCTGAGCGGTTCCTGACCTCCGCCGCCGAGCTTCATGTCAGCGGGGCCGGCGTCGACTGGCGGAAGGTGTTCGTCGGCCACGGCGCACGCCGCGTTGAGTTGCCGACGTACGCCTTCCAGCACGAGCGCTTCTGGCTTGACGCGCCCGCGGGTGTGGGCGATGTGGGTTCGGTGGGGCTGGGCTCGCTGGGGCATCCGTTGCTGGGTGCCGTGGTGTCGTTGGCGAGCGGTGGCGGGGTGCTGCTGAGCGGGCGGCTGTCGTTGGCCACGCATGGGTGGCTGGCGGATCACGCCGTGCATGGGATCGTGCTGCTGCCGGGGACGGCCTTTGTCGAGCTGGTGGTACGGGCGGGGGACCAGGTCGGCTGTGGCCGGGTTGAGGAACTGATCCTGGAGGCGCCGCTGATCCTGCCCGAGCAGGGTGGGGTGCACCTTCAGGTCGAGGTGGGCGAGGCGGATGCCTCCGGCTTCCGTGAGGTGAGTGTGTTCTCGCGGGAGGAAGCGGACGGTGAGGGTGCGGCATGGGTGCGGCACGCCCATGGTGTGCTCGGTTCGGCCGTGTCCGTCTCCGAGGCTCAGTTCGACTTTGGTGTGTGGCCTCCGGTGGGGGCTGAAGTTGTTGATGTGTCGGGTGAGTATGTGCGGGCTGCGGAGAACGGGTTGGAGTATGGGCCTGTTTTCCGGGGGTTGCGGCGTGCGTGGCGGCGTGGGGGTGAGGTGTTCGCTGAGGTTGGGCTTCCGGAGGAGGAGTGGGAGCGGGCGGGGCAGTTTGGTTTGCATCCGGCGTTGTTTGATGCGGCGTTGCATGCGATGGGTGTGAGTGAGGGTCTGGCGGGTGGTTCGGGGAGTTTGCTGCCGTTTTCGTGGCGTGGGTTTGCGTTGGATGCGGTGGGTGCGACGGCGTTGCGGGTGCGGTTGGCGTCGGTGGGTGTGGGGTCGGATGCGGTGTCGGTGTGGGTGGGGGATGAGTCGGGGCGTGGGGTGGCGTCGGTTGAGTCGTTGGTGTTGCGGCCGGTTGATGCGGATCAGTTGAGTGCGGTGGGTGGGGTGGCGCGGGATGCGTTGTTCCGGGTGGAGTGGGTGGATGCGCCGGGGGTTGTGGTTGCGGGTGGTGAGGTCGCGGCGGGGGTTGAGGTCATGCGGGTGGTGGCTGGTGGTGTGGATGTGGTGGGTGAGGTGTATGGGCGTGTGTTTGAGGTTTTGGAGCGGGTGCAGGGGTGGTTGGCGGATGAGGGTCGTGCTGGTGAGCGGTTGGTGGTGGTGACTCGCGGTGCTGTTGACGCGGGTGATGGTGTGGCGGATATGGCGGGGTCTGCGGTGTGGGGTCTGGTGCGGTCCGCGCAGGCGGAGAATCCCGGGCGTCTGGTGTTGGTGGACACCGATGACGTGGATGGTGTCGAGGGTGTGTTGCCTGGGGTGTTGGGTCTGGGTGAGGGGCAGGTGGTGGTGCGGTCGGGTGCGGTGCGGGTGCCGCGTCTGGGCCGGGTGCCGTCGCCGGGCACGGTGGAGCCGGGTGGGTTTGGCTCGGGTGCGGTGTTGGTGACGGGTGGGTTGGGTGTGTTGGGTGGTTTGGTGGCCCGGCACCTGGTGGCCGGGCACGGTGTGGACAAGCTGGTGCTGCTCTCCCGTCGTGGTGCGGAGGCTGAGGGCGCTGCGGAGCTGCGTGCTGAGCTGGAGGCGGCGGGCGCTGAGGTGTTGATCGAGGCGTGTGACGCTGCCGATCGTGAGGCTCTGGCCGGGGTGCTGTCGGGGTTGCCGGACAACTTCGCCCTGAGCGGTGTGGTGCATGCGGCGGGTGTGCTCGATGACGGGTTGTTGACGTCGTTGACGCGTGAGCGGGTTGAGCCGGTGCTGCGGGCGAAGGTGGACGCGGCATGGAATCTGCACGAGCTCACTGCCGGGCTGGACCTGTCGGCGTTCGTGCTGTTCTCGTCGGCCGCTGGTGTGTTGGGTGGTGCGGGGCAGAGCAACTATGCGGCGGCGAATGTGTTCCTGGATGGTCTGGCGTCGTGGCGTCGGGCTCAAGGGTTGTCGGGTGTGTCGATGGCGTGGGGTCTGTGGGCCGAGGCCAGCGGCATGACCGGACACCTCGGCGAGGACGACATCCAGCGAATATCCCGCTCGGGCGTGCTGCCACTGGCCACGGACGAGGGGCTTGAGCTGTTGGACGCCGCTCTGGTCTCGGACGCGGTGGTCCCCGTTCTCTTCCGGCTGGACATCCCGGCGCTGCGTGCGCAGGGCGCCGAACTCCCCGCCCTCTTCCGCAACGTCGTACCGGGGATGACGGTCCGGCGTGTCGCGGGCGCCGGAGACGCGGACGGCGACGACGTCGCCGCCCGGCTGCGGCGGCGACTGCTCAGCATGTCCGAGGCGGACCAGGAGCAGTTCCTGCTCGAAGAGCTGATCCGCATCCAGGTGGCCGCGGCCTTGGGACACAGCAAGTCGGACACAGTGGAGGTCGGGCGGCCCTTCAAGGAGCTGGGCTTCGACTCGCTCACCGCCGTGGAACTGCGGAACCGTCTGAGCGCGGAAACGGGTCTGCGCCTCCCGGCCACGCTCGTCTTCGACTACCCGAACCCGACCGTACTGGCGGGCTATCTGCGCTCGGAGATCCTCGGGGCGCAGGACACGGCCATCGCGGCACCGACGGCGGGCGGATCCTCCGGCGCCCCGGCGCGCACGGACGACGACCCGATCGCGATCGTCGCCATGAGCTGCCGCTTCCCCGGTGATGTGCGGACGCCCGAGGAGCTGTGGCAGCTGGTGATGGCGGGCACCGATGCCACGTCGTCGCTCCCGTCCAACCGTGGCTGGGACCTCGAGTCGACGTACGACCCGGACCCCGCGCGCGAGGGCACGTACTACGCCCGCAACGGTGGCTTCCTCTACGAGGCGGACCAGTTCGACCCGGCGTTCTTCGGGATCTCGCCGCGTGAGGCGCTGTCGATGGACCCGCAGCAGCGGCTGCTGCTGGAGACGTCGTGGGAGGCGTTCGAGCGGGCCGGTATCGACCCCGAGACGGCGAAGGGAAGCCGGACCGGTGTCTTCGTCGGCGTCGTGTACAACGACTACGGCACCCGTCTGCAAGGGAACGCTCCCGAGGGCTTCGAGGGATACCTCGGCACCGGCAGCGCGGGCAGCGTGGCCTCCGGCCGGATCTCCTACACCCTGGGCCTTGAGGGTCCCGCCGTGACGGTCGACACCGCGTGCTCGTCGTCGCTGGTCGCGCTGCACCTGGCGGTCCAGGCGCTGCGCCAGGGCGAGTGCGACATGGCGCTGGCCGGTGGCGCGACGGTGATGTCGACACAGGCCGGGCTGGTGGACTTCAGCCGTCAGCGGGCGCTGTCTGCGGACGGCAAGTGCAAGGCGTTCAGCAATCGCGCCGACGGATTCGGATTCGCCGAAGGCGTCGGGCTGCTGCTCGTGGAGCGGCTGTCCGACGCCCGGCGCAAAGGCCATGAGGTGCTGGCCGTCGTCCGGGGTTCGGCGGTCAACCAGGACGGCGCGTCCAACGGCCTGACCGCCCCGAACGGCCCGTCGCAACAGCGGGTGATCCGCGCAGCGCTCGAGACCGCCCGCCTGTCGGGCGCCGAGGTCGACGCGGTGGAGGCGCACGGTACGGGTACGTCGCTGGGTGACCCGATCGAGGCGCAGGCGCTGCTGGCCACCTACGGTCAGGGGCGGCCGGAGGATCAGCCGCTGTGGCTGGGCTCCATCAAGTCCAACATCGGCCACTCGCAGGCGGCGGCCGGTGTGGCCGGTGTCATCAAGATGGTGATGGCGATGCGTCACGGTGTGCTGCCGCAGACGCTGCACATCGATGAGCCGTCACAGCACGTGGACTGGACTGCGGGCGACATCGAACTGCTCACCGAGGCCACGGCCTGGCCGGAGACCGGACACCCGCGCCGCGCCGGCGTGTCGTCCTTCGGTGTGAGCGGGACGAACGCGCACGCCGTCCTGGAGCAGGCTCCGGAGGTCGAGGCGGCCGAGGTGGCCGAGGCCGAGGTTGCCGATGGTCCGGTGGCGTGGCTGCTGTCCGGCCGTACCCCGGAGGGGCTGCGGGCGCAGGCCGAGCAGCTGCGGGAGTTCGTGGCCGAGCGGGTGGAGCTGAGCGCCGCCGATGTGGCGTTCTCGCTGGCGACGTCGCGGTCGGTGTTCGAGCACCGTGGGGTGGTGACGGGCGCCGATCGTGAGGAACTGCTAGCGCGGTTGGGCGCGTTGGCCGGGGATGAGGGTGCCTCGGGTGTGACGCGCGGTGTGGCGGATGTCCGTGGCCGTTCGGTGTTCGTCTTCCCCGGGCAGGGGGCGCAGTGGGTCGGTATGGGTGTGGGGCTGTTGGAGTCCTCGCCGGTGTTCGCTGAGGCGATCGGTGAGTGTGAGTCGGCTCTGTCGGCGTACGTGGACTGGTCGTTGACGGATGTGCTGCGTGGCGCGGAGGGCGCTCCGGGCTTCGACCGGGTGGATGTCGTTCAGCCGGTGTTGTTCGCGGTGATGGTGTCGCTGGCGAAGTTGTGGCGTTCGGTGGGTGTGGAGCCGGATGCGGTGATGGGGCACAGCCAGGGTGAGATTGCCGCGGCGTGTGTGGCGGGTGCGCTCTCGCTGCAGGACGCCGCGAAGGTGGTGGCGTTGCGCTCGCAGGCGATCGCGGCGGGTCTTGCCGGTCGTGGTGGCATGGTGTCCGTCGGGCTGTCGGTCGACCAGGCCAGGGAGCGGATCGCCGTCTGGGACGGTGGAATATCCGTCGCGGCGGTCAACGGGCCCGGCTCGGTCGTGGTCTCGGGTGACCCGGGCGCGCTGGATGAGATGGTCGCGCGGTTGGAGGGCGAGGAGATCCGGGTCCGTCGGGTTCCGGTGGACTACGCCTCGCACTCGGCGCATGTGGAGGCGATTCGGGCGGAGTTGCTGGAGGTTCTGGGGGACCTGGAGCCGCGGGTGCCGGAGGTGCCGTTCTACTCGACGGTGTCCGGCGAGCTGGTGGACACCGCCGGTCTGGACGCCGAGTACTGGTACCGCAATCTGCGGCAGACGGTCGAGCTGGAGGCCACCACCCGTACTCTCCTCGACAACGGTCACGGTGTGTTCATCGAGGTGAGCCCGCACCCCGTGCTCACTCTCCCCGTTCAGCAGACCGTGGAGGCCGTTGAGGCCCAGGCCGTGGTCATCGGCACGCTGCGCCGCGACGAAGGTGGCCTGGTGCGGTTCCTGACCTCTGCCGCCGAGCTTCATGTCAACGGGGCCGACGTCGAGTGGCGGAAGGTGTTCGCCGGAAACGGGGCCCACCGGGTCGACCTGCCGACGTACGCCTTCCAGCGGCAGCGGTACTGGCTGGACGCCCTCTCGGCCGCCGAGGCGGCGGCCTCCGGTGACGGCTTGAGTGCGGACGCGGTGGACGCCCGGTTCTGGGAGGCCGTGGAGCGCGAGGACTTGGAGGCGCTGGCGCGGACGTTGGAGGTGGAGGACGAGGCGCAGCAGTCGTCGCTGACGGCGTTGCTCCCGGCCCTCTCGTCCTGGCGTCGTCAGCGGCGTGAGCAGAACACGGTGGACGGCTGGCGTTACAAGGCGGTCTGGAAGCCCCTGGCGTCCGCTTCCGAGACGACGCTCTCGGGCACCTGGCTCGTGGCCGTTCCGGAAGCCTGTGATGGCGATGTTCTGGTCGCCGCCGTGCTGGATGGCCTGGCCGGGCGCGGTGCGCATGTGGTTCGCGTGGTCGTCGGAGCGGCGGATGGCCGTGAGGCGATCACGGAGCGGCTACGCGTGGCGCTGGACGGCGTGGCGATGGAGCCCTCGGACGTGGCGGGTGTGTTCTCGCTGCTGGGGCTGGACGAGTCGGCGCATGAGTCCTTCGAGGTCGTCCCGGCCGGGCTGGCGGTGACGGTGGGCCTGGTCCAGGGGCTGGGCGACGCGGGTGTGGTGGCTCCGCTGTGGTGCGGCACTCGGGGCGCGGTGTCGGTGGGTCGCTCCGACCGGCTGGTGAGCCCGGTGCAGACGATGGTGTGGGGCCTGGGCCGCATCGTGGGGGCCGAATACCCCCAGCGCTGGGGCGGCGTCGTGGACCTGCCCGAGACGATGGACGGCCGTGCGATGGCCCGCCTGGCCGGACTGCTGGCCGGTGCGGAGCCCGAGGACCAGGTCGCGGTGCGTGGCTCGGGTGTGTTCGCGAAGCGGCTGGTGCGGGCCTCGGCGCCGGAGGCCACGGACGCCGATGGGTGGCGTGCGAGTGGTTCGGTGCTGGTGACCGGTGGTACGGGTGCGCTCGGTGGCCATGTGGCCCGGTGGCTGGCGCGTACGGGTGCCGGGCATCTGGTATTGACGAGCCGTCGTGGCATGGAGGCCGAGGGCGCCGCCGAGTTGAAGGCGGAGCTGGAAGACCTCGGGGCCCGGGTGACGGTGGCGGCGTGTGACGCGGCCGACCGGGATGCGCTGGCCGCGGTGCTGAATGGAATCCCGCGGGAGTTCCCGCTGACCGCCGTGGTGCACACCGCCGGTGTGCTGGACGACGGTGTGGTGGACGCGCTGACGGTGCGCCGCGCGGCCGGGGTGCTGCGCCCGAAGGTGGACGCGGCCCGCAATCTGCATGAGCTGACCGCCGGAATGGACCTGTCGGCGTTCGTACTGTTCTCCTCGGCAGCGGGCACTTTGGGTGGCCCGGGTCAGGGCAGCTACGCGGCGGGCAACGCCTACCTCGACGCGCTGGCGTCGCAGCGGCGCGCGGACGGCCTGCCGGCGACCTCCGTCGCCTGGGGCGCCTGGGCCGGAGGCGGCCTGGTGACGGGCGAGGTCGGCGAGCAGATGACCCGATCGGGGATGCTGGCCATGTCCCCCGAGCTGGCGATTTCGGCGCTCCAGCAGGCGTTGGACCTCGACGAGACATTCCTCGCGGTCGCGGACATCGACTGGACACGCTTCGAGGCGGACGCCGTCGACACCCCCCTCTTCCGCGAGGTGCGGAACGCGCGGAGCGCCACCGCGGAGAAGCAGTCCACGACGGGCAGCGCCGACCCCGGACGGGCGGAACTGCACGACCGGCTGGAAGCCATGCCCCGGGAGAAGCGCGAAGCGGCGCTGCGGGATCTGGTGCGTGCCCAGGCCGCCGACGTCCTCGCGCACGACAGCGCGGACGCGGTCGCCTCGGACCGTGCCTTCCGGGACCTCGGCTTCGACTCGCTGACCGCCGTTGAGCTGCGTAATCGGATCGGTGCGGCGACCGGGCTGCGGCTGCCGGTCAGCCTGGTCTTCGACTACCCCACGCCCACGGTGCTGGCGCGGTTCCTGCACGGCGAGATGTTCGGCACCGAGGAAGGCGGGGTCGCCGAGACCACGCCCACCCGCTCGGACTCGTTCGACGAGCCCATCGCGATCGTGGCGATGAGCTGCCGGTTCCCGGGCGGTGTGCGGACTCCCGAGCAGCTGTGGGACGTGGTTAACGCCGGAGTCGACACGATCTCCGGCTTCCCCGACGACCGTGGCTGGGACCTCGACGGGCTGTACGACCCCGACCCGGACAAGCCGGGCAAGACCTACGCCCGCACCGGCGGATTCCTGGACAACGTCTCCGACTTCGACCCGGACTTCTTCGGCATCTCGCGGCGTGAGGCCCTGGCCATGGACCCCCAGCAGCGGCTGCTGCTGGAGACGTCCTGGGAGGCGTTCGAGCGTGCCGGTATCGACCCGGCGGCGCTGCGCGGCAGCCAGGCGGGTGTCTTCATCGGCTCGAACTACCAGGACTACAGCGGGCGGGCCGTCAGCGCGCCGGACGGTGTGCAGGGCTATCTCGGACTCGGCAGCGCGTCGAGCGTGGCCTCCGGCCGCCTCTCGTACACCTTCGGCTTCGAGGGCCCGGCGGTGACGGTGGACACCGCGTGCTCGTCGTCGCTGGTCGCCCTGCACCTGGCCGCGCAGTCGCTGCGCCAGGGCGAGTGCGACATGGCGCTGGCCGGCGGTGTGACGATCATGGCCACGCCGGGCACGTTCGTCGAGTTCAGCGCCCAGCGCGTGCTCTCGCCGGACGGACGCTGCAAGGCGTTCTCCGCCGAGGCCGATGGCACGGGCTGGTCAGAGGGTGTGGGCCTGTTGCTGGTGGAGCGGCTGTCGGACGCCCGGCGCAAGGGCCACAAGGTGCTGGCCGTCGTCCGGGGTTCGGCGATCAACCAGGACGGTGCGTCCAACGGTCTGACGGCGCCCAACGGCCCGTCGCAGCAGCGCGTGATCGGCAAGGCCCTCGAAAACGCGGGTCTGTCGGCCGCCGATGTGGACGCGGTCGAAGCCCATGGCACGGGTACCTCGCTCGGTGACCCGATTGAGGCGCAGGCGCTGCTGGCCACGTACGGTCAGGGGCGGCCGGAGGATCAGCCGCTGTGGCTGGGCTCCATCAAGTCCAACATCGGCCACTCGCAGGCGGCCGCCGGTGTGGCCGGTGTCATCAAGATGGTGATGGCCATGCGTGAGGGCGTGCTGCCGAAGACGCTCCACGCGGACGAGCCCTCACCGCATATCGACTGGACCAGCGGCGCCGTGTCCCTGCTGCACGAGCCGACCCCGTGGCCGGAGACGGACCACCCGCGCCGGGCGGCCGTGTCGTCCTTCGGGATCAGCGGTACCAACGCGCACACCATCATCGAGGCGGCCGACCCCGTCGAGTCGCCGTCGCCGTCGCCGTCGCTGACGCCGTCGCCGGAGACGGGCGGCGAGGTCAACGGCTCGTCGGCCCCCATCGCGGTGGTGCCCTGGTTGCTCTCCGGCGGCAGCGCCGACGCGCTGAGCGCCCAGGCCGGGCGACTGCGCGAATTCGACAGTGTCCGTACCGCGCACGCCGGTGACGTCACCGACATCGGCTATTCGCTGGCGACGACCCGTTCCGCCCTGCCCTACCGGGCCGTTGTGGTCGCCGAGGAGCCGGCGCAGTTCCTGTCCGGACTCGACGCGCTCGCGGAGGGCGGGAACGCGGCCACGCTGATCCAGGGCGTGGCGCGGGCCGAGCACAAGACGGCGTTCCTGTTCTCGGGCCAGGGCGCGCAGCGCCTCGGCATGGGCCGGGAGCTGTACGACGCCTTCCCGGTGTTCGCCCAGGCGCTGGACGAGGTGTGCGCGTATCTCGATGTGCTGCTCGACCGTCCGCTGACCGAGGTGATCTTCGCGGCTGCGGGCAGCGCGGAGGCCGAGCTGCTCGATCAGACGGCGTTCACCCAGCCCGCTCTCTTCGCCATCGAAGTGGCGCTGTTCCGGCTGCTGGAGCACTGGGGTGTCACCCCGGATGTGCTGATCGGCCATTCCATCGGCGAGGTCGCCGCCGCGTATGTGGCGGGCGTTTTCACCCTGGAGGACGCGTGCGCGCTGGTGGCGGCCCGTGGCCGGCTGATGCAGGCGCTGCCCGAGGGCGGCGCGATGGTGGCCGTCCAGGCGCCCGAGGAGGAGATCGCCGCGTCGCTGGCCGGGCGTGAGGCCGAGGTGAGCATCGCGGCGATCAACGGCCCGACCGCCGTGGTCATCGCGGGCGACGAGGCCGCCGTGCTGGACATCGCCGGGCGGTGGGAGCGCGAGGGCCGCAAGACGCGCCGCCTGCGCGTCAGCCACGCCTTCCACTCCCCGCGCATGGACGGTGTGCTCGGAGACTTCCGGAAGGTCGTCGAGGGCCTGTCGTTCGCCCCGCCGGCCATCTCCCTCGTCTCCAACGTCACGGGTGAGTCGGCGGACACGGACGAGGTGTGCTCGCCCGAGTACTGGGTGCGCCATGTGCGGGAGGCCGTACGGTTCGCGGACGGAGTACGGGCCCTGGAGAAGCTGGGCGTTACGTCGTTCGTGGAGGTGGGCCCGGACGGTGTGCTCACCGCGATGGCTCAGGACTGCCTGACGGCCGACGAGTCCGATGGCGTGGCCGCCCCCGCCCTCGTCCCCGTTCTGCGCAAGGACCGCCCGGAGGTCCAGGCGCTGACGACGGCGCTGGCCGAACTCCATGTCCACGGCATCACGGTGGCGTGGGACGCGGTGTTCACCGGGCGTGGCGCCCGGCCGGTGGAGCTGCCCACCTACGCCTTCCAGCGGCAGCGCTACTGGCTCGAATCGGCGCTGGCCGCCAGTGGAGATGTGACCTCGGCGGGGCTGAACTCGCCCGACCACCCGCTCCTCGGCGCCGCCGTCGCCCTGGCCGACACCGACTCCTACCTGTTCACCGGCCGGCTGTCCGTCTCCTCCCAGCCGTGGCTGGCCGACCACGCCTTCGCGGACACCGTCCTCTTCCCCGGCACGGCCTTCGTGGAACTGGCCCTGCGCGCGGCGGAGCAGGTGGGCTACGAGCGGGTGGACGAGCTGACCATCGAGATGCCGCTGGTCCTGCCCGCACGGGGCGCCGTCCAGATCCAGCTCACCGTGGGCGAGCCGGACGAGTCGGGAGCCCGTTCGCTCAACCTGTACTCCAGGTCCGAGGACGCCCAGCCGGACGACCCCTGGACCCGTCACACGACCGGCCTGCTCACCAGCGACCCGGCCACCACGGCGCCGGAGTCCGTGGCCGCCGACTTCGCCGTGTGGCCGCCCGCGGACGCGAAGCCGATCGAGGTGGCCGACCTCTACGACCGGTTCATCGACGTCGGCTTCGCCTACGGCCCGGCGTTCCAGGGGCTGCGAGCCGCCTGGCGCCGTGGCGACGAGATCTTCGCCGAGGTCGACCTGCCCGAGGCGCAGGAAGCCGATGCCGCGCGGTACGGCCTCCACCCGGCGCTGCTCGACGCCTCGCTGCACACCGTGGCGTTCAAGCCGTCCGGCACCGACGGCAGCACCCTTCCGTTCTCCTGGAACGGGGTGACCCTCCACACCGCCGGCACGTCCGCGCTGCGCGTACGGCTCGGCAGCGTCGGCGATGACACGGTCTCCCTGCACGCCACCGACGCCTCCGGTGCGCTCGTCGCCTCGGTGGACTCCCTCGTCCTGCGGCCCGTGGCCCCGGAGCAGGTGAACTCCGCTCAGCCGTACGAGTCGCTGTACCAGGTCGAGTGGGTGCCCACCGCCCCGGACACCTCCCGCGCCCCGGAGACGGGTACGGCCGGGCGCTGGGCGCTCGTCGGACCCGACCAGGCCGAGATGGCGGGCGTCCTCGGATCGGCCGACGTCACCCTGGACACCTATCCGGACCTCGCGGCCCTGGCCGCGGCCATCGACACGGGCGCCGCCGCGCCTGACGTCGTCCTGGCAACGCACGTGTCCCGTACCCGCCGGACGCAGGAACTGGCGGCCGCGGTGCGGGAGGCCGGACACCGCGCCCTCGACCTGCTGAAGAGCTGGCTGGCCGACGAACGCTTCGGCGCCTCCCGGCTGGTGTTCCTCACCCGGGGAGCCATCGCCGCGGGCGACGACACCGACGTGGCCGACCCCGCCGCCGCGGCCGTCTGGGGCCTGGTGCGCTCGGCCCAGTCCGAGAACCCCGGCCGGTTCGTCCTGGCCGACCTGGACGACCAGGACGGCTCGCGCCGGATCCTCCCGGTGGCACTCACCGCCGACGAACCGCAGATCGTGGTCCGCGACGGCGAGCTACTGGCCGGTCGGCTGGCGCGGGTCCCGGCTCGTGGCGGGGCGACCGAGGAGACCACCGCCACCAGCGGCACCACCTGGGACCCGCGGGGCACCGTCCTGGTCACCGGAGCGGCGTCCGGCCTCGGTGGCCTGGTCGCCCGGCACCTCGTCGCCGAGCACGGCGTCCGCCACCTCGTGCTGGTCAGCCGCCGTGGCCTCGCCGCGGACGGCGCGGCCGAACTGCGCACGGAGCTGGCGGACCTCGGCGCCGACGCCACGGTCGCCGCCTGCGACACCGCCGACCGCGACGCCCTCGCCGCGCTCCTGGCCGCCCTGCCGGACGAGCACCCGCTCACCGCCGTGGTCCACACCGCCGGCGTGCTGGACGACGGCGTCGTCGAGGCACTCACCCCCGAGCGGGTCGACCGTGTGCTGCGGCCCAAGGTCGACGCGGTGCTCAACCTGCACGAGCTGACCGCCGGTCGCGACCTGTCCGCGTTCGTGCTCTTCTCCTCGCTCTCCGGGACCCTCGGCGGCACCGGCCAGGCCAACTACGCGGCCGCCAACGCCTTCCTGGACGCGTTCGCGCGGCGGCGCCGGGCCGAGGGCCTTCCCGCCCAGTCTCTCGCCTGGGGCCTGTGGGAGGAGCGCAGCGGCATGACCGGCAAGCTGGACGAGGCCCATATGCGGCGCCTCGCCCGCGAGGGCGTGACCCCGATGGCCTCCGATGAGGCGCTGGCCCTGTTCGACACCGCGTGCGGCATCGACGCGGCCACCCTCGTCCCGGCACGGCTCAACGCCTCGGCGTGGCGAGCCCAGGACGGGCCGATCCCGGCGCTGCTGCGGGGCATCATCCGCACCACGGCCCGGCGCGGCCCCGCGAGGACGTCCACGGGCGGCTCCGGAGCCAACTCCGCCGACCTCCGTCGCCGTATCGGCTCGATGAACCCGGCGGCCCGGCGGCAGGCGCTCCTGGAGCTGGTGACCGAGCACGCGGCCATGGCACTGGGCCACGACAACGCGCGGATGATCGCCCCCGACCGTGGCTTCCTGGAGCTCGGCTTCGACTCGCTGACCGCGGTCGGACTGCGCAACCAGCTGGGCACGGTGACCGGCCTCCGGCTGCCCGCCACCCTGCTGTTCGACTACACCACGTCCAGGGCGCTGGCCGGGTATCTGGCCGATGAGCTCGCCGGTGAGGAGCCGGACGCGTCGGTGGTGCTGCCGGTCCTGTCGGAGCTGGAGAAGCTGGAGAGCTCCTTCGCCCAGGTGGTGGCGGACGAGGCCGCCAGGGAGCGCCTCACCTCGCGCCTGCAGCAGGTCCTGGCGAAGCTGACCGCGGGGGAGCAGACAGAGACGGCGAACGGTGGGGTCGCCGCCGCCGACCGGTTCGAGTCGGCGACCGACGACGAGATCTTCGACTTCCTCGACGAGGAGCTCTCGTGACTTGCGCGCCCCCGTCCCCGGAAGTTACCGGCCGAAGGCTTTCCACCCCTGTCCGGGGTGCTCAGAGGAGTGACAAGAAGCGGTGAGTGAGACCAAGCTGCGCGACTACCTCAAGCGCGCGACGGCCAGCCTGCACGAGACCCGTGAAGAGCTGAAGGAACTCAAGGACAGGGACCGGGAACCCATCGCCATCGTCGGCATGGGGTGCAGATATCCCGGTGGGGTGGCGTCGCCCGAGGACCTCTGGGAGCTGGTGGCCTCGGGCACCGACGCCATCTCCACCTTCCCCGTGGACCGGGGATGGGACGAGGACCTGTACGACCCCGACCCGGAGCAGGTGGGCAAGAGCTACACGCGTGAGGGCGGGTTCCTGCACGACGCGAACGGCTTCGACGCCTCGTTCTTCGGCATGAGCCCGCGCGAGGCGCTGGCGACCGACCCGCAGCAGCGGCTGCTGCTGGAGACCTCGTGGGAGGCGCTGGAGCGGGCGGGCATCGACCCGGCGTCCGCGCGTGGCAGCCGGACCGGCGTGTTCGTCGGCGTGATGTACAACGACTACGGCTCCCGCATCCAGTCGATCCCCGAGGGCCTCGAAGGCCACCTCGGCAACGGCAGCGCGGGAAGCGTCGCCTCCGGCCGCATCTCCTACACCTTCGGCTTCGAAGGCCCCGCGGTGACCGTGGACACGGCGTGCTCCTCGTCGCTCGTGGCGCTGCACCTGGCCGTCCAGGCGCTCCGCAAGGGCGACTGCTCGCTGGCGCTCGCCGGCGGCGTGGCCATGATGGCGACGCCGGGCGTGTTCATCGAGTTCAGCCGACTGCGCGGACTCGCCGTGGACGGACGCTGCAAGTCCTTCTCGAACGACGCGGACGGCACCGGCTGGGCCGAGGGCGCCGGTGTACTGCTGCTGGAGCGGCTGTCCGACGCCCAGCGCAACGGACACCGGGTGCTGGCCGTCGTACGCGGCGCCGCCGTCAACCAGGACGGCGCGAGCAGCCGGTTGACGGCGCCCAACGGCCCCTCGCAGCAGCGGGTGATCCGTGACGCGCTGCGCAACGCGGGCGTGTCGGCGGCCGACGTGGACGCGGTGGAGGCACACGGCACCGGAACGCCGCTGGGTGACCCGATCGAGGCCCAGGCGCTGCTGGCCACCTACGGCAAGGAGCGCGCCGGAACGGACCGGCCGCTGTGGCTGGGCTCGTTCAAGTCCAACGTGGGGCACACGCAGGCGGCCGCGGGCGTGGGCGGCGTCATCAAGATGGTGATGGCGATGCGCCACGGTGTGCTGCCGAAGACCCTTCATGTCGAGGAGCCCTCGGAGCACGTGGACTGGTCGGCGGGGGCGGTGTCGCTGCTGACCGAGTCCACCCCGTGGCCGGAGACGGGCGACTCGCGCAGGGTCGGTGTGTCCTCGTTCGGTGTGAGCGGGACGAACGCGCATGTGATCCTGGAGCAGGCCCCGGAGGCCGAGGCGACCGAGGCCGCTGAGACCGAGGTTGCCGAGGGCCCGGTGGCCTGGGTGGTGTCGGGCCATGGCGCGGAGGGGCTGCGGGCACAGGCCGGGCGGCTGTGGGAGTACGTGGCCGAGCGCGCCGAGCTGGGCGCCGCCGATGTGGCGCGGTCGCTGGTGACGACCCGATCGGTGCTGGATCACCGGGCGGTCGTGGTGGGCCGGGACCGGAACCAGCTGCTCGCCGGACTGGACGCCGTCGTGGACAAGTCCGCTCTGCCGGGCGTGGTGGTGGGCGAGAGCGCGCCTCCCGGTCGTTCGGTGTTTGTGTTCCCGGGGCAGGGGGCGCAGTGGGTGGGTATGGCGGTGGGGTTGCTGGAGTCTTCGCCGGTGTTCGCGGAGGCGGTTGGTGAGTGTGAGTCGGCTCTGTCTGAGTATGTGGACTGGTCGTTGACGGATGTGTTGCGTGGGGTTGCGGGTGCTCCCGGTTTTGACCGGGTGGATGTGGTGCAGCCTGTTCTTTTCGCGGTGATGGTGTCGCTGGCGAAGTTGTGGCGTTCGGTGGGTGTGGAGCCGGATGCGGTGATGGGGCACAGTCAGGGTGAGATCGCTGCGGCGTGTGTGGCGGGTGCGCTCTCGCTGCAGGACGCCGCGAAGGTGGTGGCGTTGCGGTCGCAGGCGATCGCGGCGGGTCTTGCCGGACGTGGTGGCATGGTCTCGGTCGGCCTGTCGGTCGACCAGGCCAGGGAGCGCATCGCCGCCTGGGATGGCGCGATCTCGGTCGCGGCGGTCAACGGGCCCGGCTCGGTCGTGGTCTCCGGTGACCCGGGCGCGTTGGATGAGATGGTCGCGCGGTTGGAGGGCGAGGAGATCCGGGTCCGTCGGGTTCCGGTGGACTACGCCTCGCATTCGGCACACGTGGAGGCCATTCGCGAGGAGCTGCTGGAGGTTCTGGCGGACTTGGCGCCGCGTTCGTCGGAGGTGCCGTTCTACTCGACGGTGTCCGGTGAGCTGGTGGATACGGCTGGGCTGGACGCGGAGTACTGGTATCGGAACCTGCGGCAGACGGTTGAGCTGGAGTCCACGACGCGCACCCTGCTCGATGACGGGCATGGTGTGTTCATCGAGGTGAGCCCGCATCCGGTGCTCACCGTTCCCGTTCAGCAGACGGTGGAGGCCGCCGAGGCCCAGGCCGTGGTCGTCGGCACGCTGCGGCGCGACGAGGGGGGCCTGGAGCGGTTCCTGACCTCCGCCGCCGAGGTGTTCGTGCGTGGCGCCGAGGTGAACTGGGCCACCGTGCTGGAGAACTGGGGTGGCCGGCGGGTCGAGCTGCCGACGTATGTCTTCCAGCGTGAGCGTTACTGGCTTGACGCGCCCGCGGGTGTGGGCGATGTGGGCTCGGTGGGACTGGGCTCGCTGGGACACCCGTTGTTGGGTGCGGTCGTGTCGTTGGCCAGCGGTGGCGGGGTGCTGCTGAATGGGCGGCTGTCGTTGGCCACGCATGGGTGGCTGGCGGATCACGCCGTGCATGGGATCGTGCTGCTGCCGGGGACGGCCTTCGTCGAGTTGCTGGTGCAGGCGGGGGACCAGGTCGGCTGTGGCCGGGTTGAGGAACTCGTCCTGGAGGCGCCGCTGATCCTGCCCGAGCAGGGGGGCGTCCAGATCCAGGTCGAGGTGGGCGAGGCGGATGCCTCCGGCTTCCGCGAGGTGAGTGTGTTCTCGCGGGAGGAGGCGGAGGGCGAGGGCGCCGTATGGACGCGGCATGCCCGTGGTGTGCTCGCGCCGATGGAAGGTGCCCGCGGCGCTTCCTCTTCCTTTGACTTTGGTGTGTGGCCTCCGGTGGGGGCTGAAGTTGTTGATGTGTCGGGTGAGTATGTGCGGGCTGCGGAGAACGGGTTGGAGTACGGGCCTGTTTTCCAGGGGTTGCGGCGTGCGTGGCGGCGTGGGGGTGAGGTGTTCGCTGAGGTTGGGCTTCCGGAGGAGGAGTGGGAGCGGGCGGGACAGTTTGGTTTGCATCCGGCGTTGTTTGATGCCGCGTTGCATGCGATGGGTGTGAGTGAGGGTCTGGCGGGCGGTTCGGGGAGTTTGCTGCCGTTTTCGTGGCGTGGGTTTGCGTTGGATGCGGTGGGTGCGACGGCGCTGCGGGTGCGGTTGGCGTCGGTGGGTGTGGGGTCGGATGCGGTGTCGGTGTGGGTGGGGGATGAGTCGGGGCGTGGGGTGGCGTCGGTTGAGTCGTTGGTGTTGCGGCCGGTTGACGCGGATCAGTTGAGTGCGGTGGGTGGGGTGGCGCGGGATGCGTTGTTCCGGGTGGAGTGGGTGGATGCGCCGGGGGTTGTGGTTGCGGGTGGTGAGGTCGCGGCGGGGGTTGAGGTTGTGCGGGTGGTGGCTGGTGGTGTGGATGTGGTGGGTGAGGTGTATGGGCGTGTGTTTGAGGTCTTGGAGCGGGTGCAGGGGTGGTTGGCGGATGAGGACCGTGAGGGTGAGCGGTTGGTGGTGGTGACCTGCGGTGCCGTTGACGCGGGCGAGGGCGTGGCGGATATGGCCGGGGCGGCTGTGTGGGGCCTGGTGCGGTCCGCGCAGGCGGAGAATCCCGGGCGTCTGGTGCTGTTGGACACCGATGACGTCGACGGCGTCGAGGGTGTGCTTCCCGGGGTGCTCGCTCTGGGTGAGGAGCAGGTGGTCGTACGGTCGGGCGCGGTCCGGGTACCGCGTCTGGGCCGGTCGCTGCCCTCGGGGGACGCTTCGGAGTCGGGGGTGTTCGGTTCGGGTGCGGTGTTGGTGACGGGCGGCATGGGTGTGCTGGGCGGCCTGGTGGCCCGGCACCTGGTGGCCGGGCACGGTGTGGACAAGCTGGTGCTGCTCTCCCGTCGTGGTGCGGAGGCTGAGGGCGCTGCGGAGCTGCGGGCTGAGCTGGAGGCGGCGGGCGCTGAGGTGTTGATCGAGGCGTGTGACGCTGCCGATCGTGAGGCTCTGGCCGGGGTGCTGTCGGGGTTGCCGGACAACTTCGCCCTGAGCGGTGTGGTGCATGCGGCGGGTGTGCTCGATGACGGGTTGTTGACGTCGTTGACGCGTGGGCGGGTTGAGCCGGTGTTGCGGGCGAAGGTGGACGCGGCCTGGAATCTGCATGAGCTCACTGCCGGGCTGGACCTGTCGGCGTTCGTGCTGTTCTCGTCGGCCGCTGGTGTGTTGGGTGGTGCGGGGCAGAGTAACTATGCGGCGGCGAATGTGTTCCTGGATGGTCTGGCGTCGTGGCGTCGGGCTCAGGGGTTGTCGGGTGTGTCGATGGCGTGGGGTCTGTGGGCCGAGGCCAGCGGCATGACCGGACACCTCGGCGAACGGGACCTGCGCAGGGTGTCGCGTACGGGTCTGGTGCCGCTCTCCTCCGAGGAAGGGCTCGAACTGTTCGACGCGGCTCTCGTCTCGGATGAGATCGTGCCGGTCCCGGTGCGGCTGGACATCCCGGCGCTGCGTGCGCAGGGCGCCGAACTCCCCGCCGTCTTCCGCAAGGTCGTGCCCAGCGCGCCGGCGCGCCGTACGGCACGCTCGGAGCAGAGCGAAACCCTTCCCGACGAGCTGCGTCGGCGCCTCGTGGGTCTGCCCCGGACGTCCCAGGACCAGATGCTGCTGGAGCTGGTCCGTACGCAGACGGCGGCGGCCCTCGGGCACGCCACCCCCGAGACCGTCAACACACGACGGCCGTTCAAGGAGCTCGGCTTCGACTCGCTGATGGGCGTCGACCTGAGGAATCGGCTCACCGCGGAGACCGGTCTGCGGCTGCCCGCCACGCTGGTCTTCGACTATCCGACTCCGATGGCACTCGTCGGCCACATCCGCGACGAAATCCTGGGCGGCGAGAGCGCCACTTCGTCGGCGGGCGCGGCGCTGGCGGCCGCGTCGGACGCGGCGGTGGACGGCGACCCCATCGTGATCGTGAGCATGAGCTGCCGCTTCCCGGGGGGTGTGCGGACACCTGAGGAGCTGTGGCACCTGGTCATGGCGGGCACGGACGCGATGTCCGAGTTCCCGTCCGACCGTGGATGGGACCTTGAGCGCCTGTACGACCCGGACCCCGACCGGGAGGGCACGTACTACGCCAAGAACGGCGGGTTCCTCTACGACGCCCACCAATTCGACCCCGGCTTCTTCGACATGAGCCCGCGCGAGGCGCTGGCGACCGACCCGCAGCAGCGGCTGCTGCTGGAGACCTCGTGGGAGGCGTTCGAGCGGGCCGGTATCGACCCCGTGACCAAGCGGGGCAGCCGGTCCGGTGTGTTCGTGGGCGTGATGTACAACGACTACGGCACCCGGTTGCGGAACGTCCCCGAGGGCTTCGAGGGGTCCCTGGGCAGCGGAAGCGCCGGAAGCGTGGCCTCCGGCCGTATCTCGTACACCCTCGGCCTCGAGGGGCCCGCGGTGACGGTGGACACGGCGTGCTCGTCGTCGCTGGTGGCGCTGCATCTGGCGGCGCAGGCGCTGCGCCAGGGCGAGTGCGACTTGGCGCTCGCCGGTGGCGTCTCGGTGATGTCGTCGCCCGGTGCGTTCGTGGAGTTCAGTCGCCAGCGTGGGCTTTCCCCCGACGGCCGCTGCAAGCCGTTCGCGAACGCCGCGGACGGCACGGGCTGGTCCGAGGGCGTGGGCATGCTCCTGCTGGAGCGGCTCTCCGACGCCCGGCGCAACGGCCACGAGGTGCTGGCGGTCGTCCGGGGCTCGGCGGTCAACCAGGACGGTGCGTCCAACGGTCTGACGGCGCCGAACGGCCCGTCGCAGCAGCGGGTGATCCGGCAGGCGCTGGCGAGCGCCCGTCTGTCGGCGGCCGACGTGGACGTCGTGGAGGCGCACGGTACGGGTACGACGCTGGGCGACCCGATCGAGGCGCAGGCGCTGCTGGTGACCTACGGGCAGGGTCGGCCCGATGGCGAGCCGCTGCTGCTGGGCGCGCTCAAGTCGAACATCGGCCATACGCAGGCCGCGGCAGGTGTCGCCGGAATCATCAAGATGGTGATGGCGATGCGGCACGGGAAGTTGCCGCGGACATTGCACGTGGATGAGCCGTCGCACGAGGTGGACTGGTCGGCGGGCGAGGTGCGGCTGCTGACCGAGGCGACGGAGTGGCCCGAGACCGGGCATCCGCGCCGGGCCGGTGTCTCCGCGTTCGGCGTGAGCGGCACCAACGCCCACACCATCATCGAGCAGGCCCCGCCGGTTGAGGATGAGGCCGGGACGAGCCCGGTTTCCGACGGTGACAGTGGTGTGGCCGCATGGCTGCTGTCGGGGCGTGGCGCGGACGCGCTGCGGGCCCAGGCGGCACAGCTCAGGGCGTTCCTCATGGAGCGGGCCGAGTTGAGCGCGCTGGACGTCGGCCATTCGCTGGTGGCGACGCGGTCGATGTTCGAGCACCGTGTCGTGGTGTCGGGCGCGAACCGTGCGGAACTCCTCGCCGGGCTCGAGGCCGTCGCGGCCGGAGAGGTCGCCCCGGGAGTGATTCAGGGCGTCGCGAACGCGTCGGGTCCGAGGGCGTTCTTGTTCTCGGGCCAGGGTGCGCAGCGTCTGGGCATGGGACGGGAGCTGTACGAGGAGTTCCCGGTGTTCGCCCAGGCGTTGGACGAGGTGTGCGCTCAGCTGGACGGGCAGCTCGACCGCCCGCTCCGGGAGGTCATGTTCGCGGCCGAGGGCAGCGAAGACGCCGAGCTGCTGGACCGGACGGCGTTCACCCAGCCCGCGCTGTTCGCCGTCGAGGTGGCGCTGTTCCGGCTGCTGGAGCACTGGGGCGTCACTCCGGATGTGGTGATCGGCCACTCGGTGGGCGAGGTCACCGCCGCGTATGTGGCGGGGGTGTTCTCGCTGGCGGACGCGTGCGCACTGATCGCGGCGCGTGGCCGGTTGATGCAGGCGCTGCCGGAGGGTGGCGCGATGGTGGCGGTGCAGGCGTCGGAGGAGGAGATCGCTCCGTCGCTGGCCGGTCGTGAGGCCGAGGTGAGCATCGCGGCCGTCAACGGTCCGACGGCCGTGGTCATCGCCGGTGATGAGGGAGCGGCGCTGGAGATCGCCGGGCAGTGGGCGGAGCGGGGGCGTAAGACGCGGCGGTTGCGGGTCAGCCACGCGTTCCACTCGCCGCGCATGGAAGCGATGCTGGACGATTTCCGCAAGGTCGTCGAGGGGCTGACGTTCGCCCCGCCGGCCATCGCGCTGGTCTCCAACCTGACCGGTCAGCCGGCGGGCGCGGACGATGTCTGCTCGGCGGACTACTGGGTGCGGCATGTGCGGGAGGCCGTGCGGTTCGCGGACGGGGTACGGGCCCTGGAGAAGCTCGGGGTGACCTCGTTCCTGGAGGTGGGCCCGGACGGTGTGCTCACCGCGATGACGCAGGACTGCCTGGTGGCGGACGCGGGGTCGGCTTCGGCCGTGGTACCCGTCCTGCGCAAGGACCGCCCCGAGGCTCAGGCGCTGACGGCGGCGCTGGCCGAACTGCATGTCCATGGTGTCGCGGTCGGCTGGGAGCAGGTCTTCGCCGGGCGTGGCGCACGGAAGGTGGAGCTGCCGACGTACGCCTTCCAGCGTCAGCGCTACTGGCTGGAGGACCGCGCGGAGTCGTCGGGCGGTTCCGGCGCGGTGGACAGTGTGGACGCGCGGTTCTGGGACGCGGTGGAGCGCGAGGATCTGGAGGCGCTGGCGGAGGCGCTGGACGTCGATGGGGATGGTTCGCTGGGCGAGTTGCTGCCCGCGCTGTCCTCGTACCGCCGTCAGCAGCGCGAGCGGGCCACGGTGGACGGCTGGCGCTACCGGGTCTCGTGGAAGCCCGTCCCGGAGGTGGCTGCTGGTCCGCTGTCCGGTACGTGGCTGCTCGCGGTGCCCGCCTCGCTCGCGGACAGCGAGACCACCCGGACGATTTCCCAAGCGCTCGAGAAGTCCGGTGCCCGTGTCGTACCGGTGGCGGTTGACACCGACGCGGACCGCGACGGGCTGGCTCGGGCACTGCTCGCCGCGGTCGACGGCGAGTCCGATGTCCGCGTGCTGTCGTTGCTCGCGCTGGACGAGGAGCCGTACGCCGGGGAGCCGGTGGTCGCGTCCGGACTCGCACTGACGTTGTGGCTGGTGCAGGCCGTGGCGGGGCTGGGCATGCGTGTTCGGCTGTGGTGTGCCTCGCGGGGCGCGGTGTCGGTGGGGCGTTCCGACCGGCTGGCGAGTGCCGCGCAGGCGCAGGTGTGGGGGCTCGGCGGCGTCGCGGCCCTGGAGCACCCGCAGATCTGGGGCGGTCTCGTCGATCTGCCCGAGACGCTGGACGAGCGCGCGGTGTCGCGGCTGGTCGGGTTGCTGTCCGTGGAGGGCGGCGAGGACCAGGTCGCGGTGCGTGGCTCGGGTGTGTTCGCCAAGCGGCTCACGCGGGCCTCGGCGCCGGAGGCCACGGACGCCGATGGCTGGCGTGCGAGTGGTTCGGTGCTGGTGACCGGTGGTACGGGCGGGCTCGGTGGCCATGTGGCCCGGTGGCTGGCGCGTACGGGTGCCGGGCATCTGGTGCTGACGAGCCGTCGTGGCATGGAGGCCGAGGGTGCCGCCGAGCTGAAGGCGGAGCTGGAGGGGCTCGGCGCCCGGGTGACGGTGGTGGCGTGTGACGCGGCCGACCGGGAGGCGCTGGCCGCAGTACTGAACGGGCTTCCGCGGGAGTTCCCGCTGACCGCCGTGGTGCACACCGCCGGTGTGCTCGATGACGGCGTCCTCGACGCGCTGACGGTGTCACGGGCGGCCGGTGTGTTGCGCCCGAAGGTGGACGCGGCGCGGAACCTGCATGAGCTGACCGCCGGAATGGACCTGTCGGCGTTCGTGCTGTTCTCCTCGGCGGCGGGCACCATCGGCGGTCCGGGTCAGGGCAGCTACGCGGCGGGGAACGCCTACCTCGACGCGCTGGCGCTGCGGCGGCGCGCGGACGGCCTTCCGGCCACGTCCATCGCCTGGGGCGCCTGGGCCGGGAGCGGTATGGCGGTCGACGGGGAGCTCGAAGAGCAGATGAGGCGGGGCGGCATGGCCCCGATGAACCCCGAATTGGCGATCTCCGCGCTCCAGCGGGCCCTAGACCTCGACGAGACCTTCCTCCTCGTGGCCGATGCCACCTGGGAGCGCCTCGCGGCCGAGCTGGGAGGGAACCGGCCGGCACCGCTGCTGGCCGAGCTGACCGAGACGCAGCGGCCCACCGCCTCGCCGGTGCCCGCTGACCCGGCGGCGACCGAGTCGGCGGCGTCGGAGCTGCGCGCGAGCCTGGAGGCGCTGCCCTCGGCGAAGCGTCAGCGTAATCTCCGCAAGCTGGTGCGTCAGCATGTGGCCGCCGTCCTGGTGCACGCGACCCCGGATGCCATCGAGAACGATCGCTCGTTGACCGAGCTCGGCTTCGACTCGCTGACCGCCGTTCAGCTGCGCAACCGGCTGGGTGCGATCACCGGCCTGGATCTGCCGACCACGTTGGCGTTCGACTACCCGAATCTCACCGCACTGGCCGCGCATCTGGAGACGGGCATGTTTCCGCAAGGCGGTGGGGCTGAGCAGAACAACCCGGAAGAGGACCGGATACGCGAGGCGTTGGCCGCCATTCCGCTCGCGCGTTTCCGCGAAGCCGGACTCATGGACACCCTGCTCGAACTCGCTCACCTGTCGGAGAGCGGTTCTGAGTCGGCGCCGCAAGAAGAGATGAGTAGCGCGGTCGACACGATGGATGTCGATGACCTCGTCCAGAGGGCTCTGGGCGGCGCTGACCTTTGATGTTGTTGGAAGTGTGGAGCTACTGATGGCTACGTCCTCCGAAAGAGTTGTCGAAGCGCTGCGCGCTTCCCTGCGCGAAAACGACCGCCTCAAGCTGCAGAACCAGCGTCTGGTCTCGGCCTCGAAAGAGCCCATCGCCATTGTCGGGATGAGCTGTCGTTTCCCCGGGGGTGTGCGCACCCCCGAGCAACTCTGGCAACTCGTCGCGGATGGCGTCGACGCCATCTCCGAGTTCCCGACCGACCGCGGCTGGGACAACGAGTCGCTGTACCACCCGGACCCGGACCATTCGGGGACGAGTTACACCCGTGAGGGCGGCTTCCTCTACGACGCCGACGAGTTCGACCCGCAGTTCTTCGGAATGTCCCCGCGTGAGGCGCTGGCGACCGATCCGCAGCAGCGGCTGCTGCTGGAAGCCTCGTGGGAGGCGTTCGAGCGGACCGGGATCGATCCCGTCTCCCTGCGCAGCAAGCCGGTCGGGGTCTTCGTCGGCACGAGTGGCCTGGACTACGCGACCCACCTCTACGAGGTCGGGGGTGAACTCGAGGGCTATCTGACGGGCAGTGCGGCCAGCGTGGTGTCGGGCCGCATCTCCTACACCTTCGGCCTCGAAGGACCGGCCGTCACGGTGGACACGGCCTGTTCGTCGTCGCTGGTGGCGCTGCATCTGGCGATCCAGGCGCTGCGCCAGGGCGAGTGTGAGCTGGCGCTCGCCGGTGGTGTGTCGGTCATGTCGTCCCCCGGTTCGTTCATCGAGTTCAGCCGGCAGCGCGGGCTGGCGATCGACGGCCGGTGCAAGCCGTTCGCGGAGGGCGCGGACGGCACGGGCTGGTCCGAGGGCGTGGGTCTGCTGCTGGTCGAGCGGCTGTCGGACGCGCGGAAGAACGGCCACCCGGTGCTGGCGATCGTCCGAGGTTCGGCGGTCAACCAGGACGGTGCGTCCAACGGTCTGACGGCGCCCAACGGCCCGTCCCAACAGCGCGTGATCCGGCAGGCGTTGGAGAGCGCGGGATTGTCCGCGGCCGAGGTGGACGCGGTCGAGGCCCACGGCACGGGTACCACGCTGGGCGACCCGATCGAGGCGCAGGCGCTGCTCGCCACCTATGGTCAGGGTCGGTCCGAGGGGCAGCCGCTGTGGCTGGGTGCCATCAAGTCGAACATCGGCCACACCCAGGCCGCCGCGGGTGTCGCCGGAATCATCAAGATGGTGATGGCCATGCGGCACGGCACCCTGCCGAAGGTCCTGCATGTGGATGAGCCATCGCGGCAGGTGGACTGGTCGGCGGGTGAGGTGCGGCTGCTGACCGAGGCCACCGCGTGGCCGGAGACCGGGCAGCCGCGCCGGGCGGGCATCTCCTCGTTCGGGCTGAGCGGGACCAACGCCCACACCATCATCGAGCAGGCCCCGGCGGCCTACCCTGAGGGGCAGCAGGAGGCGGCGGCCCCTCAGGGCGGCGAGGCTCGGCAGCCCGCCGTTCTGTCGTGGCTGGTGTCCGGAAAGAGCGCGGAGGCGCTCTCCGCCCAGGCGAGCCGGCTCCACGCCCATGTGAGTGCCCATCCCGAGTCGGCGCCGACCGATGTGGCCTTTTCCCTGGCCACCACCCGTTCGGTCTTCGAGCACCGCGCGGCCGTGGTCGCCGAGGACCGAGACGGCCTTCTCCGCGGTCTGGAGGCCCTGGCTCAGGGCGAGAACACGGCCCAGGTCGTCCAGGGTGTGGCGCGCGTCGAGGACACGCTCGCGTTTCTCTTCTCGGGCCAGGGTGCGCAGCGTCCGGGCATGGGGCGGGAGTTGTACGCGGCGTTCCCGGTGTTCGCCGAGGCGCTGGACGAGGTGTGCGCGCATCTGGATGTGGTGCTGGACCGTCCGTTGCGGGAGGTGGTGTTCGCGGCGGAGGGGAGCGCGGATGCCGAGCTGCTGGACCGGACGGCGTTCACCCAGCCCGCGCTGTTCGCGGTCGAGGTGGCGTTGTTCCGGCTGCTGGAGCACTGGGGTGTCACCCCGGATGTGGTGATCGGCCACTCGGTGGGCGAGATCGCGGCCGCGCACGTGGCGGGCGTGTTCTCGTTGGAGGACGCCTGCGCACTGATCGCGGCCCGGGGACGCCTGATGCAGGCGCTGCCCGAGGGTGGCGCGATGGTGGCGGTGCAGGCGTCGGAGGAGGAGATCGCGGGCTCGCTCGCGGGCCGCGAGGCCGAGGTGAGCATCGCCGCCGTCAACGGCCCGACCTCCGTGGTCATCGCCGGTGACGAGGCCGCTGTGCTGGAGATCGCCGGACAGTGGGAGCAGGAGGGCCGTAAGACCCGTCGGCTGCGGGTGAGCCATGCCTTCCACTCGCCGCGCATGGACGCGATGCTCGACGACTTCCGGCGCGTCGTGGAACGTCTGTCGTTCGCTTCGCCCTCCATCGACCTCGTCTCCAACGTCACCGGCAAGGTGGCGGACGCGGAGGTGCGCTCGCCGGAGTACTGGGTGCGCCACGTCCGTGAGGCGGTGCGGTTCGCGGATGGCGTGCGGGCGCTCGAAGCGCAGGGCGTGACCACGTTCCTCGAAGTGGGCCCCGACGGTGTACTCGCGGCGATGACGCAGGACTGCCTGGCGGCACGTGCCGAGTCCGACCCGTCGCCCGTGGTCGTGCCGGTTTTGCGCAAGGACCGTCCGGAGGCCGTGGCCCTGACCACGGCGCTGGCGCGGCTGCATGTGCACGGCTCCGTTGTCGACTGGCAGTCGGCGTTCAACGGCCTTGAGACCAGCAGGATCGATCTGCCGACCTACCCGTTCCAGCGTCAGCGCTACTGGATCGAGAAGTCCGCCGACGCGGCCGGAATCGACGCCGGTATCCGCGATGAGGTGGATGCGTGGTTCTGGCAGGCCGTGGAGCGCGAGGATCTCGAATCGCTCGCGAGGACGCTCGACTTCGATGACGAGGCGACGCTGGGCGCCGTGCTGCCCGCGCTGTCGGCGTACCGGCGCAGCAGCCGTGAGCAGTCCACGATTGATGGCTGGCGTTATCGGGTGTCGTGGAAGCCGGTTGGGGATGTGGCCGGTGGGTCGTTGTCGGGGACGTGGCTGGTGGTGGTTCCGGCGTCGTGTGCCGGGGATGAGTTGGTGGCGGGGGTGGTCTCCGGGCTTGGGCGGCATGGCGCGGGTGTGGTGTCGCTGACGGTGGACGAGGGGGACCTGGACGCCGAGGCGCTGGCGGAGCGGCTGCGTAAGACGGTCGCCGACGCGCCTGATCTGGGTGGTGTGTTGTCGCTGCTGGCTCTGGACGAGGAGCCCTGCCCCGGGCGTCCCGCGCTGTCCAATGGCTTTGCTTCGACGTTGACGCTGGTGCGGGCGTTGGTCGAGGTGGGTGTCGAGGCGCTGTTGTGGTGTGCTTCGCGGGGTGCGGTGTCGGTGGGGCGTTCGGACCGCCTGGCTGGTGTGGTGCAGTCGCAGGTGTGGGGTCTGGGCCGGGTGGTGGGGTTGGAGCACTCGGCGGTGTGGGGTGGTCTGGTGGATCTGCCCGAGGTGCTGGACGACCGTGCGGTGGGCCGGTTGGTGGGTGTGCTGTCCGGCGGGAGCGCTGAGGACCAGGTCGCGGTGCGCGGTTCGGGAGTGTTCGTACGCCGGCTGACGCGGTCGGCCGGGTCGGCTGCCGACGGGACGGCGTGGCGGGCGCGTGGCACGGTGCTGGTGACCGGTGGTACGGGTGCGCTGGGCGGTCAGGTGGCCCGCTGGCTGGTGCGCGACGGTGCTGAGCATCTGGTGCTGACCAGCCGTCGTGGCATCGAGGCGCCGGGCGCGCCTGAGCTGCGTGAAGAGCTCGAAGCGCTGGGCGCACGGGTGACGGTGGCGGCATGCGACGTGTCCGATCGGGACGCCCTGGCCGCGGTGCTGGACGCCGTCCCGGAGGAGCTTCCGCTGAGGGCGGTCTTCCATGCGGCGGGTGTGGAGCAGGCTGCCGAGCTGGCGGGGATGAGTCTGGCGGACGCCGCCTCGGTGGTGTCCGGGAAGGCGGCCGGTGCCGGGCATCTGGACGCGTTGCTGGGCGACCGTGAGCTGGATGCCTTCGTGGTGTTCTCCTCGATCGCGGGTGTGTGGGGCAGTGGTGGTCAGGCCGCGTACGGTGCGGCCAACGCCTATCTGGACGCGCTGGTGGAGGACCGCCGTGCCCGGGGTCTCGCCGGTACGGCCGTGGCCTGGGGCCCCTGGGCCGAGGGCGGCATGGCGACCGCGGAAGGGATGGAAGCAGAGCTCGTCCGCCGTGGCCTGGCGGTCATTCCGCCGACGCTGGCCCTTGCCGCGCTGCGGGGAGCGGTCGCGGGTGACGACGGTGTGCTGACGGTCGCCGATGTGGACTGGGAGCGATTCGCCCCCGTGTTCACCTTGGAGCGCCCGAGCCCGTTGATCAGCGATCTGCCCGAGGTCCGGAGGGCACTCGACAGCGCGGGCTCGTTCGCCCGGACAGGCGATGCGTCCACGGGTCTGCGGGCACGGCTGGCCGGGCTCACCGAGGCCGAGATCGACCGGACCCTGCTGGAACTCGTGCGGAGTCAGGCCGCGGCGGTTCTCGGCTTCGCGGGTGCGGAGGTCGTAGAGCCGGGGCGGGCGTTCAAGGAGCTGGGTTTTGACTCGCTCACGGCGGTGGAGTTCCGTAACCGGCTGAACGTGGAGACCGGGCTGGTGCTTCCGGCCACGCTGGTCTTCGACTACCCGAGCGCCACGGTGCTGGCCGACCATCTGCGTGCCGAGGTGCTGGGGACGCGGGGTGCGGTGGCGGCGCCGTCGGCGGTGGTGGCCCCGGCCGATGGTGACCCGATCGCGATCGTCGGGATGAGCTGCCGCTTCCCCGGCGGTGTCGGAAGCCCCGAGGAGCTGTGGCAGCTGGTGGCCGGCGGTGGCGACGCCATCTCCGACTTCCCGTCCAACCGCGGGTGGGACGTGGACGGGATGTATGACCCGGACCCCGAGCGGCTGGGCACGTTCTACTCGCGCGAGGGCGGCTTCCTGCACGAGGCGGGCGAGTTCGACGCGGGCTTCTTCGGGATCTCGCCGCGTGAGGCCCTTGCCATGGATCCGCAGCAGCGGCTGCTGCTGGAGACGTCCTGGGAGGCGTTCGAGCGGGCCGGTATCGCTCCCATGTCCGTGCGTGGCCGGCAGATCGGTGTGTTCGTGGGCGCCGCGACCTCGGGCTACGGAGTCGGGCACGACGGCGCGGCCGGGGAGCTGGAAGGGCAGATCCTGACCGGCAACGCGACGTCGGTCGTATCCGGTCGCATCTCCTACACGCTGGGTCTGGAGGGGCCCGCGCTGACGGTGGACACGGCGTGCTCGTCGTCGCTGGTCGCCCTGCACCAGGCCGCGCAGGCGCTGCGCCAGGGCGAGTGCGAGATGGCGCTCGCCGGTGGTGTGACGGTAATGGCCACACCCGGCGCGTTCGTGGAGTTCAGCCGTCAGCGCGGTCTTGCCCCCGACGGCCGGTGCAAGCCGTTCGCGGACGCGGCGGACGGCACGGGCTGGTCCGAGGGCGTGGGCATGCTCCTGGTGGAGCGGCTGTCCGACGCTCGGCGCAACGGTCACGAGGTGCTGGCGATCGTGCGGGGCTCGGCGGTCAACCAGGACGGTGCGTCCAACGGTCTGACGGCGCCCAACGGCCCCTCCCAGCAGCGGGTCATCCGCCAGGCCCTCGCCAACGCCGGAGTACCGGCCACCGAGGTGGACGTGGTGGAGGCACACGGTACGGGTACCACGCTTGGCGACCCGATCGAGGCGCAGGCGCTGCTGGCCACGTACGGCCAGGAGCGGCCGGAGGGCCGTCCGCTCTGGCTGGGCGCGCTCAAGTCGAACATCGGCCATACGCAGGCCGCCGCCGGTGTCGGCGGAATCATCAAGATGGTGATGGCGATGCGGCACGGGGTGCTGCCGCGGACGCTGCATGTTGACGAGCCGTCGCATGAGGTGGACTGGTCGGCGGGTGAGGTGCGGCTGCTGACGGAGGCGACGGAGTGGCCCGAGACCGGGCATCCGCGCCGGGCGGGTATCTCCGCCTTCGGCGTCAGCGGGACCAACGCGCATACCATCATCGAGCAGGCCCCGGCAGCGGACGAGGCGGAGCCCGCCCCGGCGGCCCCGGCCGACGATCAGGGCATCGTGCCCTGGGCGCTTTCCGCCCGGAGTGCGGAGGCTCTGCGTGCGCAGGCCGAGCGGCTGCGGTCGTATCTGCTGGAGCGTGTCGAGCTGGGCGCGCTGGATGTGGGCTACTCGCTGGTGGCCTCGCGCTCGGTGCACGAGCACCGCGCGGTGATCTCGGGTGCGAACCGAACGGAACTGCTGCGTGGCGTCGAGGCCGTCGCGACCGGTGACCTGGGCCCGGGAGTGGTGCGGGGCGTCGCGACGCCATCGGGCCTGACGGCGTTCCTGTTCTCGGGCCAGGGTGCGCAGCGGCTGGGCATGGGGCGGGAGTTGTACGACGCCTTCCCGGTGTTCGCCCGCGCCCTGGACGAGGTGTGCGCGCATCTGGATGTGGTGCTGGATCGTCCGTTGCGGGAGGTGGTGTTCGCGGCGGAGGGGAGTGCGGATGCCGAGCTGCTGGATCGGACGGTGTTCACTCAGCCTGCGCTGTTCGCGGTTGAGGTGGCGTTGTTCCGGTTGCTGGAGCACTGGGGTGTGATTCCGGATGTGGTGATCGGTCATTCCATCGGTGAGATCGCCGCCGCGTATGTGGCGGGGGTGTTCTCGTTGGAGGATGCCTGCACGTTGGTTGCGGCGCGCGGTCGTTTGATGCAGGC
>NZ_JAGGLR010000019.1 GCF_017874715.1 Streptomyces iranensis | reverse complement strand
AACAACCCTGCGGGAAGCGACGCCGCCAGACCCCGCCGCCCCGGCGCACCAACGCACCAGGAAAAGCCGCGAAACGCGACTCCGCCGCAGAATGTGGCTCCGCCCCAGACCCCGGACCCCACAGGCGAAGCCCCTACCACGCGGCCAAGCCGCAAATCGACGCTGCGGGGAGGGGCGGGGAGGGGAAAGGCCCTCCGGCCAGGCCGACCCAGCCGCCCGGCCCAGCCATCCTGACGCGCCGACGCGCAAGGGGCGTCCGGGGCTGCACCCTCGAACCCGGGGTCTGGGGCGGAGCCCCAGTTGTGGGAAGGGGCGGGGAGGGGAAGGCCCTCCGGGCACCGCTGGGGGCGGGATCGTGCTCAGCCGAGGAGGCCGCCCAGGGCGGCTTCCTCGGCGGCCGGGTCGCTGTAGTTGTATGTGTTGTCCTCCGGGGGGCCGCCCTCCGGGCCGCCCGCGGACAGGCCGCCGCCGGCGCCGCCCAGCGAGGACGGGCCCGGCGCCGTCGGGGCGAGGGGGTGGCGCGGGGAGCGGGGGGTCGTCCCCAGGCCGGGGCGGGGCCGGGACGCGCCGCTGGGGCGGCCGGACGTGCCGGACGCCGAATCCGTCGCGCTCGGCACCCCGGACGAGGACGTCGACGCCGAGGAGTCCGTGGCGGACGGCTCGGGGCGGTGCGACAGCCGCTCGCGCGGCGACGGCGCGCCCGCCGTGCCGCCGCCCGTGCCCACCGTCCCGCGCTGCCCGCCGCGCGGACTCTCCGCGGGCTTGCTGGGCAGCGGCGAGCCGGGGAGGTTGTTCGTCGGCAGATCGCTCGGCTCCGGCGCCTTCACGACCTCCGAGGACCGTACGGCGGCGCCCAGCATCGAGCCCACCAGCAGCGTCAGCCCGGCGACCACCATCGCCATCACGCCGCCGCGGCGCAGCACCCGGCGCCGCAGCTCCCACAGTTCGGCCCGGGGGCCGAGCCGCCGCCACGCCTCGCCGGCGAGCCGGCCGTCCACCGAGTAGACCGGCGCGCCCGCGATGATCAGCGGGCTCCAGGCGGCGAGGTAGACGATGTCGGGCGCGTCGTAGACCGGCACCGTACGCCAGCTCACGGTGACGATCAGCGCGGCGGACAGCAGCGCGCCGAACGAGGCGGCCAGCCGCTGCCACAGCCCGAGCACGGTGAGCACCCCGACCACGATCTGCAGGAACGCCACGGTCAGCCCGGCGCCCACCGGATGCTCCAGCGCCAGGTCGCGCAGCGGCTCGGCGATCGGCCAGGGGTGCAGCCCGCGCAGCCAGGTGACCATCGAGCCGCGCTCGCCGCCGTCGAAGTAGACGGGGTCGGAGAGCTTGCCCATCCCGCCGTAGATGGAGATGAAGCCGAGGAAGATGCGCAGCGGGAGCAGGACGACGCCGAGGTTCATCCGGCGCCCGGGGTAGTAGGCGTGGCGTACGGACTCGGAGTGGCGGCGCGGGCGCGGGACCGCGGCGCGCCGCGACTCGTCCCGCTCGCCGTCGAGGGCGCCCGGCCGTCCGGAGGGCGCGCCGCGCCGCTCCGTCCCGGCCGCCCTGGCCACCGCGCTCGCCCGGCCCGATCCGCCCGATCCGCCCGATCCGCGCGCTCCGCCCGCCTCGGCCGGGCCGTCCGCGCCCGGACCCCGCCGCCCGCCGGACGACCGGGGCACGGACTCCGTACGGGGGTTGCGCGGGCCGATGACCGTGGGCGCCGTGTCGTCGTCGAAGGCGATCCGCGGCAGCACCTGCGTGGCGCCCAAGTCCTCGGCGCCCTCGCCCGCCCGGGAACGGCCCAAACCATCGGTCAGGCCATCGGACAGACTGTCGGTCAGTCCCTCGGAGGAGTACCGCACGGCCTGCAGCAGCCGGGTCGCCGCGGTGTCCCCGCCGGGGCGGGTGCGGCCGCTCCACACCACGGGCGGCCGACGCCGGCCGGGGGCCGGGACGCGGGCGAGCCGGGCCGTGTCCGTCAGCGTGTTGCTGACGACCGGGACGCTGAGCTGCACCCGGAAGCTCGGGGCATTGACGGCGACCTGCGCCGGATCGCATGGCACCTTGGCCATGGTCAGCTGTGGTTCGTCGTCGAATCCCCCCGCGCGTCCCGCCAGGGGCGAAGGCATGCGGGCTTTTCTGGTCTCCACGTCCAACTAACCGAGCGACGGACGGGAAAGACACTGCCGGGGACGTCCCGATCTGTCCGAGGCCCGTCAAGATCATCGGCCGGAGGGCGCAGCATGACCGACCGGGGCACCAACGCTCCGGCCCACGCCCGTACCGGACTCGCCCACGCCCGGCGGCGCACCGCCCATGCCCGGCAGCACACCGTTCACGCCCGGCGGCGCACCGCCCAGGCCCGGCGGCGCGCCGCCCACGCCAGGGTCAGCCCCGGCGCCGTGCCGCCTCGTACAGCACGACGCCCGCCGCCACGCCCGCGTTCAGCGACTCCGCGCCCCCCGGCATCGGAATCCGCACCCGCAGATCACAGGTCTCGCCCACCAGCCGCGACAGCCCCTTGCCCTCGCTGCCGACGACGAACACGACCGGGCCGTCCAGCACCTCGAGATCCTGCAGCTCGACATCGCCGTCCGCCGCCAGCCCGACCACCGTCAGGCCCGCCTTCTGGTAGGCCTCCAGGGTCCGGGTGAGGTTGGTCGCGCGGGCGACCGGGGTGCGGGCGGCGGTGCCCGCGGAGGTCTTCCAGGCGCCTGCGGTCATCCCGGCCGCCCGCCGCTCCGGTACGACCACGCCATGGCCGCCGAAGGCGGACACCGAGCGGACCACCGCACCCAGGTTGCGCGGATCCGTGACGCCGTCGAGGGCGACGATCAGCGGGTCCTCGCCCTCGTCGAAGGCGGCCGCGCTCAGGTCCTCGGGGTGGGCGTACTCGTACGGCGGGACCTGGAGCACCAGGCCCTGGTGGTTCAGCCCGTTCGTCATCCGGTCCAGCTCGGCCTTGGGCGCCTCCATGAGGTGGATGCCGCCGCGGTCGGCCGCGACCTTCAGCGCCTCGCGCACCCGGTCGTCGCTGTCGATGAACTGCTGGACATACAGCGTGTTCGCCGGAACGCCCTCGCGCAGCGCCTCGACCACCGGGTTACGGCCCACCACCAGCTCGTTCGAGCCCTTGCCGCCGCGCCGCGGGACGGGGCGCTTGGCGGACTGGCGGGCGCGGGCGTTGGCCATCCGCTGCTTGGCGTGTCCCTTGCGCATCTCGGCGGGCGGGGTGGGCCCCTTGCCCTCGAGGGAGCGGCGCCGCTTACCGCCGCTGCCGACCGTCGCGCCCTTCTTGTTGCTGGTACGGCGGTTCCTGCGCTGGCTGTTGCCGGCCATGAATGTCACCTGTCTCTTCACTGCTCAGCGCTGCTCGGCAAACGGCAACGGAAAAACGTCGAACGCAACACGCGTCTACGGTCGTATGTACGGTCACAAGTGTGCCGCCCGAGGTGGCGGGCGGCACAAACAGCGAGGTCAGCGGGTGCCCAGCTCCCAGCGCGGCCCGGACGGGGTGTCCTCGATCACCAGACCCGACTGCTGCAGCTGATCGCGGATCGCGTCCGCCGTCGCGTAGTCCTTACGGGTCCGCGCGGCCTGCCGCTGCTCCAGGACCAGCCGGACGAGGGAATCGACCACGCCGTGCAGATCCTCACCGCGGTCCGAACCGCCCGCCCAGTGCTCGGCGAGCGGATCGAGGCCCAGCACCCCCAGCATGGCCCGCACCTCGGCGAGCCGGGCGACCGCCGCCTCCTTGTCGTCGGCGGTCAGGGCGGAGTTCCCCTGGCGAACGGTGGTGTGGACGACCGCGAGCGCCTGCGGCACCCCGAGGTCGTCGTCCATCGCCTCGGCGAAGGCGGGCGGCACCTCGGCGGCGGGCTCGACGCTCCCGGCCTTCTCCACCACGCGCTGGATGAAGCCCTCGATCCGCGCGAACGCCGACTCGGCCTCGCGCAGGGCCTCCTCGCTGTACTCGATCATCGACCGGTAGTGCGGGGTGCCCAGGTAGTAGCGGAGCACGATCGGACGCCAGCGCTTGACCATCTCGGAGACCAGCACCGAATTGCCGAGCGACTTGCTCATCTTCTCGCCGCTCATGGTCACCCAGGCGTTGTGCGCCCAGTAGGCGGCGAAGTCGTCGCCGAACGCCTTGGCCTGCGCGATCTCGTTCTCATGGTGCGGGAAGATCAGGTCGACGCCGCCGCCGTGGATGTCGAAGGCGCGCCCGAGGTACTTGTGCGCCATCGCCGAGCACTCCAGGTGCCAGCCGGGACGGCCGCGCCCCCACGGGGTCTCCCAGCTGGGCTCCCCCGGCTTCGCCGCCTTCCACATGGCGAAATCGCGCGGGTCGCGCTTGCCGGTCTCGCCCTCGCCCGAGGGCTGGCGCAGTCCGTCCAGATCCTGGTTGGAGAGCTTCAGATACTCGGGGAACGAGCGCACATCGAAGTAGACATTGCCCTCGGCGGCATACGCATGACCCCGGTCGATCAGCTCCCGCATCATCTCGATCATCTCGGGGACATGACCGGTCGCCCGCGGCTCATAGGTCACGGGCAGGCAGCCGAGGATGTCGTACGCCTGGTTGAAGGCGCGCTCGTTCTCGTAGCCGATCGCCCACCAGGGGCGCTTCTGCTCCGCCGACTTCGCGATGATCTTGTCGTCGATGTCCGTGACATTGCGGATGAACGTCACGTCATAGCCGCGGTGGGCGAACCAGCGGCGCATGATGTCGAAGTTCAGCCCCGACCTGATGTGCCCGATGTGCGGGGCGGCCTGCACGGTCGCGCCGCACAGGTAGATCGAGACACAGCCCGGCTTGAGCGGGGTGAAGTCACGGATCTGCCGAGCGCTGGTGTCGTACAGGCGAATAGTCACGCATCAAGGGTAGTGGGAAGAGAACGGTGCCCCGTGCCCCTTCCACGCGGGGACACAGAAGCGTGACACTCGGGACGCGGGTGACACTCCGGACGCACCCGCGCGCCCATCCCGAACGCCGGGCGGCGCCACCGCCGGAGCATCCGCGCCCCCCCCGTACGGACTACCGGTCGCCCTTACCTGTGGCCCTTACCTGTCGCCCTTACCTACGGAACACCAGCGCCGTCGCGATCGCCGCGAGCCCCTCGGCGCGGCCGGTCAGCCCCAGCCCGTCCGTGGTCGTACCGGACACCGAGACGGGGGCGCCCACGGCCGCCGTCAGCGCCTTCGTCGCCTCTTCGCGCCGTTTGCCGATCTTCGGGCGTACGCCGATCACCTGGATCGCCACGTTGCCGATCTCGAAGCCCGCGTCCCGGACGATCCGGGCGGCCTCCGCGAGCAGCGTGGTACCGGCCGCGCCGGACCACTCGGGGCGGCCGGTGCCGAAATGGGCGCCGAGATCGCCGAGCCCGGCGGCGGAGAACAGCGCGTCACAGGCGGCGTGCGCCGCCACATCACCGTCGGAGTGCCCGGCGAGTCCGTACTCCTCGCCCTCCCACAGCAGCCCGGCGCACCACAGCTCACGGCCCTTCTCGAAGGCGTGCACATCCGTGCCGATGCCCACCAGGGGGAGCATCGCCGCATCAGAAGCCATCGTTCGCCCTCCTGCGGGCCAGGACCGCCTCGGCCAGCACCAGGTCCAGCGGCCGGGTCACCTTGAACGCCTCCTCGTGGCCGGGGACGACCACGACCTCGACACCGAGCCGCTCCACCATGCCCGCGTCGTCCGTGGCGCCCTCGCCCTCCAGGACGATCTTCTCGTGGGCGGCCACGAGCGTGGCGCGGTCGAAGCCCTGCGGGGTCTGGACGGCGCGCAGCAGCGCGCGCTCGGGGGTGCCGACCACCGGCTCGGGCTCACCGGCCCGCTCCCCGGTGCGCGGCTCGACCTGCTTCACGGTGTCGGCCACCGGCAGCGCCGGGACGACGGCGGGCGCCCCGTCCCGTACGGCGGCGACGACCGCGTCCACCGTGTCCACGGGCACCAGCGGCCGGGCCGCGTCGTGCACCAGCACGGTGGTGACGGTCTCGGGGACGGCGGCCAGCCCCTCGCGCACCGACTCCTGGCGGGTCTCGCCGCCGGGCACGACGACCACCTCGGTGGTGTCGCCGAGGCTGCCGCTCAGCGGATACGCGTCCAGCAGCCGCCGCACCTCGTCGGCGCCGTCCGGCGGGGCGACCACGACGACGAGGGAGACGGAGCGGGATCCGGCCATCGCCCGTACGGCGTGGACGAGCATGGGCGTGCCGCCCAGCGGGCGCAGCGCCTTGGGGGCGCCCGGACCCAGTCGCACGCCGCGGCCCGCGGCGGGGATCACGGCGGCGGTGCGGACGGTTCGCCCGGACACGCCGGAGCCGCCGTGGTCCGGTGTTGCGGACATTGAGTTGGCGTTCAGGTTTGCTTCCTCAGCCGAAATGGGTATGGCCACAGCGTGCCGGGCGCGATGCCCCGACCGGCCCCTTCCGTGACGACTGGTCGAGCCAGCTGCCCGAGCCCGGCACACCTACACCGCGCACCGTGCGCGCGGTGGCGCATCGGCACCAGGTGCGATGGACCAAATGCGATGGACGGTGACTCAGAGATCGCTCGGGGAATCGAACGAGGGATCAAAGGAGATCACTCAGGGGATCAGGACGTCCGGCACGTACACATGCCGCAGCGCCCGGCGACAGACGATTTAGCGGGAATTCACGTCTGAGTCACTCGGGCACCACGGCATTGATTTGTCAGGACGCGAGAACCTCGTCGAGCAGGGCCTCGGCCTTGTCCTCGTTGGTGCTCTCGGCGAGGGCGAGCTCGCTCACCAGGATCTGGCGGGCCTTGGCGAGCATGCGCTTCTCACCGGCGGAGAGTCCGCGCTCACGCTCTCGGCGCCACAGGTCACGCACGACCTCGGCAACCTTGATCACATCACCGGAGGCGAGCTTCTCGAGATTTGCCTTGTAGCGACGGGACCAGTTCGTCGGTTCTTCCGCATACGGTGCGCGCAGCACCTCGAAGACCCGGTCCAGCCCGTCCTGGCCGACCACATCACGCACACCGACGAACTCCGCATTGTCCGCCGGCACACGAACCGTCAGGTCACCCTGAGCGACCTTCAGCACCAAGTAGGTCTTGTCCACGCCTTTGATCTGGCGAGTTTCGATGGCCTCGATCAGCGCGGCCCCGTGATGGGGATAGACCACGGTGTCGCCAACCTTGAACGTCATGTGACAGGTACCCCTTCCGTGGCTATCCAGGGTAACACGGGAACGCCTTCTTCTGAATGGCGTTTTCGCAGGTCAGGGCACATCTCGGGGCTTGACAAGTGCGGCAGGAACGTGCTGCACGAGGCCTGCGGAACCGGGTATTCGCAGGTGGGAGCGGCTGTCCAGGTACCCCGAAACCCACCCGTTACGCGTCGGAAGAAGCCCGGACGAGTGGCCCTACGTCCCGTTTTGCCGGAGTCCAGTCGATGGACTTCCGCTACTCCGTTCGGATCAGGAGTGCGGGATCCGGCCCCGATTCGAGAATTGATCACGGACTTGATCACGCAGAGCGGATCAAGTCCGTGATCAATTCTCGGACGTGCGTGGATTCCTTACCGATAATCTCCCGCGCGGCCGGTAGAGCCGATATTCGGGACTTCGGGACGGCGCCGTACGGACCGCGTGACGCACGCGGGAAGCGCGCCCGAACCACACCGGACCCACGCCGGAACCACCTCGGAACCGGCAGCGTACGGGCGTGCCGCCCCGGGGCCGATCGCCTTGGGGCGGGTCGGGTGCGGGCCGAGGAGGGCGGATCGGTAATCTAAGCGCGCTGATCCAACCTTTACCTCGTCCTAGGAGATGCCGCCGCCGTGAGCAGCAGCCTTCGACGCGGCGCCCTCGCCGCAGCCGCCATCGTGGTCTCGATCGCCCCGCTCTCCGCCTGCGCGGCGGGGAACGACGCGCAGACCCTGGAGGTCAAGCCCGACAACGCCGCGACGTCCGTCGGGGACATCAAGATCCAGAACGCCACCGTGGTGACCCAGCCGGACCGCACCGCCAAGGGCCCGGCCGTCATCACCGGCCGGATCTTCAACAACGGCAAGAACGACCAGACCGTCAAGGCCATCACCCTCCCCGGCACCAGCGCTCGGGTGAAGCTCTCCCCGGCCAAGGGCAAGGGCCCGGTCGTGGTCCCGCACGGCGGCTCGGTGGCCTTCGGCGGCAAGGGCAACGCCTCCGCCGTCATCAGCGACGGGCGCGAGGCCACCCAGGACGGCAACGCGGAGCGGGTCGTCTTCGACCTCAGCTCGACCGGCAACATCCCGATCACCGCGTTCGTGGTCCCGGCGAAGAGCTACTTCAAGGGCTGGGGCCCGTCCGAGCTGCCGACCGCCAAGCCGTCGGGCTCGGCGACGCCCGGCGGCAAGCCGAGTGGTACGCCCAGTGGCACCGCCAGTGGTACGCCCAGTGGCACCCCGTCCGGCACGGCGAGCGGCCGGCCCGGCGGCGAGGAGAGCAGCGGCGCCCCGAACGGCATCGCGTCCGGCGAGCCCAACCCGAACGGCGGCGGTCACTGAGACCCGTCGGCCGGTCGCCACGGGCCTCTGAGACCCGCCCAGGCATGCGCGAGGGCGGCCCTGGACCTTTCCAGGGCCGCCCTCGCGCATGAGCAGGTGGCTTTACGGCTCGAACTTGTAACCCAGACCCCGCACCGTCACCAGATACCGAGGCGCGCCCAGGCCGGGCTCGCCCCCCTTCCGCGTGCGCCCCTCGCACCACTCGGCCCTGGCGGGCCTCACGGGCTTCGGGACACTGTGCCGGACTCCGTCCGGCGGTCCGGGGCTCAGGCCCGGCTTTACGGCTCGAACTTGTAGCCCAGACCCCGCACCGTCACCAGATACCGAGGCGCGCCCGGGTCGGGCTCGATCTTGGCCCGGAGGCGCTTGACGTGGACGTCGAGGGTCTTGGTGTCGCCCACGTAGTCCGCACCCCAGACGCGGTCGATCAGCTGCATCCGGGTCAGCACCCGGCCCGCGTTGCGGAGCAGCATCTCCAGCAGGTCGAACTCCTTCAGCGGGAGGTCCACCTTGCCGCCGCCGACCGTGACCACGTGCCGGTCGACGTCCATCCGGACCGGTCCGGCCTCCAGGGCGGCCGGGGTGACCTCCTCCGGCTCACCGCGGCGGCGCATCACGGCTCTGATCCGGGCGACCAGCTCGCGCGAGGAGAAGGGCTTGGTCACATAGTCGTCGGCGCCTATTTCCAGCCCGACCACCTTGTCGATCTCGCTGTCCTTGGCGGTCACCATGATCACCGGGACATTGGACCGGCCGCGCAGCTGGCGGCAGACCTCCGTACCGGGCAGGCCCGGCAGCATCAGGTCGAGCAGCACCAGGTCGGCGCCGTTCCGCTCGAACTCATCGAGCCCCTCGGGGCCGGTAGCCGCGATCGCGACCTCGAATCCCTCCTTGCGAAGCATGTACGACAACGCGTCGCTGAACGATTCCTCGTCCTCGACGACCAGAACTCGGGTCACGGAAGGACCTCCGGGGCTGAGAGTGGTTCATTGGTGAAGGTCTCGTACGGTCGGCCGTGGTCCTCGCCATCGAGGTCTCCGGTGTCGTACGACTCGCTCGACTCGCGCGTCTCGCTCCGCGAGCGGTCCCGGTCCCGCGCCGCACCGGCTTCCGGGAGTCTCAGGGTGAAGGTGGAGCCCTGTCCCTCGGCGCTCCACACGGTGACCTCCCCGCCGTGCGAGGCGGCCACATGCTTGACGATGGCGAGCCCGAGCCCGGTCCCGCCGGTCTGCCGCGAGCGGGCCGGGTCGACCCGGTAGAAGCGCTCGAAGATCCGCTCGCGGTCCTTCTCGGAGATGCCTATGCCCTGGTCGGTCACGGCGATCTCGATCAGGTCCCCGCCGGTCGCGGGGATGCGGCGGGCGGCGATGCCGACGCGGGTACGGGCCGGGCTGTAGTTGACCGCGTTCTCGACGAGATTGCCGAGTGCGGCGGCCAGCTGGCCGCGGTTGCCCCAGACGTGCAGATCGGCGGTGCCGCCCGTGGCCATCGTGATCTGTTTGGTGCCCGCCTGGTGGCGGCACCGGTCGATGGCCTCGGCGACGAGCTCGTCCACCCGGACCGGCTCGGCGTCCTCCAACGGGTCGTCGTTCTGCACCCGGGAGAGGTCGATGAGCTCCTGGACCAGGCTGGTCAGGCGGGTCGCCTCGACCTGCATCCGCCCGGCGAAGCGGGTGACCGCCTCCGGGTCGTCGGACGCGTCCATCACGGCCTCGGACAGCAGGGACAGCGCGCCGACCGGGGTCTTGAGCTCATGGCTGACATTGGCGACGAAGTCGCGTCGTACCGCCTCGATCCGGCGGGCCTCGGTGAGGTCCTCCACGAGCAGCAGGACCAGCCGGGAGCCCAGCGGGGCCACTCTGGCGGACACCGCGAGCGCGTCGCCGCCCCGGCCGGTGCCGCGGCGCGGCAGATCGAGCTCGATCTGCCGGATCTCGCCGTCCCGCCGGGTGTCGCGGGCCATCGCCAGCATCGGCTCGACGGCCAGCTTGCCGCCGCGCACCAGGCCCAGCGCGTACGCGGCCGAGCTCGCCTTGACGACGGCGTCCGCTTCATCGAGGACGACGGCCGAGGAACGCAGTACCGACAGCACTGTGTCCACGCCGGGCGGCAGCACGGCGTCGGTATGCAGCGAGGAGCGCGTAGGCTTCGCCTGTTCACGCTCGCTCCAGCGGAACGCCAGCATGGCGATGACGCCGGTGCACAACCCGGCGAGCGCCGCCACTGCGGCGATCGCCGCGTTCACGTTCATGCGTCCAGGTTATGCGGGCGGCGAGACCCCTCCACAGCCCCGTGACGATCCCCTCGGTCAGACGTTGCCGAGAGTTCACCGAGGAGTCGGTATCGGTTCACTCCGGACGTTTCGTCGAGCGGGTCTCACACGGGGCGGCCGGGGTCGCGTTGCCGAGAGTTCACCTGGGCATCAGGTGTGATTAACGCCGGATGCCGGAAGCGGACGCGTTTCGGCCGGAGCGTGGAAGTGTGGGGCCCCGGGGCATGAGCCATGAGCCACGGAGAACTGCCAGGAAACCTGTCAGAGCCTGTCAAAGATCGTCACCGAGAGTCAGTGAAAGAGGTCAGTGATGCGGGACGCGTACCACGAGGAGCTTGATTCGATCGGGGACGGCCTGGTCGACATGGCCCGGCTCGTCGGTTCGGCCATCGGCCGTGCCACCACCGCGATTCTCGACGCGGACCTCAAGCTCGCCGAGAGCGTCATCGCCGCCGATGAGAAGGTCGATGATCTGCAGCGGGACCTGGAGGGACGGGCGATAGCCCTGCTCGCCCGGCAGCAGCCGGTCGCCACCGATCTGCGGATCGTGGTGACCAGCCTGCGGATGAGCGCCGACCTGGAGCGCTCCGGCGACCTCGCGCAGCACGTCGCCAAGCTGGCCCGGCTCCGCTTCCCGAACTCGGCCGTGCCGCACGATCTGCACGCCACGATCCTGGAGATGGGCCAGCTCGCCCAGCGGCTGATGGCGAAGTCCGCCGAGGTCATCATCACCAAGGACGTCGACCTCGCGCTCCAGCTGGAGCAGGACGACGACGCGATGGACCTGCTGCACCGCACCCTCTTCCAGCACCTGATGGACGACCGCTGGAAGCACGGCATCGAGACGGCCGTGGACGTCACGCTGCTGGGCCGCTACTACGAGCGGTTCGCGGACCACGCGGTCTCGGTCGCCAAGCGCGTGGTCTACCTGGTCACCGGTGAGCACGCCGACGAGATATCGGCGCAGGGGGATGTCGTCGAGGGAGCGTGAGCGGCTACGGGGCGTGAGCGTCTGCGACGGTGTGCATCAAAGCGCCGTCGACGCGCCCCTGCGCTCGGCCGCCGGGTCGTCGGCACCATGAGCAGCAGGTGACGTGACCCCTCCCGAGGAGGAGACGCATGGCGGACCTCTCCAAGCCCGAACCCGCTCCGGCCCACCCCGTCGGCGCATGCGGCTGCGGCTCGGGCTGCGGCTGCGGCTGTCAGTCCGGCGGCCCGTGCCAGTGCGGCGGCAACTGCGGCTGACCGGCGCGACCGATACGAACCGCATAACCGCACGACAGAGGGCCTGGGACCGATGACCGGTCCCAGGCCCTCGCGCGTCGGCCACGGTTTCATCGGCACGTCCCGCCCGAGGTGCGGTCGGCGCCGTAAGCGGCGAGCCTGGTCCTATGGAGGACATGACCCCGGCCCCGCCCCGCGTCGTGGTGGACGAACCGCTGGACGGCCGCCGCCGTGTGCTGATCGACGGCGCCGACGTCGGAGTGGTGGTGAGCCCGGACGAGCTCCGGCGGCTCCTGCACCGCGCGGGTGTGATGGAAGAGGACGCGCCCCTCGACAACCCCGAGCTGATCGAATGGAACGGCGGCGGCCCCGACGACTGGCCCGCCGCGCCCAGATGACGTAGCAGAGACGACAGAACCGCCACAACGTCCGGCGCCGGTCCCTCCCCTCGTGGGGACCGGTGCCGAACGCTGGAGCGGTGCCGATCCGCGCCGTACGGGTGCGGACCGGGGGGTCGGATCCGTGGTCGATGCGACCGCCGTCCCCGATGGGACCGGCTTCACGGATCTCTACGGATCTCCGGGGCTCACGCGACGCGCCCGTGCACACCGTCTCGTGACTGCGACGAAAGCTGACCGAGAACATGCGGTGCCATGGGTTGTCTCTCCGTGCGCTGAGCTGATGGCCTGGCTGGACGGCTCGTGGTGGATGCGCTATCGCGCCATGATCCTGCCAGCTGCGCCTCCCACCGAGGAGGTTCCGGTATCACGCCACCGGTTTTTCCGCTGGTCAGCCATATAAAGTGAGTTTTCCGGTCCGGATGTCCAGCGCGGGGGAAGTAAGGAGTGGAGACCTTGAGTTCCGACTCGGGGGCACGCATAGCCTTCGCGGAACGCCTCGCACTGCTGTACAGGGAGGCCGGTAATCCTCCCCTCAAGAGTGTGGCCGAGGCGGTCGTCCGACTCCAGCGGACCGATGAGCGGGGGCGTCCCGTACGGGTCTCCGCCCAGCGGATCAGCGACTGGCGACGAGCGAAGAACGTACCCGCGCAGTTCGCCGCCCTCGCGGCCGTCCTGCATGTCCTGATACCCGACGCACGGCGCTCGCGGCCCGTGCCGGTGTCCCCGGGCCTGTACGACATGGCCCGCTGGCAACGGCTGTGGGAGCGTGCGCTGGCCGACCCGGTCGGCGAACGCCCCGCGCCGGCCGCCGAAGAAGAGGAAGGGCCCCCGGCCGAGGGCCCGGCGGTCCCCGGCGGCGTATGCCCGTACCGGGGCCTGGCCTCGTACCGCCGGCAGGACGCCCGGTGGTTCTTCGGCCGGGAGCGGAGCACGGACGCCCTCGTCACCCAGCTGCACGCGGCGGAGAAGACGGGTGGCCTGGTCGTGCTCGTGGGCGCTTCGGGGGCGGGGAAGTCCTCGCTGCTGAACGCCGGTCTGGTGCCCGCGTTGCGCACCGGGGCGCCGGGCGACGGGGACGGCCGGGCGAGGGGCGTACTGCAACTCGTGCCGGGCGGCGACCCGCTCGCCGAGGTGGCCCGCCATATCCCCGAACTCGCGCGCGTGGTCCCCACGGCGGAGGAACCGGACGAACCGGAATCGGACGCGGAATCGGACGCGGACGAACGGGCGGCTGACGGCCCACCAGCGGACGCACCGACAACAGGCGCGTCGGCAACAGACACGTCGACAACAGACGCGCCGGCAGCAGACAAACCAGCAGCAAACAATCCAGCCACCCACGAACCAGCCGCCCACGGACCAACCCCACACGAACCAGCGGCCGAGCCCGGCACCCCAGAATTCGCCCACGCGGTCCGCGAGGCCGTCGCCGCATGGGCGGACCGCGAGACGCCGTCCTCCGACGCCCGCCCCGTCGTGATCGTGGATCAGTTCGAGGAGGCGTTCACCCTCGGCTCCGACGAGGCCGACCGGCGTACGTTCATCCAGCTCCTCCACGCCGCCTGCACCCCCGCCGGCCCCGGTGACCCGCCCCCCGTGCTCGTCGTCCTCGGCATCCGAGCCGACTTCTACGAGCTGTGCCTGGGCTACCCCGAACTGGCCGACGCGCTCCAGCACCGGCACATGGTGCTCGGGCCGCTGACCACCGCCGAGTTGCGCGAGGCGGTGACCGGCCCGGCCAAGGCGGTGGGTCTGGAGCTCGAACCAGGGCTCGCGGAGCTGATCGTCCGGGAGGTGAGCGCCGACGGCCCGCGTGGGACGCATGACGCGGGCGTACTGCCGCTCCTCTCCCACGCCCTGCTCGCCACCTGGCAGCGGCGGAAGGGCGGACGGCTGACGCTGGCCGGTTATCGCGCGGCGGGCGGCATCCAGGGGGCGGTGGCGGCGACCGCCGAGCGGGCCTGGTCCAGCCTCGACTCCGAGGCGCGCACGGCGGCGAGGCTGCTGCTCCTCCGGCTGGTCCGGCTGGGCGAGGACACCCAGGCCACCCGCAGGCGGGGGACCCGGCACCAACTGGCGAAGGAGTCGACGGATCCGGGCAAGACGGAGGAATCGCTCGAAACACTGGTCCGCGCCCGCCTGGTGACGCTCGACGCGGAGACCGTGGAGATCACCCATGAGGCGCTGCTCCACGCCTGGCCACGGCTGCGCGACTGGATCGACGAGGACCGCAACGACCATCTGGTGCGCCAGCGGCTGGAGGAGGACGGCCGGTCCTGGGAGGGCTCGAACCGCGACTCCTCCCTGCTCTACCGGGGCTCCCGGCTGGAGCAGGCCCACACCTGGGCGAAGACCGCGGGGGGCACCTTTCTGACCCGTAGCGCGGTGGAGTTCCTGGCCGCTTCGGTGAGGCTGCGCAGGCGCACGGTGTGGCTCCGCCGTGGCGCGGTGTCGGCTCTGGTCGTGCTGGCGGTGCTGGCCGCCGGTACGGCAGTGGTCGCGTGGCAGCAGCGGGACGACGCGGTGTTCGAGCAGGTGGTCACCGAGGCCGATCGCTTCCAGAACACGGATCCGTCGCTGTCCGCCCAGCTCGCCCTGGTGGCACACGACTTGCGGCCGCACGACGAGGCCACCAGGAACCGGCTGCTGTCGGTGGTGAACGCGCCGCTGGCCACGCCGCTGCACGGCCACACCGGCGCCGTCTACCTCACCTCGTTCAGCCCGAACGGGCGGCTGCTGGCCACCGCCAGCTACGACCGGACCGTCCGGCTGTGGGACGTCAGGGACCGGACCCGCCCCAAACCGCTGGGCAAGCCCCTCACCGGCCATACGAGCTGGGTGAGCAGTGCGGTCTTCAGCCCGGACGGCAACACCCTCGCCAGCGCGGGCGACGACGGCACGATCCGGCTGTGGGACGTACGGGACCCCCGCCATCCGCGTCCGCTCGGCGCGCCCCTCTCCCACCATGACGGCACGATCTATCTGCTCGCCTTCAGCCCGGACGGGCGCACGCTGGCCACCGCCACGGAGAATCGCGTCATCCGCCTGTGGGACATGCGGCGCCCGGACCGGCCGAAGGCGATCGGCGCGCTGACCGGCGCCACCGCCGCCGTGCGCTCCGTGGCGTTCAGCCCGGACGGGCGGACACTGGCGGCCGGTGGCGACGACGCCTCGATCAGGCTGTGGAACATGGCCGATCCGCGCCGTCCGAAGCGGATCGGCAAGGTGCTGACCGGCCACAAGGATCTGATCCACTCCGTGGCGTTCAGCCCGGACGGCCGGACCCTCGCCAGCGGCAGCGCGGACAACACCATCCGGCTGTGGGACGTCGGCGATCCACGTCACGCGGAGTCGCTGGGCTCGCCGCTCACCGGCCACATCGGTCCCATATGGTCGGTGTCCTTCAGCCCGGACGGATCCATGCTCGCCGCCGCCAGCCAGGACAGTACGGCGAGCCTGTGGAACGTCAGCGATCCGGCGTATCCGTCACAGGTCGGCGAGCCGCTCGCGGGGAGCAGCGGCGAGATGTACGCCCTGGGCTTCAGCCCCGACGGGCGGACCCTCGCCACCGGGAGCGGCGACAACACGGTCCGGCTGTGGTCGATCCCGACATCGGACATGGTCGGCCGGATCGGGGTGTTCCGCCCGGACGGGCGGGTGCTCGCCACGGCCGGGCGCGACGAGAAGGTCCGGCTGTGGAACGTGGACGATCCCAACCGGCCGGTGCCGCTGGGCGAGCCGTTCGACCCCGGGGAGGGCTCGGTGCGGGAGCTGACGTTCACCCCGGACGGCCACACCCTCGCGATGATGACCGGAGACCGTCAGGTGCGGCTGTGGAACGTCACCGATCCGACCCGGCCCGTCCCGTACAAACCGCCCCTCCCCCTGCGGACCAGGTTCGCGGGCGCGCTGGGCTTCACGCCGGACGGGCGCATGATGGCGACGGCGTACAACGACAACACCATCCAGCTGTGGAACGTCAGCGACCCGTCGCATGTCCGCAAGCTCGGCAAACCGCTCACCGGCCACCGGGGCTACGTCAACTCACTCGTCTTCAGCCCGGACGGCCGCACACTGGCCAGCGGCAGCGCGGACAACACCATCCGGCTGTGGAAGGTGACCGACCCGCGCCACGCCACCCCACGGGGCGGGCCGGTCACGGGCCACCTCGGCCCCGTCAACGCGCTCGTCTTCACTCCGGACGGCCGCACGCTGGCCAGCGGCAGCGACGACAACACGGTCCGGCTGTGGGACGTCACCGGCCCCGGCAGGGCGACCCGGCTGCGGTCCCCGCTCACCGGCCACACCGACGCGATCGTGTCGCTGACCTTCAGCAAGGACGGCAACACGCTCGCGAGCGGCGGCAACGACAACGCGGTCCGGCTGTGGGACGTCACCGTCCCCTCCAAGGCCACGTCCATCGGCCAGTCGCTGAGCCCCAACGCCAAGACCGGCAATTTCCTGTCGTTCAGCCCGCACAGCCGGATGCTCGGGGTGTCCAGCGGCGCGGACACGGTCCGGCTGTGGAGCCTGGACGTGGATGAGGCGGTGCGTCGCATCTGCTCGAAGACGCGAGGCGTGCTGACCCCGGGGAAATGGGACGAATACCTCTCCCGGCTCTCGTACGCGCCTCCGTGCGGTCAGTAACGACGTTGCGCGAACGTTGCGTGATCGCGGTCACAACTGCTCCCGCAGGGGAGGAGTCGGCTTCCCCACCCCGGCGACCGCGTTACTCTTAGGTACAGCCCGACCGCTGGTGCATCCCCCGTCGCCAGCGGTCGGGCGCTTCCATGTCCGGGCCATGACCGGGGCATCTCCGGGCCATGTCGGGGCATCTCCGGGCGATGTCGGGGGCATCTCCGGGGGACACTGGGCACCGGTGCGGCGCGACAGCGAACGACCCGCGTACCGCACGCCGCACGCCGCACGCCGCACCACAAGAAGACGCCTCCCCCACCTGGAGACCCCGTGATCCGCAGGCTCGTCGACCAGGCCGCTCTCGACCTCGGCCGCGAGTACGTCCGCCACGCGCCCTGGAGCGCCGGAAAGCGGGCCCTGGTCGAACGCCATCTCAACGCCGCCCTGCGGGACCGCCCTCTGCACCGCCTGGCCCGTACGCGCTTCGGCGCCACCTTCGCCGTGGACACCCAGGACCTCATCCAGCGGTACCTCTACCTCTTCGGGGTCTGGGAGCCCCATATGACGCGGTGGCTCCAGCGCCGGCTGAAGCCCGGAGACGTCTTCGTGGACGTCGGGGCCAACATCGGCTACTACAGCGTCCTCGCCTCCCGCCTCGTCGGCCGCGGTGGGACGGTGGTGGCGATCGAGGCCTCACCGACGTTCCACCAGCTCCTCCGGCGCCACGCCCGGCGCAACGACCGCACCAACATCCGCGCCCTCAACGCGGCCGTCTCCGACCGCGACGAGCTGCTGACCTTCATCCTCGCCAGCTCCCGCAACATGGGCGCCAACAGCGTCGTCCCCTACGACGGCCCCGCCGAGTCCACCTTCGAGATCGCGGCCCAGCCCCTGCCCGACCTCCTCACCGACGACGAGATCACCAACGCCAGGGTCATCAAGATCGACGTGGAGGGCGCGGAAGGCAGCGTGATCCGCGGCCTCGTCCCCCTCCTCGACAAACTGCGCCCCGACGCCGAACTGACCGTCGAGGTCACCCCCCAGCGCATGTCCGACCTGGGCGACTCCGTCGAAGACCTGCTGGCCACCCTCAAGGGCCACGGCTTCCACGTCTACCGCCTGCCCAACGACTACGCGGCAGGCAGCTACCCCGGCGCCCTGCGGCGCCCGCCGGAGGTTCCGGTCCGCTGGCGGGGGCCGGTCACCGAGGAGAGCGACCTGGTCTTCTCACGGGTCGACGCGGAAACCCTGCCCTGAGTGGCCGTCCTGGGGGCCGAGGGCTGGGGCGTCTACTGGTCGTCCCGGGGCAGGTGGGTCTTGGCGTCCTCGTAGGTGGCGTCGGCGGTGGACTCGGCCGGGGCGTAGACGAGGTGCAGCACACCGGTGCTGAAGGTGGCGGAGGAGAGCAGTTTCAGCGGGATCGTGGTCTCGCTCTCGTCGAACAGCCGCATGCCCTTGCGGACGGCGATCGGGTGGACCAGCAGATGCAGCTCGTCCAGCAGGCCGTGCGCCATGAGCTGCCGGACGACCGAGACCGAGCCGCTGAGGGCGATGTCCCCGCCCGGTTCGTTCTTCAGCGCGGTGACGGCGTCGGCGAAGTCGCCCTTGAGCTGCTCGGAGTTCCGCCAGGTGAAGCTGAGGTTCTGGCGGGACAGGACGATCTTGCGCGCGTCGCCGAGCTTCTTGGCGAAGTGGGCGTCCTCACCGCCCGCCGCCTCGCGGTCCGGCCAGGCTCCGGCGAAGCTGTCGTAGGTCTTGCGGCCGATGAGGAGGGTGTCGGCCGCGCCGAGGCCCGCGTCGACGGCGGCGCCCATCTCGTCGTTGAAGTACGGGAAGTGCCACTGGTCGGGCGCCTCCACGACCCCGTCGAGCGAGATGAACAGGCTGGCGGTGATCTTCCTCATGACGCCCCTCCGTGGGATGCGGTCGGTGAGCTCTTCCTCCTCTCAGACCGGGGAGGCCGCACAAACTCATCGGTGGCGGCGAGCGGGTTCTCAGCGGGTGTCGTAGCGCCAGCCGTCCATGGCGGCCAGGACCCGGGCCCGCGCCTCGACCACCGCGAACCGTGCCGCGCGCTCGGCCGCGTCGGTGTGGGCGGACTGGCTGGTGACCTGGCCGGGCCACTTGCGGTAGAGCAGACCGGTCTCGGCGGTGAACCAGCCGCGGCTGACCGCGTTGAGGGCCATGAGGAGGCCGGTGTCCTCGGAGGCGGGGAGGGCCATCCAGCCGCCGAGGGCGAGGAGCAGCTCCCGGCGTACGAAGAGGGTGGCGGGGTGGACCTGGGCGCGATAGTCGTTCGCCCGCCAGAATTCGAGGACCGCGCCGCGTGCGATGGGCCCCTGCGGCGGGTCGCCCTCGAAGCCGACGGTGGAGCCGTCGGGCAGCAGGTCCAGGGCGCGGGAGGTGGCCCAGCCGAGATCGGGGTGGTCGGTGAGCGCGCGGAGATCGCGGGCGAGTGCGCCGGGGGTGAGCATGTCGTCGGCGTCCAGCACCTTGATGTACACGCCCTCGGCGCGGGAGAGCCCCATCGTGCGCGCCATCGCGGCCCGTCCGGCCCGGCCCTGTCCGAAGCTGACGCGCACGTCGTCGGGCACGTAGGGCCGTACGGCGTCCGACTCTCCGTCCTCCTGGATCACCCACTGCCAGTCCCAGCCGTCCGGCAGCTCCTGCTCGCGCAACGACTTGTGGGCGTCCGGCAGATGCACCGCGCCCGGGGCGTGGACGGCGGTGATGACGGTGATGGTGTTCGGCATGGTCACCACCTCTTCAGGGGCGTGGTGAAGACGAGTTCCGTACGGTCTCCGCACAGCGTCACGTCGGAGACCTCGACGACCCGATCGCCGATGTCCGTACAGATCTTCCGGAGGACGATCACCGAAACCCCCTTCTTGAGGCCGAGCGCCTCCACCTCCTCCACCGTCGGCGGCCGGGCCGTGATCCGTTCCTCTATGCGGTCCAGCTCGACGCCGATCGTGTAGAGCTGATTCTGGGTGCCGCCGGGCCAGGGCTCATGGGCGGCGTCGAGCAGGTCGGGGTTGGCGGCCACGACGTCATGGACCAGATAGGAGTGCACGAGCGCGAACGGCGCGTCCTCCTCGCGGCAGTTGGTGCGGTAGATCCGCTCCAGCAGCCGCGTGCCCACGGGGACCCCGAAGACCGACGCCAGGTCCTCATCGGCCTTCGCGTCGCGGTACTCGGCGTGAAAGGCGAGGTCGCCGACCTCCAGCCCGGTGTCATGCTCGGTCGACCCGGTCCGCAGCCGCTCCGCCCTGGACCGGCGGGCCCGGTCCTTCTCCCACTGGTGCCGCTCGTTGCTCCGCTCGACCCGCCGCCGCGGGGTCCGTACGAACGTCCCCACCCCGTGCCGCCTGTCGATCAGCCCCTCGGCCACCAGCTCCGACAGCGCCCGCTGCAGCGTCGGCACGCTCGTCCGATACCGCGCCGCAAGCTTGTCCTCGGCCGGAAGCCGCTCCCCGGGCCCGAGCTGACCTGCGCGGATGCTCTGCCGCAGGGCATCCGCGATCTGCTCGTACTTGGCCATGGATGCTCACCGTCCTCGGTCGTGCGGCCGCTGTGGACACTTCCAGCGTAAGTCCTAAAGACGTCTTAAGGACCGGGGCCAGGGCCGGACAGGCCACCGCCCACCAATTGGCCCGCGCCCCGACCACAGCACACCTGAGAGGCTGAGCCACCATGCCGTACTTGAGGGAGATGTCATGCAGCAGGTAGCCGTGGTCACCTTTGACGGATTCAACGAGCTCGACAGCTTCATCGCCTCGGCGCTGATCAACCGGTGCCGAAAGGCCGGCCTGGAGGCGTTCATCACGACGCCGACGCCGGTCATCACCTCCATGAACGGCGTCGAGGTCACCGGCCAGCGCCCGATGGAGTTCGTGACGGAAGCCGACGTCGTGCTGATCGGCAGCGGAGTGAAGACGCGCGACGTCGTCGCCGACGACCACCTGATCTCCAGGCTCCCCCTCGACCCGGCACGCCAGCTGATCGGCGCCCAGTGCTCCGGCGCGCTGGTCCTCGCCAAGCTCGGGCTGCTCGACTCCATGCCCGCCTGCACGGACATCAAGACCCGCCCCTTCGTCGAAGCCGCCGGCGTCACCGTCCTGGACGTCCCCTTCCACGCCGAGGGCAACATCGCCACGGCGGGCGGCTGCCTGGCGTCCCAGTACCTGGGCACTTGGGTCATCACCCGCGCCCTCGGGGACGACGCCGCCCGCGGCGTCCTCGACTACGTGGCCCCGGTCGGCGAGAACCGGGAAACCGTCGACCGAGCCCTGCGCGCGGTCCACACGGGCGAGGCCGCATTGAGCTGACGGCCGGCGCCTCAGCCGGCGCAGCTGATCGATGTACGGCGCTAGTCGTCGTCCGCTTCCGTTGGCAGCGTCAGCTGAGGGCGCTCCTGGTCGGGCAGCACAACAAGGCGGACGGCCATGTTGCGGGAGCCGGAAGGACGATCCCCCGGTTCGGTCGCGTACTTGCGCAGCAGTACCTGGTACTCCTCGACGAACGCCGCCACCTGATCCTTGGTCATCCACAGGCCGGAGCGCTGGATCTGGTTCCAGCCCGCCGAGTTGTCGTAGCCGGTGTACGCACTCACGACGAGACTCAGATCCTGCGTCATCTTGAGCGCGCCGATCTTCACCGCCGCTTCCCGTTCGTCGGCCGTCATGACGAGCCCTGGAGGTGTGAAGATGTCCGTCATCAGCGACTTCCACCAGCGTTCACGGCCGCTGGACTTCTCTTCGATCTCGGCGATCAGGTTGAGGCCCGCGAGCTTGCGCAGGTGGTAGCTGGTGGTACCGGTGCTCTCGCCGAGCGCCTTGGCGACGCTGGTCGAGTTCGCCTCGCCGTGCTCGCCGAGATAGCTCAGGATGTCTCGGCGCACCGGGTTGGACAACGCCTTGTAGAAGGCCTTGAGGTCCGGGCCGGTGAGAACCCTTGTCTCAGGACGCTCAGCCATGCGGCAACCCTACTGCAGAGAGTCTCTGCAGAATTGCAGAGACTATTTGCAGAACTTCTCTGCAATGGCTAGCGTAAGGACAAAGGTGCGGACAGGCGGGCCAGGCGCGCAGGCTGCCGGTGCCGCTTGCCCTTACATAGGGGGTTGTCCATGCCTGACTCACTGGACGCTCGGATACGGGACGAGATCGACGACCAAGTCGCGGAAGCGTTCGATGCCTATCTGGCGGACCGACTTGCCGAACCGGGACCACTACGCGCAGCCCTCGCAACGAAGCGCAGCGCCAAGGTGGTGCTGGGCACGATCGGGCTGGGCGCACTGACCACAGCCTTGGCCCCGGCGGACGCCACGGTGATCTGCTGGATCTGGGGTGCGATCGCTTCGATAGACGTCGCCTTCTTGCTGGGCGCCCGCCGCCATTGATGTGTGGCAGTTGTACCGCCGCCCCGATGGTGTGGCGCCTTGAACGCGTGGGGCGCGTGCAACTCACCGCCGGGCTTGGTGCGTTCATGTTCCGCGTTGCCGATGATGATGGCGTCGGCGCCGTCGATTTGACGCCTGAGCTTGCCGAGGACGTCGGTGCGGGCCGACTCGATCAGATCCTCCATGGCCGGGGCAGCGCCGGTCGCTGTTCCGGTGAGGACCCAGAAGGTCTTGTGACTGTGGTCGCGGACGACGCCCTGGCAGGTGCGGATGACCCAGTTCATCGCCACGGTGATCTCGTCGCGGTGGAGTTGGTCGAGGTCCGAGCCGCCGTTGATCTCGGGGTGGGCCGTCATTGGGCGCCTCCCTGGGCTCGCGTTGCCTTGACGGTGAACCAGACCGCCTTGCCGACCGTGTGCTCGATGTCGCCCCAGGCGTCCGCGAGTTCGCCTACGAGCAGCAGCCCGCGGCCGTTCTCGCTGTCCGTGCGCGGGGATTGGGCCGCCGGTCGGCCGGGGCCGGAGTCGCGTACTTCGATGCGCACCTCTTCCTCGGCCGCTTCGATCCGCACCCGGAACAGCCGACCCGGCGGGACACCGTGCAGGAGGGCATTGGTGGCGATCTCCGATACGCATAACTGGATCTCCTCCAAGCGGTCTACGTGACCCCATTCGGAGAGCGTGCGGGTGACGAACTGGCGCGTTGCGCGAATGGATGGCTTGCGTCGCGTGAAGAACTGCTGCCGCATCAGGGGCATGGCGAGTCACCGCCTCAGAGCTGGGTGTGAGAGCAGCATCACCTTATCGCTATTCGCGAAAGGTGGCGAGGTACTCTCTGAGGGTGGTGGCCAAGGGGTCGCTTACTGTGTAAAGCGGCAAGGTCGGCGAGTGTCGATCACGCTTGAGGAGGGGCTCAGTGGCCAGCGATGCGTGGATCAGTTCCTCGATGCCCTATCTGCGGCCTGTTGAGGGCGGCCAGGGCGACGCATGGGGTGAGGGAGCGGCAGCGCGCGGCAGGCGTGGGACGCAGCGCATCCTGCATGCCGGGGAGGTTTCCGCTCCGGCTGTCGTGGCCCGCCTTCTGGGGCTCGGGGACGGGGATACGGTCGTCGTACGGCGTCGGATCATGTACCTCGACGAGCAGCCGTGCGAGCTCACCGACTCGTACTACCCGGCGCATATCGCGGCAGGCACCGGTCTCGCGGGCACCGCGAAGATCCGCGGAGGAGCGGTGGTGCTGCTCGCCGAGCTGGGGCATGTGGGTCGCCAGGTCCGTGAGGACGTGACCGCGCGCATGCCGGACGCACAGGAGCGGGAGCTGCTGGGGACCGGCGCGGAGGAGCCGGTGCTGTGCCTGGAGCGGGTCATGCTCGACGGGGACGACCGGGCCATTCAGGCCGACCTGATCACGATGCCCGCCCAACGCCAGCGCCTGCGCTACGAACTCAGGATGGGATGACCGTGCCGAAGGCCGAACAGGACGCAGTCGACCGGCGGTCGCTGCACGAACGGATCGCCGCCGACCTACGGGACGAGATCATGTCCGGGGACCTTCCTCCCGGCACCAAGCTTCTCTCGACCGCCCAACTCAAGGAGCGATTCACTGCCTCGAACGCGACCGTTCAGAAAGCCCTGCAGCTCTTGAAGGACGAAGGGCTGGCGGTCGGCCGCGCCGGAGCGGCCGTCACCGTACGCGAACACCGGCAGCGCACCATGCGTCCCGCCTCGTACATGGCCCCGGCCGCGCCCGGAGAGCCGTACCGATGGATCAGTGAGGCCGCGGCGGGCCATCAGGCTCGCGGCAGCAGCCGACTCCTCGACGTCACCGAGATCCGTCCGCCCGCCGACGTGGCCGAAGCTCTGCGTATTCCGGAGGACGGCACGGCGCTGATGCGGGCACAGGTGCTGCTCCTGGACGATGAGCCGGTGGAACTGGTGAAGTCGTACTACCCGCTGGAGCTGGCTCGCGGAACGGCGATGATGGACCGCCGCAAGATCAAGGGCGGCACCCCGGCCCTCCTCGCGGAGCTGGGCCACCCGCCCCGCCTCAGCGTCGACAAGGTCTCCGCACGCGTACCGACGCAGGAGCAGTACACCGTGCTCGGCCTGCCGGGGAACCTTCCCGTCCTGCGGACGTTGCGCGTCGTCTACAGCGACGGCGAGCGCCCCATCGAAGCGACGGTGATGGCCAAGGCCGGGCACCTCTATGAGCTGCAGTACGAGTTCACTCCCTCGTGACCGCCCCCGAGAAATTCGGGGGTCGCCTCCGACAGCGAGCACGTCTACGAGAAGCCGCCGGTGCAGGACTGTGTCGCGGATATCGCGGCTGATCAAGGTGCGGAGGACGGGCCACATGCTGATCAGCAGGTCATGGTCGAGGAACTGCACCAGATCGTCGCGCATGCCCTCGGCCAGGGCGGTCCGGAGAGCTCATCCTCAGGCGAGGCTGGTCGACGTCGAACTGGGAGAGCCCGGACGATGCCATGTGCAGCGGCAGGCTGACGGTGCCGTGAGCCGGGCCAGCGAGTTCTGGGAGCTCAGCAGGGAGCCACCGAGCGAACTTGGCGCGGCGGAGCTCGGAAGCGCTCAACCGCCTGCCCTCGTCGTCATCAATTTCCCGGATCCGCACGCGTTCAGCCACGTGATCATTCTGGTCGCCCTTTTCCGGACTAACCGATTCCTCGTGCGATTTTGGTGCCTATGAGTGATCATCTGCCTACCTGAACTTCGAACACGGAGGCATACACTCATGAGACCGACGCGTGCCGTTCTGCTCGTCGTGGCCACCGCTCTGACCCCAGCCCTCCTCTTCACCGCCCCGGCGTTTGCCAACGGTTCGTCGGCTCCGGTCACCACCACCGTGGCGACCGTGTCCGACACACCGGTGGACGAGATGTCGGAGGACGAACTGCGTGCGGCGATCGCCGCCATTCTGGCGGACGAGGGCAGTGGCCGAGGGGTCGTCCGAGAGGCCAATGAGGCTCTCAACGGCACCGCGGATGACATGCGCGCCTTCCTGAAGACCGGCTACCGACTGGCCCAAGCCGAGGACGACCGGGTCGCCATCGCCCGCATCCTCCACGTCGCAACGCAGAACAATAACAAGCGCGTCATCGAGGAGGCCAACGAGCTCCTCGACAACAACTCCCCGGAGGAGATGCGCGCCTGGATGGAGACCGGCTACCGACTGGCCCAAGCCGAGGACGACGCCGTCTACATAGCTCGCATGCTCGCGGATCCGAACATCAGTGATGCCCTGCGCGCCGCGGCCAACGCCGCCCTCGACGACGGCTCCCCGGAGGCCCTTCGCCACTTCCGTGAGGTGGGGCAGTACATCGCCCAGAACTCGCCAGGGGCCAGGACGGTGTCCTGAGCGTGTCTGCGGCCCTCGCGTGCGCGACGGCGAGGTGGGTCTTGCCGGTGGTCGGTGGTCGGTGGTCGGTGGTCCGAGCAGGATCACGTGCTCGCGGGCGTGGAGGAGGCCGAGCTGTCCGAGATGCTCGACGAATCCATCCACATGACCTGCCAGCCGTGGCCGTCGAGGTCGTAGAAGCTGCGTGAGTACATGAAGCCGTGGTCCTCGGGGCCATCCGCTTCGGAGCCGCCCGCGGCGAGCGCGGCCTCGGTGACCGTGTCGACCTCATCGCGGGCTGACACGCTGAAGCAGTAGAGCGCCAGCGTGTGCGTGGTGGGATCGGCCATCGGCAGCTTCGCGAACTGCGCGAACTTCTCGTGGCTGAGCAGCATGACGTAGGCCTGCTCGCCGACCGGCATGCAGGCGGCGGTCTCGTCGGTGAACATCGGGCTGTAGCTGAACCCGAGCCGCGCAAAGAACGCTTTGCTGCGCTTGAGGTCCGCCACGGGGAGGTTTACGAACAGCATGCGGCCGGCGTGTGCGGGAGTGGTCATGGTGGGTCTCCAGTCCGAGGTCCGACGGTGTACGACGGGGTAGACCGGGCAAGCTCGCGGAACTCATCGGTGGAATACGGAACCGGCGTCAGCGGGCACGAAAATGCCTCCCACTCACACCGTAAGTGCGGGTGGGAGGCATGATCACAAAGGCTACTTCTTCTTGCCCTGGGTCTGGCGGGCCCGTTTTTCGGCCCAGGTCAGCAGATCGCGCCCCTCAACTGACCTGCGGTCGGGCGGTCGTTACTGGTCGTTGTTGGCCGTTGTTCGTCACCCTCGGAGGGCCCAGAGAGGGCCCGGCGACGTCGCCACGGACCCTCAGTGACCAAGAGGAGCAGCCTCCCACCCGGTTGGCGAGTACAGCCTTCCCACCCTTGCTGGGAAACGCGAGCGGCCCCGGATCGTCGCCTCATAACGCGGTAAGACGTCATCCAAGACCATGACCTGGCCGTTGCCGTCAGTGGCCCGTGGGCCAGGCCGCGTAGATGCTGGTGGCGAGAAGCAGCGAAGACTCGGCAGGGCCGGCTTCTCATCGCTACGCTGCTGCTTCTGGCATCAGTACCACGGGGGCGATGTGAACGGCGAACGCCATGAGGACACGGAAAATGCCATTGAACTGGGCAGCGCCGTGCAGGTCATCCGGGACGGGTTGGTCGCTGCCGCCGAACAGGCTGAGGGGCAGGATCTGACCTTCGAACTAGGCGACATTCAGATGGAGTTCACCGTAGAGCTGCGCAAGGAGCTCAAGGGCGGGGGCAAGGTGAAGGCTTGGGTCCTGGAGGCCGGGGCCGACGCCACACGGATGTCAGCCAAAACCCACCGGGTGGCGTTCACGCTCAAGCCCAAGGACAGTCGGACGGGTGATCCTTGGAAGGTGGGTAACAAGAGCCAGGGCAGCATCGATGGGTTCGGGTCTCGGTGATGCCAGCCGCGGGCAGAGTGGGGGACCACATAGTCACAGTCGCCCATCCCGTCGAGCGTGTGGTGGCCGTGCTCGGCCAGAGCCAGGGCACCGGCGTACTGCTGGCCCCGCACCTCATCCTGACCAGCGCACACCTTTTGAGCAGCGGCCAGCGACTTTCAGGGCAGGCCCAGGGGCAGCCCCTGTCAGTGGCGCACCCGGGCAGCTCGGACGTCGTTTCCTGCGAGGTGGTCTGGTTCAGCCTCGAACTCGACGCGGCCCTGCTGTTCGCCGAGCGGGACGTCCTGAGCCTCGATCAAGCCGCGGCACTCGGCAGCATCAGACTCGGTGAGCTGGCCACCGAGTCTCCGCTGCCCCACTGCGAGATCATCGGCTTCCCGGACGTGCAGCGGTATGGTGCCGAGGATCGACTCGACCTGGACCAATACACCGGGACCGTGCTTCCGGTTGCAGGACGCCTTCGTGGTGGTCTGACCTGCATGTTGGACATGCCTCCCGTCTCAGAGCGCGGAGACGGCCCCTCACCACTAGCTGGCCTGTCTGGATCCCCGCTCTTCGCTGGCCCAGTACTACTGGGCCTGGTCACCGAGATACCGAAGGAACGCAACCATCAGCGCGTCATGGCCGTCGCCACGTCGCAGCTCATGGGGGACCAGCGGTTCTCCGACCAGTTCCGCCGCCTGTGTGGTGACAGCTTCCGCCGCGAGAGCGTCACTGATTTCCATCGCCAGGACTTGCGTTACGAGCCGGACTACGCGAGCGCTGTCAGCGCCCGCTACCGGAAGACAGAAATCTTTGGCCTAGAGGAACTTGGACGCAACGAGTCCACCTGGGACTTGGAAACTGCGTATCTGCCGCTGGAGGCCCAAACCTCCGTCCATGCCAAGCCGGGTACGCCAGAGCTAGGCCCTCAGCGCATCAACGACCTACTCGCAGACCGTCCACGCATTCTGCTGCGCGGCGAGGCCGGAGCAGGCAAAACTACTCTGGTCTGGTGGCTGGCCGCGCACTCCGGCGCGGGCACTTTAGGCCCCGAACTCGCCGACCTTAACCACCTGGTGCCATTCGTCGTGCCGCTGCGTAGCATCCGTGCCCAGGGCCGCCCCTTCCCCAAGCCGGCCGAACTTCCCCTCGCCGCCGAACTCCAGGTCGACAACCCACCGGAAGGCTGGGCCCGCCGGGTTCTGGAATCCGGCCGTGGGCTGCTGCTGGTCGACGGATTGGATGAAGTACCGCGTAAGGACCGGACAGACGCTGCTAGTTGGCTCTCCGAGGTTCTCCACCGGTATCCGAAAACGCGGTGCATAGTGACAGTCCGCCCAATGGCCGTGGAGAAGAGGTGGCTCACCGAAGAAGGATTCGACGAGCTGCGGTTGCTGCCTATGCGCGACCCGGACATCAGGGAATTTGTAGCGGCGTGGCATCGCGCCGCCGTGGGATGTCGCAACGAGCTGGCCGAGCTAGAACGGGAACTGAACCAGCAGTTAGACAGAAATCTCGCGCTGCGAGATCTGGCTCGGACACCGCTGCTCTGCGCCGTGATCTGTGCCCTGCACCACCGCAATCGAGGTCTGCTGCCGGACAATCGTTGGGCTCTGTACCGTTCAGCGCTGGCGATGCTTCTCGGTAGCCGGGATACGCAACGGAAGATAGGTGCCGCTGAGGGCATCACGCTCAGTGTCGAGCAGCAACAGCAGTTGCTACAGCGCATTGCGGTCTGGCTGGTGCGCGGCGGTCAGACACAGCTGTCGCACGAGGACGCGATCGCACAGATCACCCTCGCTCTGAAGGGCATGGCCCGGGTCCGAAAGAGCGCCACGCCGGACCAGCTGCTGATCCACCTCCTTAATCGCAGCGGTCTACTCCAGCAACGCGACGGGGATGCAATCCAGTTCATCCACCGCACGTTCCAGGACTATCTGGCGGCCAAGGAGTTCCATGAGAGCGGCTCCCTGAACGAAATGCTGCGCCATGCCGCCGAGGAAGACTGGCAGGACGTGATACGGCTCATGGCCGGGCACTGCGGCAGAGGGCAGACAGAGACGATCGTAGAGAACCTGATCGCCCAAGGTGACGCAGTGGACGACCACGGAAAGCGGGTCGATCTATACGTGCTGGCGGCGCATTGTGCCTTCGAGTCCGCCTACTTCGAGGATCGGGACGAGGTCGAGGAGCGTCTGAGACGGCTCATGCCACCAGGGCAAGAAGACGTTGCCAAGCTGGTCTCGCTGGGACCGGACTTGCTGCCACTACTGCCAGGGCCGGACGGCCTCAGTGCCGAAGAAGCAGCCACAGTGGTACAAACCGCAGCAGGTGTTGCGGGCCGTGAAGCCATGGAGATCATGCAACGTTTTACAGTACGCGGGGAAGGCATTGTTCGATACCACCTGGCTGCTAACTGGGGAAAATTCCCAATTCAGGATTACGCCCAAGAGGTACTGTCCCGGATCCCTACCAAAGATATACCAGTATTGGAGGTCGATAGTCTTGAGAAGCTGGTACAACTCCGCAAGCTCGGCCCCATCGGCACGCTGAGAATACACGGCCCGCTACCACCCGCAGCGTTGGCCGGGGAATTGCCCGACGGGTGGTTGCAAGGGTTGCGCCTGGACAGCAATCCGTTGGTCGAAAACTTTGCGTGCCTGGTCGGACAGCAAGAGCTAAGCAGCCTGCAAATCACGGATTGCTTCCGCGTCACGGATCTGACGGCACTCGCTGCTCTACCGTTGCGCCATCTCTCTCTCAGCGCCGAGCATCTCCCCCTGACTGCATTGGATTCCATCAGCGGCATTGCGACTCTAGAACGGCTCGTCTTGCAGGCGCTCCCCCATGAATGCCGTGATGCTTTGCCCCGCGCACACCCCGGTGTCAAGCACCTCGTCATGAAGGCCCTGCAGCCGGTGGTACTGAGTTCGCTTCCCGAGTGGCAGGGGCTGCGGAACTTGCGTCTCAGCGGGCCCGTGAACATCTTCCACGCGCTGGATCTCGTACGAGAGTTGCCGCAACTCGGGACGTTGCAGGTCGAACTGCGGCGGATTCCAGATCTCGCACTCGTACGGCCGCTTCCCTGCGTCTACAGGTTGCACCTGAATAGAGTAGAAGACCCTTCTGACCTCGCGCAGATCGTGGCTAAGTTTCCCGCGCTCAGTTATCTGCAGCTAAATTTGAGGACCAGAAGTCACTGGAGTGCCACCGCCGATAGTTCACTCGACCTTACACCGCTGGCCGAACTTTCCAATCTCAGGCTGCGGGTCATGATGCCGCGGATAGACAACCCGGTAATTGGCGCTGATCTCTTCGGTGAACGCCTCCATCTGGCCAGAGGTTATACGGCAGCTCCCTTCTCCATCCGCAGACACGATCTTAGTCAGAGGGCCGGCGATCGACTGATGAGGGCCTGAAATGCAACGCAGCCTCGATGGGGCAGGGAAAGTTCAGGAAGAGGTTTCCATGGACGCGATCACGGCCTCAGCGTTGCCCTCGTAGAGGAGGTACGATTCGTCTGCTTGCGGCGGGATGAACCGGGTCCGGTACCGCTGAAGATCGCTCTCTGCAAAGTAGATCGAGTTGGGGTCGTCCTCGTGAAACTCGTTGCGCTTGCTGATCCTAGCCCAGAGTTCATCGTGGCTGGCTGCGAGATAGACCAGAACCGGGGTGGCGCCAGCTTCGGTGGCGATGGCTCGCCATTTAGTCCGATCCTCCGGGGTCCAAAAGCCGTGGTCGACGACGACATCGCGTCCAGCCTTGAGCTGTTTCCTGAGTTCAACCGCTACGTCTTCGAGCACCGGCCGCTCAAGAGTGGGGAATGTCCCTCGCGGGAAGTCCACGCCGTAGACGCCATGCCGGCGATACATCTCTTCGTCTGGGCACAGACGAACGAACCCGCGATCCGTGAGGGCGCGGGAAAGGGTGGTCTTGCCGGAGTCGGGGAGTCCGGCCATCAGGACGCAGAACGGTGGACGTGGTGACATCGGTCTCGTCATGGTCTGGGAGATGGCGGTCATCTCCGCTTCGGCTTCGAGGGTGTTCGCGCCAGCCCTTCGGGCCGCAAGCAGCAGTGGCCCTAGGCGCTTTTCGAGCACGTTCGCGAGTGTGTCATCCATGACTGTCATGGGGAGACCTCCGATTCCGTGCGCCATGTGCGGCCAGGACCCCCGAGGTCCACGCCGTATTCCACGGTGCTCCCCTCGCTGTTCACGAACTTTGCCGTCATCACGACCACCGGTTCCGTCGGCGGGTGTTCGGGGTCCAGCTCCAAGAGCTGTGCGTACTCCGGTGTCACCAGACGCGCTGAGGCCGTGTCGATGCGGTGGCTGATGGGGTGGCCGGTCACCTGGGCAATGAGCTGGAGCGAAGTTCCCCCGGTCAGTCGCTCGCTCTCCGCTAGCTGCGGGATCAGCTTTCCGTAGCGGGCAGGAATCCATGACGTGCTGTGGGCAACGATGCCGTGCCGGTCTCGGTAGACCCGGCTCCGGCGGATCACGTCGGAGCCGAGCTGAATGTCCAGCGCCTGGGCTACTTCAGCAGGTGCGGATACTACGGCTGCTTGATGCGAGTCGGACCTTTCGCCTGCCCCCCAGCTGGATCCGGTACGACGCCCGCGGTCCTGGCGCTGGGACCCCGAAGACGTCGGAGCCGGCTGGTCCAGAACCTCTGTCCCGATCCCGTGAATCCCCCGCACGAGCCCCTCGTTGCGCAGCTTGCACCGTGGATGGACGGGTACCTTCGCCGGAACCCCTGCAACTCTCGCACGGTGACGCTCCCCGAGATGGGCACGCGTCGCGTCGTGCCCTGGCAGCCGGAACGCGTCTTCGCCGTGCGGGCCGCCATGGTCGAACGCTTCCGCACCATGGTCGACGTGGGCGCCGGTTGCGGTCTACGGCAAGGCGAGATCCTCGGGCTGTGCGTCGATGAGCTGGACTTCGACACCGGCACCCTGCATGTGGTGCAGCAACTCAAGCTGAGCCTGAGCAAGCCCGTGTTCGCGCCCCCGAAGGGCGGCAAGCTCCGTGACGTACCTCTGCCCGATCCCGTGGTGGAAGCCCTCCAGGAGCACATCACGCGCTTCCCGCCCGTCGAAGTCACGTTGCCGTGGATGCGAGGGACCGGCCAGCCGGTGACCAAGCGGCTCATCTTCAGCGGACCCAACGGCGGGCACGTCTGGCGTACGTCGCTGAACGAGGACCACTGGAAGCCCTCGCTGGCCAAAGCGGGCGTCATCCCCGAAGCGAAGAGCCGTGAGCACGCCGCCGCGCGGGAGCACGGCATGCATGCTCTGAGGCACTTCTACGCGTCGGTTCTGCTGGACGCGGGCGAGAGCATCAAGGCCGTCAGTGAGTACCTGGGGCACTCCGACCCGGGGCTGACTCTGAAGGTGTACGCGCACCTGATGCCCAGCAGCCGGGACCGCGCCCGGAAGGCCATTGGCCGCGCGCTCCGACCGCAGGAACCGGGGCAGTGAGGGCCCACAGTGGGCCCTCGCCGTGAAAACGCCCCCGATCCGCGCCATACGCGCAGGTCGGGGGCATGATCGCAAAGGCTACTTCTTCTTGCCCTGGTTCTTGACTGCCTCGATGGCGGCCTTCGCGGCGTCCGGGTCGAGGTAGGTGCCGCCCGGGTTGACCGGCTTGAAGTCGGCGTCCAGTTCGTAGGAGAGCGGGATGCCCGTCGGGATGTTCAGGCCCGCGATGTCGGCGTCGGAGATGCCGTCCAGGTGCTTGACCAGGGCGCGGAGCGAGTTGCCGTGGGCCGCGACCAGAACCGTCTTGCCCGTGAGCAGGTCCGGGACGATGCCGTCGAACCAGTACGGGAGCATGCGGACGACGACGTCCTTGAGGCACTCCGTCCGCGGGCGCAGCTCCGGCGGGAGGGTCGCGTAGCGCGGGTCCGCGAACTGGGAGTACTCGGCGTCGCGGTCCAGCGGGGGCGGCGGAGTGTCGTAGGAGCGGCGCCACAGCATGAACTGGTCCTCGCCGAACTCGGCGAGGGTCTGGGCCTTGTCCTTGCCCTGGAGCGCGCCGTAGTGGCGCTCGTTCAGGCGCCAGCTGCGGTGGACCGGGATCCAGAGGCGGTCGGCGGCTTCCAGGGCGAGCTGCGCGGTGCGGATGGCGCGCTTCTGGAGGGACGTGTGGACCACGTCGGGGAGCAGGCCGGCGTCCTTCAGCAGCTCACCGCCGCGGACGGCCTCCTTCTCGCCCTTCTCGTTCAGGTTGACGTCCACCCAGCCGGTGAACAGGTTCTTCGCGTTCCACTCGCTCTCGCCATGGCGGAGGAGGATCAGCTTGTACGGTGCGTCGGCCATGTCGTCGAGCCTACTGGACCGGTCCGAGGGGCTCGGTTTGACGGACCCCGTCAATTGACTGGCGGGGTGGGGGTCGTATCGGTAAGTTGCGGATGCTGGTTGTGCCACTTACATGCCGCGCCGCTCATGGGGCGCGCGGCTGACCGGCCGTGGCATTCACAGGGGGGAGTCGTCCGGTGTCCGTCGTCCGACTGAGGCAGGCCGCGAAGGAGAGCGTCTCGGGGTTGCCCCGGGAGTTCTGGTGGCTGTGGACCTCCACGCTGGTCAATCGGCTGGGTGGGTTCGTGGCCACCTTTCTTGCCATGTACCTGACCGTGGATCGTGGCTATTCGGCGTTGTTCGCCGGGCTGGTCGGGGCGCTGCACGGGCTGGGCGGGGCCGTGTCGGCCGTCGTCGCCGGGGTGCTGACCGACCGGCTGGGGCGGCGGCCCACGCTGCTGGTCTCGCAGCTGTCGACCGCGGTCACGGTCGCCACGCTGGGCTTCGTCCAGAACCCGGTCGCCATCGCCGTCGTGGCCTGTCTGGTGGGGATGACCAGCAACGCGTCACGGCCCGCGGTGCAGGCGATGATCGCCGACATCGTCGCCCCCGGGGACCGGGTACGGGCCTTCGCGCTCAACTACTGGGCCATCAACCTCGGCTTCGCCGTCTCCGCGGCGGCGGCCGGGCTGATCGCGCGCCATGGCTATCTCACGCTCTTCCTGGCGGATGCCGGGATGACGCTGATGTGTGCGGTCATCGTCTTCGGCAAGGTTCCGGAGTCCCGGCCCGAGCGGGAGCGTGCCGCCGAGGGTGCGGCGGTGGAGTCGGAGCGCGAGGTCGGGTTGGGCGCGGTGCTGCGGGACCGGCGGTTCATGGCCGTGGTCGCGCTGTCGTTTCTGGTCGCGACCCTCATCCAGCAGGCGTTCGTGGCGCTGCCCGTGGCGATGGGGGCGGACGGGCTGTCCAGTACGGACTTCGGCGTCGCGATCGCGACGAACGGCGTGCTGATCGTGGCCGTACAGATCCCGGTGACGCGGTTCCTCGAGCATCGCGATCCGGCACCGCTGCTGATGGTGTCCGCGCTGCTGACCGGTGCCGGGTTCGGGCTGACCGCCTTCGCCGGGTCGGTCGGGATGTACGCGCTGGCCGTGATGGTCTGGACGGTCGGCGAGATCATCAACTCTCCGACGCAGATGGGGCTGGTCGCCCGGCTCTCCCCAACCCATGGGCGCGGCCGCTACCAGGGGATGTACACCCTGTCGTGGTCCCTCGCCTCGCTCATCGCCCCGCTCGCGGGCGGCGCCGTCATGGACCGCTTCGGCGCGGACGCCCTGTGGGCGGCCAGCGCCGTGGTGGGCCTCGTGGCGGCCGGAGGGTACGTGGCGCTGGGGCGCGCCCTGCGGAGCCGGCCTGCGGCCGGGGACTTCGGGGGTGGGGTGGATGTGGGTGCGGGTGCGGCTTCGGGTGCGGTTTCGGGCCCGGCTTCGGGTGCGGGTGCGGCTTCGGTTTCGGGTGCGGGTGCGGCTTCGGGTGCGGGTGCCGGTGCGGTTTCGGCTTCGGGTGCGGGCCCGGCTTCGGGTGCGGGTGCGGTTTCGGCTGGTGGGGCTGGTGCCGCCTCCGGTGGTGGAGTGCCTGCGGTTGGGGCGGGCTCCTCGTAGCGGGGCCGGGCTGCCTCCGGTGGGAATCAAGGCGTGGATCTCGGGATGATCGGCTCGATGTGGATGCTCGGCACTGAGCGTGGGGGCAGGCGGTATGTCGGGGGCGTCGGCCAGGCCGGGAAGGTGGGCCGCTGGTACGTCGGGAACGGAGTGGGCTCCGTTCCCGTGCCGCCGCCCGGCTGGTAGCGGTCGTTCCAGCGGGTCACCGGTGTTCCGGGGTAGCTCGGCTCGTCCCGGTTCGCCCATAGGACGAACGTCAGCCCCGTCAGCCCCAGCAACACGGTGAGTGCCAGCGCCCGTACGGCGGTGATGCGTTGGCGTGCGGGGCCGGTGGCACCAGGCGCGATGCTGATCCGTCGCGCCTTCCCCCTCGGCGCCGGCGTGGGCAGCGGTGCGCGTTCGTCCACACCCAGGGCGGCCAGGTGCAGCCCGAGCCGCTGGGTCTGGCCGGGGAGTCGTACGGCGGTGTCGGCCCAGGTGCGGATGGTCTCGGGGGCGATGCCGTCGGGCGGTACGAGGATGCTGGGGCCGGTCCAGTTCATGGCCCAGTACGCCGTCCCTGGCGCCACCAGTTGCGCCCCGATCAGTACGGCCAGGGCCTCTGCCAGGGGGGCGAGTGGGTCCTGTTCGGTCTGATCGCCACGGGGCATTCGCCCGCCCTCGGGCAGCCGGGCGTTCAGCGCGCGGGCCAGCGGCATACGGCGGCCGCCGTCCAGCAGTCGCAGCACTCGGTGGATTGTCAGTGTGTCCGGCTCCGCCTTCGGCCGGCCCATCCCCTCCGTCTCCTCCACCCCTCGTACCGCCTCCGCCAGCGGGGTCAGGATCCGCGTCGCGCGGTGCTCCGCCAGCTCGGTGAGCCAGTCCCGCCAGGGGACCCTCGTGCCCGCGTCCGGGCCGGACAGCAGGACGCGGCCCAGTTCGACGGCGTACCGCGGCTGAACGGAGAGAGGTTGTGGGGAGGGGAAGGGTTCGGCTCCGGGCTCCTGCGCGGGCTGGCGCGCCAATCGTTCCAGCCGTTCGAGTCGTTCCAGCCGGACGGCCAGCGCCGGATGCGCGTCGTCCGGTTCCGCGGGCCGCTCGACGGCTCGGGCGCGCAACGCGGCCATCGGCTCCCGTAGTTCGGGCGCCTCGACCATATGGGCGAAGGCGCGGAACGGATCGTCGGGGACCCGGCCCGTCGTCCGACGCATCGGGACGACGAAGTCCGCGAGGAACTCCTGCCACGCCGCCTCCAGCGCCGCCGTGGAGCACAGCGCGTCGGCGACGGCGCCCGGACCGGCCACCCGCGCCGCCTCGCGATCGGCCTCCAGCTCCTGCCGCCGCCGGACCGGGCGGGTGAGCCAGCGGAAGACGTGGGTGTAGAGGCCGAGCAGCAGCAGCGGCACGCCCGCGTACAGCCGCACCAGGTCGTTCGCGGCCGACGCGTCCTGGATCGCCTGCCGGGCGGCGACCAGGCCCGCCGCGCTCCGGTGGGCGACCGCGCCGAAGCGGCTGTGGCGGCCGGAGAAGTGGCCCAGCTCATGCGCGAGGACGGCGCGCAGTTCGGCGGGCGACAGACCGGCCAGCAGGGGCAGTCCGAGGTAGAGGACGCGTCGGCCGGGGGCGAGGCCGAGGAGCGGTGCGTCCTCGGTGACGGAGGCGTTGACCTCGGCGGTCAGCTTGATGTAGCCGGGTGGTCTGGTGCCGACGTCGAGGGCCAGCTCCTCGACCGTGCGCCATAACTCCGGCGCACCGCGCCGGGTCACCGTCACCGCGTCCTCGCGCGGGGCGGCGGGGCGGCCGGTGCGGATCACCGCCCACACCATGCCGAAGACGATCGGGGCGAACGCCGCGCAGGCGGTGACGACGGTGGTGGGCGGCGTCGTGGCCTCCGGCGTTCCCGCGGTCCATAAGGCGGCCACGAGAAAGGCCGCCCAGAGCAGCACCATGGCCGCGACCAGCGCGTAGAAGACGGCGAGCAGGGCGAGGGCGAGGAGCGCGCGGGCCGCGGCGAGGAGCGCGCGGGCGGTGGCGATCATCGACGCCCCCGGATGCCGTCGGCGCCGTCCCCAGTCCCGCCCCGCAACGCCCGGCCCTCGCCCCTGAACCCGGCCGACAGCCACTCCGCGGCCCCGCACAGGGCCACGCTCAGTGGGTCCTTCGGGGTGCGGGTCAGGAGGCGGTCGGTCGCGCGGCCCAGCTCCGGGGAGACGTCGAGCAGCAGGCTCAGCCGGGCGCGGGCCTTGTGGAGGTTGCTGCCGACGCTGCCCACGGAGATGCCCAGCTCGGCGGAGATCGCCTGGTAGCTCATGCCCTCGAGCGAGTGCATGACGACCACCTGGCGCTGGCGCGGCGGCAGCGTGCCGAGGGCGCGCAGGGCGGCCAGTGCCTCGGCGGTCTCCTCCACGCTCGCGGTCGTGGCGGCGGGGACGGTCAGCTCGACCGGCTTCCAGCGGAACCACCAGCGCCGCCCGTCCCGCGAGAGCTTGCGCCGCATGGTGGTGGTCACCCATGCCTCGGGCGAGGCGCACGCCCTGACCTCGGGCCAGCGGCGCATCGCCTCGATGTACGCCTCCTGCACCGCGTCCTCGGCGTTCTGCCGGTTGTCGCTGAGCATCACCGCGCGGGCGGCCAGCCAGGGGTAGGTGCGGGCGTAGAAGGCGTCGAACTCCTCCTCGGGCCGCCCGCCGCGCGTGGTCTCCTCGACGGTGTCACTCACCACGATCGCCCCCGCCCCGCTCGCCCCGCTCGCCCCGATCCTCCGGCCGCCGCCTTATGGTCAGCGCCGCGCCGTCGGGACGGCGGTCGGTGAGGACCGTGCCCGGCTCCGTCCTGTTCACCAACTCGGTTAGCGTGCGCGCCCGGAGCCGTTCTCCCGAGCGCGCCGCCAGCCAGCGGATGACGTCCCCCATCAGCCGTAGCACCCCCACCGTCACGACCGTTGCCACCGTGAGCCACGGATTGTCCATGAGCACCGTTGTGTCTCCTCTTCATGGTTCCCGGCCGCCGGAGCCGGTTCACCATGAAGAGCCCTCATGGACCGTATTTCTTCACCGTGTTCCTCACGATGTTTCAGGGGAGATGTCAGCGAAGTGCGCGCTGCGCCTCGTACAGGTTGCGGGGGTGGACCGCCTCCGGGTGGCCGTAGGACTCGATACGGGAGTGGAGCGGACCGGTGAAGTCCGGGACGTCGATCTGGCCGAACTGCCGGACCTCGCTGATCCCGACCGTCGCGCTGTACGGCGCGATGTCGTCGATCTTGACGCACCCGGCCCGCTGATTGGTGACCGTGACGTTCCAGTGGGCGAACCGAGCGCCGTAGAGCGGACCGGCGCTCGCGTCACCGCCGTGCGACCCCGTGTTGTCCACGGTGATCTCCGTACGGACGTTGGCGAAGGGCATCCCGCGGTGGGTGTCGAAGGTGCCCATCTCCATCCGGCCGCGCGACCAGACGTTATAGCTGGACAGCCCCTCCACGTTGATCCCGTGCAGTTGTGTCCCCGCCGGGGCCGGGACGGTGCGCCGGGCCAGGACGAAGTCCTCCACGAGGTTGTCGTGCGAGCCCTCGCGGCAGCAGTAAGGATGGTGGCTGCCGCGGCCCGTCACCCGGGTGCGGCGCAGGGTGCACGCCTTGGCGGCGACGAGCAGGAAGCCGTTGTCGACGTTGTTGACGGTCACGTCGTCCACCCAGCAGTCCCACGCGCACTGCAGCGCGACGCCGTTGTACCCCTTGTCCAATAGGTGCTGCGACTGCGGGGTCTCGACGACGTCGAGGGTGATGCCCTCGACCCCGGAGCCGGTGACCGGGCGCACCAGCGTGGTGAACCGGGGCTTCCAGGCGGGCCGGGCGTCGAGCGGCAGCGGACGGTCGAGGGTCACCCGGCGGCGCCGCCGGTCGACGGCGACGACGCGGCAGGGCCACTCATAGGGGACGTACGAGGTGAGCTTGGTCTTGTCGGTCCAGACGTAGTCGGCGGCGCCCTCGGCGTCACCGGCCATATGGGCCAGCAGCGAGTGGCTGTCGTCATCGGTGAGTTGGAGCAGCACGCGGTCGCCGCGGCGCAGACGGGACGGGTCCTCGACGGTCACCGTCCAGTCGCCGCGGCGGGCGGGGGCGGCGAAATCGGTGAGGGTGCGCCACTCGTCGCGCCGGTTGCCGGTCCAGCCCTCGAACGGCCATGCCTGGGCCCGGATCGCGTCGGTGAGGGAGCGCCGGCGGGCGTCCGGGCAGATCCAGATGAGCCCGCCGGCCCAGGACCAGGACGACTTGTCGCCGCCGTAGCGGCTGCCGTACGGGCCGATCAGCTCGGTGAGGTTACGGGTCGCGTGGAGGGTGGTGCGGCCACTGCCCGCGCCGCGCAGTACGACGTTGTCGTAGCCGAGGCGGATCACATCGTCCACGCGGTACGTCCCGGGCGGCACCAGCACCGTGCCGCCGCCGCGGCGACCGGCGGCGGCGATGGCGCGGTTGATCGCGGGGGCGGCGTCCGCGGAGCCGTCGGGCCGGGCGCCGAAGGCGCGGACGTCCGCGACGACGGGCAGGCGGGGGAAGCTCGTACGACCGCCGAGGTATCCGGCACGGCCGACGTACGGGATCTGGGGGTGGGTGTACGGGTGGGCGCGGAACTCACGCCAGAGGGCGGACGTACGGGCCCCGCCGGACGTGCCCGTCTCGCCGGACGTACGGACCCCGCCCGGTGTACCCGGTGCGGCGCCCGGCGTACCCGGTGCGGCGGCCGCCGCCGCGTCCGTGGCGGTCAGGAGCGAGGCCCCCGCCCCCAGGAGCGTGGCGCCCGCCGCCAGTCCCATCGCACCGCCGAGCAACCGCCTTCTGTCGATCTCCGTGCCCATGAGCCAGCTCCGCCTTCCATGGATGTGAACGCAGTTCAGGTGAGAGACGGCGTGAGAATGCCATGGGGCAGGGACGCGCGGAAGGGGTCGCGTCAGGATGCGCGTAGGTCGACAGGAGAGGCGTAGGTCAAGCAGAAAGGTGGGCGGCGGACGAAGACCGGGCCGGAGCCCGGTCGTTCACTTAGCGGCATCCCGAGTCAGATTGCTGAACGCCTCAAGGTTCCGCGTCGACTCGCCCCGCGAGGTACGCCACGCGTACTCCTTGCGAATGGCCGTGGCGAACCCCATCTCCAGCAGCGTGTTGAAGCTGCCGTCCGCGTTCTCCAGCACCGTGCCGAGCAGCCGGTCGACTTCCTCCGGAGTGACGGCCGCGAGCGGCAGCTTGCCCACCAGATAGATGTCACCGAGCTGGTCGATCGCGTAACTCACCCCGTACAGCCGGGTGTTGCGCTCCAGCAGCCAGCGGTGGACCGCCTCGTGGTTCTCATCCGGGTGGCGGACGACGAAGGCGTTGACCGAGAGGGAGTGCCGGCCGACCCGCAGCGAGCAGGTGGTCGACAGCTTGCGGGTGCCCGGGAGTGTGACGACGAAGGCGCCGTCCTCCGGGCTCTCCCACTCCAGTTCGGCGTCGTTCAGCGTCCGCTCGATGACGGCCCGGGGGCCGGCCTTGGGGTCGGTGTCAGCCTTACGGTCAGCCTTGGGGTCAGCCATGGGGTCAGCCATGGGCCGATCGTAGGCGACGCCGCTCGCGCATCGCCTCCGTGTACACCTCCGCCGTGGCCGCGGCGGCCGTGTCCCACCCGAAGGACTGGGCGTGCCGGGCCGCCGCCGCGCCCATCCGGTCCGCCCGCCCCGGGTCCTGTACGAAGGGGCGCAGGGCGCGGGCGTAGTCGGCGGGGTCGTGGCCGTCGATCAGCGTGCCGCTGACCCCGTCCCGTACGGCCACCGGAAGACCGCCCACCGAGGCCGCGACGACCGGGGTGCCGCAGGCCTGCGCCTCGATGGCCACCAGTCCGAACGACTCGCTGTACGACGGCATGACCAGCACGGACGCCGCCCGGTACCAGTCCGCGAGCTCGTCCTGCGCACAGGGCGGCCGGAACCGGACCACATCGCAGATCCCGAGGCGCGCCGCCAGCTTGTGCAGCCCCTCGGGCTTGGCCAGGCCGCTGCCGCTGGGGCCGCCCACCACGGGCACGACCATGCGCTCGCGCAGCGAGGGGTCCTCCTCCAGGAGGTGGGCGACGGCGTGCAGCAGGATGTCGGGGGCCTTCAGCGGCTGTATGCGCCCGGCGAAGAGGGGTATCAGCGCGTCGGCCGGGAGCCCCAGCCGGGCGCGGGCGGCGGCCCGGCCGTCGGTGGGCCGGAAGCGGTCGAGGTTCACCCCGGGGTGGACGACCGCCACCAGCTCGCGCGCCGCCTCGTAGTGGCGCACCAGCTCCTCCGCCTCCTCGGCGGTGTTGGCGATCAGCCGGTCGGCGGCGCGGACGATCTGCTGCTCGCCGATGACACGGGCCGCGGGCTCGGGGGTGTCGCCCACCGCGAGCGCCGCGTTCTTGACCTTGGCCATGGTGTGCATGGCGTGGACCAGCGGCACTCCCCAGCGCTCGGCGGCCAGCCAGCCGACGTGGCCGGAGAGCCAGTAGTGGGAGTGGACGAGGTCGTAGTGGCCCGGCCGGTGCCCGGCCCACGCCTGCATGACGCCGTGGGTGAACGCGCACAGCTGCGCCGGGAGGTCCTCCTTGGCCAGCCCCTCGTAGGGCCCCGCGTCCACATGCCGGACGAGCACCCCGGGTGCCAGCTCGACGGCCGGGGGCAGCGCGGCGGTGGTGGCCCGGGTGAAGATCTCCACCTCGATGTCGATGGCGGCCAGGCGCCTGGCCAGCTCCACGATGTAGACGTTCATGCCACCGGCGTCGCCGGTGCCGGGCTGATGCAGCGGCGAGGTGTGGACGCTGAGCATCGCGATCCGCCGCGGCCGCCGTGGAATGCGGCGAAGCCGCTGGTGGGACGGGGCGCCAAACGGTATGTGGGACCGGCCTCGCAGGCCGCCGAGCCGGGACGCGTGCTGGCTCACCGCGCGTTACCTCCTTGCCGGGGCGGGCTCCCTCCACGGCGTCAACACCGGAACGTATGGTTCCCATTTCCACTTTGCCAAAGCATGACGTTCTGATGTCCGACGGCCACTCCCCGTCCGCCCGGCATGGCTCCCCGGCATGGGTTCGCCGTCCGCCCCGGCACGGGTACCCACTCCGCCCCGGCATAGGCTCAGCGCCATGCCCGCCCGCGTTCCCCCGCCGTCCCGCCCCATCGGTTCGGCGACCCGCGGGACCACCAACCCCAACCGGCTGCGCCGGATGGACCGGTGGATCGCCGCGGCGCACGGGCCCGCGCTGCGCCGGGCCGCGGACGCGCCGGTGGCGGTGGACCTCGGGTACGGGGCGGCCCCCTGGACCGCCGTCGAGCTGCTGGACCGGCTGCGGACCGTACGGGCCGGGGCCCGCGTCGTGGGGGTCGAGATCGACCCCGGACGCGTGCTCGCCGCGCGGCCGTACGAGCGCGAGGGGCTCACCTTCGCGCACGGCGGCTTCGAGGTGCCGCTGCCCGGCGGGGCCCGCCCGGCGCTCATCCGGGCGGCCAATGTGCTGCGGCAGTACGAGGAGGGCGAGGTCGCCGCCGTGTGGCGGCGGCTGTGCGCCCGGCTGGCGCCCGGCGGACTGCTGGTGGAGGGCACCTGCGACGAGATCGGGCGGCGGCACGTATGGGTCGCGCTCGACGGGTCGGGCCCGCGCACCGTGACCTTCGCGGCCCGCCTCGGCTCTCTGGAACGCCCCTCCGACCTGGCCGAACGGCTCCCCAAGGCGCTGATCCACCGCAATGTGCCGGGCGAGCCGGTGCACACCTTCCTGCGCGACTTCGACCGCGCCTGGGCGGCCGCCGCCCCGTACGCGCCGCTCAGCGCCCGTCAGCGCTGGATACGCAGCGCCCAGACGCTGCGCGCCGAGGGCTGGCCGCTCACCGACGGCCCACGGCGCTGGCGCCAGGGCGAGGTCACGGTGCGGTGGGAGGCGGTGGCGCCCCGGGGCTGACGGCGCCGTCCGGGCCGTCCCCCGCGCCCCGGCTGACGCCGTCCGGGCCATCCCCCGTGCCCCGGGTGGCGCCGTCCGGGCCGTTCCCCGTGCCCCGGCTGGCGCCTTCCGTGTCGGGGTCGGCCCCCGCCGCGTACTCCTCGCTGATCTCCTTCGGGCCGAACGGCCACACCTTCTCCATCCGCGCCCACAGCACGAACGCCACACACCCCGCCGCGACCCAGGCGAGCGACCATTCGATGGGGTGCCGTCCGGGGGAGTTCTTGTCCGCGTAGCCGTAGATCACCAGCCAGCCCACCAGCGCCACCACGCTCGGCAGCGGATAGAGCCACATCCGGTACGGCCGCCGCAGGCCGGGCTGGCGGCGGCGCAGCACCGTGACGGCGACGACCTGCGCCAGAGCCTGCACGATCACCATGACCGTGGTCAGCAGCTGGATGAGCGTGGCCAGATCGGTGTGGCGGCCGATCAGGAAGCCGATCGCCGTCACCACGCCCATCGTGGCCAGGCCCAGCACGGGGAAGCGATGGCGCGGGTGGAGCGTGCCGAACGGCCGGAAGAAGACCCGGTCGCGGGCGGCGTCGTACGGCACCCGGGAGCCGCCCAGCAGCCCGGCGAAGACGGACGCGAAGGCCGTGATGAGGATGAGCACGGTGACGACGTCGGCCGCGCCCTTCCCCCAGGTCTCCTCCAGCACCGCCGAGGCGACGGACTGAGCGGCCACCGAGTCGGGGTCGGTCATCTCGTGCCAGTCGACGACGCCGAGGGTGCCGATCTGCAGCAGCAGATAGATCCCCATGATCCCGGCGATCGAGGTGACGATCGCCCGCGGCAGGGTGCGGCCGGGGTCCTTGATCTCGGCGCCCATGTACGCGGCGGTGTTGTAGCCGAGGTAGTCGTAGATGCCGATGGTCAGGCCCGCGGCGAACCCGGTCCAGAAGTGACCGCTGGTCAGCTCGAAGGCGTGGTCCGGATAGGTGAACGCCTGCCCCGCGTCGAAGTGGCTGAAGGCCGCCACGATGACCAGGACCACGGACGCGATCATCACGCACCACATGACGGCCGTGATCCGGGCAATGTGCTCGACGCCCCGCCACAGCAGCCCGATGACCAGGACGATGACGCCGAGGCCGACCAGATCGCCCTGGGTCTGCGTCATATCCGGCCACAGATAGCCCAGATACTGCACCAGACCGACCACACCCGTGGACATGATCAGCGGGATGAACAGCATCGCCGTCCAGACGAACAGGAACGGCATCAGCTTGCCGCTGCGGTACTGGAACGCCTGGCGCAGATACACATAGCTGCCCCCGGCCCCGGGCAGCGAGGCGCCCAGCTCGGCCCAGATCAGCCCGTCGGCGAGCGCGAGCACCGCGCCCGCGACGAAGCCGATGACGGCCTGTGGTCCGCCGAAGGCGGCGACCATGAGGGGGATGGTGACGAACGGCCCGATGCCGCACATCTGACTCATGTTGATGGCGGTCGACTGGAACAGGCCGATACGGCGGACGAATCCGCCCTCGGTGCCGGACATCCGGACCTCCATTGCCCTCTCGCGCCACTGGCGCCACCGTGGGAGGAAATGAAAGTAAGGAAAGTTTCCAGTCGCGTCAAGGAGGTGGGACGAGAGAAAAAGGGATGGCGGCCGGGGACGCGGCCCCGGCCGTAAGGCGAGGAGGGCGGAGCGCGGCTCGGGCCATCAGTGGCCCTCAGGCCACCGCCGCCGCGCCCGCCAGCACCTTCAGCGCCTCCGCCGTCGCCGACCCCTCGTCGGCCGTGTACGTGCACAGCATCTGCCCCGGATCCGCGGGCAGCACGAACGCCTCGAACCGCAGCACCAGCTCCCCCGCCTCCGGATGGCGGAACCGCTTGACGCCCCGCGTCCGCTCCTGCACCGCCTGCGCCTCCCACCGCCGCCGGAACTCCTCGCTCCGGTCCAGCAGCTCATGGGTCACCCGGCACACCCGCGAACTGCCCGGGTGGCGGCCGGTCTCCGCGCGCAGCCCGGCCACCGTGTCATCGGCGACCTCGGCCCAGTTCGGATGGATCTCCCGCAGCCGGGGGTCGAGGAAGACCAGCAGCGGACCGTTGCGCCGCTCCTCGGGGATCGCGGCGTAGTCGATGCCGAGCCGGGTGCCGAGAGTGTTCCAGGCCAGGATGTCCATCGCCGGCCCGTAGACATAGGCCGGGACGGTGCCGTCCATCGCGTTCAGCAGCTGCTGGATCTCCGGCCGCACCCGCGGCCGCGGGTCGAAGTCGGGCTCCCCGGCGCGGCGCCGGGGCAGGGTGATGTTGCGCAGATAGGTGTGCTCGGACGGGGTCAGCCGCAGCGCCCGCGCCAGTCCGTCGACCACCGAGTCCGAGACGGCCGGGGCCCGGCCCTGCTCGATACGGGTGTAGTAGTCGACGCTGATCCCGGCCAGCTGAGCGACCTCCTCACGGCGCAGACCGCGCACCCGGCGCCGGACGACCCCGTCCGGCAGCCCCAGCTCGGCCGGGTCGAGCGCGGCACGGCGCGCCTTGAGAAACCCCTTGATCTCCGGTTCGGAATGGCCCATCGCTCCATTATCCGGGCAACGCCGGATTCTGGGCCGGACAGGTGGTTCTGGCAGACCCAGGTTGAGCCGGGCCTGGTGAGGTCCCCGCCCGGCGCCGAGGCTGAAGGCGCGGGACGCCACAGAAGGCAAAGGCCGCAGAAGGCAAAGTCCGCAGAAGGCGAAACCCATGGAAGGCAAAGGAAGGCAGCTGCCATGAAGCGCAGGATCCTGGGCGGAACCGGCATCTCGGTGAGCGAGTACGCCCTCGGCGCGATGATGTTCGGCGCCCTGGGCAACGCCGATCACGACGACTCGGTACGGATCATCCACCGCGCCCTCGACGCGGGCATCAACTTCGTCGACACCGCCGACATCTACTCCGAGGGCGAGTCCGAGGAGATCGTCGGCAAGGCCCTCAAGGGCCGCCGCGACGACATCGTCCTCGCGACCAAGGCCCATTTCCCGATGGGCGACGACCCCAACGACGGCGGCAACTCACGGCGCTGGATCACCCAGGAGATCGAGAACAGCCTGCGCCGCCTGGGCACGGATTACATCGACCTCTACCAGATCCACCGGCCGGACCCGACGACGGACGTCGACGAGACGCTGTCGGTCCTGTCCGACCTGGTCAGGGCGGGCAAGGTACGCGCCGTCGGCTCCTCCACTTTCCCCGCCGAGCAGATCGTGGAGGCCCAGTGGGTCTCCGAGCGGCGCGGGCACGTACGGTTCCGCAGCGAGCAGCCGCCGTACTCGATCCTGGCGCGCGGTGTGGAGGCGGCGGTGCTGCCGACCGCGCGGAAGTACGGGATGGGCGTGCTGAGCTGGGGTCCGCTCTCGGCGGGCTGGCTCACGGGCCGCTACACCACGGCGTCCGACATCGATCTGTCGGGCGGCCGGGCGGCCGTGGAGAAGCGCAAGTTCGACCCGTCGCTGCCCGACAACGCGCGCAAGCTGGAGGCGGTAGGCGCGCTGGCCGAGCTGGCGTCCGACGCCGGGCTCTCGCTGCCGCACATGGCCATCGCCTTCGTACGGGCGCATCCGGCCATCACCTCGGTGATCATCGGCCCGCGCACCATGGAGCACCTGGAGGATCTGCTCGCCGGGTCCGAGGTGGAGCTGAGCGAGGACGTCCTGGACCGGATCGACGAGATCGTCCCGCCGGGCACCGACCTCAACCGGGCGGACAACTACTACGTGCCGCCGTCGCTCGATGACAAGAGCCTGCGCCGCCGCTGAGCAGGCACCGCTGAACAGGCACCGCTGAACAGGCACCGCTGATCGGCCGGGGGTCACTCCATCCGGGCGGCGGAGGAGGAGGCGGCGAGTGCGATCAGCTCGGCGATCTCGTCGAGCGGCGCCCCGTCCCTGGTCAGCCTGCTGGTGGCGACCCTCACATGGGGACGCGCGTAAGAGACGCAGAACCGGCTGCCCGGCGAAACGGTGATACCCCGGGCGGCCAGGGTGACCAGCGCGGAGGTCTCGTCCACCACCGGCACCCACAGCATCAGACCGTCCCGGTTGGCGGTGTGCACACCACGCTCGGCCAGCCGTTCGGCCAGCGCGGACCGCCGGGCGTCATAGCGCCGGGCGGCCTCGCGCACACACCGGCCCGCCTCCTCGTCGGTGAGCAGATGGGCCAGGGCGTCCTGAAGGATGCGGCTGGTCCATCCCGTGCCGAAGGTGCGCAGCACCCGCGCCCGTTCGACCATCTCCCGCGGGCCGCCGACCACGGCGATCCGCAGATCCGGGCCGTAAGCCTTGGAGTACGAGCGGACCAGGGCCGTCCGGTGCGGCAGATGGGCGCCGAGGACGGCGGCCGGGCCGGTGGTCAGGGGGCCGAGGCCGTCGTCCTCGACGATGGCGACGTTGGGCGCGCCCTCCAGCACCCCGGCCAGCTCGGCGGAGCGTTCGGGGCCGAGCGACCAGCCGCAGGGCACCTGGGCCCTGGACTGGTGCAGGAACAGCGCCGGGCGCGCCTCGAGCGCCTGGGCCAGCGAGCCGGGGAGGGGGCCCTGGTCGTCGCAGGCCACGGGCACGGCCTGGGCGTCCAGCGCCTCCAGGATGTCCAGCAGCCGCGCCGCCGTCGGATCTTCCACCGCCACCCGGTCCCCCGGTACCAGCAGTGCCTGGCAGAGCAGTTGCACCCCCTCGTAGCCACCGCCCACCGCCATCCAGGCGTCCGGCCGGTAGGGCCAGGTGTCCCGTACCGCCGCCAGCAGGCCGTCGGTGATGGCCGTGCGGGCGTAGTCGTTGAGCCGCGGGGTCCGGGCCCCGGCGAGCAGGGCGTTCTCCAGCGGGGGCAGCAGGGCGGGGTCGGGGGCCGCGACGGCGAGGTCCAGTGCGAGACGGTCGCCGAAGTCCCCGACGCGTTCGTAGCGGGTGGGGTGCGGAACGGTCGGCGGACCGCTGACGACGCTGCCGCGGCGGCCGAGTGTGGCGATCATCCGGTGCTTGCGCAGCACCCCCCATGCCTCCGCCACGGTGCCGGGGCTCACCCCCAGCCCGGCGGCGAGCGCGCGCACGGTGGGCAGCGCACTGCCCGGCGCCAGCTCCCCGGCCCGGATGAGATCGGTCATGGCGGCCGCGATACCGCGTGCGCTGGTGTCCGGGATACGGGCGGCCAGCCCGGCCACGGAGGCCGGAGCCCCCGGCCGCTCCCCAGGCTGCTCCCCCGGCCGCTGTCCAGGCCGCTGTCCAGGCCGCGCGGAGGCCGGATCCGCGGTGTTCTCCTGCATCGGCACACCCCTCGTCGGTCTGTCGGCCGGCGGCCGGTCAGCGGGTTACGACACGGAAAAACTATGTTCGGTAACAAAACAGATCTTGTCTGCCCGATTCACTGAACAATAGCCTGCCTGGCATCGCGCAGCCGAATGCGAGCTTTGCGCCGAAAATGCCATGTGCTAGGAGTGCGTACTGTGTCATCTCCCGTGATAAGCCTGGGACTTCGCGACTGGGACCATCTGGTGCCCCTCGCCTCCGGGCTCGTCGAGATCCCCGGCTTCACGGTCCGGATCGATGCGCGGGACGTCACCCCCGACGTCCTCACCGAACCCGGTCTCGACGGCGGTGAGACCTCCTTCAGCCGCTATGTCCAGGCCCGCGCGGCGGGGGACGACCGCCTCGTCGGGCTCCCCGCGTTCGTGATGCGCGGCTTTCGCCACCGCTGCGTACTGGTCCGCGAGGACAGCCCGCTGCGCTCCATCGGACAGCTCGCCGGGGCCCGCGTCGGGCTCACCGGCTGGCCCGACTCCGGCAACACCTGGACCCGGGCCCTGCTGCGCGGCGCCGGAGTGGACCTCGCGGGCATCCAGTGGCGGATCGGACCGCTGACCGCCGGCGAGACCGGCAAGGACCGGGTGGGCAGTCGGCCGCTGCCCGCCAATGTCTCGGTCATGGCCGAGGGCCAATCCCTGGTGGACGAGCTGGCCGCGGACCGGCTGGACGCGCTGCTCTCCCCCTTCATGCCGCGGGAGCTGTTCACCAGGACGAGCCGCTTCCGCCATCTGCTCGACGACCACCGCGCCGAGGAGCGCGCCTACTGGGAGGCCACCGGTTTCGTCCCCGGCATCCATCTGGTGACGCTCAAGCGGGAGGTCGTCGAGGCCCATCCGGCACTGCCCGCCGCACTGCTCGCGGGCCTGGAGGAGTCCAAGCGCCGGTGGCTCGGCAGGCGCCGGCTGCTCGCCGACACCACACCGTGGCTGCTGCACGAACTGACCGAGTCGGCGCGGCTGTTCGGCGACGACTGGATGCCGTACGGGACGAAGAGCAACGCGGAGATGACCCGGGCCTTCTGCGAGGAGCTGTACGCCCAGGGCGTCTGGCCCGAGCCCATCGACCCCGATGTGGTCTTCCCCGACCCCGCCCTCGCCGCCATTCCCGCACTCTGAGCCCCGCCCTCGCCGCCTTCCCCGCACCCCGCCCTCGCCGCCTTCCCCGCACCCCGAACCGCTCCGGAGCACCCCATATGCGCATCGCCGTAGGACAGTTCGCAGCCTCCCCCGACTGGAAGGACAACCTGGCCGCCTGCCAGGAGCTCACCGCCGAGGCGGTGCGGGGCGGCGCGGATCTGCTCGTCCTCCCCGAGGGCGTGCTGGCCCGCTTCACCGAGGACCGCCACCGCATCCGCGAGGTGGCCCAGCCCCTCGACGGGCCCTTCGTCACCGAGCTGCTCACCGCCACCGCCGGGTCCGCCACCACCGTGGTGGTCGGCATCCATGAGCCGTCCGAGGACGGCCGGGTGTTCAACACCCTGGTGGCGCTGCGCGACGGTGAGATGATCGCCCGCTATCGCAAGATCCATCTCTATGACGCCTTCGGCGACCTGGAGTCGGCCAACGTCCGCCCGGCGGACGAGCCGCCCGTCGTCATCGATGTGGCGGGCACCAAGGTGGGCCTGATGACCTGCTACGACGTCCGCTTCCCCGAGCTGGCCCGGCTGTTGGTGGACGCCGGTGCCGAGGTGCTGGCCCTGCCCGCGGCGTGGGTGCGCGGCCCGGCCAAGGAACGGCACTGGGAGGTCATGGTCACCGCGCGGGCCCTGGAGAACACCTGCTGGGTGGCGGCGAGCGGCGAATGCGGTCCGCGCAACATCGGCAACAGCCTCGTCGTCGACCCCCTCGGCACCGTCCGCTCCCGCCTCGCCGCCGCCCCCGGGCTGGCCTGGGCGGACGCCGCTCCCGACGCCACCGCCGCGGCCCGTCGCACCCTTCCCGTCCTGGCCAACCGCCGGTTCGCCGTCGACCCCACCGTCATCCCCCTCGGAGCGCCCCAGTGAGCATCCCCATGAGACGTCCCCTGGCCACCGCGGCCACCGCCCTGTCCTGCTGTCTCGCCCTGGCCGCCTGCGGGGCCAACCCGCCCCAGGCGGAGGGCGCCACCGACTCCTCCGGCGGCGGCGGTAAGGCATTGGCCAAGCTCCCCGAGGACAAGGCGCTGCACGCCCGGCTGCCCGCGAAGAACCGCACCTCCGGCACCCTGGTGTCGGTCAACAACGGTTCCTTCCCGCCCTACGAGATCGCCGGTTCGGACGGCCACAGCCTCACCGGGGCCTCCGCCGACCTCGCCGGGGCACTCGGGCAGGTCCTCGGCGTGCAGATCCGGCATGTGACCACGGACGGGCTGCCCAGCCAGCTCACCGGCATCAAGGCGGGCCGCTACGACTTCGCACTCGGCCCCGTCGGCGACTTCAAGGACCGGCAGGGCGCGAACGACTTCGTCGACTGGGTGCGGGAATTCGTCGTCTTCGCCGTGCCCAAGGGCAATCCGCACCACATCGACTCCCTGGCCGACACCTGCGGACAGCGGATCGCGGTGATGGCGGGCGGCTCCGCCGAGGGCGTCATCAAGAAGCAGGCGCTCACCTGCGAGAAGGACGGCAAGAAGGCCGTGAAGGTCCAGTCGTACAAGGACCAGCCCGGCTCGATCCTGGCGGTGCGCTCCGGCCGCGCGGACGCCTTCTTCTCCTCCCAGGCGCCGCTGACCTACTTCGTGGCGCAGGCCAAGGACCAGCTCGAACTGACCGGCACCGGCAAGGGCAACGGCTTCGACGACCTCTACCAGGGCGCGGTCGTCGCCAAGGGCTCCCCGCTGCGCGATGTGCTCCTCAAGGCGCTCCGTACCCTCATCGACGACGGCACCTACGGAAAGATCATGAAGAAGTGGGGCCTGTCCGCCAACACCCTCGACAAGCCGGGCGTCAACCTCGGCGGCGAATCCTGATCCTGTGAGGAGGTGAGCCCACCCATGGCCACCACACAACCGCCGGCCACCCGGGACGATCCCGGGAAGGCCGAGCTCCCGCCCGGTGCCGTCCCCGTCGTCGACGTGGCCGGGGCGTCCCCCGTCCGCCATCCGCTGCGGTGGCTCGCGGTACTGCTCCTCGCGGTCCTCGCCGCGCAGCTCTTCCACTTCCTGATCACCAATCCCCACTTCGAATGGAGCACCGTCGGCGCCTACTTCGGGGCCCAGGTCATCGGGCAGGGCATCGCCACCACGGTCGAGCTGACCGCGATCGCCATGCTCATCGGCATCGCCGGCGGGGTGCTCGTCGCGGTGGGGCGGATGTCGGAGAACCGCGTGCTCAGCACGGTCTGCGGCGCCTACGTCTGGTTCTTCCGCGGCATCCCGGTCCTGGTGCAGCTGGTCTTCTGGTACAACCTCTCGGCGCTGCTGCCGAGGATCTCCTTCGGGGTGCCGTTCGGCCCCGAGTTCATCAGCGGGCACACCAACACACTCATCACCCCCTGGCTCGCCGCCATCCTCGGCCTTGGTCTCAATGAGGCCGCGTACATGGCCGAGATCGTGCGCGGCGGTCTGCTGGGCGTCGACCAGGGCCAGACGGAGGCCGCCGCCGCGCTCGGCATGGGCCGCGCGAGGATCCTGCGGCGGGTCGTCCTCCCGCAGGCCATGCGCTTCATCATCCCGCCGACCGGCAGCCAGGTCATCAACATGCTGAAGGCGACCTCGCTGGTGAGCGTGCTCGCTCTGGCCGACCTGCTCTACACCGTCCAGTCGATCTACAACCGCACCTTCGAGACCATCCCGCTGCTGATCGTGGCGTGCCTGTGGTACTTGGTCATGACGTCCGTGCTGTACGTCGGCCAGTCGTTCATCGAGCGGTACTACGCCCGCGGGGCGACCCGCCACGCCCCTCAGGGGTTCTGGAACTTCGCGCTCTTCCGCCGACGCCCGGACGCCCCGTCCCCGGCGGCGGACAGCCCCCTCGCCAAGGAGGAGACATGACGGCCCAGGACACCCAGGAGGCCACCGGCCCGGAGACGGCCGTCCCGGAGGCGACCGCGGCGGAGGCGACCGCCGGGGCCACCGGGGCCACCGGGTCCGCCGGGGAGGTGCCGATGGTCGTGGCCCAGCGGGTCCGCAAGCGGTTCGGGCAGCTCGAGGTGTTGCGCGGTATCGACCTCAAGGTGCGCCAGGGCGAGGTCGTGGTCCTCCTGGGGCCGTCCGGTTCCGGTAAGTCGACCTTTCTGCGCTGCATCAACCACCTGGAGCAGATCGACGCGGGCTCCATCCACGTAGAGGGCAGGCTGATCGGCTTCCGGCGGTCCGGCGGACGCGTCCACCATCTGCGCCCGCGCGAGGTGACCCGGCAGCGACGCGACATCGGCATGGTGTTCCAGCACTTCAACCTCTTCCCGCACCAGACGGTCCTGGAGAACGTCGTCGAGGCCCCGGTCGGTGTGCTCGGCCTCTCCAAGGCCGAGGCGCGGAAGACGGCGATGGAGCTGCTGACCCGGGTGGGACTGGCCGAAAAGGCGGCGTCGTATCCGCGCCAGCTGTCCGGCGGTCAGCAGCAGCGGGTGGCCATCGCCCGCGCCCTGGCCATGCGGCCGAAGCTGATGCTCTTCGACGAGCCGACCAGCGCCCTGGACCCCGAACTCGTCGGCGAGGTGCTGGCCACCATGCGCGACCTGGCCCGGGACGGCCTCACCATGCTCGTGGTGACGCATGAGATCGGGTTCGCGAAGGAGGTGGCGGACCGAGTCGTGTTCATGGACGGCGGCCAGGTGCTGGAGACCGGCACCCCACAGGAGGTGCTGGACAGCCCGGCCAACCCCCGCACCCGGGCCTTCCTCTCGCGCTTCCTGTAGGGAAGCCGGGCTCGGACGGGGAGCCGCCCCCACCGATCGGTCGAGGCACCGGGCCGTCTTTCAGGGCAGTCGCAGGGCGTGCAGCAGCGCGTCGATGAGGGCGCGGTCGTGGTCGTAGGTGAGGCGGAGGCGGGCCGCGTCCGGGGGCAGCCAGACGAGGCGGTCGACCTCACGGTTGGGCACGAAGGTCTCGTCGTGGTCGACCGCCTCCGCCGCCCAGTAGCGCACCTGTTTGGGGCGGCCCTTGGCCATGTAGTGGAGGGTGGGCAGCGCCGCCCCCGGGGCGCAGCCCATACCGGTCTCCTCGGCGACCTCGCGCACCGCGCCGTGCAGCGCTTCCTCACCGTGGTTCAGCTTGCCCTTGGGATGGGACCAGTCGTCGTAGCGGGGGCGGTGGACGAGGGCGACCTCGAGCCCGCCGCCGCGCGGGGACCGGCGCCACAGCACGCAGCCCGCCGCCAGGACCGTCCCGGCGCCCGTTCCGATGTCCATTGCGGTGTCCATTCCGGTGTCCATTCCGACCGGCCCGTCATCACGGGAATTCCGCCGCTTCATCCGCCGTCTCGCCCTCCCCGGTTTGTCCCTTGTCCCTTGTCCCTTGTCAGGAGGCTCTGGCGGCGGACACGCGCCGCCAGATCCGGCCGAACGCGAAGCGGGCCGCCTCGACCTCATGCCGCTGATCGGCGTGGAGCACCCCGAGCGCGTACGCCGTCGCCGGGGCGATCCGGGGCGTACGGGCGGCCGCCGCCGCGGCGGCGGCCGCCTCGGCCGCGTCGCGGTGGCGCTCCAGCGCCTGCCCGGCGGCCAGCAGCCGCACCGACAGCGGCAGCTCGGCGTCCACGGGTCCGGAGCCGCCCGGACCGGAGCCGCCGGGCCCGGAGCCGTTGGGCCCGCGCGCCCCGTCCGGCTGCTGCCACGCCTGGTCGAGCACTTCCAGCGCGTACCGCCGCAGCCGCAGCAGATGGCGCACCTGGTGCCAGGGGGCGTCCTGGCGCTCGCTGGCGGGCGGGGCGTCCGCCGCCGGGGTCGCCGCCAGGCCGTGGACCAGCGCCTCCGCGTTGTACGGATGCCCGGCGCGGACCAGCGGCAGCGCCTCCACCGACTCGGCCAGCCGCCGGTTCGCCAGCTCGGCGAGCGGCGGCAGCACCTGCCCGGCGGGGCGGGCGGCGTTGGATTCGTCGAGCGGGACGTCGGAGGCGAGCAGGGCTACGGTGTCGGCGACCGCGTGGAAGCGGGAGGAGCCGAGCGCCTCCAGGGCGGCGGTGTGGGCCCGGGTCCGGGCCAGCGTGAGCTGGCGCTCCAACAGCGCTCCGGCGCGGGCCGCGCCCACGGTCAGCGCCCCGCCGCGGGCCTCCTCCTCGGCACCGGCCCGCTGATGGGCCGCGCCCGGCCCGCCGGGCCGCTCGCCCTTCTCGCCCTTGGCGCCCCGGCCGCCCTTGTCGCCGCGGCCGCCCTTGTCGCCGCGCTCGCCACGGCGCCGTCCAGCCCCTCGGCCCTCGTCCCTCTCCCGCTCCCACTCCCGGTCTCTGTCCCGGTCCCTGGCCGTCCCGGCCGCACCCTCGGCGCCGCCGCCCGCGTCGGCCGGACCGGGCCGCGCACCCTGCCCCCCGACAGGGTCCGCGGCCCCGCCTCCCGGCGCGCCGGCGGCCAGGGAGACGCTGCGGCGGGAGGCACGGGTGGAGCGGGGAATCGGACCCGCGGTGCCGGAGGGGCCACCCGCGCCGTCGACCGCGACCGTGACCCCGCCCCGCTCGGTGCGCGCGGCGCTCGCGGCGCTCGCGGGATGCGCCGCGTTCACAGGCTGTGTGTCGGAGGGCCGCTCATCCGGGCTCGCGGCCTCGGCGGCCGTTCCCTCGCCCTGCGGTGAACGGTCCGAGGGGCCACCCGCGCCCGAGAGCCGGTGCAGGGCGCCACGCAGCCGGTCCAGCCGCTCCGCGTAGGCGTGCTCCCGCGCCAGCGTGCCGGACAGCCAGGCCAGCTCGGTCCGCAGCTCATCGGACCAGGCCGGGTCGGTGATCGGGCGGTAGACGTAGAGCGCGCCGCTGATCCGCCGCGCGGCGCGGCGCAGCAGCCGGGCGGCCTCGGCCGCCTCCTGGACGTCGGAGCCGCTCTCGCGGTGCAGCCGCAGGCTGCGCAGGAAGTTCCCGGCCTGGGCGTGCAGATACGCCGACAGCACCTCCCCGGCCGTCGCCGCCTCCCACGCGGGCACTCCCGAAGGCGCCGCCGAAGCCCCCGAAGCCGCCGCGGAAGGTGTTGCCGACGCCCCCGAAGCCCCCGAAGAAGGTGATGCCGACGCCCCCGAAGCCGCAGAGCGTGCCGAAGCCGCAGAAGGTGCCGCCGCGGCCTCCGCCGCCCGGTCCATCACGCCGTCGGCCCGCGGGCGGGACGGGTCGGCGGCCGGGTCCGCGGCGCCCGTCATCCCGGCCGGCGGCAGGTCATGTCGTTGAACCACGCCGTCGCCTCCGGGCGTCGATGAGCATCTCCTGAACGTTCCGCAGCGGCTGGCCGTCCGCGTCCGTGGCGCGCCGGGTCCACTCGCCGTCCGGGCCCAGGTGCCAGGAGGAGGTGGAGTCGGCCATCCCGGTCTCCAGCAGACGGTTGAGGGCGGCGCGGTGGCCGGGGTCGGTGACCCGCACCAGCGCCTCGATCCGGCGGTCGAGATTGCGGTGCATCATGTCGGCGCTGCCGATCCACACCTCCGGCTCGCCGCCGTTCCCGAACGCGAACACGCGTGAATGCTCCAGAAAGCGTCCGAGGACCGAGCGGACCCGGATGTTCTCCGAGAGTCCGGGGACGCCCGGCCGCAGCGCGCAGATGCCGCGCACCCACACATCGACCGTCACCCCGGCCTGCGAGGCCTGGTAGAGGGCGTCGACGACGGCCTCGTCGACCATCGAGTTGACCTTGATCTTGACGTAGGCCGGGCGCCCCGCCCGCTGGTGTGTGATCTCCTTGTTGATCCGGGTGATCAGCCCGTCGCGCAGCGACTTGGGGGCGACCAGCAGCCGCCGGTAGTTCTCCCGCCGGGAGTAGCCGCTCAGCCGGTTGAAGAGGTCGGAGAGGTCCGCGCCGACCTGGGAGTTCGCCGTCAGCAGCCCCAGGTCCTCGTACAGCCGGGCGGTCTTGGGGTGGTAGTTGCCGGTGCCCACGTGCGAGTAGCGGGTGAGGGTGTCGCCCTCCTGGCGGACCACCAGCGACAGCTTGCAGTGGGTCTTCAGGCCCAGCAGGCCGTAGACCACGTGGCAGCCGGCCTCCTCCAGCTTGCGCGCCCACTTGATGTTGGCGTGCTCGTCGAAGCGGGCCTTGATCTCGACCAGCACCAGCACCTGCTTGCCGGACTCGGCCGCGTCTATGAGCGCGTCGACGATCGGCGACTTGCCGGAGGTGCGGTACAGCGTCTGCTTGATCGCCAGGACGTCCGGATCGGCGGCCGCCTGCTCCAGGAACGCCTGCACGGAGGTGGAGAAGGAGTCGTACGGGTGGTGGAGGAGGACGTCCCGCTCGCGCAGCGCCGCGAAGATGTCCGGCGGGGAGGCGGACTCCACCTCGGCGAGGTCCCGGTGGGTGCCCGCCACGAACTTGGGGTACTTCAGCTCCGGCCGGTCCAGCGCGGCTATGCCGAAAAGACCGGTGAGGTCGAGCGGTCCGGGGAGCGGATAGACCTCCGCGTCCGAGATCTTCAGCTCGCGCACCAGCAGGTCCAGCACATACGGGTCGATGGACTCCTCGACCTCCAGCCGCACCGGGGGCCCGAAGCGGCGGCGCAGCAGTTCCTTCTCCAGGGCCTGCAGAAGGTTCTCGGCGTCGTCCTCCTCGACCTCGAGATCCTCGTTGCGGGTCACCCGGAACATGTGGTGCGCGAGCACCTCCATCCCCGGGAACAGCGCCTCCAGATGCGCCGCGATCACGTCCTCCAGCGGTACGTACTGCTGCGGCGACGCCTCCAGGAACCGGGAGAGCGACGGTGGGACCTTCACACGTGCGAAGTGATCATGCCCGCTGACGGGGTTGCGCACCACGACCGCGAGATTGAGCGACAGCCCCGAGATATACGGGAAGGGGTGTGCCGGGTCCACGGCGAGCGGGGTCAGCACGGGGAAGATCTGCTGCCGGAAGAGGGTGAAGAGGCGGGACTGCTCCTTCTCGGTGAGATCCGGCCAGCGGACCAGATGGATGCCCTCCTCCGCGAGCGCCGGGGCGACGTCCTGCTGGTAGCAGGCGGCGTGCCGGGCCATGAGCTCACGGGACCGGTTCCAGATCAGCTCCAGCACCTCGCGCGGCTGCAGCCCGGAGGCCGAGCGGGTGGCGACCCCGGTGGCGATGCGCCGCTTGAGACCGGCGACCCGCACCATGAAGAACTCGTCCAGATTGCTGGCGAAGATCGCCAGGAAGTTGGCCCGCTCCAGCAGCGGAGTGGACGGGTCCTCGGCCAGCTCCAGCACCCGCTCGTTGAACGCGAGCCAGCTGCGCTCCCGGTCCAGGAACCGCCCCTGCGGCAGCTCGCCGTCCTCCGTGCCGGGCCCGGTGCCCTCCTCGTACGAGTCCAGGTCGGCGTCGAGATCGGGGTCGAGCGACCGCACCGGTGCGGCGACAGCATGCGGCCGGTGGGCCGCGATGGACCCGACCGAAGGCTGGGAGTTGGGCTGGGGCTGCGGGGAAACCGATGCCTGACCGCTTGTGTGGCTCATGAACTCATTGTTCCGCGCCGGAGGGGAATACGGCGTGGCGGAAGCGGGTGCGGAAACGGCACGGAGCCTCCGGTTCGACGAATTCGGCACAGCGGGCTGCATTCAGTGATGCTCGCAACCAAGGTTGAATCGCCGGTAACGGTCACATGGCGCGTAGGAAATCGGGACCCATCCCCCAGGGGTCCCGCCCTCTTCACGCCCCCGGGTCCCCCTTCACGCCCCCGGTCTCAGGCCCCGCTCAGGCCCGCTCAGGCCCGCTCAGGTCTCGGTCCGATACATCAGATCCGTCTCATGGGTGACGAAGCCGAGCCGCTCGTAGACCGCGACCGCGGCGAAGTTGTCGGCGTCCACATAGAGCATCGCGGTCGGCAGCCCGCGGGCCGCCAGATGCCGCAGCCCGATCGAGGTCAGCGCCTTGCCGAGGCCGCCACCCTGCGCGTCCGGCCGCACCCCCACGACGTAGACCTCCCCCAGCCGCTCCTCGGCATGCACCTTCGTCCAGTGGAACCCGACGATCTCCCCGCCGCGCTCCGCCAGGAAGAACCCCTCCGGGTCGAACCACGGCTCGCCCTTGCGGTCGTCCAGATCACGCTGGGTGAGCGAACCCTGCTCGGGGTGGTGGGCGAAGGCCGCCGCGTTCGCCGCCAGCCACGCGGCGTCGTCCGCACCCGGCCGGAAGGTCCGTACGGTCACGCCCTCCGGGAAGGTGGGCTCCGGAAGACCCAGGTCCGCGAGCGACCCCAGGGGCCGCCGCATCTGCCGCAACTCCCGGAACAACGTCAGCCCCAGCACCTGCGCGAGATGGCGCGCCGAGGCATGCCCCCCGTGCGCCCAGATCCGCAGCCGCTTCCCCGACTCCCTCAGCAGGGTCACCCCCAGCGCCCGGCCGTGTCCCTGCCCCCGGTGCCCCGGATGCACGACCAGCTCGGCGGCCGGAGCCTCCACCGGGTCGGTGTCCTCCAGCTGCGCGTACCCCACGAGCTCCCCACTCGGCTCCCGCAACACCAGATGCCGCACCCCCTCCCGCCGCCCCCGCAGCTGCAGCCGCCCCTGCTCGGACACCGCCTGCTGCCCATCGGCCCGCGCGGACTCCGCGATCAGCCGCAGCACATCCTCCACCTCGGCCGACGTCAACTCCTCCAGCACATCGAGCCGCCGGGCACCGGATGTCTCGTTCACCACGTCATTCATGGGGCCGAGCCTACGGCGGCCCAATTGTGCAGCAAGCTGCTGGACAATTTGTTACCCGTGAGTCACCCGGCTGTCCCATCCCCCTCGAGGACGTCGTCGGCGATGCGGGAGAGATCCTCGGCGCTGGGCATCAGCTCCCGCACATGGGGCGGCAGCGCGGCGTAGGTGCTCACGGCGAGCGGTGCGTTGTTGCTCCGCAGCGCGTACTCGATCGTCCCCTTGTCGCGGCTCTTCGCGATGAGGATCCCGAGGGTCGGATCGTCGCGCTCCTTGTCCCGGACCAGGTCGTCGACAACGGTGACGTAGAAGCCGAGCTGGCCCAGGTGGGCGGGGCGGGCCTTGTCGGTCTTCAGCTCGATGACGACGAAGCGGTGCAGCTTGTAGTGGTAGAAGAGCAGGTCGATCCGGAACTCCTCGTCACCGACCTTGATGGGGTACTGGCGCCCGACGAAGGCGAAGCCGACCCCGAGTTCGGTCAGGAACCGGACGAGCTGCTGCACCAGCGCGTCCTCAAGGTCGCGCTCCGCCACCTTGCCGGAGAGCCGAGTGAAGTCGACTCGGTAGGGGTCCTTGACGACCTCGTTGACGGCATCGGAGTCCTCCGGGAGCGTGGCGTCGAAGTTGTTGAGCGCGGCGCCCTGGGTGAGGTGCAACTGCGCGTCGATCCAGTGGTCGAGCATGACGCGGGACCACCCTTGTTGCACGGCCCCCTGAGCGTAGAAGTCCAGCTCAGGACGGGTCTTGCAGCGGCCCATCAGCAGGGTGATGTGGCCCCAGGGCAATTGGGCAACAGCTTGTTGCCCAATTTGTTCGGGCCATGTTCGAGCCATCTGCTGCATGTACTTGAGATTCCGCGCACCGAAACTCCGCTGATTCGGGAAGGCTGTACGCAACTCCGTCGCCACCCGCTCAAGCACCTTCGACCCCCACCTCTCCCGCTCTGTCCGCTCAAGGATCGTCCGGCCGATCTCCCAGTACATCTTGATCATCTCGGTGTTGACCTTGAGCTGAGCACGCACGCTCGCCTGCGTGACGATCGCCTTGAGGTCATCGACCAGTTCGAAGAAGCCCGGCGGGAGCTCGGACCCCTGTGCGGGGATGGGCGGCTGCTTCGTGAGTTCGTTCTGCATGATCCGCACGCTCACATAACGAACCACCACTGAAACCCCTCATCAGGACTTTTCCGCCGAACGGGCGAAGTCGTCCCACACCGTTGACCATCGGCCACCAGCTCTTAACCTCCCGCCCCTGCCCCGCTACGCGCGTTGACCGTAAGCTGCGCTCCACCATCCACCACGGGGCACACAAGGGGACGACATGCCAGCGAGACCTCAACGGCGCGGGGCGGCACGCCGGTTGGCCACGGGAGTCGCGGTGCTGGCCGCCGCGGCCGGGGTGCTGACCGCCGTGAGCCCGGCGGGTGCGGACACCGCTGCCGCCTCGGACAAGCACCGGCCCGGACGCACCGTCGACGTGCAGCTGCTGTCCTTCAACGATCTGCACGGAAACCTGGAACCCCCGCAGGGCTCCTCGGGTACCGTCACCGAGGCCCAGGCGGACGGCACCACCAAGACCATTCCGGCGGGTGGCGCCGAATACCTCGCCACCTCGCTCCGTAACGCCCGTAAGGGTCACGAGTACTCGGTCACCGCCGCCGGCGGCGACATGATCGGGGCCAGCCCGCTGCTGTCCGGGCTCTTCCACGACGAGCCGACCATCGAGGCGCTCAACAAGCTGGACCTCGACGTCACCTCCGTCGGCAACCACGAGTTCGACGAGGGCCGCGCCGAGCTGAGCCGCATCCAGAACGGCGGCTGCCACCCCAAGGAGGGCTGCTACGAGAAGGGCAAGACCTTCCCGGGTGCCGACTTCCCCTACCTCGCCGCGAACGTCACCGACGAGAAGACCGACAAGCCCATCCTCAAGCCCTACACCGTGTGGAAGCACAAGGGCGTGAAGATCGGCTTCATCGGGGTCACCCTCGAGGGCACCCCGGACATCGTCACCGCCGAGGGCGTCAAGGGCCTGAAGTTCCACGACGAGGTCGAGACGATCAACAAGTACGCCAAGGAGCTCCAGCACAAGGGCGTGAAGTCGATCGTCGCGCTCATCCACGAGGGCGGGCTGCCCGCCTCCCCCTCGTACAACTACGACTGCGACAACGGCGGTGCGGGCAAGGGCGTCTCCGGCCCCATCGTCGACATCGCCAAGAACATCACGCCCAAGGTCGACGCCCTGGTCACCGGCCACACCCACCAGGCGTACACCTGCACCGTCCCGGACCCGTCCGGCACCCCGCGCACGGTGACCTCCGCGGCCTCCTTCGGCCGTCTCTACACCGACACCACGCTCACCTACGACCGCCGCACCGGCGACATCGTGCGGACGAGCGTGAAGGGCGCCCACGCGGCGAACCACATCGTGGACCGTGAGCAGCCCAAGGCCCCCGACATGACCTCGCTCATCGGGCGCTGGAACAAGCTGGCAGCCCCGATCGCCAACAAGCCGGTCGGCTATGTCTCCGCCGACGTCAACGGCCGCGGCTCCACCGCCTACGAGACGCCCCTGGGCGACGTCATCGCCGACGGCCAGCTCGAAGCGCTCTCCCCGTTCGACAAGGGCGGCGCCCAACTCGCCTTCATGAACCCCGGCGGCATCCGCTCCGACCTCGCCCACAAGGCGTCGGGCAGCGAGGGGGACGGGGTGGTGACCTACGGCGAGGCGTTCACGGTCCAGCCGTTCACCAACATGATGAACGTGCTCGACCTGACCGGCTCCCAGCTCATCACCGCGCTCCAGCAGCAGGTCAGCGGCTCGAACGAGGCCTCCCCGAAGATCCTCCAGGTCTCCAAGGGCCTCACCTACACCCTGGATCTGACCAAGTCCGGCAAGGACCGGATCGTCACGGACTCGGTGAAGCTGAACGGTGCGGCGATCGACCCCGCCAAGACCTACCGCGTCGCGCTGAACGAGTTCCTCGCGGGCGGCGGCGACGGCTTCCCCGCCTTCAAGGACGGCAAGAACAAGCTCGTCGGCGCCTCCGACCTGGACGCGTTCACGGCCTACCTGGGCGCGCACTCGTCGCAGTCCTCGCCCCTGGACCCGCCGAAGGCGGACCGCATCACGATCGTGAAGTAACCGCCCGACACCTGCCGATGGCCCGGCCGCCCCAAGCGGCCGGGCCATCGCCGTGTCAGCCCAGCGTCTCCTCGATCAGATCGGCCGCCCGCCCGGTGCCGCCCTCGGCCCGCACCTGGTCCCGCAGCCGCGCCGAGGTGCGCGCGACCTCCGGGTCCGTGGCGAGTTCGAGCAGCGCGGCGCGCAGGTCCCCTGCGGTGGCGTCGGCCGTGTCGAAGCGGCGGGCCACGCCCAGTTCGACGAGCCGGTCGGCGTTCATGGCCTGTTCCGCGCCCTGCGGCACGGCGATCATCGGACAGCCGGTGTAGAGCCCCTCGTTGCTGCCGCCCATCCCCGCATGGGTGATGAACGCGTCGGCCCGCTCCAGGATCGCCAGCTGCGGCACCCAGTTGTGGACCTCGATGTTCGCCGGGATCTCCCCCAGCTCACCCGGGTCGACGTACTTGCCGATCTGCAGCACCACATGCCACCCGGGCAGATCCCCGAAGGCCGCGACGCACTCGCGGTAAAAGGCGGCCTGCCGGGTGTACGCCGAGCCCAGCGAGACCAGCAGCACGTTCTCCGCACCGGCCGGACGCTCCCAACCGCCCTGGTCGGCACGGTCCCCGAGGCACGGCCCGACGAACGTCACGACCTCGGTGTTCACCCGGTCGGCGTTCGGCTGCATCGCACGGGGAATGAGCGCGACACAGCGCGGCGGCTGCCCGGAGAAGACGTTCGGATCCGTGGTGGTGGCGCCGGACTCCACGAGCCACGTCGCGAACTTCTCCTGATACGCGTCCGCACCGGGAAGGCTCATGATCTGCCCCCCGACCTCGTCGTGATAGCCCTCCCAACCCACGATCGTCGGCGACAGCTGGACCAGCGGGCGCCCCTGCGTCTCGGCGAGCACCCGGGCGGGGTACGCGCCGATGTCGTAGAGGTACACATCGGCCGGGTCCCGGTCGTACACGGCGCGGAGTTGCGGCAGGACGTGGACGGCGTCGTCCAGGAACAGGGTCATCGCGGCGATCGGGTCCTCCGGCCAGTCGTTGTCGGCGACCGGCAGGGTGGACTCGAACGGTACGAACTCGGCACCGGTCGGCTTGATGACGTCCGCGACGAAGGGATCGTTGGCGTACGTCACCCGGTGCCCGCGCGCCACGAGCTCACGGATGATCTCGAGGCTGGGGAGGGTGTGGCTGATGGCGGGGATGCCGACCATGGCGATATGCGCACGGCGACGGGACATATGGGATCACTCGTTTCAGGTCTAGGCCGAGATGGACACGACGGCCCGGCGCAGCGGCGATGTCGCCGGTGCGCGGGGCGGAACGGCGTGTCAGCCGTAGATCTGAAGGAACGAGTCCATGCGGATGACGGTACCCCGGTCGGAGACGGGTCCGCCTCCCGATTTTCCGGCCTCGGCAAGCGGTAAGTACCCGCTCAGCGCCGGGCCCCACAGCCAGGGTAGGACTGGCGTTCCCAGGAACTTCCTTCCCTTATCTCCGGCTCGCGGCGGTCACAGACTCGTTTTCGGCAGCGGATCATAAGCACAGGAGGACATGATGTCGCTCACCCTCGACACCTACCGACTACTCGGCCGTTCCGGGCTGCGGGTCTCACCACTGGCGCTGGGCGCGGCGACCTTCGGCACCGATTGGGGCTGGGGCGCAGAGCAGGACGAGGCGCGCAAGCTGTTCGACAACTACGTCGAGCGCGGCGGCAACTTCATCGACACCGCCGATACCTATACCGATGGCACCTCCGAGCGCATGCTGGGCGAATTCACCCGCGACAACCGCGAAAGCCTGGTGCTGGCAACGAAGTACTCGACGCTGCGCCGGCCCGGCGATCCGAATTCCGGAGGACCGCACCGCAAGAACATGTTCAGGTCGGTGGAAACCAGCCTGCGACGGCTGAACACGGACTACCTCGATCTGCTCTACCTGCACGTGTGGGATTTCACGACGCCGGTCGAGGAGATCCTGCGCGGCATGGACGACCTGGTCCGGCAGGGCAAGGTCTTGCACGTGGCGATGTCCAACGTTCCGGCCTGGCAGGTGTCGCGCATGCAGGCGATCGCCGACCTGCGCGGCTGGTCGCCGCTGGTCGCGCTGCAAATCGAGTACAGCCTGATCCAGCGCACCGGGGAACGTGACCTGATCCCCATGGCACGTGAGATGGGGCTGGGGGTGATGCCGTACTCACCGCTGGGCGGTGGGGTGCTCACCGGCAAGTACAGCCGCGACGACCTGACCGCGACCACCGTCGGATCCGATGGCGGTCCCCCGCGCAAGGGCCACAACCTCACCTTGGGCAACCTCTCCGAGCACAACCTCGCCATCGCTGATGTCGTGAAAGAGGTCGCGACGGAGCTGGGCCGCACCCCCGGCCAGGTCGGACTGGCCTGGACCCTGCAGAATCCGGGCGTGACGGCACCCATCATCGGCGCGCGCACCGTCGCGCAGCTGGAGGACAATCTGGGCGCCCTGGAGGTCGACTTCACCGCCTCCCAACTGGCCCGCCTGGACGAGGCGAGCGCGATCGGACTCGGCATCCCGCACAACCTGCTCACCAGCGACTTCGCTCGCATACAGACCCGCGGCGACATGAAGCTCGAAGCCCGCCGCTGATTCCCGATCGAGCGTTGAGGGCAGCGCCACCGCTGCCCTCAACGCCGGCCTGTCTACGACAAGAGAGGATCACGATGAATCAGCCTCGGCTCGACGGAGTCCACCACTACAAGGTGCCCGTGTCCGACCTCGCCGAGAGTCTGCGATGGTACGAGCGGGTCTTCGGCGCGGAACGGCAACCACAGTTCGACCACAGGTCGACCGCGGGCGTGCTCTATGCCCACATCATCGACGTGCCGGGGCTGGGTCTTCTGGAGCTCAGATGCGCACCCAACACCGCGAAAGCCATCAGCGGTTACGATCCGGTCACTTACGCGGTCCCGACGCGGGCCGACCTGCTGGCGTGGGTCGACCACCTCGACGCCCTCGGCGTCGGAAACTCCGGCGAGCTGCGCGGCATCATCGGTTGGGTCCTGGTCTTTCGTGACCCCGACGGGCTGGCGGTCCGGCTGTATACCCGCGAACATCACGAGTTCGACGAGGCCAATGCCGACGTCGATTCACCGTGGCTGCGACTCTCCGCCGACGCCGAGGTGGTCGACGCGAAACCGTGAGCGGACCGGCGTGCCCAGAGATCACGGCGCTCTCCGGGCAGCCGGCCCCTTACGGATTGGCCAGGCCAGTCGGCCCGCCTCCCCTTTTCCGGCCTCAGCAAGCGCTAAGTGCCCGCTCAGCGGCCGATCGTAAGGTCGCGCGAAGGCGACGGGCCGTCTGTTCTCCCCCCCCTCTGACGGGCCGTCGCCCCTTTATGCCGTGCCCTCCTGGACGCGATCGAAGACGCCGCCTTTGGCGCCACGTATGAAGGCACGCAGGACGGCGGGCGTGGTGGCCAGGACGACGTCGGGGTCGTCGCTCTCCCTGAGCAGGACGGCGCGGTCGCTGGCGGCGACGTTCACGCAGTTGCCCGCGTCCGCGCTGTGAGTGGACTTCCGCCACTCAGCGGCGACGTTGATGCAGTTCGAGGAGTCTCCGCTGTAGGAAGACTTCCGCCAGTCAGATATGGGCACTTCGAAACCCTTCAGATACTCTGCGCGATGCGGTGAATGAAGTCTCTTGACTCGGCCGGATTGAGGGCGCCGCCCTCCATGCGTTCGAGCACGGTCCGATACTTGACCAGCTGCGCCTCCGAGTCGAGGAACTCACAGCCGTGATGGACGTCGAGCTGCACAGTGTCCAGTTGCGGAACAGGACCGTGGACGTAGTCGATCGGTTGACCATTACCGGGGAACGCGCCCCGCCCGAAGGGGACCACCAGAACAGTGATGTTGGCTTCCTCGCTCATCTCGCCGAGATGTGTCAACTGAGCGCGAGCCGTAGCCGCTCCACCGAACTGCATGCGCAGTGCTGCCTCGTGGATGATCGCCGTATAGCGCACAGGTTCGTCGCGGTGCAGGATCTCCTGCCGCCTGATGCGGAGGGACAACCGGTGCTCTACTTCGTACTGCCGTAGCGCTGGCACAACCTCCTGGAACAACGCGCGAGCGTGGTCCGTCGTCTGCAACAGGGCCGGAATGTGGATCGCCAGGGCCACCCGCAGCTCGATGGCGTGATGCTCAAGCTCCGCCACGTCGATGAGGGCAGCAGGTAGATGCTCCCGGTACTCATCCCACCAGCCTCGTGTGCGTCCACCTGTCATGTCGGCCAAGGCGTCGACGAGGGCGTCATCAGGGCAGGTGTAGTTACGGGCGAACGCGCGCACCCGGTCCGCGCTCACCGGGTACCGACCAGCCTCGATACTGCTCAGGCGAGCCTGGTTGATGCCATGCTGCGCGGCGGCAGCGGTCGAGGACAAACTGGCGCGTTCCCGGAGCTTCCGCAGTTCCGCGCCCAGTCGACGCTGCCTCACCGTAGGCATGTTGTTTGGCGGCATCGGTTCTCCCCTATCACCCACACGAGTTCAATTAGCAGCCTTGCTGCTGTTTTCGTAGCAGGTCTACCACCGACTGCCATACGGTGTGGCCCAAGCGATCCAACTTCCCCCGACCGAGGGAGACTCCATGGCCAACGTACCGCCGTCCTCCGACCCCTGGACGTACTCCCTCCGCCTCCCCAACGACCCACGAGCCGCACGGATCTCACGCGCCACGCTCCGGGCGGTCCTCTCCTCCCACGGCATGGCCGAGCTGATCGACACGGCGGAACTCCTGACCTGCGAGCTGGTCACCAACGCCGTCCGCCACTCCGACGGCCCGGCCCAACTCCGCATCCGCCACCTCTGCGAAAGCCGCCTCCGCGTCAGCATCTGGGACACCAACCCCACCATCCCCGCCCCCTTCGACGCCCCGCCCAGCCCCCTCGACCGCTTCACCGCCCTCACCGAGGCCGCCACCAGGCTTGACGCGACCTCCGGCCGGGGCCTGCTCATCGTCCGGCTGTGCGCCGACAACTGGGGCGGCTACCCCCTCGCCGACGACCTCTTCGGCATCAGCGGCAAGCTGCTCTGGTTCGAACTCACCCCGCAGCAGCACGCATACGAGATCGCCGCCTGACCCCGCGCGGGCCTTTCCCCCAATCGGGTGATCACCGGTCATTTGCCCCGTGCACATGCTCCGATGACCCTACGTTCACACACATGGTCAGTTCGCGGCATGAGGCCGCACATCGCATCTTTCAAGAACGACCGGAGTTACTCGCCCCGGTATTCCGCATCTTGGACGTCCCGCTGTCAAAGGAAGCGGCCGTCGAGGTGCTCACCCCGGATGCCACGGAGATCCATCCGTTGGAACGGCGCGTGGACAGCGTGTTGCGCGTGGTTCCGCCTGACAGCGGCGGCTTCCTCCTTGCCATCGAGGCACAAGGCCGCCGCGACCCGGACAAGGCGGTCAGCTGGGCGTACTACCTCTCGTACATGGCAGCGAAGCACGAGCTTCCGGCGCTGCTACTCGTAGTCTGCCAGGACAAGAAAACCGCCGACTGGGCGGCGGGGCCCTTTCGGATCGGCGTGGAGGGGTGGACAGCACTGTCCGTACACCCGCTGGTGCTGGGCCCCGGAAACGTCCCGGTGATCCTCGACCCCGAGGAGGCGTCCCAGGATCTGACCCTGGCTGCCTTCTCGGCCTTGACACATGGGCGCGACCCCAACGCTCCGGCCATACTGAAAACACTGGCTCAGGCCCTCGCCAAGGCCGACCCAAAGTCCCGCCCGTACTACTCGGAGCTACTGGAGATCGGCCTGGGGAATACCCCAGCACGAGACGTCTGGAGGAAACTGATGAGCGTGGTAGGCAGCTACTTCCCTGGTCGCGGCACCCTTGTCGAAGAGACCTTCCTCAAGGGCAAGGCCGTGGGTGAGGCTGTGGGGGGTGCGCGCGCCGTGCTGCGCACCCTGGAAAACAGGGGGATCCGCGCCTCGGCGGAGATCCGCGAGCGCATCACCAACTGCACCGACATCAAGACACTGGACCACTGGCTCGACCGTGCCATGACCGTCTCCACCGCCAACGAGCTCTTCACCGAGGACGGCTGACGACACCATGGCCGTAGTAGGTAGCTACTTCCCCGGCCGGGGAACCCTCATCGAGCAAACCTTCCTCAAGGGCCAGGCCCATGGGGAGGCGGCAGGGCTTGCCGAGGGAGTCCTGCGCATCCTCGAACATCGAGGGATCCCCGTCCGGTCCGAGACACGCCGCCGCATCAGCGAATGCGCCTACCGCGACACCCTGCGGCACTGGCTCGACCGCGCGTTCACCGTCTCCCAGGCGGACGAACTATTGGACGAGCTCTTCGCGGTGGAGGAGCCGGACCAGTAGCTCAACGTCGACCATGCCGCCGAGGCGGCCTCAGCAGCAGGGCGGCCAGGGTGGCCGTCGCCGCGAGGGCCAGCGCCGCCGACAGCACGGTCACGGTGAAGCCGCGGGCGTAGGCGTCGCGGGCGGTTGCCCGCAGCAGGTCGGAGGAGGAGGGGGCCAGTCGGTCCGCGATCGCGTTCGCCGCGCCGATCGACTCGCCGGCGGCCTGGCGGTCCGCGGCGGGTATCCCGGGCATGGAGGACGGCAGCACGGCGCGGTAGGTCGCGGTGAGAACGGTGCCGAGGGCGGCGATGCTCAGGCCCGCGCCGAGTTCGAAGGAGGTCTCCTGGATCGCGGCGGCCTCCCCGGCCCGGTCCGGATCGGCCGAGGCCATGATGGCGTCGGAGGCCAGGGTCATGACCACACCCGCCCCGAGCCCTGACGCGAGCATCGCGACCACCGCCACTCCGTATCGCGCGGGACCACCGCCGGCGCACAGGAGGAACAGCGCCCCCGAGAACCCGGCGAGCGCACCGGTCATCGCCCAGCGGTCGCCCCAGCGGCGCGCCGTCCAGGGCGCGACGACCGCGCCCGCCGCGTTGGCGGCGGCCAGGGGCAGCAGCGCGAGCCCGGCACGCAACGGCGACGCGCCGCCGATGAGCTGGAACCACTGGGTCAGGAAGAACAGCATCGCCGCATAGCAGCCGAAGCAGCCGAGGACACAGACGGTCGCCGTGGTGAAGCGGCGGTCCGCGAACAGCGAGAAGTCCAGGAGCGGCTGCGGCGATCGTCGCTGCCGCCGTACGAAAACGGCCAGCAGCGCCACCCCGACCGCGCCCACGGCCACGGTCACGGCCATGCCGGACGCGCCGCCGCCCGCGTCCGCGCCCGCCTGCTTGAGCGCGTAGACGACAGCCGTGAGGCCCACTGCCGAGAGCGCGACCCCCGGCAGATCCCAGGGTCGTGGCGCGGGGTTCCGCGACTCGGGGATCAGCCGTGCACCGGCCACCAGGATCACCGCGACGACCGGCACGTTGAGCAGGAAGACCGACCCCCACCACCAGCGCTGTAGCAGCGCCCCTCCCACCAGGGGCCCGACCGCCGCGCCGACGCTGTGCGCCGCGGTCCAGAGGCCGATGGCGATGGTCCGCTCCCGGCGGTCGGGGAAGACGACCCGGATGATCGCCGCCGTCGAAGACATGATCATGGCGGTACCGGCGCCGAGCAGCGCGCGGGCGGCGATGAGCTGCCCGGAGGTCTGGGCGAACGCGGCCCCCGTCGAGGCCAGCCCGAACAACGCGAACCCGGACAGCACCAGCAGCTTACGGCCGATTCGATCACCCAGCGTTCCACAGGTGACCAACAGCGCGGCGACCGTCAGGGAGTAGACGTCCACGATCCACAGCAGTCGCACCCCGCTCGGGTGCAGCTCCCTGGTCAGGCTGGGCACCGCCGCGTGCGTCACGGTCAGATCGATCCCGGTCAGCAGCAGGCTCGGGCACAGCACCGCCAGCACGGCCCACCGCCGGGGCGCGCCCGGCGTCTCCGCCGTCTCCGCCGTCCTCGTCCGCTTCGAGGTCGCAAGCTCCATGACCGCACTATCAGCAGGTACCTCAACGGCTCACAAGTACGGTCTTTTTTGTGCCGTAGTACCACTCTGGATACCGTTGCCGGATGCGCGGCAACCCCGGTGAGATCCAGGATCAGTGCGCGGTCGAGATCGCCATGGAGGTTCTCGGCGGCCGTTGGAAGCTCGCCATCATCAGGAAACTCTTCATCGGCACCCACCGCTTCGGCGAACTCCGACGTGCCCTGCCCGGGGTCACCCAGCGGATGCTGACCCGCCAATTGCGCGAGTTGGAGGCCGACGGGCTGATCAGCCGTACGGTCCACGCGGAAGTGCCGCCCCGGGTCGAGTACGCGCTCACCGACACGGGCCGCAGCCTGGAACGGATCACGGACCTCCTGGACAGCTGGGGCCGCTGGTACCGCGACACCCGGCCGCACCGGGACGAGAACCCGGTCGGCCGCGCGTAGGGCCTGTCCGGGGTTGAGATCTGGGCTCGCGGGGCGTGGCACGCACGCTCACCACGGCGCACCACGCCGAGCAGGTGCGGCACCGGCGAGCCGACGCCCACCCCACCGCGCACCCGCCCCGTGCCACCGGCCGCCCCCGGAACCCACGCCGAACCCCCACCCATCCGGCACCGACCGTGCCTACCCTGGTGGCTTCTGAACGGCGAACAACAGTCACCGGGGGGACGGGGCCTCATGGATCCCGCAGCCATAGCCACACTGGTCCAGGAACTCTTCGTCGCCGACGGGCCGGTGGACCGGCCCGTCCGCATCGCCTCCCTCGTCGCCTTCCAGGGCGACCACCGCACCCTCACCGAACGGGACCTGCCCCGAATCGCCTCCGCGCTCGTCGAAGACGTCGCGAAAGAAATCGGTGGCGAAATCGGCGAACAGATCGCCGATCAGGCGCGGCCCCAGCTGACCGACGCGCTCGCCCGCACCCTCCACACCCTCGGCACCGTCGACCTGGACGACCTGCGGGCCGTCCGCCTCGGCCCCGAGGCCTTCGGCCGGCATCTGGCCGTCGGCGCGCCCGACGCCGACGAGGGGCTGGACGCGGCCGACGCCCGGACGCACGCCGCGCTGCGGGAGGCCGTCTGCGCGCACATCCTGCGCTTCCTCACCATCCGTTCCCCCTTCGTCGCGGCCGCCGAGGACGCCGGGTTCGAGGAGCGCTACGCCCGGGACATCGTGGCCGCCCACGACCATCTGACGATCTACGGCATCGATCTGACCCACTCCCCCGACAGCTGGCCGCTGGACGCCGCATATCTCAGCCTGGAGACCGAGACCGACGGGGGCGGCCCCAGCGCCCCCGCCGAGCAGGCCCTCGCCGGACGCAGCCGGGTGCTGCTGTGGGGCGTGGCGGGGTCGGGCAAGACCACGCTGGTGCAGCGGCTCGCGGTGTCCGTGGCGCGCGGTGACCTCCCGGCCCCGCTGGAGGGGCTGCGCGGGCGGGTGCCGTTCGTGCTCCCCGTGCGCCGGTTCCGCCGCGACGGCTTCCCGGAGCCGGACGGCTTCCTGTCCGCCGTCCGCTATCCGCACGCCGCCGCACAGCCGCCGGGCTGGGCCGAACGGGTGCTCTCGCGCGGGCGCGGGCTGCTGCTCGTGGACGGCGTGGACGAGGCGCCGGAGGACGAGCGCGAACGGCTCCGCGAAGCGCTCCGCGAACTCCCCACCCGCTATCCGGGAAATGTCTGGCTGGTCACCTCGCGCCCCTCCGCCGTACGGGAGAACTGGCTCTCCTCGGAGCGCTTCACCGAGCTGAAACTCTCCCCGCTCAGCCGCGAGGGCGTCACCGCGTTCATCCGGCGCTGGCATGCGGCGGCCCGCCAGGACATCACCGACGGGGCCGATCTGGACCGGCTCAGCGGTTACGAGGAAACGCTGCTGGACGCCGTAAGGATTACCCGGGACCTCGGGCGGCTGGCCACCAATCCACTGATGTGCGGTCTGCTGTGCGCGCTGCACCGGGACCGCCGCGGCTATCTGCCACGCGGCCGGAAAGCCCTCTATGACGCGGCCCTTTCCATGCTCCTGGAACGCCGCGACCGGGAGCGCGCCATGCTGCCGCCGGATGGAATCGACCTCCCCCAGGAACCGAAGATCCAGCTGCTGCAGAAGCTGGCGCACTGGATGCTTGTCAACGGCCGGTCCGAAATGGACCGGGCCACCGCCCTCGAGACGCTCGGCCGGTACATCCCGGCCATTCCGCACGCGGCGTGCCAGGGCGGGCCGGAGGAGATCTACCGACATCTGCTCAACCGGACCGGTCTATTGCGCGAGCCCACACCCGGTTCGGTCGATTTCGTGCACCGAACGTTCCAGGACTATCTCAGCGCGAGAGCGGTCGTCGAACGGCACGATTTTGACTTCCTGATCGACCACGCGCACCTGGACGACTGGGAAGAAGTGATCAGAATGTCCGTCTCTCTCGCCCGCCCCGATGAATGCGCCTACCTCCTGGAGGGGCTGCTGGCGGCCCGTAAAGACGCCCGCCCCGTCCATGCCCGCCATCGCAAACTCCTGGCGGCCGCATGCCTGGAACACGCCACGGAGCTGGACCCCGAGGTGCGTTCCCGGGTGCATCGCTATACCCGTGATCTGGTACGCCCGACCTCGCTGGAAGGGGCCCGTGCGCTGGGCTGGATCGGGCCTATCGTGCTGGAAATGCTGCCCGATCCCAGCGGGGTATCCGATGAGGAAGCCCATCGGCTGGCCGTCACCGCCACCTCGATAGCCGACGACCGCGCGATCGACTATCTGGTCCGGCTGCGGGGCCGCGCCTCCTGGGCGGTACGGGCGCAGCTCGCGGGGGCCTGGCGGCGATATGACACCGACCGTTACGCCGAGGAAATCATCGCCCATCTCGATGAGCGGGAACTCGACTTTCCGTTGTCGGACCTGGAGGAGCTGCGGGCGCTGCGCCGGCTCGGCGGCCGTCCCTGCGTCCAGATAGCCGGGGCGTTCACCCCGGAGCAGCTGACCGAGGGCCTGGTGGCCGAGCGGCTGACCGAGCTGTGGCTCGCCTACGACCTGGGCGCGGACCTGGACCTGAGCTGGCTGGCCGTCTTCCCGCGGCTGGAGATCCTGCGGCTGAGCCACCGCAACGCGGAGGTGACCGGGGTCCCGGAGGGCGTCCAGGTCATCGTGGCGGGCGCGTGAGGGGAGCCCCGGAGGGGGTGTGGGCCGGTCCGACCCCCCGGGGCGTCACAGAGCCTCACAGGCCCTCACAGGCCCTCACAGGGCCCCACAGAGCGCGCCTGCGCGGCATCCGCGCGGCAGCTGCGCAAAAAGGGCCGCCCCGGACCGGGAAACGGTCCGGGGCGGCCCCGAGGCGACGGACGGACGACTCCGCGTCACGCCTCCTTGCTGAGGTTCGGGCCCGCGCCACCGGCCGCGGACTCGATCGGCGGGGTGTCCGGCAGCGCCGACTTCTCCTCGCCGCGGAAGGTGAACTTCTTCTCCTCACCCTCGCCCTCGGTGTCCACGACCACGATGTGGCCCGGACGCAGCTCGCCGAAGAGGATCTTCTCCGACAGCACGTCCTCGATCTCGCGCTGGATCGTCCGGCGCAGCGGCCGGGCGCCCAGCACGGGGTCGTAGCCCCGCTTGGCGAGCAGCTTCTTGGCGACGCCACTGAGCTCGATGCCCATGTCGCGGTCCTTGAGCCGCTCGTCCACCTTGGTGATCATGAGGTCGACGATCTGGATGATGTCTTCCTCGGTGAGCTGGTGGAAGACGACCGTGTCGTCGACACGGTTCAGGAACTCGGGGCGGAAGTGCTGCTTCAGCTCCTCGTTGACCTTGTTCTTCATCCGCTCGTAGCCGGTCTTCACATCGCCCTGGGCGGCGAAGCCCAGGTTGAAGCCCTTGGAGATGTCCCGGGTGCCGAGGTTGGTGGTCATGATGATCACCGTGTTCTTGAAGTCCACGACCCGGCCCTGGGAGTCGGTCAGCCGACCGTCCTCCAGGATCTGCAGCAGCGAGTTGAAGATGTCCGGGTGGGCCTTCTCGACCTCGTCGAAGAGGACCACGGAGAACGGCTTGCGGCGCACCTTCTCGGTGAGCTGGCCGCCCTCCTCGTAGCCCACGTATCCGGGCGGGGAGCCGAAGAGCCGCGAGACGGTGTGCTTCTCGCTGAACTCCGACATGTCGAGCGAGATCATCGCGTCCTCGTCGCCGAAGAGGAACTCGGCGAGGGTCTTGCTGAGCTCGGTCTTACCGACACCGGACGGGCCCGCGAAGATGAACGAGCCGCCGGGGCGCTTGGGGTCCTTGAGGCCCGCACGCGTGCGCCGGATGGCCTGGGAGAGCGCCTTGATGGCGTCCTTCTGGCCGATGACGCGCTTGTGCAGCTCGTCCTCCATGCGCAGCAGCCGGGAGGACTCCTCCTCGGTGAGCTTGAAGACCGGGATGCCGGTGGCCGTGGCCAGAACCTCGGCGATCAGCTCCTCGTCCACCTCGGCGACGACGTCCATGTCGCCGGCCTTCCACTCCTTCTCCCGCTTCGCCTTGGCGGCCAGGAGCTGCTTCTCCTTGTCGCGCAGGCCCGCGGCCATCTCGAAGTCCTGCGAGTCGATCGCGGACTCCTTCTCCCGGCGCACATCGGCGATCTTCTCGTCGAATTCGCGCAGGTCCGGCGGTGCGGTCATCCGGCGGATCCGCATCCGGGAACCGGCCTCGTCGATCAGGTCGATCGCCTTGTCCGGCAGGAAGCGGTCCGAGATGTAGCGGTCGGCCAGGGTGGCGGCCGCGACCAGGGCCGAGTCCGTGATCGAGACGCGGTGGTGCGCCTCGTAGCGGTCCCGCAGGCCCTTGAGGATCTCGATGGTGTGCGGCAGCGACGGCTCGGCGACCTGGATGGGCTGGAAACGGCGCTCCAGGGCCGCGTCCTTCTCCAGGTACTTGCGGTACTCGTCGAGCGTGGTCGCGCCGATGGTCTGGAGCTCGCCCCGCGCCAGCATCGGCTTCAGGATGCTCGCGGCATCGATCGCGCCCTCGGCGGCACCCGCACCCACCAGGGTGTGGAGCTCGTCGATGAACAGGATGATGTCGCCACGGGTGCGGATCTCCTTGAGCACCTTCTTCAGGCGCTCCTCGAAGTCACCGCGGTAGCGGGAGCCGGCGACCAGGGCGCCCAGGTCCAGGGTGTAGAGGTGCTTGTCCTTGAGGGTCTCGGGCACCTCGCCCTTGACGATGGCCTGGGCCAGTCCCTCGACGACCGCCGTCTTGCCGACGCCGGGCTCGCCGATGAGGACCGGGTTGTTCTTGGTACGGCGCGAGAGCACCTGCATGACCCGCTCGATCTCCTTCTCGCGCCCGATGACCGGGTCGAGCTTGGATTCGCGGGCGGCCTGGGTGAGATTGCGGCCGAACTGGTCCAGGACGAGCGAGGTGGAGGGAGTGCCCTCCGCCGGGCCGCCGGCAGTGGCGGCCTCCTTGCCCTGGTATCCGGAGAGCAGCTGGATGACCTGCTGCCGCACCCGGTTCAGATCGGCGCCCAGCTTCACGAGGACCTGGGCGGCGACACCCTCGCCCTCGCGGATCAGGCCGAGCAGGATGTGCTCCGTACCGATGTAGTTGTGGCCGAGCTGAAGGGCCTCGCGGAGCGACAGCTCCAGGACCTTCTTGGCACGGGGGGTGAAGGGAATGTGCCCGGACGGGGCCTGCTGGCCCTGCCCGATGATCTCCTCCACCTGCTGGCGGACCGCCTCGAGCGAAATCCCGAGGCTCTCCAGGGCCTTAGCGGCGACACCCTCACCCTCGTGGATCAGGCCCAGGAGGATGTGTTCGGTGCCGATGTAGTTGTGGTTGAGCATCCGGGCCTCTTCCTGAGCCAGGACGACAACCCGCCGCGCACGGTCGGTGAACCTCTCGAACATCGTTAATCGCTCCTCAGAGCGGTCAGAAAGATCGGGGACGATCCCCTCCCTGTCCTTCCGCATGCTAGTCCCGCAACCCGGGACAGCTCATTCCAACTGCCGACAACCGTCCGGATCACCCCCGCTCGCGCGGGGCAAACAGCACTGGCCTCCTGCCCGAACAGCCGACAACTGCTTCAACCCGATGGTGCGAGACGATGTTCCCGCAGGCCAGGCATCTACGCCCACCGTCAGTACGCCGATGGCGAACGCCGCTTCCTCCCGACACGCGGACCGCCCCTCCCCACTAGGGATGTCTTACCCGCAAGCACAGATACTCCATGCCGTGGGGGCCGGTTCCATCCGCTATGGGCGAACAACCTTGCGCCCGTTCACCGGCCCTGCAGGACCCCTTACGGACACGGGGCGCGCACGGGACGGTACGGAACGTCATCGCGTACGGAGATCTTCACGTACGCGCGTACGGAGATCGTCACGTACGAACGCCGCCGCCCGCGTAACCAAGCGGGCGGGCGGGGAGTTCTGCTGGGCATGATCCTCAGGGCCCACGGCGCGGAGCCGTCCGCACCGGCCGCCCGGTCACGCTGGTACGAGCGGGAGCTGGGCTGGCCCACGGCCGGCAGCGATCCCGTCGAATTGCTCACGGGGGTGGCCTTCGACGTCATCGAACTGCCGGCCGTGGCCGGTTTCGCGATGCTGCGGCGCGTACCGCGGACCGGTCCGGTCGCGGTGGAGGGCGCCTGGATGCGGCTCCTGGTGGCCGCCGGCAGCGCGGACGAGCTTCCGGAGCTGCTCGACTGGCTGGAGTGGGGCGGTGTGACCCTGGACCTGGGCGCGATCGGCGCCGGAGGCCGGATCACCGCGCCATGCCCCGCCCGCTCCTGGCCACCGTCCCTGGCCGCCGGGGCGCCCGGTGAGCGATGCCCGCAGGAGGCCGCCGTATGGCTGCGACCTCCCGACGCGAAGGGCGAGGTGGAGCCGACGCTGCCGCGGGCAGGCTTCGGGGGCGATGGGGGCGCCCCCGATCTCGTACGGCTCGTGGGCGCGGCGGCCACGGAGTGCCACCGAGCCCGGTTGGTGCGCGCCCTGCCACTGCCCAGGCAGCGGCGAGCCGGGGAAGGGTGACGGGCTCAGCCGTTGGCCTTCTCGTACGCCTCACGGACGGTCGCCGGAACACGGCCGCGGTCGTTGACCTCGTAGCCGTTCTCCTTCGCCCAGGCGCGGATCTTCGCGGTGTCCTGACCGGCACCACCCGCCGCCGCGCGCGCCTTGCCCCGGCCGCCGGAGGCCCGGCCACCGGTGCGCCGGCCGCCCTTGGTGAACGGCTCCAGGGCGTCACGGAGCTTGTCCGCGTTGGTGGTGGTGAGGTCGATCTCGTAGCTCTTGCCGTCCAGAGCGAACGTCACGGTCTCGTCCGCCTCGCCGCCGTCGAGGTCGTCGACAAGAAGGACCTGAACCTTCTGTGCCATGGGGTTCCTTTCAGGGAAAACGGGGGGCTCGGGGGCGCGGCGTTAGCCGCTGATGACTCACCCCCCAGGTAATTACACTACGAGAGAATAGGAAACCGCTTTTCCCGGAAAAACACAAACCCCTCGCCAGGGTTCGACCGATCCACCAAGCGGGAAGGCTCATGGAAGGTCATGTTCCGGAGCTATGTGATAGGGGAGCGATTCGGACATAGGGCCCGCGATCACAGTTGCAGAAGCATCCGGCTGTTGCCAAGGGTGTTCGGCTTCACCCGTTCGAGACCCAGGAACTCGGCGACACCCTCGTCATAGGAACGCAGGAGCTCGCTGTAGACATCGCCGTCGACCGGCGTCTCGCCGATCTCCACGAAGCCGTGCTTGACGAAGAAGTCGACTTCGAAGGTGAGGCAGAAAATGCGCCGCACGCCCAGCCAGCGTGCGGTCTGCAGCAGCTTGTCAAGCACCAGATGCCCTACACCGGTGCCCTTGAGAGTCCGATCGACGGCGAGAGTGCGAACCTCCGCGAGGTCTTCCCACATGACGTGCAGCGCTCCGCAGCCAATGAGCTCAGCGTCCTCGTCGCGCTCGGCGACCCAGAACTCCTGGATGTCCTCGTAAAGCGTCACGGTGGCTTTGTCGAGCAGGATGCGATCGTCCACGTACGAGTCGATGAGGCGACGCACCGCCCGAACATCGCTGGTCCGGGCACGGCGGACGGTGACTACTTTTGATAGTGGGGAGGACATGAGCGGACGCTATCGCCCTGGGTCATCGCCCCGACTCACCGGGGCTCTCCCCCGGCTCCCCCAGTTGTGCGACGCGCATGGCATCCCGTAGTGCGTCGCGCTGCTCTTCGGACATCATCCCGAAGAACGCGACGAGTGCGGCCGCGGGGTTGTCACTGGTCGACCACGCTTCGTTCATCAGTGCGGCCGAGTAGGCGGCGCGCGTGGAGACCGCGGCATATCGATAGGCGCGGCCTTCCACCTCACGGCGCAGCCAGCCCTTGTGATGCAGGTTGTCCATTACGGTCATGACCGTCGTGTAGGCGATCGAGCGTTCCCGCTGAAGGTCTTCCAGGACTTCCCGGACCGTGACCGGGCGGTTCCACTTCCACACCCGCGTCATGACCGCGTCTTCGAGATCTCCCAATGGCCGAGGCACACAGAGAATAATAGTGGGAGATGTCCCGAATGTCGGGAGGGTTGGACGGGAAATGCCACACGCCCCGGGACGCGACGCGTCCCGGGGCGTGATCCGGCGTGATCCGGCGTGATCGATCCGATCAGGAGGTCTCGCGCTCCGGCGCCGGGCGCTCGGCCTCGGCGCGGGCCGCCAGCGCGGCGTCCACCGCGGCGTCCTCCTTGGACTTGTTGGCGCCGCCCTGGCTCTTCACCATCGTGACGATGAGCGCGGTGAAGGCCACGGCCATCACGACGGGCGGGACCAGCGCGGAGACGTAATCCATGGCTCTCGGCCTCCTTTTGCTCGAGACCACCAGATTACGCGGCGCGCCGCGGCCTCCAGGAGCCGGGCACCGGTCCCGGGCGAGGCGTGCCGGGCGAGGCGTCCCGGGCGAGGCGTCCCGGGGGCAGCGGGTCAGGCGGAGCGGACCCCGGCGCCGGACGCGAGGCTCGACTCGTGCTCCGGGGGCGGCGAGGGGCGGCGGCGTTTGGGCGGGAAGACCTCCGCCGGCGTGGGCACCGGACGTCCCGGGCGCGGCGCCCGGCGGCCCGGCTCCCTCCGCTTCGGCTCCTCGCGGTCGCCGCGCTCCGGCGGCGTGGGCTTCTTACGGGGCTCACGCTTCGGCTCGTCGGACTGGAGCACGGCCTCCCGCGCGACCTCGGGCCCCTTCCGGGCGGCCCCCTGCGCGGCCGTTCCGGACGCCGCCGAGCTCCCGCCGGGCAGGGCGCGCAGCCGGGGCGCCACGGGGCGCGTGCGCGGCTCCACGACGGCCCCTACGGCACCGGCGCGCTCCGCGAGCCGGGCGCGCACGCCCCGCTCGGCAAGGCGCTCGCAGTGGCTCAGCAGCGCGCGCCGGCGCGTCGCCTCACCGCCGCCCCCGGCGGCCGACCCGCACAGCGCGCGGAGCGCGGCCAGATCCTCGGCCAGCGGCTCATAACCGGCCGCGAGGGCGCCCTGGAGCTGCTCGAGATAGCCGACGGCGGCGCCGGGCAGGGCGGCGCGGTAACGGGCGAGCTCGTCGAGCAGGAACGCTCGCAGCCGCCCGCCCTCGCGGACCGCTTCGTCCACGGCCTCGGCGAGCCGGAGACAGTCCTGGACCTCCTCCGCCCGGTCCGGGCCGAGGGGGCCGGCAGAGGGGGTGACGGGGTCGGGTTGGAGGGCGATGGCGAGGGCGCGTCGGAGCACACGCAGCTCATCCGCACTGAACGCCATTCCGCCGCGGGATCCATATGGCGTGGGCATGGGGCGACTTTAAGTGCTAAGCGGACAATTTTCGCTTAGCGCCGGACGGTGCGGCGCGTTGCGGACGCCGAGCGGCCATACGGGGGAAGCGCCGGACGGGACCGCGCCGAGGCGGTCCCGTCCGGACCCGGCACCCGGGGGCGGACCGTCGCATCCGGGTGCCGGTGTACATGGTCGACGGCCGTTCCGCTTGTCAATACGGAATTCGATGTGCCGTCTTTCCGTTGACCGCCCCTTGCCCCATTGGCGAAGAGCGATCAGTTGCGCAGGCCGAATCCCGAGTGTGGGAATTCGTTTCGGAATGCCGTCAATGCGGTCGAGCACCCGGGTGAAGAGCTGATCGCCGGTGCTCAGCCGCGCGAGACGTTCCGCTCGTAGACCAGTCTGAGGCCGATCAGGGTCAACCAGGGCTCATGCTCATCGATCACTGAGGATTCTCCTAGCACCATGGGCGCCAGCCCGCCGGTGGCGATCACGGTGACGTCCTCCGGGTCCTTGGCGAGCTCGCGCGCCATACGGTGGACGATTCCGTCCACCTGGCCCGCGAAGCCGTAGAGGATGCCGGACTGCATGGCCTCCACCGTGTTCTTCCCGATCACGCTGCGCGGACGGGCCAGCTCGATCTTGCGCAATTGCGCCCCGCGTACGCCCAGCGCCTCGACCGAGATCTCGATGCCCGGCGCGATCACCCCGCCCACGTACTCCCCGCGCGCGCTGACCGCGTCGAAGGTCGTCGCGGTGCCGAAGTCGACCACCACGCACGGGCCCTCGTACAGCTCGACGGCGGCCAGCGCGTTGATGATCCGGTCGGCGCCGACCTCCTTGGGGTTGTCCACCAGGATCGGCACACCGGTCTTCACGCCCGGCTCGACCAGGACGGACGGCACATCGCCGTAGTAGCGGCGGGTCACCTCGCGCAGCTCGTGGAGGACGGAGGGGACGGTGGAGCAGATGGAGATGCCCGCGATCCCGTCGCCCAGCTCCTCGCCGAGCAGCGGGTGCATGCCCATCAGGCCCTGCAGCAGGACGGCGAGTTCATCGGCGGTGCGGCGGGCGTCGGTGGAGATCCGCCAGTGCTCGACGATCTCGTCGCCGTCGAAGAGGCCCAGCACGGTATGGGTGTTCCCCACGTCGATGGTCAACAGCATGGGCGGCACCGCTTCCGGTCGGGCTCACGGCCGAGGGCGAGCCCTGGGGTGGTGGGTGGGGCGACGGGCGGGCCTGCGTCGATGGTCAGGAGCATCGCTTACTTCTCCTCGGCCTCGCGCAGGTCCAGGCCGATGTCCAGGATCGGGGAGGAGTGGGTGAGCGCGCCGACCGCCAGATAGTCGACGCCCGCCTCGGCGTACGTACGGGCGCCCGCGAGCGTCAGCCGTCCCGAGGACTCCAGCGCGGCGCGCCCGGCGACCAGCTCGACGGCCTCGCGGGTCCGCTCCGGGGTGAAGTTGTCCAGCAGGATGAGATCCGCGCCCGCCGCCAGGACCGGCGGAATCTGCTCCAGGGTGTCGACCTCCACCTCGATCGGCACATCCGGGAACTCGGCCCGTACGGCGCCGAACGCCTCCGCGACACCGCCCGCCGCGACCACGTGGTTGTCCTTGACCAGCGCGGCGTCCGAGAGCGACATCCGGTGGTTGACCCCGCCGCCGCAGCGCACCGCGTACTTCTCCAGGGCGCGCAGCCCCGGAGTGGTCTTACGGGTGTCACGGACCCTGGTCTTCGTCCCCTCCAGCGCGTCGGCCCACGCACGGGTCGCGGTCGCGATACCGGAGAGCCGGCACAGCAGGTTGAGCGCGCTGCGCTCGCCGGTGAGCAGGTCGCGGGTGCGGGTGCGGACGCTGAGCAGCTTCTGGCCGGGCTCCACCCGGTCGCCGTCCTCCACATGCCGCTCGACCTCGAACTCGTCCGTGCAGACCACGGACAGGACCGCCTCGGCGATCCGCAGCCCCGCGACGGTGCCCGCCTCACGGGCCGTGAAGTCGCCGGTGGCGAAGGCGTCCTCGGGGACGGTGGCCACGGTGGTGACGTCCACGCCCTGGTCGAGGTCCTCCTCGATGGCCATGTGGGCGATGTCCTCGACCTGGATGGGGTCGAGTCCGGCGCGGATCAGCAGCTCGGCCAGGTCCGGGTCCAGACCGCACTCCATCGGGTCGAGTCCGCCGTCGTCACCGCCGCAGCCGCAGGCGTCGCCGCAGCCGCTCCCCTCACCGGGGTCGCCGATCAGGAGCAGCGGCAGGGGCGCGGGTCGCTGACGGTCTTCGGAAGTGCTGCTCACGGGCGGGACTCCGTCTCGGCTCGGGGGGTGGTCGATGAGGGAAACGCTTCGGAGTCCGTGGCACGGACATCGAGGGCGCCGTCCGGACGGAGGGTGACCAGCAGATGGCGGCGCCAGGCGGCGTCGTCCCGCTCGGGGCGGTCCTCGCGCCAGTGGCAGCCGCGGGTCTCCTCGCGGCGGAGCGCGGCGGCCACCAGGACCCGGGCGACGAGATGGAGGTTGGTGGCCTCCCAGGTCTCGACCCCGGGCTCGGCCGTCTTGCCGTCCCGTCGCAGCTGCGCCACGGCGTCGTCCTGGACGCGCTCCAGCCGGTCGGCGGCGCGGGCCAGGCTCTCGGCCGAGCGGAGCACCCCGGCGCCGTGGGTCATGATGTGCTGGATCTCGTAGCGGGCCTCGGAGGCGAGCAGTGGCGCGTCACCGGAAGCGGCGGGAGAAGCGGCGGGAGTCGATGGCCCGGTCTGCCCGGCGGGCCGCTCTGGTCCGCCGGCCCCGGCGGACTCCACCCCGGCGGACTCCACCCCGGCGGACTCCACCCCAACAGACTCCGCGCCAGCAGTGATGTCCTCCGCGATGCGCTCCGCGAAGACCAGGCCCTCCAGAAGGGAGTTGGAGGCCAGGCGGTTGGCGCCGTGGACGCCGGTGCAGGCGACCTCCCCGCAGGCGTAGAGACCGCGGACCGTGGTGCGGCCGCGCAGATCGGTGCGGACCCCACCGCTCGCGTAGTGTGCGGCCGGGGCGACCGGGATGGGCTCGGTCACCGGGTCGATACCGTTGGCGCGGCAGGCGGCGAGGATGGTCGGGAAGCGCCGCTCCCACATCTCGGCCCCGAAGTGGCGGGCGTCCAGGTACATGTGCTCGGCGCCGCGCGCCTGCATCCGCCGCATGATGCCCTTGGCGACGATGTCACGGGGCGCCAGCTCGGCCAGCTCGTGCTGCCCGCGCATGAAGCGCACCCCGTCGGCGTCGACGAGATGGGCGCCCTCGCCGCGCACCGCCTCCGAGACCAGCGGCTGCTGGCCCTCCGCCTCCGGGCCCAGCCACAGCACCGTGGGATGGAACTGCACGAACTCCAGATCGCTGACCTCGGCCCCCGCGCGCAGCGCGAGCGCGACCCCGTCGCCGGTGGAGACGGCGGGGTTGGTGGTGGCGGAGTAGATCTGGCCCATGCCGCCCGTGGCGAGCACGACCGTGTCCGCCAGAACCGCGCCCACGCCATCCCGCTGGCCCTCGCCCATGACGTGCAGGGTGACCCCGGCCGCCCGGCCGGAGCCGTCCTTGAGCAGATCGAGCACCAGGGCGTTCTCCACGGTCTCGATACCGGCCGCGCGGACCGCCTCGACCAGGGCCCGGGAGATCTCCGCGCCGGTCGCGTCGCCGCCCGCGTGGGCGATCCGGCGGCGGTGGTGGCCGCCCTCGCGGGTCAGCAGGATCTCGCCCGTGGCGTCGTCGGCGTCGAAGCGGGCTCCGGTGGCGATGAGTCGGCGCACCGCGTCGGGGCCCTCGGTGACCAGCGTCCGTACGGCCTGCTCGTCGCAGAGCCCGGCACCGGCCACCAGCGTGTCGTCCAGGTGCTGCCCGGGGGTGTCGCCCTCGCCGAGGGCGGCGGCTATGCCGCCCTGGGCCCAGCGCGTGGAGCCGTCGTCCAGGCGGGCCTTGGTGACCACGGTGACCTTGGCCCCGGCCGCGGCGCAGCGGAGCGCCACGGTCAGCCCGGCGACCCCGGAGCCGACGACCACGACATCGGCCTCGGTGGCCCAGCCGGGGGCGGGGGCGCGCAGAGCGGTGGCGGGGGCGGCGGCATCGGCCGACGGGCGCCCGGTCGGACGGGTCATCGGGCGGCTCCGATCCACAGGCGGATGTTGTCTATCAGGCGGGTGGCGCCGACCTTGGCGGCGACGGCCAGCACGGCCTCGCCAGTGTGTCCGTCGGAGACCTCGGTGAAGTCGGCGGGGTCGACCAGGGCCAGATAGTCCAGGACGAGCGGCGGTTCGAGCCCCGCCGCCTCGTCGAGCACCGCCCGCGCCGCGGACCGCACCGCGGCGGGCGACGCGACCCGTATGAGCTCGTGCTCCTCGGACCCGGCCGGGCCCTCCCCGGCCGCCAGCAGCCCCGCGTCGCGCCCGGCGAACAGCGCCCGGGACAGGGCCAGCGCGGTGTCCCGCTCCTGGGCCGTCAGATAGCGGTTACGGCTGGAGAGGGCGACCCCGTCGCCCTCGCGGACGGTGGGGACGCCGACGATCTCCACGGGAAAGTTCAGGTCGCGGACCATCCGGCGGACCAGCGACAGCTGCTGGGCGTCCTTCTCGCCGAAGAAGGCGATGTCGGGGCGGGTGAGATGGAGCAGCTTGGCGACGACGGTGAGCATCCCGTCGAAGTGGCCGGGGCGCGAGGCGCCCTCGTAGCGCTCGCCCACGGTCCCGGCGGTGATCCGGACGCCCGGCTCACCGTACGGGTACACCTCCTCGGCGGTGGGGGCGAAGACGATGTCGGCGCCCGCCTCGGCCGCCACCTCGAGGTCGGCGTCGAGGGTGCGCGGATAGCGGTCGAGGTCCTCGCCCGCGCCGAACTGCAGCGGATTGACGAAGACGGTGACGGTCACCATGCCCTTGGCGCCCACCCGGGCGCGGGCGGCGCGGATGAGCGAGGCGTGCCCGTCGTGCAGCGCGCCCATGGTCATCACGACGGCCGTGCGCCCCGGCACGGCGAAGTGGGCGAGCGCCGCGTCCAGATCCGGGCGATGGCGGAACAGCTCCACATCGGGCTCCCCTGGAAGGGCCTTGGTCCACAGCCTCGGGCTCATGCCTCACTACCTCCCCGGCCCCGCGCGTCGGTCACGTCCGAGAGCACGCCCAGCAGGTCCTCGGCGAGCTCCGGCTTGAGCAGACCGTGCGCGAGCGCCCGGTCCGCGGTCGTACGGGCCATGGCCAGATAGCCGGCGACGGCGTGCGGGGCGTGCCGCCGCAGCTCGGCGACATGGGCGGCGACCGTGCCCGCGTCGCCGCGCGCGACCGGACCGGTGAGCGCGGCGTCGCCGCTGCGCAGCGCGTTGTCCAGCGCGGCGCCGAGGAGTGGGCCGAGCATCCGGTCGGGGGCCTCGACCCCGGACGCCCGCAGCAGCTCCAGGGACTGGGCGACCAGCGTGGTGAGGTGGTTGGCGCCGATGGCGAGGGCGGCGTGATAGAGCGGACGGGACTCCTCCGCGATCCACTCGGGCTCCCCGCCCATCTCGATGACCAGCGCCTCGGCCGCCAGCCGCAGCTCCTCGGGCGCGGTGACGCCGAAGGAGCACCCGGCCAGCCGCTGGACGTCCACCGAGGTGCCGGTGAAGGTCATGACGGGGTGCAGCGCGAGCGGCAGCGCACCGGCCCGCAGCGCGGGCTCCAGCACGCTGACTCCGTAGCGCCCGGAGGTGTGCACCAGCAGCTGGCCGGGGCGCACCGCGCCGGTTTCGGCGAGGCCGCCGACCAGCTCGGGCAGCGCGTCGTCGGGGACGGTGAGCAGCACCAGCTCGGCCCGCGCCAGCACCTCGGAGGGCGGCACGACGGGGACTTCGGGAAGCAGGGCGGCGGCCCGGCGCACGGAGGCGTCGGAGACACCGGAGGCGGCGACCGGGCGGTGCCCGGCGAGTCTCAGCGAGGCGGCGAGGGCCGGGCCGACGCGGCCCGCGCCGACGACCCCGACGGTGAGCCGGGCAGGTCGGTCCTGCGGCTCAGGCAGTGGTTGAGCGTTCACGCGGCAACGGCCTTCCGTTCCAGTCCTCAGGGGTACCGGACGATTCCCCGCCATGCTACGCGAGTGTTTCCGGGGGGTTTGGCCGCACGTCCGGGCCTGTGGACAACTCTGTGGTCCGATGGACGGGCGTGCGACATGATCAGCCCATGACGGACGGGACGGACGAGGCAGACCAAGCAGACCGAGCGGACCAGGCAGACCGGGCAGACCGGGCAGACGAGATGGACGGCACGGGCGGCGGGACGGAACGGACCGCGCGGGCGCGCCGCCTCGCGGCCTGGCACGGTGCCGAGCGGACGCTCACGCGCGGGCCCGCCGAGGTGCGGATCGCAGAGCGGCTGGCCGCCCTCACGACCGCCCTTACGGCCGACACCGCGTCGTACGGCGGGGACGGCTGGGTGGACATCTACGGCGACGGCATCGTCGAGGAGCTCGAGCGGCGGGTCGCCGAGCTGCTCGGCATGGAGGCCGCGGCGTTCTTCCCCACCGGCACCATGGCGCAGCAGGTCGCGCTGCGCTGCTGGGCGGGGCGCACCGGCAGTCCGGTGGTGGCGCTGCATCCGCTGTCCCATCTGGACATGCACGAGCGGGACGCGTATCTGACGGTGAGCGGGCTGCGCGCGGTGCGTCCGACCAGCGAGCCGCGGCCGCCCACGGCCGAGGAGATCCAGGGCCTGGACGAGCCGTTCGGCACCCTGGCCCTCGAACTCCCGCTGCGCGACGCCGGATTCGTGCTGCCCGAGTGGGACGAGCTGGTCGCGGCCGTGGAGGCGGCCCGGGAGCGGGACGCGGTGGTGCACTTCGACGGGGCGCGACTGTGGGAGTGCACGGCGCACTTCGGCCGGGAGCTGCCGGAGATCGCCGCCCTGGCGGACTCCGTCTACGTGTCCTTCTACAAGTCGCTCGGCGGCCTCTCGGGAGCGGCGCTGGCCGGGCCCGAGACCCTGGTGACCGAGGCCAGGGCGTGGCGCCACCGGTACGGCGGCCAGCTCTTCCAGCAGTGGCCGGTGGCGCTGGCCGCGCTGGACGGCCTGGACCGCGAGCTGCCGAGGCTGCCGTCGTACGTGGCGCACGCGCGGGTCGTGGCCGAGGCGCTGCGGACGGCGTTCACGGCCGCGGGGTTGGGCTGGTCCCGGGTGCACCCGGAGGTGCCGCACACCCACCAGTTCCAGGTGTGGCTGCCGTATCCGGCGGCGGTGCTGGACGAGGCGGGGGTGCGGCTGGCGGAGGAGACCCGGACGGTGCTGTTCCGTCGCTGGCGGGAGCCGGGGCCGCCCGGCCTGGCCATGACGGAGCTGACGGTCGCCTCATCCGCACTCGAGTGGACGGCCGACGACGTCACGGCCGCGGTCGGCGCCTTCCTCGCCCGGGTCCGTGAGCTCACGGAGGTCCGGGAGGTCATGGAGGTCCGGGAGCTCACGGAGGTCCGGGAGGTCACGGACGGGGGGCGCTGACCGGCGCCGCGCGAACACCTCCCTGAGCGCCCTTACGGAGCGCATGGCATCCGTAAGGCCGCCATGGCGGCCGCGGCGGCGGGCCGGGCGGCCCGCCGTCACCCTCCGGAAGTCGCGGTACTCCCGCAGCTCCCGGAGGGTGCGCCAGTCGTGCGGGCCCGGTGCGGGCGGGGCGGGCTCGCCGCGCTGGGCGGCCCGGTACAGGTCGAGTACGTACTGCTCGGTGAGGGACATGGCTCGACGGTCCGCCCGGCCCCGGACGCCGGTCACGCCGTTTGACGATGGGCGTCAAACGGGGGCGGCGCCTGGGCCGGGCTCCCGCACCATGGGTCCATGGCCAATGTCATCGACATCGCCGGGCTGCCGCCCGAGCGCATCGTCTTCAGCCCGTCCCCGCTCGCCGAGCTGGGCGCCGCGCTCCATGTGCTGTCCGAGCCCGGCCACCACCCCGGGCTGCACGGCTGGGCCACCGCCACCGCCTCGGCGCTCAAGCCGGACCTCGCGGACCGGCTCTGCGAGGCGGACTTCCTGTGGCGCACCGCCCGCTCCGACCTGCTGCTCCCGGCCGTCCCCGGGGCGACGCTGGCGGAGGAGCTGGACGCGCTGGACCGGATCGACGACGAGACGTTCGTGGCGGCCGCCTTCGAGATCGCCTGCTCCACCTCGTACACCCGGCACACTCCCTCGCCGCTGGTCGACGCGGGCGAACGGGCCCGGGTCCGCGAGATGGCGGCCGCCCGGGGGCCGCGGCAGGCGGCCTTCACCGACCGCATGCTGGAGGACCCGGACGGGCTGCGGGTCTGGTTGCGGCGGCTGCTGGAGGACTGCGACCAGGCGTTCTTCGCCGACACCTGGCGGCGGACGCGGATCCAGCTGGCCGCGGACGCCCGCCACAAGGCCGAGCTGCTGCAGCGCAAGGGGCTCGCGGAGGCGCTGGCGTCTGCCTCCGCCGCGCTGTCGCTGTCGGCGGACGGGGACAGCATCCTGGTCGACAAGCTGGCGGGCGGCCGTACGACGGCGTACGGCGACGGCGTCACCTTCATCCCGACCGCCTTCGGCTGGCCGCACCTCGTCGTCGTGCACGCCCCCGGCTGGCGCCCGGTGATCCAGTACCCGGTCGCCACCCCCGAGCTGCCCCCGCCCGCCGCCCTGGAGCTCGTCCAGCGCCGCCTCGAGGCCCTGGCCCACCCGATGCGGATGCGGCTGTGCCGCACCCTGGCCCGCGGCCCGCACACCACCGGTGAGCTCTCCGAGTCGTACGGCATCACGCCCCCGGAGGTCTCCCGCCATATCGCCGTGCTGAAGAAGGCCGGTCTCCTCACCACCCGCCGCCGCGGCCGCTATGTGCTGCACCAGCTCGATCTGCCGTCGGTGGCCCGGCTGGGCAGCGACTTCCTGGAGAGCGTTCTGCGGTAGGGCACCGGCCGCGCTTAAAATGTTCACCGCACAGTGAACGCGGTCGGAACGGCGAGCGGCGGAGGAGCGGCGATGGGCAACCGAAGCCACCGGTCCGCGCCGCACCACACCCACCCCGACGACGTCCCCGTGCAGACCGCGCTCGCAGCGCTCGCCGACCCCGTACGGCTCCAGCTGGTCCGCGAACTCGCCACGGCGGCCGACTGGGAGCACGCCTGCGGCACCTTCGACGTCCCCGTGGGCAAGGCCGCCCTCAGCCACCACTTCTCGGTGCTGCGCGCGGCCGGCCTGATCGAGCAGCGCGACCTGGGCCCCAAGCGGGTCAACCGGCTGCGCCGTCCCGAGTTCGACCAGCGCTTCCCCGGACTGCTCGACCTGGTCCTCCGCGAGCGCTCGCAGAACGGCGAGGACGGACGGTAGGCGGTGCCGACCGTAAGACGGCCGTGCCAACCGTAAGGACACCGCCTCAACCGTAAGGAGGCCGCCTCAGCCGTAAGGGCGTCGCCTCAGCGGGCCGGTCCGGTCGGCCCCCCGGCCCGGACCAGTCCGGTCTCGTAGGCCATCACCACCACCTGCACCCGGTCCCGCAGCTCCAACTTGGTGAGGATGCGGCCGACATGGGTCTTCACGGTCGCCTCGGACAGCACCAGCCGCGCCGCGATCTCGCCGTTCGACAGCCCCTGCGCGACCAGCAGCACCACCTCGCGCTCCCGGTCGGTGAGCCGGTCCAGCTCCGGACCGGACCGGCCCCCGGAGCCACCGGCTCCGCTGCCCGGCAGCAACGGCGCGAACCGGTCCAGCAGCCGGCGCGTCGTACTGGGCGCGACCACCGCGTCGCCGCTGTGCACCGCGCGGATCGCCGCGAGCAGCTCGCCCGGCGGCACATCCTTGAGCATGAAGCCGCCCGCCCCGGCCTTGAGCGCGGAGAAGGCGTACTCGTCCAGGTCGAACGTGGTCAGGATGATGACCTTCGGCGCCCCGTCCCGCTCGCATATCCGCCGGGTCGCCTCCACCCCGTCCAGCTTGGGCATCCGGACGTCCATGAGGACGACGTCCACCTCGGCGGAGCGCAGCACCTGGAGCGCCTCCACCCCGTCGCCCGCCTCGGCGACGACCTCCATATCGGGCTGGGCCGCCAGCACCATCCGGAAGCCGGTGCGCAGCAGCACTTGGTCATCGACGAGCATGACGCGGATCGACATCCCGGACGGTCCCTTCCCTCTGGCCTGACAGCCGGTCTACAGCACGTATCGGATGGTTCAACGAACCGGCTTCAGCGGCAGCAGCGCGCTGATCCGGAAGCCGCCGCCCGGTCGCGGGCCCGCGTCGAGCGTGCCGCCCACCATGCCGACGCGCTCCCGCATCCCGATCAGACCATGGCCGCTGCCGTCCGCGCCGCCGTCCTCGTACATCTCGCGCTGCGCGCCCCGCCCGTCGTCCTCGACCAGCAGCCCGAGCCCGTCGTCGAAGTAGGTGAGGCGGACACTCGCGCCCACGTCCGGGCCGCCGTGCTTGCGGGCGTTGGTGAGCGCCTCCTGCACGATGCGGTACGCGGTCAGCTCGACCCCGCTGGGGAGCTGGCGAGGGCTGCCCACGACCTTGAAGTCCACCGGGAGCCCGGCGCCGCGCACCTGCTCCACGAGCTCGTCGATCTGCTCGACATCCGGCTGCGGTACGTAGTCGTTCTCCTCGCCCGGCTCCCCGGTGCGCAGCACGCCCAGCAGCCGCCGCATCTCGGCGAGCGCCTGGCGGCCGGTGCCGGAGATCGTCTCCAGCGCCTGCCGGGTCTGCTCGGGCGAGGAGTCCAGGACATACGCGGCGCCGTCCGCCTGCACCACCATCACCGACACGTTGTGCGCCACGACGTCGTGCAGCTCCCGCGCGATCCGGGCGCGCTCGGCGGCCACCGCGACCTTCGACTGCGCCTCGCGCTCCTTCTCCAGCCGGGCGGCCCGCTCCTCGAGCTGCGCGTAGTAGGCGCGGCGGGTGCGGATCGAGTCGCCGAGCACCCAGGCCAGAACGAAGGGGATGGAGACGAAGACCGCCGAGACCACGTCCTCCCACCAGCCCTGCTGGGAGTGCGGCCAGCGGAGGGTGGCGAGGGGGGCCGCGCTGATCGCCACGCCCAGCGCGAAGCGGGAGGCCGGGCGCGAGGAGGCGACCGCCACCGTGTAGACGATCACGAGCATGGCGAAGTCGGCCACATTGGGCCGGACGTTCGTGGCCATCTGGGCGAGACCGCACAGGATGGCCAGCCCCAGCATCTTCTCGGGGGCGCGGCGGCGCAGCGCGATCGTCGCCCCCAGCGCCAGGGCGATCGGCACGCCCGCGGCGCGGGAGCCCCGGTCGATCGATACTTCCACGAGCCACAGGAACCCGGAAGCGACAAGGAGGACGGCCCAGAAGGCGTCCACCCCTGTCGGATGCCTGCGGAGAAATTCGTAGAGGCGCTGCACGTCACCCAGCGTAGGTATCGCCGGACCCCTCCCGGGTCAGCCCGAGGGGCGATCCGAAACCCCCGGCCCTACTCCCCAAGGTGGAGACCACTCCGCATAGCGTGGCGGTGTGGCGAGTGCGAAGCATGAGTGGAGCGGATGGCGTACGGCGGCCGAACGCGCGCTGTACGGAGCGGGCGGCTTCTTCCGCCGCCCGGAGGGCCCGGCAGGGCATTTCCGCACGTCGGTGCATGCCTCACCGCTTTTCGCCCGGGGGGTCGCGGAGCTGCTGTGCCGGGTGGACGAGGCGCTGGGGCACCCCGCCGAGGTGGCGCTGGTGGACCTGGGCGCCGGCCGCGGTGAGCTGCTCACACGGGTGCTCGCCCTGGCCCCCGGCCTGCCGCACGGGCTGGGCCGGCGGCTGCGTCCGTACGCGGTGGAGCGGGCGGAGCGGCCGGCGGGCCTGGACGGGCGGATCGCCTGGCGCGACGCCTCGCCGGAGGGGTGCGCGGGGCTGCTGTTCGCCAATGAGTGGCTCGACAACGTGCCCGTTGACGTGGCCGAGACCGACGCGGACGGCGTGCCCCGCCGGGTCGAGGTGGACCTCGTGTCCCTGGACGGCGCCGAGCGGCTGGGCGACCCGGTGGACGGCGAGGACGCGGCGTGGCTGGCCCGCTGGTGGCCCCTGGCGGGCGCCGAACCGGGGCTGCGCGCCGAGATCGGCCATCCGCGCGAGGCGGCCTGGGCGCGGGCCGTCGGCTCCCTGCGGGCGGGCCTCGCGGTCGCCGTCGACTACGCCCACGAACGCGCCGCCCGGCCTCCCTTCGGCACGCTCACCGGCTTCCGCGAGGGGCGCGAGGTCCGGCCCGTCCCCGACGGGTCCTGCGATCTGACGGCGCATGTCGCGATGGACGCGTGCGCCGCCGCGACCGCGCCCGGCGCCCGGCTGATGACTCAACGCGAGGCGCTGCGCGCCCTGGGCCTCGACGCCCGCCGTCCCCCGCTCGCCCTGGCCGCCACCGACCCCAGCGCCTACGTCCGCGCCCTCAGCGCGGCGGGCGAGGCCGCGGAGCTGATCGATCCCGCGGGGCTCGGTGCCTTCACCTGGCTTCTGCACCCGGTGAACCTGCCCCAGGACGTGCTCCGGCCGTAGGGGGCGGGGTGTCCGACGGGCCTTGGCGCGCCTGCGGCGGGCTGTTTCCCCTCCCCGCCCCTTCCCACAACTGGAGCTCCGCCCCAGCCCCCGGGCCCTGCCACACACCCCCTCGACACGCGGCTCCGCCGCGGGGGGCTCCACCGCCAGCGCCCCACCACCAGGGGCGGCTCCACCACCGGGTGCCCCACCGCCGGGGGCCCCACCACCGGGGGCCCCACCACCGGGGGCCCCACCACCGGAGAGAGCTCCACCACCGGGGAGGCCCCCACCACCGGGGCCCCACCACCGGAGAGGGCCCTGCCACCGGGAGGGCTCCACCACCGGGGAGGCTCCACCACCGGGAGGGCCCCACCACCGAGGGGCTCCGCCACCGGGGAGGCTCCACCACCGGAGAGGGCTCCACCGCCGGAGAGGGCTCCACCGCCGAGGGGCTCCACCACCGGGAGGGCCCCACCGCCGAGGGGCTCCACCACCGGGGAGGCTCCACCACCGGGAGGGCCCCACCACCGAGGGGCTCCACCACCGGGGAGGCTCCACCACCGGAGAGGGCCCTGCCACCGGACCCCGGGGTCCAGGGGCGGAGTCCCCGGTAGCGGGAAGGGGCGGGGAGGGGAGAGGCCCGCCGGGTAGCTGAGAGACTGGTACGCATGACGGAGACGACAGTCGGCATCGGCGGCGCCGCCGAGAGCACGGACATGGTGCTCAACATCGGCCCACAGCACCCCTCCACCCACGGAGTGCTACGACTGCGGCTGGTCCTCGACGGGGAGCGGATCCAGAGCGCCGAGCCGGTGATCGGCTATATGCACCGGGGCGCGGAGAAGCTCTTCGAGGCGCGCGACTACCGCCAGATCATCATGCTCGCCAACCGTCACGACTGGCTCTCCGCCTTCTCCAACGAACTCGGCGTCGTGCTCGCCGTCGAGCGGATGCTGGGCATGGAGGTCCCCGAGCGCGCGGTGTGGACCCGTACGCTCCTCGCCGAGCTCAACCGGGTCCTGAACCACCTGATGTTCCTCGGTTCCTACCCGCTGGAGCTGGGCGGCATCACGCCGATCTTCTACGCGTTCCGGGAGCGCGAGGACCTCCAGCACGTCATGGAGGAGATCTCCGGCGGCCGGATGCACTACATGTTCAACCGGGTCGGCGGCCTCAAGGACGACCTCCCCGCGGGCTGGCTGGGCCGGGCCCGGCAGGCCGTGGCCGAGGTGCGCTCGCGGATGGGCGTGTACGACGACCTGGTGCTCGGCAACGAGATCTTCCGGGGCCGCACCCGCGGCGTCGGCGTCCTGGCCCGCGAGACGGTGCACGCGTACGGGGTCAGCGGCCCCATCGCGCGGGCCTCGGGCGTCGACTTCGATCTGCGGCGCGACGAGCCGTATCTGGCCTACGCCGAGCTGAGGGACGTCCTCGAGGTCGCCATCCGCGACGAGGGCGACTGCCTCGCCCGGTTCGAATGCCTGCTGGAGCAGACGCACGCCTCGCTGGCGCTGGCCGACGCCTGCCTGGACCGGCTGGACGAGCTCCCGCCGGGGCCGATCAACCAGCGGCTGCCGAAGGTGCTCAAGGCGCCCGAGGGCCACACCTACGCCTGGACCGAGAACCCGCTCGGCCTCAACGGCTACTACCTCGTCTCCAAGGGCGAGAAGACGCCGTACCGGCTCAAGCTCCGCTCGGCGTCGTACAACAACATCCAGGCGCTCACCGAGCTGCTGCCGGGCACGCTCGTCGCCGACATGGTGGCGATCCTGGGGTCGCTCTTCTTCGTCGTCGGCGACATCGACAAGTAGCTGATCATCGACGAGTAGCCGATCAACACGCGGGCGAGCCGCGCGGGCGAGCCCTCACGAGATCGCGCTGCGCAGCTCCCCGAGATCGATCTGCTCCGTCTCGTCGTGCTCGGTCAGATCGATGACCTCGCCCACCGCGCCCTTCTTGGCCTCCGCCTTCTTGGTCTCCGCCAGGGTCTCGTCGCCGATCACATCCGCGAGATCCTCCTCGGCAGCCGGTTCGGGCTCCCGCTTCTGCTTCTTCGTTTGCTTCTTCTGGGTGCCGAAGTAGTCGAAGCCGCTCTCCGAACGGGAGGCGGCCCGGCGGGCCGCGGCATACGGCACCACCGCCGAGGCGGCCGTACGGGCGTGGGCGCGCGGCTCCTGCGGGCCGTCGCCGTCCTGCCCGCCGGCCGCCGGGGGCTTCCCCAGCGTTGCGGCACCGTCCTTGCCCCGGCTCTCGCGTGGGCCCTTACGGTCGTCCTGATCCGCGTCCTGATCCGCGTTCTGCTCCGGGGCCTGCTCCGCAGCCTCGGTCCGGGCGGCCGCGGCGGCGGCCTGCTCCCGCCGCTCCTTCTGCCGTCGGGCGCTCTCCCTGAGCCGGCTCAGCGCCTCGTCGGCCTTGGCGTACGCAGCGGCCGACGGCAGCCCGGTGAGGACCTCGTCCCGCTCGTCGTCGGAGTCGACGGAGTCGACGGATTCCGCGGACCCGGCGGACCCGGCAGCCTCCAGCTCCTTCGCCGGGGACGCGGCCTCCAGCGCGAGCCGGCGGCGGCCCTCCAGGGCGCTGGCCCGCTCGGTCTCGGCCGTGGCGTAGCGGCGCAGCAGCTCGGCGTGCTCGTTGCGCAGCCGGGCGAGCTCGGCGCGCTTGGCGCGCAGCCGGGTGTTGAGCGCGCCGCGAAGCTCGCTCGCCTTCTCGGCGTCCGCCTCGAGCTCCGCGATCCGCTCCTCGTACTTCATCTCCTGGCGCGCGGTCTCGCTCGCGGCCTCCGCGACCCGGCGGCCGGCCGAGCGGTCCCAACGGCGCATCAGGACGGCGCCGACGACCGCGGCGCCGGCCGCGGTCGCGGCCAGCCCACGGATCACGACCGTGTCGCCGACCAGCCAGGCACCGGCGGCGCAGGTTATTGACGCGACTGCGACCGAAGCGGAGGGGAGGAGCCTGTGCAGGGGTGGGGATTGGCGGTGGCGTCCACGTGGCATGGCCCGAAACTTACCGTGCTAAGGGGTCGCTTGGGTGCCCGCCGGGCCAGATCTGTTGTCAATCCGTTGGCAAATACGGCGGTTGCGCGGCCGAGATCCCTTGCCGAGCCCTGCCAAGCCCTCCCGAGCAGGGATTTGATCCTACTTCACCAGCCCCTTGTCCCGCAGGTAGTCGTCGGCGACATCCGCCGGCTTGAGCCGCTCGGCGTCAACTTTCTTGTTGAGTTCCCTGAGATCGGCGGTCGTCAGCACCTTGGTGAGCTTGTTCAGCGAGTCCGCGATCTTCTGTGAACCGGCGGACTTCGCATTCACCACGGGAAGTACGTTGTCGGCATTCTGCAGATTTTTGTCGTCGCCGAGCAGCACGAGCCCGAACTGATCCAGCGTGCTGTCCGTGGTCGTGGTCAGGACCATCTGGTCCTTGCCGTCCTTGACGGCCTGCTTGGCCTGGACGCTGCCGATGTCCAGGGGGTCGATCCCGGCGATGTCGATGCCGTACTTCTTCTCCAGACCCGGCTGGCAGAAGGGCCGCTTGGGGCATTCGTCGCCCGCCGCCAGGGTGACCTTCTGCTTGGACTTCCCGAGGTCGGAGAGGGTCTTGAGATCGTGCTTCTTGGCGAAGTCAGCGCTGACCGCGAAGGCGTTCTGGTCCACGGCCTTGCCGGGCTCCAGCACCTTCAGCCCGCGCGGTTCGGCGAGCTTCCGCAGCGCCGCGACCGTCTTGGTCACATCCGAGGAGGCCACCGGGGCGGCATTCGACCCGTTCTTCTTCTGGTTGAGGAATTCGGCCAGCGTCGCCGCGTACTCCGGCACGACATCCATCTGGCCCTTCTCCAGGGCCGGTTCATACAGCTCACGGGCGTCCACCGTCTTGATCGAAGTGGAATAGCCGGTGTCCTTCAGAACCCCCGCGTACAGCTCCGCGAGGATCTTCGACTCGGAGAAGGAGGCGGATCCGATCACCAGCGAGCCCTTGCCCGGTTTACCGGAGCTGTCGCCGCCGCTCGACTTCTCCAGACTGTCCCCGCCGCAGGCGGTCAGCCCCGCTGCCAGCGCCGCGACCCCCGCCACGGCGGCCGCCGCCCGATTGATCTTTCTCATGGTTCCCCATCCGTTGTTGTGGCCGCGGTTGTGTGGCCGCGTTGTCGGCGCATTCCGCGTCATCCGCGCTTTCCGCGTCATCCGCGATCTATGCGTCATCCGCGCTCTCCGCGCTGTCCGCGCTGTCCGCCCTGGGTGTCCGCACGCCTTCACGCCCGGTCGCGGGAGGGCTCGGCCCGCGGGTTCTACGTCGTGAGCGCCGGTGAGGCCGGCGCCTGGTCGGCGGGCGGACGCCGGGCCGCGGTCGACCGCCGCCCCGTCCTGCGCCGCATCGGGTCGAGCACCAGGCCCAGAGTTACGAAGACGCCCTCGACCACCAGCGCGAGGGACGCGACCAGCACCGCACCGGCCACCACCTGCGGGGTGTCGGTGAGCCGGAAGCCCGCCGTGATGATCCGCCCGAGACCGCCGCCGCCGGGCAGCGCGGCCAGCGTCGCGGTGGCCACGACCTGCACCGCGGCCGTCCGTACGCCCGTCATGATGAGCGGGAACGCCAGCGGCAGCTCGACCCTGCGGATCAGCTGGCCGCCGGTCATCCCCATGCCGCGGGCCGCCTCCACGACCTCCCGGTCCGCCTCGCTCACCCCGACATAGGCGTTGGTGAGCAGCGGCGGGATGGCGAACAGCACCAGCGCGATGATCGTGGGCCATTGGCCGTGCGTCCCCAGCGGGCTGAGCAGCAACAGCACCAGTACGGCGAAGGTGGGCACGGCGCGCCCCGCGTTGGAGATGTTCACCGCGAGCGCGCCGCCCTTGCCGATATGGCCGAGGGCCACGGCGATCGGCAGCGCCACCGCGCAGGAGATCGCCAGGCAGACGAAGGTCAGGAACAGATGCTGGCCCAGCCGGTGCCACACCCCGTCGGGGCCCGCCCAGTGCGACCCGGTGGCCAGCCAGGTCCACGCCTTGGCGACGACGTCCATCAGGTGGTGCCCTTCCGACTCTTGCGTGCCCACGGCGTCAGCAGCCGCTGGAGGCCGAGCAGCAGCAGATCCGCCACCACCGCCAGCGCCACGCACAGCACCGAGGCGGTGAGCACCTCGGCCTTGAAGAAGCTGCGCATGCCCTCGTAGATGAGGTTGCCCAGGCCGCCGTATCCGATGATCGCGCCCACCGTGGTGAGCGAGACCGTGGAGACGGTGGTGATCCGCAGCCCGGCCATCAGCGCGGGCAGCGCGAGGGGCAGCTCCACGCCGAAGAGCAGCCGCAGCGGGCCGTACCCCATGCCCCGGGCTGCCTCCCGCGCCTCCTCGGGCACCGAGGCGAGACCGGCCATGATGTTGCGCACCAGGATCGTGAGCGAATAGAGCACCAGACCGGTGATCACCACCGCGGCCGATACTCCGAACACGGGCAGCAGCAGCGAGAACATCGCCAGCGACGGCACCGTGTAGAGGATCGTGGTCAGTCCCAGCACCGGCCCCGCCACCGGCCGCCAGCGGCGGGCCAGCAGCGCCAGCGGAAAGGCGACCAGAAGGCCGATCGCCACCGAGGCGAGCGTGATCCATACATGCTCGAGCGTCGCGTCCGTCAGCTCTTGACCGCGTGTGCGTACATACTCACCGCATATCCACTCGTTACTGATCAGACAGTTTCCGTCGGCCATACGCTCACCTCCCCCGTCGGGTCGCGGGCCGGTTGCTCATCCCAATTCCAGGTGACCCTAACCCCGGGAGATGACAATCTCGTCCGATCGCCACACAACAGCAACAATGTCTGCCACGAATGCGGCAACAATGGGGAGCCATGATCCGTTTCGAGCATGTCACCAAGCGCTACGCCGATGGCACGACGGCCGTGGACGACCTCTCCTTCGAGGTGTCGGAGGGCGAGCTGGTCACCCTCGTCGGCCCCTCTGGCTGTGGCAAGACGACGACGATGAAGATGGTGAACCGGCTCATCGAGCCGACATCGGGGCGGATCCTGGTGGACGGCGAGGACATCGCCGAGGCGGATCCGGTCGCCCTGCGCCGCCGTATCGGCTATGTCATCCAGCAGGTCGGGCTCTTCCCGCACAAGACCGTGCTGGAGAACACCTCGACCGTGCCGCATCTGCTGGGCTGGCAGCGGAAGAAGGGGCGGGAGCGCGCCGCCGAGCTGCTGGATCTGGTCGGCCTCGACCCGTCCGTCTACGGCGACCGCTACCCCGATCAGCTCTCCGGCGGTCAGCGGCAGCGCGTCGGCGTGGCCCGCGCGCTGGCCGCGGATCCGCCGGTGCTGCTGATGGACGAGCCGTTCGGCGCGGTCGACCCGGTCGTCCGCGAGCATCTCCAGACCGAATTCCTGCGACTTCAGTCACAGGTGCGCAAGACCGTGCTGTTCGTCACCCATGACATCGAGGAGGCGGTCCGGCTCGGGGACCGCATCGCGGTCTACGGCTCGGGGCGGATCGAGCAGTTCGACACCCCGGCCACGGTGCTGGGCGCGCCCGCCACCCCGTATGTGGCCGACTTCGTCGGCGCGGACCGCGGGCTGAAGCGGCTGTCGGTCACCCCCATCGAACCCGGCGACCTGACCCAGCCGCCCGTGGTCCACCTGGACGACCCGCTCTCCAAGGCGGCCGCCAAGCTGGCCGCGGATGGGGCGCGTTGGGCCGTCGTCCTGGACGACGCGGAGCGGCTGCACGGCTGGATCCCGGCGGAGGCGGCCGACGGCGCGCGGGGCACCGTACGGGACCACGCGCGCCGGATGGAGGCGTGGCTGCCGGTGGGGGCGCCGCTCAAGCAGGCGTTCAGCACGATGCTCCAGCACGACGCGGGCTGGATCGCGGTGCTGGCCGACGACCGCTTCCTCGGCGTGCTCACCCCGGCCCGGCTCCACGAGGCCCTCCGCCGCTCGATCGACGCCGACGCGGGCGGCATCGCCCGCGGCGAGGTCCAGCTCCAGACCGTCGCCGACGTGTAGGGGGCTTCGCCCCCATTGGCCAGGGCCGCTCCTGAGGCGCCCTGAAGGGGCGCGGGGCTGTTTCGATATGCGGCTCCGCCGCGGCTGTGTCGATATGCGGCTCCGCCGCGTGGGCGACCAGCCACGGCGGCGCCGCAGACGATCGACGGTAGCTCAGGGCACTCAGCGCACTCAGGGCCCTTCTAGCGGAGCGCTTAGGCGGCCGCCCAGCCACTCCAGGGCGGCGGGAACCTCCCGCTTCCAGGTGTTGAAGTTGTGGCCGCCGGTGCCGAGGATGATCGACGAGATCCGGGTCGGCTCCCCGCGCCGGTTGAGCCGCTTCACCTTGTTCACGAAGCGCACGGTGTCCTTGTAGTTCCGCTCACCGCGCTCGCTGCTGGACACCAGCAGCGAGACCGGCGGCGCCGGCTTGTGGTCCAGCCGCCACATCAGGTCGTTCTCCCGCTCCAGCCGCTCGCTGCCGCCGAAGAGATCGCCCGTGGTCGCGTCGATCGGGGCCTTGTACGAGGGGGAGAGCCCGGCCGCCGCCGAGAACGCGTCGGGGTGGCGCATCGCCATCTTCAGGGCGCAGTAGCCGCCGGTGGAGTTTCCGATGACGCCCCAGTTACGGGCCCGTTTGCCCACGCGGTAGTGGTCGGCCACCGCCTTCGGCAGGTCCCTGGTGAAGAACGTCTCGGCCCGCGGCCCGCCGGGCACGTCCACGCACTCGGTGTCGCGCGGCGGCGCGACGGTCGGCCGCATCATCACCAGGACGAGGGGCTGCATCCTCCCCGCTTTGACCAGCTTGTGCGAGTGCTGTGGATACTTCAGGCCATTGATGAGGGCCTCGGTGGTGCCCGGATACCCCGTCAGCACCAGCGCGGCGGGAAAGGTCCGACGGGCGTACTCGGGCCGGAAGTACTCCGGCGGCAGATAGATGTACGCCGGGCCGGCGATCCCGGAGACCGGCCCCTGGATCTTCACCTTCTCGATGCGCCCGGCGATCCTGGGCGAGGAGCCGCCGTCCATGGCCAGGTGGCGGGTGTCGGTGACCCGCACCCGGGTGCCCGGGGTGTCGTGGTCCACCACGACACCCGGCTCGTCCTGCGTACCGAAGAGGTCGGACCAGGATCCGTAGAATCCGAAGGACTGATTGGCGAACAGTCCGAACGCCATGAACACGGTCAGCTGCGTGCCCAGTAGCATGCCGAACCGGCCGAGCACGGGAGCCACGCCGCGCCCGGCCAGCCGGGGCCACAGCCATATCGTGGCCGCGAACAGCAGCAACGCCGCGACGGCTGCCGCGATCACGATGTTGTTGCTCGTGAGACCCATCACTATCTTTCTGCCGGGCGGCCGGCCCCCCGTGCCGCCGGGGGAACCTCCCAGCCATGGCCGGGCAGTGAACCCCACTCCTTCAAACGCCGTCTTACTGGGCGCAAATCGTGCGGATACCGCGCAACAGAACCGAAGATCCTCTTGACCGAAGCGACGGGAATACAGATGTCTGACAGTCAAGATGCCGAAACATCCGGGAAGGTTCCCACCCGGATACGGCGCCTGCCACGCGGCCCCAGGCCGGAGGCGGTGCCCACCGCCGTCGGCACCGCGTGCACGCTGATCGGGCTGATGGACATCGTCTTCCCCCGGCTGCGGCACAGCAGGGTGCACGCGCTGGCCGAGCTGCTGCCGGGCGCCGTGAGCTCCCTGGCGGCCGCCGCCTCGATCGTGGTCGGTCTGCTGCTGCTGATGCTGGCCCACGGGCTCAAACGGCGTAAGCGGCGGGCCTGGGTCGCGGCCGTGGGGCTGCTGCCGGTCGGCGCCGCCGCACAGCTGCTCTACCGGCACTCGGTCATCGGCATGGTCCTCTCCCTCGTACTGATGGGGGTGCTGATCCGCTACCGCGCCGAGTTCGCGGCGCTGCCGGATCCGCGCAGCCGCTGGATGGCGCTGGCCAACTTCGTGATCATGGGCGCGGTCAGCGTCACCGTGGGGCTGCTCATCGTCCGGTCGCATCCGGACGCCATCGAAGGAAGCCCGTCGCTCGGCGAGCAGCTGGAGCACGTCCTGTGGGGCCTGTTCGGCTTCGAGGGCCCGGTCGACTACCGCCACGGCGCGGACTACACCGTCGGCTACTCCCTCGGCGCGCTGGGCCTGCTGACCGTGGCCACCACCGCCTATCTCGCCTTCCGCCCCGAGCACCCCGCCGCCCGCCTCACCGCCGAGGACGAGGAGCGGCTGCGGGGCCTGCTCGCCGCCCACGGGCGCCGCGACTCGCTCGGCCACTTCGCGCTCCGCCGCGACAAGGCCGTGGTCTTCTCCCCCACCGGCAAGGCCGCGGTCTGCTACCGCGTGGTCTCCGGGGTGATGCTCGCCAGCGGCGACCCGGTCGGCGACGTGGAGGCGTGGCCCGGCGCGATCGCCCGCTTCATGGAGGAGGCGCGGGCCCACTCCTGGACCCCGGCGGTGATGGGCTGCAGCGAGACCGGCGGCGAGGTGTGGACCCGCGAGACCGGCCTGGACGCGCTGGAGCTCGGCGACGAGGCCATCGTCGATGTGGCGGACTTCACCCTCTCCGGGCGCGCCATGCGCAATGTGCGCCAGATGGTCAAGCGGATCGAGCGGGCCGGCTACCAGACCCGGGTGCGGCGCGCGACCGAGCTGAGCCCCGGGGAACTGGAAGCCATCCGGCGCGCCGCCGCCGACTGGCGGGGCACCGACACCGAGCGCGGCTTCTCGATGGCGCTGGGCCGGATCGGCGACCAGGCGGACGGGGACGCGGTCATCGCCACCGCCCACAAGGCCGCCGACGAGGGCGCGGAGGAGGGCCCGTACGGGGATCTCAAGGCCGTGCTGCACTTCGTGCCGTGGGGCCGGGACGGGATGTCGCTGGAGCTGATGCGGCGCGACCGGAGCGCCGACCCGGGCATGAACGAACTGCTGATCGTGGCCGCGCTGCGGGCCGCCCCCGAGCTGGGCGTGGAGCGGGTGTCGCTGAACTTCGCGATGTTCCGCTCGGCGCTGGCGCGCGGCGAGAAGCTGGGCGCGGGCCCGGTGCTGCGCGGCTGGCGGGCGCTGCTGGTGTTCCTCTCCCGCTGGTTCCAGATCGAGTCGCTGTACAAGTTCAACGCGAAGTTCCAGCCGCGCTGGGAGCCGCGCTTCGTGGTCTTCCGCAACACCCGCGACCTGCCGCGGATCGGGCTGGCCGCGATGCAGGCCGAGGGGTTCGTCTCGCTCGCCCTGCCCCGGCTGCTGCGCCGCGGCCGCCGCCCGGAGCGCCGGCCCTGCGCCCATCGGCACCTGACCGAGGGCCGGGAGCTCCAGCAGGCGGCCTGATCCAGAACGCGCCCCCCTACGCCTAGGCTGGGCACATGAGCACGTTGCATGGGCGGGGACGGGTGGCCGGACTGCCGGAGTGGGACCGGTGCGCGGTGATGGGCGTGGTCAACGTCACACCCGACTCCTTCTCCGACGGCGGGAAGTGGTTCGACACCGATCTGGCCGTCAAGCACGGTCTCGATCTGGTCGCCGCCGGGGCCGACCTGGTGGACGTCGGCGGCGAGTCCACCCGGCCCGGCGCGGCGCGCGTCGACGAGGCCGAGGAGCTGCGCCGGGTGATCCCCGTGGTTCGGGAGCTGGCCGCGGCCGGGGCCGTGATCAGCGTGGACACCATGCGGGCCGCGGTGGCCGAGCGGGCCGTGGCGGCCGGGGCCCGGCTGGTCAACGACGTCAGCGGCGGCGGCGCCGACCCCGCGATGGTGCCCATGGTGGCCGCGGCGGGGGTGCCGTTCGTGGTGATGCACTGGCGCGGCCAGTCGATCGACATGAACAACCGGGCGGTGTACGCGGACGTGGTCGGCGAGGTCGTCGCCGAACTGCGGGCCGGCCTGGAGCGGGCGGTCGCGGGCGGTGTAGACCCCGAGCGGATCGTGGTCGACCCGGGCCTGGGCTTCGCCAAGGACGCCGACCACGATCTGGCGCTGGTGGCCCGTCTGTCCGCGCTGCGGGAGCTGGGCCGGCCGCTGCTGGTGGCGGCCTCCCGCAAGCGGTTCCTGGGGCGGGTCCTGGCCGGTGACGGGGGCAGCCCGCCGCCCGCCCGGGAGCGGGACGCCGCCACGGCGGCGGTCTCCGCGCTCGCGGCGCGCGAGGGCGCCTGGGCCGTCCGGGTGCACGAGGTACGGGCCAGCGCGGACGCGGTGCGCGTGGCGCGGGCCATCGAAGCGGCCGAGACCACGGCGGGAGCGCTGTGACTTCCCTTACGGACAACGAGCGTGTGGCGCTGGTGAACACCGCGCTGTACGACGCCATGGAGCAGGGCGACCACGCCACGCTGCAGCGGCTCTGGCTGGATTCCCCCGACACCGAGGTGTCCTGTGTCCACCCGGGCTGGCCGGTGCTGCGCGGCCGGGGCGAGGTGCTCCGCTCATACGCCCTGATCATGGCCAACACGGACTACATCCAGTTCTTCCTGACCGATGTCGAGGTGTCGGTGATGGCCGACACCGCCATGGTGACCTGCACCGAGAACATCCTCAGCGGCGCCCCCGCGGAGGAGGAGGGCCAGCTCGGCCCGCTGGTGGGCCAGCTGGTCGTGGCCACGAACGTGTTCCGCCGGACGGAGGACGGCTGGAAGGTCTGGGCGCACCACGGCTCCCCGGTGCTCGCGGAGAGCGACGACGAGGAGCCGGGCGGCCCCGAAGGCCCCGCCGACGACGGACTGCTGCCGGGCTGAGCCCACCGGAGTTCGCGCCCCGCGAGGTGGGGGTAGGAGGCTGTGGCGCGGAGCGTCGGCAGCGAGTGCCGCCCACCCCATGGGCGAGTGCCGCCGGAGCTCGCAGGTAGATTCGAGGCGGGTACCCCCGCATACGGCAGGGGACGGGTGGTGCGTTCCGGCTGGGACGCACCCGCGTACCGACGACCAGCAGGAGTGGTTCAGGTGGATCGTGTCGCGCTGCGCGGCCTGAGGGCTCGCGGACACCACGGTGTGCTGCCCCATGAGCGCGAGGAGGGCCAGGACTTCGTCGTGGACCTCGTGCTCGGCCTGGACACTCGGCCCGCCGCGGCCGACGACGACCTCGGCAGGACCGTCCACTACGGCGTGGTGGCGGAGGAGGTCGTGGACGTGGTGCGGGGTGAGCCGGTCGATCTGATCGAGACGCTGGCCCAACGGATCGCGGACCGGTGCCTCGAGCACGACGTGGTGCGGGAGGTCGAGGTCGTGGTGCACAAGCCGCAGGCCCCGATCACCGTGCCCTTCGACGACGTGACCATCACCATCACCCGGAGCCGAGTATGAGCAGCAGCGACCCGACCGTGCAGCCCGTTCCCGCCTCCGTGGTGGAGCAGGTGGACGCCGCCGATGTGACGTTGAGCAACCCCAAACGGGCGGTGATCTCGCTCGGCAGCAACCTCGGCAACCGCCTGGAGACCCTCCAGGGCGCGATCGACGCGCTGGAGGACACCCCGGGTCTGCGGGTCAAGGCCGTGTCGCCGGTGTACGAGACGGATCCGTGGGGCGTGGAGTCCGGCACCCAGGCCACGTACTTCAACGCGGTGGTGCTGATCAAGACGACGCTGCCGCCGTCCTCGCTGCTGGAGCGCGGCCACGCCATCGAGGAGGCGTTCGAGCGGGTGCGGGACGAGCGCTGGGGCCCGCGCACCATCGACGTGGACATCGTGGCGTACCAGGACGTGGTCTCCGACGACCCGCAGCTGACCCTGCCGCATCCGCGCGCCCATGAGCGCGCCTTCGTCCTGGTGCCGTGGAACGACGTGGATCCGCAGGCCGAGGTCCCCGGGCGCGGGACGGTCGCGGGGCTGCTGGCGGCGGTGGGCCAGGACGGGGTCCGGGTCCGCGTCGATCTGGAACTGCGACTGCCCGAGTAGACGTTGATCCGGATAGGTTCCGGGAGACGCTGGTACGTACTGGATTGAGGGGCGACCGCTCGGTGAAGCAACTTCGGATCGGGGTGCTGGTCGGGCTGTTCGCCGTGGCCGGTGTGGTGTCGTGGGCGGGAGCCCGGCTGTGGGACACCTTCGGGTCGCTGCCGAGCGTCCCGGTGGCCGCGCCGATCGTGCTGGCCCTGATCGCGGTGGTGCTGGCCGCCACCGCCCTGTCGCTGCGGGCCCGGCTGCGCGCCCAGCGGGAGCGGGAGCCCGACGCCAAGGGCGTGGACCCGATGGTGGCCGCCCGAGCGGTGGTCTTCGGGCAGGCCAGCGCACTGGTGGCGGCCCTGATCGCGGGGATGTACGGCGGGGTGGGCGTCTTCCTGGCCATGGAGCAGCTCGATGTGCCCGCCCGCCGCGACCAGGCGTTCTACGCCGGGGGCTCGGTCCTGGCGGGCGCGGGGGTGGTGGCGGCCGCGTTCTTCCTGGAGCGGGTGCTCAAGCTCCCGGAGGACGACGACAACGACGGCAACGGCCCGAGCGCGGCGGCCCGCGCCTGAGGCGCGCCCCGGAGGGCCCGCCAGGCGTGTGGGAGGCCCGGAGAGCCGCTCAGCGGGCCGTGGTGAGGCTCATGCCGCTCAGCGGGCCATGATGAGGCTCATCGCCTCCGCCCGGGTGGCCGGGTCGCGCAGCTGGCCGCGGACGGCCGAGGTGAGGGTCTTGGCGCCGGGCTTGCGCACCCCGCGCATGGTCATGCACATGTGCTCGCACTCGACCACGACGATCACCCCGCGCGGTTCCAGTATCCGCATCAGGGAGTCGGCGATCTGAGTGGTCAGCCGCTCCTGGACCTGGGGGCGGCGGGCGAAGACATCCACCAGCCGGGCCAGCTTGGACAGCCCGGTGATCTTGCCGTCGTGGGACGGGATATAGCCCACATGGGCCACGCCCACGAAGGGCACCAGATGGTGCTCGCAGGAGGACATCACCTCGATGTCCTTGACCAGCACCATCTCATCGTGGCCCAGGTCGAAGGTGGTGGTCAGGACGTCCTCCGGCTCCTGGCGCAGCCCCGCGAAGATCTCCTTGTACGCACGGGCCACCCGGCCCGGCGTCTCGCGCAGCCCCTCCCGGTCGGGGTCCTCGCCGACGGCGATCAGCAGCTCGCGGATCGCGTTCTCGGCGCGCTTCTCGTCGAACACGCCAATGGGGCTCTCGCCGTCCAGCGTCACCGGGTCGGTCATGGAGCTGCCTCGTTCCTCACGTACATGCACACGGACGCGAAAATGCCGCGTCCACCAGGCTAGAACCTGGTGGACGCGGCATTCATTCCGGGGCCACCAGGGACGGAAGCCGCCCCCGGTGGCGGGATCAGTTCTCCGAGCCGGAGCCCGACTCCTCGGGCCGCTCGGCGCCGTCCTCCGGCGCCGTGGCCTTGGTGAGCGAGGCCGCCGAGGTGGGCTGGGCACCGTTCGCCGGGGCGAGCTCCCGGGGGGAGAGCACCGGCGGGCGGGTGGATGGCGTACGCCGCGAGGAGCCGGTCCACGCCGGGCGGGCCGGGCGCTTCACGATCGGGGCGAAGATCTCGGCGATCTCCTCCTTGTTCAGCGTCTCCTTCTCCAGCAGCGCAAGCACCAGGTTGTCCAGGACGTCCCGGTTCTCGACGAGGATCTCCCACGCCTCGTTGTGCGCGGCCTCGATGAGCTTCTTGACCTCCTCGTCCACCAGCGCGGCGACCTCTTCGGAGTAGTCGCGCTGGTGAGCCATCTCACGGCCGAGGAACGGCTCGGAGTTGTCGGAGCCGAACTTGATCGCGCCGAGCCGCTCGGTCATGCCGTACTGCGTGACCATCGCGCGGGCCGTGGTGGTGGCCTTCTCGATGTCGTTGGACGCGCCCGTGGTCGGGTCGTGGAAGACGAGCTCCTCCGCCGCCCGGCCGCCCATCATGTAGGCGAGCTGGTCCAGCATCTCGTTGCGCGTGGTCGAGTACTTGTCCTCGTCCGGCAGGACCATGGTGTAACCCAGGGCCCGGCCTCTGGAGAGGATCGTGACCTTGTGCACCGGATCGCTGTTCGGAGACGCCGCCGCGACCAGGGCGTGGCCGCCCTCGTGGTACGCGGTGATCTTCTTCTCCTTGTCGCTCATGATCCGGGTCCGCTTCTGCGGACCGGCCACGACGCGGTCGATCGCCTCGTCCAGGAAGTGGTTGTCGATCAGCTTCCCGTCGCTGCGGGCCGTCAGCAGGGCGGCCTCGTTCAGCACGTTCGACAGATCGGCACCGGTGAAGCCGGGGGTGCGGCGGGCGACGGCCGACAGGTCGACGTCCGGGGCGACCGGCTTGCCCTTCTGGTGGACCTTGAGGATCTCCAGCCGGCCCTGCATGTCCGGGCGGTCGACGGCGATCTGCCGGTCGAAGCGCCCCGGGCGCAGCAGCGCCGGGTCGAGGATGTCGGGCCGGTTGGTGGCGGCGATCAGGATGACCCCGCCCTTCACATCGAAGCCGTCCATCTCGACGAGCAGCTGGTTCAGCGTCTGCTCGCGCTCGTCATGGCCGCCGCCCATGCCCGCGCCGCGGTGCCGGCCGACGGCGTCGATCTCGTCGACGAAGACGATGGCCGGGGCGTTGGTCTTGGCCTGCTCGAACAGGTCGCGGACGCGGGAGGCACCCACACCCACGAACATCTCGACGAAGTCGGAGCCGGAGATCGAGTAGAAGGGGACACCCGCCTCGCCCGCGACGGCGCGCGCGAGCAGCGTCTTACCCGTACCGGGCGGGCCGTAGAGCAGCACACCCTTGGGGATCTTGGCGCCCACGGCCTGGAACTTCGCCGGCTCCTGCAGGAACTCCTTGATCTCCTGGAGCTCCTCGACCGCCTCGTCGGCCCCCGCCACATCGGTGAAGGTCGTCTTCGGCGTGTCCTTGGTGATGAGCTTGGCCTTCGACTTGCCGAAGTTCATCACCCGGGAGCCGCCGCCCTGCATCTGATTCATCAGGAACAGGAAGACCACGACGATCAGCACGAACGGGAGCAGCGAGAGCAGAATCCCGACGAAGGGGTTCTGCTTCGACGTCGAGACGTTGTACCCGTCGGGGATGCCGCCCTGCTTCTGGGCGTTGGCCTGCAGAGTCTTGGCCAGATCGACGCCCTGGTCACCGATGTAGGTGGCCTGGAGCTTGTCGCTGCCCGAGATCTTGGCGACGTTGTCCTTGAGCTTGATCTTTACCTTGTGCTCGTCGCCGGTCGTCAGTTCGGCGGACTGGACCTGGTTCTGGTTGATCGCCTTGACGACCTGACTGGTGTCCACCGACTTGTAGCCGCCGGACGAGCCGACGACCTGCATCAACACGACCACGGCGAGGACGGCCAGCACGATCCACATGACCGGCCCACGGAAGTAGCGCTTCACGTCCATCCATACGGGGCGAAGCCGCCCCGTCCCTCCTGCCACAGTGAGGCACGGCAGCCCTGGAGGGGCGCCTGTGCGTGCGGTGTATTGCGGTGTATTTGCGGTGTATGAGCTGTGTAATCCTCAGTCTCGAAAAAGACTGACCTTCGGACGGTACCCCAGCATTGTCACCCGACGCCGCCGTGGACTGTTAACAAAACCGCCTTCCCCAGCTCCAACGGCGGAAAACCCCGCCAGGTTCCCAGGGGGGCGGCGGCGCCCGTCAGCCGCCGTAGACGTGCGGAGCCAGGGTGCCGACGAACCGAAGGTTCCGGTACTTCTCGGCGTAGTCCAGGCCGTAGCCGACGACGAACTCACTGGGAATGTCGAAGCCGACCCACTTCACCTCGATGGCGACCTTGGCCGCCTCCGGCTTGCGCAGCAGGGTGCAGACGTTCAGCGAGGCCGGCTCGCGCGAGCCCAGGTTCGACAGCAGCCACGACAGCGTCAGTCCGGAGTCGATGATGTCCTCGACGATCAGGACGTGTTTGCCCTTGATGTCGGTGTCCAAGTCCTTCAGGATACGCACCACCCCGGAGGACTGGGTGCCCGCGCCGTAGGACGACACGGCCATCCAGTCCATGGTGACGGGCGTGGAGAGGGCGCGCGCCAGATCCGCCATCACCATGACCGCGCCCTTGAGCACGCCGACGATCAGCAGATCCTTGTCCGCGTACTCCTCGTCGATGGCGGCGGCCAGCTCGGCCAGCTTCGCGTTGATCTCATCCTCGGTGATGAGGACCGACTTGAGGTCGGTGCCCATGTCCTTGTCGTCCACCCGCGCCACTCTCGTTCGACTACCGGCTCAACTGGCTCGGGCGGATCAGCCCTGCCGGATGACCAGTCTGCCACCCTCCCGGCGGACCTCGACGCGGCCGGGGAGGTTGATGGCCCGCTGCCCCCGCCAGCCGGTGATCAGCCGGTCCACCTCTTCGATGTGGCGGGCAAAGAGCGAACCGGCGGGCGCGCCCGCGGCGATGGCCGCCCGGCGCAGCACCCGGCGGCGGACGGCGGTGGGCAGTCCGTGCAGGCCGAGGGTGTCGAGGTGCACGGCCTGCGCACCGCCGGCCGCCGCCGGTGCGGTGGTCATCACATCGGCCTCGGCGCGGGCGGCCCAGGCGTCGAGGGCGTCGGCGTCGTCACGGGAGAGCTGGGCGGTGCGGGCGAGCGCCTCCACGACGCCCTTGCCGAGCGCCTTCTCCAGGATGGGCAGCGCCTCATGGCGGACCCGGGAGCGGGTGTAGGAGGGGTCCACGTTGTGCGGGTCGTCCCAGACGGGCAGCGACTGGGCCAGGCACGCCTCACGGACGGTGTGCCGGTCCAGCTGGAGGAAGGGGCGGCGGTAGCGGCCGCCGGCGCCGGAGACCCAGGCCATACCGGACAGCGAGCGGGTGCCGGAGCCGCGGGCGAGGCCCAGCAGAACCGTCTCGGCCTGGTCGTCACGGGTGTGGCCGAGCAGCACGGCGGCGGCGCCGTGGCGCTCGGCGGCGGCGTCCAGCGCGGTGTAGCGGGCATCCCGGGCGGCGGCCTCGGGACCGCCGCTCCGGCCGACGGACACGCCGATCGCCTCGACCGGCGCCAGGCCCAGGGCCCGCATCCGGTCGGTGACCTCGGCGGCGCGGGCGTCGGACCCCTGCTGGAGACCGTGGTCGACGGTGACCCCGCCGGCGCGCAGCCCGGCCCGCGGGGCCTCGAAGGCGAGGGCGGAGGCGAGCGCCATGGAGTCGGCGCCGCCCGAGCAGGCGGCGAGCACGAGCGGTGCGTCGTCCCGGGGGGCGGAGCCGCGGGGGCCGGGGGCGGCGGACGCCGAAGAGGGGGAGGGGGGAGCGGAGTGCGACGAGGTGGCCGAGGGCGCGGCCGAGTGGGCGACGAGAATGTCGTGGAGGACGCGGCGGACCGCGAGGCGTATCGCGGCGACCGCTGGATGGGGACCCATGTCCGTTTCCCATCTGTCATTCGAGGGGGTGCCTCGGGGGGTGCGAGGAGTACGAGCGGTACGAGCCTTTCGTCACGCTGCGTATGTCGATGGTGACAGAAGCGAGCTGTTCCCCGAGCATCGCACGCCTACCCGTCGCCAACGGTCCCTCGGACGAGTGATTAAAGGGGGCGTTCGTCCGTTTCCACGTGTGCCGGGGGTGTGCCGGTTCTAGGACTCCGCCTTGCGGTGCACCCGCGCGACCCACTCGGCGGGTTTGCTGATCTCCGCCTTGGTCGGAAGGGTGTTGGGCGAGGTCCACACCCGGTTGAAGCCGTCCATGCCGACCTGGTTCACCACGGCCCGTACGAACCGCTCCCCGTCACGGTACTGCCGCAGCTTGGCGTCGAGCCCCAGCAGCTTGCGCAGCGCCTGGTCGAGGCGGCCGGCGCCGCTCGCCCGGCGCTTCTGGAACTTCTCCCGGATCTCCGCGACGGACGGCACGACCTCCGGCCCCACCCCGTCCATCACGTAGTCGGCGTGCCCCTCCAGCAGCGACATCACCGCGGTCAGCCGGGCCAGGATCTCCCGCTGGGCCGGGGTCTGGACCAGCTCGATGATGCTGGGCGCGCCGCGCCCGTCCGCCTCGTCCCCCTCGTCGGCGGGACGGCCGCCGCTCAGCGACTGGACGGCCTCGCGGACCCGCTCCAGCAGGGTGGCCGGATCCACGTCGGTCTCGCCGAGGAACGCCTGGATCTCCGACTCGATGTGGTCGCGCAGCCAGGGCACGGCGGTGAACTGGGTGCGATGGGTCTCCTCGTGCAGCGCGACCCACAGCCGGAAGTCGTGCGGGGCCACGTCGAGTTCGCGCTCGACATGGACGATGTTGGGCGCCACCAGCAGCAGCCGGCCGCCGCCCGGGGAGCCGGGCAGCTCACGGGTCGAGGGCGCGAAGGTCTCGTACTGGCCGAGTACCCGGGAGGCCAGGAAGGACAGCAGCATCCCCAGCTCGACCCCGGTCACCTTGCCGCCGACCGCGCCCAGCACCGCCCCGCCGGGCAGTCCGCCGCGCCGGTCCTGCACCTTGCCGAGCAGCGGTTTGAGGATCTGCCGGAAGCCCGCCACGTTCGCCCTGATCCAGCCCGCGCGGTCCACGACGAGGACGGGGGTGTCGGAGGCCGGTCCGCCGGAGACGGCCATCCGGGTGAAGGCCCGGACGTGCTCCTCCGAGGACTTGGCGTGTCGGCGCAGCTCCGCGACGACCGCGCGCGCCTCCTCGCGGCTCACCTCGGGCCCTGGGCGCACCAGCCGGGTCGCGGTCGCGACCGCGAGATTCCAGTCGACCATCTCCACACCACCGATGCTCGTCATGGCTTCACGGTACGTGGCCCGCGCCGCATCCGGGAGGACACCGGGGTCCGCACAGGCGGCCGCCCGGTGTCCGGGTCACCCCTCCGCTCAGCGGCAGCCGCAGTTGGCGAGGGCCGAGGCCATCCGGTCCAGGGCGCGCTGGGCGCCGGTGGCGTCGGTGGTGCCGTTGGTCAGATACGCGAAAACCAGCAGCCGGCCGTCCGCGTCCACGACCGAGCCCGCGAGGCTGTTGACCCCGGTGAGGGTGCCGGTCTTGGCGCGGACCACGCCGCGGCCGACCGCGTCCTGGGCGTAGCGGGTGCGCAGGGTGCCGGTGAAACCGGCCACCGGCAGCCCGGTGAGCAGCGACCGCAGTTCGGGGTGGTCGCGGTCGGCGGCGCGCACCAGCACCTGGGCGAGCAGCCCGGCGGAGACGTGGTCGGCGCGGTCGAGCCCGCTGCCGTCCGCGATCCGGACGCCGCCCAGGGGCAGCTCCAGCTTGCGCAGCCGCTGGGTCACGGCCTTCGCGCCGCCCTCGAAGCTCGCGGGCTCGCCCGCGGCGAGGGCGGTCTGCCGGGCCAGGGCCTCGGCGATGTCGTTGTCGCTGGTGGTCAGCATCCGCTCGACGAGCGAGGACAGCGGCTGGGAGCGGACGGAGGCCACCGTACGGGCGCCCTTGGCGGCCTCGCGGGCCCGGGGCTCGTCCTTCACCTCGACGCCGCGGTCGCGCAGCATCGCGGCGAAGGATCCGGCGGCGTCGGTGGCCGGGTCCTCGGCGCGCGGGGCCGGGCCGTGGTCGCTGTCGTCCTTACGGCCCTCGTCGGCCATCAGGGGGACGACGGGCGAGAGGTTCTCGTTGGGGCCGATGGTGTGGAGCTCGGGCCCGGAGTAGAGCGAGGTGTCGTAGCCGAGCCGGTAGGGGCCCGCACCGCGCTTCTTCAGGGCGCGGGCGGTGTCATCGGCCAACTGGCGGAGTGCGGCGGGGTGGTCGTCCCCCTTGACGGCCCGCGCGGTGAGCGTCGGGTCGCCGCCGCCGACGAGCACAATGTCGTTCTTTCCCGCGCCCGCCACGACGCTGGTCCTGATGCGGTGGTCCGGGCCGAGGGCGGAGAGGGCCGCGGCACCGGTCGCGAGCTTGATCGTGGAGGCGGGGATGGCGGCCGTGCCCGCCTTGACGCCGAACACCTGCTGACCGGTGGTCACGTCCATCACCGCCACCGAGCGCTCACCGCCCAACGCGGGGTCCTTCAGCAGCGGTTCGAGCGTGTCGGCGAGCTCCGCCCCGGTGGGCGGCGGCACGGCGTCGCCGCCGCTGTCCGGCGACCGGGGCGCGGGCCGCGCGCCGAGCGCCGCCAGGACGGGCGAGGCGCTGGGCGCGGGCCGCTCCGGGCCACCGTGCCGCCCGCCCGGGGCACCGTCCTCGGCGGCGCGGGCGCGTTCGGCCGTCCGCCGGCCGCCGTCCCAGGGGCCGGCCACCAGCACCGACACCACGGCTACGACCAGGCCGGTCGCGGCGGAGACCGCCACCAGCTGCCAGGTCCGCTGCTGCTCGCGGGGCGTACCGCGCCATTCGCGCCGGACCCGGGCGCGCACGCGGTTCCACTCGCGCAGCCCACGCCCGCGCATCCGGTCCAACTCGCGTCGCCCACGGCTCAGCCGGTGGCTCAGCCACTCCCTGACCTGCCACGATCGGGCTTCAGGCACGACCGACCAGCCCCTTTCGCCACCACACACCTGCGTGGGGGACACTTAATCACCAGACGTATGTGTTGATCATGGAGGAGCCACCCGTGGAGTTCGACGTCACCATCGAGATCCCGAAGGGTTCGCGGAACAAGTACGAGGTGGACCACGAGACGGGTCGCATCCGCCTTGACCGGCGACTCTTCACGTCGACCAGCTACCCCGCGGACTACGGTTTCGTCGAGAACACCCTCGGCGAGGACGGTGATCCGCTGGACGCACTGGTCATTCTCGACGAGCCGACGTTCCCCGGCTGCCTGATCAAGTGCCGTGCCATCGGCATGTTCAGGATGACCGACGAGGCGGGCGGCGATGACAAGCTGCTTTGCGTACCGGCCTCCGACCCCCGGGTGGAGCACCTGCGTGATATTCACCACGTTTCAGAGTTCGACCGCCTGGAAATCCAGCACTTCTTCGAGGTCTACAAGGACCTGGAGCCGGGGAAGTCGGTCGAGGGGGCCAACTGGGTGGGCCGCGCCGAGGCCGAGGCCGAGGTGGAGGCGTCCATCAAGCGTCTCGAGGCCGCCGGCGGCCACTGAGTCCTGATCACGCCGGGAGGGCGGGGCACCGTACGGATGCCCCGCCCTCCCGCGTTTCCGGGCCGGGCCGGGGCGGCAGCGGTCTCCGGGCCCGGGACGACGCCCCGGGCCCGGTCAGAAGCCCCGTGTGCGCTTGGCGGCGCGGCGGCCGGAGGGGTCGGCGTCCGTGCCGGGCATCTTCAGGAAGAGGCGCGCGGCCTCGCTTCCCAGGTTCACCCCTATGGCGATCGCCAGGGCCAGTGCCGCCGCCTGGGTGAGGTGTGGAATGCCGCGGTCCAGGTTGCCCTGGGCCAGCGCGAGCAGCCCGAAGTAGGTCGCGCTACCGGGCAGCAGGGGGCCTATCGCCGCCGTGACGTACGGCAGCGCCGAGGCGTATCGATAGCGCGAGAGCAGCTGGCCGAAGAGGCCGACCAGCCCGGCGGCCACGGTCGTGGCCGCCACCGGCGGAACGCCCGCGGTGTCGGCCAGCGCGCCGTAGACCACCCAGGCGACCCCGCCGTTGAGCGTGGCGAACAGCACGGTGTGACGTTCCTGCTGGAGCAGGATGCAGAAGGTCAGCGCGAGCAGCATCGCCGCCAGGATCTGGATGTACGGCCGCTCCACATGGCGCAGCGCCGCCTCCGGGTTGAGCTTGGCGTCGAGCTGAAGGCCCCCGTAGAGCACCGTGAGCACCCCGCAGACGATGCCGACGATCAGATAGCCGACCTCCAGCAGGCGCGCCGCCGCGGTGATGTAGTAGCCGGTCAGTCCGTCCTGGACACCCGCCACCAGCGCCCGCCCCGGGATCAGCGCGAACAGCCCACCGGTGATCACGGCGGACGATTGAACCCCGAAGTTCGCGAGGCTGAGCGCCACCCCGATCGCGGCGGGCGGCATCGCAGCGGCCACGAACTGGTAGAACTCCGGAAGCCCGCGCCCGGAGGCCAGCCACGCCAGCCGGTCGCCGAGCATCGCGCCGAGGGCCGCCGCGAAGAAGACCGGCCAGTCACCGCCGACCAGCATGCTCGCCGCGCCTGCCAGCCCGCCACCGGCCACGGTGAGTGCCCAGCCGGGGTAGGGGTGGCGGTTACGGCGTATCTCGGCGAGCCGCCGATACGCCTCCTCCAGCGTGAAGTCGTCCCGCGAGGTGATGTCGTCCACGAGCCGGAAGACCGCGGACAGCCGGGTGTAGTCGGTGCCCCGGCGCCGTACGGTCCGGCTGGCCGTGACCGGGTCGTCGACCAGCGAGGGCTGGTAGCTGACCGACAGCAGGGTGAAGGTGACGGTCGGCTCGCAGCGGTCGAGCCCGTACGCGTGCGCCACGCCGAGCATCGCCGCCTCGACGTCCTCGGCCCCCTCACCGCCCGCGAGCAGCAGCTCGGCGATGCGGAGGGTGAGGTCGAGCACACGCGGCACGGCCGGGCCCGTCTCGTCCTGCCGCTCGACGCGCTCGGGCGTCGGACGCTCGCTGATCGGCATGCGCAGCATCGTGCGCATCCGGTCCTGCCAGGGGGTGTCCTTGGTCAGCCGGACGACGGGGATGCCGTTCGGCGGGGTGATGACGGGGAAGCCGCCGGTGGTCTGGTTGTTCGAGGGGGTCTTCACCCCGGCGGGCGGCACGAACGCCGAGCACTCGGGCTCGGTGGGGGCTTCCGCCGTCAGTCCGTCGGGGACGGCGAACTCCGATGTCGGGTGCTCGTCCTCGGGCGGCGGCGGCAGGGGTATGCCAAGGGGCGGGGTGAAGGCGCTGTGCGCCTCGTCGGACAGCGGCTTCTGCTGCTCCCCCGTGTCCGTCTCCGCCGCGCTCACGGCACGCGGCGTCTGCTGACGGTCCGACCTCACGTCTTCTCGCTCCTCACCAGCCCTCCCCGTATGTTTCCCAGCAGCCAAGGATGCAACATCGGCGGCCACCGGAGCCCATTGTGCGGGGCGGTGACCGCCGGGTGGGAAGTGGGGGCGGTGTGTGAGGGATGTGAAGCCTGGTGAAAGGCCCGCTCAGCGCTTGGCGTGGCGCCCGCGCGGCCCCTGGGAGGGGGAGCCCGCGGCCGGGCCCTGCGGCTCCGGCTGCTCGGCGGCCTCCTTCTTCGCCTTGCCGCGCGCCCGGAGGAACTCGATCCCGATCGGGATGATCGACAGCAGCACGATCGCGATCAGCATCAGCTCGATGTGCTGATGCACGAAGTCGACCTTCCCGAGCGCCGAGCCGAGCAGCGTGACGCCGGTGCCCCACAGCACACCGCCGATGACGTTGAAGATGATGAACGAGCGGTAGTTCATCCGGCTCACGCCCGCGATGATCGGCGTGAACGTCCGCACGATGGGCACGAAGCGGGCCAGGATCAGCGACTTGGGCCCGTGCTTCTCGAAGAACTCATGCGCCTTCTCCACGTTCTCCTGTTTGAAGAGCTTGGAGTCGGGGCGCCGGAACAGCGACGGCCCCACCTTCCGGCCGAAGAGATATCCGGCCTGGTCACCGAGGATCGCGGCGACCGCCACGGCCACACACACCAGCCACAGATCCTGCTTGATCACATTGGTGGTCACCAGCAGGCCGGTGGTGAACAGCAGCGAGTCGCCCGGCAGGAAGAAGCCGATGAGCAGGCCGGACTCCGCGAAAACGATGGCCAGGACGCCGAGCAGACCGAAGGTCTCGATCAGATAGTCCGGGTCCAGCCACTGAGGGCCGAGCGCGAGGGTGTTCACGGGGGAGGCTCCTGGGTCGAGGAATGCAGGCTCGTGCGAGGCCCGGCCGCAGGGTTGGGGCGGACTGAGTGTTCTTCGCAGTGTGCCGCCCAAAGCTATCAACGCCGTGTGCGTGCCCTTGGTTCCCTCCGCCCAGGAGTCCCGCCCTTGGTCGCGACGCCCAGGGATGCCCCGCGTTTCTTTCCCCTCCCCGCCCCTTCCCGCTACCAAGGGCTCCGCCCCTGGACCCCGGGGTCTGGGGCGGAGCCCCAGTTGAGGGAAGGGGCGGGGAGGGGAGCAGCCCGCCGCAGGCGCCAAGCTTCGTCCGACGCCCCCTAGCCGTGCCGCTCGGCGTTGGCGAGGATCGCGTCCCGGAGGTAGACGGCCAGCCCCGGCCCGGCCTTGTCGATGTTCTCCGTGAAGCGGTGGTCCGAGACGTACATCCGGCCCAGGCAGGCGTGCATCTCATGGCCGCACTCGTAGTGGTTCCGGCTGATCCCCTGCCGGTGCTCCTCGGCGAGGTCCATCGCCGCCTCCGACGTCGGCGGGGTGCCCGCGCCCATCAGCGCGACGAACCGGTTGCTGAGTCCGTCCGCCTCCTCCTGGATCCGCTTCCAGTCCTCCTTGGTGTACGTGGCGGCCCTGCGCTGGGACTCCTGGTACGCCTCGGTGTTCCCCCAGCGCTGCTCGACCTCTTCCTGGTGCTCGTCCGGGTCGAAGTCCCCGAAGACCTCGAACTTCTCCTCGGGGGTCAGATTGATGCCCATCTTCCGCGCCTCCATGGCTCGTTCGACGGCGGCGGCCATCTTCCGCAGCCGCTCGATCCGGTCGGACAACAGCTGGTGCTGGCGCCGCAGGTGGGCCTGCGGATCGATGTCCGGGTCGTCGAGCAGCACCGCCACCTCTTCGAGCGGAAAGCCGAGCTCCCGGTAGAACAGGATCCGCTGCAGCCGGTCGAGGTCGGCGTCGTCGTAACGCCGGTGCCCGGCCGCGCTGCGGGCGCCGGGGCGCAACAGCCCGATCTCGTCGTAGTGGTGCAGCGCGCGCACCGTGACCCCGGCGAAGCTCGCCACCTGTCCCACGGAATAGCTCATGGCCGAATCCGCTCTCTTTCCGTTCGGTACGGGTTCCACGGTGCTCCCTCACGTCGCGTGAGGTGCAAGTCCGGATGGCGAAACCGACTGGGCGGCGCGGCGGACCACTGTCATCCTGCCGATCGTGCTGGGGATAACCGATCTTTCGACATATCTGGCCGGTCTGGCGCTGATCATCCTGCTGCCGGGCCCCAATTCGCTGTACGTGGTGTCGGTCGCGGCCCGCCGCGGCCCGCGTACCGGCTATCGGGCAGCGGCCGGGGTGCTGTGCGGCGACACCGTACTGATGGCGCTGTCGGCGGGCGGGGTGGCCTCGCTGCTGCACACCAGCCCGGTGCTCTTCGCGGTGGTCAAGTTCGCGGGCGCGGGCTATCTGACCTGGCTGGCGGTGGGCATGCTACGCGGGGCGCGGGCCCTGTGGCGCCGCCGCCCGGGGACCGCGGAGGCGGCTCGGAGCGCGGCGGAGGCGCGGGGCACGGACGGGGCCGGGGATACGGCCATGGGATCCGCGGAGGGCGAGCGCCCGTACCGCCGGGCGCTGGTCATCAGCCTGCTGAACCCGAAGGCGATCCTCTTCTTCATCTCCTTCTTCGTGCAGTTCGTGGATCCGGACTACGCCCATCCCGCGCTGTCCTTCGTGGCGCTGGGCGCCTGGGCGCAGCTGTTCAGCATCACCTATCTGTCGGTGCTGATCTTCAGCGGTACGTATCTGGCGGCCACCTTCCGGCGGCGCCGGCGGCTGCGGGCGGGGCTCTCGGCGGCCGCGGGCACGGCGTTCCTCGGCTTCGCGGCGAAGCTGTCGCTGAGCAGCGCGGGGTAGGGGCACGGCGCGGGTCCGGGGTTTATCGGTGAAATGCCCCTAATTTAACGAAGGTGGCACTTCACAAAGGCACTCCCGGCCGACGCGACCTCGACGAAAGCCCCGACTTCTCCATCAATCCGCTCTACGGCGAGGCCAATCCGGTCAGCGGAATGACCGGCAGACCCCCGCGCCACTGCCTCCCGGACGGGCCGATGGCGCCCACGACGGCGTATCAGTTCGTCCATGACGAGCTGATGCTGGACGGCAACGCCCGCCAGAATCTCGCCACGTTCGTCACCACGTGGATGGAGCCGCAGGCGGGCAGGCTGATGTCCGACTGCTTCGCCAAGAACATGATCGACAAGGATGAGTATCCGCGCACCGCCGAACTGGAGCGGCGGTGCGTGACCATGCTCGGCCATCTGTGGCACGCCCCCGACCCGGACGCGGTCGTGGGCTGCTCCACCACGGGGTCGAGCGAGGCGTGCATGCTGGCCGGAATGGCCTTCAAGCGGCGCTGGGCCAAGCGGAACCCGGTGAGCTATCCGGCCACCGCCCGCCCCAATCTGGTCATGGGCACCAATGTCCAGGTGTGCTGGGAGAAGTTCTGCGACTTCTGGGAGGTGGAGGCCCGGCAGGTGCCCATGGAGGGCGACCGGTTCCACCTCGATCCCCAGGCCGCCGCCGAGCTGTGCGACGAGAACACCATCGGGGTCGTCGCGGTCCTCGGCTCCACCTTCGACGGCTCCTACGAACCCGTCGCCGAGGTGTGCCGGGCGCTGGACGACCTCCAGGAGCGCACGGGCCTGGACATCCCGGTGCATGTGGACGGCGCCTCGGGCGCGATGGTCGCGCCGTTCCTCGACCCGGACCTGTTGTGGGACTTCCAGCTGCCCCGGGTGGCCTCCATCAACACCTCGGGCCACAAGTACGGCCTGGTCTACCCCGGGGTGGGCTGGGCGCTGTGGCGTACGACGGACGCGCTGCCCGAGGAACTGGTCTTCCGCGTCGACTACCTCGGCGGCGACATGCCCACGTTCTCGCTCAACTTCTCCCGTCCCGGCTCCCAGGTGGCCGCCCAGTACTACACCTTCGTACGGCTGGGCCGGGAGGGCTACCGCGCCGTCCAGCAGCAGACCCGCGATGTGGCGCGCTCGCTCGCCGAGCGGATCGAGGCGTTCGGGGACTTCACCATGCTCAGCCGCGGCGATCAGCTCCCGGTGTTCGCGTTCACCACGGCGGAGGGGATCCGCGACTTCGACGTCTACGACGTCTCCCGGCGGCTGCGCGAACGCGGCTGGCTGGTGCCCGCGTACACCTTCCCGCCCAACCGGGAGGACCTGTCCGTACTGCGGGTGGTGTGCCGCAACGGCTTCTCGGAAGACCTCGCCGATCTCTTCCTGGGCGACCTGGGGTCGCTGCTGCCGGAGCTGCGGTCACAGCCCGCGCCCATGGGGAAGGTCGCCAAGGCGTTCCACCACTGAGCCCGGTGTCTCCGGTCCCGGTGTCTCCGGTCCCGGATCGACGGCGGTCAGCGCGTGCGGGCCGGGGCCCGGAGCAGTTCGGCCCGGCGCCGGACCGCCTCCAGCGCACCGGGTCTGCGGCCGGGCACCCGGCCCCGCAGCTCGATCAGCAGCGGGGCGAGGGCACCGGCCCTGACCCGGTCCGCCACGAACTGCCACTGGTGGTGCGCCCGGTCCACGGCCCCCTCGACCTCGGGGTGCTCGGCCGGTTCCCCGTTGCCCAGCCGCGCGTCGGCCACCGCGAGCCACAGCTCGCAGGCGCGGGCCGGGTCTCCGGCGATACGGGAGAGATCGGCGCGGACCTCCAGCCAGTGGATCGCCTCGTCGGACCGGGGACCGGCCGTCCGGAACGCCTCCTGCTCCCAGGCGGCCGCCATCGAGGCCGCCTCGCTGTGCCGCCCCGCGTTGGCCGCCTCGAATATCGCCGCGTGCGTCGAGGCGAGCGGATCGGTCACGGGCGCCCACCCGGGCGGCGGGGGCGCGGGGGCACGTAGCGCCGGGGGCGCCGGTGGTTGGTCGGCGGGGCGGAACGATTCTGGAGGGCCGGGCGGCATGGGCGGCGGCGAGGCCGCCGCCAGTCCGGCCGACCCGGTGGCCTCGCTCGGTCCGGCCTGCCCGGCTGCCCCGGTCCGCCCGGTCGGCCGGATCTCTCCGGTCTGCCCAGCCGATATGGACTGCCCGATCGGTCCAGCGGCCCTGGTCGGCCCGGCCTGCCCGGCCTGCCCGGCCCATGCGGCGGCATCCACGCCAGAAGCGGCGTCCGGGGCCGGGTACGCCTCGCCCGGCCCAGTGCCGTCCAGGAGGAGTTCGGGGCCGGGGCCCAGCCCGGCCTCCAGGGCGGCGCGCTGGTGGAGCAGTGCGAGTGGTGGGCGTTCGGCGGCGGCCCGCAGCAGTCCGGCGAACGCCCGGCTGTAGTCCGGCGTCGCCAGCTGCCGCTTGGGCGGGGCGGGTGCCACCGTGCCGTAGAGGGTCAGCCCGGCCGCGAGGGCGGACGGGCCGGCGGTGCTCAGCGGTGGCCAGGCCGTCTCGTCGGCCACCAGATCGGCGACCACGACGGTGCTGCCCGGCGGCCGCCGGCCGAGTTCGGCGGCCAGCCAGTGCCAGGGCAGCGCCGTGTACCGGGCGGTCCTCGGCGTCGTACGGGCCAACGCCAGGTGCGGCAGCCGTTGTTTGGCGTCAAGGGTGAGCTGGCCCGCGAGATGAACCAGCACCGGGCCCGGGTGCGCGGCGGCGGTCCGCAGATGCGTCAGTACGGTCTGCGGGTCGGCCGGGTCCACGAGTTGGACGACACTGGCGCCGCCGGGCGTGCCCAGCAGCGCCGCCGGGGATACGGCGGCGAGCTGGGGCAGCGCGGCGGCCGCGTCCATCAGTCGCTGTTTGCCGACCGGGCCGGCGGCGAGCAGCAGGGCGTATCCGGGCCCGCTCACCGTCTCCGCCCCCGTGCCCGACCTGTCGTTCCCCATACCTGCACCGTATCCGCAACCGGCGACGACCGGTGGAGGTGTGACCCGCGCGGCTCGCGGATCCGGGGCCGCTGTCAGCGGCTGAGCCGCCCGTAACGCCGCACCGCGGCCGGGAGGAAGACCGCGATCAGCGCCAGCGGCCAGCAGACGGCGAGGAGTTGGGCGTGGTCCGCGGCCCAGGAGTCACCACCGCCACCGGGGCCGCCGAACAGCTCGCGGATCGCCGTGGCCGTCGCCGACATCGGGTTCCAGACCGCGACGGCGCCGAGCCAGCCGGGCATGGTCTCGGGCGAGGCGAAGACGTTGGAGAGGAAGCCCAGCGGCCAGACCAGGATCTGCACGGCCTGCACCATCTCCGGGCGCCCGGCGGCCATGCCCAGGAAGATGCCGAGCCACAGCATCGCGAAGCGCAGCCACAGCAGCAGCCCGACGGCGAGCAGCGCGTCGCCGGGCCCGCCGTGCCAGCGCCAGCCCATCGCGAGCCCGACCCCGAGGAGGACGAGCAGCCCGAGCGCCGACTGGAGCATGTCCAGCGCACTGCGCCCGACCAGAACCGCCGAGCGGGCCATCGGCATCGAGCGGAAGCGGTCGATGACGCCCTTGTTGAGGTCCTGGGTGATGGCGAGCATCGTCCCTTCGAGGCCGAACACCATGGTGAGCGCGAACGTGCCGGGCACCAGGTACTCCTTGTAGTCGCCGCCGCCCGGGACGGTCATCCCGCCGCCGAGGAAGTAGGCGAACATCACCAGCATCATCACCGGGAAGACCAGCTGGACGGCGACCTGGACGGGCTGCCGGGCCCAGTGGGCGAGTCCACGGCGGGTCATGGTCCAGGAGTCGATGAGGGTCGCGGTGGTCATACGAGGGTCTCCTCCCCGGCAGTGTCCGTCATGGCCGTGTCCGCCGTGCTCGGCTCCCCGGTGAGGTGCAGAAAGACCTCGTCGAGCGTGGGGCGGCGCAGCACGATGTCCTCCGCCTCGATCCCGGCCGCCGCCAGCGCCCTCACGGTCTCCGTCAGCACGGCCACCCGGTCGGTGACCCGCGCGCCGAGCCGCCGCCGGTCGGGGTCGGTCGCGACCTCGGCGGCGCCGGTCGCCCCGGCCACGACCGAGGCGGCGGCGGTCAGTTGGCCCGCGTCGCGCAGCACCACCTCGATACGGTCCCCGCCGAGCCGGGCCTTGAGCTCGTCGGCGGTCCCGTCGGCGATGGCCCGTCCGCCGTCGATCACGCAGACGCGGTCGGCGAGTTGGTCCGCCTCCTCCAGGTACTGGGTGGTGAGCAGCACGGTCGTACCGCCGTCCACCAGCGAGCGGACCGCGTTCCACACCTCCGTACGGCCCCGGGGGTCGAGCCCGGTGGTCGGCTCGTCCAGGAAGAGGATCCGCGGCCGCATGATGAGGCTCGCCGCGAGGTCCAGCCTGCGGCGCATCCCGCCGCTGTACCGGCCGACGGCCTTGGTGCCGGTTCCGGCGAGGCCGAACCGCTCCAGCAACTCGTCCGCGCGGGCCGCCGCCCGGCGGCCGCCCAGGTGGTAGAGGCGGCCGAACATCTCCAGGTTCTGCCGTCCGCTCAGCTCCTCGTCCACCGCGGCGTGCTGGCCGACCAGGCCGATGCGGTAGCGGACCTCGTCGGGGTCGCGCAGCACGTCGTACCCGGCGACCTCGGCCCGGCCGCCGTCGTGCCGCAGCAGGGTGGCCAGGATCCGTACGCAGGTGGTCTTGCCCGCGCCGTTGGGGCCGAGCACGGCGTGCACGGTGCCCTGCGGGACGGTCAGATCGAGTCCGGCGAGGGCCTGTTTGTCCCGGTAGGTCTTCCGCAGTCCCTCGACGACGATCGCGGGATCGCTGTCGGCCAAGGTCTTCCCCTCTCCCTCATGCTCTTCTCCGTACCGCGTAGTCAAGTTTGACTACGCATGCCGGAAGGTACTGCCCGAGCCCCAGCTAGTCAAACTTGCTTACGCTCGATTGAGACAGGGGCGGCCGTCAGCCGCCCTCGAGCCGCATGGTGTCGCCTCAGTCCTCGCCGGGCGCTTCGGCGTACGGGTTGGTGACGCCGTCCGGCAGCACCTCCACCGAGCGCTCCCCCTCGCCCGCCATCACATACGCCCCGCCCTCGAGCCGCTCGACCAGCCCACGGGTCCACTCCGCGCCGCTGTCCGCGGAGTGCACCCAGAACTTCATGATCTCGCCGATATGGCCCCACTCCTCGGGGGTGCCGTCCGGTGGCGTCCAGTGCCGGGTCACCTCGGCCCGCCACTCCTCCAGCGCCGCCACCCGCCGCTTGAGCAGGGCGATCGCCTCGTCCCGTGGCAGGTCCACGATGAAACCCACCCCGGCCGTCAGCTCGTCGATCTTCTGGTCATGGCGCAGCAGCGCCTCCCGCAGCAGCCGGAAGTACTCCTCCTCGCCCGCCTCGGTCAGCTCGTACTCGGTCCGCGGCGGCCCGCCGACCGTGCTCGGCGCGACGTCGTGCGCGCGCATCAGCCCCTGCTTCGCCATCTGCTTCAGCGCGTGGTAGATGGACCCGGGTTTGGCGTTGGACCACTCGTGCGCGCCCCAGAACTCCAGGTCGTTACGGACCTGATAGCCGTGCGCCCGCCCGTGCTGGCGCACGGCCCCCAGCACCAGCAGCCGGATCGCTGACATCGCCCGCTCGTCTCCATCCTGGTCCCGACCCCCGCGATGACCAGGCTAGGGGGTCGGCGGGCCGGGCGGATCACCGCTCCAGGACCGACCAGTCGGGCTCCGGCATCGCCCCCGTCTCGAAGACGAGGTCGAAGGCGCCCTTGCCGTCGATCGTCTCGCGGATGATGTCGGCGTGACCGGCGTGCCGGGCCACCTCCTCGATCAGGTGGAGGACCGCCCAGCGCCAGGTGCGGGTGCCGCCCTCGTCCCAGGGGAGCCGGAGCGCCTCGAAGGTCTCGTCCAGCGACGGCAGGGCCCGTACGGCCTCCTCGGTCTCCCGCGCCACCTCGTCGTACAGGGCGAGCAGCGCCTCCACCGTCTCGTCCTCGGTGGGCTCGAAGGTGTGCTCCCACTCGGCCATCTGGTCCTTGGGGTCCCCCGCCTTGCCCTGGAGGACGCGCAGCCAGCCGCGCTCGCCCGTGACCACGTGCTTGAGCACCCCGGCCAGCGAGAGCGCGCTCGCGCTGGGGACGCTGCGGGCCTGCTCCTCGGTCAGGCCGTGCACCGAGCGCCGGATGCCGCCGCGCTGTGCGTCCAGGTACACCAGCAGCGCGCCGCACTCGTTCTGACAGGCCTCGGGGTTCACGATCACGGGCATGGCTGCCGCCTCTCATCTGGAGGGCGCCCGGGTCCGGCGCCCTTCGATGAACCCCACGTTAGGAAGGCTTGCGGTCAGCTTCTGTCCGCGAGCCGACCCCGTTCCTTCAGAACGGGAACTGGCTCCGGCCGTGCTGTATGGAGATCCACTTGGTGGTGGTGAAGTCCTCGATCATCGACTCCCCGTTGAGCCGCCCGAGACCGGAGTGCTTCTCCCCGCCGAACGGCACGATCGGCTCGTCGTGGACCGTGCTGTCGTTCACATGGATCATGCCGGTGTGGATCCGCCGGGCGAACCGCACCCCGCGCTCTATATCGGCGGTGTGCACGGCCCCGCTGAGCCCGTAGTCGGTGTCATTGGCGATCTGTACGGCCTCGTCGTCGCCGTCGAACGGAATCAGCGTCACCACCGGGCCGAAGATCTCCTGGCCGAGGATCGCCGAGCCCTCCGGGACCCCGCTGAGCACGGTCGGCCCCATCAGGGTGCCCTCGGTCCGCCCGCGCACCAGCGCGGTGGCCCCCTCGGCGATCGTCTGGTCCACGAGCTGGGTGATCGCCTCGGCCTGGCCCTCGTTGATCAGCGGGCCGATATGGGTGGTGGGGTCGACCGGATCGCCCACCTTCAGGGTCTCCACCTTGGCCACGAACTTCTCGGTGAACTCCCGCTCGACCGCCCGGTCCACCAGCACCCGGTTGGCCGCCATGCAGACCTGCCCCTGGTGGACGAAGCGGCTGAAGACGGCCGCGTCCACCGCGTAGTCCAGGTCGGCGTCGTCCAGCACGACGAGCGCGCTGTTGCCGCCCAGTTCCAGAACCGTGCGCTTGAAGTGGGAGGCGGCCACGGTGGCGACATGCCGGCCGACCTTGTCCGAGCCGGTGAAGGAGATCACCTTCGGTATGGGGTGCTCGATCAGGGCGTCGCCGATCTCCGCGATGTCGGTGACCACGACATTGAGCAGCCCGGCGGGCAGCCCGGCCTCCTCGAAGATCCTGGCGACCAGACCGCCGCCGCAGACCGGGGTGTTCTGGTGCGGCTTGAGGACGACGGCGTTGCCGAGGGCCAGCGCGGGGGCCACCGACTTCAGCGACAGCAGGAAGGGGAAGTTGAACGGGCTGATGACGCCGACCACGCCCACCGGCAGCCGGTAGAGGCGGTTCTCCTTGCCGTCCACCGGCGACGGCAGGATGCGGCCCTCGGGCCGCAGCGCCAGGTGGATCGCCTCGCGCAGGAACTCCTTGGCGAGGTGCAGCTCGAAGCCCGCCTTCACATGGGTGCCGCCGCACTCCGCGATGATCGTCTCGGAGAGCTCCTTCTCGCGGTCCTCGATGATCCGCAGCGCCCGCTCGAAGACCGCCCGCCGCGCGTAGGGGTTGGTGGCGCCCCACTCCGGCTGCGCCCGCTCGGCCGCCCGGTAGGCCAGGTCCACCTCCTCGACGGTCGCCACGGTGATGGAGGCCAGCTTCTCCCCGTTGTAGGGGTTGAAGTCGACGATGTCCCAGGAACCGCTTCCGCCGCGCCACTCGCCGTCGATGAACTGAAGTGCCAACTCGGAGAAGTAGGACATGCCATCCCTATCTTCAGGACGCGGTGCCGGTCCCCGACAGCCGCGCACGTGTGGGGGGTATTCCTGACCACACGTCATCCTACTGACGGGTCAGGCGTCGTGAAGGAGCGCCCGGAGCAAATCCCGGCTCTCCTCGGGAGAGAGGCTGTCCGCACCGAGCCGCTCCAACACCCGCTCGTAATGCGCGACTTCATCGCGCTTGTCCAGATAGAGCGCGCTGGTGAGCTGCTCCAGATAGACGATGTCGGGGAGGTCGGACTCCGGGAAGCGCAGCCGGGTGAACGCCCCGCTCTCCCCCGCGTGCCCGCCGAAGGAGAACGGCATCACCTGGAGCCTCACGTTCTGCTGTTCGGAGACCGTGACCAGATGGCGCAGTTGGGCGGACATCACACCGCGTCCGCCGTACGGGCGGCGCAGCGCGGCCTCGTCCAGGACCACGTGGAACGCCGGGGCGCGCTCGGAGACCAGCAGCTTCTGCCGCTCCAGCCGCAGCGCCACCCGCCGGTCCACCTCGTCGGAGCACGCCTGCGGCTGCCCGCGGGTGACCACGGCGTGGGCGTAGCCCTCGGTCTGGAGCAGACCGTGGATGAACTGGACCTCGTAGCAGGCGATATCGGAGGCGGCGCCCTCCAGGCCGACGTACGTCTGGAACCAGCCGGGGAGCACATCGCCGTAGCTGTGCCACCACCCGGCGACATTGGCCTCGCGGGCGAGCCCGAGCAGCGCCGCGCGCTCCGCGTCGTCGGTGACTCCGTACAGCGTCAGCAGATCCTCGATGTCCCGCGCCTTGAAGCTCACCCGGCCCAGCTCCATCCGGCTGATCTTGGATTCGGAAGCCCGGATCGAATAGCCCGCCGCCTCGCGGGTGATGCCGCGGTCTTCGCGCAACCGCCTGAGTTGAGAGCCCAGGAGGATGCGGCGCACCACCGATCCACTCGACTCGCCTGCGGCCATTTCCGCGATCCTCCCTGTACGGAAAGCATCCTTGCGAACGGCGCCCCCGCAGCCCCTGAGGGCGAAGTCTGCCACTGTTCGGGCTTCACGCCGTAGGCGCTTCGTCACTCAACCCGATGACGCACGTCAGTGTACGGAGTCAGAAATACTGGCAAAACCGAGCGGATCGGACCAACCCGCTCACGTGCACGTGCATTTGCCCTTGCATCTGACGTGCGCATTCGGAACCATAGGGTGTGCGCACGTGCTAGCTGGTACGAAATCTGGCCAGAGTTCGTCACGGCCACGGATGCAGGAGTGCTCGCATGGGGAGCGAAGGTTCGACCCTGCTGGAACCCTTGTGGCAAGGGCTTGCCGCCATCGATCCCTCCGCCGTCTCCGGATCCGTCTCCTGCGCCCTGCCCGCCCGCTATGAAGCGGTCAAGGGGGCCCGGCAGTTCACCGGCTCGACCCTGCGGCAGTGGAACATCCCCGAACTCCTCGACGAAGTGGCGCTCGTCGTCTCCGAACTGGTCACCAACGCCCTCCGGCACGCCCTGTCCGGCACCGCGGCGACCGGTGAGCCGGAGCGGCCGGTGCGGCTCCATCTGATGCGCGGCCCCTCACGGCTGGTGTGCGCCGTACGCGACCCCAGCGAGGTGGGGCCGGTGGCGGGCGAGGCGGGGTGCGGCGAGGAGTCCGGGCGCGGGCTCCATCTGGTGGAGTCCTTCACGGACGGCTGGGGCTGGCAGCCGCTGGCGGGCACCCCGCGCGGCAAGATCGTCTGGGCCGTCTTCCGGCTCCCCGACGCGTAGGGACGGGGCAGGAACGCGCAGGGACGCCTGGGGACACCTAGGGACGCGGCAGGAACCCGCAGGGACGCCTAGGGACGCGCAGGGACGCTTGGGGACGCGCAGGCATACGCCACCGCCCGTCATGGGTGGGTCGACTCCGGCGGGGCCGTGGTGATGCCCAGGCCGTGCAGCTGGAAGAGCCGGTTCACATCGTGCATCGTGACGATCCCCTCCAGCCGCCCGTGGTCCACCACCAGCACCGGCAGCGCGCCGCCACCCGGACGCGCCCGCTCCAGCACCTCGCTCAGCAGCTCATCGGGCACGGCCACGGTGCACCGCGCCAGCGGTATCGCCACATCGCGCACCCGCCGCTCCTCCCGGGCCTCGGCCGGCACCGCCGCGAGCGCGCGCAGCTGGACGACCCCGCTCGGCCGGCCCTCGAAGTCCAGCAGTGGCATCACCGAGTGCCGGGCGTGGGCCGCCACGTCGTCGATGAACCGCCCCACGGTCAGCCAGTCGGCCCCGGCGGCCACCGGCGCCGACATCGCGTCCACCACCCGCACCCCGCGCAGCGCCGTGTTGACCCCGGCCCGCTGCCGCTCCGCGTTGGCGATGATCACCATGAAGAGGCCGATGAGCGAGAGCCACAGCCCGCCGTTGTTCCCGCGCAGGAAGGAGATCCAGCCGGCGGCGATGAGCACCACACCGAGGATCTGGCCGCTGCGCCCCGCCGCCCGCTCGGCGCGCTCCCGGTCCCCGGTGCGCCACCAGATCACGGCCTGCACCACCCGTCCGCCGTCCAGCGGCGCGGCGGGCAGCAGATTGAAGACGCCCAGCAGCAGATTGGCCCAGCCCAGCCAGATCAGCACGGCCGTGGGCACACCCCATCCGGTGAGCGCGTGCACCCCGATCCCTGCGCCGACCGCGACACCGCCGATGACCAGGCTGGTGAGCGGCCCGATGACGGCCACCCAGAACGCGACCCCGGCGGTGCGGGGCCGTCCCATCTTGGTCATGCCGCCAAGCGCCCAGAGCGTCACGTCCTCCACCGAGACGCCCCTTCTGCGGGCGGCGACCGCGTGCGCGGCCTCGTGCAGCAGCAGGCTGCCCATCAGCAGCGCGGCGCCGACGACACTGGCGACGGCGTAGACGGCACCGGTCCGGCCGGGGGTCCACGCGGGCAGCGTCTCGCGGCCGAGCCCGTAAGCGAGCAGCACTATCAGCACCGGGACGCTCCAGTGCATCCGCAGTGGTACCCCGAGTACACGTCCGACACGGACCGAGCCGTTCATCGCCGTCTCACATGGGTCGGGTCCCCCCGATCGCCACTACCAGTGTCGCGCGTCCGCGGCGATCAGCCCAGACCTGCCGGATCGTGCGCCAGATGGTCGAACTCGCCGTCCTTCGCCCCGAGCAGCATCGCCTCGACCTCGGCCGGGGTGTAGATCAGCGCCGGTCCGTCGGGGAACCGGGAGTTGCGGACGGCCACGTCCCCACCGGGCAGCTTGGCGAACTCGACACACGACCCCTGGGAGTTGCTGTGTCTGCTCTTCTGCCAGACGACTCCCCGGAGGTCCGCGGCCGCCATGCCGTTGTAGGGGTGGTCGCGCACAGGGCTTCTCCACTGTTCGTGCATGCGTGCAGCTGTCAACTGTCCGGGATCATAGCTGCGTTCCTTTGCGAACGCATGGGCAAATGCATCTGCGTATGCGCAGGTAGATGCACAGGCAGATGCACGTGCACCATGCGTATCGGCATGATCACCCGACACCCGGGATCTTCTGCCCGGAGTGAAGAAGAGCAGTCGTCATGAATGACGTCCGGGTCCCCCTCAGGGTTGAGCGGGCCTCGGACATCGGAGCGATGTCACACCCCCCTGCCAGAATCCCGGGCATGAGATGGGCGGCGGCGGAGACGGACCACGGGGGTGTTCGTCTCTGCCCGCTCGACCCCGGGGGAAGGGCCGCCGGACCGGTCGTCGAGGTCACGGCGGAGCAGGGCGGGATCGCCGAGGCCGTGCGGTCCCGCCCCGAGGCCGACCGGTGGGTGTGGCGGTCCACCGCCGAGGTCTATCCACGGCTGCTGGCCGCCGGGGTCCGGGTCGAGCGGGCCTATGACATCGAGGCGGCCGAGGCGCTGCTCCTCGGCCATGAGGGGCGCTCGGGCGCGCCGCGGTCACTCGCCGCCGCCCGTGCGCGGCTGCGCGGGCTGCCCGTCCCCGAGGACCCGCCGCCCCGGGCGGCCGGGGGCCAGCCGTCGCTGTTCGAGCCCGGTCCGCCGCCGCTGCCGCCGGGCACCGATCCGCTGGACGCGCTGCTCGAGGTGTACGCGGGCCAGCTGGTCCGTACGGACGCGGCCGAGTACCCGGACCGGATGCGGCTGCTGACCACCGCCGAGTCCGCCGGGATGCTGATCGCCGCCGAGATGCGGCGCGCCGGGGTGCCGTGGCGGGCCGACCGCCACCGGGAGCTGCTGGACGAGCTGCTCGGCGAGCGCTATCCGGGCGGTCTGGAGCCGCGGCGGCTGGCCGAGCTGGCCGACGAGGTGTCGCGCGCCTTCGGCACCCGGGTGCGGCCCGATCTGCCCGCCGAGGTCGTCAAGGCGTTCGCCCGCGCGGGCATCGCGCTCGGCTCGACCCGCGCCTGGGAGCTGGAGCGGATCGACCACCCCGCCGTGGAGCCGCTGCTGCGCTACAAGAAGCTCTACCGGCTGCACACCGCCCACGGCTGGGCCTGGCTCCAGTCCTGGGTGCGCGAGGGCCGCTTCCGCCCCGAGTATCTGCCCGGCGGCACCGTCTCCGGCCGCTGGACCACCAACGGCGGCGGAGCGCTGCAGATCCCCAAGGTGGTGCGGCGCGCGGTGGTGGCGGATCCGGGGTGGCGGCTGGTGGTGGCCGACGCCGACCAGATGGAGCCCCGGGTGCTCGCCGCGATCTCCCGCGACCCCGGTCTGATGGAGGTCGCGGGCAGCGGCCGGGACCTGTACGCGACGCTGTCCGACCGCGCCTTCTCCGGCCGGCGCGACCAGGCCAAGCTGGCACTGCTGGGCGCGGTCTACGGCCAGACCTCCGGCGACGGCCTGAAGCACCTCGCGGCCCTGCGGCGGCGCTTCCCGGCGGCGGTGGCGTACGTGGACGACGCGGCCCGCGCGGGTGAGGAGGGCCGGCTGGTGCGCACCTGGCTGGGCCGCACCTGCCCGCCCGTGGGCGGCGCCGCCGAGGAGACGGCCGACGAGGCGGGGCTGCCGCGGGACCAGGAGGAGCCGTCGTACGGCAGCACGGCGAGCGCCCGCGCCCGGGGCCGCTTCACCCGGAACTTCGTGGTGCAGGGCAGCGCCGCCGACTGGGCCCTGCTGATGCTCGCCGCGCTGCGGCGGTCGCTGACCGGGGCGGGGCTGCGCGCGGAGATCGTCTTCTTCCAGCACGACGAGGTGATCGTGCACTGCCCCGAGACGGAGGCCGACGCGGTCCGGGAGGCGATCGCGGAGGCGGGCGAGACGGCCGGCCGGATCGCCTTCGGACCGACCCCGGTGCGGTTCCCCTTCACCATGGCGGCGGTGGAGTGCTACGCGGACGCGAAGTAGACGGCCCGGGTCCTCGCCGGTGGATCTTCGCGCCCGCGACATCAGCGGCTGACGCCCGGGGCATCCGGCATCCGGCATCCGATGCGGGGCGCGGCCACAGCGGGCCGGCCGTAACCGGGGGCGCGCCGCGCCAGGAGTCGCGGGCCCGCGAAGATCCACCGCGCGGAGCCCAGGGGGCAGTCGCTCCCCCGACCGGCTCAGCCCCACGGGCAGCGGGCCTGATCGTCCCCACACGATGAGAGCGGAGGGCCGCCGGGCGGCGGCCCGCCACGCCGCCCACAGGGGAGACCTGCCATGACCATCAGCCTCGAGGCACTGCGCCGCTGCTCCATCGCCGTCGACCTCGGCGCGGCCAGGACGCGCGTCTACCTCAGGCGCACCGGGCTCATCGTCGACGAGCCGACCGTGGCCGCCGTGAACACCCACACCGGCGGGCTGATCGCGGTCGGCGCGCTGGCGCAGCGGATGACCGGGCGGACGCCCGCGCATATCCGGGTGGTCCGGCCGGTCTCCAACGGCACCGTCGTGGACATCGAGATGGCCCAGCGGATGCTGCGGCTGCTGCTGGGCAACAAGCTGCGCCGCGCATGGCGGCGCCGTCCGCTGGTGAGCGCCGCCGTCTGCGTCCAGCACGACGCCGATCCGCTCGCCCAGCGCGCCGCCATGGAGACGCTCACCGGGATCGGCGCCAAGCGGGTCGAGCTGGTCGACACCCTGATCGCCGCCGCCGTGGGCTGCGGTCTTCCGGTGGAACAGCCCGAGGCGACGATGATCGTGGTGTGCGGCGCGGCCACCACCCAGGTCGCGGTCCTGTCGCTGGGCTCGATCGTGGCCGCCGAGCGGGTGCCGGTGGGCGGCGAGACCGTGGACCACGCCGTCATCCAGCATCTGCGCAACGAGCACGCGCTGATGCTGCCCAGCCAGGCCGTCCGCCCGCTGCATCTGATCGTCAAGGACGGCGCGGGCGGCGCGGACGGCGCCCAGGCCGTACAGAGCACCGAGGTGCACGGCCGGGACGTGGCCACGGGGCTCGCCCGGACCGTACGGATCGATGTCGAGGGCGTACGGACCGCCATCCGTACCCCGCTGACCGGGGTGCTGGACGCCATCGGCACCGTACTGCGCCGCTGTCCGCCCGATCTGGTGGCCGACCTCGCCGACCGCGGCATCATGCTGGCGGGCGGCAGCGCGGTGCTGCCCGGGTTCGACACGATGCTGCGCGAGGCCACCGGGATGCCGCTGAACATCGCCGACCACCCCGACGTCTGCGCGGTCGAGGGGCTCGGCGCGATGCTCGACGGCAAGGTGCAGCCCCTGCTGCTGAACGCGATGGTCTCCTGACCCCTCTCCGCGCCCGTACCTCACCGCTGACCCCTGACCCCTGGCGCCTGACACCCGCCCCCTGACGCCTGATCGGAAATTCTTCGCGACGCGTTGAGCGGCTGCCTCCCCCCGTGCGTAGTGAAGGGGGAAGAGGCCGACATGGCCGCCGATCCCCCCCGGGGCTCAGACCGGGAGTCGTCCGTTGATGTTGTCCAACTCAGGTCAGGTCCTGGAGGTTCAGGTGCACGACGACGCCGCCGTGGCCGATGAGCGTCCGTCAAGATCCAGGCGTGGTACGCCGGACGAGCGACTCATGCGCGCGCTCTACGAGGAGCACGCCGGGCCGTTGCTCGCGTTCGTACTGCGTCTGGTCGCGGGCGACCGGCACCGTGCGGAGGACGTCGTCCAGGAGACCCTGGTGCGCGCCTGGCGGAACGCCGACCAGCTGTCCCGGGCCACCGGCTCCATCCGGCCCTGGCTGGTCACCGTCGCCCGGCGGATCGTGATCGACGGACACCGCAGCCGGCAGGCCCGGCCGCAGGAGGTCGACCCCTCCCCGTTGGAACTCATGCCCGCGGAGGACGAGATCGACCGTGCACTGCGGCTCATGACCCTGACCGACGCGATGCAGGACCTCAGCGACGCCCATCGCGAGGTGCTGGTCGAGACCTACTTCAAGGGGCGGACCGTCAACGAGGCGGCCCAGACCCTCGGCATACCCAGCGGGACGGTACGGTCCCGGGTCTTCTACGCGCTGCGCTCGATGAAGCTCGCGCTCGAGGAGAGAGGAGTAACGGCATGACAGCGCAGACGCACCACCCGGGACATGACGCCGTTGGCGCGTATGTGCTCGGCGTGCTCGACGAGGCGGACGCCACCTATTTCGAGGAGCATCTGGCCGGCTGCGACCAGTGCGGACGGCAGCTGGACGAGCTGACCGGACTGGAACCACTGCTGGCCGATCTGGCCGCCGACATCCCCGGGATCCACGGCAGCCCCGGGCGGACCCAGCTCACGGGCCACACTCCGCATGCCTTCAGCGCCACTCCCAACGCCATCGAGACCCTCACCGCGCGCCCCGGTCCGGCCCTGTTCAACCGCATGGTCGGCGAGGTCGCCGCGTCCCGCGCCAAGCGGCGGCGGCGCGGTCTTTACCTGGTCGCGGCGGCGGCCGTGCTGATCGTCGGCGGCCCGGTCGGCACGATCGCGGTCACCTCCGGCGGCTCGGACAGCTCCGTCACGGCCGCCCCCAGCGAGAGCGCCCTCTTCGCCGGAATGCCCGACAAGGTGCAGGGCACCGACCCGGGCACCAAGGTGAACGCGGCGGTCGCGCTGGAGGACAAGATGTGGGGCACCGACGCCGTCCTCCGGCTGAAGAACCTCAAGGGCCCCCTGGACTGCAGCCTGATCGCGGTCTCCAAGGACGGCCATGAGCAGACGATGATGACCTGGTCCGTGCCCGAGTGGGGCTACGGGATCGAGGACAGCCCCAAGGCGGAGGCGAGAGGTCCGCTGTGGGCGCACGGCGGCGCGGGCATGAAGCGCTCCGACATCGAACGCTTCGAGGTCCGTACGGCCGACGGAAAGCGCCTGGTCTCCCTGAACGTCTGAGCTGCCACCCGAACGTCTGACCTGCCACTCGGATCGCCGATCAACCCATGCGGCGCGGTGAGCGAGATGTTACACAGAGTGTGATATGTCGTGCTTCGCGTCCCCGGGGGATCCGGATCCGAGGAGGCACCCCGTGGCTGACCCGGACGCCCATCAGCAGCGCATGTTCGCTCAGTATGTGCTGCCCGAGGTCGAGGTGCTGCTGCGCGTGGCCATGTCACTGACCACTCAGCGAGCCGACGCCGAGGATCTCGTGCAGGACACGTTACTACGGGCGTACCGGGCAGTCGGCCGTTTTGACGGGAGACATCCACGGGCCTGGCTGCTGACGATCATGCGGCATGCGGAGGTCAGCCGGCGCCGCCAGCGCCGGCCCCGGCTGCTCGACGACCCGGACACGGAGCTGGAGCGGCTGATCCCGGCCCGGGACGCGACACCGGAGGAGCTGGTGGTGGACACGACGTTCGACGAGGCAGTGGACGCCGCGTTCACGGCGCTTCCGCTGCGGGACCAGCAGGTGGTGCGGCTGGTGCATGTGGACGGACTGTCGTACGCGGAGGCCGCACAGGTGCTGGACGTCCCCAAGGGGACGGTGATGAGCAGGCTGCACCGGGCGCGCAAGCGGATCCGGAACCAGCTGCTGGCCGCGGGAGTGGAATCGGAGCGAGGTGGCGCATGAGCAGATGGACATGGTGGCGGACCACACGCACCACGGGGACCACGCGGAACGCCGGGCCCCGGACCCCACGCTGTCCCCTGGGCGCGCCGATGCTCCAGTCGTATCTGGACGGGGAGCTGGACGCCCCGGCCGCGGCCCTGGTGCGCACCCATGTGGCCGAGTGCCACCGCTGCGCCCGGGAGCTCGCCGTCTACCAGCGGATCAGCGAGGCGCTGGCCGCCCACGCGACGATCGACGAGGCGGTGCTGGACCGGCTCAGGGACTTCGCGGAGTCCCTCGCGGAGCGGGAGAGCCGGGAGCCGGGGGCGGAGGGGGCGCCGCAGGAGCCGATCCCTGGGACGGAGACGGTGCCGCCGGAGGCGATGCCGACCGAGACGATCCCGGCCGAGGCGATGCCGAACGAGGCGATCCCGGGGACGGAGACGATCCCGGCCGAGGCGATGGAGACGGAGACGGTCCCCGGGACGGCGCCGGGGGCGGATCGGGACGCCGATCAGGGCGCGGTGCACAAGGCGGGAGGCTGACCGCCACCGGATCGAGCCCCGCACCCGGACCGCTCGTGTCCGGGCGGGCGGTCCGTTCGTACGCGCGCGAGGGTCTGCGCAGCAGCAGGGCCGCGGTGAGCAGGGTCCCGGTGATCAGGGCCACATCGGCGAGGTTGAAGACCGGCCCGCGCGCGTCCAGCGTGATCCAGTCGATGACGGCGCCGCGCAGCGGGCCCGGGGACCGGACCATCCGGTCGGCGCCGTTGCCCATCGCTCCCCCGGCGATCAGCCCCAGGCCCAGCGCCGCGCCCCGGCCGCGGACCCGCAGTCCGGCACCGGCCGCGCCCAGCGTGGCCACCGCGCCCGCGAGCGTGATCACCACGATCAGCGCGGGCCGGCTCTGGCCCAGCCCGAAGGCCACCCCGGTGTTGCGCACCAGCAGCGCGCAGAACGGCCCGAACCGGGCCTGCGGCCCCACGGTGCCGCTCCAGGCGGCCAGCGCCATCGCCTTGCTCAGCTGATCGGCCGCGATCACGGCGAGCGCGACCAGGGGGAAGAGCAGCCGGCCGGTCGCCGGATGGGGCTTCATCATCGGCCTCCCTGGGGTGGGGGCCGGTCCGCGGGCGCGGTCCGCGGCCCGGGAAGGAAACCCGCCGGGCGGCCGCCCCGCTTCCCTTCCGGGGAAAAACACAAGACGAGGGCCCGCAGGCGGCACTGCCTGCGGGCCCTCGCTGCTTGCCAACGCCGTGATCAGCTATGTGGTCATCGGCGGTGTACCGAAGGGGTTACTCCGACTTACTTCCCCTTCTTCGCCTCCAGGAGCGGCGTCTGGTACTTGGCCAGCATCTTCATCTTGTTCTTGTCGATCGTCTTCCAGTCGTTCTTCAGCACACCGCCGGTGTCACCCGAGTCCGGGTTCCAGGTCCAGTAGGTGTAGCTGATCTGGTGCTTCTTGAGGTAGTCCATCAGGGCGTTCTGCCAGACGGCCTCGGAGCTCTTACCGGCGGTCTTCTTACCACCGAACTCACCGAGCAGCAGCGGGGCGATGTTCTGCTTCTTGATGTACGCCCAGTGCTTCTCCCAGATGGCCGGCATGTTCTTCGGGAAGTCCTTCGCCATGAACCAGTTCTGGTTGTAGACGCCCGGACCGTAGTCGTGGGCCGAGTAGACGACCTTGTTCGACTCCTTGAGCTTCACCGGGTGCTTCTTCACACCCTGGAGGTCGCCGCCCCACCAGAACTGCTCGTTCTTGTGGCGGTCCGTGCCCTCGACGAAGATCAGCCAGTTCTTGTTGACCTTGTGGATGGCGTTACCGGCCTTGGTGGCCGCCAGCTGCCAGTCGGTCTTCGGGTTGCCGTCGCCCCACGTGGCCTGGCCACGCGGCTCATTGTGCAGGTCGGCGCCGATCACCCGGTCGTTGTTCTTGTAGCGCTTGGCCAGCTTGACCCAGTCGTCCATCCACTGCTTCTCGGAGAGGCTCTGGGAGTGCCACAGCTCGCTCTGGCCGTACTGGTCCGGACGGTGCTGGTCCAGGATCACCCGGATACCACGGTCGGTGGCACCCTTGACGATCTTGTCCATGATCTGCTGGGGGGTGAGGCCCTTCAGATCGGGGTTCTTGTGGTAGTCGATGCCGTCGGGCTTGGCGGACGACTTGAACATGTCGTTCGCGTACGGCAGACGCATGGTGTTGAAGCCCTGCTTGGCCATCTGGTCCAGCATCGACTCCCAGCTACGGGTCCACAGGCCGTGCGGCGCGTAGGTGCCGGTCTCGAAACCGAACCAGTTCACACCGGTCAGGACGACCTTCTTACCGTCGGAGTCGACGATGTCGCCCTTCTTGGTGGACAGGGGGCCCTCGGCGCCCGCGCCGGAAGCCTTGGCAGCGGAGGTGGTGGTGGCCGACTGGCCGTCGGAGTTGTTCACCGCGAAAGCGGTGACCGTGCCACCCACGGCAGCAGCAGCGACGACGGCCGCGGCGATACCGAAGCGGAGACGCTGCGAGCGCGGCGCACGCTTGGTCTCGGTGGTCGGGGCGTTGTTCTGGTCCATGGGGGAATTCATTCGGAGATGCTCCTGAGCAAATCGGGTACTGCGGTTTTCAGGACGCTGGGGTTGTTCGTCGGAGATTCCAGACATTCCATCTGCGGGTCGGAGACTGCGGTCAGCCGGACAATCCGCGCGGACGGTAGGAGTTCGCCGATCAGGCGGACCAACCGCTGCGCTTGCCAGCTGGGCTCATCCACGTCGATCAGCACCACATCCGGCTGCATGTGGTTGGCCAGAGAAATTGCTTCTCGGGCCGACCCTGCAATTCCGGATAGCTCCAGTCCGGGCTCCTCGACAACGAGATCGGCGAGAGCACTCAACACCAATGGGTGGTGCTCCACGACGAGAACTCTGTGCATCGATTGGAGCTCCTTCGGGGCTTGTCCTTTCGCTTCACGACATTAGGGAGTGACCGCGGTCGGAATCGCCGTACACCTGGCTGAAATCTGCGTACCTCAATTGCGGGAATTCCGGGCACACCAAACGGCCGAATTCCGCCTACCTCAGTTGAGGTAGAGGAATTCGGCCGTTTTATATGGGTTATGTCCGTTTTAGGCGGGTGGCCTGAGGGCTCAGGAGCTGCTCTGGAGGCCCCAGGCAGCCCTCAGCAGCCGCCCAGGGACCGCCCAGGCAGCCCTCAGGGCATGCAAAAGGCGCCGATCACGAAGTGACCGGCGCCTTAGGGGGTGTCCGGCAGATCTGCCCCCTCCCCGCCCCTTCCCGTCACCAGGGGCTCCGCCCCTGGACCCCGGGGGCTGGGACGGAGACCCGGTTTTGGGGAGGGGCGGGGAGGGGAGCAGGCCGCCGCAGGCGTCACTATCCGCCGGACTCGCCCCTGGTCTGGTCAGGAGGGGCCGGGGGAGCGTCAGCGCGTCAGGCGGTACGCGTAGCGGGGGACGAACATCCCCGCACCGGCGGCACAGCCGTCCGCCTGGCCCGGCTGCTTGACCCACAGGAAGGCATCGACCCCGGGGATGCCCGTGGCGGCGGTGGGGGGCCTGCCCAGCTTGCGGCCCGGCGGATCGCAGAAACGATGATTACGCGTGGGCCCCGCCCCGTTACGGCTGGTGTCCACCACGACCCCCAGCCGGGGCCGGCGCAGCTCCCGGATCACGGACAGCCCGTAGCGCACCTCGTCGGCGGTGGCGTTGAAGTTGGAGACGTTGACCGCTATCCCGTCCCCGTACCGCTCTATACCGGCGCGCCGCAGCCGCTCGGCCATGGTCCGCGCTGGCTGCCAGCCGGAGTTCCCGGCGTCGTAGTAGACCCGGGCGCGGGGCGCGCCCCGCTGGAGCGCCCGCGCCGCGTACGCCAGCGCCGCGAACCGATCCGCCTGCTGCCGCCGCTTGAGACAGCTCATATGCGCGAGCGCGTCCGGTTCGAGGATGACGATGGCGCGCCCGTTCCCTATACCCCGGGTGAGGGCGTCACTCCAGCGCCGGTAGGCGTCCGTGTCCCCGGCGCCGCCGGAGCTCAGTTGCTGGCAGTCGCGCTGGGGGATGGTGTACGGGACCAGCACCGGCAGCCGTCGCTGGGCGGCGGCGGTGCGGACGAGGTTGCGGGCCCGCTCCTCGATCAGAGACTCATTGGTCTCGGTGAGCCAGGCGGCCTGGGGCTCGGCGGCGATCCGCCGGGCGATGGCCGCCGCCCGCCGGTCGTGCGGATGGTCCCGTACCCAGGTCGCGGCCGGGTTGTGGGGGTCGACGTAGAAGCGCGTCGTGGCCGGGAAGAACGGCTTGGCCACGGGGAGCGACGGCTTGGTGGCGGACGGCCGCACCGGGCCCACGAACAGGGCCTGCACGGCGGTCGCCGCCATCACCACCTCGACCACCAGCACCATCACGATCAGCTGGGCGACACCCCGCCCCGCCCACCGGGAGGTGCGGGCACGCACCGGCGGGCGGGGGCGGCGGTCGCGGCCGCACAGTTTCGTGATCATGGCGAGTCCTGCCCGGCCTCAGCCGCGGTGGGAGTTGTCGGGCGGCCTGCGGCGGCTGATGAGCACCACCGCCAGGATCGCGAGCAGCACCAGGACCCCGGCCACCACACCTATCGTGACCAGGGCGGATTCATCCCCCTCGGTTTTGGGGGCGGCGGAGTCCGGGGTGGCGGACGGATGGCGGCGGGGCGCGGAGAGCTCGGTCGAGGCGGGGGGCGCGGCCCGGTCCGCCAGCGCCTTGGCCGGGGCGATCACCCCGTACCCATAGCGCGGGTCATGGCCCGAGGAGCCCTTGCGGTCGGCGGTGTCGATCAGCTTCTGGACCACCTGGTTGGCGTTCCAGCGGGGGTGCTCCGAGCGCAGCAGCGCGGCTCCCGCCGCGACCCAGGGCGCCGCGAAGCCGGTGCCGTCGCCGGTCCAGTAGTCGTTGTCGCCGGAGGTGGTGAGGATGGCGACGCCGGGGGCGGCCAGGAGGGTCTTCCCGCCGTGGTGGGAGGAGGTCCAGACGGCGCCCTTCTTGTCGGTGGCCACCACGGCGACCACTCCGGGGAGGGCGGCCGGATAGGTGGGCCGGTTGCCGATCTTGCCGTTGTCGCCCGCACCGGCCACGATCACGGCGTCCTTGCCGACGGCGTACTTCACCGCGGACCGCAGTGCGGGGGTCGGCCGCTTGAAGTTGACGGCCAGGTCGATGACGCGCACGCCATGGTCCACCGCGTGCCGGATGGCCTTCGCGGTGGGGTCGGCGAGGGGCTTTCCGTCGCGGTAGACGCCGAGCGGCATCACCTTGGCCTTGGGCGCGAGCCCGTACACCCCGTCGCCGCGGTAATTGCGGCCGGTGCCGGCGATGATTCCGGCGGCATGGGTGGACTGCTCGGCCGACTTGCCGCCGTCCCGGGTGCCGAAGCCGCCGGTGCCGCCCGCGAAATCCTTTCCGCGGACCACGCGGCCGCGCAGATCCGGATGGGAGGCGTCGACCCCGGTGCCGATGACCGCCACGGTCACTCCGGCCCCTTTGCTGAATTTCCAGGCGCGCTCCGCCTTGAGCGCGGTCAGCGCCCATTCGGAATCGTGCAGCCCACCGGAATCGTGCAACCCACTGGAATCGGAATCACTTGCCGCAGCCGGCGTGGCCAGTGCGAGTGTCATCACGGCGATGACCGCTCCGGCCCGGCCGGCGAATGGATGGCGTGACATCACGTGACCTGACATTACGTCACCTACTCTCCTCGCACGGGACGCAAGGCCGTCCGGCCCATTTCATCTTTGGGCATCCCCCGCAGGTACTGGCACCCGCGAGAGGGTGAGCGTCCCGTCCCTTCTTTGGGGGACCGGTCCGGATACCCCGGCCCCGGCTCTCCCCAATACGGGGGATAGGACGGGTCCGCCGAAGGTGTACCACCCGCTCCCCCGGGCGCGGGTACTACCTCCTTTTCGGGTGACGCACTCTTGGGTCAACGGCGATAAGAGCCTCCTGTCGAGGGAGTCGCGATGCAGCGTTTCCGAACGTTCAGCGAGCGCACCGGAGAGCCGGGCGAAGAGGCGGACAGCACCGACCGTAATGCCCGCAGGCGGGCCGGAATGCTGTTCCGAGTCCGCCAGGTCCGGAACCCGATGGCGGGCATGCCCGGTCTGGCCCTGCGTTTCGCGGTGGTCGGCGGGGGCGGTGTGGTCGTGAACACGGTGGTCCTCTTCGTCCTCTATCACTGGGCCGGACTGCCGCTGCTGGTGGCGTCGTCGATAGCGGTGGAAATCGCCGTCGTTCACAACTACCTGCTGAACGACCGGTGGACCTTCGCGGTGGCCACGCCATCCCTCGGACGATTCATCAAGTTCAATGTCTCGGTCCTGGGCGGGCTCGGGGTCAATGTGCTCATCGTCTGGTCACTGGTGCGCACCGGAATGCATCTGCTGCTGGCGAACGGCCTCGGCATCGCGGCGGCTTTCGCGGTCAACTTCGCGTCGAGTACCGGCTGGGTCTGGGGGAGGCGGAGCCGATGATTGTCGCCATCGTCTACCTGGTGCTGATCGTGGTCTCAATCCTGCTCACCGTGCAGTCGGCCCATGTCCTCTATCTCATGCTCTACACCTGGGACCGGGCGGACGCCGAACGGAAGGCTCGGGCGCCGGATGAATTCCTGCCGCCCCAGATCTCCTTCAGTGTCCTGCTGCCCGCCCGGCATGAGGAAGACGTCATCCAGAGCACCATCGAGCGCGTGGTGCGGGCCAACTATCCGGCCGAACTGCTGGAGGTCTTCGTGATCTGCTCACAGGACGACGACGGCACGATCAAAAAGGCCGAGGAGAAGATCGACGACCTGAAGCGGAAAGGGCTGCACAATGTGCGGGTCGTGGTGTTCGACGACAAGCCGATCAACAAGCCGCACGGCCTCAACACGGCCCTTCCGCACACCGCCAACCAAGTGGTGACGATCTTCGACGCGGAGGACGACATCCACCCCGAGATCTTCTCCCTGGTGAACACCGTGATGGTCCAGGAGAAGGTCAAGGTGGTCCAGGCCGGTGTGCAGCTGATGAACTACGAGTCCAACTGGTACTCGACGCTCAATGTCCTGGAGTACTTCTTCTGGTTCAAGAGCCGGCTGCACTACCACGCCCACTACGGCTCGATCCCGCTCGGCGGCAACACCGTCTTCTTCGCCCGTGAGCTGCTGCTGCGGCTCGGCGGCTGGGACGACCGCAACCTCACCGAGGACGCCGACATGGGGCTGCGGATATCCGCCATGGGCGAGCGGGTGCGCGTCGTCTACGACGACCGGTATGTGACCAAGGAGGAGACCCCGCCGACCCTCGGCCACTTCATCCGCCAGCGCACCCGCTGGAGCCAGGGCTTCATGCAGACCCTGAAGAAGGGCACCTGGAAGAAGATGCCGACGCGCAAACAGCGCTGGCTCGCCTTCTACGTCCTGGCGTTCCCGCGCGGACAGGCGCTGTTGGGCATCTATCTGCCGATCTCGCTCGGCATGATTCTGATCCTCAAGGTGCCGGTGCTGATCGCGCTCTGCTCCTATCTGCCCGTTCTGCTGCTGGCCGCGCACTTTCTGGTCCAGGCGGTCGGCCTGTACGAGTTCACCGGTGCCCACGGCCTCGAGGCCTCGCCGAAGGCCATCGTGCGCATGGCCATCGCCTGGTTCCCCTTCCAGATGGTGCTGGCGTACGCCGCGCTGCGGGCCATGCGGCGGGAGATGCTCGGCCGCCACGACTGGGAGAAGACACAGCACGTAGGCGCCCACCGGGCCACCACCGAGGAGGCGGAGTCGCGTGTCGGATAACCCCACGCCCTCGCGGCCGGCGGCCGTCGACGCGGAAGGCCGGAACACCGCGGACAAGAACACCGAGGCGGACAAGCACACCGCCGCGGACAAGAACACCGAGGCCCCCGCGCGGCGTCCGCGCCGCCGCCGTCCGCGGTTCTCCGTGGAGCGCGGCTGGTTCCCGCCGCTGGGGAACAAGGGCAGGATCGCCCTGGTCGCCTCCCTGCTGACCGGGCTGCTCACCCACGGCTACCACCTGTTCCGCTACCCCCTCTACCTCACCGACGAGGGCATCTACATGCAGCGGGCGTGGTCCGTGGTGCGGGAGACCAGCCTGTCCCCGTACACCTACGACTACGACCACGCCCCGCTGGGCTGGATCACCCTGGCCGGGTGGATCTTCCCGCTGCCGAAGCAGTTCGAGACCTTCGGGAACGCGATCAACACCGGACGGTTCCTGATGCTGCTGGTGCATGTGGTCGCCGTCTATCTGCTGTTCGAGATCACCCGGCGGCTGTCCGGCAGTGTGCTGGCCGCCACCGTCACCTCGTTCCTCTTCAACGTCTCGCCGATCGCGGTCTACTTCCAGCGGCAGGTCCTGCTGGACAACCTGATGATGCTCTGGCTGCTGCTGAGCCTGTTCATGCTGCTCAGGCGAGAAGTCACGATCAGATCGGTGTTCGGCGGCGGACTGGCGCTGGGGATCGCGCTGATCACCAAGGAGAACGCGATCTTCTTCGTGCCCAGCTTCATGTATCTGCTCTACCGAAGGGTCAAGGGGTCGGCCAGCAGCCGGTTCACCAGCACCCTCTGGCCGTTCGCCGCGGCCACCCCGATCGGCGCCTACGTGACCTACGCACTGCTCAAGAACGAGCTGCTGCCGAGCGGTTTCGACTTCGACCTGAACAACCCGCCCGCGGACCATGTCTCGCTGCTCTACACCCTGTGGTGGCAGCTCAACCGCAACCAGGGCACCCTCTTCAGCCACACCGGTCTGCTGCAGACCAGCTGGCTGGTCCGGGACAAGTTCCTGCTGATCGCCGGGGTGTGCGCGATGGTGATGTGCCTGTGGATCGGCACCCGGGACCGCAGGCGCAACCTGGGCTTCCTGATCGCAGGGACGCTGGCCTTCGGATACGCCTTCTACCTGGTGCGCGGCAGCGTGGTGCTGGACTTCTACGTCACTCCGCTGATCCCGATGCTCGCGCTCAATATCGGCATGATCACCGACCGGCTGCTCAAGGGCTCGTTCGCCAATCGGTTCATGCGCGGCGCGCATTCTCTGACCCGGGTCGCCGTACCGTCGTTCGTCGCCGTTCTGCTGCTGGTGTCACCGGCCTCCGGATATCTCGTCCACACCAATACCGAGGGCCGTACGCAGATCGCCGACCAATACCAGTCCAAGATCAACCTCACCGGAATGCAGCATGCCCAGATCGCCTGGGTGCGCAAGCACGTACCGCCGAATTCGCGCATCATCATGGACGACGACCTGTGGGGTGAACTGCACGATGTACGCCCGTTCTACCCGTACGCGCATTCCCACTGGAACGCCTCGTCGGACCCGGATGTGCGCGACAAGCTCTTCAAGAAGAAATGGCAGAACGTCGACTACATCATCATGTCGAACAAGATGCGCAAATCGATGATGACCAACAACTCCGACGGCCGGGAGAACTGGATTCTCCAGGCGCTGCGCAATTCCACCCGCGTCTGGTCGGAAACCCAGGGCAATATCAAGCTGGAAATCTACCGTGTGCAGTAGCCATGGGAAGAGGAGGTGAAGGCCATGCCTGAGTACGACGACGACTGGGATGTTCCGGAGGACAGGGATGATCCCGAGAACGAGGAGAACACCCCCGACGGTGAGAAGAAGAAAAAGCTCACCTGGAAGACCGTCCTGCTCGCACTCGTGGTCTTCGCGATCGTCGGATCGCTCGTCCAGGTGGTCGCGCGCGGCGGCTTCGGAGGCGCCCTGAACACCACCGGCAGCGGAGGCGGCAGCGCCCCGAAGAAGGAGCAGCACTCCCGGCAGGAGCAGGAGATACGCCCGCCCAAGCAGCCCAAGACCATCAAGCTGGGCAATCAGCGGGTCCCCCAGGCGTCCGGCCCGATCATCGTGATCAACCCGGGTCTGGTCACCCCCGGCGGCAGCGCCGCGGTCGAGGGCGGTGGCTTCGACAAGAAGGCCACCGTGGACATCCTGATCAAGGCCCGGAAGTCGGACACCAAGGGCCGCGCCATCGGCAGTGTGCGCTCGGACCGGTTCGGGTCGATCTACGCCCGGTTCACCATGCCCGATACCGCGGGCAACCGGCCCGCGACGCTGGTCGCCCAGCAGCGCGGCAGCAGCAAGACGGCGGAGGCCAAGGTGATCACCGGTGGCGCGGTCGGCACCGCCAAGATCAACAAGTTGGTGGGCCGCCCCGGCGACGTGGTGACGGTCTCGGCCCGCGGCTTCCGCCCGGGTGAGCCGATCGACGTCTTCTGGGGACGGACCACCGGCATCCCCGTCACCACGCTGCGCACCGACGGCAGCGGCGGCGTCGCCCATGCGGCGATCAAGGTGGGCGTGGCCCCGACCGGCTCCAGCACCCTGGTCCTGGTGGGCAAGCGCAGCAAGACCACGGCCACCGCACCCTTCCAGATGCTGGCCATGTACCCGTCGATGAAGTCCAAGCCGTACGCGCTCAAGGCCGGCCAGCGGATCACGCTGTCCGCCAACAAGTTCGCGCCCGGCGAACGGGTGCTGGTCTACATCAACTCCACCGGCGGTCTGCCGGCCTTCACCGCCCAGGCCAACGGCATGGGCCAGATCCGCGACGTGGCGTTCAACGTGCCGTTCGGCCTCAAGGGGCGGCAGACGCTGATGGCGATCGGCGACCAGAGCCGGGCCGTGGTCCGCTCGGGCTTCACCGTGCTGCCGTACAGCCCGTCCGCCGAGCCCAGCGCCTTCGGCGGCAGGGCGGGCACCACGCTCAGCTTCTATGTCGCGGGGTTCGCCCCGGGCGAGACGGTGACCGCCTACGCCGGTTCGGGCTCGAAGGCCCAGCGCAAGATCGGGACCTTCCAGGTGGACAGCCGGGGCAAGGCTGCGGCCGTGGGCTCGTACAAGATCACTCCGGCGGATGAGAGCGGTGTGTCCTTCCAGCTCATCGGCCAGAAGAGCGGTGGCGTCGCCAGGGCGAGCATCAACATGTCCCAGGGCCGCGGGGATTAGGGACCGCGAGTGGCGCCGAGGGAGAACGTGGGCCGGGCCGGGCCGCCCGCCGGGAAGCGGCGGGAAGCGGCGGGAAGCGGCGGACACGGCGGCGGGACAGGCCCACGTTCCAGGGAGCGACCGGCCGCCGACGGCCTCGGGGCGGCTCACCCGGGCGGCTCACCAGTTCCGTAGATGTACCATGCGTCCTGGAGTGTCCTATGAGCGTAGTTTTCGGCCCTAACTCACGAAGAGTCCTACAATTCCTGACCCATATCGAGGACCTCTCCCCGGAGGAGATCGACCGGGTGGCCGATCTGTGGAAGCAGACGTCCAGCCAGACCCGCGCCGAGGGCTGGGCAGTGGTCCACCGCACCACCACGCCCGAGGAGCGGTACCGGATTCTGGTCGCCGCCTCGGTGGCGCGCCGGGCCGCCCTGGACGCCGCGCGGAACCACAAGAAACACGACTGGGCCTTCTGGGCCGCGGTCTGGGACGCCGCGACCGCGGTGGCCGTCTGCGACCGCATCGGAAGCCACTACAACGTGCTGGTCGCGCCGCTGGCCGCGGTCATGCCGTCGCTGGCGCACTGCCGGCGCGATGAACTCGAGCCCCGCGAGCTGCAGGGCGCCGTCCTCAAGGGAGGTGGGTAGCGATGGGCGACAACCGGATCGCCGTTGTGGTGGCCGATGACGACCCGGCCGTCCGCGAGGCGCTCGCCGACCTCATCGACTCCCACCCGGACCTGGAGCTGGTGGGCCTGGCCATCAACCATGAGCAGGCCGTGCGCGCGGCGGTGGACCACCGCCCGCAAGTCGTGATCATGGATGTGCACATGCCCCGGGGCGACGCCCCCGGCAGCGTCCGGGCCATCCGCGACCAGGTCCCCGAGGCCCGGGTGGTGGCGCTGTCCGCCCACGGCGAACGCGAGACCGTGCTGAACATGCTCGCCGTCGGGGCCAGCGGCTATCTGGTCAAGGGCACCCCCGCCGAGGAGATCCTCGAGGCGATCATCCGGGCCGCCCGCGATCAGTTCAGCATGTCCGCGGAGCTGCTCGCCGACTGCGCCGAACCGCTGCGCCGCGCCGAGCGCGCCTCCTGGCGGTTCGAGGACCTGGTCGGCAACCGCCTGGAGGACTCGTACCTGGAGCTGCTCAGCCACGCCCCCTGCGGAGTGCTCGTGGTCGGCCCGCGCGGCCGGATCGAGTACGCCAACGCCCACATCCGGCACATGTTCGGCTACAGCTCGGCGGAGCTGCGCGACAAGCGGCTGCGGGACCTCGTCCCCGAGCGCTACCGCACCGCCTCCGAGCAGCTGATCGGCCGGGTCTTCACCACGCCGTCCGCGATGAGCGGCCGCCGTCGCGACGGCGGCGAGTTCCCCGCCCAGTTCAGCGGCGGCCATCTGCAGGGCCGGCAGCCCCGCGGGGTGGTGTTCGTCGCCGACCTCAGCCAGCTGCGGGCGGCCGAGAGCCGGTTCCGCCAGCTCATCGAGTCCTCCCCGGACGCGATGCTGATCGTGGACACCAGCGGCCGGATCCAGGCGGCCAACCACCGCACCGAGGCGCTCTTCGGCTACGACCGCGACCATCTGATCGGCCGGGCTGTGGAGGCGCTGCTGCCCGACCAGCCGCTCACCGTCTCGCTGCGCGAATGGGACGACAGCCTCGAGGAGCCGGTCGGCCACAGCATGGAGCTGGTCGGGCGGCGCAGCGACGCCAAGCAGTTCCCCGCCGACGTCAGCATCAGTCCGCTGCGTACGGAGGAAGGCCTGCTCACCGTCCTGACCATCCGCGACATCACCGAGGTGCAGCGCGCCCAGTTCGTCCTGGAGCGCAGCCTGGAGCTGCTGGAGGTCACCGACCGCGACCGCCAGGCGCTGCTCAGCCATCTGGTCCACGCCCAGGAGGCCGAGCGCGGCCGGATCGCCGCCGACATCCACGACGACACCATCCAGGTGATCACCGCCGCCAGCCTCCGCCTCCAGCAGCTGCGCCGGCGGCTGCGGGACCCGGACGAGCAGCGGGTGATGGACAAGCTGGACGAGACCCTGAAGCTCTCGCTCAGCCGGCTGCGCCAGCTGATCTTCGACCTGCGGCCGTCCAGCCTGGAGCACGGCTGCCTGGCCGGGGCGCTGCGCGGCCTGCTGGAGCAGATGCGCACCGAGACCGGCGTCACCTACCGGCTGGAGGACCGGCTCACCGCCCACCCCCCGGCCGAGACGATGGCGCTGATCTACCGGACCGCCCAGGAAGCGCTGGTGAACGTGCGCAAGCACGCCCACGCCAAGACGGTCCATGTGCAGCTGCTCGGGCTCGACGACGGCTGCCTGGTGCGGATCGTCGACGACGGCGAGGGCTACAACCCGCTCGAGGTGGAGTCCCGCCCCGGCCACCTCGGGCTCTCCCTGATCCAGGAGCGGGCCCAGATCGCGGGCGGCTGGTGCCGGATCGAGAGCGAACCCGGCTCCGGCACCACCGTGGAGTTCTGGGTGCCGCTCGGCACTCCCCCGGGCGCGCCGCTCGCCACCCCCGACTCCCCCGACTCCCCCGAAGGGGACCCGCAGCCGTGACCGCACCTCCCGAATTGACGAAGGTGCTGATCGTCGAGGACCACCGGGTGGTGGCCGAGGGGCTGTGGGCCCTGCTGGCCGAGTACTCGGATCTGACGGTGGTCGGCTGGGCCGACTCGGTCGCCGAGACCGTGCCGATGGCCAAGGAGATGAAGCCCGATGTGGCGCTGGTCGACTTCCGGCTGCCCGACGGCACCGGGGCCGACGCGGCCGGCGGCATCCGGGCCCATGACCCGTCCGTCGCCATCGTGATCCTCAGCGCCGACGCCAGCGACTCGGCGCTGCTGGCCGCCGTGGAGGCGGGCGCCTGCGGCTATCTGCTGAAGTCGGCGAGCGGCGACGAGATCGCGTCCGCCATCCGCTCGGCCGCCGAGGGCGAGACCCTCATCCCGGCCAGCACGCTGGTGGAGGTGCTGGCACGGCACCGCGAGGACGCGCGGTCCACCGCCGAGCAGACCGGGCGTCTGGAGAGCCTGACCCCGCGCGAGCAGGAGATCCTCACGCTGATGAGCCACGGCCTGGACAATCGGGCCGTCGCGGAGCGGCTGAGCATCAGCTACGCCACCGTGCGCACGCATGTGCGCAGGATCCTGGAGAAGCTGGAGGCGCGCTCGCAGCTGGAGGCGGTCGCGAAGGCCGCCGAATTCGGCTTCAAACCCGCGCAGCCGGAGGGGCCGGAGGAGTGAGTGACGGGCTGATCTGACCCGTGCCCGCCTTCGGTACGGCGGTGGCCCCCTCGGGTGCGGCGGTGGCCCCCTCTGGTGCGGGGGCCGTTTGCGTTTCACGTTTCGCCTACGGGCCGGGTTCACCTGGATGAGCCCGTACGGATGGGGGCGACCATCTGGGGCGGGACCACCTGGGGCGGGACCATCCGGGGCGGGTTGGCCGGGGGCGGGACCATCCGGGGCGGGTTGGCCGGGGGCCAAATGGAATGACAAATCCCCCTTCGGATGGAATCGCGGAGCTACCGAGACGGGTTCCCTCCTCATGCGAATCCCTGGACGGATCCGATGCCCGCTGAGCCGCGGGCGCACGATCGCCTTCCTGGTGGCCGCCGCCTGTTACGCGGCGGTCCTCACGGCCGTCCTCACCGGCTCGCAGCTCGTCCGGTTCGACTGGCAGGTGGCCCTGTTCAAGCCGTACGAACAGTGGCCGCGGGTCCGGCCGGCGCTGGACGCCTTCGTCATCGCGGGCCAGCGCGGCCCCACCGCCCTGGCCGCCCTGGCCTGGGCCGTCTGGCGCGGCGGCCGGACCCGGAGCCCGCGTCCGCCGCTGGTCCTGGGAGTGGCGCTGCTGCTGCTCAACACGAGCGTCGGCGCCGTCAAGATCCTCACCGGGCGGCTGGGCCCGTACGACGCCCGGACCCCCGGGTCCGCCGAGCTCTTCCACGGCGGCATGGTCTTCCCCTCCGGTCACGCCGCCAACGCCGTCGTCGTCTGGGGCACCCTCGCCTATCTCGCCGGTCACCACCGGCGGACGGGCGCGCTGGTCGCCTGCGTGATGGCCGTCGGCGTCGGTCTGACCACCGTCTATCTGGGCACCCACTGGGTGAGTGACGTCCTGGGCGGATGGGCGGCGGGCGTCCTCGTCCTGCTGGCCCTTCCCCTCTTCGAACCGCTGATCGCGACCGTTTCCGCGTATGTCTCCGCTCGTGCGGCGGGGTACTCCATGGGCAGGTGAACCAAGTGGCGCTTCGCGTGCTGATCGCAGACGACCATGCGGTGGTCCGGCAGGGCCTGCGCATGATCCTTGGCCTCGACAACGACATCAAGGTGGTCGGCGAGACGACCAACGGCCGGGAAGCCGTACGGCTGGCCCGGGAGCTGTGCCCCGACGTCGTCCTGATGGACCTGCTGATGCCGGTGATGGACGGCGTATCGGCCACGGCGGAGATCCGCCAGGACCTCCCCGAGGTCGAGGTGGTGGCGCTGACCAGCTCCCTCGACGACGCCATGGTCATGGGCGCCGTCCGGGCGGGCGCCATCGGCTTTCTGCTGAAGAACGCCGAGGCCGACGACCTCCGCAACGCGGTGAAGGCCGCGGCCGCGGGCCAGATCCATGTCTCCCCCGCCGCGATCTCCCGGCTGATGGGCCAGGTCAGGGAGCCCAGCGGCCCGGAGCAGCTCACCGAGCGGGAAACCGAGGTGCTGACCATGCTCGCGCGCGGCAAGGCCAACAAGGAGATCGCCCACGATCTGCGGATCGGCCAGCAGACGGTGAAGACGTATGTGAGCCACATCCTGACCAAGCTCGGGGTGCACAGCCGGACCCAGGCGGCGGTCTACGCGGTGCAGTCCGGCCTGGTGCCCGCGGGTGAGCTCACTCCTCCGGAAGCAGTGGAGTCGACGACGAGGGAGCAGTGGTGGTCGGCGTGATCAGTACACGGTGGACCCCGACCCGGCGGAGACGGAGCGGCACCGCGCTCGCCGAGGTCACCCAACACATCCTGGCGGGCGAGACCGCCGACGCGACGCTCCGGCTGATCGCCCGCCGGGTGCGGGAGCTCCTGGGCGCCGATATGGCCCGGGTGATGGTGCTGGAGCCGGGCGACGTCCTGACGATACGGGCCACCGACGGCGCCCCGTGGACCGCGCCGAGCGGACCGCTGACGCCCGGCGGCTCCTCCCCCGCCCGCCAGGCGATCCGCGCCGGCCGGCCCACGGTCTCCGGCGACGAACGGCGGCCGCGCCGGCGCGGCCGGAACCCCCGGCACGCGGTCCCCGCCTCGGTGCTGGACGCGCCGCTGCTGGTGCGCGGCCACCCGGTGGGGGTGATCGAGGTGGCGAACCGCGGCGGCGGGCGCCGGCTCACCCACGCCGACGTGAGCACCGTGGGGCTCTTCGCGGCGGCCGCGGGCCATGCGGTCGCCCAGATCCGGCACCGGGAGCATCTGCGGCGGCTGGCGTCGGCGGCGGCCGGGCCGGGCACCAACGGTTCCGGGGGCTTGTCCTTGGGGTCTTCGGGGTCCTTGCAGTCCTTGGGGTCTTCGGGACTTCCGGAGGCTCCGGGGGCACCGGGGGCACCGGGGGCACCGGGGGCACCGGGGGCACCGGGGGCACCGGGGGCATCAGGGGCGCCGGGGGCCGTGCGGCCTTCGGGGTTCGCCGGGGCGTCAGGGGCTTCGGGGTCCTTGGGGCCGCCGGGGTTCGCCGGGGCCGCTGGGGCCGCCAGGGCCGCTGGGGTCGCCGGGGCCGCTGGGGTCGCCGGGGCCGCTGGGACTGCTGGGGTCGCCGGAGCCGCCGGAGCCTCTGGGACTACTGGGGCCGCTGGTACTTCGGGGTCCGCTGGGCCCTCCGGTTCCCCTTGGGGTTCGTCCGGCCCCTCGGTGTTCCCCCGTTCCTCCGGCCCCTGCGTACGGCGGACCCTGGACTCCCTGGCCGCGGGCGCGGTGGCCCGTACGGGCGCCGCGAGCTGCACGGTCTATCTGCTGGAGCCCGGCCCGTCGGCGAATCTGCGCCTGGTCGGCGGCGGCCACGGCCACACCCCGCCGTCGCGCAAACCGGCGCTGGAGGCGATCGGCGGGGCCGCGCCCGTCATCCACGGCGGCGGCCGTACCGGCGCGGACGGCGAGGGCCCCGCGCGGGGCGCGGTGGCCGCCTGGCCGCTGCTGCGCGAATCCACCGCGATCGGCGCGATGTGCTGCCACTTCCCGCCCGGCCGCGACCCCGGCGAGGCGGACATCACCCTCCTGGAGGTGATCGCGGGGCATGCGTCCTGCGCGGTGGAGAACGACCGGCAGCGGGCGGCCACCCAGGACAAGGCCGTCCATGAGGAGCGGCATCGCATCTCGCGCGAGCTCCACGACTCGGTCTCACAGGCGCTCTACGGCATCGCGCTGGGCGCCCGTACGGCCCGCGAGATGCTGGAGCGCGACATCGACAGCGCGGAGCCGGTGGAAGGCCGGACCGGGACGGCGAGTCATGCGGAAGCACCGGGTCGGGTCGATCCGGTGGCGGGGCACGAGACCGCCGGGGAGGTCGTGGACCTCGCCGAGCTGGCCGAACTCGCCGAGCCCATCGAGTACATACGGCGGCTCGCGGACGCCGCGATCGCCGAGACCCGGACCCTGCTGTGCCGGCTGCGGCCCGAATCGCTGGAGACCGAGGGGCTGGTCGCCGCGCTCACCCAGCATGTCGAGGCGCTCCGGGCCCGGTACGGAATCGCCACCGAGGCGAAGCTGGACGCCGAACCGGAGACCACACCGGAGGCCAAACACGCCCTGTACCGGATCGCCCAGGAGTCGCTGCACAACGTCGCCAAGCATTCGCAGGCCCGGAACGTACGGCTCCATCTACTCAACGAGCCGGGCGCCGTCACCTTGACGGTCGCCGACGACGGAGTGGGCTTCGACTGCAAGGGCTCCTTCCCCGGCCATCTCGGGCTGCTCTCCATGCGGGAGCGGGCCCGCGAGGTGGGCGGCACGCTCAACGTGGACAGCCGCCCCGGCCAGGGAAGCCGCATCCGGGCCAGGATCCCGGCCGCGCCGGACCCCTGATCCGTCGTCCTGGGACCACTTACCGACGACGTCCTGAAACCAGCCGCCGATGACACGCCCTCAAGCCCGCCAGTGGCGACATATGAGACATTTCTGTCCATGCAGCCGACCGTGCGGGACCACGCGCTGGCGGACGGCCTCCGGGCCGGCCAAGCGGCGGTGGAAGAGGGCCTGTTGCGGGCCACCAAGAGCGATGTGCCGTTCATCACCGAGACCGCGCGGGAACTGACGCGCACGGCCGGGCGACGGCTCCGGCCGCTGCTGGTGCTGCTGGCGGCGCGGTTCGGCGACCCCGGCGCCCCGGGCGTGGTGCCCGCCGCCGTGGTCGTCGAACTGACCCATCTGGCCACGCACTACCACGACGACGTCCGGGACGAGGCGGCCGTACGGCGTGACGCCCCGCGCCCGGACGCCAACTGGGACAACACGGTGGCGGTGCTCACCGGCGACTTCCTCTTCGCCCGTGCCTCGCACATCCTGGCCGACCTGGGGCCGGAGGCCGTACGGATCCAGGCCCAGGCGTTCCGGCGGCAGGTCACCGGCCAGATCCTGGAGACGACCGGACCGCGCGACGGCCGCGACCCCGTCGAGCACCATCTGGACGTACTGGCGAGCCGGACCGGCTCACTGACCGCCGTCTCGGGACAGCTGGGCGCACTGGCCTCGGGCGCGGACCCGAGAGTCGCGGACGCACTTGCGCGGTACGGCGAACGGCTGGGCGTGGCGAGCCATCTCGCCGACGAGGTGGCGACCCCCACCGCCCGCCGCCCCACCCTGCCCGTCCTGCTGCTGGCACGGGACGCGGACCCCTCGGACCCTGCGGACCCCGCGGACCCCTCGGCCCCCTCGGACCGGGAGCTTTACGAGCTGCTCACCGGGCCCGCCGGGCGGGCGGGGCGCGCGGAGGCGGTGGCGCGGCTGCGCACCCATCCGGTCCTGGACGGGGCCCGCGAGGAGACCGCCCGTCAGGCCGACGCCGCCCGCGCGGCCCTCTCCGCGCTGCCCGACTGCCCGGCGCGGGACGCCCTGGAGTCGCTGTGCGAGACGGTGGCCGCGCCTACGGCACCCAGTAGTTGTGGCTGACCACCAGCATCGACTGGAGCCGCGCCCCCTCCGCGTAGGCGCGGGCCGGATCGGGCGGGGAGGCGCACATCCGCGCCCACAGCGCGTCCAGCCAGCCCTGCGCCCCCTCGGCCCCTGAGTCGCCCTCGCCCTCGTCCCCGCCCTCGTCCTCACCCTCGCCCTCACCCTCCGTCAGCGCGGCGACCGCGAAGGGTGCGAAGAAGGCGGGCGAGCCCGGGTCCCCATAGGCCGTGCCGTCGAGCCGGTATCCGCTCCGGATCCGCCCGGGATCACCGCCCGTCGCCGCCCTCGCCCAGCGGCTGAGCTCGCGCGCGGCCGCCCGGGTGCGTACGTCGCCGCTGGTCACCGCGTCGGCGCCGAGCCGCCAGGGGTCGCGGCAGGCATTCCAGTGGTAGTCGCCGTCGTGCGGGCTCTCCAGGACCTGCCCCGGCGCGGGCCTCGGCTCGCCGGACGTGGTGTCCACGACGAAGTCGGGGAGCAGCCCGGTGGCCGGGGCATGGCGGGCGCGCAGCGCCCCGGCCAGCGACAGATGCGCGTCCAGCACCTCGTCCCACCGCGGATCGCCCGTGGCCGCCCGGAACGCCCGGAAGTGGTCCGGCATCCAGTCCGACGTACGGGAGATCTCGTCATAGCGGCCCGAGGACCAGTCGCCGAGCTTGGTCAGCCGGGTGGTGGGGTGCACCTCGCACTCCATGACGGCGTCGATCCGCCGTACCGCGAGCGCCTCGTAGTCGTAACCGTCGTGGCCGCCGCGGCCGTCGTAGCCGTCGTGGCCGCCGTAGCCGTCGTAGCCGCCGTGGCCGCCGCCCCACTGCCGGGCCGCGAGCAGCAGCCCGTACGCGATGTCGAGGTCGCCGTCGGTCGCCGAGTCCCCTCCCCCGACGTCCCGGCCCTCGGCGTCCTGCTGGGCGGCGTGCAGATCGGGGTGGTTCACGGAGGGGTGGGCCAGGACATGCCGGAGGATGCCGTCGAAGAGGGCGTGGGCGTCGGGGTCGGCGCCCGCCATCAGCGCGGTGATCACCAGTCCGTAGCCCTGGGCCTCGGCCACGAACGGGTGCGCCGCGTCGGGGGTGAACACCGCGCGGCGGCCCCGGCCGCCCGCCTCGTCGCCCGACCGCAGGAAGTACGTCTTCCACAGCCGGTAGTGCTCCAGGACCCGCCGGTCGGCCGCCGCCGGGTCGCCGTCGCAGGAGGGCCGGAGCGTGCCGGGGGCGTACGGGATGGCATGCGCCCCGAACGGGACGCGGGCCTCGGCGCGTCCCGTCATCGGAGCCGACGCCGCCGGCCCCGCCGTGCCAGCCGCACCAGCCCGAGGACGATGTCGACCACCAGCACCACCACGCCGATGATCAGCAGATAGCCCAGCCCGTGCACCACCCAGCCGATGAGGCCGAGCGCGATGGCCACGATCACCAGGAACAGGAAGAGCGCCACCGTCGACACCTCTCCTCGATCGTCTCGGTCGTCTCGGTCGTCTCGGTCGTCTCGGTCGTCTCGGTCGTCTCGGTCGTCTCGGTCGTCTCGGTCGTCTCGGTCGTCAAGCGTCCTCGGCCATCAGCGGCGCGCGAGCTGCCGCCCGCCACCCGGACCGGACTGGTACGTCTTCCCGTAGTGCTGGAAGATCGCCCCCTCCCGCTCCGCGGGCAGCACATCGTCCACGCCGAGCGAGGGTGCCTTCTTCACCAGCGACCGCGCGTAGGAGACCTTCACATAGCCCGGCCCCACCACCGCGTCGTCCACGGGGACGAACACCAGACGGTGACGGGTGGGCAGCCCGGTGCGGACGGTGGCCATGGCGGGTTCGTCGGTGGACGTGGCCACGTAGATCGCCTCGAGCACCCCGATCTTGCGGCCCTGCTCATCGACGACATCCTGGTCGCGCCACTCACGGATATCGGCTGGCTGGATCATGACATATCACCCTCTGACCTCTGCCCTTCCAGCCTGCCTCCGCTCACCGTGGGACGCCACGCCATCCGGCCACCAGGAGTAACCGAGTGTTCGAAACAGCATGAATTGATCAGGTGTGCCGGATTCCCGATGGGGTACCCGGCGCGGCGAGGAGGTTGGTAATCATGGTCCCCCTGCTTGTCGTTCTTCTTCTCGCTCTGCTGCTCTTCGGCGCCGGATTCGCGCTGAAGGCTCTGTGGTGGATCGCGGTCATCGTGCTCGCCGTCTGGCTGATCGGCTTCATCGCCCGGCCGACAGTCGGCGGGCGGCGAGGACGGTGGTACCGCTGGTAACCCGAAGACGGTACGGATAAACCACAGCACAGACCGAAGGGGCCCGGCCGGAGAAATCTCCGGCCGGGCCCCTTCGGTCGTGTTCTGTTGTGATCGGCTGTGATCAGCGGCCTTGTGATCAGCAGCGCGGCGGCAGTGCCCTTGCGTACGCGGACCTACTCCGCTTCGTACGCGGGCCTGCTCCTGGCGGGCCTACTCCTCGGTGAGCATTCCGCGCCGCAGTCGGCCGAGCGCACGGCTGAGCAGCCGGGAGACATGCATCTGGGAGACGCCGAGCTCGGCGCCGATCTCCGACTGCGTCAACTCCTCGCCGAACCGCATCTGCAGAATGCGGCGGTCCCGCTCACCGAGCTGCTCCACCAGCGGCTTGAGCGCCTGCAGGTTCTCCACGGCCTCCATGGCCGGGTCGACGTCGCCGAACCGGTCCGCGTACGTGGTCACGCGCGCGGCGCCACCCTCCTGGTCCGCGGGCGCGTCCAGCGAGGTGGTGAGATAGCCGTTGCTGGCCACCAGTCCGTCGACGACCTCGTCCTCGCTCAACCGCAGATGCTCCGCGAGCTCGGCCGTGGTGGGCGACCGGTCCAGCCGCTGGAACAGCTCCTCGTTCGCCTTGGCGAGGTCGATCCGCAGTTCCTGGAGCCGGCGGGGGACATGCACCGCCCAGCTGGTGTCGCGGAAGAACCGCTTGATCTCGCCGACGATGTACGGAACGGCGAAGGTCGTGAACTCCACCTCACGGGTCAGGTCGAACCGGTCGATCGCCTTGATCAGCCCTATGGTGCCGACCTGGACGATGTCCTCCATCTCCACCGAGCGGTTGTGGAACCGCCGGGCGGCGTACCGGACCAGCGACAGATTGAGCTCGATGAGGGTGTTCCGCACGTACTGGTACTCGTGCGTCCCCTCTTCCAGCTCCGTCAGCCGATCCAGGAACGTCTTGGTCAGCGCCCGCGCGTCCTTGGGCGCCACCTTCGCCGGATCGTCCACCGTGGGCAGGTCGACGGGACCGGCGGTCTCAACTCCATTCACTGCGATGTCACTTACGCGAACGTCATGTGCCTGCTCAGCTTCCGCTGCTGTCAGCATCGACATCGTCGCGGGTGCCGTGTCGTTCACCGTCGCACTCCCTGTATCGGCTGCATGCATAGGCTGATTGGGGTCCCGTCTACCCACCCTCCATGCCCTCATGCCTCTTTCCTTTGGGCAGACGGCGGGCCGGCGCGGACCACCAGGCCCCCGACGAGGGCCAATGCCATGAGCACGGCCCCGAAGACAGTCGCCCCCGCCGTCAGCCCCACCGCGTCGCTGAGGTAGCCCGCCGTTACCGGCAGTACGCCCGCGGGCACATAGCCACCGACGTTGAGCGCCGCGTTGGCCTCCGCCAGACGGCTCGGCGGAACACTGGAGTTGAGCAGCGACAACCCGCCGAGCTGCCCCATCCCCTGCCCCGCCCCGGCCAGCAGCGCGGCGGCGACGAGCAGCGGCACGGAGGACGCACGGACGGCGGCGATGAGCGCGGCCATGCCGATCGTCGTACTTACGGCACCGGCGAGGAGGATCGTCCGCCGGTCCAGCCGCTGAACCGCGAACTGCGCACCGGTCGCGGTGAGGAACATCACGAAGGCCATGGCTCCCGCGACCACCGGGCTGGTGGTGTCCAGCAACCCCGCGAGCAGCGACGGCCCGAGGGAGAGCACGAAGGAGGTGGCGGTGATGCCGGGCGCGAAGACGGCGATCCCCATGAGGAGGTCCCCACCACTCCCCCGAGGCACCCCGGGAATCCGCACCCAGGCGCCGCTCGCGGGCGCGAACCTCCCGGGCGCGGACTGTGCGGGCGCAGACCTCGCAGGCACGGACTGTGCGGGCGCAGACCTCGCAGGCGCAGGCCTCGCGGGCACGGACTGTGCGGGCGCGGCCGAAGCACCACGCAACGGCATCCGCACCACCACCAGGACCGCCGCCACCAGCAGCAGCGCCTCCAGGACGAACACGCCCTCGCCCAACACCCCCGCGAGCAACGGCCCCAGCCCGGCCCCGAACACCATGGCGCACGAGGCCAGCAGCGCCGCCAGCCGCCGCCGCTCCGGCCCGGCCACATCGGTCACCGCCGCCATCCCGGCGGAGACGACGGCGCCGACCGCGATCCCGCTGAACAGCCGCGCCACGATCAGCGCGGCCACGCTCGACGCACTCGCGAAGATCGCGCACGCCGCCAGCGCGAGCCCGAGCGCGGGCAGCAGCACGGGCTTCCGCCCCACCCGGTCCGAGACCACGCCCGAGACCAGCAGCGAACCGATCAGCCCGACGATGTAGCAGGCGAAGATCACCGTCAGGGTGCCCTTGGAGAACCCGATCTCGCGCTGCCACCGCACATACAGCGGCGTGGCCGCGTTCGACAGAACGAACACCGCGGTCACCGGCCACGCGGCGGTCCACACCCACCGGGTGGCGACGCCGCCTGCCCCTCCATCGGCCTCCCGCGCACCCGAGACCGCCCTCGCCCGACTCCCCACCACGACAGCTCCTCCCGGCAAACGCTCAGTACGACTTGAGTCGAACTTAACATGCAGTACGATTGGACTCGTACAAAGAGCCACGCACCGAGGACCCCCAGGACCCATCCATGACCCCCCGGACCACCGAAAACGGACGCCCCGCCATCACGGCACTCCCCGACCCCCCGGACCTCCCGCCCCCGCTCCCGGAGCCGACCGTGGCGAACATCCGCCTGGAGACGGTCCTGGCGGCGCTGAGCGATCCGCTCCGCCTCCGCATCGTGCGCAAACTCCTTCTCGAATCGGAGCAGTTCGATCACACCTGCGGCTGGTTCGGCCTCGACCGTCCCAAGTCCTCCCTCACTCACCACTTCAAGGCCCTCCGCGAGGCAGGCATCACCCGTCAGCGCCAATACGGCCTGGAGCGCCGCAGCCACGTCCGTATCGCCGACCTCAACGCCCGCTTCCCCGGCCTCCTGGACCTCGTGGCCGACTGGACCCCGCCCGAGCGGTGACGGCGGGCGTTAGCCGGGCGTTAGCGGATCGACAGCGGTCGTTAAGAGAACGCCAGCAGCGGCCGACACCATGGATGGTGCGTGAGCAGGAACCGCACAAACCAGAAGCCCATGGGGGTCGTCATGTCGCACCACATTCTCAACCGCCGCATCCGTAAGGCCGGTGCGGCCGCGCTGATCGCCGCCGCCTCGGCCGTCGCCCTCACCGCCTGCGGGAGCAATGACTCCTCGTCCGACGCCAAGGGGAGCTCCTCCTCGAAGTCGTCACAGTCGGACGCCTCGATCCACAGCCAGGCGGGCAACAAGACCGGCAAGCAGGCAACGGCCCTGGGCTCGGGCGCCAACAAGGCCCAGGCGACCTCCGAATGCCAGCCGGGCACACTGCGGGGGACCCTGGACTCCGCCGGCACCTCCCAGGCGGAGATGAACCACCGGGGCACCTTCCTGAAGGTGACGAACACCGGCGACGAGACCTGCGTGATCAGCGGCTACGCCGGGGTCGCCCTGGAGGGCGCCGGCCACACCGCCATCAAGACCACCGCCCGCCACGGCAGCACCTACTTCGCCACCGACCCGGGCACCCACCCGATCGCCCTCGCCCCGGGCAAGAGCGCCTGGGCCGACCTGGTGTGGACCACCACCGGCGCCGGGACCGCCCACGCGAAGTACCTGCAGATCTCCCCGACGGGCAGCAACTCCCACAGCACGGTCGCCTTCAACCAGGACCTCGACAACGGCACCCTCTCCTTCACCGCCTGGTCCGCCAAGCCCCCCATCAACGGCTGACCCCCCGAAAACCCAAAGAAGCCCAGCCCGGACACTGTCCGGGCTGGGCTTCTCACTGAGCCGCCTAAGGGAATCGAACCCTTGACCTACGCATTACGAGTGCGTCGCTCTGGCCGACTGAGCTAAGGCGGCATGCCGCGGAGCCAGATTGGCAGCAGCGGCGTCGCCAAGTCTACACAGTTTCGAAGGGTGCTCCGTACGGGGCCGGGTGGGGCCTGGGCTGGGGCGGGGCTGGTCAGTGGCAGCGGGTGTGGGGGGCGGGTGGGCGGCCGGTGAGGAGGTAGGTGTTGATCGCGCTGTCGATGCAGCTGCTGCCGCGGCCGTAGGCCGTATGGCCGTCGCCGTCGTAGGTGAGGAGGGTGGCGGAGGAGAGCTGGGTGGCGAGGGCGCGGGCCCAGGGGTAGGGGGTGGCGGGGTCGCGAGTGGTGCCGACGACGACGATGGGGGCGGCGCCCCTGGCGTGCAGGGCGTGGGCTGCGCCGGTCGGGCGGACGGGCCAGTAGGCGCAGTTCAGGGCCGCCCAGGCGAGGGCCTTGCCGAAGACGGGGGATGCCTTCTGGAAGTCGGGGATGGACTTCCTGACCTCGGCGGGGGTGCGGAAGGCCGGTGGGAGGTCGAGGCAGTTGACGGCGGGGTTGGCGTACATGAGGTTGGCGTACGAGCCGTCGGTGTCGCGCTCGTAGTAGAGGTCGGCCAGGTTGAGCAGACCGCCGCCGTGGCCGCCCATCGCGGAGCGGAGGGCGGTGCGCAGCTGGGACCAGGCGGTCTCGTCGTACATGGCGGAGATCACGCCGATCGTGGCGAGCGGCTCGCCAAGGGCGCGGGACTCGCCGGTGCGGGCCGGGTGGGAGTCGAGGCGGGCGAAGAAGGCGCCGAGCCGGTCGCGGGCGGCGGACACGGAGCCGGTGCCGAGGGGGCAGCCGGTACGGCGCACGCAGTCCTTGGCGAAGGCGGTGAAGGCGGTTTCGAAACCGGCGGTCTGGTCGCGGTTGATGCGCCGGGAGGACAGCGCCGGGTCGAGCGCGCCGTCGAGGACGAGGCGGCCGACGCGGTGGGGGTAGAGGTCGGCGTAGGTCGCGCCGAGGAAGGTGCCGTAGGAGGCGCCGACGTAATTCAGCTTCCGGTCGCCGAGCGCGGCGCGCAGCACATCCATGTCGCGGGCCGCCTCGACCGTCGAGACATGGCCGAGGATCCGGCCGGAGCGGGTCGCGCAGCCGTGAGCGAACTTCTTGTAGGCGGCGACGAGACGGTCTGTCTCACCGCGCCCGTCGGGCGTCTGGTCGGTCTGGGTGAAGGTGTCCATCTGCTTGTCGCTCAGACAGGTGACGGGCTCGCTCTCGGCCACGCCGCGCGGGTCCATCGCCACCATGTCGTAGCGGGCGCGCACCCGGGCCGGGTAGCCGATGGCCGCGAAGCTCTGCAGATAACCGACCGCGGAGCCGCCGGGCCCGCCGGGGTTCACCAGGAGCGAACCGAGGCGGCGGCCGGTGCCGGTGGCCTTCTTACGGGAGACCGCGAGCCCGAGGTCCCGGCCGGTGCCGGGCCTCGCGTAGTCGAGCGGGGCCTTGAGCGTGGCGCATTCGAAGTCCGCGCCGCCGCACGGGCGCCAGCTCAGCGTCTGCTCGTAGTACGGCTTGAGGGCGGCGGGGACGGCCTTCTTCGACAGCGACGCCGCGCGCGGCGCGGAGGCGTCGGCCGAGCAGCCGGAGGACAGCAGGGCGGCGGCCGTAAGGGCGGCGCCGAGGGTCCGGAGCGGGCGGCTGCTGCGTCGGGTGTGCATGGACTGATCCCTCGGTTCGCGGTCGAGTCGCGGGATCGCGCCGGCCGGATCGGATCACCCTGTACTGGTTCCTATGGGATAGGACCGGTTCGCCCCCTTACGGAGAGTATCCACTCGGACACGCTCCATGCGTCCGGTGACGAACCCGTACGGGTGACTCAGCCCGCCCGCAGCGCCATGGTCATCGCCTCGACCGCCAGCAGCGGCGCCACATTGCTGTCCAGCGCCTGACGGCAGGCCGTGATCGCCTCTATCCGGCGCAGCGTCCGCTCGGGCTTCGAACCCGACGCGATCCGCTCCAGCACGTCCCGTACGTCGGTGTTGGCGAGCGCCACCTGGGAGCCGAGCTGGAGGGCCAGCACATCCCGGTAGAAGGCGGTCAGATCGGTGAGCGCGAGGTCGAGGCTGTCGCGCTGGGTGCGGGTGGCGCGGCGCTTCTGGCGGTCCTGGAGGTCCTTCATGGCCCCCGCCGTACCGCGCGGCAGCCGCCCGCCCGTACCGGCGGCTGCACCCAGGGCGGCGCGCAGCTCCTCGGTCTCCTTGGCGTCGACCTCCTCCGCCACCTGCTTGGCGTCCTCGGCCGCCGCGTCGACCAGCTCCTGGGCCGCCTTGAGGCAGCCGCCCACGTCGTCGACGCGCAGCGGGAGCTTCAGGACGGCGGCGCGGCGGGCGCGGGCCCGCTCGTCGGTCGCCAGGCGGCGGGCGCGGCCGATATGCCCCTGGGTGGCGCGGGCCGCGGAGGCGGCGAGCTCGGGGTCGATGCCGTCGCGCCGGACGAGGATGTCCGCCACGGCGTCCACCGGGGGCGTACGGAGGGTGAGGAGGCGGCAGCGGGAGCGGATCGTCGGCAGCACATCCTCCAGCGAGGGCGCGCACAGCAGCCATACGGTGCGCGGCGCGGGCTCCTCGACGGCCTTGAGGAGCACATTGCCCGCGCCCTCGGTAAGGCGGTCGGCGTCCTCCATGACGATCACCTGCCACCGGCCTCCGGCGGGCGAGAGCTGGGCGCGGCGGACGAGCTCACGGGTCTCCTTGACGCCGATGGTGAGCATGTCCGTACGGACCACCTCCACATCGGCGTGGGTGCCGACCAGGGCGGTGTGACAGCCATCGCAGAAGCCGCAGCCGGGGGCGCCGCCGAGCGCCCGGTCCGGGCTGACGCACTGCAGCGCGGCGGCGAAGGCGCGGGCGGCGGTGGCCCGGCCCGAGCCGGGCGGGCCGGTGAACAGCCAGGCGTGAGTCATCTTGGACGACGCCATGGGCTCCCCGACGGGGCCGCCGCCCGCCTCACTGACCGCCGTGACCAGGGCGTCCGCATCCCGCGCGGCAGCCGACAGCTGGACCGCCACTCGGTCCTGCCCGACCAGGTCGTCCCACACCGTCATGGCTGCCTCCGCCGTTCGTCCCTACGGCACCCCATTGTGGTCCACCCCACCGACACCCGAACGCGTCACCCACCGCCGACGCCATCCGGTCGGCGGGTCTCCGGCGGCCACCCGCCGTCGGCGCGCTGACGCAGCCACCCCGCCGACAGCCGGACACGGCCATCGGCTGCGACGCGGGGACGGTTCGTCTTCCCCCGCCCCGCCCCTTCCCGAACCGGGGCGCCGCCCCTGGACCCCGCTCCTCAAACGCCGGAGGGGCTGGAGGGTGCAGCTCCGCCCCGGGGCCGCTCATACGCCGAAGGGCACGACTGCACCCTCAGGACTCCCTGGAAGGCCGGAAGGCCGGAAGGCCGGAAGGCCGGAAGGCCGGAAAAGTCAGCGCCCAGCGCCGATGTCCCTTCGGCGCCCTGCCTCAGCCGGGCGCGGCCATCGGCGGCAGCGCCCGAAACGGACCATCAGCGGACCTCCGTCAGCGGCGGCGGCCGTCCTCGTCGTCGCGGGGGCCGAGCAGTTCGTCGGCCAGGGACGGGAGGTCGTCCAGGGGGGTCTCCTCGGCCCACTCGGGGCGGCGGCGCCGACGCGGCGGTTCCGCCTCGCCCTGCGCCTGACCCTGGTCATACCCCTGCTGGCCCTGGCCCTGGCCCTGGCCGTACTGCGGCATCTCGCGCGTGCGCTCGTTCCCCTGGCCGTGCTCCTGGCCGTGCTCCTGGCCCTGGCCCTGACCCTGGCCCTCGTCCGGGCGGAACAGCCACGGCGGGACCCGGTCCGCCGGGTCGGCGGAGCGCTCGTCCCGTACGGGCGGCAGGACGGCCGTCTCGTCGGCCGCGTTCGTGGGCGGCTCGGCGGGCGGCTGGGGCAGGGCGGTCGTCTCCTCGGCGTCCGGGCCGCCCCGGCGCTCCGGGCCGTCCTGGGGCCGTACGGGCGGCAGCACAGCGGTCTCGTCGGCATCCGGGCCGTTCTGGGGCTTCTGGGGCGGTACAGGCGACGCGGGAGGCACGGGTGGCAGCACCGCGGTCTCATCGGCCGCCGCCGATCCGGTGCCGGGACGGCCGGACTCGCCGCCGTACCCCGCCCGCGGGGGGTCGAACCTCGGTGTCTGGACCGTCTCCGTCGTGTCCGGGTGCGAGCGCGAGTGCGAGTGTGGGTGCGAGTCGTCCGCGCCGGAGCCCGCCGCGCCCCGGGCGCCGCCGGTGCCCCGGGGGCCGTCCTCGTCCTCGGGCGGCGGGGCCGGGGTCTCGGTCTCCACGGTCGGCGCATCCGCCCCGGAGACGGTCGGCGCGTCCGCCCCGGAGGACGCCGCGTCCGCCGCCAGCCGTGCCTGCTCCGCCCTCAGCAGCGCCTCCTCGGCCTTGCGCTGCTCTTCCTGGCGGCGCGCCTCGGCCTCGGCCCGGCGCAGCGCGTCCGCCTCCTCCTGGAGGCGGCGCCGCTCCTCCTCCGCGGCGCGGGCGCGGTCCTCGGCCTCGATGCGCTTGCGGTCCTCCTCGGCCCTGCGGCGCGCGTCCTCGGCCCGCTGGCGGGCCGCCTCCGCCTGCCGCTCGGCCTCGCGCCGACGGGCCTCCTCCAGCTCGAGCCGCTTGCGCTCCTCCTCCTCGGCGCGGGCCTTGGCGAGCGCCTCCTGGCGCTCGCGCTCCAGCCGTTCCTCCTCGGCCTTACGGGCGGCCTCTTCCTCAGCGCGCCGACGAGCCTCCTCCTCGGCGGCCTTACGTGCCTCCTCCTGGGCCTTCACCTCCGCCTCGGACAGCGGCAGCATCTGGTCCAGGCGGTGGCGCACCACGGAGGTGACCGCCTCCGGCAGCTGCCCGGCGTCGACGACGATGTAGCGGGCCGGGTCGGCGGCGGCGAGGGCCAGGAATCCGGCCCGTACCCGCTGGTGGAACTCGGCGGGCTCGGACTCGAGCCGGTCCGGGGCCTCGGTGAAGCGTTCGCGCGCGGTCTCCGGCGAGACGTCCAGCAGCACCGTCAGATGCGGCACCAGGCCGTTCGTCGCCCAGCGCGAGATGCGGGCGATCTCGGTCGCGGCGAGGTCGCGCCCCGCGCCCTGGTAGGCGACGGACGAGTCGATGTAGCGGTCCGAGATGACGACCGCGCCGCGCTCCAGCGCCGGGCGGACCACGGTGTCGACGTGCTCGGCGCGGTCCGCCGCGTACAGCAGCGCCTCGGCGCGGTGCGAGATCCCGGCGGACGAGACGTCGAGCAGGATCGAGCGCAGCCGCTTGCCAATCGCGGTGGCGCCCGGCTCACGGGTCACCACGACCTCGTGCCCCTTGGCCCTGATCCACTCGGCCAGCGCCTCCACCTGCGTGGACTTGCCCGAGCCATCGCCGCCCTCGACGGCGATGAAGAAGCCCGTGGCGGCCGGGCCCTCGCCCGCGCCGCCCCCGCCGAGCAGTGCCTCCCGCAGATCGCGCCGCAGCGGCACGCCCTGCCGGTCGTCGGTCCGGCCGAGGACCAGCGCGGCGACGGGCAGCAGCAGCGCGCCCACCAGCATCAGGGTGAAGGCCGCGCCACCGTGGGCGAAGACGAAGTCACCGCTGCCGAGCCGGTGCGGTCCGATGACGGCGGCGAGCAGCGGCGCGGCGACCGCGCCGAGCCCGACGCCGACGCGCACGACGGCCTGCACATGCTCGGTCATCCGGGGCCGGCGGGTCTCCTCGGACTCCTGGTCCAGCAGGGAGTGGCCGGTGTGGGCGGCGACACCCGCCGACACGCCCGCGATCAGGGCGATCAGCACGACGGTGGTGGTGTCGTGCACCAGGCCCACCGTGAGCAGCGCGAGCCCGGTCAGCGCGACCGACAGCGCCAGCAGCCGGCGCCGCGAAAGGCCCGGGAGGACCTTCGGGGCCCAGCGGATGCCCATCGCCGGACCGCCGGTCAGGACGAGGACGAACAGGGCGAAGCCGACCGGCCCGCCGCCGAGGTCCATGGCCTGCAGCGGGGCGACGCCCACGGCCGCGGCGATCGCGCCCGCCACCCCGGCGCAGGCGAGCACCAGCAGCGGAACGGCTCCGGTGCGGCCCTTGTCGGCGCCGGAGCCAGAGGCGGCACGGGGGCGGCGCAACCCCTCCAGGGGGGAGCGGGTGCGGCTGGTCTGCGCGCCGGGCAGTTCGACGAAGGTGAGGATCGAGATCGACGCGGCGAAGAGTCCGGCGCCGACATACGAGCCGAGGGCGGCCTGGTGGGTGTGGAACCACTCCACGCCGGTGCCCAGCAGCCTGCCGATCAGCGTGACGACGAGCAGCGCGGCGGCCGCGATCGGCAGCGTCACGAAGTTCGTACGGAGCGAGAGCCGGCGCAGCGCGTCCAGGTGGTCGGGCAGCGGCCGCACGGCGGCGCCCTCGGCGGGCGGCGCCGGGAGCAGCGAGGGGGCCGCGCCGTCCTTGGCGACGGTCCAGAAGCGCTCCACGACGCCGACGACGAAGGTGGTGATGAGCAGCCAGGCGACGGCGTCGGCCGGGGCCCAGTCGATCCACAGCGGCGCGATGAGGAGCAGCACCAGCCGCAGACCGTCCGCGCCGACCATGGTCCAGCGGCGGTCCAGCGGCCCGGAGGGGCCGATCAGCGCGGCGAGCGGCCCGAGGAGCACCGCGCCGAACAGCACGGTCGCGAAGAGCCGTACGCCGAGCACCACCGCCACCGCGAAGGCCGCACCGCGATACCCGCCGCCGAAGGAGTCGGCCGCCACCGATGCCTGGAGCGTCAGCAGCACCAGTACCAGTACGGCGAGCACGTCCCCGGTACCACCGACGAGTTGAGCGCTCCACAGCCGTCGCATCGGCTGATAGCGCAGCAGGGCTCGTACGGCCCGCTCGCGGGAGTCCGCGGCAAGGGCACCGGAGGTGGCGGTCACGTCCGTTGGCTGCTCTCGCGTCATCCCGCCAGCCTATCCGGATCGCATGAATCGACGGCCCCCCGGCCGAACAAACGGGCGGTGAGCCGTGGATGGCGTGCGGATTGCTCCGCCTTCCTCCGCTTTCCCGCCCGCCGTCGGCCGGCTACTCGGCGTTGGCCGACGATCTCTCGGCCGCCGTCTTCTTGGCCGCCGTCTTCTTGGCGGCAGTCTTGGCGGTCGTCTTCTTAGCGGCCGTCTTCGTCGCCGCGGTCTTCTTGGCGGCCGTCTTCTTCGCCGTCGTCTTCTTGGCCGCGGTCTTCTTCGCCGCCGTCTTCTTGGCGGTCTTCTTGGCCGGGCCCTTGGCGCGCTTCTCGGCGAGCAGCTCGAAGCCGCGCTCGGGCGTGATGGTCTCCACGTCGTCGTCACGGCGCAGCGTCGCGTTGGTCTCGCCGTCCGTGACGTACGGACCGAAGCGGCCGTCCTTGACCACCACGGGCCGCTCGCTGACCGGGTCGGTGCCCAGCTCCTTCAGCGGCGGCTTGGCCGCGGCCCGGCCACGCTGCTTGGGCTGGGCGTAGATCGCCAGCGCCTGCTCGAGCGTGATGGCGAAGAGCTGCTCCTCGGTCTCCAGCGACCGCGAGTCCGTGCCCTTCTTCAGGTACGGGCCGTAGCGGCCGTTCTGCGCGGTGATCTCCACGCCCTCGGGGTCGATGCCGACCACACGCGGCAGCGACATCAGTTTGAGCGCGTCCTCCAGGGTCACCGTGTCCAGGGACATCGACTTCAGCAGGGAGGCCGTGCGCGGCTTGATGGCGTTCTTACCGCTCTTGGGGGTGTCCTCGGGGAGCACCTCGGTGACGTACGGGCCGTAGCGGCCGTCCTTGGCGACGATCATGCGCCCGGTCTCGGGGTCGGAACCCAGCTCGAACTCACCGCTCGGCTTGGCGAGCAGCTCCTCCGCGAGCTCCACGGTCAGCTCGTCCGGCGGCAGGTCGTCGGGAACGTCGGCGCGCTGGCCGGTACCGCCCTCGACCTCCGAGGGACGCTCCACGTACGGCCCGTAGCGGCCGACGCGCAGCACGATGCCGTCGCCCACGGGGAAGGACGAGATCTCCCGGGCGTCGATCGCGCCCAGGTCGGTGACCAGCTCCTTGAGGCCGCCGAGGTGGTCGCCGTCGCCGTTCCCGGCCTCGGCGGCACCGGCCTGGGCGCCCTCGCCGAAGTAGAAGCGCTTCAGCCACGGCACTGCCTCGGCCTCGCCGCGCGCGATGCGGTCGAGGTCGTCCTCCATCTTGGCGGTGAAGTCGTAGTCGACCAGCCGGCCGAAGTGCTTCTCCAGCAGGTTGACCACGGCGAAGCTCAGGAAGGAGGGCACGAGCGCGGTGCCCTTCTTGAAGACGTAGCCGCGGTCGAGGATGGTGCCCAGGATCGTGGCGTAGGTCGACGGGCGGCCGATCTCGCGCTCTTCCAGCTCCTTGACCAGCGACGCCTCGGTGTAGCGGGCCGGGGGCTTGGTCGCGTGGCCGTCGGCGGTGATCTCCTCGGCGGTGAGCCGGTCGCCCTCGGTGACCTGCGGCAGCCGGCGCTCGCGGTCGTCGAGCTCGGCGTTCGGGTCGTCGGCGCCCTCCACATAGGCCTTCATGAAGCCGTGGAAGGTGATCGTCTTACCGGAGGCGGAGAACTCGGCGTCCCGGCCGTCGCTCGCCTGCCCGCCGATCTTGACGGTGACCGAGTTGCCGACCGCGTCCTTCATCTGGGAGGCGACGGTCCGCTTCCAGATCAGCTCATAGAGCCGGAACTGGTCGCCGGTGAGGCCGGTCTCCGCCGGGGTGCGGAAACGGTCTCCCGAGGGGCGGATGGCCTCGTGCGCCTCCTGGGCGTTCTTGACCTTGCCCGCGTAGGTGCGCGGCTTGTCGGGCAGGTAGTCGGCCCCGTACAGCTGGGTGACCTGCGCCCGAGCCGCCGCCACCGCCGTGTCCGACAGGACGGTGGAGTCCGTACGCATATAGGTGATGTAGCCGTTTTCGTACAGCTTCTGCGCGACCTGCATGGTGGCCTTGGCACCGAAGCCCAGCTTGCGGCTGGCCTCCTGCTGCAGGGTCGTGGTGCGGAACGGCGCGTACGGCGAGCGGCGGTACGGCTTGGACTCGACCGAGCGCACCGTGAAGGCGGTGTCGGCGAGGGCCGCGGCCAGCGAGCGGGCGCCCGCCTCGTCCAGGTGGAGGACGTTGAGGCCGTCCTTGAGCTGCCCGAGCGAGGTGAAATCGCGCCCCTGGGCGACCCGAAGGCCGTTGACGGCCGTAAGGCGGGCACCGAAGGTGCCGGGGTCGCTGACGTCACCCGCCCGGCCGGTGGCGAAGGTCCCGGTGAGGTCCCAGTACTCGGCGGAGCGGAAGGCGATGCGATCGCGCTCCCGCTCGACGACGAGACGGGTGGCGACCGACTGGACCCGGCCAGCCGACAGGCCGCGCATGACCTTCTTCCACAGGACCGGCGAGACCTCGTAGCCGTAGAGGCGGTCGAGGATACGGCGGGTCTCCTGGGCGTCGACCAGGCGCTGGTTCAGCTCGCGCGGGTTGGCCACGGCGGCCCGGATGGCGTCCTTGGTGATCTCGTGGAAGACCATCCGGCGCACCGGGACCTTGGGCTTGAGCACCTCCTGGAGGTGCCAGGCGATGGCCTCGCCCTCACGGTCCTCATCGGTGGCCAGGAAGAGCTCGTCGGAGTCGGCGAGCAGCTCCTTGAGCTTCTTGACCTGGCTCTTCTTGTCAGCGTTGACCACATAGACGGGCTGGAAGTCGTGCTCGACATCCACGCCGAGGCGCCGGACCTCGCCGGTGTACTTGTCGGGAACCTCGGCCGCACCGTTCGGCAGGTCCCGGATGTGCCCGACGCTGGCCTCGACCACGTAGCCCGGACCGAGGTAGCCCTTGATCGTCTTCGCCTTGGCAGGCGACTCGACGATGACGAGTCGGCGGCCGCCCTGCGCGGTCTCGCTGGTGGTCGGGGACAACTTCGCTCTTCTCTCCGGTCGACTCTCGGTGAACGGGCAGTGCCGCGTAGGTAACGCTCACGGCCTCCCTCTACGGTGACGCTGCGGAGTGTGACGGTACATCCCGCCCCCGTGTCAAACGGAAAAAGCCCGCAACGCCACTCGAACGGTAACCCGACAACCGTCCTGTCTGCCGCCCGGACCGGCACGAGGCAGCGTGGAAGGCCCTGTCAGGCGTAACCCAGACACCAGATTCCGCCGCTCAGCGCGGCGATGCCGAAGAGAAGGGAGAGCACCGCGGAAGCGACAGGACTCACACCGTGTGCGACCGGCACACGCAGCCTCAGGCGCGCCGCCGTCCACAGCAGCAGCGCGGCGCCGAACAACACGAATGCCGTTCCGGCGAAGATCGCAGGTCCGCTCTCCATGGCGGGAGCGTGGCACGCGCGGGAGGCGTGGGCGCGAACCCCGGGTGAACAGCGGGCGTCGCCTCGCGCGCGCGTCGCCTCGCCGGGCCCCGTCCGCACCCCGCCCCGGGGCGGCCCCTCCGGCGCCCCCGCGACAGCTTCCTGCCATACGGGGGCGCGATAGAGGGCGCTGTACCACCGGCGTACGCCCCCAGGACACGCGCGGCGCGTTCCCATCCGGCCCCTACGGCGGTCGTGGCGTCCCTATGCCTTCATGACATCTCTATGCCCGTCATGACATCTCTATGCCGTCGTCGCCCCCCGCTCGCAGAAAGCCCTGCTCGACCAGGAGCCGGATCGACTCCGGGGTGCGGTCGCGCAGCACCACCGGATCCTCACCGAGCAACTGGGCGATGGCGTCCAGGATCCGGCCCGCGCTCAGTGTGCCGTCGCACACACCCGCGAAGCCCGCCCCGACCGTGTCCACCTTCGTCGCGCGCCGCATCCCCCGGTGCTGCCTGAGCACCACATGCTCGGGGTCCTCGGCCCCGGGCGGACCCACCTGTTCCTGGACGACGTCGTCGGCCAGCCGGAAGCGGGCGGTCAGCAGCGCCGCGTCGTCATGCGTGCGCAGGAAGTCCTGCCGGTCGAAGTGGGCCATGATCTCGGCCCCCAGCGGCTGCTCGACCGGATGGGGCCACTCCTCCACGGTCACCGAGGGCCGGTCGGCACCGGACTTGCGCAGGGTGATCCAGCCGAAGCCGACGGCCGTGGTCTTCCGCGCCTCGAACTCGTCCAGCCACGCGTCGTAACGCGCCGCGTACGCCTCGGGGCCGGCCAGGTGCTCACCGGCGTCGCGCAGCCACAGCTCGGCGTACTGGGTGACGTCCTGCACCTCGCGCTGCACGATCCACGCGTCACAGCCGGGCGGGACCCAGGAGGCCAGCCGCTCGCGCCAGTCCTCGCCCTCGACGTGCTGCCAGTTCGCGAGCAGCTGACACCAGCCGCCGTCGGCGAGATGCCCGGCGGACCGCTGGACGAGGGTGCGGCACAGATCGTCCCCGGACATCCCGCCCTCCCGGTAGACCAGCTCGCTGCCCTCCGGGGAGCGCGGGGAGATCACAAAGGGCGGGTTGGAGACGATCAGGTCGTACGTCTCGTCCCGGACCGGCTCGAACAGCGACCCCTCCCGCAGATCCGGCTCCGGCGCACCGGACAGGGCGAGGGTCAGCCGGGCGATGGCCAGGGCGCGCGGATTGCGGTCCGTGGCGGTCACGCGGGAGGCGTGGCGGCCCGCGTACAGCGCCTGGATGCCGGAACCGGTGCCGAGGTCGAGGACCCGGTCCACGGGCGCGGGGACGGTGAGACCTGCGAGCGTGGTGGACGCTCCGCCGACCCCGAGGACGAGCCGGGAACGGTCCTCACGGCCGCGCGCCCCGCCCGGCCCACCGATCCCCGCCGCGCCGCCGACCGCGCAGCCCAGGTCGGAGACGATCCACCAGTCCTGGCCCTCGGGCCCGCCGTAAGGCCGCACGTCCACACTCGCGCGCACCTCGTCGCCCTCGCGCACCAGCCAGCCGTCGGCGAGGCAGTCCTCGACCGGGAGGGCCGCGGCCGCCCGCCCGTACGCCACGGGGCACTGCAACAGGAAGAGCCGCACCAGGGTCTCCAGCGGGCCGCTCCCGCTCCGGGTGGCGCGCAGCGCCGGGACGGTCTCCCCGCGCGCCAGGGCCGTGTAGGCGGACGGGCCGAACAGGTCCAGCAGACCGTCGGCGGTGAAGGAGGCGGCCGACAGCGCCTCGCGCAGGCGGGCGGTGCGCTCGGGGTCGGCGGTGGGAAGGCGGAACGAGGGCTGGTGCGTACTCACGCCCCCATTGTCGGGGCAACCGCCGACAGCGGGCGACGGCAGTCGGCATCGGGACGACATCGCCCGCGCCGACCCGGGTGACGGGCCGACAAAGGGTGCGTCAGAGGGCGGCGTTGGCCCCCTGGCGCGAGAACTCCCGGGCGGTCCACGTAAGGACTACGGGAACCGCCCGGGAGGCCTGTGAGGACTACGAGGGCTACGAGGGCTACGAGGGCTACGAGGGCTACGAGGACCAGCGAGGGCCGGCTACGACTGCGTCGTGGCGCCGCCGGCCGTCTTCGGCTTCTGGCAGCCGGGCTGCTTGGCCATCGCCGAGCCGACCTTGCCCTCCTGGAGCTTCTGCAGGGCCTGGTCACCCGACTTGCTGAGCTTGTCGAGCTCATCGGCGACGCCCGCGAGCCCCTGGGCGAACTTGGACTTGTCCGAGGTGTCCAGCTTGTCGATGGCCGACTTCAGCTTCGTGTACGACCCCGAGGTGGCGTTGAGCTCCTTGACCGCCTGCTTCTGAGTCTTGTCGCCGTTGTCCACGGGCGGCGGGCCCGCCTTGTTCACGGCCTTGGCGAGGGCCCCGTAGGACTCGGAGATCTCCTGGAACGCCTTGGAGTCGGTCTGCTGCAGCTTCTTGGAGTCCTGCTCGTCGGCGGCACCCTGGATCGCGGTGTTGGCGCCCTGGATCTTCTTCAGCTGAGGCTGCACCTCGTCACAGACCGACTTGGCCCAGTCGTTGACCTTCTTGTCGTCGTCGCCGCCCCCGCAGCCTGTCAGCGCCAGTACGAGTGCCGCACCGCCGGACAGTGCAGCCACAAGCTTCTTGTTCACCGGATTGGTCCCTTCCATGGCTCTCGGCCCCGGAACATACACGTCCATCCGGCCAAGCCCACCGGAAGAGCGTCCCGTATAAACATTTTTGAGAGCATTTGCACCACGCTCATTGTGGACATGGCCTCATCGAGCGGATGGCGCACCGCGGACAGGGAAGCGGGCGGACGATGTGCCGTCGCACACCGCCCGCCCGCATGTCGCGGGGGCTCTCCCGGCCCCCTGACCCCTTCCGGGCTAGGACACCACCGCCGCGTCGGCTGACTTCGCCACGCGCTCGGAGTTGTCTTCGTCACCTACGACGATTCCGCGCCGCTTGGAGATGTAGACGGCGGTCACGATGATCACGACGGCGATCACCGCGACGGCCGCACGCAGCCCCGGGCTGGCGTCGTCCCCGTAGGAGAACTTGACCACCGCGGGGGCGATCAGCAGCGCCACCAGGTTCATCACCTTCAGCAGCGGATTGATCGCGGGACCGGCGGTGTCCTTGAAGGGATCCCCGACCGTGTCGCCGATCACCGTCGCGGCATGGGCCTCGCTCCCCTTGCCGCCGTGGTGACCGTCCTCGACCAGCTTCTTGGCGTTGTCCCAGGCGCCGCCGGAGTTGGCGAGGAAGACGGCCATCAGCGTGCCGGTGCCGATCGCGCCCGCCAGGAAGGAGCCGAGCGCGCCGACCCCGAAGGTGAAGCCGACGGCGATCGGCGCCATGACGGCGAGCAGACCCGGTGTGGCCAGCTCGCGCAGCGCGTCCTTGGTGCAGATGTCGACGACTCGGCCGTACTCCGGCGTCTCGCTGTAGTCCATGATCCCGGGCTTCTCGCGGAACTGCCGCCGCACCTCGAAGACCACCGCACCGGCCGACCGCGACACCGCGTTGATCGCCAGCCCGGAGAAGAGGAAGACGACGGCGGCGCCGAGGACGAGGCCCACGAGGTTGTTGGGCTGCGAGATGTCCAGGTTCAGATTCATCTCCCCGGCCACGGAGGTGTGCACGTCGCTCACCGCCTCGGCGATGGCGTCGCGGTACGAGCCGAAGAGCGCGGCCGCCGCGAGCACCGCCGTCGCGATGGCGATGCCCTTGGTGATCGCCTTGGTGGTGTTGCCGACCGCGTCCAGGTCGGTGAGCACCTGCGCGCCCGCGCCCTCGACATCGCCGGACATCTCGGCGATGCCCTGGGCGTTGTCGGAGACCGGGCCGAAGGTGTCCATGGCGACGATCACGCCGACCGTGGTGAGCAGACCGGTACCGGCGAGCGCCACGGCGAACAGCGCCAGCATGATCGAAGTGCCGCCGAGCAGGAACGCGCCGTAGACGCTCAGCCCGATCAGCACCGCCGAGTAGACGGCGGACTCCAGCCCCAGCGAGATACCGGAGAGCACCACCGTGGCCGGGCCGGTCAGCGAGGTCTTGCCGACGTCCCGCACCGGGCGCCGGGTGGTCTCGGTGAAGTAGCCCGTGAGCTGCTGGATGAGCGCGGCCAGCACGATGCCGACGGCGACCGCGACGAGCGCGAGCACCCGCGGGTCACCGCTGTGGCCGAGGATCTCGCGGTTGGTGACGCCGTCGAGATCCGCGTAGCTGGACGGCAGATAGGCGAAGACGGCGATCGCCACCAGTGCCATCGAGATCAGGGCGGAGAGGAAGAAGCCCCGGTTGATGGCGCTCATCCCGCTGCGGTCGGAGCGGCGCGGGGCCACGGCGAAGATCCCGATCATGGCGGTGACCACGCCGATGGCCGGGACGAGCAGCGGGAAGGCCAGCCCGGAGTCGCCGAAGGCCGCCTTGCCGAGGATCAGCGCGGCCACCAGGGTGACGGCGTACGACTCGAAGAGGTCGGCGGCCATACCGGCGCAGTCCCCGACGTTGTCGCCAACGTTGTCCGCGATGGTCGCGGCGTTGCGCGGGTCGTCCTCGGGGATGCCCTTCTCGACCTTGCCGACAAGGTCGGCGCCGACGTCGGCGGCCTTGGTGAAGATGCCACCGCCGACCCTCATGAACATCGCGATCAGCGCGGCGCCGAGGCCGAAGCCCTCCAGCACCTTGGGCGCGTCGGCCGCGTAGACCAGCACCACACAGGAGGCGCCCAGCAGTCCGAGGCCCACGGTGAACATGCCCACCACACCGCCGGTGCGGAATGCGATCTTCATTGCCTTGTGCGAGACGGCCGTGAGATCCACGCTCGGCTTACCGGGCGAGGAAGCGGCCGAATCGCCATTGACGGGTGTGGTGGGGGGCTCGGGGGTGGCCTCACGGGCGGCGGCGGCGACGCGCACATTGCTGCGCACCGCGAGCCACATCCCGATATAGCCGGTCGCCGCCGAGAATGCCGCACCGATCAGAAAGAACACCGAACGCCCGATGCGCTGCGGCCAGTCGTCCGCCGGCAACAGCATGAGCAGGAAGAACACCACCACGGCGAATCCACCGAGGGTGCGCAGCTGCCGGGCCAGATAGGCATTGGCGCCTTCCTGAACGGCTTCGGCGATCTTCTTCATACTGTCCGTGCCCTCGCCGGCCGCGAGGACTTGTCGTACCAGCACCACCGCGACCGCGAGCGCCGCGATCGCGACGGCGGCGATCACCAGCACGATCACACGGTTGTCGTCGGTCAGCTCTGCGGCGGCCAGGGTTGGGGTGAGGTCCAGCTGATGAGGGGTGAGAGGCCCCGCCATTCGTCCTCCTTGACGTTTGGCACATGGGCGCGCAGCAGTTCTGCGACCGCAGAAGAGCCGCCGCGCTCAGGCGTCCTGAGCTCGAGATGTGGACGGATTGTAGGGAGCGTCACACGATCAAAACAGGGCGCCGGAATGGGAATTCCCCCGCACCAGCGAAGATCAATAGGCTTGGCGGTACGAATTCCTTCGGAAGAAGGAAGATCGACAATGCGGTGACGGATGTAAAGTGATCTCTATAAATGATCTATGTGGATGATCTCAATGTCGATCTTGCGGCGGTTGTGCCGCACCGAGAAAAGCGGTGTTCAGAGCCTACGCCCGAGATCGAAAATGCGCGCGCCGAGAGATGCGCCGTGGGGTGCGCCCGGGGTACGCCGGGACGATGCCGCCGAGCGGGCGCGGGCACGCCGACAGCCGGATCGGCGATCTTGAAACGGCCGGTCCGGTAGTCCGGAAGATCGGGCGAGGGGATGGCGGGCAGATGCCCCTCGAGGGGCCCGATTCGGCGGCCATGGCGAGTTCAGCCCGCGCCGGGCCCCGAGGGCGAGACAAGGCCCGGCCCGGCCCGCTGGAACATGGCCTGAACCGTCGAAGGCAGGGCCCGACCCGGCGAGCACATGCCCCAACCCGGCGAGGACATGCCCCGACCCGGTGAGCACATGCCCCGACCCGGTACGGGCCGAACCCGAACCGGTGGTCCAGGCCACCAAAGGCCTTGGCTTGGGCTAGGACACCAGAGGCTGGGGCGATGTCGGCCAGCTCATCCGGATCACTCCACCGGTCTCGCTGGTCGTCACCTCGACATCGTCGACGAGCCCGCTGATGACGGCGAGACCCATCTCGTCCTCACCCTCGGCCTCGTCGTCCGCCTCCGGATGGGAGCCGGGCGCCAGGGCGGCCGAGGTCGGGGATTCGTCACCGACCTCGATGGAGAACTTCTTCTCCTCCTCGGTCAGGATCACCCGCACCGGTGCCTCCACCCCATTGCTCAGGTGGAGCCCGACCGCACGTGTGCAGGCCTCGCCGACCGCGAGCCGCACCTCGTCGAGCACGGCCTCATCCACCCCCGCCCGGCGCGCCACGGCCGCCGCGACAAGACGAGCGGTCCTGACGTGCTCGGGCAGCGCGCTGAAGCGGAGTTCGACGGTGGCCATGCCATCCCCCTCGGGCGTATGGGCGTGCGTATGGGGAGGGCCGGGCGAGCGCCGCCCGGAACCCCCTTCTGTGTCTTCCTTCGGCGATCTTGTCAGTCGGTCGCCGCGACAGCGTCCTCGACCGAGGTGTGAATCGGGAACACCTTGGTCAGGCCGGTGATGCGGAAGATCTTCAGAATGCGCTCCTGGTTGCAAACCAGGCGCAGCGAGCCCTCGTGGGCCCGCACTCGCTTGAGCCCGCCGACGAGCACGCCGAGTCCGGTGGAGTCGAGAAAGTCGACGCCCTCCATGTCGACGACCAGGTGGTAATTGCCGTCGTTGACAAGCTCGACCAGCTGCTCGCGCAGCTTGGGCGCGGTGTATACATCAATCTCGCCACCGACCTCGACGACCGTGCGGTCGTCGACGGTCCGAGTCGACAGGGACAGGTCCACGGATCCTCCAGCACCTTGCATCGAGCGGTCGCCCCCCATGGATCGGCAGCCGCGATGGCATTCAATCACTTACCAGCAGGCGTGCACGACGCCTTGAGACCATTGTCCGTCAGACCAGTGACACACTCGGTGTCGATGGCCGACAACCAAATCCCGCGGCAGGCGGGCATACGCCCCTCACCCCGGGCCGTCCTCGGTCGGCTGAGCACCGGGGCGAGCCGGAGTACGCGCATCACTCATACGGAGCACTTGCCCCCACGCCCGGGAACCCATGCCGACTGGCCCTCGGCGATCCGGCCAGAGGTGATCAACGCCATTCGCGCGGTCGGCATCGAGCGCCCCTGGGCCCACCAGGCGCGCACGGCCGAACACGCGCTGCGCGGCGAATCCGTGGTCGTGGCCACCGGAACCGCCTCCGGCAAGTCCCTCGCCTATCTGGCCCCCGTCCTCAGCGCCCTGCTGGACGGCTCGGAGGAGCCCAGCGGCCGGGGGGCGACCGCCCTGTACCTCTCCCCCACCAAGGCGTTGGCCGCCGACCAGCGCCGCGCGCTGGCCCCCCTCACCGCCCCGCTGGGCACCGGCATCCGGGCGGCGGTCTACGACGGCGACACGCCGGTCGAGGAGCGCGAGTGGGTCCGGCAGTACGCGAACTACGTGCTCACCAACCCCGACATGCTCCACCGGGGCATCCTGCCCGGCCACCCCAGATGGTCCTCCTTCCTGCGCGCCCTGCGCTATGTGGTGATCGACGAGTGCCACACCTACCGGGGTGTCTTCGGCTCCCATGTGGCCCAGGTGCTGCGCAGGCTGCGCCGCGTCTGCGCCCGCTACGGCTCCTCGCCCGTGTTCCTGCTCGCCTCCGCCACCGCCTCCGACCCGGCGGTCGCCGCGTGCCGGCTGACCGGCGTGCCGGTGGCGGAGATCACCGAGGACGGCTCGCCCCGCGGCGAGGTCGTCTTCACCCTCTGGGAGCCGCCGCTGACCGAACTCCACGGCGAGCAGGGCGCCCCCGTGCGGCGCACGGCCACGGCCGAGTCCGCGGACCTGCTCACCGACCTGGCCGTCCAGGGCGTCCGTACGGTCACCTTCGTGCGCTCCCGGCGGGGCGCGGAGCTCATCGCGCTCATCGCCCAGGAGCGGCTCGCGGAGGTGGACCGCTCGCTGCCGGACCGGATCGCCGCCTATCGCGGGGGCTATCTCCCCGAGGAGCGCCGCGCCCTGGAGAAGGCCCTGCACTCCGGTGAGCTGCTGGGGCTCGCCGCGACCACCGCCCTTGAGCTGGGGATGGACATCGCCGGGCTGGACGCCGTGGTCGTGGCGGGCTATCCCGGCACCCGCGCCTCCCTGTGGCAGCAGGCGGGGCGAGCCGGGCGCACCGGCGAGGGGGCCCTCGCGATCCTGGTCGCCCGGGACGACCCGCTGGACACCTACCTCGTCCACCACCCGGACGCCCTTTTCCGGCAACCGGTGGAGTCCACCGTCCTGGACCCGGACAACCCTTACGTCCTCGCGCCGCACCTGTGCGCGGCCGCGGCCGAGCTTCCGCTCACCGAGCCCGACCTGGAGCTCTTCGGGCCCGCCACCGAGGAGCTGATGCCACAGCTGGAGCAGCGCAAGCTGCTGCGCCGACGGGCGAAGGCCTGGCACTGGACCCGCCGTGAGCGCGCCGCCGACCTCACCGACATCCGCGGGGCGGGCGGCAGCCCGGTCCAGGTCGTGGAGGCGGCGACCGGACGGCTGCTGGGCACCGTGGACGCTGCGGCGGCCCACACCACCGTCCACGAGGGCGCCGTCCACCTCCACCAGGGCCGGAGCTATCTCGTCGAACAGCTCGACCTCGACGACTCGGTCGCCCTGGTGGAGGAGGCCACTCCGCCCTACTCGACCACGGCCCGCGACACCACGGCGATCTCCATCCTGGAGACCACCACCGAGATCCCCTGGGGGGACGCGCGGCTGTGCTTCGGCTCGGTCGAGGTCACCAACCAGGTGGTCTCCTTCCTGCGCCGCAAGCTGATCACCGGTGAGGTCCTCGGCGAGTCCAAGCTGGACCTTCCGCCGCGCACCCTGCGCACCCGGGCGGTGTGGTGGACGGTGACCGACGACCAGCTCGAGGAGGCCCGGGTGCACCCCCAGGCCCTCGGCGGCGCCCTGCACGCCGCCGAGCACGCCTCGATCGGCATCCTGCCGCTCTTCGCCACCTGTGACCGCTGGGACATCGGCGGGGTGTCCATCCCGCTGCACCCCGACACGCTGCTGCCCACCGTCTTCGTCTACGACGGGCACCCGGGTGGTGCGGGCTTCGCCGAGCGCGCCTTCCACACGGCCGCCCGCTGGCTGGCGGCCACCCGCGAGGCGATCGCCGTCTGCGAGTGCGAGGCGGGATGCCCGTCCTGCATCCAGTCGCCCAAGTGCGGCAACGGCAACGACCCGCTGGACAAGAAGGCCGCCATCCGCCTGCTGACGACCCTGCTCGCCGGCGCCCCGGAGCCGCCGCCTCCCGCCGAGTGACCGCTCTCCGCCGCCCGGTGGGGACGGCGGTCCGGTGACGGAAGTGCCCGCGGGCCCCGCCCGCGCCCGGACGCGGAGGGTGAACGGGCCGGTCCGCACCTCCGCCGTGAGATCCGCGATCTCACCGCTCAGGGCACAGCGCACCACGCGCGCCCCCTGGGCGGAGGCCACCCGCCGGGCGAGACCGCATGCCGTACGAGCCCCCTCCAGGCCGTGGTCCGCCGCCGCGAGCACCGCCAGATCGGCGGCGCCGCCCGCCCGATGGCGCGCCACCATGGCCTGCCCGGCCGCCAGCACGGTCGCGAACACCACGCACAGGGCCGTCGCGGCCAGCGCGGTCCAGACGGTGGCCGACCCCCGGTCGTCCGCCCACCTAACGGGACCGCCTCCCGGACTCACGGGGCCGCCTCCTGGGCCGCACCGCCCGCACCGCTCACGCCGTCCACACTGCCCGCACCGTCCACGCCGTCCGCACCGCCCGCACCGACCCTGCCCATCGCGTCGCCCGCGCCCACCGTCTCCTCGGCGAGCGCGGCGGCCTCTCCGCGCAGATCCACCGCCAGCGGACCGGGACCGGCGGCGTGGGTCCGGACCCGCACCCGCACCAGGTCCCCCTCCCGCCACAGCTCGACCCGAGCCCCATCAGGGGCGGCCGAGCGGGCGGCGGCCATCGCGTCCGCCTCCGGCTCCGAACGCGCCGCCGCCCTCGCCCCGGCCCTGGCCGCGTCCACGCACTGAAGCTGCGCGGACGCGGCCATCAGCCCCCAGATCAGCATCAGGGCGAACAGCGCCAGCACCGGGAGCGCGACGGCCGCCTCCGCCGTTACGTAGCCGCTGTCCCGCGCAGGGCCCCGGGCCCCCGGGGCGCCCGTCCTGGGGGCACACAGGGCCATCGGGACGCCGCCGCGGGCCCTCCGGGCGCCACTGGCCCTCCGGACGCCGCTGGCCCTCGGGACGCCCCGCGCGCAGCTCCTGGCGCGCGAGCCCGTCCGCTTCCCCGTCCCCGGCGACTCAGAACTGCGCATCGAGCGCCCGTCCGATGACCGACTGCAGCGCGCCGCTGACGGCCCCGCTGGTCACCACCTTGTAGAGCACCGCGGCGAAACCGCATGCCGCGATCGTCCCCATCGCGTACTCGGCGGTGGTCATGCCCGCCTCGGCCTCCACCCGCGCCGCCGCGTACCGCCGTGCCCACCACTGCTTCACCATGTCGGCCCCCTGTCCTGTCCGCGGTGTCACCGACCGCGGTGTTGTCGTTCGTCGTGCTGTCGTCGTTCGTCGTGCTGTTGTCGTGCAGCTGCCGCTCGTGCCGCTGTCGTTGATGCCGCTGCCGCTCGTGCCGCTGTCGTTGGTGCGGCAGTCGTTCGCTGTGTTGTCGCCGTGGTCCCGCCCGTGCTCAGGGGCCGTCGCCCATCAGGCCGCCGGCCAGCCCGATCATCACCGGGGCCAGACCGACCAGCAGGAACGCGGGGAGGAAGCAGCCCGCGAGTGGCGCGTTGACCAGCACACCGGTGCGGTCGGCCCGTCTCATCGCCTCCCGCCCTTGCTCGGCCCGGCATTCGGCCGCCAGCCGGGAGACCGGCTCCACCGCCGGAGCGCCCGTTGTCCCGGCGCTTTCCAGAGCGCGCGCCAGCCCCTGCGCTCCGGGCAGGGCTCCGATGCGCCCCCACGCGTGGGCCGGTTCGCCGCCCAGCCGCAGCTCCGCCGCGGTCCGGGCGAGCCGCTCGCCGACCGGGCCGCCGAGCGAACCTCCCACCGCCTCAGCCGCCCTCCGCGGGCCCGCTCCGGCCGCCAGGCATGCCGTCAGCAGATCGGCGGCCAGCGGAATCTGGCCCGCGGCGAAGGCTTCGAGGTGCCGGTCAGGGCCGGACCGCCCAGCCGTGGCCCGGCGGTGCCGCTGCCACCGCCAGAGGCCACAGGCCGCGGCGAGACCCAGCACCCACCCCGGCGGCCCTCCGACGAGGACGACGGCGATCGTCAGCGCGCCGCCCGGCGCGGCCCAGGCGGGCAGAGCGCCCGCGCCGGACCCGGCGCGCCACCGCCGCCACGGCCGGGCCCGCCGCGGCCGCCCGTCCTCCGCACCCGGAAGCAGCGCCATCAGCCGTCGTCGGGCGCCTCGCTCCCGACGGGCCTCGACCATCGCCATCGCCGTACACAGGGCCGCCGCCAGGAAGGACAGCGAAATCCCCAGGCTGTGGACAACCTCGGCGCTCATCGGCCACTCCGGCGATCCGCTGGGCCTCGGCCGAGGTGCGGATCCCCTCGCCGCCGCCCCGGCTCACGCGCGGCTCGCACCATCCGGCCGGTCCAGACCAGGCCCGCCCACTCCAGCAGGCCGCCCAGCAGCAGACAGCTCAGCCCGGCCGGGGTATGCAGCAGCACATGCAGCGGATCGGAGCCCATGAGGCCGCCCAGCACCAGCCCGACGATGGGCAGTACGGCCAGCCCGAGGGCGGTGGCCTTGGCGCCCGCCAGCTTGGCGTCCAGGCTCTCCCGCTGGTCCCGCTCGGCGCGCAGCGCCGCCGCCACCCGGTCGAGGCCCGCCGCCAGCCCTGCTCCCTCGTCGACCGCCACCTGCCAGCAGGCGGCGACCCCGGTCAGCCCCTCGGCGCCCGGCAGCCGGGCCACCCTCCGCAACGCGTCCGGCACATCCCCGCCGAACCGCGCCGCGGCCGTCACCAGCCCCCAACGCTCCCTCAGGTGCCCCGGGTCCACCGCCAGCAGCGCCTCGCCGGGATGCCGCCCGGCCCGCAGCTCGCCCGCCACGGTGGCACAGAGCTGGATCACCCCGGCGGCGCGCCGCACACGGTCCCGCTCGCCCCGCCGGGACCGCAGCCACCGGCCGACGACCGGAGTGGCCAGCACCGCCCCGAGCAGCGGCAGAACCGACGCGCCCAGCAGTGCGATCACACACCCGACCGGCAGACACAGCAGCTCACGCCCCATCCGCCCGCCGTACTTGACCCGCCAGCGCTCCCGCAGCCAGGCGGCGGTCTCGGACAGCCGCCGCACCGGGTCGGCTCTCTCGGACTCGACGGGTCCGCCGCCGGCCAACAGCAGCCTGGCCCGGCGCAGCTCCCGGTCCCGCCCGGTGAGCAGCCATAAGGCCACCCCCACGCACAGCGTCGCGGCGCAGAGCGTCAGCGCCCCCGGGTCCGCTCCCGCGCCCGTCATGCCGCGCCTCCGCCCCGTGCACACAGCCGCTGGAGCCGCTGCCAGCCGGCCGCCCGCTCGAAGCCCTCGGGGCTCCAGACGGCCGCGGGAACGGTCGTGACGAAGCCCGCCCGGTCCCGGTCCAGCACATGCAGCTCGGCGACCCTGCGCCGCCCGGCGCGGTCGCGCACCAGATGGACCACGACCGACAGCGCCGCCGCCAACTGGCTGTGGAGCGCGGCCCGGTCCAGACCGGCGGTCGAACCGAGCGCCTCCAGCCGCGCGGGCACATCGGCCGCCGTATTGGCGTGGACAGTGCCGCAGCCACCCTCATGACCGGTGTTCAGCGCCCCCAGGAGGTCCGTGACCTCGGCGCCTCTCACCTCGCCGACCACCAGCCGGTCGGGGCGCATGCGCAGCGCCTGCCGCACCAGGTCCCGCAGGGTGACCTGGCCCCGGCCCTCCTGGTTGGCGGGGCGGGTCTCCAGCCGGACCACATGCGGATGGTCGGGCCGCAGCTCGGCCGAGTCCTCGGCGAGGACGATCCGCTCCCGTGGGCCTACCAGCCCCAGCAGGGTGCTCAGCAGCGTTGTCTTGCCCGAGCCCGTGCCGCCGCTGATCAGGTAGGACAGCCGGGCTTCCAGCATGGCCCGCAGCAGCCGTGCGCCGTCCGGCGGCACCGTCCCGGCCGCCTCCAGCTCCGCGAGGGAAAACGCCCTGGGGCGCACCACCCGCAGCGAGAGGCAGGTCGAGCCGACCGCGACCGGAGGGAGCACCGCATGCAGCCGGGTCCCGTCCGGCAGCCGGGCGTCCACCCATGGCCGGGCGTCGTCCAGCCGCCGCCCGGCCACCGCGGCGAGCCGCTGCGCGAGCCTGCGTACGGCGGCCGCGTCCACGAAGGTGACATCCGTGCGCTCCAGCCCCGAGCCGCGGTCCACCCACACCTCGTCGGGGGCGGTGACCAGGACGTCCGTGACATCCGGGGCGGCCAGCAGCGGCTCCAGAGGGCCGGAGCCGACCAGCTCCGAGCGCAGCGCCTCCACGACCCCGAGCACCTCGGTGTCGCCGAGCAGCCGCCCTTCCTCGCGCAGGGCCGACGCCACCATCGCGGGTGTCGGCTCCGCGCCGCTCCCGGCCAGCCGCAGCCGCACCGCGTCCAGCAGATCCGGCGATACGGCGCTCATGCGGTGACACCTCCCTCGTCGGCGAGGGCGCGCGCCCAGAACTCGGCGCAGAACCGGCCGAGCGGTCCACGGGGGCTGCCGCCCGGGGGTTCCCCGCCCTCGAACGCGTCCGCCATACCGGGCTCCGGTGGCAGCTGACCGGCCAGCGGCAGCCCGAGCAGCTCCGCGATCTCCTCGTCGCCGAGCTCCGGCCCACACGGGCCGCGCACCACCGCGCGGAGATCCCGCAGCACCATGCCCACCGTGGACGCCACCCGGTGAGCGGCCGCGACCGCTCGCAGCTCCGCCGGGACGACCAGCAGTCCGAGGTCGATCTGGGACAGCGCCTCGGCCGCCGCGTCGTCGACGCGGCGTGGCAGATCCACCACCACGACCCCGCCGCGCCGTCGGGCCGCGGCCAGCACCGCCCGCATCGCAGACGGCGGGATGACGACCGAATCGCCGCGGTCCCAGCTGAGCACCCGCAGCGCGTGCAGCTCGGGCAGGGACTCCTCGAGGGCGCTTCCGGCGACCCGCCCCCGCGACTCGGCGAAGGCGGGCCATCTCAGCCCCTGCACGCCCTCGCCACCGAGCAGTACGTCGAGCCCGCCGCCCAGCGGATCGGCATCGATCAGCATGGTGCGCCGGCCGGAGCGGGCCGCGGTGACCGCCAGGGCGCAGGCGAGGGTGGAGGCGCCCGCGCCGCCGCGGCCGCCGATGACCCCGACGGTCAGGGCCTGCCGGCCCACGCCTTCTGCGACATCGGCGATCCGGTCCACCAGCCAGGTCTCGGCATCGGGCAGGAACGCCACATTGTCCGCGCCGAGCGCCACCGCCCGCCGCCAGATGCCGTGGTCGTCCAGATCGCGCCCGATGAGCAGCACCCCTTGTCTGCGGGCTCGGTCCGACAGCCGGGCGGCCGAGTCGTCGCCGACCAGAATCAGCGGCGCGGCCTCCCAGCTGCCCCGGCGGGTGAGCGCGCCATGCGCCACTTCCGGTTCCGCTCCGGCGGCCGCGCACAGCCGCAGCAGATCATCGAGAAGCGCCTCGTCCTCGGTGACGATGAGCGGTCTGCTTCGCTGTCCTTCGGTCGCCGAAGGGCGTTCCGGTGTGATGGATGCAGTCACGATCCCCTCCCATATCCGTTACGCGCTCTCACTCCCGCGAACAGCGAGTGCGAGCATCGCGGAGAATCACCGTGCTGCGATCCAGGAAATCTTGGGGATCTTGGTCCAAAACCGTGGACAACTCATCAGTTGTGAATATCCCAGTCACCTAAACCAGTGACTTCCGGAGAGCAGTCTAGCGATTACGCACGGTTACCACTCAAGCTGTGACGAGGCGGGACCGCACGGGCCCGAGGGAGGGGAGCAAGATCTCATGAGAACGCCGAAAATGCGTCCGGACATGCGACGACCCCCGCCGGGGGGGAGAGCGGGGGTCGTCCCCACGGCCGACTCGGGGGGGGAGGAGTCGGGCCGGGTTAGCACGGTCGCGAACGATCCGTGACTTCCATGGTGTACCCGAGAGCCTTCTCAGGCAAACCCACGCGCCTCAGCTTACGCCGAATGGTGGGCCCTATGCTCGGCGTCGTGGAAAACCACTCCTTGCCTCGGACAGCTGCCTTCTTTGACCTGGACAAGACGGTCATTGCGAAGTCAAGCACTCTCACCTTCAGCAAGTCCTTCTACCGGGGTGGGCTGATCAACCGCCGGGCCGCACTGCGTACTGCCTATGCACAGTTTGTCTTCCTCGCCGGCCGCGCCGATCACGAGCAGATGGAGCGGATGCGCAAGTACCTCTCCGCGCTCTGCCGAGGATGGAATGTCCAGCAGGTCAAGGAGATCGTCGCGGAGACCCTGCACGACCTCATCGACCCCATCATCTACGACGAGGCCGCCTCGCTCATCGAGGAGCATCACACCGCCGGCCGCGATGTGGTGATCGTCAGCACCTCCGGCGCGGAGGTGGTCGAGCCGATCGGCGAGCTCCTGGGCGCGGACCGCGTGGTGGCCACCCGCATGGTGGTCGAGGATGGAGTGTTCACCGGAGAAGTGGCGTACTACGCCTATGGCCCGACCAAGGCGGAGGCGATCGCCGAGTTGGCGGAGTCGGAGGGCTACGACTTGTCGCGCTGTTACGCCTACAGCGATTCGGTGACCGATCTCCCGATGCTGGAGGCGGTCGGCCACCCCCATACGGTCAACCCGGACCGGGCACTGCGGCGCGAGGCGACGGCGCGCGGCTGGCCGGTGCTCTCGTTCAACCGCCCGGTGCGGCTGAAGCAGCGCAGACCCTCGCTCTCCATGCCACCACGCCCGGTTCTCGCCGTCGCGGCGGCCGTCGGCGCGGCCGCCGCCACCGCCGGGCTGCTGTGGTACACCAACCGGCGCCGCGCCCTTTATGCCCGCATTTAGGGGTAACGGCAAAGATCTGCGGTGAGGGGTTCCGATTGGCCTCTCGCAGGAGTACAAAGGAATCGACGGCCCGCGAGACCAGGGGTATCCGGGAGGAAACCCCCAGACGCCAAGGCCCCACGGACCGAGCACAGATGCTGAGCACCCACGCGACGTCGACCCGTCGATTACGGGCCAGCCGCACCAGGTGACGGGCAGAAGTTCCCGACCTGATGGGCGAATGAGATTGCACGCATGGTAACCCGGCAGATGTGCCAGCGGCGGTGCCCACGTGGTACCGCCGCAACTCTTGTCCGGGGCCGGTCCGCCTTGGTCCGACGTCAGACCGCACCCGTCCCGCGTCAGCCCGCGCCTCTCCGACGTCGGGCCACATCCATCCGCGTCAGGCCGCCCCGCGCTGCAGGGCCTCGCAGACGGCCGTGGACTCCCGCACCCCGAGCTCAACCGCCCGTCCGCAGTGCGCGATCCACACCGCCATCCCCTCCGGCGTCCCGGACGCATAGCCCTCCAGCGCCGCCATGTACGACGCGGCGCCCAGCTCCGCGTACCCCACCTCGGCCGGGCAGATGGACTTCGGATCGAGACCACTGCCGACCAGCACGATCCGCTCGGCCGTGCGCGCCACCAGACCATTGCGGGAGACAAAGGGCCGCAGGGCGAGCAGTTCGCCATGCACCACCGCCGCCGTCACCAGCGCCGGAGCCTCGCTGCCCGCGAGCAGCAGCCGGGCCAGCCCATCGAGCCGCCCCGCGACCTCGTCCGCGTCCGGCAGCGGCAGATCGGACCCGATCAGCGGCTCGTCCACCGGCTCACCCGACTGCCGCGGGCGGCCGATCCTCTCGTCGCCTTCCGCCCCGCCCGCCGCGACCAGATGCAGCCGGGCCAGCACCCGCAGCGGCGACTGCCGCCAGATGCTCAGCAGCTGCCCCGCCTCGGCGGTCAGCCGCAGCGCCGCCCCCACCGTGCGCGGCTCGCCCTCGGCCCCGAAGTCGGTGCGGCGGCGCACCTCTTCCAGCGCCCAGTCCGCACCGGCCAGCGCGGCGGAGCCCCGCGCCCCGCGCAACGCCGCCTCGGAGGTGACCTCATTGCTGCGTCGGCGCATCACCCGGTGCCCATAGACCCGGTCCACGGCCGTCCGTACGGCGTTCACGGACTCGGTCACGCCGGGCAGCGCGGCCAGAGCGGCGAGCGGATCAGCTGACGTACTCATGAGTACGACACTACGCACCTCACGCCGGGCGCCCCTCGTTGGAGTGGTGTTCTTCACGTAAATCCCTCATGGTCCGGGATCACTCACCTACGCTAGGTGAACATGAAGATCGCTTTCGTAGGCAAAGGTGGAAGCGGCAAGACCACGCTGTCGTCGCTGTTCATCCGCCATCTCGCCGCCACCCACGCCCCCGTCGTCGCCGTCGACGCCGATATCAATCAGCATCTGGGTGTGGCGCTCGGACTCGACGAGACGGAGGCCGCCGCACTGCCCGCGATGGGCGCCCATCTCCCGTTGATCAAGGACTACTTGCGCGGTACGAACCCCCGGATCGCCTCCGCCGAGACCATGATCAAGACCACCCCGCCGGGTGAGGGCTCGCGGCTGCTGCGGATCGGCGAGGACAACCCCGTCTACCAGGCCTGCGCCCGCACCCTGCCGCTCGACAACGGGTCGGTGCGGCTGATGGCGACCGGCCCCTTCACCGAATCCGACCTCGGCGTCGCCTGCTACCACTCCAAGGTCGGCGCGATCGAGCTCTGTCTGAACCATCTGGTCGACGGGCGCGGCGAGTTCATCGTCGTCGACATGACGGCGGGCAGTGATTCCTTCGCCTCCGGCCTCTTCACCCGCTTCGACATGACGTTCCTGGTGGCCGAGCCCACGCGTAAGGGCGTCTCCGTCTACCGCCAGTACAAGGAGTACGCCCGCGACTTCGATGTGGCGCTCCGGGTGGTCGGCAACAAGGTGCAGGGCCCGGACGACCTGGACTTCCTCCGGGCGGAGGTGGGCGATGACCTGCTGGTCTCGTTCGGGCACTCCGACTGGGTCCGGGCGATGGAGAAGGGCCGCGCGCCCCGGTTCGAGGAGCTGGAGGAGACGAATCGCGAGGCACTGCGGACACTGCAAGGCGCGGTCGACGCCTCGTACGAGCGGCGCGACTGGCAGCGGTACACCCGTCAGATGGTGCACTTCCACCTGAAGAACGCGCAGAGCTGGGGGAACGCCAGGACGGGTGCCGACCTTGCCGCCCAGGTCGACCCCGCCTTCGGGCTGCGGGAGTTCGCGCCGGAGGGGAGCTCGGCGGCTACTCCCGCTCCCGCTTAGCCGTCCGCGTGTGGTGCCCGGACGTCCGCTCATGCGCCGTTTCACGATCGGACGTCCGCCCCCGCTCGGCGGCCAGATAGCTCTTCCAGCCACCCGGTGGCCGCATCCCGACGTCCAGCACCCGCAGCTTCTCCAGGACGCGGGGGTTCTGCGCGTCCAGCCAGTCGGCCAGCTGCTTGAAGGAGACGCAGCGGACCCCCTTGCGCGGGCAGACCTCCTTGATGACGTCCTCCACGGCGCGCATATACGTTCCGCCGTTCCAGGATTCGAAGTGATTGCCGATGAACAGCGGCGCCCGGTTGCCCTCGTACGCCCGGTCGAAGGCGGCGAGCATGCCGTCGCGCATCGGACGGCCCCAGGTGGAGCGCTTGGGCCGCTTGCCCTTCTTCTTGCGCGGCTTGTTGGCGAGGAAGTTGTAGTCCATGGAGAGCGTCTCGAACGCGCGGCCCGGCACCGGGATCTGCTGCAGCGGGAAGTCCCAGATGCCATGGATCTCGCGGGGCCAGATCTGAAGCCCGCCAGGTGAGCTCGCGTCATAGCGCCAGCCCAGCTTTGCGGCCGCCCGGATCAGGTTCTTCTGCCCCTGGAGACAGGGCGCGCGACCGCCGACGAGCTCCTTGTCGTAGTCGAAGGGAAGCGACTTCTCGTGTTCCAGACCCGCGTTGGTCTTCCAGTTCTCGACGAACGACTCGGCCTGCTGGATCTCGCTGGTCCACTGGCGCGCCGACCAGGTGCCGACTCCGCGACGGCGTCCGCAGAAGTGGCCGTTGAAGTGGGTGCCGATCTCATTGCCGTCGAGCCAGGCGCCGCGGAGCTGCTCCACCGTGGCCTTGACGCCCTCGACGTCGTTGAAGCCGATCGACGAGGCGCCGCGCCGGTGCTTGGGCGGATCGTAGAGGTACCGCTTCTCCGCGGGCAGCAGGTACACCCCGCTGAGGAAGTACGTCATCGTCGCGCCGTACTTCTTGCCGACCGCGCGGAAGTGGGAGAACAGCTTCTGCTTGTCCTGGCCGGCGCCGTCCCAGGAGAAGACGACGAACTGCGGTGGTTTCTCACCAGGTTCGAGCGGCTCGGTCTTCGGCTGTCGGGGCTGGGGGCCGGTGTCGGAGGTCGATCCGTCGCCGATGAGCCGGACCGCCTTCGGGGCCTTGTCCGGATGCTTCGGTGCCCCCGGGCCCTTCTGGGGACTGTCCCGATCGTGGCGCGAGCCCGCGGCAGCGCCCGGCCCACGGGTGTGGGCGGAGTCTTCTGAGCAACCGACCGGCGCGGAGAGCGCCACCGCCGCGGCCAGTAGTGCAGTGACGTTTCTCCTGACCCTTCTGCCCCCTCTGGCCCTCATACCGCCACCTCGCTCCTCATGTCGCGCTCTGTCTCGGGAGATCCGCCGGATAGGAGCAAACCTCGCATGGGTGGAGAAAAAGACAGAGGATGACAAGGCGTTTTAAATGACTATTCACCCCATAGGGGGAATACCGACCCACTCTCCCCCAAAAGACTTCCCAGTGACTTTACTCGGCATTACGATTCATTTACCAACGCTTGGAAGTCAGTACCGCAGTACGCCGTGACCCACGGCCGCGCGCCTATCCGCGACCGAAGCCCCGGAGGAGACGGGAATGTTGAAGCTCTTGGACCGGATCCACCGGGTCTCCCGCCTCAGACAGGGAGATCTCTCCGCCTCGGCCGCCTTCTTCCGGTTCGCCGTTCCTCTCTCGCTGGGTATCGCCTCCGTCTCGCTGGGCATCGCGTCGACCTGCGGTGCCCCGCTCCGGGCCGGTCTCATGGCCGCCGCCGCGGCCCTCGCGGTCACCACCCTCCTCACAGTGCTCCTCCACCCCTCGGACTCCCGGCGGCCTTCGGGCTCCGGGTGGACGGCGGGCTCCGGGCGGACGGCGGGCTCCGGGCGGGCGGCGGCCGATGGACAGGCGGCGCGTCGGGTCGCGGAGGCGGACGGCGCCCGAGCCTGTCGGCCGTGGACGCCTTGGCGTGATCACCACTGCACCCGTCCGGCCCCGGCGGCCGCGGGCGTCGGAGCGAGCGCCGCCGCCGGCGGCGACGCGGGCGGTCAGCTGCTCGGCGGGGTGAGCGCGTTCCAGCGCCATACGGCACCGCTGGTCCGCGATGAGCTGGCCCGGCTGGCGCGGGAGGGGCAGCGGCCCAGCCAGCTGTTCCTCACCTGCGCCGACTCCCGCCTGGTGACCAGCATGATCACCTCCAGCGGCCCCGGAGATCTGTTCACCGTGCGCAATGTCGGCAATCTGGTGCCACCACCGGGCGCCGATGACTCCTGCGACTCGGTGGGCGCGGCGATCGAGTACGCGGTGGAGGTGCTGAAGATCAGCAGCATTACGGTGTGCGGTCACTCCGGATGCGGTGCGATGCAGGCGCTGCTCGACTCATCGGCGCCGGTCCGCACACCGTCCCGGCCCTGGGCGTCCACCAGTGGGGCCGAGGCGTACGTCGGACCCGGGGCGCCCTCCGACGGGCCCGGCGCATCCGCCGACGGGGACCGGACGCCGCTTGAGCGCTGGCTGCGTCATGGCAGACCGGCGCTGGCACGGATGGAGCGGATCGGCCGGCTGGGGCGCGGCGAAGTCGCCCTGTCGAGCCGGGCGATCGCCGACGATGTGGAGCGGCTGGCGCTGGTCAATGTGAGACAGCAGCTCGACCATCTGATGGAGCACGCCTGTGTGGCACGGCGGGTGGCGGAGGGCGGGCTGGCGCTGCACGGCATGTATTTCCAGGTGGCGGAGGCCCAGGCGTATGTCCTGGACACGGGCACGGGGAGGTTTCTGCCCGTCCGCCCGGAGCATGGCGCGGCGGAGCATGGCGCGCCGGAGCATGGCGCGGCGGACCACGGCGCGCCGATGCCCGTCTGCCTCGCCACCACGGCGGCCCCCTCCCGGCCCGGAAGCGGCCGTTCCGGCGTGGCGGAGCGGGGCGGCGACCCCGTCCAGGGTGCCCTGGAGCTGGGACGGTGACGTACGCGACTAAAGGTCTAAACCAATTTTCGGCGACAGCCCTTGTCAGGGTGTGCCGTTGGCTGATGAGCTATGGCCTGGGACACAACGGACACCCTGGGAATGGGAGATGTCGTGAGTAACGAGAGCCTGGCCAACCTTCTTCGGGAGGAGCGTCGCTTCGCGCCGCCCGCCGAGCTGACCGCGAACGCCAATGTCACGGCCGAGGCGTATGAGCGGGCGAAGGTGGACCGCCTGGGCTTCTGGGCCGAGCAGGCCCGTCGGCTGTCCTGGGCGACCGCGCCGACCGAGACACTCGACTGGTCGAACCCGCCCTTTGCGAAGTGGTTCGCCGATGGCAAGCTCAATGTGGCGTACAACTGCGTCGACCGGCATGTCGAGAACGGCCTGGGCGACCGGGTGGCGCTCCACTTCGAGGGCGAGCCCGGCGACACCCGCTCCCTCACCTACGCCGAGCTGCAGCGGGAGGTCTCCCAAGCGGCCCACGCACTCACCGAGTTGGGGGTCCGGTCGGGCGACCGGGTCGCCATCTATATGCCGATGATCCCGGAGACCGTGGTCGCGATGCTGGCCTGCGCCCGCATCGGCGCCCCGCATTCGGTGGTCTTCGGCGGCTTCTCGGCCGACGCTCTCGCCACCCGCATCCAGGACGCCGACGCCCAGGTCATCATCACCGCCGACGGCGGCTACCGCCGTGGCAAGCCGTCCGCGCTCAAGCCCGCCGTCGACGAGGCACTCACCCGGCCCGGCACCGAGAACGTGCGCAATGTGCTGGTCGTCCGCCGCACCGGCCAGGAGGTGGACTGGAACGAGGGCCGCGACGTCTGGTGGCACGAGATCGTGGAGCGCCAGCCGGAGCAGCACACCCCCGAGGCGTTCGACGCCGAGCACCCGCTGTTCATCCTCTACACCTCGGGCACGACCGGTAAGCCGAAGGGCATCCTGCACACCTCCGGCGGCTACCTCACCCAGGTCTCCTACACCCACCACGCCGTCTTCGACCTCAAGCCGGAGACCGATGTCTTCTGGTGCACGGCGGACGTCGGCTGGGTCACCGGTCACTCGTACATCGTCTACGGCCCGCTCTCCAACGGCGCCACCGAGGTGCTCTACGAGGGCACCCCGGACACCCCGCACCAGGGCCGCTGGTGGGAGGTCGTCCAGAAGTACGGGGTCACCATCCTGTACACCGCCCCGACCGCGATCCGCGCCTGCATGAAGTGGGGCGACGACATCCCGGCCAAGTTCGACCTCTCCTCGCTGCGGATCCTCGGCTCCGTCGGCGAGCCCATCAACCCCGAGGCATGGGTCTGGTACCGCAAGCACATCGGCGCGGACACCACTCCCGTCGTCGACACCTGGTGGCAGACCGAGACCGGCGGCATCATGATCAGCCCGCTGCCGGGCGTCACCGCCACCAAGCCCGGTTCGGCCCAGGTCGCGCTGCCGGGCATCGCCGCCACCGTCGTTGACGACGAGGCCAATGAGGTGCCGAACGGCCATGGCGGCTATCTGGTGCTCACCGAGCCGTGGCCGTCCATGCTCCGCACCATCTGGGGCGACGACCAGCGCTACCTGGACACCTACTGGTCCCGCTTCGACAAGCGCTACTTCGCGGGCGACGGCGCCAAGAAGGACGACGACGGCGACATCTGGCTGCTCGGCCGGGTCGACGATGTGATGCTGGTCTCCGGCCACAACATCTCCACGACCGAGGTCGAGTCGGCCCTCGTCTCGCACCCCAAGGTCGCCGAGGCGGCGGTCGTCGGTGCCACCGACCCGCAGACCACCCAGGCGATCTGCGCGTTCGTCATCCTGCGCGGCACCGCGGCCGAGGACGAGAGCCTGGTCGAGGAGTTGCGGGCGCATGTGGCCAAGCAGCTCGGCCCGATCGCCAAGCCCAAGCGGATCCTGCCGGTGGCCGAGCTGCCCAAGACCCGCTCCGGCAAGATCATGCGGCGGCTGCTGCGCGATGTCGCCGAGAACCGGGCCCTGGGCGATGTCACCACGCTCACCGACTCCTCCGTCATGGAGCTGATCCAGAGCAAGCTGCCCTCCACCCCCAGCGAGGAGTGACCCCAGCACCTGCGCCGAACAGACGAGGGGGCGCTCCCGCCCGGCGGGGGCGCCCCTTCGCTGTGGCTGCCGCGGATGTCGCGGGCCGCAGGTGGCCGCCGAAGGTGGCTGTCGCAGGTGGCCGCCGAAGGTGGCTGTCGCAGGTGGCCGTCATGCGCGTCCGCCGCAGGTGGCTGTCGCGTAGAAAATGCGACAAGATGATGGACAGGAGCGCCGGGAAGTCTGGTCGGCATACGCCACACGTGTATCCGCACCTCGACCCACCCAGGAGGCCCGCCCGTGGCCGCGCCCACCAGCCGCAAGTTCCTCGGACGCCTGTCGCTGCCCGAGCGGACGTTCGTCATCGACGCGCTGCGCACCGAGACCGTCGGCGGTGTGATCCTCCTGGTGGCCGCCATCGTGGCACTGATCCTCGCCAACACCCCCCTCAGCGGCGTCTACGGCGACATCAGGGACTTCTCCTTCGGCCCCCAGGCGCTGCATCTGCGTCTCTCGGTCGCCTCCTGGGCCACCGACGGGCTGCTGACGATCTTCTTCTTCGTCGCCGGTATCGAGCTCAAGCGCGAGCTGGTGGCGGGCGAGCTGCGCGACCCCAAGGCCGCCGCGCTGCCCGTGATCGCCGCCATCTGCGGCATGGTCGTACCCGCGCTCGTCTATGTCATCGTCAGCGCGAGCGGCGGCGGAAGCCTCAAGGGCTGGGCCGTGCCGACCGCCACCGATATCGCCTTCGCGCTCGCCGTCCTCGCCGTGATCGGCACCGCGCTGCCCGCCGCGCTGCGCGCCTTCCTGCTCACCCTCGCGGTCGTCGACGACCTCGGCGCGATCCTCATCATCGCGATCTTCTTCACCCAGCACATCAACTTCGTCGCCCTGATCCTGTCGGTCGCCGCGCTCGCCCTCTTCTGGCTGCTGCACCGCAAGGGCGTCCGGACAGCCTGGATATACGTCCCGCTCGCCGTGGTGATCTGGGCGCTGATGCACGCCAGCGGTGTGCATGCCACCATCGCCGGCGTCGCGATGGGCCTGATGCTGCGCTGCACCGTACGGGAGGGTGAGGAGCGGTCCCCCGCCGAACGCGTCGAGCACCGGGTGCGACCGGTGTCGGCGGGGGTGGCGGTGCCGCTGTTCGCGCTGTTCGCGGCCGGGGTGCCGCTCTCCGGCGGCGCCGTGGCGGATGTCTTCACCCGCCCGGAGACCCTCGGCGTCGTCCTCGGCCTCGTCGTGGGCAAGGCCGTCGGCGTCTTCGGCGGCTCCTGGTGCGCCGCCCGCTTCACCAGGGCCGAGCTGAACGAAGACCTGGCCTGGGCCGATGTCTTCGCCGTGGCCGCCCTCGCCGGAATCGGCTTCACCGTCTCCCTCCTCATCGACGAACTCGCCTTCCCCGGCGATCCCACGCTCACCGAGGAGGTCAAGGCGGCGGTTCTCATCGGCTCGCTGACCGCCGCCCTGTTCGCCGGGATCCTCCTCAAACTGCGCAACGCCAAGTACCAGCGGCTGTGTCAGGAGGAGGAGCGGGACGAGGACATGGACGGCATCCCGGATATCTATGAGCTCGACAGCCCCGCGTACCACCTGCGGATGGCCGCCATTCACGAGGCAAAGGCCGCCGAGCACCGACGGCTTGCCGAAGTGGCTGCCGCGAACGACTCCGGCGACGATGGTCCGGCATGATCTGAGAGGCTTGACACCCGCAGAAATGCGCAGAAGACGTAGCAAGCACCGACGACGTACCAAGCACTGACGACGTACCAAGCACCGACGACGTAGCAAGCACCGACGACATACCAAGCACGAACGACGCAGCACGAGCGCAAGACGCACAAGACACGAGCGGTAAGACGCACAAGAGCAGAGGGAGATGGCGATGAGCGCAGCCGACGACGGCGGCAACCGCAGCCTCGGCCAGCTGGTGGCGACGGCGACCACCGAGCTGTCGGCGCTGGTGCACGACGAGATCGCGCTGGCCAAGGCCGAGCTCCGGGTGGGGGCCAAGAAGGCCGCGGTCGGCAGCGGCGCGGGGATGGCGGCCGGGGTGCTGCTGCTGTTCTCGCTGCCGGTGCTGAGTTTCGCCCTCGCCTACGGCATGCGTTCGTGGACCGGCCTCGGCCTGGCCTGGTGCTTCCTGATCGTGGGCGGGATCTACTGGCTGTTCGCCGGGATCCTGGGTCTGCTGGCGCTGCTGAAGTTCAAGAAGGTCAAGGCGCCGAAGCGGTCGATTTCCTCGTCCAAGGAGACGGCCGCCGTACTGGGGAGCGTCAAGCCGCATCCGCGTGCCGGGAGCAATGGCGGACGCCCGGCGCGGGATGTGACACGCTCGTCGGCATGACCGTCCCTGATACCTCCGCGTCGGTCGTACGACTCGACGGCCCCTGGACCCACCGGGATGTCGCGGCCAACGGCGCGCGCTTCCACATCGCCGAGCTGGGTGACGGCCCGCTGGTGCTGCTGTTGCACGGCTTTCCGCAGTTCTGGTGGACCTGGCGGCACCAGTTGCCCGCGCTCGCCGACGCCGGCTACCGCGCGGTCGCGATGGATCTGCGCGGGGTGGGCGGCAGCGACCGTACGCCCCGGGGCTACGACCCGGCCAACCTCGCCCTCGACATCACCGGTGTGATCCGCTCGCTGGGCGAGCCGGACGCCGCACTCGTCGGCCATGACCTGGGCGGATACCTGGCGTGGACGGCCGCCGTGATGCGGCCGAAGCTGGTGCGGCGGCTCGCGGTGGCCTCGATGCCGCATCCCCGCCGCTGGCGCTCGGCGATGGTCGCGGACGTCAAACAGAGCGCCGCCAGCTCCCATATCTGGGGCTTCCAGCGGCCCTGGCTGCCCGAGCGCCAGCTGGTCGCGGACGACGCGGCGGCCGTGGGGCGGCTGATCCGGGACTGGTCCGGACCGCGGCTGCCCGAGGACGAGGCGGTCGAGGTCTACCGGCGGGCGATGTGCATCCCCTCGACCGCGCACTGCTCGATCGAGCCGTACCGCTGGATGGTGCGGTCGCTGGCGCGGCCGGACGGTTTCCAGTTCAACCGGCGGATGAAGCGGCCGGTGCGGGTGCCGACCCTGCATCTGCACGGGTCACTCGACCCGGTGACGCGCGCTCGCAGCGCGGCGGGCTCCGGTGAGTATGTCGAGGCCCCCTACCGCTGGCGGCTCTTCGACGGGCTCGGCCACTTCCCGCACGAGGAGGACCCCCGGGCCTTCACCACCGAGCTGATCAACTGGCTGAAGGACCCCGAACCCGACCGCTGAGCGTCATCGGACGTACGCATTCCGACCACGTTCCCACGCGCGGGCGAACATCTGTTTTTCGAACAGCCAATTGCCTGGAGCATAGGCCAATTGCCGCAGCCAGCGGCGATTACGGACCTTGGGTCAGGGGCACACACCGAGGTATGGGCTGGACGCACGACTACCGTGACGCACCAAACAGCCGCGGCCCCGAGGCCGCCGCTACTGCCAATGCCGCGCTGAGTGTTTCCGAGCGGGGCGGCTCCGGGCCTACCCAAGGCCATGACCCGAACATCGGGATTCCCCGCATCATCCGCCGCCGGGCCCGGTGGGTCTCGGCGCGACTGCGCCATCCACGCGGCCGCTAGCAGTATCCCGGGCGCGGCCCGGGGCCACGGCGACACCGGAAACTAGAGGGCACACCCCTGGCTGTCCACCGGCTGGTCGGCCGTGCGCCCCTTCTGGATGTCCTCGCTCACCTCGTCCGCCGTCAGCGCGTATCCGGTGTCGGCGTCGTCGAGGGACTTGGCGAAGACCACGCCGTACACCCGCCCCTGCGGGGTGAGCAGCGGACCGCCGGAGTTGCCCTGCCGCACCGTCGCGTACAGCGAGTACACATCGCGGTGCACGGTGGAGCGGCGGTAGATGTCGGGGCCATTGGCCTCGATACGGCCGCGGACCCGGGCGGCGCGCACATCGAAGGCGCCGTTCTCCGGGAAGCCGGCGACGATCGCGCCATCACCGGAGTGCGCGTCGTCCTGCGCGAACTGCAGCGCCGGGGCCTGCAGCGAGGGCACATCGAGGACCGCGATATCGCGCTTCCAGTCGTAGAGCACGACCTTGGCGTCGTAGAGCCGGCCCTCGCCGCCTATCTGCACGGTCGGGTCGCTGACGCCGCCGACGACATGGGCGTTGGTCATGACCCGGTTCGGGGCGAACACGAAGCCGCTGCCCTCGAGGACCTTGCCGCAGCTGGGGGCGGTGCCGACCACCTTGACGATGCTCTCCTGCGCCCGGGTGGCCACCGGGGACTGGGCGAGCGTGGGGTCGGGCTGCGGCACCGTGGTGATCGGCTCGTTGGCGAAGGGCGAGAAGACCTGCGGGAAGCCGTTCTGCGCGAGCACGGAGGAGAAGTCGGTGAACCAGGTGTTCGCCTCGTCCGGAACGACGCGGGACACCCCGAGCAGCACCTTGGAGTCGCGGACCTCCCTGCCCAGGGTGGGGAGCGAGGTCTGGGCCACCAGGGAGCCGATCAGCCAGGCAACCAGCAGCATCGCGAGGACGTTCACCAGCGCCCCGCCCGTCGCGTCCAGGGCGCGCGCCGGTGACCAGGTGATGTACCGCCGCAGCTTGTTCCCCAGGTGAGTGGTGGCAGCCTGGCCGACCGAGGCGCACACGATCACCAGGACGATCGCCACCACGGCACCGACGGTGCCGGGGGATGCCTTGTCGTCGGTGGTGCCGTCCCATATGAGCGGCAGCAGATAGATCGCGATCAACCCACCTCCGATGAACCCCGTCACCGACAGCACGCCGACGACGAAACCCTGGCGGTAGCCGACGATCGCGAACCACACGGCGGCGAGCAGCAGCAGGATGTCCAGCACATTCACCGGAACACCGTCTCACGCGCGCCAGTCGAGTGGGACGCGCTTGGCTCGGTCCCACGGTCGCTCCCACCCCGCGTAATGCAGGATGCGATCGATCACTCCCGCGGTGAAACCCCAGACCAGAGCGGATCCCACCAGGAAGGCGGGCCCCCGGTGACCGCTGGGGTGGACGGTGGTGGCCCGGTTCGCCGGGTCCGTGAGATCCGCCACGGGGACCGTGAAGACCCGGGCCGTCTCGGCCGGGTCCACCGGCCCGACCGCGGTGGGCCGGCGCCACCAGCCCAGCACCGGGGTGACGACGAAGCCGCTCACCGGGATGTAGAGCCGCGGCAGCACCGCGAAGACCTGGACCCCCGAAGGGTCGAGGCCGGTCTCCTCCTCGGCCTCGCGCAGCGCCGCGCGCAGCGGGCCCTCCTCCTCCGGATCGCCGTCCTCCGGGTCGAGGGCGCCGCCGGGGAAGGAGGGCTGGCCGGCGTGCGAGCGCAGCGAGCCGGAGCGCTCCATGAGCAGCAGCTCCGGGCCGCCGGGGCCCTCGCCGAAGAGCACCAGCACGGCGGAGGGGCGGCCTCCGCCCTGCGCGGGCGGCAGAAACCGGCTCAGCTGGCGCGGCTCGATCGTCTCGGCCAGCCGGGCCACCGGGAGCAGCCACTCGGGCAGCCCCTGGGCGCTGACCTCCACATCCCCGTACGTGCTCGTCACTCGGCGGCCCCCAGGGGGGCGGCGGGACGGCCGGGGTAGTCGGACGGCGGGCGCAGGCGCTGGCCCGGCTGGCCGCCCATCTCGTACTTCAGCAGCTTCTTCGCCTTGTCCGGGTCGGTCTCGCCCTCCCCGTACGCCGGGCAGAGCGGGGCGATCGGGCAGGCGCCGCACGCGGGCTTGCGGGCATGGCAGACGCGGCGGCCGTGGAAGATGATGCGGTGCGAGAGCATCGTCCACTCGCTCTTGGGGAAGAGCGCGGCGATCTCGGCCTCGACCTTCTCGGGGTCCTCCTGGGCGGTCCACTTCCAGCGCCGCACCAGCCGCCCGAAGTGGGTGTCCACGGTCAGGCCCGGCACCCCGAAGGCATTGCCGAGCACCACATTGGCCGTCTTACGGCCGACACCGGGCAGGGTGACCAGGTCCTCGAGCCGGCCCGGGACCTCGCCGCCGAAGTGGTCGCGGAGGGCGGCGGACAGGCCGAGCAGCGATTTGGCCTTGGCGCGGAAGAAGCCGGTGGGCCGGATCAGCTGCTCCAGGGCCTCCGGGTCGGCGGCGGCCATGTCCTCGGGCGTCGGATACGCGGCGAAGAGCGCGGGGGTGGTCTGGTTGACCCGCAGATCGGTGGTCTGGGCCGACAGGACCGTGGCCACCAGCAGCTGGAACGAGTTCTCGAAGTCCAGCTCGGGATGGGCGTACGGATACACCTCGGCGAGCTCGCGGTTGATGCGGCGGGCGCGGCGGACGAGGGCGAGCCGGGACTCGGGACGGGACTCGGGACGGGCGCCCTTCGAGCCCTTGACCGATTTATGTGGTTTCGAGGCTTCTGTCGAGCCAGCGGACTCTTGTTCGCCCACAGCGGAATTACGAGATGCGGTCACCCGTCCGGCCCCCTTGCCCTGTGCTCTCACCGGCGTATTGGACACTCGGCCAGCCTAAGCCCACCCACTGACATCCGGCCCGGCCACCGCGAAGAGGCCCCCAATCGGACCCCTGCCGCACAGCTCGGCAGGCCAGTGCGTCAAACTTGTGATTGATCGCACTGTTTTACCGTCCGGCATCATGGGGACGTCGGTCCCCTGTGCATGTCGACAAGGAGAGACTCGTGGACGACGTTCTGCGGCGCGCCCCGCTCTTCGCGGCGCTCGATGACGAGCAGGCCGCTGAGCTGCGCGCCTCCATGGGAGAGGTCACCCTCGCGCGGGGTGACGCGCTCTTCCACGAAGGGGACCCCGGCGACCGCCTGTACGTGGTCACCGAGGGCAAGGTGAAGCTCCACCGCACCTCTCCCGACGGCCGCGAGAACATGCTGGCCGTGCTCGGTCCCGGCGAGCTGATCGGCGAGCTGTCGCTCTTCGACCCGGGCCCGCGTACCGCCACCGCCACCGCCCTCACCGAAGTCAAGCTGCTCGGCCTTGGCCACGGCGATCTCCAGCCATGGCTGAACGCCCGGCCCGAGGTCGCCTCCGCGCTGCTGCGCGCGGTCGCCCGGCGCCTGCGCAAGACCAACGACCAGATGTCCGACCTGGTCTTCTCCGACGTTCCCGGCCGGGTCGCCAGGGCCCTGCTGGACCTGTCGCGCCGCTTCGGCGTGCAGTCGGAGGAAGGCATCCACGTCGTCCACGACCTGACCCAGGAGGAGCTGGCCCAGCTGGTCGGCGCCTCCCGCGAGACCGTCAACAAGGCGCTCGCCGACTTCGCGGGCCGCGGCTGGCTGCGGCTGGAGGCGCGCGCGGTGATCCTGCTGGACGTCGAGCGGCTGGCCAAGCGCTCCCGCTGACGCCGGACAGAACGCGAAGACCGACCGTAAGGGGCCCGCCGGATTCCGGCGGGCCCCTTACGGCGCTCATGAACCTACGGCGCTCATGAACCTACGGCGCTTGTGAACCTACGGCGCTTGTGAACCTACGGCGCTTGTGAACCTACGGCGCTTGTGAACGGCCGGCGCTTGTGAACGGCCGGCGCTTGTGAACGGCCGGCCCCACAGGCCGCGGGCCCACGGGGCTCGGGAAGGCGCCGGCCTCAGATCAGCCCGTGGTCGCGCAGATAGTCCAGCTGGGCCCGGACCGACAGCTCCGCCGCCGGCCACAGGGACCGGTCCACGTCCGCGTACACATGCGCCACGACCTCCGAGGGCGTCCGGTACCCGTCCTCGACCGCCGTCTCCACCTGCGCGAGCCGGTTGGCGCGATGCGCGAGGTAGTACTCCACGGCGCCACGGGCGTCGTTCAGCACCGGGCCGTGGCCCGGCAGGACGGTGTCCACCCCGTCGTCCACCGCCAGCGAGCGCAGCCGCCGCAGCGAGTCCAGGTAGTCGCCGAGCCGCCCGTCCGGATGCGCGACGACGGTCGTGCCCCGCCCGAGCACCGTGTCGCCCGTAAGGACCGCGCCATCGGCCGGAAGGTGGAAGGACAGCGAGTCGGCGGTGTGGCCGGGCGTGGGCACCACCCGCAGCTCCAGACCGCCGGTGGTTATGACGTCGCCCAGCTCCAGCCCCTCGTCCCCCAGCCGCAGCGCCGGATCCAGCGCCCTTACGGACGTCCGCGTCAGCTCGGCGAAGCGCGCCGCGCCCTCCGCGTGGTCCGGGTGGCCATGGGTGAGCAGCGTCAGCGCGACCCGCCTGCCCGCCCGCTCGGCGGTCGCGATGACCTCCTTGAGGTGGGCGTCGTCCAGCGGCCCTGGGTCGATGACGACGGCGAGGTCGGAGTCGGGCTCGGCGACGATCCAGGTGTTGGTGCCGTCCAGGGTCATGGGCGAGGCGTTCGGCGCCAGGACGCAGACGGCCCGGTCGGTGGCCGGGCCGCCGATGGTGCCCCCGCGCGGCTGGCCGGGCAGAGCGGATGCGTACGTCATGCGGAGGGTCCCCCCGTGGCTCCCGGGATGTGCTTGGTGAACTCATCATGGCCCGGCCAGCTCAGCACCAGCTCCCCGTTCTCCACCCGCGCGCGGGCCAGGACCGGCGTCAGGTCCCGGTCCGTCGCGGCGGCCAGCGCGTCGGCGACCGAGCCGTACGCCGCGAGCTGGCGCAGCGTCGCGATCGTGGGCGGCATCATCAGCAGCTCGCCCCGGTCGTAGCCGTCGGCCGCGTCACCGGGACGGATCCAGACGGTCCGGTCCGCCTCCGTGGAGGCATTACGGGTGCGCTGCCCCCGCGGCAGCGCAGCCACGAAGAACCAGGTGTCGTAGCGGCGCGGTTCGAACTCCGGGGTGATCCAGCGCGCCCAGCAGCTCAGCAGGTCCGAACGGAGTACGAGCCCCCGGCGGTCCAGGAACTCCGCGAAGGACAGATCCCGGGCGACCAGCGCCGCGCGGTCCGCCTCCCAGTCGTCCCCCGTCGTGTCCGCGACCACGGTGTGCGGCGTCGGGCCCGCGAGCAGCACCCCCGCCTCCTCGAAGGTCTCGCGGACCGCCGCGCACACGATGGCCTGCGCCTGCGTCCCCTCGCTCGGGTCCAGGCCAAGCCGCCGCGCCCACTGGGCCCGCGAGGGCCCGGCCCAGGTGACCATCCGCTCGTCGCGCGGGTCCACGGCCCCGCCCGGATAGGCGTACGCGCCTCCGGCGAAGGCCATGGAGGCGCGTCTGCGCAGCATGTAGACGGCGAGACCGGCGGCCTCTCCCGCCGCGTCCTGCAGGCCTTCTGGGGGCGCTTCAGGGCCTTCCGCGGCCTCTGCGGGCTCCGGCGCCTCCGGCGCCCCCGCGGACTCCCGCGCCGTGCCCGGCTGCTCCGCCGCGTCGGGCTCGTCCGGTGTGTGCTCCCCGTCCCCGCCCTGCACGTCCTGCGCGTCCTGTGGTGCGCCCTGCCCGGCCGCTCCGTACGGTCCGTCCCGCAGCAGCAGGACGGTGGCGGCCCGGCGCGGTGCCACCGGTGTGAGCTCACCGGCCGACAGGAGCCGGATCCGCTCTGGCCACTCGGGTGGGTACCACTGGCCATTCGTAGTGGACATGGCCGGATGCTATGCGCTTACGGGCTGATGTTCGAGTGGCCCCCGCGGCGCCACGCCGGGGCCGGTCCGCGCACCGGCCGTCACACCGGTCCGCGTCCACGTACGCCTGCGCATGCGCCCACCGGCCCGTCGGTGGGACCGTTCGCCGGTCCGCGACCCGGCGTCCGCTAGTCCGCGACCCGGCGTCCGCTCAGTCCGCGACCTCGACCTGGATCTCGACCTCGACCGGCGCGTCCAGGGGCAGCACCGCCACGCCCACCGCGCTGCGCGCGTGTACGCCCGCGTCGCCCAGGGCCTCGCCCAGCAGCTCGCTCGCACCGTTGATGACACCCGGCTGGCCGGTGAAGTCCGGCGCGGAGGCGACGAAGCCGACGACCTTCACGACCCGCACGATCCGGTCGAGGTCGCCGACGACCGACTTCACGGCGGCCAGCGCGTTCAGCGCACAGATACGCGCCAGGTCCTTGGCCTCCTCGGGGGTGACCTCGGCGCCGACCTTGCCGGTCACGCCCAGCTTCCCCTCGACCAGCGGCAGCTGGCCCGAGGTGTAGACGTACGGGCCGGTGCGGAGCGCGGGCACATAGGAGGCCAGGGGTGCCGCGACCGCGGGCAGCGTCAGACCGAGCCCGGCGAGCCTGCCCTCGACCGTGCCGCCCGCCATCAGCCCTTCTCCCGCTTCAGATAGGCCACCAGCTGCTCCGGGTTCGGGCCGGGGACCACCTGGACCAGCTCCCAGCCGTCCTCGCCCCAGGTGTCCAGAATCTGCTTCGTGGCGTGCACGAGCAGCGGTACGGTCGCGTATTCCCACTTGGTCATGGGGCCGACTGTAATGCCTCTCCGCCGGGCCCTGGTGCGTAGGGCGAGGGGCGACTGGTTAGGCTCCCCACTGTGAGCAGGCTCCATGTCATCAGTGGTAAGGGCGGAACCGGCAAGACCACGGTCGCCGCCGCACTCGCGCTGGCCCTCGCGGCCGATGGCAGGCAAACCCTGCTGGTGGAGGTCGAGGGCCGCCAGGGCATCGCGCAGCTCTTCGAGACGGGGCCGCTGCCCTACGAGGAGCGGAAGATCGCCACCGCACCGGGCGGCGGGGAGGTGCACGCCCTGGCGATCGATCCGGAGTTCGCACTTCTGGACTACCTCCATATGTTCTACAAACTGGGCTCGGCCGGACGCGCCCTCAAGAAGCTCGGCGCGATCGACTTCGCGACCACCATCGCCCCGGGGCTGCGGGACGTCCTGCTGACCGGCAAGGCGTGCGAGGCGGTGCGCCGCAAGGGCAAGGACGGCCGCTTCGTCTACGACTCCGTGGTCATGGACGCGCCGCCCACCGGCCGCATCACCCGCTTCCTGAACGTCAACCACGAGGTGGCCGGGCTGGCCAGGACCGGCCCGATACACAATCAGGCCCAGGCCGTGATGCGCGTCCTGAAGTCCCCCCAGACCGCGGTCCACATGGTGACCCTGCTGGAGGAGATGCCGGTCCAGGAGACCGCGGACGGCATCGCCGAGCTGCGCGCCGACGGCCTTCCGACGGGCGGGGTCATCATCAACATGGTCCGCCCCGCGATCCTCGACCACGAGGCCGTCGAGGTGGCCGCCAACGGGCAGCGCACGGCCGTCGCCAAGGCGCTCTCCCTGGCGGGCCTGGGCGGTGCGCGCCGCGGCGGCATGGCCGAGCGGCTGGTCGACCCGCTGCTGGAGCAGGCGCGCGAGCACGCCGAGCGGGTGGCGCTGGAGCGGGCGCAGCGCGCCGAGCTGACCGGCCTGGGTCTGCCGCTGCACGAGTTGGAGCTGCTCACGGACGGCATCGACCTGGCCGGGCTGTACCGGCTCGCGGCGGATCTGCGCAAGCAGTGGCCGGCGTGAGCGGCGCCCGCCGTAAGGGCGCCACGGACAACGAGTCGTACGCAGGAGGCGGCATGAGCATGGACGTGGCACCCCGGCTGGACATCGACGTCCTGCTGGACGATCCGCAGACCCGCATCGTGGTGTGCTGCGGCTCCGGTGGCGTCGGTAAGACCACCACCGCCGCCGCCCTGGGCGTACGGGCCGCCGAGCGCGGGCGTAAGGCCGTCGTCCTCACCATCGACCCGGCCCGCCGGCTCGCGCAGTCCATGGGCATCGACGCACTGGACAACATCCCGCGCCGGGTGGAGGGCATCGGCGGCGGGAACGGCGGCGAACTGCACGCCATGATGCTCGACATGAAGCGGACGTTCGACGAGTTCGTGGAGGCGCACGCCGACCCCGAGCGCGGCCGGGCGATCCTCGCGAACCCCTTCTACCAGTCGCTCTCGGCCGGTTTCGCGGGCACGCAGGAGTACATGGCCATGGAGAAGCTCGGCCAGCTCCGGGCCCGCGACGAATGGGATCTGATCATCGTCGACACCCCGCCCAGCCGGTCGGCGCTGGACTTCCTGGACGCGCCGAAACGTCTCGGCTCCTTTCTGGACGGGAAGTTCATCAAGGTCCTGATGGCCCCGGCCAAGGTGGGCGGCAAGGCCGGGATGAAGTTCCTGAACGTGGGCGTCTCGATGATGACGGGCACGGTCAGCAAGGTGCTCGGCGGGCAGCTGATGCGCGACGTTCAGACGTTTGCTGCCGCGATGGACACCATGTTCGGCGGATTCCGCACTCGCGCGGAGGCCACCTACCGGCTCCTGCAGGCTCCGGGTACGGCCTTCCTCGTGGTGGCCGCGCCCGAGCGGGACGCCCTGCGGGAAGCCGCGTACTTCGTGGAACGGCTGGCCGCGGACCAGATGCCGCTGGCCGGACTGGTGCTGAACCGGGTCCACGGCAGCGGGGCCGAACAACTGTCGGCGGAACGTGCGTTGGCCGCCGCGGAGATCCTGACCCTGGCGGTCGATCCCTTGGATCCGGACGATGCGCTCGCGAACGCCGCGGAGGGAAGCGATCCGGCCAAGAACGGCGCCGGGGCAGAAAATCTTGCCGACGGCGGATTTGTCGATCCCCCCTCAGGGAATGCTCAAGCGCGGAACTCCTCGGCAGTGGACCCCGACGTCTCCCCCACGTCGGCGGACTCGTCGGCGGAGCGGCTCGCCGCGGGACTGCTTCGGCTGCACGCGGAGCGTATGCAGGTGCTCGGACGCGAGCAGCGCACACACGACCGCTTCACGGCGCTCCACCCCGAGGTTCCGGTGGCCCAAGTGGCCGCACTCCCTGGCGACGTACACGACTTGGCAGGGCTGCGGGCGATCGGCGAACGCCTCGCGGTCCCGCCGGAGCGGACCAGTCGCGCGGCGGGCTGAGTCGGTGCCCGCCGGGCGGTCGGCCGCCCGCGCATGGATGGAGACGTAACAGCACGACAGCACGACAGACAGCACGCATTGCGAACAGCGCCAGCGGTGATGGAGAGCATGGCGCACGGGCGCCACGGCTGGGCCTCGGGCTTCGGGGCCTCAAGGCTCCGGCGGATACGGCTGCGCGGCTGGCTGGCGGCCTACGGCGCGCACAGGCAGACCCACGCCCGGCACGCAGGCACGCAGGCACGCAGGCAGGCCACAGTCACCGTCGGCCGAGGGCCTCACCGGTAGCCGAAGGCGGCACCAGTGGCCTGGGCGACGGAGCAACCCCCGGTCCGCGACGACCTGTTAGCCATGTCACACCAGGCCATGTCAGACCAGGCCATGCCACAGGAAGCCATGTCACCCGGGCCGTGTCACACGCGCCCCCACGGCCGACCGCGACCAGCGCCGCGGTCGTGCTCGGAGGCGTGCGCGTACCCGTACCCGCCCCTGACGAGGCGCGCCCGTACTCGCACCCCCACTCGTGCCGAGACGAGAGGTGGGTGAGGTGATGTGAGGCGAGACGCTCACACCGGCAGGCATCAACCCAGGTCAACCCAGTTCAACCCAAGTCAACCCAAGTCAACCCAGCGGGCCGTCAGCCCGGCAGGCTGTCAGCCGACCACCGGTGGACCGCCGTTCGGCCTATCCGACCGCGGCGAAGCGCTCGTAGTCCTCGTCGTCGAAGGGCAGAATCCCCGCGCTGCGCTCGTACTCGATGCGCGCGGTCTCCAGGAGCCTGCGCCAGGAGGTCACCGTCGGCCGGCGGCGCAGCAGTGCTCGCCGCTCGCGCTCGGTCATCCCTCCCCACACACCGAACTCCACGCGGTTGTCCAAGGCATCCGCAAGGCACTCGGTGCGCACCGGGCATCCGGTGCAGACCGCTTTGGCCCTGTTCTGTGCCGCGCCCTGGACGAACAGTTCATCTGGATCAGTAGTGCGGCAGGCGGCCTGCGCACTCCAGTCGGTTACCCAGCCCATGCTGGCGCCGTCCTCTCCCGAATCGGAGCTCCCCCACGGCGACAAACGGCATATTCACCGTCGCCAGTTGAGGACGTTACGGAAGCGAGACACAGCGCAACACCCCCTGCAGGCCCAATCTTGGATGGTCCGAACGGACTATGGGTACGCGGCAGATCACCCAACGGAGTGAGCTGGCGACATTTGCGATTACTAGTGCAAATCAGGGCAGTTCACGCACCGAACAGCGGGCAGCTCAGGACAGGGGCCGCAATCCGGGCAGGTCTCATCACTCACTTGAGTGAGGGTGGAGGTGTGGCTCAGCCACACAGCTGTGACTGGCGTGAAACAGCTTATGCGAACACCCGGTCCCCTGTCCGGCGATTCGAGACGTAGGCTGCGTCCTATGGGAAACACGCGCTCGAGCGGAGGGCTGTCCGCCGCTCAACAGGCCGCCAAGTTCCTCGGCGTCAGCGCGCTGGCCGGTGCCGTGATGGCCGGGCTCGCGCTTCCCGCCGTCGGGGCGCTCGGCCTCGCGGCCAAGGGAACGGTCGAGGAGTTCGACGGAATTCCGGCCAATCTCAAGACACCGCCGCTCAGCCAGCGGACCACGATCCTGGACGCCAAGGGTGGGGAGATCGCAAAGGTCTACTCCCGCGACCGGACGATCGTGAAGCTGAACGACATCTCCTCGTACATGCGGCAGGCGATCGTCGCGATCGAGGACGCCCGTTTCTACGAGCACGGGGCGGTCGACCTCAAGGGCGTGCTGCGCGCGGTCAACAGCAACGCGCAGGACGGCGGGGTCTCCCAGGGCGCCTCCACGCTGACCCAGCAGTATGTGAAGAACGTGTTCGTCGAGGAGGCGGGCGACGACAAGGAGAAGGTCGCCCAGGCCACCCGGCAGTCCATCGGCCGCAAGATCAAGGAACTGAAGTACGCGATCAAGGTCGAGAAGGAACTGGGCAAGAAGCGGATCCTCGAGAACTACCTGAACATCACCTTCTTCGGGCAGCAGGCGTACGGCATCGAGGCGGCCTCCCAGCGCTACTTCAGCAAGTCCGCCAAGGATCTGAAGCTGGAGCAGGCGGCGCTGCTGGCCGGTCTCGTCCAGTCGCCCAGCCGCTACGACCCGATCAACGCCCCGCAGTCCGCCAAGGCACGCCGCGACACCGTTCTGCGGCGCATGGCCGAGGTGAAGGACATCACTCCGGCGCAGGCCGCCGCGGCCCAGAAGAAGCCGCTCGGCCTCAAGGTCAGCATGCCCAGGAGCGGCTGCATCACGGCCGTCAAGGGCGCCGGGTTCTTCTGTGACTACGTCCGCGAGACCCTGCTCAACGACCCGACCTTCGGCAAGACCGCGGAGGCGCGCGCCAAGCGCTGGACCCAGGGCGGTCTGACGATCCGCACGACGCTCGACCCGCAGGCCCAGGAGTCGGTCCAGAAGTCGATCAAGAAGCATGTCTACCAGTCCGACCCGGTGGCCACCGCGGTGACGCTGGTCGAACCGGGCACCGGCAAGGTGCTGGGGATGGGCCAGTCGAGGCCGTACGGCTTCGGCGAGAACGAGACCCAGATCAACCTGTCCGCGGACAAGTCCATGGGCGGCTCGAACTACGGCTTCCAGGTCGGCTCCACTTTCAAGCCGATCACCGCGGCGGCCGCCATCGAGCAGGGCAAGAAGCCGTACCAGCGCTACTCCTCGCCGTACAAGATGAAGTATCCGAGCCCGGTCACCACCTGCAAGGGCACCTGGAACAACGACGAGGGCGCGACGGTCGAGAACGAGAACGAGAAGGAGGTCGGCCCGTACGGGATGAAGGAGGCGACCGCCAAGTCGGTCAACACCTACTTCGTCCAGCTGATCAGCGACATCGGGGTCTGCCCGGTGACGCAGATGGCCGACAAGATGGGGGCGAAGCGCGCCGACGGCCAGGAGCACAACCAGGTGCCCTCCGTCACCCTCGGCTCCGAGGGCTTCTCGCCGCTGACGATGGCCAACGCCTACGCGACCTTCGCCAACCGCGGTGTCTACTGCTCCCCGGTCTTCATCGAGTCGATCACCGGCCCCGGCGGCAAGAAGCTGAAGGTCCCGCAGTCGAAGTGCTCCCGTGCGATGTCGGAGAAGACCGCGGACACCATCAACACGCTGCTGCGCGGAGTGGTCGAGGACGGCACCGGCAAGCAGGCCGGGCTCCAGAGCCGCCCGAGCGCCGGTAAGACCGGTACGACGGACGAGCGCAGGGCCGCGTGGTTCGTCGGATACACCCCGAACATGGCGGGTGCGGTGTGGGTCGGCGGCCCAGGCACCAAGGGCGTCAAGATGGAGAACATCACCATCGGCGGCGTCCCTCACGACAAGGTCTACGGCGCGGACACCCCCGGCCCGATCTGGAAGGACGCGATGAGCGGCGCGCTGGACGGCAAGCAGGCGCCGAACTTCGTGAACGTCCAGATCAAGGACCCGAACCAGCGCAAGCCCCACGACGGCAAGAAGCCGGGCGACCACAGGCCGGGCCGCGACAAGGGCAACGACAAGGGCGACAACGGCGGCCAGGACAACCCGTGGCCGGACATCTCCCTGCCCCCGGACCTGATCGGCGGCGGCAATGGGAATGGCGGGAACGGCAACGGGAATGGTGGCTGGAACTTTCCGCGGTAGCGGTGGCTTGTGATCGAGCGCCGAAGGGGGCCGGACAGAGATGTCCGGCCCCCTTCTTATATGCGCGCCCACCTTATGCGCGCACCCACTTCTCGTGTGTGTACCTAATGCGGAGCACAGCGTGTGCACACCCCATAACACAACGCGACAAGGCGCCCTTCGAGCGGGGGGGGAACTATCCGCCCGCGAGCTGCCGCTTCACCGCGGCGGCGACCCGGCCGCCCTCCGCCCGCCCGGCGATCTTCGGGTTCACGATCTTCATCACGGCGCCCATGGCCCGCGGCCCCTCCGCGCCACCCGCCGCGGCCTCCCGCACGGCCTCGGCCACCAGGGCGTTCAGCTCGTCGTCCGTAAGGGGCTTCGGCAGATACTCGGCGAGCACCTCGCCCTCCGCCTTCTCCCGCTCGGCCTGCGCGGCGCGTCCACCCTTCTCGAACGCCTCGGCGGCCTCACGGCGCTTCTTGGCCTCCCGCGCGACGATCTTCTCCACCTCGGCGTCGGACAGCTCACGCGCGCTCTCGCCCGCGACCTCTTCCTTGGTGATCGCGGTGATGGTGAGCCGGAGAGTCGAGGAGCGCAGCTCGTCGCGCGCCTTGATCGCCGCGGTGAGATCGGCCTGCAGCCTGGACTTGAGCGTGGTGGTCATGGCGTCGAGTGTGCCAGCACTGGCCGGGAATCACCCGAAGATTTCTCCCCCGGCGGCGTTCTGCGACCATGGACGGCATGCGCGCGCGATACGGAGTACCCCTGGGAATCACGGCGGTCGGCGCGGCCGGCCTCGCCTACGCCGCCTGCTTCGAAGTCCGGTCCTTCAGGCTCCGGCGGATCACCGTTCCGGTGCTCCCACGCGGGATGCGCCCCCTGCGCGTCCTACAGGTCTCCGACATCCACATGGTGAGCGGCCAGCGCAAGAAGCAGCGCTGGCTCCAGTCCCTGGCCGGGCTGCGCCCCGACTTCGTGGTGAACACCGGGGACAACCTCTCGGACCCGGAGGGCGTGCCGGAGGTCCTGGACGCGCTGGGCCCGCTGATGCAGTTCCCCGGTGCGTATGTCTTCGGCTCGAACGACTACTACGGCCCGAGGCCGCGCAACCCCGCCCGCTACCTCTTGGAGAAGGCGAGCGGTAAGCACGGTCTGAACGGCAACCCCCCGGTCGTCGGCGCCATCCACAACCCGTGGACGGAGCTCCGCGACGCCTTCGACGCGGCCGGCTGGGTCGGGCTGTCCAACACCCGCGGCCGGCTGAAGCTGGAGGACATCGAGATCGCCCTCACCGGCCTCGACGACCCCCACATCAAGCGCGACCGCTACGCCGAGGTGGCGGGCGGCCCCGAGTCGGGCGCCGACCTCTCCCTGGCCGTGGTCCACGCCCCGTACCTGCGCGTCCTCGACGCCTTCGCCGCGGACCGCTACCCCCTGATCCTCGCGGGCCACACCCACGGCGGCCAGCTGTGCGTCCCCTTCTACGGCGCCCTGGTCACCAACTGCGACCTCGACGCCCGCCGGGTCAAGGGCCTCTCCCAGCACCAGGCCGGCGGCCACACCTCCTACCTCCACGTCTCCGCGGGCTGCGGCACCAACCGCTACACCCCGGTCCGCTTCGCCTGCCCCCCGGAAGCCACCCTGCTCACCCTCACTCCCCAGGCCCCCTGACCCCACCCCACCCACCGGGACCGCCCCGACCTGCGGGACCTCGAAAACCGGATTTCGTCTCTGGCCACAGGTCCGCTAAAGTAGAGCTCGTTGCTTCGGGGTGTAGCGCAGCTTGGCAGCGCGCTTCGTTCGGGACGAAGAGGTCGTGGGTTCAAATCCCGCCACCCCGACTGAAGGAACACAGGTCAGGGGCCTGATCCGCGAAAGCGGGTCGGGCCCCTGACTCGTTTCCGGGGTGACTCGTTTCCGGGGTGACTCGTTTCCGGGCCACCTTGGGAGCCGTTCGGGAGCCGACCCTCCGGCTCCCAGGGCGTGCGCCACGGCGCGCGGTGGCTGCCGACACAGGCGGCCGGTGCATGCGTCTCCCCACTTCCGATGTGCCACCATCCCTGGGGCCAGATTCCGAGCAGTGCTCCCGAATACGGGTAAGGAGGGCAGGATGGGGCTCGTACTCTTCCCCGGAGACGGCAACGTGACCAGTCCGGACGTCTCCTGGTCCTATACCGGCTTCAACGTGTTCAGGGAGTGGCTGGCCCAGGCGGAGGGATTCACCCTCGCTGAGATGTACGGCTTCGGCGGAGACCGCCCGTGGAGCAGCGTTTCCACGACTCTGGCGCCCCTGCTCGACCATCCGGACGACGACGCCCCCGACCTCACACCCGCTCAATGCGCGGCCATACTGCCCCGGTTGGAAGCGATCATCGACCAGCGGCAACACGATGGCAGCGATCCCCTTCTCCAACGGCACACCGATGACGCCCGCCAGCTGGTCGCCGTCATGAGGTTCTGCCTGAAGAAGGACGTCGCGCTCATCTTCGGGTGACCACCGGACCGCAGCGCGTCCTCTGCACCCCGGGCATGGTCGGATCGACGCCACGGCACCGATAGCCCTGGCTGCGACTCGGCTTGGTCGGCCATCCGGGCCGCAGACCCGCGCGACTGTGGCGGTGGGCTCAGGCGCGACCGCCCGGTGAAGTGTCACGCGGCGGTGTCGAGCGGCGTATCGGCTGCTGGGGTGTCCTGCTTGCGTACCGCCCACGCGGCCCGCAGCAACGTTCCGGGACGCATCAGCGTCTTCGCCGGGGACAGCATGTGCGCCACCTGCAGGAAGCGTCGGTGTATCACCGGATCGGTCACCGACGCCTTGACGATGAGGTCGCTGAGCTGGGAAGCGACCTTGAATCCCCGCGGCCTTGGTCCGGTGACATGCGGCAATTTCAGGTCATTGAGGACGGACGTCTGCCACGCGTCATCCACGACGGCGCGGACCTGCTTGAAATACGACCATGCCGGATCCCGCAGGGACTGCCCGGATTCGAGACAGGCCGCCAGGCACGAGGCGTGCATCGTGGCCGAGGACATGCCCTGGCCGTATATGGGGTTGAATGAGGCCAGAGTGTCACCGACCGCGATGAGTCCGGCAGGGAACCGGTCCAGCAGGTGGAAGTCGCGCCGTCGATTGTCCGGATGCCGGTATGTCACCGGCTCTCCGATCGGCTCACCGTCCTCGGCCAGCTGGCGAAACGGTGCCGCCGGGTCTTCCTCGCAGCGGCGAAGGAACCCCTCCATGCTCCGTCCCGGGCGGTCTTCCGAGTACCCGGCCACCAGGACAATCCACCGATCTCCCTCGACCCGGCCAAGGGTGCCCAGCCGCAATCGGCCATCCGGCAGGGTCGCCAGGGACTGTGCCAGTGTGACGCCATGCGGTCCCTCGGGGTGACGAAACAGCGCGGTGGCATAGCCAAGGTCCACGTGAACACGCCGCATCTCCGGTTCGGGCCAGCCCCCCTCCCTCAACCAGGCCGCGATCCGGCTGGCGCGGCCGGTCGCGTCGACCACCAGATCGGCGGATAGGACGTCGTCACCGGCCGCGCCCGCGTACCGCACCCCGCTCACCCGGTCGCCAGTGAAGGCCAGTCCCTGCACGCGACCGTTGACCTGACTCAGATTGTCGAGCGCCAACACCCTGCGGCGGAGGTGTGTCTCCAGGAACGGCCGCGTGGCGCTGACCATCTCCACGCCACCTACCAGCACCTTGAGACTGCCATCAAGGTAACTGTGCACGTCCGTACCGGTGTCCGCGAGTGCGGCACCGTCGGCGACCAGTTCGGTGGAGAATCCGGGAAACCAGTGGTCGATCCTTCGGCGGCCCGCGTCCAGCAGAGCGTGCATCTGGGTGCCTTGCGGTACACCGGGCCGAGGGCCCTGACCGCCCCCGAATTCGCCCGACACGGCGACGTCATCCCGTTCCAGGACCACCACCTCATCTGCGTGATCACTAAGCACTCGGGCGGCCAGCAGCCCCGCGATGCTGCCCCCGAGTACGGCGGCCCTCCGCATTTGTACCTCCTGTTTGCTGCTTCCGTGCACCCATCGCCGCGGCCGTCGGCCGAGGCGACGGGGCCAGCTCCTGGTCTGGCCACCCGGCGCGTGGGGGTGCGCTGCGACCGCCCCAGGAAGCGGAGCGGTGGAGAACATGCTGAACTTTCGATCCCGACCTGAACCGACCATCCGCGCACCCGGTCTATACATTTCTGGAGAGTCCGACCGCTATGAACGAAGACCGTGCGATGAGCTTGCCTCCCAGGACCTCGCGGCCGCACGAGGGCGGGACTGCTCCCCGTGTCCTGAGTACGCCCCATGGAACACCGCTCGGCGCCGCTGTCACGCAGAATCAGTCCTGCCTGGCCGGCGGCATGTCAGCCGATGTTGACGCTTGGCGGGGGATGCTGCACGAATCCCTGATCGAGCTCGACGCGATCCCGGTCGGTCGCACAGGGGACGGGGCCGGCTACACGGGCTGGCTCCGTCAACTCGACCTGGGAGGTCTCAGCCTGACCGACGTCGGTTCCGATCCGGTGCGTGTCGTGCGCGCACCCAGGATGCTTGTCGGAAATCAGGATGACTTCTACCTCCTTTCGATCGCCCAGGAAGACAGTTCATCGCTCAATGGAAATGTGCGGTCCCACCTGCATCGCGGGGACGCGGTTCTGCTCGACAGCACGGCTCCTTTCCAGCTCAGCGCAGATGAGTTCGCCCATCACCTCGTACTGACGCTGCCGCGTACGGACGTGGCACGGGTCACGCCGGTCAGCAGGGAACGGGTCGGGCGCCGCATCGCCGCCCAGAACCCGGTTCTGCGCGTCCTTCGGGCCACGATCAAGGAGATCTACGCCAACGGCGAGCGGTTAGACTCGGACTTACTGCCCGAACTGGGAAACGTCTTACGCGAGTTGACGTTCTCCGTGCTGCGGTCCGATGAACTTACCGACCAGGCCGGAGTGAACGGGCTCCTCGGACACCAGGCTCAACTCCTGCGCATGCGTGACTTCATACAGCGTCACCTCGCCGAGCCGGATCTGTCCGCGAAGGCGGTGGCAGCGGCGTTCGGGGTCTCCGTGCGCTATGTGGAGATCGTTTTTCGGGAAAGTGGCACTTCACCGGCCCGGTACATTCGTAGTACCCGTATGGAGGAGGCTCGCAGGAACCTGGCGAGCCCCCAGCGTCGACAGCGCCCCATCGCCGCGATCGCCCGGTCTGTCGGAATTGAGAACCCGACCGTCTTCACCCGTATGTTCCGCCATTTTTACGATGTCACACCCAGCGAATACCGGCAGTCCCAGGCCGGAGAGCACCTCCGCCGATCCGGGACGAAGACCTCCCCGCCCAGGTGACTCGCGCATGTGACGAGTGCCCGCCACGACCCGGTTCGCGACCGGAACGCTGTCGTGCGGGAATTGACAATCCCTTGTTCGTGAATCGTCGACATCGATGCCCTGGATTCCAGCACCCTGGGCGCCGATGTCTTACTGGGCGTCGCAGCGAATGCTCCGGTTTTCCACCAATCAGGGGAATATTCAACTTGCTGTCCCATTTACCGCCTGACGCCGAGGCAGCCCCTGCCGCGAGTTCACCCTCACAGCCCGCCCAGCAGGGGCGCGATGCTCAGCCGACCGCCGGTAGACGCGCAAGGCGGGGCCGGGCCAGGCAGCGTGCGGCCCCCCGGCGGGCCATTCCCCGGCCACGCGGACGTCAGGGCCCCTGGTCGATCCGGGCCCGCGTCCTCGTCCTCGTGCTCATCCCGAGCCTGGCCCTGACCGGCCTGTGGGGCACCTACACGATCAAAGGGTTCAACGAGGCGCTGGATCTGCGTCAGACCGTGCGGGACGTGGAAGCGGTGGGGGTCAAGAGCGAGACCGCGATGGTGGCCCTTCAAGAGGAGCGCCGGCTGTCGATGATCTACCTGGCTCAGTCCGGGGCGGGTCGGGGACTGCTCGACCGGCAACGCGTGAACACCGACCGGAGACTCGCGGAGATGCGCGAGGCCGCAGAACCGGTAGTCGCCAACAACCCGCCCGCTCTCAAACGGACCTTCCAGCAGATCAGCGCGGGCCTCGCGATGCTGCCGAAATTCCGGCAGCAGGTTGACGCGCGCGAGGTGAATCACGGCGACGCCTACGAGTTTTACACCGGCGCCTTGAGTACCGGCATGAGGTACTTCGAGGCTGAAGCCCGCCTGACCAACGACTCCAAGGCGCTCAACGAAGGGACAACCGCCGCAGATCTATTCCGCGCCCTCGAGAGCCTCGCCAGGCAAAACGCAGTGCTGTCCGTAGGACTGTCATCGACCACCGGCATGTCCGCCAAGGAACAGAGGCAATTGTCTCGGCTCGTTGGCGTGCAGCGGGAACAGTGGGAGGTGGTGGTGCCAGCTCTACGCGGGGCGCAGGCGGAGCGCTATCAAGCGATCGCTGCTGGACGGGAGTGGTCGATGCTGGCTGCCGCAGAGCGGTCAGCCATGGAGTCCGGCCGGATTTCACCCAGTTTCGAGCGCTGGCAGGCTTCGATGCTCAAGGTGGCGGGGAGCCTTCAGCAGCTCACCTTGGGCCAGGTGGACTTCGCGGTCGGATTCGCCAACGACCGTGTCGACGAACTAATGACCTCGGTGATCTGGACCAGTGTGGGAGCTCTGCTGGCCATCGCGCTGGCCGTGTTGATCTCCGTGCTGGTCTCACGGGCACTGATCCGTCGGCTCCGGGATCTCCGCGGCGCAACGCTGCGGCTGGCCGAGGAGCGGCTACCCGAAATCATCACCCATCTTCAGAAGGGCGACAAAGTTCAACTTGCTGAGGCCGTCCCCGAAATCAACCATGGTTCGGACGAGATCGGACAGGTCGCCAGCGCGTTCGCCACGGCGCAACGCATCGCCGTACGGGCGGCGATCGAGCAGGCCGAAACACGTGAGGGTATCAGCCGCGTGTTCCTCAACCTCGCGCAGCGCAGCCAGGGACTGGTGCACCGTCAGCTCGCTCTGATGGACACTCTGGAACGCCACGAGGAGGATCCCGATCGGCTCGCCGACCTGTTCCGGTTGGATCACCTCGCCACGCGGATGCGGCGCAACTCCGAGAATTTATCCATTCTAGGCGGCGCGATGCCCGCCCGCCGCTGGCGTCATCCGGTGCAGTTGACCGAGATGCTGCGTGCGGCAGCCTCACAGATCGAGGATTACTCCCGGGTCCAGCTGACCGGGATCCCTGAGGTCACGCTCGTCGGCCCGGTGGCCGGCGACATGATGCACCTGCTGTCCGAGCTGATCGAGAACGCGACGACGTTCGCTCCGCCGGAGTCGCCCGTACGGATCCATGCGGAGGTCGTGCCCAAGGGGCTCGGGATCGAAATCGAGGACCACGGCATCGGCATGACCGATGAGGTACGTGAGGAGGCCAACCGCCTGCTGGCGGCGGCGCCTGAGTTCAATGTCATGGGCTTCAGGGAGGACACCCGCCTCGGTCTGTTCGTCGTCGCGAGGCTGGCGGCTCGCCACAATATTGTGATCACCTTGCGTCCCTCACCGTACGGGGGGACCTCGGCGGTGGTTCTGGTTCCGGTGGACCTCCTGGAGGCAACCGAGACCAACGCTCCGAACCCTGGCCGCACCGCGGTGATGGCCGGGGCTGCGGCACCGGTGGCGGACAACACGCGATCACCGGCGGGCTCCCCCACGTGGGCAGGCGACATCGGACACGCTTCGACGCCATTGCCCCCGGAGAGGCCACCACGTTCGGAGACGGTGGGGACACTGTCCCGCCGGGAGGAGCCGCGCATGCCAGGCGGTGTCGAGCCGATACGCAACAACCCACCGGACACGGGGCATCCGGAACGGCCACAGCGAACATCGAAACGGCTGCCGCGCCGGATCCGCCAGGCAAGCATGCAACCGCAGCTGCTCCACCCTGCGACCCCGGCGCCCAACGAGCCGGCCAAGGAGCGGTCGGCCGAGGAGGCAAGGCGCCTGATGTCGATGTACCAGCGCCAGTCGTATCGGGGGCGTGACGCCGCGGAGCAGGAGCGCGATGGCAGACAAGATGACGTGGCCGGGAACTGGCCGACCCGAGAAGGACAGTGGGATTCGTGATGACGCATATGCCGAAACAGGTCACCGACCTCAACTGGATGCTGGACGATCTCGTGCGGCGGGTTCCCGGGACGAGGCACGTCCTCGTGTTGTCGGCCGACGGACTGGTGATCGCCCACTCGCGCGAACTCGTCCGTGAAGACGCCGAACACATGTCGGCTATCGCCTCGGGTGTCCAGAGCCTGGCCGGAGGCTTCGGGCGCCGCTTCAGCGGAGGGCCCGTGCGGCAGACGATCGTCGAACTGGAGAACCTCTTTCTGTTTGTCTCCGGTGCGGGAAAAGGCGCCTGCCTCGCCATCCTTGGCGGGTCCGAAATCGACGTTGGCCTCGTTGCTTATGAGATGAACCTGATCGTCAAGCGTGTCGGTGACTACCTTGCCGCGGCGCCACGACAAGCGGCAGCGGTTTCGCCGTCGTCCATCTGAGGTGAGGCCCCATGTCCGAGCCGGAGGAATCATGGTGGGACGTGGACGCAGGCCCCATCGTGCGCTCGTTCGCGAGAACCGGCGGCCGCACGCGGCCAAGTCGGGACGAGGTCGACCTGATCACGCTGATCGTCGCCTCGAGTCCTGACACGGCACGTCCCGGCCTTGAGCCGGAGCACATCGTGATCCTGCGCATGTGCACGGGCGCCCCCCTCTCCGTTGCCGAGATCGCTGCCCGACTGGGCATGACCGTGACAGTGACCAAGGTCCTGCTCGGAGACCTACTCGATATGAGGGCCATCCGCACACGCGCACCGGTCGAGCTGGCGGAGGCCCCGGACATACACCTTCTTCAGGCGGTACTTGATGGAATTCGCAGGCTTTGAGCCGAATCCCGGTTCTGGCGATCTTCCGACAGCGGTCAAAATCCTCATCGCCGGCGGGTTCGGCGCCGGGAAGACCACGATGGTCGGTGCCGTCAGTGAGATCTCCCCGCTGAAGACCGAGGAGACGATCACGGCGACGAGCGAGGGCGTGGACAACCTCAGCGGCGTGGAGGAGAAGAACACAACGACCGTGGCCATGGACTTCGGCCGGATCACGATCAGCCGGGATCTGGTGGTGTACCTCTTCGGTACCCCTGGGCAGAACCGCTTCTGGTTCATGTGGGACGAGTTGGCTCTCGGCGCACTCGGGGCCATCGTGCTGGCCGACACTCGGAGACTCGAGGACTCCTTCCCCGCCGTCGATTACTTCGAGCACCGCGGCACGTCGTTCATCGTCGCAGTCAATCGCTTCCATGGCACCTGCGACTTCAATGCCGAGGAGGTGCGCTACGCCCTCGACCTCGATGCGCGCGTGCCGGTGGTGATGTGTGACGCGCGCTCCCGCGAGTCCAGCAAATTCGCCCTGATCACGCTCGTCGAGCACACCATGACGAGCCAGATGTCGGCGATTCGTTGACAGCGGCTACGGGGGGCTGGGTGTGGCTGAGGGGGTGCGGGAGACCTGCCCAGTCCTGTGTGGCGTACGGGGCCGGTGTGCTCGGCGCGCGGATCCTTGGGTGGGTGCCTAGGGTGAGCGGTATCAGGCCCTCGACCTCCGCCTCCGGGGTGGTGCACCCATGAGTCTCAGCATCCGCAATCAGCTCCCCGCCACCGTCGTGTCCGTGACGCCTGGCGAGGCCATGGCCACGGTCCAGGGGCGACTGTCCGGGGGACAGATGGTGACGGCCGCCGTGACCATGAGCGCCGTGACGGAGCTCGGTATCGGGGCGGGCTCCGAGGTGACGGCGCTGGCCAAGGCCACCGAGGTGGCGCTGGCCACCGGGGAAGTCTCGGGGCTGAGCATCCGCAATCGCTTCCCTGGCACCGTCAGCCGCCTCACCCTCGGGGCCGCCATGGCCACCGTCGTCATCGACATCGGCGGCGGCCAGGAGCTCACGGCCGCCATCACCCAGGAGGCGGCGGCGGAGCTGGGGCTCGCCGAGGGCAGCCGGGTCACCGCTCTGATCAAGTCGACCGAGGTGTCGCTCGCCACCGCGTAGGCCTATGGGCGGTGGGGGTGGCGGGGTGGTGGTGCGCCGGTGCGGTGGCGCGGTGGCGCGGTGAGTCGGTGGGTCAGATGGGTCACCGGCTTCGCCCCGCTCCGTCTCGCCTCCCCCTCACCCGCCCAGATCTCGCCAACCCCTCCGTCCCTCGCCCGATCAATTTCTACAGTGCTGTAGATTTTAACTCCGGTCCACCGAGCACGAGGAGGAGATCGTGGGAGTTTCCCTGTCCAAAGGCGGCAATGTCTCGCTGAGCAAGGAGGCGCCGGGTCTGAGCGCCGTTCTCGTCGGCCTGGGCTGGGACGTGCGGACGACGACGGGCGCCGACTACGACCTCGACGCGAGCGCGCTGCTGTGCGACGAGGCCGGTAAGGTCGCGTCCGACCGGCACTTCGTCTTCTACAACAACCTCACCAGCCCCGACGGCTCCGTGGAGCACACCGGCGACAATCTCACCGGTGAGGGCGAGGGCGACGACGAGGCCATCAAGGTCAACCTGACCGCCGTGCCCGCCGAGATCGCCAGAATCGTCTTCCCGGTCTCCATTCACGACGCGGAGAGCCGCGGCCAGAACTTCGGCCAGATCCGGAACGCCTTCATCCGGGTGGTCAACCAGGCCGACAACGTCGAACTCGCCCGCTACGACCTGAGCGAGGACGCCGCGACCGAGACGGCGATGGTCTTCGGCGAGCTCTACCGCAACGGCGCGGAGTGGAAGTTCCGCGCGGTCGGCCAGGGTTACGCCTCGGGGCTCGCGGGCATCGCCTCCGACTTCGGCGTCAATCTCTGAAATCTCTGGCTGACGCCCTCCCGCGGCCGCCGGGCCCGGCCTTTCCCCTGAGACAGGTCCGGCGGCCGGTTCATTCCTACTCATCGAGCTCATCCAGCTCATCGAGTTCATCGAGGAAGCGCGGACATGACCGCCCCACCCGGCTTACAGGCCGAGGACAGGCCCGACTTCGAGCGGGCGCTGCACCAGGCGCTGCGTACGGCGGAGATCCGTGAGGCCCTGCGGCGCAATGGGGCCACCGGGGACGCGGACATCCAACGGCTGCGCGCCCAGGCGCTCGTGGCGAGCGAGCTGATCGCGACGGCCGCCGCGCCCGAATACGCCGCGTACCTCCGGCAACGCGCCGCCGCGACGACGACCGCGTGCACCGCGTCCACCACGTCCACCGCATCTGCCCTATCCGGCTCACCCACCCCCTCGGCAGGCGTCCGTGGACTGCTGCCGGTGTTCGCCGTCCTCACACCGGCTCTGGCCGCCGCCTCGACCGCGGCCTTTCTGCTCCTCGGCGGGGTGCTGGGACTCCTCGGCTCTCAACGCGAGCTGGTCGACGCGCTGTTGACCGCCGGGCTGACCAGCGCGACGATCGCGGCGTTCACTCTGGTGGTGGGGGTGGCCTGCCTGCTCGGCACCGTCGTACGCCACCGAACCTCGGCCCCCGACCAGCGCCCACGTCCTCATGGGCACCTACGTCTTCACCGGCATCCACCCACGCATCCGCTCACGCATCCACCCACGCATCCGCCCTACCTCAGGCGCCGGGATGGCGCGGCCGTGGCCACGGCCCGCGACGCCTGGCTGAGGGCCCTTCTTCACCGCGGCATCCTGCCGTTCCTGCGCGACCGGCTGGAGCGGTCGCACAGCCCGTCCCGGACGAGTCCGAAGAGCGAGAGAGGAACCACATGACGGTAAACCTGGCCAAGGGCCAGCGGATCAGCCTGAGCAAGTCCGACGGGGGTGAGCTCACCGCGGTGCGCATGGGCCTGGGCTGGCAGGCCGCGCCGCGAAAGGGGTTCCTCGCCCGGCTGACCGCCAAGGAGATCGACCTGGATGCCTCGGCCGTGCTCTTCGCCGGGCGGGAAGCCGTGGACGTCGTGTTCTTCCAGCATCTGACGAGCGACGACGGATCCGTACGGCACACCGGCGACAACCTCGTCGGCGGCGCCGGTCAAGGCGGTGACGACGAATCGATCCTGATCGATCTGCAGCGTGTTCCGGTCCATGTCGATCAGATCCTGTTCACGGTGAACTCCTTCTCCGGACAGACCTTCGCCGAGGTGCAGAATGCCTTCTGCCGTCTGGTCGACGAGACCAACGGCCAGGAGCTGGCCCGCTACACCCTGAGCGGCGGCGGCCCGTACACGGCCCAGATCATGGCCAAGGTTCACCGCGCGGGTGGGGGCGGAGCGGGCGCGGCCTGGCAGATGTCGGCGATCGGCGCGCCCGCCACCGGGCGGACGTTCCAGGATCTGCTGCCGGTCCTCGCCTCCCACCTCTGACCTCCCTTTCCCATACGGCCTGTGGCGCGTTTCGCGCCACCTGAGGGAGAATCTGAGGGTGACCGAGCGAAAGCCACCGGGCATCAGTTTCGAAACGTGGGCCGACCGACAGATCCGCGAGGCGGAGGAACGCGGCGCGTTCGCCAACCTCCAGGGGAAGGGAAAACCCCTCCCCAATCTCGACAGGCCTTATGACGATCTGTGGTGGGTCAAGGAGAAGATGGCCCGCGAGAATCTGTCGTTTCTGCCACCGACACTCGTACTGCGCAAAGAGGCGGAGGACGCGCTCGCCGCCGTGGAGAAGGCGCCGTCGGAACGGACGGTGCGGGAGATCCTCTCGGAGGTCAATGACAAGATCCGCGAGGCGATCCGGCGGCCCCCGCCCGGCCCGCCGCTCAATCTCGCGCCGTTCGACGTCGACGAGGCCGTACGGGCGTGGCGGGAGCGCCGGGACCGCGAGCGGGCAGAGGAAGACTGAGCGGGTGGGCCGGGGCGTACGGCGCTCCGCCCCACCCGTAGTCCAGAGCCTCAGGGCCCGAGGGCCCCAGGGCCTCTCCGGACTACTCGGACTACTCCTCGTTGCCGTACGGGCGAGTGATGATCTCCATGCCATGACCGGCCGGGTCCATGAAGTACAGCCCGCGCCCGCCGTGATGGTGGTTGATCTCGCCCGGCTGCTTCAGATGGGGATCGGCGTAGTACGTGACCCCCTGCTCCCGGATCCGCCCGAAGGCCGCGTCGAACTCCTCATCCGAGATGAGGAACGCGTAATGCTGCATGACGATCGACTCGCCGGGAATGGTAGCGAAATCCAGGGTGACACCATTACTGGTTTCCACCGGAACGAACGGGCCCCATTCTTCTCCCACCTCGAGGCCAAGGATATTCGCCAGGAATTCCGCGGATTCGTGGTTGTCCAGAGAATGGACGATCGTGTGATTCAACTCGACAGACACTGTGGAATGCCTCCGTAAGGCAATCTCACGAGCACCTCCATGCCTCACCCAGCCGGTGACCGACACGCGATGCCGTACTTCCGATCGTAGGCGCCGACGCCTACAGCCGTCGAGGCCCCAGCCCCCTCCTCCTCAGTCTCCCCTCGCCCCTCAGCCTCCACCGCCAGGATCCCCGTCCGCGGGCCCTTTCCTCACGGCCGCCACGCTGAAGATCCCGCCCTCCGGGTCGCGCAGCGCCGCGACGCGCCCATAGGGGGTGTCGGCCGGCAGGGAGATGACGCCGCCGCCGAGCTCCGCGGCGCGTTCGGCGACCTCGTCGACGTCCTTCACGCAGAAGTAGACCCGCCAGCGGGGCCGGACGTTCGGGTCCGGGGCGGCTTCGATGGCGCCGCCGCGCAGCCCCGCGACGGCCTTACCGTCGATATGGAGGACCACCCGGTCGTGTTCGAAGCGGACGTCGCAGCGCTCCCGCCCCTGGGTGTCCCAGCCGAAGACCTGCCCGTAGAAGAGCGCCGCCTCGAAGGCGTCACGCGTGCGCAGCTCCAGCCATACGGGCGCACCCGGCCTGCGCTCGCCCCACCAGGCGGAGGTCAGATCGCCCTCCCATACGCCGAAGTTGGCCCCGTCCGGGTCGGCCGCCCAGGCCACCCGGCCGCTGCCGAACTCCAGCGGCCCGACCGCGACCGTGCCGCCGCGCTCCTGGACGCGCGAGGCCACATCGTCCGCGCTGTCCGCCGCGAAGTACGTGGTCCAGGTGACCGGCAGAGTCACTCCCGCCGAGGGCGACGAGGCGCCGATGCCGACGGTCGGTACGCCGCCCTCGGTGTACGCGATGGTGTAACGGCCGTGACCCTGCCGGGTGGGGCGGAAGCCCCAGCCGAAGAGCTCTCCGTAGAAGTGGTGCGCGCGGTCCAGATCCGCTGCCATCAGACTCACCCAGCAGGGCGCGCCCTGGACAGCACGGAACCTCTCCCGCAAGGCCGCTCACCTCACTCATATCCCTGGGGGCGCCACAGACGTCCCGCAGGCAGCCGTCATCGATCGGACTTCACGCCCGATATCTACACCTTCCTCCGATTTCGTGGTCAGCGCCACCTTGGTGCCCACCGGCGCGTTGATGCCCACCCACGCGCCCTCCCATGTGCCCACCCACGCGCCCCCAAAGTGCCCGCGCGGGGAGGGCGCACACGCTGTTGTGGCGCATCACACCGGGGCGCGTCCGGCATCGGAGCACGGCCACCCGGGCGCGGCAGGGCAGTATTGCGCCATGTCGAATCTCCGCTCAAACATCGTCACCTGGCTGGGCCGCAAGTACTTTACGAGAATTCAGAAGAACGGCTTCGACTTGTCCAAGATGTCGTTCCTCCCGGACGCCACACTGGCACCGATGAGGCGCGATGGCCTCGACCCCATTGCCGATCTGTCCCGAATCAGGGCAAAGGAACCCATCAGCAAGATATGGCTGCCTTTCGGGATCAATGCCTGGCTTGTCACTGGATATGACGAGACCAAGGCGGTGCTCGGAAAGGCGAAGGGCTTCAGCTCCGATTTCACCAACCTCGCGGAACGGAACATCGGCGTCGCCCCGCAGCAGAATCCCGGAGGTCTCGGTTTCAGCGATCCACCGACGCATACGAGACTGCGACGCCTGCTGACGCCCGAATTCACCATGCGGCGGCTCAGCAGGCTCACCCCGCGCATCCACTCCATCGTGGAGGAGCGCCTCGACGAGATGGCCGCGGCCGAGGGCCCGGTGGATCTCGTGCAGGCGTTCGCGCTTCCCATTCCCGCGCTGGTCATCTGCGAACTGCTCGGTGTGCCGTACGAGGACCGCGATGACTTCCAGCGCCACAGCACGGCGCGGTTCGACCTCTTCGACGGGGCGAACGCCTCCCTCGGCGCGATGTCGGACTCCCTCTCCTATCTGCACGGGATCGTGCGGAAGCAGCGTGAGACGCCCGGTGACGGGCTGCTCGGCATGCTGGTGAAGGAGCACGGCGACGAGCTCGACGACCATGAGCTGGCCGGGCTCGCCGACGGGGTGCTGACCGGCGGTCTGGAGACGACCGCGAGCATGCTGGCGCTCGGCACGCTGGCGCTGCTCCAGGCCCCCGAGCAGTTCGCCGCGATACGCGACCAGGACGAGGTCGTGGACCCGTTCGTGGAGGAGCTGCTGCGCTATCTCACGGTGGTGCAGGTGGCCTTCCCGCGGTTCGCCCGCGAGGACATGGAGATCGCGGGCACCCGGATATCCGCCGGTGATCTGGTGCTGTGCTCACTGAGCGGGGCCAACCGGGACGAGAAGCTGGGCCCGGACATGGAGCGGGTGGATCCGCACCGGCAGGCCCCCTCCCACCTGGCCTTCGGCCACGGCATCCACCGCTGCATCGGCGCCGAGCTGGCCAAGATGGAACTCCGGGCCGCCTACCCCGCGCTCATACGGCGGTTCCCGGAGATGCGGCTCGCGGTACCGGCGGAGAAGCTCTCGTTCCGCAAGCTCTCCATCGTCTACGGCGTGGAGGAGCTGCCGGTGCTGCTGAAGTAGCCGAGCCCGGGGAGGCGGCGGGGTGAACGGGAGGGGCAGGGGGCCGGAGGGACAGGGGGTGGGAGGGGCAGGAACCGGAGGGGCGGGAGGGTATCGGTATCGAGCATCCGGTATCGGATATCGGGAGGGTGTTCAGAAGCGCTCGACCAAGTGCTCGCGCTCGCGCGGGGGCTCGTACGACGTCGGCCAGAAGTCGGTGATGGTCTGGATCCGGCCGTCCGCCGAGGCGGTGAAGAAACTGATCGCCTGCGTCTCCTCCTCGTCCACGCTGAAACTCACCCAGGAGACCGCCTGATCGCCGTCGGTGACGACGCGCTCGACCTCCAGGCTCCACTCGCCCACGTGCTCCGCGTTGAAGCGGACCACGCCGTCCCGGCCGAGCACCCGCTCGCGGGTCTGCGGCAGCTCGTAGCGGACGTCGTCGGCGAGGGTGGCGCTGAACGCCCGCCAGTCCCTGGCCTGGGCCGTTGCCCAGTACGTCTCCACCGTCGCGCCTATGTCGGCCATCAGCTCCCCCTCGGTATGCGGCCTGGTGTCCATCCCGCCGGGAACGTTATCCACAGGCGCGGGACGATGCCAGCGCGCATGTCGGGGTGCGGCGCAGAATGGTGGGCATGACTGAGAGCACGGAGTCCATGCCGGACTGGGAAAAGCGCTTCCGGGCGCCGCGAGTGGGGCTGCCCGACTGGGCGGAAGACGCCCCGGACCACTCGCTGTTCGTCTCGAACGCCACGGGTACGTACGAGCTGTACGCATGGGACCGGGCCACCGGTGCCCAGCGGCAGGTCACGGACCGGCCGAACGGGACGACCGACGGGGTGCTGTCGCCGGACGGCCGGTGGATCTGGTGGTTCTCGGACACCGACGGCGATGAGTTCGGGGTGTGGCTGCGCCAGCCGTTCAGCGGCGGCGAGGGTGACGAGGGTGACGAGCGCCCGGCCGACGAGCCCGCGACCCCGGGCCTGGAGCCCTCCTACCCCGCGGGGCTCGCGCTGGGCCGCGACGGCACGGCGGTCGTCGGGCGGTCCACCGACGAGGACGGCTCGACCATCCATGTGGTGCGGCCGGGCGGCGAGTCCGAGGAGATCTACCGGCACCGCGAGTCCGCCGGAGTGGGCGATCTCTCATACGACGGGACGCTGATCGCGGTCGAGCACACCGAGCACGGCGACGCGATGCACTCGGCGATCCGGGTCCTGCGGCCGGACGGGACGGCCGTCGCGGAGCTGGACGACACCAAGGGCGGCACGGAGGAGCTGGGCCTGTCCGTGATGGGCTTCGCGCCCGTGGAGGGCGACACCCGGCTGCTGGTCGGGCATCAGCGGCGCGGCCGGTGGGAGCCCATGGTGTGGGATCCGACGACCGGCGTGGAGACCGCGCTCGCGATCGACCTGCCCGGGGACGTCGGGGCCGACTGGTTCCCGGACGGATCGGCGCTGCTGGTCGAGCACAGCCATCAGGCCCGCGGCGAGCTGTGGCGGTACGACCTCGCCTCCCGCGAGCTGACTCGTCTGGAGACCCCGGCGGGCACGATCTCGGGCGCCACGGCGCGGCCGGACGGCACGGTGGAGTTCCTGTGGTCGTCGGCCGAGAAGCCGCCCCAGGTGCGGTCGACGAGCGGGCGGACGGTGCTGGACCCGCCCGGTTTCACCGCCCCGGAGTCGGTGCCGGTCACCGACGTCTGGGTGGACAGCCCCGGTGGGCGGGTGCACGCGCTGGTGCAGAAGCCCGCGGGCGAGGGCCCCTTCCCCACGGTCTTCGACATCCACGGCGGGCCGACCTGGCACGACAGCGACGCCTTCGCGGCGGGCCCCGCCGCCTGGGTGGACCACGGCTTCGCCGTCGTGCGGGTCAACTACCGCGGCTCCACCGGCTATGGGAGGGCGTGGACGGACGCGCTCAAGCACCGGGTCGGGCTGATCGAGCTGGAGGACATCGCGGCCGTGCGGGAGTGGGCGGTGGCCTCCGGGCTCGCCGACCCCGAGCGGCTGGTGCTGGCCGGCGGCTCCTGGGGCGGCTATCTCACGCTGCTGGGGCTCGGGACCCAGCCGGCTTCCTGGGCGCTGGGGCTGGCCGCGGTCCCGGTCGCCGACTACGTGACGGCCTACCACGACGAGATGGAGGCCCTGAAGGCGATGGACCGCACCCTGCTGGGTGGCACCCCGGAGGAGGTGCCGGAGCGGTTCGAGGCATCGTCCCCGCTGACCTATGTGGAGGAGGTGCGGGCGCCGGTCTACATCTCGGCGGGGGTGAACGACCCGCGCTGCCCCATACGGCAGATCGACAACTATGTGGATCGGCTCGAGCGGCGCGGCACCCCGCATGAGGTCTACCGCTATGACGCGGGGCACGGCTCGCTGGTCGTCGAGGAGCGGATCAAGCAGTTGCGCTTGGAGATCGAGTTCGCTCGGCGTCATCTGGGGTCGGGTCCGCACCCGGCGCCGTCGGAGCCGTCGGCTCGGGTGGCGTGATGCCGAGGGCCAGATCCCGGGCCGTCTCGGCCTCGCGGCGGAACAACCGGAACCACATGAAGACCACGAAGCCCGCGAAGACGAACCACTCACCGGTGTAGCCCAGGTTCTGGAACGCCTTGATGTCGAGCCCGGTGCCCTCCGCCGCCGTGGGGGGCACCGGCTTCAGGGCCCCGGGAGCCTCGGCGGAGGTGACCCAGGCGTCGTACACCTGGTACGGCACCAGGTTGACCAGGGAGGCGGCGCTGATCATGCCCAGCTGACCGCGGGGGAGGCCGCCGCTCGCACTCACCCCGTCGCCGCCCTGGTGCTCGGACGCCTGCAGCGCACCGGTGACGGTCACCTCGCCGGAGGGGGGTGCGGGCACCTTGGCGGTGACCGCCGGATCGTCGGCGTCGCCGGGGAGCCAGCCGCGGACGACGGGCAGCGCCTTGGCGCCGTCCTCGGCCACGCCCTTGCCCTCGCCTCCGCCTCCGTCATTGGCCCCGTCCTTGGCCCCGTCCTTGGCCTCATCCACGCGCAGCAGAGTCAGCACATAGAAGCCGTCGCGGCCGTCCAGCCGCCGGTCGGGCACGAGGAGTTGATGTGCGGTGTCGTATCGGCCGGTGGCGGTGGCCCGCTCCCCGGAGGTCTTCGCGGTGACCGGCAGCAGATCGCCCAGCGGCCGGGCCGCGGCCTTCCGCTCGGCGGACGCCTCGTCCTGCTGCTGGTTGTGCGTGTTGACACGCGTCTCGAAGCGGCTGAGCTGCCAGCTGCCCATGAAGAGACAGACCGGGATCGCCAACAGGGTGAACACGTTGATCACCCACCAGCGGGGGGTCAGCAGAAACCGATACACACCCCCACGGTACGGGCTTCGCGTCCCGGCCCCGGCGGCGGGGCCGCCCCACGGAGCCCCGTGCCGCGGCCCCAGGATGCCCGCAGGGCGCGCCCGGACCGCCGCGGGACCTCCCGGGCTCCAGGCCCCGGGAGGCCGCTGCTCCGCGGCTCCGGAGAGACGTCAGCCGGCTCCGGAGAGAAGTCGGCCGGCTTTGGAGGGAGGGCAGTGGGCTCTAGGACGCCAGCAGACCGGTGCGGTAGATCGTTCCGGCGCAGGCGCCGCCGATCGTCACGCTCGCCGAGGCCGGGTCGCCCGCCTCCGGTGTGTGGCTGACCAGGACGCTCGCGTCCTGCGGCTCACCACCGCCGCCCGGAGTGCCGCCCGGATCGCCCGTGCTGGGATCGTCCTGCGGTCCGTCCTGGGCCCCGCCCGTGGGCGGGTCGGGGGTCGGGGTGCCGGTGGTGGAGCAGCCGCTGGTGCCGCCGCCCGACGCCGGGATCCAGGCGAACTTCACCTCGTACGCCTGGCCGGGCTTGAGAATGAGCGTGCCCGGCTGGGTGGATGGGTCGGGCAGCCCCGCCGCCGCGTCCCCCGCCGTATGGTCCACGACCAGGATCCGCGAGGCGTCCGCGCCGCCCTGGGCGCTCGCGCCCACCGAGCCGCTGCCCTCGACCGTGCAGGCCCGGTCCGAAATGTTCACGACGCGGAACGAGCCGTAGGCCCGCCCCTCGGCGTCGGCCGCTCCCACCGATCCGGCGCCACCGCTGGTGAGCTGGGCGCGGCCGCAGGTGGGGGAGGTGGCGTTCAGCGTGTTGGTGGGGTCGGGGGCCGTACCGCCGGAGCCGCCCTCCTCGCCCTTCGGCGGCTTGTCCTGCTCCTCGTCCTTGCCCTTGTCGCCCTTGTGCTCCTCGACCGTGTCGGAGGGCCCGTCGGCGTCCTTGCCACCGCTGCCCTCGCCGTGCCGGCCGCCGCTGGTCTCAGGGGTGCGGTGGCTGCTGGCGGCGTTGGCCGGGCGGTCGTTCGAGCTGTCGCTGGTGGTCGCGACGTGCACCAGCGCCGGTACGGCCGCGCAGCCGAGCACCAGCGCCGCAGCGGCCCCTACCAGGGCCTGGCGCCGCCGCGCACGGCGGGCGGGCACGGCACGCCGCAGATGGTCGAGGGACTCGGGGGACGGCTCGAGCTCGTCGACGGCGCGGTGCAGCAGCAGCCGCAGCGCATCCTCGTCCTCACCGCCGGGCTCGTCGTCGTCCAGCTGAATACGGAGGGGCGTCACCCGCCCCGGCTCGGCCCCGGCGGACTTCCTGCCCTCCGTGGCCTCGGCGGACCCGGAGCGCTCCTCGCCGGACCCGGTGCGCTCCCCGGCGCCCGCGGACTCCGCAGGCTCACGGGCCTCCGCGGACCCGGCCGACTCACGGGCCTCCGGGGACTCCCCAGACCCGGCGGACTCTGCGGACTCCGCGGTCTCCGCGGTCTCCGTCGCCTCTGCCGGCTCCATGGGCCCCGTGGTCTCCCTGGACTCCCCTGGCTCCCTGGATTCCGGCTCGTGGCCGTGCCGCCGGCCGGAATCCCCCGGGTCCGGCGCAGATGTGTTGTGGTTCATGCCGGAGCCTCCATGGCGACGCGGAGCGCCGCGATGCCGCGCGAGCCGTACGCCTTGACCGAGCCGAGCGAAATGCCCAGCGTCTCGGCCACCTGGGCCTCGGTCATATCGGCGAAGTAGCGCAGCACGAGAACCTCGCGCTGACGGCGCTGAAGTCCCCTCATCGCCTTGATCAGTTGATCGCGTTCCAGCTGTTCGTACGCCCCCTCCTCGGCACTGGCCATATCGGGCATCGGCTTGGAGAGCAGCTTCAGCCCGAGGATGCGCCGACGCAGCGCGGAGCGGGAGAGATTGACGACCGTCTGCCGCAGATAGGCGAGGGTCTTCTCGGGATCCCGGACTCTCTTGCGCGCCGAGTGCACACGGATGAACGCTTCCTGCACGACGTCCTCGCAGGACGCGGTGTCGTCGAGCAGGAGCGCGGCGAGACCGAGCAGCGACCGGTAATGGGCGCGGTAGGTCTCGGTGAGGTGATCGACTGTGGTGCCCGCTGCCATCGCGTCGTCAGTGTCCTCGCGCCCTGTTGTGATCTGCGCGGGGCGGGCCGTCGGCCATGGCGCGATCACCGGCATGCCACCTGGGGCACGCGGGGGGCGTACTGCCACGCCGCCATGCCCTGGAACCGTTGCGATGCCGAATACCTCTGCCACGCTTGTTGGACACGCCGCCCCCTGTCAGGGTTGTACGCGTGAGGCACCGCTTTTGACGATGCGTTGAATGCCCCCATGCGCACCAACTCTTCCCCAATGCCCCAGTTATCCCAGTGCCCACTGCGGGGCGGCTGGAAAGACGCTCCCCGCCCACTGCCGGTTGCAGCGAGCGGGGAGCGAATACGTCGATCACATCAACGGCCCAGCTCAGCTGGTCCAGGCCAGTGACACGCACACAGGATATTCACAATCTGCCGGACGACGCACTGGTGAAACGTCACTTTAAGACGATCGCTCACGTTACGGCGCCCCGGCCCCTCCTACGACGGCCCGGCCCCCCTTAACCCAGTGAAGGGCTAACCCAGTCACGGGCTAACCCAGCCACGGGTTACCCACTCGCGGGTTACCCAGTGGCGGGCCCTGGGTCACCGCGCGGCAGTCCCGCCCGCCAGCTCGGCCGCGACGACCTCCGCGATCTGCGCTGTGTTCAGCGCCGCGCCCTTGCGCAGGTTGTCGCCGCAGACGAACAGCTCCAGCGCCTTCGGATCGTCCAGCGACCGCCGCACCCGGCCGACCCAGGTGGGGTCGGTGCCCACGGCGTCGGCGGGCGTCGGGAACTCGCCCTCCGCCGGGTTGTCGCACAGCACCACCCCGGGGGCGCCCGCCAGGATCTCGTGCGCCGCCTCGACCGTCACTTCGTTCTCGAACCGCGCGTGCACGGCCAGCGAATGCGTGGTGATCACGGGCACCCGTACACAGGTCGCGGTGACCCTCAGCTCCGGCAGCCCCAGGATCTTGCGGGACTCGTTCCGCACCTTGAGCTCCTCGGAGGACCAGCCGTCCTCCTTGAGCGAACCGGCGAACGGCACCACATTGAGCGCCATCGGCGCCGGGAACGGCCCGGTGTCGCCCACCGCCCGCCGTACGTCGCCCGGGTGGGTGCCCAGCTCCGTACCGGCGACCAGCGCGATCTGCTCGCGCAGGGCGTCGATGCCTTCCTTGCCCGCGCCGGAGACCGCCTGGTACGAGGAGACGATCAGCTCGCTCAGCCCGAACTCGGCATGCAGCGCGCCCATCGCGACGATCATCGACAGGGTGGTGCAGTTGGGGTTGGCGATGATGCCGCGCGGGCGGACCCGGGCCGCGTGCGCGTTCACCTCCGGCACCACCAAGGGGACATCGGGGTCCATCCGGAAGGCGCCGGAGTTGTCGACGGCCACCGCGCCCTTGCTCGCCGCGATGGGCGCCCACTGCGCCGAGACCTCGTCGGGGACGTCGAACATCGCGACGTCGACGCCCTCGAACGCCTCCTCGCCCAGCGCGACGACCTCGACCTGCTCACCCCGGACGGTCAGCTTCCGGCCGGCCGAGCGGGGCGAGGCGATCAGCCGGATCTCGCCCCAGATGTCGGCGCGCTCGGAGAGGATCGAGAGCATGACGGTGCCGACCGCGCCGGTGGCCCCGACGACCGCGAGGGTGGGCTTGTCGCCACCGCCGGCACCGCCATGGCCGGTCATCGTCCGGTCCCTCCGTAGACCACCGCTTCGTCGGTCTCGCTGTCCAGGCCGAAGGCGCTGTGCACGGCCACGACCGCGTCCTTCACATCGTCGGCGCGGGTGACGACCGAGATGCGGATCTCGGAGGTCGAGATCAGCTCGATGTTGACCCCGGCGTTCGACAGCGCCTCGAAGAAGGCCGCGGTGACCCCCGGGTTGGTGCGCATACCGGCACCGATCAGGGAGATCTTGGCGATCTGGTCGTCGTAGCGCAGCGAGTCGAAGCCGATCAGCGACTTCGCCTTGGTCAGCGCCTCCATCGCCCGGTGGCCGTCCGTCTTCGGCAGCGTGAAGGAGATGTCGGTCAGCCCGGTCGACGCGGCGGAGACGTTCTGCACCACCATGTCGATGTTGATCTCGGCGTCGGAGATGGTGCGGAAGATGGCCGCGGCCTCACCCGGCTTGTCCGGCACCCCGACGACCGTGACCTTGGCCTCGGATGTGTCGTGCGCGACTCCGGAGATGATCGCCTGCTCCATGCCTTCTTCTCCTTCTCCCGCTTCCGGCCGGTTGCGCACCCAGGTGCCCTGGTGGCCGGAGAAAGACGACCGTACGTGAATGGGGATGGTGTACCGGCGCGCGTACTCCACACAGCGCAGGTGCAGCACCTTGGAACCGCTCGCGGCGAGCTCCAGCATGTCCTCGTACGGAATCTCGTTGATCTTGCGAGCCTTCTTCACCACGCGCGGATCGGCGGTGAACACGCCGTCCACGTCGGTGTAGATCTCGCACACCTCGGCGTCCAGGGCCGCGGCCAGCGCGACCGCGGTGGTGTCGGAACCGCCCCGGCCGAGGGTGGTGATGTCCTTGCTCTCCTGGGACACACCCTGGAAGCCCGCGACGATCGCGACCGCGCCGAGTTCGAGCGCGTCACGGATGCGGCCCGGTGTGACATCGATGATCCGTGCTTTGTTGTGAACCGCGTCGGTGATGACTCCCGCCTGGCTGCCGGTGAACGACAGCGCCTCGTGACCGAGGTTTTTGATCGCCATCGCCAGCAAGGCCATGGAGATCCGCTCTCCCGCGGTCAGCAGCATGTCGAACTCGCGCCCAGTAGGAATCGGGGATACCTGCTCGGCGAGATCGATCAGCTCGTCCGTCGTGTCGCCCATCGCGGAGACCACGACGACCACCTGGTGGCCGTTCTTCTTGGCTTCCACGATTCGCTTGGCGACCCGCTTGATGCCTTCGGCATCGGCAACGGAGGAGCCTCCGTACTTCTGCACGACAAGGCCCACGTGCGCTCCTCGCAGCTCTCAATAATGCGGTCGGCTCAGTCTAACGAGCGGCCGGAATATGCCCTCCCGATATCACATAGCGAGACGAATGCCTCACAAAGTGATCAGGGGAGACCAGGGGCATCACACGGCGCAACATCCACGCACACGCGAGATTCCCGCATCCCTCCCACCCGCTCAGCGACGAACCCTGCCCGCTTACCGCCGAAGCACACGGGAACGTAACCCAGCTCACAGGATCGGACGGCCTGGCGGGCCGTCCGGCGGCATCCGGCGGGCCGCTCGCGGGACGTCTCGCGGACCGTGTCGCGGGGCATCTCGCGGAGCGTGTCGCCGAGCGTCTCGCGGGGCATCTCGCGGACCGTGTCGCCGAGCGTCTCGCGGGGCATCTCGCGGGCCCGCCCCGCGGACCGTCTCGCAGGCCCGCCCCGCGGCCGTCTCAAGCGCTCCTCAGCGCGGTCCCGAGTGCAGCCCGAGCGGTCCCGCGATCTCCGCCGCCATGACCCGGCCGGCCTCCTCCGCGAGCTCCTCGTCACCGCCCGCGCTGCTGTCCGTGTCCAGGCCGTCCAGCTCGTCCAGCGGGCTGTCCAGCCGTACGTGCGCGACGAGCGACTGCAGCGCGCGCAGGGCCGCCGAGGCGGTCGTCCCCCAGTTGGAGAGGTACGAGAACTGCCACCACCACAGCGCCTCGCTGATCCGGCCCTCGCGGTAGTGCGCCATCCCGTGCCGCAGATCGGTGATGATCCCGGCCAGGTCGTCGGAGATCCGGCAGGCCACGGGCTGGCTGCGCGGCACGTACGGGTCGAAGACCTCCGAGTAGATGTCCACCGGCTCCAGCAGCTGGGCGAAGCGCTCACGCAGCTCGTCGACGTCCGGCTCCGGGCCGACATCCGGTTCGTACCGCTCGTCCGGGACGAAGTCCTCGTGCGCGCCGAGCCGACCGCCCGCGAGGAGCAGCTGCGACAGCTCGAGCAGCAGGAACGGCACAGCGCTGTCCGGCTCGTCCCCCTTGGCGACTTCGGTGACCGCGACGATGAAGCTCTCGATCTGGTCGGAGATCTGGACCGCGAAGTCGTCCGGGTCCGGGTGGGCGTCGTGCAGCGTTGCGTCAGACATCGAGAAGTCTTCTCCCTTCGAAGGCACGACCCAGCGTGACCTCGTCGGCGTACTCCAGGTCTCCACCGACAGGGAGGCCGCTGGCCAGGCGGGTGACCTTCAAACCCATGGGCTTGATCATGCGCGCGAGGTACGTGGCGGTGGCTTCGCCCTCCAGATTCGGATCGGTGGCCAGGATGAGCTCGGTGACCGTACCGTCCGCGAGCCGCGCCAGCAGCTCCCTGATCCGCAGATCGTCCGGGCCCACGCCCTCGATGGGGCTGATCGCCCCGCCGAGCACGTGATAGCGGCCCCGGAACTCACGAGTCCGCTCGATCGCGACAACGTCCTTCGGCTCCTCGACCACGCAGATGATCGCGGGGTCGCGACGGGGGTCCTTGCAGACGCGGCACTGCTCGGCCTCGGCGACGTTCCCGCAGACCGCACAGAACCGCACCTTCTCCTTGACCTGCGTCAGCGCTTGCGCGAGACGGCGGACATCGGTGGGCTCGGCCTGCAGGATGTGGAAGGCGATCCGCTGCGCGCTCTTGGGACCGACGCCGGGCAGCCTGCCCAACTCGTCGATGAGGTCCTGGACCACGCCCTCGTACACGCCTTCATCCAATCTCGCGCCGACACGCGGTGGCCGTACTTCACATGAATATTCGGTTGCGCCGTGCCCTCACGGCCAGGGGGCGTCACGCTCTTGCGGCCGGGCCGCCGCGACTCCTACGCGGTCGCCGTGACTCCTACGCGGTCGCCGCGAGACCCCGGAGAAACCGAAGACCCCGGAGAAACCGAAGGTCAGAACGGGAGACCGGGCATACCGCCCAGCCCCTGGGCGAGCGGGCCGAGCTTCTGCTGCTGGAGCTCCTGCGCGACGTGGTTGGCGTCCCGGACGGCCGCGACGACCAGATCCGCGAGGGTCTCCGTGTCCTCAGGATCCACGGCCTTGGGATCGATGACCAGGCCCTGCAACTCACCGGAACCGGTCACGGTCGCCTTCACCAGGCCACCGCCCGAGGAACCCTCGACGTGGGTGCGGGCCAGCTCCTCCTGGGCCGCGGCGAGATCCTGCTGCATCTTCTGAGCCTGCTGCAGCAACTGCTGCATGTTCGGCTGGCCACCACCGGGGATCACGGCTTCGCTCCTGGCGCTCGACAGTCGTTCTCTTCGATAGCCCGAGCCTACGTGCTCCCAGAGCGCCTTGCTCTACGCCGTACGGAGGAGACGCGGCGACGTGAGACGCGGGTGCGGGGCCCACGCCTCCTACTCGTTGACGATCTCCTCGACCACCGTGGCACCCAGTTCGCGGACGATCAGGTCGTGCCCGCTCAGCGCGGTGTCGTCCAGATCCGGGTCGTCCTCGGCCGGCATGTCGTCCTCGATCGAGACCCGCGGCGGCTCGGACTCCCGGTACGCCGCCGCCTCGGGGGGCGGGCCCACGTCCGCGGAGCCGGACGGCGCGGAGGGCGCGGAGGGCGCGACCGGAGACGGGGAGGCGGGAGCGGGCCGGGGCGCGGACTGGCGGGGCGGGGTGGACTGACCACCGCCGCCGAAACCGCCACCGGAGCCGGGGCCGCTTCCGCCGCCGAAGCCACCACCGCTGGTGGCACCTCCACCACCGGCACCGCCTCCGCCGTAACTGCCACTGCCACTGCCACTACCTCCGCCGTAGCCGCCAGGGCCGCCCTGTCCGCCGGGACCACCAGGACCACCGGCGCCGCCGAAGCCGCCCGGACCACCTGGGCCGCCGCCCTGCTGTCCGGCGCCGCCCGAGGGGTCGACGATCGCCTCGATCCGCCACTGCACCCCTATGGCGTCCTGGAGCGCCTGCCGCAGGACGTCCTCGCTGCCGCCACCCACAAAGCTGTCGCGCGCGCCCGCGTTGGAGAAGCCGAGCTGGAGGGTGGTGCCGTCGAAGCCGGACACCGTCGCGTTCTGACTCAGCAGGATCCAGGTGAAGCGGCGGCGGTTCTTGACCGCCTCCAGGATGTCCGGCCACATCTGCCGCACCTGGACGGCGCCCTGCGCCATGCTCGGCGCGCCCGGCGCGGGTGCGGAGGGCGCGGGGCCTGCGGCGGGGGCGGAAGGCGTGGTCGGGGCACTCGGAGTGGTCGGTGCGGAGGGCGCCGCGGGTGTCTGCGCGGAGGCGCCGCCACCCTGCCCCGGCGCGGTGGCCGTGGGCCAGCCGCCGGGCTGCCGGACGGGCGCCCCGGCGCCCTGTCCACCGCCACCACCAGAGGCACCACCCGCACCACCCGCACCACCCGCACCGGACGCACCGGACGCGCCACCGGGAGCGGAAGCCTGGGAGCCGGGCGCGGAGGCGGCAGGCCAGGCTCCGGGCCGCGATCCGCCACCCTCGGCGGCCGGGGTCTGGGCACCCGACGGCCACGCTCCGGGCCGCTGCCCGCCACCGTCCTCCGCGGGCGCGGCCGCGGCCGGTGCACCGCCCTGCTGTCCACTCTCTGCGACACCGCTGTCTGCGGCACCGCCCTGGCCACTGCCCGCGGCGGCACCGCCCTGGCCACCGTCCGCGGCGGGCCGCGCCCCGGCAGGCCATCCACCGGGCGCCTCGCCACTCCCTGCACTCTCCGGGGCCTGCCCCTGACCGGACCCGCCCCCGGTCATAGCCGCACGCGCGGCGGCCGGACCGGACGGCCCACCGGCGGGGGGACCGACGGGAGCGTGAGCGTCAGGCCCCGGTACGTACCCCATGGCGGGCCCGGGTCCCCCAACGCCACCACCGCCGACACCACCGGCGACACCACCACCGGCACCGGCTCCACCGCCCAGGCCGCCCGCGAGGGCCCCGCGCTCCAGCCGCTCCAGCCGCGACTGGACGGACCGCTCATCGTCGAAGGCGGCGGGCAGTAGCACCCGGGCGCAGATCAGCTCCAGCTGGAGCCGCGGCGAGGTGGCGCCGCGCATCTCCGTAAGACCCTGATTGACCAGGTCCGCCGCGCGGCTCAGCTCGGCGCCGCCGAATACCGACGCCTGCGCCTGCATCCGCTCCACCACATCGACCGGGGCGTCGATGAGCCCCTTCTCCGCCGCGTCCGGCACGGCGGCGAGGATCACCAGATCGCGCAGCCGCTCCAGCAGATCGGCGACGAATCGCCGAGGGTCGTTGCCCCCCTCGATCACACGGTTGACGACCTCGAACGCCGCCGCCCCGTCGCTCGCCGCGAAGGCGTCCACGATCGAGTCCAGCAGCGAGCCGTCCGTATAACCGAGCAGCGAGGTCGCCATGGCGTACGTGACGCCGTCGTCGGCCGCGCCCGCGAGCAGCTGGTCCATCACCGACATCGAATCCCGCACGGACCCGGCCCCGGCCCGCACCACCAGCGGCAGCACCCCGTCCTCGATCGGAATCGCCTCGCGCCCGCAGACCTCTCCCAGATAGTCGCGGAGCGTCCCGGGCGGCACGAGGCGGAACGGATAGTGGTGCGTACGCGACCGGATCGTGCCGATGACCTTCTCCGGCTCGGTGGTCGCGAAGATGAACTTGAGGTGCTCCGGAGGCTCCTCGACCACCTTCAGCAGGGCGTTGAACCCCGCCGAGGTGACCATATGGGCCTCATCGATGATGTAGATCTTGTAGCGACTGGACGCGGGCCCGAAGAACGCCTTCTCCCTCAGCTCACGGGCGTCGTCCACACCACCGTGCGACGCGGCGTCGATCTCGATCACATCGATCGACCCCGGCCCGTTCCGCGCGAGGTCCTGACACGACTGGCACTCGCCGCACGGCGCCGGGGTGGGACCCTTCTCACAGTTCAGACAGCGGGCCAGGATGCGCGCACTGGTCGTCTTGCCACACCCGCGGGGACCGCTGAAGAGATACGCGTGGTTGACCCGGTTGTTGCGCAGCGCCTGCTGCAGCGGGCCGGTGACATGCTCCTGCCCGATGACCTCCGCGAAGGTCTCGGGGCGGTAGCGGCGGTACAGCGCGAGGGACGACACGCTTACGACGATATCGGGGACCACGGACAATGGGTCCACACCCGCATCCCCACAGCCCTTCACACCCCCACAGACACAAGGGGCCCCTCACGCACCCGCCAGAGCTCACTTACCCTTGCTGCCTTCCGGCCCTGGGGGAGTTCGGTGAGATAGCGCCACGTGAGGGGCTGGCCCCCACCCTAGCGGATAGACCGGGGTGGGAACGAGTTCGCAAGCACTCCCGATCGTCTTGTAGAGTCTCCAGCGGAGGATTCGCCTAGAGGCCTAGGGCGCACGCTTGGAAAGCGTGTTGGGGGCAACCCCTCACGAGTTCGAATCTCGTATCCTCCGCTTCCGCCCGCGAGGGCAATCGAAGGGCCCGGACCGATCACGGTCGGGCCCTTCGCGGTCTTGTGCGGCGGCACAGCACAGGTCTGGTGCTTCGTTTCCGCGATCACCGCACCATGGGCTCAGCAACTCCAGCGCTTGCTCCCATCGGAACGTGTCGCGACCGCCACCCGCCTTCGGCTGGTGCGGCTCGTAGTCGGCGATCAGTACGCCCATCCCCCGTAGCCGCTCCAGGCTCTGCCGGTAAGCGGGATGGGCGGCCTGGGCGGCGTTCAGGTAGGGCAAGGCGGCGGTGGGAATGCCCAGCCCGTACGCCTCACACAGAATGCCCACCGCCAGAGTGTCGGAGATCCCGGCGGCCCACTTGTTGATCGTGTTGAAGGTCGCCGGGGCGACAGCGATGGCGTCCGGCGGTGGAAGAGGTCGCGGGTCGCCCGGCGAGCGCCAGGCTGAGCGAATCGGGTAGCCGGTCTGGGCCTCGACGGCTTGGGCGTCGATGAATCCAAGGCCCTGCGGGGTGGCGATGGTGCCGGCGTTCCAGTCCCGCTCCTGCGCCGCAGTGATCGGCTTCGCCCTCGTACATGGCGTGGCGAGCCCCTCGTTGCCCCTGGGCCCCCGGCCGTTACGTCCGGTTCCCACGGGCGTGGCGCCGCTGGGCCTTGGCGATCTCGCCCGCGATGGGGAGCCAGTAGTACGGGATGAAGGCGGCGATCACCGCCACTCCTAGTGGGGGCAGCAGGAGGCCCAGCAGAGTTCCGGTGGCGAGCCAGGCGAGGGCGAGTCGGAAGCGGCGGCTGATGGCTGCGACATCGGCTGAATCGATGGTGGTGGAGATCAGTCGACGATCACGACGGGCATACCACCAGATGACGTTGAACAGAAGGTCCATGACCCAGAAGGCGGTGCCGTGCAGGACGACGGCGGTGCGCTGCCCGTGTCCGTCGCGGAACGCCTCGGCCAATACGGAGGTGGCGAACGGCAGGAACGCGATGTCCATCAGCAGCACCGTGTTGAGGAACAGCACCACCCGGTCGGCGCCGCGGATGTGGTCGAACATGATGTGGTGGTTGGCCCACACCTGTCCGATCAGCATGAAGGTGACGACGTAGGCCAGGTAGGACGGCCAGAGCGCGGCGAGGCCGTGCAACAGGTGGCTGGTGTCGTGGGGTGGACGGATCTCCAGGACGAGCAGCGTGATCGCGATGGCGATGACGCCGTCGCTGAACGCGACAACCCGGGCAGGATCGCGTCCGGCGCCGAACGGCGTCGACGCTCCTGGTCCGTCTGATCCATGATCAGGCTCTGTCATGGCCCCAGCCTCAGGCACCGGACATCACCACGCGTGCAACCGAGAAGTGTTTCCCCGTCGTCGCGGGCACCACCACAGGGCCCCGGTCCCGCACCTCGGTCCCGTCGGGCAGCATTCGAACCCGGGTCCTCCGGCTCCGCCCGCCGGGGCGGACGAAGGGCCTGGACCGGTGCTCGGTCCGGGCCGTTCGTGGTTTTCCGCCTCGGGCCCGGGTCAGCGGAGGCTGTGGTCGGTGAGGGTGGGGATCGAAGTGGCGGGCTTGTTGGTGGGGCGATTGGTGGGGCGGTTGGTGGTCAGGAGGAGTGCTACCAGGATGGCCTGGACTCCGATGATCATGGCCTGGGTCACTGGGGCCTTGACGTCCAGTAGGACCATCGTCGTGTTGACCGCGAAATGCACCGCGATCGACGCGACGACACCGGCGCGTTCGTAGGCGCAGGCGGTGAGCATGGCCATCGGGATGGCGCTGACGGCGAAGAGCACGCCACTGGGGGACTTCAGGCCCAGTTCGTTCTGGACGGTTCCGTCGATGAAGAACAGCGGCAGGTGCCATACGGCCCAGATGACACCCAGCACCAGGCCGACCTGGAAGCGACCCATCGACGCGCGCATCCTCGGGTAGGCGGTGCCGCGCCAGCCTGGCTCCTCGGACAGTGGGCCGGAGATCACCATGCTGACGAGGAACGCCGCGGGGCCGCCGGCGTCCCGCATCACTTCCTTCGCGTCGTCCCAGCTCAGTGCGGGGCCGCCCGCCGCGTGCGCCAGCAGTGCTGCCGACAGCACGGTTGCCGAGGCCAGCGCCAAGAGCAGTGGCGCCCAGAACAGGGTGGTCCGCCGGAACCGGACCACATGTTCGGGGGCGGGTTCACCGCGGCGGCCGCGGCGGACCCGGATCACGAGGGCGCCTATCAACGGGCCGAACGCGCCGAAGAGGTAGGGCAGGACCGTGGGGGTCTGCGTCGCCGATCCGCCGAGCCCGACCGCCGTGAACCAAGACGCCCAGCTCACGCCGAAGGCGATGACCATGAACAGGATCAGGTCGCTTCGGTGGCGGTCGGGGGCGGGGAGCGCCGCGGAGAATGCGGAGGGTGCGGAGAATGCGGAGTGAGTTGGAGTGGGCATGCCAAAGTTCCCTGTGTGAGGTGTGAGGCGTCAGGCGTCAGGTGCCAGGCGTCCGTTGTGTGGTCTTGCGTACGCGCGGGTGGGCGCACGTGCGGGCGGGCGCCGGGATCAGGAGGGGAGAGTTCGCCCCTCTGCGCGCAGCCGCCCGGAGGCCGCGCCCAGCCGGCGGGCGAGCCACGTGGTGATGAGGTTCAGGAGGTCGGGGTCGACCGGGTCGCGCAGGAGGCGGCGGTAGGAGCGGAGGGTGTGGCGCCCGGGGTCGCGGCGCAGGATGTGCGTGAGGTCGGGGATGCGGTGGATCTCCGCCCCGCCCGGCGCCAGTCGCCGCATCTCGTCCAGGTCGGCCGGATCCACCTGGAGGTCTTTGTCGCCGGTGACGGCCAGGACGGGCGCGTGGATGGCAATGAGGTCGTCACGGGTGTCGTGGGCGAGGTTCTCGCGCATCCAGCGGGCGTTGACCGGGAAACCGGCAACGCGTGCCACGTCCGCGTGGGTCCTCTTGATCCGGGCGAGGGCCCGGTTGCCCAAGGCCCCCAGGGGGCGGCGCAGGAGGCGGACGGGGGCGGGCATGCCCTGGATGATCGAGCGGGCCTGCCAGCGCAGGGCCTCCTCGCCCAGGCGGGCGTAACCGGCCAGCAGCACCACCGCCCCCACGTCATGACGCGCGGCGAGGCTCATGGCGTGCAGGGCGCCTTCGCTGTGGCCGATGACGCCGACGGTGTCGGGGCGGACGGCGGGGTGCTCGGCCAGGGCGCGCAGGGCGGCGGCCGCGTCCTTGTAGTTGTCGGTGAAGCCGGTGGCCCGCCAGGCGCCGGGGGTGGCACCGGCGCCACGCCGGTCGTAGCGCAGTACGGCGAGGCCCTCCGCCGCGAGGGCGGCGGCCAGCGGTCGGCCGAGGTTCATCTGGACCTTACGGGTGTTGCCTTCGCGGTCCAGGGGGCCGGAGCCGTGCAGGAGCAGGACGGCGGGGTGCGGGCCGGGGCCGCCGGGCAGGGTCAGGGTGCCGGCCAAAGGGGTCCCGTCCTCCGCGGTGACCGTCATGTCGATCTCGGGCAAGGCTCCGCCTCTCATTGTTCTCAACTACGAGAACGTTATCAGATATGAGAGCATTGGAGTCATGCCAACCGCGAACCTTCTCCTCCACCCCGTCCGGATGCGCATCCTGCAAGCCCTGGTCGGGGCCGACGAGCTGACCACCGCACAGCTGCGCGACCGGCTGCCCGACGTTCCGCCGGCCACGATGTACCGGCACATCGCGACTCTCACCCAGGCGGGCATCCTGGAAGTGGTCCACGAAAGGCAGGTTCGCGGCACCGTCGAACGCAGCTACCGGGTACGCCAGGACAAGGCCGTCGTGGACACCGACGCCCGTACCGCCATGACCAAGGACGATCACCGGCAGGCCTTCACCGTGTTCACCGGAGCCCTGATGGCCGACTTCGACCGCTATCTCTCCCGCGACGACGCCGATCCCGCCCGTGAGGGTGTCGTCTACCGGCAGGGCGCGGTATGGCTGACCGACGACGAATTCGCCGAACTCGTCGAAGAAATCGAAGCCGCCGTAGCCCGCCGCACGCACACCACTCCGGGTGACGACCGCACCCGCCACATCATCAGCTTCGTGCTCGTACCCGACAATCCCGCCGGGACCGACGCCGATGCGGGAGCCGGGGCCTGAGCCGACCCGGGAGCGTGCTTCCGGAAAACGCTTGGTCCGCCGCCGTTCGGGGGCGGTACGTTGGCCGGCATGACCAGCTGTCGAAAGGGCCATGCCGCGTAGGCGCCCATCAGCCCTGCGGGGCGACGTTCCGGTCCGTCTCCTGAGGCGTCGGCAGTATGCGCCGATCGACCGTCTCTCGGGGTCCTGCGCCGCCGATCTGCGTCGGCTCGAGCGCATCCGCTTCTGGCCCGAGGCGATCGAGGAAGCCTTCTGGCACTGGAGGACTCTGGCCCACGGTCCTCTCAGAGGTGTGACCGACGCCTTCTGGGGGCCTCGGTGCGGGATTTATGAGTGTGGGTGCGATCCCGGGTACTTCCGCGACACTCTCGAGACCGCGCTCCACGCCCTGCCCAAGAAGAGCGCGCGCGAGCTGCGAGTACTCGTCCTGGCCCTCGACGCCAAGATCACGGCGAGGGCCAGGATCGTTCGCGTGGACGCTCCGGACAGTCGGTGGTGGCGGGGGATGTCCGAGGTGAGGTAGGTGCCGGTGCACCCGTTCAGGCGGTGCGGCGGTCGCGGGTCAGGTAGAGGGCCGTGGCGGCGGCGATGGCGGTGAGGCCGGTGATCGCGCTCATGATGATCTGCTGGATGCCGCCGAAGGTGAAGCTGGAGGCGACGTTGACGATGGCGGCGAGGGCCAGGACCAGCCAGAGCAGGGACTTCATGAGGGGTTCCTTTCGGAGGGGCCCTTGGCGGGCCGGTGGGTCGGTGGGTCGGGGGTTTGTCTTCTTGGGTCGGCCGGTGCGTCGGGGGTTTGTCTTCTTGGGTCGGCCGGTGCGTCGGGGATTCGTCTTCTTGGGTCGGGAGTTCGTTTGCTGAGCTCTACGATCCCCGTCTCGCGCCGCCGCCTCGATGGGCCGCGCCCCCGGATCCGGGGTGTAGCGGGCTACACCCCCAGCGATTCACCTACCGGCCGGCGCACTCCGCTCCCGCGGGCCCAGCCCGTCGCTTAGCCTGACGGCCATGCGGGAGACGGTGCGGCGGGCGGGGTGGGCCTCGGTCGAGTTGCTGCGAGCGGCCGGGCTGGCCCTGGCCTCGTACTTGTCCATCGGGGTGGTGATCTTCGCCGCCGTGGCGATGGCCACCGTCGTGGGGGCGGGGGTGTTGCCCGAGTCGGTGCTGTTGCTGCGCAGGACGGCCGGGTACAAGCGGCGGCTGGTGGGCGCCTGGACGGGGGAGTCGGTGCCCGAGGCGTACCGGCCGCTGGCCGGGGAGGCGTTCGCGCGGGCGCGGGCGGCGGTCGGGGATCCGGCCACGTACCGGGATCTGCGCTGGATGGTGGCCCACGCGGGTTACGGCTGGCTGCTGGCCTGCTGTGCGATACCGGTGTGGATGATCGGGCTGCTCGTCGACGGGGTGTGGTGCGGGCTGCTGGGGAAGCGGGCCGTGGTGCTGCCGCTGATCGAGCGGCTCGTCGACCTCGACGCGGCGTGGTCGCGGGCGCTGCTGCTGCCGTCACCGGAGGCGCTGCGCAGCGCCCGGCTCGCCGAGCGGGTGGAGGAGCTGTCCGAGACCCGGGCGGGCGCCGTCGCCGCGCACGGGGCGGAGCTGCGGCGCATCGAGCGGGACCTGCACGACGGTGCGCAGGCGCGCCTGGTGGCGCTCTCGATGCGGGTGGGGCTGGCCCGGCGCGCGTACGAGAAGGACCCTGACGCGGCGCACAAGCTGCTGGAGGACGCGCAGGACCAGGCGGAGGAGGCCCTCACCGAGCTGCGCCATGTCGTGCGCGGCATCCATCCGCCGATCCTCACCGACCGTGGACTCGTGGGCGCCGTACGGGCGCTCGCGGCGGGCAGCGGGCTCGAGGTGTCCGTACGGGACGACGGGGTGGAGGACGGGCCCCGCGCCCCGGCGGCGGTCGAGGCGGCCGCGTACTTCGTGATCGCGGAGGCGCTGACCAACGCGGCCAAGCACAGCGGGGCGCGGCGGGCGTCGGTGGGCCTCGTCCGGATGCCCGATAGGTTGAGGGTCGCGGTACGGGACGAGGGGCGGGGCGGGGCCGATCCCTCGGGCGGCAGCGGGCTGCTCGGCATGCGGCGCCGGGTAGCGGCGCTCGACGGGACCGTGGAGATGACCAGCCCCGTCGGGGGGCCGACGCTGATCGAAGTGGAGCTGCCGTGCGTGTGGTGATCGCCGAGGACAACGCTCTGCTGAGGGAGGGCATGGTCCTGCTGCTGAACTCCGCCGGGCACGAGGTGGTGGCCGTCGCCTCCAGCGGCCCCGAGGTGCTGCCCGCCCTCCTCGAACACCGTCCGGACGTGGCCGTGCTCGACGTCCGCATGCCGCCGGGCTTCCGCGACGAGGGGCTGCGCGCGGCGCTCGCGGCGCGGCGGGAGATGCCCGGCCTGCCGGTGCTGGTGCTCTCGCAGTACGTCGAGGAGACCTACGCGGCCGAACTGCTGGCCGACGGCGCGAGCGGGCTCGGCTATCTGCTGAAGGACCGGGTGGGGCGGGTCGAGGAGTTCCTGGACGCGCTGGAACGGGTGGTCGGGGGCGGTACGGCGCTGGACCCAGAGGTGGTCAAGGAGCTGATGACCCGGCGCCGGGACGATCCGGTGGACTCCTTGACGCCGCGCGAGCGCGAAGTGCTGCACCTGATGGCGGAGGGCCGGGACAACGCGACGATCGCCCGGACGCTGGTGGTCTCGGAGCGCGCGGTCAGCAAGCACATCGGCAATGTCTTCGCCAAGCTGGGCCTGCCGCCGAGCGACAGCGGGCACCGGCGGGTGCTGGCGGTCCTGGCGTACCTCAACAAGGGCGCAACTCTCAACAAGGGCGCGACGAGTGAGGGGGAGTCGGCGGACAGGCGGTGAGGCCGAGCCCGGTGCGGGTCTCGGCCCCGGCGAAGGTCCCGGCCCCGGCGGAGGTCCCGGCCCCGGCGGAGGTCCCGGCGCCCCCGGCGGCGTTCACGGCCCCGGCAGCGTTTCACGGCCGCGTGAGCCGTAGCTCTCCCCGCCCCGCCCCTTCCCGAAAGAGGGGGCTCCGCCCCCTCACCCCCGCCGGGGCCCTGCCCCGGACCCCGCTCCTCAATCGCCGGAGGGGCTGGAAACGTACCCTCAACCGCCGGAGCGGCCGGAAACATACCCTCAACCGCAGGAGGGGGCGGGAACGTACCCCCTCAATCGCCGGAGCGGCCGGGAACATACCCTCAACCCCCGGAGGGGGCGGGAACGTACCGTCCCCGTAGCGTCGGCCACACCGGTGGCAGTGAGCCCGCCGCCGCCGTGGCCACGACCACCGAGACGATCGCCGCGGCCTGCACCGGCGGCAGGTACGGCAGCGTGCCCGCCGTGGCCGCGCTGAAGGCCAGGAGCGGTACGGATGCCACGGCCGCACCCACCACCAGGCCGGTCACCACCGTGGCCGCCGCCTCCAGCCGCAGCATCCGGCGCAGTTGGCGTCGGCCCGCGCCCGCGAGCCGCAGCAGGCGCAGTTCGGGGCGGCGTCCGGTGGCGATGAGGGCGAGGGTGCTGAGGACGGCGATCACCGTGAAGGCCCCGATGGCCGCGACCACCGCCACCGACACCACCTCGGCCAGCGCCTGGCCCGCCGCCTCGCCCCTTACCGGCGCCGGGTCCCGCTCCACCCGGGCCCCGGGCACCGCCCGCGCCAGCGCCTTCGTGAGCGCCTTACGGTCGGCATCGGGCGCGGCCGCGACCAGGATCCGCCCCGCGCCGGGCATCGATGTGTGGCGCAGGAGTTCATCGCGGGAGAGGAGGAAGTCCCCGAGCGCGATGGAGCGTTCGTACGTCGCCACGACCCGCAGCCTCGTCTCCTGGCCGTCTCCGAACCGCAGGGTCACCGTGGAGCCGGGCCGGGCGCCGAGGGAGTCCGCACGGTCGGCGCCTACGGCGACCGTGCCGGGCCGCAGCCGGGCGAGGTCCCCGTTCCGTACGCCCGGGTCGAGGGTGCGCGTCAGCCGCTCCGGGGTGACGCCGAAGACGGGCAGCCGCTCGAGTTCGGGCGAGCCGAGTTGGCTCCGCGCCAGCAGCACCGTGCCGGGGACGGCCTCCGTCGCCGCCCGCACCCCGGGGAGCTCGCGGATCCGCTCCACCGCACCGGCCGTAAGGCCGCCGTCCGCGCGCACCGCCAAATCGGCGCGCAGCACCTGGTGGGCCTGGGCGTCCCCCGCGTGAGTCATCGTCGCGCCCCCGGAGAGCTGAACCCCGGCGAAGGCGGTGACCAGCACGATCGGGGTGATCGCCGCGCCCAGCCGGTGGGCGGACGCAGCACAGTTGGCGGCGGCGAGGCGGCCGCCGGGGCCGAACAGCCGCAGCGGGGCGCCGAGCAGCCGCATCGCCCCTTCGGCGATCCACGGCCCCAGCACCGCGCAGGCGATCACCATCGTCACCGCCGCCGCACCGGCCGCGGCCGCCGCGGTCGCGCCCTGCTGGAGGGCGGCCGTTCCGGCCGAACTCGCGCCCACGCCCAGCAGCACCAGCCCGGTGATGCCCCGCGCCCTGCCGGGTGCCCGTTCGCGCAGCGCCTCCGCCGGGCGCGCCGTGGCGGTCCTGGAGCAGCCGATGAGCGCCGCGATCCCGGCCACCAGGACGGTGACGGCGGCGGTGACCAGGGGCGCGGGCCACAGCAGCGGGGGCAGCGTCAGCTCGAGTCCGGTGGGCAGCGCGCCCCGCGCGTCCAGCAGCCCGCGCAGTCCCAGGTACGCGGGGACCGCCCCGGCCGCGCCCACCAGCGCCGCCCAGGCCGCGACCCGCCCCACCTCCCGGCCCACCGCACCGCGCAGCTGCCCGGGTGTGGCGCCGACCGCCCGCAACAGGCCCAGTTCATGGGCGCGTTGCCGCAGCGCCTGGACGATGGTCGACGACACGACGAGCAGCGCCACGAGGACGACGGCTCCGGCCACGGAGCCGAGCGCCGCCAGCAGCTCGCCACGGGCGGGCGCGGCGGCCAGGAACTCGGCCTCGCCGCGCTCGCTTCCGGTCAGGACGCGCACGGTGGCCGGGTCGCCGTCCGCGCGGTGCCCGACGTCGGTGACACCGGCCGCGTCCAGGGCCTTTCGCACCCGCCCGGCCAGCTCCGCCTGGTCCGTGTCGGGTCCGGCGACGACCCCGATGGCGTCCAGGGCTTCCGGGTGTCCGGACAGGCGCCGGGCCTCGGCGCCGGTGAACCAGACGGCCGTACGGGGGCCGTCGGCGACGCCCACGACGGTGTAGGACGCGTCCCGGCCGCCCACGCGCAGCGTCAGCCGCGCGCCGATGCGGCCCGCTCCGCCGCCCACCACCACCTCGTCCGCCCGCTGCGGGGCGCGGCCCGTCCGTAGCGCGTACGGCGCCAGGCGGGCGGTCTCCCAGGGGTGGCCGGTGGCGGGCCGGTCCGCCAGGCCCACCGGGAATTCCACGTCGGCGGCGGCCGTCCGCACCCCGGGCACCCCTCGCACCACGCTCAACGCCGTCCGGGGGATCCGGACCCGCTCGGTGAGCCCGGCGCTCGCGGTCTCGCGGTCGCCCAGGGACGTCGCGCTGAAGCGGGTGGTCTGGTCGCCGGCCACGACGAGATCGGCCCCGGCGTACCGCTCCACCCGTGGATGCGCGCCCCAGGCCGAGACGAGGGTCAGCCCGAAGGCGCCGAGCAGCAGGGAGGTGAGGGCGAGCGCGGCGAAGACCGCGGTCCACGCCTTACGGTGGGCACGAGTGGCACGCGCGGCGAGTAGGGCAGCCACCTTCATGCCGTCCGCCCTCCCAGGTCCTTGAGGACGCGGCGGATGTCGGCCGCCTCCGGCCGCTCCTGCCGCCAGACCAGCTTTCCCCGCATCAGGAACAGCGCCTCGTCGGCCCAGGCGGCGGCGAACGGGTCGTGGGTGACCATGACGACCGTATGGCCGTCACGGTCGACGGCCTGCCGCAGCAGTGTCAGCACCTCCTCCGCCGCGGCGGGGTCGAGCGCCCCGGTCGGCTCGTCGGCGAAGACGATGTCGGGCGAGGTGACCAGCGCGCGGGCGATCGCCACCCGCTGGCTCTGCCCGCCGGACAGTTCGTACGGCATGGCGCCGCCCCGGTCCCCCAGCCCGACCGCCGCGAGGGCCCGCAGGTCCCGGCCGTCGACGCTGTGGCCGCCGAGCATCAGCGGCAGGGAGACGTTCTCCGCCACGCTCAGCGACGGCACCAGGTGATGCGCCTGGAAGACGAAGCCGATCCGCTCCCGCCGCAGCCGGGTCAGCGCCGCCTCGTTCAGCGAGGACAGCTCCGTGCCGCCGATGCGCACCGTGCCCGCCGTCGGCCGGTCCAACCCGGCGGCGCACTGCAGCAAGGTCGACTTCCCGCATCCCGAGGGGCCCATCACCGCGAGGAACCGTCCGCGTGGCACCGTCAGATGGATGGGGTGCAGCGCCACGGCCCCCGGCTGGTACTCCCGGGTGACCCCGTCCAGGGTCAGCGCGTGGTGCCGGGTCCCCGTCCGCTCCGCGGTGGCCGTCGTACGGCCACGCCAGTGCCGGTTCATCTCTCCGCCCCTCCGTCACGCCGGGCGGATCAAACGGGTCCGCCGGTCACGAAGAACGCTAGAAACGCGCGCGGGCGGGCGGGAGAGAGCGCGGTCCCGGACCGGGAGGGGTACGGGACTCCGGCCCGGTGGTGGAGCTGGCTCCACCACCTCTCGATCTCCGCAGGTCTTCCCGGTCTTCCCGGTTCGCGGGCGACTCCCCGGGCGCGCCGCCATGGTGAACCCCGCCGGGGACAAGATCCTGGACCCCCGCAGGACCGGCATATGAGACAGAAGCCCACAGAGAGGCACCACGCACCCATGGACGTCAGCGCCCGTATCGAGGCCGTCTACGCGCAGATCGTGCACCGCAACCCCGGGGAGTCCGAGTTCCACCAGGCGGCGCGCGAGGTGCTGCCGACCCTCGCCCCCGTGCTCGGCGCGCATCCGGAGTATCTGGAGGCCCGGATCGTTGAGCGGCTGTGCGAGCCGGAGCGGCAGCTCGTCTTCCGGGTGCCATGGGTGGACGACGACGGCGAGGTCCAGGTCAACCGGGGCTTCCGGGTGGAGTTCAACAGCGCGCTGGGCCCCTACAAGGGCGGTCTGCGCTTCCACCCCAGCGTCGATCTGGGCATCGTGAAGTTCCTCGGCTTCGAGCAGATCTTCAAGAACGCGCTGACGGGCCTCGCCATCGGCGGCGGCAAGGGCGGTGCGGACTTCGATCCCAAGGGGCGCTCGGACGGCGAGGTCATGCGGTTCTGCCAGTCCTTCATGACCGAACTCCACCGCCATCTGGGCGAGCACACCGATGTGCCGGCCGGGGACATCGGGGTGGGTGCTCGCGAGATCGGATATCTCTTCGGCCAGTACAAGCGGCTGACCAATCGCTTCGAGGCCGGTGTGCTGACCGGTAAGCCGGTCGCCTGGGGCGGGTCACCCGCGCGTACCGAGGCCACGGGATACGGCACCGTCCACTTCGTCCAGGAGATGCTGCGCACCCGCAAGAAGGATTTCGACGGCCTTACGGTCGTCGTCTCCGGGTCCGGCAATGTGGCCCTCTACGCCGTCGAGAAGGTCCACGCCCTCGGCGGCCGGGTGGTGGCCTGCTCCGACTCCTCCGGCCATGTGGTCGACCCGGACGGTATCGACCTCGCCCTGCTCAAGGAGATCAAGGAGGTCCGGCGGCAGCGGATCTCCGCCTATGCCGACGCCAAGCCGGGCGCCGTCTTCTCCGGCCGCGGCTCGGTCTTCGAGCTGCCCTGCGAGGTCGCCCTGCCCTGCGCGACCCAGAACGAGTTGACAGAGCAGAGTGCGATCGCCCTGGTCAAGAACGGTGTGATGGCCGTGGCCGAGGGCGCCAACATGCCCTGCACTCCGGCGGCGATCGAGATCTTCCGGGAGGCCGATGTGCTCTTCGGCCCCGGTAAGGCCGCCAACGCGGGAGGTGTGGCCACCTCCGCGCTGGAGATGCAGCAGAACGCCTCCCGCGAGCGCTGGACCTTCGCCCAGACCGAGGCCCGCCTCGCCGCCGTCATGACCGAGGTCCACACCCTGTGCCGGACCACCGCCGACCGCTACGGCTGCTCCCCCGACGACTACGCACTGGGCGCGAACGCCGCCGGATTCGTACGGGTGGCGGAGGCGATGGCCGCCCAGGGCGTCGTCTGAGCCGATCCGCCGGAAGCGCGGAGCCGGTCATACGGACCACGGGTCACGACGGCACATCGGCTCATGCCGACGGCACATCCGCTCACGCCGACGACACATCCACCGCCCTGCGCAGCGCGCCCAGCACCGGCTTGCGGAGGAGCAGCAGCGCCGCGTCGTCGTGGAGCCGGCCGCCCACATGGGACAGCAGTTCGTCGTGGAGCGAGGCGAGGGTGCGGGACGGCTCGTCGCAGATGTGCCGCGGCACCCGTTCCAGCAGCGGGAAGTACTCCCGGCCGCGGTCCCGCGCCTCGATGACCCCGTCGGTGTAGAGCAGCAGCTGGTCGCCCTCGGCGAACGGCACCACCTGGAGGCTCGGCAGTTCGCCGCCCAGGGAGGCCAGGCCGAGCGGCGGGGCCGGGCGGGTGGGCTCCACGGCGATGATCCCGGTCTCGCCGACCAGCAGCGGCGGGGCGTGTCCGCAGTTGACGAGCTCCATACGGCCCTCACTGGGGTACCCGGCGACCACGGCGGTGACGAAGTCGTCGGGCGCCAGGTTGCGGGACAGGCTGCGCTCGATCCTGGCGACGACGTCGAGCAGGTTCGGCTCGTCGTAGGCGGCCTCGCGGAAGACGCCGAGTACCAGGGCGGCGGTGCTCACCGCGGGCAGCCCCTTGCCTCGTACGTCGCCGACGATCAGCCGCACCCCGTGCGGGGTCGGCAGCAGGGCATAGAGATCGCCCCCCACCCGTGCCTCCGCGGCGGCGGCGCTGTAGCGGACCGCCACCTGGAATTGGCCGACCCGGGCGGGCACCGGTGTGAGCAGGGCGTTCTGGGCGGCCTCGGCGACCGAGCGGACGGCGGCAAGAACCTGCTCACGGCGTCTGCGCAGGGCGCTGGCCCCACAGCTCGCCAGGGCCACGGCGGCGGGTGTGGCCAGCATGATCGCCTGGGTGCGCACCGGTTCGTCGCCCTGGGTGCCCAGCAGCGCGCCCACCGCCACGGCGAGCACCCCGATCCGGATCACTCCGTGCGGTCCGTAGTGGGCGGCGGCGAGCGCCGGTCCCACGGCGAGCAGTGGCAGCCAGGCAAGCCCCTCCGAGGTCACGAGGGCGAGCAGGGCCACACCACAGATGATGATGACGGGGACCGCGGGGGCTATGAGCCCATCGCTGTCCGGTTGGTCCGGGTCGTACGGGCGGAGTCGGGCCGGGAACATGACCTGCTGCGCTGCTCTCTCTCCACGGGGGCAAGTGATACCGGGGGATGCCGGGTGATGACGCGGGATACCGGGTGATGACGGGGGGTGATGACGGGGGGGATGGCGGGGATGTCCGCTTCATCCAGAGAAACAGCGATTCGATAGATTCGGCAAGGCCCGCGTTTTCAGATAGTGAGCGACAGGTTCCTGCTCACCCGGCTCGCCGTCGGCACCAGGCGGGTCCGGAACAGCTCACGGTGCGGATCCATCTCCGCCAGCCGGGCCAGCCGGTCCGCCCGCAGCGAGATCCCGAGCGAGCCGAGCCGGTCCCCGTAGTAGATCGGCACCGCGAAGCAGACCGTCCCCAGGGCGTACTCCTCCAGGTCCGCGACCAGGGGACTTCCGGTCGGGGAGTCGAGGCGGCGCAGCAGGTCGTCGGAGCGGGTGACGGTGCGCGGGGTGAGATCGACGAGCGGATGGCGGGAGAGATAGTCGTGGCGGGCGTCGTCGTCCAGCTCGCGCAGCACGCACTTTCCCAGCGCGGTGGCGTGTCCGGCGTCCTCGCACCCCACCCACAGATCGACCCGGGGCGCCTGCGGGCCATCGACGATGTCCGCGACCCGGATCTCGCCCTCGTCGTAGAAGGTGAGATACGCGGCGGCGGAGAGCTCGTCGCGCAGCGCGGCCAGGGTGGGCCGGACCCGGGCGAGCATCGCCTGCTCACGGCTGCCGGACTCGAGGGCGCGCAGCTTGTCGCCGATCACGAAGCCGCCGTCGTCCAGCCGGGACACATAGCCTTCGTGGGCCATCGTCCGCAGCAGGTGGTACGTGGTCGCGAGCGGCAGCCCGGTCTCCCGGGCGAGCCGCTTGGCCGGCGCACCGCCCTCGTGCGCGCCCACCGCCTCCATCAGCCGGAAAGCCCGCTGAACGGATGAGATCAGCGTAGGCGCCGTTTGAGCACCCATATATCCAGCTTGCTCCTGATGTGACCGGATGAGCAAGATCTGATCTCGCTGGATCCGGTCTCCACGGAGACGCCCGCGAGGGCGCCGACCGGTGCGGTCGACGCCCTCGCGGGCTTGCGGACTCGTCCTCGCGGACGTGTCCTCGCGGACGTGTCCTCGCGGACGTGTCCTTCGCGGGCTTATGGATCGGTTCGGTTCAGTTCGGTGCGCCGCGGTCAGCCGGGGGAGATCCGGCCGCGCCAGGCACCTTCCGCCTCACCGCGGTGCTCGATGAAGTCCTTGAACCTCCGCAGATCCCCCTTCACCCGCCGGTCGAGCGTCCCGGTCATGTCCGCGGCCTTCTCCGCCATCCCGCTCGGCTCGAAGACCAGGGCCAGATTGACCCGGGTGTGGCGCTCGTCCAGGAGCTCGAAGGTGACCAGACCCTGCTGCTGGACATCACCGGAGGTGGTGCGCCAGGCGATGCGCTCGTCGGGAAGCTGATCCACGATCTCGGTGTCGAACTCCCGGTGCACACCGGCAATGGAGGTCGCCCAGTGGTTATGGCGATCGTCCACCTGGGTGACCTGGTCCACGCCTTCCATGAACCTCGGGAACTCGGTGAACTGTGTCCACTGGTTGTACGCGGTGTGGAGCGGAACCCCAACCTCGACGGACTCCCGCACGGTGCTCATCGGTGACTCCTTTCGACGTTGTCGCGTCGCGCACCGCGGCGGGTTTCCGGGACCGCCGAGCCGAAACATGAGCAGGCGGGGAGAGGTATCAGCGGCAGCCCGTCGGGGGTGCAGGGGCGGGCGCCGACCCAGGTGTCCGTACCGGCCTCCCAGTCGATGCCCCGCAGCAGCGGACGGGCCGCCGCGATGATCGCCGGTATGCGGCGCGGGTCCACCGGCCGGTCCGCGGGGGCCAGCTCCATCATTCCGGCGACCCGCACCCGGCCCTCGCCCAGCGGGGTGCAGACGACCTTCTGGGCGGCCAGACAGGTGGGCCGGGTGGGGGCGCCCTCGGCCGGGACGCTGAAGCTGGAGCCGCGTCCGGCCCGGACCGGCACCCGGACCCCGAACGGGCGGACCAGCGGGTCCAGCCAGGCCCCGGTGGCCACGACGGCGACGTCCGCGCGGAGTTGGCCACCGGAGCTGGTGACGGCCACGCCCGCTCTCCCGAGGTCCCGGATACCTCCCGGATACCGGACACCTCCGTCCGGTCGGGCACCCGGCGGCTGAGGATCGTGGCCGTTCACTCTGCTGCTCGAAGGCACGGATTATCCAGGGGTGTGCGCTACTCGATCCCCGCCGGGCGCCGCCGCCAGTGCCCGGTGGCCCGCTCGAAGGCGTGGCCGACCTGGAGGACCGCGAAGTCCGCCCGGTGCGGTCCGACGATCTGCACCCCGACGGGGAGCCCGCCGGGCGTGAACCCTGCCGGTACGGACAGCGCGGGGCTGCCGGTCGAGCTGATCAGATACGCCGAGCGCATCCAGTCCAGATAGTCGTCCATGGCCACCCCGGCGATCTCGGTCGGGTACTCGATGCCGACGTCGAAGGGCACCACCTGGCTCACCGGCAGCAGCAGCACGTCATAGCGGCCGAAGAACTCCCGGACGCGGTGGAAGAGCAGGGTGTGCAGCACCTCCGCGCGGCCGACGTCCGGGCCGGTGAGCTTGCGCCCCTCCTCGGCGTTCTCCCGGATCGCCCGCTTCAGCCCGTCGGGGTGGCGGTCCATGAGCGCGCCGAAGGCGACCTCGAAGACCGAGGCGCGCAGCGTACGGAAGACCTCCTCGGCCTCGGTCAGGTCCGGGCAGGCCCGCTCCACGACGCAGCCGAGGCCGGTGAAGACCTCCGCCGCCGACTCGACCACCGCGGCCACCTCGGGCTCGACCGGCACCAGCCCCCCGAGATCCGGCGACCAGGCCACCCGCAGCCCCGTGAGATCGCGGTCCAGGGGGCGGGCGAAGCGGGCGCCGGGCTCCTCCAGGGCGATCGGCGACCGCGCGTCGGGCCCGGCGATGGCGGACAGCAGCAGGGCGGTGTCGGCCACGGTACGGGCCATCGGCCCCTTGACGCCGAGGGTGCCCCAGGCGGTCAGGGAGGGCCAGTTGGGGACGCGACCGGGCGATGGGCGCAGACCGACGACATTGCAGAACGAGGCCGGGTTGCGCAGCGAGCCGCCGGTGTCGCTGCCGTCCGCGATCGGGATCATGCCGGAGGCCAGCGCGGCCGCCGCGCCCCCGCTGCTGCCGCCCGCGCTGCGGCCCAGGTCGTGCGGGTTGTGGGTGGCGCCGAATATGGGGTTGAAGGTGTGCGAACCGGCCCCGAACTCGGGCACGTTGGTCTTGCCGAGTGTGATCGCCCCGGCGGCCCGTATCCGTTCGATCAGCAGATCGTCCTCGTCGGGCACGCCGTCGGCGAGCGGCGAACCATGGCTGGTACGGATGCCCGCGGTGTTGTGGAGATCCTTGTGGGCGATGGGCAGCCCGTGCAGCGGCCCGAGCTCCTCCCCCGCCGCGATCCGCTCATCGGCCTGTCGGGCGGTCTCGCGGGCGCGGTCCGCGACGAGGGTGACGATCGCGTTGACGGCCGGGTTGACCCGTTCGATACGGGCCAGATGGGCCTCGAGCAGTTCGCGCGCGGACAGCTCGCGGGAGCGCAGCAGCGCGCTGAGGTCCAGTGCGGTCCTGAAGCAGAGATCGTCATCCGTCGTCGTCACGGTCGCTCGCCTTCCTCGTGGTCATCGCTGCGCGGGTCCGGGTCTTCGGACCAGGGCCCTTACGGACCCCACGGTCTTCATGGGCTCCATGGTCTTCATGGGCTCCAAGGGCGGAATCCATGGTTGGGGAAGCGGCCGAGCGGGGGAAGAGCGCCGTCACGGCGACCGCCACCAGCACATTGACCGCCAGCGCGACCAGGCCCGCTTTCACATGGTGGGTCTCCACCTCGGCCAGGGTCAGCCAGGTCACCACCGCCTCACCGGTCACCAGGCCCGCCAGCGCCCCCGGGGCGGTCAGCAGCCGCCGACGGCCGATCGCCGCCAGCAGCCCCGGCACGATCTGGATGAAGCCGCTCACCGTGAGCAGCTGAAGGTCGGCCAGCAGCCCCGGCCGCAGGATGCCGAGGGTGAGCGCGAGCCCGATGGCCAGGACGACCACGCTGTGGTTGACCGCCATCCGGGCCGCCTCCCGGCGGGCGGGCAGCAGATTCCGCGCCACCAGGGTCGAGATGCCGACGCACATCGCCCCGGCCGGCACCATCGCGGACGCCGCCGCGGTACCTCCAGGGCGCGAGGGGACTGCGCGGCATTCAACAGGCCACCCCGTGCCCCGGGCATCGTGCCCGACGGCCGACAAGCGGCCGCCCCGCCTTGTCCCGGTGGACAGGCGGGCCGGCCGGCCCGAGGTCTCGCTCCCGAGGCCCTTACAGCCCTTACGGTCCTTACGGAGGTTCTTACGGAGGCCCTTACGGATGTGCTCCGGCGGCTCCGGCGGGCACCGGCACCCGCGCGGCCGAGGTCCCGAGCCCGGTGGGCCCGTACCACCGAGGCACCGGCCGGGCCCCGGCTCCGGTCCCGGCACCCGTCACGGGCACGGTCCCGGCCCCTGCCCTCACCGGCTGCCGGCGGGCGCGGATCAGCTCCTCTTCCCGGTAGCGCGGCACCTCCCGGTGCCAGTTCAGGATCCCGGACATCCAGTCGCGCAGCTCCTCCACATAGCCGTCCATCGCCTTCCGGGCCTCCGGCCCCAGGCCGAAGTCGTCGTACAGCACCGGGAACTCATGCTCCGCGACATGCTGGAACTGGCGCATCCGGGACGTCATCAGATCGTTCACGACGGCGACCCCGGTCGGATAGTCGCAGTCGAAGAAGTTCTGGACGACGAGGACACCGTTGTGGACCTCGCCCTCGAACTCGATCTCCTTCTGGTACGAGAAGACGTCGTTCAGCAGCGTCGCGTAGTCCATGGCGGCGTTTTCCAGGGACCGGACCGGGCCGCCGCGGTAGATCTCGGGCGGCACCCGCCGTCCGCGCGCCAGTCGGCACAGGCTCATGGTGAGGTCGGAGCCGAAGGTGTGCCTGCGCATCTCGATGTAGTCGACCGGGTCGGGGATCCGGTTCTTCGTGTGGTTGGCCAGCTCCCACAGCCAGCTGGCGGTCATGTTCTCGATGGCCTTACGGAGTTCACGGCGCGCCGAGTCCTCCATCGGGCCCGCCGTACGGCTCCACAGATCGGCCAGCGACCGCTCCAGCGCGTTCGCCGGGGCCGGGGTGGGGCCCGCGTCGAGCGGCATGAACGCGCCGAGCCGGGCGTTGCAGACCCGGGCCCCGGCCAGGTCGTGGGTGCGGCCGAAGACCGCCGGGTAGTAGTCGTCCGCGTAGGTGCCCCACGCCAGCCAGCCCGACGCCAGATCGAGCTCGTCCGGGGAGCCGTCCGGGTGGATACCGGCCGCGCACAGCGGCAGGTCGGCGGCGAGCATCCGCCGCTCGTCCCAGACATGCGAACCGGGGATGCCGGGCTGCGGTCCGAGGATGCCCATCCGATGTGCCCAGTCGGCCAGGTGGTCGCGGGCGGTGGGCAGATGCTGATTGAGCCGGAGGGTGAACGGCATGAAGAAGTCCGGCAGCAGGGAGGGCCCGGTCTTCTGGAACGGGACATGGCTGAATCTGCGGGTCCGGGCCGCCTCCGCCCGGCCCGTGGTCAGCGGCAGGCTGGCCGCGGAGGTGCCGAGGCCGCTGAGCGCGAAGGGCGACCACACCGGGGCCTTGTCCGCACCGTTCGCACCCTCCGCACCGTCCGGGCCGCCCGCACCGTGCGCGCCGTTCATGTACCGGCTGGAGCGCATATGCCACTCATGGCCGCCGGACTGCCAGTCCTGGAGCCCCTTGACGTAGGCGAGGACCCCGGCGCAGACCGCCGGGTCCAGGCCGTGCTCGGCGAAGAGCGGCCCGAGCTCGGTGAGGGCGGTGTCCTCGAACTGCTGCAGCCGTGAGGTGAGCAGCTCATTGACGGAGTCGGCCGCCTCCTGGGTGGCGCAGCACAGGAACGTCTCCAGCACCAGGACGCCATTGCTGAGCTCGCCCTCGTCCTCGATCTCCCGCTGGTACGAGAACAGGTCGTTGCGCAGGTGCACCGCGTCCGCGAAGGCGTCCCGCAGCACCCGCATCGGCCGCGACCCGGCGATCACCGCCGGTACCTCGGCCCCCACGGCATGCTCCACCAGCCCGGCCGACCAGGGCGCGCCGCCGACCTTACGGCGCATCTCGATGTACTCGACCGGGTTGGGGACCCGGTGGATGTTGATGTTCGAGAGCTCCCAGAGCGATTCGTTGAGCAGGTTCTCGGTGCTCTCCCGGAACCGCGCCCGCCAGTCCGCCGACATCGAGGGCACCGTCCGCGCCCACAGATCCGCGAGCCCCGCCTCGACCGGGTTGGTGGGCTCGGGGGTCCCGGCCGCCGGGTCCATCGGCATGAAGGCGGGCAGCCGGTCGAGATACGCCTTACCGGCCTCACGGTCCTGGGAGCGCTTGAACGTCTCCAGGAAGTGGTCGTCGAAGAAGAACACCCACACATACCAGTCCGTGACCAGCGAGAGCTCCGCGTCGGAGCAGTCGGGGTGGGTGTACGCGCACAGCAGGGCGTAGTCGTGGGCGTCGAGATCCTCCTGCTCCCAGATCCCCGAGCCCTCGAGCATGCCCATCTCGCGGGCCCACCGGGTGGAGTGCTCCCGTGCCGCCTGGACATGGGGGTTCAGCCGCGCCGGATACGGCATGTAGAAGTCGGGGAGTCGAAAGGGCTGTGTCACTGCTGGGCCGACACCTCTCCGTGCGACGGTGGCCCGTAGTCGTCATCCGGCTACGGACCGGGGTCGGCTACGGGCTACCCATGCCACAACCGGCCTATCCGAAAGCCCAATTAGTCACACAAGTGCGCTCCCGTGACCGGCACCCCTTGCCGCGTACCGCCCGCCGGCAAGGGGCGCCGATCATCCGTCGCGTCTCCGGAAGGCCCACTCCATCCGCGGCTCCATCGCGAACCGGAACGCCCGCTGCACGGGCGGCGCGCACAAGGCCGTCACCACGGCCACCGCCACCGCCGTCACCGCGATCTCCCCCGGCGGCCGGTGCAGCCACGGGTGGTCGTACCAGTCCCAGAAGCGGGAGCCCTTGGCGAGGAAGCCGTGCAGCAGATAGCCGTACAGCGTCCCGGCGCCGAGCACCGTGAACCACATCCGGCGCCGGGGCACCCAGGCGAGGAAGCACACGGTGAGCACCATGGAGCAGCCGAAGAGGGCGAACGTCATGACCGTCCCGACCCACCACGGCGCACCGAGCTCCTGCGCGCTGTCCCGGCGGTAGAACCACGCCGGGTTCATCCGCGGCACGGCCCAGTAGGCGAAAACCACGGCGGCCGCGACCACCGGCACCGACAGCCATCTGACCTCGCGCCGCCGCATCATCCGGAAGTGCTCCGGCCGCATGTGCAGCCCCAGCACGAAGAAGGGCAGGAACTGCAGCACCCGCTGCAGATCGAGGTCGTCACCGATATTCGGTGAGCAGACGGCGAGCGCGGCGACGGTGAGGGCCAGCGCCACCGGCCACCGCGCGATCCGCCACAGCGGCGTGGTCAGCCGCCAGACGAAGAGCGCGATCAGAAACCAGGTCAGATACCAGGGGTCGAGCAGACTGACCGGATAGGACGGATCGTCGTCCGCCCACCGTTTGAAGAAGGTGTACGCGACCTCGAAGAGGACGTACGGAACGGCGACACCCGTGATCAGCCGCTTGAGCCGGTCCGGCCGGAGATCGAAATTCCGCGAGAAGTACCCGGAGATGAGAATGAACGCCGGCATATGGAACGTGTAGACGGTCATATAGAGCGCGGCTGCCGCTCTGCTGCCGCCTCGCAGGGGCTCCCATGCATGGCCCATCGCGACCAGCACGATTGCCAGGTATTTGGCGTTGTCGAAGAACGCGTCACGTTGTTTCGGCGCGGAGGACGGAGCCGGTGCCGCCTTGGGCGGCGGGGATACCGGTGCGGGCCGCGCGGGCAGTGTCGGCAGTAAGTGCGAGACGTTCATCACATACGCCCTCCCGGGGAACCTGCGGGGAAAATCCGGCCTCTTTTCAAGTTTCGGCGGAGGGTTGTGGAGTGGAACATTCCACGCACCATAGTGGCGCTCGCGAGTTCGCGCCCCAAAAGGCTCAGCTCTCGCGTACAAGGGTTTACGTCCAGCCCAGCGCATCCGCCACCTCCTCAACTTGGGAACTTCTTTACCTCTCCGATCAGTTCACAGAGTGATGAAGAGGGGCCGATCCGCCCGGCCTTGACCGACCCCGCCTGCTAGCTTCTACACAACTGTAGATCCTAACGACCCTATGGAGTGTGAGTGGCCATGGCCCTGTGGGACCGCATCAGGGAGTCCGCCCAGACGATGCAGACTCAGCTCAACTCGAAGAAGAACGACTTGAAGAGCGGCGCCTTCCGCGACGCGAGCATGGCGATGTGTGCCCTGGTGGCGGCGGCGGACGGCTCGGTCGACCCGTCCGAGCGGCAGCGCGTCGCCCAGCTGATCGCCTCCAACGAGGTGCTGCAGAACTTCCCGGCCGACGATCTGCAGCGCCGCTTCAACGACTACGTCAACAAGCTCACCACGGACTTCGAGTTCGGCAAGGTGAGCGTGATGCAGGAGGTCGCCAAGGCCAAGAAGAAGCCCGCCGAGGCACGCGCCGTGATCCAGATCGGCATCGTCATCGGTGGCGCGGACGGCGACTTCGACAAGACCGAGCAGGCCATGGTCCGCGAGGCGTGCTTCACGCTGGAGCTGCCGCCGGCCGAGTTCGACCTGTAAGGCGAAGCGAAGCGGAAAGCCGTAGGGCGTAAGCCGCAGCCTTACGGCCACCCCGCCGGCCGTAAGGGCGCGACCTGGAGCTACAGCGGGGTCGCGGCGTGCAGGACGAGGACCAGGGCGACCGCCGCGTTCGCCGAGGACAGCGCGGACGCGGCGGTGCCCACCGCCGCGATCCACAGGGCCAGCCCCGCCGCCGTCCACGTCGGCGGCCAGCGCCGGGACGGCGGCACCGGCTCCAGCAGCGCCGCGACCCTGCGCGGCACCGGCCCCGGCGCGGCGAACCCGGCGAGCGCCGACCCCGGCGTACCCCGGGAGACCAGGGCGGCCTTGCCGACCGCCCGCGCCGTGACCCGGCGGTCGCCGACCTCCTGGGCCGCCTCCTCGTCCGCCCAGCGCTCGGCGCTGTAGTCCACCGCGGCCCGCAGCGGCCGCAGCAGCGGGTTGGCCCGCGCCGCGAGCTGCGCGGCCAGCAGATAGCGGTGGTGGTGCGCGGTCAGATGGGCGCGCTCATGCGCGATCAGCGCCCACCGCTCGCGGGGCTCAAGGCTGTCCAGCATCCCGGTGGAGACGACGATCCGGTCCGGCTTCCCGGTTCGCCCCGAGGTTCCGGGCAGGGCGTACGCGTACGCCCTGCCGTCCGGCAGCACCGCGACCGGCGACTCCGGCAGCCCGGCGAGCGCGAGCCGGGCGTCCCGCCGCACCCGGCCGTGACGCAGACAGGTGGCCGTGCAGGAGACGGCCACCGCCCCCAGCGCGCCGATCGCCGCCTTCCCGGCCACCACGTCAAAGGGCACCGCCGCCCGTACCTCGGGGTCCGACCAGCTGTCCGGCAGCGGGTTGCCGGGCAGCTGCGCCGTGCCGACGACCATCAGCAGCCCGAGGCACAGCGTGGAGCACACCGCGAGGACGGTGCCGACGAGCGTCAGCAGCCGGGTGGCGGTGCGCGGATGGAGATGTTGCTCGGCGAGCCGCGCGATCGGCAGCGCCGTCAGGGGCAGAACCAGCGGGAGGAAGACGAAGACGCCCATCGGTCAGTCCTCCGGCTCCTCCGCCACGTCGCTCAGCAGGTCGCGCAGCAGTCGCTCGTCGTCCTGGGTCAGCCCGGTCACAAAGCTGGCCAGGACCGCCTCGCGGTTATCCTGGCCGTCCAGCACCCGGCGCATCCGCAGCGCCGCGAGCCCCGCCTCGTCCGACGCCGCGCGCCAGACGAAGGAGCGGCCCGCGCGCTCACGGGTCACGGCCTGTTTGGCGTGCAGCCGGGACAGGATGGTCATGACCGTGGTGTAGGCGAGCTCGCCCTCGATCCGCTCCTGCACCCATGCGGCGGTCACCGGCCCCGGCGCCCGGCTCAGCGCCGCGAGCACCTGCGCTTCCAGCTCGCCCTGGCCACGCCGACGGGGGCGGCGGGGCCAGCCGGGCCCACCGGTCCGGTCGTGGTCCGTCACACCGTCTCCTTCCCCACCGCACGCGCCCGGCGCGCGGCGCTCCATCGTAGCGAGCGGGCCACGGTCGTGCGTTCGCCCCTTTGGCCTGGCTGTACGCGCGGGTCCGGGCCGCCTCACCGATGCTGAGCAGGGGGACGACCCCGACGAAGGAACGCACTCAGCCATGACGCAGACGCAAGGCTCGCTCGTACGGCAGATCACCGACTACGCCCATCGAGCCGACCCGTACCCGATCTACGCCGAGCTGCGCAAGACGCCCGTGGTGCACGACGAGGAGGGACCGTACATCGTCTCCACCTACTGGGAGATCCACGGTCTGCTGCACGACCCCCGGCTCAGCTCCGACGCGCGCAACCTGGACCCCAAGGCCGCCTCGGAGCTGCCCGAGGAGGACGACCCGGGGCTGCCGCCCAGCTTCCTGAGGCTGGACCCGCCCGAACACGACCGGCTGCGCCGGCTCGCGACGGCGCCCTTCGGCCCGCCGCACACCCCGCGCAGGCTCCACGAGATGCGCGGTGAACTCACCCGTATCGTCGGCGAGCTGATCGACGGCTTCGAGGGGCGGGACCGGATCGATCTCGTCGACCACTTCTCCTACCCCTTCCCGGTGACCGTGATCTGCCGGCTGCTCGGGGTGCCACGGGAGGACGAGCCGCGCTTCCACGCCTGGGCCGAAACCCTCGCCGTCGGTCCGGACCCCGATCCGGAGGCGGACGCCGCCGAGCGGCGGCGGATCACCCGGCAGGCCCGTACGGAACTGGCGACATATCTGTCCGAGCTGATCGAGGAGCGCCGCCGCGCACCCGGCGACGACATGCTCTCGGCCCTGGTCGGCGGGGAGGGCCCGGAGGGCCGGATGAGCCGGGTGGAGCTGCTGAGTACCGCCGCGCTGCTGCTGGTGGCGGGGCACCAGACCACCGTCAACCTGATCACCAACGGGATGCTGACCCTGCTGCGCAACCCCGATGTGCTCGCGCGGCTGCGCAAGGATCCGCATCTGGTCGTCCCGCTCGTGGAGGAGCTGCTGCGGTTCGATCCGCCGGTGCAGATGCTTCCCCGGCGCACCCCGCTCTCGGAGATCGACATCGCGGGGGTGACCATCCCCCGGGGGGCGTCCGTCTGGCTGCTGCTGGCTTCGGGCAACCGCGATCCGCAGCGCTTCCCCGACCCCGACCGGTTCGATCCGCAGCGCAGGGACAACCAGCACCTCGGCTTCGGCAGCGGCATCCACAGCTGCTTCGGCGCCCCGCTGGCCCGGCTGGAGGCGCAGATCGCGCTGACCGAGCTGGCCCGCCGGCTGGACGAGCCCCGGCTGCTGGAGGACCCGCCGACCTACCGGCGCAACGCGGTGCTGCGCGGGCCGCGGCATCTGCCGCTCGCCTTCGAGGGGCTGCGGCCGAGCGGGTCTCCGAACGGATCCCGGAACCGCCCCGGATCCCGGAACCGCTCCCCGAACGGATCCCGGAACCGCTCCCCGAACGGGTCCCGGTGACGGCGGGGTTCAGCGGCCCCGGACCGGCGGGGCCGACCGCGGGGTCCACGCGCCCCGGACCGGCGGGGCCGGCAGAAGGGCTCACCGGGCGCGGAACGCGGACGCTCTCGTCCCGGCCGCGCCCTTCCCGCCCCTGCCCGTCCCGGCCTCGCCCCTCTCGGCCCGCGCGGCGATGTTCCGGGCCATACCGCCGAAGACGAGCGCGTGGAACGGCGCGACCGACCACCAGTACAGATGCCCGGCGAGACCGCGCGGATGGAACAGCGCCCGCTGCCGGTACACCGCCCCGCCCCGCGCGTCCCGGTCGACCACCATCTCCAGCCAGGCCAGGCCCGGCAGTCGCATCTCGGCGCGCAGCCGCAGCAGCCGGGGCGGCAGGACCTCCTCCACCCGCCAGAAGTCGAGGCTGTCCCCCACTCTGAGCCGCGCCGCGTCCCGGCGGCCCCGGCGCAGCCCGACGCCGCCCACCAGGGTGTCGATCCAGCCGCGCAGCGCCCAGGCCGGCGGCAGCGAGTACCACCCGTTCTCCCCGCCGATCCCCTCCACCACCCGCCAGACGTCCCCCGGCGAGGCGTCCACCGCGCGCTCGCGGCGGTCCTGGTAGAGGCTGCCGCCCGACCAGTCGGGGTCGGTGGGCAGCGGATCGCTGGGGGCGCCGGGGGTGGCGGCGGAGGACCAGCGGGTGGCCACCTCCGCGTCGCGGATCCGCCGCAGGGCCAGCTCCAGCGCCCGGTCCACGCCGAGCGGCCCGCCCGGCGGGTCCGGCACATAGCGGGTGATGTCCCGTTCGGCGCACACCACTTCATGGCGCAGCGACTCCACCAGCGGGCGGGCGATGGCGCCGGGTACGGGGGTGACCAGGCCGACCCACAGACTGGACAGCCCGGGGGTGAGCACCGGCACCGGCACGATCAGCCGCCGCAACCCGGTCACCCGCGCGTACCGCCGCATCATGGCGCGGTAGGTGAGGACGTCGGGGCCGCCGATGTCGAAGGCCCGGTGCACCTCGTCCGGCAGCGTGGCGCAGCCCACCAGCAGCCGCAGCACATCGCGGACGGCGATGGGCTGGGTGCGGGTGCGCACCCAGCGGGGTGTCACCATCGCCGGCAGCCGCTCGGTGAGATAGCGCAGCATCTCGAACGAGGCCGAGCCCGAGCCGATGATCACCCCGGCCCGCAGCACGGCCGTCGGCACCCCGGAGTCCAGCAGCACCCGGCCCACCTCGGCCCGGGACCGCAGATGGGGCGAGAGCGCGCGCTCGGGAACACCCTCCGGGGTCAGCCCGCCGAGGTAGACGATCCGGCGCACCCCCGCGGCCCGCGCCCGCTCGCCGAAGATCCGGGCGGCGCGGCGGTCGGTCTCCTCGAAGCCGGATCCGGTGCCCAGCGCGTGGACCAGGTAGTACGCGACGTCCACGCCCTCCATGGCGGCGCGCACGGACTCCTCGTCGGTCACATCGCCGCGTACGGTCTCCACCCGTCCCGCCCAGGGCTGGTCGCGCAGCTTCTCGGGCGAGCGGGCCACACACCGCACCTGATGCCCCGCGGCCAGCAGCTCGGGCACCAGCCTGCCGCCGATATAGCCGGTGGCCCCGGTGACCAGACAGCGCCGCGGCTCCGGCGCACCGTGTGGGCCCGGCGGGCGCTGGGGAAAAGCCATGAGGCCATGGTGCGCGGGTAGGACAAAACCTGCGAGGTGGGCTCCCTTCGGCGGCATTGTCCGTATCAGGTGTTGGAGGTCGCTCTCAGGTCTCCCCGACCTTCGAGCCTCTCAGCCCGGCCATCTAGAAGACGCTCTCTCGGGGGACTGACGTCCTCTGTCATGAGCGCCTCTCCGGTCGAGCTCCCTCGCTCGCCCCGCAGGCTGTTATTTACGTTACTCCGAGCACCCATGAGCGCCTAGCCCCTTTCGCGTATTTTCTCCGGTTTTCCGGGTGTGGCGGGGCCCGGCTCCGGCCCGGCACTCGGGCGCCTTGGCTGCGCCGGGAGGGGCTTGCCCGGTAGGCTTTCCGTGTGATCTTCAAGCGCATCGGAAACGGTCGGCCCTATCCCGACCACGGCCGGGAAAGCACCCGCCAGTGGGCGGATGTCGCCCCACGCCCGGTACGTCTTGACCAGTTGGTCACGACGAAGCAGCAGCTCGACCTGGAGACGCTGCTCGCCGAGGACTCCACGTTCTACGGGGACCTCTTCGCCCATGTCGTGAAATGGCAGGGCGACCTCTATCTGGAGGACGGGCTGCACCGGGCGGTGCGCGCCGCGCTCCAGCAGCGCCAGGTGCTGCACGCGCGCGTCCTGGAGCTCGAGGGCTGACCGCCCCCCGCCCCCGGTGACCGATCGCCGTTGATCGACTTCCGATCTCCGTTGACCCTTTCGGGTTGGTCTGAGCACCAACCATTGATCATTTAGTAGGCATCGCCACCTGGCCGCACTACGCTGCGCACATGAGCATGCTGACCCCTCCCGGCATGGGCGGAAAGTACCGCATTACGGGCGATCGCTACCCGCGGATGAGCCGGCCCCGGAGCCGCCGGCGGCTGATGTTCACCGCCTTCGGCTCGGTTCTGGCGCTCGGCCTGGTCGGGTGGGGAACACTTCAGCTCATCGACGTCTTCTCCGGTGACAGCGGCGGCCAGAAGGTCCGCGCGGCACACGGCACCGGGGACTGCGAGCGCGGCGACAAACACCCCGACGAGAACGCCAAGTCCGGCCGGTCCGACAGCGGCCAGGGCGGCCAGGGCGGTCGGCACGGCCGTACGGGCGGGAAGCTGCCGAAGCCCTCCCAGATCACCGTCAACGTCTACAACGCGACCACACGCTCCGGCCTCGCCAAGGACACCGCCAAGGAGCTGGAGAAGCGCGGCTTCAAGATCGGGAAGGTGGGCAACGCCCCGACCCAGTACGACAAGAAGGTCAAGGCCACCGGGATACTGCTCGGCGCCCCCGGCGCCGGCGACGGGGCCTTCAATGTGCTCGGCACGCAGCTCGCCGGCGCCCAGACCAAGAACGACGCGCGCGACGACAAGGACATCGACCTGATCATCGGCAACCGTTTCAAGGACCTGGTCGAGCAGAAGGACGCGGACAAGGCGCTGGCCGCCCTGGCCAAGCCCTCGCCCGCGCCCTCCGGATCGCCCTGCCGCTGAGAGTGGACTCGACCCGCCGCCAGGGAGTGCCGCCCGACGCATCGTGACGCCCGCCGCGAGCCGCTCCCCTCCCCGCCCCTTCCCGGCAGCGTCGATACGCGGCTCCGCCGCGTGGTCCGCCGGGCACCCCGTAAGGGCGTGGGCTCAGCCCGCGGCCCCGTACATCCGGTCACCCGCGTCGCCGAGCCCCGGCACGATGTACCCCTGCTCGTTGAGCCGCTCGTCGACGGACGAGGTGACCACCGTCACCGGCGCCCCGGCGAGCTCGCGCTCCATCAGCTCGACGCCCTGGGGCGCCGCGAGCAGACACAGCGCGGTCACATCGTCGGCGCCCCGCGATATCAGCTCCCTGATCGCCGCGACGAGCGTCCCGCCGGTGGCGAGCATCGGATCCAGGACGTAGACCTGACGGCCGGAGAGGTCCTCGGGCATCCGCGTGGCGTAGGTGGACGCCTGGAGCGTCTCCTCGTCGCGGATCATGCCCAGGAAGCCGACCTCCGCGGTGGGCAGCAGCCGCACCATGCCGTCGAGCATCCCGAGACCGGCCCGCAGGATCGGCACGACCATGGGGCGCGGATGTGACAGCCGTACCCCGGTCGTGGCCGTCACCGGGGTCTCGATGTCGACCTGCTCGGTGCGCACATCGCGCGTGGCCTCGTACGCGAGCAGGGTCACCAGCTCGTCGGCGAGCCGCCGGAAGGTGGGGGAGTCGGTGCGCTTGTCGCGCAGCGTGGTGAGTTTGTGCGCCACCAGCGGGTGGTCGACGACGTGGATCCGCATGGCAACGACACTAACCGAGCCCCCGGAGCCCGGCTCCCGCCGGTGACGCCCTCGGTGCGCCTCCCCGCGCTCGACCGTCTGCCGCCGTACTGGCATCAAACCTCAGATTCGGGGGAAAGTGGGCAACAGCGCTCGGGCTCCCACCGGGCGATACCTCGGCCCCGAGGAGTGAGTGACCATGGCCGACGCGACCGCGAGGGAAACCGCCGCGGACCGCCGCCGCCGTCGCGACCGCTTCCTGCGCGCGCTGAACGAGGCCCGAGCGGTACGGAACCAGGTGCGTCCCCGGCAGGCCCGCGCGGCCCGGATGCGCCGGGCGATACACATGCGGACGTTCTCCTGGTGAGCTCTGGTGGGCTCCCGCCGAACCGCCGGAGACGGTTTCCGCGCGTTTCGATTCCGTCCGCGTGAGCCACATCTCTTTGGACTGGTGCACGACGCAGCGTGGAAGACCTCTCGCGAAGCGACGGTTTCTGCCACGATTCCGATTGGGGCGGGACACTGTCCCGCCCGCCCCCGGCACGCCTATGACCAGTGGGAGAGTCACGGTGTACTTCGCCGCATTGCTCGCGCGCACCGCAGAAGGGTGGGAAGCGAGCGACACAGAGCTCGATGACGTGGAAATCCTGACGGACTTGATCGAGCTGGCCCGTCTGGCCTCCAAGGACGACGACACGGTATTGGCCTTCATCGAGCACGAAGACGCGTGGTTCGGCGTCGTCCGCGTGGACGGCGAGGACGACCCGCACATCTACGTATCGGACGCGGCAGCGGCCGCCCGCACCTCGTACGGCTCGATGCTCACCGACGAGCTGCTCGGCCGGGACCCCGACGACGATCTGGACAGCCTGGTCGACCTGGACGGCACCGAGGACGGCGAGCCGGACCGGGACGACGAGGACGCGGACGACGCCCCGGTCCCGATCGGCCCGCTCGGCGACGCCGACATCCTGGCCGACCTCGGCATGGACGAGAAGGAGCTGAAGTCCCTCGACGGGGACGCCCTCGAATCGATCGCCGAAATGCTCGGGTGCAGCATGGAGGGGCTGGAGGCGGTGCGCTGACCGCCGCACACTGATGTCATGACCGATCCGCTGACCGGCCTCCTGTCCGGAGCCGACCCCGACCCCCTGCGCGACCCCTGGCGCGAACCGATGCGCCTGGCGCTGGAGGAGGCGGTGCGGGCACCCGAGACGGGAGATGTGCCGGTCGGCGCCGTCGTGCTGGGCCCGGACGGCTCGGTACTCGGCCGCGGCCGCAACGAGCGCGAGGCCCACGGCGACCCCACGGCCCACGCCGAGGTCCTCGCCCTCCGGGCCGCCGCCCACCACCTCGGCGGCTGGCGACTGACCGGCTGCACCCTGGTGGTCACGCTGGAGCCGTGCACGATGTGCGCTGGCGCGATCGTCCTGTCCCGCCTCGACCGGCTGGTCTACGGCGCCGTGGACGAGAAGGCCGGCGCGGTCGGCTCCCTCTGGGACGTGGTCCGCGACCGCCGCCTCAACCACCGCCCCGAGGTCATCGCGGGCGTCCTGGCGGAGGCGTGCGCGGCCCCCCTGACCGCCTTCTTCCGCAAGCCCTGAGCCCCACCGCACGGCCGGACCCGGAACCGATTTCGGTTCCCGGCCACCCGTCCGCTAGGCTCTCCCTCGGTAGCGTGTCCGAGCGGCCGAAGGAGCGCGCCTCGAAAGCGCGTGAGGGGGCAACTCCTCCGTGGGTTCAAATCCCACCGCTACCGCTCGAATCACCCCTCTGACCTGCGGAAACGCAGGGAAGGGGGGTGTTCTGCGTGTGGGCACGTCCACCAGCTGTGTGGACGAATCCCGGCACGTGACCCGCCTGACCCAGCTGACCTGCTGAAACGGCTGTCGATGATGGTGCTTACCGTGGGATCCGGCCCCGCGGGTCCCAAAGCAAGCCCCATGTGGGAGGCCGCTCTTGGTTGCGCACACCCAAGTGCATATCAGGACGGGAAACTGGGTGGACCCCTTGGCGTGCTCGGGGCGTTCTGCCGCCCTCGGCGTCACCAAGAGATCCTATCCGTTCGGTCGCTCAGCTCCTGGCAGGCGCCTGGCGGCTCTGGCCCATCGTCTTGTCGCCCTTCATGGCGAGGACCCAGAAGACGATCCCAGTGTTCTCCTTCATCGACTTAGAGAAGCCGCACCGCGTCCAGCCCGCGCGCTTCCCCTTGAGGTCTTTGCACTCGTACCAGGTCTGGGTGTTGCCGCGGGGCATGGCGAGCGTCTTGATGTGGAAGCCGTCGGACCGCTTGTCCTTGATCCAGAACCGGTCGCCGTGCGGCTGGAAGCAGGCCTTGCCGTAGGTCGGGCTGCCGCCGGGCCGGTGGACCGATATGCAGACCGCCTTCCGGGGCGGCTTGCCACGGACGTTCTTGGCCTTCTTGGCGATGGTCCGCTGAATGTGGACGCCTCCGGTCTTCCGTTCCTTGGCCATGGCGGTTGCGTGGTTGTCGGCTGGTGCCATGGTGCCGTGGTTGTTGGCCAGAGCGGGGTTCATGACACCACCCAGCACGCCTACAGCCAGCGCGCATGCGGTAAGGACTTGCTTGGAACGGGTCATTGCGACTCCTTCGAACGGCGAGTGGGACTGCCATCCCGGGCTGCGGTGCCACAACCGCAGCCGGGACATCACCGAGTTCACCCGTCGCGGAGTTGTTTGGCAGCCCGCCTGAGCTGCTCTGATCAATCAGGTTGCTCTCACCCCAGGGGCTGGCGTCATTGCCGTGGCGGCGAGCCGAGGCGTGTCCCGTGAAGAACTGGGGTGGCTGATCATGCTGGGCACAGGTCCTTTACCGGCTGGTCGGGGAGGAGTTGTGCCCAGTGGTGCTCGGTGCTGAGGCGGCAGACGCGTGTGGCGACGTAGTCGGCGTCGGTGCTCCAGACGCGGGCGCCGTTGGAGGTGAGGGTTGCCAGGGCGTGGCCGTTGGGAGAGAAACGCACCCTGGG
>NZ_JAGGLR010000018.1 GCF_017874715.1 Streptomyces iranensis | reverse complement strand
GTGGATGCGGTGGAGGCGCATGGTACGGGTACGTCGCTGGGTGACCCGATCGAGGCGCAGGCGCTTATGGCGACGTATGGCCGGGAGCGGGAGGCCGAGCGGCCGTTGCTGCTGGGCTCCATCAAGTCGAACATGGGGCATACGCAGGCTGCTGCTGGTGTGGCGGGCATTATCAAGGTTGTCATGTCGATGCGGCATGGTGTGTTGCCGCGTACGTTGCATGTGCAGGAGCCGTCGCCGCATATTGACTGGTCTGCGGGTGCGGTGTCGTTGTTGCGGGAGTCGGTGGCGTGGCCGGAGTCGGGTCGTCCCCGGCGGGCGGCGGTCTCGTCGTTCGGCTTCAGCGGGACCAACGCGCACACGATCATCGAGCAGGCCCCCGAGGCCGAACCGGCGGAGGCTTCTACGGCCCCGGTCGTCCAGCCGTCCGTTCTGCCGTGGCTGCTTTCCGGCAAGAACGCCGACGCGCTGCGCGCCCAGGCCGGGCGGCTGCTCGCCGATCTCGACCGGCGGTCCGACGTCTCGCTCACCGACCTCGGCTACTCGCTCGCGACCACGCGCGCCGCGCTGGATCACCGTGCGGTCGTGGTCGGCGCGGACCGTGTTGGGCTGGTCGCGGGTCTGGAGGCACTGGCGGGCGGCGAGTCGGCGGCCGGGCTGACGCAGGGCTCGGTGGCCGAGGGCGGGAAGGTGGCGTTCCTGTTCACGGGGCAGGGGAGTCAGCGGTTGGGGATGGGGCGTGAGCTGTACGACGCGTTCCCGGTGTTCGCGGAGGCGTTGGACGCGGTCTGCGATGAGCTGGATGGGCACCTTGAGCGGCCGTTGAAGACGGTGCTGTTCGGGGATGACGCCGAGGCGCTGGATCAGACGGGGTTCACCCAGCCTGCGTTGTTCGCGGTCGAGGTGGCGCTGTTCCGGCTGGTGCAGGCGTGGGGTCTGAAGGCGGACTTCCTGTCCGGGCATTCGATCGGTGAGCTGGCTGCCGCACATGTGGCGGGTGTGCTCTCGCTCGCGGACGCGGCGAAGCTGGTGGCGGCGCGTGGGCGGTTGATGCAGGAGCTACCCGCCGGTGGCGCGATGATCGCGGTGCAGGCGTCGGAGGACGAGGTCACGCCGCTGCTCACCGAGCGTGTCTCGATTGCCGCGCTCAACGGGCCCACTTCCGTGGTCATTGCGGGCGACGAGGACGCGGCTGTCGCGCTTGCTTCTGGTTTCGAGGCGCAGGGTCGTAAGACCAAGCGCCTCACGGTCAGCCATGCGTTCCACTCCCCGCGCATGGACGGCATGTTGGACTCCTTCCGCGAGGTGGCGCAGGGGCTGACCTACGAGGCCCCGCGCATCCCGATCGTCTCCAACCTCACCGGAAACGTGGTCTCCGCCGAGGAGATCACGACCCCTGACTTCTGGGTCCGCCACGTCCGCGAGGCGGTCCGCTTCCTCGACGGTGTGCGCACCCTCGAGGCCCAGGGCGTCACCACCTACCTCGAACTCGGCCCCGACGGTGTCCTCACCGCCATGGCCCAGGAGTGCGCCACCGAGGCAGACGCCCACACCGACGTGGCCGCCTTCGCCGCCGTGCTGCGCAAGGACCGTCCCGAGGCCGAGGCGCTGACGGCCGCCGTCGCGGGGGCCCATGTCCGTGGTGTGGCGGTGGACTGGAGGGCGTTCTTCGTGGGGACCGGTGCCCAGCGCACCGAGCTGCCCACGTATCCCTTCCAGCGCGAGCGCTACTGGCTGGAGGCTCCCGCCGGGACCATCGGCGATGTGGCCTCGGCCGGTCTGGGTGCGGCCGATCACCCGCTGCTGGGCGCGGCGGTGGATCTGCCCGACTCCGAGGGGGTCCTCTTCACGGGCCGGCTCTCGCTCCGTACCCACCCGTGGCTGGCCGACCACGCGGTCATGGACACCGTGCTGCTGCCCGGTACGGCCCTGGTCGAGCTGGCGGTTCGGGCCGGTGACCAGGTCGGCTGCGATCTGCTGGACGAGTTGACCCTCGAAGCGCCGCTGATCCTGCCGGAGCGCGGCGGGGTGCAGTTGCGGGTCGCCGTGGACGCGCCCGACGGCCCCGACGGGCGGCGTGCGCTGACCGTGTACTCGCGGCTGGAGGACGCCACCGACGAGCCGTGGCTTCGGCATGCCTCCGGTGTGCTCACGGTTTCCGGCTCCTCCGGAGTCCCGACCGCCCCGGCGGAGTGGCCCCCGGCCGGTGACACGGCCGCCACTGCCACCGCCGACCTCGAACCACTCGACGTGGACGGGCTGTACGACGGCTTCGCCGCGCTCGGTCTCGCCTACGGCCCGGTGTTCCAGGGCCTGCGCAAGGCATGGCGGCGCGGGGACGAGGTGTTCGCCGAGGTGTCGCTCGACGAGGACCGGCAGGGCGAGGCCCGCGCGTACGGGCTGCACCCGGCGCTGCTGGACGCCGCGCTGCACACGGTGGCGCTCGGCGGGTTCTTCCCGGCCGAGGAGGCGGGCCAGGCGCGGCTGCCGTTCTCGTGGGACGCCGTACGGCTGCACGCGGTCGGCGCGACCGCGCTGCGGGTGCGGGTCTCCCCGGCCGGGCACGGCGCGGTGGCGCTGGAGATCAGCGATGAGGCTGGTACCCCGGTGGTGTCGGTCGGCTCGCTGGCGCTGCGGCCGCTGGACGCCGAGCAGTTCGCGGGCGCCCGTACCGCACACCACGAGGCGCTGTTCCATGTCGACTGGGCCGCGCTGTCCATGCCCGCAGCACCGCAGCGGCCGGAGGACACCGCCCTGTGGGCCGTCCTGGACGGCTTCGGCGGCGGCGATCTGAAGCTCACGGCCGCACTGGCGGGCGCGGACACCGGTATCGAGGCCGAGACGTACGCGGGGCTCCCCGCGCTCGCCGAGGCGGTGGAGGCCGAGGGGATCGCGCCCGATGTGGTCCTGGTGCCGTGCCTGCCCGACCTGGGTACGCCCGGGGACATCGCGGGCGCCGCGCACACCGTCGTCCGGCGGACGCTGGCGCTGGTCCAGGAGTGGCTCGCGGATGAGCGGTTCGCCGACTCCCGGCTGGTCCTGCTCACCCGTGGCGCCGTGGCCGTGGCCGTGACCACGGGCGACGACGCGGGGGCCGAAGGGGCCGAGGGCGTCGAAGCGGCCGAGGGCGTGGACGACCTGACGCACGCCGCGGCCTGGGGCCTGGTGCGCTCGGCGCAGGCCGAGCACCCGGGACGGTTCGTCCTGGTCGACGTCCAAGGAGACATCGACATCCACGGCGCCCTGGCCCGCGGCGTCCCCAGGCACGGCGCCCTGGCCCAGGGCGACCCGGCCACTGGCACCGCCCATGGTGGCCCGGCCACCGGCGCCCTGGCTCACCGCGACCCGGTCACCGGCAACTCGGCCCAGGGCGACCCGGTCACCGGCGTCCCCGCTCATGGCGACTCGGCCACTGGCACCGCCCATGGTGGCCTGGCCACCGGCGCCCTGGCTCACCGGGATCCGGTCACCGGCAACTCGGCCCAGGGCGACCCGGTCACCGGCGTCCCCGCTCATGGCGACTCGGCCACTGGCACCGCCCATGGTGGCCTGGCCACCGGCGCCCTGGCTCACCGGGATCCGGTCACCGGCAACTCGGCCCAGGGCGACCCGGTCACCGGCGTCCCCGCTCATGGCGACTCGGCCACTGGCACCGCCCACGGTGGCCTGGCCACCGGCGTCCCGGCCCAGGGCGACCCGGTCACCGGCGTCCCCGCTCATGGCGACTCGGCCACTGGCACCGCCCACGGTGGCCTGGCCACCGGCGTCCCGGCCCAGGGCGACCCGGTCACCGGCGTCCCCGCTCATGGCGACTCGGCCACTGGCACCGCCCACGGTGGCCTGGCCACTGGCGTCCCCGCCCATGGCGCCCCGGCCACCGGTGCCCTGGCTCACCGCGCCCCGGTCACCGGCAACTCGACCGAGGGCGACCCGGTCACCGGTACCCCGGCCCACGGCACCCCGGCCCACGGCACCCCGGCCACCGGCAACGCCGCCCACGGCACCCCGGCCCCCCGGGACCCGGCCCCCCGGGATCCGGCCCCCTCCGCCCCCAGTGGCTGGCTCCCCGCCCTCGTGGCGGGGCTGCGGACCGATGAGCCGCAGCTCGCCGTGCGCGCCGGGGTCGTCCACGTGCCGCGGCTCGCGCGGGTGGCGGCACTCGACGAGGCGGCCGTGCCCGGCCTGGACCCGGTGGGCACCGTACTGGTCACCGGCGCGTCCGGCACCCTGGGCGGGGTGCTGGCCCGCCACCTGGTGACCGAGCGCGGCGCCCGGAGGCTACTGCTGACCAGCCGCCGGGGCGCGGCGGCGGCGGGCGCCGCCGAGCTCGCCGCCGAACTCACCGAGCTGGGCGCCGAAGCGCACTGGGCGGCGTGCGACGCGGCCGACCGTACCGCCCTGGCCGAGGTCATCGCGTCCGTCCCCGCCGACCACCCCCTCACCGCCGTGATCCACGCGGCGGGCGTGCTCGACGACGGGATCGTCGAGTCCCTCACCCCCGAGCGCGTCGACCACGTCATGCGCCCGAAGGTGGACGCGGCGTGGAACCTGCACGAGCTGACCCGGGACCTCGACCTGTCCGCGTTCGTGCTGTTCTCCTCCGCCGCCGGTGTCTTCGGCAACCCGGGGCAGGGCAACTACGCGGCGGCCAACACCTTCCTGGACGCCCTCGCCCAGCACCGCCGCGCCCAGGGCCTGCCCGCCGTCTCCCTGGCCTGGGGCCTGTGGGAGGACGAGGGCGGCATGGCCGCGACCCTCGCGACCGCCGACCGGCAGCGGATGAGCCGCGGCAGCATGGGCGCGCTGAGCAACGCCGAGGGCCTGGCCCTGTTCGACGTGTCGGGCCTGGCCGGAAACCCGGTGCTGATCCCCGCCGCCCTGGACATCGCCGCCCTGCGCGCCCAGTCCACGGCCGGGGTCGCCCCGCTGCTGCGCGGGCTGATCCGTACCCCCGTACGGCGGGCCGCGGCCGGTGGCGGTGGCGGCGGGGCGGACGAGGCGGCGAGCCTCGCCGAGCGGCTCGCGGGCATGTCCGCGGCCGAACGGGACCGCTTCCTGCTGAACCTGGTCTGCGGCCAGGTGGCCACCGTGCTCGGCTACGGCAGCGCGGCGGCGATCGAACCCGGCGCGGCCTTCAAGGAGCTGGGCTTCGACTCGCTCACCGCCGTCGAACTCCGCAATCGGCTCGGCGCGGCCACCGGCCTCCGGCTGCCCGCCACGCTGATCTTCGACTACCCGACCCCCGATGCCCTGGCCGACCATCTGCGCGCGGAACTCCCGCACGGGGACGGCGGCGGTCCGTCGGTGTTCGGCGAACTCGACCGGCTGGAAGCCGCCCTGGCGGTGGCCGCGGACGACAGCGTCACCCGCTCCAGGATCACCATGCGCCTCCAGGCGCTGCTGGCGAAGTGGAACGACACCCAGGACGCGACCGGCGACGGCGACACCGACGACCACGACCTCGAATCCGCGACCGACGATGAGCTCTTCGACCTGCTCGACGACGAACTCGGCTCCTCCTGAACGGGAGCGTTCTGAACACATGGAACCCATGGAACCCATGAGCACCACCTCCCTCTTCGCAAGGAGCCGACGCAATGGTGAATAACGAGGACAAGCTCCGCGACTACCTCAAGCGGGCCACCGCCGATCTGCGTCAGGCCCGCCGACAGCTCCGCGAGGTCGAGGAGCGGCACCAGGAGCCCATCGCGATTGTCGCGATGAGCTGCCGCTACCCGGGCGGTGTGCGCACCCCCGAGGAGCTGTGGCGGCTCGTCCTGGACGGCGAGGACGCGATCTCCGGCTTCCCCACGGACCGTGGCTGGGACGTCGAGTCGCTCTACGACGCCGACCCCGACCAGGCGGGCGCCAGCTATGTGAACGAGGGCGGGTTCCTCTACGACGCGGGCGGCTTCGACCCTGCGGTCTTCGGGATCTCGCCGCGTGAGGCCATGGCGATGGACCCGCAGCAGCGGCTGCTGCTGGAGAGCTCCTGGGAGGCGTTCGAGCGGGCCGGGATCGACCCGACCGGGCTGCGCGGCCACCGGACCGGTGTGTTCGCGGGCGTGATGTACCACGACTACACCTCGCGGCTGGACTCCGTGCCCGAGGGCGTCGAGGGCTTCCTCGGCACCGGCAGCTCCGGCTCCATCGCCTCCGGCCGGGTGTCGTACACCTTCGGTCTCGAGGGCCCGGCGGTGACGGTCGACACGGCGTGCTCGTCGTCGCTGGTCACCCTGCACATGGCGGTGCAGGCGCTGCGCAACGGCGAGTGCTCGCTGGCGCTCGCGGGCGGTGTCACCGTGATGGCCACGCCCTCGACGTTCACCGAGTTCAGCCGGCAGCGCGGGCTCGCCGCCGACGGCCGCTGCAAGCCCTTCGCCGCCGCCGCGGACGGCACCGGCTGGGGCGAGGGTGTGGGCATGCTGCTGGTCGAGCGGCTGTCGGATGCGCGCCGACACGGCCACCCGGTGCTGGCCGTCGTGCGTGGGTCGGCGGTCAACCAGGACGGCGCGTCCAACGGTCTGACGGCGCCCAACGGCCCGTCCCAGCAGCGCGTCATCCATCAGGCGCTCACCAACGGCCGCCTCTCCGCCGCCGATGTGGACGCCGTCGAAGCACACGGCACCGGGACCACGCTGGGCGACCCGATCGAGGCCCAGGCGCTGCTCGCCACCTACGGCCAGGAGCACACCGAGGACCAGCCGCTGCTGCTCGGCTCCATCAAGTCCAACATCGGGCACACCCAGGCCGCCGCCGGTGTCGCCGGAATCATCAAGATGGTCATGGCCATCCGCCATGGCGTGCTGCCCAAGACGCTGCACATCGACGAGCCGTCCCCGCATGTGGACTGGTCGGCGGGCGCGGTGTCGCTGCTCGCCGACGCCACCCCCTGGCCGGAGACCGGTCATCCGCGCCGCGCCGCCGTGTCCTCCTTCGGCTTCAGCGGCACCAACGCCCACACCATCCTGGAGCAGGCCCCCGCCGAGGAGGCCGAAGAGGCCGAGGAGGCCACCGGGGGACCGACGGCCCCGACGAAGCGGCTCGACGTCGTGCCATGGGCGGTGTCGGGCAAGAGCGCGGCGGGGCTGCGCGCCCAGGCCGAGCGGCTGCTGGCCCACCTCGAGGCCGACCCGTCCCTCGGTCCGGTGGACGTGGCCCTCTCGCTGGCCACCACCCGCGCTCAGCTCGACCACCGCGCCGTGGTGCGCGGCCACGACCGTGACGAACTGCTGGCCGGGCTCACCGCCCTGGCCGAGGGCGGCATGGCGGCGGGCGTCGCACAGGGCTCCGTCGTCGGCGGCCGCACGGCGTTCGTGTTCCCGGGGCAGGGGTCGCAGTGGACCGGTATGGCGGTGGGGCTGATGGACGCCTCGCCCGTCTTCGCGGCCCACATCGAGGAGTGTGCGGCGGCGCTCGCGGAGTTCACCGACTGGTCGTTGGTGGATGTGTTGCGGGGTGCGGAGGGCGCGTGGTCGCTGGAGCGGGTGGATGTGGTCCAGCCGGTGCTGTTCGCGGTGATGGTGTCCCTCGCCGAACTGTGGCGCTCGCTCGGGGTTCAGCCGTCCGCCGTGGTCGGCCATTCGCAGGGTGAGATCGCGGCGGCGTGCGTGGCCGGAATCCTGTCGCTGAGGGACGCGGCGCGTGTGGTGGCGTTGCGCAGTCAGGCGATTGGCCGGGTGCTGGCGGGCCGGGGTGGCATGGTGTCGGTGGCGCTTCCGGTGACGGATGTACGGGAGCGGATCGCGGCCTGGGGCGAGGAGCGCATCTCCATCGCGGCGGTCAACGGCCCGTCCTCGGTGGTGGTTTCGGGTGAGCCCGAGGCGCTGGAGGAGCTTCTGGCGTCCTGCGAGGCCGATGAGGTGCGGGCGCGTCGGGTGCCGGTGGACTACGCCTCGCACTCGGCCCAGGTGGAGTTGCTCCGCGAGGAGCTGCTGGAGCTGCTGGCTCCCGTACAGCCGAAGAATGCCCAGGTGCCGTTCCTGTCGACGGTGACGGGGGAGTGGGTCGAGGGTCCGGAGTTGGACGCGGAGTACTGGTTCACCAACCTCCGTCGCACGGTTGAGCTGGAGGGCGCGGTCCGGCGGCTGCTGGACGAGGGCTTCGGGGCCTTCATCGAGTCCAGCGCGCATCCCGTCCTCACCATGGGTGTGCAGGAGACCGCCGAGGACGCGGGCCGTGAGGCCGCCGCGATCGGCTCGCTGCGCCGCGACGAGGGCGGACTGGACCGCTTCTGGGCCTCCGTCGGCGAGGCCTGGACGCGTGGCGTCGGCGTGGACTGGGCCGGGGTGTTCGACGGCACCGGCGCGACCCGCGTCGAGCTGCCCACGTACGCCTTCCAGCACCAGCACTACTGGCTGGAGGCGGGCAGCCCCGCCGCTGCCGCCGCCATCGCCGTCGACCCCGTCGAGACCCGCTTCTGGGAGGCCGTCGAGCGCGAGGACTGGCAGACGCTCGCCGCCGAGCTGGACATCGACGGCGACGAGCGGGTCAGCGCGCTGCTGCCCGCCCTGGCGTCGTGGCGCAAGCAGGCCCGTGAGCAGTCCACGGTGGACGGCTGGCGCTACCGCGTCACCTGGAAGCCGCTCCCCGACGGGCAGCCCGCGCGGCTGACCGGCGCCTGGCTCGTCGTCGCCCCGGATACGGAGGACACCTGGACCGACGCCGTGGCCGGTGTGCTCGCCGAACGCGGCGCCGACGTACGGCGGATCGCCGTGGACACCGCCGCCGACGGCCGCGACGAGCTGGCCGAGCGGCTGCGCGCCGCGCTCGCGGAGACCGACGGCATCCCGTTCACCGGAGTGCTGTCGCTGCTGGCCCTCGACGGCCGTTCGCACCCCCGGCACCCCTCCGTCCCGGCCGGCGTGGCGGCGCAGCTCGCGCTGGTGCAGGCCCTCGGCGACGCCGAGGTCGGCGCGCCCCTGTGGTCCGCCACCCAAGGCGCGGTCTCCGTCGGCCGCGCGGACCCGCTGGACTCCCCCGAACAGGCGCTGGTCTGGGGCCTGGGCCGGGTGGCCGCGCTGGAGCACGGTGAGCGCTGGGGCGGTCTGGTGGACCTGCCCGGGGCGCCCGACGAGCGGGCGCTGGCCCGGCTGGTGACCGTGCTCGCCGGGGCCGAGGAGGAGGACCAGGTCGCGATCCGCGCCACCGGGCTGCTCGTACGCCGTCTGGTGCGCGCCCCGCTGGCCGCCACGCCCGCCGTACGGGCCTGGAAGCCCACCGGCACCACCCTGGTCACCGGCGGTACGGGAGCGCTGGGCGCCCATGTGGCGCGCTGGCTGGCGGGCAACGGGGCCGAGCACCTGGTGCTCACCAGCCGCCGCGGCCTGGACGCCCCGGGCGCGGCGGATCTGCGGTCCGAACTGACCGAGCTGGGCGCCAAGGTCACCATCGCCGCGTGCGATGTGGCCGACCGCGCCCAGGTCGAGGCGCTGCTCGCCGACATCCCCGCCGAACACCCGCTGACCGCCGTCGTCCACACCGCCGCCGTGCTGGACGACGGAGTGATCGAGGGCCTGACCCCGGACCAGGTGGACCGGGTGCTGAAGGTCAAGGTGGACGCCACCCGCCATCTGCACGAGCTCACCCGCGATCTGGACCTGTCCGCGTTCGTGCTGTTCTCCTCCTTCGCGGCCACCTTCGGCGCGCCAGGCCAGGGCAACTACGCGCCGGGCAACGCCTTCCTCGACGCCTTCGCCGAGCACCGCCGCGCCCAGGGTCTGCCCGCCACCTCGCTGGCCTGGGGCCCGTGGGGCGAGGGCGGGATGGCCGAGGGCGGCGTCGGTGACCGGATGCGCCGCCACGGCGTCATCGAGATGGCGCCGCGCGCTGCCGTCACCGCGCTCCAGCACGCGCTGGACCGCGACGAGTCGGTGCTCACCGTCGTCGACATGGAGTGGAAGCGCTTCGTCCTCGCCTTCACCTCCGGCCGCTCCCGTCCGCTGCTGCACGACCTGCCCGAGGCGCGGGACGTCATCCAGGACATGGCCGGGGAGGTCGAGGCGGACGGCGCGGGCGCGGTCGCGCTGGCCCAGCAGCTCGCCGGGGTGCCGGAGGCCGAGCAGGAGCGGCTGGTGCTGGAGCTGGTGCGCACCGCCGTCGCGGCCGTCCTGGGCTACGCGGGCGCCGACGACGTCGAGGCGGGCCGGGCCTTCAAGGAGCTGGGCTTCGACTCGCTGACCGCCGTCGAGCTGCGCAACCGGCTCAGCGCCGCCAGCGGGCTGAAGCTGCCGCCGACCCTGATCTTCGACTACCCCACGCCCACGGTGCTCGCGCGTCAGCTGCGCACCGAGATCGCGGGCGGGCGGCGGGCCGCCGTGGCCGCGCTGCCGACCGCGGCGGCGCTCGCCGACGACGAGCCGATCGCCATCGTCTCCATGAGCTGCCGCTTCCCGGGCGGGGTGCGCACCCCCGAGGAGCTGTGGCAGCTGCTCGCCTCCGGTGGCGACGCGCTGTCGGAGTTCCCGGGCGACCGCGGCTGGGACATCGAGTCGCTGTACAACCCGGACCCGGACGCGCAGGGCACCAGCTACACCCGCGAGGGCGGATTCCTCACCGGGGCCGCCGACTTCGACCCCGCCTTCTTCGGGATCTCGCCGCGTGAGGCCATGGCGATGGACCCGCAGCAGCGGCTGCTGCTGGAAACGTCCTGGGAGGCGTTCGAGCGGGCGGGCATCGACCCGGCCACGCTGCACGGCAGCCCGTCCGGTGTCTTCGTCGGCACCAACGGCTCCGACTACTCCATCGTCATGCGCAGCAACACCGAGGGCTACGAGGGCCACCTGGCCACCGGCAGCGCCGCGAGTGTCGTCTCCGGCCGCCTCTCGTACACCTTCGGCCTGGAGGGCCCGGCGGTCACCGTGGACACCGCGTGCTCGGCGTCGCTGGTGGCGCTGCACCTGGCCGTCCAGTCGCTGCGCCAGGGCGAGTGCTCGATCGCGCTCGCGGGCGGGGTGACCGTGATGGCCACCCCGGGCACGTTCATCGAGTTCAGCCGTCAGCGCGGACTGTCCTCCGACGGCCGCAGCAAGGCGTTCTCCGCGGACGCGGACGGCTTCAGCCCGGCCGAGGGCGTGGGCATGCTGCTGGTGGAGCGGCTGTCGGACGCGCGCCGACACGGCCACCCCGTCCTGGCTGTCGTGCGTGGGTCGGCGGTCAACCAGGACGGTGCGTCCAACGGTCTGACGGCGCCCAACGGTCCGTCCCAGCAGCGCGTCATCCGGCAGGCTCTCGCCAACGCCCGGCTGTCCGCCTCCGAGGTGGACGTCGTGGAAGCACACGGCACCGGTACGACGCTGGGCGACCCGATCGAGGCCCAGGCCCTGCTCGCCACCTACGGCCAGGAGCGGCCCGACGGGCAGCCCCTGCTGCTCGGCTCCATCAAGTCCAACATCGGCCACGCGCAGGCGGCCGCCGGTGTCGCGGGTGTGATGAAGCTCGTGCTCGCGCTGCACCACGGCGTGCTGCCGGAGTCGCTGCACATCGTCGAGCCCACCCCGCATGTGGACTGGACGGCGGGCGACGTCGCGCTGCTGACCGGGGCGCGGGAGTGGCCCGAGACCGGCCGTCCGCGCCGCGCCGCCGTATCCTCGTTCGGCTTCAGCGGCACCAACGCGCACGCCATCATCGAGCAGGCGCCCGCGGAGGAGCCGGATGAGGCCGAGCCGGTGACCCGGCGGCTCGGCGCGCTGCCGTGGACGGTGTCCGGCAAGAGCGAGGCGGCGCTGCGCGACCAGGCCGCCAAGCTGCTGGCCCACCTCGACGCCGACCCGGCCCCGCGCCCGCTGGACATCGGCCACTCGCTGGCCACCACCCGCGCCGCCTTCGACCGGCGCGCGGTGCTGGTGGGCACGGACCGGGACGATTTCGTCCGGGGTTTGGACGCCCTCGCTAGGGGGCAGGTCGTGCCCAACCTGGTGCAGGGGGCCTCAATCGGGGGCAAGGCCGCATTCGTGTTCCCAGGACAGGGGTCACAATGGGTAGGCATGGCCGTGGAGCTGTTGGATGCTGCACCGGTGTTCGCTGCCCGTATCGATGAGTGTGCCGTCGCGCTCGCAGAGTTCACCGACTGGTCGTTGGTGGATGTGCTGCGCGAGGCGGAGGGCGCACCGTCACTGGAGCGGGTGGACGTTGTTCAGCCGGTGTTGTTCTCCGTGATGGTTTCGCTCGCGGAGCTGTGGCGTTCGCTGGGCGTGCGGCCGTCGGCCGTGGTCGGCCATTCGCAGGGTGAGATCGCGGCGGCGTGTGTGGCCGGAATCCTGTCGCTGAGGGACGCGGCGCGTGTGGTGGCGTTGCGCAGTCAGGCGATTGGCCGGGTGCTGGCGGGCCGGGGTGGCATGGTGTCGGTGGCGCTTCCGGTGGCGGATGTACGGGAGCGGATCGCGGCCTGGGGCGAGGAGCGCATCTCGGTGGCGGCCGTCAACGGCCCCTCGTCGGTGGTCGTCTCCGGTGAGTCCGAGGCCCTCGATGAGCTGGTCGCCGCGTGCGAGGCGGATGAGGTGCGGGCGCGTCGGGTGCCGGTGGACTACGCCTCGCACTCGGCCCAGGTCGAACTCCTCCGCGAGGAGCTGCTGGAGCTGCTGGCTCCCGTACAGCCGAAGAACGCCCAGGTGCCGTTCCTGTCCACGGTGACGGGGGAGTGGGTCGAGGGTCCGGAGCTGGACGCCGAGTACTGGTTCACCAATCTCCGTCGCACCGTTGAGCTGGAGGGCGCGGTCCGGCGGCTGCTGGACGAGGGCTTCGGGGTGTTCATCGAGTCCAGCGCGCACCCGGTGCTGACGATGGGTGTGCAGGAGACCGCCGAGGACGCGGGCCGTGAGGCCGCCGCGATCGGCTCGCTGCGCCGTGACGAGGGCGGCCTGGACCGCTTCCACACCTCGCTGGGCGAGGCGTGGACACGGGGCGTGGCCGTTGACTGGGAGGTGGTGTACGAGGGGACGGGCGCGGCCCGCGTCGAGCTGCCCACGTACGCCTTCCAGCACCAGAGCTACTGGCCGCAGGCGGCCGACACCCCGGCCGACGAGTCGGGCGCGCCGTCCGACGCCGTCGACGCCCGCTTCTGGGAGGCCGTCGAGCGCGAGGACCTGGAGTCGCTGGCCGGCACCCTCGCGTTCGAGGACGACGGCGAGCGGTCCTCGCTCGGCGCCGTCCTGCCCGCCCTGGCGTCCTGGCGCAAGCAGGCCCGCGAGCAGTCCACGGTGGACGGCTGGCGCTACCGCGTGACCTGGACCTCGCTGAGCGGGGCGCAGGCCCCGCGGCTGTCCGGGACCTGGCTGCTGGCCGTGCCCGAGTCCGCCGCCATCGACGACTGGACGCTCGGCGCGGTGCGGATGCTCACCGAACGCGGCGCCGAGGTGCGGCAGATCACCCCGGCCGCCGTGGAGTCGGACCGCGTTTCGCTGACCCGTCTGGTGCGCGAGGAGCTGGCCGACGCCGGGGCAATCTCGGGTGTGCTGTCGCTGCTCGCCTTCGACGCGGGCACCGCGCCCGGCACCGACGGTGTCAGCGCCGGGCTGGTCGGTACCGCCGTGCTGATCCAGGCCCTCGGCGACGCCGGGGTGGACGCGCCGCTGTGGTGCGCCACCCGGGGCGCGGTCGCCGTCGGCCGGACGGACCAGGTGGAATCCCCCGAGCAGGCGCTCGTCTGGGGCCTCGGCCGGACCGCCGCCCTGGAGTACCCGGAGCGCTGGGGCGGTCTGGTGGACCTGCCCGGCGCGCCCGACGAGCGGGCGCTGGCCCGGCTCGCCGGGGTGCTCGCCGGGACCGACGGCGAGGACCAGCTCGCGGTGCGCGCGGCCGGGGTGTTCGCCCGCAGGCTCGCCCACGCGCCGCTGGCCGGCGCTCCCGCCGTACGGTCGTGGAAGCCGTCCGGTACGACGCTGGTCACCGGCGGTACGGGAGCGCTGGGCGCCCATGTGGCGCGCTGGCTGGCCGCGGGCGGGGCCGAGCACCTGGTGCTCACCAGCCGCCGTGGCCTGGAGGCACCGGGCGCGGTCGAACTGCGGGACGAGCTGACCGGTCTTGGCGCCGAGGTCACCGTCGCCGCGTGCGACGTGGCCGACCGCAAGGCCGTCGAGACGTTGCTCGCCGCCATCCCGGCCGACCGGCCGCTCACGGCGGTCATGCACGCCGCGGGCGTCCTGGACGACGGTGTCCTGGACGCGCTCACCCCGGAGCGGTTCGCCACCGTCCTCGGCCCCAAGGCCGACGCGGCGCGCCATCTGGACGAGCTGACCCGCGATCTGGATCTGTCCGCGTTCGTGCTGTTCTCCGGTATCGCGGGCACCCTCGGCGACGCCGGACAGGGCAACTACGCGGCGGCCAACGCGTATCTCGACGCGCTGGCCGAGCGGCGCCGCGCGGCGGGCCTGCCCGCCACCTCGGTGGCCTGGGGCCGCTGGGGCGAGACGGGCCTGGCCGCGGACGGTGCCATCGGCGAGCGGCTGGACCGGGGCGGCGTCCCGGCGATGGCCCCGCACGCCGCGATCACCGCGCTGCAGCGGGCCCTGGACCACGCGGACACGGTCGTGGCCGTCGCCGACATCCAGTGGGACCGCTTCGCCTACGGCTACACGGCGGTCCGCCCCAGCCCGCTCATCGGCGAGCTGCCCGAGGTCAGGCGGTTGCGGGAGTCCGGCGGCCCGGCCGGTGAGCCCGGCGCGGCCTCCGACGGGTCCCCGGCGGACGTGCTGCGCAAGCGGCTGACCGGGATCTCCCGGGCCGAGCAGTCCCTGGTCGTCCTGGAGGTCGTGCGCTCAGGCGCGGCCGCCGCGCTCGGCCACTCCTCGACCGACGAGGTCGGCGCCGGGCGGGCGTTCAAGGAGCTGGGCTTCGACTCGCTCATCGCGCTGGAGCTGCGCAACCGGCTGACCGCCGCCACCGGGCAGAAGCTGCCCGCCACGCTGGTCTTCGACTACCCGACCCCCGCGGCGCTCGCCGAGTTCCTGTGCGGCCGGATCGTGGGCGACGGCGGTACGGCCGCGGCGCCCGGTCTCGCGGAGCTCGACGCGCTGGAGTCCGCGCTGTCCGTCCTGGACCCCGGCAGCGAGGCACGGGACGACATCGCGGCCCGGCTGCGGGACCTCGCGGCGAAGTGGGCGGAGCCCCGTACGGCCGATGCCGAGGCGGCCGACGGCGACAGCGGCACCGTGACGGAGAAGTTGCAGGAGGCGACGCCCGACGAGGTCTTCGCCTTCATCGACAAGGAACTCGGAATCTAAGGATCGATGGGTCCGCGGGCGCAAGGTTTGTGACGAGAAGCATGGGTGAGACTCCAATGTCGGATCAGGACAAGATCCTCGACTACCTCAAGCGGGTAACTGCCGATCTGCACCAGACGCGGCAGCGTCTTCGCGAGGTCGAGTCGCAGGAGCCTGAGCCGATCGCGATCGTCGGAATGAGCTGCCGGTTCCCCGGAGGCGTCACGTCTCCGGAGGAGCTGTGGGAGCTCGTGGCCGCGGGCGGCGACGCCATCGCGGACTTCCCCACGGACCGTGGCTGGGACGTCGACGCGCTCTTCGCCGACGACCCCGACGAGCAGGGCACCAGCTACACCGACAAGGGCGGGTTCCTCGACGGCGCGGGCGAGTTCGACGCCGGGTTCTTCGGGATCAGCCCGCGCGAGACCCTCGGCATGGACCCGCAGCAGCGGCTGCTGCTGGAGACGTCCTGGGAGGCGTTCGAGCGGGCCGGGATCGACCCGGCCACGCTCCGCGGCAGCAAGGCCGGTGTCTTCGTCGGCACCAACGGCCAGGACTATCCGGAGCTGATGCACACGCTGCCGCAGGGCGTGGAGCAGTATCTGCTCACCGGCAACGCCGCCAGCGTCATCTCCGGCCGGATCTCCTACACCTTCGGCCTGGAGGGCCCGGCGCTCACGGTCGACACCGCGTGCTCGGCGTCGCTGGTGGCACTGCACCTGGCCATCCAGGCGCTGCGCAACGGCGAGTGCTCGCTGGCGCTCACCGGCGGTGTCACGGTGATGAACAGCCCGCGTGCGTTCATCAACTTCAGCCGCCAGCGCGGCCTCGCGCCCGACGGCCGCTGCAAGGCGTTCGCGGACGGCGCGGACGGCACCGGCTGGGGCGAGGGCGTCGGCATGCTGCTCGTCGAGCGGCTGTCGGACGCGCGCCGACACGGCCACAAGGTGCTGGCCATCGTCCGTGGCTCCGCCATCAACCAGGACGGCGCCTCCAACGGTCTGACCGCGCCCAACGGCCCGTCCCAGCAGCGCGTCATCCGCCAGGCGCTCACCGACGCCCGGCTCACCCCGGCCCAGGTGGACGCCGTCGAGGCACACGGGACCGGCACCAGCCTCGGCGACCCCATCGAGGCCCAGGCCCTGCTCGCCACGTACGGGCAGAACCGGGCCGAGGGCCGCCCGCTGTGGCTCGGCTCGATCAAGTCCAACTTCGGGCACACCCAGGCCGCCGCCGGTGTCGCCGGAATCATCAAGATGGTCAAGGCCATCGAGCACGGCGAGCTGCCCAGGACCCTGCACGTCGACGCGCCCTCCCGGGACGTGGACTGGGACGCGGGCGCCGTCTCCCTGCTCACCGAGAACACCCCGTGGCCGGAGACCGGCCAGCCGCGCCGGGCGGGCATCTCCTCCTTCGGCGTGAGCGGTACGAACGCGCACACCGTCATCGAGCAGCCACCCGCCGAGGACCGCGAGACCTCCGGTGGCGATGACGCCGCGCCCTCGCGGTGGACCGGTATCGGCGGGCAGGTGCCGCTGCTGGTGTCCGCGCAGAGCGCACCGGCGCTGCGCGCCCAGGCCGAGCGGCTCACCGCCCGGGTGCAGGACGACCCGGGCCTCGGCCTGGTCGACCTGGCCCACTCACTGGCCACCACCCGCGCCGCGCTGGACCACCGGGCCGTGGTCCTGACGGGCGAGGGCGGCCGCGACGAACTGCTGCGCGGACTGGCCGAAATCGCCGAGGACGCCCCCGCGGGCGGCGTCGTCCGGGGCGAGGTGGCCGAGGGCAAGGTCGCGTTCCTCTTCACCGGCCAGGGCAGCCAGCGCGCCGGAATGGGCCGTGAGCTGTACGCGGCCGTCCCGGCCTTCGCCCGCGCCCTGGACGAGGTGTGCGCCGAGCTCGACCAGCACCTCCAGCGGCCGCTGCGCGAGGTGATGTTCGGCGACGACGGCGGGCTGCTGGACCGCACCGGCTACACCCAGCCCGCGCTGTTCGCCCTCGAAGTGGCGCTGTTCCGGCTGCTGGAGACGTGGGGCGTCAAGCCCGACTTCCTCGTCGGCCACTCCATCGGCGAACTGGCCGCCGCCCATGTGGCCGGTGTGCTCTCGCTCGCGGACGCGGCGAAGCTGGTGGCCGCGCGCGGCAGGCTGATGGAGGAACTGCCCGCCGGTGGCGCGATGATCGCCGTGCAGGCGTCCGAGGACGAGATCACACCGCTGCTCACCGAGCGGGTGTCGATCGCCGCCATCAACGGGCCGACGTCGGTGGTCATCGCGGGTGACGAGGACGCGGCTGTCGCGATCGCTTCCGGTTTCGAGGCGCAGGGCCGTAAGACCAAGCGGCTCACGGTCAGCCACGCGTTCCACTCGCCGCGCATGGACGGCATGCTGGACGCCTTCCGCGAGGTGGCGCGGCAGGTGACATACGCCCCGCCGGTCATCCCCATCATCTCCAACCTCACCGGCGGTTCGGTCTCCGCCGATGAGATCTGCTCGCCCGACTACTGGGTCCGGCACGTCCGCGAGGCGGTCCGCTTCACCGACGGCATCCGCCGGCTCGAGGAGTACGACGTCGCCACGTATGTGGAGCTGGGCCCCGACGGGGTGCTCTCCGCCATGGCGCAGGACTGCGTCACCGGCGACGGCGCCGTGTTCGTGCCCGTGCTGCGCGGCGACCGCCCCGAGGCCACCGCCCTGGCCGGTGCCCTCGCCCGCGCCCATGTGCACGGCGTGGCCGTCGACTGGACCGCGGTCTTCGAGGGCTCCGGCGCCCGCCGCGTCGAACTGCCCACCTACGCCTTCCAGCGCGAGCTGTACTGGCCCGAGCCGCCCGGCCCCTGGACCGGCGATGTCACCGCCGCCGGGCTCGGCTCCGCCGACCATCCGCTGCTCGGCGCCGCCGTGTCGCTCGCCGACGGCGCCGGATTCCTGTTCACCGGACGGCTGTCCCTCCAGACCCACCCCTGGCTGGCCGACCACGCCGTCATGGACACCGTGCTGCTGCCCGGCACCGCCTTCGTGGAGTTGGCCATCCGCGCCGGTGACCACGTGGGCGCGGACGTCCTGGAGGAGCTCACCCTTGAGGCCCCGCTGGTGCTGCCCCCGCAGGGCGGCGTCCAGCTCCAGGTGTCCGTGGGCGCCCCGGACGAGACCGGCCGCCGCTCGCTCACCCTGCACTCGCGCCTGGAGGACGCCGCCGACGGCACCTGGGGCGAGGGCGAATGGACCCGCCACGCCACCGGTGTGCTCGCAGGCGGCGCCACCACCCCGGACGAGAACCTCACCGCATGGCCCCCGGCCGGTGCCACCGAGGTCCCCGTCGACGGCCTCTACGACTGGCTCGCCGAGACCGGATTCGCCTACGGCCCCGTCTTCCAGGGCCTCCAGGGCGCCTGGCAGCACGGCGACCATGTGTACGCCGAGGTGCGGCTGCCCGAGAGCGCCCGCGCCGAGGCCGAGCTGTTCGGGCTGCACCCGGCGCTGCTGGACGCGGCGCTGCACGCCGTGGGCATCGGCTCCCTCCTGGAGGTCACCGAACACGGCCGCCTCCCCTTCTCTTGGAGCGGGGTCCGGCTGCACGCCGTGGGCGCCGCCACGCTGCGCGTCCGGCTCTCGCCCGCCGGTCAGGACGCCGTGGCCGTACTGGTGACGGACGAGAGCGGCGCGCCCGTCGCCTCCGTCGACTCGCTGCTGCTGCGCCCCGTCTCGCCCGACCAGGTGCACGCCGCGCGCGGCGCCTTCCACGAGGCGCTGTTCCGCGTCGAGTGGACCCCTGCCCCGGTGCCCGCCAACACCACCGTGGTGGCCGGGCAGTGGGCGGTGCTGGGCGCCGAACACCCCGAGCTCGCCATCGCCCTGCCCACCGCCGCCGGGTACGCCGACCTGGCCGCGCTCGGCGCGGCCGTGGACGCCGGGGCACCGGTGCCACAGGCCGTCGTCGCGCCGTTCCTCGCGGATGACACCGGGCTTCCCGTCGAGACCGCCGTGCGCGAGGCCCTGCACCGCGCGCTGGAGCTGGTCCAGAACTGGCTCGCCGACGCCCGCTTCGAGGGCTCCCGGCTGGTGATCGCCACCCGTGGCGCCGTCGCCACCTCGACGGACGCCGACACCGAGGACCTGGCCCACGCCCCGCTGTGGGGTCTGCTGCGCTCCGCGCAGTCCGAGAACCCGGACCGCTTCGTCCTGGCGGACATCGACGGCCGGGACGAGTCGTACGGTGTGCTGTCCGCCGCCCTGGCCACCGGCGAATCGCAGCTCGCGGTCCGCGCCGGGACCGTCGTCGTACCGCGGCTGGCCAAGGTCGCCGCCGACCCCGAGCGGACCGCCCCCGCCCTCGACCCCGAGGGCACCGCCCTGGTCACCGGCGCCACCGGCACCCTCGGCGGCCTCGTCGCCCGCCATCTGGTGGCCGAGCACGGCATACGCCATCTGCTGCTGCTCAGCAGGCGCGGGGGAGCCGCCCACGGCGCCGCCGAACTCGTCGCCGAACTGCGCGCGTCGGGCGCCGAGGTCACCCTCGCCGCCTGCGACGTGGCCGACCGCGCCGCGCTCGCCGCGACCCTGGCCGCCATCCCGGCCGAGCACCCGCTGACCGCCGTGGTGCACACCGCCGGTGTGCTCGACGACGGTGTCATCGGCTCGCTGACCGCCGAACGTATCGACCGCGTCCTGCCGCCCAAGGTCGACGCCGCGTGGAACCTCCACGAGCTCACCCGCGACCTCGACCTGTCCGCGTTCGTGCTGTTCTCCGCCGCCGCCGGCACCCTCGGCGGCCCCGGCCAGGCCAACTACGCGGCCGCCAACGCCTTCCTGGACGCACTCGCCCACCGGCGCCACGCCCAGGGGCTGCCCGCCACCGCCCTCGCCTGGGGCCTGTGGGCCGAGCGCAGCGGCATGACCGGCGACCTGGACGACACCGACATCCAGCGCATCACCCGCGCCGGAGTGGCCGCCCTCTCCTCCGAGGAGGGCCTCGCCCTCCTGGACACCGCCCTCGCCGTGGGCGACCCCACGCTCGTCCCCATGCACCTGGACCTGGCGCCGCTGCGCCACGCCGACGCGACCATGGTCCCCGCGCTGCTGCGTGGCCTGGTGCGGGCCCCCGGCCGCCGCGTGGTCGAGGCGGGCGGCGGGGCGGCTCCCGGCGGGCTCGCCGACCGGCTCCTCGGGCTGTCCGTCCCCGAGCGCGACCGGCTGCTGCTGGAGATCGTCTGCGGTCAGGTGGCCGCCGTCCTCGGCTATGCGGGCCCGGAGGCCGTCGGCGCCGGACGGGCGTTCAAGGAGCTGGGCTTCGACTCGCTCACCGCCGTCGAACTGCGCAACCGCCTCGGCGCGGTCACCGGCGTACGGCTCCCGGCCACCCTCGTCTTCGACTACCCGACGCCGACCGCGCTCGCCGGCTTCCTGCGCACCGAGATCCTCGGCGACCAGGCCGACGAGGCCGCCGCGGCCCCCGCCGCCACCGTGGCCGTGGCCGACGACGAGCCCATCGCCATCGTCGGCATGAGCTGCCGCTACCCCGGCGGGGTCAGCAGCCCCGAGGAGCTGTGGCAGCTGGTCACCGGCTCGGTGGACGCCATCTCCGGCTTCCCGACCGACCGTGGCTGGCAGCTGGAGGGACTGCTGGGCGACGACCCCGAGCAGACGGGCACCAGCGCCACCATCGAGGGCGGATTCCTCTACGACGCGGGCGAGTTCGACCCCGACTTCTTCGGCATCAACCCGCGCGAAGCCCTCGCCATGGATCCGCACCAGCGGCTGCTGCTGGAGAGCTCCTGGGAGGCGTTCGAGCGGGCCGGGATCGACCCGGCGACCGTACGCGGCAGCAGGACCGGCGTCTTCGCGGGCGTCATGTACCACGACTACCTCTCCCGGCTGACCGCCCTGCCGGAGGGCCTGGAGGGCTACCTCGGCACCGGTACGGCGGGCAGCGTGGCCTCGGGCCGGGTGGCGTACACCTTCGGTCTGGAGGGCCCGGCGGTCACCATCGACACGGCGTGCTCGTCGTCGCTGGTGGCGCTGCACCTGGCGGCGCAGGCGCTGCGCAACGGCGAGTGCACGATGGCCCTCGCGGGCGGTGTCACCGTCATGTCCACCCCGGACACCTTCATCGACTTCAGCCGCCAGGGCGGTCTTTCGGCCAGCGGCCGCTGCAAGTCCTTCTCGGCGGACGCCGACGGCACCGGCTGGGCCGAGGGCGTCGGCATGCTGCTCGTCGAGCGGCTGTCGGACGCCGAGAAGAACGGCCATAAGGTGCTGGCGGTCGTGCGGGGTACGGCGGTCAACCAGGATGGTGCGTCGAACGGTCTGACGGCGCCTAATGGTCCGTCGCAGCAGCGGGTGATCCGTCAGGCGCTGGCGAACGCACGCCTGTCGGCGTCCGAGGTGGACGCGGTCGAGGCGCACGGTACGGGTACGACGCTGGGTGACCCGATCGAGGCGCAGGCGCTGCTGGCCACGTACGGCAAGGAGAAGACCGAGGACCAGCCGCTGTGGCTGGGCTCCATCAAGTCCAATGTCGGCCATACGCAGGCCGCCGCAGGTGTCGCGGGGATCATCAAGATGGTGCAGGCCATGCACCACGGCGTACTGCCCCGGTCCCTGCACCTCGACGAGCCCTCGCCGCATGTGGACTGGGCGGCGGGTGCGGTGTCGCTGCTGAGCGAGGCGCGGGAGTGGCCGGAGACCGGGCGGTCCCGCCGGGCCGGTGTGTCCTCCTTCGGCGTCAGCGGCACCAACGCGCACGTCATCATCGAGCAGGCGCCGGAGCCGGAGGAGGCCGGGCTCTCCGCGCTTCCGGCCGTCCGCCCTTCCGTACTGCCGTGGACCGTGTCCGGCAAGAACGCCGACGCGCTGCGGGCGCAGGCCGAGCGGCTGCTCGCCGACCTGGAGCGGCGGCCCGACGTCTCCCCGACCGACTTGGCGTACTCGCTCGCGACCTCCCGTGCCGCGCTGGACCACCGTGCCGTCGTGGTCGGCGGGGACCGTGCGGCGCTGATCGTGGGCCTGGCGGCGCTGGCGCGCGGTGAGTCGGCCGCGGGGCTGGTCCAGGGCTCGGTGGCGGATGGCAAGGTGGCGTTCCTGTTCACCGGCCAGGGCAGCCAGCGGCTCGGCATGGGCCGTGAGCTCTACAACGCCTACCCGGTGTTCGCGGAGGCGTTCGACGCGGTCTGCGACGCGCTGGACGTACACCTTGAACGGCCGCTGAAGACCGTGGTGTTCGGGGAGGACGCGGCGGAGCTGGACGAGACCGGGTTCACCCAGCCCGCGCTGTTCGCGGTCGAGGTGGCGCTGTTCCGCCTGGTCGAGGCGTGGGGGCTGCGGCCCGATGTCCTCTCCGGGCACTCCATCGGCGAGCTGGCCGCCGCCCATGTGGCCGGTGTGCTGTCGTTGGCCGACGCCGCGAGGCTGGTGGCGGCGCGTGGCCGTCTGATGCAGGAGCTTCCGGCGGGTGGCGCGATGATCGCCATCCAAGCCTCCGAGGACGAGGTGCTGCCGCTGCTCACCGAGCGGGTCTCGATCGCCGCGCTCAACGGGCCGTCGTCGGTGGTCATCGCGGGTGATGAGGACGCGGTTCTGCAGGTCGCTTCTGGTTTTGAGGCGCAGGGGCGTAAGACCAAGCGGCTCACGGTGAGCCATGCGTTCCACTCGCCGCGTATGGACGGCATGTTGGAGGCGTTCCGCGAGGTGGCGGAGGGGCTGTCGTACGAGGCCCCGCGCATCCCGATCGTCTCCAACCTCACCGGGAACGTGGTCTCCGCCGAGGAGATCACCAGCCCCGACTTCTGGGTCCGCCACGTCCGCGAGGCCGTCCGCTTCCTCGACGGCATGCGGACGTTGGAAGCCCAGGGCGTCACCACTTACCTCGAACTCGGCCCCGACGGCGTGCTCACCGCCATGGGCCAGGAGTGCGTCACCGACGCCGACGCGGCTGGTTTCGCCGCCGCGCTGCGCAAGGACCGCGCCGAGGCCGAGACCGTCGCCACCGCCCTGGCCGCGCTGCACACCCGTGGGGTGACCCCGGACTGGGCCGCGTACTTCGCCGGGACCGGCGCCCACCGCGTCGACCTGCCGACCTACGCCTTCCAGCACCGCCGCTTCTGGCTGACGTCCCCCGCGGGCTTCGTGGGCGACGTGGAATCGGCGGGTCTGGACCGGGCCGACCACCCCCTGCTGGGCGCGGCCGTGCCGCTGGCGGACTCCGACGGCTTCCTGTTCACCGGCAGGCTCTCCCTCGAAAGCCACCCGTGGCTGGCCGACCACGCCGTCATGGGCACCGTCCTGCTGCCCGGCACCGCCTTCGTCGAACTGGCCATCCGCGCCGGTGACCAGGTGGGCTGCGACCGGCTGGACGAGCTGACGATCGAGGCGCCGCTGGTGCTGCCCGAGCGCGGCGCGGTCCAGCTGCAGATCGTCGTCGGCGCCCCGCAGCAGGCCGGGCACCGCACGCTGGAGCTGTACTCGCGGGCGCAGGACGCGCCCGCCGAGCTGCCGTGGATCCGGCATGCGAGCGGTGTGCTGGTGGCCGGTGGCCCGCGGCCCTCGTTCGATCTGACGGCGTGGCCGCCGCAGGGCGCCGAGCCCGCCGGGGTCGAGGGGCTCTACGAGCATCTGGCGCAGGGCGGCTTCGCGTACGGCCCGATGTTCCAGGGGCTGACGGCGGCCTGGCTGCGTGGCGACGAGGTGTTCGCCGAGGTGCGGCTGCCGGAGGACCGCAAGGCCGACGCGGGCGGGTTCGGACTGCACCCGGCGCTGCTGGACGCCGCGCTGCACAGCACGTTCGCCCGCGCGGGCGGCGATGAGCAGGGGCGGCTGCCGTTCTCCTGGAGCGGGGTGTCGCTGCACGCGGTCGGCGCCGACGCGCTCCGGGTCCGGCTGACCCCGGCCGGTGCCGACGGCGTGTCGCTGGAGCTGGCCGACGGCACCGGTGCCCCGGTGGCCTCGGTCGAACAGCTGGCGCTGCGCCCGGTCTCGGCCGGGCAGCTCGCCGAGGGCCGCTCCGCCGCGTACCACGAGTCGCTGTACCGGCTGGACTGGGCCACCGTGGCACTGTCCACCGAGAGCCCGGCCGCGTCCTGGACGGTGCTCGGCGAGGGCGCGCCCGCCCCGCTGACCTCCGGTGGAGCGATCCACGCCGACCTGGACGCGCTGGCCGCGGCCGGGAATGCCCCCGCGTACGTCCTGGCGTATCTCGACCCGCGCGGCGCCACCGGGGACGAGGTGACCGCCGCCGTCCACACCGCCACCCAGCGGACGCTGGCGCTCGTCCGGGCGTGGTTGGCCGACGACCGGTTCGCCGCGTCCCAGCTGGTGCTCGTCACCCGGGGCGCGGTCGCCACCGCGGGCGACGCCGGGACCCACGACCTGGCGCACGCCCCGGTGTGGGGTCTGGTGCGCTCGGCGCAGTCGGAGAACCCGGACCGGCTGGTGCTGGTGGACCTCGACGGCACCGACGCCTCCTACGAGGCGCTGGGCGCCGCGCTCGCCTCCGGCGAGCCGCAGTTCGTGCTGCGCCGGGGCGCCGTACACGCCCCCCGGCTGGCGCGCACCGCCGCCGCCGGGCCCATGGTGCCGCCGCCCGGCGAGCCGGCCTGGCGGCTGGACATCCAGGACAAGGGCACCCTGGAGAACCTCACCCTGCTGCCCAGCCCGGAGGCCGCCGCGCCGCTGGAGGCCGGGCAGGTGCGGGTCGCGGTCCGGGCCGCCGGTGTGAACTTCCGCGATGTGCTCAACGCGCTCGGCATGTACCCCGGTGACGCGGGCCTGATGGGCAGCGAGGGCGCGGGAGTCGTCCTCGAGACCGGCCCCGGGGTCACCGATCTGGCGCCCGGCGACCGGGTGATGGGCATGCTGCCCGGCGGCTTCGGCCCGCTGGTGGCAGTCGACCGCCGCATGGTCGTGCCGATGCCGGAGGGCTGGTCGTACGCGCAGGCCGCGTCCGTGCCGATCGTCTTCATGACGGCCTACTACGCGCTGCGCGACCTGGCCGATCTCCAGGGCGGGGAGTCGCTGCTGGTGCACGCCGCCGCCGGTGGTGTCGGCATGGCCGCCGTGCAGCTGGCCCGCCACTGGGGGGTGGACGTCTACGCCACCGCCAGCCAGGGCAAGTGGGACACGCTGCGCTCGCTGGGGCTGGCCGACGACCGGATCGCCTCCTCCCGCGACCTGGCCTTCGAGGATAAGTTCCGCGAGGTCAGCGGGGGCCGCGGCGTCGATGTCGTACTGGACTCGCTGGCCCGGGAGTTCGTGGACGCGTCGCTGCGGCTGCTGCCGCGCGGCGGCCGGTTCGTCGAGATGGGCAAGACCGACGTCCGGGCGCCGGAGGAAGTCGCCGCCGCCTACCCCGGCGTCTCCTACCAGGCGTTCGACCTCACCGAGGCGGGCCTGGACCGCATCCAGGAGATGCTGTGCGAGCTGCTGGAGCTGTTCCGGCAGGGCGCGCTGCGGGCGCTGCCGATCACCGCGTGGGACCTGCGGCAGGCCCCGGACGCCTTCCGCTACCTCAGCCAGGCCCGCCACACCGGCAAGGTCGTGCTCACCGTGCCCGCCCCGTGGAACCCGGACGGCACCGTGCTGATCACCGGCGGCACCGGCACCCTGGGCGGTCTGGTCGCCCGGCACGCGGTCACCGAGCGCGGCGCACGCCGCCTGGTGCTCACCAGCCGCCGCGGTGAACAGGCCGCGGGCGCGGCCGAACTCGCCGCCGAGCTGCGCGAGCTGGGCGCCGAGGTCACCATCGCCGCCTGCGACGCGGCCGACCGGGACGCGCTCGCCGCCGTCCTGGCCGACATCCCCTCGGCGCGTCCGCTGACCGCCGTCGTGCACACCGCCGGGGTGCTGGACGACGGGGTGATCGACGCGCTGACGCCGGAGCGGCTGGAGAAGGTGCTGCGCCCCAAGGTGGACGCGGCCGTCAACCTGCACGAGCTGACCCGCGACCAGGATCTGGCCGCGTTCGTGCTGTTCTCCTCGGCCGCGGGTACGTTCGGCGGCCCCGGACAGGCCAACTACGCGGCGGCCAACTCCTTCCTGGACGCCCTGGCCCGCCACCGCCAGTCCCAGGGCCTCGCCGCCACCTCGCTGGCCTGGGGTCTGTGGGCCGAGGCCAGCGGGATGACCGGTGAGCTGGAGGCCACCGACAAGTCCCGGATGACCCGCTCCGGTGTGCTGGGGCTCTCCTCGGACGAGGGCCTGGCGCTGTTCGACGCCGCCCAGGAGGTGGGCGACGCCTTCCTGGTGCCCATGCAGCTCGACCTGGCGCCGCTCACCGGCGCGCCCATCGAGATGGTGCCGCCGCTGCTGCGCGGTCTGGTGCGCGGCGGTACGACCCGCCGCACCGCCGAGTCGGGCGCGGCCGGGGACGGCTCCTCGCTGGTGGAGCGGCTGGTCCGGCTGGACGCGGCCGAGCGCGAGCAGACCCTGCTGGATCTGGTGCGCGCCCAGGTGGCCGTGGTGCTCGGCCATGACTCGCCCGACGCGGTGGAGGCGAGCCGGGCCTTCAAGGATCTCGGCTTCGACTCGCTGACCGCGGTGGAGTTCCGCAACCGGCTCGGCGCCGCCGCCGGGCTGCGGCTGCCCGCCACGCTGGTCTTCGACTACCCGACGCCGACCGCGCTCGCCGGATATCTGCTGGCGGAGCTGCTCGGTTCCGAGGCGGCGGCCGCCGTCCCCGCGCGGGCGGAGGGCCCCGCGGATGCCGGGACGGACGAGGACGACCCGATCGCCATCATCGCCATGAGCTGCCGCTTCCCCGGGGATGTGCGCACCCCCGAAGACCTGTGGGAGCTGCTGGCCGAGGGCCGGGACGGCATCGCCCGGCTGCCGGAGGACCGGGGCTGGGACCTCGACGCGTTCTACGACCCGGACCCGGACCGGCCCGGCACCTCGTACGCCCGCGAGGGCGGCTTCACTTACGACGCCCACCACTTCGACCCGGCCTTCTTCGGCATCAACCCGCGTGAGGCGCTCGCCATGGACCCCCAGCAGCGGCTGCTGCTGGAGACCTCCTGGGAGTCCTTCGAGCGGGCGGGCCTCGACCCGGGGGCGCTGCGCGGCAAGCAGGTCGGCGTGTTCGTCGGCCAGATGCACAACGACTACGTGTCGCGGCTGCACACCGTCCCGGAGGGCGTCGAGGGCTACCTCGGCACCGGCGGCTCCAGCAGCATCGCCTCCGGCCGGGTGTCCTACACCTTCGGCTTCGAGGGCCCCGCCGTCACCGTCGACACGGCGTGTTCGTCGTCGCTGGTGGCGCTGCACCTGGCGGCGCAGGCGCTGCGCAACGGCGAGTGCACGATGGCCCTCGCGGGCGGTGTCACCATCATCACCACCCCCGACGTCTTCACCGAGTTCAGCCGTCAGCGCGGCCTGGCCAGGAACGGCCGGTGCAAGCCGTTCGCCGCGGCCGCCGACGGCACGGCCTGGGGTGAGGGCGTGGGCATGCTGCTGGTGGAGCGGCTGTCGGACGCGCGCCGACACGGCCACAAGGTGCTGGCGGTCGTGCGGGGCACGGCGGTCAACCAGGATGGTGCGTCGAACGGTCTGACGGCGCCGAATGGTCCGTCGCAGCAGCGGGTGATCCGTCAGGCGCTGGCGAACGCACGCCTGTCGGCGTCCGAGGTGGACGCGGTCGAGGCGCACGGTACGGGTACGACGCTGGGTGACCCGATCGAGGCGCAGGCGCTGCTGGCCACGTACGGCAAGGAGAAGTCTCCCGAGCAGCCCTTGTGGCTGGGCTCGATCAAGTCCAACTTCGGTCACACGCAGGCCGCGGCCGGTGTCGCGGGCATCATCAAGATGGTGCAGGCGATGCGGCACGGCGTGCTGCCGAAGTCGCTGCACATCGATGAGCCGTCGCCGCATGTGGACTGGGCGGCGGGTGCGGTGTCGCTGCTGAGCGAGGCGCGGGAGTGGCCGGAGACCGGGCGGTCCCGCCGGGCCGGTATCTCGTCCTTCGGCATGAGCGGCACCAACGCGCACGTCATCATCGAGCAGGTGCCGGAGCCCGAGGAGGCCGAGGAGCCCCGGGGTTCCGCGCTCCCGTCGGGTGAGCCGTCCGTGCTGCCGTGGGTGCTGTCCGCCAAGACCCCCGAGGCGCTGCGCGCCCAGGGGGCCCGGCTCCGCGCCCATGTGGCCGACCACCCCGAGCCGTCCCTGGCCGACCTCGGCCACTCCCTGGCCACCTCCCGGGTGCCGTTCGAGCACCGGGCGGCGCTCGTCGGCCGGGACCGGGACGCCTTTCTGGCCGGGTTGGACGCCCTCGCCGAGGGCCGCACCACGACCGGTCTTGTCGAGGGCGCGGTGGCCGAGGGCGGCAGGCTGGCCGTCCTGTTCACCGGCCAGGGCAGCCAGCGGCTCGGCATGGGCCGTGAGCTCTACGACGCCTACCCGGCGTTCGCCGAGGCGCTGGACGAGGTCTGCGACGCGCTGGACCCGCATCTCGAACAGCCGCTGAAGACGGTGCTGTTCGGGGACGACGCGGAGCGGCTGGACCAGACCGGCTTCACCCAGCCCGCGCTGTTCGCGGTCGAGGTGGCGCTGTTCCGCCTGGTCCAGGCGTGGGGTGTGAAGCCGGACTTCCTCTCCGGCCACTCCATCGGCGAACTGGCGGCGGCCCATGTGGCCGGTGTGCTCTCGCTCGCCGACGCGGCGAAGCTGGTGGCCGCCCGTGGCCGGTTGATGCAGCGGCTGCCGGCCGGTGGCGCGATGATCGCCGTACAGGCGCCCGAGGACGAGGTGACCCCGCGGCTCGGCAAGCGCGTGAGCATCGCGGCCGTCAACGGCCCGACCTCGGTCGTGGTCGCGGGCGACGAGGACGCGGCGCTGGAGGTCGCGGCGGCCTTCGAGGCGGAGGGCCGTAAGACCAAGCGGCTCACCGTCAGCCACGCGTTCCACTCGCCCCACATGGACGGCATGCTGGACGCCTTCCGCGAGGTGGCGCTGGGGCTGACGTACCAGGCCCCGCGCATCCCGATCGTGTCCAACCTGACCGGTGGCCTGGTCCCCGCCGAAGAGATCATGACGGCTGACTTCTGGGTGCGCCACGTCCGCGAGGCGGTCCGCTTCCTCGACGGTGTCCGGACGATGGAGGCCCAGGGCATCACCACCTACCTCGAGCTGGGCCCCGACGGTGTCCTGACCGCCATGGCCCAGGACTGCGTGGAGGACGCCGACGTGGCCGCCTTCGCCGCCGCGCTGCGCAAGGGCCGCCCCGAGGCCGAGACGCTGCTCACGGCGATCGGCACCGCCCATGTCCGGGGCGCCGCAGTGGACTTCGGCCCGCTGTACGCCCCGTACGGCCCGCGGCTGGTCGATCTGCCGACGTACGCCTTCCAGCGCCGCTCGTTCTGGCTGGACGCCGGACCCGTCGGCGGCGACGCCACCGCGATCGGCCTGCACGCGGCGGACCACCCGCTGCTGGGCGCCGCCGTGGAACTGCCCGACTCGGACGGCGTCGCCTTCACCGGACGGCTCTCCCTCCAGACCCAGCCCTGGCTCGCCGACCACGCCGTCATGGGCACGGTGCTGCTGCCCGGCACCGCCTTCGTGGAACTGGCCCTGCGCGCCGGGGACCACGCGGGCTGCGACCGCCTTGACGAACTCACCCTGGAAGCCCCCCTGATCGTCCCCGACCAGGGCGCCATCCAACTCCGGCTCTCCCTCGCCGCCCCCGACGACACCGGCCGCCGCGCGCTCACCCTGCACTCCCGTGCCGAGGGCGCCCCGGCGGACGAACCGTGGCTGCGCCACGCAACAGGAGCGCTGGCGGCGTCGGACGCCACGACCCCGTCGTTCAACCTGACAGCCTGGCCCCCGGCGGAAGCCGAAAAGGTCGAGGTAGAGGGCCTCTACGAGGGCCTGGCCGATTCGGGCTTCGCCTACGGCCCGGTCTTCCAGGGCCTGACGGCCGCCTGGCGGCGCGGGGACGAGGTGTTCGCGGAGGTCCGCCTGCCGGAGGACCGCAAGTCCGACGCGGGTGCGTTCGGGCTCCACCCGGCGCTGCTGGACGCCGCGCTGCACGCACTGGGCCTGAGTACGGCCGAAGAGGGCAACGGCCAGGGCCGCCTGCCCTTCTCCTGGACCGGAGTCTCCCTGCACGCGGTGGGCGCCTCGGCCCTACGGGTGCGGCTGGATGGCACGGCCACAGGCACGGTGACCCTGGAGCTGGCCGACACAACGGGCGCCCCGGTGGCATCGGTCGAGGGCCTGGCCCTCCGCACGATATCCCCGGACCAGCTGGGCGCAGCCCGCCCCGGCAGCCCGTCCGACTCCCTCTTCCGCCTGGACTGGCTCCCGGCCCCGGCCCAGTCCACCGACGTAACCCCCAACCACTGGGCGGCGGTAGGCCCCGACACCCTGGGCCTCCAGACCTACGCGGATCTGGACGCACTGTCGGAGGCGGTCGCCTCCGGCACGCAGCTCCCGAAGTACGTACTGGCCGACCTGGCCCGTCCGGCGTTTGAGGACCGAGGCCCAGAGGCGGAGTTCATGGCCGGTGGGGCAAATCAAGCCCGTCCGGCGATTGAGGACACGCCCGAAGGGCGCCCGGGGCTCTGGGGCTTGTCGCACGCCTCGACCGATGCGGCATCTCCAGCCCGTCCGGCGTTTGAGGACCGGGGTCCAGGGGCGGAGCCCATGGTTTCGGGAAGGGGCGGGATTGGGGAAAGCTCCTCACCGGCCGACGCGGCGCACCGCGCCACCGCCCAAGCGCTGAGCCTGCTCCAGCAGTGGCTGGCCGACGACCGCTTCGTGAACTCCCGCCTGGTCATCCTCACCTCAGGAGCCGTAAACACCGGCACGGCCGAGCCGACGACCGACCCGGCCCAAGCCGCCATCTGGGGCCTTGCCCGCTCCGCCCAGGCGGAAAACCCGGACCGCATCGTCCTCGTGGACACCGACGGCAAGGGCAAGCCCCAAGACGCCATGGCCACCGCCCTGGCAACGGGCGAACCCCAAATCGCCCTCCGCGACGGCGCCCCCCGGGCGCCAAGGCTGGCCCGAGCCACCGTGGCGGCGGACCAGGAGACCCCCGCGTTCGACCCCGAGGGCACCGTCCTGGTCACCGGCGCCACCGGCACCCTCGGCGGCCTGATGGCCAGGCATCTGGTGACCAAGCACGGCGTACGCCACCTCCTGCTGCTCAGCCGCCGAGGCGAAGACGCCCCGGGCACCACGGAACTCACCACCGAACTAAGGGAGTTCGGAGCGGACCCCCGCTGGGCGGCCTGCGACGTGGCGGACCGGGACGCCCTCGCCGCAACCCTCGCCGCCATCCCAGCCGCAAACCCCCTCACCGCCGTGGTCCACACGGCAGGCGTCTTGGACGACGGCGTGATCGCGTCCCTCACCCCCGACCGGCTGACCACCGTCCTCCGCCCCAAGGCGGACGCGGCGTGGAACCTGCACGAGCTGACCCAGGGCGCGGACCTTTCCGCGTTCATCCTGTTCAGCTCGGCCGCAGGCGTCTTCGGCGGCCCCGGTCAGGGCAACTACGCGGCGGCCAACGCCTTCCTGGACGCCCTCGCCCAGCACCGCCGCGCAGGCGGCCTGCCCGCCACCTCCCTCGCCTGGGGCCTGTGGTCGGTGGCCGGAGGCATGGGCGGTGAGCTGGACGAGGCCGAGATCGCCCGCATCCGGCGCGGCGGGGTCGGCGTACTCACGGCAGAGACCGGCATGGAGCTGTTCGATGCCGCACAAGGCGTCGCACAGGGCGCCGCACACGGCTCGGACGAGGCCCTACTCGTACCGCTGCCGCTCGACATGGCCGCCCTAAGGGCACAGGCAGGAAGCGGCATGCTGCCCGCGCTCTTCCGCGGCCTGGTCCGGGCCCCCGCCCGCCGCGCCGCACAGTCCGCGGCGGCCGCCGCGGCCGGTGCCGAGGCGCTGCGCGAGCGGCTCGCCGGGCTGTCCGAGCCCCAGCGCGAGGAGGTGCTGCTGGAGCTGGTGTGCACCCAGGTGGCGGCCGTCCTCGGCTACCCCGGCCCGGAGACGGTCGACCCCGCCCGCTCGTTCAGCGAGGTCGGCTTCGACTCGCTGACCGCGGTCGAGCTCCGCAACCGTCTCAACGCCACGACCGGAGTCCGTCTCCCGGCGACGCTGGTCTTCGACTACCCGACCCCGGGCGCACTGGTCGAGTACCTCAGGGGCGAGATCCTGCCGGACGACGCGTCGGCGGTCACCTCGCTGCTCGCGGAGCTCGACGGGCTGGAGAAGTCCCTGGCCCTGGCCGGAGCCGGAGCCGGAGCCGCCCCGGACGACGAGGGCCGGAGCAGGGTCACCGCGCGGCTGCAGGCCCTGCTCGCGCAATGGAATGACAACCGAGGACCGGAAGACGGCGCCGGAGTCGCCGAGGAGCTGGAGTCCGCCACGGACGACGACCTCTTCGACTTCATCGGCAAGGAATTCGGGATCTCCTGAAGTGACCTGACCGTAGCCCACGCGAAGTGACAAGGCCTTCCGGATTCCTCGAGAGGGAAACGCACGTATGAATGAGGAAAAGCTCCGCTACTTTCTCAAGCGGGTGACCGCCGACCTGCATGAGACCCGGCGCCGCCTGCAAGAGGTGGAGTCGGAGGACCAGGAGCCCATCGCGATCGTCGGCATGAGCTGCCGCTACCCGGGCGGGGTCGGCTCGCCCGAGGATCTGTGGCGGCTGGTGTCCGAGGGCGGGGACGGCATTTCCGAGTTCCCCACCGACCGCGGCTGGGACATCGGGCGGCTCTTCGACGACAATCCGGACGGCGCGGGCACGAGCTATGTCCGGGAGGGCGGTTTCCTCCACGACGCCAACTACTTCGACCCGGCCTTCTTCGGTATCAATCCGCGCGAGGCCCTGGCGATGGACCCCCAGCAGCGGCTGCTGCTGGAGACCACCTGGGAGGTGTTCGAGCGGGCGGGCATCGACGCCACCTCCGTGCGCGGCACCCGTACCGGTGTCTTCGCGGGCGTCATGTACCACGACTACGCATCGCGGCTGCGCGCCGTGCCGCCCGGTGTCGAGGGCTACCTCGGCACCGGCGGCTCCAGCAGCATCGCCTCCGGCCGGGTGGCGTACACCTTCGGCCTGGAGGGCCCGGCGCTCACCGTCGACACGGCGTGCTCCTCGTCGCTGGTGACCCTGCACCTGGCCATGCAGGCGCTGCGCAACGGCGAGTGCTCGCTGGCCCTGGCGGGCGGTGTCACCGTGATGTCGACGCCCGGCACCTTCACCGAGTTCAGCCGCCAGCGCGGGCTGTCCTTCGACGGCCGCTGCAAGTCCTTCGCGGCGTCCGCCGACGGCACCGGCTGGTCCGAGGGCGCGGGAATGCTGCTGGTGGAGCGGCTGTCGGACGCCCGCCGCAACGGCCACAAGGTGCTGGCCGTCGTCCGTGGCTCGGCCATCAACCAGGACGGCGCGTCCAACGGCCTGACCGCGCCCAACGGCCCCTCCCAGCAGCGCGTCATCCGCCAGGCGCTCGCCAGCGCCCGGCTGACGGCCGATCAGGTCGACGTGGTCGAGGCCCACGGCACGGGCACCACGCTCGGCGACCCGATCGAGGCGCAGGCGCTGCTCGCCACGTACGGCAAGGAGAAGCCCGCCGAACGGCCGCTGCTGCTCGGCTCCATCAAGTCCAACGTCGGCCACACCCAGGCGGCGGCCGGTGTCGCCGGGATCATCAAGATGGTCAAGGCCATCGAGCACGGCTATGTGCCCAAGTCCCTGCACATCGACGAGCCGTCGCCGCACATCGACTGGTCGGCGGGGGCCGTCTCGCTGCTGACCGAGGGGCGGCCGTGGCCGGAGACCGGCCGTCCGCGCCGCGCCGCCGTGTCGTCGTTCGGCATCAGCGGCACCAACGCCCACCTGATCATCGAGCAGCCCCCGGTGGAGGACCCCGAGGCCGAGGAGGAGCCCGCGGAGGCCCCCGCCGAAGGGACGGCGGCGCCCTCAGAAGGGACGGCGGCGCCCTCAGAAGAGACGGCGGCCCCCGCCGAGGAGACGGCCGCGCCCCGCACCCTCCCCCTCCTGCCGTGGCTGGTCTCCGGCAAGGGCGAGGACGCGCTGCGCGCCCAGGCCGCCCGGCTCCACGCCTACGTGGCCGAACGCCCCGATCTTGACCCGGTGTCCCTCGGCCACTCCCTGGCCACCACCCGCGCCGCCCTGGAGAACCGCGCGGCCGTCATCGCCGGTGACCGCGCCACCTTCCTCGACCGCCTCGCCGCGCTCGCCTCCGGTGAGCCCGCCGCCGGGGTGGTCCAGGGCGTGGAGACCCGGGGCAAGCTGGCGTTCCTCTTCACCGGCCAGGGCAGCCAGCGCCTCGGCATGGGCCGCGAGCTCTACGAGACCTACCCGGCGTTCGCGGAGGCGCTGGACGCGGTGTGCGCCGCACTCGACCCGCGCCTCGAACGCCCCCTGAAGGACGTGCTGTTCGGGGACGACGCCGCCACGCTGGACCGGACGGGCTTCACCCAGCCCGCGCTGTTCGCCGTCGAGGTGGCCCTCTTCCGCCTCGTCGAGTCCTGGGGCCTGAAGCCGGACGTGGTCTCCGGACACTCCATCGGCGAGATCGCCGCCGCACATGTGGCGGGGGTGCTCTCGCTCGACGCCGCCGCCCTGCTGGTGGCGGCCCGGGGCCGCCTCATGCAGCGGCTGCCGGGCGGTGGCGCGATGATCGCCGTCCAGGCGTCCGAGGACGAGGTGACGCCGCTGCTCACCGACCGGGTGAGCATCGCCGCGCTCAACGGCCCGACGTCGGTGGTCATCGCGGGCGACGAGGACGCGGCGCTGGAGGTCGCTTCCGGTTTCGAGGCCCAGGGCCGTAAGACCAAGCGCCTCACCGTCAGCCACGCCTTCCACTCACCGCTGATGGACCCGATGCTGGAGCCGTTCCGCAAGGTCGCGGAGAGCCTGACGTACGAGGCCCCGAAGATCCCGGTGGTCTCCAACCTCACCGGCGGCATCGCGCCCGCCGCGGAGATCGCCACCGCCGACTTCTGGGTCCGCCATGTCCGCGAGGCCGTGCGCTTCCTCGACGGCATGCGCGCGATGGAGGCGCAGGGCGTCACCACTTACCTCGAACTCGGCCCGGACGGTGTGCTGTCCGCGCTCGGCCAGGAGTGCCTGGCGGGCGAGGCCGAGCACGTGGCGTTCGCCCCCGCCCTGCGGTCCGGCCGCCCCGAGGCCGGGACCCTGACCACCGCCCTGGCCACCCTGCACACCCGGGGCACGGCCCCCGACTGGGCGGCGTACTACGCGGGCACCGGCGCCGAGCGCGTCGAGCTGCCCACGTACGCCTTCCAGCGCGAGCACTACTGGCTGGACGCGGGCACCGCCTACGGCGACGTCTCCTCCGTCGGCCTCGGCACCGCCGACCATCCGCTGCTCGGCACGGCCGTCTCCCTGGCCGACGCGGAGGGCTTCCTCTTCACCGGGCGGCTCGCGCTGGACACCCATCCGTGGCTGGCCGACCACGCCGTCATGGGCGCGGTCCTGCTGCCCGGCACCGCGTTCGTGGAACTGGCGGTGCGCGCGGGTGAGCAGGCCGGCTGCGATCTGCTGGAGGAACTGACCCTCGAAGCGCCCCTGATCCTGCCCGAGCGGGGCGGGGTCCAGCTCCAGATCGCCGTGAGCGCCCAGGACGACACCGGCCGCCGCACCCTCGCCCTCCACTCCCGCCCCGACGAGGCGGGAGACGACGAGCCGTGGCTGCGGCACGCCACGGGCGCCTTGGCGGCGGGCACGGCGGAGGGTTCGTTCGACCTCAGCGCCTGGCCGCCCGCCGGGGCGGAGCGCATCGACACCGACGGCCTGTACGAGGGCCTGGCCGAGGCGGGCTTCGGCTACGGCCCGGTCTTCCAGGGCCTGCGCGCCGCCTGGCGCGCCGACGGCGAGGTCTACGCCGAGGTCGCCCTCCCCGAGGACACCGAACCCGGCGCCGCCCTCTTCGGTCTCCACCCGGCCCTGCTGGACGCCGTCCTGCACACCATCGGCCTCAGTGACCTGACCGAGAATCCGGGCCAGGGCGGACTCCCCTTCTCCTGGACCGGCGTCCGCATCCACTCGGTGGGCGCCGACACGGTCCGCGTCCGCCTGTCGTCCGCCGGAAACGGCACGGTGTCCCTCCAACTGGCGGACGTGACGGGCGCCCCGGTGGCCTCGGTCGACCGCCTCGCCCTCCGCACGGTCTCCCAGGACCAGCTGACGGCCCCGGGCACCGCCCCTGACGCCCTGTTCAAGGTGGACTGGACCCCGATCCCGGCAACGTCCGAGCCGGTGTCCCAGGACGACTGGACGACGATAGGCCCCAACACCCCCTACCCCGACCTGGCGACGCTGGCCGAGGCCATCGATGCCGGCACCCCACCGCCGCAGTACGTGGCGGTGCCCCTGAACCAAGCCCGTCCGGCAAATCAAGCCCGTCCGGCGATTGAGGACACGCCCGAAGGGCGCCCGGGTCCGGCATCTCCAGCCCGTCCGGCGTTTGAGGACCGGGGTCCAGGGGCGGAGCCCTGCCACGCGGCGGAGCCGCATATCGATGCTGCGGGAAGGGGCGGGATAGGGGAAAACCCCGCCGCCACGGGGCATCAGGCCACCACCCAGGTGCTGGGACTGTTGCAGCAGTGGCTGGCCGACGACCGCTTCACCGACTCCCGCCTGGTCATCCTCACCTCCGCCACGGACCTGGCCCACGCCGCCGTCCACGGCCTGGTCCGCTCCGCCCAGTCGGAGAACCCGGACCGCATCATCCTGGTGGACCTCGACACCCACCCGGACTCCCTCGAAGCCCTGCCCACCGCCCTGGCCTCCGGCGAGCAGGAACTCGCGGTACGCGAAGGCAAGGTCAAGGCCCCCCGCCTGGCCCGCGCCACAGCGCCGGAGCAGAAGCGAGCCACCGAGTGGAACCCCGAGGGCACCGTCCTGCTCACGGGCGCGTCCGGCACCCTGGGCGCCCTGTTCGCCCGCCACTTGGTGGCGGAGCGCGGCGTACGCCATCTCCTCCTGGTCAGCCGTCGCGGAGACCAGGCCCCCGGCGCGGCAGAACTCAACGCCGAACTAGCCGAGTTGGGTGCCCAAGCCCGCTGGGCGGCCTGCGACGTGGCGGACCGCGCCGCCCTGGCCGAAACCCTCTCCACCGTCTCCGCCGACCACCCCCTCACAGCCGTGGTCCACGCCGCAGGCGTCCTGGACGACGGCGTGATCGCGTCCCTCACCCCCGACCGGCTGACCACCGTCCTCCGTCCCAAGGCGGACGCGGCGTGGAACCTGCACGAGCTGACCCAGGGCGCGGACCTGTCCGCGTTCATCCTGTTCAGCTCGGCCGCAGGCGTCTTCGGCGGCGCCGGACAGGGCAACTACGCGGCGGCCAACGCCTTCCTGGACGCCCTGGCTCAGCACCGCCATAGCCAGGGCCTGCCCGCCACCTCCCTCGCCTGGGGCCTGTGGGCCGAGCCCGGCGGCATGGCCGGAGACCTGGACGAGGCGGAACTCGCCCGCCTCCAGCGCGGTGGCATCGCCGCCATCACCGCCGACCAGGGCCGAGAGCTGTTCGACCTGGCGAACGCCACGGACAACGCGCTGCTTGTCCCCATGCCCCTCGACCTGGCCGCCCTCCGGGCACAGGCAAGCGCCGGAATGCTGCCACCGCTCTTCCGCGGACTGGTCCGCGTCCCGCCCCGCCGCGCCGCCCAATCCGCCGCCGCCGCGAAGGATGGCGCGCTCGCCCAGCAGCTGGCCGGGGCGGCGTCCGACGCCGAGGCCGAGGCCATCGTCCTCGGCCTGGTCCGTACGCAGGTGGCGGCCGTGCTCGGCTACGCCGGGCCCGAAGCGGTCGAGCCCCAGCGCGCGTTCAGCGAGGTCGGCTTCGACTCGCTCACCGCCGTGGAACTGCGCAACCGCCTGACCGCCGTCAGCGGCGTCCGGCTGCCCGCCACGCTGATCTTCGACTACCCGACCCCCGCGGCCCTCGCCGCGTATCTGCGGGCCGAGGCCCAGGGCAGCCAGGAGGACGCGGCCGCGCCCGTGGCCGCCGCCACCGCACACGACGACGACCCGATCGCCATCGTGGGGATGAGCTGCCGGTTCCCCGGCGGGGTGACCTCGCCCGAGGACCTGTGGAAGCTGGTCACCGACGGGGCGGACGCCATCACCGACATGCCCACCGACCGCGGCTGGGACATCGAGTCGCTGTACGACGACGACCCCGACCAGCAGGGCACCAGCTACGCCCGTAACGGCGGATTCCTGCACGACGCCCACCACTTCGACCCCGTCTTCTTCGGGATCTCGCCGCGCGAGGCGCTCGCGATGGACCCGCAGCAGCGGCTGCTGCTGGAGACCACCTGGGAGGCGTTCGAGCGGGCCGGGATCGACCCGGCGACGGTGCGCGGCAGCCGGACCGGTGTCTACACGGGCGTCATGTACAACGACTACGGCACCCTCCTGCACCGCGCCCCCGACGGCCTCGAGGGCTACATGGGCACCGCCAGCTCCGGCAGCGTCGCCTCGGGCCGGGTGTCGTACACCTTCGGTCTCGAGGGCCCGGCGGTCACGGTCGACACGGCGTGCTCGTCGTCGCTGGTCACCCTGCACATGGCGGTGCAGGCGCTGCGCAGCGGCGAATGCTCGCTGGCGCTCGCGGGCGGTGTCACCGTGATGGCCACCCCCGGCACCTTCGTGGCCTTCAGCAAGCAGCGCGGCCTCGCGACCGACGGCCGCTGCAAGCCCTTCGCCGCCGCGGCCGACGGTACGGCCTGGGGCGAGGGCGTGGGCATGCTGCTGGTCGAGCGGCTGTCGGACGCGCGCCGACACGGCCACCCCGTCCTGGCTGTCGTCCGTGGCTCGGCGGTCAACCAGGACGGCGCGTCCAACGGTCTGACGGCGCCCAACGGTCCGTCCCAGCAGCGCGTCATCCGGCAGGCTCTCGCCAACGCCCGGCTGTCCGCCTCCGAGGTGGACGTCGTGGAAGCACACGGCACCGGTACGACGCTGGGCGACCCGATCGAGGCCCAGGCGCTGCTCGCCACCTACGGCCAGGAGCACACCGAGGACGAGCCGCTCTGGCTGGGCTCGGTGAAGTCCAACTTCGGGCACACCCAGGCCGCGGCCGGTGTCGCCGGGATCATCAAGATGGTCAAGGCCATCGAGCACGGCGTGCTGCCGAGGACCCTGCACGTGGACGAGCCGTCCCCGCACGTGGACTGGACGGCGGGCGCGGTGTCGCTGCTCACCGACCGGACGGAGTGGCCGGAGACCGGCCGTCCGCGCCGGGCCGCGGTGTCCTCGTTCGGCATCAGCGGCACCAACGCGCACACCATCATCGAGCAGGCCCCGGCGGAGCGGCCCACGGCGGCCGACACCACCGCACCCGAGCCGGGTCCGCTGCCGTGGATCCTGTCCGGCAGGAGCGAGACGGCGCTGAGCGCCCAGGCCGAGCGGCTGCTGGCCCACCTCGACGCCAACCTCGACGCCCACCCGGGCCTGCGCCCGGCCGACGTCGGCTACTCCCTGGCCACCACCCGCGCCGTCCACGACCAGCGCGCGGTGCTGGTCGGCACGGACCGCGAGGACTTCACCCGCGCCCTGACCGCGCTCGCCAGGGGCGAGGCGGCGGCCCAGCTGGTGCAGGGCACCGGGACGGCCGGTAAGACGGCGTTCGTGTTCCCGGGGCAGGGGTCGCAGTGGGCCGGTATGGCGGTGGGGCTGATGGACGCCTCGCCCGTCTTCGCGTCCCGTATCCACGAATGCGCCGCGGCGCTCGCGGAGTTCACCGACTGGTCGTTGGTGGATGTGTTGCGGGGTGCGGAGGGCGCGCCGTCGCTGGAGCGGGTGGATGTGGTCCAGCCGGTGCTGTTCGCGGTGATGGTGTCCCTTGCCGAACTGTGGCGCTCGCTCGGGGTCCGGCCGTCGGCCGTGGTCGGCCATTCGCAGGGTGAGATCGCGGCGGCGTGTGTGGCCGGAATCCTGTCGCTGAGGGACGCGGCGCGTGTGGTGGCGTTGCGCAGTCAGGCGATTGGCCGGGTGCTGGCGGGCAGGGGTGGCATGGTGTCGGTGGCGCTTCCGGTGGCGGAGGTACGGGAGCGGATCGCGGCCTGGGGCGAGGAGCGGATCTCGGTGGCGGCGGTCAACGGGCCGTCCTCGGTGGTGGTTTCGGGTGAGCCCGAGGCGCTGGAGGAGCTTCTGGCGTCCTGTGAGGCGGGCGAGGTGCGGGCGCGGCGGGTGCCGGTGGACTACGCCTCGCACTCGGCGCAGGTGGAGTTGCTCCGTGAGGAGCTGCTGGAGCTGCTGGCTCCCGTACAGCCGAAGAACGCCCAGTTGCCGTTCCTGTCGACGGTGACGGGGGAGTGGGTCGAGGGTCCGGAGCTGGACGCCGAGTACTGGTTCACCAACCTCCGCCGCACGGTTGAGCTGGAGGGCGCGGTCCGGCGGCTGCTGGACGAGGGCTTCGGTGTGTTCATCGAGTCCAGCGCCCACCCGGTGCTGACCATGGGTGTGCAGGAGACCGCCGAGGACGCGGGCCGTGAGGCCGCCGCGATCGGCTCGCTGCGCCGTGACGAGGGCGGTCTTGACCGCTTCCACACCTCGCTGGGCGAGGCGTGGACGCGTGGCGTGGCCGTTGACTGGGAGGCGGTGTACGAGGGGACGGGCGTGGCCCGCGTCGAGCTGCCCACGTACGCCTTCCAGCACGAGCGCTACTGGATCGAGGTGCCGCTCTCGGTGGGCGACGTCGCCTCCGCCGGTCTCGGCGCCGCCGGGCATCCGCTGCTGGGCGCCGCCGTCGAACTCCCCGACTCCGACGGCTTCCTGCTCACCGGGCGGCTCTCCCTCCAGACCCACCCCTGGCTCGCCGACCACGCCGTCTCCGGCACCGTACTGCTGCCGGGAACGGCCTTCGTGGAGCTGGCGATCCGCGCCGGTGACCAGGTCGGCTGCGATCTGCTGGAGGAGCTGACCCTGGAGGCGCCGCTGATCCTGCCCGCCCGGGGCGGGATCCAGCTGCGGCTGACCGTCGGCGCGCCCGACGCGAGCGGCCGCCGGGCGCTGGAGGTCTACTCCCGCCCGGAGCCGGACGCGGACCGGGGTGACGCCTCGGACGGCCCCTGGAGCCGCCACGCCGGCGGTGTGCTGGCCTCCGGCGACGCCGCCGACAGCGGGGCGGACCTGTCCGTATGGCCGCCCGCGGAGGCCGTCGCCCTCGACGTGGCCGACCTCTACGAGCGGTTCGCGGCGGGCGGCTTCGGCTACGGCCCGGCGTTCCAGGGGCTCGACGCCGCCTGGCGGCGCGGCGAGGAGGTCTTCGCGGAACTGCGCCTGGACGAGCGGCAGCACCGGGACGCCGCGCTGTTCGGGCTGCATCCGGCGCTGCTGGACGCCGCGCTGCACGGGGTCGCGCTCGGCGACTTCCTGGGCGCCGGGGCCGACGGCATCCGGCTGCCGTTCTCCTGGAGCGGGGTCACCCTCCACGCGGCGGGCGCCACGGCGCTGCGCGTACGGATCGCCCCGGCCGGGCCGGAGGCGGTGGCGCTGACCGTGGCGGACGGACACGGCGGCGCGGTCGCGTCGGTGGACTCCCTGGTGCTGCGGCGCATCGCCCCGGAGCAACTGCGCGCGGCCCAGGTGACGTACCACGATTCGCTGTTCCGGCTGGAGTGGGCGCCGGTGGCGGCGCCCTCGGCGGCCCCCGGGGCCGTCCGCTGGGCCCTGGTCGGCGAGCAGGCCGCCGCGAACGGCAGGGACGCCTTCGGGCTCGTCGACGCGCTGGAGTCCATCGGCGCCGAGTGCGCCGTCTTCCCCGATCTGACCGAGCTCGCGGCCGTGGTGGCCTCGGGCAGCCCCCGGCCGGATGTCGTCCTGCTCCCGCTCACCGGCCCCGCCGGTGGCGGTGGTGGCCATCTGGCGGAGGGCGCGCGGCTGGCCACCCACGCGGCGCTGGACACCGCGCAGTCGTGGCTCGCCGAGGAGGGCCTCGCCGGGGCGCGGCTCGCGTTCGTCACCCGCGGGGCGGTCGCCACGTCCCCGGACGCCGAGGTGTACGACCTGCCGCACGCGCCCGTATGGGGGCTGATCCGCACCGCGCAGACCGAGAACCCGGACCGGTTCCTGCTGCTCGACCTGGACAGCGAGGGAGCCCCGGCCGACGCGCTCATGGCGGCCGACGCGCTCATGGCGGCCGCGGCCGGTGGTGAGCCGCAGCTCGCGGTCCGCGCGGGCGCCCTCCACGCGCCCCGGCTGGCCCGGGTCGCCACCCAGGGGGAGGACCAGGCGCCGCAGGGACTGCCGGAGTTCGACCCCGACGGGACGGTCCTGATCACCGGCGCCACCGGTGTCCTCGGCGGGCAGCTCGCCCGCCATCTGGTGGCCGAGCGCGGTGTGCGGCATCTGCTGCTCAACAGCCGCCGCGGCCAGCGCGCCCAGGGGATGCCCGAGCTGGTCGACGAACTGACCGCGCTGGGTGCCCAGGTGAGCGTCGCGGCCTGCGATGTGGCCGACCGCGAGGCGCTGTCGCTGCTGCTGGCCGAGGTGGACCCGGCGCATCCGCTCGCCGCCGTCGTACACACCGCCGGAGTGCTGGACGACGGGCTGCTGCCCGCGCTCACCCCGGAGCGGATCGACGCGGTCTTCCGGCCGAAGGTGGACGCGGCGCTCAACCTGCACGAGCTGACCCTGGACCTCGGGCTGAAGGCGTTCGTGGTGTTCTCGTCCGCCGCCGGTACCTTCGGCGCGCCGGGCCAGGCCAACTACGCGGCCGCCAACACCTTCCTGGACGCCTTCGCCGCGCACCGACGCTCCGCCGGGCTGCCCGCGCTCTCGCTGGCCTGGGGCCTGTGGGAGCAGCGCAGCGCGATGACCGGCGGCATGGCGGACGCGGACGTGGCCCGCATGGAGCGTTCCGGGATGGCGCCGCTGACCTCGCGGGACGGTCTGGAGCTGTTCGACACGGCGTGCTCGGTAGGCGGTGCGGCGGTGCTCGTACCGCTGCACCTGGACATCGCGCCGCTGCGCGGGCAGGCCGCCGAGGGCGCGTTGCCCGCCGTCTTCCGCGGGCTGGTCAGGACCCCGGCCCGGCGCCGTACCGTCTCCGCCGGGGCGGCCGACACCGGCGGCCCCTCGCTGGCGCGGCGGCTGGCCGGGCTGGCCGAGGCGGAGCGCGAGCAGACCGTGCTGGATCTCGTCCGCGGCCAGGCCGCCGCGGTCCTCGGCTTCGCGGACGCGGAGGCGGTGGGGGCCACACGGGGCTTCCTGGAGCAGGGCTTCGACTCGCTGACCGCCGTTGAGCTGCGCAACCGGCTGGGCGCCGCGAGCGGGTTGCGGCTGCCTCCGACGCTGCTGTTCGACCACCCGACGCCCGAACTGGCCGCCCGGCAGCTGCTCGCGCAACTGGCCGGTGCGGTGGCCGCCGAGGGCGGCGCGGTGTCGGACGCGGCACGGGACGAGGCGGCGGGCGCGGAGCCGTCGGCCGTGTTCGGCGCGATGCTGCGGGAGGCCGGACAGCGCGGTGAGCAGGAGGAGTTCACCCGCCTGCTGATGGACCTCTCGCGCTTCCGCCCCTCGTTCGCCAGCCCCGCCGAACTGGACCGGGCGCCCGCGCTGGTGCGGCTCTCGCGCGGCGAGACCGGGCCCGCGCTGGTGTGCTTCTCCTCGATCCTGTCGATCGGCGGCCCGCACCAGTACGCCCGGTTCGCCGCCGGATTCCGCGGCCACCGGGACGTCCTCGCACTGGGCAACCCTGGCTTCGTCGCCGGGGAGCGGCTTCCGGCCAACCCGGAGGCGGTGGTCGAGGCGCAGGCCGAGGCGGTGCTGCGGGAGACCGACGGAGCGCCGTTCGTGCTGCTGGGCCACTCCTCGGGCGGGCTGCTCGCCCATGAGGTGGCCGCCCGGCTGGAGAGCACCGGGGTCTTCCCGGACGCGGTCGTCCTGCTCGACATCTACTCCCACGACCGGGACGCGGCCGTCGCCCTCCAGCCCGGACTGAGCGCCGGGATGGACGAGCGGAGCGCGGGCCAGGTACCGGTGGACGACACCCGGCTGCTGGCCATGGGCGCGTACTTCCGGCTGTTCGGGGAGTGGCGGCCCCAGGAGGTCAAGACGCCGACCCTGCTGGTCCGGGCCGGGGACCGGCTCTTCGACTGGTCCCGCGACGGCGGCGACTGGCGCTCGTACTGGCAGCTCCCGCACACCGCGCTCGATGTACCGGGGAACCACTTCACGATGATGGAGGAGCACGCCGGAACGACGGCCCGCGCCGTGGAGGACTGGCTGTCCTGACTGACGGACGGACGTGCTGATGCGATGAAGCACAGTGGGACACGGTGGAGATATTGACGCGGCGACCCCCGCGACTTATTGACGCGGGGGTCGCCTCGGCATCAGCGGAGATGCCTTGACTTCGTGCTCCTCACGATGGTCACTTGAGGGTTGTCCGGGACCGGGCTCCCAGGATCCCGTGCGGTGAGTTCGGCGGGCCACGAAGTCCCGGGATACAGGCCGACCGCTTCGCTCTTCATGCGAACCGTCGCATCAAATCCGTGATCGCCGGTAACGCGGACAGCGACCTCGTAGAACGCACGTTGATCACCACGGTTGGTGATCTTTATCGGTACGGTCACAGCGGATCCGCTGCGGACGGGCTTGAAGACCGTAACGTCCCCCTGGGTCTTCACGGGATGCCTGAAGTGCCCATTCTCCTTGGGCTCCCCCGGCGTAACCGGAACACCGCTTGGAGCTGCTGCGGCTCGTTCTCTGCCCGCTTCCTCCTGCGCTCTTTGCTCAGCCGTCTGAGGAGTAGGAGAGCTTCCTTCCGCTGACGCGGAAGGTTCGCCAGTGCCCGATGAGGAAGGTGATTCCGCGGCATTTAAAGCCCTGGTGGGCGATGCCGTGGCAGCGCTCGAGTCATCCCCATCGGCGCCGCACGCAGTGGTGAGGGCGCCCGCTGACAACATCAGCACGGTGAGAGCGAGCGCCGACCCGCGTGCTCCCGGCCGACGGCGCGGGAGGGCGGAATGTTGTGCCGATGTGTGCATGTTTCCGTTCCACTGCTGGACAACGTGACTGGGTCCGCGTACCGAGTTGGTGATCGTCACGCCGTTGCCACCGTGGCGGCTAAACCAGACCTCCGGCTGCTGGTCATACGTGTCCCCTCCCATGAAGTGAAACGGAATCAGGGCTGCGCGAAGCGAACTCGCTTGAACCCCCCGGTTCAGACGCGCGGCAGCCCTTGAACGCGGGCCCGAGAATACGTATCGAAGGAGATTCCGAGAAGACGGTGGCCGACGCACGCCCCTACCCACTCGGCCAATGTGGTGACAGGCAGTCACCACATTTTGATCCGCCGAGCCCTCGTAGCGACAAACCACCTCAAGAAACGACTCCTGAATCACTACCAACCGTCACATTGTGCGCTTCGTCACAAGCGGCGCCATCTATGCTCTGACTTCAAGCTCGTGCCGGGTTGGCGGTGAAGACGTCGGGGGGTCGTACAGGCCGTCGTCGTGTTCAGAGGAGCTTGAATCGATCGGGGTTGTTGTGGTCGCGATGGCGGGGCACTGGCATGGCGGCCACGCTTGTCCCCGAGTACGTGGGGCACGAGGGCCGGGCAGCGGAGATCCGGCAGTACGAAGGGGCGTCATCCCCGGTCTGCTCCAGACGCCGGAGCGGTGACGCTTGTCGCGGAGCGGCAAGCCGCACTCGTCCGGATGCCCCGCCGCTGCTCTTCGTGATGCTGGACGAAAGCCTGTGTCCGTCGGCCTATCGGCGAACCCTTCGTCATGGACGCCCAGTTCGCACGGCTGGTCGAGTTCGCCGAGTTGCCGAACACTGTGCTCCAAGTCGCTCTGTTCGACATGGGGGCGCGCCGCCCGTTCGACCTGCCGCTCTATATCCTGACGATGTCGGACCGTTCGCTCATGTCATACGCGGAGTCCGCCCAGCGGGGCCCATTTGAACGGGAAAGCACCTCAGTCGTGCGGGTCTCGGTTCAGGATCGGGTCTCGGTTGAGGTCGGTATGGGCTTCTCGGCTCGGTCGGGTGCGGGTTTCGTCTCGCGCCTTCGGCGCAATTGAGCAGCGGCGGCGGGGGCGGGGGGCTCGCGCCGCGTCGCCGGGCGCCGGGCCGGTGGATGCGAGCGCCGGTGGCGGCACCTGCGCTCGGGAGCTGGGGCCGATACCGGACTGACGGCCCCTCCGAGCACCCCTCGATAAAACGCTTGATCTGAAGCAACTAATTTGGCAAACGTTTTGGAGAGGGGTACCCCCAACCCCTGACAGCAAGGACCCGCACGGCCCGGCGCTCATGTTCGAGCCGACCGCCTGGTCGTCGTTCGTCTCTGCCGTCAGGCACGGGGAGTTCCCCGCCACCTGACCCAGCCGGCAACCAGCCACCCAAGCGATCGGCCCCCGGACCGGGGGCCGTCGTCATGGTGTGCCCAGCTGGTCTACGCAGGCGTTACACGGTCTGTCAACCTGTTCCAACCCGGGTGCCGGCCCCCCTATTGTGTTTACCGTCGGTGAGCAACCGATGTGCCAACGGGGGTGCGAGATGGATCCGATAACGTGGACGGGGCTGAGCCCGTCGCCACAGGGCTGAGCGGCATGGCCGAGGCAAATGCCATCGGGCGGGACGGCGCGAGCGGGGCGGCGTCGAACACAATCACTGGTGGTGTGTTCTTCCACGCCGTGATCCAGGGGCGGGACATCACCGTACAGTTGCCGCCGCAGGTCACCCCGGCGCTGTCCGCACTCCCTCCAGCGTCCGGCACTTTCACCGGTCGTGAGGAGCAGGTTGAGCGGTTACTCGAGGGCCTCGCTCCCGGCAGGGAGCAGCGGAAAGCACCGCTGCTGGCGGCGGTGGCGGGGATGGCCGGCGTTGGCAAGACCGAACTGGTGGTACAGACAGCCACCCGGGCGTTGAAGGAGCCGGGCTGGTTTCCCGGCGGCGTGCTGTTCGTCGACATGTTCGGCTACGACAGGGAACGCCGACTGCCTCCAGACCACGCCCTGGACGGTCTGTTACGGGCTCTGGGAATGCCCGGCGAACACATCCCCGATGGTCTACAGGACCGTACGCGGCTGTATCGCAGTGTGCTGTCCGCCTTCGCGGAACAGGGACGGCGGATACTGGTCGTCATCGACAACGCCTCCGACGAGGAGCAAGCTCGCCCTCTGCTGCCCACCGACGGCACCACCGCTGCTCTGCTCACCTCCCGTCACACTCTGGACGTTGACGCCCGTCTGCACGACCTCGACGTCCTCGACGTGCGATCCTCCACCGAGTTGCTCAACCAAGCCCTGCACAACGCCCTTGGCCCTGGCGACACCCGTGTGCAGGACGAGCCAGAGCACGCGAAAGCCATCGCCCGGCTTTGTGCCGGCCTGCCGCTGGCCCTGCGTATCGCAGCCGCCCTACTGGCTGATGCTCCTAAGCGGCCGCTGGTCTCCCTGGCTCTGGCCCTTGAAGCAGAGCACCGCCGGCTGGACCGGCTCCGCCGCGAGGAGCGCGCGGTACGCGCTGCCTTCGATCTCTCCCACCAGCACCTCGGCCACCAACAGGCCCGCCTGTTCCGGTTGCTGTCGCTCAACCCTGGCGACGACCTTTCTACCGAGAGCGCTGCCAACCTTGCCGACGACGACCTGTACGAGGTGGAGGGACTCCTTCAAGACCTGGCCCGCGCCCACCTGCTCGAACCTGCACACGTCTGGGGCCGCTGGCGGTTTCACGACCTCGTGCGCCTGTATGCCGACGAGAGGGGCCGCCTCCACGCCGACAGCGATGAACGTAACGTGGCCCGCTCCCGTCTCTTTGCCTACTACCAGACCACCGCGGAGGCCGCCAGCACTCATCTGGACACGCGACGCGGCACCCCCTCGGCCTGCTTTCCGGACCGCGATGGCGCGCTGGCCTGGCTGGATGCCGAACGCCCTAACCTCGTTGCCACCGTCACCGCCGCTCCGCAATTCGGCCTCCAGAAAACCAGCTTCGACCTTGCGGATGCTCTTACCCGGTACCTCCACGACTGCTATGCCTTTGATGCCTGGGTGACCGTCACGACGACGGCCCTGGCCATTTGTCGTGAGTTTGATGACCGCTGCGGTGAGGCAGTGGCGCTGAACCAGCTCGGTCTTGCCTTTGCCGGTTTGCGGCGGTTCGGCGAGGCCATCGACGCCCACGACAAGGCCGCAATCGTCTATCGCGGCCTTGGGGACCGCGACGGTGAAGCGGGGGCGCTGACGAATCTCGGCAGCGCGCTGACTGGGCTGCGGCGGTTCGACGATGCCATCACCGCGCATACCCAGGCGGTCACCATTTTCCATGAAACCGGCGACGGCCAGAAGGAAGGGCATGCGCTCAGCAACCTCGGCAGCGCGCTGACTGGGCTGCGGCGGTTCGACGATGCTCTAATCGCCTACACCCAGGCGGCCACCATTTTCAATAAGACTGGCAACCGCCGGGATGCTGCCCATGCGCTGAACAACGTTGGCGGCGTCTTGACCGAGCTGCGGCAGTTCGAAAGGGCCGTCGAATACCATGCGGCGGCTGCCACCATCTTTCGCACCCACGGTGACCGCCACAGTGAAGCACTCGCGTTTAACAACCTTGGCCGGGCTCTGGTCGGGCTGCGGCGGTTCGACCAGGCCATCAACGCTCATGCCAAGGCCGCCGCGATCTACGGTGAGGCCGGCGATCGCCACCGTGAAGGCGTTGCGCTGAACAACCATGGCCTGGCTCTGGTCGAGGTAGGACGGTTCGGCGAGGCCATCGATGCTCACACCCAGGCCGCCGCTATTTTCCGTGAGACCAGTGACCGCCATGGTGAAAGCCAAGCGCTGAACAATCTCGGTCGGCCTCTGGGCGAGATGGGACGGTTGAGCGAGGCTATCGACGCTCACACCCGGGCTGCGGCCATCTACTGCGACCTCGGCGATCGCCACCGTGAAGGATTGGCATTGCACAACCTCGGCGCCACTCTGTCGAAGGCGGGGCGATTCAAGGAAGCCATCGACGTCCAAACGAAGGCGCTCAACATCTTCCGGGAAACCGGCGACCGCCACCTTGAGGGCCTAGCCTTGCACAACCTCAGCAACGCTCTGTTGGCGAGGGGACAATTCAAGAAGGCGATCCACGCCCGAACGAAGGCCCTCACCATTTTCCGGGAAACCGGTAACCACCCCTGAGGTGCGGGGGCGAACGCCGTTATCAGCGCTTGCGCGCGGGCCGTGAGCGCTTGCCCGGACCCACCGTCACCACCTCGAAGTTGGACTTGGTGCGGTCCAGCCGGTGGAAGAGGTTGTCCGGCCCGGTGATGTACATCTTCGACACCCCGGCGCCCTTCAGCGTGTCCACCACCTTCGGCCAGTGGATCGGCAGATCGAAGGTGTCCAGCAGCATCGTGCGCAGCCCGTCGGCCGTGGTCACGATGGTGCCCTCCTGGTCGGTGACCACGGGCAGCTTGGGGTCGAGGATGTCGTACTTGGGCAGGATCTCCTCGGCGGCCCGGCGCCGCAGCTCCGCGAACGCGGGCGCGTGCACCGCCGGGACCATGCTGTACATGGAGTAGCCGCCGGCCTGGCTGATCGCCTTCTTGAACCACTCCAGCTCCGTCTCGCGCAGCGACACCATGAAGAAGCCGTCGTCGAGATAGCCGGAGTAGTCGTACCACTCATCGCGCTCGCCGAGCTCGGTGAGGATCTCCGTCAGCTTCTCCCGCGGAGTGCGGACGAAGGTGTGGGTGACCGCGTCCTGGTACTCCTCGGCGAAGTACGCGTGCTCACAGCGGGCCAGCTCCGCGGTGAGCCGCACCACCTCGGGGAACGGCAGCGAACTGACGTAGGCCGCGGCCGCCTTCTGCCCGAAGCTGGGGCCCACGCACAGGTCGGGGACCAGGCCGTGCTCCTGCTCCGCCCGGTCCGCCGAGGCCATCGAGTTCACCAGGAAGGCGATCTGGGTGGCCTCGGAGTAGTCGTCCTCGGAGTCGCGGAGCCGGTCGAAGACCGAGTAGCCCAGCGCCTCGTCGGCCTCGGCGAGCCGCTTCCGGGCGAACGGGTCGAGCGTGAGGAACCTGCCCACCTCGGAGAAGCCGGAGGGTCCCATGCCCGGGAAAACGATGGCTGTCTTCGGCTGCTCGGATGCCGTCATGGTGTGGTGCCTTACTCTCAAGTCCTGCCGTGGCTCAGTCCTGCGCCCGGCGGTTGAAGCCCCGGATACCGATCGTCCCGAAGACCAGGATGGCCGCCGCGATGGCCGAGAAGCAGATCCAGAGCGGGATCGACTCCGGAGTCTTCGGTCCGGGGGTCAGCAGCAGTCCGCGCATCGCCTCGGTGACGTAGGTCAGCGGGTTGAAGGTGCACAGCACCTGGAACCAGCGGACGGTCTCCAGGCTCCGCCACGGGAACTGCGTGGCCCCGGTGAACATGATCGGGGTCAGCGTCATGGCGAAGACGATGGAGATGTGACGCGCGGGCGCCAGGGTGCCCAGGGTGAGGCCGACGCAGCCGCCGACGAGTCCGCCGAGGCTGAGGATGCCCAGCGTCACCGGCATCTTCTCCAGCGGCCAGGAGACGTCGTCCAGCAGCGCCAGACCGATCGGGATCATGACCAGCGAGCCGATCAGACCGCGCATCGCGCCGAAGACCGCCTTCTCCACCGCCACCAGTGCGACCGGGATGGGCGCGAGCAATCGGTCCTCGATCTCCTTGGTCCAGGAGAAGTCGATGGCCAGTGGCAGCGCGGTGTTCTGCAGGGCGACCAGGAAGCTGTTGAGCGCCACCACACCGGGCAGCAGCACCTGCTGGAAGCCGGGCTGGGTGAAGCCGATCTCGCCGAGCACCTTGCCGAAGACGAACAGCATGAAGAACGGTTCCACGATGACCTGGCCCAGGAAGGGGCCCATCTCGCGGCCGGTGACGAAGATGTCGCGCCACAGGATGAAGAAGAACGTCCGCCACCGGTTGGCGCGGCGCCGGTGACGCCCGCTGCGCCGCTTGGCGTCGGGCAGTTCGAGTTCGAATTCGGGCTGCGGCTCGGGCTCGGGCTCCACGAGCGGCGAACGGGCGTCCGCCGCCGCGATGATCGCGTTCAGCGCGGCCTTGGCGTCCTGTGCGGCCTGGGTCGCCGACGGGGCCGGTATGGGCTTGATGACCAGCGTCAGGGTGTCGCCGATGTCGCCGCCGTGCGGGGCGCCCATGCCCCTGGGCTCGTGGTGCCGGTGCTCCTGCGGCCGGCTCTCGTGGTGCCGGGGGTCGTGCGGCCGGTTCTCGTGCTTGACCGGCGCGTTCGGGGCGGCCCTCTGGACCTCGGCGCCCGGACGCGGGGGCTGGGCCCCGGGACCGGGGCCGGGACCGGGGCCGGGACGCGGGGCGGACGGCTTGGACCGTACGAGCACGGTCCGGGTGTCCTCGAAGCCGTCGTCCTCGGCGGGGTTGGGGTCGACGCTCCGCGGATCGGTGGCCCCGGACCCGTCCGGCCTGGCGCCGGGGGTCCTGGGGTCGACGGGCCTGCGTGTCGCGTCGGACCGCTCACCGCCCCGGCCGGCGGAACCCTGGCCGCCGCCCTGGTGCGGGGGCGTCGCCGCGCCGGTCGCGGGGTTCTCCTGCCCGGCCTTGCCGCCGGGGGCCCCGTCCGTCGATGACGTGGGTCGTGAGGAGGAGCTCATCGCATCTCCTTCCCCGTCAGGTCGACAAAGACGTCTTCCAGGCTCGCCTTGCTCACATTCAGGTCCTTGATCTCGCACTCGGTGTCGGTCAGGGCCTTGATGACCGTGGGCAGTAGCACGGAGGACGGCGCGTTGCTGTAGACCTTCATCCGGAAGGTGCCGTCGTTGACGGCCGCGGCCCCGCCCATGTCGTCCTCGGCACCACCGAGCACCTCGACCCGCTCGGCGACCCCGAGGCCCTGCACCATGTGGACCACGCCGTTCATCCCGCTGTGCGGCGGGCGCACCGTGACGGTCAGCGCGGTGTTGCTCATCCGGCTGGTCAGCGCCTCGGGGGTGTCCAGAGCGAGCAGCTTGCCGTGGTCGACGATGCCGATCCGGTCACAGAGCTTGGACGCTTCCTCCATGTCGTGGGTGGTGATCACCACCGTGACGCCACGGGTCTTCAGTTCGGCGACCCGGTCGCGGACGAAGATCTGGGACTGTGGGTCGAGGCCGGTGGCCGGCTCGTCCAGGAACAGCACTCGGGGGCGGTGCATCAGCGCCCGCGCGATCATCACGCGCTGCGCCTGACCGCCGGAGACCTGGTCCGCCCGAGCCTTGGCATGGTCGCCGAGGCCGACCCACTCCAGGCTCTCGTCCGCCAGGCGGTTGCGCTCCGAGCGGGGGAGACCGTGGTAGCCGGCGTGGAAGGTCAGGTTCTGACGGATCGTCAGTGACCGGTCCAGGTTGTTGCGCTGCGGCACGATGGCGAAGGACTGCCGGGCCACCGCCGGCCTGCGCACCACGTCGACGCCCTGCACGAAGGCGCGTCCGCCGCTGGGCGCGACACGGGTGGTCAGGATGCCGATGGTGGTGGTCTTACCCGCTCCGTTGGGCCCGAGGAAGCCGAAGACCTCGCCGTGCCTGACGGTGAAGCTGAGATTGTCGACAGCCGGAACGGGCCGGCCGGGGTACTTCTTGACCAAGCCGTCGACAACGACGGCGAAATCAATAGGACGTGTTGTGTTCATCGCTGTCGTCGCACCGATTTAATTGGCTTGAGGAGACCATTACTTTGCACATGTTTAACACGACGGCTTGACTCCTGGCCCCTAACTGCCCCCAGATTAGGGGGTAGTGGCACGGGTGAGGGGGCCTTAGGGGGCGCCCAGCTGTGTCCCGCGCCACGTCGGGACGGGCGCGGTACCCGCATATAGCGCGTACCTCGAATAGCGGTTACTAGGGGTTGTGGCCCAGGAGAAGGGCTCATAGCCTCACGGAGTCAGCATCTCGGACGAGCGTGGTCGACGCGCCCCACCGTGCACTCGTGCCCGGCCCCTCAGTGCAATCGCGGGGATGTACTCCTTGAGCCAGATCAAGCCCGATGATGTGGGCCTTATTCGGATATTGCAAACGGAAACTCCGAGCAGTTTCCGGCTGATCTGTTTCCCGGAATCCGCCCACTCCACCGCGTACTACCTCTCACTGTCCGAGCTTCTGCTGCCCACGGTGGAGGTGCTGGCGATCCAGTACCCCCTGTATGCCGGGCTCGAGGACGATGAGCGGCTGACCGACTCCGCCGAACTCGCGGACCGGATCTTCGGTGCGCTGGGGGAGTGGATGGACCGCCCGCTGGCCTTCTTCGGCCACCGGGCCGGCGCCGATCTCGCCTACCGCGTCGCCGAGCGCCTGGAACGGGAGACCGGGACGCCGCTGCTGACCCTGTTCGTCTCCGGCCGGACCGCGCACTGGGGCATGACCCTGGGGCCCCCGGCGCTCGGCTGCCGGATCGTCGCCCTCGCCGGTGAGGGCGACCCCAAGACCCCGCTGCGCGGCGTACGGGCCTGGCGGCGGCGGACGAGCGGACGATTCGACCTCGAGGTGTTTCCCGGTTCCCGCTACTACCTCGACTCGAGCCGGAGAGAGGTCGTCAACCTGGTGCACGACCAGCTGCTCTCCCAAGTCCCCGTCGACGCCGAGTGGGAAGCCGGCGCCGAAGACCAGGGAGCCTAGGGGGGACCCGCCCAGGGCTGCCCGTACTCCTGAGCGAAGCTGCCCGTACTCCTGAGCGAAAAGGAAAAGAGTACGTTCGATGACCGCGAAGATCTACGCGCTCGACTCGGTGCAGACCCTGGCCGACTTCGAGCTGGACGCGCTGCGCGTCGCCGATGTGATCCGCGAGCACGGGGTGACCCACGGCGACCGCGTCATCTTCAAGGCGGGCAACTCCGCCGCCTACGTGAGCGTGCTGTTCGCGCTCATGCACGTGGGAGCCTCCATCGTCCTGATCGACCAGCAGGAGCACCCGGACGAGACCCGGCGGATAGCGGGGCGCACCGGTGCCGCGATCGCCTTCGTGGACGACGACGCCCCGATCCACGACGACATCCGTACGGTGAACCTCTACGAGCTGATCGCCCCGGCCGCCGGGCGCCCGCTCAACCGCCGGGAGCTGGACTTCGACGCCTGGGCCGACCGGCGCGACGGCCTGGTCATGTGGACCTCCGGTTCCACCGGCGAGCCCAAGGGCGCCGTCAAGTCCGGCGCCAAGTTCCTCACCAACCTGGAGCGCAACGCCGCCCAGGTCGGGCACCGGCCGGACGACGTACTGCTGCCGCTGCTGCCCTTCGCCCACCAGTACGGGCTGTCCATGGTGCTCATCGCCTGGCTCACCCGCTGCTCGCTGGTGATCGCCCCGTACAAGCGGCTGGACCGGGCCGTCCAGATGGCCGGGCGGACCGGCGCCACGGTGATCGACGCCACCCCGTCCAGCTATCGCACCATGCTCAACCTGGTCGGCCGGAAGCCTTCGCTGCGGGCCCAGTTGGAGGGCGTCCGGATGTTTTGCTCGGGCGCCGCACCGCTGGACGGCGCCCTCTCCGAGCGCTACGTGGCGGAATTCGGGCTGCCGCTGCTGGACAGCTACGGCAGCACCGAGCTGGGCAACATCGCCTTCGCCACCCTGGAGAACCCGGTCTCCTGCGGCCGGGCCATGGACGGCATCAAGCTGCGCGTCATCGACGAGGACGGCCACCCGGCCGCCCCCGGTGAGGCCGGCGAGATCGAGGTCGACACCCCGGACGCGCTCGAGGGCCACCTCGCGGCGGACGGCACCATCGACGCCGTGCCCACCGGCTGGCAGTCCACCGGCGACCTCGGCTACCTCGACGAGGAGGACAACCTCTTCGTCCTGGGGCGGAAGTTCGCGGTGCACCGCTCCGGCTACACGCTCTACCCCGAGCTGATCGAGCGGAAGGCGGCCCTCGCCGAGATCTCCACCCGGATCGTGCCGCTCCCCGACGAGCGCCGCGCCGGTGACGAGCAGCTGGTCTTCTTCGTGGAGGACGAGGAGCTGCGGGACGCCAGGCACTGGCGGGAGCGGCTCTGTCAGGTGCTCCCGGTCTACGAACAGCCCAACCGGGTCGAGGTGCTGGAGAACTTCCCGCTCAACCGCAACGGCAAGCCGGACAAGCGCCGCCTCGAGCAGCTCGCCCGGGGCTGAGACCCGGGCTGAGCCCCAGGGCTGAGACATGACAGGGGGGAGCCGACGGCGCGCATCGGCTCCCCCTGTGCGTGGCGCCGCGGCCGTCAGTCGTACGGAAGCTCCAGCGGCGCGAAGCTGTCGAAGAGATCGCCGGGGCCGGGGTTGTCCGGATGGGTGGTGCCGCCGAGGTGGCGGAGCACGCCCCACACCGCGTTCAGCGCCGTGGTCACCGCTCCCTCGGCGAAGCCGGCCGTCCAGGAGACATCGTCCCCGCACAGGAAGAAGCCCTGCTGCCCCGGGTCCATCCCGTCCTGCATGAACTGGGTGAACAGCCGCCGCTGATAGCGGTAGTGGCCGGGCAGATTGTTCTTGAAGGCCCCCATGAAGCGGGGCTCGGTCTCCCAGGTGACGGTCAGCGGCCCCGCGATGATGTGCGACCGGATGTCCACATCCGGATAGATCACGGCCAGCTTGGTCAGCAGCGTCTCCAGCCGCTCCTCGGGGGAGAGCGTGGCGACCTTCAGCGAGTCGTCGTTCCAGGTGTACGACAGGCACATCACGCCGGGCCGGTCGGGCCCGTCGTCGAACAGATAGACCCCGCGCGGCATCCGGTCGGTGAGCGTCATGCTCATCGCGTCGTGGCCGGTGGCCGGGTCGGTGTCCCGCCAGAACGGCCGGTCGACCAGGACGAACAGCTTGGACGCGCCCATGTAGTGGGTGCGCTCCACCGCTGTCCACAGCGGAGTGGACAACAGCGTCGAATCGCAGTCGACCCGGTTCAGCAGCGTCCACACATGCGGGCTGAAGACCACCGCGGGGAACTCGCGCTCCTCGCCGCTCTCGTCCGTCACCCGGATGCCGTCGGCGGTCCGCCGCAGCCGGGTGACCGCGGGTCGGGGGCGGCCGCCGTGCAGCGAGGCCAGCGAGGTGCCCCGCGGCCAGTGCCGAAGCGTCTCCGGCCGGTGCTCCCACAGCCCGTTCGGCACCTGGGAGGAGCCGCCGACTATGCCCACCTGGTTGTCGTCGGCCTCGGTGACCACGACACGCAGGATCTCCAGCACCGAGTTGGGGAAGTCGGTGTCCCAGCCGCCGGTGCCGAAGCCCACCTGACCGAAGATCTCCCGGTGGCGGAACGACTGGAAGGTGGAGGAGGTGGCGAGGAAGCCGTAGAAGGACTGGTCGTCGAACTCCTTGACCAGCGAGTTCCATACGGTCTTCAGCGTGGAGACGTCCCGCCGCTGGATGGCGTCCCGCAGCGTGGCCAGGTCGGCCCGCTCCTGGAGCGCCTTGTCCCAGGCGTCGGCGACCTCCTGGTAGACGTCCGGGAGCTCGTCCGTGGTGCGCGCCCGGTCCTGACCGCCGTTCAGGTCGATCAGCGTGCTCGCGGTGGCCGGTGCCAAAGGATTAGGGAAAGGACGAGTGGACAGGCCCAGCAGATCGATGTAATGGAACAGCGATCGGGCGGCGACGGGAAAGCGCATGGCGCCCATCTCCGCCTTGTATTCCGGATTACCGGGGAAGGGCGTGGAGCGCATCCGGCCGCCCAGTTGCTCCGCTTCATAAAGAACTGGGGAAAGCCCTAGTCGTAGAAGCTCATAGGCCGCGGTCAGTCCGGACATCCCGCCGCCGATGACGGCGACTTCGGTTCCGTGCAGCGCAGCAGGCAGGGCGCCCAGACCCGCTGGATGGGACAGCCATCTGTCGTAGGAAAAGGGGAAATCCGGCACGAGCATCGTCGTGGCGGACGCGGTGGCGCACGTCATGGCATCAACCTCGTTGGGGCCGAGCGGCTTCGCGGGGAGATCAGGCGGTATAAGCGACATCGAAATCCAGGCTCGCGGGCAGTTCTCGGCGCTGGCTGATGTTGATCTTCCGGTAGACACGGGTCAGGTGTTGTTCCACCGTGGAGATCGTGATGAAAAGCTTAGCGGCGATCTCGCGGTTGGTGTAGCCGGAAGCTGCTAGTGCTGCCACTCGACTTTCTGCGTCGGAGAGTTCGGAAAAGGCGGCGGTATCCTCTCCGGTACGGGTCGCCTCCGACAGGGCCGAACGGGCCGGAGTGCGCTGCAATGAGCGGGACAGCTCGTCGGCGCCGCAGCTGTCCGCGAGCCGCAGGGCCCGACGGGTCATCAGCCGGCTGGTGTCCAGATCGCCGAGCTGCTTATGCGTCTCCGCCAGGTCCGCCAGCGCCCGCGCCATCTCGTACCAGCCGCCGCTCGCCTGGAGCACCCCCACCGCCTGCTGGAGCAGCGCGATGCGCTCGTGTCGCGGCCGGGTGGCGGCCAGCACCCGCAGCGCGGCGCCCCGGGTACGCGAGGAGGACTCCCCGGCCAGCTCCAGCTGCTCCTCCGCCAGCCGCGCCGCCCGCTCCTGGCCGCCGAGCGTCAGCCAGGTCTCGGCGGCGCCGAGCCGCCAGGTCAGGGTGGCGGGGGAGTCCAGGCCCCAGTCGGCCATCTTCTCGCCGCAGGCGCGGAAGTCGGTGAGGGCCGCGTGCTGCCGGCCGGTGGCCAGCTGGTGCCGGGCCCGTGCGTAGAGGTAGTGCAGCCCGAACCGGTTGCGGTACATCTCGTCCGGCACCGGGCGGGCGAGCAGTTCGGCCGCCGCGTCATGGTTGCCCATCGCGGTGTGGGCGTTGATCAGCATCCCCAGCGGCATGCCGACGGTGACGCCCCAGCCGCGCGCCGGAAGCTCCTCCAGCGCCCGCTCGGCGTACCGGACCGTGTCCCGCAGCCGTCCCACGCGCAGCGCGATCTGGGCCCGCAGCACGCAGAAGTAGGCCAGCAGCGCCTTGGCGCCGCGCTCGGAGGTCTCCTCGATCAGCCGGTCGCACCAGGAGGTGGCGGTGGCGTGGCGGTCGGCGTACACCAGCGTCTGGAGCGCGGCGTGCACCGTCAGCATCGTCCGGTCGGAGAGCCGGACGGTCTCCAGCACCCGCTCCGCGGCCCGTACGGCGCGCTCGTCGACCCCGTGGCTCAGTACGGTCCGCAGCGCGCGGAACGCGGTCAGATGGGGCGACTCCGGGGTCTGGTCCGGTGACAGCGGGACGTCCCACGGGCCGTCGTCGGCCTCCCCCTGGTCCAGGAAGGGCCACAGTTCCGGGTGGTCGGGGTAGGTGGAGGACAGGGCGAGCCGGATGGCGCGCAGCCCGGTGTCAAGATCGGTGCCCGGGTGCTCGGCGGCGGCCCGGCTGAGCTGCTTCAGCGCGGCGGCCGCCTCGTCCATCCGGCCAAGACCCAGCAGCCCGATGACGACCGGGATGGTCTCGGGGGCGGGCAGCAGCCCGCTGCCCGCCGGACCGGCCAGCGACTGCAGCCGCCGCATCTGGGACAGCGGGTTGAACGGCCACATGGCCTGCACCATCGTGGCCTGGAGCTGCAGCGCCTCGCGCTCGTCGGTGGTGTAACGGTCGGCCATCTGGAGGCAGTTCATCGCCAGTTCCCTGCGGTCCGCGGCGATGGCGTGTACGGCCGCGTCGCACAGCGCCTGCGTGATCCACTCCTCGACCGGCTCGGACCCCTCGTGGCTGAGCAGATGGCGGGCCACGTCGATGGGGTCGGCACCCTCCTCGTACAGCAGCCTGGCGGCCCGGTGGTGCAGCGGGCCGAGCTCGTGCAGCTCCAGGTCGTCCAGGAGCACGGTGCGCACCGCGTCGCTGCGGAACCGCCCGCCGTGCAGGATCCCGACCTCGGTGAGCAGCGCGACGGACTGCCGGACCAGCCGCTCCTCGACCTCGATCAGCCTGCTCAGCAGGGGAACGGACGTGGCGTCACCCAGCAGCGCGATCCCGTGGGCCACCCGGCGGTGGGCCGGGCCGCCGCGGTAGACGCAGGACAGCGCCGCCTGCCGGAACAGCTCCCCGGCCACCGGGGCGTCCGTGCCGGGCGCGGGGTCGAGGGGGCCGCGGGTGAGGCGGGAGAACCGGTCGTCCAGCAGACCGCGAAGCAGCAGCAGATTGCCGCCGGTCATCTCGTGGTACGCGGCGGCGTGGCGCCCGGCCTCCTCGGTGCCCAACTCCTCGGTCAGCAGCGTGGAGACGCCCGCGACGGTGAGCGGGGCGAGCCGGACGTGGCACACCTTCGGCTCGTGCAGCAGCTCGTCCAGGGCGGTGGCGGCGGGGCCGGTCAGCGACCCGCGGCTCACCACGACGGACAGCGCCTCCGAGCGGCAGCGCCGGATGCCGTACGCCAGGCAGCGCAGCGACGGCAGATCGGCGAACTGGACATCGTCGATGGCGATCAACAGGGGGGCGTCGCCGGTCAGTTCGTCGAGGGTGCGGTGGAAGTCCTGGAGTAGCGGGAGCTCGGCCTGGTCCGGGCCGTTCGGGTCGCGGAGCGCCTCGAGACCGGGGCGCGGCCGGGAAGGCTGAAGACGGGTCGGCATGCCCTGGTAGAGCTGCTCGAGCACGGCGTAGGGGAACTTCTGCTCCGAGGCGGAGGCGACCGCGGGCAGTACCCGGACGCCGCGTCCGCCCGCCATATCGGTCACGGTGTGCAGAAGTGCGGTCTTTCCCGATGTCACGGCGCCGCTGATAACGGCGAGCCGACTTCCCTCGCGGGCGCCCTCGAAGAGGAGCCGATTGAGCCGGGCCATCTCCTGATCGCGCTCCACCAACACGTACGAAACACCTTCCCCGATTTTCCGTGTGCACAGGGGTCTTGAAAGCGAATCACCGTGCATGGCGCACCTGGTAATGCATCGTCCCCCGAGAGTTGAAAATACCGTGCCGCTGTTCGGGTCCCCTATCCCTTCCGTTACTGCACCCTGTGCGGCGGCATCGCTGCTCTGCGTTATGTCGCGTTGTTCCCCGCCCCCACCCGGCCTGGTTGGGCATGCCAACCCGGGGTCACGGGTATGGGGTGGATGCGCACTCTAGCAGTGCCGTTGGTACGAAAAGATGACCGTCTCGTCACGGGAGAAACTGTTCGATTACGGTTTCGCCCCCAGGGCCGAGTTGTGAAACCTGAAGCCGACTCTCAGATCGGGCTTCGTCGCTGGTAGTTGGGGGGTTTCTGAAGGTAACACCCCTGTCGGATGTGAAAGTTGCGCAAAAGTGTAGGAAACAGCTGAACCTTGAGTTCGCCCTCTCGCATCCCGCTGTGTGTGTTTCCCCTGTTCGATGGTCGGAGTCATCGTCGTCCAGGGCATCCATTAGCATCGCCGCGGCCACCGAATCGACCGCGGTGTGTCATGGGCCACTATGGGAACGGCCACTAGGGAAACAACTAGTTGTCCGAGCGGGAACGGGAGGAAGTGCGCGTGGTCAACCAGAAGTTGACATTTGTCGTCGGCACCGGACGGTGCGGTTCGACGGCTCTGTCTCAGATTATCAATATTCATCCGGATGTTCTCAGCATCAATGAATTGTTCGCCAGTATTCCCGACTCGGAGATACTGGACGAGGCTCCGCTGAGCGGTGCGGATTTCTGGGGATTTCTGTCCCGGCCCAATGTGGTCACCAATAGCATGATCAAAAATGGTGCCATCCCGCCCGAGTTCCTCTACCACAGGGTGCCCAAGCGGCGGTTCGACGCGGAGACCACTGGTATCCCGGCCATCAGCGTCATGGTGCTGCCCCATCTGACCGACGACCCCGACGCGCTCTTCGACGAGTTGGCGGCCGAGGTCACCACCTGGCCCACCCGCCGTCCGGCAGACCACTGGACGGCCCTCTTCGCCACCCTCGGCGCACGGTTCGGCAACACCGGAGCCGTCGTCGAGCGCACCGGCCTGTCCATCGGCCGCGTACCCGAGATGCACCGCGCCTTCCCCGAGGCCCACTTTTTGCACCTCTACCGACAGGGCCCCGACTGTGCCGTCTCGATGAGCCGCCACTTCAGCTTCCGGATGATCCCGATGCTGTGGGAGATGGCCACCCTCTGCGGTCTCGAGACCCCGAGGCTGCTGACGCCGCAGCACGCGGCCCAGCTCCCGCCCGACCTGGCCCCGCTGCTGAGCGACCGCTACGACCCGGCGCTGGTGTGGGACCGTCCCATCCCGATCGGCGCTTTCGGCACCCTGTGGTCCGAGACGATCGTCGACGGTCTGAAGAAGCTGGACGAGGTCCCGGCGGAGCAGCGCGCCGCGCTGTCGTACGAGACCCTGCTGGAGGAGCCGGAGAAGGAGCTGATCCGGCTCGCCGAGTTCATCGGGGTGGAACCGCACCGCGACTGGCTGGACGCGTCCATCGCCCACCTCGACGGTGGCCGGCCGGGCGCGGCGAGCAAGCTGGCCGAGGCGGAGCTCACCTCGCTGCTGGAATCCTGTAGCCCGGGGACGCGGGCGCTGGCCGCCCACCAGTAGGGCGCATGTCGTCACCCGGCGGCGGCCGCCCTCCTGGAGGCCGGTCGCCGGGTGGCGCCCCGCTTCCCCGGAGCTTCGCCGAGTTCTCCGCCCGAGGGAACCTTCCCGAGAGGGGCCTTCCCGAGAGGGGCCCATACGTCCTGGGCAGGCTGTGGCGAGACGTCCATAGCCGGTGCCTATCATCGTGGTGTGCAGTTGCATCAGCTGCGTTATTTCGCCACCGTCGCGGAGACCCGGCACTTCACCCGCGCCGCGGAGCTCCTGCATGTCGCCCAGCCCTCGCTGTCCCAGCAGATCCGCGCCCTCGAACGGGAGCTGGGAGCCGATCTCTTCCACCGGGCGCGCGGCAATATCGCCCTCACCGACGCGGGAGAGGCCCTGCTGCCGCTGGCCCGCCAGATCCTCGCCGATGCCGAGACCGCGCACCGCGAGGTCCAGGAGGTCGCCCAGCTGCGGCGCGGCCGGGTCCGGCTGGGAGCCACGCCGAGCCTGTGCGCCAGCTTCGTCCCCGATGTGCTGCGCCGCTTCCACGACGAGTTCCCGGGTATCGAGCTGATCGTGGACGAGGGCGGTTCCCAGGACCTGGTCCGCACGCTCTCCGCGGGCGAGCTGGACCTCGCGCTGATCATCACCCCGGTGCTCGGCCAGGCCCCCGCCCTCGCCGCCACCGAGCTGCTGCGGGAGGAACTGGTGGTGGCCTCCTCGCCCGCGTCCCCGCCGCCCACCCGGCGTCGGCGGATCCAGGTCGAGGATCTGCGGGACCGGCCGATGGTGATGTTCCGACGCGGCTACGACCTGCGGGAATTCACCACGGCGGCCTGCCGCGCGGCCGGGTTCGAGCCGTCCTTCACGGTCGAGGGCGGGGAGATGGACGCGGTACTGGGCTTCGTACGGGCCGGGCTCGGCATCGCCGTACTGCCCGGGATGGTGGCGGCACGGTCCGGGCTGCGGATCACCCCGTTCGCGGGCCACGACATGCAGCGCACCATCGCCGTCGCCCACCGTAAGGACGTCGCGCCGCCCCGGGCCGCGCGGGAGCTGCGCCGGGTGATGCTGGAGCATCTGCGGACGGCGGCCGCGGGGGAGTTCGGCCTGCCGCCGACCACGACGCGACTGCTGCCGTAGCGGAGTGGGGGCCTGCCTTAGGGGGTGTCCGGCGGATCTTGACGCCTGCGGCGGTTCTTTCCCCTACCCGCCCCTACCCGCCCCTCCCCGCCCCTCCCCGCACCAGAGGCTTCGCCTCTGGACCCCGGGGTCCAGAGGCGAAGCCCCGCCTTCCAGCCCCTCCAGGGGGCACCTCCCAGCGGTAGCTGGGGGAGTTTGAGGAGCGGGGTCTGGGGCGGAGCCCCAGCCACGCGGCGGAGCCGCATATCGATGCTGTGGAAGGGGCGGGGAGGGGGAAGCACCGATATGCGGCTCCGCCGCCTGGCCCGCCGCAGGCGTCAAGATCCGCCGGACACCCCCTGGCGGGGCGGCGGCGCGCCGTCAGGCCGCTGAGGGTTGGTGATCAGCCCCAGATCGCGTGTGCCAGCCCCGTACCCGCGAAGGCGGCGCCCACCCCGACCACCAGACTCAAGCCCACATTCGCCACGGCGAAGAGCCGGGCGCCCTCCTCGGCCAGCCGCAGGGTCTCGTACGAGAACGTCGAATACGTCGTCAGCGCCCCGCACAGCCCCGTGCCCAGCAGCAGTTGCAGCCGCTGGGACGCCGCTCCCTCCGCCGCCGCGCCGGTCAGCAGGCCCAGCACCAGACAGCCCACCATATTGACCAGGAACGTGCCCCAGGGGAACACCGAGTCGTGCCGTGTCTGCACCGCCCGGTCGGTCAGATAGCGCAGCGGGGCGCCGACCAGCCCGCCCGCGATCACCAGCAGCCAGTTCACCGGGCCCGCCTCCGGAGGTGTGCGATCTCGACCGGGTCGACCACCACGAGGCCGTCAGCCACGATCTCCTCCAGCTCGGGCAGGAAGGACCGCACTCGCTCCTCCGTATCGATGATCACGATGGCCATGGGCAGATCCTCGCCGAGCGACAGCAGCCGCGAGGTGTGGATCAGGGACGAGGAGCCGTACCCCTCGACACCGCGGAACACGCTCGCCCCCGCGAGCCCCGCGCGATGGGCGCGGTGCACGATCTCGGCGGACAGCGGTTTGCGGTGCCAGGTGTCGTTCTCGCCGATGAAGACGGTCAGCCGCAGCGCGGGCTCGCCGGTCACCGGGCGGCCCTCCTGCCGGGGCCACCGCCGTACACACCGAGGACGCGCCGGGTCGCCGCCATGGCCGCCCATACAGCCGTCATCGCCACCACGAGTGTGCCCAGCAGATAGCCGAAGGCGATCGCGATACGCCCGTCCTGGACCAGCCGGGTGAAGTCCACGGCGTACGCCGAGAAGGTGGTGAAGCCGCCGAGCACACCGGTGCCGAAGAAGGGCCGCATCAGCCGGTGGGCCGTCCACATCTCGGTGATCAGCACCAGGAAGACGCCGATGATCGCGCAGCCGACCGCGTTGACCAGCAGGATCGTCCAGGGGAAGGCACTGGGCGGGGTCACCCACAGCAGCGACGCGCCGTAGCGGGCCGTCGCCCCGAGTGCGCCGCCCACCGCCACCACACCCACTACGGGGCCCTGCCCTCGCCACGGGCTGTGCCGGGCGGGCGGGACCGGGCCGGTATCGGGGTCGATGGGCTCATGCACCACATCCGACCGTGAGCTGCCCATAGGGCTCAGATTACGTCGTGACGCGGACACCGGCCGATCGGGGCTGACGAGGGAGAAGCGGACCGGGGAGGCCAGTGGGGGATGTATGAGGGCCTTACGGAGGGGGCCGTCAGCGATCCCGACGGAGGGGCCCGTCAGCGATCCCGGCGGAGGAGCCCGTCAGTGATCGCGGCGGAGGAGTCCGTCAGTGATCGCGGCGCGCCACGAAGTCGCACAGCGCGTGCAGAACCCGGGTCGCCGGACCGTCCGGCAGTCCGTTCGCCGCGGTCCGGGCGCGCAGCAGCCGGGCGTGCATCACCGTGCGCGCCTCCGCCAGCGCCCCGCAGCGGTGCAGCAGCGCGACGGCCGTCGGCAGCCCGGCGCCCTCCGGGCCCGCGGTGGCAGCGGTCAGCAGGGTGCGCAACTCACCTGCCTCCGGCCGCTCGTCGGCCAGCGCCAGCAGCACCGGGAGGCTGGCGACCCCGATCGCGAGATCCTTGCCCTGTTCCTTGCCGGAGACCTCGGAGGTGGAGGTGATGTCGAGGATGTCGTCGGATATCTGGAACGCGATGCCCAGATGTTCCCCGTATTCGGCGAGCGACTGGACGACATGCTCCGGGGCACTCGTCCGTACCGCCCCCAGCTGCAGCGCCATGGCGATCAGCGCGGCCGACTTCCCGGCCACCACGGTGAAGTAGTGGGAGAGCGGATCGTCGTCGTCCGAGGGGCCGACGAGTTCCCGTATCTGCCCCATGATCAGCCGATTGGTGACCTTGGACTGCAACCGTATGGTCTCCGGGCCGAGTTCCGCGGCGAGCTGGGCCGCCTTCGACAGCAGCCAATTGCCCGCGAGGACGGCGGTGGTGTTGCCCCAGCGGGCGTTGACGCTGGGGACTCCGCGCCGGGTGCGGGCCTGGTCCATGACGTCGTCGTGGTACAGCGAGGCGACGTGCACCAACTCGGCCAGGGCGGCGGCCTCCACGGCGGGGGATGGGCCGGCGGCCCCCACGGCGGGGGACGGGTCGACGGCGGGTGGGCCGGCGCTGGACGGGGCGCGCTCGCCGAACTCCGCGCCCACCAGCGCCAGGAGCGGGCGCAGCCGCTTGCCGCCGGGGCCGAAGAGATGTCCGGCGACTTCGGCGACACATGGGTCCTGGGCCTCGGCGGCGAGAGCGCGCAGCCGCTCCTCCGAGGCGTCCATTCCACGTTCCAGCCGGGCCGTGAGCGCGGGGTCGCCGACGGTGAGCTCCATTGCCATGGAGCCCCTGGGCTCGGTTCTGGCGGACGCGACCATGCCGCGGACCGTAGGCGAGGGTCACCCCGGAACCCCGAATTCCGTCAGGAAGGTGCCATTTTCCGTATCCCAGGCTTTTCCCCAGGCCCCCGGGAACCCCTCCGCGGGTGCCCGCGCCCTGCCGGTACCGTCAAGCTCGTCGACGCCGACCGTGAGCGAGGAGACCAGCGATGAGCAACCCCTTCGAGAACCCCGACGGCCGCTATCTCGTGCTCGTCAACGAGGAAGGGCAGCACTCACTGTGGCCGGCCTTCGCCGAGGTCCCCGCGGGCTGGACGGTCGCCCACAGTGAGGACGGCCGCCAGGCGTGCCTGGACTACATCAATGAGCACTGGACCGATATGCGCCCCACGAGCCTGATCAACGCCATGGACGGCACCTCGGCCTGATCAACGCCGTGGACGGCACCTCGGCCTGATCGCATCGGCACGCGGTTGGCAGTTTCCGGCCGTATCTCTTCCCTTTTTGGCGCCGCATGGCCGCAACGCGTGCCTTACGGTCGCCACGGTGCCCACGGCGTTACGTTGGCGAGGTGACGGACGCGAACGTCGACCTTCCGGCGACCATGCGGGCATGGGTGGTCCCCGCCCCGGGCCGGATCGAGCAGGTGGAGCTGCCGGTTCCGCGCCCGGCGGAGGACGAGCTGCTGGTCCGGGTCCGGGCCTGTGGCGTCTGCCGCACCGATCTGCATGTCCGCGATGGCGATCTGCCCCCGCACCGCAGCCCCGTCGTCCCCGGTCACGAGGCGGTCGGCGAGGTCGTCGCGGCGGGCTCACGGGCGCACGGCCCCGGCCCCGGAATCCGCCTAGGGGTCCCCTGGCTGCGGCGCACCTGCGGCCGCTGCCGCTACTGCCTCCGGGGCCAGGAGAACCTGTGCCCGTCCTCCGAGTACACCGGCTGGGACGCGGACGGCGGCTACGCCGAGTACGTCACCGTACCGGCGGCCTACACCTATGAGCTGCCCTCCGGATACAGCGACGAGGAGCTCGCCCCGCTGCTGTGCGCCGGGATCATCGGCTACCGCGCGCTGCGCCGGGCCGACCTCCCGCCGGGCGGCCGGCTCGGCATCTACGGCTTCGGCGGCTCGGCACACCTCACCGCCCAGGTCGCCATCGCGCAGGGCGCCGTCGTCCACGTCCTGACCCGCTCACCCGCCGCCCGCGCGCTCGCCCTGGACCTCGGCGCCGCCTCCGCGAACGATGCCTACGACCGCCCGCCCGAGCCGCTCGACGCCGCCATCCTCTTCGCCCCGGTGGGCGAACTGGTCCCGGTCGCCCTGGAATCCCTGGACGCGGGCGGCACACTCAGCATCGCCGGGATCTACCTCACCGACATCCCGTCACTCGACTACGAGCGGCACCTCTTCCGCGAACGCACCGTCCGCAGCGTCACCGCCAACACCCGCGAGGACGGGCGTGAATTCCTCGCCGCGGCCGCCGAGCACCGGATCAGCGCCACGGTCACGCCGTACCCCTTCGACCGGGCCGACGCCGCCCTCGACGACCTCGCCGCCGACCGCGTCAACGGTGTGGCGGTCCTGACGATGCCGCACTAGCGGTGTCCGCGGCAGACTGCCCCCTCCCCGCCCCTTCCCGGCACCTGACGACATGCGGCTCCGCCGCGTGGGGGTCCCGCCCCAGACCCCGGATCGGGACTCCGCCCCTTCCCGGAGCATCGGTACGCGGCTCCGCCGCGTGGTGGGGCTTCGCCCCTTAACTCCGGGGTCCAGGGGCGGAGCCCCTGGTATCGGGAAGGGGCGGGGAGGGGAAAGCACTGGTACGCGGCTCCGCCGCGTGGTCCGCCGGACGCCCCGCAGCGCGATGGCCCTGGGGCTTGGGCCTGGGGCCTGGGAAGCCTCGGTGCCTCAGGAATTCGACCAGCCGCGACGGCACAGCACCAGGCGGTAGCCGTCCGGGTCCTCGACGGTGACACCCCATTCGTTCCAGTACGGATTGGGGGCGGTGACACGGGTGCCGCCGTGCTGGGTCAGGCGGTCCACCAGCTCCTCGGGAACAGGTTCGTCGAGGTAGATCACCAGCAGATCCTCCTCGGTCGGCCGGGGCTCAACGGGGTGGGCCGCCTCGTGGACGAGCTCCAGATGCCAGGAGGCGTCCGGCCGGCCCACCATCAGCAGATCGTGCTCCCCGGCCCGGTCACCGCCCTCGGCCCGGTACACCACGCTCAAGCCCAGCCCCGCACACCAGAAGCGCTCCGCCGCCGCGAGGTCGCGCGAGGGGCGGGCGATGCGGATGTGGCTCTGACCGTCGGCGGGCATGGGTATCTCCTTTGCCGTAGGGAACGCATCGACTTCGTCGTGGGGAACGCATCGACTTCGTCGTGGGGAACGCATCGACTTCGTCGTGGGGCACGCATCGACGGCACCGTGATCGCCGGGCCGCGCCCCGAGCCTAGGGACGGGGCCGCCGCCGGGGCATCGGCCGCGCGCCGGGCCTCCCCACGGCCGTGGGACCTACGACCGCGGACCGGTCACCTCACTCCCGCGATCCCGGACGGCGGCCGAGCGGGCTGATGCGGCGGTATCCCGCCCGAGCGTTGACGACGCGGGCGAGCGCGGTGCCCGCGACGGCCGCCGCCAGGAGACAGGCGAGCCAGCGGGCGTCGCGGCCGCCCGCCCAGGAGAGCTGCCCCGCGGGCGGAATGGCGAAGCCGTTGAGGAACAGCCAGCACAGCCCCGCCGTACCGGGCGCCGCGACGAATCGTGCGCACAGCCCCAGCACAGCGGCCAGCAGCGAGAGCGCGACCAGGGCGAACATCGGGCGGCCGTGGCCACCGAGGAAGTTCAGGGTCGCCACCAGTACCAGCGCGCCCAGGGAGGCCCCGCCCCAGATGACGGGAGTGGCGACCGGATCGGGGACTGGCCTGATCCCGGTGCTGAGCCGCCTCCACTCGATCATGGGCACCACCCCTCCTCTGGGCACCATCCTCTTCGTAGGTCGATGGCGGCCCCACCCATACGCGGTCGGCATCGTCCCATCGCACCCTCGCACACCTGCCGTCATTACCAATTCTTTGCCATTCGTTAGGGTGGCACAAGAATCGAGCGATGAGAGGGATGATTGTGGGCGCTCCGCGCATGAGCAGTACGCCATTGCCCGGCATCGGGGTTCGCTACGACCTGACGACACGAGAGAGCAGGCGGCTTTCGGTCATCGCACATCGCGACGGCGGACGGACGCTGAGTGCGTACCGGAAGGAGGATCCCGATGAGTGTGCCCTGTCCACCAGGCTGACCCCAGGGGAAGCGGAGGCGCTCGTCGGGGTTCTGATGCCAAGTCATCACAGCCCGAATCTGCTGTCCACCACCGAGCTGGGACTGGTGGCCGAGCGGATCGAGCTGTCGTCCACGTCGTACTGGAACGGGAGGGTGCTGGGCGAGACGCGGATGCGGACGGAGACCGGTGTCTCGATCGTGGCCGTACTGCGCAGGGCGGAGGCGATCCCCTCCCCGACCCCCGCCTTCCGGCTGGCCGGTGGGGACGAGCTGATCGTGATCGGCACCCGCGAGGGCGTGGAGACGGCCGCGGCGATACTCGGGCGGGAGTGAGCCCATGCATTCGTCTGCCGTCTTTCTGATCGAGTTCGGTGCGGTCATCCTGGTCCTCGGGCTGCTGGGGCGGCTCGCCGGGCGGCTCCAGTTCTCCCCGATCCCGCTGTATCTGCTGGCCGGACTGGCCTTCGGCGAGGGTGGGCTGCTGCCGCTGGGAGCCAGCGAGGAGTTCGTCGCGACCGGCGCCGAGATCGGCGTCATCCTGCTGCTGCTGATGCTCGGGCTGGAGTACACCGCCAGCGACCTGGTCAGCAATCTCAAGACCCAATACCCGGCCGGGCTCGTCGACGCGGTGCTCAACGCCCTGCCCGGCGCCGTCATGGCTCTGCTGCTGGGGTGGGGGCCGGTGGCCGCCGTCGTGCTGGCCGGTGTCACCTGGATCTCCTCCTCCGGCGTCATCGCCAAGGTGCTCGGCGATCTGGGCCGGCTCGGCAACCGCGAGACCCCGGTGATCCTCAGCATCCTCGTCCTCGAGGACCTGGCGATGGCCGTCTATCTGCCGATCGTCACCGCCCTGCTGGCCGGTGCGGGCCTGGCGGCGGGCAGCGTCACCCTGGCCATCGCCCTCGGCGTGGCCGGTCTGGTGCTGTTCCTGGCCGTCCGCTACGGACGTCACATCTCCCGCTTCGTCTCCAGCGACGACCCCGAGAAGCTGCTGCTGGTGGTGCTCGGGCTGACGCTGCTGGTGGCGGGGATCGCCCAGCAACTCCAGGTGTCGGCGGCCGTCGGCGCGTTCCTGGTGGGCATCGCCCTGTCCGGGGAGGTCGCCGAGGGTACGCACCTTCTGCTCAGCCCGCTGCGAGATCTGTTCGCCGCCGTGTTCTTCGTCTTCTTCGGCTTGCACACGGACCCGGCCAGCATTCCCCCGGTGCTGCTGCCCGCCATGACGCTGGCCGTCCTCACCGCAGGTACGAAGATCGCCACCGGCTACTGGGCGGCACGGCGGGCCGGGATCTCGGCCCGGGGCCGCTGGCGGGCGGGCGGCACGCTGGTGGCCCGGGGCGAGTTCTCGATCGTCATCGCGGGGCTCGCCGTCACGGCTGGTATCGAACCGTCGCTCGGCCCGCTGGCCACGGCGTACGTCCTGATCCTGGTGGTCCTGGGCCCGCTCACCGCCCGCTGGACCGAGCCCGTCGCCCGGCGGGTCACGGCCCGGCTGGCGGGGCGCCGCGAGCCCGCTGCCGCTGCGGCGGTCGAGGGCGGGGGCGATGGTGTGGCGGAGGAGCCGCGAGAGGCGGTGGACGACCCGGACGCGGTGGGGCGCCGCTCATAGCCGTTCGTCGGTGCGTACAGGGAGGGCCGCGGGAAGATCCGCGGCCCTCCGCGTCGCTCCGCGGCTCAGCCCCGGCCCTCTGCGGCTCAGCTCCGGCCCTCCTCCGCGGACCCCGAGCCCCCTGAGTCTCTTCTGCCCCCTGGCCTCTCTAAGCCCCCTGGGCCCTCTAAGCCCTCTAAATCCCTCAAGTCATCTAAGCCCTCTAAATCAGCTAACCCCGCTAAGTTCCCTAACGCGTCGCCGAGCCCGGCCGCGACCATGCCGCTGCCCACGGCCCCGCCCGCCGCCGTACCGGCCGTCACGCCCGCTATCCCCGCTATCCCCGCTATCCCCGCGATACCCGCGATGGCCGCACCGGCGCGGCCATCGCGGGCGGTATGCGTCGCGCGGGATTCGATGAGCGCCCGGATCCAGGAGTCGACCTCACCGGCCCAGTCGCGCTGCTCAAGGCCCTCATGGCGCACGGTGTGGCGGCCCAGGGCGCCAGAGCCCCCGCCGCGCTTGTCGGCCTCCAGGACGACTTCCATGCCATCGGGCCCGGTGAGAAGGGTCAGCGCGATCTCGTTCACGTTGTGGAGGTACTGAGGGGCGGGGGTGAGCTCGATCTCCTGGTGGAAGGGGAGCCGCTGCCCGGTGCCCGCGATATGGGCGAGCCGCAGATCGGCGGCTACGAGGCTGAAGCCGAGCCGCCCCAGCGCCCCCAGCACGGCCTCCTGGACCGGCAGCGGCCGTACGATCAGTGGCTCCGGATCGCCGTGGTCCATCGCGCCCGCCGCCGCGAGCTCGACCCGGACGCCCAGGACGACACCCAGCGGCTGCCCGGACACCTCGGTGAGCGGCGTTTCCCACGGTATGTGAATGGTGAACGGAATGTCTCTGTGCTCTCTCGCGTCGAGCCGGAACCCGCCGCCGAGCCGGAGGCGGTCGAAGACCACATCGCCCTCGTGCTCCTCGCCGCCGTACCCGGCCTCGACCCCGGCGACCAGCTCCAGCGCGAGGTGCTCGAGGTCGCAGGCGCTGCCTCCGCCCCGGAGCCGCACCTGCCCCCGCACCACCCCGCCGGGGCGCACCGGCTCCCGGTCCAGGGTCATGGCCACGACGGGCCCGCCGACCCCGAGCGAGCCGAGCACTCGTTTGAACACCATCGCGGCGTTCACTCCTTCACTGTCACTGTGATCGTTCTCTGTTCCGTGTGGGGGGGTGTTCGTTCCTGTGTTCCATGGGGGCACGCGTGGAACGAACGAGAAGGTAAAGGGATTCCCATGTGCGCGTTCTGGGGCGGCAAAACCGGCCAGAGGTGGTGCGGTCCCGGCCGCCGACGGGTCCGTCGGCCCGGCTCGGGTGTTCATCTGCTCACGGAGAGCTATCTGAATGGGCCTCCGGCCATGGGTAACTCGCATCCATCAACCTGTTCGTCGCGTGCCCAGGGCCCGAGCGGAGGACGCCCGCGAAGAGGGGCGGAGGACGCCCGCGAAGAGAGGTGGGCGCGTCCGCCGTGAGCGGAACGCCCCCGTACCGGCACGCGCTCGAATTCGGGGTGAGCGCAGGGCGATGATCTCGTGGTCCTGGCTGCTCATCCTCCTTCTGAAGACGGGAGAAACGATGTCACGTGTGCGGCGGGTGAGATCGGCGCTGCTGAGCGCCGTGGCAATCGTCGTGAGCGCGGGAATCCGGCGATGGCGGCGCAGACCGGCCCGCGAGCCGCGCCGAGGACGCCGGTGAATGACCCGGCTCTACGGCGAGTCGGGTCCGAATCGCCATTCCGCTTCGGGTAATGGTGGGCGAATCGATACAGCGAATTCGTCGGCCGGTGCCGCCGGCCGCCCACCCATGCAGACGGCCGAGGAGCGGACACGGACATGGCGACGACAACCAAGCCCGAATTTGAAGCTCCCGCCGAACCCACCAAACTCGGCACCATCGTGGTCGACTGGCTCACCACCACGGATCACAAGAAAATCGGACACCTGTACTTGGTGACCGCGTTCGGTTTCTTTCTGATCGGCGGCCTTCTGGCCATGATCATGCGGGCCGAACTCGCCCGGCCCGGACTGCAACTGATCAGCCCGGAGCAGTACAACCAGGCTTTTACCCTGCACGGCACCCTGATGCTGCTGTTCTTCGCCACGCCGGTCTTCGCCGGATTCGCCAACGAGATCATGCCGCTCCAGATCGGCGCCCCGGATGTCGCCTTCCCCCGGCTGAACATGTTCTCGTACTGGCTCTTTCTCTTCGGCGGGCTGATCGTGATCGGCAGTCTGCTCACCCCCGGCGGCGCGGCGGACTTCGGCTGGACGGCCTACACGCCGCTCAGCAGCAAGGCGCGGACACCGGGCGTGGGCGGCGACATGTGGGTGATGGGTCTCGCCCTCTCCGGCTTCGGGACGATCCTGGGCGCCGTCAACTTCATCACGACCGTCGTGTGCATGCGTGCCCCGGGAATGACGATGTTCCGGCTGCCCATCTTCACCTGGAACATCCTCTTCACCTCGATCCTGGTGCTGCTCGCCTTTCCCATCCTGGCGGCAGCCCTACTGGTACTGGAGGCGGACCGGAAATTCGGCGCGGTCGTCTTCGAGGGGGCCAACGGTGGGCCGGTGCTGTGGCAGCACCTCTTCTGGTTCTTCGGCCACCCCGAGGTCTACATCATCGCCCTGCCATTCTTCGGCATCATCACCGAGATCATTCCGGTGTTCTCCCGCAAGGTGGTCTTCGGCTATATGGGTCTGGTGGGCGCCACCATCGGCATCACCGGCCTCTCCGCGACGGTGTGGGCCCACCACATGTTCGCCACCGGAGCGGTACTCCTGCCGTTCTTCTCCTTTATGACGTTCCTCATCGCGGTGCCGACCGGGGTGAAGTTCTTCAACTGGGTCGGCACCATGTGGCGTGGCTCCCTCTCCTTCGAGACGCCGATGCTGTGGTCCATCGGCTTCCTGGTCACCTTTCTCTTCGGCGGGCTGACCGGGGTGATCCTGGCCTCGCCTCCGCTGGATTTCGAGGTCCACGACAGCTATTTCGTCGTCGCCCACTTCCACTACGTGGTCTTCGGCACGGTGGTCTTCGCGATGTTCGCCGGATTCTATTTCTGGTGGCCCAAGTTCACCGGCAGGATGCTCGACGAACGCCTCGGCAAGATCCACTTCTGGACCCTGTTCGTCGGCTTCCACACCACCTTCCTGGTCCACCACTGGCTCGGCGTCATCGGCATGCCGCGTCGCTATGTCGACTATCTGGCCGCCGACGGCTTCACCACGCTGAACACGGTCTCCACGATCGGTTCGTTCCTTCTGGGCCTGTCCACGCTGCCGTTCATCTACAACGTGTGGAAAACCGGGAAGTACGGGAAGCGGGTCGAGCTCGACGACCCCTGGGGATGGGGCCGCTCCCTGGAATGGGCCACCTCCTGCCCCCCGCCCCGGCACAACTTCCTCACCCTGCCGAAGATCCGCTCCGAATCCCCCGCCTTCGACCTCCACCACCCCGAGGTCGTCTCCCACGAGGTCCCCACCACCGACCGGCCGCCCCTCTCCGGGGCCTAGGGCGTGATCGCCTCGATCCCCGGGCAGCGGCACCGAGTTCCCGGCGACCTACGTCCACCACCGCCACATCCTCGAACGCGAACGCGAGGACGACGACCTGACGTACCCATGGACGATCGTCCGGGGCTGACAGGACGGGCGTCGCGCTCCGAACGGCCACCCTCAGCTCGTCGCCAGCGAGCCCGAGCCGGGACGGCTGGGTCGGGTCGGGCATTCTCTGTCACCAGTGCAGTTTCAGCAGGGGTACACGTTCGGCAGGATGTAGGTGTCGGGCGTCACGTTGAAAGCAGGGGGCGTGCAGTGGCTGGCCGGGGTCGTACCTCGCGACTGGAGTTGATCCGGGAATAGCGTCGTGAGGAGTTTGTCGGGCGTCACGGGGAGATAGCGGCGTTCCGGAGCAATCTGGGGGCCGAGATGGGAAGCGGCTCTGAGTTCTTGTTCCATGTCTGTGGGCCTTCTGGGGTCGGCAAGTCGACGTTGGTGCGCCAGTGGGAGGCGGTTGCGCGGAAGGTGGGTGCGGTCACTGCGTGGGTGGATGAGACGTGCGTCAGTGCTGCCGACGCGATGGAGTCGATCAGTTCGCAGCTCGCGTAGCAAGGGGCGGTGCTGAAAGGGTTCGACAAGCAGCTCGCGCTGTACCGACAGCGGCGGCACGAGGCTGAATCCGCCATTCCCGATGTCTCCGAGCCCAGCGGTGGGAACGGCAACGGCAGCTCGGAGGTGTCCGCGCCGGTTGCTCCGTCAGCGTCGAGCATGATCGTTTCTCAACTTGGTCTGGCGGGGGCGGGCTTGGTACCAGGCTTGGGGCGGTCGCGGGAGCGGTGGACCCCAACCAGGTGGCGGCGTCGATGGACCGTTGGCGGGCAGCGCTCAGCACCAGGCTCCGTAGCCATGACGATGTGCAGTTGGTGATGTCCCCCGTGCAGGTTCTCGCACCCGCCTTTGTGGAAGAACTGGCCGAGGCTGCGGGTCGGCAGGAGTGGGTGGTGCTGATCTTCGACACCTATGAGCGCACCGGCCCGGTGCTCGATGTGTGGCTGCGCGATCTCACACTCACTGACCGATACGGGGAACTACCGACGAACATCATCGTGGTCATGGCCGGGCAGGGACAGCTGGATCCACGGTGCTGGGGCGAGCACATGGATCTGGTGGCAACCATTCCACTGGACGTCTTCACCGAGACCGAAGCGCGACAATTCCTGGCCAGCAGGCACGTCACAGACGAGCGGGTGGTCGACGTCATCCTTCAGTTGTCCGGACGGCTTCCGGTGCTGCTGTCTCTTCTGTCCGAGTCCCGGCCAACCAGCGTGGATGAGATCGGCGATGCCAGCGGCACTGCCGTGGAGCGATTCCTGAAATGGGAGACCGACCCCGCCCGACGAACTGCCGCGCGAGCCTGCGCGCTGCCTCAGGAGCTGAACGAGGACATCTACCGTGCCGCCGTCGATCCGCAAGCGAGTGACCTCTTCGGGTGGCTGCGAGGCTTGTCCTTCGTCACCGACCGCGGCGGCCGCTGCCACTACCATCAAGTCGTCCGCGCGACCATGCTGCGTCTCCTGCGCACCCAGTCCCCCGTCAGCTGGCAGCAGCAGCACACCCAGCTCGCCCGCACTTTCCGTACTTGGCAACACCAGCTTCGGGAGACCGATCCCGAACGTGCCTCCGAACGCTGGTGGCTCGATGACCAATGGCGCGAGCATCGGTTACAGGAGAGGTACCACCTCCTGTGCGCCAATCCAGAGGGAGCCCTGCCCGAGGCACTCCGGGATCTCCTGGACGCCTACGACCACGGCACGGCCACCCTCCGTCGCTGGGCTCACATGCTCACCCAGGCGGGCCACGACAATGGCACCAGCACCCTCACCAATCGGGGCCAACAGATTCTCACCGCTCTGGAGGACACCTCCGCTCCTGGGGTTGCCGCCCTGACCCTCTTGATTCGCCAGGACATCCTCGACACCGACGGCCGCGCCCTGGCGCACACCCTGCGTGGCCGTGACCACCGCAACGCCGGACGCTACGAACAAGCCCTCAACGACTACAACGCGGCCCTCGCCTTGGATCCGATTCGCAAGCGGGTCCGCTTCGGCCGCGGCGCCACCTATCGCCTGATGGGTCGGTATGACGATGCCCTCACCGATTTCAATCGCGCCATCGAACTCGACCCCGACTACGCCGTCGCCCTCGTCAGGCGCGGTCAGACGTATCGCGTCATGGGCCGGTACGGGGACGCCCTCACCGATCTCGACCGCGCCATGGAACTCGAGTCCAACAACCTCGTCGCCATCGGCAGCCGGGGTCAGACGTATCGCTTGATGGGTCGGTACGAGGATGCCCTCACTGACTTCGACCGTGCCATCGAACTCGACCCTGGCATGCTCTGGGCTGTCGGCAGCCGCGGTGAGACGTATCGCTTGATGGGTCGGTACGAGGATGCCCTCACCGATCTCGACCGTGCCATCGAACTCAAGCCTGACATGCTCTGGGCCATGGCCGAGCGCGGTGAGACGTATCGCTTGATGGGTCGGTACGAGGATGCCCTCACCGATTTCAACCGTGCCATCGAACTCGAGCCTGACATGCTCTGGGCCATGGCCGAGCGCGGTGAGACGTATCGCTTGATGGGTCGGTACGAGGATGCCCTCACTGACTTCGACCGTGCCATCGAACTCGAGCCTGACATGCTCTGGGCCATGGCCGAGCGCGGTGAGACGTATCGCTTGATGGGTCGGTACGAGGATGCCCTCACAGACTTCAACCGCGCCATAGAGCTCGACGCCGACTACGCCCTCGCCATCGCCGACCGCGGCGAGACTTACCGCCTCATGCGCCAGTACGACGACGCCCTCACCGATCTCGACCGGGCTATCCAGCTCGACCCCGACAATGCGTGGGAGCAGTACCAGAAAGCTTTGGTTCTGGGTGCCCTGGGCTCTGCTGACCGGGAGGAGTGTCTGGGCCAGGCTCTTGAGGTCTTCACGCGTGAGTCTGCGGGCAGCGGTTGGGACGCGCGCCAGGCGAAGGGAAACGCATTCATCGTCTCGTGTGCGATGTCGCGGTGGGAGTCCGCCCATCAGCTTTTGAACGACTTCCTACAGCCGTGTTCGGGCGCCGGCTTGTTGAGCGATGCAGTGATGGATCTGAGGGACCTGGCGGATGCCATGCCCACCATCGCGGACCAACTGATCCTCTTCCAGCAGCGGATCGAAGAAGCGAGGCAAGGCTCCGGTTGCGCGGAGTCGTGACGGTGATGCCCCGCTGCCGCGGCGCCAGGAGCCACCGGCAGCCGCCCCGAAGCGCCACCTGGCCAGACGAGGGCGATGACTGCTCGTTCCGGTCGAGCGACAGAGAGCTTCCGGCCGGCCGACCCGGGTTTTCGGTGGTTCAGCAGTCCGGTCGAGGTGGTAGCGCTCGGGCAAGCCGGACGGCCCGGCGCCCTCTCTTGATCGTCGGGGGAGTGCCGGGGCTGTGTCGTGGCCGGTGGGACAGCTCTGAACAGCAAGAAGACCCTCTTCGCTACGTGCGTAGAGAAGAGGGTCCAGTGCGCCCCCGGCAGGACTCGAACCTGCGGCCAAGCGCTTAGAAGGTGTGCGAGCCTGAGCGATGTGCCGAGTTGCGCTTTCCGTGGTCGCGACGGACCGAAACCGGTATAAGCGCTTGGTCTGTTCCCGTGGGGATGGTGGCGCGACCATGCCCAAGAATGACGCGATTTCGGCACCCAGGGTGGGATTGAGTGGACCCCAAGCCGGTGCCGAGCGCGCTGTGCCGATGGCGGATCTCATCGGGAATCGGCTGCCAATGCGGTTGCCAATTCGCCGAGCCGCCCGAAAGCGCGGGCCATGCCTACATGATCCGCGTAGTCGCGCGATTCGACGATGACGCCGTCGCGTACGCGCGTCACGAAGATGCACGGCAGCGCGAAGGGGTTGCCGTTCACCGCACCGGCATAGCTGAACTCGAAGACGACCACCTCGGGATCGGCGGTTGCGTGGACCTGGCCCACGGGCTCGAACCCGTCGACTTCGTGTGTCTGGACTGGTATGCCTGCGAAGTGGCGCCGTATTTCGGTACGGGTGCGCAGCGGTATGTCGCCGGTGGGCGCGAGCGGGTGCCGGACGTCGGTGTGCTCGGCGTACAGGCCGGCGAGGTGGTCGAGGTGCGCCTGCCTCTCCTGCTCCGTGAGGCTGTCGGTGATCAGGAGGCTGACCCCGGCCGCGACGGCGCGGACGACATCGGACGGTGCGGATGGGCTTGGCATGTTCCCCCCAGAAATAACCGAAGCCTGGACTTCGGTAAGGGTAGCGGAGTCCAGGCTCCGGCTAAAGTCCGTGTCGGGCGTCAGCGGGGAGGATGCGGGCATGCGACAGGACGCACGGGAGAACCGGGAACGGATCCTGGCCGAGGCCGAGGCGGTTTTCGGTACACAAGGAGCCGCTGGGTCGACCGAAGAGGTGGCCAGGCGAGCCGGTGTCGGCATCGCCACAGTCTTTCGCCACTTTCCGACCAAGGAGGAGCTGATCGAGGCAGCACTGCTGCGACATTTCGACCAACTCATCCAACGCGCTGGCGCACTCGCCACCGACACGGACCCCGCCACTGCCTTCCGCACCCTGGTGCGGACGATGATCGAAACCGGCGCCACGAAGCTGACCCTCGCCTCGACCCTGACGGGCCGCCAGCACGTTCCGGGCAACGCAGCCGCCGCATCGGACCGCTTGAAAGCCGTCGTCAGCGACATCCTGCGGGGGGCGCAGGATGCCGACGCGGTCCGGCCCTCGGTCACCGTCGAGGAGGTCTACCTCCTCATCCGGGGGCTTGCGCAGGCATCAGCGACGATGCAGACGCGCCCCGAAACACTGGACCGCGCCATCGACGTCGTACTCGCCGGGCTCTCGCAGACAGCCGGCTGACCCGGAGATGCTGCGCTTGACGATCGCCACTGAACACGCTGAAGAACTCGACCAACAGTACGTCTCCTGCTCGAACCAATGGCTCCAGAGCGGGAGACTCACTGCCAGAAGCATTCGTCGATCACGATCTGCGGGTCACGAGTTCGGCGCGGGCGGCATCCACCAGGGCACGGGCCTGGTCAGGGAGGGCGTTCCTGTTGTCCTCGGCTTCCGTGGTCCAGTCGGCTTGCCAGGGCGGCCCCATGAAGCCGTCCGTCACTGGCCGGGCTCCGCCTTCGCAGCTGCCCGGCGGATGCGCCCGGCATCCTCGATCATCGCCTTGGCGCGCGCGTAGTCGCTCTCCTGGGCGGCCTCGTCCTCCAGGCGATGGACCCTGGCTTCAAGTTCCGGGTTACGGGCGAGGGCATACTCGCCCCACCAGCGGGCCATGAAGGCGGGGACGGGGGCAAGGTCGTAGGCGTCGGCGATGTCGCGGCGCCAATGCCGGTCGAAGTCCACGAGGAGTTGCGGCGCATGCTGGGCGATGGCGGCGCGCAGGGACTTCGGAGTCCGCTCGGGCATGGGCGGGACCGTCATCCCGCCTTGGGGTGCGGTGGACATGGGCGGTGGGATTCCCTTCGGCTCGCCGGTCAGGCGGCAGTGTGGAGTGGGGGCGGCACGGCGGTTGCCGGCTCGGATGGTTGTGGTGTCCTTCCGGTCCGACTCCTGCGGACCGCGGCGCGGATCTTGGCGATACGGTCGCGTTTGACGCCGAGAAGGCGTGCGACATGCTCGACACGGCCGTAGGGGATCGGGCTGCCGGGCGTTCCGGTGGTGGCCGCGGACACGAGTTCGGCGAGCTTTTCCCGCTCTCTGCGTATGTCCTCCTCCAGCCCTCGGATCACCTGCTGCTGGATGGCGATGGCGGCCAGCGCCGACGTCTTCCGATCACGTTCGTATCGCAGATCCTCAGCACTCACGAGCCTGAGGATGGCACATGGGTCTCACACCCAACAATCAATCTCTTGAGAATGCACTCTTGTGAACGCTGTCCGTGTGCGGCGGCGCACAGTCGGCTTTCCGGTGTCTGGCTGAGCTACGCCGACCGGTGAACCCTGTGCGGCGCGGATCCCGAGCCCCATGGCTGGACGCAGAGCGCTTGGCCCATGAGCGATGTGCTTCCGAACATGGGAGAGCCTCACAGGTGTCTCCGCGGGTGAGGAAGTGTTTGCGCCCCCGGCAGGACTCGAACCTGCGGCCAAGCGCTTAGAAGGCGCCTGCTCTATCCACTGAGCTACGGGGGCCGGTGGTGGTCATGGAGCGGGTGAGCCCCCGGTGCCTGCGGGGCCGGCGGGGCGGCCGTGGTGCGGGTGGCCGGGCTCGACGGACCGTGACCTTGCCGGGACAAGGATAGGGCTCCTTGCACCTCGCCCCGGTTGCTTCACCTCCGTGGCACGTTGTGGAGGTTCGGTGAAGCGGTCTGATAATCGCAGGCAGGTCCGAAACTTGCATCGTTTTTCACGCCTCAAGGAACGGGTGTTGTGCACTCGTTATGCCCGCGCCCCTGTCGTCACGTCCGCCTCGTGCTCCTTTTGGGGTGATCCGGGTGGGTCTCTTTGACGCGCACGAGTGAGCATACGCTTCAAAAAGACACCAAAAGCGGGCATTCTTCATCATGTGGCGATCTTGGACGTACGGCCCCGGCTGCTCGACGCGCTGACCTCACTGCGTGACCGTGTCGACGCCGCTCGGTTTCCGCTCCCCCTTCCCGGCGCCGACCGCGCTCGCCGTAGCCGTGCCGAGCTGCTCGCTCAACTGGACGACTACCTCGTGCCCCGGTTGCGCGCCCCCGAAGCGCCCCTGCTGGCGGTAATCGGGGGATCGACGGGCGCGGGCAAGTCCACCCTCGTCAATTCGCTGGTCGGCCGACGAGTCACCGAGGCCGGTGTGTTGCGGCCCACAACGCGTACGCCGGTGCTGGTGTGCCACCCCGACGACCGCCCCTGGTTCGCCGGGCAGCGGGTGCTGCCGCGGCTCACCCGGGTGTGGGTGCCGGCGCAGGGGGAGCGGGCGGAGAGCGCGTACGACGAGGAGGGGCGGGCGCAGGAGGGGCCGGCCGCGCTGCGGGTGGAGACCGACCCGGGGCTGGCACGGGGGCTCGCACTGCTCGACGCGCCCGACATCGACTCGCTGGTCGCGCGGAACCGCGACCTGGCCGCGGAACTGATCTGCGCCGCCGACATCTGGGTGCTCGTCACCACCGCCACCCGTTACGGCGACGCCGTCCCCTGGCATCTGCTGCGGACCGCCAAGGAGTACGACGTCACCCTCGTCACCGTCCTCGACCGGGTGCCGCACCAGCTGGCCGCCGAGGTCTCGCGGCAGTACGCCGGGCTCCTTACGGCGGCCGGGCTCGGCGATGTCCCGCGCTTCACCATCCCCGAGCTCCCGGAATCCGCGGGCGGTGGCAGTGGGCTGCTCCCGGCCACCGCCGTCGCGGCCCTGCGGGCCTGGCTCACCCAGCACGCACAGGATCCGTACGCCCGTACGGCCGCCGCCGCCCGTACGGCCGCCGGGACGCTCGCCTCGCTGCGCGCCCGGATGCCCGCGCTGGCCGGGGCCGCGGCGGCGCAGCACGCGGCCGCGGTGCGGCTGATCCAGCGGGTGGAGGGCGCGTACGGGGAGGCCGGGGAGCGGGTGCGGCGCGAGATCGCGCAGGGGGCGGCGCTCGCGGGCGGTGCGCTCACCCACTGGCACGGGCTGCCGCACGGCAGCGCCCCCGATGAGCTCCTTACGGCTCTCACCGACTCCCTGGCCACCCTGCTGCGCAGCGCGGCCGCCACCGCTGACGAACGGGTCGCGGAGGCCGGGAGGCAGGACCCGGCCGCGCGGGTCGGACTCGCCCCGTGCGACGCGCGCGGCGCCGCCGAGCGGATCGGCGTGTCCGTACGGCACTGGCGGCGCTGCGCCGAGGAGCTGGCCGAGGAGGAGGCCCGGGTCCGGATCGCCGAACGCGGGGGCAGCTGCGTGCCCGAGGAGATCGCCGCCCTGCTCGCCGCGTCCCTCCTGGGCGGACGCCGCGCCCGTAAGGCGGGCGAGAAGCTCGCCGAGACCCTGGGCGCGCATGCGGCGCTGCGCCTGGGCGACCGCGGCGGACGGCTGCTCGACGGCTGTGTCACCCGCGCGATGCGGGCGGAGCGCGACCGCAGGCTCGCCCCTCTGGACGCCCTGGACATCTCCCCGGAACACCAGGTCGAACTGATCGCCGCGCTGTCCGTACTGCAGAAGGAGAGGTGACCTTAGGTGACGGCCACGGAGGGCAACGGCGGCAACGAGGACGGCGGGGGCGGCGGGGGAGACCGGGCGGCGGGGGGCCGCCACTCCTGGGACGACGGCCTGATCGCCCGGCGGGCGCACCGCCGGGCCGCCGGGCGTGCGGCGCACCGCCCGGCCCGTGCGATGGACCAGGGGGCGGTGGAGGCGGCCGCACCGGACATCCCCCGCGCCGCGAGGGGCTACTTCCCGGAGGAGGAGGCCGGGCGACGGTCCTTCGGCGGCCCTCCGTACGCCGTGTACCAGGCCGGCGTCCGCAGCTTCGCCACGGGCACCCTGCGGCCCCGTCTGGAGGCCCTGCGCCAGCTCGTCGGGCTGTCCCGGTCCCGGCTCGAGGGGCGCACGCTCGCCGGGGCCGCGCGGGTGCTCGACGAGGCGGACGCGCGGGGACGGCATCCTTACGGGCACACCGTGGTCGCCGTCGCCGGGGCCACCGGAAGCGGTAAGTCGACACTGTTCAACGCCCTCGCCGGAGCCTCCCTCTCCGAGACCGGGATCCGCCGCCCGACCACCGCCACGCCCCTCGCCTGCGCGTGGACCGACCACGCCGACGGCCTGCTGGACCGGCTCGGCATCCCGGCTGTGGACCGGCGCAACCCGGGCTATCCGTACGACCCCGCGCTGCGCGGCCTGGTCCTGCTCGACCTGCCCGACCACGACTCGGCCGCCCCGGGCCACCGGGAGCGGGTGGACCGGCTGCTGGGTCTCGTGGACGCGGTGGTGTGGGTGGTGGACCCCGAGAAGTACGCGGACGCGGTCCTCCATGAGCGCTATCTGCGGCCACTCGCGGGCTATGCCGAGGTGACCTTCGTCGTGCTCAACCAGGTGGACCGGCTCCCGGGCGAGGCCGCGGACCAGGTTCTGGACGATCTGCGGCGGCTGCTGGACGAGGACGGGCTCGCGCTCGGGGAGCACGGGGAGCCGGGGGCGGCCGTGCTGGCCCTGTCCGCGCTGACCGGCGAGGGCGTCGGGGAGCTCCGGGAGACGCTCGCGCGGCTCACGGCCGAGTGCGGGGCGGCCGAGCGTCGGCTGTCGGCGGACGTGGACGGCACGATGACGCGGCTGCGGCCGCAGTATGTGGCGGACAGCGGGCCGGTCGGGCTCACCGAGCGGGCGCGGGCGGAGTTCGAGGACCGGCTGGCCGAGGCGGCGGGCGCGGGCGCGGCCGGGAAGGCGGCCGAGCGCGCCAGATTGAGGGACGCGGAGTGGGCGTGCGGAACGCCCTGGGGGCGGCTGCGGAGGAGGAAGGGCCGCGCCTCAGGGGGCCCTCAAGGCGGCTCTCGGGGCTCGCGGGCCCCTGGAGCCGGGGAGTGGACGGAGATCCCGGGCGCGCGGGCGCGCACGCTGGCGGTGGAGGCGGTCACGGCGCGCCCCGCGGTGGAGGAGGCGGTACGGACGCTCGGGGACGAGGCGACGGCCGGACTGCCCGGTCCATGGGCCCAGGCCGTCCGGGAGGCGGCCGGGTGGGGCGGCAGAGGGCTGGCGGAGGCGGTCGACGAGGCGGTGGCGGCCGAGACGGCGCACCGGCGGCCGGTCCGGCCGGTGTGGTGGTCGATGGTGGCGGCGGCTCAGGTGACCGTGCTGCTGGTGCAAGTGATGGGGGTGCTGTGGCTGTTGGGGGCCATGGCCGGGGTGTTCGGCGGGCCGGAGTGGTGGATGCCGGCGCTGCTGGTGCTGGGCGGCGCGGTGGTCGGCCCGACGCTGGCGTGGGGCTCCCGGGCGGCCGCGCGGGGACCCGCCCGACGCCACGGCCGGTCGGTGGAGGGCCGCCTGCGGGAGGCGGCGGCCGAGTGCGGGCGCAGACGGGTGCTGGAGCCGGTGGAGACGGAGCTGGCGCGGTACGGGGAGGTACGGGCGCAGTACGTGGTCGCGGCGGGCGGGGCGTGAGGGGCTCGCTCGGCGTGTCGGGTGGGGTCTGAGGGCCGGGGCATAACGGGCGGGGGTCTGAGGGCCGGGTTTGAGGGCCGGGTCTGGCGGCCGGGGCATGACGGGCGCCGGTCTGACGGGCCGCGGCGTGACGGGTGGTCACTCGTCCGGGTGGCCGAGTTGTCCACAAACGCGGGGTCGTGCACAGGCCCCGGCGGAGTTTCGTGATGCCGGGCAGCATGGTCCACGAGCGGCATGACAGAGCCGCGAAGTGATGGGGGAGGCGTGGCCGGTGAACGAGAGCTGGGTGACCATGGTGGGGAATGCCGCGACGCGGCCGGACTTCTGGGAGACGGCGGCGGGTGTCGCGGTGGCCCGGTTCCGGCTGGCGGTGACGGTGCGCCGCTGGGACCGGGGGCGGGACGCGTGGGCGGACGCGTACACGAGTTTCTACACGGTCTGGACGTGGCGGTCGCTCGCCGCGAATGTCGCCGGGTCGGTATCGCTCGGTGAACCTCTCGTCGTCCATGGGACGTTGCGGGTGCGGGAGCGCGAATGGGACCGGGAGCGAGAGCGGGAGAGGGACCGGCCGCTTCAGGGAGAAGGGGGAGGGGGCGAGGGAGGTGCGGCCGCTCCTCCGGCCCCGGGTGGGGATTCCGGTGGTGGGGCGCATCAGCCCAGGCGCTGGGTCACCGCGGAGATCGACGCGGTGGCGGTCGGACACGATCTCACGCGGGGTACATCCGCATTTCGTCGGGTTTCGCAGGCCAAACCACTTCTAAACACGCCGACCGGGGCAACTTCCCCGTGAATGGCCGTGACCGCGGGAGATTTGTCGATAATCCCAGGTCATATGGGATCCGGGGATTAGATAACGATTCCGATTCGGATCGGTTGGGTCTAGGTATTCCCGGGGAACGATCGGTTCCTTTCTCCCTAGGATCCCTGCGTGCCCAACGGGGGTTCCTGAGTTTTGAGTTCGCTGGCGAGGCGCACCAACTGACTGGCGCTCGCCCGGAGGGGAAACCATGATTTCTGTAAGGAGGCGGGGCGCTGCCCGCCTTGCGGCCGCCGTTCTGGCGTCCGGTCTGGTCGCTGCGGGCGCGATGGCCACCGCAGGCACCGCCGCCGCCGATGACGCGCCCCCGAGCCGGGGCGGCGCGACCGCCACGCTGGGCGGTCTCAAGACGTTCGACAAGGCCGTCATTCACGACAACGGCAAGGATCAGCAGGTCGGCGCCGGTCTCTTCGAGATGTCGGTCGACAATGGCGGTTCCATCCAGACGTACTGCATTGATCTGCACAACCCGACGCAGAGCAAGGCGAAGTACGAGGAGAAGTCCTGGGCCGAGACGTCCCTGGCGAACAACCCCAACGCGGGCAAGATCAACTGGGTTCTGCAGAACTCCTACCCGCAGGTGAACGACCTCGGCGCGCTGGCGAAGACGGCGGGCACCGGTCCCCTCACCGAGAAGACCGCCGCCGCGGGGACGCAGGTCGCCATCTGGCGCTTCTCCGACAACGCGAAGGTGGACGCGGCCGACCCGCAGGCCGAGAAGCTGGCCGACTACCTGGAGAAGAACGCGCAGAACCTCCAGGAGCCCAAGGCGTCGCTGAGCCTGGACCCGCCGGCCGTCTCCGGCAAGGCCGGTGAGCGGCTCGGCCCGGTCAAGGTCCACACCAACGCCGACAGCGTCACCCTGGCCCCGGGCTCCGAGTCCGCGGGCGGCGGCGTCAAGCTGGTCGACAAGAGCGGCAAGACCATCACCAGCGCCGCCGACGGCGGCGAGGTGTACTTCGACGTCCCGAAGGGCGCGTCGGACGGCTCCGCCACGCTGACCGCCCAGGCCGCCACCAAGGTTCCGGTGGGCCGCGCGTTCGCCAGCGCCACCAAGAGCCAGACGCAGATCCTGGCCGGCTCCAGCGAGAGCACCGTCTCCGCCACCGCCACCGCGAACTGGGCGAAGAAGGGCGCGGTCCCGGCGGTCTCCGCCGAGAAGGACTGCGCCAAGGGCGGCGTGGACATCACGGCCACCAACAAGGGCGACGAGGCGTTCACCTTCGAGCTGCTGGGCCAGAAGTACACGGTCGAGGCGGGTCAGTCGAAGACCGTCACCGCCCCGGTGAAGGAGGACCAGAGCTACAAGTTCACCATCTCCGGTCCGAACGGCTTCGAGAAGACCTTCTCCGGCGTTCTCGACTGCAAGACCTCCAGCAGCGGCGGCAGCAGCGACACCCCCTCCTCGCAGCCGAGCCCCGCGTCGGCCGGTGGCAGCACCGGTGGTGACACCTCCGGTGGCGACCTCGCCGAGACCGGTAGCAGCAGCAACACCCCGATGATCGCGGGCATCGCCGTGGCGCTGGTCGTGGTCGGCGGCGGCGCGATCTTCTTCGTCCGTAAGAAGAAGGCGACCGCGGGCGAGTGAACGCCAGGGCGGCGACGCCAGGGCAGCAGTGATCGCTGAGTGAAGCGACGGTCACCGGATGTGGTGATCATCGAAGAACGCGGTGATGGAGGGCCGGAGCCTCATGGAGGCTCCGGCCCTTCGTGTCGCCGGGGGGACGGCGAATGCCGGACCCAGGCCGCACGCCGGACCAAACGGGTTTCCGCCTCGGGCGGGCTGTACGGCAAGATGGCTGTATCTACCCTCACGCGGTGGAGCCGCCACGGATACGGACCCCGCGGCGGAGCCGCACCTCGATACCTACCAGATTGCCGGACGGTTTCTCTTGGCTGAGTTCATCTACACCATGCGCAAGACGCGCAAGGCGCACGGCGACAAGGTGATCCTCGACGATGTCACGCTGAGCTTTCTGCCCGGCGCGAAAATCGGTGTCGTGGGCCCCAACGGCGCCGGTAAGTCGACGGTGCTGAAGATCATGGCCGGCCTGGAGCAGCCGTCCAATGGTGACGCCTTCCTCTCGCCCGGCTACAGCGTCGGCATCCTGCTCCAGGAGCCCCCGCTGGACGAGTCCAAGACCGTGCTGGAGAACGTCCAGGACGGCGTGGCGGTCACCAAGGGCAAGCTGGACCGCTTCAACGAGATCGCCGAGCAGATGGCGACCGACTACAGCGACCAGCTGCTCGAGGAGATGGGCAAGCTCCAGGAGGACCTGGACCACTCGGGCGCCTGGGACCTGGACGCCCAGCTCGAGCAGGCCATGGACGCCCTCGGCTGCCCGCCCGGCGACTGGCCGGTCACCACCCTCTCCGGCGGTGAGAAGCGCCGCGTCGCGCTCTGCAAGCTGCTGCTGGAGGCCCCCGACCTGCTGCTGCTGGACGAGCCCACCAACCACCTCGACGCCGAGTCCGTCAACTGGCTGGAGCAGCACCTCGCCAAGTACGCGGGCACCGTCGTGGCCATCACCCACGACCGGTACTTCCTGGACAACGTCGCCGAGTGGATCCTGGAGCTCGACCGCGGCCGCGCCATCGGCTACGAGGGCAACTACTCCACCTACCTGGAGAAGAAGCAGGCCCGTCTGAAGGTCGAGGGCCAGAAGGACGCCAAGCGCGCCAAGCGCCTCAAGGAAGAGCTGGACTGGGTCCGCTCCAACGCCAAGGGCCGCCAGGCCAAGTCCCGGGCCCGGCTGACCCGTTACGAGGAGATGGCCGCCGAGGCCGAGAAGACCCGGAAGCTGGACTTCGAGGAGATCCAGATCCCGCCGGGCCCGCGCCTGGGCAGTGTCGTGGTCGAGGTGGAGAACCTCTCCAAGGCGTTCGGCGAGAAGGTCCTGATCGACGACCTCTCCTTCACCCTCCCGCGGAACGGCATCGTCGGTGTCATCGGCCCCAACGGCGCCGGTAAGACCACGCTGTTCAAGATGATCCAGGGCCTGGAGACCGCCGACGCGGGCAGCATCAAGGTCGGCGATACCGTCAAGATCTCCTACGTCGACCAGAGCCGTGCCAACATCGACCCCAAGAAGACGCTGTGGGCGGTCGTCTCCGACGAGCTCGACTACATCAACGTCGGCCAGGTCGAGATGCCCTCCCGCGCCTATGTCTCCGCCTTCGGCTTCAAGGGCCCGGACCAGCAGAAGCCGGCCGGAGTGCTCTCGGGCGGTGAGCGCAACCGCCTCAACCTCGCGCTCACCCTCAAGCAGGGCGGCAACCTGCTGCTCCTCGACGAGCCCACCAACGACCTCGACGTGGAGACCCTCTCCTCGCTGGAGAACGCGCTGCTCGACTTCCCCGGCTGCGCCGTGGTCGTCTCCCACGACCGCTGGTTCCTCGACCGCGTCGCCACGCACATCCTGGCGTACGAGGGCGAATCCAAGTGGTTCTGGTTCGAGGGCAACTTCGAGTCGTACGAGAAGAACAAGGTCGAGCGGCTCGGCCCGGACGCGGCCCGTCCGCACCGCGCCACCTACAAGAAGCTGACCCGGGGCTGAGTGGATGGCACGCCATATCTACTCCTGTCCTCTGCGCTGGTCCGACATGGACGCGTTCGGCCACGTCAACAACGTGACCTTCCTCCGCTATCTGGAGGAGGCCCGGGTCGACTTCATGTGGCGGCTGGCGCCGGGGAACGGGAGTAACGCGTTCACCGGCGGCGTGGTCGTGGCCCGGCACGAGATCGACTATCTGAGGCCCCTCGTCCACCGGCACCGTCCGGTGACGATCGAGACCTGGGTGACGGAGATCAAGGCCGCGTATCTCACCCTGCGCTATGAGATCAAGGACGAGGACGCCCTGTATGTGCGTGCCGCCACCCGCATCGTGCCCTACGACCTCGACCAGGGCCGCCCGCGCCGGGTCACCCCGGAAGAGGAGAAGTTCCTGACCGAGTACCTGGAGCCGGACCCGGTGAAGAAGCGCGCCGCCAAGAAGGCGTCCGAGGCAGCCACGAAGCCCGCCGGATCCGCCGATGGCTCCGAACGGGCGGAGGCGGAGGGGGCCGTCTCGGTATGACGGCCTCCAACCAGGAGCTCCACTTCGCCGACGCCGGGGAGGCGGCCGATCTCGCCGCCTTCCTCGCCCGGCTGATCCACTACGACCGGGCGGCGGCGGTGCGGCTGCAGGCGGGCGCCGGTGTGCTCGCCGTCTTCGGCCGGCCGCCGTCCTTCGAGGTCCTCGCGATCCGTACGGCGCGGCTCGAGGCGATCGTCAGCACCGAGGCCACGTCGGACGAGTCGGACGAGTCGGACGAGTCGGACGAGTCGGCCACGTCGGCCGGGGCGGCGGGCGGGCCGGGTGCGCTGGACACCACGGTCTCGGCGGGCGAGTTCGCGGACGCGCTGGACACGGCGCGGACCGCCGACGGGCCCGAGGGCCGTGACCGGGGTGTCCGGGGCCTGGTGGTCACCGTGCCGCAGGCCGTCACCGGCCCGCCATGGGCCGGGGTGCTGCCGCCACGCGGCGGCTGGCGCCGGGTGAACGGGCTGCCGGGCGTGAACGAGGTACGAGGGGCGGTCGCCGCCGCCGTCGCGGAGTTCCGGGCCCGTGACGCGGCGCTCCCCGAGGAGTCGCGTACGCGCGCCGAGCGCGACCGCATCGGCCATGAGATCTGGTCCCGTACGCTCGGCGACACCGGGCTTCCGCTGCGCGCCGTGCACGCCGCCCAGTCGCTGGGCTTCCTGCGGCCGGTCCGGGCGGCGGCACCGGCCGTCACCGCCCACGGGAGCGGCGTGGCCACCGCGGCGCCCGAGCCCCTGGCACTCCTCGCCGCGGGCGGCTGGCTGCGGCTGCGCACGCCGTACGGTTCGATCGCGGTGCGTACGCAGGGCCTGTCCGGCGGTCTGTCCGGGCTGTCCGTCACGCCCGCCTGAGCCCGCCGGTCCGCCCGCGAGGTCAGCCCTCCAGGGCAGCCCGCCAGGTCGGCCCGCCAGGTCAGCCCTCCGGGGCGACCTGCCGGGTCAGCCCTCCGCGTTGATCATGGAGGCGGCGGCGTAGGTGAGGTAGTGCCACAGCTGGCGCTCGAGCTCCGGGGCCAGCTCCAGCTCGTCCACCGCGTCGCGCATATGGCGCAGCCAGGCGTCATGGGCGGCGCGGTTCACGGTGAAGGGGGCGTGGCGCATGCGGAGCCGGGGGTGGCCGCGGTTGTCGCTGTAGGTGCGGGGGCCGCCCCAGTACTGCATCAGGAAGAGTGCGAGTCGCTCCTCGGCCGGTCCCAGGTCCTCCTCGGGGTACATCGGCCGGAGCAGCGGGTCCTCCGCGACCCCCTGGTAGAAGCGGTGGACCAGACGCCGGAAGGTCTGCTCGCCGCCGACCTGCTCATAGAAGGTCTGCTCCTGAAGTGTGCCTCGCGGAATCTCTTTCACGCCTCCATGCTCTCAGACGTCCCCGTCTGGAAAAGGGGGCGTGGGTCGCGGCCGGGGGCCGGGCGCAGGAGAGTGGAGTCATGGGCAGCACGGGCGGGAGCACACGCAGTGCGCCGGACGCCGCGGAGCGGGTATCACGGCGGAAGCTTGCGGGCCGGGCGGCCGATGGGTACGCCGAGGAGGCCGCGGCGCTGCGAACCGGGCTGGTCCGGGAGATCGTGGCGGGCGGCGGACTCACCGACCCCGCCTGGCGGGCGGCCTTCGAAGAGGTGCCACGCCATCTGTTCGTGCCCTGCTATTACGAGGCGGGGGACGCGGCCGCGGCGGCCGCACCGCCGAGCACCAAGACGGCGGGGGCGGCAGGAGCCGGGGAGGTGGGTGCGGCGCACGGGACGGTCGGCTACGGCCGGCTGTGGCGTGACGACCCCCACCCGCTGCGCCGGGCCCGCTGGCTGGCCGGTGCCTACGCGGACGCCCCGCTCGCCACACGGGTGCGCGACGGCGAGCTGATCACCTCCAGCAGCCAGCCGTCGCTGATGGCGCGGATGCTCCAGGCGCTCCAGGTGCGGGACGGGGACCGGGTGCTGGAGATCGGCGCGGGCACCGGCTACAACGCCGCGTTGCTGGCCCATCGGCTCGGCGACGCCCACGTCACCACCCTCGATCTCGACCCGGAGATCACCGAGGCCGCCCGCAACCATCTGGCCGCGGCCGGATTCCGCCCCGCGGTCGTCACCGGGGACGGGGCGCGCGGCTGTCCGCTGCACGCTCTCTACGACCGGATCATCGCCACCTGCGCCGTGGCGGCCATCCCGTCCGCATGGCTCGGTCAGTGCCGGCCGGGCGCGCTGATCCTGACGCCGCTCGCGACCGGGCTCATCGCCCTGAGAGTCGCCGACGCCCGCCATGCCGAGGGGCACTTCCTGGCCATACCCGCGTACTTCGTCCCGCTGCGCGGCAGCGGCCCGCCGCCTCAGGTGCCCGCCCACGGGCTGCCGTCCCGGCCACTGCTGGACGACTCCTTCCGCTTCCTGCTGAACGTGGCCGCGGGCCATATGGAGCCGGTCGAAGCCCTCGCGCTGTGGGAGCACGAGGGCAGGCCGGGGCGGGAGCGCTACGGGGTGACGGTGCGGGGCGAGCGCCAATGGGCCTGGCTGGACGACCCGGAGGGCGCCTACGGCTGGCCGCTGGGCCCTCCCGGCCGTCTTGAGCCCTTCGGTCTCAGCCCCGGCGCACCGTGATCGTCGTCCAGGCGCCGACATGGACGCGGTCGCCGTCCCGGAGCGGGACCGGTACGAACGGCTGGATCGGCTCCTCGCCGCCATTGACCGTCGTGCCGTTCGTCGAGTCCTGGTCGACGACCGCCCAGACGCCGTCGGGCTGCTGGACGAGGAGCGCGTGCTGGTGCGAGACACCCGGGTCCTCGGGCGGCCGCCCGAGATCGATGTCGGGGGCCTCACCGGTGCTGTGGCGGCGCCGGCCGATGGTGATCTGGTGGCCGTTGAGCGGCAGCTGCTGCTCGGGGGAGTAGGCCGGGAGGTTCAGCCCGGCGGCCTCCGGGCCGCTGCGGTTCATCATCGCCATGAAGTACTCACGGTCCGGGGCGACGACGGCTATCCAGTTGCCGGGCGCCTGCGCCGGGGCGCCGCCCTGGCCGAACTGGGCGCCGCCGGGGTGCTGCTGCTGCGGGGGACCGGGGTACTGCGGCGGGGCACCGGGGTGCTGCTGCTGCGGCGGCTGGTGCCCCGGCCCCTGCTGCTGAGGCGGCGGGGCGTACCCCTCGTTCCCGTACGGCTGGGCCGGGGGCGCCTCGTTCCCGTACGGCTGGGCCGGGGGCGCCTCGTTCCCGTACGGCTGGGCCGGAGGCGCCGGGGCCTGGGGGTAGCCGTAGCCGTACTGCGGGGCCTGGGGCGCGCCGTGGCCCGGGGCGCCCTGCTGCGGGGCGCCGTGCGGGGGCGTGCCCTGGTGCGGTGCGCCCCCCTGCGGCGGCGGAAGCGTCCAGTCGCTGTCGCCGCCGAAGCCGGAGGGCTGACCGCCGCCCTGTGTCGGGTGCGGGCCCTGCGGCCCCCCGGGACCGGGCTGTGGCGGCCCCGGCTGCTGCGGCGGCGCGTAACCGCCCTGCGGCGGGCCGTACGGAGACGGGGTGTGCGTCTGGAAGTTGAAGCGGCACTCCTCACAGAACGGGGCCTGCGCCTCACGTGGCGTACGGCACTGCGGGCACAGCTCCTGCTGCTGTGCCGGATAGCCGTAGCCGCCCGCGCCGCCGGGCGGCGGTGGGCCGCCCGGCCCCGGACTCCCGTAGCCACCCGGTGGTACGGGAACACCGGGGCCATTCGGCATGGGCGGAGGTGGCGGGACGGCGCCGGAGGGCATGGGTGTCCCCGACATCCGGTGCCCACACACCTCGCACCAGTCGTCGGCCGCCGATTGGTGGCCGTTGGGACAGGTCGGCATGTCGGATCCCCCTCTGTGGCGTTCTTGGCGTTTCTGCCGAGAAGAGCTACGTGAGTGCTGGTTATGTGCTACTTCTTGACGCGAACTGTCTTGGTGGAGCGCGTTTCGAGTGTCATCTCGTCCGCCTCCGCGACCTTCGCCTTCAGTCGCACAGTACCTGCCGCCACGTCGAGCACGTCCACCACCTTCGCAAGCAGTTTCGCCGTGTCTTCGTTCCCCGATGTGGCCGCCAGCTGTACGGCACGCCCCAGCTTCGCGGTCGCTTGTTCGGCATCGCCCGACTTGCGGGCATTCATTCCCTGTTTGATGGCCTGTGCCAGTTCGGCCTGGCCCGTATAGTGCGCTACCTGCGCATTCATCGCGGTGGAGACGGCCAGGTCATCGGTCCACACCGCGCGCACCAGCCCCTGCGCCAGAGGGCTGGGCGGGCTGCCGACCCCGTCGGGCACCGGCTGGACCAGGGAGATCCTGGCCGCGAGCATCTCCTGGCCGACCTCGGCCGCCGGAACCCGCACACAGAGGTGGTAGTCGCGGGACTCATCGCCCCAGGACCCGGTGGGGTAGTCGCCCGCGCGCGGACCGGCCTCGACGCGCCGGGCGGTGAGATCCTCCACAGTCGGTGCGACCTGTTTCACATACGCCACCTCGGCGCCCTTGGGGGTCCACAGCCGGAGGCCGACGTCGGCGATCTCCTTGCCCATCGCCGTCTCCATCATCCGCGTGAAGTCCGCGGCGAGCCCGGCGGGGTCGGCCACGATGTCCGCCGTTCCGAGCAGGGCGGCGGCGATCCCGGTGACCTCCTCGACCTCCCAGTCCGTGCCCACCCCGCGGGCGTCGCAGGTGAAGCGGCCCGCGCAGGCGTCGAGCACGGTCCTCAGCCGCTGCGGCTCCTCGTGCTCGTTCCGCCCGTCGGTGAGCAGGATGCCGTGCCGTATCGCGGCATCGGCGGAGCCGAGCAGCAGGTCGGCCTGGAGCAGCCAGGTGCCGATCGCGGTGCCGCCGCCCGGACTCAGGCTCCGCAGCGCGTCCTTGGCCTGGGCGCGGGTGAGCGGATCGGCGATGGCCAACTGCCCGTTTCCGGGGAAGACCTCGACCGCCTTGTGGGTGCCCGACACCACGGAGAAGGCCACGCCGTCGCGCACGGTGTCGATCGCGGCGGCGGTCGCGTCCCGTGCGTGGTGCATCTTCGTCGGCGGATAGTCCATGGAGCCGGAGCAGTCCACCATGATCACTACGGCCGCGCGGGGGGAGGCGCCTCCCTGGCCGGACGCGCCGTCGTACGCGCCCGGAGCGTCCTCGTATCCACCATGGGCGGGTATCGGCGGCCCTGCCGTGGCCCCGCCGCCGGCCGAGGTGACGGTGATGATCGCGTTCACCTCGCGGCCTCCCTCGGGGAGGTACTCGTTCTGGTAGACCTCGACCGAGAACCGCGGCGCATCGGGCGTGGAGAAGTGGGCCATGTCATCCGCTCCTTGGCGACCGTCAGGCGGATCCTGCCCGGCCCGGGAGAGCGGGGAACGGCACGATCGCCACTGTTACGTTGTCGTGGCCGCCGCCGTCCAGGGCGTAGCCGACCAGGATCTGCGCGCTGTTCAGCGGCCGGGCGCGGGCGTCCGGCGGCACCGCGTGGGCCATCTGCTCCGCCGATTCGGCGTAGTTCCACAGCCCGTCGGTGCACACCACCACGACGCCCGGCCGGTCCGGCTTGTACGAGGCGGTGTGGGGCTCCAGCTCATAGGCGTCCGCCCCGAGCCAGCCGGTGATGGCGTGGGCGCGCTCGTCCGCGTACGCCTCCGCCTCCGACATCAGCCCCGCGGCCACCATCTGGGCCGCCCAGGAGTCGTCCTCGGTGAGCCGCGCGGGCGGGGTCGCACGGTCGTCGGGGACCCAGTAGGCACGGCTGTCCCCGACCCAGCCGACGGTGAGGATGTCGCTGGTGACGACGGCGCTGACGATGGTGCACGCCGGTGCGTTCTGATGGCGCTGCCCCTCGTGGTGGGGAGCGGCCGCGCCGGTGTCCAGGGCCAGGGAGTTGACCGCGTCGGCGGCGGCGATGATCGCCTCGTTCATGGCCTGCTGGGGGTGGGCGCCGCGGGGCAGCGAGGCCCGCAGCGCCTGACTCGCGGCATGGGCCGCGGCGGCCGAGGCTTCGTCGGGGCGGGTGGCCGAGGAGACCCCGTCGCACACCACGGCGACCGTGACCGGTGAGCCGTCGGGCAGCGCGGCGGTGGACACCGAGAACGCGTCCTCGTTGCGGTGGTGGCGCAGACCCCGGTCGCTGGCCGCCGCGACTCCCTCCAACTCGGTCTCCATATGGTCGCGTGTCCGTGCCTGTGCGTGTCCGCAGCGCTCGCAGTATCCGTCCTGGTCGATGGTGCCCTCCTGGCACGCGGCGCACCGGGGGCGGTGCTCGTCGCCGGGCAGCCGGGGGTCCGCCCCGATGCCGGTCCCGCTGCCCGTGCTGCTCGCCGCGCTGGTGTGCGTACTCGCGTTGGTCTCCGGGTGGATGCCGGACTCGCCGGGTGCCTCGGGCGCGCCGAGCGTCGCCGTGGCCCGCGGGTCGGCCACCTGGCCGTACCCTCCGGAGGTCGGGGCGGCCAACTCGTAGTCGTCCGGCTCCGGCTCCGGGTGGGTGGACCGCGCCGCCCCGTTCACCCGCGGCGGCGCCGGCAGGTCGGCATGCGCCTCCGAGCGGCCGGCGATCGCCTCCGCCGACAGTGCGGCCTCCGCTGCCAGCGCGGCCGCCACCGTCAGATCGGCACCGCACTGATCGCAGTATCTGTCCCCTGCCTGCGGCGGCTCATCACAGGCCGGGCAGGCTGACAGCTGGGGCGGCTGCGGCATCTGCGACATCGATCACACCCACGTCCTGGGGCGGAAACGGTTGGCCCGCTCCACCAGTTCGATCCTCTCCTCGCCTCGCTGGGCGAGTCTGGCGAGTACACGGTACGAGCGCTCCAATCCGAAGCGCAGCCCGCGCTCGTCCAGGCTGCTGCCTAGCAGAGGCGGCCGGTTGTGTCCCGGGGGCGCCCCGCTGCCGCCGGACAGTACCCAATCCAGGGCGCTGCCCAGAACCTCCGTACGCAGCCGCTCGCGCCGCACCGCGTCCAGACCGAACTCGCCCAGCCGCTCGACCTGGACCGCCGAGGCCGTCAGGTCGCTCAGCAGGGCGTCGTACGGGGCGCGCTGGCGCAGCCGGGCCCGTACGGCGGCGACCCGCGCCGCCGTGTAATGGATCGAGGACTCCGGCACCGACTCCAGGGCCCGCACCGCCCCCGGGCGGTCCCCGGCGCACAGCAGCACCCGGGCGAGGGCGAAGGCGGCGCTCACGAAGCTCGGATCGGTGGCCCAGACCAGCCGGTAGTACTCCGCCGCGTTGTCCAACTGGCCCAGCACCTCGGCACAGACGCCGAGCGCCAGCTTCGGCGCGGGCTCGCCGGGGAACGCGTCGTAGACGGCGTCGAAGGAGAGCGCGGCCGTCTCGCGGTCGCCGGTGGCCAGCGCGTGCAGCCCCCGGTACCAGACGATCCGCCAGTCGTCGCTGTACGCGGCCTCCAGACCGGTGAGCGCGACGCCCGCGTCATGCGCCTGGGCCAGCTCCAGCTGGGCGCGCACCCGGCGCAGCCGCAGCTCGACCGAGTCCACGGGCGCGGTCCGCAGCGCGGCGCTCACCTCGGCGGGGTCGGCGGCCAGCAGACCGGCCAGGAACCCGGCGTTGGGGTCGTCGGAGTCCACCAGCGGCACCGGGAGCGCCAGCGCGGTGGCCCGTCCGTCCAGCGTGGTGATGGCGGGCAGCGGCAGGGCCAGCGGGCCCGGCGGGCGCTGCGCGGGGATGGCGGGCACGGTGGTGCCCCCACCGGCGGACCGGGCGCCCAGCAGGGACGGATCCTTTCCGTCGTCGGCGAACAGCTCGGTGTCCACCACGCGCGGTTCCGGCCCGAAGAGCGTGGACAGGGCCGGCCGGGGCCGCCCGGTCTGCAGGGCCACGACCTCCCGCAACACCCCGGTCAGCTGGTCGGCCATCTCCCGCGCGGAGGCGAAGCGGCGCCCCGGGTCGGGATCGGTGGCCCGCACCAGCAGCCGGTAGAAGGATTCGTAAGCCCGGAAGACCTCGATGTGCTCGGGGTCCGGCAGGCTGTCCACGTAGACGTTCGTATAGCCCTGGAAGTCGAAGGTGAGCACGGCCAGGGTGCGCGCCACCGTGTACAGGTCGGAGGAGATGGACGGGCCGGACTCGGAGATCTCGGGGGCCTGATAGCCGACCGTGCCGTAGATGGGGCTGTCGTGGTCGTCCATCCGCCGGACCGCGCCCATGTCGATCAGCTTGAGCTGGTCCTGCTGCTGAATGGCGTTGTCGACCTTGAAGTCGCAGTAGAGCAGATTGCGGCTGTGCAGATGGCCGAGCGCCTCCAGCGCCTCGATGCCGTAGGCGCACGCCTGCTCCACCGGCAGCGGATCGCGGCGGCCCTCCGTGGTGCGGCGGGCGTTGGCGATGTCCTTCAGGGACTTGCCGCCCACGTACTCCATGACGATGTAGCCGTCGAGGCTGCCGGTGCGCTGGTCGAGGTGCTCGACGAAGTTGTAGATCCGGACGATGTTGGAGTGCTCGATCTCGGCGAGGAAGCGGCGCTCGGAGACCGCGGCCGCCAGCGCCTCCTCGTCGCCCGTGTCCAGCAGGCCCTTGAGGACCACCCAGCGGTCCGACACCGCGCGGTCGATGGCCAGATAGATCCAGCCGAGCCCGCCGTGCGCCAGACAGCCCGCGACCTCGTACTGGCCGTGGACGATGTCACCGGGGATCAACTTCGGTACGAACGAGTACGGATGGCCGCACTTGGTGCAGAACCCCTCGGTGCGGCCCGGCCGCTCGCCGCGGGCGCGGCCCACCGGGGCGCCGCAGTCCCCGCGACTGCAGAACCGCTTGCGCTCGGGGACCTCGGGGTCCGCCAGCACCGCCGTCCGCGGATCGGGGCGCGGCACATCGGGGACGCTGACCAGACCGGCGCCCAGGGCGTTCCGCCCCGAGGAGGCCGAGGTGGAGGAGCGGGAGCTGCGCACCGAGACCGAACGGGACGAGGTCCGCCCGGACATGGAGCGGGACAGCCGCCCGGACACCGAGCGCCGGGACGAGGAGGAGCGTGCCGAACGCGACCGGCCGGAGGCGCCGGACGAGGAGTCCCAGCCGGTCGCCGAGGAACCCGCGCTCCGTGCCGAGGAACCCGCGCTCCGTGCCGACGAGCCCGCGCTCCGTGCCGACGAGCCCGCGCTCCGGGACGAGGAACTTCCGCCCCGCCCGGCCTGGCCGGTGATCCCGGTGGGCGGTGAGGCCACCATCCCCTGGGGTGAGACGACCGGGGCCATACCGCAGACATCGCAGTACAGCTCGCCCCCGCCCACGTCCTCGTAGGACCCGCCGCAGTCACGCCGCTGGCAGGCGACGACCGCCGCATTCATTCCGTGCCTCCCTCGATGCCTTGCCCGGCCGGGCCCGTCTGGCGTGGCACCAGGGCCTCGGCCGCCGCCTGCTGGTAGCGCAGCACGGCCTGCTCGGCCGCCCGCAGATCGCACGGGGCGCTCCACAGCATCCGGCGGGCCACGTCATACCGCTCCACCAGGAACGGATCCGCCGCCATGCCATGGCGGGCGACCTTCGCCTTGTACGCGTCGAGACGGCCGCGCAGCTCGGCGCGGACCGCGAGCGGCGCGGTGACCGCGGTCAACGACTCGCGGGCCCGCAGCAGCTCGTCGTCGGCGCGCTGCTCCAGGCTCTCCAGCAGCGGTGAGAGCCGGTGCCACTGCGAGCGCCTGCGATAGTCGGCGGCGGCGACCAGCTGCTCGTGCAGCGCGGTCGGCGGGCCGCTGACGGCCGGAACCTCCGATGCCGCGATCTTCGCGAGCACCTCACCGCGCGCCTGGCGCGCCTCCGCCAGGGTGCGATCGGCGCGGGAGAGCACATCCCGCAGCCGCATCAGCCGCCGCTCGGCGTCCTGCCGCACATCCAGGACCGCCTCGATCTCCCGGCGCACGTCCTCCAGGGCGCGGGCGGCGCGGTCATAGCGCTCGGTGTCGGGGGTGCCGCCGCCGGGCGCGGAGCTGCCGCTGGCCGGTTTCCAGAAGGCCAGCGGGTCCGAGACCACTTCGGCGCGCAGCGCGGTCAGCTCGGCGGTGATCTGCTCCAGATCGTCCCCCGAGGGGTGCTCACCGGGGCGGACCCCCACGGAGTGGGCGAGCGAACGGGTGCGGTGCAGCTCGGCGGAGAGCATGTCGATCCGGGCGGGCAGCGCGGACCATATGGCGTCGGCGCTGACGATGACGCCGATGGCCTCCGCGTACCAGCGGTTCATCCGGTCGACCAGCCGGTCCAGGCCCAACTCCTCGCTGAGCAGGGGCGAACCGCCGAGGGTGGCGCTGCTGGGCAGGGTGATCGCGGTGCCGCACAGCAGCTCGGTGAGCTCGGCCAACTCGTCCTGCGTAGGCCAGCGGTGACGGGAGCGCACCTCACGGGCCCGGGTGAGGGCCTCGGTGTACGCGTCGAAGTAGCTCCACAGGAGAGAGATGGCCTGCTCGGTGGTGGACCAGCGGTCCTTGGTGACGCCCGTGAGCTCGGCGCCCTCGAGGAGCCTTCTGCCCGCGTGGTCCTGGAGGGCGAGCAGCGAGGACTCGATCGCCTCGTGTTCGGCGGCGAGCTTCGCCAGTGCGCGGTCCACCTCCTCCCGGCCCATGACCGGGCCGTCGGGTGCCCCCGCGAAACTGGGGAAGGGTCCCGGGACCCCCATCGATCACCTCTCCATGTCCGTAACCGTTGTGTGATCCGTCTGCTGCGTCATCCCTACGCGTGTGAGGCGGGTGCTAATCCTTGCCGGTCCGTGATCCTTGCTCTTGCCCGATGTGTCCGGGTCCGTCGTGCTCGTGCGCGCGGGGCCTCGTCCGCTCTGGTCCTTGTCCGCGCTAGTCCTTGTATTCGGGGGCGGGCGGCGTCGGGTTCTCCTGCGCCGTGCTGAAGTCCTTGGCGAGCCACTTCTGGTAGGCCTGCATCCAAGGGCTGCCTGCCCCGCCCTGGCGGTAGTTCTCCAGAACCTTGTTGACCCGGCGTACCAGGTCGTCGTCGTCCTTGTTCATCGCCACGCCGTAGAACTCATCGGTGAATCGCGAGCCGACCAGCTTGACGGAGGGGTCCTGGGCCGCCTGGCCGGCCGCCAGCGCGTTGTCGGTGATCACCGCGTCAACCTGGCCCAGCTGCAGTCTGACCAGGCAGTCCAGCTGGTTGGGGACGGGCTTCACCTTGATCGCGCCCAGATGCTCGGCCCCGGTGTCCGGCTTGTCCAGCTCGGCCTCGGCGGTGGAACCCTGCGCGGTGCAGACCTTCTTGCCGCGCAGCGTCTTGTTGTAGCCGGTGATGGATGAGTCGTCGGGGACCAGCACCTGCTGCCCGGCCTGGAAGTACGCGGTGGAGAACGCCACGTCCTTGATCCGGTCGCAGTTGATGGTCATGGTGCGCACCACGACGTCGACCTTGCCCTGCTGCAGGGCCTTGATGCGCTGACTGGTGGGTATGGTACGGAAGATGACCGCGTCCGGATCGCCGAAGATGTCGTCGGCGATGGCGCGCACCAGGTCGATGTCGAAGCCGGTGAGGTCGCCGGTGGCCGGATCGCGGTATCCCCAGCGGTAGCTGTTCTGGTCGACGCCGGCGATCAGCTTGTTGAGCTTGTGCCCGTTGACCTCACGGTTCTTGATCCGCTTGATGGCCGGGCCGCTCGCACTGGACGGGCGCAGGCTCGCCTCGGGATCGCGGCAGCTGTCCGCCGCCGCGGCCTCGGCGCCGGTCCGCACGGTATGCGGCTGCCGCACGCCGCCCTTGCTGTCGCCGTCCCCGCCGTCGTCCACCATCGCCGGGACCGCGATGGCCGTGGCCACGCCCAGGGCGCATACCGTCACCGCGGCGGCCGATCGCAGCGATCGCATGCTTCCGCCCCCCATCGTCCTCATCGGTACTCCGACAGTCTGCGGCCTATGCCCAGCACCGCTCCCGCGGCTCCCAGCACGGCCAGCACCGCGGCGCCCAGCGCCATGGCGGTGAACGCGCCGCGTCCGTCGTCGGCGGACTGCTGGAACTCCCGCTGCTCGTGGTCGAGGGCCTTGGCCAGCTGGCTGTCCACCGCGTCGAAGGACTCGCCGGTGCTGTCCTCGGCGCCGATGACCTTCGTCAGCGCCGTCTTGTAGTCGCCCCCGTCGTCGGCTGCGCGGGCGGCCTTGTGCCGCACCTGCCACTCGTGGATCCGGCCGCCGGCCTTCTCCACCGGCTCGCGGCCCTCGTCGTCGTCCGCGAGGGCGCGCGCCTTGTCCAGCAGGCTGCCGTCCGAGGGACGGTCGCCGGACGCCCTGCCCACGAGCGCGGACATCCGCGAGCCGTAGCTGACCTCGTAGGCGTCCTTGCCCTTGTTGGCACCGTCCTCGTCCACGACGACCGCGCCGCGCGCCACCAGGGTCAGGTTCTCGTCGGCGCGGGCGCGCAGGGAGTCGATCCGCGCCTCGTTGAGCACCTGGAGGGACTTCGCCCCGTGGTCGTTGGAGTCGCTGAGCTGGGTGCTGGCGACCGCGTGGCCGACCACCAGCCACAGCATCACCACCGTGGAGGCGGCGGTGGCGGTGAGCAGACCGCGGCTGAGCACCCGGTTGGTCCGCTGGAACTCACGGCGCTGGGCCCAGCCCAGCGCACCCAGGGCGACCAGGCCGGTGGCGATCGCCACCCACGGCCATGCCTCGGCGTCCTCGTAGTCCTCCCCGAGACGGGCGGTCTCCGCCTGGTAGAGCCTGCCCGCGGCGGGCAGCAGCTTGTCGCGCATGGTGTCGTTGGCATAGCGCAGATACGCGCCGCCCAGCGGCAGCCCCTGGCGGTTGTTGGCGCGCGCGGAGTCGATCAGACCGGTGTAGACCGGCAGCAGCTGATTGATCTTCTGTATCTCGTCGCGGGCGGAGGACGAGCCCTCCGTATTGGCCGCGGCCCGCACCAGCAGTTTGGACGCGGTGTCGATGTCCCGCACGAACCGCTGCCGGACCTGGGGAGGCTCCTGGCCGCCCGCCAGGAAGCCTCCGGTGGCCGTGGTGTCCGCGTCGGCGAGGGAGCGGTAGATCTGCGCCGCGTCGGCGCTCAGCGGCTGGCTGCGCTCGGCCACGGCGTCCGCCGCGGTCTGCCGGTCGGAGACCTGCCAGGCCGTGACCGCGCCGAACGCGATCACCAGCGCGGCCAGCACCGCCCCGATGACGCGCAGCCGGCCGGGCTCGGTCGTCGCCGCCGCCCGCGCCCGGTCGAGCCCCTCAGCCCACGCGGTCCGCGGCGGGGCCGCGGGCGCGGGCGGCGGTGCGGCTCTGCCGGTGGTCGGCGGGTATGACACAAGACCTCCCCCTTGGCCCGGATTCCTGGATCGTGTCGCGGTCGGTGTCGCAGCAGTATGGACCGCGGCGCCAGGAGAGGTCACCGGTCGAGCCTGGATCTTGTTCGGATCGCGATCTTCCCTCCCCTTTTCATTACGCTTCGGAAGGGCTTTCGGTTCCACTTTCCGTGCCATCAGCTGCGGCGGTGTCGTCAGCCGGGGCGGTGCCATCGGCCGGGGTGTAGTGCGCGCGCAGCCGGGCGTACGCCGATTCCGGCGCGCCGGTGCGGTCCAGGCCCAGCAGCGCGGCGCCGAGCACCGGCGGTGCGGTGACCACCCGCGGCTCGGCCTTCGGGGCGCGCTCCGCGAGCAGTTCGCGGATCCGGTCGTCCAGCAGCGGATGGCGGGCCGCGAGCACCCCGCCGCCCAGCACCACCGGGGTCTCCTCGCCCAGCAGATCGAGCCGGCCGAGGGCGACCACGGCCATGGTCACCACTTCATCCGCCTGGCGGGCGACGATCGCCCGCGCGATCTCGTCGCCGGCCCCGGCCACGGCGAAGAGCACCGGCGTCAGCTCATGCCGCCGCCCGGACTCCAGACGGCCCAGATGCAGCGCCTCGATCAGCGCGTACATGGTGGTGAGGCCGAAGTGCGCGGGCAGGGCGCGGGCCAGCTCGGTCGGCTCGCCGCGGCCGTCCTCCGCGCGCGCCGCCCACCACAGCGCCTCCTCCGACAGATAGCCCCCGCCGCCCCAGTCGCCGGAGATCCGGCCGATCGCGGGGAAGCGGGCCACCCGGCCGCCGTGACCGATCCCGGCGCAGTTGATGCCCGCGCCGCAGACCACGGAGACGCCGGTCGGCTCGCCGTCGTCCCCGACCCCGGCCCGCAGCAGGGCGAAGGTGTCGTTGGCGACCGTGACGGTGGCGCCCCAGCCGCGCTCGGCCAGGACGCCCGTCAACTCCTCCTCCTCGCTGGGCAGATCGACGTTGGCCAGACAGGCCGAGACATGCCCCGCGCCCGCCGGGCCGGACCGGCCCGCCTGCCGCGCCACCTCCTCCACCAGGGGCGCGAGCGATCCGACGGCCTGCTCGGCGCCCACGACGGGCGGCCGGAAGCCGCCGCCGCGGGCCGTGCCGAGGACGGAGCCGTCCGGGCCGATGAGTGCCACATCCGTCTTGCTGTTGCCCGCGTCGATCGCCAGGACCGACCCGTCCGGCGGGGAGGCGGACGAGGGGGAGGAAGACGAAGAGGAAGGAGAAGGGGTCGATACGGACTGGGTCAGGCCCACGCCAGATGCTCCCGGTTGTGCGCGATGAGGTCGTCGGTCAGCTTCTCGGCGTATTCGATCTGGCCGATGAGGGGGTGGGACAGCAGCGCCTGGAAGACCCGCTCCCGGCCGCCCTTCAACGCCGCCTCCAGCGCCAGGTGTTCGTACGCGGTGACATTCGCGACCAGGCCGGCGAACAGGGGCTCGAGGGGGCGCGCAGGCAGTGGTTTCGCGCCCTGCGCGTTGACGGCCGCCGGGACCTCGATCACCGCGTCGTCCGGGAGAAAGGGCAGGGTGCCCTCGTTGAACGTATTGACGATCCGCACCTCGCCGGTGTCGCCCAGCAGGGACGAGGTCAGATCGACCGCCGCCTCCGAGTAGAACGCCCCGCCGCGCCTGCCGAGCAGCTCGGGCTTCTCGTCCAGCGCCGGATCGCCGTACATCTCCAGCAGCTCCCGCTCGATCGCCGCGACCTCCGCCGCCCGGGACGGCTTGCTGCGCAGCTCCCGCACCACCGCGTCGTGCTGGTAGTAGTAGCGCAGATAGTAGGAGGGGACGACGCCGAGCCGACTGACCAGCGTGCGCGGCATCCGCAGGTCCTCGGCGATCGCCTCGCCGTGCTCCGCGAGCAGCTTGGGCAGCACGTCCTCGCCGTCGGTGCCGCCGACGCGCACCGCGCGCTCCCAGGTGAGGTGGTTGAGGCCGACGTGCTCCAGCGTCACCTCGCCGGGGTCCACGCCCAGCAGCTTGGCGAACTTCCGTTGGAAGCCGATGGCCACATTGCACAGGCCGACCGCCCGGTGCCCGGCCGTCAGCAGCGCCCGGGTCACGATCCCGACCGGGTTGGTGAAGTCCACGATCCATGCGTCGGGGTTGCGGCGGCGCACCCGCTCGGCGATGTCCAGCACCACCGGGACGGTGCGCAGCGCCTTGGCCAGCCCGCCCGCGCCGGTGGTCTCCTGGCCGACGCAGCCGCACTCCAGCGGCCAGGTCTCGTCCTGGTTCCGCGCGGCCTGGCCCCCGACGCGCAGCTGGAGCAGGACCGCGTCCGCGCCGTCCACGCCCGCGTCCAGGTCGTCGGTCCAGGAGATGGTGCCCGGGTGGCCCTGCTTGGCGAAGATCCTGCGCGCCAGCCCGCCGACCAGTTCCAGCCGGTCGGCGGCCGGGTCGACCAGGACGAGCTCCTCCAGCGGGAGCACGTCCCGCAACCGGGCGAATCCGTCGATGAGTTCGGGGGTGTAGGTGGACCCACCCCCCACGACTGCGAGCTTCAACCCTTGACTCCTGTCAGTGTGACGCCTTCGACGAAGGCTTTCTGAGCGAAGAAGAAGACGATGATGACGGGGGCCATGACGAGCAGGGTCGCGGCCATCGTCAGATTCCAGTTGACGCTGTGCGCGCTCTTGAAGCTCTCCAGGCCGTAACTGAGCGTCCAGGCGCCCGGATTCTGCGAGGCGTAGATCTGCGGGCCGAAGTAGTCGTTCCAGCAGTAGAAGAACTGGAACAGCGCGACGGCCGCGATCCCCGGTTTGGCCATCGGGATCACGATGCGCAGCAGCGTGCCGAATTCGCCGCTGCCGTCCACCTTCGCCGACTCCAGGTACTCCCGGGGAATCGTCAGCAGGAACTGGCGCAGCAGGAAGATGGAGTACGCGTCGCCGAACGCCATCGGGATGATCAGCGGCCACAGCGAACCCGACAGATGCAGTTGCTGGGCCCAGACCAGATACATCGGTATCACGATCACCTGCGGCGGCAGCATCATCGTGGAGATCACCAGGATCATGGCGGTGCGGCGGCCGCGGAAGCGGAATTTGGCCAGGGCGTAGGCCACCGGAATGGAGGAACAGACGGTGAAGAGGGTGCCGAGCCCGGCGTACATCAGCGAATTGCGCCACCAGTCCAGGAAGCCCGGAGTGTTGAAGACCTCGGTGTAATTCGACCAGTTCCATTCGGTGGGCCACAGGTCGCCGCTCAGCGCCTGGTCGTCGCTCATCACCGAGGTCAGGAAGACGAAGACGAAGGGCAGGACGAAGAAGAGCGCGGCGGCGATGGCGACCGTGTGCACGGCGATCCAGTGCAGCGCGGCGCGGCGGCGGGCGGCGGGGGCGGGGGAGCGTCCGGCGCCGGGGCGCGCGGGCGCGGACGGCGCCGAGAGGGCGGTGGTGGCGGTCATGGTGAATCGGTCCTCTCAGTCCTCGGCTCAGTCATCGGCCGACAGCAGTCCGGCACGCTTGCGCATCAGCAGCGTCGTCACGGCCATCGCGATCGCGAACAGCACGAGCGAGAGCACGCAGGCGGCTCCGGTGTTGAAGTTCTGGAAGCCGAGCGAATAGACGAGCTGCGGCACGGTGAGTGTGGAGTGATCGGGATAGCCGGGCTGGATGACCGATCCGGGCCCGACGCTGACCCCGGAGGCGAGCTTTCCGGCGACCAGCGCCTGGGTGTAGTACTGCATGGTCTGGACGACGCCCGTCACGACCGCGAACATCACGATCGGGGTGATCGACGGCCAGGTCACATAGCGGAACTTGTGGAACGCCCCGGCGCCGTCCAGGTCGGCCGCCTCGTACTGCTCCTTGGGGACGTCCAGCAGGGCCGCCATGAAGATGACCATGAGATCCCCGATGCCCCACAGGGAGAGCAGTACGAGGGACGGCTTGGCCCAGGCCGGGTCGTTGAACCAGTTCGGGGCGTGGATCCCGACGCTGCCGAGAATGTCGTTCACCGGGCCGGTACCGGGATTGAGAAGGAAGACGAAGGCGACGGTGGCCGCCACCGGAGGGGCGAGATACGGCAGATAGAAGGCGGTGCGGAAGAATCCCACCCCGGACTTCACCTTGGTGACCAGCAGCCCGATGCCGAGGCCGAAGACAACCCGCAGCGCCACCATGACCACGACCAGCCAGAGCGTGTTCCACAGCGCCGGTCCGAACAGCGGCATCTGCTCCAGCACATAACGCCAGTTGCGCAGCCCCACGAAGGTCGGGGCCTTGATCTGGTTGTAGTGCATGAAGGAGAAGTAGACGGTGGCGACCAGCGGATAGCCGAAGAAGACGGTGAAGCCGACCAGCCAGGGGGAGAGAAAACCGAGGGTGCGCAGCCGCTCGCGCCGGGCTTTACGGCGCAGGGCGGGGGCGTTCGTCAAGGTGGCCATGTCGCACTCCGTCAGTTCTGTGCCTGGAGATTGTCGGCGTCTATCTCGTCATCGAGTTTTCGTAGCCCCGCGTCCAGATCGTGCACCTTGCCCGCCTCGACGCCGTAGGAGAAGTCCTGCAGCGAGACAACGTACTGACCACCGTTGATCGAGGGCGGCAGGGCGGTGCTGTAGCGGTTCTGCGCGATATCGAGGAAGGCCCGGAAGGTGGGATCCGAGTCCAGTTTCGGGGAGGTGAGCGCCGCCTTGGTGGACGGCACATTGTGAATGGCGTTGGCGAAGGCGACCACCTGATCGGTGTTGGCGGTCAGGAACTTCACCAGCTCCCACGCGGCGTTCTGATGGGTGCTGCTGTGCGCGATGCCGACCACCGTGCCGGTGAGATAGCCCCGGCCATAGGTCTCGGGCCGGTCGTCGGGCACGGGCAGCGGCGCGGTGCCCCATTTGAACTTCGCGCCCTTCATGAAGAGCCCGCGCCATTCGCCGTCCATGTGCATGGCGAGCTTTCCGGTGAGAAAGGCGTTCTGGGACGACATCTCATCGCCGAAGGAGGTACGGAACGTCTCCAGCGGGCCATACCCGCCCTGGCTCCGCATCAGGTCCGCGGTGGTGGCGTAGAAATCCTTGGCTGCCTTCCCCTTCGCCAGCCGCGCCTTGCCGTCCTTGCCGAAGTACGTGGGGCCCCACTGGGCGAGGAACCGGTCCGGGCTGTTCTGGTAGAGCCGGAAATTGGGCATGAAGCCCACCCGTTCATAGCCGCCGCTCTTGGTGCGCTTGGTCAGCTTCACGGCGTCGCGCCGCAGCTCCGACATGGTGTGGGGCGGCCGCTTGATACCCGCCTCGGCGAAGGCGTCCTTGTTGTAGTACATGCCGTACGCGTCGGCGAGCAGCGGGAGGGCGCACTGGGCGCCCTGATAGCTCGTGTAGTCCAGCAGCGTTTTCGGGAAGACCTTGGCCTTGTCAAGACCGGTCTTCTTCATGAACGGATCGAGGTCCACCCACATTCCGGAGGAGCAGTACTGCCCCACATTGTTGGTGGTGAAGGAGGAGACGACATCGGGGGCGTCGCCGCCGCCTGCCCGCAGCGCCTGGTTGACGGTGGCGTCGGTGACATTCCCGGTGGCCTCCACCTTGATATTGGGGTGGAGCTTCTCGAACCGGGCGATGCCGGCATCGATCGCCTTGACCTCGCTGTCCTCCGACCAGCCGTGCCAGAACTTCAGCGTGACGGGCTTGGTCGGATCGTCCTCGGCGCTGCCGGTACTGGGATTGGCGCAGCCCGTGAGGAGCAGGGCGCCGGCGCTCAGCGCTGCGGCGAGAGCGGCCAGTTTTCGTGCCATGGGGAGACTTCCTTTACTGCGGTACGAGGGGGACGGCAGGGGAAGCGGCGGTGAGGGGCGCCGGACAACGGGCAAAGGGGAGAGCGGACAAAGGGGAGAGCGGACAGAGCCTGGGATACGGACAGAGGAGAAAGGGGGAGGGGCGTACGGGGTGGTGGAGCGGCGCCCGGTGACTCAGGCGTCGAACCGGGCGGTGTCGAAAACGGTCTGACGGGCATCGGCGACCGCCGTCCGCAGCGCGCCGATGAGAATCGGATCCCCCTCGATCTCACTGATCCGCAGCTGCGGCCGGGGCAGTGCGAGACCGGTCATCTCGGCCTCGACCAGCTGACGCAGCCGGTCCCCGCCGGCCTGCGCGACTTCACCCGAAAGGACGACCAGCTCCGGGTCGACCACGGCGACGACGGAGGCCAGCCCGGTGGCCAGCCGGCGGGCCAGCTCGGTCAGCACCTCGTCGCCCGGCCCGGGGGTGCGCAGCGCGGCGGAGAGCGCCTTGGTGGCGGTGGGCGCGTTGATCCCGTGGTCGCGGGCGAGCTCCACGACGGCGGGTGAGCCGACCAGCTTCTGGAACCCCCCGCCCCCGTCCGGCCGGGCGGCGGCGTCCGGTCCGCCCCGGGCCAGCGGGGCGCCCGGCAGCGGCATGTAGCCGATCTCCCCGGCCCCGCCGGTGGCCCCCCGCAGCAGGGTGCCGTGGAGCACGATGGCCGCGCCGACCCCCTCGTCGGCCCAGACCAGTGCGAAGTCGTCGAAGTCCTGGGCGGTGCCGTGGTGCTGTTCGGCGATGGCGGCGAGGTTGACGTCGTTCTCGATGACGATCGGCGTGTGCAGCACCTCGGCCAGGTCGTCCCGCAGGGTGCGGGACTGCCAGCCGGGCAGATGCGGGGCGTAGCGCAGCGTCCCGGTGCGCGGGTCGAGCGCGCCGGGGGTGCCGATCACGGTGGAGTGCAGATCGTCCCGGCCGAGCCCGGCGGCGGCCAGCGCCCCGTCCACCGCCTCGGCGACCAGCTCGCCGGTCCGGTTGGTCAGGCTCGCGTCGGTCGCCGGGGCCGTCACCCGGTGTTCACCGACCGCCTGGCCGGTGATGTCGGCGATGGCGGCGGTGATGCCCTCCTGGTCCACGGAGAGTGCGGCCACATGGGCGGCGGCCGGATCGATCTCGTAGAGCTGCGCGTTGGGCCCCGGGCGTCCGGTGACGTTCCCGGTGGTGCGGACCAGGCCGACGGACTCCAGGCGGGTCAGCAGCTGGGAGGCGGTGGGCTTGGACAGCCCGGTCAGCTCCCCGAGCCGGGTCCGGGTCAGCGGTCCGTGGGCGGCCAGCAGCTCCAGTGCGGCGCGGTCGTTCATGGCGCGGAGGACGCGGGGGGTCCCGGGTGTGCCGCCCTGCGTATTGCTGCCGGGTGATGCGGCCATGGTGGTGCCCCCGTCTCACTCTGTTAAGAAAGTTTCCTATTGATGAACAGCAAGCTAGGGGGCGGACCGGGGCGGCGTCAATGGGTCAAAGGCGGGCTTTCCTTGGCGGGTTCTTGGCGAAGAGATGGATCATCCATGTACCTGGCATGGACAAGTCACCGTAAGAGTGGCCTCCGGTGGGGTGACTGTGATCGTCGGCCCCCACTGTCATGCGACGACTCGAATCGCAAGGGGGCTAGGTGAGATCTATTTCTTCCCGGAAGCGCACGGCCCGTTCCAGAAAACGCACGGCCCTGGGGCTGGCGGCGGCGCTGCCGTTGGTGGCCGGTGCGCTGGCGCTCGGCATACCCACGGCCCAGGCCGACTCCGCACCGCACGGCCGTGACAGCCTGAACGGCACCAAGCCCGCCTGGGCGACGGCGCGTTCGGACCGCGGCGCGACCGATGACGGCAATAAGGTCACGGCGCGCGTCTATCTGGCCGGACAGGACGCCAAGGGTCTGGCCGACTACGCCAAGGCCGTGTCCGACCCCTCCTCGCCGGACTACGGCAAGTTCCTGTCGGCCCGGCAGACCGAGGCACGTTTCGGAGCGACACGGCAGCAGAAGGACGCCGTGACCACCTGGTTGAAGGGCGCCGGACTCGAGGTCACCGGCGGCAACCAGCACTATCTGTCGGTCACCGGCGAAGTCTCCGCCGCCGAGCGGGCGTTCGGCACCCAGCTGCACAACTACACCAAGGACGGCAAGGTCTACCGGGCGCCGTCGGACGCGGCCACCGTGCCCGCCTCGCTCCACGGCGCCGTGCTGACCGTCGTCGGCCTGGACAACGCGCCCAAGCGGGCGAAGCACGACGAGACCCTTCCGCCCCCCGGGCCGGTCTTCAAGAACGCCGGGCCGTTCTCCTCCTATTACGGTTCCCGGACCGATCGGGGCCTGCCCTCGGCCTACGGCGCCAAGCAGCCGTACGCGATCAAGGGGTACACCGGCAAGCAGCTGCGCGCCGCCTACGGCGCCAAGAGCCGCAACACCGGTAAGGGCGTCACCGTGGCCATCACCGACGCCTTCGCCTCGCCCACCATCGCCGCGGACGCCGCCCAGTACGCCAAGCGCAACGGCGACCCGGGCTACCGCAAGGGCCAGTTGACGCAGGTGCTGCCGGCCGACTACCGGTACACCGAGGAGTGCGACGCCGGCGGCTGGTACGGCGAGGAGACCCTCGACGTCGAGGCGGTGCACGCGGTGGCGCCCGCGGCCGACATCACTTACGTCGGCGGAGCCTCCTGCACCGACGACGATCTGCTCGACTCGCTCGCCAAGGTCGTCGACAACCGGCTGGCCGACATCGTCTCCAACTCCTGGGGCGATGTGGAGGCCAACGAGACGCCGGACGTGGCCGCCGCCTACGACCAGATCTTCCAGCAGGGCGCGGTCGAGGGCATCGGCTTCTACTTCTCCTCCGGTGACAACGGCGACAACGTGGCGTCCACCGGCACCAAGCAGGTCGACACCCCGGCCAACTCCGCATGGGTGACGGCGGTCGGCGGCACCTCCCTGGCCGTCGGCAAGGGCGAGAAGTATCAGTGGGAGACCGGCTGGGGCACCACCAAGGCCACCCTCTCGGCCGACGGCACCAACTGGGACGCGCTGCCCGGCGCGTACACCTCCGGCGCCGGGGGCGGCACCAGCAAGACCGTCGCCCAGCCCTTCTACCAGCGCGGTGTGGTGCCGGACGCGCTCGCCCTGGCCAATGGAGGCACGGCCAAGCAGCGGGTGACCCCGGACATCGCGGCCGTGGCCGACCCCAACACCGGCTTCCTGGTGGGCCAGACGCAGACCTTCCCGGACGGGTCGCTCCAGTACGGCGAGTACCGCATCGGCGGCACCTCGCTGGCCGCGCCCGTGATCGCCGGTGTCCAGGCGCTCGCCCAGCAGGCACGCGGCGGCCAGCCGATCGGCTTCGCCAACCCGTCGCTGTACGACCGGTACGGCACCGCCTCGTACCACGATGTGACCGACCACCCGCTGGGCGCCGGTGTCTCGCTGGGCGTGGTCCGGGTCGACTACGTCAACAGCCACGACGACACCGACGGGCTGGTGACCTCGCTGCGCAGCCTCGGCCGGGACAGCTCGCTCCACGCGGTCGTGGGCTATGACGACGTGACCGGTGTGGGCACGCCCGCGGCCGGCTACCTCACCTCGTTCGGCGGACACCACCGCCGCTGAGCGGCCGGGGCTGAGCTCCTTACGGCTCGCACGGGGCTGAGCTCCTTACGGCTCGCACAGGCCTGAGCTCCTTACGGTTCGCATGAGGCTCCCGTCCCTCACCGGGGCGGGAGCCTCGTCATGTCCGCCTCGTCATGTCAGCCGTGTCATGTCCGCCGTGTCGCGCCCGCCGCGCTCACTTCGTCGCGGGCGGCGGCACCGTCGCGGAGGGGGTGGCGGCCGGACCGGCGCCGGGAGCGATCGGGCTGGCCGCCGCCGACTGCGGCGAGTCCGGGTTGGCCAGCGCCGACGGCGCCGCCGTGGTGGCGCTCGGATCGACGGCGTCGGTCTGGAGCTCCGGATCCAGAGGCCGGCCGACGAGCTGGATGCCCGCCTCGTTCAGCGCCTTCTTGATCCGCCAGCGCAGCTCCCGCTCGACGCCGAGCGCCTTGCCGGGCATGGTCCGCGCCGACACCCGGACGATCATCGAGTCCAGATAGACCGCGTCGAGACCCAGGACCTCGATCGGCTCCCAGAGCCGCTCGTTCCACGGCTCCTCCTTGGCCATGTCCACACCGACCTGCGTGATCACGGCCCGGACCTGGTCCAGATCCTCCTCGGCCCGGACCTGGACATCGAGCGCGGCCGTCGCCCAGCCCTGGCTGAGGTTGCCGATCCGTTTGACCTCGCCGTTGCGCACGTACCAGATCTCGCCGTTGTCCCCGCGCAGTTTGGTGACGCGCAGACCGACCTCGATCACCTCGCCGGAGGCCACCCCGGCGTCGACCGTGTCGCCGACCCCGTACTGGTCCTCGAGAATCATGAAGACACCGGAGAGGAAGTCGGTGACCAGATTGCGGGCGCCGAAACCGATCGCCACCCCCGCGACCCCGGCGCTGGCAAGCAGCGGCGCCAGATTGATCTCCAGTGCGGAGAGGATCATCAGCCCCGCGGTGCCCATGATCAGGAACGAGGCCACGGAGCGCAGCACCGAGCCGATCGCCGCGGACCGCTGGCGCCGTCGCTCCACATTGACCAGCAGCCCGCCGAGCGCGGTGCCGTCGACGGCCTGGGCCGTGCGGTTCATGCGCTCTATCAGCTTGGTGATCGCCCGCCGGACGACGGACCGGAGCACGAAGGCGATGATCAGGATCAGGGCTATGCGAAGCCCGATGCCGAGCCAGGTGGACCAGTTCTCCTCCACCCAGCCCGCGGCGTTCGTGGCGCTCTTCTGCGCATCGTCGAGAGTCGTGGGACGAGGCGTCGAGTCAGCGGCCAGAGCAGCGGACCAGAACACAGCAGAAACCCTTCGTATGCGACATGCCCACACGGATCGCCCGCGCACGCAACCTCTCACACAGTAGCCGGGCGCGAGATGCGCCGTTCCTGTGTTCGAGAGCGCGCGAGCGCGGTCAGGGGGCGCATTTGGGCGGGTCCGGAGGCGGCAATTCCACCCTCTGCCCCGGCCGGGGGCCGTGCGGCGGCACCAGCTGGAGCGGGCCGTGATTCTTGCCACTTCGCGGTGGTATCCCGCTCCCCGCGCACCTCGTTGGCAAGGGCGCCGGAAGGCCGACAGGGTAGTGGTCAAGCGGTCGGTGTCCCCGCCGTGTACGGAGGGTATACATGCGGTACGCGGAAATGCCTCTCAACCGTTAACCCGGTGATAGTGGCGTTCCGGCCAGGGTTCAGGGGAAACTGGGGGAGATCGTCCCGGCGCGAGCCACGCGCCGCCGGCGTACAAGGAGGCCCCCGTGCCGCATGTCCTGGTCCTCAACGCGTCGTACGAGCCTCTCGGCGTCGTACCGCTCCGCCGCGCGCTCATACTCGTCCTCAATGACAAAGCCGTCAGCCTCGAGGACTCAGGCGCCCTGATGCACAGCGCGACCCGCGTGATGCCCGCACCCAGCGTCGTACGGCTGAAGCGCTTTGTGCGGGTGCCCTTTCGCGGCCCCGTCCCGCTCACCCGCCGCGCCCTGTTCGCCCGCGACGGCGGCCGATGCGCCTACTGCGGTGGCGTCGCAACCAGCGTCGATCACGTCATCCCGCGCAGCCGTGGCGGGCAGCACACCTGGGAGAACGTGGTCGCCGCGTGCCGTCGCTGCAATCACGTCAAGGCAGACCGCCATGTCGGCGAGATCGGCTGGCGGCTGCGGCATCAACCCGCGCCGCCGTCGGGGCTCGCGTGGCGGATCATCGGCACGGGCCATAGGGACCCGCGCTGGCTGCCATACCTCCAGGCATACGGCGCGGAAGACGCCATGGCCCGGATCGACGGCAAATCTGCCTGAGAGACCGGGCCATTACTGTGTCTGCTCGCGGGAGCCCTGGGTCCTGTCCGGCGGATCTTCACGGACCCGTGAAGATCCGCCGGACAGGACCCAATTCGTCCGCACCCCCTAGTCCTTCCGCACCGCGTAGGCGGCGACCGACCAGAGGGAGTAGCCGAAGCGGGTGGCGCGCTCGACGCCCTGGACGCGGATGAACCGCGTGCCGGGGGCGTCCATGCCGATCGACTCCAGACCGCCCTTCCCATGGGCGACCGTCGCCGCGTCGCGCCAGGTGCGGCCGTCCTTGGAGACCTGGACGCGGTAGCGGGAGGCGTACGCGTCCTGCCAGTTCAGCTCGAGGCGGCCGATCCGGGCCGGGTGGGCCAGCTCCAGCTGGAGCCAGGCGCCGTCCTCGGCCCGGGAGGACCAGCGGGTGTCCGCCTTGCCGTCGATCGCCGCGGACGCCGGGAAATCGGCGGTCTCATCGCCGGACGAGGTCGCCTTTGCGCCCTCCGCGCGGGCCAGATCCGGGCCACCGGTGTGCGGATGCGCCCTTAACGTCAGCATGCGCTCCTCGGACCCGAAGCGGACCGGGAGGGAGTAGCTGCCCGGCTTGGTGCCCTTGGCCACCGATATCTCCAGCCGGGCGGTCGCCGTACCGCCGCGCGGGGCCGTGACCCCGTCGGGGGCACGGACGGTGATGCCGTGCGGCGCCTTCACCGTGAGGTCGCCGTTCACATCGCCGGGGCGGTGGGAGACCAGCTGGGCCTCGACCACGGCCGCGTCGCCGCCTATCTGTGCGTCCGCCGTCTTGTGGGACAGCGTGAGCCCGGCGTCCGGGGTGTCGCCGAACCAGGGCGTGATCTCGTGCACGGCCGGCGGGGTGGTGCCCTCCGGCCAGCTGAGCCGGATCGCGTCCGCCGACAGGTCCTTGTCCCCCTCCGCCGCCCTGACCTGGGTGAAGCCGCTGCCGGAGAGGGCGCCGATGCGGCGCCAGCCCGCACCGGGGACATGCGCCTCGACGGTGCCGGGCGCGGCGTCCCGGACTCGTGCGGTGAGCGCGGAGACGGAGGCGAGCGGACGGCTGCGGCCGAAGCGCACGGTGACCGGGCGACCGGGCGAGGACACCTCGGTGGCCGCCTTACCGTCGGCCGCCGCGCGGTCCTCCTTGCCGGTCCGCAGCCCCAGCTTCGGGGTCCGGTCCACGCCCGACCAGGCGTCCGCGCGGACCAGGGCCTTGGCGAGGAAGGGGTCGAGGACGCCCTTGCCGACCGTGACCCGGCTGTCCCCGATCCTCTCGCGCAGCGCCTCCACCGCGAGCTGGGCCTTCCAGGCCGCCGCCCCGTCGCCGCGCGCCTGGGCGGTGAGCATGTCCACGGCCCGCACCCCCGCGTCGCCGTACCGGCTCAGCTGGTCGAGCCAGGGCCGCACATCGTCGCCCAGCGTGCGGGAGAGCCGCTCGGGGGCGTCACGCATCGTCGTGAAGGCCTCGCGCAGCCGCTCGGCCGAGCGCTCCAGCCGCTCCACGTCCGTACCGCCCAGGGCCGTCCAGAACGCGTCGATGAGCGGGCGCAGATACGCGGACTCGTCGCCGCCGAGCACTGAGGAGGCGTCGTTCCCGGCGAGCGCGCGCAGGGCGGCGCGGGTCTTGGTGTCGTTCCCGGCGAGGTCGTCGATGGCCGCCTGCCAGGACTCCTGGGGGCGGTAGCCGCGCGGGTTCCAGGCGAAGTCGGCGGCGGTGAACAGCGGGATCCGGGAGGCGGTCGGCTGCTCCATGGCGTTGGCCAGCAGAGCCGCGGACTGGGTGGCCACCGCCGGGTCGCGTCCGGTGTACGGGCCGAGGAAGATCCGGTCCTGCGCCCAGTCGTTGACCGGGTAGTTGTCCATGGTGACCAGGCGGTGGCCGAAAGCCGACCGGGCACCGGCCAGCTCACCGCCGGTGATGGTCCTGGGCACCACCCCGACCCCGGTCCAGGCGACCTCCACACGCTGGTCGAGCGCCCCGGCCAGCGCGCGGCGGAACTCGGTGTCGCCGTCCTGGTAGTACTCGGTCGGCATCAGGGACAGCGGGGCCGAGCCGGGATAGCGGTCGGCCAGGTGGCGGGCGAGGGCGCCTGCCACCTTGGCCTGCGCGGTGGCGGCGGCCTCCGGGCCGGAGCCGAATTCATCGGCGTCGGCGCCGCAGTGCCACTCGCTGTAACTGACGTCCTGGAACTGCAGCTGGAAGGAGCGCACCCCGAGCGCCCACATGGCGTCGACCTTCCGCAGCAGCGCCTTGAGGTCCTTCGAGGAGGAGAAGCACATCTCCTGGCCGGGGGAGACCGCCCAGCCGAGGGTCACATGGTTGGCTCGGGCGCGCGTGGCCAGCTCGCGGAACTCCTCGCGCCGCTCGGCCGGGTAGGGGTCGCGCCAGCGGGCCTGCCGGTAGGTGTCGTCGCCGGGCGCGTAGAGATAGCGGTTCTGCTTGGTGCGGCCCATGAAGTCGAGCTGGGCCAGCCGGTCGCGATGCGACCACGGGGAGCCGTAGAAGCCCTCCGTCGTCCCCCTTACGGCCGTCGCGGGCCAGTCGCGGACGGTCACCCCGGCGAAGGCGGAGCCCCGGCTCTCCCGCTTCACCAGCAGCTGGCGCAGGGTCTGGACGGCGTGGAAGAGCCCGTCCGGGCCGACGCCGGACAGCGCGACCGTGGGGTGCCCGTCCACCGGGCCCGTGGCCAGGAGATAGCCGCCTGAGGGGAGGTCGCCGCGCTCGGGCGCGCGCAGGGCGCGCAGCGCGTTCGTCGCGCCCTTACCGCCGACGTGCACCACCAGCCCGCGCGCCGGGGCCTTGCCGCCGGGCGTGGCCTCGTTGACGGTGCGCACCCCCGCGTCGTGCAGCAGGCCGCGCAGCGCGTCCAGGGCGTACGGATCGGCGTCGCCGTCGGCTATGAGCGTGGCCTCGTCCCCCAGGGCCACCTCCGACCCCCGCGCCCGCAGCGACTGGGGGCGCGGCCATACGGGCGGTGTGCCCTCGCTGCTGTCGCGCTCCGGTGTGGCGGCGCCCGGGGCGCCGTGGTCCACCGGTGCCGCGGTGGCCGCCGGGGCACCGCCGAGCAGCCCCCCGATGACCGCGGCGGCCATGGCCGTCGCGCCCGCTGCCCTGGGCCTCTTCCCCCCGAACTGCACGGGCCTCTCCTCGATCCAGATAGCCGGTCCCCGTACTAAGGCGCCGATAGGCGTGAGCCCACCATCAGGCCGGTGAAGGTGTCAACGCGAACGACCGAAGTGTCGGCATTGCCGCGTGATTGCCGCGTGCGCCGGGCCTCGGGCGCCTGGCGCCGCGCCTCGGGCGCCTGGCGCCGGGCCTCGGGCGGCCCGCGCCGGGCGCGGCACGCCCGGCGCAAGTCTGACGGACGAAGGGCGGTCCTGTTCGTAAACTCTGTGCCTCCGATCCCTTCGCGCAGTGAAATCGCCGCCCAGAGGGGTTGTGACCTACAGCACGTCCGGGGGGCGTTTACGTCTGCGCCCGTTCGGAGTGGGTAGGGCTCGGGATGACCCACTGCCGACAACCCCACGGAGGTCCGTGTGGCCGCGTCAGCTCAACTTCTGTCTTCCGCCCTTTCCAAACCCGGCCCCGAGGCGTCCAGCGAACCAGATCCCTTCGACGGGGTCTCCGACCCCGACTGCGGACTGTGCGGCCTGGACGGCCTCGGGTCCGGAAGCGCCACCGAAGCGCCCCTCACCAGCGAGCCTCCGCTCGCCGACAACATCCCCCTGACCAGCGAGCCTCCGCTCGCCGCCGAACTTCCCCTGACGAGTGAGCCGACCGCCGTCCTCGCCGGCGCGGGCGCGGGCTGCGAGCCGATGGAGTACTGATGGGCAGAGCGCGGCTCGCCGAGCTGCACGGTGTCGCCACCTCCTACGACCCCGCCCCGGGCCGCACCGTCCAGGTGCCCGAGGACACCGTCGTCGCCGTGCTCGCCGCGCTCGGCGTGGACGCCTCCACCCCCCGATCCGTACGCGAAGCGCTGGACCGGTATGACGGCCGGCAGCGCGACCGGCTGCTGCCCCCCTGTGTGGTGGTGCGCCCCGGCAAGGCGCCCCGCCTGAGCCTGCCCGAGGGCACGGCGCTGCGGGTGTGCCCCGAGGACGGCGCACCGCACCCACGGGGGCGGGCGGCCGCGGGGGCCTTACGGGCCGATGGCCCCCTGAAGAAGGGCGGCGCCCACGAGAGCGGCGCCCTGGACGGTGCCCTTACGGATGGCGTTCTTACGGGCGGCCTTCTTACCGGCGGCGTTCTTGCGGGCGGCGTTCTTATGGATGGCGTCTTTGTGGATGGCGCCACCGCCGATGGCCTCCTTACCGCGCTCGCCGCACTGCCGCCCGGCGCCCACACCCTGCTCGCCGAGGCCCCCGACGGCCGCCGCGCCAGTGCCCCCCTCATCGTGGCCCCCGACCGGATGCCGCTGTCCCCGGTCCGCAGCCACGGCTTCCTGGTACAGCTCTATTCGCTGCTCTCCACCCGCTCCTGGGGCATGGGCGACCTCGGCGACCTGGCCGATCTGGCCGCCTGGTCGGGGCGGGCGCTCGGCGCCGGCTTCGTCCAGATCAACCCGCTGCACGCCGCCGTGCCCGGCACCCCGGCCGCGCCCACCGACCCCTCGCCGTACCGCCCCTCCTCGCGGCGCTTCCCCGACCCGGTCCATCTGCGGATCGAGGACGTGCCCGAATACGCCCATCTGCGCGGCCGCGCCCGTGAGCGGGCCGATCAGCTGCTGGAGGCCGCCGCCGCCCTCCGTGACTCCGTCCTGCGCGAGGGCGCCCTCATCGACCGGGACGCCGTCTGGGCCCTCAAGCGGGAGGCGCTGGAGCTGGTGCGGACGGTGCCGCTCAGCCCCGGCCGCCGCGCCGCCTACTGCGACTTCCTCGCCGAGCGCGGTCAGGCCCTGGAGGACCACGCCCTGTGGTGCGCGCTCGCCGAGACCCATGGCCCCGAATGGCGTGCCTGGCCCGACGGCCTGGCCGATCCGCGCTCGGCGGGCACCGTCCGGGCGCGGGCCGAGCATCTGGACCGCACCGACTTCCACTGCTGGCTGGCCTGGCTCACCGACACCCAGCTGGCCGCCGCACAGCGCGCCGCACGCGAGGCGGGCATGGGCATCGGCCTCGTGCACGATCTGGCGGTCGGGGTCCATCCCTCGGGCGCCGACGCCTGGGCGCTCCAGGACGTCTTCGCCTCCGGCATGTCGATCGGCGCGCCCCCGGACGCCTTCAACTCCCGGGGCCAGGACTGGGGCCTGCCGCCGTGGCGCCCGGACGCCCTCGCGGCCACCGGCTACGCCCCCTACCGCGATCTGCTGAGCGGCCTCTTACGGCACGCGGGCGCGCTCCGTATCGACCATGTGATGGGCCTCTTCCGGCTGTGGTGGGTGCCGGAGGGGCGGGAGCCGACCGAGGGCTGTTACGTCCGCTACGACGCGGAGGCGATGCTCGGAGCGCTCGCCCTGGAGGCGCACCGGGCCGGGGCGGTCGTCATAGGGGAGGACCTGGGGACGGTCGAACCCGGTGTGCGGGAGGAACTGGAGCGGCGGGGGGTGCTGGGCACCTCGGTGATGTGGTTCGAGCGGAACTACAACGGGACGGGCGCGGCGCGGCCGCTGGCGCCGGAGGAGTGGCGGGCGGACTGCCTGGCCACCGTGACGACCCACGATCTGCCGAGCACGGCCGCCCGGCTCACCGGCGACCATGTCGAGCTGCGCCACCGGCTGGGCCTGCTGAGCCGCCCCCTGGCCGAGGAGCGCGCGGCGGACGCGGTCGAGGTCGCCGAGTGGCTGGGGGTGCTGGGGCGGCTCGGGCTGCTGCCGGAGGGGCCGGGCGACGAGGAGGCGGCGGTCAAGGCGGTCCACCGCTTTCTGCTGCGTACCCCGGCGAAGATGGTGGGTGTCTGGCTGCCGGACGCGGTGGGGGATCGCAGACCGCAGAATCTGCCGGGCACCTGGGATCAGTACCCCAACTGGCGGCTGCCGATCGCCGACGCGGAGGGGCGCCCGATGTCCCTGGAGGAGCTGGTCGCCTCGCCCCGGCTGCGTGCGCTGATGGACGAGGTGGCCCTGCTGGCGCCTCGTGGCCCCACGCCGCATAGCCACTCCGGGGCGCCCGGCGGGTCGTGACGCCTGCGGCGGGCTGTTCCCCTCCCCGCCCCTTCCCACAACTGGGGCTCCGCCCCAGACCCCAGAGCGGGGCTCCGCCCCCAGGCCCCGGAGCGGGGCTTTGCCCCCAGACCCCAGAGCGGGGCTCCGCCCCCAGACCCCGGAGTGGGGCTTTGCCCCCAGGCCTGGGAGTGGGGCTCTGCCCCAAGGCCCCGGAGTGGGGCTTTGCCCCCAGGCCTGGGAGTGGGGCTTCGCCCCAGGCCCCGGGAGCGGGACTTCGTCCCAAGGCCCCGGAGCGGGGCTCCGTCCCCAGGCCTGGGAGTGAGGCTCTGCCCCAAGGCCCCGGGGGGCGGGGCTTTGCCCCCAGGCCTGGGAGTGGGGCTTCGCCCCAGGCCCCGGGAGCGGGACTTCGTCCCAAGACCCCGGAGCGGCGCTCCGCCCCCAGGCCCCGGGGCGGGGCTCTGCCCCAAGACCCCGGAGTGGGGTTCTGCCCCCAGACCCGGGAGCGGGGCTCTGCCCCCAGGCCCGGGAGCGGGGCTTCGCCCCAGACCCCGGAGCGGGGCTTCGCCCCCAGGCCCCGGAGCGGGGGCTTCGCCCCAGGCCTCGGGGTTCAGGGGCGGGGCCCCTGGCGTGCGGTGGACGCCTTGTAGTGGTTGCTCCGTCCCATAGGTGGGACCTCTGTCGTGTGCAGTCTCCCCAGAACGCCTCTCCTCTGTCAGGCTGTCATGGACACCGCCATAGAGATCCGATCAATGCCGATCGGAGACCTGGAGGGGACCATGGCCCGACCTCTGGCCGGAACGCCCGGCACCCACAGAACCCGCGGACGGCGGCGCGCGCTGCTCGCGCTCCGCGTCCTCGCCCTGGCCGCCCTCGCGGCCGCCGCCGTCCCTCCCGCCCCCGCGGAGGCCGCCGCGCAGGCCCCCGCACGGGTCGGATGCGAGGGGCCCGTCACCCCCGCACCACAGCAGATCGTCGAGGACTGCGACACCCCCGCCCGCATCGTCGACAAGGCCGCCCACACCATCCCCACCCCCGGGCAGCGGGCCTGGCAGCAGCGCGAGATCACCGCCTTCACTCACTTCGGCATGAACACCATGACCGGCCGCCAGTGGGGTTCCGGAGCCGAGGACGAGAAGCTCTTCGACCCGCCCGAGATCGCCATGGACCAGTGGATGCGGGCGTACAAGGCCGCCGGTGCCCGGCAGGTCATGCTCACCGCCAAGCACCACGACGGCTTCGCGCTCTACCCGAGCCGCTACACCGACCACGACGTCGAGGCCAGCCCCTGGTGGACGAAGGGCCCCGGTGGCCGGAATCCCGACGGCGACGTCCTGGGCGCGTACGTCAAGGCCGCCCGTAAGGCGGGACTCAAGGTCGGCGTCTACCTCTCGCCCGCGGACGGCGCCGAGCTGCCGCACGCCTGGCACGCCCGGTGGGTCGAGAAGATCCGCGAGAAGCAGCAGAACGGCGAGGAGCTGTCGCTGCCCGAGCGGATGGCCCTGGAGGACGGCGACCGCGCACCCGCCGGCCAGGGCCGCTACGGCAACGGCAGCAAGCCCACCGAGCGCACCATCCCCACCCTCGTCCCCGGCGACGACCGGGCGGACAAGGTCGCCTCCGGTGCGCTGCCCACCTTCCGCTTCGCCGCCGACGACTACGACGCGTACTACCTCAACCAGATCTACGAGATCCTGACGCAGTACGGCCCCATCGACGAGTTCTGGCTGGACGGTGCCAACCCCTGGGGTGGTGCGGGCGTCACCCAGCACTACAACGTCAGGAACTGGTTCGAGCTGATCCACGCGCTCTCGCCGGATTCGGTGGTCTTCCAGGGCGCCCAGGGCGTGCGCTGGGTGGGCAACGAGGACGGTATCGCCCGGGAGACCGAGTGGTCGGTGACCCCGTCCACGGTCGACCCATGGACCGTCATCGGCGGCGGGCTGCCCAATGACTCCACCGACGCCGACATCGGCTCGCGCGCGAAGCTGACCGCGCCGGGCGTGCGCTATCTGCAGTGGTATCCGGCCGAGGCGGATGTCTCGATCCGCCCCGGCTGGTTCCACGACCCCGCGGAGCGGCCCAAGACCCCGGACCAGCTGATGTCGCTGTACGAGCGCAGCGTGGGCCGAAACGCCTCGCTGCTGCTCAATGTCCCGCCCACGAAGAACGGCCGGATCGACGACGCCGATATGGCCTCCCTTACGGCCTTCGGCAAGGCCGTAAGGACGACATACGGCACCGGCTCCCGGCCGGCCACCGGTCATCCGGTGACCTTCGACCGGGTGCGGCTCGGCGAGGACATCCGCCAGGGGCAGCGGGTGGAGGAGTTCACCGTGCAGGCCCGGGTGGCGGGGGCCTGGCGGGACATCGCCTCCGGAACGACCATCGGGGCCCGGCGCATCCTCCCGCTGGCCGCGCCCGTCACCGCCGACGGGCTGCGGATACGCGTCCTCGCCTCCCGCGCCGCGCCACGGCTGCTGCCGCCCACGGTCCACCTCAGCGAGGCGGGCCGCCGCTGAGCCGGCGATCCGGGACCGTGTCATGGTCATCTCAGCGCCGTGTAAGGCCACCCCGGGCACGCGGCGCCGGGGGGCGTCGGATAACTTGAGTCCGTGAGCAACAAGGTCAAAAAGAACGCCGTGCGCGCCGGTGCAGTCATCGCCGCGACGACGGCGATGCTGCTGATGTCGTCCCCCGCGTTCGCGCTCACCCGCGACGACGGTGACGACCCGGGTCCGGGCCTGAGTGTCGCCGAGACACTGGGCCTCTATGTCGCTGCTCCGATCATCCTGTTCCTGGTGATCGCGGGTCTGGTCATGGCGGGAGACAGGAAGTCCCGTAAGCAGACCGACTGACGCGATCGATCGACGAAGCCCGCACGCCGCTGCGGAGCGCCCCGGCCATTTGGCCGGGGCGCTTTTGTTGTGTACGGGGCGAGTCGCTTTCCGGCCACGTCCCCGCCATGTCCCAGCCACGTCCCCGCCATGTCCCGGCCGTGCCCCGTCGTCGCCCCGGCCGCGCCCGGTCACTCCCCGTCCCGTCGGCCCGGATCGCCAAGTGGGAGCGCGTCACGCCGAGTTCATCGCGTGCCATCCACCGGCCCTGACCTGTTTATTTTCGCTTTAACCTACGGTGTCGTAACCTACGGGGCCGTAGGTATAGCCCGTCGCCCCCGTCCCCTGGAGCCCCACCGTGACACTCGCCCCCTCCCATCGCCACGGTCAGGCCGTCTGGAGCGACACCCAGCTCCTGTACGCACTCGAAGAGGTCGTCGAGACCGAGCTCAACCGGCATCTGAACGTCGCCAAGGAGTGGATGCCGCACGAATACGTCCCCTGGAGCGACGGCCGGAACTTCGACGGGGTCATGGGCGGTGAGGCATGGGCGCCCGACCAGTCCAAGGTCAGCGAGGTCGGCCGGATAGCGCTTGTGGTCAACCTCCTCACCGAGGACAACCTCCCCAGCTACCACCACGAGATCGCGACCCTCTTCGGCCGGGACGGCGCCTGGGGTACCTGGGTGCACCGCTGGACGGCGGAGGAGGGGCGCCACGGCATCGTGATGCGCGACTACCTGCTGACCAGCCGCGCCGTCGACCCGGTGCAGCTGGAGCGGTTCCGCATGGAGCACATGTGCGAGGGCTTCGAATCGGACAACCAGCACAGCATGCTGCACACCGTGGCGTATGTCGCCTTCCAGGAGCTGGCCACCCGCATCTCGCACCGCAACACCGGCCATCACTCCGGCGACCCGGTCTGCGACCGGATGCTGGCGCGTATCGCCACCGATGAGAACCTGCACATGATCTTCTACCGGAACCTGCTCGGGAAGTCGTTCGAGCTGGCCCCCGACCAGACCATGTGCGCCGTCCGCGATGTGGTGGTCGACTTCCGCATGCCGGGACACGGGATGCCCGGCTTCGAGCGCGCCGCCGCCCAGATCGCCATCGGCGGCATCTACAACCTGCGCATCCACCACGACGACGTCCTCCAGCCCGTGCTGCGCTTCCTGAAGGTCCTGGAGATCGGCGGGCTCGGCCCGGAGGGGCTCAAGGCGCAGGAGGAACTGGGGCTCTACATGGGCGGATTGGACGATCAGGCCACCAAGTTCGACGAGCGGCGCCAGGCGCTGCTGGCCCGTCGCAGGGCCCGTGCCGAACGGGCGTGATCACTCTGGCACCATCGGGTGATGGTCGAACATTCATCGCAAGATGCGGCGGTGGATCCGGAAGCCGAAGCGGCCCGGCTGAGGGCCGCGGCGGCGGCCGGGAAGCCGGGCGCGTACCGGGCCTACGCCGAACTCCTCACCGGCCGGGGCCGCTTGGACGAGGCCCTGCCATGGTGGGCCAGGGCCGCCGACGCCGGGGACACGGACGCCTCGCGCACGCTCGCGATCTGTCATAAGGACCGCGGCGAGTTCGCCGAGGCCGAGCGGTGGTACCGCACGGCCGCCGATCGCGACGGCGGCTGTGCGTTCGGTCTGGCCCGGCTGCTGCAGGAGGCCGGTGACACGGCCGGCGCCGAGCGGTGGTACGAGCACGGGGCCGCGCTCGGCAGCGTCGAGTGCAAGACCAACGGCGCCGTGCTGCTGGCCGCCCGCGGCGCATGGGACACCGCCCTGGAGCGGCTGGCCGAGGCGTCCGCCGAGGGCGACGACGTCGCCGCCCACAGCCGCCGGGCCATCCAGAGCATGCTGAGGGACCTGGACGGCTGGCGCGCGGCCCTCGCCCGCGCGGAGGCCGAGGGCGACCCCGAGGAGGCGTACGAGGCGCTGCGCGAGCTGCTCGACCCGGAGCGCAAGGCGATGTTCGAGCGCTACCCCCGGATGGTCGCGGAGGCCGAGGCGCTGTACGCCCGTGCGGCCGCGGTCGGAGGTGCCAAGGCGCTGGTGGACCAGGCCCTCTTCATCGCCCGCGACGACAGCCGCTGGGCCGAGGCCCGCGCCCTTGTCGAACGCGCCCATGAGCGGGGCTACGACGGCGCGGCGTACGTCCTCGGCGTCTGGGCCGAGGAGAACGGCGAGCTGCGCACGGCCGAGGAGTGGTACCGCACGGCCGACGCGGCGGACGGCGGCCACATGTGGGCCTGCTTCAACCTCGGGGTGCTGTGCGTGCGGCAGCGGCGGCTGGAGGAGGCGGAGCGGTGGCTGCGGGCCACGGGGGTCGACGTGGTCGACGGTGTCGACGGGGTCCACGGTGTCGACGGGGTCCACGGTGTCGACGGGGTCGGCGGGGTCGGCGGGGTCGATGAGGAGGATGGCCCGAGCCTGTTCGACGAGGGCGAGGAGCGGATCGTCGCGGCGCTTCGGGACATCGCCGCGATCCGGGCCGACCCCGAGCGGATGCCGCCCCCCGAGTGGGAGGAGCGGCTGTCCGGGCTGCGGGCCCGCGCCGAGGAGGGCGGCCCGGACGCCTGGTTCGCGTACGCCGACGCGCTGGACCGGCTGTACCGGCTGCCCGAGGCCGACGAGTGGTACCGCAAGGCGGGCACCCCGCGCGCCCTGCTCGCCCTCGGGCGGATGCTGTACGAAGGGGGCGGCGCCAAGGGGCTGCGAATGGTGCCGTACTACGAGCCCGCGGCGGCGGAGGGCGACGCCGGTGCGGCGTATGACATAGGCCGGATCCACGACGAGGCCGGGGACCGGCGTACTGCCCAGATCTGGTTCCGCCGGGCGGCCGACCTGGGGCATGGGCGCGCCGCGTGGTGGCTGGGCTGGACGTCGGAGGAGCGCGGCGGGGATCCGCAGCACGCCGAGCGGTGGTATGTGCGTGCCGCGCGCAGCGGGCTTGTACCGCCCGCGTTTCTGGCGGGGCGGAGCATGGTGCGGCGGGGGGCGTGTGCGGAGGCGGAGCCGTTGTTGAGGGTGGCGTGTGAGGGGAAGCATGAGGAGGCGCCGTACTGGCTGGCGGAAGCGTTGCGGGGGCTGGGGCGGACGGAGGAAGCGGAACGCTGGCTCCGCGTCGCCGCCTCGGCATACCCGGACCTCCTCCGCCAATACGGCGAAATGGCCCGCCCAGCCTTACGAGACCCTGGGTAACCCGTTTGTGGGCATGCGTTCCGCGGGGCGGAACGGGTGGGCACAAACGGCCACCGGCCGGCACCCGGCAACGAAACGTTGACCAGAGCCGGGCGCGCCCGCACCGGCTGAGCTAGTTCCTGGCTGAGCCATCGCTCCCGGGTGCACCCCGGTGGGTGGGTTGTGCCCACCCGTTCCGCCCCGCGGAACGATTGCCCACAACAAGGTTTCGGGGCGCCGTGCGGGGCGTACGGCCCCGCACGGCGCCGCGCCGGTCAGCCCGCGTTCGCGTCCGCGGCCTGCGCGCGGAGGGCGCGGTCGATGCCCGCCCGCGACTCCGTCACCAGACGCCTCAGCGCCGCCGTGGGTTCGGCGGACGCGAGCCACGCGTCCGTGGCGTCCAGCGTCTCCGGCGCGACCTGCAGTGCCGGGTACAGGCCCACCACGATCTGCTGCGCCATCTCATGGCTGCGGCTGTTCCAGACGTCCTTCGCCGCCGCGAAGTACTTCTCCGTGTACGGCGCCAGCAGCTCCCGCTGATCGGTCTGGATGAAGCCGCCGATCACCGCCTCCTGCACCGCGTTCGGCAGCTTGTCGCTCTCCACGACCGAGGCCCACGCCTCCGCCTTGGCCTGCGGTGTCGGCCGCGCGGCCCGCGCCGTCGCGGCGTGCCGCTCGCCCGCGGAGGTCTTGTCGCGCTCCAGCTCCGCCGCGATCGCGGCCTCCTCGGCACGCCCCGTGGCGGCGAGCCGCTCCAGCAGCGCCCAGCGCAGCTCGGTGTCGATGACCAGGCCCTCGATCGTCTCGGTGCCCCCGAGCAGTCCGGAGACCAGGTCCAGCTGGGCGTCGGTGCGGGCGGTCGCCGTGAAGGCCCGTGCCCAGGCCAGCTGGTGGTCGCTGCCCGGCGCCGCCGCCCGCAGGTGGTCGAGCGTGGCCTCGGTCCACTGGGCCAGGCCCGTCTCGCGCCAGTCCGGCGCGGCGTAGAGGTCCAGGGCCAGTTTCACCTGGCGGTGCAGCGACTGGACGACGCCGATGTCCGATTCCTTGGCGATGCCCGAGAGCACCAGCGCGAGGTAGTCGCGGGTGGCCAGTTCGCCGTCGCGGACCATGTCCCAGGCCGAGGCCCAGGACAGCGCGCGCGGCAGCGACTCCTCGAAGTCGCCGAGGTGCTCGGTGACCACGGCCAGCGAGTCCGGGTCCAGCCGCACCTTCGCGTAGGTGAGGTCGTCGTCGTTGAGCAGGATCACCGCGGAGCGCTTGGTGCCGGTCAGCTGCGGTACCTCGGTCAGCTCGCCGTCCACGTCCAGCTCGATGCGCTCGGAGCGGATCAGCTTGCCGGTCGGGTTCAGGTCGTAGAGCCCGATGGCGATGCGATGCGGCCGCAAAGTGGGCTCGCCCTTGGCGCCGGGCGGCAGCGCCGGGGCCTCCTGCCGCACCGCGAAGGAGGTCACCGTGCCGCTCGCGTCCGTCTCGATCTCCGGCCGCAGCACATTGATGCCCGCCGTCTCCAGCCACTGCTTGGACCAGGTCTTGAGATCGCGCCCGCTGGTCTCCTCCAGCGCGCCGAGCAGGTCCGACAGCCGGGTGTTCTTGTAGGCGTGGCGCTTGAAGTACGCCTGGACGCCACGGAAGAACTCGTCCATCCCGACGTACGCGACCAGCTGCTTGAGTACCGAGGCACCCTTGGCGTACGTGATCCCGTCGAAGTTGACCAGGACGTCGTCCAGGTCGTTGATCTCGGCCATGATCGGGTGGGTGGACGGCAGCTGGTCCTGCCGGTAGGCCCAGGTCTTCATGGAGTTGGCGAAGGTGGTCCACGAGTGCGGCCACCTGCTGCCCGGCGCGTGGGCCTGGCAGGCGATCGAGGTGTAGGTGGCGAACGACTCGTTCAGCCACAGGTCGTTCCACCACTCCATGGTGACCAGGTCGCCGAACCACATATGGGCCAGCTCGTGGAGGATGGTCTCGGCGCGCGTCTCGTACGCCGCGTCCGTCACCTTGGAACGGAAGACGTACTGGTCGCGAATGGTCACCGCGCCCGCGTTCTCCATCGCGCCCGCGTTGAACTCCGGCACGAACAGCTGGTCGTACTTGGCGAACGGGTACGCGTAGTCGAACTTCTCTTCGAACCACGCGAAGCCCTGCCGCGTCACCGCGAAGATCGCGTCAGAGTCGAGGTACTCCGCGAGCGAGGGACGGCAGTAGATGCCCAGCGGCACCGAGCGGCCGTCCTTCTCGTAGGAGCTGTGCACGCTGTGGTACGGGCCGACGATCAGGGCGGTGATGTACGTGGAGATGCGCGGGGTCGGCTCGAACCGCCAGACGTTGTCCTTCGGCTCCGGCGTCGGAGAGTTCGAGATCACCGTCCAGCCCTCGGGCGCGGTCACGGTGAACTGGAACGTGCCCTTCAGGTCCGGCTGCTCGAAGTTGGCGAACACCCGGCGGGCGTCGGGCACCTCGAACTGGGTGTAGAGGTACGCCTGCTGGTCGACCGGGTCGACAAAGCGATGCAGCCCCTCACCGGTGTTGGTGTAGGCGCAAGTAGCGACCACCCGCAGCTCGTTGTGCCCGGCCAGCAGCCCCGCCAGGGCGATCCGCGAGTCCTTGAAGACCTCGTTCGGGTCGAGCGTGTCGCCGTTCAGCACCACCTCGTGCACCGTGGGCGCCACCAGGTCGATGAACGACTCCGCGCCCGACTCGGCGGCGTCGAAGCGCACCGTGGTGACGGAGCGGTAGGTACCGCCCTCCTGGGCGCCGCTCAGGTCCAGTTCGATCTCGTACGCGTCCACCGTGAGGAGGCGCGCCCGCTGCTGCGCTTCCTCCCTTGTGAGGTTGGTGCCAGGCACGTCGGCCAACTCCCGTTCGTCATGTGCGGTACGCCATGCGTCAGGCGGATGGCCATCCTCGCACGTCGGACGGTCAGTGCCGGTAGACCGGCTGGTCCACGAACGGACGCCGGGAGGGGAGCGGCCAAACCGGCCGCTCCCCTCCCGGGCGATACGTGGGCGTCAGGTCAGGTCGGCCGCCACCAGCTCGGCGATCTGCACCGCGTTCAGCGCCGCGCCCTTGCGCAGGTTGTCGTTTGACAGGAACAGCGCGAGACCGTGCTCGACCGTCTCGTCCACCCGGATCCGGCCCACATAGCTGGGGTCCTGGCCCGCGGCCTGGAGCGGGGTCGGGATCTCCGAGAGCGCCACGCCCGGGGCCGCGGCCAGCAGCTCATAGGCGCGCTCCACGCTGATCGGACGCTCGAAGCGGGCGTTCACCTGGAGCGAGTGGCCGGAGAAGACCGGGACCCGGACGCAGGTGCCGGACACCTTCAGCTCCGGGATCTCCAGGATCTTGCGGCTCTCGTTGCGGAGCTTCTGCTCCTCGTCGGTCTCGAACCGGCCGTCGTCGACGATCTTCCCGGCCATCGGGAGCACATTGAACGCGATCGGGCGGGCGTACACCCCGGGCTCGGGGAACTCCACCGCCGCGCCGTCGTGGGTCAGCTCGGCCGCGCGGTCGGCGGTCTTGCGGATCTGGCCGTCGAGCTCGGCCACGCCGGACAGCCCGGAGCCGGAGACGGCCTGGTAGGTGGTGGCCACCAGGGCGGTGAGCCCGGCCTCGGTGTGCAGCGGGCGCAGCACCGGCATGGCGGCCATCGTGGTGCAGTTCGGGTTGGCGATGATGCCCTTGGGGCGGTCCACCGCGGCGTGCGGGTTGACCTCGGCGACGATCAGCGGCACCTCGGGGTCCATCCGCCAGGCCGAGGAGTTGTCGATCACGACCGGGCCCTGGGCGGCGACCTTCTCCGCCAGCGCCTTGGAGGTGGCGCCGCCGGCGGAGAACAGCACGATGTCCAGACCGGAGTAGTCGGCCGTGGCGGCGTCCTCGACGGTGATCTCGGTGCCGCGCCACGGGAGCGTGCGACCGGCCGAGCGGGCGGAGGCGAACAGCCGCAGCTGCTCGGCCGGGAAGTCACGCTCGGCGAGCACCCTGCGCATCACTCCGCCGACCTGGCCGGTCGCTCCGACGATTCCGATCCTCATATCAGCCCTTTTCCTTGGTTGTGCCTGTTCGAGGCGCCTACCCTCCTCGCAAGTGTCTCAGGCGGGTCCGTTACCGTCCCGTGATTTATCCCACGGCAGGAGCGGTTCCCGGATCCGGCGAGGGCGGTTCCCGGATCCGGCGGGGGCGGTTCCCAGATCTGATGAACGCCGAGTGAGCGGAAGAATTCCTGTTCACAAGGGCGCGATGACCGTTTGCCACCGCCAAGATCCACGTGTGGAGATCGGCGGCCCGCGTTGCCGCCTCGTTCACTCCCAGGCCATCCCCGATGCCAACGATCCCAGGTGAGGACAGCCTCGCTGTCCGCCCGTCACCGCGTGTCCACTCGGGGAGATCGAGCATGTCCCGCATACGGTCCGTACGGTCCGCCGCAGCTGCCGTCGCCACCCTCGACCGGCGCACCTTCCTCGCCGCCGCCACCGCCACCGGTGCCACGGCCGGCCTGGGGATCGCCTTCGGTCCCGGCAGCGGCTCGGCCGGTGCCGCGCAGCCCGCCACCGCGCACGCCGCGGGCCGCCGGGTGGTGCAGGCCCCGGCGGCGCCCTCGACGGCCGGTACGACGCTGGAGACGTTCTCGGCCGCACACGGCGCCACCGGCTACCGGCGGCTCGCCGACGGCCCCGCCTGGGCCCGCGAGGTCCGCACCGAGATCACCGGCGCCAAGGGCGGCCGCGAGGACCGGCGCACCGCGCTCGCCTCGTTCGTCCAGCTCACGGATCTGCATCTGACCGACGTCCAGCACCCGATGCGGTACGAGTACCTGCGCGCCGGGCGCGCCGGGGCATGGCGGCCGCACGAGGCGCTGACCATCGCCGGGGTCGCCTCGCTCATCGAGCGGATCAACGGGCTGCGCGGCGGACCGGCCACCGGGGCGCCGCTGTCGTTCGTCATGACCACCGGCGACAACACCGACAACAACGCCAAGATCGAGCTGGACTGGTTCCTGACCGCCATGAACGGCGGCCGGATCACCCCCAACACCGGCGATCCGCGCCGCTACGAGGGCGTGCAGAACAGCGGGCTCAAGGAGTTCTGGCACCCCGAGGAGGCGCTGCGCGACGCCGACAAGAAGGCCGGCTTCCCGCGCATCGACGGCTTCCTCGAGGCCGCGCTGCGCACCGTCAACAGCCCCGGGCTGCGGCTGCCGTGGTACTCCACCATCGGCAACCACGACGATCTGGCGGGCGGTGTCTACTCCCTCGGCCACGACTACTACACGGACTTCGCCACCGGAAAGCGCAAGCTGGAGATCATCCCGGCGGCCGACGCGGAGCGGCTGTTCAAGGGCACGCGCGTCGGGGACGACCCCAAGGGCGTCCAGATGAAGGCGCTGCTGGACGCGCACGCCAAGGACATGCGCACGGTCACCCCCGACGAGCGCCGCGCGCCCTTCACCCAGACCGAGTACCTGGCCGCGCACCTCGACCCGGCCGCCACCGGCTCCGGACCGGTCGGCCACGGCTACACCAAGGCCAACCTCGAGCAGGGCACGCTCTACTACTCGTTCCGGATCTCCGAGAACATGATCGGCGTCAGCCTGGACACCACCGACCCGGGCGGCCACTACACCGGTTCGCTCGGCACCGCCCAGCTGCGCTGGCTGGAGCGGACGCTGAAGGCGCACAAGGACGACTACGTGATCGTCTTCAGCCACCACTACAGCCGCAGTCTGGACAACATGAACCACGACCCGGGCCGCTTGGGCGAGGCCCGGCACGGCGGGGACGAGGTCGTCGCCCTCTTCCAGCGCCACCCCAAGGTGCTGGCCTGGATCAACGGCCACAGCCACCGATGCGAGATCATCCCGCACGGCACCTTCTGGGAGATCACCACCGCCTCGCATGTGGACTTCCCCCAGCTGGCCCGGGTGTTCGAGGTCGTGGACAACCACGACGGCACGATCTCCCTGTTCACCACGCTCATCGAGTCGGCCGCGCCGCACCGCACGGACTTCTCGGACCTGTCCCAGACCGGTCTCGCGGCCCTCTACCGCGAGCTGTCCCTCAACGCGCCCGGCGCCAGCCAGAAGCTGGCCGGCGACGCGACGGACCGCAACACCGAGCTGCTGCTGCGCAAGCCCTGAGCCGTCCGGCGGGCACTTCAGCGCGGCAGGACCACCACATAGGAGGCCGGTTCGCGGTCGGCCGCCGCGATCAGCGCGGTACGGACCACCGCGGCCTGCTCCTCCGGTGACTCCCGGAGCTTCTTCGGGGTCACGCGCACGACCGTGATCCCGAGCCGCTCCAGGTGCTCGCGCTTGCGGCCGAAGCCACCGCGCCAGACCTCCTCGTCCTGGCGCGGCGCCCGGGTGTCGATCTCCACCGCCACCGCCTGCTCACGCCAGTAGGCGTCCACCCCGCCGAGGGCGGGCCCGCCGGGCAGCCGCAGCCGCACGTTCCACAGCGGCTCGGGCAGATGGTGGCCGCGCACCATGTCGTACAGCCGCCCCTCGGCGATCGCCCGGCCCTCGGCGAGCAGCGCGTCCACGGCGTCCACGACATGCGGCCGGGACAGCAGCCGGGCCGAGTTCAGCTCGGCGACGACGGCCGCGGCCTCGCAGTGGCCGTGGCGTACGGACTCGGTGAGCAGTCTGCGGACCAGTACGGCATCGGTGAGCCGGGCGACGGCGTCCGCGAGGGCGCGGGCCACCGGGGCGGTGGGCACGCCCGCGAGGTACTGGGGAGCGGGCAGGGTGCCGGCCCGGACGAAGCGGACGAAGCCGGTGGCGCGCAGCCGCCGGGTGCGCGGCACCAGGACGTCGACGTGGTCGAGGGAGGCCAGCGGGGGAGCGGAGGAGAAGTGGCGCAGGGCGAGCGCCGCCAGCCCGGTGATCATCGCTTCGCCGCACGGCTCGCCACCGCCCGGCGCCGACCCGTCGGCCCCCTGGCCACGGCTCGCGGTGTACAGCAGCGCGGCCAGCAGCCGCTCCTCGCTGGTGGCCGGGCCCGGGTGGAGCAGATGGACGCCCGGCAGGATCTGCTGCCAGGGCCCGCCGGCCCGGCAGCGCTCCGCGGCGACGGACGCGGTCACACCGTGCTCGCGCAGCTGACGTGTGGTCAGGACTCGGCGCTGGACGTCCGAGAGGTGGTGGAGGGGGCGGGGGGACAGCGGCGTGTTGTGGCTCATGCCCCCGCCATTCCCGCGCCCGCTCCACCGGCTAACCGCTGTTACACAGTCGTCGACAAAAACGGACAACGCCGTACTAAAGTACGGCAGTTCGAATGCCGAAAGAGCTCCCCTCTTCTCCCGGAAGAGCTCCCCTCTTCTCCCGGGAGAGCTCCCGCTCCGGTCGAACGTTTGCGTCAGGCGGCCGCCCTCGCGTCGCACTCCTGGCCGCGCAGGGCGCGGGCGAGGTCGTCGCGGGCCTCAAGGACCAGCCGGCGCAGCGCGGGGGCCGCTTCCGGGTGGCCGTCCAGCCAGGCGTCGGCCGCGTCCAGGGCGCGGGTGTCGCCCTGGGCGGCCGGGAAGAGGCCGCGCACGATCGCCATCCCGATCTCGATCGACCGCTCCTGCCAGACGCGCTCGATCACCTCGAAGTAGCGCGGTGCGTACGGCGCCAGCAGATCCCGCTGGCCCGGCTGGTCGAAACCGGAGATGGTGGCCTCCACCAGGGCGTTGGAGAGCCGGTCGGACTCCACCACCGCGTCCCACGCCTCGGCCTTGACCGCGGCGGAGGGCCGGGCGGCCAGGCACCGCACCTGGTGGCGCTTGCCGGAGGCGGTGTCGTCGCGGGCCAGCTCGGCGGCGATCAGCGCCTCGTCCGCCTGGCCGCTCGAGGCCAGCGCTGCCAGGAACGTCCAGCGCAGCTCCTGGTCCATATCCAGCCCGTCGATCCGGGCCGTGCCGTCCAGCAGCCCGCGCAGCAGCCGCAGCTCGGAGTCGGCGACGGCCACCTGCGCGAAGAACCGCGCCCAGGCCAGCTGGTGCCCGCTGCCCGGCTCGGCCAGCCGCAGCTCGCTCAGCGCGCCCCCGGCCAGCCGGGCGGCGGCCTCCTCGCGCGCGTCCGGCGCCGAGTAGTGGTGCAGGGCGGACAGCGCCCACGCCTGGACCATCTGGAGCACCCCGATATCGCTCTCGGCCCCGGCGAACCGCCGCACCAGCTCCAGGTAGTCGCGGGCGGGCAGCAGCGCGTCACGGGTGAGGTTCCACAGCGCGGACCAGCTCAGGGCGCGGGCGAGGGGATCGGTCAGCTCGCCCAGGTGCTCGCGCAGGGTGTCCAGCGAGCCCTCGTCGAAGCGGATCTTGCAGTAGGTGAGGTCGTCGTCGTTGACCAGGATCAGATCGGGCCGGGAGGCGCCGGCCAGCTCGGGGATCACCGTACGGGGGCCGTCGACGTCCACCTCGGCGCGGGCGTAGCGCACCAGCGCCCCGGGGCTCTCCCCGGCCGGGGCCGCCTTGCGGTACAGCCCGACGGCCACCCGGTGCGGCCGCAGCGTCGGGTGACTGTCGGCGGCCTCCTGGACCACCGCCAGCTCGGTGATGTGCCCCTCGGCGTCATAGGTGGCCTGCGGGGTCAGCACGTTCACCCCCGCGGTCTCCAGCCAGGCGCGCGACCAGGCGGCCATGTCCCGCCCCGAGGTCTCGCCGAGCACCGACAGCAGGTCCGACAGCCGGGTGTTGCCGTACGCGTGCCGCTTGAAGTAGCGCCGTGCGCCCTCCAGGAAGGCGTCCTGCCCGGCATAGGCCACCAGCTGCTTGAGCACGGACGCGCCCTTGGCGTAGGTGATCCCGTCGAAGTTGAGCTTGGCGTCCTCCAGGTCACGGATGTCGGCCGTGACCGGATGGGTGGACGGCAGTTGGTCGGCGCGGTACGCCCATGCCTTGCGGCGGTTGGCGAAGGTGATCCAGCCGTCGGTGAAGCGGGTCGCCCCGACCAGCGAGAAGGCCCCCATGAAGTCGGCGAACGACTCCTTGAGCCACAGGTCGTCCCACCACTCCATGGTCACCAGGTCGCCGAACCACATATGCGCCATCTCGTGCAGGATGACGTTCGCCCGGCCCTCGTACGACGCCTTCGTGACCTTGCCGCGGAAGATGAACTCCTCCCGGAAGGTCACACAGCCCGGGTTCTCCATCGCGCCGAGGTTGTACTCCGGCACGAAGGCCTGGTCGTACTTGCCGAACGGGTACGGATAGTCGAAGTGGTCGTGGAAGAAGTCCAGGCCCTGCTTGGTGACGGTGAAGATGTCGTCCGCGTCGAAGTGCTTGGCCAGCCCCTTGCGGCAGAGCGCGCCCAGCGGGATCTCCAGTGCCGAGCCGTCCGGCAGCGTGCGGCGGTAGAGATCGCTCTCGTAGTGGTACGGACCGGCGACCACGGCCGTGATGTACGTCGAGATGGGCCGGGTCGTCACGAAGTGGCTGGTCGCGGCGGCGTCGTCGGCACCGGACGGCTCCACCCGGTCCACCGCCCCGTTGCTCAGCACCGTCCAGCCCTCCGGGGCGGTCACCGAGAAGGTGAACGGGGCCTTGAGGTCCGGCTGTTCGAAGTTGGCGAAGACCCGGCGGGCGTCGGCCGGTTCGTACTGGGTGTAGAGGTAGACCTCGCCGTCCTCCGGGTCCACGAAGCGGTGCAGCCCCTCGCCGGTGCGGCTGTAAGCGCACTGCGCGTCCACCACCAGCTCGTTCTCCGCGGCGAGGCCCTCCAGCGCGATCCGGGAGCCGTCGAAGACCGCCGCCGGGTCCAGCTCCCGCCCGTTGAGCCGCACCGAGGTCACCGAGGGCGCCAGCAGATCGGCGAAGGTCGTGGCGCCCGGCTCGGCGCAGCGGAAGCGGATCGCCGTCGTGGAGCGGTAGGTGCGCGGCCCGGACCCGGTGTGCTCACCCACCGCGGACCGCAGATCGAGCGCCACCTCGTAACGCTCGACGGCCAGCAGCTTCGCCCGCTCACGGGCCTCGTCACGGGTCAGGTTCTCACCGGGCACGACGCGGCTCCCTCGCCAATGTCTCGCATCTCGGATATCGGACAGCGGAAATCATGTCACGGGGCACCGACACCCGGCATCGGGGAATGAGCACCCTTCCCACGCGCGTTGGCTGAAGGAGCCAGCTCTCTATTCGTTTGCGATACCAACGCGCCCGCTTGAGGAGAAACCGTGACCGAGACTGTCAAGACGCCCGCTGATTTCTGGTTCGATCCGCTGTGTCCCTGGGCCTGGATGACCTCGCGCTGGATGCTCGAGGTGGAGAAGGTGCGCCCGGTCGAGGTGCGATGGCACGTCATGAGCCTGGCCGTGCTCAACGAGCCCAAGCTGGATGAGCTGCCCGAGGAGTACCGCGAGCTGCTGAAGACCGCCTGGGGCCCGGTCCGGGTCTGCATCGCCGCCGAGCAGAAGCACGGCAGCGAGGTTCTCGGCGCCCTCTACACCGCCCTCGGCACCCGCTTCCACAACCAGGGCCTGGAGAAGAACCGCGAGACGATCGTGGCCGCCCTCGAGGAGGCCGGTCTTCCCGCCGAGCTCGCCGACTTCGCCGACTCCGACGCGTACGACACCGAGCTGCGCGCCTCCCACAAGGAGGGCATCGACCTGGTCGGCCAGGACGTGGGCACCCCCGTCATCGCCGTCCCGGGCTCGGACGGCGAGCAGATCGCCTTCTTCGGCCCCGTGGTCACCCCGGCCCCCAAGGGCGAGGCCGCCGCGAAGCTCTGGGACGGCACCCTGATGGTCGCCTCGATACCCGGCTTCTACGAGATCAAGCGGACCCGCACGGTCGGCCCGATCTTCGACTGACCCCTCCTCCGCCGCCACGGCAGGGCCCCCGCGGGAGTCGACCGCGCGGGGGCCCTTTTTCTGTCGCCTTTTTCTGTCGCCTTCCGCCGGCTCAGCCGCGGCGGCCCACCAGCTTCCAGGCGGCCGGGAGCGCGCCCATCGCCAGGGCGGCCTTCAGGGCGTCACCGATCAGGAAGGGGGTGAGCCCGGCCGCGATCGCCTCACTGAGGGAGATATGGGTGGCCAGCGCCAGGTACGGGACGCCCACGGCGTAGGTGACCGCCGAGCCGACCACCATGGTGCCCGCGGTGCGCAGCACCCCGCGGTCGCCGCCGCGCCGGGCGAACGCGCCCACCACGGTGGCCGCCAGCAGCATGCCCAGCACATAGCCGAACGACGGCATGGCGGCGCCGGAACTGCCCTCGGCGAACCACGGCACGCCCGCCATGCCGACCAGGGTGTACAGCGCCAGCGACAGGAAGCCGCGCCGGGCGCCCAGCGAGGTGCCCACCAGCAGGGCGGCGAAGGTCTGACCGGTCACCGGCACCGGCGAGCCGGGGACGGGCACCGAGATCTGGGCCGCGAGGCCGGTGAGCACGGCGCCCCCGATGACCAGCGCGGTGTCGCGGGCCAGGACGCGCCGGGCGGGAAAGACCACGTCCGCGAGGACCGTACCGGGTGTGGCGGCGGCAGAAACAGTGCTCATCAGCGATGCTCCCAGGTCAGAGGGTGAATACCGGGACGCTAACCCAGAGTGGGGGCCTCGGACACCGTCGGATGACCACAAAGCCGGACGCATCGGCTTGGCGGCTTCTGGCAGAGGTCCCTCATACGGAGCGTGACGCGAGTGTCCGATATCCAGAAAGGATTGTCCGCGATGTTGTCCCCATGGGACACGCCCTTCACACTAGGGACGTTTTGCATCCGCCACCGGCGCTCGTAGGGACAGAGAAGAAGAATGAACCGCCCACCCGCGTCCTCGGCGCCATCCGGCACCGCCGAGGCGACCGGCACCGGCGCGACCGCCACGCCGCCGCTCTCTCACGGCCTCAAGCAGCGCCATCTGTCGATGATCGCTCTCGGTGGCGTGATCGGCGCGGGGCTGTTCGTCGGCTCCGGCGCCGGAATCGCCGCCGCCGGTCCGTCGATCGTGGTCGCCTACACGCTGTCCGGGCTGCTGGTGATGCTCGTGATGCGGATGCTCGGCGAGATGTCGGCGGCCAACCCGGCCTCCGGCTCGTTCTCCGTGCACGCCGAGCGGGCGATCGGGCCGTGGGCCGGGTTCACGGTGGGCTGGATGTTCTGGATCCTGCTGTGCGTGGGCATCGCCGTCGAGGCGATCGGCGCGGCCGGGATCATGGTCCAGTGGTTCCCGGGCAGCGAATCCTGGATGTGGGTCGCCCTCTTCATGGCGATGTTCTGCGGTACGAACCTCGCGGCGGTCAGCAACTTCGGCGAGTTCGAGTTCTGGTTCGCCGCGCTGAAGATCGCCGCGATCACGATCTTCCTCGTCCTGGGCGTGCTCGCGATCCTCGGCGTCCTGCCGGGCACCGACGCCCCGGGCGGCTCCCATCTCAGCGGCGACGGCGGCTTTCTGCCCAACGGGGTGAACGGCCTGGTCGTCGGCCTGCTGGCCTCCGTCTTCGCCTACGGCGGCCTGGAGACGGTGACGATCGCGGCGGCCGAGTCCGAGAACCCGGTCAGGAGCGTCGCGGGCGCGGTGCGCACCGCGATGTGGCGCATCGCCCTCTTCTACGTCGGCTCGATGCTGGTCGTGGTCACGCTCATCCCGTGGAACGACAAGTCCCTGGTCGAGGAGGGCCCGTACGTGGCCGTGCTCAACCACCTCGACATCCCCGCGGCCGGCGACATCATGAACGTGATCGTGCTGATCGCGCTGCTCTCCGCGATGAACGCCAACATCTACGGCGCCTCCCGGATGTCCTACTCCCTGGTCACCCGCGGCGAGGGCCCCGCCTTCCTGGGCCGGGTCACCGGCGGCGTGCCCCGCCTCACCGTGCTCGCCTCCTCCTTCTTCGGCTTCGTCGCGGTGCTGCTCAGCTACTGGTGGCCGGACACCATCTTCAAGTGGCTGCTCAACATGGTCGGCGCGGCGGTGCTGGTGGTCTGGGGCTTCATCGCCGCCGCCCAGCTGCGGATGCGCAGCCGCTTGCAGCGGGAGGCCCCGGAGAAGCTCGTGGTGAAGATGTGGCTCTTCCCGTATCTGACCTGGGTCGCACTGGCCGCCACGGCCGGGGTGCTGGTGCTGATGCTCCGCGAGAGCGACACCCGCAGCCAGCTCTACGCCACGGCCGTGATGGCGATCGCCCTCGCGATCATCGGCTTCGTACGGCAGCGGATGGCGGCGCAGCGGCAGCCGGGCTGATCAGGGGCGGGCTTGGGCTTTGGCCCGCCAGGAGGGCTGATCAGGGCTGGGCTTGGGCCTCGGCCTGCCATTCGGCGAGCCACTCGCGGTTCTCGATGACGAACAGGTGCTCGGCCCCGAGCACCTGTTCGCGGCGTTCGATGAGTTCCTGGAGCGTCGCGATGGCCTCGTCGTACTTGCCCAGCCCGCGGGCGACCCTGGCGGTGAGGCTGAGTGCGGCGAGGGCCAAGGGGTGATTTGGCCCCTGGACGCGGGCGCGGTCGGCCAGCACGCGGTGAGCCACCGGTTCGGCTTCCGCGTAGCGACCGAGCGCCCGTAACCCGTCGCCGTAGTCATGGCGAACCAGGAGGGCCGTGAGGTGGCCCGGCGGCAGGTACCGCTCGCAGTCCTCGACGACACGGGCCGCCTCGTCGAACTCCTCCCTTTTGCCGAGCGCGGACAGCGTCAGGACCAGCATGGACCGGCTGACGAAGGTCTCCAGCGCGTCCGGGGCCAGCACCCGGTGCTGGGCGGCGGTCGCCTGACGAAGCAGCTGCTCAGCCTCTTCCAGGCGGTCGAGCAGCCTCAGCGACATCCCCAGGCCCACACAGCTCCACAGCGTTTCGGGGTGATCCTCGCCGAGCACGCGCTTACGCGTGGTCCAAATCCGTCGGTGCAGCGCTTCGGCATCCGCGCGCCGTGCCAGGAAGAGCAACGCCCGCGCCTCGGCGTCGTGCGCGGCCAAGGTGACGGAGTGCTCTCCGCTCAAACTCCGCTCGGCGACGTCCGCGGCGTATCGGGCATGCCGCGCAGCGCCCGCGAAGTTTCCCGCGTGCTGCATCTGCCGTGCGATGCGCACCATCAGTCCGGCCGACCATTCCCCCGGGGCTGCCCGCAGCAGCTGGGTGACGTGCGGGGCAAGCAGTTCCCAACCGGTGTACATCTCGGACGGCACGGCCTCGTCCGGCGGCAGCGCCGCCTCCAGCAACCGCCCCGCCGCCTCGGCCAGCGCCGTGCGTTGCGCGTCCGGAACCCCGGCGGCGACGCTGTCCAGCAGCACCCCATGAGCCTCTACGCACCGACGCCCGTCCGCCTCGACCATGCCGATCAGCGAGTGGTCGAGCAGCCCGCGCAGGGCGGGCTCGACCCGGTCCGCCGCGAGCGGCGGGTCAAGATGGCCGAAATCCACCTCACCCCGCGCCACCGGCATCAGCAAAGAGAGCGGCACCGGGTCCGCCGCCCAGCAGGACAGCAGCCGTAGGAGGGTCGTGGCCTCCGGCAGGCCCTGTCCGGCGAGGGCGTCCAGGGACAACTGCCAGGTACGGCCGACGAGATGGCGGGACTGGCCGCTGCCGGTGCCCGTCGCGCCCTGGTCGACGAGCGCCGTCGAGTCCTCGCTCAGCTTCCGGTCGTACTCGTCCATCGACCACGACTCCAGGAGTTGATGCGACAGATGCGAACCCGCCAGGGTCAGGGCCAGTGGCAGACAGCCCAGCCGTCGCGCCACCTTCTGCGCCGACTCGACGGTGCCCGCCTCCGGGGCGAGATCGCAGAGGACCTGTGCCGCGTCGGCCTCGGGAAGGACGCCGACGGGGTGCCGCGCCGACCCGGCGCCCCGCCACAGCGGCGAGGCCGCGTGCCGGGTGGTCACCAGGACCGTGCCGAGTGGGCTGGTGCGCAGCCAGCCGCCCTCCTCCAGGACCGTCGGGTCGTCCGCGTTGTCCAGGACCAGCAGCCAGCGTTGGGCGGAGTGGTCCAGGTAGTGCCAGACCAGGTCGGCCGCCGCGCGCTGACCGCTGGCCGCGGCGGCCAGTTCCCCCGTGGTCGCGCCCCGGTCGCCCGCGACGGCGAGCATGCCCGCGCGCAGGGAGATCCGCTCCGAGGCGTTCACCCAGAGCCCGACGCGTCCGTGGTCCCTTACGGCTTCCATGAAGAGGGCGTGCGCCACCGCCGTCTTGCCGCAGCCGCCCAGGCCGTGCAGGACGTGGACGTCGCCACCGGGGCCGGTGACGGCTGCTCGGAGCCGCTCCATAAGGTCGGCGCGGTCCCGCAGGATGCCCGGTGTCCGCCCGACGAGGGGCACGCGTACGGAGTCGGGGACCGTCGCGCCCTGGGGCGGCCTGGGACCGACCGGCTGCGGCGCGAGGAGGGACCCGGTTCCGGCCCCGTAGTGGTGGTGGTGCTCCTGGATGTACTGGTCGCCGCCGGTCTGGAAGACCCGGCCCTGGCCGGACGCGCGGCCGTCGATCGGCATGGGGTCGCTCACCGCTCGGTGATGTGCTGGTCGCGGCCGGCCTGGTAGACCCGGCCGCTGCCGGACGCCTCGGCCGTCATACGGATCTCACCGACTGCGGGGCGCTGATCGGGGATGCGGGGGCTCAACTCGTCCAGGATGCGGCGCAGCTCGTCCGCCACCTCGGGCTGGGCCACCAGCAGTCGGCGCACCCGGCCCTGCCATTCGGCGGCCAGCTCCGCCTCGGAGTCCTCGTCGCCCGTCTCGCGCGCGAGCAGCAGATCGTCGCGGCTCGCCTCGAACTCCTCGCCGATGCCGTCGGCTCTGTTGGGCTGGACCCGCTGCCAGAGCGAGACCAGGCCGTCCCTGGCCGACTCCCAGGCAGTGGTGGCCATCAGCGTGACCATGGTGGTGCCCGCCGTCCTGGCGAGATCGGCGATCTGCGGATCCATGCCCTCCCCCTTCGAGCGACCTTTGATCATAGGGGCGCCGTTCTGCCCGCGCAGGGATCGGATCAAGCCACTACGGACGCACGTCATCGCAGGGCCCGGAAACGCTCTTGCTGTTAGCCTGTACTTGCAAGTCAATTGCAATAAGCGGTCCGAAGGGCTTCGCATGGCCATCTACACACTTCCTGAACTTCCGTATGACTACTCGGAGCTGGCCCCGGTCATCAGCCCCGAGATCATCGAGCTGCACCACGACAAGCACCACGCCGCGTACGTCAAGGGCGCGAACGACACGATGGAGCAGCTCGCGGAGGCGCGGGACAAGGATCAGTGGGGCTCGATCAACGGGCTCGAGAAGAACTTGGCCTTCCATCTGTCCGGCCACATCCTGCACAGCATCTACTGGCACAACATGACCGGTGACGGTGGCGGCGAGCCGCTGGAGCGGGACGGCGTCGGGGAGCTGGCCGACGCCGTCGCCGAGCACTTCGGCTCCTTCGCGGGCTTCAAGGCCCAGCTGTCCAAGGCCGCCGCCACGACCCAGGGCTCGGGCTGGGGAGTGCTGGCGTACGAGCCGGTCAGCGGGCGGCTGGTGGTCGAGCAGGTCTACGACCACCAGGGGAACGTAGGGCAGGGCTCGGTGCCGATCCTGGTCTTCGACGCCTGGGAGCACGCCTTCTATCTGCAGTACAAGAACCAGAAGGTGGACTTCATCGAGGCCATGTGGAAGGTCGTCAACTGGCAGGATGTGGCGCGCCGTTACACGGCCGCCAAGGAGCGCGCCCACAATCTGCTGCTCGCCCCGTAACCCGGAGCGACCACCGGACCTCCTGCTTGCGTGATCGTCTTCTCACCGAACACCGGGCAGGCGGAAAAGGGGCCCCCGCGCGGTCGACTCGCGCGGGGGCCCCGCCCTTGCTCCGTGGAGCCGGTAGTTCGGTGACGAGAGGTGTGCGGGGGGAAACTGTCCCCTGACGTCACCCCGCCCCGAGGGAGTCCTTACCGTGCCCGTTTCACCCCACCCCGCCGACCAGGCGTCCCTCGACGAGGAATGGCGGCTGCGCCGCGAGCTCGCCGCCGTCTACCGCCTGGTGGCCCACTTCCGGATGACCGACCTGATCTTCACGCATATCTCCGCCCGGCTCCCCGGAACCGAGCACCACTTCCTGATCAACCCGTACGGCCTGCTCTTCGAGGAGATCACCGCGTCGAACCTGGTCAAGGTCGACCTCTCCGGGCGGCCCGTCGAGGGCATCCCGCACCCCGTCAACCCCGCCGGTTTCGTCATCCACAGCGCCATCCACGCCGCCCGCCCGGACGCCCACTGCGTGCTGCACACCCACACCAAGGCGGGCTGCGCCGTCGCCGCGCAGGAAGACGGTCTGCTCCCGCTCAACCAGATCTCCATGGAGTTCTACGGCAGGGTCGGGTACCACGACTACGAGGGTGTCGCCCTCAATCTCGCCGAACAGCGCCGCCTCGTCGCCGACCTCGCCGAGCACCCCGCGATGATCCTGCGCAACCACGGTCTGCTGACCGTCGGCGGGACCCCGGGCGAGGCATTCCTGCGGATGTACTACCTGGACAAGGCGTGCGAGATCCAGACCATGGCCATGGCGGGCGGCGCGAAGCTCATCACACCCCACCCGGACATCTGCGAGCTCAGCGCCCGCCAGCTCTCGGGCGAGGACCACGGCTCCGATTTCCAGGACGACCAGGCGTACGACCTCGCCTGGTCCGCCCTCCTCCGCCTGGTGGAGCGTGTCGCCCCCGACTACCGGGACTGACACAGTGGTCGGCGTGGAGGCTGAGACCTCGGGTCAGGGGCGGAGCGGGTCGCGCATCATGGCGGCGAACACCGGAGAGTCGGGGAACGGCTGCTGCGTCCCGATCTGACGGTATCCCCAGGACTCGTAGACGGCTTTCAGGTGACCGTTCGCAGTCTGCGGGTTGACCAGGAGCGTGACGCGTTGTTCTTCGCGTCCGGCAAGCAGTTCTTCGTGGAGCCGATAGGCAATGCCGGTACCCCGCCAGGCGGCTCGGACGAGGATTTCGTTCAGGGCCAGAGTCCGGTCACCCGTCTCCTGGGTGTAGTCCTCTGAGAGGGGCGGCTCCATGTCCTCCCACCACGCGGTGCTGGGGCCGAGTGGTGTTGCGAAGACGTAGCCCACCGGCTCGCCTGCTTCCTCGGCGACAACTGCTTCCCAGCCGGGACGGGAGGCATAGCCGCTCAAGCGTTCGTCGAAGCGGTCAACGGCGTAGAAGGGCCGATCCAACATGCCGAAGTCCCTACGCACCACTGTGTTACACCGAGAGCGAGCTGGCTCTTTAGGCGGCACATGTGTGGGCGCTCAGGTCATGTGGTCGCCTCATTATGGTCGTGCCAGGCGCGGGCTTCCCGGGTGTTGGGGGCTGCGGCGTTCAGCCGGTGGGAGAAGTCCCGGAGAAGATTGCGCACGCGGCCCTGTCGCGCTATCTCACTGGGGACAGCCGCAGCAGAGGTGACAGCCAGTTCGAGGTCTCCCTGAGCGAGCTGCGCCAGGGCAAGTTGGACCGTGTAAAGAGCGCGATTGCGGTGCAAGCCAGGACCGAGCAGGGAGAGAGCCCGATGAGCGTGGGCCTCGGCTTCAACTGCATCTCCGAGTTGAAGTCGCGCGATGGCCGTCAAGCCTTCGAGCTCAGCCTGGTCGTACGTATGAACCCACAGGGGTCGAGGCTGCTCTCGTTCAGCGCGGGTCAGCGCATCGTGGGCATGGTCCAAGTAGCGAAGTGCGGTTCTCCGGTCGCCCTGGTATGCGGCGAGGGTCCCCGCATGAGCATGGCTGAGTGATGTGACCAGAGGATTTCGACGATTGATCGACGCGGACCGTGCGGCATCCATCGCAGCCGTAGCTTCTGCTTCGCGCCCAAGCTGTCCAGCGAGGATGGACCCCCGCAGCCAAGTGCGGTGCTGCACGGCACCGTCCCCGGACAAACCAGCCAAAGCCAGCGTGCGCTCAAATTGGGGCCGCGCTCGCGCAGGGTCACGCGCGTCGATGGCTGCCCACATGGCAGTGTTGGTGAAGGAGGCGGCCAGCCGGTACAGGTGTCCGCGCACTCGCTGGGACGCGGTCCCAGCCTCCTGAAGGTCGAGAGCGCGTTGCGCGTAGATCAGGGCCTCAGCTTCCAGAGCAGGACTGCTGCCTTGCTGATGGTCGGCAACGATCAGTTTGTCCAGCTTGATCTGGAGGCGGTCCACGTCAGACATACCAACGCGACGGGGCGGCCCCAGAAATGGAGTGGTGGGCGCGCCTGCGACTGCCGCCGTAAGGAAGGCGCGTCGGTACAAGGGATCCTCCTCAGGAGAGGCAGGAATCGGGCCAGTTGGGCGGCCCCTCGGTTGGAACCCTAACTGGACGGGCGTGTGGCCGGTGACCCGTTCCAGGGCGATTCGCTGGCGGGCATGGGGCCAGGCGATTTCACCCGAGAGCCAGCGGAAGACGCCGCGTTCGGTGCATGTGCCGTACGAGCCCGTGAATTCGGCGATGACGGAATTCAGCCGCTCGGCAAGCTCAGTGGTGGTGACCTTGTGCTCGGCCATCCAGGCGGCAAGCGCCTCGTTGCGTGTTCGCGCCATGACGGAACGTTAGAGGATTCGAGTCGCGGCCGGGGGTTCCGAAAGCGTCAAAACGACAGGGCTCAGCCTGCGGGCCACCGACGGATACGGCATGCACACAAAGAACTCCTCTCGGTTACCTGGTTGTCCGCGGACGCGCTTCGCTCCATGCTCCGCTCTCCAGGAAGGACCGACCATGCCCGTGCAGCCCTCGAATGGCACGCGCCCCGCCGCGACCGGCCACCCCGCCTACAGCCAGTCCCTGCCGTGCGAGGCGGAATCGGCGATACGGGCCCGGCGTCTGGTGCGTGCCGCGTGCACCGCATGGGGGCTGGCCCCTCTCGCCGAGGCGGGGGCGCTGATCGCCTCGGAGTTGGTCGCCAATTCCGTGGCCCACAGCGGTAGCCGCTGTCTTCGCGTCACCGTCTCCCGTCCGGACGCGCGCTGGGTGCGGGTCGCGGTCATCGACAAGTCCCGCGCCCAGCCGGTGCAGCGCACGGCGAACGCCGACGACGAGAGCGGGCGGGGTCTGGCGATCGTCGAGGCCATCAGTGTCCGTTGGGGCACGGATCGGCTGCCCTGGGGGAAGCGCGTCTGGGCCGATTTACGCGCGCCCCGCGAAGAAAAGTGATCCACGACCGCCAGGAGGCATACGCCATGTTCTCTCACTCCGACCGGCTCCCCGCCGGGACGCCCCTGCCCTCGGGCACCATCAGTCCCGTCCCCTGGGGCTTACGACGTATGGCCCCCTATCCGGCCTTCGCCCCGGACTACGCTCGCGCGGAACTGGATCCGGTGACTCAGACGACCCGCTATTTCAACGCCTGCGGTCAGGTGATGGAGATGCCGGGCCATGGAACCAGCACGGGCACCAATCCCGCCACGAACACTGGCAACCCGTCGGACGGCGCCGGGCCGGGCGGTTCCGGCGGCGGCGACCAGGACACCGGGAACGACAGCGACCAGTGATCGACACACGCCCGGTAATGGTCGTCACCAATCTGGACGACCCCACTACCGACTTGGTGATCGAGGAACTGCACGGCAGGGGCGTCCCGGTCGTGCGCTTCGACTCCGGGGATTTCCCCTCCACCCTGTCGGTCGCGGCCACCGTCACACGGACCGGCATCGCCGGAACGCTGACCACACCTTCCAGGACCGCCGATCTCACCCGCATACGGTCTCTGTACTACCGGAGGCCCTCCGGGTTCGCCTTTCCGCATCTGGACGACCAGACGGCACGCTTCGCCATCGCCCAGGCCCGATACGGCCTGGGCGGCGTATTGGCCGCCCTGCCCGGCTGCTTCTACGTCAACCATCCGCACCGCATCGGAGACGCCGAGTTCAAACCTTCCGGCCTCGCTGCTGCCGCCGAGGCCGGTTTCCATATCCCGCCAACGCTGATCACCAGTGCCCCGGACGCGGCTCGGGCGTTCGTCAGGCGCCATGCCCCGGTGATCTACAAACCGCTGTCCACGCCGCTGTACCGCGTCGGTGGTGTGTCGTGCACGGTGAAAGTAGCCGATGTCGCGGCTGACGAGATCGAGCAGGGCGTGGCCGGTACCGCCCATCTGTTCCAGCAACGCGTGGACAAGGTGGCGGACGTCCGGGTGACGGTGATCGGCAGGCAGGCGTTCTGCGTCCGAATCGGCTCCGACCTGTTGGACTGGCGCATCGACTACAGCCGATTGACGTACGACGTCGTCCAGCCACCGGACGGGATCACCGAGGCGCTGTTCGGCTACCTCAACCACTTCGGGCTGGTCTTCGGAGCTTTTGACTTCGCGGTGGACCGGGACGGGCGATGGTGGTTTCTGGAATGCAATCCTTCAGGCCAGTGGGCGTGGCTGGAACCGGAGACCGGGCTGCCGATGGTGGCGGCGATGGCCGACCTGCTGGAGAGGAAGCCGCGATGAGGGACGACGAAAGGCTTCGGGTGGGGCTCGGAGAGCGTCTGAAGGAAGCAGGCTGTCTGCGCACCGCGCCATGGCAGGCGGCCGTGGAGGCTGTCCCACGTCATGAATTTCTGCGGGGCGGATTCTTCGAGCAGCTCCCAGGGGCCTCACCAACCGCATGGCGCCCTGTACTCCCGGACGGTGACGGGCGGTGGCTGGAACGCTGTTATGCCGATGAATCCCTGGTCACTCAGGTCGCAGGCACGGTGGTTCCCGGAGATCTCCGGGGAGAGATCATGCGTGCCCCCACCTCGTCCAGCACGATGCCGAGCCTCGTCGTGAGGATGTTGGAAGAGCTACGGGTCGAGTACGGACACCGTGTCCTGGAGATCGGCACCGGCACCGGCTACTCGACCGCCCTGCTGTGCCATCGGCTCGGCGATGGATCGGTGGTGTCGGTCGAGGTGGACCGTGAGGTGTCCGGGCGAGCTGCCGCTCCCCTGGGAGCCTGCGGCTACCAGCCAGAGCTGGTAGTCGGCGACGGTCTGGCCGGGCACCGGGAGGGCGCTCCCTACGACCGGGTGATCGCCACTTGCGGGGTCCTGACCATGCCCGGGAGCTGGATCGACCAGACCAAGCCCGACGGAATCGTGCTCGCCACAGTGGGCGGCTGGCTGTATGCCTCCGAACTTGCCCGGCTCACCGTTCATGGCGACGGCACGGCCTCCGGCCGATTCCTAGGCGGACAGATCTCGTTCATGCTGGCCCGCCCGCACCTGCCCCCGCCACTTGGTCTGCTCCCTGACCTCGGCAGCGGGGAGGAGCGGCTGACGACACTCGGCCCCAACCTGCTGACAGGGGACTGGACGGCCCGGTTCGTCGCCCAGCTCGCGGCCCCCCGCGCCCAGCACATCAGCATGACCATCGAGGGGCGGACGCAGCAGATCCTCATCGACGTGGAGGCCGGAGCCTGGGCGGTGCTGACGGAGGTCGACGGAGGCTGGACAGTCCGGCAGGGCGGGCCCGGCCGGCTCTGGAACGCGGTGGAGGACCAGGTCGCACGCTGGCGCTCGGACGGCGCACCGGCGCTGGACCGGTTCGAGATCACCGTGACGCCGGACGAGGGGCAGGTCATCCGTTGGCCCGGCGGGCGGTGGTCGCGCGGCTGAGCCCGAAGGCGGTCATCTCCGCGAAGGGCCCGCGCGCGGTCGACCGCGCGCGGGCCCTTGCCGTTCCGTTCGGCGGTCAGCCCGCCGGTTCCGGCTCGCGTTCCCGGGTCCGGCGTAGTGCGCGGGCGGCCATCGGGCCGACCAGGGCGATCAGGGACAGGCACAGGATCGCGGCGGAGAGCGGGCGGGTGAAGAAGATCGTCCAGTCGCCCTCGCTGAAGGCCATCGCGCGGCGGAACTGGGTCTCCGCCATCGGGCCCAGCACGGCGCCAAGGATCAGTGGGGCGACGGGATAGCCGGTGCGGCGCATGCCGAAGCCCAGGAGTCCGAAGAGCACCGCGATGCCGAGGTCGACCGCGTTCTGGGAGAGCGCGTACACCCCCAGGGCGGCGAAGACCAGGATGCCCGCGGTGAGCAGCGGGCGGGGCAGCCGGAGGAGCTTCACCCACAGCGGGATCAGCGGCAGGTTGAGCACCAGCAGCATCACATTGCCGATGTAGAGGCTGGCGATCAGCGTCCAGACCAGCGCCGACTGGGTCTCGAACAGCTGGGGGCCGGGCTGCACGTTGTACATCTGGAACGCGATCAGCAGCACACCGGCCGTCGCCGAGGTGGGGATGCCCAGTGTGAGCAGGGGCATCAGCACCCCGGAGAACGCGGCGTTGTTGGCGGCCTCGGGGCCGGCCACGCCCTCGATGGCGCCCTTGCCGAACTGCTTCTTGTGCCGGGACAGCCGCTTCTCCACGTTGTAGCTGAGGAACGTGGGGATCTCCGCGCCGCCCGCGGGCAGGGCGCCGATCGGCAGCCCGATCGCCGTACCCCGCAGCCACGGCTTCCAGGACCGCCGCCAGTCCTCCGGGCTCATCCCGATCCTGCCGCCCACCGGGAGCATCTGTTCCTCGGGCGCCCGTCGCATCCGGGCCGCGGTGTAGAGCGCCTCGCCGATCGCGAAGAGGCCGACGGCGACGGCCACGATCTGGACGCCGTCGTACAGCTCCGGCACCCCGAAGGTGTAGCGCGCCTGGCCGGTCAGGCTGTCGATGCCGACGAGCCCGATGGCCAGGCCCAGGAAGAGGCTGCACAGGCCGCGCGCGGGGGCGTCGGCCACGACCGCGGTGACCGTGGCGAAGGCGAGGACCATCACCGCGAAGTACTCCGCGGGCTGGATCTTCTCGGCGATCTGCGCCATGGCCGGGCCCGCGAAGGTGATCCCCACGGTGGAGATCGTGCCCGCCACGAACGAGCCGATGGCGGCCGTGGCGAGCGCGGCCCCGGCGCGCCCGGAGCGGGCCATCGGATGGCCCTCCAGGGTGGTGGGGACCGACGCCGTCTCGCCGGGCACGTTCAGCAGGATGGCCGTGGTGGAGCCGCCGTACATCCCGCCGTAGTAGATGCCCGCGAAGAGCACCAGTGCGCCGGTGGGGTCGAAGACGAAGGTGAGCGGGAGGAGCAGCGCCACCGTGGTGGCGGGGCCCAGGCCGGGCAGCACGCCGACCAGCGAGCCGAGCGTGCAGCCCGCGAACGCCAGCAGCAGGTGCAGGGGGCTGAACGCGCTGCCGAAACCGCCCATGAGGTCGTTGAGGACATCCATGGTCAGAACGCCAATCGGACGATGCCGGGCGGCAGGTGGATGCCCAGCAGACGGTCGAAGAGGAAGTACACGGCCAGCGCGAGCACCAGGCCGATCAGGGCGTCACGGAGGATCCGGCGGCTGCCGAGCACCCGCGCCACCAGCGCGAAGAGCACGGCCGTCGACTGCCAGTAGCCGCAGGGGGCCAGCGCGAACAGATAGCAGACCAGCAGCGCCAGCATGGCCGCCACCGGGCGCCACTCGGTCAGCCGGGCCTCCTCGCGCGCCTGCTCGGTCAGCGCCGGGTCGCTGCCGCGGAACGCCTGGACGACGGCGAGCGAAGCCGCGACGCACAGCCCCACGCCGACCAGCAGGGGAAACGCCCGGGGGCCCACGTCCTGGTCGATGGCCCCTTCGGGGATGGCGAAGGCCCAGCCCAGCACGGCCATGCCCGCCGCGAGGAAGAGCAGTGCGGCTATCCGGGGGCTCCAGGGCCGCTCGTGGGGTGGGGCCGTGCTGTCGGTGGCGTTGTTCGCCGCGCCGCCCTCTGCCGGGCTCGCCGTGGCGTCCTGCGTCGGGTTCGCCGCTTCGTCGCGCGTGCTCGCCGCTTTGTTCCGCGCGCTCACCGTCCCGCCCCGGGCGCTCACCGCTTCGTCGTGCCCGCTCATGAGCCGAGTCCCACGGCCGTGAGCGCCTGGCCGACCTGGCGCTGCTGCTTGTCGACCAGGGCGCCGTACTTCTTTCCCGGCACCCACACGTCCTTCCAGTCGTTCTGCCGCAACGCCCGTTTCCAGCACGAAGTCCGGCGCATCCGGTCCACCACCCTCACGATCGCCCGCTGTTCGTCGTCGCTCAGTCCGGGCGGGGCCATGACCCCGCCGACGCTCACCACGGACTCGTCCCCGTAGCCGAGTTCGCCGAAGGTGGGAGCGTCGATGCCCTCGGGAGCCTTGTCGCCGCTGACCGCGAGGACCCGCAGCTTCCCGGCCTCGATCTGCGGCCGGACCTCCGTCAGCGTGGAGATACCGACCTTCGACGCCCCGCTCAGCAGCAGGTTGAGCACCTCACCGCCGCCACCGGTGGGCACATAGGTGACCTTGCGCGCCGAGACGCCCTCGGCCTTGGCGAGGCCGGCCACCATGATGTGATCCGGGCCGCCCAGCGACCCGCCCACCCAGGACGTCCGCTTGGGGTCCTTCCGCATGGCGGCCAGCACCGAGCGCAGGTCGTGGAAGGGGGATCGGGCGGGCACCACGATCGCGGAGGTGCTCACCGTGAGCCCCGCCACGGGGGTGAGCTCGGACAGCTTCACGGGGGAGTGGTTCTGGATGGCGCCGCCGATCATGGTCACCGTGTCCATGGTCATCAGCTGGTACGGATCGCCCTCCCGCCCCGCCATCCGGGCGAGCCCGATGGTGCCGCCCGCGCCCGGGGCGTTGGTGACCGTGACGTCCTCGTCGATGATCTTGCAGCTGGTGAGCGCGGAGCCGATGCCGCGCGCCCGCGAGTCCCAGCCGCCGCCGACGCTCCCGGGAGCGAGGATCGACAGACCCCGGGACGGATAGTCGGCGACGGCGCCCGAGTCGTCCAGCGAACCGATGGTGCACGCACTGCTCACCGTGGCCACGAGGGCGACCACCGCTGCCAGACGAGGGCCGTTCCTGAGGAGAGGAGGCATTGGGGACGCTCCAGGCGGGGGAGGGGAAGCCGAAGTGGGCTGGAGCTTGCGCCTCCGCCGGCGGCCCGGACAAGACGATTGACTCGAAGGCATCAATGGCCGACGCTGCCCGGATGCCCGTCGTGATCGAGCTGGGGTCCGCCCCTGAGCACCGCATCAGCACCCGTCTGTCCCCGCTCGCCGAGCTGTGCGCCTGTCTGCACGCGCTGGACGGGCCACGCCACCATCCGGCCAGCAGGCGCTGGGTGGGTGCGGTCCTGCAGGGCGCGGACGAGCGGCTGCTGGAGCGGGCCGGCGGATGGGCGCCGCTGTGGGGCGCCTTCCGCGCCCGCTATCTGCTGCCCCTCACCCAGGGCCCGGAGCGCGAGCTGGAGGAGGAGCTGGCGGAGGTGGCGCGGCTGGACGAGGAGACGTTCGCGACCATGACCGAGCAGGCGCTCGTCGGCAAGAACGGCCACGGCCCGGGGCCCGGTCATGGTCCGGGCTCCGGCCACGCCCTGGGGTCCGGCCACGGTCCGGGCTCCGGCTCCCGGCGCGGCGGCCGCTCGCCGGAGCGCTTCCTGGCCCGGCTGCGGCAGCTCTCCGAGCGCCGATTCGCCCTGGGGCTGCGGCTGCTGGCCGATCCGGCCGGATTCCGGGACGGCCTCCTCGCCTTCCTGTCCGCCGTGGCCGAGGAGGTCTTCGAGGCGGAGTGGACGCGGCTGCGCCCCGCCCTGGAGGCCGACGCCCGGGTCCGCTCCCATGAACACTCCCGCTACGGGGCGGCGGTGCTGGCCGGATTCCCCACCGCCCGTATGGAGCAGGACCCGCCCCGGGTGGTCTTCGACAAGCTCTACAACGCGCGGGCCAGCCTCGCCGACGGCCCCTGTCTGCTGGTGCCGTCGCTGCACATCAACCCGCATCTCGCGATCAAGCACTACCCCGGCTACCCGGTCGTGGTGCAGTACCCGGTGCGCGACGGGGCGGGCGCGGAGCCGACCGCCCTGGACGTGGTGATGCGCGGGCTGCGGGCGCTGGACGAGCCGCTGCGCATCCGGATGTGCCGGGCGCTGCTGCGGCAGTCGATGACGACGACGGAGCTGGCCACCCAGTTCGAGATGACGCCGCCGCAGATGTCGCGGCATCTGCGCAAGCTGCGGGAGGCCGGAATGGTGCACACCCACCGGGAGGGGGCGCGGGTGCACTACCAGCTGGACGAGGCGGCGGTGCGCAACCTCGGAGTCGACCTGCTCTCCGCGCTGCACCGATGACAGAGCGTTGAGGGAAATGTCGGCGGAGGTATTGACGCTCAGGCGGCAATCATCTTGAGCGTGCGCCGACCGTTGCGGATCGTGGCGGCACCCGCGACGGCAGAAGGAAGCGATACGTGACCACCCCCCGCGTCAAGACCACCAAGGCGTTCTACCGCACCGGCTCCACCACCTGGTTCGCCTCCCGGCACGACCAGCGGTTCTCGTACGGCCTGCACATCCCGTCCGTCCACGAGACCGCCGACACCCCGCTGCCGCTCATGGTGATCCAGCACGGCACCGGGCGCACCGCGTCCCAGTACCGGGACGCGATGGCCGAGTTCTCCGAGCGGCACGGCTGCGTCGTGCTCACCCCGATGTTCCCGGCGGGCATCGAGGACCCGGAGGACCTGCACAACTTCAAGTTCATCGAGTACCGCGGCATCCGCTACGACGAGCAGCTGCTCGCGATCGTGGCCGAGGCGGGGGAGCGGTTCCACATCGACACCGAGCGCTTTCTGCTCCAGGGCTTCTCGGGCGGCGGGCAGTTCGCGCACCGCTTCCTGTATCTGCACCCCGACCGGCTGTGCGGAGTGTCCATCGGCGCGCCGGGCCGGGTCACGCTGATCGACTCGGACCGCGAGTGGTGGCTGGGTACGAAGGGGTTCGAGCAGCGCTTCGGGACCCCGTTGCGACTCCAGGACATCCGTAAGGTGCCCGTGCACATGGTGGTCGGGGCGGAGGACACCGAGACCTGGGAGATCAACAACCCCGGCGACTCCAACTGGATGGACGGCGCCGACGCCGTCGGGCACACCCGCGTGGAGCGCATCAGCGCGCTGCGGGACAACTACACCGAGCTGGGCATCGACGTCACCCTCGACATCGTGCCCGGCGTCGGGCACCGGGGGATGGGAGTGCTGGACGCGGTCCGGCGCTTCGCGGAGCGGGTCCTTCCGCGCGTCGTCTGAGCTCTGTGGGCCCGATGCGCCCACAGACACGACAGACACGACAGACCCGGCTGTGCCCCCGGGCGGCGATGTAGCAGCCGCCACCCAGGGGCACAGGGGAATCAGAATCAGCGGAGCGCGGTTCCTACGGGGCCGCCCGCTCCTTGGGAGCGGGTTCCGAGGAGGCGGCCGGGGCGGGGCCGCGGCCGGCGGTGAGGCGGTCCTTGACCAGGGCGAGGGCCACCACGAGCACGGCCACCAGCGCGGAGAGGATCACCTGCTCGCGCCCGTCCTTGTCGGTGAGCATGTAGACCAGGACGAACGAGATCATCGCGATCGTCGCCCAGGTCAGGTACGGGAAGAGCCACATCCGGACGATCAGCTTCTCGGGGCTCTCGCGCAGGATCATCCCGCGCATCCGCAGCTGGCTGAAGCAGATCACCAGCCATACGAAGAGCGCGACCGCACCCGAGGAGTTCAGCAGGAAGGTGAAGACGGTGTCCGGCCACTGGTAGTTGAACCACACCGCGACGAAGCCGAAGACGACCGAGCCGAGGATCGCGGCCTGCGGGACGCCGCGGGAGTTGGTGCGGGCGAAGGCGGCCGGGGCGTCGCCGCGCCGGCCGAGCGAGAAGGCCATGCGGGAGGCGGTGTAGAGGCCGGAGTTCAGACACGAGAGCACGGCGGTCAGCACGATCACGTTCATGATGTCGCCGGCGTGCGGTATGCCGACCGAGTCGAGCGCCGCGACATAGCTGCCCTTGTCGGCGATCGCCTTGGAGTCCCAGGGCAGCAGGGTGACCACGACGAATATTGAGCCCAGGTAGAAGACCGCGATACGCCAGATCACGCTGTTGGTGGCCTTGGTGACCGCCCGCTGCGGGTCCTCGGACTCACCGGCCGCGAGGGTGACGATCTCGCTGCCCATGAAGGAGAAGACCACCAGCAGCACACCGGTGAGGATGGCGCCGGGCCCGTTCGGCAGGAAGCCGCCGTGGTCGCTGAGGTGGGCCAGGCCCGCGCCCTCGTTGTTCGAATGCGGCAGCAGCCCGAACACCGCGAGCCCGCCGACCACGATGAACGCGCCGATCGCCACGACCTTGATCCCGGCGAACCAGAACTCGAACTCACCGTAGGAGCCGACCGAGACCAGGTTGGTCGCGGTGAGCACCAGCATCACGATCAGCGCCCAGCCCCACTGCGGGACGGCCGGCCACCAGCCCTCCAGGATCTTGGCGCCGGCGGTGGCCTCGACCGCCAGCACCACGACCCAGAAGAACCAGTACAGCCAGCCGATGGAGAAACCGGCCCAGCGGCCGAGGGCCCGGTCGGCGTAGGCGGAGAAGGAGCCGGAGGTGGGATTGGCGGCGGACATCTCGCCGAGCATCCGCATGACGAAGACGACCATGAGGCCGACCAGCGCATACGAGACGAGAATGCCGGGGCCGGCCTTGGCGATACCCGCACTGGAGCCGACGAAGAGGCCGGCGCCGATCACGCCGCCGATCGCGATCATCGAAAGATGGCGGTTCTTGAGTCCCGCCTTGAGGCCGTCGGGCGAGCCCGGGTCGCCGGGGGGCCGCTGCTGCTCCGGCGTGGTCGCAGGTTGTGCGCTCATGTGCTCGATTCCTTTGCTCTCGCGTTACGAGCGACGCCAGTGAATCTCAGGAGGTCGGCCAGTAGAACCTTTGAATCCAGATTGTTACTTGAGGTTTTCATGAGGTTCTTTGGCATTACAGGGATTTATGCGATGCCTACCCTGGGCGGCGAGGACCACACGGCCATGACACACTCGGTACATGCGCGTGTACCTCGGCTCCGACCATGCCGGTTTCGAACTCAAGAACCACCTCGTGGAGTGGCTCAAGGCGGCCGGCCATGAGCCCGTCGACTGCGGCCCGCACATCTACGACGCCCAGGACGACTACCCGCCGTTCTGCCTGCGCGCCGCGGAGCGGACCGCCGCCGACCCGCGCAGCCTCGGCATCGTCATCGGCGGATCCGGCAATGGTGAGCAGATCGCGGCGAACAAGGTCAAGGGGGTGCGCGCGGCACTGGCCTGGAGCGAGGAGACCGCGGCCCTCGGCCGTGAGCACAACGACGCCAATGTGATCAGCGTCGGCGCCCGGATGCACACCCAGGACGAGGCCACCAAATTTGTCGAGATCTTCCTGAACACCCCGTATTCGGGCGAGGAGCGGCACACCCGCCGTATCGAGATGCTCAACGGTTACGAGACCACCGGCGAGCTGCCGCCCATCCCGGCCCACCACCCGCAAGGCGACTGATGCCCGAAGGGCACACCATCCACCGGCTGGCCGCCGACCACCTCGAGACCTTCGGCGGCCGGCCCGTCCGGGCCACCAGCCCACAGGGGAAGTTCGCCGACGGCGCCGGGCTGATCGACGCCCAGCCGCTGCGCCACGCCGAGGCGCACGGCAAGCACCTCTTCCTGGACTTCGCGGCCACCGGCTGGGTCCATGTCCACCTGGGGCTCTTCGGTACGTACGCCTTCGGCCCGGCCCCGGCCCCGCCGCCCACCGACACCGTCCGGCTGCGGCTGGCCAACCCCGAGGGATACGCGGATCTGCGCGGCCCGGCCGCCTGCGCCCTGATCACGGACGGGGAGAAGCAGGTGATCCACGACCGGCTGGGCCCCGATCCGCTGCGCCCGGCGGACGACGGCGAGCGGGCCTGGGCCCGGATCTCCCGCAGCCGGGTCAGCGTGGCCGCGCTGCTCATGGACCAGAAGGTGATCTCCGGGGTCGGGAACGTCTACCGCGCCGAGGTGCTCTTCCGGCACGGGATCGACCCCTACCGGCCCGGCCGTGCGCTGACCCGCGCCGAATGGGACGCGATATGGGCCGATCTGGTGGCGCTGATGCGCGAGGGGGTGCGGAACAACCGGATCGACACGGTCCGCCCCGAGCACACCCCCGAGGCGATGGGCCGCCCGCCGCGCGTGGACGACCACGGCGGCGAGGTCTATGTCTACCGGCGCGCCGGACAGCCCTGCCACATCTGTGGTGGCGAGATCCGCGCCGCCGATCTCGCCGCCCGCAATCTCTTCTGGTGCCCTGACTGCCAGAGAGCCTGAGCTCTCAGAATCTGAGCTCTCAGAATCTGAGCTCTCAGAACCTGAGCTCTCAGAACCTGAGCCCTCAGAAGCCGTGGGGCAGCCACGGGGCGACCGGGGTCGCGAACGCGGTCGTGACCTCCGTAAGGGCGCCCTGACGGGCCTCCTGGACGCGCCCCGCACCCGCCAGCGCGGTCAGCGAGACGCCGCCGAGATACGCCGCTCCCAGCTCCCGCACGCCCAGCCGGAGATCGGGGGCGTCGTCCGTGCGCTCGCAGGAGGCGCCCTTGGCGTCGCCGCTCAGCCGCCAGCGCCCCTCGTTCCAGGGGCAGAAGGGGTCCGTGACCTCCAGGACGGTCTCCACGGGCGTGGTGTACGTCCGCGCCTCGAGCGCGGCCCCCACGTCCACCAGGCGGACGTACAGCGAGTCGCGCAGCCTTACGGCGCACCGCCGGATGTCCGAGACCAGGAGCTGCCAGGGATCGTCGACCGGACGGGAGCCGGTCCGGATCACCGAGGTCAGGTCGAGGTCGAAGAGGAAGCGCCACAGCGCCGCGTAGGACGCCGGATCCAGGGCCTCCAGGTCGCGCAGGAGGACCGTGCCCTTCGGCCCGGCCAGATCCCAGTCGGGCTTGACCGCGAACCGCGCATAGCCGCTGACCTCGCCGCCCGACTCGGCCAGCACACAGCGCAGCGGGGACGCCCCCTCGCGGTCGCCCGGCGGGTCCAGCAGCGGCACCCGCTCCCAGCCGGGGATCCGCTCCAGCATGCCCGGCCGGGTGCGCACCCGCCGGGCGTAGACGGCCTCGCACGCCTCGGCGGCGGACTCCAGGGGCACGGCGCGCAGCCGTACGTCGTCGGCGCCTTCGGGGACGGTCAGCCGCACCTGAGTGGTGTCGATCTCGGCGGAGGCGTTCTGAGTGGCCGCGCCATAGCCGAACCGTCCGTAGATGTCCGGTTCCGACGCGGTCAGAACGGCCAGCGGCTCATCGCCCGCCGCGCGGATGTCGTCCAACTGCCGCCGCATCATGGCCCGGAGCACCCCGCGCCGCCGGTGGGTGGCCTGCACGCTCACCATCGTGACCCCGGCCGCCGGGACGATGCCGCCGCCCGGGACCGACAGCCGGAAGCTGAACAGCCCCGCCGTGCCGACGATGTCGGCGCCGTCCCAGGCGCCGACCGAGCGCTCGCATTCGGTCAACTCCCGCCAGAGCGCGGATTCCTCCGGCGCTTCGGGAACTCCTCCGAATGCGAGTACCAGTTTTGCGTACCAATCATCCCAAACCGATGGGTCGAGCACACGCAGCTCAGTCCTCATATTCCCATCCCTAGCAGCCGTTTCCCGTACACGCGAACGAATTTCGCTTACGATTGCCCCCCTGGCTGGGTGGTTCAACGCGCCACGAATCGACGCGCGTCCGAACGGGTGGGTAGGGTCCCGATGCAATGACTGGCGGCGTGGACACTCCGTGGGCCCGGATGCGCAGAGTTCTGCACCGGGCTCGCACAGGCGTGCGCAAAGCCGGAGTGGACTACTTCCGTGGTGAGGGCTCCGACCGGCTCGCCCTGACCGCGCTGCTGCTCGGCGTCCCCGCCATCGCCGGAGGCACCATCGCCCAGCCCGACTGGTGCTCCCCGTCCGCCCTCGTCCTGCCCATCGTCGCGGGCGGGCTGTTGCTGCGCCCCGCCAGTCTGCTCGCCCTGTACGCGGCGGCCGCCACGGCCCTGATCGTGGAGTCCGCCGTGCTCGGCCCGTACACCGAGGAGGACGCCTCCTCCCGGGTCACTCCCGGCACCATCCTGGTCGTCGCCGCCGTCGGCTTCTTCGGCCTGCTGATCGCACAGTTCCGCAGCCGCGTCGGAGTGCCCTGGCGGCGCGGCGGCACCATGCTCTTCGACCTGCGCGAGCGCATCCGCGTCCAGAGCAAGCTGCCCAACCTGCCGCGCGGCTGGCACCGCGAGATGGCGCTGCGCCCGGCCGGCGGGCAGTCCTTCTCCGGTGACTTCGTCGTGGCCGCCCGCACCGGCGGCGGCCGCACCCTCGAAGTCGTCCTCACCGACGTCTCCGGCAAGGGCATGGACGCCGCCTCGCGCGCCCTGCTGCTCTCCGGCGCCTTCGGCGGCCTCCTCGGCTCCCTGCCCCCGCACGGCTTCCTCCCGGCCGCCAACGGCTATCTCCTGCGCCAGGACTGGGACGAGGGCTTCGCGACCTCCATCCATCTCGTCCTCGACCTCGACAGCGGCGACTTCGAGCTCTTCTCCGCCGGACATCTGCCCGCGCTCCAGCTGAGCGCGGGCACCGGCAAGTGGGAGGAGAAGTCCGCCGATGGCCCGCTGCTGGGCGTCTACGACGGCGCCCAATTCGACCCCACCAAGGGCACGCTGCGGCCCGGCGACGTCCTGATGCTCTTCACCGACGGCCTCGTGGAGACCGCCGACCGGGACATCAGCGAGGGCATCGACCGCCTCACCGGCGAGGCGGACCGCTATGTCGGCTCCGGCTTCCACGGTGCGGCCTGGCATCTGATCGAGACGGTCGCGAAGGACGTCAACGACGACCGCGCCCTGCTGCTGATCTGCCGCCAGTAAGGGCGCCTCGCGGCCGCCGGTAGGGAAATCACCGGAATGAGTGAGAACAGGCTCACCGCGTTGCGCCGCGCCCGCCTCGGGACCCCGCCCTCGCGGGCGCCTGGGCCGTGGAGGGGGCCTGATGGGCCGCTCATCTGGTTCGCCGACCGCCGGGCACGTGCGGTGCTGCCTTGAGCCGTAGAAGGGCCGTAGAAGAGCCGTAGAAGAGCCATGCAAGTGCGATGGAAGAGCCATGGAAGAGCCATGGAAGAGCCGAGAAAGGGCTGGCCCGTGGGGATCCGCGGTCCAGCCCTTCGCGTCGTGGCGGCCGTTGGCGCGCTAGGCCGCCGTCTTCGTACGGCTGCGCGCCTGTTCGGCGGGGTCCTTACGGAAGGCCCAGGCCATCTTCGGCTCCATGGCGAAGCGGAAGGCGCGCTGGATGGGAGGTGTGCACAACGCGGTGACCACGGTGGCGGCGATGATCGTGACCGCGATCTCCCCCAGCGGCTTGTGCAGCCACTGGTACTCGTCGAACCAGCCCCAGAACCGGGAGCCCTTGGCCAGGAAGCCGTGCAGCAGATAGCCGTACAGCGTCCCGGCGCCCAGCACCGTGAACCACATGTGGCGCCGCGGCACCCAGGCGAAGAAACAGCTGACGAGCACGACCGAGCAGCCGAAGAGGGCGAGCGTCATCACCGGGCCGGTCCACGGCGGCGCCCCCAGCTCCTGGACGCTGTCGCGGTGGTAGAACCACGCCGAGCTCATCCGCGGTGCCGCCCAGTAGGCGAACACGAGGGCACACGCGAAGATCGGCACCGACGCGATCCGCACCGAGCGGCGGCGGATCATCTGGAAGTGCTCGGGCTTCATGCACAGGCCGAGGATGAAGAACGGCAGGAACTGCAGCAGCCGCTGCATGTCCAGGTCGTCGCCGATGTCGGGCGAGACCGCCGCGAGCGTGGCGACGGCGAGCGCGAGCGGGATCGGCCAGCGCACAAGCTTCCAGATCGGAGTGGTCAGCCGCCATACGAACAGCGAGACCAGGAACCAGGTGAGGTACCAGGGGTCCAGCAGGCTGAAGTCGTACGTCGGGTCGTCGTCCGCCCAGCGCTTGAACAGCGTGTACGCGACCTCGAAGATCACATAGGGCACCGCGATGCCGGTGATCAGACGCTTGAGCCGGTCCGGCCGCATGTCGAAGCTGCGTGAGAAGTAGCCGGAGATCACGATGAAGGCCGGCATGTGGAAGGTGTACACGACCATGTACAGCGCTTCCGCGGTGCGGCTGCTGTCGGTGAGCGGCTCCCAGGAGTGGGCCATCGCGACCAGCACGATCGCGAGGTACTTCGCGTTGTCGAAGAACGCGTCCCGCTGTTTGGGCTTCTGCCCGGCGGGGGAGGCGGCTGGCGGGGTGGTCGCCTGCTGCCCTGGTTCTTCGGCCCGCGGCGAGGGGGGAGTGGGCGCCGCCTCCTGGGGGAGCGGGGTCCGCTGATAACCGTGCGGGCGCAGGGAGTTGGTCACAGGCCCTCCCACCAGGAACTGGGGGAGACGACCCGGCACCTCACTGCGCGTGGGGGAGTCATGGCAGCGTGAAACATCTGAGGCACGATAGCGCCGAAACCTGTATTGCGTAAAACCTCGTTCTGTTTGCTTTCCGTTCATAGCCTTCGTATCGCGGCCGATAGTCGACCCCGGTAAGTCGATCGAGGGGTCGACAAAGCGATGTGATCATTCGATATCCGGGCGCAGACTGTCCGTTCTGATGGCTTTCATCCTGATTAATTGGGGCATATGCCCCGCAGGAGGCTCTGGCGGAATGTCTGATTCATTGATGTTTTGTCACCCTGCCGAGTGACCGCCGAGTGAATTCCGAATTCCTGCCCGAGATCATCCGGGGTGATCGGAATTCACCGCTCGGGCGGCTCGCCGAGTTGTGGGGAGCGTCACCCGTAACCCTTTGAATGAACGGTTACCGGACGGGTACCGGCAGGGTGGGTGTCGTGTGCACATGTGACCGTTTATCGCTCCACCCCACTGCTGAGCGGCGGGAGTTGATGGCACGATGGTGGCTGCGGGGGTGTGCGGGGTCGCGTGCTTCCGGGGCCTGTGAGACGTGTGCGACCGAGGGTGGGATGTTGTGGCCATTTCCCTGTCATTGGTACTGCTGGTGGGCATCATCCTGGTGTTCATGATCCGCAATGGCCGGGTCAAGTGGGGACCGGCCCTGGTCGCGATCCTCTTCGGGTTCCTGCTCGCCTCGTCCAATGTCGCGCCGGACATCCAGAAGTTCCTCGACTCGGCCGCCGAGGCCATCGCCGACATCAACCCCTGATCGCCGACCCCTGGCACCGGCTCCCGAGGCATCCGCCCCCGCGTCCCGCGGAGCGGGTGCCCGGACGCGCGAGTGTGCGCAAAAGCGAACGGCCCGGCTCCGGGGAACTCCCCGGGCCGGGCCGAAAGCCGTGGAGCGGGCGACGGGAATCGAACCCGCGTAGCCAGTTTGGAAGACTGGGGCTCTACCATTGAGCTACGCCCGCACACGCCGCGTACACGGATGGACCGGTCTCCCGGACACCTCCGCCCAGGCATGATCGCCCGGATCGCGGCACGGCATGCATCGTAGCGGTTCCCGACCGTTCCCCGCACACCCTTGCCCACCAGTCGAATAACCGGCAGCCGGGGCGTCCGCGGGCATGTACCCTACGTGTCGCACCGACGGGGTGTGGCGCAGCTTGGTAGCGCGTCCGCTTTGGGAGCGGAAGGTCGTCGGTTCGAATCCGGCCACCCCGACCATCCACAGACGTCAAGATCGCGTTGTGGGGCCCGTCATGCTTGCGGTTACTATGCAAGCTGCGCGTCTGTGTCTTTTTAACCGGACGCGAATCCGCTGCGACGCGACAGCGCACCGCAGCTGAACACCACACGTCAGCCCCCAAGGAGACCGAACCGTGAAGAGCGCCGTGGAGAACCTGAACCCGACCCGGGTTCGGCTCACTGTCGAGGTGCCCTTCGAGGAGCTCAAGCCCAGCCTCGACGCGGCGTACAAGAAGATCAACCAGCAGGTCACGGTGCCTGGGTTCCGCAAGGGCAAGATCCCGGCCCGCATCATCGACCAGCGGTTCGGTCGTGGCGCCGTGCTGGAAGAGGCCGTCAACGAGGCGCTCCCGAAGTTCTACACCGACGCGGTCAACGAGGGTGAGCTGAACCCGCTCGGCCAGCCCGAGGTCGACATCACCGAGCTCAAGGACAACGAGCTGCTGACCTTCACCGCCGAGGTGGACATCCGCCCGGCGATCGAGATCCCGGACTACTCCGGCATCGAGGTCACCGTCGACTCCGTCGAGGTCTCGGACGAGGACATCGACAAGTCCGTCGAGCAGCTGCGGGAGCGCTTCGCCACCACCAGCCCGGTGGAGCGCGCCGCCGCCGACGGCGACATCGTCGTGATCGACCTCGAGGCCAAGGTGGACGGCGAGGTCCTGGAGGACGGCGTCGCCACCGGCGTCACCTACACCATCGGCTCGGGCGAGCTGCTGGACGGCATCGACGAGGCCGTGACCGGCCTGGAGGCGGGTGTCGAGGCCACCTTCGCCTCCGAGCTCAAGGGCGGCTCCGCCCAGGGCAAGGAGGCCGAGGTCTCGGTCAAGGTCTCCGAGGTCAAGGCCCGTGAGCTGCCCGAGCTCGACGATGACTTCGCCCAGCTGGCCAGCGAGTTCGACACCCTCGAGGAGCTCCGCGGCGACAGCCGTAAGCGCCTGGAGCAGTCGAAGAAGTTCGAGCAGGCCACCCAGGCCCAGGAGAAGGTGCTGGACGCCCTGCTGGAGCTGGTCGAGGTGCCGGTCCCGGAGAAGCTCCTCCAGGACGAGATCAACACCCGTAAGCACAACCTCGAGCACCACCAGCTGGGCCAGATGGGCCTCAACCTCGACTCTTACCTGGAGATGCAGGGCAAGACCGCCGAGGAGTTCGACGCCGAGCTCAAGGAGCAGGCCGAGAAGGGCATCCGGACCCAGTTCGTCCTCGACGAGCTGGTCAACAAGGAGCAGCTGTCCGTCGGCCAGGAGGAGCTCACCGAGCACCTCATGCGCCGTGCGCAGTCCTCCGGCATGAGCCCGGACCAGTTCGCCCAGGCCGTCGTCGAGGGCGGCCAGGTGCCGATGCTCGTCGGCGAGGTCGCCCGCGGCAAGGCGCTGGCCGTGGTCGTCGAGGCCGCCAAGGTCGTCGACGACAAGGGCGAGACCGTGGACCTGGACGACGAGGAGGACGAGACCGGCGAGACGGTCGAGGCCACCTCCGAGACCGCCGAGGAGCCCGCCGAGGTCGAGGCGGAGGCCGTCGAGGCGCCCGCGGAGTCCGAGGAGAAGCAGGACAAGGCCGAGAGCTGATCCCGGTCCGCTCCACAGCCCGTACGAACGGGCCCGAACGTCTGCACGCGTCCGGGCCCGTTCGTGTTCCGCGACGCCGGTCCGGTGCCGGGACATGCGCTCAGAGCGAACAGTTCCTGATGCGGGATGGCGCCCGCCGACCAGCGCGTTAGGGTCCGTAGATACGAGGGCAGGGGAGTCTCGCGAGCCCGCCGGCCCATCGGCGGCCAGGCCCCCACACCCCAGAAGAAGACGCTGAGACGGCCAGTCAGCCGTCAGAGACGAGCAGGTGGATACGTGACGAATACGATGCCTTCCGCCGCCGGCGAGCCGACCGTCGGTGGCCTCGGCGACCAGGTCTACAACCGGCTGCTCGGCGAGCGGATCATCTTCCTCGGCCAGCCGGTCGACGACGACATCGCCAACAAGATCACGGCTCAGCTGCTCCTGCTCGCCGCCGATCCGGAAAAGGACATTTACCTCTACATCAACTCCCCGGGCGGCTCGATCTCGGCGGGCATGGCGATCTACGACACCATGCAGTACATCCAGAACGACGTGGTCACCATCGCCATGGGCCTCGCCGCGTCGATGGGCCAGTTCCTGCTCAGCGCGGGCACCCCGGGCAAGCGCTTCGCGCTCCCCAACGCCGAGATCCTGATCCACCAGCCCTCCGCGGGTCTGGCGGGTTCCGCCTCGGACATCAAGATCCATGCCGAGCGACTGCTGCACACCAAGAAGCGCATGGCCGAGCTGACCTCCTTCCACACCGGTCAGACGGTTGAGCAGATCGTCCGTGACTCCGACCGCGACCGCTGGTTCTCCGCCGACGAGGCCAAGGAGTACGGCCTGGTCGACGACGTCATGACGTCCGCCTCCAGCGTTCCGGGCGGGGGCGGCACCGGGGCCTGAGGCCCGCCGTCCCGTAGCCGACCTCCAGCCCCCAGATCGCCACAGGATGGTGAAGACCCAGATGAGCAACTTCCCCGGCAGCGGCCTGTACGACGGCCCGATGGCCGAATCTCGCTATGTCGTTCCGCGTTTCGTCGAGCGCACCTCCCAGGGCATCCGCGAGTACGACCCGTACGCCAAGCTCTTCGAAGAGCGCGTGATCTTCCTGGGCGTCCAGATCGACGACGCCTCGGCCAACGACGTCATGGCGCAGCTGCTGTGCCTGGAGTCGATGGACCCGGACCGTGACATTTCGGTCTACATCAACTCTCCCGGCGGCTCGTTCACCGCGCTGACCGCCATCTACGACACGATGCAGTTCGTCAAGCCCGACATCCAGACGGTGTGCATGGGCCAGGCCGCGTCCGCCGCGGCCGTGCTGCTCGCCGCCGGGACGCCGGGCAAGCGGATGGCCCTGCCCAATGCCCGGATCCTGATCCACCAGCCGTACAGTGAGACCGGGCGGGGTCAGGTCTCCGACCTGGAGATCGCGGCCAACGAGATCCTGCGGATGCGCTCGCAGCTCGAGGAGATGCTGGCCAAGCACTCCACGACGCCCATCGAGAAGATCCGCGACGACATCGAGCGGGACAAGATCCTCACGGCCGAGGAGTCCCTGGCGTACGGTCTTGTCGACCAGATCGTCTCCACCCGTAAGACCTCGGTCGGTCTCGGCTGAATCTTCGGTGGAAACACCCCCCTTGGACCGAGTAGGTCCAAGGGGGGCCCGAACCGGGGGCCCGGCAAGGTACCGTCGTAGAGGGCTGAGGGCCCCGGCCCACGGGAAAGAAGCAGAAAGCGCAGCGCAAGCACCCGGTTCCGCGCAGCAAAGCGGATCCAAGGCGAAGGGGAAGCACCTCGTGGCACGCATCGGTGACGGCGGCGACCTGCTCAAGTGCTCGTTCTGCGGGAAGAGCCAGAAGCAGGTGAAGAAGCTCATCGCGGGCCCGGGTGTGTACATCTGCGATGAATGCATCGATCTCTGCAACGAGATCATCGAGGAGGAGCTCGCCGAGACCTCCGAAGTGCGCTGGGAGGAACTCCCCAAGCCGCGCGAGATCTATGAATTCCTCGAGGGCTATGTGGTCGGCCAGGAGGCCGCCAAGAAGGCCCTCTCGGTCGCCGTCTACAACCACTACAAGCGGGTCCAGGCGGGCGAGAACGGCGGCAGCAACCGCGACGACGGCATCGAGTTGGCCAAGTCCAACATCCTGCTGCTCGGCCCCACCGGCTCCGGCAAGACGCTGCTCGCGCAGACCCTCGCCCGGATGCTCAACGTGCCCTTCGCCATCGCCGACGCCACCGCGCTCACCGAGGCGGGCTATGTCGGCGAGGACGTGGAGAACATCCTCCTCAAGCTGATCCAGGCCGCCGACTACGACGTCAAGAAGGCCGAGACGGGCATCATCTACATCGACGAGATCGACAAGGTGGCCCGCAAGAGCGAGAACCCCTCGATCACCCGCGATGTGTCCGGCGAGGGCGTTCAGCAGGCGCTGCTGAAGATCCTGGAAGGGACCACGGCGTCGGTGCCGCCGCAGGGCGGCCGGAAACATCCGCACCAGGAGTTCATCCAGATCGACACCACGAATGTGCTGTTCATCGTGGGCGGCGCCTTCGCCGGTCTGGAGAAGATCATCGAGGCGCGGGCGGGTGCCAAGGGCATCGGATTCGGCGCCACGATCCGCTCCAAGCGCGAGATCGAGGCGAGCGACCAGTTCCAGGAGGTCATGCCCGAGGACCTGGTGAAGTTCGGAATGATCCCGGAATTCATCGGCCGTCTCCCGGTCATCACCTCCGTCCACAACCTCGACCGCGAGGCGCTGCTGCAGATCCTCGTCGAGCCGCGGAACGCCCTGGTGAAGCAGTACCAGCGGCTGTTCGAGCTCGACGGGGTGGAGCTGGACTTCGACCGCCCGGCCCTGGAGGCCATCGCCGACCAGGCGATCCTGCGCGGCACCGGGGCCCGGGGCCTGCGCGCGATCATCGAGGAGGTGCTGATGTCGGCGATGTACGAGGTGCCGTCCCGCAAGGACGTGGCCCGCGTCGTCATCACCGAGGACGTCGTGCACTCCAATGTGAACCCCACGCTGGTGCCCCGCACCCGCGGCACCGAGCCGGGCGAGCGGCACGAGAAGAGCGCGTAGCCGCCCCCGCACGCGTAGCCGCCCCGCTGAGGGCGTACGAAGAGGGCCCCGGTCTCCCGGGGCCCTCTTCGTGTCGTACGCGCCCTGTGGCCGCTTTGCGGGCGGTTCAGGCGGGCTTGCGGGTGTCCTGGTAGATGCCCGCGGTCACCTTGGCGAAGGACTCCATGTCGGCGTCCGACGCCGAGGTGTTCTCCGCGTTGACGTCGAGCACCATCGCCGCGTCCGTCTCCTCCGCCCAGACGCAGGCCGGGGCGTAGACCCGGTCGTAGAGCTTGACCACCTCGCACTCCACCGACGGGCCGTCAGCGCCCTTCGGCTGGAACCGCTTGCGCTTCCGCTCCACCGTGGGGGAGCCGTCGCCGCCCGCGAAGCCCTTGAACATCTCGTCGCGGACCGTGTCCGGGTCGCTGATGTCGCCGTACATACCGGAGAAGGCGAGCCCCGAATTGTCGTCGTCCGACCGCTTGTACTGGGCCAGGACCGAGGTCGCGCCCTCGGGCATGCTGCCCTGCACGCTGGTGCCCTCGTTGTCGAGGTCGTCCGTGCCCTTGTCCAGCGTGTAGGTGCCGTCGGCGAGCGTCTTGGGGGTGACCAGCTTCATCGCCTTCGGGCCGTCGTCGCCGCCGGACAGCACCACGGCGCCGGTGACGATCGCGCCCACCACCACGAGCCCGGCCACCGTCACCGCGATGATCTTGGTGCGGTTGCCGCCCCCGCCGGCCGCGGGCGGCGCGGGGTAGGGCGGCTGGCCGTAGGGACCCGGCTGACCCGCCTGCTGCGGGTAGCCGTAGCCCTGCGGGGGCTGCGCCTGCGGATAGCCGTACCCCGGCGTCTGCGCGTACGGGTTGGGCTCCGCGGGCCGCTGCTGCCCCCCGCCGTACGGATTGGGCTGGGCGCCCCCGTACGGGCCGGGTCCGCCGCCGTAGGGCCCCGGCGGCGGTGGCTGGTTGTGGCTCATGGCTGTGGGGGTCCCCCTCCGGATCGGCTGTGGCCTGTGAACTGCGCGGCCCGCTCGGCTACTTGATCTCCACGCGCGCGTCGTTGCGGACCTTCGCGGTGATGTCACCGGCCTCGTCGAGCGACATGCTCTTGCCGGACAGCGCCGCGGCCGCGTCGGAGACGACCACATAGGCCACCGTGCTGTTGTCGCCCCACATGCAGATCGGGATCGAGAAGCCCTTGGTGGGTATGCCGCTGGAGCCGGAGTCCCCGGTCGGGGTGAACTTGGTGTTCTGGCACTTCATCACGGCGTTCTCGAAGCCGCTGGGCGTCACCGTCTCCGGGCTGCCCACGAGCTCGGCCTTCATCCCATTGCTGGTGGAGGGGTCCTTCTCGGCCTCTTGCGCGATCTTCGAGAAGGCGCCGTCGACGACCGCCTCGGGGTCCTTCACCTCGCCCCAGACGCCGTTGAGCTGCAGCTGCTTGGCGCTCATGCCCTCGCCGGACTTGTACTCCGCGCTCTCGGTCTTGGGGTTGGTGACGCCGAACTTCTCGAAGTCGTCCGCGTCCGAGGAGGTGAGCCCGCCACCGCCGGAGGAGCTCTTGGTGTAGTCGCCGGCCACCGTCGCGGGGGTGGTGAGCTTGTACCGCTTGCCGTCGTCGGCGACCTTACCGCCGCCACCGCTGTCGTCCCCGCCCTTGAACACCAGGACACCGCCGACGACCGCGGCCACCACGACCACCGCGCCGATCGCGATCGCCAGGCCCTTCTTCTTGCCGCCGCCCTGGCCCGGACCCGGCTGGTACGGCCCCGGCATGCCCGGCTGGCCGTACGGCTGCTGCTGGCCGTACGGGTTCGGCTGCTGGCCGTAGGGGCCCGGCTGGCCCTGCTGCGGCTGCCCGGGGTAGCCGTAGCCCTGCTGGGGCGGCTGCTGCGGCTGTCCGTAGGGACCCGGCTGACCCGGCTGCTGCGGGTAGCCGTAGCCGGGCTGGCCGGCCGCTCCACCCTGTCCGTAGGGACCCGGCTGTTGGGGCTGCTGGCCGTAGGGGCCCGGCTGGTTGTAGCTCATCTGTATCCCTCGTTAGAAATCGTGCTGTTGTGTTGCTGTGCGCCGGCCGCGGGCTAGCCGTCGATCTCGACGCGCGCGTCCTTGCGCACCTTGGCCGTGATGCCGGCGGCGTCCTCAAGGGACATGCCACCACCGAGCACCGCGGCCGCCGGATCCGCCATGACCGTGACGCCCAGGGTGTCCTTGTCGCCCCAGACGCACGCGGGGGCCTCCATGGATCCCTGATCCGAGGTGAACTTCATGGACTGGCACTTCAGGACGTCCCCGTCGAAACCGTCCGGTGAGAACGTCTGGGGGCTGCCCTTGGCCTGCGCGGTGCCGTTGTCCTGCAGCGTCTTGACGATGACCGCCAGCGCGAGGTCCGCGCCCCGCTCCGGGTCGGTCACCTCGCCCCAGACGCCGGTGAACTTCAGCATCTCCTTACCGGAGGTCTGGTAGTCGGCCGCCACCAGATGCGGGTCCTTGACGACCGGCACCTGCTGGAGGTCCTTCCGGCCCGCCGCGGACAGATCGCTGTCGTCCGTGCCCGAGCCCTGGCGCTCGTAGTCCGAGGCCACGGTGTCGGGCGTGGTCAGCTTGTACGGGCCGCCGCTGCCGCCGCCGAACAGCGCGAACGCCCCCGCCCCCAGTGCCGCCACGACCACCACCGCGCCGACCGCGAGACCCACCTTCCTGCCCTTGCCGTTGCCACCGGCCGCCGGTCCCGGGGGCGGCGGGGTCTGCGGCCCGCCGTAGTAGCCAGGACCCTGCTGGGGCGCGGGGCCCGGCTGGGGCGGCTGCGGCGGCTGACCGTAAGGGTTCGCGGGCTGTCCATACGGGCCGGGTTGGCCCTGCGGCTGTCCGGGGTAGCCGTAGCCTGGCTGGGGCGGCTGCGGAGGCTGTCCGTAGGGACCGGGCTGCTGCGCGTACGGATTGGGCACGGGAGGCTGACCGGCGCCGTACGGCCCTGGCTGGCCCCCGTAGGGGCCGGGCTGCGGCGGCGGCTGCTGATGGCTCATGTGCCTCTCCTTATGCGCATGACAGGTTCCAAACATCCTTCCCGACGCCCTCGGGGGCCTTGGCGCCGGGGCCACAACGGGTTCGTAACGGAAGGCCGCGGCCCTTTAGACTGCGGAGGTGACCGAGAACTCTTCGCAGCGCCCCGCGAGCGGGCCGAACAGCCACCCCGAACTGCCGACCCAGTACGCGCCGGCCGATGTAGAGGGGCCGCTGTACGAGCGCTGGGTAGAGCGCGGTTACTTCGAGGCGGACGCGAAGAGCGACAAAGAGCCCTACACCATCGTCATCCCGCCCCCCAATGTGACCGGCTCGCTCCACCTCGGCCATGCCTTCGAGCACACGATCATCGATGCGCTCACCCGGCGCAAGCGAATGCAGGGCTTTGAGACGCTCTGGCAGCCGGGAATGGACCACGCCGGTATCGCCACGCAGAACGTGGTCGAGCGCGAGCTGGCCAAGGAGGGCGTCTCCCGCCACGACCTGGGCCGCGAGGCGTTCGTCGAGCGCGTCTGGCGGTGGAAGAGCGAATCCGGCGGGCAGATCTCCGGCCAGATGCGGCGCCTGGGCGACGGCGTGGCCTGGAACCGCGAGCGCTTCACCATGGACGAGGGGCTCTCCAAGGCCGTCCAGACGATCTTCAAGCGGCTCTACGAGGACGAGCTGATCTACCGCGCCGAGCGCATCATCAACTGGTGCCCGCGCTGCCTTACGGCCATCTCGGACATCGAGGTGGAGTACGACGACGATGACGGCGAGCTCGTCTCGATCCGGTACGGCGAGGGGGATGCGTCCATCGTCGTCGCCACGACCCGTGCCGAGACGATGCTGGGCGACACCGCGGTCGCCGTCCACCCCGACGACGAGCGCTACCGCCACCTGGTCGGCACCGAGATCGAGCTGCCGCTGACCGGCCGCCGGATCCCGGTCGTCGCCGACGAGCACGTCGACCCCGAGTTCGGCACCGGCGCGGTCAAGGTCACGCCGGCCCACGACCCGAACGACTTCGAGATCGGGCAGCGGCACGGCCTGCCCAACCTGACCGTCATGGACGAGCACGCGGTCATCACCGCCCACGGCCCCTTCCAGGGCCTGGACCGGCTGGAGGCGCGCAGCGCCGTCGTCGGCGCCCTGCGCGCCGAGGGCCGGATCGTGGCCGAGAAGCGTCCGTACACCCACTCCGTGGGCCACTGCTCGCGCTGCAAGACCACCATCGAGCCGCGGCTGTCCATGCAGTGGTGGGTCAAGGTCGGCCCGCTGGCCAAGGCCGCGGGTGACGCGGTCCGCGACGGCCGGGTGAGGATCCACCCGGAGGACATGTCGAAGCGCTACTTCGACTGGGTCGACAACCTCCACGACTGGTGCATTTCGCGCCAGCTGTGGTGGGGCCACCGGATCCCGGTCTGGTACGGGCCGAACGGCGAGGTCGTCTGCGTCGGACCGGACGAGCAGCCGCCGGGCGGCGAGGGCTGGCACCAGGACAGCGACGTCCTGGACACCTGGTTCTCCTCCGGCCTGTGGCCGTTCTCCACGCTCGGCTGGCCCGAGCGGACCGAGAGCATGGAGAAGTTCTATCCGAACTCGGTCCTGGTCACCGGCTACGACATCCTCTTCTTCTGGGTCGCCCGGATGATGATGTTCGGCCTGTACGCGATGGACGGCACCCCGCCGTTCCACACCATCGCGCTGCACGGCATGGTCCGTGACCAGTTCGGCAAGAAGATGTCCAAGTCCTTTGGGAACGCGGTCAATCCGCTGGACTGGATGGACACCTATGGATCGGACGCGGTCCGCTTCACCCTGGCCCGGGGCGCCAACCCCGGCGTGGACGTCCCGATCGGCGAGGACTGGGTCCAGGCGTCCCGCAACTTCGCCAACAAGATCTGGAACGCGACCCGCTTCGCGCTGATGAACGGCGCCACGGTCGAGGGCGAACTGCCCGCCCCCGAGCGGCTGTCGGCCACCGACCGCTGGATCCTGTCCCGGCTGAACGCGGTGGTTGCCGAGGTCGACGCCTACTACGAGGACTACCAGTTCGCCAAGCTCTCCGACGTCCTCTACCACTTCGCATGGGACGAGGTCTTCGACTGGTACGTCGAGCTGTCCAAGACCACCTTCGCCAAGGGCGGCGCGGAGGCCGACGCCGCGCGGCGCGTCCTCGGCGAGGTCCTGGACGTCACGCTGCGGCTGCTGCACCCGGTGGTCCCGTTCGTCACCGAGAAGCTGTGGACCTCGCTGACCGGCCAGGAGTCCGTCGTCATCGCGGACTGGCCGGGCGACAGCGGCTTCCGGGACGAGGCGGCCGAGCGGGAGATCGAGAACCTCCAGCAGGTGGTCACCGAGGTCCGCAGGTTCCGCGCCGACCAGGGCCTCCAGCCCGGTCAGCGGGTTCCCGCCCGGCTGGAGCTGTCCGGCACCTCGCTGGCCGCACACGAGGACGCGATGCGCTCCCTGCTGCGGCTCCAGCCGGCCGGTGAGGGCTTCACGGCCACCGCGTCGCTGCCGGTCGCGGGCGCGACCGTGGCGCTGGACCTGTCCGGTGCGATCGACGTCGAGGCCGAGCGCAAGCGGCTGGCCAAGGACCTCGCCGCGGCCGAGAAGGACAAGGCGCAGACGACCGCGAAGCTGTCCAACGAGGGCTTCCTGGCCAAGGCCCCCGACCATGTCGTGGAGAAGATCCGCACCCGGCAGGCGACCGCCGAGGCCGATATCGCCCGGATCACCGCCCAGTTGGCGGCCCTCCCCAAGGGCTGACCACCGAGGAGTACCGATCGCACCACAGCGCCCCCGCCGGATTCCGGCGGGGGCGCTCGCGCGTGAGGTGTGTGCGATATGCCACAGACACCCCGGAGAAGCCTCACGGGCCCTTGGAGAGGCCCCACAGACGCCTCACAGGCGCCACACAGCAATACCCCACCGGGAACCAAACACTGCCTTCAGGGAGTTATCCGGCCGTACGTCCCGGAAGGAGCTCCCCCTCCATGAACAAGCCCCTGAGAAGGGCATCGGTGTTCTCGCTGCTGCTCGTGCTGGCCCTGCTCGCCTGGGTCACCTATGTGCAGTTGGCGAGAGGCGACAGTCTCCGGGAGGACCCGCGCAACGCCCGGGTGGCCATCTCCGAGTACGCCGGGCCGCTGGGCGACATCATCGCCGGCGGTAAGCCGGTCACCGGCTCGGCGGCCACCAAGGGCGATCTGAAGTACAAGCGCACCTACCCGGACGGGAAGCTCTGGGCGCCGGTCACCGGTTACGCCTCCCAGTCCTACGGCAGCACTCAGGTGGAGGCCCTGGAGCGGCAGGTGCTCGACGGCTCCGACAGCCGGCTGAAGAACCCGCTCGAGGCGGTGACGCGGGAGCGGTCCAAGCCCGGCGACGTGATCACCACGGTCAACCCGGCCGTGCAGAAGGCCGCCTACGAGGGGCTGGGGAACAAGACCGGCGCGGCCGTGGCGCTCGACCCCACCACCGGCGCCGTCCTGGGCCTGGCCAGCACCCCCTCGTACGACCCCGGCACCTTCGCGGGCTCCTCCACGGCGGACCAGAAGGCGTGGACCGCGCTCCAGAAGGACGACAAGCAGCCGATGCTGAACCGCGCGCTGCGCCAGACGTACCCGCCGGGCTCGACCTTCAAGGTCCTGGTCGCCGCCGCGGCGCTGGAGAACGGGCTGTACTCGTCGGTGGACGAGCCGACCAAGAGCCCGGATCCGTACCGGCTGCCGGGCACGGTCACCGATATGCACAACGAGAACAGGTCGGCGCCCTGTAAGAACGCGAACATACGCACCGCCCTCCAGTACTCGTGCAACACGGTCTTCGCGAAGATGGCCGTGGACCTCGGCCAGTCCAAGGTGGCGGCGGAGGCCAAGAAGCTCGGCTTCGACGATGCCGAGCTGGACATCCCGGTGCGCGCCGCGAAGAGCACCTACCCGAGCGGTATGAACGACTCGCAGACGGCCCTGACCGGCATGGGGCAGTTCGATGTGACGGCCACTCCGCTGCAGATGGCGATGGTCTCCTCGGCCATCGCGAACGACGGCAAGCTGATGACCCCGTACGAGGTCGACCGCACCACGGACGGCAGCGCGTCCGCCCTGGACCGGAGCTCGGCCAAGACCTACAGCCAGGCGATGTCCCGGCACACCGCGTCCGAGCTGCAGTCCGCGATGCGGACGGTCGTGGACCAGGGGACCGGGACCAACGCCAAGATCTCCGGGGTGACGGTGGGCGGCAAGACCGGCACCGCCCAGCACGGTGAGAACAACAGCGCCAATCCGTACGCGTGGTTCATCAGTTACGCGGACGCCGGCGGCGGCCACAAGGTCGCGGTCGCGGTGGTGGTCGAGGACAGCGACGCGGCCCGCGCCGACATCTCCGGCGGCGGCCTGGCGGGGCCGATCGCCAAGTCGATGATGAATGCGGCGTTGGCCGGCGAGTGAGCCGAAGGGGCGCGTCGCTGTCGTAAGGGAGACGCGCGCAGGGAGCGAGGGCTCCGATCGATGTGCGGCTCCGCCGCGTGGGCGACCGAGCACGTCGACCGTCGACAGGGGGCACCTCCCAGCGGTAGCTGGGGGAGACTGAAGCGCCCCGGAGGCGAGCCGCCTTGTCACAGATACCGGCTCGTGACCTGGGTGGGGATGGCGCTGGGCCGGGTTGTCACCCCTCCCTCGTAGACTGGTCCGCGTGAGCGAGGAGCGTCCCCAGAACGAGTCCGACGAGTTCGAAGAGATCGTCGGAGCCGAGACCGACCGTGACCCCGATCTGGCGGTGATCGAGGCCGGCAGCCGGACGCTGCGTGCGCAGTCCGGGCCGCCGCAGGGGGACGGCATCCCGGCCCGCCCGGCCGACCCCGAGGTGGACCGCGCCCTGCGGGAGGTGGAGGGCGAGCTGGCCAGGCGCTGGCCGGAGACCAAGCTGGACCCGTCGCTGGTGCGGATCGAGTCGCTGATGGACATCCTCGGCTCGCCGCAGCGGGCCTATCCGTCGATCCACATCACCGGTACGAACGGCAAGACCAGCGCTGCCCGCATGATCGAGTCGCTGCTGGGCGCCTTCGAGCTGCGCACCGGCCGCTACACCAGCCCCCATGTCCAGTCGATCACCGAGCGGATCAGCCTGGACGGGACGCCGATCTCCGCCGAGCGGTTCATCGAGACGTACCAGGACATCCAGCCGTACATCGAGATGGTCGACGCCCAGCAGGAGCACCGGCTGTCCTTCTTCGAGGTGCTCACCGGCATGGCGTACGCGGCCTTCGCGGACGCGCCGGTGGACATCGCGGTGGTCGAGGTCGGCATGGGCGGCTCCTGGGACGCCACCAATGTGATCGACGCGGGCGTCGCGGTGATCATGCCGATCTCGCTGGACCACACCGACCGGCTCGGCACCACTCCGGAGCAGATCGCCGTCGAGAAGGCCGGGATAGTGAAGCAGGACGCCACCGTGGTGCTCGCGCAGCAGCCGGTGGAGGCCGCCTCGGTGGTGCTCAAGCGCGCGGTCGAGGTGGATGCCACGGTCGCCCGTGAGGGCATGGAGTTCGGTGTGCTGTCCCGGGAGGTGGCGGTCGGCGGTCAGCTGCTGACCCTGCGCGGCCTCGGCGGGGAGTACACCGATGTCTTCCTCCCGCTGCACGGCGCCCATCAGGCGCACAACGCGGCGATGGCGCTGGCCGCCGTGGAGGCGTTCTTCGGCGTCGGCTCCCAGCACGCCCGTCCGCTCGACATCGACACCATCCGCTCCGCCTTCGCCTCCGTGACCTCGCCCGGCCGGATGGAGGTCGTGCGCCGCAGCCCCACCGTGGTGCTGGACGCCGCGCACAATCCCGCGGGCGCCCGTGCCGCCGCCGCGGCGGTCACCGAGTCCTTCGACTTCAGCCGGCTGATCGGCGTGGTCGGGGCGAGTGACGGCAAGGACGTGCGCGGTCTGCTGGAAGCCTTCGAGCCGATCTTCGCCGAGGTCGTGGTGACCGGCAATTCCAGCCATCGCGCCATGGACCCGGACGAGCTGGCCGCGATCGCCGTCGAGGTCTTCGGCTCCGACCGGGTCCAGGTCGAGCCGCGGCTGGACGACGCTCTGGAGGCCGCCATCACCCTGGCGGAGGAAGAGGGCGAATACGCCGGAGCGGGCGTTCTGGTGACCGGGTCGGTGATCACGGTCGGCGAGGCCCGGCTCCTCCTGGGAAAGGGCTGATATGCGAACGCTGTGCGCTTCCACCCTCATCGGCGAGTTCTTCGTGATCGGCTTCGCCGGGCTGGTCGCGATGAAGACGTCCGGGCTGTCCACGGGCACCGTCTGGACGGTCAGCGGAATCGCCATGGGGCTGTGCGTGCTGCTGTGCGGGCTGCTGAGCCGTCCGGGTGCGGTGCAGATCGGCTGGGCCCTGCAGATCGGGCTGGTGCTGAGCGGTTTCGTGGTGCCCACCATGTTCTTCCTCGGGGCGGTCTTCGCCGCGCTGTGGTGGGCCTCGGTCCACTTCGGCCGCAAGGTCGACGAGGCCAAGGCGCGGTTCGCCGCGTCCTCGGCCGCCTCGCCTGACGCTGTGTGACGTGGCCGTCGTTCCCCCATGTAGCCTCTGCCTCACAGCCCCGCCGCATGTCTTTCCCAAAGGAGCCCGCACCGTGAGCCAGCGCACGCTCGTCCTGCTCAAGCCCGACGCCGTCCGACGCGGACTGGTGGGCGAGATTCTGGGGCGGATCGAGAAGAAGGCGGGCTGGACGATCAGCGCCCTCGAGCTGCGTCAGCTGGAGCGTGAGGTTCTGGAGCAGCACTACGCCGAGCATGTCGGCAAGCCGTTCTACGAGCCGCTGGTGGAGTTCATGGCCTCCGGTCCGGCCGTGGCGCTGGTGGTCGAGGGCGAGCGGGTGATCGAGGGCGTCCGGGCGCTGGCCGGGCCGACCGACCCGATCGCCGCGGCGCCGGGCTCCATCCGTGGCGATTTCGGCACCATCGTTCGGGAAAATCTGATCCATGCCTCCGACTCGGCGGAGTCCGCCGAACGGGAAATCAAGATTTTCTTTCCCGGGATCGCCTGACCCCGATCCGATCGTTACTGATCGGCCATCAGTTTGATCATCAGGTTGCCACACCCCTGCTGACCTGGGGGCGGCCGAATTACCCGGCCGCCCTTTGGCATATGCGAGCCGATCGGGGGAACGCATCTCCGCGACACGACGTCACCATTAGAGGAGGCGGGGTCGTGTTCTGCTGACAATGGCGGAGGACCCCCGCAGCGTGTTCGAGCGGGCGTGACTACGATGAAGTCTCTGCGCCTCGCAGCGCACACCCATCCTGCCGACCTCTAGCAAGCAATCGCTCCAGCAGGGAAGGCCTGACGTATCCTCATGGGGAACAACATGTCGTTCATCGGCCGTGACATGGCTGTCGACCTCGGGACCGCCAACACGCTGGTGTACGTCAGGGGCCGCGGGATCGTCCTCAACGAGCCATCCGTCGTCGCCATCAACACCAACACCGGCGGAATTCTCGCCGTGGGCGCCGAGGCGAAGAAGATGATCGGCCGCACTCCTGGCAACATCGTCGCTGTGCGTCCGCTCAAAGACGGCGTTATCGCCGACTTCGAGATCACCGAGCGGATGTTGCGGTACTTCATCCTCAAGATCCATAAGCGACGGTATCTCGCCCGGCCCCGAGTGGTCGTCTGCGTGCCGTCCGGTATCACCGGGGTCGAGCGCCGTGCCGTCATCGAGGCGTCCACCCAGGCGGGCGCCCGTCAGGTGCACATCATCGAGGAACCCATGGCCGCGGCCATCGGCTCCGGCCTTCCGGTCCACGAGGCCACCGGCAACATGGTCGTGGACATCGGCGGCGGCACCACCGAGGTCGCCGTCATCTCGCTGGGCGGCATCGTCACCGCGCAGTCCATCCGGGTGGCGGGCGATGAGCTGGACAACGCGATCATCCAGCACATCAAGAAGGAGTACAGCCTGCTGCTCGGCGAGCGCACCGCCGAGAACATCAAGATCACCATTGGCTCGGCGTACGAGGGCGACGAGGAGGAGCACACCGAGATCCGCGGCCGTGACCTCGTCAGCGGCCTCCCCAAGACCGTCGTGATCTCGGCCGCCGAGGTCCGCAAGGCCATGGAGGAGCCGGTCAACTCGATCGTCGACGCGGTCAAGACCACCCTCGACAAGTGCCCCCCGGAGCTCTCCGGCGACGTCATGGACCGCGGCATCGTGCTCACCGGCGGCGGTGCGCTGCTGCGCGGCCTGGACGAGCGGCTGCGCCGCGAGACCGGGATGCCGATCCACATCGCCGAGGACCCGCTGGACTCCGTCGCACTCGGGTCCGGCAAGTGTGTGGAGGAGTTCGAGGCGCTCCAGCAGGTGCTGGACGCCCAGCCCCGCAGATGACAACCCGGCGGACCGGCCGTACGGGTGGTTGGCTGCCCGTGCGGCGGAACGCTGATATACAGGCATAAGGCTCCCCAGGACCGACCGGTCATCACATCTCCGGCACCGGTCCGACTTCGACGAGGAAGGCACGTCGCCGCACGTGAGGGACACACGAGAGAGCCGGCTGCTCCTGGTGCTGCTGGTCGCCATCGCGTTCGCGCTGATCACGGTGGATATCCGCGGCGGCGAGGACTCACCCCTCGACGGCGCCCGGCATGCCGCCGCTTCCGTCTTCGGGCCTGTGGAGGACGGTGTCGCCTCCGCCGTGGATCCGGTCGGCAACGCGGTCGCGGCCGTACGGGAATCCGGTGACCGGCACGACCGGGTCCGCCGGCTGGAGGAGGAGAACACCAAGCTCAAGCAGCGGCTCGGCAACAACGCCCGCGACCGCGCCCGCTCCGCCGAGCTCGACAAGCTGCTCAAGACCGCCGGCGCCGGTCAATACGGCATCAAGGGCGCCCAGGTCATCGGCATCGGCGCCGCCCAGGGCTTCTCCTGGACCGTCACCATCGACATGGGCAGCGGCGACGGCATCCGCCGCGACATGACCGTCATCAACGGCGACGGGCTGGTCGGCCGGGTCACCACCGTCGGCTCCTCGACGGCCACCGTGCTGCTCGCGATCGACCCGGACTTCACCGTCGGCACCCGTATGGAGGGATCGGGCGAGCTCGGTTTCGCCACCGGGCGCGGCGACCGCTCGCTCCATGTGCAGCTCCTCAACGGCAAGGCCCGGATCAAGAAGGGCGACCGGATGGTCACCTTCGGCTCGCAGGCGGACAAGCCGTTCGTCCCCGGCGTCCCGGTCGGCAAGGTCGTCGGTGTCGATCCCACCGGAGGCGATCTGACCCGCACGCTCCGGGTGCGCCCGTACGTCCGGTTCAGCAAGCTGGACATCGTCGGGGTCGTCGTCCAGCCGCCGCGGGTCAACCCGCGGGACAGCGTGCTCCCGCCCAAGCCCGCGAAGCCCAAGCCGACGCCCACGGTCACCGTCACGGCCAACCCCTCCGCCACCGCCACCAGCCCGGCCGCCAACAGGAGCTGACCGATGCTGCACCTCAACCGGATCGTCCTGTCGACCTGCCTGGTGGTCTTCGCCCTCGTCGTCCAGATCTGCGTACTGGCCCGCCTCCAACTGCCCGGCGCCGTTCCGGACCTGCTGCTGCTCGTCGTGCTCGGTCTCGCGCTCGTCTACGGCCATACCGGCGGCGCGCTCATCGGCTTCGGTGCGGGGCTGCTCGCCGACTTCGCCCCGCCTGCCGACCACGCCGCGGGCCGCTATGCCCTGGTGCTCTGCGTCATCGGGTATCTGGCCGGGCTCGCCAAGCCGGAGACCGGCCAGCTCAGGTCGGCCACCGGGCCGATGCTGGTGGTCGTGGCGGCGGCCATCGGCGCCACGCTGCTGTACGCCGGGGTCGGCATCCTCGTCGGCGACGACGCGGCCCGTCAGGTGGGCCTGGGCAAGCTGCTGTTCACCGCGGCCCTCTACGACCTGCTGCTGGCACCCTTCACGGTGCCGCTGATCATGGGGATCGCCAGACGGAGTGAGAACGATCCGATGGCCGACAGCGCGGGCGGCGGCGAGAGCCCGTCCCGCTGGATCAGCACGGCGGGCGGCGTCAGCACCGGCCGGATCGGCCGGATGAGCCGGCTCAGGCGCACGGGCCGGGCGCCCCGGATCGGCAGCCAGCGCGGCGGGCTGCTGCCCCGCACGGGGAAGAACAGGACGGCACGCATCAAGGGGGTCAAGCGCCTGTGAGCAATGCCCTCCCATCGCCCGCCGCCCGCCCGTCTCCCGCCCCCCACTCGTCGCCCTCGGCCCACCCGTCTCCCGCCACCGCCCTCAGGGGACGCCATGAGTAATATTCCTGAGACCGGTCGGACCTCCCGGGTCACCATCCGGCTCGTCGGCCTCCAGATCCTGGTCTTCTCGCTGCTGCTGACCCTCGGCGGACGCCTGTGGTACCTCCAGATCCGCAATGGCGACGAGTACACCGCCGAAGCCGCCAACAACCACGTCCAGCAGGTCGTCCACCCCGCCGTGCGCGGTTCCATACTGGACGCCCGCGGGGTGCCGCTGGCCGACAACGAGACCCGTCTGGTGGTCTCCGCCAGCCGCACCGAGCTGATGAAGATGCCGGACGACGGCAAGGCCGTCCTCACCCGCCTCGCCGACGTCCTGGGCATGAAGCCCAAGGACGTCATGGACAAGGTACGGCTGTGCGACGCCAAGACCCCGCAGCCCTGCTGGAACGGCTCCCCGTACCAGCCCATCCCGATCACCGACGAGGCCAGCGCCAAGCAGGCGCTCCAGATCCGCGAGCGCGAAGAGGACTTCCCCGGCGTCAGCGCCGAGCCCACCGCCGTGCGCCGCTATGCCGCGCCCGCCGGCTCCAACGCCGCCCAGGTGCTCGGCTATCTCTCCCCGGTCACCGATGAGCAGGTGAAGGAGGCCGAGCACACCAAGTCGCCCCTGCTCCGCTCCGACCAGGTCGGCAGCAATGGCCTCGAGCGTCAGTACGACAGCGAGCTGCGCGGCAAGGCGGGGGTGACCCGCTACGAGGTCGACAACCTCGGCCGGGTCATCGGCCAGCGGGAGAGCCAGCGGGCCCGCCCCGGCGACAACGTCGTCACCAGCATCGACTCGCGGGTCCAGGCCGTCGCCGAGAAGGAGCTGGACCAGGCGATGCGGGACGCCCGCAAGCAGCACGACCGCAACACCGGCACCAACTACAAGGCGGACTCCGGCGCGGTCGTGGTCATGGAGGCCAAGACCGGCCGGGTGGTGGCCATGGCGTCCAACCCGACGTACGACCCCAACGCCTGGGTCGGCGGTATCTCCGGCAAGGACTACAAGCAGCTCACCGGCAAGAAGTCCAACTACCCGCTGCTCAACCGGGCGATCCAGGGCCAGGCGGCCCCGGGGTCGATCTTCAAGGTCGTCCCGACGACCGCCGCGATCAACGCCGGCTACTCCTTCAACGGGCCGTATCCCTGCACCAGCTCGTTCAACATCGGCAGCCAGGTCTTCAAGAACTTCGAGTCCGAGAACTACGGCGGGATCAGCCTCGGCCGCGCGCTGGAGGTCTCCTGCGACACCGTCTTCTACCACCTCGCCTACGAGCAGTGGAAGAAGGACGGTGGCAACAAGCCCAAGAAGAAGCCGGGGGACTGGTTCTACCGGACCGCCCACCAGTTCGGCCTCGGTAAGGAGACCGGCATCGACCTCCCCAACGAGGTCACCGGCCGGGTCCCGGACCGCCAGTGGAAGAAGGACTACTGGAAGGCCAACAAGGACGCCTGGTGCAAGACCGGCAAGAAGGACGGGAGCTACGGCCAGCGGATCGCCTACGAGAACTGCCTCGAAGGCATGAAGATGCGCGCCGGTGACTCCGTGAACTACTCCATCGGCCAGGGCGACACCCTCGTCACCCCGATCCAGATGGCCACCATCTACGCGGCCATCAGCAACGGCGGCACGCTCCACGACCCGACCGTCGGCAAGGCGATCGTCAGCCCCGACGGCAAGGACATCCAGGAGATCAAGCCGCAGGCGCACGGCAAGCTGCCGATGAAGGGCCAGACCCGCGACAAGATCGACAGCGCGCTCGCGGGCGTCGCCACCCGGGGCACCGCCGCCTGGCGGTTCCAGGGCTGGCCGCAGAACAAGATCCCGATGCATGCCAAGACCGGTACCGCGGAGGTCTACGGCAAGCAGACCACCTCCTGGTTCGCCACGTACACCAAGGACTACACGGTCGTCATGACGATCGCCCAGGGCGGTACCGGCTCCGGCGCCTCCGGCCCCGCCGTGCGCAAAATCTACAACGCGCTGTACGGGGTCGACGCCAAGGGCGGCATCGACAAGAAGAAGGCGCTGCTGCCCCAGCCGCAGGCCGAACTGCCGAAGATCTCGTCGGACGGCTCCATCGAGTCCCAGCCGCTCGGCAAGCAGTTCGAGGCGGCCGCGCGGGAGCGGCGGCGGGGAGCTGATTCATGAGCGCGTCCACGCATGGGTACTCCGTCCGCCGCTTCACCCCGGAGCGCGGCGCCTGGAGCAAGCTCATGGCGCGCGACTCGGTCGTCCGCCGCCTCGACTGGGTGCTGCTGCTCACCGCTCTGGCCCTGTCCGCGATCGGCGGGGCGCTCGTCTACTCAGCCACCCGCAACCGCACCGAGCTCAACCAGGGCGACCCGTACTACTTCCTGGTCCGGCACGCCCTCAACACCGGCATCGGGCTGCTGCTCGCCATCGGCACCATCTGGCTGGGCCATCGCACCCTGCGCGGCGCGGTCCCGGTCCTCTACGGGCTGTCCGTCATCCTCGTCCTCGCCGTGCTCACCCCGCTGGGCTCGACGATCAACGGCGCCCATGCATGGATCGTGGTCGGCGGCGGATTCTCCCTGCAGCCGGGTGAGTTCGCCAAGATCACGATCATCCTGGGGATGGCGATGCTGCTGGCCGCGCGCGTGGACGCGGGCGACCGGCTCAACCCCGACCACCGCACCGTCGTCCAGGCGCTCGGCCTGGCCGGGCTGCCCATCGCGATCGTGCTGCTGATGCCGGACCTCGGCTCGGTGATGGTCATGGCGATGATCGTGCTCGCCGTGCTGCTCTCCTCCGGCGCGTCCAACCGCTGGATCGCGGGGCTCATCCTCACGGCCGTGGTGGGCGCGCTGCTCGTCTGGCAGCTGCACGTCCTCGACCAGTACCAGATCGACCGCTTCGCCGCCTTCGCCAACCCCGCGCTCGACCCGGCCGGAGTGGGCTACAACACCAACCAGGCGCGGATCGCGATCGGCTCGGGCGGGCTCACCGGCAAGGGGCTCTTCCACGGCACCCAGACCACCGGTCAGTTCGTCCCCGAGCAGCAGACCGACTTCGTCTTCACGGTCGCGGGGGAGGAGCTCGGCTTCCTCGGCGCGGGCCTGATCATCCTGCTGCTGGGGGTCGTGCTGTGGCGCGCCTGCCGGATCGCGCGCGACACCACGGAGCTGTACGGGACCGTCGTCGCGGCCGGGATCATCGCCTGGTTCGCCTTCCAGGCGTTCGAGAACATCGGGATGACGCTGGGCATCATGCCGGTGGCCGGTCTGCCGCTGCCGTTCGTCTCCTACGGCGGGTCCTCGATGTTCGCCGTATGGATCGCGATCGGGTTGCTCCAGTCCATCCGGGTGCAGAGACCTGTCTCCGCATAGGGTCCGCCTGGCCCGCCTGGCGTGGTGTCTCCGCTTGGGGCTGATAAGCCCGAGTTTGGGTACGTGACTCACATGGTGGACACGAAGCAGGAGATAGAGCGCAAGTACGAGGCCACCGCCGAGGAAGCCGGTCCGTCCGGGCGGCCCGACCTGCCGGGCCTGCCCGAACTGACCGGAGCGGGGCCGGTCGCGACCGTGGTGAGCCGGGGAGTCGCCACCCTGGAAGCCACCTACTACGACACCCCGGGGCGGCGGCTGCTGGCCGACGGCATCACCTTGCGCCACCGCACCGGCGGCGACGACGAGGGCTGGCATCTGAAGCTGCCCGTCGGCCCGGACACCCGGGAGGAGCTGCGGGCGCCGCTCGGCGACGAGGTGCCCGCCGAGATGGCCACCCTGCTGCGCTCGCGGGTCCGCCACGATCCGCTGCGCCCGCTCGCCCATCTGCACACCGAGCGGGACCGCAAGGATCTGGTGGACGCCGACGGCACGGTGCTCGCCGAGGTGTCCGTCGACCGCGTGACGGCCCGGCGGCTGGCGCCAGAGGAGAGCGAGCCGGCCCGGTGGACCGAGGTCGAGGTCGAGCTGGCCGAGGGCCGTGGCCACGATCTGCGGCTGCTCGACGCGGTCGAGGCGCGGCTGCGCGACGGCGGTCTGCACCGTGCCGACACCCCCTCCAAGCTCGCCAAGGCCCTGGTCGAGACGGAGAAGGCCGCGGTCGCGGTCGAGCGCGGCGGAGGCGGGCCCGGCACGCCTGCCAAGCCCGGTGCGCCCGCCAAGCCCGGCACGCCCGCCAAGCCCGGTAAGCCCGCGAAGACCGCCCGCCAGGTCGCACAGGCCGCGTCGGAGCCCAGTCGGCCGCTCGGCGCCGACGATGTCGTCCTGGACTACATGCGCCGTCAGATCGACGCCCTGGTGCGGCTCGACCCGGCCGTGCGCGGGGATGTGCCGGACGCGGTGCACCGGATGCGGGTCGCCACCCGCCGGCTGCGCAGCGCGTTCCGCTCCTACCGCAAGGTCCTGGACCGTTCGGTGACCGATCCGACCGGCGACGAGCTGAAGTGGCTGGCCGGTGAGCTCGGCGTGGAACGCGACCGCGAGGTGCTCACCGAGCGGCTCCAAGGCCGTCTCGCCGAGCTGCTGGAGGAGCTCCGGCGCGGCCCGGTGCGCGAACGGCTGCACCACTGGTCGCACGGGCGGCGCGACGGCGCCCGCGCCACCGTCCTGGGCGCGCTGGACAGCGAGCGCTACCTGACGCTCCTGGACACCCTCGACGCCCTGATGGCCGATCCGCCGCTGCGGCGCGACGCCGCGAAGCCGGCCGCGCCGGTGGTCGCCAAGGCCGTGCTGCGCGACTACGAGCGGCTGGCGGGCCGTATGGCCACCGCGCTGGAGACGCCCCCGGGACCGGACCGCGACATCGCCATCCACCAGGCCCGTAAGGCCGCCAAGCGCGTGCGCTACGCCGCCGAGACGGCCCGGCCCGCGCTCGGCAAGTCCGCCAAGCGGTTCGCCCGCCGTATGCGGGCCGTACAGGATGTGCTCGGCGACCACCAGGACAGCGTCGTGGCCCGCGAGGCGCTGCGGCAGCTGGCCACCCAGGCGCATGTGGCGGGGGAGAGCGACTTCGCCTTCGGGCTGCTGTACGGCAGGGAGGAGGCGCGGGCGGCCGCCCGCGAGCGTGAGCTGCCGGACCTGTGGGCCGAGATCTCGCGCAAGAAGCACCGGGCGGACCTGGAGGCCTGATCCGTGGCGAGGGCGCCCGGCGGGGCAGGTACGCTTGAGGGTCACCCCTGTCAGCTTCACGAAAGTCCGCGATGTCTGTCGAGTCGGTCTTCCCACAGCTCGAGGCCCTGCTGCCGCATGTGCAGAAGCCCATCCAGTACGTAGGCGGTGAGCTCAATTCCACCGTCAAGGAGTGGGAGGCGTGCGACGTCCGCTGGTCGCTCATGTACCCGGACGCCTACGAGGTCGGGCTCCCCAACCAGGGCGTCATGATCCTCTACGAGGTCCTCAACGAGCGCGAGGGCGTGCTCGCCGAGCGCACCTACAGCGTGTGGCCGGACCTCGAGGAGCTGATGCGCGAGCACAAGGTGCCGCAGTTCACCGTGGATTCGCACCGCCCGGTGTCCGCGTTCGACTTCCTCGGCGTCTCCTTCTCCACCGAGCTGGGGTACACCAACCTGCTCACCACGCTGGACCTCGCCGGTATCCCCCTGGACGCCGTGGACCGCACCGAGGACCACCCCGTGGTGGTCGCGGGCGGCCACGCCGCGTTCAACCCCGAGCCGATCGCCGACTTCATCGACTGCGCGGTGATCGGCGACGGTGAGCAGGCCGTGCTCGACATGACCGGGATCATCCGCGCCTGGAAGGCCGAGGGCCGTCCGGGCGGCCGCGATGAGCTGCTCTTCCGCCTCGCCCGCACCGGCAGCGTCTACGTTCCGAAGTTCTACGACGTGGAGTACCTGGCCGACGGGCGGATCTCGCGCGTGGTGCCGAACCGCTCGGGCGTGCCGTGGCGGGTGTCCAAGCACACCGTCATGGACCTCGACGAGTGGCCCTACCCCAAGCAGCCGCTGGTGCCGCTGGCCGAGACCGTCCACGAGCGGATGTCGGTGGAGATCTTCCGCGGCTGCACCCGGGGCTGCCGCTTCTGCCAGGCGGGCATGATCACCCGCCCGGTGCGCGAGCGGTCGATCACCGGAATCGGCGAGATGGTCGACAAGGGGCTGAAGTCCACCGGTTTCGAGGAGGTCGGCCTGCTGTCGCTGTCCTCCGCCGACCACACCGAGATCGGAGACATCGCCAAGGGCCTCGCCGACCGGTACGAGGAGGACAAGATCGGCCTGTCCCTCCCGTCGACCCGGGTGGACGCCTTCAACATCGACCTCGCCAACGAGCTGACCCGCAACGGGCGCCGCTCAGGCCTCACCTTCGCCCCCGAGGGCGGCAGTGAGCGCATCCGTAAGGTCATCAACAAGATGGTCTCGGAAGAGGACCTCATCCGTACGGTGTCCACCGCGTACGGCAACGGCTGGCGGCAGGTGAAGCTGTACTTCATGTGCGGTCTGCCCACCGAGACCGACGACGACGTGCTCCAGATCGCCGACATGGCGACCAAGGTCATCGCCAAGGGCCGCGAGGTGTCCGGCAAGAACGACATCCGCTGCACGGTCTCCATCGGCGGCTTCGTCCCCAAGCCGCACACCCCCTTCCAGTGGGCCCCGCAGCTGAGCGCCGAGGAGACCGACGCCCGGCTGGAGAAGCTGCGCGAGAAGATCCGCGGCGACAAGAAGTACGGCCGCTCGATCGGCTTCCGCTACCACGACGGCAAGCCCGGCATCGTCGAGGGCCTGCTCTCGCGCGGGGACCGCCGGGTGGGCGCGGTCATCCGCGCCGTCTACGAGGACGGCGGCCGCTTCGACGGCTGGCGCGAGCACTTCAGCTACGACCGGTGGATGGAGTGCGCCGAGCGGACCCTGCCCGACTTCGGCCTCGACGTCGACTGGTACACCACGCGCGAGCGCACCTACGAGGAGGTCCTGCCCTGGGACCACCTCGACTCTGGCCTCGACAAGGACTGGCTGTGGGAGGACTGGCAGGACTCCCTCGACGAGACCGAGGTCGACGACTGCCGCTGGACCCCCTGCTTCGACTGCGGCGTCTGCCCGCAGATGCAGACCGAGATCCAGGTCGGCCCCACCGGACGGAAGCTGCTGCCGCTGTCGGTGAAGTAGCCGACCAGCGGTGACGTACCCGACCGGCGGTGACGTAGCTGGTCCGGCGGTGACGTAGCCGCCCGGCGGCCCTCCGTGACCGGGCCGCCCGCGCCGCCCACAAAGTAGGCTGGAAGACATCGGGGCCCCGTGGCCCCGGTGTTCGACGGCAAGGAAGCACAAGGAGACAGTCCCCTGGGCAAGCGACAGCCCGAAGGCCCGCCGCCCGCACCCGCGGTGCAGCGCATCCGTTTGCGTTACACCAAGCGCGGCCGCCTCCGGTTCACCAGCCACCGCGACTTCCAGCGCGCCTTCGAGCGGGCGCTGCGCCGCGCCGAGGTGCCGATGGCGTACTCGGCGGGGTTCACCCCGCATCCGAAGGTGTCCTACGCCAATGCCGCACCCACCGGCACCGGCAGCGAGGCGGAGTACCTGGAGATCCAGCTGACCGAGGAGCGCGACCCCGAGAAGCTGCGGGCGATCCTCGACGAGTCGCTGCCCGAGGGACTCGATGTGATCGAGTCCGTGGAGGCCCGCACCTCGGGGCTCGCCGACCGGCTGCAGGCGTCCGTATGGGAGATCCGGCTCGACCAGGTCGCCCCGGCGGATGCCGAGCGGGCCGTCGCGGCCTTCCTGGAGGCCGACACGGTCGAGGTGGAACGCCGGACGAAAAACGGGTTGCGAACCTTCGACGCCCGTGCCGCGGTGGCCCGGCTGGAGACGGTTCCGGCTCGGGCCGATAGGCCCGGCGACGGTGGCTGTGCGATACTGCGGCTGGTGGTACGGCATCTGACACCTGCCGTGCGACCCGACGACGTCCTGTCCGGTCTCCGCGCTACGGCCGACCTGGCGCCGCCGGTCCCCGCAGCGGTGACCAGGCTGGCGCAGGGGCTGCTCGATGAGGAGTCCGGCACGGTGACCGACCCGCTCGCGCCCGATCGCGAGGCAGCTCAGGCCGCACTATCCACGGCCGCCGAGCTGACCGCCGCGATGGCGCCGGAAGGTCCCGCGTAGGGCCGCCGTCGATGCGCCGCCGATGCACTTGGGAGCCACCTGGGTCCGGCTGGCGCACTGACCAGAAGACTTTCGCCGGTCCCGACAGAACCGGTCCCGGCGAGCGAGACGACAGCTCCCGTGCGGCGCCCGCGCCCCGGACGGCGGCACCCGCGCACAGTGCGCGGGTGACCGGCCGGAAGCAGGCGCGGCGCCCGGGAGCGTGACGGGAGAAACGCCCGCATGCTCGAACCTATTGAGCCGACCCAACCTGTCCAGCCCCTGGGGTCGCCCGCGCCACGTGTCGCGGTACCCGGGGAACCCATCGAGAACACGCCCAGCGACACGCTGCCGCCGCGCCGCCGCCGCGCGGCCTCCCGCCCGGCCGGTCCGCCGCCCGGCGCGGTGGGCGAGGCCGAGGTCACCACGCCCTCGGTACCGGCCATAGCCGCTGAGCAGACCGGTGCCTTCGCCGCCGCCGAGGCCGCTTCCGAGCCCGTCGCCGCCGGTGCCGCCATGGCCGCCGCGAGTGGATCCGTATCCGGGTCCGACACCGAATCCCCGGCCCCGCCCGCCCGTACGCGGCGCCGGGTCGCCCGCAAGGCGACCGCCCCGGCGGGTTCGCCGGATGCCGCGGAGACCGTGGTCCCGGCCGACGCCGGGCGTGGCGGCGAGGAGACCGACGCCGCCGCCGAGCCTGTGGCGGAGCCCGTGGTGGAGGCCGCCGCCGAGGCCGCTCCGCCCGCCCGTACGCGTCGCCGTGCCACCCGTAAGGTGACCGCTCCGGCCGGTGCCCCCGCGGAGTCGGAGGCCGTGCCGCCGAACGAGTCGAACGAGCCGGGGGCGGCGGAGGAGCCCGAAGAGACCGAGGAGTCCTCGGCGGCTGCCGAGGCCGAGACCGTGCCCCCGGCCCCCGCCCGTACACGCCGTCGTGCGACCCGTAAGGCCACCGCCCCCGAGGGCGCGCCACAGGCGGAGGCGGCCGACGCGGACGCGTCGTCTGCGGCGGCCGCTGGCGGCAGTGGTGACGAGGCCACGGCCCCAGCCGCAGTCGCAGCCGATGCCCAGGCCGATGAGGCCCCGCGTGCCCGTACGCGCCGTCGTACGGCCCGTAAGGCGACCGCTCCCGCCGGTGCCCCCGCGGAGGCCGGGGCCGCGGAGGTCGTGGCGCCGGAGGAGCCGGCGGCGGCCGAGGAGTCCCCGGCGGCTGCCGAGGCCGAGGCCGAGACCGTGCCTCCGGCCCCCGCCCGTACGCGTCGCCGTGCGATCCGTAAGGCCACCGCCCCCGCCGGAGCGCCCGCGGAGGGCGAGGCCGCCGAGGAGACCGCCGCCGAGCAGCGCGGCGAGAGCGCCGAGGAGACGGCCGGTACGCGGGCCGAGGACGAGGCGCCGCGCGCCCGTACCCGCCGCCGTGCCACCCGGAGCACCGCACCCGCCGCCGAGGAGCCGAGCGGCGCTCAGGAGTCGCAGGCCGCCGAGGGCGAGGCCCCGGCCGCCGAGGCCGCGTCCGAGCCGGAGCCCGCGCCCCGTTCGCGGCGCCGGGCGGCCCACCCGCCGACGGCCGTGTTCCAGGCGCCCGTCTTCACCGAGCCGGTCTTCCAGACGCCGGAGAGCGCCGCCGCCGAGGCCGCCGCCGCGCTGGAGGAGCCCGAGGAGGAGGACGAGGAGCAGCCGACGGCCGAGGCCGTCGAGCCCGAGGCGCCCGCCGGCCGCCGCCGGCGCCGCCGCCGTGGCGCCGCGCCCGCCGAGGAGCAGCCGGAGGCCGAGGAGCCCGAGGCCGCCGAGGAGAGCGAGACAGAGGCCGAGGCCGGTCAGCCCGACGGCGAGTCCGGCGAGGAGGAGTCGGGCGACCGTCCGGCCCGTCGCCGCCGCCGTGGCGGCCGTCGACGCCGCCGTGGCGAGACCGCCGAGGGCGAGGGCGCCGAGGGGCGTTCCGAGACCGGTGAGCGGTACGAGGACGAGTCGTCCGCCGAGGGCGAGGGCGCCGAGGAGCAGGGCGAGGGCCGGGACGAGTCGGGTGCCGAGGCCGATGAGCCCGGCGGCTCCAGCAGCAGCCGTCGTCGCCGTCGTCGTCGCCGTCGCAGCGGCGACGCCGCCGAGTCCGAGGCGACCGGTGACGACCCGGAGCGCACGGTCGTCAAGGTCCGCGAGCCCCGGGAGCGGCGCGGCAAGGAAACCGAGTCCGGTGCCGACGAGGTGCAGTCGATCAAGGGGTCGACGCGTCTGGAGGCCAAGAAGCAGCGCCGTCGCGAGGGCCGTGAGCAGGGCCGCCGCCGTGTGCCGATCATCACCGAGGCCGAGTTCCTGGCCCGCCGCGAGGCGGTCGAGCGGGTCATGGTCGTCCGGCAGAACGGCGATCGCACCCAGATCGGGGTGCTGGAGGACAACGTCCTCGTCGAGCACTTCGTCAACAAGGAGCAGGCCACCAGCTACGTCGGCAACGTCTACCTGGGCAAGGTCCAGAACGTGCTGCCGTCGATGGAGGCCGCCTTCGTCGACATCGGCAAGGGCCGCAACGCCGTGCTGTACGCGGGCGAGGTGAACTTCGAGGCGCTGGGGCTCTCGGGCGGGCCGCGCCGCATCGAGACCGCCCTGAAGTCCGGCCAGTCCGTGCTGGTGCAGGTCACCAAGGACCCGATCGGCCACAAGGGTGCCCGGCTGACCAGCCAGGTCTCGCTGCCCGGCCGCTACCTGGTGTACGTGCCCGAGGGTTCCATGACCGGCATCAGCCGCAAGCTGCCCGACACCGAGCGGGCCCGGCTGAAGCAGATCCTCAAGAAGATCGTCCCCGAGGACGCGGGCGTGATCGTCCGCACCGCCGCCGAGGGTGCGAGCGAGGACGAGCTGTCCCGCGATGTCGCCCGGCTGCAGGCGCAGTGGGAGGAGATCAAGAAGAAGGCGAAGAGCGGTAACGCCCCGTCGCTGCTCTACGGCGAGCCCGACATGACCGTCCGGGTCGTCCGCGACATCTTCAACGAGGACTTCTCCAAGGTCATCGTCAGCGGTGACGACGCCTGGGAGACCATCCACGGCTATGTCTCGCACGTGGCGCCCGACCTCGCGGACCGGCTCCAGAAGTGGACCTCGGACGTCGACGTCTTCGCCACCTACCGGATCGACGAGCAGCTGATGAAGGCGCTGGACCGCAAGGTCTGGCTGCCCAGCGGCGGCTCGCTGGTGATCGACCGGACCGAGGCGATGGTCGTCATCGATGTCAACACCGGCAAGTTCACCGGCCAGGGCGGCAACCTCGAGGAGACGGTCACCAGGAACAACCTGGAGGCGGCCGAGGAGATCGTGCGCCAGCTGCGGCTGCGCGACCTCGGCGGCATCATCGTGATCGACTTCATCGACATGGTGCTGGAGTCCAACCGCGATCTGGTGCTGCGGCGGCTGCTGGAGTGCCTGGGCCGGGACCGTACGAAGCACCAGGTGGCGGAGGTCACCTCGCTCGGCCTGGTCCAGATGACCCGTAAGCGGGTCGGCCAGGGGCTGCTGGAGTCCTTCTCCGAGTCCTGTGTGCACTGCAATGGCCGCGGCGTGATCGTCCACATGGACCAGGCGTCGTCCGCCGGTGGCGGTGGCGGCAAGCGCAAGAAGAAGAAGTCCGCTGCCGGTGCCGCTCAGCAGCAGGAGCGGGCCGCCGCCGCTGCGGCCGAGGCCGAGGCCGAAGCCGAGGCGGAGTCCGAGGACGTCACCGAGGCGGCGGCCGAGATCGCGGCGGAGGCCACCCAGCCCAAGCCGCTGCCCGAGCCGGTCTTCGCGGCCGACGAGGAGCTGTACAGCAGCGCCGCGGAGGCCGAGGCCGCCGCGACCCGTGGGCGTACGCGCCGCCGTGCCACCCGTAAGGTGTCCGCCCCGGCGGGCGCCCCGAAGGCCGCCAGGGAGCCGGAGGGCGTGGTGGTCGTGGTGACCGACGAGCGTCGGGAGGCGGCCCAGGCGGAGCCGGAGGCGGCCGCCGAGGCCCCCGCCGCCGCTCCCGCCGAGGAGCCGGCCCCGCTCGAGGGCGTTCCCGCGCCGCGTACGCGCCGCCGTGCGACCCGTAAGGTGAGCGCCCCCGCGGGCTCGCCGACGGGCTCCGAGCAGACGGCCGTGGTGGTCGTGAGCGGGTCTTCCGCCGAGTCGGAGCCGGAGTCGAAGGCCGAGCCGGAGGCGGCGCCCGAGAGCGCGTCCGCCGAGGGCGAGGCCGAGGCCGAGGCACCGGCGAAGAAGACCGCCCGTAAGGCCGCCACGAAGGCCCCCGCCAAGAAGACGGCGGCCAAGAAGACCGCCGAGAAGAAGACGCCGGCGAAGAAGACGGCCGCCAAGAAGACCACGGCCAAGAAGACGACCGCCAAGAAGACGGCGGCGAAGAAGACCGCGGCGGCGGAGCAGCAGACTCCGCAGTCGGTCTCGGCCGCCGCCGACGACTGACCCGGGCGACCGGCCGCCCGGTCGCCCGGCCGACCCGAAGGGCACACTGTCACGTGACATTGTGCCCTTCGGGCTCTGGTAGCCTTAACCTTCGGCGTTTGTACGCCAAACCCCTGAGCAGATCCCTTCCGCTTCGCCGGAAGAGGCCGTTCGGCCGATGGTGAATCGCATGATCACTCGGTTGTCACGACCCTTGTGGGCCGTGTTGGGCGGCTGGCATCAGAGGTCCCGTTTTCTAGCGAGAGAGTGAGAACCGCGTGTACGCGATCGTGCGCACCGGCGGCCGCCAGCAGAAGGTGGCCGTGGGCGATGTCATCGAGGTCGACCGTCTGGCCAGCAACAAGGTCGGCGACACCGTCGAGCTTTCCACTCTGCTCGTTGTCGACGGCGATGCCGTCACCAGCGACCCGTGGGTCCTGGCCGGTGTGAAGGTTCACGCCGAGGTCGTCGATCACCACAAGGGTGACAAGATCGACATCCTGAAGTACAAGAACAAGACCGGTTACCGGAAGCGGATCGGCCACCGCCAGCTGCACACCGCGCTGAAGATCACCGGCATCGACCAGGCTGCGAAGTAAGGGACTGAGGAGACATGGCACACAAGAAGGGCGCATCGTCCACTCGGAACGGTCGCGACTCCAATGCCCAGCGGCTCGGCGTCAAGCGCTTCGGCGGCCAGGTCGTCAACGCGGGTGAGATCCTGGTCCGCCAGCGCGGCACGCACTTCCACCCGGGCACGGGCGTCGGCCGCGGCGGCGATGACACGCTGTTCGCACTGGCCGCCGGTTCGGTGCAGTTCGGCACCAGCCGTGGCCGCAAGGTCGTGAACATCGTTCCGGTCGCTGAGTAATCAGCCCGGGGCGATATCGCACAGCCTTTTCCGAGGGCGGACCGCTCTTCCCGTGACGGGAAGCGGGTCCGCCCTCGGCGCGTTACGAGCGTGAGGCACATCAGCACATCCCCGAACCCGTATGTAACTGGAGGCACCCGTCATGACCACCTTCGTGGACCGCGTCGAACTGCATGTCGCCGCGGGTAACGGAGGCCACGGCTGCGCCTCCGTGCACCGCGAGAAGTTCAAGCCGCTCGGGGGACCGGACGGCGGCAACGGCGGCCGGGGCGGCGATGTGATCCTGGTCGTGGACCAGTCCGTCACCACCCTGCTCGACTACCACCACAGCCCCCACCGCAAGGCCACCAACGGCAAGCCCGGCGAGGGCGGCAACCGCTCCGGCAAGGACGGCACCGACCTGGTCCTGCCGGTCCCGGACGGCACCGTCGTCCTCGACAAGCGGGGCGACGTCCTGGCCGATCTGATCGGGCAGGGCACCACCTACATCGCCGCCCAGGGCGGCCGCGGCGGCCTCGGCAACGCCGCGCTCGCCTCGGCCCGCCGCAAGGCCCCCGGCTTCGCGCTGCTGGGCGAGCCGGGCCACTCCGGGGACGTCGTCCTGGAGCTCAAGACCGTCGCGGACGTGGCCCTCGTCGGCTACCCGAGCGCCGGCAAGTCCTCGCTGATCTCGGTGCTCTCGGCGGCCAAGCCGAAGATCGCCGACTATCCCTTCACCACGCTGGTGCCCAACCTCGGTGTGGTCACGGCCGGTTCGACCGTCTACACCATCGCCGACGTCCCCGGTCTGATCCCCGGCGCCAGCCAGGGCAAGGGCCTCGGCCTGGAGTTCCTGCGCCATGTCGAGCGCTGCTCGGTGCTGGTGCACGTGCTGGACACCGCGGCGCTGGAGTCCGAGCGCGATCCGCTGACCGACCTCGATGTCATCGAGGCGGAGCTGGCCCAGTACGGCGGTCTGGACGACCGGCCGCGGGTCGTCGTGCTCAACAAGGTCGACATCCCCGACGGCAAGGACCTCGCCGACATCATCCGGCCCGATCTGGAGGCCCGCGGCTACCAGGTCCTCGAGGCCTCGGCGGTCGCCCATCTCGGCCTCAAGGAGCTGTCCTTCGCCCTGGCGAAGATCGTCGCGGAGGCGCGGGAGGCGAAGCCGAAGGACGAGGCGACCCGGATCGTCATCCGGCCGAAGGCCGTGGACGACGCGGGCTTCAGGGTCGTCGCCGAGGAGGGCTTCTACCGTGTACTGGGCGAGAAGCCCGAACGCTGGGTCCGCCAGACCGACTTCGCCAACGACGAGGCCGTGGGTTACCTGGCCGACCGCCTGGCGCGCCTCGGCGTCGAGGAGGAGCTGATGAAGGCGGGCGCCCACTCGGGCGACGAGGTCGTCATCGGCCCCGAGGACGACGCGGTCGTCTTCGACTGGGAGCCGACCCTGGCGACCGGCGCGGAGATGCTGGGCCGCCGTGGCGAGGACCACCGCTTCGACACCCCGCGCCCGGCCGCGCAGCGGCGGCGGGACCGGGATGCCGAGCGGGACGAGGCGGACGAGGAGTTCGACACGTTCAAGCCGTTCTGAGGGCCGCGCGGCCGTTAGCCGGGCCCGCCTCTGCGCCCCGGATGCTCAGGGGCCCCCGAGCGGGCTCTGAGCAGGCTTCTCGGCGCCGCGCGGCAGGTGGCATGACGAAGGGCCCGGGAGGGATCTCCCGGGCCCTTCGTCACGCTCTCGGTGCCTGTCGTCGGCTCGGACCGTGGGACGTCAGACCGCCGCGGTCTCCTCCGGCTCCGCCGAGCCGGACTCCAGCTCCATCTCCTCCGCCGCGTCCCGGGCCTCGCGCTGCGAGGGGATCTCGTCGGTGAGCCGGGTGGCCATCCGCGCCCTGCGCTCGTCGGCCTTGCGGCACAGATCCTGCGTGGCCTGGTCGAAGCGCACCAGCGACGGCGGGTCGGACGGGCCGAGCAGATGCACCTTCAGCTCGGCGCGGGCGCTCGCGAGGGTGTCCTTCTCGGGGTCGCGGACCGCTTCCAGCAGCCCGGTCACACCCACGGCTTCCGGCGTGAGGATCGTGGCGGCGCGCACGGTCGGGAAACCCGCCCGGAACTCCTCCTCGGTCATCCCGCTGGTGTTCGCCACGGCGTACGGCTTCTCGCTCGTCAGGTAGTCCGAGACCACGCTGGAGACATCGCTGATCAGCACGTCGGCCTGGTTGAAGCAGGTGAAGATCGCCGGACGCGGGCCGGTGATGATCTGGTGCTCCCAGACCGGCAGCGAAGCCCAGTAGGCGCTCTCCCAGGCGGCCGTGGCCGCGGCGACGGCCGCCGCGCGGTCGCCGTCCGGGGCCCCCTGGAGCTTCATACGCTCGGACTCGTCCGCGCTGGGGCGGAAGGAGGCGCTGGTGAGCCGGTTGAGCTCATCGGCGCACCGGGCCAGCTCGGCGGCGGCCTCCGCGCCGGGGCGGTCGCCGCCGCGCTTGGTGTTCGCCTCGGCGATCATCGCCTTGATGCGGTCGTTGGCACGGCCCGCGCGCGGGTCCACGGAGCCGGTCATGGGGTGCGGCTTGTACAGCAGGCGCACCTTGGGGTCGGCGAGCAGCTCGCGGACGATGTTCTCACCGGCCAGGATCACCGAGGTGTTGCCGGGGTTCCCGTCCCAGCCCTCCCAGGTCGGCGCGTACAGCACCGTCGTCAACTCACCGGTGGGCACGCCCGCGTAGGGGCGGATGGGGGCCAGCTGCGGCCGGCCGACCTCCACGACGTCCTTGTCCTCGACGCCGATGTCGGCGAGCTGGTAGCGCTCGCGCGCCGCCGGGCCCGCTACCCACACCTCGTCGTACGCCTTGGCGTACGGGTTGCAGCTGGAGAGCTTGTCGCTCTCGCCGTGGTTGATGAACGCGTGCTTGATCGAGGGGATGCGCAGCACCTGCGAGGTCTTGCCGGAGTTCGCCGGGTGCAGCAGCACCTTGAGCGTCGAGTGCTCCAGCCGCATCAGATGCGCGACCTTGGGGAGGCAGACGATCGGCACGTCCGTCGCCTCGACCTTCTGCACCATGAACCGCTCACGGAGCACGATGATCGGCTTGCCGTCGAGCGCGGCGAGCGTGGAGAGCCACATGTTCGCCTGGTACGCCGAGGAGTTGCCGCCGGAGAAGTACATGCCCACGGTCGGCTGGTAGTCGGCCAGCCACTGGTCCAGCCAGCGCAGGGCCGTGGCCTCGTTCGCCACGCGCTTGCGCGGCAGCATCCAGCTGGCCAGGTGGGCCGTGCCGCCGATGCCGATCAGCAGCGCGATCGTCAGGCCGACACCGCCCCAGACGGCGTTCTTGGTGGCGGCGGTGACCAGCAGACCGGCGGTGGCCGGCGCGGCCAGCCGCAGCAGACGGCGCCCGTGCTGACGGGCGAACAGCCGCGGCGGGGCGTCGCTCAGGCGCAGCGCGGACGCGTCGATGTTGCGGGTGACGAACGGCAGCTGCCGGGTCCGGCGGACCAGGATGGCCGCCGCCTGGCAGGCGAAGTGCACCAGGTAGAAGAGCAGCAGCCCCACGGTCAGGGGCGCCTGCTCGTGCAGGGGATTGATGCCCTCGATGCGCAGCAGCCCGACCATGATGAGCATGTCGCGGAACAGCTGGCGCACCGTGACGTCGAGGCGGATCTTCCCCAGCAGCGACAGCAGACCGGGCTGCTTGTGCTGCAGGAAGAGATCGAGCGCGAGACCGCACGCCGAGGCGGCGATGAAAAGCGGTACGTTCGGAAGCACGGCGCCGACGAGCTGTGTGGCGAAGAACACGAGCATCGCGAGCAGCGCCGTCAGCTGTACGACCCGGCGTGGGGCGATTCCGGCAGAGGGCACGGGGTGGGCTCCTGGCAGGAGGGCAACGGACTGGGGGGACCCCTGACCGTATGCCGACGCCCCGCCCGGTGACAATCCGCGCCGGTGCCAACCGGTCGCAATCGGTGTCAAAGGTCCCCCGTGAGGTGTCCGCGGGGCGCTCATGGCGGTGGGTGAGGCGGTGTGCGCGGGCGGTGTCCGGAGGCTGAAATGCCGAGGCGGGCGCGGCTCGTCTGTCGTAGATTGCCCCCTTGTCATGATGAGTGTGTAGGGCATGCGTTTCTTCGGGACGTGTGGTGAGACGGGGACGAACGAGGGAGCGGCGTGGCGGAGCAGGACGGGTCGGCGGTACGGGACGAGGCGGCCGCCGCCCGCAGGATCGTGGTCAAGGTCGGCTCGTCCTCCCTCACCACCGCGGCGGGGGGCCTGGACGCGGACCGGGTGGACGCGCTGGTCGACGTGCTCGCCAAGGTGCTCGACGGCGACGGTAAGGGTGACGGCGGCAGGGACGGCAACAGTAAGGGCGGCGACGGTAGGAGCGGCGACAGTAAGGGCGGCGACGGCAAGGGCGGCGCGAACGGCAAGGAGATAGTCCTGGTCTCCTCCGGCGCCATCGCCGCCGGGCTGGCGCCGCTGGGCCTGGACCGGCGCCCCCGCGACCTCGCCCGCCAGCAGGCGGCCGCGAGCGTCGGACAGGGGCTCCTGGTGGCCCGCTACACGGCCTCCTTCGCGCGCTACGGGCGCCGGGTCGGCCAGGTGCTGCTCACCACGGACGACACCAGCCGCCGCGCCCACTACCGCAACGCCACCCGCACCCTGGACCAGCTGCTGGCCATGGGCGCGCTGCCGATCGTCAACGAGAACGACACGGTGGCCACGGACGAGATCCGGTTCGGCGACAACGACCGGCTCGCGGCCCTGGTCGCCCATCTCGTCCGGGCGGATCTGCTGGTGCTGCTCTCCGATGTGGACGGCCTGTACGACGGGGACCCCAGGACGCCCGGCACCTCCCGGATCGACGAGGTCCGGGGTCCTCGGGACCTGGACGGCGTCTCCATCGGCAGCGCGGGCCGCTCCGGGGTGGGCACCGGTGGCATGGTCACAAAGGTCGAGGCGGCCCGGATCGCCACCGCGGCCGGGGTCCCGGTGGTGCTCACTTCCGCCAGCCGGGCCGGGGACGCCCTGCTCGGCCGCCATACGGGCACGTACTTCCACCGCACCGGCCGCCGCTCGGCGAACCGGCTGCTCTGGCTCGCCCACGCCTCCGCGCCACGTGGTGCCCTCACCCTGGACGACGGCGCGGTGCGGGCCGTCGTGGAGCGCCGCACCTCGCTGCTGCCCGCCGGGATCGCGGCCGTGGAGGGCGAATTCACCGCCGGTGACCCGGTCGAGCTGAGGGACACCGAGGGCCGCCCCGTGGCCCGTGGACTGGTCAACTTCGACGCCAAGGAGATCCCGCAGCTGATCGGCCGCTCGACCAGGGACCTGGCTCGCGAGCTCGGTCCGGCCTATGAACGCGAGGTGGTCCACCGCGACGACCTCGTCGTCCTGGACTGAGCCGCTCCGGCGGCACGGGCGCCCTCGGGGCGGACCGAGCCGCCGGAAAATAACCCCCCTCCGAAAAACCTCAAAAGCGCCCCGCGGGCGGGCGTGGGCTGGTCAACTTTGTTCAACGGGGTCGCGCGGGGCAGCGCGCCGGCTGTGGGAGACGCGGCGGAGTCCGAGCGGAAGGCCGCGGCCATGGCACCGTCACGAGATGCTCCGCCCGCGCGTGAGCGGAGCAGCGAGTTACAGGAGGCCGTCGGTGAGACGAGGGCGCCCGGGGGCGTCGCCCAGAGGGGCGGCGGAGCGCACGCTGACCAGTGTCGGAGCGGGTGACGCCGGGGTCGGCGAAGCCGTGGCGCACGATGCCGGGCGTGGCGAGGCGTCCCGGCTGTGGCACATCACCCTCAGTGTCTCGGGGAGCGAGGCGCCGCTGCCGGAGGTCCGCAGGGCGCTCGAGCAGCTGGCCCATGACCATCCGTTCCTGCTGACCAGCCGCTATGCCAACGATCACGCCGAGATCCGCTACTGGGAAGAGGCCCGTGATCTGCATGACGCCGCGGCGGTCGCGCTGCGGCTGTGGGGCGAGCACCGGGCCTCGGCCAAGCTGCCGCCCTGGGAGATCGTGGGGCTCGAGGTCATCGACCGTGATACGTATCACCACCGGGTCGCGGAGGGGTATGGGCCGCCACCGGCCTCTCCGGTGGGCGTACATCCGTTCTGAGGACGGATGTGCGACGCCGAGATGTGAGAATGCCATCTCGAACTGCGGAATAGTGCGTGGATCCCCGCTCCCGGCTCAGTACGCTTCGGACATGACCAGCGCACCCACGTCGCCGCTCACCGACCCCTGGCCGAAGTCCCCGGTCCTCCAGACCGCCTACCGGGCCCAGGTCGCGGCCGCCGATCTCGCGCCACTGCCGCGCGCCGTCAAGGACGACGCGCTGCTCGCGATGGCCGACGCCCTGGAGGTGCGCACCAAGGAGATCGTGGAGGCCAACGCGGCCGATGTGGAGCGAGCCCGCGAGGCCGGCACCAGCGACGCCATCGTGGACCGGCTGACGCTCACCCCCGAGCGGGTGCGGGCCATCGCCTCCGATGTCCGCGACGTGATCGCGCTGCCCGACCCGGTCGGCGAGGTGGTGCGCGGCTCCACACTGCCCAACGGGATCGACCTGCGCCAGGTGCGCGTTCCGCTCGGCGTCGTCGGGATCATCTACGAGGCCCGGCCGAATGTGACGGTGGACGCCGCGGCGCTCTGCCTGAAGTCGGGCAACGCGGTGCTGCTGCGTGGCTCCTCGTCGGCGTCCCACTCCAACGCCGCGCTGGTGAAGGTCCTGCGCGACGCCGTCGGCGGGGCGGGGCTGCCGGCGGACGCGGTGCAGCTGGTGCCGGGCGAGAGCCGGGAGTCGGTGCGTGAGCTGATGCGCGCCCGCGGCCTGGTGGACGTGCTGATCCCGCGCGGCGGCGCGTCCCTCATCCGTACGGTCGTGGAGGAGTCCACGGTCCCCGTCATCGAGACCGGCACCGGCAACTGCCATGTGTACGTGGACGCCGAAGCCGACCTCGACATGGCCGTCGAGATCCTGGTGAACTCCAAGGCCCAGCGGCCGAGCGTGTGCAACGCGGCGGAGACGCTGCTGGTGCACCAGGACATCGCCGCCCGGTTCCTGCCCCGCGCCCTGGACGCGCTCGCCGAGGCCGGGGTCACGGTCCACGCGGACGAGCGGGTCATGGCGTTCGCGGAGGGCTCCAAGGCCACGATGGTCCCGGCGGTGGTCGATGACTGGGAGACCGAGTACCTCTCGTACGACATCGCGGCGGGCGTGGTGGACTCCCTGGAGGCCGCGGTGAGCCACATCCGCCTGTGGTCCTCCGGGCACACCGAGGCCATCGTCACGACGTCCCAGCAGGCCGCCCGCCGCTTCACCCAGCTCGTGGACTCCACCACGGTCGCCGTGAACGCCTCCACGCGGTTCACCGACGGCGGGCAGTTCGGCTTCGGCGCCGAGATCGGCATCTCCACCCAGAAGCTGCACGCCCGGGGGCCCATGGCGCTGCCCGAGCTGACCTCGACGAAGTACATCGTCACCGGCGACGGCCACACCCGCTGAGTCACCCGTTCGGGGGATAGTCGATTTCCGGCGCCGCTGGGGTGGATCTTCCCCCGAATACCATTTCACCCTGCCCAAATTGACCCGTCCGGTCTACTCTGAATGGGTGCCGGACGACGTGGGGGGCAAGCCGTTCCCGGACGGCGACGAGCCCGACGACCGCAGCCACGGCGAGACGAACGACGAGTTCGCCGCCGTGGTCTTCGACGAGGACTTCGTACGGTCGGCCCCGATCCATGAGCCCACCGCCATCGAGCGGATGCTGGCCGCCGCCGAGGCCCGTGCCGAGGCCGAGGCGTCGCGGCGCCGCAGGGCCGGTGTCCCGCCCGAGGACGAGCTCTTCGAGGACGGGTACGGGGCGGAGGCCGACTTCTACGGCGCGGACGACCCCGACGGGCGCTTCGGCCCCGGACGGGACGGGGACGACGCCTACGGCCCTTATGGGCGCTACGGCAGCGCGGGGCGCCCTTACCGCGGCCATGCCCGCTGGCATCGCCCGGTGGCCTGGCTGCTGGCCGTCCTGATGGGCATCGGGGTGGTCGCCCTGGCCTTCACGGCGGTCTACCGGGGCGCCTCGGGCAACCGCCAGGACCCCGCCCCGCCACCCGCCACCAGCGGTGTCGACGGCTCGCCCGCGGGGCAGCCGCGCCTGGAGCCCTCGGGGTCGGAGTCGGCCCCGGAGCCGACCGGGGCCAAGGGCCCGACCGCCTCCGCCGTACCACCGTCGCGGTGACGTCCTCGCACCTCGCTAGCACGTCGCGGCCTATGGGACGTTTCCTCCGCACTCGCCTCCCAAGTTGTGGAGTACCACCGCGTTTACCGTCGCCCCTGGCGACCTACTCTTGAGATATGACCGGGCGTGGAGACCCTCCCGAGGGGACACCCGAGGGCGTCCCGGGAGGTGGTGAGGACGAGTACCGCTCCGTCGTGTTCGACGAGTCGTTCGTCCGTGCTGCCCGGCTCCAGGAGTTCTCCGCCGACGAGCGCATGGGCGAGCACGCACGGGCGGTGCGCAGTCGGCACGCCTGGGCCAGGGCCGGGGCGTCGCGCCAGGCCGTCGCGCTCGTCCTGCTGATCGCCATCGCCTTCGCGGCGGCCGTCTACATGGGGGTGCGCCACCCGTACCAGACGCCGCAGCCGCAGACCGTGGAGCCACTGCACAGCAGCGTGGTGCCGCTCGCGCCGCGCGGTGAGGTGCCCGGAGGGCCGCCGGACCGGCTGTTCCGCAACAGCCCGGCCGCCGAGTTCCGCACCGGCGCCGAAGGGGTCACCGTGCCCGGCGCCCGCCGCACCCAGAGCTTCTCCGAGAGCCAGGTGATGACGGCGCTCACCACCGCCAAGGACTACCTGGTCAGGTCCGCCATCGACCCGGGTGTGCTCACCGGCGGCCCGGTGCAGGCCGTAAGGCTGCTGCTGGATCCCGCCCAGCAGGCCCAGTTCGACCAGAGCTTCGAACACCCGGTCGACGACGGACGGCATGCGGCCACCGGCTGGCTGAACCGCTTCAACCCGGCCGAGGTGACCCTGGCCGACACTCCGGTGCGGGTCCGCGGCACCCTTACGGTCATCGAACGCAGCGCCGCGACCCTGGAGGTCGCCGCCGACCACGTCTTCGTCTACGCGCTCCAGCCGGCCCATGAGCGCGGACCGGACCATGCCTCGCTGTTCACCGTGCGCCGTGAGACGCGGTTCCGCTTCGACCGGGACGATCTGCGCGACCACCATCTGGAGCTGGTGCAGAGCACCGCGCTGGCGGGCCCGCAGGCCTGCGCCGCGAACGCCGCCGGCTATCTGCGGCCGATGCTCGCCGGTCAGAGCGCCAAGGGCGACGCCCCGACGGGCACCGACCCGTACACGACGGGCCGGACCACGGTCTCGCTGTGCGGCGTCATGGCCCCCGGGACCCAGCCCGCCGTCGACGGGCGGTCCTGAGGGCCGTCAGGGGCCGTCTCAGCGCTGCGGCGGGGTGTCCCCGGGCCCCTCGTTCCCCTCGTTCCCCGGTCGCTCCTCCGGCCCGTCTCCGGGGCGCTGGTCCTCAGCCGCGTCCTGAGCCCCGCCCTGAGGCCCGCCCTCGGCCTCGCCCGGGGGCTCGTCACGGGGCTCCTCCCGGGGCGGCGTGCCCTCCTCGGCGGTCTCACCGTGCCTGCCCGCGCCACCCGTGAACCGGTCGCGCAGTTTGCTGCCCAGGTCCCCGGCGCCGCCCGCCACGTCCCTGACGAAGGCGAACAGCGGGTCCTTGCTGTTGCGGACCGACTCCGCGTAGTGGCTCGCGGACTCCCGGAACGAGTCGCCGACCGAGGTGTCCCGGTCCTCGTCGCGGCGCGGGTAGTGGCCGTCCATGAGCCGCTGGTAGTCGCGGGTCGCGGCCCACTTCTTGAGCTCGGCGGCGCGCACGGTGGTGAACGGATGGCTGCGCGGCAGCATGTTCATGATCTTGAGGACGGAGTCCCGCAGATCGCCGCTCGACTCGTACTCCTCCGCCTGCTCCAGGAAGGCGTCCACGTTCATCTCATGGAGGTGGTGGCCGCCCGCGAGCTTCATCAGCCCGCGCATCGAGGCCCGCAGATCCTGCCCGACCAGCAGCCCCGCCCGGTCCGCCGACAGCTCCGACTTGCGGAACCACTCGCGCAGCGCCGTGACCAGCGCCAGCACCGCCACATTGCCGAGCGGAATCCAGGCGACCTTCATGGCGAGACTGGTGAGGAAGAGCAGTATCGTCCGGTAGACCGAGTGCCCCGACAGCGCATGGCCCACCTCATGGCCGATGACCGCCCGCATCTCCTCCTCGTCGAGCAGCTCGACCAGACCGGTGGAGACCACGATGATCGGCGCGTCCATGCCGATGCACATCGCGGTCGGCTGCGGGTTCTGGGTGACGTACATGGCCGGGACCCGCTCCAGGTCCAGGATGTAGCAGGCGTCCCGCAGCATGTCGTGGAGATGGGTGAACTGCCGCTCGCTGACCCGCACCGAGTCGGACAGATAGAGCAGCCGCAGGCTTCGCTCGGGCAGCAGACCGCTCATCGCCTTGAAGACGGTGTCGAAGCCGGTCAGCTTGCGCAGCGCGACCAGCGCGGAGCGGTCCGCCGGATGTTCGTACGCCCGTGAGGAGATCCCGGGGAACCGCCGCCGCTCCCGGCCGGGCACATGCTCCCGGGCGTCTCCCGTCCCGTTTCCACCACCGGTCTCGTGGCTGTCGCTCATATCGCCCCCTCGTGATTGCCCGCTCGACGGGGCGCCCGGTCCGGGCCCCTCGTCCGGCGGCCCCCAGCCTAGGCCCTGAGCGCCTGGGGGTTAGCGTGGAGACATGCCCGAAATGACTGGCCTCACCGAAGCCCTCGCCGCCACCTCCCACAGCAACGACGGCCCGGGAGCGCTGCTGCGCATCGTCATCGTGGTCGGCGTGGTGGGCGCCGCTCTGCTCGCCTGGTTCCTGCTGCGCGGTTACAAGCAGGACTGAGCGGTTACCAGCAGGACGGATACAAGCAGGACTGATACAAGCAGGACTGATACAAGCAGGACTGATACGTGCGGGGCTGCCACCAGCAGGACGGACATCGGGACCGAAAACCGCCTCGCATACGATGTGGCCGACGTGTTGTGACGCCTAGACCCGGATAGGTACTGCCGCGATGACCGCTTTCAGCACCGCACATGCCGCCCTGACCACGCTCGCGTCCGAGGGCGGTGAGCACACCGACACCCACCCGAGCATCAGCCCCTTCATGACCGGCGGTGCGGCCCTGGTGATCCTCTTCCTGCTGCTGTGGATCACCACGCGCTTCAATCGGGACCGCTGACCTGGGCGATTGCCCCTATGGGCCCCGGCTCCGGGCCGGGCCCAGTAGGGTCTGCACGCATGGAAGAGCAGAAAGGGTCCGGCAAGCGGCGACTGGGTGTGATGGGCGGGACCTTCGACCCGGTCCACCACGGCCACCTGGTCGCGGCGAGCGAGGTGGCCTCGCAGTTCCACCTCGACGAGGTGGTGTTCGTGCCGACCGGGCAGCCCTGGCAGAAGAGTCACAAGAAGGTCTCCCCGGCCGAGGACCGCTATCTGATGACGGTCATCGCGACCGCCTCGAACCCGCAGTTCTCGGTCAGCCGTATCGACATCGACCGCGGCGGGCCCACCTACACCACCGACACGCTCCGGGAACTGCGCGCGCTCAACGGTGACGCCGATCTGTTCTTCATCACCGGGGCCGACGCACTCAACCAGATCCTCACCTGGCGCGACGCCGAAGAGCTCTTCTCGCTGGCCCACTTCATCGGGGTGACCAGACCCGGGCACATACTGGCCGACCCGGGGCTGCCGGAGGGCGGGGTGTCGCTGGTGGAGGTCCCGGCTCTGGCGATCTCGTCATCGGACTGCCGGGCGCGGGTCGCTCATGGCGACCCCGTCTGGTACCTGGTGCCGGACGGCGTGGTGCGCTACATCGACAAGCGCGAGCTGTACCGGCACGACTGCTGAAGGGGTACCGGTGAACGACCGGCAGGATCCGTACGACCCGTACGCACAGGACCCGTATGGCCAGGAGCCGCAGATCTACGGCTATGACGCCTATGGGCGTCCGGTTTACCAGCCGCAGGCGGAACAGCAGCAGAGTTACGACCCGTACGCGCAGCAGCAGGCGCAGTACGGGGAGCAACAGCAGCAACAGCAGCAACACGACGGGTACGGGTACGACCCTTACGGCCAGCCGCAGCAGCACCAGCACCAGCAGCCCCAGCAGCAGTCCCGGACGCAGAACTACGACCCGTACGTTCAGCAGCAACAACAGCAGCAGTACCAACAACAGCAACAGCAGTACCAACAACAGCCACCACAGGCTTACGGCTACGGCTACCCAGAGGCCGCCACCGCCCCGAGCGTCCCCCCGCAGCGCGAGGAGCCCAGCCCGGAGGCGAACCCCTACGAGGAGCTGAGCCCGGAGCAGCTGCGCCCCGGGTCCGAACCGCCTCCGGCCGGGGAGCCCCGTTCCGCCGGGCCCCGGTCCGCGGAGCGGAAGCGTCCCGGGGGCGCCGATCAGGAGGAGTACCACACCGAGCAGTTCTCCTTCGTCGAGGAACAGGACGAGGAATCCGACGATGTCATCGACTGGCTGAAGTTCGCCGAGACCCGCTCCGAGCGCCGTGACGAACGCCGCCGTAAGGGCCGCAACCGGCTCATCGCGCTCGTCGTGGTCCTGGTCCTCGCCGCGGCGGGCGGGGTCGGTTACCTCTGGCACGCGGGCAAGCTCCCGGGGCTGTCCGACAACGCTCAGGACCAGGCGGCCGCGGGCGGTCCGCAGAAGCGCGATGTGATCGTCGTCCATCTGCGCGAGACCAAGGGCGGCCGGACCTCCACGGCCCTCCTGGTGGACAACGAGACCACCAGGAAGGGCACCACCGTCCTGCTGCCGAACTCGCTGGCCGTCTCCACCGAGGACGGCGCCTCCACCACGCTCGGCAAGTCCGTGACCGACGAGGGCTCGGACTCCACCCGGGACTCCCTGAGTACCCTGCTGGGGTCGAGGATCCAGGGCACCTGGCGGCTGGACACGCCCTATCTGGAGAACCTCGTAGAGCTGGTCGGCGGGATCGGCATCGACACCGACGCGACCGTCCCCAGCCCCCAGAAGGGCGAGGATCCCCTGGTCAAGCGAGGCAAGGACCAGATCGTGAGCGGCCAGGCGGCCGTGGCGTACGCCACCTACCGCGCCCCCGGCGAGGCACAGTCCAAGCAGCTCGCGCGGTTCGGGCAGGTGATGCACGCGGCCCTGAAGAAGCTCTCCAGCGATGCGAAGGGCGCCACCAGCACCGTGGAGTCGCTGGCCCAGATCCCCGACCCGTCGCTGTCCGAGCAGCAGCTGGGCGCGTCGCTGGCGAAGCTGGCCGGGCAGGCCAAGAGCGGTGCGTACGACACCGCGATGCTGCCGGTCCAGCCGGACGGGACGCTCAGCAGCCAGGCGACCGACCATGTGGTCAAGGACATCCTGGGCGGTACGGTCAAGAACTCCGACAAGAGCACCGCGCCCCGGGTCAGCGTGACCAACGCCGGAGGCGCCAAGGACGCGTCGAGCGCCGCGCGGGTGGCGCTGGTCAACGGCGGCTTCACGGTCGTCACGGCCACCGAGGGCGGCGATGCGCAGTCGGCCTCGCGGGTGACCTACGCGGACAACGCCCAGGCGGGCCAGGCCAAGGAGGTCGCCAAGACGCTCGGGCTGCCGGAGTCGGCGGTTCGGAAGGGCAAGGGCGCGGCCAACGCGGACATCACGGTCCTCCTCGGCCCGGACTACGACGCCACGGGCTGAGCCGTCTGCCCGCCATGGGGTGCCCCGGGGCACCCCATGGCACCCCGGGTGTTCCCCCGGGGTACTCCCGGCGTTCTCCCCGGGCACTCCGGGCGTTCTCCCCGGGCACTCCGGGCGGTCGTTCCTCGGCCGCCCGGCGTGACGGTGGGGCGTGAGACCCTGGGGGGAGCCAGATCTTCGAGGTACCACCGACCGAAAGCCTTGCCTGTGACCGCCACGGACCGCTCCATCGAGCTCATCAACGCCGCCGCCCAGGCGGCCGCCGACAAGCTCGCGCACGACATCATCGCGTACGACGTCAGCGATGTGCTCTCCATCACCGACGCCTTCCTGCTGGCCTCGGCGCCCAACGACCGCCAGGTCAAGTCGATCGTCGACGAGATCGAGGAGCGGCTGAACAAGGACCTGGGCGCCAAGCCGGTGCGTCGCGAGGGCGACCGCGAGGCCCGCTGGGTGCTGCTGGACTACGTGGACATCGTGGTGCACGTCCAGCACAGCGAGGAGCGGGTGTTCTACGCCCTGGAGCGGCTCTGGAAGGACTGCCCGCAGCTGGAGCTCCCGGCCGACGCCGAGGCCACCCGTGGCAAGGCGCAGGAGTACGCGCAGGCGCAAGGCCCGGACGGCGGCGCGGGCGGTGAGCTGAGCTGAACGGCATCCAAGGCGCCCGTGGCCGCCGCATCGTCCTGTGGCGCCACGGCCAGACGGCCTGGAACATAGAACGCCGCTTCCAGGGCTCCCTGGACATCGAGCTGACCGACACCGGTGTCGCCCAGGCGCACCGCGCGGCCCGGCTGCTGGCAGCCCTGAAGCCGGACGCGATCATCGCCTCCGATCTGAGGCGGGCGGCGGCCACGGCCGCCGAGCTGTCCGCCGTCACGGGTTTGTCGATCGCGCATGACGCGGGCCTGCGGGAGACCTACGCGGGCAAGTGGCAGGGGCTGACCCACGAGGAGATCATCGAGCGCTTCGGCGAGGAGTACGCGGCGTGGAAGCGCGGGGAGCCGATCCGGCGCGGCGGCGGTGAGCTGGAGACCGAGGTCGCCGACCGGGCGGCGCCGGTGGTGCTCGAGAGCGCCGACAAGCTGCCGGACGACGGCACGCTCGTGGTGGTCAGCCACGGCGGCACGATCCGCACCACCATCGGCCGGCTGCTCGGCCTGGAGCCCCGGACCTGGGAGGCGCTGGGCGGCCTGTCCAACTGCTGCTGGTCCGTTCTGGGCGAGGGCGCGCGGGGCTGGCGGCTCCTGGAGCACAACGCCGGGTCGCTGCCCGAGCCGGTGCTCGGCGACGACGACTGAGCGGATTTCCTTTCCCGGCAGGTCACCGGCTATGCTCCTTCTCGTTCGAAGCGCTCCGGCGCGGAGAAGAGCGGGGCTATAGCTCAGTTGGTAGAGCGCCTGCATGGCATGCAGGAGGTCAGGAGTTCAATTCTCCTTAGCTCCACAGGACCAGGATCCCGTCTCCCTCACAGGGAGGCGGGATCGCTGCTTTCCGCACCGCTTCCGCCCCGGGTCTCCGCCGCGGCCCTCTCCTCCCGCAGTACGGAGAGCGGCTTGGCGTGCATCGTGCAGCCGATCAGCGGGTCGTGAAGGAGGCGCACCCGCCGCACATGGTCGCGGCTCTCCTCGTCGCAGGGCGTGTAGACCACGATCCGGGTCTCCGGCACCCCGCTGACCTGCATCGAGGTCGAGGTCAGCCGGATCTCGCCGACCGAGGCGTGCCGCACCACCTTGATCCGGGAACCCGGCGGTGCCACGTCCCCGCTCTGCCATAGCCGGGCGAAGTCGTCGCTGGCCTCCAGCAGCCGGGCGATGAAGTCCTCCCAGGCGGGCTCGCCCACATGGCGTCCGTACCCGCCGCGCAGCGTGGCCACCAGGAGCGGCAGCTCCTCGGCGAGGTTCACATAGGGGGCACAGCAGCGGCGGGCCACGAACAGCTGCCACAGGGCGTTCCGCTCGGAGGCGGCGGAGAGCAGCATCTCCGGGAACAGGCCGCCGTACGCGGCATTGGCGGCCAGGACGTCGTAACGGGCGTTGTAGACCACCGCCGGGAGCGGGTCGACCGCGTCGATGATGCCCTGCACCTCCGGGCTCACGCTGCGTGGATCGCGCTCCCGGCCGGGCACATACGGCACCTCAGCCAGGTGGTAGAGGTGCTCGCGCTCGGTCTGGTCCAGCCGCAGGGTGCGCGCGACCGCGTCCAGCACCTGCACGCTGGCGTTGATCGGGCGGCCCTGCTCCAGCCAGGTGTACCAGGTCACGCCGACGCCGGAGAGCTGGGCGACCTCCTCACGGCGCAGCCCCGGGGTGCGGCGCCGCAGGCCGGGTGCCATGCCCACGTCGGCGGGGGTCACCCGGGCACGGCGGCTGCGCAGGAAGGCGGCCAGCTCGGGCCTTCTGCGCCGAGTGTTCGCGGTCATGGTCGCTCTCCCCATCCCCCGTGCCGTCGGGCCGCACGGTCGGTCCCCCGCCGAGCCGTACGGTTCCCCCGTCGAGCCGTACGGTCCCATGCTCCCGGGGGCGGCGGGCGGCTGCCAGGTGCTGCCACTACCAGCATCGGCGGGCTCTCGTTACCGGTATCCGCCCGGCCACAGGCTCGACCCATGAAACACACCACCCCGACCACCCTCCCTCCGACGGGGGACCTCGGTGGATCCAGTAAAGGCCAGGCCACTGACAACCGGGCCACTGACAACCGGGCCGCTGACAACCGGGCCAATGGCAGCTCGGCCGCCGACCACCGGGCCGCGCGGCGCCCTGCCCCCCGGCGCCCTGTCCTCCGGCGCCCTCCGCGCCCCGGCTGGCTGCTCGCGATCGTCCTCACCGGCCAGCTCATGGCCGTCCTCGACGTCTTCATCGTCAATATCGCCGCCCCGACCGTGCGTGCCGATCTGCACGCCTCCGGCGCCGGGCTGCAGCTCGTCATCGCGGGCTACACCGTCTCCTACGCCGTGCTGCTGATCACCGGTGCGCGGCTGGGCGCTCTGATCGGCCACCGGCGGATGTTCCTGACCGGGCTCGCGGTCTTCACCGGCGCCTCGCTGGCCTGCGGGCTCGCCGCCACCACCGGACAGCTGATCGCCTTCCGGTTCGTCCAGGGCGCGGGTGCGGCGCTGATGCTGCCGCAGGTGCTGAGCCTGATCCAGCGGACGTTCACGGGCGGTTCGCGGGCACGGGCGCTGGGCGCGTACTCCGCGGTGCTGGCCTCCGGCGCCGCCGGCGGGCAGATCCTGGGCGGGCTGCTGGTCGAGGCCGATCTCCTCGGCTCCGGCTGGCGTCCGGTCTTCCTGGTGAACGTGCCGATCGGGCTCGCGCTGCTGGCCATTGGCCCGCGGCTGCTGCACGAACCGGCCGATCCGCCGCGTCCCGCCGAGGCCCAGCGCCCGGCCGACGCGCCGCGCCCTCGCGGGGAGGGCGCGGCCGTCCGCCGGAGCGGCCTGGACCTGCCCGGACTGGTGCTGCTCGCGGCCGCCGTGCTGCTGTTCACCGTGCCGCTGGTGCTCGGGCAGGAGCGGGGCTGGCCGCTGTGGTGCTGGATCACGCTCGGGCTGAGCGCGGTCCTGGTGGCGCTCTTCGCCGCGTACGAGACCCGGCTGGCCCGGCGCGGCGGTGCGCCGCTGATCTCCCCCAGCGTGGCGCGGGCACCGGGGATACCGCTCGCGGTGATCCGTATCGCACTGGGGATGGCGGCCAACGCGGGGTTCCTGTTCGCCCTGACCCTGCATGTGCAGGGCGGGCTCGGCTACAGCCCGCTGCGGGCGGGGTTGACATTCGTCCCCACGGCGGTCGCGTTCGGCGTCGTGGGCCTCAACTGGCAGCGGCTGCCCGCCCGCTGGCACGCCGCCACCGTCCCGGGCGGATTCCTGCTGGCGGCCGCCTCGTTCACCGGGGCCGGTCTGGCCCTGCGCGACGGTACGGACGGCGGCCCATGGCTCCTCGTCGCCCTTACGGCCTCCGGCGCGGGGCTCTCGCTGGCCTACAGCCCCCTGCTCACGCGGACGTTGGCGACCGTAAGGCAGCAGGACGCGGCGGACGCCAGCGGGGTGCTGGTGACTGCGGCTCAACTCGGCCTGCTCACCGGCGTCGCGGTCTTCGGGGCGGTGTTCCTGAGCGCTGCGGACGGTACGGTGCCCAGTGCGGGTGCCTCCGCGGACGCCCTGTGGGTGACCTGCGTCGCCTTGGCCGGGGCCGCGCTGTGCGGAGCGCTGATGAGTCTGGTGAGACGAGTGGGGCATCTCCGCTGACCTGCGCGTCGTCCCGTGGCAGAATCGGACGGCCGGAGGGGGATGGGGCCGACACGTCCGATGGGGAGGGCAGGTGGGATGCGGACCAGCATCCTCGATGCGATCGAGGACCCGTCCCGCAGGGCACGAGCGGGCATCGTGTGCCCGTCCTGCGGCTCCGGACACGTGGCACAGGTCCTCGGTGACAACGGCGGTGTTTCCTACGTGTGTACGGCCTGCGGCCATAGCTGGAGCTGAGTGAGATGGGAGCCCACAGCCGGAAGTGCGACTGGTGCGGCACCGGTACACCGATCGTCCGCGACATGGAGCCGCTCAACTCCGACTACCAGTACTGGTGCGCGGAGTGCGCACGGGCGCTGATCATCAGGGGCGATCCCATCGAGACCTACCGCGAGCTGGAAGGGGAGCCGATCTACGGCCGGCTCCTCGACGACCACTGCACGCTGAAGCGTTTCTATTCGTTCGCGACGGCGTAACGGGGATCTGCTCCGGCCTCCGGCTAATCGATTTGGCGGAAGGCCGGGGCGTCCGTGTAATGTAGGCGTCGCCGCCGGGGAAACCAGGCGGAGCGAGACCTGGGGCTATAGCTCAGTTGGTAGAGCGCCTGCATGGCATGCAGGAGGTCAGGAGTTCAATTCTCCTTAGCTCCACATCAAGGAGGCGGGTCGTCCGTAAGGGCGCCCCGCCTTTTGCGTCGCGTGACGAGGGACCGCCTCCGTGCGGCCCGTCTGCGCCCTGCGGTAACCTGGCCCCATGCGTGCCGTACGCCTTCTGCTTAGCGGGCCGCGCTGATCAGTACCAACCGAGTACAGCTCCGGTCGGTATCAGCGCGGCGTCCCCTCCTGTGCGAGGGGTCTTTTTGTTTCGGAAGCAGGGATCCGCTGCGTTGCCGCAGGCAGAGACGACCGATGGAGCTTTGAGGACCATGAGCGAGACCAATGCCGCGGCCGAGGTGGCCGCGCCGCACCGCTACACGGCCGCCCTGGCCGCCGACGTCGAAGCCCGCTGGCAGGACTTCTGGGACGCGCACGGCACGTATGAGGCGCCCAATCCGAGCGGCGACCTGGCCGGCGACGCCGAGGCCGTCGCCCGGCCAAAGAAGTTCGTCATGGACATGTTCCCGTACCCCTCGGGCGCGGGACTGCACGTGGGCCATCCGCTGGGCTACATCGCCACCGATGTGTTCGCCCGCTACCACCGCATGACGGGCCACAACGTCCTGCACACCCTGGGCTTCGACGCCTTCGGCCTGCCCGCCGAGCAGTACGCGGTGCAGACCGGCACCCACCCGCGGGTCAGCACCGAGGCCAACATCGAGAACATGCGGCGGCAGCTGCGCCGGCTGGGCCTGGGTCACGACAACCGCCGCTCGTTCGCGACGATCGACCCGGACTACTACAAGTGGACCCAGTGGATCTTCCTGCAGATCTTCAACTCCTGGTACGACCCCGAGGCGAAGACGGCGCGCCCCATCGACACCCTGGTCCAGCGGTTCGCCTCCGGTGAGCATCCCACCCCCGACGGCCGCCCCTGGGCCGAGCTGACCGAGTACGAGCGCGCCGACCTCCTGGGCGACTACCGCCTGGCCTACGCCTCGGACGCGCCCGTCAACTGGTGCCCCGGCCTGGGCACCGTGCTGGCCAACGAGGAGGTCACCGCGGACGGCCGCTCCGAGCGCGGCAACTTCCCGGTCTTCAAGGCCAAGCTGCGCCAGTGGAACATGCGCATCACCGCCTACGCCGACCGGCTGCTGGACGACCTGGACGAGCTGGACTGGCCCGAGGCCATCAAGCTGCAGCAGCGCAACTGGATCGGCCGCAGCGAGGGCGCCCGGGTCGACTTCCCGGTGGCCGAGCACCCCGACGCCAAGATCACGATCTTCACCACTCGCCAGGACACCCTGTTCGGCGCCACCTACATGGTCCTGGCACCCGAGCACGGCCTGGTGGACGAGATCGTCCCGGCCGCCTGGCCCGAGGGCACCCACGACGTCTGGACCGGCGGCCACGCCACCCCGGCCCAGGCCGTCGACGCCTACCGCAAGCAGGCCGCGGCCAAGTCCGACGTCGAGCGGCAGGCCGAGGTCAAGGAGAAGACCGGCGTCTTCACCGGCGCGTACGCCGTCAACCCGGTCAGCGGTGAGCGGGTGCCGGTCTTCATCGCCGACTACGTCCTGATGGGCTACGGCACCGGCGCGATCATGGCCGTCCCGGCCCACGACGGCCGTGACTTCGCCTTCGCCCGAGCCTTCGAGCTGCCCATGCGCTGCGTCGTCGAACCCTCGGACGATCGCGGCACCGACCCGTCCACCTGGGACGACGCGTTCGGCTCGTACGATGCCAAGATCGTCAACTCGGTGGGTGACGGCATCTCCCTGGACGGCCTGGGTGTGACCGAGGCCAAGGCCCGGATCACCGAGTGGCTGGAGGCCCGCTCCATCGGCGAGGGCACCGTCAACTACCGGCTGCGCGACTGGCTGTTCAGCCGTCAGCGCTACTGGGGCGAACCCTTCCCGATCGTCTACGACGAGGAGGGCGTGGCTCACCCCCTGCCCGAGTCGATGCTGCCCCTGGAGCTGCCCGAGGTCGAGGACTACTCGCCGCGCACCTTCGATCCGGACGACTCCGACACCTCCCCGGAGACCCCGCTGTCCCGGAACGAGGAGTGGGTCAACGTGGTGCTGGACCTGGGTGACGGGCGCGGGCCGCGGCCGTTCCGCCGCGAGACCAACACCATGCCCAACTGGGCCGGCTCCTGCTGGTACGAGCTGCGCTACCTGGACCCGCACAACAGCGAGCGGCTGGTCGACCCCGAGGCCGAGCGCTACTGGATGGGGCCGCGCGAGGGGCAGCCGCACGGCGGTGTCGACCTGTACGTCGGCGGCGCCGAGCACGCGGTGCTGCATCTGCTGTACGCGCGGTTCTGGTCCAAGGTGCTGTTCGACCTGGGGCATGTCTCCTCGGTCGAGCCGTTCCACAAGCTGTACAACCAGGGCATGATCCAGGCGTATGTCTACCGGGACAGCCGCGGTATCGCCGTCCCGGCCGCCGAGGTCGAGGAGCGGGACGGCGCCTATTGGTACAGCGGCGAGAAGGTCTCCCGGCTGCTGGGCAAGATGGGCAAGTCCCTGAAGAACGCCGTCACGCCGGACGAGATCTGCGCCGAGTACGGGGCCGACACGCTGCGGCTGTACGAGATGGCCATGGGCCCGCTGGACGTCTCGCGGCCCTGGGACACCCGCGCGGTCGTCGGCCAGTACCGGCTGCTGCAGCGGCTGTGGCGCAATGTCGTCGACGAGGGCACCGGAGAGGTCACCGTCGTCGACACCGAGCCCGACGAGGCGACGCTGCGCGCCCTGCACAAGGCGATCGACGGCGTCCGGCAGGACATGGAGGGTCTGCGCTTCAACACCGCCATCGCCAAGATCACCGAGCTGAACAACCACGTCACCAAGGTGCGCGAGGTGCCCCGCTCGGTGGCCGAGGGGCTGGTGCTGCTGATCTCGCCGCTGGCCCCGCATGTCGCGGAGGAGCTGTGGCGCAAGCTGGGCCACTCCGGGTCGGTCGTCCATGAATCCTTCCCGGTCGCCGATCCGGAGTACGTCGTGGACGAGACCGTCACCTGTGTGGTGCAGGTCAAGGGCAAGGTCAAGGCCCGGCTGGAGGTCGCGCCCTCGGTCTCGGACGAGGAGCTGGAGGCGCTGGCGGTGGGTGACCCGGCGGTCGTGGCGGCGCTGAACGGCGCCGGCATCCGTAAGGTCATCGTGCGCGCGCCGAAGCTGGTGAACATCGTTCCGGCCTGATCGGCTTCTCACGTGTGGGCGGGTTGGGGGTTCATCAGGAACCTCTGACCCGCTCGCCGCGTTTACGCTGAGAGGACGACCGCCACCGTGCCGTGACCGCCGCCCCAAGGAGCGCACATGGAAGCCATCTGGATCCTGTTGACGCTTTTCGTCCTGATCATGCTGGCGGGGGTCTATGGGGTCGTCCGCGGGGTCAGGGCGGCCAAGCGCGGTATCGACCGTACGGTGCAGCAGGCCCGTGTCACGGTGGAGGAGACCAGACTCCGGGCCCGGCAGCTCGCCCAGCCTGGCCCGGCCGGTGAGCTCGCCCAGCTGCGGCTCTCCCTGCGCGGCTCGATGCGCGCCACCGGGCAGGCGCTGCAGGCGGCCGCTCCGCAAGACCGCTCCCTGTCGGAGTCGTTGGGCCTGTTCCAGCGGCTGAGCACCCATGCGCTGGACCTCGAAGCGGATCTGAAGCGGCTGGAGCAGGAGCCCGACAGGGCCAGGCTCGCCGCCCTGCTGCCCGAGATGCGGGAGCGTACACAGCGGATCACCCATTCGGCCGACTCGCTGCGCTGGGCGGTGCAGGAGCGGACGCATCGGATGGCGCACGACGATCTGGACTCGCTGGGCCGCGAGATCGAGATGGAGGCGGGGGCGCTGCGGCACTGGACAGCGGTGGAGCCCGACGAGCCGCTGGCGGCGCCCGAGGCGGGTTCACGGCCTGGGCCCGAGGCGGGGGTGCGCCCTGGGTCCGAGGCGAGGATGCGCCCTGGGTCCGAGGCGGGGCAGGAGCCGGAGCCGCCCCGGCCGTCGCCATCGCTCGGGACGAGGCCGAATACGGAGCCCCAGGCGTGGCAGAAGCCCTGGCAGCAGTCCCCCCGTCCCGAGAACACGGCCTGAGAACCGGGGAACCCGGGAACCCGGGAATCCGCAACCCGGGAACCCCTGGAACCCCGGAACCCCGGAACGAACCCGGTCTGAGAACAGGATCTGAGTCACGTCTGAACAGGGCATGATCGGCAAGGCAATTGATCACCCGGTGGGGTCGCGCTGTCGGCAGGCGCCATCCCCCGATAACCTCCCAGTCATGTCCCGCCATGTCGCGATCGTGACCGATTCCACGGCGTACTTGCCGCAGGATGCGATGGAGCGGCACCGCATCACCGCCGTGCCGCTGACGGTGGTGCTCGGAGACCGGGCCCTGGAGGAGGGCACCGAGATCTCGGCCCGGTCCCTCGCGCAGGCGCTGCAGAAGCGGAAGCCGGTGACGACGTCCCGGCCCAGTCCGGAGATGTTCGCGGCCGCCTACCGGGCCGCGGCCGAGGAGGGCGCGACGGGCATCGTCTCCCTGCATCTGTCGGCCGAGTTCTCCGGCACCTACGACGCGGCGGTGCTCGCGGCGCGGGACGCGCCCGTTCCGGTGCGGGTGGTGGACAGCGGAATGGTCGCGATGGCGCTCGGCTTCTGCGCGCTGGCGGCGGCCGAGACGGCGGAGGGCGGCGGCACGCTGGACGAGGCCGTGGCGGCGGCGGAGAAGCGGGCCGACGGCACGGCCGCCTACTTCTACGTCGACACCCTCGACTACCTGCGGCGCGGCGGCCGCATCGGCGCGGCCCAGGCCCTCCTCGGCTCGGCGCTCGCGGTCAAACCGCTGCTCCAGCTCGACGAGGGGCGGATCGAGCTGCGGGAGAAGGTCCGCACCGCCTCGAAGGCCATCGCCCGGCTCGAGGAGATCGTGGTGGAGCGGGCCGGCCGGAGCCCGGTGGACATCGCGGTGCAGCACCTGGCGGCGGGCGAACGGGCGGCGGCGCTCGCGGAGCGGCTGCGGGAGCGGGTGCCGGGGCTGGCGGAGCTGTATGTGAGCGAGGTGGGTGCGGTGATCGGGGCGCACACCGGGCCGGGGCTGCTGGGGGCGGTGGTCTCTCCGCGATAGCGGAGGGTGGGGGAGGCTCTTCACCCGGCGGGGTGACGGAGTTGTCCACAACGCGGGGGTTATCCCCGGAAATTGATGCGGACCAGCGCGATCGGCTCCACGTGCCTACCGTCAGGTGGCATGAGGTCACGATCACGCACAGTAACCACGGGTCCGGGGCGGGGCCGCCATCGCGACGGCGGGGCGGGCCGCCGCCCACGCCCGCCGTCCGGCACGAGTCTGGTCAGCGCCGGAAGCCGCCACCGCAGCGCCCACGGCCAGCCGCACCCTGCCGCATCCTCACGCTCGAGCCGTGCGGCGGCGCTCTTCGCCACGGCCTCGTCGGCGCCTCGGGCGTCCCCGGTGGCGGTCGGGTCCATCGCTCTGGGCAGCAGGGACGGACCGAAGGGCGTCGCGGGGTCGGCTGTGGCGGCGGAGGAGGCACGGAACGAGGAGCCGCCCGAGGACGGGCTCGAGGAGCCGCCCGAGGACGGGCACGAGGAGGGGCCCGAGGACGGGCACGAGGAGGGGCCCGAGAACGCGTCCAAGAGCGCGTCCAAGAGCGCGTCCGAGAGCGCTCCGCTGCGCAGACGCGACCGGGCAGGGCTGGCCCTGCGCGAGCGGCTGCCGTTGTGGCTTCAGCTGCGCTGCGGCATGGAGCTGAAGACGGTCGCCGCCCTGGTGATCGCCCTGCTCACCGCGGTGGCCTTCGCGGCCTACCACTTCTGGACCGGCCGTCCCCAGACCGTGCGCGCCCCGGACCCGGAGCCCCCGCGCGCCGCACCCTCCGAACCCGGCCCGACGCCGGGCGGGCAGCTCACCTCGTCCGGCGGCGGCCGGAAGGTCGTGGTGGATGTGACGGGCAAGGTCCGCCGCCCCGGCCTGCGCAAGCTGCCGCCCGGGTCGAGGGTCGCCGACGCCCTGGAAGCGGCGGGCGGGGTACGGCCGGGCGCCGACCTGAGCGGGCTGAACCGCGCCCGCCCGCTGGTGGACGGGGAACAGATCGTGGTCGGCGCCCCCGCGGCCGGACCACCGGCGCCTGGCGCGGCGGCCGGTGGCTCGAACGCACCCAACGCACCCAACGCACCCAACGCACCCAACGCGCCCAACGCGCCCAACGCGCCCAACGCGCCCAACGCACCCAACGCACCCAATGGGCCCAACTCGCCCAACGGGCCAAACGCACCCAACGCACCGGCCGGGCCGGGGGCACCCGGTGGCCCGATCAGCCTGAACTCCGCGACCGCCGAACAGCTCGACACCCTCCCGGGAGTCGGCCCCGTCCTGGCCCGGCACATCATCGACTACCGCACCCAGCACGGAGGTTTCCGCTCCATCGATGAACTCCGCGAGGTGAACGGCATCGGCGAGCGCCGGTTCGCCGACCTGCGCCCGCTGGTTCAGCCATGACGTCCGCGCAGCCCCCGCGCACCCGCGCCCCGGTCCATGCCGCAGCCGCGTCCCCACGCGGTGCGTCACACCCACGCCAGGAGGGCCCGCCCGACCTCCGCCTGGTACCACCGGCCCTGGCCGCCTGGGCGGCCGCAGCACTATCCCTGGACGCATCACCCCTGGCGGTGGCCCTCGTCTGCACAGCGGCCACCCTCGTAGCGGCGGCCCTGCTTCTCCGGACCCGCCGACGAGCCCCGACACCGGGCGACCGACACCACGGCCCACCCCGCCCCCGGCACGGACCGGACACGCCCTCACCGGCACCGCTCCCGAAAGGTTCCAACCTGCCGGGACGGCAAGCCACTTCAACGCCACGCGCCGCCGCCTGGCGTGGGCGCCGTATGGCAGGAGCGATCGCCGCGGTGTTGTTGTGCGGGGCCGCCGCGGGGGCGGTCGCCGGGCTGCACGGGGCGGACGTACGCCGTGGCCCCGTCCCCGCACTCGCCCGGGGGTACGCGGAGGCCACAGCCGAGGTGACCGTCACGGGGGACCCACGGCTCACTCGGCCACGGGTACGGGGCGCGGCGCTCGCGCCCGTGTCCGTGGTCCTGGAAGCGGAGGCCCACCAGGTCACTGGCCCTGGCGGCACCATGACCACCACCCGCACGCCCGTTCTGCTCACGGTCCACCCCAGGTCCGGCAGGGAGCGGACGGCCTGGCTCGGGCTGCTGCCGTCCACACGTCTGCGCGTCCACGGCCGTCTGGCCCCGCCGGTGCGCGACGGGGACCGTATCGCGGCCGCAGTGCGTGTGAGCGGCGGGCCCCCGAGGGCCACGGGCCCGCCCAGCGTGGTCCAGCGGTTCGCCGGGCGGCTGCGCGCCGGGCTGCGCACCGCGACCGACGGACTCTCCCCGGACGCGCGGGCGCTGCTCCCCGCGCTGGTCGTGGGGGACACCTCACGGGTGCCGCCCGAGCTGGACGAGGCGTTCCGGGCCACGGACATGCTGCACCTCATGGCCGTCTCCGGCAGCAATCTGACACTGGTCCTCGCACTGCTCACGGGTCCGTCGCAGCTGGCCGGGCGGGCCGAGCGGCGCGGTCTCGCGGGCGCGCTCGGCATCCGGCTGCGCACCACCGCCCTCCTCGGCGGCGGGCTCACGCTCGCCTTCGTCATCGTCTGCAGACCCGAACCGAGTGTGCTGCGCGCCGCCGCCTGCGGGCTGATCACCCTGCTCGCCCTCGGCACCGGCCGCCGCCGCTCCCTGCTCCCGGCCCTGGCCGCCGCCGTCCTCGTGCTGGTGCTCTACGACCCCTGGCTGGCCCGGAGCTACGGCTTCCTGCTCTCCGTACTGGCCACCGGCGCCCTGCTCACCATCGCGCCGGGATGGAGCGCGGCCCTCCAGCGCCGTGGCGTACCGCCCCGGGTGGCCGAGGCGCTGGCGGCCGCCGCCGCGGCCCAGGCGGTCTGCGCACCGGTCGTCGTGGTGATGGCCGCGCGAGTGAGCCTGGTGGCGATCCCCTGCAACCTCATCGCCGAGGTGGCGGTAGCCCCCGCCACCGCTCTCGGCTTCGCCGCGCTCGCGGCGGCCGCCGTCGCACCACCGCTCGCCCAGTGGATCGCCTGGCCGGCGGGCTGGCCCGCCGAGTGGATCGCCCAGGTGGCCCGGACCGGCGCGGCGCTGCCCGGAGCCGAGGCGGACTGGCCGGACGGCTGGACCGGCGCGCTCCTGCTGGCCACCGTCACCCTGGCCGTGGTCCTCGTGGGCCGCCGACTGCTGCGCCACCGCCTACTGTGCACCGTATGCGCACTGCTGGTGCTGCTGGCCGTCATACGCCCGGCGCCCCTGGCCCGGGTCATCACCGGCTGGCCACCGCCCGGTTGGCGGATGGTGGCGTGCGATGTCGGACAAGGTGACGCCCTGGTCCTGGCCGCGGGCCCCGGCACGGCCGTCGTCGTGGACACCGGCCCCGAGCCACGAGCCGTCGACCGCTGCCTGCGCTCCCTGGGCGTCGTCCGGATCCCGCTCCTGATCCTGACCCACTTCCATGCCGACCATGTGGCCGGGCTGAGCGGTGCGTTACGAGGCCGCACGGTCGGCGCGATCGAGACCACCGTCCTGGAAGAACCACCAGGCCAGGCCGAGTTCGTACGCCGCAAGGCCCGGTCGGCGCATATCCCGGTCATCCCGGCGCGGCCAGGGGAACGACGACGCTTCGGCCCGCTGTCCTGGCAGGTCCTCTGGCCCCCGCCGCCACCCGGCCCGACCGCGACCGAGGGCCCGAACGACGCAAGCGTCACCCTCTTCGTCCGCACGGCGGGCCTGACCCTGCTCCTCCTGGGCGACCTCGAACCTCCCGCCCAGCAGGCCCTGCTGACGACGCATCCGGCCCTTCCCGAGATCGACGTTCTCAAGGTCGCCCACCATGGCTCGGCCTACCAGGACCCACAGCTGCTCCGACGCCTCAGCCCCCGCCTGGCCCTGATCTCCTGCGGCGCAGACAACCCCTACGGCCACCCCTCGCCCCGCACCGTCGCCTCCCTGCGGGCCCAGGGCGCCGCCGTACTGCGAACCGACACCGACGGCTCCATCGCGGTCACGCACGAGCGGGGCCTGCGCGCGGTCCTCGGAGGCCGTGGCGGGGGCACGCAACGGTCTGCCTGAAACACCCCAACTACCGATCAATGCGGGCGGGTTGTACCTTTGAGTCTGTCACCACGACTGGGCGTGGTTCCTCACCGCCGCCAGGTTGGCCTGACCTCGAAGGGGGAGGGACGGGCCTACCGCAGAGGGCGGTGGGTTGAACCCCTTGGAGGTGGTGATGGTGGTCGGCTTCTTCAGGTCGTCCGGCACAAAGGAAAAAAGGTGGCGCGGCGGTCTCGTGGAGCGCTTCGCGGTGTCCCTGGTGGCGCGAGCCGTCTGGGCAGCGATCGTTGAGGCTCTACGTCACGACTAGGCGGTTTCGGCCGCGAGTAGGGCGCCAGAGGTCTTCCCTTCGACCCTGGCGCCTCACTCATGTCCGCGGCACGCGTCAGTGGTGGTGGCCGTGGCGGCCGAGGGTCTCCACGGGGGTCGCGCCGGGGCGGGTCCACTGCGGCACGGGGCGGCTGGTCGGGCCCCAGGTGGCGTTCCCGTCCGCGTCCGAGCGCCAGGACCAGCACGGGCCGCGCCCCTCGGGACGGCCCTCGGGGTTGTCCTCCCACGCCTCGCCGCGGCCGTAGGGCGTCATGTCGAGCAGGCCGAGAGACCCGTTGACCCGTTCATTGCCGCGGCCCGTCGTGGAGTAGGTGAGGAACACGCGGTCGCCGTCGCGCAGGTAGCAGGTGAGGTAACCCATGTCACCGCCGGCCGGTCCGTCCACGTCGCGCACCGAGTACCAGGGCTGGGTGTAGCCCATGAACTCGACGTAGGAGGCCACCTCGTCCCAGCGGCCTGTGGTCAGGACGGCGAACGAGACGCCGCGCGCGTTGAGGTAGTCCGCTTCCCTGAGGTGCCAGGCCGTGGTGGTGCAGCCCTCGCACTGCCCCTGGTGCGGTGCGCCGTCGTACCACATGTGCTTGTAGACCACGAGCTCGTCGCGGCCCTGGAACAGGTCCAGGAACGGGACCGGGCCGTCGGGTCCGACGACCTCGACCGTCCCGTCGAACTCCACCATCGGCAGCCGGCGGCGGGCCGCGGCGATGGCGTCGCCCTCGCGGGTGTGGGCCTTCTCGCGGACCAGCAACTCGTCACGGGCGGCCTGCCAGGTGGCCAGGTCGACCACGGGCGGGCGGCCGGGCAGCGCGGTGGTCGGGTCGTCCGGTGTGGCCGTCATGGTGTCCTCCGTGGTGTCTCGTACCGGGCAGCGTCGTACGGCGTTCTACGACGGTCACCAGAAGAGACTCCCGGCCCGGCCGGAACTCATCGCGACAGGGAGAACCCCGCCCTCAGACGCGGTCCAGGGGGCGGTGGGGTTCGGCGGGGAGCTCGGCTTGGATCAGGTCGCCAGGGCGGACCGTGCCGCCCTCCCGCACGACGCTCATGACTCCGGCCTTGCGGATGACGTTCCCGGCCTCGTCGCGGCCGACGACCTGCTTCAGGAGGCCGTTTTGGAAGTTGTCGATCTGCAGGCAGGGGTTGCGGAGGCCGGTGACCTCCAGCACTGCCTCGTCGCCGATGCGCAGCAGGGTGCCGACGGGGAGGGCGAGCAGGTCGATGCCGCGGGTGGTGATGTTCTCGCCCAGGTCACCGGGCAGCACCTTGAAGCCCTCCGCACCGACCTCCGCGAAGAGTTCTTCGTGGATGAGGTGGACCTGGCGCAGGTTCGGCTGGGTGGGGTCCTGGGCGACGCGGGAGCGGTGTTTGACCGTCACGCCGGCGTGGACGTCGCCCTCGACGCCGAGGCCGGTGAGCAGGGTGATGCTGTCCTGGTTCGGTTTGGTGAACGAGTACTCGCCGTTGCTGCTGACTGCCGTCACAGTTCCGCTCATCCTCGGAGCCCCCTGTCTTCCGCGACCATGATTGGTTACGGCACCAGTCTCGGACACTATTCGGCCTCCAGCCAGCCGTCGTACTCGTCCGCGAGCGCGTCCAGCGCCGTCGCGTCCAGCCCGCCGTCCGGGTCCTCGATCACCACCAGCCACTGGGCGTCCTCGGCGTCGTCCTCGCCCGCCAAGGCGTCCCGCACCAACTGGGGCTCCTGGGTGATGCCGAAGCGCTCGGGGAGGGCCTCGGCCACCTCCTCCGCCGCGTCGCGGTCGGGGAGCACCAGGATGTGCCGGGCATGCCGGGCGTGCCGGGCGCCGGTCAGTCCTTCATCGATCACCGGAACATTGTCGGACATCCGGGCGGCGGGGCTGTCGGTGGTCCGTGGGATGCTGGACCGCGATGGCCAGGAAGACGACGACCGACGATCCACTCGCCCCGGTGACCCTCGCCGTGGGCCAGGAGGAGCTGCTGCTCGACCGCGCCGTGCAGCAGGTGGTGGCGGCCGCCCGCGCGGCCGACCCCGACACCGATGTGCGCGACCTCATGCCCGACGCGCTCCAGCCCGGCACCCTTGCCGAGCTGACCAGCCCCTCGCTCTTCGCGGAGCGCAAGGTCGTGGTGGTGCGCAACGCACAGGATCTGTCGGCCGACACGATCAAGGATGTGAAGGGCTACCTCGGCACCCCTGCCGAGGAGATCACCCTGGTGCTGCTGCACGCGGGCGGGGCCAAGGGCAAGGGGCTGCTCGACGCCGCCCGTAAAGCCGGGGCGCGCGAGGTCGTCTGTCCGAAGATGACCAAGCCCGCCGACCGGCTGGCGTTCGTACGGTCGGAGTTCCGCGCCACCGGGCGGTCCGCCACCCCCGAGGCATGCCAGGCCCTGGTCGATGCCATCGGGAGCGATCTGCGCGAGCTGGCCAGCGCGGTCTCCCAGCTCGTGGCCGATGTCGAGGGCACGATCGACGAGGCCGTCGTCGCCCGCTACTACACGGGCCGTGCCGAGGCGTCCAGCTTCACCGTCGCCGATCGCGCCGTCGAGGGCCGCGCGGCCGAGGCGCTGGAGGCCCTGCGCTGGGCCGTCTCCACCGGGGTGCCGCCGGTGCTGATCACCAGCGCTCTGGCCCAGGGCGTCCGCTCCATCGGCAAGCTGGCCTCCGCGCCGCGCGGCGCCCGCCCCGGCGATCTCGCCCGTGAGCTGGGCATGCCGCCGTGGAAGATCGACCGGGTGCGGCAGCAGATGCGCGGCTGGTCGGCGGATGGCGTGGCGATCGCGCTGCGCGCCGTCGCCGAGGCCGACGCGGGGGTCAAGGGCGGCGGGGACGATCCGGAGTACGCCCTGGAGAAGGCCGTCGTCACGATCGCTCGCGCCGCGCGGGCGGGCCGCCGCTGACCGAAAGCCGGGTCCCGGTGCAGGGGGCGCGTTTCGTCCGGCCCGTTGCGCGCTCTGATCGGTGTGCGTGTGGCGCCCTTACTCCTTACTCCTTCATCTTCTCCAGCGTCGCCTTCGCGCTCTTCCTGAGCATCTCGGTAGCCTCCTCAGGCGTCTTGGCCGAGGCGCTGGACGAGGTCGACACATACTCCGACCAGGTCGACTGATAGGTCATCCAGCCGTCCCGCACGGCGAGGATCACATAGGCGCCGGTGTTGGAGGTGCTGCTCTTGCTCTCCTGCCGCACCACATACGCCTCTTCGCCCAGCCCCCTGACCGGGCTCACCTCATAGCTGTAGGTGGACGTCTTCTGGTCCTCGTACGCCCGGTACTGGGCCTCGAACTCGGGGCCGGGGTCGGTCTTCTTGTGCAGTGACGCCGTTGTGTAGAGCCACACCGAGGAGTAGTCGCTGCTGCTCGCGCCGCTCGGCTCGAAGTCGATGTTGCAGGTCATGGAGTCCAGCGCGGGGTTCTCGGAGCTGCTGTGCTGCGGGTTCGACGACGAGCCGCTCTCGTCCTTCTGCTCATACCCCGAGTCCTCGAAGGCCTGGGAGTCCGTCGAGCCGCACAGGTTGGTCGTATAGCGGTAGCCCGCGAGATCGGCCTCGGCCTCGTTCCCGTCGAAGCCTCCCGTGGCGAACAGCACCCCGGCCCAGACCGCCGAGGCGACGACGACCCCGCCCAGCCCCCACAGCCAGCCCTTGCCGCCGCCCCCGCCCCCGGCCCCGGGACCCATGAGAGGCGCCCCGGGAGGCGTGCCCGGTGCGCCCATCGGGCCGTAGCCGCCGCCCAGGGGGACGGAAGGCATCGTCGGCTGGGCGTACGGATTGTGCTGGGGCGGCTGGGTCTGGGGCGGCACCTGCCCGTACGGACCGGGCGGCGGCGGGCTCTGCGGCGCGCTCTGCCCCGGTCCCTGCGGCGGGCTCTGCCCCGGTCCCTGCCGCGGGCTCTGCCCCGGTCCCTGCGGCGCGCTCTGCGCCGGGCTCTGCTGAGGCGGCTGAGGCGGTTGGGGCGGCTGAGGCGGCCCGTACGGATTGGGTGTTTCCCCCGGTGTCGACATGACGTGAACATACCCGAATTAAGCGCGAAAGCCCCGCGCTGTCCTGGGGAAAGGACAGGCGCGGGGCCTTCGTATCGATCAAGTGCGCCGCACCCGCGTGGCGAACGCAGGCCGCGTGCGGCGCGGTACCGCTGAAGGGGCTGAAGAGGCTCTCGACTGCCGGTCGGAGCGGGTGAGAGGGACCGCTGTGTCCGAACCGGCTGGAGACCAGCCCCGGAAGGCGTCAGTCAGCCTTCGAGGTCAGCCCCGAAAGGCGTCAGCCCTGGATGCTGGAGACCTGCTGGGCGAGCGCCGACTTCTTGTTGGCGGCGTTGTTCTTGTGCAGAACGCCCTTGCTGACGGCCTTGTCGAGCTTGCGCCCGGCGATGCGGATGGCCTCGGCGGCCTTCTCGACGTCACCGGCGGCCACGGCCTCGCGGGTGCGGCGGATGGCGGTCTTCAGTTCGGACTTGACCGCCTTGTTGCGCAGGCGCGCCTTCTCGTTCGTCTTGTTCCGCTTGATCTGGGACTTGATGTTCGCCACGTAAAAGCCTTCGCAGGTTCGTTGGGTTTCACTTGCTTCGTGGTGCGTCCGAGCCCATCGAGACGTCCGTGAAGACGTCCACGGCGCCCCTCACGAAGATGTCCTTGGAGATCTCCGTGAAAGAGGGGGCACGAGACACAGTCGGCCAGGTTACCAGCAGGGTCCATGGCGTCCCAAACCCGGAAGAGGTCGCCATTCATGGGACCATGGACGGGACTGACCCATACCGATAACACCGAGTCCCGCCTACACACAGGACCCTGCGTGCCCGCGACCCCTACCAATGTGCCGGAGCCGAGCCGTACCGACCCGGCTCTGATCCGTAACTTCTGCATCATCGCGCACATCGACCACGGCAAGTCGACGCTCGCCGACCGCATGCTCCAGCTGACCGGGGTGGTCGAGCAGCGGCAGATGCGCGCGCAGTATCTCGACCGCATGGACATCGAGCGCGAGCGCGGCATCACGATCAAGTCCCAGGCGGTCCGGCTGCCCTGGGCGCCGACGAAGGACGAGGGCGGCGAGCCCGCCACCCACATCCTCAACATGATCGACACCCCCGGCCATGTGGACTTCACCTATGAGGTCTCGCGTTCCCTCGCCGCGTGCGAGGGGTGCGTCCTGCTGGTCGACGCGGCCCAGGGCATCGAGGCACAGACCCTCGCCAACCTCTATCTGGCGATGGAGCACGACCTCACGATCATTCCGGTCCTCAACAAGATCGACCTGCCCGCCGCCCAGCCCGAGAAGTTCGCCGCCGAGCTCGCCCACCTCATCGGCTGCGACCCCTCCGACGTGCTGAAGGTCTCCGCCAAGACCGGCGAGGGCGTGGCCGAGCTGCTGGACCGGGTCGTCAAGCTGGTTCCCGCCCCGGTGGGCGTCTACGACGCTCCCGCCCGCGCGATGATCTTCGACTCCGTCTATGACGCCTACCGGGGCGTCGTGACCTATGTGAAGGTCGTCGACGGCACGCTCAGCAGGCGCGAGCGGATCAGGATGATGTCCACCGGCGCCGCCCATGAGCTGCTGGAGATCGGCACCAACTCGCCGGAGATGACCCCCGCCGACGGGCTGTCCGTGGGCGAGGTGGGCTATCTGATCACCGGTGTGAAGGATGTCCGCCAGTCCAAGGTGGGTGACACGATCACCCAGGTCAGCGGCGGTGCGCAGGAGCCGCTGGGCGGCTACAAGGACCCCAAGCCGATGGTGTTCTCGGGGCTGTATCCGCTGGACGGCTCGGACTACCCCGAGCTGCGCGAGGCCCTGGACAAGCTGCAGCTCAACGATGCCGCGCTGGTCTACGAGCCGGAGACCTCGGCCGCGCTCGGCTTCGGCTTCCGCGTCGGCTTCCTCGGGCTGCTGCACCTGGAGGTCATCCGTGAGCGCCTGGAGCGCGAATTCAATCTCGACCTGATCGCCACCGCACCCAATGTGGTCTATCGGGTGGAGATGGAGGACGGCACCGAGCACACGGTGACCAACCCCAGCGAGTTCCCGGTGGGCAAGATCGACACGGTGCATGAGCCGGTCGTCCGGGGCACCATCCTCGCCCCGAGCGAGTTCATCGGCGCGATCATGGAGCTGTGCCAGAACCGCCGCGGGGTGCTGCTCGGCATGGACTACCTCTCCGAGGACCGGGTCGAGATCCGCTACACCCTGCCGCTCGCCGAGGTCGTCTTCGACTTCTTCGACCAGCTGAAGTCCAAGACCCGCGGTTATGCCTCGCTCGACTACGAGCCCACCGGGGAGCAGACCTCCGAACTGGTCAAGGTCGACATCCTGCTGCACGGCGACAAGGTGGACGCGTTCTCGGCGATCACCCACAAGGACAAGGCGTACGCGTACGGCGTCCGGCTGGTCGCCAAGCTGCGCGAGCTCATCCCGCGGCAGAACTTCGAGGTGCCCATCCAGGCGGCCATCGGCTCCCGGGTGATCGCCCGTGAGACGGTCCGTGCCATCCGTAAGGACGTCCTCGCCAAGTGCTACGGCGGTGACATCTCCCGTAAGCGGAAGCTGCTGGAGAAGCAGAAGGAAGGCAAGAAGCGGATGAAGATGGTCGGCAGTGTGGAGGTGCCCCAGGATGCCTTCATCGCGGTGCTGTCCTCCGACTCCGACGGCAAGGACTCCAAGGCGAAGAAGTAGCCCCCCGGGAGAAATGGCCGCAAGGCCGGAGCACCGGGGACAGTGTGGTCAGCGGGCCTGGCGTGATGGATGCGCCGGGCCTGCCGCCTTCCCGGGCCGCTCTTGGGCATCTCGTGAGAACAACGTGACCCAGCCCCCTTACGCCGTAAGGATTCGGCCCCTACCCTGATCACCTACTCGAAGGTTACTCGCGAGTCACCAAGCAATGATGCGGGCCCCGGAGGATGCCGTGACCGACACACAGAACTTGCTCGAGAACCGGCCGCCGTCCCTGGCGACGCACTTCCTCCAGCGCGTCGAGGCGACACCGGACAAGGAGGCGTACCGGTATCCGGTGCCTCCTGCCTCGGGCACGGGCCCCGATGAGTGGCGGCCGCTGACCTGGCGGGAAAGCGCGGATCGGGTCTTCGCCATCGCCGCCGGGCTGATCGATCTGGGCATCCGCCCCGAGGAGCGGGTGGCGCTGGCCTCCTCGACCCGCGTGGAGTGGATCCTGGCCGACCTCGGTGTGCTGTGCGCGGGCGCGGCCACCACCACGGTCTACCCGACCACCAACGCCGACGAGACCTCCTTCATCCTCTCCGACTCCGGCAGCCGGGTGCTGATCGCCGAGGACGCGGCGCAGCTCGCCAAGGTGCGGGCGCAGCGCGAGGAACTCCCCGAGCTGGCCCATGTGGTGGTGATCCAGGCCGACGACGCGGTCCCCGCCGCGGACGACCCCGAGGGCTGGGTGCTCTCGCTCACCGAGCTGGAGAAGCGGGGCACGGCCCTGCTGGAACGGCAGCCGGACGCGGTACGGGAGCGGATGGACGCCCTGCGCAGCGATCAGCTGGCGACGCTCATCTACACCTCCGGTACCACCGGGCGCCCCAAGGGCGTACGCCTGGCGCATGACTCCTGGTCGTACATGGCCATTGTGATCGGCAATCAGGACGGACTGCTCTTCGCCGACGATGTGCAGTACCTGTGGCTGCCGCTCGCGCATGTCTTCGGCAAGGTGCTGACGGCGGGACAGATCTACGTCGGCCACACCACGGCGGTGGACGGCCGGGTCGACAAGATCATCGACAATCTGCCGGTGGTCCGGCCGACCTATATGTGCGCCGTGCCGCGGATCTTCGAGAAGGTCTACAACGGGGTGGCCCAGCGGGCGCGCGAGGGCGGAGCGGCCCAGTACAAGATCTTCCAGTGGGCGGCCGAGGTCGCCCGCGACTACGCCAGGGTCTCTCAGGACAACTTCCGCCGCACCGGCACCGCCTCCGTGCCCTTCGGCCTCCGGGCCCAGCACGCGGTGGCCGACAAGCTGGTCTACGGCAAGCTGCGCGAGGCGTTCGGCGGCCGGCTGCGGGCCGCGGTGTCCGGCTCCGCCGCGCTCGCGCCCGACATCGGCTACTTCTTCGCGGGCGCCGGGATCAACATCCTGGAGGGCTACGGTCTGACCGAGTCCAGCGCCGCCAGCTTCCTCAACCCGGCGGACTACCGCACCGGTACGGTCGGCAAGGCGTTCCCGGGCCTGGAGGTGCGGTTCGCCGAGGACGGCGAGGTGCTGCTGCGCGGCCCCGGCATCATGCAGGGCTACCACGGGCTGCCGGAGCTGACCGCGCAGGTGCTGGAGTCCGACGGCTGGTTCCACACCGGGGACATCGGCGAGCTGTCCCCCGACGGCTATCTGCGGATCACCGACCGCAAGAAGGACCTGATCAAGACCTCGGGCGGTAAGTACGTGGCCCCGGCGGAGGTCGAGGGCCAGTTCAAGGCGGTGTGCCCGTTCGTCTCCAACATCCTGGTGCACGGCGCCGACCGCAATTACTGCACCGCGCTGATCGCCCTCGACGAGCCCACGATCATGAAGTGGGCGGGCGACCACGGCCTCGGTGGCAAGACCTACGCGGAGGTCGTGGACACCGATGAGGTGCGGGAGCTGATCGGCGGCCATGTGCAGCGGCTCAACGACGGGCTGCAGCGCTGGCAGACGATCAAGAAGTTCCGGCTGCTGCCCCGCGATCTGGACGTGGAGCACGGGGAGTTGACGCCCAGCCTGAAGCTCAAGCGCCCGGTCGTCGAGCGTGAGTACAAGGACCTGATCGAGGACATGTACGCGGGCGCGCGGGAGGTTTAACGGGCAAGGATACGACCCCGCACCGGATTTCAGGTTGACCGGCCCGCCGGACACATGAATTTTCCCCTTATCGCGGTTCACTTGCGTAACCCGGTGCATATGAGGGCGGTCCGTCTGTCACTCTGTCCGTGCCGGATACGGTTACGGATACGGCGTTATGACGGAGCTTCTTCAGGAGCCGCACAGTGGGGACGTCATCTTCTGCCACTTCTGGTGGGTCGGTTGAGGGCGGTGGGGTGGTTCTACCGGTCGGGGGTGGGGTCGGCCCCGTCCGTACCAGCGCATCGGCACGCGTCAATCTGCCCTGCAGCCCGCTCGCGGCCTCGGCCGCGCGCCGGTTCGTCCGTGCCGCCCTCGCCGACTGGGCCGCGCTCGAGGTACCGGCCGCCGACCGGGTCACCGACCAGGTGGCAAACGAGGCCGTACTGCTGGTGAGCGAACTGGTCACCAACGCGGTGGTGCACGCCGGCACCGCCGTCGAGGTGAGCTGTGCGCTGGATGTGTCGGACCGCGAGGGCGAGCCGCCGTCCCTGGTGGTGGAGGTGACCGATCACCATCCCACCCGCGTGGTGCGCGGCGATCCGCCGGATGCGGACGAGCCGCCGGAGTACGCCGGGGGCCACGGACTGCGGCTGGTGGCCGAGATCGCCGAGTCCTGGGGGACGACCTACCGGCGGGCGACCAAGTCGGTGTGGTTCCAGATGGCGGTGGCGCCCACGGGCCCGGCAGCCGCGGGCGCCATGGGCTCGGGCTTCATGGACGCCGCGGCCGCCGTGGACCCCGTGGACGGGGCGAACGGGGGCGCGGCCGGACCGGACGGCGGCTTCGGGACCGGGGTCGTCTCTGGGGGCCTGGAATCCGTTCCTGAGGGCCTGGGGACCGTCGGTGAAGGCCGTAAGGAGGCCGTCGAGGCCGTCGAGATCGTGGCGCCCGCGCAGGGCCTCGTCCCGGTCCGCCGCGACCCCGAGTGGATCCAGCGCGGCGCGCTCTCCTTCCTCGCCGAGGCGTCCGATCTGCTGGCCGGGCAGTTCGACGAGGACATGGTCACCTCGCTGGCCGGACAGCTGCTGGTGCCCCGGCTCGCCGACTGGTGCGCGATCTGGCTCGACTCCACGAGCGGTCCGCCGCGGCTGGCCCGGGTCTGGCATGCCAGCGAGGGGCGCATCGAGGGCCTGCGGCAGGTGCTGGAGAAGGAGCCGCCCCATGTGCCCACTGCTGTCCGCGGCAGCGCCGTGGAGTGGCCCTGGCCCGCCGACCCGGCCGCGTACGGGCCCGGTGGCGCGGCCCTCGCGTGCCGGCTGGTTGCGGGCGGCCGCGCGCTCGGCACGCTGCTGCTGGGGCGGGCCGGGCTGGTGCGGATGCCGGCCGAAGTGGTCGGCCTGGTCGAGGACTTCGCCCGCCGCGTCGCCCTGGCGCTCGCCTCCGCCCGCCGCTACACCCGCCAGGCGACCATCAGCCGGGTGCTCCAGCGCGGGCTGCTGCCGTCCGTGATCCCGCGGATCCCCGGAGTCGAGTCGGCGGTGGTGTACGAGCCGACCGGCGAGATCTCGGCCGGGGGCGACTTCTACGACGTCTTCCCGGCCGGTGACGGCCGCTGGTGCTTCGTCCTGGGCGACGTCTGCGGGAACGGCCCGGAGGCGGCCGTGGTGACCGGCCTCGTCCGGCCCTGGCTGCGGCTGCTCGCCCGCGAGGGGTACGGCGTGGGAGAGGTCCTGGACCGGCTCAACCAGCTGCTGGGCGAGGAGGCGGTGGAGCAGGCCGTCGAGGGCGCCGCGGAGGCCGTGGTGGCCGGTGTGGAGGCCGTGGGAGGCCCCGCCGGGGTCGTGGAGCTGGTGGACGGCGGCCTGGTCGGAGGCGCGGGGCTGTCGGCGGGCGGCGGGGTCGCGCGGTTCCTGTCGCTGCTGTACGGAGAGCTGGAGCCGCTGGGCGACGGCCTGGGGGTGCGCTGCACGCTGGCCAGCGCGGGGCATCCGCTGCCGCTGGTGCTGCGGCCCGACGGCGAGGTGCGGACGGTCGCGGCGCCGCAGATATTGCTGGGCGTCGTGGACGATGTGTCGTACGAGAGTGAATCGTTCGATCTGACGCCCGGGGAAACGCTGCTCTGTGTGACGGATGGGGTGACGGAGCACCGATCGGGCGACCGGCAGTTCGACGACGAGGACGGCTTGGCGGCGGCGTTCGCGCTGTGCGGAGGGCTGAGCGCGCGGCAGGTCGCGGAGCGGGTGCGCCGGGCGGTGGACGAGTTCGCGGCGGAGCCGCCGGACGACGACCTGGCGATGCTGGTCCTGAAGGTGCTCTAGGGCGCGTCCGGTGCTCCAGGGGCGCCCGGTGGGTCGTGACGCCCGCGGCGGGCCACGCGGCGGAGCCGCATATCGGTGCTTCCCCCTCCCCGCCCCTTCCCGCAACTGGGGCTTCGCCCCAGACCCCGGCCGCGTCGCAGGCGGCACGGCCGGCGCCCTGGCCGGTGAGCTGATCGCGGCGACGGTCGGCTCGTCGGCCCCGGGGCCAGGGACGGAGCCCCTGCCGGCGTCTGGGCGCCGTCTCGTGGTCCCGGGTGGCGCCGGTCGTGCCGGACAATGGGGGCATGCCTTCCGTATTGCCTGATGGTGAGCCCATGCCCGAGGACGGCGCACTGCCCGCGACCGCTTTGGCGGGGGCGGAGCGGCGGCCGCTGGGGTTCTATCTGCACGTGCCGTACTGCGCCACCCGCTGCGGCTACTGCGACTTCAACACCTACACCGCCAGTGAGCTGCGCGGTTCCGGCGGGGTGCTCGCCTCCCGGGACAACTACGCCGAGCAGGTCGTCGAGGAGGTGCGGCTGGCGCGGAAGGTGCTGGGGGACGACCCGCGGGCCGTGGAGACCGTGTTCGTCGGCGGCGGGACCCCGACACTGCTCGCGGCGGCGGACCTCGGGCGGATGCTCGGGGCGATCCGGGACGAGTTCGGGCTGGCCGAGGGGGCCGAGGTCACGACCGAGGCCAATCCGGAGTCGGTCGATCCGCGGTATCTGGCGGAGCTGCGGGAGGCGGGGTTCAACCGGATCTCCTTCGGGATGCAGAGTGCCCGGCAGCACGTCCTGAAGGTGCTGGACCGTACGCACACCCCGGGGCGCCCGGAGGCGTGTGTGGCCGAGGCGCGGGCGGCGGGATTCGGCCATGTGAACCTGGACCTGATCTACGGGACGCCCGGCGAGAGCGACACGGACTGGCGGGCCTCCCTGGAGGCGGCCCTCGGGGCGGGCCCGGACCACGTGTCGGCGTATGCGCTGATCGTGGAGGAGGGCACCCAGCTGGCGCGGCGGATCCGGCGCGGCGAGGTGCCGATGACCGACGACGATGTGCACGCGGACCGCTATCTGATCGCCGAGGAGACCCTGTCGGCCGCCGGGTTCGCCTGGTACGAGGTCTCCAACTGGGCCACCTCGCCCGCCGGGCGCTGCCGCCACAACGAGCTGTACTGGCGCGGCGCCGACTGGTGGGGCGCGGGCCCCGGCGCACACAGCCATGTGGGCGGTGTGCGGTGGTGGAACGTGAAGCACCCCGGGGCGTACGCACAGGCCCTGGGCGAGGGCCGGTCGCCCGGCGCGGGCCGGGAGCTGCTGTCCGCCGAGGAGCGCCGGGTGGAGCGGATCCTGCTGGAGCTGCGGCTGGCCGAGGGCTGCCCGCTGGAGCTGCTGCGCCCGGCCGGGGCGGCGGCCGCGGCGCGGGCCCTGGAGGACGGTCTGCTGGAGCCGGAGCCGTACGGGCGCGGGCAGGCCGTGCTGACGCTCCGGGGGCGGCTGCTGGCGGACGCGGTGGTGCGGGACCTGGTCGACTGAGGCGGGGGCGTCGGAGGGCCGATACGGAAGCCCTCGGGCGGACTGAAACGGAAGCCGTTGGGCCGTACGGAAGCCGTTGGGCCGTACGGAAGCCGTTGGTCCCTACGGAGGCCGTCGGCCCCTATGGGAGCCATGAGCCCTTACGGAGACCGTCAGCCCTGTGGGGCCGTCACGAAGTCGATCAGCTCCTCCACCTTCCCCAGGAGCTCCGGCTGGAGGTCCTTGTAGGAGTGGACCGACGACAGGATCCGCTGCCAGGCGGCCCCGGTGTTCTCCGGCCAGCCCAGGGCGCGGCAGACGCCCTTCTTCCAGTCCTGGCCGTGCGGCACCGTCGGCCAGGCCGGGATGGAGAGGGAGGACGGCTTCACGGCCTCCCAGATGTCGATGTAGGGGTGGCCGAGGACCAGCACATGCTCGCCGGTGACCTGTGCGGCGATACGGGACTCCTTGGAGCCCGTCACCAGATGGTCGACGAGGACGCCGAGCCGGGCGTCGGGGCCGGGGGCGAAGTCGTCGACGATGGCGGGCAGATCGTCGACGCCCTCCAGGTACTCCACGACGACGCCCTCGATGCGCAGATCGTCGCCCCAGACCCGCTCGACCAGCTCCGCGTCATGGCGCCCCTCGACGTAGATGCGCCCCGCGCGGGCGACCCTCGCACGGGCTCCCGGGACGGCGATCGACCCCGAGGCCGTGCGCTGGGGCGCGCTTGGGGCCGCCGCACGCGGGCGTACGAGGGTGACGACACGCCCCTCGAGCAGAAAACCGCGCGGCTCCATGGGGAAGACGCGATGTTTACCGAAGCGGTCCTCCAGAGTGACCGTCGGACCCTGGGCGGTCTTCTCGCAGCGGATCACGGCACCACAGAATCCGGTGGTGACCTCCTCCACGACGAGGTCCGCTTCGGCGGGGACCTCGGGGGCGGGCCGCTGCCGCTTCCACGGCGGGGTCAGGTCCGGGTCGTACTGTCGCATCCGGATGACGATAGCGTGCGACGGCCACCCGCTCCCGCAGGCGCACAACCGCGCGAGCGACTAGGCGAACGACTAGAGCGACGGTTAGCCGGACACGCCGAAGCGGGCGGCCAGTTCGTCGCGTTGGGCCCGTACGAACGCGGCGTCCACCACGGAGCCGTGCCCCGGGACGTACCTCGCGTCCGCGCCGCCGAGGGCGAGCAGCCGGTCGAGGGCGGCGGGCCAGTGGCCGGGGATCGCGTCGGGCCCGGCCTGGGGCGTGCCGGACTCCTCCACCAGATCGCCGCAGAAGACCACCTCGGGCCGGCCGGGCACCAGGACGGCCAGATCATGGGCGGTGTGGCCGGGCCCCACATTGGCGAGCAGCACCGTACGGCCGCCGAGGTCGAGGGTGAGCTCCCCGCAGACCAGGTGGTGCGGGGAGGCCAGATGGTCCACGGCCTCGGTGGCGGCGTCCCGGTCCACCCCGTGGCGGATCGCGTCCTCGCGCAGCGTCTCCCGCTCACGGCGCAGCAGCTCGTCCAGTCCCGTGGCCCCGTAGACCTCGCAGCCCGCGAAGGCGGCCGCGCCCAGGACGTGGTCGAAGTGCGGATGGGTGAGCGCGATCCGGGTGGGGCGGCGGCCGGTCAGCCGGGTGATCCCGGAGCGCAGCTCGGCCCCGGCGCGCAGGGTCGCGCCGGTGTCCACGACGAGGATGTCGGCCCGTCCGACGACCACGCCGACCGTCTCGTCCCACTCCGGCATCCGACGGCGGGCCACACCGGGCGCGAGTCGCTCCCAGCCTGCCTCTTCCCAACACGTCTCCATACCGCGACGCTAGCTCAACGGGGATGGGGGAGAGTTGCTGCCAGCGGCGGCTCTTGCCCATGCCACCGCACCCCGCCGTACACTGGCGGAGGGGCTCTGGCACTCGTGCCCGGTGAGTGCCAGGCGGACGACCTGATGAGACCGCTGGACTGGAGGTGCGCGGGGTGCTCAGCGAACGCAGACTCGAGGTGCTGCGTGCCATTGTCCAGGACTATGTGGGGACGGAGGAGCCGGTCGGCTCCAAGGCGCTCACCGAGCGGCACCGGCTGGGGGTCTCCCCGGCCACCGTGCGTAACGACATGGCCGCTCTTGAGGACGAGGGCTTCATCGCCCAGCCGCATACGAGCGCCGGGCGGATCCCGACGGACAAGGGCTACCGCCTCTTCGTGGACAAGCTGGCCGGAGTCAAGCCGATGTCCAGCCCGGAGCGGCGGGCCATTCAGAACTTCCTGGACGGTGCGGTCGACCTCGACGACGTGGTGGGGCGCACGGTCCGGTTGCTGGCGCAGCTGACCCGGCAGGTGGCGGTGGTGCAGTATCCGTCACTGACCCGTTCGACGGTGCGCCATGTGGAGCTGCTCCCGCTGGCCCCGGCCCGGGTGATGCTGGTGCTGATCACCGACACCGGCCGGGTGGAGCAGCGCATGGTCGACTGCCCCACCCCGGTCACCGAGGATTCGCTCGCCGATCTGCGCGCCCGGCTCAACAGCCGGGTCGTGGGGCGGCGTTTCGCGGATGTGCCGCAGTTGGTGCAGGATCTTCCGGAGTCCTTCGAACAGGAGGACCGGGGGACCGTCTCGACCGTACTGGCGACCTTGCTCGAGACGCTCGTGGAGGAGACCGAGGAGCGGCTGATGATCGGCGGCACCGCGAACCTCACGCGTTTCGTGCATGATTTCCCCCTGACGATCCGGCCCGTTCTGGAAGCACTCGAGGAGCAGGTCGTCCTCCTCAAGCTGCTGGGCGAGGCCAAGGACTCGGGTATGACCGTGCGGATCGGGCATGAGAATGTTCACGAGGGGCTCACTGCCACCTCGGTCGTCGCGGTCGGCTACGGTTCCGGCGACGAGGCGGTCGCCAAACTCGGCGTGGTCGGACCGACCCGCATGGACTACCCCGGAACGATGGGAGCGGTACGCGCAGTGGCACGTTACGTCGGACAGATCCTGGCGGAGTCGTAAGTGGCGACGGACTACTACGCAGTCCTGGGCGTGCCCCGTGATGCCTCGCAGGACCAGATCAAGAAGGCATTCCGGCGGCTCGCCCGCGAGCTGCATCCGGACGTGAACCCGGATCCGAAGACCCAGGAGCGGTTCAAGGAGATCAACGCCGCTTATGAGGTCTTGTCGGACCCGCAGAAGAAGCAGGTCTACGACCTGGGCGGGGACCCGAACGCCGGGCCGGGCGGCGGTGGCGCCGGTGGCTTCGGCGCGGGTTTCGGCAACTTCTCCGACATCATGGACGCGTTCTTCGGCACCGCCTCGCAGCGCGGTCCTCGCTCCAGGACCCGGCGTGGTCAGGACGCGATGATCCGGCTGGACGTGGAGCTCAGCGAGGCCGCGTTCGGGACCACCAAGGACATCCAGGTCGACACCGCGGTCGTCTGCACGACGTGCAGCGGCGAGGGCGCGGCGCCGGGCACCTCGGCGCAGACCTGTGACATGTGCCGTGGTCGCGGTGAGGTCTCCCAGGTGACGCGGTCCTTCCTGGGCCAGGTCATGACCTCGCGGCCGTGCCCCCAGTGCCAGGGCTTCGGCACCGTGGTGCCGACCCCGTGCCCGGAGTGCGCGGGCGACGGCCGGATCCGCTCGCGGCGCACCCTTACGGTGAAGATCCCCGCCGGTGTGGACAACGGCACCAGGATCCAGCTGGCCGGTGAGGGCGAGGTCGGACCGGGCGGCGGCCCGGCGGGCGACCTCTACGTGGAGATCCATGAGCTCCCGCATCCGGTCTTCCAGCGGCGCGGCGACGATATGCACTGCACGGTGACCATCCCGATGACGGCGGGGGCGCTGGGCACCAAGGTGCCGCTGGAGACGCTGGACGGCCTGGAGGAGGTCGACATCCGGCCCGGCACCCAGTCCGGCCAGTCGATCCCGCTGCACCAGCGCGGCGTCACCCATCTGCGGGGCGGCGGCCGGGGCGACCTGATCGTGCACGTCGAGGTGACCACTCCGACCAAGCTGGACCCGGAGCAGGAGGAGCTGCTGCGGCGGCTGTCCAAGCTGCGCGGCGAGGAGCGCCCGATCGGCGAGTTCAAGCCGGGGCAGCAAGGGCTGTTCTCGCGGCTGAAGGATGCGTTCAACGGGCGGTAGGCGCTTCGGCCGGGGGTACGGGGGTTGGCCCCCGGGGGAGTGCGGCAAGCCGGGGCAGCAGGGGCTGTTCTCGCGGCTGAAGGATGCGTTCAACGGGCGCTGAGCAGACCGGAGGAAGTCCGCTACGGTTCGGGCGGGCCCCGAAGGGGCGCGGGGCTGTGTCGATGTGCGGCTTCGCCCCGGCTCGCGGCGCCCTTGATCCGGTGGTGAGCCGGTGCGGAGGGCATGACACGATGTGGCCATGTCCTCCGCGCTGACCGATCTTTACCGGTACCCGATCGTGCAGGCGCCGATGGCGGGTGGAGCCTCCTGCCCGCAGCTCGCCGCCACTGTCTCCGAGGCCGGTGGCCTCGGTTTCCTCGCCGCCGGCTACAAGACGCCGGAGGCGATGTATGAGGAGATCAAACAGCTGCGGGGGCTGACCAACCGGCCCTTCGGCATGAATCTGTTCATGCCGCAGCCGCCCAATCCCGACCCGGCCGCCGTGGCGGCCTACGGCGAGCGGCTCGCGGGCGAGGCCGCCTGGTACGAGACCTCGCTGGGCGACCCGGAGTCGGGCTCGGACGACGCGTACGACGCCAAGCTCGCCGTGCTCCTCGACAACCCGGTCCCGGTCGTCTCGTTCACCTTCGGCTGCCCGACCCGCGCCGTCCTCGACGCCCTCGCCAGGGTCGGCACCCGTACCGTCGTGACCGTGACCTCGCCCGTCGAGGCGCAGACCGCCCAGTGGGCGGGCGCCGACGCCGTCTGTGTGCAGGGCGTGGAGGCCGGCGGCCACCAGGGCACGTACAGCAATGACCCGGCCGCGGACGGGATGGGCGTCGGGCTGGGGCTGCTGTCGCTGATCACGCTGGTCCGTGAGTACGTCCAGATCCCGATCATCGCGGCGGGCGGGATCATGCGGGGTTCGCAGATCGCCGCCGCGCTGGCCGCGGGCGCGGTCGCGGCCCAGCTGGGGACCGCGTTCCTGGTGTGCCCCGAGTCCGGGGCGAACGCCCTGCACAAGCAGGCGATGACGGATCCGCTGTTCGGCCGCACCGAGCTGACCCGCGCCTTCTCCGGGCGCCCGGCCCGGGGCCTGGTCAACCGCTTCATGCGCGAGCACGGCCCGTACGCGCCCGCCGTCTACCCCCAGCTGCACCACATGACCTCCGGCCTCCGTAAGGCGGCCGCGAAGGCGGGCGACCCCCAGGGGATGGCGCTGTGGGCCGGGCAGGGGCACCGGCTGGCGCGTGACCTGCCCGCCACGCGGCTGGTGGAGACGCTCGCGGTGGAACTCGACGCGGCACGGGCCGCGTTGGGCTTTCAGCCCCAGTGGGGTGCGGTGTCGTGACCGCCCCGGTGTTCGTGGCCGACTCCCTGGCGGGGGCGGTCGCGGGGGCCCGGGTCCGGCTGGAGGGCCCGGAGGGGCGCCACGCGGTGTCCGTAAGGCGGCTGCGCATCGGTGAGCCGGTGGTGCTGACGGACGGGCACGGTACGGGCGTCCAGGGCACCGTGGCGGCCGTCGAGGGCAAGGACCGGCTCGAGGTCGTGGTGGACGAGGTGCGCCGGGAGACCGCCCCGGACCCGAGGATCACCGTCGTCCAGGCGCTGCCCAAGGGCGACCGGGGCGAGCTGGCGGTGGAGACCATGACGGAGACCGGCGTGGACGCCGTCGTCCCGTGGTCGGCCGCCCGCTGCATCACCCAGTGGAAGGGCGAGCGCGGCCTCAAGGCGCTCGGCAAGTGGCGGTCGACCGCGCGCGAGGCGGGCAAGCAGTCCCGTCGACTGACCTTCCCCGAGGTCACGGACGCGATGACGACCCGGCAGGTTGCCCGGCTTCTCGCCGAAGCCCAATTCGCCGCTGTGCTCCACGAGGAGGGCGGGGAACCGCTCGCGACGGCTCAACTGCCCGCCAGTGGCGAGATCGTGCTGGTCGTCGGGCCCGAAGGGGGAGTGTCCCCCGAGGAGTTGGCGGCCTTCGCCGAGGCGGGCGCGCGGCCGTACCGGCTGGGCCCGAGCGTGCTGCGCACCTCCACGGCGGGAACGGCGGCCGCCGCGCTGTTGCTCGGGCGCACGGGTCGCTGGGGGTGAGAGGCCCCTCCGAGGGCCCTCGCCGGGCACGCCCGCACCTGGCCGAGGACGGCCTTCCGGTTCGCGCCTGCCGATGGGAACCTACCCCCTATGGGGGTATTGAGCCAGACAAGGCAGGCACGACGGGCAAGGCGGGCAAGACGGGCACGGCGGACAAGGCGGGGACGGACGCTCTTCGCCGTCGCGGCGGTCGGCGCGGCGGCGGTCGCGGTGACGGCATGTGAGCCGACCGGCGGCGGCATCAGCTCCGTGACGGTCGCGATCACCACGGACCAGGTCGCCACCGAGGCGCTGGAGCGGGGCGGTGTCGGCGTCCGCTGGATGAGCTGCAACGCCGAGTTCAGGCACGGCCGTACGGCGGGTGCCGCTTCGGCCTCGCCCTCGCGGAGCGAGCGGTCCGGGGAGACCGACGCACGGGTGGACTGCCACGGCAGGACCGACAACGACAAGGACGTCAGGATCAGGGGCCGGGTCACCTACGTCCGTGAGGACCACTGTGTCCGGGGCGACTTGACCGGGCAGGTGGACGGCCGGAAGGTCTTCGAGGCGCATGTGATCGGGGAGTGCCAGGGCGGTGGCCGGGACACCGAGAGCCCCCGGCCGACCCGCAGTCCCCCCTGGGAGCACCGGACCACGGAGGCCCCGGAGCCGACCCGCAGCCCTCCCTGGGAGCACCGGACGACCGAGGCCCCCGAGCCGACCCGCAGCCACCCTTGGGAGCACCGGACCACGGAGGCTCCCGAGCCGACCCGCAGTCACCCCTGGGAGCACCCGTCCACCGAGGGCGGCCCCGGCCAGGTCGGTGCCGATGACGACGCCGGTGGGGACGGTAAGGGCGGCACCGGGGGCGGCGGTCGGAGCGAATAGCCCGCGATCGCTTCCGTCGGCAGGCCCTCCCGGTACCATCCGGACCGTACGTGCCGACGATCCGTGAGGAGCCACCGGTGGCGGGAGAACCGCAGGCCGATTGCCTGTTCTGCAAGATTGTGTCGGGGGAGGTGCCGGCCACCGTCGTCCGCGAGACGGACACCACCGTCGCCTTCCGCGACATAAACCCCCAGGCGCCCACGCACGTCCTGGTGATCCCCAAGGCGCACCACCCGGACGCCGCCTCCCTCGCGGCGGCCGACCCGCAGGTCACCGCGGATGTGCTGCGCGAGGCGGGCGCGGTCGCCGCGGATGAGAAGCTCGACGAAACGGGCTACCGCGTGGTGTTCAACACCGGCTCCGGCGCCGGTCAGACCGTCTTCCACGCGCATGCCCACGTCCTGGGCGGCCGCGGGCTCAACTGGCCCCCCGGATAACCCTTGTCCGCGCGGGAACTGATCGTCCTCGGCACTGCCAGCCAGGTGCCGACCCGGCATCGCAACCACAACGGCTATCTGCTGCGCTGGGACGGCGATGGCCTGCTGTTCGACCCCGGCGAGGGCACCCAGCGCCAGATGGTGAGGGCCGGGGTCGCCGCCCATGACATCGACCGGATCTGTGTCACGCACTTCCACGGGGACCACTCCCTGGGCCTGGCCGGGGTGATCCAGCGGATCAACCTCGACCGGGTGCCGCACCGGGTGACCGCCCACTACCCGGCGAGCGGACAGCGGTTCTTCGACCGGCTGCGCTACGCGACCGCCTACCGCGAGACGGTGGCGCTGACCGAGGAGCCGGTCGCCGGTGACGGCGCGGTGCTGGCCCGCACCCCCGCGTACACGCTGGAGGCCGTCCGGCTCTCGCACCCCGTCGAGTCCTACGGCTACCGGCTGATCGAACCGGACGGCCGCAGGATGCTGCCCGAGCGGCTCGCCGCGCTCGGCGTCCGCGGCCCGGAGATCGGCAGGCTCCAGCGGGATCGGGTGCTGGAGACCGAGGGGCGCACGGTGGCGCTCGAGGAGGTCAGCGAGGTGCGCCGGGGGCAGCGCTTCGCGTTCATCATGGACACCCGGCTGTGCGACGGCGCCGATGCCCTGGCACAGGGGTGCGATCTGCTGGTCATCGAGTCGACCTTCCTGGACGAGGAGGAGGCCCTGGCCGTCGAGTACGGGCATCTGACCGCCGGGCAGGCCGCCCGGCTCGCCGCCGGGGCCGGGGTGCGGCACCTGGTGCTGACGCACTTCTCGCAGCGCTACGGCGACCCTTCCGAATTCGAGCGCCAGGCGCGGGACGCGGGGTTCGACGGGGAGCTCACGGTCGCCCAGGACCTGATGACGGTGGCGCTGCCCAAACGGCGCTGAGGGCGCCCTGGCGGGGCCGCCGGGACCGATGACCGCCGAGGGTGACGGTGGGCCGACCCCGGCCCGTTGTCGGTGCCATCGTGCACACTGGCCGCACCTGCATCCGACGGCGGAGGCGGACCGGCAAGACCTGGGAGAGCGCGGTGACGACACACGACGGCGGCAAGCTCACGGCGGCGGGCTACCACCTGCTCGACCCGCTCGCGGACGTGCGCCGCCCCGGCGACGCGGACTGCGACGTCTACCTCACCGGCACGGTCTTCCTGGACATCATCTTCACCGGTCTTGACAGCGCCCCGGTCCGCGGCACCGAGTCCTGGGCCCGCGGCATGGGCTCGAGCCCCGGCGGCGTCGCCAACATGGCCACCGCCCTGGCCCGGCTCGGTCTGCGCACCTCGCTCGCCGCCGCCTTCGGCGACGACCACTACGGGGATTACTGCCGGGACGCCCTGGACCACGGCGAGGGCATCGATCTCTCGCTGTCCCGCACGATCCCCGGCTGGCACTCCCCGGTGACCGTCTCCATGGCCTACGAGGGGGAGCGGACCATGGTCTCCCACGGGCATGAGGCCCCGCCGCCCGAGGAGCCCGCGCCCAGCAGCCCGCCCCCGGCCCGCGCCGCCGTGGCCTCCTTGGTGCCCGGCCGCGGCCAGGAGTGGGTCGCCGAGGCCGCCCGCCGCGGCAGCAGGATCTTCGCGGACGTCGGCTGGGACGACACCGGCCGCTGGGACCCGGCCGACCTCGCCGAGCTGGAGCACTGCGAGGCCTTCCTGCCCAACGCCGAGGAGGCGATGCGCTACACCCGCACCGACTGCCCGCGCGCCGCCGCCCGAGCCCTGTCCGACCTGGTCCCGCTGGCCGTCGTCACGCTCGGCTCCGAGGGGGCGTACGCGGTCGACGGCCGCACCGGCGAGACCGCCGAGGTGCCCGCGATCTCCGTGGAGGCACTGGACCCGACCGGGGCCGGGGACGTGTTCGTCGCCGGTTTCGTCACCGGCACGCTCGCCGGGTGGCCGCTCGCCGACCGGCTGGCCTTCGCGGGGCTGACCGCCGCGCTGTCGGTGCAGGAGTTCGGCGGCTCGCTGTCGGCGCCCGGCTGGGTCGAGATCGCCGCCTGGTGGCAGCACGCCCGCGCCTACGACGACCAGCCCGCCCGCGCGCTGCGCCGCTACGCCTTTCTCGACCGGCTGCTCCCGGCCGCCGCCCGCCCCTGGCCGCTGCGCCGGGCCGTCCCGACGATCGGTTTCCGCCAGGCGTAGCGCGGGGCGTGGGCCGGGGGTGGCACGGGCGCGGTCCGGGCCTGGCGCTGGAGCCCCGGGCCCTGGATCATCAAGGGGCGCGGGAGGCCCCGGATGAGCGGGGCGATGAGCGGATAGGAGTAAAAGGGCTCGGGTGTTGTCGGTGCTCCGTCGTACCCTTGGAACCCAAGGTTGTCGAGCGGCGAGAACCCTTGTATCGGGAGGTAGAAGCAGGCCAGAGAGCCGGCCCATGACGCAACCAACCACAGCACCGCAGGCGCATGCGCAGTTCACGGTCCCGAACAAGCACCCCATGGTGATGGTCCTGGGATCCGGTGACGCGCTGCTCCGTGTGATCGAGAACGCGTTCCCGGCGACCGATATTCACGTACGGGGCAATGAAGTCAGCGCCACCGGGGATCCGAAGGAAGTAGCCCTGGTCCAGCGTCTGTTCGATGAGATGATGCTGGTGCTCCGCACCGGTCAACCGATGACGGAGGATGCGGTGGAGCGCTCGATCTCCATGCTGCGCGCGGCTGAGAACGGCGAGAGCGGGGTGCAGGAGACGCCCGCCGAGGTGCTCACCCAGAACATCCTCTCCAACCGCGGCCGCACCATCCGTCCCAAGACGCTCAACCAGAAGCGCTATGTCGACGCCATCGACAAGCACACGGTCGTCTTCGGTATCGGCCCCGCGGGCACCGGCAAGACCTATCTCGCCATGGCCAAGGCGGTCCAGGCACTGCAGTCCAAGCAGGTCAACCGGATCATCCTCACCCGGCCGGCGGTCGAGGCGGGGGAGCGGCTCGGCTTCCTGCCCGGCACCCTCTACGAGAAGATCGACCCGTATCTGCGGCCGCTCTACGACGCGCTGCACGACATGCTCGACCCCGACTCCATCCCGCGCCTGATGGCCGCGGGCACGATCGAGGTCGCGCCGCTGGCGTACATGCGTGGCCGTACGCTCAACGACGCGTTCATCATCCTCGACGAGGCCCAGAACACGAACCCCGAGCAGATGAAGATGTTCCTCACCCGGCTCGGCTTCGACTCCCAGATAGTGATCACGGGCGACATCACCCAGATCGACCTCCCCGGCGGGACCAAGAGCGGTCTGCGCCAGGTGCGGGAGATCCTGGACGGCGTCGAGGATGTTCACTTCTCCATGCTCACCAGCACCGACGTGGTCCGTCACAAGCTGGTCGGCCGGATCGTCGACGCATACGACCAGTACGACAGCCGCAACGGAAAGTAACCGCGAACCCCCATGGCGATCGACGTCAACAACGAATCCGGTACCGATATCGACGAGCGGGCGGTGCTGGACATCGCCCGCTACGCGCTCGCCCGGATGCGTATCCACCCGCTCTCCGAGCTCTCGGTGATCGTCGTCGATGCCGACGCCATGGAGCAGCTGCACATTCAGTGGATGGATCTGCCGGGTCCGACCGATGTCATGTCCTTCCCGATGGACGAGCTGCGCCCGCCGGCCAAGGACGACGAGGATCCTCCGCAGGGCCTCCTCGGGGACATCGTGCTCTGCCCCGAAGTGGCCAAGAAGCAGGGGGAGGAGGCGCCGACCGGGCACTCCATGGACGAGGAGCTCCAGCTGCTCACCGTCCACGGCGTCCTCCACCTCCTCGGCTATGACCACGAGGAGGCGGACGAGCGCGTCGAGATGTTCGGCCTCCAGGCCGCCATCGTCGACGGCTGGCGCGCGGAGCAGGGCGTCACCGGCCCCTCCCCGGCCCCCACCGACCGATGAGCGCGCAGCTCGTCACCGCGGCCGTCCTGCTGGTCGTGGTGGCCTGGCTGGCGGCCTGCGCGGAGGCCGGTCTCGCCCGCACCACCCGGTTCCGCGCCGAGGAGGCCGTGCGCTCCGGGCGCCGGGGCAGCGCCAAGCTGATGCTCGTCGCCGAGGACCCCACCCGCTATCTCAATGTGGCCCTGCTGGTCCGGGTCGCCTGCGAGGTCGCGGCGGGCGCGGTCGTCACGTTCGCGAGCCTGCGCGAGTTCCCCGAGACCTGGAAGGCGCTGACCGTCGCGATCGGCGTGATGGTCCTGGTGTCGTACGTGGCCGTCGGGGTCTCCCCGCGCACCATCGGCGCCCAGCATCCGCTCAACACCGCGACCGTCGCCGCCTATGTGCTGATCCCGCTGGCCCGGGTCATGGGCCCCATCCCGCCGCTGCTGATCCTCCTCGGCAACGCGCTCACGCCCGGCAAGGGCTTCCGCAAGGGCCCGTTCGCCTCCGAGGCCGAGCTGCGCGCCCTGGTGGACCTCGCCGAGCAGGAGTCGCTGATCGAGGACGAGGAGCGGCGCATGGTCCACTCCGTCTTCGAGCTCGGCGACACCCTGGTGCGCGAGGTGATGGTGCCGCGCACCGACCTCGTGGTCATCGAGCGCTTCAAGACCATCCGGCAGGCCCTCACCCTCGCCCTGCGCTCCGGCTTCTCCCGGATCCCGGTCACCGGGGAGAACGAGGACGACATCGTCGGGATCGTCTACCTCAAGGACCTGGTCCGCAAGACGCACATCAACCGCGAGGCCGAGACCGAGCTGGTCTCCACCGCGATGCGGCCCGCCGCCTTCGTCCCGGACACCAAGAACGCGGGTGATCTGCTGCGCGAGATGCAGCAGGATCGCAACCACGTGGCCGTGGTGATCGACGAGTACGGCGGTACGGCGGGGATCGTCACCATCGAGGACATCCTCGAGGAGATCGTCGGCGAGATCACCGACGAGTACGACCGCGAGCTGCCGCCCGTCGAGGATCTCGGCGACGGCACCCACCGGGTGACCGCCCGGCTCGCCCTGGGCGACCTTGGGGAGCTGTACGGCACGGATCTGGAGGACGAGGACGTCGAGACCGTGGGCGGGCTGCTCGCCAAGGCGCTGGGCCGGGTGCCGATCGCGGGCGCCAAGGCCGAGGTGGACGTCCCCGAGGGCGGTATGGACCCCGCGCTCAAGGCGTTGCGGCTGACCGCCGAGTCCCCGGCGGGCCGCCGCAACCGCATCGTCACGGTGCTGGTCGAGCCGGTCCGTGAAACCGCCGCGGCCGAGCCGGAGTAGGCCCCGCGCACGCCGTGATGCGGCCCCGTCCACACCCCGTGGGCGGGGTCACACTGTGCTCCGGGCCGGTCCGCCCCCCCGCTCCCGCCGCATGCGCCGGGGCGCGGCACCCGCCCGCAAGACAGCGGGCCGTCGCGCCGGCGCATCGCCAACGCGCGGCCCGCGCTGCGCCATCTGGGTGGAATAGCCGTCCGCTCCCTGGCCCATCTGGCGTAGGCGCCCGCTTACTTGCAGATACCGACTGGTGGGTCGCCCATACCTCTGTCGGGGGACAGTCGGCCTGTCTGCTTTGACGTAGACAGGTCGGCCGTATGGGCACCCCCGCTCAGAGGCCATGGCTCCGCGTGGCATGCGTCGCGCGGAGCCGGGCGGCTCATCCCCCTGAGCTCAGGAAAGGGCGGCCGCTTCCATGTCCACCACCACGGTGACCTCCACGCCGAATCCCTCCGTCTTCGGCGAATCCGTCACCTACACCGCCACCGTCACCGGCATCACCGCCGGGACCCCTCCGTGGGGCGACGTGACCTTCGTCATCGCCGGAGGCCCGACCCTCGGCCCCGTGACGCTGACCCAGACCGCGGCCGACTCCGGCACGGCGAGCGTGACCGACTCCACCCTCGCCGTCGGCTCCCATCTGGTCACGGCGAACTTCGTCAACTCCAGCGATCCTCTGGACAATTCGTTCGGCACGACCATCCAGCAGGTCAACCAGGCGCCGACCACCACCACCGTCACCTTCGTCCCGCCCGCGCCCGTTTGCGGCGAGACCGTGACCCTGACGGCCAGTGTGGCGGCGGCGCCCCCCGGCAGCGGCACCCCCACCGGTACGGTCACCTTCATCATCAGCGCGGACGGGCCCACGGTGACCGGGACCCTCGACGCGTCCGGGAACGCCTCCGTCACCGTTCCCGCCCTGAGCGTGGGCACGCACCAGGTCGCCGCGTTCTACAACGGCGACACCAACTTCGCCCCGTCCAACTCGCCCTTGACGCCGCTCACCATCAACCCGGCGGCCTCGACCACGACCCTCACCATCTCCCCCGCCTCGCCGGTCTGCGGTGAGACGGTGACCCTGTGCGCCCAGGTGGCGGTCGTCGCGCCCGGCACCTGCACCCCGACGGGCACGGTGACGTTCACCGTCGCCGGCGGTCCGACGCTCACGGCCATGCTGGACGCGACCGGCCAGGCGTGCGTGACCACCAGCGCCATCCCGGTGGGGACCCATGCCGTGACGGCCACCTACGTCGGCACCGGGGACGTCGCGGACTCGATCGATTCCGGTTCGGTCACGGTCGGTCAGGGAGCCTCGACGACGACGGTCTCGGTGTCCCCGGCCGCGCCGGTCTGCGGTGAGGCGATCACCATCTGCGCCCAGGTGGCGGTGGTGCCGCCGAGCACCTGTACGCCCACCGGCACGGTGACCTTCGTGATCACCGGCGGCCCGACCCTGACGGGCACGCTGGACGCGAGCGGCCAGGCGTGCGTGACCACCAGCGCCCTGACCGCGGGGTCGTACACCGTGACCGCCACCTACGGGGGCAGCACGGACATCACGAGCTCCACCGGCACGGCGTCGATCACCGTGGGCCAGGGCGTCTCGGGTATCTCGGCGAACATCTCGCCCAGCCCGTCCGTCTGCGGTGAGCCGGTGACCATCTGCGCGGACGTGAGCGTCGCGCCGCCGAGCACATGTGTCCCCACCGGGAACGTGACGTTCGCCGTCTCCGGTGGTCCGACCCTGACGGGCATGCTGGACGCGATGGGTCAGGCGTGTGTGACGACCAGCGCCATTCCGGTCGGCACGCACAGCGTGACCATCACCTACCCGGGTGACGGGGGCGTCATGGGCTCGACGGCGACCCTCCCCCTGACGGTGAATCAGGCGTCCTCGACGACCACGCTGACCATCACACCCCCCTCACCGTCGTGCGGCCAGTCGGTGACCCTGTGCGCGCAGGTGACCACGACAGCGCCGGGGACCTGTACGCCGACCGGTACGGTCACCTTCACGATCGCGGGCGGTCCGACCCTGACCGGAACGCTCGACGCGACCGGCCAGGCCTGCGTGACGACCAGCGCCATTCCGGTCGGCACCCACGCGGTGACGGCCACCTACTCCGGTGACACCGGCGTCGCCGGGTCGAACGCCGCCGGGTCTGTCACGGTCAACCAGGGCGTCTCCACCACGACCCTGAGCTTCCTGCCCGCTTCCCCGGTGTGCGGCCAGCCGGTGACCCTGTGCGCCCAGGTGACGGTCGCGGCGCCCAGCACCTGCACCCCGACCGGGACGGTGACGTTCACGATCGCGGGTGGCCCGACCCTGACCGGGACGCTCGACGCGACCGGTCAGGCGTGTGTGACGACCAGTGCCATTCCGGTGGGTACGCACGCGGTGACGGCCACGTACGCGGGCAATACGGGCGTGGCGGGCTCCTCGGCCTCCGGCTCCGTCACCGTCGGCCAGGCCGCGTCCACGACCGCGCTGACGATCACGCCCGCTTCCCCGGTGTGCGGCCAGCCGGTGACCCTGTGCGCCCAGGTGACCACGACATCGCCCGGCACGTGCACGCCGACCGGGACGGTGACGTTCACGATCGCGGGCGGTCCGACCCTGACCGGAACGCTGAACGCCAGCGGTCAGGCGTGTGTGACGACCAGCGCCATTCCGGTGGGTACGCACGCGGTGACGGCCACGTACGCGGGCAATACGGGCGTGGCGGGCTCCTCGGCCTCCGGCTCCGTCACCGTCGGCCAGGCGGCCACCACGACCACGCTCACCTCCTCGCCGAACCCGTCCACCCCCGGCCAGAACGTGACCTTCACCGCCACCGTGACCGCGGTGCCGCCGGCGACGGGCACCCCGACCGGGACCGTCACCTTCGTGATCAGCGGCGGACCCACCCTCACCGGCACGCTCAACGGCGCGGGACAGGCCACCGTCAGCACCAACACCCTCACCACCGGGGCGCACACTGTCACCGCCACCTACGGCGGCGACACCTGCTTCGCCGGTTCCACCTCACCGACCATCACCCAGAACGTGGTCGTGGCGCCGGCCGGGACCAACGTGACCGCCAACTCGGCCACCATCCGGCTGCGGATCAACGGCACGTTCGTCATCCCGACCCTGAGCGCGACGCTGAGGGACGCGTCGAACAACCCGATCCCCGGCCAGACCCTCACCTTCGTCGCCAACTCCGTACTGGGCCCGATCGCGCTGGGCAGCGCGGTCACCAACGCCGGCGGCACGGCGACGCTCAGCAACGTCGCCGTCCCGCCGACGGTGATCACCGCCTCGACGTACACCGCCTCCTTCGCGGGCGCACCGGGCCTGAGCCCGTCGTCGGGTTCGGCCTCGCTGACCTTCCAGCCGACGCCGCTCCTCCCGTAAGGGGCTGAGCACAACCGCACAACCGCACAACCGCACAACCGCACAACCGCGTATCGCCCGCGCCGGGCCGCCGCACCGCGGCCCGGCGCGGGCCGCCGTGTGCCCACCGGCGTCACCGCCGGTCAACGCCCCGCATATGCTCATCGGCATGAGCGAAGCAGCGCAGTTGGACCCCGAAGACCGCAAGATCATCACGCTGGCCCGCTCCGTGCGGGCCCGCAACTCCGTGCCGGAGGGCGCCGCCGTCCGCGATGAGACGGGGCGTACGTATGTCGCCGGGACCGTGGCCCTCGACTCGCTGAAGCTGAGCGCCCTCCAGACCGCCGTCGCCATGGCCGTGGCGAGCGGTGCCACGTCCCTGGAGGCCGCGGCCGTGGTGACCGACGCGGAGAGCGCCTCGGAGGAGGACCGCGCGGCCGTCCGGGACCTCGGTGGGGCCGGGACCCCGGTGCTGCTGGCGGGCCCCGACGGCGCCCTCCGGGCCACGCTGGACGCCTGACCCGGCCCACCCGCCCCCGGCGGTCGTACGAGGCCGGGACGGCTGGTCCGAGCGGGTCGGGGCATCGGGGAGAATGGGGGCCATGACTGCCGGTACCTCCCCGTCCCCGACCGAGCAGCGGGAGACCCCGCACCGCTCGGGCTTCGCCTGCTTCGTCGGCCGCCCCAACGCGGGCAAGTCGACCCTGACCAACGCGCTGGTGGGGACGAAGGTCGCGATCACCTCGAACCGCCCGCAGACCACCCGCCACACCGTCCGCGGCATCGTGCACCGCCCCGACGCCCAGCTGGTGCTCGTCGACACCCCCGGTCTGCACAAGCCGCGCACCCTGCTCGGCGAGCGGCTCAACGATGTGGTGCGCACCACCTGGGCCGAGGTCGACGTCATCGGCTTCTGCCTGCCCGCCGACCAGAAGCTGGGCCCCGGCGACCGCTACATCGCCACCGAGCTCGCGGGGATCAAGAAGACTCCCAAGGTCGCGATCGTCACCAAGACCGACCTGGTCGAGCCCGAGCAGCTGGCCCAGCAACTGATCGCCGTCGACCGGCTCGGCAAGGAGCTGGGCATCGAGTGGGCCGAGATCGTCCCGGTGTCGGCGGAGGGCGACCAGCAGGTGGATCTGCTGGCGGATCTGCTGGTCCCGCTGCTGCCCGAGGGCCCGACGCTCTACGCCGAGGGCGACCTTACGGATGAGCCCGAGCAGGTCATGGTGGCCGAGCTGATCCGGGAGGCCGCGCTGGAGGGCGTACGGGACGAACTGCCGCACTCCATCGCGGTGGTGGTGGAGGAGATGCTGCCCCGCGAGGGCCGCCCCGCGGACCGGCCGCTCCTGGACATCCACGCCAACCTCTACATCGAGCGGCCCAGCCAGAAGGGCATCATCATCGGCCCCAAGGGCCGCCGGCTGAAGGACGTGGGCACCAAGTCCCGCAAGCACATCGAGGCGCTGCTGGGTACGCCCGTCTTTCTCGACCTCCATGTGAAGGTGGCGAAGGACTGGCAGCGCGACCCCAAGCAGTTGCGGAAGCTGGGGTTCTGAGCCCGGGTCCCGCCGCCGGTCGGAGGCCGGCGCAGCCGTGCGAAGCCTGGGAGGCCCCTGGGGCCGAGCAGTGCGAGGGCGGCATGGGGAGGGGGTTCGAGGCGCTGCTGGGTACGCCCGTCTTTCTCGACCTCCATGTGAAGGTGGCGAAGGATTGGCAGCGTGATCCGAAGCAGTTGCGGAAGCTCGGGTTCTGACCCTGGCGCGCGGGCCCCGGCGCATCCGCCGAGGCCCGCGTGCGCCGAAGCCCGCGTGCGCCGAAGCCCGCGTGCGCCGAAGCCCGCGTGCGCCGAAGCCCGCGTGCGCCCCAGCCGCGCGGGCCTTACGCGCCTTCCTTCAGCACCGCCCGGATCAGTTCCCGCTGGGCGTCGCTCAGCTGGGGGTCTGCGGCGTGGGTGGTGCGGCCGTCGACGGTGATCTCGTACTGGAAGCCGTCGGGGACGCCGCGGGGCGCCGTGGTGTGGCCGGTCTCGACGGCCTGGTGGGCCAGGGCGTCCAGATGGGTGGCGTCGGGCCGGCCGGTGGTGTCCAGCTCGGCCCGGCGCTCGATTCCGGCGAATCCGCCGGTGCGGGTGACGGTGATGCGCATGGCTCCATCACTACCCGATGGCGTGCCCTAGCGCGCGCCCACGTGGGCCCGCAGATCGGTGATGCCCACCCCGGCCCATGCCTCCCGCACCGCCGCCTGCTCCTCGCCCTCGCCGTACCGGGCGTGCGCCGCGGCCACCGTGAGCTGGGCGAAGTCGGCGAACTCCGCGTCGGAGGCCAGATCGCCGCCGGTCAGCACGTCGTACCAGATCTGCCCGGCGCGCTCCCAGGCGTTGCCGCCCAGGGCGGTGGCGGCGAGGTAGAAGGCGTGGTTGGGGATGCCGGAGTTGATGTGGACGCCGCCGTTGTCACGTGAGGTGTGGACGTAGTCGTCCATCGTGCCCGGCTGCGGGTCCTTGCCCAGGACGTCGTCGTCGTACGCCGTGCCCGGGGCCTTCATGGAGCGCAGGGCCACCCCGGTGACCCGGTCCGTCAGCAGCCCCGCGCCGATCAGCCAGTCGGCCTCCTCGGCGCCGTGGCCGAGCACATGCTGTTTGACCAGGGAGCCGAAGACGTCGGACATCGACTCGTTGAGCGCCCCGGACTGGCCGAAGTACTCGAGGTTGGCGGTGTACTGCGTGACGCCGTGGGTGAGCTCGTGCGCCATCACGTCGACCGGGATGGTGAAGTCCTTGAAGACCTCGCCGTCGCCGTCGCCGAAGACCATCTGCTCGCCGTCCCAGAAGGCGTTGTTGTAGCCCTCGCTGTAGTGGACGCTCGCGTTCAGCGGCAGCCCCGAGTCGTCGATCGAGCGTCGGCCGTACGCCTTGAAGAAGAGCTCGAAGGTCGCGCCGAGCCCGTCGTACGCGCGGTTCACCGAGTCGTCCCCGCTCGCCTGGTCGCCCTCGCCGCGCGTCTTCCTGCCCGGCAGCGAGGTCCTGTGCTGGGCGTCGTAGATGGTGCGCTGGGGCTTGTCGGAGGGCGCGGCCGCCCGCGCGGCGGGGATGATGCCGCGCACGGTGGTGATCCGGCGGCGGGTGCGCTGCAGGGCGTCGTGCTCGAGCGTGCGGCGGGCGGGATCGGCCAGCGACGCGTCCTCGGCATGGGACAGCTTGTCCAGGACGTGCGGCGGCACGATCGGGCAGAAGGCGGTGTGGCGGTGACCGCGGGCAAGGCGGGCATTGGCATTGGCGTCCATGGCTGGCAATGTCGCATCGCGTGATGCCCGTGTCACGCCTTGCGGTCATGATTGCTGAAATCGAGTGGAAGATGTGTATTCCTTCGAAGCGCATGCTTCGGTCCGCATAGTGATACGGGTCCGCTGTGCCCGCGCGTCTCGGTTAGGCTGCTCTCCATCATGCGTTTCGGGCTGCTTCTTCTTAGCTGCCGCGGCGAGGGCCTGTAGTCGAACGGCCGACCCCCTCCCCGCGGAGTTCGGCGTTGCTCTGATTCACGCCCCGTCGGCCGCCCCAGGACTTCCGCGACAGCGGATTCGTCCAGCGGACAGCGGACTATCCAAGGAGCCCCGCGCACCATGACTCACTCCGATACGCCCGGCCATTCCGAGACCTCCGCGGCCTCCGGTGACGGCGTCGGCCGTCCCACCCCCATCACCGCCGCGAGCGTCACCCAGCGCCCCTCGGGGATGCCGATCCACAAGTACGGCCCGTACGAGGCCGTCGACATCCCGGACCGCACCTGGCCGGACAACCGCATCACCGTCGCCCCGCGCTGGCTGTCCACCGATCTGCGGGACGGCAACCAGGCGCTGATCGACCCGATGTCCCCGGCCCGCAAGCGCGAGATGTTCGACCTGCTGGTGCGCATGGGCTACAAGGAGATCGAGGTCGGCTTCCCCTCCTCCGGCCAGACCGACTTCGACTTCGTACGGTCGATCATCGAGGAGGGCGCGATCCCGGAGGACGTGACGATCTCCGTCCTCACCCAGGCGCGCGAGGAGCTGATCGAGCGCACCGTGGAGTCGCTGCGCGGGGCGCACAAGGCCACCGTGCACATGTACAACGCCACCGCCCCCACCTTCCGCCGTGTCGTCTTCCGCGGCACCCGGGAGCAGGTCAAGCAGATCGCGGTGGACGGCACCCGGCTGGTGGTGGAGTACGCCGACAAGATCCTCGGCGATGACACGGTCTTCGGCTACCAGTACAGCCCGGAGATCTTCACCGACACCGAGCTGGACTTCGCCCTGGAGGTCTGCGAGGGCGTCATGGACGTCTGGCAGCCCGAGGAGGGCCGCGAGATCATCCTGAATCTGCCGGCCACCGTCGAGCGCTCGACCCCGTCCACCCACGCGGACCGCTTCGAGTGGATGTCGCGCCATCTGTCCCGGCGCGAGCACATCTGCCTGTCGGTGCATCCGCACAACGATCGCGGCACCGCCGTCGCCGCCGCCGAGCTGGCGATCATGGCCGGGGCGGACCGCATCGAGGGCTGTCTGTTCGGCCAGGGCGAGCGCACCGGCAATGTCGACCTGGTGACGCTGGGCATGAACCTGTTCTCCCAGGGCGTCGACCCGCAGATCGACTTCTCGCAGATCGACGAGATCCGCCGCACCGCCGAGTACTGCAACCAGATGGAGATCCACCCGCGCCACCCCTACGCGGGCGATCTGGTCTACACCGCCTTCTCCGGCTCCCACCAGGACGCCATCAAGAAGGGGTTCGAGGCGCTGGAGGCCGGCGCGGCCGAGCAGGGCAAGACGGTGGACGAGGTCGAGTGGGCCGTCCCGTACCTGCCCATCGACCCCAAGGACGTCGGCCGCTCCTACGAGGCCGTGATCCGGGTGAACTCCCAGTCCGGCAAGGGCGGCATCGCCTATGTCCTGAAGAACGACCACAACCTGGACCTGCCGCGCAGGATGCAGATCGAGTTCTCCAAGACGATTCAGGCCAAGACCGACGCCGAGGGCGGCGAGGTCACCCCGGGCCAGATCTGGGCGGCCTTCCAGGACGAGTACCTGCCGACCGAGGACAACCGGTGGGGCCGGATCTCGCTGCGCAGCGCGCAGACCTCGACCACCACCGAGGGCACCGACGCGCTCACCGTCGAGGCGGTCGTGGACGGCGCCGAGACGGTGCTGACCGGCACCGGCAACGGCCCGCTGGCGGCCTTCTTCGACGCCCTGGCCGCGATTGACGTGGACGTACGGCTGCTGGACTACTCCGAGCACACCCTGAGCGAGGGCGCCGCGTCCCAGGCCGCCGCGTACATCGAGTGCGCGATCGACGGGCAGGTGCTGTGGGGTGTCGGGGTCGACGCCAACATCGTGCGCGCCTCCCTGAAGGCCGTCGTCTCCGCGGTGAACCGGGCTCGCCGGTGATCCTTACGGAATCCTTCGGACTTCCTTCAGGTGGGTAGGTGATCTTTCACCGGTCTGACCGGACGGGCTCATCACCCCGTTGACCTGGTCACCCACATGGGCCCCGTTCACCCCGCGAGGTGGGCGGGGCCACGGGTTTGGCCTGTTGTCTCCGTTCGGGGTACTGACGTCACATCATGGATGTGGCTAGCATCACGTCAACGCGGCAACGTGGCCGAAGCGTTATGGAGGTGTGACGTGGTGCACCGGCGAGCCCGCCGTGACCGGGACCTGTGTGTGGTAGGCGTGCGCACTCTGTGGCGGACCGTCGGCGATGGTGAGTTCTTCTGCCCCGAGTGCGGAGGTGACCGCAACTACCGCCGCCGTACCGGCCGTCGCCGCATCGTGGTGCTCGGCCTGCCGGTGCTGCCGCGCGGACCGGTCGCGCCCATCGTGGAATGCGCGGCCTGCGGCAGCCGCTACGGCACTGAGGTGCTCGACCACCCCACCACGACCCGCTTCTCCGCGATGCTCCGCGACGCGGTGCACACCGTGGCCCTCGCGGTCCTCGCCGCGGGCGGCACCGAGGCGACGGCGGTCCGGCAGGTCGCGGTCGGCGCGGTGCGCGCCGCCGGGTTCGCCGACTGCAGCGAGGAGCAGCTGCTCGCGCTCATCGAGGCCCTCGCCGCCGACACCGGGCGGCTGCCGGGCGCGTGCGGCGAGCGGGACGGCCTGGACCCGTGCGGTACGGCGCTGGCCATCGAGCTGCACGAGGCCCTGGAGCCGCTGGCCCCGCATCTGGCCCCCACCGGCCGGGAGGCCATCCTCCTCCAGGGCGCCCGGATCGCCGTGGCCGACGGCCCGTACCGCCCGGCCGAGCGCGCGGTCCTGGAGACGGTCGGCCGGGCGCTGATGATCTGTCCGGACGACACGGCCCGCCTGCTGGCCGCCACTCGGGCGGCGTTCTGAGCGGAGGGTTCCGGTCCGCTCTCCGTACTCCCCCGGGAGTAATCGCCCCCTCCTCGCCCCCGGCGTAGTAGCCGCCATTTCCGTCGTCGGCGCGAGGTATCGGCGCCTTGGCGCCGGAAGCCTGGGGGCATGCAGACGACATCGTCAGGGATCCCGAGCGATCCCCCTCAACCGGACGCGTCGCCGCCCGGCGCGGCCGGGGCGCCATCCGCCGCGGTCGGCGGCAAGCGGCGGCGCTCACTGCCCTGGGCGGTCATCGCGGGCTGGGTGCTGCTGCTCCTCGTCGCCGTCCCCTTCGCGGGCAAGCTCGAGGGCGCCAAACGGGACACGGCCGTCGACTACCTCCCGGCGGGCGCCGACTCCACCCAGGTGGCCCGGCTCCAGGAGCGGCTGCCCGGTGGCGACACCATCGACCTCGTCCTCGTCTTCCACCGCGACGGCGGGCTGACCGACGCCGACCGTAAGGCGGCCGGCGGGCGGGTCGCCGAGGTGGCGGGGCGTCATGACCTCGTCGGCGGTACGGCGCCGCGCGCCGTGCCGTCCAAGGACGGCACGGCCGTGATGTACCCCATGGCGCTCACCGGCCTTACGGACGAGAAGGAGCGGGCCGACGCCGTCAAGGACGTCCGCGCCGAGCTCTCCTCCCACCCCGAGGGCCTCACCGTCCAGGTCGGCGGTCCCGGGGCGCTCAGCGCCGACTCGCAGGAGGTCTTCGCCTCCACCGACGGCACGCTGATGTTCGCCACCGCCGGGGTGGTCGCCCTGCTGCTGATCGTCACCTATCGCAGCCCGCTGCTGTGGCTGGTGCCGCTGGGGGTGGTCGGCGTCGCCGCCACGGCCGCGATGGCGATCGTCTACGGCCTCGTCCAGGGGTTCGACCTCATCGTCACCAGCATGAGCTCCTCGATCATGACGGTGCTGGTCTTCGGCGCGGGCACCGACTACGCCCTGCTGATCGTGTCCCGCTACCGCGAGGAGTTGCGCCGCCACCGCGCCCCGCACGACGCGATGCGCGAAGCCCTGCGCGGCTGCGGTCCGGCCGTGCTCGCCTCCAGCGGCACCGTGGCGGCCGGGCTGCTGTGTCTGCTCGCCGCCGACCTCAACAGCAGCAGCGGGCTGGGCCCGGTCGGCGCGGTCGGGGTCATCTGCGCGCTGGCCGCGATGATGACGCTGCTGCCCGCGGTGCTGGTGCTGCTGGGGCGCCGGGTGTTCTGGCCGCTGATCCCCGTCTACGGCAGTGAACCCCGGGCGACCCGGCGCGGGTTCTTCGAGGCGATGGGCGACTCGGCCCGCCGCCGGCCCGGTGCCGTGCTCCTCGGCGGTGCCGCGCTGCTGGGCGTGCTCGCCCTCGGGGTGCTCAATCTGCCCGGCAACCTCAAGCAGGAGGACACCTTCACCGACAAGCCCGAGTCGGTGGCCGCCACCCGGACCCTCGCCGATGCCTATCCGGACAGCAGCAGCCAGCCCATCAGCGTGATGGCACGCACCGCGGGCGCGGACGAGGTGCTGCGGCGGGCGCGCGGCACGGAGGGGGTCGTACGGGCGGACACCGGGCGCAGCGGCGGCGGCTGGACGGAGATCGACGTCTTCCCCCGGGGCGCCCCGCAGTCGGCGGAGGAGACGGCCGCGCTGCACGCCCTGCGCTCCGGTCTGGTGCGGGTCGAGGGCGCCGACGCGCTGGTCGGCGGACCCAGCGCCCAGCAACTCGATCTGAAGGACACCAACGCCCGCGACCGGATGCTGGTCATCCCGCTGGTGCTGATCGCCGTACTGCTGATCCTCGCCGCCCTGCTGCGCAGCTTCGTCGCGCCGCTGATCCTCGTAGCCGCAGTGGTGGCGGTGTGGGGCGCGGCGATGGGGCTCGGCGGGCTCTTCTTCGACCCGGTCTTCGGCTTCGCCGGGGTCGACCCCGGGCTGCCCCTGCTCTCCTTCGTCTTCCTGGTCGCCCTCGGCGTGGACTACGGCATCTTCCTGATGCACCGGATGCGGGAGGAGTCGCTGCGCGGGGCGGACGTCCCGGACGCGGCGGTGACCGCGCTGCGCACGACGGGCGGGGTGATCGCCTCGGCCGGTCTGGTGCTGGCGGCGACCTTCGCGGTGTTGGCCACGCTGCCGATGGTGATGCTGGTCGAGATGGGGTTCGTGGTGGCGGTCGGCGTGCTGCTCGACACCTTCCTCGTGCGGACGTACCTGGTGACGTCGGCGAGCCTGCTGCTGAAGCGGTGGGTGTGGTGGCCGGGCGCCCTCTTCCGCCGTACGCCCGCCTCGCCGGCCCCGGACGCCCAGGACGGACCCGCCGCCGGGTCCCGTCCGGAACCGGCCGTACGCGGCGGCTGACGCCGTCCCTCAGCCCGGACCGGCCGCACAGGGGACGGCCGGTCCGGGACACCCTTCGTACCGCCCCAGGCCGCCCCCTGGCCGCTCTATGGCCGCTCTGCGGATCCGTACCGCCCTATGGGATCCGTACCGCCCTGTGGGATCGGTACCGTCCTATGGGACGCATACAGCCCTATGGCTCGGCCCGAGGCGGATCCCCGAGGATGGAGCCCGTGCCCGTACCTCCTACGACCCACTCCGCGACCACCCCGCCGGAGCGTGCCGCCAACGCCCGGCACCCCGCCGCGCGCTCCGCCGTCCACCGCGCGATCGCCTCCGCGTCGCGCGCCCTGCACAACGGCCCCCGCCCCGCCGAGGCCCCGGAGGAGGCCCGCGCGCGGCGGCGGGTGGACGCCCGGATCGCCGGTGCGGTGCTGGTCCTCCAGGTGTTCCTGGCGCTGCTCAACCCCGACCGGAACGGCCACCGCCCGGACGCGTTCGGCTGGGCGCTGCTCGCCGCCGGCGCAACGGTGCTCATCGGGCGGCGGCACAGCCCGATGGTGGTCACCGTGGCGGTGGTGTTCATGGTCGGGCCGTACCACGCCATGGACAACGTCCACATCGCGGTCGTCCCGGCCGGGCTCCTCGCCGTCTACACGCTCGCCGTCATGGGCCCGCCGCTGCGGTCCTTCCTCACCGTCACCGTCGTGATCTCGATCATGGTGTCGGTGATGGCCCTGAGCGGGAAGCCGCACGCAGGTCTCGACATGCTGCGCACCTCCGGCTGGGTGCTGTCGGTCGTGGTGATCGGCGAGGCGGTCCGCATCCACCGCAAGTACATCGCCGCGATCCTGGAGCGGGCCGAACGCGCCGAGCGGACCCGCGAGGACGAGGCGGCCCGGCGGGTCGCCGAGGAGCGGCTGCGCATCGCCCGCGATCTGCACGATCTGCTCGCGCACAGCATCACCCTCATCGGGGTCCAGACCTCCGTCGCGGCGCATGTCCTGATCGCCGACCCCGAGCGGCTGGACCGCGAGGCGATGGCCACGGCGCTCGACTCGATCGCCGACACCTGCCGGGACGCCCGCGCCGAGCTCCGGGCCACCCTCCAGGTGCTCCGCGGCGGCGCGGGCGGCGACGCCGACCGCGCGGACGAGGAGGACATCGGGCCGCTGCCGGGGCTCGCCGGACTCGCCGACCTCGCCGCGGCGGCGGAGGCGGCGGGCGTCCGCGTGGACCTTACGGTCGACGTGGAGGCGTCCGAGCTGTCGCCCGCCGTGGGCGCCGCCGCGTACCGGATCGTGCAGGAGGCCCTGACCAACGCCGTTCGCCACGCGCCCGGCACGAGGGTGCGGATCACGCTCGTACGGGGCGAGGGGGAGCTGAGCGTCGCCGCCGTGGACGACGGCCCGGGGGGCGAGGAACCGCCCCTTACCGCGTCCGTCGAAACGGGCTACGGCATCGTGGGCATGCGCGAGCGGGCCCGCAGCGTCGCGGGCACCCTGTCCGCAGGACCGCGCGAGGACGGCCCCGGGTTCGCGATCAGGGCCGCGCTGCCGTGGGGGAGGGGCGGCCAGCCCGGCGGCCGTACGGGCACCGGCACCGCTACCGGTACCGCCATAGGCTCCGGCTCCGGCACCGGCACCGGCACCGGTCCAGGCTCCGGCACCGCCGCCAGTACCGGACAGACCGCCGTACCGCCCAGGGAGGCCACCGCATGACCACGCCACCGGATCCGCCGATCAGGGTGCTGCTCGCGGACGACCAGACGCTGGTCCGCTCCGCCTTCGCCATGCTGGTCTCCTCGGCGCGCGACATGGACGTCGTCGGGCAGGCGGGCACCGGCCGCGAGGCCGTCGAACTGGCCCGCACCGCCCGCGCGGACCTAGTGGTCATGGACATCCGGATGCCCGATCTCGACGGCATCGAGGCCACCCGCCGGATCGCCGCCGACGAGGATCTCGCCGGGGTCAAGGTGCTCGTGCTGACGACGTACGACACCGATGAGCACATCGTCGAGGCGCTGCGCGCGGGCGCGTCCGGCTTCCTGGTGAAGGACACCAGGCCGGCCGAACTCCTCGACGCCATACGGACCGTGGCGGCGGGGGAGTCCCTGCTCTCGCCCGGCCCCACCGCCCGGCTCATCGCCCGCGTCCTGCGCCTGCCGGAGGCCCCGCCGCCCGGCGTTCCCGCGCCCGCCGCACTGGCCGCGCTCTCCGAGCGCGAACGGCAGGTGCTCGCCCTCGTCGCCCGGGGCCTCAACAACGCCGAGGCCGCGCAGACCCTCGGCCTCTCGCCGCTCACGACCAAGACCCATGTCAGCCGCATCATGGGCAAGCTGGGCGCCCGCGACCGCGCCCAACTCGTCATCGCGGCCTATGAGTCCGGCCTGGTCACCCCGACTTGTCGGTCGGAATCTCCTTGATCTCGGCAGTCGGGGCGTTCTTCTTGACGGATTCGACGCCCTTCTGCGCGGCGGACTTGGACTCATAGGCCTCGCCGACCGCGATGATCTCGCCGTTGCCCGCCTTCAGCCGGAAGCGGTGCTTGCCGCGCTTGTCCTCGTAGATCTCGAACTTGCCTGCCATGGATGCCACCTCCATTAGGGCGTGTCCGGCGGATCTCGCCGCCTGCGGCGGGCCGCTCCCCTCCCCGCCCCTTCCCGAAACTGGGGCTTCGCCCCAGACCCCGGGGTCCAGGGGCGGAGCCCCTGGTAGCGGGGAGGGGAAAGCATCGATATGCGGCTCCGCCGCGTGGCCCGCCGGACACCTGGTAACCGTCCCGGCCCCCTCAAACCACCGTAGAGCGGGCGATGCGGGCTCGCACTCCCGCGGCCCGAGCTCGCACTCCCGCGGCCCAGGACGTCACAGCCCAAGGGCGTCAGGGAGCGCCGAACAGCTCGCGGCACGGCTCCAGTCCGGCGATCTCGACCGGGGTGGCGCGGTGCTCCTCCCAGGCCGCGCGGTCCAGCCGCAGCCGCTGGAGGGTGCGGGCCTCGCCCCGTACGGCGAGCACGGACAGCCCGTCGGGGCGGTAGCCGAGCCGCCGCGACACCCCCAGCGAACGGCCGTTCTCCACCATCGCGCCGGAGATCAGCGACAGCGCGCCCAGCCCCTCGAACGCCAGGTGCGCCACCGCCGCCCGCATCTCCGTGCCCAGGCCCTTGCCCTGGTGGGCGGTGCCCAGCCAGGAGCCGGTCTCGGCCTCCCGCGTGACGGCGAACTCGGTCGCGAACAGGTCCTGCCGCCCGATCGCCGCCCCCTCGTGCAGCACCACGAGGCTCAGCGTCCACTGCTCCGGCCGCCATTCGGCGATCGTGCGGAGCACATGCTGGAAGGTGCCGCGTCCGCGCTCCTCCGGGGGCGCGTCGGTCCACGGGACGCCGAAGGGCATCTCGTCCGGGTCGTGCACCCCGCCCGCCGCGGCCGCGGCGAGCTCGTCGAGCAGAGGGACGTCGGGAAGCCGCAGCTCCAGGCGCGGCGTACGCAGGCGAAGCCCGTACAGGGGCCAGTAATGGGGGTCCATGACGGGAGGCTGCCGGAGCCGCGGCCGCCGAGTCGAACCAATTACGGCCGACCGCGTGGCCCGCCCCGCGCGTGGGCGCACAATTCGTTTGCCGTAGTGCGGCATTCGGACGCATCCTGACCCGATGTTGATCCGACGAGAGACCCGCTCCGACATCGACGCCGTACGGACCGTCACCTCGGCCGCGTTCGCGAAGTCGGACACCTCGGACACCTTGAACAGCTCGCCCCCTCCACCTCCCGTCGAGGCCACGCTGCTGGACGAGCTCCGGATCAGCGACGGCTGGCTGCCCGCGCTGTCGTTCGTCGCCACCGGCGACCGCGGCGAGGTGATCGGACATGTCGTGTGCACCCGCGGCCATGTCGGCTCCGACCTCGCCCTCGCACTCGGCCTCGGGCCGCTCAGTGTGCACCCCGCCCATCAGGGCCGTGGCGTGGGCCTCGCGCTCGTCCACGCGGTGCTCGGCGCCGCGGACGCGTTCGGCGAATCGCTGGTCGCCCTGCTGGGCAGCCCCGCCTACTACGGCCGGTTCGGCTTCCGCCCGGCGGCCGAGTACGGCATCACGGCCCCGGATCCGGCCTGGGGCGAGTACTTCCAGGTCCGGACCCTGACCGCCTATCAGCCGACCGTCAAGGGCCCCTTCAGGTACGCCGAGCCGTTCGACCGCGTCTGACGCGGCAGGAGCCGAGGCTCACCCCGGCGCGTCGGGCGGCGGCAGCCGGACGATCTGCTCCCGGTCCACCGACTCCACGCCGTCCACCGCCTCCAGCACCGGGATCCGGCCCTCCCGAATCGTCCCGGACAGCGAGCCCAGGATCGGCTGCTCACCGGTGACCGTCAGCCCGACCCGGCGCGCGGCCTCCACCACCTGGGCGAACCGGTCCGGGTCGACCGAGAGGATGACCCCGACCGGCCCGGACCGTGCCGTCTGCCCCATGGCGCCCCCGCTCACGGGGCCTGGAGCAGACCCGCGCCGATGTCCGCGCCCGGTTGCGCCAGCGGATGGGCGCCGGACAGCAGACGGGTGCTCAGGTCGGCCGCCGAGGCGTCCGGATGCGCCTGGGCCAGCAGTGTGACCACACCGGCGGCGTGCGGCGTCGCCATGCTCGTGCCGCTCATCGTCTGGTACGTGCCGTCGGGCGCGGCCGAGAAGATGTCGACCCCGGGCGCCGCGATATTGACCTCCCCGCCCGCGCCGTTGATGGCGCCGCAGGAGAAGAACGCGGTCCCCAGATCTTTGCCGAGCGCCGCCACCGCCAGGATGGACGGGCAGTTGGCGGGCCGCCCCACCGGCGCCACGAAACCGGGCCGCCGGCTCTCGTTGCCCGCCGCGGCCACGATCACGGTGCCGCGCCGCAGCGCGCGCCGCGCCACGTTCTCGTACGTCTGCGGGAACAGCTCGCCCGGCTCCACCGGAGCCCCGAGCGACATGGAGACCACCCGGGCGCCCTGGGCGACCGCCCAGGCCATCCCCGCCAGGATCTCGCCGTCGGAGCCCACGCCCTGGTCGCTGAGCACCTTGCCGACCAGCACCCGGGCCTCACCGGCCACGCCGTACCGGGGCGCGTGCCCCGGCTTGGCCGGACCGGCCACGGTGCCGACGCAGTGGGTGCCGTGGCCATGGCCGTCCTCGACGCTCGCCCCGGACACGAAGGAGGCCGTCGCCTCGACGCATCCGGTCAGATCCGGGTGGTCGGTGTCCACCCCGGTGTCCAGCACGGCGACCTTCACCCCGCTGCCCGTCAGATGTGACCAGCTGGCGCGGATCCCCTGGAGTCCCCAGGTGGTGTTCTGCTCGTCCCATGCCGGTCCCAGCGAGGTGGCGAGCTCGGCCCGGGTGTGCCGGGACACCTCGTCATCGTCGCTGCGGTACGTCGGGAAGAAGCCGGTCAGCGTGCGCTGCGGCTCTGTGATCACCGACGCGTACACCACGCGCTCCGGCTCCGTCGCGATGATCGTCGGCTCCGCCTCCGCCGTGGTGACCAGCGCATGGCGCTGGTCCGGCCGCACATCGACGACGGCGACACCGAGTTCGTCGAAGACCACCGACACATCGGTGCGCCCCAGCAGCTCCGCCGCCCCGGGCTCGGCCCCGCGGACGCGCTCCACGGACGAGATCCCCACGGACGAGCGCAGCGCCTCCATACCGCGGTCGGGCTCCTGCTGATCGAGCAGGACCACATACCGCCCGGTGTACTCGGTCTGCTGCGCCCCCGGCGGCATACCGGCCCGCTGCCGCGGCCGCTCCCCGTTCGGCCCCTTACCCATGGGCCCCACGGGCCCAGGTCCGTTCGTCATGGCCTTTCTCCGCTCCTGTGCGCGGTCAGTGTGCTCCCAGGGATGTTTCAGCGGTCAGTGTGCTCCCCGGGATGTTTCACCCGCCCCCACAGTCCCCCGGGCCCCCACGTCCCCCTTATGCCCACCGTCACCCCCCGCGTGGGGGCCCGCAACTCGGGGCACGGGCGCCCCCGCACATCGATTGATCCGGAGCGGCCGTTGGGCGAGGCGAACGCGTGCGGGTATAGCGGGTATAAGGGACGGCACGGGGAGCGGGGGACCGAGGGTTCGGGGGAGAACTGTGGCGGGCGGCAAGGGCAACGCCGAGGTGCTGACGCGGTTCGGGCTCGCGGTGGCGAGTCTGGTGCCACCGGCGGTGCTGGGGGCGCGGTTCTGGTCGTCGGTGAGCGCGCATCCCGTCGTCTCGCTGCTGCTCTTCCTCGGGTACGGGGCGCTGCTGGCGGGGCTGGGATTCCTCGCCAAGGTGTACGGCAAGGTCGCCGACCGGTGGGTCGAGCGGGCCGCCGACGCCGTGGACCGGCGGCTGCGGTGGCGGCTCTCCCGCTTCGAGCGGGACTACCGGGCGTACGTACTGAGCCACCACCGCTTCATCGACCTCAAGGGCCTGGCCACGCGCGGGGATTACACCCCCGGCCTCGAGGAGGTCTTCGTCGACGTCAGCCTGGTGCCGAGGCCGGCCCACGAGGCGTCGCGCGAGTCCCTGGCGGGGGCGCTCCCCGGGGGCGCCGACGGGGAGTTGCGCGTGCGGCAGTCCGTACGGGACTTCCTCGGCAAGCCGGAGGGCGCCGCGCTCGCGGTCATCGGTGCCCCCGGCACGGGTAAGACCACCCTGCTCAAACATCTGGCGCTGGGCCTCGCACGGGAGCGGGGCGGGCGCGATCTGCCGGTGCTGCTGCTGTTACGGGACCACGCCGAGACCATCGGCGCGCGGCCGGACGTCTCGCTGCCGGAGATCATCGGGGCCTCGCTGCGGCGGCTGAAGGGCGATGAGCCACCGGGCTGGTTCGACCGCCGGCTCCAGGAGGGGCGGTGCGTGGTGCTGCTGGACGGTCTGGACGAGGTGGCCCGCGAGGAGGACCGGCGCCATGTGTCCAAGTGGGTCGAGGAGCAGATCGAGCAGTACGAGGGGAACGACTTCGTCCTCACCTCACGCCCCCACGGCTATGCGAGCGCCCCGGTCAACCGCGCCAGGGTGCTCCAGGTGCGCCGCTTCACCGGTGAGCAGATCCGGCGCTTCGTCCACGGCTGGTACCGCGCGATCGAGCGGCTGAGCACGGGCACGGACGCCGCCGCCGTCACCGACCGGGCCGAGGAGGGCGCCGAGGACCTGCTGGCCCGGCTGCGTGCCCGGCCCGTGCTGTACGACCTGGCGGCCAATCCGCTTCTGCTGACGATGATCGCCAACGTGCACCGCTACCGGGGTGCGCTGCCCGGCAGCCGGGCCGAGCTGTACGGCGAGATCTGCGAAGTGCTGCTGTGGCGCCGCCAGGAGGCCAAGGGCGGCGTGGCGGCCTCGCGCGACGAGCTGACGGGGGCCAAGAAGGAGGTGCTGCTGCGGGAGCTGGCCTTCGTGATGATGGCCGACCGGATGCGCGACATCCGTGGCGAATACGCCTCGGAGGTGCTGCGCCCGCTGCTGTTCCGGGTCTCCTCGATCCTGTCCTCACAGGAGTTCCTGGACGCGATCGTGGTCAGCGGACTGCTGATCGAGCGGGAGCGCGGGCTGTACTCGTTCGCCCATCTCACCCTCCAGGAACATCTGGCCGCCCTGCACATCCAGCACCGGGGGCGGGCCGACGTCCTGGCCGCCAACGTGGACGACGACTGGTGGCGCGAGACCACACTGCTGTACGCCGCCCGGGTGGACCCGGCCCCGGTGGTGGGGGCATGCCTGGCCTCGGAGACCGTCAGGGCGCTCGCCCTGGCCTTCGACTGCGAGGAGGAGGCGACCGAGCTCGACGTGTCGATGACCCGCCGGCTGGAATCGCTGCGCGGGGAAGCCCTTCGGGAGCCCGTCGGCTCGTCCCGGCGCCGCCTGATGACGGCCGTCACGGTCATGCGGTGGCTGCGCGACACGGTACGGCTCGGCGAGGACACGCTGGTCTGCGCGCGGCCGGTGACGCGGGAGATCTTCGGTCTCTTCGCCGCGGAGAAGTTCCCGCCGACGGGGCGTGGCCTGGTCGAAGGCCCGCCCGAGGCGGCCGCCGTGGGGATGACCAGGGAGCAGGCCGGGGCCTTCGTACGGTGGCTGAACGGCCTCCTGCCCGAGGACGTCGGCTATCGGCTGCCCACCGAGGCGGAAGTCGCCGACCCCGGTTTCCGCCTCGCCGCCCCGGCCCCCGAGCACACCATCTGGTACGCCCCCTCGGACGGCGACCCCGTGGGGGTGCCGCTGTGGGTGCCGGAGGGGGCGGGGAACCCGTGGTGGCCCGGACCGGCGGACCTGTCCGGTCTCGTGTATGAGGTCAGCGGTTTCGCCGAGTTGAGGTTCAGCCGGTCCGGTTCCTGGCTCGGCCGGAGCGAGCAGGACGACGAGATCCTGGACCTGGGGAAACAGGCGCTCGCCCTGGTGCGGGACCTCGCCGTCGAGGCCGGCGTCATCCCCTCCCCGGACGGCTCGCGCCGCACCAGCCGTGCGGCGGTCGCGGCCTCCGGTTCCAGCCCGGTCTGGAACCGCGTCGAGTACCCCCTCCGGGTGTTGACCGTGGCCCTCGCCTGTGACGCCCTGCGGCCCATGTTCCAGGCCGGTGCCACGTTCGAGGCGCGCCAGGCCGTGCTCCCCGCCCTTGAAGATGCCGCTCGCGGTGCCGGGGACCTCCTCTACCCAGCCCTCGTACCGGAACTCGACGACCTCGGACCCTCCGTCCACGTGACCCACCCCGGGATCCTCGATCGCCTCTCCCGCCAGGGGCACTGGGCCATGCGGCTGGCCGCCTTCCTGCTCGTGCTGGCCGGACAGCAGCGGGGCTCCCGGCGCGGCACCGTGCGGTCGGACGGATTCCAGTCGCTGGTGCACGGGGTGCTGAGCGGCGTCGACTTCACCGCCTCCCGCGTACGGCCACTCATGCCGGAGGCGCTCGCGGTGCTGGCCAGTGACGCGGCGGCCGTCGTGTCGACCCGGAGCCGCGAACACACCGTCTTCTCCGGAACCATGGAGGAGATGGCGGCCAGGATCGTGGCGGCGACCGACGACCACGCCGCGGCACGGCGGTCCATCACGGCGTCGGAGGCCGCCTTCCTCCGTCTGGAAGCGCTGGCGCTGTCGGAGGTGGCCGGCCATGTGCTGCAAGACGCCAGTCTGGCCGGCACCTACCGGAACATCGCCGTCGGCCTCCTCGTGCTCGAACGCCGCGCGGAGGGCTCGATCGTGCCCAATGAGACGATCGTGCTGGTCCGCGCGTGACGGTGTGGTCGGCCGCCCCGCCGGTCGGTGGCGACGAGGCGCATATCGAGGTGAGCGACCGTCACGCGTCGCTCGGCGCCGCGCACCGCTCCAGTACCTGCGAGACGGTGCGGGCGATGCGCCGCGGGTTGTACTCCATGGCCGGCTGGGAGAGTTTCGCGGCGTCCTCGCCGATGACGCGCGCCACGGGGGTGAGCCCGAAGTCGATACCCGCGGTCACACCGCCGCCGGTGAACCTGTTCCGGTCGACGCACACGCGCTCGAGGCCAGGTGCGGACCGACGAAGCCGAGCGTGGTGTGACTGACCCCCGTACAGCACCATGCCGACTTCCATCGGACGTGCGGCGTCCGTCTCCCGACCGTTCCCCTGCGTCGTTTCGCGTGCCAACCCCAGCCTCCGTGGGAGGACGCCGGGCCTCACCCGAACTGGCCGGGCTGGTAGTCGCCGGCGGGCTGCTGGACGATGACGTTCAGCCGGTTGTAGGTGTTGATGACGGCGATGATCGACACCAGAGCCGCGAGCTGCTCCTCGTCGTAGTACTTGGCGGCGTTCGCCCACGCCTCGTCCGTGACGCCACCGGCCGCGTCGGCGATGCGGGTGCCCTGCTCCGCCAGTTCCAGGGCGGCGCGCTCGGCGTCGGTGAACACCGTGGCCTCCCGCCAGACCGCGACGAGGTTGAGGCGCGTCGAGGTCTCCCCGGCCTTCGCGGCGTCCTTGGTGTGCATGTCGGTGCAGAAGCCGCAGCCGTTGATCTGGCTGGCGCGGATCTTCACCAGCTCCTGCGTCGCGGCCGGCAGCGCCGAGTCCGAGATCACCTTGCCCGCGGAGTTGAGGTGCTTCAGGAACGTGCCGAGGAGCGGGTTGCCGAAGAGGTTCAAGCGAGCGTCCATGATGGGCTCTCCTATGCGGTTGCCGTGGTTACACCTCACTGACGGAACGGCTCGGAGAGATGTGACAGGCGCGCATGTGACGCTGGTCACCGGGATCAGCCGCCGTCCCCGGACCCCGGGGGCGGCGGCTTCTCGGCCTCACTGCCTCGCTGCGGGCCCTGCGTGGGCTAGTGCGTCAGCGTGTACCAAGCGGTGCTGCCCACCGTGATGCACACGGCCCAGGCCCACCGCAGCGCTTTGGGGGAGATGCGGACGGAGAAGGTCACGTGCTCGTCGAGGCTGATCTCGAGGTGTCGCCGGCGCTTGCGTTCGGCCATGCGGATTCTCCTTGGATTTCGTGGCCCTCGGTCATGTGCCGGGGTCCGCCTGGTGAGGGACTGACGGGGTGTTCGGCTCCAACTGCCAGGAAGGGGGGAACACCACGTCGGAACGTACGCCTGCCCGCGGACAGGTGTCGTGTAGTTAACGCAGCCACGTCGCTCGACGCAACTAAACCCGCACTAACCACTGACAAAGCGTCAGCCGCTAGCTGTCGGAGGGTGACACTACAATTCCCCTGCGCTTCAGGGACATTGATCCGCATAGCTCTCATCACCGGGCATAGCAGCCATACTTACCGGCGGGTATTTCGCAACTTTGCGATAGGGAGCGCATGTAAATGCACTTAACGCGCCAGTTGGCCCCGCGTTCGGTATGGCCAACGCCACACTCCGGGGGGCGTTGAAAAGGCGATGAAACCCCCCAGGAGCCGCTTGCCTCGTATATTCGGCGTGTCTTCGTGAAAGCGTCATGTCCGGTATGGGGCGCGGTGGCGCTCAGCAGGAGTTTTGGCTATCCGGTGTCAGTTAATTGCCACTCGAATTGGCGGCTGCCTGCTGCTCGGTTAAGTGATTGCCCGAGCGGCCTATCCGGGGCGGATGCAACGAGATGATCGCGAATGCAAATCATGTGCGGACGGTGCGCGCGGGTGGTGAGCAATGACGGTGTTGGCCGGAAACCGCCGCCCCTCCCTTCCTGGCAGTTGGAGCAGGGGCGGCGGCCCTCACCAGACGTGGAGAACCACGCCCGCTTACTTCGTCGTTGACCCCACGGATGTGCGGGCAGCGTCGCTGTTCCGGCTTCCGCTCAGTCAACGACTGGATCGAGGATAGTGTTTTTCTGTGGGGTTCGGATGCACTGCAAGGGGTGAATATGTGTTATTCGCAACACTGTTCTGGCCGTTCAGAAGGATGAAAAAACTCGGCTCCGGACCCTATCTCTCAGGGCGTTCTGATAGCGGAACCTCTGATCCCGCCAGGGCATCGAGGTGCCGCATGATGAGCATGTGGCCGGTTTTCGTCACCTTCTAATAGGGCGGCCGAATTGCCGACGGTCGCACAGTTCCGCTACCCGCCCTTGCCGGATCCAGAGGCTTCGCCCCGGGGTCCGGGGCCGAGCCGGGGAGCTCGGCGGCCGGCCTAATCGGAGTCGGCGGGCCGGTCGCGCCTCGCGGTTCGGCGGGCGCGGTGGTTGGCGACGTTGACGCGGTTGCCGCACAGTCCGGGCATGCAGTAGCGGCGGCTGCCGGGCCGGGTGGTGTCGATGAACGCTCCCCGGCAGGTGGGCGCGGTGCACGGGCGGAACCGCCGCTCGCCGAGGGTGTGGACGACCCCGAGGATGCCCATGCCGCAGATCAGTGAGAGGGCGTCGGCGATGGTCGCCCCGTCCCGGAGCGGGACGGCCCACCGCATGCGGCCCTCGTGCGCGGGATCCGGTGTCAGGGTGGCGCCCCGGGCGGACGAGGTGAGCCGGGTGGCACCGGCGATGAGGCGGTCGCGGTCGGGGTGATCGATCAGGTCCCGCACGGTGCTCCGCAGCGCGTGCACCGCATGGAGGTCGGCCGGGCCTCCGCGGCGGGCGAGTTCGGCCGGTGCGCCCGGAACGTCGTCGTCACCTCCGGGTCGGTCGCCGTGCAGCTCGGTGAACGCGACGAGGGCGGCCAGGTCGGGCAGGCGGTCGTCGCCGCGCCAGACCTCGGCGGTGGTGTTGACCAGCTCGGTCGCGATCCCCGCCGCCCAGACGTAATCGTCCAATGCCACTTGCATCGTTGACGCGCTCCTCGCTACGGTCGGCTAAACGCAATTTTAACCCTTACGCGCCGCACCAACTGCCAGCCTCAGCCCTCGCCCCGGCCCCAGCCCCAGCCCCAGTCTCAGTCTCGGTCTCGGTCTCGGTCTCAGTCTCAGCCCCCGCGCCCCCTCGCTCCGTCAGGAGACCTTGCCCATGTCAGAGCTGGAGATCGACGCCGTCGTCTTCGATGTACTCGGCACGCTCGTCGACGAACCCACCGGCATCCGCGCCGGTATCCGTGAACTCGCCCCGGAGCTCGACGATTCCGGGATCGAGCGGCTGTTGTCGCTGTGGCAGCGGCATGTCGACCGTGAGCAGCGCCGCATCCTCGACGGCGCCCGGCCCTACGCCACCACCGAGATCCTCGACCACGAAGCCGCCCGGCTCGTCGCCGACGCCGCCGGGGTCGACGACCCGGCCGCCGTGGCGGCGCTGGCCCTGTCCGGCCGCCGGCTCCCGCCGTGGTCCGACACGGTGGCGGGGCTGGCCCGGCTCGCCGGGCGGTTCCCGCTGATCGGCCTCTCCAACGCGAGCCGGACGGCGCTGCTGGAGATCAACGCCCACGCCGGTCTGCGCTGGCACCAGGCCCTGTCCGCCGAGGACGCCCGCACCTACAAGCCGGATCCGGCGGTCTACGAGCTGGCCGTCACCGTCTCCGGACGGCCGCCGGAGCGGCTGCTGATGGTCGCCGCCCACGCCTGGGACCTGCGCGGTGCGCAGGCTCTCGGCCTGCGCACCGCCTATGTCGCCCGCCCCGTCGGTGACCCGCCCAGCCCCTCGGACCGTTTTGACCTGCACGCCGACGGCCTGGCCGATCTGGCCGATCAGCTCGATAGGAGCTTGCTTCCGCAATAGCCAGCGCTTGCAATCATCCGCGTATGCAACTACTGTCTCGAGTCACCTCGCACACCCGCGAAACACACCCGCGAACGGAATGGCTGGAGCGATGACCCGGACCCCCGAGCAGATCTTCCACGACCACGGCCAAGCGCTCGGCTCGGGCGACCTGGACAGGATCAGCGCCAACTACGCGGAGGACGCGGTCTTCGTCACGCCCTCCGGTGTGCTGCGGGGCCGCGAAGGGGTGAAGCGGGGCATCGGCGCACTGCTCGGCGATCTCCCCAACGCCGCCTGGGAGTTGAAGCCCCAGTTCGCGGATGACGTCCTCTTCCTCGAGTGGTCGGCCGCAACCGCCCGTGTGCGCGTGAACGATGGGGTCGACACCTTCGTCTTCCGTGACGGCCTCATCCAGGCCCAGACCGTGCGCTACACCCTGGTCGCCGAAGAGGGCTGAGCCACGGCGAACCGCCTGGGCCGGTGGTCAGCGCACCAGGGGGAGGAAGACCCCGTCGACGATCTCTTCGAGGGTGTCGTCGGGCACGGGCGCGAAGGTCGTGAGGATTTCGTGGCGCAGCAGGTCGAAGGGGAGCGACTTGACGCGTTCGGTGAGGAGTTCCGGTTTGATCTCACCGCGGTCGACGGCGCGGCCGAAGAGTGCGTCGAGGGCTTCCGCGCGTCCCGTCGCGAGGGGGTCGCGCAGATCGACGGGGCTGTTTCCGGTCTCCTGGTGGTAGTCGGCCAGGCGCATGCTCATGATGGTGATGAACTGGACGCGGGTGGAGTTGATCTCCCGCATGAGGGTGAGGATGTCCTCCCGCAGGCTTCCCGTGTCGGGAACGTCGAGGCGGGACTCCTTCAGGGTGTGGACGATGGCCGCCCGGACGAGTTCGTCGCGGTTGGACCAGCGGCGATAGAGAACGGGCGGACTGGTGCCCGCGCGCTTGACGACGGCGTCCATGGTGAACCTGGCGTAGCCGGTGTCCATGAGTTCTTCCCAGGCCGCGTCGAGGAGCGCCTTCTCCAGTGCCGCTCCGCGGCGTCGCTCGGGCATGCGCCTCTCCCTTAGATAGACTTGCCTTTCTTATTCTAGCGCCTTACCCTGACCACCGTAAGATAGATCGCTATATCTTAAGGCGGTTGTTCGTGAGCACTCCTCCCAACCGGGCCAGCCCCGCATCAACGGCGGCAGACCCCCATCGCGTGGATCCCGATCGCGTGAATCCCCATCGCGTGGACCCCGCCGTGTGGCGCATGGCGATCACCCTCATCGTGGGCGCCCTAGCCGTCGTCTTCGACACCACCATCGTCAGCGTCGCGCTCAACGACCTGGCGAGGGAGCTCGACGCCCCGCTGTCCACCATCCAGTGGGTGAGCACCGGCTACCTGCTGGCGGTGTTCGTCACCATCCCACTCGCCGGATGGGCCCAGTCACGGCTCGGCGGCCGACATCTGTGGATCGCGGCCCTGGGCGGGTTCCTGCTCGGCTCGATCCTGAGCGCGCTGGCGTGGAACGCGACCAGCCTCATCGCCTTCCGCGTCGTCCAGGGCGGCGCGGGCGGCCTCATGATGCCGCTCATGGCCACGCTGCTCATGCAGGCCGCCCAGGGCCGCAACATCGGCAAGGTCATGGCCATCATCACGGTGCCCACCGCACTCGGCCCGATCCTCGGCCCGGTCCTGGGCGGGCTCATCCTGCATCTGGCCGACTGGCGCTGGCTGTTCTTCGTCAACATTCCCTTCTGCGTCGTCGGTGCCTGGCTCGCCCGGCGCAATCTGCCCGACGACCGACCGGCGCCCGACCGCCCCCGCGCCCGCCTGGACACCGTCGGCCTGCTCCTGCTCTGCTCGGGCTTCGCCGCCCTTGTCTACGGCCTCTCCCGGGTCGAGGGCAGCGCGGGCTTCGCCGACGCCAAGGTCCTCATCCCGTTGACCGGCGGACTCGCCCTGGTCGGGGGCTACACCGCCTGGGCGCTGACCCGCACCACCGGCGCCCTGGTCGATGTGCGGCTGTTCCGCCACCGCGCGGTGGCCTCCTCCTCCACTCTGCTCCTCCTGGGCGGCATCTCCCTGTACGGGTCGATGATGCTGCTGCCCCTGTACTTTCAGCAGGTCCGCGGCGAGGACGCCCTCGGCGCCGGACTGCTGCTCATCCCGCAGGGTGTCGGCGCGCTCCTCGCCCGCGGCCTGGCAGGCGCGTACACCGATCGCCTCGGCCCCCGCGGGGTCGCCATCGCCGCATTCGCTTTCGTCGCCGCGGCCACCGTGCCGTTCGCCTTCGTCACCGCCGGCACCAGCGAAGTCCTGCTCATGGCCGCGCTGTTCGTCCGCGGTATCGCTCTGGGCGCCGCCATGATCGCGCCCATGGGCGCCGCGTACGTCGGGCTGGAACACGGGGAGATCCCCGACGCCAGCATCATCACCCGCGTCGCCCAGCAGCTCGGCGGCGCCCTGGGCATCGCCGTCCTCGCCGTCATCCTCCAGCACGGCACCGGCGACGCCCACACCCCGGACGCCCTGGCCGACGGCTTCGGCACCGCCTTCTGGTGGTCGGTGGCCCTCACCGCCGTCGCCGTCCCGCTGTGCCTGCTCCTGCCCAGCCTCCCCGAACCGGCGGCCCCCGACGACGCCGCCGAGGCGGAAACCGCCGCCAAGGCCTGAAACGCGCGTCGCGGGCGAGTGGGGCCTCAGACATCCGGACCAGCCCATGACCCGGCTCCGCCTGGTCGCGTGACCGTGCCTCGTCCTTGCCCCTGCTCACAACCGTGTTAGCCGACCGTTAGCGGGGCGGCAGCCTTGCGGTAGGGGGCCCGGCCAGAGTTGGTGACGCACCGAGAAGACCACGACATCGACTGCCCCTGGGGGGACCCAAGATGAGCTCCAACACCATCGCCCACACCGTTCGTCGCCGCACCCTGCGTGTCGCCGCCGCGGTCCTGATCGCAGCCGCCGGTTTCAGCCTGACCGCCTGCAACGACTCGGACGCCAACGCCTCGAAGCCCGCGGCCTCCGCCGCGTCCAGCAGCGCGGATTCCTCCACCGGAACGAAGAGTTCCGACGCCAAGGCCGACACCGGGGCGGGTACCGAGGACAAGGCGGGCGCCGCGGACGAGGCGGCATCCCCGGACCGCACCGAGACCCTGGCGGACGGCAGCACCGCCGAGATCTACGAGCTCGGCGACCAGCACTACCGCCTCAAGATGGTCAACGACGGTGACGTCCTGGCCACGTTCGAGGCGAACGGGGAGGACGCCGGGCTCGACGCCAACGGCATGTACGTCGTGCTCACGATGGGCGGCGAGGTCCAGTCCTGGATGGGCGGCGAGCACCAGGCGCCGGGTACCTTCGAGATCGCGGGCGATTTCACGGCCAAGGTCACGAAGGTCGGCGAGAGCCACTACCGTGCGCAGATCATCGGCAACGGTGACGTCATGGCCACGATGGAGGCGAACGGGCACGACGCCGGGCTTGACGCCAACGGCGTGTACATCGTGCTCAGCACCCGCGGTGCGATCAGCGCCCACGAGTGAACGGCCACGAGTGAACGCCCGCCCGGCCGCGGCGGGGGGGGGGGGCCCCCCCCGGGGGGGGGCCCCCCCCCCCCCCGGGGGGGGGGGGGGGGCGGGGCGCGGGGGGGGGGGGGGGGGCCCCCCCGGGGGGGGGGGGGTCCGGGC
>NZ_JAGGLR010000017.1 GCF_017874715.1 Streptomyces iranensis | reverse complement strand
GGTCACCCCCCCCCCCCCGGGCGGGCCCGGCCCCCCCCCCCCCCCCCCCCCCCCCCCCCCCCCCCCCCCCCCCCCGGGCCCGGCCCCCCCCCCCCCCCCCCCCCCCCCCCCGCGGCCGATGGCTTTTCGGGTTCTCTCCGTAGACTGACGGGCATGGCATGCCGCATCAGTGAGCTGATCCTCGACTGCGCCGACCCCGAGCGGCTCGCCGCGTTCTGGAGCGAGGTTCTCGGCTACGTCGAACTCGACCGGGAGGACGACGGAAGCATCGAGATCGGGCCGCCCGACGCCGGCTTCGGCGGTCTGCAGCCCACCCTCGTCCTCAGCCCCAGCAGCGATCCCCGGCCCGAGAAGCTCCGACTGCACCTCGACGTCAACGCCACCGACCGCGACCAGGACGCCGAGCTGGAGCGGCTGCTCGCGCTCGGCGCCAGGCCCGCCGACGTCGGCCAGACCGGCACCGAGAACTGGCACGTCCTGGCCGACCCCGAAGGCAACGAGTTCTGCCTTCTGCACCGCCGGCTCCAGCCCCGCTGACCTGCTTCGGCAAAAACCAGTGGAGCGGCACCACGCTGCGCCATTAGCGTGCTGCCGACCCAAGTCGCCCAGTCGAGGACGTGCCGTTGTACACCGTGTGAGACCTCCCAAGCGCTGATTTGTCGCGCGTCGCGCATATGCGCCGCGCTCTTTTTTGCTGCGGATTTCTCACTGAAACCGGTGTATTTCTGTGCTCAATAACTGGGTGGTCATGCCCACCTGCCTGCCGCTCGTTCTCCGCCGTTGCCACGCGTGCGCGTCCGAGCGCTTCCGGGCAAGCGGTAAATTCCGCGTCAACGCGAACCACAAGCTCATCGACGCCTGGCTCCTCGTGCTCTGTACCGCCTGCGGGGAAACGGCGAAGCTCACGGTCCTGGAGCGGATGAACGTGCGCTCCGTACGACCCGAGCTGCTGGACCGGCTGCATGACAACGACCTCGCCCTGACAGCCGAGTTGCTCCAGGATCCGGTCGTACGGCGCCGTAATCGCATCGCCCTCGACTGGGACAACGCCTGGCGCCTCGACACCGGCGGATCGGATCACCTGGACTGTGAGGTCATGGATGTCTCGGTCCGCTTCGCGGCGCGGATCCCCGTCCGGCCGGTGCGGCTGATCGCTGAAGGCTGCGGTCTTTCCCGGGCCGAGGTGGAGAGACTGATCACGGAGGGCAAGCTCGTTTCGGCGGTCCGGCTGAACGCCAAGCTCACCGGCGACTTCACCTTCACGCTCAAGCGCTGAGCCCTCCTCGGGACCAGGGGCCTGTCCGGCATCATCCACCGGGCAGGCCCCAGTCTCGGAACGGCGCTGTGCACATCGGCGCCGCCGTGTTACGTACGGTGAGGTAGGAGTAACCCTCGGCCGAGCCACCGTCCCGGCTGGTGGATGTGATGAGCGTTACCGCTCCGGGGTGCCGGTACGCGCCGCCCCGTCGTCCCGTGCCGCCAACTCACCCGAAACGCGCCCAGGTCGGCCGCCGGGGCGCAACGCACCGGCCCTCCGCGCCGCCTCCCGCATTCGCGCAGGTGGGCACCGTCACACGGCGAGGGGTCCGCCGATGCGGAGCCGGTATGTAGCGTGCGCCCATGCATGCCACGGATGACTCGACCACCCCGCATGACCACGTCCTCGGACAGCGCGCCGCCGGAGGCTGGATGTTCCTCCTCGAGGCAGCCCGCGACATGCGCACCACCGGGGCCCTCGCCCCCAGCGGCAGGGCGCTGGCCCACGCGCTGACCGAACCGGTGCGCTCACAGGCGGGGCGGCCGCTGAGCGTCCTGGAGGCCGGCGCCGGTACCGGGTCGGTCACCCGTTCCCTGATCCACCAGTTGCCGACGGGCAGCCGCCTGGACATCGTCGAGGCCAACCCCCGCTTCACCGGCCGGCTGCGCGACCTCGTCCGCACCCACCCCCACCTGGCCGGACGGTCCGAGCGGATACGTGTGCACGAGGCCTACGTCGAGGAACTCGACGTAGGCCGCCGTTACGACGCGATCATCTCGGCCCTGCCCTTCGCCAACTTCGATCCCCGCCAGATCGAGGCGATCATGGGCCGGTATCTGGAGCTGCTGCGCCCCGGCGGCCTCCTGGCCTACTTCGCCTACCGCGGCACCCGGCGGGCCCGCAGCCTGCTCCCCTCCCGGAACCAGGCGCGGCGGCACCGGGCCGCCGAAGAGGTGCTGGCCGACTACCGCCGCCGTTACGCCACCGGCCGCAGCACGGTCTGGGCCAACCTGCCCCCGGCCGACGTCTGGCACCTGCGCCGCCCCGCGGGCAGCCTCCCGGCCGCGAGCCGGACATCCGCCGGAGCCGCGGCCGGCTGGTGACCTGGCAGGCCCTAGTCCCGGAACGAACCGTCCGCCCTGCGCGCGTGCCTGGACAGCAGGTGCTTGCACTGCGGGCAGTGCCGCCTGAACCCCTTCTTGACCAGATAGCTGATGCCGATCGTCACCACATGCATCAGCCCCACCGCCGCGTTCTGGAACAGTCGCCCCAGCCACGACCTCGTACACGTCTCACAGTCCCGGCAACCGGCCGCCATGGCGTATCCCCCCAACTCGTCGCTGACCTGCCCCGCACCACCAGTGTGCGCAACGGAGAACGCCGCCGAGCCGCCAACCGCCCTCCCTCCGCCGGTTGTGACCGGCCCAGATCGTGTCCAGCACACGGCTGTGACATCGCGGCGGCGACGTCGCGGCCACGACATCGCACAGGCCATGACGTAGATCACAGGGAAAGGGTGACAGGGTGTTGTCGCGGGTGGCTGCGAACGTCGGTGGCATGACGATCACAGATGTCGGCGGCATGACGATCACAGATGAGGACTGCCTCGCCGAAACCCTTGCCTTCAACGAGAAGTTCGAGGCCGACGCGGCGAGCCGACCGGCCCGTGGACCGGTGCCGAGCGCGGCCACACTGGCGCTTCTGCGGCGCAACCGGCTCGGCGCCGACACCCCACCGGTGAGACTGGAGCACGGCCAGGACCGCGTCGTCGCGGGCGGGGTGAAAGTGCGGACGTTCGTACCGGACCGCGTCGACGGCGTGCATCTGCACATCCACGGTGGCAGCTGGGCGTTCGGCGCCGCGGACGGGCAGGATGAAAGGCTCTGGCGGCTTGCCGTGGAGGCGCGGCTGGCGGTGGTGAGCGTGGAGTACCGCCTGGCGCCGGAACACCCGTTCCCCGCCGGGCCCGACGACTGCGAAGCGGTCGCCCGGTGGCTGGTGGAGCACGCCGCAACCGAGTTCGGTACGGAACGGCTGCTGATCGGCGGCGAATCGGCCGGTGCCCACCTCAGCGTCGTGACACTGCTGCGCCTTCGCGACCGGCACGGCATCACCGGCGCGTTCCGGGCGGCCCACCTGCTCTTCGGCCCCTACGACCTGTCGATGACACCGAGCCAGCGGCTGTTCGGCCCCCGACCGCGGCTGAGCAACACCGATTCGCTCCGGGGCGCCTATGAACTGTTCACGCCGGGGATGGGGGCGGAGCAGCGCCGCGACCCCGAGGTCTCCCCGCTCTTCGCGGACCTGGCCGGTCTGCCATCCGCCCGCCTCGTCGTCGGCACCGAGGACCCGCTGCTGGACGACTCCCTGTTCCTGGCCCAGCGTTGGCGGTCGGCCGGCGCGCCCGTACGGCTCGACGTCATCGCCGGCGCGATGCACGGCTTCACCCTGTTCCCCCTCACCATCACCGAGCGGGAACAGCGGCGCGAGCGGGACTTCCTGGCCACGGCGTGCCGGTAGCGTCGGCCCCATGAACCGCACCGCCCGGCTGTACGCGCTGGTGGAGGAGTTGCGCGCGGCCGCGCCGCGGCCACTGACGGTCGCGGCGCTCGCCGCGCGATTCGAGATCAGCACCCGCACGGTGCAGCGCGACCTCCAGACGCTGATGGACACCGGCGTTCCGGTGCGCACCACACCCGGGCGGGGCGGGGGCTGGTCCATCTCCCCGGAGATGACCCTCCCTCCGATCCACTTCACCGCCGAAGAAGCCTCCGCACTGACCGCCGCGCTCGCCGCTGTCGGCGCCGCCACCCCCTACGCGGGCGCGGCCCGCACCGCGGCCCAGAAGATCGCGGCCTCGATGACCGGCCCCGCATCGGCGGCGGCCCGCGAACTCGCCGCACGGATCGTCGCGCGGCCGACCCGAACCGACTCCGAGATCCGCACCGCCGTGGAACGGGCCCTCACCCACAACGTGGCGCTGCGGCTGTCCTACACCGACGCGTCCGGACGCGAAACCGACCGAGTCGTGGAACCGTCCGGACTCCTCACCGCCGAAGGCCGCTGGTACCTCATCGCCTGGTGCCGCACCCGCCGCGCCGGCCGAGGCTTCCGCCTGGACCGCATCACCGCGGCGACCCCCACCGACGAACAGGCCCGGCCCCACAACCTGACCGACCTCCTCCTCGGCTCAACCGCCACCGACGCGATCCGGCCCACCACACTGGCCTCACTGGCCCCGCAAAGCGCGCAGGCGTTCGGTGTGCCGGGTCTGGAGCGCGGTGGTGGCCCGTAGGAAATCCATGACCAGTTCCAACTGCTCCGCGCTGTACAGCGCCCCGAGTTCCTTCGCGCCGTCCTCGATGAGCGGGGCCATGAGCTCGTAGCAGCGCCGGGTCGCTTCCGGCGTTACCTTGACCACGCTCCTGCGGCGGTAACACCGCGCTGCGCGACGCCACACTGCTGTGCCGCGAGCTGACTGCCGTCGCGGGCGGGCGCAAGCGGCTGTTGGCCGCGATCGGCGACTACGAGGCCGAGATGATCCCCTACGGCTACGAGCGCGTCGCCGAATCCCTCACCAGCAATGGCACCAGCGGCGACGATCCGGTCTTCCGGCCCGTCACCGGCCGCCTCGCGCTCTTCGCCGCCCGCAGCTATTTCGCCGCGACCAGCAGGGTCCCCGCCCTGCGCCGCAAGTTCCTGGCCGACCTCTCCACCTACCGTGGCGAGGACTTGGCCGGCTCTTGATCACTCGGTGAGGGGTTCGCGCAGCGCGAACCAGATGTGCTTGCCGGTGGGCTGTTGGCCGAGTTCCCAGGTGGCGGCCCGGGAATAGGCCCACCCTTCACTTGGGAGCGCTCGCGCGCACCATGAGGGTGCCGACGTCTGTCGGCCTGGGCGCGGGGAGCACACGGGCGTCGATGTCGACGAACCCGGTCCGCTTGAGCAGATCGGCCCACCACTGTGGCGGGTACGACCAGCGCAGGAGGGTGAGCTTGCGGCCCGCGAGGCGGTTCCCGTACATCGGCTGCGGGCCGTAGTAGGCTCAGTCGTACCGAGGTAGCCGCATGCCTCGGCCTGGACGAATGTCAGCCCAGGGGTGCCGTCCCACCATCGGCGGGCACGTGCGACCTGGGCGGCGGAGAAGTCCAACGCGGTCACCGCGACGCCGGTACGAGCGAGGTACACGGCCTCCTTGCCCTCGGCACAGCCCAGCTCCAGCGCGATACGCGGGCTGCCCAGGAACTCCTCGCCGGGGCCGTGCCCGTCGTACTGGGTCCACGCGAAGGTCTCAACGTCAGGCGTCGGCTGCTCGCCCTCCTCGCGGTACGGCTTGTAGGTGTCCCAGTACTCCGGCAAGGTGGTCGACTCGCGCGGCATGGGCGTCCTCCGGGGTGTCCGACAGGCAGGACACCGTACCCATGTCCCTCGTTGGTCACAGCGGAATCGGCTGTTAACCGTCCAGGTTCCGGTTCGGGTCCGGGCGTCGGAGCTCCGCCCGTCGTCCCGGGCGGCCCGGTCGTATGCGCGAGGGGTCAGGGAACCGCCTGCAAAGCGGTGCACACCGGTTCGGATCCGGTTGCGGCCTCAGGAATCCATCCGCTGTGGAGTCACCGCTGAGAATGTCACCCCGGTGAGCTCCTCGGAGACGGTCCACAGGCGCTGCTGGGCGGCCTGGTCGTGGGAGTCGGGGCTGGAGGTGACCAGCTTCGGGTAGCCGTGGACCTCGCCGCGGTTGCCGGGGCCGTAGTACTGGCCGCCGGTGACGGCCGGATCGGTGGCGGCGCGCAGGGTGGGCAGGGCGCCCATCTCGGCTTTCTGGGTGAGCAGCGGCGCGAGCCAGGTGATGGGCCCGCGAAGCGCGGCGGGCGTGTTGCGGGCGAGCTCGGTGTTGGACACGCCGGGATGGGCGGCCACCGCGACCGTGGTGCCGTGCGGTGCGAGCCGGCGCTGCAGTTCGTACGTGAACATCAGGTTGGCGAGTTTGGCCTGGCCGTAGGCGGCGACGCGGCTGTACGAGCGCTCCCATTGCAGGTCGTCGAAGTGGATGGCGGCCCGGATGCGGTGACCTGTGCTGCTGACCGTCACGACGCGGGAGCCGGGGAAGGGCAGGAGCCGGTCCAGCAGCAGGCCGGTCAGGGCGAAGTGGCCGAGGTGGTTGGTGCCGAACTGCAGCTCGAAGCCGTCGGCGGTGGTCTGGCGCGGGGTGTACATCACGCCCGCGTTGTTGATCAGAAGGTCGATGCGCGGGTGGGTCGCGCGCAGGTCGGCCGCCGCGGACCGGATCGCGTCCAGGGAGGCCAGGTCGAGGGCCTGGACGGTGACGTCGCCGGTGATGCGGGCGGCTGCCTGCTTGCCCTTCTCCACGTCGCGGACCGCCAGGACCACCGCCGCCCCGCGCGCCGCGAGCATCCGGGCGGTCTCGAAGCCCAGCCCGGTGTTGGCGCCGGTCACGATCGCCACCCGGCCGTGCTGGTCAGGGATGTGCTGCTCTGTCCAGTTGCCGCTCATGGCGCGCCCCTAAAGAACCATCGGTCTGTTATGAGCCCAATGTAAAAGACCGCCGGTCTCCTGTCAAGGGACCGGTGGTCTTTAAGATAGGCTGAGGGTGTGACATTTCAGCGGGCGCGAAGCGAGGAGCAGCGGGAGATCCGCCGCCGGGCGATCCTGGACACGGCGGCGGCGATGCTCGACGAGATGCCCGTGGCCGAGGTGAGCCTCAACGAGCTCAGCCGGCGGGTGGGCCTGGCCAAGTCGAACGTCCTGCGGTATTTCGAGTCGCGCGAGGCGGTGCTGCTCGAACTGCTGGACGTCTTTCTGGAGAGCTGGCTCGCCGAGCTGGCGGACGAGCTGGCCGCGGGTATCGAGGCGCATGCGGCGCCGGAAGTGCGGGCGGGCCGGCTGGCCGAGGTCCTCAGCCGGTCGCTGGCGGGCCGGGTGGTGCTGTGCGACCTCTTCGGCGCGCAGGGCGGCGTCCTTGAGCACAATGTCTCGGTCGAGGTGGTCAAGCGGCACAAGCGCTCCTCCCTCACGCGGCTCGCGGCCATGACCGAGCTCGTGCGCCGCCACGTGCCCGAACTCGGCGACGACGCACAGCTGTTCTGCCTGATGAGCCTGGTCTCGGCGGGTGCCCTGTCGGCGTACGTCCCGCCGCCGCCCAGCCTCCTCGCCGCCTACGCGGACGAGCCTGCCCTCGGCGTGCTCAACTTGGAGTTGCGTGACGCTCTGCGGATCTCCTTCACCTCGACGCTTCTGGGCGTGCTGCCGCGCGCCTGAACTGCGTTTCGGCCTCGGACGCTCCCGAGGCGGGCTGACCACCAAGATCCATCCGGCCGTCGAGCAGGGGCAGAAGCCGCTGTCCGTCGTGCTCACGGCCGGGCAGCGGGGTGACTCGCCGCAGTTCAAACCGGTCCTGGAAGCGATCCGGGTGCCCCGGCTCGGACGAGGGCGGCCGCGCAGGCGCCCGGACCGGGTGACGGCCGACAAGGCGTACGACTCCCGTGGTAACCGGGCGTACCTGCGGAGACGCGGTATCAAGGTTGCCATCCCGGTCCCGGCCGACCGGGACCGCAACGGGCATAAGCCGCTATGAGGCAACCGTGCTGGTCGCAGTCCTCAACGAATGGCTGTGAACGGCACTCTGCCCCTTGGGCCGCAGCATCCGAAGCGCATCGGAAGCCGCCGGCGAGAGCATGGAGTCACGCAGGTCCGCCAGGGGGGTCCAAACCGCCGCATCGGTGGAACCGTCGATCTCGGCCACCGCCAGTGCCCCGGCCTTGAGGTCAACGGCGTAGAACAGTGCGGTGAGGCTCCAGTTGACTCCGTGTCGCTGAACTGCGTATGTCCGCGCGTCGAGCAGTTGAGCAGCGGCCAATTCAAGACCGGTCTCCTCCAGAAGCTCACGCGCCAGGGCCTCCACAGGCTGCTCACCTCGGTCGATTCCTCCGCCCGGCAGGTGCCACAGCCCTGGAGCAAAGATGGGCGATGCGTCCGACAACCGGGCCAAGAGCAGCCGCTCGTCTTCCACCGCGATGGCGTACGCCGAGACACGCGTCTGCACGTGAGTATCCATGGTGCTCGTCCCTCCCCAGATCAAAGCCACCCGGCGAGGACTCTAGCTCCCCCGAAGACCGACTTTCGCGACAGGCCCTAGGCGCCCCCTCCCGGGGCGATCAGCCCCGTCTCGTAGGCGAAGACGACGGCCTGGACGCGGTCGCGCAGGTCCAGCTTCGACAGGATGCGGCCGACGTGGCTCTTGACCGTGGTCGGGCTGAGGAACAGCCGGGAGGCGAGTTCGGCATTACTGAGGCCCGTCGCGAGTAGGCGGAGCACCTCGAGCTCGCGCGGGGTCAGGCCGGACAGATCGCGGTGCGGGGCGATGGTCTGCGGTTCGTCGTGATGGGCGAAGCGCTCGATCAGCCGACGAGTGATCGTGGGCGCGAGGAGAGCGTCGCCGGTCTGCACCAGGCGTAAGGCGGAGACCAGATGTTCGGGGGTGACGTCCTTGAGCAGGAAGCCGCTGGCGCCGGCCGTGAGCGCGGCGTAGACGTAGTGGTCGAGGTCGTATGTGGTGAGGATGATGACCCGAGTTCCGGCCGGGCCGGCGTCGCCGATGATGCGCCTGGTGGCCTCGATGCCGTCCATCTCCGGCATCCGGATGTCCATGAGGACGACGTCGGGCCGCGTACGGCGAACCGCTGCCACAGCCTCGGCCCCGTCGGCGGCCTCGGCCGTCACTTCGATGCCGTCCGCGGCCAGGATCATCTTGAAACCGGTGCGTACGAGGGCTTGATCGTCGGCGATGACGGCGCGCAGAGGTGGCCGGTCCGCGGTCATACCGCGCTCCGTGGGATGCGGGCCGTCACCCGGTAGCCGCCGGTCGGCGTCGGTCCGGCCGTCAGCTCGCCCTTGTAGACGGCCAACCGCTCGCGCAGCCCCATGTGGCCACGGCCGTTGCTCTGCACCGGCGGGGAATCCTTGGCGCCGCCGGTGTCCGTGATCTCGATCTCCAGACAGGCGTCGGTGTAACCAATGGCGACGGATGCCTGCGCGCCGCGCGCATGTTTGATCGTGTTGGTCAGCGCCTCCTGTACGACGCGATACGCCGCGAGGTCCACCCCCGGTGGCAGCGGATCCGGTGGCAGCGACACCCCGACGCTTACGGGTGTACCGGCGGCGCGTACTCGTGCGACGAGCGCGTCGAGCTGCGCGAGCCCAGGCTGGGGCTCCAGGCCGTCGGGCCTCTCATGGTCCGGGGCGGCCAACAGGCCCATCACGTGGCGGAGTTCAGCCATGGCGGCCCGACCGCCCGCCTCGACGGCCAGTAGTGCCTCCTTGGACTGCTCGGGCGCCATGTCCATCACTTTGCGGGCCGCGCCGGCCTGGATCACCATCACGCTCACATTGTGGGTCACAACATCGTGCAGTTCGGCGGCAATGCGGGCACGCTCCTCCTCGACGGCGCGGCGCGTGGCCTCCTCCTGAGCGGCCTGCAGTTCTGTCATCCGGTCCCGGCTGGAGGCCAGCCGCAGTTGCAGAAATCGGACGAGGCTGGCCAGCATCCCTGCCACCAGGAGCACGAATCCTGGGCTGGACCATCCGGGGAGCACGGGTTCCGCGTTGCGGAAAGCGAAGCCGGACAGCGCGGCGGCGATCACCAGGACGGCGATCGCCGTTATCCGGTAACGGCTGTATACGACGGCGCTGTAGGCGCCGATGACACAGGCCAGGACGGTGATCCAGGAGGCGGAGCTGCCGATGGCCAGTGCTGCTCCCAGCACCACCACGAACAAGGTCAGCGGATACCGGCGCCTGGCTGACAGCGGCAGCGTCGACAGGACGACCAGGGCCCAGGGCACGGAGGAGGGTTCTTCCTCCACGGGCACCTGGCCAGGGTCGGGCGGCGGGGGCGGGGCTGGGACCCCGGTCCCGACGTCCACCGTAGGGGGGTTGATGTTCACCGGCCCGTCGCCGGGATAGCGCACCGCCACGAACAGGGCAATGACGGTCAGTACGACCGCCAGCACCACATCGGCGCGCACCGCTCGGCGGGACAGCGGGGCGGCCTTCGCCTCCGGGCGTAGCGCGTCGATGAGTTGCTGAGGCCGGCTGCGCCGGCCTTCCGTCTCCATCCGTGCATTGTGCTGCGCTCCCCGCCCGGCCCGCGTCCGCCTGTCCGGCCAGGGCATTGCCCCAGGGGCCTGCTTCTCAGGTATGACTCCGCGGCCGAATCCTCCGCAGGAAGGGCCTGATGTCGGTTCCGCGGCCGACGCGCCCCACACACGGCACCTCTAGGTTCGCAGGACTGGCAACGGCATGGCCTCTCGCGACCGCAAGGACGGACAACTCATATGCATCAAGTGATCGAACTGGAGGGTGTGGCGAAGCGCTACGACAGCGCCGGCGCACCGGCGCTCGGACCGCTCACGCTCAGCGTCGCCAAGGGTGAGGCCCTTGCCGTTACGGGCCCTTCCGGCAGCGGCAAGTCCACGCTGCTGGGCCTCGTCGCCGGCCTGGACAAGCCGACCGATGGCGCCGTGATCGTGGCCGGGCGACGGATCGACCAGCTGAGCGAGCACGCCCTCGCCAAGTTCCGTCGCGAGCACATCGGCATGGCCTTCCAGTTCTTCAATCTTCTCGACGATCTCACCGTCACCGACAACATTCAGCTCCCGGCCCAGCTGACCGGGACCAGTCGGCGCAAGGCCGAGGCCCGCGCGTATGAGCTCATGGAGACGCTGGGGATCCAGAAGCATGCCCGCGCCTACCCGGGCCGGCTGTCCGGAGGTGAACGCCAACGGGTCGCGGTCGCCCGTGCCTTGGTCAACCGGCCCGCGCTGCTGCTCGCCGACGAGCCCACCGGTGCGCTCGACACGGCCTCGGGCCACGACGTCCGAAATCTTCTGATGGATCTGCACCGCGCCGGACAGACCATCGTGCTGGTGACGCACGACCTGGCCCTCGCGGAGGCGTGCGCGAGCCGCACGATCCACCTGGTCGACGGTCACCTCGCCCTCGACACGTACGCGCAGGCCGTCCGATGAGCCTGTTCGGTACCGGCGCGCTGGGCCGGGTCGTACGCTCCGGCGTCGGCCGACGGCGGGTGCAGACCGTGGTGATCGCCGTGGCCACGATGATGGCCGTGGCCTCGGCCGTGGTCGCCGGGTCGCTGATGGTCGCCGCGGCCGCTCCCTTCGACAACGCCTTCAAGAAGCAGCAGGGCTCGCACATCACCGCACAGTTCGACCCGGCCAGGGCGAGTGCGGCGCAGCTGGCGAAGACCGGGAAGCTGTCCGGCGTCGCCGCGAGCGCGGGACCGTACCCGTCCACGTCGGTCCGCCCGGTGGACCGGGCGGGCTTCCAACTGCCGGCGCTGACCCTGGTCGGGCGGTCCGCGCCGGACGGCGCCGTGGACCGGGTGGAACTGAAGTCCGGCCGGTGGGCGCGGAAGCCGGGCGAGATCGTGCTCGCCGCCTCGTTCGAGGGGCCCGCCATCGGGATCGGCGCCACCCTGAAGGCTTCGGACGCCGAGGGCGCCCCGGCCCTTTCGATCGTCGGCTTCGCTGTGTCGGCCAGCAAGACCGCTGACTCCTGGGCTACTCCCGCGCAGGTCGACGCGCTGGTGTCGGAGGGCCACCCGGTCGCGAGTCAGATGCTCTACCGCTTCGACTCCGCGAGCACGAAGCAGCAGATCATCGCCGACCGGAAGAAGCTCGCCGCCTCCGTGGGCTCCGGGGCGCTGCTGGGCACCCAGTCCTGGCTGGACACCAAGCGCGCCGCTGATCAGGGTGCGGCGGCGACCGTCCCGTTCGTGATGGCTTTCGGCGCGCTCGGCATCGTGATGTCGGTGATCATCGTCAGCAGTGTGATCAGTGGCGCGGTCGGCACCAGCCTGCGCAGAATCGGCATCCTCAAGGCCATCGGCTTCACTCCGCGCGAGGTCGTACGCGCCTACATGGCCCAGGCGCTGATTCCGGCCGGTGCCGGCATCGCTCTGGGGGTCGTCCTGGGCAACCTCCTTGCCGTGCCCCTGCTGTCCGACACCGAGTCGGTGTACGGCGGCGTCCCGCTTTCGGTGGCCTGGTGGGTGGACGTCACGGTGCCGGCCGCCGCCCTGGCCGTCGTGGGGGTCGCGGCGCTGATTCCCGCGCTGCGGGCCGGCAGGCTGCGTACGGTCGAGGCCATCGCGGTCGGCCGGGCGCCGCGCACGGGGCGCGGCCAGTGGGCACATCGGGCGATGGGGCTGCTGCCGCTGCCGCGACCGGTGACCTACGGTCTCGCCACCCCCTTCACACATCCGGTCCGTACCCTCGCGATGCTGCTCGCGGTGGCGTTCGGTACAGTCGCGGCAACCTTCGCAGTAGGGCTGACCTCGTCCCTTACCGCGATCGGCACTTCGCAGGACCCCGAGAGCCGTGCCGCGGTCACGGTCACGACCACCAAGCTGAACAACGTCGCTCCCCCTCCGCCTCCTCCTGTGGGGGGCAGCGTGGCAAGCCCGTCCCCCGTAAGCGGCAGCGTGGCAAGCACGTCCGAACCCAAGATTGCCGACCCGGCGAAGGTGCGGGCCGCCGTCACGTCGCAGGCGGGCACGGGGTCGTACTACGGCAAGACCCAGACCGAGGTCGCCGTGACCGGGATCTCCGGCTCGGTTCAGGCCAGCCTCTACGAGGGCGATTCGCGCTCCGGCAGCTACGAGATGATCTCCGGGCATTGGATCACCGGCACGCGGCAGGTCGTGGTGCCCACGCGCTTCCTGGAAAAGACCAGCACCAAGATCGGTGACACGGTGCGGGTGACCTACGAGAAGGAGACCGCGAACCTGCAGATTGTGGGCGAATCCTTCGACACCTCCAGCAGCGAGCTGGAGATCCACGCGGACATGGCCAACTTCGCGTCGGCCGAGCCCAGTGCCTTCCTCGTCGAGGTGAAGTCCGGCGTCTCCGCCGACGAGTACGCCCAGAAGGTCGCCGCGGTCATACAGCCGCTGGGCGGCGACGCCACGACCAACACCCCCTCGGGGCAGGAGGGCGTCATCCTCATCATGTCCGCGATGGCGGTGCTGCTCACGCTGATGCTGGTCTCCGTGGCCGGCCTCGGCGTACTCAACTCCGTGGTCCTGGACACCCGGGAACGCATCCACGACCTGGGCGTCTGCAAAGCGATCGGCATGTCGCCACGGCAGACCATGAGCCTCGTGCTCGCCTCGGTGACCGCGATCGGCGTGATCGGCGGGCTGATCGGCGTGCCGGCGGGGTACGCGCTGCACCGCCTCGTCATGCCGGTGATGGGGCGTGCCGTAGGCACCAGTCTGCCGTCGCCGGTCCTCGATGTGTACGAGCCCGTTCAGCTGCTCCTGCTGGGGCTGGGCGGAGTCGTGATCGCGGTGCTGGGGGCGCTGATCCCGGCCGGCTGGGCGGCCAGGGCGCGTACGGCCACGGCGCTGCGCACCGAGTAGCCTCCGGCGGAGCGCGAGCTGCTGGGGCGCCCGTCATTCGGTGGGCGGGTCGCGCAGCTCGAACCAGATGTGCTTGCCGGTGGGGCGCAGCCCGTTCTCCCAGGTGACGCCCCATGCGTAGGCCAGCTCCCGCATCAGGAACAGCCCGCGTCCGCCCTCCTCGTCGGGTGCCGCGTCGCGGGGGTACGGGTGGCGTTCCGGGGAGCCGTCGCGTACGGCGATCGTCGCGATGCGGTCGCGGACGAGGGTGTCGATGTGGATCAGCTGGGTGTCGGTGTGCTGATTGACGTTCGTCACGGCCTCGGAGACCAGGAGTTTCGCCGTGTCCGCGAGGTCGTGCAGGTCGTTGGCCTGGAGGAGTGCGGCGACCGCGTCGCGGCAGACCCTGGGGCTCTTGGGGGAGTTGGGGGCGCTGAGGCGGTAGGCGTATGGGGGTTCGGTGGGTTCGGCGACTTCGGGCATGGCGGTGCTCCCAACACGGTGCGTGATTGGTTCGATGCGCTGCGCTACCAGAACCATAGAGCATCTGAGTGCACGTGTGCACTATGCTTCCGGTAACCGTTAACTGAAGGGGAGCGTGCTGGTGTCACCCAGGTCAGGCCCGACCGCGAGGCAGCGGCGCCTCGGTACGGAACTGCGCAAGATGCGCGAGCACGCCGGAATGACCGTGGCCCGCGCCGGCGAGGAGTTGGGCGCGGATCGCACCCGGATCAGCAACATGGAGGCGGGTCGCCTCGGCATGAGCGAGGAGCGAGTCAGGACGCTCGCGGCAATCTACTCGTGCGCGGACCAGGCGTACGTTGACGCGCTGGCGGCCATGGCCGTGGAGAGGGTGCACGGCTGGTGGGAGGAGTACCGGGGGAAGCTGCCCGCAGGCGCGCTCGATCTGGCCGAACTGGAACACTATGCCGTGAGTCTGAGAACGATGCAGCCGATGCATGTCCCGGGGCTGTTGCAGACGGAGGACTATGCCAGAGCCGTGTTCGCTACGGCGGTACCCGATCTCACCGCGGTCGAGCACCGTCGCAGGCTGTCCCACCGGCTGAAGCGTCGGGACGTACTGGACAGGGACAATCCGCCGCAGTGCACCTTCCTCGTCCACGAGGCCGCGTTGCGGATGCGGTTCGGTGGCGCCAAGGTGGCCCGAGGCCAGTTGGAGTACCTGCTGGAGGCGTCCGAGCGCGACAACGTGACCCTGCGCGTGATTCCGTTCGCGGCCGGAGGTTTTCCTGGCGCGGGGGCTTCCGTACTCTATGCGGCCGGACCGGTGCCGCAGCTGGACACCGTTCAGCTCGACGTGGCGACCGGAGTCGCCTTGGTGGACGCGGAAACGCTCGTTGCCAACTACCGGGAAGTCCTGGACCGGACGCAGGGGCTGTCACTCAGCCCTGAGGACACGCGCGACTTCGTTCGCGACATCGCGCAACAGCTCTGAAGGCATGGAGATGTCGGACATACAACCCTGGCGGAAGTCCTCGTACTCAGGTGACGCGGCCAACAACTGCGTCGAGCTGGCCCGAACCCTGGACGCCGTCCTTCTGCGCGAGAGCGACGAGCCGCAGACCGTGATCACTACCACCCCCACCGCCCTCCGGTCGCTCACCCGGGCCGTCCGGGCCGGGCGGTTCGATCAGCTGTCCCGCTAGGGGACAATGGGCGCCATGAGTCTGTTCCGCGACGACGGCATCGTGCTGCGCACCCAGAAGCTGGGTGAGGCGGACCGGATCATCACGCTGCTCACCCGTAACAACGGCCGGGTCCGCGCCGTCGCGCGGGGCGTGCGGCGGACGAAGTCGAAGTTCGGGGCGCGGCTCGAACCGTTCAGCCATGTCGACGTGCAGTTCTTCTCACGCGGTGGTGGCGAGCTGATCGGCCGCGGGCTGCCGCTGTGTACGCAGAGCGAGACCATCGCTCCGTACGGTGGGTCGATCGTCACGGACTACGCCCGCTACACCGCTGGTACGGCCATGCTGGAGACGGCCGAGCGGTTCACCGACCACGAGGGCGAGCCCGCAGTGCAGCAGTATCTGCTGCTCGTCGGCGCGCTGCGCACCCTCGCCGCCGGGGATCACGAGCCCCATCTCGTCCTGGACGCGTTTCTGCTCCGTTCCCTCGCCGTGAACGGCTACGCACCGAGTTTCGACGACTGCGCCAAGTGCGGGATGCCCGGTCCGAACCGGTTCTTCTCGGTCGGCGCGGGCGGGGTCATCTGCGGAGAGTGCCGGGTGCCCGGAAGCGTCGTACCCTCGGCGGAGTCGCTGACGCTGCTGGGCGCGCTGCTGACCGGGGACTGGGAGACGGCGGACGCGTGTGAGCTGAGGCATGCCCGGGAGGGCAGCGGGCTCGTGGCGGCGTATTTGCACTGGCACCTGGAGCGGGGACTTCGGTCGCTGCGGTACGTAGAGAAGTAGCAGCAGAAGCAGTAGCACAGAGAGCAAGAGCTGAGGGAGACATGGCAGGCATGGCAGGACGCGGGTTTCTGGGCCGACAGCGGCGCGAGTACCGGACCCCGGAGCCGCACCCGTCCGGCGCCCGGCCGCCGAAGATCCCCGGTGAGCTGGTGCCGCAGCACGTGGCCTGCGTGATGGACGGCAACGGCCGCTGGGCCAAGGAGCGCGGGCTGCCGCGCACCGAGGGGCACAAGGTCGGCGAGGGCGTCGTGCTGGACGTGCTCAAGGGCTGCCTCGAGATGGGCGTCAAGAACCTCTCCCTCTACGCCTTCTCGACCGAGAACTGGAAGCGCTCGCCCGACGAGGTGCGCTTCCTGATGAACTTCAACCGCGATGTCATCCGCCGCCGCCGCGACGAGATGGACGCGATGGGCGTCCGGATCCGCTGGGCGGGCCGGATGCCGAAGCTGTGGAAGTCGGTGGCGCAGGAGCTCCAGGTCGCCCAGGAGCAGACCAAGGACAACGACGCCATGACGATGTACTTCTGCATGAACTACGGCGGCCGCGCGGAGATCGCGGACGCGGCGAAGGCGCTGGCGGAGGACGTCCGGGCGGGCCGCCTCGATCCGTCGAAGGTGAACGAGAAGACGTTCGCGAAGTACCTCTACTACCCGGACATGCCGGACGTGGATCTCTTCCTGCGCCCCTCGGGCGAGCAGCGGACGTCCAACTACCTGATCTGGCAGAGCGCGTACGCCGAGATGGTGTACCAGGACGTGCTGTGGCCGGACTTCGACCGGCGCGACCTTTGGCGGGCGTGCCTGGAATTCGCCTCGCGGGACCGCCGCTTCGGCGGGGCGATCCCCAATGAGGAGCAGCTGAAGAAGGACTCCCCGTCCGCGTAAGCGGTAGGAGCGCGAGGCTCTGACCCGATTCTTACTCCGCCGCCACGATGCGCTCCACCGCGGCCGCCACCAGCTGATCCCGCTCCGCCTCCGTGAAGACGTCCGGCAGGGTGAGCTGCTCGACGATCAGCCAGTTCAGCGCCAGCATGAGCAGCTTGACGGCCGTGGCGTCGCCGGGGAGGCCCGATTCCTGGTGGTACGCGACGTTGGCGTCGAGGTCGGCCCGGACCCGCTCGGTGAGAACCTTGCGCAGGCCGGGCCGGCGGGTGGCCTCGAGGCGGAGTTCCAGCAGCGCGAGATAGCCGGTGCGGAATGAGGCGACGCGGCTGACGAGCTCGCGCATCAGCTCCGCGTAGGTCTCCCGGTCGCGGCCCGCCGCCCGCTGGCGGGCGATCGTGGCCTCGTCGGGCTGGAGCCGCTCATAGACGCGGGCGCCGGCCTGGGTGAGCACGTCGTCGCGGCTGCCGAAGTAGTTGGACGCGGTCCCGGCGGGTACGGCGGCCTCGGCGTCCACCGCGCGGAAGGTCAGGCCGCGCGCGCCCTCCTTGGCCAGTACCTCGATCGCGGCGTCCACGAGGGCGGCGCGCCGCTGGTCGTTCCGTCTCACCATTGACACCACTCCAGCTGTAGTACTACGTTCCAACCACTACAAGCAGAGTACTACGTTTGGAGCGGCTAGAGATGCGAAAGCTCGTGTACTACGTCGGTATCACGCTCGACGGCCGCATCGCGGGGCCGGGCGGCGAGTACGACTTCTTCCCCGGCGGCGACGAACAGCAGTCCGCCGCCTACTCGAACTGGACCAACACGCTGTTTCCCGAGACCGTCCCGACCGCCCACCGCGCGGCGGCCGGCCTGGCCGACGCGCCCAACCGCCACTTCGACACCGTCCTCATGGGCCTCGGCACCTACCGCCCCGCCCTCGACGCCGGGATCACCAGCCCGTACGCCCACCTGCGCCAGTACGTCGTGTCCAGCACCCTCAAGCCCGATATCGACCCGGCAGTCACCGTCGTCCCGGGCGACCCGCTCGCCCTCGTACGCGAGCTCAAGCGGGAGGGCGGCACGGGGCTGGACGGCACGGGGCTGGACGGCACGGGGCAGGACGACACGAGGCTGGACGGCACGGCGCTGAACGTTTGGCTCTGCGGTGGCGGCAAGCTCGCGGGTGCCCTGCTGCCGGAGATCGACGAACTGGTGATCAAGAACTACCCCGTCGTCGCGGGTGCCGGGATTCCCGCCTTCGACGGCGCCTTCGATCCCACCGTCTTCGGTGTCGCCGAACGCACGGCCTTCCCCAACGGCGTCACCCTCACCCGCCTCACCACCCGTCGCTGACCAGGGGGCTCTGGCTCAGCGCTCATTGCCCGCCCGCAGCCAGGCGATGTACTCGGCGACCGCGCGCTCGGTGTCGTAGGCGGGCTCGTAGCCGGTGTCCTGCCGGATGCGGGTGATGTCGAGATACGTCTGCGAGCTGGCTCCACCGATGGGGAGGTCGACCCGGGCATCGGGGACGACCTTCTTGATGGCGGCGATGATCTCGGCGTTGCTGGTGGCACGGCCGGAGGCCACGTTGTAGGTGCGGTGGTTGAGGCGGTCCGCGAGTTGGAGGAGTGCGATCGCCCGGCCCGCGTCCTTCGCGTAGCAGAGGTCGAGCGAGTCCTCCGCGTAGGCGGGCGCCGGGAGGGGGGAGAGGTCCGGCTCGACGCCGCGCGCGGCGGCGTGGACGAGTTCGGGGGCGGCGAAGAACAGCGGGCCGTGCGGCTCGAGCGGCCCCCAGATGCCGGAGATGCGGTAGTTGACGATCTCGATGCCGGTGGCGTCGGCCATGTGGTCGTTGAGCAGCTCGCCGATCTTCTTGAAGGTCGGGATGAGGTGCCCCGAGTTCAACGACACGGGCATGTCCTCGGTGAGCGGGCCCTCGGCTCCGCCGCCACCGTAGACGCCGATCGTGCTCGCGACCCCGACCCGCCGCACGTCCCAGTCCCGCGCGGCCTGGAGGACGTTGAGCAGGCCGCCGATCGCCTTGCGCGTCGCCTCGATGGGCTGCTCGGGGCTCGGCGGCCAGGGCATGGACCCCGCGAGGTGCACAATGCCGGTGATCTTGTGGCGCGTGCCCACGTCGAGCAGCGCGCTCAGATCGGTGATGTCGGCCCGCTCCACCGCGACCGGCGCGTCGAACCGCCCGGTCGGCGGCTCGGTGGAGCTGCGCTGGACCAGCACACACTCCTCGCCCGCGGCCAGCAGGGCCTGCACGGTGTGGGAGCCGATGAAGCCGAGCCCCCCGGTGACCAGAATCATTCCTGAACTCTCCTTACGGCATGATCGCGACCCCGCCAGAAGCGGATCGTCGTTCCGATTAATATACGGATCCACGTTCCGTTTCGTCAACGGCCGCCGGTAGGGGGAGTGGGACGCACCTCGGGGTGAGCACTCTTTACTCGCTGTAGAGGCCACGTTGAACGGTCCGTGATGGTTGCCGCCCTAGCCTGGAAGCTTTGTACGACAAAGGTTCGGTTCAGCGGGGGAGGCGTCGCATGGGCAGTGGCGGCGGGCACGGCGGCGGCAAGGTTCTGGACATCAAGGTGGCGGACATCAAGTCGGTCGCGCCGACGTTCCACCACCAGGCGGTGAAGCTGAGTGAGGCGCTGACCACGCTGATCTCGACACTGGACGGCTATGGCGAGCCGTGGGGGGACGACAAGCCCGGTAAGGACTTCGCCAAGCAGTACAAGCCGAACCAGAAGCACATCGAGTCGGCGGCCGGCATTCTCGTCCTCGGCTTGACCAGCATCTACGAGGCGATGAACGACATGGCCGACGGGCATGTCGACAACGACAAGCTCATCGAGGGCATGTTCACCAAGGCCAAGCACGGCTCGGGTCATGACCAGGGTCCGGGCGCGGACGGCCATCGGTGAGCTTCGGGAGCGAGATCGAGGAGAAGGCCAAGGCCCTCCTCATGAAGCTGGGCATGTGGTGGCCGGACGCCAATTCCGGCACCCTGCGCGATGCCGCCGACGCCTGGCGGACGTTCGCCGACAGCGTGGACGATGTGCGGGTCGCCACCAACAAGGCGGCCACGACGCTCATCCACCACAACAAGGGCGAGGCGATCGACGCCTTCGAGACCTTCTGGGGGCGTTACGCCAAGGGCAAGGACGAGGGCTGGCTGAGCAATCTCGCCAAGTCCGCCCGGAACATGGCGAAGTTCCTGGAGAAGTTCGCCGACAAGGTCGACGACGCCATCGACGCGCTGAAGGCGCAGATCGCCATCGACGCGGCCGCGCTGGTCGGTGGTCTCCTGCTGACCCCGTTCACCGGAGGCGCCTCGGACGAGGTGGCCGCGGAGATCATCGCGATGGCGAGCGGGCTGGGTATCGCGGTGGAGGAGGCGGTGGCGACGCTGGCCGCGGAGATTTTCACCGGCGCGGTCTTCACCAGCGTGCTGTCGGTGACGATCGACGCGGCGGTGGCCCAGCCGGTGAAGATCGCTCTGGGGCAGCAGAAGGGTTTCAGCCTCGACGAGGTCAACCAGGCCGCCAAGGACGGCATGATCGACGGCGGCATCTTCGGCGCCGGGCTCGGGGTGCTCAAGCCCGGTGTGACGCCGAAGCTCACGGGCGTCCCGGATCTGCTCAAGCCGCCGAAGGTGCCCTCGATGCGCCCGAACCTCATCGAGGAGGGCCCGGCCGCCCGCCCGGCCAAGAAGTGCCCGTGCGCGGGCGAGCCGATCGACATCGCGACGGGCGCGATGCTGATGGAGCAGACTGATCTGACGCTGCCGGGGTCGCTGCCGCTGGTCTTCGAGCGCACTCATGTGTCCTCGTACCGGGGCGGGGTGTGGTTCGGCCCGACGTGGGCCAGTCTGCTGGACGAGCGGGTCCAACTGGACGCGGAGGGCGTGGTGTTCGCCGCCGCGGACGGGATGCGGCTGGTGTATCCGGTGCCGGAGCCGGGGGTGCCGACGCTGCCCGCGAAGGGCGCGCGGTGGCCGCTGGAGTGGGACGGCAAACCGGACGGCGTCATGACGGTCACCGATCCGGAGGCGGGTGTAGTGCGGACGTTCGTCCATCCCGCCGCCACGGAGGAGCCGGGCGCGGTCTACCTGGTCCTGGAGAGCCTGCAGGACCGCAACGGCGCGCGCATCGAGATCGAGCGCGCCCTGAGCGGCGCCCCGCTGGCCGTCCGCCACTCCGGGGGCTACTACCTGGCCATCGACACCGAGGGCCGGCGGGTCACCGCGCTCCGGCTGCTCGATGAGCCACCGTCGGTCTACGAGCCCGAGACGAACCGTGCGAGCGGCACGGTGGTGATGCGCTACGGCTACGACGAGGCGGGCAACCTCACCGAGGTCATCAACTCAAGCGGCACGCCGCTGCGGTTCACCTACGACGGCGAGGGGCGGGTCACGTCCTGGACCGACCGCAACGGCACGTCATTCCGGTACGTCTACGGGCCGGACGGCAAGGTGGTGCGCACCGAGGGCAGCGACGGCGTCTTCAACGGCAGCCTGGACTACGACGACGAGGCGCGCACGACGGTCTACACGGACTCGCTCGGCCACGCGACGAGGTATTGCTACAGCGCCGACGGTCAGCTGATCGAGGAGACCGATCCGCTGGGCCACACCACGCTGACGGAGTGGGACGCGCGCGGCGACCGCAAGGTCTCGGTGACGGATCCCCTGGGCCGTACCACCCGCTACGGGTACGACGAGGACGGCAACCTGACCGGCGTCACCCTGCCGGACGGGGCGCGGGCGGAGGCCACGTACAGCGCGTTGCGCCTGCCGGTGGAGGTCACCGAACCGGGCGGCGGGACGTGGCGCCATACGTATGACGACACGGGGAACCTCCTCGCGACGACGGACCCCGTGGGGGCCACCACGGCTTACGGCTACACCGAGCGGGGCCACCTGGCCGAGGTGACGGACGCGCTGGGCAACATCACGCGCCTGACCCCGGACGGGGCCGGGCTCCCCATCGCCGTAACGGACCCGCTGGGGCACACCACGCGCGTCCACCGGAACGCCTTCGGCCGGGTGGTGGAGGCGACGGATCCGCTGGGCCATACGACCCGTATGGGCTGGACGACCGAGGGCAGACCGGCGTGGCGGGAGGAGCCGGACGGCGCCCGGGAGAGCTGGACCTGGGACGGCGAGGGCAACCTCCTCACCCACACGGACCCGGCGGGCCACGCCACCCACCAGACGTCCACCCACTTCGACGTCCCCGCGACCCGTACGGAGCCGGACGGCGCGACGTACGCCTTCGCCTACAACACCGAACTGCGCCTGACCGAGGTCACCAACCCCCAGGGCCTGACCTGGACCTACACCTACGACCCGGCGGGCCGGCTCACCTCCGAGACCGACTTCAACGGCCGCACCATCGCCTACACCCACGACCCGGCGGGCGGCCTGCTGACCCGCACAGGCGGCGCGGGCGAGACGCTGCACTTCACCCGGGACGCGCTCGGCCGCACGACGGAACAACGCGACGAGGCGGGCGCACGGACGACATACGCCTACGACGCACAGGGCGCCCTGATCCGAGCGGCGAATCCGGACGTTGAGCTGACCCTCGAACGGGACGCGGTGGGCCGAGTCCGGTCAGAAACGGTCAACGGCCGGACGACGACGTACGCGTACGACGCCGTGGGCCGCCGCACCGAACGCACGACGCCCTCGGGCCTGAGGAGCGTCCGGACCTACGACGAGGCAGGCCGCCCCACCCAACTGACCACGGGCACGGCAGGCACCCTGACCTTCACGTACGACGCGGCGGGCCGCGAGACGGAACGCCGCGTGGGCGAGGCGGTGCGACTGACCCAGACCTGGGACAGGGCGGACCGCCTCACTACCCAGACGATCGGCGAGGGCCGCGACAACGAGGCGAGCCGGATCCTCCAACACCGCTCCTACGCCTACCGCGCGGACGGCTACCTCACCGAGATCCGCGAACTCACCTCCGGCACGCGCCGCTTCGACCTGGACCCGGTCGGCCGCGTGACGGCGGTCCACGCGCACGGCTGGACCGAGACATACGCCTATGACGCGGCGGGCAACCTCACGAATGCCACGGCCCCCGACCACGCGTCACCCGGCGACCGCGAGTTCACCGGCACGATCATCCACCGCGCTGGCCGCACCACCTACGAACACGACGCCCAGGGCCGCCTCACCCGCCGCACCCGCAAACTCCTCAACGGCCAGACCCGCACCTGGACCTACATCTGGAACGCCGAGGACCGCCTGACGGACGCGACAACCCCGGACGGCGACCACTGGCGCTACGCGTACGACCCCCTCGGCCGCCGCGTATCCAAACAACGCCTGGCCGAGGACGGCACGGTGGCGGAATCGGTGACCTTCGCATGGGAAGACACCCGACTTGCGGAGCAATCCACACCAGACGGCAAGCACACCACCTGGGACTACGCCCCGGGCAGCCACCGCCCCCTGACCCAAACCGACCACACGTCCCTGGTGCGCGGGCCCGGCGAATCCCTCATAGAGAAATTCACCGGCGCCGATGACGACACCACACCCCGCTTCCACGCCATCATCACGGACCTGGTCGGCACTCCAACGGAGTTGGTCTCCGCGGCCGGTGACCTGGCCTGGCAACACCGCACCACCCTCTGGGGCACGGACTTCCCCTCCGGGGCGAGCGGATCAATGGTCGACTGCCCCCTCCGCTTCCCTGGCCAATACGCCGACCCCGAAACGGGCCTGTACTACAACTACTTCCGCCACTACGACCCAGAGACCGCCCGCTACGTCACCCCCGACCCCCTGGGCCTCGATCCCGCCCCCAACCACCACGCGTACGTCAGGAATCCCTACAGGTTCATTGACCCTATGGGTCGGGAGGCGTGTGAGACGGCGAAAAACATCGCCCAACACTCCCGTGCGCGGGCAAAAGACGAGGGCGGCATGGATCATTATGTGAGAGATGTCAAACCAGAGGAGCTGGATGACTATGTTGACAAGGTGATCAACGAGGAAGTGCCGAACGTTGAGGTCCGTTACCTTGAGAGGCACCGAATCGCCTACTGGGATCCGGGCAAGGGTGCGGTTGTGGTCGAGGAAGGGGACGGAGGAACAGTATTCACACCGAAGGAAGGGAAGACTTATTTCGAAGATCTCGAGTAGCGACAGACAGAGGATTTGGTGTGCGGAGAGCGCAGATCACCTTCGATGAATTCAAAATCATCTTCCAGGTGACCAAAGAGATTCCGAATTTGCCTGAGACGGCCGAGCTGCCGCAGGATCCTGACCTGCGGGACGAGTTGCTCCGTTGTATCCGCATGGCCAGGCAAATTGCGAGGGCGGCGAGGCCGAATCCGATCTTGATCGACGTGATCGAAAACGAGTCTCCGGCCATGCCGCGACTTGAGGAGGCAAGCTCCGGCGCGGATGGTGCGAGCGTCGTAAAGCTTGAGATGCCGAGGGAGCTCATCGGGATTTGGCGACCACTCGCTGAAAAGGTGCTTGCACAGATGGACGGCCGGGAACTATTCCTGCGCACTGGGTATGAGGTCAACGAGATGCGCGAGGCGATCGAGTCCCTGCCTCCGGCGTAATAGAGGTTTTGGTAAGTGAAAGATATCCAACCCCAGTCCGGACCGCCGATAGACTCCCACCGCTCACCCCCACGTCGAAGCAGACACGGGTGACTGATTGGCCTCGGAGGTTCAGGTCCATGCCCACCATCCTGCTGGGAGCGGACACGTACCGTCTCACGCTCCTCACCAGTGAGGGTTACGAGGTGCGTGTGGAGACAGACGCAAGCATCCAGGCGCCCGGTGGGGATCTCGTACCGTTCGACCCGGAATCCCCAGGTGCTACTACGGTCCGATTGGTGAGCCTCGTGCGCGATGCGGTCACCTCGGCTGAGGTGGGATGCGCCGGGGATCTGCTCATCTCGTTCGAGAGCGGTACGGAATTGACTGTGGCTCCGAATTCTGATTACGAGGCTTGGGGGCTTGTGGGGCCGAACGGGAGTCGAGTGGCATGCATGCCGGGTGGGGAGATCGCACGATGGAGCGGACAGTAGCGGCAATGCCCGGCGAACTGTTGTTGTGCAGCATTAGTGGGGAGGGTCAGTGAGCGGTGCGGCGCTTCTGGCGAGCGTTATTGCGACCGGGCGACTGCACGAGGTGGGGGTCGGATCATCCCTCGAAGAGGTGGATCAGGCGCTGAAGGTCGACTTCATCGAAGTGATCGACGAGGAGTACGGAACCCTCCGCAGGGACTACGGATTCGTGGAGCTCTACTTCTCCGGTGGCCAGGGGGAGTGGGTCATGACCAGCGGGATGGTCGAACTCCACCGTCTGGCTGCCGATGAGGAGGGCATGGCAGCGGAGTGGTGTCGAGATATGGGCGTGCAGTTCCCGGAGTACTGCTCCTGGAGCGAGCTGCGGGAGCAGCTGTCACGAACCCCCGACGCGCCTGAGTTCAATCTTCGCTCTCAAGGCGGTTATCTCGAATACCGAGCACCGGAAACCAAGGTCTCCGTGCTGGTGGTGGAGGGCGAGGAGGAGCGTGATGACTGCCCGGGGCATGGGGACGTCTGGAGCCTGAGCCTGGGCTGATGGCTTCGGAGGGGGCGACGTCAGCCCACCAGAGCCTTGCTGGGCGTGCTGACGTCGCACTCGACCACCGGCCGGTGGGTTATCCGGCTTCCTCGACCCCGGCGCGGGCAACCCCCGCCCTGGAGACCGCGACGGCGGCGACCGCCGTCGCGGCCAGGGCGGCGCTGACCCATGCCGCGTCCCGGTAGTCGCCCGTCGCCCCGGTCGCGGCGCCCGCGATCAACGGGCCCAGGAAGGCACCCGCGTTCAGCGCGACCGTGGCGAACGAGCCGCCCAGCGAAGGGGCCTGGGGCGCCACGTACATGACGCGCGCGACGAGCGTTGAGCCGATGCCGAACGACAGGGCGCCCTGGACGATCGTCACGACGAAGAGCGGGGCCGTATGCGCACTGGTCGCGGCCAGCACCGCCCAGCCCATCGGCAGGACGCACAGCACCAGGAGCGGGCCCCTCCCCAGTCCGCCGTCGGCCTTACGCCCGGCCGTGGTCACCCCCACGAACGCACCCACCCCGAACGCGGCGAGGAGGGCCGGGACCGCGGCGGCCGGGAGGTGGGCGATGTCCGTGGCGATGACGGCCAGGTAGGCGAAGGTCGCGAAGGTCGCCCCGTTCACCACGGCCGCGAGGACCATCGCCAACCGCACCGGACGCGAGCGCAACGCACCCGCCTCCCGCCTGATCGAAACCTCCGCCCGACCGGCCGCGTCGGCGGGCGCCTGGCGGAAGACCAGCGCCAGCGCGGGCAGGCACAGGGCGGCCACGGCCCAGAACGCGGAACGCCAGCCGGACCAGTCCCCGAGCAGCGCCCCCGCGGGGACGCCCGCGACGCACGACAGCGTGACCCCGGACAGCAGAACGGCGGTGGCCCTGCCGCGCTGCTCCGCCGGGACCAGCGCCGTCGCCACGGACATCGCGACCGCCAGAAAGCCGGCGTTGACGATCGCGGCGACGACACGCGTGCCGAAGAGCACGGCGAAGTCCGTCGTGACCGCCCCGATCACATGCACGACGACGAACGCCGCCAGAAAGCCCGCCAGCGCGCGCCGCCGTGGCCATCGTGCGCTCAACGCGGCCATCACCGGGGCGCCGACGATCATCCCGATCGCATACGCGGACGTCAGACTCGCCGCGGCCCCCACCGATACGGAGAGGTCGCGGGCGATCCCCGGTACGAGACCGGACAGCATGAACTCGGACGTCCCTTGCGCGAAGACGGCGAGCGCGAGGACATAGAGGAAGACAGGCAAGAGGTCGACTCCAGCGATCAGCGATCAGCGATGAGCGTATGCGGGCAAGAGCGGCCGCGTGCTGGATGTCGGACCACGCCAAGAGCCCGAGAAAGGAACCAAACACACGGAGTCGTGTCCGGTCGCTGGAAGCGAGATCGACCCAAAGGGTCAGATCACGTCAGACCAAAGTCAGATCAGTCGTCAGAGAACGACTCGCCGCCGAGCGACCGGCGGCTCCGTTCTGTCTGATTCAGGGCTCATCACGTCCAGCACCGTACCCACAACCCCGACACAGATCAATCGGAGCCGGGCCGGCGCTTTGTCGAACGGCCCGTATTGATTTTCAAGGGACTCTTTCTGTGACCTTCTCCTCCACCGACAAGAGCTGACCCCACACACGGACTCGTAAGTCGTATCCGGTCGCTGGAAGCGAGGGACTCATCCGAGATCAATCCGGTTTCGGCGCGCCCCAGCCCCTCCGGTACGCGGCCCAGTCACCCGGCGTCGCCGCGAAGTCCACATACAGCGCGAGGCCGAACCGCTCGCGGCGCGCGTCCTCGCGGCTCAGGCCGAGGCGGGCGCCCCGGGCGGCGGCCGCCACCGTCTCGGCCGATTCATGGTGGCCGATGTCGTCGGTGTGGAAGGCCGGGAGGCCCATCAGCAGGTCGGTGCCGCGCGGGGTCGCCTCGAGGGCAAGCCGCGTCTGGTGCGCCACATAGCCCCCGTACAGGCTCTCCATGGGCATCGCCGTGTCGTACGACATCACCGCGATCTGGTCGACCCGGCGGGCGACCGCGCCGAAGTACGACTGCGACCACCACTTGGGGTGACCGGCGACGAAGCCCGCGACGGAGTGGAGAGAGGGGAGCGGGTCTATCTGGTGCGCGGCCACCGACAGCGGTGCGCGGTGGGCGCGGGTGACCGCGTGCACATCGTCCAGCAGCGACAGGTAGTCCCGGTCGCCGGAGTGCAGGGGCTCCAGATCGAAGTGGACGCCGGCGAACCCCGCGTCCAGCACCTGGCGCGCCGAGCGCACGACGCGTTCGCGCGTCGCCGGTTCGCCGAGGTCCAACCCCGTCTCGCCCTCGGTGGACAGCACGTCTCCGAGCCACGCCTGGACGCGCACCCCGGGCAGCTCCCGCCGCACCGCGTCCACCAGCCACCGGGCCTTCGGATAGCGCGCCGCGGACAGGCCGCCGTCATGCTCCAGCGGGCCCGCGTGGACGTACAGGTCCCGGATGCCGGTGCCGCGTATCCGCTGGACCAGCTCGGCCAGCCGCGCCTCACCATTGCGCCCGTCCACCCAGGCATGCCCCAGCCACACCGCGTCCCGCTCACGGGTCCGCGTCCCGGGCGCGGGATCCCCCGCGTACTCCAGCCGCAGCGACACCCCGGCGGTCAGAACGGGCACCACCAGCAGCACAGCGGCAGCCGCCGCCACCCGCTTGGGCCACTTCAGCCGCGGATGCGCCCAGCCCCGCACAAACGCCACTCGCCCCCGCCCGAGCAGGGACGCCGCTCGGCGCAGCACACGGACGGGGGTGCGGCCGGGGGTTTCCGAGGGCATCGGCGGTCAGCCTCCGTCGTAGGACACGACCGTGCCGTGCAGGGCGAGGGTGGCGCAGTTGGGCGAGCCGAACTCCTGGTCGACCTTCGCGACCGGCCAGCCCGAATGGGCCTTCCCGGCGGCCTCCGGGTCGTCCAGCTTGATCTTGTTCTGCCCCGTCGCGCCCGCGGTGTGGAAGGCGCTCGCGGTCTTCTTCGGGGACGGCGGATCGACGAAGAGGCCCGGCGGCCCCGGTGGATCAGGAAACAAGGACATCAGGCTCCCCCCCCAAGTAGCCGTAATGTTCGCGTACTTGGCACCGTACTCGGTGCCCCGCCCAGGGACAGGGTGCCGCGCGTACGCCTGTGGAGTGGGAGTCAGCCCTGGGACGCCTTGGCCGCGGCGCAGTCGCCGCAGGTGCCGAAGATCTCGATCGTGTGGGCCACGTCCACGAAGCCGTGCTCGGCGGCGATCGCGTCGGCCCACTTCTCGACGGCGGGGCCCTCCACCTCGACCGCCTTGCCGCAGGCGCGGCAGACCAGGTGGTGGTGGTGCTCCTCGCTGTTGCACCGGCGGTAGACCGCCTCGCCCTCCGTGGTGCGGAGGACGTCGACCTCGCCGGCGTCGGCGAGGGACTGGAGGGTGCGGTAGACGGTGGTCAGGCCGACCGAGTCGCCCCGGTGCTTGAGCATGTCGTGGAGCTCCTGCGCACTGCGGAACTCATCCACCTCGTCCAGTGCCGCCGCCACCGCGGCGCGCTGCCTGGTGGACCGGCCGCGTACTGGGGGACCGGCGGTCGCCACAGCTGCCTCCTCAACCTCGCATGCTCCGTCGCTCTCGGGGCCCGTTCCGCGCCCACCGCGCTTTCTGCCCGGCCATTGTGCCAGTTATCGCTCGGGTGGCGGACGAGAGTGACGGGATGGGCGACGGAGCACGGCATTGGCCGGGCAGTGGACTACGACCGTGCACTACGACCGTGCACTACGACCGTGCACTACGAGCAGTGGACTGTACGAGTACATCGTCCCTCAGGGTGCATCGTTCCTCGGCCGCGGCCACCCGCCCCGCGCGTCTTTTCGCCAGGGGCGCGGCCAGGGCCGTGATCAGGGCGAAGACGCCGATGGCGAGGACGACGATGCTCGCGCCGGGCGGGACGTTCCGGTAGAAGGAGAAGACCGTGCCGGACAGGGTCACCACAACGCCGATGGTGATCGCCAGCGCCAGCGTCATCGCGAAGCCCCGGGTGGCCTGCTGGGCGGCGGCGACCGGGACCACCATCAGGGCGCTGACCAGGAGCAGGCCCACGACGCGCATGGCGACGGTGACCGTGACGGCCGCGGTGATGGCCAGCAGCAGATTGAGCGTGCGCACCGGGAGGCCGGTCACCCGGGCGAACTCCTCGTCCTGGCAGACCGCGAACAGCTGGCGGCGCAGCCCCAGGGTGGTCACTACGACGAAGGCGGCGAGCAAGGAGATCGCGACGACGTCCTGGGGGGAGACCGTGGTGATCGAGCCGAAGAGATAGGTGGTGAGGTTGGCGTTGGAGCCGGTCGGCGAGAGGTTGATCAGCAGTACACCGCCCGCCATCCCGCCGTAGAAGAGCATCGCGAGCGCGAGATCGCCGCGGGTCTTGCCGTACCAGCGGATCAGCTCCATGAGGATCGCGCCGAGGGCGGAGACGAGGACGGCGGTCCACACCGGGTTGGTGCCGGTCAGGAAGCCGAGGGCGACGCCGGTGAGGGCGACATGGCCGATACCGTCGCCCATGATCGCCTGGCGGCGCTGGACGAGGTAGATGCCGACGGCGGGCGCGGTGATGCCCACCAGGACGGCGGCGAGCAGGGCCCGCTGCATGAAGGCGTAGTCGAGGATCTCGAGCATCTCAGGTCAGCAACCCTGTCCGGATCGGTTCGGCGTCGGGCGCCGCATGGGGATGGACGTGATCGTGGCCGGGCAGCGCGTGCTGGCCCACGGCCTTGGGCGGCGGTCCGTCGTGGACGACGCAGCCGTCGCGGAGCACCACCGCGCGGTCGATCAGCGGCTCCAGCGGGCCGAGCTCATGCAGCACGAGCAGGACCGTGGCGCCGCCGGCGACCTGCTCGCGGAGGGTGCCCGCGAGGATCTCCTGGCTGGTGAGGTCGACCCCGGCCATCGGCTCGTCCATGATCAGCAGCTCCGGTTCGCCCGCGAGGGCGCGGGCGATCAGTACGCGCTGGTGCTGACCGCCGGACAGGGCGCTCACCGGGTCCCGGGCACGGTCTGCCATGCCGACGAGCTCCAGGGCCCGCTGAACGGCCGCCCGGTCGGCCTTGCGTGGCGGCCCGAACCGGCGGCGGGCCAGCCGCCCCGCCGAGACGACCTCGCGCACGGTCGCGGGGACGCCGCTGGCGGCGGTGGTGCGCTGCGGTACGTAACCGATCCGCGCCCAGTCGCGGAAGCGGCGGCGCGGGGTGCCGAAGAGGGTCAGCTCACCGCCGCTGAGCGGCACCTGGCCGACGATGGACCGTACGGCGGTGGACTTGCCCGAGCCGTTGGCGCCGAGCAGCGCCACGACCTCACCGCGGCGGACGGTCAGATCGATACCGCGCAGCACGGGGCGGCCACCGAGGGTGGCCGTCGCGCCGCGCAGGGATATGGGGTCCGCGGCCGGGTCTCCGGCCACCCCGGATTCCTCCCTGGCCGCCCCGGATTCCCCGGCCACCGATTTCCCGGCCACCCGGGATTCCCCGGTCACCCCGGATTCCCGGGTCTCCTCGGCTTTCATGGCTTCCTCCGTCACTTGGTGCCCAGCGCCTTCCGCAGCGCCTTCAGATTGGCTCGCATGACCTGGATGTAGTCGTCGCCCTTGGACTTGGAGCCGATGCCCTCGATCGGGTCCAGTACATCGGTCCGCAGATGGAGATCGCCCGCCAGCGTCCTGGCCGTGCGGTCGCTCACCAGGGTTTCGAAGAAGACGGTGTTGACCTTGTCCTTCTTGGCGATGGTGTGCAGCCCCTTGACCCGGGCCGGGCTGGGCTCGGACTCGGGGTCGAGCCCGGAGATCGCCTCCTGCCGCAGGCCGTAGCGCTCGGCGAGATAGCCGAAGGCGGCATGGGTCGTGATGAAGGTGTCCGAAGAACGGCCCTTCAAACCGCTCCGGAAGTCCTGATCGAGCGTGCTCAGCTCCTTGACCAGGGCGGTGGTGTTCTTCTTGTACGTCGCGGCGTGATCGGGGTCGGCCTTCTCCAGCGCCTTGCCGACGCCCTTGGCCACCTGGGCGTAGCGCACCGGATCCAGCCAGATATGGGGGTCGGCGGCCGCGTCGCCGGAGTGGTCGTGCCCCTCGTGCGCTTCCTCGCCCTCGTGCCCCGTCTCGCCCTCGCCGCCGTGCTCGTGTTCGCCCTCGACCTCCGTGCCGTGGTCCTCCAGCGAGGTGTACGAGGCGGCGTCCGCGACCTGCCTCGGCTCGGCCTGGGCGATGGCCCGGTCGACGGAGGGCTGGAGCCCCTTGAGGTAGACCACCAGTCCGGCCTTGCTGAGATCGGCGGTCTGCCGGGGGCTGATCTCCAGATCGTGCGGTTCGACGCCCGGCTTGGTCAGGGAGGAGACGTGGACGGCGTTCCCGCCGATCCGCTGGGCGAGGAACTGCATGGGATAGAACGACGCCACCACATCCAGCTTGCCGTCCGTCCTTCCGTCTCCGGCGTTGGTGGAGCAGGCTGTGAGGGTGGTCAGACCCAGTGCGGCGGCTCCCACGAGGGCGGTCGTGGGCCTGAGGCGGCGTATGTTCATGACTCTCATTTTCAACAAAGATGGAAACGATTGTCAACAAGTGTCCTCTTGTTGATCGCTTCGACTATCGATTTGATCCGGGGGGTGCCGCCGCCGGTAACCTGAAGCATTCGCTTCGTCGTCAATGTCGTCATCAATGAAGAGAGCACCGTGGCCGCCGACAAGATCGACACCATCGTCAGCCTCAGCAAGCGCCGTGGCTTCGTCTACCCGTGCAGCGAGATCTACGGCGGCCAGCGCGCCGCCTGGGACTACGGACCGCTCGGTGTGGAGCTGAAGGAGAACATCAAGCGGCAATGGTGGCGTTCCACGGTCACCTCGCGTGACGACGTCGTCGGACTCGACTCGTCCGTGATCCTGGCCCGTGAGGTGTGGGAGGCGTCCGGCCACGTCGCCACCTTCACGGACCCGCTCACCGAGTGCACCTCCTGTCACAAGCGGTTCCGCGCGGACCACCTGGAGGAGGCGTACGAGGCCAAGCACGGCCGGCTCCCCGAGAACGGCCTGGCCGACGTCAACTGCCCGCACTGCGGCAACAAGGGCAGCTTCACCGAGCCCAAGCAGTTCTCCGGGCTGCTCGCCACCCACCTCGGCCCGACCCAGGACTCCGGCTCGGTCGCGTATCTGCGCCCCGAGACCGCCCAGGGCATCTTCACCAACTTCCTCGCCGTTCAGCAGACCTCGCGCCGGAAGCCGCCGTTCGGTATCGCGCAGCTCGGCAAGTCGTTCCGCAACGAGATCACGCCGGGCAACTTCATCTTCCGTACGCGTGAATTCGAGCAGATGGAGATGGAGTTCTTCGTCAAGCCGGGCGAGGACGAGAAGTGGCACGAGTACTGGATGGAGCAGCGCTGGAACTGGTACCGGGACCTCGGTCTCCAGGAGGCGAACATCCGGTGGTACGACCACCCCAAGGAGAAGCTCTCCCACTACTCCAAGCGCACCGCTGACATCGAGTACCGCTTCCAGTTCGGCGGCTCGGAGTGGGGCGAGCTGGAGGGTGTGGCCAACCGCACCGACTACGACCTGAAGGCGCACTCCGCCGCCTCCGGCCAGGACCTGTCGTACTTCGACCAGGAGGCCGGCGAGCGCTGGACCCCCTACGTCATCGAGCCGGCGGCGGGCGTGGGCCGCGCGATGCTGGCCTTCATGCTCGACGCGTACGTCGAGGACGAGGCGCCCAACGCCAAGGGCAAGATGGAGAAGCGCACCGTGATGCGGCTCGACCCGCGGCTGGCGCCGGTCAAGGTCGCGGTGCTGCCGCTGTCCCGCAACCCGCAGCTCTCGCCGAAGGCCAAGGGGCTCGCCGCGGACCTGCGCAAGCACTGGAACATCGAGTTCGACGACGCGGGCGCGATCGGCCGCCGCTACCGCCGCCAGGACGAGATCGGCACGCCCTTCTGCGTCACCGTGGACTTCGACACCCTCGACGACAACGCCGTCACCGTGCGCGAGCGCGACACCATGAAGCAGGAGCGGGTCTCCCTCGACCAGATCCAGTCCTACCTCGGCGGCCGTCTGATCGGCTGCTGACCCGGTCCGGGCCACCGCGCCCGGACCACGGGTTCCGGACACATACCCGACGACGGGCTCCGGCACCGCGGACGCGAGATCCGTGGCGCCGGAGCCCGTCGACTCGGCAGAACGGGGGGTTCACCAGTCGTGCGAGGCGTGACGCATCACATCACCGCCATCCACGAGGACGGCACCGTCTTCGAGGTGAGCTACGGCTACGGTCCGGGGCAGCGGCGGCTGCTCGGCTGCCGGCACTGCGACTGGCAGGAGCGGATCACCTACGGCGGCGCCCGGCACAAGGGGCTCGACCACCTCGCCCAGGCGCACGGGGCCCTCGGCTCACCGCGGATGACCGCCGACGCGGCGGCACGTCGGCAGGTCGTCCTCATCATGCTGGCCTGTTTCGCGGTGGCCGCGGTCATCGTCTGGTGGGCCGCCTCCCAAGGGTGAGCCAGCCACGGTCACCGTCTGGTGGGCCGCCTCCCAAGGGTGAGCCGCGGGTCGTCGTGGACGGTCCGCCGTCCCCGGCCGAGGGCCAGTGCCGTGCACACCGCCGCCAGCGGCAGCTCCGCGCAGAGGGCCATCGCGACCGCCGCCGCCAGCTCCCCGCCCGGCGCGGCCGTCACCGTGTCGAACCACGCGTCCACCACCAGCAGCGCCCCCGTCGCCGCCGCCGTCAGTCGATGGCGGTCGTCGCCGCGCCGACGCAGCGCGGCGGTGGAGAGCAGCCCGAGCACCTCGAGGGCGTCCAGGCCCACCCAAGCGACGTTCCAGTGGCCGACCCGCGCCGTGGACGGCAGCGTCCGGGCCAGTACGTACAGCCAGGGGACCAGCGCCGCGCCCGAGACCAGCAGCACCGACTCCGGCCGCACGAGCCGCCGGGCAAGAGTGAGCCGCGTCCTCCGCGACGTCCCCGGGCCAGCACGCCCCTAACGGGCCCGCAGACCGTCAAGGAGCAGCTCGCAGACGGCCGCGAAGGCCGGGTCCATGTCCGGGTCCGACCACCGTGGCGCGTGGACGGGGTCGTGGAACTGCGCCGTCGCGTCCCACAGCGCCCGGCCCGTGGCATGGGCGTCCCGCATCGTGAACTCCCCGCTCGCGATGCCGCTTTCGACGATCGTGGTGAGCTGGCCGATCATCGTCTCGACATGGCGCGCGGCGATCTCGCTGTTCTCGGTGGCCAGCGCCAGATACGTGGCGAAGAGCTCCGGATCGACGCCCGCCTTACGGCGCTTGGCGGCGAACAGGGTGAGCAGCCAGTCCTCCAGCCGGTCGGCCGCCGGGCCCTTGGCGCGGGCGATGCGGGACAGGCTGTCGTGCTCCTGGTCCAGCCACCGTCCGGTGACCGCCTCGCGCAGCGCCGTCTTGGAGCGGAAGTGGCGGTAGACGCTGCCGTGGCTGACCCCCAGCGCCCGAGCCACGTCCACCACCGTGGCCTTCGCGGGGCCGTAGCGGCGCAGCACGTCCTCGGTGGCTTCGAGGATGCGGGCGGGCGTCAGGGGGGTCTCGGGCGGCGGCGGCATCGGGTCCCTTACTTCTTCTCGCTGTCGAGGGCGGCCATCTGGGCCTCCGGGTAGCGGTCGCCCGCGGCGGCGTCCGCCGGGACGGCGTCCTCGATGGCAGCCAGGTCGTCGGCGTCGAGCGTAACGTCAAGCGCGCCCAGGGCCTCGGCCAACTGGTCGCGGCGGCGGGAACCGACGAGCGGGACGATGGCGGTGGAACGCCGGACGCCCTGCGCGAGCACCCACGCGATGGCGATCTGGGCGACGCTGACGCCCTTGGCGTCGGCGATCTTGCGGAGGGCCTCCACGAGTTCGAGGTTGCGGTCGAGGTTCCCGGCCTGGAACCGCGGGGCCCTGCTGCGGAAGTCCTGGGCGTCCGTGGTGCGCTCCCGGCTCCAGTGGCCGCTGATCAGCCCGCGCGAGAGCACCCCGTACGGGGTGATGCCGATGCCCAGCTCACGGCAGACGGGCAGGATCTCGTCCTCGATACCGCGCGCGAGCAGTGAGTACTCGATCTGGAGATCCGAGATCGGGGCGACGGCGGCGGCCCGCCGGATGGTCTCGGCGCCCACCTCCGAGAGGCCGATGTGCCGTACGTAACCCGCCTGTACGGCCTCGGCGATGGCCCCGACCGTCTCCTCTACCGGGACGGCCGGGTCGAGGCGGGCGATGCGGTAGATGTCGATGTGGTCGGTGCCCAGCCGCTGGAGCGAGTACGCGAGGAAGTTCTTAATGGCGGCGGGGCGCCCGTCATGGCCGGTCCAGGCGCCGTCCGGGCCGCGCAGGGCGCCGAACTTCACGCTGGTCAGGGCGCGTTCGCGGTGGGCGGCGGGGGCGGTGCGCAGGGCCTCGCCGATGAGCATTTCGTTATGGCCCATGCCGTAGAAGTCGCCGGTGTCGAGCAGGGTGATCCCGGCGTCGAGGGCGGCGTGGATGGTGGCGATGGACTCGGCGCGGTCGACGCCGGCGCCGTACATGGCGGACATGCCCATACAGCCGAGGCCGATCGCGGAGACCTGGGGGCCGGTGGTGCCGAGCTGGCGGTTCTGCACGGGGGTGCTCCTTGGGCTGGCGAGATGTCGAGAAGGGGAACGAGGGCGGGTGCCCAAGGAAAGCGTGGCATATGCGATGACAGATTTCAATATCTGTCATCGCCTACCAGTCACCCCGTTCGGTTGTTCCGCTTGTTCCGCGGTCCGTTCCGCGGTCCGTTCCCCGGTCCGTTCCGCGACCTCCTTACGACACCTTGCGCGGCAGCCGCAGGCTCATCAGCAGGGTCAGCGCGATCGCCGCCAGCTGGGCGGCGAGCGTGATGACCAGCGCGTCACCCATGCCCGCCGACGGCCCCAGGGACAGGAAGAGCGTGCCGAGCGTCGCCACGCCCAGCGCCAGCGCCGACTGCTGGGTGGTGACCATCACGCCGCTCCCCACCCCGGCCCGCTCGTTCGGCACATCTGCCAGCACGATCCGGATCAGCACCGGAAGCTGCAGCCCCTGCCCGAACCCGGCCAGCGCGACCCCCGGCAGCAGCCCGGCCAGCGACAGATCCGGCCAGTCCCGCCATACAGCCAGCATCAGCAGCGTGATGCCCACCGCCTGGATCAGCCCGCCCGCGGTCACCACACGGCTGCCGTACCGGCCCACCAGGCGCGGCCCCATCAGCGAGGCCACGAAGAACGTCGTGGCCATCGGCGCCAGCGCCAGCCCGGCCTCCACCGGCCCGTACCGCAGCCCCTGCTGCAGCGCGACCGCGATGACGAACATGAAGCCGCCGAAACCGATCGAGAACGGCACCACCATCGCCAGACCGTGCCGCAGTCCGGGCAGGGCGAACAGGCTCGGCGGCAGCAGCGGGGTCCTCCCCGCGCGGTCCGCGCGCCGCTCCACGACGTAGAACGCCGCGGCCACGAACGGGAACGCGCCCAGCCCCAGCCAGGTCCACAGCGGCCAGCCCGCCGCCCGCCCCTCGGTCAGCGGCACCATCAGCGTGATCAGCGACAGCGCCAGCAGCACCGTGCCCGGCACGTCCACCGGCGCGGGCCGCTTCGAGCGGGTCTCGGGGACCGTACGGACCGCGAGAACAAGGCCGATCAGCGCGACCGGCACATTGACCAGGAACACCGCGCGCCACCCGGTGCCCGCGATGTCGGCGGCCACCAGCACACCGCCCAGGATCTGCCCCGCGACCATGGACAGACCGGCCGTCGCGCCGTACATGCTGAGCGCGCGGGCGCGGCGCGAACCGCTGGTCGAGGAGTGGATCGTGGCCAGCACCTGCGGAAGCATCAGCGCGGCCGAGGCGCCCTGCGCCACCCGGGCGCCCACCAGGCTCCAGGCGTCCGGCGCGAGCCCGCAGGCCAGCGAGGTCAGCCCGAAGGCCGCCATCCCGGCGAGGAAGAGCCGACGCCGCCCGAAGGTGTCGCCCAGCCGTCCGCCGAGGACCAGCAGCACCGCGTACGCCACGCCGTATCCGGCGACGACCAGCTCCAGTACGGCCGGACCGGCGTGGAGGTCGTGGTCCATGGTGGGCAGGGCCACATTGACGATGAAGAAGTCGATCAGCGGCAGCGCCGCGCCCAGCAGCACGGTGAACAGCCCGAGGGGGCTCAGCGCGGGTCCGGAGGAGGTGTGGGTCCGCCCGGGGGTCTTCGTCGCGCCCGGGGCGGCGGTTCTCGTTCGTATCGTGGATATCTGCGTTTCGGTCACGCTTACGAAGATCCCGCGTCTCTCAGACTGGTACCAGAGTGTCTTTATCCTGGTACAAGAACTACCTGGCAACCGGCTGAGCCCTCGGGCACCCTGGAGCCATGACCACGATGGTGCACGATGCCACGACCGGTGCCATGGCCGAGAGCAGGAGTGCGGGGGCCGAGATACGGCGGGGCGAGCTTGCCGCTTTCCTTCGCAGCCGCCGGGAGCGGATCACGCCCGAGCAGGTGGGGCTTCCCCGGGGCCGCCGTCGGCGCACCCCCGGGCTGCGCCGCGAGGAGGTCGCGCAGCTCTCGGCCGTCGGCGTGACCTGGTACACCTGGCTGGAGCAGGCCCGCGACATCCATGTCTCGGCGCAGGTCCTCGACGCCATCGCCCGCGCGCTGCTCCTGGACCGCAGCGAGCGCGCCCATCTGTTCGCCCTCGCGGGGGCCATCGACCCGAGCCCGGCGAGCGAGTGCACGGGCGTTCCGCAGTCGCTGCAGCTCATGCTGGAGCGGCTCGAGCCGTTCCCCGCCTGCGTCCAGAACAGCCGCTTCGACCTGCTCGCCTACAACCGCACCTACCGGCTGCTGATGTGCGACCTGGAACAGGTGGCGCCGGAAGACCGGAACTGCCTGTGGCTGGCCTTCACCAACGACGAGTGGCGCTCCAGCCTGGTGGACCGGGACGAGACGATCCGGCTGATGGCGGCCAAGTTCCGGGCCGTCATGGCCGAGCATGTGGCCGAGCCCGCCTGGAAGGCGATGGTGAAGCGGCTGGAGGACGCCTCGTCGGAGTTCCGGGAGATCTGGGCGCGGCATGAGGTGCTTCGGCCCGGTGACAAGATCAAGGTCTACCGCCAGTCGCGGGTGGGCATCCTCCGGCTGGCCTCCACCAGCCTGTGGACCGGCCCCCAGCAGGGCTCCAAGCTGCTCACGTACACCCCTGCGGACGTGGAGACGCACGAGCGGCTGGCGCGGCTGCACGCGCTGGCGCTCGCGGAAGAGGCCGCAACGGAAGAGGCCGCAACGGAGGAGGTCGCAACGGAGCAGGCGGCCCCGGCGGCGGTCTGACGCGCCGTGCCCCGGGGCGGCGCCTCACGGCCCGTTGCGGCTGCCTCACGGCCCCGGGGCGGCTGCCTTACGGCCCGTTGCGGCCGCCTTACGGCCCCGGGGCGGCCGCCTTACCCATTACGCCTTGGCGTTCGCCGAGGTCTGGCCCGTCGGCGCGCCCTCTTCGAACAGCGCGGCAGCGTGCCGGGTCGTCTTCTCGGCCCAGCGGCCCGTGGTCACCAGCCCCAGCAGCAGGATGACGGCCCCACACGCGGCGATGATCCACCACGCGGGGCGGGCCGCGTCCACGAACGACGCGGCGGCCGCGGGCGAGGCGGCGTGCCCCATTCCGCCCGCAGCCGCCGACGCGGCGCCCGCTGCCAGCACCGCGCCGATGACCGCGACGCCGAGCGACTGGCCCACCTGCCGGCTGGTGGAGGCGACGGCCGCGGCCACCCCGGCCTGGGTGCGGGGCATCCCCGAGACCGCCGTATTGGTGATGGGCGCGTTGACCATGCCGAAGCCGAGGCCGAACAGCACATAGCCGATCAGCAGCCCCGCATCGCTGGCCTGGGCGTCGAAGACGGCGAACAGGACCCCGCTGGCCGTTATGGCCACCCCGGCCACCAGCATCGACGGCCGTGGCCCGCGGGCGCCCACCAGCCGCCCGGACAACGGCGCGCAGACGAAGCACATGAACGCCATGGGCAGCATCCACAGCCCGGCGTGCAGCGCGTTGAGCCCGCGCACGTCCTGGAGGTAGAGCGTGTTCATGAAGAGATAGCCGCCGAGCGCCGCGAAGGCGCACACCGCGACGACCGTCGCCCCGCTGAACGGCGCGCTGTGGAAGAACCGCACGTCGATCAGCGGTTCCGCACGCCGCCGCTCGTAGTGGATCAGCGTGAGCAGCCCCAGGGCGGCGATCCCCGCACAGGTCGCGATCAGCGGCGAGTCCCAGCCGCGGTCCGGCGCCTCGATGATCGCGTACGTGAGGGTGCCCAGCACCGCGATGACCAGCAGCTGGCCGATGGGGTCGGCCCGGCGCGGCTTGGGGGCACGCGACTCGGGGACGTAACGGGCGGTGAGGAACAGCGCCGCGAGCCCGACCGGAAGGTTTATCCAGAAGATCGAGCGCCAGCCGACGGACTCCACCAGCAGTCCGCCCACGATCGGCCCGGCCGCCATGCTGATCCCGACGACCCCGCCCCAGGCCCCGATGGCGCGGGCCCGCTCCCTGGGCTCGGTGAAGACGTTGGTGATGATCGACATGGCGACGGGGTTGAGCATCGAACCGCCGATCGCCTGCACCATGCGGAAGATCACCAGCGCTTCCAGATTGGGTGCGAGGCTGCACAGCCCCGATCCGAGGGTGAAGATCACCAGCCCGGTCTGGAAGGTGCGCTTGCGTCCCACCCGGTCGGCCGTCGACCCCGAGAGCATCAGCAGGGCGGCGAGGACCAGGGTGTAGGCGTCGATCGTCCACTGCATTCCCGAGACGGAGGCGTGCAGATCACTCCGTATCGAGGGCAGCGCGACATTGAGAACCGTGTTGTCGAGGCTGACGAGCAACAGGCTCATGCAGCAAATCGCCAGCACAAGCATGCGCCGCCGATGGCTGAGCTCACGCATGGTTGAACGCTACATCGATACCGTCGGTCCGGCGGTCATCACCGCCCTGTCGATCCCTCTCGCGGGTGCGGGACAATAAGAGATCGGCCCCGCCCTCCCACCGTAGTACGCACGAGGAAGCAGATCCCATGACGCAATCGCCGCAGACGCCGCACACGGAGCGGACGCAGCTGCGGATCGGTCCCCATATGGTCCAGCCGCCGGTCGTCCTGGCACCGATGGCCGGGATCACCAACGCTCCGTTCCGCACCCTGTGCAGGGAGTTCTCCGGTGGCCGGGGCTTGTTCGTCAGCGAGATGATCACCACCCGGGCGCTGGTGGAGCGGGACGCCAAGACGATGCGGCTGATCCACTTCGACGGCATCGAGAAGCCACGCTCCATCCAGCTGTACGGGGTGGATCCGATGACCGTCGGCAAGGCCGTCCAGATGATCGTGGACGAGGACCTCGCCGACCACATCGACCTCAACTTCGGCTGCCCGGTGCCCAAGGTGACCCGTAAGGGCGGCGGCTCGGCGCTCCCGTACAAGCGGCATCTGCTGCGCTCGATCCTGCGCGAGGCCGTGACCGCGGCGGGTCCGCTGCCGGTGACCATGAAGATGCGCAAGGGCATCGACGACGACCACATCACCTACCTCGACGCGGGCCGGATCGCCGTCGAGGAGGGCGTGACCGCGATCGCCCTGCACGGCCGCACCGCGGCCCAGCACTACGGCGGCACCGCCGACTGGGAGGCGATCGCCCGCCTGAAGGAGGCCGTCCCCGAGATCCCGGTGCTGGGCAACGGCGACATCTGGTCCGCCGACGACGCCGTCCGGATGATGCGCGGGACGGGCTGTGACGGCGTGGTCGTCGGGCGCGGCTGCCTGGGGCGGCCTTGGCTCTTCGGCGACCTGGTGGCCGCGTTCGAACCGGGCTCCGGGGCGTCGGTGTCCGGCTCCGGGGCGTCGGGGTACGCGCGGCCGACGCTCAAGGAGGTCGCGGCCGTGATGCGCCGTCATGCCGAGCTGCTCGCCGAGTGGCTGGAGGACGAGCAGCGCGGCGTGATCGATTTCCGTAAGCATGTCGCCTGGTACACCAAGGGCTTCTCGGTGGGCTCGGAGATGCGCAAGCGGCTGGCGATCACCTCCTCCCTCGCCGAGCTGGACGCCCTGCTGGCCGAGCTGGACCTGGACCAGGAGTGGCCCCCCGGCGCGGACGGCCCGCGCGGCCGCACCTCGGGCCGCAACCGCGTGGTGCTGCCCGACGGCTGGCTGGACGACCCGTACGACTGCGCGGGCGTCGGCGCGGACGCGGAGCTCGACACCTCGGGCGGCTGAGCCGGGTAGACCGGGGCGTAAGCCGGGTAGACCAGGGCGTAAGGCGGGTAGACCGGGGCGTAAGGCGGGTAAGGGGCGTAAGCCGGGTGGGCCGGGGCGAGCCCGGTAGTCCGGGGGTCACATGGGGGCATCACCGGTTAAAGTGATGGGCTCGTGGTCGCGGTGGGATCTGGACGATCTGGGGGGATCGGTGACAAGCGTCGTCTTCGTCCACGGCACGGGGGTCCGGGCCAAGTCGTACGACAAGAGCTTCGCGCGGGTCGTGAGCGGCCTGGGGCGGGTGAGAGCCGATATCCGGGTCGCCCGCTGTCTCTGGGGCGAGGAGCACGGAGCCTCGCTGGGGCTCGGCGGGGCGTCGCTCCCGGTGCGCACCAAGAACCGCGGCGTCGGCGGTGACGGCGTGCTGGAGGAGGACGATCCGCTGGCCGTGTGGGCGCTGCTGGAGGTGGATCCGCTCGCGGAGCTGCGGGAGTTCGCGCAGGCGGCGCACGACGACGGCGAGGAGACGGGCTTCGCGCCCGGCCGCGTCGATCCCTGGGAGACCGTCGCCGACAAGGTGCGCGGGCTGACGCTGGAGTTGGTGGCGCCCGAGGCGGTGGAGTCCGGTGGCAGCCTGCCGCGGCTGCTCGCGGATCTCGCGCCGCATCTCGACGAGGCCGCCGACCGCGTGGCCGACGAGATCTCCGGCAGTCTGGGCGGTACCTCGCCCGCCGACGGCGTCGAGCCCATCGCGGCCCGCGCCGTGTACGCCCTGGCCGTCCAGCGCGCCGAGGGCCCGTACGGCGACGACGAGCCGCTCGCGGTGGACGGCGCCGACCGCGACACGGTCGTCGGCGCGCTCAGCGATCAGCTGGGCGGCACCGACCGGAGCGGCTTCGTCGCCGGTGCCGCGAAGGGCGTCGCCGTACGGGCGCTCAACTCCTATCTCTCGCCGCTCTCCTCACTGGCCCACACCTTCCGGGGCACGATCACCACCAAGTCCGTCCCGGCAAGTGGCGACATCCTCCGCTACCAGGTGCGCGGCGCCGGGGTGCGCGATGCGATCCGGGCGGCGGTGCGCGCCGCGATCGAGTCGGGGAACGGCCCGGTGGTGCTGCTCGCCCACAGCCTCGGCGGTATCGCCTGTGTCGATCTGCTCGCCGAGCCCGATCCGCCCGCCGGGGTGGAGCTGCTGGTGACGGTCGGCTCCCAGGCGCCGTTCCTCTACGAGCTGGACGCGCTCACCGCGCTGCGCCGCGACGAACCGCTGCCCGGCGCCTTCCCCCGCTGGATCAACGTCTACGACGAGCAGGATCTGCTCGGCTTCGTCGGGGAGAAGGTCTTCCCCGGCCGGGTCACCGATCTGCGCGTCAACACCCGCCAGCCCTTTCCGCGCGCCCACACCTCGTACTTCGCCCACCAGCGGCTGTACGACCTGCTGGCCCCGGAGCTGCCGAAGTGACAGCGGTGGAGCACGACTGGCGCCGCACCCACGCCGTGATCGTGGCGGTCGAGCAGTACAGCGGCAGCGACGGCTGGACCCTTGACGGTCCGGTGAACGACGCGCTCGCGATGCGGACGTGGCTGACCGGGCTGGGCGTGCCGCCGGAGAACATCCGTCTGCTGGCCTCGCCCACGGAGGGGAACAAGGCCGCCGTGGAAGCGGCGGACCGCGACTACCGCCCGGCGGACGGCCCCATCATCCGTAAGGTCTTCATGGAGGAGCTGAGCTCCCTCGACGCGGACCGGCTGTGGATCTACTGGGCGGGGCACGGCGTACAGGCCCCGGGAGGCCGCTGGAGCCTGCTGTACCCGGAGACCCGGGACCGGGACATGCGGGGTCTCGACGCGCTGAACCTGATGACGCTGCTGCGCACCGACCATCTGCCGAAGCGGGGGGTGGACCGGATCACCGTGATCATCGACGCCTGCTGGCAGGCCCTTCCCCTCCGCACCCACACGATGGTCGCCGACCCGGAGTGGCTCACCAGGAAGCCGGTGATCAACAAGGACCGCGAGATCTACTGGATGCGCGCCTGCCAGCCCGGGGCGGTGTCCAAGAACCAGCAGGGCGCGGGCCTGTTCACCTCCGTGCTGTTACGGCAGCTCGAGGCGGCCTCCGCCGGTGGCGTGGCACCGGACCTCGACCAGGTGTGGCAGGGGGTCCAGGACGAGTTCGTGCGGCTGGGCCGGGAAGAGGGCCTGCGGCAGTTCCCGACCGTGCACATCAGCAGGGGGCACGGGAACGGCGGGGACATCCCGCTCGGCCCGCCCCCTTCGCCGCTGGACGAGCAGCAGCGGCGGGAGCGCGGCAAGTTGATCCACGCGATCGGGGCGCTGCTGGGGGCGCATCCCGGTCGCGCGGGGGAGGTCGTCGTCGGGCTCTGCGAGCAGTTCACCACCGACCCGCCGGCCACGACGCCTCCCTCGGCCGAGGAGCTGGTCGACTGGGCGCTGGAGAACCCGCACGGCACCGTCACCCTCCTCGCGGAGCTCAGCGCCCAGGCCCCGGTCCGCACGGAGATCCGCAAGGCGTGCCACGTGCTGCAGAACCAGTGGCTGACCCGCACCGAGTACGCGGAGCTGGCCGGGCTGCTGGAGCGGCTGGGGCAGCGGGGGCGGTGCGACCTCGCCGAGGCGGCCCGGACGCTGTTCGGCCTGGTCGACCTGGTGTTCCACGATCCGGCCCGGCTCGCCGACGCGCTGGAGGAGCTGCTGCCCAAGCCGGACCAGCTTCCCCAACTGCTCAGGGTCGTGGAGCGCTTCGCGGCCGTCGACGACGGACCGGTCGCCGCCGATCTGCGCGCCTGGTCGCTGCGGTGCGCCGAACGGCTGGGGCTGAAGGGCCAGCTGATGGAGCGGCGCGGCGAGGCCACGGAGTACGCCGAGGCCGTCAGGGCGGCCGGGCTCGCCCAGGACCAGGGGGCACCTCACAGCGGTAGCTGGGGGAGGATCCAGATCCGGCTCCACCCGTCCAGCGGGCCCGGACAGCGGCGTGCGTACGAGGTGTGGACGCGGCGCGGCGAGGACGTCCACGCCCTGGCCAAGGTGGACACCCCCGCCTCCCTGGAGGAGATACAGCGTGGCCTCGACCACCTCCTGAGCAGGCATGCCCGCACCCATGACACCTTGGTGGAGTTCTTCGTGACCCCCACCGACCTGGAACTGGCCGTGCACCGCTGGCAGCTCGACGCCGATGGGCCCCTGGAGCGCTCGCTCGGCACGGACTATCCGGTCGTCGTGCGCTGCACCGAACTCCGGGAGCATCAACGGCATCTGTGGGAGCGGCGCTGGGAGAGGGCCTGTACGGCGGGTGCCGAGGATCTGCACTGGCTGTCCGCCCACTATGAGACGTTCAAGCAGGTCAACGGCGACCTCCAGGGCCAGGAGGACGCTCCGGGCGTGGTGCTGACTTCCCCGGTGCGGGCTCGTTCGGAGGTCTTCAACGCCTGTCTGTTCGGCGGAGTGCCCGTTCTCATATGGCATGGCGAGGCGGAGGGCGCCGCCGCGCAGGCCGAGTTGGAGACCCTGCTCCGCACCGAACGGCTGAGGTCTCTGCCTCAGCACCTACGCAAACTCCGGTCGGCGAGCGAGGCCGATGAGAGCCATCACGGCAGCCATATGGCCCTCCTGTGGGACGATCCGCACCGCCCGCTCCCCGACCAACTCGACCTGTCCGCACCCTGAGGAGAGACGAAGAAGATGGCACAGGACTGGAGGCTCTTCCAGGGCGGCGACACCCGGCCCCACAAGGTGGAGGCCTGGCCCCCCGCCCCGCCGTGGCGGCGCTTCGGCGACGACGCGCGGCGCCGGGACAAGAAGCGGCCGCTGCCGTACCTGATCTCCGACGAGGACCGCGACGTCGTCAACATGGCGCTGCATCTGCACCGCCCGCTGCTGGTCACCGGACGCCCCGGCACCGGCAAGTCGACCCTGGCCCACGCCATCGCCCGCGAGCTGACGCTGGGCGACGTGCTGCACTGGCCGGTCAACAGCCGCTCCACGCTCACCGAGGGCCTCTACTCGTACGACGCCGTGGGCAGGTTGCGCGAAGCCTCCCTCAAGCGGCGCGCCGACGAGAGTGCCGGGACCGAGCCGGACATCGGCGACTATCTGCGGCTCGGCGCGCTCGGCACCGCGCTGCTTCCGGCCAGGAAGCCGCGGGTGCTGCTCGTGGACGAGCTCGACAAGGGCGACGTCGACCTCCCCAACGACCTCCTTACGGTCTTCGAGGAGGGCGAGTTCGAGATTCCGGAGCTGGCCCGCCTGGGAGAGGGGAAGAAGGTCCAGGTGCAGTACGCCGGCTCCCGGGAGAAGGTCGGGATCACCAGCGGCTGGGTCAGCTGCTCCGTCTTCCCCGTCGTCGTCATCACCAGCAACGGCGAGCGCGAGTTCCCCCCGGCGTTTCTGCGCCGCTGCGTCCGGCTCGACCTCAAGCAGCCCGACGAGGCGCAGCTCCAGAGAATCGTCACCATGCATCTGGGCGAGGAGGTCGGCGCACGGGCCCAGGAGCTGATCGCCGACTTCGTGTCCCGGCGCAACGAGCGGGAGCTGGCCACCGACCAGCTGCTCAACGCGGTCCGGCTGCGCTCCTCCGGGGTGCGGGTCGACCAGGACGTCCTCGACAAGCTCTTCCGCTCGCTGAACGAAGTCGACGCGCAATGATCGAGCGGCTGTGCGCCCTGCTGGAGGACGCGGGGGTCGAGCTCTCCGAGGTGGAGCTGCGCGACGTCCTGTGGTTCGCCGCCACCACCGCCCCGGCGCGGGGTGACGGGGACGGCGACGAACCGCCGCCGTCCCGGCGTTCCGGCGCTCCCGCCTCCGGCGCGGCCGACGGCGAGGACGAGGCGAAGGGCGCCCAGCGGCAGCTCCCCGGGGCACTCACCCCCGGCGAGCCCGACCCGGGACCCCTCGTCCCTTCCGGGCTCTACGCCCCCGGCGCCGCGCGCCCCGCCGCGGCCCGCCCGGCCCGAGCCGTCGGCGTCCGGGGCGTCCGGGCGCTCCCCGGGACGCGCCGGCTCTCCCGCGCGCTGCGGCCGCTGCGGCGCAGTGTGCCGTCCCGTACGTCCTTCCTCGTCGACGAGACGGCCACCGCCGAGTGGATCGCCGAGACCGGTCTGCCGGACGTGGTGCTGCGCCCCCGCCCGGAGCGCTGGCTGAGCGTCGCCCTCATCGTGGACGACGGCCCGTCGATGGTGCTGTGGCAGCAGCTCGCCGCCGAGGTGCGCGGACTGCTGGAGCGGCAGGGCGCCTTCCGCTCCGTACGGACCTACGGCCTGGACAGCTCCCACGAGGACCGGCCGGTGCTCCGGGCGCGCCCGTACGCCCCCGGCGCCCCGCGCCGCACCGCCCGCCAGCTCACCGACACCTCCGGCCGTACCGTGATGCTGGTCCTCTCGGACGGGGTGGGCCCGGGGTGGCGCGGTGGCGCGATTCCGCGGCTGCTGCGCCGCTGGGCCCGCCACTCACCGGTGGCGGTGCTCCAGCCGCTGCCCGCGCGGATGTGGCCGGAGCGCGGTATGCCCACCCAGCGGCTGCTGGTCGACGCGGGCGGCCGCGAGGGCGCGCCCGGCCGCGCGCTGACGGTGCGCCATCCGGTGCTGCCGCGCGGCCTGGTGTCGTACGACGGCACGACACCGGTGCCCGTGCTGGAGCTGGCCGAGGGCGAGCTGGGCACCTGGGCGGCGCTCACCGGTACGGGTGGCGGCGGTGAGCCGCTGCCGGTGATGCTGCTGGACGGCGCCGAGAAGCCGGGGACCGCGCGGGCCACGGCCCATGTCCCCGAGCCGACGGCCGGGGAGCGGCTGCGTCGCTTCCGCGCCGCCTCGCCCGAGGCCCAGCGCCTGGCCGGGGCGCTGGCCACGGTCCATCCGCTGACCCTGCCGGTGATGCGGCTGATCCACCAGTCGGGCGGGGGCCGTGGGGAGCGCTTCCACCCGGCGCAGCTGGCCGAGGTGTTCCTGGGCGGGCTGCTGCGCAGACGGGAGGGGAGCGCGGAGGAGTACGAGTTCCACCCCGGTGTCGCGGATCTGCTGCTGGACGCGGTCCGGACGTCGGACGCGCTGGAGACGGCGGCGCAGGTCACCGAGTTCCTGCTGCACCGCCAGGGCAGCGGCCCCGAGTTCCGCGCCCGGCTCTCCGGCGACCACGGGGACTCCCGCGTCGCCGAGGAGGCCCGCCCGTTCGCGGCGGCGTCACCGGAGCTGCTGTCGCGGCTGGGGCTGGTGGAGGACGCGGCGGAGGAGGAGCCGCCGGAGCGGGAGGAGCCGGTGCGGCAGCCGGTGGTACCGGCCGCCTTGCCGCCACGCTCGTACACCTCCGAGCAGGTCCAGCCGCCGGTGATCGCGGTGGTGCGGCGGATCGCGGCGGACGACGGGCTGCCGAAGTCGGTACGTGACTACGTCGACAAGATGCTGACCGAAGCCGATGAGCGGAACGAGGAAACCGGCTGGTGGGGGGTGCGGATCCTGCCCGATCTGGCCAAGCAGCTCGTTGACGCCGGGTGGCCGGAGTACGCGGACGAACTGCGGGAGACGGCGCGGGAGCAGATCGCGGGGCTCCGGTCCCGGGAAGACCTCGAATCCCGCAATCTCCGCGGGCATCTGGCGCTCACCCTGAACCAGCTCGGGGAGCACGACGAGGCGGAGCGCGAGCTGCGCGCGGTGGTCGCGATCTCGGGGCGGGTGCACGGCGTGGAACACGACTACACGCTCTTCGCCCGCGGCTACCTCGTCGAGCTGCTGAGCGACGCCGAGCGGGGCGAGGCGGCGGAGGAGGAGTGCCGCACGCTGATCGAGGCATGGGAGCGCCGGGAGGGCGATGACCACCGGCGGCATGCCGAGAACAAGCATCTGCGGCGCGGGCGCCTGCTGTTGGACCTCGGGCGGGTGGCGGAGGCCGAGGAGGAGATCCGGGCCTCGGTATCCATGGCGCGGGAACTGTACGGGCCCACGCATTTCGACACCGTCAACGCACGTGCCTGGCTGTCGACCGCCCTGCGGCGGCTGGACCGCTTCGACGAGGCGGAGGCCGAGATGCGGGCGGCGGCCGAGGAGTGCGCCGCGCCGGCGAAGTCGGAGGTGGATTCGCCCCTGTTGACGGCGCTCTTCACGCTCGGCGACCTGCTGAACGTCAGACGGCGCGATGAGGAGGCGGAGTCGCTCTGGCACGATCTGGTCAACAGGACATCGGCGGGCCTCAGCCCCACCCACTGGCGGTTGCGCCGCGCGCGGCGCAACCGCATTCACCGGCTGCGCGCCCTGGGCCGGTACGCCGAGGCGGAGACCGAGATCGACACGCTGGTGGCGGAGACGGTCGGCACGCTCGGGGAATGGCACGCAGACTCGCTCGACGCCCTGAAACTGCGCGCGTTCGTCCTGGAGGATCAACGGCGTTACGACGAAGCGCGGCCGATCTACCGCGAACTCCTGGAACAGCAGATCCCTGTGTTCGGGGAGGACCATCCCAACGTCCTGAGCACGCGCCACTGCCTGGCGACCAGCATGAGGCTGGCGGGGCTGCGCGAGGAGGCGCTGGCGGAGTTCACTGAGGTGCTCGACGACTGGCTTCGCGTCCTTGGACCGAGTGCGAATGCGACGCTCCTGACGCGATATGGCCGTGCCTTGACCCTGGCTCAGCTCAAGCGCGTGGAGGAGGCCGAGCGGGAGTACCGCCTGACCATGGAGGGGGAGGCCAGGCTGCTGGGGCCGGACGACCCGAGTGCCCTGCTGACGCTCGTCCAGCTGGCCGCCCTGCTGCGCGACCAGAAGCGTTACGAGGAGTCCGAATCCTTGTTCCGTCGAGTGGCCGAGGGGCGCACGCGATCTATGGGAGCCGAGGCCAAGGAGACGCTGGCGGCCCGGCACAGCCTGGGCAATGTGCTCAACAAGCGGGGCCGGTTCGCCGAGGCCGAGACGGAGATCCGGGAGACGCTCGCGGCCCGGCAGCGTGTCCTGGGACCGGAGCAGGTCAGCACTCTTTGGACCCGGTTCAACCTCGGCACCACCCTCAAGGGCCTCGGCCGCCTCGACGAGGCGGAGGCCGAATGGCGGGCCGTGCTCGAGATCAGCGAGCGCGTCCTGGGCGAGGAGCACAGCTGCACCGTGCGGACCCGCGAGGCCCTCGCCGGGTTGCGAGAGTCCGGGGACGAGCAGACGTCCTGAAGCATGGCGCGGTTCGTTCGCGGGGAACTCTCCCGGCGCGTCGCTCATCTGAGCGTACCCCCTCTCGTTGTATCCAAAAGGCGAGACAATGGGCCGTGACAAGGCGTGATTCTCGCCACTCTGATCGGGCCTTCGCTCAGATGAGCGGCAACTGAAGGGTGAACCGATGGCATCCCGCTGTGCTCACCTCTCCAATGCGTGGCACTCAGTGCCACCCACTTGATGTTCGACACCTCGAACCATCGGTTACGTATAGTGAAATTCCAGGCGTCCACCACGGGCGGAGGGTGGGTGTGCGTTCGAGGCTTGAAGGCATCTCGTAGGAGTCTCGTTTGGGCGCCGCCCTTTCGAACACGTGGCAGGCGGGTGGTTACAGCCGTATGACGGTGGAGTGGACCTGCTCAGGGGCCTTTGATCTGGGTACGCTCCCCGCCGTCAGGGCAGCCGAGCCGAGGAGATCGAGTCCCGTGCCGGAAACACAAGATCAGCAGAAGTTCGTTTACGACTTCACCGAGGGCAACAAGGATCTCAAGGACCTGCTCGGCGGGAAGGGGGCCAACCTCGCCGAGATGACCAATCTCGGTCTCCCCGTGCCACCGGGCTTCACCATCACCACCGAGGCCTGCAAGGTCTACCTGGACAGCGGTGCGGAGCCCCCGGCCCTGCGCGACGAGGTGAGTGCGCACCTCGACGCCCTCGAAGCGAAGATGGGCAAGAAGCTCGGCCAGGCGGACGACCCCCTCCTCGTATCCGTACGGTCCGGCGCCAAGTTCTCGATGCCCGGGATGATGGACACCGTCCTCAACATCGGCCTCTCGGACCAGTCCGTGGCCGGGCTCGCCGCGCAGGCGGGTGACGACCGGTTCGCCTGGGACTCCTACCGGCGCCTCATCCAGATGTTCGGCAAGACCGTGCTCGGCGTGGACGGCGACCTCTTCGAGGAGGCCATCGAGCAGGCCAAGCACGCCAAGGGCGTCACCGTCGACGTGGACCTCGACGCCGCCGACCTCAAGAAGCTGGTCGGCGAGTTCAAGGAGATCGTCGCCAAGGAGACCGGCCGGGGCTTCCCGCAGGAGCCGCGCGAGCAGATGGACCTCGCCGTACGAGCCGTGTTCGACTCCTGGAACGGCGACCGCGCCAAGCTCTACCGCCGCCAGGAGCGCATCCCCCACGACCTCGGCACCGCGGTCAACATCTGCTCCATGGTCTTCGGCAACCTCGGCCCCGACTCGGGCACCGGCGTCGCCTTCACCCGCGACCCGGCCAGCGGCCACCAGGGCGTCTACGGCGACTACCTGCAGAACGCCCAGGGCGAGGACGTGGTCGCGGGCATCCGCAACACCGTGCCCCTCGCGGACCTCGAGCAGATCGACCAGCGGTCCTACGACCAGCTGATGCAGATCATGGAAACCCTCGAGACGCACTACAAGGACCTGTGCGACATCGAGTTCACCATCGAGCGCGGCAAGCTGTGGATGCTGCAGACCCGCGTCGGCAAGCGCACCGCCGGGGCCGCCTTCCGGATCGCCACCCAGCTGGTCGACCAGGGGCTGATCGACGAGCCCGAGGCGCTGCGCCGGGTCAACGGGGCGCAGCTCGCGCAGCTGATGTTCCCGCGCTTCGACCACGAGGTGGCCTCCGGCGACACCGTCCAGAAGATCGGCCGGGGCATCGCCGCGTCCCCGGGCGCCGCCGTCGGCAAGGCCGTCTTCGACTCGTACACCGCCGTCAAATGGTCGCGCTCGGGCGAGAAGGTCATCCTCATCCGCCGTGAGACCAACCCCGACGACCTGGACGGCATGATCGCCGCGGAGGGCATTCTGACCTCGCGCGGCGGCAAGACCTCACACGCCGCCGTCGTCGCCCGCGGCATGGGCAAGACCTGTGTGTGCGGCGCCGAGGAGCTGGAGGTCGACACCAAACGGCGCCGGATGACGGTGCCCGGCCGGGACGGCAAGGACGGGATCGTGATCGAGGAGGGCGACGTCGTCTCGATCGACGGCTCCTCCGGAAAGGTCTACCTCGGCGAGGTCCCGGTCGTGCCCTCGCCGGTCGTGGAGTACTTCGAGGGCCGGATGCACGCGGGCGCCGACGACGCCGACGAGCTGGTGGGCGCGGTGCACCGGATCATGGCGTACGCGGATCGAGTACGCCGGCTGCGCGTACGGGCCAACGCGGACAACGCCGAGGACGCCGCCCGCGCCCGCCGGTTCGGCGCCCAGGGCATCGGGCTGTGCCGCACCGAGCACATGTTCCTCGGCGAGCGCCGGGAGAAGGTCGAGCGGCTGATCCTCGCCCACACCGAAGAGGAGCGGGACACGGCGCTGGGCGAGCTGCTGCCGCTCCAGAAGAACGACTTCGTCGAGCTCTTCGAGGCGATGGACGGGCTGCCGGTCACCGTCCGGCTGCTCGACCCGCCGCTGCACGAGTTCCTGCCCGACATCACCGAGCTGTCGGTGCGCGTCGCGCTCGCCGAGTCCCGCAAGGACCACAACGAGAACGATCTGCGGCTGCTCCAGGCCGTGCACCGGCTGCACGAGCAGAACCCGATGCTGGGCCTGCGCGGGGTGCGGCTGGGCCTGGTCATCCCCGGGCTGTTCGCCATGCAGGTGCGGGCGATCGCCGAGGCCGCCGCCGAGCGCCGCAACGCCAAGGGCGACCCGCGCGCCGAGATCATGATTCCGCTCGTCGGCACGGTCCAGGAGCTGGAGATCGTCCGTGAGGAGGCCGAGCGGGTCATCGCGGAGGTCGAGCAGGCCCGGGGCGTGGACCTCAAGCTCACCCTCGGCACCATGATCGAGCTGCCGCGCGCCGCGCTGACCGCCGCTCAGATCGCCGAATCCGCCGACTTCTTCTCCTTCGGCACCAACGACCTCACCCAGACCGTCTGGGGCTTCTCCCGGGACGACGTCGAGGCCAGCTTCTTCACCGCCTACCTGGAGAAGGGCATCTTCGGCGTCAGCCCGTTCGAGACCATTGACAAGGACGGCGTCGGCTCCCTCGTCCGCGACGCCGCCCAGGCCGGCCGCGCCACCCGCCCCGGCCTCAAGCTGGGGGTCTGCGGTGAGCACGGCGGCGACCCGGAGTCCGTCCACTTCTTCCACGAGGTGGGCCTGGACTACGTCTCCTGCTCCCCGTTCCGCATCCCCGTGGCCCGCCTGGAGGCCGGCCGTGCGGCGGCGAACGGCCGGTGAGAACGGGTAGGAGCCGGTAAGGCCACCGGAGCCGGCGCCGGGAACTCACCCTCACCCCCGGCAGCGGCTCCGGATCTCAAAGGGGGCGGCACCTTGTGCGGAGGTGCCGCCCCCTTATTTCTGTGCGGAATTCCTGTGCGGACACATCCGCCGCGGCCTTCGGAGCGATCACCGCCCGTAGGTCGCACCGCGCTGCTCCCGCGGCGGCGCGGCACCGGCCGCGGGCGGCGCCTCCGCCCCGGCCCGGCCGCGGCGGCCCGACCGGGCGAGCGCGCAGTAGCCGACTCCGCCCACCACCAGGCCGACCAGCCAGGCGATGTCGGCACCACCGAGCGGTTTCACCAGCGGGCCGACGTAGAGGCTGCTGTTGACGAACGGCAGCTCCGCCGCGATGGACACCGCGTAGAGGATGACCGTCCCCCAGTTGCACCGTCCGTAGCGGCCGTTCGGCTCGAAGAGGGCGGAGATGTCGTAGTGGCCGCGCCGGACGAAGTAGTAGTCGGTGAGGTTGATGGCCGTCCACGGGATGAGCAGATACAGCAGGAACAGCGTGATGTTCGTGTACGTGGTGATCATGCTCCCGCTGGACAGGATGGCGAGGACCGCCCCGACCAGGGTGAAGCCGATGACGAAGAGCGCGCGGGCGAGCGCCGGGGAGCGCAGTCTGTCCTTGCGGGAAAAGATGCTGAGGGTGGAGAGGAAGGCACCGTAGGCCCCTTCGGCTCCGGCCGGGATCATGGACATCAACAGGGCGAATACCACCAGGCCGCTGATCGCCGGGTAGCGGTCGGCGAGGAAACCGATCGCGTCCGAGTTCAGCGCCTGGTCGTTGACCGCGGCGGCCATCGCGCCGATGACCATCGTGGCCGTGCCGCCCACCACCGATCCGAGGTAGGTGTACCAGAAGGTGGTGCCTCTGGGGGTGTCCTCGGGCAGATAGCGCGAGTAGTCGGAGACGTAGGGCGCCCAGGTGACCTGCCAGGAGATGGAGATCGAGACGGCGAGCAGCACCGTGCCCGGCGTAGCCGCGGAGCCGGAGTTCGGCAGATGGGCGGGCAGGTGGGTGGCAAGCTGCACGAACAGCGCCAGGAACACGATCCCCGAGAGCACGGAGATCACCCGCGCGGTGGCGTGAATCAGCTTGTAGCCGACCAGCGCGACCAGCAGGTGCAGCACGCAGAAGATCACGATGCCCGCGGGCTTGGGCATGCCGGTCCAGCCGGCCAGCGCCCCGCCGCCCACCAGACCGCCCTCGACGGAGAAGCCCAGGTACATCAGGACGACGATGAAGGAGGGCAGCGCCCCGCCGAGAAACCCGAACTGGGCCCGGCTCTGGATCATCTGCGGGACGCCGAGTTCGGGCCCCTGCACGCTGTGGTAGGCCATGAAGACGCCGCCGACCAGGTTGCCGATGACGATCGTGACGATGGCCCACCGCAGATCGAGGCCGAGCGTGACCGCCACCGCTCCGGTGACCACCGCGGTCATCTGCACATTGCTGGAGAACCAGAGGGTGAGCTGATGCCACGGCTTGCCGTGGCGCTCGGCGGCCGGGATGTGCTCGATGCCGTGCTGTTCGAGGGTCGGTGCGGGGTCCTGGCGCGGCCCGTCGGCGTCGCTGCTCATCGTGGCTCCTGGCCGGGGTGGGAGGACCGGCGGGCGGCGGCGACCGCGGCCGCGATCTGGGTGAGGGACGAAGCGTGCTCGGCGCGCTGTGCGCGGGGGCCCAGCAGGCTGGACTGTTTGGCGATGACCACGTCCCGTTCGGGATCGAGCCAGAGGTACTGGCCGAAGATACCGAGGCCGAGGAAGCTCCCGGCAGCGTCGCCGGTGATCCACCACTGGTTGCGGTACGACCCGTTCGGGTGGACCTCGCGGAAGTCCGCGTCCGGGACCACCCCGGACGGCGCGCCGCCGCGGGTGGCGCGGACCCATGCCTCCGGGACGACCTGAGTGCCGCCGGCCGAGCCGTTGTCCAGCACACAGCGTCCGAAGCGGGCGAGATCGCGCGCCGTCGCGTTGACCCCGGCGCAGGCGTAGGGGGTGCCCTCCGGGTCGGTGGTGACCAGAGCGTCGTGTTCGGCGCCGATGCGGGACCAGATCCGGTCGGCGATCACCTCGGCGTAGGGCTGTCCGGCGGCTCGTTCGAGGATCCAGGCGAGGACGTCGGTGGTGGCCGAGCAGTACTGGGTGGAGCGGCCGTGCGGCCCGTCCGGCTCGAGGGCGGCCAGGAAGGTGCGCACGGCCGGGTCCCCGGGACCGCGCGGGCGCCAGCCGGAGGCGCGGTCCAGCGCCTGCACCTCGGAAGCCGGATCACGGTAGTCATGGTTGAACCGGAGCGAGGCCGACATGTCCAGGATCTCGCCTACGGTGGCGGTCCCGTACGCCGAGGCGGCGAGTTCGGGCACATAGGACTCGACCGGGGCGGACAGCGTGAGGCGGTCCTCGTCCACCAGACAGCCCGCGGCCATGCCCGCGACCGACTTCGAGATCGACATCAGGGCGTGCCGCCGGTCCGGCCGCCCCTCGCCGAAGTACCGCTCGAACACGATGTGCTCCCCGTGGAGCACCACGATCGCGTCGGTCCGGGTCCGCTCCAGGAACTCCGCCACCGTGCTGCGCGTCCCGGCCAGGTCGACCTCGGCGTCCTCGAGCGGAAGGGGCGCCTCGGCGAAGGAGCGGTGCTCGCCGCGTCCCCGCGAGATCACGGCCGTCGGCAGGAACTCCTCGACATGGTTGAAGGCCCACCGGTTGACCGGCGGTTCGAGCCAGTCCCCGAGGGTGGGAGGCGGAGAGGCGGGTGCCATCGCGGACATGGGCGGACGCTCCGGGGGAGTCGACGGTGAGGGGTCTCCATCGTCTTGAGCTCGAAGCATGCTGTCTAATACCAAAAATGCCGGGGTTCCCATGCCGATATGGCATGATGCCGCGATGGAGATCAAGCGCCTGCGGTACTTCCTGGCCGTCGTCCGCGCCGGTACCGTCACCGCGGCGGCCGAGCGGCTCCATCTCGCCCAACCCGCGCTTTCCCGGCAACTACGCCATCTGGAGGCCGAGTTGGGGGTCGTACTGTTCGACCGCTCCGGCCCGCGCCTGCGGCTGACCAGTGCCGGCCGGCAGCTCATCGACAGCGCGACGGACCTGGTCAGCCGCGCCGACCAGATCGAGTCGGTGGCGCACCACATGGCGCACGGCGGGCTGCGTCGCGTGGTCGTGGCCGCCGCGGAAACCACGATTCACGAAGTGGTCGCGCCCTTCGTGGCCCGGTTGTCGCCCACCGACCCGTTTGTCTCGATCCGGGAAGTGCCCGCACAGCAGGTGCCCCACACGGTTGCCGAGGGGGCCGACCTCGGCGTCGCCGCGACCGCGCCGGCCGCCCATGGGCTGAGCTGGCAGCCACTGACGGATGTCCCACTGCGCGCCTATGTCGCCGCCACCCACCCCTGGGCCGTCCGGCGCCGCGGAAGCGTCGAGCTCGCCGAGCTGGTCCGGGAACCACTCGTGCTGCTGACCGGCGAGCACCCGGCCAGGGCCGTACTCGACCAGGCGGTCGTGGCGGCGGGTCTGGCCTTCTCGCATGTGGAGGAGAGCTCCACCGCGCGGATGATCCAGGCCCTCGCCGCCGCCGGATCCGGCGTCGGCGTCGTCACGGATCTGCCGCATTTCTCCGCCTATCCGGTGCTGATCACCGCCTCCGACGGAAGCCCGCTACGGCTTGCCCTGCACGCCTGCTGGTCCACTCAGCACTACGCGGCCCCCGCGATCGCGTCCTTCGTCGCCTGCCTCGAAGAATTCGCCACCGCCCATGTCCGCCCGGCGGCCTGGCAGCTGGAGGCGGGCGAGGGCGGGGGCGCCGGTCGTCGGCTGCCCTCCTGACCATGACGAGGGCGGCGCCGCGGCACGTCCGGGGCCGACGTCGCGGCCCGGGACCTCCGGATCTCAAAGGGGGCGGCACCTTGTGCGGAGGTGCCGCCCCCTCTCACTCCCCCCACGGGAGCTGTTGCCGCGCGCATCGGCTACGTGCGGCAACACAAGTGCCCAGTCGCCGTAACGTACTCGTCACCCCCCACGGGAACGAGCAAACTGGCTCTGAGCACCGCCTGTTGAATTCCGGACGGCCCTCGGAAGTTTTTCCCGGTGGCCCCCGGTTTTCCTGGGGAACAGCTTTCCTCTTCCGGGCTCCGGGCCGCTCCCCGTTTCACATCTGGCTAAAAGGGCGTGGTGACTGACCGTGCCAGCGTGCATACTCATCGGTGATCGGGGGGCGATCGCAATGTCACGTGTGGGGGTCTGGTGCTCCGTGTTCATTTCAGTGAACTCGATCTGGCCCGGCTGCGGATGGCGGTCCGCCCGGACGCGCTCTGGGAAACCGTTTTAAGTTTCCATAGGTTGCGGGAGAACCGGGCGGAGACCGTATACGGGAAATGGCGTTCCGAGGCGCGAAACCGACTCAACGGCGAAGCGCGGCTGCTTGCGCCGCTCATTCCGTCGCGCGGCTATTTCCCGGACTTCCTGACACCCGCCGAAGGGGTAATCGGTTGCGATGCCGCGATGTCCGCGCTGCGCGCCATCTCGGGTGAGCGCTTGCACGCGGAGCTGGCCGGGCTTCCGGCGGCTCGGGCGCTCCCGGGGTGGATACGGGGTCTGGCGCAGGGCGAGCGAAGATCGCTGGACCGGCTGATCAGCACGCTGCGCGCCTACCACCAGGCCGCCGTCGCCCCGTACTGGCCGCATATCCAGGCCCGGATCGAGGCCGACCGGGTGGCCCGGGGCCGCGCCCTGCTGGACGGGGGCGCCGATGGGCTGCTGGCCTCGCTGCCGCCGACGATGCGGTGGCGGGCGCCCGTGCTGGAGGTCGACTATCCGGTGGACCGCGATCTGTGGCTGCGGGGGCGGGGGGTGCTGCTGCTGCCGTCGTTCTTCTGCCGGGGGACGCCGGTGACCTTCCGGAATCCGGATCTGACGCCCGTTCTGGTCTACCCCGTCGAACACGCCCGGTGCGGTCCGATGTCCCGCCCCGAGCAGCGACCCGCCGTCGCGTCGGGGTCCGGTCCCGGTTCCAGGTCCGGGTCCGCCCAGAGGCTCGGCAAGCTGGTCGGGCAGACCCGCTCCGCGGTGCTGCTGGAGGTCGGCGGCGGCTGTACGACCAGTGAACTCGCCCGCAGAGTGGGCGTATCGCTGGCCTCGGCCAGCCAGCACGCCAGTGTGCTGCGCGAGGCGGGCCTGGTGCACACCCTGCGCCAGGGCAGCGCGGTCCTGCACACGCTGACCCCGCTGGGGGCGGCGCTGCTGCGGGGCGGGGCGCCGGGGGAGCGCGTCTTCGGGGTACCGGCGGCGCTGCCGCCGGTCGCCACGAGCGGACGGGGCCCGTCAGGGCGCGGATGAGGCTTTCCGGCCCCTGGCGAACTCCATCAGACCTTCTTCCGGGGGACCCACGGCTTTAGCCGAGGGAGCGTCGAATCCTTGGGCCGGAGCCGCGTAGCGGTGGAGTCCACTGCGTTGTCAGCGGCGGCCGGTAGAGTGACCATATCTGCGTTGACCTGGGGAAACGGGTGAGGGGGGGCGGGCTGCGTTTTGTTGCGTGTGTACAAGTTCCTGCTGCGCCCTACGGCCCGTCAGGCGGTCGCGCTGGGCGAGATGCTGCGGGATCACTGCTCGCTGTACAACGGAGCCCTGCAGGAACGCCGCGATGCCTACCGGCACGCCTCCAGGACGAGTATCAAGTACGGCGATCAGTCGGCCCAGCTCAAGGAGATCCGGGCGTTCGACCCCGAGCGTCAAGGCCGCTGGTCGTTCTCCTCCCAGCAGGCCACCCTGCGCCGCCTGGACAAGGCGTTCCAAGCGTTCTTCCGCCGCGTCAAGGCCGGTCAGAAGCCGGGATACCCCAGGTTCAAGGGCGTCGGCCACTTCGACACGGTGACCTTCCCCGAGGACGGGGACGGGTGCCGCTGGGACTCCACCCCCCCCACGACCCACAGACCCGCATACGCCTCCAGGGCATCGGTCACGTCCGCGTCCACCAACACCGGCCCGTACGCGGCCGGGTCAAGACCATCTCGGTGAAACGGGAGGGGAACCGCTGGTACGCCGTCCTCTCCTGCGACGACGTACCAGCCGAACCCCTACCCGCCACGGGCGCAGTCGTCGGGATCGACATGGGTACCACGCACTTTTTGACCACCTCCGACGGCGCACACATCGCACGCCCCCGCTTCCTCGACCAGGCCGCCGACGAACTCGCCGAAGCGCAGCGGCACCTGGCGACGTTCCCCAAGCGCACCCGGCGGCGCACCAAGGCGCACAGGGCCGCCGTCCGCCGCGTGGCGAAGCTGTACGCGAGGATCCGGCGCCAGCGCCTGGACCACGCGCACAAGACCGCGCTCACCCTCGTGCGGGACCACGACGTGATCGCCCACGAGAAGCTGAAAACGGCGGGTATGACCCGCGCCCCCCAACCCAAGCCCGACCCCGACGCGCCCGGCACCTTCCTGCCGAATGGGGCCGCGGCCAAGGCGGGCTTGAACCGCAGCATCCTCGACGCGGGTTGGGCGCAGTTCCTGACGATCCTGGCGAACAAGGCTGAGAGTGCCGGTCGCCTCGTGGTCGCGGTGGACGCGCGCAACACCTCCCGTACGTGCCCGCCCGGCCTCGGAGGCTGCGGGCATGTCGCGAAGGAGAACCGCGTCACCCAAGCGAAGTTCGCATGCACGGCGTGCGGCTTCACCGCGCACGCGGACCACGTCGGAGCGACGAACGTCCTCGACAGGGCCGGGCTGGCCCTCTGCGACGCTGCTTAGCCGGCGGTCCAGGAAGCCCGCGCGGTTACGCGTGGGTGGAGTCACGTAGCACAGCGCCACCAGGGCGGTGGCGACCGCGCCGATGGTGACGCCGATGTCGCACATCGACACAGCCCCGCGCCCCTTCGGGGCGCACCCGAACCGCACCGGACTTCATTGAGGCCGCTCAGGCCCTGAGCACCCCGGGGAGGTGCTCGGCCAGTCGCTCGTAGTCGGGGACGGTGTTGTAGAGATGGGCCGAGAGCCGCAGGAAGCCCCGTCCGCCCCAGGAGGTGATCGCGGTCTCGCAGCCGGTGTCGGCCGCGATCCGGCGCTGCAGCACATGCGAGGCCTCGTGGTCGGTGGCGAGCCCGGCGGGCAGCGGGATCAGCCGCATCGCCGGGGCCTCGCTGCCGCCGACGGCGGTCAGGTCCGCGTCCAGGGCGTCGGCCAGCAGCCCCTGGGCCACCTCGGCCAGCTTGGTCATCCGGACGCGGGCGGCGTCCCAGCCGTACGTCTCCTCGATGAACTCCAGCGAGCGCGGCGCCGCGAGCCAGGCGGTGAAGTCCGAGGTGCCCTGGGCGTCGAAACGTTGCGGGAACGGCTCCGGAGCGCCCCAGGAGTCGGTGAGCGGCCACAGGTCCTGGGCGTCGGGCCCGCGCGCGATCAGCGCCGCCGTACCGCGCGGCGCACAGCACCACTTGTGCAGATTGCCCACCCAGAAGTCGGCGGCTCCGGCCAGGCCGACCGGATCGGCCAGCATGCCGGGCGCGTGGGCGCCGTCGACCAGGACCTTCGCCCCGGCGGCGTGGGCGAGCCGGCTGATCTCCGCCATGGGGAACAGCCGGGCGGTGGCCGAGGTGATCTGGTCCACGACCACCAGCGCGGTGGCCTCGCTCAGCGCCCCCGCGAAGACGGCCGCGATCTCCTCGGCGGTCGCCTCCAGCGGAATGTGCAGCGTCCGCACCCGGGCGCCGGCCCGCTCGGCGGCCCGCGCCGTGCCCATCGCCACCGCGCCGTAGGTGTGGTCGGTCAACAGCACCTCGGCGCCGGGCGGCAGCGGCAGGCAGCCCAGGACGGTGCTCACCCCGGCGCTGGCGTTGGCCACCAGGGCGGTGTGGTCCGCCGGGACCCGCAGGAACCGCGCCACGGCGGCGCGCGCCTGCCCGACCCGCTCGGGCAGCTCCCGGAACCACGCGTCCGGGTTGGTCTCCATCTCCTCGCGCAGCGCCCGCTGGACCTCCTGGACGGTGCGCGGCACGGCGCCGAACGAGCCGTGGTTGAGATGGACGACCGAGGGATCGAGCGTCCAGTGCGACGACGGGGTGGTCATGGGTCCCTTCCTCGTTCTGGTTGACTTGGTTGTCCGATGACTTCTCCGAGCTCCCGGGAACGGTAGAGGGGTGAGACCATTCTGAACAGGGGCTCGACGTAAATTGGGGGTAACGAAGCCGACCGGTAGTATGGAGTCATCTAATGACTTGGCCGGAGCTGGTCAGGAAGGGGTGGCGGGATGACCGCGACCGACGAGGCGGCGGACGGGCTCCGCGCCATGATCGCCAAGGGTGAACTGGCGCCCGGACAACAGCTTCCCGCCGAGCCCGAGCTCTGCGCGCGGCTCGGCGTCTCACGCGGATCGCTGCGCGAGGCGGTGCGCTCCCTCGCCGCCCTCGGGCTGCTGGAGTCCCGCCACGGCTCCGGCACCTTCGTATCGGCGCTGCGCCCCGGGCAGATGCTGGCCGGGTTCGCCGCCACCGTGGACGTCCTGTCGCTCGACGGGCTGCTGGAGCTGTTCGACGTCCGCCGCCCCCTGGAGGCCCAGGCCGCCGCGCTGGCCGCCGCCCGCGCCGACGAGCGGGCGGTCGCCCGGCTGCGCGAGGTGCAGAAGCGGCTGGCCGTCTGCGAGGACGAGACGGAACGGCACGAGCTGGACCGGGAGTTCCACTCCACCCTCTGCGAGGCGAGCGGCAACGAGGCGCTGGCCGCCCTGATCGATGTGTTGCGCGCCCGGGGCAGCCACTACAGCATCTACGGCGCCGCCGAGGCCGACACCATCCGGCTGGCCAGCGACCTCGGCCATGAGGCGCTGATCAACGCCATGGCCACCCGCGATCCGGCGGCCGCCGCCGCGGCCGCCACCGCGCATCTGTCCCAGACGGAGGTCTGGCTGCGGCGGTACGCCCCGCTGCCGGACGACGGCCCGGCCGCCGGATGAGCCACCGGCCTCAGTCGTCGATGCCCGTGCGCTCGACGCCCACGACGATATAGCGCTGGAGCACGAGGAAGACCACCAGCAGCGGCACGATCGACACCGCCGCCGCCACGAACAGCTCATGGAGGTTGACGGTCTGGGCGGTGGTGAACGTCGACAGCGCCACCTGTACCGTCCACGCGTCCCGGTCCTGCCCGATGACCAGCGGCCACAGGAAGGAGTTCCAGGCGCCGATGAAGACGATCGTGCCCACCGCCGCGAAGACCGGCCGGGAGTTCGGCACCACGACCCGCCAGTACGTACGCCAGTAACCCAGCCCGTCCACCCGCGCCGCGTCCTCCAGCTCCCGGGGAAAGCCCAGGAAGTACTGGCGGAAGATGAACGCCGCGACCGCGCTGAACAGCGTGGGCACCACCAGACCGCGCAGCGTGGACACCCAGCCGAGCGAGCTGACCAGCACGAAGCTGGGCACGAAGGTGACCGCCGCCGGGACCATCAAGGTGCCCAGGATCCAGTAGAAGACCACATTGGCGTAGGCGTACGGGATGCGCGCCAGGCCGTACCCGGCGAGCGAGGCCAGCAGCAGCGTGCCCACCGTGGTGAGGACCGCGATCAGCGAGGAGTTGAGCAGCGCGTGCGCCATCGGCACATTGGGGTCGTCGAACAACTCGCTGACGTTGGACCAGTGCAGCTCGCCCGGGAAGAACGTCCACCCCGGCGAGGTGATGTCCGCCTCGCTCGACAGACCGTTGCGCACCAGCAGATAGAACGGGATCAGGAAGACCAGCGCGAGCGCGAGCAGCAGCACCAGCCGCACGGCGCGCCCCACGCCGACGAGGGCGTCCCGGACGTCGCGCGTGTTCCGGCGCCGGACGTCGCGCGTGTTCCGGCGCCGGGCATCGCGCGGCTTCGGGGGAGTGGGCATCAGTCCTCCTTCCGGCCCAGGCCGAACCAGCGGGCCTGCACCACCGTCACCACGGCGATGATCAGTGCCAGGATCACCGCGCCCGCACTGCCCAGGCCCAGGTTCTGCCCCTGGCCCAGCGCCGTGTAGTAGAGGTAGACCAGTGGCGGGCGGGCGTAGGGCGGATAGCCGCGCGAGTCCGCCAGCAGGTTGTAGAACTCGTCGAACGCCTGGAAGGCGTTGATCACCAGCAGCAGCACCACCGCGACCGAGGTCGCCCGCAGCTGCGGAAAGGTGATGTGCCGGAACACCTGCCAGCCGGGCCGCGCCCCGTCCACGGCCGCCGCCTCGTACAGCCGCGGGGAGATGCGCTGCAGCCCGGCCAGGAACAGCACCATGTAGAACCCCGCCTGGAGCCACAGCCGTACGGTCACGATGACCAGCCAGTACCAGGGCGGGTCCGTGGTCGACAGCCAGGCGATCTGATCGGCGCCGAACCAGTCCAGCACGGTGTTGGCCAGCCCGAAGCGCACCCCGTTGAAGATCGACATCTTCCAGATCAGCGCCGCCACCACATACGAGCACGCCACCGGCAGGAAGAACACCGACCGGAAGAACGCCTGCGCCCAGCGCAGCCGGTTGACCATCAGCGCGAGGGCGAGCGAGAGCGCGTAGGTGGCCGGGACGATGAACGCCGTGAAGACCAGGAAGGTCACCAGGCTGCCGGTGAACGCGTCGTCGCCCAGCATCGCCGTGTAGTTGTCGAGGCCGACGAAGTCCGTGGGCGAGACGGTGTTGTGCGCGTCGAAGAAGCTGAGGTAGACGCTCCAGGCCAGCGGGACGTAGGTGAAGAGGGTCAGCCCCAGCACGAACGGGCCGACGAATATCCAGAACCACAGATGGCGGTTCTGCGGGCCCAGGAGCCTGCGGACGAACGTACTCCGCATCAGCTCTTCTTCTTCACGCGCCGCAGCTCGGCCTCGGTCTTGCGGACCACCGACCGCAGCTCGCCGCCCGGATCGGCCCCGCCCTTGATGATCCGGCTCAGCGCGTCCTGGTAGGCCGTACGGCTCGCGGAGGTCCACAGCAGCGGCTCGGCATGGCCGTGGTCGGTGGCGAAGCGCACCGCCTCACCGGCCGCGCCCTGCCGCAGCTTGGCCGCCTTCGTGGCCAGCGAGATCCGGGCGGGGATGTGGAAGCCGTAGCGGAGCGCGAAGTCCTCCTGGTAGTCGGTCCGTTGCACCCACAGCCACTTCACATACGCCTTCGCCAGCGCCTTGTCCCGGGCTCGGGCGCTGACCGCCGCCCCGTACGCGCCGACCGGCACCGCGGGCGCGCCGTGCGCCCCGTCCTGGGGGAACGGCAACACCCCGAAGTCGTCCCCCAGCGCCTTCTTCACCTGCGGAAGCGCCCACAGCCCGGACCACTGCATGGCGGTGAGCCCCTGGGTGAACGCGGCCGGATCCGACCAGTCGGAGGGCGCCCCGAGCAGCAGCGACTTCTCGGCGTAGAGCTGACGCAGCTTGCCGAGCGTCCGGGCGGCGGCCGGATCGTCGAAGCCGACCTCGCCGTCCTCGGTGACCAGCGTGAGCCCGGCGGCGTTGAGCGGGGTGCCGGCGAGGACGCCGGGGCCGCCGTCATTGCCCAGGAAGAGCCCCTTGACGTCCTTGGTGGTCAGCTCCTTCGCCGCGTCGATCAGCGCGTCGAGGCTGCGCGGCGGCTCCACCCCCGAGGCGTCGAGCATGCTCTTGCGGTAGTAGAGCAACTGGGTGTCGATGACCTGCGGAACGGCCCAGATCTTGCCCTGATACGTCTTCGGGGCGAGCACGGCCGGGTTGAAGTCGTCCTTGGCCTCGCTGAGGAGATCGGTGAGGTCGACCACCTGGCCGCCCTGGATCTGGTCCAGCGTCGGGCCGTTGACCTCGAAGACGTCCGGGCCGGACTTGGTGAGCAGCGCGGCGGCGGTCTGCTGGTCGTAGTTGCCCGGCCGCCACTGCACCTGGACGTTCGCCTTCAGATACGCGTCGGCGTAGCGCCTGACGGCCTGTTCGGTGCCGGGCTCGCCGTACTGGTGGTACCACTGCTCGAGCACCGGCTGGCCGGCGTGGTCATCGCCGTCCCGCCCGGTGTTGGACCCACAGGCGGCGGCGAGCGCGCCCGTCAGGGCCAGCCCTCCGCCCGCACCCAGCAGCCTTCGGCGGCTCATGGACATTGGCGTGCGCCCCCTCGTCTCCCGGTCTCGGACTCCCGGACTCCCGGACTCTCGGTCTCCCGGTCTCCGTACGACTCAACGATCAACGATGGAGGCGGATTACGACAGAGGTGTTGCGGGGGGATGTCACTTTTCGGTATCGGAATGTGACGCAGAGTCGATGTCGGTGGTGTCGAGTTCGGCACGCCCGGCGTCGATCTCGTCGAAGACGCGCTGGGCGGTGGCGAAGGCCGAGTTGGCGGCCGGGACACCGCAGTAGATCGCCGACTGGAGCAGCACCTCGCCGATCTCCTCACGGGTCAGCCCGTTGGTGAGCGCGGCCCGGATGTGCATGGCCAGTTCGGCCTCATGGCCGTGGGCGATCAGCGCGGTGAGGGTGATACAGCTGCGGGTCCGCCGGTCCAGCCCGTCGCCGGTCCAGATCTCGCCCCAGGCGTAGCGGGTGATGAAGTCCTGGAAGCGGGCGGTGAACGGGGTCGTCCGGGCCACCGCGCGATCCACGTGCGCGTCCCCGAGGACGGCCCGGCGCACCGCCATTCCGGCGGCGTGGCGGGAGGCGTCGTCCCGTGGGGACGCCGGGCTGTCGAGGTGGGTGAGCAGCGCCCCGGTGACCGCCTCCGGCCGCTCCACGCCCGCCAGATGCGCCGCCCCGGCGACCTCGAGCAGGCTCGCGCCGGGCACCGCGTCGGCGATCCGGCGGGCGTGGGAGGGTGGCGTCGCGGGGTCGTCCCGACCGGCGACGACGAGGGTGGGCGCCGTGATCTTCTCCAGGTCGGCCGTCATGTCGTACGCGGCGAGAACGTCACAGCAGGCGGCGTAGCCCGCACGGTCGGTGGCCCGCAGATCCTCGATCAGCGCGGTGCCGACGGGCGTGCGGGCGAAGTCGTGCGAGAACCAGGTGCCGGGGCGGCTCGCCACCATCGCCTCCGTCCCCTCGGCCCGTACGAGCGCGGCCCGCTCACGCCAGACGGCGGGGTCGCCGAACCGGGCCGAGGAGCAGACGACGGACAGGCGGCTGATCCGGTCGGGGTGGTGTGCGGCGAGATGCAGCCCGACAGCGCCGCCGATCGAAATCCCCGCGTACGCGAACCGCTCCCACCCCTGATCGTCGGCCAGCCGCAGTACGAGAGCGGCGAGATCGTCGATGGTGGCCGACCCGTCCGAGGACAGCGGCGCGACGGGGGAGCCCCCGTGGCCGGGCAGATCCCAGCGCAGAACGCGATGACCTCGGGCGAGCGCCGGAAGCTGGGGATCCCAGACGGCGAGGGAGGTGCCGATGGAGGGGCCGAGGACGAGGGGCGGGGCGGCGGGGGGCCCGCTGAGGTCGTGGTGCGGTGGGGTATTGGTCATGGGGTGGGTGCTCCGGTGGGCTGGGGTGCGGCGTGGCCTGGGGTTGGGTCTGGGGTTGGGTCTGGGGCTGTGGGTTGGTGGCCGGGTGCGGGCCGGTGGTTCTTCCCCACCCCGCCCCTTCCCGAACCAAGGGCTCCGCCCCTGGACCCCGGGCGTCGCCGCCTGGGCGTAGGTGTGGCCCCTTTCCGAACCATGGGCTCCGCCCTTGGACCCGGGGGCGTCGCCGGGTGCGGGCCGGTGGGTGGGTTGTGCCCACCCGTTCCGCCAGGGGGCATATCCAGCCCCTCCGGCGATTGAGGAGCGGGGTCCGGGGCGGAGCCCCGGCGGGGGGTGTGGGGGCGGGGAGCCCCCGCGGCGGGGGGCCGGGGGTGTCCCCCGGTTCGGGAAGGGGCGGGGTGGGGAACAGACCGCCGGAGGCGTTCACGCATCGCGGGTCAGGGCCCGGTCCACCAGGGCGGGGGCCGCGCCCACGTACCTCCTCGGGTCCGTCAGCTCGCGCAGGCGGTCAGGCGGCAGAACGCCCAATAGCGCTTCGGCCAGCCCCGCACCCTCCCGAGCCGCCTCCGCCAGGAGTTCCTTCGCTCGGGCCCGGCCGAGCCCCGGCGCGAGCGCGGCGATGAGGCGTTCGCTGACGATCAGGCCATCCGTCAGCCCCAGGTTCGCGGCCATCCGGTCAGGGAAGACCCGCAGCCCGGAGGCGAGTTCCGCGGCGTCACGGGCGGTACCCCCGGCGAGCCGCAACAGCTCCCGCAGCGGCTGCCACTCGGCGTGCCATGCCCCACCCGGCCGTTCGTCCTCCGCGGCGAGCGAGCCGAGCAGGGTGGCGGCATGGCCCGGGGCCTGACGGGCCGCGGCGGCCATCAGCGTGGCACGCACGGGGTTCGACTTATGAGGCATCGCGGACGAGCCACCCCCCGCCCCCTCCGCCACCTCACCGATCTCCGTCCGCGAGAGCACCAGCACATCCGCAGCCATCTTCCCCAGCGCCGCCACGGCGAAGGCGAGCGTGGTGCCCAGGTCGGCGACGGGGGTGCGCAGGGTGTGCCAGGGCAGTTCGGGTTCGGCGAGGCCGGTCTCGTCGGCGAACCGGCCCAGCAGCGGAACCCCGCCGTCGAAGGCGGCCAACGTGCCCGCCGCACCGCCCAGTTGGGCGGGTGGCCGCAGCGCCGCGAGCCGGTCGCGGGCGTCCAGGACGAGTGCTCGCCAGCCCGCCGCCTTCAGCCCGAAGGTGGTGGGCACGGCGTGCTGGGTGAGGGTGCGGCCGGGCATCGGGGTGTCGCGGTGCGCGGCGGCGAGCCGCGCCAGCTCCGCCGCCGTACGCTCCAGGTCGGCCACGATCAGTGGCAGCGCCCGCGCGGCCACCTGCATCGTGGCCGTGTCCACGATGTCCTGGCTGGTCGCGCCCCGGTGGACGTACGTCGCGGCCTCGGCGTCCGTACGGGCCACCGCCGCCGTGAGGTCGGCGACCAGCGGGATGACCGGGTTGCCCCCGGAGCGGGCGCGCAGCGCCAGATCGCGTACGTCGTACAGCTCGGCGCGGGCCGCGCCCGCCACCGCCTCCGCCGCACCGGCCGGTGCCACCACCCGCGCCAGCGCGGCCTCGGCGTCCAGCATGGCCTGCAGAAACGCCGTGTCGCCCGTGGCGGCCTCCACCGCCGACCCGGCCCGCACCGGGGACAGCAGCCCTACATCCTCGCTGTTGGAGGTACCAGGACTAGCGGAACTCAAGGAAAACCGTCTCCCCTTCGCCCTGTAGTCGGATGTCGAAGCGATAGGTCCCCGGCGGGGACGCCGCCGTCGCCACCAGCGTCTCGCGGCGCGCCGGATCCAGCGAGGCGAGCAGCGGATCGGCGGCGTTGGCCTCGGCGTTCTCGGGGAAGTACACGCGGGTGAAGAGGTGGTGCAGCAGCCCCCGGGCGTGGACGCACACGCTGATGTACGGCGCGGCGGGCGCCGCCGGGCCACCCGGCGGCAGCGTACGGGCCGTCCAGTGGCCGTCCGCGTCGGTGGCGACGCGGCCGAAGCCGGTGAAGTCGACGCCGTTGCGCCCGAGGAAGCCACCGGTCACCGGGTCGCGCCGCATCGATCCGCCCGCCCCGGCGAGCGAGCCGTCCGGGCCCGCCTGCCACAGCTCCACCAGCGCGTCCGGGACGGGAGCGCCCTCGCCGTCGCGGACATGGCCGTGGAGCGTGATGGCGCCGGGGTGGCCCGCCGGGGCCATCTCGCCGCCGCCGGGGAAGGGCAGGGCGTAGCCGTAGAAGGGGCCCACGGTGTGGGAGGGGGTGGGCGCGAGCGCTTCGGTGGGTGCGAGCCCTTCGGCGGATGCGAGCCCTTTGGCGGGTGCGAGCTCCTGCGCGGGTACAAGCCTCTCGCTCATCAGCGCCCCTCCTCGATCCAGGTGGCGGACGGCCCGTCCAGCACGATGTCCCAGCGGTAGCCCAGCGACCACTCCGGCCGCGACAGCGTGTGGTCGTAATGGGCGACCAGCCGCTGCCGCGCCGAGTCGTCCGTCACCGACTGCAGGATCGGGTCGTAGGCGAAGAGCGGATCGCCGGGGAAATACATCTGGGTGACCAGCCGCTGGGTGAACGCCGCGCCGAAGACGGAGAAGTGCAGATGCGCGGGGCGCCAGGCGTTCTCGTGGTTGCGCCACGGATACGCGCCCGGCTTGATGGTGGTGAAGTGGTACGAACCGTCGTCGCCGGTCAACGTCCGCCCCACACCGGTGAAGTTGGGGTCGAGCGGCGCGGGGTGCTGATCGCGCAGATGGGCGTAACGGCCCGACGCGTTGGCCTGCCACAGCTCGATGAGCTGCCCCCGGACGGGGCGGCCCCGGCTGTCCAGGAGCCGTCCGGAGACGGTGATCCGCTCGCCGAGCGGCTCGCCCTGGTGCTGCACCGTGAGGTCGTTGTCGATCGCGGTGATGTCGGTGTGGCCGAAGACCGGGGTGTGCAGTTCCACGGTCTCCGGGTCGCCGTGCACCGCGACCAGCGGCTGCTTGGGGTGGCGCAGCACACTGCTGCGGTACGGGGGAAAGTCGCGCGGCGGGTGGTCGGTGGCGGGGGCCCCTTCGGCGCGCGCCTTGTCGTACGACTCCCGTACATGCGCGAGTTCGCTGTCGATGTCGGACTGGGTGAGAGCCATGTCTGCGGTCAGCCTTACCTTTCCAGGACGAGGGCGAGGCCCTGTCCGACGCCGATGCACAAGGTGGCCAGGCCCGTACCCGAGCCACGGGCGGCGAGCTGATGGGCGACGGCCCCGGTGAGCCGGGCGCCGGAGGCGCCGAGCGGATGGCCGATGGCGATGGCGCCGCCGCGCGGGTTGACGATGTCGGGGTTCAGGTCAGGCCACTCGGCGAGGCAGCCCAGCACCTGTGCGGCGAACGCCTCGTTGAGTTCGAGGGTGGCCAGGTCGGCGAACGAGCGGCCCGCCTTGGCGAGGGCGCGGCGTACGGCCTCGACCGGGCCGAGCCCGAAGTACTGCGGCTCGATACCGGTGACGGCCGAGGCGCCGATCCGGGCCAGGGGTTCGCGTCCGGTGGCCTTCAGGCCCTCCTCGTCGACGAGCAGCAGCGCGGCCGCGCCGTCGTTGAGGGGCGAGGAGTTGCCCGCGGTGACGGTGCCGCCGGGCTTGCGGAAGGCGGGCTTGAGCTTGGCCAGGGCCTCGGTCGAGCCCGCGGCGGAGCCGCTGTTGGACACGGGCTCGCGGATGGTCTCGTCCCGTACGAGCCCGGTGTCCGGATACGGCAGCACCTCGGCCTCGTACGCCCCGTCCTTCCACGCCCGCGCCGCCTTCTCGTGGCTGGTGAGCGCGAAGGCGTCCTGTGCCTCGCGGGTGATGCCGTGCTTGTCGGCGATCAGCTCGGCGCCCTCGCCGAGGGCGACGGTCCACTCGGGCGGCATGTCCGGGTTGGTCATCCGCCAGCCCAGAGTCGTGGAGTACATCTGCTGATGCCCGGCGGGGAAGGCGCGTTCGGGTTTGGGCAGCACCCAGGGGGCGCGGCTCATCGACTCCACACCGCCCGCGAGGGCGATGTGCGCGTCGCCGACCGCGATCGCGCGGGCGGCCTGGAGCACGGCCTCCAGACCGGAGGCGCAGAGCCGGTTGACGGTCGCGCCGGGCACGGTGACGGGCAGCCCGGCCAGCAGCACGGCCATGCGGGCGACATCGCGGTTGTCCTCGCCCGCGCCGTTGGCGTTGCCGAAGTAGACGTCGTCGATGCGCGCCGGGTCCAGGGCGGGGGTGCGGGCGAGCAGGCCGCGCACCACATGGGCGGCCAGGTCGTCGGGGCGCACCCCGGCCAGGGCGCCGCCGTATTTGCCGATGGGGGTGCGGACGGCGTCGAGGATGTAGACGTCACGCAGGGCGGTCATCGTGCGTCCTTTCCGGCGGCCTTCAGGGCGCGCAGCGCCGCCAGCTCTTGGGGGGTGGGTGGCTCGGTGGTGCCCACGGTGTCGGCGACGGTCAGCTCCCAGCCGGTGGCGGCCCGTACCCGCTCCACGGTGACGCCCGGGTGCACTTCGGTGAGCACCAGTTCGGCGGTGGCCGGGTCGGGGCGCAGGACGCCCAGGTCGGTGATGACGGCGGTGGGTCCGGCGCCCGGCATGCCGAGCCTCTTACGGTCGCCGGGGCCGCCGCCGTGGCCCAGGGTCGTCACGAAGTCCAGCCGCTCCACGAAGTTGCGGGTGGAGTGGCGCAGCACCATGAGTACCTTGCCGCAGTTGGAGGCGATCTCGGGGGCGCCGCCCGCGCCGGGGAGGCGGCCCTCGGGCTTGTCCGGGCCGCGGTCCACGACGGTGGTGTTGATGTTGGCGTAGCGGTCGACCTGGGCGGCGCCGAGGAAGCCGACGTCGATCCGGCCGCCCTGGAGCCAGTAGTTGAACATCTCCGGGACCGGGACCACCGCGTCGGCCGTCTCGGCGAGTTCGCCGTCGCCGATGGAGAGCGGGAGCCGGGTGGGCTTGGAGCCGATGGTGCCCGACTCGTAGATGAGCACGAGGCCGGGGTTGACGGTGGCGCGGGCCAGGTTGGCGGCGGTGCTGGGGAGGCCGATGCCGACGAAGCAGGTCCGCGCTCCGGCCAGGGCGCGGGCGGCGTTGACCTCCATCAGCTCGTCGCTGCTGAAACCGGTAGTCCCGGTGGTCCCGGTGGTCCCGGCGGGGGTCGTGGTCATCGGGTGAGAGCTCCCTCGCTGTTGCGCACGTTCTCCTCGATCCACGTCAAGAACGCCTCGCGGTCGCGGGCGATCGGGTCCCATGCCTGGTAGAAGTCGTTGTCGCGGGTCGAGTACCCGGTGGCGTAGGAGGGGTGGGCACCGCCGGGGACGACGGACACCGCGTCGATCACCCACGTCGGCAGGACGATCCCGCCGGGACGTGGCGTGAGCTCCTCGACGATCTCCTCCACGGTCACCAGCACCCGGTCCGCCGCGAGCGCCGCCTCCTTCTGCACCCCGGTCAGCCCCCACATCTGCACATTGCCGGCCCGGTCGGCCTGCTGGGCGTGGATGACGGTGACGTCCGGGTTGAGTGCCGCGACGGCGGCCAGCTCCTCCCCGGTGAAGGGGCAGACGACGGTGGAGACGGTGTCCGTACGGGTCGGGATGTCGCTGCCGCGATAGCCGCGCAACACGGCGAACGGCAGCTTGGAGGCGCCCGCCACATAGCGGTTCGCCATGCCCGCGTGGCTGTGCTCGTCCAGCTCCAGCGGCCGTGGCCAGCCGTTCTCGACGGCGTCACGGAAGCGGTGCAGCGAGCCCACGCCGGGGTTGCCGCCCCAGGAGAACACCAGCTTGCGGACGAGTCCGGCGCCGATGAGCTGGTCGTAGATGACGTCCGGGGTCATCCGGACGAGGGTCAGATCGGTGATGCCCTGGCGGATGACCTCGTGCGCGGCGGCATACGGGATCAGGTGGGTGAATCCCTCCATCGCGACGGTGTCCCCGTCGTGGACGAGGTCCGCCACGGCGTCCTGCAGGCTTCGGATGTCGGCCATCGTCACTCCGCGGGTCGGGATGCTCAGTGTGCTGACTAATGTGGTGCCGGTTTCGCACGCTGCCATTGGCTGGTGCGCTCGTCAAGGGAGTCTAGGTCGAATGTCGGCCTCTCGACATGGGGTCTTCCACAGGGCAGAATCACTCAGCACACGGATTAACTCAGGACGATCGAGCAGCGGGGAAGCCGGGAGGCACGGCATGGGCGGCGCCGTCGATCTGAACACGCACCCCGGGCATCTGGCCCGCCGCTTCCAGCAGGCGCACTCCCTGCTGTGGGGCGCGATGGTCTCCGAGGAGACCACCTCGCCGCAGTTCGCGGTGGTCAACGCGCTGATCGAGAAGCCGGAGATCGACCAGCGGACGCTGAGCGAACACGTCCACCTCGACCGCTCCACCATCGCCGACCTGGTCGCCCGGCTGGCCCGGCGCGGCCTGCTGGAGCGGGTGCGCGACCCGAACGACGGCCGCCGTAACGTCCTGCGGCTGACGGAGGAGGGCATCCGGGTCCATCGAAAGCTGGTCACCCGGACGTCTCGGATGAACCGGGTCTTCCTGGCCCCGCTGGACGAGACGGAGCGGGAGACTCTGCTGCGGCTGATCGCCCGGGTTACGGACGCGGCGGAGGAGTTGCGCACGTAGGCGCGCGGGTCTTTCCCCTACCCGCCCCTCCCCGAACCTGGAGCTCCGCCCCAGCCCCCGACCGGGGCTCGGTCCCGAGCCCCGGATCGGGGCTCTGCCCCACACCCCGGACCGCGGCTTCGATCGCGGCTCCGCCGCGTGGTGGGGCTCTGCCCCAGGCCTCGGGGTCCGGGGGCGGAGCCCCCGGTTACGGGAAGGGGCGGGGAGGGGAACAGCCCGCCGCAGGCGTCACAAGCCGTCGGGCACCGGCTGAGAGGCCGATGGCCTGGTGCCGATGATGACCGTGGCGTCCAGCGAGTCACTCTCGGCCAGCCGTGGCTCCAGGCCGCCCTCCGCCACAATGCCCATCGCCGTGGACGCCTGCCGTCCGCTCGTCTCGAAGAGGAGCGAGCCGCCCGGGGTCAGCCAGCCGCCCGCCCCGGCGGTCACGCGGCGCAGGACGTCCAGCCCGTCCGCACCGCCGTCCAGCGCCACGCGCGCCTCGTGGACCCGGGCCTCCGGCGGCAGCAGTCCGACCTCTTCGGTGGGCACGTACGGGACGTTGGCCAGCAGAACGTCCACGCGGCCGCGCAGCGCGGCGGGCAGCGGCTCGTAGAGGTCGCCCTCGTACACCGTGCCGCCCGCCGCCGCGACATTGCGCCGTGCGCAGCGCACCGCGACGGGGTCGATATCGGCCGCGTACAGCTCCACCCCACCCGAAGCCGAGGCCGAGGCCAGCGCGGCGCCCAGCGCGCCGGAGCCGCAGCACAGATCGACCACGACGGCCCCGTACCGGGCCAGCGGTACGGCTTGCTCGACCAGGAACTCGGTGCGCCGGCGCGGTACGAAGACCCCGGCGTCGATGGATATCCGAAGCCCCCGGAAGTCCGCCCAGCCGAGCACATGCTCCAGCGGTAGCCCAGCGGCGCGCCGGTCCACCATGGCGTCGATCTCGGCCGGAACGTGGCCCGCGGAAAGGATCAGTCGCGCCTCGTCCTCGGCGAACACGCACCCGGCGGCGCGGAGCCTGGTGACGACGGCGGAAAAGGTGACAAGCGAAGGTGAAGCCGACATGGAAGCCTGGAAGCCTTTCGAGATCCCTGAGGGCGCTCCCGGCAGTCGGCTATCCCGTGTATCCCTGCGGCGAGAGCACCCAGCCTGAACTGGCGTTGATGGGTCTCACCTCCTCGGTCGTACGGGTGTGGCCACAGTACCCGATGCCCCGGCGCCGTGGTGGTCACGATGTACCCGGGGCACGGAAGGTGCGCCGGTACGCCGACGGGGCGACCCCCGCCTCCGCCGCCAGGTGCCGCCGCAGCGAGGTGGCGGTGGCGAAGCCGACCTCGTGGGCGACCCGTTCCACCGGCAGGTCGCTGGACTCCAGCAGGCGCCGCGCCCGCCGCAGCCGCTGCTGGGTCAGCCAGCGGCCGGGGCTCAGGCCGGTCTCCTCCCGGAAGCGCCGGGCGAAGGTACGGGTGCTCATCGCCGCGTGCGCGGCCAGCTCGTCCAGCGACAGCGGCAGTTCCAGCCGTTGCAGCGCCCAGTCGCGGGTCGGCCCGGTGCCGGTGCCGCCCGCCGGCGGCAGCGGCCGCTCGATGTACTGCGCCTGCCCGCCGTCCCGGTACGGCGGTACGACGCAGCAGCGGGCGACCTGGTTGGCCACCTCGCTGCCGTGGTCCTGGCGCACCAGGTGCAGGCAGACGTCGACACCGCTCGCCGCCCCCGCGGAGGTCAGCACGTCACCGTGGTCGACGAAGAGCACGCCGGCGTCGAGCTCGACCCGGGGGAACAGCTCCCGGAAGTGGTCGCCGAGCGCCCAGTGGGTGGTGGCCCGGCGCCCGTCCAGGAGACCGGCGGCGGCCAGCAGGAAGGCACCGGTGCAGATGGACACCAGACGGGTGCCGGGGCGGACGCGGGACAGGGCGGCGAGGGCCTGCGGGTCCGGGGCGGCGGCCGAGGCCCGGGAGATCGCGTACGGAGGGATGACCACGGTGTCCGCCTCGGCCAGCGCCTCGGGACCGTGCCCGGGGGTGACGGTCAGGTCCGAGTCCGTGCGCACGGGCTGCCCGTCCACGCTCGCGGACAGCACCTCGTAGCGGCCGTCGGCGGACCCCAGGACCCGGTGCGGGATGCCGAGTTCGAAGGGGTAGACGCCGTCGAGGGCGAGGACGACGACCTTGTGGGCGCCGGGCCGCGGGTCCGGATGCATCAGACGGTCCAGTCCGGCCGCGCGGTCGGCGAGGTCACGGGCCCGGGAGGGGGCGGCGGACGTGGCGGGCGCGGCGGACGCGGCGGGCGCGGCGGGCGCGGCGGGGGCGGGGCGGGGGCCGGGAGTGCTGGGAGCGCCGGGAGTGCTGGGGGTTCCGGGAGTGCCGGGAGTGCCGTGGGCTCCGGGAAGGCGGCGGGTGGCAGGGGCGATGGGCATGGCAGGAATGTATCGGAGGCTGACCTTCTGGCCATCGTCCCGGGCCGGACCGTACGGCCAGGATCGGGGCATGACTTCGACGGACACCCCTGAGAACCTCGCGGCCCCGCACCCCGCCGCGCCGGACGGCGCCCCCGTGATGCTCGCCCTGCACCAGACGGCCCTCGGCGGCCCCGACGTCCTGCGGCTGACCGAGCTTCCGCGGCCCGCGCCCGGCCCCGGGGAGATCCTCGTCGCCGTGCACGCGGCCGGGCTCAACCCCACGGACTTCAAGCACCGCGCCCTGAGCATCTTCCTGCCGCCCCCGCCGCTGACCCTCGGCTGGGACGTCTCCGGCACCGTGGCGGAGACCGGCTTCGGCGTCACCCTCTTCCAGCCCGGTGACGAGGTGTTCGGCATGCTGCCCTACCCGTACGGGGCCGGTTCCCACGCCGAGTACGTGACCGGCCCCACCCGCGCCTTCGCCGCCAAGCCCGCCGGGATCGACCACGTCCAGGCGGCCGCGCTCCCGCTGGCCGCGCTCACCGCCTGGCAGGCCCTCGTCGAGACCGCGGGCCTCCGGGCCGGGCAGCGGGTGCTGATCCACGCCGCGGCGGGCGGTGTCGGCCATCTCGCCGTACAGATCGCCAAGGAGCGCGGCGCGCACGTCACCGGGACGGCGAGCGCCCCCAAGCACGACTTCCTGCGCGAACTCGGCGCGGACGCCTGCGTCGACCACCGCTCCGAGGACTTCACCGACACCGAGGAGCGCTACGACGTCGTCCTCGACGCCCTCGGCGGGGAGACCGCCACCCGTTCCGTGGGCGTACTCCGCCCCGGCGGCACCCTCGTCTCCCTGCTGCCGGGCGCCGAGGACACCCGGGCGGCGGCGGAGAAGGCACAGGTCCGCGCCGTCACCCTGATCGTCGAGCACGACCAGGCCGGGATGCGCGCCATCGCCGAGCTCGTCGAACGGGGCAGGCTCCGCGCCCACGTCTCCGGCACCTTCCCCCTCGCCGAAGGCGCCCGCGCCCACGTTCAGGGGGAGACGGGCCGCACCACGGGCAAGCTGGTCATCACCGTGCGCTGAGGCGCGACGGCTGGAAAGCGGCGGACGTGGCTCAGTTCGCTAGCGCCTCGTACCGCACCCCCGTCAGCCGCTCGGACGCGGCCCACAGCCCCCGCCCCGCCGTGTCGTTGAGCGTCCACCTGGCGCGGGCCGAGCGGATGGGGGAGCCGCGTAACAGCCCCTGGAGCGGCGGACCGAAGAAGTCGTCCTGGCGGACGTCCGGGCCGGTCGCCGCGTACAGGGCGGGGAGCGTGCCCTGTTCCGGGCTCTGGGCGAAGTAGCGGTTGCCGATCTCCATGAACCGCTCCTTCGCCCGGTGGCCCTCCATCTTCGGCGCGGCGGACATGAGGTTGGTCGCGGCGTAGCCGGGGTGCGCGGCGGCCGCCACCAGGCGGACGCCCGCCGCCGCGCGCAGCCGGTGGGCGAGCTCGTGGGTGAAGAGGAGATTGGCGGACTTGGAGCGGGCGTAGGCGACCCAACGCCGGTACCCCCGCTCCATGTTCAGGTCACGCGGGTCCACCGTCCCCAGCATGTGCATAAAGCTGGAGACGGTGACCACCCGCGCCCCCGGGCCCGCCTCCAGCAGCTTCGGCAGCAGCAGCCCGGTCAGCGCGAAGTGGCCCAGGTGGTTGACGCCGAACTGCATCTCGAAGCCATCGGCGGTCCTGCGGTGCGGGAGGGCCATCACGCCCGCGTTGTTGATCAGCAGATCGAGCCGGTCGCCCTTGTACTCGGCCGCGAAGGCCCGTACGGACGTCAGGTCCGCGAGGTCCAGTGGCGCGGCCTCCACCCGCGCGCCCGGCGCCTGCGCCCGGATCCGCTCCGCGGCCCCGGCCCCCCGCTTCTCGCTGCGGCACCCGAGCACCACCCGCGCACCGTGCCGCGCCAACTCACGGGCGGTGACGAAGCCGAGCCCGCTGTTGGCGCCGGTCACGACGGCGGTGCGGCCGGTCTGATCGGGGATGTCGCTCGCGGTCCAGCCCTTCATCACGCGCTCCTTCGCGGTCTGTCGCGTCTGTCGCGGCCTGCGCTACGCGCCGGTAGCCCTCGTGTCCGGCGACAGCCTAAGGGCGGGGTGTCGAAGGTGCGAGGTGTGCGGGCCTGCACTCGAACCAGACGTCCTTGCCGCTGGGTGTGGGCAGTGCCGCCCAGCGGTAGGCGGTGCTGCTGAGGAGGAACATGCCCCGGCCGCTTTCGGCGCACCAGTCCGGTTCGGACACGGTGGGGAGAGCGGAGTCGGTGTCACTGATGGTCGTGTGGACGCCGTCCTCGGTGTTCCACAGCCGGAGGCGGCACTCGGGGGATCCGGTGTGCTTGGGGACGTTGGTGAGCACCTCCGTGACGCAGAGTGCTACGGCGTCCACCAGGTCGTCCCGGCCCCAGAGGCGCAGATGGGCACGGATGATGCGGCGAATCCCGCTCAGTATCCGAGGGTCGACGTGCAGATGCTGTTCGTAGCTCTGGGGGACCTCTTCAACTGCCATGGCGGGCACGGCCTTTCGGTGACGGTCGGTGATGGGCCGATCGTGGACCCGCGTTCAGCGCCAGGGCAAGTTATTCCCCTGATGCCACTCATACGGGTGAAGGAATAGCCGACGCGCTTGTAAGGCTCAGAAGCCGCTGGGCAGCATGCGTGCCATGGACCAGAGGGACATGCCCACGATGCGCAGCCGTCGGCTCGGCGCGGAACTACGCCGCTTGCGCATCGAGGCGGGACTGAAAGTGCAAGAGATCGCCGAGGTGCTGGAGTGTGGGCAGCCCAAGGTCAGTCAGATCGAGAATGGGAAGCGCGGCATCCGCCCGCTGGATCTTACGGTGCTGCTGAAGCACTACGGGGTTGACGACGAGCGTCAGTGCGCAAGCCTGAGGCGACTGGCCAAGGAGATTCACAAGGTCGACTGGTGGAGCAACCAAGGTCCGCTGGTGGACGACAACTTGCGGGATTACCTGACCCTCGAAGCGGACTCGGAACTGGTGTGTTCGTACGAGTCCGTAGTCATTCCCGGCCTGTTGCAGACCGAGGCGTACATGCGTCAGACGTTCGCGGTGCACCCGCCAGAGCGTGTTGAAGTCCTCGTGGAGACGAGGATGAAGCGTAAGGAGTTGCTGGACAACCGCACGGGATTCCGCTTGCGAGCGGTAATCGATGTACCTGCCCTGCACCGTCTTGGCCGCTCGGCGGAGGTCGTCCGTGAACAGCTCGAACAGCTCCAGAAGGATGCCGAGCGGAGCAACGTGAATATTCAGGTGCTCCCGCTCGGTGCGGCCCTACCGGTGGATGTGTACCCGCCATTCACGATCTTCCGTCAGCGTGGTGAACCCCCGGCGGATGTCGTCTGGTTGGAGCACATTACGGGTGGTAATTTGCTGGAGCAGCGTCGGGACGTGCAGAGGTACTCCAAGGCTTGGGATGAACTGACGGCCGCCGCATTACCTCCCGCCGACTCTCAGCAGTACATCCGTGACCTCCTCTAGGAAGCAGACCGTGATACCCGAACTGGACGGCGCGACGTGGCATAAGAGCACGTACAGCGGAAATTCCGGCGGTTGCGTCGAACGCGGCATCCTCCCCACCGGCCGTCAGGCCGTCCGCGACACCAAGGACCGTGAGCGCGGGGCGCTGCTCTTCGGGCCGTCCGCCTGGCAGGCGTTCGTGAACGCTGTCCGAGACGGCGAGTTCGGCGGCTAGAAGAGCCCGGGGCGGCTCGGCCCGGTCGGGTGCGGCGCCGTCTCGCGCCTTCGGCGCAATTGAGCAGCGGGGCAGGAGGGCGGGGGCGCGGTGCCATCGCCGTCCACCGGCCGCTGGTGGCCAGGCGGGTGGCGGCTTCCGTACTCGGCGGCCGGGGCTCCGCCGGGCTGCGGGCGGTGGGACAAGATCCCGGTAGGTGCGATGCCGGGCCACGCCCGGAGGTGTTTCGGCGGCCCAACGCCGCGCTCGATCCCGTCCCTCCCGGTACCCCCTCCGAAAAACGCTTGATCTGGCGCAACTAATGCATCAAGCGATTTCCAGAAGGTATCGGTCATGGCTGAGCCGCATGGACATGCGTCGCGAGCAGGTCACGCAGAACCGCCGCGTAGGCGGACGGGTGGCTGGTGTTGCCGTTGTGGCCGCCGGGCAGTTCCACGACGTCGGTGCCGAGTGCGTCCGCGAGGGCGTAGGCGCAGCGGCGGTCGAAGACGCCTTTGGGGGTGGTGCGGCCGACGGCGGGGACGATGCGGGTGGGCGTGGCCGCGAGGGCGGCCGCGTCGAGGGTGTCTTCGAGCACTGCGGTGACGTCATGGCGGATGAAGTGGTCGAAGTTGGCGCGGCGCAGGCCGTTGATCGGCTGCGGGGTCAGACCGGGTTCGGCGTCGCGTCCGCTGGTGTCGATGCCGAGGACGCGGGCGATCTCCGGGAGGGCCGCGGCGAGGCCGGAACGTGCGTAGAGCCGCCGCAGGTCGGCGAGTTCGTGTTCATGGCGAGCCCGTTCGGCGGCGGGCAGCAGCCGGGGTGCGACGGGCTCGTGGGCGATCAGCGTGTGGATCCGGCCCGGGTGCCGCACCGCGAGGTGCAGGCCGATGACGGGCGCCGAGGCTGCACCCGAGCATCGCGGCTGGTTCGGATGCCACCGTCGCGAGCAGGAGTGCCGCGTCGTCCGCGTGCTCGGCCGGCGTCGCCCCGCGTGACGGGTCGTCGAGTCGGCTCCGGGACAGGCCCCGCCGGTCGTAGGTGATCACCGTATGCGTGTCCGCGAGGTGCGCGACGAGGTCGACGGTGCGGTCGGCGTCCCCCTCGCCGCTCTGCCCGATGAGCAATGTGGGTCCGTGCCCGCGCAGTTGGTAGTGGAGTGTGGCTCCGGGCGCGCGGACGGTGCCGGTGTGCGTGTCGTCGTTCGTCATGGGCTCCCCCTCGTCTCGGTCGTGATGGCCACACGCTATTCCATCGAATTCGATGCATCAAGATAGATGCATCGAATCCGATGGATCGAGTATCATCGGGGTGTGAACGGAGTCGAACTCTTCCTTCTGGGCCGCACGCTGATGAAGATCGGCGAGGATGCCATGCCCGAGCCTCCCGGCGGTGCCGACCGCCATAAGGGCAGCGCGCGTCTGGTGTTGATCGCCGCCAGCGACGTGGCCGCGCACCCCGGCACCACCGTGGGCGACATCGCGGCCCGCACTGGACTGCCGCAGAGTCAGATCTCCACCGCTGTCGCCCGGCTGAAGGAGGCGGGGGCGATCACCGTCGCCCCCGACCCCGCCGATCGCCGCCGGGTTCTCATCAGTCCCGCCGCGGTGCCCTCCGCCCGCGTCGAGCAGGTCCGCGCCACGACCGTCGACGCCGCCCTGGCCGCTGCCCTCGGTACCGACGACCCGCACCGGCTGCGCGAGGTGGCCGATGCCCTCGCGGTTCTCGCCCGCCATCTGGTCCCGTAGGGCCCACGGCGGGAAGGGCGCCGCGCCTGGCGGGGCGATCGGCTTTCAGGGCGTGCGCTTCTCGAGGCGGGTGCCCTGGCGGAGCGTGATCGTCATCAGGTCGCTCGGGGCGTCCAGCCGCAGGCGGTGCCAGCGGCCGCGGGGGACGATCACGGCGTGCCCCGCCGGGAGTCGCACCATCTCTTCGGCGCCGCCGGGGTCGGTGGGGCGGAAGTACAGCCGCACGCTGCCGGTCAGACAGCAGACCGCCTCCTCGGCCTCGGGGTGCTGCTCCCAGTGGTCGGCGTGGACGTCGGCGTCGGTCTCGAGGTGGAACGTCGCGACCTGCCAGGCGCCGGAGTCGCTCGACGTCATCTGCCGTTCGGCGGCGCGGACTTCACCGTCCAGGTGGATGTGCAGCGCCGAGGCGAACAGGTCGATGGGGTGTGTGGTCATGACGGGGTTCCTTCCAGTCGGGGGTCCGCGGAGGCGGTGGGGCGTGGTGCGGGTGGGGTGGTCCGGTGGCGGGGGAAGGCGACGATCGCCACGGCCGCCGCGAGGACGAAGAGGGCGGCGGTGACGGCCAGGCCGAGGGCGTAGCCGTCGCCCAGCGCGGCGGGGTTGGTGGCGGTGCCGGTGCGGTGGGCCGCGACGGTGGCCAGGGCCGCCAGGCCGATGCAGCCGCCGAGTTGGCGGGAGCTGTTGAGGACGCCGGAGGCCATCCCGGCCTCGTGGGGTGCCACTCCGGTGGTCGCGGCGGCGGCGACCGGGGCCAGCACCAGTCCGGCGCCGACGCTGGTGAGGAGCGACGGGCCGAGGACATCCGTGAGGAAGCTTCCGTCGGGGCTGATCATGGCGAACCAGGCCAGGCCCGCCGTGGCCAGCAGGGCGCCGGGCACCAGGGACGCGCGGGGTGAGCGGGCCGCGGTGATACGGGTCGCGACGGCGGTGCCCGCCACCAGGCCCACGGAGAAGGGCAGGAACCCGGTGCCCGTCGCGGCGGCGCTCATGCCCAGGACCTGCCGCATGTACAGGGAGACGAAGTAGAACGCGGTGAACTGCCCGGCCGCCGCCAGGAACACCAGCACGTTCGCGCCCGCGACCCAGCGGCTGCGCAGCAGGCCCAGCCGCAACAGGGGCGCGGACGCCCGCGATTCGACGAAGGCGAAGGCGATCAGGGAGACGGCCGCGGCGGCGAGTGTCCCGAGCGTGGCGGGGGAGCCCCAGCCGTGGGTGTCGGTGCGGACGACGCCGAGCACCAGGAGCCCGATTCCGCCGGTCACCAGGACCGTGCCGAGGACGTCCAGCCTCTCGCGCCGGGCGGGCCGTTTCTCGGCGGGTACAGCGGCGATCAGCGCGAGCGCCGCCGCCACGATGGGCAGGTTGATCAGCATCACCCAGCGCCAGCCCGCGTACTCGGTGAGCAGACCGCCCGCCAGCACTCCCAGCGCACCGCCCGCGGCGTTCGTGGCGCTCCACACGCCGAGCGCCCGGACCCGCCGTGGGCCCTCGGCGAAGGTGGTGGTCAGTATCGCCAGCGCGGCCGGGGCCGCCGCGGCGGCGCCCAGGCCCTGTCCGGCGCGGGCGGCGATCAACTGCCAGGGGGCCTGGGCCAGTCCGCCCGCCAGCGAGCACAGCCCGAAGACGCCCAGGCCCAGGACGAGCAGTCGGCGCCGGCCGTAGAGGTCGCAGGCCCGGCCGCCCAGCAGCAGGAAGCCGCCGAAGGTGAGCGCGTACACATGCACGACCCACGACAGGTCGAGCGGGGCGAATCCCAGGTCGGCGCGGATCGCCGAGAGCGCGACGTTCACCACCGCCATGTCCAGGGCGACGACGAACTGGGCGACCGCCGCGGCGGCCAGCACCACGCCGGGGCGGGAACGTGCGGGGTGCGGGGTTAAGTTTCTATACATGTAAGAAAAATAGCGGGAGCTCCTCGCCGATGTCGAGGCCTGGTGGATGATGAGGCCATGTCGCACTCCTCAGCGCCGCGCAAGACGCCCGGCCGACCTGCCCGTATCTCCCGGGAAGACATCATCGGGACGGCCCGCCGGATCGTGACCGAGGAAGGAGCGGCCCGGCTGACCATGCGGCGGCTCGCCAAGGAGATCGGCAGTACGCCGATGGCGCTCTACCACCACGTCCGCGACAAGGAGGAACTGCTCCTCCTGCTGCTGAACGACTACGCCGAGCGGACGCTGCACCGGCCCGAGCTGCCCGGCCAGCCCCGCGAACGGGTCGTCGTCGCCGCCGTCGCGATCCACGATGTGCTGGCGGCCTGCCCCTGGATCGTGGAGGTGCTGACCGCCGATGACCTGATGTCCACCGCCGCCCTGTGGTTCGTCGAGCAGATCGTGGACAGCCTGGTCGAGTGCGGGCTGACGCCCGAGCGGGCCGTGCACGGCTACCGCGCGATCTGGTACTACACCGCCGGTGAGATCCTGGTCCGGGCGACAGCGGCCCGGCGGCGCGCGGCGGACGACCAACCGACCTACCGGGACCGCGTCTTCGCGGATCTCGACCCGGACGAGCTCCCGCGCCTGGCGCGGCTGGCGGACCGCTGGGCCGAGCTGACCGCCGAGGACACCTACCTGGACGGGCTCCGAGCCCTGGTGGACGGCCTGTTGGCCAACTGACCGCCGTGCACGGACGCCTGCCGGAGGTGGGAGGGCCGCTGTCGCAGCCATGGGCGATGATCTCCCCATGGTGTGTGCGACGGGGGAGACGGGGGACGTCCGATGACGACCGGTGGCTGGACGGCCGTGGACGACCGGCGGAGCCCGTTCGCCGATCCGGCCGCCCGGCTGCGCACCGGGATCGTGGTCACCGAGCGCCTCACGGTGCGCGACGGGCGCGGGGCGGCCGTCAGCGTCGGGTGGAGCCGTGAGGGGCGGCGCCGGTTCGTCGAGCTGTGGACGGGGGAGGGGGAGCCGCCGAGCCTGGGGGAGATTGAGGAGGCGCGGGACGTGCCGCGCGGCTGGAGAATCCGCTGCCGCTGCCCACCCGCACCCTGCCCGAACTGTTCGCCCACGCCTGGTCGCTGGTGGAGAAGGGCGAGGGGCCGGTCTGAACCGGCCCCGGCGGCATCCCCAGGGGCGCCTACTTCACCCGCACCTCGCACACCATCCGCCGCCGGTGGTCCACCGTGCGTTCGGGCCCGGTCAGCGTCAGCGGCACGGTGTGCCGTACGCCGGAGTCGGCGCTGGAGGAGGCCAGCCGCAGCTCCAGGGCGCCCGGTTCCACCACCCTCGTGCCATCGGCGCCCAGCGGATACGAGGCGAGGTCGGCATGGAAGGTGAAGTGGACCTCGGCGGACTCGCCCGGCCGCAGCGGTACCCGTGCGTAGCCGATCAGCCGGGACACCGGCCGGGCGATACGGGCCACCGGATCGTGGAGGTAGAGCTGCACGACCTCCGTCCCGGCCAGGTCACCGGTGTTGCGCACGGTCAGCCGGACCGTGGTCTCCCCGTCGGTCGGCACATCGGTCGCGTCGGCCTCCGGGCGCTCCCAGGCGAACGAGGTGTAGGACAGCCCATGGCCGAAGGGGAACAGCGGGGTCGGGTCGATCGAGCTGGCGTCACCGCGCAGCCCGAGCGGCGGCTGTGCGTACGTCCAGGGCTGGCCGCCGGACGTGTACGGAACGCTCACCGGCAGCCGGCCCGAGGGGTTGACGCGCCCGCTCAGCACCCCGGCGACCGCCGGGCCGCCCTCCTCACCGGGGAAGAACGCCTGCACGGCGCCGGCCAGCAGGCGTGACCAGCGGCCGAGGGCGTACGGCCGACCGGTGAACAGCACCAGCACCACGGGGGTGCCGGTGGCCACCAGCGTGTCCAGCAACGCCCCCTGCTCACCGGGGAGTTCGAGGTCGGCGGCGTCACAGCCCTCGCCCGAGGTGCCCCGGCCGAACAGACCCGAGCGGTCGCCCAGCACCGCGACGCACACATCGGCGTCCGCCGCCGTCCTGGCGGCCTGCGCCAGTCGGCTCTCGGCGGTGAGCGCCGACGCACCGGCCGAGGCCGCGCCCCCGGCCTCCCCGGCGGGCGCGGCGCACCCCTCGGCATGGGCGATCCGCGCACCGGGCAGCTCGGCGCGCAGCGCGGCGAAGAGCGTCGGCACCTCGATGCCCAGGGGGAGTTCGGGGTGCTCCACCCCGACGTGGCGGGGGAAGGTGTAGCAGCCGAGCATGGCGGCCGGGTCGTCGGCGAGCGGGCCGACCACCGCGATCCGGGCGTCCGGCGCGAGCGGCAGCACATCGCCGTCGTCGGCGAGCAGCACCACCGACTCCTCGGCGAGCTCCCGCGCGACGGCCCGCATCCCCGGGGGATCGAGGTCGAGGTCGAGGTCGGGGTCGGGGCCGAGGTCGACAGGGCTCGCGGAGTCCACAGCCCCCGCGAGCGCCGACGGCATCGGCGACCAGTCCGCATCCAGCAGCCCCAGCTCGCACTTCTGCCGCAGCACCCGCAGCGCCGCCCGGTCCACCAGCGCCTCGTCCACCTCCCCGGCCCGTACCGCGTCCCGCAGCGGGGTGCCGAAGCAGCGCACCGCGGGCAGCTCCACGTCCACACCGGCCGCCAGGGCGAGCCCGGCCGCGCCGCCCCGGGTGCCGGCCACCCGGTGGGCCAGCTCCAGGAAGGACACCCCGAAGTAGTCGGCGACGACGGTGCCGGTGAAGCCCCAGGTGTCGCGGAGCAGTTCGGTCAGCAGCCAGGGGTTGGCGGCCGAGGGCACACCGTCGAGGTCGTTGTAGGAGTGCATCACCGACCGCGCGCCCCCGTCCCGTACCGCCAGTTCGAAGGGCGTTAGGATGACATCGGCGAGTTCCCGGGGGCCGATGGAGACCGGTGCGTGGTTGCGGCCGCCCCGGGAGGCGGCGTAGCCCGCGAAGTGCTTGAGGGTGGCGACGATCCCGGCGGACTCCAGGCCGCGGACGTACGCGGTGCCGATGGTCGCGACCAGATACGGGTCCTCGCCGATGGACTCCTCCGTACGGCCCCAGCGCGCGTCCCGCACCACGTCCAGCACCGGGGCAAGACCCTGGTGGATACCGGCCGACCGCAGCGAACCGCCGATCAGCTCGGCCGCCCGCCCCACCAGCGCCGGGTCGAAGGACGCGCCCCAGGCGAGCGGGGTGGGGAAGACGGTGGCGCGCCAGGCGAAGAAGCCGGTCAGACACTCCTCATGGGCCAGCGCCGGGATCCCGAAGCGGTTCCCGGCGGCGATCCGGGCCTGGAGGCGGGCCAGCGCGGCGGCGCCCTCGGCCGGTTCGACGGGGGAGGTGCCGAACGGCCGGGTCAGCTGGCCGACGCCGTGCGGGAGAAGGCCGTCGAGGTCCACTGCCTCGGACACCTCGTGCTGGAGCGGGGCGACGTCCTCACCCTCCCCCGCCTCGGATCCCGGCCAGACGCCGACGAGTTGGGCCAGCTTCTCCTCCAGCGTCATCGAGGAGAGCAGGGCCGCCGCGCGGTCCTCGGCGGAGAGGGAGGTGTCCTGCCAGGGCTGAGGCATGAAGCTCCTTGTCGGGGGAGGACGGCGGGGTGGGAGAACGGCTCGTGTGCCGCCCGGAGGCGGGCCTATTTGCCGCCCACGCCCATCAGCCCACTGATCAGCTGACGGCGGGCGAAGAGATAGACCAGGAAGATCGGGACGATGGAGAGCACCACGGCGGTGAGCAGCGCCGGGGTGTCCACCCGGAACTCGCCCACGTAGTCGTACAGCCCCAGGGTCAGCAGCCGGTTGCTCTTGGACTGGGTGAGCAGCAGCGGGAAGAGGAAGCCGTTCCAGGCGTGCAGGGCCGACATCACCCCGACCGTGGAGATCCCGGACCGCGACAGCGGCACCACGAGCTGGAGCAGCACCCGGGTCGGGCTCGCACCGTCCAGCGCCATCGACTCGTACAGCTCCTCGTCGATGTCGCGCATCGTGCCGACCAGGATCAGCACGCTGACCGGGAGGGAGAAGGCGGCCGTCGGCAGGATCACCGCGAGCAGGGTGTCGTACAGATGGAGCTTGGTGATGACCAGATAGACCGGGATCACCACGGCCTGGGAGGGGATCGCGAGACCCAGCAGGAAGATCTGGAAGATCCGGCGGGACGTGCGGCCGCGGGCGCGGACGACGGTGTAGCCGACGGTCACCGACAGCGTGATCACGATCGCCGCGCACACGGCCGTGACCAGCGCGGTGTTGAGGAGGTAGGAGAGGAAGTCGGAGCGCAGCACCCGCCGGTAGTTGGCGAGCGTGGGATGGTCGGGCAGGGCCAGCGGGCCGTCGTCGATATAGCCGTCGCGGGTCTGGAAGGTGGCGGCCACCAGGACGTACAGCGGCAGTCCGACGATGCCGAGCCAGATCAGGGAGCCGAGCCCGGCCGGGTAGTTGGCGCGGGGCAGACCCCGGCGGCGGAGGCGGGGGCGAGGGGCCGCCGGGGTCTTGTTCGGCGTACGGACGCCGTTCAGGGGGCGGTTCGGGGAGTGGTCGGGGTGGTCGTGCAGGACGTCGGTCACATCCCCTCCCGGGTGCTGCGCATCGCGGCGAAGCCGGTGAGCCGCACCAGCAGCAGCGAGACGGTGGTGGCGACGACGACGAGGATGGTGGCGACCGCGCTGGCGTAGCCGAGGTCGAACGCCTGGAAGCCGTTCTTGTACATCAGGTACGGCACGATCGTGGTGTCCGTGCCCGGCCCGCCCTTGGTGAGGATCAGGACGGTGTCGAAGAAGGTCAGCGCGCCCACCACCATGATCACCGAGGAGGTGACGATGGTGTTGCGCAGCTGGGGCAGGGTGATCGAGAAGAACTGCCGTACGGTCCCGGCGCCGTCGATCGCCGCCGCGTCGTAGAGCGAGCGCGGGATGGCGCGGGCGCCGCCCTGGTAGATCAGTGTGTGCAGCGGGATGAACTGCCAGGCGGTGACGAAGAGGATCGCCCCGAAGGCGCCCTTGGAGCTGCCCAGTAGATCGCCGTCCGCGAAGCCCAGGGCGGGCCCGATGTCGGCGATCAGACCGAAGTTGGGGTCCAGCAGCGACTTCCAGACCAGCGCGAGCGCCACGGACGAGCCGAGCAGCGGCAGGAAGAAGATCGCCGACAGCACGGCCCGGTTGCGCTGCCGCCCGGCCGCCCAGACACCCAGCAGCAGCGCGAGCGGGGTCTGGAACACCCAGGTCAGTACGGTCAGGATCAGGCTGAGCCAGATGGCCTGATGGGTCTCCGGGTCGTCCCACAGCCGGGACCAGTTGCTCATCCCGGTCCAGCTCGGGGTGCCGATGCCGTCCCAGTCGGTGAAGGCGAGGGCGCCGACCAGGACCATCGGCGCCACCGCGAAGAAGACGAAGAACAGCGCCCCGGGGAGAGCCCAGACGACGCCGGGCCGGCCGACCCCGGCCCGCCCGACTTTCGCTCCCCTGACGCTCCGGCGCCGCTCGGGGGCTGGACGCCGCTCGCGGGTCGGACGCCGCTCGCGGGTCGCGGCGTCCGCCATCACATGCCCTTCAGGGCGTCGATGAACCCGGCCGGGCTGAGCTGCCCGTTGAACAGCTTCTGCACGGCGGTGTGCAGCGGCGGGGTGTACTTGGCGGGCAGCGCCTGGTCCCAGGAGAGCGTGAAGTCGGGGGCCCGCTTGACCATGTCGTACTGGAACCGCGCGTAGTCGGGGTTCTCGTGCTCGGCGAGCAGGGAGGTGGCGTCGGAGGTGGTGGGGACGTCCCCGTTGGCGATCAGATCCTTGGAGTAGTCCTGCTCCGCTGCGAACTTCACGAACTCGATCGCCGCCTTCTGCTTGTCGCCCTTCACCTTGGCGTTGACCGACCAGTAGTTGGTCGGATTGCCGACGACGCTCTTGGGGTCACCACTGCCGCCGGGGACCGCCGGGAAGGTGGTCCAGCCCAGCCCCGACTTGGCGAACGCGGGCTGGTTGGCCTTCTGGTTGGCGTACTCCCAGCTGCCCATCAGATGCATGGCCGCCTTGCCCTTGGCGAAGAGCGTGGAGGCCCCGTCGGCCGTGTAGTTGACCGACTTGTAGTTCTTGCCGAACGCGCCCCGGCCGACCAGGTCCCTGACCGTCTGCGCGGCCTTGAGCACCGCCGGGTCGTCCCACGCAGCCATGCCCTGGCTCAGGATCTTCTGGAACACCCCGGCCCCGCCGTAGCGGTCCACCAGGTACTCCACCCACATCAGCTCGGTCCAGGCGTCGGTGCCGGCCAGCGCGAACGGGGCGACGCCCTTGTCCTTGAAGGTGTCGATGAGCTTCAGGAGATCGTCCCAGGACTTCGGGGGCCTGGCCCCGGCGTCCCCGAAGACGTCCTTGTTGTAGAAGAGGATCACTGGCTGCATCCCGCGCATGGGGATCCCGTAGTGCTTTCCGTCGATCGCGCCCGCGTCGAGGATCGTGGGGATGAACGCCTTCTTCAGCTCCGCGTCCTTGGCCATCGCCGGGTCCAGGTCGAGCAGCATGTCCTTCTTGACGAAGTCGCTGATGCTGCCGCCGCCCCAGTTGAAGAAGATGTCCGGGGCGTTGGGCGTGCCCATGGAGGTGCGCATCTTGTCCGAGTAGCCCTCACCGGGCACCTGGGTGAGTTTCACCTTGATGTCGGAGGTCTTGTTGAACCGCTTGACGACCTCGCGCTGCACCTTGGTCGAGGCGTCCTGGTAGACCCAGACGTCGAGGGAATCGTCATCCGAACCCCCGGGCCCGCCGCTTCCGCAGCCGGCGAGTGCCGTTCCGACCAGCAGCACGGCCGCTGCCAGGGTGGACGCACGAAGGGTGGACCTTGACCGAGGTATGCGCATCGTGTGCCTTCCGGAAGTAGCCCGATAATTCTCGGAAGCGGTTGCGTGGAAGGTATGGGGGTGCTGATGCGGTGTCAAGGGGTGCGGCAGCGGGCGGCTTTGTTCCCCGCCCCGCCCCTTCCCGAATCGGGGGCGCAGCCCCCGGCCCCGAACGCCCTTCGGGCGTGTCCTCAATCTCCCCCAGCTACCGCTGGGAGGTGCCCCCTGACGGGCTGGATTTCCAGCCCGTCCGGCGATTGAGGACCGGGGTCCGGGGCGGAGCCCCGGTTTCGGGAAGGGGCGGGGCGGGGGATCAGCTCCCGGCGGGTGGGGCCGTGCTGGCGCGGACGACCAGTTGGGTGGCCAGCTCGACCCTCGGGGACTCGATCTCCTCGCCCCGCGCCTGCCGCAACACCGTACGGGCGGCCAACTTGCCCATGTCCGCGAGCGGTTGGCGCACCGTCGTCAGCGGGGGCGCGGACCAGCGCACCTCGGGGAGGTCGTCGAAGCCGACGATGCTCACGTCCTCCGGAACCCGCAGGCCCCGCCGCCGCAGCGCCTCGATCGCGCCCAGCGCCATCTGGTCGCTGGACGCGAAGATGGCGGTCGGCGGGGTGGGGCCGGACATCAGCTGATCGCAGCCGTGGAAACCGGACTCGTGGTAGAAGTCGCCCTGCGCGACCAGGGCCTGGTCGAACGGCACCCCCGCCGCCTCCAGCGCCGCGCGGTGGCCGTCCAGCCGGGCGCGGCTGCACAGCAGTCGCGGCGGACCGGCGATCAGCCCGATGCGGCGGTGGCCGAGGCTCAGCAGATGTTCGGTGGCGGCCATGCCGCCCGCCCAGTTGGTGGCCCCCACGGTGGGCGCGTCCAGCGCCGGGGAGCCGGCCGGGTCGACGACCACGATCGGCACGTTCAGCCGCCGCAGCTCCTCGTGGACCACCGGCTCCAGTACGGACGTCACCAGGATCACCCCGTCCGAGGCGCGGGCCCGCAGGTTTTTCAGCCACTGCCGGGCGGAGCCCGCGCGGCCGTGGATCGCCGAGACCACCGTGCCCACCCCGTCCTGGTGCGCGACGTCCTCCACGCCCCGGATGATCTCCACGGCCCAGGGGCTGTCCAGGTCGTTGAAGACCAGGTCCATCAGGGCGGCGCGATCGCCGGGCGCGCTCTGGCGGCGGCGGTAGCCGTGGAGCCGCAGCAGGTCCTCGACCCGGGCCCGGGTCTCGGGCGAGACGTCCGAACGGCCGTTGACCACCCGGGAGACCGTGGGCACCGACACCCCGGCCTCCTGGGCGATGGCCGTGATCGTCACCTTGGGCCGGGCGCCGCCCTCGGTGCCCCTGCTCTCCGTAGCCATTACCGCCTCCTCCGTTGACGGGAGCCACCCCCGCCTCTTGCTTCCCGGGGACGCGCCCTCGGAACCTTGCAGAAGTCTTCCGGAAAACCGGATCGGACGTGAAGAGACGAGAGAGGGGACGTCCCCATGAGGCTCCTGAGCTTACGCAGCGCCGCGGGCCCCATCGTCCCGGCCTCCGTCTCCCGGCCCCATCGTCCCGGCCTCCGTCGTCCCGGGCACCTCGCCGCGTGGAATCTCCTCTCCCCGGGTGTAAGAAAGCGCGGCCCTCGACCACTGCATGGTGAGAGAGCCGAGATGAGGAGACGGCGTGACCGACGCCCAACGCTTTCGGGACCTTTACGAGGAGTGTCATCCCCGTGTGCTGGCCTACGCGACCGGCCTGGTGGGCCGGCAGGTCGGTGAGGACATCACGAGTGAGACCTTCACGGTCGCCTGGCGGCGGATGCGGGACATCCCCACGCCACCGCTGCCGTGGCTGCTCGGCGTGGCCCGCAATCTGACCCGCGAGCTGCGGCGCCGCGACGGCAGACAGTACGACCTGGCCGCTCGGGAGGCCCAGCGCGTCATCACCTCCGGAGCCCAGGTCGAGGACGTGGCCGCGGGGGTGGCCGAGCGCGCGGTGGCGCTGCAGGCGCTGGCGGGGCTGTCCGCTGCCGACCGCGAACTGCTGACGCTGGTCGCCTGGCACGGGCTCGGCCCGAGACAGGCGGCACGCGTCCTGGGCTGCTCCACCGCCACGTTCTCGGTGCGGCTGCACCGGGCCAGACGGCGGCTGGAGCGGGCCGTGGACGCGGTCGGACCCTCTCGCGACCCTCGCGACTCCCACCCGAAAGTGACCGTGAAGGAGCACTGACATGGCACGCAAGCGGCCCGATGTCATGAAGACGCTGGCGGACGCCCGGCCCCCGGAGCTCGATCCGGACCAGCTGGCCGGTTCGGAACGCGCCCGGCACGACCTGATCACCATCCTGGCGAGCAGGCCCGGCGCGCCGGAGCCGCGGACGGCGTCCCGGTCCGCCCGGCCGTTCACCTGGCGGTGGGCACTGCCCGTCGCCGCGACGGCGGCCGCGGCCGGGGTGCTCGTCGCCACCCTGCCGGAGGGCGGCTCCGGCACCCGGGACACCCGCGGCTCCCGCGCCACCGCCGGACCCACCACGGACGGCCCCCGGCACACTCCCGAGAGCGGCCGCCTGGCGCTGCTCAACGTGGCCGCCCGGGTGGATCGCACGGCGGACGAAGGCACGTACTGGCAGACGACCACGCGGTCGTCCTGGATCGGCGTCGCCTCCGCGGCCGAGTCGACCTTCGCGGTGGTCTCCTCCGAGACCTCGCGGTGGTCCTTCGGAGTGCGGCCCGGTACGCAGAGCCTGTGGGTCTCGGGGATCGACGCCACCACCGAGCCCCGCACCGAGCGCGACACGGCACGCTGGCGGGCCGCCGGATCGCCGAAGGACGTGACGCTCACCGCGTCCGGGTCGGGCGGCAGGCTCGGTCTGCGGCTGGAGACGGGGGGAAGGAAGCGGCCGACGGTGGACCGGATCAACAGCGGCGACAAGATCGCCGCCCTCGGCGCGCGCAATGTGAGCTACGCGGAGCTGCGGAAGCTCCCCGGCGACAGCGCGAAGCTGAAGGGGGTGCTGGCGGACCTGTACGAGGAGGACCGCGGAAGCGAGATCTCGGGCCGCACCGAGTGGATGTGGCGGCAGGCGGCCGGGCTGATCGGCCTCCCGGTCAGGCCCGGGGTCCGGGCCGCCGCGTACCGCGTCATCGCGGATCTGCCGGGCATCCGGTCGCTCGGCGAGGTGACCGACCCGCTGGGCCGTAAGGGGGTCGGCTTCGCCCTGCCCGCGACCGCCCGGCCCGACTACGGGACCGCGCGGTCGGAGCTGATCGTGGACCCGGCGACCGGGGCCCTGCTGTCCGACCAGGAGGTGCTGACCAAGCCGGACGCGAAGGCCACCGAGGCGGGGCTCACGGCGGGCACGGTGGTGAACTACACCGCCACGGTGGAGTCGGAGTGGACCGAGCGGCAGCTGAAGGCCCCTGAATGACCGTCCGGGGCGAGCTGTAAGAACGGCCGGGCGGCGGCCATTTCCTTCTGAGAGCCCTGAGAGCCCTGAGAGCCCCACCCGAGCAGAAGGATGGCCATGGACAGAACCGCAGGACGGCCCGGAACCCGCCGGACGCGGCTGCGTACAGCGGTCGCGGTGTGCGCGGTCGCACTCGGCACGCTCGCCACCCTCGGCACCCCCGCGAACGCCGCGCCCGGCGCCGCGCCCAGCGCCTCGTCCGACCGGGCGGCCCGCGCCGACACCCCGTGGAAGCTGCGGACACCGCTGAGCGAGACCGCCTCGCGGGAGTTCTGGGACGTCGCCGCGACCGGCGCCGAGGACGCCTGGTCGGTGGGCCGCACGACGGATGGCCCCGCTGGGCCCGCCCCCCTGATCAGACACTGGAACGGCAGCACATGGGCGGACGTACCCGCCGCCTCCACCGGCGGCAAGGCGGCCCAGCTGGAGAAGGTCGCCGCCGCCGCGCCCGACGACGCCTGGGCGGCCGGCAGCCTGGCCGACAACACCTCCGCGCCGGTCGTGCTCCAGCACTGGGACGGCGAGAAGTGGACGGAGGTCGGCCACGCGGCCCCCGCGGAGGGGGCGCTCAGCTTCGTCGGCGACCTGGCCGCGTTCGGCACGAAGTCGGCCTGGCTGACGAGCTTCGACTGGGATCCGAACGGCGACACCCAGGTCTCCCGTCTGGAGCGCTGGACCGGCTCCGCATGGGAGGAGGTGTCCCTCCCCGCCGCCCCCGGCGGTGGCCAGGTACAGCCCTGGGACATCACCGGCACCGGCCCGGACGACGTATGGGTCACCGCGAGCGCCATGACCGGCGAGGCGTCCGTACCGCTGCTGTACCACTGGAACGGCAGCGGCTGGACGGTCCGTGAGGTGCCGGCCCCCGGCGAGCACCCGACCGGCTGGGTGGCCAACCACGCCGTGGCCACCGGCCGTAACTCGGTCTACGTCGTCGGGAAGACCAACGACCCGCAGTCGCCCACGGCCACCATGGCCACCCGCTGGACCGGCAGCCGCTGGCAGTCGCTCCCGGCGCTCCCCGTCGGCGAGGCGAACGCCGTGGGCGCGGACGGCGCCGGGCGGCTGTGGATCGCCGGCTGGGCCCCGGGCAACCCCCACTCCGTACTGGCCCGTTGGACCGGTACGGAGTGGGCGACCGAGGAACTGCCCGCCGACGTCACCGAGCACAGCGAGATGTCCACGGTGCTCGGCGTCGCGGCCGTCCCCGGGACGAAGGGCGTGCTCGCCGCGGGGACAGCAGGCTGTGCGAGCGACCCCGTCCAGTGCGGGGTGCTGGTCTCACGCGACCTGGGCTGACACTTCGTCCGAGCCCGCCCGGGTACGGGTCGCATACGCCTGGACGACGACCCCCTCGTCGTCCAGGCACCGCCCCGTCTCCAGGTCGAAGCGCTGCTTCAGCAGCGGGGAGGCGACGAACGGCCGCCCGCCCGCCGAGCCCAGCAGCCCCCGGGAGAGGACATACGCCCCGGTGAACGGGTCGCGGTTGGCGATCGCGTACACGCGCCCCGAACGGTCCGGGAAGACCGCCACCTGGGCGCCGTCCGGCAGCAGGGCGGCCACCCCGCGCCCGGGGGTGAGGTCGGTCAGCTCGCAGACGGTGAACCACCGCTGGTCGACGAGGAGTTCCACGCGGACCGCGGTCCGCTCGGCTGCCATGGGCGTCATGGGTGCCATGGTCATCGGCTGGCAGTCCCTTCGAGAGTACGGACGGGGAGGGTGGGACCGGACAGGATCGTCAGGTCCGGCTTGACCTGGTCGCGCTCGGGCACGAACTTCACCGTCGGGTCGGGTGCGCCCGGCGCGTTGACGAAGGAGACGAAGCGCCGCAGCCGCTCGGGGTCGCCCAGGGTCTCGGCCCACTCGTCGCGGTAGCCGGTCACATGGTCGGCCATCATCGCCTCGAGCTCGGCGCCCAGCCCCAGCGAGTCCTCGACCACCACCTCGCGGACGTGGTCCAGGCCGCCCTCGATCCGCTCCAGCCAGGCCGAGGTGCGCTCCAGACGGTCCGCGGTGCGGATGTAGAACATCAGGAACCGGTCGATGAGCCGGATCAGCTCCTTGTCGTCCAGGTCCTGGGCGAGCAGATCGGCGTGGCGCGGGTCCGCCCCGCCGTTGCCGCCCACGTACAGGTTCCAGCCGTTGGACGTGGCGATCACGCCGAAGTCCTTGCCGCGCGCCTCGGCGCATTCGCGGGCACAGCCGGAGACGGCCGACTTGAGCTTGTGCGGTGAGCGCAGCCCCCGGTAGCGCAGCTCCAGGTCGATGGCCATCCGGACCGAGTCCTGCACTCCGTAGCGGCACCAGGTCTGGCCCACGCACGACTTCACGGTGCGCAGCGCCTTGCCGTACGCGTGGCCCGACTCGAAACCGGCGTCCACCAGCCGCGTCCAGATCAGCGGGAGCTGGTCCACCCGGGCGCCGAAGAGGTCGATCCGCTGACCGCCGGTGATCTTCGTATAGAGCCCGAAGTCCCGGGCCACCTCGCCGATCACGATCAGCTTCTCCGGGGTGATCTCTCCGCCGGGGATCCGGGGGACGATCGAATACGACCCGTTGCGCTGGAGGTTGGCCAGGAAGTGGTCGTTGGTGTCCTGGAGGGCCGCCTGCTCGCCGTCCAGCACATAGCCGCTCGCGCCCAGGGTCGGGGCGAGCGAGGCGATGATCGAGGCCACGGCGGGCTTGCACACCTCACAGCCGTCGCCCTCCCGGGCCTCCGCCCGGCCGTGGCTGTCCAGCAGCTGGGCGTAGGTGGTGATGCGCAGGGTGCGGACGATCTCGTACAGCTCGGCGCGGGTGTACGCGAAGCAGCCGCACAGCCCCTTGTCCACGCTGACCCCGCCCGCCTCCAGCTCGTCGTTGACGAGCGAGGTGAGCGCCTTGACGCAGCTGCCGCAGCCCGTGCCCGCCTTGGTGCACTTCTTCACCTCCGGGACGCTGGTGCAGTGGTGGTCAGTGACGGCCGAACGGATCGCGCCCTTGGTGACGTTGTGGCAGTTGCAGATGACCGCCTCGTCCGGCAGCGCGGAGGGGCCGAGGGCGGCGGGCGCGCCCAGCCCCGCCGGGAGGACGAGCTGCTCGGGGCTTACGGGCGGCACCGAGCCGGTGAGGGGGCGCAGCATGCCGTACGCCTCGGCGTCGCCGACCAGCACCCCGCCGAGCAGGGCGCCGTCGGCGCCCACCACGAGCTTCTTGTAGACGCCCGTGCGGGAGTCGGAGTAGACCACGTCCAGGCAGCCGTCGGCGGTGCCGTGGGCGTCGCCGAAGCTGGCCACGTCGACGCCGAGGAGCTTGAGCTTGGTGGAGGTGTCGGCGCCGCGGAAGCCGCTGGTGGCGGTGTTGTCCGCGATGGCCTCGGCGGCCACCTGAGCCATCTCATAGCCGGGCGCGACCAGCCCGTACACCCGGCCGTCGGCGGCCAGCGCGCACTCGCCGATCGCGTACACCGCGGGATCGCTGGTGCGGCATGTCTCGTCCACCGCGATGCCGCCGCGCTCGCCGACGTCGAGGCCACAGTCCCGGGCCAGTTGATCGCGGGGGCGCACGCCCGCCGAGAAGATGACGAGGTCGGTGTCGATGGACGAGCCGTCGGACAGCGTCATGGCGGTGACCGCGCCGTCGCCGTCCGCCGTGATCTCCTTACCGCCGACGCCGGTGTGCACGATCAGGCCCATGTCCTCGACCGTGCGGCGCAGCGCGGCGCCGCCGCCCTCGTCCACCTGGATGGCCATCAGACGCGGGTTGAACTCCACGATGTGGGTGGTGAGCCCGAGCCCCTTGAGCGCACCGGCGGCCTCGAGGCCGAGCAGCCCGCCGCCGACGACGACGCCGGACGAGCGGTTCGTGGCGTACTCCTCGATCGCGAGCAGATCCTCAACGGTCCGGTAGACGAAGCAACCGTCGCTGTCCTTGCCGGGCACGGGCGGGACGAACGGATACGAGCCGGTGGCCAGCACGAGCGCGTCGTAGGTGACGGTCAGCCCGGATTGGCTGGTCACGGTGCGGGCGTCGCGGTCGATGACCTGGGCCGGGTCGCCCAGGCGCAACTCGATGCCGTGGCGCGCTATGAAGCCCTCCTCGACGAGGGAGAGCTCGTCCGGGGTGCGCCCGGAGAAGTACGAGGTCAGCTGGACGCGGTCATAGGCGGGGCGGGGCTCCTCGCAGAACACGACGACGCGGGCGGTCTCCGTGACCTTCCGTTCGGCCAGCGCCTCGAGAAACCGCTGGCCGACCATGCCGTGGCCGACGAGCACGATGGTGGGTGCGGCGTTCTCGGCGTGCTCGGCGTTTTCGGCGTGCTCGGCGGTTCGGGGATTCGATGCGCTCATCGTCAGGACCCTCCATCGTTGGTCAGCAGGTGGAGCAAGGGGGTGGCGGGAAGCGGCTCATCGCTCTCCCAGGTACGGGCGAGCGCGCCAACGGTGCCGAGATCGCCGAGCAGAATGCCCCCGAGCAGGCGGTCACCGCGGACCACGACTTTGCGGTACGTGTTGCGGGTGGCGTCGGTGAGGTGAATGACGTCGTCGCCGGGGGCGGGGGTGGGGTTGCCGAAGGCGGCGAGGTCGAGGGGGCCATCGGTGCCCGACGCGCTCGCTCCGGCGGAGCCGGGCGCTGCGGTGAGGGTGAGGCGGGTGAGCGTACGGGTGCCGTGGTACCGGGGCACGGTCTCACTGCCGGGCGCGGCCCGGTGCCCGGGTTGCGCCCCCGCAGGGTGGTCGGCGGGTGTGGTGTCGGTGTTGCGGGTCGGGGTTTCGTCGCCGGGCGCGGCCCGGTGCCCGGGTTGCGCCCCCGCAGGGTGGTCGGCGGGTGCGGCGTCGGTGTTGCGGGTCGGGGTTTCGTCGCCGGGCGCGGCCCGGTGCCCGGGTTGTGCCCATCCGTTCCTCCCCCAGCTACCGCTGGGAGGTGCCCCCTCCGCGGGACGATCGCCCACAACCTGGTCCCCAGGCGCGGGGTCGGGGGCGGAGCCCCGCTCGGCCCCAGGGGCGGAGCCCCGGCGGGGTCCTGGGGCGGAGCCCCGGGCGGGTGCGAGGGCGGAGCCCTGGTCGGGGTTCGGGGCGGAGCCCGGGGAGGGTTCGAGGGCGGAGCCATGGCGGGGGGTGGGGGCGGAGTCCCGGGCGGGTTCGAGGGCGGAGCCCTGGTCGGGTTCGAGGGCGGGGCCCTGGTCGGGGTTCGGGGCGGAGCCCCTGCGGGGGGTGGGGGCGGAGCCCTGGCTGGGTTCGAGGGCGGAGCCATGGCGGGGGGTGGGGGCGGAGTCCCGGGCGGCCCCAGGGGCGGAGCCCTGGCGGGGTCCTGGGGCGGAGTCCTGGTCGGGTTCGAGGGCGGGGCCCTGGTCGGGGTTCGGGGCGGAGCCCTGGCTGGGTCCTGGGGCGGAGCCCTGGGTGGGGTCGGGGGCGGAGGCCTCGTGGGGGTCTAGGGGGCGGAGCCCCATAGGTTCGGGGAGGGGCGGGGTGGGGGAGAGCAGGCGCGCCAGCACGTCCGCCTGTTCCTGCGCGGCGCCCGCCAAGCCGTACACGACCCCCGCGTGCTCCCCGCAGTCGCCGATCGCGAACACCCGCGGATCACTCGTCCGCAGCTCGTCGTCGATCACGACCCCCCGCGCCACCTCCAGCCCAGCGGCCACCGCCAACCCGACCCGTGGGCGGACCCCGCACGCCAGCACGACCAGGTCCGCCTCCAGGGCGTATCCGTCGGCCAGTTCGACACCGCTCACCGCGCGCCCGCCGCTCACCGCGCGCCCGCCGTCCACCGCGCGCCCGCCGCTCACCGCGCGCGTGCGCAGGCCGCGGACGCGGCACTCCGTGTGGACCTCCACGCCCAGCGCCGCCATATGCCGTCGCAGGACCCCTGACGCGCCCGGGTCCAACTGGCGCTCCATCAGGTGCTCGCCCTGCTGCGCCAGGACCACCTGGGCGCCGCGCTGGGCCAGCGCACGCGCTGCGGAGACCCCCAGGAGTCCGCCGCCGATGACGACGGCCCGCGCCCCGGGGCGTACGGCGGCGCCGAGGGCCAGGCAGTCGTCCATGGTGCGGAAGGCGTGGACGCCGTCCGGAAGCTCGTGGCCGTCCGGTTCGAACAGGCCGCGCAGCGGCGGCAGCACCGGGTTGGAGCCGGTGGCCAGCACCAGCGCGTCGTACGGCACGCGGCGGCCGTCGTCGCACACCACCTCCGCCGTGGGGCGGTCGATGCGCACCGCCCGCACCCCGCTGAGCCGCCGTACCTCGGCCGAGGGGGCGGGGAGCGCGATGACCTCCGGGGCGTACCGCCCGGCGAGTACCTCGGCGAGCAGCACCCGGTTGTACGCGGGGTGCGGCTCCTCGCCGATGATCGTGACCTCGACGGAACCGGAACCGGAACCGGCACCGGTACCCGCACCCGCACCCGCACCCGAACCCACGTCAAGCTGCTGCGCCAGCCTCGTGCCCGCCATGCCGCCGCCGACGATCACCACCCGGCGGCGGCTCGGGCTCCTCGGCTTCCTGTACGACTCCATGCCAGGAAGCCTGCGGGGTGCCTGTTACCCGGCCGCATCCCCGCCGTTTCCCGTAGGCAACGCTGCCCTCAGCGCGCCCCCTCAGCCGCTGTGAGCCACCCCGGGCGTCCCCGGCCGGACGGGGAGCCGCCGCGGGCTGTTGCCGACGAAGCTGGGGTGGGGGACCAGCTCCTCGTCGGGGATCGCCAGATCCAGCGCGGGGAAGCGGGTGAAGAGGGCATCGAGGGCGATCACGGCCTCCATGCGGGCCAGCGGGGCGCCCAGGCAGAAGTGGGCGCCGTGGCCGAAGGACAGATGGCGCGCGCCCCGGGTGACGTCGAAGCGGCCGGCGTCCGGGCCGTACGCTCGCTCGTCGCGCCCGGCGGCGGTGTACGAGATGAGCACGGGCGCGCCCTTCGGGATGACCGCGTCCCCGACCGGGAGGTCCCTCGTGGTGTAGCGGAACGGGAAGAAGGACACCGGACTGTCGTACCGCAGCGTCTCCTCGACCACATCGCTCCAGCTCGCGGCCCCGGACCGGACCAGATCCAGCTGATCGCGGTGGTTGCACAGCGCCCGCACCGCGTTGGTGATCAGATTGAGCGTGGTCTCGTGCCCGGCGATGATCGTCAGCATCAGCGTGCCGATCAGCTCCTCCTCGCTGAGCCGGTCGCCGTCCTCCTCACGGACCGCGATCAGCGCGCTGGTGAGATCGTCCCCGGGGTCCCGCAGCCGGGCAGCGGCCACCTGGCCGAGGATCGCCACCATCTCGCGGTTGGCGGCCGGGACCCGCTCGGGCGCGGTCTGGGTGGAGACGATCTCGTTGGACAGCTCGTGCAGCCGGTCCTGGTAGTGGTCGTCGACGCCCAGCAGCTGGCAGATCACGCTCATGGGCAGGGGCAGTGCGAAGTGGCGGCGCAGATCGGCCACCCCGTCCGGATCGGCGGCGGCGGCCTCGCCCAGCCGCTCCAGCAGCGTGCCGGTCAGCTCGTGGACCACCGGACGCAGCGCCTCCACCCGGCGCGGGGTGAACGCCCGGGTCACCAGGGACCGCAGCCGCTTGTGGTCCTCGCCATCCGCGGTGATCATGCCGCGCACGGTGGCGAAGGTCCGCATCGGCCAGCCGGGCGGGAGCTCGTCGTTCTGCAACGCGGCGAAGTGGCAGGCGTTCTTGGCCACGTCGGGGTGGGTGACGAAGTCCTTCAGCTCCTCGTGCCGGGTGATGGCGTACGCCGGTACGTCACCGGGCAGCAGGACCGGGACCGCGGCCCCGCGGGCGCGCAGCTCTTCGTTCACCGCGTGCTGGCGCGCCCCGGTGGGGTCCAGGCGGTGCGGTGCGGCGGGGTCGGCGTGCGACACGGGGCATCGGCCGTCGGTCATCTGCTGTCTCCTGCGGGGGAGTCGGGGGTCGGGACCGGTGGTCAGTCGGAGGGCGTTGCCGGTGAGCTCGAGGCCACCGAGCCCGAACCCGAGCCCGAAGCCGAAACCGAACCCGACGCCGAGCCCGAGCCCGAACCCGGAGCATCGGCGGCCAGCTGCGGCACGGAGAACCGTACCGGCAGCTTGGCCAGACCCTTGGACCACGGCGAGGTGATCCACGGAAGCTGCTCCTCCGGCACCGCGATCTCCATGTCCGGCAGCCGGTGCCGCAGCGTGTCCACGGCGGTACGGGTGATCAGCCGGGCCGGATCCCGCGCCGGGCAGCCATGCGGGCCCGCCCCGAAGGCGAGGTACGAGCGGTTGCCGACCACCGGACGCCCGTCCTCGGGCAGCACCTCGGGGTCCGCGTTGGCGCCCGCGAGGCCCAGGATGAGCATGTCCCCGGCGCGGATGTCCTGGCCGCCGAAGCGCAGATCGCGGGTGGCGTAGCGGCCGGGGAAGTTCTGGGTGGGCGGCTGGCGCCACAACACCAGGTCCAGGGCGTCGTCCACGGTCAGGTGGCCGCGGGCCAGCGAGGAGCGGAACGCGGGGTCGGTGAGCAGGATCTGGAGCGTGGAGGCGATCCAGTTCACGGTGGTGTTGTTGCCCGCGACGATGATCACCACGAGGTTGTGCAGCACCTCCTCGTCGCTGAGCCCGACGGGGTGCTCCAGCAGCCAGGACGTCAGATCCGCGCCCGGCCGCCGCTTCTTCCCGGCGATCAGCTGGAGCAGGATCTGACCCATCCGCTTGTTGGCGCCGGTGGCGGCCACGGTCGGGGCGACGATCGTGGTGAGCGTCTCGACCAGCCGGGCCCCGTTCTCCTCGTCGAGGCCCAGTAGTTCGGTGACGACCTGGAGCGGCAGGATGCGCGCGTAACTCTCGACCAGATCCGCCTCGTGCTGGTCGGCGAACCCGGCGACCAGCCGCTCCGCGGTGGCCCGCACCCTGCGGATCAGCTCATGGCCGTTGACCCGCCCCAGCGCGTCGGCCACCGCCGAGCGCATCCGGCGGTGCGCCGCGCCGTCCGCGAACAGCAGCGCGGGGCGCCAGCCCACGAGCGGCATCAGCGGCGAGTCGGCGGCCACCCGGCCCTCGCGCAGCGGGGTCCAGCGGCGCGGGTCATGGGAGAAGTACTGCTCGTCGCGGGTGAGATGGAGCAGCTCACGGTGGCCGATGACCAGCCATGCCTCGACCCGGGGTGCGATCTCCACCGGGACCACCGGACCGTGGTCGCGCCGCATCCGCTCGTACAGGTCGGTGAGCGGACCGTCGAGCGCGGTCCCGTACAGCGGCACCCGGGAGGCGGCTCGGGCGGTCACGACGCCTCCGTCAGCGTCTCGATCAGATGCGAGACGAGCGAGATCAGCGCCTGGACCGAGGACTTGTGCTCCCGGGCGTCACAGATGACCAGCGGGGTGTGCGGGAGCAGATCGAGCGCGGAGCGCAGATCGTCCTCGTTGTGCGGCGTGCTGTCCGGGAAGGCGTTGACGGCGACGGAGAACGGCACATCCAGGTCCTCCAGATGCCCGATCGCGTCGAAGGAGGCCTCCAGATCGCGGGTGTCGACCAGCGCGAGCGCGCCCAGCGCACCGCGCGCCAGGTCCTTCCAGGCGGGGAGGAACCGCTGCTGCCCGGGGGTGCCGAAGAGGTAGAGCACCAGCTCGCCGCCCAGGGTGATCCGCCCGAAGTCCAGCGCCACGGTGGTCGTGGTCTTCGACGGCCGCACCTTGGTGTCGAGCCGGGCCCCGGCCTGGCTCATCGTCGCCTCGGTGGACAGCGGCTTGATCTCCGACACCGTGCCGATCAGCGTGGTCTTGCCGACGCCCATCGGGCCGACCACCAGGATCTTGGCCGCCCCGGCCACGCTGGACTCCACGTACATGACGGGGGTGTCGTCCATGTCATCCATGTCGTCCGTATCGCCCGTCTCGTCCGTCTCGCCTGTCTCGTTGGTGTGGTCTGTGCGGGTCGTGCGGTCCGCGTGGCCCGGGTGGGCCGTGTGGCCCGGGTGGGCCGTGTGGTGGTCGGTCCTGATTGTGCCGTCCGTACCGGCCATCGAGATCTCAGAGCTTGCTCTCAAGCCCATCGAGCACCTTCCTCAGCAAGTCCAAATCGGCACGTTTTCGCTTGACCACCCGGATCGGCGGACGCGCCACGATGTGCCCCCAGCCGATGAGATCCGCGAGCAGCACCTGCACCACGGCCGGTGGCTGACCGAGATGGGCGGCGACCTCCGCCACCGACAGCAGCCCCTGGCAGAAGCCGGCGATCCGCCGGTACTCGGGCTGGAGATGCGGCGGCAGCGCGCTCCCGGACGCCATGACAAGCGTTTCCAGCGGCAGAGCATCCCGTGAGGAACCGGCACGCCCCCGTGTGATCACATAGGGGCGCACCGCGGCCGTGGTGCGTTCCTCGCCGGGCCGGCTCATGACGTCGGGCGGCCCATCGACTCCCGCGGCCGGCTGCTCAGATGGGCACCGATCTTGGCGACCAGTAACTGCATCTGCTGAGCCACCAGGCCGACATCCGCCTCCGTGTCGGTGGCCACCCCCAGCGAGGCGCCCTGACCGGCCGAGGTGAACAGCACGAACCCGCTGTCGGACTCGATCATCAGCTGCCGCACCCCGGCCTCGTCGCCGAACAGCAGCGACACTGTGGACTGGCTGGTGACCGTGAGCGCGGCACAGGCGGCGGCCAGCGACTCGGCCTCGGCCACCCCGAGCCGGGACACCTCGCCGGTCAGCCCCTCGGCGGAGTCATGGCCCATGCGCAGACCGTCCTCCGAGACGACGACGGCATGCCGCACCCCGGGGATCCCCGTGAGCGGACGCAGCATCCATCCAACGTCGGGCAACCTGGATATGGTTCCGGCCACTACCGGCCTCCCTCTCGGTCTTCTCGGTCCGGACTCGTCTCATCCTCGGGCGGTACGGCCTCCGACTCCGCTTCCGCGCGCCCGCGGCGGGTGCCGGAGACGACGCTGGTGATGGAGGCGCGGGCGGCCTCGGGTGTCCAGGGGACCGCCGCGGCCGGCGGGGTGGGGGCGGCGCGGGCGGGGGTGCCGGAGGCGGTGGCGAGGTCGCCCGCGCCGGCCCCATCGGCCCTATCGGCCACGTCGGTAGTGGCGGCCGACGCGGCTCCGGAGGCCGGGCGGCGGCGGTTGCGGCGCCGGGGCAGCCCGGTGCCGAGGGGCGCGGGGGCGTCGGGGATGTCGTCCACGTCGTCCCCGGACATGCCATTCAGCAGGCCGCCCCCGGCGGGGTCCGCGGCGGCCGGGCCGAGCCCCGCGCCGCCCGCGTCCTGGTTCACCGTGCCGACGACCACGGGCTCCACGACCACCGGCTTGTGGTCCGCCGCCCGTACGGCGCTCGTCTGCTCGGTCAGCAGCCGGTGCGGTACGAAGACCACCACCCGGGTGCCGCCGTACGCCGACGCCGTGGACAGCTCGACGCCGAAGCCCAGCTCCCGCGACCAGCGCCCCACACAGGCGAGCCCCAGCCGGGGCACCGCGCCCAGCTGGGCCAGGTCGAGACCGTCCCGCAGCTGGCCCACGGCCTTCTCCAGCACGTCCGGCGGCATCCCGAGCCCCGCGTCGTCGATCTCGATGACCGCGCCCGCGGCGACCTCGCGGACGGCGACCGCGACCTGGGTGCGGGAGGGGGAGAAGACCGTGGCGTTCTCCAGGAGTTCGGCCACCGCGTGCATCAGGCCCTCCACCGCGGGGGCCACCGCGTAGAGGGTCTGACCGCCGTGCACGTCCACCCGGCCGAACTCCACGATGCGCGACTGCGCGCCTCGCACACAGTCGAAGAGCGACACCGGCCGGGTCTCCCGCCGCGCGGGCCAGATCCCGCACATCACCAGCAGCGTCTGGGCCTTACGGGTCATCTGGGCGGCGGCGTGGTCCGCCTTCATGACCTCGCCCATCAGCCCGGCGTCCTCGACATACTGCTCCAGGCCGTCGAGGACCTGCTGCTGCACCATCGACATGGCGTGCATATTGCGGGCCACGGACTCGAACGATGCCTGGACGGAGTCGCGCAGGATCCGCTCCCGGCGCGCCGCCTCGTCCAGATCGGTCTGTACGGCGGCCAGCCGGGCGACCTCCTCGCCGCGCTCGGCCGCCAGCGCCCGCTCTTCGGCCGCATTGGCTCGTTCCCGCTCGGAAACGGCTCGTTCTCGCTCGGTCGCCCTACACGCCTCCGCGAGCGCGCGGCGAAGTCTGACCACCCAGGTGAGGCACAGTGATAACACCAGTACCAGCACCGCGGACGCGGCCAGCACGACGGCCCCCGTCCCCGACAGCACCTTCGACACCTCCATCTGGGACACGGCCAAGAAAGGGCAGATACTACTGACCAACTGATCAGTCTGGTCCGGTAGTTGCCAAACTCTCACGACTGGGCAGCCGTGGCCGCACCGGGGTCGGGGTTCGGCTACGCCGCCCGGGGCAGGCGCAACAGCAGGCGAGCCCCGCCTCGCGGGCTGGTCAGCACCGTAAGGGTGCCGCCGTGGGCGTGAGCGATGTCATTGGCGATGGCGAGGCCGAGACCGGTGCCGCCGTCCTGGCGGGCTCGGGCATCATCCAGCCGGGTGAACCGCTCGAAGACGCGCTCGCGGTCGCTTTCGGGGATGCCGGGGCCGTCGTCGTCCACGGCCAGTTCGACCATGCCGCCCTGGACCGCCACGGTGATGGAGACGCTGGTACGGGTGTGGCGGCGGGCGTTGTCGGCGAGGTTGGTGAGCAGCCGGGACAGCTGCACCCGGCTGCCGGTCACGACGGCGGCCCGGTCCTGGTTCCCGGATTTCGTGAGACGGTCGCCGGTCTTCGTGGGGTGGCCCCCGGCCATCGTGGGCTGGTCCGTCGTGGCCATCGGGGACCGGTCCATCGTGAGCGCGCCCGGGTGGCGCCGTACCTCCTCGGCCGCCAGCGCGCCGAGGTCCACCGCGGCCTTGGGCGGCGCCTCCTGCGCGTCGAGCCGGGCGAGCAGCAGCAGATCGGAGGCGACGGCCTGGAGCCGGTCGGTGTCCCGCAGCGCCTTGTGTACGGCGGCCGGCCAGTCGGTGCGCGACGGGCGGGCCAGGACCAGCTCGAGCTGGGCGCGTACGGCCGCGATGGGGCTGCGCAGCTCATGCGAGGCGTCGGCCACGAACTGCCGCTGCCGGGTCATGGCCCGGTGCAGCCGGTCCAGCGTGGCGTTCATGGTCCGGGCCAGCCGGTGGATCTCGTCCCGCGCCCGGGGCACCGGCACCCGGCGGTGCAGATCGCGCTCGGTGATCTCGGTGAACTCCTGCCGCATCGCGGCGACCGGGCGCAGCGCTCGGCCCACCAGCAGCCAGGTGAGCCCCGCCACGAACAGCACCAGACCGGCGGCCGCGGGGGCGGCCTGGCGCAGCAGCAGCCCGGTGGCGCTGTCGAGGGAGGTGGTCGAGGGGCTCACCGTCACGCTGTACGGCCGCCCGGCCTCGACGGGTTCGGCGGGTTCGGTGGGTTCGGTGGGCTTGGCGGGCTCGGTGGGTTCGGCGGACTCGGTGGGTTCGGTGGGTTCGGTGTGGAGCCTCGGGAGCCCGGTCGACCCCTGCGAGGCGGCATCCGTCGGGGTCATGGGGGTGACCGTCCGGCCGGAGGCGTCCCTGATCGTCACCGCGCCGGGGGCGACGATGAACGCCCGCTGCGGCATGGCCCGGGTCTTCCCCAGCTGGCCCTTGATCGCCACGGCGGCGTTCCTGGCGTCCAGGTCGGCGCTGGCACGGAGGTTGTGCTGGAGGGCGAGCACCAGTGCCAGCATGCACAGCGCGATCGCGAAGGCCACGGTCCCGGCGGCCGCCAGCACGGCCTTGGCACGCACGCTCAACCCGGAGGTCAGGCGCGGGCGGCGGGTCCGTATGCCCTCCGACTCCTGCTGCCCGTGCGCCATGTGCTCCGCGTCCGCGACGCGTATCGAGCCCGCTGTGTGCCCCACCGTTTCACCCTCCGTCGCGGGCCAGCAGATAGCCCGCGCCCCGTATCGTGCGGATCGACCGCCGTCCGTACGGCACATCGATCTTCCGGCGCAGACTGCGGATGTAGACCTCGACCAGATTGGCCCCGCCGTCGTACGCGGCGTCCCATACGCTCTGCACGATCTCGGACTTGGAGACCACCTGCCCGGCGCGCCGGGCGAGGTACTCCAGCACGGCGAACTCCTTGGCCGTGAGCGTGACCTCGTCCGTCCCGCGCGCGCAGGCCAGCGCCGCGGGCTCCAGCCGCAGATCGCCCAGCGCCAGCACCTCGGGCCGGTCCAGCCCGCCGCGCCGCACCAGGGCGCGCACCCGGGCGATGAGGACGACGAAGGAGAACGGCTTGGTCAGATAGTCGTCTGCGCCCACGTCGAGCCCATCGGCCTCGTCGTACTCGCCGTCCTTGGCGGTGAGCATCAGGATCGGCGTCCAGTCGCCCTCTTCGCGCAGCCGCGAGCACAGCTGATAGCCGGAGCACCCGGGGAGCATCACATCCAGCACGATCGCCGCGTACTCGCCGGACCGGGCGAGCGCCAGGCCGCTCAGCCCGTCGGCCGCCGTCTCGATGGTGAAACCCTCCTGCTCCAGGCCCTCGGTGAGCAGCTCGCGGAGCCGGGCGTCATCTTCCACCACCAGTATGCGCACGCGGTCAGGATGGCACGGGCAAGCTGAGGCCCCGCTGAAACCGGCACCGGTTTCAGCGGGGCCTCAGGTGATTCAGCGAGGACTCAGCATCGGTGCGACACGGTGAGTGCGCCGACGGATCAAGGGTCCTTCGGCAGCCAGTTCCACTCCCCGAACGAAGGAGAGCTGTGCCCATGTCTCGTACCCTGCCCCGTGCCTCGGCCGCGAAGCGGCGCGGTGTCGTGCTCGCCGTGGCGGCGGGCGCCCTGGCGCTGGGGGCCGCGGCCCCCGCCTCGGCCTCGGCCTCCCAGTCCTCCTCGGCGTCGGCTTCCGCCGCCAAGGGGAAGACGTCCCACGGTCCGGCCCTCTGTGTGATCCGGGCCGACGACGACAGCGCCACGCCGACCACGCCGACCAAGCCGGGCAAGGTGGTTGAGCACGCCAAGCCGGGCAAGCTGACCGAGGCGGGCAAGGTCGCCGGTAAGAAGGCCATCGCGGTGTCGAAGGACCGCTCCCGCGGGCACGACGACACCTGCGTCGCCATCCCCGCCTTCCCGACCGACCCCGGGAAGGCCTGCAAGGTCGTCGTGATCAAGCGTGGCTCCGGGAAGCCGGACTCCGTCCCCGCCTTCCCCACCAAGCCGGGCAAGCACACCACGCCCACCAAGCCGGGCAAGCCCACCACGCCCACGACGCCCACCAAGCCCGGTAAGCCGGGCAAGCCGGGCAAGATCTGCGTGATCGTCGTGTCCAAGGACGGGCACCGGGCCACCAAGCCGTCTTCGGACGCGAAGACCACGGCGGTCGAGGCGACCCGCGCGACCCGCTCCTGATCCACCGGCCGGCCAAGTGGGGGGCCGGCCGTCGAAATGCCCGGCGCGCACGGCGCGCCGGGCATTTCCGTGTGCCGTGAGACCGTGTCAGCGCCCGGGAAGCGTAACGACGAGCGAAGGCGTTCACACGGCATGTCGATCATCCACAAGACCACGATGAGCCCGACCAAGTTGGAGCTCCTCACCCCGTGGCTGCCCCAGCAGCCGTGGTACGCCGCCGCGCAGCGCCCTCCGGAGCTGTCCCGGGTCGGCGGCTTCCGGCTCGACGACCCGAAGGGCCAGGTGGGGATGGAGTTCATGGTGGTCCGAGACGACGCCGGTGACCGGCCCGCCTGGTACCACGTACCGATGACCTACCGCGCGACGCCGCTCGACGGAGCCGAGCGGGCCCTCATCGGCACGACCGAGCACGGGGTGCTGGGGCGGCGGTGGATCTACGACGGGCCGTATGACCCGGTGCTGGTGGCCCAGTTGATCGCGCTCCTCCAGGGCCGCGCCGAACCGCAGGCGCAGAGCGAGTCCCACACCGCGGACCCGTCCGTCACGGCCGAGGTGGCCGGAGCCGGGTTCGACGTCCCGGCCGGGGCCGCGGGGGCTCCGGCCGTCGCGAACCGTCGGGACGGCACCCGTCTGCTGCTGGGCGACGGGGGTCCCGCCCTCCACGTGACGCGCGTTCTGCGTCCGGAGTCCGGTGCGGAGTCCACCGGGTCCCTGGGCCATGTCAGCGCGGGCTGGCGGCTGTCGGAGGGCGGCGAGGCCCGCGGTCGGTACGTCGTCCTGTACGAGAGCGACTCGGCGTCCTGACACCCCGAACACCCCGTAAGGCCATCACCGGGCCGATAGGTCCAATGAATTAATGCCCTGGAGGTGAAGCGAGGCGATTCGGCGCCGCTATATTGACGTACTCCGCTTATAGATCCTACCTTTCCTGGGGTCGCTCCACGAGTTCCAGCAGGGTTCCAGCAGGGTTCCAGCAGGGTTCCAGCAAGGTTCCGCAGGGAGGGACATGTCGGAGTACGTACGCTCACGCATCCGGATGGTCCGGTCGGTCCGGACGCCCAAGACCGTCCGCAAGGCGGCCCGCAAAGCGGCCCCGAGAGCCGCCTCCGCCGCCGCCGTCCTGGCCACCCTCGCCACCCTCGGCGCCGCCTTCGGCGGCACCGCCGACGCCGTCGCGCGCGGGCCCCGCCCCGCCGCCGATGTCTATGTCGCGCCCAACGGCGACGACCGCGCCCCCGGCACCCGCACCGCCCCCGTCCGCACCCCCGAACGCGCCCGCGACCTCGTACGGAAGCGCGTCCCGCAGCAAAGTGCCGACCTTACGGTGCACCTCGCGCCGGGCACATACCGTCTCTCCCGTCCGCTCGTCCTCGACTCCCGCGACTCCGGGGGCAATGGCCACCGCGTCATCTGGCAGGGCGGCAAGGGCACCGTGTTCAGCGGTGGGCGGGCGGTCCGGGGCTGGCGGCCGGTCAAGGGCAGCGCCGGACTGTGGTCGGCGCCCGCGCCCGCCGGGCTGGACAACACCCGGCAGCTGTATGTGAACGGCGTCCGCGCCCAGCGGGCGCGCGGGCCGATCCCGGTGACCCTCACCGCCACCGACACCGGCTACACCGCGTCCGCCGGCACCCTCGCCCGCTGGCGCAATCCGTCGGACATCGAGTTCGTCTACCCCAGCGGTGAGGCGCTGTGGAACATCCAGCAGTACGGACTCGGCCCGTGGACCGAACCGCGCTGCCCCATCGGCTCGACGACCGGTACCACCGTCACCATGGCCCAGCCGTGCTGGGACAACTCCACCAGGCGCGTGGAGTTCCCCGACATCCCCGGCCGCAGCATCAACATGGTCGGCCCCGCCAAGCTCACAGGCGGCGCGCTGCCCGGCTATGTCGAGAACGCCTTCGAGGTCCTGGACCAGCCCGGGGAGTGGTACCTCGACCGGCACACCCGCACCGTCTACTACCGCCCGCGCTCCGGGGAGAACCCGCGCACCGCCGAGGTGGAGGCGCCGGTCCTGGAGAAGCTGGTCGACGGGCGGGGCACCGGGCGCGCGCCGCTGCACGACATCGCCCTGCGCGGTATCGAGTTCTCGTACGCCACCTGGCTCACCCCCTCCTCGCCCGAGGGCTTCTCCGAGGTGCAGGCGGGCTATACGGTGACCGGCCCGGAGGGCTGGAAGACCCAGGGGCTGTGCGACTACACCCCGGGCGGCACCTGCCCGTACGCGTCCTGGACCAAGATGCCCGGCAACGTGGCCATCAGCCACGGCCGTGACATCGAGTTCTCCGACGACGCGTTCACCCACCTCGGCGCGGCCGGGCTGGAACTCGGCACCGGTACGCGGAACGCGACCGTACGCGGCAATGTCTTCACCGACATCTCCGGCAACGGTATGGAGATCGGCGGGGTGGATGCCCCACGGCCCGGCAGCGACGCCGACCTCACCCGCGAGGTGTCGGTGACGAACAACCACCTCTACGCGCTGCCCCGCGAGTACCACGGCGGCGTCGCCATCCTCAACGGCTACACCCGGAACAACACCATCGCCCACAACCAGATCGACCATGTCGGCTACTCGGCGATCTCGATGGGCTGGGGCGGCTGGCCCGACAAGATCGGCAAACCCGCCACCGCCAACGTCTCCCGCGACAACAGGGTGTCCAACAACCTCATCTTCGACTACATGCAGGCACTCGACGACGGCGCCGGCGTCTACACCCAGGGCCTCACCGGGAGTTCCCTCGGCAACGGCGAGAAGATCACCGGCAATGTCATCCACGACGGGTGGGGGCTGGGCCGGACCGTCTACACCGACAACGGCTGCACCTATGTCACGGTCGAGGGCAACGTCCTCTACGGCGCTCAGGCCAACGTCCTCAGCGCCCACGTCGACTACCGCGACGACCTCGGCAACAACGACCCGACCCGCATCGTCGGCAACTACTGGGAGCAGGGCGATCCCGACGGGACCGACAAGGGCGTGGTGACCAGCGGCAACCACATCCTGGCCGACCCGTCCAAGGCACCTGCGGACATCGTGGCCGCGGCCGGTCTCGAGCCCGGCTACCGGGGGCTGCTCGGCCGTACGTTCGCCGCCGACTCCGCACCCGAAGCGCCCACCCGCGTGGGCGACTTCGCGGCGGACGGCTCGGTGTACGTCACCTGGAACCCGTCGTACGTCGAGGGTGGGGCCCCGGTCACCTCGTACACCGTCACCGCGACGTCCTCCGATGGCGCCCACACCGTCTCCACCACCGTCCCGGCGGCGCGCTTCAAGCGGATCGCGTACGCCGTGGTCGACGGGCTCACCAACGGCACGCCGTACACGGTGACCGTCACGGCCCGCAACGGGGTGGGGCGGAGCGAGACGTCGCTGCCCGCCGCGCCCGTCACGCCCAGCGCGGGTGGTTCGGGCGCACTGCCCGACGCCCCCACCGGTGTGAAGGCCAACGCCGATGCCACGGCGGCGACGCTCTCCTGGACTCCGCCCAAGACCACCGGCGACACCCCGGTCATCGGCTACCGGATCACCGTCTCCGACGGCCGCACCGCCACCACCGTGACCGGCCGCGACGTCCTGGTCTCCCAGCCCCGGGCCAAGGGGATGCTGCGGGTGATCGGCAAGCTGCGCCCGGCCACCGCGTACACCTTCTCGGTCGCCGCCATGACCGCCACGGGTACCGGTCCGTCGGCGGATGTGTCCGTCACGACGTAGTGTGGAAAGCCCCGAACCCGCCCTCGCCGCCTCGGATCTGCACGTGGTGATGTGCTGTGCGATGTGCACCTTTACCTGTACGCGGTACTGAGCTGCACTGTTGATGGGGAGTCGAACCCCCGCGTTGCTCTTCACGCGCCAGGAGTGGACTGGAAAACCGCCAGTCCTCGGTGTGTGCACGCCTCCGAAGCCGCTACCTGCTCCACATCGTCCCAGCTTGCTGGACCGCTCAGTCCAGCAGATCGACTTCCCAGTTCGTACGCTGGATCCGCACATCGACCTCTCGGATCTCCCGGGCGAGTACATCCGCCTGACCGCGCAGTTCCGCGACCGGAAGCGCGGAAAGCATCATCAGCTCGGACCGAAGCTGCCGGCCGTGTCCCCGCTCGCCCTTACCCGCCGCCGCGTCCGCCGCTGCGGTGACCACGGAGTGACGCAGCCGCAGGACATCCCGGCGGGCGAGGGCATCGGTGAGCGTGCCGTCCGGACCCATCTCCACGGTGGCATTGGTCCGGTTGATCCGCCGAATCAACGTTTCCAGAGCGTCCAGCACTTCACCGGCCTCAGCCAACAGCTGAGCCGCATCCTCGGCGGGTGTCTCCCCTTCCTGGTACCGCGCACTGCTGACGACGCGCGCTCGCAGCTGTTCTACACGGCGCGTCGCCTCCGCACGTTCTGCCAGTGCCTCAGCAAGCTTCACTGTCTCCACCTCCCCCTCCATGAGATCGCACGAGTATACGAGTGCGAACGGCATTTCCTCGGGCGAGCCATTGTGCCTTCTTCGACTTCTCGGACTTTCCGTGCCCCGGTTGGGCAGGGGGATCAGCGCAGTCCGGCGAAGAGGTCGTTCTCGGGTATGGCCGCGCCGGTGGCGTCCTTGACGCGTAGGTAGGTCTCCATGCCCATCAACTCGCCGAACCTCTCCTTGCCCATCTTGAGGAAGAAGATGTTCTCGCCCTGACTGGCGTGCGCGGCCAGCGCGTCGAACTTCTGATCGCTGAACGCGGTGGTGTCCACCCACGTGGTGATTTCATCGTCGGGGAGGCCGATCTCGGCCATCGCGGCGGCCTCGGCAGGATCGGGCTCCGGCATGTCCTCATGAAACTCGCGCATGGTCTCCCCGAACCGCTGCATCATCGAATGGGGCATCGTGGTCCAGTACACCTTCGGTGTCAGCGTGGTCATATCCAGCGCCGCCATCGTGATGCGGTGGGCCTGTATGTGGTCGGGGTGGCCGTAGAAGCCGTTCTCGTCGTAGGTGACGACTACATCGGGTCGGTAGTGCCGCATGAGTTCCGCGAGCCGGGCGGCGCCTTCCTCCACGGGGGTCTGCCAGAAGGATCCGGGGGCGTCGTTGCTCGGCCAGCCCGTCATCCCGGAGTCGGCATAGTCCAGCATCTCCAGATCGCTGATCTTCAGGACGTCACAGCTCGCCTGGAGTTCTTGACGGCGCATCAAGGCGACAGCCGCCGGATCGTGCCCGGGGTCGCCCGGCTTGACACCCCCCGGGCCGTCACCGCAACCGCCGTCGGTACACGTCACGAGAACCGTCCGGATGCCCTCCGCCGCGTACCGCGCGAGAACCCCTCCGGTCCCGGTGGCCTCGTCGTCGGGGTGGGCGTGTACTGCCATGAGCGTCAAGGGCCGGTCAGTCATGAAACAGTCCTCCTGCAGAAATATGTCTTGATCCAAGTGTGCGGCGGGCACACCGCGGTCCTGGGCCCGGGTCCTGGTGGGGCGGACGACCTTGTGGTCTCCGCGTTCCCCGCCGTGCGAACGCCGGTCCCTCGGCCGATGCAACCGCGCTCCCGGGGCGGCTGTTCCCTGCGCGGCCGTTTGGCCTTCCAGGTGTCAACGTTTCAACGCGAACGAGGTACGGGCGCGACCCGCACGTCGCGGCGCCACGTCGGATCCGATTCGGGTAGGGGGCGAAAGCTCAAATTCTGCTCTGAAACGGTACTCATCAGGGTTCATCACCGTTCAGAAAGACAAAACTGACGGTACTTGAGCAGTTCGTATGGACTTGGATGGACACGGATGGACATGGATGGACGGGGGCATTCCGATGTGTGCCATGACCAGACGCCCCGCCCCGGCGGAGCCACCGGCGCTGGACCTCTATGACATCGCCTATCTGGTGGGCGGGCGCCCGTGGGTGATCCAGACCCTCCTGATAGCGCTCCAGGAACGGGATGTGATCACGCTCCGGCGCTCCCGGATCCGCGCCACGGCGGGGGAGGGGGCCGAGCACCCGGGGGCCGGGCACCCGGATGCCGAGCGCCCGGGGGCCGGGCACCCGGACGCCGAGCACCCGGTCGAGCGCGCGCTCATCGCGCTGTGCCCGCGCTCGAGGCCGGTGGACCATGTGGTCCCCGCGCTGCTCGGTGGACCCGAGCTGGCGGAGATCCGGCACCGGCTCACCGCCGGCGGACTGCTCACCCGTCTCCGGGGCCGCCCCACCCGCACGGGCAGGCGCCGCGTGGAGGCGGCCGTGCGGGAGGGGGCGTTCCCCTCGTACGTCTTCTACGGCCCCGTCGTCGTCCCGGAACCGGCCCGGCGCAGGGCCGTCAGCGACGCGATACCCGTCCCGACCGGCGACCCGGCCTACTGGGACCGGAACCTCCTCATCGCCTACGACCCCGACTACCCCGACCAGGAGTCCTTCCACACCGCGCACGGGTGGGGCGACGACCGTGGCGGGAGCCACGGCGGCGACCACGGAGGGAGCCACGGCGGCGACTATGGCGGCGGCCACCACTCCTGCGGTGGCGGCGGAGGCGGAGGCGGCGGGGGCGACTAGGCCTGTCCGGCGGATCGCCTGCGGCGGGCTGTTCCCCTCCCCGCCCCTTCCCGCAACTGGGGCTCCGCCCCAGACCCCGCCCGCGTCGCAGATGGCGCGGTGGGCGCCCCGGCCGGTGAGCTGATCGCGACGACGACCGGCTCGCCGGCCCCCGGCGTCCAGGGGCGAAGCGGCCCCAGGGCTCCGCCCCAGACCCCGGCCGGACGACCTGGATGTGCGCGGGCGTCCGCCCGGTCGGCCGCCGCGTCGGCGCGCCGCCCGCGATCAGCCCGCCGGTGCAGGTGTTCACGCCCTTGCCGCCCGCCGCGAGCAGCGCCCGTCCCGCGGACGCCCTGGCCCCCTGCCCACCGGTCGGCCGCTCGACCACCGCGTCCCAGGCGCCCCGGCCGGTGAGCTGATCACGACGGCGACCGGCTCGCCGCCCCCCAGGGTCCAGGGGCGGAGCCCATGCCACGCGGTGGAGCCGCAAATCGACGCTGCGGGAAGGGCGGGGAGGGGAAAGAAGTGGCCGGGCCCGTCGTCAGGCGGTGGCCGCGTCCTCGTAAGGGGAGGGACAGCCATGCGTGGCGGTCACGGCCGTCAGCAGCACCACCGAGTCCTCCAGCGCCCGCAGCCCGTGCCGTTCGTGCGGCAACTCCTGCACCTGGCCCGCGATGAGATCCAGCCGGTCACCGCCGCCGGTCAGCCGTACATGCCCGTGCAGCACCTGGAGGCTGGCCGCCGGGGGAGCGTTGTGCTCGTCGAGCTCACAGCCGGAGACCATGGCGATCACGCTCTGCCGCAGCGGACCGTCGTGCAGGAACAGATGCGCGCTGCGCCCGTGCGGATCGGCCTTGGCCTGGTCCAGATGGTGGCGCGCGAGCGTGGTCAGGTCATCCATGAGTGCCCCTCGATCGGTCCGGTCTGATCGTCGGCGGGTTCCCTCAATCCTCACCGGCTAGCGTGGTGGGCGCCAGTCCGCAGCCGCGCCGTGCAACCGCCCGTACAACCGCCCCGTGGAGAGAGGTACCGCAGCAGTGGCCGACTACCTGACCGTACTGACCACCACCGACACCCCCGAGAAGGCCGAGGCGCTGGCCCGCGGGGCGATCGAGGCCCGGCTGGCGGCCTGTGCGCAGATCAGCCAGCCCGTGACATCCGTGTACCGGTGGGAGGGGGAGGTCGAGACGGCGGCCGAGTGGCAGGTGCTGTTCAAGACCACCGCCGCGCGCTACGACGAGCTGGAGGCACATATCCGCGAGGCGCACGACTACGAGACCCCCGAGGTCATCGCGACGCCCATCGTGAACGGCAGCGAGGACTACCTGGCCTGGGTGGTGTCGGAGACGACGATCGGCTGACGTTGATCGGCTGGCGTTGATCGGCGGACGTTGATCGGCGGACGGTGATCGAGGGCCGGGGCGTGGGCTACGGGGTGTCCGCCGCGTGGCAGGGGCTTCGCCCCTGGGCCCCGGGGTCTGGGGCGGAGCCCCAGTTGTGGGAAGGGGCGGGGAGGGGGCAGCCCGCCGCAGGCGTCACGGTCCGCCGGACACCCCCTGGGCCCCTGGGCGAGATCCGGGGCTCCGGGGCGACGGTCAACGCGAGCCAGAGCCAGAGCCAGAGCCAGAGCGAGAGCCGGCGCCCGAGCCCCGGTCCGCCAGCGCCTCCTCGATCCCCCGCTCCCGTGGCCCCAGGAAGTGCGGATCCGGCTCGAACGCCGCGTCCAGCGCGGCCTTGCCCGCCGCCACGACCTCCCGCGTGCCGCCGAAGTACCAGGTCGCGTCGTGCGGCTCGTCGACCGCGACCCCGTACGCGTCGATCCCCGCCGCCCCGCACAGCGCCAGCGCCCGGCGGACATGGAACCGCTGGCTCACCAGCACCGCCTTGTGCACCCCGAAGACCCGCCGGGCCCGGCTGCAGGAGTCCCAGGTGTCGAACCCCGCGAAGTCGCTCACGATCCGCCGGTCCGGGACCCCGCGCTTGACCAGATACGCGCGCATCGCGTCCGGCTCGTCGTAGTCATGGCGGCTGTTGTCGCCCGTGACCAGCAGCGCATGGACCCTGCCGTCCTTGTAGAGCCGTACGGCGGCGTCCAGCCGGTGCGCCAGATACGGCGACGGCTCCCCGTTCCACAGCCCCGCCCCGAAGACCACCCCGACCGGGGCCGAGGGCACATCGGCGACCGTACGGATCCGGTCGTCCGTGCTCAGCCGCAGCCAGGTCGCGGGGAGCAGGGCCAGTACGCAGACGAGGACGCCCCCCTGCACCAACCGCCGCCACCCCCGCCGCGTCCGCGGCAATCGCCCCCGCACCCACCCCAGCATGTGCTCCCCCTCTTCGCCTCACTGATCAGCTCGCGCTGTGGGACGCCGGTGAGAGGGATGGCGGTTGCCTCACCCGGCCCAGGTGACGCGCACCACGGCGATCAGCTGCTGACTGGGCACCGGCAGGAAGTACAGCAGCCCCACATCCAGGAAGGTCAGATTGCGCAGCTGGTGACCGGCCCCCACCTCGGTGGCGTCCCTCCCCAGCACGGCCAGTTCACGGGCGAGCCGTTCCACTTCAGCGACGACATGCGGCGGGAGACCGCCCACGACGTGTTCCGCGTCGGGGTCGTACTCCCACCTCCACGCGTCACTCATGCACCGATCTCCTCGGCCGCGGTTCGGAGGATGCGGCCGACCTCGCTTGTCGCCGCGCGAGCCGCTTCCGGGTCGGCCAGCGGATCCGCGGCCAGTTCCTCACAGGCGTGGAAGCGAGCGGCGCGCTGTGGCCAGCGTTCGATGTTGACGACGGCTCCCCAATGTGCGGTGAAGGCTCGCAGCGGTCCCACGCTGCTGGTGCGCTGCGCACTGGTTGCCGCGCTCGCCAGATGTTCGTTCAGCTCTGGGAGGCGACTCGGAACGATCTGGGCCACTGCCACCCGAAGCGCGTCCGGGGTCAGCGACGGCATAGGGATCAACGGAGCGCTCGCCTCGGTCGGCTGACTGCTCACGGTGGCCTCCTGTGTCCCTGAGTGCACTGCTGCCGACGCAGAGCCTATCGCTCGGGGCAGGTCTGCCGCCCGGATAGGCTGAGTGACCCCCCCCGTTAGCGAAAACAACAGGTGATCCCCGCCATGCCCCCGATTCCCACCGCAGAGCTCCATCTCCATATCGAGGGCACCCTGGAGCCCGATCTGGCCTTCGCGCTCGCCGGGCGCAATGGGGTCGAGCTGCCGTTCGCCACCCAGGAGGAGCTGCGGGCCGCCTACTCCTTCGGCGATCTCCAGGACTTCCTGGACCTCTACTACGCGCTGATGACCGTGCTGCGTACCGAGGACGACTTCGCCGACCTCACCAACGCGTATCTGGCCCGCGCCCGTGCGCAGGGCGTACGGCATGCGGAGATCTTCTTCGACCCGCAGGCGCACACCGCGCGCGGCGTGGAGATCGACACGGTCATCCGCGGGATCGGCCGCGCGCTGGACGCCGCGCCGCGCGCGTACGGCATCACCACGCGCTTGATCATGTGCTTCCTGCGCGACGAGAGCGCCGAGTCGGCCCTGGCGACCTTCGAGGCGGCCCGCCCCCATCTGGACCGGATCGCCGCCGTCGGCCTGGACTCGGCGGAGGTCGGGAACCCGCCGTCGAAGTTCCGCGAGGTGTACGCGCTGGCGCGGCGGGCCGGGCTGAAGTGCGTCGCGCACGCGGGGGAGGAGGGGCCGCCCGCGTATGTGTGGGAGGCGCTGGACGTCCTCGGCGTGGACCGCGTCGACCACGGGGTGCGGAGCCTGGAGGACGAGGCGCTGGTGGCCCGGCTGGTCGCGGACCGTACCCCGCTGACCGTCTGCCCCCTGTCGAACGTCCGGCTGCGCGTCGTGGACCGGCTCGAGGACCATCCGCTGCCCGCGATGCTGGACGCCGGTCTGCTGGTGACGGTGAACTCCGACGACCCCGCCTACTTCGGCGGCTACGTGGGCGACAACTACACCGCCGTACGGGACGCGCTCGGCCTCGACGAGGCCACCCTGCGCACCCTGGCCCGCAACTCCTTCCAGGCCGCGTTCCTGGACGAGGAGACGCGGGCGGCGTACCTGAAGGAGGTCGAGAGCTGGAGCTGACGCCGACCGGAGGCGGTCAGCCCCCGGCCGGTTCCAGCCGCACCGCGCACACCTTGAACTCCGGCATCCGCGACACCGGATCCAGCGCCGGGTTCGTCACCGTGTTGGCCCGTCCCGGCCCCGCCCAGTGGAACGGCATGAACACCGTGTCCGGCCGGATGTCCCGGCTGATACGGGCCGGGGCCACGGCGCGGCCGCGCCGGGAGACCACCGCGATCGGCGCGCCCTCGTCCACCCCCAGCCGCTCGGCGAGCAGCGGGTGGAGCTGGACGTAGGGGCCGGGCGCGGCCTCGTTGAGCTCGCCGACGCGCCGGGTCTGGGCGCCGGACTGGTACTGGGCCAGTACCCGGCCCGTCGTCAGCAGCACCGGGTACTCCGCGTCCGGCTCCTCGGCCGCCGGGCGATGGCTGACGGGGGCGAAGCGGGCCCGGCCGTCGTCCGTGGCGAAGCGGTCGAGGAAGAGGCGGGGGGTGCCGGGGTGCGGGTGGGCTCCCGCGTTCATGGAGTCGGTCGGTGCGGAGTCGGTCGGTATGGAGTCGGCAGGTGTGGAGTCGGCAGGGCTCAGGGATTCGGCCCCCTCCGAGTCGTCCCGTTCCACGCTCTCCGGGCAGGGCCAGAACACCCCGTCCTCCTCCGCGATCCTCCGGTACGTGATGCCCGAGTAGTCCGCCGGGCCCCCGGCCGAGGCCCGTCGCAGCTCCTCGAAGACCTCCTCCGCGTCCGCCGGGAACCCCTTCTCCCAGCCCAGCCGGGCCGCGAGCCCGCTCAGCACCTCCAGGTCCGTCCGGACGCCCGGCGGCGGGGTGAGGGCCGCCCGGCGGAGGAGGACCCGGCCCTCCAGGTTGGTCATGGTCCCGGTCTCCTCGGCCCACTGGGCCACCGGCAGCACCACATCGGCGAGCGCGGCGGTCTCCGAGAGCACGACGTCCGCGACCGCCAGGAAGTCCAGCGATCGCAGCCGGGACTCCACATGGGCCGCGCGCGGGGCGGAGACGAGCGGGTTGGAGCCCATCAGCAGCAGCGCCCGCACGTCCCGTCCGAGCGCGTCCAGGAGTTCGTACGCGCTGCGCCCCGGCCCGGGGAGGTCGTCGGGCTCGACGCCCCACACGGCCGCGACATGGGCGCGCGCGGCCGGGTCGGCCAGCTTGCGGTAGCCGGGCAGCTGATCGGCCTTCTGGCCGTGTTCGCGGCCGCCCTGGCCGTTGCCCTGGCCGGTCAGGCAGCCGTAGCCGGACAGCGGGCGGCCCGCGCGGCCGGTGGCCAGGCACAGGTTGATCCACGCGCCCACGGTGTCGGTGCCCTTGGACTGTTGCTCGGGCCCCCGGGCCGTCAGCACCATGGAGCTCTCGGCGTCGCAGAACATCGTGACGGCCTTACGGAGCTCAGGAACCGGGACGCCCGTGATCCGCTCCACCAGCTCCGGCCAGTGGGCCATCGCGGCGGCCCGCGTCTCGGGCCAGCCGCTGGTGCGCCGTTCGACGAACTCCTCGTCCACCCGGCCCTCCGCGACCACCAGGTGCAGCAGCCCCAGCGCGAGCGCGAGATCGGTGCCGGGGCGCGGCGCCAGATGCAGATCCGCCTGCTCGGCCGTACGGGTCCGCCGGGGATCGACCACGATCAGCCGCCCGCCCGCCTCCTTGAGCTCGGTCAGATAGCGCAGCGCGGGCGGCATGGTCTCGGCCAGGTTCGAGCCGACGAGGACGACGCATCCGGTGCGGGCCACGTCCGCCAGCGGGAACGGCAGCCCGCGGTCAAGGCCGAAGGCCCGCTGATGGGCGGCGGCGGCCGAGGACATGCAGAACCGGCCGTTGTAGTCGATCTGTGAGGTGCCGAGCACCACCCGGGCGAACTTGCCCAGCGCGTACGCCTTCTCGTTCGTCAGGCCGCCGCCGCCGAAGACGCCCACCGCGTCGCGGCCGTACGCCCGGCCGGTGGACTCCAGGCCCTCGGCGATCCGGTCGAGGGCCTCCTCCCAGGTGGCCGGTTCGAGCCGACCGGTGTCAGGGCGGCGGACCAGCGGCTCGGTCAGACGCACCCGGGAGGAGAGCACGGCGGGCGCGGTGCGGCCCTTACCGCACAGCGCGCCACGGTTGACGGGGAACGCGGTGCGCTCGACGACCTCGACACCGCCCGGCCGACCGCCCGGCCCGTCACCAGGTCCGCCGCCCGGCGGCAGCGGGCGCAGCGCCATACCGCACTGCAGCGAACAGTAAGGGCAGTGCGTATCGACGGGGTCGGAGGAAGCGGGGGAGTGCTCCCCGGGAACCGGTACGTGCGCCATGCGAAAGAGCGTGCTACGGCCGTGTTACAGCCCGTGTCACCTCGCATTACGCCTGCGGGAAGCGGACCTCAGCACGGCGCCGGGCGGCCGGTGAAGTCGACGCAATCACCTGTGACGGCCACGCAATGGCGGTGCAATCTGCCGCTGCCAGGCTCTCGCCATGACGCCCCACCCCGCTCCTTCCGGTCCACCTGGCCCTTATGGCTCTTATGGCTCTCATCGTGCCGACGGCACGGCGGACTTCGACAGTACCCAGCAGATCATGACCCGGTTCACCGCCCAGCTCACCACCCAGCTCGACCGGCTGGGCCCCCACGGCGTCCCCCACGGCGTCCCCCACGGCGTCCCCGGGGGCGGCCGCGACCGCCCGCCGACGCTCGTCGCCGTCGCCCACGGCAGCCGGGACCCCGAGGCGCTGCGCACCGTGAACGCCCTCCTGGACCGCGTCCGCGCGCTCCGCCCCGGGCTGCCCGTACGCCTCGGCCATATCGAGCTCAACCGGCCGCTGCTGACCGACACACTGGCCGCGCTGCGCGGCGAGGCGGTGCTCGTCCCGCTGCTGCTGAGCCGCGGCCACCACATCAAACAGGACATCCCGGACGCCGTCGCCGCCGCGCCCCACCTCACCGCCCGGATCGCCGCCCCGCTCGGCCCGGACCCGCTGCTCGCCGAGGCACTGCACGCCCGGCTGGCCGAGGCGGGCCGACGCGCCGCGGTTCCGCACAGGACGGGCGGCGTCCTCCTCGCCGCGGGCGGTGTCGTCCTCGCCGCCGCGGGCTCCCGTGACCCGGACGCGGCCGTCGACACGGCCCGTACCGCCGCCCTGCTCAGCGCCCGGCTCGGCGGGGTGCCCGTGCTGCCCGGCCACGCCTCCGGCTCCGGCCCCACCGTGCCCGAGGCCGTACGCGCCCTGACCGCGCTCGGCCACGGCCGGATCGCGGTCGCCTCCTACTTCACCGCGCCCGGCCGCTTCGCGGTCCAGTGCGCGAGCGCCGCCCCCGGGCTCGCGGCCGCCCCGCTCGGCGCCCATCCGGCGGTGGCGCGTCTCGTACTGCGCCGTTACGAACAGGCGCTGGCCTCTGCGCCCTTGTCACACCCGGCGGCTACCGTCGGTGTATGAGTCCCAGCGCACCCCCTGAACCGGAACCGGATCCGGCCGACTCGGCCGGTGTCCCTTCGACCGGTGTCCCTTCGGCCGGTGCCGCCTCAACCGGTGCCGCCTCGACCGGTGCCCCCGAGGCCGGCCCCCGCCGCGTCCCCGGCTATGCCGCGGCGGACCTCGAGCGCTGGGCGCCCGAGCCCGACAAGCGGCCGGGCCGGACCGCCTTCCAGCGGGACCGGGCGCGGGTGCTGCACTCCGCCGCGCTGCGCAGACTGGCCGGGAAGACCCAGGTGGTGCCCGCCGCACCGGCCGCCGACCCCGGACCGGCCGGGCGCGCCCCGGCCTTCGACGCCACGCCCCGCACCCGGCTGACCCACTCCCTGGAGTGCGCCCAGGTGGGCCGCGAGCTGGGAGCCGCCCTCGGCTGCGACCCGGATCTGGTGGAGACCGCCTGTCTCGCCCATGACCTCGGCCATCCGCCGTTCGGGCACAACGGCGAGCGGGTGCTCAACGAGATCGCCGAGCCCTGCGGCGGCTTCGAGGGAAACGCGCAGTCGCTGCGGCTGCTGGCCCGGCTGGAGCCGAAGCGGTTCGTGCCCGACCGGGGCACCGGCGAGCCGGTGAGCGTCGGGCTCAACCTCACCCGCGCCGCGCTGGATGCCGCCACCAAGTACCCCTGGCCGCGCGGCGGCCATCCGCACAGCCCCCGCTCCCCGAAGTTCGGGGTCTACGAGGACGACGTCCCGATCTTCGAGTGGTACCGGCAGGGCGCCCCCGAGGGCCGTACGACGTTCGAGGCCCAGGTCATGGACTGGTCCGACGATGTCGCCTACTCCGTCCACGACGTCGAGGACGGGCTGCACGCGGGCCATCTGAAACCCGCGAGCCTGCTCGCCGAGCCCGAGCGCCACGAGGTCTTCGCCGTCGCCGCCGCCCGCTACGCCCCGGGGGCCGAGCCCGACGAGCTGGCCGAGGCCCTGGACCGGCTGCTGGGCCAGGAGTGGTGGCCGCACGGCTACGACGGCTCGTCCGTCGCCCAGGCCCGCCTCAAGGACGCCACCAGCCAGCTCATCGGCCGTTTCTGCCTGGCCGCCGAGGGCGCCACCCGCGCGGCGTACGGCGCGGGCCGCTTCACCCGCTACCACGCCGAGCTGGTCGTCCCCCGCGCCACCCACCTGGAATGCGCGGTCCTCAAGGCGGTCGCCGACCGGTATGTGATCCAGCGCGCCGACCAGGAGCTGGTCCGCGCCGATCAGCGCGTGGTCATCGCCGAGCTGGGCGAGGCCCTGATCGCCCGCGCCCCCGACGGCCTGGACCCCCAGTTCCGCGCGCTCTTCGACGCGGCCGGGGACGACCGGGGCCGGCTGCGGGCCATCGTCGACCAGATCGCCTCCCTGACCGACACCTCGGCCCGGGGGCTCCATGCCCGGCTCACCGGTTGAAGCCGGAAGCCGCCCGCCGGATACGGCTTGCGCGCACACATACGGCCTACCGGCCCTTCCGGACGCACGCGCGGTGCGGGAGGCTCCCCTGTGACACAGCTTTCGGCACATCCTCTCGGCACGGCTTTCTCGGCACGGCATTCAGGACGACTTTCGGAGCGCACGACCTGACACGACCGGGGTAAGGCACTCATAGAGGAACTGCTCGGCCATAGAGGAACTGCTCGGCACCGCTCGGCAGCGAGGAGGACACAAGTGGTGGACGCACACCAGACATTCGTCATCGTCGGAGGGGGCCTGGCCGGGGCGAAAGCCGCGGAAACCCTTCGAGCGGAGGGATTCACCGGGCGAGTGATCCTCATCGGTGACGAACGCGACCACCCCTATGAACGGCCCCCGCTCTCCAAGGGCTTCCTCACCGGCAGCCAGGAGCGCGACAGCGTCTTCGTCCACGAGCCCGCCTGGTACGCCCAGTCCGATATCGAGCTCCACCTCGGCCTGCCCGCCGTCCACCTGGACCGCGCCGCCAAGGCCGTGACCCTGGGCGACGGCACCCGGGTCCACTACGACCGGCTGCTGCTGGCCACCGGCGCCGAGCCGCGCCGCCTGGACATCCCCGGCACCGATCTGGCCGGGGTCCACCATCTGCGCCGGCTCGCCCACGCCGAGCGGCTCAAGGGCGTCCTCACCACCCTCGGCCGGGACAACGGCCAGCTGGTCATCGCGGGCGCGGGCTGGATCGGTCTCGAGGTCGCGGCCGCCGCCCGTGGCTACGGCGCCGAGGTGACCATCGTCGAGCCCGAGCCCACCCCGCTCCATCCCGTGCTCGGCCCCGAGCTGGGCGCCCTCTTCGCCGACCTCCACGGCGAGCACGGCGTCCGCTTCCACTTCGGCGCCCGCCTCACCGAGATCACCGGACAGGACGGCATGGTGCTGGCCGCCCTCACCGACGACGGCGAGGAGCACCCCGCCCACAGCGTGCTGGCCGCCATCGGCGCCGCCCCGCGCACCGCCCTCGCCGAGGCCGCGGGCCTGGAGGTGGTGGACCGCGCGGCGGGCGGCGGTATCGCGGTCGACGCCTCGCTGCGCACCAGCGACCCGGACGTCTTCGCGGCGGGCGACGTGGCCTCCGCCCCGCTCGCGTTCCTCGAGGGCACCCCCGTACGGGCCGCGCTCCCGCCGAGCGCCCGGCTGCGCGTCGAGCACTGGGCCAACGCGCTGAACGGCGGCCCGGCGGCGGCCCGCGCCATGCTCGGCCAGGACGTCACGTACGACCGGGTGCCGTACTTCTTCTCCGACCAGTACGACGTCGGCCTGGAGTACTCCGGCTACGCCCCGCCCGGCAGTTACGACCAGGTGCTGGTGCGCGGCGACGTCGGCAAGCGGCAGTTCATCGCGTTCTGGCTGAACGACGGCCGCCTGCTCGCGGGCATGAACGTCAACGTCTGGGACGTCACCGAATCGATCCAACGGCTCATCCGCGGCGGGCGGCAGCTCGACCCGGCGGCCCTGGCCGACCCGGCCGTCCCGCTCACCTCGCTCCTCCCGTAGACCCTCAGGCACTCAGGCCCTCAGGCGCCCTCAGATCCTTCGGAACACCGGGGTCCGGCAGGCGGCGGACAGCCGTGTCGGACCCCGGCCGTAGAATTCGGGCGTGGCAGGCAGGATCAACGATGACGACGTGAAGGCGGTACGGGCCGCGGTCCCGATCGACGCCGTCGTATCCGAATACCTCCAGCTGCGGAACGCGGGGGGTGGCAATCTCAAGGGCCTGTGCCCCTTCCACGACGAGAAGTCCCCGTCCTTCCAGGTCAGCCCCAGCAAGGGGCTCTACTACTGCTTCGGCTGCCAGGAGGGCGGCGACACGGTCGACTTCATCATGAAGATCGACCACCTCTCCTTCGCCGAGACCATCGAGCGGCTGGCCTCCCAGTCCGGGATCACCCTGCGCTACGAGGAGGGGGGCTACACCCCTGGCCGCCAGCAGGGCGAGCGCACCCGGCTGGTCGAGGCCCACAAGGCGGCCGCGCAGTTCTACGTGGAGCAGCTGGACCGCCCCGAGGCGGAGATCGGCCGGAAGTTCCTCGCCGAGCGCGGCTTCGACCAGGCCGCCGCCCAGCACTTCGGTGTCGGCTACAGCCCGGCGGGCTGGGACCACCTGGTCCGCTTTCTTCGCGGCCGCGGCTTCACCGACCAGGAGCTGATCCTCTCCGGACTCGCCCAGGAGAGCCGCCGCAATCCGATCGACCGCTTCCGGGGCCGGCTGATGTGGCCGATCCGGGACATCTCCGGTGAGGTCGTCGGCTTCGGTGCCCGCAAGCTCCGCGAGGACGACAACGGCCCGAAGTACCTCAACACCCCGGAGACCCCGCTCTACAAGAAGTCCCAGGTCCTGTACGGCATCGACCTCGCGAAGAGGGACATCGCCAAGTCCAGCCGCGCGGTGGTGGTCGAGGGCTATACGGACGTCATGGCCTGCCATCTCGCGGGGGTCACCACCGCCATCGCCACCTGCGGCACCTCCTTCGGCGGCGACCACATCAAGATCCTCCGACGGCTGCTGATGGATAACTCGGGCGCGGAGGTGATCTTCACCTTCGACGGCGACGCGGCCGGGCAGAAGGCGGCGCTGCGCGCCTTCGAGGACGACCAGAAGTTCGCCGCCGAGACCTACATCGCGATCACCCCGGGCGGGATGGACCCCTGCGAGCTGCGGCTCGCGGAGGGCGACGACGCCGTCAAGTCGCTGGTTGAGAGCCGCACCCAGCTGTTCGAGTTCGCCATCCGGCAGATCATCGCGCGCCACAACCTGGACACGGCGGTGGGGCGCGCCGCCGCGCTGGAGGAGGCGGCGCCCGTCGTCGCCGGGATCAAGAACAGCTCCATCCAGCACGAGTCGGCGGTCCACCTCGCGGGTCTGCTCGGCATCCTCGACACCCAGTTCGTCGTGCGGCGCGTCTCGCAGCTGGCCCGCTGGGCGCGGGAACGCGGCCGCGGCGCGGGCGGCGACCAGCGCGGCCGGGGCGACCAGCGCGGCGGTCCCGGGGGCGACGGACCGCGGCAGCGCCACCGGGGCGGCCCGGAGGCCCAGGGCGCCCCGGTGCCCCCGCGCGGACCCGCCCTGAATCTGCGCAGCCCCGCCCATCGCGTCGAGCGCGAGCTGCTCAAGCTGGCGCTGCAACACCCCCATCTGGTCTCCCCGGCCTTCGACGCCTACGGCATCGACGAGTTCACCGCCCCGCCGTACGCGGCGGTGCGCCGCGCCATCGAGGACGCGGGCGGCGCGGCCGCCGCGGACGACGACTATCTCGCCCGGGTCCGGGAGGTGGCGCCCGACGACACGGTCCGGGCGATGGTCACCGAGCTCGCCGTCGAGCCGCCGCACACCCGCCGCGACCCGGACGAGGTGTACGCGGGCGTGCAGTTGGTGGCCGTCCGGCTGGCCGCGGTGAACCACCGCGTGACCGAGGTGCGTGGCGCCCTCCAGCGCCTGGGGCAGCACGCCGACCCCGCCCACCTCGCCGCCGTGCAGAACGAGCTGTGGGTGCTGCAGCAGTACGGCCAGTCCCTCCGGGACCGGGGCGCGGCAGCGCTGTAGGACGAGCGGGCGCTCAGGTCGGGCGGCTCGGGGCGGGCTCGGGCGGACCGGGGCGGCAGGGGCGGCCGGGGGCGGCGAGGGCCGGTGGATGGGTTCCGGCCAGCACGTTCGTGCTCCGGCGGGCGGGCCGGAGGGCTCGCTGTAGTCGCCGGGTAGTCGTACGGTCACGGGCCGCTGAGCAAAAAGTGCCCGCACGCCCCTCGTGGCGGGCCTGTGTCGTACTCCACACTGGGATGCGGTGCCTGAGTCCTCGGAGCGCGGCGGTGTTGGCCGGGTAGGGCCGGAATCCCCCGCAGAGTCGCTCAAGATGTACGGGACGGACGGCGGCGCGGCCGCCGTGCCGTACCCGATCGTTCTGCCCCCTCAGCAGCGATCACCCTGGAGGTCGCCCCCGTGCAGACCCAGACCCTCACCGACGCGGCCCTCGCGGCGCACCCCGTGTCCCCCCACTCGCCCCGCGCCACAGCGGTAGCGCCGGCCATGCCCGAGGACTCGGCGGACCTCGCCCCGGAAGGCGTGCCGGATACCGGCCAGGACGCCGCACCGGGCCCCACGGCCGAGCTCGCCCCCGACACCGCCCCGGCCCCCGCGCCCGACGGCGCCGCCCCCGAAGCGGAACCCGCAGAGCCCGCAGAGCCCGCCGAGTCCGCCGAGTCCGAAGAGCCCGCCGAGCCTGTCGACCCGGTCGAGGCCGTGGAGCCCGTCGAACCGATCGAGCCGCCCGCCCGCGCCGACACCAGCGGCCCGTCCGCCGACCTCTTCCGCCAGTACCTCCGTGAGATCGGGCGGATTCCGCTGCTCTCCGCGGTCGAGGAGGTCGAGCTGGCCCGCCGGGTCGAGGCGGGCCTCTTCGCCGAGGAGAAGCTCGGCAACACCCCCAACCTCGACACCCAACTCGCCCTGGATCTGGACCGGTTGGTGGTCCTGGGCCGGATGGCCAAGCGCCGGCTGATCGAGGCCAACCTCCGCCTCGTCGTCTCCGTCGCCAAGCGCTACGTCGGCCGCGGCCTGACCATGCTCGACCTGGTCCAGGAGGGCAACCTCGGCCTGATCCGCGCGGTCGAGAAGTTCGACTACGCCCGCGGCTACAAGTTCTCGACGTACGCCACCTGGTGGATCCGCCAGGCCATGTCCCGCGCCCTGGCCGACCAGGCCCGGACGATCCGGGTCCCGGTGCATGTCGTCGAGCTGATCAACCGGGTGGTCCGGGTCCAGCGCCGGATGCTCCAGGAGCGCGGCTACGAACCCACCCCTGAGGAGGTCGCCGCCCATCTCGACCTGCTCCCGGAGCGGGTGAGCGAGGTGCTGCGGCTGGCCCAGGAGCCGGTGTCGCTCCACGCGCCGGTGGGCGAGGAGGACGATGTCGCCCTCGGCGACCTCATCGAGGACGGCGACGCGGCCTCACCCGTGGAGTCCGCGGCCTTCCTGCTGCTCCGCGAGCACCTGGAGGCCGTGCTGTCGACGCTCGGCGAGCGCGAACGCAAGGTGGTGCAGCTGCGGTACGGACTGGCCGACGGCCGCCCCCGCACGCTGGAGGAGATCGGCCGGATCTTCGGGGTGACCCGGGAGCGGATCCGCCAGATCGAGTCGAAGACGCTCAACAAGCTTCGCGACCACGCCTTCGCCGATCAGCTGCGGGGCTATCTGGACTAGCGCCGACCCTGCCCGCGCAGGCCGGACCGAGACCCGCCCGGCCCGGATCCCACGGCCTCACATGGCCCCGTACCCACCGGCCTCGTACCCACCGGCCCCGTACCCACCGGCCTCGTACCCACCGGCCCCATACCCGTCGGCCGTCCCATGGCCTGCGGCCTCCGGGGCTCCCGGCTCGACGGCCCCGGACCCCAAGGCCTCCGGCTCGAACGCCCCGGGGTGGATCTGCTCCCGCACCGCCACGTACTGCTGCCGCACCGACTGCCCCACCGGCAGGTCATCGCCCGGCTCGAAGACCTGGCTCGCCGCGGCCGGCCAGCGCGGCGGCTCATGCGGCGAGTGGGTGCCGTGCGAGACGCCCAGCGCCCACGCGGCCTGCCGGGCCGCGCCCAGCGCGGCGTAGTCGGCGGGCTGGACCACCACGACCTGCGCGCCCAGCACCGCGGGCGCGATCGCGCGGACGGCCTGGAGGTCGGCCGCGGGCCCGAGCAGGAAGACGCGCCGCACCTGGACGCCGCGCCCGCGCAGCACGTCCAGCGCGTCCGCGAGCCCGCACAGCATCCCCTCGAACGCGGCCCGCGCCAGATGCTCGGGCTTCATCGACTCGCGCCGCAGCCCGGTCAGCGTCCCGGCGGTATGCGGCAGGTGCGGGGTCCGCTCGCCCTCCAGATACGGCAGCAGCACCAGCCCGTACGACCCCGGGGTGGACTTCATCGCGAGCGCGGAGAGCCCCTCGAGATCCGTGCCGAGCAATTCCGCCGTACCGCGTAGCGCCCGTACCGCGTTGAGCGTATGGACCACCGGTAGATGCATGCCGGTGGCGTCTGCGTACGACAGGATCGTGCCGGTCGGATCGGCCAGTGCCTCATGGTGGACGGAGAAGACCGAGCCGGAGGCGCCCAGGGAGATCACCGCGTCGCCGACCCCGACCCCGAGCCCGAAGGCGGCGGCCATGGTCTCGCCCGTACCGGCGGAGATCAGCAGCCCCTCGGGGGTGTGCCCGGCGGCGTCGGCCGGGCCGATGACCTCCGGCAGCCGCACCTGGTGACCGAGGGCCAGCTGGACCAGGTCGGGGCGCCAGGACCCGGTCGCCGCCGACCAGTAGCCGCTGCTGGAGGCCGTACCGCGGTCGGTCGTACGCCGCACCGGCCGCCCCAGCAACTGCCACACCAGCCAGTCGTGCGGCTGCATCAGCTCGGCCACGCGGTGCGCCGCGTCCGGCTCGTTCCGCGTCAGCCAGCGCAGCTTGGCCACCGGCTGCGAGGCGGTCGGCACGGCGCCGACCGCCTGGGCCCAGGCCGTGCGGCCGCCGAGCGCCTCGGTGAGGTCGGCGGCCGCGGACTGGGCGCGCTTGTCGTTGCCCACCAGCGCGGGGCGCACCAGCACCCCGCCCGCGTCCAGCGCCAGCAGCCCGTGCTGCTGCGCCGAGACGCCGATGGCCTGGACCCCCTCGAGCAGCCCGCCCTCGGCGGCCTCGCCGAGGGACATCAGCCACGCCTGCGGGTCCACATCGCCGCTGCCGCCGACCGGATGCGGGGCATACCCCTGTTTGATCACGGCACCCGTATCGCTGTCACAGACGACGATTCGTGTGCTCTCGGACGAACTGTCCAACCCGGCGACTATCCCCATGGATCAGATCATGCCACCGCCGGGTCTAGGTGTTGCTGGTGCCCCAGTCGTCCTCGCCCACCGCGCGGGGGTCGCGCTGCCCGATCTTCTCGCGCAGCGGCCGGACCTTGTCCAGCGCCCGCACGGCGGCATGCCGACCTCCTTGCGCGGCCGATTCGGCGGTATTGCGGACGGCCGGGTTCCGTGCGAACTTCTGCGCGCACGCGCGCAACTGCTCGTACCGCTGGCGGCCGGCTCGCGTGCCCAGTACGTAACCCACAGCCATCCCGGTGATGAACGTCAGCCGGTAGCGCATCGACCTGCCCTTCTCGCTGTCCTTCACATCTGGACCCCGGGGTCGTGCCGCACGTCTACCCGCCCGCGCCGCAGATCACCCACGATCATCCAGAAGATCATCCCTGGAACGGCGGAGGTTCGCCCGAGGGCGGACGCGGCGAACCGATTGGCGGAGCACCCCCCTGCTTGCGCTAATGTATGTGTCGCAGCGAGCGCACGCCGTCCGGGAGATCCGGGCGGGGCCACGGTCGCGGCACATGGAGCAATCCCCTGTAGCTCAATTGGCAGAGCAGCCGGCTGTTAACCGGCAGGTTACTGGTTCGAGTCCAGTCGGGGGAGCTCGGTCCCCTGTAGCTCAATTGGCAGAGCATTCGGCTGTTAACCGGAGGGTTACTGGTTCGAGTCCAGTCGGGGGAGCAGTGAGGAGGACCCCTTGTGGGGTCCTTTTTCATTTCCGGCCCCCTCCGGACGTGATCTACGTCATGATCGCAGCCAGGGGGCCTCCCAGCATCGGCCCTCCGAAGCAGCAGATCGTATGAGCGGCTATGCTGCGGCAGACGGCGCGCGCAGATGTGTACGACGCGCCGTTACGGGGCGGTAGCTCAGCCGGTTAGAGCAGCGGACTCATAATCCGTCGGCCGTGGGTTCGAGTCCCACCCGCCCCACCAGGGCACTACGCGGGCAGACCCATCCTGACCTGCGCAGACATATGAACGGGAGTCGCCGCGCCGATGCGGGGGCTCCCGTTCATCCGTTCAGACCAAGATCCAGGGACCATACAGGGGCCCGGAGGGCGCCGGTTTGGCCGCGAACGGCCTACGCAGCCCCTTCTTGTTCGCTGGCCCCGGGACCACTCGGAGAGACGGGAACCCGAGTCCACCCGGCCAGTCCTGGCTCCTCCCCGCTGTCGATCACGAAGCGGGCGAGACGATGCAGGCGCTTCCCCGACTCTGGAAGATGCCCGCCGACCCTGGCCGCCGAAAGGATTTTCAGACTGGCCTCCTTGCAGCGGTCGCGCACCCACTGGATCGCGGCTTGGGCCGCCCTCTCCTGGCTGGCGGCAGATGTCTTGATCCTTCCGAGAGGGCGGTCGCTGTGCCGGGCCTTCACGCTGATCGTCCAGGCGCCATCTCGGGCCCGGACGGCGTCGGCGTGGACGACGATCATGCCGTCATCGAAGAGCTTCTGCGGAAGTTCGAGCTGCCTCAGCACGTCGTAGGGCACGCTGCGTGGAATCACGGATGTCATGGACTGGGTCTCGCGTCGTGCGAGCTCGGGAAGGACGCTGGTGTAGGTGTCAGAGGTGATCTGACGCGAGCTGTGTCCCAGCCGCTCCTGGACGACCTTGATGTCGTTTCCCTGAAGCAACGACAGGCTGGCAGAGATGTGCCGGAGGTCATGAAGGCGCACGGGAGGTAGGCCGGACAGCTCCACCAGGCGCTTGAAGCGGCGGCTCACCCAGTCCGGGTGGAGTCCTTCGCCGTTCTCGTGAGTGAAGAACCGGTCCGACGCGACCCAGGCTTTCGCAGAAGACCACTCCTCGCGCGCCTTGTCCCGCCTGGCTCGCCCTTGACCCAGTACTTCGGTCGATTCATCGCTCAGGTTCAGAGTGCGGACACTCTCGGCTTTGGGCGCTTCACCATACAGCCGGTAGGCCACTTCAACGATCTGGGCGGAGATGCGCAGCCAGAGAGCGGCGAGGTTGACTTCCTGCACTGGCAGGGCGCACATTTCGCCGCCGCCTGGCTGATCACGTCTGGCGCACGATGGTCGGCGACGAACGCCGCCACTCCCGAACGACGGGCCCAGGAGGACAACCGGGGGCGACTGCAGCATCCAGCGCGGTCGGCCCAACCCCGACGGCCGACTCTTCGGGCAAGTCACTTCCCGGACCCGCCGAAACCGAGCCTACGCCACCGCACCAGACACCTTGACAAACACAGAGGCACCCAAGGGCACCGACCATGCTCGCTACAGTCGCGAAGAGCTGGACACCGTGGCCGCCGAGCTGAACAGCCGACCACGCAAAACGCTCGGCTGGGAAACCCCAGCCGAGCGTCTCGCTAAGCTCCTGGCAACAGCCAGTTGATCACATGTGTTGCAACGACCTCTGGAATTCGCCACATGGTCGGGGGCCTTTTTGCTGCGCCGCCTGAGTCCTGCTCGCGTCGCCTACATCGGCCGGATCCCGTCGCGTCACCCCATGTCTCTGCGGGGAGCCTTTCACCGGCGAAACGCCGCTACCAGCAAGGGGGGAATGCGTGTTCGGAATTGGTGCTGTGCTCCAAGCTGTCGAGGGGTTGAAGAAGAAGCTCGACGGGTTACAGGACACCCTCACGACAGTGATCAAGCAAGGGCTCGACAACATCAAGACCAGCATCGACCAGATCGGCAGCGCCGCCCAGCGCACCAGCGATTCCGCAGGTGTCATCAGCCGCAGAGTCGACAACCTCCACACTGAGATCCAAACACTCCACACCGACATCGAACGACTCCGCAGCAGCTTCGAAACCACGGGGGCCGCAGCCGACAGCCGCGGCGACGACCGGCTCCTCCGCGAGATCACCGACCTGCGGGCCACCATCGAAGGTTGGCGAGCAGACATTGCAGAAGCCCGAGCCATCGCCGAAGCCAACCAGGCGCAGCAGCAGCCCGAACTAGCCACCCCTGAGCAAACCAGCATAGGCGACTTCGAAGAGCTCCTCGACCTCGCGGCTGGCGTCGCCTACGCCGAAATCTCCTGCCACCGCGACACTTGGGACTTCCTCGTCGCCCAATCCAGCCGCGGTGAACATTTCCGCCTGCCCGGGGCTGTCCGGGAAGAAGACTGTCTCATCGACGCGGACCTGTCCGGCCGCACCCTCATCGCCGTCCTCGATGCCCTCTGGCACACCCAGCGCAACTCCGACGTCGAACCAGGCACCCGACGCCTCGCAGCCAAGGTCTATGGGCGCATCGGCGACGCCCTCCGCAAAGTCGAAACCGACGGCAACATCGAACAGGGCCAGGGCGACAACGAGCAGCGCCCACCCGGCGTGACCCGCATCGTCATCGACGACCGGCCGCCAGCTGAAGCAAGCAGCTGAATCAGTCAAAGAGAAGCCTCCTAGCCGTGAGGCGCTTTCCAGATGTCGTCCTCAACACAGTGATCAACTGGCTGTGGCAAGGAGGTTAGCGAGACGCTCGGCTGGGGTTTCCCAGTCGAGCGTTTTGCGTGGGCGGCTGTCCAGCTCGGCGGCGACGGCGTCCAGGTCCTCGCGACGGTGCTGGGACTGGTCTGTGCGCTGGGGGAAGTACTGCCGCAGCAGGCCCCTGAACTGGGGTGTTGCAACGACCACTAGAACGGAAGTGATGAGTGGGGGGCTTCGCGTGATGTAGACGACTCCCAGCCCCTTCATAGGATCACTGCATGGATGGGGGACTTGCGGCGCTCTATGCGGGCGTCATCGGATTCGCTGGGGCTGTAATCGGCGCTGCAGTAGGCGGCCTCGCGAGTTATCGCGGAGCCCGGCGCAGCGCAGAAGTCGCAGCTCGCGCACTCGCCGATCAAGTAGCAGAGCAGGCGCGCAACGAGGAAGCCCACTGGTTACGACAGGAGCGGCGTCAGGCATACGGGCGAGTGCTCACAACTCAGGCAGCGTTCGAAGCGGCCCTTGCTGCACTGCGTAAGGGCGATAGGTCCACCGATTCCAAGGCTATCGTCGATGCCATGACAGCAGTGCGCCACCTGACGAACGCCTGTACGGAGATCAACCTGTTTGGGCCGAGCGGAGTAGCTCACGATGCTCTTGCGCTATCTGTTGCGGCCCAGAACCTGCTGGAGTCGGCTCTCGCACGCCACGGTATCGCTGCCGGACTCGCAACGGACCGCCGTGAAGTGGCCGCCGCAAGGTTCAGTGAATGGGAACAGGCCTGTGCCCAGGCACTCGGGCTCTTCATCAGATCAGCGCGGGCCGTCTTTCTCGGTGAATCACCTTGAAAACAGCCAGCCGGGCCGCCCGGTTGGTGGGCGGCCCGGCGCGCGTGTCCTAGTTCAGCACGTGCACGAGCCGACGAATCCGCTCGGCATGCGCCACCAACTGGTCGGCGAATGCCAGCCCGGCAGCGCCGTGGTACGCGTTGCACTCGCCGCTGCCGTCGGCGTCCACCGAGATGTACGCCTCACCGTTGTCGGCGAACGGCCACTGCGTGAGATGCGTGGTCAGGATCTGCTCGACACTGCCGTCGAACTGGCGCACCGGAAGCGTCGCCACCTCACCGTCGTGCGACAAGTCATCCAGATACGCCAGATCTTGGGCGGCGTGATCCACCACGCACCACGGTGGGCACTCGACCGCAACCCGCTGGCCCCGCACCACCGCAGCCACCAGGCGGATGGACGAAGGAGAGGCAGGGGTGAGGGTGGGCACAGGAGACTGCTGGGGCGGGATGTCGTGCAGTAGGCTCATATTGAGTTCCAATCTTCCACGGGTGAGCTGCTGATCAGCGAGGTGATGACTCGCTGGTTGCATAGGCCGGGCGGGTGATGACCGCCCGGCCTTCGCTTGCCTGGACCGTAATGGGCCGATGGCAATGAGACACAACATCTGCGTCGAAATTCGGCGACACGTAAAGCTTGACGGACCCGCGTTAGAGGCTCTCACGGATGCAACTTGCACGGTTGATGCAGGTCTCTCGGCTGCGGACTCTCGAAATGGCATATGCCCGGACCTGTGTAGAGGGCTGTGAGTGTGCAGAGGGTGGCGCTGCACGATGGCTGAAAGTACACGGCATGGACCGCGACTACCTGCCCCACCTGCCAGCGCCGCCGAGGAGGTCGGTGCCTGAACGCCTGCCAGGGCCACAAGCGCCCGGCGCTGGGCCTCGATGCGTAACGAAATACGAAACGAAAAGGCCCCGGATCGGGCGGGGCATTCTGTGCTTACTAGTCCGCGTGCCGCTGGATCCCGTCCATGTAGGCGTTGAGCCAGTCGTCGTCGGGTACCGCACCCGCCCGTTGCGGAGACCATCGGCGGCGTCATGCACTGGGACGGCGGCGTCTGGGCGAAGTGGCACCACGAGCTTCAGCGTCAGCGCGCCGCCGCGAACACCACGAACCCCCCGAAGCTCGACGGCGACCCCGAAGAGATGGTGGGCCCGGCCGAGGCGGCGAAGGTTTGCGGGTTCGCCGACTCCGCCACCGTCTCCCACTACGTCAAGAACCCGCCCGAGGCTTGGCCGACACCGGACAACTGGGACGAGTTCCCGACCCGTCGACGCCCGAAGTGGAAGCGCTGGAGGCTGTGGAAGTACGTCGCGGAGAGGAAAGGCCGCGGTCACGCCGGCGGACGACCGCAGGGCCGCCGCGGACTGGCCTACCCTTACCAAGGAGACGAGTGGCTGACCCTCGCGCGCCAGGCCATCGCGGCGAACCCCGGCGCGACGAACGCCGAACTGATCCCCCAGCTCCAGGAGCAGACGGAGAAGACCTACTCCCGCCCGACCTGGAACCTGATCCTCAAGTCCGCCCGCGAGCACCCCGAGGAGTGACCCGTGCCCGACTCCCGCTGTGCGCGCTGCGGCGGCCCGCTCGGTGAACGGCCCGCACATTCCCGGCTGACGGCTGACCGCGAGGTACCGATCTGCGCCACGTGCGGAACTGACGAAGCGGTTCGTGAAGCGGCAGGAAAGCCGCCGATCCCGTTTGGTGACTGGCCCATCCGGGCCAGCTGACTGCGTACGTCATGTCCTGGCCTCATGCCAAGGAGCAGAGTGAGGCGGGCCGCCGCGCCCGCCTCACTCGCGCACCGGGAGTTTGGTGGTGCGCGCCCTACCGGAGAAGCAGAGAGAACACGCCGAGGAACAGGGTCATCGTGGTGACGAACGCGCCTCCTCCCATGGTCAACGTGACCAAGAAGCCGCCCTTGGTGGCATAGAAGAGGAACGCCGTCGCAAGAGCGACCACGAGGGAGGAGAGCACGGCGATGACGACAAGCATCAGCCGGGTCCTGAAGTTCGGCAGCATGTGGGTCCGGACCCAATCCAACTCGCGGTGGTAGAGCCCGGGGCAAGGCAGCCTCAGCCCGACCACCTGACAACAGTGGCCATGAGCTGAGGACCCGCCGACGTTTCAGATCCACGCGGAGCCGACCCGCAACCACCGGCAACCTCCAAAGGAGTGATCGGTCTCCCAGCGTTGAGGTGTGTTCTCGGTGTGGGTTTCGCTCCCCCGGCACGTCGACCTCGGGAGAGCGGAGACCAGCAGTGGGCTTGCCATTCCCGCGGCCGCCTCGGCTCGTCTCTCTTGAGCGTGCCTATCGTGGCACGGTTGCGCTTTAATGTGCGGGCTCTCCGACGAAGTCCTACAGATGAACTGCGATCGAGCGGTGGACGGAGACTCCGCCGCTATCGCGGCCTTTCACGCCATGGTGTCGATCTTGGCCTGGCATGCAGCGCGCAGCATGTTCAACTGCGCGACAGCATCCCGGTATGGCGGTGCACCCGGGTTGGTGATCGCCTCCGTCACCAACGCCTCCAACGACTTCCGCGTTTCGGACGGGATGACGAAGGTCCCGCACTGGTGAAACCCAGTCTCCACCTTGTTGCGGAGCGTTCTGTTCAGCTCATCCCAGGCATCCTCGGCAGCGTCCTGAAGCTGCCTTCGATCCGCTACCGCGCCGCACGACAGCGCTGCCTCGACGTCAGCGCCGGGAACAGGGGGTGATTGGCGGCCCCGGAGAGAGAAGCGCGCAACACGGCTGGACTTGACACAGAACTTCTCGAATCAGACCGACTGGTGATGCCTCCGTGGGAGGATCCGGGCGCCGCCATCAGCGACTTCCTGGTGCGATCCAGGTCCTGCCCAAAGCGTGAAGCCCTCCCAGCGAACCCCGAACTTCTCGCGCTGCAACCCGGCCTGCGCGAACATCTCCCGCACCGATACGCACATCGAACGGGCCCGCGCTCAGATCGCCGAGCTCGACACCGACCACGACGACCCTCTCACTCCACACCCGCTGCGACGACGGCTCGAGCTGTGCCGCATCAGCTGCGAGAAGATCATTCACGAGCACCAGGCTGCACCAGACCCCAGGCCGGATCGACGGGATTCGCACATGACGACAGACCTCGCCATTCCGTCGGCCGGCACTGAACGGGAAGCAGCCGACATCGTCGACGACGTGACGCCGACGGCTGCGGTCATCGCGGAGACAGTCGGCCGTGTCCACACGATGGCTGCCTCGGCAGCCTCCGGGAAGCCGCGCGACGCAGCCGAGATCCAGGCACTCAGCGACGCCATGGTCCGGCTTCTCATCGGAACCCCGCTGCATTCCGACGGATAGCTGACCATCAAGTCCCTCGCCGCGGAAGCCGGCCTGAAGCGCAACAAGCTCACCCACAAGCACACCGGCCTGAAGGACCTCTTCTACGCCCTCGTGCAGATGCAGAGTTCCCGGCCGAGAACCCACGACGGACTCGCGCGGCACAACGCCCAGCTGAAGAAGCAGCTGTTGGCTCTGCGCGAGGGGCGCGACCGGCTCCGTACGGACGTGCAGCAGCTGGTGCGGGTGATCCATGTACTCGAGGTCGAGAACCGACAGCTCAGACAGTCGGCCGGCAACGACGGTGTGGTCCGCGTGCTGCCGGTGCAGCACTGACGTCGGGAGGCGTGCGTGCGCCCGGCCAATGCGGTTTGCGGTTGTTGACCGGTGTTCCCGCCACACCCAGGGGCAGAGGGAACACCGGCCTTTCATGCATCCCCAGATGTGACTACGGCTGCGGGTCCCAGCTGCCGTCGAGCGGGACGCCGGCGGCCGCGGCGATCCGGTCGCGTGATTCGAGCAGACGGGAACGCAGCGACGGCAGGTCGACACCAACCAGCGCACCGTCCCGCTTGACCACGCGGCCGGCGACGAGGACTGTGTCGACCAGGCCGGGGTGTCCGGCGCTGACGATGCTGCCGACCGGGTCGGTGACCGGGAAGACGGTCACATCGTCCGTGCGCAGCAGGATGATGTCAGCGTCCTTGCCGGGAGTGATGCTGCCCGTGCGGGCCTCCAGCCCACAGGACACGGCGGCGTCGACGGTCGCGAACTCGACGAGGTCGCGGGCGCGCAGGCCGCCGTCCAGGCCACGCTGTGCGGCAAAGGCAGCACGCATCGCGGCGAACATGTCGCCGGCGACGGACGGGACGACGTCGATGGAGAGCGTGGGGCGCAGCCCTGCGGCGAGTGCCCGGCCGGTCATCGGCGCGCCGAAGCCCATCTTCAGTTCGACGTCGGGGCTGATGGAGATGGAGCTGCCCGCGTCGGCGAGCATGCGCAGTTCCTCGTCGCTGAGCCCGTTGCCGTGGACGAACGTGGTGGTGTCGCGCAGCAGCCCATGCTTGTGCATGTCGGCGATGGGGCGCTGGGTGCCGTCGGATCCGGTGTGCAGGCTGGTGCGCAGGCCGAGTTCAGCGGCCAGCTGGATCTCCCGGCCAAGGGTCTCCATCCCGGTGTCGTCGGCGCCGCGCAGGCCGAAGACCATGGTGACCAGCCCGTCCCCGGTCAGTTCGGCGCGCACGCGGCGGATGTCGTCGTCGACGGGATCGGGGGTGGCCCATCCGGCGCCGAGGCAGAAGATCGACCGGGCGGGCGCTGCGCGCAGTGCTGCGATGGCGGCGTCCTCGTGCTCGTGGCCCTGGGCCACGTGGTACCAGTCCAGCATCGTGGTGATGCCGGAGTGCAGCGCCTCGAGTCGGCCCAGGAGCGTGGCTACGTAGACGTCCTCGGGCGTGTAGTGGGGCTTGACCGTGCCGTGCATGGCGGTGGCCCACTGGGGGAACGTCCAGTCGGCGCCGATGCCCCGGAACGCCGTCTGCCAGTTGTGGCGATGGTTGTCGATGAAGCCGGGCATCACGATCCGGTCGATGGCGTCGATCACCTCGGCGTCCGGAGCATCGATGTGTTCGGCTACCTCGGTGATCACGCCGTCCTCGATGAGGACGTCGCCGCGCTCGAGGTCACCGACGGCCGGGTCCATGCTGACCACGGTGCCGCCGGACAAAAGGATCTTCATGGGGCCCCTTCATTCGTGGTGGTTCACGAGATCGTTTCGGTGGGGGTGACGGGCTGCCTTGTGGGCGCTGCCGTGTCGGCCGTTCAGGCCGTCGTGGCTCGGTTGCGCGCGGCGTCGGCGGCGTCGAGTGCGTCGGCCACCAGGTCGTCGGTGTCCTCGGTACCGGCCGCCAGACGTACGAGTCCCGGCGGAACGGCCTCGGTGAGCTGTTCCTCGCTGAGCATTCCGGCCCACATGGAGGCCGGGTGCACGGCGAGCGACTCCACGCCGCCCAGGCTGGCCGACCGGCGCGGGTAGCGCAGGGCCTGGAGGAACGCGTCGGCCATGTCGTACCCGCCGGTGAACTCGACGCTGAGGACTCCGCCGAATCCGTTCATCTGCTCGATGGCCAGCTTGTGCTGGGGATGGGTGGGCAGCCCGGGGTAGTTCACCCGCGTGACGGCCGGGTGGTTGCTCAGCGCCTCGGCGAGCGCGAGACCGTTGTCGTTGTGCCGCGGTACGCGCAGGGGCAGGGTGCGTATGCCGCGCAGGAGGAGCCAGGAGTCGATCGGCCCGAGGGTGGCGCCGGTGAGGAGGCTGGTGTCCCAGATGCGGTTCAGGATGTCGGTCGGTCCGGCAACCACGCCGGCGGAGACGTCGGAGTGACCGTTGAGGTACTTGGTCGCGCTGTGCCAGACCACGTCGATACCGAGGTCTGCGGGGCGCTGGTTCAGCGGGGTGGCGAACGTGTTGTCCGCCAGGGTGAGCACACCGTGAGCGCGGGCCAGCTCGGCGACGGCACGCAGGTCGGTGATCTGCAGGAGCGGATTGCTCGGGGTCTCCACCAGAATGAGCCGGGTCTTCGGGGTGAGGGCCTTCGCGAACGCCTCGGTGTCGCGCTGGTCGACGAGCGTGGTCGATACGCCCAGACGAGGCAGCAGGTTGAGCAGTACCGAGGCCGTGCCGCCATAGGTGGACTTCTGCCCGATCACATGGTCGCCGGCGGAGACCAGGGCGAGTACCGCTGTGGTGATCGCGGCCATTCCGGATGCGGTGACCAGTGCCGCCTCGGTGCCTTCCAGCTCGGCGACGACGGCCGCGACCTGTGCGTGGTTCGGGTTGCCGAAGCGGGTGTAGAAGTCCTTGCCGCGCGGCTCGACGGCGCCCGCAGCGAACGCGTGCGCATCTTCGGCCGAGAACGCCGCGGTCTGATAGATGGGCGGTGCCACGGCCCGGCTGGGGTGGGTCTCTCGGTCGGCGTGAACGGTGATGGTGCTCTTGCCCGGCATGGCCAGCCCTTCCGAAATTCGACATTATGTCTGTATCCAGCATGACCGGTTGCGAGTGCATCATGACCCGTTCAACCGCAATTTTGGCAGCGAATTGCGCTACTGCCCGACGCTGACTTGTGCTAGGAGGAACTGTTCAGCAATATTCTGCCGCCATGGATGAAGTGGATCAGTCGATCCTGGCCGTACTCGAGCGGCACGGACGCATCAGCAACAATGAGCTGGCCGCCCAGGTCGGTCTGTCGCCGTCGCCCTGCCTGCGCCGGGTACGGCAACTCGAGGAGTCCGGGGTCATCCGCGGCTACCGAGCTGTGATCGACCCGGCAGCGGTGGGCCGGGCTCTGCGCGTCTTCGCCGGAGTGCGCCTGATGCGGCACACCCGCCCGGAGGTGGTCGCTTTTGAACGCGAGGTGATGAAGCTGCCCGAGGTGATCGCCTGCCACCACATCACCGGCAACTTCGACTACCTGCTCCAAGTTGGGGTAGCCGACCTGTCGGCCTACGAGGACTTCCACGCCAACGAGTTGGCCGCCCTGCCCGGGGTGGGAACGGTCAACAGCTTCGTGATCATGAAGACTCTCGAAGGCACCTGACAGCCTCACGCTGCGCGCAGCACAGGGTCCAGCAACGGGCTCTGTGCTGCGCGCAAGGCGGGGCGACCGTGCGCTGACTCTCTTAGGCCGCATCGAGACAGATGTGTCCGACCGTCAGGAGGCCGACTGCGCAATGTACTCCAGGGAGTAGCCGTCGCCGTGACGAGTTACCAGCCCTACTCCAGGAGAGTCCAGGTGGGCGCCGGCGACAAAGTGCCCCGGTGCGGCCAGCCGATCCAGAAGAGCATTGCGGGCCCTGCGGGCCTGTCCCTGGTCACCATCGAGTTCCCAGGTCACGTCCGGCTGCTCGAACTGCAGGGAGGGCACGTGCACGGTGTCCCCCCAGACGAGCAGAACGCCAGTGCTGCTGCGGACCTCGTAGACAGTGTGCCCGTCGGTGTGCCCGGGAGTCGGCAGGGCGGTGACGCGATCATTGATGGCGGTCTTCTCCGCGACAGGGACGACGCGGTCGCGGATCGGCTCGAGCCGCCCCTGGAACACGGACGCGTCGCCCGCGCCGATCCACACGCGCTTCAGCGCAGGGAACGCCTGCGAGCCGTCGGGCGCGATGAGGCCATTGACGTGGTCCCCGTGATTGTGAGTGATGGCCACGTCCGTGATGTCTTTGCGCTCGACCCCGGCTTCGGCCATGGCCTCCAGGAGCGATCCCATAGTGGGGTGCCAGGCGTTGGACGCGCCCGTGTCGATGAGGACGGAGCGCTTCCCGTCGGTGACGAGGAAGGCGTTGACCGACAGCCGCAGGTTTCCCTCGACGAGCGGGACCGTGTGCGGAACCGTGTCGAGCGGGCGCCCGGTCTCGTCGCGCAACCGGGTGGGTGGCATGTCGACGTAGCCGTCGCGCAGTGAGATCACGCGCAGGTCGCCGAACTCGAAAGTGGCGTGCAGCTTCCCGTTTGAGATGAGACGCATGAGAACTCCAGTGTTGGACGTGTTGTGGATTGGTGAAGCGGGTGGACAGGCAAGCGTGCGAGGCGGTGATGGGCACGCTCAGGGGGCACTGGCGTGAGGTTGCCGCTCAGTGCTCCCCGTCAGCCCGTCGGCCTGCGGGCCGGGTGGCAACGCATGGCGGTCAGTGCCCCGAGGACAGTCAGAGTTGCGACGACTATGCCGAACGCGCTGGTGCCCGCGGCCAGGCTGGAGGCGTCGCTGAGGAAGCCTGCCGCTACCGGAAGGGTCCCTGCGAGGAGGTATGCGCCCGCGGTCAGTGCCGCGTTCGCCTCTGCCAGTCGCGCGGATGACACCTCGGTTGCCAGTGTGGAGAGCCCTCCTAACTGCGAGGCGCCCTGGCCGAGTCCGGACAACACGGCAGCTGCGAGCAGCAACGGCACCGACTGGAACGCCACCGCCGCGATCAGCGCCGCCATCCCGGTCACCGTCATCGCTGCCCCGGTCTGGGACCGTCATCCGTAGACGCCGGACCACGAACTGAACCCCGGTGGCCGCAGAGAACAGCGGGGCAATGAGGCCGCCGGACAACAACTGATTGTCGGTGTGCAGCAGCTGAGCCAGTAGCGACGGACCCAGACTCAGCACAAACCCTGTGGCGGTGAGGGCCGGAGCAAACACGGCAAGGCCCACCAGCAGCGCGCCGCGGTGGGGCCGCGGTGCGGACGGCAGACGTAGCCATGGCCCGTCCTCCCCGCCCTCACGGCGGCCCGGACCAGGAAGCGGCATGCGCACAACCAGCGGAAGGGCCACCACGAGCAGGACCAGTTGCACGACGAACACCATGACCGTCGGGTAGGGCAGCAACTGGGAGAGCACTCCGGTCAGCAGAGGACCGAATGCTGCCCCCGACACCATGGCCGTCGAAGCGATCAGACCGCCCAGCCGTTTGTGGCCTTGAGGGGCAAGGTCGGAGATCGCGGCCATACCCGCGGACAGGACTGCACCCACTGCGATGCCGCTGAGCACACGGGCAGCCCCCAGCACTGCCACGGACCGGGCCGTGATGAACAGCACGGATGCGATCAGGCCGAGCAGCAGGCCTGGCACGAGCACCGGCCGCCGTCCGAAGCGGTCGGCCAGCGCGCCCCCGACGGACAGCGCCAGCAGCAGCCCGACGATGTAGCCCGCGTAGATGAGGGTCAGCGTGGCTGAACCGAAACCGAACCGGTCCTGCCACAGCACGTACAGCGGTGCCGGCTCATTCGACAGAGCCCTGGCCGCGATTACCGGCCAGGCCGCCAGCCACATCCAGAGGCGGGACCGAGTCCGAGATGGCGGCAGACACGAGATGGCCGCTGCAGCGGACGCTGCGTGTGTGGTGGGCATGACGATGCTTCCAGAACGGATCGAACGGCAAAGGGGCGGATGGGCGCCGGGGCAGCGCCTGGCTTCAGGCCGGGCCGCTGATGGTGTTGCGCAGCGAACCCATGCCGGTGATGGAGCATTCGACGATGTCGCTCGGCTTGAGGAAGCGGGGCGGTGTGAATCCGACACCGACGCCCGCCGGAGTACCGGTGGCGATGATGTCGCCGCTCTGCAACATGATCCCTGCTGAGATGACACTGATGAGCTCAGGGATGTCGAAGATGAGGTCGGCGACGGACGCGTGCTGACGGGGCTCGCCGTTCACCGTCGAGGAGACCACCAGGCGGGTCGGATCGCCGACCTCGTCGGCCGTGACCGCCCAAGGACCCATCGGGGCGAACGTGTCGAGGGACTTGCCGAGCATCCACTGCTGGTGGTCCCTCTGCAGGTCGCGGGCGGTGACGTCGTTGATGATCGTGTACCCCCACACGTGGTCCAGGGCGGACTGCCGTGAGATGCCACGACCGCCCCGTCCGATGATGACGGCCAGCTCCGCCTCGTAGTCCAACTCCGAGGTGACCCCACGGTGCGGATCGATGGCGTCGTAGGGGCCCGTGACCGAGGAAGGGACCTTCGTGAAGACGATGGGCACCGTCGGCAGTGCCCCGGACCGCTCAGGCTGGTCGTAACCGGAACGCCCGAACTCTTCCACGTGGTCGCGGTAGTTCTTGCCGACCGCGAACAGGTTGCGGCGCGGCTGCGGGATCGGAGCGCGCAGGTGGTCAACGTCCACCACCGGAAGACTGGTGGCCGCGGCGATGGCCGGCTGGAGCCGCTCCCACTCGTCGATGGTCTGCAGCAGTGTGCGGTCACCCACCACGCTGCTCAGGTCCTCCACTCGGTCCTCGTCGTTCAGACGGCCGAGTGCCGTGTGCCCGCTCACCGGGTTGGTAAAGGCCACCAGCTTCATGGCTGTACCTCGTTCTCCACTGTACCCATCGCAACCAATTTTCCAATTGGTTGCGATGGGTTGGATTGGGTTCGTATTGGTCATACTAAGCGTCCGATTTGATCCTGTCGAACGCGACACGATGGACTAAGATTGGTTCCGATTGGTTGCGCGAGCGGGGAGGTAGGCATGACCGAGGACGCCGGGTTCGCTGGCCCCGCAGACGTGAGCGGCCAGGTGCGAGCTCTCATCGAGAACGGGCTGCGGGGAGGCGAACTCGCCCCCGGCAGCCGGCTGCCCACCGAGCGGGCCCTCGCGGCCGACCTCGGCACCTCCCGTGCGGCCATCCGTCAGGCCTTGGGTGCCCTGGAGCGCGAAGGGGTCATCACCCGCTACGTCGGTAGGGGCACCTTCGTTGCCCCGCCATCAACGGCACGCAGTGATGAGCCCGGCTCGGCGCTGCAGACGAGCCCGGCCGAGATCATGGCCACCCGGCTCCTGATCGAGCCGGAGATCGCCTTCCTCGCTGCCCAGCAGGCGACTCCTGCTGACCTTGCGCAGATCCAGCGGGGGCTCAGTCGGGGCAGTGCGGCCGGCACGCATGAGGAGTTCGAGTCCTGGGACTCCGTGCTGCACCGCGAGATCGCCCAGGCGGCGCACAACGGTCTGCTGCTGCGGATGTTCGACACGATGAACGCCGCGCGCGACCTGCCGGTCTGGGGGAACATCAAGCGCCGCTCCGCGAGCCCCGAGCGGCGTGCCCGCTACGAAGCCGCTCACGCGCAGATCGTGGATGCTCTCAGCGACCGTGATGCAGAGGCTGCCCGCCAGCACATGCGTGCCCACCTCCTCGACGTCCGCGCCAACCTTCTAGGTCACGTCTGAGCCCCAGCGGGCCGGGTGGAGGATCCGGCCTTGCCCCGCAACGCTTCTCCGTGGCTCCGCGGACGGGGCAGCCGGTGGTCAGGGTGTGGATGCGCCCACCCTCAGCCATCTCCCGAGGGCATGTCATTGCTCAATAGTCCGCCACAGAGCAAGTTCATGCCACCATGTAGGCGCAACTTGATGCCAAAGTTGCTCTATATCGTTCACGTTGCCTTGTAGATGGGCGACGCTGGTGTCGTACCGAGCCCCGGGAGAACGGCCACTTCGGAACGGGCCGCCGCATGGTCGACCACGGCGCACCGCCAGGTCACCCCGAACCGCGCCCGTCGGCCGTCGCGGACTTCGTCCGCGTTCACGTAGGCCACGCAGGAATCCAACGAAGGAAGCTAGGCATGACGGACAGTGCGAACGTTTCGGCGTTCTTGCGGCCCATCGACGCAGGAGGGTCAGGGGAGTGGGGCGGGAAGTTCCCCTACAACGACATCATCTCGCTGCTCGACGTCAACCGGCCGTTCAATCTGGCGGAAAGCACGTCGCAGGACCTTACCTTCGGGGAACTCCTGGACCTCCCGGGCCTCGAGAACATCCGCAATCTCAAGCTCGGCTACGGAAAGTCGGCAGGCTCCGCTGAGCTCCGAGAAGAAGTCGGCGCGGCGAACGGAATATCACCGGACTGGGTCCTCACCACCCAGGGCACGGCCCTGGGACTGTTCCTCCTGGCCATCGAGGTCTGCAGGCCCGGGGACGAGACAGTCCTGGCCACTCCCTGTTTCCCCCCGAGCCGAGACTGCCTCCTGGGTGCCGGGGTGACCGTTCATGAAGCAAAGCTGTCGTTCGAGTCCGGCTACCGTGTCGACCTGGACGCGATCGGCGCCCTGCTGACCCCGAAGACAAAGCTGGTCAGTATCGCGTCGCCGCAGAATCCGAGCGGTGTACAGATGTCACGCGGCGAAGCAAAGGAGCTACTGGCTCTGCTCGACGAACAGGCCCCCAACGCCTACCTGTTCATCGATGAAACGTACCGCGAGGCCACATACGGCGATGCGGCCCCCCTCGAGAGCTTTGCCGGCCTGGACCCGCGCATCGTGACCGGAGCATCGGTTTCCAAGGCCCTCGGCGCCCCGGGGCTGCGAACCGGCTGGCTGACCGTGGCCGATCGCGATCTCCGCGACCGCCTGACAGTCGCCAAGATGAACATTGTCATCTCCGGATCGGTACTCGATGAGACCCTCGCGGCCGCCCTGCTGAGAAACCGCGAGGGCGTGCTCGCCGCACGTCGGAGCCTGCTGGCCGACGGGCTCGAGGAACTGGCCGCCTGGTGCTCGTCCGAGAAGGACCGCATCGAATGGGTGGAGCCGGACGCAGGTGCACTGTGCTGCCTCCGCCTGCGCGCCACTTCCTTCGACGACGCTGCTGTCGCACGGTTCTGGAATTCCCTTCCCCAGCACGATCTCCAGCTCGCGCCTGGATCATGGTTCGGCGAGAGCGACCACGCATTCCGTCTCGGCTTCGGCTACCTCCCGCCTGCCCGCCTGGGGCCGGCGCTGAAGGCACTGTCATCGGCCATGGACACCGCTTCGAAGTAGCCGGCAACCCGAAGAGAAGCGGAGATCACAATGACCCGAACCTACCGATACAAAGTAGTAGACGTATTTTCGTCCTGTGCGCTGCTTGGGAACCCCGTAGCGGTCGTGCTCGACGCGGAAGGCCTTCCCACCGAGGCGATGCAGGCCATCGCCCGATGGACCAACCTTTCGGAAACGACATTTGTCTTCCCTCCTACGGTCCCAGAAGCCGACTACAGGCTGCGCATCTTCACCCCGCAGAGCGAACTGCCGTTCGCCGGTCATCCCACATTGGGGACTGCCCACGCAATTCTGGAAGAGAGGGACATCCGGCGACCGGTCATCCACCTGGTCCAGGAATGCGAACTGGGCCTTGTTGACGTGACTGTCGAAGAGGGGGACCCGGACGGTCGCGTGACACTCGGGCTGCCTGCAGCCCATTTCAAGAACCTCCAGAATGATGACATCTCGGAACTGCAGAGCATTCTGAACTACGAGTTCAAGGATGTCGCGACGCCCGCAGTGGTGAACGTCGGAGCGATCTGGGTGGTGGCGCAGCTGGACAGCGCCGCCGCAGTACTCGACCTGAGTCCGGACTTCGCAAGGATGGCAGAATTCGAACGCCGCCTTGGGGTAACCGGAGTCACGGTGTTCGGCCACCACGACCAGGGGGACGCCGAGATCGAAGTCCGGACATTCGCGCCGTCGTGCGGCGTGGAGGAAGACCCTGTCTGCGGAAGCGGTAACGGAAGCGTGGCAGTATTCCGCCGGGAACGGTCTCTGATTCCATCGCAAGGGGCCGAATACGTTGCGACTCAAGGACGCCGAGTCGGCCGTGACGGACGAATTCATGTCCGGGTAGATGCGGATGGTGCTGTACACCTCGGCGGGTCCTGCATCACCACTCTCCACGGGACTCTCGCACTTTAGGAGGGCGGAAATGAAGAGAGGCCTTTCCGTCGAAAACAGTTCGCTCCGGGGAGTGAAGCTCCGGCAGGGCGACCCGCAGGGGGATGCGCTGACTTCACTTCGAAGCGCATCGGTCATGCAGGGGTGCAGAAGTTCTCCGGGTCGACTCACCGACTCCATCAACCTCGATCACCGGCGCCACCAGGCCCGCACCCGCTTCGGCCTCAAGGGCCGCGTTTTCCAGGAGACCCACCGTGTCTGACACCGCCCTGCCCCCCAACATCGAACTCGGCACCGATACGGTGCCCGTCAACAACCCCTACACCGGCGAGACCATCGCCTCCGTTCCCACCGTCGACGCCACCGCGGCCGACAGCGTCCTGCAGCAGGCTCGAGCAGGACGCCGCACCGCAGCAGCCCTCTCACGCGCAGCCAGAGCCTCAGTACTGGAACGCGCCGCACACCTGATTGAGGAGCGCGCCGAGTCCTTCGCCCGGCTGATCGTCAGCGAGGCCGGCAAGACCATCACCCAGGCCCGAAAGGAGGTTGCCCGCGCCGTCAACACCCTTTCCCTGTCGGCAGGTGAAGCCCGACGAAACGCCGGCGAGGTCATCCCCTTCAACTCCTACGAGGGATCAGAGAGCCGCCAAGGCTGGTTCACTCGCGAGCCGCTGGGCATCATCGCCGCTATCACCCCGTTCAACGACCCTGTCAACCTCGTCGCCCACAAACTTGGCCCGGCTATTGCAGGCGGCAACGCCATCATCCTCAAACCCTCTGCCCTCACCCCGGTGTCCGCGCTGCGCCTGGTCGGCGTCCTTATCGAAGCGGGTCTGCCGGAGGAGATCGTCACCGTCGTCAACGGCGACGCCGACATCGCCGCAGCCATCGTCGCCGCGCCCGACGTGCGCATGGTCTCCTTCACCGGCGGATTCGCCACTGGAGAAGCCATCTCGCGCGCCGCCGGACTCAAGAAGCTCGCCATGGATCTCGGCGGCAATGCCCCGGTCATCGTCATGGACGACGCCGACCTCGACGAGGCCGTGGCCAGCTGTGTCTCCGGCGCCTTCTGGACCGCGGGCCAGAACTGCATCAGCACCCAGCGCATCCTCATAGCCCGCAACGTGTACGAGCGCTTCCGCGACGCCTTCGTCGCCCGCACCAAACTGCTGCGCACCGGCGACCCACTCGACGACAGCACCGATGTCGGCCCCATGATCACCAGGGAAGCCGCAGCCGCGACCCGCGCCAAGGTCGACGCGGCCGTCTCGCAGGGCGCCGTGCTGCTGTGCGGCAATGAAGTAGACGGTTCCCTGTACACCCCCACCGTGCTGGAGGATGTGCCGGAGGCCTGCTCGATCTGGCAGGAGGAAGTCTTCGCCCCGGTCGTCGTGCTGCAGCCGTTCGAGTCCTTCGAGGAGGCCATCGCTCTGGCCAACGCCATCGACTACAGCCTCCACGCCGGTATCTTCACCTCCAGCCTGGACCGCGCCCTGACAGCGGCCGACCTTCTGGAGGCCGGCGGAGTCATGATCAACGACTCGTCCGACTACCGATTCGACGCCATGCCCTTCGGCGGGTTCAAGTACGGCAGCATGGGCCGCGAAGGCGTGCGCTTCGCACTGGAGGAAATGACCCAGCCCAAGGTCGTTTGCATCAACCGCCCCACCGAAGGGGCACGATGAACGCCCTCCGCACCGAACACGACTCCCTGGGCGCACTGGAGGTGCCGGCCGACGCCTACTGGGGCATCCACACAGCCCGAGCACTGGACAACTTCCAGGCCAGCGGCATCCCGCTCGCTGCGCACCCCGCACTCGTGCGCTCACTGGCCCTGGTCAAGCAGGCAGCAGCCTTGGCCAACCAGGAGATCGGCCTGCTGGATCCGGAGATCGCCCAGGCGATCGCGGCGGCCTGCCGCTCGATCGTCGGCGGCCAGCACCACCACGAGTTCCGTGTCGATGTCATCCAGGGCGGTGCCGGCACCAGCACCAACATGAACGCCAACGAAGTCATCGCCAACCTGGCCCTGGAGCAGCTGGGCCTCGAGCGCGGACGCTACGACGTGATCTCCCCGCTAAGCCACGTCAACTGCTGCCAATCCACCAACGACGCGTACCCCACAGCGCTCCGACTCGCCATCAGTGAGGCCCTGGAGGGACTCCTGACCGAGCTGGGGCCCCTCGTCGACGCATTCCAAGGCAAGGGAGCAGAGTTCGCGCATGTGGTGAAGGTGGGCCGCACCCAACTGCAGGACGCCGTTCCCATGACCCTTGGCCAGGAATTCACCGCCTTTGCAGTGACCTTGACCGAAGACATGGCCCGGCTACGCGAGACACTGCCGCTCCTGCACGAGACCAGCCTCGGCGCCACCGCCATCGGAACAGGCATAACCGCAGGGCCGGGATACGCCGAGGCGGCGGTGAGACACCTCAGCACCCTGACCGGCCTTGCGCTGAAACCGGCCGCTGACCTGGTTGAGGCCACCTCCGACACAGGCGCATTCCTGCTGGTGTCCGGCGTCCTGAAGCGGCTCGCCGTGAAACTGTCAAAGATCTGCAACGACCTGCGCCTGCTGTCCAGCGGCCCGCAGAGCGGCCTGGCCGAGATCGCGCTGCCACCGCGCCAAGCGGGCTCATCCATCATGCCCGGCAAGGTCAACCCGGTGATCCCCGAGATGGTCAACCAGATCTGCTACGGTGTGGCTGGCGCGGACGTGTCGATCACCATGGCAGCGGAGAACGGACAGCTCCAGCTCAATGCCTTCGAGCCGTTGATCGGGCACCTGCTGCTGACGTCGATCCAGCAACTTGCTCGAGGGTGCACCACTCTGCGCACCCACTGCATCATCGGGATCACTGCCAATGAGGACCATCTGGCCCGGCAGGCCGCCCGGTCCGTGGGCTCGGTGACTGCCCTGACTCCTTTCATTGGCTACGCAGCTGCCGCCCGGATAGCCAAGGAAGCCCTCGCTACAGGCACAGACGTGGTGGACCTCGTGGTCCGCGACGGGCTGATGGACCAGGAACGGGCGATGACACTGCTCTCCTCGGCGTCGAACCCGGTGCTCATCCGGAGGGGCTGACGACGCAGTTCGTCATGGGCGCGGTGCAACCGGGCAGTTGGGAGAGGTCTTCCCAGCTGCCCGCTACGCGTTACGCCGGTTGCAAGAAGGCTCCCGTGGATGGCGTCTGAGCGGCTTCATTCAGCCTGACACCCCAGCACGGCCCCGGCACCCCTCCCATTAAGGGCTGCACCTTGTGTCAAACGTGGTATCTACGCAATAATCTGCCACATGGATGATGTGGATAGGTCAATTCTTTCCATTCTCGAAAGGAATGGGCGGATCAGTAACGCCGAGCTTGCGACCCAAGTCGGCTTGTCGCCATCACCCTGCCTGCGGCGCGTGAATCGGCTGGAGGAATCGGGAGCGATCCGCGGCTACCATGCGGAGATCGATCCTGCAGCCATCGGGCGTGGCCTGCGAGTGTTCGCTGGCGTCCGTCTTATGAGGCACAACCGGGGCGATGTCGCCGCGTTCGAGCGTGCCGCGGTGCAACTGCCAGGCGTCATCCAGGTGCATCACGTCACCGGAAACTACGACTATCTGCTGCAGGTCGAGGTGGCTGACCTGCCCGCCTACGAGGACTTCCATGCCAACCGGCTTGCTGAACTTCCTGGCGTCGCCACAGTCAGCAGTTACGTCGCAATGAAGACACTCTCCGGCCTCCAGTGAGCGGCTCGGGCTCTGTGGGCACGGATTGGCCCGTACGGATCCCTTCGGAACTCCGTTGCTGCGGCCTGCCACGCCCGCCCAACCGACAGGTCCCTTTCGCTCTGTATCGCTGGGCCAAGATGCCTACCCGAACCGTGCGGTCAGCTGTGACCGCGCCGAGCCCCCGCACCGCATTGTCCAGCAGTGAACAGGCTGACGCGCGTGTGGGCCGGCTGTCGCCGGCCCACACGCGCGTCGGGTTCTACGCCTCGGACACCCCTGATCGTGAACTACGAATTCGTGCACGGTAGATCCCGCTGAGCAGGGCCAGCCAGACGACCCAGACATAGAGTGCCAGGCGAGTGTCTGAGTTCATGGCCACGAGGATCACCACGCAGGCCAGCGCGCCGATGGCAATCCAGTTGGTGACGGGCGCACCGGGCATCCGGAAGTCCGTGACGGGCAGGACCCCAGCGCGAACCCTGACGCGATAACGCAGGTGAGCAGCCAGGATCACGATCCAGGTCCACAAGCCCGCACAGGTGCCGACCGCGGTGATGTACACGAAGGCCTTGTCAGGGGAGACGGCATTCACGACCACCCCGGCGCCCATGACGAGAGTGGACAGCATCAGGGCTGCGCGGGGGACCTGGCGGCCGCTGAGCTTCCGCACGGCATCCGGGGCTTCGCCGTTCGCAGCCAAGCCGCGGAGCATCCTTCCGGAGGAGTAGATGCCGGAGTTGCACGAGGACAGGGCGGCGGTCAGAACGACGAAGTTCATGATCCCCGCAGCTCCAGGGATGCCGACCTTGGCGAAGACCTGAACGAACGGACTGACACCGGGGGAGTACTCGGTCCATGACAGGACGGACAGAAGGACGACGAGCGCGCCGATGTAGAAGATGGCGATGCGGACCGGGAGTGTGTTGATCGCCTTACGCAGCGTCTCCTTGGGGTTCTTCGCTTCGCCTGCGGTGACGCCGACGAGTTCGACACCGAGGTAGGCGAAGAAGACACCTGGCATGACGAGAACGGCCTGCGTGGCGCCATGGGGTGCGAATCCGCCGTCACCCCAGAGGTGTGTGACCGACGCGGTGCTTCCGGCAGAGGAAAACCCGAAGAAGAGGACCCCCGCACCGATCACTATCAGGCCGATGATGGCCACGACCTTGATGGTGCAGAACCAGAACTCCAACTCGCCGAAGACGTGGACGGAGATGAGGTTGGCGACGAAGAGAATCCCGAGGGCGGTGGCAGCCGTGGCCCACACCGGCACGGCGGGCCACCAGTAGGCGATGTAGTGGCCGGCGGCAGTTACTTCGGCCATGCAGGCGGTGACCCACCAAGCCCAGTACGACCAGCCGGTGACGAAGCCTGCGAAGGGGCCGAGGAACTCGCGGGCATAGTCGGCGAAACTGCCGGAAGTGGGGTGGTAGGTGAGCAATTCACCCAAAGCCCTCATGATGAAGAACACGATGACTCCGGCGCCTGCGTAGCACGCGATCAGACTCGGCCCGGTGCGGGAAATGCCCTCACCTGCCCCGTAGAACAACCCGACGCCGATGGCGCCGCCAAGGGACATCATCTGGACCTGTCGGGAAGTGAGACGGCGCTGGTACCCCTCGTCGGGCGTGTCACTACTGACTGAGGCCGGATCACTGCCGTAGCGCTGGTCTACCTGGCTGGTCATGGAGATGCACCTTTCGTTCCGCGCCGGACCGGGACGAAGCCGGCTGCGGTGTTGAGGAACAGAAGTTGAGGCCGGTGAAGGCAGGGGAGAGGCCTGAGGAGAACCGCCGTCATGCGGACTCCGGGCGGGCGCGCCCAGCGGCAGGCCATCGTTTGCCTGCGAGAGCGGGGTGACCGCAAGGTCGACGAGCCGCCTTGGTCGGTGGTGACGACCAGGCCGCGGGTCGCACGCAATGCCGCCCGCTAGAACGTCGCCGGCTTGTAGCCAGTGGGTGTCAGAGTGCGACGCGGATGCCGCGACCTGTATGGACGGGAGTGCTGCGCTTGTTCGGCATGATGTGCCTTCCGTGGACCGTCGGCCCGACTCTCGGAGCGTCGCTCAATGAGCCTCCGAGGTGAATGGCCGACAGCAACTTTGGCAGCAAATTGCGCCTTGAGGCGGGCAGAAAATCGTGCTAGCCGAATCTCTGAGCAATAATCTTCCACCGCGCAAGGGGGGTGGATCAGAGATCTTCAGTGATGCGACCTGCCGGAGGCACTCACCCGGGCTCAAGCTCCGAACGCGGTCGGCAGGCCGAAAACGGCAGGAGAGACAGCCACGAATGAAGCGCTTTCCCTTGGTGTCGGGCGCCAGCGCCAGCCGGGTGACGTCAAGCCAGCACCGCGACCAGGGCAGAGCCGGCGGAGCTGGACGTATGGAAGGCTGCGTGCCGCAGGCGGCATCGCGCTCACCCCGCGGACCCAGGACGGCGCAGGTTGGCCGAACGGTCTCCGGCCGGGGCATGCGTCCGTGCGACTTCTGCGGTCACCCGGTCGTGATCGACTCGATCGACGAGCGTGACTGTCCGGTGTGAGGCCAGGGTGCCGAGGTTCAGCCCGAAGCGGCCGGCTGGGATTCGTAGAAGGTTCCGTCACGGAGCATCGCGAACAGGACCTCGGCCCGGCGTTTGACGAGGCAGAGCAGGGGCTGGGTGTGGTGTTTGCCCTGGGCGATCTTCTTGTCGTAGTAGGCCCGGGAGGCCGGGTCGCCCAGGGCGGCGAACGCGGAGAGGAAGAACGCCCGTTTGAGCTGCTTGTTTCCTCACCTGGACGGTTGTTCGCCGCAGATCGACGAGCCCGAGCTGCGGGTCGCCGTGGCAAGGCCGACAGGGGCGGCGAGGTGGACGGCGGACGGGAAGCTGGATCCGTCGCGGACGTCGATGAGGATCCGTGCTCCGGTCCTGACGCCGAGCCCCGGCATGGACGTCAGGACCTTCGAAAGAGGGTGAGACTCCAGTAGTTCCTCGATCCTCGCGGCCAGCAGTTTCCGCAGGTCAAGCACCGCGTGGAGCGTGCTGGCGAGGCTCGGAACGATCAGCGCGGCCGCGTCCGTGCCCGGGACGACGACGGTCTGCTCGTCGAGCCCCGGCGGCTGACACCCCGAGACGTCGATCGATACTTTGCCGGTCCGGTCAAGACGCCACGGCACTCCACCACACGATCGAAGATCACCCGGATCGACGGATTCTTCGCCTTCCTCGAGCAGCGCGGTTCCATCCTGTGTACGGGCCCAGGTCCCACGCTTTCACGAAGTCCGCCAAAGCGGACATCGGGTCCGGTTTGACTCTCGCGATGCTGCTAGACCAGGGCGGGCGACCTTTTTCAGACCCGCCCTTTCTCAGCGAACTGCGCTCAGGAAGGCCTTGGTGCGGTCATGCGAGGGGTCGCCGAGTACCTGTTCCGGAGTGCCGCGCTCGACGATCTGGCCGCCGTCGAAGAAGGCCACCCAGTTTGCGACGTCACGGGCGAACCCCATCTCATGGGTAACGACGACCATTGTCATACCGTTCGCGGCGAGGTCCTTCATAACCGCGAGCACGTCGCCGACCAGCTCGGGGTCTAGCGCCGAGGTGGGCTCATCGAACAGCATCAGCTTCGGCTGCATACAGAGGGCCCGTGCGATAGCGACGCGCTGCTGCTGACCACCGGATAGGTGGCGCGGATAGGCGGCCCGCTTGTCAGCCAGTCCTACTTGATCGAGGAGACCGAGTGCGCGCTCGGACGCCACCGCCTTGGACTCGCCGAGCGCGAGTCGCGGAGCTTCGACGAGATTTTCGAGAACAGTTTTGTGAGGAAAGAGGTTGAAGTGCTGGAAGACCATCCCGACCTGCGTGCGCCGGCGGCAAATCTCTTTGTCGGCCAACTCGTAGAGCTTGTTCCCCTGCTGCTCGTAGCCGACGATCTCGCCATCGACCCACACTCGGCCCGCGTCCACCCTCTCGAGGTGGTTGATGCACCGCAGCATGGTGCTCTTGCCGGAGCCTGAGGGCCCGATCATGCACACCACTTCGCCGCGCTGGACCTCGAGGTCGATTCCCTTCAGGACCTCGACGGTACCGAACGACTTGCGCACACCCTCGCAGCGCACCATGGGGCCGGCGTCGGCTGACTCTGCCTGGGGCTCTTGCTGCGTGAGCTGACTCATCGCGCACTTCCTTTAGCCATCGGTGTGTGGGTCTTTAGCAGGGTTCGCATCCGCTGCCAAGGCGTTGAGGGCAGAACGTGGTTTCCGCGTGCGAAGCGGCGCTCCACGTAGTACTGCCCGACCGTCAAGACCGTGGTCACTACGAGATACCAGATACACGCGATCAACAGCAGCGGGATAGGCTGGAATGTACGGTTGTAGATGATCTGCGCTGAATAGAGAAGGTCGGGGACGGCGAGCACTGAGACCAACGAGGTGTTCTTCAGCATGCTGATCGTCTCGTTGCCGGTCGGCGGGACGATCACCCGCATCGCCTGAGGAAGCACGATCCGACGCATTGTCTGTCCACGGGTTAGTCCGAGCGCTGCGGCGGCCTCGCCCTGCCCGTGGTCGACCGAGATGATACCTGCTCGGACGATCTCCGACTGGTATGCCCCCTGATTGAGGCCGAGCCCAAGAATTGCTGCCGTGAGTGGGGTGATCAGATGGTTGGCGTTGAGGTGCACCCCGGGCAGTCCGAACGAAATCACCGGGTACAAAGCCGCCACGTTGTACCAGAACAGCAGCTGCACCAGCAGTGGTGTGCCACGGAAGAACCAGACGTAAGCGAAGGCGCCGGCGCGCAGGACGGGGTTCGCGGACAACCTCATGACCGCGATCAGCACTCCGAGCACGACACTTATCGCCATTGAAACAGCGGTCAACCAGATGGTCAGCCACAACCCTTTGCCGATCGAGAAGTCGCGCAGATAGAGGTTGACGACGTCCCACTGGAAACGCGGATTCTGCATGACGGACCGCACCAGCGCCGCAGCGACCAGGAGGACTACGAGGGCCGCGAGCCACCTGCCCGGGTGCCTCTTGGCCACGACAGTGAGCTCGTTGACCGGCGCATGGGTTTCCCGGGTCGCGATGTCGAGACTGGGCATCAGCGAGTCACCTTTCCAGTTTCCTTCGACTTCTCCTGAGATGGGATGCCCCACTTCTTCATGACCGCGTCGAAGGTCCCGTCCGCCACGAGTTCGTCGATCGCGGCCGCTACTGCGCCGGTCAACTTGGAACCCTTACGCACAGCGATCCCACTTGGTCCAGGCTTATATTCGGGACCTGGCGCCAGCATCAGTGCTCCCGCAGAATTGTCCGCAGAATACTTCAGCGGACTCGCATTTGCCATGACGGCATTGACGCGGCCACTAGACACGGCCAGTTTCGCGTCATTCTGCGATGGATAGAGACGAATGCCGATCGGCTTCTCGTGGCGTGCCACGCATTCCTTCGACATGGACGGCAGCATCGTCATGCCCTGCAGAGAACCGTTCACTGCCGAGATCGTTCTGCCGCAGAGGGCTGAAGCATCCATGCTCAGGTTGAGCGGGTTGCCTGCCTGTACCGCGATACCACTGCCACCGACGAGATAGGTGATGAAGTCGAACGACTTTGCCCGTTCCGCGGTGACCGCGAAGAACGACATCCCGAGATCGTATTTCCCACTATCAAGACCAGTCAGGATGGTGTCGAATCCGGCATTGACATGAACCACCTTCAGGCCCAGCTTCATCGCAATCGCTTTGGCCAGGTCGATGTCGAAACCGACCATGGTCGCGTTATCGCTGGCGAAAAACTCAAACGGCGCGTACGCAGGATCGGTTGCAACCTTGAGGGTCTTCTGAGCGCGAATCTCGGAGGGCACCAACTTGGCGGCAGCGCCGGCCGACACTTTCAGTGGCTTGTTGTTGCCGCTCGAAGCCGCGGTCGAGCCGCCGGCCCCACCAGATTCAACACCCGTCTCACTTACTCGCGTGCAACCGGTCGCCGCGATGCCGATGGCAATTGCCAGGGTTACTCGCACCAAGAAATGTTGTCGCATGGGTTCCTTCCTTCTGGAACACATTGATGGACGTGTGCGTTGTCACGCTCGGGCCACGATGACTGTTTAGGGCGGCCGGTGACCTGCGCCGACCTGGTTCGCCGGACAGGTATAATGATCTTGTGAGTTCCTCCCCGCCGCCGTAGCCCTCGTACGAGGAACTGGCCGCGCTGGTGGTGGAGTTGAAACAGCTGGTCTCCATGAGGCCGCGACGATCGCGGCGCAGGCGGAGGAGGTTGAAGCGGCGGCTGGCCGCCGACTCGCGCAACTCCTCGAAGCCGCCGTCCAGTGACGAGCTGGCCAAGAAGGCCGCGCCGCAGCCGCTGTGCAGGGCGTCGGGACGCAAGCCGGGCCGGGCCAAGGATGATCCGGGCGGGCGGCTGGAGTAGGCCGCCGACCCAGATGTGATACGTGATCACTGCTCGGCCGTATGCGGTGGTTGCGGGGAGGATCTGGCCGATGCGGTGAGCCAGGGCTATCGGGGCCCGGCAGGTCTTCGATCTTCGCGAGATCCGCTCTCAGGCGACCGAGCATCGTCTGCACCCGGTGGTCTGCGGCTGCGGTCACCGCACCGGAGGCGTGCCGCCCGCGCATGTCCCGGGCGCCACCGTGTACGGGCCCCGGGGTCCGAGGCGCGAACGCGTATCTGTCGGTGTGTCAGCATCTGCCCGCGGCCGGCGCGGCTCGCGGAGGTGATGGGCAGCCTGTTCGGCCCTGCCGGTCTCCACCGGCGCCGGCTTGAACGTGCTGGCTGGCGCCCTCGAACTCGTGCAGCCGTTCGAGGACCAGTCCACCGCACACCTCACGGCCGCCCCACTTGGGCACGCGGATGAGTCCGGGGTGCGGGGCGCGGGCTGCCAGTACTGGATGCACGTGATTTGCATCCGCCTGGCCACCTCCTATGGCATCCACACCCGACGCGGCCGGAGGGTGATGGACGAGTTCGGCATCCGGCCGGCCCTCACCGGGACCCTGGTCACCAACACCCTGGCCACGTCGTGCGGTGGTGTCAGCTCTCCCGTTGGCTTGCGATTGTGTCGAGTTTGACTCGCTCTCGGGAGGGAAGACCGCCCGCCACAATGCACGTTCGTGCCGGTCGATGATCGCCGAACCACTTGACGTAGACCTCGTTGATGCGGTCGTAGTCTGCGGGATCGGTCAGGTAAAGCACGACCTTGACCACGTCCGAGAGTGTGCACCCTGACGCTTCCAGCACCGCGACAGTACGGGCCACCGCGACGTCCATCTGTTCGCAGACATCATCGGATACAACCTCGCCGGTTTCAGCGTCCATTCCTCCCATTCCCGAGGTGAAGATCAGGTCACCTACTTGCGCAGAGCTTGAGAGTGGCACCGAATTTGGGAGATTTTCAACGTTCCGAGTAATCACTGACGCCATGGGTTTTCTCCTCATCCGTGGAAACGTGTCCAATTGCTGGGCGATCTGACTCCGGCCCCGTCTCGCCCCAACAGGGGTCCTCGCCCTCCAATAGGGGATCCAACAGGGGCCGGTCGCCACTGCGTTCATTCCGACATGGGTAGCCTGACCATGGGTGTACGTGTTGTCAAGCATCTTTACAAAGTGCACAGAGGGGTGGACCGCTTGGAGCTCGCCTTGTGCTGGAGTGCTTGGGCGAAGTCCCTCAAGGCATCCGCTCGGCGGCGCAGACGCCGGTGAGAGCAGTCCTCCTCGGCTCCGGCTGACTGACGCTGCCAGCGTGCCGAGGGGTGTCTCGGAAGAGAACAGCCTCGCGCCAAATTGGCAGCATGTAGCGCGCCCTGGGTGGCACAGACAGCTTCAATGGGGCTCCTACGCGCAACATCATGCTGCTATCCACGAGGTCAGCCAGGGCGCGAAGGGGACGGTCTTGAGCGGCGTGTCCCCGATGAGGTGGTGCTCGTGGGGCCGGACGCCTGTGGCGGCTGCAAGGCCGACCTGTGCGGCCTCAGCCTGCGCACTGAGAAGGTGCTGCACGCCGACGAGACCCCGGCCGCGATATCCGGCGACGAGATCCGTTGGCTGGAACGCCAGGCGGTGCTGCGCAGCGAGAGGCTTGATCCCACGCGGGCCAAGGCGGCGCCGGGCTGGATGTGGGTGCACACCGCCACCACCGGCGACGGCCTGGTCTTCCTGGGCGCCCACCGGCGCCGCAGCCGCGCCGCCGCCGATCACTTCGACATCCTCAGGGGTTTCCGTGGCGTGTTCGTCTCCAGTACGCCGCCGACGCGGGCGACCGCCAGGTGTGCTGCGCGATCTGACCAGGGTGATCGAGGCAGAGGAGGGCAGGCGCCTGGGCCGAAGCTGCCGCGTAGGTTCTGCGCGACTTCCACGCCGCCGTCGAGGACGCGAAGGTCAAGGGCGGCGATCGACTCGACAAGGAGGTCGCCACCGAGCTGCACCGCCGCTACCGGCACGCACAGCTCGTCGGACTGGCCGGCAACCAGAACCGGCGCACCAGCCAGAGCAAACGCCACCCCGCCTGGGTCCTCGCCGAGGCCCTGCGTCAACGTCCCACGAGATCTTGCTGTTCACCAAGAACTTCGACGTCGAGTGGACCAACAACCGCGCTGACCGGGCCCTTCGCATGGTCAAGTTGCGGATGGCCGGCTCCGTCTGCTGGCGCCGTGTAGAGTCCGCCGGCTGGCACCGCACCGCGCGCCCCTGTCTCGGCACCGCACGCCATCACGGCATCGACCTCGTCGAAGCCCTCCGCGACGCCTTCAACGGCGCCCCCTGGATGCCTTCACTACCGCGAACACCCCGTGACGCCCTCAACAGTTACGCATGCGCATCGATTGGATGATCTGTCGAGCAGGTTGACTTTTCGTCCAACCGCGTTCAGGGTGGGCACACCCCTGATCCAAAGGAGTGTGCCGATGTCGCAATCGACTGATTCCGGGACCACTAGATCGATGTCAATCGGCCGGATCGCCTTCGCAAGCCTCATTGGTACCACCATCGAGTGGTACGACTTCTTCCTCTACGGCACCGCGGCAGCGTTGATCTTCAGCCATGCGTTCTTTCCGAACGTCGATCCGACGGCCGGCACATTGGCCTCCTTCGCCACGTTCGCCGTCGGGTTCATCGCCAGACCGATCGGCGGATTTCTAGGCGGCCACTTCGGGGATAAGATCGGCCGTAAGGCCATGCTGGTGGCAACCCTATTGATCACCGGCACCACGACGTTCCTCGTCGGTCTCCTGCCGACGTATCAGCAGATCGGCATCGCGGCACCCATACTCCTCGTCATCCTGCGCTTCATCCAGGGAATCGGTGTGGGAGGTGAATGGGGTGGTGCTGTGCTCGTCGCGGTCGAGCATGCGCCCGAGCACAAGCGCGGCTTCTACGGCAGCCTCCCGCAGCTAGGAGTCGCCGCGGGGCTCTCACTTGGTACCGTCATGTTCGCCATCGTCGGCGCTCTCCCCGACGACGACTTTCACGCGTGGGGTTGGCGAATCCCGTTCCTGTTGAGTGCCCTGCTCGTTGTTGTGGGCCTCATCATCCGCTCACGCGTCGAAGAAACGCCGGTATTCAAGGAGATGAAGGCCAAGAAGACCGTTCAGCGGCTCCCCATCGTCGAGGCTGTCCGGCAGTACCCGGGCCGCATTGTTCAAGCCTCGATGATCAGCTTCGGAGCCATCCTCATCTTCTTCATCGTGACCGTGTTCACCCTCTCCTACGCAACCAAACAACTCGGGGTCGCCCGAAACACGATCTTGATCGCCATCGTAGTTGTGGCAGCCGCCGAGTTCATCGCACTGCCAGCATGGTCGGCTCTGTCCGACAAGATCGGCCGCAGGCCTGTCTTTCTCATCGGTGCCATCTTCACGGCGCTCTTCGCCTTCCCGTACTTCTGGCTCGTCGACACCGGAAACACCGTCGCGGTATTCGTGGCGTTTCTTGCGATCTGGTTGGTCGGTCACGCAGCTACGTACGGCGTCTCGGCAGCGTTCCTGATGGAGATGTTTCCAGGAGAGGTGCGCTACAGCGCGGCGTCGGTCAGCTACCAGCTCTCGTCCATCGTCGCCGGCGGATTCACACCGATGATCGCTACTACGCTCCTTGAATGGTCTGACAACGAGAGTTGGTCTGTAGCCCTGTACCTCCTCACAGGTGGCCTGATCACCGTGATCGGAGGGCTCCTCGCCAAAGAGACCCGTGAGGGATCGCACCGCGCATCACGCAGTGATTCAGATACGACCCATACCACCACGGCCTAACTAGGACGCGGCGCACAACTGCGAGTGTCCCTGATTCATTTCGCAGACAATCGGAAGGCAGGCAATGACCACGGCAACTGTGCCAATGATCCTTGCGGGCGAAGAAGTCGCCTCAAGCGCGGCAGCTTCCATTACGAATCCGTACACGCAAAAGGTGGTCGGCGAGTGCTACCAGGCCGACGCCGAACAGGCCGACAAGGCCGTCGCTGCCGCAGCCTCGGCCTTCGGCGTGACACGACGTATGCCACGCTACCGGAGAGCAGAAATTCTCAACTCACTCGCTGACCTTATCGAGCGAGACCGTGCCCCCCTCTCTCGGCTGATCGCTGAGGAAGCAGGAAAACCGCTCTTCGATGCACGCGGTGAGGTCGCCAGGGCCATCCTCAACTGCCGCGGAGCAGCCGAGGAAGCCAAGCGGATTGCGGGGCACGAGGTTCCCTTGGACATGGACGGCGACGTAGCTCGCTATCAGAGCACCGTTACCACGACTGATCGTGGGACAGTCAGCGGCGTCGACCGGCGACTCGCGATTGCCAAGCTATTCCCGCTCGGACCGATTCTGGCCATCGCTCCCTTCAACTTCCCGTTGAACCTGACCCTGCACAAAGTCGCCCCGGCGATCGCGGCGGGCAACCCGGTGATCTTGAAGCCAAGTCCCCAGGCGCCACTGACAGCCTTGCACTTGGGTCGGCTCATCCTCGAAGCTGGTCTGCCGCCTGAGTCGATCAGCGTTCTGCCATGCGATAACGCCGTCGCGGAGCAGATGGTCCGGGACGCTCGAATCCGGATGATGTCGTTCACCGGCAGCGCGAGGGTGGGCTGGTACCTGAAGTCGATCGCGCCGAAGATCCGCACGACACTCGAACTCGGCGGCAACGGCGGAGTGCTGATCGACGAAACCAGCGACATCGAGTTCGCGGCCCGGCGGAGCGCGCGCGGGGCCAATGTGTACGCCGGGCAATACTGCATCGGCGTACAGCGGCTGATCGTCCACGAATCCCGGTACGAGGAGTTCCTTGAACGGCTCCTGGCCGAGGTCGCGGCATTGAAGGTGGGCGACCCGCTGGAGGAGGCCACAGATCTCGGTCCCGTGATCGACGAGAGGTCAGCTACACGAATCGCCGGCTGGATCGACGAAGCAGCTCGTCAAGGTGCGCGGGTGCTTACCGGTGGCGAGCGCGAGGGAGCGGTCGTGACCCCGAGCGTCATCGTCGACACCTCCCGTGACATGAAGGTCGAGTGTGAGGAGATTTTCGGGCCAGTGTGCACGGTGAAGCCGTACCGGGACTGGGACGAGGGCGTGGCCCTGTTGAACGACTCCAAGTACGGCCTGCAGGCCGGCATCTTCACTCACGACATCACGCGAGCTCTGGGCGCGATGCCGGACGTGGAGTCGGGTGGGCTGATGATCAACGACGTGCCGATCTTCCGAGTCGACAACATGCCGTTTGGGGGCGTCAAGGACTCCGGGTTCGGCATTGAGGGCACCCGCTATGCCATTGAGAGCATGATGCAATTGAAGCTCGTCATGATGAACGGATAGGAGCCCCATGCGCTCGCCCACGAAGAACACCGACGAGTACGTCCGGTCCTTGAGTGAACTCGCATCTCTTCTGGCCCAGTCCCTCGGATCGAACGCCGAGGTCGTGATCCACGACTTCCGGCGGCAGGAGGGAACGATCGCGGCCATCTTCGGCAACGTGACCGGCCGAAGCGTCGGCGGGTCCATGAGCAGCATCGGGATGGAGCTCCTGGGCGAGGGAGATCAGGCTGAGGACCGGATCGGCTATGTCACCACCGGCACAGGCGGCCGGACGCTCAAGGCGTCGACCTTCGTACTGCGTGACTACGAGGGAGCCGTTTTCGGCACATTCTGCATCAACGTGGACGTGACCGATCTCCGCAAGACGGCGGCCTTACTGGCCGAGGCGACTGGTCTGAACCCGAGCGAGCCGGCCCCGGTGCTGTTCTCGAACGACACCCGGGAAGTCGTCCGCTCGATCATTGCGGAAGAGGTCGCCGAACTCGGCGTTCCAGTCTTGAGGCTCTCCAGGGACGACCGCGAGCGCCTGGTCCAATCCCTGGAGAAGCGTGGCATCTTCGCGATGCAGAAGGGTGTGCTGATCGCAGCGGAAGAACTCGGCGTGTCCCGTACGACTATCTACAACTGCATCAATTCGGCGAGAAGTGACGAGAAGGGCAAATGAGTAGCAGCACAGATACGACGACCAGCGCCGACCAGCGGGTAGCTGATTTGGGCCTAGAGCTCCCGGAATCGATTCCACCGGTTGGCAACTACCTGCGATCCGTACAGACCGGGGACCTACTCTTCGTCTCCGGGCATCTACCTGACTCGGCAGGTGAGCCGATCCATCGGGGCAAGCTCGGAAGGGACCTGACCGTAGACCAGGGGTATGAGGCAGCTCGGGAGGCCGCGATTGCGATGCTCGGGACCGTACGCAACGCCCTGGGGACCCTCGACCGTGTGTCGAGAATCGTCAAGTTGTTGGGCATGGTGAACTCCACCGAGGAGTTCATCGAGCAGCCGGCGGTGATCAACGGCGCGTCCGACCTGTTCCGTGACATCTTCGGGGATCGAGCTCCGCACGCTCGCTCCGCAGTCGGCATGGCGCAGCTGCCTCGCAACAACTGCGTAGAGATCGAAGGCGTCTTCGAAGTCAGGCCTTGATCGTATTGCGCCTTCCAGATCGAAGGCGCAGCGGGGCGTCGATGAATTGCCTGGGTTGCTCGCGGTATTTGGGCTTGTTGTTGTGGAATGAGGCGCTTTGACGGATCGACGTTACGGGCGAAGTTCGCGGCAGTGCCAGCCTTGCTGGAGCTGGTCGAGGACCATGCGCACGGTGATCCGATGAAGCCTCTGACGTGGACGACGAAGTCGCCGCGTCACACAATCACCGCCCGCCGCATGCCTCAGAACTCCTTCACCTTCACGCCCACTCACAAGCTCCCGATGTCGTGCAGATGGACATGCAGCAGGCTGCGGGGCGTGGACGGCATCGCACTCACCCCGCGGACCCGGGGCTGCGGTGTGCCGGGCGGGGCAGGTCGGCCGAGCGGCTGCCGGCAGGCTGAAGATCGCTCCACGGGTGGAGCCGGGCCCCCGCGGTTCCGCCCGAGAGCGTCCGCTCAGCCGGCCTGGGCGGGGCTGGGGTGGGTGCGGGTTCGGTGCGGTCCAGCAGCTTCAGGGCGGCCTCGGGGCCCGAGTCGCGGCGGACGGCCGCCACTTCCTCGAGGTCCCAGACCATCTGCCCGACCACGGTGCGGCGGTTGCCGCAGCGTTCCACGGTGCCACGGACCAGCAGCAGCCCGGAATGGAAGATGGTCCGGGCGCAGGCCGCGTGACTGTGCTCGAAGAAGGCCAGATCGACCATGCCCGATCCGTCCTCCAGCGTCACGAAGATGACGCGCTTGCCGGACGGGATCGGCAGGGTCTGCGTGGCAGTGCGCACGCCGGCGACGAGGACCGGTTGGCCGGCATGCAGTGACTGCAGATGCCGGGCGTCGGTGGCATCGAGTTCGACGAGCAGCCGGTGATGGTGATCGAGGAGGTGGCGGCTGACGTCGACGGACAGCACGTCCAGTTCGGCGCCGAGCGTCTCTCGGCCGGTCATCGCCGGCAGCCCGCTTGCCTCAGCGCTGACCAGCTCGCCGTCGAGTGGCAACTGCTTGTCCGTCGTGGTGCGGTGGCGGGCGTGGCGGCGTAGTTCGGCAGCCTGGAGCAGCAGGTCGCGCCGGTTGCCCGCACCGCGCAGGGCGTCGAGGGCACCGATCTGGATGAGGCGCTGGGCCAGCGGGAGAGACGGGCGCGCCCACGACCACATGTCCTGCAGCGAGATGAAGGGCTGGCCCTCGGCGATCCGGGCGCTCTCGGCGTCGGAGATGCCGCACACCGCGGACAGCGCCAGCCGCACCCCCCCCACCCGCCGTCCGTCTGCTCGACACTGTGGCAAGGGGCGGGAGGCGTTCACATCGACGGGGAGAACCTCGACGCCGTGACGCCGGGCGTCCTGCACCAGGACGCGCCGGGCTCATATGCCGGGATCGTGCTCGAACAGGCCTGCGTAGAACGCGGCCGGGTAGTGAGCCTTGAGTCAGGCGGGCTGCGCCGCGGGCACCGCGAACGCGACCGCATGCGCGCGGCAGAAGCCATAGGCGCCGAACTCACGGATGATCGACCTCCTCGGCCACCGCCGGGCTGTAGCCTCGCTCGGCCGCACAGCTGCGGAGCCACGCCTCGACCTTGTCCAGGCGGTCGGGGTCGGCGAGAGCGCGCCGGGCGATGTCCGCGGCCGCGCGGTCGCAGCCGGTCATCACGGGCAGGATCGCCATGATCTGCTCGTGCCAGATCACCACCCCGTACGTGTCGTCCAGAATCGGCTTCAGGTCCGGGTGCGGGTAGTGCGGAGCCTCGTGCCCGTGCCGCGCGGCGATGAACCGGGCAGGCATGCCTCCCGCTACCGGGCCGGGCCGGAACAGGGAGATATCGGCAATGACGTCCCGCATGTTCTGCGGCTGCAGTCGCGCGATCAGATCCTCCTGACCAGAGCTCTCGATCTGGAAGCAGCCCAGCACCGAACCGCCGCGGATCAGCTCGAACGTCGCCGCGTCACCGAGGTCGACATGGTCGGGGCTGTCCAGGCCGATCTGCCGCCCAGTTGCGCGCCGGATCTCCGTGACGGCGTGCGCCATCGCGGACTGCATCCGCACCCCGAGCACGTCCAGCTTCAGCAGCCCCAGGTCCTCCACGTTCTCTGGGGGTTCAGTGGGAGTGGTGTGACGTTGCAGAAGTCCTCTCATAGGGTCCTACTGCAACAGGTCTCAGGGGGTGTGGCTCTGCGGCAGATCGTTGCGATCAAGCCGTGGAGGCAGAGTGAAAGTACGGGCTTTTCGTGTCGTGCTGCCGTCGGGTACCCGGTACTGGACGGTGGTCGACGACGACTTCGAGGTGGTCAAGGAAGCCGATCGGTTCCTGCGGCAGATCCGGCTGGCGAGGGGGCGGGCAGAGACGACAACTAAGGCGTACGCCGAGGGAGTGGCGCTGTTTCTGCGCTGGTGCCTGGCTACGGGGAGGGACTGGAGGACCGCGGCCCGGGAGATGGGGCTGTTCATGCTCTGGCTGAAGTGGACACCGGGCCGCGGCGGCGACGCCCCGGTCGTCGTGCCGGGGCCGGGGTCGAAGCCCATCCGGGGCGAGATCCGGGTCAACAAGGTCCTGACCGCGGTGCGGATGTTCCTGCTCTACGCCGTGACGAACAAGCTGGTACCGGCCTGGGTGCTGGAGCAGATCTACGAGGTCGGCGACACCCGCGATCTGCCCGAGGCGGCCCAGGGCGAGAGCGATGGCATGCGGTTGCGGTTGCGTGCTCGCCACCGGGTCCAGGAGCCGGAGACGGACATCGATCGCGCCAGCGACGAGGAGGTCGTGGCGATGTTCCTGGCCTGCCGTTCCGCCCGCGACCGGTTGACGCTCCGTCTGTCTCCGCCTGTTGGGAGACGCAGGTCGTCGCCGTCACCGAGGGTGACAAGTTGTCCCCTCGGCGCGGGCGGCGGTGAGTCGGATGGGCGTTCCCCACGCGTCGGAGAAGGGGGTTCGCTGTGTGCCGGCCGAGGTGAGTCGTGGACCGTGTGGGGATCAGTCAATCGGCTTTGCGTCACAGCGGCTGCGGTGCAGCGAACGCTGCACCGCAGCCGCTGGAGCCGGATCGAGCGGGATGCAGCCGGACGGAAACAGGGTGAAATTCCCGCTTCGCCAAGAAAATCGCAGGTGAGACGCGTCACCGGGATAGGTTCGAGTCCCACCCGCCCCACCAGGGCACTACGCGGGCAGATTCCATCCTGACCTGCGAAGACATGAAATCGGGAGTCGCCGCGCTGACGCGGCGGCTCCCGTTCATTCGTTCAGGCCAAGGTCCAGTGGACGCACAGGGGGCCGGCCCCGACGCAAACCGCGGGCGTGGTCCCAGCCCTTGCTTCGTCTATCGATACTCGATAGATTCCCATCGCAACTCGATGGAAGGATGGGGCATGGGACAGCTGGCAGTGCGTGCGCTTCGCGCCGTGCTCGTGGCGGTGCTCGCCGGCACCGTGTTCGTGCAGGCATTGATGGTGTGGGTGTTGGTCAGCGGGAGCGATCCGGAGGACGGGTCGCTTCCGCTGACCCCGCTGCGCCTGATCACGATCCTGGGCATGGGCTCGGCCCAGATCGCCCTGGTCAGCGTATGGCGACTGGTGACGATGGTGCGACGCGGAACCGTGTTCTCCCATGCCGCCTTCCGGTACGTGGACGCCGTGATCGGCGCGATCGTGGCGGCTGCCCTCCTGTGGTTCGCGGTCACGGCCATCAACGCGCCGGGCCAGCGGGACGACCCGGGCGTCACCGTCATCATGGGCGGGGTCGGCGTGGCCATTCTGGGGGTCGCGCTCATCGTGCTCGTGCTGCGGATGCTGCTCGCCCAGGCCGTCGCGCGCGACGTCGAAGCGGCACAGATGCAGGCCGAGTTGGACGAGGTGATCTGATGCCGATCGTCGTCGACATCGACGTGATGCTGGCCAGGCGGAAGATGTCCGTGGGCGACCTCGCGGACCGCGTGGGGATCACGCCTGCCAACCTGGCGGTACTCAAGAACGGTCGCGCCAAGGCGGTGCGTTTCGCAACGCTCGCCGCGCTCTGCGAGGTGCTCAAGTGCCAGCCGGGCGACCTGCTGCGCTGGGAGACCGAGGACGCCGCGGGCGAATGATGTCCCCCGGGCGGGCGTGAAAACGCCTGGCACCACCGGCCCGGCCGGAGGAACGGGAGTCGCCGCGCTGACGCGGGGGTCCCGTTCATCCGTTCGGACCAGGGTCCAGGGACCCGTCTCCGCCGCTATCCGCGCCGCTCGTGGCGGTGCCACTCGCGTCCACCGTCGCGAGAGATCCATAGCCCTTCGCCCTTCACCAGGCCGTACGTCGCCGTCGTCGCGTCCGCGATGCCGTAGAGCGTCGTGCCGTCGACGGTCAACGACGTGAATCTCGCCGGTGTCTTCAATTCGTGGAAGGCGTTGTTGGCGCGGTCGTCGGCGAGCCAGTAGCGGCCGCCTTCCTCGCCGACGAGCAGCCGCCCGTCCGCAAGCGACTCCAGGACCAGCGACTCCGGGTCGTGCTCCAGGGCCCTCCAGGGAATTCCGCCGGCGAGGACCGTCCGCCAGTGTTCGCCGCCGTCCGTCGTCAGCAACAGGCCGCGCACGCGCTCGCCCCGGATGAGGGACAGCGCCGCGGTGCCGCCCCGCGCGGCGAGGATGCCCCCCGTGTACGGCTTCGGGACGGCTCTGGAGCCAAGGGTGTGACCGTCGCGCTGCCATACGACGCGGTTGGGGTCTTCGGTCAGGGGCTGGTCCAGGCTCCAGACCGTGCCCCGTTCGTCGACGGCGAAGCGGATGGCGGAGTCCGGCACTCCGGCCGGGGGCGCCACGGTGCGGGTGGCGGGGCGGTAGATGAGGGTCGGCTCCAGCTCGGCGAGCAGGAGATCGCCGGGGCGGGTGCGCGACGGGGTCTCGGTGATGACGGCCTTGTGCGGCTTGCCGTGTACGTCGAGGGCGTACGCTCCCTCGGCCCCCTCGCCCGGCGGCACCCGCACGAAGCCCCCGCGCACCCCCTTGAACGCGGGCGGCGCCGCCTCCGCGTCCGCGTGTTCCGCGTGCTCGGCGACCGTATGGCCGTCGGGGTCGACGATGCGCCAGGCGGTGGCGGCCGGCCCCTCGTCGTCCTCGACGTTGTCGGCCTCGTACGCCAGGAGCAGCGAGCCGTCGCTCGCGCGGGCCACGCCGGTGGGTGCCCCGGCCGCCTCGATGACATCGGCGGGGCGCGGGTGAGGGTCTTCGATGACGCGTCTGTACTTCGCCTCACGGCCCCCGGAGTCCCCGTCCCCGGAGTCCCCGTCGCCGGAGCCACCCGGGCCGCAGGCGGTCAGCGCCAGCGCCAGCGTCACATTCGCCGCGGCCATGAGTCCGGCCGTCCGCCTCCCGCGTTTCCCCAGCCACACCATCGCCACATCCTCACACGACTCAAGCCCTTTGCGGAAAGCGCGAAGCGCGGCCAGAGTGAACGTATGCGTAAGGACATTGGCGCCGTGCCGACAGCGGTCGGGCGCTTCGGATCGGAGGCGGGGGCCCGATGAGTGACGCACCGCTGGCGGGTGCCCTGCGGCTGCCGGACGGTTCATGGGTCCGGGGGCGCGGTCTGCGGAATCCGCGGCCGGAGGGGCCGCTGCCCGGGTTCGGGCTGTATCTGGGGTCCGCTCGGTTGCGCCGGCGGCATGACGGGGAGTTGGGGTGGGAGCGCGTGTGGGTCGAGTGGCCCGATTTTCTGCTGCCCCGTGACCGCGACCTGGCCGTACGGCAGATCCGCGCACTGCACCAGCGGGCGCGGGCGGGCACGCCCGTGGAGGTCGCCTGCGGGGGCGGAGTCGGCCGGACCGGGACCGTCATAGCCTGCCTGGCCGTCCTGGCGGGGGCGGCCCCCGCCGACGCTGTCACCTGGGCGCGCACCCACCATCACCACCGGGCCGTCGAAACGCCGTGGCAGCGGCGTTGGGTGGCTCGCTTTCCGGCCGGCTGACGCGCGCACAGAAGGCCCGGCGGCCCTCAGTTCGCAGCCGGGGAAGCGGTGTCGTCGGCCTTGACGTCGAAGTTGATCTGGTCTCCGTCGACAGAGGTCACCGTGACCGATACGCCCAGGGTGCTGCCGTCGTCCGCCGTGAGCTTGCACCGGGTGGTGGTACCGACCTTGCCGACGAGGTCCTCGGGGCAGGCGATGTCCGGCTTCGGCCGGCCCGTTGTCGCGGCGAGCTTTTCGGCGACTACGGTGGCCAGCTTGTCCGCGGACAGTTTCGGCTTGGACTCTTCGACGCCGACCGAGGCCGAGCAGCCGACCCTTGGCAGGGGCGCTCCGGGTGCGAGAAGGGGGCCGCCGCGGCGGCCCCCTTCTCGCGTTCGGTTGAACGGTTTGGTCAGCCCTTCACCGCGCCGGAGAGCATGCCGGAGATGAAGTGCCGCTGCAGGAAGACATACGAGGCGACGACCGGCAGGGCGACGATGATGGACGCGGCCGCCAGTACGGAGTACTGGGTGGTGTGCTCGCTCTGGAAGAAGGCCAGGCCGAGCGGCGCGGTGCGCTTGCTCTCGTCGGTGATCATGACCAGCGGGAGCAGGAACTCGTTCCAGGTCCACATGAACACCAGCATCGCCATCGTCAGCAGCGCCGGACGGCTGGTGGGCACCAGGATCCGCCACAGCAGCCGCCAGTCGGACGCCCCGTCCAGGCGCGCCGCCTCGATGACGCTGACCGGCACCGAGCGGAAGAAGTTGCGCATCCAGAAGACGCCGAAGGCGAGGGACTGGGCGGTTTGCGGGAGGATCAGCGACCAGTAGGAGTCGGTGAGTCCGGTGTCGCGCAGATTGAAGTAGAGCGGGATGACGAAGGCCTCGGGCGGCACCATCAGCCCGATGAGGGTGACGTAGAAGAGGGCTGATCGGCCGGGGTAGTCGAAGTGCGCGAAGGAGAAGCCCGCCAGGATCGCCAGGACGGCGGTCAGGAGCACCACCGAGACCGCGACCAGCAGGCTGGAGGTCAGATAGGTGGCGAAGTGGCCCTGGCGCCAGGCGGTGGAGAAGTTGCCGAGGTCCAGGTGGTGAGGCCAGGTGAAGGAGGGCCCGGACTCCGCGGCGGGGGTCAGCGCGGACGACACCACGCCGATCAGCGGCAGCAGGGCCAGCGCGGCGAAGAGGGTGAGGATGGCGTAGTTGAGCGCTCGTTCGCGGCCGGAGATCACGTCTCGTCCTCCTGTGGCTGGACCTTGGTGATCAGGAAGGTGAGAAGGAGGATCACCACGGTCAGGGTGACGGCGATGGCGCAGGCCGAGCCGACCTGGCCGGTGCCGAAGGCCCGGTTGTAGACCTCGTAGGCGGGCAGGCTGGTGGCGTTGCCCGGACCGCCGTGGGTGGCGACGTACACCAGGTCGAAGGTGCGCAGGGCGGCGATCACGGTGAGGGTGAGCGCGACGGTGATCTGTCCGCGCAGTCCGGGCAGGGTGACGGCGAAGAACTCCCGCACCGCGCCTGCCCCGTCCAGCTTCGCCGCCTCGTACAGCTCCGCCGGGATCTGTCCGATACCGGCGATGAACAGCACCAGGCACAGGCCGATCTCCAGCCAGGTGCCGATGAGTCCGACGGCGGGCAGGGCGGTGGAGAAGTCGCCGAGCCAGGGGCGGGCGACCGCCTCAAGACCGATGGCGCGCAGCGCGGTGTTGAGCACGCCGTCGGGAGCGTAGATCGCCGTCCAGGCGGTGGCGGTCACGACCATGGCGACCACCTGCGGCAGGAAGATCAGCGCGCGGAAGACGGAGACGCCGCGCAGCCGGCCGGCCCGCGTGGTGACCGCGGCGAGCATCAGGGCGAGCGCGATCGGGATGACGGAGAAGAACAGGATCAGGACGAAGGAGTGGAGGAAGCCCGCGCGCAGCCGCGGGTCGCGGGCGATCTCGGTGTAGTTGTCGAACCCCGCCCATGTGGAGACGGAGATCCCGTCCCAGTGGAAGAGGGAGATCTGCACCAGCTGGCCGAGCGGGACCAGCAGGAAGACCGTGAGGACGAGCAGGGCGGGAAGGGCGTAGAGGTAGCCCTTCCACTGGATGACGCGGCCGCGGCGCCGGACCGGCTCCCGGGTGGGGGCGCCGGCCGGGCGCTTGCGTGCCGTCGGGCGGTGTGCGGTGGCGGCCATGAGATGGGGGTCTACCTGCTGTTCTGGAAGGAGGAGTAGTCGGACTGGAGCCGGCTGGTGAACGCCTTGGGGGTGAGATGTCCGGCGGTCAGCTCCTGGACGGCGGCGGTGAGGGTGTCGTAGAAGGTCGGGGTGGTGTAGTCGAGGTAGGGAAGCAGTCCGTCCTTCTCGCTCACGGCCTTCCACCGGGTGAGGATGTCCGCGTCGACGGTGCCGGGTGTCGGCTTGTGGTCGGCCGGTGGCAGGGCCGGCAGGTTGCCGTGGGTGGCCGCGGCCTTCATGCCGTTCTTGTTGACGAGGAAGTCGATGTACGCGCCGGCGACGTCCGGGTGCTTGGACTTGGAGGTCACGGACCACGCGAGGCCCTCGCCGCCCTGGGTGAGCGGGGGCTGCCCGGCGGCGGGGCCGAGCGCGGTGAAGCCGACGTTTTTCTTCATCTTCGGGGCGAGGACGGCCGACTGCCAGGTGCCCTCCAGGAGGAACAGGGACTTCCCCTGGCCGAAGGAGGCGACGGCCTGGTCCTTGCTCTTGCCGTTGAATCCGGAGCCCAGATACCCCTTGTCGGCCCAGCGGCGCAGCGTGGTCGCGGCCTTGAGGGTGCCGGAGTCCGTCCACTTGGCGTCGCCCTCGTCGAAGACGAGCTTGCGGACCTCCGACTTGCCGGCGGCGAGGGCCTGGATGACGCCGAAGACGTGGATGCCGGGGCTCTTGTCGGCGTCGCCGTAGGAAAGGGGCTGCAGACCCGAGGCCTTGGCCTTGGCCAGGGCGGTCTCGAAGCCGGTGAGCGTGGTGGGCACGGGCAGGCCGAGCGACTTCAGCTTGGCCTTGTTGTAGTAGACGCCGATGATCTCGCCGGTCTGCGAGACGCCGTACAGATTGCCGGTCTCCCAGGTCTTGCCGTCGGGGGTGAAGCGGTTGAGGTCGAGCAGCTGGGACGGGAAGGCGGTGTCCCAGCCGTAGGCCTTGGCGTAGCGGTCCACCGGCTGCAGCAGCTTGGCCTTCACGAAGGCGCCCATGTCGGGGTAGCCCTGGTTGGCCTGGACGACGTCGGGCGGGTTGGCGGAGGACAGCGCGAGTTTCAGGGTGGTCTTGAGGTCGGCGAAGGACCGGGAGACGCGCTTGATGGTGACGTTCGGGTACTTCGCCATGAACGCCTTGTTGAGCGCCTCGGTGGAGGCGTTGGCACCCGGGTCGGTGTTCTGGTCCCACACCGTGAGGGTGACCTTCCCGGCCTTGGCGGGGTCGGTGGCGACCGGGCCGGAGGTCTTGGCGCCGGTGGCCGATCCGTCGCTCGGGCCGGGGGAGCAGGCCGCGACTCCGGTCAGGACACCGGTGGCGAGCGCCGCCGCGGCTATGAGGCGCCGACGGGGGTGGCGTGGGGTTCTCTCGGCCATGGGGCGGTCCTCCTGGTGCTGGGGGTGCTAAGGGGTGCTAAGGGGTGCTGGGGCTGCTGGGGGTGCGGTTGGTGCCGGGGGTGCGGCCGTACGGGGCGTGGCCGCCCGGGGCTGGGAGTGCGGCCGTACGGGGCCGGGGCGGCGTCTGCCGGATGGGGCGGGGCGCGGTGGTCCGACCCGACCCGACCCGGATCGCGGGAGCTACGGGGTGACCGCCGCGTGGCAGGGGCTTCGCCCCTGGCCCCGGGGTCTGGGGCGGAGCCCCAGTTGTGGGAAGGGGCGGGGAGGGGGAACAGCCCGCCGCAGGCGTCAAGATCCGTCGGACACCCCCTACGGCCTGATCGCACGGATGCGGATGAGGTCCGCGTCCGGGATCCGGGGGGTGCGTTCGAGGAAGGCGTCGATCGCCTCCCAGCGCGGTGCGCTGTTCGCGCCACCCAGGTTCTGCACCGACAGGGCGGCGCACAGTCCGGCGAAGCGGAGCCGGGTGGCGAGCGGCCAGTCGTGGTTCAGGCCGGTGATCAGTCCCGCGGTGAACACATCACCGGCGCCGGTGGGATCGACGGCCGGCACCCGGGGAACGGCGACCCGGACCAGCTCGCCGGTGCCGCCGTCCACCGCCACCGCGCCGTTCCCGCCATCGGTCACGACGACGTCGGGCACATGGTCGGCGAGCACCTTCACGGCCTCCTCGACCGTGTCGGTACGGGTGTAGCTCGTCGCCTCGACGGCATTGCAGACGAATACGTCGACCTCGGCGAGCCGGGTGAGCAGATCCCGCGACCACTGGCCGGTGGGGTCCCAGCCGACGCCGCCCACCACCCGGGTGCCGCGGGCGCGGAACTCGGCCGCCCAGGCGGGCAGTGGCCGTCCGATCCCGAGTTGCAGAAAGCGGACGGCGGGCAGCTCGCCCTCCCACACCTCGGGGCGCAGGGCCCCCTTCTCCTCGTAGGTGAGGAAGGCGCGGTCGTGTTCCTGGGTCACCGCGACCGTGACCGGGGTGTGCACGGCGGGATCGCGGCGCAGCCAGGTCGGGTCCAGGTTCTTCTCGGCCGCGAGCCGGGCGGCGAGGTGCTCGCCGAAGAGGTCGGTGCCGATCACCCCCAGGATCCCGGTCCGCAGTCCGAGGCGGGCGGCGGCGACGGCGCGGTTCGCGGTTCCCCCGGGGGAGACGGCGAACCGGTCGGCGTACACCTCGGTTCCTGGGGTGGGCAGGTGGGGGATGCCGCCGAAGACGAGGTCGCAGAAGACCTCGCCGGCGAAGAGCACGTCGAGCACGGAGACCGCCTCTTTCCGGTGCGACCACGGTGAAGTGCTCAACTATGAGCATCGCCTTTGCGGAATGACAAGAGTCGATCAGTAAAGAGAATGTCTCTTGTCGTTATGACTGACTTCAGTCATGCGGTGCTATCGTCAGTGCGTGACTTCACGCAAACGACATGCGAAGATCGTCGAGTCACTCCGGTCGACCGGAGTGGCCTCGGTACGCGAGCTCGCCGAGAACCTGCAGGTCAGCGAATCCACGATTCGCCGGGACCTGACCCTCCTCGACCGCAACGGCGAGCTGGTCCGCACCTATGGCGGAGCGGCCCTGTCGCTGCGTGGGGGCGCGGAGGCCGCCGGTGCGGAGACGGAGAAAGAGATTCCGTTCGACGTGGTCATCTCGCGCGACGAGGCGCTGAAGGACGCGATGGCCGAGGAGGCCGTGAAGCTGGTCGAGGACGACAGCGTGATCGTCCTCGATATCGGAACCACCCCCCTGGCCATCGCTCGCCGACTGCGGGGCCGTCCCGTCACCGTCATCACCAGCAGCCTGCCGGTGCTCGACGAACTCCGCGACGACGACGCCGTACGGCTGGTGATGCTCGGTGGCGTGCTGCGCCGCAACTACCAGTCCCTGGTCGGCTCGCTCACCGAGCAGGCCCTCCGTCAGGTCAGCGCCGACCTGCTCTTCCTGAGCTGCACCGGAGTGCGGGCAGGCGGCCATGTGGTGGACAACATGGCCGTCGAGGCCCCCCTGAAACAGGCCATGATCGAGACGGCCGGGAAGGTCGTCCTGGTCGCCGCCGAGACCAAGTTCCCCGGCACCGGATCGCTGCGCGTGTGCTCGCTCTCCGACCTCGACGTCCTGATCACCACCAGCGGTGCCGACCCCAACACGCTCCAGCTCTGCCGCGAGGCGGACGGAAAGGTGATACTCGCATGAAGTTGACCGTCCTCGGCGGCGGCGGATTCCGCGTGCCCTACGTCTACCAGGCCCTGCTGCACGATCAGGGCTCCCCCCGTATCGACGATGTGTGGCTGTACGACACCGACCCGGCCCGGCTCAAGGCCATGGCCGAAGTGCTCGCCCAGTTCGCCGACGGCCATGCCGAAGCGCCCAGGGTGACGGTCACCACGTCGCTCGACGACGCCCTGGAGGGCAGCGACTTCGTGTTCGCCGCCATCCGCGTGGGCGGGCTGACGGGACGGATGTGCGATGAGCGGGTCGCCCTCGACCTCGACGTCCTCGGCCAGGAGACCACCGGCCCGGGTGGTCTGGCCTATGGGCTGCGCACCATCCCCGTCATGCTCGACATCGCGCACCGGGTACGGCGCCTGGCCCCGCACGCCTACGTCATCAACTTCACCAACCCGGCTGGCATGATCACCGAAGCGATGCAGAGCGTCCTCGGCGATCGGGTCCTCGGCATCTGCGACACGCCGTCGGGTCTGGGCCGCCGCATCGCCACGACCCTCGGCCTCGACCCGTCCCGGGCCCAGTTCGACTACGTCGGTCTCAACCACCTCGGCTGGATGCGCCGCGTCCTGCACGACGGCGAGGACATCCTGCCCCGTCTGCTCGCCGACGAGCAGCGCCTCGGCGACCTGGAGGAGGGCGTCGTCTTCGGGCGCGAGTGGCTGCGCGACCTCGGTGTGATCCCCAACGAGTACCTGTACTACTACTACTTCAACCGGGAGGCCGTGCGGTCCATCCTCGACGCTCCGCAGACCCGCGGCGAGTTCCTGGCCCGCCAGCAACAGGAGTTCTACCAGCGGGTGACGGAGGCCGCCGCGGGCTCGGCCGTGTCGCTGTGGCGGAAGACCATCGCCGACCGCAGCGCCAACTACATGGCCGAGGCCAAGGGCGCCGTCCAGGGAGAGGCCCAGCCGGACGAGAACTTCCGGCCGGACCCCGCGCACCAGGGGTATGCCGGGGTCGCCCTCGCCGTGATGGCCGCGATCAGCCGCAATGAACGCACCACGATGATCCTCAATGTGCGCAACGGGACCACCGTCTCCGGCCTCCCTCACGACGCCGTCGTCGAGGTGCCCGTGACCGTTGACGCGAACGGTGTCCACCCGCACACCATCACCCAGCCCGATCTGTCCCAGACCGGGCTGATGCAGCAGGTCAAGGCGGTCGAGCGGCTCACCATCAGCGCCGCTGTCACCGGCTCCCGGACCGATGCCGCGAAGGCGTTCTCCCTCCACCCGCTGGTCGACTCGGTGACCGTCGGCCGCAAGCTGCTCGACGGCTACATCGACCGCATCCCGGAGGTGGCCGAGGTCTTCGGCGGCCGGACGTCCTAGCGGCGACAAGGCCCGGCGGCCGCCTTGGCCGCCGGGCCTTGGGGCTCAGCCGTGGGAGACGGTCAGCCCGTAGAAGCCGACGCGCGCTCCGTTCGTCGTGCTGTCGGAGGACGACTGGTTGTACGAGCCCGCCTTGAAGTACTGCTTGTACTGGAAGAAGGACGACGGGATGTCGTAGTGCGTCGTGCTGCCGTTGACCGTCAGGTCGATGGTGTCGCCGCCGGAGACGCCGATCGTGTAGTTCCATGTCTTGCCGACCGACACATGGCCCACGTTGTGCAGCGTCTGGCCGCCGGCGGGGGAGTTCTCGGTGCCGAGGACGATGTCGCCGTTGGCGCGGTAGTACAGCTCCACGAGCGGCTTCGTGGAGGAGCCGCCCGAGCCGAGGTGGATCTGGCCGACGCAGACGTTCTTCGTCACCGACACCACGCGCAGGGTCGCCTGCAGCTTGTGCGAGCCGCCGAGCGACCAGTCCGCGGCGCCGCCGTTGCGGTTCATCTCGCGCAGCTCGGAGCGGGCGTAGTTGGAGTTCGGGGTGGTGACGCCCTTTTCGGGCGCCCAGAACGTCATCGCCCCGTCGCGCTTGTCGGTGTAGAAGTAGTCGTCCTGGAAACCGCTCGCCCCCTGGAGCCGGGACGAGGGGATGGTCGTCGGCTTGCCCGGGGAGCCGACCGGCTCCTGGAGTTGCCACACCGAGAGGTCGAAGTTGCCGCCCGGCGCCTTCGACGGGTCGGCGAAGGCGGCCGTGGGGGAGGTGGGGGCGGTGGCCGTGGGGGAGGCGCCGGCGGGGCCCGCGAGAGCCAGGCCACCGATGACGGTGGTCACGGTCGCCAGCGCGGTGAGCAGCGTACGGATGCGCATGGGAATTGCCTTCCCGTGGGGGGTTGGTATGGACCGCGTGTCCATGTATATGAAGTTGGTGTTTCGTTATGAACGCCGAGATGTGACGAGACGGTAGAGTCGTGGTGTGTCCGCGTCAATCCTCCGGGCAAGTTCCGTGGCGTGCTGGGCGACTGACGCCGCGTCAAGCGGTGGGCGGACTGACGCGCCGCCTCGCGAAAACCATGTGTCACCCGGCCACGCCGTGCGTTATGTTCCGCGTGGCGATTCACTATCTGTCACATATCCGTCAAAGGACTGAAGCCCATGGACCCGGCGTCCCCCAGCGGCCGCCGTCGGCACTGAGCGATCGGTGCCGGCAACCCGTCTCCTCACGGCGGCCCCATGTATCCGTACACCGCTTCCTTCCGCGGCGCCTTCCGCCGCGTTGATCCGTGAGGTCACTTCACCATGGGCACTGACGTCCAGAGTTTCGCCGTAGCCAACCTCCGCCGCCGCCCCGCAACTGTCGAGGTCGGGGGCTTTGTGGCGGGGTTCGATCCCGGCACCACCAGCCCGTACATCAACTACGCGACCCCGCTTCCCGGCGCCCGGCCCACCACCCGGGACGTCATGGAGCTGGTCGGGGCGTTCCGGGTGCGCGGACTCAAGCCCCGGCTCGAGTTCGCGCCGGACGCCGCGCCAGACGTGGAGCCCGCGCTGCGGGAGGCGGGGTTCGGCGTGGAGGCCACGCACGCGTATCTGGTGTGCACCCCGGAACGGCTCGCCGTTCCGCGGGGCACGGCGGCCGTTCCGGTGGCGGTTCCGGCCACGGACGAGGACTACCGGGGGATCGACGCCGCGCTGTCCGAGGCGTTCGCCAGTGAGTTCGCCGCCTCCGAGGAGGGGGCGGCCCGGCTGCGACGCGTCCAGGAGGACGGCGGCGCGGTCCGGTTCGTCCGGGCGCCCGACGGGGGCTGCGCCGGTGGGGCCATCTGCTCGGCTCCCGCCGTGGGCACCGCCGAACTGGCGGGCGTGGGCACCCGGCCCGCCTTCCGCGGCCGGGGCGTCGCCGCCGCGGTCACCGCCGCGCTGACCGAGACGATGTTCGCCCGGGGGGCCCGGTCGGTCTGGCTGGAGTACTCGGGTGAGGGCTCCCGCCGCGTCTACGAACGCGTCGGTTTTGAGCCGCGGGGGGCTCGTCTGTACATGAGCCTCGAGAGCTGAGGTAGGGGGCGGGGGCGGATCTTTCCCCTCCCCGCCCCTTCCCGCTACCAAGGGCTTCGCCCCTGGACCCCGGAGTCTGGGGCGGAGCCCCACTACGCGGCGGAGCCGCATGCCGATGGTTTCCCCTTCCGGCTGTCAGCGGCTTCGCCCTTGGACTTCGGGGTCTGGGGTGGGGCCCTGCTACGCGGCGGGGTCGCATGTGGATGGTTTCCTCTTCCCGCTGTTGGGGGCTTCGCCCTTGGACTTCGGGGTCTGGGGTGGGGCTCCACAATGCGGCGGGGTCGCATGTGGATGGTTTCCCCTTCCCCCTGTTGGGGGCTTCGCCCCTGGACCCCGGAGTCTGGGGCGGAGCCCCACTACGCGGCGGAGCCGCAAGCCGATGGTTTCCCCTTCCGGCTGTCAGGGGCTTCGCCCCTGGATCTCGGGGTCTGGGGCGGAGCCCCAGTTGTGGGAAGGGGCGGGGAGGGGAGCAGCCCGCCCCAGGCGTCACCACCCGCAGGCGTCGAGGCCCCCCGGACACCCCCTACCGCGGGGCCGCCGCCTCCAGCTCGTCCACGCTTCCGGACATGACCGTGCGGAGATGGGCGGTGAGGTGCTCGAGCGGCCAGTCCCACCAGGCCAGGGCCAGCAGCCGGGCGATGTCCTCGTCGTCGTAGCGGCGGCGGATGAGCTTGGCCGGGTTGCCGCCGACGATGCCGTAGTCGGGAACGTCGTCCACCACCACGGAACCGGAGGCGATGACCGCGCCGTGGCCGATACGCACGCCGGGCATCACCATCGCCCGGTATCCGAACCAGACGTCGTTGCCCACCACGGTGTCGCCCCGGCCCGGCAGGCCCGTGATCAGGTCGAAGTGGTCGGCCCACGAGCCGCCCATGATGGGGAAGGGGAACGTGGACGGGCCGTCCATGCGGTGGTTGGCGCCGTTCATGATGAACCGCACCCCTTCGCCCAGCGCGCAGAACTTCCCGATGACCAGCCGCTCCGGCCCGTAGTGGTACAGCACATTGCGGGTCTCGAACGCGGTGGGCTCATCCGGGTCGTCGTAGTACGAGAACTCCCCGACCTCGATCAGCGGCGAGGTGATCAGTGGCTTGAGCAGCACCACCCGTGGCTGCTCGGGCATCGGGTGCAGCACGGTCGGGTCGGCGGGTATGGCCGGCATCGCGCATCGCCCTTTCTCGTCCGGGGGCCAGGGGCCAGGGGTCAGGCGTCATGATCGCAAGGTCGGCGCCCGGTGTCGCGTGTATTTGGCGGGGGCGGCCGCCAGGCAACCCGAGCGCGCTCCTTGGAGTCCTTGAGCGGTGAAGCCCGTCCGCTCGATTCGCCTTGCGAGGTGTCGCCGTGCGTTCGTCCGTTCCCGTTCCCGTCGCCGCCGTGGCCGTGGCCGTGTCCGTGCTGCTGCTCGCCGGGTGCAGCGAGGGCGGCCACGAGGGGCGGAGGCCGGTGGAGGGGACCACCAAGGGGGCGGCCGGTGCCTCGCTCGGGGACTTCAACGGCGACGGTTACGACGACTTCGCCACCGCCGTCCGCCCCACCAGCGCATCCCGGGGACCGCTGCCCGCCCGGCTCGCGGTGGTCTACGGCGGGGCGCACGGCCTCGACCCGCGGCACCGCCTCGTCGTGAACGGCGCCGAGGACGACTACGTGGGCCCCCTGCTGCGCACCGATCTCGACCGGGACGGATTCACCGACCTGGTGACGGCGCGGTTCCGGCACGGGAGTTCGCCGCGGGCCGAGCGGAAGGGGGAGACGGTGGTGCTGCGCGGCGGCCCCCGAGGGCTGGCCGCACCGCGCCCGCTCGGCGGCGGCGGGGCCGGATTCCTGGCGCTGGCCGTGGGGGACTTCGACGGGGACGGCGCGGCCGACCTGCTGGCCTCGGCGGCGGACGGCCAGGGTGACGGCCGCGGTGACGGCCGCGGTGACAGCCGCGGTGACGGCCGGGGCGCCGGCCGCGGTGCCGGCCGCGGTGACAGCCGCGGTGACGGCCGGGGCGCCGGCCGCGGTGCCGGCCGGAGTGCCGTACGCGTGCTGTACGGGCCGTTCGGCGCCAAGGCTCACCCCGCCCGTACCGCCCCGCTCCCCACCGGCCCCACCGACCGGCCTCGCCGCAGCGCACCCGCCACCGCCACGGCCGGGGACTTCAACGGCGACCACCGCACCGATGTGGTGCTGACCTACCGCTACGGCCTCGGCCAGGCGGACCAGCCGGAACCCGGCGACACCGCCCCCCTCGACACCCCCGTCGCCCACTACCGCGGCGGCCCCAAGGGCCTGGTGCGGGACAAGCGGCCCGAGGCGCGCCTGGCCCACGCCCTCGGCACGGAGGACGGTCCGCGCGAGCCCACGGCCGGGGACGCCGACCACGACGGGATCGACGATCTGCTCGCGCCCGGCCAGGGGACCCTCGGCCCCGGCCGCCACCGCGCCTCCGGACGGCTGACCGTCGTCCACGGGGCCAAGCCCGGTCTGGGGAGAGGGCGTGCTGATCTCACCGTCGATCAGTCCGCCCCGGGCATGCCCGGTGACGCACGGCGCGGCGACGGCTTCGGCGGCTCCCCGGCCGTCGGCGACATCACCGGCGACGGCCGCCCCGACCTCGTCGTGGCCACCCCGGAGAAGAACAACGGCAACGGCCGGCTCACCCTGCTGCCCGGCTCACGGCACGGGCGCGGCGGCGAGTACGCCCCCGACCAGGCCAAGGGCTCGCACCGGGAACACGGCCAGGGGCGCGGCCGGGAGCACGGCCAGGGGCACGGCCAGGGGCACGGCCGGGAGCGCGGCGGGGTCCAGTCCCTGGACCTGGACACCCCGGGGGTGCCCGGTCGGCACACCCCGTACGGCTTCGACGCCTTCGCCCCGCAGCCCCCGCTGCTCGACGTCGACGGGGACGGACACGAGGACGTGGTCGCCGCCGCGCCCGGCTACGGCCGCGGCAGGACGGGCGGCTTCTGGATCCTCCGGGGGACCGACCGCGGGCTCTCCACCGGGGACGTACGCCGCTTCACCCCCGCCGACCTGGGCATACGCTTCCGGGCGGGCTAGCCCTGGAAATGGCGCCGACCCGCCACCGGCCCGGAATAACGGCGGGCGGTGGCGGGGTTACCGTGCATGTGGCATCTGCCGACGTACGGAAGCGGGTAACGCAGGCATGAGCACTAGCACCGTCGAGCTCACCAAGGACAACTTCGACGAGATCGTGTCCGGGAGCGAATTCGTACTGATTGATTTCTGGGCCTCCTGGTGCGGGCCGTGCCGGATGTTCGCGCCCATCTACGAGAAGGCCGCCGAGCACCACCAGGATCTGCTGTTCGCCAAGGTCGACACCGAGGCCCAGCCGGAGCTGGCCGCCGCCTTCGACATCCAGTCCATCCCCACGCTGATGATCGTGCGGGAGAACATCGCGGTCTTCGCCCAGCCCGGCGCCCTCCCCGAGCCGGCCCTGGAAGACCTCATCGGCCAGGCCCGCGACCTGGACATGGATACGGTGCGCGCCTCCATCGCCGCCGCGGCGAACGAGAAGCACGCCATCGACGAGGAGAAGGAGCAGGGCGTCGCGGGCGAGGAGAAGGCATCCGGCGACCGTGGCTGAGCTGCTGCTGGTCCGGCATGGCGAAACCGAGTGGAGCCGGGCGCACAAGCACACCAGCTGGACCGATCTGCCCCTGACCGGACGCGGTGAGGAGCAGGCACGGGCCCTGCGCGGGCCGCTCGCCGCACGGAAGATCGGGCTGATCCTGGTCAGCCCGATGGACCGGGCCCTGCGGACCGCGCGGCTCGCCGGGCTCGAGGATCTGACCGTCGAGTCCGACCTGCGCGAATGGGACTACGGCGGCTACGAGGGCATCACCACCGACGAGATCCACCGCACCCGCCCCGACTGGAACCTGTGGACCGACGGCGTGCCGTCGGCCGGTCCCGACCACCCCGGTGAGTCACCCGAGCGGATCGGGGACCGGGTGGACCGGGTGCTCGCCCGGATCGCCCCCGAGCTGGAGTCGGCCGACGGCGCCGATGTGGTGCTGGTGGCGCACGGCCACGTCCTGCGGGTGCTCACCGCGCGGCGGCTGGGCCTGCCCCCGGCCGCCGGTGCGCTCTTCCGGCTGGACACCGCGACCGTCAGTCGACTGGGAAGTGAGCATGGTCGCCCGGCCATGGTCGCCTGGAACGTAGGCTCGGAGTCGATCTCCGGACAGGGTGCCACCGCAAGCGGTGTCACCCCCGCCGGTTGATCGTCTCCGACCGTATACGCATACCGCACGTCCGACAGGAAGCAGGGAACAGCGAGCATGGCTACGACGCGTACCGCGCACACCGTCTGGCAGGGCAATCTGGCCGAGGGCAAGGGGACCGTCACCTTCGACTCCTCCGGCATCGGCGAGCAGCCGGTCTCCTGGCCGTCCCGCGCCGAGCAGGCGAACGGCAAGACCAGCCCCGAGGAGCTGATCGCGGCGGCCCACTCCAGCTGCTTCTCGATGGCGCTCTCGCACGGCCTCACCCAGGCGGGCAACCCGCCCACTCAGCTGACCACCCAGGCCGAGGTCACCTTCCAGCCCGGCACCGGGATCACCGGTATCCACCTCACCGTCGAGGGCACGGTGGAGGGTCTGGACGAGGCCGCGTTCGCCGCGGCGGCCGAGGACGCCAAGAAGAACTGCCCGGTGAGCCAGGCGCTCGCCGGTACGGAGATCACGCTGTCGGCGAAGCTGGCCTGACGTCCTCCATACGCTGCAGCAGTCCCCAGGTGAACTCCGCCACATAGTGGCGGAGTTCACCGTTCTCCGCCTCCGGCGCGTCGAAGGCGAGCCGCCAGCGGGTGGGCGCCGAGCCCTCCATGGGCCGTGCGGGCGCGAAGGCGCGCGCCACCTCGTCCACCGTGCAGGACCAGGGCATGAGGTCGGCGGCCGTACGCAACCGGGGCCCGGGGGCGCCCGGAGCGCGCACCAGCCACTCGTTCCACACCGCCCCGTTCGGCGCGGTGAGCACCTCGAACCGCAGATCCGGCCACAGCGGCACGGACCAGCTCAGTGCCTCGCAGGTCAGATCGCCGATCCGGCGGGTGGCGGTGGACTCGGGCGGGCCCAGCACGGAGCGGTAGCGGGCGACCGCCGAGCGCCGCCGCGGCGAGCGCTGCATGGCCTGCCAGCGGCGGTTGGCCTCGCGCATCACCGCACGCCCGAAACCCAGCTCGCGCAGCGCGTCCTCGACCAGCCCCGGCTGATGGTCGGCCATCCGGCGCAGCAGTACGAGGACGAAGGGGAAGGGAGTGGGGAACGAGTCGGGCTGAGCGAATGAGCCGGGCGCGGAATCCATGGCTCCTATCGTGGCGTACGGGTGCGTCCCCGTCCGGTGGCGCAAGCGCTTCCCGGCACATCGTGGCTTTGCCGGACCATTGCCGGGGTAAGTCCCCTCCGCATAACCTGTGTTCGCGATACCGGCCACCGGCCGGAATCTCGAACGCTTGCCATCTGAACCAGAAGGGGAGGGCGAGCACTATGGGACGCCTGGTGCCCGCGGTGACACGGGCTCTGGACATACTCGAGCTCTTCCTGGACGGGGACGGCACGCTCTCCGCACCCGAGATCACCCGTCGGCTCGGGCTGCCCCGTACGACGGTCCATGAGCTGGTGACCACTCTGGCCGCTCGCTCCTATCTGGTCCAGGTTCCCGACCAGCCCGGCCGCTATCGGCTCGGAGTCCGGCCGTACCAGCTGGGCAGCCGCTACGCCGAGCAGCTCGACCTGGCCGCCGAGGGCCAGCAGGTGGCCCGGAGCGTCGCCGAGACCTGCGACGAGACCGTGCATGTCGCGATCCTCGAGGGCATGGACGTCATCTATATCGCCAAGGTCGACTCCACCCACGCCGTCCGCATGGTCTCCGCCGCGGGCCGCCGGCTGCCCGCCCACTGCACCTCGGTCGGCAAGATGCTGCTCGCTTCCCTCCCGGAGGACGCCCTGGCCGCGCGGCTGTCCGGCGAGCAGCCGCTGCCCGCGATGACGGACAACAGCGTCACCTCCCCCGACGAACTGCGCCGTCACCTCGCCACCGTGCGCGAGCGCGGCATCGCGGTCGAGCAGCGGGAGTCCAACCCGGATGTGAACTGCGTGGCGGCTCCCGTACGGGACTCCGCGGGGAAGGTGGTCGCGGCGCTGTCGATCTCGGTGCCGACGATCCGCTGGAGCGATGAGCGCCAGACCGAGCTGGAGGAACTGGCGGCCAAGGGCGCGGGTGAACTGTCGGTGCGCCTGGGACATCGGAGGCGGGACATATGAGCACACGGCCATCGCTCGAGATCGCGGTGCGCGCGAGCGCCGTGCTCGGTGAGGGACCCACCTGGGACGCCGCCGCCCAGCGGCTGATCTGGGTGGACATCCTCTCCTCCCGCGTCCACACCTACGACCCCGCCACCGGCCGCCGTACCACCCTGGGCACCGAGCAGCACGTCGGCGCGGCCAAGCCCCGCGCGGGCGGCGGCCTGGTGGTCAACCTCCGCGACGGCATCGGGGTGTACGGGGCGGACGGCGGCTTCGACTGGCTGCTGCGCGAGGCGGTCCCCGGCCGCCGGGGCAATGACGCCGCCGTCGCGCCCGACGGCTCGCTCTGGGCGGGCACCATGCGCTACGACGAGGGGGCCGGCGGCGGCACGCTCTCCCGGATCGGGTCCGACGGCTCCCATACGGAGTTTCTGCCGGAGGTGACGGTCAGCAACGGCATCGGCTGGAGCCCGGACGGCCGCCTCATGTACTACATCGACACCCCCACCCGCCGTATCGACGTCTTCGACGTCTTCGACGTCGAGGACCCCGATGGTCCGGTGGTCTCGGGCCGGCGGCCGTTCGCCGAGGTCGAGGAGGGCGCGGGCTTCCCGGACGGGCTGTGCGTGGACGCCGACGGTGCGGTGTGGGTCGCGCTGTGGGACGGCGCCGCGATCCGTCGCTACGCCCCTGACGGGACACTCGATCGGGTGGTGGAGCTGCCGTTCCCGCGCCCGACCGCGTGTGCCTTCGGCGGTGCGGACCTCACCGATCTGTATCTGACCTCGGCACGCGTCGGCCTCGGCGCCTCCGCACCGCCCCTCGCCGGATCGCTGCTGGTCATCCAGGGTGCGGGGCAGGGCCTTGCACAGCCCGCCTTCGGCGGCTGAGCGGGGCCTGGCGGGCCCCGGCCGTCCCCGGCCCGCCGGACGGCAGGGGCCTGACGAGGGCCTTCGTACGGTTCTTTGCACAGGATCCACACACCCCGCGTCCTGCTGACCTACCCGTTGGTCACATAACCTGCCCGGCGAAATGGATTACTGCTCTCCCTGCCGCCGCCATCTCAACGGTGCCGTCTCCTGCCCTGGATGCGGGAGGCCCGTCGAGGAACTCGGGCTGCCCTCTGCCGTGTCGGACGCGGCGGATGAGGGCGGCGGTGGGGCCGAGGCGCCCGCCACGCGGGCGGAACGGCGGGCGGACCGCCGTACGGCCCACGCTTCCCGTGCCTCCGGCACCACTCGCGCCTCGCGCCGGAAGCCCAAGTCCCGGGGCCTCTTCGGCCGCCGCGCCCGTCGGGCCCGCCGGGGCCGGGGGCGCCGGGTGGCGATCCTGGCGTCGGTGCTCGGCCCGGTGCTGGTCGCGGTGTTCGTGGCCGAGCTGGCCACCGAGGGGCACTGGCGGGAGTCCTCCCCGGCGCACAGGCGGCAGGAGCCGGTGGCCGACCGCGATGGCGGTGTGACCGAATCCGCCGAGACGATCGTCACGGGCACGAACGGCCCGAGCGCGGGCCCCTCGGCGGCGGACGGCAAGGACGGAAAGTCGTCCAAGGACAAGGGCGAGGACAAGGGCAAGGACGGTGGGAAGTCCAAGGGCGAGGACGACGACACCTCGCCCGATCCGGACGACGCCTCGTCCTCCGACCCGTCGGACGACTCCCCGTCGTCCCCGGGCGGCTCCGGGGCGACCCACCGGCCCACCACCCCGTCGAACCCGAGACCCACCGCCCCGGCGACCCTCGCACCGACGCCGACCCCGACGCCCACGGAGACCTGCCAGCGCTTCCTGTGGTGGTGCACGTAGGGAGCGCCCGCCCGATCGCGCCGCCTTGGGGCTCTGCCCGAGGTCCCGGGCTGGGGTTCAGCCCCTTCCCGGAGTGTCGATGTGCGGCTCTGCCGCGTGGTGGGGCTCTGCCCCGGGCCCCGGGGTCCAGGGAGCGGGCCCCTGGTATCGGGAAGGGGCGGGGAGGGGAAAGCATCGGTATGCGGCTCCGCGGCGCGGCCTTACGGCGTGGTGCCCAGCATTCGTTTGAGCAGGTCGCGCAGCACCGTCCGGTCCTCGTCCGAGAGCTCCGCCAGCGGTTCGCGCGCGAAGTCGAGCGAGCCCCGGAGCCGTTCGGAGGTCTCGCGGCCCGCCTCGGTGGCGGCGGCCAGCTTGACCCGGCGGTCGGCCGGGTCCAGGCGGCGCTCGGCGAGGCCGCGCGACTCCAGGCGGTCCACGATCCCGGTGACGTTCGACGGCTCGCACTTCAGCTGCTGGGCGAGCCGTCGCATCGGTGTCGGGCCGCCGGTCAGCAGGCCCAGCACCCGGGCCTGTGCCCCGGTCAGGGAGTGTTTGGCCGCCGCCTCCTCGTATTCCTCGTGATAGCGGGCCACGATGGTGCCGATGAGCTCGACGACCTCAAGGGTCAGCGGGTCGATGCGGGACGTCATGCCCACCAGGGTACCCATTTACTTGACAACATGAAATATCCAGCAGCATGATTGTTTCATCTGCTGAAGCATAGGAGAGGCCCCTTCCATGTCCGTCATCCCCACCACCGGCCGTGAATGGCACCTGGTCGCCCGCCCCCAGGGTTGGCCGAAGCCGGAGGACTTCGCGCTGCGCGAAGCCCAGGTCTCCGAGCCGGACTCCGGACAGGCGCTGGTCCGCAATCTCTACATGTCGGTGGACCCGTTTATGCGCGCCCGCATGAACGACGTGAAGTCGTACGCGCCGCCGTACGAGCTGGACCAGCCGATGGGAGGCGGCGCGGTCGGCAAGGTCATCGCCTCCAACGCGGAGGGCATCTCCGTCGGCGACCACGTCCTGCACTTCGGCGGCTGGCGTGAGTACGCGACGGTGGACGCCGAGAGCGCCGTCAAGGTCGACCCCGAGGTCGCCCCGCTCCCCGCCTACCTCGGGGTGCTCGGCATGCCCGGTCTCACCGCCTACGCGGGGCTGGTGGAGGTCGCCTCCTTCAAGGAGGGCGACGCGGTCTTCGTCTCGGGCGCGGCGGGCGCGGTCGGCAGCGAGGTCGGCCAGATCGCCAAGCTCAAGGGCGCATCCCGGGTGATCGGCAGCGCCGGTTCGGACGAGAAGGTCCGGGTGCTGCTCGACGAGTACGGCTTCGACGCGGCGTTCAACTACAAGAGCGGCCCGGTCGCCGACCAGCTGAAGGAGGCCGCGCCGGACGGGATCGACGTCTACTTCGACAATGTCGGCGGTGAGCACCTCGAAGCCGCCATCAGCCGCCTCAAGGCGCACGGCCGGATCACCGTCTGCGGCATGATCTCGCAGTACAACGCCACCGAGCCGACCCCCGCCCCGCGCAACCTCGCGATGGTCATCGGCAAGCGGCTGCGGGTCCAGGGCATGCTGGTCGGGGACCACCAGCACCTTCAGGAGCAGTTCTTCCAGGAGGTCGGCGGCTGGATCCGCGAGGGCAAGCTGCACTACCGCGAGACCGTCATCAAGGGTGTGGAGAACGCGGTGGACGCCTTCCTCGGGATGCTCCGTGGGGAGAACACCGGCAAGATGATCGTCGCCTTCGAGGACTGACGGTTCGAGCGGACCGAGGTCGGCTTGGCCGCCCCTGCCACCCGTGTGGCAGGGGCGGCCCCGGCTATCGCAGTACCACCGTCGTCAGCGAACGGCCCGGCAGTTCGACCGCCAGCCGTCCGTCGCGCACCCGCGCGGTTCCGACGCGGCTGAGCGCATGGGTCTCATCCGTCCGGTAGACCGCGCCCGCGCCCCGCGCGTCTCCGCCCCCGTCTCCTCCGCCACGTAGCGCGTAGTCCCCGCGCACCGGCTCCTCACCGGTGTTGAGGATCTCCAGGACCCGTCGGCCGTCCCGGTTCCGGAAGGCCGTCGTCTTCACCCCGTCCGCCCCGGAGTCCGCCGCGACCCGTACCGCCCCGGGCCGGATGAAGCGGCTGTACGCGGCCAGGGCCCACAGCCGCTTGGAGACGTGGTAGTCCGGGCCGTCCAGCTGGATCAGCCCCCGGGTGGCGCCCACCGACGCGCCGAACCAGTACACATATCCACTCGCCCCCGCGTCCGCGAGCGTCGTGTGGATCGCCTCCGCCACCGCCAAGCCGTCATAGCCGCTGTCGTCGTCCCATGCCTCGTTCCACGTCGTCCCGTTGGGGCTCCACTCCGACATCCAGGTGCGGCGGGTCGTCGGCAGGGGCTGGTCGGAGGGGGTGACGTACGGGTGGCCCGTGTGCACCGCGACCTGGTCCGCGGCGGTGCTGTCGGCCTCGATCGCGGCGGAGAACGACGCCTGCTCGTCCCATCCGGCCGCGTCGCAGCACAGCAGATTGATCCCGGCCCGCCGCACGGTGGGGCCGATCGCCTTGATCACCTCGACCGCCTGTTCCGGGGTGAACCGCATCGAGGCGTAGGACGTGGCGAGGTCCGGCTCATTGGTGAAGCCGAGGTCGGTGATGCGTACGCCCTCCTGGCGGTAGAACTTCGCGTACTGCACCAGGTAGTCGGCGTACGCCCGTCGCCACTCCGCCTTCAGCGTGCCGCCGTTCGCGTCCGTCCCGTTCGTCTTCATATAGCCCGGCGCGCTCCAGGCGTCGGCGTAGAAGCGCTTGACGCCGTACCGCCGCGCCTCCTTGGCCAGCCACACCTGGCCCCCGTCGTCGCCGTCCCACTCATAGCGCGGGGGCGCGTCCGGGCCGCCCGGGTCGGTGGGCTGGATGGACTTCATGTGGTCGTAGACCTCGTCGGACGACGAGCCGATGCCGAGCCGCAGAATGCTCAACCCGGCGCCCGTGGCGCGGTTCAGCAGCAGATCCAGCACTTCGCGCTGGTGTTCCGGGGTCAGGCCCTGTGCGCCGTGCATCAGATCGGCGCGCTGGAACGCCTGGGAGAAGCCGAAACCGTCGATCGGCTGGAGACGCCTTCCGAAATCCACGGTGCCGCCGCGGAGTGGTTCCGCGGCGGCTGACGGTGTGATGAGCGGGAGCAGTGTGGCGGCGAGCGCGCCGACGAGGGCTGTGCGGACCGAAGTGATCACGAAAACTTCCCTTCCCGGCTCCGAAAAGTTCCGGAACGTTTCCGTAACGTCGGCCGCACGCTAGAGGCGGCGGTGAGGTGGGTCAAGGGATCGCTCACGAGGTGATGGGTCGGGGGCGGGCGGGTACCCGGGGAACCGAAAGAGCTCGGAACGACGGGAAAGGTGGCCCCATGTCCACGACGGCCGGTCCGGAACAGCCCCGGTCCGCCTCGCAGGTGCTGGTGGCGGTGAGCGGAATCTCGCGGGACGACGCCGAGACCGTCTTCGGCGTGCTGCGCACGGCTTACGCGTCCGACCAGGCGACGGCGAATCTTCCGCAGAACGCGGGGGAGGGGCGGCCCACGGTGTGGACGTCCGTCTTCGAGGTGGCCGACCCACGCGCGGAGCCGCGCCCGGCCTCCCTGACGGCCCCCGTCACCGCCGACCTCCAGGGCGGTCCCCTCCCGGTGCGGCGGATGGCGGACCTCCTGGCCCGTGCCTTCGAGGTACGCGAGCAGGGCGCGGTGGCGGGCGACCAGGAGCGGGAGCTCCGGCTGAGGCTGTCCAACACCGGCATCCGCCCGTCGTAGGGAGCGGGGCGAGGTGCCTGGCAGGGCGGCGAACACATAATCGGTTGCCTGTCGGCGACGGCGGCGGATGCAATGTCCGGCATGGTCACCCAGGCACGCCCGCCACGGCGAGACGGACCATCCGTCCGGATCGGTGCTCTCGTTCCGCTGACCCGGCCCGGCTGGGTCGGGGCGGGCCAACACGTGCTCGCGGGCCTCGAGCTGGCCGTACGCGACGTCAATGACGACGGCGGGATCGCCGGAAGACCACTCGAGCTGGTGGTCCGGGACACCGCGGCCGATCCCCAGCGGGCCGCGGCGGCCGTGGACGAACTGGCCCACCTGGGCGTGGCCGCCCTGGCGGGGGAGTATCACAGCGTCGTCGCTCGTGCCGCCGCCGTCCGGGCCGACGCCCTCCGCCTGCCGTTCCTCTGCTCGTCGGCGGTTCTCGACGCGCTCACCGAACAGCCGACGGACTGGGTCGCGCGCCTCGCCCCGGCGCAGTCCCACGGCTGGCGGATCTACGGGGACTTCCTCCTCGGCGCGGGCCACCGCCGCATCGCCGTGGCAGCCGAGCCGAGTGTCTACTGGGCGGCCGGGGCCCGCCTTCTGCGGGACCATCTCGCTCCGCGCGGCGGCACCGTCATCGAACTCGACATGCGCGCGCTCGCCCCCGAGGCCCTGTGCGACGAACTCGTCGCCCATCGCGCGACGGCCCTCCTGCTTCTGGTCGGCCACCCGGAGCCGGCCGTGTCGATCGTCAGGTCCGTCCGCCGCGACCAGCGCCTCGCCGAGATCATGATGGGGGCTCCGGCCGGGCAGCCGGAGTTCGCCGAATGGGCGATGTCGCTGGGCGACGACGGCGCCGCGATCCCGTTCCTGCGCTACCTGCCCAAGCGCCTCAGCCCACTCGGCGCACGCGTCGAGACGGCCCTCCGCGAGCGGCTGGCCGCGGCGCCCTCCTTCGTCGCCTTCGAGGGCTACGACACGGTCGCCGTCCTCGCCGAGGTACTGCGTGCTCAGGGCACGGACCGGGCGCGCATCGCCGCGTCCTGGCCGCGCGTCGCGGTCGAGGGCACCCGCGGGCGGATCCGGTTCTCCCGCACGCCGGGCAGCGGCGTGTGGCAGTGGACTTGGCCGCCGATCCAGGTCGTTGATCGGGATCCGGCGGAACGCGATCGCTTCCGGATCCTGCACACCGGCTGACCGAGCACGGCTGACCGAGCACGGGGGTCCGGCCGCCCAGCGCCTCCGCTCACCGGGTGCCGTCCTGCCATTGACGCACGCCGTGGCGAGATCTTACGGTCGCGTTCGAAGAAACGAGCGCTGGTCGATATGTCGAATAGTCGCGCGGGCGCGCATATGCGCAGTCGCGACACCCGAAGAGATGGGCCGTCATGCCGCAGACCGATTCCGCCCGGTTCACCCTCGACCCCGCCTTCGCCGTCGGCGACGTCGACCCCCGCCTCTTCGGCTCGTTCGTCGAGCACCTCGGACGCTGCGTCTACACCGGCATCCACGAGCCGGGCCACCCGGCCGCCGACGAGGCCGGGCTGCGCACCGATGTCCTCGCGCTGATCCGGGAGTTGGGCGTCAGCGTCATCCGGTATCCGGGCGGCAACTTCGTCTCCGGCTACAAGTGGGAGGACGGTGTCGGGCCGGTCGGGGAGCGGCCGCGGCGGCTCGATCCGGCCTGGCGTTCCACCGAGACCAACCGGTTCGGGCTCTCCGAGTACATCGACTTCGTCCGTAAGGTCGACGGCGAGCCCATGATGGCGCTCAACCTCGGCACCCGCGGCGTAGCCGAGGCCCTTGAGCTGCAGGAGTACGCCAACCACCCGTCCGGCACCGCCCTCGCCGACCTCCGGATCGGCCACGGCGACAAGGATCCGTACGGCATCGGACTGTGGTGTCTGGGCAATGAGATGGACGGCCCCTGGCAGACCGGCCACAAGACGGCCGAGGAGTACGGACGGCTCGCCGCCGAGACCGCCCGCGCGATGCGGCAGATCGACCCGGACGTGGAGCTCGTGGCGTGCGGCAGCTCCAACCAGTCCATGCCGACGTTCGCCACCTGGGAGGCGACGGTCCTCACGCAGACCTACGACCTGGTGGACCACATCTCCCTGCACGCCTACTACGAGGAGCGCGACGGCGACCGCGACTCCTTCCTCGCCTCGGCCGTGGACATGGAGTCCTTCATCGAGAACGTCGTCGCCACCTGCGATCACATCGGCGCCCGGCTGAAGTCGAAGAAGAGGATCAACCTCTCCTTCGACGAGTGGAACGTCTGGTACCAGACCCACTACCACAACGCCGAGCCGCTCAACTGGGAGGAGGCCCCGCGCCTCCTGGAGGACAACTACTCCGTCACCGACGCCGTCGTGGTCGGCTCGCTGCTGATCGCCCTGCTCCGCCACGCCGACCGCGTCACGGTCGCCTGCCTCGCCCAGCTGGTCAACGTCATCGCCCCGATCATGACCGAACCGGGCGGCCCCGCCTGGCGGCAGACCACCTTCTACCCCTTCGCGCAGGCGTCGGCCCACGGGCGCGGGCGGGTGCTGCGGGTCGAGGCCGACAGCCCGGCGTACGAGACCTCCGTCTACGGTGAGGTGCCGCTGCTGCACGCCACCGCCGTGCTCGACGAGTCCACCGGCGCGGTGACGGTCTTCGCGGTCAACCGCGATCAGCACCGGCCGCTCCCGCTGGAGATCGCGCTGCGCGCCCTCCCCGTGACCCGCGTGGTCGAGCACACCGTCCTCGCCGACGCCGACCCCGAGGCCCGTAACACCCTCACCGACCCCGAGCGCGTCACCCCGCGTCCCGGCGAGGGCACGGAGCTCGCGGACGGCGCCCTGCGCACCACGCTGGAGCCGATGTCCTGGAACGTCATCCGCCTGGCCTGAGCACCCCGGGCGTGAAGGCCCCGCCCGGGGTGCCGGGCGGGGGCGTGGACGGAACGGGGGACGGGGCGCGGCGGCCGGTCAGGCGTCCGGGTCGACGCCGACCGTGAGCGTGCCGCGATAACCGGCGGACGGCGTGCTGCCCAGCGCCGTCACGGCGAGCAGCCCGGCGGCGGTGCCGCCGTTGCCGTAGATGCCGTCGGCGGACAGGGGAGTGCGGGGGACGGTGTTGGTGGAGTACGGGGAGAGCTTGGCCACCGCCTCGGTGATCTTCTCGTCGAAGAAGAGCTGACCGGTGTGGATCTCGTTGCCGCCGGTGAACGAGCCGTCCGGGGTGAGCGTGACACCCGTGTGCACCTTGAGGTGGACATGGATGCAGCGGCCTCGGTACCAGCCGGGGTAGATCCCGGTGAGCTTGGCCACCCCGTCGGTGCCGGTGAGCACGCCGCCGCGCAGGAACTTGCCGTTGTCCGGCTCCTGGTGGCCGTTGTTGCCGACGAAGCCGGAGTACTCGCCGAGCGCGTCGCAGTACCAGATCTCCACCAGCGCCTTGTCGAGCGGCGCGCAGGTGGCGGTGTCCACGGCGGTGAGGACGAGTTCGAGCGGGACTCCCTTCTTGTCCTCGGCGACGTCCGCGCGTACGAGGGCGTGGTCGAGGTAGTACGGGCCTTCGGTGAGCTCCTTGGTGAGCGTGCAGATGGCGGCGGCGTCGCGGGGCCCGGTGGCCGTGGTGGTCCCGGTGGCCGTGGCGGTCCCGGGGGCCGCGGATCCGGCGGCCGTATCACTCGCCGCGGCCGACTCCGGGCGGGCGGCGGCCGTGCCCGCGCCGATTCCGATGGCCGCCGCGGCGGCGCTTCCGGCGAGCAGTACTCTTCGGCGCCCCATGGGGGCGGGGGATAAGTCTGTCATGAGCATGGAAAGGTAGAGGCGATTCCTGTGGGCCGCCTGTGGATTCGGCAAAGTCCCCGCCCGTCAACTCTCGATACGGCCAACTCCCTTGCTTCGTACGGGTGTTGACAGCGCAACAAGCGCTTACTAGCTTCTTCCGGGATGGCCGCTGTCCGCCGGGGCGATCCTGACCACATCGCCCGGCGCCGGGGCCCCGCACCGTCAGAGCCGCAACCTTTGGCGATCTCCACCGGCCTTTGTGATCAGCGTGCTTGCCGCTCACCCTCGCTCATCCCGCAAGCGATTACCCTCCCGTGTGGAGATCCTCCGAATGAGAGGACTCCCCCATGCGCTCGACGCACGACCACGGCACCACGGACGACGACGATGTCATGGACGCCACCCGCGTCACCGCCCGCGACCGACGCCGGCTGACCGCGGTCGCCGCGGGCGTCACCGCGGCGCTCGCCCTCGGCGGCCTCTCCACGGTCTCCGCCCATGGCGCGGACCCGGCCGACACCGCACGCTCCGCCACGGGGACGCGTCCCACCGCCGAGACCACCCCCATCGGCTTCGGCGCCGGCACCACGGGCGGCGGGAACGCCACCGCCACCACCGTGACCTCCCTGGACGCCTTCAAGTCCGCCGTCACCGGCGACAAGGCCAAGGTGGTCAAGGTCTCCGGGCTGATCTCCCTCACCGGCCAGGTGGACATCGGCTCCAACACCACCGTGCTGGGCGCGGGTTCGGGCTCCGGTTTCACCGGCGGCGGACTGCGGCTGAAGGAGTCGACGAACGTCATCGTCCGCAACCTCGACATCAGCAAGCCCCGGAAGCCGTCCGACGGCATCACCGTGCAGAAGTCCACCAAGGTGTGGATCGACCACAACACCTTCTCGGCCGACCGCGACCACGACAAGGACTACTACGACGGTCTGCTGGACATCAACCACGGCTCGGACGACATCACCGTCTCCTGGAACAAGTTCGCCGACCACTTCAAGGGCAGCCTGGTCGGCCACAGCGACAACAACGCGAGCGAGGACACCGGGCACCTCAAGGTGACGTACCACCACAACTGGTTCTCGGACGTGTACTCCCGCATCCCCAGCCTGCGCTTCGGCACCGGCCACTTCTACGACAACTACGTGCAGGGCGCGGAGACCGGTGTGCACTCCCGGATGGGTGCGCAGACGCTGGTCGAGAACAACGTCTTCCGCGACACCGAAGTGGCCGTCACCACCAGCCGGGACAGCGATGTCGACGGCTATGCGGTGCTGCGCGGCAACGACCTGGGCGGCGCGGCCACCGAGATCTCCCGGACGGGCAGCTTCACCACCCCGCCATACGCGTACACGGCGGAACCGGCGTCCTCCGTCGTGGCGGCCGTCACCGCCCAGGCGGGCGCGGGAAAGCTCTGAAGCGATGGTCAACAGCCGAGAGGACGCTCCCTTGAGACGCATCGGACGCTCAGCCGTCACACGCCCCGTCGTCATACGCCCCGTCGTCATACGCCTGGCCGTCGCCGCCGCGGCGGCGCTCGCCCTCTGCGCGACCGTCACGACATCCGGCGCCACGCCCGCCGTGGCCGACACCGGGACCCACCAGGCCACCTCGGGCACCTTCAACGTGCTCACCTACAACGTGGCGGGGCTCCCCGAGGGGCTGTCCTCCAGCCACCCCGCCAAGAACACCCCGCTGATATCCCCCCGGCTCGGTGCGTACGACATCGTCAACGTCCAGGAGGACTTCAACTACCACGCCGCGCTCTACGCCGGTGACGACCACCCGTACCGCACCCCCACCAGCGGTCCCGCCGTTTTCGGCGACGGTCTGAACACCCTCTCCGACCTGCCGTACGACGGCTTCGAGCGGGTGAAGTGGAAGCGGTGCAACGGCACCGACTGCCTCACCCCGAAGGGCTTCAGCTTCGCCCGGGTGCGGCTGGCCGAGGGCGCCTACCTCGACCTGTACAACCTGCACCCCAACGCGGGGACGACGGACGCCGACCTCGCCGCCCGCCGGGCCAACATCACCCAGTTCTCCGACTACATCGCCGCCCACTCCGCCGGTAACGCGGTGCTCGTCATGGGCGACACCAACACCCGCTACACCCGCGCCGCCGACAACATCCGCGACCTCGCCATCCGAAACGGCCTCACCGACCCCTGGGTGGACCTCGTACGCGGCGGCTCGGCCCCGCCCGCCGGTTCCGACGCCCTCGTCTGCGACCCGGACGACGTTACCGACACCTGCGAGGTCGTGGACAAGGTCCTCTACCGCTCCGGCCCGCTGCTCTCCCTCACCGCCACCCGCTACCACAACGCGCATACGGCCTTCCTCGACGCCGACGGCAAACCGCTGTCCGACCACTATCCGCACACCGTGGACTTCACCTGGCAGATTCACCTGGCAGACCGATAAACCCGGCGCTCTTATCGCGCCACGCCAGGACAGTAGGCTTCGGCCCATGCGTGATCTTGTGAGTGGCTTCGGTTATCTGATGAAGGGGCAACGCTGGGCGGCCCGGCACGGGAGATGGTGGGGGTTCGGGATGATTCCCGCCCTGATCACCCTCGTCGGATACGCGGCGGCCCTCGTCGCCCTCTTCTTCTGGACCGATGACGTCATCGCATGGGCCACGCCCTTCGCCGACGACTGGTCCTCACCCTGGCTCGGCGTCTTCCGCGGCGCGCTCTCGATCCTCTTCGCCGCCACCTGCCTCTTCCTCGCCATCATCACGTTCACGGCGGTCACGCTGCTGGTCGGCCAGCCCTTCTACGAGTCGCTCTCCGAAGCGGTCGACCGCTCCGAGGGCGGCGCGGTGCCCGAGTCCGGGATGTCGACCTGGGCCGAGCTGTGGATAGGGCTGCGTGAGGCCATCGCACTGCTCATCCGCGTCGCCCTCTGGAGCGTGCTGTTCTTCGCGCTCGGCTTCATCCCGGGGGTCGGCCAGACCGTGATCCCCGTTCTGGCCTTCTGCGTGACCGCCTTCTTCCTCACCGAGGAGCTGACGTCGATCGCCCTGCTGCGCCGCGGCATCCTGCTGAAGGAGCGCCGCCGCCTGCTCCGCTCCCGCCGCCTCCTCTCCCTCGGCTTCGGCGTCCCGCTGTCCGTCCTCTTCCTGATCCCGTTGGTGGCGGTCTTCCTGATGCCGGGCGCGGTCGCGGGAGCGACGCTGCTCGTACGCGACCTGACGGGTGAGGACGAGCCCGCGGCGCCGCGGGGCGAGACGGCGGCGGGCGCCTTCAACGGTGCCAACGGCTTCAACGGTGCCAACGGTGCCAACGGCGGGTCGTAGGGGGCGTAGCGGCTATCCCGCGGTCTTCGGCTCGGGCCACCAGCCGGCCCGCTCGACCGGGGTCGCGGGCGAGCCCGTGATCCGTTGGACGACATCGGTCACCGCGGACACGTCGCCGTTCGCGATGGCCTGGTACCACGAGATCCAGCTCTCGATCCGCACCCCGTCGGCGCCCTGCCGCCACCGCCGCGCGAACGCCTCCTCCACGCTCTCGGGGACATAGCGATAGGGCCGGCCGGTGGCCGTGGCGATCCGGGAGACCATCTCCTCGAGGGTGAGGGCCTCCGGCCCGGTGACCTCCAGGGTGGCCCCGTCGTGTTCGGAGCGGGGCCCCTCGTCGAGGGCCACGGCCGTGATCACATCGGCGATGTCGTCGTGGGTGACGAAGGCGGCCCGGCCGTTTCCGCCGGGCCCGCTCACCAGGAGGTCCTCGTCGGCGAGGGCGGCGGGCGTCGAGGCGTAGATGCCCGCCCGGAAGATCGTGTGGCGGACCCCGGACCCCGCCAGGAACCGCTCGGTCAGCCAGTGGTCGCGCGCGTTGCGGTAGGTGGCGGTGGGCGCCGCCCCGATGAGGGACACATACAGCACCCGCTCCACCCCGACCGCCCGCCCGGCCTCGACGGCGGTGGCGTGTTCCTCCAGACGCCGGCCCCGGGGGCGCCCCGAGACCAGCACCAGGGTCGACGCCCCCGCGAGCGCGGTGCGCATCGCGGAGGCGTCGGCGTACTCGGCCGGACCCCGCCGCTGGGCCCCCGGCAGTTCGGGGATGCGGTCGGGGTCGCGCCCGACGAGCAGTTGGGGAACGCCGCGCTCGGCGAGGCTGGCCGCGATCCGACTGCCCAGCGCTCCGGTGACACCCGTGACCGCCACTGTGGAATGTGCCTGTTGGGACATGGTCCTCCTTCCACCGTCCAATGTACGACATAACTCGTACATTGGAGTGGATCACGGACCGCCACCTGGGTCACGGCCCATCACGTCATGCCGTGGCCGCGACCACGGTGAGGATCGAGCGCACCTGGGCGGTGATGGCCTCGCGGTCGTGGACGAAGTCCGGGTCGGTGACCTGGCCCGTGGCGGGGTCGGTGTTGCCCGGCCCGAACTGCAGGACCGGGGTGTGGAGATGGCCGCCCGGGGCCTTCAGACCGACCGCGTCGCGCAGCAGCGTGGCGCGGTAGGCGATCTCGTTGGAGAGGTAGTCGCCGCCACCACCCGCACGGGCGGTCGAGCCGGGGGTCGGGCCGTCCGGGCGGACCACGGGTGTGGAGCCGCCCGCCGGGATCTCGGTGACCTCGGTGTGGTCGTAGACGGGGACGGGGCCGGTGTTCGCCGCGACGATCTTCTCGTAGGGGAGGGTGGTCGTCGTCCACTGCGGCTGGGGCCGCTGGGTCGGCACACCGGCCGGGATGGGCACGGTCTCGGTGCGGGAGACGTTCGCGTTGTCCGGGTAGCCGCCCCGCCAGGCGCCGTTGGTGCGCTCGACGTCGAACCGGCCCACCCGGCCCTGGCTCACCGTCAGGAACGCGTCCACCCGGCGCGGCCCCGGCCGGAAGGCGGGCAGCAGCGCCCGCTCGACCGTGCCGTCCGCGAAGTCCGCCCAGCGGACGGGGAAGACGGCCGTCTCGACGCGGGCCGGGCCGCTGTCCGTACGGATCGTCGTCCCGTCCAGCGCGAGCGCGGCCGCGCCGGAGGGGTTGGAGCGGCGGACGTCGGCGTCCAGCTGGAACGGATCGAAGCCGGTGACCACGATGCGCTTGACGCGCTGACCCGCTTTGCCTGCCGGGAGGTCGATCGAGTCCTCCCCGCGTGAGGTGCGCTCCAGCGTGTCGAGGAGCGCCGCGCGGCGGGCGTCGGTGAGCGGGAAGCCCGGCTGCCACTGGCCGAGCGCCCGGGTCATCCCGAGCCGTGCCCAGTACAGCGGCCGGTCGTCGTCCCGGCTGAGGTCCCCGCCCGCGGGCCCCCGGCCCTGGACACGGTCCACGGCGCGCTTCCACAGATGCCCGCCTTCGCGTGCGATCACTCGCTCGGCCTCGGCAGGGGACCGTACGCCCGCCAGGGCGCGGGCGAAGTCCGGCGCCGCGTCGTCGAACCCGCTGCGCCGCAGGATCTCCTGGGGCGCGGCCTTGTCGAGCCGCTGCTCCTCGACGGTGGGGGTGGCGGTGGTGTCCGGCGCGGCCGTTGCCGGTACGGCGAGGCCCAGGGGAGCGGCGGCGAGCAGGGCGGCGCCGAGCAGGGCGAGCCGGGGGCGTATTGGTCTCATGGGGGTCCTCTCGGATGGCGGGAAACGACGAACCTCCCGCCCCGCGCGAAGGCGGGACGGGAGGAGGAGAACGGAGGTCAGCGGGTAGAGAACGAGTGCACCGTCGTCGACCGGTAGGTCTGCCCCGGCCGCAGCACCGTCGAGGGGAACGACGGCTGGTTCGGCGAGTCCGGGAAGTGCTGGGTCTCCAGGGCGAAGGCGTCGCCCTGCCGGTAGACCCGCCCCGATGTGCCCGCGAACGTGCCGGTCAGGAAGTTGCCGGTGTAGAACTGCACACCGGGCTCGGTCGTGGCGATCCGCATCACCCGGCCGGACTCCGGCTCGGTCACCGTCAGGAAGTGCTCGGGACGGCTGGTGATGCCCTTGTCCAGCACGAAGTTGTGGTCGATCCCCTGCCCGTAGAGCACCTGCTGGTGCGCCTCCCGGATGTCCCGGCCGATCTCCTTGGCGCGGCGGAAGTCGAACGGGGTCCCGGCCACCTTGGCGAGCTCGCCGGTGGGGATGAGGGTCTTGTCGACCGGGGTGTAGCGGCTGGCGGCGATCTCCAGCCGGTGGTCGTAGACGGAGCCGCTGCCCTCCCCGGCCAGGTTGTAGTACGTGTGGTTGGTGAGGTTCACGACCGTCGCCTTGTCGGTCGTGGCCTCGTAGTCGATGCGGAAGTCGCCCGCCGCCGTGAGCGTGTAGTCCACGCGCACGGTGAGCGTGCCGGGGTAGCCCATCTCGCCGTCGGGGCTCACCCGGCGGAGGGTGAGCCCCACGTCCGCGCCCTTGCGGAACGGCTCCACCGACCAGACGTGCTTGTCGAAGCCCTTGTCGCCGCCGTGCAGGCTGTTCGGCCCGTCGTTGATCGGCAGCTGGTACTTCTTGCCGTCCAGCGTGAAGGTGCCGCGTGCGATGCGGTTGCCGTAGCGGCCGATGAGGGCGCCGAAGTACGGGCTGTCCGTCACATAGGAGTCCAGGTCGTCGAAGCCGAGCGACACATTGGCGCGGCGGCCGTGGCGGTCGGGGATCTCCAGGGCCTGCACGATGCCGCCGTAGCTGAGCACGCGCAGCCGGGTGCGGCCATTCTCGATCGTCCAGCGATCGACCTCGGTGCCGTCCGAGAGCGTGCCGAAGTGCTCCTTCACCGCGTCTCCCTTGCCCGCGGAGTCCCCTCCGCTGTTCGCGTGGGCGGTGCCGGTCGTGGCGGCCGAGGCCGCCAGTCCGGCCGCCGCCGCCGTGATCACCGTGCGTCTGCTCGTGGTCATATGCGGCTCCATAAGGCTAGATCCATGAGGGACAGCTGATGGGTTACGACCCGACCTTGCGCTTGTTCCAGACATCGAAGCCGACCGCGGCCAGCAGCACCAGACCCTTGATCACCTGCTGGTAGTCGGTACCGATGCCGACCAGCGACATACCGTTGTTGAGCACGCCGAGCACCAGACCACCGATGATCGCGCCGAGCACCGTGCCCACACCGCCGCTGGCCGAGGCGCCGCCGATGAACGCGGCGGCGATGGCCTCGAGCTCGAAGTTGAGGCCCGCACTGGGGGTGGCGGAGCCCAGCCGGGCGGCGAAGACCAGACCGGCGAGGGCGGCCAGGATGCCCATGTTGACGAACACCATGAAGGTGACGCGCTTGTCCCGCACACCCGACAGCTTGGCCGCGGGCTGGTTGCCGCCGAGGGCGTACACATGGCGCCCGATGACGGTGTTGCGCATCACGAAGCTGAAGATCACGAAGAGACCGGCGAGGATCAGCAGCCCGTACGGCGCGCCGTGCCAGCTGGACAGCGTCATGGTGAAGGCCATCACGGCGGCGACGATCGCGGCGCACTTGACGAAGAACAGTCCGATCGGCGCCACGTCCAGCTCATAGGCCGCCCGCTGCTGCCTGCCCCGCCACTCCTGCCAGACGGCGGCGGCGCAGACGATGAGGCCGATCACCATGGTGGGGTTGTGGTACTGCGTGTACGGGCCCATCTCCGGGATGAAGCCGGTGCTCAGCTTCTCGAAGCCGTCGGGGAACGGCGACAGGGACTGACCGTCCAGCAGGATCTGGGTGCCGCCGCGGAAGGCCAGCATTCCGGCCAGGGTGACGATGAAGGACGGAATGCCTATGTAGGCGATCCAGAACCCCTGCCAGGCCCCGGCCACCGCGCCGAGCAGCAGACAGAGGACGACCGCGAGGCCCCACGGCATATCGTGTTTGATCATCATCGCGCCGGCGGCCGCGCCGACGAAGGCGACGAGCGATCCGACCGACAGGTCGATATGCCCCGCGATGATCACGATCATCATGCCGATCGCGAGGATGAGGATGTAGCCGTTCTGCTGCACCAGGCTGGTGACGTTGCCGGGCCGCAGCAGGATGTCGTCGGACCAGATCTGGAAGATGACGATGATCAGGGCGAGCGCGACCAGCATTCCGTACTGCCGCATATTGGACCGCAGGCCCTGGAGCAGCAACGTCCCGACGCTGGGCGAGCCCTCGGCCGGCGGTGGGGCCGGGCTCTCGGTCTTCTGGGTGGCCGTGCTCATCCTTCGTCTCCTCTGTCCCTTGTCATATGGCGCATCAGGACTTCCTGGTTCGCCTCGTCCCGGGGAACCTCCCCGGTCAGCCGCCCGGCCGCCATCGTGTAGATCCGGTCGCACATCCCCAGCAGCTCGCCCAGCTCGGAGGAGATGAAGATGACGGCCTTTCCCTGGGCCGCCAGATCGTTGATGACCGTGTAGATCTCGTACTTGGCCCCGACGTCGATGCCGCGGGTCGGCTCGTCGAGGATCAGCACCTCCGGACCTGCGAAGATCCACTTACTGAGCACGACCTTCTGCTGGTTGCCGCCGCTGAGCCGGCCGACCCGCTCGAAGACCGTGGGTGCCTTGATGTTCATCGTCTTGCGGAACCGCTCGGCGACCCGGGACTCCTCGTGCTCGTTGACCAGACCCCGGCGCGCCACCTTGCCGAGCGAGGAGAGCGAGACGTTGCGACTGATGGTGTCGTCGAGGTTGAGCCCGTAGTGCTTGCGGTCCTCGGTGACGTACGCGATGCCGTGGTCGATGGCCTCGGGCACGGTGCGGGTGCGGACCTCCTGGCCGTCGCGGAAGACCCGGCCGCCCGCATAGCGGCCGTAGGTCCGGCCGAACACGCTCATCGCCAGCTCGGTGCGGCCCGCGCCCATCAGCCCGGCGATGCCCACGATCTCCCCGCGCCGGACATTCAGCGACACCCCGTCCACAACCTTGCGCTGCTGGTCGATGGGGTGGTGCACGGTCCAGTCCTCGACGGCCAGGGCCACCTCGGAGGCGTCCTCGCCCTCGTACGGGGTGCGGTCGGGGAAGCGGTGGTCGAGGTCGCGGCCGACCATGCCGCGGATGATGCGGTCCTCGGAGACCTCCGGTTCGGACTCCGGGGTTTCCCGGACGGTCAGGGTTTCGATGGTCTGGCCGTCGCGCAGGATGGTGACGGAGTCGGCGACCTTGCGGATCTCGTTCAGCTTGTGGGAGATGATGATCGAGGAGATGCCCTGGGCCTTGAACTCCAGCAGCAGATCCAGGAGTTTGCCGCTGTCCTCGTCGTTCAGCGCCGCGGTCGGCTCGTCGAGGATGAGTAGCTTCACCTCCTTGGAGAGCGCCTTGGCGATCTCCACGAGCTGCTGCTTGCCCACGCCGATGTCGGTGATCCGGGTCTGCGGGGAATCCGTCAGGCCCACCCGCTTCAGCAGCGCGGTGGCGTGCTTCAGGGTCTCGTTCCAGGAGATGAGACCGTGCCTGGCGTGCTCATTGCCGAGGAAGATGTTCTCGGCGATGGACAGGTAGGGGATCAGGGCCAGTTCCTGATGGATGATGACGATGCCGCGCTGTTCGCTCGCGCGGATGTCCTTGAACGCGCACGGCCGGCCCTCGAAGAGGATCTCGCCGTCGTAGCTGCCGTGCGGATGGACGCCGCTGACCACCTTCATCAGGGTGGACTTGCCGGCGCCGTTCTCCCCGCACAGGGCATGGATCTCGCCCTGGCGTACATGGAGGTTGACATCGGAGAGCGCCTTGACACCGGGGAAGGTCTTGGTGATGGAGCGCAGTTCGAGAATGGTGTTCATAGCCCGGACCCGCCCTACTTGAGCTGCGACGCGGTGTAGTAACCCTGGTCCACCAGCACCTGGGTGTTGGACTTGTCGATGCTGACCGGGTCGAGCAGGTAGGTCGGCACGACCTTCTTGCCGTTGTCGTACGACTTGGTGTCGTTGATCGGGGCCTTGCCGCCGGTCAGCTCCGCCTTGGCTATCTGCACGGTCGCCTTCGCCAGCTTGCGCAGGTCCTTGTAGATGGTCTGCGTCTGCTGGCCCCGGGTGATGGACTTCACGGAGGCCAGCTCCGCGTCCTGGCCGGTCACCACCGGGAACGGCTTGGCCTTCGTGCCGTAGCCGGCGCTCTTGAGCGCCGAGAGGATGCCGATGGACATGCCGTCGTACGGCGAGAGGACGGCGTCGACGTCCTCGGTGCTGTACGACTTGTTGAGCAGGTCCTCCATGCGGTCCTGCGCCGCGCTTCCGCTCCACTTCTCGGTGTAGAGCTGGTTGAGGCTCTTCTGCTTGGAGCGGACGATCAGCTCACCCTTGTCCATGTACGGCTTGAGCACGCTCATCGCGCCGTTGTAGAAGTACCGGGTGTTGTTGTCGTCCGACGAGCCGGCGAACAGCTCGATGGAGAACGGGCCCTTCCGGCCCTTGGCCAGCCCCAGCTTGTTGACGATGTACTGGCCCTGTAGCCTGCCGACCTTCTCGTTGTCGAAGGTCGCGTAGTAGTCGACGTTCGGCGTGCCCAGCAGCAGCCGGTCGTAGGAGATCACCGGAATGTTGGCGTCATGGGCCTGCTTCAGGACATCGTTGAGCGCCCCGCCGTTGATCGGCGCGATCACCAGCAGCCGGTGGCCCTTGGTGATCATGTTTTCGAGCTGGGCCACCTGGGTGCGGACGTCGTCCTCGCCGAACTGCAAGTCCGTCTTGTAGCCCGCCGCCTGGAACTGCTTGGCCACATTGCGGCCGTCGGTGATCCACCGCTCGGAGGACTTCGTCGGCATCGCGATGCCGATCGTGCCTCCCTTTTCCTTGGGCTTGTACCGGCTGCCGCCGACCGCCTCCTGGCCACAGGCCGTGGCGGTCAGCGAGAGCGCGAGGAGGCCGGCGCCTATCGCCGCGGCTCGTGCTCCTCTTACCGTGCGCATGGTGTTGGGGTCCTTCCCTGGGGCGTCGTTGCGTCGGGACGTCAGGAATCGAGCAGGTCCGCGTCGGCGGTGAAACGCCGCAGCGGACCCGGCAGCCGGGAGCCGAGCGGGGACATCCCGCCGTCCGCGCCCAGCCGGGTGAGCAGGTCGAGCACGAGCCGCCCGCGGCGCACCCGCTCGCGGGCGCTGCCCAGCGCCACGTCGCGCAGCTGAGCGCCGTACGGGTAGATCCCCGGGGATTTGCTGAGCCCGAACTTCAGATAGATGGGGGCACCGCGCCGGATCAGCTCCGCCGCGTCATAGAGCCGGACATAGCCGCCGAGGTCGTCCGGGGCCTCGACATAGAAGTCCATCGGGGCGCGGGAGACCCGGCGGATCTCGGTGAGGTGCTCCAGCGTCAGGTCCGAGGGGATGTTGATGGAGTCGGCCCCGAGCTGCTCGTACACCGCGAACGAGGCCGGGTTGACCGGGCCGACGAGCGCGGACAGCTTGAAGGTGGTGTCCGCGGGCAGCTCGCCGCGCGCCCGCAACCGGTTCAGCAGCCACAGCACCCCCTCGTCGGCCACCAGCAGGCACTTCACGCCCAGTGAGACCGCGCGCAGCGCGTCCTCCACACAACCGGCCACCGCGTCATGGCCGCGGGCGCGCAGCCCCCCGCCGCCGGAGTCGGAGCGGGTGGCGGCGCCGATGTCCCAGGTGCCGCGGGGGCCGGTGAACAGGCACAGCTCGGCGTTCCGCTCGGCGCAGCACTCCACCATCTCGGTGATCTCGGCATCGGTGAGCATCCAGACGCCGCTGCCCTGGCTGATCCGGTGGATCGGCACATCCAGCCGCCCGGCCTCCTTGAACACGGTGGCCAGCGCCTCCGGGCCCTCGACGGAGGGGATCTCGGTGCGCCAGGTGCCGCCGTCGGGGAAGGTGTGCGCCGAGGCGTCGGCGGGGTCGGGGGCGGGCGTGGCGTGGCCGAGCGAGGCGAGGGCCGCGTCGGCGGGGCGGCGGGGGCCGGAAGAGGCGGGTGAGGCGGCGGTCACGGTGCTCCCTGTGGAGTGATGGCCGGTGGTTCGGCGTCCGGCTGGTGCTGCCCAGGACATCGTTGTCCGGGTGGGGCTGGGGTGATGACTAGAGACGGTCCGGAGGACTGGTGGGATGACTGGATTCGGGTCCGAAAGGCTGGTGGGACGACTGGAGCCGGGGGCGGGAGGCTTGACGTGGCGAGGTCTGGCACGGCGAGGTCTCACGCATGCGCTAGTCGAGGTCCCGCGGACGCAGCAGCACCTTGCCGACGGCCGGATCGCCGCTGCCGACCAGCTCGATCGCCGAGGCGAATTCGGTCAGCGGCAGCTCATGGGTGATCAGCGGCCGCAGGCTCAGCAGCCCCGCGTCGAAGACCCGTACGGCGTGCGACCAGGCGGCGGGCGGGGCCCCGAAGACGGTCTGCACCTCGATCTGGCGGACCACCAGATCGGTGGGGTCAAGGCCCTCCGCGCCCGCCGCCGGGATGCCGGTGAGCACCAGCCGGCCGCCCCGGCGCAGCAGGGAGGCGGAGGTACGGGCGGCGGAGGCCGATCCGGCGGTCTCGATCACCACGTCATAGCCCGAGAGCTGATCGGACAGCTGGTCCCGGGTGCGGAACTCGGTGCCGCCGAAGGACAGCGACAGCTGCTCCCGGTCCGGGCGGGTGCCCACCACCAGCAGCCGCGCTGGGGAGACGGCGGCGAGGAACTGCACGGCGATCATGCCGAGCGTGCCGGTGCCGACCACGGCGACCCGCTCACCGGGCTGGGTCCGGGCCTTGAGCGCGGCGGCGGCGACGCACGCGGCGGGCTCCAGCAGCGCGGCCGCGCCCAGGTCGGCGTCGTCGGACAGCGGGTGCAGCAGCCGGGCGGGCAGGGTCAGGGTGTCGGCCATCGCCCCGGGCTGGGTGAAGCCGGTCTCCTCGTACCCGGCCGTGCACAAGGTGGTGTCCCCGGCGTGACAGCGGTCGCACACCTGGCAGTTGCGGAACCCCTCGCCGACGACCTTACGGCCGACGAGCGCCTCCGGGACGCCCTCGCCGACCGCCTCGACCGTCCCGGACCACTCGTGGCCGGGGGTGACGGGGTAGCGGACGTACCCCTCGGGCCGGTTGCCCTGGTACAGCTCGCGGTCGCTGCCGCAGATCCCGGAGGCGTGCACCCGCACCCGCGCGTCACCGGGGCCGGGCGCGGCCTCTTCGGCGGCGGTGCCGGTCTCGACGAGACGGAACGCGCCGGGGGCGTCGAGGACGAGCGCGGTCACTGCCGTCCGCCCTTCGGGTCCCGCTTCTCCCAGCCCTCGGCCCACAGGTCGAAGTGGGCCTGCTGCTGGGGGAATTCGGCCGCCGCGTCGGTGTCGAGCTCCACGCCGAGACCGGGTTCGTGGGAGAGCTGGAAGTAGCCGTCCACGACCTGCGGGGCGCCCTTGACCACCTTCTTGATCTCCGCGTCGGCGAAGTCGTTGAAGTGCTCGAGGATCTTGAAGTTCGGGGTGCAGCCGGCGACCTGCAGCGACGCGGCGGTCAGCACCGAGCCGCCCACGTTGTGCGGGGCGATCAGCACATAGTGGGTCTCGGCCGTGGCGGCCAGCTTGCGCGTCTCGCCGATGCCGCCGATATGGCCGACGTCGGGCTGGATGATGTCGGCGGCCTGCGACTCGAACAGCTCGCGGAACTCGATCCGGTCGTGGATGCGTTCGCCCGTGGCGATCGGCAGCCGCGTCTTCTCCGCGACCTTCGCGAGCGCCTTGAGGTTCTCCGGCGGCACCGGCTCCTCCAGCCACGACGGGTGGAAGCGCTCCAGCTCGGCCGCGATCCTTACGGCCGTCGCCGGGCTGAACCGCCCGTGCATCTCCACCAGCAGCTCGGTCTCCGGCCCGATCGCGTCCCGTACGGCCTCCACGAGGGAGAGCGAGTGCAGGGTCTCGGCGTGGTCCAGCTCGAAGTGGCCGGTGCCGAAGGGGTCCAGCTTCAGCGCCCGGTAGCCGCGCTCGACCACCGTGGAGGCCGCCTTGTGGAACGCCTCGGGCGTGCGCTCGACGGTGTACCAGCCATTGGCGTACGCCTTGACCCGGTCCGTCACCTTTCCGCCGAGCAGCTGCCAGACGGGCACCCCGAGCGCCTTGCCCTTGATGTCCCAGCAGGCCATCTCCACACAGGCGATGCCGGACATCACGATCTCGCCCGCCCGGCCGTAGTCGCCGTACTTCATCCGCCGGACCAGGTCCTCCACCGCGAACGGGTCCGATCCGGCGAGGTGATTGGTCTCGGCCTCACGCAGATAGCCCAGCAGCGCATCGGTCCGCCCCAGCATGCGGGTCTCGCCGACGCCGGTGATCCCCTCGTCCGTATGGACCTGCACATAGGTGAGATTGCGCCAGGGGGTGCCGACGACATGCGTACTGATACCGGTGATGCGCACAGCAATCGACCCTTCGCGATGTTCGATATTTCGTCACTCGTTCGAAATCTTGACGTGACGGTAGTGAGGGCCCGTCAGGGGTGTCAATGGTTGTGCGTCGAATGACGTTCGAACGTGACAACCCATCATGACCGATCAAGAACCATCATGACCGATCATTTCGTTGGGCAACATGCCTGCCGGAATGTTCGTTGGAGACGCTGTGCGGCGGGGCTCAGTCTCTGGTGTGCGAGAGCAAACGGGCCGGGGTGACCTCTTGTACATGGAGGACGGCGTCGCACCAGTCCGCGAGCGATCCGCCGGAGAGGTGGTGGGCGGCGTCGGCGGCGGGGTCGTAGCAAGGGCCGAGCAGGCGTGTTCTGGTCGGCGTGGTGAGCCAGGTCCGCACGGGAGCCGGGCTGTCGGCGCGCGGGTCCAGGAGATAGGCGTCCAGCGCGGTGCCTCCCAGGATCGCGTCAGCGAACTCCGCGGGCGGCGCCGGTACCGGACCGGGGGCCATGCCGTGATGGAAGGTGAGGCCGATGGATACGTAACCGGCTCCGAAGCGCTCCCGGAGGTAACTGCCCGCGTTGCGGTGCGTCATCGGCGGCGAGGGGGGCGAGACGGCCCGCGGGGTTCCGTTGACGGTGTGCGCGAGGCCGCCCCAGTAGACGATCCGGTCCGCGGTGTTCTCGTGCCACCGGATCGTGTCCTCGGCCAGACCCAGCTCGATGCGGGCGAGGCCGTCGGGCAGGGAGAGCTGGGACAGGTGCTCCTGGGCGGTCGGGGCGGTGTCGACGAATCGGACCGGGTCATCGGGGTGGCGCCGGTTGAACGAGCGCATCCAGCGGACGACGTCGAGGAACTCCTCGGTCTGCCAGAACGACCGGGCCTCGGCCAGCAGCGCCCGGGGGTCGCCCGCCCCGGTGCCGATGTACTCGTCGAGGCCGATGCCCGACGGGTTGTCCCCTTCCCAGGCGAGCGAACGGAATCCCCGTTCCTCGACCAACAGCCGGACGATCCGGTGCGAAAGGGCGCTGAGCTCATGGGTCTGACGGGTCGAGGCGCCGATGGCCACGACCTCGGCGTCGCCCACGATGTCGACCAGCGGCAGGAGATCGGTCAACGGAGCCTCGGGATCGAGCGTGGTGAGGCGATGAGCGTGATCCTCGATCCATCGGGTCACCATCTCGGTCATGGCCGGACCTCCTTGATCGGAGTTGGTTGGTTTCGGGACGCGCCCCGGTGGTGGCCGATGCGGCGAGAGCAGGCTCGGACATGAACCGAGGTTGAGGTCAAGACAGGGGGCGACGGCGGCTACGAACCGCTCCGCTGCGCCTTCACCAGGGCCTCGCCCACCGTCGTCCGGTCGTACAGAACCGATCGCCCCGCCCGGCGCCTGCGGACCAGGCCGGCCTCGCGCAGGACGCGCAGATGGCGGCCGATCGAGCCCAGGGTCTGGCCGGTGAGGGCCACCAGGTGGGTGGTGCTCTTCGGGGTGTCGAGGAGGAGCAGGACGCTCGCGCGGGCCGGGCCGAGGAGGCGGGCGAGGGGGCCGGGGGCCGGCTGCGGGTCGGACACGGCGAGGGCACCGGCGCACGGGTAGATCACGGCGTAGCGGTGCGGCGCCTCCCAGGAGACCCATCCGGCGACGGGGGTGACGGGGACGAAGAGCAGCTGGGCGCCGTGGACCGCGCGGGGCGGGTTGTCGTGGACGTTGATCTGCAGCCGGCTGCCGCCCAGCCAGCGCATCCCCGGCCGCATACCGTCCAGGACGGCCGCCCAGCCGCCCTGGCTCACCTGGCCGGTGCGCGCCACCACATCGGCCTCGATGATCCGGCGGCGGCGCGGCCAGGTGGGCCGTACGGCTTCCGTCCACACCCACTCCAGCAGCTCCGCGAGGAGTCCCGGCAGATCGTCGCGGCGCAGCGCGGCCGGGAGCGGGGTGCGGCCCAGGGAGACCGTGAGGTCGGAGCGGGCGGCGGCGGGGGCCGTCGTGCGGATGCGGGCCAGCTCCTCCTCGAAGGACGGCTCGCCCTCGCCGGGCGGCGCCTGGGTGAGGAAGTCCGCGAGCCAGGTCCGGCCCAGCGCGGCCCGGACGAGCAGCGCGGTCACCGGGTCGTCGGCCAACCGCGCCCGGTAGGCGGGCAGATGGGCGTCGAGCCAGACCCGCTCGCCCGGGTGCGCGGCGCTCGCCCGCTCCAGGATGATCAGGGCCGCGGTGGTCTCGGCCAGGGCGGAGAGGACGAACCGGCCGCCCGCGAGCGTGTCCGCGTCCACCAACCACAGCCCCATCCGGCCACCCCCGCCGTCACTCCGTGGTCGCGCGTCGTTCCGTGTCGTTCCGCGTTGTTTCGCGTCCGCGCGAAACATTAACGCCGCCGCGCGGCGACTCCCGAGCCTGAAGGCCATGCGCACATATCGAGAAGTGTTCCGGGTCCCGGAGTTCACCCCGCTGTTCCTGGTCTCCGCCACCCAGGTGGCCGCCTCGACCGCGAGCGGACTCGCCCTCGGCACCCTGGTCTACGCCGCGACCGGCTCTCCGCTGCTCTCCGCGCTCAGCATGTTCGGCCCCTCGCTCGCGCAGGTGGCGGGCGCGCTGGCGCTGCTGTCGGCGGCCGACCGGCTGCCGCCGCGCGCCGCGCTGTCCGGGCTGTCGGCGCTCTTCGCCCTGGGGACCGCCGCGTTGGCCCTCCCCGGACTGCCCGTGGCGGCCGTCCTCGCCATCGTGTTCGGGCTGGGCGCGGCGGCCGCCCTCGGCGGGGCCGTCCGCTACGGGCTGCTCACCGAGATCCTGCCCAAGGACGGCTATCTGCTGGGCCGTTCGGTGCTCAACATGTCGGGCGGCACCATGCAGATCGGCGGATACGCGGCCGGTGGCCTCCTCGTGACCGCCCTCTCGGCGCGCGGCACCCTGCTCACCGCCGCCGCGCTGTACGTACTGGCCGGGGCCACCGCCCGGTTCGGCCTGAGCGGGCGTCCGGCGCGGGCCGGCGGACGGCCCTCGGTCGCCGAGACCTGGCGCGTCAACGCCCGGCTGTGGTCCTCCGCGCCCCGCCGCCGTGTCTACTACGCGCTCTGGGTGCCCAACGGGCTGATCGTCGGCTGTGAGTCCCTCTTCGTGCCCTACGCGCCCCGGCACGCCGGGCTGCTCTTCGCAGTGGGCTCCCTCGGCATGCTGATGGGGGACCTCCTCACCGGACGGCTGCTGCCGCCGCACCGGCGGGAGCGGCTCGCGGCGCCCCTGCGGCTGCTGCTCGCCGTGCCGTATCTGGTCTTCGCGCTGCACCCGCCGCTGCCGCTCGCGCTGGCCGCCGTCGCCCTCGCCTCGATCGGCTTCTCGGCCACGCTGGCGCTCCAGCAGCGGCTGATGGCCCTGACACCGGACGAGATGAGCGGCCAGGCGTTGGGGCTGCACTCCTCCGGCATGCTCACCATGCAGGGCGTGTCCGCCGCCCTCGCGGGCGCGCTGGCCCAGCCCACCTCACCGGCCGTGGCGATGGCCGCGCTGGCGGTGGTCTCCGTGGCCGTCACCCTGGCCCTGGCCCCGGGGCTGCGGGGCGATCCGGCGGCAGCACGCCCGAGCGCAGTGGCCCCGTCGGAGGAGGCGGTCCGGGAGTGAGCACTGTAAGGGCGCGGGCGAGCACCGTAAGGGCGCGGGCGAGCACCGTAAGGGCGCGGGCGGGCACCGTAAGGACGCGGGCGAGCACCGTAAGGGCGTCACCGGGGTCAACCGGTCGCGGGGCCGAGGGGTCAACCGAGTGCCCGGCAACCACCCGTTGGGCGGTGCCGGACACGCCGCACGGGGGTGAGGTTCCCCCGGACGGGTTCGGCCGCCCGGTAGCTGTACGGGCAACTGAACTCCCGCCCCAGGAGGTACGTACGTCCATGCGCAACCGCCGCCGCGCCCTCGGCGCCCTCACCGTCCTTCTCATGGCGGCACCGGCCGCCCATGCCGCGCCCGCCGCCCACGCCCGGCCCGACGGGCCGCGTCTGCCCCTGCCCTGGACCGACGATCTGACCATCGACCGCACCGGGGACGTCACGCCGGACGGATCCGTCACGCTGTACGGCAGCTACCGATGCGTCCGGGAGGCGATGGAGTACCCGCGGGCGAGTGTGCTCGTCACCCTCACCCAGGGCCGCGAGCGCCACGGCCTCGGCGGCTATGACGCGGTCTGCGACGGACAGCGGCACCGCTGGCTGATCGACGCGGTGGACGCGGGGCGGTACGAACCGGGACCGGCGGAGGCCGAGGTCACGCTGCTGAGGTTCGACACCGGCGGCTCCTTCGTGCCGGTGCCGAGGAACGTGGCCGGGGTCGAGCGGGGGGTCAGGCTGGTGGGCGGCGACGACTGAGCCACCGTCACGAGACGGCCCGCCCGCACGGCCGTCACCCCTCGGCCGCTACGTCTCCCTGCCCCAGCAGGGAGACGAAGGCCCGGAAGAGGGCGGGCATGTCCACCGCGTCCCGGTCGTGCAGCCACTGGAACTGGAGCCCGTCCATCACCGCCACCAGCAGTGGCGCGGCGGCCTCCGGGGTGAGCCCGCCGGGGAGCCGGTCGCCGAACTCGCCGCGCAGGATGGCCGCCATGTCGGCGCGCACCTTGTCATAGCGCTGGGTGAAGAAGCCGCGCGCGGGGTGGTCGTCGGTGACGCTCTCGCCGAGGAGCGCGGAGAAGGTCTGGACGACTCCGGGGCGCATCGCGTTGTAGTCCACCAGCGAGGCGAGCAGGTCCAGCGGCCATACGTGCCCTCCGTCGCGCCGCGCGGAGCCGGTGTCCCACTGGTCGCGCTCCTCGAGCACGGCGATGAGGAGCGAATCCTTGGTGGGGAAGTAGTGGAGCAGCCCCTGCTGGGTGAGGCCCACCCGCTCGGCGACCGCGCCGAGGGTCGCGCCCCGGTAGCCGCGCTCGGCGATCACTTCGAGCGCGCAGCGGACGATCTCCGCCCGTCGTTCCTCACCACGTCTGGTACCGCGCTCGGTCGCCCTCTCCATGTTCGTACCGTAGAGCATGTTTGATAACGAGTCGATAACGGTACCTACCTGCTGACAGGTTCTCGGGTCCACCATGGCCCCGGACGAGGACCGGAGGGGACCCGCACCGGGAGGGGCGAGCGATGGCGGACGCGATCGACGAAGGCGGCGAGGACGGCGAGGGCCGCGAGGGCCGCGAGGGCCGCGAGGGCGGCGAGGGGCGCACGGCCGAGGCCGTGGAGAAGGCCCTCGGCCTGCTGGATCTGGGCACCAAGGCGCGGCTGCTGTCCGGGCAGGACATGTGGAGCCTGCCCGCCGCTCCGGCGATCGGGCTGCGCTCCCTGGTGATGTCGGACGGCCCGATCGGCGTCCGCGGCGTCCACTGGACCGCCGACGACCCCTCCATCGCCCTGCCCAGCCCCACCGCGCTCGCCGCGACCTGGGACCCGGAGCTCGCCCGGCGGGCGGGGCGGCTGCTCGCTCAGGAGGCGCGGCGCAAGGGCGTCCATGTGCTGCTCGCGCCCACGGTCAATCTGCACCGCTCCCCGCTGGGCGGCCGCCACTTCGAGGCGTACAGCGAGGATCCGTATCTCACCGGCGAGATCGGCACCGGCTATGTGACGGGCGTGCAGGACGGCGGAGTGGGCACCACCGTCAAGCACTTCGTGGCCAACGACGCCGAGACCGAGCGCTTCACCGTCGACAACACGATCGGTGCGCGGGCGCTGCGCGAGCTCTATCTCGCGCCCTTCGAAGCCATCGTCAAGAACGCCCGCCCCTGGGGCGTCATGGCCGCCTACAACGGGGTCAACGGCTCGACCATGACCGAGCACCGCGAGCTTCAGCAGGGGGTGCTGCGCGGTGAATGGGGCTTCGACGGCTTCATCGTCTCCGACTGGTTGGCGGCCCGTGACACCGTGCGGGGGCTCAAGGGCGGGCTGGATGTCGCGATGCCCGGCCCGCGGACCGTCTACGGCGAGGCGCTGGCCGCCGCGGTGCGCGACGGCCGGGTGGGCGAGGCGGAGCTGGACGAGGCGGTGCGGCGGCTGCTCACCCTGGCCGCCCGGGTCGGCGTCCTGGACGGCGCGGCCCCGGCCGTCGCCCCCGTCGACCGGCCCGGCCCGATCGACGGGGACGCGCTGGCCCGCGAGATCGCCCGGCGGTCCTTCGTGCTGCTGCGGAACGAGGGCGCGGACGGCCGGGAAGCGGTGCTGCCCCTCGACCCCGGCGCCCCCGGCGGGGTGCGCTCGCTGGCCCTGATCGGCGCCGCGGCGCGCGATGCCCGGGTGCTGGGCGGCGGCTCGGCGGTGGTCTTCCCCGACCATGTGATCTCACCGCTCGACGGGCTGCGGGCCGCACTGCCCCCGGGCGTCGAGCTCAGCTACGCCGTGGGCGCCGACCCCACCGATGAACTCGCCCCCGCCGCCCATGGGTTCGCGCTGCGCGCCGTGGTCAGGGCCGCGGACGGGCGGGTGCTGGGCGAGTCCCGGCTGGCCGGCGGGCAGGTGCAGTGGATCAGTGACTTCCCCGACGGCGTGAGCTTCGAGGAGCTGCACACCGTCGAGACCGTCGGCACCTTCACCCCGCGCGAGAGCGGTGCCCACTCCTTCGGCACCAGGGGACTGGGCGGCCTCCGGCTGGCCGTGGACGGCAAGGTGCTCTTCGAGGGGGAGGAGCACCCGGCGGACGTCGGCGACCCCTTCGAGGCGTTCATGGGCTCGCCCGTGCCCCGGGGCCAGGCGCAGCTCACGGCGGGCGAACCGGTGGAGGTCAGCCTCACCTGCGCGGTGGCGCGCCCCGAGGACGCCCTTCTCGACGCCGTCTGCTTCAGCCTGCTGCACCGCGCCCCGGAGCGGGATGCCGAGGAGCTGATCCAGGAGGCCGTCGCCGTGGCCTCGGCGGCCGAGGCGGCCGTGGTGGTGGTCGCCACCACCGAGCGGGTCGAGAGCGAGGGGTTCGACCGCAGGAATCTGCGGCTGCCGGGCCGTCAGGACGAGCTGGTGCGCCGGGTCGCCGCCACCGGCACCCCCACCGTGGTGGTGGTCAACGCGGGCTCACCGGTCGAGATGGCCTGGCGGGACGAGGTCGCGGCCGTGCTGCTGAGCTGGTTCCCGGGCCAGGAGGCGGGGGCCGCGCTCGCCGACGTCCTGCTGGGCGCGGAGGAGCCCGGCGGCCGCCTGCCCACGACCTGGCCCCAACGGCTCGAGGACGCCCCGGTCAGCGCGGTCACGCCCAGCGAGGGCCGGCTGGTCTACGACGAGGGCGTGTTCATCGGCTACCGCGCGTGGGAGCGGCGGGAGGGGACCGCTCCGGCGTACTGGTTCGGGCATGGCCTCGGCTACACGGACTGGGCGTACGAGGCGATGGAGTTCACCCCCGCGGAGGGCGACGGCGAGGCGCTGGGCACGGTGACCGTGCGGGTCCGCAACACGGGGCCCCGGGCGGGGCGCGAGGTCGTGCAGATCTATCTCGCCGTGCCCGAGGACGACGGGGTGGAGCGGCCGGTGCGCCGCCTCGCGGGCTTCGCATCGGTGGACGCGGCCCCGGGGGAGACGGCCGAGGCGACCATCCCGCTGCCCCGCCGGGCGGCGGAGATCTGGGACGGGACAAAGGACGCCTGGCGCCTGATCCCGGGCACCTACACGGCGGAGGCGGCCCGCAGCGTCGCCGACCGCCGCCTGTCGACCCCGGTGCCGGTGCGGACGACAGCCTGAGCTACCCCGTCCGACGCGCGGCGAGGCTGCTCGCGTCCGCCGGTCAGAGGGCGCCCGACGCATCGCGAAGCCGGTGGCGGGCCATTCCCCTCCCCGCCCCTTCCCGAACCTGGGGCTGTGCCCAGGCCCCGGGGCCAGGGGCACAGCCTCTGCTGTGTGGCGGAGCCGCATACAGGGAGGGGTGCCCCGCGGCCCGCGCCCGGCTTCCGGCCCCCGGGCCGGGAGCCGGGCCGCGGCCGGGGGTCAGGGCGCGGAAGCGGTGATGCGGCGGTAGGCCATGTCGGCCAGTTGCGCCTGGCCCGCCTTGCTGGGGTGGAACCAGTCCCACTTGCTCAGCTCGGACGTGGTGAACCGGTATTTGTGCACCGCCGGGTCGTACCGGCACAGCACATCCCGCCCGCACACGTCCTTCAGCACCTTGTTGTACTCGGTCACCCGGTCCGACACCCGCTGCCGGCGGTCGTTGGAGGCCGCGTCCAGGTCCTCGGAGTCCTTCAGCATCGACGGGCAGATGCCCAGCTTCCAGATCTGCCGCCCGAAGACGTTCTTCCGCCCTTCCGACCACAGCCGCTTCAGGTCCGGCACGCTGGCCACATACACCTGCGTCTTCGGCAGATCACGGCGCAGCCGGGTGAGCGCCGAGGTGAAGGTGGTGCGGAACTGCTCGGGGGAGGTCATGTCGTCCACCGAGTCCCGGCAGGCGTCATTGGCGCCGATCATCACGGTGATCAGCTTCGGCTTGCGGGCCGCGGCCGCCTCGATCTGGCCGGGGAGGTCGGCCACGACCGCGCCGGTCTTGGCGAAGTTCCAGGCGTGGGTCCCCGCGTCGGCGGTGGTGGAGGGCAGCAGCCGCTGGGCGAGGCTCTGCACATCGGTGCCGGTGGACCACGACACCTCGGGGCAGTCGGAGAGCACCGAACAGGCGTCGAAGCCACGGGTGATGGAGTCGCCCACGGAGGCGATCGACGTCGGCCGGGTGTTCCAGACGATGGACCGCTTGGCGCCGGGCGTCTTCCCCGCGCGGGTCGGCCCGTGCCGGGAGGGGTCGTCCGAGCTGCCGAAACAGCCCGCTGAGCTCAGCACGGCGGCGGTGGTGAACAGCACCATGCCCGTCCGTCCAGCGGTGCGCCCGGTGGTGCGCGGGGACGGGCGCACGATCGTACGCGTGGTCGAGGAAGCGGCCGCCGATCGCTTCCGGCGTGTCGCGCTGACCCGCATGGCTGTTCCCCCTCCGGCTGTTGGGTGATATCTGTCCGGACCGACGGTACGTCACTCCTCCGGCGGGCTCGCACGGTACGTTTTTCTTGCGCCAGATGAGCGTCGTCCCGGTGACAAGGCGCGCTATGCGGTACCAGCACATTACGCCCCGTCACATCCTGTCCACTTTCTAGAGAATTCTGCACGATAAATTTCACTGAAGGTGACGTCGAGACTGGTGTGGGAGTGATCGCTAGGGCAGAATGTGATCCGATGTCCCGGGCGGGACCGGTACGGGCGAGAGGCCGCTGGGGAAGGCGAACCTCGAACCGCACAGGAGGCACCGGTGACGACCCGTGGAGTTCTGTATGTGCACTCCGCTCCGCGCGCGCTGTGCCCGCACGTCGAATGGGCCATCGCGGGCGTCCTCGGCGTGCGTGTGACTCTCGACTGGATCAAGCAGCCGGCGGCGAACGGCACCTGGCGTGCCGAGTTCTCCTGGCAGGGCGAGGTCGGCACGGCCTCCAAACTGGCCTCCGCGCTCCGCGGCTGGCATCTGCTGCGCTTCGAGGTGACCGCCGAGCCCTGCGCCACCGCCGAGGGCGAGCGCTACAGCTCCACCCCCGAGCTCGGCATCTTCCACGCCGTCACCGGAATGCACGGCGACATCCTGATCCCCGAGGACCGGCTGCGCGCTGCCCTCGCCCGCTCCGCCCGCGGCGAGAGCGACCTCGAGGCGGAGATCGCCAAGCTGCTGGGCAAGCCCTGGGACGACGAGCTGGAGCCGTTCCGCTACGCGGGTGAGGGCGCCCCGGTCCGCTGGCTGCACCAGGTCGTCTGAGCGCCTGACGCGCCGCCATCCCTTTGGCTTGGAGTCCGCTTCAGGTTTTAGCGTGGCGGGATGACCGAACAACACCCGGCAACGTCCGTCGCGGTCCTCGGCACCGGCATCATGGGCTCCGGAATGGCCCGTAACCTCGCCCGCTCCGGGCTCGAGGTCCGGGCGTGGAACCGCACCCGATCCAAGGCCGAGCCGCTCAGCCACGACGGCGTACGCGTCACCGACACCCCGGCCGAGGCCGTGGACGGCGCCGATGTCGTCCTGACCATCCTCTACGACGGCGCCGTGGCGCTCGAGACGATGCGGCAGGCCGCCCCCGCGCTGCGCCCCGGAACCGCATGGGCCCAGGCCACCACGGCGGGGCTGGAGGCGCTGGAATCGCTCACCGCGTTCGCCCGTGAGAAGGATCTCGTCCTCATCGACTCGCCCGTGCTCGGCACCAAGCAGCCCGCGGAGAACGGACAGCTGCTGGTGCTGGCCGCCGGGCCCAACCCCGTCCGCCCGGTCGTCTGGCCGGTCTTCGACGCCATCGGCAGCCGTACGGTGTGGGTCGGCGACAGCGCGGAGGGCGCCGCCGCCACCCGGCTCAAACTGGTGCTCAACAGCTGGGTCCTCAACGTCACCCACGCCACCGCCGAGGCTGCCGCCCTCGCCAAGGGGCTCGGCGTGGACTGGCAGGGCTTCCTGGACGCGGTCGAGGGCGGCCCGCTGGACAACGGCTATATGCGGGTCAAGTCGGCCCAGGTGCTCAGGGGCGACCTCGAGCCCAGCTTCGCCACCAAGACCGCCGAGAAGGATGCCCGGCTGATCGTGCAGGCGGGGGAGCGCGCCGGAGTGCGGCTGGACCTGGCGGCCGCGGGCGCGGAGCGGTTCCGCCGCGCGATCGAGGCGGGCCACGGCGACGAGGACATGGTGGCCTCGTACTTCGCCAGCTTCGACGGCGAAGCCCCCTGACGCGGAAGCGGCCCGCTTCCGGCCGGAGCCGGAGGCGGGCCGCACCCGCGTATCAGAGCGTCAGACCACCGATGTGGTCAGACCGTGCTGAAGGCCAGCACCACATTGTGGCCGCCGAAGCCGAACGAGTCGTTCAGCGCCACGATCGGGCCCTTGGCCGGCAGCGCCCGCGCCTCGCCGGTCACGACGTCCGCGTCCGCCTCCGGGTCCAGCGAGCCGATGTTGATCGTCGGCGGGGCCAGCCGGTGGTACAGCGCGAGCACGCTGGCCACCGTCTCCACACCGCCCGCGCCGCCGAGCAGATGGCCCGTCATGGACTTGGTGGCGGAGACCGCCATGTGGTCCACATCGTCGCCGAACACCTTGCGCAGCGCCTTGATCTCCGCCAGGTCGCCCTGCGGGGTCGAGGTCGCGTGCGCGTTGACATGCGCGATCTCGGTACCGCTGATGCCGGTGTTCTCCACCAGGTTCTGCAGCGCGTTCCCGATGCCGTTGCCCGACGGCTCCGGCTGGGTGATGTGGTGGGCGTCGGCCGAGATGCCCTGGCCGATGGCGCGCGCGTACACCCGGGCGCCGCGCGCCGCGGCGTGCTCCGCCGACTCCAGGACGATGGCGCCCGAACCCTCGCCCATCACGAAGCCGTTGCGGTCGACGTCGAACGGGCGCGAGGCGCCCTGCGGGTCGTCGTTGCTCTTGGACATCGCCATCATGTTGCCGAAGGCGACCATGGGCAGCGGGTGGATGGACGCCTCGGTGCCGCCCGCGACGACCACATCGGCGCGGCCGGTGCGGATCATCTCGATGGCGTAGCCGATGGCCTCGGCGCCGGAGGCGCACGCGCTCACCGGGGTGTGCGCGCCCGCGCGGGCGTTGAGGTCGATGCTGACGTTCGCCGCCGGGCTGTTGGGCATCAGCATCGGCACGGTGTGCGGGGAGACCTTGCGGACGCCCTTCTCGCGCAGCACGTCGTACTGGTCGAGCAGGGTGGTGACCCCGCCGATACCGGACGCCATGACCGTGCCGAGCCGGTCGGGGTCGATCGAGGAGTCCTCACCCGCCTTGGCGGTGAAGCCCGCGTCCGCCCATGCCTCACGAGCCGCGACCAGCGCGAACTGCGCGGAACGGTCGAGCTTGCGGGCCTGCGGACGCGGAATGATCGTGCCCGGCTCCACCGCGATCTTCGCGGCGATACGGACCGGCAACTCGGCCGCCCATTCCTCCTCCAGGAGGCGGACGCCGGACCGGCCGGCCAGCATGGCCTCCCAGGTCGACGGGGCGTCGCCACCCAGCGGCGTCGTGGCACCAACACCGGTGACGACCACGGTGCGATTGGTCGAGTTCACAGGAATTCCTACTCCACGTGTAGAAGGTGCTGGACCTGCCACCGCACGGGCGGCGACGACCGGTCTTGATACGGGCTCAGCCCTGGTGCTTGAGGATGTAGTCGACGGCGTCGCCGACGGTCTTGAGGTTCTTGACGTCGTCGTCCGGGATCTTCACGTCGAAGCGCTCCTCGGCGGCGACGACCACCTCGACCATGGACAGCGAGTCGACGTCCAGGTCGTCGGTGAAGGACTTGTCCAGCAGGACGTCCTCGGTCGGGATACCGGCGATCTCGTTGACGATCTCGGCGAGACCCTCGAGGATCTCTTCCTGAGTGGCGGCCATTGCGGCGCTCCTTCTTCGGTGTGTTGCGGTGGTGGCGCAGCGTCCGACTTCTGCGGAGCTGCGTGGATATGGACTATGGAGCCTAAGGGAGGGTAACGACCGTCGCTGCGTAGACGAGACCCGCTCCGAATCCGATGACGAGCGCGGTGTCGCCGCTCTTCGCCTGCCCCGTCGCCAACAGCCGCTCCATGGCGAGCGGGATGGAGGCGGCCGAGGTGTTGCCGGTGGTCTCCACATCACGGGCGACCGTGACGTGCTCCGGCAGCTTGAGGGTTTTGATCATCGAGTCGATGATCCGCATGTTGGCCTGGTGGGGGATGAACGCGTCGAGCTCGTCCGCGCTGACCCCGGCCTCGTCCAGGGCCTGCTGGGCGACCTTCGCCATCTCGTAGACGGCCCAGCGGAAGACGGCCTGGCCCTCCTGGCGCAGCGCCGGGAAGCGCACATCGGCGGCGTTCTGCTCGCGGTAGACGTCCCACGGCAGCGTCTGGGTGATGGTGTCGGACTTGTCGCCCTCCGAGCCCCAGACGGTCGGGCCGATCGCGGGCTCCCTGGAGGGGCCGACCACCACGGCGCCGGCGCCGTCGCCGAACAGGAAGGCCGTCGCCCGGTCCTCCAGATCGGTCAGGTCCGAAAGCCGCTCGACCCCGATGACCAGCACATGCTCCGCGGTGCCATCGGTGATCATGCCCTTGGCGAGGGTCAGCGCGTAGCCGAAGCCCGCACAGCCCGCCGAGATGTCGAACGCGGCCGGCTTGCCGGTGCCCAGCAGATGCGCGATCTCGGTGGCGACCGCCGGGGTCTGCTTCAGATGCGAGACCGTGGAGACGACCACGGCGCCAATCTGCTCCGGCGTCAGACCGGCGTCGGCGATGGCCTTGCCTCCGGCCTCCACGGACATGGTGGCGACCGTCTCGTCCGGACCGGCCCAGTGCCTGGTGGCGATGCCCGAACGGGAGCGGATCCACTCGTCGGAGGAGTCGATGTGCTTGAGGATCTCCTCGTTGGGCACCACCCGGGTCGGACGGTAGCCACCGACGCCGAGAATGCGCGCGTACGGGGCGCCCTTACTGGGCTTGATCTTCGCGGTCATGCTTCTCGGAGCTCCTCTTCGGCCGGTGTGTCGACGGAAACGGCGTGCTCCTCGATCAGCGCACGCGCCGTGTCGAGATCGTCCGGAGTCTTCAGCGCCACATTGGTGACGCCCGGCAGCGCGCGCTTGGCGATGCCGGTGAGCGTGCCGCCCGGGGCCACCTCGATGAGCCCGGTGACGCCCAGCTCCTGGAAGGTCTCCATGCACAGATCCCAGCGCACCGGGTTGGACACCTGGGCGACCAGCCGCTCGATCACCCCGGCCCCGGTCGCCACGACCCCGCCGTCCCGGTTGGAGACGTATCGGGTGCGCGGATCGGCCACCGGGAGACCCGCGACCAGGGCCTCGAGGGCGGCGACCGCCGGGGCCATGTGGTCGGTGTGGAACGCGCCGGCCACCTTGAGCGGTACGACGCGGCGCACCCCCTCGGGCTTGTCCTCGGCCAGCGCCGCCAGCTGCTCGGCGGTGCCCGCGGCCACGATCTGCCCGGCGCCGTTGACGTTCGCCGGGGTCAGTCCGTGCTTGTCGAGGTGGGCGACGACATCGTCCTGCTCACCACCCAGTATGGCGGCCATTCCGGTCTCGGTGCGGCTCGCGGCCTCCGCCATGGCGAGTCCGCGGCGGCGGACCAGCACCATGGCCGCCTCGTCGGTGAGTACACCGGAGGCCACGGCGGCGGTGATCTCGCCGACGCTGTGGCCCGCTACCGCGCCGATACGGTTCGGCAGCTCCGCGAGACCGGTCGCGCCCTCGGCGCCCTCGCCGAACAGCGCGTGGGCGGCGACCAGACCGGCGGCCACCAGCAGCGGCTGGGCCACCGCGGTGTCGCGGATCTCCTCCTCGTCGGCCTTGGTGCCGTAGTGGATGAGGTCCAGACCGGAGACGGCCGACCACCAGGTCAGACGTTCGGTGACGCCGGGTAGGTCGAGCCAGGGGGTCAGGAAGCCGGGCTTTTGAGCACCCTGGCCGGGAGCGACGAGTACGAGCACTCTCACACTCTCTCTTGCGGACGGGTCGAATCGCCCGTGAGGACAAGGACGAAGAACCGTCAGGGGAATTGTGGGGGTCCAACAAACGGTCAGGGCAATATGTTCGCGTCGGCGAGACGTCCCAGGATCAGGGCTATGCGCAGAGTAAACGCCGACCTGACGTCGGAAGGTGACCATCCGGTGACGTCCGTCACACGTCGTAGCCGGTAGCGGACGGTGTTCGGGTGAACGAAGAGCATCCGGGCCGCCCCCTCCAGACTGCTCGCCTGTTCGAGGTACACACTCAGTGTCTCGAGCAGCGCCGAACCGGCTTCCTCCAGCGGTCTGTAGATCTCCTCCACCAACTGCTCACGGGCAGCCGGATCCCCGGCCATCGCGCGCTCGGGCAGCAGATCGTCGGCGAGCACCGGCCGGGGCGCGTCCGGCCAGGCGGTGCACGCCTTCAGCCCGGCCGCCGCCGCCCCCGCCGAGCGGGTCGCGGCCAGCAGGTCGGAGACCACGGGACCGGCCACCACCGGCCCCGGGGCATACGGCCCGATCAGCGCCTTCGCCGCCTGGAGCGGATTGTCCGAGCCGCCCGCGACCACCACCAGACGGTCGCCAAGCACCCCGGTGAGCACCTGCAGCTTGGCGTGCCGGGCGGCCCGCCGGATCGCCTCGACGGTCAGCTCGCTGTCCCCGTCGGGGGCGGTGCCCAGCACCACACACACATGTTCGGGTGAGTTCCAGCCCAGGGCGGCGGCGCGGGACAGCGCCCCCTCGTCCGCCTCGCCGGACAGCACCGCGTTGACCACCAGCGACTCCAGCCGGGCGTCCCACGCGCCGCGCGCCTCGGCGGCCTGCGCGTACACCTGGGCGGTGGCGAAGGCGATCTCCCGCGCGTACACCAGCAGCGCCTCGCGCAGCACCGACTCGTCGCCCGGGGCCGCCACGTCGTCGATCGCCGACTCCATGACCTCGATGGTCGTGCGGACCATCTCCACGGTCTGCCGCAGGGTGATCGCCCGGGTCAGCTCGCGCGGGGCGGTGCCGAACACATCGGTGCTGATCGCCTGGGGTGCCTCGGGGTGGCGAAACCATTCGGTGAAGGCCGCGATGCCCGCCTGCGCCACCAGCCCGATCCAGGAGCGGTTCTCGGGCGGCATCGCCCGGTACCACGGCAGCTGCTCGTCCATGCGCGCGATGGCGTTGGCGGCGAGCTTCCCGGAGGACTTCTCCAGGCGGCGCAGGGTGGCACTGTGTGGATGCGGGGTGTTCGAGGCTGGTTCAGGCACGAGGACAAGACTGCCTTATCGGATGGTGAGCGCTGGGGGCGGGAGGTGTACGCGGGGGTAGGGACGGGGCGGGGGCGGACGGTCAGGGGCGCACTACCGTGGACCGGGTGATGTGGATACAGCGGTCCGGTGCACGGTATCCGGGCGGGGAGGGCGCGGGCATCGAGACGCGCCACGCCTTTTCCTTCTCTGGGTACTACGACCCCGGCAACGTGCGGTTCGGCACGCTCGTGGCCTGCAACGAGGAGCGGCTCGCCCCCGGCGCGGGCTTCGCCGAACACCCCCACCGCGATATGGAGATCGTCACCTGGGTCGTCGAGGGCGAGCTCACCCACGAGGACTCCACCGGCGCGCGGACCGTCGTGCGCCCCGGCGACGTCCAGCGGCTCAGCGCCGGAAGCGGAGTGCGTCACACCGAGCGCAACGCGGGTACCGAACCCCTCACCTTCGTCCAGATGTGGCTGATGCCGGGCCCCGGAGCCGCCACGGACCCGGCGTACGAGGTGGTGCGCGGCATCGCCGACGGCACCCCGTACGCACTGGAGCGCACCGAGGCGGTGCTGCATGTGCGGCGGCTGGTGGACGGTGAGCGCACCGCCCTGCCGGACGTGCCCTGGGTGTACGCGCACGCGGTGCGCGGCGCGGCCCGGATCGGCGGGGAGACCCTCACGCCCGGCGACGCGGCGCGGATCTCCGCCGCGGAGGGTCTTGAGGTGCGCGCCGAGGGCCCCGCCGAGCTGCTGATCTGGGAGATGCACGCGGAGCCGGGCTACGGCTGAGGGGGTGAGGGCTACGGGGTGTTCGGCGGACCGGATATCTCTAGCCCAGCTCGGCCAGGACCGCGTCGGTGAACATGGGCCAGACCTCGATCGCCCACCGGCCGAAGGCCCGGTCGGTCAGGGCCACACAGGCGGCGCCCGCGTCCGGGTCCACCCACAGGAACGTCCCGGACTGGCCGAAATGTCCGAAGGTGCGGGGCGAGGAGGAGGCGCCGGTCCAGTGCGGTGACTTGCCGTCGCGTATCTCGAAGCCGAGCCCCCAGTCATTGGGCCGCTGATGTCCGTAGCCGGGCAGCACACCCGTGAGACCCGGGTGCACCACGGAGGTGGCCCCGGCCAGCGTCTCGGCCGCCAGCAGCCGCGGGGCCTGCAGCTCCGCCGCGAAGCGCACCAGGTCGTCCACGGTCGAGACGCCGTCCTTGGCGGGCGAGCCGGGCAGGTCGGTGGCGACCATGCCGAGCGGCTGCAGCACCGCCTGGCGCAGATACTCCGGGAACGGGATGTCCGTGGCCTTGGCGATGTGGTCGCCCAGCACCTCGAACCCGGCGTTGGAGTAGAGCCGGCGGTCACCGGGCGCGGCGACCGAGCGGTGCTCGTCGAAGGCGAGCCCGGAGGTGTGCGCCAGCAGATGGCGCACCGTGGAGCCCTCGGGCCCCGCCGGCTCGTCCAGCTCCACCGCGCCCTCCTCGACGGCGACCAGCGCGGCGTAGGCGGCGAGCGGCTTGGTGACCGAGGCGAGGGGGAACCGATGGCCGGTCGGGCCGTACGATCCCGCCAGGGTGCCGTCCGCGCGCACGACGGCGGCCGCCGCCGTCGGAACCGGCCAGTTCTCGATCATCCGCAGGCTCTCCATGCCCAAGAGCCTACGGGGTGCCCGGCGGGGGCTCTTTCCCCTCCCCGCCCCTTCCCGTACCAGGGGCTCCGTCCCTGGACCCCGGCTCGCCGGCCGGGGCGCCGGCGGCGCCGCGCCAGGGCGTCGGCGGGCCGGGAGGTAAGGGCGGGGACGCCCGCACCGGCGTGCTGATCGCGGTCGGTGCGCGGGCGCGGCGGGTGGCCGGGTGGATGGCCGTGCGCATCCGGCGCGCCCGGCCGGGGTCTGGGGCGGAGCCCCAGTTTCGGGAAGGGGCGGGGAGGGGAACAGCTCGCCGCGGGCGCCAAGGTTCCCCCAAATCTCCGCTTGCTTGGAGTGCACTCGAAGTCAATAGCGTTGAAGACGTCGACGAGGTGTGCGGATCCGCGACCTGCGAGAGGTGAATCGGCATGACCGTGATGGAGAGCGCCCCGGTGAAGGCGCGGAAGAACTGTGCGGGGAGGGTCGGCCACCCCCGGCCCACCGGACAGGACCGATACTCGATCAGTGAGGTCGTCGCCCACACCGGGCTGACGGCGCACACCCTTCGCTGGTACGAGCGGATCGGCCTGATGCCGCATGTGGACCGTACGCACACCGGCCAGCGCCGCTTCACCAACCGCGACCTGGACTGGCTCGACCTCGTCGGCAAGCTGCGGCTGACCGGGATGCCGGTCGCGGACATGGTCCGCTACGCCGAGCTGGTGCGGGAGGGCGAGCACACCTTCGCCGAGCGCGAGGAGCTGCTGACCACGCACCGCGAGAACGTGCGGGAGCGGATCGCCGAGCTCCGGAGCACGCTCGAAGTCCTCGACTTCAAGATCGATGTCTACGCTGACGCCCGGAGGGCGTCGGAGAGGTTTGACCCCGTTTGACTTCCTCCCCCTCGTGAGCGAGGGGGATTCCTACGGCTCGCGCCGTGGGGATTCCTGCTTCGTCACCGACTGCCCCGTCCGGGAGGACTCCCATTGAGGTCTTACACCGGCTCCACAGGCCGACACCGCCAGCCCGGCGGCCAGAAGGTTCTTCGCCGCGTTCACGTCCCGGTCGTGGGTCGCACCACAGGCGCACGTCCAGATGCGGACGCCCAGCGGCATCCTCTTTTGCAGGGTGCCGCATACGGAGCACAGCTTGGAGGAGGGGTACCAGCGGTCGACCGCGATCACTTCGCGGCCGTACCAGGCGGCCTTGTACTCCAGCATGCTCCGGAACTGCGACCATGCCGCGTCGGAGATCGCCCGGGACAGCTTGCCGTTGCTGAGCATGTTCCGGACGGTGAGATCCTCGATCACGAGCGTTTGGTTCTCACGCACGAGTCGAGTGGTCAGCTTGTGCAGATGGTCACGGCGACGGTCGGCGATACGGGCGTAGACCTTGGCGACCTTGCGGCGCGCCTTGGCCCGGTTGGCGCCGTCGCCCCTCGCCTTGCGGGCGAGGTCGCGCTGGGCGCGGGCGAGGCGGGCGCGGTCGCGCCGCTCATGCCTGGGGTTGGTGATCTTCTCACCCGTGGACAGGGTGAGCAGGTGGTCGAGCCCGGCGTCGATACCCACCGCCGAGCCGCCGGCGGGCAGCGGCTGGACAGCGGGGTCCTCGACGAGGAGGGAGACGAACCAGCGCCCGGCCGCGTCCTGGGAGACGGTCACCGTGGAGGGGAGGGCGCCTTCCGGCAGGGGACGCGACCAGACGATGTCCAGCGGCTGGGCCATCTTCGCCAGCGTCAGCTCCCCCTCCCGGAACCGGAACGCGCTGGAGGTGTACTCGGCGGACTTGCGCGACTTCTTGCGCGACTTGAACCGCGGGTACTTCGACCGCTTGGCGAAGAACGCGGTGAACGCCGCCTGGAGGTGCCGCAGGGCCTGCTGCAGCGGAACCGAGGACACATCGTTGAGGAAGGCCAGCTCCTCGCTCTTCTTCCACACCGTCAGCATCGCCGACGTCGCGTTGTAGTTGACCCGCTCCTGACGCAACGTCCACGCCTCGGTACGGGCCGCGAGCGCCATGTTGTAGACCTTCCGCACGCATCCGAACGTGCGCGACAGTTCCGCTGCCTGCGCCTCGGCCGGATAGAAGCGGTACCGATACGCCCGCTTCACGTGAGTGGTCACGACTCACAAACTAGCACATCAGCTAGTGACTGCCTGACGGATTGTCAATGGCGGACGCCGGATCGCCCCGGTGGCGATTCGGCTTCCCTGCCCTGCTCCGCAGGAGTCCGATTCCTCCCCCGCCTGAAGGCGGGGACTTCCTCGGAGGTTCCAGATGAACGACAGCACCAACGAGACCATCGCGACCGTCGGCCTGGGGACCGGCGGACCCGAGGTCGGCGTCCAGGGCCTGGGCTGCATGGGCATGAGCTGGGCCTACGGACCGACCCACGATGAGGCGGAGGCGCGGGCCACGCTGGAGCGGGCCCTGGAACTGGGCGTCACGCTCTTCGACACCGCCGACGTCTACGGCTTCGGGCGGAACGAGGAGTTCATCTCCCCCTTCGTCCGGGCCAACCGGGACCGGATCACCCTGGCCACCAAGTTCGCCATCGAGCGCGACGAGAGCGACCCGTTCGGCCGCCAGCGGATACGCAACGACCGCCCGTACATCCGCCAGGCCGTCGAGGGCAGCCTGCGCCGCCTCGGGGTGGACCATATCGACCTGTACTACATGCACCGGCGCAACCCCGAGGTGCCGCTGGAGGAGAGCGTCGGCGCCATGGCCGAGCTGGTGGCCGAGGGGAAGGTCAAGCACCTCGGGCTGAGCGAGGTCACGGCGAACGAGCTGCGCGCGGCGCACGCGGTGCACCCCATCGCGGCGGTGCAGTCGGAGTGGTCGCTGTTCAGCCGCGACATCGAGGAGAGCGTGGTCGGGGCCGCCCGCGAACTGGGCGTCGCCCTCGTGCCGTACTCGCCGCTCGGCCGCGGCTTCCTCACCGGCTCCTTCGTCCAGGCCGAGCAGGAGCTCGGCGAGGACGACTTCCGCCGCCATCAGCCCCGTTTCACCGGCGACAACGCGGCCGCCAACGCCGCGCTGCTGGAGCCGCTCCGGAAGATCGCCGAGGCGCGCGGGGCCACGCTCGCCCAGATCGCGCTGGCCTGGGTGCAGCAGCAGGCCGAGGTGCACCGGCTCGCCGTGGTGCCGATCCCCGGCACCCGCACCCGCGCCCGGATCGAGCAGAACACCGGCGCGACCCGGATCGAGCTGAGCGCGGACGAACTGGCGGCGCTGGAGCCGATCGCGGGCCAGGTGGCGGGCGCCCGCTACGCCGATATGAGCGCGACGAGCGCGGGCCGGGAGTAACGAACGGCGAGTAACGAACGGTGCCGGGCCCGGGACGGTCGTCAGTCGAGGCCCTGGCGGCAGTCCGGCCCCGTGCCCGGACCGCCGCCGTCCTCCTCCGCGCACCGCACCTCGTCGAAGTCCCCCAGTGCGATCCGCGAGAAGTTGCGCAGCGAATCCGTCCCCGGCGCGAAGTAGCCGGTGTGCCCGTGGGCGCTCTCGGAGGAGACCACCCGGGCACCGAAGGACGGATCGGTCGGGTCGTCGCCGTGGCCCAGGCCCAGGAAGTCATAGCCGGTCACCCGGCGGATCCAGTCGGTGCGGTCGCGCGCCGCCCAGACCCGGGCCCCGGTGCGCAGGGCCTCGGCGCTGTCCGCGCGCATCCCCGGGCTGCCCAGCACCACCAGGTCGGAGACGCGGGCGCGGTCCATCGCGGAGGCGGCGAGACCGCAGACCACCGAGCCGTAGCTGTGGCAGAAGACGGCGGGCGGGGCGTCGGCGGTGGCCGCGGTGGTCACGGCGAGCCCGGCCAGAAACCGGTCCAGGCGGGGCGCGCCCGCCTTGGCCAGCCGGCTGGTGGCGGCGTCCGGGCCCAGCCCGACCGGGGTGGTGTAGCCGACCCAGGCGATGACGGCGGTCGGGGTCGTGGGCGCGTCCTCGGCCATCCGCGCCCGCAGCGACCGGGCCATCCCGGCCGGGGCGCCGTACGGGTCGCCCGTGCGGTCGAAGTCGTCCAGGTCGATGTCCGAGCCGGGCACGATCACGGCCGTACGCCGGGCCGCCGCCAAGTCCCCGTACACCTCCGCCACCTGGCCGCGCCCGCGCGGATCGAAGGCGAGGATCTGGCGGCCGGGCTCCAGCAGCGCCGCGTACCGCTCGGCGAGCGGGCTCTTCGGATCGGCCTTGCGCTCCTTGTGCCAGGCGGCCCGGATCGCCCGGGTGTTGGCCTCGTACCGCAGGCTCAGCGGTGCCCCGTCCAGATTGCCCACCACCTCGGGGTGCCGGATGACCAGCGCCTTCCGCTGGACCTCGGTGAGCCGGTCGAAGAACCGGGCGATCCCGGCGGGCGAGGCGGTGGCCGGATCGGGCAGCTCGCGCCCGGCCCCGCCCAGCGAATGGTCCGCCAGCCATGCGGCGGTCCCCGGCGGCGGCCCGGTGATGGCCTGCTCCTCGTGGGCCACCGTCCAGCCGGCCGTCCCCGCCATGACGGTGATGGTGAGCGCCGCGGTGATCAGGCGTCGTGCGTAGTGCCTGGTGCGTAGCGTCTGGGACATGGCGGCGGCTTTCCCTCTTCCGGCAGCGGTTCCGTCGGCGGTTCCGTCGGTGGTTCCGTGAGTGGTTCCGTCGGCGGTTCCGTCGGTGGTTCCGTGAGTGGTTCCGGCGGTGGTTCCGTCGGTGGCGGAGGGAAAGGTAGAGAGGTGTCGGGTGGCGGTACGTCACCCCCCGGTGCCAAGTGGGATGTCATACCCCAGTAGGGGGTGGCCGCCCGGCCGGGGTCATTGGCCCGGTGTCACCAGGCCCGACTCATAGGCGAAGATCACCGCTTGGGCGCGGTCGCGCAGCCCCAGCTTGGCCAGCACCCGGCCGATGTGCGTCTTCACGGTCTGCTCCGCGAGCACCAGCGATTCGGCGATCTCCTGGTTGGACAGGCCCCGCGCGATCAGCTCCAGCACCTCGGTCTCACGCGGCGTCAGCCCGCTGCGCCGCAGGGCCGGGCCGTCGCGGCGCGGGGCGGGGCGCTGGCGGGCGAAGTCGGCGATCAGCCGGCGGGTGACGGACGGGGCGAGCAGCGCCTCGCCCGCCGCCACCACCCGGACCGCGGAGATCAGATCGGCCGGCGGGGCGTCCTTCAGCAGAAAGCCGCTGGCCCCGGCGCGCAGCGCCTCGTAGACGTAGTCGTCCACGTCGAAGGTGGTGAGCATCAGGACCTTGGGCCGGTGGGTGACCCCGCGCGGCGGGTCCAGCAGCTGCCGGGCCGCCTCGAGCCCGTCCATCTCGGGCATCCGCACGTCCATCAGCACCACATCGGGGTGGCTGCGGCGGCTGACCTCCACGCCCTCCCGCCCGTCCGGCGCCTCGCCCACGACGTCGATATCGCTCTGCGCGGCGAGCAGGGCGGCGAACCCCGCCCGCACCATCGCCTGGTCGTCGACGATGATCACCTTGATGGTCATGACGGGTCCGTCTCTTCGAGGTCTACCAGGGGGAGGCGGGCCGCTACGCGGAAGCCGCCGTCGGGCAGCGGGCCGGTGTCGAGCATGCCGCCGACGAGCCGTACCCGCTCGACCATGCCGACCAGGCCGTGGCCGGTGCCGCTGGTCTCCAGGGGCTTGGTGGGCGCGCTGTCGGCCGGGCCGTTGACCACCAGCAGGGTCAGCGCCGAGCCGTCCTCGGCGTAGATGGCCACCCGGGTGGCGGCGCCCGGCGCGTGCCGCACCACATTGGCCAGCGCCTCCTGCACGATGCGGTACGCGGACAGCCCCACGGCCTGGGGCAGCGGTTCGAGCTCGGCCACGTCGTCCGCGATGGTCAGCGTGGTCGGTATCCCGGCCCGTACCGTCGCCTCGACCAGCTGCGGCACCTGCCGCAGCCCCGGCTGCGGCGCCCGCTCCCCGCGCGTCTCCTCGCTGCGCAACACGCCCAGCAGCCGCCGCATTTCGGCGAGCGACTCCCGGGCGGTGGCGGCGATGGTGGAGAACTCCCGTTCCGCCTCGGACGGCAGACCGCCGATCCGGTACGGGGCGCTGTCCGCCTGCACGGTGATCACCGACATGTGGTGGGCGACCACATCGTGCAGTTCACGGGCGATCCGGGTGCGCTCCTCCAGCAGGGTGCGATGGGCCCGTTCGGCCTCGCTGATCGTCTCCTGCTCGGCCAGCCGCCGCTGGGCGTCCCCGCGCTCGCGCAGCGCCCCGGCGACGAGCAGCACCACGCCGCTGAGCACGAACAGCACCACATTGCTGCCGTTGCTCTTGTCCGGGAAGGCCATGCCGAGCGCCAGTCCCGCGGTGCCGGTGACCAGCCACACCGCCACCAGGGTGCGGCGCGGTTCGCGCAGCGCGAGGGCGAGCAGCAGGAAGAGATAGCCGATGATGGCGCCCGGCAGCCAGGGCCAGACCCGGTTCTCCAGATGGTCCGCGGTGCCGAGCACCACCAGGGCGCAGACCAGGTCGGAGAGGAAGACGATCCACCACGCCTGCAGGGGGCGGGTGACGGACAGCAGCAGCGGGCTGCCCTGGACGATGCCGAGCAGCGTGGCGACGCCGCCGCCCACCCCGTAGTCATGGGAGAGCATCTGGGCGGTGGTGGGGACCAGGATCGTGGTGAGGATCATCGCCACGCCGTACGGCACCCTGCGCAGCCAGCTCCTGGGCGACTGGGCGAACAGCGGTGTCGCCGGATAGCTGGGGGTCACCAGGGCGCGGGCGAGGCCGCCCGCCTGCCGCCGGGCGGCCTTGGGCAGGCTCTCGTGCGCGGTGGAGGAGGCGGTGGCCGATGCGGCGCCGGCGGCCTCTCCGGCCGGTGCGGAGGAGGGACCGGACACTTACAGCTCCGCCAGCAGCTCGGCCTTCTTCGCGCTGAACTCGTCGTCGGTCAGCAGCCCGGCCGTGTGCAGCTCGCCCAGGTGACGGATGCGCTCGGCGATGTCGGCGGGGTCGCGGCGCGGGGCGGCGGCCCGGTTCGGGGCCGGGGCGCCTTCGGCGCACGGTATGGGGGAGGAGGCCCGTATGGCCTCCAGGACGGCCGCGGCGAACGGCAGCGACTGGTGGACGAGGCCGTAGCCCATCCCGAACACGACGGCCGCCGGGTCCCGGTCGGGGCGGTCGGCGGGCTGGTCCTCGGCGGAGCGCCGCAGCAGCCGCAGATGGCCGTGGCCACCGCCCTTGGGGGAGACCTTGCCGGTGCCGTTCCTGGCCGTGCCGTCCTTGCCGGAACCCCCTTTGGCTCCACCGGCCTTGGCGGAGCCCTCCTTGGGGGCGGTGCCCGCCGAGCCGCGGCTCTCCGGCGAACGCCACTCCACACCGGTGAGTTCGTCGATCCGGAAGCGCTGGTCCCCGACCTTCCACTTCTCCGAGGAGGCGCCGGTCCAGAACCAGCGGAAGGAGATGGCCTTGCCGTCGAAGGACGCCTTGCCGTCGTACGCCTTGAAGGACAGCGGCGGCGTGGGCACGGTCACCAGATGCGCCTCGGCCGCGGTGTCCGCCTCGGGGCCGAGGGACTCGCGTATCCGCTCGGCGTAGTAGTCGGCGAGGGTCTCCCGCTCGGCCGGCAGCACCAGGCGGTACGGGTCGTACGCCTCCTTGAGCTGGCCGTCGGCGGCGTCCATCAGTGGGTCGGCGCCCGGTCTGGGCACGGCGCGCAACACCACCGTTCCGCGTTTGCCCACGACGAGCTCCACCCCGGACAGCGCCTCGAAGGGGATGCGGCGTTCGCCGAGCGCCTGAAGCAGCTTCGGCGTGCGGATCCCCCGTTCGAAGCGGATGAGCATGGAGTCGGTGTCGAACTCCCAGACGGTCTGAAAACCGGCCAGCACATCACCCATGCGGCTCATCGTATGCGGCGGTGGCCCGCCCGTCCCCCTTTGAGGCTACGCGCGTCACTAGAGTTTCCGGTGTTTATGCCGGGCGTCAGCGCAGCCCCGCGGTGCAGTCGTCGCCGTCGCCGCAGCTCACGGACTGGACAGCGCCGATTCCCACCCGCGCGAAGTTGTCCAGGCTGGTCGTGCCCGGTTCGAAGTATCCGGCGTGTCCATCCGCCCCGTCCGCGGCCAGCACCCGGGCGCCGAAGCCGGAGGAGACCGGGTCCGCGCCGTGGCCGAGCCCGCCGAACTCCAGATGCGGAATGTCCTCGATCCAGTCGCCGGAGTCGCGCATCGCCCACACCCGGGCGCTGGTCCCCAGATCGGAGACATGGCCGGCGCGCATCCCGGGGCTGCCGGCCACCGCGATATCGGTGACCTTGGGCGGCAGGTCGCGGGCGGCGACCCCGCACACCACCGAGCCGTAGCTGTGGCACATCAGCGAGACCCGGGAGAGCGAGGGCAGCGCGTTGACCAGCGCGCGCAGCCGCACCGCGCCCTGGGCGGCCAGCTTGCCGGTGGCCGCGTCCATGCCGATCCCGGCCGGGGTGGTGTAGTCGGCCCAGGCGATGACGGCCGTCTTGGTGTCCGGGGCATCGGCCCGCTCGTTGTCGTAGAGCGCCCGAGCCATTCCGACCGTGGCGGTGTACGGGCGCTCGGTCTTCTGGAACGTCAGGATGTCGGTGTCCACGCCCGGCACCACGATCGAGACCCGGTTGGCGTGGGCGAGGTCGCCGAAGACCTCGGCGGCCCGGCCGGCGCCCGAGGGGTCGAAGGCGAGGATCTGCCGCCCGGTGCCCAGCAGGTCCTCGTAGCGGTGCATCCGGCGTGTCGCGTCCGAGCGGCCCATCGGGGTGAGCCGGGTGTCGTGGATCCGTTTGCGCTCGTCGGCGCGCGCCTTGAACAGGGCGACACGGTTGGCGCGGTAGCGCAGGGTCACCGGCGCGCCGTTGAGATTGCCCACGGCCAGCGGATAGCGCCGCACCACGCGGTCGGTCTGGGTCTTGGTGAGCGAGCCGAACCAGCGGCCGAGGGTGCGCGGCGAGCCGTACGGGTCGGGCAGCGCGCGGCCGCCGAGCGATCCGTGGCGCCAGGCGTCCATCGACGCGGAGAGCGCGTCCGGGGCTCCTCTGTGGCTCCGTACGGCCGTCCAGCCGGTCGTGGCGAGGAGGACGAAGACCACCGCCAGCGCGAGCAGGGCGCGCCAGGCGGTGGAACCGGGAGAGGGGGAGCCGAGCTCCGAGAAGGAAGTCACCGCGGGACACCCTAGGAGAAGCGCGGCGTCGCGTGCCAAATCCCGTGATTCATATCACGTTTGAAAGCGGGAATGCTTGGGAGCTATGTCGGAATTGATGCTATTTATCCCATTTCTCGGCGAGAGTGGGACCCACGTAATCAAGATGGAACGCGGTGAGGTCTCGCAATGTGACGACGCTGTCCTCCTCACCCTCGGTCCACAGCTTCCCGGCCACCCGGATCACCCCGCCGAACATCGCGACCACCAGCCGCGGCCGCGGATCGGCGTCGATGTCCAGCCCCTCGCGGCGGGCGATCTCGCGCGCCAGCCGCTCCTCCATCTCCGCGGTGCGGCGCAGATGGACCGCGAGCAGGCTCGGCGTGGACTCGATCACCCGGTACATCCGCATATGGAGCTCGGGCGACACCAGCTGCTCGATGGCCTCCCCGATGCTCCCCCAGGCGCCGAGGATCGCGCCGCGCAGCGCGGCCAGCGGCGCCTCGCCCGCGGGGCGTCCGCACAGGGCGGCGAAGAAGTGGCACTCGGCCGCCTCCTGGCTCGCGAAGGCGACCTCCTCCTTGTTGGCGAAGTACCGGAAGAAGGTGCGCTGGGAGACCTCGACCGCCTCGGCGATCTCGTCGACCGTCGTCCGCTCGTATCCCTGACGGGTGAACAACTCCAGTGCGGAGCGCACCAGGGCGCTTCGCGTCCGCTGCTTCTTGCGCTCGCGCAGCCCGGCCGGTGGTGGTGGCGTCGTCGTGCCCGCCACTGCCTCGTCCGTCGTCACCTATCGGCTCGCTTTCTACCGGTGTGGGGCCGCGTTGCGGCTGCTCAGGATACCTGTGACTAAAACGTCAGTTACCGGCGGATGAATCGGTTTGTCAATTGTCAGACGCTGACATTAGCCTCCGGTCATGACCTCTTCGACCACCGTCGCCGATTCGGCGTCGGAACCTCCCATAGCCGATGCCCCGAAGGGGCTTCGGGGTCATCCATGGCTGACGCTTCTCACCGTCGCCCTCGGCGTGACGATGGTCGCCCTCGACGGCACGATCGTCGCCATCGCCAACCCAGCCATCCAGAAGGACCTCGGCGCCTCGCTCGCCGATGTGCAGTGGATCACCAATGGCTATCTGCTGGCCCTCGCCGTCGCGCTGATCACGGCGGGCAAGCTGGGTGACCGCTTCGGCCACCGGCAGACCTTCCTCATCGGCGTCGTCGGCTTCGCCCTCTCCTCGGCCGCCATCGGCTTCTCCGGCGAGGTGTCGCTCGTCGTGGCGTTCCGGGTGCTGCAGGGCTTGTGCGGCGCGCTGCTGATGCCGGCGGCGCTCGGGCTGCTGCGTGCCACCTTCCCCGCCGAGAAGCTCAACATGGCCATCGGCATCTGGGGCGCGGTGATCGGCGCCTCCACCGCCGCCGGGCCCATCGTCGGCGGACTGCTCGTCGAGCACGTCAACTGGCAGTCGGTCTTCTTCATCAACGCGCCCGTCGGCGTGCTGGCCGTGGTCCTCGGCCTGCTGCTCCTGGTGGACCACCGCGCCGAGCACGCCCCGCGGTCCTTCGACATCCCCGGCATCGTGCTGCTGTCCGGCGCGATGTTCTGCCTCATCTGGGCGCTCATCAACGCCGCCGACTGGCACTGGACGGACCAGCGCACGCTGCTCTTCCTGGGCCTGGCGGCGGTCTGTTTCGCCGTCTTCGTCTTCTGGGAGAACCGGACGGCGGAGCCGCTGCTGCCGCTCAGCATGTTCCGCTCGGTGCCGCTGAGCGCGGGCACCGTGCTGATGCTGCTGATGGCCTTCGGCTTCATGGGCGGGCTGTTCTTCGTCACCTTCTATCTGCAGAACGTGCACGGGATGAGCCCCGTCGACAGCGGGCTGCGGCTGCTGCCGCTCACCGCGATGATGATCGTCGCCTCGCCGCTGGCCGGTGCGCTGATCACCAAGTTCGGGCCGCGGGCGCCGCTGGTGATCGCCATGGCGATCACCGCCGTGGCGATGTTCGGCATGTCCCGGCTCGACGTGAACAGCGGTGGCGTGGAGATGGCCGTGTGGTTCGCCCTGCTGGGCCTCGGCCTCGGGCCGGTGATGGTCGGCGCCACCGAGGTCATCGTCGGCAACGCCCCGATCCAGCACGCCGGTGTGGCCGGCGGCCTCCAGCAGGCCGCGATGCAGGTCGGCGGCAGCCTCGGCACGTCCGTCCTGGGCGCGGTCATGGCGGGCCGGGTGGACAGCGCGCTGCCGGAGAAGTGGGCCGGCGCCGGGCTGCCGCCGATGCCCAAGGGCGCGGAGTCCAAGGCGTCGGACGCGGTCGAGGTCGGCATCGCCCCCGTCCCCAAGGGCACTCCGCCGGAGGTCGCGGGCAAGATCACGGCCGTCGCGCATGACACCTTCGTGTCAGGGATGGGGCTCGCCTTCACGGTGGCCGCCGTCGTTTCGGTGGTCGCGGCCCTGGTGGCGGCCTTCACCAAGCGCGGTGAGAACGCGGAGGCGTCCGGGGGCGCCGTCCACATCTGACCCCTCGCGGTCAACCCCCTATCAGGGTGGACCTTGATCGACCCCATGGTGGCGAACGGGAGCCGGCGGACAGGCTGGCTCCCGTTCTGTTCTTTCCACACGGGGAGCGAAAGCGTTATGCGCAAGATCATTACGGCCGCCGTCTCGGCTCTGGCCCTCACCGCCACCCTCGCCCCGGCCGCCGCCGCCCCGGCCGCCGCCGCCCCGGCCGCCGCCGCCCCGGCCGCCGCCGCCGCGGCCGCGGCGGCCCGGCCCGCCGCCCCACCGCGGCTGGGGAACTGCGCCGCCGGGCAGCTGTGCCTGTGGCGGAGCGGCGGCTTCACGGGGGCGCGCCAGACCCATGAACTGGCCGACGTCGACATCGAAAGCTGTGTCCCCCTGCCGTCCGGCACCACCGCCGCGTCCCTGGCGAACCGCACGGGCCGCCCGGTGACGGCCTATCAGAGCCGCGAATGCGCCGAGACGGCCGAGTTCCACACCTACCCCACCGGCACCTGGGCCCCCGAAACCCCCTACCAGGTCCGCGCCTTCAAAATCTGGGAACGCTGACCGGGCGGGGCACACGACGACGCGGGGCGGGCTGGAAGGTCCAGCCCGCCCCGCGTTCAGTTTGCTGCCGTCGTGGGCGGCTTACGGCCGTCGTAGACGGCTACGCGTCGCCGCCTGCCGGGCCCGGGTCGGCGGCGGCCACGTCCAGGAGCTGGTAGCGGTCGATCGCCTGCTTGAGGGCCGAGCGGTCGATCTTTCCGTCGCGGGCCAGCTCCGTCAGGACGCCGAGCACGATCGACTCGGCGTCGATGTGGAAGAAGCGCCGCGCCGCGCCACGGGTGTCGGCGAAGCCGAAGCCGTCCGCGCCCAGCGACTGGTACGTGCCGGGCACCCAGCGCGCGATCTGGTCGGGAACCGCACGCATCCAGTCGGAGACGGCCACCTTCGGGCCCTCCACGTCCGCGAGCTTCCGGGTGACGTACGGAACGCGCTGCTCCTCCTCCGGGTGGAGCAGGTTGTGCTGCTCCACCTCGACGGCGTCCCGGCGCAGCTCGTTCCAGGACGTGGCCGACCAGACGTCCGCCTTGACGTTCCAGTCCTCGGCCAGGATGCGCTGGGCCTCGAGCGCCCACGGCACCGCGACACCGGAGGCGAGGATCTGCGCCGGTACGGAGCCCTTCTCACCCTGCCGGTAGCGGTAGAGGCCCTTGAGGATGCCCTCGCGGTCCACGCTCGAAGGCTCGGCCGGGTGCTGGATCGGCTCGTTGTAGACGGTGAGGTAGTAGAAGACGTCCTCACTGTTCTCGCCGTACATCCGGCGCAGACCGTCCTGGACGATATGGGCGATCTCGAAGCCGAACGCCGGGTCGTACGCGACGACCGCCGGGTTGGTCGAGGCCAGCAGCTGGGAGTGGCCGTCCGCGTGCTGGAGACCCTCACCGGTCAGGGTCGTACGACCGGCGGTCGCGCCCAGCACGAAGCCGCGCGCCAGCTGGTCGGCCATCTGCCAGAACTGATCACCGGTGCGCTGGAAGCCGAACATCGAGTAGAAGACGTAGACCGGGATCAGCGGCTCGCCATGCGTGGCGTACGCGGAGCCCGCCGCGATCAGCGAGGCCGTACAGCCCGCCTCGGAGATGCCGTCGTGCAGCATCTGACCGGTCGGCGACTCCTTGTAGGCAAGCAGCAGCTCACGGTCGACCGACTCATACATCTGGCCCAGCGGCGAGTAGATCTTCGCCGAGGGGAACAGCGAGTCCATGCCGAAGGTGCGGTACTCGTCGGGCGCGATCGGCACGAACCGCTTGCCGATCTCCTTGTCCCGCATCAGGTCCTTCAGCAGCCGTACGAACGCCATGGTGGTGGCGATCTGCTGCTGACCGGTGCCCTTCTTCAGCGTGGCGTAGGTCTTGTCGCCCGGCAGCTGAAGGGGCTTGGCGCGCACGACACGGGTCGGCGCGTAGCCGCCCAGCGCCTTGCGGCGGTCGTGCATGTACTGGATCTCCTCCGAGTCCCGGCCCGGGTGGTAGTACGGCGGGAGGCCGGACTCCAGCTCCTGGTCCGGGATCGGCAGGTGCAGCCGGTCGCGGAAGCGCTTGAGGTCGTCGACCGTCAGCTTCTTCATCTGGTGGGTCGCGTTGCGGCCCTCGAAGTTCGGGCCGAGCGTCCAGCCCTTGACGGTCTGCGCGAGGATCACCGTCGGCTGGCCCCTGTGAGCCTTGGCCGCCGAGTACGCCGCGTAGATCTTCTTGTGGTCGTGACCGCCGCGGCCCAGGTGCAGGATCTGGTCGTCGGTCATGCCCTCGACCATCTTGCGCAGTCGCTGGTCGTCACCGAAGAAGTGGTCGCGGATATAGGAGCCGGTCTCGGTCGCGTACGTCTGGAACTGACCGTCCGGCGTCGTGTTCAGCCGGTTGACCAGGATGCCGTCGCGGTCCTGCGCCAGCAGCGGGTCCCAGGTGCGGTCCCAGACCAGCTTGATCACGTTCCAGCCGGCGCCGCGGAACTGCGACTCCAGCTCCTGGATGATCTTGCCGTTGCCGCGCACCGGGCCGTCGAGCCGCTGGAGGTTGCAGTTGACCACGAAGGTCAGGTTGTCCAGGCCCTCACGGGCGGCCAGGGAGAGCTGGCCGAGGGACTCCGGCTCGTCCATCTCGCCGTCGCCGAGGAACGCCCAGACGTGGGAGTTGGAGGTGTCGGCCACGCCGCGCGCCTCCATATAGCGGTTCATCCGCGCCTGGAAGATCGCGCCGAGCGGGCCCAGGCCCATGGAGACCGTCGGGAACTCCCAGAAGTCCGGCATCGACCGCGGGTGCGGGTAGCTGGACAGCGCGTGACCGAGCTTGGACTTCTCCTGACGGAATCCGTCCAGATGGTCCTCGCTCAGCCGGTCGAGCAGGAAGGCACGGGCGTAGATGCCGGGGGAGGCATGGCCCTGGAAGAAGATCTGGTCGCCGCTGTCGTGGTCCTTGCCGCGGAAGAAGTGGTTGAACCCCACGTCGTACAGCGAGGCGGACGAGGCGAAGGTGGCGATGTGCCCACCGACCCCGATCCCCGGGCGCTGCGCCCGGGAGACCATCACCGCCGCGTTCCAGCGGGTCGCGTTGAGGACCTTGCGCTCGATCTCCTCGTTGCCGGGGAAGAACGGCTCGTCCTTGGTGGCGATGGTGTTGACGTAGTCCGTGCTGCGCATCTCGGGCACGGCGACGCGCTTCGCGCGGGCGCGCTCGATCAGGCGAAGCATCAGGTAGCGGGCACGTTCCCGGCCTCGCTCATCGACGGCTGCGTCGAGCGAGTCGAGCCATTCCTGGGTCTCTTCGGGATCGAAGTCCGGGACCTGGCTGGGAAGGCCGCCAATGATGATCGGGTTGCGATCGGATCCGGAAGCCACGCTATTCCTTCGCTTTTCGGTCGTGCTGTGCACGGACATGGATTCGTGCTCTGCTGCTGTCGCGCCGTTCTCCATCGTGTACCTCGGGTACGGGATACGTCACCTCTACCGAGTGGTAACCATCACCAGGTGGGACGGGCGCTTCGGACGGCCGTCCCACGCGCGACGGCCGAATCGCAACCTTACGCCCACGACCGGGGTCGTCTGCGTACGACCGTTCGGCACGGGAGCGGCGTAGGGTGGCTAGACACACACGTAAGCCGGACATCCTCGGGCAATCCGGTCGACCGCGCGGCGTTGCGTACCGTTCCTCCATGATGGGAGTTGCGGCGACACGTCAACGTTTGGGCGGGATCGCTGGCCGGGTACTTGCGCGATCCGCCCGGCCCGTGTGGACTACGCCCAAGCCTCGCGTACGCGCGCGGGGCGCGCAGACTCGAAGAGTGAATGAAAGATGACAGGAGGCAATCCGTGAGCGCGACCGCGGACCACGCGGAGGAGCGGACCAACCCTGCCGCGAGGCTGGGTTTTCAGCCCGAACAGGTGGTCCAGGAGATCGGCTACGACGACGATGTCGACCAGGAGCTCCGCGAGTCCATCGAGGAGATCACCGGCCAGGAGCTCGTCGACGAGGAGTACGACGATGTGGCCGACGCCGTTGTGCTGTGGTTCCGGGAGGACGACGGCGACCTGACGGACGCGCTGGTGGACGCCATCCAGATGATCGACGACGGCGCACCGGTCTGGCTGCTGACGCCCAAGACCGGCCGTGACGGCTATGTCGAGCCGAGCGACATCAATGAGGCGGCGACCACTGCCGGCCTGTCCCAGACCAAGAGCTTCAACGCGGGCAAGGACTGGACGGGCAGCCGCCTGGTCACGCCCAAAGCCGCGCGCAGCGGCAAGCGCTGAGGCCGGCGAATCCACACCCCAGAGCCCCCCTCCGTTCCCTTACGGAGGGGGGCTCTGAGCGTAGGCTGGGCCGCGCACCTCATGATCAATTCAAACCTTGATCATGCCAAACATGATCTTCCGAACGTGAGCGAAGGGATGGCTCCCATGGCGATAGAGGTCGGCGCGAAGGCCCCTGACTTCCAGCTGAAGAACCAGCACGGCGAGTCGGTCAGGCTCTCCGACTTCCGGGGCGAGAAGAACGTCGTACTGCTCTTCTACCCGTTCGCCTTCACCGGCGTGTGCACCGGCGAGCTGTGCGCGCTCCGCGACGAGCTGCCGACGTTCGTCAACGACGACGTCCAGCTGCTGGCGGTCTCCAATGACTCGCCCTTCAGCCTGCGGGTCTTCGCCGAGCAGGAGGGCCTTGAGTACCCCCTGCTGTCGGACTTCTGGCCGCACGGCGAGACCAGCCGCGCCTACGGCGTCTTCGACGAGGACAAGGGCTGCGCGGTGCGCGGCACCTTCGTGATCGACAAGGAGGGCGTGGTGCGCTGGACGGTCGTCAACGGCCTGCCCGACGCCCGGGACCTGAACGACTACGCCAAGGCCCTGGAAACCCTGTAGCCAAGGCCCGGCGAAACCCGGTAGCCAAGGCCCGGCGAAACCCTGTAGCGGCCGGGAACCGCTCACTAGGATCGACGCGTTGATCCTGATGGGAAACCTTTGATGAAGGGGCACGCAGTGCTCCTGACGAACCTTTTTTGGGAGGACTCGTGGGAGTCAGCCTCAGCAAGGGCGGCAACGTCTCGCTGACCAAGGAAGCCCCGAACCTGACCGCGGTCGTCGTGGGTCTCGGATGGGACGCCCGTACCACCACGGGCACGGACTTCGACCTCGACGCCAGCGCCCTGCTGACCAACGCCGAGGGCAAGGTCGGCAACGACCAGAACTTCGTCTTCTTCAACAACCTCAAGAGCCCCGACGGCTCCGTGGAGCACACCGGTGACAACATCACCGGTGAGGGCGAGGGCGACGACGAGCAGATCAAGGTGAACCTGGCGGGGGTCCCCGCCGATGTCGCCAAGATCGTCTTCCCGGTGTCGATCTACGACGCCGAAACCCGTCAGCAGAGCTTCGGCCAGGTGCGCAACGCCTTCATCCGCGTGGTGAACCAGGCCGACGGCAATGAGCTCGCCCGCTACGACCTCTCCGAGGACGCCTCGACCGAGACCGCCATGGTCTTCGGCGAGCTGTACCGGAACGGGGCGGAGTGGAAGTTCCGCGCCATCGGCCAGGGCTACGCCTCGGGTCTGCGCGGCATCGCGCAGGACTTCGGCGTCAACGTCTGAGCGACGTCCGAACGGGCCGTCGAAGGCCGCCGAAGGCCGTCGACAGGGCAGTCATTCCGGCGCCGCACCCCCCGCGCCCCAGGGGCAGGGGTGCGGCGCCGGACGCGTATCACCCATGCACCACCGCGGGGAGGAAACAGCATCATGGGCGTCACACTCGCCAAGGGGGGCAATGTCTCCCTCTCCAAAGCCGCTCCGAATCTCACACAGGTGCTCATCGGCCTGGGCTGGGACGCGCGCTCCACCACCGGGGCGCCGTTCGACCTCGACGCCAGCGCCATGCTGTGCCAGTCGGGGCGGGTGCTCGGCGATGAGTACTTCATCTTCTACAACAACCTCAAGAGCCCCGAGGGCTCCGTCGAGCACACCGGCGACAACCTCACCGGCGAGGGCGAGGGTGACGACGAGTCCCTGCTGATCGATCTGGGCAAGGTCCCGGCCGAGGTCGACAAGATCGTCTTCCCGGTCTCGATCCATGAGGCCGAGGCCAGGCGTCAGACGTTCGGGCAGGTCAGCAATGCCTTCATTCGGGTGGTGAATCAGGCGGACGGCCAGGAGCTGGCCCGCTACGACCTCTCCGAGGACGCCTCCGGCGAGACCGCGATGATCTTCGGCGAGGTCTATCGCTATGGCGGCGAATGGAAGTTCAGGGCCGTGGGGCAGGGGTACGCGTCGGGTCTGCGAGGCATCGCTCTAGACTTCGGAGTCAACGTTTCGTAAAGCCGCGTAAAGCGCGCGGGGGAGACCTTACGACGAAGGATTGGGTTGGCAGTGCTCCTCAAAACCTTTGGTTGGTCGTTCGCCATCACGGCGATCGGTCTGGCCCTGGCCGGCGTCCTCTGGGGGTGGCAGGGGCTCGCCATCGTCGGGATCCTCTCGATCCTGGAGATCTCGCTCTCATTCGACAACGCGGTCATCAACGCGGGCATTCTGCGCAAGATGAACGCCTTCTGGCAGAAGATCTTCCTGACCGTCGGCATCCTGATCGCCGTCTTCGGCATGCGGCTGGTCTTCCCGGTGATCATCGTCGCCGTCACGGCCAAGATGAGCCCCATCGAGGCCGTCGATCTCGCGATCAACGACAAGAACCAGTACGAGCACCTGGTCACGGCGGCGCATCCGGCGATCGCGGCCTTCGGCGGGATCTTCCTGCTGATGATCTTCCTCGACTTCATCTTCGAGGAGCGGGACATCAGGTGGCTGGGGTGGCTGGAGAAGCCGCTCGCCAAGCTGGGCAAGCTGGACACGTTCTCGATCGTGGTCGCCCTGGTCGGGCTGCTGATCGCCGCCAGCACCGTGGCCACCGACGTGGCCCACGGCGGCGGTGACAAGAGCGCCACCGTCCTGTTGTCCGGCGTCGCCGGTCTGCTCACCTATCTGATCGTCGGCGGCATCTCCGGCTACTTCGAGGACAAGCTCGAAGAGGAGGAGGACGAAGACGAGGGCGACGAGGCCGGTGAGGCCGAGGGCGAGAGCGACGAGGGCGCGAAGGCGGCCACGAACGCTCAGCTCAACGGGAGCGGCGGCCGTGGCTCCAGCGGCGCCTCCGTGGTCGGCCTGGCCGGCAAGGCCGCGTTCTTCCTCTTCCTCTACCTCGAGGTCATCGACGCGTCCTTCTCCTTCGACGGGGTCATCGGCGCCTTCGCGATCACCAACGACATCTTCGAGATGGCGCTGGGTCTTGGCATAGGAGCCATGTACATCCGGTCGCTGACCGTCTTCCTGGTCCGCAGGGGCACCCTGGACGACTACGTCTACCTGGAGCACGGCGCGCACTACGCGATCGGCGCGCTGGCCGTGATCCTGCTGGTCACGATCAAGTACGAGATCAACGAGGTCATCACCGGCCTGGTGGGCGTGGTGCTGATCGCCGCCTCGTACTGGTCCTCGGTTCGGCGCAACCGTAAGGAGGCGGCCGCCGGGGAGGATTCGGAGGCCAAGACGGAAGTCACCTCCGGAGTCTGACCGCCGGGGTCTGACCTCCGGAGTCTGACCGCCGGGGTGTGACGCGGCGGTGTTTGAGGAACGCTCTGAGCGGGGCGGCCGAGGTCTTCCGACCTCCCGGCCGCCCCGCGGCAGTTGAGCGGGTGACGGGTGACGGGTGACGGGTGGCGGGCGGCTTGTGGGGCTGTTTCCCGGGCAGCCTTCTGTCGGCCTAGAGGCAGCGAGCGACGAAGGGTGGGGGTGCGCACCATGGCGTTCTGGAACAACTGGGGACGGTCCGCATGGCGCCAGTTCGACAGCGGTGACGCGTCCGGTGTGGTCGAGCTGACCAAGCGGCATGCGTCGATCTCGCTGACCAAGCAGGGGGCCGCCACCGGCAATCTGCGCATCAACCTCTCCTGGCAGATGCGCACCTCGGACTTCAACAGCAGGGCGAGGCGCGGCTCGCTGCGCCATCCGCTGCAGATGTTCAAGCCCCAGCCGGTGCAGGCCCAGGGACCGGCGTTGGTCAATGTCGACCTCGACCTCGCGGTGATGTACGAGCTGAAGAGCGGCTCCAAGGGCGTGGTGCAGCCGCTGGGCGAGTTCTTCGGCAATCTCAACGAGGCGCCGTACGTCAAGCTCAGCGGCGACGACCGGTTCGGCTCCGGGTCCGGTGAGACGGTCTACGTCAACATGGACCACAAGGACGACATCAAACGACTGCTCGTCTTCGTCTACATCTACGACGGCACCCCCGCCTTCGACCGCACCCACGGCCTGGTCACGCTCTATCCGAGCAATGGGCCGCGGGTGGAGATAGCGCTCGACGAGCGCGCCCCGCAGGCGCGCTCCTGCGCCGTCGTGCTGATCGAGAACGTCAAGGGCGAGATGATGGTCCGCCGCGAGGTGAAGTACGTCTACGGCTTCCAGGCGGAGCTGGACCGGCTGTACGGCTGGGGCCTCCAGTGGGGCCGGGGCTACAAGTCCAAGGTGTGACCCCGGTCCGCCGCGCGGCCCCGCCTCTCGTCCGTTCGGGAACTGATCGGTTCTGGAACTTATCGGTTCTGGAATTGCGGGCCCTGCGGCGGCAGGACGAAATGGGGGTCCGGCACCTGGGCGGGGATCGGCGGCGGGGGCGGCGGCACCGCCCCCGTCGGCTGCACCTGCTGCGGATAGCCGTACGCGGGCGGCTGCGGATAGCCGTATCCCGGCTGCGGCTGCGGCTGCGGCTGTGGATAGCCATAGCCGGGCTGCGCCGGGGCCTGGGCGGGCGGCTGTGGATACCCCGTGCCCGGGGCCTGCGGGGGCGGGGGCGGCACCTGCGACGGCACATAGGCGTAGCCGCTGTCGCCCTGGGCGGCGGCGGGGTGCATGGGCTGGGTGCGCTGTGGATCCCAGGGGTCGGGTGACACCGGGTGCGGATAGCCGTAAGCCGGGGGGTGGGCCTGGGTCGTCGCGTCGGAGGGCGGCGGGGGCGGAGTGCCGGGGGCCGGAGCGGGTGCGGAGGTCGCGGCGGCCGCGGGCTCAGGGGCGGGGGCCGGGGCTTCGGGGACGGCGGCGGGCTCGGGTGCGGCGATGGCCTCCGGTTCGGCCGCGGCGCCGTCCTCCGGGCCGCCCTCGCCGTCCTCCACCGAGATCCCGTACTCCGTGGCCAGCCCGACCAGCCCCGACTCATAGCCCTGCCCCAGGGCCCGGAACTTCCAGCCGTCGCCGCGCCGGTAGACCTCACCGCAGATCAGCGCGGTCTCCTTGCCGGTGTCCGGCAGCACCGCGAAGATCGCGACCGGCTCGGCATCCGCCGCGTCCGGCGCACCGGGCGAGGCGTCGTAGAGCAGCAGGCTCAGATCCCGTACCTGCCCGAAGGTGCCGCCGTCGGCGGACGCGGCGATCACCACCCGGCGGATCTCCGGCTCCAGCCCGATCAGCTCGGCCTCGATGGTGTCAGTCAGCGCGTCCTGGTTCGGCTTCTTGGGCAGATGCCGGACCAGCCCCGAGGGGTGCTGCGGCTGGTTGTAGAAGACGAAGTCCTCGTCCGAGCGCACCCGGTCGTCCGGCCCCAGCAGCAGCGCCGAAGCGTCCACGTCGGGTACGTCCGTGCCGGGGGTCCAGCGCAGCACCGCGCGTATGGCCGTGGCCTCCAGCGGGATGTTCGATCCCTTCAGCATCGCCTGCGTCATGGCGGCAATCCTGCCTTCCCGGTGGGTGCGGGGACAACGCAGGGTACGCGGCGGGCGGCAGTGCGGGGGTGGTACGGGGCGGCAGGGCGGGTATGCCGGACACCACGCGGACGCACATGGGTTACGTGATTTTCACGCCCTTGGGGAACTTTTGACCCATGGCCGCACGTACGATTATCGGCCAACCGCGGGTCAGCGTGACCGAGGCGGCGTACCGGCAGTACGGGGAGTTGTATGCGGCATTTCGAACATCTGCCTGTCGAGGTGCGAGCCAACCTCTTCCACCGGGAGCCCGGTGAATTCGGCGTGGACTCGCCCACCCGGACGCTGGCCGTCGCCCTCGGTGCCACCCTGTACTGCCCGGCGACCCGGCCCCGGCTGGCCGAGGATATCGTCAAACAGGCAGGTCGTGGCGTTGTCTCCATGGTGCTGTGCCTGGAGGACTCCATCGACGACGCCGAGGTGGCGGGCGCGGAGGAGAACCTCGTACGGCAGTTCGCGGAGCTGTCCGGGCGCGACTCGGGCGTCTCGCTGCCGCTGCTCTTCATCCGGGTCCGCACCCCCGAACAGATCGTCGATCTCGTCTCCCGGCTCGGAGCGGGCGTGCGGCTGCTGTCCGGATTCGTACTGCCGAAATTCACCGAGGAGCGTGGCGGGGCCTTTCTCGAGGCGCTGATGTCGGCCGAAACCGCCCAGGTGACCGAGGCGTTGGGCGGCCGACGGCTGTTCGCGATGCCGGTTCTCGAATCGCCCGAGCTGATGCACCGCGAAACGCGCACCGACAGCCTGAGCGGCATCAGCCGGATTGTCGACAAATACCGGGAGCGGGTGCTGGCGCTGCGGCTCGGGGTCACCGATCTGTGCTCGGCGTACGGGCTGCGCAGGGCTCCCGACATGACCGCCTACGACGTCCAGCTGGTCGCGTCCGTGATCGCGGACGTGGTGAACATGCTGGGCCGGGCCGATGGCACGGGCTTCACGATCACCGGGCCGGTGTGGGAGTACTTCAAACCGCATGAGCGGATGTTCAAGCCGCAGCTGCGGATCAGCCCCTTCAGCAGCGGCCGCGCCGAGTCGCTGCGCACCGCGCTGATCGAGCACCACATGGACGGGCTGCTGCGCGAGATCGAGCTGGACCGGGCCAACGGTCTCCAGGGCAAGACCTGCATCCACCCCACCCATGTGGCCCCGGTGCACGCGCTCTCCGTCGTCAGCCACGAGGAGTTCAGCGACGCGGTGGACATCCTCGAGCCGCAGCGCTGCGGGGGCGGTGTGGTGCGCTCCTCGTACACCAACAAAATGAACGAGGTGAAGCCGCACCGGGCCTGGGCCGAGCGGACCCTGCGGCGCGCGGAGGTCTTCGGGGTGGCCCGGGAGGATGTGAGCTTTGTGGAGCTGCTGGCGGCGAGCCTGCGGACGTAGAGGGAACCGGGCCCGGCACGGGGCCGGGGACGAGGGACGAGGGACGATGGAAACGAGGCGCAGGGCGGCGTGAGCGTGGACAACGTGTGGTCGGGACAGTGGGTCGCGGACCGGCTCGGAGTACGGCTGGCCGGGGCCGGGGCCGGGGTCGAGGACGGCGACGGCTTCAGCGACGCGGGCCGCCAGGGCCGCCAGGGCGAAGACGACGGCCGGAACGGCGACAGCGGCCCGTACGGCGACGGCGGCCCGAACGGCGACGGCGGCGCGGAGCTGCGTGAGCTGCTCGGGCTGGCCCTGCGGCGCAACCCCAAGCGGGCGCATCTGCTGGTTTCCAACGTGCTCGGCAAGCATGTCCCGCAGCGCCCCGCCACCGTCCACGGCGCGGGCGTGCGGCTCGGCCGCCGGGTGCGGGAGCTGCTGGGCGACGAGGCGGCGGCACGCGCGGTGGTGCTCGGGTACGCGGAGACCGCCACCGGGCTCGGCCACAGCGTGGCCGACGGGCTCGCCCTCGCCCCGTACCTCCACTCCACCCGCCGCCCGGTCCCGGGCGTCGCCACGGTGGGCGGCTTCGAGGAGGAGCACAGCCACGCCACCTCCCATCTGCTGCTCCCCGAGGACCCCGGGTTCCTGGCCTCGACGGGTCCGCTGATCCTCGTGGACGACGAGTTCTCCACCGGCCGTACGGTCCTCAACACCATCGCCGCCCTCCACCGCCGCTTCCCCCGCGACCACTATGTGGTGGTCGCCCTGGTGGACATGCGCTCGCCGGAGGACCGCGACCGCCTGGACGCCTTCGCGGCCGACCTCGGCGCCCGTGTCGACCTGGTCGCCGCCGCGGCCGGAGCGGTGCACCTGCCCGACGACGTCCTGGAGCGCGGCGCGGAGCTGGTGGCCGCGCACGAGGCGGCCGCCGAGGGCCGTGAGGACGCGCCCGCGAACCGTAAGGCCGCTGCCGAGGACCGTAAGGCCGCACCCGAGCACCGTAAGGCCGCCACCGCCACCGCCACCGCCACCGCCCCCGGCGCGGGCGCGCCCGCGCCCGCTGTCCGCGTGGACCTCGGCTGGCCCGAGGGGCTCCCGGACGGTGGCCGCCACGGTTTCACCCCCGCCCACCGCACCCGTCTCGAAGCGGCCCTCCCCACCCTGGCCACCCGCCTCGCGCCGGCGCTGGCGCTGGGGGAAGCGCCGGACGCCTCTGCTGCGCCAGGCGACACCGCCCCGGCGGCGCCTGCGGGACACACCGTGCCGGACCCGGACCCGGACCCCGACCCGGACCGCCCGGCCGCGCCGGACGCACCGCCCGCGCCCGCCGACGACTCCGCAGCAGCCTCGCCCGGGGCCGCACCCGCCCCGGGCGGGCCGGGTGGTGACGCGGGCGGCTCCGGCGCCGGTGGCACCCCCGCCCCGCCCCGCCCCCTCCGTCGCGTCCTCGTCCTCGGGTTCGAGGAGCTGATGTACGCGCCGCTGCGGATCGCGGAGGCGCTGGACGAGGTGCTCGACGGCGTCGAGGTGCGGTATTCGACGACCACCCGCTCGCCCGTGCTCGCCGTCGACGACCCCGGGTACGCCATCAGGACCCGGCTGACCTTCCCCGCGCACGACGACCCCGCCGACGGCCCCGGGCCCCGCTACGCGTACAACGTGGCGCCCGGCGCAGACCCCGGCCGCCGCTTCGACGCCGTCGTCGCCGTCGTCGACTCGACCGCCGACACACCCGCGCTGCACGCCCCCGGCGGGCTGCTCACCGGCTTGAGCGCGCACACGGACCGGCTGGTGCTGGCCGTGGTGCCGTCCTACCGCCCCCAGACCCCACCCACCCCCCGCACCGTCCCCGAACGACAGGCACCGCCCATGCACCAACCGTCGAACGAGCCTCTCCCTGCGTTCCGCGGGAGGTGCCCCCTGCGCGGACCGGACTTCTCGTCCTACGCGCCCGAAGAGGTCGGCTGGCTGCTCCAGGACTTCTCGCACGTCACCCTCGAGGCGCCCACCGAGGAACGGGAGGAGGCGATCCAGAGCGGGGGTGCGCACTACGCCGAGTCGCTGCCCGTGGAGTACCAGCCGAACGAGCGCTACCAGGAGCTGTTCCGGGCCGCCCTCGACACCTCCGCCGCCCGGATCGCCCGCGCGGTAGGCGCGGTCACCGAGACCGTGCTCGCGGAGCGCTCCCCGCGGCCCGTCCTCGTCTCGCTCGCCCGCGCCGGTACCCCCGTCGGGGTGCTGATGCGCCGCTGGGCGCGCCACGCCCACGGGCTGGACCTCCCGCACTACGCGATCTCCATCGTGCGCGGCCGCGGCATCGACACCGCCGCGCTGCGCTGGCTGGCGGACCACCACGACCCGTCCGACGTCGTCTTCGTCGACGGCTGGACCGGTAAGGGCGCCATCACCCGCGAGCTGTCGGACGCCGTCGCCCCGTACCCGGACTTCGATCCGCGGATCGCGGTCCTCGCCGACCCCGGCCGCTGTGTGGACACCTACGGCACCCGGGACGACTTCCTCGTCCCCTCCGCGTGCCTCAACTCGACCGTCTCCGGGCTGATATCGCGCACCGTGCTCCGCGCCGACCTCGTCGGCCCGAACGACTTCCACGGCGCGAAGTACTACCGCGAACTCGCCGGCTCGGATGTCTCCGAGCACTTCCTGGACACCGTCTCGGCCCGCTTCGCCGAGGTCACCGAGGCGGCCCTGGCCGACGCCGGGCGGCTCGCGGCCACCGACCGCACCCCCACCTGGGAGGGCTGGGCCGCGGTCGAGCGGATCAGCCAGGAGTACGGCATCCACGACGTCAACCTCGTCAAGCCGGGGGTCGGCGAGACCACCCGGGTGCTGCTGCGCCGCGTCCCGTGGAAGATCCTCGCCCAGCGCGGCGCGGGCGCGGACCTGGACCATGTGCGGCTGCTCGCCGAGCAGCGCGGAGTGCCGGTCGAGGAGGCCGACGACCTCCCGTACACCTGCGTCGGGCTGATCCACCCGCGCTACACCCGGGGCGCCACCGGGGCCGACGGAAAGACGGTCGGCACGGCTTCCGAGAAGACGGCCGACACCGCGGACACTGCGAACACCGCGGGCACGGCGGACACCGCGGGCACGGCGAACACCGCGGACACGGCGGACACGGCGGGCATCGCCGCCGGCAGACACGAGAGAACGGCGGCGGCACGATGAGCGTTCTGGTGGCAAGCGACCTCGACCGCACCCTGATCTACTCCGCGGCCGCGCTCGGCCTCGAGATGCCGGACGCCGAGGCCCCGCGGCTGCTGTGCGTCGAGACGTACGAGGGCAAGCCGCTGTCGTACCTGACCGAGACCGCCGCCGGGCTGCTCGCCGAGCTGGTCCGCACCTCCGTCTTCGTCCCCACGACCACCCGCACCGTCGAGCAGTACCGCCGCATCCGCCTCCCCGGCCCCGCCCCCCGCTTCGCGATCTGCGCCAACGGCGGCCAGCTGCTGGTCAACGGCGAGCCCGACGCCGACTGGCACCAGCGGGTGCGCGCCGCCCTCGACGACGGATGCGCCCCCCTGGAGGAGGTGCGCGCCCACCTCGGCGCCACCGCCGACCCTGCCTGGCTGCTCAAGGAGCGGGTGGCCGAGGAGCTGTTCGTCTATCTCGTGGTGAGGCGGGAGCTGCTGCCCGAGGGGTACGTCAAGGAGCTCACCCAGTGGGCCGACCCGCGCGGCTGGACGGTCTCCCTCCAGGGCCGCAAGATCTACGCCGTGCCCAAGCCGCTCACCAAGAGCGCGGCCGTCGCCGAGATCAAGAGCCGCACCGGAGCCGACGAGGTGCTCGCCGCGGGCGATTCGCTGCTCGACACCGATCTGCTGCTCGCGGCCGACCGCGCCTGGCGCCCCGGCCACGGCGAGCTGGCCGACATCGGCTGGTCGGCGCCCCAGCTGACCGTGGTCGAGGAGAAGGGCGTCGCGGCGGGCGAGGTCATCGTCCGCGCCCTGGGGACACGTTCCTCCGTCACCTGGGCGCGCGCCCGCAGCCAGATCATCCGCGCCGTCTCCCGCGGCCGGGACTGACCAGCCGCACCGCCACCCATCCCAGCACCGCGAGCCCGGCCGCGCCCAGCACCGCCTTCGAGTAGACCGAGACGTAGTCCGTGACGTCGCGCCAGTTGTCGCCCAGCGCGTAACCGGCCAGGACGAACACGGAGTTCCAGATCGCGCTGCCGAGGGTGGTCAGGGCGAGGAAGACCGGGAGGGGCATCCGCTCGATACCGGCCGGAACCGAGATCATGCTGCGGAAGATCGGCACCATGCGGCCGAAGAAGACCGCCTTGGTGCCGTGACGCCCGAACCAGCGCTCGGTCCGGTCGATATCGGCGGGCCTGACCAGCGGCAGCCGCTCGGCGATCGCGACGGTCCGCTCCCGGCCGAGCAGCGCGCCCACCCCGTACAGCGCGAGCGCGCCCACGACCGAACCGGCGGTGGTCCACAGCAGCGCGGCCACCAGGCTCATCCGCCCCTGCCCCGCCGCGAATCCGGCGAGCGGCAGGATCACCTCGCTGGGCAGCGGCGGGAAGAGGTTCTCCAGGGCGATGGCGGCGCCCGCGCCCGGCGCCCCGAGGGCGTCCATCAGGCCGGTGGCCCAGTCGGTGATCCGATCAGTCATGGCCGGAACGCTAGGAACCGGCCGCACCCGGTGGCCATGAGGCCGACCCTCCGGTTCCCCGGCCGTCCACCGCACCGGCAACCTGCGGAAATCCTCAGTGTCCCGGCCGGTCCCGGCCGCTAGCGTTTCCACCATGAGTGCCACCACGGGGAGATGGCCGCGGCGCGCGGCGCGGCGCGCCGCCGGGCTGCTGGCGGGGGCCGGTACGGCGCTCGTCGCGCTGCCGTTCCTGGCGGCGGTGGGGCTGACCCTGCTGTCCGTGCCCTGGCCGGGCGCGCGGCAGTGCGTACTGCGGCCGTTCACGGCGGGCGCGGCGCGGCTGACCGAGCTGGAGCGCCGCAGACTGGCCCGGTTCCTGGACATCGAGGTCACCTCCGGCTACGGCGACCGCCAGGCGCTGCGCTACCTCGCGGTACGCACCGCGGTCGGGCTGCTCGGCGGTCTTGTGCTGCTGGCCGGGCTCGTGGGCTTCGCCTACGGCGCCTTCCCCCTCTGGGGCTGGCTGCTCGGCACCGGCTTCCACGACGTGGCCGGGATCGTCACCGGCAGCATCGGCGGTTTCTTCCTGCTGTTCCTCGCCGTCCAGGGGGTCCTCGGGGTGGCCGACCTCGAGGCGCGGCTGGCGCGCGACGTCCTCGGCCCCGAGACCCAGGACGCGCTGCGGCACCGCATCGAGGAGCTGGCCGCCAGCCGCGCCGGGGTCGTCGAGGCGGTCCACGACGAACGGCGCCGCATCGAGCGCGATCTGCACGACGGCGTACAGCAGCGGCTGGTGGCGCTCGGCATGCTGCTCGGCCGGGCCCGCCGCAGCCAGGACCAGGCCAAGGCGCGCGCCCTGCTGGCGCAGGCCCACGAGGAGAGCCGCCAGGCGCTGGACGAGCTGCGCGAGGTGGCCTGGCGGGTCTATCCGACCGCGCTGGACGAGGCCGGGCTGCGAATCGCCCTGGAGACGGTCGCCGAGCGCTCGGCCATCCCCGTACGGCTCGACTACGGGCTCACGGCCGAGCCGGTCACGGCGGTGCGCACCGCCGCGTACTTCGTGGTGGCGGAGGCGCTGACCAACGCCCTCAAGCACTCGGGGGCGGCCCGCGTCGACGTCGCGCTGACGGCCGTGGCCCCGGGCACGCTGACCGTCCGCGTCACCGACGACGGCACCGGCGGCGCCGACCCGGCGGGCGGCGGTCTGCTCGGCCTGGCCCGGCGGGTCGCCGCCCTCGACGGCCGGCTGAGCGTGGTGAGCCCGCCCGGCGGCCCCACCACCGTCACCGCGGAGCTGCCCGCCCCGTCCCTGGGCGGTGTGGTGTGCGGGTGATCCTGGCCGATGACTCGACCCTTCTCCGCGAGGGCCTGGTGCGGCTGCTCGCCGAGGAGGGGCACGAAGTGGTGGCGGCGGTGGGGGACGGCGCCGCGCTGGTGGCGGCGGTCGAGACGGCACCGGACGTGGACGCGGTGGTGGTGGACGTACGGATGCCGCCGACGCATACGGACGAGGGGCTGCGGGCGGCGCTGGAGATCCGACGGCGGTGGCCGGGGGTGGGCGTGCTGGTGCTGTCGCAGTACGTGGAGAAGCGGTACGCGACGGAGCTGCTGACGGGGGAGGGAGCGGCCGAGACCGGCGGGCTCGGGGCTCCCAGGGCGCGGTCCGGCGGAGTCGGCTATGTGCTCAAGGACCGGGTGGTGCAGGTCGACGAGTTCCTCGACGCGCTGGAACGGGTCGCCACGGGCCGCGCCGCCTTCGACCCGGAGGTCGTCCGCGGACTGCTCGCCCGCTCCACCCGCACCGACCCGCTGAGCCGCCTCACCCCGCGCGAGCGGGAGGTGCTCGACGCGATGGCCCAGGGACACACCAACGCGGCGATCGCCGAGCGGCTGTATGTGTCCCGCAGCGCGGTCGAGAAGCACATCAACGCCATCTTCGAGAAGCTCGAACTGCCGGGGAACGCGGGATACAGCCGCCGGGTGCTCGCCGTACTGCGCTATCTGGGAAGCTGAAGCTGAAGCTGAAGCTGAACGGAACGGGCCGGACCGGAGCGGGCCGGACCGGACCGGAACCGCTCGGGGAGCCGAGGATCCGAAAGGGAGGCCGTGATGGCCGAGAGCAAGAGCACACCGATCACGGCCGAGCTGTACGACTACGTCCTGCGGCACAATCCGCCGCTCGACCCGGTCCTGCGCGAGCTCGTCGAGGTCACCCACCGGAATCTCCCCGGCCACGCCGGAATGCAGTCCGCCGAGGAGCAGGCCCCGCTGCTGGCCTTCCTGGTCCGGCTGACCGGCGCCCGCCACATCGTGGAGGTCGGCACCTTCACCGGCTTCTCCGCGCTGGCCATGGCCCAGGCGCTGCCCGCCGACGGCCGGCTGATCGCCTGCGATGTGTCGGAGGAGTGGACGGCGTACGGGCGGAAGGCGTGGGCCAAGGCCGGTGTCGAGGGCCGTATCGACCTGCGGATCGCGCCCGCGCTGGACACGCTGCGCGCGATGCCCGCCGAGCCCCATGTCGATCTCGCCTATCTCGATGCGGACAAGCAGAACTACATCCCGTACTGGGAGGAGCTGGTCCCGCGGATGAACCCGGGCGGTCTGATCGTCGCGGACAACGTCTTCTACCACGCGCAGGTCATGGAGGCGGCGCCGTCGCCCGGGGGCGCCGCGATCCAGGCGTTCAACGACCATGTGGCGGCGGACGCCCGGATGGAGGCGGTCATGCTCACCGTCGCCGACGGCCTGACCCTCGCGCGCCGGGTCAGCTGAGCCGCCGGTCGCGGATCCGCTCCCGGACCCGGGCCCAGCGCCCCATGGGCTGGTCGGTGGGCTCGGCGCCGCCGCCGGGCTGATCCAGCTTGCCCCACTTGCCGGGCGGCTGACCGGACCGTTCAAGTGGCTCACCCGGGGCGCGTTCAAGGGGCCCACCCGGGGCGCCCGGGGCCTCGGGCGTGAGCGGGGCGCCGGGCTGGAGCGGGGCCCCGGGCTGGAGGGCCGTACCGCCCCGTTCGGCGGCCCGCTCCCGCGCCGCGACCAGCTCACGCGCGTGGGCGGCCTCGCGCTCGGCCTGCTCGGGGTGGCGGGTCACCCAGTAGGGATTGTCATGCGGCAGCCCGCCGCTGACCCGTCCGTACATCCCGAACCACATCAGCAGCAGCCCCACCACAAAGCTGAACAGCACGTTCTGCATCCGGAACGCCAGGAAGTTGTACGAGGTCTCCAGCAGCGCCAGATTGACGAACCCGCTCAGCAGGAAGAGCAGCCCGAGCACCATGTTGACCGACGAGGCGAAGTTGCCGCCGATGAGCATGCCGAAGAACAGCAGCAGCCCGATGACGATGGAGAGCACGCTCAGCGTGCCGTTGGTGTTGAGCCCGGCGACCGTGTTGCTGCCGGTGTCGAAGAAGCCGACCCGGTGGATCAGGCCCAGGATGCCGAAGGCGACGAGCACCAGCCCCATGAGTCCGGCGCCGACGCGATAGACCTTGCTGAGCCGGTGATCGACGGGCAGATGCTCATCGAGCGTGGTGTGCGCGCCGATCCGCTCCGGGAAGTGCCGTGCGACTCCGGCGGGATGAGGACCGATGGGGGAGGGGCGGCCCGTAGCCATCTCCGGCCTCCTTGCTGCTGGCGCCGGACCTCGGCCGCGCGCTCTCCGCGGTCGAGGCCGTACCCGTGGACCGCCACGTCACCGGCGCTTACACGACGTGCGCGCGCACAACCGGAGGCGCGGCACGGGTACGTATCTCCAGGATCCGCCCCGGCCCCCCAAGGCTCAACCGCAGCAGCCGCCACCGCAGCAGCCGCCACCGCCACCGCCACCGCCGGACGGAGGCCGGGCCGAGGAAGCGGAGGACGACGAGGACGCGGCGCCGGTGACGGCCACGGTGGACAGCAGCTTCACCGTGTCGTCGTGCCCGTCCGGGCAGGACGCGGGAGCGGAGGACTCGGCCATGGGCCGGTTCAGCTCGAAGGTGGTGCCGCAGGCGCGGCAGCGGTACTCATAGCGAGGCATGGCAGGAGCATAGCCACCGGACCGCAGGTCAGCCCCCCCGAATGAGCCCTGGGCTTTGCGCGGGCTCAATGCCCCCCGCCCCGCTCGTCCCGGATCTCCTGGACGACCCGGCCGACGGTCTGCCGTACGGCCTCGGTCTCGGAGAGGAAGTGCCACCAGTCCGGATGGCGCCCCTCAAGACCCGCGATGGCCCGGTCGAGGCGCTCCACGGCGTCGTCCAGCGGGCGCGCGTGGCGCGGATCCGGGGTGCTGCGCCCGGCCATGGCCAGCCGCTGCGCGTCACGGATCGCGAACCGGGTGCGCTCGATCTCCTTCTGCTGGTCGTACGACACCTCGTCCAGCCGCCGCAGCCGGTCCCCGGCCGCCGAGACGGCCTCATCCGTACTGTTCAGCAGCGCCCGTACGGTGGCCAGCAGCGCGGTGGCATCCGGCCAGCGCTGCTCCTCGCGCGCCGCCTGCGCCTCCTTGAGCTTCTCCTCGGCCTGCGCCACATCCCGCGCCGCCTGCGCGGGGACGGGCTGCAGATCCTGCCAGCAGGCCGCCGTGTAACGGCGGCGCAGCTCGCTGAGGACGGGCTCGACCCCGGCCGCCCGAGTGGTGATCGCCTGGGCGCGGGTGCGCAGCGACACCAGCCGCTTGTCGATCTCCGCCGCCCGCTCCGGCAGCCGCTCGGCCTCCCCGCGCACCGCCTCGGCCCTGCGCAGCACATCATCGGCGCGCCGCAGGGTCTCCTGCACACCGTGCTGCCCGGCCCCCTGGTTGAGCCTGGTCAGCTCGGGCGACAGCGCCGCCAGCCGGGCCGCCAGATCGTCCGCCCGCAGCCCCGACGCACGCACCGCGTCCAGCGCGTTACTCGCCGCGAGCAGCGCCTGCCGCGCCCGCTCCACCGCCGGCGCCAACCGCGCCAGCCGCGTCTCGGCCTGCTCCAGCAGCGACCCCAGCCCCTGCGCGAACCGGTCCAGATCCGCCTTCGTCCGCTCCAGCGCGTCCTTCGCCCTGGTCAGATCGGCACGGGCCCGGGAGGCCGTCGCCGCGTCCAGATCGTCCCGGTCCAGATCATGGGCGTCGACCGCCGTGATGTAGTCCTGGCTGACCTGGTCGATCCGCCGCTCCAGCGCCGAGAAGTCGGCCGCCGTCCGGCGCGCGGCGGGCGAATCGTCCACGGCGGTGATCGTCTCGATGGAGATCCGCAGATCCCGCTGCGCGGTGTCCAGCTCATAGAAAGCCGCCGCCGCGGCATCCTTCGCCGCCTGCGCCTCCGCCCGCTGACTCTCCCCCCGCCCCCCGAACCACCGCCGCCCCCCGCCCCCACCGGCGAACGACAACGACCTCACCGCCACCAACAACGGCACGGGCAGCAGCACCAGCCCGAGCACGGAGGGCCGACGCGGCTGACGGGACGGACGCGACGGACGCGACTGACGCGACCGACGCGCACGGATAATCCGCTCAAAAGCGATGAATGAGGCAATACGGTCGGCCGGACGACGCGGACGGCGCGCTGGACGCGCAGACTCTGCAGATGACGCCGCCACTTCCCGCTCCCGATGGATCGCCCAGGTCCGAATGTCATTCTCCCACCCGACACTGACGAACACAGCGCTCGGTTCGGTTCGCGATCTGCGGATTTCTCCAACCCGGCTCCGCCCCCTCGGCGGCCCCCTCCCCACCCTCCCCCATGATTGCGGCACCACCCCGGAAACCCTGTAGGCTGACAGCCCCCTGGGGCGCATAGCTCAGCGGTAGAGCGCTGCCCTTACAAGGCAGATGTCGGCGGTTCGAACCCGTCTGTGCCCACCAGCGAAAAGACCCCCAGTCGATCTCGGTTGGGGGTCTTTGACATCCGCAGATGACACCAGTAGGCAGCCCTACTGTGTCGGGTGAACCGGGCAGCGCTCATCGATGGCCTGGTAGATCTGGCCTTCCACGGCCACCATCAGGCAACCAGCCGGTGCGTGCCGCCGCAGGCACAGTCGGTCGGTTCCAGTGAAAGGCTTAGGTTAACGGTGTAGGAGCCCCCTTCAGGTGCCCCTGCGGGACGTTCTGGCGCATAGGAGCAGAAGCAAGAAACAGGCTCTCCGGGCTTCCCGGTCGACCAGATCGCCCGCCTGGCCCGTGCCCTCGGCGTCCCCTCTTACCGGCTGTTCCACGACTGTGATCCTTGAGCCTTGCCGATCAGTGCAGTGCCCAATCAGATTCCGGCTAGGTCAGCGACTACCGGCGCGTAGGCGTTACCGGCTGTACCCGAGAGGTGAGACAGCAACTGCTGGCCCGAGCCCCACCCGCACAAAGGGGGGCGCCGACGGGGCGGGGCAGGCTCAGGCCGTGGCGCGGACGAGCATGGTGCCGATCTGCCGAAGGCCTGGCGGCGCAGGCAGCACCCGCGCGGTCGCACTGGTGAACCCGTGCTCGCGCAGGATCTGCGCCCAGCGCGGTGCTTCGTAATCCCAACGCTTCACCACCAGCGGGTCCTCATCCTCAGACTTGGTGATGTACGACGCCTGACAGCCATAGCAGCCCTCGACAGGCGGGCGCTGAGAGAAGGCCAGCACGCCGCCCGGACGGAGGCGCTCACGAATCGCCGACAGCAGCTGGACAGGGTCGGTGAACCACACCGCGCCGAAGACGGAGAACACCGCGTCGAAGGTGTCCGTGCAGTGGGCCAGGAAGTCGAGAGCTTCCCCCTGGTGCAGCTCCAACTGGACGGTGTCGGCCCATCCGGCGCTGGCGGCCTTGAGCTGGGCCATGGACAAGTCCACGCCTACGGCCCGCGCGCCGAGTGCTGCGACGTGCGCGAGGTTGCCACCCTTACCGCAGCCGAGCTCCAACACCGCCGAGCCGCGGCTTATACCGAGGATCTCGGCGCCGGGCCCGTGGTCGGGGTACTGCGTCCAGTTGAACCACGTCGTCTCTCCGGCGGCGTTCACGGGCCGCCGCTGGGGCTTCTGCTGCGCGTAGGTGTCCCAGGCGGTTTCCGCCATGCGCTCTCCGTTCCTGTGAGCCAGCCGCCCGACGGCAGTGCCGGGCGGCTGGCGGCGTGCTTACGTCACTTCTTGCCGCTGTTGGGGCTGTCGCTGCAACCCGCGTGACACTGGCTACAGTCGGCCGCTTCGGGCCAGAGGTCGGTGTCCACCGCGTACCCGGCGGTCGCGATGGCGTCGAGGGTGCGCTGCCGCGCTGCCGCAGCTGTGCCGTGCTCGCCTTCCTCTGGATCTGTGGGGACGTGGTGGATGAAGTGTCCCGCAACGTGCTGGCAGAAGTCGGCGTAGTCGCGGGTGTGGAGGATGAAGGTGTGCCAGCCGATGTCGATGGCCTTGCTGGGCGTCAGCGGCTGGCTGGTGTTGTTGGCGCAGACGGCGAGAAAGGCCGCGGTTTGGGCTGCGATCCGCTCGGCGAGTGGCAGCGCGATGTCGTGGTCCTTCACGATGCGTGCGGCGAGCCGGCCGAGGAGATCTGCGTTGAGGAGCGACCTGGGGTCGGCGGCGGTGCCGAGCGGCCGTTCTACGGTGACGGTCACATTGCCTCCTGTGTTGGATGACCTGGTCTGGCCTTGCTGGACGGGACTCCGGCCCGGCGGTGCAGACCGGTACCGGAGTCCCTTCACCCCTGCCTTGTCGGTGACTGTGCCTGGCTGTATCGACCGGCAGGGGGCTTGGAGGATGGGCCGCCGACCCGGTGAGTCCGGTACGGGGGCACCGGACCGCCGGCGGCCCACCCGGCTTATGGGGTGGGGGTGCTTGCGAAGCAGAGCCAGACCGCGAGCACCAGCAGCGCGGGCACCGCGGCGAGCAGCAGGCCCATTCGGGCGGCGCGGAAGGTGAGCAGCCCGGCCCTCACCGCGAGGGGCTTTCGGCCGTGCCTCATCCGGTGCCTCCCGGACTCCGCCTCTCCCGGCGGGGCGGGGGTGGCTGCTCGCGCCTGACGTGCTTGCACTGGTCCTGTAGCACCTCCGTCACCGTGGGGTACCGGACGGTGTCGCACGACGTACACACCGCTGCCCAGGGAGAGCTGGCGAGGCCCGGATACGGGACGAGAGGCCGATATTCGGCATCACGCAGGATCTGTTCGGCTCTGGCCGCCCGCTCGGCGGGAGCGGTCTTGCGATGCCCCATCATGCGCTGCCCCCTGACCGGGCCTGCCGTGCGGCCTCCTCGTAGGCATTCAGCAGCTGCTCGCCCTCCGAGCAGCCACCGCCGAGGGTCTGGCAGGCCCGGCAGCCCGCGGCGTGCTCCAGGGCGGCGCGCCACTCGGTCTCGGCGGCCGGGCCGGTGGAGGTCTCCGCGCAGGAGGGAGCGCAGCCGCGCACCTCGTACGTCGTGTGCGTTGCGCCCCGTGCGATCGTGACCGTGCCGAGCGGTCGGTCCGCGCCGAGGGGCAGCCCGCACAGGGTGCAGTTCAAGCCCTGGAGTTGCTGGTAGGTCAGCGCGTTCGGGTCGATCCCGGCGGGGCCCGGTCGCGCGGTGGCCGCTGTCTGGCTTCCCATCATCGGGGCCGCCGCCCCTCGTGCTCGGCCGCGGCCGCGCTGGTGAGGCTCCGCGGCCAGCGCTTCGAATAGAGCGGTGCGTGCGGAGGGCAGGCGTACGTGACCTTGCCGACATCGCTGCGGCCATCCTCCACCTCGACCGGGATGGGCTCGTCGGTGGGCAGCTGGCAGCGGTAGCAGAGTTGGCGGCCCTCGGGTGCGCGGCCGTACTCGGCGCGGTCGGCCTCGGCCAGCGCTCCCCATAGCTTGAAGGCGTCGGTGAGGTAGTGGTCGGCCGAGACCGGCACGCGCCAGTGGGTGCTGGGGCCTTCCGTCCAGGAGACGGGCGGGATGCCGAGGTAGGTGATCTCGTCGGTGAGGCGAGCGAAGACGCGAACCTGCCGCAGGTGCCAGCTCGTGGCCGAGCCTACGGCGACGAGCCAGTACAGGGGGCCGTGCTTGTCTTGAATGACGGCACCGGTCTTATCGCCGAGAGCCTTGAGCGCGCGTTGGCCGACGATCGGGGCTGTGCGAACGGCGTCCCACCATTTGCCGACCGGTAACGCCTCGACGTCTTCGGTGTTCGGCGGTGTCCACGGCAAGGCTCTGGTCGTCACGTCGGGGCTCCCCTGCGGATCTGCGAGGGGCGGCGCTGGCCAGTGTCCTGGCGGGAGCGTGGCCCAGCGCCGCCGTGATGCAGATCACGCTAGGTATGTGCGCGATCACAGCCCAGTGACGAAGTGCACCAGACGCTGAGCCGATTATGACGTGACTAGGACGTCACGTCCTAGTCAGAGAGCAGGCTCAACCCCGAGTCGGGCAGCCAGCCCCCGAAGCCGAGTATTCCGCCGCCTCTCCTCCTCACGCATCTCCAACACCGTGGCCCGCGCGAGCATCTGATACCGGATCCATTCAGGCTGGTCAGCCTCCACTTCGAGCAAGGTATCCAGTGCTCCCTCGCTGTCGCCCGTCTGATACTGGGCCTGAGCCACGTCCAGGCGGTGGGCGGCCAGATGCACCGGGCGTTTGATCAAGTCGCGGCGCACATCCCCGGACGCCTCCAGAGCCTTATCCGCGTCCGGCTCGCTGCCTGCCATGGCGATGTTGACGATCTGTGTCTTGACGTCGACCGGAGAGAATGCGGTCCCGTACACGCGCACAGCCCCAGACCGGACAGCCGCAGCCTCAGCGAAGTTGAGGTACCCGTCGGCCTCGTCCTTCTGATCCCGCCGCGCCGCAGGCGTAGCCGCCGCCACCAGCAAGTTCCCATACACCGCGTACTGAGCGCTCGTACCGCGCCGCATTGACGGCTCCAAAACGTCCGCCTTCCGCTCCGCGACCGACTGTGCTTCCTCCCACCGGCCCTGCCGCAGCAGCACCCACGACAACGTGGAGACGCCCATCCCCTCCATCAACGGATCGGACGCCCGCTGGGCCGCATGCAGTTGCTTCTCCACGGCTTCGAACGCCCAGTCGGGATGCCCAGACTGCGTCGCGAGGCTGGCGGCCAACTGATACGACAGCGCGAGCTGATTCCAGACCTGTTCGACGAGCGAGCCCGTTGTCTCCCGGGCCACGGCGCGCCCGTCCCGAAGGAGGAGAGGGAGGGAGCCGGCGAGACCGCTGTACGCCCCTTCCCAGTAGAGCGTGGTGGCCGCCCGGACCTGGCCCATCCACGTCTCTGCTGAGGGCGGCTCTTCGTCGAGATCGTCTGTAGGCACGCCGGGCAGCGCGCTGATGTCCTGGATGGCGTCGCGCAAGGCGATCAGTCCGCCGTCGTCGTCTGGGAGGTCTGTGGTCACGGTGGGCTGCCCCAGTAGTCGATTCAGCTCAATGTCGAGGGCCCTCGCCAGCTTTCGGAGGGTGGATAGGCGCGCCGATTGCCGGGTGTTCTGCTCCAGCTTCCGGATGGTGTCGACGTGGACATCTGCACGGTCTGCGAGCTCTTCCTGAGTGATGTCGCGGTACTCCCGCATTTCGCCCAGGCGGTCGCCGATGGTTTTGCTATTCATGATGTGTACCCCCGCCAGAAGGTCTTTTGGCCACGGTACGCCGGGCAGGCAGGGTCAGGGGAGGTTGAACACGAAAGCTCCCCCACGCCCGGCACGATGGCCAGACGAGGGGGCGCGTGGTGACCGGCTTATGATCCGGCCGTGGGCATCCCCGACAGACTCATTTCGCTCCAGTAACAGCCGACTCCGAGCGCGACAAGCTCGCCGTACTGGACGGCGACGAGCACGCCGCCCAGTGGAAGCGCTGGTTCGAGGCCGCCGCGACGATCCAGGCCGCCGTCACCGAGCACGCCCAGGAGACAGGCACGCCGCGTAACCAGATCGAGGCCGCAGTGAAGCGCGCCGTACGGCATCCCGACGACGGCTGAGCATGACGAAGCGCCCCCCTCCCGGCCGCAGCCGAGAGGGGGCATTCACGATCAGAATCAGAGACGTCGTCGATCCGGGGTGAGCGCGGCCGGGGTGCTCGGGCTGTCCGACGGCTGAGGCTGCGGCGCACCGTCCTTCCTGCACACCAGCGCATCCGGATCCCAGCTCGGCGCCTGCGGCGAGTACCCGTCCGGGCAGGCCGGGATCGCCCTTCGCGCCCGGGGCTCCGTCCCGGCCGGGCGCCCCGTCCTGGCCCGGGACACCGGACGCGCCTGGCTGGCCGTCCTTACCGGGCTGGCCCGTGGCTCCGGGCCTACCGGGCGCCCCGTCACTTCCGGCTTCGCCCGGAGCGCCCGGGTCGCCCTTCTCACCCGGGAGCGGCACCGGTACCTCGGCCCGGTCAGGGAGATCTTTCACCGCATCCGCCGGATCCGGGGCCACCGGCGTCTTCCCCTCACCACGGAGTTGGGTCCGCAGCCGTCGTACGTCCGTCGCCAGCGTGGCCACTGCATCGCCGCGGCGGTCAGCCTCAGCGCGCCTGGTCCTCTCGCCGCTGTGCGCGCTCGCGCTCGTGGTCGACCTGGGCCCACTCGGTGACCCGACGCGCTGTGGCTCGGGCCATGGGCCACCTCCGGGTATACGTCGGCCCGGCGTCGCAGCGGTGCAGACGGCCGGGCCGGGGGTGGCTCAGGGGCAGAGGGTCTTGCGCAAGGCGGCGTTGATGAGCTTGCCGTTCGCCTCGCTGACCGGGTGCTGGTCATTGCCGAAGCGCTGGGCCGCGAAGTAGTCCGGCTTCTGGCCGCCGTGGTGAAGCGCCTGGCACTGGTTCCGGGCGTTGCTGATGGCCTTGTCCTCGTCGGCGACGATCTGCGGATCGATGGCCTTGAGCGCGGCGATCAGCGCGGTCCGCTTGGCGCCGGTCGGCTCGGGTGGGATACCCAAGTCCTTCTCGATCTTGCTCGTGTCGACGGACGGGGTGGCGCTGGCCTTGCTGTTGTCGGCCTTGTCGTCGCCGTCGCAGGCCGTGAGGGCGAGGAGGCAGGCGGCCGCTATGGCGATGATGGTGAAGTGTCGTGGCATGGGGGTGATGGTGTCCGATGTCCGACGTAAACGTGAGGGAGTTGTGTGGGCCGTGATTGGTCTGTGACGCAAGACGGCCCTCGCCATGATGGGCGAGGGCCGAGGAGTCGTTGTGTCCAGGCACGCCGGACGTGGGGCCAGTGTGCGGCACGATCCGCCGCCCGCGCAACTACGTCTGTAGTGCGGCCTGTCGGCGGCCTTCGGTGTCCTGGATCATCAGCCGCCCGCAGCGCGCGCACTGCCCGGTCGGGTGTGGGTCGGCCATCGCGCTGGTGTCGACCGGGTCGTGCTCGAAGCAGGTGCCCGCCTGGCGGAGAGCGATGGTGAGCGCGGCCGGGCTCCCGGGCTCGGGCGGGATACCCAGCAGGTCGTGTTCGAGGACGGCGACGCGGGTGGGGTTCGCGCGCGGGCGCTCAAGGGCGGGCGTGGGCGTCGGCGGGGCCAGAGCTTCACGGTGCCTCCCGTGGGTGAAGTGCCGCCGCCCCGCCGGTGGTCGACGGGGCGGTCTGCCCGAGTAGCCGCGTAGCCCACGCAGTTCGGGTAAGGGACGAGACCGCGTACGGCGGCGACCTGACCGTCGCCCGGCCGTAGGCTGCGCGCATGGGTGGGATCGACTGGGGGGACGCCCCAACATGGGTCGCTGGCGCGTTCGCGGCTGCTGCTGCGTACTACGCCCGGGGGACGCTACGGAGTCAGCAGAAGCAGATCCGCGAGCAGCGGGAGTTCATCGCCGAGCAGTCGGCGACGCTGGCGCTGGAGCGTGCCGAACTGCTCGCGCAGGCGGAAGAACGGCGGACGGCTCAGGCGCGACGCGTGTCCATGAAGCACAGCCTTTCGTGGACAAATGACGCCGAGGGTTTCGGAGGGCGTAATGATCATTGGAAGGTTCGGGTCATCAACACAAGCGATGAGCCGATCCGAGATGTGCTGGTGCGCTTCGGTGATACCTACGATGCCCGCGACGCAACAACCGCTGGCCAGAGGGGATGGGGCCCCGGACGTGTGCATCTCATAGGCCCCGGGCGCGAGTTCACCTTCAGATCACAGCGGATGCCTGAAGTTCTCTTGGAGAATGCGCGGCCGGACTTGTACTTCACGGACGCGAACGGGGTGCGCTGGCAGTTGGATGCGCACGGCGAGCTGGACGAGGGCTCTGAGGCATCGTGAGTGGCCCGAGGCCCCACCGCGGGGGTGGTCGCGGCGGGGCCTCGGCCGGGCGCTACCCGGCGCGTAGCTTCCAGTGTGTCAGGCGGTACTACTTACCGAAGGTGACCCGCTCACTGTCCAGCAGAGCCGTGTGCGTCGCCGCGGCGATGATGAACAGGATGAGCACGAGACCGGCGACCGGGTGGTCACCGTCGCCGAGGGCCACGACGACCCCGAACACGGCCAGTTCGGCCGCGACGTAGACCGCTGGCACCACGGGCCTCACCACGCCCTTGACGGCGGCGGCGACGAGCGGAACGGCCCCCGCGAGGCCGAGGCTCACGATGGGCAGCAGGGTCCACAGGACCTGTGCGGCCCGGGTGTTGAACATCTTCGGCCGACCAGCGGGCGGCATGGGCCCCGTGACGTACGGGCTGGGGCTGGGCTGGTACGGATTACTCATGGAATTTCCCCCCAAGGACATTGGTGGTGGCATTTCAGCGCATGTGGTGCGCTGTGGATAGAGGTGTGACGGGTCTGAGATGTGGTGTTCGATCCGTCCGTCACTGGCTGGCGTGCTGACTGGGCGCTGGGTTGTCGACTCCGGCCTGCTCGCGCATGGCCGCGTCGGACAGCTGAGCGTGCTCCTTACGCTGCTCGGGGGTCCAGGTGGACGCGGGGCCGCTGGTGCGGACGTGCGCGCGGAGGGCGGCCGTTGCCGGGCTGGGGCAGCGGTTCTGCGGAGTGCCATGATGTGGCTCCTCGTCTCGTTCCGGATGGGGAACCGGGGCGGTCGACGGCTTGGCGGCATGGCGGCCGCCCCCGGGGGTTCAGCTCTCGCCGCGCTGGCGGCGCATCTCGGCCTTGATGTCCTCGTTGGAGGCGCCTGCGCCGAGCGCGCGGCCGACTGCCCGCATGACCTGGTGCGGGGTCGGTGAGGCACTCGGGGCCGCCGTGCGCCAGCACCTCGCGCGCGGCCTCGCGTACGGCGGCGGCTTTCTCGTCCTGCGTCATCTCGGTTCCTCTCGGCGGGTAGACGGGGTGGTAGAGCGCCAGGTAGACGGCGGTAGATGAGCGGTGGACGTGCAGGTAGACCAGGGAGTAGACGGTCAGGCGGCCCGGTCGGCGGCCTCGCCCGGGGAAGAGGCCGGGAGGTCGTCACGGTGGACCCCGTACGTCACCCGGCCGACCCCTTCACCGACCGCCGGACAAAGCCCATCGCCAGTTGGGCGACGCAGCACCGGCCATCGCCACCGCGTGGCTCGGGACGATCGAGGCACTCGCACACGCGGCGGCGGGGAACCGTCCCGCCGCGGGAAGCGCGCTCGACCAGGCTGTCCGCAGCACCGACGCCGTCCAGGACGAACAGCCGCCACCGTGGCCATGGGTGTTCACCTTCACCCACACCAAGGTCGCAGCGACCCGGCTCACCTGCGGCGCACGGCTCGGCCTCCCCGGATGGGTGGCCGCCTCCCAGGACGCAGCCGCAGCGGCCCTCACAACAAGCCACGAGAAGCAGCGTGCGTTGCTCACGCTCGACCTGGCCGCCGCGCAGCTGGCGACTGGTCGGTTGGATGGTGCGTTCGCTCTGGCCGGGCGGGCACTTGAGACAGGGGCACGGTATCGGTCAGGCCGGATCATCGAGCGCGCCCGTGGGCTCCGGCGGTCCTACACTTCGACGACTCCTTCCAGGGTTGTCCGCGAGTTCGACGACCGACTGCACGGCATCTACCTGTGATCACGAAAGGAGCGGCCCATGCGCCTCGGCATCACCGGCCACCGCGGCCTGCCCGCAGAGACTGAGCAGTTGGTCCGCCGAGCACTTCAAGAGGAAGTCGCGCGCCACGGACCTGATCTGGTCGGGGTCTCGTGTATTGCCGACGGCCCAGACGCCTGGTTCGCTGAGCTGGTATTGGAGGCCGGCGGCCGCCTTGAGGTGGTGGTCCCTGCGGAGAAGTACCGCGAGGGCCTGCCGGAGGAGCACCACCCGACCTATGACCGTCTCACCCAACAAGCCGCTGACATCCACCGCACGGGAATGGTGGAGTCGGACTCCCAGGCGCACATGGCCGGCAGCGAGATTCTGGTGGGCGTGGTGGATGAGCTGGTCGCTGTGTGACGGGCAGCCAGCTCGCGGGTACGGCGGAACGGCCGATGTCGTGGCCTACGCCGAGCGCACCGGTGTCCGTTCTCGGGTGATCTGGCCGGAGGGCGCTACCCGGGACTGACCGAGAGCGTGGCTTGTCACCCACCGTGTGGAAATCCCCGGCAGACTCGTCGAACTCCAGACGGCCGCCGTCACCGAGTACGCCCAAGCAACCGGCACACCACGCAACCAGATCGAGTCCGCGGTCAAGAAGGCCGTACGGCATCCCGACGACAGCTGGGCACGACGAAAGCCCCCTCCGGGTTGTGTGGGCGGCCAAGGCCGAGCATGGCCTGATGGCTACTGTTGCCCTTGCCAGCGGGTGACTGCACGGGCAGACCCTCGGCCTCCCGGACGCGGACGTCGTCGAGTTTCTGCGCCGGGCCGGACTGGAGAGGCTGAGGGACCGCTCGCTGACCCGGCCTGGGTCAAGTGGCGCGTGGCGCCCCGGGCACACCATTGCGAGGCCGCTTGACCCGCACCCCCTGCGTTCGACGATTTGCCCCTCGCACGCTCTGGAGCGCGTCTAACGTATGGAGACTTGACCATTCAGGGTGGGGGTCCCGAATGCCAGTAGGTCCTGAGGCAACAGTCGTCGCCAAGGCAGTCGGCAGCATGCTGCACAAAGTCTCGGACAATGCCAACGGGAAGCCAGTATGGCCGAACATGCACGAAGCCCTGATGGAGCTGCACGAGATCCTGCATGAGTGGTGCCAGGCCGCGGCCAACACCAGCGAAGCGCTCGAGCGGCTCAGATCCCACCACCTGACCAGGCGATCTACGGGTAGCGTCTGTGGCCCCAACAACGCAGGCACGCCAATCCGTGTACCGTTCCTCAAAATTCCCCTCAAGGCCGGGTACGTCGAGGCGGCGCAGCGGGATATCGAAGAAATCATGCGCCCGTCGGCACCTTTGGCGCAGCGCTGGAGCTCCGCGAAGCGACGCCAGGCGGCCCGCCGTACGCTGCTTGGCCTTATGCGTCTCTACTGCGCCGATCTGCTCGAAGAGTTCGAGAGGGCTGTGGACGCCCGGGTCTCCTGGATGCTGGCCAATCGAGAAGAAGTCAACAAAGCCCTCCAGGGGGGAATTCGTCCTGAACGACTGGAGTACCTGATTCAGGAGGCGGCCGATACGGCGGCCCAACTCGGCAGCGCTCGGGAACACCTGAGCCTGCTGATCCGAGAGAACTACCCCATGGGTCTCACAGGCGGGCAGGATGCCTGACGAAACCATCGCAACGCCGAGCATGGCCTGATACGCCGGTGGCAGGCCGCAGCGCCGCTACGAGCGAAAGCCAGAACGCTTCCTCGGCTCACGAGACCCGCATGCCGCCGTCGACGGGGAGGACCACTCCGGTGACGTAGGAGGCGCGGTCGCTCAGCAGCCAGGCGGCGGTCTCGGCGACCTCCTCGGGCTCGGCGGCGCGGCGCAGCGGGGTGTGGGCGTTGAGCTGGTCGATCACGCCCGGGACCAGCGAGTCGTGAGCTACACGGCCGACCCGGCTCCCCGGTGGAGGAGGTTCTGCGGCTGCTGTCGGTGATCGGCACGCGGCGCGTGGACGTACCCGGCTGACCGCGCCGCGCTAGGGCCGCCGCGAGGGTAGTGGCTGGAGCGCGGGCCAACGGGTGAGCATCGCGGCGCGCATGGCCATGGCGAGCCGGCCCAGATGCTCGAGTTCGCCGCCGCTCGTGGTCATCCGGCCGACGGTCCCGAGGCGGTGGACGAGCCGCTGGCGGGCCGTCGCCGTGCCCCACCGCCAGTCCTTGTGGGGGACCTTGGACAGGTGGTCGGCGATTCCCCGGTGAGCCCGCTCGACGAGCGCGTCGCCGCGCAGCAGCCAGCCCGCGCACGCGTCGGTGAGATCGTCCTGGACGTCGGCGCCTGTCGCATGGCGCCAGGCCGTGCGGTAGGCGGCCTCCGCCGCGTCCAGCAGTGGTGGGGCCGGGGCTGTGGCGCACCAGCAGGTCGGGAAGCCGATGCGCAGGTAGGCGAGTTCCATGAGCCCGTTGCCGAGCGCGGCCTGTTCGAAGTCGATGAACCTGACCCCGTCGCCGGTGTGGATGTCGTTGCCGGGGCAGGGGTCGCCGTGCAGCAGGGCGTGACCGGGTGCGTGGGTCAGGCGGTTCACGAGGTCGTCCAGCTCGGTCCGTACAACGGATGGCACCGTGCGGCCGAGGGTCTGGGCGAGCCCGAGGAAGGAGCCGATGTCCTCTCTCGCGGGGCCGGACCAGGCGGGGAGGAGGCCGACGTCGTCGGGGCTGGTGGCCGCGTGGAGCCGGGCCAGCGCCTCGGCGTAGCCGATCACCCAGTCGTCGGCCGGCGGTTGATCGCCCAAGTCCTCCAGGACCAGCACCCGTTCGTCGGGGTCGGTGCCGAGGAGCCGTGGCGCGACGGGCGGGTCGACCCGGGACGCGAGCCGTAACGCGGCCACCTCGCGGGCGTATCTCCCGGCGGCCTCCGGGCCTTCGATGAGCTGCTTGACCACTACCGGTGTGCCGGACAGCTCGGCCCGCCATACCTGCGATCGCGGACTGCTGTCCAGTCTGCGGGCCCGGCGGGGCGAACCCAGTTCGGCCCGCAGCTTCTCCCCGAACGGCGGCGGTGGGCACATGGCCCGATCCTCCCATGTGCGCGAACTATCAGGCTGCCTCCTCAAGCCCGTCGGCGGCCCGAGATGCCTCGCGACACGCCCGTGGCAAAATCAGCGGGTGCAGATCGGGATGCTGGGGCCACTCGAGGTTCGCACGGACGACGGCGGCTCGGCCGACGTGCCGGGGGCGCGGTTGCGCGGACTGCTGGTCGCCCTTGCGCTCAGGCCGGGGCAGGTGGTCCCGAAGGCGTCGCTCGTCGACTGGATCTGGGGTGAGCAGCCGCCCGCCGATGCGGCGAACGCCCTGCAGCGTTTGGTTTCCCGGCTGCGGAAGGCGCTGCCGGGCGGGGTGATCGAGGGGCAGACGGACGGCTATCGGCTGATGGTGGCCCCCGATGCCGTGGATGCCGTGCGGTTCGAACGGCTCGTCGCCGCGGGTCAGGCCGCCCGTGCCGGGGACGGGGCCCGGCGGGCGCGGCTGTTGCGCGAGGGCCTCGAGCTGTGGCGCGGTGCGGCCATGCAGGACGTCGGTCTGCGGGACAGCGCCGCTTTCGAGGCCGCGGTCGTACGGCTCGAGGGGTTGCGGCTGACCGCCACGGAGGAGCGGGCCGAGGTGGAGGTCACCCTCGGTCGGGGTGCGGAGCTGGTGGCGGAGCTGACCGACCTGGTGGCCGCGCACCCGGTGCGGGAGCGGCTCGTCGGCGCGCTGATGCGGGCCCTCGTCGCGGCCGGTCGGGACAGCGAGGCGCTGCAGGTGTACCAGCGCGCGCGGGACGCGCTGGCCGACGCGCTGGGCGTCGACCCCTCGCCGGAGCTGGCCGCGTTGCACATCGCGCTGTTGCGGGGCGAGCTGGGGCGCGGCGAGCTGGGCCGTGGCGAGCTGGGGCGTGGGGAGACCAACCGTAAGAGCAACCTGCGCGCCGAGCTGACCAGCTTCGTCGGCAGAGGCGCCGATGTCGCCGCGGTCCGTGGGCTCATCGCCGAGCACCGGCTCACCACCGTGATCGGGCCGGGCGGCGCGGGAAAGACCAGGCTGGCCACGGAGACCGCGCGCACGCTGCTCGGCGAACTGCCGGACGGGGCCTGGCTGGTGGAGCTCGCCGCCATCGGCGCGGACGGCGACGTGGCGCAGCCCGCGCTCACCGGGCTCGGCCTCCGGGACGCCCTGCTCGGCGCGGCCCCGAACGCGGAGCTGACCGACCGGCTCATCGCCGCAGTCCGCGAGCGGGAGGCGCTGCTGATCCTGGACAACTGCGAGCATGTGATCGAGTCCGCGGCGATGTTCGCCCACCGGGTGCTCGGGGAGTGCCGGCGGCTGCGGATCCTGGCGACGAGCCGGGAACCGCTCGGCATCACCGGGGAGGCGCTGTGGCCGGTCGAGCCGCTGGCCCTGCCGGAGGGGGACGCGGGCCCGGACGGGATCGGGTCCGCGCCCGCTGTCCAGCTGCTACGGGACCGGGCCGGGGCGGTGCGCCGGGGCCTCGCGGCGGACGCCCACACGCTGGCGACGATGGTCCGCGTCTGCCGGGCGCTGGACGGGATGCCGCTGGCGATCGAACTGGCCGCGGCCCGGTTGCGCACCATGTCCATCGACCAGCTCGCCCACCGGCTCGACGACCGGTTCCGCCTGCTGACCAGCGGCAGCCGTACCGCGTTGCCGCGGCACAAGACGCTGCGCGCGGTGGTCGACTGGAGCTGGGAGCTGCTCACCGACGCCGAACGGATGGTGTTGCGGAGACTCTCGGTGTTCTCGGGCGGGGCGAGCCTGGACGCCGCCGAACGGGTCTGCGCGGGCGGCGGAGTCGAACAGGAGCAGGTGCTGGAGCTGCTCACCGCGCTGACCGAGAAGTCGCTGCTGGTCGCCGAGGGCGGCAGCGCCCCGCGCTATCGCATGATCGGCACGATCAAGGAGTACGCCGGGCACCGGCTCGCGGAGGCGGGGGAGTCGGACCTGGCGCGCCATGCGCATCTCGCCCACTTCACCGAGCTCACCGAGACCGCGGAGCCGCGTCTGCGCCGCGCCGAGCAGGTGGAGTGGCTGGCCACGCTCGAGGCCGAGCACGACAACATCGGTGCGGCGATGCGCGGCGCGCTCGCGGCGGGCGAGGCGTGGGCGGCGATGCGGCTCGCGGCGGGCGCGGGCTGGTACTGGTGGCTCGGCGGGCGCAGGACCGAGGGCCTGGAGCTGATCACCGCGGCCACCAGGACGCCCGGGGAGGTGCCCGACGACGTACGGGCCATGGTGTACGCGCTGATCGTGCACTTCGTGACCTCCGGGCGGAGCGACGAGCGCCAGGCCGCGGAGTGGATCCACGAGGCGCACCGGCTCAGCCGGCACGGCCACCCCCACCCGGGGGTGAAGTTCATCGCGGTCCTGGAACGCATGCTGCACGCGCCCGAAGTGGCCCTGACCGCGTTCGCACCGCTGCTGGACGACGAGGACCCCTGGGTGCGCGCGCTGGCCCGGTGGCACATGGGCAAGATGCGGATCGTGTTCGGGCGGGGCGGGCACGACGGCCAGGACGGCCCGGCCGCGGAGGCTCACCTGGAGGCGGCGCTCGCCGAGTTCCGGGCGCTCGGCGAGCGGTACGGGATCTCGCTCGCCCTGACCGAGCTGGCGAACCTGCTCGCCATACGCGGCGACTTCGCCGGTGCGTGCGAGCGCTACGAGCAGGCGATCGCGGTCGTCAGCGAGGTCGGTGCCACCGAGGACGTCATCCGGATGCGGTCGCGGCAGGCGCAGCTGTACTGGCTGCTGGGCGAGAAGGACGCCGGTGCGGCCGCCATCGCCGAGGCGCAGCGGTGCGCGGACCGGGTCACCTGGCCGGACGCGCTGGCCGAACTGGCTTTCTCGAGGGCGGAACTCGCCCGGTGGGACGGCGACGCCGAGGAGGCGCACCGGCAACTCGGCCTCGCGACGGCCATGCTGGGCGACGAGGCGGAGCGGGCGGACGTCCGCGCGGTGACGCACGATCTGCTCGGCTACCTCGCCGACGACCTCGACGAGGTCCGGGCGCACCGCGCGGCGGCCTGCGAGGCGGCGTCCGAGGTGGGACACGCGCTGGTGATCGCGCATGTGCTCGTCGGGGTCGCGGACCTGGCACTGCGCCGCGACGAGCACGAGCAGGCCGCGCGGCTGCTCGCGGCGAGCGCGGGCGTACGCGGGCTGCGGGACCGCGCTCACCCGGACCTGGCCCGGATCGAGCGGGCCGCGCGGTGCCGCCTCGGCGACGCGAAGTTCGCCGAGGCGACTCGGGACGGGACGCGCACCAGTTGGTCCCAGCTGGTCGAGGTCACGCTCGCTTCCTGAACGTGGCGATCGCCCACACGTACCCGACGAGCGCGAACCCGACGCACCAGGCGACGGCCGCGAACGCGTCGCCGGTCGACGGGTGGCCGCCCGACAGCAGCCCGCGCAGCGTCTCGATGATCGGGGTGAAGGGCTGGTACTCCGCGAACTGCCGCACACCAGCCCCCATCGTGTCCGCGGGCACGAACGCGCTGCTCAGGAACGGCAGCATGATCAGCGGCACGGTGGCCATGCCCGCCGACTCCACGGTCTTCGCGGCCAGGCCCATGGCGACCGTGAGCCAGCTGGTCGCGAAGGCGAGCAACAGCATGAGGCCGATCACGGCGAGCCACTGGAGGAGGCCGGCGTGCGGACGGAACCCCATCGCGAAGCCGACGCCGATGATGACCGCGTCGGCGATCAGACTGCGCACCGTGGTGGAGACGACATAACCGGCCAGCACGGCGCCGTGGGAGACGTCCATGGCCTTGAACCGGTTGTTGATGCCCTTCGTCATGTCGCCGTTCACGGCCGCAGCGGTCGGGCCCAACCCGTACGTGATGGCCATGACGGTCAGGCCGGGCACCGCGTAATCGACGTACTCGCCGGTGACCTTGAAGGCGCCGCCGAAGACGTAGACGAACATCAGCATCATCACGACGGGGAACAGGACCGCCTGGAAGACCGTGACCGGATTCCTGACCGTGTGCTTGAAGTTGCGACGCAGCATGATCGCCGCGTCGCCGAACGACGTCGAGACAGTGCTCATTCCGCGATCGCCTCCGTGGTGGCGTGTGTGGTGTCTGCGGCCCGTGTGGTGTCCGCGGCCCGTGTGGTGTCCGAGGTCTGTGTGGCGTGACCGGTCAGGGCGAAGAAGACGTCATCGAGGTCCGGTGTGTGCACCGAGAACTCCTCTGCGGTGATCGCCTGCTCATCGAGCTTGTCCAGCAGGGCCCGCAGCGACTTCGAGTCGCCGTTGCTGGGCACCCTCAGGGTCAGCTCCTGGTCGTCCCACGTGGATCCGGGCAGGGCCTGCGCCGCCGCGTTGAGTTCGCGGAGACCGGCGAACCGGAGCCGGACATGCGTGCCGGGGACCTGGCGCTTGAGCTCCTCGGAGGTGCCCTGGGCGACCAGGCGGCCCTGGTCGAGCACCGCGATCCGGTCGGCGAGCTGATCGGCTTCGTCGAGGTACTGGGTGGTGAGGAAGATGGTGGTGCCGTCGGCCACCAACTCGCGGACGATCCCCCACATCGCGCGCCTGCTGCGCGGGTCAAGACCGGTCGTCGGCTCGTCCAGGAAGATGATCCGAGGGTTGCCGACCAGCGTCATCGCCAGGTCCAGCTTCCGGCGCATACCGCCGGAGTAGGTCGCCGCCATCTTGTCCGCCGACTCCACCAGGTCGAACCGCTCCAGCAGCCGCCCGACCACCTGGTCGCCGGAGCGCACGCGCTTCAGGTCCGCCATCAGCTGCAGGTTCTCCCGGCCCGACAGCAGCTCGTCCACGGCGGCGAACTGACCGGTCACGCCGATGACCGCGCGCACCTCCTTGATCCCGGTCACCACGTCGTGCCCGGCGACCCGCACCGTCCCGGCGTCGGCCTTCATCAACGTCGTCAGGACGTTCACGGTCGTGGTCTTGCCCGCCCCATTCGGGCCGAGCATGGAGAAAACCGATCCCGCGGCGACCTCGAAGTCGATGCCGTCGAGCACGACTTTGTCGCCATATGCCTTGCGCAGCCCGGAAACTGCGATTGCCGAACTCTTCATGCCCAACACGGTCCCGGCCGGGCCTGACACCCGCCTGTCACGCCCCTGACACGGCCCCTGACGGCCCCTGACACGGCCCCTGACGGCCCCTGACACGGCCCCTGACACGGTCTCCGATACGACGCCCGACATGGCGTCGTGGCCCCAACAGGCCGTCGCGGAGGTCAGTACGCGAAGCGACTCACGGTCTCCGGGTGGATGACGAGCCGGATCTGCTCCGTGGCCAGGATCTCGGCGAGGTCATCGGCGCGGGCCGGGTCGTCGAGGTCCCAGTAGCGAGCGGCCAGCCGGGCGCACAGCTCGGGTGCTCCGCCGGACTCCACCGTGGTGCGGCCGGCGACCGACAGCCAGCGCTCGCGTTCACCCACGGGGGCGGCGACGACGATCGAGGCGCGGGGGTCGCGGCGCAGGCGCCGCACCTTGAGCGAGTCCGGGGCCGTGAACAGCTGGATCGTGCCCTCGGCAGTGGCCTCGAACCACACCGGCCGGGGCTGTGGCGGGATCGGTCCGTCGGCCACGGACAGGAACCCGTGCAGGGGGCGGCGGAGGAACTCGAGGTCCTGGGCGGTCAGCGAACTGGCGTCGGTGCTCATCACGACCCTTCCGATAGGTGCAACAGGTGAGAGGGAACGGCGGAACGGGGCCGTTCCGAGGACGGAGGACGATGGTCAAGCGGCTCGGTCAACCGCTGTCGGGGCGCCGCCAAGCTCCCGACGCCGCGGCCCGTACGACGTAGTCCTCGAAGGACCGGGGTGCCCGTCCCAGTACGGTGGCGAGGTCATCAGTCGTCCCGGCGAGCAGCCCGCGTTCCATCAGTACGAACATCTCGGCGACGTGGTGGGCGTCGTCCTCGCTCACGCCCTCCTCGACCAGCGCCGCGGCGTACTCGGCGGGGGAGACCTGCCGGTAGGTGAGGGGCCGCCCGGACGCCCGGGAGATCAGCTCGACGGCCTCACCGAAGGTGAGAGCACGCGGTCCGGTCAGCTCGTAGACCCGTCCGGCGTGCCGACCGGGCTCGGTCAGCACCGCGGCCGCGGCGTCGGCGACGTCCTCGACGTCGATGAACGGCTCGGGTACCGCGCCGGCCGGGAGCGCCAGCTCCCCGGCGACCAGCGGGGCGTGGAAGACGTCCTCGTCGAAGTTCTGGGCGAAGTTCGACGACCGAAGGACGGTCCACTCCAGCGCCGAGCCGCGCACGGCATCCTCGGCCGAGCGCATGTCCAGTCCGAACGTGGAGTCGCCCCAGGTGTCGGCGCCGCGCCCGGAGAGCAGCACCAGCCGCCGCACCCCGGCGGCCTCGGACCGGGCCACGAACTCGTGCACCGGGCCCGGCACGCGCGGGGCCACCACGTAGGCGACGGCGATGTCCCGCAGGGCCGCGTCCCAGCTGCCGGGGTCGGACCAGTCGAACCGGATCCGGCTCGACCGGGAGGCGGCACGCACCGGCGTGCCGCCCAGCCGCAACCGGGCGGCGACCCGCCGGCCGGTCTTGCCGGTCGCGCCGAGGACGAGAGTGGTGTCGTTGCTCATGACGCCGATTGAACACGGCCGGTTCGGACGACCCCATAGGTGAAGAGCTGGATCACCTGTGTATTCGTCTAAACTCACTGAGGTGGACGCGTTCAGTGACCTGATCCGCGGGGTGCGAGCCCACGGCTCGTTGTTCGGCAGCTCGACCCTGTCCCCGCCCTGGGCACTCCACTTCGTGGACGGCGCGCCGCTGACCCTGTGCACCGTCCTCACCGGGTCGGGCTGGATCGTGCCGGAGCACTGTCCGCCCGAGCCGCTCCGCGCCCGCGAGACGATCGTCGTACGCGGCCCTGGGACGTTCACCTTCGTCGACGAGGTCGGCACCCGGGCCGAACCGATCGCCTGCGGTGAGCACTGCGCCACGCCCGAGCAGGGCGGGACCAGGCATCGGCGTGGCTGGCACGACGACGGCGGGGACGCCGGTGGCGGGAATGACCGCAGCGGGAACGACAGCGACGGGAACGAGAGCAGCGGGAACGGCAGCAGCGGGAAGGACAGCGACGGCGAGGGTGCGACGACGCTGATCGTCGGCGCCTACCCCGTACGCGGCGAGATCAGCCGCCGACTGCTGGACGCGCTGCCCATCGTGTTGCGCGTGGACGCCGGGGGCACGGCCGACCCCGTGCTGGACCACCTCGCCGCCGAGGTCGCCGTCGACACGCCGGGCCAGCAGGTCGTCCTCGACCGGCTGCTGGACTGGATGCTGGTCTGCACGCTGCGCGAGTGGTTCGACCGGCCCGGTGGCGAGCCCCCGGCCTGGTGGGCCGCCCAGCGGGACCCGGTGGTCGGCCACGCCCTGCGGCTGCTGCACGCCGAACCGGCGGCACCCTGGACGGTCGCCGCGCTCGCCGAGCGCACCGGGGTGTCGCGTTCGACGCTGGCCAAGCGGTTCGCCGACCTGGTCGGCGAACCCCCGCTGACCTACCTCACCCGCTGGCGCATGACGCTCGCGGCGGACCTCCTGGTCGAGCGGGAGGCCGCGACCGTCGCGGACATCGCCCGCACCGTGGGCTACTCCGACCCGTTCGGGTTCAGCGCGGCGTTCAAACGGGTCCGAGGCGTCAACCCAAGCGACTTCCGCCGCACCGTGACCACCCCCTGAAATACGCCGGAACGTCGGCTCGACTCAGTGCGCGAATGGACGATTCGACATCACCGTGCGTACAACCGGTTCAATGCCGACTGGCTCTCATCGTCCGCGGCACGGTAGATCAGCAACCGCTGGTCCGGATCTTGAAGTGGCATCAGTACTTCGAATCGCAGTGCGAGCACACCGACGTCAGGATGCCGTATCACCTTGTGTCCGCGGCCGTTGACCTTGACGTCTCGCTCGGCCCACAAGCGCGCGAATTCCTCGTCATGAGTGGTGAATTCGGTGATGAGGTCGGTCAGCGCCTTGTCCTCCGGATGCGCGGCCCACGCGGCACGCAGATGGGCGATCCCCTGCCGCACGACGAGTTCACGGTCGACATAGAACTCGCGTATCCGCGGATGCATCAGGCACAGCCACATCGAATTGCGCTGCGACGGCGGGAGGGTGCCGAAATCCAGGAGCAGCCTCGCCATTTCGCCGTTCCAGGCCAGGATGTCGTAGCGGTGGTTCATCAGCATGGCCGGCAGCGGCGACAGGTCGGCGACCAGCTGAGCCAGCGGCGGCACCGCGGTGGTGGCGGGGCTGTCGGCGTTGCGGGGGCGCCGCTGCTGGGCCAGGTCGAAGAGGTAGACGCGCTCGTCGGGGCCCAGGCGCAGCGCCCGGGACAGCGCCTCCACCACGTCCGCTGAGGGCCGCAGCCCGCGGCCCTGTTCCAGCCGCACGACGTAGTCGATGCTGACCCCGGCCAGTTCGGCTACCTCTTCGCGGCGCAGCCCCGGGGTCCGCCGGGACTGCCGACGCGACGGCAGGCCGAAATCGTCCGGGTTCAGGCGTTCGCGCCGGGTCCGCAAAAACGCGGCCAGCTCCTGTGTCGCGTCCACGGTGCGGGTCGTCATGTTCGATCCAACAGTCAGGGTAGGACTGGTGTTCCCAGGAACTTCAGGAGGACACGATGTCGCTCACCCTCGACACCTAGCGGCTGCTGGGCCGCTCCGGGCTACGGGTCTCACCGCTGGCGCTGGGCGCGGCGACCTTCGGCACCGAGTGGGGCTGGGGCGCCGAGCGGGACGAGGCGCGCAAGCTGTTCGACAGCTACGTCGAGCGCGGCGGCAATTTCATCGACACCGTCACCACCTACACCAATGGCAGCTCCGAGCGCATGCTGGGTGAATTCACCCGCGACAACCGCGAAAGCCTGGTGCTGGCAACGAAGTACTCGACGCTGCGCCGGCCCGGCGATCCGAATTCCGGAGGACCGCACCGCAAGAGCCTGTTCGCGTCGGTGAAAGCCAGCCTGCGACAGCTGAATACGGACTACATCGATCTGCTCTATCTGCACGTGTGGGATTTCACGACGCCGGTCGAGGAGATCCTGCGCGGCATGGACGATCTGGTCCGGCAGGGCAAGGTCCTGTACGTGGCGATCTCCAACGCCCCGGCCTGGCAGGTGTCGCGCATGCAGGCGATCGCCGACCTGCGCGGCTGGTCGCCGCTGGTCGCGCTGCAGATCGAATACAACCTGATCGAGCGCACCGGGGAACGTGACCTGATCCCCATGGCACGCGAGATGGGGCTGGGCGTGGTCCCGTATTCACCGCTGGCCGGCGGGGTGCTCACCGGCAAGTACAGCCACGACGACCTGACCGCGACGAACGTCGCATCAGGCGACGGCACCCGCAAGAGCTTCAACTTCACCTTGGGCACGCTCACCGAACGTAACCTCGCCATCGCTGATGTGCTGAAGGAGGTCGCCACGGAACTGGGCCACACACCCGCCCAGGTCGGGCTGGCCTGGACCCTGCGGAACCCGAGCGTGACAGCACCGATCATCGGCGCACGCATCCCCGCGCAGCTGGAGAGCAATCTGGGTGCCCTGGAGGTCGACTTCACCGCCTCCCAACCGGCCCGCCTCGACGAGGCCAGCGCGATCGAACTCGGCGCCCCGCACGGGCTGCTCGCCAGTGACCACATCCGCAATGTGACCCAAGGCGATCTGAAGATCGAAACCCGCCGCTGACACCCGATCCGGCTTGTCGGCATTCCGTGGCCCGTGGCCCGTGGCCCGTGGGCGAGTCAGCGGTCGGCGGGCCGGGGCACGATGCTGATCGCGCGGTAGTCGTACCCGTCCTGTTTGAAGCCGGGGGCTTCCCATGTGAGGTCCACCTGCTGTCCGGGCGACAGCGTGCGGTATCCGGTCACCTGAATGTCGGAGAAGTGGCCGAAGCAGCCGCCGGGAGTCTCGGGGGAATCGAGCACGCCCCACCCCTCCTCATCGCTCCACTCGCGGACAGTCGCAATCACCATGGGTGGACCCTATGGGCTCGGTCCGGTCTCGTCTCAACATTTATGTTGACGGTGGCGGCAGGGCTCAACGGCTCACTGTGCTGGGTTCTCTGGACCCGTAGAAGCAGGCCCCGTCGTCCATCCGCAAAAGGCGTTTTCGCCGAGCGGTGGCCTCTCGTCGTCCCAGTCCCACCACCCGGAGTTGAGGTCGTGGTCCACATCCACGGCCAGCCGCAGGGCGAACGCGGCGACGGTGGAACGTCCGATGGCGATCGTAGCGCGTCCTAGGTCCGCAGCCCTCCGCTCGGGCCGACCCGAGATCGTTCGTGGGTCCGATGCCGCGTTCCCGAGGCGGGAGCCACCATGCTGGTGGAGACCTGCGAAGAGGAGCGCATCATGTCGTACCCGGAATTCCTCGAATACCCGGAGCCCCGCTACCACGGTGACAAGGGCGAGGTGAACGCGGCCTTTCGCCCGGCCCGTACCCCGCCCGACATCTCCTCGCCCGGCGGCAGCTCTACGCACTACCTCGCCACGAATGAGTCGACGGGTGGTGAATTCGGCCTGTACAAGCTGGAGTTGGGTGCGCGGGCCGCCGGAGCGAAGACGCACTTCCACAAGGCGATGTCGGAGTCCTTCTACATTCTCTCCGGCGAGCTGGAGCTCTTCAACGGCGAGAGGTGGGTCACGGGCCGCGAGGGCGATTTCCTGTATGTACCGGTCGGCGGACTGCACGCCTTCAAGAATGTGACCGACGAGCCCATGTCCATGCTCCTGCTCTTCTCCCCGGGCGCTCCACGCGAGGAATACTTCGAGCGGGTCGCGGAGATGTCGCAGCGCGGTGGCGAGGAACTCAAGCGCTTTCGGATCCGGCACGACAGCTACTTCGTGGAGGATTTCGAAGCCGAGGGGGAGTAGAGGAGTAAGGGAATGGGGGAGTAGGGAGTAATCGCCACATGGCCTTGCCCGCGCGTCATTCGCCGACGCGCGGGCAACGCGGGCAATGCGAGCAACGTACTCTTCACGGCGGCCCCTCAGCGCAGGGCCTCGGGCTCACCCACCCTGCGAGCTTTCGGGTACGCCGAGGGAATGCCAGGCCGACCAGTCGTTGTCGTTGCCCGCGACATTCTGCCAGGCGCACCTGATGGTGCCGTCGCCGAAGAGGGCGAAGACCTCCAGGCGGCCATCGGCGTTCGAGGCGACCACCGGGTCGCCGATCAGGAGCGGGCTGCCGCTGTAGAGCGATACCCAAGAGGAGGACCATTTGCCGTCGGGGGCGGGGTTGGTCTGCCACTTGTGCTCGAGGGTGCCGCCTTCCTGACGGGCGAAGACATCCAGTCGGCCATCGGGGTTCACGCCGATGGCAGGGGTGCCTACCGGAGTGTCGCCGCCGATCGACCGCCAGCCCGGGGCCCAGCCGTTACCGGGTTTGGTCTGCCAGATGTGCTCGACGGAGTCGTCCGGACCGATGGCGAAGACCTCCTGCTGGCCGGAGGTGTTCAAGACGGCGGTCGGGTCACCCTGCGGGGTGCCTTCGAGCTGGCCGAAGGCCCATCCGCTGACGTGGGGACGCTGATAGGCATGCAGAACGGTGAGCGCCCCTTCGTATGAGTATGCGCGGGCGAAAGCCTCCAGTCGGCCATCGGCGTCCGGTATGACGGCCACGTCGCCTATCACTTGGTCGTCAAAGAGAGCTTTCCACTCGCGTTCCCATCCATTGTTCGGGGCGGTTTGCCAGACGTGCTGGACGGAACCGTCCGAGGCGCGGACGAAAACCTCCAGTCGGCCATCGAAGTTCCTGGCGACGGTCGGGGTGCCCGCCGGTCTGCTGTCGCCGAAGCCGCCGAGCGATCCCCAACTCGACCATGAGCCGCTGTGAGGGGTGGTTTGCCAGGCGTGCCGGATAGCGCCGTCGGTGTCGCGGATGAAAGCCTCCATTCGGCCATCGAGGTTCGTGGCCACGACCGGGTCGCTTTCCAGACTGCCGCCGAGCGAGGACCACCCCGACCATTCGTTGCGGCTGGGGGCCGTCTGCCAGTTGTGCTGAAGGGTGCCGTCGGAACCGCGGGCGAAGACCTCCAGCGCCTCGTTCGTATTGAGAGCGACCCAGGAGAAGGGGGAAACGTACCGGACGCTGCTTATCGTAGCCATGACCATCCCTGACCTCTCTGGTGACTTGGTGACTGTCCGCATGGCGACAGGGTTAACCAGTTGAGGAATTGGCCGAAGCCGGAAAATTGTCCAGATGCCGCCGGGATCCGGAAGTCTGGTCGGCAACACGCCAGATGCTCCGCCTGCCGGTCCCGATATCGAGGGCGGCGCAGAGGGACAGCCACCCCTCCGAAGGTCCGCATACGACGATACGCTTCATATGACTCCTCCGCCCGGCGGCGCGGCTATGCCGCGCCATCGAGCGGGCCAAGGTCATACAGGCCGGAGACGGCAGCCCATACGTCTTCCACCTGGCCGCTCAGATCGATGGGAACGGTCTCCCAGCCCACCGCGCCGAAGCCCGCCGGCCCGAGCACTTCGTCGAGCCCGTCGCGGCTGCGCGTCCTACTGTCGCCCAGTGCGGGGATGCGCCGCGCGGCGGGCACCTCATCGATCGTCCTCCGCAGCAGCCCGAGGAACCGGTCGTACGACTCGCCGCCGACGGCCCCGCCCCCCACCACACACGCCAGAACCCCTCCGGGACACGGCACTCGGGCGACCTCGGCCGCGACCTGCTCGATCTCGCCCATCAGCATCAGCGCCATATGGGAAACGCAGGCGTCGAAGCTGTCGTCGGCGAAGGCGAGGTCCAGTACGCGCCTGCTTCCGGTCACCCGGTCACCCGGTCACCCGGTCACCCGGTCACACAGGAGCTCATAGCCGGACCGGCCGTCCGGAGCGCGACCGCGGCCGAACGCTTCCGCGGTCACGGGGTCATTTGGCGTGATCGTTTCCGATGAACTCGCTGAACACGCTGACCAGGCCGTGGGGCGCGTCGTCGCCGAACATGAGCTCGTCGCTGCCGACACCTTCGGCGGCGACCTCGGCGCTGCGGGGGAACATGGTCCGCTCGTACTCGGCGAGCGCGGCCTCGACGTCGTCGGGGTGCGCGGCGAGGGCCTTGCCGAGTTCGGCGCCGTCGAGCATGGCCAGATTGGCGCCTTCGCCGTTCGGGGCCGTGAGATGGGCGGCGTCGCCGACCAGGGTCACCCCCGGCACCCGGTCCCACCGGTGCTCGATCGGCAGGGCGTAGTGGGGGCGCGGGACCGGCGGGGTGTCGCCGTCGGTGATCAGCGCGATGAGCTCCGGTGCCCAGCCGTCGAATTCCCGCGCGATCCGCGCGGTGGCCGCGGCGGCATCGGTGAAGTCGATGGCGGCGAACCAGTCCTGCGGCCTGGGGAGCAGTACGTAGGTGTGCAGGGTGTCGCCGCTTTCCCGGTGCGCGTGGATCGCGCTGCCCGGCGCGTGCGCCATCATCGACCCGCCGCCGACCGCTTTGGCGGCGGCGGGGTGCCGGGTGTCGGCGTCGTACAGGTACGTCTCGACGTACGACAGGCCGGTGTACTCGGGTATGGCGGTGGACAGCAGCGGCCGGACCCGTGACCACGCACCGTCCGCGCCGACCAGCAGGTTCGTGACGACGGTGCCGCCGTCGGCGAACGTCACCTCATGGCGGCCCTCACCGAGGGCACGCGCCCCGCTGACCTTGTGCCCCCACCGGACGGTCCCGGCCGGGAGCGAGTCGAGCAGCATCTGCCGCAACTCGCCCCGTTGCACCTCGGGGCGTCCGCCCGTGCCGTCGTCGGCTTTCTCGAACAGCACGGTCCCTTCCCGGTCGAGGGCCCGCATCGCCTGGCGCCCCTCCAGAACGAGGCCGCGGAACCCGTCCATCAGGTCGGCGGCCCGCACGGCCAGTTGGCCGTTGTAGTCGTGGATGTCGAGCATCCCGCCCTGCGGACGCGCCATCGGGGAGGCCTCCGCCTCGTAGACAGTGGCCGGGAAGCCGTGGACGTGCAGGACGCGGGCGAGCGTGAGCCCGCCGAGTCCGGCGCCGATGATCGTGACGGGAGTGCGCATCGTGACTACTCCTTCGGAACCTTCGGAATCGAGACCGCCCGGTGCCAGCCCGGCCGACCTCGCTGGTATGCCATTCCAGTATTGGAACACCGCTCCATAGTGGAACGTCGCTCCATGTTGGAACAACGCTCCAATTATGTCAAAATGGCGGCATGGCACCACGGACACGCCGGTCACAGCGGCGCACAGAGGCGCTCTCCCGCGAGCGCATCGTCGAGGCCGCCGTCGAACTGCTCGACACGGCCGGCGAGAGCGGGCTGACCTTCCGGGCGCTGACCGAGCGCCTCGCCACCGGGCCCGGGGCGATCTATTGGCATGTGGCGGACAAGGACGAGCTGCTCGACGCCGCGACCGGCGCGGTAGTCGCCGCCGCACTGGCCGTTGAACCGGCGACGCACGCTGAGGCGGCCGAGCTGGCCAAGCCCGCCGAATCCCCGGACTCGCCGCAGGACAAGATCCGCGCCATCGCGTTCGGCCTGTTCGACGCGATCGAGGACCATCCGTGGCTCCCCACGCAGCTCGCCCTCCAGCTCTCCCGCAGCCCCTGGGGGTCGGTGACGCCGCAGATCTTCGAAGGCATCGGCCGTCAGGTCCGCGCGCTGGGCGTGCCCGAGGGTCACTGGTTCACGGCGACCTCGGCGCTGGTGCACTACATCCTCGGCGCCACCGGCCAGAACGCCGCGAACGCCGCGAACGCCGCGAACACCGCGAGCGCCCGCACCCTCGCGCCCGACGTGGACCGCGAAGAGTTCCTCGACGCCGCGTCGAAGGCATGGGGAGAGCTCGACCCCGACGACTACCCGTTCATCCGTGCCGTCGCGGCCCAGATGCGCGAGCACGACGACCGCGAGCAGTTCCTCGCCGGGGTCGACCTCGTCCTCACCGGCATCACGGCTCTCCACCTGCCCGGCGAACAGGACCGCACCACGCCACCCGCCACCTGAGCGGGACGAGACCCGGCATGGACCGGGGCCGGGCGCTACCCGGTGTGGAGTCTGCGGGCCGGCAGGCGGGTCGGAAGTTGCCGTTGGACCGGGTCGCGAGGGCGTGTGCTTGTGCTGGGGGCCACGAGGATTTGGTTTCAATTGATACCGTATCGAACGAATGAATGGCGGTAACGTGGCCCCATGAGCGCCGACCTCCCTCACCACACCACCGCCTCGCGGGCGACCGGCCGTGCCGGGGACACCTCGCCCTTCGCGCTCGGCTTGCTGCTGCGTCGGGCGCACTGGCGGGCGGCGGCGGTGATGACGGAGGCGCTTCGGCCGCTCGGCATCGAGTTGCGGCACTTCGCCGTGCTGATCGTGCTGGTCGACTGCGGGCCCACGGTGCAGCGGGACCTGGCGGCGGCGACGGGGTCGGACAAGGCGGGGATCATGCGCGTCGTGGACGACCTGGAGCGCAAGGGGCTGGTTGTGCGCAAGGCCGTGCCGGGGGACCGGCGGGTGCGGGCGGTGGAGATCACGCCTCAGGGGCTTGAGCTCTTCGACGCGGCCCATGTGGCGGCGGAGCCGCTGGCCGAGCGGCTGGTCGGCGAGCTGGGGTCCGATGAGGCCGAGCGGCTGAAGGATCTGCTGACCCGGTTCGCCTATCCCGTGGAGGGCGGGGCGTAGGGGTGTTGGGCGTCGGCCCTTGCCCGGGATGGAGTGCGCGGACGCCGTGTGACGGCCTCGCCTCGGTGAGGTGTCACACGGCGTCCATCGCCTAGGCCGTGTTTTGAAGGTCGGCTCTGTTCCTCGTCCCGCATCGTGATGATCTCGGTGTGGGACGAGGGGATCTTTCTGACGGGCAGTGGGCTG
>NZ_JAGGLR010000016.1 GCF_017874715.1 Streptomyces iranensis | reverse complement strand
ACGCCCGGTTACATTCCGAACCCGGAAGCTAAGCCTTTCAGCGCCGATGGTACTGCAGGGGGGACCCTGTGGGAGAGTAGGACGCCGCCGAACAATCTTTGAAGGACCCTTGGTCCCAGCGTGCATGCTGGGACCAAGGGTCCTTTTGTTTTTGCTGGGCCCGCATCGGCGTGACCGGTGCGGGAGAATGGCTGAAGTACATGAAGACAGGAGTCACGCCGATGTCCACCAACTCTCCCGACGACCGGTCGGGCCGCGAGCCCCGGGGCCGGGAAGCCGGCGACCGGCGGGAGGCCCGCGGCTCCGGGCCGCGCCGCGACGGCGGTCGTGGTGGTTTCCGGCGTGACGACCGCCGCGATGAGCGGCCGCGCGGGCCACGCCGCGATGATGACCGTGGCGGGTTCCGCCGTGACGATGACCGTGGTGGCTTCCGCCGCGATGACCGGCGGGACGAGCGTCGGGATGATCGCCGGGACGACCGGTCGCGTGGCCCGCGTCGGGACGATGAGCGCGGAGGCCGCCCCGGCGGCTCTGGGCGCCGCGATGACCGGGGTGGCCGCCCCGCTGGGCGTTACGAGCGCCGTGACGACCGGCGTGATGACCGCCGTGACGATCGTCGTGACGAGCGGCCGCGTGGGCCTCGGCGTGATGACCGCGACGGTGGCTCCCGCCAGGGCGGTTTCCGACGGGACCGTGACGATCGGCCGGGCTTCCGCCGTGACGATGACCGAGGTGGCTACCGGCGCGACGACCGCCGGGATGAGCGCCGCGACGGGCGCCGTGATGACCGTGGTGGGTTCCGCCGCGATGACCGTGATCGTGACCGTGGCGGCCGGGGCGGCGGCTCTGAGCGCCGGGATGAGCGGCCTTCGTATCGTCGTGATGATGACCGTGGTGGGTTCCGGCGGGATGACCGGCGGGATGAGCGGCCTTCGTACCGTCGTGATGATGACCGTGGTGGGTTCCGGCGGGACGAGCGCCGGGATGAGCGGCCTTCGTATCGTCGTGATGATGACCGTGGTGGGTTCCGGCGGGATGACCGGCGGGATGAGCGGCCCTCGTACCGTCGCGATGACGACCGCAGTGGGTTCCGGCGGGACGAGCGCCGTGACGATCGTCGGGATGACCGTCGTGACGAGCGACCGCGTGGGCCTCGCCGTGATGACCGGGACGGTGGCTTCCGGGGTGGTCGGGACGACCGCGGGCCGCGTCGTCCGTACGGTCAGGGCCGGGGCCGCGACGACCGGCGCTCCGGCGGCGGTGGGTTCAATCGCCGTGACGACCGCAGCGGCGGCTACGGGCGTCGCGAAGAGCGTGGCAGGGACCGCGACCGCGAGCCGATCAAGCGGCTGCCGATTCCCGAGGACGTCACCGGCGAGGAGATCGACAAGGGCGTGCGGCAGGAGCTGATGAGCCTGCCGAAGACCCTCGCCGAGGACGTCGCGAGGAACCTCGTCATGGTGGCCAAGCTGCTGGACGACGAACCCGAGCGGGCGTACCAGTACTCGCGCGTCGCCCTGCGGCTCGCCTCCCGGGTGGCCGCTGTGCGCGAGGCCGCGGGCTTCGCCTCGTACGCCGTCGGGAAGTACGCCGAGGCGCTCGCGGAGTTCCGCGCCGCGCGCCGGATGACCGGCAACTCCGAGCTGTGGCCGGTGATGGCCGACTGCGAGCGCGGTATGGGCCGTCCCGAGCGGGCGCTGGCCATGGCCGGTGAGCCGGAGGTGCAGAAGCTGGACCGGGCCGGTCAGGTCGAGATGCGGATGGTGGCCGCTGGCGCCCGGCGTGACATGGGCCAGGCCGACGCCGCCGTGGTCACCCTGCAGAGCCCGGAGTTGGCCTCGAACTCCATCCAGCCCTGGACCGCCCGGCTGCGCTACGCGTACGCCGACGCGCTGCTGGTGGTCGGCCGCGAGGACGAGGCCCGCGAGTGGTTCGCCAAGGCGCTCGAGGCCGATCAGAGTGGGAGCACGGACGCGTCGGACCGGCTCGCCGAGCTGGACGGGGTCGAGTTCGTGGACGCCCTTGACCCCGAGGAGGCGGCGGACGGCGACGCTCGCCAGCCCGTAGAGGAGCCGGAGGCCGAGGAGTCGAAGGTCGCCGAGCTCCTGTCCGGCGAGGACATGGTCGAGTCCGAGTCCGAGTCCGAGCCGGAGTCCGACGAGCCCGAGGCCGACGATGCCGGGGCCGATGGCGCCCAGGGCATCGAGCCGGTGGCCGAGGCCACGTCCGAGGGTCAGGCAGCCGCGCCCGACGAGGACAGCGACGGCCGCTGATGCCATGACATGAGGGGGCGGGATCCCGGACCGGGATCCCGCCCCCTTCGCATGTCCGCTCGCGTATCTGCCCCCGAAGGGTTCACCCCAGCGTCAGGCTCCGCAGCACCAGCCCCGTCGCGGGCTTCGGCCCGAAGGACGTCGACTTGTGGGGCATCGCGACGCCCTGCCGCGCCAGCTCGTGCACGACGTCCTCGCGCACCGGATGCATCAGTACCGCCGTGCCGCCCAGCCGTTCCGCCTGCTCGACGGCCGCCGTCGGATCGTGGAGGTAGCCGATGTGCTCGGGTGTGTCCGGGACGTTCCACAGCTGGTCCAGCAGGGTGTGGTGGAGCACCGTCGCGTCCAGCGTCCGCCATGCCTCCGGGCGTCCGTCGGGGACCGTACGGGCCAGCAGCTCCGGATCCGGCCGGTCCAGGAGGTGGAAGTGGCCGTCTCCGGCCAGCAGGAAGGCGTTCGGAGCGCCTGGCTCGGCGCGCGCCGTCTCGACCGCCTCGGCGAGGGTCTCCAGGGCGCGCGGCAGCGGGCCGTCGATCGTCCGCACCCGGAAGGCGTGCCGTACCGCCGGGAGCGCTTCATCCGGGGCCAGTTGGCGGAGCAGCCGGTGGATGGCCCGGACCCGGAGCGGATAGCGGGCGGTGTCGACGAGCAGGACGAGCCCGAAGTCCCATGGGCCGGGCTCCCGTCGCTCCTCGCGCAACCGCAGATAGGTGGCCCAGCGGTGGTGGCCATCGGCGATGAGGGCCTGGTGGTGGCGGAGGTCGGTGGAGACTTCCACGAGGTCGGCGGGGTTCGTGACCCGCCACAGATGGTGGTCGACGCCGTCCTCGGTGGTCGTGGAGAGCAACGGCTCGCGCAGGATGGCGCGTTCGATGACCTGCGCCGCCCCGCCGGTCCCCTGCCCGGCGGCTCCGTTCCCTGAGGCCCCGTTTCCCGACGTCCCGTTTCCCGAAGCCCCGTTCCCGTTTCCGTTGCCGCGGTAGGCGAGCAGCAGCGGCTCCAGATGGGCGGCGGTGGCGCGCATCAGATCGGCTCGGTCCTCGACGATATGCGGCATGACGTCCTCATGGGGGAGGACGATGCCCTCCTCGCGGGGGCTCAGCCGCAGCGCGCCGATCAGCCCGCGCTGGACGGTCGGGCCGTCGCGCTGCTCGTAGACGTAGAGCGCGGGTTCGGGGTCCGGGGCGAGCACCCCGTCCGCCTGCCAGCGGCGCAGCGTCTCGGCGGCCTTGCGATGGCGGGCCTCCGGGGTCCCGGCCTGCGGCAGGATCAGCCGGACGATGTTGTACGGGTCCGCCGTCTCGAGCTCGCGCAGCCCCTCGGGCCTGACCACCACGTCGTAGGGCGGTGAGGTGACGGCGGCGAGACTGCCGACCCGCTCCGCGACATAGCGCAGCCCCCGGAAGGGGGTGAGCTGCAGACCTTGTCCGCCAGGCCCTGGAATGCTCATCAGTGAATGTTATGCCCCGCGCGGCGATACGCGATGATCGGGGGAGAAGCGCACAGATCTGCGAGGAGTGGCCCCCATGAACCAGCCCGTCCGCACCCGGCCCGAGTCGAGCCGGCAGTCGCTGAACGAGGCGTACGACACGGCTCTGCTGGACCTCGACGGGGTGGTGTACGCGGGCGGCGAGGCCATTGACCATGCCGTGGAGTCGCTGGTCACCGCGCGGGACGGCGGAATGCGGCTGGCGTATGTGACCAACAACGCGCTGCGGACGCCGGAGGCGGTGGCCGAGCATCTGACCCGGCTCGGGATGCCCGCCACCCCCGACGACGTGATCACCTCCGCGCAGGCGGTCGCCCGGCTGATCTCCGAGCAGCTGCCGAAGGGGGCGCGGGTGCTGGTGATCGGCGGGGAGGGGCTGCGGGTGGCGCTGCGCGAGCGCGGGCTGACGCCGGTGGACTCGGCGGATGACGACCCGGCGGCGGTGGCGCAGGGGTACGGCGGGCCGGACATGCCCTGGGCGCGGCTGATGGAGGCGGGGTACGCGGTGGCGCGCGGGGTGCCGTGGTTCGCCTCCAACCTGGACCTGACGATTCCCAGTGGTCGGGGCATCGCCCCGGGCAACGGCGCGGCGGTGGAGGTCGTACGCATCGTGGCGGGCACGTCCCCGCAGGCCGCCGGGAAGCCGCTGCCGCCGATGCACCGGGAGACGATCCTGCGGACCGGCGCCCGGCGGCCGCTGGTGGTCGGGGACCGGCTGGACACCGATATCGAGGGTGCGTACGCGGGCGGGGTGGATTCGCTGCTGGTGCTGACCGGGGTGACCACGCCCGCACAGCTGCTCGCCGCCGAACCCGGGCACCGGCCGTCGTATGTGGACCGCGACCTGCGGGGGCTGCTCATCCCGCAGCCGGAGGTGGCGCACGACGGGGAGTCGGGCGGCTTCCGGTGCGGGGACTGGGCCGCGCGGGTCGAGAACGGCGCGCTGGTGCTGGAGGGCGGGGGCGAGGAGCCGCTGGACGGGCTGCGGGCGCTGTGCGCGGCGGCGTGGTCCGAGGCGGGGGACGGTGTGAGCGGCGCGGACGCGGGGAAGGCTCTGGCCCGGCTGGGGTTGTGACCCGCCGCGGCTGAGGGGCTGAGCCGACGAGGTTGAGGCTCCGCGCTGACGCGGCTGGGGCTCCGTGCTGACGAGGTTGGGGCTCCGAGGCGAGATGACTGGGCTTCGAGGCGAGATGGCTGGCCTCCGAGCCGAGGTGGCGGGGGCTCCGAGCCGATGAGGGCTGTGAGGCCGAACTCGTGCTCCGGGGAGCCCGCATGGATGCGGCCAGCGCGACTTAGGGTAACCTAACTTAACCTGAGTTCTGATCGGCCGTGCTGTGAGGTGGAGTTCCGCGTGACCCTGGTCAGTCCGGCGAAAGCCGGGACCGAGACAGCGAGCGCGCCGCCCCGGCGGCGCACCGCGCGCCGTGCGACCGGACTGGTCGTCTCCCTGGGCGTGCTGCTGGCGATCGCCGCGGCGTCCATCGCGATCGGCGCCAAACCGATTCCGCTGGACCAGGTGTGGCACGGACTGTTCCACTACAGCGGCAGTGACACCGATGTGGTGATCCGGGACGTACGGCTGCCGCGCACCATCCTCGGGCTGCTCGTCGGCGTCGGCCTCGGTCTCGCGGGCGCGGTCATCCAGGCCCTCACCCGCAACCCGCTCGCCGACCCCGGGCTGCTGGGGCTGAACGCGGGCGCGTCCGCCGCCGTCGTCTCGGCCATCAGCTTCCTCGGCGTCACCTCCCTCACCGGCTATGTGTGGTTCGCGTTCCTCGGCACCGCCGTCGTGTCCGTGCTGGTCTACGCGCTCGGCGGCAGCCGGAGCGCCACCCCGGTGCGGCTCGCGCTCGCCGGGATGGCGGTGTACGCGGCGCTCTACGGATACGTCAACGCCGTGGAGCTGCTGGACACCGCGGCGCTCGACAAGATGCGCTTCTGGACGGTCGGTTCACTCGCCTCCGCCAATATGACGGTGGTCCGGCAGGTGAGCCCGTTCCTCCTGGTCGGCGTCGTACTGGCGGTTCTGCTGGGCCGTTCGCTGAACGCCGTGGCGCTCGGCGACGACACGGCCCGCGCGCTCGGCAGCAACCTCAACCGCACCCGGGCGCTCTCGATGATCGCGGTCACCCTGCTGTGCGGGGCCGCTACCGCCGCCTGCGGGCCGATCGCGTTCGTCGGGCTGATCGTGCCGCATCTGGTCCGCGCGCTCACCGGGCCGGACATGCGCTGGATCCTGCCGTACGCCGCGGTGCTCTCGCCCGTTCTGCTGCTGGGCGCCGATGTGATCGGGCGGTTGGTCACCCGGCCCGCGGAGCTCCAGGTCGGCGTCGTCACCACCTTCCTCGGCGGGCCCCTCTTCATCTACCTCGTACGTCGCCGAAGGATGGCCCAACTGTGAACGCGAGCAAGCGCACCGCTGAGTCCGGGACGCGCGGGATCACGCTGCGCACCGGCGGTCTCTCGCTGCGCCTGGACGTCCGCGGCGCGGTCGTGGGGCTGCTGCTGATCGCCGTGGCGCTGGTGATGGGCATCGTGCTGATCGGCACCGGCGACTTCCCCATCGCCCCCGCCGATGTGGTGCGCACGCTGCTCGGCAACGGCACCGTGGCGCAGGACTTCATCGTCAACGAGCTGCGGCTGCCGCGGGTGCTGGTGGGGCTGCTGGTCGGTGCGGCCCTGGGCGTGGGCGGGGCGATCTTCCAGTCCGTCTCCCGCAATCCGCTGGGCAGTCCGGATGTGATCGGCCTCGGCCAGGGGGCGGCGGCCGGGGCGCTCACGGCCATCGTGCTGGTCAAGGGCGATCCGAACGTGGTCGCCACCGGGGCCGTCCTCGGCGGGGTGCTGACCGGATTGGCCGTGTACGCGCTGGCCTGGCGGCAGGGCGTGCACGGCTATCGGCTGGTCCTCGTGGGCATCGGCACCTCCGCGACGTTCACCGCCGTCAACGGCTATCTGCTCACCCAGGCCCGCCATGAGGACGCGGCCCGTGCGGTGATGTGGCTGACCGGCTCGCTGAACGGCCGCGACTGGGACCAGGTCTGGCCGCTGCTGGCCGTCTGCGCGGTACTCATGCCCGTGGTCCTCGGGCAGGCGCGGAACCTGCGGATGCTGGAGATGGGCGACGACAGCGCCTACGCCCTCGGGGTGCGGGTGGAGCGGACGCGGATGGTGCTGATGGGCGCGGCCGTGCTGCTGGTCGCGTCCGCCACGGCCGCCGCCGGGCCCGTCGCCTTCGTATCGCTCGTCGCCCCGCAGCTGGCCCGCAGGCTCACCCGCTCGCCGGGTCCGAACCTGCTCCCCGCCGCCTGGATGGGCGCCACGCTGCTGGTCACCGCCGACTGGGCCTCCCAGCGCGCCTTCGGGGCCGATCAGCTGCCGGTGGGGGTGCTCACCGGGATGCTGGGCGGCGCCTATCTGCTGTGGCTGCTGGTGACCGAGCGCAGGGCGGGGCGGATATGACGACTGTGGACACGACCCGGACGGAAGACGGCATGGACAAGGACAAGGACACCCGGCAGACCGTGGCTTCCAGCACGAGTGGCACCCAGGACCAGCGGCAGCGGCAGCGGCTCATGGCGGAGGGGCTGACCCTCGCCTACGACCGGCGCACGGTCGCCGAGAAGCTGTCCGTGACCATCCCCGACCACTCCTTCACGGTCATCGTCGGGCCGAACGCCTGCGGGAAGTCGACCCTGCTGCGCGCCCTGTCCCGGATGCTCAAGCCGGCGGCCGGATCGGTGCTGCTGGACGGGCAGTCGATCGGCTCGCTGCCCGCCAAGAAGGTCGCCCGCACCCTCGGGCTGCTGCCCCAGTCCTCGATCGCCCCGGACGGGATCACCGTCGCCGACCTGGTCGCCCGCGGCCGCTATCCGCACCAGGGGCTGCTGCGGCAGTGGTCGGAGACGGACGAGCGGATCGTCGACGAGTCGATGGCGGCGACCGGGGTGGCCGAGCTCGCGGATCGCTATGTCGATGAATTGTCCGGCGGTCAGCGCCAGCGGGTGTGGATCGCGATGGCCATCGCCCAGCAGACCCCGCTGCTGCTCCTCGACGAGCCCACGACCTATCTGGACATCCAGCACCAGATCGATGTGCTGGACCTGTGCGCCCAGCTCCACGAGGAGCAGGGCCGCACCCTCGTCGCCGTGCTCCACGACCTGAACCACGCCGCCCGCTACGCCACCCATCTGATCGCGATGCGGGGCGGGGAGGTCGTCGCGGAGGGGGCGCCGGCGGACGTGGTCACGGCGGAGCTGGTGGAGCGGGTCTTCGGATTGCGCTGCCAGGTGATCGACGACCCGGAGACGGGGACGCCGCTGGTCATCCCGGCCGCTCGCAGGTCCCGTACGGCGCGGGTGGAGGCGCCTCTGGCGACCGTCGCGGTGAGCGAGTCCTGAGGGGCGGCTCGGGGTGGGGGCGCCCGCCGGAGCAGGGCTCGGGCCGGAGCAGCGCTCGGGCTGGAGCAGGGCTCGGGCTGGAGCAGGGCTTGGGCCGGTGCAGGGCTTGGGCCGGTGCAGGGCTTGGGCCGGAGCCGGGCTCGGGGTGGGGCTTGCCCTCGACGGAGTGGGGCGTTTGCCTAGATCAGCTTCCGCAGCCGCAGCAGGTCGCGCAGCCCGGCCTCGAGCTTGATCCGTCCGGCGCCCCACGCCCGTGCGAAGTGCAGCTCGCCGTCGACCAGGGCCACCAGGTCGTCGCCGGTCATCGCCAGCCGGATCTGCGCACGCTCGGCCGGGGGGCCCGAGGCGGTCGTCACATCCTCGATCCGGCTGTCCACGAGACGGCCGATGAAAGTGGTGTCCAGATCGGTGATCCAGCAGCTGACCGAGCGATCGAGCGCGGCAGCGCTGCGAAGGTCCCCGTTCGCGGCCGCGAGGTTCTCCGCCAGTTTGTCGAGTGCGCTGCGGCACTGTTCCAAGGTCGCCATCGCGGACGACGTTACCCCAGGTCTCGTACGTCGGAGAATGAGGGATTCGCGGTAGCGTCGGGGCCATGAGTGAGCCGATGCCGGCCGGGTGGCCCGGCCCACAGCCCGGTCCGGCGGCCGAGGAGGCCCGGGAGGCCGCGCCGGAGCCGGTGCCCGAGGGAGCCGAGGGAGCCGAGGACATCGCGCCGGAGCGAGTGGCCGAAGTGGCCGAGGGGGCCGAGGGGGCCGAGGACGTCGCGCCGGAGTCGGTGCCCGAGGCCGGGCCCGAGCCGCCCGGCCCCGCCGATCCCGCCCCGCTCGGCGTGGACCGTACGCCCACCGGCGTCGCCGAGGTGGACGCCCGGCTGGCCCGGCTGGCCGACGCCGACCACCTCGGGACGAGCGGACATCTGGAGGTGTACGAGGATGTCCACCAGGGCCTGCGCGACACGCTGACCGCACTCGACCGGCGGCCCGGCCCTCCGGCGCCCGGCCCGCGGCCCCCGTCCGCTGCGTAAACGACCTCAGGAGCTGAACCACCCGTGGCAGTGACCCGTCCACGACGCGCACGACTCGACGCGGAGCTGGTGCGCCGCAAGCTGGCGCGCTCGCGTGAGCATGCCAGCCAGTTGATCGCGGCGGGCCGGGTCACCGTCGGCGGGGCGGTGGCGACCAAACCGGCCACCCAGGTGGAGACCAGCGCGGCCGTCGTCGTGATCGAGGACGACAGCGATCCGGACTATGTCTCGCGCGGTGGCCACAAGCTGGCGGGCGCGCTCTACGCCTTCAGCGAGGAGTACCGGAAGGGCGCGGGCGCGGGGCAGGACTCCGGGGTCCGCCCGGCCATGGGAGCCGGTGCGGGGCTGAAGGTCGCCGGGCGGCGGGCGCTGGACGCGGGCGCGTCCACCGGAGGCTTCACGGACGTCCTGCTGCGCGCGGGCGCCGCTCAGGTGCTGGCCGTGGATGTGGGCTACGGGCAGCTCGCCTGGTCGCTGCAGAGCGATGAACGCGTCAGCGTTTACGACCGTACAAACGTGCGCGAGCTGACACTTGAGCGGATTGGTGGGAAACCGGTGGACTTGGTGGTCGGTGATCTCTCCTTCATTCCGCTCGGGCTCGTCCTGCCCGCCCTCGTGCGGTGCGCGGCGCCCGACGCCGACCTGGTGCTGATGGTCAAACCACAGTTCGAGGTCGGCAAGGAGCGGCTGGGCAGCGGGGGAGTGGTCCGCAGCGCCGAACTGCGCGCCGAGGCGGTGCGCACGGTGGCCGGGCGGGCGGCGGACCTGGGACTGGGGGTGCTGGGCGTAACGGCCAGCCCGCTCCCGGGGCCGTCGGGTAACGTCGAGTACTTTTTGTGGATGCGCGCCGGGGCGCCGGCACTGGACCCGGCGGATGTTGACCGTGCAGTGGCGGAGGGGCCCAGTTGACCACTTCAGAAGCAGCGCAGCAGAAGGAAGCAGTGCCCGAGCCCGGGGCCGGGGACGCGGTGGCGGCACCGGCGGTCGAGCCGATGACGCCGACGGCCGAGGCGACGGCGGACCGTACTGTCTTCCTCCTCGCGCACACCGGCCGCCCCGCGGCCATCCGCAGCGCCGAACTGGTCGTTCAGGGGCTGCTGCGCAGCGGAATCGGGGTGCGGGTGCTCGCCGCCGAGGCGGCGGACCTGCCGCTGCCCCCCGCTGTCGAGCGCGTCGACGCGGACCGCGACGTGCTGAACGGCTGTGAGCTGCTGGTCGTCCTCGGCGGGGACGGGACGCTGCTGCGCGGCGCGGAGTTCGCCCGGGTCTCGGGCGTGCCGATGCTCGGCGTGAACCTCGGCCGGGTGGGCTTCCTGGCCGAGGCCGAGCGGGACGACCTCGACAAGGTCGTGGACCGGGTGGTGACCCGGCAGTACGAGGTCGAGGAGCGGATGACGATCGATGTGCTGGTCCGCAACGACGGGCACATCGTGCACACGGACTGGGCGCTGAACGAGGCGTCGGTCGAGAAGGCCGCGCGTGAGCGGCTGCTCGAGGTGGTCACGGAGGTCGACAACCGTCCGGTCTCCCGGTTCGGCGGCGACGGCGTGGTCTGCGCGACCCCGACCGGCTCGACGGCCTACGCCTTCTCGGCGGGCGGGCCGGTGGTGTGGCCCGAGGTGGAGGCGCTGCTGATGGTGCCGATCAGCGCCCACGCGCTGTTCGCCAAGCCGCTGGTGACCTCGCCCAAGTCGGTGCTCGCGGTCGAGGTGCAGCCGCAGACCCCGCACGGGGTGCTGTGGTGCGACGGCCGCCGCACGGTGGAGCTCCCGGCGGGCGCGCGGGTCGAGGTGCGCCGGGGCGCGGTCCCGGTCCGGCTGGCCCGCCTCCACCACGCGTCGTTCACGGACCGCTTGGTCGCCAAGTTCGCCCTGCCGGTGGCGGGGTGGCGAGGGGCACCGCACTAGAGGGGCATCGCACTAGAGGGGCATCGCGGTAGGAGATGTCCGGCGGGTTGTGGCGCCTGCGGCGGGCTGTTCCCCTCCCCGCCCCTTCCCGAAACCGGGGGCTCCGCCCCCGGACCCCCGCTCCTCAAGCGCCGGAGGGGCTGGAAGGCGGGGCTCCGCCCCAGACCCCGGGATCCAGGGGCGAGGCCCCTGCCACGCGGCGGAGCCCCGCAACCCCAGCCTCTCCAGGGGGCACCTCCCAGCGGTAGCTGGGGGAGCTTGAGGAGCAGGGTGCGGGGCGGAGCCCCGGTTCGGGAAGGGGCGGGGTGGGGGCTTGCCGCCGGAGGCGCCCGCACCCCCACCCCGCCCCGGGCAGATGTGCGGGTGGCCCCCATAAGTGGCGCCCCTTCGTCGCATCGCACCGACCAAACCTCGTATGGTCGTGCACGTGCTGGAGGAGATGCGGATACGTGCGCTGGGCGTCATCGACGACGCGGTCGTCGAGCTGTCGCCCGGCTTCACGGCGGTGACCGGTGAGACCGGCGCGGGCAAGACCATGGTCGTCACCAGCCTCGGGCTGCTGCTGGGCGGCCGCGCCGACGCCGCCCTGGTGCGGATCGGGGCCAAGGCGGCGGTCGTCGAGGGCCGCCTTACGGTCGACGCCCGCTCGGCGGCGGCCGTAAGGGCAGAGGAAGCGGGGGCCGAGCTCGAAGACGGCGTGCTGCTGATCAGCCGTACGGTCTCCGCCGAAGGGCGGTCGCGCGCCCACGTGGGCGGCCGCTCGGTCCCCGTGGGGCTGCTGGGCGAGCTGGCCGACGACCTCGTGGCCGTGCACGGCCAGACCGATCAGCAGGGCCTGCTGCGGCCCGCCAGGCAGCGGCAGGCGCTGGACCGGTACGCGGGCGCCGCGGTGGCCGGGCCCCTGGAGAAGTACGCGGGGGCCTACCGTCGGCTGCGCGCCGTCTCGGCCGAGTTGGAGGAGCTGACCACACGGGCCCGGGAGCGGGCGCAGGAGGCGGATCTGCTGCGCTTCGGCCTCGAGGAGGTCGCGGCGGCCGAGCCCCGCCCCGGGGAGGACGAGGAACTGGCGGCAGAGGCCGAACGGCTGGGGCACGCCGAGGCTCTGGCGTCCGCCGCCGCCGTCGCGCACGCCGCCCTCGCCGGGAACCCGGAGGATCCGGAGGGCGTGGACGCGGCCACCCTGGTCGGGGGGGCCCATCGCGCCGTGGAGGCCGTGCGCTCGCATGACCAGGCCCTCGCCGGGCTCGCCGACCGGATCGGCGAGGTCGGCATCCTGCTGTCCGATGTGGCCGGGGATCTCGCGGGGTACGCCGACAACCTGGACGCCGACCCGATCCGGCTGGCGGCCGTCGAGGAGCGCCGCGCCGCGCTGACCCAGCTGACCCGTAAGTACGGCGAGACCATCGCGGACGTGCTTGCGTGGGCCGAGCAGGGCGCCGCGCGGCTGGCCGAACTCGACGGCGACGACGACCGCATCGGCGAGCTGACCGCCGAGCACGACGCACTCCGCGCCGAGCTGGGCGAGTTGGCGCAGGCGCTCACCGACGCCCGTACGGAGGCGGCGGGGCGGTTCGCGGAGGCGGTCACCGCCGAGCTGGCCTCTCTGGCGATGCCACACGCCCGGGTCACGTTCGCGATCCGTCAGACCGGGACGGAGGCGGACGGCATCGAGGTGGGCGGCCGCCCGGTGGTCTTCGGGCCGCACGGCGCCGACGAGGTCGAGCTGCTGCTCGCGCCCCATCCGGGCGCCCCGCCCCGGCCGATCGCCAAGGGCGCCTCCGGGGGTGAGCTGTCCCGGGTGATGCTGGCGGTCGAGGTCGTCTTCGCGGGCTCCGACCCCGTACCGACGTATCTCTTCGACGAGGTGGACGCGGGTGTCGGCGGTAAGGCGGCGGTCGAGGTGGGCCGCCGGCTGGCCAAGCTCGCCCGCTCCGCGCAGGTCGTGGTGGTCACCCATCTGCCGCAGGTCGCGGCCTTCGCCGACCGGCATCTGGTGGTCGAGAAGACCAACGACGGATCGGTGACCCGAAGCGGCGTGAAGGCCATGGAGGGCGAGGACCGCGTACGGGAGCTGTCGCGGATGCTCGCGGGCCAGGAGGACTCCGAACTCGCGCGGGCGCACGCGGAAGAGCTCCTGGAGGCGGCCCGCGCGGGACGCTGACCCTTCACACGACCCCTTCACACGACCCCATCACGCGACGCCGCACGCGATCCCTTCACACGACGCTTCACACGACCCCTTCACGCGACGTCTCACGCGATCCCTTGCGTGACGCTTCCCCCGAACCTGCACGCGACGCTTCCCCCACTCTTCATCCGAACGGGTGGTACCGCGGACGAGCGGGCGAGTTCGGGGCAGGCGTCACCTGGGAGCGTTGCGACGAGGGTTCGGCGAGTGCTGGCATTCTTGAGCGGAGCGCGTCCGCACCGTCCCCCCATCGCCCCGACACCGTCTCAGGAGCTCCGCCCGCGTGAGCAGTACCGTGAGCAACACCCCGGTCCCGCCGCACGGGCGGTCGTCGCTGCACGCGGTCCAGGTGCTGGGCGCCGGGAGTTCGGGCAGCGGGGTGCATGTGCGGTCGCTGTCGGCCGGGCTGGTGGCGCGCGGACTGCGGGTGACCGTATGCGGCCCCTGGAGCGCCGAGCAGGGCTACGGCTTCAGCCAGACGGGAGCGCGGTTCACCGGGCTCGACGCCCTGACGGACGCCGGAAGCATGGCGTCGCTGCGCAGGGCCACCCAGGGCGCGGCCCTGGTGCACGCCCACGGGCTGCGCTCGGGTCTGCTGGCGGCGGTGGCGCTGCGTGGCCGGAACGTACCCCTGATCGTCACCTGGCACACCCGCGTGGACGCCGAGGGCGCGCGGGCCCGTCTGGTCCGGCTGATGGAGCGTCGGGTTGCGCGGGCCGCCGCGATCGTGCTGGGGGCCTCCTCGGATCTGGTGGTCCGGGCCCGGGTCCGCGGTGCGCGCGACGCCCGGCTGGCCCCGGTCGCGGTGCCCGCCCCGCGCCGGCCGCCGGAGACCGCCGACGGCCGCCGCCAGAAGGCGCGGGCCGAACTGGGCGTGGTGGAGCGCCCGTTGCTGGTCACGGCGGGGCGGCTGGAGGCGATGGCCGGACACGGCCCGCTGCTGGACGCGGCGCGGCGCTGGCGGGCGCTGGATCCGCGGCCGCTGCTGGTGGTGGCGGGTGAGGGGCCGGACCGTGCGGTGCTCCAGCGCCGGATCGACACCGAGGGGCTGCCGGTGCGGCTGCTCGGCCGCCGTGAGGATGTGCCGCAGCTGCTCTCCGCGGCCGATGTCGCGGTGCTCTCCAGCCGCTGGGAGGCTCGGTCGTTGCTGGCCCAGGAGGCGCTGCACGCGGGGGTGCCGCTGGTGGCCACGGCGGTCGGTGGGGTGCCGGAGCTGGTGGGGGAGGCGGCCGAACTGGTCCCGTACGGCGACCCCGAGGCCCTGGCCGACGCCGTGACCGGGCTGCTCGCCGATCCGGTGCGCCGGGTGGAGCTCGCCGCGGCGGGGCGGGCGCGGACGGCGGGCTGGCCGACGGAGGACGACACCGTCGCCCATGTCCTGAGCGTCTACGATGAGTTGGTGCAGACCTTTCTGCGTGAAGGGGTTGACGGGCCCGGTCGTTGATCGGCAGGGTGCTGGGCAGAGGGACGAGAGAGCGCTCTCAATTTCGCGCCTCCCGTCACCCCCCACGCCATTTTCCCGGCAACCCCCACTACGCCGAGGAGCACCATCATCATGATCAGTCGCAGGAAGCTGCTGGGTGGAATCGCCGCCTCCGCCGCCGCCGCGGGAACCGGTCTCGCGTTCGCCGGCGGCCGCGCCAGCGGAGCACCGGGCGCGAAGGCCGCCGCCTCCCTGCCCCTGACCGTCGTGAACAAGACGGGGCAGTACGACAACGGGTCGGTATGGCTCTACATCGTCGGCAACGAGGGCGACCGGCAGGTCCACGTCACCCCGGACGGCAACATCGCCCCCGTCGCGCTCTCCGACAACGGCTCGGACGGCTTCACCGACTACGCGATCCCGCTGGCCGGAAGCGGTGAGACCAAGCTGAACCTGCCTCAGATGTCCGGCCGGATCTATGTGGCGCTGGGCTCCAAGCTCAAGCTCAAGGTGGTCGAGGACGGGGCGGGCAAGGCCGCGCTGCAGTACCCGGCGGGCTGGGTGTCCGGCGACCCGAACTACGACATCATGCACGACTGCGCGGAGTTCACGTACAACTCCTCGGGGATGTTCTGCAACACCACCATGGTGGACATGTTCAGCGTCCCGCTGTCGATCCACCTCACCGGCGCCCAGGACCAGACGACCGGCACCCTCAAGGACGGCGCCCGCGCCAAGGTCTTCTCCGACCTCGCCGGCGTCGACGCCTTCAAGAAGCTGATCGTCGGCGACAATCTGCGGGTGATCGCTCCGGGCCATGGCATGGGCGCGGGGGTGTTCGCGGAGGACTACTTCGCGTCGTACATCGACCAGGTCTGGGACGCCTACGGATCGAAGGACCTCAAGGTCACGACCAACGCGGGCACCTTCACCGGCCGGGTGAGCGGCGGGAAGTTCTCCTTCACCGGCCCGGCCTCGGTCTCCTTCGACAAGCCCTCCACCAAGGACGTGCTGTTCTGCGACGGCGCCCTGGCGGCCCCCAACGACGGGACCACGGGCCCGGTCGCGGCGATCCTCGGCGCGGGCTTCAACCGCTCCACGCTGCACAACGCCGACGCCCAGCCGACCACCGACCCGGCCGCCTTCTACGGCGAGGACGTCACCAACCACTACGCCAAGGCCATGCACGCGGCGACCGTGGACGGCAAGGCGTACGGCTTCGCCTTCGACGACGTGGCCGAGTTCGCGTCCTACATCCAGGACACCGCTCCGAAGGGGATCACGCTGACCCTGACCCCGTTCTAGGGGGTGTCCGGCGGGTCCTGACGCCTGCGGGGGGCTGTTCCCCGCCCCGCCCCTTCCCACAACTGGGGCTCTGCCCCAGACCCCGGCCGCGTCGCGGGTGGCGCGGCCGGCGCCCTGGCCAGTGAGCCGATCGCGGAACGGTCGGCCGGTCGCCCCCGGGGTCCGGGGCGAAGCCCGTGCCACGCGGTGGAGCCGCATATCGCTGCCGCGGGAAGGGGCGGGGAGGGGAAAGTATCGATACGCGGCTCCGCCGGACGCCTCGTAGGTCCGTCCGGTGGATCGGTCTTCGCGCCCACGACATCGGCGGCCGCCGCCGCGAGGCCCGCGGCGTCTGGTGCGGGGGGTGCCTCCCAGCGGTGGCCGGGGGCACGTGTCAGGGGGCGCGGGCCGCGAAGAGCCGCCGGGCCGGGCAGGAGCCGGGCGCGGTGCGGCAGAGGGCGGCCGGGCGGGGAGGTGTTCGCGGCGCACGGCGAGGGCGGCGCGGCGGACGGCGAGGGAGCCACTCCCCGCCCGGCGACACGGGGGGACGCCGGGCGGGGGCCCGAACCGGCGGGACGGGCCGCATCCGCGTCGGGTGGGGTGTGCCTGTGTCAGGTGGGTCGTGTCTGCGTCGGGCGGGGTGTGCCTGCGTCGGGCGGGGTGCATCCGCGGCAGGAGGGGTGGCCCGCCGCCGTGTCACCGCACATGGCGGCGGGCCTGGAGGGCCACCCCTAGGGCGAGCACCGTCTGGGGATCCTCCAGATCGCTGCCCAGCAGTAACGCGATCCGGGCCACGGCGGGACGGGCCGCATCCGCGTCAGGTGGGCCGCATCCGCGTCAGGTGGGTCGTGTCTGCGTCGGGTGGGGTGCGCCTGTGTCAGGTGGGTCGTGTCTGTGTCGGGCGGGTCGCATCCGCGTCAGGCGGGGCGGTCTGCCGCCGTGTCACCGCACATGGCGGCGGGCCTGGAGGGCCACCCCTAGGGCGAGCACCGTCTGGGGATCCTCCAGATCGCTGCCCAGCAGTGACGCGATCCGGGCCAGCCGGTCGTACAGCGTCTGGCGGTTGAGGTGCAGTGCGCGGGCCGTCTCCGCCTTGCGCCCCGCATGCCGCAGATACGTCTCCAGCGTCGGCACCAGCGGCGGGCGGGCGGTTCGGTCATGGGCCAGCAGTGGACCGATCACCCGGTCCACGAAGGCGGCCAGATCGCCGTGCTCGCGCAGTCGCCACAGCAATAGGTCGACATCCAGGCTCCGTACGTCGTACCAGCCCCGGTCGGGCGGCGTTCCGCACGCCGCGTTCGCCGCCTCCGCCGCATGCCGCAGCTCGGCTCCGGCCGCGTCCCAGCCGACCGCGAGCCCGGCGACCACCACCGGCGGCCGGGCGCCGGTCCGGTCCGGCCAGGCCCGCTCCACCCCGGCCCGCAGCGCCGCCGCGATCCGCTCGGCCACCGCGCTCCGCTCGGTCGCGCCGCGCAGCCCCGCCAGCAGCGGAACCCGCCCCTCCGGAAGCCGTACGCCGAGCAGCACCGGCACCCCGACCCCAGCCAGCTCCTCCTGCACGGCGTGGGCCAGCGCCGCCCAGCTCTCCCCGCCCCCGGCCAGCGGCCGCGGATCCTCCACCAGCCGCATCACCACCGGCAGCAGCGGCCCGGCCGGGCCCGGCCGGAAGCCCAGCACCCGGGCCTGGGCAGGGGCGTCCGACGCCTCGATCCGGCCCTCGGCGAGATCGGTGAGGAAGTCCCCGCGCCCGCGCGCCGCCAGCTCCTCCTCCTGACGCGCCCGCAGCAGCACCACCGCCAGCAGATCCGCCGTCCGCTCGGCGGCGATCCGGTGCACCGGGCCCAGCGGCCCGGCCACCGGAAGGACGGTCAGCCGCGCCCGTACGGCACCGGGGCCGGGCCCGCCGCCCGGGATGTCCGCGATCACGCTGCCCGCCGGCGGCTCGGGCCGCGCGGCCGCGCGCGGCGCCCGCAGCCCCTCCCACACCTGGAGCGGATCGGCCGCGCCCGCCGGGGGCGTGCCGCCCGGCCCGGCCGCGTACAGCAGCCGTCCCTCGGGGGTCTCCAGGAAGACCGGATTGGCCGCGAAGGCGGCGAAGTGGCGCAGGATCTCCGGCACCCCGCCGCCGCGCAGCAGCACCTCGGTGGCCTGCCGGTGCACCACATCGGCCTGGCGCAGCAGGGCGTAGTGCTCATTGACGATCTCGGTGTGGATCTCCTCGGTGACCGTCACGAACGGCACCTCGCGATGGAGCTGCACCAGCGGCAGCCCGCACGAGCGGGCGGTGTCCACGACCGGCCCCGGCAGAGTGCGGAACCGGGCCCCCAACTCCACCACCAGGGCCGCGATGCCCCGCTCGGCGAGCCGGCGGACGAAGGCGCGCTGCTCGGCGGGGCGCGGCCCGACCCCGAGGCCGGTGGTCAGCAGCAGCTCACCGCCCTTGAGCAGCGCGGCGATGTTCGGCGCCTCGCCCGCGTGCACCCAGCGCACCGGGCGGTCCAGCAGTTCCTGCCCGGACACCACCTCGGGGAGCCCGCGGCGCAGGGCGGGAAGGCCGAGGGCCCGCGCCACGGTGATCGTTCCCTCTGGTTCCATGCCGCCACGCTAAACGCTCCGCGGGAAGTGCCGCGAGGTGCGGTCGTTCGTCCGCGGCTGCGTCCTGGCTGGTCCCACGCGGCGGAGCCGCATATCGACACAGCCGCGGCGGAGCCGCATATCGACACAGCCGCGGCGGAGCCGCACATCGACACCGCCCCGCGCCCCTTCGGGCCGCTGCCCGAACCGTGGCGGACTTCCTCCGACCTGCTCGGCCGCCCGTTCGATGCCCCGCCTCGACCTGCCTGGGCCCGCCCGGCGGGCAGAGCCCGGATGCGGGGGCCCGGGTCCCCAGGACCCGGGCCGGGGGTCAGCCTCCGTACGCGCCGGACGCCGTGAGACGCAGCGCGGTGTCGATCAGCGGCACATGGCTGAACGCCTGCGGGAAGTTGCCCACCTGGCGCTGGTTGCGCGGGTCCCACTCCTCGGCCAGCAGCCCGAGGTCGTTGCGGAGCCCGAGCAGCTTCTCGAAGAGCTTGCGGGCCTCGTCCACCCGGCCGATCATCGCCAGATCGTCGGCGAGCCAGAACGAGCAGGCCAGGAAGGCCCCTTCGTCGCCCTCGAGACCGTCCACCCCGGCGTCCTCGCCCGCGGTGGGGTAGCGCATCACGAAGCCGTCCTCGGTCGACAGCTCCCGCTGGATCGCCTCGATGGTGCCGATGACGCGCTTGTCGTCCGGCGGCAGGAAGCCCATCTGCGGGATGAGCAGCAGCGAGGCGTCCAGCTCCTTGGAGCCGTAGGACTGGGTGAAGGTGTTCCGCTCGGCGTCGTAGCCCCTCTCGCAGACGTCCCGGTGGATCTCGTCGCGCAGCTCCCGCCAGCGCTCCAACGGCCCGTCCACATCGCCGGATTCGATCAGCTTGACGGTGCGGTCGACCGCGACCCAGGCCATCACCTTGGAGTGCACGAAGTGGCGGCGCGGCCCGCGCACCTCCCAGATGCCCTCGTCCGGCTCGTCCCAGTGCTCCTCGAGGTAGCGGATCAGCTTCAGCTGGAGCACGCTCGCGTAGTCGTTGCGCGCCAGACCCGTCATATGGGCCAGGTGCAGCGCCTCGGTGACCTCGCCGTAGACGTCCAGCTGGAGCTGGCCCGCCGCGCCGTTGCCGACCCGGACCGGCTGGGAGTTCTCATAGCCGGGCAGCCAGGTCAGCTCGGCCTCGGCCAACTCCCGCTCGCCCGCGATGCCGTACATGATCTGGAGGTTCTCCGGGTCGCCCGCGACCGCGCGGAGCAGCCATTCGCGCCAGGCGCGGGCCTCCTCGCGGTAGCCGGTGCGCAGCAGCGAGGAGAGGGTGATCGCCGCGTCCCGCAGCCAGGTGAAGCGGTAGTCCCAGTTCCGGACGCCGCCGATCTCCTCGGGCAGGGAGGTGGTGGGCGCCGCGACGATGCCGCCGGTGGGGCCGTAGGTCAGCGCCTTCAGCGTGATCAGTGAGCGGACCACCGCGTCCCGGTAGGGGCCGTGGTAGGTGCAGTGCTCGACCCACTCCCGCCAGAACGCCTCGGTGGCCTCCAGCGCCCCCTCCGGCTCGGGCAGGGCGGGCGGCTCGTTGTGCGAGGGCTGCCAGCTGATGGTGAAGGCGATCCGGTCGCCGGGGCCCACCGTGAAGTCGGAGTAGGTGGTGAGGTCCTTGCCGTAGGTGTCGGCCTCGGTGTCCAGCCAGACCGAGTCCGGACCGGCGACGGCGACGGTACGGGTGTCCACCCGGTGTACCCAGGGCACGACCCAGCCGTAGGAGAACCGCATCCGCAGCGCGGAGCGCATCGGCACCCGGCCGCTGACCCCCTCGACGATCCGCACCAGTTGCGGGGCGCCGTCACGGGGCGGCATGAAGTCGATCACACGGACCGTGCCGCGCGGGGTGTCCCACTCCGACTCCAGGACCAGGGAGTCGCCACGGTAGCGGCGGCGGTCGGCGGCGGGCGGCCCGCTCCCCGCGGGGGCGGCGGGCCCCAGCCGCCAGAAGCCGTGTTCCTCAGTGCCCAGCAGACCGGCGAAGACGGCATGGGAGTCGAACCGCGGCAGGCACAGCCAGTCGACGGTCCCGTCTCTGCAGACGAGGGCGGCCGTCTGCATATCACCAATCAGTGCGTAATCCTCGATACGCCCGGCCACGTGCATTCCCCATTCGAACGGCCGTATCACCCCGGAGGGCGTTGCTTACGGTCTCGGAAAATTCTGACGAGCTCTTGTTCCGGGGGCGTGCTGGTGGTGCCGTGCCGGGGTGGCTCGCATGCGTGCGTCCGATGAGGATACGACGGACAACGGTGATCCGCTTGAGCCCGTCCACATCGTGGCTCGCATCTCACGGCCGATCGGGTGGCCAGGTCACGCATGGTGTTCGGGCGGTTGCGCAGACCGAACGCGGGAACCAGGTCAGCAGCGACCGCTCCGGGGCGCTGATACCCTGGTAGCCCGTGGAGCGGCGGGCACAAAACCCCCGAACCTCAGCGGCGGCGCCCCCGGACCCCGGAGCGGCTGCCGTACGCACCCTCACGACGCGACCACGGGAGCCCCCTCTTGGCCATTGCCGCTAAGCCCATGACGACCAAGCACCTCTTCGTCACCGGGGGTGTCGCTTCCTCACTCGGCAAGGGTCTTACCGCCTCCAGTCTGGGGGCGCTGCTGAAGGCGCGCGGTCTGCGCGTCACCATGCAGAAGCTCGATCCGTATCTCAATGTCGACCCGGGCACGATGAACCCCTTCCAGCACGGCGAGGTGTTCGTCACCAACGACGGCGCCGAGACCGATCTGGACATCGGCCACTACGAGCGCTTCCTCGACGTCGACCTCGACGGCTCGGCCAATGTGACCACCGGACAGGTCTACTCCACCGTAATCGCCAAGGAGCGGCGCGGTGAGTACCTCGGGGACACGGTGCAGGTCATCCCGCACATCACCAACGAGATCAAGCACCGCATCCGGCGCATGGCCACCGACGACGTGGACGTCGTCATCACCGAGGTCGGCGGCACCGTCGGCGACATCGAGTCGCTGCCCTTCCTGGAGGCCGTCCGCCAGGTCCGGCACGAGGTCGGCCGGGACAACGTGTTTGTGGTGCACATCTCCCTGCTGCCCTACATCGGCCCGTCCGGCGAGCTGAAGACCAAGCCCACCCAGCACTCGGTGGCCGCACTGCGCAATATCGGTATCCAGCCGGACGCGATCGTGCTGCGAGCCGACCGCGAGGTCCCCACCTCCATCAAGCGCAAGGTCTCGCTGATGTGTGACGTGGACGACGCCGCCGTGGTCGCAGCCATCGACGCCAAGTCGATCTACGACATCCCCAAGGTGCTGCACTCCGAGGGCCTGGACGCCTATGTCGTCCGCAAGCTGGACCTGCCGTTCCGCGACGTGGACTGGACCCAGTGGGACGACCTGCTGAAGCGGGTCCACGAGCCCGACCACGAGATCACCGTGGCGCTCGTCGGCAAGTACATCGACCTGCCCGACGCCTATCTCTCCGTCACCGAGGCGCTGCGCGCCGGCGGCTTCGCCAACAACGCCCGCGTGAAGATCAAGTGGGTCACCTCCGACGACTGCAAGACGGCGGCCGGTGCCCGGGAGCAGCTCGACGGCGTGGACGCGGTCTGCATCCCCGGCGGCTTCGGCGACCGCGGTGTCATCGGTAAGGTCGGCGCGATCACCTACGCCCGGGAGAACAAGATCCCGGTGCTGGGCCTCTGCCTGGGACTCCAGTGCATCGTCATCGAGGCGGCGCGCAATCTCGCGGGCATCGAGGGCGCAAACTCCACCGAGTTCGAGCCCGCCACCACCGACCCGGTGATCTCCACCATGGCCGAGCAGCTCGACATCGTCGCGGGCGAGGGCGACATGGGCGGCACCATGCGGCTGGGCATGTACCCGGCCAAGCTGGCCGAGGGCTCGATCGTCCGCGAGGTCTACGACGACCAGCCGTATGTCGAGGAGCGCCACCGCCACCGCTACGAGGTCAACAACTCCTACCGCGGTGAGCTGGAGAAGAAGGCCGGGATCGTCTTCTCCGGCACCTCCCCGGACAACAAGCTGGTGGAGTACGTGGAGTACCCGCGCGAGGTCCACCCCTATCTGGTCGGCACCCAGGCCCACCCCGAACTGCGCTCCCGCCCGACCCGTCCGCACCCGCTCTTCGCGGGCCTGGTGAAGGCGGCGGTCGAGCGACAGGTGGCAGCTCAGACGGGGGGCGTAAGCGTCTGACCGTTACGGTTGGCAGGGGCGGGCGGCCGGCGCGGCCCACCGCCCCGTCAACCGCACGCGGAAAGGACGCTGAGGCAAGCATGCGCATCCAGGACACCCCCGAGGAATGGCCGGTCACCGCGACCGCCACGCCGTTCACCGGCAACAAGACGAGCGTGCGCACGGACGAGGTGGAGATGCCCGACGGGAGTCGGGTCAAGCGCGACTACCAGGTCCACCCCGGCTCCGTCGCCGTCCTCGCCCTGGACAGGGACGACCGCGTGATCGTGCTGCGGCAGTACCGGCACCCGGTCCGCCGGCGGCTGTGGGAGATCCCGGCCGGTCTCCTGGACATCCCCGGTGAGAACCCGCTGCACGCCGCCCAGCGGGAGCTGTACGAGGAGGCGCACGTCAAGGCCGAGGACTGGCGGGTCCTCATCGACGTCTACACCTCGCCCGGCGGCTGTGACGAGGCCGTGCGGATCTTCCTGGCCCGGGAGATCTCCGTGGCCGAGGGCGAGCGGTTCGAGGTCTCCGAGGAAGAGGCCGACATGGAGCTCGCCCGGGTGTCCCTGGAGGAGCTGGTGCGTGGCGCCCTCGCGGGCGAGCTCCACAACAACTGCCTCGCGCTGGGCGCGCTGGCGCTGCGGGCCGCGCTCTCCGGCGAGGGCATCGACGCCCTCCGGCCCGCCGACGCCTCCTGGCCGGCCCGGCCCTTCGACGTCTGAGCCGCTGATGGGACGCATGGGCCCCACTCGTCCTCGGTGAAGATCCGATGGAGTGATTTTCGGTCCGTGCTGTGGGCCGTGAGTACCGGGTACCTGACGCGGAGTGAACTACGCTCATAGTGAGCCGAAGGGGCTCGTACGCGCAGGTGGACGGGAGTGGGCCCGTGGCGGAGCAGGCGGTCGACACCGATGGGGAGCCGGCGGCCCCAGGGAAGCGGCAGCCGCCGCCCCCCGCGTCCGCTTCATCCGCTTCGTCCGCCCCCGGCCGTCCGCCGGAATCCGCTCCCGGGCGTTCGCCGGAATCCGCCCCCGGCCGTTCGCCCAAAGATGATTCGCCCAAAGATGAGATGTCCTCCTCCGACACCCCGCCGCGGCAACGGCGCTCCACCGCGGACGCCCAGGACGGCGGGGTGTGGAGCGGGGCGACCCGGGCCGTGCTGTTCGCGGCGGCCGCCTCCGTGGGGCGGGGGTTCGCCGGGCGGCGGCGGGAGCTGCTCTCGCTGCGGGCCGACATCGAGCGCGCGGGCCTGGACACCCTCGCCGGCCGCAAGGCCGCCCGCAGCCGGGTGCTGCTGATCGCGGGCCGCCCCGGCTGGGGCCGTACGGCGCTGGCCGAGGAGCTCGCCCGGCGGCTCGCCGACGACTACCCCGACGGGGTGCTGAGCGCCCGGCTGACGACGTCCGCCGGTGATCACGTGCCCACCGAGCGCACCGCCCGTGAGCTGCTGGGACGGCTCGGGGTCAGCGCACCGCCGGGGGCGGACGAGGACGATCTGAGCGAGGCGCTGCGCGAGGCTCTCGACGGCAAACGGGTGCTGCTGCTGCTCGACGACGTGGCCGGGGCCGAGCAGGTGGACGCGCTGCTGCCCGATGAGCCCGACTGCCTGGTGGTCGCCGTCTCGCGCGGCCCGCTGACCGGGGTGCCGGGTGTGCGGCCGTGCACGGTGGGCGGGCTGGATGTGAGCGCGGCGGTCGGGCTGCTGGCGCAGTACACCGGCCCCACCCGGATCACCTGCGATCCGGTGGCCGCGCAGTCCCTGGTCGAGGAGTGCGCGGGCCAGCCCGCGGCGCTCGTCCTGGTCGGCGGCTGGCTCGCCGCCCGCCCCCAGGCATCGGTGGCCGACGCCCTGGCCCGGCTGCGCGAACTGCCGCCGGACGACGGCGACCTCGACCACGGCGCGCGCCCGCTGATCCGCGCCTTCCGGCTGGCCTACGCCGCGCTGCCGTCGGCCGCCGCCCGGATGCTGCGGCTGCTGGTGCTGGCGCCCTGCGGATCGGCCGACGCCCAGATCGCCTCCGCGCTGGCCGGCTGCTCGGTGGCGGACGGCGAGGCGGCGCTGGAGGGCTTCGCCGCGTACGGGATGCTGCGCCCGCGCGGCACGGGCCGCTACCTGGTGCCCGGCTGTCTCGATCCGCTGCTGCGGGAGCGGCTGGCGGCCGAGGAGCGCCCGGCGGAGGTGGAGCTGGCGCGGGCGCGGATGCTGGAGCGCGCCGTACGGCAGCTGCACGCCTGCCGGCTGGCCGCCGAGCCCGCGGGTTCCCCGGGCCGGAAGAAGCTGGCCGGGATGCCGAAGCCGCTGCGGTTTTCGTCGTCGGCGGAGGCGGCCGACTGGCTGGAAGAGCGGCTGCCCACGCTGATCGAGGCTGCCCGGCTGGCCGTGGAGACCGGTCAACTCGACACCCTGGCACGGCGGTTGGTGGCCGCGCTGACCCATGCCCTGACCGCCCACCGGGGCTTCGAGGGCGCGGCGGTGGAGCTGTACGGGCTGCATCAGCTGGTGCTGGACGTGGCCCGGCGCCGCGATCTGCCGGTGGAGCGGGCGGCCGCGCTGCTGAACCTCGGCGATCTGGACGGCGGGGCGGGCCGGGTGGACAAGGCCCTCGCCCGTTACAAGAGCGCCCTGGAGGCCGCCCGCGCCTCGGGCGATCCGTATACGACCGGCCGTGCGCTGGAGTCGATCGGCGGCACGTACCAGGCGCTGGAGGACTGGCACCGGGCGGCCGACTGGTACGGACGCGCCCTGGAGCTGCGGCTGAGCCGCCGCGACACGCCCGCGGCGGCCCGGTTGTACGCACGGCTCGGCACCGTCCACGGCTACGCCGGGCGGTGGGGCGAGGCGCTGCGCGACTGGCGTGCCGCCGCGGCCGCCTGCCGCCGGGCGGACGACCGGCCGGGGTACGCGCGGGCGCTCAGCGGCACGGCGGATGCCCAGGAGCGCTCGGGGCGGCCGAGGGAGGCGCTGCGCAGCTGGGCGGAGACCGCCGCGGCCGCCCGGACCTGCGGTGACACCGGGCTGCATGCCGAGCTGGCGCGCCATGCGGCGGACGCGATGGACCGGCTCGGCGGGGATCCCTCGGTGGCGCGGTCGCTGCGGCGCACCGCCCGGAGAATCGAGGCGAGCGAGGCGGAAGACACCGGTCCGACACCTCAGAGTGGGGACTGAAACACTGTCGACCTACGAAATCAGTAGTGGTCTTCCAAAAGATTGATGCATTGCAAGGCTAGACAGCGCGACGTCCTTCATTAGACTGGCTGTACCGCGATTGTTGCGGTCGTCTCCGGCATGCGGACGCGCATGCCGGTTTGCCTGTCTATGGTCGATGGTGTATCGACCCATGACCGGCTATGGCGATAAGTTCCTTTTCCCCCATTCAAGGACCGTGATCGACGTGAAGGTCGGCATCCCCCGCGAGGTCAAGAACAACGAGTTCCGCGTGGCCATCACCCCCGCCGGTGTGCACGAGCTGGTCCGAGGCGGCCATGAGGTCGTCATCGAGCGGAGTGCGGGCCTCGGCTCGTCCATCACGGACGAGGAGTACACCGCCGCCGGTGCGCACATCCTCGGCACCGCCGACGAGGTCTGGGCCACGGCCGACCTGCTGCTGAAGGTCAAGGAGCCCATCGCGGAGGAATACCACCGGCTGCGCAAGGGCCAGACGCTCTTCACCTATCTGCACCTGGCCGCCTCCCGGGCCTGCACCGACGCGCTGCTGGAGTCCGGCACCACCGCCATCGCCTACGAGACGGTCGAGACCGCGAACCGCGCCCTGCCGCTGCTCGCGCCGATGTCCGAGGTCGCGGGCCGGATCGCGCCGCAGGTCGGCGCGTACCACCTGATGCGCTCGGCCGGCGGCCGCGGTGTGCTGCCCGGCGGGGTGCCGGGTGTGGCCGCCGGGCGGGCCGTGGTCATCGGCGGTGGCGTCTCCGGGTGGAACGCCGCCCAGATCGCCATCGGCATGGGCTTCCACGTCACCCTGCTCGACAAGGACATCAACAAGCTGCGCGAGGCCGACCGGATCTTCGGCAACCGGGTGCAGACCATCGCCTCCAACGCCTATGAGCTGGAGAGGGCCGTCCTCGAGGCCGACCTGGTCATCGGCGCGGTGCTCATCCCGGGCGCCAAGGCGCCCAAGCTGGTCACCAACGAGCTGGTGTCCCGGATGAAGCCGGGAAGTGTCCTTGTCGACATCGCGATCGACCAGGGCGGCTGCTTCGAGGACTCCCGTCCCACCACCCACGCCGAGCCGACCTTCGAGGTCCACAACTCGGTCTTCTACTGCGTGGCCAACATGCCCGGCGCGGTGCCGAACACCTCCACCCACGCGCTCACCAACGCCACGCTCCCGTACATCGTGGAGCTGGCCAACCGCGGTTGGCGGGAGGCGCTGCGCCGGGACGCCGCGCTGGCCAAGGGGCTCAACACCCATGAGGGCCAGGTCGTCTACGGCCCGGTCGCCGAGGCCCATGACCTGCCCGTCGTCGAACTGGGCTCGCTGATCGGCTGAATGACGCCCGGACCTCACCGGCCCCGGCCGCCGGGGCCCGTGAACCCCGGTTGCCGGACGGTCAACCCCGGCCGTCAACCACATGTCAACATCGGGCATCCGGCCGGGTCTTGTCGAAGGATGAGGCCCGGCCGAAGGTGTGTCCGCTGTGCCCCGTATCGCCTGCGGGCCACCGCTCGGCCAACTCGCCCTAAATGTAACTATTCAGACGCTTTATGCGGTGGTGAAATCTCCGCGGCACCGTTCATACGCCCTTGACATCGGGGTGTTCGATTGCCGACACATCGTGCCGTGTCCGGTGGATTGTGTTGCTGCGGACCGGTGACACGCCATAGAGTCGCCAACCGTCGGCATGGTGTCACGCTGACCTATAGAGAAATTTCCTGGTCACCAAGGAGGTAGGACGACTTGTGAATGAGTCGACATTTTCTCCCGGGGGTGGTCAACCAGGACCGGCTGCGCGGGGCCAGGGCCCCTCGGGGCTCGAGGCTGTCGGCTCCGTCGCTGTCCGTACCTTCGCAACCCGCCAGAGCCCGACGACAGCCCACCAGAGCCACAGCATGGACGGCCATCACGTGAACGCCATGGCCGGCGACCAGGGGGGCACGGATCCCGCCCGCTTCGCCGACTACGACGACCTCCCCGACGGGCACTTCTACGACCCGGACGCGGAGTACGAGCCAGATCCCGAATACGCGGCCACGCTCGCGCCCGACGCTGCCCGCCAGCGCCGCGAGCGGATCGGCCCCACCGGGCGCCCGCTGCCGTACTTCCCGATCCCCGGGCCGCTGACCGACCACGGTCCCGCGAAGATCATCGCGATGTGCAACCAGAAGGGCGGGGTCGGCAAGACCACCTCCACCATCAACCTGGGCGCGGCCCTGGCCGAGTACGGCCGCCGGGTCCTGCTCGTCGACTTCGACCCGCAGGGCGCCCTGTCGGTCGGCCTCGGGGTCAACCCGATGGAGCTCGACCTCACGGTCTACAACCTGCTCATGGAGCGGGGCATGTCGGCCGACGAGGTGCTGCTGAAGACGGCCGTGCCCAACATGGACCTGCTGCCCAGCAATATCGACTTGTCGGCCGCCGAGGTGCAGCTGGTGAGCGAGGTCGCCCGGGAGTCGACCCTCCAGCGCGCGCTCAAGCCGCTGATGGCCGACTACGACTACATCGTCATCGACTGCCAGCCCTCGCTCGGTCTGCTCACCGTCAACGCGCTGACCGCCGCGCACAAGGTGATCGTGCCGCTGGAGTGCGAGTTCTTCGCGCTGCGCGGTGTGGCGTTGCTCACGGAGACGATCGAGAAGGTCCAGGAGCGGCTCAACCCCGACCTGGAGCTGGACGGCATCCTCGCCACGATGTACGACTCGCGCACCGTGCACAGCCGCGAGGTCCTCGCCCGCGTGGTCGAGGCGTTCGACGATCACGTCTACCACACGGTCATCGGCCGTACGGTCCGCTTCCCCGAGACCACGGTCGCGGGTGAGCCGATCACCACGTACGCGTCCAACTCCGTCGGTGCCGCCGCCTATCGCCAGCTCGCCAGGGAGGTGCTCGCCCGGTGTCACGCCGAGTGAGTCTGCCGGGAGCCGACGAACTGTTCCGCACCACGGGAGGGATGGGTCTCCAGTCCTCCGCTCCCGCCGCCGGGCGCCGCCAGGCGAACGGCGAGGGTCCCCGGGTGCCCCCGCCCGCCGCCGAACCCGACGCGGGCGCCGAGCCGCGCGAAGGGCAGGAGCAGCGCGCGGACGGTGAGCAGTCCGGCTCGGGCGAACACACAGGACGGGAGACGGCCTCCCAGGACGCGGTCGGCGAGCGGCGCCCCGCCGCCGGGGAGCGGCCCAAGGGCCGCCAGGCCCAGGGCGGTTCGGCCGCGGCCGAGCAGAACGGCCCGGCCCGCCGCCGCGCCCGTACGCCGAACCGAAGGCCCAGTGGGCGCGAGCGCCACGACGAGAAGATCACGGTCTATGTCTCCGCCGAGGAGCTGATGGACCTCGAGCACGCGCGTCTGGTGCTCCGCGGCGAGCACGGGCTCGCCGTCGACCGCGGCCGGATCGTCCGCGAGGCGGTCGCGGTCGTCCTCGCCGACCTGGAGTCGCGCGGCGACGCGAGCATCCTGGTGCGCCGCCTCCGCGGCCGTTGACCGGGCCGGGCGATAGCCTGCCCGGTCGTACGGGCTGCCCCGCCCGGCCCTGAGCACCCTGGACCGCGATGCCGACGAACGACACCCCCGCCCCGCCGCCCCGCCCCTCTCGCCGCACCCTCGGCCGGGGGCCCGGCACGGCGCCGGCCGGGACGGGTCCGGACCGGTCCACCGCGCCCACGCCTCCACAGGAGGCCCCTCAGCGCCCCGATCCGCCCCTGGCGGGGGAAGCGGCGGGGGAAGCGGCGCTGGAGCCGCGGAACGGCGCCCAGGCGGCGCCCGAGGCCCCTGCTGAGCCGTCCGAGCCGCCCGTCGCGTCCGCCGCGCCCGAGGCCGTCGCAGAGCCTGACGCCCCCGAGGCCGTCGCAGAGCCCGATGCCCGCGAGACCGCCGAGGCGCGCGATGCCGCCGTGGAGCCCGAGGCGCGCGAGGCCGCCTCGGAGGAACTCACGGCGCCGGACGCCGAGCCCGAGCCGTCCCCGGCGACGGCCGACGCCGCTGCTGCCCCGGACGCGTGGCGGGGCGCGGGCGGTGGGCGCGGCCGTAAGGATGCGTCGGCGGACGAGCCGGAGCCGGTGCACGCACGGGCCGACCTCGACGTGGCGCCCTCCGCGGGCGGGCACGGCGGTGAGGCGGCAGCGGCCGGGGGCGGGAGCGACGAGGCCGACGCGAACGGCGGGGCCGCGGCGAGTGGCGGGGCCCAGGCGGGCGACGGGGCCGGGGCGAGTGACGGGACCGCGGCGATCGACGGGGGCGGTCAGGGCGAGGCGCGAGCCGAGGACGGCGGCAATCGGTTCACCGTGCGGCTGGACAACTTCGAGGGGCCCTTCGACCTCCTCCTCCAGCTGATCTCCAAGCACAAGCTGGATGTCACCGAGGTCGCCCTCTCCAAGGTCACCGACGAGTTCATGGCCCATATCCGCGCCATGGGGCCGGACTGGGACCTCGACCAGACCACCGAGTTCCTCGTCGTCGCGGCGACCCTGCTGGATCTCAAGGCGGCCCGGCTGCTGCCCGCCGCCGAGGTCGAGGACGAGGCGGACCTGGCACTGCTGGAGGCGCGCGACCTGCTCTTCGCCCGGCTGCTCCAGTACCGCGCGTACAAACAGATCGCGGACATCTTCAACGACCGGCTGACCGCCGAGGCCGCCCGTCACCCCCGTACCGTCGGCCTGGAGCCGCACCACGCCGAGCTGCTCCCCGACGTCGTCATCAGCATCGGCCCCGAGGGCTTCGCCAAGCTGGCCGTCAAGGCGATGCAGCCCAAGCCCAAGCCGCAGGTCTACGTCGACCACATCCACGCCCCGCTGGTCAGCGTCCGGGAGCAGGCCGAGGTGGTGGTCGCGCGGCTGCGGGAGCTGGGGGAGGCGACCTTCGCCGCGCTCGCCGAGGACGCTCCCGACGTCCTTACGGTCGTCGCGCGCTTCCTGGCGCTCCTGGAGCTCTACCGCGAGCGCGCGGTCCTCCTGGACCAGCCGGAGGCGCTGGGGTCGCTCATGGTCCGCTGGACGGGCGAGGCGGGTGAGCGGCCACTGGTCACCGACGAGTTCGACCAGGAGGCCAAGCCCCGTAAGGAGCCCGAGCAGGAGACGGCCACGCCCGAGACGGCCGCGCCCGAGACGGCCACGCCCGAGAAGGAGAAGGAGGAGGTAGCGAGTTGAGCGAGCAGCGGACACCCGCCGGGCTCTCCGAAGTCGCCGAGCTGGACCTCAAGCCCGCCCTGGAGGCCGTCCTCATGGTCGTCGACGAGCCCGCCACCGAGGAGAACCTCGCCAAGGTTCTCCAGCGGCCGCGCCGCGCCGTGGCGGACGCGCTGCGCGAGCTGGCCGACGAGTACGCGACCCAGGGCCGGGGCTTCGAGCTGCGCCTGGTCGCGGGCGGCTGGCGCTACTACACGCGCCCGGCCTACGCCGCCGCCGTCGAGGGGTTCGTCCTGGACGGCCAGCAGGCCCGGCTCACCCAGGCCGCTTTGGAAACCCTCGCGGTGGTCGCGTACCGTCAGCCGGTCAGCCGTTCCCGCGTCTCGGCCGTCCGCGGCGTCAACTGCGATGGCGTGATGCGGACCCTCCTCCAGCGGGGCCTGGTCGAGGAGGCGGGCACGGAACCCGAAACAGGTGCGATCCTGTACAGGACGACGAACTACTTCCTGGAGCGGATGGGCCTGCGGGGGCTGGACGAGCTCCCGGAGCTCGCGCCGTTCCTCCCCGAGGCGGACGCGGTCGAGGGCGAGTCCCAGGAGGGCATGCCGTCGTTCGACCCGGACGCCATCGACGGCGATGACGCGCAGGACGACGCAGAACGCACGACGACGTAGAACACCGAGCCGACAGCGGCCACTCTCAGACGGAAACTTGATGCGAAGCAGCGGCAGGAACAGCAGGGGCAGCGGTAGCGGCGGCAAGAACTACCGAGGCGCGGGGAACAGGCGCGACGAGCAGCAGCAGCGCGCCGGCCGCCCCCGCCCCGAAGAGCGCCGCTACGACGTGGGCGGCGGCCCCAAGGCGGGCCCCAAGGGCTCCCAAGGGTCTCAGGGCGGCCCCAGGGGCTCTCAGGGCTCCCAGGGCTCCCAGGGCGGCGGCCCCAAGGGCGGTGGCCCCAAGGGCGGCGGCGGCCGTGGCCGCAAGCCGGGCCCGGCCCGTCCGCGCGAGTACGAGGCGCAGATAGAGGAGCGCAACCGTGCCCGCCACGACAAGCCGCGGGTCAAGATGCCCAAGACCTTCGGTGAGCAGGAGGGCGAGCGGCTCCAGAAGGTGCTCGCCCGCGCCGGCATGGGCTCGCGCCGCGCCTGTGAGGAGCTGATCGACCAGGCCCGGGTCGAGGTCAACGGCAAGGTCGTGACCGAGCAGGGGCTGCGCGTCGACCCCGAGAAGGACGAGATCAAGGTCGACGGGCTGACCGTGGCCACCCAGTCGTACCTCTTCTTCGCGCTGAACAAGCCCGCCGGTGTCGTCTCCACCATGGAGGACCCCGACGGCCGCCAGTGCCTGGGTGACTATGTGACCAACCGCGAGACCCGGCTCTTCCACGTCGGCCGACTCGACACCGAGACCGAGGGCATCATCCTGCTCACCAACCACGGTGAGCTGGCCCACCGCCTCACCCACCCCCGCTACGGCGTGCGGAAGACCTATCTCGCCGCCATCCAGGGCCCGCTCCCGCGCGACCTGGGCAAGCGGCTCAAGAGCGGCATCGAGCTCGAGGACGGCTACGCCCGCGCCGATCACTTCCGGGTGGTGCAGAACACCGGCAAGAACTACCTGGTCGAGGTGAGCCTGCACGAGGGCCGCAAGCACATCGTGCGGCGGATGCTCGCCGAGGCCGGCTTCCCGGTCGACAAGCTGGTGCGGACGGCTTTCGGCCCGATCGCGCTCGGCGACCAGAAGTCCGGCTGGCTGCGCCGGCTGACCAACACCGAGGTCGGCATGCTCATGCGCGAGGTCGAGCTCTGATACGGACCCGGCACCGCTGACGGCTCCGGCCGTCGGCGGGCCGCCGCGTCTCGCCCAGCGGTCGTCCCGGGAGCCTGTCCGACCCGCTGGTTACGCTGATCGGGAGTGCGGCCGAACACCGCGGCCGCGCCCGACGCACGACAGACACAGCGCGCACAGGGGAGCGAGACGTGGCGGTACGAGCGGTCCGCGGGGCCGTCCAGCTGGACCGGGACGAGCCGGAGCACATGCATGAGCGGGTCTCCGCGCTGCTGACCGTCATCCTGGAGCGGAACACCCTCGATCCCGACGACCTGATCAGCGTGTGGTTCACGGCCACCCCCGATCTGCACAGCGACTTCCCGGCGGCCGCCGCCCGCAAGCTGGGCATCACCGACGTACCGCTGATCTGCGCCCAGGAACTGGACATACAAGGGGCCATGCCCCGCGTCGTCCGCATCCTGGCGCATGTCGAGACCTCCCTGTCCAAGTCCGACGTCGCCCATGTCTACCTGGGCGCCGCCGGCGCCCTCCGCAAGGACATCGCCCAATGAGAACCGCCCTCGTCATCGGCACCGGCCTGATCGGCACCTCCGCCGCGCTGGCCCTGGCCGGCCGTGGCGTCCAGGTGCACCTCGCCGACCACGACGAGGCCCAGGCCCGGACCGCCGAGGCGCGCGGCGCCGGGACTCAGGGCCAGCCCGAGGGCCCCGTGGACCTGGCGATCGTCGCCGTGCCCCCGGCGTACGTGGCGGCGACGGTGGCCGATGTACTGCGCCGCGGCCTGGCCCGCGGCGTCCTGGACGTCGCGAGCGTCAAGGGCGGCCCGCGCCGTGAGCTGGAGGCCCTGGGCTGCGATCTGACCCGCTACATCGGCACGCATCCGATGGCGGGCCGGGAGCGCTCCGGGCCGCTGGCCGCCACCGCCGACCTCTTCGAGGGGCGGCCCTGGGTGCTCACGCCCACCGGCGGCACCGACACCGAGGTGCTCAACCTCGCGCTCGAGCTGGTCGCGCTGTGCCGGGCGGTGCCCGTGGTGATGGAGGACGAGGCCCACGACCGGGCGGTGGCGCTCGTCTCGCACACCCCCCACCTGCTGTCCAGCATGGTCGCCGCGCGGCTCCAGGACGCCGATGAGACGGCGGTGCGGCTGTGCGGGCAGGGCATCCGCGACGTCACCCGGATCGCGGCCTCCGACCCCGCCATGTGGATCGACATCCTGTCCGCCAATCCCGGCCCGGTGGCCGATGTGCTCGCCGCCGTCGCCGCCGACCTGGACGAGACGGTGCGGGCGCTGCGCGCGCTCCAGTCCGCCGACGAGGGCAAGCGCGGCGGCGGCGCGGCCGGGATCGAGGACGTGCTGCGCCGGGGCAACGCCGGGCGCGAGCGGGTGCCGGGCAAGCACGGCGCCGCGTCGGCCGTCTATGAGACCGTGACGGTGCTCATCGGCGACCAGCCGGGCGAGCTGGCCCGGATCTTCGCCGACGCGGGCCGGGCGGGTGTCAACATCGAGGACGTCCGGATCGAGCACGCCACCGGTCAGCAGGCCGGTCTGATCCAGCTGGTGGTCGAGCCCTCGGCGGCCCCGGGGCTCACCCGGGCCCTGAAGGAGCGGGGATGGTCCATCCGGCAGTAGCGGCGGAGCGGTCCGCCCCCGGCCCCGGGGCCGTCCCCCAGCGGTGCGAAGCCGCCCGGAGGAAGCCAGTAACCTTGTCCGAGGCTCACATGGCCCGTTCAACTCAGCCCCGTGCACACGAAAGGTGTCTGTCACCGTGGAAACCGCCGCCCGGACCGCCCCGGCCGCAGTGATTGTCGCGATCGACGGCCCCGCAGGCACGGGCAAGTCCAGTACCTCGAAGGCCGTCGCCGCCAAGCTGGGCCTGGGCTACCTGGACACCGGCGCCCAGTACCGGGCGATCACCTGGTGGATGGTGGCCAACGGCATCGACGTCGACGACGCCGTGGCCGTGGCCGACGCCGCGGGCAAGCCCGCCATCGTCTCCGGCACCGACCCGGCCAACCCGACGATCACCGTCGACGGCACCGATGTCTCCGGGCCGATCCGCACCCAGGAGGTCACCTCGCGGGTCAGCGCGGTCAGCGCGGTGCCCGAGGTGCGGACCGTGATCACCGAGCTGCAGCGGACCATCGCCGCCGAGGCGCCGCGCGGCATCGTGGTCGAGGGCCGGGACATCGGCACCACGGTCCTCCCGGACGCCGACCTCAAGATCTTCCTGACCGCCTCCCCGGAGGTCAGGGCGGCCCGCCGCAGCGGTGAGCTGAAGGGCAAGGAGGCCGGCGACCTGGCCGCCACCCAGGCCGCGCTGGCCAAGCGGGACGCCCTGGACTCCGGCCGCAAGACCTCGCCGCTTGCCAAGGCGGACGACGCGGTCGAGGTGGACACCTCCGAGCTCACCCTCGACCAGGTCATCGAGTGCGTGGTCACCCTCGTCGAGGAGAAGCGGACGGCCGCGTGAGCACCACCGACGGGACACTTCCCAGCGCGGCCGGGGCCGCCGTGGGGCGGCGGATCGGCATCGGTCTGATGTACGGGCTGTGGCGGCCGCGGGTGCTGGGCGGGTGGCGGATCCCGTCCGCCGGGCCCGTCATCCTCGCGGGGAACCACTCCCACAACATCGACGGCCCGATGCTGATCGGCACCTCGCCGCGGCCGGTGCACTTCCTGGTCAAGAAGGAGGCGTTCATCGGCCCGCTGGACCCGTTCCTGCGCGGTATCGGGCAGCTGAAGGTGGACCGTACGAGCGCCGACCGCACCGCGATCGGCCAGGCTCTGGGGGTGCTGGAGCGCGGCGGGGTGCTGGGGATCTTCCCGGAGGGCACCCGCGGCGACGGCGACTTCGCCTCGCTGCGCTCGGGGCTCGCGTACTTCGCGGTGCGCTCCGGCGCGCCGATCGTGCCGGTGGCGGTGTTGGGCACCGCCACCCCGCGCGACGACGGCCGGTCCAGGCCGCTGCCCCGGCTGCGCGGCAGGATCGACGTGGTGTTCGGCGACCCCTTCGAGGCGGGGGACCGCAGCGGCAGGCGGACGCGGGCGGCCCTGGACCAGGCCACCGAGCGCATCCAGAAGCGGCTGGGCACGCATCTGGGCACCGCCAGGCGGCTGACCGGCCGACCGGATCAGACATAGACCCGCGCACCGCCAGGGGCGGTGCGCGGTACTGAGGGACGACGAGGAAATCTTCATGAACGACCAGATCCACAGCGGCGGCGACGAGCACGGGGAGCTTGGCGACGCCGAGTACGCGGAGTTCATGGAGCTCGCCGCGCAAGAGGGCTTCGACCCGGCGGAGGTCGAGGGCGACCTTGCCGCGGCGGGGCATGGCCCGCTGCCGGTGCTGGCCGTCGTCGGCCGCCCCAACGTCGGCAAGTCCACCCTGGTGAACCGGATCCTCGGCCGCCGGGAGGCGGTCGTGGAGGACCGCCCCGGCGTCACCCGTGACCGGGTGACCTACGAGGCGGAGTGGTCCGGCCGCCGCTTCAAGGTGGTCGACACCGGCGGCTGGGAGCAGGACGTGCTCGGCATCGACGCGTCCGTGGCCGCCCAGGCCGAGTTCGCGATCGAGGCCGCCGACGCGGTGGTCTTCGTGGTGGACGCCACCGTGGGCGCCACCGACACCGACGAGGCTGTGGTCAAGCTGCTGCGCCGGGCCGGAAAGCCTGTAGTGCTGTGCGCCAACAAGGTCGACGGGCCCAGCGCCGAGGCCGATGCCGCGATGCTGTGGTCGCTGGGGCTCGGCGAGCCGTACGCGGTCTCCGCGCTGCACGGCCGCGGCACCGGCGACATGCTCGACGCGGTCCTGGAGGCGCTGCCCGAGGCCCCGGCCCAGACCTTCGGGGCGACGATCGGCGGACCGCGCCGGATCGCCCTGATCGGCCGTCCGAACGTGGGCAAGTCCTCGCTGCTCAACAAGGTCGCGGGCGAGGAGCGGGTGGTCGTCAACGAGGTGGCGGGCACCACCCGCGACCCGGTCGACGAGATGATCGAACTCGGCGGCATCACCTGGAAGTTCGTCGACACCGCCGGTATCCGCCGCCGGGTCCACCTCCAGGAGGGCGCCGACTACTACGCCTCGCTGCGCACCGCGGCCGCCGTGGAGAAGGCGGAGGTCGCGGTCGTGCTGATCGACGCCAGCGAGTCCATCAGCGTCCAGGACCAGCGGATCATCTCCATGGCCGTCGAGGCCGGGCGCGCGCTCGTCATCGCCTACAACAAGTGGGACACCCTGGACGAGGAGCGCCGCTACTACCTCGAGCGCGAGATCGAGACGGAGCTGGTGCAGATCCAGTGGGCGCCGCGGGTCAATGTCTCGGCCCGCACCGGCCGCCATATGGAGAAGCTGGTCCCGGCGATCGAGACGGCGCTGGCCGGCTGGGAGACCCGCGTCCCGACCGGGCGGCTCAACTCCTTCCTCGGCGAGATCGTCGCCTCCCATCCGCATCCGATCCGGGGCGGCAAGCAGCCGCGGATCCTCTTCGGGACGCAGGCCGGGACCCGGCCGCCGCGGTTCGTGCTCTTCGCCTCGGGCTTCCTGGAGGCGGGCTACCGCCGCTTCATCGAGCGGCGGCTGCGCGAGGAGTTCGGCTTCGAGGGGACGCCGCTGCAGATCTCGGTGCGGGTGCGCGAGAAGCGCGGCCGCAAGAGGTAGCAGGGGTGCGGAGCGCCCCCCGGCCGTGCGACGGATCGGGGGCGCGGCCGTGCGACGGAGCGGGGGCGCGGCCGTGAGAAGTAGCGATAGCGCGGCCGAAAGGCAGAGCGGGGATGCGGTCGCGGGACATGGCGGCGGCCGCGCCGGGGGGCTCACGCCGCCCCGGCCCCCGGCACCGCGTCAGTAGGTGTGCCCCGGCTCCTCGCCCCGGCCGGGCGGGAGCGCGGGGAGATAACCGCGGTAGTACAGCTCGTCGGTGTGCCAGGCCCCGCTGTGGTCGTCCGGGCGGCCGTAGCCGCTGACGAGGCCCCGGGGCTGGCCGATGGCGGCGAACGCCACGAACTCCATGTTCTCCTCGTCCGAGCGGTCACCGGGCAGCGCCCGGAACAGCCTGCGGTACTCCGCGTACAACGCGTCGTAGATCGGCGTGGCGGAGTGGCGCCAGGGATCGTGCGCTGCCTCCAGCGCGGGGCGCATGGCCGGAATGCAGCCGTATGAGGGGGAACGGTAGGAGAGGTCGTATGCGTGCACGTATGTGCCAACGACCCGGCCGCCCGTCGGATGCGGCATCGGCGGCGAATGGGCTGTCCACCAAGGATCGGTGAGGTCCGGGGGCAGGCCCGGGGCGGCGGCCATGGCGGTCATGTGCCCGCGAGCGGCATCGAGGCGCCGACCAGGGCGCCGCGCGCGGCGGCCCGGTCCAGCGCCGCGCGCAGTTGGTCCTCGCGCGGCTGGGTGCCGATCGTGCCCGCGGCCGCGGCGTAGACCAGCACCTTCTGGGAGCGGCCGACGGCGCTGCGCCAGCCCTCGCTCAGCGGCATCGGGCTGTGCGCCTGCCACCAGGCCACCGGGCCGCCGCCGCCCGGCGCCGGCATCAGCACCGCGTGCAGCCGTCCCATGGCCAGCAGCACCGACCAGCCGGGGTTGGGCGCGGGCGGCCGGCCCAGATCGACCACCGGGGCGAACCCCTGCTCGCTGAGGAGCTGGAGGAATTCATCGCCGTGGCCGATCGAACCGGGGCGGATGATCGGCGCGGTCGGCTCCACCACCAGCGCCGCGCACGCCTCCTGACCGACCAGCACCACCCCGCTGGTCACACCGAGCACCGCCTGCTGCGGCACCGGCGCGTCCCCGGACGGGGCCGGGGCGTGCGCCACGGCGACGGGCGACACCGATGACGGGACCGGGGCGGGCGACGGTGCCGGGGCCGGTGCCGGGGCCGCCGGGCCGGGGAAGTACGACGTGGAAGCGTGCGCCGCGGCCGCTACGGGCGGCGCGTGGGACGCCTCGGCGGCCTGCGGCGCGCTGTCCTCACCCGTGATGGACCGCACCGCACCGCGCAACTGGTCCTCCGAGACCGGGACGACCTGGGAGGGCACGCAGGTGGCGTGCGCGAAGGCCAGCACCGCCGTCTCCTGCCCCACGAAGAGCACGGTGCTGGTCCGCTCCTGCTCGGTGTTGCCGGGGGTGCGGCAGGACGTGCAGTCGTAAGCGCCCGGGGCGTTGTCCCCGGCGAGCAGCCGGTCGGCTTCTTCGTCGCCGATCTCGGCGCGTACGTCATCGCTGACGTCGAGCATGCGCGGCACGGGTGGCTCCTCGGTCTCGGTGGGTGGGCCGAGTGGTTCCCGGCTCATACGTAGACAACGGGCCATGCGGGGCGTGGGTCACGCGCCCGGCCACCCCGCGGTCTGATGCACCGTCGGGCCGAAAAGTTCCCCCGACTCCCTACCGATTTCACATCTGTTGGGGCACAAGAAGATGATGAAACCCAACCCTGTGCCACTTTTCATGGTCTTACATCGTGGTAGGCGGACGACACACCCGTCCGCGGGGAAGCAGTGGGATACGGGGCCGGATGCACATCTCTTTCCTTATTCACAACGCGTACGGGATCGGCGGGACGATCCGGACCACGTACAACCTCGCCCGCTCCCTGGGGGAGCAGCACGATGTGGAGATCGTGTCGGTCTTCCGCCACCGCGACCAGCCGATCTTCGACCCCGGCCCGCGGGTGCGGCTCAGCCATCTCGTGGACCTCCGCAAGAGCAGCCCGTCCTACGACGGCGGCGACCCTGACCACGGTCGCCCGGCGGAGGTCTTCCCCGTGACCGAGGGCCGCTACAAGCAGTACAGCGCGCTCACCGACCGCCGTATCGCGGATCATCTGCGCTCGCTCGAGGCCGATATCGTTGTCGGAACCCGGCCCGGACTCAATGTCCACATCGCCCGGGAGGCCCGCCGCGGTCCGGTACGGGTCGGCCAGGAGCATCTGACGCTCAGCACCCACTCCAACGGACTGAAGCGGGCCCTGCGCGCCGTCTACCCCCGGCTGGACGCGGTGACCACCGTGACCGAGGCAGACGCCCGGACCTACCGCGGCCAGATGCGGCTGCCCGGCGTGCGGGTCGAGGCGGTTCCCAACAGTGTGCCCGCGCCCGGTCTCGACCCCGCCGACGGCACCGGCAAGTGGGTGGTCGCGGCCGGCCGGCTGGCCCCGGTGAAACGCTACGACCTGCTGATACACGCCTTCGCGAAGGTCAGCGAGGCCCGCCCCGACTGGCGGCTGCGGATCTACGGCGGCGGCGTCCAGCACGCCAAGCTGCGCACCCTCATCGACAAGCTCGGCCTCTACAACAACGTCTTCCTGATGGGCCCGGCCAATCCGCTCGACCCCGAGTGGGCCAAGGGCTCCATAGCCGCAGTCACCTCCAGCCTGGAGTCGTTCGGCATGACCATCGTGGAGGCCATGCGCTGCGGCCTTCCCGTGGTGTCCACCGACTGCCCGCACGGGCCCGCCGAGATCATCGACAACGGTGTGGACGGCCGTCTCGTCCCCACCGGCGACACCGACGCCATCGCCGCCGCGCTGCTCGACCTCATCAACAACGACGAGCTGCGCCAGCAGATGGGGCAGGCCGCGTTGAAGGACTCGGCCCGCTTCGACCCCTCGCGGGTGGCCGGGCGCTACGAGACGCTGTTCTCCGAGCTGATCGGCCGCGGCGGCCTGCGGGGTTCCCTGCACCGCGCCCGCGGCTCCCTGATCGGCGGCGCGTTCGCCGCCAAGGACTCCCTGCGGAAGGTGCGTGTCGCATGAGTGCACCAGCACAGACAACGCAGCACGTCGAGGAGGACAGAATGAGTGAGCCCGCCGAGGCCGCCCCCGCCCGCGCCGACTGCGTGGCGGACTCCGCCGGTGGGCTCACCTTCCACATCGCCGACTGGGCCCGCCCGGCCCCGGGCGGCCACGACGACTGGAGCGGTGCGCTGGTGCTGGTCCGCCGGGGCGGGAGGGACGGCCCCGACGGGGAGGTGCGGCTGCCGCTGGGCCCCACCGCGGACGGCGGGCTCCAGGCCGCACTGCCCAGCACCGTCGCCCTGCCCGAGGGCCGCTGGGACGTCCATGTGGCGTACCGGGACGCCGAGCCGTGGCGGCTCGCCCCGGGCCTGAACGATCTGCGCTCGCTCGTGGACCGCCGTCCTGGGCCGAGCACCTCCCCGCTGTCCGTCCGCATCCCGTACGCCACCAAGCACGGCAACCTCTCGCTGCGCAGCTGGCGGCGGGCGCCCCACGCCGAGGCCGGGGAGATCCGGCTGGAGGACGACACGATGGCGGTGCGGGGGCGGCTCCACCGTGTCGCGTACCCGTCCGAGTGGCTGGCCGACGCGGTGGTCGAGGCCCGCTGCCGCGGGGGCGAGGCCCCGGTGCGCACGGCACCGCTGGAGGTGGAGGGCCCGGACTTCTCCTTCACGCTCTCCTACGCCGAGCTCGCGCGGACCTGGGGCGGCGGCGCGGACGTCTGGGACCTGTGGCTGCGCCCGGCGGACCGGACCATGGCCCCGGCGCGGCTCGCCCGGATCCTGGACGATGTCGCGGACAAGAAGGAGATCTTCACCTATCCGCCGCGCGCGGTGGCCGGTGGGCGCGGGGAGGCACTGGCCCGGCCGTACTACACCCGGGACAACGATCTCGCGGTGCGGATCGAGGCGCTCGTCTGAGCCCGGGATCCTGAGAGCGAACCGAGGACAGCCTTGAGGACCAGGGCTGTCCTCGATCGGTGGCAGACTCGGCCGCATGCTGGAGACCTCGGCCCGACTGCTCCGCCTGCTCTCCCTGCTGCAGGCCCACCGCGAATGGTCCGGCGCGGACCTCGCCGACCGGCTCGGGGTCACCCCGCGCACCGTGCGCCGCGATGTCGACCGGCTGCGCGAGCTCGGCTACCCCGTGCACTCCGCGCCGGGCACCGGCGGTGGCTATCAGCTGGGCGCGGGTGCACAGCTGCCGCCGCTGCTGCTGGACGACGAGGAGGCGGTGGCGGTCGCGGTGCGGCTGCGCCAGGCGACCGGCGGCGGGGTCGAGGGCATAGCGGAGACCTCGGTGCGGGCCCTGGCCAAGCTGGAGCAGGTGCTGCCGGACCGGCTGCGCCGCCGGGTGGGCGCGCTGACCGCTTTCACCGTGCCGCTGTCCGGCTGGAGCGGCGGCCCCGGGGTGGATCCCGGGGTGCTGACCGAGCTGGCCGCCGCCTGCCGGGACTGCCATCAGCTGCGCTTCGAGTACCGCGACCACGGCGGTGCGGTCACCCGCCGCACCGCCGAACCGCACCGGCTGGTCGCCGCGCAGCGCCGCTGGTACCTGGTCGCCTGGGATGTGGAACGGGCCGACTGGCGTACGTACCGCGTCGACCGGATCACCCCGACCCCGCCGCACGGCCCCCGCTTCACCCCGCGCCGCCCGCCCGCCGACGACATCGCCGCCTATGTGGCCCAGGGCATCACCACCTCCGTCTACGCCCAGCGGGCCACCGTGCTGCTGCGGGTGCCCGCCGAGCGGGCGGCCGAGCGTTTCACGCCCACGGTGGGGGTGCTGGAGGCCGTGGACGAGCACAGCTGTCTGCTGCACACCGGTGCCCACAGCCTCGATGCGCTGGTGGTTCATATCGCGCTGAGCGGTTTCGACTTCGAGGTGCGCGAGCCGGTGGAGCTGAACGACCACATCCGGGAGCTCAGGAATCGGTTGGATCGGGCCCTGGGCTGATGGGCTGAGAGCCCCGCGGTTTCGGCCGCCGGTCCTTCTCCCGCGTCAGGCTCGCCACCTCGGGATGGTTCAGATCGAAGGCCGGCGATTCGGAGCGGATCCGGGGGAGCGTGGTGAAGTTGTGCCGGGGTGGGGGACAGGAGGTCGCCCACTCCAGGGAGCGGCCGTACCCCCAGGGGTCGTCGACCTCCACCTTCTCGCCGTACTTGGCCGTCTTCCAGACGTTGTGGAGGAACGGCAGGGTCGACATGCCCAGCAGGAAGGAGCCGATCGTGGAGATGGTGTTGAGCGCGGTGAAGCCGTCCGCCGCCAGATAGTCGGCGTAGCGGCGCGGCATCCCCTCCACGCCCAGCCAGTGCTGCACCAGGAAGGTGGTGTGGAAGCCGGTGAACAGCGTCCAGAAGTGGATCTTGGCCAGCCGCTCGTCCAGCAGCTTCCCGGTGAACTTGGGCCACCAGAAGTAGAACCCCGCGAACATCGCGAAGACGACCGTCCCGAAGACCACGTAGTGGAAGTGGCCCACGACGAAGTAGGTGTCCGTGACATGGAAGTCCAGCGGTGGCGAGGCCAGGATGACGCCGGTGAGCCCCCCGAAGAGGAAGCTCACCAGGAACCCGACCGCCCACAGCATCGGCGCCTCCAGGGACACCGAGCCGCCCAGCATGGTGCCGATCCAGTTGAAGAACTTCACCCCGGTCGGCACCGCGATCAGAAACGACATCAGGGAGAAGAAGGGCAGCAGAACCGATCCGGTGGCGAACATGTGATGCGCCCAGACGACCATCGACAGCCCGGTGATGGCCATGGTCGCGCCGATCAGCGTCACATAGCCGAAGATCGGCTTGCGCGAGAAGACCGGGATGATCTCGCTGATGATGCCGAAGAACGGCAGCGCGATGATGTAGACCTCGGGATGGCCGAAGAACCAGAAGAGGTGCTGCCACAGCAGCGGCCCGCCGTACTGGGGGTCGAAGACCACCGACCCGAACCGCCGGTCCGCCTCCAGCGCCAGCAGCGCCGCCGCCAGTACCGGGAACGCCATCAGGATCATGATCGAGGTGAAGAGGGTGTTCCAGGTGAAGATCGGCATCCGGAACATCGTCATGCCCGGCGCGCGCATCGCCATGATGGTGGTCAGGAAGTTCACCGCGCCCAGGATCGTCCCGAACCCCGACAGCGCCAGCCCCATGATCCACATATCGGCGCCGATACCGGGGGAGCGGATCGGGCTGTTGAGCGGGGCATAGGCGGTCCAGCCGAAGTCCGCGGCGCCCCCCGGCACCAGCAGACCGGCCACCACGATCAGCCCGCCGAACAGATACAGCCAGTACGACAGCATGTTGAGACGCGGGAAGGCCACATCGGGCGCCCCGATCTGCAGCGGCATGATCTCGTTGGCGAACCCCGCGAACGCCGGGGTCGCGAACAGCAGCAGCATGATCGTGCCATGCAGGGTGAACGCCTGGTTGAACTCCTCCTGCGAGACGATCTGGAGGCCCGGACGGGCCAGCTCGGCGCGCATCACCAGCGCCAGCACGCCGCCGACCAGGAAGAAGCCGAACGACGAGATCAGATACAGATGCCCGATCTTCTTGTGGTCGGTGGTGGTGAGCCAGTCCACCAGCACGCTGCCCTGCCGCGTCTCCCATACCGGACCGGCGCCCCGCGCGGTCTCTGTCGCCATCGGGACTCCTCCGTGTCCTGGGCGGGTAACGCCATGATCGCCCGGTGGGCGGCCTGATCCGGGGAGCTGCCCCGAGCGTCACTCCCTCGGGGACAGGAGCGGACCGAGTGGCCCAAGGTCCAGATTGAGATCGGAGGGCGCGATGCCGTAGCGGTCGCAGAGCGTGCCCATCCGGTCCTCCAGGAGCATCAGCGTCAGCCCGATCCGCTCCTCCTGGTCCTCCGTCAGATCACCCTGGTCCACCCGGCGCAGCGCCTGCCGCTCCATGAGCTGGCGCAGCAGCTCCACGACGGTGAGCACCAGCTTCATCAGATCGCGTTCGACGGTGTCCTGGTCCAGCTCCAGCTTGCGGCTCACGGTTCCTCCCAGGGGGACGGCACATTGGCGTTGACCGAGCTGATGAGCGCGCGCAGATCGATGCGGACCAGATCGACGTCGGCGATCCGCAGGGTCAGATCACCGGTGATCACCACGCCGCCCGCCAGCAGCCGGTCCAGCACGTCCACCAGGGCGATCTGCTGATGGGCCAGGGGGCCCTCGGGGGCCATCGTCATCCGTCCGCCCCCGCGCTCCCGGTCTCCCCTTCCGCGCCGGAGGTCTCGTCCATGGCGGTGAAGGAGTACGGCGCCCAGGGGCCGGTCAGCTCCACCCGCAGCGCGGGCGTCCGCCCGGCCAGCTCACCGACCCGCTCGGCGAAGTCGGCGCTGTCCTCGCGCCGCACCAGATACGCGGCGTTCAGCACATTGCGGTCGGAGATCCCCGACAGCCGGGGATCCTGCGGTGGATGCAGCCGGGACTGCTCGGCCAGCCCGCCGAGGGTGTCGTGCACCAGCCGCGCGCCCTCCTCCGTATCGCCCCAGCGCTGCTCGGCGGCCTGCCGCTGGGCCTTGCGGCGGCGCAGATAGTCGCGGCCGGACATGGCGCCCGGGGTGCTCGGGGCGTCCGGGACGTCCGGGGTGCTCGGGGCGTCCGCGGCGTTCGCGGTCCCGGCGGGCGGCTGCTCGGCGGCGGGCTGTGTGGCATAGGCCTTGACGCCCCATTCGACCCGGCCCTCCAGCCGGTCCAGCGCCGAGGCGAACCGCTCCCGCCCGGTGGCGAGCATCCGCCGCAGCCCCTCGTCGCCGTGGCACACGGTGGCCAGCCGGACCGGTATGACACAGGACTCGGCACCGGCAGTGTCGACCACCCGCTGATGGGCTCGGGCCATCTTCTCCAGCCAGGCCATGTCCTCCAGCCGCTCCCGCAGCGAGCCCTCGCCGTAGTCCTCGGCCGGTACGGCGCTCGCCAGCACGGCGAGCCCCAGATGGCGTACGGCGTACACCGATTCGTCCGCGACGCCCGTCACCCCCTCCAGGGCGGTGAGGGCGTCCAGGGCGGCCTCCGGCGCACCGGTGTCGCGCACGACCGCGTAGGCGTACCGCAGTCCGTCGGTCATTCGGGGGTCTCCCGGTTCTCCCCGCTGGTCACCTCGGCGTCCTCGCGGCTGTCCCGGCCGGTGACCTCGGCCTTCTCGCCGCCGTTCACCCCGGTCCGGGCGCGCGACGAGAGCGAGGGGTCGTGCTCCCACCAGTCGATGCCCATCTCCTTCGCCTTGTCGACCGAGGCCACGATCAGCCGCAGCTTGATCGTGAGAAGTTCGATGTCGAGCAGATTGATGCGGATATCGCCCGCGATCACCACGCCCTTGTCGAGCACCCGCTCCAGGATGTCGGCGAGGTTCGCCCCGCCCTCACCCCGTCCGGCCAGGCCGTACGATCCCGAGGAGCCAAGCGACGACGCCGGTGAGCCATAGGCGCCGGCCGTCGGGGCCACACCGCCCCGGGTGGTCACAGAGTCCCGTTCGCCCACTGGTGCGCCTCCTCCAACCGGTCGAGCAGCACGTCCTCCTGCCGCTCGAACTCCTTCTCGTCGATCACGCCCTGGTCGAGCTGGGTCTCCAGCTCGGCCAGGGCGCGCTGGATGTTGGCCGGGTCGTAGTACTCCCGCTCCGCCGCGGCGACGACCTGTCTCAGCACCCAGCCGATCATCAGCATCAGGACTCGACGAAGCTGTACGGCGGCAGCGGACCATTGATCCGCAGCTTCAGCCAGGGATGGGCCCGCTCCAGTTCGGCGGCGGCCGACAGCAGCGGATCGGCGGCGTCCTTGCCGAGCAGCAGCGACAGGCTCACGAACCAGCCGCCGCTCTCCGGACCGGGCCGCACCTCCTCGGCGGTCGGTGCCAGCGCCTCCTCCACGAGCTTGGCGTCCCGCACCTCACGGGCCCGTACCGCGCCCGCCATCAGCTCGCCGAAGCGCACCCGGTCCTCGTAGGTGCCGCCGCCCGCCGCCCGGTTGGCCTCCGCCATCATCCGCAGCTCCGGCTCCTCGGCGAGCACCTGGTGGAGCACCGAGTCCTCGTCGTGCACGGCCTTGACGTTGTACTCCACCCGGTCGGACAGCCGGTTCAGCTGGTCCTGGTAGCGGGCGGCGTGCTCGGCCAGCACGCTGCGCACGTCGTCGTCGCTGGAGGAGACGCTGCCGAAGCGCATCGGCAGCACCGCGCGGGAGTCGCTGACCTCGGCCAGCACATGCTGGTGGGCCAGCAGATCGCGGCGCCGGGGCTTGAGCTCGGGCGGGCAGTCGCTGACGATCGCGGCCAGCTCGCCCTCGTTCAGCGCCCGGACCGGCAGCGGGGGGTCGCCGATGCCCAGCAGCCGATCGCCCAGGTCCGGGACCTCGCCCCGCGCGATGCCGTAGACATACGTGGTCATGAGGACTCCTCGGCCTTCCGTGGCGCCGCCTTACGGGCCGGACGGCGCCGGCGCGGCTCCTCCTCTTCCTCCTCCGACGGGCGGATCGCGTCGGCCACGGACTGGGCGGCCTTGGAGACGGTGTCGCCGGCGCCGGAGAGGGCGCCCTTGGTCTTGGACCGCGCGCCGTTCTCGGTGATGCCCTCGACCACCTCGGGCAGCCCGGGGGACTTGCTCGGGCCGGACTCCAGGTCGAGGCGGTTGCACGCCTCGGCGAACCGCAGATAGGTGTCGACACTCGCGACCACGATCCGAATGTCGATCTTGAGTATTTCGATGCCGACCAGGGAGACTCGGATGAACGCGTCGATCACCAGCCCTCGGTCGAGTATGAGTTCCAGGACGTCGTACAGGCCGCTGGTGCCGCCCCCGCCCCTGGATTGCTGTGCCGGGACAACAGTGGTCATGTCGGGTCGTTCCTCTCGTTTTCCGGTGGCGTCCGGTCCCCCGCCGGTGTCAGCGGCGGTCGCTCCGGCCGCGCTCATAGCGGCGGAGGCGTCGGTAGCCGGTCAGCAGGCCGTCCGGGTCGAGGGTCACCTCGTAGAGGGCGATCAGGCTCATCGTCTCCGGCACCCGGACCAGTTCTGTCACCTCGGCCTCCAGCAGCCACCCGTCGTCGGTCCGCTCCAGACGGGGGAGGGACTCGGGGTACAGGCCCGTCAGCTCGACGAGCTGCTCACGGGCGGCACGCAGGAGTGCCAGCGGGCTCGGGCCGCCGGCCGCCGTCTTCTCGGGGGTCTCATCGGATCTGTCAGTCATGTTGGCTCCGGGGCGGCGGGTACCGCGTCCGGGTGGGGGTAAACCTCGGGCTTCGGCACCCGGCGATTTGTGGTGGAATTGTGCGCTCCGGAGGGGTCCGGGCCGTGCTTTTCCGGCCGCCGCGGGAATTGTTCGACAGATCGCGTCCGCGCACCGCCGCCCATACCGGAGCCGGCCGTTTGGCGCGGGATATCGACGGAAACTCGCAATCATCTTCGAGGCGTCAACACAAGCCCCGTAAGAGTGATGAAGTCGTTCACAAACCCGGGCGTGTTTTCTGTGACACAAGTGTGACGAATGGCGGCCGTGAGAGGCATGGGTCGGTGGTAGTCCCGTGGCGGTTCAGACAACTCTGGGTTTGCCCCCTGTAGGGAGCCACCTACGGTGGCTCTCATGGGACCTGTACCGAACCTTCCGGCCGAGCCCGACGACGACCTCGACAGCTATGTGGGCCTCGATGCCGGCACCGCCGAGGAGAGGGCGCGCGAACGCGGCTGGAGCACCGTACGGACGCTTCCGCCGGGCGCGATCATCACCATGGAGTATCTGAAGGGGCGGATCGACTTCGAGGTGGACGACGGCACGGTGAAGCGCTGCTGGCGCGGCTGACCGGGCGCGGCCGACGGGCCGCACGCCGACCGCTAGCCGCCGACCGGCCCGAGTCCGCGCCGGTGCGCGCCGATGGGGCCGGTGCGCGCCGATGGGGCCGGTGTGCCCGGCGCGGATACGACCACGGCCCCGGAACGCTCTCGCGGGAGCGTTCCGGGGCCGTGGTGTGGGTGTGGCCGGTCGGCGCGGGGGAGGACGTGCGTACCGTCCCGCGGCCCGGTGGGTGGCTCAGCCTCCGGCGGCCGTACGACCCCGGGAGGCGCCGGACGGGCCGAAGGGCGCCGTGGCGCGCGGCACCCGGTCGGCGTGCGGCGGCCGCCGGCTGCCGACCGGGGTGACCGGGGTGCGCTCGGAGCGCATCGTGTGCTGGCGGACCGGGTGGAGGGGCCGCCCGTCGGGGCTCCGGCCGGTGGCGGTGCCGGGCCGGACCACGGCCACGGTCTCGCGGGTGGGCAGCTCGTCGTCGCGCGCGGTGCGCGGGGTGGCCAGCGGGGTCCCGGCGACCGGCCGCCCGGACGGCACCGGCACGGGCGCCCGGCGCTCGCGCAACCGGTGCCACAGGGTCAGCAGCAGCGCCTCGGCGCGGGCCATGGCGGGCTCCAGCCAGGGCAGCGCCAGCAGCACCAGCACCCCGGCGGCCCAGCCCAGCACCACATCGCTCAGCCAGTGGGTGCCGAGGTAGACGGTGGTCATGCCGACCCCGAAGGCGAAGCCCGCGGCGATCAGCGAGGCGACCCTGCGGGCCACGGGGGTGGTCGCCAGATAGGCCAGAATGCCCCAGGTGACCACGGCGTTCGCGGTGTGACCCGAAGGAAATATATCGCCGGTGCCCCACATCTCGTTGGACCCGACGGTGGTCGCGTAGTGCGGACCGAGCCGGCCGAAGCCGATCTTCACCGCGCCCACGGTGGCGTTCAGCAGCAGCAGGGAGGTGCCCAGCGCCAGCAGCGGGCGCAGGGTGCGCTGCCGGTAGCAGCACCATCCCAGCCAGGCGGCGACGGCCACGGCGGTGGGCCCGCGCTGGCCCATGACCACGAAGTAGTCCAGGAAGGTGTGGAACTCGGGCCACTGCTTGTAGGGCCGGAAGAGCATGACCTGCCAGTCGAGCTTCACCAGCCATGAGGTGGTGAGCACGCCGATCACGGTCGCCGCGTAGACCGCCAGCGTGGTCCCGAGCAGCCAGAAGCGTGTTCGGGTCATGCGCGGTCGCGCGAGATCGGGCCTTCGCTCCTCGGTCGCGGGGAGCTTGTCTTCGGTACGCACCTAATCGACGTTACATTGCGTGACAGGCGGGTTCAGTCGATCAGGTCGCTTTGTGATGACGATGTGATGTGGAGTACGTCTCGTCCACGGCTTTTGGCCGCGCCCTTTCCAAGGAATGCGCGAGGCCCGGGACTTTTCTGCTCCCCGCCTTCCAATGGGCGTGTCTCAGGGACTTTATGGAATTCTTACAGGGCGTGTTTATCGCCTATTAGCCATAGCGTTCCCCGAAGTTTCCCCCGGCGTCGCCGGGTGGCCGGGAGTGATCGTCCGCGGGGCCCCGCCCGGCCGGTCGGGGTGGCCGGATCGCGGTGGTGGCCGGATCAGGGCGGCCCGGAGCCGTGCAGCCAGAAGGCCCCGTACACCGCCGAGGCGAGCCCCACCGACCCCAGGATCAGCGCGGTGCGCACCGGGCGCAGCCGGGCCAGGGCGACCGCGATCGGCAGCAGCAGCGGGAAGGCCGGTAGCAGCAGCCGGGGCTTGGAACCGAAGTACCCCTTCGCGGCCAGTGCCAGGACGAGCACCGCACCGCCGTAAGCCAGCAGCGGCAGCGGCTGGCGCTGCCGCACACAGCGGACCGCGAGCCGGACCAGCGCCCCGACGCCGAGCAGCAGCCCGAGCCCGCCCACGAAGGGCGGCTCGATCAGCAGCCCCCCGATGAAGCCCGCGAAGGCCAGACCGCCGTCGAAGCCGTTGCCCCAGCCGTTCTGCACTTCGAAGTAGCCGGTGATGCTCCCGGTGTGGAGGGCGACCCACGCCACATAGCCCAGCCAGCCCAGCGGTGCGAGTACGACGCCCGCGAGCAGACTCCGATTCGTGCGCCACGCCTGGCGCCGCCCGTCCTGCAGCAGCTCCACCGCGGCCGCCACCCAGACCGCGGCGACCACCGCCGCCCCCACCGGCCGGGTGAGCCCCGCCAGCGCCGCGCACAGCCCCGCCCACAGCCACCGCCGGGTGAGCGCCGCGTAGACCCCCCAGGCGGCCAGCGCCGTGAAGAGGGACTCCGAGTACGCCATCGACTGCACGATGCCGACCGGCAGCACACCCCACAGCACGGCCAGCGTGACACCCACCCGCCGCCCGTACAGCAGGTCACCGATCGCGAAGATCCCCCAGGCGGCGAACAGGGACGTGACCGAGCTCACCAGCAGACCGGCGTCGGCCACGGCCAGCGGGGTTATGGCCGATATCACTCGCTCCAGCGCCGGGAGCAGGGGGAAGAACGCCAGGTTGGAGTGGACCGCGCCGTCGGGCAGATGGAGCGTGTAGCCGTACCCCTCCTCGGCGATGCGGGTGTACCACAGCGAGTCCCAGCGCGCGGAGAGCAACTGGTGCGGGCTCTTGTCCGCGAAGGCTCCCCAGATCGCGAGAACCACCAGCCCGAGCAGGCGCGTCCCCGCGTATGCGAGCAGTGCTGGAGCGGCCCGGCGCAGCGCGCGCCCGGCGGCGCGGCCCGGTCGGCCGTCGTCGCTGAGCGGCGCGGTGCCGGCCTGGGCGAGATCAGTCACGGCGACGATTATCAAGGATGTCCGGGCCGCCCGCGGAGCCTGTGGACAACGCTCCGCGAAGGGGCCGCGGGGGCTGTGGACAACTACGTCGCGGGAACCGCGACCGACGGCGGGCGACGGCGGACGACAGCGGTCGACAGCGGACGACAACGAGGGACAACGAGGGACGAACGGAAGGCGGCCACCGGTGGGCCACGGGTGGGACGCGGGTGGAACGCCGGGAGGACACAGGAGGGACGGCAGAGGGACGGAGGGACAAAAGGGGAAGTCTGGAACGTACGCCTCCGTAACCATCCGCGGGCCGGTCCCAACATGACCTGCGGCACACGGCTCGCGCGGGGACTCGCGTACCCTGACCTCTCACTCGCGCCTTCGCCACCGGGGTCACCCGGACGTCCCTACGACGTGACGTACCGCCGTCACGACGGCGGACCGCGAGCGTAAGACCCAGGGAGGTGCGTACATGTCCGGGACGACCACGGCCGGCAATCGGCGGACGGCGGGCGTTCCCCGGCAATGGCGCGGCACCGAGGCGAGCGACGGCGGGTCGAACCGCTGGGTCGTGCTTCTCGTGCTCTGCGTCAGTCTGCTGCTCGTCGCCGTGGACGCGACCGTGCTCCATGTCGCGGTCCCGGCGGTGACCGAGGATCTGCGCCCCGGCGGGATCGAACTGCTGTGGATCGTGGACGTCTACCCACTGGTCTGCGCCTCGCTGCTGATCCTCTTCGGCACCCTCGGCGACCGCGTCGGCAGACGACGCGTCCTGCTGCTCGGCTACGGGCTCTTCGGCGCCGCCTCCGCGATCGCCGCCTTCGCCCCCAACCCCCAGATCCTCATCGTGGCCCGCGCCCTGCTGGGCGTCGGCGGCGCGATGATCATGCCTGCCACCCTGTCGATACTGCGCCAGGTCTTCCCGGACCGCCGGGAGCGGGCGCTGGCGATAGGCATCTGGAGCGCGGTAGCCGCCGTCGGCGCGGCCGTCGGCCCGCTGCTCGGCGGCTTCCTGGTGGAGAACTTCTGGTGGGGTTCGGTCTTCCTGGTCAACCTGCCCCTGATGATCGTGGCGCTGCCCGTCGGCCGCTGGCTGCTGCCGGAGTCCACCGGCGACAAGAACGGCCCCTGGGACGTGCTGGGCGCGCTCATGGCCGCCTGCGGGCTGTTCTGCGTTGTCCTCGGCGTCAAGCGGGTGGGCAGCGGCGCGGGGCCGCTGGACGCCGTGACCGCCGCCCCGGTGCTGGTCGGGGCGGTGCTGCTGGTGCTCTTCGTCCGCCGCCAGCGCCGCCGTACGCATCCGCTGGTGGACCTCAAGCTGTTCGCCCGGCCCGCCTTCTCGATCTCCGTCGGCTGTATCGTGCTCGCCCTGCTGGCGCTCGTCGGCCTGGAGCTCATAGCCGCCCAGTACCTCCAGCTCGTGCTCGGGCTCACCCCGCTCGAGACCGGTCTGCGGCTGCTGCCGCTCACCTTCGCCGCCATGGCCGCCGGGCTCGTGGGGTCCCGGATGCTCCAGTGGCTCGGCCCGCGGGTCATGGTCGTGGTCGGCTTCGCGCTCACCGCCCTCGCCGTGCTCTCGCTCACCGCCATGGGCCTGTCCGACCGGCCGGCCGTGCTCGCCGGCGGCTTCATCGTCCTGGGCTTCGGCCTGGAGACCACGCTGTTCAGCGCGTACGAGTCCATGCTCAACGAGGCGTCGTCCGGTTCCGCGGGCGGCGCGGCCGCCATCGGCGAGACCTCCTACCAGCTCGGCGCCGGTATCGGCATCGCCCTCCTCGGCAGCGTCATGAACGCCGCCTACAAGCCCGGCGTCTCCTCGGTGCCCGGCGTCCCCGCCTCCGCCAGTTCCGACGCGAGCCAGTCGCTGGGCGCCGCGTACAAGGTCTCCGACCGGCTCGGCGGCCACGCCGGGGAGGCCCTGCGGTCGGCCTCCCGCGCCGCCTTCGTGCACGGTCTGCACGTCACGCTCGCGGTCAGCGCCGGGCTGCTGACGCTCGGCGCGCTGGCCGCGCTGCGGCTGCCCAAGGCCATGGAGTGCGCCGCCGACGAGGAGGAGTCCACCCAGGGCCCGGCGGAGCAGCGGGGGTCGGCGGAGCAGCAGGGGCTGGCGGACCAGCAGGGCCCGGCGGACCAGCAGGGCCCGGCGGAGCAGCAGGGGCTGGCGGAGCAGAAGGGGCGGGACGGCACGAAGGCCCCGGACGGCACGAAGGCCCCGGCCCGTCTCGACCGCGCCACCGTCGCCGCCGAGTCCTGACCGACCAGGGCCGGGGCAGCTCGGGGCCTACCGGGTGTCCGGCGGTCTTTCCCCTCCCCGCCCCTTCCCACAACTGGGGCTCCGCCCCAGGCCCCGGGGTCCAGGGGCGAAACCCCTGCCGTGCAGCGAAGCCCTTGCCGTGCGGCGGAGCCGCATGCCGATGCTGTGGGAAGGGGCGGGGAAGGGAACAGCCCGCCGCAGGTTCGGGACAGCCCGCCCCGCCCCGAGTCCCGCCCTCGCCCTACTCGACCGCTGCCCGGCCGCTGCCCGGTCGCTGTCCGGCCCGTGATGACCCGGCGTGAGCAGGTCTGGACGCCAGGGGTTACCCGGTCGTAGCGTCGGAGCGGCCGGGCTGATCACCCGGCCGCCGGGCGGGAGGACGTGCCCCGGCGGCCGGTATCCGCCCGGCGTACCCGGAACCGCATCCACCGGAGGCCGCCACCCATGTCCGCTGGCACCCTGCCGTCGTTCGATCCGCGCGACCCGCTGGGGCTCGACGATCTCCTCGACCCCGAAGACCTCGCGGTCCGCGACACCATGCGGCAGTGGGCCGCCGACCGCGTACTGCCGCACATCGCCGACTGGTACGAGCGCGGCGAGGTGCCCGGCATCCGCGAGCTGGCCCGGGAGCTCGGCTCCCTCGGCGCACTCGGGATGTCCCTCACCGGCTACGGCTGCGCGGGCGCCGGTCCGATCCAGTACGGCCTGGCCTGTCTGGAGCTGGAGGCCGCCGACTCCGGGATCCGCTCCCTGATGTCGGTGCAGGGCTCCCTGTCCATGTACGCCATCCACCGCTTCGGCTCCGAGGAGCAGAAGGAGCGGTGGCTGCCCCGGATGGCCGCCGGCGAGGTCATCGGCTGCTTCGGGCTGACCGAGCCCGACCATGGCTCCGACCCGGCCGGGATGCGCACCTACGCCAAGCGGGACGGCTCGGACTGGGTGCTCACCGGCCGCAAGATGTGGATCACCAATGGCTCGGTGGCCGGGGTCGCCGTGGTGTGGGCCCGCACCGACGAGGGGATCCGCGGCTTCGTCGTCCCCACCGACGCGCCCGGCTTCTCGGCCCCCGACATCAAGCACAAGTGGTCGCTGCGCGCCTCGGTCACCAGCGAGCTGATCCTGGACGAGGTACGGCTGCCCGCCGACGCGGTGCTGCCCGAGGTCACCGGGTTGCGCGGGCCGCTGAGCTGTCTGAGCCACGCCCGCTACGGCATCATCTGGGGATCGATGGGCGCGGCCCGCTCCGCGTTCGAGGCGGCGCTGGACTACGCGCGGGAGCGGGAGCAGTTCGGCCGGCCGATCGGCGGCTTCCAGCTCACCCAGGCCAAGCTGGCCGATATGGCGCTGGAGCTCCACAAGGGGGTGCTGCTCGCCCACCATCTGGGGCGGCGTTTGGAGGCGGGGCGGCTCCGCCCCGAGCAGGTCAGCTTCGGCAAGCTGAACAATGTGCGGGAGGCGATCGAGATCTGCCGTACGGCCCGGACGATTCTGGGCGCCAACGGGATCTCGCTGGAGTATCCGGTGATGCGGCACGCCACGAATCTGGAGTCCGTGCTCACCTATGAGGGCACCGTCGAAATGCACCAACTGGTGCTGGGCAAGGCGCTCACCGGAATCGATGCCTTCCGGTGAGCGGCCCCGGGGCTAGCTCTGGTTGAAAAAGCCCGTGGCGTGGCCGGACTGTCCGCTGACGATCTGGAAGTCGGCCGGGGTGAGGAGGAAGACGCGGTTGGCCACCCGGTCGATCGAGCCCCGCAGCCCGAAGATCAGCCCGGCCATGAAATCCACCACGCGCTTGGCGTCGGCGGACTCCATCGTCGTGAGGTTCACGATGACCGGGACGCCCTCCCGGAACAGCTCGCCGATGCCGCGGGCGTCCCGGAATCCGTCCGGGGTGACCGTGGCGATCCGGGTGCCCTGGTCCCGCGCGGTCTCGTCGGCCACCCGCGCGCGCGGGTCGGTCATCCAGGAGTCGCCGGGCTCGGACCCCTCGGCGTAGTCGTCGTCGTAGTAGCGCTCGTCATCGCTGTCGTCGACGAGGCCAAGCCAGGCACTTGCCTTGCGTACCGATCCCATGGACGCCTCCTCTCCCTGATGGTGTGTACTGTCCGCCCCTCTATGGTCGTCCATGATGCGGATGGTCTGCCACGTGGATTGCGGCCGCACAGGGGATTCGTGACGTTACTGGTGCACAACGGCTGGCGCCATATCAGAGTTCCACCTGCTTACGAAGGCTGACGGAGCGGTGGGTAGACTCCGCCGCTGCCGGACGGGTGACGTCGGGGACGTACGGGTGAACGGGGATCGTGGTGTTTGGCATTATCCGGCCTTGTCGGCATCGGCTGTCGGAAAACCTGCGCACTGAGTGGATGGCGCATTTGTGCGGGCTGTGCCTCGCGTTGAGGGGTGACCACGGGCAGTTCGCCCGCATCGCCACCAATTACGACGGCCTGGTGATATCGGTGCTGGTGGAGGCCCAGGCCGGGCGGTCGGAGGGTCGGCGGCGGACCGCCGGGCCCTGTCCGCTGCGCGGGATGCGGACGGCGTCGGTCGCCCAGGGCGAGGGGGCGCGTCTCGCGGCCACCGTCTCGCTGGTGCTGGCCTCGGCGAAGGTACGCGACCATGTGGCGGACGGCGACGGGGCGTTGGCCCGGCGGCCGGTCGCCGCGGCCGCCCGCCGGGTGGCCGGGCGGTGGGATCGGGCCGGGGAGCGCAGCGGCGCCACGCTCGGCTTCGACACCGCGCTGCTGCTCGACGCGGTCGGCCGGCAGGAGGAGCTGGAGTCCCTCGCGGGCCCCGGCACCCCTCTGCTGACCGTTACCGAGCCCACCGAGACCGCGACCGCCGCGGCCTTCGGGCACACCGCCGTCCTGGCCGGGCGGCCCGGCAACCGGGCCCCGCTGGAGGAGGCGGGCCGGCTCTTCGGGCGGCTGGCGCATCTGCTGGACGCGGTGGAGGACCTGGCCGAGGACGCCGAGACGGGCGCCTGGAACCCGATCGCGGCCACCGGGACCGACCTCACCGAGGTCCGCAGGCTGTGCGACGACGCGGTGCACGGGGTGCGGCTGGCGCTCAAGGACACCGAATTCGTGGGCAAGGGCTCCGGGCGCCTCGCCCATGTACTGCTGGTCCATGAGCTGGGGCGCGCGGTCGACCGCGCCTTCGGCACCACTGGCTGTGCGCACACCGGAGGCCAGGGCGCGGGCACCCCGGGCACCCCGGGCACCCCGGAGTCCTCCTACGGGCCGCCGCAGTCGCCGTGGATCAACCCGGGAGGCCCCGGCGGCGCGCCCCCGGAGCCGCCGCACGGCCGCCGACGGGGGTTGATCGCGGGCTGCCTGGTGTGGACCGGGCTCTGCTGCACCTGCCAGGTGTGCTGCCGCGATCCGTACCACGACCCGTGGTCCGGGCAGCCGCGCGAGGGCCTGTGCCATAAGTGCGGTGACTGCTGCGACTGTTGTGACTGCTGCAGCAATTGCGGCGACTGCTGCAGCTGCGACTGCTGTGATGGGTGTGACTGCGGCTGCGACTGCTAGCCGCCAAGGGGCGCCCGTCGGGTCTTGCCGCCTGCGGCGGGCTGCTCCCCTCCCCGCCCCTTCCCGACACCTGACGATATGCGACTCCGCCGCATGCGGGGCTCCGCCCCAGCCCCCGAAACTGGGGCTTCCGCCGCAGCCCCCGAAACTGGGGCTTCCGACCAGGCCCCTGGGCCGGGGTTTTCGTCCAGGCCTCTGGGCGGGGGCTTCCGCCGGGGTTTTCGCTCAGGCCCCGGGCCGGGGGCTTCCGCTCCAGCTCCTGGGCCGGGGCTTTCGCCTAGTCCCTGGGCCGGGGTTTTCGCTCAGGCCCCGGGCCGGGGCTTCGTTCCTTTCGGGGCATCGATATGCGGCTTCGCCGCGTGGCAGGGCTCGGCCGCCGGACCCGGGGGTCCAGGGGCGGAGCCCCTGGTTACGGGAAGGGGCGGGGAGGGGAAAATGACGAAGGGGAGGGGGCAATGACGTGTGTGGGAAGGCCGAAGGCGCGTGACGACGCGGATGTGCTGCGGCCACGCCGGGGGAGGGAATCCGGCGGGCGCGGGCGAAGCCTCGAAGCGCTGCGGGACGGAAATCCCCTATGGCAGCGGAGGCGGGCGGTCAGCCCGAACAGGACGACGACCACACCCGACCGAAGTCGATGTGGTCGCGCGTGACCAGTCGCTGCCCTGAGTCCATGGGGCAAGTGGAGCAGCCTTCCGCTTCCTCGTCAACCGCGGTGAGACGCGCTGCTCACAGTTCGGACGGTCTTGACAGCGCACCCTGGGGTCGTCTTAATCTCAGGCTCATGCCGGGCTGAGGGGCCCGGCCGTTGTCGAGCTGAGGGGCTCGGCGTGTGTGCAGGCCATGCGTGTGTTCACTTCAGAACTCACGGAGCCTCCGCATGTCCGCGAACCCGGACCATCCCGTGCATCCGGATCACCCCTTCCGATCACCCGCCGCGGTCGTCCCACCCGCCACGGTCGTCATCGTCGGCGCGGGCCCGCGTGCCACCGGTCTGATCGAGCGCATCGCCGCCAACGCCCCCGAGCTGTACGGCGACGGCGCCCCGTTCGAGCTGCACCTGGTCGATCCGCATCCACCCGGCGGCGGCCGCATCTGGCGCCCTGACCAGTCCCCGCTGCTGTGGATGAACTCCATGGCCGAGGACGTCACCATGTTCACCGACGAGTCGGTGGAGCGCGAAGGCCCGATACGTCCCGGCCCCTCCCTCGCCGAATGGGCCCGCGAGGTCCGTGGGGCCCACGAGGTCCGCGAGGTCCGTGGAGCCCACGAGGTCCGCGGAGCGGAGCGGCCGCCCGCCCTGCCGCCCGAACTCGCGGCCGAGGCCGCCGCCCTGACCGGGCGCAGCTTCGCCACCAGACGGCTGCAGAGCGCCTATCTGCGCTGGGTGTACGAGCGCTCGGTGGCCGATCTGCCGCCCGGCACCATCGTGCATGAGCACCGGGACCGGGCCGTGCGTGTCACCGGGCCGCGCGACGGACGGCAGCAGGTGTGGCTGGAGGGGCGTACCGCGCCGCTCACCGCCGACGCCGTGATCCTCGCCCTCGGCCACCTCGACGCCGAACCCGACGCCGAGCAGCGGGCGCTCACCGCGTTCGCCGCCGAGCACCGACTGGTCCACCTCCCGCCGGAGTTCACCGCCGACAGCGATGTGAGCGCGCTGCGCCCCGGTGAGCCGGTGATCGTACGCGGCCTCGGCCTCGCCTTCGTGGATCTGATGGTGCTGCTCACCGAGGGGCGCGGCGGACGCTATGAGCGCGGCCCGGACGGCGAGTTGGTCTACCGGCCCTCCGGCCGCGAGCCCGTGCTGTACGCCGGTTCGCGGCGCGGTGTGCCGTACCACGCCAAGATCGGCTACTCGCTGAGCGGTGAGCGGCCCCCGGTGCCGCGTTTCTTCGGCCCCGCCGAGGTCGATGCGCTGCTCTCCCGCCCCGCGCGGCCGGACTTCCGGCGTGACGTCTGGCCGCTGATCGCCAAGGAGCTGGGGTTCGCCCACTACCACCGGCTGTTCACCGCCCATCCGGAGCGCGTGGCCGGGGAGTGGTCCGCGTTCGAGGAGAAGTACGCCGCCTGCCCGCCCGGCAGCCCCGACCTGGACGTCCTGGTCGCCGCGGCCGTCCCCGATCCGGCCGACCGGCTCGACCTCGACACCCTCGACCACCCTCTGGCCGGGCCGCGGTTCGGCGACCACGAGGCCCTGCAGCAGGCGCTGCGCGGCCATATCGAGGCCGACCTCGCCCGCCGCCACGACCCCGCGCACAGCCCCGACCTGGCCGTCTTCCTCGCCCTGCTCTCCGTCTACGGCCAGCTGATCCGGCTCGGCGACATCGGCGGCTGGTGGCACGGCTTCTTCAGCTTCCTCGCCTCCGGCCCGCCGGGGCCGCGGTTGGAGCAGCTGCTCGCGCTCTCCCGCGCCGGAGTGGTCCGCTTCCTCGGCGCCGAGACGACCGTGACCACCGATCCGGTGCGCGGGGTGTTCCGGGCGAGCTCCGCCAGTGTGCCCGGCCATGCCGTCGAGGCCCGTGCGCTGGTCGAGGCCCGGCTGCCGGAGCCGACCGTGGACCGCTCCCGCGACACCCTGCTGCGCTCCCTGCACCGCGACGGCGCCGCCGCCACCCCGGTCGGACTGCTCGCCGTCAGCCCCGCCGACGCCCGGATCCTGGACCGGGCGGGCCGCCCGCATCCGCGCCGCTTCGCGCTCGGCCCGCACACCGACGCCCGTGCCTCGGGCGCCTTCGCCCGGCCCCGCACCAACGCGCCCGCGTTCCGGCAGAACGATGCCACCGCGCGCGCTCTGCTGCGCTGTCTGCGCGAGCTGTCCTGTCGCGCCACGGTCACCGCCTGAGCCGTGCCACCTGAGCCTCGCCGCTTGGGCTTCACCGCCTGAGCCTTACCGCCTGAGTTTCACCGCCTGAGCCTCGCCGCTTGGGCTTCACCGCCTGAGCCTCGCCGCCTGGAGCCCGGCCGACTGAGTGCCCCCCGGAAATCCATCCCCCGCACGACCCCCAGCTCTCCCTCCGAAGGACCCTCCATGTCCCTGACCTCCGATCCACCCGTCGGCAAGGCCGCCGCAAGCGACGCCGAGCGCGAGGACTACTCCGCCCTCAAGGTCGTCCCGGTACGCCACCCCTGGCGCTGGGCCGCCGTCGTCGTCACCGCCGTCCTGGTGGCCCAGTTCGCCCACGGCCTGATCACCAACTCCGGCTGGGAGTGGGACGTCTTCGCCGACTTCTTCACCACCCGGACCATCCTCAAGGCGGTCTGGATCACCATCCAGCTCACCTTCTACGGCACCGCGCTCGGCTTCGCCCTCGGCATCGTCCTCGCCTTCATGCGGCTGTCCCAGAGCCCCTTCCTGAAGTCGGTCGCCTTCACCTACATCTGGGCGTTCCGCTCCATCCCGCTCATCGTCCAGCTGCTGTTCTGGTTCAACCTCACCTATCTCTACAAGCGGCTCGACTTCGGCATCCCCTTCGGCCCCGGCTTCTTCTCCTTCGACACCGCGGGTCTGGTCGGGGCGATGAGCGCGGCGGTGCTCGGACTCGCCCTCCACCAGGCGGCCTACGCGGCGGAGATCGTGCGCGGCGGCGTCCTCGCCGTGGACGGCGGACAGCTGGAGGCGGCGGCCGCGCTCGGCATCCCCCGGCTGCGGCAGTTGCGCCGGATCGTGCTCCCGCAGGCGATGCGGTCGATCCTGCCGAACGCCGCCAACGAGGTGATCTCGCTCTTCAAGGGCACCTCGATCGTGTCCGTCATGGCGATCGGCGAGCTCTTCTACCAGGTGCAGGTCATCTATGGACGCAACGGCCGGGTCGTGCCGCTGCTGATGGTCGCGACCGTCTGGTACATCATCCTGACCACCGTGCTCTCGATCGCGCAGTACTACGTCGAGCGCCACTTCTCGCGGGGAGCCACCCGATGACCGCCATGGTCGACATCCGCTCCGTCCACAAGAGCTTCGGGTCGCTCCAGGTGCTGCGCGGCATCGACCTGGAGGTGCGCTCCGGGGAGGTAGCCGTCGTCCTCGGCCCCTCCGGCTCCGGTAAGTCCACCCTGCTGCGCGCCATCAACCACCTGGAGAAGGTGGACAGCGGCTGGATCAGTGTCGGCGGCTCGCTGGTCGGCTACCGCCGCCAGGGCGACCGCCTCTACGAGCTGCGCGAACGCGAGATCCTCAGGCAGCGCACCCGGATCGGCTTCGTCTTCCAGAACTTCAATCTCTTCCCGCATCTGACGGTGCTGGAGAACATCGTCGAGGCGCCGATATCGGCGTTGCGCCGCCCCAGGAAGGAGGCGGTACGCGCCGCCGAGGCGCTGCTCGACCGGGTCGGTCTGGCCGACAAGGCGGCCTCGTACCCCCGGCAGCTCTCCGGCGGACAGCAGCAGCGGGTGGCGATCGCCCGCGCCCTCGCCCTGGAGCCCGAGCTGCTGCTCTTCGACGAGCCGACCTCCGCCCTCGACCCCGAACTGGTCGGCGAGGTCCTCGACGTCATCAAGGACCTGGCCCACCAGGGCACCACGATGATCGTCGTCACCCATGAGATCGGCTTCGCGCGGGAGGTCGCCGACACCGTCGTCTTCATGGACGACGGCCGGATCGTCGAGCGGGGCACGCCCGCCGAGGTGCTCGACGCCCCGAGCCATGAGCGCACCAAGGCGTTCCTCTCCAAGGTCCTCTGAGGCCACCGATGTTCACGAGATCACCGATGTCCACGAGCCCGCCCATGTTCATGAGATCACCGACGTCCACCAGATCACCGGTCTCCACCAGATCACCGATGTCCACCTACGCAAGGAGCACCCCCGTGAAGACCCGCCGCACCCTCGTCACCGCCGTCGCCGCGCTCACCGCCTCCGCCCTGCTCGGCGGCTGCGGCGATGGCGATGCCCAGGAGACGGTGGGCTCCAAGGGCTCGAAGAACGCCATCAACATCGGCCCGGACCAGCACCGCGTCAGAGGGGAGAAGGTCGGCTCGATCGCGGCGAAGGTCCCGGCCGCGATCCGGGAGCGCGGCACCCTGCGCATCGGCGGCAGCGCCGACGCCGCCGCCCCGCTCGGCTTCTACGCGACCGACGACAAGACCCGGATCGGCTCCGAGCTCGACATCGCCACGCTGGTGGCCGACACCCTCGGGCTCAAGGTCGACTTCCAGCCGGTCTCCTGGGAGAACCTCTTCGTCGGCCTGGACAGCTCCAAGTTCGACGGCGTGTTCTCCAATGTGACGGTCACCGAGGAGCGCAAGGAGAAGTACGACTTCGCCACCTACCGGCTGGACGACCTCGCCTTCGAGGCCAAGAAGGGCACCTCCTGGCGGGTCAAGGGGCCGAAGGACGTGGCGGGCAAGACCATCTCGGTCTCCTCCGGCACCAACCAGGAGAAGATCCTGGTCGACTGGAGCAAGCAGAACGAGAAGGCGGGCCGCAAGCCCGTGGACATCAAGTACTTCCAGAAGGACACCGACTACTACCTCGCCCTCCAGTCCGGCCGTATCGACGCCTACTTCGGCCCGAACCCCACCTCCGCCTACCACGTCGCCTCGGCCGGCCAGACCCAGATCATCGGCCGGTTCTCGGGCGGTGGCGACCAGGTGCAGGGCAAGATCGCGGCCACCACCAGGAAGGGCAGCGGGCTGGTCGACGCCTATGCCGCGGCCCTGGACCACGTGATCCGGGACGGTTCGTACGCCAAGGTCCTGAAGCGGTGGGGGCTCTCCAGCGAGGCGGTGAAGAAGTCCGAGATCAACCCGCGCGGACTGCCCAAGCCGTGACCCGCTGACCCCCGAAGAACGAGGAAGGCCCCGACCATGGCCGTACCGACCGGCACCCTGCATCCGGCCGCCGCCATCGACGGCAACGGGCAGTACCAGGCGCCGTACTACGTGGAGCTCGCCCGTTCATCGGCACCCCGGAGGCGGTCGCGGTGGAGATGGCGGAATTCGTCGCCGCCGACGCCGCCGACGGCTTCATCCTCGTACCCCATCTGACCCCCGGCGGGCTCGATGACTTCGTGGACCGGGTGGTGCCGCTGCTCCAGGAGCGCGGGGTGTTCCGCACCGCGTACATCGGTCCGACACTCCGCGACCACCTGGGACTTACCGATCCGGGGGAGCGGGGCTGAGCGGCCGCGCGGCGGCCCGGCCGCCGGGACGCGATACGTCCGCGCCATAACGGAACCCGATCGCCCGCGCGTCCGTCTCACCGGATACCCAAGGGGATGGGAGCACAAGCCCCGGCGGCCTGAACCCGCCGGGGCTATGTGGCGTGTGCCCGACGGCTGTTCCGAATTGTCCTCTTGCGCGCTGTGCCCGGAGCCACGAATACTTCCGGAAGCGCTTGTCAGGGGCACGCCGAATCGGTCATATCGGCGTGCTCGTTGACTGCGCCTCACGGGCCTGCCCACCCAAGCGGACCCCCGATTCCCCCGGAGGAAGAGTTGAGGATCAAGCGCAACGCCCCCCACAGCAAGCAGGCGAGACGTATCGCCCTGATCGCCGCGACCTCCGCCCTGGTGGCCGGAACGGCGCTCGCCGCCCCCGCCGCCTACGCCGGCAGCGACGGCGCCCACACCTTCAGCGCGGCCGAGGCCAAGTCGGCGAGCGGCGCCGTCCTCGAGGCCGATGTCGCGGGCACCGCCTGGTATGTCGAGAAGGGGACCAACAAGCTCGTGGTCACCGCCGACAGCACGGTGTCCCAGAGTGAGATAGCCAAGATCAAGAACACCGCCGGCTCGAACGCCGACGCGATCGAGGTCAAGCGGACCTCCGGCAAGATTCAGAAGCTGATCTCGGGCGGCGACGCGATCTACGCGAGTAGCTGGCGCTGCTCCCTCGGCTTCAACGTGCGCAACGGCAGTGGGGCCAACTACTTCGTCACCGCCGGTCACTGCACCGACGGCGCCGGCACCTGGTGGTCGAACTCCGGCCACACCACCACCATCGGCCCGACGTCCGGCTCCAGCTTCCCGACCAACGACTACGGTCTGGTCCGGTACAGCGGCTCGGTCACCCCCCAGGGCACCGTCGGCAGCCAGGACATCACCTCGGCCGCCAACCCGACCGTGGGCCAGACGGTCACCCGGCGCGGCTCCACCACCGGCATCCACAGCGGCCGGGTCACCGCGCTGAACGCCACGGTCAACTACGGCAACGGCGACATCGTCTACGGCATGATCCAGACCACGGTCTGCGCCGAGCCCGGCGACAGCGGCGGCCCGCTCTACGCCGGCTCCACCGCCCTCGGCCTCACCTCCGGCGGCAGTGGCAACTGCACCTCCGGTGGCACCACGTTCTTCCAGCCGGTCGTCGAGGCGCTGAACGCGTACGGCGTGAGCGTCTACTGATCGGCGCCGCTCCTGAAGCTGATCAGCCCCGCACCAGGCTGAGCGAGAGCCCCCGTCCGTGCTGCCGGACGGGGGCTCTCCGCGTCGGTGGGAAACGCCTTTCCGGGCGGCCTGGCGGGGGTTTTCCACAGCCCTCCCCACTGTTCGACGGGCGGACTATCGTGGACATCAGTACCCCACGAGGGGCATTGTTCGCGATACGGACGGCAGGTGGCCGTGATGGTCGATGCGCTCGTGACATTGATAGTGGTACTGGCTTGCCTCGGCGCCCTGGGCGTGCTGGCCGCGGCCCGAGTGGTCAAGCAGTACGAGCGGGGGGTGGTCTTCCGGCTCGGGAGGCTCCGCTCGGATATCCGGGGGCCGGGGTTCACCATGATCGCTCCGTTCGTCGACCGGCTCCAGAAGGTCAATATGCAGATCGTGACGATGCCCGTCCCCGCCCAGGAGGGCATCACCCGGGACAACGTGACCGTGCGGGTCGACGCCGTCGTCTACTTCCAGGTCGTGGACGCGGCCGAGGCGCTGGTCGCGGTGGAGGACTACCGTTTCGCCGTCTCCCAGATGGCCCAGACCTCGCTGCGGTCGATCATCGGGAAGAGCGATCTGGACGATCTGCTCTCCAACCGGGAGAAGCTCAACCAGGGCCTGGAGCTCATGATCGACAGCCCGGCGATCGGATGGGGCGTCCATATCGACCGGGTGGAGATCAAGGACGTGTCGCTGCCGGAGACCATGAAGCGGTCGATGGCCCGCCAGGCGGAGGCCGACCGGGAGCGCCGCGCCCGGGTGATCAACGCGGACGCGGAGCTGCAGGCGTCGAAGAAGCTGGCCGAGGCCGCCTCCCAGATGGCCGACACCCCCTCGGCGCTCCAGCTGCGGCTGCTCCAGACGGTGATGGCGGTCGCCGCCGAGAAGAACTCCACACTGGTGCTGCCCATCCCGGTCGAGCTGCTGCGCTTCCTGGAGAAGGGCCAGCAGGAGATCCCGGCGGCGGCCCGGACGGAGGGCGGCGCGGAGGGCGGCACCCCGGCTGCCGGTCCGGCCGCCGCGCCGGAGCGGGAGGCCGCGCCCGCCCAGCCCGCCCAGTCGGCCCAGCCCGCTCGGCAGGCGATGCCGACGCTCACCGAGCGCGAGCCGGAGCCGCATACGGTCGAGTGATGAGCCGTGGGAGGTGATCCGGCAGCGAACCCCGTGAGGGGATTCCGTGGGGTGATCCGCCCGGTTTGACGGCTCGTCCGGATACCTGATTCGGTGCCCGTACACCTCGAAGGTGTGCGGGCACCGCCATGTCCGGACATGAGTCCGCAGTGTAAATTTCACGCCCATGACGTGAACGCGCCCTTGTGCGCGCCCGGTGGTGATGGGAATACTCGGCGGCGCAAATTGGCATGGACGCGCCCCCGAGGGGGAGATGCGCTGTGCCGTTACGCCCTCCGGGCCCTGGCACCCCACTGCCGACGGGCCCAACCCCCCACTGGAAGGCAGAGAGTTGAAGCACCGCCGCATACCCAAGCGTCGTGTCGTCATTGCCGGAGCCGGCATAGCGGCCCTGGTCGCCACGGGCATCACCCTGCAGAGCGCCAACGCCGCCCCCGGTGAGCCCCAGCCGGACACCCTCTCGGTCGGCGCCGCCGGAAAGCTCGCCAGCACGCTCACCTCCTCGCTCAAGAGCGACACGGCGGGTTCGTACTACGACGCCAAGGCCAAGAAGCTCGTCGTGAACGTGGTCGACAAGGGCGTCGTGGACAAGGTCCGGGAGGCCGGGGCCGAAGCCAAGGTGGTCACGAACACCCTGGCCGAGCTGAGCAAGGCGCGTGAGACGCTCAAGCAGAAGGCCACCATCCCCGGCACCTCGTGGTCGGTGGACCCCAGAAGCAACAAGGTCGTCGTCACCGCGGACAGCTCCGTCAAGGGCACCCGGATGGCCACCCTCAACAAGGTCGCCGACGCGCTCGGCGGCAAGGTCGAGGTGAAGCGCTCGGCCGGGAAGTTCTCCACCTTCATCGCCGGTGGCGACGCCATCTGGGGCGACGGTGGGCGCTGCTCGCTCGGGTTCAACGTCGTCAAGGGCGGCCAGCCGTACTTCCTGACCGCCGGTCACTGCACCGAGGCCATCAGCAGCTGGTCGGACTCGCAGGGCGGCGAGGAGATCGGGACCAACGAGGGCAGCGAGTTCCCCGGTAACGACTACGGCCTGGTCAAGTACACCAAGGACACCGACCACCCGAGCGCGGTCGACCTCTACAACGGCAGCAGCCAGGAGATCGCCAAGGCCGGTGACGCCACCGTCGGCCAGAAGGTGACGCGCAGCGGCTCCACCACCCAGGTGCACGACGGCGAGGTCACCGGCCTCAACGCGACCGTCAACTACCAGGAAGGGTCGGTCGAAGGGCTGATCCAGACCAACGTCTGCGCCGAGCCCGGCGACAGCGGCGGCGCGCTCTTCGCGGGCGACACGGCGCTGGGTCTGACCTCCGGCGGCAGCGGTGACTGCTCCTCGGGCGGCGAGACGTTCTTCCAGCCGGTGCCGGAGGCGCTGCAGGCGTTCGGCGCCGAGATCGGCTGATCTGACTCATCCGGCTCATCCGGCTCATCCGGCTGATCTGGCTGATCTGGCTCATCCGGTGAGCGTTTCGCTTCCGCGGTCCGCTCCCGTATGAACCAAGGCAGGCCCCCGGACACCCGTGGACGGTGTCCGGGGGCCTTCCCCTTTCCGGTCAGTTCATCAGAACTCGAAGACCATCGTCGGGGCCGCGCTCTTGAAGCAGTTGTTCGCGAAGGTGTGCTCGTACGACACCCGGCGGCCGTCCCAGATCCCCTCGGCGGTGACGGTGATGGGGTGCCATTCCTTGGTGCACACCCGGCCGGACTCCGCCCCGGTCCGCAGCTGACCGAACATGCCGCCCACGGAGCGGAGTTCGGCGCATGCCTTGGCGGGGGCCGGGTGGGTACCGGTGGGGGTGGGGCGACAGCTCAGAGTCACCGCCCGCTGGACCTCGGTCGTGGCCGCGTCGGCCCCCCAGCCGACGGTCAGGACCAGCGCGGACGGCGGATACAGGCTCTGCGGCTTGGCGGGCGCGGCGTGTGCCGCACCGCTCGTGCCGATCCCCAGCACGGCGCTCACGGCCAGTGCGGCTCCCAGCCCGATCGCCCCAGTAGTCTTCCGCATTTCGAACACTCCCTTGCTCGTCGTTGCAGATACCGGACGGAGTTCTACGCGGTGCGCGTCAGGAACGCACGTCGATCGAGCACTTCCGGTCGCTACAAGTAGTCTTTCGGTGGCTTATTGTCGCGTGCGGTGGATGTCCGGATGCGGAACGCCGCGTGGCGACCGGGTGCGCGGCGCCGCGCGTATTGCGCCCCTCGAGGGACCCCGTCCGCCGTCTCGCGCTCCTGTGGATGGCGTGCTCAGCGAGGTGGCCGGGGTGCTCAAATCGATTCAAGAGCGCTCAGGTGAGCGAGGTCGAGTGATGTTCGTGATGCCTCTGGGAGGAGGGCTGCCGCGTATCCCGCCAGGGCGAGAACCTGCCAGGGCAAGCCGACCGGCGGAGTGGGGTCAGCCGAGCTCTCCGCTCAGGGGTCCGGCCTGGCTTCCCCAGCCGTAGCCGCGCTCCGCGCGCAGCCGCACCACCAGCCGCCGCTCGGCCACCATCGCCGCGCGGAACTCCTCCCAGTCCGGATGCTCGCCCTGGATCGCGCGGTAGACCTCCACCAGCTCATCGGCGGTGGCGTCATGGGGGTCGGCGGCGACCGGCGTCAGCTCGGCATCGCCCTCGGCGACCAGATAGGAGTAGTGGTCCCCGCTGGTGACATAGAAGCTCGCGCGCGGATCGCGGCGCAGATTGCGGGTCTTGGCGCGGTCGTCGGTGACGGAGATCCGGATGAGGCGCGTCGCGGGGTCGTAGGTGAAGGCGACATTGGACAACTGTGGCCGTCCGTCCCGCTTGAGGGTGACGAGCGCGCCGGTGCGCTGCTCCCGTAGCAGATCGAGCAGGGATCCCTCCGTCATGGTGATCAGCATACGCACGGGCCGGTGGCCCGCCTACTGCTTCGGTCCACCGGCTTCCGCGTGCCGCATTCACAAGGCGACACGCGGGATTAAAGGGTGTTTTAGATGCTTATGGTGGAGAGGGAAGTGCCATCGAAACCGACTCGCACGCGTGTTCGAGAATGGGGTTATGGTGGGGCGTGGGACATGCAGGGTCGGTCAGGGGGTGTGAGCAGCGGGAGGTGCGGATGCCAGGCTTCACGCATCTGCACACCGCGTCCGGGTTCTCCATGCGGTACGGGGCCGCGCACCCGGAGCGGCTGGCGCAGCGTGCCGCCGAGCGCGGCATGGACGCGATCGCGCTGACCGACCGCGACAGCCTCGCCGGAGCGGTGCGGTTCGCCCGAGCGTGTGAGCGCGCGGGGGTGCGGCCGCTGTTCGGGGTGGACCTCGCCGTACGGATGGAGGCCCCGGAGCCGGGGCGCACCGTCCGGCGCCGTACACCGGTGCGCGGCGGGGCGTTCATCGACGAGTCCGCGCCCCGGGTGGTCTTCCTCGCCCGGGACGGCGCGCCCGGCTGGGCCGCGCTGTGCGGGCTGGTCTCCGCCGCCCACGCGGGGCTCGCCCACCCCGGAACCGCCCGGACGAACGGCGATGGCCCGCCCCTGCTGCACTGGCGCGACCTGGTGAGCGACCCCGGCGCGCTCGCCCCGCTGACCGCGCTGCTCGGCCCGGACTCCGACGTCGGCCGGGCGTTGGCCGCCGGACGCCCCGACCGGGCCGCGCGGCTGATCGCCCCCTGGCGCGAACTCTTCGGCGACGCGCTGCGGCTGGAGGCCGTATGGCACGGCCGCACCGGCACCGGACCGGGCTCGCTGCGGCTCGCCGCCCGTACCGTCGGCTTCGCCGCCGAGCAGGGCGTCCGGGCCGTGCTGAGCAATGCCGTGCGCTACGCCGATCCGGGGGAGGGGCCGGTCGCCGACGTCCTGGACGCGGCCCGCCGGCTCGTCCCCATCGACCCGCGCGCCCCCGGGGCGCTCGACAGCGGTGAGCGCTGGCTCAAGGGCCCCCGGGACATGGCGAAGGCGGCCGAGCGGATCGTGGAGGCGGCGGGGATGCGGCGGGACGCCGCGCACCGGTTGCTGGAGGAGACCCGGCGCACCGCCGCCGGGTGTCTGGTCGACCCCGAGGACCACATCGGCCTGGGCAGCGTCCACTTCCCCGAGCCCCGGCTGGTCGGGGCCGGGCGGCGGAGCGCCGAGCGGGTGCTGCGGTCGCGCTGCGCCGCCGCCATGGTGCTGCGGGGGTACGACCGCGACCGGGCGCGCTGGGAGCGGCTGGAGGACGAGCTGCGCACCATCGAACGGCTCGGCTTCGCCTCGTACTTCCTCACCGTCGCGCAGGTCGTCGACGACACCCGGGAGCTGGGCGTCCGGGTGGCCGCGCGGGGCTCCGGCGCCGGATCGTTCGTCAACCATCTGCTGGGCATCGCCCATGCCGACCCCGTGGCCAACGGCCTGCTGATGGAGCGCTTCCTGTCGGTGCGGCGGGCCGCGCTGCCCGATATCGACATCGATGTGGAGTCGGCGCGCCGGCTCGACGTCTATCGCGCGATCTTCGAGCGGTTCGGGGCGGAGCGGGTCGCGACCGTCTCGATGCCCGAGACCTACCGGGTGCGCCACGCCGTACGGGACGTGGGCGCGGCGCTCGGCATGGACCCGGCCGAGGTGGACCGGCTCGCCAAGTCCTTCCCGCACATCCGCGCCCGCGATGCCCGCGCGGCGCTCGCGGAACTGCCCGAGCTGCGGGAGCTACGGGAGGCGACCGCCGAGCAGAAACGTTTCGGCAGGTTCTGGGAGCTGGTCGAGGCGCTCGACGGGCTGCCCCGTGGCATCGCCATGCACCCCTGCGGGGTGCTGCTCTCGGACGCCGGGCTGCTGGCCCGTACGCCCATCGTGCCGACCAGTGGCGAGGGCTTCCCCATGTCGCAGTTCGACAAGGACGACGTGGAGGAGCTCGGACTGCTCAAGCTGGATGTCCTCGGGGTGCGGATGCAGTCCGCGATGGCGCACGCGGTCGCCGAGATCCGGCGGGCCACCGGGCGTGTCGTGGACATCGACGACCCCGAACAGGTGCGGCCCGGCGATTCGGCCACCTACGACCTGATCCGCTCCACCGAGACCCTCGGCTGCTTCCAGATCGAATCGCCCGGTCAGCGCGATCTCCTCGGCCGTCTGCAGCCCACCTCCTTCCACGATCTCGTGGTCGACATATCGCTTTTCCGGCCCGGCCCGGTCGCCGCCGACATGGTCCGGCCCTTCATCGATGCCCGGCACGGCCGCAAGCCCCCGCGCTATCCGCACCCGGATCTGGAGGACGCGCTGCGCGAGACATACGGGGTCGTGGTCTTCCATGAACAGATCATCAAGATCGTGTCGATCATGACCGGATGTGAACGGGACCTCGCCGACGAGGCGCGGCGCGCGCTGTCCGACCCCGAACGGCGGGGGCGGGTGCGGGCCTGGTTCCACGCGGAGGCGGAGAAGCGGGGCTACGCGCCGGAGGTGCTGACGCGCACCTGGGAGATCGTCGAGGCGTTCGGCTCGTACGGCTTCTGCAAGGCGCATGCCGTCGCCTTCGCGGTCCCGACGTATCAGTCCGCCTGGCTCAAGGCCCACCATCCGGCCGCCTTCTACGCCGGGCTGCTCACCCATGACCCCGGGATGTACCCGAAGCGGCTGCTGCTGGCGGACGCGCGGCGGCGCGGGGTGCCGATCCTGCCGCTGGATGTGAACCGGTCGGGGGCCGCCTATCGAATCGAACTGACGTCTGGTGATTCTCATGACAGCGGTAGTGAACGTGACAGCGGTAGTGAACGTGACAGCGGTAGTGAACGTGACAGCCGTCATAAATCGGATGCCGGTGTCCGGCTGGCGCTGAGCGACGTCCACGGCATCAGCGAGGCCGAGACCGAGCGGATCGCGGCCGGACAGCCGTACTCCTCGCTCCAGGACCTGTGGCTGCGCGCCCACCCCGGGCGGCCGGTCGCCGAGCGGCTGGCCCAGGTCGGCGCGTTGGACGCGTTCGGCGCGAGCCGCCGCGATCTGCTGCTGCAGATCGCCGAACTGCACCGGCAGCAGCGGGGCGCCGCCGCCCGGCATAACGCGGAGGGCCAGCTTCCGTTGGCCGAAACCGGCCCCGCCGCCCCCGCCGGGCTCCCCGACCTCGACGCGAACGAACGCCTCGGCGCCGAACTCGGCATCCTCGGCATGGACGTCTCCCGCCATCTGATGGGCGACCACCGGGACTTCCTGGAGGAGCTGGGCGCGATCCCCGCGAAGCGGCTGCGCGACGCGCCGCACGGGGAGGTCGTGCTCGTCGCCGGCGCCAAGGCCGCCACCCAGACCCCGCCGATCCGCTCCGGGCGCCGGGTCATCTTCACCACGCTCGACGACGGTACGGGGCTGGTCGACTGCGCCTTCTTCGACGACAGCCACGCGGCGTGCGCGCACACCGTCTTCCACTCCTGGCTGCTGCTCGTCCGCGGCGTGGTCCAGCGGCGCGGCCCGCGCAGCCTCAGCATCGTCGGCTCGGCCGTGTGGAACCTCGCCGAGCTGGCCCGGCTCAGGGAGGAGGGCGGCCTCGGGGCGGTCGCCGCCGAACTGGCGGGGGCGGGCCCGGAGACGGGCGAAGCCGACTCCGGCCGTCGCATCGAGATGCCCACCGGCTACGCCATGCACCCCTGGGCCGACCTCCGGCCCGCGGGCGACCAGGCCGCCACCGGCCGCAAACTGTGGCACGCCAGCCCGGGGAGCGCGGGATGACCGCCGGCCGGCACCCCTTCCCGACCCGTCTGATGGACATGGCCCTGCCGGGCGGCGGCCGGGCCGTGGGCCCGGAGCGGGCGGGCGAGGTGCCGCATGTGCTGTACGTGCGGTTCCACCCCGCGCCCGGGGAGGACGTCTACCAGGGGCTGCTCACCCTGCTCGGCGAGCTGACGCCCGTCGTCGAGGCGCTGCCGCCCGATGCCGCGCTCGCGGATGTGCGGGGCGCGCTGCGGTACTTCGGGCGGGACGCGGCGGGGCTGGCCGAGATCGTACGGGTCCGGGCGCTGGCCCGGTACGGCGTGGACTGCACCGTCGGCGTCGCCGCCAACCCCCTGCTCGCGCGCATGGCCGCCCACGAGGCCCACGAGGCCCACGAGGCCCGCGAGGTGCATGAGGCCCAGGGGGCTCAGGAGTCCGGCGCCGTCCGTACCGTTCCCGGCGATCCGGACGCCGTCGCCGCGTTCCTGGCCGGTAAGCCGCCTATCGCCCTGCCCGGGGTGGGGCCCGCGACCGCGCGCACCCTGAGCGCGTACGGGCTGGACAGCGCCGCGCGGATCGCCGCCGCGCCGCTGTCCACCCTCCAGCGGATCCTCGGCGCGGCGACCGCGCGCCGCGTCCACGCCTGGGCGCGCGGTATCGACCCGGCGCCGGTCACCCCGAACGCCCCCGCCCGTGCGATGGGCGCCGAACACCGCTTCCGCCGCGACGAGTTGGACCCCGTCCGCCGTCGCCGCGCGCTGCTCACCCTCGCCGACGGGCTCGGTGTCCGGCTGCGGACCAGCGGGCAGGTGGCGGCCGCGATCAGCCTCACCGTCCGCTACGCCGACCGCTCCACGACCACCCGCACCCGCACCCTGACCGAACCGACCGCCCACACCCCGGCGCTGACCGCCGCCGCGTACGCGCTGCATGACGCGCTCGGACTGCAGCGGGCCCGGGTGCGGTCCGTGGCGCTGCGCGTCGAGGGGCTGACGGACGCCGGACTCGCCTCCCATCAGCTGACGTTCGACCCCGCGGACGAGAAGTCACGCCGGCTGGAGGCCGCCGCCGACCGGGCCCGCGCGCGCTTCGGCGTCTCCGCGGTCCGGCCCGCCGGGTTCCTCGACGTCGCGTAAGTTCCTCGACGTCGCGTAAGCCGCAGGTCCCACCAGTCCCACTGGTTTTCCCCACTTCGCGTAACCCGGTGCATTCCTGGACGTCACGTGAAAATCGCGTAAACGTTCCTTCACTGACGAATGGCTGGATGGCTTTGCTACTCGCGCGTAATTTCGAGTGAGCGCACCACTCTTGTGATCCGGATCGCAGGGCGCAGCGCAAGCGCACCGTCAGCGCGACTCTCTCCCCCACCAGCGAGGAGTTCATATGATGCTGCCCTGGAGGCGTATCCGGCGATTCCGGAAGGCCAAGACCCGCACCTTACTACCCGCCCTGGCCCTCGCGGTCGCGGCGACCGCGGCGACCCCCACCGCCGCGCTCGCCACGGACACCGCGTCGGAGGCGGTGAGCGGCGGCTGGAACAACTACTCCTGCAAGCCATCGGCCCAACACCCCCGCCCCGTCGTCCTGGTGCACGGCACCTTCGGCAACTCCGTCGACAACTGGCTGGGCTTCGCCCCCTACCTGGTCCAGCGCGGTTACTGCGTCTTCTCCCTCGACTACGGCCAACTGCCCCTCGTCCCGCTGTTCCACGGTCTGGGGCCGATCGACCGGTCGGCCAAGCAGCTGTCCGCCTATGTGGACCGGGTGCTCGCCGCCACCGGCGCCGCCAAGGTCGACATGGTCGGGCATTCGCAGGGCGGGATGATGCCCCGCTACTACCTCAAGTTCCTTGGTGGCGCGCCGAAGGTGAACGCCCTGGTCGGCATCGCCCCCACCAACCACGGAACCACTCTGTCCGGGCTGACGAAGCTGCTGGACTACTTCCCCGGGGTCGGCGACATCATCGCCAAGGGCGCCCCGGGGCTGATGGACCAGGTGGTCGGCTCGGACTTCCTGCGGCGGCTCAACGAGGGCGGCGACACCGTCCCCGGAGTGCGCTACACCGTCATCTCGACCAAGTACGACGAGGTGGCCACGCCCTACCGGGCGCAGTTCCTCTCGGGTCCGAACGTCAAGAACGTGGTGATCCAGGACCTGTGCGCGACCGATATCTCCGAGCATGTGACCATCGGGCTGACCGACGGCCTGGCCTTCCATGAGGCCGTCAACGCCCTCGATCCGGAACACGCCACGCCGACGACGTGTGCGTCGGACGACTGACGCTTGACGCCAAGTGGATGAAGCGCACGTCATGGCGCGCCCTGCCGCGGTCCGTACGGGCAGGGCGCGTCGCCCGTCGGGCTGGTCGGGCTCCGATTACTCGGCGATGAGCTCGACCTCGATGTTGCCCCGCGTCGCCTTGGAGTACGGGCACACCTGGTGCGCCTGCTCGACCAGCTTGCGACCGGTCTCGTTCTCCAGCTCGCCCGGCAGCTCGACGCGCAGCGTCACCTTGAGCCCGAAGCCGTCGTCCGCCGCGTCCTTGCCGATGCCGACCTCGGCGGTGACGGAGATGTCCTTGGTGTCGACCTTGGCCTGGCGGCCGACGAGGCCGAGCGCGGAGGCGAAGCAGGCGGCGTAGCCCGCGGCGAACAGCTGCTCGGGGTTGGTGCCCTTGCCGTTGCCGCCGAGGGCGGGCGGCATGGCGAGCGGCAGGTCGAGCTGTCCGTCGGAGCTCACGGCCCGGCCGTCGCGTCCGTTGGCCGTGGCCACCGCGGTGTAGAGCGCGTCCATGAAGACCATCCCTTTCGTGTTCCGGCAGTCGGAGGGAGGTGGGGGCTCGGGGTGCCCCGCCTCACTGAGTAGAAGTAGAGCACACAATTAAGTTGCGTACAACTAAAGGGTACGCTGGAGGCATGTCACACCAGTCCGACCGCACCGCCGACCGCACCGCCGACAGCACTGCCGACAGCACTGCCGACCGCGGCACCGACCGCACCACCACCCCCGAGCCGCGGCCCTCCGATGAGCTGCTCCGGCTCGATCGGCAGCTCTGCTTCAGCCTGCACGCCGCCTCCCGCGCCTTCGACGGCCTCTACCGCCGGGTGCTGCGCGACACGGGGCTGACCTATCCGCAGTACCTGGCCATGCTGGTGCTCTGGGAGCACGGGGAGATGCCGGTCAAGCGGCTGGGGGAGTACCTGCGGCTGGACTCCGGCACCCTCTCGCCGCTGCTCAAGCGGATGCAGTCGGCCGGACTCGTCCAGCGCGAGCGCAGCGCGCACGACGAGCGTTCGGTGACGGTCCGGCTCACGGCGGAGGGGGCGGCGCTGAAGGAGCGCGCCCAGGGCGTACCCCTGGCGGCGATCGAGGCCAGCGGCCTCGGCCTGGAGGAGGCGGTGGATCTGCAGGCGCGGGTCCGGCGGCTGACGGCGGCCCTGGACGCGGCGCTGGCCGAGGAGGCGTGATCAGGGGTGTAGTGCCGCGATGAGTTCCGGCGATCCCCCCCGGCAGGACGCCGCCGTCGCCAGGCGCAAGGACACCTCGGGGTGATCGCGGTGGAAGCGGCGGTGGAAGCGGCGGTGGAAGCGGCCCAGCAGGGCGGCCAGATCGATCAGCCCGAGTGAGCTCAGGCGGCCGCTCCACCGAGCGGCTGACCGGCCGTCCCGGCCGCTCGTTCCGCCGCTGGGCCGCCGACGACCTGGGCCTCTTCCGGTGAACCGGTCCACGGCCTTCTGCTCGGCGTCTCCACGCGGGTGTGCGACGGCGGGGTGTCCGGCGGTACGCGTACGCCTGCGGCGGGCTGCTTTCCCCTACCCGCCCCTTCCCTCAACTGGGGCTCCGCCCCAGACCCCGGGGTTCGGGGCTTCGGCTGGGGCTGGGTCCCGGGCCCCGGGCCCCGGGGGCGAGGGTTTCGGCTGGGGTTGGGTCCCGGGTCCCGGGCCCCGGGCCCCGGGCCCCGGTTCAGGGGCGAAGCCCCTGTCGTGTGCCGGGGGCCCAGGGGCTCAGCCGCGGCCCCGTCGTACGGTCTTGCGGCGGTTGGCGACGGCGAACAGTACGGCCGCGCCGGTGGCGAGGACCGCGGCGCCGCCGATGGCCATGGGGCCGGTGGACCCGTCGCCCCCGGTCTCGGCGAGGTGCTGCCCGTCGGCGGCGCTTCCGTCCTGCGAGCCCTCCGGCCCGGTGCTCGCGGCCATGACCTCGGCGCTCTTGGCCTCGGGGTGGTTCCCCTCCGTGCCCTTCTCGTCCGCCGCCCCCGCCGCCTTCGGCTGATGGTTGGCCTCGGCGCCGCTGTCACCACCGTGGCCGTGGTGATCGACCGTGGACTTCTCGGCGCCCTTCGCTATCTGGGCGTCGTCGGGCGCGGCGGCGGTGGGTGCGGAATCCGCCTCCGTCCCGGCTCCCTTGGCCGCGGCGGCCCCTCCGCCGAAGGTCACGTCCGAGCAGGTGTAGAACGCCTCCGGGCTGTCCGAGCGCTGCCAGACGCTGTAGATCAGATGGCGGCCCGACTTGCCGGGCACCTTCCCCGAGAAGACGTAACTCCCGTCCCGCAGCGTGGGGTCGGTGACCTTGGCGAACGGCTTCGCCTCCAGGTCGGCCCAGGTCAGGGGCTTCGTCGGGTCGTAGCCGTCCTTGGTGATGTACAGCTCGAAGCTGCCCCGGTGGGGCGCGGTGGCCCGGTAGGTGAAGGTGTGCTCACCGGCCGTCATGGCGGTGGCGGGCCAGTCGGCGCGCGGCAGGTCCAGGCCCTTGTACTTGTCGCGGCCCGCGCTGCACAGCTTTCCGTCCGGGATGATCTCCTTGTGGCGCCCGGCGGCGTCCGGGATGTTGACCTCGTTCCAGTCGTAGAGCGCCTGGGTGCCGCCCGCCTGAACGGCCGCCTTGCAGGCCGCCGAGTCCGGGCTCTCCGGCCCCTCCGCGAAACACGCCGACACCCGGCTGACCGGGTTCGTCATCGAACCGTGCGCGGAGGCCGGGTCCGCGCTCAGCGCGGTGAGGGCGAGCGGCACCATGCCGAGCACGGCGATGCGGGCGGTTCTGCGGCGAACGGTCGCACGAGCGGTCATCGTCGGGACTCCTTCGGTGGGGGGTGACGCGCAGCACGCTAGCCCCGCCCACGGGCCTCCCCGCCGGTCTTATGGCGCCGTTAAGGAGCAGCTCAGGCGCAGCTGAGACTGGGCGGGTCGCGGGGGTACCCGAGGTGATCCACCTGAGGTGATCGCCGATGGTTGCGAGGGGGCGGTGGCGTGGAAGGGTGACACATATGACCGGTACGAACTCGCCCCGCGCCACGGGTGCCTCCCGCGCCTCCCGCGCCCCCCGCGTCTCCCGCCCGTCGGCCCGTGAGCTGATCGAGGCCATCGTCGACCCCGGCAGCTGGCACGGCTGGGACGAACCGGTGGAGATCACGACGGACGACCCCGAGTACCGGGCCGACCTGGAGCGGGCACGGGAGCGCACCGGGCTGGACGAGTCGGTCATCACCGGTGAGGGCCGTATCGAGGGGCGCAGGGTGGCGCTGGTCGCCTGCGAGTTCCGCTTCCTGGCCGGTTCGATAGGGGTCGCCGCGGGGGAGCGGCTGGTGCGGGCCGTGGAGTGGGCCACGGCGGAGCGGCTGCCGCTGCTGGCGGCGCCGGCGTCGGGTGGCACCCGGATGCAGGAGGGTACGGTCGCGTTCCTGCAGATGGTGAAGGTGGCCGCGGCGATCACGGACCACAAGGCCGCGGGCCTGCCGTACCTCGTCCACCTCCGCCACCCCACCACCGGCGGCGTCCTCGCCTCCTGGGGCTCCCTGGGCCATGTCACCGCCGCCGAGCCGGGCGCCCTCATCGGCTTCATGGGCCCACGGGTGCACGAGGCGCTGTACGGCGAGGAGTTCCCGCCCGGCGTCCAGAACGCCGAGAACCTGATGAACCACGGCCTGATCGACGCGGTCCTCCCGCTGAGCCGCCTGTCGGGCGTGGCGGCCCGAGTGCTGAGGGTGCTTTGCGCGGGCGATGCGGTGTCCGTGCCCGCCTCGGCGGCGGGGGCACCTGCCACGCCGCGTCGGGTACCTGGGGACGCGGGGGCAGTCGTGCCGTCCGCGGAAGCGTCGATACGGGCTTCGCGGCGGGTGGAGCGGCCCGGGGTGCGGGATTTGTTGCGGGTGGCCGCCGACGATGTGAGTCCGCTCAGTGGTACGGGGGCCGGGGAGCACGATCCCGGGTTGTTGCTCGCGCTCGCCCGGGTCGGGGGGACGCCCTGCGTCGTTCTCGGGCACAACCGGCGCAGTGCCCGTAAGGGCGAGACCGCCGAGGGGCCGGGGGAGGGGCAGGCGCTGGGGCCGGCCGGGTTGCGGACCGCGCGGCGCGGGATGCGGATCGCCGCCGAGCTCGGGCTGCCGCTGCTCACCGTCATCGACACCGCGGGCGCCGCGCTCAGCCGCGAGGCGGAGGAGGGCGGGCTCGCGGCGGAGATAGCGCGGTGCCTCGCCGACATGGTGACCCTGCCCGCGCCCACCCTCTGTCTGCTGCTCGGCCAGGGCGCCGGTGGCGCCGCGCTCGCGCTGCTGCCCGCCGACCGGGTCGTGGCGGCGCGCCACGCCTGGCTGTCGCCGCTGCCGCCCGAGGGCGCGTCCGCGATCCTCCACCGCACCACGGAGCGGGCGTACGAGGTCGCCGCCCGCCAGGGCGTGCGCTCCGCCGACCTCCTCGCCCAGGGCATCGTCGATCGCATCGTCGAGGAGGATGGGGAGGGGGAGGATGGGGAGGACGCGGAGGGCTCCGGGGCGCCCGATGTCTTCCTCGGCCGCCTCGGGCAGCTCCTCGGCGCCGAACTCGCCGCCCTCCGCGCCCAGGACCCGGACGAGCGGCTCGCCGCGCGCCGGGTCCGCCATCGCCGTATCGGGCTACCCCGTTGACGCCATTGACGCCGAGCGTTGACGATCTTGATGGCTAATCAGGGCCAAACGGGCGGACCGGAACGTCGAATTAGCGGTCTTAGGCATGCCTAACCTAATCTCGGGCCGTGAACGAGAATGATCTCGATGCGGCGTCACGGCCGTTCTCCTCCCCTGCCCTCCGTGGCTCCCCGGCGGCCCCGGCCGCCCCGGCCGCCCCCGCCCCGCGGCCGCCTCGGCTCCACCTCCTCGCCCTCAACCCCACCGACTCCGTCACCGAGGGCTTCCTCCCCGCGGCGGCCCGGCTCGGCCTGGCGGTCACCCTCCTCACCGACCAGCCCGAGGCCCATGAGCGCGCCTACGGTCGGCGGGAAGGGAAAGCGGGGTCCGCGCACCCCTTCCCCGCCCCCCTCGGCTTTCCTGCCCTCGACTTCCCCGCCCTCGACTTCCCCGCCCTCGGCTTCCCCGCCCTCGACATCGTCCCCTGTGACGTACGGGACTTCGCCGAGGTCATCAGCCGCATCGCCGCCGACGGCACCCGCCCCCGCGCCGTCTTCACCAACAGCGACCACCTCCAGGCCCAGGCCGCCCTCGCCGCCCAGTACTTCGGCCTCCCGGGCAAGGACTGGCGCGCCGCGCTGCGCACCAAGAACAAGGCCGAGCTGCGCCGCGCCCTCGCCGCCGCGGGCTCGGACGTCGCCGACCCCGTCTGGTCCGCCGAACTCGCCACCGGACAGGACCCCGCCACCCTCGCCGGGCTCGACGCGCCCTACCCCTGTGTGGTCAAACCGCGCGAGGGCGTGGCCAGCGAGGACGTCGTCCTCGTCGCCGACGCGGACGAGCTCGTCCGGCGCTGCGCCGAGATACGGGCGCGGCGGCCGGGCGCGGCGCTGGTCGTCGAGGAGTTCCTCGACGGCGAGCTGCGCACCCTCGAAACCCTCGGCGACGGCCGCACCCTCCACGTCCTCGGCGCCTTCCGCACCGAGCTCTCGCCGCCCCCTCACTTCATCGAGGAACGGCTGCACCTGCTGCCCGCCCCGCCGCCGCAACCGCACACCGATCAGGTGCTGGCGCAGCTGCGCGCGCTGGGCGTCGGCTTCGGCGTGTGCCACACCGAGTACGTCGTCCAGGGGGACCGGGCGCGCCTCATCGAGGTCAACTACCGTGCCATAGGCGACCAGTGCGACCTCGTCCTCGCCGAACTCCTCGGCATCCCCCTTTTCGAGTACATCCTCCGTACGCACATGGGCGAGCCGCTGCCGGACGACCTCGGCGCGCGCAGTGACGGCAGGGTTCGCATGGAGTACGTCACGGCCGACCGCGCCGGGCGGCTCGCCTCCGCCCCTCCGGCCAGTGTGACCGAGCGCGACGGCGTACGGCTGGACTACCGGCCGCTGCGCGGGATCGGCGAGGAGCACCCGCTCCACCGCACCAACCGCGACTTCCTCGGCGTGCTCCGGGCCACCGGCACCGACCAGGGGCGGATCGACGCGGCGGTGGCGCGGTTCCTCGCGGCCCACCGATGGGAGATCGTGTGACAGAGGAAGAGGAGCTTCTCGGACGGGTGCTCGACACGCTCCTCCGGGAGGACGCCTACAAGCTGCGCAGCCACGCCGTCCCGGTGCGGCGTGCCGACGGCGACTGGCTGCGCATCGCGCTCGATGGGGTCGAGGGGGTCGAGGGGGTCGAGGGTTTCGAGGGGTTCGAGGGGTTCGAGGGGGGCGAGAGCGTGCTGCTGCCGGTGGAGCCCGAAGGCTTCCAATGCGACATCCGCACCCGCCGCCCAGCCCGGCTGCTCCGCGTCCCCGCACACGGCGGGCGGGAACCGGCCGCCACCGTGCTCACCGTGCTCACCGGGCTCGATGCCGTCCTCGGGCGGCTGCGGGGGGCCGTGCCCGATGAGGACCGGGAGCTCTACGACGTCTTCGTGGACGAATGTCGGCAGGCGCTCCACGCCATGCGGCTGCACAGCCGCGTTCGGCCACGCGTCGTCTCCGAGTTGGGCGCGCGGTACGGGAAGTGGTGGCGCGGGATGGCCGGAACCCTCGCGTATGACACGCTGGCCGCCTTCCGCGACCATCCGGTCTATCCCACCAGCCGGGGGCGGTCCGTCTTCAGCGAGGAGCAATTACGCGCCCACGCACCCGAGTTCCATCCCACCTTTCCGCTGCGCTGGCTCGTCCTGCCCCGCGAGGCGGTGTGCGGGGATCCGGCGCGGCTGCCCGGCTGGTGGCCCGTGCCCGGGGACCTCGGGTCAGGGCCGAGCGAGGGTCACCTTGCCCTCCCCGTGCATCCGCTCACCCTCGGGCCCCCGCTGGAGAACGCCCTCCGCGCGGCCGGGCTCCAAGACGCCGCCCGGCTCGCCGAGCGCCCTCTGCTGGACGTACGGCCCACCCTCTCCATGCGGACCGTGGCCGTCGCCGACGACCTCGCCGACGACCCCCTCGTCCACCTCAAGCTGCCCCTCACCACCTCCACCCTGGGCCTGCGCAACCGGCGGTCCGTCAAACCCGGCACGCTGATCGACGGCGAAGTGGCGCAGCGGCTCGTGGAGGCCGTGATCGAGCGCGAGCCGAGGTTCGGCGCCACCGTGCTGCTCGCCGACGAGACCACCCACCTCCACGCCGGACACGAACTGCTCGCCACGCTCGTCCGCCGCTACCCACCCGGCCTGGAGAACGCCACCATCGTGCCGCTGGCCGGGCTGCTCGCCCCCGCCCCGGACGGCGGGCTCGTCATCGACGGGCTCGCCGAACGCCACTACGGCGGGGACGTCCTCGCCCTGTTGGACGACTACCTCACGCTGCTGTTCGACTTCCACACCACCCTTTTCGCGTACGGCATCGCGCTGGAGTCCCATCAGCAGAACACGTCGCTGGTTTTTGAGGACGGCAGCGAGAGCGGCGGTGCGGTGCCCCGGCTCCGGCTGCTCATCAAGGACCACGACGGCCCCCGCGTCCACGCGGTACGCCTCGCCGCCGTGATCGGCGGAGGACCGGCCGCCGATCTGTGCGGATTCGACGACCGCAGGATCCTGACGTCCGGCGACGGGTCGGTGGCGGACGTGTTCACCACCATCACCGTCCACCTCTGCGCCGCCGCCCCCCTCTTCGAGCTCGCCCGGCTCGGCCGGGCCCCGCTCGACACCCTGCTGCGGCGGCTGCGCGACCGGCTCACCGACGCCGTCGACCGGCTCGCCGTCACCCGGCCCGGCGCGGCCGCCGCGCTGCTGCGCAGACGGGTGCTGGGCGCGGACCGGCTGCCGGTCAAGGCGATGGTCACCGCCGGCACCTTGTTCACCAAGGAGCGCTCGGGCGCCGCGGACATCAACAAGCACTACGTCACCGGGCCCAACTATCTGCTGCGGGGAAGCGGCAGATGACCGCGGCGTCCGATCGGCCCCCGCCCTCGAACCGAACCCCCGAACCCCCGAACCCCCCCTTCCCTCCGCACCCCTCTCCTCCGCACCCGTTGGAGCCGCCCCATGCCCATGACCTCCTCGCCCGCCGCGACCGTGGCCTCCGCCGACCACGCCACCGCCCACACCCTCCTCAACTGTCTGCTCCGTGAGGTGTCGGGACCGGAGCACCAGACCGTCGTGGCCGATGGATGGCTGCGGCTGAGGCTGCCGCGTTGCGGGGTGCTGCTGCGCGTCGGGCTGCGGCGCACCTCCCTCATCGGGGCGCATCGCTTCACCGGGCCGGTCAGCGAGGAGCGCGACGGCACATGGGCCGAGGTGTCCTGGCGCGGGCTGGCCGAGCGGATCCACCGGGAGCTTCAGCTGCGCACGGGGGTGCACAACGACGAGTTCCTGGGCCAAGTCGCCTCCAGCCACGCGGGGATGACGGCCGCCTTGGAGGCATTGGAGGCCCTGGAGGCCCTGGAGGCCCGGAGCGCCGCAGAGGGCCGGAGCGCCGAATGCGACAGCGCCCGGGATCTCTACCGCGACAGCTCCCAGGATCTCTACCTCGCCTCCGAGCAGTCCCTCCTCTTCGGCCACCGCTTCCACCCCACCCCCAAGGCCCGCACCGGCAGCGCCGACTCCTGGTCGCGGTTCGCCCCCGAGGCCGGGGCGCGCTTCCCGCTGCACCACCTCGCCGTACGCCAGGAGTACGTGCGCGAGGAGTCCGCGCGGCCCGGGGCGCTCGCCGCGCTGGACCGGCAGGGCGCCGTCCCCGAGGGTTACCGGCTGCTGCCCGCGCACCCCTGGCAGTACGCGATGCTGCGCGAGCACCGGCTGCTGCGGGCGGCCATCGCCCGGGGCGAGGTGCTGGACCTCGGGCCGGGCGGTGCGGAGTTCGCGCCGACCGCTTCGGTGCGCACGCTCTACGACGGCCGGGACTTCCTCAAGTTCAGCCTGAACGTGCGGATCACCAACTGCCTGCGCAAGAACGCCGACTACGAGCTGTCCGGCGCCGTCGCCCTGACCCGGCTGCTGGAGCCGGTCGCCGCCGATCTCGCCGCCCGTTTCCCCGGCTGTGAGCTGCTGCGCGAACCCGCGTACCGGACGCTGGACCTCGGCGACCGCGAAAACGGTGGCGACGGCGGCGACCGTCAGCTCATCGAGGGCTTCGGGGTGATCGTCCGCGAAGGGCTGGCCGCCCGGCTGCGGCCCGGCCTGACCGCGCTGCTGGCGGCGGCCGTCGCCGATGAGTACCCGACCAGCGGCGCCCAGATCTCCCGGCTCCTCCCCGACGCCGACCCCGACCGGCTCTCGGCCTGGTGGCAGGCGTATCTGGAGCTGCTCGTACCGCCCGTACTGGCCGCCTACTTCGACCATGGCGTGGTCCTCGAACCGCATCTCCAGAACGTCGTCATCGGCGTCGATCCGGCCGACGGCACCCCGCGCCAGGTGCTGTTCCGCGATCTGGAGGGCACCAAGCTGGTGCCCGAGCACCACACCGCCGCGCTCGCCGCGCTTCCCGAGGCCGTCGCCCGCCCACTGACGTACGAGCGGGAGCGCGGCTGGGACCGGGTGGTGTACTGCCTGCTGGTCAACCACATCGCCGAAATGGTGGCCGCCCTCGCCGACCGCAGTCCGGGTCTGGAGCCCGCGCTGTGGTCGGCGGTCCGCCGGGTGCTGTGCGAGCGCTCGGCGGCCCACGACCACCCGCCCGCGCTGCGCGCCCTGGTGGCGGGCGTGCCGCTGCCCGCGAAGGCCAACCTCCTCACCCGCTGGGGCCGTCGGGCCGACCGCCACGCGGGCTATGTCCGTATCGCCAGTCCGCTCGCGTCCGCCCTGCTGTCCGAGGCGGCCCACGTCATGCACCCCGGGAGCAGCCGTTGATCACCCCCGCCGTCCGTACCCTCGCCACGGAGCTCACCGGCGACGACCTTCCCGCCTACGTCTACGACCTGGCCGCGCTCCGCGCGCACGCGCGGGCCGTACGGGACGCGCTGCCGTCGGGCCTGGAGCTGTACTACGCCGCGAAGGCCAACCCCGCGCCCGCCGTCCTCCAGGCCCTCGCGCCCCACGTCACCGGCTACGAGGTCGCCTCCGGCGGTGAGGTGGAGCATGTCCGCGCGGCCGTGCCCGGGGCGCCGCTGGCCTTCGGCGGGCCGGGCAAGACCGAGGGGGAGCTGCGGCGGGCGCTGACACTGGGCGTGGAACGGTTCCATGTGGAGAGCGAGCAGGAGCTGCGGCTGCTGGCCGGGGGGGCGGAGGACGCGGGGATCCACACCGTGGACGTCCTCCTGCGCGTCAACCTCCCGCTGGCCGATGAGCGGGCGGACGGCGAAGGGCCGCTCGGCGCGGCGCTGGGCGGTGCGGCGCTGGGCGGTGCGGCGCTGGGCGGTGCGGCGCTGGACGGCGCGGCGCTCGCCATGGGCGGCCGCCCCAGCCCCTTCGGGCTCGACCCGGAGGCCGTGGAGCGCTGCCTCTCCCAGTTCTCCCCGGGCGGCGAGGGCGGCCCCCTCCGGCTGCGCGGCATCCATGCCCACCTCGCCAGCGGCCTCGACGCCCCCGCCCAGGTGGCCGTGGCCGCCGCGATCGCCGACTGGGCGCGGAAGCTGTCCGAACGCCACGGTCTGGGGATCAGCGAGGTGAACGTCGGCGGCGGGATGGGCGTGGACTACGCCCATCCCGACCGCCGCTTCGACTGGGCCGCCTACGGCCGGGGCATGGCGGACCTCGCCCTGCGCCATCCCGGTCCCACCCTGCGGATCGAGCCAGGCCGGGCGCTGACCGTCTACTGCGGCTGGTACGTCACCGAGGTGCTGGACATCAAGCACAGCGGCGGCGAGGCGTTCGCGGTGGTGCGCGGCGGCACCCACCACATCCGTACCCCCGCCACCAAACAGCACGACCAGCCCTTCCAGGTGCTCCCCACAGATACCGTCTGGGCGCGGCCCTGGACGCGCCCGGCCGTACGGGACGAGCCGGTCACGCTGGTCGGCCAGCTGTGCACCCCGAAGGACGTCCTGGCCGGCCGAATTCCGGTCGCGGAGCTACGGGTGGGCGACCGCGTGGCCTTCGCGATGGCGGGCGCGTACGCGTGGAACATCTCGCACCACGACTTCCTGATGCACCCCCGGCCGGGCTTCCACTACCTGGAGGAATGAGGACGGAAAGCGCTCAGCCGGTGGCGGGCCGGGGCTCGCCCCGATAGGTGCCGAAGGACCACTTGTTGCCCTCCGGGTCGGCGATGGCGAACTCACGGCTGCCGTACGGCTGGTCCGCGATGGGCCGGAGCACCCGCACACCGGCCGCCGTGAGGCGCTCGTGCAGCGCGTCGACGTGGTCGGTGACGACGTACGCCCCGAAGGTGCCCGGCTCCAGGCACCAGGTCTTGGTCTCCGGGTCGTACGAGCCGAGCATGATGCCGCCGCCCTCGGGCCAGTCGAGCTGGGCGTGGGCGACGCGGTCCCCGTCCTGGTAGACGGCGGTGCGCAGAAAGCCGACCGTGCCGACCAGGAAGTCGATCAGGGCGAGGGCGTCATGGGCCTGGAGCGTGGGCCAGATGGCGGGTTCACGGGATTGCGTCTGCTGCTGGTTCTGCTGCTGGTTCTGCGGTTGGTTCGGTGCGGTGTTCATGGGATCTACTCTTCGCCGTAGAGATGGCCCCCGGCTTGGATATTCCGGCACTCTTCGGCCAGCCAGGCGGTCGGGCTCACCCCGGTGTACTGACGGAAGTCGCGGACCAGGTGGGAGTGGTCGAAGTAGCCGCAGTCGGCGGCGACCCGGGCCAGGTCCGGCGCCCGGCCCGCCGCGACGGCCCGGACCACCGTGTTCCTGGCGTGCTGGAAGCGCATCAGCCGGGCCGCCTGCTTGGGGCTCAGCCCCGTCTCTGCCTGGAACACGCTGGTCAGGCGGCGCGGGCTGAGCGACACATGGTCGGCGAGGCCCGTCAGCGTCCCGGCCCCCCGATGCCGGGCCAGCCAGGCCCACGCCTCGGCGACCTCGCTCCGCACCGGCGTCCCGTCCTCGCCCTCGGCCGCGCGCTCCCGTAGATATGCGCCGAGCATGGCGAACCGGTCCTCCCACGAGCGCTGCTCACACAGCCGCTCGTGAATGTCGGCGGCCCGCTTGCCCAGCACGGCCGTCCCGGAGGTGACCAGGTCATCGGAGGTGAGCGCACCGGCCGGAAGCCCCAGCAGGGTGCGCGCCGCCAGCGGATGCACCGCGAGCTGCACCCCGGCCTCGCTCCCGGGCTGGACGATATACGCCGGTCGTTGGTGCAGACCGCCCACGACGATCTCGGTCCGCGCGGCGTCGGGCCCCTGCGCCTGCTCGGGTGTGACGCCGCCGATGACGGGGCCGTCGAGGGAGAAGATCAGCGTCAGGTAGGGGGACGGCAGCCCCCGGTGCAGCGCGGGCGGTATCCCCTGAGAGCGATAGCCGACGGCGGACACCACCATTCCCCCGAGCCCGCGCCCGAGCCCGGCCCGCACGAACTCCTGGCTGCTCATGGGCCCAGTATCACGCGCCCCTCTGACAGCGGGCCCGCCCGCGGGCGGCGTCGCACTCGATGAGCCAGACGTCCGCTAGACCTTGCGGACGAGCACCGTTGGCGGGAGGAGCCGCTCCAAGTCATCCACGTCCGACGTGAAAACGGTGACCTGACCCCTTTGTTCCTTAGCCACGACGGCCAGCACAGCGTCGATGGCGTACTTGTGGCCGTGGAGCCCGGCGTCGGCCAGCAACCGACGGGCGGCCCGGGCCTGATCTCTGCCCAGGTCAGCTACTTGCAGACGAGAAAGTACCCAGTCCCACCGGCGCTCGGTGATTCTGCCGTCGTGCGCTTCGATCACGGTCATGGGGGAGGTGACCACCTCGACCTCCCCCTTGGCCGCCAGATCCAGCAGAGCGATCAGGCGGCGCTCACCGCGCACCGCTTGTGAGAGAGCTTCGGAGTCGAGCACGAACACGCGCAGCCGCTTGGGCTGCTGGACCCGCTTCGTCACGCGGCTTCCCCGACGCCGCCGTGCTGCGCCCTACGACGGTCATGTTCGGCGTCGATCTCATCCAGTTCGGCCAAGGCGGCAGCGCTCTCCTCCTCGGAGACCGGTCCGTACTCTTCCTGTAGCCAGTCCACCAGCTCCACGAGCCGGTCGCGGTCGCGCTTGACTCGTAGCGCGTCGGCGACATACGCGGACAGCCCGCGCTCCGCCGCGTCCGCCCGGATTTCGTCTAGGAGCTCCTCTGGGATGGTGACTGTCACCTTTTTCGTTGCCATACCAGTCACCATACTCCCCACCGCGTTTGCCGTACCAGGCAGAATTCCTTGGCATGTACAGCCTTGCCCTCTGGGAATTCCTCGCCCTCGCCGCCGCCTCCATACTCGTCGGCTTCTCGAAGACCGCCGTCAGCGGCGCCAACACCGTCAGCCTCGCGATCTTCGCCGCCGTGCTTCCGGCCCGGGAGTCGACCGGTGTGCTGCTGCCCCTGCTGATCGTCGGCGATGTGCTCGCCGTGGGCACCTACCGGCGGCACGCGCACTGGGGGACGCTGCTCCGGCTGTTCCCAGCCGTCGCGGTCGGGGTCGTGGTGGGGACGGTGTTCATGCTGTGGGCCGGGGACGCGGAGGTGCGGACGTCCATCGGGGCGATCCTGCTGCTGATGGCGGGGGTCACGCTATGGCGGCGCCGTGCGGCCGCCCGCGCGGCGGCCCCGGAGGCCCCGGCCGCCGACGGGGCGGGCGCACGGCTCAAGGCCGGTTCGTACGGGGTGCTCGGCGGCTTCACCACGATGGTGGCCAACGCGGGCGGCCCCGTGATGTCGCTCTACCTGCTCTCCGCCGGTTTCCGGAAGCTGGGCTTCCTGGGCACCTCGGCCTGGTTCTTCCTGATCGTCAACGTCGCCAAGGTGCCCTTCAGCGTCAGCCTCGGCCTGATCGACGGCCGCTCCCTGCTCCTGGACGCGCTGCTGGCGCTCTTCGTGCTGCCCGGTGCGTACATCGGTAAGGCGTGCGTGGACCGGATCAACCAGCGGCTCTTCGAGCGACTGGTCATCGCGGCGACGGTGCTGGGCGGACTTCAGCTGCTGCTGCGCTGAGGACTACATCGGCGAAGTTCGCCGCCAGCCGCCGCGCCGTACGCACGGATTCCGGCTCGACCCGCTCGGCCTCGGCTCGGAGCGCGCGCAGATCCAGGCCCGCGTCGGCCAGGGCGGCTTCGTCCCAGCTGTCGAGGCGGTCCGCCCCCACCTCCGGATGAAACTGCACGCCCCACGCCCGCTCGCCCATCCGGAACGCCTGCACCGGACAGGCGTCGCTCGATGCGAGCCAGACGGCGGCGGGGGGAAGCGCGGTGATCTGGTCACGATGGTTCTGAATGGCCCGGAACTCACGCGGTACCCCGGCGAACAGCGCGTCGGTGTCGGCCTCGGGCCGCAACCGGACGGCACACGAGCCCCGCTCCGGCCGACCGTGATCGCCGAGCACTGTCCCACCCGCCGCGACGGCGAGCACCTGGGCCCCGAGGCAGATCCCCAGCAACGGGACACCCTCGGCGATGGCGCGCCGGGTGAGTTCCCGTTCGGCCGGTAGCCAGGGCGCGTAGGCGTCGGCATCCGGCAGGAAGCCACCACCGAGCAGGACCACCGCGTCGAAACCTTCCGGGGACGCGGGGGCCGACGCGCCATCGGTTTCGACGACCGTCAGCCCCATCTCCTCCCACCACGGCCGCAACCGCCCCGCCCCACTGCGGTCCGCGTTGCGGACGATGAGGAGGCGGCTCACGTGTCTGCGTTCTTCTTCAGGCTCGCTATGAACTCGCTCCACGAGCCGTTCGGGAATATGAGGGCGGGCCCGTCGGGGTCCTTGGAGTCGCGTACGGGGACGATGCCGGGGAAGTTGTCGGCGACCTCGACGCAAATGCCACCGTCGTTGTTGCTGTAGCTGCTCTTGCGCCAGGCGGCGGTGCTCAGGTCCGGGGTGATCCGCATGAGGCCCACTCCTTCATCACGGCTCGGATCATCGCCTCGGAGCCCCGGGGCGAGAGGGCCATGGCCCGTAGCAGATCGTAGTTCTTCCGGAGCTTCGCAACTACGTCCTTATCTTCGATGATCGTCCCGAAACGACTGCCTTCCCTGTAGGCCAGCATCGGCGCATCGGGCACCGTGTAGAGCACGAGCGAGTTGCCCGCTTCCACATGGTGGCCCGCGCTGAACGGCAGCACCTGAAGGGTTACGTAAGGATGCGTCCCGCGCTCAAGCAAGGACTCCATCTGACGCCGCATCACCTCGGGCCCTCCCGGCGGGCGACGCAACGCCGCTTCGTCCACGATGAACCAACACTCCGGCGGATGAGGCTGGTCCAGCCGTGTTTGCCGATCTAGACGGGCCTTGACCAGCGCCTCGATTTCCGCGTCCGGAGCATGGCGGTGTCCGATCCGTAGCGACTCCCTCGCGAGTTCAGCGGTCTGGAGCAGCCCGGGGATGGTGGCGCACGCGTACTCCTCAATCACGATCGCCTGGCTCTCGACCTCAACGGCCCGCCGGTACTTGCCCGGGAACGGCTCATTCTTCGCCAGCGCATACACCCGCGCGAACATCCCGTCCGTCCCGAAGCACGCATCCAACTTGGCCGGAAGGTCGTCGTACGGCAGGGACTCCGCCGCCTCGATCCGGGCCAGATGCGATTTGCTGTAGTTCAGCACCTCGGACAGCCGCCGTAACGACATGTCCGCCTTCTCCCGGTGGCGGCGGATCTCCGCGCCGAAGAGGTCGCGTGCGGAGCGGTCGGGAAACAGTTCGCGTGGCTGGAACGGCATTGTGCATCCCCTCTTGTCCCGCGATCTTGGCTGGGACGTGTCGCCTCTTTCCAGCCTACGCGCCGGAACGCAACGGTATGTGCACTCAACGTAATTGGCCGACCGGAAAGACAGGTCAACGTGTTCTCACACACCGAATCCACCGCTCCACGGATGACGATGCGCGTCTACCGGGTCTCGCCGGACGGCGCGGTCGTCACGCAGGAGCTCGGCAGGGTGGTCGTCGTGGTCAAGGACAAGCTCGAACCCCTGCGGTCCAGCCAGTTCCCACCCTGCCGCTGTCCGCGCCACCGCGGCACCGCGGACCTGTGAGCCTCCAGGCCCACGCTCGCCGAGGTCGCGGCCCGGACCGAAGCCGAGGCCAGTACCAGCCTGGGCGCATCGGACGTGCTGGCCGCGATCGACGACGCAAGGGCGGGCCGTTGATCGTCATCGATTGCTCCGTCTGGGCGCGGCGTCATGCCTCCAGCCCCACGCGTCGGCCGCGGATGCTCAGGGCGACGACGGAGACAAGGAACCAGAAGGCGCCGAAGGCTGAGTATCCGGCGACGGTGGACAGGCTGCTCGTCGCCGAGGCGGACGTGGCGGCGATGGTGGCACCGGCGAGTACGGACTGTCCGCCGCTGATGACCATGGGCCACTGGGCGCCGACGGTGCGTCGGCGCCGGACCGCTACGACGAGCTGGACCGCTCCGGAAAGGAGGGCCCAGGTGCCGAACACGAGAAGGGCCGTCCCGATGGTGGAGAAGACGGCGATGATCATTCCGGTGGTGGTGGCGAGGCCGAGAGCCATGTTGATGGTGCTGACGCGGTCCGTGGAGCCGGTACCGGCCATACGACGCTCTAGGAGCGTGGCGACGACGTCCCACAGGGGGTAGATGATGAGCAGCACGGCCGCGATCACTGTGGGCGTGTCGGTCGACACGAGCGAGGCGGAGGTCGTGAAGACGAGCGCCACCCAGATCAGGGAGAAGACGATCCGGATCAGGTAGAGCGATCGGAGCCCGGAGGGCGTCGTCGTGGTCGTGGCCGGAGTTACCGTGGTCTGAGTCATCGGGCGTCCCGTTGTGATCGAGATGGTGTGAGGCGGTCGCCTCGATGACGAGTCTCAGTGGCCTCGGGACGGGCCACGTACTTCGATCGAAGTAGTTCTGCCATCCATTTCGATCGAATGAGTTCTGCCGTCTCCATCGGCCGAAGCAGGTTCGCCGTCTACTTCGTTCGAAGTACACGGCCGCGGCATACGGGAACGAGAATCAGGCCATGGTCAAGGCGCAGAACAATCAGGACGGGCCCGCGGCGCCCCTGTGGGTCCGTCGCCCCGAGGTGCTGCACCGAGTCGCCTATTCAGTGGCCGCGCTGGTGTTCACCGGCCAGATCGTGGCAGCGATACTGAGAGGGTCGGACTGGCCGACGGCCCTCTCCGTATTCCTCGCCGGTGGCGGTGTCGCCCTCTCATGGTGGAAGCCATGGGCAGGGCTGGTCGTGACGAGCGCGGCATCCTTCGCCGTCACAGCGGTGGGTCACGACCCCCTGTCGGTGTGGATGATGGCGGTGCTCGTGCTGTTCTCGGTCACCCTCAGGGGAAAGCAGCCGCTGGCCGGAACCGGCATCGTGGCGGCGTTCTTCCTGGGGGCGTTCATGACGCTGGGAGGATTCCGCGGCGGCGCGATCGTGGGAGCCGCCGCCCTCTTCTCGGCGATAGCGGGAGGTGCGACAGGGGCCGCGCTCCGCATCCATCGAGACCACTGGTGGATTCTGGAGGAACGGGCCGAGAGCGCCATCGCCACCCGCGAGATCGAAGCCATCCGGCGAGTGACCGAAGAACGGCTCCGTATCGCCCGGGACCTCCACGACGTCATCGGCCACCAAGTCGCGATGCTGAGCCTGCATCTCGGCGCGGCGGAGATCGGGCTGCCCGAAGGCGCCGAGGCCTCCCGGCAGGCCCTCGTCTCGGCCAGGTCCAGCGCCCGCACGGTCGTCGTCGAAACGCAACGGATCCTCGCGCTCCTCCGTCTGGGAGACGACACCTCCGGCGACGAGGCGCTCCGGCCGACCCCGTCGCTCAGTGGCCTGGAAGGGCTGATCGCCTCGTTCGAGAGCATCGGCCTCGACGTCCAGCCCTCCATCGACATCCCCGCCGGTTTCGTGGAGCCCAGTGTCGGTGTGACGGTCTACCGGGTCGTTCAAGAAGCGCTCACGAATGCCTACCGGCATGGAGAGGGGGCGGCGACGGTGGATGTGCGCGAGCGCGACGGCAGGATCTGCGTCACCGTGGAGAACCGCGTCGGTCATTCACTCCGCGGCTCCGACGCGGGCAGCGGACTCGGACTCGTGGGGATGCGCGAACGCGTCGAGTCCTCCAGCGGGCGGCTGACGATCGACAGTGACGACGGGCGATTCCGGGTCCATGCGGAGTTCAGCCCCCTGGGAGCCGTCGTCTGATGACGCAGATTCTGATCGTCGACGACCAGGACGACATGAGGGCGGGCATCCGAACGATGCTTCTGCCCGATCCGAGTCTCGTTGTCGCGGGTGATCTCTCCGATGGACTCCAGGTCGTCCCGTTCCTCCGCGACCACCCCGTCGACCTGGTCCTGATGGACATCCGGATGCCCGGCATCGACGGTGTCGAGGCCACTCGCCGGATCCGCAAAGAGCACCCACCCGAAAAGCTGCGGGTGATCGTGCTGACCACTTTTGACCAGGACGACATCGTTCTGGCCGCCCTTCGCGCGGGCGCCAACGGTTTTCTGAGCAAGACCGTGAGCCCTGCCGAACTCGTCGCCGGAATCAATGAGGTCGTTGGCGGTGGCGGTGCGCTGTCGGCCGCCGCGACGGCCGCGCTCATCGGCCATATGACCGACAGTCCGCCCCCGGTGATCGACCAGGAACTGCTGCGACGCTTCGGCGCTCTGACACCCAGGGAACGGGACGTGGTCGTTCTCATCGCGAGCGGTCTCGGCAACGACGAGATCGCGGCCCAGATGTCCGTGTCGCCGTTCACCGTGAAGACGCATGCGGTGCGGGCCATGACGAAGGTCGGCGCACGTGATCGGGCGCAACTCGTCTCGTTCACCTTCCGGGCCGGCCTCTACCCCTGAGCCTGCCGGGCGGAGCCCCGCAACAGGTGGCCACAGCTCTTGCGCAGGACCAGCTCGGTGGGGATGGTCACGCGCACCCCCGGTTCGGGGGTGCGCTCCAGCTGGTCCAGCATCAGGCTCAGACAGCGGCGGCCGATTTCCGTGAAGTCCGTACGGACCGTGGTGAGCGGCGGGAGCAGATGCGCGGCCTCGGGGATGTCGTCGTAGCCGATCACGCTGACGTCCTCGGGGACCCGGCGGCCCGCCTCGTGGAGGGCGCGCAGGACACCCACCGCCATCTGGTCGTTGGAGACGAACACCGCCGTGGCGTCCGGGTCGTGGGCGAGGCGGCGGCCCAGGTCGTGGCCCGAGTCCGCGCTCCAGTCGCCGAACAGGGGCTCGTACGCCTCCGCGCCCGCGTCCTTCAGGGCGGCCCGCCAGCCGTCCACCCGCGCCTCGGCGGCGATCCAGCCGACCGGGCCCGCGATATGGCGGACGGTGCGGTGGCCGAGGCGCAGCAGGTGTTCCGTGGCCTGGCGGGCGCCGGACGTGGAGTCGCCCGCGACGACGGGGAAGCGGGCGCCGAAGCTCTTGTCCAGGGTGACCATGGGCCTGCCGTGGTCGGCCTCGACCAGGGCCTCGCCCACCGAGCGCTGCGGGGCGATCGCGATGATGCCGTCCGCGCCCTGGCCGAGCAGCCGGTCGACCGCGCCCCGCACCGCCGCCTGGTCGGCGGCGGTGAGCGCGATCGTGCTGACCAGGTAACCGGCCTCCTGCGCCGCCTCGTTGATGCCCGCCAGGGTGGCGGCCGGGCCGAAGCGGGCCGCGTCGAAGGAGATCACGCCGAGGGTGCGGCTCCGGCCGCTGGCCAGGGTGCGGGCGCTGGCGGTCGGGCGGTAGCCCAGTTCGCGCATGGCGGCGCGGACGCGTTCGCGGGTCTCGGGGCGGACCCGGGGGTGGTCGTTGAGGACGCGGGAGACGGTCTGCCCGGAGACCCCGGCGCGGCGGGCGACGTCGGCCATCACCGCACCGCCGCCCGCCGTGGCCCGGCGCCGCCGGACGCGCTGGGGTCCGCCCGCTTCTGCCTCCGGCTCCGGCTCGCCCATGTCCGTTGTGTCTCCCCTCGTACGCCTCAGCCCTCGTCCGTCCAGCCCAGGTCCGGCTCGTCCGTCAGCCGTACCGTCCGCGTCGTCGCCGCTTGGAGCTCCAGCAGGACCAGCTCGTTCGCCCCCGGCCGCAGCACCGGCGCGGGCACATAGAGGCGGCGCTGCGGGCCGCGCGACCAGTAGCGGCCGAGGTTGAAGCCGTTGATCCAGGCCACGCCCTTGGTCCAGCCCGGCAGGGCGAGGAACGCGTCGGCGGGGGTGCCCACCGTAAAGGTGCCACGGTGGAAGGACGGACCGGCGACGGGGGTGTCCGTGGCACGGAAGGGCAGTTCGGGGAGGTGGTCCAGGGGGAGCGGGTGGCAGGTCCAGTTCTCCAGGGGGTCGCCGTCGAGGGTGACCGGGCCGGTGATGCCCTTGGGGTCGCCGATGCGCGGGCCGTAGTTCGCCCGGCCCATGTTCTCGACCAGGACGTCCAGCCGGGCTCCGTACTCCGGGCTCCGCACATGCAGCGTGTCCTCGTGGCGCTCGCGCTCCAGGACGCCCGCCGGGGCGCCGTTGACGAAGACCTGCGCCCGGTCGCCCACCCCGCCCGTGAAGTGCAGGACGCGGTCGCCGAGCGCGGGCAGCTCCGTGCCGTAGAGGACGAAGCCGTACGCCTGGCCCAGCCGCTCCATGGTGGGCGGGTCGGTGAACTGCTCGCCGGGGGCCAGGAATTCGGCGCAGACAAGGGCGTTGGCCGAGTCTGTGAGCCGTACGTCCGTCGGCGGCAGCTTGGGCGAGGGCTCCGGGACGGGCTCGTCGGGAACGGCGGCGTGGCGGGCGATGACATCGCGGAACGCGGCGTACTTGGGGCCCGGGTCGCCGCATTCGGTGAGCACCGCGTCGTAGTCGTAGGAGGTGACGGCGGGGGTGTAGGCGTGGTCGTGGTTGGCGCCGGCCGTGAAGCCGAAGTTGGTGCCGCCGTGGAACATGTAGATGTTCACCGACGCGCCCGCGGACAGGAGTGTGTCCAGGTCCGCCGCCGCGTCGTCCGCCGCCCGTATGTGGTGTGGCTCGCCCCAGTGGTCGAACCAGCCGATCCAGAACTCCGCGCACATCAGCGGCCCGTTCTCCTGATGGGTGCGCAACACCTCCAGCGAGTCGCCGATCCGGCCGCCGAAGGTGCCGGTGGCGAGCACTCCGGGCAGGCTCCCGGCCGCCAGCTTCGACTTGTCCGCCTGGTCACAGGTGAACAGCAGCTCCTCGACGCCACGGGTGCGCAACGCGTCGGCCAGACCCGCGAGATAGGCGGTGTCGTCGCCGTACGCCCCGTACTCGTTCTCCACCTGTACGGCGATCACCGGGCCGCCGCGCGCGGCCATATGGGGAGCCAGGGGCGGCAGCAGCAGATCGAGGTACGCGTCCACGGCGGCGGTGAAGCGGGGGTCGCGGCTGCGCGGGCGCAGGCCCGGCTGGGCGGTCAGCCAGGAGGGCAGCCCGCCGCCCTCCCACTCTGCGCAGATGTAAGGACCGGGGCGCAGCAGTACGCGCAGCCCCTCGGCGTGGGCCAGCTCGAGGAAGCGGGGCAGGTCGAGCAGGCCGTCGAGGTCCAGGGTGCCGGGGGCGGGCTGGTGGAGGTTCCACGGGACATAGGTCTCCACGGTGTTGAGCCCCAGCAGCCGCGCCTTGCGCAGCCGGTCCGCCCACTGGTCGGGGTGGGTGCGGAAGTAGTGGAGGGCGCCGGAGAGGATCCGGAAGGGCTCACCGTGCAGCAGAAAGCCGACGTCGGAGAGCGTCAGGGCGGGCGGGACGGCGGGCATGGGCGTCAGGGGGTCCTTTCGGCGGCGGGGGCGGCGACGGGTGCGGGTGCGGGTGATGACGTAGGGAGTACGGACGGGGACGCGGCGCGGATCAGCCATCCGGTGGTGATCAGGCACACCGCGGAGACGGCGCAGAGGATCAGCGGTACGGCGCGGACGCCCGCGAGTTCGATCGCCTTGCCGAGCGCGGGTGGCGCGGCGACCCCGCCGACCATCGAGGCCGCCATGACCAGTGCCCCGGCCCGGTGGGCGCGCGGCGCCGCCCGGAGCAGCCAGGGCAGCCCGGTGGGGAAGATCGGCGCGATGAACAGCCCGGCGCCCGCGTACGCGTACGGGGCCGCGGCGGGGATCGCGGCCAGCAGCAGACACCCCGTCATCCCCGCGCAGCTCACCGCGATGATCGCCTGGGCGGACCAGCGGAGGGCGAGCGGGGCGACGAGGAAGCGGCCGACCGTCATCATCAGCCAGAAGGCGGAGGTCGCGGAGGCGGAGGCGGTCGCCCCGTAGCCGATGGTCTCCAGGTGGGTCGGCTCCCAGCCGCCGACGCCGGACTCGATGGCGACGTGGAGGACGTAGAGGACGACGAAGGCGCCCAGGACGGTGGCGAGGCTACGGGCGCGGACGCGGCGGCGCGCGTCGGTGTCCGTGCCGGTGCCCGCGCCCGTTTCAGGATCGCCGCCGCGCGGCGGGGCCTCGTCGCGCACCCCGGCCAGACACAGCAGCAGCGGCAGCGTGAGCGCGGCGAAGCCGAGGAAGACGGCGGGGTAGTGGGCGGACCCGACCAGGCCGATGAGGGCTGGGCCGAGGACGGCGCCGATGCCGAAGTGGGCGTTGAGGATGTTGAGCATGGCGGCGCTACGGTGCCCGAAGCCGACGGCGAAGAGCTGGTTCAGCCCGTAGTCGATCCCGCCGAAGCCCAGCCCCGCGAGGAGCGCAAGACCCAGGGCGAGCGGCCAGGTGGGCGCGAGCGCGAACCCGGCCGCACCGCCCGCCATGAGCAGGTAGGACCAGCCCAGCAGCCGACGGTTGCCGATCCGGCCGAAGAGCCGGTCGAAGACGAGGACACCCGCCACCGCGCCGATGAAATGCGAGCTCAGACCGACCCCGGCCGCCGAAGGCGACAGCCCGTAGGTGTCGCGCAGGGCGGGGATCGACGGCCCGTAGAGCGCCTGGAGCGCGCCGATGAGAACGAAGCCGACGCAGGAGGCGGCCACGGCGGCGCGGCTGAAGAGGTGGGGTGGTGGTGGTGAGGGGGTGCTCGTTGGTTGCTGCTCCAAGGAGTCCACGAGGGGGAGTGTTACCGCTAACATGCGGACCGTCAAGGGCGCTTGGTGGGTGGCTGGCCAGTGAGCTACGGCCCCCGTTCGGGGCATGCCACGACCGGTGTCCACTGGGAATTCATCGGCATGATATTCCGGGCGCCGGGCATGTGCTGGTGCCGAGTGCCCTGGAAGCCAGTTGTTTAATTCAGCATTAAATTTCGCGCCATGAAATCCGGTCATCCTCGCTGGTTATCGGCCGCCTTGTTTCCTGCCGGGTGTGCCATGTTCGAGTTGGGCGAGCTCATGCGCAATCCGGTGCCGACCTGGGTTGATGTGGCATCCACTTCTCCGGGCGGGGAGTGCGGTCGTTTGTGGACGGATTCGAACGATGTGAAAGATGGCGCGACACTCGCATGCTTTTGGTCGTTATTTGACATGATCATCGTCGTGAATCGGCGATGTGGAGATATGTTCGTTCGGCGATCGCAAGCACGACAGCGCTGCACCCGGGGGGAAAGCGAAAGGGTGCTTCCTCCGTCATGCCTGCATGGCTCATGTCATGCGCAGGACACAGGAGAGAGAATGCTCATGCACCGGAAAGCCGTTGGTCTCGTCGCCGGGGCCGTACTGCTGGGATTCGCTGGCGCGGTCCCGGCCCACGCCGAGGGCAGCCGCACCACGTACTTCACCGGCTGGCACCCCGGCAACGAGTCCTCCCGCTGGAATGACAACAACACCGACGGTGTCAGCACCTCGGTGAAGCTCAGTGGCTGTCACACCGACGGGGCCGATGGGTTCAGGAAGGCCAACCTGAAGCTCTGGAAGAACCGCGACCTGCTGCCTGACGATGACAAGGGCACCCGCACCAACAGTTGCGGCAAGTCCGCCTGGGGCGACCAGTCGTCTGGTAAGTACTACTTCGAGCTCTTTAGTTTCAACACGGGCGGCACCATGAGCGCCAACAAGGTGGTCATCGCTTACTAGAACCCGAAGACGGTACGGCACGTCTTCACGGGTGCCCCGGCGAGGCGGGCTCTGCGTGCGCCGGGGCACCTCCCGCTCCTCACTACAGCCTCCTCGGGGTCACCCTGGCGGCGGATTGTGCGGCTCATGGCCTTGGAATTCCGTGGTGTCTCCTTCCGGTACAACCGGAAGACGACCGTTCTCGACAGCTTCGACCTTCGCGTCAGCAGCTCGGCAACGGTGCTGCTCGGCCCGAACGGGGCGGGGAAGTCCACGTTGATGGCGCTGGCCGCTTCCCAGCTCAAGCCCCTGGACGGCACTGTCACCTGGAAGGGCCTCGACCCCGCGGCCCGCAAGGATCTGAGAGCGTACCGGAAGGCAGTGGCCTGGCTGCCGCAGCACATCACGCCCGTACCGGGCCTGACCGTACGGGAGCAAGTCGCCTTCGCCGGGTGGCTCAAAGGCATGAACCGGTCTGATGCCTGGAAGGCATCGGCCACCACTCTCGGCCGTGTCGGCCTGGACAAGCTCGCCGACCGCCGCAGCCACCAGGTCTCCGGTGGCCAACTGCGCCGGATGGGCATCGCCGGCGCCCTCACCCACCACAGTGAGCTCATCCTCATGGACGAGCCGACCGCGGGCCTGGATCCCACCCAGCGCAAGGTCTTCCGGTCCTTACTCGAACAGCTCGCCGACGACGTGCACATCGTCGTCTCCACCCACCAGACCGAAGACCTCGCCGACCTCTACCAGCACGTGATCGTCCTGGACCGGGGCACGGTGCGCTTCCACGGCACCACCGCCGAATTCCATGCCATGGCCGACAACGCCCAGGGCCCTCGCGAACGCGCGGAAGCCGCCTACACCCAGCTCGTAGGCGAGGAGATCTGACCCGTGCTGCTCCGTACCGTCGTCCGCGTCTCGTCCGGCACTCGCCTCCTGCCGTTTCTGGCCGGCTTCATCGTCATCGCCCTCAGCGACAATCTGTCCGAGTGGGTCACGCCCCGCTACTGGCTCTCCGCCACCGGCACCGCGAGCCTGGCCCTGTCCTTCGTGGGCCCCGCGTGTGCCGGAGCCGGTGCGTGGGAGGGAAGCCGACTCAGGCGTGCACGTATCTCTGACCAGAACGCGGTTCGCTCGCCACTGGCCATAGCCTTCCCCTTCTTGCTGCCGGTCTTCGTGATGGGTGTGGTCGGCATGACCGCGGCCCTGCTCGTCTCCGCGGCCGCCGCCGACGTCGGTCTCGGCATGCCGAATCCAGGCATCCTCGCGGTCGAAGCGGTGCTTCTCGCGGCCAACACCCTGGTCGGCTTCGTTCTGGGCCGTCTGTGGGCTCCGATCGTCGCGGTGCCGGTCACGCTGATCGCGAGCTTCGTCGCCAACGCCTACCCGGTCTCCTGGAGCATCCTGTGGATCCGCCACCTGGTGGGCGGGGGACTGCAGGACTGCTGCATGCTCGATCAGAGCCTGGACGTATGGGCGTTGGTGAGCGCGGGAGCATTCGGTACGGGGGTCTGTCTGTCCGCCACCGTGCTGATCCAGTACCGGAAGGCCGCCCCCGCCGTCGTCACCGCGGCCGCGCTGCTCGTCGGAGGGTTCGCGGGCGGTGCCGCCTCCGCCCATGGGATGGGGGCCGACCCGGTGACCTCCCGCCCGACCGGCGACCTGGTGTGCGACCACGGTCGGCCCCGCATCTGCCTGTGGCCCGAGATGGACCAGCGGGCCGATATGGTCCGCACCGAGTCACGCAAGGCCGTCGCAAGGCTCCGCCAGGCCGGCCTCGCGGTGCCCGCCACACTGACCATGGCCGACCGGCCAGGCCCTGACGAGACCAAGCTCGTCATCGGGCCCGGCATCAGTGCCCTCGGTGTGCCCACAGGCGTGGCGGCGGGACTCCTTCCACAATCTCCCGCCTGCGCGGACAGCGGAGAGCCCTACCCGGCCGCTGACGCCTACGGCCCCGTCGGAGCGTGGCTTTCCCTCACTGCCGGCGCCTCGCCCCGGACCCTCACGAACCGGGTCGCACCGCCAGAACTGGCCCTGGCCCAGCACGTCCTCAAACAGTCCCGACAGGCCCAGCTCGACTGGTACGAGCGCAACACCCGCGCCATGCGATCGTGCGACGTACGCCCCCACTTGGGCATGGACGGGAGCCACGGATGAACTGGTGGCTGAAGGCCCGCGCCGTTCCCGCGCTGAGTGTGTCCGTCGTCGTGACCAATGCGGTGGGGCTCCTCATGGGCAACGCCGAACTCCCCGTGCCCGTGCTGACCGGCCAGTCCGGGCACTTCCTCGTCGGCCACCTCATCACGCTGCTGCCGGCGGTGATGCTGCTCCACGGCATGGGACGCGGCGACCTGCGCACCGAAGGCGTCGCCTGCCGTCCCGTTCGGAGGTGGGACGCCGCACTCGGCTCGGCGGCCGCCGCCACCGGGGCGGGGGTGGCAGCCCTCTGCTACGCCCTGGGGGCCGACAGCATCGCCTTGGTGCTGGGGCGCAATATCGCCGGATACGTCGGCCTGGCGCTGCTTCTGTTTCCCTTCCTCGGCCACCGCTTCGCGGCTGTCACCGTCGCCATCGTGCCTCTACTGTGCGCGGCGGCCGGCTGGAGAAGCGGCGGTCGCCCCGAGCCTTGGGCCTGGATCCTGTACCCGGCGAACTCCCTGGTCGCCCCGCTCATCACGGCAGCCATTGTCCTTGTGGGCATTCTCGTCTGCCTCACCCGACAGGACCCGTTGCGGTCCGCTCACTGAGGAAGCCATCAGTACCGCTGAACCCGACTACTTGGGATCGCTGGCGAGAGGTTCTCCTACCGGTGGTGTGGCCGCGTCAGGTGACGAGTGTGGTGGGTTCACCGCGCAGCAGGTCGGGGCGGGCATCGGCGATCGCGAAAAGAGCGCCGGCGGGTGCGCCGCCACAACTCGCGGGTGGCCAGCGGTCCACCGTCGCGCGTCTGGAGCGGAGCCCCGCCACGCGGCGGGGCCGCAGATAGATGCCGCGGGAAGTCCTGGGCGCCCCGGAGACGGAACCAAGCCCGGGAAATGGGCTGCGGAGCGGGACGGGCCTTGCCACGCTGTGCGGATGGACCGTCAACGGAGATCCCATCTCGCGCACGCCGACCATCCGATCGCCGCCCCGATCGCCGACGAGTCGGTGGCCCGGCTGCTCGACCGGGCGGTGGCGGACGAGGCCGACCGCGCCCTCGACCTCGGCTGCGGGGGCGGCGAATGGCTGCGGCGGCTGCTGGTCCGCTATCCGTGGATGCGCGCCGAGGGGGTGGACATCCACACCGCGGCCCTGGAGCGGGCACGCGAGGGCGCGGAGGAATCCGAGGTCGCGGACCGGCTGGTCCTCCATGAGATGGACGCCGCGGTCTTCGCCTCGGCGCACCGCTTCGACGTGGTGCTGAGCGTCGGCGCCGCGCACGCCTTCGGCGGCCTGCCGCCCACTCTCGCGGCGGCGCGCGAACTCCTCGCCCCGGACGGCCATGTCCTCGTGGGCGACGGCTTCTGGGAGCGCGAACCCGACGCCGCCGCCCTCTCTGCGCTGGGCGCCACGTGGGACGACTACGCGGACCTCGCGACGACCGTGGACCGCGTCGTCGCGGACGGCTGGACGCCGGTCTACGGCCATGTCAGCACGGCCGGGGAGTGGGACGACTACGAGTGGTCCTGGACCGGCTCCCTCTCCCGCTGGGCACTGGACCACCGCGAGGAACCCGACGCCCTGGACGCGTACAAGGCCGCCGCCGAGCACCGGTCCCAGTGGCTGTCCGGCTACCGCGGCACGCTGGGCTTCGTCACGCTCGTGCTGCGGCGGAGTCCCTGACACGGGCGTTGTCAGTGGTCGATGCGACCATCGCGGTATGCGTGCAGAGAGCTCGACCACCGCCTACTGGGACGCCGCCGCCGCGGGCTTCGACGATGAGCCGGATCACGGGCTGCGGGACCCGGTCGTGCGGGAGGCGTGGGCCGGGCGGCTGCGGGGGTGGTTGCCCGGGTGGGCCGCGGACGTGCTTGACCTCGGGTGCGGCACGGGGAGCCTCGCGTTGCTCGCGGCCGAGTGGGGGCATCGGGTGACGGGGGTCGATCGGTCGCCGCGCATGGTCGAGCTGGCGCGGGCGAAGCTGGCCGGGACGGGGGCCGGTGTGCTCGTCGGGGACGCGGCGGAGCCGCCCGTGGGGGAGGGGCGGTTCGATGTCGTGCTGGTGCGGCATCTGCTGTGGATGCTGCCGGATCAGCGGGCGGTGCTGCGGCGTTGGGTGCGGCTGCTGCGGCCGGGTGGGCGGCTGGTGCTGATCGAGGGGCGGTGGGGTGAGTCCGAGCCCGTCGGGCTGACCGCCGCCGAGCTGTCCGCGCTGGTCGGGCCGTTGACGGAGCGGCTGTCGGTCGAGGAGCTCGCGCCGGATGCGGCGCTGTGGGGGCGGGTCGTGCGCGACGAGCGGTATGCCCTGGTGGCCGACCTCGCGCCGGTTCGGCGGCATCGGGAGATCGTCGATGTGCATCTGATCCTGCGCCGGGGCGGGGACGTCCTGCTCGCGCGCCGGGCGAACACGGGCTATGCGGATGGGCTGCTGCACGCCCCGTCCGGGCATGTCGAGGACGGTGAGGACGTGCGGGCCGCGATGGTTCGGGAGGCGGCCGAGGAGATCGGGATCAGCTTCGGCCCGGACGAGGTGCGGGCCGTTCTCGTGCTGCAGCACAAGGCGCCGACCGGGGGCGCCCGTACGGGGTGGTTCTTCGAGGCGGAGCTGGGGGAGAGGGGCGAGGGCGGGCTCGAGCCCGTCAATCGGGAGCCGGAGAAGTGTTCCGAGCTGGGCTGGTTCCCGCTGGACGCGTTGCCGGACGACATGGTGGCGTACTGCCGCGCGGGCCTCGAGGCGTATCGCGCGGGGCACCGCTTCGCCCTCCACTGGCATGAGCCGGACGACCCCATCGCGTACGCCCCCGAGGGGCCCGACCGGCTGGCCCCGCTCTGACGGACGGAGGTTCTGGGGCGAGGTTCTGGGACGAGGCTCTGGGGCGAGGTTCTGGGACGTTGTCCCGGTTAGCTAGACTCGAGCGCGAAGGGAGGATGCGGTGAACGACAACGATCGAGACGCGGAGCGCGCGGCCCGGCCCAAGCGGGCGGACGCGCGGCGCAACGAGAAGGCGCTGCTCGAGGCCGCCGCCGCGGTGTTCGTCAGCTCGGGCGTGGAAGCGCCGATACGCGATATCGCGGCCAAGGCCGGTGTCGGGACGGCCACGATCTACCGCCACTTCCCGACCCGAGCCGACCTCATCGTCGCCGTCTACCGGCACCAGGTCGAGGCCCTCGCCGAGGCCGCTCCCGCGCTGCTGGCGAGCGGCGGGACCCCGCACACCGCACTGGGCCAGTGGATCGACCTCTTTGTCGACTTCCTGGTCACCAAGCACGGCCTCGCCGCCGTGCTCCAGTCCGACGACCCCTGCTTCGACCCCCTGCACTCGTACTTCATCGACCGGCTCCTGCCCGTCTGCACCCAGCTGCTCGACGCCGCGGTCGCCTCCGGTGAGATCCGCTCCGGCCAGGATGCCTACGAGCTGATGCGCGGCGTCGGCAGCCTCTGCGCGGGCGCCGGCAGCAACCCCCGCTACGACGCTCGTCATCTCGTCGGGCTGCTCATCTCGGGGTTGCGCCGAGCGCGCTGACGCGGTTACGCCGAGAGCTCCCGTACGTAGCGCCACTCCGTGGCCGCCGGTTCGTAGCCGAACCACTTGTTGACCGCCAGCATCGGACCGTTGTCGCAGTCGTTGCCGGTGAACGCCTCCCGGCAGCCCGCCGAGCGGGCGCGGTGGAGCGAGTCGTTCTTGGCCAGCTTGGCCAGACCGCGGCCGCGGAAGGCGCGGCGGGTGCCGGTCATACCGGACCAGTAGCGGCCCCGGCCGTCCGTGTGGGCCACGCTGTAGGCGGCCACCGCGCCGTCCACCACGGCCACCGACGTCAGCTCGCGGTCCAGCGCGGGATGCTCCCAGGTCAGAGCCAGCCACTCGGGGTACGGCGGCGCGGCCGTGTCCACGTCGCCCGGCTCGTCCGCCGCGCACTCCACATCCGCCACGTACAGCGGACGCGGATCGTCCGCGAAGTCCGCCGCCGTGCGCAGCTCCACGCCGTCCAGGAGGCCGCCCAAGCTCAGCGGCGGCAGCGCCGCCGCCGTCAGGTCCAGCCGCTGGACACGGGAGCAGCGGCCGCGCCGATAGCCGCGCCGCTCGGCGAAGGTCACCGACCGCGGCTCGCCCAGCGTCCAGGAGAAGATCTTCGCCGTGCCCAGCCCGGACAGATACTCCTCCGCGGCGGTCACCAGCGCCGAACCCGCGCCCCGCCCCCGCGCCCCCGCGCCCACCGTCGTATTGGCGAAGGCCAGCCCAGGCTCGTCACTGTCGTGGAAGACGCCCACCCCGCTCGAGCCCACCACCTGTCCGTCCACCTCGGCGACCAGCAGCCGGTAGTGCTGTTCGACGGGCGCGCTCTCCGACTCCCAGACCACCGTCCGGGGCGTGGTCACCAGATAGGGGAAGGCGGAGCGCCGCGCCGCCGCCACGGCCTCCGCGTCGGTAGCCCGGAAATCGCGCACAGTCATGGTCATGGTTGCGCAGGTTACGGCCTGTCAGCCCGGCCCGCCCCCCAATTTCCGCAGCTCGTGGGCTAGATCACCGGGGCCGTGCGGCTCCCCTCGACCTGGCACACAATGGGTGCCACAAACACCGTCCCGCCCCCACGCCCCAGGAGCCCCAACGTGGCCTTGCAGATCACCGTCGACCAGGACGCGGCGACCGCCCCCTTCGAGCAGATCCGCGCGCGGATCGCCGAGCTGGCCCGCTCCGGCGCGCTTCCCGTGGGCTACAAGCTGCCCACCGTACGCGGCTTCGCCGAGGAGCTGGGGCTGGCCGCGAACACCGTCGCCAAGGCGTACCGGGCCCTGGAGTCGGACGGTGTGATCGAGACCCGCGGCCGCCACGGCACCTTCATCGCGGCGGCGGGCGACGCGACCCTGCGCCGGGCCGCCGAGGCCGCCCAGACCTACGCCCAGCGGGCGCGGCGCCTGGGCCTGGACCGCACGGCCGCCCTCGCCACCGTCGAGGACGCACTGCGGGCGGTCTACGGCGACTCCGAGTGACTCGGCCGGGTAGCTCCGGCAGCGACCCCGCCTGACATGCTGTCCCCCATGACCAGCGCGCTGCCCAACCCCATGACCGGCCGTACGACCAGCCGCAAAGCCCTCGTCCGGCGCCCCAGCCCGCGCCTCGCCGACGGGCTCGTCACCCATATCGACCGCACCCCGGTCGACCCCGGGCTGGCCCTGCGGCAGTGGGAGGTCTACGTCGTGGCGCTGCGCGCGCACGGCTGGGAGACGGTCGAGCTGCCCGCGCTGGACGACTGCCCGGACGGGGTGTTCGTCGAGGACACCATGGTCGTCCACCGGAACGTCGCGGTGATCGGCCGCCCCGGAGCCGAGTCCCGCAGGCCCGAGACCGCGACCGTCGAGGAGGCCGTGACCGGCCTCGGCTGCTCGCTGAACCGGATCCGCGAGCCGGGGACGCTGGACGGCGGGGACGTCCTGAAGATCGGCGACACCCTCTACGTGGGACGCGGCGGACGCACCAACGGCGACGGCATCCGCCAGCTGCGCGCCGCGCTGGAGCCGCTGGGCGCGCGGGTGGTGGCCGTACCGGTCAGCAAGGTGCTCCACCTGAAGTCGGCGGTCACCGCGCTGCCGGACGGCACCGTCATCGGCTACCCGCCCCTCGTCGACGACCCGGCCGCGTTCCCCCGCTTCCTCCCCGTCCCCGAGGAGTCCGGCGCCCATGTGGTGCTGCTCGGCGGCGGCAAGCTGCTGATGGCGGCGAGCGCGCCGCGCAGCGCCGAGCTGTTCGCCGACCTCGGCTATGAGCCGGTGCCGGTGGACATCAGCGAGTTCGAGAAGATGGAGGGCTGTGTGACGTGTCTGTCCGTACGGCTGCGGGAGCTGTACGGCTGAGCAGCCGGGCAGCCGTACGCCTGAGCAGCGGGGCAGTCGGGCAGCCGTACGCCTGAGCAGCCGGGCAGCCGGGCAGTTCGGCAACCAGGCAGCCCCCCGGCGTACCCTCCCCTCGGCGTACGGCGTCTCAGAGGTACAGCCCCGCGTTGGACTCCGCCGACTGCGACGGCACGGCGGGCGGCCGGGTGCCGCGCCGCAGCGCGTACAGCTCCGCGAGCGTCGCCCCGTCCCGCCCGATGACACCTTCCCGGTCGTCGATCTCCCCACCGAGCCAGTTGACCGCTTCCGGCCGCGTCAGCTTGCCGACCTCGATCCGGGCCAGACACCGGCCGGGCCGGACCACCGCCGGGTGCAGCCGCTCCAGATCCTCGTTGGTGGTCACCCCGACCAGCACATTGCGCCCCTGCCCGAGCAGACCGTCCGTCAGGTTCAGCAGCCGGGACAGCGCCTGGCCCGCGGTGTGCTTGGCCTCGCCGCGGATCAGCTCGTCGCAGTCCTCCAGGAGCAGCAGCCGCCAGCGTCCCTTGGCCGTGCCGTCGTCCTCGCCGATCGCGATGTCCATCAGATAGCCCACGTCGGTGAACAGCCGCTCCGGGTCCAGGACGCAGTCCACCTGGCACCAGTCCCGCCAGGAGCGGGCCAGGGTGCGCAGCGCCGAGGTCTTGCCGGTGCCGGGCGGGCCGTGCAGCAGCAGGAGGCGGCCGGCGATGTCGTCCGGGGTGACCTTCATCAGCCCGTCCATGGCCTCGGCCACCGGCGCCGTGTAATTGTCGCGGATCTCCTCCCAGGTCCCGGCCGAGATCTGCCGCGTGGTGCGGTGCGGACCGCGCCGCGGCGAGACGTACCAGAATCCCATCGCCACGTTTTCCGGCTGCGGCTCCGGCTCGTCCTCCGCGCCGTCCACGGCCTGGTGCAGCACCTTCTCGGCCAGGGCGTCATCGACGGCGGTCACGGTCACATCCGCCCCCCGGTTCCACCGGGAGATCAGCAGGGTCCAGCCGTCACCCTCGGCGAGCGTCGCGCTGCGGTCGTCGTCACGGGCCGCGCGCAGCACGGTCGCGGACGGCGGCAGCAGCGTGGCGCCCGACCTCACCCGGTCGACGGAGTGACTGCGGGCGTACGGCTGCTCGCCGGTCGCGAAACGCCCCAGGAAGAGCGCGTCGACGACATCCGACGGCGAATCGCTGTCATCGACGTTCAGCCGGATGGGAAGGGACTTTTCGGCGGGTGTCGTAGGCAGGGTCTGCCTCCTGAGAACGGGGGGCCTGGTGCGTCGGTCAGCGCACCCGCCCCCATGATCCAGGACGGAGGGCGAAGGCGCACCAAGGTTTGTCGCCGTTTACCGAGCTGTTCCACGGAAGCCCACCGGAATGGGGGCGTTCACGGATACTCTTACCCGTTGTGGGGCCTTAGGGAAGGGAACGGGGCGGGTTGGCCAGGTTATGGCAAAAGAGGCGCCGGCGGACCGGCGCGTTGCTCGGCGTCGGCATGACCACGCTGGCGCTGCTGGTGACCACCTGCTCCAGTCGGCCCGGCGGGGACGGCGGGCGGCACGGATCGGAGTCGGCGCGCGGCACGGCCGACATCAGAGGTCCGGGCTGGGGATTCACCCATACCCAGTACAGCGCCGACCAGGGCACGGACGGCGGCCGTAGGGCCGCGGCGGACCTGCTGTCCCGCCACCCGATGCCGCAGAACCAGCACATCATGGGCTGGGGCGCGGGCAACCCCGAGCCGTCCCCGGGCGACTACGACTTCGCGGACCTCGACCGCCGTATCGCCCTGATGCGCAAGACCGGCACCGCGCCCGTGCTCACCCTGTGCTGCGCGCCCGACTGGATGAAGGGCGGCAAGCCGGGGCGTACGGACTGGTCGCAGAAGTCCCTGGAGACCGCGCCCACCCCAAAGCACTACAAGGACTTCGCCGCGCTCGTGGGGAAGATCGCCCGGCGCTATCCGCAGGTTCGCCACTTCATCGTCTGGAACGAGTTCAAGGGCTTCTACGACGACGCCAAGAAGCGCTGGAACTACGAGGGCTACACCCGGCTCTACAACCTGGTCTACCGCGAGCTGAAGAAGCAGAACCCCAAGAACCAGGTCGGCGGCCCGTATGTGGTCGCCGACAGCGACGCCCCGGGCGAGGGCGAGGGCGACGGCGACGCCGAGGTGAGCGGCCCCTGGGGCACCCTCGATCAGCGGTCCGCCGACGCGATCACGTACTGGAACGAGCACAAGGCGGGCGCGGACTTCGTCGTCGTGGACGGCTCCAGCTACACCCGCGAGGACGACCGGCTCATCCCGGACGCGTTCGGGGCCACGCGGAAGTTCCAGGACGTCACCCGCTGGCTGCGTACGACCACCGGGCTGCCGGTGTGGTGGGCCGAGTGGTATGTCGAACCGGACGACGGGGATGACGGGGATGATGGGGACGGCGGGGACGGTGGGGACGGCGGCCGGGCGCGCTGGAGTGAGGACCGCCGCATCGCCGTCCAGGCCACCGCGATGACGCGGCTGGCCCGCGGCGGCACCTCCGCCGCCTTCTACTGGAACCCGGAGACGACGGCCCCCGACTGCCCCGGCTGTCTGTGGCGCCCCACCGAACTGGACGACGGCGGCCGTGCGCTGCCGATGATGAAGCTGCTGAGCCGGTTCGCCAAGGAGTTCCCGCCCGGCACCGCCTTCCGCTCCGTGAAGATCGCCGCCGACGACCGGCCCAACGTCCAAGTCCTCGCCGACGATGACGCGGTGCTGGTCGTGAACACCCTCAACCGGCCGATCAAGGCGAAGATCGACGGCCGGTCGTTCGGGATGGACGGATACGAGGTGCGCTGGCTGAAGCGGTGACCCCGCGGCCGCCCGCCGTACGGCTAGGGCTAGGGATACGGCTACGGATAGGGATAGGGCTACGGCTTCGGCTACGCCATCGTCACGAAGCGCTGCACCAGCGACGCCACCACCACGACCAGCAGCGGCACCGCGAACCAGAACGAGCCCTGTAGCCAGTGCAGCCGCCGTACGCTCGGCCGCACCGCCACCCGCACCACCTCGCGCGCCGCCAGCAGCAGCATCAGCGCCACCGCCGCCAGCGCCCCCACCACCGACCACGGGGTCCAGGTGACCAGCGGACCGGTCGGCCCCGGCGCGGGCTCCGGCACGGCCCCGCGCGGCTGCCGCTTCAGCTCGTACAGCGCGGCGTCCCCGTTCGCGAACGCCCGGCGCAGCTCGGCGCGCTGGTCCAGGGAGCGCCGCAGCCGCTCCTGCCAGTGCTCGTCATAGCCGGAGTCGAGGGTGAGATAGGTGGACTGGCCGCGGCCCACCATCAGATACGAGTGCGGCCCGGCCTTGCGCAGCGCCGTGACCAGGCTGCCGACCAGCACCGGATCGCGCGGGGCCAGGGTGGGCTCGTAGCGGACCCGTTCCATGTCGCGGGCGCCCCACGGCATCGCGGGGGTGACGTTGTTGATGGGGTCGTCGCTCATCCACAGCACCCGTACGGTCGGCTTGTCGTGGGCGTAGACGTACTCCATCGCCGCCACCTCGCCCGGCCGCACCCGCTCGAACGTCTCATTGCCCCAGCGCGCCACCAGAAACCCGGACATCAGGGTCAGCCCGGCCAGCAGCGCGGCCAGCGGGCCCAGCCCCGTGGGAGCCGCGCCCATGTGGTTCGCGCCCCCACGGTTCGCGCCCCCACGGTTCGCACCTCCACGGTTCGCGCCCACGCCGGGGAAGACCGCCAGCGCGCCGAGCACGCAGGCGCCCGGCAGCGCGAACATGAAGACGCGCAGCGCCATCTCACCGCCGTACGACTGCATCCCGAAGCCCAGGAACGGCACGAAGGTCAGTACCAGCAGCGACCGCTCGGCGAACCCGGCGGCGCGCCGCCGCAGCACCCCCCAGCAGGCGAGCGCCAGCACCCCGCCCGCCAGCGCCACGCGGACGTACAGCACCAGCTTGTGCACGCTGCTGCCGCCCTCGATCCGGCCCGAGACGGACGAGGACACATTGCCGCCCACCCCGCCGACGCCGCCGAACAGCTCGTTCCAGTGGCCCGACCAGTACGGCTCGGCCAGGAACCCCACCCACATGGCCACCATCACCCCGCACAGCAGCGGCAGCCCGTACAGATTCGACCGGCGCAGCAGCACCAGCGCGGTCACCACGCCCAGCATCACGAACGGGGTCAGCTGATGGGCCGCCACCGACGCCGCGAAGAGCGCGATCAGCAGGCCGAGCAGGGCTGTGCGCTGGGCGGGCGTGGCCCGCGCGGCCTCGGCCTCGCCCGGCCACCGCTTACCGGGCAGCACCCGGGGTTCGCGGAACCACACCAGGAGCACGGCGACGAAGACGAGGTAGAGAAGGTAGGTGAACCCCTGCGGCGAGAAGTAGTCCTGACCGACCCAGCCACTCAAGCCGAACAGCCACACCGCCGTCCACTTCGCCCGCCAGCTCGCCCGCAGGGCGCGCAACAGCACCATCAGCGGGGCGAGACAGAGCAACTGGAGGAGCGTCGGCCACCAGCGCAGCACCTCGGAGAGGTCGTGCACCCCGGCCGCCTGGGCGAGGAACGCGGCCCCGGCGAAGAATCCGGGCCAGCTCCAGCGCGCGTCGAGATCCGGCACGGCGTGACCGGTCCGGCCGATGTAGTCCAGGAACCCCAGATGCTGCCACGCGGTCGGGAACCGCGGCTGCGCCTCCAGCACGGCGGGCACGGCGTGCAGAGAGACGACGGTCGCGAGGAGGACGACGGTCAGCAGGGCGCGGCGCGGCCGCGCGAGCCGCAGCGCACCCGCGAAGGCGGCGATCAGCAGCGCGGCCCCGAGCAGGGTGGCCTTGGGCAGCACCGAGACAAGCCCGAGCCCACCCATACGGTCGAGATCGCCGTCGTCCAGGCGCAACAGCGGCACCCAGTAGAGCGCAAGCCCGGAGCCCGCGACCGCCCACAGGACGGCCGCGCCTTTCCGCCCTGCTCGTGGCCCGGCGGACTCGGCGGGTCCGGCGGGTCCGGCGGACCCGGCGGCGGGTAGGCCCGCGGGTCCCGTGGGTCCTGTGGGTCCCGTGGGCCCCTGGCCCCGCTGCCGTCCTGCGGGTTCGGCGGCGGGCGGTGCGGCCGAGGCCATCATCGCCTGCGGCCCGGCCCCGGCGAGAGCCGAGGCCCCGGCCCCCGACAGCACCCCACCAGCCCCGCTCCGCGCCTGCGACGCGTTGGCACTGCCCTGGCCGATCGGCTCGCCGTGCGGCGAATCGGCGATCGACCACCTCCGCTTGGCCTCGGGAGGCTCGGCCGGGCCGCGTTCCGCACCGGGTTGCCGGAGCTTCGCATCCGCCGTCCCCAAGGGGCCCGGCTTCAGCACCGGCCACCGGTCCTTGGGCCCGGCCGTACCCCCGGCGGCCGGGATGCGCGGCGCACCGGCCGCGTCCCCGGCGGACGCCCCGGCGGGACCCGCGTCGTCGTCCGGGCCCTTGACCGGGCCGTTGACGGGGCCGTTGACGGGGCCGAGGGGCCCGGGAGCCGGGCCGTTTCGTGCCGTGTGACGTTCGCCGGTCGGGCGGTCCGTGCGCTCGGCGCGGGCCCGGGGGCCGGATTCCGAGCCCGAGCCCGAGCCCGAGTCCGACTCCGACTCCGAGTCCAAGTCCGAGCCCGTGCCGTCGGCAGACAGCGGGGCCGCGGACGGCAAGCGCATGCGGATGCGGATGCCGAGCGCGAGGGTGTCCGTGTCGAGGGCGGCGCGGAGGGCCCAGCGGGTGCCGTAGTGGTCCGCGTGGTGGTGCTTGCGGCGGCGGTCGCCGTCGACCGCGAGGTCCGCCAGATCGCCGTCCGGCGCGGTGCGCTGCTCCGGCAGCGGCGCCGGGGACGAGGGAGTCGATGGCGGCTCCGCGACCGGCGCCCCCGCCTCCCCCTTGAGCACGCGGCGCAGCCTTACCGCCGCGATCGTCGCGATCACCGCCAGGCTGGAGATCTCCGCGACCCCGGCCCCCGTAAGCCCCATCCGCGGCAGCAGCAGCAACGTCAGCCCCAGCACCAGCACACACAGCAGCCCCTGGAGCACCGCGAGACCCGAGGTACGGCTCTGCGCGCGCAGCACCGCGAAGTACACCTCGATGACCACCCGCAGCGCCGCACCCACCGCGAGCCAGCGCAGCAGCGGCGCCGCCGCCTCCGCGTAGCCGTCGCCGAAGACGCCGAGGATCTGGGGTGCGAAGACGAAGAGGAAGAGGCAGACCGGGACCATGATGCGGGCCATCCGGCGCAGCGCCGCGCGGCAGTTCTCGGCGAGCCGGGCCGGGTCGTGCGAGCCCTCGACGGTCAGCGAGGAGCCCATGTTGACGGCCAGCAGATTCGTGGTGCCGCCGATGGTGGTCGTGATGTAGAAGTACGCGTTGTCGGCCGCGCTGACCTGCGAGGCGACGATCACCGGCACGGCGTAGACGACCGCGAGCGAGAACAGCGACCCGGTGTAGTCCCCGGCGAGGAAGCGGCCCATCTCCCGGGGACCCGCGGGCCGGGCCCGCCCCTCCGTCGCCCTGATATGCCGGGGCACCAGACGGCGGAACACCAGCCAGCCCAGCGGCAGTACGGACACCGCGATCGAGGCCACCCAGGACACGAACACCCCGGCGGTCGGGATCGCGGCGGCCAGCGCGATGAGCAGCAGCAGCTTGGCGGCGGAGAACACCGTATTGCCCACCGGCACCCAGACCGCGCTGCGCAGCCCGGTCAGCACCCCGTCCTGGAGGGTCAGCAGCGACCAGCCGACGACCGCGACGATGAAGCCGAGGCCGTGCACCGTGCCGTGCAGAAAGCGGTACGACGGCCCCCAGGAGTTCAGCGTGAGCAGGAAGACCACCGCGGCCAGCGCCACGACCACCGAACTGGCCGCGTAGGTGGAGAACACCAGCCGGCCCGTGGTCCGCCCGGCGACCGGGATGAACCGGGCCAGCGCGCCCGTGAGGGTGACCGCGGTGAGCCCCGCGAGGAGCTTCATCGCGGCGATGGCCGCCGAGCCCTGGCCGACCGCGTCCTCCGTGTAGTAGCGGGCGGCGGCCAGCCAGAAGCCGAGGCCGAGGACCGCGGAGATGCCCGTGTTGAGCATCAGCGCGTAGGCGTTGCGGAACAGCGGGGCGTGCTCGCCGCTCCGGCCGCCGGACGGCCGCTCGGCGGCCGTCCGCTCCTCGGTCCGGATGGTCGTGTCGGACACGGGCTTACGTCACCTTCCGTAGAACCTGCCGTGGAAGCCGGGAGAGCTGACGGGATCGGCGCACCAGGGCGTACCCCTTGGTGAGGGCCCGGTCCCGGGCGAAGTCGCGGCACAGCGCCCGCCCGGACACCAGCCGCTCGAACTCCTCGATGCCGGTGGAGCGCCGCACGGTGACCCGGCGCAGCGCGTACGGGCCCTGACCGCGCGCGGCAAGCGCGTTGCCCACCGCGAGGGACACCCCGAACCCGGCCGAGCGCACCACCCGGCGCACCCGGCGGCTGGAGTAGCCGTAGGGGTACGCGAACGACACGGGCGGACGGCCCAGTTCGGCGGTGAGCAGATCCCGGCAATGGGCCACCTCGAACCACAGCCGGGCGTCGGAGAGCTGGTCCAGCTGCGGGTGGGTGTGGCTGTGCCCGCCGATCTCTACCCCCGCCTTGGCCAGTTCGCGCACCTGGCCCCAGTCGAGCATCAGGTCCAGGGCCCCGGCCGCCTGGTGCGGACCGCGCAGCCAGCCGGTGGCCGCGAAGAGCGTGGCCGCGAAGCCGTGGCGGTCGAGGACGGGGAGGGCGTGGCGGTGCACGCCTTCGTAGCCGTCGTCGAAGGTCACCACCACGGGCCTGGGCGGCAGCGAGGAGCCGCCGCGCCAGGCGTCGGCCAGCCGCGCGCAGCTGACCGGGGTGAAGCCGCGCTCGCCGAGCAGCGCCATCTGCTCGGCGAACGCGCCCGGCGCGACGGACAGCGCACGGGTGGCCCGCGCGGGGGTGTGGGCCACCGCGTGGTACATCAGGATCGGCACCGGCCCTGTCGTCACGGGGAGCCTCCCCGACCGACGCCGCCACGGCCCACGGCCGCGACCGTGACGCGTGCCGCTCTGGCGCCGACCGTGACGCATGCCGGGCGGGCGCCGGGCGGGCCGCCAACCGGGCTACCGCCCGGCGCGCCACCGCCCGGTTTCCCGCCGACCGTGCCGCCCACCGGGCTCCCGCCGGGTGTGCCGCCCACCGGTTTCCCGCTGGGTGTGGCGCTCGCCGGTTTCCCGCTGGGTGTGGCGCTCGCCGGTTTCCCGCTGGGTGTGGCGCTCGCCGGGCTCCCGCCGACCGTGCCGCCCACCGGTTTCCCGCTGGGTGTGGCGCTCGCCGGTTTCCGGCTGGGTGTGGCGCTCGCCGGTTTCCGGCTGGGTGTGGCGCTCGCCGGTTTCCCGCCGGGCGTGGCCCTCGCCGGGCTCCGGCTGGGCGTGCCGCCCACCGGGCTTTCGCCCGGTGCGTCGCCCGCCGAGGCCCTTCGCGGTCCGGTGGGCCCGACTCTTCCGCTCATGCCGCCCCCTCGTGTCCCGATCGGGCTGGTCCGTCGTCGGCTCGGGCGCTTGGCGCTGAGGGGTCCGGCACCGCCGTTGGCACCGCAGGGCCTGGCACCGATGGGTCCGGCACCGCCGCGATCGTGAAGCGGGGGCCGCCGCGGCGGGCGCGTGCGGTGCCCACCACATAGCCGCCCGCCGCCGCCGCGACGCCCGCCACGATCGCGCCCGCCCGACCGGCCCCGCCCGCGCGGCCGAGCAGGGCGTCCCGCAGCCCGCGGGCGATTCCCGCGGGCAGCACCCGGGTGGTGTAGCGGCGCTCGGTCTCCAGGCCCGCCTGGGCGCCCACGCTGCGCGTCACCAGGGCCTTGGAGAGGCCCTCGGCGTACGCCCGCGACCGGAAGTAGGCGAAGCGTTCGCGCGCGGCGGGCACCTTGTGGTGGATCACCGCACGGTCGTCGATCAGCAGCAGCGCGTCCGGCCGGGCGCGGGCGAGCCGGATGCACAGCTCGGTCTCCTCACAGCCCAGTGGGCGCCGGTCGCCGTCCCGGCCGATCCCGCTCGCGAAGCCCCCGGCGGCGTCGAACGCCTCCCTGCGGAACGAGGCGTTCCCGCCCAGGACGTTGCGTACCCGCACCCGCCCCGGCGGCAGCCCCCGGTAGGTGCACCCCACCACCCAGTCGAACTCATCGGGGAACCATGCCGGGCGGCGGCGCGACGCCCACACCGGGACGGTGCGCCCGCCGACCGCCATGACCCGTGGGTCGGCGTACGCGGCGGCGAAGTGGCGCAGCCAGTCCCGCTCTGCGACCGCGTCGTCGTCGAGGAAGGCGATCACCTCGCCGTGCGAGGCCGCGATGCCGGTGTTACGGCCGGAGGACAGGCCGCGGGGGCCCGCGTTGGCGAGCACCCGCACCCCCTGACCCGTCTCTGCCTGACCCGTCTCCGCCTGGCCCGTCTCCCCCTGATCCGTCTCCGCCTGGCCCGTCGCCGCCGTGGCCCCCCGTTCGTCCTCGTAGCGGTCCAGCAGCCGCCGCAGCAGACGGGCGTTGTGGTCCACCACCAGGAGCGTCTCGTGGGCGGGCAGCGACTGGGCCCGCACCGAGTCCACCGCGGCGAGGATGTCGTCCCAGCGGTCCTCGGTGTAGACGCAGATCACCACGGAGATCCGCACCCTCGGCGCCGTCCCCTCCTCGGGCGCCGGGACCGGGCGCACCGTCAAGACGCCTCCCCCCGGACCGCCGCGGGCGCCACCGCGGGGCGGCGCGGTCGCCGGGCGCCGCGCTCGCGCAGGATCACCTTCAGCACCCGCAGCCCGTCGCGGACGGCCCGCAGATTGCTCGCGCCGTGGATGCGCTCGTACTCATGGCTGGGGATCTCCTGGACCCGCAGCCCCGCCTTGACCACCCGGATGTTCATCAGCGTCTCCACCTCGAACCCGGCGCAGTCCAGCGCGATCTCATCGAGGCAGTGGCGCCAGAAGGCGTTGTAGCCGTAGCAGAGATCGGTGTAGCGGGCGCCGAACTTGCGGTTGACGATCGAGGTGAGCGCGCGATTGCCGAGCCTGCGGATCGTCGTCATGTCGTCCGTGCCACCGCCGTTGGCGAAGCGCGAGCCCTTGGCGAAATCGGCGCCCGAAACCAGCGCCGACACATAGCTGACGATCTCCGCACCATCGGCGGAGCCATCCGCGTCGATCATTACCACGATCTCGCCGGTGCAGGCGGCGAATCCGGTGATGAGCGCGTCCCCCTTGCCCTTGCCGGACTGTGCGACGACTTTCACCTCGGGCCACAGTTCCCGGGCCACCCGGACCGTGTCGTCGGTGGAATTGCCGTCGACCAGGACCACTTCATGGATCCAGTCGGGAAGGGTTTTGAAAACGTACGGAAGATTCTCGGCCTCGTTCATCGCCGGAATCACGACGCTCACCGGTGGCGCTATCGCGAGATGAGAGGACACCGGGCGGTACGGATGCGTACCGGCCGCCGGACCAATTTCCGGCACGGCCGGGCGCAGAAAGGAGCTCATGAGTCTGTTTTCCCTCTCGTCCGGTGGACCGTCCGCCCCACGGACGGTCCTTTGGTGTATCCGGTTCGAAAGGGGGGTTCTCACCCGCCCATGACGGCATCGACCACCGCACAAGGAAAAGTGAGCTGGCTGGTGTTACTGGCCTCGCGGCCCGCGTGCACGGCACACCCCGAAAAGCACCGGGACAGCCGGACGCGGCACCCCCCTACCGCGTTTCCCGCCCCGGGAACCATCGCGACGCTGTGAAGCCCCTCCCCTGGAGCCGCCTGGAATGATGGTTCCGGCACGGGTGGAAGTACGACGGTATTGACGTCGTAAACTCTATGGCAAGCCTGTTGCGGCTACACCCCCCTTGGTAATTTTGTTCGTCAGTCTTGTGGGTCCCTTTCCCGAAGGCTGCCCATGCGTTTGAGCAGTCGGTCGGCCGGCCCGAAGAGCTCCGGCCGGGAAACCACCGTATTCCGCAGTGCGCGCACCGGGGCGCGCCGCGCCCGATGACCGAGCGCCACCGGATGGCGGCGCGTCACCCACCCCTCCGACACGCTGAGATCGCGTGTTTTCAGAGAGTCCTTGTATTCCTTCTCACCGCGCCCGAGATCGAGATAGTCCATACCCTGCGCGGCGGCCCCCTCCGCCATCCGCAGATGCAGCACAAGTCCGGGCGAGAATTTGGCATATGCCGGGTCGTAGGCCGGAAACCAACAGGCGAGCACCCGTTCCGAACACAGCCCGAAATGCGCGGCCACCGGCCGTCCGCCCGCGTACAGCACCGACAACAGCCCCTGGCAGGAGGCGGCGCGGGTGTGGAAGAGCTGCTCCACCAGCCGGATGATCCAGGGACGGGCGAACCGATCGCTGCGCCCGGTCCTGCGGTACTGCGCGGACTTCCAGCCGATCAGGGTGCGCAGCACGGCCGGATCGCGCTCGTCGTGCACATAGCGCACCTCGCCCGCGTCCCGGCCCAGTTTGCGCTCCTTGGCGAGCGTGGTGCGGGTGAACTTCGGCGACCGGTCGCGCAGCCGGGTCAGATACGCCTCGTAGCCGCGCTCCACATCGATCACGGGGGAGGGGAAGGAGCCGCGGGCCCCCACCTCGAACGGCTTCTGCCCCTCCACGAGATGGTCGAACTCCCAGACGGTGAGGCCGCAGGCGCGCAGCAGCTCCCGGGCGTCCCACTGGAACCCGGGCCGGTGCACCAGGCCCTGGGCGTCCGACAGGCCGAGACCGATCGCCCGCCCCACCCCGAGCCGGGTGCGCTGAAAGGGGAAGAACGCCACCGGCTCCCCCTCCTCGCGGACCACCGCGATCCGCACCCCGCGTCTGCAGCGGCCGACGGCCAGCGTGAACTCCGGTGACAGAAAGGGGTTCGCCAGCTCCGGCGCGCCCAGCAGATGCGCCTGCGACTGCATGGCCGTCCACACCGCCCGGTCGGCCGCCGTCAGCTCGCCCGGACGATACACACCGATGTCCACGTTGTTTCAGTCCTGACTTCGTGTCATGCGTCGCCGCCGTGCGAGGCGGGTGAAGAGCGTCGGCACCAGGATCAGCAGGCTCACGGCCCCCACCGCCGCCACCCCGCCGCGCGCCGACCACATCCGCAGCGCCAGCATCGCCTCCGCCACCAGCAGATCCAGCGCGAGCGCACCCGCCACCGCCAGCACCGGACGGGTCAGCGCGTCCAGCCCGCGCAGCGCGCTGCCTATGGCCAGCGCGGGCGCCGCGAGCAGGAAGAACAGCGTGAACGGCGCCCGCAGCGGTGAGTGGACGTCGGCCAGCGCGAGTGCCGCGCCGAGGCCCGCGATGCCCACCGCGGCGCCCACGATCACCGGCAGCGAATCCCCACCCGCCGGTCTGTTGTCAGTGATGGTATGCATTGGCGACTTTGCCCCCCGAAGCGCCGGATGCCGGGCTTCAATGTCGCGCAGTCGACGGATGCCGTCAAGACGGAGAAAGTGTGCGAACGCGCCGTAGACGGGCGGACGGTTGAGCCCTCATCAGGGCTGGTCGCGCCGTGTGCGCCGGTCGTGCGCCGGGGGTGTTCGAGTGGGGTGACCGGGGGGTGTTCGGGCGGGGTGTTCGGGTGGGGTGTTCGGGCGTCACATGGTGACTCATCCGGATTCCATCCGACCTATGGATGTATCAGCCGCGTATCGAAAGATTTTTGCCAACTACCCGCATAGATCGGCCCGTTGCGCGGGATGACATATCCATGTCACACCATCGCAATCGATCCCCGCGGTGTGACTGACGGTTTCGAACGCGATTACCCATTTTTCGGGCTATCGCGCCTCACATCGGCACAGCAGTGATCCTGCTAGGGAGATCGAATGAAACTGTCCAGATTCACGGCGACGATGGGTGCGTTCGCCGTCGGTGCCGTCCTCGCCCTCACCGGGACCGGCACGGCCCAGGCCACCGAGAACAGCGCGGGCCCCGCCTATGTGGCGCTGGGCGACTCCTACTCATCCGGCGTCGGCGCGGGCAGCTACGACGGCGCCAGCGGCAGCTGCAAGCGCAGCACCAAGGCGTACCCCGCCCTCTGGGCCGCCTCGCACGCCCCCTCGAGCTTCAACTTCACCGCCTGCTCCGGCGCCAAGACCGGCGATGTGCTGAACAACCAGCTCGGTCCGCTGAACTCCGGCACCGGCCTCGTCTCCATCTCCATCGGCGGCAATGACGCGGGCTTCGCCGACATCATGATGACCTGTGTGCTGCAGTCCGAGTCCACCTGCATCAACGCGGTCAACAGCGCCAAGAACTTCGTCCAGAACACCCTGCCCGGCAAGCTGGACCAGGTCTACAACACCATCAGCGCCAAGGCCCCCTCCGCGCATGTCGTCGTCCTCGGCTACCCGCGGTTCTACAAGCTCAGCGGCTCCTGCGTCGTGGGCCTCAGCGAGGCCGAGCGCGCCGCGATCAACAGCGGCGCGGATGTTCTGAACTCCGTCACCGCCAAGCGCGCCGCCGACCACGGCTTCAGCTTCGGCGACGTCACCGCGACCTTCACCGGGCATGAGATCTGCTCCGGCAGCGCCTGGCTGAACAGCGTCACCTTCCCCATCGACGAGTCCTACCACCCCACCGCCGCCGGCCAGTCCGGTGGCTACCTCCCGGTCTTCAGCTCAGCCGCCTGACCCGCGGCCGCCACCACTCGCAGGGGAGGGGGCCCCGTCCGCCGGGGCCTCCTCGCGGGCCCCTCCGCCGTCGCGGGCACGCGGTTTCGCCGCGCCTGTGGCCCCCCGCCCCAGACCCCGGGCCCCCGCTACCAAGGGCTTCGCCCCTGGACCCCGGGGGCCGATGACCGGGCGGGCGCCCGCGCACATCGCGGTCGTCCGGCCCGGGGTCTGGGGCGGAGCCCCAGTTGTGGGAAGGGGCGGGGAGGGGCGGGGAGCAGCCCGCCGCAGGCGTCACGGTCCGTTGGACGCGCCTAGCCGCCGTTGTTCAGCAGCGCCCAGGCCAACCCGCCCAGCGACAGCACGGCCAGCAGCGCCCCGGCGACCAAGGCCGCCACCGCGGCCCGCTGCCGCCGTGGCGGCGGTGGCTCATCGGCGGGCCCCGCCGGACCGTCCGGGGCCGGGGGATTCGCGGGCGTCGCACCGGGCTCCGGTAACCGGCCCAGGGGCTCCGTCTCCGCCGTGGCCACAGGCCCGAAGGCGTTCGAGGACGACACCGAGCCGCCCGCCGGTGTGCCTCCCGCGGCCACCAGCCGCAGCAGCCGTTCCGCCTCCGCCGCCGGAAGCCGCCGCCGCGGATCCTTGTCCAGCAGCCCCTCCAGTACGGAGGTGAGCGGTCCGGCCCGGCGCGGCTCGGGCAGCGACTCGTCCACCACGGCGCGCAGCGTGCTCAGCGGGGTGTCCTGGCGGAACGGCGAGAACCCCTCCACCGCCGCGTACAGCAGCACGCCCAGCGACCACAGATCCGCCTCCGGCCCCGGCGACCGCCCCAGGGCGCGCTCCGGGGCGAGGAACTCCGGGGAGCCCACCAGCTCCCCGGTCAGCGTCAGCGCCGCATCGCCCTCCACCACCGCGATCCCGAAGTCCGTGAGCACCACCCGGCCGTCGTTGGCCATCAGCACATTGCCCGGCTTCACGTCCCGGTGCAGCACGCCCACCGCATGCGCGGCACGCAGCGCGGCCAGCACCTCCGCGCCGACGCGCGCGGCCCGCGCGGGCGGCAGCGGCCCCTCGGCGTCGAGCACATCGGCCAGCGACAGCCCGCGCACCAGCTCCATCACGATCCACGGGCGGCCCTCCATGGCCACGTCGTGGACGGTGACCACATTGCGATGCGACACCCGCGCCGCCGCCCGGCCCTCGCGCTCCATCCGCGCGTACAGCCGGTCGATGTCGCGGTCCCCGAGCCCGGCAGGGGCGCGCACTTCCTTGATGGCGACCTCGCGGCCCAGCGCCTCGTCGTACGCGCGCCACACCATGCCCATGCCGCCCCGGCCCAGCTCGCCCAGCAGGCGATAGCGGCCGCCGCCCACCCGCTCGCCCTGCCGCCCGAAACCCTCTTCGCCCATGGCCGAGCCCCTCCCCCTCAACCGAGCAATTCGGGCTGAATGTACCTCAACCGAGCGTGGTTGCCGCCCCCCTGAGCACCAATCCGCACCCCAACGCGAGGACGACGGCGGCGGTTCCGACGGGCGAGGCGCGGCGCACCGCCCCCAGCAGCTGGTCGATCCGGCCCCCGGACCCCTTGCGCGCCGCCAGCCGCTCCGTGGCCCGCACACCCAGGCGCACCGCGGTGAACCCGGCCAGCGTGAGCGTCAGCGCCAGCCCGAGCCCGTACGCCACCACCAGGACGAAGCCGAACCACGCCTGGCCCAGCGCGGCCGCGCCGACGAGCACGATGACGGCGGAGGGGCTGGGCACCATGCCCCCGGCGAAGCCGAGCAGCAGCGTGCCGCGCAGGGTGGGGCGCACCTCGTGGGTGTGGGTGTGACCGTCGCCGTGGTCATGGGTGTGCGTATGCCCGTGGGCGTGGGCGTGGTCGTCCTTATGCGCGTGGTCGTGGTCGTGGTCGTGGCTGTGGTGGTGGGCTCGCATGTGCCGACGGCGGCGCAGCGCCTTGCGGAGCAGTCCCGCCCCGGCTACCGCCACCAGCACACCGCTCGCGATGCCCAGCCATGAGATCACCGAGGGGGCGGCCGCCGAACCCGCCGTGACCAGCAGGCCCAGCGCGAACACCCCCAAGGTGTGGGTGACCGTCACCGACGCGCCCAGCGTCAGTATGTCGCGCAGCGCGCTGCGCCCGCCCGCCGCGGCCGCCGCCGCCATCATCGTCTTGCCGTGGCCGGGGGCCAGGGCGTGCATCGCGCCCAGCAGGACGGCGGTGGCGAAGGCCGTAAGGGCGAAGCCGAAGGTGATGTCATGGCGCGCCACCATCGAGGTGAGCGCCTGCGTCCACCGGTCCACCCCGCGCGGCAGCACCGACGAGCCCACCGCCTCGTCCCGGTCGGACTCCGCCGCGCTCGCCAGCGCGGGGCCGCCCGCCTCGACCTTGAGGGCGGCCGACCGCTGGTCGGGCGGCGAGGAGAGCTGCCCCGCCGGGTAGCGGACCAGCCGGTGGGAGGCGGAGGTCTTGGGGACGTTGGCATCGGTGAGCGTCATACGGTCGCCCTGTGCCGTCACCTCCCGCCAGCCGGGGCCCGTACCGATGTCGCGCGGGCGATACGCGACCGTCGCCCGTTCGCCGTCGCCCAGCGCGGCCGTGAGGCGGCACTCCACCCGCAGCGTCGGCAACCCGGCCTGTCCGGGGCGCTGACGGGCCTGCGCGCGCCCGGCGCGTACGGGCACCTCGCGCCCGTCGACCGTCAGCCGCGCCCCCTCCGCCGCACCGGCGCACCGCCGCGCCGCCCACGCGCCCAACTCCCGCCCGGACAGCGCGTCGTCGCCGTCGCGGTCGATCTCCGGCTTCGCCTGGGCGGCGGGGATCTCGGCCAGGTCCTCGACATGGTCGACCCGCAGCGTCCCGGGGGTGACCACGAGCCCGTCGTAACGGTTGACGGTGAAGTTCCCGAGCGGATGCGCCTCGGCACTCCCCGCAGGCAACACCACCATCGCCACGGCCCCCACCAGCACCCCGAACGCCCCCAGCCGCCAACGGGCACGCCGCCCAGGGCTCCGGGTCGGAGATGCGGCCGCGAGCCGCCAATGGGTCCCTTGCCCAGGGCTCTGGGTTTCACGGCCGCGCTGCCGGGGCCTCTCGGTTTCGTCGGCGGGGTATCGGGTGCGGAGCGCCGGGCGGGGGGCGGGGAGCTGGTCGTCCCCGGTTCGGGAAGGGGCGGGGTGGGGGAGTGTCATCGGGCGGCCTCCAGCTCCTTCAGCGCCGCCTTCGCCGCCCTCGCGCCCGTGGGGGAGAACCCCGGGTTGAGGTCGAGTGCGGCCTTCAGGCGGCGGCGCGCCGATGCGTCGTCGCCCAGGGACTTCTCGATGACGCCCCGGTGGTAGAGGAACGCCGCGTTGCGGTAGCCCGGTTCGGCGGCGTCCTTGGCGTACTTCAGGGCCTCCTCGTCCTTGCCGTTGCGGTGCAGGGCCCAGGCCAGCGCGTCGGCGGTGTGTACGGTCCGCCGCCGGTCCCACTCGGCGCGGGCCGCCTTCAGCGCCTCCTTCACATCGCCGTGGTCGGCCGCGACCAGCGCGCTGTCCAGGTCGGTCGCCACCCCGTTGGCCCGTGCGAGCGCGATCCAGGTGTCGACCACCGAGTACTGCCCGCGCGCCTTGGAGCGGTCGCCCCGCGCCTCGTACGCCTCGCCCAGGGCCGCGAGCTCGGCGGGCAGCGGATAGCGCCGTACGACCGCCTCCAGATCGCGGATCCCCGCCTTCTGGCGGCCGTCCGCGACCGAGGTGCGGCCCTGGCCCTCCAGCGCCGGGAGATAGCCGGGAACGGCGCGCAACGCGGTGCCGTACGCGCGCCGCGCGGTGCCGTACTCGCCCTGGTTCCAGGCCAGTTGGCCGAGCGCCGTCGACACATAGGCGATATCGCTGGGCGAGGTGGCGGAGTCCTGGGCGCGCAGCAGCACCCGGCGCGCCCCGGCCGGGTCGCCGCGCAGTTCGTGGACGTAGGCGAGGCGGGTGAAGACGGGGATGCCGGGGCGCAGGGAGTCGGCCTTCTTGGCGGCCGTGTACGCGTCCTTGTAGCGGCCCAGTTCGACGAGGGCGTCCACCCGGACGGCCAGCGCCCCCTGGCTGTAGGAGTTCACCTTCAGGGCCTTGTCGGCGTCGCGCAGCGCGCCCCGGAAGTCATGGCGGGCGGCGGCGAGCGAGGCGCGCCCGGCGAGCGCCACGTCGTTGTCGCGCGGCTCGAGGGACAGGGAGCGGGCGAACGCCTTGTCCGCCTGCGGATAGCGGGTGGGGTCGCCGCTGGTCCTGGCCTGTTCGACATAGGCCGAGCCGAGACCGGCCCAGCTCTCCGCGTCCTTCGGCTCACCGCGCAGATGGGTCTGCATCGCGTCGATCTGCCGGGCGAGGCCGTCGCCGCTGAGCTGCTCGTACCGCGCGGCGGCCGGGTGCACCGCGCGGGCGGCGTCCGGGCCGCCGCCGGATCCGCCCGGCCCGTCCGAGGCGTCGATCACGATCGAGGCGGCGGTCAGCCCGGCCGCGAGCGCGAACACCACGGCCGCGGTCCGGGCCGTGGGGGGGAGGGATGGCCGTAGAGCCATGGTGACAGCTGCCTTTCGCTGAGCTACGAACGCGCGGAACGGACGGGCGGACGGACGGAAGGGCGGGCGGACGGACGGGCGGACGGACGGAAGGGTCGAACGGGTGAGGAGGAGCCTGGGCGCGGCCGCCGCGCGGGTTTCGGCGGGGCCGCGCCCGGTGGTACGGGCCCGGTGGCACCCGCGGTTCAGTGCCGGCGCACGCGCGGAGCCCGCCGGCGCGACCGCATCCAGAGGAATCCGAGGCCCAGCAGCAACACGGCCCCGCCACCGGCCGCCGCGGACCCGGCCAGCAGCATGTTGTCGTCGGAGGAGGAGCCGACGCCCGAGCCGCCGTTCAGCAGCGACTGCCCGGCGCTCTTCGAGACGGCCTTGGCGTCCGAGCCGGAGCTGGGCAGCGCCAGATACGGGAAGGAGCCGCCGAACTTCTGGTCGTTCTCGTCCACCGCGTCGCCCAAGTCGTTCTTCTTGCCGAGCAGCTCGCCCTCCATGGCCTGGAGCGCGATGTCCAGGACGTCGTCGGAGAGCCTGCGGCCGTTGGGGAAGCCCGCGTTGTCGCCGTCCAGGACGCCCAGCCGCTTGGGGCTGCCGTTGGGTTCTATGGAGGTGTTGAGCCGGAGCTCCTCGGCGGGGCGGACGTTCGGTGGCTGGTTGAGCTTGGGCACACCGGTGAGGAACGCCTGCACCAGGTCGTCGCGCGGGGTGTCCGGCGCCTTGATCTTGTAGATCTGCTCGACCAGCTTGGGGAGTTCGGGGTCCTGGACGAACTTCAGGAACTGCCCGTCGTCCCACGGCGAGGAGGCGTTGAACTTGTCCTTGTCCTTGCGCGGGATGACCACCTCGTTGACCAGCGGGCTGCCGAGCCGGGAGACCTGGGTCCAGTCGCCGTCGGCGGTCTGCCGGTGGGTGGTGGCCCAGACGCCGATCACCGGCTGGTCCTTGGACTCGGTCAGCGCCGACGTCGGCACCTGGAGGGCCATCGACTGGACGTTGTAGCCCTTGAGGGTGTCGTTGCCCACCTCGGACATGTCGCCGCCGTACAGCAGGTCGAAGACGCGCAGATCGAGGAAGAACGGGTCGTCGGCCTGACCGGCGAAGGCGGTCGAGCCCCCGCTGTAGCCGATCTTCTGCACCGACTGGTCGCGGAGCTTGGAGTAGTCGGGCATGGACGCCTTGCCGACGTTCGACGGCGCGACCGGCAGATCGCTGCCCAGCTTGGCGCGGGCGACGGCCTTCTGATGCTTCAGCTTGATGACTTCGAGGTCGTATGTCTGGGTGAAGTTGAGGGTGGCGTCCTCGATCGAGTTCACCGGCCCGGTGTTGTAGAGGAACGTGTCGCCGTTCTTGAGGTGGTCCTTGAAGGTCCACCGGAAGAGCAGATCGCCCTGGCCGTCGCCGTCGTTGTCGACGTGCAGGTCGTAGCGGGCGTCATGGGCGAACTTGTAGAAGTTGGGGCCGCCCGCGGGGTCCTGGAACGGCAGCACATTGACGACCATGGTGGTCGTGTCCGGCTTGTCCGGGCTGACAAACGCGTAGACGTCCGTGGCGTCGTACTGCGGCTGACCGGAGATCAGCGGCGCCTCGCGGTGGCTCGAAGCCTGCGCCGTCCCGGGCTGCAGTACGGCCACTCCGGCGGCCGTGAGCCCGCCGGCGGCCAGTGCGCAGCTGACCAGCGTGGCCAAGCTCTTGGTGATTGCGGTCATCCTGTAGGTCCTTCGCACGCTTGTTGGAGCAGTCCTTCATGCGGCTATTCGGACCCGGCGGACGAATGGATTGGTCGGCCCGGAAATTTGTTTGCGCGTGATAGGTATCGTCAACACCCTTGACGTGGTGGTGAATCCGGAACCTGGGATGCGTGGGTGACGGCTCGGGGAGGTAGGGTTACTCTGCCCGGGGCGGGTGCCCTCGTACGGGTGGGGAGTGTCATGGAGCAGATAACGGTACGGAGCAGGCCACGAGTGCCTGCGATCAACTGCGGAAGCGGTGCGTCCAGTGCGCGCCTCGAGCGCCATCTCGCGGTGATGGGCGGCCCTGCCGTCCCGCAGCGGGAGGCGGAGAGTGCGGCGGTGCTGATGCAGGAGCTGACCGCGCGCGACCACGCGCGCGTGAAGAACAGCCGGAGTGCGCGGGTGTCGCTGTTCGCGCCGCTGCGCCGGTTGCGCCGTTCACTGTTCGGCAGCCGCGGCTGACCCGGCCGGCCCGTAGGCGTCTTCGTCGTCATCCCGGGCAGGCACGGGGTCAACCGGTTCGCTCCAGCCGGTGAGTTCCGTGCTGTGATCCACCCCACGCCGTTGTCGCCGTGGGATGCCGACGAGAGGCCACGACCGGCCGCCGTGGCCGCGGTGCGGCCGTGGCTTTGGTGAGAGATCTGAGAGATCGGCGCGCCCGGGGGATGGGCGCACAGCCCCACGAGGCGGGCTCAGAGCCCCAGTCCGCAAGGCGGGCACATAGCGGGCTCAGAGCAGGGCGAATTGCCCCTCCGGGCCCTCTTCGTGGTGATCCAGTACGGACGCCGGGCGCCGCGCCGCGCCGGGCACCGGCAGCACCCCCGCCCCCCGCAGCTCCGCCGTGTCGATCAGCGCGCCGTCCGCCACCCGGTCGGCGAGCGCCCGCAGCTCCGGTCGCAGCTCGGCGAGCAGCGCCAGCACGGTGATCAGCTCCAGCAGCTCCGAGGTCCACGCGGACGGCCAGCCCGCCGGGCCGATCGCCTCCAGCGTGCCCGGCTCCCGCGCGGCGGTGCGCTGCTCGAACCAGGTCTCCAGCACCCGCACCCCGCCCGCCTGGAAGTCCCATGCGGCCTGCGGGACGGGCGAGATGCGGCCCTCGCCCAGCAGCAGGGCCTCCTCGTCCGGGTCGTAGTCCAGCGAGCCCGGCAGCCCGCTCGACGGAAGCGCGGCGCGGACATAGGGGCGCCGGCCACCCGGCATGCGCGGGCGTTCACCACTGCGCGCCCCGCGCGTATGCAGCCACAGCGCGCGGCGGCCCAGCTCCACGCCCGATCCCCACAGCTCCGGGTCGGCGGTCAGGGGTACGGCGCATGGCGCGCCGCGCGCCGTGGCGGCGGTCCAGGCCAGGAAGTCCTCGGCGGTCACCGGGCGGCCGAGCCGCGTGGTGAGGTGGTCCAGCAGCCCGGGGGCGAGATTGGGCTCCCGTCCGTCGGGGCGGCGGTAGAGCGGACGGATCCGGCCGGGGCGGCCCGCGGGGGAGTGGCCGTCCGGCAGCAGCGCGGAGAAGGTGAGCACCGGGTCCGGGTCCGGTCCCGCGGCCTCGACGACATGGATCTGCCGGTCGTCCGCCACCCGCCACAGCTCGGGGCGGGCCGCGTCGATCAGCCGGTGATCCGGTATCAGCCACTGCTGGTCGAAGGGGCCGTGCGCGATCCGCACCGGCTCGGGGCACGGCCCGTCCTCGCGCGCCAGCCGGGCCGTGGAGGTGGCCTGGCCGGGCAGCTGCGGTACGGAGCTGTGCGGCGTACGGGCGCGGGTCGGCCGGAACAGCGCGGCCCGCGCCGCCTCGTCCTCGGCCCGCGTCAGCCGTTCCCAGCGCGCCCCGAGCGAGGCCGCGTCCGGTCCCATGACCCAGGCCCGCCCGAGCCGCAGCGGCCCCACGGCCCACGGCATCAGGTCACCCAGCGGCGGCGCCTCACGTTCTCCCACGCCCGGCATGGTATCGATGCCGCCCTGTCCTTCCAGGGGGCTGCCCGACGTCCAGGGGGCTGCCCGACGTCGTCCGCCGCCGCTCCGGTGGCTCCGGCCGCCGTGGCCACGGCACCTGGGACTGTGCGGCCCGGCTGGTCTTTCCCCTCCCCGCCCCTTCCCGAAACTGGGGCCCTGCCCCAGCCCCCGGACGCGCTTCGGGCGTGTCCTCAAGCTCCCCCAGCGGTAGCTGGGGGAGTTTGAGGAGCGGGGTCTGGGGCGGAGCCCCGCACGCGGCGGAGCCGCATATCGTCAGGTGTCGGGAAGGGGCGGGGAGGGGAGCAGCCACGCCGCAGGCGTCACGACCCGGCGGGTGCCGCTCAGTCCGCCTCGACCGTGACCGAGAAGGAGAACCGGTCGCCCCGGTAGTGGATGCGGGCCACGTCCACCACGCGGCCGCTCTCGTCGTAGGTCACCCCCGTGTAGTGCAGGATCGGGCTGAGCAGCGGGACCTGGAGCAGCCGGGAGGTCTCGGGGTCGGCGAGGCGGGCCTCCACCGTGTCCGTGATCCGGCTGATCCGCACCCCCACCGCGTCCCGCAGCACCTTCGTCATCGGCCATCGGGCGAGGTCCGCGAGGTCGATGCGGTCGGCCAGCTCGGGGCGGACCAGGTTCTCCGCCCAGTTGGTGGGCTCGCCGCTGTGGCCGTCCCGGCGCAGCCTGCGGTAGGCGGTCGCCTCGTCCAGGCCCGGGAAGTACTCCGCGAGCGCCGCCGGCACCGGTGCCGGGCCGTGCTCCAGCACCGTCGTCCGCTCACCCGACTGCTGGGCCACGATCGCGTCCACCGACCCCAGCAGCCGCACCGGCGCGGCCCGCCGGGCGTTCGGCTCGATGAAGGTGCCGCGCCGCCGGTGGCGGCTGATGAGCCCCTCGGTCTCCAGCTCCTTCAGCGCCTGCCGCATGGTGAGCACGCTGACCCCGTAGTGCTCGGCCAGCCGGTCCTCGGTCGGCAGCCGCAGCGGATCGTGCGGGGCCCGCCCGAGTATCGAGGCCCGCAGCGACTGCGACACCTGGTACCACAGCGGCAACTTGCGGTTGAGGGCGAGGGAGTCGGGGGCGAAGGTGGTCACACGGTCTCCGGTCGACGCGGGCGGCAACGGCGGCGGCGTTCAGGGACGGAAATGGCGTTCCAGACCCTGCCATACGTCGTCATAGCGCCCCTGGAGGTGGTCCGCCTCCAGCGCCTGCCGGGTGGCCGTGACCGGCCAGCGCGTCTCGAACATGAAGGCCAGCCCGTCGTCCAGCTTGTGCGGCGCCAGCTCGGCCGCGCTCGCCCGCAGAAATGTCTCATGGTCCGGGCCGTGCGCGGACATCATGTTGTGCAGTGAGCCACCGCCCGGTACGAAGCCCCCCGCGCCGCCGGTCTTCGCGTCGTACGCGCCCTCGATCAGCCCCATGTACTCGCTCATCACATTGCGGTGGAAGTACGGCGGCCGGAAGGTGTCCTCCCCGACCAGCCAGCGCGGGGCGAAGACCACGAAGTCCACGCCCGCGAGCCCGGGGGTGTCGGAGGGCGAGGTGAGCACCGTGAAGATGGACGGGTCCGGGTGGTCGTAGCTGATGGTGCCGAGCACATTGAAGCGGCGCAGGTCGTACACGTACGGCACATGGGTGCCGTGCCAGGCGACCACGTCCAGCGGCGAGTGGTCGTAGGTGGCGGCCCACAGATTGCCGCAGAACTTGTTGACCACCTCCACCGGGCGCTCCACGTCCTCGTACGCGGCGACCGGGGCGAGGAAGTCCCGGGGGTTCGCCAGCCCGTTGGCGCCGATCGGGCCGAGGTCGGGGAGGGTGAAGGGGCGGCCGTAGTTCTCGCACACATAGCCGCGCACCGACGGCTCCAGCGGCTCCACCCGGAACCGCACCCCGCGCGGGATCAGCGCCATATGCCCCGGCTCGGCGCGCAGCAGGCCGAACTCGGTGTGCAGCAGCAGCCCGCCCCGCTCGGGGACGATCAGCAGCTCGCCGTCCGCGTCGCTGAACACCCGGTCGGTCATGGGGGCGTTGGCGGCGTAGAGGTGGATGGCCATCCCCGCGCGCTGGGTGGCGTCGCCGTTGCCGCCCAGCGTCCACAGCCCGGCCAGGAAGTCGGTGCCCTTCGGCGGCTCCGGCAGCGGGTCCCAGCGCAGCCGGTTGGGGTCGGGCACGGCCTCGGTGAAGGGTGCCCCGCGCAGCGCGCCGCCCGCGATGCGGGTGAACGGCGGATGCGCGGCGGAGGGCCGGATGCGGTACAGCCAGGAGCGGCGGTTGGTGGCGCGCGGCTCGGTGAAGGCGCTGCCGCTCAGCTGCTCCGCGTAGAGCCCGAGCGGGGCGCGCTGGGGGGAGTTGCGGCCGATGGGCAGTGCGCCGGGCACGGCCTCACTGCTGTGCTCATTGCCGAAACCGGAGGCGTAGACCAGCTCTTCGGCCGTCTTGCGCGCCCGCTCGATCCCCTGTTCGTGTCCTCGCTGACTGCCGTGCTGATCGCCGTGCTGCTTGCCGTGCTGCTTGCTGTGCTGTTTGCCGTGCTGGATCCCCGTGCCGTCGCCCATCGCGCGCTCCCACCGCTCCGCCGCACACCACTAGATTCCACTTGATTCCTCTGTCAGACGATAGGAATCGAAACCCGGGCTCGTCAATGATCGGGCAGGATGGTGGCGTGCCCATACCGCCCCTCCGCCGCCATCCGGTCCAGCGCCGCAGCGCCGAGCGCCTCGGCCGGATCCTCGACGCGTGTGCCGAGCTCCTCGACGAGATCAGCTACGAAGAGCTGAGCACCCGGGCCGTCGCCGAGCGCGCCAACGTGCCCATCGGCTCCGTCTACCGCTTCTTCTCCAACAAGCGGGCGATGGCCGAGGCCCTGGCCCACCGCAATCTGGACGAGTACGCCGAGCGGATCACCCGGCGGCTGGCCGCCTCGGACGCCGCCTCCGCCTCCGCCTCCGGTTCAGCCTCCGTCTCCGCCTCCGGCTCCGGGCCGGACGGGGGCGGCGGCTGGCGGGAGGCGATGGACGTCGTCGTGGACGAGTATCTGGCGATGAAGCGCGGGGCCCCGGGCTTCGCGCTCATCGAGTTCGGCCATCCGGTCCCGGCCACCGCGCCGCCGGAGCAGCCCAACCATCTGGTCGCCGACCGGCTGCGGACGCTGCTCGCCGACCGGCTCCGGACGGGCGGGGACGAGGCGACCGAGGAGCGGCTTCGGGTGGCCTTCCTGCTCGCGGTCGAGACGGCGGACGCGCTGCTGCGGCTGGCGTTCCGGATGGACCCGGAGGGCGATCCGGCGATCGTGGCGGAGACGAAGGAGCTGCTGCGCGCCTATCTGGCCCGGGTCCTGGACTGATCCGGGGTCCACGCGGAGGTCCGGTCGGCCGGGGGTTCCCGCCGATCCCTCCCCGACATGCCTACCAGTCGGTATGGTGAGCGGGTCCGGCGCGTCATCGCGGCCTCGCCGCCGTTCCCTGGGAGAGACCGATGAGCACTGCCCCGCGTATCTGCCCGCTCTGCGAGGCCACCTGCGGGCTGACCCTCACCATCGACGAGGGGAGGGTGACCGGGGCGCGCGGCGATCGTGAGGACGTCTTCAGCCGTGGCTTCATCTGCCCCAAGGGTGCGGCGTTCGGGCAGCTCGACGCCGACCCCGACCGGCTGCGGCGCCCCCTCGTCCGCCGTGCCGGGCGGCTGGTGGAAACCGGCTGGGACGAGGCGTTCGCGGCCGTGGCGGAGGGGCTGGCCCCGCTGCTGCGCGAGCACGGGCCGCAGTCCGTGGGCGTCGTGCTCGGCAACCCCAATGTGCACACCGTGGCCGGAGGGCTCTATCCGCCACTGCTGCTCGGCGCGCTGCGCACCCGTAACGTCTTCAGCGCCAGCACCCTCGACCAGATGCCCAAGCATGTCTCCAGCGGGCTGCTGTACGGGGACGCCAACGCGCTTCCGGTGCCCGACCTGGACCGTACGGACCATCTGCTGATGCTCGGCGCCAACCCGCTGGACTCCAACGGCAGTCTGTGCACCGCCCCCGACTTCCCCGGGCGGCTGCGGGCGCTGCGGCGGCGCGGCGGCCGGCTGGTGGTGGTCGACCCCCGGCGCACCCGTACGGCTGCGCTGGCCGACCGCCATGTGGCGATCCGGCCCGGCACCGACGCCCTGCTGCTCTTCGCCATGGTGCAGGTGCTGTTCGCCGAGGACCTGGTGGCGCCCGGCCCGCTCGCCGAGCATGTCAGCGGCGTGGCGGAGGTGCGGCGGCTGGCCGCGGACTTCCCGCCGGAGGCGGTGGCCGAGGCGTGCGATGTGCCCGCCGAGGAGATCCGCACCCTCACCCGTGAGCTGGCCGCCGCGTCCCAGGGCGTGGTGTACGGGCGGGTGGGCTCGACCACCGTCGAGTTCGGCACCCTCACCAGCTGGCTGGTCGATGTGGTCAACGTGCTCATCGGACAGCTGGACCGGCCCGGCGGCATGATGTTCCCGCTCGCCGCGACCGGTCGCCGGGAGCGCCCGGCGCGGCCCGGGAAGGGGTTCGCGCTCGGCCGCTGGCACAGCCGGGTCAGCGGATACCCCGAGGCCAAGGGCGAACTGCCCACCGTCGCGCTCGCCGAGGAGATCGAGACCCCGGGCGAGGGGCGGATACGGGCGGTGCTGGCGCTCGCGGCCAACCCCGTGCTCTCCGCGCCGGACGGCGACCGCCTGGACCGGGCGCTGGCCGGGCTCGACTTCATGGTCAGCGTCGATCCGTACCTCAACGAGACCTCGCGCCACGCCCATGTGGTGCTGCCCCCGCCGCCGCCCAGCCGCAGCCCCCACTTCGACTACGCCTTCAACAGCCTGGCCGTGCGCAACCAGGTCCGCTACACCCGCCCCGCCCTCCCCCTGGAGGCGGACCGGCTGAGCGAGAGCGCCATCCTGGCGCGGCTGGTGCTGTGCGTGAGCGGGAACGGCGGCGCGGACCCGGAGGCGGTGGACGCCATGGCGATCCAGGGGACCCTCGGCAAGGAGGTCGCCGACCCGTACTCGCCGGTGCACGGACGCGAGCCCGGCGAGCTGGCCGCGCTGCTGACCGGGGTGGACGGCCCCGAGCGCCGGCTGGACATGATGCTGCGGCTGGGCCCGTACGGCGACGGCTTCGGCGCCGACCCCGAGGGGCTGAGCCTGGAGAAGCTGCTCGCCCATCCGCACGGCATCGACCTGGGTCCGCTGCGGCCGCGCCTTCCGGGGCTGCTGAAGACCCGTAGCGGCACGGTGGAGCTGTGCCCGGAGCCGCTGGCCGCCGATGTGGAGCGGCTGCGCCGGTCGCAGGCCGACCGGCCCTCGGGGCTGCTGCTGGTCGGCCGCCGCCATCTGCGTTCCAACAACAGCTGGATGCACAACGTCCCGGCCCTGATGGGCGGCAGCAACCGCTGCACGCTCCAGGTGCACCCCGAGGACGCCACCCGGCTGGGGCTGGCGGACGGCGGTCTGGCCCGGGTCAAGGGCGAGGGCGGGGAACTGGAGGTGCCGGTCGAGGTGACGGACGCGGTACGGGCCGGAGTGGTGAGCCTGCCGCACGGCTGGGGCCATGCCCGCCCCGGCGTCCGGCTGTCCGTGGCCGGGGCCCGACCCGGGGTCAATGTCAACCAGCTCTTCGACGGCTCACGGCTGGATCCGCTCTCGGGGACGGCGGTGCTCAATGGCCACCCGGTGCGCGTATCACCCTCGCTACGGCACTGACCTGGGGTTTTGCGCTTATTGCTCACGCGTCAAGACCTTGTTAACGGAAAGTTGCGGCACCTAACGTCGCCTCGACCGCCAAATCTGGGGGAGTTCAAAGGCGAACGTGAGGTAGCCAACTATGCTGACCATCCTCGGCTTCGTCATGATCGCGACATTCCTTGTCCTGATCATGATGAAGAAGATGTCCCCGATGGGTGCCCTGGTGCTCATCCCCGCGCTGTTCTGTGTGCTTGTCGGGAAGGGGGCGCACCTCGGGGACTACGTCCTCAAGGGCGTCGGCGATCTGGCACCCACGGCCGCCATGCTGATGTTCGCGATCATCTACTTCGGGGTGATGATCGACGTCGGCCTCTTCGACCCGATCGTCCGGCTCATCCTGCGGTTCTGCAAGGCGGATCCGATGCGGGTGGTGGTCGGCACGGCGATCCTCGCGGCGATCGTCTCGCTCGACGGAGACGGCTCCACCACCTTCATGATCACTGTGTCGGCCATGGTGCCGCTCTACCGGCGGCTGAAGATGAGCCTCGTGGTGATGACCGGTGTCGCGGCCATGGCCAACGGCGTGATGAACACGCTGCCCTGGGGCGGCCCGACCGCCCGCGCCGCCGCCGCGCTCAAGGTCGACGCCAGCGACATCTTCGTGCCGATGATCCCGGCCCTCGCGGTCGGTCTGCTCTTCGTCATCGCCCTCGCCTACGGCCTTGGCCTGCGGGAGCGCAAGCGGCTCGGCGTGCTGACGCTGGACGAGGTCACCGCGGGCGACCCCGAGCAGGTGCTGGTCGGCGCGGGCTCCGGCGGCACGGGGGCCAAGGGCCGTAAGGGCGGCAAGGGCGCGCTGACCGGCGGCGGCGCGGGCTCCGGCACCGACGCGGAGGCCCGGTCCTCGAACGGCTCCGGCTCCTCGGACGGCTCCGCTTCCTCGGACGCCGCCGACGAGGACGACGACGAGTTGAAGGGGCTCGACCCCCACCGCGCCACCCTGCGCCCCAAGCTCTACTGGTTCAACGCGGCCCTGACCGTCGCGCTGCTCGCCCTGATGGTGACCGAGACCATGCCGATCCCGGTCCTCTTCCTGCTCGCCGCCGCCGTCGCGCTCACCGTCAACTTCCCGCAGATGAGCGACCAGAAGGCCCGTATAGCCGCACACGCCGAGAACGTCGTCAACGTCTCCGGCATGGTCTTCGCCGCGGCCGTCTTCACCGGCGTCCTCACCGGCACCGGCATGGTCGAGCACATGGCCCGCTGGCTGGTCGACGGCGTCCCCGAGGGCATGGGCCCGCATATGGCCATCGTCACCGGTGTGCTGTCCCTCCCGCTCACCTACTTCATGTCCAACGACGGCTTCTACTTCGGCATCGTGCCGATCCTCGCCGAGGCCGGGGCCGCCCACGGGGTCTCCGCGCTGGAGATCGCCCGCGCCTCGCTCGTCGGACAGGCCCTGCACATGTCGAGCCCGCTGGTCCCCGCCGTCTACGTGCTCGTCGGCATGGCGAAGGTCGAATTCGGCGACCACACCCGGTTCACCGTTAAATGGGCGGCGCTCACCTCCCTGGTGGTGCTCGCCGCGGGTCTCGCCTTCGGCATCATCTGACCCGTGAAGATCTCAAAGCCCGCCAGGGGCTGGCTGCTGCGCCTGGTCATCGCCTTCTCGTTCACCCAGGGGGCGGTGAGCATGGCGCGGCCGGCCGTCTCCTACCGGGCGCTGGCGCTCGGCGCCGACGCCCGTGCCATCGGTGTGATCGCCGGTATCTACGCCCTGCTGCCGCTGTTCGCCGCCGTACCGCTGGGGCGGCGCACCGATCACGGGCGGTGCGCGCCGCTGCTGCCCGTCGGGGTCGCCCTCATCGCCACCGGATGCGCGTTCAGCGGCACGGCCGGATCGCTGCCCGCGATGGCCGCGTGGAGCGGGGTGATGGGCCTCGGCCATCTGTCGTTCGTCATCGGCGCCCAGTCCATCGTGGCCCGCCAGAGCGCGCCCGAGGACCAGGACCGCAATTTCGGCCACTTCACCATCGGCGCCTCGCTCGGCCAGCTCATCGGGCCCATCGCGGCCGGTCTGGTGGTCTCCGAACACGACGGGGCGATGGGCCGCACCAGCGCCGCCGCGCTGTTCGTCTCCGCCGCCCTCGCGGCCTTCTCCGTCACCTCGCTGTGGCGCATCGAGCGCCGCCCCGACGGTACGGCGGCCGGGCCCGCCAAGGGGGCCCCGGCCCGCAAGGTCTCCGTACGGTCCATCCTGACCACCCGCGGGGTCGCCTCCGGCATGTTCATCAGCCTCGCGGTGCTCTCCGCCACCGACATCCTCACCGCCTATCTGCCGGTCGTCGGCGAACAGCGCGGTATCTCGCCCGCGGTCGTCGGTGTGCTGCTCAGCCTGCGCGCCGCCGCCACCGTGGCCTGCCGGCTCGCCATGACCCCGATGATCCGGCTGATGGGCCGCACCGTACTGATGGCCGTCAGCTGTCTGGGCGCCGCGCTGCTGTGCGCGGGCATCGCCCTGCCGGTGCCCGCCTGGGCGCTCGGGGTGCTGCTGGCCGGGCTCGGCTTCTGCCTCGGCGTGGGCCAGCCGCTGTCGATGACGACCGTCGTCCAGGCGGCCCCCGAGGCGGCGCGCAGCACGGCCCTCGCGCTGCGGCTCACCGGCAACCGGCTCGGCCAGGTGGCCGCGCCCGCCTCCGCCGGTGTGCTCGCGGGGCTCGCGGGCACCGCCGCACCCTTCGTCATGCTGGGCGGACTGCTCCTGATATCGGCGGCGATAGCCGTCCGGCCGCTGCGCGGCCGCCCGGCCGCGGATCCCGCCGGGGACCGGCCGGTGCCGGAGGAGCCGCGTGCCAAGGGGCGTACGGAGGAGTCTTCCCCGGCCTCGCGGTCCACGGGACGGCCACCCCGGTGAGGCGACCGCGAGACGGTCTCAGGGGCGCTCGCCGTCGACCATGGCCAGCCACGCCCTGGAGGCGTCCCCGAACGGCTCGGCGCGCCCGTCGACCGCGTCCATCAGCCACCGCCCCGCCGCCTCGGCCTCCGCTATGACGTCCGCCGGGTAGCCGTACCGCACCTGGTGCTCGGCGAACTCGTCCTCGTCGTCCATCAGGGTCGAGCCGTCCGTCCGCTTGCGGATGACATCGAGGTCCAGGTCCACCATCGACACCTCGTGCGAAGAGAGCCACTCGGGAGGCGTGGCGATGTCGCAGTAGATCTCGGTCTCCCGGGGCGGGGCGTTGAACACCGCCGTCCACCACGCGTCGCGCGGGAAGAGGATCACATGCGCGCAGGGGATCGGCACCATCGGGCCGTACCCCTTGCGCATGACGGCGCCGCCGGGCAGCCCCAGCCAGACGCCGTGGTCGTCCTCGCCCAGCCTGCGCATCCGCAGGTTCCAGTGCAGAGTGCCGTCGTACTTGCGGTAGTTGACGGATACGAGATCTGGCATGAGCCGATCCTATGCGCTGGCCGGAGCGGCGTGCCGCCTACCATCGGTGTAATGGACACCCCCGTATCACCGTGGAAGGACCGCGCGGGACCGCAGGACAGGCCGGTGCCGGATGCGGGGAGCGAGGACTTCCTCCACCACCGTGAGCTGCTCTTCTCCATCGTCTACAACATGCTCGGCACGGTCGCCGACACCGAGGACGTGGTGCAGGAGACCTGGCTGTCCTGGGCGTCGGTCCAGGACAAGGAGATCGCCAACCCCCGGGCCTATCTGGTGCGGATCGCCGTCAACCACGCGCTCAGCCAGATGCGCCGTGCCCGCCGCAGCCGGGAGAGCTATATCGGCCCCTGGCTGCCCGAGCCCGTGCTGACCGAGCCGGACACCCCCGACACCGCGATCCGCACCGAATCGGTGTCCCTGGCGATGCTGGTGGTCCTGGAGACCCTGACCCCCTTGCAGCGCGCGGTGTTCGTGCTGCGCGAGGCGTTCGCGTACGACCACGCGGAGATCGCCGCGATCCTGGGCCGCAGCCCGGCCGCCGTCCGCCAGCTCGCCCACCGCGCCAAGGAACGCGTCGAGGCCCGCCGGCCGCGCTACGACCTCGACCGCTCCACCCAGCGCATCGTCACCGAGCGGTTCCTCGACGCGGCCATCGGCGGCGACCTCGACGCCCTGATGGACGTCCTGGCCCCGGAGGTGGTCATGTGGAGCGACGGCGGCGGCAAGCGCCGCGCCGCGCTCCGCGTGATCGAGGGCCGGGAGAAGGTGGCCCGCCTGGTGGCCGCCGTCAGCGCCCAGCTGCCCACCTTCAACGCGCGCCCGGTGCAGATCAACGGCGGCCCGGGGGTGGTCCTGTTCATCGGCGGGACGCTGTACGCGGCCGCGGTGTTCGACCCCGCGCCCGACGGCGAGCGGGTGCGCGGCATCTACGGTCTGATCAATCCCGACAAGCTCGGCCGACTCGCCGAGTCCGTCCACCCCCCGGCTGGAAGACTGCCCCCATGACAGAGCTGAACGGGGAACCGGCGGGCATCCGCGAGCTGACGGCGCTGGCCATGACCAACTACGGCCACTTCACCACCATGCGGGTGGAGGACGGGCGGGTACGCGGGCTGTCCCTCCATCTGGACCGGCTGGTACGGGACTGCGGTGTGCTGTTCGGCACCGACCCGGACCGCGACCGCGTCCGCGAACTGGCCCGGCGCGCCGTCGCGGACACCGCGGGACCGCTCACGGTCCGGGTCACCGTGTACGACCCCGACCTCGGGCTGGAGCGGCCGGGAGCCGAGGCCACACCGCGGATCCTGGTCACCACCCGGCCCGCCGCCGCACCCTCGCTGCCGCCGCTGAGCGTGCGCACCGCACCGCACCACCGCGACCTGCCGGAGGTCAAACACGTCGGGCTGTTCGGACTGTTGCGGCTGCGCCGCCTGGCCCAGCTCGACGGCTACGACGACGTACTGCTCACGGACGAGCGGGGCGCGGTGTCCGAGGGCGCGACCTGGAACGTGGGGTTCTTCGACGGCGATCGCCTGCTCTGGCCGGACGCCGTATGCCTGCCCGGCGTCACCCAGGAACTGCTCCGCCGCGGCCACGGCGGCCCGCAGCACACCGCGCGGATCGACCGCGAGCGGCTCGGCGAACTGCGCGCGGCCTTCGCCCTCAACGCGGGGGTGGGCGTACGGCCGATCCGGTCGATCGACGGGGTGGAGTTCGACCCGGAGCATCCCGTCCTGGCCACGCTGCGCAAGGAGTACGCCACGACGGAAGCGGAACCGCTGTAGCCCGGGGCGCATGAGGGGCGCCCGGCGGACCGCACCGCCTGCGGCGGGCCCTCCCCCTCCCCGCCCCTCCCCAAAACTGGGGCTCCGCCCCAGACCCCAGCGAGCCTCCGCCCCGGCCCCCAGCGGGGCTCCGCCCCAGGCCCCAGCGGGGCTCCGCCCCAGGCCCCCGCGGGGCTCCGCCCCGGCCCCCAGCGGGGCTCCGCCCCAGACCCCAGCGAGCCTCCGCCCCGGCCCCCAGCGGGGCTCCGCCCCAGGCCCCAGCGGGGCTCCGCCCCAGGCCCCAGCGAGCCTCCGCCCCGGCCCCCAGCGGGGTTCCGTCCCGGGCCCCGGTGGGGTTCCGTCCCGGGCCCCGGCGGGGTTCCGCCCCGGGCCCCGGTGGGACTCCGCCCTGGGCCTCAGCTGGGCTCCGCTCCGGACCCCGGCGGGGTTCCGCCCCGGACCTCGGTGGGGTTCCGTCCCGGGCCCCAGCTGGGTTCCGCCCCGGACCCCGGTGCGGCTCCGCCCCGGACCCCGGTGCGGCTCCGCCCCGGGCCCCGGTGGGGCTCCGCCCTGGGCCTCAGCTGGGCTCCGCTCCGGACCCCGGCGGGGTTCCGCCCCGGACCTCGGTGGGGTTCCGTCCCGGGCCCCAGCTGGGTTCCGCTCCGGACCCCGGTGCGGCTCCGCCCCGGGCCCCGGTGGGGCTCCGCTCCAGACCCCGGTGGGGCTCCGCCCCGGGGCCCGAAACTGGGGCTTCGCCCCGGACGCCGGAGCGGGGTTTCGTCCCAGACGTCGGGCCGGGGCTTCGCCCTTTCCGGAGCGTCGATCCGCGGCTCCGCCGCGCGGCGGCGGGTCCGGCTCGGGCCTCGGGGTCCAGGGGCGAAGCCCCTGGTATCGGGAAGGGGCGGGGAGGGGACAGATCCGCCGGACCTCCCGGAGGCGGCCCGCGTGTGACGGCCCGTGAGGGGGCGACGGCGTGAAACGGCCCGCCAGGCCGCCCGCGTGCGGCGGGTCCGCCGCCCGGGGTGCCGGGCGGCGGACCCGTGAGCCGCCTGCGTGGTGGGCCGTCAGCCGGTCAGGGCCCGGTCGCCGTCGCGCCGGGGCGCCGGGGCCGAGGGCTCCTCGCGCAGGCCGTACCGGCTGTGCAGCCGCCGCAGCGGCGCCGGGGCCCACCAGGTGGCGCGCCCGCCCAGCCGCATCGCGGCGGGCAGCACGGCTCCCCGGATGAGTGTCGCGTCCATCAGCACGGCCAGCGGCAGCCCGACCCCGTACGCCTTCACCAGCGAGATGCCGGAGACGGTGAAGGCAAGGAAGACCACCGAGATCGCCACCGCCGCCGCGGTCACGATGCGGCCGGTGCGTTCCAGCCCCTGGGCGACGGCGGCCGTGGGCGAGCCGGTCAGCTCGTACTCCTCGCGCATCCGGGACAGCAGGAAGACCTGGTAGTCCATCGCGAGCCCGAAGGCGAGGCCGAAGAGCATCACCGGGATCGTCGCGGCGATGTTGCCGGTCGGGGTGAAGTCGCCGAACAGCCCCGCGAGATGGCCGTCCTGGAAGACCCACACCAGCGCGCCGAAGGTGGCCGTCAGGCTCAGCGCGCTGAGCACCAGCGCGAGGAACGGCAGCATCACGCTTCCGGTCACCAGGAACAGCAGCACCAGCATGGTCAGCAGCACGGTGCCCAGGGCGTACGGAAGCCACTTCTCCAGCGCCGCCGCGGCGTCGTGGTTGGTGGCCGCGGCCCCGCCCACCAGTGCCTCGAACGGGGCCTTCTGCGAGCGGATCTCGCCGACCAGCCGGTCCGCGTCGTCCGCGCTGGCCGTCTCCGGCACCACGGAGAAGTAGACGGCGTCACCGGAGGCGTAGCGCGCGTACCGCTGGTCGGGCGGGGCGGCCTGGCGGCCCTCGGCGTAGGCGCCGGTGGCGGTGCGCACCGCGGCCACGTGCGGCAGCTGGGACAGCCGCTTCGCGTACGCGCCGACGGCCGCCCGGTCGGAGCCGCCCTCGGGCGCCACGACCTGCAGCGCGTTCTGCTCACTGCTGTCGAACTCGGCGCGTACGGTGTCGGCCACCTGACGTGCCGACGAGGACGCGGGCATCACCCGCTCGTCCGGCATGCCGAGGTTGATGCCGAGGAACGGCGCGCCGAGCAGCAGCAGGAACGCGGTCACGATGGTCACGATCGGCACCGGGCGCCGCATCACGGTGGTGGCCAGCCGGTGCCAGAAGCCGCTCTCCACGTTCCGGGCGGCCGCCTCGGGGCCAACCCCGCGCCGCTTGCGGAACACCCGGCCCTTCTCGATGCGGTCACCGAGCAGCGCGAGCAGAGCCGGCAGCACGATGAGCGAGGACGCCCCGGACAGCAGCGCCGTGAGCGCCCCCGCATAGCCCATGGACCGCACCGCCTGGAGCGGGAACCAGGCCATGGCCAGGGATGAGACGGCCACGGTCAGCGCCGAGAAGGTCACGGTGCGCCCGGCGGAGGTCAGCGTCGCCCGGATGGCGTCCGGCGGGGCGAGCCCCGACCGCAGCTCCTCCCGGTAGCGGCTGACCATCAGCAGGCTGTAGTCGATGGCCAGGCCCAGACCCAGCAGGGTCACCACGCTCGCCGCGAGCGAGCCGACCGTCGTGACGCTCGCCAGGATCCACGTCAGACCCATCGTCAGCATCATCGCCACCAGGGCGACGGCCAGCGGCAGCGCCGCGGCCACCGCGCTGCCGAAGATGAACACCAGCGCGACGAGGGTGATCGGGATGGCGACCGTCTCACCGGTGGTGGCGTCCTTCTGGCCCTGTTCCAGCAGCTCCCGCTGGAACTTCGTATAGCCGCCGAACTTCACCTCCAGCCCGCCCCGCGAGCCCTCGTAACGGTCGGCCAGCTCGGCGACGCGCTTCTGCGACGTGGTGTCGTCCCCGGTGACCGTACCCATGATCAGGGCCTTGTGACCGCTCTTGCCGCGCAGCTGCGGGGCCTTCCCTGTGGTCCAGTAGGAGCTGACGTTCGCCACTCCGGGTTCCTTGCCCAGCTTCCGGGTGAGCTCGGTGCCCGCCGCCGTCACGGACGGGTCGTCCACCCGCCCCTTCGACGTCACCAGCAGCGTGAGATTGGGCAGCCCCTGCCCGAACCTCTTGTCCAGCGCGGTGATCGCCCGCGATGACTCCGATTTCGGATCGTCGAAACCGCCCGCCGTCAGCTTGTCGAACAACGTCGTACTCGCCACCCCGCCGACCACGGCGAGCAGCAGGCCGACGACCAACACCGCCAGGCGCCTCCGCACGACGAAACCGGCCAGTCTGTCCAGCATTCCCTCTTCCTTCCTCAAGCGCACCGCGTCCGGAATCCCGTCACGGCATCCCAGACGCCGAGCCCCTCCCGGATGTGACATCCCCGGGCCGCGTCGCTCACCGAACGGCTGTCAGAACGCCGGGGTCGTCGGGGACCTCGGCCGGGCCCCGGTTCCAGGCCCACGGCGAGCGGCCCTCCTCGCGGACCTTGCGGTACAGCAGCACGCAGTAGGTCGCGTCGATGGTCCAGACGGTCAGGAAGAGGAAGATGAACAGGTGGTGGCCCGGGTACATCACCAGCACCGTCCAGCCCGCGAAGAACGATCCGATGCCCTTGGCGAGGGCCACGTACATCGACTGCCCGAGCGAGGAGCCGCGGCGGCTCAGCATGAAGATGAAGGACAGGCTCAGGAACACGTTCAGCCCGGTGCCGGTGTAGATGCCGGTGGCGTCCTTGAGCTCATAGGTCGTCATGATGTGGAAGACCGCGGACCAGGCGATGACGCCGAAGACCATCCACCGGAAGGCCCGCCGGCTCATACCGGGATAGTCCTTCCATCCGTAGGCCAGCGTCTGCCGGAGGATGAAGCAGTCGACCAGGAACCAGCTGAGGTTGATCGGGCGTTGCACATCGGCCTGGTCCAGGATGAGGGAGAGGGTGAACTCCCAGGCGAGGTTGACCTCGACCACGAAGACGGGAATCCCCACCCGCTTGTCCAGTTTGGCGCGGTAGATGGCGAGTCCGTACGCCACCAGCCAGCCCGATGCGCACGGGCCCATCAGGATCCAGAACAGCCAACTCGGCCGGTCCGCCTCCGGCAGCGTCACCGGGGCGACGTTCGGGAGGTCGATGAGAGCGGGCGGGAACCACACGGCTAATTACCCCTCGTTCACGGTGGATGGATTCGTCTCGCTGCGATTGCGTGGCGTTGCTCGCATGGCGCGGGTCACGTCCACTGGCCGGTGCCGTAGGTGTCGCTGGAACCCAGCAGCTGTTCGCGCAGCTCCCCCCGGCGCACCTTCCAGGTGGCGGTGCGCGGCATCTCGTCCCAGGGCACGAGCCGGGGCTTGCCCATCTCGGGCAGGCCACGGCAGGCGCGGTCCCACTCCTGGGGGTCCAGGGCGTCGTCGCGCATGCACAGGACCGGGATCGGCAGCTGCCCGGGGACCCCGAGCACGATCACCTCGGAGGCCCGGTCCAGCCGGTCGAGCAGAGTGGACTCCAGCTCGATGCTGCTCATCCCGGGGATCATGTCGACCTCGCGGTCGATCAGCCGGATGCGGCCGTAGCCCGCGTATTCGCCCAGGTCGCCGGTGTTCCACCAGCGGCCCTGGTCCTTGGCGCGGTGCCGGTCGTCCTCGCCCAGATAGGTCAGACAGCGCGACTTGGTCCTCACCATCAGCAGCCCCGGCTTCCCCCGGGGCCGTTTGCGGCCGGTCTCCGGGTCCACGACCTTGACCCGGACCAGCGGCGGGAACCCGACGTTGGTGGCGTCGTGCGCCCGGGGCCTGTCCGCGCGGACCATGGAGCGGGTGGCCACCCCGGCGGCGATGCCCGCGATCTCCGACTGCCCCACGCCCCAGGCCCACAGCGGCAGCCGGACCCGGGAGGCGCCGAGGAACTTGCGGACCGTCCTGGGGTGCACCGCGTCGAAGGTGCTGATGAACCGCCGTACGCCCGCGAACAGTTCGGGCCGGGTGTCGGCCAGCTCCTCCCAGTACTGGAAGACGTTCGGACAGGCCTCCAGCGAGGTGGGCGGGTGCGCGGCCAGCATGCGCGCCACGTTCTCCAGCCCCGGCTCTGAGAGGATCACCATCTTCCGCGGCCCGCGGAACAGCGTCCCGTTGGTCCACGACAGATTGCGGTTGTGGGCGAAGGAGATCCCGCTGGCCACCACGTCCTCCGGCCGGGAGGTCATCAGCGGCAGCCGGTAGGACTCGATGCGGAACGGCACCGCCGCGAGCGTGGTGGCGGGCGAGTGCACCACCAGCTTCGGCACGCCCGTGGTGCCCGAGGTGTGGGTGACCAGCATGGGCTCATGGCGGCCGCGGAACCGCACCGGTGGCCGGGCGCCGCCGCGCACATCGTCGATGCGCAGCGTCTCCCCGGGCAGCCCCGGGCGGTCCTCGCCGACGGCCACCAGCGTCATCCCCGGGTCGTCGAGCGCGATCCCGGCGGCGGTCATCCGCGCCAGCACCGTGGTGCCCATCACCAGCACCTTCGGGGAGATCCTGGTGAGCAGGGTGCGGATATGCGCCTCCGACCGGATGGGCGCGATCATCACCGGCAGCGCCCCGAGCCGGGCGGCGGCCGCGGCGAGCAGGATGAAGTCGTAGTGGTTCTCCTTGACGATGGCGAGCCGGTCGCCGTGGCGCAGCCCCGCCCCGTGCAGCCACCCCGCGGCGTCCTCCACCGTCGCCGCCAGGGCGGGCACGTCGAAGCGGGTTCCGGAGTCCGGGGCGATGTCGAAGGGCCGGTCCAGATGCATGACCGTCGGCCTGCCCCGTTCGGCGGCCCAGTGGAACAACCGGCCTACGTTGACAGGCCGTTGAGAACGCGCCGCCATGCTCATCTCCTTGTATAGGGGTGCGAACGGGGGTGGGACAGGGGTACGGCTAGGTGGCCCGCCCCTTCCCGCGGCATCCATTTGCGGCTCCGCCGCGTGGCAGGGGTTCCGCCCCTGGACCCCGGACGCCCTTCGGGCGTGTCCTCAATCGCCGGACGGGCTGAAATCAGCCCCTCCGGCGATTGAGGAGCGGGGTCTGGGGCGGAGCCCCAGTTGTGGGAAGGGGCGGGTAGGGGAACAGCTCGCCGCAGGCGTACGCGTACCGTCGGACACCCCTTACGTCAGGACATACAGCGCGGGCGCCAGCAGACCCAGGAAGCCCAGGTCGTAGGCGTACAGCCCGAGCTTGCGGGCGCTCAGCCAGCGCCCCCGCAGCGGGCCCTCGCGCAGCTGGGCCGCGTGGAGGGCGGTGGCGGGCAGCAGGGTCAGCAGGGTCCACCACGGCCACCGGGTGGTCAGGCCCAGGACGCAGATCAGCGTGGCCGAGGCCAGGAAGAAGACGGCCATGGCGGTCTTGTAGACCCGCGGCCCGGTCGACGCGGCCAGCGTGCGGCGGCCCACCGAGCGGTCCCCGTCCGCGTCGTTGACGTTGGAGTAGCTGCTCACCATGACCAGCCAGAGCCCCAGCAACAGGCCCACCAGCACCGCGGGGGAGGACCAGTGCCGCTCCACCGCCAGGTACGGGGCCAGCAGCCCGGCCGTGGTGGCCAGGCACAGCAGCGTCTCCGCACCGCCCCGGTGGTAGCTCAGCCGCAGCCCGGCCGAGTACTGCACGCTGAAGAAGAACCCGACCCCGTAGAGGAGGTAGGCCACGGCCGGAGCCCGCCAGTCCAGCGCCCAGAACGCGCCGATCCCCGCGAGCACCGCGACCGAGGCCGCGCAGGCGATGAACCGCACCGCCTCGCGCTCGGTGACCGCCCCGCTGAGCAGCGGCTTGCCCCGGATGTCGCGCTTGGTGTCACCGGCCCTGTAGTTGCGGGCGTCGCTGCCGTTGCGGAAGCCCACCAGGTCGTCGGTGGCACAGGTGCAGGTGACGATGCCCATGGAGCCGAGCAGGAACAGCAGCATCGCGGCGGTGGTCCCCGGGCGGTCGCGCGCCTGCGGGCTCAAGGCGAGCCACGCCATGCCCCAGCCGAAGTAGTTCTGATACACGAAGATCTTCGACAGCCGGAACAGACCGCGCGCCACGTCCCCGCCGCGGCGGGTGCGCGCCGTCGTCCGGCTCTCGCTCGTCAGCGAGGTCACGGCCGTCCTCCCCGGGCCGGGGTCCGCTCCCGCGCCAGGCCCACATAGTTCTCGGCGAAGTCCCGCGCGGCGGCGGGGGAGTGCACCACGGCCTCGAGCCGGGCGTGCTGCAGCCGCTCGTCGAACACCCGGCCCTCCGTCGGCCGGTGCAGCAGCCGCGACATCCAGTCGGAGAACTCCTGCGCCTGCCAGACCCCGGGCAGACAGGCGGCCGAATAGCCGTCCAGCGGGCCGCGGTCGCCGGTTTCGTAGAACTCCCGGAAGGCCGCGGCGAGCACCTTGATGTCCGCCACGGCGAGGTTGAGCCCCTTGGCCGCGGTCGGCGGCACGATATGCGCGGCGTCTCCGGCCAGGAACAGCCGCCCGTAGCTCATCGGCTCGGTGACGAAGCCACGCAGCGCCACACAGCTCTTCTCCAGGACCGGCCCCTCGGCCAGCTCAGGGGCGCCGTCGATGTCCAGCCGGGTGTGCAGCTCCTTCCAGATCCGCTCATCGGGCCAGTTCTCCACCGGCTCACCGGCCTCCACCTGGAGATAGAGCCGGCTCACCGCGGGGGAGCGCATGCTGTGCAGCGCGAAGCCGCGGCCGTGCACCGCGTAGATCAGCTCCTCGGCGGCGGGCGGGGCCTGGGCCAGCACCCCGAGCCAGGCGTACGGATACGCGCGCTCGTAGGTCGTCAGCGCGCCGGGCGGCACGGAGCGGCGGGAGACCCCGTGGAATCCGTCGCAGCCCGCGACGAAGTCACAGGCGATCTCCACCGGTTCGCCCGCCACCGTGCAGCGCACGGCCGGTGTGTCCGTCTCCAGGCCCCGCAGCTCGATGTCGGGCACGTCGAACCACAGCCGCGCCCCGGCCTCGGTCCGGGCCCGGATCAGATCCTTCACCAGCTCCTGCTGGCCGTACATATGGACGGTCCGGCCGGTCAGCTCGGTGAAGGGCATCCGGTGGGCGCGCGAGCCGAACCGGAAGACGAAGCCCTCGTGGACCAGCCCCTCGCGGTCCAGCCGGTCGGTCAGACCGGCCGCGCGCAGGAAGTCCACGGTGCCGCCCTCCAGCAGCCCGGCCCGCACCCGCTTCTCCACGTAGGCCCGGCTCCGCCGCTCCAGCACGATCGAGTCCACCCCGGAGAGCCGGAGCAGATGGGAGAGCAGCAGACCGCCGGGGCCCGCCCCGACGATCGCCACCCGCGTTGTCAGGCGCTTCACGGATGCCCCCTCATCCCACGCTGACGGTGGGGGACTCGGGGGCGTCCTGCGGGCCCGCCTCGTCGGCCAGGCGCATGGCCTCCTCGATCAGGGTCTCAACGATCTTGCTCTCGGGGACGGTCTTGATGACCTTCCCCTTGACGAAGATCTGGCCCTTGCCGTTGCCGGACGCGACACCGAGATCGGCCTCCCGCGCCTCACCCGGGCCGTTGACCACACACCCCATCACCGCGACCCGCAGCGGCACTTCCATGCCCTCGAGGCCGGCGGTGACCTGGTCGGCCAGCTTGTACACATCCACCTGGGCCCGGCCGCAGGAGGGGCAGGAGACGATCTCCAGCTTGCGCGGCCGCAGATTGAGCGACTGCAGGATCTGGGTGCCGACCTTCACCTCCTCCATCGGAGGCGCCGACAGCGACACCCGGATGGTGTCGCCGATGCCCTGCCGCAGCAGCGCGCCGAAGGCCACCGCGGACTTGACGGTGCCCTGGAAGGCGGGGCCCGCCTCGGTCACCCCCAGGTGCAGCGGATAGTCGCAGGACTCGGCGAGCAGCTCATAGGCGCGCACCATGACCACCGGGTCGTTGTGCTTCACCGAGATCTTCAGATCGTGGAAGTCGTGCTCGGCGAAGAGCTCCGCCTCCCACAGCGCCGACTCCACCAGCGCCTCGGGGGTGGCCTTGCCGTGCTTGGCCATCAGCCGCGCGTCCAGCGAGCCGGCGTTCACTCCGATGCGGATCGGGGTGCCGTGGTCCTTCGCGGCGCGGGCGATCTCCTTGACCTTGTCGTCGAACTTCTTGATGTTCCCCGGGTTCACCCGCACCGCCGCGCACCCCGCCTCGATGGCGGCGAACACGTACTTGGGCTGGAAGTGGATGTCGGCGATCACCGGGATCTTGGACTTGCGGGCGATCTGCGGCAGCGCGTCGGCGTCGTCCTGGCTGGGGCAGGCCACCCGGACGATGTCACAGCCGGTCGCGGTCAGCTCGGCGATCTGCTGGAGGGTGGCGTTGACATCGGCGGTGACGGTGGTCGTCATGGACTGCACGGAGACCGGGAAGTCGCTGCCGACCCCCACCGCGCCGACGCGGAGCTGACGGGTGACACGGCGCTTGCCGAGCACCGGTGGCGGCGCGGCGGGCAGGCCGAGATCGACGGTCATCGGGAATCCTCCTCAAGGCGCCGGACGCCCGGCGCACGGTCGGCCGCGATCCGCTTCCGGATCGAGCGGGCCAGGTCTTCGGGGCTATCGGTGGTCTCAGGCGCTCCGGTAGGCGACCTCGTGGGCCATGGCGGCCAGTTCCTCCCGCCACTCCGGCTCCAGCGGGGCCTCGGCGATGGCGCGGCAGGCCCGCTCGACGAGCCCGTCGATGTGCTTCTCGACGTCGTCGCGCACACCCGTCTCGATCAGCAGCCGCCGCAGGTGGTCGGCGCCCCGCAGCTGAGCGGGCACCAGCTCGCGGATGTGCGCGTTGCGCTGGATGGCCAGGGCCATCAGCAGCGTCATCTTGTGCTGCTCGAAGTCCAGACCGCTCGGCTTGCCGGTGACCTCGGAGTCCCCGAAGGCGTCCAGCAGGTCGTCGCGCAGCTGGAACGCCTCGCCGAGCGCCGCCCCGTACTCCTCGAAGGCCGGCGCCGCGTCGGCGCGGCCTGCCACGGCGGCGCCCAGGACCAGCGGGCGGTGAATGGTGTAGCGGCCGGATTTGGCGATGGCGATCCACCGCGAGGTTTCCGGGTCCGGCTCGAACTCCACGGACGCCGCGACGTCCATGTACTGGCCGATGATCAGCTCCGAGCGCAGCAGATGCCACTCGGCGGCCACCGCGGGCCCCACCTCGGCCATGATCTCGTCGGAGTAGACCAGGGCCAGATCGCCCGCGAGGATCGCCACGTTCTCCCCGAAGCGCTCCGCCGTGCCCTGCCATCCGCGCTCGCGGTGCAGCGCGGCCTGGCTGGTGTGCACGGTCGGCGCGCCGCGGCGCACCGCGGACTCGTCCATCACATCGTCGTGGATCAGCGCACAGGCGTGGAGCAGCTCCAGCGCGGCGGCGACGGGGATGACCCGGCCGTCCTCCGGGTCGCCGCCGGCGGCCAGATAGCCGCTCAGGCAGAACGCCGGGCGCATGCGCTTGCCGCCCGCGTCGACCAGGTCGGCGATCGCGTCGATGGGGGCGCTGGAGCGGGGGTCGAGACCGTGCCACCGCTCGTACTCCGCGGACAGGAAGGCGTGCAGCCGCTCCTCGACCCGGGGCAGCAGGCTCATCAGCGTCCGGCGGGCGGTGGTGGCCGGGGCCGAGGCGGGGCGGGGGGTCGCCATCGTATGGACCGTCACTTCGTCCTCCTGGGGGTTCCGGCCGGTGCGTCCGATGGGACCTTCGACCAGGCGTCGTCGAGCCGTTCCCGGTCGTCGGACCGGATGCCGTCGGTGAGCTGCAGGGGCATGGAGAAGACCACGTCCTCGACGGCCGTGGACTCGATGTCGATCTGGTCATGGCCGAACTCGGCCAGCTGGTCGAGGAGTTGGTGGACGAGGGCGTCCGGGACGCTGGCGCCGGAGCTGACGCCGACGGTGGTCACGCCCTCCAGCCAGCGGCTGTCCAGCCGGGAGACGTCCGGGACCAGGTGGGCGGGGGTTCCGGTGTCGCGGGCGACATCGACCATCCGCTGGGAGTTGCTGGAGTTCTCCGAGCCGACCACCAGCACCAGATCCGCTTGCTGGGCGAGGGACTTGATGCCGTTCTGCCGGTTCTGGCTGGCGTAGCAGATGGTGTCGGTCCCGGGGCCGGCGATGTCGTCGAACCGCTCGGTGAGCGCGCGGACGATGCCGGCGGTCTCGTCCACCGACAGGGTGGTCTGGGTCAGATAGGCCACCGGGGTGTCCCGGGGCAGGTCCAGCCGTTCGACGTCCTCGACGGTTTCCACGACCAGGGTTTCCCGCGGTGCCTCCCCGCGAGTCCCTTCCGTTTCCTCGTGTTCCGCATGCCCTACGAGCAGCAGTAACCGGCCGTCCCCGACCACCCGGCGCGCCTGTTGGTGCACCTTGGCCACCAGAGGGCAGGTGGCGTCGATGACCTGCAGATCTCTTGTGGACGCTGCGGTGCGGACGGCGGGTGGGACACCGTGTGCGGAAAAGAGGCACACGGCCCCTTCGGGAACGTCGTATTCCGATTCCACAAAGCGTGCGCCCTTGCGCTCCAGGAGGCCGACGACGTAGTGGTTGTGGACGATCTGTTTTCGAACATAAATAGGCGGGCCGTATACCTCGAGCGCCCGCTCGACCATGGCAATGGCACGGCGGACGCCCGCGCAGAAACCGCGGGGCTCGGCGAGGATGACGCGTTTGCGGGGCGCTCTCGTATCGGGCTGGGAGGTCTTCGTGCTTAAGTGCATGACGTATTGCTCCAACGCCGGCTTGCGGCTCGGATGAGAATGGGCGCGTCGCTGTGCGGCCATGCCGCCTAAGGCGGTCATGGCTTTGTCCTGGCGTTTGCGGATGGCTGTCGAGGGACCGGCGGCCCAGCGGTCAGCAAGGGCTCACACAGTCATGAAAGCCGGTCTGACCTGGGAAAATGCCAAGAGAGCCACTACCGGGCGGCAGGGCGTTAAGGGCGGTCTCCGGAAGCCGGCGCGCGGAGACGATGCGATGGAAGAGACATTCACTTACCCCCGTAAGTCTCATGTGATTTCTGCGCCATCCGTTGCGGTGCCCCCATTGGATAAGCGCAGGTCGAAAACACTATAGAAGGCGGGTCTGAGTGCAAGTCTTACGCATGTGACCTTCGTCACATTCCGAAATATCGGCGGAACTGTCGCTTACGGTTACACCCTATTGCTAAGCTCCCTGCCGCGTTGAATCGACCGTGTCGTCGGCTGCGCAACGGGGGCTCTGAGCCGGAAATTCCGGTAGTAACCGCTGGTAATCCCTTCCGGGTGATGAAGGAATTCACTCGAAGGAGTGACGGACGTATATCCACCATTTCTATCTCCGCCGGTCGCGGTATTGCGACCGGGAGTGGATGCGTCTGTTTCCTCGGTTCCGTCGACCCGTCCGGCCCGCCGGTTCGGGGGCCTCACGGGTGCCCCGCGCCGCCTCGGCGCTTCAGCGGGATGTGTCCGGCCCGACCAGTGGAGGCTTCCTACATGACCGCTCCCGGCCCGACCGCGGAGAAGGTGACCGCTCAGCAGCCGCCGTGGCCCGACCCGGACCGGCTCGAGGAGATCCGGCACGCCCTGAGCGGCCGTCCCGCGCTGATCCCCCCGGAGGAGGCCGAGCGGCTCACCCGGCGGATGGCCGCGGTGCAGCGCGGCGAGGCCGCCGTCCTCCAGGGCGGGGACTGCGCCGAGCTGTTCGCCGACGCCGCGCCGCGGGTGGTACGGCGCAAACTGGGGCAGCTGCGCGAGCTGTCCACGGCGATCCGCACCGGTCTTGGCCTCCCGGTGGTGACGATGGGCCGGATCGCGGGCCAGTACGCCAAGCCCAGATCGGCGCCGTACGACGGGCTTGCGGGCGGCGGCCGGTTACCCGTCTACCGGGGAGACGCGGTCAACGGCGCCGCCGCCGATCCGCGCGCCCGGATCCCCGACCCGGACCGGCTGCTCACCGCCTACGACCGCGCGGCCGCCGTACTGTCCACGATGCGAGACGAACAGATGGCGCACGACGACGCCGAGCGGATCTACGCCTCCCATGAACTGCTGCTGCTCCCCTACGAGTTGCCCCTGATCCGGGCGGCCGCCGACGGCGCCGGCTTCGCCTCCTCCCTCCACTTCGGCTGGATCGGCGAGCGGACAGCGGACCCCGAGGGGCCGCATATCCGGCTGGCCGCCTCGATCCGCAACCCCGTCGGCGTCAAGGTGGGGCCGTCCGCGACCCCGGCGGACCTCGTGGAGCTGGCCCGTCTGCTCAACCCCGAGCGCCGGCCCGGCCGGCTGGCCTTCATCGTGCGCATGGGCGCGGACCGGATCGGCTGGCTGCTGCCGCCGCTGGTAGAGGCGGTCGCGGAGACCGGGATCCCGGTGGTCTGGCTGAGCGACCCCATGCACGGCAACACGATCCGCTCCGGAAGCGGTCACAAGACCAGAACCCTGTGGGCGATCCGCGACGAGATCGCCGCGTTCCACCGGATCCTGCGGGACCGCCGTCAGTGGCCCGGCGGGCTGCACCTGGAGATGACGCCGGAACCGGTCACCGAGTGCGTCGCGGAGGCCGGGGACGCCGGGGCCGCCGCGTTCCCCCGGTTCCGGTCCCCCTGTGACCCCCGGCTGAACCCCGAGCAGGCCGCCGAAACGGTCCACGCGTTCACCTCGCTGCTCCGCGCGGGGTGAGCCGTGCCGGTCATCCTTAAGTTCCGATTAGGTTCGAGGTTTCGATGCGCACGCTGCTGGTAGACAACTACGACTCGTTCACCTACAACCTGTTCCACTACCTGGCCGAGGTGGGCGGCCGGGAGCCCGAGGTGATCCGGCACGACGACCCCGGCTGGAAGCCCGAGATGCTGCGGGACTTCGACAACGTCGTCATCTCCCCCGGACCCGGCAGCCCCGAGCGCGCGGCCGACTTCGGCGTCTGCCGCGACATCGTCCTCGAAGGCGCCCTGCCGCTGCTCGGCGTCTGCCTGGGCCACCAGGGAGTGGGCCTGCTGAGCGGCGCCCGGGTGGTCCGGGCCCCCGAGCCCCGGCACGGGCGGCTGTCCCGGGTGACGCACGACGGCACCGGCCTCTTCACCGGACTGCCCAGCCCCTTCGACGTCGTCCGCTACCACTCGCTCACCGTCACCGACCTGCCCGAGGAGCTGCGGGCCACCGCCTGGACCGAGGACGGTGTGCTGATGGGGATCGCCCACCGCGAACGGCCCCTGTGGGGCGTGCAGTTCCACCCCGAGTCCATCTGCACCGAGCACGGCCGGCTGCTGCTGGGCAACTTCGCCGACCTCACCCGGTCCTGGCAGACCCGCGAGGGAGTGGAACCGGCGGCGCGGCGGCGCGGCGCACGCTCCTCCCTCCGCGGCGGCGCGGAGCCCACCGCCGCGCCGCGCGCCACCCCGCGGTCCCTGCGGGTGCTGGTGGAGACCCTGCCCACCCGCTGGTCCGACGAGGTCGTCTTCGACCGGCTCTTCCGCGCCGACGGACACGCCTTCTGGCTGGACAGCAGCGCCACCGGGGGCGAGCGCGGACGGTTCTCGGTGATGGGGGACGCCTCCGGGCCGCTCGCCCGGGTGGCCACCGCCGACACCTGGGCGGGCACGGTCACCGTCACCGCGGGCGGCTCCCGCGAGGTGCTGCACGAGGAGTTCCTGACCTGGATCGAGCGCGACCTGCGCGCCGCCCGGGTCCAACTGCCCGCGCTGCCCTTCGACTTCGCCCTCGGCTGGACGGGGTACCTCGGGTACGAGCTCAAGGCCGAATGCGGCGGTGAGCGCACCCACCGCTCCCCGGAGCCCGACGCCGCGATGGTCTTCGCGGACCGCGCCGTGGTGTTCGACCACCAGACCTCGACCACCTACCTCCTCGCCCTGGCGGAGGAGGGCGAGCGGCGGGGCGGCGAGCAACAGGCCCGGACATGGCTGCGCGGGACCGCCGACCGGCTGGCGGAGCTGGCCGGGCGGGAGCCCCGCCCCACCCCGCTCACCACCGCTCCGGACGAGGTACGGCTGCGCCATGACCGCGAGCGTTACCTGGAGATGATCGCCACCTGCCAGGAGCTGATCACCGCGGGGGAGACCTATGAGGTGTGCCTGACGAACATGGCCGAGGCCGAAGGACCGGTGGACCCGTGGGCCGCGTACCAGCGTCTGCGCCGGCTCAGCCCGGCGCCGTTCGCCGCCCTGCTCCGCTTCGGGCCGCTGTCCGTGCTGAGCACCTCGCCCGAGCGCTTTCTGCGGGTCTTCCGGGACGGCACCGTGGAGTCCCAGCCGATCAAGGGCACCCGGCCGCGCGGCGGCTCCCCGGCCGAGGACGAGCTGCTGCGGGTGGACCTCGCGACCAGCGAGAAGGACCGCTCCGAGAACCTGATGATCGTCGATCTGGTGCGCAACGACCTCGGCCGCACCGCGGAGATCGGCTCGGTGCGGGTGCCCAAGATATTCGACGTCGAGACCTATGCGACGGTCCATCAGCTGGTCAGCACGGTACGTGCCACACTGCGGCCGGCCACCTCCGCGGTCGAGAGCGTGCGCGCCGCCTTCCCCGGCGGGTCGATGACCGGCGCGCCCAAGATCCGCACCATGCAGATCATCGACGATCTGGAGGCCGGGCCGCGCGGGGTGTACTCCGGCGCCATCGGCTACTTCTCACTCTCCGGGGCATGCGATCTGAGCATCGTGATCCGCACCCTGGTGGTGACCCCGGACCGGGTCCGGTACGGGGTGGGCGGGGCGATCGTGGCACTGTCCGACCCGGACGAGGAGTTCGAGGAGACGGCCGTGAAGGCGACCCCGCTGCTGCGGCTGCTGGGCGCGGAGTTCCCCGGCCGGGTGGGCACCGAGACGGCGGCGGCCCGCTGAGCGTCCACCGTGGCCCCGGACACCCCTAAGCGCTTGCTCACTCTCCGTGTAGGGTGTGCGCCATGGACGCGGAGCCCAAGAACACCGGAGCCAAGGTCGAGCCCTGGGGGGACATCACTCCCGACGCCGCCCGGCGGCTGGTGAGCGCCGCCGTGCACGCCTTCGCGGAGCGTGGCTACCACGCCACCACCACCCGGGACATCGCCAGCCGCGCCGGAATGAGCCCGGCCGCGCTCTACATCCACTACAAGACCAAGGAAGAGCTGCTCTACCAGATCAGCAAGGTCGGCCATGAGCGGGCCCTGACGATTGTGGAGCGGGCGCGGGACAGCGCGGGCACCCCCGCCGAGCGGCTGGCCGACGCCGTCCGCTCCTTCGTCCGCTGGCACGCGGAGCACCACACGACCGCGCGCGTGGTGCAGTACGAGCTCGGCGCGCTCGCGGAGGAGCACCACGCCGAGGTCATCGCGGTCCGCAAGGCCACGGACGGGGCGGTGCGCTCGATCATCGAGGACGGGGTGAAGGCGGGCGTCTTCGACGTCCCCGACGTCCGCGGCACCACGGTCGCGGTGCTGTCCCTGTGCATCGATGTCGCCCGCTGGTTCAACGCCGCCGGGCGCAGCACCCCCGACGAGGTCGGCGACCTCTACGCGGGGCTGGTGCTGCGCATGGTGGGCGCCGGCGGCGGTCAGAGGTAGAAGCGGACGACGGATTCCGCCACGCACGCCGGCTTGTCGCCGCCCTCCCGCTCCAGGGTCACCGTCAGCGTCATCTGGAGACCGTCCTTGACCTCGGCCACCTCCACGATCCGGCTGGTGGCGCGCAGCCGGGAGCCGACCGGGACGGGGGAGGGGAAACGGACCTTGTTGACCCCGTAGTTGATGCCCATGCGCACGCCCTCGACCCGCAGCAGCTGCGGGGTGAACGACGGCAGCAGGGACAGCGTCAGATAGCCGTGCGCGATCGTGGTGCCGAACGGACCGGCGGCCGCCTTCTCCGGGTCCACATGGATCCACTGGTGGTCGCCGGTCGCGTCGGCGAACAGATCGATGCGCTTCTGGTCGATCTCCAGCCAGTCGCTGGGGCCGAGTTCCTCGCCGACCGCGGACCGCAGTTCATCGGGCGAGGTGAAGATCCTGGGCTCTGTCATGCGTGCCTCCCGGGCAACCACTCACTAAGCGACTGCTCAGCATGGTCGGCTGACCAGGGCCCTGTCAACGCGGCCCGCGCCCAGGGGGTGTCCGGCGGATCTTCGCGCCTGCGCCGGGGAAGCGTCGATATGCGGCTCCGCCGCGTGGTCCGCCGGACACCCCGTAGGCGGACATCGGCGTGCGTCAGCGATCGACGGCGTGCGTCAGCGGTCGACGGCGGGTGTCAGCGGTCGACAGCGTGCGTCAGCGGTCGAGGGCGAGTGTCACTGTCGACGGTGATCGACGGCAGTCTCAGTGGATTCCGGCGCGCTCGCCGGTCGTCCGGTGCTCAAAGGTTCCGACGAGCGCGCTCCCGGCCGGGGCGGCCGGGTGTCATACGGTGGCGTACCGGCTCATCCGGACCACGCGCCGGGCCGCCGTCAGGGCCTCGGTGGTCAGCAGCGGCAGCGGCACCACGATGCCGCAGTCCGCGCAGACCGGCCCGGCCGAGGGATAGCGGTCCAGGTCCTCGCGCCAGACCAGGCCCGGTCGGATGCATACCGGGCAGGCCGCCCCCGGGCCCGACTCCATCGCCGCGATCAGCCGTCGCAGCACATCCGCGAGGCGGTCGTCGGGGTGGGTCGAGGGGCTCTCGCAGGGAATGATGTCGCTTCCGCCCCAGGTGCGCAGATGCCAGTCGTCGACAGCGCTCGGCTGCCGGATGCCGAGAAGTTTCTCCTGCCTGCGCCGGGCGGCGAAGTCCGCCTCGTACGCGAGCCACAGTGTGCGGGCCTCCTCGAGCTCCTCAAGGGCGGTGAGCAGTCCTAGGGGGTCCGGCCTGCGATCCTCCGGGGTGATCCCGGAGCGGGTGCACAGATGGTGCCAGGTCGCCCGGTGCCCGTACGGCGCGAACCGTTCCAGGCATTTGCGCAGCGATGTGCGCCGAGCGGTGATGTGTCTGCGTGGATTGCGAACCTCTCGTGCGAGTGCTCTGAAACCGGCCACTTCCTACCACCTCCGCGATTGCGGACCCGACTCGTTGTCGAATGGACGTAACTCAGCGCGATCCGGATCCATCGAATTCCCTGGATCTTCGCGGGCAGTCCTCATTGGTCCCCAAGCGGAAAGAAGTTGACGCCCGCTCATCTTCCGGGCCGCTAATACCGCCGGTAACCTCCGTCCGACGGCAATCGGGAGGAGCGCACATGCGACGACGAACCCCCAGGCCCACCAGAACCCGCAAGCTCACCAGTACCGTGCTCGCCGCGGCCGCCGCGCTCGGCCTCGGCATCGCCCTCGCGGCCCCGGTGCCCCAGCCGGCCCGAGCGGAGCCCCCGGCGGCGGCCGCCACCGACTACTGCCGGGGCCAGTGCTCCGACATCCTCCCGCCGGGCGCCACCGGCAACGCCACCCTCGCCGACATCCTCGCCAACCGGGTGCTGGGCACCCACCCCGAGCACAGCACCGACCAGCTCGGCCCGTACGGCAATCTGGCGAGCGGCTACCCCACCCTCACCGACGACAAGCTGAACGGCTTCTTCAACGACTCCTCCTTCGGAGTCCCCGCCGACCAGGTCGCCTCGGTGACCAATCCGCGCGACGACGTCACGATCACCCGCGACAAGAAGACCGGCGTCCCGCACATCCAGGGCACCACCCGCGAGGGCACCGAGTTCGGCGCCGGATACGCCGCCGCCCAGGACCGGCTGTGGCTGATGGACCTCTTCCGCCATGTGGGCCGCGGCGAGCTGACCCCCTTCGCCGGCGGCGCCCCCGCCAACCAGGGCCTGGAGCAGGACTTCTTCCGCCAGGCGCCGTACACCGAAGAGGACTACCAGGCGCAGATCGACTACATCCTCAGCCACGGCGGAGAGCGCGGCCGCCAGGCGCTGGCCGATGCCCAGGCGTACGTCGACGGCATCAACGCCTACGCCAAGAAGTCCAAGGACGGCCGGTACTTCCCCGGTGAGTACGTGCTCACCGGGCATATCGACGCGATCACCAACGCCGGTGAGATCCAGCCGTTCAAGCTCACCGACCTGATCGCGCTCGCCTCCGTCGTCGGCGCGCTCTTCGGCAACGGCGGGGGCGGCGAGGTGGAGGGCGCGCTCTCGCTGCTCGCCGCCCAGCAGAAGTACGGCCTCGCCGAGGGCACCAAGGTGTGGGAGTCCTTCCGGGAACGCAACGACCCCGAGGCGGTACTGACCGTACGGGACGGCAGCTTCCCGTACGCCGGGAAGCCCGCCGCGCCCAAGGGCACCGCGCTGCCCGACAGCGGCTCGGTCACCCCCGAACAGCTCGTCCACGACCGCGAGGGCGGCGCCGCCACCAAGGCCCGCACCCAGGTCAAGGCCCCCAAGTCGGCGCTGGAGCCGCTGCGCGGCATCTACGACGACGGAGTGCTGCCCCGCGATCTGTTCAGCCGCAAGAAGGGCATGTCCAACGCGCTCGTGGTCTCCGGCAAGTACACCCGGAGCGGCCACCCGGTGGCCGTCTTCGGCCCCCAGACCGGCTACTTCGCCCCGCAGCTGCTGATGCTCCAGGAGATCCAGGGCCCGGGGATCAGCGCCCGCGGCGCCTCCTTCGCGGGGGTCGGGATGTACATCCAGCTCGGCCGGGGCCAGGACTACGCCTGGAGCGCCACCACCTCCGCCCAGGACATCACCGACACCTACGCGGTCGAGCTGTGCTCCCCGGACGGCTCCGCGCCGTCCAAGGACTCCACGTACTACCGCTATCGCGGCGACTGTGTGCCGATGGACAAGCTGGAGCGGCGCAACGCCTGGAAGCCCACCCTCGCCGACTCCACCGCCGCCGGCTCGTACCGGATGCAGGTCTACCGCACCAAGTACGGGCTGGTCACCCATCGCGCGACCGTCGGCGGCAAACCGGTGGCCTACACCATGCTGCGCTCCACCTACCGCCACGAGGCCGACTCCATCATCGGCTTCCAGATGCTCAACGATCCCGGCTATGTGACCGACGCCAAGTCCTTCCAGAGCGCGGCGCAGCACATCAACTACACCTTCAACTGGTTCTACGCCGACTCCCGGCAGACCGGCTATTACAACAGCGGGCTCAACCCGGTGCGCGCCGCGGACGTCGACTCCTCGCTGCCGGTGAAGGCCGAAACCGCCTATGAATGGCGGGACTTCGACCCGAAGGACAACACCTCCGCCGCCACCCCGCCCGCCGAACACCCCCAGTCCATCGACCAGGACTACTACATCAGCTGGAACAACAAACTGGCCAAGGACTACAGCGCGGCCGGCTTCGGCAACGGCTCGGTGCACCGCGGCAACCTCCTCGACGACCGGGTGCGCGCCCTGGTCCGCGAGGGCGGTGTCACCCGCTCCGCGCTCACCCGGGCCATGGCCGAGGCGGCCGTCACCGATCTGCGTGGCGAGGACGTGCTGCCGGAGCTGCTGAAGGTGGTGCGCTCGGGGCCCATCGACGACCCCCAGCTGGCGACGGCCGTGACTCAGCTGGACTCCTGGCAGTCGGCGGGCTCACAGCGCCATGAGACCAGCGCCGGATCGCACACCTACGGGCACGCCGACGCGGTACGCGTCATGGACGCCTGGTGGCCGCTGCTGGTCGAGGCCGAGTTCAAGTCCGGCCTGGGCGACGGGCTCTACGACGCGCTGCGCGCCAATCTGTCGGTCGACGAATCGCCCTCGGCCGGGCACGGCCCCACCGGCTCGCACGCCGGGTCGTCCTTCCAGTACGGCTGGTGGTCCTATGTCGACAAGGACCTGCGCACGGTCCTCGGCGAGGACGTCAAGGGTCCGCTGGCCCGCCCGTACTGCGGCGGCGGGCAGCTGACCGCCTGCCGTGACGCCCTGCTGACCAGCCTGAAGGCCGCCGTGGGCAAGACCGCCGCCCAGGTCTATCCGGGGGACGACAACTGCTCCGCGGGCGACCAGTGGTGCGCCGACGCCATCATCCAACGGCCGGTCGGCGGGCTCACCCACGACAAGATCAGCTGGCAGAACCGGCCCACCTTCCAGCAGGTGGTGGAGTTCCCGGCCCACCGCTGAGGCCATGAGGGGCGGGGCCTCGCACCCGGCGAGGCCCCGCCTCCGGTCTCCGCTACCCCGCTCCGATCCGGCCCGCGCGCAGCACCACCCGGGCCAGCTCCTCATGGCAGATGTCGCTGTGCGCCCCGGCCGGCGGCACACCGTGCCGGACCACCTCCGAGACATCGACGCTCACACAGCCCCCGGCCGGGAACGGACCGTCCAGCGCCTCGGCCAGCTCCAGCCGCGGGCAGTCCGCCACGGCCTGGACGCCGTCGTACCCGATCGCCCCCCAGCGGATGTCGTCCGGCAGCAGCGAGGCATCGTCCCAGGACACCCGCGACGCCACCGGATACAGCAGCCCGAGCGCCGTGTCATGGCGTGAATGGCAGGACACCACCGGCCCGCCGACCCGGCGCGGGGCGTCGTGCAGCACCCCGCCGCGGTCGGCCGCGTGCGGCAGCCGCTCGGCGAAGGCGTAGTGCGAGAACGCCCCCTGGAGCAGGGTCACCGACGCCACGGTGACGCCCTCCTCCAGCCCGGTCAGCGCGAACGACGCCAGCCGGCCGCCGAAGCTGTGGCCGACCAGATGGAGCCGCGGCGCGGGCCGGAGGGCCGCGAGGTCGCCGAGCACCGGCCCGAGGCCCTCGCGTCCGACCGTGCCGGCCCGCCGCTTCATCACGTAGTACGTCCCCTGGCGCAGCAGCTCGTGCGCCCCGTCCCACAGCCCGCCGAGCCCGCTGTCGAAGAGGGCGCGGTCCTCCGTGTCGGTCTTCCCGCGCGCCTCGGTGAGCGCGGCGGCGAACCGCTCGCAGACCTCCGTCACGTCCTCCCCGAACATCGCCGGTACGCCGTCCTCGTCCGGCTCCGCTTCCGTGTCCGCCGCGTCCCCCGCGCCGCCGGACATCCCGCGCACCCGCACCAGACCGCGCACCAGCACCGCGAACTCGTCCAGCGCCGCCAGCCGTTCCGGCCGCTCGGCCAGCAGCTCCGCGAGGCGCGCCACGATCTGCTGCCGCCCCGGGAAGACCACATCCAGCGCCCGGTGGGTGTCCGCGTCGAGCCCCGGAGGCGCCCCGGGCGCCTGTTCCCGGGGTAACCCCCCGAGCGACTCGTCGGCGAACCGCATCGACGGCCACACCACTCCCACATAGCCCAGCCGCGCCGGGCCCGCCTCGCCGAGCAGCCCTGGAAAGGGCGCGAAGAAGCGGTCGTACAGTCGTGTGGCCATCGTCCGGGTGTTGTTCCAGCCGTGCGAGAACACCACCAGATCGGTGAGCTCCTGCTGAGCGGCCTGTTCCAGCAGCCGGTCCCGCTGCCGGGTGTCGACGTCCCCGTAGGCGTCGAATCTCAGCTCCCAGTACGGCCTTACGCTCATCCCCGTCATCGTTCTTTCCCCTCGGATGGTCCGATGTGCGTGCATCGTCCCAACTGCCCCGACGGCTGGCCATACGACACGCGTACGGTCGCCGTCGGACAATCGGCCAGCCGTTCGACTTACCCGGAATGGGGCGGGCGGAACGTGGAATGCCGGGCTCCGTCACCATCCGGCGATAGGGAATTCCCGAATATCCATCGGAAGAATATCGCCGCTGTTCTCGGGATCAGTACATGACAAGGCGCTGCACTATGCTGCGAACGGAAACGTCATTGGGGTGCCGAATACTCTTCGAGCGGAAGGCCGGAATGCCCTTAAAGGATCGATGGCAGTACCCGACGGCGCTGCTGGACACCACGATGGACCAGCTCAGGACGTTGCTCGCGGTCCATGAGGCGGGCACCGCGCTGGGCGCCGCCCGGCTGCTGGGGCGGGAGCAGTCCAGTGTGCAGAAACAACTGGACACCCTGAACCGGAACTTCGGCGCACTGTGCGGAGAGCCGCTGGTGGTCAAACGGGGACGCAGCCAGAATGTGCTCTTCACCGCGACCGGGGAGTCGCTCGCCGGACTCGCGCGCGGCACCCTGGAGGACTGGCGGGAGGGGCTGCACGACTGCCGCCGCCGGCTCGGCAGCCGGCTCGTGGTCGGCTCCACCCGTTACACCCTCGGCTTTCTGCTGAATGCCGTGGAGCTGGTCACCGAGGAATTCGACGGCCGGGGCGTCGAGCTCAAGGTCGAGCATGTGCGCACCCGGGATCTGCTCCAGCGGCTCGACGCCAAGGAGCTCGATCTGGTCTGCGGCAGCGTGCTCACCACGGCGGGCCACGACGACCGGCTCGACGGCTTCCAGGTGATGGAGTGGCGGCGCAGCGGGCTGTCCCTGGTCACCAACCTCGACGCCGGGGAGCTCGCCGGGCCCTCGGTCCCGGTGAGCGAGCTGCCCCGGCTGCCGCTCGCGGTCTCGGCCGACGGCCTCATACCCGGCTTCCTGCGCGGCTGGTTCGGCGCCCGCTACCGCCAGGAGCTGCACATCGCCGCCGAGATCGACACCGTGCAGTACGGTCTCGAGCTGCTCTCCTCGGGGGTGCTGCGCGGCTGTGTGCTGGTCACCGAGGGCATCGGCGACGCGGTGGCCGACGGGCGGATCCGGGCCGGGGCCGGGCTGCGCACCCTGGAGCTGACCGATGGCATGGGGCCGGAGCTGGAAGTGCTGGTCGGGGTGTTCGTACGGGCCGGGGAGCGCACCGCGCAGGACGTCGGCCATCCGCTCAACGTGCTGTGGAGCGCGCTCGCCGGGGAGAACGCGCGGTGGCGCAGCGTGATGCGCAAGGAGCGCCCCGGCCGGTAACCCGCCCGCCGTCCGTGGGTAACCCCCCGGCCGTGCGTGGGGTGGCAGATGTGCCTCTTCCGTTTCCACATACCGACTGGTTAGTCTGCGCTGGACGGAAGCCGGGCCGGGCAGCAGCCGAGCCCGGCGGAAGCCGATCCGAGTCGAGCCGAGCCGAGCCGAGGAGCTGCGAATCGTGGGTACCGTGCGTGGGGCGCGTGTAGTGGTCACCGGAGCGGGCGGCGGCATCGGCGCCGCCCTCGCCCGGCGCTTCGCCGCCGAGGGCGCCCGGGTCGTGGTCAACGACCTCGACGCCGCCAAGGCCGCCTCCGTCGCCGGGGAGATCGGCGGGATCCCCGTCCCCGGTGACGCATCCGGCGTCGTACCCGCGGCGCGCGAGGCGCTGGGCGGCGGCATCGACATCTTCTGCGCCAACGCGGGCGTCGGCCACGACGGCGGCCCCGAGGCCGACGAGGCGCTGTGGCAGCAGTCCTGGGACGTCAATGTGATGGCCCATGTGCGGGCCGCCCGGGAACTGCTGCCCGAGTGGCTGGAGCGCGGCAACGGCCGCTTCGTGGCCACCGTCTCCGCCGCCGGGATCCTCACCATGATCGGCTCGGCGCCGTACGCCGTCTCCAAGCACGCCGCGCTCGCCTTCGCCGAATGGCTCTCGGCCACCTACCGCCACCGCGGCATCGGCGTCCACGCCGTCTGCCCGCAGGGGGTGCGCACCGACATGCTCACCGCCTCCGGGACCGCCGGGGAGCTGGTGCTGGCGCCCACCGCGATCGAGCCCGAGCAGGTGGCCGACGCCGTCCTCGCGGGCATCGACGAGGAGCGCTTCCTGATCCTTCCGCACCCCGAGGTGGCCCGCCACTACGCCTCCCGCGCCGGTGACACCGACCGCTGGCTGGGCGGCATCAACAAGCTTCAGCGCAAGTTCGAAGAGCTCGAGGCGGCGTCCGGGACCTCGGGCTGACCCCGCGGTGGGACCTCGGGCTGACCCCGCGGTCGCTCCCGTATCTTTCGTAACCTCCCCACCCCACCACCCTCACCCCGTCGAGACAGGGCCGCACCCATGACCACGTACCAGGACCAGCCATGGCTCGCTCAGCTCAACGAGAAGCAGCGCCGGCCGATCGTCCCGCGGCCGAGTCCGCTGCACGCGTTCCGGGACGCCGTGCGCACCGACCCCGACCATCCGGCGCTCGCCTACTTCGACGGACGGCTGACCTACCGGGAGGCCGACGAGCTCTCCGACGGCATAGCCGGCCATCTCGCCGAGCGCGGCCTCCGGCCCGGCGACCGCGTCGCGATCATGCTCCAGAACACCCCGCACTTCGTGCTCGCGCTGCTGGGGGCGTGGAAGGCGGGCGGTACGGTCGTCCCGGTCAACCCCATGTACAAGGGCGCCGAGCTCGCGCACATCCTCGCCGACGCCGAGGTGAGCGCCCTGGTCTGCTCCCGCCACGGCTGGGAGGACTACATACGCGACACGGCCGCCGCGTCCCCGGTGCGCATCGCCCTCACCGCCGACGCCCGCGACCTCCAGACCCGCGACGACGAGCGGGTGCTGCGCGACCAGCCCATCCCGGTCCCCGAGGACACCGAGGACCTCCTCGCCGTCGCCCGCGCCGGGGCCCGCCCGCCGTCCGTCCCCGCCCCGAGCCCCGATGACATCGCGCTGATCAGCTACACCTCCGGGACCAGCGGCACCCCCAAGGGCGCCACCAACACCCACGGCAACATCTCCTACAACGCCGACCGGCAGCACCTCCTCCATGAGCTGCCCACCGGTTCGACGCTCTTCGCGCTCGCCCCGCTGTTCCACATCACCGGCATGGTCTGCCAGCTGTGCGCATGCGTCTCCGGAGCCGGCACCCTGGCCCTCGCCTACCGCTTCGAGACCGGCGTCGTCCTCGACGCCTTCGCCGAGCACCGCCCCCTCTACACCGTGGGCCCCTCCACCGCCTTCATGGCGCTGATGGCCCACCCCCGGGCCACCCGCGACCACTTCTCGTCCTTCCGCATCATCTCCTCCGGTGGCGCCCCGCTGCCGCCCGCGCTGGTCGAGCGGTTCCAGGCCGGTTTCGGCCCGTATCTGCACAACGGCTACGGGCTCACCGAGTGCACCGCGCCCTGCGCCAGCGTTCCGCCCGGTCTCCGCGCCCCCGTCGACCCGGTCTCCGGCACCCTCGCCGTCGGCGTCCCCGGCGCCGACACCGTCGTGCGCATCGCGGACGACGAGGGGCGGGACGTGCCGTTCGGCGAACAGGGCGAGATCGTCGTCCGCGGCCCGATGGTGGTGCCCGGCTACTGGCGGCGCCCGGAGGCGACCGCGGCCGCCCTCCCCGACGGGGAACTGCGCACCGGCGACATCGGTTTCATGGACGAGGGCGGCTGGCTGTACGTGGTCGACCGCAAGAAGGACATGATCAACGCCTCGGGGTTCAAGGTGTGGCCGCGTGAGGTCGAGGACGTGCTCTACACTCACCCCGCCGTGCGGGAGGCGGCCGTCGTCGGCAAACCCGATGAGTACCGCGGCGAGACGGTGAAGGCGTATGTGAGCCTCCGATCAGGGGCCGAGGTCACACCGGACGAGCTGTCCGCGTACTGTGCGGAGCGGCTTGCCGCGTACAAGTACCCCCGCGAGGTGGAGATCCTGCCCGAGCTGCCGAAGACGACCAGTGGCAAGATCCTCCGGCGGGAACTGCGAGGATGAGAGAGAAGAGGAAGAGAACGGGTGGCGACCATGGCCAGAGCGACGGACGGTGACGGACAGCCGGTGCCACAGCGGCTGCTGGCCGCTGCCACCCGCCTCTTCGCGGAGCGGGGCTACGACCGGACGTCCGTACAGGAGATCGTCGAGGCGGCGGGCGTCACCAAGGGCGCGCTCTACCACTACTTCGGCTCCAAGGACGATCTGCTCCATGAGATCTACGGCCGGGTGCTCCGGCTGCAGCAGGAGCGGCTGGACGCCTTCGCGGGCGCCGACGCGCCGGTGGAGACGCGGCTGCGGGAGGCGGCGGCCGACGTCGTGGTGACGACCATCGAGAACCTCGACGACGCGACCATCTTCTTCCGGTCGATGCACCAACTCAGCCCGGAGAAGCACAAGCAGGTGCGCGCCGAGCGGCGCCGCTACCACGAGCGGTTCCGCGCGCTGATCGAGGAGGGGCAGCGGGCCGGGGTGTTCAGCTCCCGGACCCCGGCGGACCTGGTGGTGGACTACCACTTCGGCTCCGTCCACCACCTGGGCACCTGGTACCGGCCCGGTGGCCGCTGGGCCCCCCAGGAGGTCGCCGACCACCTGGCCGACCTCCTGCTGCGCGCGCTGCGGCCGTAAATCCAGCCCGTCCGGCAATTGAGGACCGGGGGTCCGGGGGCGGAGCCCCCGGATGCGGGAAGGGGCGGGGCGGGGAAACAAACCCCCACCCCGCCCCTACGCGTACCGCCCCAGCTACACGTACCGCTTCAGCTCCCGCCGCGCCAGCGACCGCTGATGCACCTCGTCCGGCCCATCGGCCAGCCGCAACGTACGCGCGGCAGCCCACAGCTCGGCCAGCGGAAAGTCCTGGCTCACCCCACCCGCGCCATGCAACTGCACCGCCCGGTCCAGGATCTCCACCACCGTACGCGGAGTCGCGATCTTGATGGCCTGGATCTCGGTGTGCGCCTCGCGGTTGCCCACCGTGTCCATCAGCCAGGCCGTCTTCAGCACCAGCAGCCGCAGCTGTTCGACCGCGACCCGCGCGTCCGCGATCCACTCGTGCACCTGCCCCTGCTGGGCCAGCGCCTTGCCGAATGCCGTACGGTCCACGGCCCGTCGGCACATCAGCTCGATACCGTGCTCGGCCATGCCGATCAGCCGCATGCAGTGGTGGATCCGGCCGGGGCCGAGGCGGGCCTGGGCGATGGCGAAGCCGCCGCCCTCCTCGCCGATCAGGTTGCCGACCGGCACCCGCGCCCGGTCGAAGACCACCTCGGCGTGGCCGCCGTGGTAGTGGTCCTCGTAGCCGTACACCCGCATCGCCCGCCGCACCTCGACACCCGGGGTGTCGCGCGGCACCAGCACCATCGACTGCTGGCGGCGCACATCGGCGCCCTCCGGGTCGGTCTTGCCCATCACGATGAAGATCTTGCAGTCGGGGTTCATGGCCCCGGAGATGTACCACTTGCGGCCGGTGATGACGTAGTCGTCGCCGTCGCGCTCGATCCGGGTCTCGATGTTGGTCGCGTCGGACGAGGCGACCTCGGGCTCGGTCATCGCGAAGGCCGACCGGATCTCGCCCGCGAGGAGCGGCTCCAGCCACTGTTTGCGCTGCCGCTCGTCGCCGAACTGGGCGAGCACCTCCATGTTGCCGGTGTCGGGGGCGGCGCAGTTCAGGGCGGTGGGGGCCAGGTGGGGGCTGCGGCCGGTGATCTCCGCGAGCGGGGCGTACTGGAGATTGGTCAGCCCCGCGCCGTACTCGGCGTCGGGCAGGAAGAGGTTCCACAGGCCCTGGCGGCGGGCCTCGGCCTTGAGCTCCTCGACGATCGGCGGGATCAGCCAGGGGGAGTCGAGGGCGGCGCGCTGCCGCTCGGCGACCGCCTCCGCGGGATGGACGTGCTCGTCCATGAAGGCGAGCAGCTTGGCGCGGAGCTCTTCGGTCCGGGCGTCGAATGCGAAGTCCATGGCGGGATCAGCTCTCCTGGAGGGTGGTGAGGCCGTGGTCGATGAAGGCGGGGACGATGTCGCCGATGCGGTCGAAGCCCGCGCCGAGGGTCTGGCCGAGGGTGTAGCGGTAGTGGATGCCCTCGAGGATCACCGCCAGCTTGAAGTAGGCGAAGGCGGTGTACCAGGAGACGCCGCTGACATCGCGCCCCGAACCCTCGGCGTAGCGCTGGATCAGCTCGTCCGTGGAGGGGTGGCCGGGGGCGCCCTGGGTGGAGGAGATGGGGGAGTCGGCGAGATTCGGATGACCGCTGTACATCACGATCAGTCCGAGGTCGGTCAGCGGATCGCCGAGCGTGGACATCTCCCAGTCGAGGATCGCGGTGATCCGGTCGTCGGCGTTCACCAGGACGTTGTCGAGGCGGTAGTCGCCGTGCACGACCGTGGGCGCGGGGGAGGCCGGGAGCGCCTTGGCGAGCCGGGTGTGCAGTTCGTCGATCCCGGCCAGCTCACGGCTGCGCGAGGCGGTCAGCTGCTTGCCCCAGCGGCGCAGCTGCCGCTCCAGGAACCCCTCCGGGCGCCCGAAGTCACCGAGCCCGACCTCGGCCGGGTCGACGGAGTGCAGCGTCACGAGCGTGTCGACGAGGGAGAGCACGACCTCCCGGGTGCGCTCCGGGCCGATGCCGGCGAGCTGCTCGGCGGTGCGGTACGGGGTGCCCGCCACGAACTCCATGACGTAGAAGGGCGATCCGATGACCGACTCGTCCTCGCACAGCAGCACCGGCTCCGGCACCGGCACGGCCGTCGGGTGCAGGGCGCTGATCACCCGGTGCTCCCGCGCCATGTCATGGGCGGTGGCGAGCACATGGCCCAGCGGCGGACGGCGGACCACCCAGCGCGACGTGCCGTCGGTGACGGTGTAGGTGAGATTCGAGCGGCCGCCTTCGATCAGCTCGGCCCTCAGCGGCCCGCGCACCAGCCCCGCGCGTACGCGGTCGAGGTGGGCGCGGAGCCGTTCGAGGTCGAGCCCTGGGGGATTGCCTGCGTTCATCGAACCTCTCTCGTACTCGTATCCGGGGAACGGGCGGACCGTTCGTCCCGCCTCATGATGCCGACCAGTCGGTATGTAGTCCAGTGGGTCTCGGGTGCGAGGCGTGTGACATGGCGGTTCCGGGGGCTACGAGACCGGGCCCGGGACGGGCAACCACCGGGGCGGGCAACGGGGGCGGGGAGTGCCAACGGTCGGGCAACCAGGGCGGGGAGTGCCACCGGTCGGGCAACCGGGGCGGGGCGGGCCACCGGGCGGGGCCGACCGCCCCTACCGCCCCTACCGCCCTCGCCGCCGCTCGGCCCGCTCCTGGGCCTCGACCACCGCGTCCCCGTACTCCACCGACCAGGCACCGAGCGCCTCGATCGGCCCCAGCAGGGACTCCCCGAGCGGGGTCAGCCCGTACTCGACCCGGGGCGGCGCCTCCGCGTACCGGTGCCGCTCCACCAGCCCGTCGTCCTCCAGGCGGCGCAGGGTGTCGTTGAGCACCTTCGCACTGATGCCGCCGATGGCCTCGCGCAGCTCGCCGGGGCGGCGCGGCCCCTCCCGCAGTCCGAAGATCACCACGGCGGTCCAGGTGCGGGCCAGCAGATCGAAACCCAGCCGCGCCCGGCAGTCGGCGATGAATCCGTCCGGGGCGGTGGGCCGTGTTGTCGTCGCCGGTTCGCTCACTCATGACCTCCTGGCCGCTGTCCTAGCGCATCCGTCGCACACCGCACGGTGTGCGACGGACTTCCTAGTGTCGTCGCCCTCGGCAAGTGAGAACGACGGGCGAGAACGAGGAGACCGCGATGCGGATCGGTGTGCTGGGCACGGGCAATATGGCCGACGCGCTGGGGACCCAGTGGGCACGGGCGGGCCATGAGCTGCTGATCGGCGGCCGCTCGCGGCCGAAGGCGGAGGCGCTGGCCGCGCGGATCGGCCACGGCGCGCGGGCGGGGAGCCCGCGCGAGGCCGCCGGATTCGGCGAGGTGACGCTGCTGGCGGTGGCGTACGAGGGCGTCGAGGCGGCCCTGGACGCGGCGGGCGCGGCCGAGGGGACGCTGAGCGGCCGGGCGCTGATCGACTGCACCAACGCGATCGTCCCCGGCCGCTTCACCCTCGCCACGGACGGCGGACCGGGCATGGCCGAGCGGATCGCGGCGCGGGCCGTCGGGGCACGGGTCGTGAAGGGGTTCTGCCACTGCGCGGACGCGGTGTGGCGGATGACCCCGCCGGTCTTCGCCGACGGCCCGCTGGGAGTTCCGCTGTGCGGGGACGACGAGGGCGCCCTGGAGGCCGTACGGACCCTGGTCCGCGACATGGGCTGCGTACCGCTGGACGGCGGCGGCCTGGAGCGGGCCCGTCTGCTGGAGTCCACCGTGGCGTTTCTGCTGGGCTTCTGGTTCGGCGGGGTGGAGCCGCGCGCCGCGCTGCCGCCGCTGGCGGTGCAGGACCCGGCGTAGCGGGCGGGCGTGGGCGGCGCGGATGGGGGCGGATTTGCGGTGGCGGTGGGCGAGCAGGAGCGTCGAAGGGGAGGAGCGGGCAAGAAGCCGCCGGGACGGGGAACCCGCGAAGCCACGAACGAAGCCGCGAACGAAGCCGCGAACGAAGCCGCGAACGAAACCGTGAACGAAGCCGCGAACCCGCGAACGAGCCGCGAAGACCGCGAGGAGCGCCACCATGAAGGCCATCAGCTACCGCCGCTACGGCGGTCCCGAGATCCTGGAGTACGGGGAGCGGCCGGAGCCCAAGGTCGGCCCCGACTCCGTGCTGATCAGGGTCAAGGCCGCCGCCGTGAACCCCGTCGACTGGAAGGCGCAGGCCGGATATCTCGAACCGGTCCTGGACGCGGTCTTCCCGGTCATCCCCGGCTGGGACGTCGCGGGGGTCGTGGAGCGGCCGGGCCCGGCGGTGACGGAGTTCCAGCCAGGTGACGAGGTGATCGGGTACGTACGGGAGGACTTCCTCTCCCGGGGCACCTGCGCCGAGTACGTGGCCGCGCCCGTCCGCACCCTCGCCCGCAAACCGCGGAACCTCTCCTTCACACAGGCCGCGGGCATCCCGCTGGTGGGCCTGACGGCGTACCAGACGCTGGTGCGGGCGCTGAGGGTCGGCGAGGGCGACACGGTGCTGGTGCACGCGGGGGCGGGCGGGGTCGGCTCGATGGCGGTGCAGTTGGCCCGGCACATGGGGGCGCGGGTGATCGGCACGGCGGGGGAGCGCAACCACGAGTATCTGCGGGCGCTCGGGGCCGAGCCGACCGCGTACGGGGACGGGCTCGCCGACCGGGTCCGCGCCCTCGCCCCGAACGGGGTGGACGCCGTGCTCGACCTCGTCGGCGGCGACGCGCTCACCGTCTCCTCCGAACTCCTCGCCCCCGAGGGCCGCCTGGCCTCCATCGCCGACCCCGCGGTCCTCGGCCTGGGCGGCCACTACGTCTTCGTCCGCCCCGACCCCAACGACCTCCAGGACCTCACCGACCTCGCCGAACGCGGCGCCCTCGGCGTCGAGGTCTCCGCGGTCTTCCCCCTCCAGAAGACGGCGGACGCGCAGCGTCTGAGCATGGAGGGTCACGTCAGGGGCAAGATCGCCATCACGGTGGACTGAGCGCTGGCGGACCCGCCTACGGCGGGCTGAGCCCCCACCCCGCCCCTTCCCGATACAAGGGGCTCCGCCCCTTGGCCCCCGCCGGGGCTTCGCCCCGGACCGTGGCCGGGAGCTCAGGTGGGGGTGGGGGCGCCTGCGGCGGGCTGGGCCCCGCCCCTTGGCCCCGCCTGGGTTCTGTGGGGTGTGTGGCGCCGCCCCGGGGCGTGTGGGACAGCACGGGGCCGGCGTGTGCACCGGTGCGGCTGGGGTCCGGGGCGGAGCCCCGGTGGGGTCAAGGGGCGGAGCCCCTTGTTTCGGGAAGGGGCGGGGTGGGGAATCGCCCGCCGCAGGCGTCCCCGGGCCGCACTCGCGTCCCCGGGCCGCACTCGCGTCCCCGGGCCGCACTTACGCCCCCGGCCCCAGCCCGCCGGACCCCGTACCCGCCCCGCCCAGCCCTATCGCAGCGTCGCCGCCCCCAGCGCAGCCAGCACGACCGTGCACGCGACCGCGGCCGCGGCCGCCCGCGGGGACAGGGCGGGCGGCCGGGGCGCGTGCATGGCCCGGATGCGGTGGTGGGCCAGGGCCAGGAAGGCCAGCCAGGCCAGCACGACCAGGGCCAGGATCACGAGCGGGGCCGGATCGATACCGCTGTGCAGCGTCTGCCGACCCGCGAGCGAGGCGGCCACCGCGCACGCCAGCGTCGTACGGCGCCACGCCAGCCGCGTCCGCTCCGGCTGGAGGCCGGGGTCCCGGTCCCGGTCCCGCGTTCGGGACCCGTCGGTCCCTTTCCCTTCCGGCATCGCCTCACACCTCCCGGCTCACCCGCCCCACCCGAAGGCGGCCACGATCACCATCAGCAGTGCGACCACCCCGACCGCGAGCCCCAGCACGATCGGGAAGCGGGACACCGGCAGATCCTCGCCGCGTCGCATGGCCCGCTCGCAGCGCACCCAGTGGCTGATGGCCCGCAGGGCGCACAGCGCGCCGGCCGCCAGCAGCATGAGCGCCAGCGTGAGCCGCAACGGGCGGCCGGTCTCCGGGAGGAACTGGTCGACCGCGAACCCGCCGCCCACCAGCGCCATCGCGGTGCGCAGCCACGCCAGAAAGGTCCGTTCGTTGGCGAGCGAGAAGCGATAGTCGGGGGTGTCGCCCTCCTCCCGCAGCCGCTCGGGCGTGAACCACAGCCGGATGTCCGAGACCGCTGAGAAGTGGCCACCGCCATGCGGCTCGGTGTGGCGGGAAGGCTCCGAGGGCCCGGAAGAATCCGTCACCTTTCGACCTTCTCACGGCGCCACTCCACCAGCCGCCGGTACGCCTCCCACCCGTCCGGCACCCACTCCCACTCCGGCAGCCGCCGCGTCAGCTCCTCCTCGGTGAGGAACGTGTGCCAGGCGACTTCCTCGGTCTGCGGATCGACCGGCAGCTCGCAGCGCACCTCGTAGACCCGGCTCCACCATGTGTGCTCAGGCGTCTCGTAGAGGAACGAGAACAGCGGTACGGGCTCGGGCAGCCCCCGCACTCCCAGCTCCTCCTCCGCCTCGCGCAGCGCGGCCTCGTCGTAGCCCTCGCCCGCGCCGACGACCCCGCCGACGAACATGTCGTACAGCGAGGGGAAGACCAGCTTCTCGGCGGTGCGGCGATGGACGAAGATCCGGCCCTGGGCGTCCCGGGCCTGGATGAAGACGCAGCGGTGGCGGAGCCGGTGGGCCATGGCGTCACCGCGTCGGGCCTGGCCCACCACGCGATCCCGCTCGTCCACGATGTCCAGCAGTTCGTTGGCGGAAGGCGGTTCCTGATCAGGCATACCGCCATACAAGCAGATCGGGGGCGCGGTCAGCGCCGGTAGCCGCCCCCGTACTCGCCGCCATAGCCGTTCCCACCGCCATAGCCGTTCCCACCGCCATAGCCGTTCCCACCGCCATAGCCGTTCCCGCCGCCGTAGCCGCCCCCGTAACCGCCATCCTGCCCCTGGCCCTGCCCCTGCCCCTGGCCTTGCCCCGGCCCGTACGGCCCGGAGCCGCCGTCCTGGCCGCGCTGCCTGGCCTCCTGCTGCTCGGCCCAGCTGTCGAACGCCTCCACCGCGTCCTGCCAGTCGTCGTACTGCCCCGGTCCCCGGGACGACCAGCCGGGCCAGGCCGGGGTGGAGCGGCCCTTGCCGGACGACGACGCCGCGGGCTTGTCCGGTGCGGGGTCGCCCGCCGGGGCCTGGGCCGTCGGCTGGGCGGCGGCCGGCGGCTGCGGCTTGGGCTTCTCGGCGCGGGCGCCGCGCAGCGGGGTCTCGCCCGCCGCCGCCTCGGCGTACGGGACGGCATGGCTCTCGGGCTCGTCCGGCGCGGCCGTCGAGCTGTCGTGGCCAGAGGCGGCCGTCGCCTGGCGGGCGTCCTTGCCCATGAGCATGAAGAGCGCGGTGGCCGCGCCGGTGGCCGACAGCAGAATCGCCCCTGCGGCCGCCTTGCGCCGGTTGTCCGCCGGGCGGCGGCGGGCGTGCCGGGGGCCGACCACCTCGCCGCGGAGCACCTGTGCCTCGTCCGCGGGCGGCCCGGCTTCGAGGGGCTGTGGGCCGGGCGTGATGAGCGTCGGGTTCACCACACGACGTTCGACTTCGGGCCTCGGCCCTGAGTGCTCAACGGAGCGGTCAGCCATGGTCGATGATGATGCCCGGTTGGTCGAACCCTGTCCAATGTCGGTGAACGAATGTGACCTTTTGTTCCATGCGCGGGTTGCGCGGAGGGAGTTGGCCGTCCGGCACGGGGACGGCGGCGGCTGGGAACCGCTCCCACACCCCGGGTTGACGCCGTACTGGCCGGTAGGCAGGATCGCGGTCATGACGCCGTCGGCACACCGCCGGCACACCCGCCGGCCCACCGTCGGCGAGCGTCGGCGGGCTCACGAGAACGGGACACCACACCATGGCGTACGACGCGGATGTCATCGTGGTCGGCGCGGGGCTCGCGGGCCTCGCGGCCACCGCCGAACTGGCCGACGCCGGCCGTAAGGTGATCCTGCTCGACCAGGAGCCCGAGCAGTCGCTCGGCGGCCAGGCCCACTGGTCCTTCGGCGGCCTCTTCCTCGTCGACTCACCCGAGCAGCGCCGTCTGCGCATCCGCGACAGCCACGAACTCGCCTGGCAGGACTGGCTGGGCACGGCCGGGTTCGACCGCGAGGAGGACCACTGGCCGCGCCGCTGGGCCGAGGCGTACGTGGACTTCGCGGCGGGCGAGAAGCGGTCCTGGCTGCACGCCCAGGGGCTGCGGCTGTTCCCGCTGGTCGGCTGGGCCGAGCGCGGCGGCTACGACGCCACCGGGCACGGCAACTCCGTCCCCCGCTTCCACATCACCTGGGGCACAGGACCCGGCATCGTCGCCCCCTTCGAGCGGCGGGTGCGGGCGGCCGCCGCCCGCGGTCTGGTCGAGCTGCGCTTCCGGCACCGGGTGACGGGGCTGGCCCGCAGCGCGGGCACGGTCGACACCGTCACCGGCGACATCCTGGAGCCCAGCCGGGCCGAGCGCGGCAGCCCCAGCAGCCGCGAGGTCACCGGCACCTTCGGACTGCGCGCCCAGGCCGTGATCGTCACCTCCGGCGGCATCGGCGGCAACCACGATCTCGTCCGCGCCAACTGGCCCGAGCGGCTCGGCTCCCCGCCCGAGCGGATGATCTCCGGGGTCCCGGCCCATGTGGACGGCCATATGCTCGGCATCGCCGAGGGAGCCGGCGGACGGATCATCAACCGCGACCGGATGTGGCACTACACCGAGGGCATCCAGAACTGGAACCCCATCTGGCCCCGGCACGGCATCCGCATCCTGCCCGGCCCGTCCTCCCTGTGGTTCGACGCGCGCGGCAAGCGGTTGCCGGTGCCGCTGTTCCCCGGGTTCGACACCCTCGGCACGCTCGAGCACATCATGCGGACCGGCCATGACTACACCTGGTTCGTGCTCACCCAGAAGATCATCGAGAAGGAGTTCGCGCTCTCCGGCTCCGAGCAGAACCCGGACCTCACCGGCAAGAGCGTCCGCGGTGTGATCGGCCGCGGGCGGGCCGGGGCCCCGGGCCCGGTCCAGGCGTTCATGGACCACGGCGCGGACTTCATCGTCGAGCGGTCGCTGCCGGCGCTGGTCCGGCGGATGAACGAGCTCACCGAGGAGCCGCTCATCGACGAGGCCGAACTGCGGCGGGAGATCGTCGCCCGGGACCGCGAGATCGCCAACCCCTACACCAAGGATCTCCAGGTCACCGCCCTGCGCGGCACCCGCAAGTACATCGCCGACCGGCTCATCCGCACCGCCGCCCCGCACCGCGTCCTCGACCCCAAGGCGGGCCCGCTGATCGCCGTGCGGCTGCACATCCTGACCCGTAAGACGCTAGGCGGCCTGGAGACGGACCTCTCCTCCCGCGTCCTGACCGAGGGCGGCGAACCGCTGCCCGGTGTCTACGCGGCCGGTGAGGCGGCGGGCTTCGGCGGCGGGGGAGTGCACGGCTACCGCTCCCTGGAGGGCACCTTCCTGGGCGGCTGCCTCTTCTCGGGCCGTACGGCGGGCCGCGCGGCGGCCGAGGCGGTGGGGTAGGCGGTGGGGTAGGCGGTCGGGTAGGTGGTCGGGTAGGCGGGGTGGGGTGGACGGTAGTGGCGTAACCCCCTGGTACGCCGCCCGCCCCCGGAGTCTTACCGAAGTCTGACGAATCCCGGCAGGAGATGGCGTACCACCCCCGCCCGGTGCTCTCATCAATCCATGGACCCCAACACCGGTGCCGGATCGGACGGCGACGGCACGCCCGTCGGCCGGCGCCTCGTCCTCGGCATGCTGGGCCTCGGCGCGGGCGCGATGGCCGCGGCCCCCTGGCTCCAGGGCAAGCTGGAGACCGCGCTGGGCGCGGTGGCCGACAAGGACCCGACGGGGGTGACCGGACTCCTCCCCAACGGCGGCGGCTTCCGCTACTACTCCGTCACCTCCTCCGTGCCCCACAAGGACGCCGACAGCTACCGCCTCACCGTCTCCGGGCTCGTCGACAAGCCGGGCGCGTACCGCCTCGCCGATCTGCGCGCGCTGCCGCAGACCCGGCTGGTGCGGGATGTCCAGTGCGTCACCGGGTGGCGGGTGCCCGAGACCCCGTTCGAGGGAGTGCGGCTGTCGGCGCTGCTGGACGCCGCCGGAGTGCGCCGAGGGGCCAAGGCGGTCCGCTTCACCTGCTTCGACGGCGCGTACAGCGAGAGCCTGACCCTCGAGCAGGCGCGGCGGCCGGACGTGCTGGTCACGCTGAAGCTGCGGGACAAACCGCTCGGCCACTCCCACGGCGGACCGGTGCGGCTGTATGTGGCGCCGATGTACTTCTACAAGTCGGCGAAATGGCTCTCCGGTATCACCGTCACCGATGAGGTGCGGCCCGGCTATTGGGAGGAGCGGGGCTATGACGTCGACGCCTGGGTCGGCAGGTCGAACGGACGCGACGATGACCCCACCGCCTGAGCGGACGACGACCCCTGCGCCCCGGGCCGGGGAGCGGGACGGCGGCTCCCGGGTGCTCCGGTTCAGCCCCGCCGAGCGCTGGATCCACCGCACCACAGCCCTCCTGCTGGGGGCGTGTGTGGTCAGCGCGGCCTGTCTCTATCTGCCCGCGCTCGCCGAACTCGTCGGCCGGCGCGCGCTCGTCGTCACCGTCCATGAGTGGACCGGCATCCTGACGCCCCTCCCGGCCCTGCTCGGCCTCGTCTCCCGCGCCTTCCGGGCCGATCTCACCCGCCTCAACCGCTTCGGCCCGCACGACCGCCGCTGGCTGCGCGCGGCGCTGCGGCGCGACCACCGGCCCCAGGAGCGCCCGGCGGGGAAGTTCAACGCCGGGCAGAAGCTGTACGCGGGGTACATCGCGGGCGCGGTGCTGGTGATGGCGGGCACCGGGCTGCTGATGTGGTTCACCGGTCTGGCCCCGCTGGTGTGGCGCACCAGCGCCACCTTCGTCCACGACTGGCTGGCGCTGGCCATCGGCATCGTGCTGCTCGGCCATATCGGCAAGGCGCTCGCCGATCCGGAGGCCCGGCGCGGGATGCGCACGGGCCGGGTCGAGCGGGCGTGGGCGGCCCGGGAGCACTCCCTGTGGCGTACGGACGAGGACGCGCGGGAGCGCCGAGAGCGCTGAACCCGTGACACGCGGTGCCATGATTCGTCGCATGCGAGAGAAAGGTGCAAGAAAGAGCGTTATGCGGCTTTGGCTGCATGCCGCCGTATGCCTCGCGGCGATGCTTCCGCTGAGTGGATGCCGCATGTTCGAGTCCCAGCTGCGGCGGGGCGGGCTCTGGGTGAACCCGGACAGCCCCGCCGCCCGGCAGGCTCATGAGAGGGAACACGAGGGAAAGAACGGCGACGCCGCGCTCATCCGGCAGATCGCCCAGCAGCCGGTCGCCGAATGGTTCGGTCCCGCGCCGCCCCGGGAACGGGCCCGCTCCATCACCGAATCGGCGGCGCGGACCGGGTCCACCCCGGTTCTGGTGGCCTATCACATCCCGTACCGCGACTGCGGGCGGTACTCGGCGGGCGGCGCGCGGAACCGCGCGGCCTACCGGTGGTGGATCGAGCAGTTCACGCTCGGCATCGGCGATCGCAGGGCGATCGTCGTCCTGGAGCCCGACGCGGTGGCCCAACTGGTCGACGGCTGTGTGCCGCGCAAGCTGCGCAAGGCCCGGCTGGAGATGCTCCGCGACGCGGTCGCCCTGTTCGCCGCGCTGCCCCGCGTCCAGGTGTACCTGGACGCGGGGAACCCGAACTGGATCAAGAATCCCGCCCGGCTGGCGCGGCCGCTGCGCGACGCCGGTATCGAGCAGGCGGACGGCTTCGCGCTGAACGTCTCCAACTTCCAGCCCACCCGCCGCACCAAGGCGTACGGCCATCGGCTCTCCACCGCCCTGGACAAGGCCCACTTCATCATCGACACCAGCCGTAACGGCAACGGCCCGCTGCGGGCCCACGGCGCGGCCCGGCACGGCATCCGGGCGCGGGACTCCTGGTGCAACCCGCCGGGACGGGCGCTGGGCGAGCCGCCCAGCACCCACACCGGGGACCCCCTCGTGGACGCCTATCTGTGGATCAAACGGCCCGGGGAGTCCGACGGCACCTGCAACGGTGGCCCTCCGGCGGGACACTGGTGGACCAAGTACGCCCTCGACCTGGCCCGTAACGCCCCCCACTAAGCGCTTCGCCGGAAGTGCCCCCTGACCTGCCGCCGATCGGCTGCGGCGCCGTAGTGGCCGGTCGCGCCCACGCGGCGGAGCCGCATATCGACACGGCCCCGCGCCCCTTCGGGGCGCGGACCCCGGCCGCCGGTCACAGCGCGCAGACCGGCGCCTTCTCCTTCTCCTTGTCCTTCGGTGGCGCGCAGGGGCTGGCCGCGTCGCGCGCCGTCGGCACCGTGCCATGCGCCGGACGCTTCCGGCCGCGGCGCAGCAGCCCCACCGACCAGATCGCCACCGGAGTCAGACACAGGGCCAGGGCGAGCACCGCCCAGATCCGCATCACCGCATGAGTGTGCCCCAGGAAGAACGAGCCGACCAGCGAGGAGCCGAACACTGCCGCCCACAGCAGATGGATACGGAACGTGGAGAGCCGGTCGGGGCTGGACGAGTCGCCCTTGGGCGTGACCACGAACCGGCTGGTGCGCCGCAGCACCGCGTCGCACAGCGACTTGGCGTAGATCGGGGCGGACAGCGCGGAGAGCAGCATCCCGGCCAGCCCGCCGGAGCCCTCCGGCTCGTGCGGGGAGACGTTGTGCCGCCGGTTCCAGATGTACAGCCCGATCTGGAGCATCGCCGCGTCGCTGTAGAGCATCATCCACATCTCGGCCGGGATGTGGATCCCGGCGGCGCCCAGCACCAGGAACAGCGCGCACGACAGCGCGGAGAGGAGCCAGTTGACCGCGGTCATCGGGTAGTACGCGATCATCAGCGAGTAGTTCAGCAGCTTGCCCGGCGACAGGGTGAACGGGCCCTTCCAGAACTGCTTGAGCACGGTCTCGTAGGTGCCGCGGCTCCACCGCATCTGCTGGGTGAAGAAGTCCGTCCAGGTGCTCGGCCCCTCGCCGACCGCGAGCACGTCGGGGGTGTAGACCGAGCGCCACTTCTTCCGGGTCGCCGGGTTGCGGTGGCGGTGCAGCTCGAAGCCGGTGGCCATGTCCTCGGTGATCGAGTCGTACAGCCCGCCGATCGAGCGCAGCGCGCTGATCCGCACCGCGTTGTTGGTGCCCACGAACATCGGGCCGCCATAGGCGTTTCCGGCCCGCTGGATCAGCGCGTGGAAAAGGAACTGCTGGCTTTCGGCGGCCTTGGTGACCGGGGTGTCGTAATTCCCGTAGACCTGCGGGCCGACCACGAAGGCGATATCCGGATCCCGGAAGTAACCCAGCATGCGCTCCAGGAAGTTGGGCAGCGGCACATGGTCGGTGTCCACACACGCCATGAATTCATAACCGTCGCCGTGCGCGTCCAGCCAGGCGTTGTAATTCCCGTGCTTGGTCCGCGCCCGGAAAGCGCCCTTCGGCTGATTCCACTTCTCGATGCCCTTGCGCGAGAAGTGCCGTACGCCCAGCCGCTTGCACAGCGCCTTGACCTCGTCGTCGTCCCCCTCGTCGAGCAGCCAGACGTCCAGCGGCCCGGTGTGCCGGATCCGCACCGCCCCCTCCAGCGTGGCCCGGACCATCGCGATCGGCTCCTTGCCGGGCACGAAGCTGGTCAGGAACGCCACGCGGGTCCCCGGCTCGGCCACCACCGGCACCGGATCCCGCGCCACCAGCGTGGCATGGGCGTTGGAGACGACCGTGAACAGGCGAAACCCCTCGATCAGCGCGATCGAGACCAGCATCGCCAGGTCCGCCGCCCGCTGCCACCCCGGCGCGTAGGCGCGCTCCACCCAGTGGTCCGGGTGCAGCAGCCACAGCAGCAGCACCGCCGAGCACACCGGCGCAGCGCACAGCAGCAGCGCGGCACGGATCCGGTGCGGCTCCTGCGCCAGCAGGCTCCGGCAGCGCACCCGGTAGGGGCGGTCCGTGGGGGCCTTGGTCAGCGGGCCGGCCAGCTCGCTGTACCGCTTGTACTCGTACACCGGGGTGGGACGGTGGTGCGGGACGCGGGAATCCGACGCGGTACGCGCGGGCGGCGGCCCGGCTACCGCGCGTGCGGTGGTTTTCCGGGGGGAATCTCTGACGGGGGTCGGTGCAGACATCTGGGCACTCCCGCGGGGCTGGCTCGAACCGAATGTCGCGCCACGATGACCCATACGGGCCATATTCTTCAGGTCATCGCGCGAGATGAGAAGGTAACAATCCCATGGGGCACGAGCGTGCACATCGGATATTCGGCGCGCCATTGTTGACGGTCCGTAAGGGGGCCACTCCGACGGCCCAGCGGCGCGCGTCTTACGTGATTTACATCCCGCCGTCTGGCAGGGTCGGCACCGATCGAAGCCCATCGGAATACGGAGGATGGGGCGCAGTCGCCCGATGAGAGTCCTGCACATCATCTCCCGCCTCGGGGCCGGAGGAGCCGAACAGCAACTGCGGCTGCTGCTGCGCCATGTGCCGGTGCGCTGTGACGTCATCGCCCTCTCGGGCCCCGGCGCCGCCGCGCACGGCATCCGCGCGGACGGCGTCCCGGTCACCCAGCTGCCCCTGGGCGGCGGGCGCGAGCGGCAGCTCACCACCGTGCCCAGACTGGTGCGGATCATCCGGTCCGGCGGTTACGACCTGGTGCACACCCATCTGTACCGGGCGTGTGTGCTCGGCCGGATCGCGGCCCGGCTGGCCGGAGTGCGGGCGGTCATCGCCACCGAACACAGCCTGGGCGAGCGGCGGATCGACGGCCGTCCGCTCAACGCCGCCCTCCGCGCCCGCTATCTCGCCGCCGAGCGGCTGGGCTCGGCGACCGTCGCCGTCTCGGCCGCCGTGGCCGACCGGCTGCGCGACTGGGGCGTGCCCAACCGCCGGATCCATCTGGTGCCCAACGGGATCGACGCCCGCCACTTCCGCTTCGAGCCGACCGCCCGTGCGGCCGCCCGCGGCCGTCTCGGCATCCCCGACCGGGCCTTCGTGGTCGGCGGGGTGGGCCGGCTGGTGCCGGACAAGCGGTTCGACACGGCGGTGCGGGCCGTCGCCGAGGTGCCGGACGCCCGGCTGCTGCTGGTCGGCGAGGGCCCAGAGCGCCCCGCCCTGGAGGACCTGGCCGCCCGGCTCGGCGTGGCCGACCGGGTCCGGCTGCTGGGGGAGCGCGACGGCGCGGTGGCCCCGGCCGACGACCGGCCCGCGGGGCTGCCCGCGCTGCTGGCCGCCATGGACGTCCTGGTCTCGCCGTCCGCCGAGGAGGCGTTCGGCCTCGCGGCACTGGAGGGGCTGGCCGCCGGGCTGCCGGTGCTGCACACCGTCTGCCCCGCCCTCGACGAACTGCCCGACGGCGCTGCGCCCGGCGCCCGCCGTATCGCCCCCGGCCCGGCCGCCCTCGCCGCCGCCCTGCGCGGACAGGCCGCCCAGGGCCCGCTGCGCTTCCCGGTCCCGGACGCCGTCGACCGCTACGACATCGCCCGCGGCGCCCGCCGCCTGATGGACCTCTACGACCGCACCACCACCTGCGGCCCGGACGGCTGCCTGCGGGTACCGCCGGTCAGCCACATGCCCCGGCGCGGCGCGCCCGCGAGCTGAGCGGGCCCCCGCGCCCCGCCGCCCCGGCGTGCGCCGCTCGCGGTTCGCGTCCGGCCGTGCCGGCTGTCCGCCGCCCGGTCGCACCACGGCCTGCGGGGTGGTCGCCCGCCAACACCCCCGCAGGCCGCGCCGCGCCGCCACCGCATGCGCCCTCTCGCCGTTCCCGGCGTGGGTCGGTGACGGGCCACCAGCGCATTGCCCGCATCGCCGTGGTCATGGGCAGGAGCCGGGGCCAGGTCGCGGAGTGGTTCCCGCACATGCCGTGGTCGGGGCGGTCCTCGCCCGGGTCCGGCCGCGCCCGGGCGTTCGAGGGAGGGTCGTCTGCCGGGGGCGCCGCGGGTCGGCTTGGCGATGCCGGGTTCGCGCCATGTCGGCCGCCGTGCCCCCTGTCGCCGCGGGCGAGGCCGTGTCCGGGCGTCCGTGGGACGGACCGCTGTCCGTGAGGGGGCGGGTCAGTCGGCGGGGGCCGCATCGCGGTGTGCCCGCGGGCTCAGGCCGCGCTCGCGTTTGAAGGCGGCGCTGAGGGCGAACGCGCTGCCGTAGCCGACCCGCCGGGCCACCGCCGCCAGGGTGTGCTCCGGATCCCGGAGCAGATCCGCCGCGAGCGCCAGCCGCCAGCCGGTCAGATACGCCATGGGCGGCTCACCCACCAGCGCGGTGAAGCGGCGGGCCAGCGCCGCCCGCGAGACACCCGTCTCGGCGGCGAGCCCGGCAACCGTCCACGGATGGGCCGGGTTGTTCTGCAGCAGCCGCAGGGCGCGGCCCACCACCGGGTCGCCCAGCGCCCGGTACCAGCCAGGCGTCCGGGCCTCCGGCCGGGAGAACCAGGCCCGCAGCACCGAGATCAGCAGCAGATCCAGCAGCCGGTCCAGGACCGCCTCCTGTCCGGGCTCGTCCTTGACGATCTCCTCGCCGAGCCAGGGCATCAGGGGACAGTCCCACACCCCGCCGTCCAGGGCCAGCAGCGAGGGCAGCGCGTCCAGCAGCCGTCCGCTGATCTCTCCGTCCAGCAGATAGCTGCCGATGAGCATCATGGCCGAGCCGTCCGGGCTGTTGCCCCAGGTGCGCACCCCCAGCGCCATCGCCTCGGCCAGATCGGCGCCGTCCGCCGTGCGGCACACCTCACCGGGGAGGATCCACGCCTGCGGCGCGGTTGCGGGGTCGTCGGCCACCGTGTACGGGTCCGGGCCGCGCGCGATCGCCACGTCCCCCGGGCGCAGCCGCACCGCCTCGCCCGCGTCCGGCACCACCCACGCCTCGCCGCGTGCCATGGTCATCACGCACAGCGGGGCCCGGTCCTCGATCCGCACCGCCCAGGGCGGCTCCATCACGACCCGCAGCAGAAAGGCCCCCCGGGCCCGCGGGCCGTCCAGCAGACTCGCCAGCGCGTCCATGGCGCACAGCGTAGACGCTCGCGCATGCGGCGGAGCCTCTCGGCCATGGCCCGTCTCAGCGCCCGCGAGTTGACTGGCCGTATGACGACACAGCCCACGCAAGCACCGGCCGCGCGATCACAGCCCACAGAGCGTACGACCGTCCTGGTGCTCGGCGGCACCGGCAAGACCGGCCGCCGGGTCGCGGACCGGCTGAGCCGGGCCGGGCACCCGGTGCGGATCGGCTCCCGGTCCGGCGAGACTCCGTTCGACTGGGAGGACCCGCGCACCTGGGAGCCCGTGCTGGGCGGGGCCGCCGCCGCGTACATCGCCTACTACCCAGACGTCTGCGACCCGGGAGCCGCCGCCACCCTCCGCGCCTTCGCCGAACTGGCGGCCGAGCGCGGCACCCGGCGGCTGGTGCTGCTCTCCGCCCGGGGTGTGGAGGCGGCGCTGCCCGCCGAGGAGGCGGTGCGGGTGCGGGGCGTGGCGGCGACCGTGCTGCGGGCGAGTTGGTTCTTCCAGAACTTCGACGAGGGCGTTCTGCGCGGCGGGGTGCTCGACGGCGAGATCGTCTTCCCGGCCGGGGACGTCAAGGAGCCCTTCGTGGACGCCGACGACATCGCCGAGGTCGCGGTCGCGGCGCTGACCGGGGACGTACCCGGAGACCGGACGTACGAGATCACCGGGCCGAGGCTGCTGACCTTCGCCGAGGCGGCCGCGGAGATCGCCGGGGCGACGGGCCGCGCGGTGCGCTATGTGCCGGTCTCCGCCGGGAGTTACGGGGCCGCGCTGGTGCGCGACCACGGGCTGCCGGACGAGCTGGGGGCGTTTCTGACCGAGCTGTTCGCCACCTTGCTGGACGGGCGCAACGCGTATCTGACGGACGACGTCCGGCGCGTCCTGGGCCGTGCGCCCCGGGACTTCGCGGACTACGCGCGACAGGCCGCGCGGGGCGGGGGCTGGGGCGGCTGAAGCGCGGTGGACACCGCTGCCTTCCGCGGGGTGTCTGTCTTCCGTCTGAGTGTCAGGGGAGTGGCTGTTCGGTCCAGATGCACTTGCCGGTGGGCGTGTAGCGGGTGCCCCAGCGCTGGGAGAGGGCCGAGACCAGCTGGAGCCCGCGCCCGCCCTCGTCGGTCTCCGAAGCATGGCGGATCCGGGGGGTGGTCAAGGAGCCGTCGGTCACCTCGCAGATCAGCCCCTCGCCGCGCAGCAGCCGTAGCTCGATCGGGCCTCTGCCGTGCCGGATCGCGTTCGCGACCAGCTCGCTGACCAGCAGTTCCGCGGTGGGGGTGAGCGGTGCCAGCTCCCAGCGGGTCAGCTGGTCCCGGACGTGATCGCGTGCCTCGCCCGCGGCGATCGGCCCCTCGGACAGTGGCCATGCGGCGATGTGGTCGGGGGCGAGCGCATGGGTGCGGGCGATGAGCAGTGCCGCGTCATCGGCGGTGAGCTGCTTCTCCGGCAGCAACTCGGCCAGCACCTCGTCGCACAGCCGCTCCAGCGACGCGTGTCCGCCGCGGTCTCCGTCGGGCCAGGTGTCCCCCGGGCCGGGCGCGCGGGCCGCGCTGGACAGCGCGCTCGCCAGCTGCCGCATCCCGCGGTCGATGTCCCGGGCTGCGGATTCCACCAGACCGTCGGTGTACAGCACCAGCAGACTGCCTTCCTCCAGACTCACCTCGGTGGTCTCGAACGGCGGCTGGGCCGCGCCCAGCGGGGGATCGGGGGCGCCGCCGGCGAAGCGGACCGGGTGGCCGGGGCGTACGACGGCCGGCGGCGGATGTCCGGCGCTGGAGAAGACGCAGGTGGCGCCGACCGGGTCGTACACGGCGTACAGGCAGGTCGCGTAGAGGTTGTCCCCCAGCTCGCTCACCACGTCGTTGAGCCGGGTGAGCAACTCGGCGGGCGGGAACTCCAATTCGGCCAGGGTGTTCACGGCGGTGCGCAGCCGGCCCATGGTGGCCGCCTCGGACAGCCCGTGACCCATCACATCGCCGATGACCAGGGCCACCCGGGCGCCGGACAGCGGGATCACGTCGTACCAGTCACCGCCCACGTCGATGCCCTCGCTGGCGGGCAGATAGCGTGCGGCGGTGGTGACCGAGGACAGCGACGGCAGAGCGCGGGGCAGCAGCCCCCGCTGGAGCTCCTTGGCCCGGGTGTGCTCCATGTCGTACAGCCGCGCGCGCTCGATGGCCTGCCCCATCAGTCCGCTGAGCGCGGTGAGCAGGGCCCGCTCCTCCGCGTCGAGCCGGCGCGGCTCGGCGAAGGCGACCACCGAGCAGCCGATGCTCCGGCCGGAGACGATCAACGGCAGAAAGGCCCATGCCTGCTTCTCGGCCGCGGCGGGCCGCCCGGCCATGGCGGGATAGCGCGCGGTGTACTCCTCGACCGACTCGACGAAGGCCGGCGCCCCGGTCTGGTACACCTCCGAAACCGGCGACACCTCATGGATCGAGGCCCCGTCGATCGACTCCAGGAAGGGCTGCGGATAGCCGACGGCCCCGGCGATCCGGATCACGTCGCCCTCGATGAGCTGCACCACCATCCCCGAGGCGCCGAACGGCGGCAGTACCCGGTCGGCGATGGCGTTCACCACGTCGCGCATCGTCAGCGCCTGCGCGAGTGCGTTGGTCAGCTCGCCGATCCGCGCGGTGCGCTCGGCCGCCGCTTGCTCGGCCGCGGCCCGCTCCGCCTCCCGCGCCCGGCTCGCGGTGATATCGGCGGCGTAGACCGTGAGCCCGTTCGGCACCGGGACCAGCCGCATGGAGTACCAGCGCTGATTGGTGGGCCAGCGCACCTCGAACCCGACCGGGGTGCCGCTCTCGGCGGCCCGCCGGTAGCGGCTTTGCAGGCCCGGCTCGGCCTCGTCGACGCTCAGCCGCGCGAAGGCGTCCCACAGCGTCCGGCCGAGAGTCGTCCGAGCGGCGCCGAGCAGCCGCTCAGCCTCGCCGTTGACGAAGGTGATGCGCCAGTCGCCGTCGACCGCGAAGAACGCGTCGCTCATATGCCAGAGCGCCTGGCTCACCTGGTCGTCCGCCAGCAAGGTGCCGGTGCCGTCCCGGTTCCGGTCCCGGTCCCGGCCCCGGTCGGGAGGGTCCCCCCGCAGCCGTGGGGCGGCCCACGCGGCGAGCGCCTCGACGGCCGCCCACCGCTCCGGTGCGGGCCGCTCGGCCGGGACCATCAGCACCGACACCGCGCCGGTGACCCCCTCCGGAGTGATCAGCGGAACCGCCAGCAGCCCGCTTCCGGCGGGCAGCGCCGGGCCCGTGCCGTCCCCGGCGCCGAGGGCGGGCGCCCACACGGGTGTGCCCTGGGCCATCGCGCGGGCCGGGGCACTGGCGTCGGCCGGCTCGACCTCCGCCCAGTCCCGGGCGACCGGACGGATCAGCCCGTGCACCGCCGTGAGCAGCAGCGACCGGGCGCCGGGTCCGCGCAGATGCACCATGCCGCCGAGACCGCCGGTCTCCGTCACGGCGTGATCGAGCACGAATCCGAGCAGGTCGGGGCCGCTCAGCCCGTCACCCGCCTCGGTGATCATGCGTATCCGTGCGGCGATGGCGTCGTCCATGCCCATGGGGAAAATTTACTCCCTTAGGGGTGCATAGCAGTGCTGACCCGTCGGGCGGCGGTCGACCGGGGTCAGCGGGGACCAGACCGGCAGGTGTAGTGCGGCGCGGACCCGACCAGGATATCGGCGATGTCGCGCAGACAGACGAAGCCCGCCAGCGGCGCCGCCGCGTCCAGCACCGCCGGCAGGACGTTCAGCCCGCTCACAGCCCGCCCAGCGGGGTGATCACGGCGCCGATGACGCCCAGCAGTACTCGTACCGCGCTTCCGTTCCGCCCACGTCACCTCTTGAACATCTCGGGGTGCTCGCGGACGTACTCCCGCACCCCGGTAGCGGGCCTTCCCGTGATCGTCTCGATGTCGTCGGTCCAGCGGTCGTAGCGGTTCTCCGCGTGCAGCCGCGCCATCGTGGCGAGGTGGTCGAAGAGGTGGTCGGGCAGGCCCAGCGCCTTCAGATCGTGGTTGACCCAGGCCTCGTAGGAGACGTCCACATAGGCGACCGGCCGGCCGAGCGCGTCGGCGAACTCCGCGGCCATGGTGGTCATGTCGACGGAGGCCGGGCCGGTCAGATGGTAGGTCCTGCCGATGTGCGAGGAGGGGGCCACCAGGATCGCCGCCACCACCGCGGCGACGTCCCGCGCCGCGACCGGGGAGGTGCGCCCGGTGCCGAACGGCAGCCGGATCGTGCCCTCCTCGGCGATGGAGCGGTAGACGAAGACCGAGAAGAGCGGGTTCTCCAGGAAGACGGTGGGCCGGAGATGGGTGACGGGCAGCCCGGACCAGTTGAGCGCCTGCTCGGCCAGCCAGTGCTCCCGCTGCTGCGTCGACTCCGAGGTGCTGGTGAGGTCCATCTGGGAGACCGTCATCTGCGACATGTTGACCAGCGCGTCCAGCCGAGCGTAGTCGCGGGCGACCGCCGCCGTGGTCATCGTGGCCTCCAGATACTTCGGCGACACGCTCATGCCGAAGTACATCCGCCCACAGCCGTCCAGCACGCGGGCCACGTCCGGGGCGCGGGTCAGATCGCCCGCCACCACCTCCGCGCCCGTGGCGCGGAGGGCCTCGGCCCGCTCGTCCTCGCGGTGGACCATGGCGCGCACGGGCAGCTCACGGCGGCGCAGCTCCTCCACCACGGTGCGGCCGACGGCCCCGACACTGCCCGCGGCGCCGGTCACCAGGATCGGTGGATCGGACATGGCTAGGACACCAACTTGTCGAGAGTGATGGGCAGTTCGCGGATCCGGACACCGGTGGCGTGGTGCACGGCGTTGGCGATGGCCGCCGCGGTGCCCGTGATGCCCACCTCGCCGAGGCCCTTGGCCCCCATGGGGTTGGTGTACGGATCGGACTCGTCCACCCAGTGGGCCTCGACCGCGTGCACATCGGCGGCGGAGGCGATGTGGTACTGGGCGAAGTCCTGGTTGACCACATGGCCGAACCGCGGGTCCAGCACGCTGTGTTCGTACAGCGCCATCGAGATGCCCTGGGTCATTCCGCCGATCAGCTGGGAGCGGGCCGTCTTGGGGTTGATGACCCGGCCCACGTCGAACATTCCCAGCAGCCGCGCCACCCGCACCTCGCCGGTGTCCTCGTCCACCCGTACCTCGGCGAACTGGGCGCCGAAGCTGTGCATCGCATAGCGCTCGGCCTCCGGATTGCCACCGGGCAGCTCGGCGGTGACCTCCAGCCCCTCCGGCGGCGCGATACCGCCGTGCTCGGCCTGCAACCGGGCCCGCAGCCGGTCCGCCGCCTCCCAGATCGCGGTGCCCCAGCTGTTGATGCCCGCCGAGAACCCGGCGACCGACGCGGCCGGCAGCGCCGTGTCCCCGATCCGCATCTCCACCTGCCCGACCGGGACGCTCAGCGCGTCCGCGGCGATCTGGGTGAGCGCCGTCCAGGTGCCGGTGCCCAGGTCGGCGGCGGCGATCCGGACCGTGTAGTGGCCGTCCGGGGCGAGCCGGATCGTGGCCGCGTTCCCGGGGAAGCGGGGGGAGGGGTACGTCGAGGCGGCCACGCCGGTGCCCACCAGCCAGCGGCCCTCGCGCCCCGACCGGGGAACCGGGTCGCGGTGGTCCCAGCCGGCCCGGCGGGCGCCCTCGCGCAGACAGGCCGTCAGATGGCGGCTGGAGAACGGCAGCCCGGACTCCGGATGCACCTCCGGCTCGTTGCGGATCCGGAACTCCACCGGGTCCAGACCGCAGGCGATCGCCATCTCGTCGATGGCCGACTCCAGCGCGTACATCCCCTGCGCCTCGCCCGGCGCCCGCATGATCGTCGGCACCGGGACATCCAGCGGGGCCAGCCGGTGGGTGGTGCGCCGGTGCGGCGCCGCGTACATCAACCGGGAGCAGACGGCCACCTGCTCCGCGTACCCCTTGGCCTTGGCGGTCTGCTCGATCACCTCGTGGCAGAGCGCGGTCAGCCTGCCGTCCCGGCCGGCGCCCAGCCGGATCCGCTGGATCGACGCCGGGCGGTAGCCGACCAGGGCGAACATCTGCTGCCGGGTCAGGGAGAACTTGACCGGCCGCCGGACCATCCGGGCCGCCATCGCGGCGAGCACGGCGTACGAGTGGGGGTAGACCTTCGAGCCGAACGCGCCCCCGACATGCGGGGAGATCACCCGCACCCGTCCCGGCTCGAGACCCAGCACCCCGGAGATCAGGGCCTGGCTCATGGAGGCGCCCTGGGTGGAGCAGCGCACGATCAGCTCACCGTCCAGCCAGGTGACCACGGCGGTGTGCGGCTCCATCGGGTTGTTGTGGTACATCGGCGTGGAGTACGTGACGTCCACCATGGTCGGCGAGGCCGCGAGCGCCGTATCGACGTCCCCCAGCACACTGTCGGCGGGCGAGCCGTCCTGGAGCTCTCCGCCGCCCGAGCCGAAGGTCGCGGCGTGCACCGGGGAGTAGAGGTCGCCGCGGTCGGCGCGCAGTTCCACATCGGGGGCGCGGCCCTCGTAGTCCACGCGGACGAGCCCCGCCGCGCGGCGCGCGGTCTCCAGGCTCTCGGCCACCACCGCCCCGATGAACTGGCCGCGCCAGGCGACCTCGTCGGACTGCAGCACCGCGAGCTCCGGATCCTCGGGCCGGGTCAGCGTGGGCGCGTTGAGATGGCTGAGCACCGCCAGCACCCCCGGCTCCGCCTCCGCGAGCGCGCTGTCCACCCCGGTGACCCGCCCGGCGGCGATCGTGGACTGCAGCGGATACAGATAGACGGGCTGGTCGAGAGGCCATTCATAGGCGTAGGTGGCGGTGCCGGTGACCTTCTGCACACCGTCGATACGGTCCATCGGGACGCCGATGGCGCGGGGGCGTGCCGTGACGTCGCTCATCGCGCCTGCTCCAGCAGTTCCAGCAGGGTGCTGACCATCGTGTTGCGGGCGAGCGGGACCTTGAAGGCGTTGCCCGGCAGCGGCCGCGCCGCGGCTAGCTCGGCGGCGGCCGCGTCCACGAAGCTCTCCCGCGTGGCGGGCGCGCCGCGCAGCACCGCCTCGGCCGTGATGGCACGCCAGGGCTTGTGCGCCACGCCGCCCAGCGCGATGCGCGCATCCCGTACCGTCCCGTCGGTGACCTCCAGCGCGGCGGCGACGGAGACCAGCGCGAAGGCGTACGAGGCGCGGTCGCGCACCTTGCGGTAGCGGGAGCGGGTCGCGGCGTGCGGGGGCGGCAGCTCCACCCCGGTGATCAGCTCACCGCGCTCCAGGACCGTGTCGCGGTCGGGGGCGTCCTCCGGCAGCCGGTGCAGCTGGGCCAGCGGGATCCGCCGCTCGGCGACCGGGCCGGCCACCGTCACCACCGCGTCCAGCGCGGCCAGCGCGACGGCCATGTCGGAGGGGTGGGTGGCCACACAGGCGGGGGAGGCGCCCAGGATCGCCATATCGCGCTGGTAGCCATTGACGGCCGAGCAGCCCGAGCCCGGTATGCGCTTGTTGCAGGGGGTGGTGACGTTCTGGAAGTACGGGCAGCGGGTGCGCTGCAGCAGATTGCCGCCGGTGGTGGCGAGGTTGCGCAGCTGGCCAGAGGCGCCCGAGAGCAGTGCCTGGGAGAGCACCGGATAGCGCCGCCGGACCCGCGGGTCGGCGGCCAGATCGCTGTTGGGCACCGCCGCCCCGATCCGCAGACCCCCGTCGGGCAGCTCCTCGATCCGGTCCGAGGTGAGCCGCCGGACGTCGATCAGCACCTCCGGGGTCGTCACCTCAAGACGCATCAGATCGACCAGATTGGTGCCCCCGGCCAGATAGGCCGCCTCGGGCTCCTTCACCAGGGTGGCGACGGCCGCCGGCACCTCATCGGCGCGTTCGTAGCGAAAGGGCCTCATCGGTGCGCCACCTCCGCGATCGCCGGGACGATGTTCGCGTACGCGGCGCAGCGGCACAGATTGCCGCTCATCCGCTCGGCGATCTCCTCGTCGTCGAGCACCACGTCGGTGGCGCCCGGGTCCTTGGACACGGCGCTGGGCCAGCCGTTCCCGGCCTCCTGGAGCATCCCGGCCGCCGAGACGATCTGACCGGGTGTGCAGTAGCCGCACTGGAAGGCGTCATGGGCGATGAACGACCGCTGGAGCGGATGCAGCTCACCGTCGGTGAGCCCGGCCGCCGTGACGATGTCCGCGCCCTGGTGGGCGACGGCCAGTGCGAGGCAGCCGAGGATCCGGCGGCCGTCGAGCAGCAGGGTGCAGGCGCCGCACTGTCCGTGGTCGCAGCCCTTCTTGGGGCTGGTGTTCCCCAGCTGTTCGCGCAGGGCGTCCAGCAGCGTCGTACGGGTGTCGACGGTGAGGCGGTGCTCGGTCCCGTCCACCCGGAGCTCGATCTCGAGGTCCATGGTCCCTACCCTTGATCGTCGTCCTTCGGAACGTCACGCGGCACCCCCATTCTCGGACATATGCGTACTGATCGCCCGTTCGGCGGTATGGTCACGCCGAAACTCCGTACCGATACGGGCCGCGGCCCACGCCCGGCCGACACCGGTGGACCAGGCCGCGGCCCGGGGCCAGGGCCTCCTTCAGGTGCGCTGGATCACGGCTTCCAGATGGGGCAGATAGTGGTCCATGCGGTCCCGCTTGGTGAGCAGATACGGGAGGTTCTCCTTGTGCGGAGTCATCAGCAGCGGCACCTGCTCGCTGACCCGGACGCCGTGCCGCAGCAGCGCGTCCCGCTTCTGGGGGTTGTTGGACAGCAGCCGCACGGAGCGCACCTCGAGGTCGTGCAGTACATCCGCCGCCACCTTGTAGTCGCGAGCGTCCGCCGGCAGGCCGAGGGCGAGGTTGGCCTCGACGGTGTCCAGCCCCTCGGACTGGAGCTTCATCGCCTGGAGCTTGGCGAGCAGCCCGATCCCGCGCCCCTCATGGCCTCTCAGATACACCAGAACGCCCCGGCCTTCGGCCACGATCGCCTTCAGCGCGGCGGACAGCTGGTCGCCGCACTCGCAGTGACGGGAGCCGAACGCGTCTCCGGTGAGGCACTCGGAATGCAGCCGGGTAAGCGCTTCCTCACCGCCGACATCGCCGTATACCAGCGCTATTTGTTCATCACCGCGCACGAGGTCCCGATAGCCGATCGCGAGAAAGTCGCCATGCTTCGTGGCCAGCCGGACATTCACCACTCGTTCGACACCCGAGGTGCGGGTGTCGACATCGAACACGCCATCACTTTCTGTCATGTCCCGATCTTATCTGGAAAACCACCGCCCTTGTACAGGAGAATGAGAAAGCCGCAGCAACAAGCTGTCCGGACGACACATGAAAGGTCCACGAGATATGAGCGGTTCGGGAACGCGCCCGCAGACTGGCATGGTGCTGCCGACACGGACGACGGAGGAAGTGCGGGCCGACCGGGCCGATGTCGCCGTTCTTCCCGTAGGCAGCTTCGAACAACACGGCGCATTTCTCCCACTGGTGACCGACACGGTCATCGCCTGCACGGTCGCGGCCGAGATCGCGGCCGCGTACCCGGTGCTCCAACTGCCCCCGGTGACGGTCTCCTGCTCCCATGAACACGCCGCCTGGCCAGGGACGGTGTCGATATCCGCGGCCACCCTCTACGCCGTCGTCCGCGATATCGCGGACTCACTCAGGCGCTCGGGTATACGCGGTCTGATTCTGGTGAACGGACACGGCGGAAATTACGTGCTGCGCAACATCGTTCAGGAATCCGCGGGCACTGACTTCCGCATGGCGCTATTCCCTGGATCGGCCGACTGGGAGACCGCAAGGACACGCGCCGGAGTACGCACCCCGGCCAACAGCGATATGCACGCGGGCGAACTGGAGACATCGATCCTCCTGCATGCCCATCCGGAACTCGTACGGTCCGGTCATGAAACCTCCGACTGGATATCCGACGATCGGAAACATCTGCTCACCCTCGGTATGTCCGCCTATACCGGGTCCGGGGTCGTCGGCCGTCCGTCCAGGGCATCCGCGGATAAGGGAAAGGAACTCCTGGCCGGGCTCGTCGACTGCTTCGCCGAGTATCTTTCCCTGGTCGGTGCCGAGAAGGAGGCGTGATGACCTTCCTGGAGACGGAAGAGGCTTGGGAGCGGCTGCGCTCCGTCCGGACCGAGGCGGACACCGGGGCCGCCGGTCTGGTCCGGGGCCCGGACGGCCGGTGGCGGTGGAGCGAGGCCGCCTCGCCGGAGGCCCGGCTCCTGGTCGACCGCTATCTCCCGCTGTGCCTGGCCGGGCCGCGGCTGACCATCGCTCAGCTCGGCCAGAGCCTGGACGGCTTCATCGCCACCCGCACCGGCGACGCCGACTACGTCACCGGCGAGGAGGACCGCCGCCATCTCCACCGGCTGCGCGCCCTCGCCGACGCGGTGGTCGTCGGGGCCGGCACCGCCGTCGCGGACGACCCCCAGCTGACCGTGCGCGCCTGCGCGGGCGCCCACCCGGTGCGGGTCGTTCTCGATCCGCGCGGACGGGTGCCGCTCGACCGACGGGTGTTCACCGATGGCTCAGCTCCGACCCTGTGGGTGGTGGGCACCACCGGTGAGCACCGGCCGGCGCCGCCGGACGGCGTGGACGTGCTGACGCTCGACGACCCGGACGCCTTTGCCCCCCACCACCTGGTGCGGGCGCTTCGGCGGCGCGGACTCGGCCGGATACTCGTCGAGGGCGGCGGGGTCACCGTCTCGCGCTTCCTGCACGCGGGGGCGCTGCACCGGCTCTACGTCACCGTGGCCCCCGTCCTGCTCGGCGACGGAATCCCCGGGCTGCGCTTCGACGGGACGACGGTCATGCGGGACGCGCTCCGCCCGCCGGTCCGCCGCGGCACCCTCGGCGAGGACACCCTCTTCGAACTCGACCTGTCGGCCGCGCAGCCGGCCGCACCACTGGACGGCCAGCACCACGACACCGGGGAGGCTCGCGGCGAAGGTGAGCACCCCGTAGACCACGGCCACGGTCAGCCCCTGGCTCGCACCCAGGCCCGCGGCGCCGAAGGCCCAGGCGGTCACGCCCTCGCGGGGGCCCCAGCCGCCGACGTTCAGCGGCAGGGCCATGGCGATCAGGGCGAGCACTATCAGGGGCACCAGCTCGGTCAGCGGGGCGTCTGACCCCGCCACCCGCGCGGCCAGGACGAACGTCGTCAGATGCCCGGCCAGCACCACCACCGAGGAGATCACCACCCCCGGCCAGCTGCCCCGGGCCAGCAGCCCGCGGCGCGCCTCGAGGAGCGCGCCGCGGACCGCGCCCCGCCGCCGCCCGGCCACCGGCGCCGCGCGGCGGCGCCGGACGGCCACCACCGCGAGGAGCGACAGGACGCACGCCGCGGCCAGTACCCACGCCGTGGTCGGCCCGCCGATCAGCCGACCGGCGTGTTCCAGGGCCAGGGACGGGTGGGCCAGCAGGATCGCCACCCCGACCGCGATCAGCACCACCTGGCCCGCGACCCGTTCCAGCACCACCGCGCGCACACCGCGGCCGACATCCCCCGCGTCCCGCCCGTGCCGCACCGCGCGGTGCACATCGCCGAGCACCCCGCCGGGCAGCGCGGCGTTGAGGAACAGCGCGCGGTAGTAGTCGGCGACGGCCGGGCCCAGCGGCAGCCGGATCCGCAGCCCCCGTGCCACCAGACACCAGCGCCAGGCGCTGAAGACCGTGGTGAGCAGGCCGAGGCCGACCGCCGCCAGCAGGGTGAGCCCGTCGATGGTGCGCAGGCCCTCGACGAAGGCCCCGGTGCCCAGCCGCCACAGCACCACCCCGAGGATGGCGACGCCCGCGGCCGCCCCGAGCCGGGCCCGCAGCGCGCCGGTCACGCGGCCGCCCCCAGCGTGCGGGGCGCGGGCAGCGCCAGCAGATCGTGGTGGTGCACCACCACCCGCAGCGCGCCCGACGCGGCCATCGCCAGCCTGCGGCGCAGATACGCCTCGGCGTGCGCGCCGAGCTCCGGCCGGTGCTCCACGGCCGCGCCCACCCAGCCCCGCAGCCACGCGGCCGTCAGCGCGGAGTGCTCGGCGCCCAGCACCCAGGGGCTGGCGTGGGTCCGTACCGTCGCGCCGTGCCGGGCGAACGCCTCGGAGGCCACCGCCATCGCGTCGGGGCCCACCAGACCGCCGCGCCGCTGATGGGCGTTGAACGCCTCGGTGATCTCCGCGTCCATCGGGTCGGCCGGGGTGAGCTCGACCCGCCCCACCACGGACAGCGCCAGCAGCGCCGGGCACTCCGCCTCGGCACAGGCCGCGGCGATCCCGTCCACCTCCCCGGGGGTGAGCACGTCCAGCAGTGCGGACGCCGTCACCAGCGAGGCGCCGTCCAGCGTGCTCGCGGTCAGCCGGGAGAGGTCGCCGCGCGCCGTCGCGATGGTGATACGGCTGCCGTCGGTGGCCGCCCGGGGCATCCGCACCGCCGCCCGGTCCAGCAGATCGGGGTCGCGGTCGTGCAGGATCCACAGCTGCGGGCCGCTCAGCCGGGGCGCCAGCCAGCGCCCCATGGAGCCGGTGCCGCAGCCCAGGTCGTGGATCACCAGCGGCGGGCCGGACAGCTGGGGGCCGAGCGCCTCGAGGAGTTCGGGGGAGCGGGCCGCCGCGTCGGCGCCCTCCCGCAGCTCCAGCCAGTCGGGGGTGTAACGCGGTACGTCGGTCGTCTTCACGCGGCCCTCCGCGGTTCGTCTCGGAGCTGTTCCAGCGCACCGGCCAGATTGCGGGTGGTGTTCTCCCACCCGGCCAGCGCGGTGCGCCGCTCGTGCGCGGCGGCGGTGAGCCGGCGGCGCGCACCGGGGTCGCCCAGCCAGCGGCGCAGCGCCGCCGTGAGCGCGTCGGGGTCGTCCGGGTCGACGAGGATGCCAGGCACCCTGCCGTCGGGTGCCTGCCCGACCGCCTCCGGAACCCCGCCGACGGCCGTGGCCAGCACCGGGATCCCCCGGGCCAGCGCCTCGGTCACCGCCATGCCGTAGGTCTCGGCGTACGAGGCGAGCACCATCGCGTCGGCGGAGGCGTAGCCGGCGTCCAGCTCGGCGCCGGTCCTCGGGCCGAGCAGATGCACCCGGTCGGCCACGCCCAGCTTCTCGACCAGCTCCCGGAGCCGGGCGGCGTACTCCGGATCCTGTTCGAGGGAGCCCACACAGTCGCAGGCCCAGGGCAGATCGTCGATCCGCGCGAGCGCCTCGACCAGCCGCAGCTGTCCCTTGCGCGGGGTCACCGAGGCCACGCACAGCAGCCGCGAGCCGTCGCCGCCCGAGGAGGCGAGCGGCGCGATGTCGGCGCCGGGCGCCGCCACATGGACCCGGTCCGGGACCAGCCCGTGCAGATCCACCAGCCGCCCGGCCGCCCAGGCGCTGGTGGCCACCACCGTCCGCACGGCGCGCAGCGTCCGGCCCTCCAGCGCCCTCAGATCCTCGGCCCGGCCGGGAGCCAGCCCCGTCTCGTCGCTCAGCGGCAGATGCACCAGCACCGACAGCCGCAGCCGCTGGGCCTGCGGAACGACGATGTAGGGGAGCGCACAGGCCACCAGCCCGTCGAGCAGGACGAGCGTGCCGTCCGCCAGCGCGGTCAGGAGCCGGGCCAGCTCGGCGCGGGCGGCCGGGCCCGGCTGGGGCCAGTCGCCCGCGATGGCGTGCTCCTCGACCCGCCAGCCGGAGCCGGGCAGATCCCGGCAGATCCGCCGGTCGTAGACGTTGCCGCCGCTCGGCGCGGCCGGGTCGGCCACGCCGCCGGGCATCACGAAGTGCACCGTACGCGGTGCGGCCGGGCTCATAGGCCACGCTCGTAACTCGCCCAGGCGACATGCGACTCATGCAGTGTGATGGCGATCCCGGACAGGCCCCGGGCGCCCTCGCCCAGCGCCCCCGAGCGCACCCGCGTCGCGAGGCGGTCGGCGATCACCTTGGCGAGGAACTCGGTGGAGGTGTTGATCCCCTTGAAATCGGGTTCGTCGTCGAGGTTGCGATAGCTGAGCGCGCCGCACACCTCCCCCAGCTCACGGGTGGCCAGGCCGATGTCGACGACGATGTTGTCGTCGTCCAACTCGGCACGGCGGAAGGTGGCGTCCACGAGGAACGTCGCCCCGTGCAGCCGCTGCGCGGGTCCGAAGACCTCGCCGCGAAAACTGTGAGCGATCATGATGTGATCGCGAACGGTGATGCTGAACAACGGATGACCCTCCAGATACGGCGCGTCGGGCCCTCAGCCGGGGCACGCCTTCTAGTACGGCCGTCGCGTTCCCCGTGTTCAGACGGATGACACGGCAGATTCCGCGTTGTAGCGAACCCGGTGGCACAGCCCCGGAATCTCGCCCGAGGCGAGCCGCGGAAGCACCTCGGGAAGCTCCTCGAAACCGCATTCGCCGGTGACGAGGGCGTCGAAGGCGGGGTCGGCGAGCAGTTCGAGCGCCAGCGCCATCCGGTCGCCGTAGGAGCGGCGGGCGCCCCGGGCCGGGGACACCGTCCCCACCTGGCTGCTGCGCAGCGTCAGCCGCCGGGAGTGGAACGCCTCGCCCAGCGGCAGGCCGATCCGCCGGTCCCCGTACCAGCTCAGCTCCAGCACGGTGCCCTCCGGGGCGAGGAGCTCCAGCGAGCGCGCGAGCCCCTGTTCGGTGGCGCTGGCGTGCACCACCAGATCGAGGTCGCCCGCCGCCTCCCCGGGGAGCGCGAAGTCCACCCCGAGCGCCCGCGCGACCTCCGCGCGCGCCGGCTCGGCGTCCACCAGCTGCACCCGTACGGCCGGGAACCGGGACAGCACCGCCGCGACGGAGGCACCCACCATCCCCGCCCCCACCACCGCGATCCGGTCGCCCAGCAGCGGCGCGGCGTCCCATGCGGCGTTCACCGCGGTCTCCACCGTCCCCGCAAGCACCGCGCGCGGCGCGGGCAGGCCCTCGGGCACCGGGGTCACCGCGCTCGCCGGGACCACATAGCGGGTCTGATGCGGATACAGGCTGAAGACGGTGCGCCCCCGCAGGGCCGCCGGCCCCTCCTCGACCAGACCCACATTGAGATAGCCGTACTTCACCGGCCCCGGGAACTCGCCGTCCTGGAACGGCGCGCGCATCGCGGAGTACTGGCTCTCCGGTACCCCACCGCGGAAGACCAGGGTCTCCGTACCGCGGCTCACCCCGGAGCACAGCGTGCGCACCACCACGTCCCCGGGCCCGGGTTCGTCCAGGTCCACCTCCCGTATCTCGCCATGGCCGGGGGAGCGGAGCCAGAAGGCACGGGCGGTGCGCGTCATACGACGTTCTCCTGAGGGGCTGAACAATCGGACGGTGGCCCACGTACGGATGACCATGAAGCCGCGAACACGGTACGCGGCACCCATTCACTCCGCCACACAGCCCGGAGGGTGCACGGTGGCCCTGAACAATCCCTACAACACGACGCTGTTGCGCAACGAGACAGCCGCGGGCGCGGCCGCGTTGCGCACCGAGACGGCCGTCGGCGCGGCCGCGCAGCTGCTGTTGCTCGTCCTGCTCGGCACGGCGATCGACCTGGGACCCGCGGGCTGGCTGACCGGCCTGGCCTTCGCGGTCGCCACCTGGGCGGTGCTCACCCGCGCCCTGCAGCGGTCCTGGCTCGCCTCCTTCGGCGCGGCCAACCGCGTCACCCTGGCGCGGGCCACGCTCGTCGGCGGGGTGACCGCGCTGGTCGCCGACTCCTTCGAGAGCCCGACGCCGGTCACCGCCCTGGTGTCGCTCACCGCGGTCGCGCTGATCCTCGACGCGGTCGACGGACAGGTGGCGCGCCGCACCGGCACCTCGTCCTCCCTGGGCGCGCGGTTCGACATGGAGGTCGACGCCGTCCTCATCCTGGTGCTCAGCATCTATGTGGCCACCTTCCTCGGCCCCTGGGTGCTGCTGATCGGCGCGATGCGTTACGCCTTCGTAGCCGCGGCCTGGGTGCTGCCCTGGCTGAACGGCCGGCTGCCCCCGAGCACGGCCCGCAAGACGGTGGCCGCGCTCCAGGGCGTCCTGCTGCTGGTCGTCGGCGCCGATGTGCTCCCGTATCCGGTGGCCTTCGGTGCCGCCCTGCTCGCCCTGACCCTGCTCAGCTGGTCCTTCGCCCGCGACATCAGGTGGCTGTGGCGCACCCGGGCCGGCCGGGCGCAGTGAGCGCGGCGGCGCCGACGGGCCCGCCGCCCCCTACCGGGGAGGGCCCCGCTGCCAGGGGAGGACCCCGCTACCAGAGAGGGCCCCGCTACCAGGGGAGGGTGCCCTCGATGTCGAAGTAGCCTCCCGTCGGGCCGTCCGGGCCCACCGTCGCCATACGAACGATGATCTCGGCGCCCTCCTCGACGGTCTGATGACCGGTGTGCGCGTTGAGGTCCGTCGCGGTGTAGCCGGGCTCCACGGCGTTGATCCGCATCTCCGGGAACGCCTTCGCGTACTGCACGGTGACCATGTTGACCGTGGCCTTCGACGCCGGATAGGCGACCCCCGGATAGGCGTGCATGGGGGTGTCCGGGGTGGAGACCCGGTCCAGCGAGGCCAGCCCGCTGCTGACGTTGACCACGACCGGCGCGGCGGACCGCCGCAGCAGCGGCAGGAAGGCATGGGTCACCCGCACCACGCCGAAGACGTTCGTCTCGAACACCTGCCGCATCATGTCGGCGGTGACCTCGGCGGCGCCGATCACCCCGCCGTCCGGCGTCCGCGCCTCGATACCGGCGTTGTTGATCAGTACATCCAGTCCGCCGCCCGCCTCGACGGTCTTCGCGGCGGCGGCCACGGACGCGTCATCGGTGACATCGAGGACGACCAGCCGCGCCCCCAGCCGCTCGGCGGCCCGGCGTCCGCGCTCGGCGTCCCGGCTGCCCAGATAGACGGTGTGGCCCGCGGCGATCAGACGGCGGGCGGTCTCGAAGCCGAGACCCTTGTTCGCTCCGGTGATGAGTGTTGTCGTCATGCCCTCCAGGCTGCGTCCGGGCCGGGCGGGCAGCCAGGTGCTCCGTCTTCCTGGGACCGCGGGTACCAGGCTCGTCCCCGGCCCGGGGTGCAGACTGGTGACCATGGCGACCACGGAGTTCGGACAGGCGGTACGGCGGTGGCGGGACCGGGTCCCGCCGGAGGCCGCCGGGCTGCCGGCCGGTGGGCAGCGGCGCGCGGCCGGGCTGCGCCGTGAGGAGCTGGCCCTGCTCGCCGGGATCTCCGTCGACTACGTCACCCGCCTCGAACAGGGCCGGGCCTCCCATCCCTCGACCCAGGTCGTCGAGGCCCTGGCCAGGGCGCTGCGGCTGTCGGCGGCCGAGCGCGCCCACCTCTTCCGGCTGGCCGGGCTGGTCCCACCGGGGCCCGAGACGGTCCCCGCGTACATCACCCCGAGCGTCCAGCGGCTGCTGGACCGGCTGACCGGAACGCCCGTCGCCGTGAGCGACGCGTCCTGGACGCTGCTCATGGCCAATCCGCCGTATGTGGCCCTGAGGGGTGATCCGTCCCGGTGGCGCGGCAACGAGCGCAACGGAGTCTGGCGCCATTTCGTCAGCGAGGACACCAGCTCCCGGCAGACGCATGAGGCCCGGAGCGAGTTCCAGGCCGCGCTGGTCGCCGACCTCCGTACGGCCGCCGCCCGCTACCCGGCCGACCAGCGGCTGCGGCGGCTGGTCGCGGAGCTGCGCGCGAACAGCGAGCGGTTCGCCGAGCTGTGGGACTCCGGCGCCGTCGGCCACCACGAGGCGTCCCGCAAGACCATCGACCATCCACGGGTGGGCCCGCTGACGCTGGACTGCGATGTGCTCACCGTGGCGGGCAGCGATCTGCGCATCGTGGTCTACACCGCCGAGCCCGACACCGAGGACGCCGAACGCCTCGCCCTGCTCACGGTGCTGGGCACCCAGACGCTCACCGGCTAGGCGTGTCGTCCTACGGACCGTGCCGCCTACGGCGCGCTGTTCCCCTCCCCGCCCCTTCCCACAACTGAGGCTCCGCCCCAGCCCCGACCGCGTCCGAGGCGGTGCGGTAGGCGTTCTGGTCGGTGAGCTGGTCGCGGCGACGGTGGGCTCCTTGCCGCTTGGGGTCCGGGGGCGGAGCGAACTTGGGCTCAGCCCCGGGCCCCGGCGGGACGGCCTGGACGTGCGCGGTCATCCGGCCGGTCATCCGCTGTGCCGGTGCGCCGACTGCGATCTGCTCGCCGGTGCAGGTGTTCACGGCGGCGACGGTCGGTTGGCCGACGTCCGGGGTCCAGGGGCGGAGCCCCTGCCACGCGGCGGAGCCGCATATCGATGCTGCGGGAAGGGGCGGGGAGGGGGAAGTATCGATATGCGGCTCCGCCGCGTGGTCCGCCGGGCACCCCATGGCCCGCCGCTCGCGTACGACGGCGCAGGGCGGCGCGGGTGGTACGGGGTCGACCCCGTACCCCCGAATCTGGCGATGAGATTTTCATATTTGCGTAATTGGATCGCTGCGTTCCGTAAGATTTTAGGCTCATCCGATGCACGAACCGGCGTTGGTGCGCGCTATCTGAACAGAGGGCGCAACACGGCGCACTCGCGGGGCGTGTGGGGGCCACCCTCGTACGACGAACAGAAGGACAGCGAAGTCCGGTGAATCTTCAAACCGTGGTGAACGTCGTCACCGCCGTACTCGTCACCCGGGTATTCGGCAGTGACGCCATCGCCCTCCTGCGCCGCGCGGCCGCGATGGGAGTCCGCGTCGGCGTATCGGAACTGCATCGCAACAACCAGGAGGGAGGGGAGCGGTGACCAACGACTTCCCGCGCTCGCGCGAGATAACCTCGATGACCGCCGGACTCCCCGCCGATTTCCGTGCCTTCCACCAACTCCACCGGAAGGCGTACATCGACCGGGCCATGGTCTACCTCGGCAACCACGCGGACGCCGAAGAGGCCGTCGACGCCGCCTTCGAACAACTCCTGCGCTGCTGGCCCAAGGTGCTGACCATGGAGAACCCGGCCGCCTACGCCTGGAAGGTCATGAAGAACCGGGTCATCGACCTCGCCAGGGCCCGCAACCGGGGCCCCGCCCTCCTGGACAACGCGACCTTCGAAACCGCGATCCTCAAGGACGCGGTCGACCCCATCGCCGCCCTGGAGGAGAGCCTGAACCTCTATCAGGCGATCAAGAAGCTCCCCGAACGCCAGCAGGACGTGGTCATCCTGCTCCACTGCCGCGGCTACAGCGTCGCCGAGACCGCCACCCACCTCGGCATCACCGAGGCCGGTGTCCGTTCCACCGCCCGCTACGCCCGCCGCCGTCTGCAACAACTCCTGGCCAAGGACAACCGATGACCCCACCCATTGACCGCATCCTCGCGCGGGCCCTGCTCAACCCCACCCCTCCCATCGACTTCGAGGCCGCCGAGGCCCGGCTCGCCGCCCGCCACGCCAACCCCGGCGGCACCCCGCCCCAGGAGCGCCCCCCTCAACAGGACCGGTGGACCGCCGCGGCGGCCGGAGCCGTGGCCGCCGGACCCGCGGCGCCGAGCGCGGACGAGCGGATGGCGCAGGACCTGCACACCCTGTGCGAGGCGATCCTCGCCCGGCCCGACGCCCTGACCCAGCTGCGGGACTTCCTCACCCGCCGTATCCTCGAGCCGCCCGGCTCCCGGGTCCTGGGATGCGTGCTCCAGCTGGCCGGGCATGAGGACCACGCCCAGTTCTGGTGGCAGTTCGCCGCCGGGGCCGGCGACCCCGCCGCCGCGTACTGCCTCTACCTCCACCACATGGCGCTGGGCGAGGACGGCCAGGCGCACGCATGGCTCGAGTGGTGGCATGAGCAGGCGGGCAACGACATCCCGCCGGTCACCGACACCGTGGAGGACTGGACCGCCACCGACCATGAGATGGCCGCCGCCCTCCGCATCCTGCACGGCCTGAAGAGGGGACAGGAGGTCCCGCCCGCCACCAGGGCGGTCATCGACTACGTCGCCGAGGCCGTCGACTTCACCGACGACCCCGACATCGACCTCCCGCTGCCGGAGCCGGGGTTCGCCGACCGCATCGAGGACCTCACGACCACCACGACCACCACGACCACCACGGACGTCGTGCCTCCCGCCGACCGGGCCGTGCTGCCGGAGCGGCCGCGCAGCGGTTCCCCCGCCTAGCCGCACACGGCACGGGGAGCCGGTGGCCGGAGAATTCTCCGGCCACCGGCTCCCGTTCCCGAAGGCCGCGTCGCGGAACTCCTCGGAAGGCCGCGGCCGCGGAACTCCCCGGCGCGCGAACCTCAGCGCCGAACCTCAGCGCCGAACCTCAGCGCCGGGCCACGAGATCCTTGAGCGCGACGTTCAGTTCGAGGACGTTCACCCGCGGCTCGCCGATGAAACCGACCGTGCGGCCCTCGGTCTTGTCCTTGACCAGCTTCTCCACCTGGCCGACGGACAGCCCGTTCCGCTCCGCGACCCGGTGGACCTGGATCTTCGCGTACCGCGGGGAGATGTCCGGGTCCAGACCGGAGCCGGAGGACGTCACCGCCTCGGCGGGAACCTGGGACGGCTTGACGGTGTAGCCGGGCACCGAGTTGTTCCTGACGACCGCGGCCTTGGCGTCCTGGACCTGCCGGAGGAGGTCCTTGCTGTCGGCGGAGAGGTTGGTGGCTCCGGACAGCAGCAGCTTGTACTGGGTGTTGACGCTGTTGCTGCCGAGGCCGTTCGCCGGACGTCCCTGGAACCACTTCAGATCGGGATCCGGGGTCTCCTGGCCCTTCTTCAGCGGCAGGTCGTACGACTGCCCGATCAGCGAGGAGCCGACGACCTTGCCGTGTGCCGTGATCTCGGAGCCGTTCGCCTTGTCGTGGAACAGCCCCTGGGCGACGCCGGTGACCAGCAGCGGGTAGATGACGCCCGTGACCAGGGTCAGCATCAGCAGGGCGCGCAGCCCGGCGCCGAACAGCCGGACGGTGTTCGTGACGGAATGGTTCATGGCGATCAGCCGATCCCGGGGATGAGGGAGATGAGGATGTCGATGATCTTGATGCCGACGAAGGGCGTGATCAGGCCGCCGAGACCGTAGATCCCGAGGTTGCGCCGCAGCATCCGGTCCGCGCTCATCGGCCGGTAGCGCACGCCCCGCAGGGCGAGCGGCACCAGCGCGATGATGATCAGCGCGTTGAAGACGACCGCGGACAGGATCGCCGAGTCCGGCGAGGACAGCTGCATGATGTTCAGCTTGTCCAGGCCCGGGTAGACCGCCGCGAACAGCGCCGGGATGATCGCGAAGTACTTCGCGACGTCGTTGGCGATGGAGAAGGTGGTCAGCGCGCCCCGGGTGATCAGCAACTGCTTGCCGATCTCCACGATCTCGATCAGCTTGGTCGGGTTGGAGTCGAGGTCGACCATGTTGCCGGCCTCCTTGGCGGCCGACGTACCGGTGTTCATGGCCACCCCGACGTCCGCCTGCGCCAGCGCCGGGGCGTCGTTGGTGCCGTCACCGGTCATCGCGACCAGCTTGCCGCCCGCCTGCTCCCGCTTGATCAGCGCCATCTTGTCCTCGGGCGTGGCCTCGGCGAGGAAGTCGTCGACGCCCGCCTCCTCGGCGATCGCCTTGGCCGTCAGCGGGTTGTCACCCGTGATCATGACGGTCTTGATGCCCATGCGGCGCAGCTCGTCGAACCGCTCCCGCATGCCCTCCTTGACCACGTCCTTGAGGTGGATGACGCCCAGGACCCGGGCCCCCTCGGCGTCGTGCACCGCCACCAGCAGCGGGGTGCCACCGGCCGCGGAGATCCGGTGGACGATCCGGTCCGCGTCCTCGGCGACCGTACCGTCCCGCTCCCGGACCCAGGCGATGACCGAACCGGCCGCCCCCTTGCGGATCTTCCGCTCGCCGACGTCCACACCCGACATCCGGGTCTGTGCGGTGAACTCGATCCACTCGGCCCCCACCAGCTCGCCCTGGTGGCGCTCGCGCAGCCCGTACGCCTCCTTCGCCAGGACGACGACGGACCGGCCCTCGGGGGTCTCGTCGGCCAGCGAGGACAGCTGGGCGGCGTCCGCGACCTCGGCCTCGGTGGTGCCGCGCACCGGCATGAACTCCGCCGCCTGCCGGTTGCCCAGGGTGATGGTGCCGGTCTTGTCCAGCAGCAGTGTGGAGACGTCACCGGCGGCCTCCACCGCCCGGCCCGACATCGCCAGCACATTGCGCTGCACCAGCCGGTCCATGCCCGCGATGCCGATGGCCGACAGCAGCGCGCCGATCGTCGTCGGGATCAGACAGACCAGCAGCGCCACCAGCACCACCATCGTCAGATGCGTGCCCGCGTAATCCGCGAACGGCGGCAGTGTGGCGCAGGCGAGCAGGAAGACGATGGTCAGCGAGGCGAGCAGGATGTTCAGCGCGATCTCGTTGGGCGTCTTCTGCCGTGCTGCGCCCTCCACCAGGTTGATCATCCGGTCGATGAAGGTCTCGCCCGGCTTGGTGGTGATCCTGATGACGATGCGGTCGGACAGCACCTTCGTCCCGCCGGTCACGGCCGAACGGTCGCCCCCGGACTCCCGGATGACCGGCGCCGATTCGCCGGTGATCGCCGACTCGTCGACCGAGGCGACGCCCTCGACGACATCGCCGTCGCCGGGGATGACATCGCCGGCCTCGCAGACCACCAGGTTCCCGATGGTCAGCCCGGTCCCCGGAATCCGCTCCTCCGAGCCGTCGCCCAGCAGCCGTCGCGCGACGGTGTCGGTCTTGGCCTTGCGCAGGGTGTCGGCCTGCGCCTTGCCACGGCCCTCGGCGACCGCCTCCGCCAGATTGGCGAAGATCACGGTCAGCCACAGCCAGGCGCTGATCGCCCAGCCGAACCAGTCGCCCGGATCCTGACACGAGAACGCGGTGGTCAGTACGGACCCGACCAGCACGACGAACATCACGGGCGACTTCACCATCACCCGCGGATCCAGCTTGCGGAAGGCGTCCGGCAGCGACCGCAGCAGCTGCTTGGGGTCGAAGAGACCCGCGCCGACACGGTCCTCGGCCGAGCCGTGCCCGGTGGGAGCGCCGCTGTGCGGCGCCCTGGTCGGAGTGGCAGTGGACATGGAGTCCTCGTGGTTTTCTCTGCGGGTGGTCATCACGCCAGCCCCTCGGCCAGCGGCCCCAGCGCCAGCGCCGGGAAGTACGTCAGACCGGTGATGATCAGGATCGCGCCCACCAACAACCCGGTGAACAGCGGCTTCTCGGTGCGCAGAGTGCCCGCGGTGGCCGGGACCGGCCGCTGCCCGGCGAGCGAGCCCGCGAGCGCCAGCACGAAGACCATGGGCACGAAGCGGCCGAACAGCATCGCGAGCCCGGTCGTGGTGTTGTACCAGTCGGTGTTCGCGTTCAGGCCCGCGAAGGCCGAGCCGTTGTTGTTCGAGGCGGAGGTGAAGGCGTACAGCACCTCGGAGAAGCCGTGCGCACCGGAGCCCCGCATCGAGTTCGGCGGCGTCGGCAGGGCCACGGAGGCGGCGGTGAAGATCAGCACCAGCGCCGGGGTGACCAGGATGTAGCAGGCCGCCAGCTTGATCTCGCGGGAACCGATCTTCTTGCCCAGGTACTCGGGGGTACGGCCGACCATCAGCCCGGCGATGAACACCGCGATGATCGCCATGATCAGCATCCCGTAGAGGCCGGAGCCCACACCACCGGGCGCGATCTCGCCCAGCATCATGCCGAGCATGGTGATGCCGCCGCCCAGGCCGGTGAAGGAGGAGTGGAAGGAGTCCACCGCCCCGGTCGAGGTGAGCGTGGTCGACACCCCGAAGAGCGCCGAGGCGCCCACCCCGAAGCGGGTCTCCTTGCCCTCCATCGCACCACCGGCGGCCTGCAGCGCCGGGCCGTGGTGGGCGAACTCGGTCCACATCAGCAGGGCGACGAAGCCGACCCAGATGGTGACCATGGTCGCCAGGATCGCGTAGCCCTGCTTGACCGAGCCGACCATGACGCCGAAGGTGCGGGTCAGCGCCAGCGGGATGACCAGGATCAGGAAGATCTCGAAGAGATTGGTGAACGGGGTCGGGTTCTCGAACGGGTGGGCGCTGTTGGCGTTGAAGTACCCGCCACCGTTGGTGCCCAGCTCCTTGATGGCCTCCTGCGAGGCCACGGCCCCGCCGTTCCACTGCTGCGAGCCGCCCATGAACTGGCCCACCTCGTGAATGCCGGAGAAGTTCTGGATCGCCCCGCAGGCGACCAGCACCACAGCGGCGACCGCCGCCACCGGCACCAGGACGCGGACCGTCCCGCGCACCAGATCCGCCCAGAAGTTCCCGAGCTCACCGGTGCGCGAGCGCGCGAAGCCACGCACCAGCGCCACCGCGACGGCGATGCCCACCGCGGCCGACACGAAGTTCTGCACGGCCAGACCGGCGGTCTGCACGACGTGGCCCATGGCCTGCTCACCGGCGTACGACTGCCAGTTGGTGTTCGTGACGAAGGACGCGGCCGTGTCAAACGCCTGCGCGGGCTCGATCGAGGAGAACCCCGGCGAACCGGGCAGGCTGCCCTGGAGCCGCTGCAGCAGATAGAGGAAGAGCACCCCGGCCGCCGAGAAGGCCAGCACCCCGCGCAGATACGCGGTCCAGCGCATCTCGGTGTCGGGGTTGGCACCGATGCCCTTGTAGATCCACTTCTCCACCCGCCAGTGCTTGTCGGAGGCGTAGACCCTGGCCATGTAGTTGCCGAGGGGGACGTAGGCGAGCGCCAGCGCCCCTATGAGGGCGAGCAGCTGTAGCACGCCGGCGAATACGGGACTCATGCTTGTTCTCAGAACCTCTCCGGGAAGATCAGGGCGAGGACGAGATAGCCCAGCAGGGCGACGGCCACGATCAGGCCGACGACGTTTTCGACGGTCACAGCTTCGTCACCCCTTTGGCGACAAAGGCCACCAGCGCGAACACCGCGATCGTGGCGACAACGAAGGCCACATCGGCCATCGCGAGCTCCTGGAGAAGAGGTCGGGGGAGATCCGCGAACAGCGGATCGAACGGACAACGCAAGAAGGAAACCCCGCCCCATGGCCGGATCCGACCGTCGTTGACGGGTCCCATACGGCGATCAGCACGCCTTTGACGCGGCTCTTACGGGCACTGCCGCAAGGGCTGGCCGGAACCGATCGTTCTGCCGCAGAGAGGCGGCGCAGGGCAGCGCAGAGCGGTGCAGGGCAGCGCAGGGCGGCGCGCAAGAGGCGGAAGAAGAGGAAAGGAGCTGAAACGACGAACACCCGCGCCCGGCGGAAAGCCGGTTCGCCGTGCTGACGCGGATCCCGGTGACCCTGCAGCGGAATGTCCCGGCGGACCAGCCCGACCGAAGGGGGCGTTCCGATGACCGACAGGGAGCGGGCAAACGCCCATGCCCGCCCGACTGGGTCATGGGTAGCGCCTCTGATGGCTCCGTGAGGCAGTACCAGGGCGGGAGCAGGGTGACAGCTCAGGCGAGCGTGGGTGTTCTGTACGCGTAGATGCGGGGTCTATGGGCTGTTGATCTCAGTTGATCTCAATAGGCGGTGAGGACGACCTCGCCGAGGTCGTCCTCACCGACCCAGGCGCGCTTCGATGAAGGAGTAGTCGTCCGCCGTGGGAACGATCCGGTCCAGGACGAAGCCGGCGGTGGAGAACAGCTGCTGCCACTCGGCTGCGTCGCGTTCCTTCCCGGTGGTGAGGGCGAGCATGGTCAGGTCGATCAGTTTGGTGGCGTGCGGTTCGTCGCCGGGCGGCACCACGCCTTCGATGACGACAAGCCGTGCACCGGGCGCCGCCGCCTCCTTGATGGACTCGAGGATGCGTACGCAGGAGGCGTCGTCCCAGTCGTGCAGGATCGCCGCCATCACATAGACATCGGCTGACGGCACTGAGGCGAAGAAGTCACCTGCGACGACGTCAATGCGCTCGGCCATCCCGCCCTCCTCGATCTTCTTCCGCGCGCTCGGAAGGATCTCGGGTAGATCGAAGAGGATTCCTCGACGTGCGGGCTCGGAAGCAAGGAGACGGCTCAGAATCGTGCCGTCGGCGCCACCGATGTCGGCGACGACGTCACCCGCGGGAAGCCGGTAGCCGTCGAACATCCGGTCGCGCATCCCGCCGACGAGGCCGGCCATGCCCCTGTTCTGCAGCTCGGCCATGCGGGGATCCGCGACGATCCAGTCGAAGAACGGCTTCCCGAAGTAATGCTGGGCGGCCGGCTCTCCGGTGCGGACGGTGTGCAGAATCTCGCTGAACGGCAGGTAGTGCGTCTCCATCCAGTACAGCGCGACCTCCCTGAGCGAGTCCGGACGCTGAGTGGACAGAGTGGCGCCAAGCGGTGTCAGCTCCACCATGTCCTCGCTCGGCTGACGGAAGACACCGAGGGGGGCGAGGCTCCGAACGATCCGGCGCAGCATCTCGGGTCGCGCACCGCACCGCGCGGCCAGCTCGGCGACCGCCTTGGGCCCGCCCTCGAGTTGTGAGGCGACATCCAACTTGGCGATCACATACAGCGCCTGAGAGATCTGGAACCCCGCGAGGAACTGAAGCATCTGCAGCGAAGGCGGCGGTTCGTGCGGCGCCTGGGCACCGTCCATATATTGCGGTTGGGTCTTTCGCATCGTGATTTTTTCCATCGATCGATCGAGAAACAGCGAAGCAGCGCCTGGCCAGTTGGCGAGCGCTGCACGAGTCTTGGATTGGTGAACCTAGGGGCAGGCGGGTGAGAGCGCCAGGCTCATCGGGTCGGATAAATTGCGGAATTAATTCCGGCCGGACGGGTCTGCCTCCGCGGCCAGGGCATCACGGGGCCTCCGGGCGGATCAGGCAGTGCCGTCTGCGGACGGAATGCCAAGGGCACGCGCCACCAATTGCCCGCGGCTTCGCACGCCGAACTTGGCGAAAATTGATTTCAGATGGTCCTGCACGGTGTACTGGGACATCGTCAGGACGGAGGCGATTCCCATCGACGGCCGACCGGAGATCACCTGTTCCAGGATCTCCTGCTCCCGCGCCGTCAGTTCGTGGGCACGGGCCAGTGTTCGAGTGACGTCGGAGACGGGCGTCGGCTGGATGACGACCGAGGCACCACTGTCCGGCTCCCCGTTCAGCGTCGAACCCCACAACGACAGCCAACGTCCGGTGCGGGCCCGCACCCGCAGATACGCCTCTTCGCCTCGCCCGGCTCGGGCCGCCGCCGCCACCTCGTGGAGGGGCAGCGTGCCAAGCTCGTGCAGCCAGTACCGCGCCGTCTCATTGGCGACCACGGTGCGGCCGACCTTGTCGAGCACAAGTACGCCTGGGCCGGGCACGCCCTGCGCCGCGGTCGGCGACGTGTTGACGCAGGCGCGGCGCAGGGCTACCGCGACCGGCCGTGACAGCGCGCGTACCAGCGCCGCCTCCTGCGGGGTGAAGTCCGTCTGCTCCCCCCGCCGGAACAAGGACACCGCGCCCCAGCACTCACCGTCCGCCAGGAAGACGGCACGCAGTTCGTGCTCGGCATTGATGACCGGCAAGACTGTGTGGAAGCGGAGGCTCCTGCGCGGATCACCGCCCGCGCTGTGGCTGAGAATTCCGACCGTGCGTCCGGTCCGCGCCAGATCGGCGAACTTGTCCACGTCGGCCTCGAGGTACTCGTTGTACGACGCGAGTGCCGCGTTGCCGGGCGGGATTCCTGCGGAGATGTCGTCGGTGACGAGCAGCGTCCACGGATCGATGGTGCCGAAACAGAACGCGTCGTAGCGGACGTCCTGGCGCAGCCGGGCCATCACCTGGGAACGCAGCGTCTGCGAGTCCAGGCCGAGCCGGCATATTCCCTCGATATCGGTCTGCAGCCTGCGCACCGGGAGAGTGTAAGCGCTGCTCCTCGAATGAGACCCGCATGACGGACCTGCTGGAGGCCCACCCGCTCGCATGCGGCGGCGACATGACGCTTGACCGGGCCCTGTCCCTGGCCTCCCAGATTTCTGGGATTCCAGGAACCGCAGTGCCCGCATAGCGTCCATCGGACGATCAGCCGGAGCGCGAAAGGATCGCAGTGAGTTCTCCCTATGTGGCCCAGGTCGGCGAGCATGACCAACTGGAGTGGCTCGGCGGTGGAACCATGGAGGTTCTGCTGGACGCCGAGCACACGGGTGGCCATCTGAGCGTGTTCCGATCGACCGTGCCGACCGCAACGGCTTCCCCCGTGCATCTGCACCCCGACGAAGACGAGATTTTCGTGATGCTGCGCGGCAGCGGCCTGATCTGGGCGGCTGACCGCCGCTTCGAGCTCCACGCGGGCGGCGTCGCCTTCCTGCCCCGCGCCGTCCCTCACGCGTACCGGTTCACCTCGGATGACGTCGATATGCTCGCGATCGCCACTCCCTCGGGCATGGAGGGTTTCCTCCGCGATGCGGGCTGGGACCGATCCCGGCCCAAGCCGCCCGGCTGGGCCGTGACCCCCGAGGCCCTGCGCAGGTCAGCCGCCGCCAACGGACAGGTCATACTCGGGCCTCCACTGGCCGCCGACGAGATGATTCCGGCCGCTCTTCTCAGCGCGCATCAGTGACCGGGAACGTGTTCAGGGATATGCCGGGCGGAATGCGATGAGCGACATCAGCCTGCACGACCAGTTGAACCATGAACGGGTGCCGTTCGCCGCGGTGCCGGCCGAAACGATCACGGAATGGGAGCCGGGCACTTTTGTGGAGAACCTCGCACCCTTTCCGCCCGGCGGCTGGCTGGTCACCGTGCCGTCCCACCACCGGATCGACCTTGTCACAGTCGACGGCCGACGCGACACCTTCGCGGAACTTCCCTCGTCACCGACCGGGATCGTCACGGACGGAGACGGCGCCTGGGTGATCTCCGGAACCATAGGCGAGCCCGGCTGGTGCCTCAACCGGGTGCGCCAGGGCGAGGTGAAGCACGTCTGCGACCTTCCCCAGCTCCGTTTCGGCAACGGAATGGCCCTGGACGGCCGGCGGCTGCTGATCGCGGACTCCGCGCTCGGCATCGTACTGGCCGTCGATCTCGACACGCGGCGAGCCGCCCAATGGGTCCACCACGAGCTTTTCACGCCGCTGGAACAGGCGGTCGGCGTCCCCGGCGTCAACGGGATCACCGTCGCCGGGGATTACGTCTTCCTGACCAACAGCGCGCGTGCGCTGCTGCTGCGCGTACCGGCCGCCGCCACCGACACCAGGCACCTCGAGATCGTGGCCGAGCGCTTGTTCGCGGACGATTTCGCGGTGCACGACGACGGAACCCTCTATCTGGCCACACACATGTTCGACAGCGTGCTGCGGCTGGCTCCGGGCGGACGGCGTACGGATATCGCCCGCGCCGACCAGGGCGTCGAGACCAGCACCTCTGTGGCGATCGACCCGGAGGACCCGGACGCTCTGTGGGTGACCGCCGCGGGCGAGCGCTTCGGTAGCGGCGGTCACGGCAAGCCCGCCCGGCTGATCCGGCTGAGGGCCAATCCGTCTGCCGTCCCTGGGGCGCCGGATCGCTGAACACAAAACAGCTCGTGCGGGCCGAGGCAATGCTCGACCCGCACAAGTTGGGGATATGGTCTGTGTCCGAGGGGGTATGTGGACCAATACCCCACGGCTCACCCCCCTCACGACGGTGTTGACGCTGGCGTAGCCGCGGTTCCGAACCCCTGACAGAGCCGCCGGCCCTTGTCGGCCTCGATGCGGCTCCCGAGACCGGCAGGACAGGTCAGGGCGTTCTCGTTTGGCGTGGTCCTGAAGAGTCGGCACGCGCGTGCTGCGGGCGAAGGCGCTCGGCAACGTGAGGAGTATTGGCGCCCGATCTCGGCGGAGATGCCGCAGAAGCGTCTGCGCATCGGAGACTACCGGGTCGCACACGCTCGTGGCGATCGTCTGGCGGTGCCGAGCCGTTATCCGGAGTTCAGGGTCCGTGCCGTCTGCTATCGGAGGTTATGGGTGTTCAGACGGTGGATGAGGCCGGGGCGGCGCTGGTACGTCTCACGCAGGCGCGTGAGGCGCTGCCGGAAGTCCGCTCCGCTGCCGACGTGGTCGCAGGCGTCGCGCAGGTCACGCAGAAGAGTGACCGCCCGGTCGTAGGCGTTGGTTTGTTTGGTGGCGATGTGCGCCTCGACCTGTCGCCACACGGACTCCGCATCGTGGGCCAGGGCTGTCAAGTGCTGGGCGCGGGCTTCAGCCTGTCGGCGTTGTTCGCGCCGGCGGCGTTCTGTGCGGCGAGCGTGGGCGGCGTCGAGCAGGTGGGCGGCGGTTCGGTTGGCGGGAGTGATGGCCGGGGTGGCGGTGCCGTGCAGGCGGTGCAGCAGGTCGGTGTGCAACTGGGGTTCCTGTCCCAGGGCCAGCCGGAGCAGAAACCCGTCCTTTTCCTTTGCCGGCAGGGCGGCGATCAGGCGTTGGAGTTCTTTCTTCGTGGGCTTGGCCGTGGGTTCGGGGGCGGCGGGGCTGGACTGTGCGGCGGCGGAGAGCAGGTCGGTATCGACGCGCAGGTAGTCCGCCAGTGCGCGCTGCGGGGCGGTGAGATCGGCGAGACCGGCCGGGACGGGAGGCTCGGTGACGGTCTGGTACTCCTCTTCGTCGTCGTCCTGCAGTTCCCACGCGGCGAGGGCGGACAGCCAGGCGAGATACAGGGACCGCAGGTCGCCTGCGGCAAGTTCGTCGCGTACGCCGATGAGCGCGGTCAGGGAGTCGTCGGCGCCCTCCGCCCAGTCGCCGCCTTCGTCCTCGCTGGTCAGGTCGAGGACGATATGCGTGCGGGTGTTCCATCCCTCGACGTGGTCGTCGAGACAGTACGGCTGGACGGTGCGCAGCGGTAGGCGCTGCTTGGGCAGCCGCAGCATCAGCCGGTGCGTTCCCCAGTTGGTGACGTACAGGTGGGCGTCGAAGTACCGCTCGACCATGCGGCGCGGCTCGCCGCGGAAGTTTCCCCAGTGGTAGGTGTTGGTGAAGCTTGTCGCGGTGATCCGCGCCCGGGTGGACAGATCACGAAGCTGTTTCTGCTCCTCGCGGCTCAACGGCCGCTCAAGGGCCTGGAACTCGAAGTACTGGTACTCGCTCACCCACAGGACCCTACTGTCGGCCGCCCGCGGTCGCCCTCGAGAGGGGGCGCATGCTGTCGGGTCGTCCGTAGGATGAGTCGGCATGACCAGTGACGGGACGATGATGAGGACGACGGCAGAGCGGATCGCGGGGCGTGCCGCGTGGGCGCGGGCATGACCGATGCCTGGAGTGACCACGATGTGACAGCGCTCCGCGTCGCCTGCTACGCGGCGGACAGCAGGGCCCTTGTCGCGCTGCTTCGCACACGTGATGCGGAGCCGGTGCTCCAGCAGTGCGGAGACGTGCTGACCGCCGCCGTTGTCCGGGGTGTGCCGGCGGCCGTGGAAACGGCGGTCCGGTGCTTGGCGGCGCTGCGGGTGCGGAGTTGGGAAGGCGATGAGGTACTGGCGGATCAGCTTGACGCCGCGATCGGTGGCGCTACCCCTTTCCTGCGTCCCTTGCCTGTCGATCTGGAGGAACTCTTCGGCCTGCTGGAGGGCGATCCGGCCTGGGGCGGTGGCTGGGTCGATCTGAACACCGGCGAGTGCCGGTCGGCGACGGCGGACTTCGGGGCGCCCTGGGGTGAAGCAGAGCCGGAGGACACCGGGCGGCGGCTGCATGTGGCATGCGCGAGGTCACACGCTGCTTACCGGGACATGGAGGACTTCATCGCCGCACTCGACGACCGGAGCCTCGTCGACGCCTTGGGTGCCACGATCACGGGCCGGGGAGCGTTCCGCCGGTTCAAGGACGCGCTGGCCGCCTCACCGACTGAGCAGCGCCGTTACTGGTTGTTCAGCGCGGAACGCCGGCACGGCCGGGCCCGGACCTGGCTCGCCGATCACGGCTACCGGCCCACACCACCTGCGGGTTCCAGTCGGGCCCGGCCCACTCCGAACGCCCCGGGGCAGCCGTGACGAGAGGGGAGGGTGCGGGTCGAGGTCAGCGGCGGTGCTTGCGCTTCTTCGTCGTGCTGCGCCGTGCCCGGGTGCCGGTCGCATTCTGCCGTACGAGCTGAGCCGCTTTGGCGTGAAGGGGACCGTCGGCGAGGTCGCGCAGCGCCTCGAGTCCGGCCCGGTCGGGGTGGCCGGAGGTGAGTGCGGCCCCGATCGCCGTCTCGGCCTCCGCGCGGCCCTGGACGAGCAGGGCTTCCGGGAGGGCCCTGCTCGCCGCCCAAGTCCAGGAGTTGGAGGAGGCTCTCGGCGGCCATCAGCGCGGCCTCGGTGTCGGTCAGGTCCTCGTGGTCGAGGGCGCCGCGCTGGGTAAGGACCGTGAGGGCGGTGGGGGCCAGGTCCGCGTCGCCGCGCAGGGAACGCAGCAGTTCCCTGCCATCGGGCAGGGCGGTGGCCAGGGTGTCGAGAAGAGCGGCAGCACGAGTACGGAAAGGAGTAGTGCGTACGGCCTCCAGGAGCAGTCGCCGGGCGTGCCCGGGGCTGTCGTGGGCGGCGGTCCGGGCGGCGAGTTCGGCTTCGGCGTGTTCGGGGTCGTACTCCTGGGCCAGCACGCCCAGCAGTCCGGCCGCCGGTGCGTGGGTGAGCTCGCCCACCAGCGGTGCGCTACGGCCCTGGGCGATCAGCCGCCGCCGGACGGCGCGGGTGCCCAGATCGGTGAGGCGGATCAACTCCACAGGGCCTGAAGCCAGTTCCGCACGCAACTCCTTCGCGCGGGCGGTGCACTCGGGTCCGGGACGGCCGGGAGGGAGCCCAGCAACTGGGCGAGTTCCGCGGGCATCCCGGTGGGCAGTTGCGGACCGGCTGGGGGGCTCATCGAGTGCGGTGTCCAGGAAGACGGGGTCGGCCATGCCCTGCTCGCGGGTGATCGCGCCGAGGCGCTCCAGGAGGTCCAGGACGTGGCGCAGGTCCACGCCCGCTGCTCGCGTTCCGGCGCCCCGCCGAGGGTGAAACTCATCCGGTAGGCGAGGTGGACCGAGTCGCGGAGCCGGGGCCAGGGCATCGGGTACGGAAGGCTGTAGAGAGTGTTGAGGATGTCGGGCAGCACATCCTGGTACACATCGAACAGCATCGAGGTGGCGTTGTACCCATCGGGGCCGCCCAGCAGTGGGCCCCGCAGCTCGAAGAACGCCTGGAAGGCCCGCTCCCACAGCGCGAGCGGATCCGCGAGCACCGGGCGCGCCTTGGCCACCGCGTACACCCGGCCCTTGGCCACCCGGATCAGCCGGGCCTGCTTCGCCCAGGCGAACAGCAGGTTCACACGCGGCAGTTCCGCACTGGTACGCACCTGCTCGACCGGGTCCCCGGTGTCCAGGAAGCGGACGAGGTCCCGGGCATCGGCGAGGCGCAGCTGGCCCGTCTTCGTCAGATCACGGCCCTCGCTCCCGGCCCACCCGGCCAGTCCCGCCAGCTGCCCGATCAGGGGGACCGCGGCGGCCCGCTCCCGTAGCACGTCCTCCTCCGGCAACGTGACCGGCAACAGACACCCTCACAGACGGCGAAGCGGTACCCGGCCACGCTACCCGGCAGAAAATAGGCCACTGGACACCCACAACAACGGTTGCCGTCCCGCCGGCACGGATCCAGCCACCGGGCCGCCACGCAAGCAAAGAACGGAGCCACTTCGAACTGGCCGTACTCGGGGGGCGCGCCCGAGGCTATCGGCCAGGCAGCACACCGCTGCCGAAGCAACGGACACCGATCTTCACCCGTTCGAGTCAGCCTTTGTCCCGGACCGTTGACGGCGACTCGCAAGCGGTCCACGGTCGACATGCGGGCGAGCCCAGCGGTAAGCAGGAGGTGCCGATGATGCCAGCCGACGCGCCACCCGCCGTCCCAGCCTCTGATACCGCGGCCGGGCAAGGTTCGCTCGCGGACTGGGCTGGCGAACCCTGGCAGCGGCGGTTCGGATCCCCGCCCCCGAGCTGCCCGAACTTCGGTTTGCCTTCTACGGACGGGCATCCACCGAGGATCACCAGGATCCCGCTACGTCGCGGGCCTGGCAGCTGCTGCGCGCCCAGGCCCTTGCTTCCGGGCATGGGGCGGATCGTGGCCGAATTCTTCGACATCGGTCATAACCGGACCGTGCCCTGGGTGCGTCGTCCGGAGGCCGCCGCATTGCTGGCGGCGATGGGCGACCCGGACCGGAGGTTCGACGCGGTGATCATCGGCTCCAGCGAGCGGGGCTTCTACGGCCATCAGTTCGCGACCATGGCCCCGCTGTTCGAGGAGCACTACGGTGTCGGAGTCTGGGTGCCGGAGCTGGGCGGCGCGGTGGATCCGCAGATGGGCGGGCAGGAGGAGCTGATGATCCTGCTCGACATCCTGTCCAAATGGGAGATCGCCCGGGTCCGGGTCCGGATGCGCAGCGCGATGACCGTGCAGACCCGCGACCAGGGCCGTTACCTCGGCGGTCGGCCACCGTATGGCTACCGGCTGGCGGACGCCGGCCCGCACCCCAACCGAGCACTCGCTCGCCGCGGCCTGCGCATCCAAAGTCTGGACATCGACCCATACTGCGGGCCGGCCCTGTCCTGGATCTTCACTCAGCGCCTGGCCCGGCACAGCATGGCACGAATCACCCGTGCTCTGAGCCGTCTGTGGCTCGCGGAAATTACCGACATTCCGCAGCAGAAGGGAAGTTGTATCTAGGCGCGCTCCAGTCCTCATCGCACGTGATCGTTAACCTCGCGCTTTCACGAGGCGGCTGTCCAGCTCGTGATCAAGAAAGCGGAAAGTGCCTCTGAACAGCGAGAATGAGGATTGCTGAGGTCCTTGTTCCCGCCACCGCCGGAGGCACTTTCCAGGTGAAGAAGCGTATCGGGTCCTACCCGCGTGTCCGCGTCGAGGGCGGCGGTCGCGGAGTGGTTTCGCAGGCCGGGGCGGTGCTGCTGGTCGAGACGGTCCGCAAGTCCGGTCTGGACGCGGCGCTATCGGCGGCGCTCGTGCCGTGGCGCAAACCGCGGACGGTGCACGATCCGGGCAAGGTCCTGCTGGACGTCGCGCTCGCGGTCGCGCTGGGCGGGGACTGCCTGGCTGATGTCGGCATGCTGCGGGCCGAGCCGGCCGTGTTCGGGCCGGTGGCCTCCGACCCCACGGTCTCCCGGCTGGTCAGCAAGCTGGCGTCGGGCGGACAACGGGTCCTGGCCGCGCTGCGCACCGCACGCGCCGAAGTACGCCAACACGTCTGGAAGTTGGCCGGTGATGGGGCGCCGGACGCGGACGGGCAGGTGATCGTGGACATCGACGGCGTCCTCGTCCTGGCGCACTCCGAGAAGCAGGACGCCGCCGCGACCTGGAAGAAGACGTTCGGGCACCACCCGCTGAGGGGTTCGTCGACCACGGCCGGGGCGGGTCCGGTGAGCCGGTCGTGGGCCTGCTTCGGCCCGGAAACGCGGGTTCCAACACCGCCGCGGACCACATCGAAGCCACACAACTGGCCCTGGCCCAGCTGCCGAAACGGTTGCGGCGGGGGCGTCAGACGCTGATCCGCACCGACTCCGGCGGCGGCACCCACGAGTTCGTCGCCTGGCTCGCCCGGCGCGGAAGGTGGCTGTCGTACTCGGTCGGCATGACTATCACCGACGCCATCCACCAGGCCGTCCTGAAGGTCCCGGCCTCGGCCTGGACACCGGCCGCCGAACCCGACGGCGACATCCGCGAGGGCGCCTGGATCGCCGAACTCGCCGGCGACTGCCTGACCGGCTGGCCGAAAGGGCTGCGGCTGATCGTGCGCAAGGAACGGCCCCACCCCGGCGCCCAACTGCGCTTCACCGACGCCGACGGCATGCGCCTGACGTGCTTCGCCACCAACACCGCCGGCGAGGCGATCGCCGCCCTCGAACTGCGCCACTGGCAGCGGGCCCGGGCCGAGGACCGCATCCGCGCCGCCCGCGCCACCGGCCTGCGCAATCTCCCTCTCCACGACACTGCGCAGAACCAGATCTGGCTGGAGATCGTCCAGATCGCCCTCGACCTGCTCGCCTGGATGCCCCTGCTCACCCTCACGGGCAGGGCCCGGCTCTGGGAGCCCCGCCGCCTGCGGCTTCGGTTGTTCTCCACCGCCGCCCAGCTCTTCACCACCGGCCGCCGCCGCTACCTCCGCCTCGCGGAGCACTGGCCCTGGACCGACGTAATCACGGATGCCCTGGACCGGCTCCACGCCCTCCCGAATCCCGGCTGACCAGCACCTTTCCCACCCCTGCGAACAGCAACACCAAACCGGAGCCGTGGAACCCGGCGCCCACCCGACGCGACAGACGGGCAGTCGACCTGCCCACCATCAGACACAGAGCGCGAAACGGTCTGCCAACTCCGTCGGCAGACCGTCACGAAAGATCGAGGTTAACCGGTGTCGACATGAGGCGCTTGTTGCTGCGTTTGTCGTTTCGGTACCGCGGTCCGCGCGAAACGTGCCGTGCGAGGGTCTCTCGACGAAACCACGTTGGGCACGACGATGCCCTCCGGCGAGGCTCATCGCCATGGCACTTTAAACACGCTCTAGTTGAGTCCCGCCCCCATGCATTCCTTCTTGTGGCGAGGGTCATTGGCCCTGCGTTGTAGCGTGTCCGCGTGGTAGAAACCTGATGCCGTTCCCACGCTCTGACCGCTCCCGCCGACCAGTTGCCCTCGAACGTTAGGAGTCCCCGGCTGTGCCACCTACTTTGTATCGAGACACTGGTTACACGCTCCGGCACCTGATCGAGAACATCGAAGGCGGCCGTATCGGGCTCCCCGACATCCAACGCCCGTTCGTCTGGTCCGCAGCGAAGACCCGTGATCTCTTCGACTCGATGTATCGGGGTTACCCAATCGGCACCCTGATGTTCTGGGAGACCGGCGCTGAGGTGGGGACGCGGCAGATCGGGACGGAAGCCGGCGGTCGAACACCCCAGCTGTTGGTCGTTGACGGGCAGCAGCGACTCACCGCCCTGTTCGCTGTCCTCACCGGGCGTAAGATCGTCACTAAGTCTTTCGACGAGATCAACGTTCGCATCGCGTTCCACCCGGAGGACCAAACGTTCGAGGTCACGGACGCGGCGATCGAGCGTGACGCTCACTTCATTCCGGACATCACCGCGCTCTGGGCCCGAGGTGGTTACAAGCCCACCATCCGGCAGTTCTTCCAACGGCTCGAACAGGCCAGCGGACAGCCTTTGTCGGACGCTGCCAAGGATGAGCTCGAAGAACGCATAGACAGGGTCCGGGACCTGCACGAGTTTCGCTTCCAGGTTGTGGAGCTGGGCGCTTCGGCCAACGAGGAGCAGGTCGCCGACATCTTCGTACGCATCAACTCCGAAGGCGTGAAGCTCAACCAGTCCGACTTCATCCTCACCCTGATGTCAGTGCATTGGGAGAAAGGGCGCCGCCAGCTCGAAGACTTCAGCCGCAGCGCGGTGATCGCAGGACTCCCCGGTCCGAGCCCTCGGAACGCCTTTCTGGATCCCAGCCCGGACCAACTGCTGCGCGTAGCCGTCGCTGTCGCTTTCCGGCGCGCCCGGCTGCAGCACGTCTATAGCGTCCTGCGAGGAAAGGACCTCGAAACCGGCAAGGTCACCGCCGCTCGACGGCAGGAGCAGTTCGACCGGCTCGCCCAGGCACACACGAAGGTCCTGGACCTGACCAGCTGGCACGAGTTCTTCCAGTGCGTCACGGCGGCTGGTTTCCGCAGCCGCAAGATGATCACCTCCGACAACGCCCTGCTGTACAGCTACACGATCTGGCTGATCGGACGCCACGATTTCGGGCTGACGGCCGATGAACTCCGTCCCGTGATCGGCCGGTGGTTCTTCATGGCGCACACCACCGGCCGGTACTCCAACTCACCAGAGTCACAGATGGAGTTCGACCTGGGACGCATTGGCAGTCTGCCGCCAGGTGACGGCCGTGCCTTCACCGTAGAACTCGACCGGATCATCGCAGCGAACTTCACCGGCGACTATTGGAACATCTCCCTGCCGAACCGGTTGGACACATCCTCGTCGCGCTCACCGGTGCTGTTCGCCTACCAGGCGGCGCTCAACATCCTTGACGCCGAAATCCTCCTCGGCGACCAACGAATCCGTGATCTGCTGGACCCCTCGGTAAAACCCGCCAAGGCTGTCGACCGGGACAACCTGTTCCACCGCAAGACACTCGCCAGACTGGGTATCACCGACCGGCGCCAAGTCAATGCCATCGCCAACATGGCCTACGTGACGTGGCCAGCAGACGAGCAGTCCAACACCGACGCACCACATGACTACTGGCCGAGAATCACGGACGGGATGGACCCGGAGGCGCTCGAGCGGCAGGTACGGTGGCACGCGCTTCCGGTCGGCTGGGAGCAGCTCGACTATTTCACCTTCCTGGAACGGCGGCGCCAGCTAATCGCCAAGGTCGTGAGGGAAGCGTTCGAAACCCTCACGGGAGAACGCCCTGCGTACGTCCCACCCACCCCGGCCGACATGATCGCCGCCGGCGAGTCCCAGGGCACCGAGTTCAAGGCAAGCGCCCGCTGGAACGTGCACACCCGGCAGGCCGACAAGTCCCTCCGGCACAATATCGTCAAGGCCGTCTGCGGCTTCCTGAATGGCGAGGGCGGAAACCTGTATATCGGCGTCGCCGACGACGGGACTGTCCTCGGCATCGAGAACGATCTCGCCACTCTGGAGTCACAGGCCAGCGTCGACGGGTACGAGCTCTTCGTACGCCAACTCCTCGACAGCAGCCTGTCGACCCCGACAGCGACCACCGTCCGCGTACGCTTCCCCGAAATTTCTGGCAATGTCGTCTGTCAGATCAGCGTTGCCGCGGCAGGTAGGCCGGTGTTCGCCAAGCCCGCCAAGGGTGGCAACGACGCCACCGACTTCTGGGTCCGGGTTGGCAACGCCACCAAGCAACTCCACGGCGATGACCTCCTGCGCTATCAGGAGGAACACTGGGGATGAGCTTCCTGATGGCAAGTCCGGTCCGCCTTCCCGGCCTCCTCGTCGACCAGCTTGAACACACAATGGTCCGCGCGCGTCACTCTTCGTCGGCCGTGCCGGTGCTGGTGTCCGGCTCAGCGGCCGGGGGCGGCGTCGGCGGAACCTGCGTCGGCTCGGGCCGGCTGCCGACGGGCCGGTACCCCCTCTTCCCGTTGGGGTCCAACTGCGGTCGTGTCTCGGTCACCTGCCGTGTCTCCCTGTTCGGCCGCAGGAGGTACCTCGACGAAGTCGAGGAACTCCACGTCATCCATCCGAATATAGATCCCGCCGGAACGCGGCAGCGGACGTTCGAACAATCCGGCGCTGGACACGGCCCATGTGGTCTGCAGATACAGGTCTGCGGCTTCCGGGTAGCCGGAGGTATAGGACTTCTCCCCGTAATACCCGCCCACCCAGAGGCCACTCTTCAGACGGGCACGTACCAGACAGTGGCTCCGACGCTGAAAGACCTTGTCCCATGCTGTGGGGATCGGGTCGTAGGTGGACCGGCTTCCTCGCGAGCCCAGCCATGAGGTGAGCCAGGCGGCAGCGGCCGGCACCACGATCAACAGGGTTGTCGCTGTCAGTGCGGCGATGCGAGGGTTGTCGGCCGTGCCGGTCAGCCAGCCCCGGCGGCGGTCGTAGACGAGATGCACCAACCACGGGCCGGCGAGCAGGGCGTAAAGGGTGTCGAGAGCGATACCCGCGGTCACTGCTCGGAGTATGCGCTCTCCGAGGTCTCTGTGGCCCGGGACCGGCCCACGGGCGCGTTCGCGGACGAACTGGTAGGTCATGCCGGGGAGTACCAGAAGAAGAACGATCACGACCTGGGTGACCGTGGTAGGCGCGTGCGGCATCGTCGTATGCCCTTCCGAACAGCGGGTGCAGGATCCTGGCGACCTGATGGCCTGATGTCCCCTGATCCTGCGATGACTTGCGGGTACCCCGGACATACTGGCGTGGCGATTGCTCACTGTCGGGGAGGCCGGGACGACTGATGCGGGACCATCTGCTTCGCATGCGCACCACATGGGTCGACGGCCTCACAGCGCGGGTCTGCCACAAACTCAGGCCCGAGACATGCCGTTCCGACATGTTCCCCTCGTGGGTCGCGGATGACCAACTGGCGCTTGCCACCGTACTGTCCCGCATCGCCGCGGACGACATCGGATGCAACTCTCCGCAGACCATCGGTGATCGGCTCCAATCGGCTGGCCTCGTCCTCTCAGAGGTACCCGGATCGATGGTGGCCCGTGACCTCGTCATGCCTGTCCTGCACACGGTTCGCAGTGGTGGCGTGCCGTGGGAACGGTGGTGGGACGTGGGCGGACTGCATGCCTTGCTGATCGAGTTGTGGGCGGGACGACGGCTCTCGACACACTCACCGGAGAAGGTCCGCGGCGCACTCACGGCGGTCTGGTCCCTTGAGGACGACCGCCTTGTCGACACCGTCCTGGACAACGCTGAGGATCCCTTCGCCTTCCTGCCCCCGGATCTCCTGCACGAGTCCGCCACCGGAACGGCGACGGCGTGCGCGCAGTTCTTCGTCACCAGAGGCTTGATGAAGATCACCCTCCCTGATGCTTTTCTGAGCACAAGGCCGGGGCTGGCAGACAGGCCGGATCTCACGGAGGTCGTGAAGCGCTGGCACCACCGCGTTGGACTGGAAGACACCGTGCATCGGGTCAGGGACCTCTCACCAGAACTCTTGACGGGTTTACGCAAGGACCTCGACGCGTGGGATGCCCAGATGGGTCAGCTGGCATCTCACCTCACAGCACATGAGCTCAAGCTGATCGTGCCCATGACAGAGGATGAACGATACGGAGGGGAGTGCCTTCGGGCGGGCTGGGGCATGCATCGAGCCGAACTGATATCAGATGACGCCTTGTTGTGGCAACCGGATTCCGTCGCCCGGAACTCCTCGGTACCCGACTGGATGGCCGAGGAAATCATTACATGCGGAACCCGCTTTCTCCACAGACAGGCAGGTCCTCACCCCGTCTGGCTGGCCACAGTGGAGACGGAAACGCATATCGCGGCCGTGCGGGAGTTGATGAAGCCGCCAACACGGTATGGCATCGGAGTCGAGGACTACGGTGACGGTCTGAGGTTGTGGTTCGAGTTCCCCACGCTTCCAGCCGACCCCGACCCTCCGTTCCGGGCTCCGTACACCTACTCCCTCTCCTGGGTGGAGCACGCTTGGGAACTGCTGCATCTTGCGACCGTTGGTTACGCCCGCCTCAGCATCGTCCGGCTTGTCGGCGACGGTGAGCTCAGGGCCGTGGGCAGCATCCGACTCGGTCTGCCGGAAGAGGTGCGCGCCCGGTCCAAGGAAGCCGCGATAGCGGCGCTCCGCCGACTGGTCGGGGACGAGACGCAGATGATAAACCAGAGGATCGCCTTTGAGGGCCACGATCAGGCCGCAGAGGTCGCCTTCCAGATCTGCGAAACGGCGAAGGGCGAGGACATTCATGACGAGCTAGCCCTGGAGTCCGACGGCGCTGAGTACCAATCCTTCATGACATCCGCACGCCACCTCGCCCGGGTACGTGCTCGGCATGCTGCTGGTCTGCTCGACGGGGAAATCTCATTGGAGGTGGGCGCGGAGTTGAAGGCCGCTGTCGAGGGCAGGCAGCGCACTCTGGAACTCCTTCGGGCGGCCACGGGGAGAGGGAACGGCATGGCGAGGTCGAGTGGCCATTCCGGCAGGCCCTTGATGGATGAACAAACGGCGTTCGTCCACCTCATCAACCGGTACGGAACACTTCAGCTCGCGGTCTGCCGGACTAGTGCGGGCCACTCACACTTCGATCTGGTTACGTGCGAGGAGTTCCCCCTCGGACCTCTTGCCAGCGCGGTTGATGAATGGACACGGCAAGTACCGGATCAGCCGCGACGTGCGTGGCACGACTATCTGGAGCAGTTGGTCGCCGAGTGCGGTGGGCCGGCACAAGCCATCATCGAGACGGTTACGCCCCATGAAGTCCGCCGGTTGGTGCTCAGCCCCACGGCCCCGCTAGAGCTACTGCCTCTCCACGCAGCGCCGCTTGACAGCGCGCGCACCTCAACCTTGTTCGATGCTTTCACGCAGGTGGTCTACGCCCCTACGGCTCGACTCGTGTCCGCTATCGAGAGTTCCCAGCGGCATGCGGCCGTGGTCGAGGTGTTGGTGGTGGCACACGGCGGTGGTCACCTCCCCGGCATCGAGCTGATCGGCGGGCCACTGTGCGAAGCCGACGTGATCGCCGGTCTCCACGACAGAGTGGAAGTTCTCACGCAGGAGGAGGCGACCCCGGACCGCGCTCTACACATGATGCCCATGGCTCGGATCGTCCACATCGCGGCACACGGCCTCACACATCCGAATCGCTGGGCTGCCGGACTCGCTCTGCACGGCGGTTCACTGGGGACGGCAATGCTTACTTCCAGCGGGGTCCTCGCAGACGGGGCCTTCTCCAGTGTCGACCTGGTCATCCTGAACGCTTGCAGAACGGGCACACACGAAGGCACCGGTCGTACTGTGCAGACCTTGCGCAGCATCGAGTCCGCGTTTCTTGCCCGCGGCGCAAGAGCAGTGATCTCCACTCTGTGGGACATCACTGACCTGCAAGGCGTCCTGTTCTCCGCTGTGCTTCACGCACACCTCGGCGTCGGCTCGGACTCCAACACCGCTTACGCCGACACCATCCGCTACCTACGTGAGCACCGGTGGCGAGTGTCCTCGGAGGCAGGTCCGGTGTGCGCCGCCGAATCAGCAATCGACGCGATGCTTCCGGACTGGCGAAGCCACCTTGACCAACAGGTCGCCGACAACCCGCTGTTCTGGGCTGCATTCAAGATCACCGGGGTTGCCTGAGCCGCATCTCCATACCGCTCCCCTTCGGCATGCGGTCAAGCTCGGAGCTGCCCACACCGGAAATGTGAACCGCCCCGCCAGCGGTAGCAGGCCGCGGGTGCGCGTCGGCGGCTTGTCGACCATGTACGGCGACCTTTCCGTTCTGATCCAGGGGTCGGCTGATGCGCAGTTGAAGGAATGGTGTCAGCGGTGGGGGTGGCCGGGGTTCCGTCGGAGAAGCGGATCGGGGCGCCGTTGGCGAGCGTGCGCTGAGACCCCCGCAGGCCGCGGAAGCCGACGATCAGGTCCGCCCGCTCCCCTGGAGAGATCACCAGTAGTGCGTCCCCAGGGGCGTGCGCGGAGAGGGCAAGTGGGAGCACACCGGCCGCAGCTACCGGAGCATCGCCCGCTACTGGCATGTCCTGGACCCGATCCTCAAGGGGTGGCTCGCGGACGGTACCGAGAGCCTGCGCGAGATCACTCAGGACGACGTCAAGCGCGCCATCGCCACCCGCAAGGGGACGCCGGCCCGCTCGATCCACATCGTCCTTCGGAACGTCTTCCGGGCCCTTCGGCAAGAAGGTGTGATCTTCCGCGATCCCACCCGCGGCCTCGTCTTCGCAGGGATCAACAAGCCCCCACCTTCCGTGCCCTCGGACCGGCTGGCCAGCGTCCTCAGCCACGGGGAATTCCAACGCTTCGTGATGGTGCTGGTCTGCGTTCACGCGCTCAGCGGCACCGACATGCGCCACCTGCTACTCACCGACCTCGACCTGTCCCGTGAGCGCCTCATCGTCCGGCGCCCCGGCAAACGCCACATCATCTACCTGGACGAACTCACCTACCGTTGCGCCTCCGCGTGGCTGCGTGAACGTCACCGCCGCTGGCCGGTAACCACCAACCCGCATCTGCTGATCAACCGATGGACTGCGGTAGACACCACTCACTCGCTCATCGGCACCACGTTCACCAACATCTTCCGGCCCACCGGACTCACGATGCCGGCGCTGCGGCAAGACCGAATCCGCGATGAGGCGTTCGAGGTCGACGACCCGCTCCACCTGATGCGCCTGTTCGGCATCTTCTCGCAGACCGCCATGCGGTACATCACCGCGGCCCACCCTGAACGCACCGCGAAGCTGCCCCGGTAGACCACGCTACGGGGCGGGACCTACCGGGGCACCGGAGCTGGGGGTGTGGAGGGCGGGTGGCGGGAAGGCCTCGACCGCGGCCAGCAGGTCCTTCGCCGCGCGCCTCAGGTCTGGCGGGTCAGGGGCGCCGGGCAGGCTCAGCAGCGCGTCCGCCGCACTGCGCACACACGCTGCGGCAACCTTGTCCGGCCGTTCCATCAGCGAGCCGGTCAGGACCCGGTACGCGTCCCGCAGCATCCCCAGCGCCCGTATGCCCGACGCGCCCCGCGCGGTCAGGGCCTTCCCCAGGTCCTCGTCGATTTCGGGAGTTCGCCCGCACCCGTGAGCGGCGTCTCATTGCTCACCAGTGCACCGTAGAGCCGGCCGGACCACATCGGGGCCAGAACCAGGCACCCCGTCGCCCACCGCCGCACGGCTACCTCAACCCAGGCGTCCCGCAGTCTGGTTGCGGCGGCCGCTCACCTGATTGGGTGAACTCAACGGCTCTGGGTGGTGGTTGTGTCGCGGACAGTGGCAAATTCCGTGCTGCACGTCGGTGGCTCATCACCGGCGTCCGCCTCATGCCGCCTCCGGCGGAGCAGGAGCAAGCTGCGAGAGGTCCAGGCGCCACCGAGGCGCTGTTGGGGCTGATCGTTCTTCGGACGCTGGCCGGTGGACCGTACGGGGCGAGGACCGCCGCACACCCTCACGGTGTCGGCCCGATTCCTCGTCGGCACGAGGCTTCGGCACTCGGGCGCGTGACACGCTCCCGATGGTCGGGAGTTTCTGTGCTCGCCCGGGATGCCCCGGGTGGAAGGACGACACCATGGCCGTGAAACGGTCCGACGACATCTACCCGCAGATCGGCAACGCCCTCTGGGCCGACCGTCTGGCGGACGCAATCGAGAACACCTGCGCGGACTACGAGGTCGTACCGCCTCCGCGGCAGGCGATCCTCGAGGGTCTGGCCGCCGCGCTCCCGGACACCGAGATCAAGGCCCTGATCGCCACCCAGCGCGGCAGGAAGGTCCTCAAGCCCACCGTCTGCCGGCCCGCGAAGGCCGGCGACGAACAGGTGCTCCTGCTGACCTGCGATGTCCACGGCGCCGCGGTGGTTCCGTGGGACCTCAACGACCGCACGGCCAGCTGCTGGTCGTCGCCCGCCCCGGAGGCCAGCCAACGCGTCAAGGACCTCGTCGCCGTCGAGCTAGCGCTCCAGGACGCCGCGAAGGGCGCGAAGTCCGCCGAGAAGGAGCGGGAGGCGCTGCGCCGGGCGCCCGGGGACGACACGTACGCGTCGCAGGCGTTGGCGGCGGCCACACAGAAGCATCAGGACGCCATCCGTCACCTGCACGAGCTTGAGGCCGAGAAGCACGCTCTGCTCGCCGCGCTGGGCCACCGGCGGCCGCGCCCGGTGGTGCGCGCCGTCCATGAGGACGGGCAGCCGAAGGCGGCGCTCACCCTCGCCGAGCAGCCGTACGCGGTGGCCGTGCACATGCAGCGGTACGCCGCCGATAACCTGAAGCGCGCCGGCACGAAGCGCGGGTACGACCTGGCCGAGTCCCTCGCGGACGCGGGCCAGCTTTCCAAGGGCATGAACGTCCTGCAGCAGTGGCAGATCACCCACGCCGACGGCACGGTGTCGAAGCCGTGGCGGCTGGCTGCGGTGACGGGGAACAACCGTGCGCTGGCCCGGTTGGATGTCTTCCGGGTACGTCCGGAGCACCTGGTCATGGGCATGCCGCAGTCTCTCGTGCCCCTGCCGAAGGACAAGAAGGACGGCCCCGAGCCCCTGCTGCTGAGTCTGCGGGAGATCCTGAACCGCCTCTCTGCCCGGCTCAACCGGGATGGTGCGAAGCCGGAGACGGAGGCGACCGACCCGTCGCTCCGGGCGGCGAAGATCGCCACGGTGTCCGCGGAGATCGTGATCGGGTGCACGAATCCCGAGGCCCTGGAACACGTCCTGCGGGCCCTGAACGTCAACGACCACCTGCGCGGCATCCAGCCCTACGACGAGGACGCGCGGCTGATCGCCCTGTTCGCGACGCTGGTCGACGCCTACGCCAGGGAGTCCCTCCTCGCGGACGCGCTCGCTGAGGCGTTCCCCGACGCGCGCGGGGCGGACCTCCTCGATCTGACGGGGGTGCGCGACGCGCTGACGGTCAACGGGCCGCTCGATCCGCTGGAGCCGCTCGTGCCCGCGGGCGCCGACGTCTCCCCGGTCGTGCTGCGTGACATCGCGGTGCAGGCCATCACCGCCCTGGTGTTCCCCGGGATTCCGCCCGAGGCGCCGCAGCAGGCGAACGGGCGCACCGTGCGCGACACCGGACGGTTCTGGCCGGTCGTCAGGGGGACGCTGCAGGAGCCGGCGTGGAGCCAAATCCGGGCGAAGGCAGCCGAAGGGCGTATGCGTCTGTGGTCCGCCGCCGTCGCGCAGCTGTTCGTGCACCGGGGCAACATCCTCTCCGCTCTCGGCCTCTTCGGCACCACGGAGACCAAGGAGGGCGCCGGACAAGATCCGAGGCCACTCACGGAGCTGCTCCTCGGGGCGGAGGCCGGTGACGCGACCGCCTGGACCGCCCTGGTCCGGCGGATGACACCGGCGCTGATCCACGCTCCGCAGCCGTTCATCACCCCGGGGCAGGGCAGCGAGGCCAGCGATGGGCGCAAGGGAGTGCGCCGCACCCCCAAGAGCGCCCTCGCCGCCTTGACACTGGCGTACACGGTGGGCGCGCCAGGTGTCAGCCGGGCCCTTCTGCTCGCGTTCGCGAAGGCAGTGCTGAAGCACCCGGATGCGCCGCGGCCGCCCGAGCCGGACGATGGCACGCCCCTGATCTGTTACGGCGAGCAGCATTGGGCCGAGGCAGACCGGACGGCGATCACTGCGGGGATGGTGATCGCCCCTGACACCGAGGGCCGGCCCACCCGTTACGTCGCCGACAAGGCGTGGTTCGACGAGCTGTTCCCCGTGAGCCTCGGTACCCCTGCGCCGACCGCGTCCGCAAACTCCGCCGACGCACCTGCGGGCGCCGGGAACACCGCGGACGCCGACGCCCCGCCCATCGCGCACGGCGAGGCGGCCCCCGACCCGCGCGACCAGCTCGCCAAGCTGCGCCGGGAACTGCCGGCGCGGGTCGAACTCGCCGAGGGGAATTACCAGAAGGCGGTGGACGCCTCCCACGCCCTGATGACGGACTTCGAGGAGGCGCACCGCCTGCGTGTCCAGCTTGAGGAGGAGTCGCTCCCGGCCGAGCGGCGGATCGAGTGGATGGAGAAGCTGTCGAAGGCCCGGGCCGCGGCGCAAGCCAGCGTGACGACGCTCGAACAGGTGGAAGCGCTGATCCTCAAGGTCTGACCGGTCAGATCGGGTACGGGCGGGCCCTCGGCACGGTCGAGGGACCGCCCCCTCGTTCCTGCTCCGCGAACACCGCCCGCCCGCAACGGCCTCGAGGCACAGGTCCGCGGTCAGATACCGCTCCTCACCGTGCCCCGAGCGCTGGACGACGCCACGGTCAGCGCGATCGTCGGTCGGCCGGTCGACAGATGGGAACAGGCCCGTCTGGTGCTTGAGGTGATCGAGGCCGAGCACGGGATGACCGCGGGATGGCGCCGCAAGGTCGCCGAGATGGCCCGCCTTGCCCTGGCGCGCGCGAGGCCGAGGGAGCTGAGCGGCTGCCCGAGGCCATGCTGCGGGACCTGCCGACCAACGGGGACGCGGCGCCTGGTCCTGCTGCGGGCCGGGCTCCTGGAAGAGGCCGGCAAGCCCATTCGGTTCCCCCTGAACGAACCGCCAAGCTGCCCCGGTGACCGAGCCCAGTTCAGGCGTCCTGGGAGCTCTCGGTACTGTCCTTGGACTCGGCCATCACTCTGCCGCCGACGAAAGCCACACCGAGGGCGACTGCGGCGGTAGCGCCGACCAGCACCTTTTTGAGCGCCCCATCCAAGAACTGCTTGTTCTCGCTGTCCTTTTGAGATTGCATCCTTGCAGTTTCCTGGATCTGCTCGATCAGAAACTTCTTCTCTTCCCGGCCCAGGTCGTCTTTGCCGAGTTCGCCCTTGAGGATGTCCCTGACCTCCTGCCAGGCCCGGTGGACACGCTCCTGACTTTGGTTGTTGGCTGAGAACGTAGACTGGTGCGCTCTCTCGATGGCACTCACAGCATCCTTGGCGAAGTTCTTGAACGCGGGGAACTGTTCGACGATCTTGAGAGCCACCTCGGTGTCCATGTTGGGCATCATGGCTGCGAACCTGACCATCTTATCTTTGGAGAGGTTCCTCCAGGACTCGATCCCAAGCGCCTTCATGATCTGAGCTTCGTTCTTGTACTTCATGCCACGGACCCCCTTGACTTCAGCCGGGCAGCCATGGGGGCAAAGGCCCACAGACGCCGCCAATCGCTCCAGACCCCCTGGGCTGATCTGCCTGTAACCTAACGCGAGTTGGCCCCGAACCCATGCGTCTCCTGACGCAATGCGGCCGCTCGGTCCGGTTCGAGCTCTACCGAGTCTCAGATTCTGTGAACTGGCGCGCTTTCGCCTGTTCGCGCCTCGATGAGGTTTTGGTCAACGAAGCGGACGCGTTGTACGACCGCTTCCGCCACCTCGGAGTCTTCGACCGAGCACAGGTCAGGAACATCGCACTCCGCCACGAGGGACGCGTGATGGCACTCCGCTTCTCCGATACACAATTGTTGTCGCGCCCTGTGCCTTTGGCTCGTCTCCGGCACCTCGCCGAGGCGCAGGGGCATAAGTTGTCCCTGCGGTCGAACTTCCGGATCAGCCCGCGACTGTTCCGCGCCGTGTATGAGGAAGGGCACGCCAGACCGTGACACCGCCATCGAGGAAACCGGTCCTGATGTCGATCCACCCGCGCTTCGCCTCGGCGACTCTCGACGGCACCAAGACCGTCGAGCTGCGTCGGCGTCGGGTCGCCTTCCCGCCGGGAACCCTCGTGGTGCTCTACGCCTCCGCACCCGAGATGGCACTGGTCGCCACCGTCCGCGTCGACACCATCGTCACCGCTGAACCAGGCCACCTCTGGAAGAGCGTCGCCACCCGATCCGGAATCACCCGGCGCGAATACGACCAGTACGCGGCCGGGGCCGGCGCATTGTCGGCGCTCTTCCTCGATCCCCCGAGCAAACTGCCCGCTCCCGTGCCGCTCACCACGCTACGCCGAGCGTGCCCGTCCTTTACCGTCCCGCAGAGTTACCGATATCTGAACGTGGAAGAACTCAAGTCCATCGCAAGCGCCGGCGCAGCAGGTGCCGAACTCCTCCAGCGGGTCATCGACTCCGGCTCTGCCTGATCAGGAAGCCAAGGGGCTGTCCGGGACACTGTGGTGTACGCGTGTCTGGACAAGGGCTGACCCGACGGCCGAGCGCCCGGGCCGCCCACCGCGCACTCCCCGGGCTGCTTCGAACTCCACGTCTGTCGGTGCGAGGCCATAAGGTTTTCCCGCACGCTTCGACCGCATCGAGCACCAGTGGGGGCCACTATGCAAGCCAAGGAGACGCTGTTAGCCGACCTCGTGCAGGGACGCGCCCAGCAGTTCCAGGTGCCGCTCTACCAGCGGACGTATTCCTGGACGGAGAAGCATCTGAGGCAGCTGTGGAGCGACATTCTGGAACAGGCCGAGCTGCTGGAGTCCGGTGGGAAGGCCAACACGCACTTCCTCGGCTCGGTCGTGCTCGCCCCGTCCCCGCAGAACGAGGCCACGTTCCCCCGCTGGCTCGTCGTCGACGGTCAGCAGCGGCTGACGACACTCGCCCTCGCCCTTGCCGCGATCCGTGACCACATTGCCAAGGACCAGCCTGAAGAGGCCGAGCGCATCGATGAGGAATACCTGATCAACAAGCGCAAGAATGGCAACGACCACCTCCGGCTGCTGCCGACCCAGGCCGACCGGACACAGTTTGCCGCTCACATCCGCGGTGCGGTCACGGACCAGGTCGCTGGCGGCGGCGTCGCGGCGGCGTACGGCTTCTTCCGCCGCAAGCTCGTCGAGGCAGAAGACCCTGCCGCCCCTCAGGACGTGTTCCGCATCGAGCAGGCCATCACCTCCCGGCTCACACTGGTGGCGGTGACCGCCGAGCGCGGCGACAACGTGCACCGCATCTTCGAATCTCTCAACAACACCGGACTCAAGCTCAGCCAGGCGGACCTGCTGCGCAACTACCTCTTCATGCGGCTGCCCACTCGTGGCGAGCACGTCTACGAGACCTACTGGCTACCGCTGCAGGACAGCCTGAGCAACGACGAGCTGGAACAGCTCATGTGGCTTCAACTGGTGCTCGACGGGGACGACCGGGTCCGCCGCCAGGACCTGTACACCGCTCAGCAGCAGCGATTCGAGCACGGGGAGGTGGGCGAGCCGGAGATCGAGGCGTACATCAAGGAACTGCACCGCCACGGCACTCTCTTCCGCCGGATGCTCCACCCCGAAGAGGAGCCTGACGCATCGGTCCGCGCCCATCTGCACCGCCTGGACGCCTGGCAGGCCCAGGTCACCTACCCCGCGCTGATGCTGCTGCTCGACCGGCGCGAGCGCGGGGAGCTCGACTCCCCCGCCACGGCCCGCGCCATGTCGTACATCGAGAGCTTCCTGGTCCGCCGGATGATCTGCCGGGTGCCGACGAACAACCTCAACCGGATCTTCCAGGCCGTGCCCGGTCAGCTCCCGCTCGACGTGCCGGTCGACCAGGGCCTGCACCAGCTCCTCTCCGCGGACAACCGCTTCTGGCCCGACGACGACGAACTGCGCGAGAAGGTCCGCACGGCTCCCTTCTACCAGTACGGGCGCTGGCACCAGCGCAGGATGGTCCTGGAGCGGCTGGAGGAGAGCTACGAGCACCCCGAACCGGTGGACTTCGCCGCCGCTCAGCTCACCATCGAGCACGTCATGCCGCAGTCGCCCGGTGACGAGTGGCTGGACATGCTGCGCGAGGACGCGGCCGACTCGGAGAGCACGGAGGACCAGCACGCCCGGCTGCAGCACATCCTCGGGAACCTGACCCTCACCGCGGTCAACTCCGAGCTGTCCAATCACCCCTTCGAACGCAAGCAGGGCTTGCTACAGGGCAGCCACCTGGAGATGAACCGCCGTATCGCCGCCACCGAGCGCTGGGGAGCCACGGAGATCCTGGCCCGCGCCGACGAGCTCGCCGAGCGCGCGATCGGACTGTGGCCGGCCCCACTGCGCGGAGTCGGCCGAGCCGAGCGCAGCCGGGACTGGCATCTGGCCCACCAGGTGCTCGCGGCGCTGCCGCACGGCACATGGACCTCCTACGGCGACCTCGCCGCGTTCCTCGGCTCCGGCGCCCAGGCAGTAGGCACCCATCTGGCCAACACGTGCGCCGTGGCCAACGCGTACCGGGTACTCACCTCCGACGGAAAGGTCTCCGACGGCTTCCGCTGGGCGCCCCAGGACACCGGCGGCGACATCCGCGCCCGACTGGCCGCCGACGGCATCCGCTTCACGATCTCTGGAGCCGCCGATCTGGCGCAGCGCCTCACCTCCGACGATCTCGCCCTGCTGATCGCCGGCGCCGACGAGGACCAGACGGACGGCGAAGACACCACACAGGACACCGCGACAGCCGGCCAGGGCGAGGAGACACGCGCAGACCGGTTCATCCGCCAGCTCACTGCGGACGACTCCCCCGAAACGGTGGAGGCGGTACGCACGCTCCTCCCCTCGTCTGCCCATCGATAGAGAATCCGGGACCGGAGCATTGACACCCCGGCCCCGGACGTCCCCCGCATGGCTCCCTACCGGGCCCGATGACGCAAGTGAGAAGTCAGGCGCTGTTCGGCGGCGGTGCGATGCCGGTACAGCTGACGCATGCTCACCCCACGCTCACCGGCAAGCGTCCCCATCGACTCGCCCTGCAGCCGTGTGCGGGCGATCAGCTGCGCCTCGGCCACGTCCACCACCCGGGCCCGCACGGCACGAGCCAACACCTGGTACTCATCCGACACCGTCAAGCCCTCCAGGTCCTCGACGGTTGCGCGGGCACGGAGCCGCCCCAGATGGACCATCGGCTCACCCGCCTCCCGCTCCCCGCGACGACGAGCCGCGTAGACCAGGCGGTGAACCGCGCGGTCCGCAGCCGCGAACAACTCCCGGTCCACCCCCGGATCACTTGCATCCACCCCCGCAAGGGCGACAGCTACCGCGGCGAGAGCTTCCTGCTCGACTTCCTGACGCTCCAGATGAGCCGGGCGGGCCAGGCGGGACAGCATCCGGCGCAACACCGGAACCGTCATGGCCACCGCCACCACCGGCCATGGCTCACCGAGCTCGTGCGCGCGACGCACGACCTCACTCCACGTGCGTGCCCGCAGTTCGGGCCGGGTGCTGGGGTGAGCCAGCCGGACACGGATCTGATCCACCGGCCACGCCTCCTCCGACGGATCGTCACACACCAGGTGTGCGGGCATGGTCAGTGGCCTGGCGGTACGGGCGAGCGCGAGGAAAGACTGCTCCAGCTCCTCCAGCGGCGAGAGCCGGACAGTGTGCGGACGGCGTACGGGGCGGTGATGCATGGCGCGACTCCTGCGAGAAGAGGTTCGGACAACTTCCGCCGCCAGCCCTTTCACCCCACCGCGCCATCGCTGGACCACCTGCAGGTCACTGCCGAGCAATAAGCAGCCCTATGGTCCGCCGTGTGCGATGGCCCATGTCTGGCCCGCCTGCTATGAGCAGGGCCGGCGCCCATGCCACCTCAGTGCGAATCGAACTAAAAGATCTTGAAGGCGTCTTCCTGGCCAGTACAGGCGTTAGCGCGAGCCACCGGCGGTCCGCCTGGCCACGACGGCTGATCCTGTGGGGCGATGCAGAGGATCAGCCCAACCGGCGACACGGGTCAGTGGTCCTTCAGCAGAAGGTGCAGCAGTGTCACCACGCCGACGCCGACCAAGAGGGCGGTGCCGAAGGAAGGATGTTCGAATGCGACGTATACAGAGCCGCCGCCCGCCAGCAGCAACAGAACCGTCCGCTGGTTCATCTGACCGTCCATGAGTGATAGCCCTCCCGGCAGTGCGGTCCGCACGTGGGTTTCGGCGGTGTCTGACAGGGAGAGAGCGCGGCGCCGGAGTCATTACGCGAGTTCCTCACGCAATCCCTGTGGTGTACATCACAGCGATGTGCGACGACAGGGGCAGAGGTGGCGATGGAGGGATCAGCCGAGGCGGCGTGCACTGTCCTGATGGCCCACGCCCACGCTTCGCCGGCGCGGGGCGATGGAGCCCGGTCGAGGTGGCTCACCGATGGCTCGTGACTGGCTCGCACCTGCAACGACCTGGGATTTCAAGTGCGCCATCGACCCTCGAAGCTCCAGCATTGGCGCAACGGCCACGGCGCTTAGGAGGCCGAAGAGGCTGCGGGAGATGGCAAAGAGCCATCTCCGGAATCTCTATTGATCACGTCAGCACCAGACGGCCGGATCTCATCCCCGGTGCCGCCAGCCGATGCGCCAGCCTTACAACTGCCGAAGCACACCCAGTAGCCACAGCACCTCTCGTCCGCTGCCAACCACCATCTGGCTCCCCGCCCCGGACGACCCGAGCCACGTCCCTGCCCCGGATGGCGTGCTGCCCACATGGGCGATCGACAAGATCCGCGCCGAGTTCTCCTGCCGTCCCGGGCATGCGCCCGCACCCCTGATCACGATCCGCGTCCACGACACCGGACCGGGCATGGACGCCCGCACCCGATGTGTCACCTACTCCACCGCTCCCGAGAGCAGGGGGCCGGTGCTCCTCGCCGAACTGCACCCCGACGCCCTTCCGGCCCCCGGTGACGAGCCACTCCGAGGCTCTGACGACATGCCCGGAGGGATGGAGAACGGCTGGCCGGGATTCTTCCACCGTGCCCACCGCCTCCTCCCCGGCGACGGACTCCTGCTGCTCGCCGCACGCCAGCGGCGCGACGCCGGACGCCTGACCGACCCCCTCGGACCTCTGATCGCCTCGGCGCGAACCGCCGGGTTCCGCTACCTACAGCACATCGTGATCGTCCACGGACGCCCCAGCGGCAACCGCATCGAGTCCACGCCGATCGAGGGCGCTCCGCCCGGTCTCGTCCACTCCGACCTGCTCGTCCTGTCCGCCATCGCCAGCGCGTAGACAAAGGGGTACGCCATGTCTGTCCGGAAATCGGTGTGGAACACCGCCCCCACCTCCGCCCCCGCCCAGCGCGCTGACCGCTACGTGTCCGGCTCGAACGCGCACCCCGCCAAGATGCTGCCCGCGATCGCCGCCCACGCTATCCGCACCTACACCAAACCCGGTGAGCTGGTCCTGGACCCGATGTGCGGCATCGGCACCACCCTGGTCGAAGCCCTCCACCTCGGGCGCAACGCCCTCGGAGTCGAGTACGAATCCCGCTGGGCCAGGCTCGCTCGCGTCAACGTCGCCCGCACCGCGCGGCACGTCGGACAGACCAGCGGCCACGTGGTGCGCGGTGACGCCCGTCAGCTCACCCAGCTCATCGAAACCGACCACCACGGCACGGTCGCGCTGGTCGTCACCTCACCCCCGTACGGACCCTCCGTCCACGGCCAGGTCCGCTCCAGCCGCGAAACCGGACAACACGGCGTGGTCAAAAAGGACTACCGCTACAGCCACGACCCACACAACCTCGCCCACGTCTCCACCGACCAGCTCCTGGATGCCTTCACTCAGATCCTCACCCAATGTCGCACCATGCTGCGCCCGGGTGGCACGGCCGTCGTCACCACCCGGCCCTGGCGGGCACGCGGCGAACTCATCGATCTTCCCTCCGCAGTCCTCGCCGCCGGAGGCGCCGCCGGGCTGATTCCCTCCGAGCGCTGCGTCGCCCTCCTGGCCGGCATCCGCGACAGCCGACTCATCGCCCGTCCCTCCTTCTTTCAAATGAAGAACGTCCGCGACGCCCGCCGCCAGGGCATCCCTCTCCACCTCGTTCAGCACGAGGACGTATTGGTCTTCACCCGCCCCGACCCCTCTGCGGCACAGCTCGGTGTGCCCCGGCCGACAGCGTGTACCGGCGGCTCCCAGCGCCCCACTCGGCAGACGACAGGTCGTTGCCACTACCGCCGGACGGACAAGCGGAGCAGAGGGTGAACCGGTACGAGCCGGATGGCGACGCGCACCGTGATGAACACTGCCATGATGACGACCTCCAGACCGGCAGTGTCTGTTCCGGGGCGGGCGGTCTGGACCTCGGCGCCCAGGCCGCCCACGGCGGCCGCATTGCCCCGCCCCACCCCAGCACTGGCGGCGGCACTGGCCCCTGCATGCGAGATCACGGGCTCGACTCCCAGATTGTCGGCGGTCGAGCCCGCCGATGCTCGCGCCATCGTGATCCCCAAAACGGCGGCGAAACGCCCCCGGACGCCTTCCAGATGGTTCTCCCGCCGGATGGCCCGACGCTGACCCGGCCAGTCGCTGAGGTCCTGTTGCGGATGCTCACCCGACACGCCGGGCGGGCTGGCTCTCTTCAGAAGGCCGAGCTATCGGTGGTGGACCACCAGGACCGCCAAGGACCGAAAGAGTCCCCCGATGGCTGATGACAACCGCCCACTCCCATGGCTCCGAAAAGACCAACTCACGCCAGCACCCGTGCACACCGCCGGCCGCAAGCTGCTGTTCGCCTTCTGCGGACGCGTCTCCACTGAGGACCAGCAAGAGCCGGAAGCCTCGCGCCTATGGCAGCTGAACCGGGCCCAGGCACTGATCGAACCCGCGGGTGGGGAGATCGTTGCCGAGTACTTCGATGTCGGCCAGACCCGTGCTCTGCCCTGGAAACGCCGCCCCCGGGCGGCAGCGCTGCTGGCCGCACTCGCCGATATGCGCCGTGGGTTCGACGCGGTGGTCATCGGTGAGCCCCAGCGGGCCTTCTACGGCAGTCAATTCGGCAACACCTTCCCACTCTTCGTCCACTATGGCGTGCCGCTGTGGGTGCCGGAGGTCGGCGGTTCCATCGATCCGGACAACGAGGCCCACGACCTGATCATGTCGGTCTTCGGCGGCATGTCGAAGGGCGAGCGCAATCGCATCAAGGTCCGCGTGCACTCCGCCATGGCCTCCCAGGCCCTGATGGAAGGCCGCTATCTCGGCGGCAGACCTCCGTACGGATACCGGCTCAGCGACCTCGGCCCGCACCCCAACCCTGGTAAGGCAGCCGATGGCAAACGTCTGCACGGCCTCGAACCGGACCCGGACACCGCCCCGGTCGTGGCCAGGATCTTCACCGAGTTCCTCAGCGGGCATGGCATCTTCGCGATCGCCGAGGATCTGACCCGCGACGGTATCCCCAGCCCTTCTGCCCACGACCGGGCCCGCAATCCCCACCGCGATACGCGCGCCTGGGCCAAAAGCGCCGTCCGCGCAATCCTCGGCAATCCCCGCTACACCGGCCGCCAGGTCTGGAACCGTCAGCACAAGCACGAGGCACTGCTCGATATCCACGACGTCACCCTCGGCTACACCACCGCCATGCGCTGGAACAGCCAGGACAAGTGGATCGTCTCGAAGAAGACCGTCCACACTCCGCTGGTCGACGATGACGTCTTCGCGCGCGTCCAGGACCTTTTCGCGGTCCGCTCGCGCCCCGGCACCACTCACCAGAAGCACCGCACCCGCAACCCCTACCTGTACCGCGGACGCATCACCTGCGGTATCTGCACACGGCGGATGCAAGGACAGTGGTCCCACGGCGACGCCTACTACCGCTGCCGCTTCCCCGAGGAATACGCCCTGGCCAACCGCGTCCACCACCCCCGCAACATCTACCTCCGCGAGAGCTGGATCACCGTGCCACTCGACAACTGGCTGGCGACAGTGTTCCTGCCGCACCGGCTCGACGACACGATCGACCTCATGGCGACGACCGCAGCGGCACCCGAACCAGAGTCCGCCGCTGTCACGGCCGCCCGCGCGGTCATCGCCGACTGCGATGCCAAGCTGGCCACCCACCGGGCCGCCCTCGAAGCAGGCGCCGACCCCACCCTCGTCACACAGTGGATCGCCGAGACGCAGGCCCGCCGGGTCAGAGCCGAAGCTGAGCTGCACTCGTCGTCGAAGGGGGCGGGCGCCCGGATGTCCCGCGATGAGATCGCCCGGCTCGTCCGGTCTATCAGCGACCTGGCCGCCGTCATCCAGCAGGCCGAGGCCGAGGACAAGGCCGAGATCTACCGGCTGCTGGGGCTCCGGCTCACCTACGCTCCAGCGCAAGCGACCGTGCGCGCCGAGGTCACGCTCGACCCGAAGAACGACAACTCCCCACGGTCGACGAACAACCGTGGGGAAATGGTACGTGTCCGAGGGGGGACTTGAACCCCCACGCCCGATAAAGGGCACTAGCACCTCAAGCTAGCGCGTCTGCCATTCCGCCACCCGGACCAGGTGTCTGCCGGTCGGCCCGCAGCCGCTCCGACATGGAAAACCATAGCAAACATCGGGACGTGCTCGATCACGGCCGGTCGTGCCCCCGGGTAGCCGGGTGGGCGGGCTGTGTGACGGGGGCATGACGGCGGTATTGCCGCCTTGGGCTGGGCGGGCGAGCGGAGGAGGATGGGCGGGTGACCCCTGCCGCGGGGTCCGTGGCTGGGCGTTCCGCGGCAGCGCAACGACGAGGAGGCATCGTGAGTGAGTCGCTTTCGGGCGCGACGACGACCGGGACGGTCAAGGGCGAGGACGAGGTGGTCGACCTCTGCCGTGACCTGATCCGGATCGACACCAGTAACTATGGCGACCACTCCGGCCCCGGTGAGCGCGCGGCCGCCGAGTACGTTGCCGAGAAGCTGGCCGAGGTGGGGCTCGAGCCCAAGATCTTCGAGTCGCACAAGGGCAGGGCGTCGACCGTGGCACGGATCGAGGGGGAGGATCCGTCCCGTCCCGCGCTGCTCATCCACGGCCACACCGACGTCGTACCGGCCAACGCCGAGGACTGGACCCATCACCCCTTCTCCGGCGAGATCGTGGACGACTGCGTCTGGGGCCGGGGCGCGGTGGACATGAAGGACATGGACGCGATGACGCTCGCGGTCGTCCGGGACCGGCTGCGCAGCGGCCGCAAGCCCCCGCGTGACATCGTGCTGGCCTTCCTCGCCGATGAGGAGGCGGGCGGGGTCTACGGGGCCAAGCACCTGGTCAACAACCACCCCGAGCTCTTCGAGGGCGTGACGGAGGCGATCGGCGAGGTCGGCGGCTTCTCCTTCACCGTCAACGAGCAGCTGCGGCTCTATCTGATCGAGACCGCGCAGAAGGGCATGCACTGGATGCGGCTCACGGTGGACGGCACCGCGGGTCACGGCTCGATGACCAACAACGACAACGCCATCACCGAGCTGACCGAGGCGGTCGGGCGGCTCGGGCGGCACAAGTTCCCGGTGCGGGTCACCAAGACCGTACGGTCCTTCCTGGACGAGCTGTCCGACGCGCTCGGCACCCCGCTCGACCCGGAGAACATGGACGAAACGCTCGCCAAGCTGGGCGGCATCGCGAAGATCATCGGGGCCACGCTCCAGAACACCGCCGCCCCGACCATGCTCGGCGCTGGCTACAAGGTGAACGTCATTCCGGGGCAGGCCACGGCGCATGTGGACGGGCGCTTCCTGCCGGGGTTCGAGGAGGAGTTCCTGGCCGACCTCGACCGCATCCTCGGCCCGCGGGTCAAGCGGGAGGACGTGCACGCGGACAAGGCGCTGGAGACCACCTTCGACGGGGCGCTGGTGGATGCCATGCAGTCGGCGCTGAAGGCCGAGGACCCGATCGCCCGCGCCGTGCCGTACTGCCTCTCGGGCGGTACGGACGCGAAGTCCTTCGACGACCTCGGCATCCGCTGCTTCGGCTTCGCGCCGCTGCGGCTGCCCCCGGAGCTGGACTTCGCCGGGATGTTCCACGGGGTCGACGAGCGGGTGCCGGTGGACGGGCTGAAGTTCGGTGTGCGGGTGCTGGACCGGTTCCTGGATGGCTGCTGAGTCCGTTGTGGGCCTGCTGGGCTGGAGTTGCCGGGTCTGCTGAGGCGCCTGCTCGCAGGCCCGCTGAGGGGCTGAGGGGCTTACCCGATCGGCCTAATCGATCACACATACTGAAGGGACCAAAAAGGGTGAATGGTGTCGTAGCTTGATAGCTTGATTGCTCCCTCCTCGTTACATGGTGTGTGCGGCTCGTAACCGGGCTGCGATGCCGACTAGGGGGTGGTGCTGTGCCCCGCCTTCGGCAACTACCGCATCGATCACGTGACATCGGGTCACGGTCCACCGGGGTGTGATCCCGGGCGGTTTCGGAGTGTGCGCGCTCCGGGGCCGCTCGGGGATGGGGGTGCGGGCGAGATCGCCCGCGCGCGCTCCGTCCGGGACGGAAGGCTAGGGGAGCAGACAGTTATGCGACAGGTTGCGAAAAAGGGCCTGATCACCGTAGCCGCGGCCAGCGGCGTTCTCGCCGTGACCGGCGGCTATGCCCACGCGGCGGGGTCGGGCGCCGACGGTGGCGCCGCGTACTCGCCGGGCGTCGTCTCGGGCAACAACATCCAGGTCCCGGTGCATGTGCCGGTGAACCTGTGCGGAAACACGGTGAGCGTCGTCGGTGTCTTCAACGGCGCCGGCGGGGGAGAGTGCGGCGACCGGTCCGGCGGTGGCTCGGGCGGCTCGTCCGGCGGTGGCGGCTCGCAGTCCGGCGGCTCGCAGGCGCAGGGCAGCAGCAGTGGTTCGTCGGGCATCGGCTCCGGCAACAACATCCAGGCCCCGATCGGCGTTCCGGTCAATGTGTGCGGGAACAACGTCAGCGCGGTCGGGCTCGGGAACAGCAGCGGTGGCGGCGACTGCGGGGAGACGGTGCCGGCGGTGCCGGAGAACCCGGGGAATCCGGGCAACCCGGGTAACCCCGGGAACCCTGGGAACCCCGGCAATCCGGGGAACCCTGGGAACCCCGGTAATCCAGGGAACCCTGGGAACCCTGGGAACCCCGGAAACCCTGGCAACCCGGGGAACCCCGGAAACCCGGGTCAGCCTGGGAACCCGGGCAACCCCGGTAACCCGAGCAACCCGGGGGGTTCGAACCCCGGTGGTGGCTCGGAGCAGCCCGGGGGCTCCTCGCAGGGTCACCAGGCCGAGCACGCGGGAGCCCACGGCCTCGACCCGTCCGCGAACCTCGGCAGCAAGGAGCAGCTCGCGCACACCGGCGCGGGCCCCGTCGGGCTGGCCATTCCGGCCGCCGCGGGCATGCTGCTGGCGGGTGCGGTGCTCTACCGCCGGGCCCGCGCCGCACAGCGCTGATCACACCTCGCGCTGATGGGCGCTGACAGGTGCCGGGCGGCGGCCACACCGCACCACACACCGGGCACCGCACCTCACACGCCACACATCACACACCGGATCCCATACGTCGGGTGACGGTGGCGTCACTCCGGGCGGGCCCCGCGGTCGGCGGGGCCCGCCCGGTCATGTCCCGGTCCGCTACCAGGTCGCCCGAAGCTGGCGGATGATCCGGCGCCGCAATCGCACTCTGCGGCTGCCGTCGGGGTTGAGTCTCAAGCGATCCAACTCCCAGTGTCCGTACTCGGCATGGTCGGTGAGCAGGCGGGTAGTGGCCTTGCGGGAAACGCCGCGCGGCACATACACATCACAGAATTCGTATTCCGGCATCGCATCTATTGTGCGGGAACTGCCCTGCTACGGATAGCGTCTGCACTATGTCTGATGCTGCGCAGCCATCCGCTGCCGAGGTACGTGCCGCCGCCGAAGCGGTGAAAGCCGCACTGGATCGTCACCTCGACGCTGTCGAACGTCGATCGGGGGAAGGCGATCCGGCCGTCTACGCCGCGTTCAACGAACTGGCCGCGGCAGCCGAGGTCTACGACGAGCTGCTCTATGACGCCTACGACGAGGTGACGCCCTTCGAGATCCCTGGTGACGACCGTCTCCCCGCCTACACCGGGCCGGAGGAGCCGAGCGCGCTGAGCGTGCTGATCCGCAGGGACTACGTCATCGCCGAGCCGCAGCGTCTGCTCTCGCAGGCGCAGCGGATCGCCGACCTGGATCCGGACATCGACACGGGGAACGGCAAGCAGGGCGACGGGGCGGCCGCCGGGGAGAGCGTGCACACCGCCTTGGGGGTGGTCTTCGGCGAGTTCGAGCCGGACGAGATCGCCTCTCGGCACAAGGAATTCGGCCTGGAAGAGGGCGACTCCACGCTCTGGGTGGTGGCGGCCGAGGAGCCCCCGGAGCCGGGGGAGTGGCTCTCCGCCCCCTTCGACCAGGCGGATCCGCATATGGTCGTGTGCCGCTTCGACATGAGTTCGGTCTTCGACGAGGAGCTCGAGGACGAGGACGACCTGGAGGTCCTGGAGCCGGGCAGCTGAGGTCCGGGGCTCGGGGCTGCTTGCCCCGGGCCGTTTGCCTTCGGACTGCTCGGTTCCGGGCGGCTCGGGCCCGGCGGTGGCTTCGGGCCGCCCGGAACCGGGTCACTCGGTTCCGTACCCCGGCCCCGGATCGCCTGGTCGTGAGGCCGGGCGGTCCGGGGCCGGGGGCGTGCTGGAGGCCCGTCGCGGGGCGGGGCCCGTCGGGGGCGGGGCCTGGCGCGGGCCGTCGGTCAGCCGGTGGGCGCGGGTGGGACCTGGGCCTGGAGAAGGGCGCGCAGGCGGGTGGTGCGGTCCTTGAAGGGGATTTCCGCCACCGCTCGCGGCAGCGCCGCATCCGCGCCGTGCACCACCGAGAGATGGCGCTCACCGCGGCCGAAGGCCGTGTAGACCCAGGCCCGGGTCAGCCCCGCTGTGGCGTCGCCCGGCAGCACCACCACGGCCGCGGGCCAGCGCGCTCCCGCCGCCTGGTGCGCGGTGAGGGCCCAGCCGTGCCGCACCAGCTCGCCGACCTCCTCGCGCACCACCACGACCGGCGTGCCCGCGCAGTCCAGACGCAGCCCCTCGGCGTCCGCCGAGACCACGGTGCCCGGCACCGTACGGCCCGGGGCCGGGGTGTATGCCACGCGGTCGCCCGGGTCGAAGCCGCCGAACCGGCCGGGGCCGGGGTTGAGACGGTCCTTCAGGGCCGCGTTGAGCGCGCGGGTGCCGGCCGCGCCGCCGTGGCCCGGGGTGATCACCTGGGTCTGCTCCGGCGGGATGCCGATCGCACGGGGCACCGAGTCGGCGACGAGCTGCACGGTGCGGTGCACCGCCTCGCCCGCGTCCCGCACGGGCACGATCACGACCTCCTTGCCGGGCGCATCCACCTGACTGAGCTCGCCGATCCCGATGCCCGAGACCAGCTCGCCGATGGGGCCGGGGTCGGGGGTACGGGAGACGACCTGCGGGCAGCGGCGGGCTGCCACCAGGTCCGCGAAGACCCGGCCGGGACCGGCCGACCACAGCACCCCGGGGTCCCCGCTCAGCACCAGACGGGCGCCGTCCGGCAGCGACTCGACCAGCATCGCGGCCGCTTCCACATCGAGCTGCGGGGCGTCCAGCACGGTAAGCAGATCGAGCGCCAGCGCGCCCTCCTCGTCGCGTCCGGGGCCCTCGGCGTCGGCCAGCAGCCCGGCGACCGTGACGGCCGCCGAGGTGGCCTCCGGGGCCTCGTCCGGGCCTGCCTCGGGGCCCGTGTCCGGGCCGGTGCCCGGGGCCTCGCCGAGTGTGGCGGCCAGCCGCCGCCTGCCGTCCTCGGTGTGCGCGGCCGCGTAGGCCCGCAGGCCCATCGCACGGGCGGCGGCGACCAGCGCCGCCGGTTCGGCGCGCGCCGCCTCGCCACCGCTGTGGGCGACCAGGCCGTGGGCCGCGACGGTACGGATGAGCTCCGCGGCGGAGGCGGACGGCGCGGCGGCCGCGGCGCCCTCCCACTCGGCATCCCCCACGGGCGTCTCGCCGTCCTGTGCGGGGGCGAAGGTGCTCGCCAGCCGGGCGAGGCCGTCGGCCAGGCTCTCCTCCGCCAGGGCATAGCGGTCCAGCCCCAGCAGCACCCGCACCGGCTGCTCGGCGTCCTCGTCCTCGGCCGCCCGGGGACGGGCCGCCGCCGGGGCGTCGAGCGCGTCCTGGAAGACCAGCACCACGCCCTCCGCGATCGCGGTGCGCAGCGCCTCGTCCGGGTCCGGCACGGAGGCCTTGGCGAGCGCGTCGCGCAGCGCGGACGACTCCAGCGCGGTGTGCCCTTCGAGGGCGGCGCGCTCCAGCAGCCAGCCGGTGAGCGCCAGCGCACGGCGCTCGTCGCCGGGCTCGCAGGCCGGGCCGAGGAGGGAGCGGGCGAAGCCGTCCGCCTGGTCGGGGCGTACGCCGGGCACGGCCAGCAGCTGCCAGGGGTCCTCGCGCAGCGCCTCGGCGGCGTGCTCCCCGAGGGTTTCGGCGACCTTCCCGGCCAGGGTCTCGGGGGCCCCGCCCGCCGCGAGCACCTCCCGGACGTCGGCACCGCCGGGGATCTCGCCCCCCGGCCCACGCGCCGGACGGGCCGACGACCGCTGTACGGGAGCGGGCGCGGGCGCGGAGGCGGGGGCCGCCGCCGCACGTGGCCGCTCACGAGGGGCCGCGGGGGCCGCGGGGGCGGCGGGCGCCGCCGGACGCGTCGCCGGGGCGGCGTTGAAGAACGACGCCGCCGACCGCTCACCGCTCTCAACAGCCCGCACGGCAGCCGCCAACGCCTCGGCCGCAGCCGACCGCCGCCCCTTGCCCCCACCGCCGGAGGTTTCTGCGGCGTCGCCGGATGGGTCCTGCCCGGCGGGTGCGGAAGCGCCATCCCCCGAACCCGCACCCGCCTCATCGCCCGAACCCGCACCCGCCTCATCGCCCGCCCCGGCGCCGCCCCGGCCCGCTCCCGGGCCGGATGTGCCCTGCCCGGCCGGGGCCTGCTCCGGGGTGGCGCCCTCGGCGTGGGGGCCCGCCCCGGCGTCGCCGGACTCGCCCTCCGCGGCGTCGGCCCCCGCCTCGTCGGCCCCGCCCCGTCCCGCGGATCCGGCGGCCGCGGCCGCCCCCGCGTCGCTCCGGTCCGCCCCCGCGGGGACGCCCGCGGCGTCGGCCCCGCTGTGGTCGCCCGGGGCGTGGTCCGGATCCGTCCCCGCGGTGGCGGGGTCGCCCGGGTCACCCGGCGCGCCGGCCGCGGTGTTCGCCGGCTCCGCCGGCACTGTCGGTTCCGGCGAACCCGGGTCGGCCTCCTCGGGCGCGGGTGCGGCGTCGCCGGCGAGGCGGTCGGTACTCACAGCGTGCTCCAGTCCTGATCGGGATAGCGGTGCACGGGCGCCGACACATCGTCGAGCGCCTGGCAGATCTCGTCCGGAAGACTAAGGGTCTCCGCCGACAACGCCGCCCTCAGCTGCTGGGCGTTGCGCGCGCCGACGATCGGGGCGGTGACGCCCGGACGGTCGCGGACCCAGGCCAGGGCCACATTGAGCGCGGTGGTCGCCAGGCCGTCGGCGGCTATGGCGACCGCCTCGACGATGCGGCTCGCCTCCTCGTCCAGATACGGCTCGACGAACGCCGCGAGTTCAGAGGCGCCGCGCGAGTCGGCGGGCGTCGTATGGCGGTACTTGCCGGTGAGCACACCGCGGCCGAGCGGCGAGGACGGCAGCAGCCCGACGCCCAGGTCGAGCGCGGCGGGCAGCACCTCGCGCTCCACACCGCGCTGGAGCAGCGAATACTCCATCTGCGTGCTGGCCAGCCGGGTGTGCGCGCCCGAGGAGGCCAGCTGCCAGGTGGCGGCCTTCGCGAGCTGCCAGCCGCTGAAGTTGGACACCCCCGCATAGCGGGCCCGCCCGCTGCTCACCGCGATGTCGAGTGCCTGGAGGGTCTCCTCGAGCGGGGTGAACGGGTCGAAGGCGTGCACCTGCCACAGATCGACATAGTCCGTGCCCAGCCGCTCCAGCGAGGCGTCCAGCGCGGCCAGCAGATGGCCGCGCGAGGCGTCGAAGCGGCGGTCGGGGTCGGGGACGCTGCCGGCCTTGGTCGCGATCTGTAGATCGCGCCGGGGCAGTAACCCCTCCAGCAGCTGCCCCAGGAGGTATTCGGCGCCGCCGTCCGCGTACACATCCGCGGTGTCGACAAGCGTGCCGCCCGCCTCCCAGAACGCCTTGAGCTGATCCGCGGCGTCGTGTTCGTCAGTGTCCCGCCCCCAAGTGAGCGTGCCGAGCCCGAGCCGGGAGACGCGCAGGCCCGTGCGGCCGAGGTGCCTTAGCTCCATGAACGTCGAGATTACTGGCCGCAAAGCGCCACGTGGGAGCCTGTGGATAACCCACCGCTGACGTATCGGGGCCATGCGCGCTAGAGTCCCCGGAACAGCGACGTTACTGATCAGTAAGGGGTGCGGTATGAGGCTCGGCATCAACCTCGGCTACTGGGGCGCCGGAATGGACGCGGACAACCTCGCGGTCGCCCGCGAGGCCGACAGGCTCGGCTATTCCGTCTGCTGGGCCGCCGAAGCCTACGGTTCGGACGCCGCCACGGTGCTCGCGTGGGTCGCCGCGCAGACCGAGCGCATCGACGTCGGCTCCGCCATCTTCCAGATCCCGGCCCGCACGCCCGCCATGACGGCGATGACCGCCGCCACCCTGGACACCCTCTCCGGCGGCCGCTTCCGCCTCGGGCTCGGAGTCTCGGGGCCCCAGGTGTCCGAGGGCTGGTACGGGGCGCGATTCGACAAGCCGCTCGCCCGCACGCGCGAGTACGTGGAGATCATCCGCAAGGCGATGTCGCGCGAGCGGCTGACCCACGAGGGCCAGAACTGGACCCTGCCGCTGCCCGACGGCCCCGGCAAGCCCCTCAAGCTCACCGTGCACCCGGTGCGGGAGTACATCCCGCTGTACATCGCGGCCATCGGCCCGAAGAACCTGGAGCAGACCGGCGAGATCGCCGACGGCGCCCTGGTCCTGTTCTACGATCCCGAGCACGCCGAGGAGACCACCCTCGGCTCGCTGCGCGCGGGCCGCGAGAAGGCGGGCAAGGACCTCGAGGGCTTCGACGTGGTGCCCACCGTCCCGATGGCCCTCGGCGACGACGTCCGCGGCCTCGCCGACCAGTTCCGTCCGTACACCGCGCTCTACGTGGGCGGTATGGGCAGCGCCAAGCAGAACTTCTACAACAAGCTGGCGCAGCGCATGGGGTACGAGAAGGAGGCCGCCGAGATCCAGGAGAAGTACCTCTCCGGGGACAGGGAGGGCGCCGCCGCGGCCGTCCCCCACGAGCTGATCGACTCCACCGCGCTGCTCGGCCCCGTCGAGCGCATCGCCGACCGCATGCAGGCGTACGCGGGGGCCGGGGTCACCACTCTGTCGCTCACGCCCGCGGGCTTCACGCTGGAGGAGCGGCTCGCCGGGCTGCGGGCGGGCGTCGAGGCCCTGGAGCGGGCCGGGCTCGCGTAACGCGCGAAACGCGCACATGTCGGCCCGGCGCCACGCGCACATGTCGGCCCGGCGCCACGCGTACGGTGTCGGCCCGGCGCCGAGCCGGAAAGATCTGGAAAGTTCTGCGGCCGTGGTGGGGGCTCGGGGGTCTTCCCCGCCACGGCCGTCATCCAGCACAACGCCTCCGCCGCCCAGGGGTTACGCGGACGCGGCGTATGGAGGGGTCCCCCGTTCGGCCGAGCCGGATGCCCCAGCTGTTGCCGCCGCCCCCACCGGGCCGTTGACTTTTTCTGCGCACGGCGGCGCACGACCAGCGCACGGAGGTGGCGGCGATGCTCTCGGCGAGAAGCGTGTTCCAGGAGATCCTCGACGACGACGAGTCGTTCCGGCTCTTCTGCTCCGTCGCGGCCAGCGGGGAGGCCCAGGGAGGCTGGGAGAACGGCCGGATCGCCGCCCTGGTGCCCGAGAGCCGCCGTGACCTCGCGCCCAAGATCGCCCGCCATGGCGCCGACGAGGACAAACACGGCCGGATCTTCAATGCCCTGCTCCGCAAGCGCGGTCTGGAGCCCATGGAGGTTCCGCGCGAGACCGACTACACGATGCTCCTGGAGGCGCGCGGCATCGGCCTCGCCCATGACAAACTGCGCCGCGACGAGCCGCTCACCGAGCACGACATCGTGATCTACCTCGCCCACAGCCGGGTCACCGAACAGCGCGCATCCGCCCAGATGCTGATGTTGCGCAGGTACTTCGGCGACCACCCCGACCTCGGCCGCGCGGTGCGCATGATCGCCGACGACGAGGACAACCACCTCGCCTACTGCCACGAGGAGCTGCTGCGCCTGGCCGCCGACGGATACGGCCGGACCATCCAGCGGACCCTCCGGGAGAGCGCGCTCGTCGAGACGGAGGTCTACCGGGACGTCGGCCTGGCCGTGATGGCCCACATGGGACGCCTCCTCGGCTGGCCCAGGCCGAAGTCGGCGCTGCTCGCGGCCGGGATCCACGCCCTGCACACATACGAGCGGCTGGGGGGCTGGCGGCGCATGGTGTCACTGCGGATGCCCGAGCGGCGGAACGCGCTGGGCGGACCCGCGAAGAGCGCTTCCGGCGCGCCCGAGGCGCCCGAGTTCGTCTGACCGAGCCCCAAGACCTCTGCTCAGAGCCACCCACGCCGCTTGAACCAGCGGTACAGCAGCGCGATCACACCGGCCATGAGCGCGACCACCCCCGGGTATCCCCAGGGCTGCTTCAGCTCCGGCATGTGTGTGAAGTTCATGCCGTAGATCCCGGCGATCATCGTCGGGACCGCGGCCATGGCCGCCCACGCCGAGATCTTCCGCATGTCGTCGTTCTGCCGCACGCCCATCTGCGCGAGATGGGCGGAGAGGATGTCCGACAGCAGCCGGTCCAGCCCCTCAACATGCTCGTTCACCCGGGTCAGATGGTCGCTGACATCGCGGAAGAACGGCCGGGAGCCCTCGTGCACGAACGGCACCCCGGCGCCGGTGAGCCGCTCCATCGGCTCCTCCAACGGCCCCGCCGAGCGGCGGAATTCCATCACCTCGCGCTTGAAGGCGTAGATCCGCCCGGCGGTGTTCTGCCCGGCGCCCGCGTTCGGGGCGAAGACCTCCGTCTCCAGCTCCTCCAGGTCCCCGTGCAGATCGTCGGCCACGTCCAGGTAGTGGTCCACGACCGCGTCGGAGACCGCGTACATCACCGCCGTAGGGCCGTGCTGGAGCACCTCGGGCATCTTCTCCAGCCGGTCGCGCACCGAGCCGAGCGGATTGGCCTCGCCGTGCCTTACGGTCACCACGAAGGAGTCACCGACGAAGACCATCAGCTCACCCGCGGTGACGGTTCCGGCCTTGTCGTCGTACTGCACCGGCTTGAGCACCAGGAACAGCGAATCGTCATAGACCTCCAGCTTCGGCCTCTGGTGGGCGCACAGGGCGTCCTCGACGGCCAGCGGATGCAGTCCGAACTCGCTGGTGACCAGCTCGAACTCCTTCTCGGTCGGCTCATGCAGCCCGATCCACAAGAAGGCGTCCCCACTAGCGCGCGCCTCGTCCAGGGCGTCGGAGAAGTCAGCGGGTCCCTCGGTGCGGGCCCCGTCCCGGTAGATGGCACAATCCACGATCACGCTGCGCATTGTGCCTCGCGTGATGCCGATCGGCACAGGGGGACCCCGGTACGGGATCGGTGCGCATCCCCGCTGAGCGGCGCCGGAGGGGTCGTAGGGTGGCAGCCATGCCCATGCTGATCCTCGTACGGCACGGCCGGTCCACCGCCAATACCGCGGGCGTCCTCGCGGGCTGGACGCCCGGTGTCGCCCTCGACGAGCGCGGTACGGCCCAGGCCGCGGCGCTGCCCGGCAGACTGGCCGGACTGCCGCTCGCCGCCGCCGTCACCAGCCCCCTGCAGCGCTGCCGGGAGACACTGGCCCCGCTGCTCGCCGCCCGCCCCGAACTGCCGCTGCACCCCGACGACCGGATCGGGGAGTGCCACTACGGCGACTGGTCCGGCCGGAAGCTGGCCGAGCTCGCCGATGAACCATTGATGAACATCGTCCAGCAGCATCCGTCCGCGGCCGCCTTCCCCGGTGGCGAGTCCATGCGCGCCATGCATGCGCGCGCGGTCGAGGCGGTGCGCGACTGGAACGGCCGGATCGAGCGGGAGCACGGCGCCGACGCGGTCTATCTGATGTGCTCCCACGGGGACATCATCAAGGCACTGGTCGCGGACGCCCTCGGACTCCATCTCGATCTTTTCCAGCGGATCTCGGTCGAGCCCTGCTCGGTCACCGCGATCCGGTACACCCCGACCCGGCCCTTCCTCGTCCGGCTCGGGGACACCGGGGACTTCGCCGGTCTGGCGCCGCGCGAGGAGAACTCCGGCCACCGCGGCGGGGACGCGGCGGTGGGCGGCGACGCGGGAGCACCGTGATCGCTGTGCGCAGTAGGGTGGTGCCGCGGTGCGAGGGCGCCGTGACAGCCGTGACCGGGCGGTCATGACACCCAGCGGTCAGCAGTCAGTCAGCCGAGCAGTCGAACCAAATGGAGCAGGACGTTGTCCCGTCAGGTGTTCCTCTATGACCCGCCGGACCGTTTCGTCGCCGGTACGGTCGGGCTGCCTGGTCGCCGTACCTTTTTCCTGCAGGCGTCCGCCGGTAGCCGGACCACCAGTGTCGCGTTGGAGAAGACGCAGGTCGCCGCGTTGGCCGAGCGGATAGACGAGCTGCTGGACGAGGTGGTGCGGCGCACCGGCGGAAACGCCCCGGTCCCCGCCGTCGCACCGACCGAAGTCGGCGACACCGGACCGCTGGAAGTCCCCGTTGAGGAGGAGTTCCGGGTCGGCACCATGGCACTCGCCTGGGACGGCGAGGAACAGCGGATGATCGTCGAGGCGCAGGCGCTGGTCGAGCTGGAGGCCGAGTCCGAGGAGGACCTGGCCGAGGCCGAGGAGCGGCTGCTCCAGGACGATGTGAACGGCCCGCCCATGCTGCGGGTGCGGCTCACCGGGACGCAGGCGCGCGCGTTCGCCAAGCGCGCCCTGGAGGTCGTCAACGCCGGCCGGCCGCCCTGCCCGCTGTGCAGTCTGCCGCTCGACCCGGAGGGACACGTATGTCCGCGCCAGAACGGATACCGCCGCGGAGCCTGACGCCCGCCCGTCTCCCACCACCACCCTCAACGGAGGCTTCGCGCCCCTTGCACACCCGTCTCCCACCACCCTCAACGGAGGCTTCGCGCCTCTTGCCCCCGGCCGAGCTGCTGGCTCTCGGGGAGCTGACGGTGCGCGGCCGGGTCCGGGAGGCGTCCAACGCGGTGCTGTACTGCACGGTCGAGTACGAGGGCCACAGCGCCCCTTGCGTCTACAAGCCGGTGGCCGGGGAGCGGCCGCTGTGGGACTTCCCGGACGGCACGCTCGCCCAGCGCGAGGTCGCGGCGTACGAGATCTCCGAGGCCACCGGGTGGGGCCTGGTGCCGCCCACGGTGCTGCGCGACGGGCCGTACGGGCAGGGGATGTGCCAGCTCTGGGTGGAGGTCGAGACGGCCACCGACGGGCCGGAGGGGGCCGACGGCGGGCCGGACGGCGACGGCTCGGAGGAGACCCGGGGAGCGGAGCTGCTCGCGCTCGTCGAGGGCGATGAGCCGGGCCCCGGCTGGAAGGCCGTGGGCTACGCCGAGGTGGGCGAGGGCCGTACGGCGCTGCTGGTCCACGCCGACGACGTACGGCTGCGCCGGCTGGCCGTCCTCGACGCAGTGATCAACAATGGCGACCGCAAGGGCGGCCATCTGCTGCCCGCGGCCGGTGGCCGGCTCTATGCGATTGATCACGGAGTGACCTTCAACGCCGACGACAAGCTGCGCACGCTGCTGTGGGGCTGGGCCGGGGAGCCGCTGCCGGACGATGTGCTGGAGGTGCTGCGCCGGCTGGCGGGGGAGCTGGCCGACGGCGGCCCGCTGAGCGCCCGGCTGGCGGAGCTGATCACCGGGGCCGAGATCGAGGCCCTGCGGGCCCGTGTCGCCGCGCTGTTGCGGACCGGAAGGCACCCCGAGCCCAGTGGCCAGTGGCCAGCCATCCCCTGGCCGCCGGTCTGACCGGATGGGCCCGCTCCGGCCTGGTGGACCGGCCCGCTCCGGGTCCGTGGAGCCGCCCGTTCCGGGTCCCTGGTGCCGCGACCGCCACCCCGCCAGGGGCCCGCTCGTTCCGGGGCCGGGTGGGGCCCGCCGGGCCCCCGCCCGGAGTCCCTGGAGCGGGGATCGGGCAGCTCAAGCAGCTCGCGGACGTCCGCGCAAGACCGCCCATCCGGCCAACACCACTGGTCCGGTTCGTATACGGACGCTGCATCCGGTTACGCTCATTGCATGTATGCCTGGCCCGCTTCTGAGGTTCCCGCCCTGCCCGGCAGTGGCCGCGACCTGAGCATTCACGACACCGCGACCGGGGAACGGATCACCCTGACCCCCGGTCCCGTCGCGCGCATCTACGTCTGCGGGATCACCCCGTACGACGCGACCCACATGGGTCATGCGGCGACCTACAACGCGTTCGACCTCGTTCAGCGCGTATGGCTCGACACCAAGCGCCAGGTGCACTACGTCCAGAACGTCACCGATGTCGACGATCCCCTGCTGGAGCGGGCGCAGGAGAACGGCGACGACTGGACGGCCCTCGCCGAGCGCGAGACCGCCCTCTTCCGCGAGGACATGACGGCCCTGCGGATGCTGCCCCCGCGGCACTACATCGGCGCCGTCGAGGCGATACCGGGGATCGTGCCGCTCGTGGAGCGGCTGCGCGACCTGGGCGCCGCCTATGAACTCGAAGGCGACATCTACTTCTCCGTGGAGTCCGACCCCTCCTTCGGCTCGGTCAGCCGGCTCGACGCCGAGGCCATGCGGCTGCTGTCCGCCGAGCGCGGCGGCGACCCGGAGCGCTCGGGCAAGAAGAGCCCCCTCGACCCGATGCTGTGGATGGCCGCCCGTGACGGCGAGCCGAGTTGGGACGGCGGATCGCTCGGCCGCGGCCGCCCCGGCTGGCACATCGAATGCGTGGCCATCGCCCTGGACCACCTCGGCATGGGCTTCGACGTGCAGGGCGGCGGATCCGATCTCGCCTTCCCGCACCACGAGATGGGCGCCTCGCACGCCCAGGTCCTCACCGGTGAGCGGCCGTTCGCCAAGACGTACGTACACGCCGGGATGGTCGCCCTGGACGGCGAGAAGATGTCCAAGTCCAAGGGCAATCTGGTCTTCGTCTCGGCGCTGCGCCGCGACGGCGTCGACCCGGCGGCCATACGGCTCGCGCTGCTGGCCCGCCACTACCGCTCGGACTGGGAGTGGACGGACGGGCTGCTGCGGGAGGCCGAGGAGCGCCTCGACCGCTGGCGTGCCGCCGTCTCGCGGCCCGACGGGCGGTCGGCGGACGCGCTGGTGGAGGAGATCCGCGAGGCGCTCGCGGACGACCTGGACTCCCCGGCCGCCCTGGCCGCCGTCGACCGCTGGGCCGCCGCGCAGTCGGCCACCGGCGGTACGGACGAGGGGGCGCCCGGTCTGGTCTCGCGCGCCGTGGACGCGCTGCTGGGCGTGGCCCTCTGACGCGTCGTCGGGGCGCCGCGCCGCGGCGGTGAACGCATGAGCCCGCGCCGGGGTCCTCCCGGCGCGGGCTTCTCGCTGTCTCGTGCGTGGCGTGCGTGGCGCGTACGTGGCGTGCGCGGCGTGCCTGGTGTGGCGTCGTGCGCCGTGCGCGGCGGCCGTGGTTACCGGTCGGAGCCGGACCCCTCGTCCCCGTCGCCACCCCGGTCCGTGCCGCCCTCATCGCGGCGGGAGGCGTCCCGGTCCTCGGCGCCCTGGCCGTCGTCCGCCTCCTGGCTGTCGTCCGCCTCCTTGGCGTCGTCCGCCTCCCGGCTGTCGTCCGCCTCTTCGGCGCTGTCGGCGTCCTTGGCCCCGGCCACGTCCTTGGCCCCGTCCTCGGTGCCGCCGCCAGTGTCCTCGGCGTCGTCGTCCTTGGCCACCTCGTCCTTGGGGGACGGTTTGCGCGGCCGCCCGTGGCCGGTGGAGGGGTCGCGCAGATAGGGGGCGCCCGGACCTCCCGTGCCGCCCTCCAGGCCGCCGCTCTCGGTCGCGTGGCCGCCTGCGGGGCCGGGCTGGCCGTCGCGCCGCCGCAGATAGCGCTCGAACTCGCGGGCGATGGCCTCGCCGGACGCCTCGGGCAGCTCGGCGGTGTCCCGCGCCTCCTCCAGCGACTGGACGTACTCGGCGACCTCGCTGTCCTCGGCGGCCAGCTGGTCCACGCCCAGTTGCCAGGCCCGCGAGTCCTCGGTCAGCTCGCCGAGGGGGATGCGCACCGTGATGAGGTCCTCGAGGCGGTTCAGCAGCGCCAGGGTGGCCTTCGGGTTCGGCGGCTGCGAGACGTAGTGCGGCACGGCCGCCCACAGGCTCACCGCCGGGACGCCGGCATGGGCGCACGCCTCCTGGAGGACCCCGACGATCCCGGTCGGGCCCTCGTAGCGGGTCTCCTCCAGATCGAGGCTGCGGGCCAGGTCCGGGTCGGAGGTGACCCCGCTGACCGGCACCGGCCGGGTGTGCGGGGTGTCGCCGAGCAGCGCGCCGAGGATGACGACCATCTCCACGCCCAACTCATGGGCGTAGCCGAGGATCTCGTTGCAGAACGACCGCCAGCGCATGCTCGGTTCGATACCGCGCACCAGCACCAGGTCCCGCGACTTCTCCCCGGTGTCCGCCCGGACCACCGAGAGCCGGGTCGTCGGCCAAGTGATCTTGCGCACACCGCCCTCCAGGGCGACGGTGGGCCGGTTCACCTGGAAGTCGTAGTAGTCCTCCGCGTCGAGCGAGGCGAAGACCTCGCCCTTCCACTCCCGGTCCAGGTGCCCGACCGCGGCCGAGGCGGCGTCTCCGGCGTCGTTCCAGCCCTCGAAGGCACAGATCATGACCGGGTCGATCAGCTCGGGAACCCCCTCAAGCTCGATCACCCAGCGCCTCCTTCCGACCGGGGCGGACGGATGGTGCCGCCTCCAGCTGCAGTTTCCCATTGCGTGCCACCCAAGCCTACGGCTTTCCGGGGCCCCGGCCGCAGCCCCTGTCCAGGAGTACTAAGAGATTCATCCGATCTGTCCTCCGAAAGTTCGGACGCACCCCTGGACGAAACCCTTAGGGCAGCGCTATACATCGGATCATCGCGAAAGGTCCGATGTTCTCTCTCGCGCATCGTTTCAGGGAGCCCCCATTGAGTCAGCGTCCATCCGTCACCGAGCTCGAGGTCCATGACATCCGGTTTCCCACCTCGGAGCAGCTCGACGGCTCGGACGCCATGAACCCGGACCCCGACTACTCCGCCGCCTATGTGGTGCTGCGCACGGACGCGGGGGAGGCGGCGGCCTCCGAGGGGCACGGCTTCGTCTTCACCATCGGCCGCGGCAACGATGTCACCGCGGCCGCCATCCGCTCCCTGCGCCCCCATGTGGTGGGCCGCCCCGCGCCCCTGACGGCCGCCGATCTCGCCGCCCTGCACCGTGAGCTGACCCATGACTCCCAGCTGCGCTGGCTGGGGCCCGAGAAGGGCGTCATGCACATGGCCGCAGGCGCGGTGGTCAACGCCGCCTGGGACCTCGCCGCCCGGCGGGCCGGAAGGCCCCTGTGGCAGTTCCTCGCCGAGATGTCGCCCGAGGAGCTGGTCGAGCTGGTCGACTTCCGCTACCTCAGCGACGCGCTCACCCCGGAGGAGGCGCTCGCCATCCTGCGCGCCGCCGAGCCCGGCCGCGCCGAGCGCGCCGCGCGGCTGCGCGAGCGGGGCTACCCCGCCTACACCACCTCGCCCGGGTGGCTCGGCTACTCGGACGAGAAAATGATCAAGCTGGCGCAGGAGGCCGTCGCCGACGGCTTCGGCCAGATCAAGCTCAAGGTCGGGGCCGATCTGGACGAGGACCTCAGACGGATGCGGCTCGCCCGCGAGGCGGTCGGCCCCGATGTGCGCATCGCCGTGGACGCCAACCAGCGCTGGGACGTGGCGGAGGCGGTGCGCTGGATGAGCGCCCTCGCGCCGTACGACCCGCACTGGATCGAGGAGCCCACCAGCCCGGACGACGTCCTCGCCCACGCCGCCATCCGCGCCGGACAGCCGGTCAAGGTGGCCACCGGTGAGCATGTCGCCAACCGCGTGGTCTTCAAGCAGCTGCTCCAGGCCGGGGCGGTGGACTTCGTCCAGATCGACGCGGCGCGGGTCGCCGGGGTCAACGAGAACCTCACCATCCTGCTGCTCGCCGCCAAGTACGGACTTCCGGTGTGCCCCCACGCGGGCGGCGTCGGGCTGTGCGAACTCGTCCAGCACCTGGCCATGTTCGACTTCGTGGCCGTCTCGGGCAGCTGGGAGGACCGGGTCATCGAGTATGTCGACCACCTCCACGAGCACTTCGCCGATCCCGCGGTCGTCGAGTCGGGCCGCTACCGGGCTCCGACCGCGCCGGGCTTCTCCGCCCGTATGTACCCAGAGTCGATCGCCGCCTACCGCTATCCGGACGGGCCCGAATGGCGGGCCCGCCTCGCACCGCCCGTACCGGCACCGTCCGCACCGGCCCAGTCCGCACCGGCCCAGCCCGTACCGGAACCGTCCGCACCGGCCCAGCCCGTACCGGCACCGTCCGCACCCGCACAGCCTCAGGAGGACCACCAGTGACCACCGGCGACTTCGAAGGGCTGGCCGCGCTCGTCACCGGCGGTGCCTCCGGCATCGGCGCCGCCATCGCCGCCGCGCTGCGCGACCGGGGCGCGCGGGTCGCCGTGCTCGACCGCGATCCGTCGGGCGCCCCGGACGGCACGCTGCCGCTCAAGGCCGACGTCACCTCCGACGAGGGGGTCAGGGCCGCGGTGGACGCGGCCGTGGCCGAGTTCGGCGCCCTGCACACCGTCGTCGGCAACGCGGGCATCGGCGCGATCGGCAGCGTCGAGGACAACTCCGACGAGGAGTGGCACCGGCTGCTGGACATCAACGTGCTGGGCCTGGTCCGCACCGCGCGGGCCGCGCTGCCCCACTTGCGCGCCGCCGCGGCCGACCGGCCCGGCGCCGTCTCCATCACCCACACCTGCTCGATCGCCGCCACCGCGGGGCTTCCGCAGCGCGCCGCGTACAGCGCCAGCAAGGGCGCGGTGCTGTCGCTGACCCTCGCCATGGCGGCGGACCACATCCGCGAAGGGGTGCGCGTCAACTGCGTCAACCCCGGCACCGTGGACACCCCGTGGGTCGGCCGGCTGCTCGGCCAGGCCCCCGACCCGGCGGCCGAGCGCGCCGCCCTGGAGGCCCGGCAGCCCACCGGACGGCTGGTCTCCGCCGACGAGGTGGCCGCCGCCGTCGCGTACCTCGCCAGCCCCGCCGCCGCGGCCGTCACCGGCACCGCGCTGGCCGTCGACGGCGGGATGCAGGGGCTGCGGCTGCGCCCCGCCTCCTCCTAGACAACCGCCCGATCGCTTGAGACAACCGCACAATCGCCTCCGCCCGAGGCCGGCACCACCCGCACGACTCGACCCAGGAACGACCAAGGACGGGACTCGATGACGAGACTCCGCACCACCGGCACCGCCGCCTGCGCCGTGCTGCTGGCCGTCGCAGCGCTCACCGGCTGCAACCGAGAGAGCAATGGCGCCGGCGGCGGCAAGGTCGGCATCGACATGCCGCGGACGGACACCGACTTCTGGAACTCCTACCAGCAGTACCTGGAGAAGGGCATCGACAAGGGCACGGTCTCCGCGCTCCCGCTGTCCAACTCGCAGAACGACATCGGCAAACTGGTCGCCAACGTCCAGGCGTTCACCGACCAGGGCGCCAAGGCGGTCATCATGGCGCCCCAGGACACCGGGGCCATCTCCTCCACCCTGGAGCAGCTGGAGGAGAAGAAGATCCCCGTCGTCAGCGTGGACACCCGGCCCGACTCCGGCAAGGTCTACATGGTGGTGCGCGCCGACAACCGGGCGTACGGCACCAAGGCGTGCGAGTACCTCGGCGAGAAGCTGGGCGGCAAGGGCCGGATCGCCGAGCTCCAGGGCGACCTCAGCTCCATCAACGGCCGGGACCGCTCGCAGGCGTTCGCCTCCTGCATGAAGAAGAAGTACCCCGGCATCAAGGTGCATGAGCTGCCCACCGACTGGAAGGGCGATGTCGCCTCCGCCAAGCTGCAGAGCCTGCTGGCCCAGCACAAGGACGTGAACGGCATCTACATGCAGGCGGGCGGCGCCTTCCTGCAGCCCACGCTCGCGCTGCTGGAGCAGAAGCGGCTGCTGAAGCCCGCCGGTTCGGCCAAGCACATCACGATCATCTCCAACGACGGGATACCCGAGGAGCTGGACGCGATCCGCTCCGGGAAGATCGACGCCACGCTCTCCCAGCCCGCCGACCTCTACGCCCAGTGGGCCCTGAACTACGCGAAGGCCGCTCTGGACGGCAAGACGTTCAAACCCGGCCCCACCGACCACGACTCCAAGATCGTCAAGATCGAGAACGGCCTGGAGGACCAGCTCCCGGCGCCGCTGGTGACCAAGGAGAACGTCGACGACAAGAAGCTGTGGGCCAACCAGCTCGAGAAGAAGTGACCATGGCCGAGGCCGAGCAGCCCGCCGTCGTACGGGCCCAGGGCATCGTCAAACGGTTCGGGCCCACCGTCGCCCTGGACCACGCCCGGCTGGCGGTGCGGCCCGGGGAGGCCCATGCGCTCGTCGGGCGCAACGGGGCGGGCAAGTCCACGCTGGTGTCCGTCCTGACCGGGATGGAGCGCCCGGACGAGGGCGAGGTGACCTTCGCGGGCGAGTCCGCCCCCGGCTACGGCGACACCGCCGCCTGGCAGCGCAAGGTGGCCTGCGTCTACCAGAAGTCGATGGTGGTCCCGGACCTGACGGTCGCCGAGAACCTCTACCTCAACCGCTTCCCGGGCGCGGGGCGCATCCGCTGGCGCGCCCTGCGCGAGGACGCCCGCGCGCTGCTGGCCGAGTACGGCGTCGAGGTGGATCCGCAGGCGCGGGCGAAGGACCTCAGCGTCGAGCAGCGGCAGTTCGTGGAGATCGCCCGCGCGCTCTCCTTCGGCGCCCGGCTGATCATCCTCGACGAGCCCACCGCCCAGCTCGACGCGGGCGGTATCGACCGGCTCTTCGCCAAGCTGCTGGAGCTGCGCCGGCAGGGGGTCGCCTTCCTGTTCATCTCGCACCATCTGCAAGAGGTCTACGAACTCTGCGACACCGTCACCGTCTTCCGTGACGCCCGTCATGTGCTGACCGCCCCGGTGGCAGGCCTCCCCAAGGAGGAGCTGGTGGCGGCGATGACCGGGGACGACGGCGGGGCGCCCGAGGGCGACTCCCGGGCCGTCGTCCGCGCCCCCGTCGCCCGTAAGGAGGCCGGCCCGGACGGGGAGCCGGTGCTGCGCACCGAAGGGCTCGCCCTGGAGGGCGAGTTCGACCCGCTGGACCTGGTGGTGCGCCCCGGTGAGGTGCTCGGCCTGGCCGGGGCCACGGCCAGCGGCAACACGGCGGTCGGCGAGACCCTGGTGGGGCTGCGCAAACCGGCCGGCGGGCGGCTGTCGGTGCGCGGCCGGCCGGTGCGCCCCGGCAGTGTGCCGCACGCGATCGACGCGGGCATCGGCTACGTCCCGGAGGACCGGCACGCCCAGGGCCTGGTCCTGGGCCGCAGCGTCGCCGAGAACGCCACCCTGACCGTCACCGATCAGCTCGGGCCCTACGGCACGGTGCTGCCCTCCCGGACCCGCGCCTTCGCCCAGCGGATGATCACCTCCCTGGACATCAAGACCTCGGGACCTTCGCAGCCCGTTTCGGGTTTGTCCGGCGGAAATCAGCAGAAGGTCGTCATCGCGCGGGCGCTGGCCCGTGAGCCCAGCGTCCTGGTCGCGATCCGCCCGACCGCCGGGGTGGACGTGAAGTCCAAGGACGCGCTGCTCGGCGTCGTACGGGACGTGGCCGCGTCCGGGAGCGGCGCGGTCATCGTCTCCGACGAACTGGACGATCTGCGGGTCTGCGACCGGATCCTGGCGTTCTTCCACGGGCGGGTGGTCGCGGAGTTCGGCAGCGGCTGGAGCGACCGTCAGCTCGTGGCCGCCATGGAGGGCATCACGGAGCCGGGCGCCAACGGCACGGCGGGGGACACCGAAGACCGCACAGAAGGAAGGCAGACATGACCGATACCGCACGGCAGCGGACCGCCGAGGCGGTGGCTGACGACCCGGCGGGGGGCCGGCCGCGGATCGACATCGCGCGCTGGCGCGATCTGTCGCTGGTCCCCGTGATCTTCGTCCTCGGGGTGATCGGCTTCATCGTCTCGCCCGCCTTCCTCACCGAGGACAACCTGATCGGCGTCGTCCAGCAGTCCACCGAGCTGGGGCTGCTGGTGCTGGGCGAGGCGCTGATCCTGATCAGCGGGCGGATGGACCTCTCCCTGGAGTCGACCATCGCCGTGGCGCCGGTGATCGCCCTGTGGCTCGTGCTGCCCGAGCACGGGGCGCGGTTCGAGGGCCTGGGGCTGCTGCCGGTGTGGACCGCGATACCCCTGTGCCTGGCGGTCGGGGCGCTGATCGGCGCGGCCAACGGCTTCCTGATGCTCAAGCTGCGCGTCAACGGCTTCATCGCGACCCTGGGCATGCTCACCATGCTGCGCGGACTCCAGGTCGGCATCGCCGAGGGCCAGTCGATCGTCAACGTACCCGAGTCCTTCCGCTACCTCGGCAAGACCGAGTGGCTGGGCGTGCCCGCCGCCGTCTGGGTCTGCCTGGGGCTGTACGCCCTCGGCGGCCTGGCCCTGGGCTATCTGCGGCACGGACGCGCGCTGTACGCGATCGGCGGCAACCCCGAGGCCGCGCGCGCGGCGGGCATCCGGGTGGACCGGATCACCTGGATCGTGCTGAGCGTCGGCGGACTGCTGGCCGCCTTCGCGGGCATCCTGTACACGGGCCACTACGGCTCGGTCGCCGCGACCCAGGGCAACGGCTGGATCTTCCAGGTGTTCGCCGCCGCGGTCATCGGCGGAATCAGCCTCAAGGGCGGCCGCGGAACCCTCTTCGGCGCGCTCACCGGTGTGCTGACGCTGCAACTGGTCGTCAATGTGATGACCCTCGGCGGGGTACCGCCCCTGTGGAACCAGTTCATCAACGGCTCGATCATCATCGTCGCACTGATCATCTCCCGCTACGCCAGCGGCGAGAAGCAGGACTGAGAGCCGGGAGGAAGCCATGGCGGTCGACGGCGGACGGGCACCGAGCGGCCCGCGCGAACTGGGCCACTCGGGGGTGCGCGTACCACCCCTGGGCCTGGGCTGCGCGCCGCTGGCCAATCTCTACGAGGCGGTGCCGGAGGAGCGCGCGCTGGACACCGTAAGGGCGGCGTTCGACACCGGCCTCACCTATATGGACACCGCGCCGCACTACGGCGTCGGGCTGTCCGAGGAGCGGCTGGGGCGGGTGCTGGCCGGGCGCGACCGCGCCGGGTACACGCTCTCCACCAAGGTGGGGCGGCGGCTGCGGCCGCGCGCCCCCGGCGAGCCCGTCCAGGCGGACGGCTTCGCCGACACCCCCGACCGGGTCCGGATGTGGGACTTCACCCGGGACGGCATCCGCGCGAGCCTCGAGTCCTCCCTGGAGCGGCTCGGGGTCGACGCCGTGGACATCGTCTACCTCCACGATCCGGAGGACCACGTCCCCGAGGTCTATGAGACGGCTTTCGCGGCGCTGGCCGAGCTGAAGCGGGAGAAGCTCATCCGGGCCATCGGCTTCGGCATGAACCACAGCGACCTCCTCGCCCGGTTCGTCGCCGACTTCGACGTGGACGTCGTGCTGTGCGCCGGGCGCTGGACGCTGCTGGAGCGCACCGCCTTCGACGATCTGCTGCCGGTGTGCGAGCGGCGCGGCACCTCCGTGGTGGCCGCCGGGGTCTACAACTCCGGGCTGCTCGCCGACCCCGCCCCCGGGGCCCGCTACGACTACCAGCAGGCGCCGCCCGAACTCCTCGCGCGGGCCCGGCGGCTGGCCGAGGTGTGCGCCGAATTCGAGGTGCCGCTGCGGGCCGCCGCGCTGCGCTTCCCCTTCGGCCACCCCGCGGTGGCCGCGGCGGTCGTCGGCTGCGCCTCCCCGGCCGAGGTCCGGGACAATGCCGAGCTGTTCGCCCACGACATCCCCGACGAGCTGTGGCAGGCCCTGGTCCGGCGCGGTCTGCTCGACGACGACATCCCGCTGCCGGTCTGAACCCCTTCAGGAGTGCCCGAGTGCCCTTGCCGCGCCGTATCGACGCCCATCACCACCTGTGGGACCTGAACCGCCGGGAGCAGCCGTGGATGGACGGCGCGTGGGCCGAGCCCATCCGCCGCACCTTCACCCCGGACGACCTCGCCCCGCATCTGGACGCCCATGAGATCGACGCCACCGTCGTCGTCCAGTCCAGCTCCTCCGTGGCGGAGACCCGGGAGCTCCTCGCCCTGGCCGGCGGGTCGGACCGGATCGCGGGCGTCGTCGGCTGGGCCGATCTCACCGACCCCGGAGTGGGCGAGGTGCTCGCGGAGCTGGCCGCCGGGCCCGGCGGCGACCGGCTGGTGGGCCTGCGCCACCAGGTGCAGGACGAGCCGGATCCGCGGTGGCTGGACCGCGAGGACGCCCGCCGGGGACTGACCGCCGTGGCCGACGCGGGGCTGGTCTACGACCTGCTGGTCACCCCGCGCGAGCTGCCCGCGGCCGTGGACGCCGTCCGCGAGCTGCCACAGCTGCGCTTCGTCCTGGACCACGCCGCCAAACCGCCGGTGGCGAGCGGTGAGCGCGACCCCTGGGCGTGGCAGCTGGCCGCGCTCGCGGCCCTGCCGAACGTCGACTGCAAGCTGTCCGGTCTGGTCACCGAGGCCGACTGGGAGGGCTGGAAGCCCGAGCAGGTGCTCCCGTACGCCTGGCATGTGCTGGACGCCTTCGGGCCCGGCCGGGTGCTGTTCGGCTCCGACTGGCCGGTGTGCCTCCTGGCCGCGGCCTACGACGAGGTGGTGGCCCTCGCGGACCGGGCCGCCCTCCGGCTCGGCGAGGACGAGCGCGCCGCCGTCTTCGGCGGCAACGCGGCCCGCGCCTACGGTCTGGGGACCTAAGCGCTCCGCTGAGGTGCCGCGATGTGTCGTCGGCCGACCGCGGCGCCGTCGTGGCTGGTCGCGCCCGCGCGGCGGAGCCGCAGATCGACGCTTTCCCCTACCCGCCCCTTCCACAGCATCGATATGCGGCTCCGCCGCGTGGCTGGGGCTCCGCCCCAGACCCCGCTCCTCAAACTCCCCCAGCTACCGCTGGGAGGTGCCCCCTGGAGGGGCTGGAAGGCGGGGCTTCCCCCGGGGCCGGGGCGAGCCCGCCCCGGACCCGCGGGCGGGGGTCCGGGGCGGGGCCCCAGCGGGGGCCGGGCGGGGGCCGGGCGGGGGCCGGGCGGAGCCCCGGTGGGCTCATAGCGTGGAGCGCAGCCACTGCTCCACGCTCGCGATGTGCACCGTCGCCCAGGACCGTGCCGCCTCCGCGTCACGGTCCCGCAGGGCGGCCAGGATCGCCCGGTGCTCGTGGAGGGTGCGGCTGACCGCGTCCTCCTGCGTCAGACCGCGCCACACCCGGGCCCGGGTGGTGGGCCCGGAGAGCCCGTCGAGCAGCGAGCAGAGCACCGAATTGCCGGAGGACTGGACGATGCCGCGGTGGAACTCCAGATCGCACGCGACCAGCTCCTCCACCGAGGGTTCCTGCCCGAGCGCGTCCAGCTGCTCCTGGAGCCGGTCCAGCTCGGCGTCGCTGATCCGGGTGGAGGCCAGCGCCGTGGCCGCGGGCTCCAGGATCCGCCGCACCGCCAGGAACTCCAGTACCGTGTCGTCGCGGTGGAAGTCCACCACGAAGCTCAGCGCCTCCAGCAGCAGCTGGGGATCGAGGCTGGTCACATAGGTGCCGTCGCCCTGCCGTACGTCGAGGATCCGGATCAGCGACAGCGCCCGGACGGCCTCCCGCAGCGAGTTGCGCGACAGCCCCAGGTCGGCGGCCAGCTCACTCTCCTTGGGGAGCCGGTCACCGGGGCGCAGCGCGCCCGAGACGATCATGCCCTTGATTTTTTCGATCGCCTCGTCGGTGACCGCCATGGTGGACCTCCCCGGGTCAAACATCCGATGTATCAGGTCCATTATGACGTGCTTGGACCGGCGGCGTCTGCCGGGGACGCCGCCGGTCCGCTGTGACCTTCTACCGGGAGGGCCCGAAGACGGGCTCAGAGCCGGTTCATCGGATGGCTCAGAAGGTGAACGGCCCCGGGGACTGGGCCGAGGTGGCGGTGCAGTTCACCGTGATCAGACCGAAGATGACCAGCTTGAGCGACTTGGCCTCCAGGACGTCGCCCGCGGCCACCGTGCCCTTGAGCGGGCCGGTGGTCACATCGGAGCCGGTCGGGATCGCCGGGTTGGAGTTCCCGGTGAAGGTCTTGGTTCCGCCGCCGCTCTTCGACAGCGTCAGCGTCGAACTCACCGAGCCCGCCGGAACGTCGATCGGGGCCTTGATCGCCCCCGAGGACAGGGTGATGGTCGCGGAGGTCCCGCTCTGCGTGGCGGTCAGGGTGGCCAGGCCGGACCCGTACGTCCCGCAGTCCGCCGTGAGGGTGGCGGTCGTGGGGTCGACCGCGGACGCGGTCGGTGCCAGCGCCAGCGCGCCGGCGGCCAGTGCTGCTGTTCCCATTGCCGTGCCGATCCCGAGCTTGAACCGTCTCATGGGATTGCCTTCCGGAGTGGGGGAAAGTGCGGCTGATGTGTGGGGGGTTCCCGCCCGTCATCCACGGGCGATGTCATTGATGCGCGCACCGCCGAAGAAGGCAAGAGCGATTCAGTTGATTTTTAACGCGCGAGTAAGTTCAAAGGCCCCCGCCGATTCGGCCACCAACTGCCCTTCGCGCGCGACGAGTTAGCGAGATTTCAGCTCCAGAGCCCGCTGGGCGCCTCCCGGCGCACCACCGGGGCGATCTCCTCGGCGAACCTCTGCAAGGTCTCGGTCTGCCGGGACCGGCTCAGCCCGATCCCGTCGACCGTGATCGACTGAAGGTCGTGCCGGTAGAGCTCGTGATAGGTGAGGATCTTGTCGATGATCTGCTGCGGGCTCCCGATGAGCTGCGGCCCGTTCTCGATCGCGTCCTCGATGGTGCGGAACGGGGTGTTGTAGCCCGGCTTGTCCGCGAGGTGGGGTTTGAAGTTCTGCCGCACCCGCGCCTCATAGTAGTCCTTGTACTGCTCGACCGCCCGCCGCGTGGTGTCGGCGATGAACAGCCCGCCGGACCCGGCCGCCACATGCGCGGTCGCCGGATCGTGCCCGTACGCCTCGAACCGCTCGCGGTAGTGGCGGATCAGCTCCGCGTACGCCTCGCGCGGCTGGATCGCGTTCGCCGTGAACAGCGGATCGCCGTGTCTGGCGGCCAGCTCGGGCGAGTTGCGGCTGGTGGCCGAGCCGTGCCAGATCCTGGGGAGCCCGTCGTAGGGGCGCGGCACGGTCGTCACCTCCTTCAGCGGCGGCCGGAACTCCCCCTTCCAGGTGACCTTCTCCTCGCTCCACAGCCGCCGCAGCAGCTCGTACTTCTCGGCCTGGAGATCCCACTGCCGGTCCTCGTCGAGGCCGAAGAGGTCGAAGTGCCCGGCCTCCGCGCCCTTGCCCACCACCAGCTCGATCCGGCCCCGGGAGATCTGGTCCAGCGTCGCGTAGTCCTCGGCGACCCGCACCGGGTCCAGGATCGCCACCACGGTCACACCGGTGAGCAGCCGGATCCGGGAAGTGCGGGCCGCGAGCGCGCCCAGCACCACCGTCGGGCTCGAGGACAGGAACGGCCCGGCGTGCCGCTCCCCGACGGCGTACGCGTCGAAGCCGAGCCGCTCGGCGGCCACCCCCGTCTCCACGACGTCCTCGAACCGCTCGGCGGCGGAGGGCAGCTCACCGGTCAATGGATGCGGGGCGTGGCCGATCAGGGACAGTACGGAGAACCTCATGGTGTCCTTCCTCCAGCGTCGGGCGGATCAGGATCGGACGGAGACCGCATGGCGCCCGCCGGGGATCGCGGCGAGCAGTTCCCCGGTGTACGGATGGGAGGGCGAGCCGAAGACCTCGTCCGTCGTGCCCGTCTCCAGCAGCCTTCCGTCGCGCATCACCCCCACCCGGTCGGCGATCTGCCGCACGACGGCGAGGTCATGGGAGATGAAGAGATAGCTCAGCCCCAGATCGCGCTGGAACTCCGCCAGCAGCTCCAGAATGCGCGCCTGCACCGACACATCCAGCGCCGACACCGGCTCGTCACAGATGACCAGATCGGGACTGAGGGCCAGGGCCCGCGCGATGGCCACCCGCTGCCGCTGACCGCCCGAGAGCTCACCCGGTCTGCGGCGCAGCGTGGCCGCGGGCAGCGCCACCCGGTCCAGCAGCTCGGTCGCGCGCCGCAGCCGTGCCGCCCGGTCGCCCACCCGGAAGGCGCGCAGCGGCTCGGTGACGGCGTCGGCCACGGACCGGCGGGGGTCGAGCGAGGAGTACGGATTCTGGTAGACGAGCTGGACGCGGCGGCGCAGCCGGCGCAGCGCCGCGCCCGACAGCGCGGTGATGTCCTGCCCGTCGAACCGGATCCGGCCCTCGGTGGGGTCGGTCAGCCGGGCCACCATGCGGGCCGTGGTGGACTTCCCCGAACCGGACTCCCCGACGAGGGCGAGGCTCTCACCCCGCCGGATCCGGAAGTCCACTCCGTCCACGGCGCGGACCGCCGCCCGGCCGCGCGGCGCGAACACCTTGACCAGGCCCGCCACCTCGACCAGGTCGGCGGCGGCCTCGGGAGTCTCCCGCGGTGCCGCCTCCCGCGTCCGCACCCGCGCCGTCGTCACACTCGGCGCGCTCGCCAGCAGCCGCCGGGTGTACGGGTGGCGGGGCGCGGTGAGGACGTCCCGGGCCGGGCCGGTCTCCACGATCCCGCCCTCCGACATGACCGCGATCCGCCGCGCCCGGTCGGCCGCGACCCCCAGATCGTGGGTGATCAGCAGTACGGCCGTGCCCGCCTGGCGGGTGAGCGTCTCGATATGGTCCAGGATCCGCCGCTGGACGGTGACGTCCAGCGCGCTCGTCGGCTCGTCCGCGATCACCAGCCGGGGGCGCGCCGCCACCGCGATCGCGATGAGCACACGCTGCCGCATGCCCCCGGACAGCTCGTGCGGATACTGCCGGGCCCGGACCTCCGGATCCGGCAGCCCGGCCTGCCCCAGGATCGTCACGGCCTCGGCGGGGGCCGACGCCCGGTCCGCCAGGCCGTGGATCAGCAGCACCTCGGCGACCTGCCGCCCGATCCGCTGCACCGGGTTGAGCGAGACCATCGGATCCTGCGGGATCAGCCCGATGTCGCGGCCGCGCCGGGCTCGCAGTTCCCGCTCTCCGGCGGCGGCCAGGTCCGTACCGTCGAAGAGGATCCGGCCGCCGTCCACCCGCCCGCCGGGCGGCAGCAGACCGATGACCGCGTGCGCGGTGGTGGACTTCCCCGAGCCGGACTCGCCGACCAGGGCGACCACCTCACCGGGGGCGATGTCGAGGTCCACGCCGCGCACGGCGGGCGGGGAGCCGTCGCCGGTGCGGTAGGAGACCTTCAGCCCACGGATCGACAGCAGGGGTGCGGTGGTGGTCGTCATCGGGACGCCTCCTTCGCCTCGCCGTCCAGCGCGCGGGAGACCCGTCCCGCGGCCAGCACGGTGGCGGCGATGGTCAGGCCCGGCAGGGTGGTGAGCCACCATGCCGTGGCGAGGTAGTCGCGGCCGCCGGAGACCAGGGAGCCCCACTCCGGTGCCGGGGGTTCGGCCCCGTAGCCCAGGAAGCTGAGCGCGGAGACGGCGAGCACCACGGTGCCGAACTCGACGGCCGCGTAGACCAGTACGGGCCCGGAGGCGTTCGGCAGCACATGCCGCAGCAGTACCGACAGCGGGCGCGAACCCGAGGACCGGGCCGCCTCGACATAGGTGGCCTCGCGCACCCGCAGCACCTCGGCCCGCATGATCCGGGCGAAGCCGGCCACACTGGTCACGCCCACCGCGACGGCCACCTTGACGGTGCCGAAGCCGAGCGCGGTCACCAGGGCCAGGGAGAGCAGCAGGCCGGGGATGGCGAGCAGGACGTCGGCGATCCGCATCAGGGCGTCGTCGAGCAGCCCGCCCACGTAGCCCGCGGCCAGCCCCAGCGCCGAACCGGCGACCAGGCCCACCGCCACGGCCAGCGAGGTGGCCTTGAGCGAGAGTGCCGAGCCGTGCACCACCCGCGAGAACAGATCCCGGCCCAACTGGTCGGTGCCGAAGAGATGGTGGAGGCTGGGCGCCTGAAGCCGCTCGGCCGGCACCCCCGACAGCGGATCCCGCCCGGTGAACAGGCCGGGGAAGAAGGCCGCCAGGAGCGTCACCACCAGCACGGCCACCGCCACCACCAGACCGGGCCTGCGCACCCAGAACCGCGCGGCGGCGCGGCCGCGGCTCATCGGGTCACCGCCGGGGCCGCGGCGCCGGTGATGCGCGGATCGAGCAGCGGAATGATCAGGTCCACCGCCAGGTTGGCGAGTACGAAGGCCAGGGCGCCGAAGACCACCAGGCCCTGTACCACCGGGATGTCCTGGGCGGTCACGGCGGTGGCGGTGACCCGGCCGACACCGGTCCGGGAGAACACCGTCTCCACGATCACCGATCCCGCCAGCAGATTGCCGACCAGCATTCCGGCCACGGTCAGCGGAGGGGCGGCGGCGTTGCGCAGCGCGTGCCCGAAGTGCACCCGCCGCCGGCTCGCCCCCTTCGCCAGCGCCGTCTCCACATACGGCTCGGCCAGCGCGGTCCGCAGGCTCTTGGCGAAGACCTGCGCGATCACGGCGGAGGCGGGCACGGCCAGGGTGATCGCCGGCAGGATCAGACTCTGGAACCCCTCGTTGCCGATGGCGGGCAGCAGCCCCCAGCGGAACGACACGACCTGGACGAGGATCAGGCCCACCCAGAAGGTCGGCGCCGATACGCCCAGCGCGGGCAGCGACAGCAGGGCCTGCCGCAGCCAGCGCCGCCGGGTGTAGGTGGCCGCCAGGGCGACGCCCGCCCCCACCGCCGTGGCCAGCAGCAGCGCGGCCGAGGTGAGCTGGAGGGTCGCGGGCAGCTGGTCGGCGATCAGCCGGGTGACCGGGTCACCGTTCTGGACGGAGATCCCGAAGTCGCCCTGGAGGGCGTGGAACAGCCGATCGCCGTACTGCTCGATCAGCGGCTTGTCGAAGCCGTAGACCCGCTTCAGCCCGGCGATCTGCTCGGGGCTCACATCGTTGGTGTCACCGCCTCCGGAAGCCATGATCGACACCGGGTCGCCGGGCAGCAGATAGAGCACGACGAAGGAGGTGGTGAAGGCCGCCCACAGCACGAAGACCGCCTGGAGCAGCCGCTGCACAAGGTAGCGCGGCATGGGTTCGCTTCTTTTCGCTCTTCAGAGTTCGGGACGGCGCCGTTCGGACCGGCGCTGTTCGGGACGGCGCTGTTCGGGACGGCGCTCAGGAAAGCCAGGTGTCATGGAACTGGAGCCGGGAGGATGCCTCGAAGTCCAGGTCGTGGACGTTCTTCCCGACGCCGATCACGGTGGTGAGCTCGAAGACCGGTACCTGGTAGCCCTTCTCCAGCACCAGGGCCTGGGCACGGGCGGCGTGGATCGCGCGCTGTGCCGGGTCGGCGGCGGCCGACTGCCGGTCGAGCACGGAGTCCAGCGCGGGGTCGTGCAGCCGGGAGAGGTTGAGGCCCTCGCCGGAGAAGGAGGTGCGCAGGATGTCGGGGTCGACGCGGGTGGTGTTGCCCCAGGCGTAGTCGTAGTCGCCCTTCTGCCGGACCTCGACATAGTCCCCGATGGAATGGGACTTCAGGGTGATCTGGACGCCGATCTTCTTCAGCTGCTGCTGGATCAGCTCCAGCGCGGTCTGGTTGGGGCCGAAGTTGGTGGCCCAGACGACTTTGAGGGAGAGCTTCCGGCCGCCCTTGACGCGGATGCCGCCGGGTCCGGGCTTCCAGCCCGCCTCGTCCAGCAGCTTCCGGGCCCGGTCCGGGGAGTGGCGCAGCCGGTCGCCGAGGTTCTTGTACGCGGTGGTGGTGGACGCGAGCGAGCTGGTGGCCGGCTTGTAGCGGCGGCTGAGGACGGTGTCGACCACCTCCTGGCGGTTCACACCGAGCTGGATGGCCTCGCGGATCTTCGCGTCCCGGGTGAGGGGGCGGCCCGCGTTGACCGTCAGGGCGAACGGCACACCGGGGTTGGCCCGGCTGAGCAGGGTGAACCCGGTGCCCTTCAGCCCGTCTTCGTCCTGCGGGGCGACGCCTCCGATGGCATCGGCCTGCCCGGACTGGAGGGAGCCGGTGCGCACCCCGGACTCGGGGACCACCTTGAAGGAGATTCGCTCCAGATAGGCGGGGCCCTTCTTGCGCCACAGCGACGAGCCCCAGGTGTAGCCCGCGCGGCGGCGTTCCTCGACCGACTTGTTCGGGGTGTAGTCGACGAGAGTGAAGGGCCCGGAGCCGACGATGTGGTCGGTGCAGCGCTTCGCCGCCGGGAGCCGGGTGGTCGACCGGGCCAGCAGACCGAGCGTGAAGGTCGACGTGGCCTGGAGGAACTGCGCGTTGGGCGCCTTGAACCGCACCCGGGCGGTGTCCTTGTCCACCACGGTCGTGGACTCGTACCCGGCCAGATAGCTGGCGCCCAGCACCGACTTCGCCCCGAGCCGCACGATGCCGTCGAAGTTGTCCTTCACCGCGCGGGCGTCGACCGGGGTGCCGTCTTGGAAGGTGGCGCCGCGGCGGAGATGGAAGGTGAAGGTGGTGGCGTCCCTGCTCACCTCCCAGCTCCTGGCGAGCCACGGCACGATCTTCCCCGTCTTCGGGTCCTGGTCGGTGAGGGAGTCCACCAACTGCCGGGCGGGGTAGATCGCGTCGTTGTTGCCCTGCTGCTGCGGGTCGACGCAGATCGGGTCGGACGCGAGGGCGAAGGTCAGATGCCCGCCGGAGTGCGGGGTGGAACTCCCCGTGCCGGACGCGCCGGAGGAGGAGCAGGCGGTGGCGGCGAGGGACAGAGCGGTGATGACACCGAAAACGGCATAACTACGGCGTGAGCCGAGCATGGGGAGGTCTCCAGGCTGAAACGGAACGAAAGAGAGGCGAAAAGAAAAAAGGGCCGGGCGGCGGAGAAGCCGTCAGCGGCCCTGACAGATCGCGCTGGAGACGCGGTGCAGATCGATATGGCGGCGGGCGGTGAGCGAGATGGCGTGCTCCTGGTAGGACATCGCGCGCTCACCCCCTCCTCGAATTGATTGCTGCCTCAAAGTAGCAGTCCGGGCGGCCGGGTGAGAAGACGTTTCCTCTCACCCGGCCGCCCGGACCTGGGAAGGCGGCCCTGCGGGGGTCAGGGTCGCTTGGCCAGCAGATCCTCGACCCGGCTCCGGATGTCCTCGGAGTCCAGGCCGCGGATGGTCAGGGTGGTGCGGCGGCGCAGGACGTCATCCGCCGTGCGCGCCCACTCGTAGTCCCGGGCGTAGACGACCTGCGCCCAGATCTCCGGGGCGTCCGGGTGGATCCGCTCCGCGAGCGCCGGGTCGCCGCCGGCCAGCCGGGCGATGTCGAAGGAGAGCGAGCCGTAGTGGGTCGCCAGATGGCGGGCGGTGTCGGCGGCCATGCGCGGGCCGGGGGTGCCGCCGTCCACCAGCAGCCGGTGCTCGACGGCGTGCGGATTGGCCAGGCCCGGCAGCGGCATGTGCCGGGGCAGCAGCTTGACCGGCTCCATGTCGTCGGCGAGCGGACGGCCCGGCAGCTCGGCCAGCTTCTGCATCACGGTGCGGCCGATGTGGCGGAAGGTGGTCCACTTGCCGCCGGCTATGGAGAGCATCCCGCCCTTGCCCTCGGTGACCACGGTCTCCCGCTTGGCCTTGGCGGTGTCGCCCGGCCCGCCGGGCAGCACCCGCAGCCCCGCGAACGAGTAGGTGATCAGATCGCGGGAGAGCTGCTGGTCGCGGATGGAGAAGGCGGCCTCGTCCAGGATCTGGGAGATGTCCGCCTCGTTGACCGCGACATCGGCCGGGTCGCCCTCGAACTCCTCGTCCGTGGTGCCCAGCAGCAGCATGTCCTCCCAGGGGAGGGCGAAGGTGATGCGGTACTTGTCGATCGGGGTGGCCAGCGCCGCGTGCCAGGGGGAGGTGCGCTTGAGGACCAGGTGCGCGCCCTTGGACAGCCGGATCGACGGCGCCGCGCCCGGGTCCTCCATCCGGCGCAGATGGTCCACCCAGGGGCCGGTGGCGTTGAGCACCAGACGGGCGCCGACCCCGAACTCGGTGCCGTCGGTGCGGTCCCTGAGCTCGGCTCCGGCGACCCGGCCGTCGTTCTTGCGCAGGCCGATGACCTCGGCGTGGTTGAGGACGGTGGCGCCCGCCTCCACGGCCGCCCGGACCGTCATCAGGGCCATGCGGCTGTCGTTCATCTGGCCGTCGCCGTAGACCGCGACCGCCTTGAGGCCCTCGGTGCGCAGCTCGGGGACGTCGCGCGCGGCCCGCTCGGCGCCGATCACATGGCCGACGCCGTCACGGAAGGCGGAGAGCGCCGAGTAGGCGAAGACGCCCGCGCCCAGCTTGGCCGCGCCGTGCGGACCGCCCTTGTAGACCGGCAGGTAGAAGGTGAGGGGGTTGGACAGGTGCGGGGCGACGCTGCGGGAGACCGCGCGCCGCTCGAAGTGGTTCTCCGCGACCAGCTTGACCGCGCCCGTCTGGAGGTAGCGCAGGCCGCCGTGGAGCAGCTTGGAGGAGGCCGAGGAGGTGGCACCGGCGAAGTCACCGGCGTCCACCATCGCCACCCGCAGCCCGGACTGCGCGGCGTGCCAGGCAGTGGTGATGCCCAGGATTCCGCCGCCGATCACCAGGAGGTCGTACGTCGCCTTGGAGAGCTGTTCCCGGGTTTCGGCTCGGCTCGGGTTCGAACCGGCAGCCGGGTGCGTTCCGAGGGAGGACGGAACGCTCTGCAGGGTGGTCATTGATTACTCCTCGTCTTCGATCCAGCCCATGGTCCGCTGCACGGCCTTGAGCCAGCTCTTGTACTCGCGGTCGCGGACGTCCGCGTCCATTCGGGGGGTCCATTCGGCCGCCCGGCGCCAGTTGGCGCGCAGGGCGTCGGTGTCCGGCCAGAAGCCGACGGCGAGACCGGCGGCGTAGGCGGCGCCGAGGCAGGTGGTCTCGGCGACCATCGGGCGCACCACGGGTGCGTCCAGGGCGTCCGAGAGGGTCTGCATCAGGAGGTTGTTGGAGGTCATACCGCCGTCGACCTTGAGCGAGGCGAGCTCGACCTCGGAGTCCTTGGTCATCGCGTCGACGATCTCGCGGGTCTGCCAGGCGGTGGCCTCGAGCACGGCGCGGGCGATGTGCGCCTTGGTGACGTAGCGGGTCAGGCCCGCGATCACACCGCGCGCGTCGGACCGCCAGTACGGGGCGAACAGGCCCGAGAAGGCGGGCACGAAGTACGCGCCGCCGTTGTCCTCGACCGAGCTCGCGAGGGTCTCGATCTCGGCGGCGCTGTTGATCAGGCCCATCTGGTCCCGCATCCACTGCACCAGCGAACCGGTGACCGCGATTGAGCCCTCCAGGGCGTAGACCGGCTTCTCGTCGCCGATCCGGTAGCCGACGGTGGTCAGCAGCCCGTTGTAGGAGTTGACCGGCTTCTCGCCGGTGTTCATCAGCAGGAAGGTGCCGGTGCCGTAGGTGGACTTGGCCTCGCCCTCGGAGTAGCAGGTCTGGCCGAACAGGGCCGCCTGCTGGTCACCGAGCGCGGAGGCCACCGGCACGCCCGCCAGGACGCCCTGGGCCGTGTGTCCGTAGACCTCGGCGGAGGAGCGTATCCGCGGCAGCACGGCGGCCGGGATGTCCATCGAGGTCAGGATCTTCTCGTCCCAGTCCAGGGTGTGCAGGTTCATCAGGAGGGTGCGGGAGGCGTTGGTGACGTCGGTGACGTGCACGCCGCCGTTGACACCGCCGGTCAGGTTCCAGATGACCCAGGAGTCCATGGTGCCGAAGAGGATGTCGCCCGCCTCGGCCCGCTCGCGCAGCCCCTCGACGTTGTCGAGCAGCCAGCGGATCTTGGGACCGGCGAAGTAGGAGGCCAGCGGGAGGCCGGTCTCGCGGCGGAAGCGGTCCTGGCCGACGTTGCGGCCGAGCTCGCGACAGAGGGCGTCGGTGCGGGTGTCCTGCCAGACGATGGCGTTGTGCACCGGCTCACCGGTCTTCTTGTCCCACAGCAGGGTGGTCTCGCGCTGGTTGGTGATGCCGATCGCCTTGACGTCGACGGCGGTGATCTCGGCCTTGGTGATGGCGCCGGCGACCACCTCCTTGACGTTCTCCCAGATCTCGGTGGCGTTGTGCTCCACCCAGCCGGGCTTGGGGAAGATCTGCTCGTGCTCCTTCTGGTCGACCGAGACGATGCGGCCGTCGCGGTCGAAGACGATGCAGCGGCTGGAGGTGGTGCCCTGGTCGATGGCCGCGATGAACGGTCCCTGGCCGTGGGACGAGGCGCTGGTGGTGTGGGTGTCGGTCATGATCTGCTGCTCTCCTGCGAGTGGTGGGGTGGACTAGGCGAAGGCGATCTCGTAGATCCCGCCGGCGATGGCGCCGCCGATGAGCGGGCCGACGACCGGGATCCAGGCATAGCCCCAGTCCGAGCCGCCCTTGTTGGGCAGCGGCAGGAGGGCGTGGGCGATCCGGGGGCCGAGGTCACGCGCCGGGTTGATGGCGTAACCGGTCGGGCCGCCGAGCGAGAGGCCGATGCCGACCACCACGAACGCGGTGATCATGACGCCGATGACGCCGAGGCCCTTGCCGTCGCCGTTGAGCCCCTGGGTGAGGATGGCGAGCACCAGCACGGCCGTGGCGATGATCTCGGTGGCCAGGTTCTGACCGACGTTCCGGATCTCCGGGCCGGTGGAGAAGACGCCCAGCACCGGGCCGGCGCCGGTGGCCTGCTGCTGCCGGTCCGCCGCCACCGTGTCCTGGGCGCCCGGACCGCCGACGATCTCGCGGTCGGTGAGATGGGCGTGGAAGTGGCCGAGGTAGGCGAGCCACACCAGCGAGGCGCCGATCACCGCGCCGAGCATCTGCCCGAGGAAGTAGATGGGCACCTTGTTCCACTCGATGCCGCCCTCGATGGCGAGGCCGACCGTCACCGCGGGGTTGAGATGCGCCCCCGAGAGCGGTGCGGAGATATAGGCGCCGGTGAGCACGGCGAAGCCCCACCCGAGGGTGATGGCGACCCACCCGGCCTCGAACGCCTTGGATTGCTTCAAGACAACGCCGGCGACGACACCGCAGCCGAGCAGAATGAGAACGGCGGTACCGATGGTCTCGCCGATGAAGATGTCGGAGCTGGACACCCGCGACTCCTTTGTCCTTCGTCCAGGGGAAGGCGAACCCCCGGGTCTCTCCGGTGGTCCGCGCCCTCGTGGGAGGGCGTTGGTCGGCCCGCGGCGAGTCCACCATAGCGAATATTGTCGTCAGGTGTTCGACAATGCCGACCGATGAACGGCAGTTTTCTTCACACCGAAGACCCCGTCAAGGGTCGTGTGAAGGAAAAATCGCGCGTATGTGAAAACGTGATGAAGCAGGTCATGCGGGGATATGGGGGCAGATCCACACGCGTTGGCGCGATTCAGAAACGCAGGGCACCCAGGTCCCGGGAGACGGCGCGCGCACAGTCCCGTACGGCGGCCACGAGCTCCGAACGCAGCTCCCCGTCCTCGCACACCCGCTCGACCGCGCCCGTTATCCCCACCGCGCCCACGGGCAGCCGGCGCCGGTCGTGGATGGGCGCCGCGACGGACGCCACGCCCTCCCAGGTCTCCTCGACGTCGCAGCCCCAGCCGCGCGCCCGGGTCAGGTCCAGCACGCCCTCGAACTCGCGCTCCCCGGTCACCGTGCGGGGCGTGAACGTCTTGCGGTCGCCCTCGGTCACCTCGCTGTGCGCGACCGGGTCGTAGGCGGAGAGCACCTTGCCCAGGGCCGTGGAGTGCAGCGGGTGCATGGCGCCGACCTCCAGCACCTGGCGGCTGTCGTCCGGCCGGAAGACATGGTGGACGATCAGCACGCCCTGCTGGTGCAGCACGCCCAGGTACACGCTCTCGCCGCTGGAGCGGGCCAGGTCGTCGGCCCACACCAGGGCGCGGGCGCGCAGCTCGTGCACGTCCAGATAGCTGTTGCCCAGGCGCAGCAGCTCCGCGCCGAGCTGATAGCGGCCGGACGCCTCGTCCTGCTCCACGAAGCCCTCCTGCTGGAGGGTGCGCAATATGCCGTGCGCGGTGCCCTTGGCCAGCCCCAGGGTGGAGGCGATGTCGGACAGTCCCAGACGTCGCTCACCACCGGCGAGCAGGCGTAGCATCGCGGCGGCGCGCTCCAGCGACTGGATATTCCGGGCCATCGCCAACCTCCTGACTGCGGTTCGACAATGCTGAACACTATCGGTCCATGTCGACTGCGTGGTACCTGGTGTCGCGTGTCGGCGATCGACGGACTCGCCGGGGGCCCGATCGGCCGTGGTCATCCCGGCTGATGGAACGACCATCGTGAAATGACCACTGGCAGCTACCCTGGCGTGGTGCGCCGTCCCCAGGGGAGGGCGCAAAGCCGACAGCCGTCGCACTCCAGGGAGCACATCCATGGCCTCTCATACGCCATCGCCCACATCCGCCGCCCGAGCCGACGCGTTCCGCGAAGCGCTGGCCACCCGCGTGGTGGTCGCCGACGGCGCGATGGGGACGATGCTCCAGGCGCAGGAGCCGAGTCTCGACGACTTCCAGCAGCTCGAGGGCTGCAACGAGATCCTCAACATCACCCGCCCGGACATCGTCCGCTCGGTCCACGAGGCGTACTACGCCGTCGGCGTGGACTGCGTCGAGACCAACACCTTCGGCGCCAACCACGCGGCGCTCGGTGAGTACGACATCCCCCACCGCGTCCACGAGCTCTCCGAGGCCGGCGCCCGGATCGCCCGTGAGGTCGCCGACGAGTTCGGCGCCGACGGGCGCCAGCGCTGGGTGCTGGGCTCCATGGGTCCGGGCACCAAGCTGCCCACTCTCGGCCACGCCCCGTACGCCACCCTCCGCGACGCCTACCAGGCCAACGCCGAAGGCATGATCGCCGGCGGTGCGGACGCCCTCCTGGTGGAGACCACCCAGGACCTGCTGCAGACCAAGGCCTCGATCATCGGCGCCCGCCGCGCCCTCGACGCCACCGGTGCCAACCTCCCGGTGATCTGCTCGGTCACCGTCGAGACCACCGGCACCATGCTGCTCGGCTCCGAGATCGGCGCGGCGCTCACCGCCCTCGAACCGCTCGGCATCGACATGATCGGCCTCAACTGCGCCACCGGCCCCGCCGAGATGAGCGAGCACCTGCGCCATCTCGCCCGCCACTCCCGGATCCCGCTGTCCTGCATGCCCAACGCCGGCCTCCCGGTGCTGGGCAAGGACGGCGCCCACTACCCCCTCACCCCCGGCGAGCTGGCCGACGCCCAGGAGACCTTCGTCAGCGAGTACGGGCTCTCCCTGGTCGGCGGCTGCTGCGGCACCACGCCCGAGCATCTGCGCCAGGTCGTCGAGCGGGTCGGCGAGCTGGCCCCCACCGAGCGCACCCCGCGCCCCGAGCCCGGCGCCGCCTCGCTCTACCAGAGCGTGCCGTTCCGCCAGGACACCTCGTACCTGGCCATCGGCGAGCGCACCAACGCCAACGGCTCCAAGAAGTTCCGCGACGCCATGCTGGAGGCCCGCTGGGACGACTGCGTGGAGATCGCCCGCGAGCAGATCCGCGAGGGCGCCCATCTGCTCGACCTGTGCGTGGACTACGTGGGCCGGGACGGCGTCGCGGACATGGAGGAGCTGGCCGGGCGGTTCGCCACCGCCTCCACCCTTCCCATCGTCCTGGACTCCACCGAGGTCGACGTCATCCGGGCCGGGCTGGAGAAGCTCGGCGGACGCGCGGTCATCAACTCCGTCAACTACGAGGACGGGGACGGGCCCGAGTCGCGGTTCGCCAAGGTCACCCGGCTGGCCCAGGAGCACGGCGCCGCCCTCATCGCGCTGACCATCGACGAGGAGGGCCAGGCCCGCACGCCGGAGAAGAAGGTCGAGATCGCCGAGCGGCTGATCGCCGACCTGACCGGCAACTGGGGCATCCACGAGTCGGACATCCTCATCGACACCCTGACCTTCACCATCTGCACCGGTCAGGAGGAGTCCCGTAAGGACGGCATCGCCACCATCGAGGCGATCCGCGAGCTCAAGCGCCGCCACCCGGACGTCCAGACCACGCTGGGCCTGTCCAACATCTCCTTCGGCCTCAACCCGGCCGCACGCATCGTGCTCAACTCCGTCTTCCTCGACGAGTGCGTCAAGGCGGGCCTGGACTCGGCGATCGTGCACGCCTCCAAGATCCTTCCGATCGCGCGGTTCGAGGAGGAGCAGGTCCGGACGGCCCTGGACCTGATCTACGACCGCCGCGCCGAGGGCTACGACCCGCTCCAGAAGCTGATGGGGCTCTTCGAGGGCGCCACCGCCAAGTCCCTCAAGGCGGGCAAGGCCGAGGAACTGGCCGCGCTGCCCCTGGAAGAGCGCCTCAAGCACCGCATCATCGACGGCGAGCGCAACGGCCTGGAGGCCGACCTCGACGAGGCCCTCCAGGAGCGCCCCGCCCTCGACATCGTCAACGAGACGCTGCTGGAGGGCATGAAGGTGGTCGGCGAGCTGTTCGGCTCCGGCCAGATGCAGCTGCCGTTCGTCCTCCAGTCCGCCGAGGTCATGAAGACCGCGGTCGCCCATCTGGAGCCGCACATGGAGAAGTCGGACGACGAGGGCAAGGGCACCATCGTGCTCGCCACCGTCCGCGGCGACGTCCATGACATCGGTAAGAACCTCGTGGACATCATCCTGTCCAACAACGGCTACAACGTGGTCAACCTCGGCATCAAGCAGCCGGTCTCCGCGATCCTGGAAGCCGCCCAGGAACACCGCGCCGACGTCATCGGCATGTCCGGCCTCCTGGTCAAGTCCACCGTGATCATGAAGGAGAACCTGGAGGAGCTGAACCAGCGCAAGCTGGCCGCCGACTACCCCGTCATCCTCGGCGGCGCCGCCCTCACCCGCGCCTACGTCGAACAGGACCTCCACGAGATCTACGAGGGCGAGGTGCGCTACGCCCGCGACGCCTTCGAGGGGCTGCGGCTCATGGACGCCCTGATCGCCGTCAAGCGCGGTGTGCCCGGCGCCACCCTGCCCGAGCTCAAGCAGCGCCGGGTGCCCAAGCGGGACGTGTCCGTGACCGAGCCGGAGCCGGAGGGCCCGTCCCGGTCCGATGTGGCCACCGACAACCCGGTGCCCACCCCGCCCTTCTGGGGCACCCGCGTGGTCAAGGGCATCCAGCAGGCCGACTACGCCTCCTGGCTGGACGAGGGCGCGCTGTTCAAGGGCCAGTGGGGCCTCAAGGAGGCCCGTACCGGCGACGGGCCGAGCTACCAGGAGCTGGTGGAGTCCGAGGGCCGTCCGCGGCTGCGCGGCTGGCTCGACAAGCTGCACACCGAGAACCTGCTGGAGGCGGCCGTCGTCTACGGCTTCTTCCCGTGTGTCTCCAAGGGCGACGACCTGGTCCTGCTGAACGAGGACGGCAGCGAGCGGACCCGCTTCACCTTCCCGCGCCAGCGCCGCGGACGCAGGCTGTGCCTCGCTGACTTCTTCCGCCCGGAGGACTCCGGCGAGACCGACGTGGTCGGCCTTCAGGTGGTCACCGTCGGCTCGAAGATCGGCGAGGCCACCGCCGAGCTGTTCGCCGCCGACTCCTACCGCGACTACCTGGAGCTGCACGGGCTGTCCGTCCAGCTCGCCGAGGCGCTCGCCGAGTACTGGCACGCCCGGGTCCGCGCCGAGCTGGGCTTCGCCGGGGAGGACCCCGGTGACATCGAGGACATGTTCGCGCTGAAGTACCGCGGCGCGCGCTTCTCGCTGGGCTACGGGGCCTGCCCCGACCTGGAGGACCGCGCGAAGATCGCCGATCTGCTGGGGCCGGAGCGGATCGGGGTGAAGCTCTCCGAGGAGTTCCAGCTCCACCCCGAGCAGTCCACGGACGCCATCGTGATCCACCACCCGGAGGCGAAGTACTTCAACGCGCGGTAGACGCGCGGTAGCCCCCCGGCGGCCTTCTGTGACCGCCTTGGGTGCTCACCGGGCGCGCCGGCGCGGCGCGACGTAGACTGGTCGATCCGGTAGAGGCCGGTCGCCTTCCCGTCAGCGGAAGGGGGCCGGCCTTCTTGCCCCTTATCCGGAGGTGTTTGGATGACCAGCAGCATCGCCGCCGTCGACACCCGTACGGCCGAAGGCTCGGCCCTGCAAGCCGTTCTGCTCGACATGGACGGCACCCTGGTCGACACCGAGGGCATCTGGTGGGACGCGGAGGTCTCCATCTTCGCCGAGCTCGGGCACGCCCTCGCCGAGGAGTACCGCCAGGTCGTGGTGGGCGGTCCGATGTCGCGCAGCGCCCAGTTCCTGATCGAGGCCACCGGCGCCGAGATCGCCCTCGCCGAGCTCACCGGCCTGCTCAACAGCCGCTTCACCGAGCTGATCGACGGCAGCGTGCCGATGCTGCCCGGCGCCCACCGGCTGCTCACCGAGCTGGCCGCGCACTCCGTCCCCACCGCCCTGGTCTCCGCCTCCCACCGGCGGGTGATGGACCGGGTGCTGCGCTCGCTCGGCCCGGAGCACTTCGCCCTGACGGTCGCGGGCGACGAGGTCGAGCGGACCAAGCCGCATCCGGACCCCTATCTGTTCGCCGCGGCCGGGCTGGCCGCCGAGCCGGGGCGGTGCGTGGTCATCGAGGACACCGACACGGGCGTACGGGCCGCGGAGGCGGCCGGGTGCCGGGTGGTCGCGGTGCCGTCCGTGGTGCCGATCGAGCCCGTGGCGGGGCGTACGGTCATCGGCTCACTCGAAGAAGTCGATCTCGATTTCCTGCGCACTCTGGTCACGGCGGTGCACTGATCGCGCACCGAGCGTATTCCTGTAAATTGCAAACTGAATAGCGCGGGCAGACTTTTCACGTTCCGTTGGCGACAACGGAACGTGATGTTTATCACTGCATATGCCGTAGACGGATGCGCTGGTTGGCTGTCGCGCGTCCCGTCTGGTGCGATTTGGGTGAGCCCTTGTGTCCGGATTGGTGGCATGGCGTACGAATCGCGGCCACGTCCGGATATCGGTCGGTGGTCGCTCGTTATCGGGGCGTGATATCGCCTCAACTTCGTTGTGTCTGAGTATCACTGGCGCCGCGGACTAATCTCGTCGCGAGTAGTTGATCGATGGCAGGGAGACTCCCGACAATGACGCGCAAGTCGCTGGTGCTGCCGGCTGTGGCCGGCCTCCTGATCTCCACGCTCGCCGCGTGCGGTGGTACCGACGGCTCGGGCTCGGACGGCAAGACGCTCGTCCTGGGCAGCACGGACCGGATAGAGGCGTCGAAGGCGGCGCCCGCGCCGCTGGATCCCGCCCTGGCCTACGACTTCGCGTCCTGGAGCGTGCTGCACAACGCCTTCCAGACGCTGATGCGGCTGCCCCGGTCGGGAACCGAGCCGATACCCGACGCGGCCGAGAAATGCGGCTTCCAGGACAGACAGAGCGAGCAGTACCGCTGCACACTGCGCGACGGGCTGAAGTTCTCCAACGGCCACGACCTCACCTCGAAGGACGTCAAGTTCTCCATCGAGCGGGTGCTGCGCATCGACGACCCCAACGGCACCAAGTCCTTGCTGTCCAACGTGGACAAGATCGAAACTCCCAGCGACCGCGAGATCGTCATCCATCTCTCGCAGCCGGACGCGACCTTCCCGTCGAAGCTCACCACCCCGGCCGCCGCGATCCTGGACAGCGAGGTCTACAAGCCCGACGCGCTGCGCAACGGCTTCGAGATGACGGGCTCGGGCCCGTACAGCGCCAGGACCGAGGTGCGCGACAACCGGCTGACGAAGGTCGTCTTCAGCAAGAACTCCCACTACAAGGGCGACGTCGAGCCGAAGGCCAACAAGGTGGAGATGCGGTTCTACGACTCCGCGTCGACCATGGAGCAGGCGCTGGTCAAGGGCGACATCGACGTGGTCCACCGCGGCTTCTCGCCCGAGCAGATCGACAAGCTCAACAAGGGCGAGGTCAAGGGCGTCCGCCTCTTCGAGTCCTCCGGCCAGGGCATCCGCTATCTGGTCTTCAACACCTCCGACCCGGTGGTGAAGAACAAGGCGGTCCGGCAGGCGATCGCCCATCTCGTGGACCGCCAGGCGCTGGTGCGCGATGTGTACAAGCGGACCGCCGAGCCCCTCTACTCGATGATCCCCACCAGCATCTCCTCGCACATCAACTCGTTCCACAACGAGTACGGCGACCCGGATCCCAAGGAAGCCCGGCGTGTGCTGAACGAGGCCGGTATCAGCACCCCGGTGAAGCTGACGCTGACCTACACCACCGACCACTACGGCCCGGAGACGGCCGGGGAGTTCAAGGAGCTGCGCAAGCAGCTCAACGACAGCGGACTGTTCTCCGTCAAGATCAAGGGCTACCCGTGGCGGGACTTCCGGCCCGCGCTCATCAAGCGCCAGTTCTCCGCCTCCGGGATGGGCTGGCTCCCCGACTTCCCGGACCCCGACAGCTACACCGCGCCCTTCCTCACCAAGGACAACTTCCTCAACTCGCCCTACAGCAACAAAACCATCCAGGACGAGCTGATCCCCAAGACCCGGCAGGAGGCCCAGCGCAGCCTCGCCGACAAGGACTACCAGTCCATCCAGAACGCCGTCGCCGGCGATGTGCCCTACCTTCCGCTGTGGCAGGGCAACACATACGTGGTCGCCCGCGGGAACGTGACGGGCGCCGAGTACGCCTTCGACTCCTCGACCATGCTCCAGCTGTGGGAGCTCGGTAAGGGCGGCTGAGAACGACTTACGGGGGCCGGATACGAAGACGTCGAGTGTGTGAGGAATACCGTTGAGGAAACGTGATCAGTGGCTGGCAGCTCCCCTCGGGGCGGGACTGGCCGCCGCCCTGCTCACCGGCTGCGGCAGCGAGGACGGAGACGCGGCGGGCACCGGCGAGCACGTGGCCATGGGGATGTCGGACGAGGTGCTCGCCACCGACCCGGCGTCCGGCTACGACCCCGGCTCCTGGCTGCTGTTCAACAACGTCTTCCAGTCGCTGCTGAGCTTCCCGAAGGGCAGCACCACACCGCAGCCGGAGGCGGCGGAGAAGTGCTCCTTCAAGGACGACACCAGCCGGGTCTACTCCTGCACCCTGAAGGACGGCCTGGCCTTCTCCAACGGCCATCCGCTCACCTCCGAGGACGTCAAGTACTCCTTCGAGCGCACCAAGCGGATCAATGACCCCAACGGCCCGGCGCTGATGCTCACCTCCATCGGGAGCATCGACGCCCCGGACAAGCGGACCGTCGTCTTCCATCTGAAGGACTCCGACGCGACCTTCCCGCAGAAGATCGCCTCCGGCGCCGGGTCCATCGTGGACCACGAGGAGTACCCGGCGGACAAGCTGCGCACGGACCACAAGGCGGTCGGCTCCGGCGTCTACAAGCTGGACTCCTTCACCAAGGACGAGGCGGAGTTCTCCGTCAACGGCGGCTACCAGGGGCCCGCCAAGCCGAAGAACTCCGGGCTGACCCTGAAGTTCTTCCACGGCGCGCAGGCGCGGCTGAAGTCCGCCGTGCAGAAGGGCGATGTGGACCTCGCCTACCGCGGCCTGGCCATGCGCGACCTCGCCGACCTCCAGGCGCAGAGCCTCGGCGGCGGCAAGAGCCTGAACGTGGTCGAGGGCACCGGCGCCGAGGTCCAGCACCTGGTCTTCAACATGAAGGACCCGGTGGCGGGCAAGCTCGGGGTGCGCAAGGCCATGGCGTACCTCATCGACCGCTCCACCCTGGTGCGGGACGTCTACAAGCGCACCGCCGAACCGCTGTACTCGGTGGTCCCGGCCGGTATCACCGGCCACAACACCGCCTTCTACGACAAGTACGGCGACCGTCCGCAGCCCGAGAAGGCCAAGCAGGCGCTGCGGGACGAGGGGATCACCGGCAAGGTCAAGCTGACCCTGTGGGGCACCCCGATCCGCTACGGCCCCGGCACCGTCCCGGGCCTGCGCCGGATCGCCGAGCAGCTCAACGCCAGCGGGCTGTTCGACGTCGATGTGAAGAGCGCGGACGTCGCCGCGTACGAGAAGGGCGTCGCCGGCGGGAAGTACGGGGTCTATGTGAAGGGCTGGGTGCCCGACTACCCGGACCCGGACAACTTCGTCGCCCCGTTCTTCGGCGCCGGCAATGTCCTGGCCAACCACTACACCTCGCCGCGGCTGACCGCGAAGCTGATCCCCGCCACCGCCGAGCAGCCCAGCCGCGAGGCCACGGTCGGCGACTTCCAGCGGATCCAGGACATCATCGCCGACGAGGTGCCGATGCTCCCGCTGTGGCAGGGCAAGCAGTACGCGGTGGCCCAGGACGACATCACCGGGCTGCAGTGGACCCTCGACTCCTCGACGGTCTTCCGCTTCTGGGAGATCGGCAAGTCGTCCGACAGCTGACGGGTGCTGCCGGCCGATCGTCCGGCAGCACCCCGAGCCGCCCCGGTGACGCCTACTGCGCGCCGGGGCGGACCAGCCCGCTCTCGTAGGCGTAGACGGCGGCCTGCACCCGGTCGCGCAGCCCCAGCTTGGTCAGCACATGGCCCACATGCGTCTTGACCGTGGTCTCGCTGACGAACAGATCGGCGGCGATCTCCGCGTTGGACAGCCCCCGGGCCACCAGCTTCAGCACCTCGACCTCGCGCTCGGTCAGCGTGTGCAGGGTGTCCGGCACCGGCTCCTCGCCCGACGGCAGATGCCCGGCGTACTTGTCCAGCAGCCTGCGGGTGATGCTGGGCGCCAGCATCGCCTCGCCCGCCGCCACCACGCGGATGGCCTGCACCAGCTCGGTGGCGGGCGCGTCCTTCAGCAGGAAGCCGCTGGCCCCGGCGCGCAGCGCCTCCACCACGTACTCGTCCAGGTCGAAGGTGGTCAGCACCAGCACCTTGGCCGGGCCGTCCCGCCCCGGGCCGGTGATCTGACGGGTCGCCTCCACGCCGTCCATCCGCGGCATCCGGATGTCCATCAGGACCACATCGGGCTGCAGCGCCCGCACCTGATCCAGGGCCTGCAGACCGTCCCCGGCCTCACCGACGACCGCCAGATCCTGCTCCGCCTCCAGAATCATCCGGAAGCCGGTGCGCAGCAGCGGTTGATCATCGACCAGTAGGACGCGGATCGCCACGGGAACTCCCTCTCCTAGACCGCGTCCATTCTGCCCGCCCGTCACCCACCCCCACCCTCAGGGGGGCGCTACGCGGCTGCCTCAATTCTGCCCCGGAAGGACCGCCAGCGGATACGGCGGCGGCGTACCCCCGAATTCCGGACAGTGTGCCTGGTGGTCGCACCAGCCGCAGAGCCTGGTCTGCCGGGGCACGAAGGCACCGGTCTCCGTGGCCAGCCGGATCGCCTCCCACAGGGCCAGCACCTTGCGCTCCACGGCCCGCAGATCCCGCTCCTCCGGGTCGTACGTCAGCACATCGCCGCTGCCCAGGTAGACCAGCTGGAGCCGCCGCGGGATCACCCCGCGCAGCCGCCACAGCACCAGGGCGTAGAACTTCATCTGGAACAGGGCCTCGCCCGCGTACTGCGGCGCGGGGGCCTTGCCCGTCTTGTAGTCCACGATCCGGACATCACCGGTGGGGGCGATGTCGATCCGGTCGATGATTCCACGGAGCGTCAGCCCGGACTCGAGCTCCGTCTCCACGAACAGCTCGCGCTCCGCGGGCTCCAGACGGGTCGGATCCTCCAGCGAGAACCACTGCTCCACCAGCGTCTGGGCCCCCGTCAGCCACTCGGCCAGCCGGTCCGGCGCCGGAGCGCCGTCCTCCTCCTGGAACAGCTCGGCCAGCTCCGGCTTGGCCGCCAGCAGCCGCTCCCACTCGTCCGGCACCATCGACCGGGCCCGCGGGGCGGTGCGGTCGGCGGCCGGGGCGTCGAAGAGCCGCTCCAGCACCGCGTGGACCACCGTGCCGCGGGTGGCCGCCGAGCTGGGCTTCTCCGGCAGTTTGTCGATCACTCGGAAGCGGTACAGCAGCGGGCACCGCATGAAATCGGCTGCCCGTGAGGGTGACAACGAGGCGGCGCGGCCGGACTTCGGTGACCCGCCGGAGGGTTCGGCCTTCCCGGTGGTGGTTCCCGTGGTGGTTCCCATGGCGAAGACCCTACGACCCGCCACCGACAGCCGGACGCATACCATCGACGTTCGAGCCCCCGGCACTGCATGATCGTGGGGACCGTATCAAAAAGAAGGGTGCGACCGAGCATCCGACGAGGGGACACCGTGGACAACAGCGGGCAGCGGCAGTCCGACAACGGGGAATCGGACCGCGCGACCGGGCCCGAGGGCGGCAAGCAGCCGCGCTCACGCGACGTGGGCGGCGGCATTCTCATGGGCCGGCCCTTCGGCGTGCCCGTGTACGTCTCGCCCAGCTGGTTCCTGGTCGCCGCCCTCATCACCTGGGTCTTCGGCGGCCAGCTCGACCGGGTGCTGCCCGAGCTCGGCGCCGCCCGCTATCTGGTCTCGCTCTTCTTCGCGGTGGCCTTCTACGCCTCGGTGCTGGTGCACGAGCTCGCCCACACCGTGGCCGCGCTCCGCTTCAAGCTGCCGGTGCGCCGCATCCAGCTGCAGTTCTTCGGCGGGGTCTCGGAGATCGAGAAGGAGACCGAGACCCCCGGCCGGGAGTTCGTGCTCGCCTTCGTCGGCCCGCTGCTCTCCCTGGTCCTGGCGGGCGTGTTCTACCTCGGCATGATGGTCGTGGAGCCCGGCACGGTGCCCGGGGTGCTGCTCGCCGGGCTGATGATCTCCAACCTGATCGTGGCCGCGTTCAACCTGCTGCCCGGCCTGCCGCTGGACGGCGGGCGGATGCTGCGGGCCGTCGTCTGGAAGATCAGCGGCAGGCCCATGACCGGCACCGTCGCCGCCGCCTGGAGCGGCCGCGCGCTCGCCGTCGCGGTGCTCGTCGGGCTGCCGCTGCTCACCCAGGCGGGCGGGCTCGGCGAAGAGCCCAAGAGCTTCGGCAGCGTCGACTCGCTCACCGACGCGCTGCTGGCCGCCATACTCGCCGCGATCATCTGGACCGGCGCGGGCAACAGCCTGCGGATGGCCCGGCTGCGGGAGCGGCTGCCGGACCTGCGCGCCCGTACGCTCACCCGGCGCGCCGTCCCCGTGGCGGCCGACACCCCGCTCTCCGAGGCGCTGCGCCGGGCGAACGAGGCGGGGGCCCGCGCCCTGGTCGTGGTGGACGGCCACGGCGCCCCGACCGCCGTGGTGCGCGAGGCGGCCATCGTGGGGATCCCGGAGCACCGCCGCCCCTGGGTCGCGGTGAGCGGTCTCGCCCAGGACCTCAAGGACGGTATGCGGGTCTCCGCCGAGCTCACCGGCGAGGAACTGCTGGACACCCTGCGTGCCACCCCGGCCACCGAGTATCTGGTGGTCGAGGAGACCGGCGAGATCTACGGGGTGCTCTCCACGGCCGATGTCGAGCGCGCCTTCGTGGCGGCGATGGCCAGGACGCCCTCGGGCCGCTCCTGAGACCCCCGGGCGTGGTCCGGGCACGGCCAAGTGGCCGGTAGGCTGTTCACATGTCCGAACCGACCGGTGCCGCCCGCCGTCGCGGGCCCTTTCAGGTCGGGGACCAGGTCCAGCTCACCGACCCCAAGGGACGCCACTACACCTTCACGCTCGAGTCCGGGAAGAACTTCCACACCCACAAGGGATCCTTCCCCCATGACGAGCTGATCGGCGCCCCCGAGGGAACCGTCGTGCGCACCACGGGAAACGTCGCGTATCTCGCGCTGCGCCCCCTGCTCCCCGACTATGTCCTGTCCATGCCACGCGGTGCCGCCGTGGTCTACCCCAAGGACGCGGGGCAGATCCTGGCGATGGCCGACATCTTCCCCGGCGCACGTGTCGTCGAGGCGGGCGTCGGCTCCGGCTCGCTCTCCACCTTCCTGCTGCGGGCCATCGGCGACCAGGGCATGCTGCACTCCTACGAGCGCCGGGCCGACTTCGCCGAGATCGCCGCCCAGAACGTCGAGCGCTACTTCGGCGCCCCGCACCCCGCCTGGCGGCTCACCGTCGGCGACCTCCAGGACAACCTCAGCGACACCGACGTGGACCGCGTGATCCTGGACATGCTCGCCCCCTGGGAGTGCCTGGAGCCGGTGTCCAAGGCGCTCGTCCCCGGCGGCATCCTGTGCGCGTACGTGGCCACCACCACCCAGCTCGCCCGCACCGTGGAGGCCATCCGCGAACACGGCACCTTCAACGAGCCGTCGGCCTGGGAGACCATGGTGCGCACCTGGCACGTGGAGGGCCTGGCGGTACGGCCCGACCACCGCATGATCGGCCACACCGGCTTCCTGCTCACCGCCCGTCGGCTCGCGGACGGTGTGGAGCCCCCGATGCGCCGCCGCAGGCCCGCCAAGGGCGCCTATGGCGAGGACTACGTGGGCTGGGGCACCGCCAAGGACACCGGTGCTGCCAAGGACACCGGTACCACCACCAAGGACATAGGTGCCACGGACGCCTCAGGAGGCGACAGGCGCCCCTCCGGAGGCCAGGACACCCCCTCCGGCGACGCTTGACGGCGTCCGGGATCCGTCCGGCGGCCATCTGAGGCCCGTCCGCCGGAGCCCGGCGCCACAACGGCTCGGCGCGGCCACCGAATTCCTCGTGTGAGGGCGGTGGCCGCGCCCCTGTGAGATGTGGCACCATGCGGGTCATCTCCCGCCTCAGCCCCTCACATGGAGTCATCCCGCGTGCAGCCTCTGGGCCCGGATCTCGCGCACACCCAACCCCGTCCGGTGCACTGGGTGGCGACCGCGGCCGCCGTGGCCGCCGTCATCGCCGGAGGGTCGTTCTTCCAGCCCTCCGACGCCAAGGCCACCACGTCCACCACCGCCTCCGCGCCGGGCACCGGGAGGCTTCCGGCAGCCAAGGCCCCCGACCCCCGCACCGCGGACTATCCGATGAACTGCGGCCGGGCCCGGCCCGACGTCGTCGACCGGGGCTCGGCGGACCTGGACGGGGACGGGCGGCCGGAGACGGTGGCCGTGGTGCGCTGCCCGACCGCTTTCGGTACCCCGCCCAGCGGCGTCTATGTGCTCTCCCAGCCGACCGGCCGCGCGGGCGCCGCGCCCCGCGTGGTGGCCACCTTCGTGGATCCGAAGGAAGGGATGAGCATCGGCGATTTCGCGGTCCGCGGAAAGAGGGTTTCGGCCACGTTGCTGGGATACTCGTCGGCCAAGGTCCCGCGGTGCTGTCCGGATCAGCAGCGCAAGGTCAACTGGCGGTGGCGGGACGGAAAGTTCGTACTGAAGGCGCTGCCGGTCCCGGGGAGTGTGTGAGCGGTTACTCGCGGAGTGTCACTCCGCGTCGGGTCCGTACACCTCGACCCGGTCCGTGACGCGGCGTACATGGATGCAGTCGCCGGGGCACTCCTTGGCGGAATCCCTTACCTCGGTCAGCAGGGCCAGGGGGACCGGGGTGACCGCGCCCTTCGCCTGTAGCAGCTCATCGTCGGCGCTCTTGACGTAGGCTAGACCGTCGATGTCGAGTTCGAAGACCTCGGGAGCGTACTGGGCGCAGATGCCGTCCCCGGTGCACAGATCCTGGTCGATCCAGACCTCAAGACCGCCGAGCTCCTCGTTCCGCACGGTGTGCCGCCTCCTGTTCCTTCGATACGCGATTCAACATTGTCTAAATATCGCCAACGCTGACGGGTGTTGACCGTGTCGACGATACAACCGCTCGCTTTCCGATGTTGCTGGGTGGGTATTCACCTGGCGTGAGGGAGTGCGCAAGGGTGAAGATCGGACACACGCCGACCGGGTTTGTGATCTAGGGGTTTCAACCCGCACCGGCCCAGGTAGGGTCAGGAAGCGTCCAGCTCCCCTTGGAGGAGGTGAGGACCGTGGCAGCCCACGACGACGACATCAACCGCGGCATCCGGCCGGGGCGGGGGTCTGACGACCCTGCCGGCCAGGTTGCCTATCTCGAGCAGGAAATCGCCGTCCTGCGCCGCAAGCTCGCCGACTCTCCGCGTCATACGAGGATTCTCGAAGAGCGGATCGTCGAGCTGCAGACCAATCTGGCGGGAGTCTCCGCACAGAACGAGCGGCTCGCGAACACACTCCGTGAGGCCCGCGACCAGATCGTGGCCCTCAAGGAGGAGGTCGACCGGCTCGCACAGCCGCCGGCCGGTTTCGGAGCCTTTCTGCAGGCGAACGAGGACGGCACGGCGGACATCTTCACCGGGGGCCGTAAACTCCGGGTGAATGTCAGCCCAAGCGTCGAGCTCGACGACCTCAAGCGCGGCCAGGAGGTCATGCTCAACGAGGCGCTCAATGTGGTCGAGGCCATGGAGTTCGAGCGCGCCGGGGACATCGTCACCCTCAAGGAAGTCCTTGAGGACGGCGAGCGCGCCCTGGTGATCGGGCACACCGACGAGGAGCGGGTGGTGCGGCTGGCGGAGCCGCTGCTGAGCACCACCATCCGGCCCGGTGACGCCCTGCTGCTCGAGCCCCGGTCCGGCTATGTCTACGAGGTGGTACCGAAGAGCGAGGTCGAGGAGCTCGTCCTCGAAGAGGTGCCGGACATCGACTACAACAAGATCGGCGGTCTGGGAAACCAGATCGAGCTGATCCGCGACGCGGTCGAGCTCCCGTATCTCTACCCCGACCTCTTCAAGGAGCACGAACTGCGGCCGCCCAAGGGTGTGCTGCTGTACGGCCCGCCCGGCTGCGGTAAGACGCTGATCGCCAAGGCCGTGGCCAACTCCCTTGCCAAGAAGGTCGCCGAGGTGACCGGCAAGCCCGCGGGGAAGAGCTTCTTCCTCAACATCAAGGGCCCCGAGCTGCTCAACAAGTACGTCGGCGAGACGGAGCGGCACATCCGGCTGGTCTTCCAGCGGGCCCGGGAGAAGGCCAGCGAGGGCACGCCCGTCATCGTCTTCTTCGACGAGATGGACTCCCTCTTCCGCACCCGTGGCTCCGGGGTCAGCTCGGACGTGGAGAACACCATCGTCCCCCAGCTGCTCTCCGAGATCGACGGTGTGGAGGGCCTGGAGAACGTGATCGTCATCGGTGCCTCCAACCGTGAGGACATGATCGACCCCGCGATCCTGCGCCCCGGCCGCCTCGATGTGAAGATCAAGATCGAGCGTCCGGACGCCGAGGCCGCCAAGGACATCTTCTCGAAGTACCTGACGGAGTCCCTGCCCATCCACACTGACGACCTCACCGAGCACGGCCAGTCGCCCAAGGCCGCGATCGGCGGGATGATCCAGTCGGTGGTCGAGCAGATGTACACCGAGTCCGAGGAGAACCGCTTCCTGGAGGTCACCTACGCCAATGGCGACAAGGAAGTCCTCTACTTCAAGGACTTCAACTCCGGCGCCATGATCCAGAACATTGTGGACCGCGCCAAGAAGATGGCGATCAAGGACTTCCTGGACCACAACCAGAAGGGCCTTCGCGTCTCCCATCTGCTCGCCGCCTGCGTGGACGAGTTCAAGGAGAACGAGGACCTGCCCAACACCACGAACCCGGACGACTGGGCCCGGATCTCCGGTAAGAAGGGCGAGCGGATCGTGTACATCCGCACCCTGGTCACCGGAAAGCAGGGCGCGGACACCGGACGCTCCATCGACACGGTGGCGAACACCGGTCAGTACCTGTAACACCGCGGTCCGGCTGCGGATGTCCTGGAGGGGCATCCGCAGCCGGATGCGCTTTTCCGACCGCATTCTTCGTATGAGTCCTACGAGCCCGACCGGAGCAATGACTGTAATGATCTCCGCAGCACCGCTTGGCCGTTCTAGGCTCTTCGGTACCGCAGTATCGCGGCACGGGGGATCGGGGGCCGCAGATGGACCGGGAGCGCAGCGGTACTTGAGCGCCGACCCCAGCCGGGGGCGGCGCCGGGCAAGGAGGGCCGCATGACCGTACGGCGCGTAATGGGAATCGAGACGGAGTACGGGATCTCCGTCCCGGGGCACCCGAACGCCAATGCCATGCTCACCTCATCCCAGGTCGTCAACGCCTACGCGGCGGCGATGCACCGGGCGCGCCGCGCCCGCTGGGACTTCGAGGAGGAGAACCCGCTGCGGGACGCCCGCGGATTCGACCTCGCACGCGAGTCCGCCGACGCCAGCCAGCTCACGGACGAGGACATCGGCCTGGCCAATGTGATCCTCACCAATGGCGCTCGGCTCTATGTGGATCACGCCCACCCCGAGTACTCCGCCCCCGAGGTCACCAACCCCCGGGACGCGGTGCTCTGGGACAAGGCCGGCGAGCGCATCATGGCCGAGGCCGCGCTGCGCGCCGCCGAGCTGCCCGGCGGCCAGCCCATCCACCTCTACAAGAACAACACCGACAACAAGGGCGCCTCCTACGGCACGCATGAGAACTACCTGATGAAGCGGGAAACCGCCTTCTCGGACATCGTGCGCCACCTGACGCCCTTCTTCGTCTCCCGCCAGGTCGTCACCGGCGCGGGCCGCGTCGGCGTCGGCCAGGACGGCCATGAGCACGGTTTCCAGATCAGCCAGCGGGCGGACTACTTCGAGGTCGAGGTCGGCCTGGAGACCACGCTCAAGCGCCCGATCATCAACACCCGCGACGAGCCGCACGCCGACGCCGAGAAGTACCGCCGGCTCCACGTGATCATCGGCGACGCCAACCTCTCCGAGCTGTCGACGTACCTCAAGCTGGGCACCACCGCCCTGGTGCTGTCGATGATCGAGGACGGCTTTATCGCCGTGGACCTCGCGGTGGACCAGCCGGTGCGCACCCTGCACCAGGTCTCGCACGACCCGACGCTGCGCCGTCTCGTCACGCTGCGCAGCGGCCGTACGCTCACCGCGGTGCAGCTTCAGATGGAGTACTTCGAGCTGGCCCGCAAATACGTCGAGGACCGCTACGGCGCGGACGCCGACGAGCAGACCCGGGACGTCCTGGCCCGCTGGGAGGACGTGCTGAACCGGCTGGAGCGCGATCCCATGAGCCTGTCCGGCGAGCTGGACTGGATCGCCAAGCGGGAGCTGCTCGAGGGCTACCGCCGCCGCGACGCCCTGGAGTGGGACGCGGCCCGGCTCCATCTGGTGGACCTCCAGTACGCCGACGTGCGCCCGGACAAGGGCCTGTACAACCGGCTGGTGGCCCGCGGCAAGATGAAGCGGCTGCTGGACGACCAGGACATCGCACGCGCCCAGAACAAGCCCCCGGAGGACACCCGCGCCTACTTCCGCGGCCGCTGCCTGGAGCAGTACGCGGACGACGTGGCCGCGGCCTCCTGGGACTCGGTGATCTTCGACCTGCCGGGTCGTGACTCTCTGCAACGGGTTCCCACCCTGGAGCCGCTGCGCGGCACCCGCAACCACGTCAAGGAGTTGCTGGACCGCTGCCGCACGGCCGAGGACCTGGTCCGGGTGCTGTCCGGAGGCTGAAATGCCCTTGGGCCGGGAATCATCGAGGTGGCCTCCGTACGTTGTAGCGAGTGGGAGGCCGATGTCGGACCCTGCTTGTAGGGTCTGATCTTGAGACCGATCGAATCAGCGGGCGAACCGAGCGGGGTGAGGGAAATGGCGACCAAGGACACCGGCGGCGGTCAGCAGAAGGCGTCGCGCTCGACCGAAGAGGTCGAGGAGCAGACGCAGGACGCACAGGCCGCGGACGACCTCAAGGAGCGGCAGGAGAAGCTCTCGGACGACGTCGACTCCGTGCTGGACGAAATCGACGACGTGCTCGAGGAGAACGCGGAGGACTTCGTGAGGTCTTTCGTCCAGAAGGGCGGGCAGTAAGGCGCGTCTTCTCCGTCCTGCGTCCCCGCGGAGGGGACGCAGGACGGATGACTTCCATGGCCAGGGGTATGGTCCGTGCATCATTTCAAGATCTGGTGGAAGGAAACGTGTGGAAGCCAACACTCGTAGCACAGGGCGTCTGCCGGCTGCCTTCCTGACGCCCGGCTCCTCGTCGTTCATGGACTTCCTGGGCGACCACTCGCCCGAGCTGCTTCCGGGGAACCGTCCACTGCCCCCGGTGCAGGGCGCCATCGAGGCCCCCCACGGCACCACCATCGTGGCGGTGACCTTCTCTGGCGGCGTGGTGCTCGCCGGTGACCGCCGCGCCACCATGGGCAATGTCATCGCACAGCGTGACATCGAGAAGGTCTTCCCCGCCGATGAGTTCTCGGCGGTCGGGATCGCGGGGACCGCCGGTATCGCGGTGGAGATGGTCAAGCTCTTCCAGCTGGAGCTGGAGCACTTCGAGAAGGTCGAGGGCACCGTGCTCTCGCTCGAGGGCAAGGCGAACAGGCTGTCGACCATGATCCGCGGCAACCTCGGCATGGCGATGCAGGGCCTTGCCGTGGTCCCGCTCTTCGCGGGGTGGGACGTCGACCGGGAGAAGGGCCGTATCTTCTCCTACGACGTGACCGGGGGGCGTTCGGAGGAGCGCGGCTTCGCCGCCACCGGCTCGGGCTCGATGTTCGCCCGGGGCGCGCTCAAGAAGCTCTATCGCGAGGATTCGACCGAGGAGCAGGCGGCCACGGCCGTGCTCCAAGCGCTCTATGACGCCGCCGACGACGATTCGGCCACCGGAGGGCCGGATCTCGCCCGCCGCATTTATCCGATCATCACCTCCCTCACCGAGGACGGTTTCAAGCGGTTCAGCGAGGACGAGGTGTCCGAACTCGCCCGCGCCATCCATGAACGGCGCCTCGAGGAGCCGGACGGCCCCCGCGCCGCCCTGCTCTGATCAGGACGGTCCTACCGGAATGCATTCGCCAATGACAGAAGGGACGGACAGCCGGTGACGACGCCGTTCTATGTTTCTCCTCAGCAGGCCATGGCCGACCGCGCGGAATACGCCCGTAAGGGCATCGCGCGCGGCCGCAGCGTGGTCGTGCTGCAGTACGCCGACGGCATCGTCTTCGTTGCGGAGAACCCGTCCCGCGCGCTGCACAAGGTCAGCGAGATCTATGACCGGATCGCCTTCGCCGCGGTCGGTAAGTACAACGAATTCGAGAATCTGCGCATCGGCGGAGTCCGTTACGCCGATCTGCGTGGCTATACCTATGACCGCGAGGATGTCACGGCCCGCGGGCTGGCGAACGTCTACGCCCAGACCCTGGGCACGATCTTCTCCAGCGCCGCCGAGAAGCCGTACGAGGTCGAGCTGATCGTCGCCGAGGTCGGGGAGGGCCCCGAGGACGACCAGATCTACCGGCTTCCGCACGACGGTTCCATCGTGGACGAGCACGGCTCGGTCGCCGTCGGTGGCAACGCCGACCAGATCAGCAGCTACCTCGACCAGCGCCACCGGGACGGCATGACCCTGGCCGAGGCCCTCAAGCTGGCCGTCGACTCGCTCTCCCGTGACAACAACGGCGGGGAGCGCAGCCTCACCGCCGAGCAGCTCGAGGTCGCGGTCCTGGACCGCACCCGCCCCCAGAAGCGCAAGTTCAAGCGGGTCCTGGGCGGCCAGCTCTCCCGGCTCCTGGAGCCCGGAGAGGGCGGGGCCGACGCGGAGGCGTCGGCCGAGTCCTCGGAGGAGTCCTCCTCGGAGTCCGAGGACTGACCCACCCACCGCCGTTTCGTCCCACCGCCACCGCCACCGCCGCCCCGGCCCACCGGGGCGGCGGTGGGCGTTATGGGGCCCGGCCCCGGGTCAGGGCCGTGGGGGAGGGGCCGTGGAGCCCCGGGGGAGCAGGTCGACGGGGAGCACGGTGTCCTGGGGCGTCTCGCCGTCCAGGAGCGTCATCAGGGCCCGCATACCCGCCGCGCCCACCGCCTCCGCCGAGAGCCGGACCGTGGTCAGCTCCGGCTCCACCGCCGTGGCCAGGGCCAGATCGTCGAAGCCGGTCACCGAGATGTCGTCCGGGATCCGCAGCCCCAGCCGCCGGGCCGCCTTGCAGGCACCCGCGGCCAGGATGTCGTCGTCGCAGACCAGCGCGGTCGGCCGGGGCCCGGGGCGGGCCAGGACCCGCTCGGCGGCCCGGCGGCCCTCCTCGACGCTCAGCCCCGCCGGTTCGGCGCTCAGCGCTGCGCCCGTGACCCCGTCCACCGCCGCCGCCAGGGCCCGCGCGCGGACCCGGAAGGTCCAGGAGTCCACCGCCGCCGCCAGATGGGCCACCCGGCGGTGGCCGAGCCCCAGCAGATGCTCGGCCACCTGCCGCGCCCCGTCCGCGATGTCCAGGTTGACCGTGGCCGCCGCGGCCGCGTCGTCCGGATCGCTGTCGAGCATCACCAGCGGCAGCCCGCCGCCGCGCACCGCGACCAGGGCGTCGGCCGCCATGGAGGAGGCGATCACCCCGTCGAGCGAGGCGCGCGCCGAGTCGAACGGGTCCCTGGCCGGGCCCACGCCCTCGGGGGACGGATAGAGCACCACGCCGAAGCCGTGGTCGGCGGCGACCCGCTCGGCGCCGGTGTAGACGCGGGCGAAGAACTCGGTCGTGAGGGCGGGCACGACCAGCAGCACGGTCCTGGTGCGGCCCAGGCGGAGGCTGCGGGCCGCGAGGTTGGGGCGGTAGCCCAGATCCCGCGCGGCGGCGCGCACGGTCTCCACGGTGCGCTCGGAGACCCGTCCGGGCCACTTCTCCCCGAGTACCAGGGAGACGGTCGCCTGGGACACGCCCGCCGCGCGCGCCACATCCCGACTCGTCGCCCGCCCCGCCGCCGCCCGCCCCGCGCCCGCCCCGCCACGGCCCGCTGTCGTTCCGCCGCCTGGAGTCGTTTCGTCGCGGCCCGCGGTCGTCCCGCCGCCTGGAGCTGTTCCGCCGCTCGGAGTCGTCTCGCTGCGGCTCGCTGTCGTCCCGCCGTCTGGAGTCGTCTCGCCGCGGCCTGCGGCCGTCCCGCCGCCCGGAGCTGTTTCGTCGTGGCCTGCTGTCGTTCCGCTGCCTGGAGGCGTTTCGTCGTGGCCTGCTGTCGTTCCGCTGCCTGGAGGCGTTTCGTCGTGGCCTGC
>NZ_JAGGLR010000015.1 GCF_017874715.1 Streptomyces iranensis | reverse complement strand
CAGCCCACTGCCCGTCAGAAAGATCCCCTCGTCCCACACCGAGATCATCACGATGCGGGACGAGGAACAGAGCCGACCTTCAAAACACGGCCTAGTCGCGGCCCACCGGCTGATCGTTCCGCAGCCGCTCGAAGAGCCGCTTCGCCCGCCCCTCGTCCCACTTCAGCGCGTCGCCCTTGGACGTGGCGACCCCACGACCGGCCACGGGGACGTTCAGCCGGTTGCCGTCGCCGCCCGAGACCCGCTTCATCGCCTTGAACAACGACATCAGCGTCCGCAGATCCGTGTCCTTGTCCACGATCAGCGTGTCCAGGCCCGCGCCGACGGTCGGCAGGGACTTCCACGGGACGAAGACCTGGTCCGGCTGGGCGGCCCGCTTCGCCAGCGCGGAGAGGAACTTCTGCTGGTTCTGGCTGCGGCCGAGGTCTCCGTTGGCCTCCTGGTGGCGCTGGCGGACGAAGGCCAGGGCCTGGCGGCCGTCCAGCATCTGACAGCCCGCCTTCAGATCGGCGCCGGACTTCTTGTCCTTGACGGGCTTGTCCAGGCACATCCGCACGCCGCCCACCGAGTTGACGACGTTGACGAAGCCCGCGAAGCCGATCTCCGCGTAGTGGTCGATCCGCAGCCCGGTGTTGTACTCGATGGTGCGCACCAGCAGTTCGGGACCGCCCAGCGAGAACGCGGCGTTGAGCTTGTTCCTGGACGGCCCGGGGCGCTTACCGGTCATGGGGTAGGTGAACGGCGGGAGGGTCACCCAGGAGTCACGCGGCAGGCTCACCATCGTGGCGCCGTGGGCGCCGGTGTGCAGCACCATCATGGAGTCGGTGCGGCGGCCCTCGGCCGAGCCGGTGTGCAGGTTCTTCTTGTCGCCCTGGGAGAGGCCGTCACGGCTGTCGGAGCCCACGATGAGGTAGTTGGTGCCCTTGCCCGGCGCGGGGCGGTGCTCGACCTTGGCCAGGTCGACGTCGTCGTTCAGCTGGGACCAGGCCCAGCCGTACGTGGAGGCGGCCCCGACCAGGACCACCGCGAGCACGACGACCACCGTGCGCCGCAGCCGCCGGGGCCACCGGCGGCCGGGGGCGGGCTCGTCGGCGTCGTTCGACATGGTTCTCCGTCCCCTGTTCATGACAGACCCTGACGCGCGGCGGGTCCGACCGTCCGCTGTTCCCCGGCGGAGCCGCTCCGCTGCATGCGGTGCCAGCGCAGCCTCGTGCCGAACAGGGCGCTGACCACCGACTGAATGATCACGAGGTACATCAGCTGCCGGTAGACGAGGAGCTGGAAGGGCATCGCCCACAGCGCCCGCAGCCGTTCCTTGTCCAGCCGCAGCGCGTATCCGGCGCCGAGCAGCTGCACCACGAGGAAGATGAGCCACACCCCGATCGACTCCACCGGGTCGGCGAACGCCATGCCGTACAGGGCGAAGACGTCCACGATGGGGGCGAGCAGCGGCAGCGCCACCTGGAAGAGGAGGAGATAGGGCAGCGCCCGGCGGGCGAAGCGCCCGGCCGGACCGACCTCGCGGAGGGCGCGGCGGTGCTTCCACATGGCCTGGAGCGTGCCGTAGCACCAGCGGTACCGCTGCCGCCACAGCTGGCGCAGCGAGGTGGGCACCTCGGTCCAGGCGATCGCGGACTCCTCGTACACCACCCGCCAACCGGCCCGCCACAGGGCCATCGTGAGGTCGGTGTCCTCGGCGAGAGTGGCCTCGCTGACCCCGCCGACGCCCAGCAGCGCGTCCCGCCGGAAGGCGCCGATCGCGCCGGGCACGGTCGGCATGCACTCCAGCACCTCGTACATCCGGCGGTCGAGGTTGAAGCCGAAGACGTACTCCAGGTGCTGCCATCTGCCCAGCAGCCGACGGCGATTGCCGACCTTGGTGTTGCCGCTGACGGCGCCGATGGCCGGGTGGGCGAGCGGCTGGATGAGCTGGTGGATGGCCTCCGGTTCGAAGACGGTGTCGGCGTCGACCATCACCACGATGTCGTACTGGGCGTGGACCAGGCCGGTGTTGAGGGCGGCCGCCTTGCCCGCGTTGGGCTGGCGGATCACCGAGACGCGGGGATCGTCGATCCAGGTGGCGAGGTCCGCCGTCCGGTCGGTCGAGCCGTCGTCGATCACGATGATCTGAAGCCACCGGTGGGTGGAGGCGAGCAGTGACCGCACGGTGGTCTCGATGCCCGCCTCCTCGTTGTAGGCGGGGACGAGCACCGTCACCGGGTCGTTGACCTCGCGCAACCAGGGCGAGCCGGGCCGGAAGCGGTGCAGGCGCCGGACATGGGCCCGTGCGAAGAAGACGATCAGCACCAGCCGCAGCAGGGCCAGCGCGCCCGCGATGCCGAGCACCCAGGTCATGGCCTGGACGAAGCCGTGCCCGATGGACTGGACCTGGAGCAGCGCCTTGCCCTGCACCTGGCCGATGGTGGAGGCGGGGGTGTTGACCGGGGCCTGGCCGAGCCCCTCGGACACCGTCGTGTACTTCTCGATCTTCCGGTTCCGGAAGAGCTTCTTGATCTCGCTGTAGGCGCTGTCCGTCTGGCTGTACTGCTGGACGACGCCCCGCTCCGGCTTCCGATCCGGCCGGTCGGCCGCGACCAGCAGATACCCCTGCCCGGCGGCGCGCCGGGCGGCCGTCCACTCGCCCCCGCACATCGTGTCGGCCTGGGTGGTGAGCGGCAGCCGCAGCAGTTTGGTGGTGGTCCCCGCGCTGCCCGCCAGCGCCGTCTGGGTCAGGGACAGCTCCAGCCGGGTGCGCACGGCGGACGCCGCGCCCAGGTCGGAGCCGGTGTAGGTGAGCGAGCCGATCTCATGGCCCGCGTCGCGGATGCGGCGCACCAGCTCGGGGTGGCGGGCCGTCTGGACGCCGGAGAGGAAGAAGGTGGCGTGCGCGTGATGGGCGCGCAGCAGGTGGAGCAGGCGTGGGGTCCATACGGGGTCGGGCCCCCCGTCGAAGGTGAGGGCGACGGAGCGGGCCGGCATCCCGGCCGTCTGCACCCTGCCGCCGGCGATGCGCACCACCGGTTTCCCGGTGTCGGCGGCCTTCGGGATGGGACTCGTACAGGCGCGGCGCGTCGGCTGGGAGGCGACCTCGTGCGTGGTCCAGCCCTCGAACACCAGTGCGGCTGCGACCGCGGAGACGACGACGATCAGCAGCAGCCAGTGGCCGCGCGGCTCGGGGCGGTGTGCGTGCCGGCTCACCAGGGGCCGCCCCCGGACGGTGAGTCGGCGGCAAGGGGATCGGTCACCGCGGTGCCGTAGGTGTACGAACTGGGCCAGGGCTCCGCGGTCGGGGCGCTACCGGTGGTGGACCGCTCGGCGGTCTTCGGCGGCTCCTGGCCGTCCTGCCACAGCACACCGGACAGGGCGGCCACGAGCAGCAGCAGATAACCGACGCAGGCACAGCCGACAGCCAGCGCCGCGAGCGCCAGGAGCTGTCTCCGGCCACCGGAGGCATTGACGAATATCTGACCCTTCTGTTTTCTTCTCCGACGCTTTTCGGTCACCCTCTTCACCATGTGGCGGAAGTGTAGCGATCCGTTCGCACGCTTGTGACCATGCGAGATGGCACCTCCTCATTACCGGAGGTAGCCGTGACCTGGCATTTCTCTCTCAAGCAGGTATGTCCGAAAAGTATGAGAGAAGGCTCACTGCGGGCCGGGGCGGGACACCTGCGGCCACCGCTCGTACCACCGCTGGTCGGCCTCCAGCTGGGCCGCCAGCGAGATGAGCACGGGCTCGCTGTTGGCCGGGCCGAGGAACTGGGCGCCGAGCGGCAGCGTGCGGTGCCCGGGGTCGGCGAACCCGGCGGGGACGTTCATCGCGGGCCAGCCCAGCACGTTCCACGGCCAGGCGTACGGGCACGCCGCGATCATGGCCCGATCCGTACGCCACCCGGACAGATTGGCCATGGCGCCGATCCGCAGCGGCGGGGTGGCCGTCGTCGGGGAGAGGACCACGTCGAAGCGGTCGAAGATCGCCCCGACCTGGCGCCGCAGCGGCTTCTCGTACGACCGCGCCCACCGCAGCGGTGCACCGCCCAGCAGACGGCCGTTGCGGACGGCGCCGCGGGTGCGGATGTCCAGCAGCAGCGGATCGGGGACCCGGCCGGACCATTCGGTGAGCCCGGCCGTGGCGCGCGGCAGGAAGGAGAAGCCCACGAGCCCGTAGCGCGGCTCGGCCTCCACCACCTCGTGGCCGAGGGTCGCCAGCCGCTCGGCGAGCCGGACGATGGCGGCCCGCACCACCGGGTCCAGACTCTTCGGGGTGCCGGTGAAGGCCGTCTTGAACGACAGGGCGATCCGCAGCCGCCCCGGGTCACGGCCCACCGCGGACAGCACGTCCACGGGCTCCGGGCGGTGCAGCTCCCCCTCGTGGTTGCCGGTCGCGACATGCAGCAGCAGCGCCGCGTCGGCGACCGTACGGGCCAGCGGGCCGTTGCAGGTGATGCCGTTGAAGGCTTCGATGTCCGGCCAGGTGGAGATCCGGCCGCGCTGGGGCTTGATGCCGATGAGATGCGTCCAGGCGGCGGGGATGCGGACCGAGCCCGCGCCGTCCGAGCCGAGCGCGGCGGGAACCAGCCCGGCGGCGACGGCGGCCGCGCCGCCGCCGGAGGAGCCGCCGGGGGTGTGCTCCGGGCTCCAGGGGTTGCGGGTGTCGCCGAAGGCGGGGCCCTCGGTGAACGGCCACTGGCCCAGCTCGGGGGTGTTGGTCTTGCCGACGATCACGGCCCCGGCCGCCTTCAGCCGCCGTACCGCCTCGCCGTCCTCGGTCTTGGCGGGGAAGTCGCCGCAGCAGCCGAAGGCGGTGGGCTCGCCCGCCACGTCCGTATCGTCCTTGACCGCGAGCGGGACACCGAGCAGCGGCAGCCGCTCCCCCGCCGCCAGCCGCCGGTCCGCCTCGGCGGCCTCGCGCAGGGCGGCCTCGGCGCGGACGCGGCGGAACGCGTTGAGCGTGGGCTGGGTCTCGGCGATGCGCCGGAGCGACTGCTCGACCAGCGCACGGGAGGTCACCTCGCCCCCGGCCAGGGCGCGGATCTGCTCGCCCAGACCCTTGGGAATGACGCTGGTCACCGTGGACCTCCTCGGGTGAGTTCGGCCACTCCCCCTTTACCCCAGGTGGCCGCTCGACGCACCCTGGGCAACGGTGATGACCTTTTTCATCACGTTCACCACGATCATCGCTGAGCACAGAGGACACCCGCATGACCGACATCGCGGCGCGCCGCACCGGCCTCCACGCCCGCGCCGGAGGCCCCTCCGACGGCGAGGACCACCTGTTGGAGCATCTGCTGGGCTGGTCGCTCGTCGTAGTCCTCGCATTGCTCACCGCGCAGCTGGGGCTGTTCTAGGCCCCCGGCCCGAGTGGCGGGCTAGCCGACGAATCGCACCTCCGGGTAGCGGGCCGACGGACCGTCCAGCAGCCCGGCGTCATCGCGGTGGCGCAGCTCGCGGTCGAAGAACGCCGGGACATACGCGCGCTGGACGGCCACCGCCCGCTTCGGGGCGACCGTGCCGATCGCCCCGGTCACCATCTCCTTCGGCAGGCCCAACCGCGCGGCGATCCGAGGCAGCATCGACGTGGCGTCGGTGTAGGTCGCATGGCCCGAACCGAGCAGCGTCAGATCGAGGCGCGGACCCGAACTGTGCTCCCACAGCGCACCCCACGACGGCACGGTGTGGTGGTCGTTTCCGTCCTTGCCCAGGAGCAGCACGGGGCGGTCCACACCGTCCGCGGCGACCGTGGAGAGGGGGCCGGGGTCCTGATCCTCCTGGACGTAGGCCAGCACCCCGTCCAGATTCGCGGCCGCCGCGATCCGCCGGTCGTCGTGCATCGCCTGAAGGGCCGCGAAGCCGCCCGCCGACTGCCCGAACGCGCCGATGGCGAACGGTGTCGGGGCGATCGCCGGCAGCTGGTCGAGAACGAAGCGAAGATCCGCCACTCGCACCGCACAGGTCTTCCGCAGCAACTCGACGACCGTGCCCTCCCGCTCGGCCCGTTCGTACTCCTCCGGCAGCCGGCTGGTCTCGATCCGGCCATCCGGGAACTCGACCGCCGACGCGTCGTAGGTGTGGTCGACACAGACCACGACATAGCCGCGCGACGCCAGCTCGTCGGTGAGCGTGGTGCCCAGCGAACGGGGGTCGCCGACACCCGACGAGTAGAGCACCACCGGGCGCGCGGCGCCCCGACGCGCCCTCGCGGGCGGGGCCCCCTGGTGCGCGAAGGTGCGCGTCGCCGCCCAGTCGACGCTGCCCCGCGGCACGCCCCCGAAGCTGTTCAGCCGGTCGAAACCGGCTGCCTCGCCCGGCGAAAGCTGCGCGGCGCGCGGATACCGCTCGACGTCCCGGGCCGGATAGCGGACGCTGACCATCAGCTCACGCGACGGCCGGGAGGCGACCCAGGGATCGGGCCGGCCGTGATCGACGAGGCGGTGCGAGACCGTGCCCACGGGGTACGGTCCGGTGGGCGCGGGCAGCGTCAGCCGCACCCGCCGCGCGGCCGGGGCGGCGACCGCCTTCGGCTGCGCCACCCCCACCCCCGCCCCTACCCCTACCGCGGCGAGGGCGGTGGCGGCCAGCAGGGCCCGGCGGCGCGGGCCGGAGTCGGAAGTACGTGTGGTCATGCCGTAGAGCGTTCCGCTTCCGGCCCATACGCCACCATCGGGGCACCCGCCGTCTCCAGGGTGGGGGTGGCCCCCGAAGCCGTACATCACACTGCACCGCACCGTATGCCATAGTGGACCGCATGACGTTCGACGCCGCAGCCTGGCTGGAATCCGCCACCATCGACCCCGCCGTACTCGCCCTGCGCCCCGACTACCGGGCGCTGCTCATCACCGCCGAGGGACTGCTTCCCGGGCCCGGCGACGAGCTGAGCGAGCGGCTCCTGGCCGGCGCCGAGTCGGCGGCGCGGGAGCGGTTCGGGGACGGCCCGGTGGAGGAACATCCGCATCTGGCCGCCTGGCGCGAGGCGTTCCGCGCCTTCGGCGCGAAGCCGCAGCGCACCCGGCCCAGCGCGGAGGCGCTGCTGCGGCGGGTCTCCGCCGGGCTGCCCCGGGTCGACCGGCTGACCGACATCTACAACGCGATCTCGGTCGGACATGTGATCCCGCTCGGCGGCGAGGACCTCGACCACTACGTGGGCGCGGCCCGGCTCGTGCGCGCCGAGGGCGACGAGACCTTCGAGACGACGGCCGGGGGCGAGCCCGTGATCGAGCACCCGGCGCCCGGCGAGGTGGTCTGGCGGGACGACACGGGCGCCACCTGCCGCCGCTGGAACTGGCGCCAGTGCACCCGCACCCGGCTCACGCATGACACCACCCGGGCGATGTTCGTGCTGGACGCGCTGGGACCGATGGACGACACGGCGCTGAAGGCGGCCGGTGACCAGTTGGTGGAGGCGCTGACGGAGGCGAGTCCGGGGGTGACGATCGCCTCCCGGCTGGTGGGCGCGGCGTAACGGGGCCGCTGGGGCGGCGGGCCGACGGGTCTTCCCCCTCCCCGCCCCTCCCCACAACCAGGGACATCGCCCCTGGACCCCGGAGCCCTGCGGCGGAGCCCTCGGACACCCCCAAACGCACTGGCACGCCAGGGCGGCGGGCCGACGGGTCTTTCCCCTCCCCGCCCCTTCCCGCAACCAGGGGGCTCCGCCCCTGGACCCCCGGGGATCGGCAAACCAACCGCCACCACCGCGAACACCACCTGCACACACGGGCCGATCACCAGGCGGATGCCCACGCGCATCCAGGCCGCCCAAACGGAGTTCGGGCCGAAGCCCCAGTTTCACTTCGCCCCCTGGACCCCCGGGGATCGGCAAACCAACCGTTGCCGTCGTGAGCGCGGTCGGCACGTCGACGGAGTGGATGCCCGTGTGTATCCGGGGGTCCGGGGCGTTCGGCCGGGGTCTGGGGCGGAGCTCCAGTTTCGGGAAGGGGCGGGATAGGGGAACAGCCCGCCGCAGGCGGCACGATCCGGCGCGGGCTAGAACAGCGCCTGCTGGCCCGTGGTCGGGGGTTCCTCCTCGCCGAACAGTTTCGGAGGAGTGGTGAGCAGCGGCGCGATCCGCCGCGAGCCGGGGCAGGAGATCAGCTCGTACGCGGAGCGCCGTCCCGGCGGGTCATGGCGGGCGAAGCGCCCGCCGACGACCGCGATCTCTCGGGTGCAGACCGGGCAGGTGCGGCGGGGTGACGACGACATGACTCCAGTGTCGCCCCTCCCCCTGACAAGGGGGTTGAGGAAGCCCGCGTCCCTGCGCGACAAGAACGCCACCGACGACACGTGACGGTGGGACATGAGACCGGTCCGCCGGAACGTGGGCATGCCCGCAGATGCCGACCCCGCTCACCAGCACCGGCAAGGACGGGCGGCACGACCCTGCCCAAGGCGGGAATGGCCAGTCCGCGGCAGAGGCGGCCGGCCGGTCAGCATCCACGGCTACGAGGTGGCTTCCGCGACGACGACGTACAGCGTCACCGCGGCGAAGAAGGATCCCGTGGCGAGATGGTCGAGCCACCTCTGTGATGCCAGGGCGGGCAGGTAGCCCGCGGACACGGCGCGCTCGGTGTTGCGCTGAAGGCCGAGGACCTGGTCCGCGGCCCGAACATCACGAAAGACCGAGGTGATCGGGACGACGGTCGGCACCGCGAATCCCGCATCCACCGCGAGCCGGGCCAGCTGACGGCCGATGACCCCGTTGCGCACGATCTTGTCCGTCACGTGGCGGGTGTAAGCACGCGAGACCTCGAGGTCGGGGTAGTCGATGGTCAACGAATCCCAGTCGGGTTCGCCCATGACGAGTCTGCCGCCTGGGCACAGGACACGCCGGACCTCCGCGAGTGCCTGGGCCGGGTCCGCCACGTGCTGGAGCACGCGGTCGGTCCGGGCACGGTCGATGCCGCCGTCTTCGAGCGGGAGCGTGTGGATCTCGCCCAGCTCCACCTCGACCGCGGACAGATCTTCCGTACGCCTGCGCGCCTGCTCAACCATCTTCTGGCTGGAGTCGATGCCGATCACCCTGCCGGACGGACCGACCGCCTTGGCGAGGGTGCTGAGATCCGTGCCCGGTCCGCAGCCCAGATCGAGTGCGGTCTCGCCGGGCCGGGTATCCAGTGCGTCGAGCATGACGCTTTTGTAGGAACGCGCCGCGTCCGTCGCGGCCAGTTGGTCGAGATAGCTGACCTCGTCAGGAACAGCGCTCTCGAATACGCGCCCGGACAGGCGGGCCATGGAGTGCGCCTCCCGCTCGAGCAGCTCCCGCCCCGCGGGCGTGAGGCAGAACGGGCGTTGGCGGCCCTTTTCCTCCAGGGGCTTCACCAGCTGCTTCGCCTGCAGACGGGCCAAGGCTCCGTACAGGCTCCCGGGCCCGAGGCGGTGACCGGAGACCTGCTCGATGGCCGCGTTGATGGCATACCCGTGCAGCGGCCCGTCGGTCAGTGCGCACAGCACGAGCATCTGGGCGTCGTTGGTGCGCATGGCTTCTCCAGCTGTGGTCGGCTTCCGGCTCCGGAACGCGTTCCCCTTATGCTACACAGCGCGTAGTACGTGCCGCGTAGTATCCGTAGCGATGAAACGACGGACACCGTGCGAAAGGCCTCACCATGCGCACCGCCGATCTCTTCTACGCCCTGTACGCCCGTCGGCTGCGGCGGCAGACCGCGGCGGGGCCGCTGCCCGAGCACATCGGCCTGATCATGGACGGAAACCGCAGATGGGCCCGCCAGATGGGGATGGCCAACCCGAGCATCGGCCATCGGTACGGTGCCGAACACGTGGAGAACGTGCTGTCCTGGTGCGAGGCGGCCGGCATCAAGCACGTGACGGTCTTCGTCTGCTCCACGGAGAACCTGCGGCGCCGCGGCGACACCGAGGTGTCCTTTCTCATGCAGGTGATTGAGCAGGTGGTGGCAGTGCATCTCGCTCGTCCTGACGCCCGCTGGCAGGTGCGCACAGCGGGAACCCTCGACGCCCTGCCCGACTCCACGGCCCACGCCCTCAAGGAAGCGGTGGAGACGACCCGCGGCTGCGCCACCGGATCACAGGTGACCCTTGCCATCGGCTACGGCGGACGGCAGGAAGTCATCGATGCCGTGCGCGAACTGCTCCATGAACAGGCAGCGGCCGGAACCACCCTCGAAGACCTCGCGGCACGCCTGACGACGGACGACATCACCCGTCACCTCTACACGGCAGGACAACCTGACCCGGACCTCGTCATCCGCACCAGCGGAGAACAGCGCATGTCGAACTTCCTCCTGTGGCAGAGCGCCTACTCGGAGCTGTACTTCTGCGAGGCCTACTGGCCCGCCTTCCGAGAGATCGACTTTCTGCGCGCCCTGCGCAGCTATTCGGCCCGGCAACGCCGCTACGGCGCATGAGATGGGCACACAGCCTCGCCCGGACCCGACCGGGAACTGACGTCAGCCGTGGCAGCCCGGCAACCCGGCACCCCGGCACCCCGGCCGCTTGCTCAGAACGCGTCCACCGGCTTGTACGCCCCCCACACTTCCCGCAGCGCGTCACAGACCTCGCCGACCGTGGCCCGCGCCGCCAGCGCGTCCTTCATCGGGTACAGCACATTGGCGGTGCCCGGCTCGCTCTCGGCGGCCTTCCGCAGGGCGGACAGCGCGGCGCTCACCGCGGACCGGTCGCGTTCGGCGCGCAGCCGGGCGAGCCGGTCGCGCTGCCGGGCCTCGATGTCCGGGTCCACCCGCAGCGGCTCGTACGGCGCCTCCTCCGCCAGCTGGAAGCGGTTGACGCCGACCACCACCCGTGTCCCCGCGTCCGTCTCCCGGGCGATCCGGTAGGCGTTGCGCTCGATCTCCTCCTTCTGGAAGTTCCGCTCGATGGCGGCCACGGCGCCGCCCAGGTCCTCGACCCGCCGCATCAGGTCGACGGCGGCCTCCTCGACGGCGTCGGTCAGCGACTCGACGGCGTAGGAGCCCGCGAAGGGGTCCACGGTGGCCGTCACATCGGTCTCGTGCGCCAGCACCTGCTGGGTGCGCAGCGCCAGCCGGGCGGAGGTGTCGGTCGGGAGTGCGATGGCCTCGTCGAAGGCGTTGGTGTGCAGCGACTGGGTGCCGCCGAACACGGCGGCGAGGCCCTGGACGGCCACCCGTACGAGGTTCACCTCGGGCTGCTGGGCGGTGAGTTGGACGCCCGCGGTCTGGGTGTGGAAGCGCAGCATCTGGGACTTCGGATCGCGGGCGCCGAACTCCTCCCGCATCACCCGCGCCCAGATCCGCCGCGCGGCCCGGAACTTGGCGACCTCCTCCAGCAGCGTGGTGCGGGAGACGAAGAAGAAGGAGAGCCGGGGCGCGAAGTCGTCGATGTCCATCCCCGCCGCGACGGCCGTACGGACGTACTCGATGCCGTCGGCGAGGGTGAAGGCGATCTCCTGCGCGGGCGAGGCCCCGGCCTCCGCCATGTGGTAGCCGGAGATCGAGATGGTGTTCCACTTGGGCAGCTCGGCCTTGCAGTACTTGAAGATGTCCGCGACCAGGCGCAGCGAGGGGACGGGCGGAAAGATGTAGGTGCCGCGGGCGATGTACTCCTTGAGGATGTCGTTCTGGATGGTGCCGGTCAGCCGGGCCCCGGACACGCCCTGCTCCTCGGCCACGAGTTGATAGAGGAGCAGCAGCAGGGCCGCGGGCGCGTTGATGGTCATGGATGTCGAGACCCGGTCCAGCGGAATGCCGCCCAGCAGCACCCGCATGTCCTCGGCCGAGTCGATGGCCACGCCCACCCTGCCGACCTCGCCGTGCGCGAGGGGCGCGTCGGAGTCGTAGCCCATCTGGGTCGGCAGGTCGAAGGCCACCGAAAGACCTGTGGTGCCGTGCTCGATCAACTGCCGGTAGCGGGCGTTGGACTCGGCGGCGGTGCCGAACCCCGCGTACTGCCGCATCGTCCAGGGGCGGCCGGTGTACATCGTCGGATAGACCCCGCGGGTGAAGGGGTACTCCCCCGGCTCGCCCAGCCGCCCGGCCGGGTCCCAGCCGCCGAGCGCGCCGGGCCCGTACACCGGCTCGACGGGGAATCCCGACTCCGACTCGCGCGCCATGGGTCACGCCTCCTGATGGCTGATACCGGGCGTTCTCCCGGTACGGGGCCTTGTTCACAGCATGCGTCGATGTTCGCCCCACGGCAGCCCCGGGAAGCATTCAGAGCAAAAAGATCAGGGGAGGGGTTCGGATGCACCGGACAGCGGTGGTCGGCACCGCGCTGGCCACGGCCACGGCGGCGGCACTGGTCGCCGGGTGCCGGCCGGGGGAGGCGACCGTGAACGGCCGGGGGCAGGAGCGGCCCCAGGCCCGGACGAGTACGAGCGCACCCGCGCGCGAGACGTCGCCCCGGCCGCATCGCACGTACACCCACAAGGCCAAGCCCAAGCGGGTGGCGGCGAGCCCGCCGCGCACCACGGCCCCCGCCGTGCCGCGGCGCACCGCGCCGAGGGTGGCCCCGCCGGTGATCCCCTTCGGCAGCAGCGGGGACCGGGTGCGCGAGCTCCAGGCCCGGCTGCGCGCGCTCGGCCTCTTCCACCGGAACCCGACCGGGTACTTCGGTACGGTCACGCAGGCGTCGGTCGGCGCGTACCAGCGGGGCCACGGCCTCGCGGCCACCGGCTCGGTGAGCCGGCGCACCTGGACCTCACTGCGCTCGGCCACGAAGACGCCCACGCGCGACCAGCTCTACCCGCCGACCACCCTTCCACTGGCCAAGCCGGACAAGCGCTGCCTGACCGGCCGGGTGCTGTGCATCAGCAAGACCAGCCGCACCCTGGCCTGGATGGTCGACGGCCGGGTGGTGTCGGCGATGGATGTGCGCTTCGGCTCGGAGTACACCCCGACCCGGGAGGGGCTGTTCCAGGTCAACTTCAAGAGCCGGGACCATGTCTCGACGATCTATCACACGCCGATGCCCTACGCGATGTTCTTCAGCGGCGGCCAGGCGGTGCACTACTCCTCGGACTTCGCCGCCCGCGGCTACAGCGGCGCCTCACACGGCTGTGTCAACGTCCGCGACAAGAAGAAGATCGCCGCGCTCTTCGACCGGGTGAAGGCGGGCGACAAGGTCGTCGTCTACAAGTGACCCTGGGGCGGCGCGGGCAGAGCCGGGGGAACGTGCTCTGCCCGCGCCGAATGCGCGGAGCCGTCGGTACGGGGGGAACCTCGGCTCCCGCGCGGCCGATGACCAGTCGGCCCGTTTCTTTCAGCGTCACCGCTGAAAAAAACGTCACACCTGGGTGCCGGAGTCTCAGTCGGCACCCGTTTCCGCGGGGGTCGTGGGGTCGTCCGAAGCGCGCGAATCCGTGGATGTCGCGGGGTCCTTCACCGTCGCGCGGTCAGCGGCGGTCGTGGACGTGGTGACGTCGGTCGGCGTGTCGGTGGTGTCCGGCGGAGGGGGCGGCGGGGCCGTGGCGCCGTCCCCGCCATCTTTTCCCGGATCGCCACCGGAGCCGCCACCGCTGTCCGAACCGGCGCTGTCACCGGAACCGGAACCGGAGCCGTCGGAGCCGCCGTTGCCGCTCTCGCCGTTGCCGCTGTCCGTGCCGCCGCTGTCGCCGCCGCTGCCCGTGCTCTCGTCGTTGCGCGGGGTGCTGCCCGTACCGTCGTCGGCGAGGAGCTGCGTGCAGTAGCCGTGGATGGCGGACGCGCTGCCCGCCGCCTTCGTCAGCTTCTTCAGCGACTTCTTGTCGAGGTCCGCGCCCACACCCGTTTCCGAGTCCAGATAGCGCGGGCAGACGGCGAGGGCCCACTTCGGGACGCCGGGCTTCCCCTTCGAGGGGTCGTTCGACTTGCCGTTCTTGCCCTTGCCGTCGTCCTCCGGGTCGGAGGGAACCGTTCCGCCCTGGGCACCGTTCGATCCCACGTCGCTGGCATCGTTGTCGTCCGAACCACTGGGATCAGGCGTCGTCGTACCGCCGTCCTGGGAGATCTCCGGATGGGCGGAGTCCCCGCCGGGACCGCCGTTCGACATGCTCACCGAGGGGCCCGGAGTGTGGTCGCTCTGCCCGAACGGTGTCGGCAGTACCCCCGCGGCTGCCGCCACCGCGAATCCGCTGAGCGCACATCCGGCCACGACCGCGACCATGCCCGCGCGCAGCGGGCGCCGCAGCCGCGGCTGTCTCTCTCTGAACCGCCGGATCCGGTGCGGCCGCCGGGCCATGTCCATCTCGGCCACGGACCCCGCCCCGGCCTCGGCACCGACCTCGACCCGGGCCGCCCGGAAGGCGGCCACGGCCGCCTCCTCACCGGGAAGCGCGGACGCGTCGGAGGGGGCCGCCGTACGGCCCGCGCCGGCGGCGGCGCTGAGCACGGCCGCCAACCGTTCCGCGTCGGCATACGACTGGTCGCTCCGGCCGTCTGGAGCTGCAGGCTGCCCCTCGACCGGTTCGCCGCGAAGCAACCGCTCCGCGGCACTGTCATCCAGCCAGCTGTAGCGGTGGTCTTCGGCCATCACATGTCCTTCTGCGTTGGCGCGCGTGAATCCGTCACACCAGCAGACTTCGCCACACCCGGCTTGGTTGCGCCGCCGCCGTGTGACTCACGTTGCCCTGGAACCCCGTCGAGCACCGAATCGCCCCCGGCCGCGGGGCCGATCAGATCGGCCAGCCGCCGCAGCCCCCGGTGGGCGGCGGTGCGCACCGCCCCCGGCCGCTTGCCCAGCACCGTGGCCGCGCTCTTGGCGTCGAGGCCGAGGACCACCCGGAGCACCACCGCCTCGGCCTGGTCCTGCGGCAGCTGGGAGATCAGCCCGAGCGCCTTGCCGGTGCCGATGGCCTCCATCGCCTCACCGGCCGTGTCCGCGTCGGACGGCCGGAACTCCAGCTCCGACTCATCGCCGCCGATGGCCGGGCGGCGGCCGCGCATCCGTATGTGGTCCAGCGCGCGATTGCGGGCTATCCGGGCCGCCCAGCCCCGGAAGCGGTCCGCGTCTCCGCTGAACCGTTGCAGGTCACGGGCGATCTGCAGCCATGCTTCCGAGGTGATGTCCTCCGCGTCGCCATCACCGACCAGCGTGCGTACGTAACCGAGGAGGCGAGGGTGCACGGACCGGTAGACGGTCCGGAAGGCGGTCTCGTCCCCTTCCTGCGCCGCGAGCACCGCGGCGGTCAGTTCCGCGTCGTCCCCCTGCACGCTCTCTTCCTGCCCCACTCGGAGAATCCGTGGTCCAGTCGATTCCGGCGTAACCCGCGGGCTAGCCCTGCCCGAAGGGCGGGTACTGCTGGCCGGGCTGGCCGGGCGGCGGGGTCGGCGGCATCTGAGGGGCACCATACGGCGCGGAGCCGGGGGCCGGGGAGCCGTACGGGTTCGGAGAAGGCATCCCGTACGGGGCCGGACCGGCCATCTGCGGGGGCAGCGAGGCCCGCTGCTCCTGCATCGCGGTGATCTGCCGGACCAGCAGCAGCGCCAGGACCGCCGCGGCTATGAAGATCACGATGGCGAACATGTCGAAGGCCAGGATGGAGTGCAGGCTCTCGATGTCGCTCTTCGCCTCCGAGGGAGAAGGGGAGTAGTCGTCGCCTTCCACCTTGCCCCGCAGCAGGTTGTACCGGATCCCGCCGACGGCGTTGGTGACCAGCGCCACGATCCAGGTGACCCACCAGCCGCCCAGCAGACCGCGGTTGACGGCGTGCGGCCCCTGCGGGGAGCTGGCGCGCCAGATGTCGTTGGCGATCTGCTTGGGGAACCAGAGGTTGACCACCGGGGTGAACCACGAACCGGCCGCCCAGCCGCTGCTGAAGCGGTGCTGGCCGGGGGCGAAGACCTCAGCGTTCAGCCGCAGCCGCCGGAACCAGATCGCCCAGACCACGGCGATCGCGACGGTGAGCAGCGAGTAGATGACCTGGGCGGCGGTGAACATGTCGTCGGCGTCGTTGAGGTCGTCCTCGGTGATGGAGACCGACTTGCCCTCGACCGCGTCCAGCATGTCCCCGATCACGCTGAACTGGCCGGATCGCGCCACCAGGAGGAAGATGAGGGCGGGCAGCGCCAGCCCGAACAGCGCGACGAGCGTGGTGGAAAGCCCGCGCCGCAGATCGACCCCGCCGGTCGGCATGCCCATCGGCGGAGCGGCCGGGTAGCCGTAGCCACCGGGCATCGGCGGGCTCTGCGGCGGGACGGACGGCTGCGGGGGGCCGGTCGGCTGCTGGAGCTGCTGCTGGTAGGTCCCGCATGCGGCACAGCGCCCGTCGGGGCCGACGGCGACAGCGCGGCAGTTCCCACACGGATACATGGTCTTTTGAGTCCCCCTGGGAACGTGACCGCTCCGGGCCACGCGAGAAAATAAGCCTCCGACCGCGCCCAGAGCGCGGACCTGCACGTTACGGGCATCCGACCGGTCCCGTCCAGAGTGGAACGAGCCCCGGGCAGCGGGGTGGAGTCCCCGGTTTCGTCCAAGGGGAGGTGTGACGCAATCGAGGCGTGCGACGCTGTAAGGGGTACGAGCCTCTTGCGGGCTCTCCTGATCGACGGTCGGGGCCTCTCCTGTGGGGGGTGGCGGCCCCGACCGTCCTTCTTCTCTCCCTCCTGGAACGCTCCCGGAACGCTCCCGGAACGCGCGCCCGGCCCCCGGTGGCCCCCGCGCTCAGACCCCCAGCCGCTCCGCGAGCCGGGTGAAGCCGGACCAGCTCAGCGGCGGCTTCCCGGGGTCCCACACCCGCTGCGCCAGTGCCGCGAGCGGCAGCCGGATGCCCTGGGCCACCTGGACGGGGGTCTGGGCCTCGGGCCGGTCGCCCCAGATCGCGAGGCGGGCGCCGAGGATCCGGTCGGGCCCGGTCAGGCTCTTGTCGGCGATGGGCGTGGAGCCGCGCAGTATCGCCGGGGACCAGTCCTCGTAAATGCGTTCCCCGGTCGGATAGGTGAAGCCGCCGGGCTCGCCGAGCACGTAGTAGAGGAAGGAGTCGTTGAGGTTGACCACCTTGCGGCCCTCCTTCAGATACTCCAGCGGCGGGCGTGCCGTCTCCTTCAGCCGTCCCGTCCAGTACTCGACCTCGATGTTCTTGGCGGGCTTGACGACGCCGCCCGCGAAGAAGCCGTCGTTCCACGCCTTGGGCCGCTTGCCGAGCTGCCGCGCGAGCCGGGCCCGGTCGTTCAGCCAGCCGGTGACCAGGTCCTGCACCCGGGCGCTGGGGCCGTATTTCCGCTTGGCGGCGGCCGCCAGCCCGGGGAACGACGCCTGGGGGTCCTTGACGGTCAGCGCGAGGTACTCATCGGCGCCCAGGTGCCACCAGCGGCCGGGGAAGAGCGGGGCGTACTCGCGCATCAGATCGTCGACGATGCGGGCCGCGGCCGGATTGGAGATGTCCACCGAGCCCTGGAACGTGGTGCCGCCCGCGTTGCGCAACTGGAGCTGCGGATGGGCCCGGATGACGGCGCCGAGGTGGCCCGGCGAGTCGATCTCGGGGATGACGGTGATGTGCAGCCGCTGCCCGAGCGCGACGATCTGCCGGACCTGGTCCTTGGTGAGGTGCTGGGACGAGACGATCTCGGGGTGGCTGGTGCTCTGGATGCGGAAGCCCTGATCGTCCGAGAAGTGCAGGGCCAGCTGGTTGAGCTTGAGGTCGGCCATCTCGCGCATCCGGGCCTCGATCCACCCGACCGAGAAGAATTTGCGCGCGATGTCCAGGTTGAGGCCGCGCTGGGCGCGGCCGGGCCGGTCGTGGATCACGCCCTCGGGGAGCCGGCCGCCGGAGCGCAGGGCCTGTTTCACGGTGCGGGTGCCGTAGAAGACGCCCGCGTCGGCCGGGCCGGTGATCCGGGCGCGGCCGCCCGCGACCTTCAGGGTGTACGCCTCGCCGCCGCCGCTCACCTTCGGGGCGAGGGCGAGGGAGAGGTCACCGCGGCGGGCGGGGCCGGAGGTGGTGCGCAGCCCCAGCTCCGCGGCGATCATGCGGGCCTCGTCGGCGAGCGGGCCCTTGAGGTCGGCCACCACCCGGCTGTCGTCGCCGGGCCGCCAGCCGGGGCCCGAGGCCGGGGTGAAGTCGCGGACGGAGGGGATGGTGCGGGGCGGCGCGGAGGCCGCCGTGCGGTGCGGCGGGACGGCCGAGGGGGACCGCGCCGAGGTGGCGGTCGTATGCGCCGAGGACTGCGCAGGCGTGGAGCGGGTGCCCGGCGGGCGCTGCCCGCCGTCCGTCTGCTGACAGCCGAGGGCCGTCAGGAGGAGCGTGACGGCGGCCCCCGCGATGAGGCCACGGACGCAGGACGCCCTGGTGGCTCTGAGCGGCAATCCCATGGCGGTGTACCTCCTCCTCGGCCCCCCTCCTCGGCCCCTCCTCGGCCCCTCCCCGCTTCACGCGTTCGGCCGCTTGCGGCCGAAAAAAAGCACTGCGCCCCGAATGCCGTCCACCGCATGCAGTAAAACCTCCCCGTTCGGGTGATATCGCGTTCCCTCCGGCACACCCACCTCCCCGCGTCGTTAGCGTGTACTGCTCACGCGCCCAGCCCATGTGTCCCACGCCTCCCCCGGGTCCGTTTCTCCCGGGCGTCCGTTCCCATGCGCGCCTCATGCGTGTCCGAGGAGTCCACGCTGTCCAGGTCCAGGTCCCGCGCCGCCGCCTCCCGCCTCGACCGGCTCAACACCGCCCCCGCCGACGCGGCCGAGGCCGCGCTCCGCGCCTGTTGCGGCAGCCGCCGCTGGGCCCGGCTGATCGCGTCCCACCGCCCGTACCCGGATCTGGAGGCGCTGCTGGCCGCCGGGGACGAGGCCAGCTATGACCTCACCCCCGCCGATCTGGACGAGGCGCTCGCGGACGAGTCGGTCGTCGGCCATGAGCTGCCGCCCGCCGACAGCCTGCGGGCGCTGGCCGCGCACACCGCGCTCCAGGCCGCCCACGACGCGTACGAGCGTCGATTCGGTCACGTTTTCGTCATCTGTCTGGATGGTCTGCGGCCCGAGGAGCGACTGGACCGGCTGCTGACCGGGATCCGGGACCGGCTGGGCAACGAGTGGGAGCGGGAGCGGGACAACACCGCCGAGGAGCTGCGGCGCATCGCCCGGGGCAGACTGGTCCGGCTGACCGGGAATCGGTCCGATTCGCCGGAAGTGCCCGGATTCCGGATCGCATGATCGCCCGTCCGTGCTTGATCGATCACACTTGAGCCCCCCGGAGGGACCCTCCGACAGCACGTCGGTACGATGGCCAGGGCCGGTGGACCGTACCCGGCCGGGCCCGACCGACCCCGAAGCCGGCAGGCCCCAATCCCGCTTCCGGAGGGTTTTTCCGTGCCGGCTGGAACGCTGTATCGCGGCCGGGAAGGTATGTGGTCCTGGGTGGCTCATCGAGTCACCGGCGTCCTCATCTTCTTCTTCCTGTTCGTACATGTACTGGACACCTCGCTGGTCCGCGTCTCGCCCGAGGCGTACGACGACGTGGTCGCCACGTACAAGAATCCCGTCGTGAACCTGATGGAGTACGGCCTGGTGGCCGCCATTCTGTTTCACGCTCTCAACGGCCTTCGCGTCATCGCCGTCGACTTCTGGTCCAAGGGCGCGAGGTACCAGCGTCAGATGCTCTGGGGCGTCGTCGGTATCTGGGTCGTGCTGATGGCCGGTGCCTTCTACCCGGTCCTCCAGCACACGCTGCGCGAACTGTTCGGGAGCTGACGCACATGTCCGCCGAGACCACCACCCCCGCGAGCGACGCGGTCAGCGCGTACGACGTGGATCACCCGGCCCCGGTCATCGAGCCGCCGCGGGCCCGCACCCGTAAGACGCCCAGGGCGACCCGGACGAACTTCGAGATGTACGGCTGGCTCTTCATGCGCCTGTCCGGCGTCCTGCTGGTCGTCCTGGTCCTGGGCCATCTGCTGATCCAGCTGGTACTGGACGGCGGTGTCACCAAGATCGGCTTCGCCTTCGTGGCCGGCCGCTGGGCCTCGCCGTTCTGGCAGGCATGGGATCTGATCATGCTCTGGCTCGCCACGCTGCACGGCGCGAACGGCCTGCGCACGATCATCAACGACTACGCGGAGCGGGACAACACCCGCCTGTGGCTGAAGGCGCTGCTCTACACGGCGGCGGGATTCACCATCGTGCTCGGCACTCTGGTGATCTTCACCTTCGACCCGAACATCCGCTAGGCCCCGGGGCTGAGGTATCCACTCATGAAGATCCACAAGTACGACACCGTCATCGTCGGCGCCGGCGGGGCCGGAATGCGCGCGGCCATCGAGTCGACCAAGCGCAGCCGCACCGCGGTGCTCACCAAGCTCTATCCGACCCGGTCCCACACCGGCGCCGCGCAGGGCGGCATGGCCGCCGCCCTCGCCAACGTCGAGGAGGACAACTGGGAGTGGCACACCTTCGACACGATCAAGGGCGGTGACTACCTGGTCGACCAGGACGCCGCCGAGATCCTGGCGAAGGAGGCCATCGACTCGGTCCTGGACCTCGAGAAGATGGGCCTGCCGTTCAACCGGACCCCGAACGGCACCATCGACCAGCGCCGCTTCGGCGGCCACAGCCGCAACCACGGCGAGGCCCCGGTCCGCCGGTCCTGCTACGCCTCGGACCGCACCGGCCACATGATCCTCCAGACGCTGTACCAGAACTGCGTCAAGGAGGGCGTGGAGTTCTACAACGAGTTCTACGTCCTGGACCTCCTGATGACCGAGGTCGACGGGGTCAAGCGCACCGCCGGTGTGGTGGCGTACGAGCTGGCCACCGGTGAGCTGCACGTCTTCCAGGCGAAGGCCGTCGTCTTCGCCTCGGGCGGCTGCGGCAAGTTCTTCAAGGTGACCTCCAACGCCCACACCCTCACCGGTGACGGCCAGTCGGTCGCCTACCGGCGCGGGCTGCCGCTGGAGGACATGGAGTTCTTCCAGTTCCACCCGACCGGCATCTGGCGCATGGGCATCCTGCTGACGGAGGGCGCCCGCGGTGAGGGCGGAATCCTCCGCAACAAGGACGGCGAGCGCTTCATGGAGAAGTACGCGCCGGTCATGAAGGACCTCGCCTCGCGCGACGTGGTCTCGAGGTCGATCTACACCGAGATCCGCGAGGGCCGCGGCTGCGGTCCCGAGGGCGACCACGTCTACCTGGACCTCACCCATCTGCCGCCGGAGCAGCTGGACGCCAAGCTGCCCGACATCACCGAGTTCGCGCGCACCTACCTCGGCATCGAGCCGTACACGGACCCGATCCCGATCCAGCCGACCGCGCACTACACGATGGGCGGCATCCCGACCAACGTCCGGGGCGAGGTGCTGTCGGACAACGACACCGTCGTGCCCGGCCTGTACGCGGCCGGCGAGGTCGCCTGCGTCTCGGTGCACGGCGCCAACCGCCTGGGCACCAACTCGCTGCTCGACATCAACGTCTTCGGCAGCCGGGCGGGCATCGCCGCCGCGGAGTACTCCGCCACGGCCGACTTCGTCGAGCTCCCGGAGGACCCGGCCGCGTTCGTCCAGGCACAGGTCGAGAACCTGCGGGACGCGACCGGCACCGAGCGGGTCACCGAGGTCCGCAAGGCGCTCCAGGAGACCATGGACAAGAACGTCATGGTCTTCCGCACCGAGCAGACGCTCAAGGAGGCCGTCGAGGAGATCGGCCACCTGCGCGAGCGCTTCCGACACGTCAGCGTCCAGGACAAGGGCAAGCGGTTCAACACCGATCTGCTGGAGGCCATCGAGCTGGGCAACCTGCTCGACCTGGCCGAGGTCATGGCCATCTCCGCCCTGGCCCGCAAGGAGTCGCGCGGCGGTCACTACCGCGAGGACTACCCGAACCGCGACGACGTCAACTTCATGCGGCACACCATGGCGTACCGAGAGGTGGGCGCGGACGGCTCCGAGTCCATCCGCCTCGACTACAAGCCGGTCGTGCAGACCCGCTACCAGCCGATGGAGCGTAAGTACTGATGAGCACCCCCACTCTCGAGAAGTCCGACCAGGCCCCCGAGGCGGCCGACGCCACCGCCTCGCACCTGATCACCGTCACCTTCCGGATCCGGCGCTTCAACCCGGAGGTCTCGGACCAGGCGGTCTGGGAGGACTTCCAGATCGACATGGATCCGAAGGAGCGCGTCCTCGACGGTCTCCACAAGATCAAGTGGGAGCTGGACGGCACCCTGACCTTCCGCCGTTCCTGCGCCCACGGCATCTGCGGATCCGACGCGATGCGGATCAACGGCCGCAACCGGCTGGCCTGCAAGACGCTGATCAAGGACATCAGCCCGGAGAAGCCCATCTCGGTCGAGCCGATCAAGGGGCTCACGGTCCTCAAGGACCTGATCGTGGACATGGAGCCGTTCTTCCAGGCGTACCGCGATGTGATGCCCTTCCTGATCACGACGGGCAACGAGCCGACGCGTGAGCGGCTGCAGTCGGCGGCGGACCGTGAGCGGTTCGACGACACCACCAAGTGCATCCTGTGCGCCGCGTGCACCTCGTCGTGCCCGGTGTTCTGGAACGACGGCCAGTACTTCGGCCCGGCGGCGATCGTCAACGCGCACCGCTTCATCTTCGACTCGCGTGACGAGGGTGGTGAGCAGCGGCTGGAGATCCTGAACGACAAGGACGGCGTCTGGCGCTGCCGTACGACCTTCAACTGCACGGAGGCGTGCCCGCGAGGGATCGAGGTCACGAAGGCCATCCAGGAGGTGAAGCGCGCGCTGATCACGCGGCGCTTCTAGGAGGGCCACGGGCGAGGGCCCCGCTTCCCGGGTTTCCGGGGGCGGGGCCTTCGTCGTTCCGGCGCGCCTTCGTCGTTCCCGTGTGCCTTCGTCGTTCCGGCGTGCCTTCGTCGTTCCCGTGTGCCTTCGTCGTTCCGGCGTGCCTTGTCGTTCCGGCGCGCCTTCGTCGCTCCGGCGCGTTCCGGGGAACTATGCACAGTGGGTATACACATCGCGTATAGTCGTGCTCATGGCCACCGCCTACGTTCTCCCGATCAAGACCGCCGCCGCGCTCTTCCCTCTGCTGGCGCTCTTACTGTTGCTGCCGACAGCCGTCGCCCTGTACCGCCGTCACGGCGTGATGTCCCGGGGGCGGGCGCTGTCGCTGTACGGCTTCCTCTACTACGCGCTCACGGCCTTCTGCATGACGATCGTGCCGCTGCCGAAGCAGTCCGCCGACATGTGCCGGCGGTTCGCGATGGTGGCCCATCCGCAGTGGATGCCCGGGAACACCTTCAGAGACATCTGGAAGGAAGCGGACCACAAGGTCGGGCTCAACTCGCTGGTCCTCCAGAACCCCGCCGTCGCCGGAACCGTCTTCAACCTGCTGCTGCTCCTGCCGCTCGGCGTCTTCCTCCGCTATCACTTCCGGCGCTCGCTGCCCGCCACCGCCGCGATCGGCTTCGCGGTCTCGCTGTCCTTCGAGCTGACGCAGTGGACCGGGGTCTGGGGTCTCTACAACTGCCCGTACCGGCTCTTCGACGTGGACGACCTGATCGTCAACACGGCGGGGGCGGTGGCCGGTTGGCTGCTGGCCGGGCCGGTCGCGCGGATGCTGCCGACGCTGGAGACGCTGGACGGGCGGGCGTTGGCGGCACGCCCGGTTCCGTTCGGGCGGCGGCTGACGGCACTGGTCGTGGATGTGGCCGGGTATGTGGTCGCCTCGGTGTTCACCACCGTCGTGATCTACCGGGGCGGGTCGGCCCCGACCTGGATGCTGGTGGGAATCTTCGTGGCCTGGTTCGTGCTGCTGCCGCTGGCGACGGGGGCGACCCCCGGAAAGCGGCTGTTGCTGCTGAAGCTGGTGGCGGACGACGGCGGCCCGCTGGTGGTCTGGCGGCTGACCCTGCGCGCGCTGCTGATCGGGGCGCTGGTGATGCCATTCCTGGCGGGGCTGTTCCTGGCGGTGCTGACCCTGCTGAACGAGCCGTATCCCGCCCGCCTGTTCGCCACCGTCCGCGACTCGGGCACGCAGGGCGCGGCGGCGATCCTCATGGCGCTGAGCCCCGCTCAGCTGCTGACGGTGATGGTCGGGTTCACGCTGACGGCGGTGTGCGTACGGAAGACGCTGCGGCACCCGGACCGGCTGGCCCCGCACGACCGCATCTCGGGCATCCGCAACGCGACGCTGCCGCACCGGCGGGCGGTGCGGGCGGCCGTAGGGACGGCGACGGCTGACCGGCCCGCTGAACGGCCTGCCGACCGGCCCGCTGCCCCGCCTGCTGCCCCGCCTGCCGACCAGCCTGCTGCTCCGCCCGCTGACCGGCCCGCCGACCAGCCTGCTGCCCCGCCCGCTCCGGTCGCGGTAGGCGCGGACCGGGGCTGAGCCGGCGGGCGTTCAGGCGCGGGTCGAGGCGAGCTCCACGACGGTGACGTCCGGCGGCGCCCCGACCCGTACCGGCGGGCCCCAGGCGCCCGCGCCACGGGTCACATAGAGCTGGGTGTCGCCGTACCGCTCGAGCCCGGCGGCGGTCGGGTTGGCGAGCTCGGCCACATAGGTGCCGGGCCACAGCTGACCGCCGTGGGTGTGGCCGGAGAGCTGGAGATCCACGCCCGCCTTCACCGCGTCGTGGATCACCACCGGCTGATGGGCGAGCAGCACGGAGGCGCGCGAGCGGTCGCGGTCGCCGAGCGCCTTGCCGAAGTCGGGACCGTGGCCCTCGCTCTCCCCCGCCACGTCGTTCACTCCGGCGAGATCGAAGCCGGGCAGCTCGGTGCGCTCGTTCTCCAGGGGCCGCAGACCCAGCTCGCGGACGTGGTCCACCCACTCGGCGGCGCCCGAGTAGTACTCGTGGTTGCCGGTGACGAACCAGCTGCCGTGGCGGGCACTCAGCCCACGCAGCGGCTCGGCGGCCGGGCCGAGGTCGGCCACGCTGCCGTCCACGAGGTCGCCGACGACGGCGACGAGGTCGGGGTTGGTGCGATTGACCGCCTCGACGACCCGCCGGGTGTGATCGCGGCCCAGGATCGGCCCGAGGTGGATATCGCTGACGACGGCGATCCGGAAGCCGTGCGCCCGGCGCGGCAGCTTGGCGAGCGGCACGGTGATCCGCTTGACCCTCGGCCCGCGCAACACGGTGTACGTCCCGTACCCCACCGTCCCGGCCGCCACGGCAGTGGCCCCGAGGGCGACGGCCCGCGCGACGAAGAGACGGCGAGAGGGCACGGGGGCGGCGTCCCCGGGGTCCGCCGCGCCGCCTTGGGCGGCCGCCTGTGCGGTGGGCTTGGCGGCGTCGCCCTCGGCGACCTCGACCGCCCCGGCCACGGCGGGCCCCGCCGTCCCGGCCAGGGCCTCGATGGCCCCGTCGGCGACGGCCTCGGCTTCACTCACCACAGCCGCGCCCAGGCCATCCCCGACCACTGAGCCCGCGCCGCCTTCGGCGGCCGCGCCCTCGCTGCCACCCGTGCCGACGGCCGCCGGAGCAGGAGCGGGAGCAGGAGCGGGAGCAGGAGCAGGAGCAGGGGCGGGAGCGGCGGCGCCGCTGTCGTCGGCGAACGCCGTCGGCGGCCCGCCCGACGGGCCGCCGGGCGCGTCCGGGCCCTCGTCGGAGATGGCCGTCGACCGCACATCAGCGGACTTGCTCAGCCAGGCGCGCAGCAGGGGACGTACCGCCTCGCCCGCCAGGAGAGCCAGGGTCAGGTACAGGAGCAGGGCGAGCCAGAGGTAACCCGGCCAGGCGAGGGCGCGCTGGAGGGGGAAGGGCGCGCCCGCGCGGCCCGCGATCAGCGCGCCGACGCTGATCAGCGGCAGCGCGAAGGCCGCCGCCGTGCCCGTACGGCGCGCCCACCCCCCGCGCGCCGTCGTATCGCGGACAAGCCGCCGCCACACGTACCAGTGGACGCCGGTCAGCAGACCGACGACGACCAGTGCGATCAGGACGTAGAGCACGACCATCCCCGGTCCCCTCCCCTAGCGACTACGCGACTGCCTGCCACGGCAGCTGCGGCTGCGGCTGCGGCTGCCTGCCATGGCTGCCTGGAACGGCTACTCGGAGGCGTCGTTCCGGCGCAGAGCGCGCACGCCACGCAACCCGATCACCCCGATCGCCGTCCCCAAGAGAAACGAGGTGATCGCGAGCAGCAGATGCACCCAAAAGTACGCGGTGGGGTCGCCGGAGTCGTCGAAGGCGAGTCCGCTGGCGTCCTTCCACAAATTTTTGACAAAGGTGAACCAGATGACCCAGCTCCAGACCCCGAAGGCGAGCAGGAACCAGGACACGGGGCGGCTGAGCTTCATGGTCTCCAGTATGGGCGCGACCTCCCATACCCCCACGCGGGGGTCTGCCGTCAATACGTCGGCGCTGCTGTCGCTCTCCTCAGCGACGCCAGGTACGTTCACCTCCGTGCCCACACCTTCCTTCACCAGCACTCACGTCCGACACAGCACCCGTAAGAGCACCGGCAAGAGCACCGGCAAGAGCACGGACAGGATCTCCGGCAAGATCTCCGGCAAGGGCCGCACCCCCGCCCGCCACGCCGTGGCCCCGCTGGCCGCCACCGCCGCCGCCCTCCTGCTGTGCGGTCCGCTCGCCGCCGCCCCGGCGTACGCCGCCGACCAGCCGGGCGGCTCCACCGACGCGGTCAAGCCGCCCGCGCACATGTCCACGGTGGGCGGGAAGCGGCTCGGCCGCCCCGACACCCAGGTGGACCCGAAGCCGGGCGCGCCCGCGCTGCCCAAGGGGCTCAGCGGGAAGTCGTGGCTGGTGGCAGACGCCGAGTCGGGCGATGTGCTCGCCTCGCACAACGCCCACTGGCAGCTGCCGCCCGCGTCCACGCTGAAGATGCTGTTCGCGGACACGCTGCTGCCGAAGATGCCGAAGACGAAGACCCACAAGGTGCAGCTGTCCGACCTGGAGGGGATGGGTGAGGGCAGCAGCCTGGTCGGGGTCAAGGAGAACTACACCTACTCGGTCCACGACCTGTGGCTCGGCGTCTTCCTGCGCTCGGGCAACGACGCGGTGCATGTGCTGGCGGCCATGAACGGCGGGGTCCCGGCGACCGTAAAGGAGATGCAGGCACACGCGAAGTACCTGAACGCCCGGGACACCCGTGTGGTCACCCCGGACGGCTACGACGAGAAGGGCCAGGTCAGCAGCGCGTACGACCTGACCCTCTTCGCCCGCTCGGGGCTGCAGAAGGCGGATTTCCGGGAGTACTGCTCGACGGCGACCGCGCAGTTCCCCGGGACGTTCGAGAAGGACAAGAAGGGCAAGAAGACCCGCTCCAGCTTCGGCATCCAGAACACCAACCGGCTGCTGACCGGCCTCGGTGTCGACCCCTACAAGGGCATCGCCGGGGTCAAGAACGGCAACACCACGAACGCGGGCGCCACCTTCACCGGGGTCGCCCAGCGCGGCAACCGGGTACTGCTGGTCACCGTCATGAATCCGCAGCAGCAGGAGGCGAACGAGGTCTACAAGGAGACCGCGAAGCTCTTCGACTGGGGGTTCAAGGCGTCGGGCTCGGTGAACCCGGTCGGCACCCTCGTCCGGCCGGGCGCTGCGGGCGCCAACCACCCCTCGGCCGGTAGCGAGAACGGCCATAAGCACGCCCAGGCGTCCGTCTCGTCGGACGACGGAAGCTCGGGCGGTATGTGGACCGCCGTGGGCATCACGGGCGGCTCCCTGGCGCTGCTGGGCGCGGTGGCCTTCGGGGTGCACCGCCGCTGGCCGCTCCCCGAGCTGGTGCGCCGCCGCTCGCGCGACTGAGCGAAGCCCTTAGGGGCGCCGTGGCCGCCTTACCGGGCGCCGTGGCCGCCTTACGGTCGCCGCCGTCCGTTGTTCACGCCGCCGCCGGCGGGCCTTCCGGCCCGCTGGCGCGGTGCTTTTCGACCTCCGGCTCGGGCGGCCCGGACGCCTTAGGCGGCTCGGACGGCCCGGACGGCTCGGACGGCCCGGACGGCCCGGACGGCTCCTCCGGTTCGGACGGCTGGGCCTTGTCCGCCTCGGCCGCCCATTCCGCCTCGTGCTCGGCCTGGGCAGCGGGCGGGGTGGCTGTCCAGGCGGCGCAGTACAGCGTGAGTTTCGCGGTGAAGTTGATCCACAGCAGCAGCGCGATGGGCACCCCGAACGCCCCGTACATGCTCTTGGCCGCCACGTCCTTCAGATAGCTGCTGAGCAGCAGCTTGAGCAGTTCGAAGCCGATCGCCCCGATGAGCGCGGCGACCGCGACCGTACGGCGGGGCGGCTCCACGGCCGGAAGCCAGGTCAGCACGTAGCACAGCAGCAGGAAGTCGGCGCCGACGGCGATGAGGAACGCGGCGATCCGCAGCAGCCAGCCGCCGACCCCGTCCTCGGGGATGCCGATGAGCCGGGCGACCCGGCCCACGGCGGTGGCGGCCAGGGCGGACACGGCGAACGAGACGAGCGCCACCCCGCCCAGCCCGATCAGCACGAACGCGTCCTTGACCTTCCGCACCAGCGGGTTGCCGGGGTCCTCCTCCAGCTCCCATACGGCGCGCAGGCACTCGCGCAGCGAGCCCACCCAGCTGATGCCGGTGAACAGCAGCAGGGCGCCCGCGACGACCCCGATCGTGGCGGCGTTCTGGACGAGTGCGCCCAGGTCGAGCTGGCCGGAGATACCGGGGATCTGCTGGGCGAGCTTCTTCTGGAGCTGCGCCATCTGCGCCTGGCTGAGCGTCGCCGCGCCGATCGCCGCCCCGACGGCGATGAGCGGGAAGAAGGCGATGAAGCTGGTGAACGTGATCGCGGCGGCGAGCCGGCTCCAGTGGACGCGGTCGAGCCGTTCGTACGTACGCCAGGCGTGGGTGCGCATCAGCCAGGCCAGGGCGGGGCCGACGACAGGCAGCCGGGTCAACGATTCCATGATCAGCAACTACCCTTCTGCGCGTTGTCACTCCTCGGCGCGCCGGGCGCGCGGTACGGATATCCGGGTTCCCCGGACCGGCGCTCCCCTCATCACTCTTTTCGGTGAGGGCGCGCATACGGACGCACGATCACTCCATATGCTCCGGATCGTGCGGATAAGTTCCCTGCATGAAGGACGTCGTCGGTTCCCCGCAGTCGCTGCTCGTCCTGGGCGGTACGTCCGAGATCGCCCTGGCGACCGTCCGCCGCCTGATCACCCGGCGGGCCCGTACGGTCTGGCTGGCCGGCCGTCCCTCGCCCGCCCTGGAGTCGACCGCGCGGCAGCTGCGGGACCTCGGTGCCGACGCCCTTACGGTGCCCTTCGACGCGCTCGCCCCCGAGGCCCACGAGGTGACCCTGGGCAAGGTCTTCGCCGAGGGCGACATCGACCTGGTGCTGCTGGCCTTCGGCGTCCTGGGCGTCCAGGCGCGGGACGAGACCGATCCCCCGGCGGCGGTCCGGGTCGCCCAGACCAATTACACCGGCGCCGTCTCCGCGGCCCTGATCTGCGCCAACGCCATGCGCCGCCAGGGGCATGGCTCACTGGTGGTGCTCTCCTCGGCCGCCGCCGGACGGGTCCGCCGCACCGACTTCATCCACGCCTCCGCCAAGGCCGGGCTCGACGCGTTCGCCCAGGGGCTGGGGGACGCGCTGCGCGGCACGGGCGTCCATGTGATGGTCGTACGCCCCGGCTTCGTCCGTACGAAGCTCACGGCCGGGCTGCGGCCCGCACCGCTGGCCACCACGCCCCAGGCGGTCGCCGAGGTCATCGAGGAGGGGCTGCGGCGGCGCGCCCCGGTCGTCTGGGCGCCGGGCGCACTGCGGCTGGTGACGGCGGCACGCCGCCTGCTGCCCCGGTCCGTCTCCCGCCCGAGCGGGCCCCGTAGGGGTGCGGGGCCGTGTTGATGTGCGGCTCCGCCGCGCGGGTGTGACCGGCCACGACGGGCCCGCGGATGACTGACGCACCGGAACCCCGGCGGGGCGTCCCGGCGGAACGCTCAGTGAGAGGGCGCCGCCGGGCGCGAGAGATCCGCCTGACGGGGCACCACGGGCTGGGCACCGCCCGGCTGTTCATCCGCTCCGAAGGGGTATTCGCGGTCCAGCTGCCAGACCCCGTCCGCCCCCTGCTCGTACAGGGCGAAGCCGGTGATCGTCCAGGCGGCCTCGTACTCCTTGAGCTCCACGAACGCCCGGTCCATCGCCTCCTCGTCGATGCCGTGTGCGACCGTGACATGCGGGTGGTACGGGAACTGCAGCTCACGCGCGCACGGCCCGGACTCGGCCCGGATCCGCTCCTGGAGCACCGCGCACTCCTCCGCGCCCTCGACGATCCTGACGAAGACCACCGGCGAGAGCGGCCGGAAGGTGCCGGTGCCCTCCAGCCGCATCGGGAACGGCCGCCCCTCGGCCGCGACCCGCGCCAGATGGTCCTCCACGGCGGGCAGCGCCGAGACGTCGACCTCGGTCGGCGGCAGAAGGGTGACGTGCGTGGGAATGCCATGGGCGGCCGGGTCCCCGAAGCCCGCGCGCCGCTCCTGGAGGAAGCTGCCGTACGGCTCCGGGACCGCGATCGAAACGCCGAGCGTTACGGTCCCCACTGCGTTCTCCCTCCTGGCCCTCCCGGGCTGCTGGGTTCTGGCCGCTGCACCCGTGTCAGTGTGGCGGCTGCGCTGCCCTCGCGGCTAGATTCCTCGGTCCTTTGGCACACCCGTCCAAAGGCCCCCTGGTCAGGGGGCCGGACTGGTATGTTCCGCTTTCCGCGCGGGTCCGTATTCATAGGTGCGCGGGGCGCTCCGTGCTCACCGGGCGGTGCGCACGGCGCTCGGCGTGCCGCTCAGCGCGCCGCGGGCAGGAAGCCCACTTTGTCGTAGGTGGCGGCCAGCGTCTCGGCGGCGACGGCTCGGGCCTTGTCCGCCCCCTTGGCCAGGATTCCGTCCAACGTCGCGGGGTCGCGCAGGTATTCCTGGGTCCGCTCACGGAACGGCGTGACCCACTCGACCAGCACCTCGGAGAGCTCGGTCTTGAGCGCGCCGTAGCCCTTGCCCTCGTAACGGCGCTCCAACTCCGCGATGGCGGTGCCGGTCAGGGTGGAGTAGATGGTCAGCAGATTGCTGACGCCCGGCTTCTTCTCCTCGTCGAAGCGGATCTCCGTCTCGAGGTCGGTCACCGCACTCTTGATCTTCTTCGCCGAGACCTTGGGCTCGTCGAGGAGGCTGACGATGCCCTTCGGCATGGACGCCGACTTGCTCATCTTGATCGTCGGGTCCTGGAGGTCGTAGATCTTCCCCGTCTCCTTGACGATGTACGGCTCGGGAACGGTGAAGATCTCGCCGAAGCGGCCGTTGAAGCGGTCCGCCAGATCGCGGGTGAGCTCGATGTGCTGGCGCTGGTCCTCGCCGACGGGGACGTGGTTGGCCTGGTAGAGCAGGATGTCCGCGACCTGGAGGATCGGGTAGGTGAAGAGGCCGACGGTGGCCCGGTCGGCGCCGTGCTTGGCCGACTTGTCCTTGAACTGCGTCATCCGGGACGCCTCGCCGAAGCCGGTGAGACAGTTCATCACCCAGCCGAGCTGGGCGTGCTCGGGCACATGGCTCTGGATGAAGAGCGTGCAGCGGTCCGGGTCCAGGCCGGAGGCGAGCAGCTGGGCTGCGGCGAGCCGGCTGTTGGCGCGCAGCTCCGCCGGATCCTGCGGCATGGTGATCGCGTGCAGGTCGACCACGGTGTAGAACGCGTCGTGGGTCTCCTGCAGCGCGACGTACTGCCGGATCGCACCGAGGTAGTTGCCGAGGTGGAAGGAACCTGCGGTGGGCTGGATACCGGAGAGTGCACGGGGACGATCGAGGGCCATGGCACCCATTCTCTCAGGTGTGGAACCAGACTCCGTCCGCCGGTGTATGAGATGTGTGAGGACTGGTGAAGCACAGATCATCGCGCGAGTGCGGGCCGGCGACGCCGAGGCGTACGCCGAGCTGGTGCGGGCTCATGCGCCGATCGCGCACCGCACCGCCCGGCTGCTCGGGGCGGGCGCGGATGCCGAGGATGTGGTGCAGGACGCCTTTGTGAAGGCGTATCTCGCGCTCGGGCGGTTCCAGAGCGAGGCGGCGTTCCGGCCCTGGCTGCTGCGGATCGTCGCCCATGAGACGAGTAACGCGGTGCGCTCGGCGCGCCGGAGGCGCACGGCGGCGGACCGGGAGGGGGCGCTGCTGGCCGGAGCCGAGCCGGTGATACCGGAGTCGGCCGATCCGGCGGCCGTGGCGCTGGCGGGCGAGCGGCGGGCACGGCTGCTGGCCGCGCTGGAGGAGCTGAGCGAGCCGCAGCGGCGAGTGGTGATCTACCGCTATCTGCTGGATCTGGACGAGGCGGAGACCGCGGAGGCGCTGGGCTGGCCGCGCGGCACGGTGAAATCGCGGCTGAGCCGCGCCCTGAGACGGCTGGAGCGGCTGCTGGGGCCGTCGGAGATGTCGGAGACCGAGAGGGAGACGGCCGATGAGATGGAGTGGGGAGGCGAAGGAGATGGCCGAGGAAGGGCTGCCCGGAGAGCTGCGGGCGCTCGGGCGGGGGCCGGGGATACCGCCGTCCGGCGGACCGTCGCGGCACGGCGTGTCGCAAGCGGGCGGCGTGGAGCCGGAGGACGGCGCGCCCTCGGGGGCGGCGGCGGACGGCGTCCCGCCGGCGGGCGGGGAGACGCTGGTCGAGCGGGTGCTCGCCCGGATCGTGGGCCTGCCGGTGCCGGTGGCCGACGACGACCGGATCCTGGAGGAGCAGTGGTGGCGGCCCCTGCCCGGCCTGGAGGCCGGGCAGGGCCCCGCGCCGGAGGTCAGCCGGTCGGCAGACCGGGCGCCGGGTAGGCCGCCATCAGCTCGGACACCTCGGCCCTGATCTTGGTGAGGGCACCCTCGTCACCGCTCTTCGCGGCGGTCACCCCGCGGTCGATCCAGTCGGCCACCGCGGGCATGTGCTCGGTGGTCAGACCTCGCGAGGTGAGGGAGGGGGTGCCGATCCGGATACCGGAGGGGTCGAAGGGCTTGCGCGGGTCGTACGGGACGGTGTTGTAGTTCACCACGATCCCGGCCTGGTCCAGGGCCTTGGCCGCGACCTTGCCCGGCACCTCCTTGGGCGTCAGGTCCATCAGGATCAGATGGTTGTCGGTGCCGCCGGAGACCAGGTCGAAGCCGCGGGCGAGCAGTTCCCCGGCGAGCGCCTTGGCGTTGGCGACCACGGCTCGGGCGTAGTCACGGAAGGCGGGCTGGGCGGCCTCGTGCAGGGCCACCGCGATGGCGGCGGTGGTCTGGTTGTGCGGGCCGCCCTGGAGCCCGGGGAAGACGGCCTTGTCGATGGCCTTGGCATGGGTCTCGCGCGACATCAGCATCGCGCCGCGCGGACCCCGGAGCGTCTTATGGGTGGTGGTGGAGATGACATCGGCGTACGGGACGGGCGAGGGGTGGGCGCCGCCCGCGATCAGACCGGCGATATGCGCGATATCGGCCACGAGCACCGCGTCCACCTCGCGGGCGATCTCCGCGAAGGCGGCGAAGTCGATCGTGCGGGGCACCGCCGTGCCACCGCAGAAGATCAGCTTGGGCCGCTCCTTGCGGGCCAGCCCGCGCACCTGGTCGAAGTCGATCACGCCGGTGTCCTGCCGCACGCCGTACTGGACACCGCGGAACCAGGTGCCGGTGGCGGAGACGCCCCAGCCGTGGGTGAGATGACCACCCATGGGCAGTGACATGCCCATCACGGTGTCACCGGGCCGGGCGAAGGCCAGATAGACCGCGAGGTTGGCGGGCGAGCCGGAGTAGGGCTGGACATTGGCGTGCTCGGCGCCGAAGACGGCCTTGGCCCGGTTGATCGCCAGGGTCTCCACCTGGTCGATGACCTGCTGACCCTCGTAGTAGCGGCGGCCCGCGTAGCCCTCGCTGTACTTGTTCTGCAGCACCGTCCCGGAGGCCTCCAGGACGGCGGCGGAGACATAGTTCTCGCTCGGGATCAGGCGCAGGGTCTCGGACTGCAGCAGCTCCTCGGAGCCGACGAGGGAGGCGAGTTCGGGGTCGGCGGCGAGAAGGGCGGGGTGGGACAGGGGCAGGCTCATCGAGTCCTCCGGGGCGATCGGCGACGGTCCGGTCGTGTCCCGGGGTGCCCAGGCGGGCGGCACCTCGTGGCGCTGTGGCCGCGCATCGCTTCCTCGTGGTCGGTTCCACGCTCGGCTCGCCAGTCACGGTGCGCACCCCCACTCTAGCTAATGAGACAAGGAGGACAAGATGGGACCGGGACGCTCCGCGGAGCGGGCCATCGCCGCCGCCGAGGCCCATGGCGCGCACAACTACCATCCGCTGCCGGTCGTCGTCGCGTCCGCCGAAGGCGCCTGGATGACCGATGTCGAGGGCCGCCGCTATCTCGATCTGCTCGCCGGATACTCGGCGCTCAACTTCGGGCATCGCAACCGCCGGCTGATCGAGGCCGCCAAGGCCCAGCTGGACCGGGTCACCCTCACCTCCCGCGCCTTCCACCACGACCGCTTCGGCACCTTCTGCTCCGAGCTGGCCGAGCTGTGCGGCATGGAGATGGTGCTGCCCATGAACACGGGCGCGGAGGCGATGGAGACGGCCGTCAAGACCGCCCGCAAATGGGGCTATCGGATCAAGGGCGTCCCGGACGGCCGGGCCAGGATCATCGCCGCCGGGAACAACTTCCACGGCCGGACGACCACCCTCATCAGCTTCTCCACCGATCCCGAGGCCCGTGCCGACCACGGCCCCTTCACCCCGGGTTTCTCGATCGTGCCGTACGGGGATCTGGCGGCGATGGCGGCGACGCTGGACGCCGCGCCCGAGGAGACGGTCGCGGTGCTGCTGGAGCCGGTCCAGGGCGAGGCGGGGGTGGTGGTGCCGCCGCCCGGCTATCTGGCCGGGGTCCGGGAGCTGACCCGGGAGCGGAATGTGCTGTTCATCGCCGATGAGATCCAGTCGGGCCTCGGCCGCACCGGCACCACCTTCGCCTGTGAGCACGAGGGCGTGGTCCCCGATGTCTATGTGCTGGGCAAGGCGCTGGGCGGCGGGGTGGTGCCGGTGTCGGCGGTGGTGTCCTCCCGCGAGGTTCTCGGGGTGCACCGCCCCGGGGAGCACGGCTCCACCTTCGGCGGCTCCCCGCTCGCCTGCGCGGTCGCCCTGGAGGTCATCGCCATGGTGCGGACCGGGGAGTTCCAGCGGCACTCGGCCACGCTGGGCGAGCTGCTCCACCGCGAGCTGGGGCTGCTGCTGGGAAGGGGGGTCCAGGAGGTGCGCGGCCGGGGGCTGTGGGCGGGGGTGGACATCGATCCGTCGCGAGGCACCGGGCGGCAGATCTCCGAGCGGCTGATGGACCGCGGAGTGCTGGTCAAGGACACCCATGGCGCCACGATCCGGATCGCCCCGCCCCTGGTGATCAGCGAGGAGGATCTGGAGTGGGGGCTGGATCAGCTGAGGGCGGTGCTGGCCGAATGACCCGGTCTCGCTCAGCGGATGACGTGCGGGATGAAGCGCGCGTACTCATCCGTCACCAGCCCCGCCGACTCGCGGATGCCGAGCCCCGCCGACTCGCCCTCGACCACCCAGGTGCCGAGCACCACGCGGTTGCCGTCGAAGTCGGGCAGCGGCGCCAGTTCCTGGTAGCAGCACGGCTCATCGCGCACGACGGGCTCCTCGCCCGGCGGATGCACGGTGACCCCCGCACCCTCGCGGCCCAGCAGCGGTTTGGCCACATAGCCGGTGGTGCGGGCCAGTTCCCGGGGGCCGTCGAGGTAGGCGGGCAGCAGATGGGGGTGGCCCGGGAAGAGCTCCCACAACACGGCCAGCAGCGCCTTGTTGGACAGCAGCATCTTCCAGGCCGGTTCGATCCACAGGGTGGATCCGGTGCCGCCCCCGTTGTCCAGCGTGTCCAGCACATGCGGGCCGAACCGGTCGGTGGCCAGCCACTCCCAGGGGTAGAGCTTGAAGCAGCTCCGGATGAAGCCGAACCGCTTGTCGACGAAGCGGCCCGACAGCCGTTCCCAGCCGATGTCCTCCATGGAGATCGCCTCGGTCCTCAGCCCGGCCTGCTCGGCCGTCTCGCGGAGGTAGGCCACCGTCATCAGGTCCTCGCCCAGTTCGTCCCCGGCCGAATGGGCGAAGTACAGGGGCGTCCCCGGCGGCAGCAGCGCCGCCTGGGTGCGCCAGGCGTCCACCAGCCGTTCATGGAGGGAGTTCCACTGGTCGGCGCCCGGGAAGCGGTCCTCCATCCAGAACCACTGCGCGCTGGCCGCCTCCACCAGCGAGGTGGGTGTGTCGGCGTTGTACTCCAGCAGCTTCGCCGGGCCCGACTCACCGTCGTGGCGCAGGTCGAACCGGCCGTAGACGCTGGGCTGTTCGGCCCGGCGGTGCCAGGACTCGGCGATCAGCCCGGCCAGCCGCGGATCGTCGATGCCGAGGTCGGCGAAGCGGCCGGTCTCGACGATATGGGCGGCCGCCGCCAGCGACATCCGGTGCAGCTCCTCGACGACCTCCTCCAGCGCCTCGACCTCGGGCAGCGAGAACGCGTAGTAGGCGCTCTCGTCCCAGTAGGGGCGCAGCGAGCCGTCCGGGTAGCGGGTCAGCGGATAGATGACTCCCTGCTCCTCGACCGTGGACTGCCAGTCGGGGCGGGGGTCGATGGTGTGGCGCTTCATCGTGGGGCGGCCCGCTCAGCCGCCGCTGGAGCCCGAGCAGCCGAAGCCGCCCCGGTCGGCCGCCTTGCTCTTGTCGAAGGTGCCGTAGTCCGCCCAGCGGCCGCTGACGTCGGAGTCGTAGTACCACTCGCCGTCGACGCCCGATGTGCCCCGGCTCTTCTTGCCCTTGCCGCCCGTGGTGGACGAAGAGCCCTTGCAGGCACTGGAGTCGACGATCCGATAGCCGTTCACCGCGTCATAGCTGTCCCGGTCCACACAGCGCTTGTCCGGTTCCGAACCACAGGAGGTGAGCGCCGCCGCCAGCGCGCCCATACCGCCCAGGATCACCGTGCTCGACCGCAGCCGCCGCGTCGTCTTCCGCTCCATCCCCGTCTCCCCCGTTCCTCTCCCCCGAGGCCGTGATCTCCTCCGAGGCAGTCGTCCCGCCCGCGGCCCTCGTCCCGTTCGCGACCCTCGTCCCGCCCGAGGCCGTGACCGCTCACCTTAACCTCGCGCTTCCGCGAAGCGCGCCGCTCGACGGAGGGCGGTGATGGTCGGCCGCTCGTCATCGGCTCGTGTGATGACGGCGATCTCCGGGGCCGCTCCCTCCAGGGGAACGAACCGCACATCGGGGCGCGGATAGAAGTCGCGTGCCACCTCCGCGTGCAGCGAGATGTATCCGCTGGTGGCGACGGCGGTCGGGATGGCGGCCGGCTGACGGACGACCGGTGCGTTCGGCCCCGGCTCGGCAGCGGGCCCGAGCCATTCATGCAAGGCCGGGCTCAGGCGTGGAGTCGCCAGCCATGGCCCGTCGGCGACCTCGTCCATGGTCAGAAACGTGGCGTCGGCAAGCTGCGACCGGGCGGGCACCACCGCGACCCGGGGTGACGACAGGACGACGTCGGACCGCAAGCCGTCCACCGAACCGGCGTGCCACATGATCCCGGCGTCCACGGTGTGGTCGAGCACGGAGCGATATTGCGTGGACCAGTCCAGGTCGACGTACTCGATGCGTAACCCGGGCACCTGAGCGGTCAGCGCCGCACGCAGATCATCCCACCTCTGCCCCGCTCCGAATCCGAGCACCCCGAGGCGCAGCGTCCGCTCGTCCCGTCCGGCGCCCTCGGACCTGGCGCGCTCGGCGAGCTGGCCCACCGCCTCGAGCAGTACCCGGGCCTCGGCCACGAACCACACACCCGTCGGGGTCAGGGTCACCCGCCGACTGGTCCGCTCGAACAGCGAAGCGCCTACCTCGCGCTCGAGACGCCGGATGTACTGCCCGAAGGGCTGCTGCGAGATGTGATGCCGCTCGGCCGCCCGCCCGAAATGCAGTTCCTCGGCCAGGGTCACCACATAACGCAGTGAGCGGATCTCCATCGAATCTCCACGGAACAGCCAGGCAGGCATCGGCGCGCAGCCGGGCGGGCGCATCGGACAGAACAATTTTGACTGATGATCCAGATGGATCTTCGTGATGTCCTGCTTTGCGGATAGCGGCCATCGCTATCAACGGAAACTACTTGCTAAGGGGCTGTATATGATGCTTCGTAAGGCTTTGGTCACGCTCGGGTGTGTGGCAGCGATCGGAATGGCGGGTGCGGGTACGGCTTCGGCATCCGCCCAGCACACGCAGTCAGTTGCCGGGACGCAGTCGACCGTCGGAACGCAGTCGGCTGTCGGGACGCAGTCAGTTATCGGCAACTTCAAGACCAGGGACGAGTGTAAAAGAGTGGGGACATTCCTGGCGGCACTTGGTTCCCCGCGCACTCACGGGTGGTCTTGCATGTTGAACCAGCAGGGCACGTACACGCTGCGTGTTTTCTAGGCGGTGCGAAGAGTTTGCTGGGCGCCCAGCGTGTGACCTGAGCGCCCAGCGCATGACCTGCGGAAACTGGAGGAATCAGGGCAGGAATTGCTCTGGGCGGGGACTGTCTGACCGACGCGTGGGGCGTCAGGGCAGCACCCGGCACAGCGCCTCCAGCGCGCCTGTGAAGGCGTGGTCGGGCGGGGCGCCATAGGCGAAGACCAGCGCGTCCAACTGCCCGTCCGGGCCCGGTCCGGGCTTGTCCGGCTCCCGCTCCTCGCGATAGCGGTAGCGGGACAGCCCTTCCAGGGCGAGGCTCTGCCAGGCCGCGCCCTGCACCACGGACCGCTCGGTACCCGACGGCAGTTGGATCACCGCGTGCAGTCCAGCCGCGATGCCCGTGACCCGCACCCGCGGGGCGCGTTCGGCGAGCGCCGTCACCAACTGGTCGCGGCGCCGCCGATAGCGCATCCGCATGCCACGCACATGGCGGTCGTACGCCCCGGATTCGATGAACTCCGCGAGCGTCAGCTGGTCCAGCGCGCCCGACTGCCACTCCCCGGTTGCCTTGACCGCCAGGACGTCGTCCAGCAGATGGTCCGGCACCACCATCCACGCCAGCCGCAGCGCGGGCGCCAGGCTCTTGCTGGCGGTGCCCAGATACACCACATGCTCGGGGTCGAGCCCCTGGAGCGCCCCGACCGGGTGACGGTCATAGCGGAACTCCCCGTCGTAGTCGTCCTCCAGGACCAGCCCGCCCACCCGCGACGCCCAGTCGACCACGGCGGCGCGCCGGTCGGGGTGCAGCGAAACCCCGGTGGGGAACTGATGCGCCGGGGTGAGCAGAACGGTCCGCAGCCCGGCGGACCGGTCCAGCTCCGCCGTGCGCGCGCCCTGCTGATCGACCGGCAGCGGCACGGTGCGCAGCCCGGCCCCGCGCATCACGTTCCAGTGGACATCGAGCCCGTAGGACTCCACGCCCACCTCACGGTGCCCCGCCTTCGCCCGCACCCTGCTGAGCAGGGCCAGCCCCTGGACGAACCCCGCGCAGACCACGATCCGTTCCGGCGCGGCCCGCACCCCGCGGGCGCGCGCCAGATAGTCGGCCAGGACCCGCCGCAGCTCGGGCCGTCCGGCGGGGTCGCCGTAGCCGAAGGCCTCGTTCGGCGCGGCGGTCAGGGCGCGCCGGGCCGCGGAGAGCCAGGCGGACCGGGGGAAGGCCGAGACATCGGGCTGACCGGCCCGCAGATCGTAGATGGGCCGGGTGGCGGCCACGGCGGCGGGCGGGGGCGTGCGCGGCGGCGCGGGCTCCGGCGGCACGACGCGCCGGGCGACCCGGGTGCCCGAGCCCTGCCGGGCCGTCAGCCAGCCCTCGGCCACCAGCTCCCCATAGGCGTCGGCCACGGTGTTCCGGGCGATGCCGAGGTCGGCGGCGAGTGAGCGGGAGGACGGCAGCCGGGTGCCCGGGGGAAGCCGCCCGTCGCGGACGGCGTCGCGCAGGGCACGGATGAGCGCGTCCCGCACCCCGGCCCCGCCGCCCCGCGGCAGATCCAGATGGAGATCCGCCCCCGGCCCGGCCGGGCCGCCCGCCCGCTGTCCGGGTTCACCCCTCGGAGTGGCCCATGAATCCGCCATGGAAATGGACCATACCCCTGGGCCGCCCGGCCTCTAGCGTGAAGGCATGACGACCGGAACTTCTCACGCACACGGCCCCCGGATGCAGTTCGCCAAGGCCGCCCCCGAGGTCTACAAGGCCATGGTCGCCCTGGACGCGGCCGCCAGAAAGGGCGTCGACCCGACGCTGGCCGAGCTGGTCAAAGTCCGTGCCTCACAGCTCAACCACTGCGCCTTCTGCATCGACATGCACACCAAGGACGCCCGCGCGGCGGGCGAGTCCGAGGAGCGCCTGTACCTGCTCAACGCCTGGGAGGAGGCGGGCCACCTCTACTCCGAGAAGGAGCAGGCCGCCCTCGCCCTGACCGAGGCCGTCACCGTCCTGACCGACGGCTTCGTCCCGGACGAGGTCTACGAGCAGGCCGCCAAGCACTTCGAGGAGCGGGAGCTGGCCCAGCTCATCGCCCTGATCTTCACCATCAACGCCTGGAACCGCATCGGTGTGACCACCCGCATGACCCCCGGTGCCTACAAGCCGACCGTGTGACCATCTGCCCCCGTCGTCGTTATTGACGACGGGGGACCGTTATCCGACATCGGAGTCATCGCGTAACGCATGATGGTGACAGGCCCCCGCATGGCAGTACGGCACGAAGGCAACACAGCCAGAAGGGGGACCCGCCAATGGGAGGTCTCGTGATGACGGCGCCACTGCCCGACCAAGAGTTCGAAAATCTGCTCGACATCCATGCCCAGCTGGAGCTGCCGGATGGAATGCGAGCAGAACTCATCGGGGGGGAGATCGTCATCTCACCGACGCCTGCGAATTTCCACAACTGGATCTTCAGCGAGCTGAACCTCCAGCTCGTCCGCGAGGTACCGACGCAATGGCGCATTACCAACACCGCCACGGTCTTCCTCCCCGCGACGGAGGAGAGGTTCATTCCGGACCTGCTCATCTGCGAGTCGGAAGCGCTGAAGAGCATGGAGGAATGGCAGGTCCAAGCGGATGACGTCCTGCTCGTCGCCGAGATCACATCGCCCTCCACAAGAGCGCGAGATCTCCAGGCCAAGGTCAAGGGCTACGCCCACTCCAACGTGCCGATCTATTTGCTGATCGACCCGCACGACGGCGACGGGAGCACGACGGTGTACTCGCATCCCGACGGGAAGGGCCTCTACCGCGATGAGCACCGAGCGATGTTCGGGGAGAAACTGACGCTCCCCGAACCGCTCGGCCTCGAACTCGACACCGCGGGCTTCCTCAAGTAATCCGGTCGCCCAAGCTGCCCTGAGCGCGATCCGGGCTCAGGGCATCCACTTCTTCCAGACGTCCGGATGCGCCTCGACCCACTTCTTCGCGGCGTCCTCGGGTGACATCCCCTGCGAGGCGATCAACTCGGACACCTCGTTCTGGTCCTTCTTCGTCCAGTGGAAGTTCTTCAGGAACGCCGCCGCCTTGCCGCCCTTCTTCGCGAAGTCCGCGTTCAGATACTTCTGCAGCGGTGTGGTCGGGTAGGCGCAGTCGAAGGAGTCGGGGTCCTTGGCGCCCTCGTCAGCGCACTTGTCCGTGTACTTGGGCAGCTTGACCTCGACCATCGGGACCTGGTTGAACAGCCACTGCGGCTCGTACCAGTACGAAAGAAACGGCTTCTTCGCCTTGGCGAACTGCTTCATCTGGGTGATCTGCGCCGCTTCCGAACCCGAGAAAACGATCTGGTAGTTCAGCTTCAGATTCTTCACCAGCGCCTTGTCATTGGTGACATAGGACGGTGAACCGTCCAGCAGCTGGCCCTTGCCGCCGCTCTCCGCGGTCTTGAAAGTCTTCGCGTATTTGTTGAGGTTCTTCCAGTCCAGGACGTCCGGATGGGCGTCGGCGAAGTACTTCGGCACCCACCAGCCGATATGGCCGGTGACGCCGAGCCCGCCGCCCGGCACGATCGTCTTCTTGTCCTTGACGTAGCGCTGCTCCTGGTCCGGGTGGCCCCAGTCCTCCAGGATCGCGTCCACCCGGTCCTGGCTGAGCGCGTCCCACGCCGGCACCTCGTCCACCTGGACGGTGTCGACGCGATAGTCCAGCTCGTGCTCCAGCAGATACTGGGCGACCGCGACATTGGACTGGGCGCCGACCCACGACTGGACGGAGAGCGTGACGCTCTTCGCCCCGCCCACATTGGCGTACGGCGAGGACTGCTTGGTCATGTCCGCCGCGCCGCAGCCGGTCGCGGTGAACACGGCCGCCACCCCGGCGGCGGCCATCAGCAGCTGAGTGCGGGTGCGAGCCATCTCAGGCCCCCTTCCTGTCGCGGCGCGACGTCGGCTGGGTGACCCGGTCCAGCATCAGACCCAGGCAGACGATGGCCGCGCCGGCGACCAGACCGGTGGCCAGATCGCCCTGGGCCAGGCCGAACACCACGTCGTAGCCGAGCGCGCCCGAGCCCACCAGACCGCCGATGATCACCACGGCGAGCACCAGCACCACGCCCTGGTTGACGGCCAGCAGCAGCGCCGGGCGGGCCAGCGGGAGCTGGACCTGGCGCAGTTGCTGCCCCTGGGTGGCGCCGAGCGAACGCGCCGACTCCAGCGCCGCCGGATCCACGTTCCGCAGCCCCTGGGTGGTGATGCGGATGACGGCGGGCAGCGCGTAGACGATGGCCGCGGCCGCCGCCGGGGCGCGGCCGACGCCGAACAGCGCGACCACCGGGATCAGATACACGAACTGCGGCATGGTCTGGCACACGTCCAGCACCGGCCGCAGCAGCCGCTCCAGCCGGGTGGACCGCGCGGCCGCGATGCCGATCGCGAAGCCGAGCACCAGCGTGACGAAGACGGCCGCCAGCACCTGGGAGAGGGTGTCCATGGACGGCTCCCACACCCCGAGCACACCGACCGCGGCCATGGCGGCGGTGGCGGTCAGGGCGGTGGCCCAGGTGCCGATCAGCCAGGCCAGCGTCGCGACGATCAGCAGCACCGCGTACCACGGGAGGCCCTGCAGCCCCTCGCGCAGCGGGTCCAGGATCCACTTGACGTAGTCCGAGGCCCAATCGGCGGTGCCGCCGACGACCGGCACACCCGTGTAGAGGTGGTCGACCATCCAGTCCTTGAACTGGTTGACCGGCTCCTCGATGGGGACGGTCCAGCCGGTCGGCCAGGTCTGGGACCCGGCCAGCCGTCCGACGAGGGTCACCACCACGGTGATCACCCCGACGCCCGCCCAGGCGGGCCAGCCGCGCAGCAGCCGGGGCCCGCCCTCGGCCGGGGGCTCGCCGAGGCGCTCGCCCGCCGACGCGGTGGTGCGGTCCATCACGACGGCGAGCAGCACGATCGGGAGGCCGGCGGCCAGCGCCTTGCCGACGTCCACGCTGGACAGCGCCTGGTAGACGCGGTCACCGAGACCGCCGCCGCCGATCACCGAGGCGATGACGGCCATGGACAGCGCCATCATGATCGCCTGGTTGACGCCCAGCAGCAGTTCCTTGCGGGCCAGCGGCAGCCGGGCCGACAGCAGCCGCTGCCGCCAGGTGGCGCCGAGCGAGGCCACCGCCTCCAGCACCCCGGCGTCCGCGCCACGCAGGCCGAGGGCGGTGAGCCGGGCCATCGGGGGCGCCGCGTAGATCACGGTGGCCAGCACCGCACCCGGTACGCCGATGCCGAAGACCAGCACGACGGGCAGCAGATAGGCGAACGCGGGCAGCACCTGCATGGTGTCGAGAATCGGGCGCAGCGCCCGGAACGCCCGCTCCGAGAGCCCGCCGGCCAGACCCAGCAGCCCGCCGATGACGACGGACGCGGTGACGGCGACGGCCATCAGCGCGAGCGTCTGCATCGTCGGCACCCACATGCCCAGCAGCCCGCACACGGCGAAGGACACCAAGGTCGTCACCGCGACCCGCACCCCGGCGACCCGCCAGGCCACCAGGGTCGAGGCGGCGGTCACCCCGGCCCAGCCGAGGGTGAGCAGGACGACGTAGACGGCGCGCACGCAGATGATGACCGCGTTGCTGATGTGGCCGAAGAAGTAGAGGAAGATCCAGTGGCTGTCGCGGTTGTCGATGATCCAGTCGCTGGCCTTGCCGAGCGGCTCGGAGACATCGACGGTCAGCGCGTCCGGCCAGCTGCCGCCGGCCCACTTTGCGTGCGCGAGGGGCACGAGCACGGCGGCGATCACCACGAGCACCGCCAGCTTGCGCGCGGCATGGCTGTGCACGACGGCGCTCAGCAGGGACGGGCGCGTCCCGTCCGGCGCCGTGCCGGTGGCCGCCGGTTCGGTGGCGGGATCGGTGGAGGGGCGGGTAGCGGTGGCACTCACACGCGCCCCCCGGTGCGGCCTGGCGGAGAGAGGGTCGAGGTGGGGCTCATGCCGCGGCCACCTCCTTGCCGTCCAGGCCCGCGACGACGCTCAGCAGACAGGCGTGGTCGACGACGCCCACGCAGCGGCCACCGTCCACGACGCGCGCGGGGCCGCCGGTGCGGGCCACGGCCTCGATCGCGTCGGCGACCGTGGTGCTCGGGGCCAGCGCGGGCCCACCGTCCTGCTCGTCGGGCTTCGCGGGGCGCATCGCGCGGCGCACGGTCAGCACCTGCTCGCGCGGCACGTCGCGGACGAAGTCCCGTACGTAGTCGTCCGCCGGGGAGCCGACGATCTCCTCCGGGGTGCCCAGCTGCACGATCCCGCCGTCGCGCATCAGCATGATGCGGTCACCGAGGCGGAGCGCCTCGCTGAGGTCATGGGTGATGAAGACCATCGTCCGGCCCTCCTCGTGGTGCAGCCGGATGACCTCCTCCTGCATATCGCGGCGGATCAGCGGGTCGAGCGCGCTGAACGGCTCGTCGAAGAGCAGCACCTCGGGGTCGACGGCGAGCGCCCTTGCCAGGCCCACTCGCTGCTGCTGACCGCCGGAGAGCTGGCCGGGGCGGCGGCGCTCGAGGCCGGTGAGGCCGACCTTCTCCACCACCTCGGCGGCCTTGGCCCGGCGCTCGGCCTTGCCCACGCCCTGGATCTCCAGCCCGTAGGCGACGTTGTCGAGGACGGAGCGGTGCGGCAACAGCCCGAAGTGCTGGAAGACCATGGCGGCGCGGTGCCGGCGCAGATCGCGCAGCCGGGCCTTGTCCATGGCCAGGACGTCCTCGCCGTCGATCTTCAGAGTGCCGGAGGTGGGCTCTATCAGCCGGGTGAGGCAGCGGACGAGGGTGGACTTGCCGGAGCCGGAGAGCCCCATGACCACGAACACCTCGCCCGGCTGGACGTCGAAGGAGACCTCACGGACCGCGGCGGTGCAGCCGGTACGGGCACGCAGCTCAGCGGCGGACAGCTCGGCCTCGGCGGAGCCGGGGATCCGGTCGGCCTTGGGGCCGAAGACCTTCCACAGGTCGCGGACCGAGAACACCGGGGTGCGCTCGCCACTCTCGGGGGTCTTGGGGGTGTCGGGCGTCTCGGGGACCACGGTCGTAGCCATCACGCCTCACCTCCCGGCGCCAGCATGGCGGCTCGGTCATCGGGCCGGTGCCGGTCCCGATCGCGCTCCTCGAACAGCAGCTCAGCGCACTTCTCGCCCACCATCAGGACTCCGATCATCGGGTTCACGGCCGGCATCGTCGGGAAGACGGACGCGTCGGCGATACGGACGCCGCTCAGGCCCCGGATCCGCAGATCGGGGCCGACCACGGCGAGTTCGTCCGACGTGGCACCCATACGACAGGTGCCCGCCGGGTGGTACACGGTATGCGCGACCTTGCGGGCGTACTCGCTGATCTCCTCGTCCGAGGTGATCTCCGGCCCCGGGCACACCTCGCGCTTGAGCCAGCTCGCCAGCGGTTCGGTCTTGGCGATCTCACGCGCGACACGGATGCCGTCGACCAGCGTGCGGCCGTCGTAGTCCTCCTCGTCCGTGAAGTACCGGAAGTCGAGGGCGGGCTTGACGGACGGGTCGGCGCTGGTGAGGTAGAGCCGGCCGCGGCTGCGCGGCTTGGGGATGTTGGGGGTCATCGACACACCGTGCTCGGGCCTTTCGTAGCCCAGCCGCTCCGGATTGTCGGTGAACGGGATCTGGTAGAAGTGGAACATCAGGTCCGGGCCCCGGGATTCGGGGTCCCGCCGGATGAACAGCCCGGCGTCGGAGTCCATCGCGGAGTTGTCCGGAATCGGGCCGTCCGTCTCCCACACGATGACCGACTCGGGGTGGTCGAGCAGATTCTCGCCGACGCCCGGCAGATCGTGGACGGCGGGAATGCCCAGCGCCTCCAGATCGGTCTTGGACCCGATACCGGAGTGCATCAGCAGCCGCGGGGTGTCCACGGCACCCGCGCAGACCAGAACCTCGGTCTCGGCCCGGACCAGGATCTCCTCGCCGTCCTTGGTGCGGACGTGCACGCCGGTGACCCGGCCGGTGTCGTCCAGCTCCAGCTTGTACGCCCAGGTCTCCAGCATCAGATGGAGGTTGGGCCGGTCCAGGAACGGGTGCAGATAGGCGACCGACGCCGAGGAACGCTTGTTGTTCTCCGGGTGATAGGCGAGGTCGAAGAAGCCGACGCCCTCGTGGAACGGCTTCTTGTTGAACCCCTCGACCCGCGGTACCCCGGCGGCGGCCTGGGCGGCGTCGACGAAGTCCCGCGCGATCGCGTTCCGGTCCTTCTCGTCCACCGGGACGATGTTGTTGCGCAGCCGCCGGAAGTACGGGTCCATGGACTCCGCGTCCCAGCCCTCGGCGCCGGCCTCGGCCCACTCGTCCCAGTCACCGGGCAGCGGCTTGAAGGAGATCAGGGTGTTGTGCGAGGAGCACCCTCCGAGCACCCGCGCCCGGCTGTGCCGGATATGCGAATTTCCGCGTGGCTGCTCGGTGGTGGGGTAGTCGTAGTCCAAGTCGCCGCCGAGCAGGCCGAGCCAGCGGCGCAGGGTGAGCACATCGGGCCGGTCGACATCCGACGGTCCGCCCTCGATGACGGCGACACGGATGTCCGGGTCCTCGGTGAGCCGGGAAGCGATCACCGATCCTGCGGTGCCGCCGCCGATCACGACGTAGTCGTATGCGACAGGTACGGACATGTGGGGTTACTCCTCGCGGTCTTACCCAAACGGCTCGCGCCGGTGCGGGCCGGGGGCTGCTGCCGCCCCTGGGGGTGGGGGTGTTGCTGGGTGCCTCAAGTGCCTACGGCTTCTCGCCGCCGGTCGCCGCGATCGGGCGCGGCCGGGTCCGGGCCCGGGGGACCAGTCCGGGCCCGGCCGTGCCCCGGGCGGGGCCGACGGCGGGGTGTCAGCCGGCGAACCAGCGCACCGGGCTCGGCCGCAGGTTCTCGTAGACGTGCTTGGTCTCGCGGTATTCGTCAAGGCCCGCGGGACCGAGCTCACGCCCGACCCCGGACTTGCCGAAACCGCCCCATTCGGCCTGCGGAAGGTAGGGGTGGTAGTCGTTGATCCACACGGTGCCGTGCCGCAGCCGGGCGGCGACGCGCCGCGCCCGAGCGGTGTCGGCGGACCAGACGGCGCCGGCCAGTCCGTACTCCGTGTCATTGGCGAGTGTGACTGCCTCGTCCTCGGTTTGGAAGGACTCGACCGTCAGAATCGGCCCAAACGTCTCCTCCCGCACCACCCGCATCTCGCGGTGGCACTGGTCGAGCACGGTCGGGAGGTAGAAGTAGCCGGTGGCCGGGCGGACCTCGTTGGACTCCGGCTGCTTCCCACCGCAACGCAGCAGCGCGCCCTCCTCGAGGGCGGAGGCCACGAACGCCTCGGTCTTGTCCAGCTGCTGGGCCGAGACCAGCGGACCGCACTCGACGCCGTCCTCGGTGCCGCGGCCCAGCTTGATCTTCTCCGCCCGGCGGGCGAGCTCGGCCACGAACCGCTCGCGCACCGACTCCTCGATGATCAGCCGGGCACCGGCCGAGCAGACCTGGCCGCTGTGGATGAAGGCGGCGTTCAGGGCCTGGTCGACGGCGGTGTCAAAGCCATCGGCGGTGGCACAGGCGTCGGCGAAGACCACATTGGGGTTCTTGCCGCCGAGCTCCAGCGCGACCTTCTTGACCGTCGGCGCGGCGGCCTGCGCGACCTTGGTGCCGCTGACCAGGCCACCGGTGAAGGAGACCAGGTCCACATCGGGGTGCTCGGACAGCCGGGCACCCACCGGGTCGCCCGCACCGGTGACCACATTGGCCACCCCGGTCGGCAACCCGGCCTCGGCCAGCAGCTTCACCAGATGGACGGTGGACAGCGGGGTCACCTCGCTGGGCTTGATCACAAAGGTGTTCCCGGCGGCCAGCGCCGGGGCGACCTTCCAGCTGGCCTGGAGCAGCGGATAGTTCCAGGGGGTGATCATCGCGCAGACGCCGACCGGCTCATGGACCACGACGCTGTGCACCTCGGGGGTGCCCGCGTCGACCACGCGCCCGGCCGACTCGCCCGCGACCAGATCGGCGAAGTAGCGGAAGGCGTTGGTCACGTCATCGACGTCGACCCGGCCCTCCTCCAGGGTCTTGCCGGTGTCACGGCTCTCGATGAGCGCGATCGTCTCGCGGTCACGCTGGAGCAGGTCGGCGACGCGGCGCAGCAGAGCCGCCCGCTCGGCCACCGGCGTCCCGGGCCAGGGACCCTGGTCGAAGGCTCGACGCGCGGCCGCGATCGCCGCGTCGGTGTCCTCGACACCACCCTCCGCGACGACGGCGAGGGTCTTGGCGTCCGCGGGGTCGAGGACCTCCCGCTGCGCCCCGGATGCGGCTGCCTGCCACACCCCGTCCACATGAATGGTCTCGGCTGCCGCCACGTGATTTCTGCCTTCCGGTTCCGCGTGCTGTGCCACTGGTCCAAGCCAGCAACTTGGACCCCTAACCGGAAGGCGGGAACCTATGCGCGATTCGCAAGAGAAAGTGGGGCGGCTCACGTGATCCGAAGGCGGAACCGGCCCCACGGCTCATGATCGGCCTGTATGTCAAGAGGCCGTGCGGTCAAGAAGTGGTTCGGTCACAAGAGGGTGCGGTCGAGAGGCGGAGGTGTGATCAGAAGGCGGTGCGGTTACGACGCGGCGTGATCAGAACGAGCTGCGGCTACGACGCGATGTGATCAGAACGGGGTGCGGTCACGACGCGGTGCAGTAGGCGGTCGGGCAGAAGGTGTCCACCGCCGCCTGGTGGACCTCCCGCTCCTCCACCCGGTCCCCGGCCCCGGAGGGGCCGATCACCAGCACCGCGTACATGGTGCCGCCGGGGGCGGCGAAGCGGCGGTCGAGTATCCGGCGGTGGCCGTCGCTCTTGGATTCGTATGTGTACTCCAGCTGGACCGGGTCCATGGCGGCCGAGCCCAGCCGGGTGAGGGCGATCTGCTCGTAGTCGCGGTGGGTGGAGGCGATCCGCTCGGCCTCCTGGGCGGACTCGTACGGCGTCGACTCGGGGCCGTGCAGCTCAAAGATCTGGATCACGGTGCTGTCGTCGGGCGAGGTGTAGTAGACGCTGGGGCCCTGCGTCGTCCGTCGCCATCCGTCCGGGACCGCGAGGTGGTATCCGGCCGGATCGGCCTGGGTGCTGTAGCCCGCGGGCGGGGCGGCACCCGTCAGGGAGGGTGAGGACGGGGTACCGAACGGCGTCGCGGACGGGGACCCGGAGGGCGCCCCGGTCGGACGGTCCGTGGGGAGATCGGTCGGGAGATCGGTCGGCCCACTGGTCTCGGGGCCGGGCGAGGGGTAGAGATCGCTCGGCTGGGAGGCGTCCCCGCTCGGCGTGGCCGTGGGGCTCTCGCGGTCCCAGGGCAGCGGACCCGCCTGATTCCGGGAGGTGCCATCGCCTCCGAAGGCCACCCATCCGGAGAACGCGATTCCCGCGACCAGGAAGATCGTCACTGCCAGCGCCCGTAGCGCCCGCCTGGAGTCCTGCCCCGGCGCTCCCCCGTTGTGCATGCTCATCTATGCCCCCCGATGGTGGATCTCTGCTCCCATATGCGGATAAGCCGTGTCGACTCACATCGATGTACCCGGTTCGGGGGCCGCCCCACCCCCTGTCACCGCACCGATACTTATCCGTCGCCCGGCCGCCGGTCAGGTGGCCGGGCAGTAGGCCGTGGGGCAGAAAGACGCCAGCACGATGCCCTGCCGCTCCCGCTGCTGCGGCCAGTCGTCGGCCGGGCCCGCGACCAGCACCGCGTACTGCACCCGGTCCGGGCCGGTGAAGGCTCGGTCGAGTATCCGGCGCGGACCGTACTTGGCGCTGCGGTAGCCGTACTCCAGCTCCGCGTCCGCGTCATCGCCGGGCCCGAGCCGCTTGAGCTCATACCGCTTGTAGCCGGGGTTCTTCTTGAGCCCCGCCTCCGCCTGGCGCAGCGCCTCGTACGGAGTGATGTCGGGCTCGGTCAGCGCGAAGACCTGGATCAGACTGCCCCCGTCGGACGACTCGTAGAACACCCCGGTGTCACGCTTGACCCGCTGCCAGCCCGTGGGCACATCCAGCCGGAATCCCTCCGGGTCGGTGGTGCGCACATAGTCCGCCGGCGGCCCCTGGGTGCTGTCCTCGGACACCGACGGCGGCGCCGAGGTCGGCTCCGCGTACGGCCCCGACGACGATGCCGAAGGCTGCTCGGCCGACGGCGACCAGGACGAGGCCGAGGGCGAACCGCCGTCCGCCCTGGGCTTGTCGTCCCCGCCGCCCGACGCCAGCTTCCAGGCGCCGAACCCGATCCCGCCGACCAGCACCACGGCGAGCACCGCCAACAGCACCGTGCCCAGATGCGGATTGGGTGGTCTTCGGCCCGGGGCCGGCGGCTCCGCGCCCGCTCCCACCCAGCGTTGGGCCTCCTCGTCCCATTGGCGGCCCCCCTCGCCGCCCGGGGTGGTCATCTCACCCGCCCAACAGCGCGCCGACCGCCTGTCCGACGGCGACGCCCGAGGCGAGCATGCCGACACTGGCGCTCGCGTCCTGCAACATCACCCGGATCCGGGCCAGTCGGCCGGCCCCCGCCCGGCCGGTGCGCTGGATCTCGTCCTCGGTCCGGTCCAGCTCGTCGGAGAGCGCGCCGACCTCCGGGCTCGGGACCACCCGCCGCAGATCCTCGGCAAGCTGCCGAACGGCCTCCAGCAGCTCCTGATAGGCGGGGTCACAGGGGGCCTCCGCCTGACGTCCGTTCACAATGTGGTTGTGGTCGCCGAAGCCGATGGCGCTGTCCTGCACCTTGCCGAACCGGATGTTTCCGAACTTGCTGCCGCCGCCCGCCGCCGGGGTCGTGCCGCCACCGCTCGCGCCCGCCGCGCGGTCCGCGCCGCCGCCCATGTCGCTACCGTCCTCCGTGTCAGCCATCGCCATGGCCGCCTCCCGCTCCATTGCTTCCGGTGGTGTTGCTGATGGTGTTGTGGTCACCGAAGCCGAAGGCGCTGTGCTCCGCGGACTCGATGAAGACTCCGCCGCCGCTCACATTGATGACCTTCTGCTCGAACTCACCGGTCTCCCAGCCGGCTTCGTCGAGCGCCCTTCGCACGCCGTTGGCCACCCGGTCCTCGACGCTCTTCAGATAGCGGCTGACATCCATCTCCTGGAAGAGCGATGCGCCGACGTCGCTGCCCAGCTCGCGCACCGAGGCCCAGGGCCCGTCGGGGATGGCCGCCTCGTAACCCCCCGCGTACATCCGCCAGACGAAGGCGGCCGAGCGGAAGGCGTGGATGACCGCCCGGCCCGCCGCCGTGGGCATCCGCCCCAGCGCCCAGATCACCTTGCCCGGCAGCCCGCCGCGGCGGTGGGAGTCGGAGAGCCGGTCGACCGCCCGGAAGTCCGGACGGATCGGGCGCAGCACATGCGGGGCGAACTCCAGCATCAGCATGCCGCCCTGCGTATGCACCCGCACGAAGACCGTGGTGACGACTTCTTCCCGCCATGCGCCGACGCGGATGCGCAGAAAGTGCCGACGGATCTCGCCGCCCTCCTCGACGGCCTCCGCCCGCTCCCGCGCGAAGTCCGCCTCTCCGTACGGCACGAAGGAGCGGCTCCGTAATCCGGTGACCTTGAGGAAGACACATTCGTCGAGCTCCAGGCCACGCAGCCGATCGCGACTCTCGGCGGCGGCACGAGCGGTGCCCTGGGCGGAGGCGGTGCCCTGGGCGGACGGGGTGCGCAACTTCTCGACCAGCGGCCGGATCCGCTCCAGGATCACGCGGTTGTCCAGCGGCACCGGATCGCCGCCCTCGCGCGGCCGCAGCTCCACGGCGAGGGTCCAGGTGTCATGCGCGGTGCCCGCGCCGAGGAAGGGGTGCCGATCGTGGTAGAGGATCACCGGTGAGTGCTGCTCACGGCGGATCAGGGCCCGCACCCGCTGGAACCGCCCGCCCTCGAACCGCTCCGCGGGGTCCGCGGCGGGGTCGGCAAAGGTCTCCGGCTCCAGATCGGTGGCCAGCACCCGGGCCACATGCTCACGGTGCAGTGCGACCGCGGCGGCCATCGCGGCCGGGATCACCAGCGCGAACCAGGCGGCGGTGGTGTCCGACCCCGTGGCCAGGCCCGGTGCGAAGTCCTGCAGCCAGCCCGAATCGGACTGCCCGTCCGTGAGCGCCTGCGTCAGGGCGGAGACCACATAGGACAGCAGGGTCAGACAGCCGAGCACCCGCAGCACCGCCGCCGCCCGCCGCCGGGTGACGGTGACCCCGTCGGCTCCGGGATAGTCAGCGCGGAAGGCGCCCATGGCGCCACCCCTGGCCCAGGCGGCCAGCAGTAGCAACGCGCAGGAGAGCAGGAAGAGATAGAAGAAGCCCTGGGCCAGCAGGAAGTCCAGCACCCATAAGGACACCAGCAGCGCGGTCCAGCACGCTTCCAGACGGCGCGCGCGCAGCGCGTGCGCGAGCACCCGGACCGCGTCGATGCCCAGCGAGGGCGCCACGGCGCGCTCCTCGTGGACATACAGCTCGTCCACGACCGCGTCCCGGAAGTCGTCGTCCAGATAGGCGCCCGCGCATAACAGCCGGGTGGCCTCGCTGGTGGCGTAGGGAGACGCGTCAGCCGCGGTACGAGGAGAAGGGACGGCGGGTGACGGCTCCGACCGCGACCGCGGCAGACGAGCGGAATGGTCCCCTACAGAAGACTGGGCACCGCCAGAAGAGCGAGCACCGCCAGAAGACTGAGCACCGTCAGAAGGATCAGCATCGCCTGAAAAATGATCACTGCGCGTATTGGCCATGTTTCCCCCCGAGGCCGTAGCAACTGCCTCCACGGTAGGGGAAGATGGCCCGCGATTACAGTGCATGGCCGAAGGGTCACACTCCGGAGTGAATACCGGAATGTGACCCTTCGGAAACGACCGCGTCGGGGCGGCTGAGGAGCGTCAGATCAAGCCGAGGCTCCGCACGGCCTCGCGCTCGTCCTCGAGCTCCTTCACCGACGCGTCGATGCGGCCCCGCGAGAACTCGTTGATGTCCAGGCCCTGGACGATCTCGAACTTCCCGTTCTTGGCGGTGACCGGGAAGGAGGAGATCAGGCCCTCCGGCACCCCGTACGAACCGTCGGAGACCACACCGGCGGAGGTCCAGTCGTCGGCGTCGGTGCCGTTGACCCAGGTGTGGACGTGGTCGATGGCGGCGTTGGCGGCGGAGGCGGCCGAGGAGGCGCCGCGCGCCTCGATGATCGCGGCACCGCGCTTGGCGACGGTCGGGATGAAGGTGTCGGCCAGCCACTGCTCGTCGCTGACGACCTCGGCGGCGTTCTTGCCCGCGACCTCGGCGTGGAAGACGTCCGGGTACTGGGTGGCGGAGTGGTTGCCCCAGATCGTCAGCTTCTTGATCTCGCTGACCGGGGCGCCGGTCTTCTTCGCCAGCTGCGACAGCGCGCGGTTGTGGTCCAGCCGGGTCATCGCGGTGAAGCGCTCGGCCGGTACGTCCGGCGCGGCGGCCTGCGCGATGAGCGCGTTGGTGTTGGCCGGGTTGCCCACGACAAGGATCTTGATGTCGTCCGCGGCGTGGTCGTTGATGGCCTTGCCCTGCGGCTTGAAGATGCCGCCGTTGGCCTCCAGCAGATCGCCGCGCTCCATGCCCTTGGTGCGCGGGCGGGCGCCGACCAGCAGCGCGACGTTCGCACCGTCGAAGCCCACGTTCGGGTCATCGGAGATGTCGATGCCCTGGAGCAGCGGGAAGGCACAGTCGTCGAGCTCCATCGCGGTGCCCTCGGCGGCCTTCAGCCCCTGCGGGATCTCCAAGAGACGCAGTTTGACCGGCACGTCCGCGCCGAGGAGCTGACCGGAGGCGATGCGGAAGAGCAGCGCGTAGCCGATCTGGCCGGCCGCGCCGGTGACGGTGACGGTGACGGGAGTGCGGGTCATGGCGGTCTCCTGCGCTGTGTTGTCAGTCCAAGATCTCTTGGTGTCGAGATACTTGCGTCAGGCTATCCGACGGCACCTGACCCACGTTCTCTCGGGCCATTGTGTAACCGCTCACCGTGCGTTCCGGACCACCGCGCACATGGGACCACCGCGCACTTTGGCGGCCGCCTGCCAGGAGGGGGAGTGCAGGCGGCCGCCCAGTGCCGCACCCGTGGGGGGGCTCGAGCAGCGCCTGCCCCGATTCCCCCGGCTCATTCCCCCCGGATTTACGAATTGCTCCGGACGGACTCCGGACGAGCTCCCGAACCGGCCGGACAAGCTCCCGAACGGACTCCGGACAGCCTCCCGGACGGGCCCTCACTCCCCCGCGCTCAGCCCCGGGCGCCAAGGGCCGTGCAGGCGCGCGTACCGCCGCCGAGGGTGGCGCACGCGGTGGCCCGCGCGGCGGAGTCCACCGAGATCATCTTGGTGTAGGCATCGCCGTCGGCGCCGACCCTGCCGCTCTGCGAGCGGGCCGCGCCGCCGTCCGCACCCGGTGCCTTCACCTGGATGGCGTCGCCCACCTGGATGGCGTCGCCCGGGGTGGCCCGGGTGATCCGGGCCCAGGCCGCCCTGCAGGTCTTGCTGTAGCGGACCTCGACATACGCGGTGCCGACGGTGACGTCCGCCGTCGTCGTCGCGGCGGTGCCGCACCCCATGGCCTGCGGATCCTGGCCGGCGCAGTCGTGCCCGGCGCATTTCACGCCCTCCGGGAGCTGCTGACGCGCGCTGGTGGCCGGTGCGGTGGTCGGCTTCTGCCCCCGCTTCTCGCCGTCGCCACCCGCGTCGAGCAGAAGGACGGCACCGGCGACGAGCAGAAGCGCGCCGACGAGCCCCCCGGCGAACAGCACGGCGACGCGCTTCCGCCCTCTCGGGGGCGCCGACGACGGCGGTGGCGACGACGACGGAAGGGACGACGACGGAAGGGACGACGCGGGCGACGGCGGTTCGGCGGAGTCCGGTGCCCGCCCGGCCAGGGCCCCGCGAGCCGGGAACTCCGGAGCCGTCGCGACCAACGGCTGCTCCGGATCGGGCGGTTCGGCCCTCGGCCGGTCCTTCCCCGGGGAGCGGCCGTTGTTCCGGGCGTCCGCCCCCTGCGCCGCCGGGTCGAACTGCTCGATGGCGGCCCGCGCCCGCGCGACGCTGATGGCCTCCATCGTGACGTCGTGCCGCATCTCGGAGCGGCTCCAGGCCCGCTCCGCCAGCTCCCACAGCGTGCTGAGGTGGTGGACGTCGGCGCCGGTGGTCTCGGCCAGGGCCTCCACCGCGCCCCGCGGGGGCAGCAGCCGCCCGTTGAGGTAGCGCTCCCAGGAACTCTTGCTGTAGCCGGTGCGGTCGGCGACGGCGACGACGCTCAGCCCGCTGCGCTCGACGAGCGTGCGCAGCCGGCCGGTGAACTCCCGGACCTGCGGATCAAGTTCCTCCGGTAAGTCCCTCCAACGAGGCATTGCCTCCCCCTGTCCCCCCGCACGTACCTGTGTCAATCTCCCGCGCTGCGGCCGCCGTTGGCGTCCCCGAGCCCCGAACTGACTACCCAAAGGGATGCCTTGCCCCAGGATGTCAGCTCTTCGAGCGGGGGCGCATCGGAGCATTTCGTGCACCGGTACGCGCTCTCTCACGCCCGGCTCGTCGTTGCACGGCCGAGACCTCGTGTTGGAACGGTCACTTCCGCGCCACAGGGTTTCGACGCTCATTGATCCGGCACAGCTCACACACAACCCTGATTACCAGGCGGTCCGTCCTTCTTCGGGGGAGAGGGCGGACCGCCGCCGGACCATTCGGATCCGGCCACAACGACGGCGGCCCGTCCTTCCACGGGGGGAGGACGGGCCGCCGTTTCACGTCGTCGGCTAGCGCACCGTGAAATGCACCACGTCGTCAAGGAACGGGATCGACACCCACGGATCCGGCTGGGCCATCAGGGACAGCAGCACGATCGCCGCGCCCAGCAACCCGTAGGTCAGCATGTCGGTGAAGCGTGACCGCACCGCGAGCATCCCCACCTCGGGCAGCGCCCACCGGAAGAAGGCGCCCGCCAGGAGGGACAGCCCGATCAGCACCGTACCGGCACGGAACGCGTCCAGGGCGACGATCAGCAGCCCCAGCCCCACCCCGCCCATCACCGTGAGCAGCGGCCACTGCCGGGCGGGCGCCGGAGCGGCGCCGGGCGCGGCCCGGCCACCGCCCTCCGGACGCGCGGTGTCCCGGGTGATCAGCGGAAAGCGGCGCGACCTGCGGATGAACCGGCCGGGCCCCGCGGGCGGCGCGGGCGGCTCCTGCCGCTGCTCCCCGGCCGCCGGTTCGCTCGCCTCAGCCGTCATGGCCGGCACCGGCGTCGGCGGTCGCCTTCGCGTCCCGCTCCGCGGCCTCCACCACGTTGACCAGCAGCTGGGCGCGGGTCATCGGGCCGACCCCGCCCGGGTTCGGCGAGACCCAGCCCGCGACCTCGGTCACACCGGGGTGCACATCGCCGGCGATCTTGCCGTGCTCGTCCCGGCTGACGCCCACGTCGAGCACCGCCGCGCCCGGCTTGACGTCCTCCGGCTTGACCAGGTGCCGCACCCCGGCGGCCGCCACGATGATGTCGGCCTGGCGCAGGATCCCGGGCAGGTCGCGGGTGCCGGTGTGGCAGAGGGTGACCGTCGCGTTCTCCGAGCGGCGGGTCAGCAGCAGCCCGATCGACCGGCCGACGGTGATGCCGCGGCCGACGACCACCACATGCGCGCCGTTGATCTCCACACCGTGGTGGCGCAGCAGTTGGATGACGCCCTGGGGCGTGCACGGCAGCGGGCCGCTCTCGTTGAGCACGAGGCGGCCGAGGTTCATCGGGTGCAGCCCGTCGGCGTCCTTGGCCGGGTCGATCAGCTCCAGCACCCGGTTGGTGTCGATGCCCTTGGGGAGCGGCAGCTGGACGATGTAGCCCGTGCAGGACGGGTCCTCGTTGAGCTCCCGGACCGCCGCCTCGATCTCCTCCTGGGTGGCGGTCTCGGGCAGGTCGCGCCGGATGGAGGCGATGCCGACCTCGGCGCAGTCGCGGTGCTTGCCCGCCACGTACCACTTGCTGCCGGGGTCCTCGCCCACCAGCACGGTCCCGAGGCCGGGATGGATGCCCTTGGCCTTCAGCGCCTCCACTCGGCTGACGAGATCGGACTTGATCGCGGCTGCGGTTGCCTTGCCATCGAGAATCTGGGCGGTCATGACTTCATCCTCCCGGATGCGGGGACGTCGGATCCAATCAGGGGCCGGCCGGGGCCGGACCGGCGAAGGCCGCACCCCGTGATCCGGTCGGGGTGCGGCCTCCTGTGCTCGCTCAGCGAGCGCCCGGTGCTCGCTCGCTGGTCACTCGGTACTCGCTCAGTGGAAGATCAGTGGAAGAAGTGGCGCGTGCCCGTGAGGTACATGGTCACACCCGCCTTCCGGGCGGCCTCCACCACCGCCTCGTCGCGGACCGAGCCGCCCGGCTGCACCACGGCGTTCACGCCCGCCTCGGCCAGTACCTCGAAGCCGTCCGGGAACGGGAAGAAGGCGTCGGAGGCGGCGTACGATCCGGCGGCCCGCTCGGCACCGGCCCGCTCGACGGCCAGCTTCGCCGAGTCCACGCGGTTGACCTGGCCCATGCCGACGCCGACGGTGGCGCCGCCCTTGGCGAGCAGGATCGCGTTGGACTTCACCGCGCGGCAGGAGCGCCAGGCGAAGGCCAGCTCGGCGAGGCCGTCGGCGTCCAGCGCCTCGCCCGTGGCGAGGGTCCAGTTGGCCGGATCGTCGCCCTCGGCCTGGAGGCGGTCCTTGACCTGGACGAGCGTCCCGCCCTCGATGGGACGCTGCTCGGTGGCGTCCGCCGGCGGCTCCGCGCAGCGCAGCACCCGGATGTTCTTCTTACGGGCGAGCGCCTCGACCGCGCCGTCCTCGTACGCCGGGGCGACGATCACCTCGGTGAAGATCTCGGCGACCTGCTCGGCCAGGGCGACCGACACCGGGCGGTTGACGGCGATCACCCCGCCGAAGGCCGACAGCGGGTCGCAGGCGTGCGCCTTACGGTGCGCCTCGGAGACATCCGCCCCGACCGCGATCCCGCACGGGTTGGCGTGCTTGATGATCGCGACACAGGGCTCGGTGTGGTCGTACGCGGCCCGGCGGGCGGCCTCGGTGTCCGTGTAGTTGTTGAACGACATCTCCTTGCCGTGCAGCTGCTCGGCCTCCGCGAGCCCCTTACCGCTGCCATCGGTGTAGAGGGCGGCGGGCTGATGCGGGTTCTCGCCGTAGCGCAGCACGTTCTTACGGGTGATGGTGGCGCCCAGGAAGTCCGGCAAGGAGGAGTCGTCCGCCGCCGAGTCGGCCGCGAACCAGTTGGCCACCGCCACGTCGTAGGCGGCGGTGTGCTGGAACGCCTCGGCCGCCAGCCGCTTGCGCCGCTCCAGGTCGAAACCGCCCTCCGCGGCGGCCTTGAGGACGTCGCCGTACCGCTCGGGGTTGACGACCACTGCCACGGACGGGTGATTCTTGGCGGCGGCCCGGACCATGGAGGGGCCACCGATGTCGATCTGCTCGACGCACTCGTCCGGCGCGGCGCCCGAGGCGACCGTCTCGCGGAACGGATAGAGGTTGACCACGACCAGCTCGAAGGGCTCCACGCCCAGCTCCCGCAGCTGCTCACGGTGGGAGTCCAGCCGCTGGTCGGCCAGGATGCCCGCGTGGACGCGCGGGTGCAGCGTCTTGACGCGGCCGTCGAGACACTCGGGGAAGCCGGTCAGCTCCTCGACCTTGGTGACCGGCACCCCGGCGGCGGCGATCTTCGCGGCCGTCGAGCCGGTCGAGACGAGCTGGACGCCCGCCGCGTGCAGCCCTCGGGCCAGCTCCTCGAGACCCGTCTTGTCGTAGACGCTGACCAGCGCGCGGCGGATGGGCCGCTTGGTACCTTCGGCGGTCACGGGATCCTTACCTTTCGTCCCTCTATGCGGTAGCCGTGACGGGCCAGACGCCCCACGACCTCGATGAGCAGCGAGCGCTCGACTTCCTTGATCCGCTCATGGAGAGCGGACTCGTCGTCCTCGTCCCGGACCTCGACCACGCCCTGCGCGATGATCGGGCCGGTGTCGACGCCGTTGTCGACGAAGTGGACGGTGCATCCGGTCACCTTCACACCGTGCGCGAGCGCGTCGCGCACGCCATGGGCGCCGGGAAAGCTGGGGAGCAGTGCGGGATGGGTGTTGACACAGCGGCCGCCGAACCGGGACAGGAACTCCCGGCCCAGGATCTTCATGAACCCGGCCGAGACGACCAGGTCCGGCTCGTGGGCGGCGGTGGCCTTCGCCAGGGCCGCGTCCCACTCGGCGCGGTCGGCGTGGTCCTTGACCCGGCACACGAACGTGGGGATCCCAGCGCGCTCGGCGCGCGCCAGGCCCTCGATGCCGTCGCGGTCGGCGCCCACGGCCACCACCTCGGCGCCGTAGCGGGCCACGCCCTCGGCGGCGATGACGTCGAGCAGCGCCTGGAGATTCGTACCGGAGCCGGAGACGAGGACGACGAGGCGGACCGGGCGCCCGGGGCGCGCAGGACTGGCGGGGGGAGGCGGGGAGGCCACGGCGGGGCTCTTTCTCGCGGGCGATCTGCCGTTTGTGTGGTCGTACGAGGTCGCGGACTCGTCAATTCCGGGGAACTCTACGAAGCCGCCGACCGTCAGCAACGATACCGGCACACGAAGCGGCCCCCAGGGGACGGGGGCGGGCACGGGAGGTAGCGTCTGGACTGCGAATGCAACTGACGCCACTGACGCCGTGGGAACGACCGCCGTGCCCGCGCCCCGAGCCGTACGGCACCGGCCGTACCCGCGTCGTACGGCACCAGGCCGTACCCGCCCCGGCGTGCAGGACGACGACACAAGGGGAAGACACACTCCACATGCCGGACCGACGCCGCCGCGCGGCTCATCGCCTCACTCCGCCCTCCGCCCAGGCCCGGGGGCGGCGATGAGGCGCGCCCGCATGTCGCGTACGACGCCGCTGCTCCGGGAGCAGCAGTCGTCGTCCTCCTCGTCCTCCCCCGCCCCCGGCGGGCCGAGCGGGGACCAGCGCGAGGACAATCCGTTCGCCCCGCCGCCCGAGGGCAGGCCGGACCGGCCCTGGCAGCCCCGCCACCGGCCGGACGGCTCCGGCGGCGAGAGCGGCGAGGGCCGCCCAGGGACCCAGGAAGGCCAGGACGAGCCGGACGGCGACCAGAGTGGTCAGCAGCCGCAGCAGCCCCCGGCCTGGGGCAGCCAGTGGAGCAGCCGCCAGCCCGGTCGCCAGAGCGGCGGCTTCGGCGGCGCCCCGGGCTCCAACCGCCCCGCCGGCCCCAGCGGGCCCGGCGGCCCGCGCTGGGACCCCAACGACCCGGCCCAGCGGCGCGCCCGGTACGCGCTGCTGTCGGGCATGTGGGCGTTCTTCTTCGCGCTCTTCAGCCTGCCGCAGATCTCGCTGCTGCTCGGGGTGCTGGCCCTGTACTGGGGCATCAGCTCGCTGCGGGCCAAGCCGCGCCGTACGGCGCCGTCCCCGGCCGCGGCCGCGCCCCTGAACGCCCCGCCCCCGCCTCCGGGCGCCGCACGGGCGGCGCTGCCCGCGCCCGGCAGCGGCCCGGCGAAGCCGCAGTCGACGGCGGCGATCAGCGGTCTGGTGACGGGCGGGCTCGCGCTCGCGATCGTCGCGGCGACGTTCAGCTTCCAGGTCGTCTACAGCGACTACTACACCTGCGTGGACGACGCCCTTACGCAGACCTCGCGCCACGACTGCGAAACCTTGCTCCCCGAGCAGCTCCGCCCCCTGCTGAGCACGCAGGACTGACGGCGCCGAGCCCGCACGGCGGACAGCTCGCGCCCGCTCGCCGCCCGCTCGCCGTCCGCCTTACGGTTCGCGCTTACGGTTCGCGGCGGGCGTCGTCCGGCGGGGACGGCGGCGAGGGCTCCGCGAGCAGGGGGTCCGGGGCGGGCTGGGACTCGGTGGGCGGCTGCGGCTCGGGCGCGCGCTTCCGGCTCAGCGCCCAGCGGCGCGGGCGGGCCGCCCCGGTGGCGTCCGGGGTGCCCGCGGGAGTCGCGAGCCCGGCCATCGTGCCCACACCGGTTTCGCGTCCGGTCTCCCGTCCCGCCTCCGCACCGGCACCGGGTCCCGCCTTACGGTTCCGCTTGCGGTCGGCGCCCGACGCCCCGGGGCGCAGCCACTGCCACCACGGCTCGGCCATCGCCTCGCGCACCTCGGCCGACTCCATGGGCGACACCGTGGGCAGCGCCGCCGCCCGTGCCTCCGCCTCGGCCGCGGCCCGTGCCGCACGGGCGGCCTTGGCCTCCGTACGGGTCTCCCTGGCCGCCGTACGGGCCTGCGCGCGCGCCGTCCGGCGCTCCGCCCGCGCCGCCTTCCATTCCGGCCAGGAGGCCCTGGTGGGGACGCACAGCCGGTACCAGCGCAGCACCATCGCGCCCGGCACCCCGATCACTCCCGTCCAGGCCAGCGTGATCATGCCCGTGCGCCACCAGCTCGGGCCGAGGTCGGCGAGGATGCCAATGCCCAGCGGTCCGCCCGAGACCCCGGCCAGCAGTGCCATCGCGACCGCGCAGCCGACCGCCGCCAGCGCGGCGAGCACGAGCGTCTCGGCCCAGCCCCAGGGCGGCCTGGGCTCGCCCTTGCCGGGCCGCCGCACCGCCGCGATCCCGATGAACCAGGCCACCGACGCCCCGGCCGCGATCCCCGTGAGCCAGACCAGCGGACCGCCGGAGCCGTCCGTGGGCAGCGCGGCGACCAGGGGAAAGTGCGGCAGCTGGGGGTAGGAGGTGATGCCCAGCGGCGCGACCACACTGCCGCCGCCCACCGTGAACCCCGCCCCGACCCCGTACGCGGCGCCCCAGACGATCGCGTTCGGCAGCAGCGCCAGGCTCACCAGGAGCACCGCGAACCGCCCCGACCACACATCGCTGAGGTTGAGGAACGTCACCTGCACGGCGCCCGCGTGGCTCAGCATCGACGTCGCCGTAAGGAGCGCACCGCTGCCGAGAAGGACGACGAGACCGCTGGTCCCGGCCCGTAGCGCGGCGGTCAGCCGGCGGCGCCGGCACCAGCTGCGCGCGGCCAGGGACGCCGCCGTCCTTACGGTCCATCCGGCTCCGGGGAGCCGCCGCAGTCTCTCGCTCACCCGCCCCGGCGGCCGGAGCGGGAACCGTCCGTCGGCCGTCCACACACCGACGGCGGCGATGGCCCCGGCGACGACCGGCAGATGCAGCAACGCGCTGAGCGGATCGACACGCAGCGGCCCGGTCGCGGCGTACACCGCGGCGGCGGTGCCCACCAGCAGATAGCCGCCGGTCACCCAGGCGAAGGCGGTGCGCGGATCGACGACGGACTCCTCGGGCACCCACTGCCCCTCGCCCTCGTCGGGCTCCGCCTGGTAGACGGCGTGCTGAGCGGCCCGGTAGAGCAGCCAGCACGGCACCAGGCTGAGCAGCAGCGGGGTCAGCCCGACGGGCGCGGTGTGGCCGGAGAGCGTCTCGGTGCGCACGAGGTCGGCGCCATGGCCGAGCAGCCACAGGTCGGCGGCGACGTGCAGGGCCCCGTCGGGGCTGCTCTCGGGGGACGAGGAAGTGATCCACAGCAGCAGTACGACCACGGCGAGCGTGCCGAGGCCGAGCCCCGCGGCGACCACACCGCCGAGGAACGCCTCCCTGATGGCGGAGGAGCGCCGGGGCGCTGAGCGGTCGCGTGCGGACACCGACGGGCTGCGATCGGTCGTTTGCGTCACACGACCATGCTGCCAATAACAGCCGTTTCATCCCTACATCAAGGGTTTGGTCGCCGTGTCGCGGCTAGTCTGCTTATGCGTCTTTTATGACGCGACGGGACGGATAGGTGGCTTGCCGTGTTCCGCCCGGGTATCCGTCGCCCGGGAACGCCGCGGGCCCGCACCACCATGGGGTGGTACGGGCCCGCGGCATCGAGCCGTGGCGGCGTCAGCCGGCCAGCGCGGCGCGCGCCAGGCGCGCGGTCTCGGACGGGGTCTTGCCGACCTCCACACCCGCGGCCTCGAGGGCCTCCTTCTTGGCCTGGGCGGTGCCGGAGGAACCGGAGACGATGGCACCCGCGTGGCCCATCGTCTTGCCCTCGGGGGCGGTGAAGCCCGCCACATAGCCGACGACCGGCTTGGTGACGTTGGCCTTGATGAAGTCCGCGGCCCGCTCCTCGGCGTCGCCGCCGATCTCGCCGATCATCACGATCAGGTCGGTGTCGGGGTCGGCCTCGAAGGCGGCGAGGGCGTCGATGTGGGTGGTGCCGATGATCGGGTCACCGCCGATGCCCACGCAGGACGAGAAGCCGATGTCCCGCAGCTCGTACATCATCTGGTAGGTCAGCGTGCCGGACTTCGACACCAGACCGATCCGGCCGGGCTTGGTGATGTCGGCCGGGATGATGCCCGCGTTGGACTGACCCGGCGTGATCAGACCCGGGCAGTTCGGGCCGATGATGCGCGTCTTGTTGCCCTTCTTGCCCGCGTAGGCCCAGAAGTTCGCCGAGTCGTGGACCGCGATGCCCTCGGTGATCACCACGGCGAGCGGAATCTCGGCGTCGATCGCCTCGATGACCGCGCTCTTGGTGAACTTCTCCGGGACGAAGATGACCGTGACATCGGCGCCGGTGGCCTCGATGGCCTCCTTGACGGAGCCGAAGACCGGGATCTCGGAGCCGTCGAAGTCCACGGTGGTGCCGGCCTTGCGCGGGTTCACACCGCCGACGATGTTGGTGCCCGAGGCAAGCATCCGACGGGTGTGCTTCTGCCCCTCGGACCCGGTCATCCCCTGGACGATGACCTTGCTTTCCTTGGTGAGGAAGATAGCCATGGTTTCTGGTGACCTCGTCCCTTACTTCGCAGCCAGCTCGGCGGCACGCTCGGCCGCGCCGTCCATGGTGTCCACCTGCTGAACAAGCGGGTGGTTGGCGTCGGTGAGGATCTTGCGACCCAGCTCCGCGTTGTTGCCGTCGAGGCGCACGACCAGCGGCTTGCTGACGTCCTCGCCCTTGGACTTCAGCAGCTCCAGGGCCTGGACGATGCCGTTGGCGACCGCGTCACAGGCGGTGATGCCGCCGAAGACGTTGACGAAGACCGACTTGACGTCCGGGTCGCCGAGGATGATCTCGAGACCGTTGGCCATCACCTCGGCGGAGGCGCCACCACCGATGTCGAGGAAGTTGGCGGGCTTGACGTTGCCGTGGGTCTCGCCCGCGTAGGCGACGACGTCGAGGGTGGACATGACCAGCCCCGCGCCGTTGCCGATGATGCCGACCTCGCCGTCGAGCTTGACGTAGTTGAGGCCCTTGGCCTTGGCGGCCGCCTCGAGCGGGTTGGCCGCGGCCTTGTCCTCGAGCGCCTCGTGCTCCGGCTGCCGGAAGGCGGCGTTCTCGTCCAGGGAGACCTTGCCGTCCAGCGCGATGACCTTGCCGTCTTCGGTCTTGACCAGCGGGTTGACCTCGACGAGCAGGGCGTCTTCCTTGATGAAGACGGTCCACAGCTTCTGCAGGACCGCGACGACCTGGTCCGCGATCTCGGCCGGGAACTTCGCGGCGGCGACGATCTCGGCGGCCTTCTCCTGGGTCACGCCCTCGATGGCGTCCACCGGGATCTTGGCGAGCGCCTCGGGGTTCTGCTCCGCGACGGCCTCGATCTCCACACCGCCCTCGACGGAGGCCATGGCGAGGAAGGTGCGGTTGGTGCGGTCCAGCAGGAAGGAGACGTAGTACTCCTCCTTGATGTCCGCGGTCTGGGCGAGCATCACCTTCTGGACCGTGTGGCCCTTGATGTCCATGCCCAGGATCTGGGTCGCCTTCTCCACGGCGTCGGCCGGGTCGGAGGCCAGCTTGACGCCGCCCGCCTTACCGCGGCCGCCAACCTTGACCTGCGCCTTGACGACCGCGCGGCCGCCCAGGCGCTCGGCCACCCCGCGCGCCGCCTCAGGCGTGTCGATGACTTCACCGGCCAGCACCGGTACACCGTGCTTGGCGAAGAGGTCCCTCGCCTGGTATTCGAACAGGTCCACGCGCGTCCGTCCCTTTTCCATGGATATCGCGGTCGTTATCTGCGCGGGCGTGCCGCGGGGGCAGCGTGAGGACGCGATCTTTAACGAGGGCGGCACACGTTCGCCGGGTACGCGGCATGTCCGTCTCGCAGGTTATCTCCGTGGGCCGTGCGGCCCTAAATCGCAGATCACACTGGAGCGGTGATTACGGTCACAGATCGCGACCGTTTCCATCTATCTCCGTACGACAACCGGGCAGCCCCCTCCCCAACGAGGGCTGCCCGGTCGACGACGCTTGCCTTACGGTTTTACGGTTTTGCAGCCTGCATGGCCTTCACGGCCTGACTGCCTGACGCCCGCCGGAGCGATCAGACGGTCGGAAGCGTGCCCGGAACGGTCGGCAGCTGGACCGGCACGGAGGGCAGGTCCGCCGGAACCTGCGGGAGGTCCGCCGGAACCTGCGGGAGGTCGGCCGGCAGCTGGGGCAGGTCGGCCGGGACGGTCGGGAGCTGCGGCAGGTCGGTGGGCAGCTGCGGCAGGTCGGCCGGGACGGTCGGCAGGTCCGCGGGGAGCTGCGGCAGGTCGGCCGGGAGCTGGGGCAGCTCAGCCGGAACCTGCGGCAGGTCGGCCGGGAGCTGCGGGAGCTCGGCGGGGACCTGCGGGAGGTCGGCCGGGACGGTCGGCAGGTCGGCCGGGAGCTGCGGCAGGTCGGCCGGCAGCACCGGGAGGGCCGGGATGTTGGCGACGTCGGTCAGGTCGGTGGGCACCGCCGGGAGCAGGCTCAGCGCGCCGTCCTTGGCGTTCCCCACGGTGGTCTGGGCGTTCGCGACCACGCCGGTGGCCAGTCCGTGGGCGAACGGCACGGTGGTGCCCGCCACGTCCTGCGCGAACGGCACGGCGGTGGACGGCACGCTCACCACGACCGGCACCAGGCGGTCGACGGTGTCCTGGGCGGCCGGAACCACGTTGGAGGCGGTGCCCAGCGCGAAGCCCTCGGCGCTGCCGGTCACGACGTCCGCGTACGGGGTGGTGCGGGCCACGGCGTCGTCGGCCAGCGCACCGGTGTCACCCACGGTCCGCTCGGCGACCGGGACGACCTTGACCACGAGGCGGTACACGGCGGGCGGCAGCACGTCCGAGGCCACACCGTCGACGACCGGCCTGGTGGTGCCGACGACACCCTGGACCTTGCCAGTCAGCTCCTCCGGGCGGATGCCGGCGCCGGAGAGGGAGGCGAGCAGGTCATTGGCCGAGCCCGGGGCGGTGGGCAGCTTCGGGGTGGCGGGGAGCTCGGTGGGCAGCCCGCCCGTGACGCCGTCGACGTTCGGCAGCGAGCCGGTGGGCAGCGTGGAGGTGTCGGGCAGGGTCGGCAGCGAGCCGAGACCGGGCAGGCTGGGCACGACGCCGGGGACCTCGCCGGTGGGCAGGTCGAGGTCGGTGGTCTTCTTGACGGTCTTCTCGACGCCCTTGACGGCCTTGTGGGCCTTCTTGACGACCTTGTCCGGCTTGCCGGCGACGTCGCCGGTCAGGCCGTCGGTGGTGTGCTCGACGTTCTTGGTGACATCCGAGACCCGCGGCAGGTTCTCGGCGCCGGGGACGCGGTCCCGCACCGGGGCGGTGACGCCGTCGACGGTGGAGGCGGCGCCGTCCACGGTCTTCTTCGCGGTGTCGGTCACCTTGGAGGTGTCGGCCACGCCGCCGGTCACACCGTCGACCGTCTTGGTCACGCCGTCCACGGTGCTGGTGACACCGTCGGTGGAGGGAACGGCCGGGTTCTCGGCGGCGGAGGCGGCGGCCGAGCCGAGGGCCCAGATACCGGTGGCGGCAGCGGCTACGAGGATGGAGCGGCGAAGGTTGTTGCGCATGGTGGAGGAAGTCCTTCGAAAGTCAAGAGGGGTTTCGGACGGGTAGACCTGACCCGCCCCCGCGCGGCAGGTCTCAACAGACGGGGGTGAGGTCTGCCCTAGCCGGGGAATTCGAGGACTTCGTTGAACCGCTCGCGCGTCGGCGCCGAGCTCTCCGCGCGGACCGTACCGGGCTTCAGCCCGAAGGACGGCACGCCGGACGGCGGAAGAGCGGCCTGGGTGTTCCCACCACGGGAAGCGCCGCTGTCGCCGGTGTACTGGGAGGTGGCCCCGAGCGGGGACCGCGGAAGGGGCAGCGGCGCCGGGGCGCCACCGTCCGGACCGGTGCCGGAGACGGCCGCCCGGACGACGGGCCCGTGCCCGTCGTGGGAAACGGCCGTGTCGTAGTGCGCGATGACGGCCTGGGCGGGTGCCCCGGGCCCCATCGGCTCCGGCGCCGCGGGCGCCGCCTTGTGCACGGTCGCCGACTCGGCCTTGGCCGCGTGGTGCTCGGCGGCCGGGCCGTGGTGCGCCGCGGAGCCCTGGGGGCCCATGCCGATCGCGTCACCGATGCCGACCTCGGGAAGGCGCACCGGCAGTTCGCCGCTGGTGGCGCCGCCGACCAGGTCGTCTATCGGCTTGGTGATCTTCTGCGCCTGCCGCTCGACCGGCTCCTGGATGGGCCGCACGGTCTCCCGTACGACGTCCTCCGCCGTGTCAGTGGTACGCGCCACCACGGGCGGTGCGTGCCGCTCCACCTGCCGCCGCGCCCGCTCGACACCCGAGGGGTCGAGCAGCCGGGACGCGTTGGAGCGGTCGGCCGACGCGCCGGTGGCCCCGCCCTGATCGCTCCGCTCGGCGGCGTGAGCGCTGCCGCCGAAGAGGAACGCCAGGGCGAGGAAGCCACCGAGGAAGAGCGCCGCCAGCAGCGCCCGCCGCGCGGCCACCGTGCGCGGCAGGCGCACGGCGACAGGCATGGCGGACGTGACAGACACGAGCGGGGCCTTCCCTGAGTACGAGTCGTACAACGGGCACGTAAGCGTGGCGATATGGCTTGTGGGCCGCCAGAACAGGACGACATCGCCAACCGGATGGCTGGATTCATGTCCTGGGCGACGGGGATGATCCTTGCACGACCCACAGGGGTCGGCGCAAGCCCCGGATCACTGATGCATCGCCATGTCCGGTATAGGCAGTTGGCGTCGTTCGATGGCCGCGGCCATCACGTCCGGGAAGAGATCGGGGGTACAGGCGAAGGCGGGCGCGCCCAGCGCGGCGAGTGCCGCCGCGTGCTCGCGGTCGTAGCTCGGCGCCCCCTCGTCGGACAGCGCGAGCAGCGTCACGAACTGCACCCCGGACGCCTTCATCGCGGCGACCCGGCCCAGCATCTCCTCGCGTATGCCGCCCTCGTAGAGGTCGCTGATGAGGACGACCACGGTGTCGGCGGGGCGGGTGATCTGCGACTGGCAGTAGGCCAGCGCGCGGTTGATGTCGGTGCCACCGCCGAGTTGGGTGCCGAAGAGGACGTCCACCGGATCGTCGAGCTCCTCGGTCAGGTCGACCACGGAGGTGTCGAAGACGACCAGTCGGGTGGCGAGGGAGCGCATCGAGGCGAGCACGGCACCGAAGACCGAGGCGTAGACCACGGACGCGGCCATCGACCCCGACTGGTCGACGCACAGCACCACGTCCTTCTTCACCCCGCGGGCCGCCCGCCCGTATCCGATGAGCCGCTCGGGGACGACCGTCCGGTGGTCGGGCAGGTAGTTCTTGAGGTTGGCCCGGATGGTGCGGTCCCAGTCGATGTCCCGGTGGCGCGGGCGGCTGATCCGGGCGGAGCGGTCGAGCGCTCCGGTGAGGGTGGCGCGGGTGCGGGTGGCCAGCCGCTTCTCCAGATCCTCGACGACCTTACGGACGACGGCCCGAGCGGTGTTCTTGGTCGTCTCCGGCATGGCCTTGTTGAGGGACAGCAGGGTGCCCACAAGATGGACGTCCGCCTCCACGGCCTCCAGCATCTCCGGCTCCAGCAGCAGGGCGGACAGCCCCAGCCGGTCGATGGCGTCGCGCTGCATGACCTGGACCACGGAGGTGGGGAAGTACGTACGGATGTCGCCGAGCCAGCGGGCCACCTGGGGCGCGGAGCCGCCGAGTCCGCCGGAGCGCGCGCCGCCCCCGGCACCCTGGGAGCCGCCGCTGCGCCCGACGGCCGTGCCGCTGCCGCCTGCGCCGTCGCCGCCTCCGGAGCCGTAGAGGGCCTCGAGCGTGCGATCCATGGCGGCGTCGGCCCCGCTGAGCGAACAGCCGGTGCCGTCGGCGGCCTGGCCCCCGAGCGCCAGCCGCCAGCGCCGCAGCCGTTCCTGGTCGGTCTGGGGGCGGGCGCCCTGGGAGCTCTCATGGTTGGAGGCGGAGTCGCCGTGCGGGTCGGCGCCGCCGTGCGGGTCGGCGTCGATGTGCGGGTCGGCGTCGATGTGCGGGGCGCCGTGCGTCATCGGGCTGCCTCCATGGAGTCGTTGGCGTGCGGGGCGGGGTCGAGGCCCAGCAGCAGCCGCACCGTCGGTACGACGGCCGCCGCGCGGTCCGGGTCCAGCCCGGGGCCGAAGCCGGGTGCGGCCGGGGCACCTTGGCCGCCAACGCCGGTGGGCCCGTCGGCCGCGGGGCCCCGGCGGACCAGCTCGCCCAGGGTGCGGCGCACACCGGTGTCGTACGCGGAGAAGGTGCGCCGCAACAGCGGCAGGACGTCGGTGAACGCCTCGGCGGGAACGGAGACCAGCCAGCGGTCGACCAGTCCGAGCAGCCGCTCGTCGTGGACGAGCAGCATGCCGCCGCCCGCACTGCCGCCGATGAACCCCTCGATCCAGGAGGCCGCTTCGGGCGGCTGGGTGCCGGGCGAGAGCGCGAGCCCCATCAGCCGGGCCGCCTCGTCCTCGGCGAGCCGGCCGTCGTCCAGCAGCAGCCGCGCGGCGCGGCCCCGGATCAGCCCGGGGGTGGCGGGGGTGCCGTCCCGCCCGGCGAGGTTGCGCAGCATGGCCGCCCAGCGGGCCCGTAGGCCGTCGGCGGCGCGGGGCTCGGCCGCCCGCGTCTCCGTTGTCGACATGTCCGTTGTCGACAAGTCGGTCCGCGTGTGTGGCTGCACCCCGGTCTCTGTCCCTGTCCTCGCCGCTGTCCCTGTCCTCGCCGCTGTCCCGGCCGTCTCTGTCCCGGCCGTCTCTGTCTCCGACAGCAGGGCGATGGCCCGGTGCACGGCCTCCATATGGCGGCGCATCTCGGCGGCGCCGTCGGCGTCGAGACCGACGCAGGCGGGCAGCAGCCCGACCAGGATCCGCTCGGCCAGCCCGACCGCCACCTCGCCGAGCGCGGCCGTGCCGGTGCCCCGTACGTCCCCGTAGCGCACCGAGCGCACCAGTGCGGGCAGGGCCTGGGCGAGATGGCCGACGTCCGCGTCGAGCGCGGCCCGGTCGGCGAGCGAGCGCATCACGACGGGGAGGGCCCCGGAGAGCCCGGCGAGCAGACAGCGCTCGGCCAGCTCGGTCACCTCGGCGAGCCCCTTGGCGCTCCGGGCCTCGGTCTCCGCCTTGGCGGTGGCCGCCGACAGCACCGTGGTCCCCCACACCCCCGCCTCGGCGACCCGCACCGCCAGCTCCGGCTCCCACCGCAGCCGCCAGGTCTCCCTGAAGGTGCCGGTGCTGCCGCGCGAGACGACCGGGGTGCCCCAGTCGACCCCGAGGAGCCGCAGCCGGTGCAGCAGGCGGCTGCGTCCCGCGTCGGTCTCCTTGCGCAGGTCCAGCTCCAGCTCGCGCTCCGGCGCCTCGGGCTTGAGCCGCAGCGAACGCTGGGTGCGCGTCAGATCGCGCTGGAGCGGCACCGCCGGAGCCGACTCGGGTACTTCGCCCAGGATGTCGCCGACCACAAGCCGGTCCTGGACGAGCGCGATCGGCACATCCGAGCCGTCGCACATCACCGCCCTCACGGCGTCGAGGGTCTCGGCGAGCCCGGCGAGCGGGCGTCCGCGCATGGCGGCCAGGGTCTCGGCGAGCCTTACGGCCTCGATGACATGGGCCGAGGAGACCGCGAAGTCCTCGTCCCTCAGCAGCCCGGCGACCTTGGTGAGCCAGCGCTCGACGGGCCGGTCCGGGGCGTGGAAGAGATGGTCGTACCAGCCGGGCGAGGTGATGCCCGCCCCGTATCCGCTGTGCCGGGCCAGCCGCCGGTGGGTCCACGGCACCCAGCTGATCTCGGTCTTGACCTTGGGCAGCCCCTTGAGGAGCTTCCGGTCGGCGGTCGCGGTGGTCCGCTCCCCCAGCGCCGGTACGTGCCAGGCCCCGCAGACGACCGCGACCTCGTCCCCGAACTCCCGCCGCGCCTCGCGCAGCCGCAGCCGCATATGGGCCTCGCGCACCGCGTCGTCCTCGTGCCCGCCGTGCCCGTACTCGACGCGCAGCGCCTCCATGGCCTCCGCCACGGCCGTGAACGCCTCAGCGCCGCCGGTGCCGCGGTGCTCGATGACGTCCTCCCACCAGCGCTCCGGGTCGTCGTATCCGGCCGCCTCGGAGAGGACGGCCAGCGGATCGACACGCATCCGCGCGGCCTGGTCGGCGACCGGAGCCGCTTGACCACCCGGGTCGGCTTGGTCCGCCGGACCGGCCGGACCGGGCGGGGCAGGCGGGGCAGGCGGGTTCGCCGGACCGGCCGGAGCGGCTGCCGGACCATGCGCGACCGCCGGAACGGGCTGACCGGCCGGGTCGGGCGCGGCCGCCTCGGCAGACACGGTCGCCGGGTCCGCCGGACCGGCCGGGACAGGCTCCGCCGCCGGGGCGGGCTCGACCGCCGGGCCATGCGGTCCAGCCGGGGCCGGGGAACCGGCTGGATCGGACGGACCAGCCGGGGCGGGCACGGCCGCCGGGGGCTTCTTCGCCGCCATGGCCAGCGAGTTGGCCGCCGGGAGATCGATGAACCGCACCGGAACCTCATGGGCCAGCGCCCACTGGATGGCCGCCCACTCCGGGGAGAACCCGGCCAGCGGCCAGAACCCGGCGCGCCCCGGATCGTCCGCGGCATGGGCGAGCAGCGCGATCGGCGGACGCATGTCCTTCTCGGCGGCGAGCCCCACGATCGCGTCCGCCTCCGGCGGCCCCTCGATCAGCACCACGCGCGGTGGGCACGCCTCCAGCGCGGCCCGCACCGCACGCGCCGACCCGGGACCGTGGTGCCGCACGCCCAGCAGCAGCGGGCCGGTGGCCCGCGCCCGTGGGGCGCCCGTCATGCGGTCACCTCTCGGCACGCGCGGTAGAAGTCCTTCCAGCCCTCGCGCTCACGGACCACCGTCTCCAGGTACTCCTGCCAGATGACGCGGTCGGCCGCCGGGTCGCGGACGACCGCGCCCAGGATGCCCGCGGCCACATCGCCCGACCTGAGCACGCCGTCGCCGAAGTGGGCGGCGAGCGCGAGACCGCCGGTGACCACGGAGATGGCCTCGGCCGTGGACAGCGTGCCCGAGGGCGACTTCAGCTTCGTACGGCCGTCACCGGTCACTCCGTCCCGCAGCTCGCGGAAGACCGTGACCACCCGGCGGATCTCCTCGACGCCCTCCGGGAGCTCCGGGAGCTCCAGCGAGCGGCCGATCTGGGCGACGCGGCGGGAGACGATGTCGACCTCGTCCTCCGGGGTCGCGGGCAGCGGCAGCACGACCGTGTTGAAGCGGCGGCGCAGGGCGCTGGAGAGTTCGTTGACCCCGCGGTCGCGGTCGTTGGCGGTCGCGATCAGGTTGAAGCCGCGGACCGCCTGGACCTCCGCCCCCAACTCCGGGATCGGCAGCGTCTTCTCGGACAGGATGGTGATCAGCGTGTCCTGCACATCGGCCGGGACGCGCGTCAGCTCCTCCACGCGCGCGGTCATGCCGTCCGCCATCGCGCGCATCACCGGGCTCGGCACGAGCGCGTCGCGGCTCGGGCCGTGGGCGAGGAGCTGGGCGTAGTTCCACCCGTACCGGATGGCCTCCTCGGGCGTCCCGGCGGTGCCCTGGACCAGCAGGGTCGAGTCACCGCTGACCGCCGCCGCCAGATGCTCCGAGACCCATGTCTTGGCGGTGCCGGGCACGCCCAGCAACAGCAGGGCGCGGTCGGTCGCGAGGGTGGTGACGGCGACCTCGACGATGCGCCGCGGGCCCACGTACTTGGGTGTGATCACGGTGCCGTCGGGCAGCGTGCCGCCGAGCAGATAGGTGGCGACCGCCCACGGCGACAGCCGCCATCGTGCGGGACGCGGGCGGTCGTCGGCCGCGGCCAGCGCGCTCAGCTCGGTAGCGAAGGCGTCCTCCGCATGTGGACGCAGCGCTTCCGCGGCTCCGGCGGCCTCTGCCGCCCCGCTCGTATCGGTGGATTCGGTTCCGGGCACAGTGACGGTCACAGCTCCCCCACGACTCGTTTCCTCGTTCCGTTTCCGGACGCGTGAACCACACTGCACCACCCCACTGACAACCGGCTGCCCGTCAGCGAATGCGCAGGTCAGAGCGATTGTCAGTGGGTGCCCGTACCGTCGCAGACATGAATCCGCAGGGGGAACGCTGGACGGCGGAGCAGGTGCTGGCCCTGGCTCCTGACGCCACGTCACGCACGGCGGGCGGCAAGCTCGCCGCGGCCGGCAAGTGGTCGGGGGCGGGCGCGCACGGGCGGGCGGTGTGGGGGCTGTGCTCGGGCAGCGGCAGCAAGCCGTACCAGACGGTGGTCGATCTGAACGGGCCGGGATATCGGTGCAGTTGCCCGAGCCGGAAGTTCCCGTGCAAGCACGCGCTGGGTCTGCTGCTGTTGTGGACGTCCGGCGAGGGGGGCGTGCCCGCGGGCGGGGAGCCGCCGGAGTGGGCCGGGCAGTGGCTCGGCGACCGGCGGGAGCGGGCCGAAAAGCTCGCCGCCGGAGCCCGGGACGGGGGCCCAGGCCCCGGCGGCGGGACGGGGGACGGCGCGGGGAAAGGGGGGAGCGGAGCCGCGGCCGATCCGGAGGCGGCGCGCCGCCGCGCCGAGCGGCGGACCCAGCGCATCGCCGCGGGCGCCACGGAGCTGGAGCGGCGGCTCGCCGATCTGCTCCGCGACGGTCTGGCCTCCGCCGACCGCGCCGGGTACGGGGCGTGGGACGAGACGGCCGCGCGGATGATCGACGCCCAGGCACCGGGTCTTGAGGCGCGGGTGCGGGAGCTGACCGCGATTCCGTCGTCCGGTCCGGGGTGGCCTGCCCGGTTGCTGGAGGAGTGCGCGCTGGCCCACCTGCTCAACCAGGGCTTTCTCCATCTGGACGGCCTCCCGGAGAAGCTGGCCGCCACCACGCGCACCCGCGTGGGCCTCACGACACCGGTGGCCGAGCTGCTGGCGACGGAGGGGACGGTCCGGGACCGCTGGCTGGTCCTGGGCCGTCAGGACGGGACGGACGGCAGGCTGACCACGCGCCGGATCTGGCTGCGGGGCGAGCGTACGCACCGTATGGCGCTGCTGCTCTCGTTCAGCGCCCCCGGCCAGTCCCCCGAGCTCGCACTGCCCGTCGGCCTGGTGCTCGACGCCGATCTCGCGTATTACCCAGCGGCCCGGCCGCTGCGGGCGGCGATCGGCCCCCGGCACGAGGGGGCGGCGGAGGCGGCGCCTCCCGTGGCGCCTCCGGCTGCTGAGGGGTGCGAGGTACCTGGGGCCCCCGAGGGGTGCGATGTCGAGACCGCGCTGGCGGCCTATGGGGCGGCGCTCGGGGAGGATCCGTGGCTGGACGGCTGGCCGGTGGTTCTCACCGATGTGGTGCCCGTCCCGGGGGACGACGGATGGCAGCTGGCGGACGAGCGGAGCGGTTCGGCGCTGCCCGTCGATCCGCGCTGCGCGTGGCGCACCGATCTGTGGCAGCTGATGGCGATATCCGGCGGTGGCCCAGTCACGGTCTTCGGTGAGTGCGGCCATCGCGGCTTCTCCCCCATCACGACCTGGGATCCGACCGCCGTCTCGCTCATCGGCACGGCAGCGCAGGGAGGCACCCGTTGACCATTACGACGCCCGTCGCGTCCAGCACGTCCACCGCACCCACCGCGCCCACCGCACCCTGGGACGATCTCGTCGCGGCCGCGCTGCTCGGCACCGAGCGGCGCACCCCGCCCGTGGTGCCGCGCCCCGGGCAGGACGTTCCGTCCGCCCTGCTGGACGCGGCCGCGCTCAGCACGGTACGGCGGCGGGCCGGGCTGCGGCCCGCGCCCGCGCGGCCGGGGCCGGACCGGGCGCCCGAGGATCCGCGGCCTGCGCTGCCCGCGGCCGCCCGCAGCAGGCTGGCGCTGCTGCTCGCCGACCGTTCGGCGCCGGGGCGCGGCGGTTCGCGCTCCGCGCCCGACCTCGCCGAGCTGCTGCCGCAGTGGCTCGCGCTCGCCAATCACCACAGCTATCGCGTGCCGGACGCGCTGCTTCCGGCGCTGCTCGACGCGGCCCGCGCCCGCACCGATCTGCGGGCCGAGGCGCTGACGCTGGGCGGGCCGCGTGCGCTGTGGCTGGCCCGGCTCAACCCGGACTGGAAGTTCGCGCTGCGGGGCACGGCGGGCCGGGCGTCCGCATCGCTCCCGGAGCCGCCCGGGGCGGCCACCGCACCGGACGAGGAACAGCGGCTGTGGGGGGAGGGGCTGTTCGCCGAGCGGGTGTCGCTGCTGGCGGCGGCCCGTCACCGCGACCCGGCGGCGGGGCTGGCACTGCTCAGCGGCACCTGGTCGACCGAGCGCGCCGAGGACCGGCTGATGTTCCTGGACTCGCTGCGCGACGATCTCTCCCCGTCCGATGAGCCGTTCCTCGAACAGTCGCTGTCCGACCGCAGCCGGAACGTCCGGGCGACCGCCGCCGAGCTGCTCTCCGCACTCCCCGACTCGGCGCTCGCCGCACGCATGGCCGAGCGGTCGCGGGGCTGTGTGTCGCTGACCGCGGATGAGCCGACCGCTGATGGGCTGACCGCCAAGGGATCGACCGGCGACGGGCTGACCGGCAAGGGGCCGACCGGCGACGGGCTGACCGGCGAGGGGCCAACCGGCGACGGGCTGACCGCCGACGGCCTTACCGCCAAGGGGCCGACCGGCTACGGCCTTACCGACAAGAGACCGACCGGCGACGGGCCGACCCCCAAGGGGCCGACCGGCGACGGGCTGACCCCCAAGGGGCCGACCGGCGACGGGCTGACCGCCGACGAGCTGGCGGCCTCCGAACGGACACCCCGGATAGCCGTCCGCCCGCCGGACGAGTGCGACAGCGGAATGCAGCGCGACGGCGTCGTGCCCAAGCCGCCCTCCGGCCGGGGGGAACGGTCCTGGTGGCTGGGCCAGTTGGTGGAAGCGACCCCGCTGGACCGCTGGACCGAGTGGTTCGGCGGACGGGGCCCCGCCGAGATCGTGGCGCTGCCCGTCGCGGACGGCTGGCAGGCGGACCTCCACGCGGCCTGGTGCCGGGCCGCGGTGCGGCAGCGCAGCGCCGAGTGGTGCCGTGCGCTGCTCGGTACCCCGGCGGTCGCGCCGGTCACCGCCGGGGAGGCGGCCCCCGCCGCCTGGCGGGACCCGGCGAAGCTGCTCTCCGCACTGCCCGCCCGGGAACGGGCGGAGTGGGTCGCCGAGTTCATCGCGTCCCACGGGCTGTCCGACGCCTTCCGGCTGCTCGGGGTGTGCGCGGTGCCCTGGGCCGAGCCGCTGGGCCGGGCCGTCGTCGACGCCCTGGACATCGCCCGCGACGCGGGCAGCTACCCCTGGAGCTTCAGCGGCGTCATGGGCCTGGCCGAGCGCTGCCTGGACCCGACCCAGGCGGACCGCCTCGAAGTGCTGACGGCGATACCGGACGAGAGAGAGGGAGCGGCCCCGGGAGCCGGAGGCTACTGGGCGGAGGCATTCCAACGTCTGGTCGGCACGCTCCGGCTAAGAGAAGCGATGCGAGCAGAGCTCGACCCGAGCTGACCTTGACCCGGACCGGCCTCCGGCTCGGGGGACGCCCTGGGCTCGGGGCGTGCCCGGGGCCGGTTGGTCCGGCGTCCGGACGTCCGCCCCACGGCGCCGATGGAGCGACGCGCTCCGGGGCGTGGATGTCCCGGGCTCCGGCCGGGCTCCGGCACCCCGGCTTGGCTCAGGGCCCGGACCTCAGACCCGGGTCGAGAACAGTGCGGCAGGCCTCGGGGCGAGAGCAGTGCGGCGGGTCAGGCGGCTACCGGGCGAACGTTTTTGCGGACCCAGTCGACGATGGCTGTCGTGGTCGCGCCCGGGGTGAAGATCTCGGCGACGCCCTGTTCCTTGAGCGGGGGGATGTCCGCCTCGGGGATGATCCCGCCGCCGAAGACCTTGATGTCCTCCGCGTCGCGCTCCCGCAGCAGCTCCAGCACCTTGGCGAACAGGGTCATATGGGCACCGGACAGGATGGACAGCCCGATCGCGTCGGCGTCCTCCTGGATCGCGGTGTCGACGATCTGCTCGGGGGTCTGGTGGAGCCCGGTGTAGATGACCTCCATGCCCGCGTCGCGCAGTGCCCGCGCGATCACCTTCGCCCCACGGTCATGGCCGTCCAGCCCCGGCTTGGCCACCACTACACGGATAGGACCGGTCACACCCATCGCAGCCTCCAAGCCGTCGCGCCCTCGCCTACCTCGACGTGAACGAACGTTATCTCCAGCATCCCCTACCCGGCAGTTTCGCGGCGCGCAGCGAGGGGGAAATCACACGTGGGACACGTTCACTGAAGGCCGCACCCGTACCTGCATCCGCATCCGCATCCGCGCGCATCGCACACCGCGCATCGCGCATCCGCCGCGCGGACGCCGCATACGCTCGGGCCGGCCACATCAGGGGAGCCGCAGCGGGGACCGTCGCACCGCGCAGCGCCGCCGCGAGCCGCATGGCGCCGCGGTGCGACGGGCGGTCCTGCGTCATGGGGTCACAGCGCCATTCATCGTGCGGTGCCGGGCATCGGGCCACCGCGCGGCCGAAGTCGTCGCCCTGACCGGGACCCATGACCACGACCGGCACGAACGAAGCGAACGGCTGCCCATGAGGGCATTCGGGGGGAGCCTCCAGCCGCCTCTCGTGCGCCGCATCGCGGGAGGTCGGCCGCCATGGGCCTCATACACAGCCAAAACAACCAGAACAACCAGAGCAACCAGAACACCCAGAGCGTCCAGAGCATCCGGAACGCCCAGCACATCCGGGCCATCGCCCTCGACCTGGCACTGCTCGCCGGGCATCTGCTGCTCTACCCGACCGGGCTGCGGCAGGAGCGCCCACCCGGTACGGCGCCGCGCCTCCCCATGGACAGCCCGGCCCACCGACCCGTTCTGCTTCTCCACGGCTTCATCGACAATCGGTCCGTCTTCACCCCACTGCGCCGCTCGCTCGGCCGCCACGGCCGTCAGCACATCGAAGCGCTCAACTACTCGCCGCTGCTGTGCGACCTCCGTACCGCCGCCGCGCTGCTCGGCCGCCATGTCGAGGAGGTCTGCGCCCGTACCGGCCACGGCCAGGTGGACGTCATCGGGCACAGCCTGGGCGGCCTGATCGCCCGTTACTACGTCCAGCGCCTCCGCGGGGACGCCCACGTCCACACCCTGGTGACGCTCGGCACCCCGCACAGCGGCACACGTATCGCACCCCTGTTGTCCGTACATCCACTCGTGCGTCAGATGTGCCCGGACTCCTCGGTGATAACGGAGTTGCGGCAGCCTGCCCCCGATTGCCGTACGCGATTCATCGCTTTCTGGAGCGATGTGGATCAGTTGATGATCCCGAAGGAGACGGCCCGGATAGACCATCCGGATGTGATCTCCCAGAACATCCGCGTCAACGGAATCGGACATCTCGCCCTGGCGGTGCATTCCTCCGTGGCCGCCCGCATCCGCGAGGCCCTGGACGCCGCCGACGAGGCGCCCGCGGGCGCCTCCAGCGCGGTTCCCGATGGTTCAGAAGCCTCGGAATTGCCGAACGTCAATCGAACATCCGACCAAGGAAGCACGTACAGTCAGCCGAAAGACGACCAAATGCCCTTTGCCGAGATGCTCAAAACTCACGGAAGATTGTCGCTGCCGCGTACTGCCGGGTACAGTCGCCGCTAATTCTCCTGCAGCCGAGGCGAAAGAGAAGTGGTGGTGAACGACCGTCACCCGTCGGGGGCCTCTCCGACCGTCCCCGCTCCCGACGCCTCGTATCCGTACGACGAGGCTTACGGTCAACGGCAGGACACAGCGCACGGCTACGTCGGGTACGACGGGTACGACGGGTACTCCACCGGCAACTTCGCCCACCTGGCCACCGCCTATGGGGACGGTGACCCGCTCTACGGCGACAGCGATCCGCTCTTCGGTGCGCTTCCGGGCGCCTATGACGGCGGGCAGGGCGCCCACAGCGGTCAGTACGACGCCTCGCAGTGGGCCACGGTCGACCAGCACCACCAGACCGGGTCGTACGCCACCGGCCACTACGACACGGCCCATTACGACTCCGGCGCCTACGACACCACCGCTATGTGGGCCGCCTCCGGCTATCACCTGCCGACCGGCATCCCCGCCCAGCAGGACGCCGAGACCGGCGCCCAGTGGGATATCGGCGCCTGGGACACGGGCGCCACCGGCCATACCGAGATGCCGGATCAGTGGGGCCACGGCGCGGGGTACGAGGCCGGGGCGTACACCTCAGGCGTGGACACCGGTCAGACCCAGGTCTGGGACACCTCCGTCTACGGGACCGTGGACGAGGCGCGGTACGACAATTCGGGGCTGAACCATCCGGGCTTCGACCAGCAGGGGGTCGACCAGCAGGGCTTCGACCAGCACTCCGGCTTCAATCAGCCCGAGCACGAGCCCAACGCCTACGACCAGACCGCCGCGTTCGAACAGGCCGTCATCCCCGAGCAGCCCGGCGCGTTCGAGCACACCGCCGTCTTCGAGCACACCGCCGTCTTCGAGCCGGTCGACGAGCCCGACCAGCCGTACGGCCCCGGCCCCGGCCCCGGCCCCGGCCCCGAAGCGGAACCTGAACCCGAGGCGGCGGTCATGCGGGAATCCGCCCCCTCCCCTCGCCGGGAGGCGAACCGCGGCCGCCGCCGTACCACCTCGGCCCGCCCCAAGCGCTCCGCGCTCCTCACCGTCGCCGTCCCCTCCGTCTGCGCCCTGGGCGTCACCGCCGTGGCCGCCGCCTCGGTCAGCGGCGTGGGAAGCGACAAGAAGGACGAGTCCACCACTCAGGCCGCCCCCGACACCGCGGCGGCCCCCGTGAAGCCCTCCGTCGCCAACAGCAAGCTGGACTCCCAGCTCGCCGGGGTCCGGGAGGGCGCCGACGACTTCCGCGACCGCGCCAGCCGCACCCAGGAGCGAATCGACCTCCAGGCGCGCCAGGCCGCCGAGAAGAAGCGCAAGGCGGCCGAGGCGGCGCGCAAGGAAGCGCTGCGGCCGAAGTTCGCGCTGCCCGTCGCCCAGCACGGCCTGAGCGCCCAGTTCGGCCAGGCCGGTATCAACTGGATGTCGGTGCACACCGGCATCGACTTCCCGGTGAGCTACGGGACGCCCGTGATGGCCGCCACCGACGGCACCGTAAAGACGCAGTGGAACGACGCCTACGGCAATATGGTCATTCTGACCAGCCCGGACGGCACCGAGACCTGGTACTGCCACCTCAGCAGCGCCAAGATCCGCTCCGGGACCGTCAAGGCCGGGGACACCATCGCGTACTCCGGGAACTCCGGTAACTCCACGGGCCCGCATCTGCACTTCGAGGTCCACCCCGGCGGTGGCGCGGCCATCGACCCGCTGCCCTGGCTGCGCGGCAAGGGCCTCGACCCGACCTGATCCGGCAGGGCCGCCGACAGCCCCGCTGTAGCGCGCCCACCGGCGCGCTACAGCCTCGGCGTCCAGCCCCGGCCGGCCCCCGCTACAGCTTCTCCACCGGTGCGTACCGCAGCAGCAGCCGCTTCGGCTTCTCGTCGCCGAAGTCGATCGTCGCCTCCGCGTTGTCCCCACTGCCCTTGACCGCCACCACCGTGCCGAGCCCGAACGAGTCATGGGTGACCCGGTCGCCGATGGCCAGGGCGACCACCGGGCGCTCCTTGGCCCGCCGGGTGGCGAACCCACTGCCGCCGGTGCGCGAACGCGACGTCGACATACCGGACGACAGCCCCGACGGCGGGGTCGAGGCGATGCCGCCCATGGACGCGGACGGGGTGGCGGGCCCGGTGCGCCGCCAGCGCACATACTGGTCCGGGATCTCCTCCAGGAAGCGGGACGGCGGGTTGTACGCGGGCTGTCCCCAGGCGCTGCGCATCGTCGAGCGGGTCAGGTAGAGCCGCTCGCGGGCCCGGGTGATGCCGACATAGGCCAGCCGCCGCTCCTCCTCCAGCTCCTTGGTCTGGCCGAGCGCCCGCATGTGCGGGAAGACGCCGTCCTCCATGCCGCTGAGGAAGACGACCGGGAACTCCAGGCCCTTCGCCGTGTGCAGGGTCATCAGCGTGATCACGCCCGAGCCGTCGGTGTCCTCGTCGGGGATCTGGTCGGAGTCGGCGACGAGCGCGACCTGCTCCAGGAAGTCCGCGAGGGTGCCGGGGTTCTCCTCGCCGCGGTCCTGCTCGAACTCCAGGGCCACGGCGGCGAGCTCCTGGAGGTTCTCGATCCGGGTCTCGTCCTGCGGATCGGTGGACGCCTGGAGCTCGGCCAGATAGCCGGTGCGCTCCAGCACCGCCTCCAGGACGGTGGCCGGGCCCGCCCCGGACTCCACGATGGTGTGCAGCTCCTCCATGAGCGTGTTGAACCGCTTGACGGCGTTGGCCGAGCGGGCCGCCATGCCGTACGCCTCGTCGACCCGGCGCAGCGCCTGCGGGAAGGTGATCTTCTCGCGCAGCGACAGCGCGTCGATCATGGCCTCCGCGCGCTCCCCGATGCCGCGCTTGGGCACGTTCAGGATCCGGCGGAGCGGGACGGAGTCCTCGGGGTTGGCCAGCACCCGCAGATACGCGAGGACGTCCCGGACCTCCTTGCGCTCGTAGAAGCGCACACCGCCGACGACCTTGTACGGCAGCCCGACGCGGATGAAGATTTCCTCGAAGACACGGGACTGGGCGTTGGTGCGGTAGAAGACCGCCACGTCCCCGGCCTTGGCGTCGCCCGCGTCCGTCAGCCGGTCGATCTCGTCGGCGACGAACTGGGCCTCGTCGTGCTCGGTGTCGGCCACATAGCCGGTGATCTCGGCCCCGGCGCCGGCGTCCGTCCACAGGTTCTTCGGGCGGCGGTTCTCATTGCGCTCGATGACCGCGTTGGCAGCGCTCAGGATGGTCTGGGTCGAGCGGTAGTTCCGCTCGAGGAGGATCGTCCGCGCGGTGGGGTAGTCCTCCTCGAACTGGAGGATGTTACGGATCGTGGCGCCCCGGAAGGCGTAGATCGACTGGTCGGCGTCGCCGACCACGCACAGCTCGGCGGCCGTGGTCTCCTCGGTGTCGGTGCCCACCAGCTCGCGCACGAGTGTGTACTGCGCGTGGTTGGTGTCCTGGTACTCGTCCACCAGGACGTGCCGGAAGCGGCGGCGGTAGTGCTCGGCGACGTCCGGGAACGCCTGGAGCAGATTGACCGTGGTCATGATGATGTCGTCGAAGTCCAGCGCGTTGGCCTCGCGCAGCCGCGCCTGGTACATCACATACGCCTCGGCCAGCGTCTTCTCAAAACCGTCCGATGCCTGCCCGGCGAAGGTCTCCTCGTCGATCAGCTCGTTCTTGAGGTTGGAGATCTTGGCGCTGAAGGACTTCGGCGGGAACCGCTTGGGGTCGAGATCCAGATCCCGGCAGACCAGCGACATCAGCCGCTTGGAGTCGGCCGCGTCGTAGATCGAGAACGACGAGGTGAAGCCCAGCTTCTTCGACTCCCGGCGCAGGATGCGGACGCAGGCGCTGTGGAAGGTGGACACCCACATCGCCTTGGCCCGCGGGCCGACGAGCTCCTCGACGCGCTCCTTCATCTCGCCCGCCGCCTTGTTGGTGAAGGTGATGGCGAGGATCTGGCCGGGGTGGGTGCCGCGGGCGCCGAGCAGATAGGCGATGCGGTGGGTGAGCACCCGGGTCTTGCCGGAGCCGGCGCCCGCGACGATCAGCAGCGGCGAGCCGGTGTGCTCCACGGCGGCCCTCTGCTGCTCGTTCAACCCCTCGAGCAGGGCGGACGGGTCCACGGCGGGCCGGGCCGCGCCGTCCCGGTAGTGGGCCTCCCGGTGCACGGGCGCGTCGAAATCGCCGCTGAAGAGGTGATGCGGCACGTCCTCGGCACCACCGTGGCCAGGGTGCGCCGAATCCTCGGGCGGCGGTGGCCGCTCCTCGTCCGGAGAAGGCCCGAGGTCCGCCAGGAAGCTGTCGTCAAAGAGGCTGCTCATCGCTCCCCGAGTCTAGGCCGCCCCACTGACAGCCGACGCCCGAACATCACGAAACGGTTTCGGGCAAAACGGCTACCAGTCTTCACAGGAGCCCCACGTGTTGGCTACCGTCCTGCGTCAGGCGGCCCGGAAGATCCGTCGGCGAACCACGTCGGCACGGGCGGCCTCCGCCGAGTCCGTTACGCCGTGAGGCGCCCGGAGCCGGGGACCCGCCCTCCTGGCCCCTTCGGGGAGGAGGGGCCCTCGCAACACCGGGGTGAATCGGCCCGACCGGTATGGCACGCGAGTGCCGTCCGGACACGGCCGTAGGGCAACCTTCCGAACCGCCCGAACCCGACAGCTAACCCGGTAGGCGGTCCACGGAAGGAGTCGCCTCCCTTGGCGTCGCACCGCAAGCCGCGGAGCCGAATACCCGCCCCGCTCACCGGGTACAGCCGCCGTACGGCCGTCGGGTTCACCACGGCCGCCCTCGCATCCGTCACCCTCCTCTCCCAGTCGGCCAACGCCGCGCCCACCGATCCCAAGCCGGCCGCCCAGTCGATCGAGAAGGTGAAGGAGAAGGTCGACACCCTCTACCACCAGGCGGAGACCGCCACCCAGCGCTACAACGCCGCCAAGGAGCGCACCGACCAGCAGCGGGCCAAGGTCGACAAGCTGCTGGACTCCGTCGCCCAGCGCACCGAGAAGCTCAACGAGGCGCGGCGCATGCTCGGCACCTACGCCACCGCCCAGTACCGCGACGGCGGAATGGCCCGCTCCGCCGCGACCCTGCTGTTCTCCAACGATCCGCAGGACGTCTTCGACCAGTCGCATCTGATGGACCGGATGACCGGCCGGCAGAAGCAGGCCGTCGACGACTTCCAGAAGCAGCGGGTGAAGGCCGCCAAGGAGCGCGGTAAGGCCGGCGAGAGCCTCGCCTCGCTGACCGCGTCCCAGAAGCAGCTGAAGGTCCAGAAGAAGACCGTCCAGGGCAAGCTGACCGAGGCCCGGCGGCTGCTGGCGAATCTGACCGCCAAGGAGAAGGCACGGCTGGCGGCGATCGAGAAGAAGAAGGCGGAAGAGGCCCGCCGTAAGGCCGCCGAGCTGGCCGAGAAGCAGCGGCAGGAGGCGGCCGCGCGCAAGAAGCAGCAGGAGCAGAACGCGGACGGCTCCGGTTCGACGGCGCCCTCCACGCCCTCTGTCCCGGCCAACAGCTCCAAGGCGGCCCAGGCCATCGCCTTCGCCAAGGCGCAGCTCGGCAAGCCGTACGTCTGGGGCGCCACCGGGCCCAGTTCCTTCGACTGCTCGGGGCTGACGCAGGCGGCCTGGAAGTCCGCCGGGATCTCGCTGCCGCGCACCACCTGGGACCAGGTGAAGGCCGGTACGCGCGTCTCGACGTCCCAACTCCAGCCGGGCGACCTCGTCTTCTTCTACGACGACATCAGCCATGTCGGCCTCTACGTCGGCGACGGGATGATGATCCACGCGCCGAAGCCGGGCGATGTGGTGAAGAAGGCGCCGATCACGGAGATGCCGATCTACGGGAGCGTGCGGCCCTCGTAGGGCCCTGACCCCGACGATGCCGCTGCCCGGGGCCGGACCCCGGGCAGCGGCATCGTCTCGGCTCAGCGGCGCCGTCAGCGCCTCGCGGCGCCGTCGGTGGCTCAGGTGCCGGGCTTGCGCCCGTAGACGTACACGTCGTCGCCGTTCTTCAGCAGGCTCCAGTACTTCTTGGCGTCGCCCTTACGCATGTTGACGCAGCCATGGGAGCCGGGCGGCGACCATACGCTGCCGGCGATCGAGTGAAACGCCTGGCCGCCGTCGAAGAACTGGCTGTAGGGCATGGCGACCTTGTAGAGCGTCGACCAGTGGTCGATGTTCCGCCAGTAGACCTTCTTCAGCCCGGTGCGGGTCTCGAAGCCGTCCCGCCCGGACCGCACCGGCACCGGTCCGTAGACCAGCCGGGAGCCGTCCTGGACCCAGCTCAGCTGGCGGGTGAGGTCCACGCAGGCGATACGGCCCTTGTTGGTGGGGCACTTCCTCGCCGCGTTCGGATTGTGCCCGGCGGCCTTCTGGGCGCTGATGAGGCTCATCACGCCGGAGGTGATCGGGCCCGCGTAGCCGATCGTCGGACTGATGCCGTGGTCGATCTGGAACTTCTGGATCGCGAGACAGTCCGCCCGCGACTGCCGCCCGTCCACGGGACGGCCCAGGAACCGCTCGGCCTGCTTCTGGTACGGCCCCGCGGTGGTCGTGCACGACGACGCGGCCATGCTCACCGGTGTCACCGTGCCGGCCGACCGGCCCAGCGGCCGTGCCTGAGCCTGCGCCGGACCGGCGACGGCCACCGCGAGCGGCATCGCCATCCCCGCCAGTCCCAGCGCGACGCCCATGCGCCGCCTATGACTTCTGACTGCCCCCACTACCCCCATTGGCCACTCCTCTCGACTGCCTCGCTCTTTACTAAGACAGCTCGCGAGTGCAAACGGTTGCCTCGGGATCGTGTCGCAATTGCCTTGGGATTACCCCCAGAACATTAGTTCGTCAGGTCCACAGCACGGCGATGAAGATGTTTGCCGTTGTCAAGGCACCCACCGCGCCGAAGGCGGCCGACTCTACCTTCTCCTCGTCGCGCTTCACATAGACCAGGCCGAGGATTACGACCAATAGCGCCAGCTTTATACCGATTTTGACGGTATTGACGCTGTTGTCGTCCGCCTGATTGAGCCCGACCAGCGCCACGCCGGTCACCAGCATGGTCAGCGCGCCGTGCAGCATCGCCGGGATCATCCGGGCCTCGCCCGCCCGCGCGGCTTTGAGCTGCGCGAAGAAGCCACCGAGCAGCGCGCCGATGCCGACGATGTGGAGGCCGACGAACACGTGAATGAGTACGTCCATGGCTCCGGAGACTAGCCGCGCGCATATCATCGCCCGGCACTCGGGTGGGGCCCTATCACCGCTTCGATCACGGCCGCCCCACACTCCCCACCACCCCACTCGCCGGGCGATCAGCAGTCGTCACGGGATCGACGAAATCCGTGCACTCCCGTTCAACCCCCCGCACGGCCCCCACTTTCCGGCCTAGCTTCCTCCTCCAGGTGGCAGTCCGCTTCCCGTCAACCGAGGGTCCCCGCCTCATGGCGGACTGCCACCTGCCCGTCCGCTCCCCACAAGGGTCCAGGATCTGCCGAATGTCCTGGATTGCCCAAACTGGCTTGCCCAAGAAAGACCAGGTGAACCGCCGCAGTGGCGTCGCACAGGAAGCCCAAGCAGCGCTCGCTCACCAGCAGCACCGCCCGCGCGGCCGCGCTCCTCGCCCTCACCGGCGCCGCGTCCGCCACCCTCCTCGACGGCACCGGGCACGCCGAGAACCGCCTCACCCCCGCTCAGGTCAAGGCGAAGGTCGATGAGTACCAGCGGGAGGCCGAGGAGGCCACCGAGAAGTACAACGGCGCGAGGGAGAAGGCCGACAGGGCCCGCCGGACGCTGGAGGCGCTGCGCGACCAGGCCGCGCGCCGCACCACCCGGCTCAACACCGCGCGCAACGCCCTCGGGGCCTTCGCCACCGCCCAGTACCGCTCGGGGACGATCGCCCCCGCCCTCCAGCTCGCCCTGTCCTCCTCCCCCGACCAGTACCTGCAGCGCGCCTCGCTCGCCGAGCGCGCGGGGAGCCGCCAGGCCGCCCTGATCGCCACCATCGGCCGCCAGGAGCGGAAATTACGCCAGGTCCGCGGCGAGGCGGCCGACCGCCTCGCCGCTCTGCGCGCCTCCCGGACGACCGCCGCCCACCACAAGCGGACCGTCCAGGAGAAGCTCGCCGCCGCCGATCGCCTCCTCGACCGGCTGACCCTCGAGCAGCGGCAGCGCCTCCTGGCGGCGCGGGGCGGCGACAAGGCCGCCGACTCCCTCGCCCCCGCCGCGGGCCGCGCCGCCCGCGCCGTCACCTACGCGTACGCGGCCCTCGGCAAGCCGTACGTGTGGGGCGCCACCGGCCCCCACGGCTATGACTGCTCGGGGCTCACCCAGGCCGCCTGGCGCGCCGCCGGGGTCGCCCTGCCCCGCACCACCTACACCCAGATCAACGCCGGACAGCGCGTCACCCGCGATCAACTGGCCCCCGGGGACCTGGTCTTCTTCTACTCCGGGATCAGCCATGTCGGCCTCTACATCGGCGGCGGCCGCATGATCCACGCCCCGCACCCCGGGGCCCCGGTCCGGTTGGCCTCCGTGGCGGACATGCCCTTCGCGGGGGCGGCCCGCCCGGCGTAGCGGTCCCCCGGTCCCGGCCTGGTGACACAAGGCAGACTGGCCGCATGCCACGCGAAGCCGAAATCGGGCCCGAACCCTCCGTCGTGCTGTCGGGGTACGGCCCGGTGGGCCGGGCCTACGCCGAGCGGCTGATCGGCGGCGCGCTGCCGCTGCGGCTCGCCGCCGTGCGCACCAGCGCGGCCGAGGGGCTGCCGCCGGAGCCGCGCACCGGCTGGGGCCCGCTGCCGCCGCTCGCCGAAACCCTGGAGCGTACGGGGGCGGCGGTACTGGCCCAGGCCGTGCCGTCGTCCCCTGCGGTGCGTGAACAGGCCGCCGCGGACGCGCTGTCGGCCCTGCGCCGAGGCGTCCATGTGGTGACCGCCACCAAGAGCCATCTGCTCAGCCACTGGGGCGAGCTGGGCCGGGCGGCGGCCGAGGGCGGCAGCCGCATCCGGATCTCGGGCGCCACCGGAGCCGCCCTCCCCACCGCCGACCTCGCGCGGATCGGGGTACGCGGCCTCGGCTGCCGTACGCTGCGCGCCTGCCCCAACGGCACCGCGACCTTCGTCCTGGACCGGCTCGTGGACGGCGACGCGCTGCCCGACGCGGTCGCGGAGGCCCAGCGGCGCGGTATCGCCGAGGCCGACCCGACGGCCGACCTCTCCGGCGCCGACGCGGCCGTGAAGGTACGGCTGTTGGCGGCGCTGCTGTGGGGGTGGGACGCGACGGCCGTAAGGACGGAGGTCGGCCTGGGGATCGACGCCGGGACGGCGGAGACGGCCCGTACGGCCGCCGCGCGGGGCCGCCGTCTGCGGTCGGTCGCGACCGCGACCGCCGATGAACCCCTCGTCGTGCGTGTCGCGTTGGAGGAGACGGAACCGGGCGACCCGCTGTATGCCCTCAGGGGCCCCGAGAAGGCCGCCGTCTACGGCTGCCCCGAGGCGGGCGACATCACGGTGAGCGGCGGCCGCTCCAGCCCCCTGGGCGCGGCGCTCGCCATGGTGAAGGACACGCTGGATGTGGCGGGGCCGGTGGGTTACGGGTTCGCCTGAGCGGCGGTCTGTCGACGGAGGGGGAGGCGGAGGGGGTGACGGCGCTCTGTCGGCGGGGTACGGGGGATGACGGCGCTCTGTCGGCGTGGCGTCGGTGGCGACCGTAAGGCTGACACGCGTTCAACGTGAGCCCCATGGGGCACCGTCCCCGCCCTTACGAACGCAAGGAGCCCCCGCATGCCTTCCGCGGCCCCGACCGAATCCCCGACCGAGCGGTGGGATGTCCACAGCCTTCCACGGGCCGACGGACAGACCTTTCTGGTGACCGGAGGCAACGCTGGGATCGGGTACTTCGTCGCCGAACAGCTCGCCGGTACGGGAGCCACCGTCGTCCTCGGCAGCCGCGACCCGGGCAGGGCGGACGCAGCCGTGGCCTCGATCCGCTCCCGGGTCCCCGGCGCCCGGGTGCGTCATATCCCGCTGGACCTCGCCGATCTACCGTCGCTCGAAGCCTCCGCGGAAGCGCTGGGATCGGGCCGCCTGGACGCGGTCGTCCACAACGCGGGGGTGAAGTTCGACCAGCCGCCCCGCCGGGAGACCGGGGACGGCCATGAGGCGATGTTCGGCATCAACCACCTCGGGCACTTCGCGCTGACCCACTGGCTGGCACCACTGCTCACGGCCGCCCCCGAGGGCCGGGTCATCACCACGGGCAGCTTCGTGGCCACGTCCGAACGGCTGGATCTGGACGACCTCGAGAGCACCCGCGACTACGAGCCCGAGCGCACCTATGGGCGCTCGAAACTGGCCCAGATGCTCTTCGGTTTCGAACTCGACCGACGGCTGAGGGCGGTCGGCAGCACGGTGCGGAGCGTGGTCACCCACCCCGGCGGCGCGCTCGACTCCCTCACCCCGTCCCGCCCGCCCCTGCACGTCCGCACACCCGGCGAACGGCTGCGGGGTCTGCCCGCCGGAATCCTCGTCCAGGGCAAGGACGCGGCCGCCTGGCCCGCCGTACGAGCGGTCCTCGACCCGTCCATCACCGGCGGCGAACTATGGACCCCGCGCCACTTCGCCCTTCGCGGCACCCCCCGCCGCCGCCCCGTCCGAGGTCATCTGGCGGACGCGGAAGTCGCGGCCCACCTGTGGTCGGCAAGCCGCGACCTGACGGGGCTCGAACCGCGGTTCGGCCCGGCGTGAGGCCCGGCGCGAGGCTGGGCGTGCGGCCCGGCGTGCGGCTGGGCGATCAGGGCGCGTAGTCCTCGCGACCCGCGGTCTCAGGCCCGGCTGCCGCCGTCCACGCGGAGGACCACGCCCGTCACATAGGAGGCGCGGTCGCTGAGGAGCCAGGCCGCGGCCTGGGCGATCTCGTCGGGGGCGGCGGCGCGGCGGAGTGGGGCGTGGGTGGTGATGCGCTCGACGATGCCCGGGGAATCCTCCTCCCATGCGCGGATCATCTCGGTGAGGGTGGCTCCGGGCGCGATGGCGTTGACGCGGATGCCCTCCGGGCCGTACGTGACGGCGGCGGACTCGGTGAGGCTGTTGACCGCGCGCTTCATGGCGCCGTAGGCGGGGAGTTCGGGGTTGCCCATGAGGCTGCCGACGCTGGAGTTGTTGACGATGGCGCCGGTTCCGGCGGTGGCGCGGATGGCGGCGACCTCGGCGTTCATGGCCAGCCAGGGGCCCCGGAGGTTGACGGCGTAGACATGGTCGAAGTCGGCCTGCGGCAGCTGGTCCATCGGGCCCGGCTGCTGGACCGTCGCGCCGTTGTTGAAGGCCACGTCGAGCCTGCCGTACAGCTCCACGGTCCGGTCGACGGCGGCGCGGACGCTCGTCGCGTCGGCCAGGTCGCACACCACGTGATCGGCGGTGCCGCCGGCCGCGCGGATCTCCTCGGTGACCGTCTTGAGCTCGGCCTCCGTACGGGCCGCCAGCAGCACCCGGGCGCCCTCCCGGGCGAAGAGGCGGGCCGCGGCGGCGCCGATGCCGCGCCCGGCGCCGGTGATGAAGGCGACCTTGCCCGCCAGGAGCCCGGCGGTCGGGGTGAGGGGCGAGGCTTCGAGAGTGGTGTTCGGTGTGTCGTTCATGCTTCCGAGACTGCTGCGGGCGCCGGGGCCCAACCAGGCACCGGCTGTACCTGGCTGAGCCTCCGGCCGTCCGCGCACACTGAAGGCGTGGACAGACGAGAGCTGGCGGCGTTCCTGCGCAGCCGACGTGAGCGGATCACGCCCGCCGATGTGGGGCTGCCCGCCGGGACGCGGCGCCGGACGCCGGGGCTGCGGCGCGAGGAGGTGGCGCAGCTGGCGTTCATCTCGACCGAGTACTACACGCGGCTGGAGCAGGCCCGCGCCCCGCGCCCGTCCCGCGAGGTGCTGACCGGGCTGGCCCGCGCCCTGCGGCTGGGCGACATCGAGCGCGATCATCTGCACCATCTCGCGGGCGCCCCTCCGGGCCCGCCGGCCGGGCCCTCCCGCGAGGTGCGGCCGAGTATCGCGAACCTGCTGCGGCGGCTGCCGAACGCGGCGGCGATCGTGCTCTCCGCGACATATGAGGTGATCGCCTGGAACGATCTGGCCGCCGCCCTCATGGAGGACTTCTCCGCCCTCTCGCGCCGCGACCGCAACTTCGTCCGCCGCGCCTTCCTCGGGCCGCACCCGGACGGGCGGCGGCTGTACGGGGTGTCGGACGCGGACGAGTTCGCCCAGACCTCGGCCCAGGGGCTGCGCGCCGCGGCCGCCCGCTACCCGGAGGACCCCGAGGTGACCGAGCTGGTGGCCGAGCTGCGCTCGAGGAGCGAGGAGTTCGCCCGGCTGTGGGAGTCCCACGATGTGTCCGCCCAGCCCACTCTGTGCAAGACGCTGCACCATCCGCTCGTCGGGCCCATCACCGTCAACTGCGATGTGCTGGACATCGCCGACCGGGATCAGCGGGTGATCATCTACACCGCCGACCCCGGCTCACCGGCCGAGGAGGCGCTGCGGCTGCTGTCGGTCGTCGGCACGCAGCGGATGGGGGTGCCGGGCTGACCCGCCGCGCCGTCCGTTCCGCTCCTGCTACTGCTCCTGCTCCTGCTCCTGCTCCCGTTCCTGCTCCCGCTCCCGCTCCCGCTCCCGCTCCCGCTCCCGCTCCCCAGGCTCAGACCAGGCGGCGGGCCGTCGCCCAGCGGGTCAGCTCATGCCGGTTGGAGAGCTGGAGCTTGCGGAGCACCGCCGAGACATGGCTCTCGACCGTCTTCACCGAGATGAACAGCTGCTTGGCGATCTCCTTGTAGGCGTAACCGCGCGCGATCAGGCGCAGCACCTCGCGCTCGCGCTGGGTGAGCCGGTCCAGGTCCTCGTCCACGGGCGGGGCGTCGGTGGAGGCGAAGGCGTCGAGGACGAAACCGGCGAGGCGCGGGGAGAAGACCGCGTCGCCCTCGGAGACCCGGAAGATCGCGTCCACGAGATCGGTGCCGGTGATGGTCTTGGTCACATAGCCGCGGGCGCCGCCGCGGATGACGCCGATGACGTCCTCGGCGGCGTCCGAGACGGACAGCGCGAGGAAGCGCACCGGGCGGTCCTGGTCGGCCATCAGCGAGGCGCTGCGGCGCAGCACCTCGACGCCGCCCCCGCCGGGGAGGTGGACGTCCAGCAGCACGACCTCGGGGCGGGTCGCGGTGATCACGGTCACGGCCTGGTCGACGTCGGCCGCCTCGCCGACCACCTCGACGCCGGTCCGGGCCGTCTCCCCGATCTCGGCCTGTACCCCGGTGCGGAACATGCGGTGGTCGTCCACGAGCACCACGCGCACCCGCCGCGCCGCCCCGGCGTCGTCCGACCCGGAGCCCCCGGCTCCCGCCGGGCCGGGCGCGGCGCCCGGCACACGCTGCGCCCCGGGGCCGCTCGTCGCGTTCGTACCGCCCGTAGCGTCGGTCATGTCGTCGCCGCCCTCTCCATCTCCAGCTCCACTTCCGTGCCCCCGTCCGGCACGGATCTCAGCCGCGCCGTGCCGCCGTTCCGCTGCATCCGGCCGATGATCGATTCGCGTACGCCCATCCGGTCCTCCGGCACCGCGTCCACGTCGAAGCCGGGGCCGCGGTCGCGCACGGAGATGAACACCGTGGCCCCCTCGACCTCGGCGAAGACCTGGACGGCCCCGCCGTCGCCACCGTACTTGGCCGCGTTGACCATCGCCTCGCGCGCCGCCTGTATCTGTGCGCCCAGTTTCTCGTCCAGGGGGCAGTCGCCGACCACCACCACCTCGATCGGGACGCCGTGGTGGTCCTCGACCTCCGCCGCCGTCTTCTTCACCGCCTCCGCCAGGGTGTCCGGCTCCTCGGCCTCGTCCTTGCCCGTGCCCTCCGGCCGGTAGAGCCACGCGCGCAGCTCCCGCTCCTGGGCGCGGGCGAGGCGGGCGACCTCGCGGGGGTCCTCCGCGCTGCGCTGGATCAGGGTGAGGGTGTGCAGCACGGAGTCATGGACGTGGGCCGCCACCTCCGCCCGCTCCTGCGCGCGGATGCGCATCAGCCGTTCCTCGGAGAGGTCCTGCGTCATCCGCACCACATACGGGCCCACCAGCAGCGCGATGCCGACAAGGACAGCCAGGGCCGCCTGCAGCACGGCCCCCAGATGCTTGGCCGAGCCCTGGAGGACGACGATCCCGGACACCCCGGCGGCCACCAGCACGACCCCCGTGGCGCCACGGGCCAGCGGCAGGACCCGCTTGCTGCGGCTGAGCTCGACCCACTGGGCGCGGCGGGCGTTGTCCGCCTGGCGCCAGAAGAGGGCGGCGCCCGCGCCGATGAGGAGGAGTGGCCAGATGTAGGTATTGGCGCGGCCGAGGTGGAAACCCTGGACGAAGATCCCCATGCCGACGAGAAGGGCGACCAGGGCGATGATCTGGCCCCGCTCCGGCCTGCGGGCCAGGATCCGGCGGCGGCCGTCGGGGCCCACGGCGGTGAGCGGACGGCCGGTGGTCGTCTCCACGCCGCCGACGCCGAGCGGGACGATGAACCAGAAGAGCGCGTAGACGAGCGCGCCGAACCCCTCCGCCATGAACAGCGCGATGAAGACGATCCGCACCCAGGCGACCGGCAGCCCGAGATGCCCCGCGAGCCCGCGCGCCACACCGCCGAGGAGGCGGCCCTCGGCACTGCGGTAGAGCTTGCGCGGGGGTGGCTCGGGGGCCGTGGGGGGCACTGCGGCGGTCATGGCTCGATCGTCACACGCCCGGCCGACAACGGGCATCAGGGTCGCCCCTGATCGTTCCCCGACCTGCGGCCCGGAGGCCGGGAACCAGAGACCGGGGGCCAGGGCCCGGGGACCGCCGCGCTCAGGGGTCGCCGGGCCCCGGGGTCCGGCCGCCGTCACCCCGCGGCAGCGCCCGCGGCCCCCTCAGTCGTCCGGCGTCGCCCTGCCCGACCGGCGGCGGAACGCGTACGTGAGGGCCGAGGTCAGGGCCGCGACGCAGAGGCCGCACAGGAGGGCCGGAAGGGCGATCTCCGGGCGGACGTCCCACTCCCCGGCCGCGTCCATCCCGTACGCGGCGGCCACGCCCAGGATCACCAGCCCGGCCACCAGCTTGCCCGGCTCGAACGGATGGCGGGACCGGTCGGGGGCCGCGTGCCCCAGCGGGTGACCGCGCGAGTGGTCGGCCCGATGACCGAACCGATGACCGAACGAACGGCGCCTCATGAGCGCTTCACCTCCACCGCACCCAGCCCCATCTCCAGCTTCAGCGAGACCGTGCCCTCGGCCTTGCCGCCGCCCACCGGCTCCAGGGTGAGCTTGCGCTCCCGGCCCGGTCCGATGTCGACGTTGTGCTTGTCCCGCTTCGCGCCCGGCAGCCAGATGTCGCCGATCCCGACCTCGATGTCCAGCCTCACCCGGGCGTCGCGCGGGACCGTCACGGCCAGTTTGCCCGCGCCCATCTCCACCCGGCTGGAGACGGAGCTGCCCGCTTTCAGGGGCAGCCGGTCCAGCTTCAACTCGGCGACGCCGCCGCCCAGCTCATAGCCGTCGCGCAGCGACGCCACGGAGGTCGGGGCCCAGGTGCGCCGGGCCCAGTCGGGGGTGACGGCATCGGGGAGGGCGGCCGCGCCCGCCAGCAGCGCGCTCGTCAGCAGCGCGAGGAACACCGTGCCGCCGCCGGCCCGCCCCCAGCGGGAGCTGATGACGAGGGCGAGCCCGAAGACGCCCAGCGCGCAGGCGAACCCGATCTCGAGGCTGGTGCCCAGCGGCTGCGAGGACCATCCCGCCCGCGCCCCCACCACGGCGGCGGCGACCGCCACCAGGAAGGCCCAGCCGCCGATGGAGGCCCGGTCCGGCACCCGGCGGGCCCGCTCCGCCTTCGCCTCCCGCTTGTCGTACGGGCCGTCGTCCGGCCCCCACAGATAGCCGGTCCGCGACCCGGCCCCGGCGCCGAGCGGCCCGGTCGTACCGTCCTTGACGATCGGGTCGCGCCACCAGGAGGGGCCGGGGCCGCCGCGCGTGGGCGGCGCCTTGGTCTCCGGCGGCGCGTCGGCGACGGCCTGGGCCGTGGCCGCGTCCACCGCGCCCACGCTCTCCGCCTGCCGCCGGTGGTGCGACCAATAGCCCGCACCGGCCGCCGCGAGGGCGAGCATGAACGAGAAGTACATGACGCCGCCGTTGTTGACCATCGACAGGAAGAGCCCACAGCCCACCAGCGCCACCAGCACCGCCGTCAGCCCTGGGCCCTCGACCCGGCCCGAGAGCAGTCTGCGCCCCTCGTTCTCGTCCTCGCCGTGGAACGGGATCAGCAGCCAGCAGAACCCGTACACGATCAGACCGAGGCCGCCCGCGACGGCCAGCACCGACAGCACCACCCGGAAGATCACCGGGTCCAGATCGCAGTAGCGGCCGAGCCCTCCGCAGACCCCCGAGATCACCTTATGGTCACGACTGCGCCGAAGGGGCGTCTGTGACAGGCGGGAACCGGACGCGGCCTCGGCCTCGTCCGCCACGGTGGGTGCTTCGGTCATGCGTCCATGGTGACAACAGGGCCGTACTCGCGACATCCGGCATGCCCCTAGGTCTTCCCTGAGATCTCCCCGGGGGTCACGGCGGCTATCGTGTCGCATCGAACGTGTGCGGGAGGGGAGAGCGGTGTCGGACGAAGGCCACCTGATAGCCGGACGTTACCGCCTGGTCGAGAAGATCGGCCGTGGTGGCATGGGCGAGGTGTGGCGCGCGGAGGACGAACTGCTGGGCCGCCAGGTCGCGGTCAAGCAGCTCTATGTCTCTCCGCACCTAGCCGATGACGAGCTGACGACCCTGCACGAACGCACTCGCCGCGAGGCGCGCAGCGCGGCCCGCATCACCCACCCCAACGTGGTCGTGGTCCATGACGTGGTGGACCACCACGGACTGCCGTGCATCGTCATGGAGTACGTGCCCTCCACGACCCTCGCCGACCTGCTGAAGGACGGCGGACGCGTCTCGCCGGACGAGGCCGCCCGCATCGGCCGCGGCATGATCGCCGCGCTGCGGGCCGCGCACGCGGCCGGGGTGCTGCACCGGGACGTCAAGCCAGGCAATGTGCTGCTCGGCCCCGAAGGCCGGGTCGTGCTCACGGACTTCGGCATCGCCATGGCCACCGGCACCTCGACGCTGACCAAGACCGGCGAGGTCGTCGGCTCCATCGACTACATCGCGCCCGAGCGGGTCAGGGGCCGCAAGCCCGGCCCCGCGTCGGACCTCTGGGCGCTGGGGGCGACGCTCTATCAGGCGGTCGAGGGGCGGCCGCCGTTCCGCAAGGCCACGGCGATCGAGACGGGTTACGCGATCGCCGTGGATCCGCTGGACCCGCCCATACGTGCGGGCGCGCTGACCCCGTTGATCGAGAGCCTGCTGGCCAAGGAGCCCGAGCTGCGGCCCACGGCCGAGGAGACCGAACGGACCCTGCGGCTCCCGGCCTCGGAGCCCGAGACGACATCGCTGCAGACCCCGCCGCTCGATACGACCACCAAGAATCCGCCCCTCGACGCGACCATGAACCTGTCGACGCGGCGGGAGCCCGGTACGGGCACGGACCGGGCCACGGGCACGGACGCGCACGCCGCGCCGAACGCGCCCACGACACCGACCCCGTATCAACACACGACCCACACACCGAGCACTCCGCACAACGCGATGAGCGCTCCGCACAACCCGCTGAACGCTTCGCACACTCCGAGCACACCGCACGCGTCGGACCCACGGTTTCCCTCGCACCCCCCGGGCACCGGGAACACACCCGGCTCACAGCACACCCCGCCCACGCCCACGCCGTTCACCGCCTCGACGCCGTCCATGACCGCCCAGACGCCGGTGACCCCGCCCGCCCCCGCTCCGGCGCGCAAGAGCCGTAAGGGGGTGTGGACCGCCGCGGCGACGTCCCTGGCGGTCGTGGCCGTGGCGGGCGGCATCTATGTGTTCGGCCTCGACCACGACAACGGCGGGGGGAACGGCGGGGGGTCCTCCGCCACGGGCAAGCCGTCGGCCGCCCCGACCAGGCCGTACAACGCGCCGTCCGGCTACCACATCGTCACCGAGAAGAAGTTCGGCTTCTCCCTCCCCATCCCCGACGGCTGGACCCGCCAGGAGCAGAACGACCCCGACGGCAACACGGTCGACCGCACCCAGGAGGTCCGCTACCTCGACCCCAACGGGCTGGCCGGTTTCAGGATCAACGTCCTGGACTTCGCCTCCGGCAACCAGGTCCAGCACTTCGAGGACCTCGAGGTCGCGTTCAAGGACAAGAGCGAGTACCCGATCTACGAGCGGCTGCGGCTGCAGGAGACGAAGTACCAGGGCATGCCCGCCGCGATCTGGGAGTTCAAATTCCGCGGCGAGGTCCGGATGTTCCGCGCGATCGACCTCGGCTTCGGCAATGAGGGCGACAAGGAGTACGCGATCTACCTGAGCGCCCCGGACGCGGACTGGAGCACCTACCGGCCGATCTTCGACGAGGTACGGAACGGCTTCCGCATCATCAAATGACGGGGCAAGACCCGGGGGCACGGGCACGCCCCGCGTGAAGAGGCGCGCCCCGTGAAGAGACGCGCCTCCCGTGAGAGCCGCGAGCTATGCGAAGAGCCGCGAGCCGTGCGAAGAACCGCGAGCCGTGCGAAGAACCGCGAGCTATGTGAAGAGCTGCGAGCCCTGACGGCGCCGGCGCCGGGAGATGACGACGTCCAGGGAGAGATACGGCGCCCCGGCCAGCACCAGCGGCAGCCACGCCATCAGATAGGCCAGGTCGTTGCCGTAGTAGTACGGGTCCGACTGCCAGCTGACGGTGAGCCACAGGCTCAGCGAGATCAGCGCGCCGCCGAAGGCGGCCAGGCGGGAGAGGAGGCCCACCAGGATGCCGAGGCCGACGGCCAGTTCGCCGTAGGCCATCGCGTAGCCGAAGGCGGTGGGGTCCTTGAGGGCCTGGTCGACCAGCCACGGCACGGCCGAGGTGTCCCGCACCTGGCGCATCAGCTCGCCGATCGAGCCCGAGCCCGAGTCGGACAGGAAGGCCGAGTCGGTGAGCTTGTCGATTCCGGCGTAGAGGAAGGTGACGCCGAGGAAGATCCGCAGCGGCAGCAGCGCGTAACGGCCGGCGGTGGCTCTGATCCCCATGGGCTGCTGCTGCCCGCCTATACCGCTCACGCCACCCATCCCGCCCATACCGTGCACGCTCCCGCCGCTGCCCGCCGTACCCGAACCGGCCATACGATCCGCGTGTCTCATGCCGCCCGCCTCTCCCGTCACCCCGCCGTTTGGTTGCGTGTTCGACGAAACCATACGGAGCGGCCGGCCGGAACGACTCAGTCCATAACATCGATGGGATAGCGGTTGGTCTCCGCCCCCGAGGCCGTCACGACCTGCACATCCACCCGGCCCGGCTCCACGTCCACCGGGACCGGCACGGTGAGCGCGGTGTCCGTGGGGCTGCTGAAGCCCCCGGCCACCGGGACCAGCGGGACATGGACGTGCACCGTGCCGATGCGGACCATCAGCTTGGCCAGCCGGTCCGGGTCCTGGGCGCCCGGCGGGACGAAGCCGCTGCCGCGGACCTCGATGTCGTCGCCGGTGCGGATCGGGGCGTCGCGGTCGATGGCGCCCTCCTCGGGGAGGGCCCGTACGACGGACAGCACGGTCGGGCGGCCGCCCTCCGCGTACTTCCCGGTCAGGTACATCACCACCGACACGGCCGCCAGCAGCGCCAGGCCCCACGGCACATCGGGCAGCCGCCACGGCTCGCGGGCGAGGCGGACCGCGGTGAAGGCGAGGGCCACGGTGTGGACGACGACGTACTGCACATCGGCGAAGCTGCCGCGGCCCGCGTCGTCGGTCAGCAGATCGGCGGCGCGCGGGCGCACGGCCCGCACCTTCTGGAGCCGCTGCGCCCGCACCCGGGCCGCCACGACGAGCCGCGCCAGCACCGCGGCCGCACACGCCAGCGCGGCGACCGTAAGGAGCCCGGCGGTGTGGCCGAGGGCGAGCCCGTCGGTCAGCCGCTGCCGGTCGCCGGGGGCCACGGCCAGCTCGACGCCGAGCACCAGCACCGCGAAGACCGCGATCAGCAGCCAGGCGGCGGCGACGGTACGGGAGGTGGAGAGGCGGTTGTCCTCGCCGACGAGCGGGGCGAGCGGGCCGCCGTCCGCGCGGTGCAGCCGGGCGGCGAGAGTCAGCAGCGCGGCGGTGACCACGGCGGCGGTGAGCCCGGCCGTCCGCGCGACCGACCAGCCCGCGCCGATCGCCGTGGCCAACTGGCCGATCAGCAGCGCCCCGGCCGCGCCCCACACCACGAACACCGTGCGCAGCCACACCCGGTGGCGCCAGGCCGAGGTCTCGGCGCGGCCGCTGTCGGCCATCGAGCGGGCCGCGTGGGCCAGCTCGTCCGAGACCCACTGCCGGGACGCCCCGGCCGAGTGGGCGAGAGCCTTTGGAAGGCCCTCTCCGGCCGCGAAACGCTCCCGTAGGGCCACGAACGTGGCCACGGCCCTCCGGTGGCCCTCACGGGCCCCCTGAGGGCATTCACAGCCCTTGTGGCCGTGCGGGTGCCCATGAGGGTGCTGGCCTTCTGCCGTCGTGGCGTTCTCCGCCTGCTCCACCGCCACGCGGGTCGCTCCGTCGTTCACTCGTTCCGTACGGGACCGCGGGTTCGCACGGCACCGCTCAACTGACATGTGTTGAGAGGGGATTGTGCCGCACCGCGGAGGGTGTCAGCTCAGCAGGTCCGGCTCATCGCGGGTGATCTGCAGATACAGAGGTTGATAGTTGATCCACGCCACAAGATCGTTTCCCAGCTGCTCACGCGTCCGCATCGCGTCGGCGTAGTCGATGGGCACCGGCTTGCCCGACGCCTTCGCGGTCAGCTGCACCTGGGCGGCCCGCTCCATCGTGATGAACCACCACGCGGCCGCGTCGACCGAGTCCCCGACCGTCAGCAGACCGCGATTGCGCAGGATGAGGGCCTTGTGGCCGCCGAGCGCGGCGGCGATCGCGCGCCCCTCGTCCTCGTCCACGACGACCCCCGTGGTGCCCCCGTAGACCGCGTGGTCCTCGAAGAACGCGCAGACCTCCTGGGTGATCGGCTCCAGCGGCTCGCCGAGCGCGGCCAGCGCGCGGCCGTGCACCGAGCGGCTGTGCGCGACGGCCACGACGTCCGGCCGCGCCTGATGCACGGAAGAGTGAACGACAAAGGCCGCCTGGTTGACGTGGGCGCGCCCCTCGACCACCTGGCCCGCCTGATTGACGAGGAGCAGATCGCTCACGGTGATGTGGCCGAAGGGCATGCCGAACGGATTCACCCAGTAGCAGTCGGTGAACTCCGGGTCCCGCACGGTGATGTGGCCCGCGACCCCCTCCTCGTACCCGAACCGCCCGAACAGGCGCAGCGCCGCGGCCAGCCGCTCCTTGCGATAGCGGCGCTCGTCATGGGGCGAGGTGTGCTGCGGGGGCATGGTGAACCGCAGTTGGTCGGTCGGTATCGGGGTGGGGGTCTGCGGCTGGTTCGTCATCGGCAGCTCCGCTCCTCTGGTGTGCTGGAGCGGAAGCTACCTCTGGGTATCGCAGGAGGCCAGAGTCAGGACGGTGCGGGGCGGGCCTCGGCGCGGGCCGGTCACTCCCACTCGATGGTGCCGGGCGGCTTGCTGGTGATGTCCAGCACCACTCGGTTCACCTGGTCCACCTCGTTGGTGATGCGGGTGGAGATCCGCGACAGCACGTCGTACGGCAGCCGCGACCAGTCCGCCGTCATCGCGTCCTCCGAGGAGACCGGGCGCAGCACGATCGGGTGGCCGTAGGTGCGGCCGTCGCCCTGGACGCCGACCGAGCGGACATCGGCGAGCAGGACCACCGGACACTGCCAGATGTCGCGGTCCAGACCGGCGGCGGTCAGCTCCTCGCGGGCGATGGCGTCGGCCTCGCGCAGCAGGTCCAGGCGCTCCTTGGTGACCTCGCCGACGATACGGATGCCCAGGCCCGGCCCCGGGAAGGGCTGGCGGTGGACGATCTCGTCCGGCAGGCCGAGCTCCTGCCCGACCATCCGCACCTCGTCCTTGAACAGCCGGCGCAGTGGCTCGACCAGCTGGAACTCGATGTCGTCGGGCAGCCCTCCCACATTGTGGTGGGACTTGATGTTGGCGGCGCCGGTGCCGCCGCCGGACTCCACCACATCGGGGTAGAGGGTGCCCTGGACCAGGAACTCCACGTCCTCACCGGCCGCGCCCGCCTCGGCCACCAGCTCGGCCTGCGCCTGCTCGAAGACCCGGATGAACTCCCGGCCGATGATCTTCCGCTTCTCCTCGGGGTCGGACACCCCGGCGAGCGCGGCAAGGAACCGCTCCTCGGCCTCGACGACCTTCAGCTGCACTCCGGTGGCCGCCACGAAGTCCTTCTCGACCTGCTCGGACTCGCCCTTGCGCATCAGCCCATGGTCCACGTAGACGCAGGTCAGCTGGTCGCCGATGGCCTTCTGGACGAGGGCGGCGGCCACGGCGGAGTCCACACCGCCGGACAGCCCGCAGATCGCGCGCTTGGTGCCGACCTGCTCCCGGATCGCGGCCACGGACTCCTCGACCACATTGGTGGTGGTCCAGGTGGGCTCCAGGCCGGCGCCCCGGTAGAGGAAGTGCTCCAGCACCTGCTGGCCGTGGGTGGAGTGCATCACCTCGGGGTGGTGCTGCACGCCGTACAGCCTGCGCTCGTCGCATTCGAAGGCCGCGACCGGCACCACGTCGGTGGACGCGGTGACGGTGAAGCCCTCGGGGGCCTGGGAGCAGGCGTCGCCGTGCGACATCCACACCTGCTGCTCGTCGGGGGTGCCCGCGAAGAGCGTCGAGCCCTGCTTGGTGACGGTGAGCGCCGTACGGCCGTACTCCCGCGCCCCGGTGTTGTCCACGGTGCCGCCGAGCGCCTTGGCCATCAGCTGGAAGCCGTAGCACATGCCGAAGACGGGGACGCCCGCCTCGAAGAGCGCGCGGTCGAGCGTGGGCGCGCCCTCGGCGTAGACCGACGAGGGGCCGCCGGAGAGGATGATCGCCTTGGGGTTCTTGGCGAGCATCTCGGCAACCGGCATGGTGGACGGAACGATCTCGCTGTAGACCCGGGCCTCACGGACCCTGCGGGCGATGAGCTGGGCGTACTGCGCGCCGAAGTCGACGACCAGGACGGTGTCGGGGGCGGCAGCAGGGGACGCTGATGGCACTTCGGCGGCCTTCCGGCGGTGGTGGCGTGCGATGGAACATGACTGCGGTGGAACATGACTGCGGCGGGGCCACGGCTTCGGGGCGGGACCACAGGTTTGGACTTTCGATTCTAACGGGCCCATAATCGACGCCATGTCCACGCACATGACCTTCGTCTTTACCTATGGCACCGGCCCGTCCGGCTGCCATGGTCGTGCTGCGTAAACACTGACAGCGACTTCCCAGGCGCCCCGGGCCGGCAAGGCCCGGGGCGTTCTGTCTTCTCTCCGGGTCTCGACCGGACTCCAGGGCTCCGCGACCCGGACCAGGAGATACGGACATGAGCAGCAGCGTTTCGGCCACAGAGGCCGCCAATGTGATCGGCACCGCGCGGGAGCGGATCGACGCCCTCGACGGGCAGATCCTCGATCTCGTCCGGGAGCGGATGGCCGTCTCGGCCACCGTCCAGGAGGCACGGATCGCGGCGGGCGGGCGGCGGGTGCACCTCTCCCGCGAGATGGAGATCCTCGACCGCTACCGGCAGCGGCTGGGCAAGCCCGGCACGACGCTCGCCATGACGCTGCTGGAGCTGTGCCGGGGCCGGGTCTGATCCCTGGCCGGGTCTGATCCCTCCGCCCTCGCGGCCACGGGCAGGCCTTCACCGTCCGGGATGAGCCCTTGACGCGGACCGGGGCCGGGGGTCACGGGCAGGCGAAGGGCCCCGGGAGCGCCCGAACGGGGCGGGCGCCCCCGGGGCCCTAGGCGGTCAGCACCGGCGTCAGGGCAGCGCCGGTGCTGAGATGCGGCGCCGGGGGGTTGCGCCGCTGGCTTATGGGGCCCGTATGTCAGGGGTGTCTGAACGGCGTACGCCCGCGTGGTCGGACCAATGTCGGGGTGTGACCGGGGGCGTTTTCCCTCTCAGCATCGTGGTGGATGCGGAGCGCCGGGCGCAACCGTTTCGACCGGATACGGTCGGCCCCAGGCGTCCCCGGGGCCGACCGCCCTTAGGTGGTGACCGGGCTGCTGTCCCCTGCCGACCGGTCACCTCGCCGAAGCGAGGTCCCACGACGGGCCGCCTGAATCACCACAGGGGCCGCGTCTCATCGCTGCGGCGGATCTGAGCCACGCGTGGATTTTCCGGGCCGCTCCTGGCTGGCGCGGCACCGGGCACAACGAGCCCGCGCGCGGGCCGGTCACGCGCCGTACGGGTGATGACGTGGGAGGCAGGGCGCCCAGCGCGGATTCTGTGACCATTCTGTGAGCAACTGTGAAGGCAACCTTTCAGCCATTCGCCTGGTCATGTACGTGCAAACGCAGGGCCATACCCGCGCCCCACCGCGACGGCCTCCCACACGCGTATCGCCCACCCCGGCGATGCGTACGGACCCAGAGAGGTCTTCATGAAGCTTCGCCGCGCCCTGGCGGCCGCCGCAGCGACGGCCGCCATAGCCCCCGCCGCGCTTCTCGCGGCCCCCGCTGCCTTCGCGGAGACGCCGAGCGAGAGCCCGTCGCCGTCCGCCTCCGACACCGTGACGCCGTCCCCGGAGGACCCGGCGCCGTCGGAGACCCCGACCGACGATGCCACGCCGACCACCCCGGCGCCGTCCACGAGCGCCACCCAGGCTCCGACCCCCGGCGACCCCTCCGGCACTCCCTCGTCCACCCCGACCGAGACCGCCACCCCGACCCCGACCCCGACCTCGACCGAGGGACCGGGCGAGGGCGAGTGCGCGGACGACGGGGACTACAACGAGGACCCGGAGCTCAGCACGACCCTGGTCGGCCTGCCGTCGAAGGTCGTGGCGGGCAGCGGCTTCCACGGCTTCAAGTTCCAGGTGAAGAACGAGTCGGACCGCGCCTACCAGCGGGTCGACTTCGGGGTCTTCGCGGGCACGGTGCACGAGTCCGCCCCGGACGGGACGGGCAAGTACCTGACGCTGCAGTACAAGGACCCCGAGTCCGGCGCCTGGAAGGCGATCTCCACCGACGAGAGCGACCCGGGCTCCGGCTACGTCGGCTACACCGATGTGCGCCCCCACGAGACCCTTACGGTCGACCTCCGGCTGAGCGTCGCCAAGAGCGCGCCCGAGGGCTTCGGCTACGCCATCAGCGTCGGCGTGTACGCGGACGACGAGGGCAACTGCGTCTACTCGACCGGTGAGTACTACGAGTTCGACGTGCTGAAGGCGGGTTCGACGCCGGGCGATGTGCCGCCGGCCGACCCGAAGCCGCAGGGTGGCAAGAAGCCGCTGCCGCACAAGCCGAAGGGCGACACGGAGATCAGCCCGCAGGGCAGCCTGGCCGAAACGGGTTCCTCCTCCGCGCTGCCGATGATCGCCGTGATCGGCGGTGTGGCGATGGCCGCGGGCGGTGGCGCGGTCTTCGTGGTCCGTCGCCGTCGCGCCACGGTCTGACGGTCCTCGCGACGGTTCCGAGGGGTGCCGTACGGGCTGGTCTCCGGCCCGTACGGCACCCCGGCGGTCAGGCGGGCGGCGGAGCCCGTACGGCGCCCCGGCGCTCAACTGCCCGGCGCTCAGGGGCGCGGCGGGACCTTCGGCACCGGCAGCAGCGGGAGCCTCAGCGCCCCGAAGGCGTCCGCCGGTACGGCGGGGCTGCGCGGCGGGACGGGCCGCAGGCGCTCGTACGGCGCCTCCGGGGCCGGACGCGGGTCGGACTCGCCCTTGTTGGGCCAGAGGGACATCGCCCGCTCGGCCTGCGCCGTGATGGTCAGGGACGGGTTGACGCCCAGATTGGCCGAGACGGCGGCGCCGTCGACCACATGGATGCCCGGATGGCCGTAGAGCCGGTGGTACGGATCGATGACGCCCTCCTCCGGGGACGCCCCGATCGGGCAGCCGCCGAGGAAGTGGGCGGTCAGCGGGGTGCCCATGAGCTCTCCGACATTGCTGCCCGCGAAGCCGTTGATCGAGTCGGCGATGTGGCGGGCGGCCTCGGCGCCCTCGGGGATGTGGTCGGGGTTGGGCTCGCCGTGGCCCTGGCGGGCGGTGAGCAGCCCCTTCCCCGGTCCCTTCGGCTTGCGGTAGGTGGTCAGCGAGTTGTCGTGCGTCTGCATGACGAGGCCGATGATGGTCCGCTCCGACCAGCGGCGGTTGGACAGCGAGCGCACGGCCAGGGTGGGATGCCGGAGGTTGGCGCCCAGGAAGCGCAGCCAGCGCGGAACACGCCCGCCGTGCGGGATCTGCAGGATGGAGAGCATCCCCATCGCGTTGGAGCCCTTGCCGTAGCGGACGGGCTCGATATGGGTGTTCTCGTCCGGGTGGATGGACGAGGTGATCGCGACGCCCCGGGTGAAGTCCGCCCGCCCCTCCCCGCCCCGCGCGCGGCGGTAGCGGCGGTCGGTGGTCTGCGCGCCCACCAGGGCCTCGGAGTTGGTGCGGGTGAGGACGCCGAGCCGCTCCGAGAGGCGCGGCAGCAGCCCCTTGTCCCGCATCGTGTGCAGCAGCGTCTGGGTGCCGTAGGTACCGGCGGCGAGGACGACGTACCGGGAGCGCAGCGCCTTCGGCTTGCCCTTACGGCGGTTGTCGGTCGGGACGGTGGTGACCGTACAGCCGCCGTGGGGGTCGTCGCACAGGGCGACGACGGTGGTCATCGGGTGGACCACGGCTCCGGCCCGCTCGGCGAGGTGGAGATAGTTCTCGTTGAGCGTGTTCTTGGCGCCGTGGCGGCAGCCGGTCATGCACTCACCGCACTCCGTGCACGCCTTACGGGACGGGCCCGCGCCGCCGAAGTACGGATCGGGAACGGGCCCGCCCGGCGCGGCCTTCGTGGTGCCGTCGGCGTCGTGGCCGTCCCCGAAGAAGACCCCCACGGGCGCCATATGGAAGGTGTCGCCCACGCCCATCTTCTCGGCGGCCGCCTTGAGGTGGACATCGGACGGGGTGAGGGTGTGGTTGAGGCGCGCCCCGAGCATCCGCCGCGCCTGGTCGTAGTACGGGCTCAGCTCCTCCCGCCAGTCGGTGATGTGCCCCCACTGGCGGTCCCGGAAGAACGACTCGGGCGGTACGTAGAGGGTGTTGGCGTAGTTGAGCGAGCCGCCCCCGACCCCGGCGCCCGCCAGCACCATGACCTTGCCCAGGACATGGATGCGCTGGATGCCGAAGCAGCCGAGGGCCGGGGCCCAGAGGTAGTTGCGGAGGTCCCAGGAGCTCTTGGGCAGGGTTTCGGGGGTGAACCGGCGGCCCGCCTCGAGGACGCCGACCCGATAGCCCTTCTCGGTCAGGCGCAGGGCCGACACCGATCCGCCGAATCCCGAGCCGATCACGATCACGTCGTAGTCGAAGTCACCGTCGTCGGCGAAGTCCTCGTCGTGGCCGGGCTCTCGCACCCGCTTTTGGGCAGACTTCTCCCCTGACACTGGTACCTCCATTGAAATGTGCTGGTCAGCGCAGGCGCAGTGCCTTGAGCGCACGCAGGCTGCGGGTCATGAAGTCCGCGTATTTCTCGTCCGTCATCCCGAAGGCCGGGCCGAGCGGCATCAGCCGCTGCTGGGCGACCGTCTGCGGTTCGGTGAACCTGAGGATGCCCTCGGAGCCATGGCGGCGGCCGAGGCCGGAGTCGCCCATGCCGCCCATGGGCGACGCGACGCTGCCAAAGGCGGCGGCGTAGCTCTCGTTCAGGTTGACGGTGCCCGCGCGCAGCCGGGTGGCGATCGCGCGGCCGCGCCGGGAGTCCTTGGTCCAGACACTGGCGTTCAGACCGTAGGACGTCGCGTTGGCGCGCTCGACGGCCTCGTCCTCGTCGCGGAAGCGGTAGACGGAGACGACCGGGCCGAAGGTCTCCTCGGTGCAGACGGCCATCGGGGACTCCACGCCGTCCAGGATCGTCGGCTCGTAGAAGTACGGGCCGATGTCGGGGCGGGCGCGGCCGCCGGCGAGCACCGTGGCGCCCTTGGAGACGGCCTCGTCCACATGGCGGGTGACGGTCTCCAGCTGGCGCTCCGAGACGAGCGAGCCCATCTCCGCCCCGTACGCGAGGGCGGTGCCGAGCCGCATGGCCTTCGTACGGGCCGCGAAGCGCTCCAGGAAGTCGTCCGCGATCGACTCGTGGACGTACAGCCGCTCCATGGAGATGCACAGCTGCCCGGCGGAGGCGAAGCTGCCGCGCACCGCGCCGTCGACCGCGCGGGCGAGGTCGGCGTCGCGCAGCACCAGCATGGCGTTCTTACCGCCGAGTTCGAGGGAGCAGCCCACCAGGCGGGCGGCGGCGGCCTGGGCCACCTCGCGGCCGGTGCGGGTGGAACCGGTGAACGCGACGTAGTCGGCGCGCTCGACCACTGCGGGACCCACCACCGGGCCGTCCCCGATCGCGATCTGCCACACCCCGGCCGGAAGTCCGGCCTCGACCATGAGCTCGCGCGCCCACAGGGCGGACAGCGCGGTCTCGGTGTCGGGCTTCATCACCACGGCGTTGCCCGCCACGAAGGCGGGGATCGCATCGCCCACGGAGAGCTGGAGGGGGTAGTTCCAGGGCGCTATGAGGCCCACGACCCCGCGCGGCTGGCGCAGTTCGGTGACCTTGGTGAGGGTGGGCACCGCGCCCAGATGCCCCTTGGGGCGCAGATACGCGGGCGCCTTACGGCCGTAATGGCGGGCCACGATGGCGACGCCCTGGACCTCCTCCTGGGCGTGCAGCCGGGTCTTGCCGGTCTCCAGCTGGATCAGGTCCAGGATCTCCGGCTGGCGGCGCAGCAGCAGGTCGTGGAAGCGCAGGAGGACGGCGGCGCGCCGCCGGACGGGCGTCGCGGCCCAGGCCCGCTGGGCGGCGCGGGCGTTCTCAAAGGCGGTGGCGACGTCCTCGGGGGTGGACTCGGGCAGGGCGGCGGCGAGGACTTCCCCGGTGAACGGGGTGTGGCTGACGGTGGTGCCGCTGCCGCCGACGCCCCGGGTGAGCCGGGTGACCAGCTCGGGAGTGACGACGTCGGCGGCGGTGCGGATGCCTTCGGGGGCGACCGGGTTGCCGACGCCGCCCTGCGTGATGTGCGAGTCCGTCATGGGGGCGAGGGTAGGCCCGCCCGACGGCTTTGGGTACCCGGCGGTAACAACTTTCACCCCGTGGCCCCGGGCGGACCCGTCCAACTCCCTCAGAGCTTGTCGATCTTCAGATTCCGCACGACCCGCTCGTAGAGCTCCTCGCCGTCCCTCTGGGCGTCGCCGTTGGCGGGCATGGAGACCGTCAGATCCCAGGCGACCTTGGCCTTGTTGACGTAGAGGTGATCGCGCTTCACATACCGGATGGGGTTCTTGTTGCTGCTGGTGCCGTACGGCAGATAGGAGGTGGTGACGTCCCGCGCCTCCTTCCCCTGCTGCTTCGACCCGGCCTTCTCGCTCTTGGCCTCCTCGACCGTCGCCCCGCCGCCGTCCTTGTAGAAGGCCACGATCTGGTCCGCCGCCGCGTCGAGGTCCGCGGGGTCGTTCTCGCCGTCGGGGGTGGACCGCCGCAGGGAGACGCTGAAGACACCACTGGGGTCGTAATACGTGACCACCGGGTTGTCCGAGTCGCTGTCGTCCTGGACCCGCCGGTACTCGCCCGGCACGGCCAGGGACGCGCCCACGACATCGCGCTCCTCCCGGACCGTCCAGCCCGACGGCAGCCCCTCACTGGAGAACGGCTTCATGATCGTGAGCACCAGGGCGGCCGCCACCACCAGCACCAGACCGCCAAGACCGAGCTGCGCCTTACGGTTCTTGTGCAGGATCGGCGGCACGAAGCGGCTGCCCGCGGACTGCCCGCCGCCCGGCGGGTATCCGGCCGTGGCGAGCATGGTGGGCACCGACTGCGGCTCCCGCGCCGCCGCCGCCAGGGCCTGCCGCACCTCGGGCACCGCCGGGCGCGTCGCCGGGTCCTTGCGCAGCAGTTGCATGATCAGCGTGGCGAGCGGGCCGGTGGCCCGCGCGGGGACCTGCGGTTCGGAGCCGAGCACGGCCTGGAGGGTCGCGGGGGCGTGGGAGCGGCGGAACGGCGACATGCCCTCGACGGCCGCGTACAGCACGACGCCGAGCGACCACAGGTCGGACTCCGGCCCCGGCCGCTGGCCCAGCACCCGCTCGGGCGCGATGAACTCGGGCGAGCCGACGAAGCCACCCGTCTCGGTGAGCCCCTGCTCACCCTCGATCTGCGCGATGCCGAAGTCGGTGAGCACCACCCGGTCGCTCCGGCCGAGCAGCACATTGTCCGGCTTCACATCGCGGTGCAGCACGCCCGCCTCATGGGCCGCCGCCAGCGCGCCGAGCACGGCGAGGCCGATCCGGGCCGCCTCGCGCGGATCCAGCGTGCCCTCCGTCAGCCGGTCGCCCAGCGACTGGCCGCGCACCAGCTCCATCACGATCCAGGGGCGGCCGTTCTCCACCACCACGTCGTGGACGGTGACGACGGAGGGGTGGTCGATCCGCGCCGCGGCGCGCGCCTCGCGCTCCATCCGCTGATAGACGGTCTGCCGCTCGCGCTCGGGGAGATGGTCGGGAACGCGCGGCTCCTTGACCGCGACATCGCGGTCCACGATCTGGTCGTGCGCCCGCCAGACGGTGCCCATACCGCCGTGGCCGAGGCGGGAGACGAGCTGATAGCGGCCGCCGATGAGCCGCCCGCTGCTCGGGTCCTGCGCGGCGGGCCGGTCTCCGGCGGGCGCCGCTTCGCCAGGCCGCTGTCCGGCGGGCGGCTGGGCGCCGCCGCGCGGATCGGCGAACCGCGTCGGCTCGTACGCGCCCCGCGACGGCCCCGCCGCCCCGGCCGCGGCCTCCTGGCCCGGCCGCTGGGCCCCCTGGAACCGCTGGGCTCCCTGGGGCGCCTCATGTGCCTCGGGCGCTTCATGTGCCTCGGGCGCCTCGGGTGGCGGCTGCGGCGCCGGCACCGGGGCGGCCGGAGCGTGCGGTGGCCGCAGGCTGTAGCTGGTGGGCTCGTTCGCCCGTCCCCCGTCGTTCGTCATGCGCCCATCATTACCCGGTCGGCGGCACCGCTGTGGAGGCGCCGTGGGCGCTCGTGACAAAGCCGTTGCGACGTCATTCAGTTCGCCGCGCCGGGGCGCGTGAACGTGGCGGCGGCGGTGTCGAAATGCCGCTTGCCCAGGGATTTCTCACCCACGGGGGCGGATAGCCACAGGTCGTACATTTTGCCGTCTTCGTTCCAGCTCAGGTCGTATGTCTGCCGTGAGCCGCCGTCGTCGGCCGAGCCGTTCCAGATGAACGCCCACAGGGCGGCGGGGCGGCCGTTGTGCTCGGTCTCGATGACCTGGCCGCTGCGGTAGCCCGGATAGTCCTGCGGGCCCTTGGCGTCCGCCTTACGGCTGAGCCCGAGCGGGCCCTCGGGGCTCTGCTCCTGAACGTGGATCCCGATCCGGAACTCCATACCGGGCGAGTTGTAGTAGACCCGGGGCGCCTTGTACTCGCGGGCGAACCCCTCGGGCACGGCGAGCGAGAAGCCGACCGGGTCCTTGACCAGCTCATAGCCCTCGGGAATCCGGTCCGACGGGTTCGCCGTGGACTCGGAGTCCTTCACGGGCCGCTGCGGCGCCTTCTCGGGGGCGCTCGGGCCCCGCGAACTCCCCTTGTCGGCGCTCTGACTCGTACGCCCGCCCAGCGCCGCGTCGCCGTCACCGCCCCCGTCGTCCAGCAGCGCCACGACGCCCGCGGCCACACCGGCGAGCGCGACCACCGCCGCGGCCGCCATAAGGACGGCACGGCGACGCCCGCCACGGCCGGAACGGGACCGGGCGGCGGGGGCGGCCGGGGCGGCCACGGGGGCGGAGGCGGCCGGGTGCGCGGAAGCGGGGAACGGCGCGGGGGAGGACACCGGAGACACCGGGGGCGGCGCGGGTACGGAGGCCGACGAACCACGGCCGTCCCGCCCGAACGGCACGCTGGGCTGGGTCGGGGTGTACTCCAGCGGGATCTCCGGAGTGTCGCCCACCTCCTGGGCCATCAGCAGCATCCGCTCGACCTCGTCGGCGCTCAGCCGCTCCTCCGGAGCCCGCCGCAGCAGCCCCTCGACGACCGGCGTCAGGGGCCCTGCCGCCTCCGGCACGGGGATCTCGTCGAAGACGACGGCGTGCAGCACCCCGGCCAGCGACTCGCGGTGGAACGGGGATTCACCGCCCACCAGCGTGCAGAGCAGCACCCCGAGCGACCACAGGTCCGACTCCGGCCCGGTCCGCCGCCCCGACATCCGCTCCGGCGCGGTGTATTCGGGCGAGCCCACGAACGAACCGGTCTCGGTGATCGTGGTGGACCCGGTGACCTGCGCGATCCCGAAGTCCGTCAGCACGACCCGGCCGGTGCCCGACTCCACCAGCACATTCGCCGGCTTGATGTCGCGGTGCAGCACCCCGCGCATATGCGCGGCGCGCAACGCGCCCAGCAGCGCGGCCGCGATCCGCCCCGCCTCACGCGCCCCGACGGGACCTTCCGCGCCCAGCCGGTCGGCGAGCGAGCACCCGTCGACCAGCTCCATGACGATCCAGGCGCAGTCGTCCTCCTCGATCACGTCGTGGAGGACGATCACGTTCGGATGCTTGATCTGTGCGACGGTCCGGGCCTCGCGCAGGGTGCGCTCACCGCGCAACTGCGAGTCGAAGGCCGTGAGCCCCTCGTCCACATGGAGTTCCTTGACCGCGACATCGCGGCCCAGCAACTCGTCGACGGCCCGCCAGACCGTGCCCATTCCGCCGCGTCCGAGCCGTGTGGCCAACCGGTAGCGGTTGGCGATCAGACGGCCCTCTCCCCCGGTACCCATGGGCTCATCTTGCCTCACGACACCGAGGCCCTCGAACACCGGACCACCAACCCGCCCGCACGGGCGATTGAGTCCGGGCGTGCCATACGGAAGTCTAGGATCCGCCGATGTTAAAGGGGCGGACCGCGGCCGCCCCTTATCGGGCACCTTCGCGCTTCCGGCCCCTGAGGTCTTCCGGCCGGGGGCACCTCCCAGCGGTAGCTGGGGGCGAGCCGAAGGGGCGCGTCGCTGTCGAAAGGGAGTCGCGCGCAGGGAGCGAGGACTGCGATCGACATGCGGCTCCGCCGCGTGGGCGACCGAGCACGTCGACCGTCGACAGGGGGCACCTCCCAGCGGTAGCTGGGGGAGGCTGAAGCGCCCCGGAGGCGAACCGAGCCTCAAAAAAGTGGGCCGCCCCGCAGCGGGGGTCCACGGGGCGGCCAGTCAGAGGGGGACGGGAAGGGTCAGCCAGTGACCTTCCACGTCCGGGAGCCGCTGAGCAGCTTGCGCAGGGCCGGGTCCTTCACCGCACTCGTGGCGTCCGTCGCCTTCGCGGTGACCTTGTGGGTCGTCCCGTCGCTCGGGACACCCAGCGACGCCGGGGTCACGCTCGTCCTGCCGTTCGCGGCGGTGACCTCCGCCCCATCCACGTACCACTTCAGCGACGCGCCCTCGGGCACGTCCACCTCGATGCCGGCCGACCGTTTGACGGCCGTCGCGGTGGCCGTACGGCTGCTGAGCGCGCTGGCGTGGCTGTAGAAGCCCGCGATCATCGCCTCGCGGCCGGGGAGGCTGAACTCCCGGCCCAGGGTGCGCATGATCGAGTTGTCGGTGGGGCGGTTGATGCCCTTGGGGTAGTAGCGGCCGCCCTCGTAGGCGCCGACCGTGCCGCCGTCGGGCGAGGTCTGGCCGATCCAGCGGTACCACTTCTTCTGCTGGGCGGTCAGCTGCGCCGCGCTCAGCTTGGTGGCGTTGGACTCGGCGGGCTCGGCGCCCGTGTAGGTGCCGTACTCCGGGTAGAAGTACTCGTCGGCCAGCTTGCCGAGCGAATGGCCGGTCTCGTGGACCGCGATCTGGTCGGAGTCGGCGTGGTCGGAGGCGGCGGTGGCGATGCCGTCATAGCCGACCTGCGAGGTGAGGGTGTAGCCCGCGCCGCCGTACTTGGTGGAGTTGGACAGCACGACCACCAGATCGGCCTGCGGCGCCTTGGCCGCGTACGACTCGACCTTGGCGGTGTCGACGCACAGCAGCCGCTCGATGTCGTCGCACCAGAAGTACGAGCCGAGGGCGGTGTCCTTGACGACGTCCTTGGACGGGTCGCCGGAGACGCCGGACTGGTTGGAGACGGCGTCCACCGTCCAGACGTTGAAGAGGTCCTTGTACGAGGCGTAGGGCTGCACGGCGGACATCTGCTGCCACTTGGAGCGCGCGTCGGAGTGGAAGTCCTCCTGCTGGCCCGCGGTGTAGCCGTCGCCGATGAAGACGACGTCCAGCTTGTCGGCCGTGGTGCCGTTGTCGACGACCGAGCCGACCTGGCCGTCGGCGGCGGCCTCCTTGGCGGACAGGGAGCGCGCCGCGCGGGCCAGCCGCTCGGGAGTGGCGGCCGGGGCCTCGGTGTGGCGGGGGTGGCCGCCGGGGCCGGTGAAGTACTCCACGTCCAGGGCGCGCTGCGACGAGGCGGCGTCAGCGGCGGCGGCCGAGCCGGACGCTCCCGGCGACGCCGTGGCCGGCGCGGTCATGGCCGCGGCCGCCGCCAGGGCGATGCCTCCGGCGACGGCCGCGGTGCGCAGGGGGATGCGGCTGCGTATGCGGCTCCGTATGCGTCTGCGCACGGTGACTCCCGAAGTCCTCGCGATAAGCGGCCAGTTAAGCAGGATTAATTCGCCGCTCAACCTAAGGGGTCCGGGTGTCGGGGGCAATGGGAATTAGGGAAGTGGCTAGGAAATCGGGCACCGCACAACCATGCGGCGCGCTCCTCGCTCAACCCCTCCCCTCCTCCCGCCCAACCCCGCCCGACCTGCCGCTCGGCCGCTCCCCGCTCACCCCCTCCCGTCGCGCGCCAGCCGCAGCAGCCGGTCCAGCACCCGGCGGCCCCCGGCCCGGATCCCGTCGTGCTCGAACTCGTCCGTCACCCAGGTGCGCATGGACCGGATCGCCCGCGCGGTGGCCAGGGAGTGCTCCGTGTCCACGTACAGGTCGTCGTGGTAGATCACGGCGGCCACCGGCACGGTGTTACGGGCCAGCCGCTCGGTGTCGTACAGCGGGCCCCAGCCGGTGCGCGCGGCGAACAGCTCGGCGGTGCGGGCGAGCGGGCGCAGCGCCGCGTGGGTGTCCAGCATCCAGGGGTGCACCGTCTCGCCCGTAAGGAGCACAGGACGGTCCTCCGCGACCGCCTTACCGGCGTCGAACGCGGGGAATTCGGCGCGGACCCGCTCCGCGGCCCAGTCGGTGGCCCGGCCGTCCTGGGCGTAGGTGGACTCCAGCAGGAGGCTGAAGAGCGGAATGGCGGCGCGGGAGAGCACGGCGGCCACCTGCTCGCGGAAGGCGTCGCTCAGCCGCGGCCCGTCGGCGGTGGGCACGAACGCGTCCTCCAGCAGGTAGTGCAGCCGGTGCGAGCCGTCGCCGGCGCCGAGCAGGAAGCCGAGCTGCTGGAGGGCGGGGACGGTGAGCCGGGTCCCGTCCGTCAGGACCTCCTCGTGGTCGGCCAGATGCCGCACCAGGGCCCGGACGGTGTCCGCGTCCCGCGGATAGCGGGCGTAGTGGGCGAGGGTCTTGCGCTCCATCCGCGGATAGGCGGTCCGGTAGACGGCGTCCGCGTCGGTGCCGGGGTCGATCGCGGGCAGCCCGCCGGCCAGCAGCACCGCGTCCAGCCCCTCGGGCGCGTGGGACAGATAGCTCACCGCACAGAAGCCGCCGAAGCTCTGCCCGAGCACGGTCCACGGGCGGTCCCCCATGAGCCGCCGCCGGATCAGCTCACAGTCGCGGACGATCGCGTCGGCGCGGAAGTGGGAGAGGTACTCGGCCTGTTCCCCGGGTCCGCCGCGCAGCGGCAGCGTCTGGCGGTTGGCCGGGGTGGAGCGGCCGGTGCCGCGCTGGTCGAGGAGGAGCACGCGGTATTCGTCCAGCGCGCGGTCCAGCCAGCCGGAGCGGCCCACCGGGCGGTCCGCGCCACAGCCGGGCCCGCCCTGGAGGTAGACCAGCCAGGGGAGCCGCTCGCGCTCGGCGGCGGATTTGCCCGCGGCGACGACCTCTCGTGCGTAAAGCCGGATCAGCTCGCCCTCGGGAGCCTTATGGTCGAGCGGTACGTCGAAGTGATAGTCGGCGAGGAGCAGTTCCGGCTGACGGACGGTCGTCACGGCGCCCGACCCGGTCGGTACCGCTGTGCTTGCCTGCTGCATCCTTCAATCCTCACGTTAAATGGACTTAGCCCGGCGATTAAGTTACCGCCGGGGAGAAGAGGGCACGGTGGCCGACAGAAGCGCCGGTGACGGGCGGACGGCGGGAACGGCGACGGGGGCGGCCGGGGCGGAGTCGACCGCCGAGATAGGGCGCCGGGTGCTGAGACTGCGTACCGAACGCGGCTTCACCCAGCGGCAGCTGGCCGAGCCCGCGTACACCGCCGCCTATGTCTCCACCCTCGAGGCCGGGAAGGTGCGCCCCTCCGAGGCCGCGCTGCGCCATCTCGCGGACCGGCTCGGCGTCAGCTACGAGGAGCTGACCACCGGCCGCTCGCCCCGCGACGCCACCCGGCTGCGGGCCGCCGTCACCGACGCCCGGCGGGCGCTGGCGACCGGCGCCGCCGAGGACGCCGCCGTGCTCTTCGCGGAGGTGCGCGACGAGGCGGAGCGGCTCGGGTTCGCCGAGGAGCGCTCGGCGGCCCTGCTGGGGCTCGGCGACTGCGCGCTGGAGACCGGTGACCTCACCGTCGCCCGCGACCACTTCGAGGCCGTGGAGGGGCTGCTCGCCGGGGAACCGCTGCCCCGCCGGATCCCGGCGATCCGGGGCCGGGCCGTGGCCCATCTCCTCGCGGGCGAACTGCGCTACTCCTGCTATCTGCTGGAGAGCTCCATCGACGAGCTCAACGCCTCGGGGCTGCACGACCCGTACGCGCTGCTGCTGCTCTATACGGCGGCCATCGCGCCCTATATGGACATGGGGGCGCACGCCCGTGCCGTACGCGCGGCCGAGTTGGCGCTCGCGCTGGCGCCGAGCGTGGACGACCCGGGGCTCATCGCCCGGATGCACCGCGGGGTGGCCCGCACCCTGATCGCCGAGGGGCGGACGGCCGAGGCCGACGCCTCCCTGGCCAAGGCGCAGGAGCTGTACGAGCAGCTGCGCATCCACACCGACCTGGCGCACTGCCACTGGATGCGCGGCTATGTGCACGCCCAGGACGGCAATCTGGAGCGCGCCGAGCGCGAACTGCGCACCGCCCGCGACATGCTGGCCTCCAAGCGGGCCGCGCTGTTCACCGTGCAGGTCGAGGTCGAGCTGGCGGATGTGCTGCGCCGTCGCGGCCGTACGGCGGAGGCGGAGGCCCTGCTGCTGCCGCTGCTGGCGAGCTCCCCCGCCGCGGGGCCCGCGAACACCGCCGGAGAGCCGGACGCGGCGCCGGGTGAGGCGCCGGGCGACGCCGGGCCGGGTGAGGCCGGGCTGACCGCCGACCGCGGCGCGGTCCACGCGGGCGGGGCCCACCGGCTGCTGGGCCTGATCGCGGACGAACACGGCGACGCCGAGGCCGCGGAGGAGCACTACTGCGCGGCGCTGTCCCTGCTCGAACGCACCGGCGCGGCCGGTGACCTGGCCGACCTGTGCCGGCTGCTGGGCGATCTGCTGCGCCGGGAGGGCCGCCAGGAGGCCGCGATGGACGCCTACCGCACCGGGCTCGGCCACCGCGCCGCGCCCGGCACCACCACCCTGGGCCCGGCCCCCGCCGAGCCCCCCATGTGAGGCGTCCATCGGCCCCTCCCCGCCCCCACCGACCGCCCGCCCGGCCCCTCCCCGTAGCTTCTCGGGGGCCGGCCGGCGCCTGGGTCGCCGGGCCGAGCGCCTGGTCGGGGCGCACCGCACGGCAGGCGGTCGGAGAGACGAACAGGCCGCCGCGTGTGGGGGTCGCGGCGGCCTGACCGCGGCAACGCCCCGCTGCCGGGTCCGCTGATCGCGCATCGGGAGGCACTCCGGCGCGGTCACGGGGCTGGGGTTCGGGACGACCCCACGGGGTGGTGCGGCTTGCGATCCACTCTGCCCGCTGGGAGCCGCCGGGGAAATCCACCATTGGTCTGCCGTCACCCCCGCCGACCGGCGGGGGTGTTCCCTCCCACTGACGGAGCCAACCACTCCATATTCGCTCTCGGATGAGGCAGGCTGTCCGGACAATGGGCATGACAGCTGAGGACAGGGAGCGGCCGGTGATCCGTGTGGCTGTAGTGGACGACGAGGCGCTCGTACGATCCGGTCTGCGACTGATCCTGGGCACGGCCCCGGACATCGAAGTGGTCGCCGAATGTTCCGGAGCCTTCGCGGTGGACACGGTGCTGGGCAGCAAGGCCGATGTGGTGCTGCTCGACATCCGGATGCCGGACGCCGACGGGCTCAGCGTCCTCAGACAGTTGCGGGCCGCGCCCGCCTCCCCCGCCGTGGCGATGCTGACGACCTTCGACGTCCAGGAGTACCTGGCGGCCGCGCTGCGCGCCGGGGCCGCGGGCTTCCTCCTCAAGGACACCGATCCGGAGCAGCTCGTACGGGCCGTGCGCACGCTCGCCCAGGGCGGCAGCGTCCTCGACCCGGCCGTCACCCGCGCCGTGATCGGCGGCTATCTCGCCGCCGAGGCGGAGGCGACGGCCGCCGCGGCCGTCGAGGCGCTCACCCCGCGCGAGCGCGAGGTGCTGACGCTGCTGGGCGAGGGCCTCGCCAATCCGCAGATCGCCGAGCGGATGGGGCTGGCGCCCAGCACCGTCAAGGACCATGTACGGGCGGTGCTCGGCAAGTTGGGGGGCCTCAACCGCGTCCAGGCGGCGATCGTCGCCGACCGCGCCGGGCTCGTCACCAGCCGTCCGCCGATAGGTGGCCCACGATGAGCGTCTCCCCGCTGCCCCCGCCCCGGAGTTCGTCCCCCGGCACACCGGGCACACCGGGCACACCGAGCACACCCGGCACACCCGGCGCGTCCCCGGCCGCGTCGCCCGCGCTCGCCTCCTCCCTCTCCTCGCCGCCGCCCGCCCCGGCCTCCCGGCGGCGGCCGCCGCAGGGGCTCATGCGCTGGGGCTCGCTGATCGTCCCCGTCCTCCTCGCGGTCGCCGACGCGCTGCTCGTCAACGGCGTCACCTTCGGCCTGGAGCTCAACGTCTCGCTGGTGGCGGCGGCCGCGCTGCTGGTGCGCCGGAAGCTGCCCGCGCTGGTCTTCCTGGTCACGCTGCCGGGAATCCTCATCGGCTACGTCTGGTTCGCGCCGATGATCGCCCTCTACACGGTGGCCCGGCTCCGCCCCGACCGGCGGCTGCTGGGCATCTCCGCGCTGCTGCTGGCCGCCGCGCACTTCATCCCCTGGCCGGTCTCCGACTTCGAGTCGACCGCGTACCGGGAGAACACCCTCACGCTGATCGACGCGTGTGTGACCTCCGTGGGACCCATCGCGCTGGGCCTCCTGGTGCGTACGCGCGGGGAGCTCGCCGCCCGGATCGAGGACCTGACCCGCAGCCGCCGCCACGCCGACGAGCTGATCGCCGAGCAGGTGCTGTCCACCGAACGCGCCCGGCTCGCCCGCGAGATGCACGACGTGGTCGCCCATCAGGTCAGCCTCATCAGCCTCCAGGCCGGTGCGGTGCAGATCAGCGCGGAGGACGCGAAGGCGCGGGAGGGCGCGCGGACCATCCGCGAGCTGTCCGTGCGGACCCTGGACGAACTCCGCCATATGGTCGGCATCCTGCGCGCGGCGGGCGGCGACCACGAGGAGCTGACCCCGCAGCCCCGGCTGGCCGATCTGCCCCGGCTGATCGAACTCAGCGCGCTGAACGTCAGCTTCGAGACGGACAGCGCGACCCAGCGGCCGGACCACTCGGAGGCGGTGGAACGGGCCGCCTTCCGCATCGTCCAGGAGGCGCTCACCAACGTCCGCAAGCACGCGCCGGGGGCGCGGGTGACCGTACGGGTCAACGACGCGCAGCCGGAGGGACCGGAGGCGGCGGACGGGCCGGAGGCGGCAGAGGGGCCAGGGGCGGCAGAGGGGCCGGGAGGGGATCGCGAGGCGGTACGGGGAACGGCTCGCGGACCGGCGCCCGGGGCGGCTCAAGCGGCGGAGGAGACCCGGGGCCTGCGGGTCGAGGTGCGCAACGGCCCGCCCGACGCCTCCGCCGTGGCCCCGGGGCTGCCGGGCGGCGGTCACGGTCTGGTCGGGCTGCGGGAGCGCGCACAGCTGCTGGGCGGCACGCTGGAGGCCGGGCCCACGAAGGAGGGCGGCTTCGTCGTACGGGCCGACTTCCCCAAGACCCCGCGCGTCGCGGGTCCGGCGGCATGAACGGGCCGCGCGGCGCCCTGGGCGGGCATCCGGGCGCCCTGGGCGGGCGTCCGGGCGCCCTCGGCGGATCGGTGGAAGTCGGCTGCGGTTCGGTGGCGCCCCGAAGGGGCGCGGGCTGTGTCGATGTGCGGCTCCGCCGCGCGGGCGCGACCAGCCACGACGGCGCCGCGGACGATCGACGGCAGGTCGGGGCACTGCCGGCGGAGCGCTCAGGCCGACAGGGGGTCGACCGCGTCCTCGTCGTCCTCGTCCAGCTCCGTGGCCGCCCCCAGGTCGGGGTAGACGTCGAACAGCCGCCGCACTCCCAGGGCCGCCAGCACCCGGTGCACATGCGAACCGTGCGCGGCGTCCTGCGGCGGCAGGATCAGCCGCAGCCGACCCGAGCACGACCGCATCAGCCGACGCGCCGCGATCAGTACGCCGACCCCGCTGGAGTCGCAGAACCGGACCTCCGAGAGGTCCAGAACCAGCCAATGGCGGCCCTCGGCGACCGCGTCGTGGACGTGTTGCCGGACTGCGGGCGAGGTCACCAGGTCCATCTCTCCAGAGACCTGGAGAACGACCCACTCCCCCCGCCGGTCCTCCATCACCTTCAACGTCACGCGCCCGAAGCCCTTCGCTCGCCGCTAACCGGAATTCGCTGTTCCCGGGCGGCTGCCCGCCCGTCGGCGCATGAAACTCCCCCAGGCATACGCCTTGAGGGACGACCCTATGCCGCGCCGAAGCGTTTCGTCTCCCCGATCCTGCGCAAAGCGACCGTCCCAATACCATGCGCGGCCTCGTTCTCACGCACTTTGCCTGATGGACGCGTGTTGTGAGAGCCACCGGCATTACATTCGATATGAACGTGGGCATAGTGCCTGGAGGGCCGGCCGGACAACTCGGGATTGGGGGCCGCATGGCGAACGACGCACCGCCCCGCTGGGATCGCAGGATGCAACAGCGTCTGGCACGCGGCGAAGCGGCCGCACTTGCCGAGCTCTATGACCGATTCGCCTCGCTTGTCCACACTTTGGCATATCGGGTCCTCGAGGACGACACCGGTGCCGACCGCGTCACCCGGGAAGTCTTCGGCTACGTCTGGGAGAACCCGGACGCGTACGACCCCCAGCAGGGCTCGCTGCGCGCCTGGATCGCCATGCTCACCCAGCGCCAGGCGGTGCACCGGCTGCGCGCGTCGCAGACCGCCACGGCCTGCGAGGACACCCTCACGAGCGAGGCCCTGGAGGAGCGGATCCGCGAGGCGTCCGTGGCCGCCCGCGCCGACTACATCGTCACCTCCATGCCCGCCCCGCTGCGCGCCGCCCTGGAGCTCGCCTACTTCGACCGCCGCGACTACCGCCAGGCCGCGGCCGCCCTCGGGGTGACCGAGGACGAGGCCAGGCGCCGCCTCCGGCTGGGCCTCCAACTGCTCTCCACCGCCCATGTCCAGCCGCCCCGCGCGGTCTCGCCTCCCGGCTACGGACGGGCGCTGTGACCGGGCGCGGCGGGCCGGACCCGTACGACGACGCCTACGGCGAGAGCTCCGGCGGCACCGGGGACGGAAGAGACGGGCCCGGACGGGGCAGCGACGCGGATCTGCCGTCCCACCCCGCCGGGCCACCACGCATACCGCCGCCGCGGTCGGCCGCCGAGGACAGCGGCCACTGGCCGGGCGCCCTGGACGGCGGCATCCCCGCCCCGCGCCCGCCCACGGCGCACGAGGCACGGGCGGACGAGGCCTGGGCGGACGAGACACCGGCGGACGAGACACCGGCGGAACGGGCACCGAAGCCTGGACCGGAGCCCGATACGGCATCCAACCCGGAACCCACCGCAGGCTCCGAACCGGAAGCGACACCGACACCGAAGCCGACACCGAAGCCGCACCCGGGCCATGAGCGAGAACCAGCCCTGGGCCCCGAACCGGAACCGACCCCGCGCCCCGCCCCGGAAGCAAATCCGGAATCGGAACCGGAATCCGAACCGCACCCGGAACCAGAGCCGCGTCCGGCCCCGGAACCACCCGTCCCCGCGAAGCTGCCCGCGGCCGCGCCCGCCCCACCGGCCCCGCCCCTGGCGGCGCCCACGCCCTCCGCGGCCCATCCGCTCTCGCACGATCTGCTCCGCTCGCTGCTCGGCGCCTGGGCGCTGACCGCTTGCTCGCAGGAGGAGACCTCCGCCGTCGAGGCGCATCTCAACCACTGCCCCTCCTGCGCCGAGGAGGCGCTGCGGCTGCGCGACGCCGTCGGGCTGCTGCACACCGAGCACAGCCTGGACCTCGACCCGATGCTGCGCTCCCGGGTGCTCGCGGGCTGTCTGGGCCGCCGCCCGGCCCGGATACCCATGCCCGGCTGGGCCAGTGCCTACGACGCCGAGGCCGCCCGGCTGGACGCGCTGCTGCGCGACATGGGCGAGGCCGAGTGGCGTGCGCCGGTGCGGCTCAAGTGGTTCGACGGGCGGCGGCTCACCGGCCGGGACACCACCGTCGCCGGGGTGATCGGCCATCTGATGGTCGTGGACGGCATCGTCGCCGCCTCCCTGGGCCTCCCCGACCCGATGGGCGCCGCCGCCCCCGGCTCGCCCCAGGCCCGTACGGAGGCGTACTGGCACCACGAGCCCGGCGCCGCGTACGGGGCCGGTCCGCCCGGTGCGGTACGGGAGCTGTGGCGCGAGCAGGGCCATGCCCTGGTCCGTACGGTGTCCTTCGCCGGGCGCGGGGTCGCGGAGCTCGATGTGCCGTACGGGGAGTTCGCGCTGCCGATCCGCGACGCGTTCCTCGACCGCGCCCTGGAGTGCTGGGTGCACGCCGGGGACATCGCCGAGGCCATCGACTACCCCTATGAACCACCGGCCTCCGCCCACCTCAAGGCCATGATCGACCTGTGTGCCCGGCTGCTTCCGGGGACGCTGGCCGAGCGGCGCCGGGCCGGGCTCGCGTCCCCGCCCCGCCGGCTGGTCGAGGCGGGCACCCCGGGCCGTACGCTCCATCTCCAGGTGGAGGGCACGGGCGGCGGCGACTGGTACATCCCGCTGGACTCCCCGGCGGCGATGGCAGCGCCGGAGGAGGCGGTGGCGACGATCGCGCTGGACCAGGAGGCGTTCTATCTGCTGGCGTCCGGGCATGTGCCGCCGCAGGAGGCGGCTGCGGGCCTGTCCGGGGACACCGAGGCGATCCGGGATGTGCTCTTCGCCACAGCGTCCCTGTCCCGCCTCTGAAGCGTCGGTGTCCCGCCTCTGAAGTGTCGGTGTCCCGCCTCCGGGTGGTCCTCCGAGTCAGTCGAAGACGACCGTACGGTGCCCGTTGAGCAGCACCCGGCGCTCGCTGTGCCACTTCACGGCGCGGGCCAGCGCCTGGCACTCCACATCGCGGCCGACCGCCACCAGCTGGTCCGGGGTGAGCCCATGGCCGACGCGCTCGACCTCCTGCTCGATGATCGGGCCCTCGTCCAGATCGGCGGTCACGTAGTGGGCGGTGGCCCCGATCAGCTTGACCCCGCGCGCATGCGCCTGGTGGTACGGCTTGGCGCCCTTGAAGCTCGGCAGGAAGCTGTGGTGGATGTTGATGATCCGGCCCGACAGCTCCTTGCACAGGTCGTCGGAGAGCACCTGCATATAGCGGGCCAGCACCACCAGTTCCACATGCTCCGCGCGCACCAGGTCCAGCAGCCGGGCCTCGGCCTCCCGCTTGTTGTCCTTCGTCACGGGGATGTGGTGGAACGGGATCCCGTAGGAGCCGACCAGCGCCTGGAAGTCGGTGTGGTTGGAGACCACCGCGGCGATCTCGACCGGCAGCGCGCCGATCCGCGACCGGAAGAGAAGGTCGTTCAGGCAGTGCCCGAACTTGCTGACCATGAGCAGGATGCGCATCTTCTCGTCGGCGCGATGGATCTCCCAGTCCATCTGGAAGGACTCGCCGACCGCGGCGAAGCTGGCCCGCAGATCCTTCACCTTCACCGGCGAGACGGCGCGGAAGGCCACCCGCATGAAGAAGAGCCCGGTGTCACGGTCCCCGAACTGCTGGCTGTCCTCGATGTTGCAGCCGGTCATGAACAGAAAGCTCGACACGGCGTGCACGATCCCCTGCTTGTCCGGGCAGGACAGCGTGAGGATGTACTGGTCGGGGACGGGATGCGACTCGCTCATGACTCCATAGCGTCGCACACCCGCGACGGAGCCCCACACCCGCGACGGCGTTCAGACCGCCTGCGTCATGATCGCCAGCACTTCGAGGGTGCGCGGTGGGATGTCCGGATCCTCGCCGTCGTTGGTGGCCAGCCGCACATGGGCCTCGCGGGCCGCTCGTACGGCCTCCGGCCAGCCATGGTGCTCGAGGTACGCCGAGACGGGGGCGTCCGCGCCCGCCTGGTGCATGATCCTCAGCACCCGCAGCACGGCGACATCGACCAGCGCCGCCTCCTGCGAGTCGCGGAAGATCGTGCCGACGTACTTCTCGGCGGACCAGTTGTCCAGCCAGGTGTCCTCGACCAGCCGGTAGACGGCGTCCGTCACATCGCCGTACCCAGGCTGGCCGGCCAGCCAGCACTCCTGCTGGAAGACGGGATCCGAGAGCATATGCAGCGCCGAGCGCACATTGGTGCGCCAGCGCCACCAGGGCATGTCGTTGACAGGCATGACTCCCATGGTGGTCGAGCGACGGGCGCGACGGGAAGACTTCTCCGAACCTTGCACAGTCACCGATCGTACGTTCTTCACACATAGAGACGGATCAGCCCCCGCTGTTCACCTCTACGTCACCATCCCTTGTCTTGTCATAGCGGCTGCGTTCCTCGCGAAGCACCAAGCTCGCTTGCCATGACCGGACGGCGACGCCCCTCCTCCCGCCCCTTCCGAGCCGCCGTCGCGGCAGTGTGTACGGCGGTCGGCGCGTCGCTGCTGTCCGGCTGCGGCGCGGTGCTGTCGAACAAGAGCGACAGCGACCCCATCACCGTCATGACCTGGGCCCCCGAGGGCACCAAAGCCACCAATATGCCGGGAATGCCCGCGATGGCGAGGGCATTTGCCCGCTGGGTCAACGACTCCGGCGGCATCCACGGCCGCAAGCTCGAGGTCGTCACCTGCAACGAGCGCAACGACGCCGTCCAGGCCGCCGGCTGCGCCCAGCAGGCCAAGGAGGACAAGGCCGTCGCGGTCGTCGGCTCGTACAGCCAGTACGGCCGGTCCTTCATCTCCCCGCTGGAGGTCGCCGGCATCCCCTACATAGGCGGCTACGGGCTGACGCAGGAGGAGTTCGACAGCCCGTACTCCTATCCGGTCAACGGCGGCCAGGCCGCCCTGCTGGTGGGCAACGGCCGCCAGCTGGCCTCCCGCTGCGAGCGCACCGCACTGGTGCGCCCCGACACCATCGCGGGCGACGAACTCCCCCAGCTCCTCAATACCGGCCTCAGGGCGGGCAATCGCGCCGACGCCCATGACGTACGCGCCCCCGAGGGCGCGGGCGACTACAGCAAGCAGGCCACCACCGCCCTGGAGGGCGTCGGCGCCGACAGCTCCCTCGGCGGCGCCGACCAGGGCGCGGCCCTGGAGAACTCGTGCGTCTCCGCGGCGCTCGGCAACCGCACCGGCACCTTCTTCGACTCCTTCCGCCGGGTGCAGGAGAACCATCCGAAGGTGCGGATAGCCTCCATCCTCGGCGGCGTCCGGCAGTCCCTGATCGACTCCACCGGCGGCACCTCCAGCCCCCTGGAGGGCACCTACGCCACCGGCTGGTACCCGGCCGGGGACGATCCGCGCTGGAACTCCATGAAGAAGGTCATCAACAAGTACGCCTTCGACGACAACCGCATCGACCCGGACGACCCCGGCACGCAGACCACCTGGATCGGCTACACGGTGCTGCGCTCGGTGCTGATGTCCCTGCACGCCGACGACATCAGCGCCCGCACCGTGCGCAACGCGCTGGACAACGGCCACGCGGTCAACACCGGCGGGCTGACGCCGACGCTGCGCTGGGGCTACGACGACACGCTGCACGTGCCCAACTACTCGCGGATCGTCAACGCGGACGTCACCTACCAGATGGTGCGCGACGGGCGACTGGTCGCGGTGCGCAAGGGCTTCGTCAACGTGTCCAAGATCCTGGAGCGCTACCACCCGGCGGACTGAGCCACGGGCCGGGCCGGGGACGGCGGCGCCGCCCCCGGCCGCCCGGTCACAGGTCGGTGGCCTGTCACAGGTCGGTGGCCTGGCGCGGGGTGAGGCCGTACTGGGAGGCGATCGGGTTCCACAGCCCCGAGGCCGTCTTCTTGGCCTGAGTCGCCTCGCCGCTCGCCCGCTCGGCCGCCCCGACCCGGGGCGAACGGCGGGCCTTGCCCTTGGGGCAGCCCTTCTTGCCGCCGACCTGGTCGGCCCAGGCCGCGTACTCGTTGTCGGCCCTGGCCGAGGACTTCCACGCCCTGGTGAGCGACGCGGTCAGCCGCGCGTGGTCGGGCAGCTTGTCCACCGACAGCTTGCCCAGCCGGGTCACCAGGTCATTGCGCTGGCCCGCGGCCGTCCGCAGATCCGATGCCGCCGTGCTCAGGTCCTTGCAGGACTTGATGCTGTCCACGGCCTTGATCACCGATGCCCGGCTGTTGTTGCTGTCGGCGAGCAGCGCGTCCAGCGTCTTCGCCTGCGTCTCGACGGGGTCGACGGCGGCCTTGGACGACTCCGCGGCGCTCGGCGAAGCGCTGCTCAGCGTCGAGTTGTCCTTACCGTCGTCATCGCCGCCCATACTGAGCACGGCTCCCGCGGCGAGTCCGGCGACGGCGCAGCTCGCCACCACCACAACGCCGATGATCATGCCCCGCGACATCCGGCGCCGCCCACCGCCGCCATGACCGCCGTCACCATGGCCGCCGGACGGCGGTTGCGGAACGTCCGGGCCGAACTGCGGAAGCTGCTGCGTCTCATCGGCGCCCCCGGCACCGCCCGCACCGCCGGCGTCACGGAACAGACCGTCGAACTCCGAGGGCGGCGGCCGGTCCCCGGGACGGCCGGGACGGATCGCGTACGGGGCGCTGCCGGGCCGCTCCGGAATCGGCGCGGACGCGGCGGGCGCGGCGGGCGTGGGCGGGAGCACCGCGGTCTCCTCCGCGGCCGCGGCCGCGGGGGGCTGCTGGCGGTGGGCGCCCCGGCGGCCGGGGCGGACGGCGCGCAGCTGGGTGGTGGACTCGGCCGGTGACTCGGGCCGGTTCTCGGGCGGCAGCGGCGCGCTCTTGACCGGGGCGAGCGTGGTGGTGGGGGTGTCCAGGGGCGGCGGGGCCTCACCCGGGACCGGGGGTATGACCTGGGTCGCGTCCGCGTCCCCGGCGGGCTGCGGCGGCATCACCTGGGTCTCGTCGGCGGCCTGGTACGGCAGCTGCTGGGGCTGGTACGGCGACGGGACGTTGTGCGGCGGCTGAGCGTTGTGCGGCGGCTGGACGTTGTGCGGCGACGGGACGTTGTGCGGCGGCTGGGCCGGTCTCTCCGGAGTCGTCCAGCCCTGCTGCTGCCCGTACGGCTGCGCCTCGGGCGGCGGCGGAGCGCCGAACTCACCCGACGGCGGCAGTTCGCCCTGCTGCGGCGGTTCCGGAGCGCTCTGCGGCCCCCAAGGCTGCCCCCACGCCTGTCCCCCGGCCGGGGCCCCCTGTTGGGCGTCCGAGGGCCTGTAGTCCCCCTGGGCAGGCAGCACAACCCCCTCGCGCACGGGGTGCGCGGGCGGGACCGCGGGAAGCCGCGGCTCATTCCCCTGACCGCTCTGCGTCACCGGGACTCCTTGGTTATACGGAACGACGGAATCGTCGGGTCACGCTACCGGTTCCCCAGAGGGCGCGGTGCCCATGAGCCCATCGGGACGGAGAGAGACTGGTCACCGCGACATGGGGCACATCACCACGATCGGGGGCGATATGAACCCCATCCGTACCCGCGATAAACACAACGCAACACACTCCACAACACCCATGCCTCACCACATGCGCATCAGCCACCACAACACAACGCACCCGTAGCACCCACACCGCATCCCAGGGCGAATCAGGCCGGATCTCAGGCCACCTGCACCTGGAGCCGCGCCCCGAACTCCCGCACCACCGGCTCGTCCCGGTACGGCTCCAAGCGCTGCTGGAAGTCGTCCAGATACTCCGCCCCCCGGTTGGACCGCAGCGTGCCCAGCAGATCCACCGCCTGGGTGCCGACATGGCACGCCTGCTCCACATCGCGCTGCTGCACATGCGCGGTGGCCAGCAGCAGCAGCCCGATCGCCCGCCGCCGCACACGCCCCTCCGGATGGCCCTCCAGGGCCTCCTCGGCGCGCCGCCGGGCCTGGTCGGCCTGGCCCAGGTCGCGGTGGCAGTGGGCCAGCTCATCGGCGAGATAGGCATGGTCGAAGTGGCGGATCCAGTTGGGTTCGTCGCCCGTGGCGGGGCCCGAACCGCTGCCCACCGCCCGCTCCATGGCGTCCAGCGCCCGCCCGGCCGCGGACTGGCTTGCCCGTGCGTCCCCCATCAGGGCGTGACCGCGCGCCTCGGCCGCCAGGAACATCGATTCGGCACGCGGCGGCACCTGGCCGCGGGCGCCCTCCTGCGCGGCCTTCGCCAGCTGGGCGATCTCCCGGGGATTGCCCAGCTGGGCGGCGAGATGGCTCATGCTGGCGGCGAGCACATAGCCGCCGTAGCCCCGGTCCCCGGCGGCCTGGGCGAGCCGCAGCGCCTGGATGTAGTACCGCTGGGCGAGACCGGACTGACCGGTGTCGACCGCCATATAGCCGGCCAGCTCCGTCAACCGCGCGACGGCCGCGAACAGTTCACGGCCGACCGCCTCGGTGTACGAGCCGGCCAGCAGTCCGGAGACCACGCTGTTCAGATAGTGGACGACGACAGGGCGCACATGGCCGCTCCCGTAGCGGTGGTCCAGGTCGACGAGCGCGTCCGTCGTGGCCCGCACCGCCGCGACATCCGACCGCCCCACCCGGGCGCCCGCAATGCGCGCCACCTGGGCGTCCGCGCCGGTGATCAGCCAGTCGCGGCTGGGCTCGACCAGCGCCGAGGCGGCAACCGTCGAGCCGCTGAGGAAGTCACGGCGCCCCACATCGCTGCGCCACAACTCGCAGACCTGCTCTATCGCGCCGAGGACGGTGGGCGAGAACTGCAGACCGACCCCGGAGGCGAGGTTCTTGCCGTTGGCCATGCCGATCTCGTCGATCGTGACCGTACGGCCGAGCTTGCGGCCGAGCGCCTCGGCGATGATGCCCGGCGCCCGGCCCCGTGGCTGCTGGCCACGCAGCCAACGGGCCACCGACGTCTTGTCGTACCGCAGATCGAGACCGTGCTCGGCGCCGCACATATTGACCCTGCGCGCCAACCCGGCGTTGGAGCAGCCGGCTTCCTGGATGAGCGCTTGCAGCCGTTCGTTCGGCTGCCGCGCCACAAGCGGCCTAGCGGCCATGGCATTACCCCCAGTGACTGCTTGCGTTCTCGGCGTATCCGTTCCTGTTGCTGAGTGATGCCCCGCAGATATCGCAGGTATACGGCGAATGCGGAACTTGCCCGTATTGACCGCATAGACCGCATCGTTCGCGTACGGCGCCGATCCGAATCCGGGGCCGCCCTCCCCCTGGCGCTGCGGCCTGGCCGCCGGACACTCGCACGCCCGTCACGCATGGTGGCTACCCGCTTACGCAGCCGCAACCCCACACGCGCCCCCGCCCGTGCACCCATGCGCCCCGCCGTGCCGTCACCGCGCACCCCGGACCCCCGACGGCACCGCCCGTGCGGGGGTCCGGCCGTAACCCTCGTTGACGGCGGAAGTTGTCCTGTGCGTGGAAGAGACCATGGACGTGACAGGACCAACGCGGTTCCCCGCGGGAACCTCGCAGATCCCTCAGCAGCGCGGGGAGCGGCTGCGCGACGCGGCGGTGCGATACGCCGAGGAGCGGCACTGGGACGTGCTCTCCGGCACCTGGCTCGAGGCCGTGGACGGAGTGGAGCGCTGCTCCTGCGGAACCGCCGACTGCCCGGCCCCCGGCGCCCATCCGACCGGCCGGGACTGGGTGAACCAGGCCACCGGCAGCGCGGTCGTGATCCGTCGTATGTGGGCCAGGACGCCGCGCGCCTCCATCCTGCTGCCCACCGGCCGCACCTTCGACGCGCTCGACGTCCCGGAGTCAGCGGGCTGTCTGGCGCTCGCCCGCATGGAGCGCCGCCAGGTCGAGCTGGGCCCGGTCACCTGCACCCCCGGGCGCCGGATGCTCTTCTTCGTCCTCCCGGGCGCCGCCGCCAAGGTCCCCGACCTGGTGCGGAATCTGGGCTGGCCGCCGAACGCGATCGACCTGACCGCCCGCGGCGAGGGCGACTACGTGGTCGCGCCGCCGACCCGGGTGGGCGTGCGCGGTCCGGTCCAGTGGGCCCGGCGGCCCACCGCCGCCAACCGCTGGCTGCCCGACGCGGAAGAGCTGGTGAGCGCCCTGGCCTACGCCTGCGGCCGCGAGCGCCGCTGACACTCCGGAGGGCTCCCCGGGACGGCCCCTATCGTGGAGCGACGGCGGGGGCGTCGTGACCGGCCCCCGCGTGATACGTCAGTGGGACACGTCCCACGGGAAAACGGGGTAAGCCGGTGCCGCAGGAGCAAGCAGCAGACAGTACCCAGCCACAGTCGTCCCGGGCCGCCGCCGTGCGGGTGAGCGGCCTGTGGAAGCGTTACGGGGAGCAGGTAGCGGTCGCCGGGATCGATCTGGAGCTGCCCGCCGGGCAGTTCATCGGACTCGTCGGACCCAACGGCGCCGGTAAGACCACCACGCTTTCGATGATCACCGGCCTGCTGCGCCCCGACAAGGGGACCGTGGAGATCGGCGGCCACGACGTCTGGCGGGACCCGGTCGAGGTCAAGTCGCGGATCGGGGTGCTGCCCGAGGGGCTGCGGATGTTCGAGCGGCTCTCCGGCCGGGAGCTGCTCACCTACACCGGGCGGCTGCGCGGGCTGCCGGGCGCGGAGGTAGACCGGCGCGCCACCCAGCTGCTGGACGTCCTCGATCTCGCGGGCTCCCAGAGCAAACTGGTCATCGACTACTCCACCGGTATGCGGAAGAAGATCGGACTGGCCGCCGCGCTGCTCCACAACCCCGAAGTCCTCTTCCTCGACGAGCCCTTCGAGGGCGTCGACCCGGTCTCCGCCCAGACCATCCGCGGCGTCCTGGAGCGCTACACCCGCTCCGGCGCGACCGTAGTCTTCTCCAGCCATGTCATGGAGCTGGTGGAGTCGCTGTGCGACTGGGTGGCGGTGATCGCGAGCGGGCGGATCCGGGCCCATGGCCCACTGGCCGAGGTGCGGGGCGACGCGCCCTCCCTGCAGGACGCCTTCCTGGAACTGGTCGGCGCCAACCGGAGCCAGGCGGGCCAGAGCCTCGACTGGCTGGGCGGCGGCGCCCGATGACGCTCACCGACCCGCTCGACGCCAAGGGCCCGCTCGGCAGCGCGGCTCCCGCACCGCCCGCCGTCCCCACCGGCTCCCCCACCCCCGTCTTCGTCTCCCTGAAGCTGGCGCTGCTGCGCAACGGGCTGCGCCAGTCCAGCGGCCGGCGGGCCGCGTACATCACCTCGCTGGTGATGACCATGCTGTTCGCCGTGTTGCAGCTGCTCGGCCTGGTGCTGCTGCGCGGTACGAACCACGCCGACGCGCTGGTCACGCTGCTGACGGCGGTGCTCGCCCTCGGCTGGGCGGTGATGCCCCTGTTCTTCCCCGGCGGCGACGAGACCCTCGACCCGACCCGGCTGGTGATGCTGCCGCTGCGGCCGCGCTCGCTGATCACCGCGCTGCTGGTGTCCTCGCTGATCGGCATCGGCCCGCTGTTCACCCTGACCCTGGTGGCCGGTTCGGCGATCGCCGTCGCGCACGGGGCGGCCGCCGCGGTGGCGGGCGTCGTGGCCGTGGTGCTGACGGTGCTGGTGTGCGTGGCGCTGGCCCGCGCCGTCGCCACGGCCAACACCCGCCTCCTCACCAGCCGTAAGGGCCGCGACATGGCCGTGCTCAGCGGTCTGTTCGTGGCGATCGGCGCGCAGTTCGTGAACCTCGGGGCCCAGCAGCTCGGCGGTAAGAACGGCCTGTCCGTGCTGGAACCGGCCGCCGCGGTGCTGCGCTGGGTGCCGCCCGCGGCAGCTGTGGACGCCGTCCAGGGCGTGAGCGACGGCGCCTACGGGGTCGCCGCTGCCCAGTTCGCGCTCACCGTCGCGGCGTTGGCGCTGCTGATGTGGTGGTGGCGGGGCACCCTCACCCATCTGATGACCACGCCGGACGCCTCCACGATCCAGGCGGCGGCACCGCGCGAGCGGCGGTCCTCCGGCGCGGCCGACACCCCGGATGCCTCGAACACCCCGGACGCCTCGGGCCCGTTCGCCCGGCTGCTGCCCTCCGGCCGCACCGGCACGGTGCTGCTGCGCACGCTGCGCTATGCCGTACGGGACCCGAAGACCAAGTCGGCATGGGTCACCTCGCTGGGCGTCGGCCTGCTGCTCCCGTTCATCACCGCGGCCCAGGGCAACGGCTCGATCTACTGGGCCTGCTGGGCGTCGGGGATGCTCGGCATGCTGATGTACAACCAGTTCGGCCAGGACGCCTCCGCCTTCTGGATGGTCGCCCAGACGATCTCCTCGCCCCGCGACGCCTATCTGGAGCTGCGGGGCCGTGCGCTGGCGCTGCTCCTGGTCGCCGTACCGTACGTGGCGGTGGCGGTGCTCGGCTGCGCCGCGGTCCTGAAGAACTGGTCGGCCGCCCCGGAGGCGCTCGGCATCGCCCTGGCGCTGCTCGGCTCGATGCTGGCGACCGGCGCCCTGACCTCGGTACTGGCCCCGTACTCCATTCCGCAGGACAGCGGCTACAAGAACGTCGTCCCGGGGCAGGCGGGGATCGCCTGGATCAGCATCCTCGGCGGGATAATCGTGGGTTCCGTACTCTGCGCGCCGGTGCTGGGCCTGACGATCTGGCTGCATGTCTCCGGGACGCACGGCTTGCTGTGGGTGGTGTTCCCACTGGGCGCGGTGTACGGCGCGGCCATCGCGGAGACCGGTCTGCGGGTGGCGGCGCCGCGGGTCGCGGCGCGGCTGCCGGAGATCCTGGCGGCGGTCAGCAAGGGGTGACGACCCGGGGGCATGGGCACGGGCGACGGGGCCGGGGGCGAACCCCCGGCCCCGCCGCTTGCCGTCGTACGAAGCCTCCGCGCCCGGCCACCGCGCACCCAACTCCCGCACGCCCAGCTCCCGCGCACCCAACTGCCGCGCACCCAACTGCCGTAACGTTCCGGCTAGTCGAGATACTTGCTGTACACCCAGCCTCTGGTCCCGGCATGAATTCCGGTCGTGGTCCGCTTGAGGATCTTTCCGTAGGACCAGCTGTTCTCAAAGCCCCGGGTGCGGCAGAAGTACCGGAAGGAATCCCCTCGGTAAAGCGTCCCTATAGCGCGGTACCGCTTTCCCGGTCCGGTGCGGAATCTGGCGCCACTGGTCGAGACCTTGAAATTGACATCCGGGGAATTGAACTGACACGCCGATGACCCCACCGCCGACGCCGTTGGCGCCAGGGCGATGGAACCGCCCAGCATCAGCGCCGCCGAGAGCACGACCATCGAGGCTTTACGTTTGATCTTCACGCGACCACCCCCCATGATCAGTTAATTCATTGTGCGCCAAGGAGCGTAGCACCCGTCAATCCGGAAGCTGAGGGCCCGGTAAAACCCCGACGCCCCCTCGGCGAGTCGCCGACGGCCCGGTGCGGCTGACCAGTTGAAAGCCGAAGGGAATTGTCAGCCGAGCGCCTCCGGGGTGAGCCCCGCGGCATCGGTATGGCCCGACAGCGCCAGCGTCAGCTCGAACTCGGCCAGCAGCGCGCGGATCACATGCTCCACCCCCGGCTGCCCGTCCAGTCCGAGCCCATAGGCGTACGGCCGCCCCAGCAGCACCGCGCGGGCGCCGAGGGCGAGCGCCTTGAACACATCGTCACCGGTGCGCACTCCGCTGTCGAAGAGCACCGACAGCCGGTCGCCGACCGCCTCCACCACCCCCGGCAGCGCGTCGGCCGCCCCGATCGAGCCGCCCACCTGGCGGCCGCCGTGGTTGGACACGACGACGCCGTCCATCCCCGAGTCCGCCGCGCGCCGGGCGTCGTCGGGGTGCAGCACGCCCTTCAGCACGATCGGGCCGTCCCAGTGCTCGCGCAGGAACACCAGGTCCTCCCAGGTCTTCCCGGGGTCGCCGAACAGCTGCACAAAGTGGAGTACCGCGGCGTCCCGGTCCTCGTGGACCGGCTTGGCGAGCCCGGCCTGGAACGCCGGATCGGTGAAGTAGTTGGCGGTGCCCACACCGTGCAGGAACGGCAGATACGCCTGGTCGAGATCGCGCGGCCGCCAGGCCAGCAACGGGGTGTCGAGGGTGACCACCAGGGCCGTGAAACCACAGGACTTGGCCCGGCTCAGAAAGCTCCTGGTGACCTCGCGGTCCTTGCCCCAGTAGAGCTGGAACCACCGCTCACCGTCGCCCATCGTCTCCGCCACCCGCTCCATGGGCGTACTGGACGCGGAGGAGAGGATGAACGGCACGCCCTGCGCCGCGGCTGCCCGCGCCGCCGCGCACTCCGCCTCCGGGTGCATGATCGACAGCACCCCGATCGGTGCGAGCGCGAGCGGCGCGGGCAGCCGGGTGCCGAACAGCTCGACCGAGAGATTCCGCCGCCGTACGTCACGGAGCATCCGGGGCACTATCCGATGCCGGTCCAGCGCCGCCCGGTTGGCCCGCTCGGTGCCGCCGCTGCCCGCGCTGCCCGCCACATAGCCCACCGGCCCCGGCCCCAGCCGCGCCTCGGCCAGCTCCTCGAGCCGGGTGAGATCGGCGGGAAGCCGGGGAACGGCGCCGGTCATCCCGTTCAGATAGATCTCGTACTGAAATGCCGCCCAGTCCTTGCCGGGTTTCGGTTCCGTGCTGTCGCCACCGATCATGTGCTTCCCTTCACCTGTCCATTACTGGTCAATTTCCCATTGTTGTAAGGGAGTAGACGACTCGTAGGATCGGCGAACCGTCGATCGCGTTCAAGGGATCACACCGGAACGCGATGAGGCCACGTTCCCGCATTGGAGTTCCACTTGCCGCTGACCAAGTCAACGTGGCTGCGTGCCTGCGCGCCCGTTGCCGTACTGGCTCTCGCCCTGACCGCGTGCGGACCATTCGGTGAAAAGGGCGATACATCCGAGAACGCACGGCACGCTTCCCGCTCGGGTGTCACCGATGGTCACCAGGGCGGTGCGCAGAAGGTCGGTATGCGATCGGACGGTGAGCCGCCGCTCCAGCCGGGCCAGGCCGCCACGCGTGCGTTCAAGGAGGACACCGGGGTCGAGCCCACCTATCGGATCGCGGCACAGAAGGTCGACATCGGCACGGCGGCCGAGGCGAAGGCGCTGGTGTCGAACCCGGCGGACGCCGAGGGCAAGGTGCCCGCGGTGGCCTATGTGAAGTACACCCATCTGCGCGGGGCCACGATGAAGGAGTATCCGCGGGTCGGGGACTACGCGGAGGTGTACGCGGACGGGCGGCGGGGGGCGAAGGTCACCGGCGGCGATGCCGGACGGCCCAAGGGATGCGCGGACTCGGATGAGATCAAGAACTGGAGGAGCGGGCAGAGCCATCTGCTCTGCAACACCTTCCTGATTCCCTCGCGGGCGAGGTCGGTCGAGGTCATGTGGACGGAGATCGGCGGCGAGCCGTTCGTCTGGAAGTTCTGAACGGGGCGCCGACTCATTGAAGTCGGGCGCCGAAGGGCCACGCCGGGCGGCTAGACGGGCAGGACCGAGGCCAGGAAGGGCTCCACGGCGCGGCGCCAGCCGTCCGGCTGGTCGTAGTGCACGAGATGGCCCGCGTCCACCACCTCCGCATACTGCCCGCGAGGCAGCACGCGGACCATCTCCTGCGCCTCCGCACGGCCCAGCTCACCGTCCAGCCCGCGCACGACCAGGGTGGGGCACTCGACCAGCGCGAGCTCCTCCCAATGGGCGTCATGGACCCAGGTGTCACGGACCTTCAGCATCTGGCGGCAGGAGAACGCCGGGCGCCAGCCGTCCGAGCGCTCGGCCATGACCTCGGCGAAGAAGTCGCCCCGGGGCGGATTCGGGCGCTCCAGCGTCGGATCGTCCTCACCGAACCACTTGCGCACATCGGCGAGCGTCGCGAACGGCACCGGCCAGGAGCGGAACCACTCGGCCCACTCGCGCTGCGAGGCGGCGCCGAGGGCCGAGGCCCGCATATCGCAGATGACCAGCGCCCGGACCAGATCGGGGCGGCGGGCGGCCAGCTGCCAGGCGGTGAGGGCGCCCATGGCATGGCCGATCAGGGTCACGGGGGCGAGGCCGAGCTGCTCCACGGCCGCCTCGGCGTCGTCCACATAGGTGGAGCGGTCGAACGGCCCCTCGGCCGGCTTCTCGCTGCGGCCATGGCCGCGCTGGTCGAGGGCGACCGCCCGATGGCGGGTGGAGAGCCAGCGGGCCGTCTCCGCCCAGTGGGCGGCCCGGCCCAGCAGCCCATGGAGCAGCAGCACTCCGGGGCCCCGCGCTCCCTCACGGCCAGCGCCTGCCTTGGGCGGATCGGTGAACTCCCAGGCGGCGAGCCGCACGCCGCCGGCCCCGCTCACTTCGATACGTCGCACCATGTGGTCTGGCACCTCCAACCCTCTCTCGAACACCCTCACAGTATCGAACTCATATTCGAACACGGGGGCATTGCCGTCCAACACCCCTCGTTCGAGTGACCGTGCTCGGGGATTGATCGTCTGCGCCCTGGGGAGACAGCTAGCGGGAGGCGGACTGCTCGGGGAAGGGAGTCCGCGGGGGACGACCCTGGGAGCTCGGGGCTCCGGGTCACCAGGGCCCCGGGTCGCACCGGCCGCGTTCGCGCGGGCCATGCGACCCGGGGCCCACCGGGGGGACATGGGGAAGCGAGGCCCCGGCACCTGACGGCACCGGGGCCCTCGCTCAAGAACACCCCCTCGGCGGCACAGCCCATCGGGCCCACCGGATCCCCTCCCCTGACGATCCGAGCGTCAGCGACAGCGTCGCACGCGGCGGCCCGGCCCGCTCGGTTTCCGTTGACTCCGGTATCGGGAAAATCCGTCGTCGCAGGTCGTGACGGCCGAATGACTTGAACCGGGTGTATCGGTCAGCGTGTCGAGACGCCGGAGGTTGTGCGGGGGTGTGTTCGCGCGGCGTTGGGAGGCGCGGTCAGCGCGGTATTGGGAGGCCCGGTCAGCGCGGTATGGGGAGGGCGGTCACCGCGCTGTTGGGAGGGCGCCGTCAGCGCACTGTTGGGAGGGCGCCGTCAGCGCGCTGTTGGGGAGGCCCGGTCAGCGCGCTGTTGGAAAGCGAGGTCAGGGAGCGTCAGCGCTTGGCCACGAAGACATGCGAGGCGATCTCCGCCTCCAGCTCCGCCGCCTCGCCACTGCTGCCGACCAGCACCCCGCCCGCCGACTCGGTGACGCTCACCACGGAGCCCGGCTGCACCCCGGCCCGCCGCAGCGTGTACATCACCTGGGCGTCGGCCTGGATGGGCTCGCCGATGCGGCGCACCACCACCGTCTTGCCCTCCGAGCCCGGCTCCAGCTCGCGCAGGCTCACCATGGACTCGTCCAGGAACGGATCGGCCTCGGCCTTCTCGCCCAGCTCCTCCAGGCCCGGAATCGGGTTTCCGTACGGCGACTCGGTCGGATGGCGGAGCAGCTCCAGCACCCGCCGCTCCACCGCCTCGCTCATCACATGCTCCCAGCGGCACGCCTCGGCGTGGACCTGCTCCCACTCCAGCCCGATCACATCGACGAGCAGGCACTCCGCGAGCCGGTGCTTGCGCATCACGCGCGTGGCCAGCCGACGGCCCTCGTCGGTCAGCTCCAGATGGCGGTCGCCCGCGACCGTGACCAGCCCATCGCGCTCCATCCGCGCCACCGTCTGGCTGACCGTCGGACCGCTCTGCTCGAGCCGCTCCGCGATCCGGGCGCGCATGGGGACCACGCCCTCCTCCTCGAGCTCGAGGATGGTGCGGAGATACATCTCCGTGGTGTCGATCAGTCCGGACATGCGTGCCCCTCGAAGTGTCGTGCGGTGGCCCTCAACCAATTCTGACGCATCCCACCGACAACGGGGCCGAGTCGGCCCCTTCCGCCGCAAGGGACCGGGCTGCTATTCACAGCGTCATGATCGAAACCCCCCACAGGGAAGGCGACGCGTTGATGAGCGAGTCCAAACCGGCCGGGCAATTCTTCGACGCGGCCATCGGCCTGCTGCGGCAGGTGCGGGACGAGGAGGGCGAGCATATCGCCGCGGCGGGCACCCTGATCGCCGATACGGTCGCCGCGGGCGGCCGCCTCTTCACGTTCGGCGCCGGGCACTCCTCCCTGCCCGCGCAGGACGTCGTCTACCGCGCGGGCGGGCTCGCGCTGATGAACCTGCTGCCGGTGCCGGGGGCGGTGGGCGTGGACGTCGTCCCCGCCACCCTGGGCAGCGCGCTCGAACGCGTCGACGGGCTCGCCACTACCGTCCTCGACAGCAGCCCGCTCCAGGCCGGGGACCTGCTGATCGTGATCTCGCTGTCCGGGCGCAACGCCCTGCCCGTGGAGATGGCCATGAGCGCGCGGGAACGCGGCGTCAAGGTGATCGGGGTGACCTCGGTCGGCTACGCGACCGGCACGACCTCGCGCAACCCTTCCGGTGGCTTCCTCAAGGACCACTGCGACCTGGTCGTCGACAACAAGATCGCGGTCGGGGACGCGGAGCTCACGGCGGCCGGCGTCGGCGCGCCCTTCGCGCCCGCGTCCACCGTCGTGACGAGCGCGATCATGCAGTCCATGGTGGCGGCCGGGATCGGGGAACTGGCCGAGCGTGGGATCGAGCCGCCCATGTTGAGGTCGGGGAACGTGGACGGCGGCCACGAGTGGAACCGTAAGGTGATGACCGAGTACGGGGACCGGATCTTCTACCGCCGGTGACGGTCCGCCGCATGTGATCCGCCGACCGGCGCCCCCCGCGGGCGCCGGGCGCGCACCGGTTCCAGGTCCGGCGCCAGCGCTGCCCAGCACGGCGTCAGCGCCCGCGTACGGCCAGGTCCACCGAGGCCGCGACCCGGGCCGCGACGTCCTCCGCGTACGTCGCGTCCGTCCGGTCGAAGGCCCGGCGGCTGGAGGTGCGCAGAAAGGTGACCACGCCGAGGGTGCGGCCGCGGCTGCGCAGCACCGCGCACAGGCCGTGCACCGCGCCCTCCGGCCATTTGCGGACCGCGGCCCACTGGGCCGCCCCCGACTCGTCCGAGCGTCTCGCGCTCGCCCGTACCGAACCGCAGCGCTCGACCGCCTGGAGCGCCGGATGGCCCTCCGGGTAGGCCAGCGGGATGCCGCCCGGGACGACGGGCGGGCAGGGGCCGGGGGCGCCGGTGGGCGTGGCCGCCGCCCGGACCAGCCGGATCCGGTCGGCCGGGGCGCCCGGCGGCGGGTCCAGGACCAGATCGATCAGGGCGTGGTCGGCGAAGCCCGCCAGCGCGAAGTCCAGGTGGACCGAGGCGGCCTCCATCGAGTCCTCGCATTCGGCCGCCGCCCGCGCCGCCCGGTGCAGCTGGTTGCCCCGGAAGCGCATCCGGGCGCTCTCCTGCTCCTGGCCCTTCACCTCCGTCACGTCCTGGAAGATCCAGGCCACTCCGAGCGGCGCCGGTTCCTCGGTGAGCGGTGAGGCCAGCCGCAGGAAGCCGCTGCGCCAGCAGCGGCGCCGCGTCGCCGCCCCGGCCTCGCCCCGGTCGCCGCCCTCGCCGCGCACCGCCTCGTCATCGTCGAGCAGTTCGTAGCGCACGCCCTCCGCGCCCTCGAGGCCGTCCGCCGCGTCGGCGTCGGCGTCCCGCAGCGTCACCCACAGCTCGGTGGGCGCCGGGGGCACGCCCTCCGCCAGGACGTGCTGGAGCGCGGCCTCCGCCTCCTCCACGCCCTGGTCCAGGAAGTCGCCCAGCGGCCGTCCGGGCGCGGCCTTACGGGCGGTGCGCAGCGCGCTCGCCGCGTTGGCGTTGACGACGGCCACCCGCAGATCCGCGTCGACCAGGACCACGTTCCAGGACGCGTCGTCCAGCAGCGCCTCGCTCAGCGCGATCGACCGCTCCAGGTCGACCTGGGCGTGCACCTCGCTGAAGGCGCAGTACACCCCGGCCGGGCGGCCGTCCGCGCCCGGCACCCCCGAGGACTGCGTACGGACCAGGACCCGGCCGCCGTCCTTGGTCAGCAGCGCGAACTCGTGCACCTTGCGCCCCGCGGCGCCCATGGCCTCCGTAAGGCGCGCCTCGACGTCCCGGGCGTCCCCCGGGCGGGCCGCCCAGCCGCCCAGCCCCTTGCGGCCGACCGCCTCCGCCGCCGTCCACCCGAGGATGCGCTCGGCCTCGTGGTTCCAGTGGGTCACCGTGCCGTCGGCGTCGAACGCGCACAGGGCGGCGTCCATCCCGTCGAGCAGCGCGGCGAGCAGTTCGGAGTCGGGCCGCTCGGGGCCGTCCGGACAGTCGGGGCGGCCGGACGGCGACGGAGCCGCGCCCGGCTGTCCCGGGACCCCCCGCGAGGACCGGGCGGAACGCGCTGGACGTGCGGGTTCGGAACGTTGTGAAGCGCTCACCTGACACCCCTTGCTGGACGTGGCTGTCTGTGGTGGGGCACGTCGGACATTGAACTCGAACGTGACGCGCGCCACACCGCATTCGTCGAAATCGTTGCCTCACGGAAATTCGCTTGTGTGTGGCAGGAGGGGGTTCTTAGTCTGTCGGTACACGAGAAGGGAGGTGGTTCGGCAGATGTATGAAATCCGGACGCGTGAGGTGACTGCGGGCTAGCAGTCCGTCGTCGCGCTCAGCGCATTCGCCGGACCGGCGCACCAGAGGTGCGCAGCCGGCCAATCCCAAGCAGTCACCCGACCCGCGGGTCGCCGGTACGTCCGACCGGCCCCCTTCCGCCTCAGGGCGTCAGGGGAACAGACCCGCGGGTCGTCTGCGTTCTCAGGGCGTTCTCAGCGGTTCTCAGCGATTTCTCAGGGCGTTCTCAGGTCGAGCCCCGAGAACGAGGCGGCCCCGCCACGAGGCCCTTACGGCCGTCGGCACCCCCTTACGGACGCAGCGACCGTACGGCCTCGGCGCGCCCCCTTACTGGCACAGCGCCCTTACGGCCTCGGCGCTCCCCTTACGGACGCAGCGCCCCTACAGCCTCGGCGCCCCATACGGGCACAGCCGCCCCCTTACGGGCGCCAGCCGCCCCACTACGGGTACAGCCGCTCCACCCGCCAGCCGCCCTTCTCCTCCGGCAGCCGGACGTACCGCAGCCGGTCGTGCAGCCGGTTCTCCCGGCCCTGCCAGAACTCCACCGCCTCCGGCACCACCCGGAACCCGCCCCACTCCGGCGGCACCGGCACCTGCTCGCCGGGCGGATAGCGGTCCGCCAGCTCCTCGTACGAGCGGTCCAGCTCCTCCCGCGAGCCCACCACCGTGGACTGCGAGCTCGCCCACGCCCCCAGCTGCGAGCCGTGCGGCCGGGTGCGGAAGTACGCCGCCGTCTCGTCACGGCCGGTGCGCCGCGCGGTGCCCGTCACGATCACCTGCCGGGCGATGGGGTGCCAGGGGAAGAGCAGCGCGACATGCGGGTTCTCGCCCAGCTCACGGCCCTTGCGGGAGCCGTAGTTGGTGTAGAAGACGAAGCCGCGCTCGTCGAAGCTCTTCATCAGGACCGTGCGGGAACTGGGGCGGCCCTGCGCGTCGGCCGTCGAGACGACCATGGCATTCGGCTCGAACAGCCCACTGCCGACGGCGTCCTCGAACCACCGGGTGAACTGCCGGAACGGATCACCCGCCAGGTCCGCCTCGTCGAAGCCGGCCGCTCGATAGTGCTCGCGCATGGCGGCCGGGTCGTACGAACGCGCGGAGGAAGCCGAGGGCTCCGAGTCAACGTGAGGCACGGGCATATCTTGCAACATCATCGGTCCGTCGCACGGGCGGCCCCGGAAGAGCGCTCTCCCTCCCCCACCCCCGCACCCCGTAACCCTCCGGCGATCCGGAGGGGATGTGCCACTTCTCACGCTTCCCCATGGGCAGCGCACATACCAGACTGAGCGAACCACGCGCCGCCTGTTCGGCGCCTGGGCAGGCACCACCCCCCGTGTCCCGGAGGTCACTCCCCGCCGCGGTTGGGTGACCACCACCCGCACGGGGCACATCACGGAGTGACCGGTACGGACCGCGAGCCGTGTCAGGCGGCCGCGTAACCGTTCCGGCACCGTCCGCCGCCGACCGTCGTCCCGCAATGAGGAGCCGCCTGATGTCCGACTTCGTACCCGGACTCGAAGGAGTCGTCGCGTTCGAGACGGAGATCGCCGAACCCGACAAGGAGGGCGGCGCGCTCCGCTACCGAGGCGTGGACATCGAGGACCTGGTGGGCCATGTCTCCTTCGGGAACGTCTGGGGTCTGCTGGTCGACGGCGCCTTCAACCCGGGGCTGCCGGCCGCCGAGCCGTTCCCCATCCCGGTCCACTCCGGGGACGTCCGGGTCGATGTGCAGTCCGCGCTGGCCATGCTCGCGCCCGTCTGGGGCCTCAAACCGCTGCTGGACATCGACGAGGAGCAGGCCCGTGAGGACCTGGCGCGCGCGGCGGTGATGGCCCTGTCCTACGTGGCCCAGTCGGCCCGTGGCCAGGGGAGGCCGATGGTGCCGCAGCGGGAGATCGACAAGGCCGGAACCATCGTGGAGCGCTTCATGCGGCGCTGGCGCGGTGAGCCGGACCCCAAGCACGTGGCCGCCGTCGACGCGTACTGGACCTCGGCGGCCGAGCACGGCATGAACGCCTCCACCTTCACCGCCCGCGTCGTCGCCTCCACCGGCGCCGATGTGGCCGCCGCGCTCTCCGGCGCGGTGGGCGCCATGTCGGGGCCGCTGCACGGCGGCGCGCCCTCCCGGGTGCTCGGCATGATCGAGGAGATCGAGCGCACCGGGGACGCCACCCGCTACGTCAAGCAGGCCCTGGACCGGGGCGAGCGGCTGATGGGCTTCGGCCACCGGGTCTACCGCGCCGAGGACCCGCGGGCGCGGGTGCTGCGGCGCACCGCCAAGGAGCTGGGCGCACCGCGCTTCGAGGTCGCCGAGGCACTGGAGCGGGCCGCCCTCGACGAGCTGCACAACCGCAGGCCGGACCGGGTGCTGGCGACGAACGTGGAGTTCTGGGCGGCCATCGTGCTGGACTTCGCCGAGGTCCCGGCGCCCATGTTCACCTCGATGTTCACCTGCGCCCGTACCGCGGGCTGGAGCGCGCACATCCTGGAGCAGAAGCGGACCGGCCGTCTGGTGCGCCCGTCGGCCCGGTACATCGGCCCCGGCACGCGCAGCCCGCACGAGGTCGACGGCTACGGGGACACCGCCTCGCGGTAGGTCAGCTCGCGGTCGGTCAGGAGGCGGTCGGTCAGGAGGCGGCCGGGGCGGGGCGGTCGTGGGCCGGATGGTCGTCGGCGGGGCGGTCGTTGGCAGGGCTGTCGTCGGCGGGGCTGTCGCCGACCGGGTGGTCGTCCGGATCCTTCGGGGTCAGGATCCCCTCCAGGATCCGCGACCACTGGGTCACCACCCGCTCCCGGCGGTGGCCGTCGTCCGTCAGCAGATTGGCCAGGCCGAGGCCCCGTCCCATGTCGAGCAGCCCCTGGACAGCCTCCCGGACGCCCGGCACCGACTCGTCGGCACCCAGCAGCTCCACCGCCATCCGATGCGTCTCCCGGCCGATCTTCGCCTCCAGGGCGGTCACCCGGGCGCCCAACTGCTCCTCGTACGAGGCCGCCACCCACAGCTGGAGTGCGGCCCGGAAGAGCGGGCCGGTGTAGAGGGTGACCAGCGCCTCGACCACCGCGGGGACGCGGCCCTCCCCGTACGGGGCGGGGAGGGCGCGCAGCTCCGCCGAGCGCTCCTCGGCGACATGCTCGACGGCGGCCGTGAAGAGGTCCTCGCGGGTCGGGAAGTGGTGCTGGGCCGCGCCCCGCGACACCCCGGCCCGCTCGGCGACCACCGCGACCGTGGAACCGGCCCAGCCGCGCTCGGCGAGGCAGGCCACGGCGGCTTCCAGCAGCCGCCTACGGGTGGCGCGGCTGCGGTCCTGCTTGGGGTCGCGCAATGCCGTACGGGGGGTCATCGGGACGCCCCGGCGGAGCCCGTGGCCGCCGTGTCCCCTGCCGCCCCCGCGTCCGGTATCGCCCCCGCGTCGGCCGCCGTCTGCCGCACCCACGCCGGGTCGCGCCGCTCCAGGAACGACGTCATGCCCTCACGCGCCTCCTCGGAGGCGAAGAGACGGGCCGACAGCGCGGCGAGCGCCTCGCCGTCCCGGTCGAAGGCGCGCAGCACGTCGGCTGTCACCAGCCGCTTGGACTCGGCCAGGCCCTGCGGGGAGCCCCGGCGCAGCCCGTCGAGGACCGGCGCCAGCGCCTCGTCCGCGTCCCCCTCCGGGTCCGCGATCGTCACCAGCCCGATCCGGGCCGCCTCGGCGGCGTCGAACCGCTCACCCGTGAGGTAGTAGCGGGCCGCCGCGCGCCGGTCCAGCCGGGGCAGCAGCGGCATCGAGATGACGGCCGGGGCGAGGCCGAGCCGGGCCTCGGTGAAGGCGAAGCTCGCGCCGCGCCCGGCCGCCGAGATGTCGCAGGCCCCGAGCAGCCCGAGCCCACCGGCCCGTACATGCCCGGTGACGCGGGCGACCACCGGCTTGGGCAGCTCCACGATCGACCGCAACAGGTCCACCAGCCCGGACGCCCCGGACGCCGAGGGCGGTTCGGTCAGATCCGCGCCCGCGCAGAAGGTGGTGCCGGTGTGGGTGAGCAGCACCGCCCGCACCCGGTCGTCCCGTCCGGCCGCCGCCAGCGCCTCGCGCAACTCGGCGACCAGGCGCGAGGAGAGGGCGTTGCGGTTGTGCGGCGAGTCCAGGGTGAGGGTGGTGATCCCGCGCGCGGAAGCGGCCCGTACGAGGGGCGTAAGCGCCGCGGACGTGGTGGGCCCTCCAGTCGGTGGTCCTCCAGTCGTAGAGCCTCCGGCCGGTGGTCCTCCAGTCGGCGGCTCCCCGGCGGTAGGGCCTACGGTCAGCGGGCGGTCGGCCGTGGGGCCGGTCGTGGGGCCGTCGGTCATGGGGCGGTCGAACTCCTTTCCCTGGCGCGCAGTTCACGCCTGAGGATCTTGCCGGTGGCCGAGCGCGGCACGGCGTCCGTGAACTCCACACGGCGCACCTTCTTGTACGGGGCCACCTGCCCGGCAACGTACGCGATCAGGTCGTCCTCCGAGATCCGGGTCCCGGGCCTGGGCACCACATATGCCTTGGGGATCTCATTGCCCGCCGCGTCCGTCACCCCGATCACGGCGGCGTCGACGACGGCCTCATGGGCGAGCAGCACGGCCTCCAGGTCGGCCGGGGCGACCTGATAGCCCTTGTACTTGATGAGCTCCTTCACCCGGTCCACCACGTACAGCCAGCCGTCCGCGTCCACATGTCCGACGTCGCCGGTGTGCAGCCAGCCCTCGGCGTCGATCATCGCGTCGGTGTCCTCGGGGCGGCCCAGATAGCCCTTCATCACCTGCGGTCCGCGGATGACGATCTCGCCGTCCTCGCCCAGGGCCAGGTCCGCACCGCTGTCCGGGTGCACGATGCGCATCTCGGTGCTGGGGAGCAGCTTTCCGACGGTCCCGGGCGGGGCGTTCTTCGCGTCGCGCGGCACCAGATGGGAGCCCGGGGACAGCTCCGTCATCCCGAACGCCTGGAGCAGCGGCGGTACACCGAGCCGCTGGGCGCACGCCTCCGCGAGCCGGGCGTCCAGCGGGGCCGCCGCGCTCAGCACATACCGCACCGACGACAGGTCATGGCCGTCCACCGCCGGATGCTTGGCGAGCGCCAGCACGATCGGCGGGGCCACATAGAGCGCCTGGGCGCGGTGCTTCTCGATCGCCGCGAGGAAGGTGTCGAGTTCGAAGCGGGGCAGCACGATCACCGTGCCGCCGTTGCGGAGTGGTGCGTTCATGAGCGCCGTAAGGCCGTAGCTGTGGAAGAACGGCAGAACAGCCAGCACCCGCTCCCCCGGCCGGTTCGGCACCAGCGTCTCCACCTGCGCGAGGTTGGTGGCCACGTTGCGGTGGGTGAGCATCACCCCCTTGGGGGTGCCGGTGGTGCCGGAGGAGTACGGCAGGACGGCGATGTCCTCGGCCGGGTCGATCTCCACCACGGGTTCGGGCGCGGTGCCGCTCAGCATGGAGCGCAGCGAGCGATGGCCGCTCGCCTCGTCACAGACGAAGATCTCCCGTATTCCGCCCGCCCGTTCGGCGGCCTGCCGGGCCACACCCAGCAGCGCCGAGACGGTGATGATCCACGACGCGGCCGCGTCCCGGAGCTGCTTGGCGAACTCCTCCGGCGTGGCCAGCGGATGCACCGTAGTGACCGCGGCCCCGGTGCGGGTGGCGCCGTAGAACGCCGGTGGGTACATGATCGAGTTGGGGCTGTGCAGGGCCACCACATCGCCTTTGCGCACCCCCGCCTCGGCCAGCGCGGCCCCGATCCGGCGCGTCGCGCGGTCCAGCGCGGCATAGCTCAGGGCCGCCCCGGTCACACCGTCCACCAGCGCGGTCAGGTCGCCGAACTCCTCGGCCGCGCGGGCCAGTACGGCGTCGTGGATGGGCAGATCGACGGGCGGTACATCGGGATACTCGCTGCGCAGCACCATGGCCGCTCCCCTCAGCTCTGATGGACCTACCTGTCCGTTCTGCCCTACCCACGAGCTCCCTACGACTTCGGCGGGTCCGGCGCCGGCTCAGCGGGCCCGGCGCCGACTCAGTACGACTTGGGCCCGCTCAGTACGACTTGGGCAGGCCCAGGGTCTGGTGGGAGACGTAGTTGAGGATCATCTCCCTGCTGACGGGGGCGATCCGGGCCACCCGGGCGGCCGTGATCAGCCGCCCCAGCCCGTACTCGGCGGTCAGGCCATTGCCGCCCAGGGTGTGCACGGCCTGGTCCACCGCCTTCACCGCGGCCTCCCCGGCCGCGTACTTGGCCATGTTGGCGGCCTCGCCCGCGCCCGCGTCATCGCCCTCGTCGTACAGGTACGCCGCCTTCGCCATCATCAGCCGGGCCAGCTCCAGCTCGATATGGGCCTGGGCGAGGGGGTGGGCGATCGCCTGGTGGGCGCCTATGGGCTCCTTCCACACCTGGCGGGTACGGGCGTAGTCCACGGCCTTGTCGAGCGCGTAGCGGCCCATCCCCAGCGCGAACGCCGCCGTCATGATGCGCTCCGGGTTGAGCCCCGCGAAGAGCTGGAGCAGCCCCGCGTCCTCGTCGCCCACCAGCGCGTCGGCGGGCAGCGTCACATCGTCCAGCACCAGCTCGAACTGCTTCTCCGCGGCGGCCAGCTCCATGGGGATGTGGTGGTGGGAGAAGCCGTGGGTCCCGCGCGGGACGATGAACAGGCAGGGCTTGAGCTTCCCGGTTCTGGCGTCCTCCGTGCGGCCGACGACAAGGACCGCGTCGGCCTTGTCCACACCGGTGATGAAGACCTTACGGCCGTTGAGTATCCAGCCGCCGCCCTCGTCCCGGCGGGCGGTGGTGGTGATGCGGTGCGAGTTGGATCCGGCGTCGGGCTCGGTGATGCCGAAGGCCATGGTGATGCTGCCGTCGGCCAGACCGGGCAGCCAGCGCTCCTTCTGCCCGGCGGTGCCGAACCGGGCGATGACGGTGCCGCAGATGGCGGGCGAGACGACGAGCATGAGCAGCGGGCAGCCCGCCGCGCCCAGTTCCTCCAGGACGATGGACAGCTCGGTGATGCCGCCGCCTCCGCCGCCGTACTCCTCGGGGAGGTTGACGCCGAGATAGCCCAGCTTTCCTGCCTCGGCCCATAGTTCGGCGGCCCCATCGCCCTCCTGGGGGCTGCCCGGGGCATGTCCCTTGGCGAAGGACGACACCGCGGCGCGGAGCGCCACGCGCTCCGGGGTGTCCACGGGCGTGTGCGGGCTGGTCATGGACGGCTCCTCCCACGTGCGTGCGTTGTGCGGGCCACGTGCGCCGTGCTGTACGGGCCCCTTGCGGTGCGTTGCGCGGTCCGGCTGTGATGCGTTGCGTCGCGGGCCGTTACGGTCCCGCGCGGCCCGCGCCGGCTGCGCGGACTGTGCGGCCCGTGCGGTGCGCGGGGCCGGGTCACTCCTCCGCCGCCACGACGGCGAGCAGGGCTCCGACCTCGACCTGGCGGCCGGGGACGGCGTGCAGGGCGGTGAGCACCCCGGCGGCGGGCGCGGTCACGCGGTGCTCCATCTTCATGGCCTCCAGCCACAGCAGGGGCTGTCCGGCCTCGACCCGGTCCCCGACCGCCACCTCGGCCACCCGCACCACCGTGCCCGGCATGGGCGCCAGCAACGAGCCGGGTTCGGTGCGGGCGGTGGGGTCGGGGAAGCGGGGCAGTGCGGTGAACACATGGCCGCCCTGGGGCGTGTCGACATAGCGGCGGTCCCCATAGGCCGTCACCTCGAACGTCCGCCGGACCCCGGCCACATCGAGGACGACCCGAGCCGGCTCGACGTCCCGCCCCGGCTCGGCGGTCAGCAGCCGGACCTCGGAGAGGCCCTCCGCGAGCAGCCCGTCACGGGTGAGGCGGTAGCGCACCTCGTGCTCGGTGCCGTCCGGTTCGGCGCGGTAGTTCCTCAGCTGCGGCTGGGAGGGCACATTGCGCCAGCCGCCCAGCCGCCCGGCCACGGTCGGCGGCCGCCGCGCCGCGTCGGCCAGGGCGGCGGCGAGGGCGGCGAGGGCGGCGAGCGGGACCGCCTCATCGTTATCGGGGGCGTCAGCGGTCAGCTCGGGCAAATGGCGTTCGAGGAACCCGGTGTCCATACGGCCCGCCTCGAACTCCGGGTGGCGCAGCGCCCGTACGAGCAGCTCCCGGTTGGTCACCGGGCCGTGGATCCGGGCCCGCTCCAGCCCGTGGGCCAGCCGCCGCACCGCCTCGGCCCGGGTGGGGGCCACGGCGATGACCTTGGCCAGCATCGGGTCGTAGTGGACGCCGATCACGTCTCCGCCGTCCGGCCCGGAGTCCACCCGCAGCCCGGGGATCTCCAGCCGGTGCAGGATCCCCGTCTGCGGCCGCCAGTCGCGCGCCGGGTCCTCGGCGTACAGCCGCGCCTCGACGGCGTGCCCCCGGGGCACCGGAGGCTCGGCGCCGAGCCGCTCCCCCTCCGCGATCCGCAGCTGGAGCGCCACCAGGTCGAGTCCGTGGATCTCCTCGGTGACCGGGTGCTCGACCTGGAGGCGGGTGTTCATCTCCAGGAAGTACGCCCGACCCGACGGCGAGACCAGGAACTCCACCGTGCCCGCGCCCTCGTAGCCGATCGCACGCGCCGCGTTCGCCGCCGACTCGGCCAGGGTGTGCCGCAGTTCCCCGTCAAGACCGGGGGCCGGGGCCTCCTCGATGACCTTCTGGTGGCGGCGCTGGAGGGAGCAGTCGCGGGTGCCGAGGGTCCATACGGTGCCGTGGGTGTCGGCAAGCACCTGGACCTCGACATGGCGGGCGCCCTCCATATAGGGCTCCACGAAGATTTCGCCGTCGCCGAAGGCGGAGGCCGCCTCGGCGCGGGCGGAGTCGAGTTCGGCGGGGAGCGCGGCCAGTTCGCGCACCACCCGCATGCCCCGGCCGCCGCCGCCCGCCGCCGCCTTGACCAGCACGGGCAGATCGCGGGCGGTGACCTCCGCCGGGTCGAGCGGATCGAGCAGCGGCACACCCGCCTTGCGCATGATCTCCTTGGCCCGGGTCTTGGAGGCCATGGCCTCCATCGCCTCGGGCGCCGGCCCCACCCACACCAGCCCCGCGGCCCTTACGGCGCGCGCGAAGTCGGCGTGCTCCGAGAGGAAGCCATAGCCGGGGTGGACGGCGTCGGCCCCGGCGGCCAGGGCCGCCTTCACCAGGAGATCGCCGCGCAGATAGGTGTCGGCCGGGGCGTCGCCCGGCAGCCTTACGGCGGCGTCGGCCTCGCGCGCGTGAGGCGCGTCGGAGTCCGCGTCGGAATGCACCGCGACGGTGGCGATACCGAGGTCACGGCAGGTGCGGACGATACGCCGGGCTATCTCGGCGCGGTTGGCGACCAGCAGGGAACGGATCACGGGTTCCTCACTCCCCTGCAGGAAGACGCCGAAGCGAAACCATGACGCACACCCCGCACCAACACGGCGGACGAGAGGAGCGAACGGGCGGACAAACAGGCACGGCTCACGGGTTCCTCACTCACATCCGGAAGACGCCGAAGCCACCGCGCGCGCCCTCGACCGGCGCGGTGTGCAGGGCGGACAGACACAGGCCGAGCACGGTGCGGGTGTCGCGCGGGTCGATGACGCCGTCGTCGTAGAGCCGCCCGGAGAGGAAGAGCGGCAGCGACTCGGACTCGATCTGCTGCTCCACCATGGCGCGCAGCGCGGCGTCGGCCTCATCGTCGTACGGCTGCCCCTTGGCGGCGGCGGACTGCCTGGCGACGATCGACATCACCCCGGCGAGCTGCTGCGGGCCCATCACGGCGGACTTGGCGCTGGGCCAGGCGAAGAGGAAGCGGGGGTCGTACGCCCGGCCGCACATCCCGTAGTGACCGGCGCCGTACGAGGCGCCGATGAGCACCGACAGATGCGGGACGCGGGAGTTGGAGACGGCGTTGATCATCATGGCGCCGTGCTTGATGATCCCGCCCTGCTCGTAGTCGCGGCCGACCATGTAGCCGGTGGTGTTGTGCAGAAAGAGCAGCGGGATGTCGCGCTGGTTGGCGAGCTGGATGAACTGCGCGGCCTTCTGCGACTCCTCGCTGAACAGCACCCCCTGGGCGTTGGCCAGGACCCCGACCGGGTAGCCGTGCAGCGCGGCCCAGCCGGTGGCCAGGCTGCGCCCGTACAGCGGCTTGAACTCGTCGAAGTCCGAGCCGTCGACGATCCGGGCGATCACCTCGCGCGGATCGAAGGGGACCTTCAGATCGCTCGGAACGATGCCGAGCAGCTCCTCGGCGTCGTACTTCGGCGGTTCGGCGGGCCCCGGATCGGAGTGCGCCTTGCGCCAGTTGAGGCGGGCGACGACCCGGCGGGCCTGGTGCAGCGCGTCGGGCTCGTCGGCGGCGAAGTAGTCGGCGAGCCCGGAGGTGCGGGCGTGCATCTCGGCGCCGCCCAGCGACTCGTCGTCGCTCTCCTCGCCGGTGGCCATCTTCACCAGCGGCGGACCGCCCAGGAAGACCTTGGAGCGCTCCTTGACCATGATCACGTGGTCGGACATTCCGGGGATGTACGCGCCTCCGGCGGTGGAGTTGCCGAAGACCACGGCGATCGTGGGGACTCCTGAAGCGGACAGCCGGGTGAGATCCCGGAACATCGCCCCGCCGGGGATGAAGATCTCCTTCTGGGAGGGGAGATCGGCGCCGCCGGACTCGACGAGGCTGACCACCGGAAGCCGGTTGACGCGGGCGATCTCATGGGCGCGCAGCGCCTTCTTGAGCGTCCAGGGGTTGCTGGCCCCGCCGCGTACGGTCGGATCGTTGGCGCTGATCAGGCACTCCACACCGGAGATCACCCCGATGCCGGTGACGATCGAGGCCCCCACCGGATAGTCGCTGCCCCAGCCGGCCAGCGGCGACAGCTCCAGGAAGGGGGTGTCCGGGTCCAGCAGCATCTCGATCCGCTCGCGGACCAGCAGCTTGCCGCGCTTGCGATGGCGCTGGACGTATTTCTCACCGCCCCCGGCGAGCGCCTTGGCGTGCTCACCCTCCAACTCGGCGAGCTTGGCGAGCATCGCCTCCCGATGGGCCGTGTGGTCGGCGCCTGCGGGGTCGAGCGCGGACGCGAGTACGGTCACAGCGATACCTCCGGTATGTCCGGGCGGCGCGAGGGCGGCCCATCGCCAACGGCTGTGGCCCGGAGGCCGGAACGGGGGGTCACAGCAAGACCTCCGGTATGTCCAGATGGCGGGAGCGCAGCCATTCGCCGACGGCCTTGGCCTGGGGGTCGAAGCGGGCCTGCGCGGCGACGCCCTCGCCGAGCAGGCCGTCCACGACGAAGTTCAGGGCCCGCAGCCGGGGCAGCGGATGGCGGGTGACGTTCAGTTCGGCCGTCTCCGGGAGCAGTTCCCGCAGCCGGTCGGTGGTGAGGGTGTGGGCCAGCCAGCGCCAGGCGGCCTCGCCGCGCGCCCAGACGCCGATATTGGCGCTGCCGCCCTTGTCGCCGCTGCGGGCCCCGGCGACCGCGCCGAGCGGGGCGCGGCGGGTCGGGCCCGGCGGCAGCGGGGGCGGCAGCGCAGGCTCGTCCACCGGGCCGCCGGCGGCGGGCGTGGCGGGCGTGGTGGGCGCCGGGGGAACTGACAGCCGGGAGCCGTCCGGCAGTACGGCGGTGTGCGGCACGGTGTCGGCCAGGGTCTCCACGGCCTCGAAGACGCCGTAAGGGGAGCCCTTTCCGGGCGGGGCAGTGACATGGAAGCCGGGGTAGCTGGCGAGGGCCAGTTCGACGGCCGCGCCGCTGATCACCCTGCCCACCGCCGCCGGGTCCCGGTCGCGCACCACCAGCCGCAGCAGTGCGCTCGCCTCCTCCTGTACGGCCGCGTCGGGGTGGTCGGTACGGGAGAGGGTCCAGCGGACCTCGGCGGGGCGGCGCTTGCTCATCGCCCCCTCCATCTGGTCCCGCACGAGCGCCGCCTTGGGCTCGATGTCCAGGCCGGTGAGCACGAACACCACCTCATTGCGGTGGCCGCCGAGCCGGGTCAGCCCGGTCTTGAGGGTGCGGGGCGGCGCCTCGCCCCGTACGCCGTGGACGCGCACCCGGTCCGGGCCGTCCTGGACCAGCCGCACCGAGTCCAGCCGGGCGGTGACATCCGGGCCCGGATAGCGGGCGCCCGCCGTCTCGTAGAGGAGCTGGGCGGTGACGGTCCCGACCGTGACGGCGCCGCCGGTGTGCGGATGCTTGGTGATCACGCTGGAGCCGTCGGGGTGGAGCTCGGCGAGGGGGAAGCCTGGGCGGCGCACGTCGTGCTCGGCGAAGAAGGAGTAGTTGCCGCCGGTCGCCTGGGTACCGCACTCCAGGATGTGCCCGGCGGCCACGGCTCCGGCGAGCGCGTCCCAGTCGTCGGCGGCCCATCCGAAGTGCGCGGCGGCCGGGCCCGTCACCAGCGCGGCGTCCGTCACCCGCCCGGTGACCACCACATCCGCGCCACCGCGCAGACAGGCCGTGATCCCGGCGCCGCCGAGATACGCGTTGGCGGTGACCACGCCGGGCCCCCAGTCGCGGGCGCCGAGGAGGTCGTCGCCCTCGACATGGGCCACCCGGCAGCCGATCCCGAGCCGCTCGGCGAGCTCGCGGATCGCGTCCGCCAGCCCGGCCGGGTTGAGCCCGCCCGCGTTGGTGACGAGCCGTACGCCGCGCTCCATGGCGAGCCCCAGGGTGTCCTCGAGCTGGCGCAGAAAGGTCGTGGCATAGCCCCGCGCCGGGTCCTTGGCACGGTCCCGGCCCAGGATGAGCATGGTCAACTCGGCGAGGTAGTCACCGGTCAGCACGTCCAGGGGCCCGCCGGTGAGCATCTCGCGCAACGCGTCGAAGCGGTCGCCGTAGAAGCCGGAGGCGTTGCCGATACGGAGGGGACGGGGCGGAGGGGTCACGCGGCACCTCCGGGGCGGTGTCCGGGGATGTCGCTCTGCGGGGCGGGGCCTGCGGATGCGCCACTCCGCGGCGCGGGGCCTGCCGAGGCGCCACTCCGCGAGGCGGCGCTTGCGGGGGCGCCACTCTGCGAGGCGGCGCTTGCGGAGGCACCGCTCTCCGGCGCGGGGCCTGCGGAGGCACCGCTCCGCGGCGCGGGGCCTGCCGAGGCGCCACTCCGCGAGGCGGGGCCTGCGGGGCCGCCTCCGTCGTCGCCACCCACCGGGTACTCCGTCCGCTGCCCCGGAGCGCGTCCCTTGCCGGGCGGCCCCGCGAACGCCTGGGCGATGTCCAGCCAGCGGTCCGCGTCCGGCCCTTCGGCGCGCACGGCCAGATCGTCGCGGTGGGCTCGCTGGGTCACCAGCAGACAGAAGTCCAGCGCGGGCCCGGTGACCCGCTGAGCGGCGCCCTCCGGCCCGTACGCCCACACCTCACCGTCCGGAGCCGTGAGTTCGACGCGGAACTCCTCGGCCGGCGGCTCCATCCCCCGCGCCGCGTACGCGTAGCCCCGCGCCCGGACGCCGATCCGGGCCACATGGCGCAGCCGGGCGGTGGGGGCCCGGTGCACACCCAGGGCGTCGGCGACGTCCTGGCCGTGCGCCCAGGTCTCCATCAGCCGGGCGGTCGCCATCGACATCACGCTCATGGGCGGCCCGTACCACGGCAGCCGGGCGCGCGGCGGCTGCGCGGCCAGCGTCCGGATCAACCGCTCCCGCCCCTCGCGCCAGCGGCCCAGCAGCACCTCGGGCGGCTCGGCCGCGCCACGCTCTGCGCCCTCGTCCACGAACGCGTCCGGCGCGGCCCACGCCCGGCGCACCTCGTCCGCGAACCCCTGGGCGTCCTCGGCGGCTTGTACGGCCCGCTCGTCGGTCCACGCGAGATGGGCGATCTGGTGGAGGATGGTCCACCCGGGCGCGGGCGTCGCCATCCGCCACTCCGCGCCCCCGAGCCCGGCCACCAGGCCGTCCAACTCGTCCCCCTCCGCCCGCAGGTCGCCGAGCAGAGCCTCCGTCTCGGACACGCGTCGCTCCCGTCGTCGAGTCTGTCGGGTGTCGGCCTTCTCTTGCCCTCGTCGAGTGCTTCGAGTGCTTCGATTGCCTCGAGTGCTCTCGTCGAGCGAGGGTGGCAGCGCGACGAGAAACAATCAAGCACGCTTGCATGATTCAGCCGGTTGAAACGGTCCGTCAGGGCGCGCCAATAGTGGGCCGGTCGGCTCGATGAGGTGTGTGGCTCGGCCGACCAGCCCCCGGCAACCGCGACCGGCTCGTCCTACGGCAGCCGGTCCGCCAGGATCTCGGCCAGGTGGCGGCCCTTCTGGCCCGCCAGCTGGGTGAGCTGGGTGCGGCAGGAGTAGCCGTCCGCCAGGACCTCGGTGCCGGGTTCCGCGGCCCTTACGGATGGCAGCAGTTGCTCCTCGGCACAGGCCGCCGAGACCTCGTAGTGGCCCTTCTCGAAGCCGAAGTTGCCCGCGAGGCCGCAGCAGCCGCCGCTCAAGGTGCCCGTAAGGCCGGCGCGTTCGCGGAGGCGGCGTTCGGCGGTGTCGCCCAGGACGGCGTGCTGGTGGCAGTGGGTCTGGCCGACGACGGGGCGGTCGATCCTCGGGGGCCGCCAGTCGGGGGCGTACCGCTCCAATGCCTGGGCGAACGTCGAGACGGACTCGGCGAGGCGCGCGGCGCGCGGGTCGGTGGTGAGGAGTTCGGGGAGGTCGGTGCGGAGGGCGGCGGTGCAGCTGGGTTCGAGGCCGACCACCGGGAGCCCGGCGTCCAGGGCCGGGGCCATGACGTCCAGGGTGCGCCGCATGACCGTGCGGGCGCGGTCGAGCTGGCCGGTGGAGACCCAGGTCAGCCCGCAGCACACGGGCTTCGGCGGGACGACCACCCGCAGCCCGGCCGCCTCCAGCACGGCGACCGCCGACCGGCCGACGGACGGGGAGAGGTGGTTGGTGAAGGTGTCGGGCCAGAGGACGACGGTCTGTCCGTGCCCGGACCGTCCCGATCCCGATCCGGCCCCGGCCCCCGCTTCGCGCGCCGCCTCGCGGACCCGGTCGCGCCACCACCGCGTGAAGGGCTCGTGGGCCAGTTCCGGGATGTCGCGTTCGGAGGCGATGCCGCCCAGGCGTTTGGCCAGGGTGGCGAGTGGGCTCACCCCGGCCAGCGCGTTGGCCGCCGGGGCCGCCCGCAGGAGGGACGCCGCGCGCAGCCACACCGGGAGCCAGCCCATCGAGTAGTGGGCCGCGGGGCGCAGCCGGCCCTCGTAGTGGTGGTGCAGGAACTCCGCCTTGTAGGTGGCCATGTCGACCTCCACCGGGCAGTCGCTGCGGCAGCCCTTGCAGGACAGGCACAGGTCGAGCGCGTCCCGTACCTCCTCCGAGCGCCAGCCGTCCTTGACGACCTCGCCCGCGAGCATCTCGTGCAGCAGCCGGGCGCGGCCGCGCGTGGAGTGCTTCTCCTCGCCGGTGGCGCGGTACGACGGGCACATCACGCCGTCGCCGGACACCGACTCGTTACGGCACTTGGCGACGCCCACACAGCGCCGGACGGCCGCCGAGAAGTCGCCCTTGTCGTGCGGATAGCCGAACTCGACGTCCACCGGGCGCCTCGGCAGCGAATCGAAGCGCAGGTTCTGGTCCAGGCGCTGGGGGCGGGCCAGGACGCCGGGGTTGAGGCCGCCCTCCGGGTCCCACAGGTCCTTGAAGCGGGAGAAGAGGCCGACCATCTCCGTCCCGTACATGCGCGGCAGCAGCTCGGCACGGGCCAGGCCGTCGCCGTGTTCGCCGGAGAGCGAGCCGCCGTGCGCGACGACGAGATCGGCGAGGTCGGCGGAGAAGGCGCGGAAGACCCGGATGCCGGGCTCGGTCAGCAGGTCGAAGTCGATACGGACGTGGATGCAGCCGTCCCCGAAGTGTCCGTACGGAGTGCCGCGCAGCCCGTGCTGGGCCATCAGGGCGCGGAAGTCGCGCAGATACGCGCCGAGCCGGGGCGGCGGCACCGCGCAGTCCTCCCAGCCGGGCCAGGCCTCGCTGCCTTCGGCCCTACCCGGAATACGCAGTCGGGTGGCGGTCCCGGAGGCGTCCTCACGCACCCGCCACAGGGCGCGCTGCCCGGCCGGGTCGGCGACCACGGTGTGGTCCGTGGTGGCCTCGGCGGCGGCGCGGGCCACCTCCTGGGCGCGGGAGAACGCCTCCTCACGGGTGGCGCCGCCGACCTCCACGAACAGCCAGGCGCCGCCCTTGGGCAGCCCGGTCGTCCCGGCGACCAGATCGGCGGCCATGCCCTCGACGGTCAGCGGACCGTACGGCAGCAGGGTGTGCGCGGCCTCGGCCGCCGCGCTCTCGTCGGGGTAGCCGAGCACGGCCAGGGCGCGGGCGCCGGGCACCTCCACCAGCCTTACGGTCGCCTCCGTCACCACGCCGAGGGTGCCCTCGCTGCCGGTGAGGGCACGGGCGAGGTCGGCGTTCTTCTCGGGCAGCAGCTCGTCCAGGGCGTAGCCGGAGATCCGGCGGGGCAGCTCGGGGAAGCCGGTACGGAGCAGGGCCAGATGCTGGCCGGCCAGGGACCGTATGCCGTCGCGGAGCCGGGCGGGCAGGTCGTGCAGGCCCTGGGCGGCGCGCACCCGCTCCCCGCCGTAGGTGAGGACGTCCAGCTCGTGGACGTTGTCGGCGGTGGTGCCCCAGGCCACGGAGTGGGAGCCGCAGGAGTTGTTGCCGATCATGCCGCCGAGGGTGCAGCGGCTGTGGGTGGACGGGTCGGGGCCGAACGTCAGCCCATGGGCGCCGGCCGCCGTACGGAGGTCGTCGCAGATCACGCCCGGCTGGACGACTGCGGTGCGCCGCTCGGGGTCGAGCGAGAGGATGCCGCGCATATGGCGGGTGAAGTCGAGGACGACGCCGAGCCCGGTGGCCTGGCCCGCGATCGAGGTCCCGCCGCCACGGGGGACCACCGGCACCCCGCGCTCCCGGCACACGGCCAGCACCGCCGCCACATCGTCGCCGTCGCGGGGCGCGACCACTCCGGCGGGGACCCGCCGGTAGTTCGACGCGTCCATGGTCATCAGGGCCCGGCTCGCCGTATCGAAGGAGACGTCCCCGCGAACGGCTCGTCGCAGCGCCTGCTCCAGCTCGTCTGCCTGGTGATCAGCCATGCCCTCCATGGTCCACGGCGAGGCGGCCGTTGAGAATGTCCAATTCCGATTCATGGCCGCTTCATGGTCAGCATGCATGGCCCTGTGCATGGCCTGTGCATGGCCTGTGCATGGCTCGTACACGGATGCTTCACGGCTTCGGCGCACGGTCTGCCTCACGGCCGCCTCATGGCCGCTCCATGGCCGCCATGCATGGCCCGCATGGCCCGCATGGCCGCCTTGAGGCCGCCATGTCCGCGATCGAGCCCCTATACCGGCACATCCTCGCGCGTCAACAGGATGTGGACATACCGTCTCAACCGCTGGACGGACGGTCGGACCGCGGCGGCCGACGGATTAGGCTTCGGCTCGTGGCTGAGATCCGGATTCCCGATGACATCAAGCCCGCCGACGGACGCTTCGGCTCGGGCCCCTCCAAGGTGCGCACCGAGGCGCTGAGCGCCCTGGCCGCGACCGGAAGCTCCCTGCTGGGCACCTCCCACCGCCAGGCCCCGGTCAAGAACCTGGTCGGCACCGTACGCGAAGGGGTGCGCGAGCTCTTCCAACTCCCGGAGGGGTACGAGGTCATCCTGGGCAACGGCGGCTCCACCGCCTTCTGGGACATCGCGACCCACGGACTGATCGACTCCAAGTCGCAGCATCTGTCCTTCGGCGAGTTCTCCTCGAAGTTCGCCAAGGCGGCGAAGCTGGCGCCGTGGCTGGAGGAGCCCACGGTGATCACCTCCGACCCCGGCACCCACCCGGAGCCGCGCGCCGAGAGCGGCACGGACGTCTACGCCTTCACCCACAACGAGACCTCCACCGGTGTCGCCATGCCCATCCAGCGGGTGGCCGGCGCCGACGATGGCGCGCTGGTGCTGGTGGACGCCACCTCCGGGGCGGGCGGTCTGCCGATCGACATCGCCGAGACGGACGTCTACTACTTCGCGCCGCAGAAGTCCTTCGCGGCGGACGGCGGCCTGTGGATCGGCGTCTTCTCGCCCGCCGCGCTGGAGCGCGCCGCCCGGATCCACGCCTCCGGCCGGCACGTCCCCGAGTTCTTCTCCCTGCCGACCGCGATCGACAACTCGCTGAAGAACCAGACGTACAACACCCCGGCACTGGCGACGCTCTTCCTGCTGGACGACCAGCTGAAGTGGATCAACGGCCAGGGCGGTCTGGACTGGGCGGTGCGCCGCACCGCGACCTCCTCGCGCACGCTGTACGGCTGGGCCGAGGAGTCCAAGTTCGCCACCCCGTTCGTGGCCGACCCGGCCAAGCGGTCGCAGGTCGTCGGCACGATCGACTTCAACGAGGAGATCGACGCCGCCGCGGTCGCCAAGGCGCTGCGGGCCAACGGCATCGTGGACACCGAGCCGTATCGCAAGCTGGGCCGCAACCAGCTGCGGGTGGCGATGTTCCCGGCCGTCGACCCGGCGGACGTCGAGGCCCTGACGGCGTGCGTCGACTACGTCATCGAGCACCTCTGAGGGGCTTGCCCCGAACGCGAAGGGGCCCGCGGCCGATGATCGGCCGCGGGCCCCTTCGCGCGCGCTGACGACCAGCCCCGGGATCAGCTCCGGGATCAGCTCCGGGATCAGCTCCGGCGGAAGAGCTTGCGCAGCCCCAGGAACACCACCAGCGCGCCGACGAAGGTGAGCCCGGCCTTGACCAGGTTGCCGTTCTTGTCGTCGTCGGTGAGCTTGCCGTCGACGCGGTCGGAGTACTTTCCGTCCTTCTTCTGCTCCTTCGCGGTGGCGTCCGGCAGCAGCTCCCCGCCGAGATCCACCGGCGTCACCTTGGAGCCCGCGCCCTCGGTGCCGTACATGAGGGTGCCGCCGTCCGGGGTGAAGGTGACCGACTCGCCCTGCCGCTGTATCGGCAGCCCCGGCTCCTCCTCCAGCCGCGTCGGCTTTCCGTTCCGCCAGCGGTACTCGGCGGCCGAGAAGTAGCCGCGGAGCACCAGCCGGGTGCCGTCCGGGGAGAACGCCCCGTCCGTGACCTCCATGTCGAGGTCGGAGACCCGCTGGAAGACATTCACCCCCGACGGGCTCAGCGTGGTCGGTCCGGCGTACAGCCCGGCGTCCTCGTCGCTCTTGCTGGCGATGTAGACACGGCCGGTCTTGGGATGGACCATCAACGCCTCGGCGTCGCGCGGCCCGCCCTGGTACTTGACGGTGAACTGGGTCGCGGTGACGGTGGTGTCCTTCAGTCGCTTCGGCTCCGGGAAGCGGTAGATCCACACATGGGACCACTGACCGCCCAGGTTGTCGCCGATGTCGCCGACGTAGATATTGCCGTCCGGCCCTATCGAGATCGCTTCCACATCGCGGGGATCCCCTATCCCGCGCAGGGTGACTCGCGCGACCGTCTTCCCGGTCCTGCCGTCCACCGCGTAGACGTACGGGCCGTCCGAGCTGTCGTTGTGCGTCCAGTAGACACCGGGGTGCAGGCGGCTCGCGACGAGACCGCTGGACTCGGTGATCCGTGAATCCTGGATCGTGAAGGTGGACGGCGACGACGAGTCGTCGGCGGTGGCCGGGGCGGCTGCGGACACGGCCAGCAGCGCGGCGGCACCGAGTACGAACGGAAGCGGACGCATGGGCCCAAGCCTGCCATCCCGCCGGGGGCGTCCGGCGCCGGAACCACGCCGAGGGGCCCCTCCGGCCACGCATGGCTGCCGCCTGGGCAGGGGACCCGCCTTCCGCCCAGCCATCCGCCCACGCCCGGCTCCCGCGATCCAGCCTGACTCCCGTGATCAAGCCCGACTTCCGTGATCGTGCATGACTTCCGCGATCACGGGCAGATAACGTCTGTCAATTATTTGTGCGGGCGACCACCCCGAAATAACCCCGAGATTATTTGATCTCATCCGGGGATTATTTCGGCGAGAAATTTATCGGTCATTGACGGCATAGCGGGCGGCGGCATTGCAATGCAGAAAGGCCCCGCTTACGGTCTGGGCTCATGAGCGAATACAACCAGTCCTCTTATGCGCAAACCGCACCGCCCGCACATTCCGCCGGTGCCCCGAGCCACGGTGCGGCACCGGCCGCGCCGTCCAAGAAGATCGCGATCTTCGCGATCGTCGGCTCGGTCATCGCACTGGTCGGCTCCATGGTGAACTGGGTGGTCTCCGACGCCGAGGGCGCCACCGGGGGCATCAAGGGCATCGACGGCGACGGCATCATCACGCTGATCATCGCCCTGGTCGCGGCGATCCTGTTCATCGCCGCCATGGCCACCAAGAAGGCGGCGCTCTACCTGGTCGGCGGCGTTCTGGGGCTGGCCATGGCCATCGTCGCGGTCATCAACATGGCGGACCCCGAGCGGCTGCTCATCCAGAAGCTGAAGGACGAGGAGGGGGTGTCGCAGCAGGTCGCGGAGAAGGCGGTGGAGCAGGCCTCGAAGCTGTACGACATGACCGCGGGGCCGGGGCTCTACATGGTCCTGATCGGCGCACTGATGGCCCTGGCCCTCGGCGTTCTCGGCTTTATGAAGTCCCGCGCCGCTCGGTAATCCGCTCAGTAATCCGCCCGGTAATCCGCCCGGTAATCAGAAAAGACCGGTCGCGTTCGGCGACCATATTCTGCGGCCATCTCCGGCGATCACGCCCGATTGAATTCCGACCGGAGCCGCAAAACCCAAGACGCCCGCTTTTTGACCGCACGGGGGGCCAAAAAGCGGGCTTTCGGGTTTTCCACGGGGAATTCTCGGCCGGGGCCCTGCCGCCACCGATGACCGAGCACCCGGCCCGTCCCCCTTGATTAGAGCGCACTCCAACGGCTTGGCTGATCCCCATGGAGTACACGCAGCTCGGACGCACGGGTCTCAAGGTCAGCCGTATCGTCCTCGGCACCATGAACTTCGGTCCGCAGACGGAGGAGGCCGACAGCCACTCGATCATGGATGCCGCGCTCGACGCGGGCATCAACTTCTTCGACACCGCCAATGTGTACGGCTGGGGCGAGAACAAGGGCCGCACCGAGGAAATCCTTGGGAGCTGGTTCGCCAAGGGTGGCGGGCGGCGCGAGAAGACGGTCCTCGCGACCAAGGTGTACGCAAACATGGCCGCCGAGGGTGAGCCCTGGCCCAACAGCGACAAGCTCTCGGCCGTGAACATCCGCCGGGCCGTGGACGCCAGCCTCAAGCGGCTCGGCACGGACTACATCGACCTCTACCAGTTCCACCACGTGGACCGCTCCACCCCGTGGGACGAGATCTGGCAGGCCATCGACGTCCTCGTACAGCAGGGCAAGATCGTCTACGCGGGCTCCTCCAACCACGCGGGCTGGCACATCGCCCAGGCCAATGAGACCGCGGCCCGCCGTGGTTCGTACGGGCTGGTCAGCGAGCAGTGCCTGTACAACCTGGCCGAGCGCCGCGCCGAGATGGAGGTCATCCCGGCCGCGCAGGGCTATGGCGTGGGCATCATCCCCTGGTCGCCGCTGCACGGCGGGCTGCTCGGCGGAGCGCTCCGCAAGGAGCGCGAGGGCGGGGGTTCGCGCAGCACGTCCGGGCGCAGTGCCGACGCGCTGAAGAACGCGACGGTGCGCGATCAGGTCCAGCGGTACGAGGACCTGCTGGCCAAGCACGGCATCGAGCCCGGCGAGGCGGCCCTGGCCTGGCTGCTCACCCGGCCCGGGGTCACCGGTCCGATCGTGGGTCCGCGCACGGCCGAGCAGCTGGCGTCGGCGGTACGGGCGTCGGAGCTGAAGCTGGGCGAGGAGGTGCTGGCGGAGCTGGACGAGATCTTCCCGGGTCCGGGGCCGTCGCCGGAGGCGTTCGCCTGGTAGCCGAGAGGCGCCTGGCAGCCGAGGGCGCCTGGCAGCCCAGCGGCTCCTGGCAGCCCGGAGGCTTCTAGCAGCCCAGCGGCGCCTGGCAGCCGAGGGCAAGAGCTATGGGGTGTGGGTGTGGGCCGCGGCGCGGCCCACACCCCCTCCTTCTCAGCCTCCGAGGGCGGCCGCCGCGGCGACGACGACGAGAATCAGCACCAGCGCGCCGCTCATGATCATGTTTCTGGTCTTGGGGTCCACACCTCGAGATTAGCCCGACCGCTCAGTGCCCCAGCGGCCAGGCCGCCACCACCTCGTAGCGCGGCTGCTGCCCGGGGACGCCCGGGGCGGGTGGATGGCTCCGCACCAGGCTGAGCTCGCCCACGGTCCACTCCCGGCCCGCGAAGTCCGTGAGCCCGTCCACGTACGGCGCGAGGCTGGTGGCGGAGCCGTGGCGCGGGGAGCCGTGCCGCGAGGAGCGGGCTCGGGCGATGGTCAGATGCGGGTGGTACGGGCGGTGCCGGTCCATCGGGACCCCGACCCGTCGGCCCCCCGCCTCGGCGGAGTCGGCCAGCCGCCGCAGGGCCTCGCTGTCGCCGTCGGCGCCCACCCACACCACCCGGTCGTCGAACCGGCCGCCGCCCGCGAGCCGCAGCTCATGGGGGCGGTGCCGATGGGCGGCGCGGGCCAGCCGGGTGTGCAGCTCGGGCAGTACGTCCTCGGCCACCTCGCCGAAGAAGGCGAGCGTGAAATGCCAGCCCTCCCGCTCGGTCCAGCGCAGCCCGTCCGCCCCCGGCAGCGCCCGGAGCGCCTTGACCCGCGCGGCCAGCTCGGCGACGGCCGCCTCCGGCGGCAACACGGCGGCGAAGAGTCTCATCCGCCCAGTCTCCCGCACCGGGGGTGGGGAGCTGGAGCCCCTCAGATGGTTGGCAACTCAGCCCCGCCGGAGGTTGTGACTCAGCCCCTCCGGGGTTGGCAACTCAGCCCCTCCAGGGGGCACCTCCCAGCGGTAGCTGGGGGAGTTTGAGGAGCGGGGCCGGGGCCCGGGGCGGAGCCCCGGCGAGGCCAAAGGGGCGGGCGGTTCAGGCCGTGGCGGCCAGCGGCTTCTCCTCCGTCTCAGGCGTGCGCGGCACGAAGATCACATGCGGGCGGCCCCGGCGCAGGTCCAGCTTCACCCGCAGGCCGCCGGACCGGACCAGGATCAGCCCCACCGCGGCCGCGGCGGCCGCCGAGATCAGGCCGCCCGCGGCGAAGCCGATGCGCGCGCCGTAGGTGTCGGTCACCCAGCCCACGAGCGGGCCGCCGATCGGCGTACCGCCGACGAAGACCATCATGAACAGGCTCATCACCCGGCCCCGCATCGCGGGATCCGTCGCGAGCTGGACGCTGGAGTTCGCGGTCACGTTGAACGTCAGGCTAAAGATCCCGATCGGCACCATGAGCGCCGCGAAGAGCCAGAAGTACGGGGTGACCGCCGCGACCATCTCCAGCACGCCGAACATCAGCGCGGCCCCGACCAGCAGCCGCCGCCTGGCCACCACCCGCCGGGCGGCGAGCAGCGCGCCCGTCACCGAGCCGATCGCGATCAGAGTGTTGAGCAGGCCGTACGTGCCCGGCCCGGCGTGGAAGACATCGTCGGCGAAGGCGCTCAGCCAGATCGGGAAGTTGAAGCCGAAGGTGCCGATGAAGCCGACGAGCACGATCGGCCAGATCAGATCGGGGTTCCCGGCCACATAGCGCAGCCCCTCCCGCAGCTGTCCCTTGCCGCGCGGCGCCCGCTCGACCTTGTGCAGCTCGCTGGTGCGCATCAGCAGCAGCCCGATGATCGGGGCGCCGAAGGAGACTCCGTTGATCAGGAAGGCCCAGCCGCTGCCCACTGCGGTGATCAGCACACCGGCGACCGCCGGGCCGATCAGCCGGGCGGACTGGAAGTTCGCGGAGTTGAGGCTGACCGCGTTCCGCAGGTCCTTGGGGCCGACCATCTCGTTGACGAAGACCTGGCGGGTCGGGTTGTCGACGACGGTGACCATGCCGAGCAGGAACGCGATGAGATAGACGTGCCAGACCTGCACATGGCCGCTGAGGGTGAGGGTGGCGAGGGCGAGCCCGCACAGCCCCAGCGCGGTCTGGGTGAACAGCAGCAGCCGGCGCCTGGGACATCGGTCCGCGATGACCCCGCCGTAGAGGCCGAAGAGCAGCATGGGCAGGAACTGCAGCGCGGTGGTGATGCCGACCGCGGTGGAGGAGCCGGTGAGACTCAGGACCAGCCAGTCCTGGGCGATCCGTGACATCCAGGTGCCGGTGTTGGAGATCATGGCACCGGTCGCGAACAGGCGGTAGTTGCGGATCCTCAGCGAACGGAAGGTCCCGCCCCGGGTACGCCCCCCGGTGACGGCGGGCGCGGGGTCGGATACGGAGATTCCCGGGGTTCCGGGCGTTCCGGGGGTCGCGGGGGTTCTCGGGGTTCCGGAGATTCCCGGGGTTCCGGGGGGTCCGGAGATTCCCGGAGCTCCTGGGGGTCCGGAGGTTCCGGGGGATCCCGGGCTTCCGGGGTTTGCGGGGTTCTTCGGTGCGGGTGCGGAGTCTGCTCCGGGTCCCGTACTCAAGTGCGTTCGCCTCCTGGCTGTCTCGGGTGGTTCTTACATATGCGCGAGCTTCTCCAGCACGGGCGCGGCGGCGCGCAGCACGTCCCACTCGTCCTCGGTCAGCTCCCCGACCAGCTCGGCCAGCCAGGCGTTGCGCTTGCGTCGGCTCTCTTCGAGCATGGCTTCTGCCCGCTCGGTCGGCGAGACGACTTTCTGCCGCCGGTCCTCCGGATGCGGTTCGAGCCTGACCAGTCCCTTGGCCTCCAGCAGCGCCACGATGCGGGTCATCGACGGCGGCTGGACGTGCTCCTTGCGGGCCAGCTCGCCGGGGGTGGCGGAGCCGCACTGGGCCAGCGTGCCCAGGACCGCCATCTCGGTCGGGCTGAGCGATTCGTCCACCCGCTGGTGCTTGAGCCGCCGCGACAGACGCATCACCCCGGACCGCAGGGCACTCACGGCGGCCGCGTCATCGGGGGGCGCCTCCGCCTGGTGCTGGGGGCGGGACAGATCGGGCATGGTCTTTAGCATAACTCATTACCTCGTCTAATGAAACCCTGGTGACATCCCTATTTCTATTTCACCCGAACGAGTGAGTTGACTCCGGGTAGTGACGTACGGCGGCACGCATGAGCGCCCAGGACCACGGGGGTCCTGGGCGCTCAGGGCGGAACGCTCATGCGCCAGGGCGCGGGACGGCGTGACCACGTACACCAGGGGGCTGGACGACGACTCGGCTCAGGCGGGGCTGAGCTCGGCTCAGGCGGGACCGGGCCCGACCCAGGTGGGGCTGAGCTCGGCTCAAGCCGGACCGAGCTCGGCTCAGGAGACGCCGAGTGCCTGTTCGATCGGGTTGAGCAGGAAGTACACCAGGAAGCACAGCCCCACCGCGCCCAGCAGCCACGGGATCTCCCGGGTCCGCCGGGTGGCGATGCGCAGCAGCAGGAACGAGAGGACGCCCAGCCCGATCCCGTTGGTAATGCTGTACGTGAACGGCATCGAGATCATGGTCAGGAAGGCCGGGATCGCGATCGTGGAATCGCTCCAGTCGATCTCCTTGACGTTCGCCGCCATGATCAGGAAGCCGACGACCACCAGCGCGGGGGTCGCGGCCTGCGAGGGCACCACCTTGGCCAGCGGGGTGAAGACCAGCGCCAGCAGGAAGAGCGCGCCGGTCACCACGTTCGCGAGTCCGGTGCGCGCCCCCTCCCCGACGCCCGCCGTGGACTCCACGAAGCAGGTGTTGGCCGAGGCCGAGCCGAAGCCGCCGCCCGCGACCGCGACGCCGTCCATCATCAGGATCCGGCCCATGCCCGGCAGCTGACCGCGCTCATCGGTCAGCCCGGCCTCCTCGCCGACGCCGATGATCGTGCCCATCGCGTCGAAGAAGCCGGACAGCAGCACGGTGAAGACGAAGAGACAGCCGGTGAGCAGGCCGACCTCATGGAAGCCGCCGAAGAGGCTGACATCGCCGACGAGGCCGAAGTCCGGGGTGTCGACCACCTTCTCCGGCACCGAGGGAATGGTCAGCCCCCACTGGGCGTCCGGGATCTGGGCCAGGGAGTTGATCACGATCGCGACCACGGTCATGGTCACGATGCCGATCAGGATCGCGCCGCGCGTCTTGCGGACGATCAGGATGAAGGTGAGCGCGAGACCGGCCACAAAGACCAGCACCGGCCAGCCCTGCAGCCGCCCGGCCATACCCAGGCCCAGGGGGACGGTGGTGTGCGCGGAGTCGGGGTTACGGCTGACGAAGCCGGAGTCGACCAGGCCGATCAGGGCGATGAAGAGCCCGATGCCGATCGCGATCGCCCGCCGCAGCCCGGATGGGATCGCGTCCATCACCCGCTGCCGCAGCCCCGAGGCGACGAGGATCATCAGCACCAGACCCGCGAGCACCACCATGCCCATCGCGTCCGGCCAGCTCATCTTGGGCGCGAGCTGCAGCGAGACCACGGCGTTGATGCCGAGGCCCGCGGCGAGCGCGATGGGGACGTTGCCGATGATCCCCATGAGCAGCGTGGTCAGGCCCGCGATCAGGGCGGTGGCGGTGACCAGCTGGCCGTTGTTGAGCTGATGCCCGAACTTGTCCGTACCGGCCCCGAGGATGATCGGATTCAGTACGACGATGTAGGCCATCGCAAAGAACGTGGCCAGTCCGCCCCGGATCTCCCGGGAGATCGAGGAACCACGCTCGCTGATCTTGAAGAACTTGTCGATGCCGTTGGCGGGGGGAGTCGGAGCCTGCTGCTTACTGGCGTCGACCGGCGCGGTGGCCGAGGGGGACATGAAGGACCTCAGTGTGCGTGAACATCAACAGCGGGCCCTTTGGACGATCGAACAAGACATTCCACTCAGACCCAGAAGTATTCAGTATGAAACTATCAAGGTCCGATCGCCAAACCGGTCCCGTCGAGGCCCCTGTGAGGTCCGGCACGGCCCCGGCCGGGCCCATGACCGGCCCCCTTAAGCTGTGGCCATGACGAAGTGGACCCCCAAGCACGAGGCGCCGGAGCCCCTCGAGGGCAATGTCGTGGCCACGATCACCGGCGGCACGATCGTGTGGTTCGTCCTCTTCCTCGCCCAGCTGCCCTTCTACGGCTGGTTCCACGAGCACGGACATCTGTGGTGGCTGTGGACTTGCCTGGCCGGCGGCGGCCTCGGGCTGCTCGGCATCTGGTACGTACGGGCCCGGGAGGCGGCAATCCGCCGGGACTCGCGGAACGGCGACGCGCGGACGGCCGACGCGCAGAACGGCTGACGCGCCCCCCGAGGCCGACGCGACCCCCCGAGCGCGCACAAGGCGGCGCCCGTGACGGCGCGGCGCCGGACCGTCCGCCGCCCCCGGCAGCGGTCCGGCGCCCTGGCCTGGTGTGCGGGCGCGCTCCCCTCCTCATGACGCACCCGCTCACCCGTCCGCGCTGCGCACTGAAAAGTGGTGCGCACAGAAAGATGAGGGCCCCGCCGCAAGGACGCGCGGGCGGAGCCGGACGGGCCAACTGTACGATCTTCACGGGTCGTTCACAATGTTGCGGAAGCCTCACGACGGGCACTTTGTTCGAGAACTACCGTCTTGTGGTCGTCAACTCACCAGTAATGTGAGGGATATGACCGGTAACCGCTTTCGTGCCGATGAGATCGACACCAGTAAGCCGCACTCGGCCCGCATGTATGACTACTTCCTGGGCGGCAAGACCCACTACGCGGTCGACACCCACGCCGCCGAACAGGTCGAGGCCGTCTGGCCCGACGTCAAGCCGTGGACCCGTGCCAACCGGTCATTCATGCACCGCGCGACCCGCTGGCTCGCGGGCGAGGCGGGCATACGGCAGTTCCTGGACATCGGCACCGGCATCCCCACCGAGCCCAACCTCCACCAGGTCGCCCAGAAGGCCGCCCCTGGCTCCCGGGTCGTCTACGCGGACAACGACCCGATAGTGCTGGCCTACGCGCAGGCCCTGTTGCTCTCCACGCCCGAGGGCCGCACCGCCTACATCCACGCGGACGTCAGCGATCCGGAGGGGATCCTGTCCGCCGAAGATCTGAACGACACCCTCGATCTGTCCCAGCCGGTCGCCCTGTCGCTGAATGCGATCATGCACTTCATCGCGGACGAGCAGAAGCCGTACGAGATCGTGCGCCAACTGGTCGAGCCCTTGGCCTCGGGCAGCTATCTCGTGCTCTCGCACGGGGCGCTCGACCCCCGCCCCGGGGTCTCGGACGCGGTCACCAACCTCTACCGCAGCAGCGGCATCCATGTGCAGGGACGCACCCAGGAAGAGATCCTTCCGTTCTTCGACGGGCTGGAGCTGGTCGATCCGGGCGTGGTGATGCCGCACCGCTGGAAGCCCGACGGCGAGCAGGCCAGGGCCGAGGCGGAGGCCAGGGAGCTGTGGATCTTCGCGGGCGTGGCACGCAAGCCCTGACCGGGGCGGGCCTTGCCCCAGGGCAAGGCCCGCGCACGCCCCGTACGCGCGCCCCTCAGTCGAACCAGCGGGCCCGCGCCAGTTCCTCCGTACGGGTCAGATCCTCCAGCAGGGCCGCCACCTCGAACCGGCGCGCCCAGTGGCCGGCGGCCCAGGACAGCCCGGCCGCGACGCCCTCGACCGTCGAGGCGTGCAGGGTGCCGTCCACATACCGCCAGTCCAGCTCGATCTCAACCGGGCCCGCGCCCGCGCCCGCGCCTTCGCCGTCACCCGGGCCCGCGCCCTCACCCGCGCCCGCGCCCTCGATCAGCAGTTCCTCGTGCTCGATGTACGACAGCGGGGCGCCCGGGAGGAGTTCGCGGACTGCCTCGGGCACCTCATGCGGATCGCCCTGTGAGGTCACCCGCGCCGGGTACGCCTCGCTCAGCCGCCGCACCTGGAACAGCTCGGCCAGCTCCGCCGCCCGCGTCGGCCGTACGGGCAGCAGCGCCCGGCCGTCCGCCTCGGCCAGCGGCATCAGGTCCGGGGCGTCCGCGACCAGCGCCTCGCCCGCCTCGACCACCGTCGGCTCACCGTCCACGACGGCGCGCAGCTCATCCGGCAGGGTCACCTGCTCGGGTTCCAGGTCGGCCAGCTGCCCGTAGATGGCGTGCAGCTGGGCGGGGGCCACCTCGCGATCCGGGTCGGAGAGGCGGGCCAGCAGTTCGGCGGCGCCGCCCGGCTCGTCCAGCAGCGCGGCGACGGAGGTCCGTACGCCCAGCGCCCGCAGCACCTGCTCGTCCTCGAACCCGGCCGCGTCCACCGCCTCGTACAGCCCGGCCAGCAGCGGATCGCCCCCGGCCGCGCGCAGCCCGGCGGGGCGGCGGCCGTCCAGCACCGGATGGCCGCGCAGCCACCACGCGGTGTACGAGCGCACGATCTCCGTCGTGCCGTCCGGCAGCAGCACCCGCACCGGCGCGGTCAGCGCGTCGCGCAGCGGCGGCTGGGCGAGCATGGCCAGCGCCCGAGGCCAGGCCTCGTCGTCGACCAGGTCCAGGTCGCGTACGGCCACGATCTCGGTGGCCACCGGCGGCACCGGCGTCTCCGGCAGCCGGTCCAGCACGTCCTCGCACCACACGTCGACGGCGTCCAGCACACCGGCGTCGTCCGGTTCGGTGAAGTCGCCCTCGCGGGGCTCCAGTTCATCCGGGTCCAGCACCACATCGGCGGCCCTGACCAGGGTGAAGCCCGCCAGCACACCGACCGCGGCGAGCGGCTGCTCACCCCAGCGCTCGGCCAGCTCGACGTCGCACGCGGCCAGTTCGCCCTCCCGCATGACCTGCTCGAAGGCGCTGCCGGGGAGGACCAGCTCACCGGCCGGGGCCAGCTCACCGTCCTCGTCGGGCAGCGCGAGCGCGGCCAGCCACGGCTCGTCGCCGGGCGCCAGCCGGGCCTGCTGGACCAGGCCGAGGACGGTGTCGGCCAGCGTGTCGGCGTCCAGCGCCGCGCCCAGGCCGCCCTCGCCCTCCTCCGCGAACGGGTCGTACTCGTCCTCCGCCTCCAGCGAATGCGCGACGGCGGTCCGAACCTGGGGGGTCGTCAGCACGGCGCGGGGCGTGGCAGGGGTCGCGCCGAGCTTCTCCAGCAGCGGATGGGCGGCGTCCGGATGTGCAACTTTCAGACCGAGGCGAGCGAGGGTGCGATGCGTATCGCTGACCGCGGCGCCGCGCTCGGGGGTCCGCGCGGGCGCGCCGGACTCGACGGTTCCGGCAGGCCCGGCGATTCCGGCAGGCCCGGCGGTTCCGGCGGACTCGGCGGTTCCGGCGGACTCGAACGGTCCGGCGGGCTCGGTGGTGACGGCGGACTCGAACGGTCCGGCGGACTCGGCGGTTCCGATGCTGTCCAGGCTGTGCAGGCCGCCGCCGCTGTCGAGGCCGTGCAGGCTGTCCAGGTCGCCGTCGGTCTCGCCCGGCAGCGGCAGCAGCACCTGCCGGGGCCCGATCGTCGTCCGGCCGTCCGCCAGCGGCACCGGCAGCCCGCTGAGCCGGTCCGGGTCGATGCCGCCCAGCGAGTCGTACAGCCGCCGCCACCAGGCCGGGGCGCGCTCCACCCCCGCGAGCCGGTCGATGAGCTCGCCCAGCGGCACCCGGGCCACGCCCAGCACCCGCAGCTCCGAGCGGCGCTCGAGACCCGCGGGCAGCAGCGTCGGAAACAGCTCGGCCAGCACCTCCACCGTCTCCGCGCCCGCGCCCTCGACGATCTCGGCGTCCCGGGGCCGCAGCGCGTACGGCTCGCCCTCGGCGCCGCCGCGCGCCAGCACGTCGTCGTCCCAGTCGGCCGGGGCGGGCGCGGGCGGGGCGGCAGTCGGCTCCCCCGCGGCGGGGCCGCCCTGGGCGGCGTCCGGGCCGAGCGCCTCCGGCGAGCCGAGCCAGCCCGCCGCGGCCTCGGCCACGGCCGCGTCCTCCGTGCCCACGCCGACCGCCGGTGCGGCGGCGCTGGGCAGGAACGGCACCCTCGGCAGCCGCTCCAGCACCCGCTGGCGCAGCTCCCCGTCCAGCTCGCCCCGGCCCAGCTGGCCCGGGACCAGGTCGATCGAGCCGACCGAGACCGGATGCCAGTCGCGCAGCAGCGTCGCGTATGCCTCGGCCGCGCGGTCCAGCAGGAAGTCCGTGAGCGGCCCGGGGGCGGTGTGGCGGCGGGTGGGCTCCAGCGGGAAGGACGCGATCAGCAGCGCGGGCATGCCCAGCGGCTCGTCGGTCGGCGTCGGGGCATGGACCACCGGGGCGGTCGCGGGCCGCGTCGGCGCGCCCTCCGCGTCCACCGGAACCGCCCAGGTAACCGACCACACCGGGCGCAGCCGCTCCTCCACCGGGCGGTCGGCCAGCAGCTCCGGCTCCAGCCGCCCGCCGACGCTCTCGGTGCGCCAGCGCCTCGTACCGCGCTCGCCGCTGTCCTCGACGACGGTGTACGGGCCGTCCTGGCGGCGGCGCAGCGTCCGGGTGCCCTCGACGGTCTCGACCACGACCTCGGCCAGGCCGGGGAGGGTCAGCAGCAGCGCGTCGTCGATCCCGGCCAGCAGCCGCTCCGCCACGTCCAGCGCGGCGCCGTCGCGCAGCGGCAGCACCACGACGGTGTCGTAGCCCTCCGGAGCGCTCCCCTCGGCGGGCAGCGGCAGCCGCAGCAGGGGGACGTGGCCGTCGCGGCGGCGCAGTTCTTCGGCGAGGCCGGGGCCGGCGGCAGCGGCGCGCTGGGTCAGCTCCCGCGCCTCGGCCAGCGACCAGCGCACCCCGCCGGTGCGGCCCACGACCGCGGGCTCGTCGCTCACCGCGAGCACCGCCGCGAAGCCGACGCCGAACCGCCCGACCGCGCTCTCCGGATCGTCCCGCTTGGCCGACGCCCGCAGGGTGGACAGCGACTCGACGCCCGCCGCGTCCAGCGGCGCCCCGGTGTTGGCGACGGCCAGCACGGCGGGCTCGCCGTCCGTGGCCGGCCGCAGGGTCAGCCGCAACCGACCGGGCACCCCGGCGCGGGCGGCGGCGTCCGCCGCGTTCTGGGCCATCTCGACGACCAGCCGGTCCCGGTGGCCGCCCAGCGCCAGGTCTTCCTCGGCGTTGGCGTCCTCCCGGAACCGGGCGGGCGACGCGGCCCAGGCGTCCAGCACGCCGCGCCGCAGCCGCGCGGTCCCGAACGGGTCCGCGTCCTCGGTCGCGCCTCGCACCATCGCCGTGCTGCTCACGTCTCGCCTCCGGAAGTTCCTGGTCGGGGTCCGTCCTGCGCCACGGCGCCACACCGCCGAGTCCCCCGCGGTGCGGATCCCCCCCACCGCGCTCGCCGTTCCCTGACGTGCCGCCCTTGCTAGCCGCGAACGTACCGCTATCCGGCCCCAAACGACGCCCCGGGCCCCACACAACCGGATTCTCCCCCTCACCTCGGGGCCCGCGGGCCCCGTCCCACCCGGTTCCTGCCTCGGGTACGCCGCTTGCCCCAGGGGATGTGCGGCAGATCTTGGCGCCTGCGGCGGGCTGTTCCCCTCCCCGCCCCTTCCCACAACTGGGGCTTCGCCCCAGACCCCGGGGTCCAGGGGCGAAGCCCCTGGTAACGGGGAGGGGCAGGGAGGGGAAGGCATCGATATGCGGCTCCGCCGCGTGGTCCGCCGGACCCCCATAGGCGCCCCTGGGCACCGCAGCCCCGGCCGGGGGGCGGCACCCTGTGGGAAGACCGCCAGGTGAGGGCGAACCGGGGGGCCGGACTCCCCATTGGGACCTGACCCCTCCCTGCCCACACGTCGCCGGGCGAGTCCGAGAGGCGGCGTGTCCGGGGCTACGGCGACCAGCGGCCGTCGGCCGACGGCCGTCGGCCGACGAGGCGACAGCCGCGAGGGGGCGGGGGCGCTGACGCCGCAAGGGGCCGGGGACGCTCGCGCCGCGAGGGGCCGGGACCGCTGACACCGCAAGAGGCCGGGGACGCTGGCGCCGCGACGCACTGGAGCGCGCGCCTCCGCCGGGGCGGGAGTCCGCAGCCGCCGTCGCGGCGACCGTGCGCCGGGCTCCGACCCCGGGGCCGCCGTTCTGCAGCAGCCTGGCCGGGGGCGGCGTTCCCCAGCGGCGGGGCCAGGCACGGCATTCCCCAGCACCTGGCCAGGGACGGCGTGGGGCGGGCCCCGCGCTCCTCAGCTGTGGCCGAGCTCCTCTGGGGGCGTGTCCGGCTCGACAGAGCCGCTCGTGCGGTCCGGGTGGAGGGGAAGGGGTTCGACGACGGTTTCGTCGACTACGGGTGCGGCCGGGCGGGGCGGCTTGGGCATGACGGCGGCCTCGGAGTGGGCGCCGCAGCCGTACGAGAGGGAGACGACGCGGCCGTCCGCCGGGCTGAACTCGTTCGCGCAAACCCCGAACGCCTGCCCCAGCGAGCCGCCGAGGGCCACCAGGAAGCCGCAGCTCGCGCAGGTGCCGGGGGCCGCCTGGGCCATGGGGGTCTTGGGGCCGTACGCCTCGTCCCAGCGGTCGGCCGCGACGTGGAGGCCGTAGCGGGACAGCACCCGGGCGCGGCGCATGCCCAGTTCCTCGGCGACGGCCGCGATCGAGCCGGCCGTAGGCGTGGCGGTCTGTGCCGCGGGGGCGCCGACCGTCACATCGGCCTCCTCCACCGCCGCGAGCTGCTGCATCTCCTCCGAGACCGCGGAGTTGGGCGGCGGGGCGTCCTCGCCCGAGTAGCCGGGCTCCAGGCGCAGATCCTCGGCCTCGGTGGGGAGCAGATCGCCCGGCCCCATGTCGCCGGGGCGCAGCCGCTCGCTCCAGGGCACCCACTCCGGCGCGAGCAGCGCGTCGGGCCCGGGGAGCAGCACCGTCTCGTCCAGGGTGACGGCCTTCGCACGGGAGGCGCGGGTCACCGTGACCGCCCAGCGCCAGCCGCGATAGCCCGGCTCGGGGCTCTCGAAGAGATGCGTGACCACGCGGTCGCCCTCGGCGACAGCGCCCAGATACTCGCCCACCTGCCCCGGACGGGCGGCTTCCACGGCCGCCTCGCGGGCGAGTTCGACCGCCTCGGCGCACAGGCGGTCGGGGGTACGGCTTCGCATCGCACTCACAGGATCGATTCTCTCTTCCACGCCGTCGCAGCCGTCTGACCTGGTGCGCCAGCCGTACGGCCGTCGCGGGACCGCGGACGGAGCGGACCATGGGGCCGCGTCGACGTCCGCGCCCATCCGGCCTTCGGGCGCACCTTGTACGTCCCATTCTGCGGGATGGCTACTCGGCACACGGCCAGGAACGACCCTCGGTGGCGCGGTTACGCACGCTACCTTGTCCGGCCGCACCGGCCCTACCCCCGTCTCATCCTCACCTCCCGCCACGGTGCCGTACGCCCCCTCCCCGCGCGCCCCCGCGAAGCCCCCGCGAAGCCCCCGCGAAAGAGCATTTCCGCTGGACAGCGGGGTGTTGCCGATCTCCGCCGACGGCGCCGCCATCCGGAAAGCCGTCGAAGGTCTGACGCTTCGGCCGCTTGGGCTGCACCATGGTCAGGTGGCAGGAACGCGGTGGTACAGCGGCGGCTCGACCAGGAGGTCGGGCCGCTGGATCGTCCACGCGCTCCGTCTCCCCTTCGCGCTGCGCCTCCCTTTCACCGCGGCCGGGCGCGGCATCCGCCGGGCCACCCACGCCCACGGCGCGGGCGAGTCGGGGCTCGGCAAGCTGATCGAACTGCACGCGGTGAACTCCGCGGGCGACATGCTGATCACCGTCGCCCTCGCCTCCACGATCTTCTTCTCGGTCCCGACCGACGAGGCCCGCGGCCGGGTCGCGCTCTACCTGGTCATCACCATGGCGCCGTTCGCGCTGCTCGCCCCCGTCATCGGCCCGTTGCTCGACCGCATTCCGCACGGCCGCCGCGCGGCGATGGCGGGCGCGATGCTGACCCGCGTGGTGCTCGCGCTGACGATGGCGGGCGCGGTGGCGGGCGGCGGGCTCGAGCTCTATCCGGCGGCGCTGGGCGTGCTGGTGGCGTCCAAGGCGTACGGAGTCGTCCGTTCCGCCGTCGTTCCACGGCTGCTCCCACCCCACTTCTCCCTGGTCAAGGCCAATTCACGGGTCACCCTGGCCGGGCTGCTCGCCACCGGCGCGGCGGCCCCGCTGGGGGCCGGGCTGCATCAGATCGGGCCGAGCTGGCCGCTGTACGGGGCGTCCGCGATCTTCCTGCTGGGCGGATTCCTGTCGTTCACCCTGCCGCACAAGGTGGACTCCTCGAAGGGCGAGGCCAGGGCGCAGCTGACCTCGGGGCAGCGCCATCTGCATCTCCCGGTCACGGTGCGTAAACCCAAGGCCAGGGTGGGCAGGGCCAGGACCGCCCCGGCGGTCGGTGGGGACGGATCCGCCTTCTCCCGGACCGCCTTCTCCCGGACTGCCTTCTCCCGGACTGCCTTCTCGCGGACCGCCTTCTCGCGGACCGCCTTCTGGAGGGGGCGGTCCCGGCGGCCCGGCCTCCGTACGGTCGGCCCCTCCGTACTGCACGCCCTACAGGCGTGTGCTGCGCTGAAGACACTGTCCGGGTTCCTCACCCTCTTCCTCGCCTTCCTCCTCCGCGACCAGCCGCTGGGCGGACTCGGCCCCGAGATCTCGCTCGGCCTGGCCGCGGTCTGCGCGGGCGGCGGCAACGCGCTGGGTACCGCGATCGGCGCCTGGCTGCGGGCGCGCGGCCCGGAACTGATCATCGCGGTGGTGCTGAGCTCCGCCCTGGGCGTGCTCATCGTGTCGGCGGCCCTCTACGGCGCGGTGACGGTGGCCGCCGTGGCCGCCACGGCCGGGATCTCCCAGGCGCTCGGCAAGCTGTCGCTGGACGCGCTGATCCAGCGTGACGTCCCGGAGGAGGTCCGCACCTCGGCGTTCTCGCGCTCCGAGACGACGCTCCAGATGGCGTGGGTCGTCGGCGGCGCCATCGGCATCGTGCTGCCGCTCCACGGAGTGCTGGGGATGGCGGTCGCCGCGGCGGTGATCGCGCTGGGCACGGCGCTGAGCGTCCGCGGACTGCTGAGCGCCTCCCGGCAGGGGGCGCCGTATCCGCGGGTGGCATGAGTTCTGGGGGCTACGGGTGGCTGAGTTCTGGGCGCAACGCGCGGCGTGAGTTCTGGAACTACGGGCGGCGTGAGTTCTGGGAGCTACCGGAGGCGTGCGTCCCTGGCGGGACCGCCGTCGGCGAGTCGTACCCGCGCGCGAGGCGATCGATGGGGCCAGATAGCCTGCCCGCATGACCGCTGCGCTGTTTTCCAGGGGCAAGGGCCGCCGCGCCGTCACCGCCGCCTGTGCTGTGTCCCTCGGGCTCGTCGCCCTCTCCGCCTGCGACAAGCCGACCCCGCTGGCAACGGTGACGGTCGGTTCGAACACCGTGACGACCGAGGCGAGCAACGGCTGCTACGGCGACGGCAAGGACCTGAGCTCGAAGAAGTTCAAGGACTGCCTGTCCGCCAAGCCCGAGAAGACGATCAAGGTGACCTCTGGGGACAAGGTGCGGCTTGGGGTGGACCCCGAGATCGCCAAGTCCAGCTGGGGCCTGATCGCCAACAACCCGGTCATGGCCGAGGCGAGCAAGGAGACGTACCGCAGCTTCGACAGCGACACGCTCTTCGCCAAGCAGAACCCGCAGACCGGCCAGACCACGCTCGAGAAGAAGGTCACGATCACGGTCGCCGAGCTCGGCAAGAGCAGCCAGGGCGTCAAGGGCATCTGGCGCTTCACGCTGGAACGGGACTCCTGACGGGACTCCCGACGGGACTCCCGACGGGACTCCTGACGAGCGGAACTCCGCAGGGCTGGGCCCGGTCGCACCGGGCAACCGGCCGCGCCGTGACAGGGTTGTATGTGACAGGGGGGAGCCACCCATGCGCGTACTGATCGTCACGGCCGTACCAGCCGAGCGGGACGCCGTCGTACGGGGCGTCGGCGCCACGGCCCCCGAGTTGGCCGAACTCCCCGTCCCCGGCGGGGTGCTCCACCGGCTGAGCCCGGCGCCGCCCACCGGGCCGCCGCTCACCGTGGACGTCCTGGCCGCTGGGGTCGGCCCGGCGGCCGCGGCGGCCGGAACCGCCGCCGCCCTCGCCGCGGCCGCGGTCGCCCGCACCCCCTATGACCTCGCCGTATCGGCCGGTATCGGTGGCGGCTTCACCACCACGCTGCCCGCCACCACAGCCACGGCGCGGCCCACAGCCACGGCGCGGCCCGCCGCCACAACGCCCGGCACCGCAGCGCCCTCTACCGCAGCGATCTCCACCCCAGCGCCCGCCGCCACCGCGCCCACCGCCGCACACCTCGGCTCCGTCGTCGTCGCCGACGCCATCGTCGCCGCCGACCTGGGCGCCGAGACCCCCGACGGCTTCGCCGCCGTCACCGACCTGGGCTTCGGAACCGTCGAACACCTCCCGCCCGCCCCGCTCGTCGCCGCCGTCGCCGAGGCGACGGACGCCGTGCGCGGCACCGTGCTCACCGTGTCGACCGTGACCGGTAGCGCCGAACGGGCCGCCGAGCTGCTGCGCCGCCATCCGCGCGCCGTCGCCGAGGCCATGGAGGGCTTCGGCGTCGCGGAGGCCGCCGCGGCCCAGTCCGTGCCCGCCCTGGAAGTACGGACCGTCTCCAACGCCGTCGGACCGCGCGACCGCGCGGCCTGGCGGATCGGGGAGGCACTCGATGCGCTCACGGGCGCCTTCGCGACCATCGCTCCCCTCCTCGGCACCTGGACCTTTGACCCGGAAGGAGCCCGGCAGTGACTGAGCCCCTGAGCGATCCCCTGACTGAGCCTTTGGCTGCGCCATTGACTGGGCCTTTGAGGATCGCCTACTCCCCGTGCCCCAACGACACCTTTGTCTTCCACGCCTGGGCCCACGGCCGCGTCCCCGGCGCGCCCGCGCTCGATGTCACCTTCGCGGACATCGACATCACCAACGGGATGGCCGAGCGCGGTGAGTTCGACGTACTGAAGGTGTCGTACGCCGTACTGCCGTGGGTGCTGGACGACTACGCGCTGCTGCCCTGCGGCGGCGCGCTCGGCCGCGGCTGCGGTCCGCTGGTGCTCTCGCGGCAGCCCGGCGATGGGCAGCAGCTCACCGGCAAGGATCTGGCGGGGAAGACGGTCGCGGTGCCGAGCGAGCGTTCGACCGCGTATCTGCTCTTCCGGCTGTGGGCCGCCGCCGAGGTGCCGGGCGGGGTCGGCGAGATCAAGGTGCTGCCGTTCCACGCGATCATGCCCGCGGTGCGGGACGGCGAGGTCGACGCCGGGCTCGTCATCCACGAAGCCCGGTTCACCTATCAGAATTACGGACTGCACTGCCTGGCTGACATGGGCGAGCACTGGGAGCAGACCACCGGTCTGCCGATCCCACTCGGCGCGATCATCGCCAAGCGCTCGCTGGGCGCCGAGCGGCTGCGGGAGCTCGCCGACGCCGCCCGGACATCGGTACGGATGGCCTGGGACGACCCGGAGGCGTCGCGGGCATATGTCCTGGACCACTCCCAGGAGATGGACCCGGCCGTCGCCGATCAGCACATTGGGCTGTACGTCAACGAGTTCACCGCCGACCTCGGCGAGAGCGGCTACGCCGCGGTGCGCGGGCTGCTGACCCGCGCGGCGGCCGAGGGGCTGGTACCGCCCCTCGGACCCGGGGCGCTGGACGCGTTCTGACGCTTCGGCAAGTGGTCCCACGTCAAGCGGAGCCGGATGGATATCCATCCGGCTCCGCTGACGAGATGTCGTATGTGCCGATGCGCGCCGGGCCACTCAGGTCGAACTCAGACCAGCCTCAAACCAGACTCAGGTCGAATTCAAACCGGACTCGGGTCAGACGTCGAGCTGGTCGGCCACCGCCCGCAGCATGCCCGCGATCTTGTGGCCGTGTGCCTTGTCCGGATAGCGGCCGCGCTCCAGCTGCTGCGTCACATTCTCCAGCAGGGTGGTCAGATCCTGGACGATGGACGCCAGCTCGTCCGGCTTGCGGCGCTGGGCGGCCGCAACGGAGGGAGTCGGATCGAGAACGGTGACGGACAATGCCTGATCCCCGCGATTTCCGGCCACCACGCCGAATTCCACGCGCTGCCCCGGCTTCAGTGAGTCGACGCCTTCCGGAAGCACCGACGAGTGAACGAAGACGTCGCCACCGTCATCGCGGGAGAGAAAGCCAAAGCCCTTCTCACTGTTGAACCACTTGACCTTGCCGGTAGGCACGTCTGTCTCGTCCTCGTCGCTCGTCGGAAAACACGGAAAAACAGCTCTCGATAGCACTACAGCGGGTCGTAAGACCCGCCACCACCAAGGCTAATGGTCCCGAGCCTGGTGACAAGACGTACCCGGGTGGTTCCTATGCGCGCTCTGGCACGGATCTACCCTGGTCCGGTGAGTAATGAAACCCCGCACCGCGGCGGCTCCCCCGGCCACCCTCGAGAGGCGCCCCTTCCCGGCGACCGGCTCATCCGGTCCGGCGTCATCGTCTTCGCCATCGGAGCGGTGGCCACGCTCGTCACCGTCGCGCCGCTTTTCCTGGGCGCGGATCCGCTGCCCTCGGTGGCGTACGTCGTCTGCATGCTGATGGGCGTCGGCTTCGCTCTCGCCGCCGTCGGGCTGCTGCGCTCCATCGCGGCACAGCGGCGGGAGGCCGCGGCCGCCGCCCGGGTGTCACGGCCACCCGTACCGCCGTCCGGGTGAATCGGGTGAACCGGGTGCATCAGGTGAACTGGCTGAGCTGGTGAACTGGCTGAGCTAGTGGGCTCATGAGCTGGTGGGCTCACGAGCTGGTGAGCTGATGAACTCGTGAACTCGTGAGCTGGGCGGATCAGCCCGCCGTGCGGTCGCCTATGTAGCCCGACAGCCAGGCCGGGAACGCCGTCAGATCGTCCAGCACGACATCCGCGCCGGCCGTGAGCAGCTCATCCACCGCACAGGGCCCGGTGGCAACCGCCACGGACAGCGCACCGGCCGTACGGGCGCCCCGTACGTCACCCGTGTGGTCCCCGACGTACACCGTCGCCCCGTACTCCCGCAGCGCCTCCGCCTTGGCCTCGGCCCACAGCCAGCCGATGACCGCGTCCGCCTCGATGCCCAGGTGGCTCAGGTGCAGCTTGGCGTTGGGCTCGTGCTTCGCGGTGACGACGATGGCCCGGCCGCCCGCCCGCCGCACGGCCTCGATCGCCTCCCGCGCCCCCTTCATGGCCTGGGTGGGCGCGATCGCGTACTCCGGGTAGAGCTCGCGGTAGAGCTCGCCCATCTCCTCGACGCGTTCATCGAGAAACCAGTGCGCCAGCTCCTGCTCCAGCGGCGGGCCGAGCCGGGTGATGGCGAGGTCGGAGTCGACGTAGGTGCCGGTCCGGGCCGAGAGCGCCTCGAACGCCACCTTGATGCCCGGCCGGGAGTCGATGAGGGTCATGTCGAGGTCGAAGCCGACGGTGAGAGCGGAGTGCGAAGACATGCCCGCCATTGTGCCTCGGCCCACCCCATACACTTAGCCTCGCCTAACTTCGTAGCCGACGAGCGAACGGACGCGATGACCGCCGACCGGACCAGCAACCGCCCTACCAGAGCCCCCCTGGTCCGCGCCTCCCCGGCCCCCACTTCCCCGGCCCCCACCTCTCTGGCGTCCACCTCTCCGGCCCCCACCTCTCCGGTCCGCGCCTCCCTGGTCCGCCGCCGCCTCGGCTGGACGGCCGCGGCCGTCGTCGCCCTGCTGCTCGCCGTTCTGCTGAGCCTCGCCGTGGGCAGCCGCCAGATCGCGCCGAGCGCGGTCCTGGACGCGCTGCTGCACGGCGGTTCGAGCGACGCCGCCGACATCGTGCTGTCCCTGCGACTGCCACGCACCCTCATCGGGCTGATGGTCGGCGCTGCGCTCGCCATGGCGGGCACCGTGATGCAGGGCGTCACCCGCAACCCGATCGCCGACCCCGGCATCCTCGGCATCAGCCAGGGGGCCTCGGTGGGCGTGGTGCTCGCGATCGCCTTCGCCGGGGTGCACACGCTCAGTGGCTTCGTCTGGTTCGCCTTCGCGGGCGCGGGGCTGGCGTCGGTCGCCGTCTACGCCATCGCCACCAGCGGGCGGGGCGGCGCGACCCCGGTCAAACTCGCGCTCTCCGGCGCCGCGATCAACGCCCTGCTGGTGTCGGTGACGACGGGCGTGCTGACGACGAAGGCGGCGGCCCTGGATGAGTTCCGCTTCTGGCAGATCGGCTCACTCGCCGGGCGGGACACCGGGATCGTCGGCCAGATCTGGCCGTTCCTGCTGGTCGGCACGGTGCTGGTGATCGCGGTGGCACGCGGTCTGGACGCGCTGGCGCTCGGCGAGGACGTCGCGAAGGGGCTCGGCCAGAACGTGGGGGTCGTACGGATCGTCGCCGCCCTCGGCGCCACGATCCTCACCGGCGTCGGGGTCGCCGCCGCCGGTCCGCTCGCGTTCATCGGCCTCGCGGTCCCCCATATCGCCCGCGCGGTGGTCGGTACCGACCACCGCTGGGTACTGCCGATGGCCGCCCTGATCGGCCCGGTGATGCTGCTGGTCTCGGATGTGGTGGGCCGGGTCGTCTTCCCGCCGAGCGAGGTCCCGGCGGGCGTGATGACGGCGCTGATCGGGGTGCCCTTCCTGGTCACGCTGGTGCGCCGGAAGGCGGTGGCCGCGTGAGCGCGCTGGAGAGCCGTACCGACGTCCGTACGGTCCGCGCGGGGGGCCGCCCGGGGGTCCGCCCGGCCGGGTACGGCCTGATCCGCATCAAGGCCAAAGGGCATGGCGGAGGTCGTGGAGGGCATGGCGGACGTGGCGGATCGTTCCTGCTGCACCGCCGCTCGGCCCTCGTCGCGATCGGCCTGGCCCTGGCCACCGCCGCCGCCTGCGTGACGTATCTGTGCGTAGGCGAGAGCTTCATCGCCCCCGGCGACGCCGTGAAGGCCGTCCTGCACACCCAGTGGGGCCTCGGCCAGGCCACCCCGAACGACCTCGTCGTCGGCACGCTGCGGCTGCCCCGGATGACGCTCGGCCTGATGGTCGGCGCCGCCTTCGGCATCGCGGGCGCGCTGATCCAGACGGTGGCCCGCAACCCCCTCGCGAGCCCGGACATCATCGGCGTGAGCCAGGGCGCGAGCGCGGTGACCGTGGGCGCGATGACCTACGGGGTCAGCTCCTACGCCGTCCTGCCGTACCTCTCCGTCCTGGGCGGTCTCGCCGCCGCCGCGCTGGTGTACGTCTTCGCCTGGCGCGGCGGGCTGCAAGCGGCCCGCTTCGTGCTCATCGGCATCGGCTTCGCCGTCGCGCTGCGCTCGATCACCCATCTCTTCCTGACCAAGGGCGACTATCTCGTGGCCCAGCAGGCAAAGGTGTGGATGACCGGTTCGCTCAACGGACGCGGCTGGGGCGAGGCCACTCCCCTCGGCTGGGCGCTGCTGGTGCTGTTGCCCGGTGTGCTGTGGGCGGCGCGGGCGCAGCGCACGGTGTCCATGGACGACGACACGGCGACCGCGCTGGGCGTACGGCTCGGGCGGGCGCGGCTGGGTCTGGTGGCCCTCGGCGTCGTACTCGCGTCGATGGCGACAGGCGCGGCCGGCCCGGTGGACTTCGTAGCACTGCTCGCCCCGCAGATCGCCCGCCGGATGACCCGGACCGCCCAGATCCCGCTGCTGTGCTCGGCCCTGACCGGAGCGTTCATCGTCGTCACCGCCGATCTGCTGGCCCGCAAGCTGTTCGCGCCGACCGAACTGCCGGTGGGTGTGCTGACGGCGGCGGTCGGCGCCCCGTATCTGATCCACCTGCTGCTGTCTTCCGGGGGACGCGGCCGTAAGGGAGGCACCGCCGCATGAGCGCTTCGGCGTCCACAACGGGAACGAGCCCGGAGACCAGCCCGACGGAGACCGCTTCCGCGAACCGGCCGAACCGGCTCACCGCACGCGAGCTGACCCTCGCCTACGAGGACCGCACCGTCGTGGACGGGCTGGACCTGGAGATACCCGACGGCGAGGTCACGGTCATCGTCGGCCCCAACGCCTGCGGCAAGTCCACCCTGCTGCGCGCCCTCGGGCGGCTGCTGCGGCCACGCGGCGGCGCCGTGCTCCTCGATGGCACGGATCTCGCGCGCATCCCGACGAAGAAGATCGCCCAGTCCGTGGGGCTACTCCCGCAGACCCCGGTCGCGCCCGAGGCGATCACCGTCGCCGATCTCGTCTCCCGTGGCCGCCAACCGCATCAGCGGTGGTGGCAGCAGTGGTCGGAGGAGGACGAACGGGCCGTCACGGACGCCATGGAGCGCACGGACGTGACGGCGCTCGCCGACCGCCCGGTGGACGAGCTGTCGGGAGGGCAGCGGCAGCGCGTATGGATCGCGATGGCGCTCGCGCAGGAGACCGATCTGCTGCTGCTGGACGAGCCGACGACGTATCTGGACATCTCCCACCAGGTGGAGGTGCTGGACCTGGTGCGCCAGCTCAACCACGAACGCGGCCGTACGGTCGTCGCCGTCCTCCACGACCTCAACCAGGCCGCCCGCTACGCCGACCATCTGATCGCGATGAAGGGCGGCGGCATCGTGGCACGCGGCCGCCCGGAGGGCATCGTCACGGCGGAGCTGGTGCACGAGGTCTTCGGCCTCGACTCGGTGGTCGTCCCGGACCCGGTGACCGGCAGCCCCCTGGTCGTCCCGGGCACGCCTTGGCAGGCCGCCGAGCAAGGCTGAGCGGAGGGGCTGGCCCCCGCCAGAGGCTTACGCGCCCGGCGTCAGCCCTTGCACCTCGCTCGCGTCAGCGCCTGCGCCTCGCGCGCCAGAGGAGGAACAGCACCGATGCGATGGCGGCGCCCCGGACGACGTAGGGCCAGGTCTCGGTCAGGGCGTCCTTCCAGCCGTGCTCGGGGATCGGCTCGCCCCACTTGCCGTCGGCTCGGCCATACAGCCAGATCGCGGCCCCGGCCGCGACCAGGCCTGGCATGCCCAGCGCCGCCCACTTCGCCTCGGCAGAGGAGCGGCGGTAGGTGCTGTAGTACGCGATCACCCAGCCGAAGGCGATCAGGATGATGTTGCCCAGGGCGGCGCCCGCCACGAGGAGTCCGACCGCCACCAGCAGCACCGGGCCGAGCCCGGACAGCCATGTGGGAACGCCGCCCCCGCCCGCGGGCTGACCGGCCGTCTTACCCGCCTTACCGGGCCCGAGCAGTACGCGGCGCAGTCCGCCACGCTGCTTGCCCCCGGCCTCCGCCTTCTTGGCCCCGGCCTCCGCCTTCGCCTCCGCGTCCGCGTCCGCCTCGGCCTCGGCCGCTTCCGCCGCCGCCTTCTCCTCGGCCTCGCGCCGCTCCTGGCGCTCCTGCTCGGCCGACTTGCCCTTACCGAGCAGTTCGGGGATCTCGATCCCGCCGGTGAACCCCTCGACCGCGCCATACTGCGCGTCGCGCTGCTCGGGCTGGGCGAACGGGCTCGGCTCAACGTGCCACCAGTCCATGTCGGACTCGCGCGGGCCCAGTTCGTCCTCGCCCGCGAGGTGCGGCGGCGAGGCGGCGTTGGACGGGGGCGTGGCGGGGGTGGCGGGCCTCGGCTTGATCAGGGAGGCGGCGCCGTCGCCCGAAGTGCGGTGGGCGCGGCCGTCCCCGTTCCGGCCGGTGCCGGGCGCCCCCGGGGCGTCCTCCTCGCGCGGGGCGGGCACCTTACCGGTGAGACCGCTGCTCTTGGCGAGCCCGGCCAGCTTGTCGCGGGCCGCCCGCGCCGCCCCGGCGGCCCCTCGCGGTGCCGCACCGCCGCCCGCACCGCTGCCCGCACCGCTGCCCTCCGTACTGGGCTCACCAACCATTCCCCCCGATCCCGGATCGGGGCCTCGGCCACCCGCGGCGGCCACCACATCGGCCGGTGAGCCCAGCTTGGACAGGATCCGCTTCACCCCGGCCGGGCTGTCCGCCCCTCCGGTCGCCCGGCGATGGTCGATATCGGCACGGAGCCCGGATACCAGCCGCATACGTTCACCGGACGACAGACCCTGCTGCTGAGCCAGGTCACCGACACGGCTCAGATAGTCGTAGACGAGCTTTTCGCTCTCGATCCCCACCAAGACCCCTGAGAATGCGCACCGTCGGCGTATCAGTCGGCTCCGACCGTACCGCGCGGAACCGGAATCCCGCCGCATCCCCTCTGTCCCGCACCCCGCGGGTACTGTGGATCGAATGAGCAGTTCATGGAATCGAGAGGGCTGACATGCCCGAAGAGACCAGCTCGCGCAACCGGGAGGCATGAGTTGCCCGCAGACACCGGCCACGGGGACAGCGGTCCACAGGATCGCGTCCCCCGGGGCGGCGGCCCACGAGACGGCGGCCACGGCGACCGTGGCCGGGGCGACGGTGGCCGCGGTGACCGTGGCCGGGGTGACCGTGGCCGCGGGGTGCCGCGCACCCTCGCCGAGGAGCTGCGCACCCGGCCCGACGACGCCCTCGCCGCCCTGCTGCAGGCCCGCCCCGATCTGCTCTCCCCGGTCCCGAACGACCTCACCCAGCTCGCCACCCGCGCGGGCACCCGCGCCTCGGTGGTACGAGCCGTGGAGCGTCTCGACCGATTCGCACAACAGACCGCCGAGGCCCTGGCCGTCGCGCCCGACCCCTGCCCGTACGAGACCCTGCGGGACCTGCTCACCGGCGACGAGGGCGCTGAGGAGGCCGGGGGTACCGGGGACGCCCGGGGCACGGATGAGCTCCAGGGCCCCGGAGGCGTTGGGGGTGCCGGGGGTGCCGGGGGTACCGGGGGTACCAGAGGCGCCGGGGGTGCCGGGAGCGCCCAGCCCCCAGGACATGCCTCAGCCGCCGGGGCCGCGTCGGGCGTCGGCGCCGCGTCGGGCAGCAGCGCCCCTCAGGGTCGCGGGCCTGCCTCGCCCGCGGAGATCGCCTCGGGCACCAGGCCTGGCTCGGCCGCCAGGCCTGACTCGGCCGCCGGGCCTGACCCTGCCACCGGGGCCACCGGGACCGCCGCGGGCGTCGGCGCCCCCCTGCGCGCCGAGGAACGCGCCGCGATCGTCGCCGAGTTGCCGCGGGCCGTGGCCACGCTGCGCGAGCAGGCCCTGATCTGGGGTGGGGACGATCGGCTTCGGCTCGTCCGGACCGCTCGGGAGCTGCTCGCGCCCTCGCCCACCTCGCCCTCCCCCACCGGGCTCGGCCCGACCGTGCAGGAGGCCACGTCCGGGATGTCGCCGGGGCGGCTTCAGGAGCTGCTGGCGGCGGCCGGGCAGTCGCCCACGCACGATCCCGTCACGGCGGCGGCGGCCCTGGCCGAACTGTTCCGGGACCGCGCCCGGATGACGGCGCTGCTCGACGGGGCGCCGGCGGGCGCGGCGGCCGTGCTGGCCAAGCTGACCTGGGGGCCGCCGTACGGGGAGACGTCCGTCGCCTCCCCCACCCCGCCCGTCGGCTGGCTGCTGGACCACGGGCTGCTGCTCCCGTCCGGGCCGCGCAATGTCGTACTGCCCCGCGAGGTCGCCCTGCATCTGCGCCACGGCCGGGCGCACCGCGCCCCCGAGCCGTTCGCCCCGCCGCTCTCGCCCACCACCGAGCACGATCCACAGGTTGTGGATAACACCGCGGCGGGTCAGACCTTCACCGCCCTGGCCACCGTCGAGGAGCTGCTGGGGCAGTGGGAGACCGCCGGGCCGCCCGTCCTGCGCGCGGGCGGGCTGAGCGTCCGCGACCTCAAGCGGACCGCCGTGGCGCTCGACGTGTCCGAACCGGTGGCCGCCTTCTGGATCGAGCTGGCATACGCCGCCGGGCTGCTGGCCTCCGACGGCGAGACCGACGAGCGCTACGCCCCCACCCCCGCCTACGACGACTGGCTGCGGCTGCCCGCTGAGGAGCGCTGGGCGCGGCTCGCCGCCGCCTGGCTGCCCGCGACCCGTACCTCGAGCCTGGTCGGCGGCCGGGACAGCAGGGGCCGTACCCTCGCCGCGCTCGGCCCGGAACTGGACCGCTCCCCGGCCCCCGAGGTCCGCCGCCGGGTCCTCGAACTCCTGGCCACCCTCCCGCACGGCGCCGCGGCCTCCCCCGACGTCTTGCTGGCCCGGCTGCGGTGGGAGCGGCCGACCGGCCACCGCGGGGCCCCGGCCCCCACCGCGTCCACCCCCGGTGCGGCCGCCCCTTCCGGGTCCTCCCCCGGGACCGCATCGTCCGCCGCCACCTGGTATTCCGCGGCCGTCCCCGGGGCCGCATCCGCCGCCGCCTCGCCCACCGCCGCCTCGCCCATCGGTGAGGACCTGCGCTCGCGGCTGGCCCGCTGGGCTGTCACCGAGGCCGAAATGCTCGGGGTCACCGGTCGGGGCGCGCTCTCCGCCCACGGCCGAGCCCTGCTGGAACGCCACCCGGACGAGCCGACTGCCGCCGAGAGCGAACTCGCGTCCGCGCAGGCCGCCCGGCTGCTCGCGCCGCTGCTCCCCGACCCCCTCGATCACGTCCTGCTCCAGGCCGACCTGACCGCCGTCGCGCCCGGCCCGCTGGAACGGCCGCTCGCCGAGACGCTGGGCATCCTCGCCGACGTCGAGTCCAAGGGCGGCGCGACCGTCTACCGCTTCACGCCCGAGTCCGTACGCCGCGCACTCGACGCCGGGCGGACCGCCGACGATGTGCACACCTTCCTCGCCGCGCACTCCCGCACCCCGGTGCCCCAGCCGCTCGCCTACCTCGTGGACGACGTGGCCCGCAAGCACGGCCGACTTCGTATCGGCGCCGCCTCCGCGTATCTGCGCTGCGACGACGACACGCTGCTCGCCGAGATCCTCGCCGATCGCCGTTCGGCGGGGCTGCGGCTGCGCCGCCTCGCCCCCACCGTGCTGGCCGCCCAGGCGCCGCCGGACACGCTGCTGGAGGGGCTGCGGGCGATGGGGTACGCCCCGGCCGCCGAGTCCGCCGAGGGCGATGTGCTGGTCAGCCGGGCCGAAGCCCAGCGCACCCCGCCCCGTAGGCCGCCCGTCCCGGTCCCGGAGGGCCCGCCGGTGCCCGACACCGCCCTGCTGGGCGCGGCGGTGCGCGCCATCCGCGCCGGGGACCTCGCCGCGACCGCACCCCACAAACCGACGGTCGCGGCCGAGGCGGGGCCGGAGACCGCTTCCGGCCCGGAGACCGCTTCCGGCTCACGGCCCAGGGCCGGGGCTGGGGCTGGGGCTGGTTCCGGGGCCGAGGTCAGGGCCAGGTCCGGGTCCGGGTCCGGGTCCGGGTCCGCCGCCAGTGGCGACCGGCTGCCCCGCACCACCTCCGCCGACACCCTCGCCACCATGCAGGCCGCGGCCCTGACCGGCTCCAACGTCTGGATCGGCTACGTCAACGCGAACGGCGCGGCCACCCAGCGCGTGATCGCCCCGGTCCGGGTCGAGGGCGGCTTCGTCACGGCGTACGACCACACGGCGGACGAGGTCCGTACGTACCCCCTGCACCGCATCACGGGCGCCGCCGAGCTGGCCGAGGACGCCACGTAACACGCCCGACACGCCCACGCCCGACACGCCCGAAGGGCCGTCCGGTCCAGGGGCGGGGTGGGGCTACGGCACGCAGGAACAGCTCACGCCGCGGGCGGTGCCTCGGTCCCTCGCCGGGTCCACCGGTGCCACCAGTGGCGGCGGCGCGGGTGCAGGGCGTGGCCGAGCCAACGGCCGGCCACGACATAGCCGATCAACGCGCCCGAGGTGTTGAGGATGACGTCGTCGATGTCGAAGGCCCGGCCCTCGACGATGAGCCCCTGAACGGTTTCGACGGCCACCATCGCCAAGGCCGTCACCACGACCACCCGCACCGCGCCCCGCGCCTTCGGCACCAGCATCGGCAGCAGCACCCCGAAGGGCGCGCCGAGCAGCACATTGCCGCCGATCTGCTTCACCGTGTCCTGGAAGGCGGGCTGGTCGACGTAGGCGCGCAGCGAGCGTCCCGGATGCAGATTGGTGTGGACGAGGTCGACGGAGCCGGGCTGGGGCACGAGCGTGGCCTTGGCGAGCGCCGCCGCAAAGCCGACCATGCAGACGAACGCCAGGAGCAGCACCATCGCCCGCGCGAGGCGCGCGCCGAACGAGGTGCGCTGCAGCAGCGCCTTCTCCCGGGCGCCCTGGGGCTCGGGCGGTTCGGGGAGTTGGGGAGGCTCGGCGATCCGGCCCTTGGCGGGCTGGGCCTGGGTGGGCTGGGCCTGGGTGGACCGGCGCTTCGCGGTCTGCGTCTTCGCCGACTGGCCCTTCCCGGACTGGCCCTTCGCGGACTGGGCCTTCTCAGTCCGGGCCTTCGCCGTCGGCGCCTTCGAGGTCTGCGACTTCGCGCTCTGCTTCTTCGCGGTCACGGACCCCTTCGTCAGGCCACCGGTCTTCCGGCCACTGGCCGCCTTCTTCTGGCCCCCCGTCGTCCGGGAACCCGCCTGCGGCTTCTTCTCCGCGGACCTCTTGTCCTTCTCCCCCGACCTCTTCTCCGCCGTCCGCCTTACCGTCGTCCGCTTCTCCCCAGACCTCTTCTCCGTCGTCCGCCGGATCTCCCATCCAGCGATGCTGATCACAGGGACTCGCCTCCCGCCCATGGCTCCGTTGTCGCCGCTCCGTCGGTCCATATCCGTCTTCGCCGCTTGCCCGTAGCCGCCCGGAGTATCCCTGTGGCTCTCCGCCACATATCCCCCTCGCGCTGCGCCCCGTATCCCTCTCCCTCTCCGCCACGCCTTCTCGATGGGGGACACTGGTTCTTTGGTCGGCCAGCACGAAAGGACCCAGGCGCGTGAATGGACCCCTCATCGTCCAAAGCGACAAGACGCTCCTGCTCGAGGTGGATCACGAGCAGGCGGGCGCCTGCCGCCGCGCCATCGCGCCCTTCGCCGAGCTGGAGCGAGCGCCCGAGCACATCCACACCTACCGGGTGACCCCGCTCGGGCTGTGGAACGCCCGCGCCGCCGGGCACGACGCCGAGCAGGTCGTGGACGCTCTCGTGGCGTTCTCCCGCTACCCGGTCCCGCACGCCCTCCTTGTGGACGTCGCGGAGACCATGGCTCGCTACGGGCGGCTGCGGCTGCTCAAGCACCCCACCCACGGGCTGGTCATGGAGACCAGCGACCGCCCGATCCTCGAGGAGATCCTTCGGTCGAAGAAGATCCAGCCGCTGGTCGGGGCCCGGATCGACCCGGAGACCGTCGTCGTCCACCCCTCCGAGCGCGGCCAGATCAAGCAGACGCTGCTGAAGCTGGGCTGGCCCGCCGAGGACTTGGCCGGTTATGTGGACGGCGAGGCGCACCCCATCGAGCTGCACGAGGACGGCTGGGCGCTGCGGCCGTATCAGACGCAGGCCGTGGAGGGCTTCTGGCATGGCGGCTCGGGCGTCGTCGTGCTGCCCTGCGGCGCCGGAAAGACGCTGGTCGGGGCGGGTGCGATGGCCACCGCCAAGTCGACCACGCTGATCCTGGTCACCAACACCGTCTCCGCCCGCCAGTGGAAGCACGAGCTGGTGCGCCGCACGTCGCTCACCGAGGAGGAGATCGGTGAGTACAGCGGTACGCGGAAGGAGATCCGCCCGATCACCATCGCCACGTACCAGGTGCTCACCACCAAGCGGAAGGGCATCTACCCACACCTCGAGCTGTTCGACTCCCGCGACTGGGGCCTGATCGTCTACGACGAGGTGCATCTGCTGCCGGCGCCCGTCTTCAAGTTCACCGCCGACCTCCAGGCGCGGCGGCGGCTCGGGCTCACAGCGACGCTCGTCCGGGAGGACGGCCGGGAGTCCGATGTCTTCTCGCTCATCGGGCCGAAGCGCTTCGACGCGCCCTGGAAGGAGATCGAGGCGCAGGGCTACATCGCGCCCGCCGACTGTGTCGAGGTCCGGGTCAATCTGACCGAGGCCGAGCGGCTGGCGTACGCGACCGCCGAGACCGACGAGAAGTACCGCTACTGCGCCACGACCGACTCCAAGCGGCGGATCACCGAGGCGCTGGTCGCCCGGCACAAGGGGCAGCAGACGCTGGTCATCGGGCAGTACATCGACCAGCTCGACGAGTTGGGCGAGCACCTGGACGCGCCCGTCATCAAGGGCGAGACCACCAACGCCCAGCGGGAGAAGCTCTTCGACGCCTTCCGGCAGGGCGAGCTGTCGGTGCTCGTCGTCTCGAAGGTCGCCAACTTCTCCATCGACCTCCCCGAGGCCACGGTCGCCATCCAGGTCTCCGGCACGTTCGGCTCCCGCCAGGAGGAGGCCCAGCGGCTCGGCCGGGTGCTGCGCCCGAAGGCCGACGGCCATCCGGCGGTCTTCTACTCGGTGGTCGCGCGCGACACGATCGACCAGGACTTCGCTGCGCACCGCCAGCGGTTCCTGGCCGAGCAGGGGTACGCGTACCGGATCGTGGACGCGAGCGAGCTGCTCGCGGACGAGGACGTCTGACGTTCGGGACGAGGACTCTGACGTTCGGCCCGTCACCGGTCGCCCATCCCCCCCATGACCCCGGCCCCATGACTTCTGTCATGACGGGCCGGTGATTGGCGGCTCTGCCCGGGGCGTTCCCCGCCCGGAAGGATCGTGGGTGTCAGCAGGACACGGCACCACATGACGCCGAAAGGGCGGGGGACATGGCCATCAGCATGCGCACACGCAAGGGCAAGACCACCGACATCGACCTGAGCGGGATCAAGCCGCTACCGCTGTGGTTCTTCTGCTTCGAGGGCGTCATAGGGGCCGCGTACGACCTGACCAAGGCGTGGGACGACGCCTGGATGGTGCTCATCGGGATCGCCCTGGTGAACATCGTCGTCGGGGCGACCGTGCTGCGCCGCCGGAAGAAGCTGATGCGCGCGATGCTCAAGAACTCCCGCACCCGGAATATCGCCATCGGGCTGCTCGCGCTCCGCGTCGGCCTCCATCTCGTTCTCGCCGCCCTCGGCGCCCCGGTCACCTCGGTCGCCGGGCATCTGGCCGTCGCCGTCCTGATGGGCGCGACGACGGTGACGCTGATGTGGTTCAACCAGCGTGTGACCTTCCGCGCGCTGCGGCTCGCCTGACCGGTCCAAGGGCGACTCGTCCGAGGAGCCGCCCCGGGGCCGGGGGAGCCGCCTTCTGGACGGCTCCCCCGGCCCCGTCATAATTCATTCGCCTCCCCGACATGCCCTGGCTACAATCGCCGGTCTTGCCGCCTCCCGCGTTCCGAACGGGAGAGCCGCCGCCCGGACGGAAACCGGTCGGTATCTCGTACCGCGCGTCCGTACGCGTCCGTACCCGCACACCCGTTTTGTGCACTCGCTTGTGTGTACTCGCTCGCCGGAGGCTACGCCGTGCCCTCGCACGCCCCTGACCACCCAGATCCGCTCTCGGAACCGCTCTCGGAACCGCTCTCAGCACCCGTCTCGGACCCCCTGGCGGACGACCCTCTTACGGACCCCCTAGCGGACCCTCTTACGGACCCCCTCGCGCGGGAGCGCGCCCATCTGACCGCGTCCCGCGCCGCGCTGCGCGCCATGCGCGCCGACGTCGAGGCCCTCGACCTCCGGGACGTCGCCGCGAACTGGGTCAACGCCGAAGCGCTGCACCACCAGGTCAGCGAGCGCATCAAGGCCCTCGCCGACCTCGCCGACACCCCGCTCTTCTTCGGCCGCCTCGACTATCTGCACGCGCCGGACGCGGAGACGGCGGAGGGCGCCGAGGGGGAGCGCCCCGCCGCCGGAGGCGGCTCGACGGACACTTTTTACATCGGCCGCCGCCATGTGCACGACGCGGACGGCGACCCCATGGTCATCGACTGGCGTGCCCCCGTCTCCCAGCCTTTCTACCAGGCGTCCAAGAAGGCGCCGATGGACATCGGGCTGCGCCGCCGCTTCGGCTATACGGGCGGCGAGCTGACAGCGTACGAGGACGAACGGCTCTCCGACCCCACTGAGGACGAGCGGACCAGCAAGCTGCTCCAGTCCGAGATCGAGCGCCCGCGCGTCGGCCCCATGCGGGACATCGTGGCGACGATCCAGCCGGAGCAGGACGAGATCGTCCGCCAGGGGATCGGCGGCACCATCTGCGTCCAGGGGGCGCCGGGCACCGGTAAGACGGCCGTGGGGCTGCACCGGATGGCGTATCTGCTGTATGCGCACCGCGAGCGGCTGGCCCGCTCCGGCACCCTGGTCATCGGCCCGAACCGCTCCTTCCTCCACTACATCGAGCAGGTCCTGCCCGCCCTCGGCGAGCTGCAGGTGGCGCAGGCGACCGTCGAGGACCTGGTGACCCGGCCGTCCCTGGGCGCGGTGACGCGGGGCACCGACTCCGCCGACGCGGCCCGTATCAAGGGCGACGCCCGGCTGGCCGAGGTGCTGCGCCGCGCCCTGCGCTCGTACGTCACCGGGCCCACCGAGCCGTGCGTCGTGGTGCGCGGCTCACGCCGCTGGCGGGTTCCCGCGTACGAACTGGAGGAGATCGTCGAGGAGTTGCTCACCCGCGACATCCGCTACGGCGCGGCCCGCGAGGCGCTTCCGCGGCGCATCGCGCACGCCGTGCTCGTCCGGATGGAGCAGGCGGGCGAGGCGCCCGACGACCGGGTCCAGGACGCGGTGGCCCGTAACCCCGCCGTGAAGGCGGCCGTCAAGGCGATCTGGCCACCGGTCGACCCGGCCAAGCTGGTGCTGCGGCTGCTCTCCGACGCCGACTTCCTGGCCGAGCACGCGGACGGCGTCCTCGACGCCGACGAGCAGAAGACCGTCCTGTGGGCGAAGCCGGTGCGCGGGGTGAAGTCCGCGAAGTGGTCCCCGGCGGACCTGGTGCTGATCGACGAGGCAGCCGATCTCATCGAGCGCACTCCGTCCCTCGGCCATGTGGTCCTGGACGAGGCACAGGATCTCTCCCCCATGCAGTACCGCGCGGTCGGCCGCCGTTGCAGCACCGGCTCGGCGACCGTGCTCGGCGACATCGCCCAGGGCACCACCCCATGGGCGACGGCCAGCTGGGAGGAGGCCCTGATCCACCTCGGCAAGGAGGGGGCGGGGATCGAGGAGCTGACCCAGGGCTTCCGGGTGCCGCGCGAGGTGATCGCGTACGCCTCCCGGCTGCTGCCCGCGATCGCCCCCCGCCTGTCGGAGGCCACCTCGATCCGCGAGGCGGCGGGGGACTTCTCCGTACGGGCCGTGGGTCCGGCGGAACTGGACACGGCCGTGATCGCCGCCTGCCACGAGGCCCTGAGGCACGAGGGCTCGATCGGGCTGATCGCGGCCGACGCCCGCATCCCGGCCCTGGCCCAGGCCCTCGACACGGCGGGCCTGACCCACCTCACCCCCGGCGAGGAGACCAGCGCGGAGTCCCGCCTCACCCTCGTCCCGGCGACGCTGGCCAAGGGTCTGGAGTACGACTACGTGGTACTGGACGAGCCGGCCGCCGTGGTCGACGGCGAACCCGACGAACGCACGGGGCTGCGCCGCCTGTACGTGGCCCTGACGCGCGCGGTCTCGGGGCTGACGGTGGTCCATGGGGCACCGCTGCCGGAGCGGCTGGCGGCCTGACGGGGGCGGGGTGCGGCTCGGTGGCCGACCTCCCGGTCAGGCCACCGGAACCGGCGCGCCCTCAAGCCACCGGCACGGGCGCGCCCTCAGGCCACCGGAACCGGCGCGCCCTCAAGCCACCGGAACCGGCGCGCCCTCAAGCCACCGGCACGGGCGCGTCCTCAGGCCACCGGAACCGGCGCGTCCAAGGCCGTGCGCCACTGGCCGACCGCGATGGCGTCCACCGGGCCCGACCAGCCGCCGGGGCGGGCCGCGCCGCCGATGTGGAAGGCGTTGACCCCGGCGGCGCGCAGGGTGGGCAGGTGGTCGAGGCGCAGGCCGCCGCCCGCCATGATGCGCGCTTCGTAGCCCGGGGCACCGGCCCGCTCGGCCTCGGCGATCAGGGTGGGCAGACCGTCGTCCACGCCGCGCGCCGACCCGGCGGTGAGATACGTGTCCAGGCCGGGGATGTCGGCGAGCCGCTTGCGCAGGCCGTCGCGATCGGCGGCGCGGTCGATGGCCCGGTGGAAGGTCCAGCGGCTCTCGTCCACGCCACCTCCGGCGCCCACGACCTCGGTCAGCGCGGTCACGGCGGCCAGGTCGACCCCGCCGTCGTCGGTCAGGAAGCCCAGGACGAACTCGTCCGCCCCCTCCGAGTGCAGCGCGGCGGCGGCCTCGCACAGCGCGTCGAACGCGTTTCCGGTCGCGAAGCCGTCCGATGCGCGGAGCATCACCCGCACCGGCAGATCGACGGCCGAACGAACGGCGGCGAAGGTCTCACGGGATGGGGTGAGCCCGTCGGCGGCCATGTCGGTGACCAGTTCGAGGCGGTCCGCCCCTCCGGCCTGTGCGGCGATCGCGTCCGCAGGGGTCAGGGCGATCACCTCGAGCAATGGTCTAGACATGCAGGACAGCTTGCCACACCGCACAAGAGGGCAAACCGCTGCCCCACAATTGGCCCATGCCCGCATCCGCGACCACCCGCCATCCGGCCCATGACGCGCTGCTCACCCGCTGGACGGAGCTCCTCACCAGCGCCCGCGACGCCACGACCCCGTCTCCCGTTCCCTACGGCGAAGATCTCCTGACCCGCTGGGCCGAGCCCCAGCGCCGCTACCACACCACCGATCACCTGCTCGCGGTCCTGGACCGGGTGGACGAGCTGCTCCCCCACGTCCAGGCCCCCGACCCCGCCGCGATCCGCCTCGCCGCCTGGTTCCACGACGCCGTCTACCTCCCCGACCGCTCCACCAACGAGGAACGCAGCGCCCGCCTCGCCGAACGCGCCCTCCCGGAAGCCGGCGTCCCGGAGCCCCGCGTGGCCGAAACCGTTCGCCTCGTCCTCCTCACCCGCGACCACGACCCCGCCGAGGGCGACACCAACGGCGAAGTCCTCTGCGACGCCGACCTCGCCATCCTGGCGGGCTCCCCCGAGAACTATGGCGCCTACGCGGCAGCGGTCCGCGAGGAGTACGGCTTCGTCCCCGACGACGCCTTCCGCGAGGGCCGCGCCAATGTCCTCCGTCATCTGCTGGGCCTGTCCCGTCTGTTCCGCACACCCACCGCCCACGACCGCTGGGAGGCCGCCGCCCGCCACAACATGACCACTGAGCTGGAACTGCTGAGTGCATAACATGTGCCGTTCGCGGCTCTAAAGTTGACGGACCATCCGCGCAACGCCAGGGGGGCAGCATGGACGACAGCGCAGTACACCTCGATGACCAGACAAACTTCATCAACGAGCAGGTCAGCCGCTTCCTGCGGGAAGCCAAGCGGGACGACACGCTATGGATCCTGCTCAGCGGGCACGGCCAGCACTACGAGGGCACCGACCATCTGATCCCCGAGGACGCCAGCTTCCACGTCCACCCCTTCGCCTCCAGCTGCGTCCCCATCGACTAGAGCAAGGAACTCAACGAGACCGCCGCCCCACGGGTGGTCTTCCTCATCGACGCCTGCCGGGAAGGCATCGAACAAGACTCCATGGGCCCAGCGGGTATCGAGGGCTGGAGCAGGCGTAAGCGCGAGGCGGCCCAGCACCGCAAGGTGGCGTATGTGTACGCCTGCTCGCCGGGGCAGTTCGCGCTGTTCGTGCAAGAAGGGGAAACCGTCCGCGACGGCACGGACATCGGAACGTCACCGGGCGAGTCCTTCAGCCTCTTCTCCCGGGCCGTATGCGACGTGGTGACCAATCTCCCGCACACCATGCATCTGGCGGAGTTCGAGGAGGCCACGCAGCAACGCATCGCCGAACTACACACCGCCTACCGCAAGTCCCGGCCACTACAGCGGATCCGGGTACGAACCGACGCCGAGAAGTCGGGCTTCCTGGTGCTGCCCGGCCCCGTCCGCGACGCGCTCAAAGATGTCTCCGTCTCGCTGGCCGCCCATCTTTCGGTCACCTATGAAACGTCTGTGGGCTCGCTGCGCGAAGATCCGACCTCCAGGCGCTTCGCGGCCGTCGTGCCGGACAGCTTCAGCGCACAGGCGACTTCCTCGCAGGTGAAGTTCCAGGCGGTCTCCGCGTCGCGCTCCCGTACGGCCGCCGGAAGCTCCGCCTCGGCTTCCGCTTCCAACGCGGCCAATCTGGGCCTGGTGCGCCTGGATCCACCCCGTATGACGCTCCAGGGCTTTCAGTGCGTCGATCCGGCCGGTGCGGGACAACTTATCCGCGGCCAGGACCGGCAACACGGACGCGGTCTCCGGCCCCGGGGCCGCCGCTGCCAGATAGGCAGCCCATTCGTCCGGTGCCCCCGGGCCGTTCAGCTCGCTGGTCGTCTCCTCCGTCATGTCGATCGCCCCCAGTGATCTCGTCGACCCGCCTCCCCCAGCGGGTTCACATCTCCATCCTTCCTCACTCAGCGTGACGAAACCAGATCACAACCGTCAGTCCACACCATCGAGTGAACGTTCGAGAAGCGCACATCCCGATGTTCCGCGCAGGAATGCCGACGTCGTTCCACGACGTTGAGCCTGGCATGCCCTCCTCCTCCCCAGCGGATTCCGCTCGCCCCCGCATGCCCCTGGCGGTCTACGTCCTCGGACTGTCCGTGTTCGCGCTCGGTACCTCCGAGTTCATGCTGTCCGGGCTGCTGCAACCCGTCGCGCGGGACATGGGGGTGTCGATCCCCACGGCCGGGCTGCTGATATCGGCGTTCGCAATCGGGATGGTGGTCGGGGCGCCGGTGCTGGCGGCGGCCACGTTGCGGCTGCCGCGGCGGACGACGCTGATGGCGCTGCTGGCGGTGTTCGGGCTCGGGCAGATCGCGGGGGCGGTGGCGCCGTCGTACGGGGTGCTGTTCGCGTCCCGGGTGGTGAGCGCGCTCGCGTGCGCTGGGTTCTGGGCCGTGGGCGCCGCGGTGGCGGTGTCGCTGGTGCCGGTGAACGCGCGGGCGAAGGCGATGGCGGTGATGGTCGGCGGGCTGAGCATCGCGAACATCGCCGGGGTCCCGGCCGGGGCGTTCCTCGGGCAGCACGCGGGATGGCGGGCCGCCTTCTGGGCGGTGGCCGGGCTGTCGGTGCTCGGGCTGGCCGGGGTCGTCGCGCTCGTACCGCGTACGAAGGTGCCCACCGGGGACGACCAGCCGCGGCTGCGGGCCGAGCTGCGCATCTACCGCGACCGGCAGGTGTGGCTGGCGCTGGCCGCCACCGCGCTGAGCGGTGGTGCGGTCTTCTGCCTGTTCTCCTACCTCGGGCCACTGCTGACGGATGTGGCGGGGCTGGACGAGGGCTGGGTACCGACCGTACTCGCGCTGTTCGGGGTCGGCGCGCTGCTGGGTACGGTGATCGGCGGGCGGATCGCGGACGCGCATCTGTTCGGCACGATGTTCGGCGGCATCATCGCCTCGACGGTCGTGCTGAGCGCGCTGGCGCTGACCGCGCACAGCGCGGTCGCGGCCGTGACCTTGGCGCTGATGCTCGGCTTCACCGCCTTCTTCACCGCGCCCGCGCTCAACGCCCGGATGTTCAACCTGGCGAACTCCGCGCCCACACTCGCGGGCGCGACGAACACCTCGGCCTTCAACATCGGCAACACCGTGGGCCCGTGGCTCGGCGGCCTCGTCATCGACGCGGGCTGGGGCTACTCGGCCGTGGCCTGGACGGGCGCCGCGCTCGCCGGTACGGGCGCGGTGACGACGGTGGCCGCGATGCGGTTGCACCGGGCGGAGGGCGCGTCCCGCGTCATCGCGTCCTCGGCACCGTCCTCGGCGTCGGCGTCGGCATCGGCATCGGCATCGGCATCGGCCACCTCATACGCTCCGGAGTCCCGGCCGTCGCAGCGTTCGGAGACGCGGTAGCGGAGCCCGGGACCGGGGCCGGGCGCGTCGCCGGTGGAGCCCGGGTCCGTCGCCTGTCTCCGGCACCTGCTCCGGGCTCCGGGCTCCGGCTCCGGTGAAGCCGCGCCGGTGTGACGACGCGACGGCGTGACGGTGTGACGGCGTGAGGCCGCGACGATGGCCACCAGCCCGCCGGGGCCCGGCCGGGCGGGCCCGGTGTCACCGCTCCGCTTCCCGCGCGGATGACACGGGTGGGGACGGCCCCGGTGCGGATGAGACCGACCGTGCTCCGGCACCGGGAGCCCGAGGGCCGGTGGCACCGGGCGAGTCCGGTGCCGGTGCCGGGGCGGGGGCATCGGGGGCGGGCTCCGGTCGCCCGCCGGGCAGGGCCGCGCGCGCCGACCGCAACCCGCGGGCCAGCATGTGCGCGCGCCCGGCGACGACGGGGCCGAGGACGGCGAGGACCAGGACGTAACCGGCGATGAACGGCGCCAGCCTGGCATCGAGTCCGGCGCTGGTCGCCATGGCGGCCAGGATCAGGGCGAACTCCCCGCGCGCCAGAAGCGTGGTGGCGATGTCCGCGGCGGGCTCGGGACCGTAGTGGTAGAGGCGCGCCACGAGCAATCCGGCGATCACGTTCATGACGATGGTCAGCGCCGCGGCTGCGGCCACCGGAGCGGCGACGGACGCGATGTCGCCGGGGTCGATGGCCAGTCCGAAGGCGAAGAAGAAGATGGCCGCGAAGGCGTCGCGCAGCGGGTGCACCAGTTCGCGGATCCGCGGTCCGGAGGGGGTACCCGCCAGGATCAGCCCGGCCATGAAGGCGCCGATGGCATCGGCGACTCCGAGGACTTCGGAGACTCCGGCCACGAGGACCGCGGTGCCGAGGAAGCTGATGACCAGCAGTTCGTTGTCGCGGACCGCGATCAGACGTCCGATCAGCCGAGTGCCGTAGCGGGCCGCGGCCGCCAGCACCAGCAGGAATCCGAATGCCTTGCCCGCCTGCAGAACCGTCTCCTGGATGCCCTGGGCAGCGCTGATGACGGGCTGGAGTGCGGCGAGGTAGAGCGCGAGGAAGATGTCCTCCACCACGATGACGCCCAGGATCAGACGCGTCTCCGGGTGGGCGATACGGCCCAGGTCGATCAAGATCTTGGTGACGATCGCGGAGGACGAGATGCCCAGGACACCCGCGAGCACCAGGGCCTCCCTGGCGCCCCAGCCAAGGGCGAACCCGAACCCGAGGCCCGCGCCGACATTCAGCAGCAGGTAGATACCGCCCGCGGCCAGCAGGCGCCGACCGCCGCTCCGGAGATCGTCGAGGTGGAACTCCAGACCCAGGTAGAACAGGAGCAGCACCAGCCCGAGGGCGGAGAGCATCTCGAAGTCGCGCGCATCCTCGACCAGGACCAGGCCCGGGGTGTGGGGACCCAGAAGGATCCCGGCGAGCATGAACAGCGGGATGGTCGGAAGCCCGATCCGGCTGCCGAGGCGGGCGAGGACAGCAGCGGCGAGGAAGGCGCCGCCCAGAGCGAGCAGGGTGTCGGCATGTCCCACGGGTCACCACCTTCGTCGGCTTCATCGCCTTCGTTGTCTTCGTCGGGTCCGTCAGGTTCGTCAGCGGGAACCGAGCCGGGTGTCGCCGTCGCGACGTCGCGGCGTACGCGTACCCGTACGCGTACGGGGTGGATACGTCCTCCTTCGTCCAGGGGAAGCCGTCCCTTGCCAAGGCAAGTCGCCCTTCAGCTCGGCCTTGGTCCCGCTACGACCCGGGCGCGACGTGCCGCGATGCGGGCTCAGCCGTCCTTCAGCGTGAGCTTGGGTTCCCTTCGGCTCGGGCTCATCCGTGCCTCGGCCCCGGCTCACTCGCGCCGCGCCGGAGGAACCGGCAGCCGGGGCCGGCGCCGGCCGGACCTGCGTCCGCGCGGGGATACGAACAGGTGCGCCGCCATACCCGCCACCACCAGGCCCGCCGCGAGGAGCAGGCCCTGCGGCAGCAGCATGCCGACCACCTGCATCGTCAGTGAGACAGCGAGCAGCGCCCACGCCGGTCCATGCCGGTACTCCCATGGCCGACAGGGCCGCCCCTCCCCCAGGCCACGGGCGAAACGCGGGTCACTCCGGGCCATCCGCTCCTCGAGCTCACGCAGCTGGGTGTCTCCGGGCTGTGCCATCGCTGCTCCTCCCACGGACCGGCCTGCACGGCGTCACTGCCACGGTCACATGGTGGCCGTGCGCCCCACCATCGGTGCCGACACCCATGTCCGCCGGTGGACGACCCCCATCCCGGCACCATCCCGACATCCGTTGCGGCCCGGCCCGTATCCCGACACCTGTCCGCCCCCGCCCCTTCCTCCGGCCGGGACAACGGGCGCGAGTGATAGAGAAAGAGAGAAGAAGCGAACGAGCCCTGCTCATCGGAGCCGAACTCGCCCTCGGGTCCGCTCCGGGAGGCGGCATCGACGTACGCCTGACCGTCTCCGTCTCCGTCCCCGCCCCCGTCACCCGTCACCCGTCGGAGCCAGTGACCATGCCCGAGGCGACCGAAACCCGCATCCTCCTCGCCGACGACCACGCTCTGGTCCGCCGCGGAGTCCGACTCATCCTCGAAGGCGAACCCGACCTCACCGTCGTCGCCGAGGCCGGAGACGGCGCCGAAGCCATCGAGGCCGCCCGCGCCCACCGGCCGGACCTGGCGATCCTCGACATCGCCATGCCCCGCCTGACCGGTCTCCAGGCCGCCCGGGAACTGGCTCGCAGCCAACCGGAGACGCGCATCCTCATTCTGACCATGTACGACAACGAGCAGTACTTCTTCGAGGCGCTGGCGGCAGGCGCCTCCGGCTACGTCCTGAAGTCCGTCGCCGACCGCGACCTGGTCGAAGCCTGCCGCGCCACCATGCGCGGCGAGCCCTTCCTCTATCCCGGCGCCGTCAACGCGCTCATCCACAGCTACCTGGGCCGTCTCCAGGAGGGCGAGGGCATCCCCGGACGTCCCATCACCAGCCGTGAGGAGGAGATCCTCAAGCTGGTCGCCGAGGGGCACAGTTCACAGCAGATCGCCGAGCTGCTCGTCATCAGCGTCAAGACCGTCGAGCGCCACCGCGCCAACCTGCTGCGCAAACTCGGCCTGAAGGACCGGCTGGAGCTGGCCCGTTACGCCATCCGCGTCGGCTTGATCGAACCGTAGGAGCCGTATCACTCCGCGCCCGCGGCCCGCTTGGGGCGGCGGAGGCCCGCGGCCTTGAGGCGGCGGAGGAGTTCCTTGCTGCCGACCTCCTCCGCGCCCGCCCCTACGGCCTTCGCGTACAGCTCGCTCGGCACGTCGTAGTGGTCGCGGTCGAAGCCTCGGCGCGGGGCGCCGATGCGGGCGGCGAAGGCGTGGAGTTCGGCGTAGGAGACATCGCTGACGAGGTGGGACCACAGGCGGCCGTGGCCCGGCCACGAGGGCGGGTCGATCAGGACGGCCATCAGAGGGTGGTGCCCAGCGATCCCACGGGCGCCACCGCGACCGCCGTCTTGCCGCAGACCCAGCGCGGGTCGGGGCCCAACTCGGGCTCCACGTCGAGGGCATGGAGGTCGCCGCCCTGGGTGCAGACGGGGCACAGCGGCCAGCGGCCATACCGTTCCAGCAGGGCGTCCTGGACGTCCTGGGCGACCAGACCCGCCACGTACGCGACGCCTTCCGGCCACTGCTCGACCCACCACCGCCGGTGCGCGATCGCGTCTTCGACCAGCGAGACGATGTCGGCGCGGGCGACCTCCCCCGCCGCGAGGTCGGCCAGGACGAGGGCGCGGGCCGCGTGCAGTGCCTGTTCGAGCTTCATGGGTCCCATTGTCACCTTAGCTTCCTCCCGGCGCCTGTTCGTTTCGTCCACCGTCTCGCCCACGGTCTCGGTCTCGGCCACAGCCACAGCCACAGCCACAGCCCGGACTCCCCCCGCGCCTGTTCGTCCGTCCCGGCTCGCACCGCGCCCGCTCGCCGACCCGCCGCGCCATGGTCCGGAGGGTTGACGGGCATCGTGGCCGGAAATAGTTTTCGCTGGTGAGTAGCGATCTGAAGGAAACTTTCATGCCTCCTCCGCAGCCCGACTCCACACCACCCATTCCCCCCGTCCCGCCCGCCCCACCTGCCCCGGCCGCCCTCGCCGCCAAGGTCCGCACGTTAGCCCCCTCCATGACCCGCTCCATGCACCGCGTCGCCGAAGCCGTGGCGGGCGATCCGGCCGGTTGCGCGGCGCTCACCGTCACCGGGCTCGCCGAGCGGACCGGCACCAGTGAGGCCACCGTCGTCCGCACCTCCCGGCTGCTCGGCTACCCCGGATACCGGGATCTGCGCCTCGCGCTCGCCGCGCTCGCCGCTCAGCAGGCCGCCGGCCGGGCCCCGGCCGTCACCGCGGACATCGCGGTGGACGATCCGATCGCCGACGTGGTCACCAAGCTGGCGCGGGAGGAGCAGCAGTGTCTGGCCGACACCGCCGCCGGGCTGGACACCAGCCAGGTCGAGGCGGCCGTCTCGGCGCTGGCCACCGCCCGCCGGATCGATGTGTACGGGGTCGGGGCGTCCAGCCTGGTCGGCCAGGACCTGGTCCAGAAGCTGCTGCGCATCGGGCTGATAGCCCACGCCCACGCCGATCCGCACCTCGCGGTCACCAACGCGGTCCAGCTGCACTCCGGCGACGTCGCCATCGCGATCACCCACTCCGGGCGCACGACGGACGTCATCGAACCGCTGCGGGTGGCCTTCGAGCGCGGGGCGACCACCGTCGCGATCACGGGGCGGCCGAACGGCGAGGTCGCGCAGTACGCGGACCTGGTGCTCACCACCTCCACGGCCCGCGAGAGCGAGCTGCGCCCGGCGGCCATGTCCAGCCGGACCAGCCAGCTGCTGGTGGTGGACTGCCTGTTCATAGGGGTCGCCCAGCGGACGTACGAATCGGCGGCGCCCGCGCTCTCCGCATCGTACGAGGCGCTCGCGCACCGCCACGATCCGCGTCCCGGGCACCGCTGAGCCCGACCGGTCCCGCCCGACGGCCCCGCCCTCGCGCTCCCACCCCCGATACCGGTCGCTGTTCCGCCCGGTGGCTGCCCTTCCAAGTCACCGTCACCGTCACCCCCACCCCCACCCTCACGCTGACGTACCGGAAAGAGCCGCTTCGCCATGACTACCGCCGACTCCGCACGGCTCCGCGCCCAGCTCGACACCCTGACCACCGAGGCCTTCCGCCCCGAACTCGCCAAGATCGACCGGCTCGAAACCCTCGAGATCGCCCGGATCATGAACGCGGAGGACGCCGCCGTCCCCACCGCCGTCGCCGGTCAGCTCCCCCGCATCGCCGCCGCCATCGACGCCATCGCCGTGCGGATGTCCCGTGGCGGCCGCCTCCTCTATACGGGCGCGGGCACCGCCGGACGGCTCGGGGTGCTCGACGCGAGCGAGTGCCCGCCCACCTTCAACACCCGGCCCGAGCAGGTAGTCGGGGTGATCGCGGGCGGCCCGGACGCCGTGGTGACCTCGGTCGAGGGCGCGGAGGACAGCGCGGAGCTGGCCGCCCGGGACCTCGACCGGCTCGGGATCGGGCCCGACGACACCGTGGTCGGCGTCTCGGCCTCCGGCCGCACCCCGTACGCCGTGGGCGCGGTCGAGCACGCCCGGCGGCGCGGCGCGCTCACCGTCGGGCTGTCCTGCAACGCCGGGTCGGCGCTCGCCGCCGCGGCCGACCACGGCATCGAGATCGTCGTTGGGCCGGAGCTGCTCACCGGCTCCACCCGGCTGAAGGCGGGCACGGCCCAGAAGCTGGTGCTCAACATGATCTCGACCATCACCATGATCCGGCTGGGCAAGACGTTCGGGAATCTGATGGTCGATGTGCGCGCCTCCAACGACAAGCTGCGGGCCCGTTCGCGGAGGATCGTCTTCCTGGCGACCGGCGCCTCCGACGAGCGGATCGAGAGCGCGCTGGCGGCCACGGACGGCGAGGTGAAGAACGCGATCCTCACCATCCTGGGCGAGGTGGACGCACCGACCGCCGAGAAGCTCCTCGCCGAGGCACACGGCCATCTGCGCACCGCCCTGGAGGCGGCCACGGGGTGAGCCCGGGACTGGGAGCCCGGGACTGGGCCCCGCATGCGCACAACCGCGCATCCACACAGCCCCGCAGCCCCGGATACGCCGTCGGGGCGGCACCCCTGGGAGAGGGTGCCGCCCCGACGTTTGGACGGTACGACCGACCGGCGAAGGAACGCGCCGAGTCGATCAGAAGTCCATGTCACCGCCCGGCATGCCGCCCGGAGCGCCCGCCGGGGCGGCCTTCTCCGGCTTGTCGGCGATGACGGCCTCGGTGGTGAGGAACAGCGCGGCGATCGACGCGGCGTTCTGCAGCGCGGAGCGCGTGACCTTGGCCGGGTCGATGATGCCCTCGGCGATCAGGTCCACGTACTCACCGGTCGCGGCGTTGAGGCCGTGACCCGGGGTCAGGTTGCGCACCTTCTCGACCACGACGCCGCCCTCGAGACCGGCGTTGACCGCGATCTGCTTCAGCGGGGCCTCCAGGGCCAGGCGCACGGCCTGGGCACCGGTGGCCTCGTCGCCCTCGAGCTCCAGCTTCTCGAAGACCGAGACGGTCTGGAGCAGGGCCACGCCACCACCGGCGACGATGCCCTCCTCGACGGCGGCCTTGGCGTTGCGCACCGCGTCCTCGATGCGGTGCTTGCGCTCCTTGAGCTCGACCTCGGTGGCGGCACCGGCCTTGATGACGGCCACGCCGCCGGCCAGCTTCGCCAGGCGCTCCTGGAGCTTCTCGCGGTCGTAGTCCGAGTCCGAGGACTCGATCTCGGCGCGGATCTGGTTGACGCGGCCCTGCACCTGCTCGGTGTCGCCGGCGCCGTCCACGATCGTGGTCTCGTCCTTGGTGACCGTGATCTTGCGGGCACGGCCGAGCAGGTCGAGACCGGCGTTCTCCAGCTTGAGGCCGACCTCCTCGGAGATGACGGTGCCACCGGTAAGGATGGCGATGTCACCGAGCATGGCCTTACGGCGGTCACCGAAGCCCGGGGCCTTGACGGCGACGGACTTGAAGGTGCCACGGATCTTGTTGACGACCAGGGTCGCCAGGGCCTCGCCCTCGACGTCCTCGGCGATGATCAGCAGCGGCTTACCCGACTGCATGACCTTCTCGAGCAGCGGGAGGAGGTCCTTCACGCTGCTGATCTTGGAGTTGACGATCAGGATGTACGGGTCGTCGAGCGACGCCTCCATACGCTCCATGTCCGTCGCGAAGTACGGGGAGATGTAGCCCTTGTCGAAGCGCATGCCCTCGGTGAGCTCGAGCTCGAGCCCGAAGGTCTGCGACTCCTCGACGGTGATGACGCCTTCCTTGCCGACCTTGTCCATCGCCTCGGCGATGAGCTCGCCGATCTGGGTGTCGGCGGCGGAGATGGAGGCGGTGGAGGCGATCTGCTCCTTGGTCTCCACGTCCTTGGCCTGCTCGAGCAGCTGGGCGGAGACGGCCTCGACGGCCTTCTCGATACCGCGCTTGAGCGCCATCGGGTTGGCACCCGCGGCTACGTTGCGGAGGCCCTCCTTGACCAGCGCCTGGGCAAGGACGGTCGCGGTCGTCGTGCCGTCACCGGCGACGTCGTCCGTCTTCTTCGCGACCTCCTTGACCAGCTCGGCGCCGATCTTCTCGTACGCGTCCTCGAGCTCGATCTCCTTGGCGATGGACACACCATCGTTGGTGATCGTGGGGGCGCCCCACTTCTTCTCGAGGACGACGTTGCGGCCCTTGGGGCCGAGGGTGACCTTGACGGCGTCGGCGAGCTGGTTCATCCCGCGCTCGAGGCCGCGCCGCGCCTCCTCGTCGAACGCGATGATCTTGGCCATGTGAAGTGGTCCTCCCAGAGACGGGGTGGATTGCTCCGGACCGCGCTGGCGCCCGCGACGGACGGCCTGCCTGCCGTGCGGTTCCTTGCCCCGCATGGCCTGGCGGGCCTCACCGACCCGGTCCTTCTGTCACTCTCAACGTCAGAGTGCTAACGCCAATGATTAGCACTCGGACCTGGTGAGTGCAAGCGGCATTGCACGCATGCGCCCCTCGCGCCAACCCCGTGATGATCAGCGCGGACACGCCGAAGGGCCCGTACCCTGTTCGGGACACGGACCCTACGGACTTGTTCGTTTCAGCTGCGTCGCGTCGGCGCGTCAGCCTACGGCCACGCGGACCATGTCGGCCTGCGGGCCCTTCTGACCCTGCGAGATCTCGAACTCGACCCGCTGGCCTTCCTCGAGGGTGCGGTACCCGTCCATCTGGATCGCGCTGTAGTGGACGAACACGTCCGCACCACCGTCGACCGCGATGAAGCCGTACCCCTTCTCCGCGTTGAACCACTTGACGGTGCCCTGAGCCATTCCTAACTCCCCTATTGCTGGCCCTTGCGCAGGACCGCACTCCGCGGACCCGGGTCAGACCTCACCCCCCGGATGTGGGGGGTGTGCGCCGGAACGCGTCGACCGCCGCTGAATGTATCCGTCCCAACGCCCTCTGCAACAGGTCAATCGGACGAGAATTCTGGGCACGGCCGAACGGTTAAAAGTGAGAAATTATGTGAAGTTCGGGCAAGCCGGGCCGGACATAAGGAACCAACCCGACAATTCGCGCTCACACTTTACGCACAACTTGACGAGTTCTCATATGTGGCTCCGACCCCGGAGCCGTCGGGGAATCCGGGCAACTGTATCGCGATTCCACAGACGGAATCGCCCCGTCCGGTTGTCCCCGGACGGGGCGATGCCAAAGGTGAGGAGGGGGACGCGGGGTCAGCAGCCGCCCGCGACCGCCGGGATGATCGAGATCCCGGCGCCGTCCGGGGTCGCCGTGGCCAGGCCGTCGGCGAAGCGGACGTCGTCGTCGTTGACGTAGACGTTCACGAAGCGGCGGAGCTTGCCGGTGTCGTCCAGGACGCGGGCCGAGATGCCCGCGTGGTTCTTCTCCAGGTCCGCCAGGACCTCGGCCAGGGTCGCGCCGTCGGCGGAGACCTCGGCCTGGCCGCCGGTGTAGGTGCGCAGGATGGTCGGGATTCGGACGTTGACGCTCATGCGAGTCCAGCCTCTCGGAACGAGTCAAGGGTGGGGCGGATGATGGCGGAGGGACCCGTGGTGGGGGCCACCGCGTCGAGGGTCTTGAGGCCGTCGCCGGTGTTGAGCACGACGGTCGTCAGGGACGGGTCGAGCAGACCGTCCTCGATCAGCTTCTTGGTCACGCCGACGGTCACGCCGCCCGCGGTCTCCGCGAAGATCCCCTCGGTGCGGGCCAGCAGCTTGATGGCGTCGACGATCTGCTCGTCGTTCACGTCCTCCACCGCGCCGCCCGTACGGCGGGCGATGTCCAGGACGTACGGGCCGTCCGCGGGGTTGCCGATGGCCAGCGACTTGGCGATGGTCCGCGGCTTCTGCGGCCGGACGACGTCATGGCCGGCCTTGAAGGCGGCGGAGACCGGGGAGCAGCCCTCGGCCTGGGCGCCGAAGATCTTGTAGGGCCGGTCCTCGACCAGACCGATCGCGATCAGCTCCTTCAGCCCCTTGTCGATCTTGGTGAGCTGGGAGCCGGAGGCGATCGGGACGACGATCTGGTCCGGCAGCCGCCAGCCGAGCTGCTCGCAGATCTCGTACGCCAGGGTCTTGGAGCCCTCGCCGTAGTACGGCCGCAGATTGACGTTGACGAAGCCCCAGCCCTCGCCCGCCGGGTCACCGATCAGCTCGCTGCAGAAGCGGTTGACGTCGTCGTAGTTGCCCTCGATGCCGACCAGCTCACCGCCGTAGACCGCGGCCATGACGACCTTGCCCGCCTCCAGGTCGTGCGGGATGAAGACGCAGGAGCGGAAGCCCGCGCGGGCGGCCGCGGCGCCCACCGCGCCGGCGAGGTTGCCGGTGGAGGAGCAGGAGAGGGTGGTGAAGCCGAAGGTGCGGGCGGCCTGGACGGCGATCGCGACGACCCGGTCCTTGAAGGAGTGGGTCGGGTTCCCGGAGTCGTCCTTGATGTGCAGCTCACCGGTGACGCCGAGCTCACGGGCGAGATTGTCGGCCTTGACCAGCTGGGTGAAGCCGGGGTTCAGGCTCGGCAGCTCCGCCACGTCCGCCGGGACGGGCAGCAGCGGGGCGTAGCGCCAGATGCTGTTCGGGCCGGTCTCGATCCGCCGGCGCAGCCCCTCCGGGTCGCCGGCCGGGAGCTCGTACGCGACCTCGAGGGGCCCGAAACAGGCCTCGCACGCGAAGATCGGACCCAGTTCGAACCGCTCACCGCACTCCCGGCAGGACAATGCGACGGCGGGGCCGAAGGCACCGGAGGCGGAGGGAGTGGTTGAGCTTTCTACTGACTGCACGGCCATGGATGGCGAGGCCCTTTCTCCTCATCTTCCTCGCGACGCATTTCGCCACGAGACGGAATTGGCACCTTCCCGAGCTGGGAGCCTCGCTGCGGAATGCGAGATCAGCTGGAGGGTTGCCGGGGCTTCAACGGGCCGTTCCCTCTGCCCCTCTGGATGAGCGGTATGGCACCGGGCGGACCCGGGGCGTTTGTCGGCACGGGCCTCGTCGGTACGTCGGTAAACACCGAGGTCGACCCCGACATACGACGGCCATGTGCGTTGTTCAAGACTGTAACCGAAGGCCCGGATGGTTGAGGTAGCCGTCCGATGCGCGAGATGGATCACAGCAGGGGAGACACACAGGTGCTGGATGAGGTGGAGCGCTGGCTGAAGCGTCGCTCCTGGTCTGCCGACGACCGTCCGCTGGATCGCCTGCTGGCCGCGAAGCGGGCCGCGGGGACGACGGTGAGCGTGGTCCTGCCCGCCCTGAACGAGGAGGCCACGGTCGGCGAGATCGCCGACACGATCCGGCGTGAGCTGATGGGCGAGGCGATGCCGCTGGTGGACGAGCTGGTGGTGGTGGACTCCGGCTCCACGGACCGCACCGCCGAGGTCGCCGCGGCGGCGGGCGCCACCGTCGTCCCCCGCGACTCGCTGCTGCCCCGGCTGCCCGCGCTGCCCGGCAAGGGCGAGGTGCTGTGGCGGTCCCTGCTCGCCACGAGCGGCGACATCGTCTGCTTCATCGACGCCGACCTGCGGGAATTCGAACCGCGCTTTGTCTCGGGGATCGTCGGTCCGCTGCTGACCGACCCCACGCTGGAGCTGGTCAAGGGCATGTACGACCGCCCGCTCGGCGAGGTGGCGGGCCAGGGCGGCCGGGTCACCGAGCTGGTCGCCCGCCCGCTGCTGAATCTGCACTGGCCCCAGCTGGCCGGATTCGTCCAGCCGCTGGGCGGGGAGTACGCGGCGCGCCGCTCGCTGCTGGAACGGCTGCCCTTCCCGGTCGGCTACGGCGTCGAGCTCGGGCTGCTGGTCGACGCGCTGCACACGGTGGGGCTCGACGCGCTCGGCCAGGTGGACATCGGGGTGCGCAAACACCGCCACCAGGACGGGCAGGCGCTCGGCCGGATGGCGGCCGCGATCTACCGCACCGCACAGCTGCGACTGGCCCGGGGCCACTTGGTGCGGCCGCGGCTGACCCAGTTCGACCGGGGCGAGAACGGCTTCGAGCCGCGCACCACGGCCGTGGACACCGAGGAGCGGCCGCCGATGGTCGAGATCCCGGAGTACACGGCGCGACGCGCGGCGTGACGCACGGCGTGGCGCGTGGCACGACGCACGGCATGGCGCGGCGCGACGCGGTAATGCCGCCGGGCTGCGGCTCGGCGCTTACGTGGCTGGCCCCGGAATAGCACCTACGGGGCAAGAAACCGTACGTACGTTTGCGCGGGGCCGCGCCTGGCTAGGCTCGCGACATGGCAGTTCCGCGCACCGCCCCGATCCTGGTCGCGTCCAACCGCGGCCCGGTCTCGTACACCCTGGGCGAGGACGGCTCGCTCACCGCCCGGCGCGGCGGTGGCGGGCTGGTCTCCGGGCTCAGCGCGATCGGCCCCGAGTCGGGCGGGGTGTGGGTGTGCGCGGCGCTCGGCGAGGGCGACCGCGAGGCGGCCCGGCGGGCCGGGGACAGCCATCTGAACCCCGGTGACACCGGCGGCCAGCAGGTGCGGATGCTCGACATCGCGCCGGACGTCTTCGCCGCCGCGTACAACGGCGTCGCCAATTCGGTGCTGTGGTTCGTCCACCACCTGCTCTACCAGACCCCGGTCGAGCCGGTCTTCGACGCGGAGTTCGCCGAGCAGTGGGCGGCCTACGAGAGCTATAACGCGGCCTTCGCGGACGCGCTCGCCCAGGAGGCGGTGGACGAGGCCGTCGTCCTGGTGCAGGACTACCACCTGGCGCTGGTGCCCGCGATGCTCCGCGAGCGCCGCCCCGATCTGCGGATCGGTCACTTCTCCCACACCCCCTGGGCCCCGCCGGACTACTACCGGATGCTGCCGGACGAGGTCGCGGCGGGTGTGCTGCGCGGCATCCTCGGCGGCGACCGCGCCGCGTTCCTCACCGAGCGCTGGGCCACCGCCTTCGCCGACTGCTGCGCGGCGGTGCTGGGCGCCGAGATCATCCGGGACGGTGGCGGCGACGGTGGCGCTGGCGGTATGGCGGCGACGGCCGTGCGCTTCGAGGGCCGGGAGACCCGGCTGGGCGTCCACGGCCTGGGCGCGGACGCGGACTTCCTGCGGGAGCGGTCGCGCCAGGCCGATGTGGACGAACGGCTGAGCACTCTGCGGGCGCAGATCGGGCCGGGCCGGAAGTCGATCGTCCGGGTGGACCGTACCGAGCTGTCCAAGAACATCGTGCGCGGGCTGCTGGCCTACCGGCGGCTGCTGGAGACCCGCCCCGAGTGGCGCGAGCGCGTGGTGCATGTCGCCTTCGCCTACCCCTCGCGTCAGGACCTCGCGGTCTACCGCGACTACACCGAGCGGGTGCGGCGGATCGCGGACGAGATCAACGACGAGTACGGCACGGAGGGCTGGACCCCCGTCGCCCTGCATGTGAAGGACGACTTCGCCCGGTCCCTCGCGGCCTACCGGCTGGCGGACGTGGCGCTGGTGAACCCCATCCGGGACGGGATGAACCTGGTGGCCAAGGAGGTCCCGGTGGTCTCCGAGCGGGGCTGCGCGCTGGTGCTGTCGCGGGAGGCGGGCGCGTACGCCGAGCTGGGCGAGGACGCGCTGGTGGTGAACCCGTACGACGTGGAGGGCACGGCCCGCGCGCTGCACGAGGCGCTGCGCATGAGCGACGGCGAGCGCGCGGACCGCACGAAGCGGCTCGCCGCCGCGGCGACCGCGCTACCGCCACAGGCATGGTTCCTGGCGCAGTTGCGGGCGCTGTAGACCGTCGCTGTCCGGGGGGTAGCGGGCGCTGTCCCGCCGAGCCCTACGCGGCTTCGCCGCTGACCGCGGCGGCCAGCGCCGACAGCAGGTCCACCACGCCCGCCGGGCCTTCAACCACCAGGTCGGCCCGCTTGGCGAGCTCGGTCACCTCCGTGCTGCCGCTGCACACCAGCACCCCCGGCACCCCCTCCTCGCGCAGCCGCTCCACCGCCGCGAACGCGGCCAGGTCGCCCAGGTCGTCGCCCGCGTAGAGCACGGCTTCCGCGCCCGTCCGCCGTACGTACTCGGTGAGCGCGACGCCCTTGTCCATGCCCGGCGGTCGCAGCTCCAGCACGAAGCGGCCGGGCTCGACGATCAGCCCATGGCGCTCGGCGAGGGCGTGCAGCGGCGCGCGCAGCCGCTCGAACGTGGCCTGGGGGTCCTCGGCACGGCGGGTGTGGACGGCGACGGCGCGTCCCTTGTCCTCGATCCAGGTGCCGCGCGAGGCGCCGTGCTCCTCGAGGACGGCGGGGAGTTCGGCCTTGACGGCGGCGACGCCGGGGTCCGGTTCGGGCGCCTGGACCTCACCGCTGCCCGCGTCCCAGCGCTCGGCGCCGTAGAGGCCGAGGACGACGAGCCCGTCCAGCCCCTCGGCCCCGGCGAAGCCGCCGTACCGTACGGCGATCTCGGCGGGGCGTCCGGTGATCACCGCGGCGGAGCGGATCCGCGGGGCCAGCCGGGAGAGCGCGGGGACGGCACCGGGGTGGGCGCGGGCCTGGTCGGGGTCGGGGACGATCTCGGCGAGGGTGCCGTCGAAGTCGAGTCCGACGACGGCGCGTCCGGGCCGTTCGAGGAGGGCGGCGAGGCCCTCACGGCCGGCGGAGGTGGTGGGTACGGGGACGGGGTGACTTCCCATAGCGCTGCCCATGGCGGTGACCCTACCGGGCCCGACAGCACGGCGGGCTTCCCCCGGGCGTCCCCCGGGTGAACCCCGCGCGGGCGCCTGGCCGGTGAACGCCCCACGGGCGCCCGGCCGGTGATACGCACCGCGGGCGTCCGGCCGGTGATACGCCCCGCGGGCGTCCCGCCGTGCACGGCCGCGCGACCGCCGCACCGGTGGACGTCTCACGACCGTCCGACGGGTCAACGGCCCGGCCGTCCCGCCGACGACGCGCGTCAGCGGCGTTCGCGGCGCTCGTCCCTGACCCGGCGCAGCCGGTTGACGGTCACCGGGTCGTGCTCCAGGGCCCTGGGGTCGTCCAGCAGGGCGTTCAGCAGCTGGTAGTAGCGGGTCGGGGAGAGGCCCAACCGCTCCCGTATCGCCCGCTCCTTGGCGCCGGGGCCCGGCCAGCCGCGCCGCTCCACGGCGAGCACGGCCAGGTCGCGCTCTGACAGCCCGGCATCCGGGCCCGGGTCCTGATGATCCGGGCCCGAATCCTGATCCCGCTCCCGCCCCTGGATCTGGTCCTCGACCGGGCCCTGGCCCTGACCCTCGACCGGGCCCTGGTCCTCGCCCTGACCCCGTTCCCCGACCTGGTCGGCGGGGTCGTCGGAAGGGCCGGGGCCGGGCGTGTCCACTGTCATGCCCCCGCATTCTCCATGGCGTCGGCCTCCCGCTGGATCTGGCCCAGCACACTCGCCGGGTCGCCGCCCTTGGCCACGGTCGAGCCGATCTTCTGCTTGATCAGCTTGCTGACCTCCGCCCAGGAGGTCTTGTCCGCCGGGTAGAACTCCGCGCTCTCCAGCTCGTCCAGGAACCGCCACAGCCGCTTGTACTCACGGTCGCCGAGCATCGTCTGCTCGACGGCGGTGGTCACCGGCAGCAGGTCGTACTCGGTGACGAAGTCCAGCACGTTGTTCTCGGTGTAGACGAAGTCGAGGAACTTCCCGATCTCCGTGCGGTGGCCGTTCTGCTTGAAGGCCATCAGCCAGTCGGCGACGCCCATCGTCGACGGGGACTTGCCCCTGCGGCCGGGCAGCGGCGCGGTGCCGTACGTGATGCCGTGGCCGGACGCCTGCTGCATCAGGGTCGGGTGGCCGTTGAGCATGCCGACCTCGCCGCGGGCGAAGGCGTCGAAGGTGTCCTGGCGGTTGGTGCGGGCCGGGGAGCCGGGGCCGGTGAGGTCCGCGCCGACGAGTTCGTCCCGCAGCCATTCGAAGGCCTCGATGTTCTCGGTGGAGTCGATGGTGTAGCTGCCGTTGGCGTCGGTGTAGCCGCCACCGCCGCTGAGCATCCACATCATGGTCTCGGCCTGGCACTCCTCGGGGCCGAGCGGCAGCCCGTACGGGATCTTCACCCCATTGGCCTTGAGCCGGACGGCCGCCTCCTTGAGCTCGTCCCAGCTGGTGGGAGCGGAGGATATCCCGGCCCGGTCGAAGAGCTTCTTGTTGTAGAAGAGCAGCCGGGCGCTGGCCACGAACGGCACCCCGTACTGCACCCGCCGCACCTCACCCGCATGGGCGATCGAGGAGATGAAACCGGCCTGGGTGGGGATGGAGAGCATCTCGTCGGCGCGGTAGAGCTTGCCCTGCGCGGCGTAGTCGGCGTACGCGCCGATCTGTGCGATGTCCGGGGCCTGACCGTTCTTGACCATCTCGGCCACCCGCCGGTCCACCTCGGTCCAGCTGTAGACCTTGACGTCGACCTTAAGGCCGTCGTTCTTGGCCTCGAAGGCCCGAGCCACCTTGTTCCAGTACTTCTGGGAGCCGTTGGCTGTGCTGTCGCCGTAGTCGGCCGCGACCACCTTCAAAGTGGCATCACCGTCGGAGCCGGAGCCGCCGCTGCCACAGGCCGTGAGTCCTGGTGCCGTCGCCACTGCCGCGACACCCGCCGTTGTCAGGCCCAAGAACCGTCGCCGCTGCACCGCTGTTTTCCCACCCTATGGCTTGTTTCATCCTCAAGGGTCCTCCCCCGAGGTCGAGCGAGTCTGTCTCGCAAACCTCCACAAGGTCTACACCATGGGCGTATCGCTTCGGTATCGAAGCCCAAATGCCCAGGTGAGCGGGGTGCTACACGCGTAAGTGGGATGTGTCACCCAGTCACAAACGGAGGGTCTGGTTCACACCAACTTCCCTACGGGCGACGGCGTGATCTCGCGACGAGAAGCGGCGAGTGGACTAGACCTCTCATGGTGGATCGCGCGAGACTGTTCCATGTGAAACACGTCATCGCCCTGGATGTGGGCGGCACCGGTATGAAGGCCGCCCTGATCGGGGCGGACACCGCACTCCTCCACGAGGCCAGGAGGCCCACCGAGCGGGAGCGCGGACCCGAGGCGGTCGTGACCGCGATCCTCGACTTCGCCGCCGAGCTGCGCGCGATCGGCGAGCGGCGGTTCGGCGTGCCCCCACTGGCCGCGGGGGTCGGCGTGCCCGGGATCCTGGACGAGGACCGCGGGGTGGCCGTCTTCGCCGCCAACCTCGGCTGGAGCGACGTCCCGCTGCGGGCCCTGCTCACCGAGCGGCTGGGCGGGATCCCGGTCGCGCTCGGCCATGACGTGCGGCTGGGCGGGCTGGCCGAGGGGCGCATAGGAGCGGGCGAGGGCGCCCGGCGCTTCCTGTTCGTCTCCGTCGGCACCGGCATCGCGGGCGCCATCGGCGTCGACGGGCGCATCAACCCCGGAGCCCACGGCTCCTCCGGCGAGATCGGCCATATCGTCGTCCGGCCGGGCGGCGCCGCCTGCGGCTGCGGTCAGTCCGGCTGTCTGGAGACCCTCGCCTCGGCGGCCGCCGTGGGCCGCGCCTGGGCCGACGCCAGCGGCGATCCGGCCGCGGACGCCGCCGACTGCGCCAAGGCGGTCCGGTCCGGCGATCCCAGGGCCGTGGCCGTGTGGGGGGAGATGGTGGGCGCGCTCGCCGACGGCCTGGTCACCGCCCTCACCCTGCTGGATCCCGGTGTGCTGATCGTCGGCGGTGGGCTGGCCGAGGCCGGGGAGACGCTGTTCGCGCCGCTGCGCTCCGCGGTCGAGGAGCGGCTCACCTTCCAGCAGCTCCCCCGTATCGTCCCGGCGGCCCTCGGGGACACCGCCGGCTGCCTGGGCGCGGGTCTGCTCGCCTGGGACCGACTCTCCACGGAGGTAACCGCCTGATGGTCCAGCGAACGCATCTCACCGGCGCCCGGGTGGTCCTGCCGGACGGCGTGGTCGACAACGGGCGGGTGACGGTCGAGGGCACGCGCATCACGGCGGCGGGACCGGCGGCCGGGCCCGCGGGGGGACCGGCGGCTGGACCTGCCGCGGGACCAGCAGCCGGACCCCCGGCAGGACCCGGACCAGCAGCCGGATCCGCGGCAGGACCCGGGCCAGCAGCCGGATCCGCGGCGGACTCCGCGCCCGGCGGCGGCGGCGAGCGGGCGCTCGACCTGGCGGGCGGCTGGATCGTCCCCGGCTTCGTGGACCTGCATGTACACGGCGGCGGCGGTGCCTCGTTCTCGGCGGGCACCCCCCAGGAGGCCCTGACCGCCATCGGTACGCACCGGCGGCACGGCACCACCACGATGCTCGCCTCCACCGTCACCGGCGACCTGGACGATCTCGCCCGGCAGGCCGCCGCCCTCTCGGAGCTGGTGGAGCAGGGCGAGTTGGCGGGCATCCACTTCGAGGGGCCGTTCATCTCCCCCGACCGCTGCGGCGCCCACCAGCCCTCGCTGCTGCGCGCGCCCGATCCGGCGGATGTGCGCAAGCTGGTGGACGCGGCGCGCGGCACCGCGCGGATGATGACCCTCGCCCCCGAACTGCCGGGCGGGCTGGAGTCCGTACGGCTGCTGGCCGAGAGCGGGGTCCTCGCGGCCGTCGGCCACACCGACTCGACGTACGAGGCGACGCTCGAGGCCATCGAGGCGGGCGCGACCGTGGCGACCCACCTGTTCAACGCGATGCCGTCGCTGCTGCACCGCGCCCCCGGCCCGGTGGCCGCGCTGCTGGAGGACGAGCGGATCACGGTGGAGCTGATCAACGACGGCACCCATCTGCACCCCGCCATCCTGGGGCTGGCCTTCCACCGGGCGGGCGCGGACCGGGTCGCCTTCATCACCGACGCGATGGGTGCCGCGGGCATGAGCGACGGCCGCTATCCGCTCGGCCCCATGGAGGTCGAGGTCAAGGACGGTGTCGCGCGGATCAGCGACGGGCCGACGGCCGGTTCCATCGCGGGCTCCACCCTCACCCTGGACCGGGCATTCCGGCGAGCCGTCACGATCGACGGGCTCGGTGTCGAGGCGACCGTAAGGGCGCTGTCCGCGACCCCCGCCCGGCTGCTGGGCATCGCCGACCGGGTGGGTTCGCTCGAGCCCGGCAAGGACGCCGATCTCGTCGTGCTCGACGACGACTTCCGGCTGCGGGGCGTGATGCGCCGGGGCACTTGGGTGGTACATCCCGAATTGGACTGAAGCGCCCTGATTTGAGGCCGGGGTGACGGTGCGTTGACACGGTCCGACGCCGTCCGGAACGACGCGGAGGTCTGGGCCGAAGCCACTCGTTTTGGCATGATCGCTCGGGCACGGGAACGGCCACGCACGGGCTCGGGTACGCACGGCTCGGGCACGCGCCCGACTCGGGTACGGGTACGGCTCGGCACACAGTCGCGTTCAGCACAGGAGTCTCCGTCCGGCGGGGGGACGGGAGAGGGGATGCCAGGGTGATCCTCACGGTCACGCTCAACACCGCCCTCGACGTCACCTACCGGGTGCCGGAGCTGCGCCCGCACACCACCCACCGCGTCACCGAGGTCACCGAACGGCCCGGCGGCAAGGGCCTCAACGTGGCCCGGGTGCTGGCCGCGCTGGGCCATGACACCGTTGTCACGGGCTTCGTCGGCGGGGTCACCGGCGCGGTGCTGCGGCAGCTGCTCGCCGAGATCGCCACACCCGGCGGCGGCCCCGAGGCAGCTCGCGGCACGATCACCGACGCGCTGGTCCCGATCGCCGGCACCACCCGGCGCACCATCGGCGTCGTGGACTCCGCAACGGGCGACACCACCCAGCTCAACGAGCCGGGCCCGATCGTCACCACCCCCGAGTGGTCCACCTTCATGGACGGTTACGGCCGGTTGCTGCGCGAGGCGTCGGCGGTCGCGCTGTGCGGCAGCCTGCCGCCCGGGGTCCCCGTCGGGACCTACGCCCAGCTCATCCGGGAGGCGCACGCGGCGGGCGTGCCCACCCTGCTGGACACCAGCGGCGAACCGCTGCGCCGGGGCATTGCCGCCCGCCCCCATCTCGTCAAGCCCAACGCCGACGAGCTCGCCGGGCTCACCGGCTCCACCGACCCGCTGCGCGCCGCGCGCGACGCCCGGCGGCGCGGAGCGCGGGCGGTGGCCGCCTCGCTCGGCCCCGACGGCATGCTCATGGTCACCGCCCACGGCGCCTGGCGCGCCACCCCGCCGCGCCGGCTGACGGGCAATCCGACGGGTGCCGGGGACGCGGCGGTCGCGGGGCTGCTCTCCGGGCTGGTCGAGGAGGCGCCGTGGCCGGACCGGCTGGCCCGCGCCGTCGCCCTGTCGGCGGCGGCCGTAAGGGCTCCGGTGGCGGGCGAGTTCGACCCTACGGTCTACGACGAGGCGCTGGCGCGGGTCGAGGTGACAGAGCACCCGGCGGCAGCGTGAGCAGCCGCCGAGTACCGCCCCGGCCCTGGGCCCTTGGTCTTTCCTGGGCCCTTGGCCGGTCCTGGGCCCTTGGCCGGTCCCGGGCCCACGGCCGGTCCTAGCCCTTGCCCTTGGCGAGCCACATCTGATCGATGTTGGCGTCGCACTTGTCGCCGGGGTCACACGACACGGTGATCGTGTTGGTGCCCTTGGCGAGCTGGACGATCGACCAGGTCTCGGTCCAGCCCTTCTCGTAGTCACCCTTCGGCGCGCCCGAGAAGTTCTTCATGTTGAGCGGCCGCGTCTCCTTCTTGCCGTTGATCGTCAACGACATGCTCTGGTCCTCGCCGGGCACCCCGTAGGTGACGTACAGCCGGTAGGACTTCGCCTTGGCCACGTCCAGGTTCCAGGTCGCGGACGAGCCCGGGGTGTTGAGCCCGCCGACGTAGGTGCCGCCCGCGGCCTTGGCGCCCTTGATGTCGCTCGCGGCGGCCGCGCCGCCGGTCAGCTTCATCTTCGCGGCGTCCGTGGTGGGCAGCTTCTCGTCGCCGGGGCCCTTGGCGGGCCCGGAGGGCTGGCGGGGCCGGACGCTGGAGCCCGCCGTGGGCTGGCCGGTCGGGTCGGCCTGGTCGCCCTTGTTGTCGTCACCGTTGGTGATCATGGCGACGCCGATGCCCACGAGGACCACCGCGACCACCGCGATGGCACCGATGAGCAGCCCCTTGCTGTTGGGGCCGCGGCCGCCTCCGCCATGGCCGCCGCGCGGGGCGGCCGCACCGGGCTGGCGGGGCGCGCCGCCGGGCAGGGTCTCGGGGGCGGCGTAGTGGGCGTTCTGTCGACCATGGCCGCCCTGCTGGCCGTACCCCTGCTGGCCGTACCCCTGCTGCGGCTGCTGGTTCGGGATCTGCTGGCCGTAGTTGCGCTCCCCCACCGCGCGGACCTGGTTGTACGAGGTGCGGGGAACCCCTGGCTGGGCCGGGCCTGGGTAGCCATAGCCACCGGTGCGGGGGGCGGCACCCGGCTGGCCCGACTGACCGCCCTCGTTCCCTTGATCGCCCTCCGAGCGATACAGGTAGGCGAACGGATCGTCGTTCTCCGGTGTGCCCGAGCCGTTGTTGCCGGCCGTCATCCCTCGTCACTCCCCTATGCATATGGCCATCGGCGCGGGATCAGAACGCGCCACGACAGCTCATATCAGGGTCGAGAGGGCCTCAACAGGGCGTGTGCTGTCCGGATGGCCAATATTCATGATCGGTTCACTGTCGGCGGCATGGCCGCATCGGCGCAGCCTACCGCGACCGACCGCCCCCCTACCTCATCCGGCCCGGCGGCGCTCCTTGGAGCGGGACCGCTTCTCGATGTACATCCGCTGGTCAGCGGAGTGCAACACGTCTTCGGCCGACATTCCGCAGCCCGCCCAGCCGATGCCGAAGCTGGCGCCGACCCGGACGGCCCGGCCGTCCACCCGGATGGGCGGAGTGATCGCGTTCCGCAGCCGTACCGCCAGGTCAGCCGCGTCGGCCCGGCCGAGGCCGTCGGCGAGGACGACGAACTCGTCACCGCCGAGGCGGGCGACCGTATCCCCTTCCCGCACTCCGTTGGTCAGCCGGCGGGCGACCTCGATGAGCACGGCGTCGCCCGCGTGGTGCCCGAATCGGTCGTTGATGGACTTGAAGCCGTCGAGGTCGCAGAAGAGCACCGCGAGCCCCTTATGGCCGTCGTCGATGTCGGAGTCCTCGTTGGGCGGGACGGTGTGCACATGGCCGTCGAACGGGGCGGTCTCGACCGGGGGCGGGGTGCCGAAGAACTCGAAGTCGTCGAAGCCGTGCAGATGCCCCGCCGCGTCCACATAGACCCCACCGGAGTCCGCGACACCGCCGTCCGACGCGCCCCCGTCCTCATACCCCCCGCCCGGCCGGGGCGGGGTGGCGCACAGCCGGGCGGCGAGCCGGGCGCGCAGCTCGGCGCTGTTGGGCAGGCCGGTCAGGGAGTCATGGCTGGCGCGGTGGGCGAGCTGCAGCTCATGGCGCTTGCGCTCCTCGATGTCCTCGACATGGGTGAGCAGGAAGCGCGGGCCGTCGGCGGCGTCGGCCACCACCGAGTTGCGCAGCGAGACCCAGACGTACGAACCGTCGCGGCGGGCCAGCCGCAGCTCGGCGCGGCCGCCCTCGGCGGAGGTGCGCAGCAGGGTGCCGATGTCCTCGGGGTGGACCAGGTCGGAGAAGGAGAAGCGGCGCATCGCGGAGGCGGGGCGGCCCAGCAGCCGGCACAGGGCGTCGTTGGTGCGCAGCAGCCGGCCGTGCTGATCGCCGCCCATCTCGGCGATGGCCATACCGCTGGGCGCGTACTCGAACGCCTGCCGGAAGGACTCCTCGCTGGCGCGCAGCGCCTGCTGCTCGCGTTCCAGGCGCAGCAGGGCGCGCTGCATGTTGCCGCGCAGCCGGGCGTTGCCGATCGCGACGGCGGCGTGGAAGGCGTACATCTGGAGGGCTTCGCGGCCCCAGGCGCCGGGGTGGCGGCCGTTGCGCGGTTTGTCGACGGACAGCACGCCTATGAGCTCGCCGCCGGACGCGCCCGCCGCGTAGAGCGGGGCGAACAGGCGGTCCATCGGATGCCATTCGTCGGGGAAGCGGGGCGCGGGTCCTGGGGTGTGCCACTGCGGGACGTCGTCGTCGTCGAGGACCCAGCCCTCGCTGTACGGAATGAAGCGCAGATCGCCCCAGCGCTCGCCCATGGACAGCCGGCGCTCCCAGGAGCAGCGGGAGCCGACCCGCCCGGCCATCAGCGCCTCGGCCCCGGCGCTGCCGCCGACGGCGGCGACGAGGAGGTCCCCGTCGGGGCGGACGAGGTTGACGGCCGACAGCTCGAAGCCGAGCCCGGCGATGACACCGTCGGCGACGGCCTGAAGCGTGTCGGCGAGGCTGCGGGCGGTGTTCAGATCGGCGACCACCTGGTGCAGCTGCCGCAGTGTCGCAAGGCGGATGTACGGCTCCGACTCGGTCTCCATCGATCGCACTCCCCCGAGACCTCGACAGCAAACTCCTGGCGTCTTGTCATCCGATTGCCACGGTCACTGAATCACAGCGAGCTGCCCACTCGGTACACAGGGTCAACAATTACTGCCTGCTGTGACTCATGTCACAGACCGTGTTCACCTCTGCAACAGGGCGGATGGGAGCGCTCCTAGTTTTTGTGATCGCAAATCCCGGAACGAGGGCGCCTGGCCATGTGGGGCGGCCGCCCGGGGAGCCCGGACACCCCCGGCCCGGCGCCGGGCTTACGGCCCGCGACCTACGCCCGGAGTGGTCCCCGGGCCCGATGCGGAGACCGGCCGGGGGCGGTTAGCGTCGAAGGGTGTTCCCGACAACTCCTTCCAGCCCAGCCGAGCCCGCCGTCCCCCATGCTGGTGGGGTGAGCGAGGACGAGTTCCGCATCGCGCTGTCGCGGTTCACCGCGGGTGTGGTGCTGGTGACCGCGCACGACCCGGAGGAGGGGCCGCGCGGCGAGGACGTCGGCATGACGGCCACCGCGTTCATGTCAGTGTCACTTGACCCGCCGCTGGTGATGGTGAGCGTTCGCAACGGGTCCCGGATGGACGAGCTCCTGGAGCGACAGCCCCACTGGGCGGTATCGGTCCTGTCGGAAGGTCAGCGGCACATCGCGGGACGATTCGCAATGAAGGGGCGCATCAGCGACAGATTGCTGTTCGAGGACATGCCCGTGGTGCGGGGCGAGCATACGGACGCCCCGCTCGCGGTGGGCGCGCTGGCGACGCTGGAGTGCCGCACCGAGCAGCGGGTGACGGCCGGGGACCACACGCTGGTGGTGGCGCGGGTGCTCGCCGCGGCGGCACCGGCCGCGGAGGGCGGGCCGCTGACGTACTTCAGGGGGCGCTACCGGACGCTGGGGTGAGAGGCGCCGGAGACGTGGCCACCGGGGAGTGGTGACCGGGCGGTCCGGTCCCGGGAGCGGTGACCGGGCGGCCCGGTCGGCTCGATCCGGGGAACGGTGACCGGGGGTCCGGTCGGCCCGGTCCGGGGGCTACGTCCAGCCCCGCCCCGTACGCCCCCGCTTGACGTCGCTTCGCTGCTTCTTCTCGCGCAGCCGCCGCTCGTTGATGCCCCGGGGGATCCGGGTGGGGCGGCGCGGCTTGGGCGGTGGTGCGGTCGCCTCCGCGAGCAGCGACGCGAGCCTTACGGCGGCCGTCTCGCGGTTGCGCCACTGCGAACGGTGCTCGGAGGCCCGTACGGTCACCACCCCGTCCACCAGCCGGCCCGCCAGCCGCTCCAGGGCGCGCTCCTTCCATACGGACGGCAGCGCCTCGGTGCGGGCGAGGTCGAAGCGCAGCTCGACCTGGCTGTCAGTGGTGTTGACGTGCTGTCCGCCGGGCCCGGAGGACCGCGAGAAACGCCACATCAACTCGGCCTCCGGCAAGAAGACCGAACCTCGGATGACATAGGGCGCGGGCATGTCCCCCATGGTCGCCTGCCGACCCCGGCGGCGTCATCTTGTTATCTCGTCGTACCCGGACATCAGGGTTTGGCAAAGAAAGTAAAGAGAGCTGGAACCTGTCGGGCCATTCATGGCGTTGTGGAGGGTGACGACGGCTTCGCCCGTCGCCTCGGACCATCGAGACCACGAAAGGGACTCCCCATGGCTGTAAGCCTGTCCAAGGGCGGCAACGTCTCGCTCACCAAGGAGGCACCGGGCCTGACCGCCGTCACGGTCGGCCTCGGCTGGGATGTCCGCACCACCACGGGCACCGACTTCGACCTCGACGCGAGCGCCATCGCCGTGAACCCGAACGGCAAGGTCTACTCCGACCAGCACTTCGTGTTCTTCAACAACAAGTCCACACCGGACCAGACCATCGTCCACACCGGTGACAACGTCACCGGCCAGGGCGAGGGCGACGACGAGCAGATCAACATCAACCTGGCCGGCCTGCCGGCCGACGTGGAGAAGATCGTCTTCCCGGTCTCGATCTACGAAGCCGAGTCCCGTAGCCAGAACTTCGGCCAGGTGCGGAACGCGTTCATCCGCATCGTCAACCAGGCCGGCGGCACCGAGATCGCCCGCTACGACCTGAGCGAGGACGCCGCCACCGAGACCGCCATGGTCTTCGGCGAGCTGTACCGCAATGGCGCGGAGTGGAAGTTCCGCGCCGTGGGCCAGGGCTACGCCTCCGGCCTGGTGGGCATCGCCAAGGACTTCGGCGTCAGCGTCTGAATCGCCCCCTGACGAAGACCCCCCAACTTTCCCTTGGGGGGTCTTCGGCATGTGTGGGTCAGGGACTGACCAGGCGGCCTGTGCGACCCCTGCCGGGCCGCTCGACGGGCTCCCTTGATGACCTTCGTCTGTGGCCTCATGGTCGCTTCCACGGTCCTCCGGCCAGGCTCCCAGGACTCCGACACCAGGTGCCCGCAGGTGTCGGCAATCGCCCGGATGGACTTGTGACCGGGCCACCGGGCCACCGGCCCACCTCCGGCGGCGAGCATCCGGGCCTCGATGTCCAGCGCTGAGCGCGACGGAGGCGTTACAACAGGCCGCCGATCCTCTCCGTGCAACAGGTGTGGTGGCTCAACGAACGCGTAGTAGCGAGATAGGCATAAGCATTCGTGCGCGGTCGTTCAGGTCGCGGGCGGCATGATTCTTCAGGTGCGGTTTGATCAGTTGCAGCATGCTCTGCATTCGCTGATCAGCCCTTCCTGATTGAACCAGTGGGTAGTCATCGAGTGCGCTGTGCCAGGTAGCGCATGCTGCCTCCACATGCCCTACAGCGATTTGCCGCTCGGCCAGCATGGCGCGCTGTCGGACGCGAGTGCGCCGATAAACGTCATACCTCAATCTGTCCGACTGCTTCATTGCTTCGATTGCACCGGTCACGTCACCAAGTTCGTAGCGAACCTGGCTGGTGTGATAGTTCAAGGCTGCCGGATCGTACGATCCAAATGCCTTCTGCTGAGACTCGGCCTTATCCATGGCGATTTCGGCTTCTCGAAGGTACATGAGAGCATTTACCTTTTCGCCGATCTGCGCCGAAGCATGCGCCTGTTGACCAGCAAGAAATGCTCGCATCCTGGGACCGGCCTTGGGGGATGCGGCAGCGGCGGCGTCGGCAAGCCGCATCGCGGTCCTGCCATGCCCCAGATCAACCGCTTGAACGCTCATCCCTCGCAGCGTGGTGCAGTAAGTCAGATAATCCTCCGAAGCACCAGCCAGCCCCAAAGCCTTCAAGTAATACCGCTGTGCCAATCCGTGAACCCCTTCGTCCACGGCCATGTATCCAGTGAGGTAACACAGGTCCGACGCGGCCGACATCATCGCTTTACGGACTGTTTCTGTGGCGTCGGCCCGAAGATATGGAGCCACCGTATTGACAAGAAATGCTGCGGCCATGGGGCATGCGTGTCGGCCGCCGAACTGATCATCAAGCTCTGAGATCCGTTCGGTCATGGCTACGACCGTATGAACGTCAGGCATCCCTATGCGCTGCGCCCACCCTGTCTGAATGGCTTCCATTCGGCCTACGACGTCCGGCCAGTTGGGCACGGTCAACGCGACAGAGAAGAGACTCGCGCCAAGGACACTGCGGCGCGAGGGGTCCATGTCCTGCCTCCCCAAGTCGATCAACGCCTCAACGGTACCCAGGCGCGCGTTCGACTCGTCGGCAGGCAGGGGGAATCCTGCCTCAGTGTGCGTGATCGGTCGGTTCAGTTTTCTGGCGAACGCTTCCAAGATCAGCGGTCGGGCAGCCTCTTTCGGCATGTACCCGCGAAGCCACTGATGAGCGGATGGTTCCCGGTACTTCTGCGGCGTTCCGCGTTCCGTGCCGATGCGGTTGACCTCCTGCGCAAGCTGCCGCAGCGTCCACCCGGTCTCTCGGTACAGCCGTTCCAAACTCTCGTTCGGCTCCCGCTGGCTCACGCGGCGCTCATCTCCTCAGCAAAGGCGGGCGCTTAAAGCTTTTAAAAGCTTCCGCTCTTGCCACGGTACCGCGATGCGTAGTGGAGCGGTTGCCTAGAGCGAAGAGGACCCCCGCGACCGTGCAACCGGCCCGGGGGCATGGTCAACGCTGCGTAGGGAGCGTCAACATGAGAGAGCGTATCGCCCGATCCATGGACCGGTGGCGACGCACGTTATTCCCCGCCACCGGTCGCCATCGGACAACAAGGTCCATCCCGGTACGGGTCGCCGTGCCAGCCCCCTCTCCGACCTGCGTTGCTGCCTGGCACGAGGACTCGCCCACGCTTCAGCTGCCGCGTATCCCGCCCGCAGAGCGCTACCCCATCGCGTGGGACGCCGACCCCGTGCCGTTGTACGTCCTCCGGCACGAGCGGCAGCGAGCGCTGGGAGCCGCGCGGTGAGCATGAACGAGTCCCCGGCGCAGCCGCAGGAGACGCAACAGGGCCCGCCCAAGCCCCCGAATCCGAAGGAGTTGGACGCGCGTGCGGAGGCCCTGCACCAGCAGATTGACAAGCACCTTGGGCGCGGCGGGCGGACTCGATGACCTCATGTGCCACCTGCGCCCGCCTGGAGCAGGAGAAGGCGAAGGCCATGGACTCTGGTGACTACCGGCTTGCCGCTGATCTCGAACTGAAGATCCGACACCATCCGGACGGCCACGAGATGCCTCCGTTCGGCACCCGCTGGGGGTGGATCGGGTGAACAAGCCGACGCCGTACAACGGGCCCCGGCCGGGCGAGGGAGCTTACGACGCTGCCACGGGGCGTGTGGGAGTGCTTCAAGCCGTCTGTGACGTCGATGAACTCTTCTTCGATCACCAGATGCCGGGCCCGCTCGTCGCGTTTCTCCGCCCCCAGAGGGGCGGACAGGAGTGGATGACTGACTCCAGGAACGTCCAGTTCCCCAAGGAGGCACGGCCGCACCCCGACTCCGGCGGCGAGTTGCCCTGACGCATCCCATGACTCCACCCGCCGGACGGTTGATTCCCGCCTGGTGGGTGGGTGAGCCCCCGCCTCGATCGTTCGCAACAGGAAGGGCTAGCGATCGGGGCGGGTCAGCAAGTGCCGTGCACCACTCCAACCAGGGAGAGATCACAGCAATGACAGCAGTAATGACAGCAGTAGTGACAGCAGTAGTGAACGAACAGCGGACCGGCCGCTCACTGGTCAGCGATGAGTTATTCGGTAGCCTCGCTCACTTCGTGGCCACCCACAACGCGCAGAGCCCGGAGCGGGCCGAGCGCATCGCCGACCAGGCGGTTGCGTTCCTCGCGACCGTGGCCACCGCCACCGTGCCCATGGTCCCGTCTGACGACGTGGACATGGGTCTGCACGCCTTCATCCTGCACACCAAGGCGTACGGAGAATTCTGCAACCAGCATGCCGGACGCTTCCTGCACCACAACCCCGCCCCCGGTGGCGGCGGGCGCGGCCTGGAAGCGGTCACGACCAGCGCGCACGCCATGAAGGCGGCGGGCTTCATGGTCTTCGATGACCTGTGGACCGTGAACGGCAAGCACGCCGCGCAGTGCGATTCCGACTGCGGACGGCCGTACGGACAGGCGGAGTAATCTCCGGCCGGTGATGTGAGACAGAGCCGCCCCTCGGCACATGCTGAGGGGCGGTTCGCTCTTCTAGAGAGGATCAGATTTCGTGGCCGAAGCAGCGTCGTACGAGATCCCCACCAGCGTCTTAGAGACACTGGTGGCTTCAGGAAGGCGGCTCGTACTCGACCGGCGCGGATCAACTGTTTGGGAGGTCGAGACGCAGCAGGGCCGGTATGCCGTGAAGCTCGGCTACCCAATCAAAGCAACAAGCGAATGGGAGGCCCAGGAATGGACGGCCCTGGCCCCTGCCCGCGAGGGTGCGATCTTGCAGCAGCTCAACAGGGACAACGTCAGCTACGGCGAATGGGAACACGGCACCTGGAACATCCAGCCCTGGCACCAGGGCGACAGCCTGTACGACCTGTGGCACCCGCACCGCGCCGATGGGGGCTCGTCAGAACCCGACCTAGGAGAAACGCTTTCCTGCGCGGAAGCCGTAGCCGCCTTGCACACCACCGGGTGGGCACACGGGGATATCCAACCCGCGCACTTGATCATCAGCGAGGAGGGAACGGCGCTCATTGATCTCGCGCTGGCTCACGGCGGCGACATCCCCACCGCGTACGACTTCTGCTATCGGGGCTGTCTCGTCCACTACGAGAGCCCGGAAATCTCACGGAGCGTGCTGGACACCGGTACGGCCACGCCGACCATGGAGGCTGACGTCTATGCCCTCGGTGCCTCACTCTTCATCAGCGCAACCGGACTGCGCCACGTCGCGTACCCGGACGACGCCAGCCGTAAGGATCAGCGCCGAGCCATCGTGGACGGTCCGCACCGCCCGGTGAACGTGCCGGGCATACTCGGCAAGCTCATCGAAGCCATGCTCAGCCACGACCCTGCCGACCGGCCGACGAGTCACGAAGTGTGTAGGGAACTGAGCGGCGGGCGCTGAGCCTGTCTGATCGCCCCCGTGCCGAGTCCGCGACGAGTCACGGTCCCCACGCCGCCCCGCACCCGGGGCGGCCCTCGCCGTGTCCACGGCCATGTCCCCGCTGAAGGGGAACGGGGTCAGAACTCGCTGGCGTCCAGGTCGAACCCGAGGGGTTCGGGCAGCGACAGCGGCTGGGAGATGTCGACCTCGACCTTGCGGGTCTACCTCTTCCCGGCGGGCAGGGAGTGCAGGACGGCCTGGTTCCGCTTTCGGAGCGTGGAACTCCAGGGAGTTCCGGAAACTGCCCTTCGTCGCGATGACAAGATCGGGTAAACCCCTGCCTTCCGGCAAGGTACCCGGGAGGTGGACGCCGGTGTAGCACCTCAGCCCTTTCCGGTGGGCCCTCACCTGACCGGACACGGACGACACGATCTCCGCATGCCCCCATCGCCGGGGCCCGTCACATGGATCACGCCTTCGACGAACTCCACGCGCCATCCCTCCGGGGCCGCCGCGCTCAACGCCCCGAAGACATCCTCGCCAGCCGTAAGTGTCACGGTGGCCCCCTTCCGTGGCGGGATGCTTTCAGCCGGGGCGAACGGCCCGGGGTTGTTTCGGCCGCATGTCACCCGTTCAGGGACTGGTCACCCCGGAAGGCGCCCGAGACCGCCTGGGCCAGGGCCTGCTTGCGGCGGGTGTGGGCCTTGGGCGGGTCGTCGGGGGCGGCGGTGGCGGAGAGACCGGCGGCAGACCAGGTCAGGGCCATGGCGAGGACCAGCGCGAGGACGTCCTGGGGGTCGATCGAGGCGGTGACACGGCCGCCTCGCTGGGCCTCGGCGATCGCCTGGAGTTTGACGGTGACGGCGGATGACTCGGTCACCAGGTTGTCGGTGACCACCCCTTCGAGCTTGGCCCAGGTGGCCAGGCGGACCAGCTCCGGCCGTTCGATGGCGGCCTCGTAGAGCCGCACGGCGTACCGCGGGAGGTCGTCGGCCGTGAACGGGACGGCGTCGACGACGGCGTCGGCGTGGAGGCGGAAGACGGCGCCGAAGAGGCCGAGCTTGTCCCCGAAGTAGGCGTACAGCTGCGCCTTGTTGACGCCCGCGGCGGCGGCGATGCGGTCGACCCGGGCGCCCGCGATGCCATGGGCGGCGAAGTCGGTGGTGGCCGCGTCGAGCAGGCGGCGGCGGGTGGCATCGCTTTTCCGGGGAGACACGGGGTTCAGGTTACCAACTGGTTAGTTGCCAGCGTTGGGCGTGGGCGCGTAGCGTGCGAAAATCCAACCAACTAGTTAGTTAGAAAATGAGGTGGGGACGCATGACCGTGCGCGCGTACGCGGTGGAGCAAGCCGGTGGCCCTGTACGGCCGCTCGAGTACGAGCCGGAGCCCCTCGGGCCCCTGGAGGTCGACGTCGCCGTGACGCACTGCGGCGTCTGCCAGACCGACATCGGCCTGGTGGACGATGTGTACGGCTTGTCGCAGTTCCCGGTGGTCGCGGGGCATGAGGCGGTCGGCGTGGTCAAGGCCGTGGGCAGCGCCGTGGACGGCACGCGGCTGGCCGTGGGTCAGCGCGTGGGTGTCGGCGCGGTGGCCGGGGCGTGCTTCACCTGCGAGTGGTGCCTCACCGGTCGGCAGTATCTGTGCCCGCGCAAGGACGACACGGCGCTGCGCGGCGACGGCGGCGCGTTCGCCACCCGGGTTCGGGCGAGCGACTGGCGGTATGTCCAGCCCCTGCCCGACGCCCTCGCCTCCGAGCATGCGGCGCCGCTCCTGTGCGCCGGGATCACGGTCTTCTCGGCGATCAGCCGGAACGGGGTCCGGCCCACGGACCGGGTCGCCGTGGTGGGCGTCGGCGGCCTGGGCCACCTCGCGATCCAGTTCCTCGCCAAGTGGGGCTGCCATGTGACGGCCATCTCCTCGACGGCGGCGAAGGCGGACGACAGCCGGCGGTTCGGCGCCCATGAGTTCATCGTCGCGGAGGAGGGGCTGCGGCGGGCCGCGGGCTCGTTCGACTTCATCCTCTCGACCGTCTCGGCCGATCTGCCGTGGGACGCGTATCTGGCGGCGCTGCGCCCGCAGGGGACGCTGTCCGTGGTCGGCGTTCCGCATGGGCCGTTCAGCGTCCATCCGTTGAGCCTGCTGCCGGGCGAGAAGCGGATCGTCGGCGGCGTCGTGGGATCAGCGGAGGAGAACCGGCGGATGCTGGACTTCGCGGCCCGGCACGGAATCCGTCCGGTCGTCGAGACGTTCCCGGTCGCGCGCATCGACGAGGCGCTCGACCACGTCCGCCACGGACGCGCGCGCTACCGGGCGGTGCTGGAGTTCTGACCCCGCCCTAGGGAAACGTGGCCGCACACGACCACCGCGCAGAACACGACCACGTCCGCCACGGACGCGCGCTACCGGGCGGTGCTGGAGTTCTGACCCCACCCTCGGGAAACGTGGTCGCACGCGACCACCGCTCAGATCGTCTTCTCGTCGCGTACACAGCAACGCACGGCAACCCCGCCCGCCGCGCCCGCCGATCGCACCGCCGCGCTCGTCACCTGGGCGATCGGCCGGGTCCTGCCCCCGCCGCGGCCGGAGGCACCGATGCGGCAGGGGCATGACGTAGTGGCATAAGTCGGCATCAACCAGCCGTTGTTGCCTCATGCCTCGCTGACCGAATTCGCCCCTACTTGAACAACGTCGAGTCAAATTCTTGTTACGCGCCTATCCCAATCGATCGTTCAATGACAATCTCTGGTCGGCCCGCCGCACGTCTTCTGACTCCGCGGTGAGGCCCTCACGCACCTCTCTGTGCACCACTCGCACCACTCCTGCTCGACCGGACGGCCCACCCATAGCTGTCCGTACCCCCTACACAGGGCCGCGACCCGGCGGCCCCAAGGCAAGGAGACCGAGTGAGACCCAACGCTTCCTCTCCCCGTAAGAAGACCGTCCGCGTGGCGGCGCTCGTCGCCTCCGCCGCCATGGTCGTCATCGGCGTGCAGACCGGCCAGGCAAGCGCCCAGCCGGAGCACTCCCGCGAGGCGGGCGCCACGGCGCTTCCGCTGACCGCGGGCGAGCGCGCCACCGCGATCAAGGCGGCCCAGGCCGACGCCTCCGCGCAGGCCGAGTCCCTCGGGCTCGGGGCCAAGGAGAAGCTCCTCGTCCGCGACGTCATCAAGGACGCGGACGGAACCGTTCACACCCGCTACGAGCGCACCTACGCGGGGCTGCCCGTCCTCGGCGGTGACCTGGTCGTCCATGAGAAGACCAGCGGCGCGCACTCCGTCAACAAGGCCACCGACGCGCGGATAGCGGTCAAGAGCACCGACGCCGCCGTGGCCCCCTCGGCCGCCTCCGGCACCGCGCTGAAGGCGACCACCGGCGAGAAGGCCAAGTCGCCGCGGAAGGTGGTCTGGGCGGCCACCGGCACGCCCGTCCTGGCCTGGGAGACCGTCGTCACCGGCACGCAGGCCGACGGCACCCCGAGCGAGCTGCACGTCGTCACCGACGCCACCACGGGCAAGAAGCTGTCCCAGTGGGAGGGCGTCGAGACCGGCACCGGCACCAGCAAGTACAGCGGCACGGTGCCCCTGGGCACCACCAAGAGCGGCTCCACCTACAGCCTCACCGACTCCACACGGGGCAATCACAAGACGTACGACCTGAACCAGGGCAGCTCGGGAACCGGCACCCTGTTCACCGACGCGGACGACGTATGGGGCGGCGGGCGCCAGACCGCCGGCGTCGACGCGCACTACGGCGCGGCCGAGACCTGGGACTTCTACAAGGAGTTCCTCGGCCGCAACGGCATCAAGAACAACGGCGTGGGCTCGTACTCCCGCGTCCACTACGGCAACAACTACGTCAACGCCTTCTGGCAGGACTCCTGCTTCTGCATGACGTACGGCGACGGCTCGGGCAACGCCAACGCGCTGACCTCGATGGACGTGGCCGGCCACGAGATGAGCCACGGTGTGACCTCGGCCACCGCGAACCTCAACTACTTCGGTGAGTCCGGCGGTCTCAACGAGGCCACCTCCGACATCATGGCCACCGCGGTGGAGTTCTACTCGGGCAACTCCGCGGACGTCGGTGACTACCTCATCGGCGAGAAGATCAACATCAATGGCAACGGCACCCCGCTGCGCTACCAGGACAAGCCCAGCAAGGACGGGGCGTCCAAGGACTACTGGTCCTCGTCGCTCGGCAACATCGACGTCCACTACTCCTCCGGCCCCGCCAACCACTTCTTCTACCTGCTGTCCGAGGGCAGCGGCGCGAAGGTGATCAACGGCGTGAGCTACAACAGCCCGACCTACGACGGCTCGACCGTCACCGGGATCGGCCGGGACAAGGCCATCAAGATCTGGTACCGGGCCCTGACCACGTACTGGACCTCGACGACCAAGTACGCGGGCGCCCGCACCGGCACCCTCAGCGCCGCATCCGACCTCTACGGTGCCAACTCCACCGAGTACAAGGCGGTCGCCGCCGCCTGGACCGCGATCAACGTGAAGTAAGCGGTCCGCTGAAGCGGTGACGGGCCGCACCGGGGGACCGGTGCGGCCCGTTCCGCTCCGACCGGTGCGGCCCGTTCCGGACGGGCCTCGTCATCCCTGTCGTAGCCGCTGGTCGCCACTTACGCTGCTGTCATGACTCAACAGGTACGCGGCGTGGTAGCCCCCGGCAAGGGCGAGAAGGTCAGGATCGAGACGATCGTGGTGCCGGACGCCGGCCCCGGTGAGGCGGTGGTGCGGGTCCAGGCGTGCGGTGTCTGCCACACCGATCTGCACTACCGGGAGGGCGGGATCAACGATGAGTTCCCCTTCCTGCTCGGCCATGAGGCGGCGGGCACCGTGGAGTCCGTGGGCGAGGGCGTCACGGAGGTGGCCCCCGGCGACTTCGTGATCCTCAACTGGCGTGCGGTCTGCCACGAGTGCCGGGCCTGCCGCCGCGGCCGCCCCTGGTACTGCTTCAACACCCACAACGCGAAGCAGCCCATGACCCTGACCGACGGCACCGTGCTGTCCCCGGCGCTCGGCATCGGCGCGTTCGCCGAGAAGACGCTGGTGGCGGCCGGGCAGTGCACCAAGGTCGACCCCTCGGCCTCGCCCGCCGCGGCCGGGCTGCTCGGCTGCGGGGTGATGGCCGGGATCGGCGCCGCGCTCAACACCGGCAACGTCCAGCGCGGTGACGCCGTCGCCGTGATCGGCTGCGGCGGGGTCGGCGCCGCCTCGGTCGCCGGGGCGCGGCTGGCCGGGGCCGCGAAGATCATCGCGGTGGACCTGGACGAGCGGAAGCTGGAGTGGGCCCGCTCGCTGGGCGCCACCCACACCATCGACGCCAAGAGCGCCGACGTCGTCGAGGCCGTCCGGGAGCTGACCGACGGCAACGGCGCCGATGTCGTCATCGAGGCCGTGGGCCGCCCCGAGACCTACCGGCAGGCGTTCTACGCCCGCGATCTGGCCGGCACCGTCGTCCTGGTCGGCGTCCCCACCCCCGAGATGAAGCTGGAGCTGCCGCTCCTGGACGTCTTCGGGCGCGGCGGGGCGCTCAAGTCCTCCTGGTACGGGGACTGTCTGCCGGACCGCGACTTCCCCATGCTGATCGACCTCTACCAGCAGGGCCGCCTCGACCTGGACGCGTTCGTCAGCGAGACGATCGGGCTCGAGGACATCGAGGAGGCGTTCGCCAAGATGCACCGCGGTGAGGTGCTCCGCTCGGTGGTGATGTTCTGATGACCCCTCCGCCCGTACGCGTCGACCACCTCGTCACCTCCGGCACCTTCTCGCTGGACGGCGGCACCTGGGAGGTGGACAACAATGTATGGCTGATCGGCGACGACCACGAGGTGTACGTGATCGACGCCGCGCATGACGCCGACGCCATCGCGGACGCCGTCGGCGGCCGCCGGCTGCTCGGCATCATCTCCACCCACGGCCATGACGACCACATCGACGCGGCCCCGGCGCTCGCCGAGCGCACCGGCGCGCCGATCCTGCTGCATCCGGAGGACGAGGTGCTGTGGCGGATGCGCCACCCGGACCGCGCCCCGGACAGGCCGCTGGCCGATGGTGACGTCCTCACCGTGGCCGGGACGCGGCTGCGGGTGCTGCACACCCCCGGCCACTCCCCCGGCGCGGTCTGTCTGTACGCACCGGCGCTGACCACGGTCTTCTCCGGGGACACCCTGTTCCAGGGCGGTCCTGGCGCGACCGGGCGCTCGTACTCGTCCTTCCCGACGATCATCGAGTCGATCCGGGAGCGGCTGCTGACGCTGCCGCCGGAGACGGTGGTCCGCACCGGCCACGGCGACTCCACGACCGTCGGGGACGAGGCCCCGCATCTGGAGGAGTGGATCGCGCGGGGGCACTGAGCCCCCGCGGTCGGTGCACCCCCGGTCCGCGGGGCCGCGCTCACCAGACCGCGGCCCCGCGGACCGTCTCGGCCACCGCCGCCGGGCGCTGGAAGGAGCGGTCGCAGTAGACGAGCGGGTCGTCCTCGCCGACGTGGGCCGCCACGACCCGGCCGATGAGGACGGAGTGGTCGCCGCCGTCCACGACGCGGTGCAGTGAACAGGCGACCCGGGCGACCGCCTCCGGTATGCCCGGCAACCCCAGCTCCATCGGCAGGGTGTCCCCCGCCGCGAACCGGTCCGCACCGGAGGCGGCGAAGCGCCTCGCGATGTCCGCCTGTCCCTCCGCCAGGATGTTGATCATGAACCTTTCGGCGGTGGTGAACGCCTCATGGGTGCTCGCGGTCTTGCCCAGGCAGATCAGCACCAGTGGCGGGGTCAGGGACAGCGAGCTGAACGAGCTGCCCGTGAACCCCCATCTGCGTCCGGACGCGTCGACCGTCGTGGCCACCGTCACGGGGGCGGGCACCCGGGCCATGGCCCGGGTGAACTCCTCAGAGGTGATGGTCATCGACGCTTCACCACTCGTCCTCAAGCAACTCGATCTCCTCCTGCTCCAGATCCGACAGGGCGAGGTCCGAGGGGGTGTGGCCGCCGGCGCCGGGTCCGGCCGCATGCAGCGCCATCCCGTCCAGGGCGCGCAGCCACACCTCGCCGACCTCCCGTACCTCCGCCTCGGACAGCACATCGGAGGCGTAGGTCCAGGTCACCATGAGCTCCGGGCCACCGGGGCGGTCGATGGTGACGGCGTTCAGCTCCAGTCCGTACGGGGTGCCCGGACCGTCGCCGCCGAGGTCGAGCCCGAGCGCCTCCGGGGCCGGGTGCCAGTCGCCCCCGGGCCCGTCGTGGACCTCGACCCGGCCCAGATAGTTGAAGCCGATCCGCGGCACGGCCGCCCCGGACAGCTCCGCGGCCGTCTCCCGGTCCAGATGGCGCAGCAGACCGTAGCCGATCCCGGTGCCGGGCACCGCGCGCAGCTGTTCCTTGATCCGCTTGACCACGCGCCCGGTGGCCGGGCCGCCCGACCACAGCTCGCCCCACTGCACCTGGCCGGGGTCGAGACGCACCGGGTGAAGGCTGGTGAACCAGCCCACCGTACGGGACAGATCCACGCCCCCGACGCTCTCGTCCCGGCCGTGCCCCTCCACGGCGACCAGCACCGAGGTGGCCGCGGAGCCCAGTCGGCGGCGGCGGTCGGTGACCGCCAGCGCCAGCGCGCTCAGCAGCACGTCGTCCACACCGCAGTGGAACACCGACGGCACCTCGCCGAGCAGCGGCGCGGTCTTCGCGGCCGGCAGCGTCATGGTGACGCGGGCGACCGGTCCGGCCGGTTCGTGCCCGGGGTCCGATGTGGCCCCGCCGAGCCGGGCGTCCGGAGCGGACAGGATGTCCGTCCACAGCGGCAGCTCCGCCCGCCGTTCCGGCCTGCGCACCTCGGCCGCCAGAAGTTCGCTCCAGCGGCGCACCGAGGTGCCCACCGGAGTGAGCTCCGGCTCCCGTCCGGCGGCGACGGCCGACGCGATGTCGGCGAGGTCCCGCAGCAGGATCCGCCAGGACACCCCGTCGACCACCAGGTGGTGGGCGACGAGCAGCAGCCGTCCCGGCCGTCCGGGACCGGCGTCGAACCACACCGCGCGCACCATCTCGCCGTCCCGGGGCGCCAGCTCCGTACGGGCCTCGGCGAGGGCCCGGCCGACCAGCGGGGCGAGATCCCCGGCCGCGGCGTCGGCGATGGCGACCCGGCGGACGCGGTCCGCGCAGGACACCGCTCCGGCCGGTGGCACGCTCAGCCGCCAGCCGCCCTCGCCGTCCTCGGCCAGCCGGGCGCGCAGCACATCGTGCCGGTCGTGCAGCACCTGGAGCGCGAGGGTGAGCGTCGGCAGGTCCAGGCCCGCCGGGGTCCGCACGAGCATCGGCTGGCTGAAGGAGTCGATCGCACCGCCGCGCTCCCGCAGCCAGTGCATGATCGGCGTGGGGGCGAACTCGCCGACGGGGTTGTCCGGTTCGCGGGAGGCCGCGTCGTCGAGCACCTCCGCCACCGCGGCGAGCCCGGCCACCGTCTTGTGCTCGAACACGTCGTTGACGGCGAGGACCAGACCCGCCGCCCGAGCGCGGGCGATGAGCTGCATCGACACGATGCTGTCGCCGCCAAGTTCGAAGAAGCTGTCGTCGATGCCGACCGAGGGCAGCCGGAGCACCTCGGCGAAGACCGCGCACAGCGCCTTCTCGACCGGGGTCCGCGGGGGCCGCGAATCGGCCGCCGCGCCGAAGCTCGGTGCGGGCAGCGCCTTGCGGTCGAGCTTGCCGTTCGGGGTGAGCGGCAGCCGGTCCAGGACCACGAACGCGGACGGGATCATGTACTCCGGCAGCGACTCGCCGAGCCTCTTGCGCAGCACTCCGGAATCCGGCGCCTCGCCGGGGACCTTCGGCACCACATAGGCGACCAGACGCGCGCCGGCGCCCTGGTCGGCGCGGGCGAGCGCCACGGCCTGGCCGACCGCCTCATGGGCGGTCAGCACCGTCTCGATCTCCCCGAGCTCGATCCGGAAGCCGCGCACCTTCACCTGGTGGTCCACCCGGCCCGAGAACTCCAGCCGGCCGTCGGCGGTCCGGCGGACGATGTCGCCGGTGCGGTACATCCGCTCGCCGGGGCCGCCGAACGGGCAGGCCACGAACCGCTCCGCGGTCAGCGCGGGCCGGTTGTGGTAGCCCCGCACGACGCCCGCGCCGGCGATGTAGAGCTCGCCCGGCACCCCGGGGGCGACCGGCCGCAGCCGGTCGTCCAGCACATAGACCCGGGTGTTGGCGATCGGGGTGCCGATCGAGGGCACGCCATGGCCGTCCGTCAGGTCCGCGGCCGTCGACCAGATGGTGGTCTCGGTCGGTCCGTAGAGGTTGGTCAGCCCGGCGGCCGACGAGCGCAGCCGCGTGGCCAGGGCCTCCGGCAGCGCCTCACCGCCGACCAGCACCCGCAGCCCGCGCAACGCCTCCGGCGACGCGGTGACCATGGCCTGCCACAGCGACGGCGTCGCCTGGACGACCCCCGCCCCGGTCTCCTCGGCCATCCGCAGCAGCGCGGCCGGGTCGCGCACGGTGTCCCGGTCGGCGATCACCACGCCCGCGCCGGACAGCAGCGGCAGATAGAGCTCCAGCGCCGCGATGTCGAACGACACCGTGGTGACCGCGAGCAGCCGGTCGGCGGGGCCGAGGCCGAACCGCTCGCCCATGTCGTCCAGGAAGTTGCTCAGCGCGCCGTGCGGGACGACCACGCCCTTCGGGCGGCCGGTCGAACCGGAGGTGTAGATGACATACGCCGGGTGGTCCGGTGAGCACACCGCAGCGGGCGCGGCCGTGGGCGCCGCCGCCAGCTCGGCGACGGTGGCCGGGTCGTCCAGCACCAGCGCCGGTACGCCGCCGCCCACGACACCACCGGCCGCGGCAGCCTCCCCACCGCGGTCCGCCAGGCCCTGCCCACCGCCGTCCCCGCCGTCCCCGCCGTCCCCGCCGTCCACCGCCAGCAGCGGCGCGGTGTCGGAGGTGACCAGCGCCAGCGCGGGGCGGGCGTCCTGGAGGGTGTAGCCGATCCGGTCCCTGGGGTGCTCCGGGTCCAGCGGCAGATAGGCCGCCCCGGTCTTGAGCACGGCCAGCAGGGCGACGAGCAGGTCCGCCGAGCGCGGCATCGCCACGGCCACCAGCCGCTCGGGGCCCGCCCCGCGGGCGGTCAGCAGCGCGGCGAGCCGGTTGGCGCGCGTCTCCAGCTGGGCGTAGGTCAGCTCGACACCGCCGGAGACCACCGCGACGGCCGATGGGGTACGGGCGGCCCGCTCCGCGTACAGCTCGTGGACCCGGCGTGCGGGCAGCGGCCGCGCGGTGTCGTTCCACTCGACCAGCACCCGCTCGCGCTCGGCCGCCGAGAGCACCTCGACCTCGCTGATCCGCAGCCCCGGGTCACCGGTCACCGCCTCCAGCACCTGGATCAGCCGCCGGACCAGCGTCTCCACGCTGTCCGCGTCGAACAGCTCGGTGCTGTACTCGCAGACGCCGGACAGCGCGCCCGGCCGGTCCGGCCGCTCACCGAAGGCGAAGCTCAGATCGACCTTGGCGACGCCCAGGTCGACCAGTTCGGGCCGCAGGGCCAGCCCGCCCAGCGTGGTCTCGGCGGCCGGCATGTTCTGGACCATCAGCATGACCTGGAACAGCGGGTGCCGGGCCAGGGACCGCTCCGGGTCGACCACCTCCACCAGCCGCTCGAACGGCACGTCCTGGTGGGCGTAGGCGTCCAGCGCGGTGCCCCGCACCCGCTCCAGCAGCTGGTCGAACGTCGGGTCGCCCGAGGTGTCGGTGCGCAGCACCAGCGTGTTCAGGAAGACGCCGATCAGATCCTCGAGGGCCTGGTCGGGGCGTCCGGCGATGGGGCTGCCGACCGGGATGTCCTCTCCGGCGCCCAGCTTGGTCAGCAGCAGGGCCAGCGCCGACTGCAGCACCATGAAGGTGCTGACCCCGCGGGCCCGAGCCAGCGCGGTGAGCCGCTCGTGCAGCCCGGGGTCGATCGCGAAGTCCAGGGTGCGGCCGCGATGACCGGACACGGCCGGCCGGGGCCGGTCGGTGGGCAGGGTCAGCTCGTCCGGCAACCCGGCGAGCGCTTGGCGCCAGTACGCCAGCTGACGGGAGGCCAGGCTCTCCGGGTCGTCCTCGTCGCCGAGGTGGTCGCGCTGCCAGAGGGTGTAGTCGGCGTAGGCGACCGGCAGCGGCTCCCAGGCCGGGGCCCGGCCGTCCGCGCGGGCGGCGTAGGCGGCCGACAGGTCGCGCACCAGCGGCGCCGAGGACCAGCCGTCGGTGGCGATGTGATGGATCACCAGGGCCAGGACGTACTCGCTCTCGCCGAGCGCGAACAGGGTGGTGCGCAGCGGCAGCTGGACGGTCAGGTCGAAGCCCCGGGTGACGGTCGCCCGGAGCTGCTCCGGCAACGCCTCCTCGGTCGTCTCCACCACGGTCAGCGGTACCCGCACCGCGTCCGGGTCCCACACCTGCTGCCGGGGTGAGCCGTCAGTCTCGGGGAAGACCGTGCGCAGGCTCTCGTGCCGGCCGATCAGATCGCCCAGCGCCTGCTCCAGGGCCGCCCGGTCCAGCTCCCCGGACAGCCGCAGCACCACCGGCACGTTGTAGGTGGCGCTCGGCCCCTCCATCCGGCCCAGGAACCACAGCCTGCGCTGGGCGAAGGACAGCGGAAGCACCTCGGGCCGCTCGCGGGCGGTCAGCGGCCGCCGGGCGGCCGCCTCCCCGTCCAGGGTCCTCGCCAGCGCCGCCACGGTCGGGGCCTCGAAGAGCGTACGGACCGACAGCTCGACGGCCAGGACCGAACGGATCCGGTTGACGATCCTGGCCGCCAGCAGCGAATGGCCGCCCAGGTCGAAGAAGTTGTCGTCCACGCCGACCGCGGGCACGCGGAGCACATCGGCGAACAGACCGCAGAGGATCTCCTCGCGGGGTGTGCCCGCCGCGCGGCCCGCCGGCGCCGACGTGTACTCCGGGGCGGGCAGCGCCTTGCGGTCGAGCTTGCCGCTGGCGTTCAAGGGCAGGGCCGCCAGCACCACGAACGCGGACGGCAGCATGTAGTCGGGCAGCGACGCGGCGAGCGCGTCGCGCAGCAGGCCCGGTTCCGGTGCCGCACCCGGGTCCTGCGGCACCACGTAGGCGACCAGCCGGCGTTCGCCGCTCCGGTCTTCCCGGGCGACCACCGCGCAGTCGGCCACACCCTGGCAGGCGGAGAGCACGGCGGCGATCTCTCCCGTCTCGATCCGGAAGCCCCGGATCTTCACCTGGTCATCCGCCCGGCCCAGATACTCCAGCAGACCGTCCACGGTCCAGCGCGCCAGATCACCGGTCCGGTACATGCGCGAACCATCGCCCGCGAACGGATCGGCCACGAACCGCGACGCACTCAGCCCCGGCCGCTTCAGATAGCCCTGCGCCACGCCGCCACCGGCCACGTACATCTCCCCCGCCACCCCTGGGGGCACCGGGCGCAGCGCGCCGTCCAGCACATGGATCCGCAGGTCCGGAAGGCCCCTGCCGATGAGCGAGCCCGCGCCCGAGGCCGCCAGCTCCGCGTTCAGCGGCAGCTGGCTGACGTGGACCGTGGTCTCGGTGATGCCGTACATGTTCACCAGCAGCGGCGCACAGGCGGCGCCCTCGCCGTGCCGCTCGTACCAGTCCGGCAACCGTCCCAGATCAAGCGCCTCGCCACCGAACACCACATGGCGCAGCGCCAGCCGGTCGCCCGTCCCCGGATCCTCCCGGTCGGCGTGGACCAGCTGGTAGAACGCCGAGGGCGTCTGGTTGAGGAAGGTCACCCCCTCATCCGCGAGCAGCCGCAGAAAACGCTCCGGCGAACGGGACACGTCGAACGGCACCACCACGAGCCGGCCGCCGTGCAGCAGCGGCCCCCACAGCTCCCACACCGAGAAGTCGAACGCGTACGAGTGGAACAGCGTCCACACATCGTCCGGGCCGAACGCGAACCACTGCCGCGTGTGCTCGAAGAGCCGCACCACATTGCCGTGCGAGACCACCACACCCTTGGGGCGCCCCGTCGAACCCGATGTGTAGATCACATACGCGGGTGCTCCCGGTACGAGCGGCGCGATCCGGTCGGCGTCCGTCAGGTCCGTACCCGGGAGTGCGGCCAGTCGTCCCGCGACCGGCTCATCGCCCAGCACCACCCGCGCCACGCCCTCCGGCAGCTCCACCTCGACCCGGGTGTCCGTCACCACGAGCGCCAGGTCCACGTCCGAGACCGTGTAGGCGATACGGTCCGCCGGATAGGAGGGGTCGATCGGCACATACGCGGCACCCGACTTCACCACCGCCAGCAGCGCCACCACCAGGTCGACCGACCGCGGCAGCACCAGACCCACGAACCGGCCCGGCCCCGCGCCCCGCTCGATCAGCAACCGCGCCAGCGCGTTGGCCCGCTCGTTCAGCTCTCCGTACGTCAGCCCGTCCCCGCCCAGGGAGACCGCCCGCGCACCGGGGCACTCCCGCACCCGCGCCTCGAACAGCTCCGGAAGTGTGGCCACGACCTCACCGGCCGCATCCCCGTTCCACTCCACCAGCACCCGGTGGCGCTCCGCCTCGGAGAGGAGGTCGATCTGCGTGACGCGGACGGCCGGGTTGGCCGCCACCGTCTCCAGGAGGCGTACGAACCGGTCGGCCAGCGCCTGCGCTCCGGCCCGGTCGTACAGGTCGGTGTTGTAGACCAGCGTGCCGGTCATCCCGGCCGGGGAGCCTCCGGCGTCGAAGGTCTCGCCGATGGCGAAGTCGAGGTCGAACTTGGCCGTGCGGTTGTTGGCGGGGTGCAGCCGGGTGTCCAGGCCGGGGAAGCGCAGCGTCAGCTCGGGGATGTTCTCGAACGTCAGCATGGTCTGGAACAGCGGGTGCCGGGAGAGCGACCGGTCCGGGCTCAGGGTCTCCACCAGCAGGTCGAACGGCACCTCCTGGTGGGCGTAGGCGGCCAGGTCCGCTTCCCGGACCCGCTCGACCAGTTGCCGGAAGGTGGGGTCGCCGGACACGTCGTTGCGCAGCACCAGGGTGTTGACGAAGAAGCCGATGCCGTCGACCAGGGACTCGTCGTTGCGGCCCGCGATGGCCGTGCCTACGGGGATGTCCTCGCCCGCGCCCAGCCGGGACAGCAGCGCGGCCAGGCCCGCCTGCACCACCATGAAGAGGCTGGCGCCGCTGGAGCGGGCGATGTCGGTCAGCGCGGTCTGCAGCTCGGGGCTCAGGGACAGCGGCAGACGGTCTCCGTCGTTGCTCAGCACCGCCGGGCGGGGCCGGTCGGTGGGCAGCTCCAGCTGCTCGGGCAGACCGGCGAGGGTCCGCTTCCAGTAGTCCAGCTGACCGCCCAGCAGGCTGTCCGGGTCGTCCTCGGCGCCCAGCAGCTCGGCCTGCCACAGCGTGTAGTCCGCGTACTGCACCGGCAGCGGCCGCCAGGCGGGTGCGGCCCCGGTGCGCCGCGCGGTGTAGGCGGCGACCAGGTCGTCCACCAGCGGGCCGAAGGACCAGCCGTCGGCGACGATGTGGTGCACCACGATCAGGAAGACGTGCTCGGTGGGGCTCAGCACCAGCAGGTCGGCGCGGATCGGCAGTTCGGAGGCGAGGTCGAAGCCGCGCCGCGCCACCTCCGACAGCGCCTCGTCCAGCCGCTCCTCGGCCACTTCGGAGACCCGGACCTCGGCCTGGGCCCGCTCGGCGTCCAGCACGACCTGGGAGGGCACACCGCCGCGGTCGGGGAAGAGGGTGCGCAGGCTCTCGTGCCGGGCGATGACGTCGTGCAGCGCGGTGTGGAGCGCGGCGCGGTCGAGCCGTCCGGTGAAGCGCAGCGAGACACCCAGGTTGTAGGTGCCGTCCGCGTGGGCCAGCTGGTTGATGAACCACAGTCCGCGCTGCGGGTACGCCAGCGGCACCTCCTCGGGGCGCTCCCGGGGCGTCAGCGGGGTGCGGGCCCCGGTGGCCCGGTCGACCAGCCGGGCCAGCTCGGCGACGGTCGGCGCGTCGAACAGGTCGCGCACCGCCACGTCGGCGCCCAGGACGGCCTGGATGCGCAGCACCAGCCGGGTGGCGAGCAGGGAGTGCCCGCCCAGGGAGAAGAAGTTGTCGTCCACCGACACCGAGGCCAGTTCGAGGATCTCGGCGAAGAGTCCGCACAGCACCTGCTCCTGCGGGGTGCGCGGGGACCTGCCCGCTCCCTCGCCGGTGAGCTCCGGCTCCGGCAGCGCCTTGCGGTCGAGCTTGCCGTTGGGGGTGAGCGGAAGGGTGTCCAGGGCCAGCACGGCGGAGGGCACCATGTAGTCGGGCAGCGCCTCGGCGAGGTCCTCGCGCAGCGCGGATGTGTCGAGGCGGTGGCCCGGGGCGGGCACCGCGTAGGCCACCAGCCGCTTGTCGCCTGGGCGGTCCTCGCGCACGACCACGGCGGCGGAGGCGACGCCGGGGCGGCGGGCGACCGCGGCCTCGACCTCGCCCGGCTCGATCCGGAAGCCCCGGATCTTCACCTGGTCGTCGGCGCGGCCGGCGAACTCCAGCGCCCCCTCCCCGGTCCAGCGGGCGAGGTCGCCCACCCGGTACATCCGGCCGCCCGCCGGACCGTACGGGTCGGCGACGAACCGCTCCGCGCTGAGCGCGGGCGCCCGCCAGTAGCCGCGCGCCAGACCCTCGCCGGCGATGTACAGCTCGCCGACCACGCCCGGCGGCACCCGGCGCAACTGGCCGTCCAGGACATGGGCCCGCGTGTTGTCCAGCGGGGCACCGATCGGTACGACGTCGGGCACCCGGTCGGCGGAGGTCACCCGGTGGAAGGTGGCGAAGGAGGTGGTCTCGGTCGGGCCGTAGGTGTCCTTGAACACCATGCCGGGGAACCGCTCGAGCAGGGCACGCACCGCCGTACCGGGCACGACGTCGCCACCGGCCAGCAGCTCCCGCACACCGGCCAGACAGTCCAGGTCGTTCTCGGCCACGACGCGGAAGAGCCCGGCGGTCAGGTGCAGTCCGGTGATGCCGTGCTCGGCGATCATCCGGCGCAGGGTGCGGACGTCCATGTCCTGCGGCGGGGCGATGACGACGGTGCCGCCGGTGAGCAGCGGCACCCACAGCTCGTAGTTGGCGGCGTCGAAGGCGTGCGGCGCGTGCAGCAGCACCCGGCGGTGGGCGTCGGCCTCGAAGCAGCCGTCCAGGGCGAACGCCAGCAGATCGCGGTGGGTGACCGCGACGCCCTTGGGGCGGCCGGTCGAGCCGGAGGTGAACATCACATACGCGAGCCGCTCGGGGTGGACGGCCACGTCGGGGGCGGCGTCGGCCAGGGGCTCCGCCGCGGGGGCCTCGTCGTCCACCACGACGGTGGTGGCCCGGTGGGTGAACTCCGGCTCCGGCTGGGCCCGGTCGAGGAGCAGCACCGACGGTTCGGTCCGCTCCATCACCTGCTCCCAGCGGGCCTGCGGGGCGCGCGAGTCCAGCGGCACGTACGCGGCACCGGCCTTGAGCACGGCGAGCAGGGAGACGACGAGCTCCACCGAGCGCTGCTGGAGCACGGCCACCCGCGCCTCCGGACCGGCGCCCGCGGCGAGCAGCCGGTGCGCGAGCCGGTTGGCGCGCGTCTCCAGCTCCCGGTAGCTGATCTCCGTGCCGTCCGCGGCGATGAGCGCGGTCGCGTCCGGGGCGGCGGCCACCCGTTCGGCGAACCGGGCGGGTACGGAGCCGGTGAGCGCGGGCACCTCGCGGACCGGTCCGGCCCACTCCACGGCCAGCCTGCGGGTCTCCTCGGGTGCCAGGACGTCGATCTCGGCGATGCTCGTCGCGGGCCGCGCGACGGCCGACTCCAGCACCTTCAGGAACCGCGCCACCATCCGGCGCACGGTCCCGGCGTCGTACAGATCCGTGGCGTACAGCACCTGGCCGCCGATCCCGGCGGGCGCGCCCGCCTCGTCCCGGCGCTCCTGGAAGTCGAATTGCAAGTCGAACTTGGCGATGGTGAGGTCGCCCGGGGCCACCGAGGCGGTCAGACCGGGCAGTTCCAGCGAGCGGTCCGGGTGGTCCTGCATGCTCAGCAGGATCTGGAACAGCGGGTGCCGGGACCGCGAGCGGTCCGGGTTGAGCACCTCGACCAGCCGCTCGAACGGCACGTCCTGCTGCGCGTAGGCCGCCAGGTCGGCCCGGCGGACCCGGTCGACCAGCTCGGTGAACGACGGCCGCCCGGACGTGTCGGTGCGCAGCACCAGCGTGTTGACGAAGAACCCGACCAGGTCGTCCAGGGCCTCGTCGGTCCGTCCGGCGATCGGGCTGCCGACCGGGATGTCGTCGCCCGCGCCGAGCTTGGACAGCAGTACGGCCAGTGCCGCCTGCAGCACCATGAACACGCTGGCGCCGCCGGCGTGGGCGACGGCGAGCAGCTCACGGTGGAGCTCGGGGCCGATCTCGCAGTCCAGTACGGCGCCGCGGTGGCTGGCCACGGCGGGCCGGGGCCGGTCGGTGGGCAGGGCCAGTTCCTCGGGGAGACCGGCCAGCGCGGTCTTCCAGTACGCCAGCTGACGGGCCAGCGGACTGGTCTCGTCGGAGTCCTCGCCCAGCAGCGACCGCTGCCAGAGGGTGTAGTCGGCGTAAGCGACCGGCAGCGGCTCCCAGCCGGGGGCCCGGCCGTCGCAGCGGGCGGTGTAGGCGGCCGACAGATCGCGCACCAGCGGCGCCAGGGACCAGCCGTCCCCGGCGATGTGGTGGACCACGACGGACAGCGCATGCTCACCGCCGCCGAGGTGGAACAGCTCGGCGCGCAGCGGCAGTTCGGTGGCGAGCCGGAAGCTGTGGCCCGCGGCGGCCGCCAGGGCGGCAGGCAGGTCCGCGGCGGCGACCTCGGACGCGTACGGCAGCGGCGGCAGCTCCTCGGCGGGCACCACGTGCTGCCGGGGCTCGCCCGCGGTGTCGGGGAAGACGGTGCGCAGGCTCTCATGCCGCAGCAGGACGTCGCGCAGCGCCGCCCGCAGCGCCGGGACGTGCAGATCGCCGGACATCCGCAGCACGAAGGGGATGTTGTACGTGGGGTTGGGGCCGTCGAGCCGGTCGAGGAACCACAGCCGGGCCTGGGCGAACGACAGCGGCATGGGCTCCGGCCGGTCCACCGGGACCAGCGCGGGCCGCGCCGCCCTCGCGGTGTCCAGCAGTTCGGCGAGCATGGCCACGGTGGGCCGGTCGAACACCTCGTGCACGGCGAGTTCCACGCCGAGCACGGAGCGGGCCCGGCCGGCGAGCCGGGTGGCGGCCAGCGAATGGCCGCCGAGCGCGAAGAAGTTGTCGTCCACGCCGACCCCGGGCACGCCGAGCGCCTCGGCGAACAGCCCGGCGAGCACCTGCTCGCCCGGGGTGCGGGCGTCCCGTCCGGCCGCCCCGCCGGTCACCTCCGGCTCGGGCAGCGCCCGTGTGTCGAGCTTGCCGCTGGGGGTCAGGGGCAGTGCGGGCAGGGTGACGAACGCGGCGGGCAGCATGTAGTCGGGCAGCGACTCGCCGAGCTTCTTGCGCAGCAGTCCGGGATCCAGCGCCTCGCCGGGGGCCTGCGGCACCACATAGGCCACCAGCCGCCGCTCACCGCCCCGGTCGTCCCGGGCGACCACCGCGCAGTCGGCGACGCCCTGGCAGGCCGACAGCGCGGCCGCGATCTCGCCGGTCTCGATCCGGAAGCCACGGATCTTCACCTGGTCGTCGGCGCGGCCCAGGTACTCCAGCAGCCCGTCGGCGTTCCAGCGGGCCAGGTCGCCGGTGCGGTACATCCGGCTGCCGTCGCCCGCGAACGGGTCGGCCACGAACCGGTTGGCGCTCAGGCCGGGCCGCTTCAGATAGCCCTGCGCGACACCGGCGCCCGCCACGTACATCTCCCCGGCCACGCCCGGGGGCGCCGGGCGCAGCGCGCCGTCCAGCACCCGCACCCGCAGATCGGGGATGGACCGGCCGATCAGCGAACCGGCGCCGGAGGCGGCGAGTTCGGGGTCCAGGGCCAGATGGCTGACGTGCACCGTGGTCTCGGTGATGCCGTACATGTTGACCAGCAGCGGTGCGCAGGCGGCGCCCTCGCCGTGCCGTTCGTACCAGTCGGCCAGCCGCCCCAGGTCCAGCGCCTCACCGCCGAAGACCACATGGCGCAGCGCCAGCCGGTCGCCGGTCGCCGGGTCCTCCCGGTCGGCGTTGACGAGCTGGTAGAAGGCCGACGGGGTCTGGTTGAGGAAGGTCACCCGCTCGTCCGCCAGCAGCCGCAGGAAGCGCTCCGGCGACCGCGACACCTCGAACGGGACGACGACGAGCCGCCCGCCGTGCAGCAGCGGCCCCCACAGCTCCCACACCGAGAAGTCGAAGGCGTAGGAGTGGAACAGGGTCCACACCTCGTCGGCCCCGAAGGGGAACCACCGGCGGGTGGCGGTGAACAGCCGGACCACGTTGTGGTGGGAGACCACGACGCCCTTGGGGCGCCCGGTGGAACCGGAGGTGTAGATGACGTACGCGGGGGCCACCGGCAGCAGGGGCGAGGGCCGGTCGGCGTCGGTCAGATCGGTGCCGGGCAGGGCGGCGAGCCTCTCCCGCACCCCCTCCTCGCCCAGCACCACCCGCTCCACGCCCGCCGGGAGCGCCACCTCGACCCGGGCGTCCGTCACCAGCAGGGCCAGGTCCACATCGGAGATGGTGTACGCGATGCGGTCCGCCGGGTACGCGGGGTCGATGGGCACATAGGCGGCGCCCGACTTCACCACCGCCAGCAGCGCCACCACCAGGTCGATCGAGCGGGGCAGCACCAGACCCACGAACCGGCCGGGACCGGCGCCCCGCGCGACCAGCAGCCGGGCCAGCGCGTTGGCCCGCGCGTTCAGCTCGGCGTAGGTCAGCGTGTCCGCGCCGAGGGACACCGCCCGCGCGTCGGGGCACTCCCGCACCCGCGCCTCGAACAGCTCGGTGAGGGTGGTGGCGGTGGCGGCCCGGACCGTGCCACCGTCCGTCGCCGCGGGAAGCGCGGCTTCCGCGGGAAGCGCGGCGGTCGCGGCCGGGTCACCGGCGAAGTCCGTCAGCACCTGCCGGCGCTCGGCCTCGGTGGCGATGTCCAGCAGTCCGAGCGGCCGGTCCGGCGCGCCGGCGCCCAGGGCGCGCAGCAGCCCGGTCAGGCGCTCGCCGTGGCGCTCCACCTCGGCGGCGGAGTACAGCTCGGGGCTGGCGTTGAGCTCCACCCGCAGCCCGCCGTCGCCCGCCCGGTTGTCGACGACGACGGTCAGATCGTCGTCGTGACCGATGGTCAGGTTGTGCACCACGCCCGGGTGGCCGCCGAAGTCCAGGTCGTAGTCGAACATGATGATGTTGACGCGCGGGCCGACCAGACGGCTGCCGTCGGCCAGCGTGCCGGCGTCGCGGCGCAGCTCCTCGTAGCGGTAGCGCTGGTGACGCAGCGCGCCGCGCATCCGCCGGGAGACCTGGCCCAGCAGCTCGGCGACGGTGTCCCCGGGCCGGACGGACAGCCGCAGCGGCACGAGGTTGGACACCATGCCGGGCACGCTCGCGGCGTCGCCGCCGGGCCGGGCCGCGACCGGGAGGGCGAGGACGACATCGGTGCGGCCGGTGATCCGGTGCAGATACAGCGCCTGGGCGGCGACGGCCACCGTCGGCCAGGCGGTGCCCGCCTCGCGGGCCAGCGACCGGATCGACTCGACGGCGGTCGGCTCCAGCGTGGAGACCACCCGCAGCAGCGGGCCGTCCGGATAGCGGGTGGGCTGTGTGGTGAGGCCCTGGACCTCGGGGCGGTCGGCCAACTGCTCGGCCCAGTACCGCCGGTCGCGGACTATCTCCTCGGACCCGCCGTACGCGGCGTCGGCCTCGATGAGCTCCCGCAGACCGCCGTGGCCGGACTCCGGGCACGGCTCCCCCGCCACGGCGGCCGAGTACACGGCGGCGACCCGGCGCGCGATCATGCCCACGCTCTGGCCGTCCAGCACGATGTGGTGATGGCGCTGGTACCAGACGTGCCGGTCCTCGGCGAGCCGGAACAGCGCGAAGGTGAACAGCGGTCCGGCGAAGAGGTCCACCGGGCGCTTCTGGTCGGCCGAGGCCCATGCGCGCACGGCGGCCTCCGGATCGTCCTGTCCGGACACGTCCACGAGGTGGAACGGCCAGTCGAGTCCGGGCGCCACCACCTGGTACGGCCCGTCGGCGTCCGCGCCGAAGGACACCCGCAGGGCCTCGGTCTCATCCACCACCCGCCGCAGGGCGGCCTCGAACAGCCCGGGGTCGACGGGGCCCTGGATGTCCACCCGCTCCGCCAGGCCGAAGAGCGGATTGGCGGGATCGCCCTGGACGGCGTACCAGATTCCGCGCTGGCCGTCGGTCAAGCGGAATCGAACACCCTGCGGGACAGACATGCACTCACTCCACACTCGATGGGAGAAAGGAGACAGTCGGCTGAACAGCCTTCACTCATCGCAGCCTGTCCGACGCCCGTGAGGTGCGACAACGACAGTGCAAAGAATTGAGTACGTGATCCGGGAGGCGTAGCGGGGCTTCCGATTTGAACTATTCAAGGCGATGTAGGCGGCATCCCTCGCCACGGGCACCATGTGAGCCATGAACCTCACAGGGCAGAATGCCGAGCGCCACGAGCAGGCCCCGGCGGCGATGACCGCCGAGATCACCCACACCGCGTCGCTCGAGACGTTGCTCGCGGCCCCTTGTCCGGACTTCCCCGTTCTGCCCGGGGTGTGCGTCCTGGAGTATCTGCGGGCGAGCGCCGAGGCCTACCCGCCCGCCCCGGGCCTGCGCTGGCGCGCGGTGGACCGGGTGCGGTTCCTGGGCGCGGTGTTCCCCGGTGAGGAACTGACGGTCCGGCTGACCTGGCAGCGGTCGGGCGAGGACGAATGGACCGGGCTGGCCACCGCGAACACCGTGCGCGGTACAGCGGCCTCCGCCCGGCTGCGCTACGTCGGAGAGGCCGACCGGTGATCGAACTGGACGGGGTGCGCCAACTGCTTCCGCGCCGCCGCCCCATGCTGCTCGTGGACCGGGTGCTGGAAGTCGTCCCGGGTGAGCGGATCGTCGCGGCCAAGGCCGTCACCTGCAACGAGCCGTGGTACGCGCGGCTCCCCGAAGGCACCCCCGCCGAACGGCTCGGCTATCCGTCGGCCCTGGTGATCGAGTCGTGGGGCCAGGCCGCCGGGATCCTGTCGCGGCTGAGCGGTGAGCTGCCCGAGGGCATGATGCTGCTCGCCGGGATGAGCGATGTCCTGGTGCACCGCACGGTCCTGCCCGGAGTGCTGCTGGAGCACCGGGCGAGGATCGTCAGATCCCTCGGCGACCATCTGATCTTCGAGGGGGAGAGTGTGGTGGACGGGGACACGATGGTGTCCATCGGGCGGATGGTGATGGCGTTCCGCCCCGAGAGCGCGCTGCTCCCGCCGGACGGGGACGGGCGCTGAGCCGACGGGCACCGAACCACTGACACCGGGCCGCCTGGTGCTCCCGCGGGGGGAGCACCAGGCGGCCCGGTGCTGGATCGGCGCTCAGGAGTCGGCGGTGGCCAGCCCCGCCTCGTCCGGGCGGAACCGGACCGGCAGGGTCGACATCCCGGTCATCAGATTGGAGTGGATCCGGCGCGGCTCACCGGTGAGCTCGACGCCGTCCGTGAACGTCCGCATCGCGTCCAGCATCTCCTTCACCTCGACCCGCGCCAGATAGGCGCCGAGGCAGAAGTGCGGACCGTAGCCGAAGGTGATGTGCTTGTTCGGCGAACGGCCCAGGTCCAGGACGTACGGGTCGTCGAAGACCGCATCGTCGCGGTTGGCCGAGGTGTTCCACAGCGTCACCACGTCGCCCGCCTTGATGGTTCCCCCGGCCATCTCGATGTCGACCAGCGCGGTGCGGCCGAAGTTCATCGCGGGGGTGGCCCAGCGCAGCGCCTCCTCGGTGGCCGACTCCAGCGTCACCGAACCCTCCTTGAGCCGCTTCCACTGCTCCGGCTCACGGCTGAGGGTGTAGAGGGAGTCGATCATCGTGAGCCGGCTGGTCTCGTCGCCGCCCAGGATGAGGCTGTAGCAGTTGAAGACGATGTCCTGATCGGTCAGCGGCACACCGTTGATGTCACTGGCGGTGAGCGTGCTGATCACGTCGTCCTGCGGATCGGCGCGCCGCTCGGCGACCAGGTCGCTGAAGTACAGCAGGATCTCGTTGCGCGCCAGGAACGCCTCCTCCGGGGCCTGGTCCGCCTCGTCCGAGCTGAGCGAGGACTTGGTCAGACCCAGCAGATAGGTGTGGTCCTTCACCGGCACTCCGAGCAGGCCGCCCACGGTGGTCAGCGGGATCACCTGGGCCACCTCGGCCGCGAAGTCCCCCTCCCCCCGCCGGACCGCGTCGGCGATCATCCGGCGCGCGTTGACCCGGACCAGCGCCGCGACCTTGGACAGGGCTCGCGGCGAGAACGCCTTGAGCATCACATTGCGCAGGTCCTTGTGGCGCTGGCCGTCGGTCACCGCCAGCATCTGGCCGGCGGCCGAGTCGCCGCCCGCCAGCAGCGTCACCAGGACGTTGCCCTTCTCCGAGGTGAGCCGCTGGTTGTCCCGGTAGAGCGCCATCACGTCGGCGTAGCGGCTGACCACCCAGAAGCCGGGAGTGCCGTCGACCGGCGGATGCCAGTACAGCGGGTGGTCGGCGCGCAGCCGGCGCCAGTACGCGTCCATGTCGTGCTCGAGGTAGGCCTTGGGGTCGACCAGGTTGACCGCCGAGATCTCCTCCGGTATCTCTTCGCGGCTCATCGCTGTCTGCACGCTCATCTCTCCACCAATCGGGTCACTTGAGTTCCCGGAGCTTCTCGTTGAGTACGCGGCCGATCTCGGCGGCCGGTTCGGGCCGCATCAGGTACGGGTGGGCGTAAGGGATCCGCCGGTACTCGATCCGTCCGTCGACAAAGGGCCGCCACTGCTCGGCGCGCCCGGCCAGATCGGCCGCGGGCACCGAGGGGTCCTCCTCGGCCACCAGCACCAGCAGGTCGCCCCGGTAGCGGGCCGGCTCATAGGCCATGAACAGCCGGCGGTTGTTGGCGAAGGCACGGGCCAGGGCGGCCACGTTGTCCTCGTCCAGGCTGGCCAGCACCGACTGCCGCTCCCGCAGCATGGTCACCACCTGGCGGTGGGTCAGCGGCGCGTCGCCCAGGGCGGCCACGTCGTAGCCCTCGAAGTCCAGCAGCACCCGCAGCGCGTCCTGCTCGTCCGGCAGCCGGTCGGGCAGCGGCTGGGAGCGGTCGAGCGGGTACTCGTCCAGATTGACCAGCAGCGCCACCTCCTCGCCCTCGGCCCGCAGCAGCGCCGCCATGGCGTGGATGACCGTGCCGCCGAGCGACCAGCCGAGCAGGGCGTACGGTCCGGTGGGCCGGACCCGGCGGATCTGGGCGACATAGTCGGCCGCCATCTCCTCCAGGGTCCCGGGGAGCGCGTCCCCCTCGCCGGTGAGTCCGCGGCACTGCAGCCCGTAGACCGGGTGCTCGGCGTCCACGCTCCGCAGCAGCGCCGAGTAGCTCCAGCTCAGCCCGCCCGCGGGGTGGACACAGAAGAGCGGGACGCGGCCGCCGTGCTCGCGCAGCGGAAGCAGCACGTCGAGCGAGTCCTGCTCCGCGTCGCCGCCGAGCCTCTGGGCCAGTTCGGCGACGGTGGGCGCGGTCAGCACCGTCCGCATGCCGAGCTTCACGCCGAACGCCGACCGGATCCGGTTGACCAGGCCCATCGACATGATGCTGTCGCCGCCCAGGTCGAAGAAGCTGTCATGGATCCCCACCACGTCAAGCCCCAGCGCCTCCCGGAACAGCCCGCACAGGATCTCCTCCTGCGGGGTGCGCGGTCCGCTCCACTCGCGGGGGTTGTAGTCGGGTGCGGGCAGCGCCTTGCGGTCGACCTTCCCGTTGGCGTTCAGCGGCAGCTCCTCGAGAACCATGAACGCGGCCGGGACCATGTAGTCCGGTACCGCCGCGGCCAGCCGCTCGCGCACCGCGGCGGCGTCCAGCCCACCGCCCGCCGCCGGCACCAGATAGGCGGCCAGCCGCTTGCCCGCGCCCTCGTCCGCGCGCAGCACGACCGTCGCCCGGCCCACCTCGGGGTCCCGGGCCAGCGCGGCCTCGATCTCGCCGAGTTCCACGCGGTAGCCGCGGACCTTGACCTGCTCGTCCACCCGGCCCAGGTACTCCAGCTGCCCGTCCGCGTTCCAGCGCGCCAAGTCGCCGGTGCGGTACAGCCGGCCGCCCGGCGCGCCGAACGGATCGGCCACGAACCGGGCCGCCGTCAGAGCGGGCCGGCCCAGATAGCCGCGGGCCAGCTGGCCGCCGCCGATGTAGAGCTCGCCGACGGCGCCGCGCGGCGCGGGCCGCAGCCCCGGGTCGAGCACGTACAGCCGGGTGTTCGGAGTGGGCCGGCCGATCGGCACCGCGCCCGACGGCGTCTCCTCGCCCGGTTCCAGCCGCAGCACCGCGCAGCCGACGGTGGCCTCGGTCGGCCCGTACTCGTTCACCACGGCCACGTCCGGGTGGGCGGCGCGCCAGGGGGCCAGTGCCTCGCCCAGCAGCTGCTCGCCGCCGATCACCAGCTCACGGGTCGGGGAGCACTCCGGGTCCACACCGGCCAGCAGCGGCAGATGGGAGGGGGTGACCTTGCAGAACGCCGGCCGGACCCGCCCTTCCGCGGGCTGCTCCAGCTCCGCCACGTGCACACAGCCGCCGGTCGTCAGCGGCCCGAACAGCGAGGTGACCGCCATGTCGAAGGAGACCGGCGAGTGCAGCAGGGCCCGCTCTCCCAGCGACGGGTACGCCTCGGCGGCGTAGTCGAGGTACTGGGCGAACGAACGGTGCTCCACCACGACGCCCTTGGGCCGCCCGGTGGACCCCGAGGTGTAGATCACATACGCGGGGCTCTGTGCCTGCCACCGGTGGCCGCCGGAACCGGCGGGGGCGGCGGGGGCGGGCTCGGGCGACTCACTCGTGGCAGCCTCGTCCAGCAGCCGCACCGGCGCCGCCGTCCGCGGCAGGCCGGGCGCGATGTCCGAGCGGGTCAGCACCAGCACCGGAGTCGCGTCGGTGAGGACGTGCGCCAGCCGGTCGGCCGGGTCGCCCGGGTCCACGGGCAGATAGCCGCCGCCCGCCTTGAGCACCGCGAGGGCGGCGATCACCAGGTCGGCCGAGCGCGGCAGGGCCAGTGCCACCAGCCGCTCGGGACCCACTCCGGCCCCGATCAGCTCGGCGGCCAGCCGGTCGGCGGCCGCGTCGAGCCCCGCGTAGCTGAGCCGGGTGCCGTCCGCGGCCAGCAGCGCCGGGGCGTCCGGGGTGCGGGCGGCCTGGGCCTGGAAGCGCTCGGGCACCAGGGCGACGGGCGCGGGCCGCGCCGTGGCGGTGAACTCCTCCAGCAGCGTGCGACGTTCGTCCGCGGTCAGCAGATCGACCCGGATCACCGGCTGCTCCGGCGCGCCGATCATGGCGTCGAACACGCGGACCAGCCGGCCGCCGATGGCCTCCACGGCGTCGGGGTCCACGAGGTCCGGCCGGTAGCCCAGACGCAGCCGCAGGGTGCGTCCCGGCATCGCCACCAGACTGATCGGGTAGTGGTTGGCGTCCGAGCCGTACAGGCCGATGATGCGCAGACCGTCCTCGACGGCGGGCATTCCGTCGCCTTCCAGCGGATAGTTCTCGGTCACCACGATGGTGTCGAACAGCGTGTCCGGCTCGACCAGGCGCAGCACGTCCTGGAGGCCCAGGTAGTGGTGGTCCATCACCGCCGTCTGCTGGCCTCGCAGCCGCTCCAGCAGCGTCGTCCAGGTGTCGGTCGTCCTCAGCTCGGCGCGGACCGGGACGGTGTTGATGAACAGGCCGACCATGGTCTCCACGCCCGGGAGGTCCGCGGGGCGGCCGGAGACGGTGGTGCCGAACACCACGTCGGTCCGGCCGGTCAGCCCGGACAGCACCACGCTCCAGGCCGCCTGTACGACCGTGTTCAGGGTCACGTCGTGGCGTCGGGCCAGCGCGGTCAGATCCGTGGTGGTGCGCTCGGGGAGTTCCACGAGCACGTCGCCGGGGACCTCGACGGTCCGTCCGTCGCTGTCGGGCGCGATGAGCGTCGCGCCGTCCACCCCGGAGAGCACCGTGCGCCATGCTTCGCTCGCCGCCTGCTTGTCCTGCCGGCCGAGCCACGCGAGATAGTCGCGGTACGGGGTGACCTCCGGCAGCGCCGACTCGTCGCCGTCCGCCTTGTACAGCGTGAACAGCTCACGCATCAGCAGCGGGCCCGACCAGCCGTCGAGCAGCAGATGGTGGTTGGTCATCAGGAACCGGGCCAGCTGGTCGCCCATGTGGATCAGGGTGAAGCGCAGCAGCGGCGGACGCTCGGGGTCGAACCGGCGCACCCGGTCCTCGTCCATGAGCGCGTCCAGCCGGGCGGCCCGCTCCGCCTCGGGCAGATGACCGAAGTCCAGCTCGACCCAGGGCAGTTCGAAGTCGGCGGCCACCACCTGTACGGGGCGGCTCAGCCCCTGCTGGCGGAAGCCCGCGCGCAGGTTGGCGTGGCGCCGCAGCAGGGTCCGCGCCGCGCCGCGCAGCCGGTCCGCGTCCAGGGGGCCCGCGAGGTCGATGCCGAGCTGCACGGTGTAGAGGTCGGGCTCGTCCTCGTCGAACTGGGCGTGGAAGAGCAGCCCCTCCTGCATCGGCGTGAGCGGCAGGACGTCCTCCAACCGCTCCGCCCCCGCGGACTCGACCGCGTCGATCTCGTCCTGGGTCAGCGGGACCAGCGTCAGGTCGGAGGGGCTGTAGCCGCCCGCCTCCGGCCCCTCGGCATGCCTGACCAGGGCGGTGAGCGCGGTCAGCCAGTTCTGGCCCAGCTCGTGGACCTCGTCCTCGCTCAGCAGCTCGCCCGCCCAGGACACATCGGCGACCAGATGAGGGCCGTCCGGCAGGTCCTGGGTCATCGCGGTGATGTCGACGGTGTGCGCGAGCGGGCGCCCGGGGTCGCTGCCGCCATCGAGGTCGAAGCCCTCCGGGGCCGGCCCCCAGTCGGCCAGGACGGACTCCTCGGTCGCCACGGCGCCGGGGAAGCGGCCCAGGTAGTTGAAGCTGATCTGGGGCTCGGGCAGCCGCATAAGCACCGGAGCGGTCTGCGGGTTGAGGTACCGCAGCAGGCCGAAACCGATCCCGTTGTCCGGTGGCAGGGCGCGCAGTTGCTCCTTGACCCGCTTGAGCACCCGGCCGGTCGCCGGACCACCCGCGCGGAACTCGGCCCAGTCGTGCGGGCCGGGGTCGAGCCGTACCGGGAACAGGCTGGTGAACCAGCCGACGGTCCGGGACAGATCGACGCCCTCGTCGAGCTCCTCACGGCCGTGGCCCTCCAGGTTGACCAGGACATGGCCGGTTTGGTGGCCCCGCTGTGCGCGCCACTGGGCGACCGCGACCGCGAACGCGCTCAGCAGAACGTCGTTTATCCGGGCGTGGAACGCGGCGGGCACCGTGGTGAGCAGGGCCGAGGTCTCCTCGGCGGGCAGCGTGAGCATCAGCCGCTTCGTCGTCGCGGTGATGTCCCGCCGGGGGTCGAGCGGCCGGTCGGCGAGCGCCGGGTCGGGCTCGGCGAGGGTGTCCAGCCAGAACTGCAGCTCCTCGATCCGCTCCGGCCGCTGGGCGGCGTCGGAGAGCCGCTGCGCCCACTCCCGGAACGAGGTGCCGACGGCGTCGAGCCCGGAGGCGCCGCCGACAGCGAGCCCGGAGGTGTCACCGTCCGTCTGCGCGGACCACGCCGTGGTCAGGTCCGGCAGCAGGATGCGCCAGGACACCCCGTCGACCGCCAGATGGTGGACGGTGAGCAGCAGCCTGCCGGAGACGTCCGGTCCGGCGTCGAACCAGACGGCCTGGAGCATCAGCCCCGCCTCGGGGTCGAGCCGGTCCCAGGCGCCCTTGGTCTCCTCCGCCATCCGGGCACGGGCCCGCTCCTCGTCGAGACCGGTCAGATCGACCCGGCGCAGGCAGTCCGCCACCCGGACCGCGCCACGCTCGGGCACCTCCAGGCTCCACACCACGCCACCGGTGCGGCGCAGCCGCATCCGCAGCGCGTCGTGGTGGTCGAGCACGGTCTGCAACGCGGACCGCAGGCGCTGCTCGCCGACGTCCGCCGGGACCACGATCATGTTGGTCTGGCTGAACCGGTCGGGGCGGCCGCCCCGCTCGCGCATCCAGTGGATGATCGGCGTCAGCGGTACGTCGCCGACCCCCGCGGAGGCCGCCACGGGCTCTGCCTCGGCGGCCTGCGCGGGTGCGTCCTCGACGGCTGTGGCCTTGGCCAGCGCGGCCACCGTCTTGTGCTCGAACACATCCCGCGGCGTCAGCTTGACGCCCGCGTCACGGGCCCGGCGGACCAGCTGGATGGACATGATGCTGTCCCCGCCGGTGTCGAAGAAACTGTCGTGGATGCCGACCCGCTCCAGCCCGAGGACCTCCGCGAACAGCCCGCGCAGCAGCTCCTCGTGGGGGGTGCGCGGTTCGTCGGCGGGGCCGGCGGCCGTGGTGTACTCCGGCGCGGGAAGCGCCTTGCGGTCGGTCTTGCCGTTCGGGGTCACCGGCAGCGAGTCGAGCACCACCACCGCGGCGGGCACCATGTACTCGGGCAGCTCCGCGGCCAGCTGGGTGCGCAGGTCGGCACCGGTGAGCGGCCCGGCCGCGTCCTCGGCCACCGCGTAGGCCACCAGCCGCGGCTCACCGGGGCGGTCCTCGCGCACCATCACCTCGGCCTGCCGCACCGAGGACCGGCGCAGCAGCACCGAGCGGATCTCGCCGAGCTCGATCCGGAAACCGTGCAGCTTGACCTGCTCGTCGGCGCGGCCGACGAACATCAGCACCCCGTCGCGGGTCCACTTGGCCAGGTCACCCGTGCGGTACATACGGGTGCCGGGCGGGCCGGACGGATCGGCGACGAAGCGCTCCGCGCTCGGGCCGGGCCGGTTGAGGTAGCCGCGGGCGAGCCCGGGACCCGAGAGGTACAGCTCGCCGACCACCCCGGGGGCCGTCGGCCGCAGCGCCCCGTCGAGCACCCGCACCCGGGCGTTGGGGATCGGTGTGCCAAGGGGCGGTTCGGCCACGCCGGACAGCGGCGCGCTGATGGTGGCGCACACCGTCGTCTCGGTCGGACCGTACGCGTTCACCATCCGCCGCCCCGCCGACCAGCGGCCGGCCAGCTCCGGCGGGGTCGCCTCGCCCGCCACCAGCAGGGTGAGACCCGCGGGCACCTCACCGTCCGTCATCACACCGAGCGCGGCCGGCGGGATGGTCGCCTGGGTGACGCGCTGCTCGGTGAGCAGCGCGGCCAGCGGGGCGCCGGGGTCCAGGCGCTCGGACGGCGCCATCACCAGCGTGGAGCCGGAGAGGAGTGCCTTGCACAGCTCCGCGAAGGCGGCGTCGAAGCTCGGCGAGGCGAACTGCAGGACGCGGCTGCCCGGACCGAGTCCGAGCGCCTCCGCGTAGCCGGTGAGCAGACTGGCGAAGCCGGTGTGCGGGACCACCACGCCCTTCGGCCTGCCGGTGGAGCCGGAGGTGTAGATCAGATAGGCCGGGTGGTCCACCGACAGCCGGACCTCCGGCGCGGTCTCCGGCGCCTTCGCGATCCTGGCCTCGGTGGCCTCGTCGTCGAGGAGGAGGACCGTGGTGTCGCCCAGGGGAGGCAAGGTCTCGGCGATCGGCCGGGTGGTGACGACCACGCCGGGCCGGGCGTCGGCGAGCATGTAGGCGAGGCGCTCGGCGGGGTACGCCGGATCGAGCGGCAGATAGGCCGAGCCCGCCTTGTGCACGGCCAGTACCGCGGCCGGCCAGTCGGGGGACCGGGGGAGCGCCAGGGCGACGAACCGCTCGGGGGCCGCGCCCTCGGCGCGCAGCACATGCGCGAGCCGGTTCGCCCTCCGGTCCAGTTCGGCGAAGGACATCTCGCGGCCCTCGAAGGCCACCGCGGGGTCGTCGGGCGCCTCGGCCACCCGACGGGCGAACAGCGCGGGGAAGGTCGCCGGGGGAAGGTCGCGCGCGGTGTCGTTCGCGGCGGCCAGCACGGCGTGCTCTTCCTCGGTGAGCGGGGAGATGTCGCCCACCCGCAGGTCCGGGTCCTCGACGACCCGTTCCAGAAGCCGCGTCAGACGCCCGAACAGGGCCTCGACCGTCTCCCGGTCGAAGAGGTCGAGCCGGAAGTCGATCAGCGCCTGAAGACCGGCCGGGGCGCCGCCAGGACCGGTGCTCTCGTTGAAGGTGAAGGCCAGGTCGAACTGGGTCGCGTTGACCGGCACCGGATACGCGACGGCGTCGACCCCGGGAAGACCGGTGGGCGAGGTGGTGGTGGTCTCGAGGTTCTGTACGTTCAGCCAGATCTGGAACAGCGGGTGCCAGGCCAGCGAGCGCTCGGGGTTGAGCAGCTCGACCAGGCGCTCGAAGGGCACCTCCTGGTGGGCGTACGCGGCCAGGTCGTACTCGCGGACCCGGTCCAGCAGTTCGCGGAAGGTGGGGTCGCCGGAGGTGTCGGTGCGCAGCACCAGTGTGTTGACGAAGAAGCCGATCATTTCCTCGAGCGCCTTGTCGTTGCGCCCGGCGATCGGCGAGCCCACGGGGATGTCCGTACCCGCGCCATGCGCGGAGAGCAACGAGGCCAGACCGGCCTGCAACACCATGAACAGGCTGGTCCCGGTCGTGCGGGCGACGCGGGCCAGCGCGCGGTGCAGCTCCGGTGAGATCCGCCCCTCGACCGTCTCGGCCGTGTAGTCGGCCTCCGGCGGACGCGGGCGGTCCGTCGGCAGCGGCAACACGTCGGGGCTGCCCTCGAGTCGCCGCCGCCAGAATTCGAGCTGCTCGCTGACCAGGCTCCCCGAGTCGCTCTCGTCGCCGAGGACCGAGTAGTTCCAGATCGTGTAGTCGGCGTACTGGACCGGCAGTGGCTCCCAGTCCGGGGCCCGGCCGTCCGTCCGCGCCAGATAGGCCGAGGTGAGGTCGGCGGCGAAGGGGCCGACCGACCAGCCGTCGCCCGCGATGTGGTGCAGGATGATCAGCAGGACGTGATGGTCCGGGGCCACCCGGAACAGCGTCACCCGCAGCGGGGTCTCGGTCGCCAGGTCGAAGTCGCGCGCCGCCTGTTCGGCGATGGCCGCGTCCAGCGTCCGCTCGTCGACGGTGGTGACGACCAGCTCGGCCGGGCACTGGTCCGGGGGCAGGATCAGCTGCCGCGCGGAGCCGCCGGTCTCCGGGAAGACCGTGCGCAGCGTCTCGTGCCGGGCCGTGACGTCCCGGACGGCCGCCCGCAGCGCCTCGTGGTCCAGCGTGCCCTTCAGCCGCAGCCCGAGGCTGATGTTGTGCGCCGCGGCGCCGTTCTCGAACCGGTTGAGGAACCACAGCCTGCGCTGGGCGTAGGACAGCGGGATCCGCTCCGGGCGCTCCACCGGGACCACCGGCGGCCGCGCGGAGTCGGCGTCACGGAGCCGTTCCGCCAGCCGCGCCACCGTGGGCGCCTCCCACAGCGCGCGCAGCGGCAGTTCCACGGAGAACGCCGTCCGGGTCCGGCTGACCATCCGGGTGGCGTGCAGCGAGTGCCCGCCCAGCTCGAAGAAGTCGTCGTGAATGCCGACCGAGTCCAGCTCCAGCGCCTCCATGAACAGACCGCACAGGATCTCCTCCTGCGGTGTGCGCGGGGCCACGCTCGTGGACAGTGCGGTGAGGTCCGGCGAGGGAAGCGCCTTGCGGTCGGTCTTCCCGTTGGGTGTCAGCGGCAGCTCGTCGAGCACCATGAACGCCGAGGGCATCATGTACTCCGGCAGCCGCGCGGCGACGGCCCGGCGCAGCGCGGGCACCGGCACCGCCGCGCCCGGGGCCGCGACGACGTACGCCACCAGCCGCTGCTCGCCCGACCCGGCCTCGCGGGCCACCACGGCCGCCTGGGCGACCTCGGGCAGTTCGGCGAGCGCGGTCTCGATCTCGCCCAGCTCGATGCGGAAACCGCGCACCTTGACCTGGTCGTCGGTGCGGCCGGCGAACTCCAGCTCCCCGTCGTCCGTCCACCGGGCCATGTCACCGGTCCGGTACATCCGGGTGCCGGGCGCGCCGAACGGGCAGGCGACGAACCGCTCCGCGGTCAGGTCCGGACGGCCCGCGTAGCCGCGCGCCACGCCCCGCCCGGCGATGTAGAGGTCGCCGAGGACCCCGGGCGGGGCCGGTGACAGCCCGGCGTCCAGGACATAGACCTGGGTGCTCGCGATGGGCCTGCCGATGGCCGGGGGGCCGGACACCTCGGCGAGGCGGGCGGCGGTCGACCACACGGTGGTCTCGGTGGGGCCGTACAGATTCGTCACCTCGGAGCCGAGTTCGCACAGCCGGGTGGCGAGCCCGGCGGGCAGCGCCTCACCGCCGACCAGCACGCGCAGCCCGGAGAGCGCCTCGGGGTGCTGGGACACCAGCGCCTGCCACAGGGTGGGCGTCGCCTGCATGACCGAGGCGCCGGTGTCCTTCAGCAGCGCGGCCAGCCTGGGGACGTCGATCACCTCGTCGCGGGTGGCCAGGACCACCGCGGCGCCGGACACCAGCGGGGTGTACAGCTCCAGGCCCGCGATGTCGAAGGCGATGGTGGTCACCGCGGCCAGCCGGTCCCCGGGCCGCAGCGCGAACCGGTCCCGCATGTCCTGGACGAAGTTGGTGAGGTTGTCCCGGGTGACGACGACGCCCTTGGGCCTGCCCGTGGAACCCGAGGTGTAGATGGTGTAGGCGGGGTGGTCCCCTGCCACCGGGGCGAGCTCCGGGGCCTCGCCGGACAGGGCGGCCAGCCGGTCGCGGACCGCCGGGTCGTCCAGCAGCACCCGCGTCGTACCACCGGTCGCGGGCACCGAGGGCGCCGAGGAGTCCGTCACCACGACCGCGGGGGCGGCGTCGGTCACGATGTACTCGACGCGCTCGGCCGGGTATTCGGGGTCCAGCGGGATGTACGCGCCGCCGGTCTTCAGGACCGCGAGCAGTGTGGCCACCAGCTCCGCCCCGCGCGGCAGCGCCACCGCCACCCGCGTCTCGGGGCCGACACCGAGCCCGGACAGCAGCCGGGCCAGCCGGTTGGCACGGGCGTCCAGCTCGCCGTAGGAGAGCTCGGCCCCGTCCGCGACCAGGGCCACCGCCGCCGGGTCGGCGGCCACCGCGGCCTCGAACAGCTCGGGCACCGAAGTCTCCGGCGCCCCGGCGTCGGGCTCGTTCCAGCCGTCCAGGACGGTGCGCAGCAGCTCGGGCGCGAGCACTTCGGTGCGGCCCACCGGGAGGGACGGGTCCGCCTCGATCCGCTCCAGCATCCGGCAGAAGCCGTCCAGCAGGGCCCGCGCCCGCCCGGCCGGGTACAGATCGGGCCGGTAGCCCAGGCGCAGCCGCAGGGTGGGGCCGGGGGTCGGGAACAGGGTGAGCGCGTAATGGGTGGCGTCCTGGCCGGTGAGGTCGGTGATCCGCGGCCCGTCGATGGGCTCGGTGATGCCGTCGGAGTCCAGCGGGTAGTTCTCGAAGACGACCAGCGTGTCAAAGAGTTCACCGGTGACCGGCGTGGACTCCTGCACGGCGGACAGCGGCAGGTGGTGGTGGTCCAGCAGCGTGGCCTGCTGCCGCTGGACCGCGGTCAGCAGGTCGGTCCAGGAGGCGCCGTGGTCCACCCGCACCCGGACCGGCAGGGTGTTGATGAACAGCCCAACCATGGACTCCACGCCGGGGATGTCCGCCGGGCGCCCGGACACGGTGGCGCCGAACACCACGTCGTCGCGGCCGGTCAGCCGGCCGAGCAGCACGCCCCAGGCGCTCTGCACCAGCGTGTTCAGGGTGACCCCGGCGGAGCGGGCCAGCTCGCCGAGGCGGGCGGTGAGGTCCGCGTCCACCTCGGCGACCAGGTCCTCGGGCAGCACCTCGGCGCCGGGGCCCGCCTCGGGCACCAGGAGCGTGGCCGAGTCCACCCCCCGCAGCGCCTCTCGCCAGGCCCGCTTCGCCGCGGCCTTGTCCTGCCGGGCCAGCCAGGCGAGATACGTGCGGTAGGGGGTGACCGGCGGCAGGGTGGTGTCCTCGCCGCCCGCACGGTAGTGCTGGAACAGCTCCTGCATCACCAGCGGGGCGGACCAGCCGTCCAGCAGGATGTGGTGGGCGGTGAGCACCAGCCAGAAGGCGTCGGGCGCGACCTTGATCATGGTGACCCGCAGCAGCGGCGGCCGCTCCATGTCGAAGCGCCGCTCACGGTCCCCGGCGGCGAACTCCCGGACCCTCGCCCGCTGCTCGTCCTCGGAAACATCGCTGAAGTCCAGCTCGGTCACCGGAAGTTCGAGGTCCCGGAGGATCACCTGCATCGGGTCGCCGGACTTGCGGCGCCGGAACCCCGCGCGCAGGCTCGCGTGCCGCCGCACCAGCGCGGCCGCGGCGCGGCGCACCGCCGGGGCGTCCACCGGGCCCTGGATCCGCACCGCCAGCTGGACGGTGTAGACGTCGAGCGCGTCCGCGTCCTCGGAGTACTGCGCGTGGAAGAGCAGCCCTTCCTGGAGCGGCGACAAAGGCAGAAGGTCCTCGATACGTGTCTGCTTCACTGCACAGGCTCCCTGGGCGTCTTCGTGATGCGATGTGTGACGAGTGCGCAGTCGAGATCGGCGGGGCCCGTCCCGCCCGTCGGCGAGGCCCGCCGATCCGACCGTAATGGCGCTGCGGCCCGGTGAAAGCCGCACATAAACAACTCGGAAGTGGGGGCTACCGCCAGCCGTCCAGTTCGCTCGCGAGCTGGTCCAACTCGTCCTGGCTGACGTCGATCAGATCCATGTCGGAGGGGGTGTGACGGACGCCCTGCGGGGTGTCGGCATGGCGGGCCAGCGCCTCCAGCGCCCGGATCCACGCCTGTGCGAGGTCCCGCACCACGGCCTCCTCCAGCAGCGCCGAGGGCCACTGCCAGAGCACCGACAGCTCGGGGCCGCCGCTGCGGTCCTGGGTGGACGCGGTGACCTCCAGCGCGTGGGCGACCGGCATGTCCGGGTCCTCGCCGCCGACGGCGCCCGCCTCGGGGGCGAGCGCCCAGTCGGCGGCCTCGGGCGCGGCCGAGGTGTCGAAGCGACCGAGGTAGTTGAAGCCGATCTGCGGCTCGGCCAGGCCCCGCAGCGAGGGCGCGGTGTCCGGGTTGAGATGGCGCAGCAGGCCGTAGCCGACGCCGTTGTCGGGCACCTGGCGCAGCTGCTCCTTGATCCGGGCGAGGACGTCTCCGACGGTCGCCCCGCCGGTCCACACCTCGCCCCAGTCGATCCGCCCGGGGTCCAGGAACAGCGGGTACACGCTGGTGAACCAGCCGACCGTACGGGACAGTTCGGTGTGCTCGGCGATCTCCTCGCGGCCGTGGCCCTCGAGGGCCACCAGCACCCCGCCGGTGGCGCCGCCGAAGTGCCGGCGGCGCCAGTCGGCCACCGCCAGGGTCAGCCCGGTGAGCAGCACGTCGTTGACCGACGCGTGGAACATCTCGGGCAGCCGGGTGAGCAGGGTCCGGGTGGTGTCCGCGGGCAGCGTCATGGTGATCGCGCGCTGGGTGCGGGTGAGGTCCCTGGACGGGTCGACGGTCAGCTCGGCCAGGGGCTCCGGGGCCTGGGCGAGGCGGCCGCGCCAGACCGGGAGTTCGGCGATCCGCTCCGGTGTGACGGCTTCCTCGGCCAGCGTCCGCGACCAGCGGCGCAAGGAGGTGCCCACCGGGTCGAGCCGGGGGGTGCGGCCGTCCCGCACCGCCTCCCAGGCCCGTGCCAGGTCCGGCAGCAGGATCCGCCAGGAGACGCCGTCGACGACGAGGTGGTGCAGCGAGAACCACAGCCTGCCGCGCTCACCGGGCCCGGCGTCGAACCACACGAACTGCGCCATCGTGCCGTCCTCGGGGGCGAGCCGGCCCACCGCCGCGTCGCTCTCCTCGGCGAGGCGGGCGCGGCGCTCCGCGTCGTCCAGGCCGGTGAGGTCGACCCGCCGGATCAGGTCCGCCGCGCGGACCTTGCCGCGGGCCGCCACCTCCAGCGACCACTGCCCTTCGGTGCGGTTCAGCCGCGCCCGCAGGGCGTCGTGGTGGTCCAGCAGCGTCTGTACGGCGGTGACCAGCCGGTCCAGGTCCAGCTCCGCGGGCGTCTGCAGCAGCATCGACTGGTGGAACCGGCCGATGGGCCCGTGCCGCTCGCTGAGCCAGTTGAGGATCGGGGTCGCGGGGATCTCCCCGATACCGGCGTCCGGGTCCTCCGCCTCGGCCTCGGGGACGGTGCCCGCGGCGGCCGCGAGGGCCGCGACCGTCTGGTGGCGGAAGACGTCCTTCGGGGTGAAGACCAGACCCGCGGCGCGGGCCCTGGCCACCAGCTGGATCGAGACGATGCTGTCGCCGCCCAGGTAGAAGAAGCTGTCGTCGACGCCGACTTCCTCGACCCCGAGCCCCAGCACCTCCGCGACCAGCCGGCGCAGGGTCTCCTCACGGGCGCCGCTCGGCGCACGTGACGTGCCGCCCTGCTCCGGTGCGGGCAGCGCCTTGCGGTCGATCTTTCCACTGGTGGTCAGCGGAAGCGTCTCGAGCGTCACGAACGCCGCCGGAACCATGTAGTCGGGCAGTCGTCGCACCAGCCCGGCCCGCAGTTCGTCGATGTCGATGCCGCCCGCCCCGGCGGTGGGCACCACATAGGCCGTCAGCAGCCGCACCCCCGGGCGGTCCTCGCGCACGACGGTGGTGGCGCGGTGCACACCGGGGTGGTCCGAGACGGCCGCGGTGATCTCGCCCAGCTCGATCCGCAGCCCCCGCAGCTTCACCTGGTCGTCGGTGCGCCCGACGAACTCCAGCTCGCCGTCGGCGCGCCGGCGCACCAGGTCGCCGGAGCGGTACATCCGCGTTCCGGGCGGCCCGAACGGGTCGGCCACATAAGCCGCGGCGGTCAGCCCGGGGCGGCCCAGATAGCCGCGGGCCAGCGAGACGCCCGCGATGTGCAGCTCGCCCACGCAGCCCAGCGGCACCGGACGGAGCCGCTCGTCCAGCACATGCAGCCGCGAGTCGGCGACGGGCGCGCCGAGCGCCGGTACGGCGTCGTCGGTCAGCAGCCCGCTCATCGCCGCCACACAGGTGGTCTCGGTCGGGCCGTACACGTTGTGCATCCGCACGGTGTGCCGCCACCGGCCGATCAGCTCCGGTCCGAAGGACTCACCGCCGACGACGATCTCCATGCCCTCGGGCAGCCCGCCCTCGGGCAGCGCGGCCAGCGAGGCGGGGGTGATGAAGGCGTGGGTGACACCGTATTCGGCGCACAGGTCGAGATACGCCTGGCCGGACGTCGGCCGGTCGGCCGGGACCACCACCAGCGCGCCGCCCACCAGCAGGCTCATGGACAGCTCCAGGAACGCCGCGTCGAAGCTGGCCGAGGCCAGCTGCGGCACCCGGGCGCCCGGCCCGACGCCCGCCCGTTCCACCAGCGTCGCGCACAGGTGCGCCACTCCGGCGTGGGTCACGGTCACGCCCTTGGGCCTGCCGGTCGATCCGGAGGTGTAGATGACGTAGGCGGGGTGCTGGGGCGACAGGGCGGCGGCGGGCACGGGCGCGTCGGCCACGGCCGCGGAGACATCAGCCCCGGCCACGGGCGCGGGCACATCAGCCCCGTCCACAGGCGGCGCGGGCGCGTCCAGCGTGTCGAACAGCGCCGTGGGCACGGTGGTCCGGGGCAGCCGTCCGGCGACGGAGCCGGAGGTCAGCAGCAGGGCGGGCGCGGCGTCGTCGAGCATGTACCCGATGCGGTCGCCCGGCAGGTCCGGGTTGACCGGCAGATAGGCCGCCCCCGCCCGCACCACCGCGAGCAGCGAGACGATCAGCTCCGGGGAGCGCGGCAGCGCCACCGCCACCAGCTTTTCCGGTCCCGCTCCCCGCGCGGCCAGCGACCGGGCGATCCGCTCGGCCCGCGCGTCGAGTTCGGCGAAGGTCCAGGTGCGGTCCTCGGCCAGCAGGGCGGGTGCGTCCGGGGTGCGGGCCACCCACCCGGCGAACAGCTCCGCCATGGTCGCCGGGGGCACCTCGCGCACCGCGGCGTCGTTCCACTCCTCGACGATCCGGTGGCGCTCCCCGGGCAGCAGGACGTCCAGTTGGTCCACCGAGCGGGACGGATCGGCGACGGCGGCGGCCAGCAGCCGCGCCAGCCGGTCCACCAGCATCAGCACCGTGTCCCGTTCGAACAGGTCGGTGCTGTAGGTGAGCGCCCCCTCGATGCCCGCGGGCGCGCCGTCGTCCCGTTGGGTCTCCGACAGGGTGAAGGACAGGTCGAACTTGGCCACGTCCTGGCCGATCGGCTGCGGCCCCGCGGCCACCCCGGGCAGTTCGACCCTGCCTTCGGCGGTGTTCTGGAACGCCAGCATCACCTGGAACAGCGGATGCCGGGACGCCGAGCGCTCGGGGTTGATCAGCTCGACCAGCCGCTCGAACGGCAGGTCCTGGTTGGCGTACGCGGCCAGGTCGGTCTCCCGCACCCGCTCCAGCAGCTCGGCGAAGGTCGGATCGCCGGAGACATCGGTGCGCAGCACCAGGGTGTTGACGAAGAAGCCGACCAGGTCGTCCAGGGCGTCGTCGGTGCGGCCCGCGATCGCCGTGCCGAGCGGGATGTCGGTGCCCGCGCCGAGCCTGCTGAGCAGCGCGGCCAGCCCAGCCTGGACGGCCATGAAGAGGCTGGCCCGGTGGGCCAGGGCCAGCTCGCGCAGGCCGCGGTGCACCTCGGCGTCGAAGCGGAAGGTGACCATATCGCCGCGGTAGCTGATGGCGGGCGGACGGCGGTGGTCGGCGGGCAGCGCCAGCTCCTCCGGCGCGCCGTCCAGGGCCGACCGCCAGAACGCGGCCTGCCGGGAGATGGTGCTGTCCGGGTCGTCCTCGCTGCCCAGCACCTCATGCTGCCACAGCGTGTAGTCGGCGTACTGCACGGGCAGCGGGGTGAACTCCGGGGCGCGGCCCGCGCCCCGGGCCGCGTAGGCGGTGGACAGATCGCGGCCCAGCGGGGCCATGGACCAGCCGTCGCCCGCGATGTGGTGGACCACCAGCGCCAGCACATGCTCGGTCCGGCTCAGCGCGAACAGCCACGCCCGGACCGGGATCTCGGTGGCGATGTCGAACGCGTACCCGGCCGCCTCGGCGAGCGCCGCCTCCAGACCGGCCTCGGTGACCTCGGCCACCGGCAGTTCGGGCACCACGTCCAGCACCACCTGGCGGGGGCGGCCGTCCACCTCCGGGAAGACGGTCCGCAGGCTCTCGTGGCGGGTGACCACATCGGCCAGCGCCGCGCGCATCGCCTCCCGGTCCAGCTCACCGGTCAGCCGCAGGGCCATCGGCAGGTTGTAGGTGGCGCTGGGCCCCTCGAACCGGCCCAGGAACCACAGCCTGCGCTGGGCGAAGGACAGCGGCACCGCCTCGGGCCGCTCCCGCGCGGTCACCGCGCGCCGCGCCCCGCCCGCGTCGCCGATCAGCCCGGCCAGTCCGGCGGGCGTCGGCGACTCGAACAGGTCGCGCACGCCGAGCTCCGCGCCCAGGGCCGTACGGATCCGGCTGGTCAGCCGGGTGGCGAGCAGTGAATGGCCGCCGAGGTCGAAGAAGTTGTCGTCCACCCCGGCCTCGGCCACCCCGAGCACCTCGGCGAACAGCCCGCACAGCGCGGCCTCCTGCGGCGTGGCCGGCTCCCGCCGCTCGGCGTCCTCCCGTACCGGCGCGGGCAGCGCCCGGCGGTCCAGCTTGCCGTTGGGGGTCAGCGGCAGTGCGTCCAGTACGACGAACGCGCTGGGCACCATGTACTCGGGCAGCGTGGCGGCCAGGTGCTTGCGCAGTTCGGCCGGGGCCGGGGCGGTCCGGTCGGCCAACGGGACCAGATAGCCGACGAGCTGGGGCGCGCCGGGCCGGTCCTGCCGGGCCAGGACGGCCACCGAGGCGAGGTCGGGGTGGGCGGCGAGCGCCGTCTCGATCTCGCCGAGCTCGATCCGGAAGCCGCGCACCTTGACCTGGTGGTCGGCCCGCCCCACGAACAGCAGTTGTCCGTCCTTGCCCCAGCGCACCAGGTCACCGGTGCGGTACAGCCGGGACCCGGCCGGGCCGAAGGGGTCGGCCACGAAGCGCTCCGCGGTGCGGCCCGGCCGCTTCAGATAGCCGCGGGCCAGCCCGGCGCCGGCCAGGTACAGCTCTCCGACGACCCCCGGGGGCACCGGGCCCAGCGCGTCGTCCAGGACGTAGACCCGGTCGTTCCACACCGGGCGGCCGATGGGCGCCGCGGCGGGCCACTCCGCCGGGTCGCCGGGCAGGGTGGTGGCCGTGATCACATGGCTTTCGGTGGGGCCGTAGTGGTTGTGCAGCCGCAGCCACGGGCGGTCGGCCTGGAAGGCGCGCAGCCGCGGGGTGAGCGCCAGCGCCTCGCCCGCCTGGGCGATCACCCGCAGCTCGCCGAGGGCGGCACCGCCCTCGACGGCGGCCTCCGCGACGGCGTCCACCACCAGGTTGGGGGCGTACAGCTCGTTGATCCGGTGCTCCTCCAGCCACCGGGTGAGGGCGGCGGCGTCGCGGCGCACCGCGTCGTCCGGGACCACCAGCGTCTTGCCGGTGAGCAGGGTGGTCAGGATCTCCTGGGCGGAGACGTCGAAGCTGATCGCGGTGAACTGCGCGACCCGCGTCCCGGCGCCGCCGCCGATCTCACTGTGGTGCCAGGCGACCAGATTGGCCATGGCGCCCGCGGGCATCACGACGCCCTTGGGTCGGCCGGTGGAGCCGGAGGTGTAGATGACGTAGACCGGGGCGGCCGGGTGGAGCGGACGGGTGCGGTCCGCGTCGGTGGGGTCGGTGTCCGCCTGCCCGGCCAGGAGGGCGGCGGTCTGAAGTGTGTCGAGGGCGAGGAGCGGAGCCCGGTGACCGTCCGGCAGCACCCCGGTCCGGGTCAGCACCACCGAGGGCGCCGCGTCGGCCAGCATGAAGGAGACGCGCTCGGCCGGGTACTCCGGGTCGATGGGCAGATAGGCCGCTCCGGTCTTGAGTACCGCGCACACCGACACCAGCAGCTCCGCCGAGCGCGGCAGCGCGATGCCGACCGTGTCCTCAGGACCGGTGCCCCGTGAGATGAGCAGACGCGCCAGCCGGTTCGCGGCCGCGTTCAGCTCGGCGTACGACATCCGCGTGTCGCCGTGCACCACGGCCGGGGCGTCCGGCAGCGCATGCGCCTGGCGCTCGAGCAGTTCGGGAAGGAAGGCCCCGTCGAACTGGTGCGCGGTGTCGTTGTAGGTGGTCAGCTGGCGGTGCCGCTCGATCGGGTCGAGCAGGTCCAGGGAGCCGATCGGCCGCTTCGGGTCCTCGGCCGCCCCGGCCAGTACCCGGATCAGACGGTCGGCGAGCCGCTGGACCGTCTCGCGGTCGAACAGATCGGTGCTGTACTCCATCCACCCGGCCAGACCGTCCGGTGCGCCGTCCGGTGTGCGCCGCTCGGTCAGCCCGACGAACAGGTCGAACTTGGCCATGTCGCCGAGGTGGTCGTACTGGTCCACCCGCAGGCCCGGCAGCACGAGCTCGGCCGGGCGGTTGTTCTGCACGGTGAACATCACCTGGAACAGCGGGTGGCGCGCGAGGGAGCGCTCGGGGTTGAGCTGCTCGACCAGGCGCTCGAACGGCACGTCCTGGTTGGCGTACGCGGCCAGGTCGGTCTCCCGCACCCGCTGGACCAGCTCGCGGAAGGTCGGGTTGCCGGAGGTGTCGGTGCGCAGCACCAGCGTATTGAGGAAGAACCCGACCAGTCCGTCGAGGGCGTCGTCGGTACGGCCGGCGATCGGCGTGCCCACGGGGATGTCGGTGCCCGCGCCGGACCGCGACAGCAGCGCCGAAAGACCGGCCTGCACCACCATGAACAGGCTGGCCTGGGAGGTACGGGCGATGGTGAGCAGCCGCTTGTGCAGCTCCTCGGTGAGGTGGAACGTCACGGTGTCGCCCGCGTAGCTCGCCACCGCGGGGCGCGGCCGGTCCACCGGGAGGTTGAGCTCGTCGGGGATCCCGGCCAGGGCATCCGACCAGTAGGCGAACTGCCTCGCGATCGCGCTGTTCTCGTCCGCCTCCTCACCCAGTACGCGCCGCTGCCACAGCGTGTAGTCCGCGTAACTCACGGGCAGCGGCTCCCACGACGGCGCGGCGCCCTTCAGCCGGGCCGTGTAGGCGAGCGAGAGGTCGTGGCCGAAGACGCCCAGCGACCAGCCGTCCCCGACGATGTGGTGCATCACCACGAGCAGGACGTACGTACGGTCGCCGGTGCGGAAGACGCGCACCCGCAGCGGGAGTTCGTGGGCCAGCCGGAACCCGGCGGCCGCCTCCTCCTGCAGCGCCTCGGCCAGCCGCTCCGGTGCCGCGCTCAGATCCACCAGGGACAGGTCGAGCTCGGCCTCAGCGGGATCCAGCACCCGCTGGTACGGGTCGCCGGCCACGTCCGGGAACACCGTCCGCAGGCTCTCGTGCCTGGCCAGGACGTCACTGAAGGCATGGCGCAGCGCGTCCAGGTCCAGTTCACCGGTCAGCCGCACGGTGAGCGGGACGTTGTAGATCGACTTGGCGCCCTCGAACCGGTCCAGGAACCACAGCCGGTGCTGAGCGAAGGACAGCGGTACCCGCTCGGGACGCGGTCCCGCCTCCAGCGCGGGCCGGCCGTCCACGGCCTGGTGCAGCCTGCGGGCTATCCCGGCGGGCGTGGCCGTCTCGAACACCGCGCGCAGCGACAGCTCCTCGCCGAAGACCGCGCGGGTCCTGGTGACCAGCCGGGTGGCCAGCAGCGAGTGGCCGCCGAGGTCGAAGAAGTCGTCGTCCACCCCCACCTCGGCCACCCCGAGCAGCTCGGCGAAGAGCGCGCACAGGATCTCCTCCTGCGGGGTGCGCGGCCCGCGCCCGGCAGGGCCGGCCGCGCCGCCGGGCTCGGGCAGCGCCTTGCGGTCCAGTTTGCCGTTGGGGGTGAGCGGGAGGGCGTCGAGGGGGACGAACGCCGAGGGCACCATGTACTCGGGCAGCGAGGCGCCCACATGGTCGCGCAGCGCGGTGGGGGCGGGCACCTCTCCTCCGCTCACCGGCACCAGATAGGCGACGAGCCGCTTGTCGCCCGGGGTCGGCTCACGCACCACGACCACCGCACGGTCGATCCGCTCGTGCGCGGCCAGGACCGACTCGATCTCGCCCAGCTCGATCCGGAATCCGCGGATCTTGACCTGGTCGTCGGCCCGGCCGGCGAACTCCAGCACGGGGTGCTCGCCCTCGGTGTTCCAGCGCACCAGGTCACCGGTGCGGTACATCCGCTCGCCGCCGCCCGGATACGGATCGGCGACGAAGCGCTCGGCGGTCACCCCGGGCCGGTTCAGATAGCCGCGCGCCAGGCAGGGGCCCGAGACGTACAGCTCCCCGGTGACACCCGGCGGCACCGGCCGCAGCGCCCCGTCGAGCACCCGCAGCCGCGCGGTGCCGAGGGCGGTGCCCATGGGCGGCGCCACCGCGCCGGAGAGCGGCCCGCTGAGGGAGACGCAGACAGTGCTCTCGGTCGGCCCGTAGGCATTGATCATCGTCCGGTTGCCGGACCACGCCTCGACCAGCTCCGGCGCGGACGCCTCACCGCCGACCACCAGCAGGCGTATCGACGGCAGATCCTCGGTGAGCACGGCCAGCGCGGCGGGCGGGATGAGCGCGTGCGTGACCTGGTGCTCGGCGACCAGGTCGACCAGCGCCCGGCCGGGTTGCAGCCGGGTCGCGGGGGCGAGCACCAGCGTGGCGCCGGTGAGCAGGGCGGTGTAGGTCTCCCAGACGGCGGCGTCGAAGCTGGGCGAGGAGAACTGCAGCACCCGGCTGCCGGGCCCCACGTCGAACCGCTCGACGTTGGTGGCGACCAGACCGGCGAGACCGGAGTGCGTCACCATGACGCCCTTCGGACGGCCGGTGGAACCGGAGGTGTAGATGACATAGGCGGGGTTGGCGGACGTCGTCGCGCCCCGCCGCTCGCCCGGCTCGATATCGGTGTCCGGCCGGGCGTCGGTCTCGCGGACGGTGGCCGGGTCGTCCAGCAGCACCCTCGGCGCGGCGCAGACGTCCGGGATCACCTCGGCCGACGCGGCGGTGGCCAGGACCAGTGCCGGGCCTGCGTCGGTGAGCAGATAGGCGATCCGATCGGCCGGATAGGAGATGTCCACCGGCAGGTAGGCCGCGCCCGCCTTGAGCACCGCCAGCATGGCGACGACCAGCTCGGGAGAGCGCCGCAGGGCGAGCGCGACCACCCGCTCCGGCCCCGCGCCCCGCTCGATCAGGGTGCGGGCCAGGCGGTTGGCGCGGCGGTCCAGTTCGGCGTACGGGAGAGAGATGTCCTCGTGGACCAGGGCGACGGCGTCCGGATGGAGTCGTACCTGTTCGGCGAAGAGCGCGGGGATGACGTCACCGCCCGGCAGCGGCTGTGCGGGCATGCCCAGGGCGAGCATGCGACTCGCCTCGGCGTCGCTCAGCAGGGGCAGTCGGCCGATCAGCTGCTCCGGATCGGCCGCGAAGGCGGCGAAGAGGCGGCGGAAGCGTTCGCCGAGCACCTCGATGTCCTCGCGGGTGAAGAGCTCCTGCCGGTAGCCGAAGTGCAGCCGCAGCCCGTCGCCCGGCAGGGCCGCGATGCTCAGCGGGTAGTGGTTGGCGTCGGTGCCCTTGGCGCCCGTCAGCGTGAGGTCACCGGGCAGCTCGGGCAGGTCGTCCCCGCCCATGGGGTAGTTCTCGGTGACGGTGAGCGTGTCGAACAGGGTGCCGCGCCCGGCGGCCCGCTGGATGTCCGGAAGGCTGAGGTGGTGGTGTTCGACCATTCCGGCCGCCTGGCGCTGCATCCCGGTCAGCAGGGACAGCAGGCTCTCCTGCGGGCGCACCCGCACCCGGACGGGCACCGAGTTGATGAACAGGCCGACCATCTGGTCCGCGCCGGCCAGCTCGGCGGGGCGCACCGATACGGTCGAGCCGAACACCACGTCGTCACGGCCGGTCAACTGCCCCAGCAGCAGCGCCCAGCAGCCCTGGAACACCGCGCTCAGCGTCAGGTCGTTGCGCCGGGCGGTCTCCCGCACCCGGGCGGCCAGCTCATCGGGCATGGAGACGACCAGCTCGGCCGGTACGTTCCGCGCCCCGGTGTCGTCGGGCGCGAGCAGCGTGGGCTCCTCCACCTCGGCGAGCACGGTGCGCCAGGCGCTCTCCGCCGCCGCCCGGTCCTGCCGTTCCAGCCAGCTCAAGGCTTCGCGGTACGGCGTCACCGGCGGCAGGCCCGAGTCGTCGCCGCGACGGTGGTAGATCTCGAAGAGTTCGAACATGAGCCGGGCGGTGGACCACCCGTCGAGCAGGATGTGATGCGAGTTGAACATCAGCCGGCTGGTGCTCGGGCCGAGCTTGATCAGCGTGAAGCGCAGCAACGGACCGGACCCCAGGTCGAACCGGTGCGCCGCCTCCTCGGCGGCGAGCCGCTCCAGCTCCCGCTCCTGGGCCCGCTCGTCGAGCCCGGTGAGGTCGAACTCCCGCCAGGGCACCGGGACTTCCCGCGCGATCACCTGCACCGGCCGGCTCAGCTTCTCGTACCGGAAACTGGCACGCAGATTGGGGTGCCGGCGCAGCAGAGTGGCCACCGAGTCACGCATGGCCCCGGCGTCCAGGGGGCCGTCGAGGTCGATCAGGATCTGGGCGACGTAGACATCGAGTTTCTCTTCCCCGTACAGGGTCTGAAACAGCAGACCCTCCTGCAGTGGCCACAGCGGAAGGACGTCGTCGATGGCTGCTCGCGTCATTATGGAAATCTCCACTCGTCATTCCGTCGGTCACCGACAAAAAGGGCTCGGTCGCCTGCCACCAGCCTGGATCGCCGAGTCTCAGCTCCGGCCGGGCCACCGGGCAACGGCGCTGCAAAAACTTCGTTTTGCGCACCGCGTGGCGCGGAAGTGGCCCACTTCGAAGAATTCGCACTGCCGCTGACCGGTCCGGTCCGGCCGTGTTGTCATCGGTTCGGCCGCGCGCCGTCAAGCGCCCGCGGGCCGCTACCCGCACCGCGACTTCAGGGAGTACTGGTGACGAACACCGGCACGCTGTCCCGCTACTGGATGTTCAGCGACGAGTACACACAGAATCCCTATCCCTTCCTCGCCCAGCTGCGCGAGGAACAGCCGGTGTGCCGGGTGGAGACCCCGGACGGGGTGCGGGCCTGGGTGGTGAGCCGCTACGACGACGTCCGCGACGCGCTCTCCGACCCCCGGCTCGGCCGGGACATCGGCAAGCTCTACGCGGCGCTCGGCAAGCAGCTCGGCCAGGAGATCAAGCCCGCCGACGAGATCAGCAACCACCTGGCCAACTCCGATCCGCCGCGCCACACCCCGCTGCGCAAGTCGCTCACCTTCGCCTTCACCCCCAAGCGGGTCAGAGGGCTGCGCGACGGCTGGGAGAAGGTGGTCGACGATCTGCTCGACGAAATGGTGCGGACGGACAACCGGGACCTGGTCTCCGGGCTCAACGAACCGCTTCCGATCATCACCATCGCGCAGCTGATGGGCGTGCCCGACGCCGACTGGCCGCGGTTCCTGGTGTGGACGAACACCCTGCGCCGGGTGGACGCCAGCGATCCGACGGGCATCATCGCCGAGCACACCCGGCAGCTGTCGGACTACCTCAAGGCGCTGATCGCCACCAAGCAGCGGACCCCGCAGGACGATCTGATCTCCGCGCTGGTCCACGCCGACGAGGACAAGCGGCTGACCGCCGCGGAGGCGCTGTCCACCGCGTTCGCCCTGATGACCGGCGGCAACGACACCACGACCAGTCTGCTCAACGGCTCCTTCGCGGCGCTGCTCACCCATACCGGCGAGGCCGACAAGATCCGGGCCGACTGGAGTCTGCTGCCGAACGCGGTCGAGGAGCTGCTGCGGTTCACCAGCCCGCTGATCAACTCCCTGCAGCGGGTCACGCTGGAGCCGGTCGAACTGTGCGGGGTGAAAATCCCCGAGGACGAGATCGTCATCATTTCGCTGGCCGGGGCGAACCACGATCCGCACGCCTTCCCCGACGGTCCGTCGGAGCTGGACATCACCCGTCCCAAGCCCGCGCATGTGAGCTTCGGCCACGGAATCCACTACTGCCTGGGCTCCCATATGTCCAAGGCGCTGACCGAGCTGGCTATTCGACGGGTCTATGAACGCTTTCCCGGTATCAAGCTGGCCGTGCACCCCTCGGAGGTGCGCTATCGGCCCGGACTCATGGTCCGCCCGATGATCGACCTGCCGGTGCGTCTCTGAACGGCGCACAGCAGCGACACCGCCCGGGACCCGCCGTCAGCGCGCCCCGGGCGCTTTTCTTTCGCTTTCCGGAGGACCCATGGATTTCAGCCTGTTCTACTTCGCCAACAACGACACCGAGGAGCGCGACCGCTACCGGCTGCTGCTGGACGGCGCCCGGTTCGCCGACGACAACGGCTTCACCGCGGTGTGGACCCCCGAGCGCCACTTCCATCCGTTCGGCGGGCTCTACCCCAACCCCTCGGTGACGGGCGCCGCGGTGGCGGCGGTCACCCAGCGCGTCGCGGTGCGCGCCGGAAGCGTCGTGGCGCCGCTGCACCACCCGATGCGGATCGCCGAGGAGTGGTCGGTCGTCGACAACCTCTCGGGCGGCCGGGCCGGGGTGGCACTCGCCTCGGGCTGGCACGCCGCGGACTTCGCGCTCCGCCCGGAGAACTACGAGACCCGCAAGTCCGGGCTGATGGAGACGGTCGAGACCATCCGCCGGCTCTGGCGGCGGGAGAGCGTGTCCCTGACCGACGGGGCGGGCGAGACGGTGGAGTTGACCATGTTCCCGCCCCCCGTCCAGCCCGAGCTGCCGATGTGGCTGACCAGCGGCGGCACCCCGGCGACGTTCACACTGGCCGGTGAGCACGGGATGGGGATGCTCACCCATCTGCTCGGCCAGGAGGTCGAGGTCCTCGCCCAGCGCATCGAGGAGTACCGCCGGGCGCACCGGGAGCACCAGCCCGCCTCGGCCGGGCAGGGTCATGTGGCCGTGATGGTGCACACCTTCGTGGGCACCGACCGCGACGCCGTGCGGGAGACCGTGCGCGAGCCGTTCTCCCGCTATCTGGCCAGCTCCTTCGACCTGCTGATCAAGGCGGCCGAGGCGGCGGGGGCCCAGGGCGCGGACATGTCCCGGGAGCTGCGGAGCATGGGCCCGGAGGACCGTCAGTTCCTCGTGGCCCAGGCATTCGACCGGTACTTCGAGACCAGCGGGATGTTCGGCACCGTCGACGACTGCATGGCGATGCTCAAGCAGCTGAAGGACGCGGGGGTGGACGAGGTCGCCTGTCTGGTGGACTTCGGTGTGCCGACCGACGCGGTGATCGGCGGCTTCGAGCATCTGGCCCGCCTCCATGACACCTGGCGTGCGCATCTGGGGAGCTGACCCGGCGGCGCCCGGCCCACGCCGAAGCCCGGACGACCACTCTCGGTCGTCCGGGCTTCGGCGTGGGCCCGTGCGTCCCACGGCCGCGGCTCAGCGCGCGGCGGCCCGCTCGTAGGCCCGGTTGGCCAGCGGGATCACGACGATCAGCAGGGCCACCACCATGATCAGCGAGGCCGCCACCGGATGCCGCAGCGGGAACGCCGGATCGGCGCCGTTCCCCGTCGGGTTGCCCCACAGCTCACGCATCCCGGTGGTCAGGGTGGTCACCGGGTTCCACTCGGCCACCGGACGCACCCAGCCCGGCAGGTTCTGGGCCGGGTAGAAGGTCGCCGACAGGAAGGTGAGCGGCATGGTGATCACCATGGCCACCGAGTTGACCGCCTGGGGATCGCGCAGCAGCAGCCCGATGAGCGAGCCGAGCCACGCCGTGGCGTAACCGAGCAGCAGCAACAGCCCGAAGCCCGCGAGGGCCTTGAGCGGCCCGCCGTGGATGCGCCAGCCGATCAGCAGGCCGACGGAGAGCATCGCGACACAGGAGATGGCGTTGAGCAACACATCGGAGAGGGTCCGGCCGAGCAGTACCGAGCCCTTGCCCATCGGCAGCGAACGGAACCGGTCCACCAGGCCGTTGGAGAGGTCCTCGGCCACCCCCACCCCGGTGTTGATGACGCCGGCCAGCATCATCTGGGTGAAGATGCCCGCCATGATGTACTCGTGGTAGTCGCCCTCCGGCACGTTCATCGAACTGCCGAAGAGGTAGCCGAAGAGGAACACGAACATGATCGGCATCAGGGTGATGCTGAGGATCCGCTGCGGTGCCCGCTTCAGGTGCCGTATGTGGCGGCCCGCCAGGGCGAGCGCGTCGCTCAGGACATAGGTGGTCATCGGCTCGTCGCCTCCAATTCGGCCTCGGGTCCGGCTCCGGTCAGCTCCAGGAACACGTCGTCCAGCGAGGGGCGCCGCACAAGGAAGTCGACCACCTCCACCGAGGCCTCCTGGAGCTCCGACGCCGCCGCGGAGACACCGGCGATACCGCTCTCCAGCGCGATCGACACCCGCATCCCGCTGTCGTCGACGACCGGCGGGGCGGAGCCCCGCGCGGAGATCCGGGCCAGCGCGACCCGGGCGGCCTCCACCATCTCGGTGGTCCGTACGGTGATCTCCAGCCGCTCGCCGCCGACCTTCCGCTTCAGCTCGTCGGGCGTGCCCTCCGCCGCCACCAGCCCCTTGTCGATCAGCGCGATACGGTCGGCGAGCTGGTCGGCCTCCTCCAGGTACTGGGTGGTCAGCAGCACGGTGACCCCCTCGGCGACCTGCTTGCGCACCATGTCCCACAGCGCGTTCCGGCTGACCGGGTCCAGACCCGTGGACGGCTCGTCCAGGAAGATCACCGGCGGGCTCCCGGTCAGACTGGCGCCCAGGTCCAGCCTGCGGCGCATACCGCCCGAGTAGGTCTTGACGACCCGGTCGGCGGCATCGGTGAGGTCGAACATCTCCAGCACCTCATCCGCGCGGGCACGGGCCCGCTTGCGGCCCATGTGCAGCAGCGTTCCCATCAGCACCAGGTTCTCGCGGCCGGTCAACTCACCGTCCAGCGCGGCGTACTGACCCGTCAGCCCGATACTGCGGCGCACCTCGTGCGCCTGGCTCAGCACGTCGTAGCCCGCCACCGTCGCGGTGCCCTCATCGGGCTTGATCAGCGTCGACAGCGTCCGCACGGTGGTCGTCTTGCCGGCGCCGTTGGGGCCCAGGAGCCCGTAGACCGTGCCCGCCTCGACGGACAGGTCGATGCCGCCCAGCACCTCGTTGTCGCCGTAGCGCTTCCGCAGACCCGCCGCGGAGATTGCGATATCCATCAGACTCCTCATCATCGGCCGGTACGCCGGTCCGGTCCGCCTCGCTCAGCCGAGCCGGACCGGCAGTGACTCCAGCCCCCGGGTCAGGTTCACCTCGCGGCGCAACTCCTCCGGCGCCACGGCCAGTTCGATCCGCGGGAAACGGTCGAGCAGCGCGCCGACCGCGATCTCGGCCTGCAGCCGGGCGAGGGGCGCGCCCATGCAGTGGTGGATGCCGTGGCCGAACGCCAGATGCCCACCGGTCTCCCGGCGGATGTCGAACCGCTCGGGGTCCTCGAAGCGTTCGGGGTCGTGATTGGCCGAGCCGAGCGAGACGATGACGAACTCGTCGGCCGGGACGCGGACACCGGCGATCTCCACCGGTTCCGAGGTCACCGAGAGCGTGTTCAGGTGCAGCGAGTTGTCGTAGCGGCAGAACTCCTCGACCGCGCCCCGCAGCAGCGACCGGTCCGCGCGCAGGGCGGCGAGCTGGTCCGGGTGGCGCAGCAGGGCGAGCATCCCGTTGCCGATCAGATGCGCGGTGGTCTCGTATCCGGCCACCAGGAGCTGGAAGACCATCGACACCAGCTCGTTCTCGCTGAGCCGGTCCTCGTTGTCCCGCGCCTGGATCAGCCCGCTGATCAGGTCGTCGGCCGGGGCCGCCCGCTTGGCGGCGATAAGCCCGGTGAGGTACTCCGCCATCCGGTCGGCGATGCGGTGCATCTCCTGCGGCTGGACGGCCACGGTCAGCGCGTTGGACCACGCTCCGAAGGCGGCCTGGTCGGCCTCGGGGACGCCGATCATCTCGGAGATCACGGTGAGCGGCAGCGGGAAGGCGAACACCTTCAGCAGATCCACCTCGCCCTGCCCGGCCATGTCGTCGAGCAGGGCGCCGACCGTGTGCTCGATACGGGGCCGGAGCGCCTGGATCTGCCGTGCGGTGAACGCCTTGGCCACCAGCTTGCGCAGCCGGGTGTGGTGGGGCGGGTCCATGCCCAGCATGTGCTCCACCAGCATCCGCTGCCCGGACGACTTCGCGGCGGGCTGCTCGACGGGGTCGATGCCCGCGTGCTTGGCGGCCAGCCGGGCACAGCGCTCGGGGTCCTTGTGCAGTTTCGGATCGGTCAGCGCGGCGCGCGCCGCCTCATGGCGGAGCACCAGCCACATCGGTGCCCCGCCGAGCACGACCCGCGCCACCGGGGTCCGCTCGCGGAGCCGGGCGTACACCGGGTACGGGTCGCGGATGAAGTCCTCACCCAGCACCTCCGGTGTCCGGCTGGTCTCCTCGGCCATGTGTCCGGTCCTCTCGGTCGGCCCGCGCCGCATGTCGCGGACGCAGGGTGGGTGAACGACGTCTCCGACCCGTTGATAGCAGGCTTTTCCGCCCTTCCCCGGCGCACTTCGAGGATTTCTATCGAGCTCCCACGGAGCGTGTTCGAAAGCCGTTCATCCCCTCCCTCACGGTCATCCGGACGGAGGAGGGAGCGAAGGGGGGCTCCACCCGACGGCGTGTGGGTTTGCCTCCGTGGGAGGAGTCGCGTGCGGGATGCCGTATGCCATTCTCCTGGCAGCGATCCAGCAACGGACGCACGTTTCCCGGTGTCTCCTGGAGGGCCCCGTGTCCGGAATCCTTACCGCCGTTTCCCGTGGCTATCGAAAGCTGCACGGCACCCCCGCCGAAGGGGTGCCCCTCTGGGCCCGGCGCGCGGCCTTTCTGATCCCGTTGGCCGTGCTGCCCTCGGGGCTGTGGCGCATCGCCCAGGTGACCTTCGGTGTTCCGCTCACCAAGAACGTGGACATCGGCCGGGGACAGTTGCCGGGCTGGCTGCCGCTGGAGATCTACGTCGTCATCCTGTCCATCATCGCCGAGGGGCTGGCCTTCCTCGCCGTGGGGCTGGTCTCCACCTGGGGCGAGGTGTGGCCGCGCTGGGTTCCCTTCATCGCCGGGAAACCCGTACGGCCGCTGTCCGCGATCGTTCCCGCCGCGCTCGGAGCGGTGGTCCTCACCTTCACCTGGACCATGACCCTGGTCCTCTCGCTGCAGGGGCGCGCGCTGGACGGCCGCCAGTTCGGGGGCGGCGGCTGGCGCGGATCGCTCGTCCATGACGTCGGCGAACTCGGCTGGCGGGCCTGGGTGTTCGTCACCGCCTATCTGCCGCTGCTCGCCTGGGGGCCGCTGCTGGCCGCCGTCACCTACGCTTACGCGGTGCGCCGCAAAGCGTTCAAATGAAGAGAATCGAATAAGCCATTGCCAGGGCCCGCCGACCGTCTTCACGATCAACGCCGACCGCCCGAAAAGAGGCGATTGACGCGGTCGGCAGACCTTCTTGGCGCTACGCACTCGACCGCCTTCCGCGAAAATGCCGGACCCGTCTCTTTCCGTCTATAGAAGAATTCTTGGCGGCCCATGGCACCGCTTCCCCGTCCCGGTACCGTGCGATTCCACGAGTTGCACACACACATGTGTGGCGAGGCAATCGTCGGATGGGGAGCATCGTGACCGCGCATGACGTCGAGTACATCGAGATCTACACCAGCGATCAGCGGAAAACCACGGACTATTTCGTGTCCGGTATGGGATTTCAGGAAGAGGCCCGGTGCCGGACCGGCGCGCTGGAATCGACCCTGCTCCGCCGACAGGAAATCCAGCTCGTCATCACCTCGGGACCGGGCACGGCCGACTTCCTGGCCGAACACGGTGACGGCATCGCCGACATCGCCTTCGCCTGCGAGGACCCCCTCGCGGCCCACGAGGGCGCCCTGGCCGCCGGCGCCCGCGATCTGACCTCCGGCAACCCGGCCGGCCCCGCGGTCTCCGGCTTCGGCGCCGTCCGCCACACCCTCCTCGAGCGCTCCGCGGACCGGCCGCACGGGCTGCCCCCGGGCCGGGACTGGGTCACCTCGCCGAAGAGCGCCGACCGGGCCGGCACCGCGACCGAACTGCGGCTGCTCGACCACATCGCGGTCTGTCTCGAGGCCGGCACCCTGCACGACACGGTCCGGTACTACATCGACGGATTCGGCTTCGAGCAGTATTCCAGCGAATACGTCGCCGTCGGCGAGCAGGCGATGGACTCCATCGTGGTGCGCAGCCCCTCGTCCGGGATCACCTTCACCATCATCGAGCCCGACAGCACCAAGAAGCCGGGCCAGATCGACGAATTCCTGGAGCGGAACGGCGGCCCGGGGGTGCAGCACCTGGCGTTCCTGGTGGACGAGATCATTCCGGCCGTTGTCGAGTTCGAGACCCGGGGCATCGAGTTCCTGCAGACCCCCGGCACCTACTACGACGCCCTCGCCGAGCGGATCGACAACCTCGACGAGACCATCACCGACCTGCGCAAGACCAATGTGCTCGCCGACCGCGACGAGTGGGGCTATCTGCTGCAGCTCTTCACCCGCTCGCCCTACGAGCGGCGCACGCTGTTCTTCGAGCTCATCCAGCGCCACGGGGCCCAGGGCTTCGGAAGCTCCAACATCCGCGCGCTGTACGAGGCCGTCGAGCGCGCTCGGGCGGCCAACTCGTGACCGGCCGCACGACCCCCTCCGGCGCCTCCCGGCCGCCGCTGTCCCTCGATGAGTACGCCGAGCGGGCGCGCACCCGACTGACCCCGGCGGTCTGGGACTTCATCGAGGGCGGGGCCGGGGAGGAGCGGACGCTCGCCGCCAACCGAGCGGCGTTCGACCGCACCCGGCTCAGCCCCCGGGTCCTGACCGGGGCGGGTGAGTGCGACCCGTCCACCACGATCCTGGGACGGCGGTGGGCGGCGCCGGTGGCCGTGGCGCCCATGGCCTACCACACTCTGATGCACTCCGACGGCGAGACGGCCACCGCGCGGGCCGCGGGCGCGGCCGGCCTCCCGCTCGTGGTGAGCACCTTCGCCGGGCGGACCTTCGCAGAGATCGCCGCGGCCGCCACCTCGCCCCTGTGGCTCCAGGTCTACTGCTTCCGCGACCGCGCCACGACCCGGCGGCTCATCGAACACGCGGAGGCCGCGGGGATCGAGGCGCTGGTCCTGACCGTCGACACCCCGCGGCTCGGCCGCCGACTGCGCGACCTGCGCAACGACTTCCGGCTGCCGCCGCACATCACACCCGCCAACCTGCCTGCGGACGACGCCGATTACTCATCCCCGTCCGAGCACGGCCGCACCGGCCTCGACCCCGCGCTCGACTGGTCGGTCATCGACTGGCTGCGCTCGGTCAGCCGGCTGCCCGTACTGGTCAAGGGCGTCATGACCGCCGAGGACGCCCGGCGCGCGATCGCCGCCGGCGTGGACGGCATCGTGGTCTCCAACCACGGCGGACGGCAGCTGGACGGGGCACCGGCCACCCTGGACGTGCTCGCCCCGATCGCCGCCGCCGTGGACGGCCGCTGCGCCCTGATCCTGGACGGCGGCGTCCGCCGCGGCCGGGACGTCCTCGGCGCCCTCGCCCTGGGGGCGGACGCCGTGCTGCTGGGCCGCCCGGTGCTGCACGGACTGGCCGTGGCGGGCGGGGTCGGCGTGGCGGGCGTCCTGGACCTGGTCCTGGACGAGCTGTCGGAGGCCATGACGCTGACCGGCACCGCCACCGTCGCCGACGCCTCGCTGCTGACCGGGCCGGAGGGCACCTCCCCGGCGCGGCACCGCCCGTCCGGCGGAACACCGCGGCACGACCGGCCGCGCCCGCCGGAGCCGACAGCCGAACTGCACAAGCGGGACCTGCACCGCAGCGTGTCCGACCCGGTGCTGGACACCATGAACTTCCTGAACGAGATCACCGGCCGCTTCCCGGACGTGGTCTCCTTCGCCCCCGGAAGGCCGTACGAGGAGTTCTTCGACAAGGACGAGATCCTCGATCACATCCGCCGCTATCTCGACCACTTGGCCGCGGGCGGTGCCTCGGACGAGGCCATCCGCACCGCGCTGTACCAGTACGGCCCGACCGCCGGCCAGATCCGCGGACTGATCTCCGACTCGCTCCGCGCCGACGAGGGCATCGACGCCCCGCCGGGCGCGATCGTGGTGACCGTGGGCGCCCAGGAGGGGATGCTGCTGGCCCTGCGCGCGCTCTTCGCGGACCCCGGGGACGTCCTGCTGGTCGCCAGCCCCTGCTACGTGGGCATCACCGGAGCCGCCAGTCTGCTGGGGGTGCCCGTGCACCCCGTCGAGGAGCGGGCCGACGGTCTTGACGTGGCCGATGTGGAGGCCGCCGTCCTCGCCGAGCGGGCCAGGGGCCGCCGCCCGCGCGCCTTCTACGTGGTGCCGGACCATTCGAACCCGTCGGGCAACACCATGTCCCGGCGCGCCCGCGAGGAGTTGCTGGAGCTGGCGGCCCGGCACGATCTGCTCATCCTCGAGGACAGCCCGTACCGGCTGGTCAGCCCCGGCGTCCAGCTGCCCACCCTGAAGTCGATGGACCACGCACGGCGGGTGATCCACCTCGGGTCGTACTCGAAGTCGGTCTTCCCCAGCGCCCGCGTCGGATTCGTCGTCGCGGACCAGCCCGTGCGGGATCCGTCGGGGGCCGAGAGCCTGCTCGCCGACGAACTCGCCAAGATCAAGAGCATGGTGACGGTGAACACCCCGGCGCTGAGCCAGGCGGCCGTCGCCGGTGCCCTGCTGGCCTGCGGCGGCCGGCTCACCGAACGCAACGCGGTGCCGGCCAAGCACTACGGCGAGGCGCTCCGCGTCACCCTCGAGCAGCTGGACCGCCACTTCCCCGAAGACGTCCGCGACCGGCTCGGCATCGGCTGGAACCGGCCCAGCGGCGGCTTCTTCCTCACCGTCCGGGTTCCGTTCCCCGCCGACAACGCCGCGCTGCTGCGCTCGGCCGAGGACCACGGCGTCATCTGGACGCCGATGGCCTACTTCTACCCGGGTCCCGGCGGGGAACGGTCGATCCGGCTCTCCTTCAGCTATCTGAGCCCCGCGGAGATCGAGGACGGCATCGCACGGCTCGCCGCCTTCCTTCAGGCGGAGATCGAGCGCCCCGGCGCCACCGGACCCACATCGGGACGTGACACATGAGAACCGCCGTCGTCGTCGGAACCGGGCTGATCGGGACGTCCATCGCCCTCGCTCTGAGCCGCTGGGGCGTCCTGGTGTACCTGGACGACGCCGACACCACGGCCGCCAGGACCGCCGAGGCCCTGGGGGCGGGCTCGCTGGAGATGCCCGACGGGCAGGTGGACCTCGCCGTCCTCGCGGTGCCGCCCGCGAGCATCGGCACCGTGCTCGCCCGCTGTCAGCGGGACGGGCTGGCGCACACCTACACCGATGTGGCCAGCGTCAAGGTGCGGCCGCACGAGGAGGTCCGCGCGGCCGGTGGCGATCCGTCCCGCTACATCGGCGGACATCCGCTGGCCGGCGCCGAGCGCTCCGGTCCGCTCGCGGCCCGCGCCGACCTCTTCGAGGGGCGCCCCTGGGTGCTGACCCCCTCGCCCCTCACCGATCGCTCGGCGCTCAACCGGGGGCTGGAGCTGGTCTCGCTGTGCGGTGGCGTCCCCGTCCTGATGGACACCGACGCCCATGACCGCGCCGTCGCCCTGACCTCGCACGCACCGCATCTGGTCGCCTCGATGATGGCGGCCCGGCTGGAGCACGCCGAGACCGAGCACATCCGGGTGTCGGGACAGGGGCTGCGGGACGTCACCCGCATCGCGGCGGGCGAACCCGCCCTGTGGAGCGACATCCTGACCGCGAACGCCGACGCGGTGGCCGACGTCCTCGACGACTACGCCAAGGATCTGGAGCAACTGATCGCCGCCCTGCGGGCGCTGCCCGGCACGGAGTCCGAGGGGCGCCGGCAGGCCGCCGCCGATCTCCAGGAGTTGCTGCGGCGCGGCAACCGGGGCCACGCCCGCGTACCGCACAAACAGCGTTCACGGCCCGCCGAGTACGTGGCGATCCCGGTGGCCGTCCCGGACCAGCCCGGGGCGCTGGCCCGGCTGTTCTCCACCGTCGGCGAGGCCGGCGTCAACATCGAGGACGTGCGCATCGAGCACTCCCTCGACCAGCCGCGCGGCCTGGTCGAACTGCTCGTGGAGTCGACCTCCGTCGCGGGCGTACGGCGGGTGCTGGACGCCAACGGCTGGACCATGCGGGAGAAGCCGCTGCTGGTCGGCGACGCCTGAGGAATCCGGACCGGCTCCGCCCGGGAGCCGGTCCGCTGATGTGCCCACCGGATGCCCCGCAGAACGTGTCGCGGGCGGGCCCACCGGATGTCCCGTACCGCGTCGGCCGGGGTTCGCCCCGGCCCCGGGGGGCTAGAACGTGTCGTGGGTGTTCGGCCGGCGTAACGCGGTGTAGAGGGCGCGCAGCATGAGGATCGCACTGACCGCGAGCATCTGATAGCCGAGCAGCGGGAACAGCTCCACCTCCGCGGTGACCCGGGGCCCGCGCCCGGTGCCGAACACCACCAGGACCACCCCCATCAGCCCCGTGCAGGCCCCCAGCAGCGTGACCGTCATCTGGTGGATCAGCCCGGAGACGAAGCGCCGCTCCCGCTCGTCGGCGAGCACCCGCACCCGGACCGTGAACCGCCCCTCCTCCAGCGACGCGCTGATCCGCTCCGCCCTCCTGGGCAGCCGCCGAAGCATCGGCAGCGCGGACAGGAACTCATGGGTCGCGCTCCGCGCCAGCGATGAGAACCCGGACGCGATCCCGCCCTCCTCCTCGCTCCCGGTACCCGTGGCGCGGAACCGCAGCCGGTCGGTGAGGAGGTCCACGGCGATCGCCCGAGCCTCGTCGATCATGTTGAAGTCGGGGGTGATCCGGCCCAGGGTGCCCTCGATGGTCGCCAGGGCCCGGAAGACGGCGGCCACCTCCGGCGGCACGGCGAGACCGAACCGGGCGAGCAGCTGGAACAGCGCGGTGAACATCTCGGTGTCCGGCCGCGCGCCCGCCCCCAGGTGCTGGGCCATGAACTGCCCCAGCTCACGCTCCAGCAGCAGCGAGTTGAGCATCAGGTCCTCGCTCCTGGTGGCCCTCGTGCCGAGCAGGGCCATCAGCGCGTCGTGCAGACCGGCCCGGTCGCCGCGGTCGACGGCCACCAGCATCTCCTGGAGGGCATGGCGTACGGACGGGTCGATACGGCCCACCGAGCCGAAGTCGAGCAGGCCGATCCGCCCGTCGTCGAGCAGCAGCACATTGCCCGGATGCGGATCGGCGTGGAACACCCCCGCCTTCAGGATCTGGTGGAGCATGGCGGCGAAGGCGGTCCGGGCGATCTGGTGGCGGTCCTGCCCCTTGCGGTCCGCGACGGCCGCCGCACGGTCGAAGGTGACCCCCTCCAGCCACTCCTGGACCAGCACCCTGGCCGTGGTGAACTCCTCGTACACCCGTGGCACGCGCACCAGGGCGTCCGCCTCGTACCCGCCGCAGGACGCCGCCACCACCGCGGCGTTGTTGGCCTCGATCCGGAAGTCCAGCTCCTCCCGCACCGACGCGGAGAAACCGTCGCCCAGATCCCGCAGCCCCATGGCGTGGGAGGACCGGGACCGCTGCTGGAGGCCGCGGCTGACCGCGACGACGATGTCCAGGTCGCGCTCGACCAGCTCGCGGATCCCCGGGCGCTGGACCTTCACCACGACCACCGGACCTCCGCGCAGCTTGGCGCGGTGGACCTGGGCGATCGAGGCGGCCGCGAGCGGGACCTGCTCGATCCACTCGAAGGCGTCCTCCACCGGCCTGCCCAGCTCCGCGCGCAGCAGCGCCGCCACGTCCCCCCACGGCGCGGGCGCCACATCGCTCTGCAGACGGCTGAGTTCGTCGATGAAGTGCGGGGGCAGCAGATCGCGCCGGGTGGACAGCAGCTGGCCCAGTTTGATGAAGGCCCCGCCGCACTCCTCCAGCGCCAGCCGCAGCCCCCTGGCCATCCGCTCGCCGAACTCGCCCGGCTGCAGGGCCCGTTCCAGACTGTGCCGGCTGCGCAGCGGACGGCTCAGCCCGTGGCGCATGAAGATCCGGCTGATCTGCGAATAGCGGCGGGTGCGTCGCAGCCGGCTGCGCATCGCGCGCCACAGCCGCATGGGCAGCGCCCAGCTGCCGCGCGGCAGAAAGACCTCGGCCAGCACCAGGGTGGCCATCGCGGCGAGTACGGACACCCCGACCTGCACGCCGTACAGCACGCCCATGCTCTGCTGGTCGTGCATGGTCGGCTTGAAGACGAGCATCGCGCCCAGCCCGACCAGACCGGCGCCGAGGGCGCGCAGCGGGCCCACCCGGATGCCGAGCAGCCGACCGGATATCGCCGAGACGCCGAAGACGAAGACGCCCAGCGACGATACGGCGATCAGCACGATCAGCAACCCGAAGGACAGGTCGTCGATGCTGGTGGCAGCCAGCAAGGTCATGGCACGTTCCCCCGGGTGCGATGAACAGTGCGTCAACAGTAGTCCGGATCGTCCCTCTCGGACCGTGCTGCCCGCATGTCACGCAGCAACCTGCCAGACACACACCACGGGGCCCGACATCGGAATGTCGGGCCCCGTGGCACGGGAGGGCGTGACGGGCGTCAGCCCATCGCCTCGATCAGGCTCTTGGGCCGCATGTCGGTCCAGTTCTCGTTGATGTAGTCCAGGCACGCCTGGCGGTTGTCCTGGCCATGGACGACGGTCCAGCCCGCGGGTACCTCCGCGAAGGCCGGCCACAGCGAGTGCTGCTGCTCGTCGTTGACCAGCACGTAGTAGCTGCCGTTCTCGTCCTCGAAGGGGTTGCTCATCGCGTGATCGCCTTTCTGACGGATCTGTCGGGTCTGTTCGGTCTGTCGGGTCTGTCGGGTCTTTGTGAACGGGGCCGGTCAGCCGCAGCCACCGGCGTGGCCCGCGTCACCGGCCGGGACGAGCAGGGCGGGTTCGACCCCGCGATCGTTCTCCCGCTGTTCCATGGCGGCGGTCCGGGTCCTGGCACGGACGCTCGCGACGAAACCCGAGAGCCGGTCCAGTCCCCAGAACTTGTCGTGCCGGTGGATGAAGAACGGCACTCCGAACACTCCGTCGCGGTCCACCGCCCGCAGCGCCTCGATGCCCCGGCGGCGGATCTCCGGATTGTCGACCGCACCGTCCAACGCGTCGGGGTCGAGGCCGAGTTCATGGCCGATCGCGGCCATGGTGGCGCGTTCGGAGATGTCGATGCCGTTCTCCCAGCGGGCCCGGTACACGGCGTCGATGAAGTCCCGCCCGCGGCCGGCGTCCTCGGCGACCAGATAGGCGAGATGGGAAACGTCCCAGTTGGGAGCGGTGTCGATCGGCCAGACCACCGACAGACCACGCTCGATGGTCGCCCGCTTGACGTCCTGCAGGATGTAGAAGTGCTTCTCCTTCGACATCGCGACGTAAGGGAGGTGGATCCCGGCGTCGGCCAGCATGCGCTCGCTCACCTCGTCCGGCTCCCAGTACGGGCGCCATTCGATCGCGTCCGCCACATCGGGCGCGTTCTCGGTGAGTTCACGGTAGGCGAGCCAGGAATAGGGGCTGCGGAGTGAGAAATACCAGCGCGGTGGTTTGACGGCCAACGAAACCTCCTGGGTTCGGGGCGAAGCTAGATGGTGATGCCGCCGTCGATCTGGACGACGGAGCCCGTGACATAGGCCGCACGGTCCGAGACGAGGTACGAGACGAGGTCGGCGACCTCATCGGCCCGCCCCAGCCGCCCGAGCGGCACCGACTCCAGCGCCTTGTCCTTCACCTGGCCGGTGAGCACGGAGGTCATATCGGTGTCGATGAACCCCGGGGCGACGACATTGGCGCGTATTCCGTACCGCCCGACCTCCTTGGCCAGGGCCCGGGAGAACCCGATGATCCCGGCCTTGGAGGCCGAGTAGTTGGACTGGGTGGCGTTGCCGTACACACCGGCGACCGAGGAGATATTGACGATCACCCCGCTCTTCCGCTTCATCATGCCGAACACCACGGAGCGGCAGACGTGGTAGACCCCGTCGAGGTTGACGTCCAGCACGTCATGCCATTCGTCGTCCTTCATCAGCAGCAGGGGATTGTCACGGGTGATACCGGCGGCGGTCACGGCCACGTCGATCGGACCCAGCGTCTGCTCGGTCTCCGCGACCAGCGCACGCACCGCCTCGGCGTCACGGACTTCGACCTTGCGGCTGAGTACCCGGACCCCGGTCTCCGTGACCTCTTTCTCCAGCTCCAGGGCGGCCGCCTCGTTCGACCGGTAGCAGAAGGCGACATCGAAGCCGTCCCGCGCCAGACGCTCCACCGTCGCCCGGCCGATTCCCCGTGAACCGCCGGTGACCAGCGCCACCCGGGATGCGTTCTCTGCCATTGGCTCTCCAAAGCGATTCGGCCGGCCGCGTGGGACCGGATGTCTGTTGCCAGGGATCAGGCGAAGGCGGGGGCCGGGTCCCCGGGCCGCAGCTCCCCCGCCGGGCGGAAGGCCAGCACCGCGAGGCCGACCGTCAGAGCGGGCTCACCGGCCACCGTGGAACCGCCCTCGATGATCACGGTGTCGTCCACCACCCGGGTGATGGACGCCCGGTGTTCCAGTACGTCCCCCGGCAGCACCGGCCGGTGGTACTCGACCCCGGACACGCTTCCGAAGAGCATGACCTGGCCCGCGAGCACATCGGGATCCGGCGACTCCCAGGTGGCCAGCAGCCCGGCCGACTGGCACCAGGACTCCAGCAGCAGCACCCGCGGATAGGCGTAGGCCTCCGCCGCCGCGTCCGGTCCGAGCCCCTGGTACCAGGGCTCATTGCAGGTCACGGCCTTCACGGCGGTCACCCGCTGCCCCGGGACCACTTCGGTCACCCGGTCCAGCAGCAGCATCGGGAACCGGTGCGGCAGCACCTTTCTGATCTCGACCTGACCGATCATCACGCCTCCTCGGCCGTGAACCGCAATCTGACCTGGGCGGCGGCACCGCGCTCGGTGGCCACCTTGGCGGCGCACCGCCACGCCCCGGACCCACCGGTCCACACCAGCTCCACCTCCAGCCGGTTGCCCGGGAAGACCGGCCTGAGGAACCGCGTGCTCTCCACCGCCACCAGCTCCAGACCGGCCGAGCCGGGCGGCGGGGTCCGCAGACCGCTGAGGTGCACGCACTCGATCACGCAGACCCCGGGGAAGATGGGGAAGCCCGGGTAGTGCCCGGGGAAGACCGCCTCGTCCTCGCCCACCGTGACGGCCGTCACCGCACGCACCTTGCCCCGGCTGTCGGCGGCGGCCGGACGGACGACCTCCACCCGCGCGGCGATCGGACTGCTCGGCCCGGCACCCGCCACCCCCGCGGCCCCGGTCATCGCGGACCGGCCAGACGCAGCAGGGCGCAGCCGACCGCGCCGTCACGGTCGACGGAGGTCACCAGCGCCACCCGGTCGGCGGCCTCGGGGGTGGTTTCGGCGTGCACCAGCACCCCGGCGATCTGGAACGCCGCCGCCGCGGCCCCGGTGTCCCCGATGAGCGCGGCCTGAGTGAGGTGGACGGGGTCCGCTCCCTCGGCGGCCTCCGCCACGGCGGCCCGCTCCTGCTCCCCGGACGGGCCGGGCGCCTCACTGGTGGAGACCGCCCAGATCTCCTCCGGGCGCACCCCCGCACGGCCCAGGGCCCGGCGCAGACAGGTCGCCAGCGCGGGGCGGACCCCGCCGTCCAGGGCGATGCCCATCTCCACCGCGAGGATCTCCGCAAGCACCGGCTGTTCGGCGTCGTCCCGCGCGCCGGGGCCGCGCTGCTCCACCAGCAGCAGTCCGCAGCCCTCACCGGGCAGTTGCGCGGGCCCCTCGGTGTCCGGCCGGTGTGCGTGCCGCTCCAGCCAGGAGCGGGCGTGCGAGAACTCCTCGACCGCACCGCACAGCACGGTCCTGGCCCGGCCGAAGGTGAGCAGCCGGCGCGCGTAGTTGAGGGCGTAAAGACCCGCCGCGTGGCCACCGGCGATCGTGGTGTTCGGCCCCTTGAGCTGGTGCCAGATCGCGCTCTGCCCCGCGGCGCAGTTCATGACGGCGTTGGGAAAGCGCGCCGGGTCCACCAGATACGGCTTCTCCTCGGTGAGCGAGTCCCGGGTGAAGTCCATCTGGCTCTGCACACTGCCGGTGGTGGTGCCCAGGACGAGGGCGGCGTCCTCGCCGGTGGCCACCCACCGGTTGCGCGGCGCGTCGTCGAGCAGCCGGGCGACCGTGGTGACCGCGAGGCCGGTCACCCGGTCCATCGAGCGGACCCCCTTCTTCCCGAGCACCGTGCGCAGGTCGAAGTCGGGCACCAGACAGGCGCGGTCCCCGGCCGCCTGCCACCGCTCGTCGTCGAGTCCGGCCGCCGCGGGCCGGCGTTCCCTGATCCCCTCGGTGAAGGCCGCGCGGCCGATCCCGAAGGGCGATACCGCCGACCAGGCCGTGATGACCGGTCGATTCACAAGAGCTGTGCCGCCACTCATGTCTGCTCCGTCGCTCCGTCGCCGTCGTCGGTCAGGATTCGCCGCGCAGCGCCTTGGAGACGCGCTCGTCGAAGTTGATCAGGTTCCAGTCCCGCCGGTTCTCGATCAGGGCGTAGCCATGGGTGACCTTGCCGGTCGCGGTCGGCACCAGCCGGCCGTCGCGCACCACATAGCAGTCCATGCGGGAGGTGTAGGTGAAGTCCTTGAAGACGTTCTCGACGGTGTAGACCGTGTAGAGGTCCTCCTCCATCAGCGCCTCGTCCAGGATCTGGATCCGGGAGTGCGGGCAGGCGGGGATCCACCGGCGCTCGTCCAGCAGGGTCTTCACCGAGATGCCCCGGTCGGCGAGGAAGAGGTCCACGACCTCCTCCATCTGCCGCAGATAGCTGGACATCTGGAGCCGCTCGGAGAAGTGGCAGTACGGGTAGGGGATCCGCCACTTCCAGCCGAACGCGTTCTTCCCCGAGGTCAGCAGGTCGAGCACCGGGTCGGGGCCGGAGGTGCCGCGGCCGGCCGACAGCGAGGTGGTGACGGCCATGAGGTCGGCGCCGGTCAGCTCCGGCGGCTCGGGGGCGACGGCGCCGGGGGTGCTCAGCCGGTCGGTGACGAACCGGGCGAGCTCGGCGGGCGGTTCACCGGCCGCCTCGACATAGCTGTCCGAGCGCAGCACCACCTTGGCGTTGGCGCCCACCACCTTGGTGTCCGCGCCGTCCCGGTCGGCGTGCAGGGACACCGTGAAGGAGATGAAGGAGTCGTCGTCCCCGGCCGTCGGCACCACCCGCGCCTGGACCGTCTCGTCCATGTAGAGGGCGTGCAGGATCCGGGTGTCGAGGTCGACGATGTCCACACCGAGGCCGGCTTCCGCGTACAGCGCCCGCGCCGGGAGGTCCGCGTCGGCGAAGTGGCAGAGGATGGCCTCCTCGACCAGGTAGTTGATGTGCTTGAACCCGATCCAGGTGCAGATGTTGGAGCCCTCGTACCGGGTGCGCAGCGACGCGGTCGTCTCGCTGGTGAGCAGCCTCTTGACGGCGCCTTCGGCCACTGTGGTCATCGATCGTGCTCCCATGGGAATCCGGGGCCGGGACCGCCGTGCGGACGGACGGCCGAACAGGTGCTGACGAAGTGGTCGAGCAGGGTGGCGAACTGCCGGGCCCGCTCGATCATCAGGAAGTGCCCGCAGTCGGGCAGCAGGCGGAACTCGGCGTCCGGGAGGCCGTCCGCGAGCGCGCGGCCCTCGGCCGGCGGCGCGGCGAAGTCGTCCGCACCGGCGAGGACGAGGCACGGCACGGTGAACCCTCCCAGCCGCAGGGCGGGGGTGCGCAGATAGATCTCGAAGAACCGCATCCAGCCGTAGGGGCCGACCCAGTCCCGGATGCGCTCGGCGAGGTGGTGGCGGGCCGCCCGGGGGACCCGGTCCCCGGCGTGCACCCGGATGCCCTCGGCGATCAGCGGGGCCATGTTGTCCACGGAGTACGCCAGGCTCGCCCAGTCGAACTCCTCGGCCGTGCGCCGGTAGAACGGGGCCACCAGCACCAGACCGTGGACGCCGAACTCGGTGAACGGGTCCAGGCCCTCCTCGATCCGGCGGCCCAGGAACTCCATCAGGACGTTCGCGCCCATCGAGTGGGCGACCACCACAGTGGCGCCGCCCGGCACCGCGCGCAGGGCGTCGCCCAGGTACGGCACGAGATCGCCCCGGGCGCTCCACCCGGCGACGCTCCGGCCCCGCCAGGGCAGGTCGGCGGCCCACATCTCGGGTCCGCCGGCCCGCCGGCCGTGCTCGACGCAGGCGTCCCACACCGCGCTGCTGTTGGACAGTCCGTGCAGGAAGAGCACCCGGCCCCGCCCCGGGTCGCCCTGGGCACGCCGGGTCACGACCACGGGGCTCTCCTTGTCGCCCCGCGCGGACACCTCGGCGGGCCCACCGTCCTCCTGGGCGAGTCCCCGCACGAGGCGGTCACCGGCGGACATCAGGCCGCTGCCCGCCCGCGCAGCGCGATGCCCGCACTGGCGTCGTCGGCGTCGGTGCCCGCGGTGGCGTACACCGGACCGGCTCCGCCCTGGGCGAACCAGCCGACGGCCGCGGCGCACTGAAGCACTCCCAGCGCACCCGAGCCCAGGCCGAAGACCTCGCCCAGATCGTGCCGGTCCACGCCCTCCAGCAGGGTGTCCGGCGCGGCGGCCGCCCGTTGTTCGGGCAATTGCCACAGGGCCGGCCGGTCGCCGGTTGTCTCGGCCAGCCGTTCCAGAGTGCGGCCCAGTCCGGCGCCCCGGACGTAATCGCCGAGAACGGCCGACGCGGTCGCTCCCCGTTCCGCGGCCGATTCCTCGCTCTCCAGCACCAGCGCCGCCGCCCCGTCGATGGTCCGCGATCCGCCGGTGAAGGCGCGCACGGACTCGTTGTCGGGTTCGACGCCGAGGACCAGCGCCCGGGAGGCCCGGCCGCCGCGGATCAGCGTGGCCGCCCAGTGGACGGCGTCCAGCCCGGAGGTGGCGCCGTTGCACAGCATCAGGTTGGGGCCGCGCAGCCCGAAGCGGATGGCGACGGAGGAGGCGATGACATTGCTCGAGGCGTTCGGCAGGTCCATGGCGCTGCCCGCCGCCGCCGTGTGCTCGGCGATGGTGTCGATCGCCCGGCAGATGGTGTCGAGATTGCCGTAGTTGGAGCTCGCGACCATCGCGACGCTTCCGCCGGGGACGCGCAGGCCCCCGTCGTCCAGCAGACCGGCGTCCCGCAGGGCCGCGTCGGCCGCGCAGTAGGCGAGTTGAGTGGCCCGGTCCTTGTACCGCAGGCCCTTCCGGCCGACCAGGTCCTTCGGCTCGACCGGCGGGGCGCCCGCCGCCGGTGCCATCAGCTCCGGTGCCGACCTCGCGCGGGGCAGCACCACGCCGACCCCGCTCACCACCACGGTCATCGAGCCGCCTCCAGGATCGCGACGGCGTTGATGCCGCCGAAGCCGAATGCGTTCAACTGCGCCACGGTCAGCGGCCGGTGAGCCGCCTCGCCGGTGACGAAGCGGAATCCGGCGGCCTCGTCCACCGGGTCGTCCAGGCCCACGGTCGGCGGCACCCGCCCCTCGGCGAGGCAGCGAAGGGTGACCACCAGGTTGAGCAGCCCGGAGGCGCCGGAGGTGTGCCCGGTCATCGACTTGGTGGCGGTCACCAGGGGCTTGTCCCGGTCCGGACCGAAGACGTCCGCGAGCGCGGTCGCCTCCGCCTCGTCGTTGAGCAGCGTCCCGGTGCCGTGCACCATCAACAGGTCGATGTCCGCGGGCTTCACCCCGCCCCGGGTGTGCGCCTCCCTGATCGCCTCGGCGATACCGGCCGGGTCCGGCGCCGTCACATGGAAGGCGTCACAGTTGACCGCGACGTCCCGGACCAGGCCGTGCACCGGACGTCCGCCGGGGACCCGGCTGAGCACGACCGCCGCCGCGCCCTCGCCCATCAGGACGCCGTCCCGGCCGCGGTCGAACGGCCGCACCCGGGTCGGGGGCACCGGCTGTACCCGCTCCAGCAGGCCGTACATGGTCTCGGTGAGCACATCGACCCCGGCCACGACCACCGTGTCCGCCCCCTGCGCCAGCAGGTCCACGCCCAGCGCCAGGGCGTACAGCCCGGCCGAGCACGCGTTGGACAGGGTGTGGGTGTCATCGGCTTGGAACGCCTCGCGCAGCGCGGTGCCGAAGTGGAGCTCCGCGGCGGGGAAGTCGGCGCCCCGGGTGCGCCACAGCTCCACCGAGCGCAGCTCGCGCAGCCCGGTGCCGACCAGGACCGGCACCCCGCTCAGATCGCTGTCGTCGAGGCCCGCGTCGCGGACCGCCTGGCCGACCGCGTCCAGCAGCAGTCCGGTCGCCCGCCGGGTGACGTCCACCCCGGGTGCGGGGCGGTTGTCCACCTCGTACGCGTGGCGGGCCGTGTGCAGGGCGTGGTCGAAGCCGCGCAGCTCGGCCACTCCGGAGCGGCCCGCGCACAGGTTGCGGAAGAGCTCGTCGACATCCCCGCCCAGCCCGGCCACGGCCCCCATGCCGGTCACCGCCCAGCTCATGCCGGCACCCCGTCGTACCGGCCGAGCAGCACCACCGCGTTGTTGCCGCCGAAGGCCAGGCCGTTGTTCTGCACGACCTTCAGCTCCGCCTCGATAGCCACATTGGGCACGCAGTCCACATCGCACTCGGGGTCGGTGGTGGTGTGGTTGATGGTCGGCGGAATGAACTTCTCGGTGATCGCCAGGGCGCAGCCGATGGCCGACAGCGCGCTGGCGGCGCCCATGGTGTGGCCGATCATCGACTTCATCGAGATGGTCCTGGGAGGACGGCTGCCGAAGACCTCGCGGATGGCGCGTGCCTCGGTGACGTCGTTGGCCTTGGTGCCGGTGCCGTGGGCGGAGATGAGGTCCACCTGGTCGGCCTTGACCCCGGCGTTCTCCAGGGCCAGCTGCATGCACCGGCCGACGCTGTCCTGGTTCGGCGCCACCTGGTGGTAGGCGTCGCAGTTCAGGCCGTACCCGAGCACCTCGGCGTAGATCCGGGCGCCACGGGCCAGCGCGGACTCCAGGCTCTCCAGGACCAGCACTCCGGCGCCCTCACCGGTGAGGATGCCCTTGCGGTCGACGTCGAACGGCCGGCACCGGTCCGGCGCGATGGTGCCCAGCCGGTAGAAACCGGAGAACGTCTTGCGGCACATCGCGTCGGCGCCACCGCACAGCGCGTACTCCGCGTCCCCTGAGCGGACCGCGTCATAGCCGTAGCCCAGGGCGTAGTTGCCGGCCGCACAGGCGGTCGGAATCGTCACCGCCTCCACATCGGACAGCTGCAGCTCCTGCGCGATCGCCGCCGACAGACGGCCGGCCGGAACGCGGCGGGCGAGCTCGGGCGGCATGTGCTCGGGACCGTGGACGATCTCGGCCTCGACCAGGTGGTCCAGGTCCCTCGATTCACCGTCGGTGGTCCCGATGGAGATCAGACCCGGCAGCGACCGCCAGTCGCCGATGGCCACCCCCGCGTCCTCGATCGCCATCCGGGCCGCGGCGACCGAGTACTGCGTCGCCCGGCCGAGGTGCTCGACCGCGAGGTGGCGTATCCACCGCTCGGGGTCGAAATCCTCCACCTCACAGCCGTTCGCGTGGTCGAACCCCTCGACGTCGAACACCGTGATCGGCTTGGCCCCGCTGCTTCCGGCGCGCAGTCCCCGCCGGAACTCCTCGACGCCCATACCGATACTGGAGACCACACCGAGACCGGTGATCACCACTCTTCGCGGGTTCGCATGCCCCGACTCCGCCATCCCGACCCCTCCGTCCGCTGTTCCGGCCGTGTCCGCAGATACGAAAGCGCCGCTTTACCAGCCGGCGGACTCGGCGACTACCTCGTAGACGCCCTTGAGGTGCACCATCCGGGGGAGTTCCGACTGGTCGATGGTGACGTGGAATTCCTTCTCGAGATTCGCGAGAATTTCGATGGAACGCAGCGAGTCAGCCGAGTGGTCCTCCTTGAAGAGGCTGGTCTCGATAACCTCGTCCTCTTCGATCTCCAGAACATCGCAGACGATCTCCTTGATCTTCTGCACCCGCTCCTCGTGCTCCGAACTCATGATGGATCCCCCACTTTCGAACAAGCCGACCCACAGGCCGTTTCCATTTTGGACTCGGATCTTTCTATGGCACCCCGCGATACCGCGCAATGCCCACTGCATAAAGCTGCCACATCCCGGTCGGCAGACCTGCCCGCTACCCGGATTCCCGCTCATCGGCGGTTATTTATCGGCGCTTCCCACCAGAACTATCCGCGCGGCCGGTACCGCGCAACAGCCGGTACAGGAAGCTGCCAGCGAATCGTTCTCGTCCGCCGCCATCCCCTGATCAGGGGCCCGGTCCCGTGGATGGTTCACACGGTGGGTCCGAGCCCCTGACCTCCTCCTCCCGGCATGCCGCGGCGGGTGCGCGGAGCACCGCGGGCGCGCCGAAGGGAGGCACCGGCGGTCGTTCGGGGGATGACCACCGCCGGAGTCGGATCTCCCGCCGTCCACTTCCGGGACACGGGGTGTTCCGCCAACTGCCTGGATTTCTATCCGAGTCCGTTGATCTTCCACAATGGCGCTAACAGGAAGGTGCCAGCGCAACCCCCGCCGCGGGCCGGCGGGACGCCATGACACCATCGGTCGGTGATCGAGCTCGGCTACTCCCTCTCCCACCGCTTCCCGGACCCTTCACAGACGGACTACCGGGGCGCACCGGTCCAGGCCCTGCGCCACGACCTGTTCTGCGGCGATGTCCACCTGACGGACACGTCAACCGGCCGTGAACTGTCCACAGCCTGGGGATGGGTGCCGGTGCTGGACTTCGCCTGGGCGCTGTGCGACATCGTCGAACTGCTCGACCGGGATCCGCGCGGCAGCCGCTCCGCCACCCCCGTCCACGCGGAACTGGACTTCACCGAATCCACCGACCGGATGCGCTTCGAGCGGCGCTTCGGATGGGTGGACATCACCGCCGACTGGGCACCGGCCACGGATCCACCGCTGAATTTCTCCCATGCCGCACTGCGCCGCGAGGCCCGGGACTTCCTGCACGATCTGATCGCGGATCTGGTGGATCTGCACGACGGGCTGGCGGACAACTCCGCCATCTGGAATCTGCAGGCCCGTTTCCCCCGCGTCTAGCCGAACGTCGTAGGCCCGCCGGCCCGTCTATCACCGGCCTATAGTCGTGGACCCCCACTGGAATAGGACGGCCATAGGCGGGCATTCCATGCTGGCCCTGCGGACATGGATGCCGGTCCGCACAAACCAGGGAGGTGCAGTGGAAAACGTATCGACCACTGAGATTCCGGCCGGAGTGGAACTCGATTTCACGGCCTGGCTGCAGCACCTGGAACGCCGGGACCTGGGCGATCCGACCGAGTTCGCCGCGGTCGTCAGGGAGCTGGCGCTCGACCCGCACCGCACGGAGTACGCCGAGTACATCGGGCCCCGGCAGTCGCTGATGAGCGACGCGGGCGCCCGCTGGGCCAGCCTGGTGGCCATGCTCATCAACACCGTCCACAGCACCATCGCGGACACGCCTGAGGCGTCCTGAGCCGGATCGGGCGGGGCCGGGGCCCGGGGCCGCCAAGGACCGCCCGGGGCCCGGCCCGGACCAGCTCCGAAGGCCCGGCCCGGATCAGCCCATGCCGCCCGGCGGTGACTGCGGCCCCGGTCCGCGGCCCCGCTGCTCACGGGCGAACAGCCATACCAACGGGCGGTACCGGTACCGCAGTTGATCCCCGTCGGCGATGATGTCCAGCAGGCGGACCTCCGAGATCGACTCCAGTACGTCCTCGGCCCGCCCCTCCGGCCACCGCAGTTCCATGGCCGCCTGACGCGCCGTGAACGCGGAGTCCTCGTCCCGGTACGCCAGCACCCGGAACGCGTACCGGGCCGTCGGCGCCAGCCGGGCGTGACAGCGGCTCAGGGTCGTCCGCACATCGAGGCTGCCCAGGGACAGCTCGCCCAGCCGCCGCTCCACGGACGCCAGCCGGTCCGCCAGATGCGCCAGCCGCCACTGCGGATAGGCCGCCAGCCGCGCCGCGCAGATCCGCAGCGCCAGTGGGAGCCCGTCGCACCGCGCCACGATCCGGTCGGCCGCGTCCGGCTCCGCCGCCACCCTCCCGGGCCCCGCGAGTGCCGCCAGCAGCCGCCGCCCCTCCGCGGCGTCCAGCGGATCGAGCCGCACCAGGCGCACCCCCTCCACCGAGGTGAGCGAGGAGTGACCGGTGATCAGCGTGCGGCAGCCATCGCCGTTCACCAGCAGCGGGCGCACCTGCCGGTCCTCGACCGCGTTGTCCAGCACCACCAGCGCCCGGCGGCCGGCCAGCCGGCTGCGGTACAGCTGCGCCCGTTCGTCCAGGGCGGCGGGCAGATCGTGGTGGCCGACGCCGAGCGCCCGCAGGAACCAGCCGAGCACATCCAGCGGATCCTTGGGCCCGCCGTCCTCCGCCCTCAGGTCGGCGTACAGCTGCCCATGCGGGAAGTCCGCACGGCACCGGTGCGCGGCGTGCACCGCCAGCGCCGAGGTGCCCGTCCCCGGAGCGCCGGTCAGCACCGTCGCCCCGCCGCGCCCGGGGGCTCGCAGCCCGTCCGACACAACCGCGAGCTGCTCGGCGCGGCCGCTCAGATCGGCGATGTCGGTCGGCAGCATGGCGGGCATCAGGCCGGCCCAGATGTCCCCGGCCATCGGCTCGGGCCCGGGGACGCCCGCCCGCCCCGCCTTGTGCAGCCGCACCCGGACCGGCTCCGGGGCGGCGGGACCGGGCAGATCGCCGCGCAGCACGCCGTGGTGGACATGGCGCAGCCCCGCGCCGGGATCCATCCCGAGCTCGTCGCGCAGCACCCGCCGTCCGCGCTCGTAGACCGCCAGCGCGTCCGCCCGCCGGTCACACCGGTACAGGGCGGTCATCAACTGTCCGCGCAGGCCCTCCCGGAGCGGATGCTCGGCCACCAGCCGGGTCAGTTCGGGTACGGACCGGGCGTGCCGGCCCAGCGCCAGCTCCGCCTCGATGCGGTGCTCCACCGCGCTGATCCGGGCCTCCTCCAGCCGCGGCAGCTCCGTCTCCTCCAGGAAGCCGGTCACATCCGACAGGGCGGGCCCCCGCCACAGGGCCAGCGCGGTGTGCAGCCGCTCGGCGGCGTCCCCGTACCGGCCGTCGGCGAGTTCACCGCGCCCCTGCTCGGCGAGGCGCTGGAACTCCTCCCAGTCGAACCGGGCCCCGCTGTGGTCCATGGCGTACCCCGGGCCCCGGCGGGCCAGATGGAGCCAGGGGGCGCAGCGCTTCCGCAGCCGCGAGATATGGGTATAGAGCTGCGCGGTCATCGTGACCGGCGGATTGCGTCCCCACAGCAGCTCGCTGAGCCGGTCGTCCGAGACCACCCGGCCGCCGGACAGCAGCAGCGCGGCCAGCACGGTCCGCTGTTTGGCGCCTTCGACGGGCAGCAGCAGCCCGTCCACCCGCACCTCCACCGGCCCGAGGATTCCGAACTCCACCTGCCGCACAGCTGCCTCCCCACGGCCTCGGTGTCGTTCGGTCCGACCACCCCCGCCCTCGTTCGTCCCACCCCGCCCCGCCGTCCGCGAGACGTCAGCAACCTGACAACTCGGCGATCCGCACCGCCGCGTCGATCGCCTCACAGCCGAGCTGATGCCCCGGACTGCGGCTCACCCGGCTGATCGGCCCGGAGAGCGACAGCGCCGCGACCACCCGCCCCTCCGGGGAGCGCACCGGCGCCGATACGGTCGCCATGTCCGGCTCCCAGCCCCCGACGCTCTGGGCCCAGCCCCGCCGCCGTACGCCGGAGAGCATGGCCGCGCTGAACCGGGCCCCGCGCAGCGCCTCGTACAGCACCTCGGGTTCCTCCCACGCGAGCAGCACCTGGGCCACCGCCCCGGACTTCATGGGAAAGGCGGTGCCCACCGGCATCGGCTCACCGCCCAGCACCTCGGAGGAGGCCACACAGATCCGCATCCGGCCGCGGCGCCGGTGGAGCCGGGCGCTCGTCCCGGTCCGGGCGCTCACCTGCGCCAGCACCGGGCCCGCCTGGGCCTTCAGCCGGTCCTGACGCGCCTCGACGACCATGTCGCCCAGCCGGGGGCCGAGAGCGAAGCGCCCCTGCCCGTCGCGGGCGACCAGTCTCAGCCGCTCCAGGGCCACCACCAGCCGGTGCACGGTGGGCCGTTTCAGACCGGTGTCGGAGACCAGCCGGGCCAGCGTGGCGGGGCCGCTCTCCAACACGCCCAGCAGCAGCGACGCCTTGTCGAGCACGCCCACTCCGCTCAGCGGCGGTGAGGTCATCATCGAGTGGGCCATGGGCTCAGCCCAGATGCGCGGCAAGCGCGCGGACGACGGCGTCGCGCTGCTCCACCAGGTAGAAGTGGTTCCCCGGCAGCACCCGCAGTTCGAAGCCCGCCGGTGCCACCTCGCGCCAGCCGGCCATGTCCTCCGCGGTGATGTGCGGGTCGCCGTCCCCGACATGGGCCACCACCGGGCAGCCGACCGGCACCGCGGTACGTGGGCCGTACGTCCCGACCGCCTTGAAGTCCGCCCGGAGCGCGGGCAGCACCACCTCGCGCAGATCCGGGTCGTCCAGCAGCTCGGCGTCGGTACCGCCGAGCCCCCGCACCTCCTCCAGCAGCGCCTCGTCGCCGCCCAGGTAGGTGGTCCGGGGCAGCACCTCGTGCGGGGCCTTCCGGCTGGAGACGAAGAGCGCCTGGGGGCGGATGCCGTACCGGCTCTCCAGCCGCAGCGCGACCTCGTACCCCACGGACGCGCCCATGCTGTGGCCGAAGAGGGTCAACGGCACGTCCGCGAAGGGCAGCAGGGCCGCGGTGACCTCGTCCGCGAGATCCTCGATGCGGTCGATGCCCGGCTCGGCGAGCCGCTCCTGCCGGCCTGGATAGCGCGTGGCGAGCACTTCCACCCCGTAGTCGAAGGCGGTCCCCCAGCCGTGGAAGAACCCCGCGGATCCCCCCGCGTGCGGCAGGCAGACCAGCCGCCTGCGCGGCGCCGCCCCGGTCCCGTATCTGCGGAACCACTTGCTGTCGATGCCGACGGCCATCTTCTCCACACACCTCCTCGTCATCGTCGGCCGATCCCCCGTCGCCCTGGTGACCCGCCCGCATTCCTTGCGGCCAGTTCTAGCCGCGCCCCGACGCACCGGGCAACGGCCGGTCATGAAGCTGCCATTGAGCCGCTGAAAAGAATGCGATGGCTTGTCACCGTCGCTCGCCGGCGGATTGCGAGATGAGCAGACCGAGTTCCGCGGCGCGCACCCCGGCCTGAAATCGTGAATTCGCCCCGAGTAATGCCATGATCTCCGCGACATATCTTCGGTAGGTGCGCACGGACATCGCGAGTTCCCGGGCCGCGACCTCGTCGGTCACCCCGGCCCGCAGCCGCTCGAGTATCTGCTGTGCGATGTCCGCCCGCGTCTTGTCACCGAATTCGATGCGGTCGGAGACCTCCACCGCGTTGCGCCATACCCCGTCGAACAGCGCGACCAGCGGCTGGATGACACCGGGGGCGCGGACCACCGAGGCCCGGCGGCCGGCCACCGACGCGGCGCACACCAGCGCGTGCTCATTGTCGGCGATCACGGCCACCAGCGCGGGGATCCGGGCCACCCGGGTCCGTATCCGCGGTTCGGCGGCATGCGCCGAGACGAACCGCCAGTCGAGCGTCGAGGGCGTGCACAGCAGGCGCACCCGGGAGGTCTTCCGCGCCGTACCGGACAGCAGCGCGGTCAGGGCGCCGTGGACCGCCTCGGAGTACGCGGGCTCCGCGGCGAGCACCACGTCGATGCCCTTGGTCGCACCCGTGACCAGCCGCGCCGCCGTCTCGACGGCCTCCTCATGGGTGTCGATGACGTCCACCAAGGAGTCGCGGTGCAACTGATTACGGCGTCTGTCCACCGTGGACGCGAGGAGCGCGCTGACTTCCAGCAGCTCCCGTTCGAATTCATCGGCGGCCTCGACCGGAACGAGGTCGACCTCTCGACGGCTGCTGCCCGAAGAGCTCTCGGGCACCCCGGATGGCACACCACTCACCCCCGCGTGAGTTGTCCATTGCGTATCAACCGCGGAACACCCACTCGTGTCCGCCCATCGGCGGCACGGCACGCCCCGCACCGCGTCGCTCCACGCGTCAGTCGGCCGTCGACAGCAGGCCCAGCTCGACCGCCCGCACTCCCGCCTGGAACCGGGAGCTGGCCCCCAACGCCCGCATGATCTCCGCGACATGGCGCCGGTAGGTGCGTAACGACACCTCGACCTCACGTGCCGCGACATCGTCGGTGTACCCCTTGCAGAGCCGCTCCAGGATGCGCCGGGCGGACTCGGTCCGCAGCCGCTCGCTGATCCAGCGGTGCTCCGCGAGGCGCACCGCGCCCGACCACGCACCGGCGAACAGCAGATCCAGGGCCCGGACGGACGCCGTGTCCTCGATGACCGACACCACGTCCCCTCCCCCGCGCTCCACGGAGGACCGGACCATGGCCACGCTGCCGTCCACGATCAGCATCTCCATGACCGCGTCGACCACCTTGACCTGCGCGTTCACACCGCTTTCCACGGCGGCCCGGGTCGCGGGGTCGGCGAGCGCACCAGGAGTGCACAGCAGCCGCACCGGAATGCGCTCACGGCCCGGTCCGGTCAGCCGACGCAGCGCCGACACCATGATCTCGGCCCGGTCGCCGCCGGCGGGGAGCGCGATGCTGATGCCGTGCCGGGCCCGGTCGACGAGTCCCTCCACGGCGTTCGCGACGGCCGTGTCATTCCCCTTCATCGTCACCACGGCGTGCCGGGCCACGGTGCGGCGGTGCAGATTCACCGTCGATTCGATCAAATTACGGGCCTGGAGCAGTGCCTGCACCACACCGTCACGTCCCGGTTCGGGACCACCAGGCCCCGAAGCCACGCCTATCGCCGCCGGTTCCCCCGCTCTCGCGGAAACAGGCGCCATCGCCAAACCTGTCACGCTTTACCCCCGTTATGACACAACGATCACCAGCGGACGTCGGACCGGTAGGTCCGGGATGCGGCTGGGAGGTTGAAGTGAGTGGCCATCCCCCTGAATGGCCAGGTATGTTCCGTCGCCAAAGGTTGAAAGGCGGAACACTTCAATTATCGATGCGCGGCCGACAGTAGTTCCCACTCCTACGCCAGTCAACGCGTCCGAGTCGGTACAGAAAGAGTAGGCACGTCTTCCCCTTATCGGCCTCCCCTTTGCCCCCCGCGCGAACCCCCGAAGTTGTCAGCTAGCTGCAGTACAGCCCCCGGGCTCACCCGCCTCCGACGTCGTGATCATCACTGTACGCATCGGTCAGGAGGCTTTCAGCGAGCGTCTCGGGTTGTTTCTGTCCTGTTACTGCCAGCCAACATAGGGAATCGGAGAATGACCCCGACAAGCCGCGAACCAGCGGGTCATACCGCTCCAAACCCATGTGGCGATCATTCACATGAGGAGTTCCTCATTCCTGGGTGACCGCCGCCACAAGCCGGGCCGAAGTGGCGATTGCAGCATGCGTCAGGCCGCCGCGCAGACGCCCTTCATGCTGTCGATCAGCGCGAGCACCGCCCGTGCGGACGGAAGAATCATGCGACCTTCCCTGGTGAGCTGGGCACCGGTGGAGTCGCGGGTGAAAAGCTTTGTGCCAAGCATCTGTTCCAGGCACTTGATCTGGTAACTGATGGCCGGTTGTGAATAGCCGAGCGCCTTGGCCGCTTGATCCATACGTCCTATCTCAGCTATGGAAACGAAAGCGCGGAACTCCCGCTCATGCATTTTGCCCCCTGTCCGGCGGCCACCCAACCGATGGCCGTCGAGAACCCGTCGCCGTGATGGCACGGGTTATCCGATCCGTCGAGACCATATCAACGTACTCAATCTTGGAAGGCAACATCCGGTGCAGGAAGCTGCAATGCGACGGGCCGCGAAGACTTCACAAGAGCGGAACATGCTGCAACGCCGGAGGTGAAGAACCCGGCCCCGATGAAAGTTCATCCGGCGTTCACCGCACACACCGCGCGGGCGGTCCAGGCGACTCGGCCGCGGGCGCAGCCGCGGGCGCACCGTGGCGGTCCACCGGGCCAAGCGGTGTGAGGACGAGGAGGACGAGAAGGAGAAGGCGAGCGGTTCCGGCGGCCGCGAGGACTCCGCGGGGCGCCCGGAGGCGGTCGAGTGAGATGGCAAACGCCCCGGAGGGCAGACCATCCGGGGCTTCTTCCCTGCTCGGGCTCAGAGCCGACTGTCGGGTTCGAACCGACGACCTTCGCTTTACAAGAGCGGTGCTCTACCAGCTGAGCTAAGTCGGCGTCCCCTGCAGTGTACCCGGCCCCGAGGTGTGATCCGTTCGAAAATTCCCGGGCCCTGGCTAGAGACATGGCCGCCCTCGCCGGTATAGCGTCGCGCCAATCCACCTCCGGTGGACTAGACCCCTCCTTTACTCGGATCGTCCGGCACGTTCCTGCCGGTGAAGGGACAGATCACCATGGCCACGGTCACGTACGACAAGGCAACCCGGGTGTACCCGGGCACCGAGAAGCCCGCTGTCGACCAGCTCGACATCTCCATCGAGGACGGCGAGTTCCTCGTACTCGTCGGCCCCTCCGGCTGCGGGAAGTCGACCTCCCTGCGGATGCTCGCGGGGCTGGAGGACGTCAACGGCGGGGCCATCCGGATCGGGGACCGCGATGTCACCCATCTGCCGCCGAAGGACCGGGACATCGCCATGGTGTTCCAGAACTACGCGCTGTACCCGCACATGTCCGTCGCCCAGAACATGGGCTTCGCGCTCAAGATCGCCGGCGTGAACAAGACCGAGATCCGGCAGAAGGTCGAGGACGCGGCGAAGATCCTGGACCTCACCGAGTACCTCGAGCGCAAGCCGAAGGCGCTGTCCGGTGGTCAGCGGCAGCGTGTCGCGATGGGCCGGGCGATCGTCCGGGAGCCGCAGGTGTTCCTCATGGACGAGCCGCTGTCCAACCTGGACGCCAAGCTGCGCGTGCAGACGCGTACCCAGATCGCCAGCCTGCAGCGGCGGCTGGGCATCACGACGGTGTACGTCACCCACGACCAGGTCGAGGCCATGACCATGGGCGACCGGGTGGCGGTGCTGAAGGACGGTCTGCTCCAGCAGGTCGACTCGCCCCGCAACATGTACGACCGCCCCAACAACCTCTTCGTCGCGGGCTTCATCGGCTCGCCCGCGATGAACCTGGTCGAGGTGCCCATCACCGACGGCGGTGTGAAGTTCGGCAACAGCGTCGTCCCGGTCTCGCGTGAGGCGCTGAGCGCCGCGTCCGACAGGGGCGACCACACGGTCACCGTGGGCGTCCGGCCCGAGCACTTCGACGTGGTCGAACAGAACGGCGGCGCCGCCCAGGGCCTCACCAAGGCCTCCGACGACGCCCCGGCCGGTCTCCCCGTCACCGTCAACGTCGTCGAGGAGCTCGGCGCCGACGGCTACGTCTACGGCACCGCCGAGGTCGGCGGCGAGGTCAAGGACCTGGTCGTCCGCGTGAACGGGCGCCAGGTGCCGGAGAAGGGCGCGCAGTTGCACGTCGTGCCGCGGCCGGGTGAGACGCACGTCTTCTCCACCTCGTCCGGGGAGCGGCTCAGCGACTGAGGCCGCTGACCCGTCAGTTCGTACCGACGGCGCCGTTCGTCCGCTTCCCGCGGACGGGCGGCGCCGTCGCGTTGGGTGGGCAGGGGGTACGTCGTGGTGTTGCGTTGTCGATAAATTCCCCGACATTCCGTGCATTTCGCCCCCGAGCGTCAACCCTCCGAACGCCAAGAGTGGGTTTCCGTCACCCGGCCTGGTGACGGAATGTCGCCAAATCGTCGCTCCTCGCTACGATCACCGCATACCGCAGTTCCGTACCACCCACTCCGTACCACCCACCCGCGAGGAACCACCCCGTGAACCACGCAGCCCGCCGCATCGGCAGAACGCTCGCCCTCGTCCTCCCCGTCGTGCTCGTCCTCTCCGGCACCCTCGCGGTCACCCGCGTCCCCTGGGCCTCGCCGAGCGCCGAGTCGCAGATCCTCACCGCCTCCTCCGACCGGGCGTCCACCCATGCCACCCACCGGGCGCCGCATGAGCTGCTGCGCGACCGGCTGCTCGCCGAGCTCCAGGAGAAGAACCCCTCCGTGGCGCTCACCCACCTCCAGGTGGCGACGGCCGAACGGCCCTCGCTCGCCAGGCACTGCGCCTCCATCGCCCGTGCGCTCGGCCGCGCCGCGGTCGCCAAGTACGGCGGGGTGAGCCGCGCCCAGGCGTACGCACGGCCCGTCTGCGACACCTCGTTCGCGTCCGGGACCACCCAGGCGTACCGCTGACCGCGTCCCCCGCCGTACCGCCGGGGCTCTGCCCGCCCTTCCCACCCCTGTCCCGCTCCGGCTCCGCCTGTGGCGGTCCCCGCACCGCATATGGTGCGGTTCATGAGCGATGACGACGAGCGCAGGCCCGGACATCACCACCAGACCGCGCGCCCCACACAAGCCGTCGTCCTGGCCGGAGGCCAGGGCTCACGGCTGCGTCCGTACACCGACGACCGCCCCAAGCCGATGGTCGAGATCCCGGGCACCGGGACTCCGATCATCGGCCACCAACTGGCCTGGCTGGCCGCCGAGGGCGTCACCGACGCCGTAGTCTCCTGCGGCCACCTCGCCGCCGTCCTCCAGGACTGGCTCGAGGGGGCGGAGCTGCCGCTACGGGTGAAGACCGTCGTCGAGAAGGAGCCGCTGGGGCGCGGCGGCGGCCTGAAGTTCGCCGCCACCAGGCTCCCGGAGCCCGACCAGCCCTGGTACGCCACCAATGGCGACATCTGGACCCGCTTCTCACTCCGCGACATGGCGGACTTCCACGACGAGCGCGGCGCCACCGCCACGCTCGCCCTCGCCCGGCCGCGCATTCCGTGGGGGGCGGTGGAGACCAATGAGTTCGGCCACGTCCTGGACTTCATCGAGTCACCGCCCTCGCCGTACCTCATCAACGCGGGCGTCTACGTCTTCTCCGCCGCCTTCACCGCGCTGCTGCCCGACCGGGGCGACCACGAGCGCACCACCTTCCCGCGCCTGGCGCGGGAACGTCGGCTGGCGGGCTTCCCACTGCCCCAGGGCGCGTACTGGCGCGCCATCGACACCGCCAAGGACCTGACCGAGGCCGCCAAGGAACTGGCCGCAGGCCCCGCACCCCACGGCCACGGCCCCTTCGACACGACCCCTGTGCCACACGGCTGAGCCGCGGACGCGCCGTGCGGCGCCGGCAGGGTCGGCCGCGGGCGCCGTTTACCCGGCGGTCCGGCGTCCGCCCACCCGACGGACCGTGACGCCTGCGGCGGGCTGTTCCCCTCCCCGCCCCTTCCCACAACTGGGGCTCCGCCCCAGACCCCGGGAGGTCCGGGGACGAAGCCGCATACCGATGCCGCGGGGAGGGGCACCGCCAGACCCCGCCGCCCCGGCGCACCAACGCGCCAGGAAAAGCCGCGAAACGCGACTCCGCCGCAGAATGTAGCTCCGCCCCAGACCCCGGACCCCACAGGCGAAGCCCCTGCCACGCGGCCAAGCCGCAAAACAACCCTGCGGGAAGCGACGCCGCCAGACCCCGCCGCCCCGGCGCACCAACGCACCAGGAAAAGCCGC
>NZ_JAGGLR010000014.1 GCF_017874715.1 Streptomyces iranensis | reverse complement strand
CAGCCCACTGCCCGTCAGAAAGATCCCCTCGTCCCACACCGAGATCATCACGATGCGGGACGAGGAACAGAGCCGACCTTCAAAACACGGCCTAGCCCGCCTCGCGTTCACCCACCCGGGGGCGGTCCGCTGGTGCCCCGTACCGTCAGCTTGGGGGCCAGCACCGCCTCCCTCGGCTCCGAGACCGCGTTCTCCAGCCGCTCCACGGCGAACCGCACCGCGCACTCGGCCATGAGCACCGCGTCCTGGCGGACCGTGGTCAGGCCGATCGGCATCAGATGGGAGAGGTGGCTGTCGTCGTAGCCCACGACCGACAGATCGCGCGGAACCTCGACGCCCGCCTGCGCCAGGGTCATCAACAGCCCCATCGCACAGCGGTCGTTGCCCGCGAGGACCGCCGTCGGCAGGGGCCGGCCGTGGTCGCGCTCGGCCAGCAGCGACCGCCCCGCGTCGATGCCCGACTGCTCGGTGTGCTCACCCGGGATCACCCGTAGCTCCCGCTCCAGACCATGGCGGCGCATCGCGGCCCGGTAGGCGCGGCGGCGCTCGACCGAGCCCGGTCCGCGGCCGCCGTCGATGTGCACGATCCCGCGGTGGCCCAGTTCGACGAGGTGCTCCATGGCCTGCCGTACGCCCTTGCCCTCGGCCGTGTGCACGCTGTCGACGCGGGCGTGGGGCACCCGGCGGCCTACGGAGACGGCGACCGTGCGGTGTCCCAGTGCGTCGATGTCCACGGGCTGTGCGTCGGTGCCGAGCAGGATCACCGCCTCACAGCGGTGGCCGAGCAGCGCCTCGACGGCCTTGTCCTCGCCACGCCCCTGGGCCGTCGCGGAGAGCAGGACGTCGTAGCCGAGCCGCTCGGCCTCGGGGTAGATGCCCTCGACGAGGTCGGCGTGGAAGGGCTGGCGCACGGTGAACATCACGCCGAGCGTGCGGCTGCGGCCACGGGCCAGCAGCCGGGCCGCGCTGTCGGGCCGGTAGCCGATCTCGTCGGCGACGCGCAGCACCCGGTCGCGGGTCTGCGGGCTCGCCCCCGGCTGATCGCGGAAGACGATCGAGACCAGTGCCCGGGACACGCCCGCCTTCTCGGCGACGTCCGCCATGGTGGGCCGCTGCCTGCCCGATGTTTCCACCTGTGACCACCCTCCGACGCGGCCCAACCTTACGGGGCAGTCGCGAAATCCCCCGGCAACAAGCTATTGACATGACATTCGGACAGCGGTCATCGTACTCGACTAGAGCGCGCTAGTAGAGCGCGCCAGCAAACCCCGTTCTCCCCGATCCGCGACCCCGTCCTCCCCCTCCGCAGAAGGACAACGCCATGGCAACGGCGCCATCCCCTCTCCGCACCACCGCGGGCAATCTGTGCCTGGGCTCCGCCCCCGACTCCTGGGGCGTCTGGTTCCCCGAGGACGAGCACCAGGTGGCGTACGCCCGCTTCCTCGACGAACTGGCCGCGGCCGGCTACCAGTGGCTGGAGCTCGGCCCGTACGGCTACCTGCCCACCGACCCGCGGCGGCTGAAGGCCGAGCTGGACGCGCGCGGTCTGCGGGTATCCGGCGGCACCGCGTTCGGAGCGCTGCACCGCCCCGACGCCTGGGACGAGTTGCTCGCCCATGTGCGTAAAGTGGCCGAGCTGACCGCCGCCACGGGGGCACACCACCTGGTCCTGATCCCGCCCATGTTCCGGGACGAGACCGGTGACCACACCGAGCCGCCCGAGCTGACCGCCGAGCAGTGGGCGGGCTTCGGCCGGTCGGCCGACCGGCTGGGCAAGCTCCTGCTGGACGAGTACGGCATACGTCTGGTGATCCACCCGCACGCCGACAGCCACCTCCAGACCCAGCCCGAGATCGAACGGCTGCTGAACGAGTCCGACGGCCGGTACGCCAACCTCTGTCTGGACACCGGACACGTGGCCTACGGCGGCGGTGACAACCTCGATCTGATCCGCCGCTTCGGCAAGCGCGTCGGCTACGTCCACATCAAGCAGATGGACCCCACCGTGCTCGCCCAGGTGGCCGCCGAGAACCTCTCCTTCGGCGAGGCCGTGAAGCGGGGCGGGTCGGGCGGCCAGGTCATCACCGTCGATATGAAGCCCCGACCCGCGTTCTACGGAGCCACCTCGTGAAAATCGCACTCGACCCCTATATGCTCCGCGCGCTGCCGCTCGATGAGATGGTGCGCACGGTCGCCGAACTCGGCTACGAATACATCGAGTTGTCCCCGCGCGACGACTTCATGCCGTTCTTCCGCCACCCGCGGGCGGACGACGAGCGCGTAGCGGAGCTGAAGCGGGCCCTGCGCACGCACGGGGTCCAGCTCTCCTCCGTGCTGCCGCTGTACAAGTGGTCCTCACCCGACGAGACCGAGCGGCAGACCGCCGTCCGCTACTGGAAGCGGATGATCGAGATCACCGCCGACCTCGAATGCCCGCTGATGAACTCGGAGTTCAACGGCCGCCCCGAGCGCGCCGCCGAGAGCGAGGCCGCCTTCTGGCGCTCGCTGGAGGAGCTGCTGCCGCTCTTCGAACGCGAGGGCATCGCCCTCAACCTCGAGGCCCACCCGGACGACTTCTGCGAGGAGAACACCCCCGCGGTCAACCTGGTCCGCGCCATCAACAAGCCCTGGGTGAACTACCTCTACTGCGCTCCGCACACCTTCCACCTCTCCGGCGCCGAGCCGACGGCGGACATCGCGGCGATGATGGCTTACGCGGGCGACAAGCTCCAGCATGTGCACATCGCGGACTCCTTCAACCACAAGGGCTCCTCCGGGCTGCGTTACATCCTCAACCCGCCCGGCGCCCCGGCCCGCGTCCATCAGCATCTGGACATCGGCCAGGGCGAGGTCGACTGGGACACCTTCTTCGGCACCCTCCGCGAGCTGAACTTCGACGGTGTCGCCACATCCTGCGTCTTCGCCTGGGAGGAACGGGCGCGGGAGTCCTCCGCCTTCATGCTGAACCGCATCCGCAAGGAGCTCGCGGCATGAGACAGGGCGGCCGGGCGCAAGAATCCCGTCAAAGGTGGTGAGGACGGCGTAAGAGGAGCGTCAGGGTGCGCTCCCCCGCCCCGCGCCCGGCCTAGCGTGCCGGTATGGAACGGTTGATGGGCCGGCCCGCCCGGACGCCCCGTGGCCGCCGACGGCGGGCGGACGCGCGGTGGGCGGTGTGGCTCGCGCTGGCGTTCGCCGGGGTGACGACGGTGCTCGACTGGGCCTCGGGCGGGCTCACCGTGGCGCGGGCCGATCTGTGGGCCCTGCTCGCGGTGGCGGCGTTCACGGCGCTGCGGCCACCGCGGGTGACGGCGGGCGGTGGCCGGCTGACGGTACGGGGCCTCGTACGCGTCCGCCGGGTGCGCATCGACGCCCTGGTCGGGGTGTGGCGGGACGGCCGGATCGCCACTCATCTGCTCCTGTGGGACGTCTACGGCCACCGGGTGACGCTCGACCTGGGCGTCCTGGTCGCGGATCCGCTGCTGTGGCACGAGCTGGACACCGGTGCCCGGCGCTCCCTCGAAGCGGGCACCTTGCGGCACGGCGCGGAGATCCTGCGGCTGCTGGGCCGGAACCTCGACGACACGGCCACCCGGGGGATCCTTGGCGCCTCCGGCCTGGAGTAGACGGCGGGTCAGCCGCGCAGGGCCCGCAGATGCGCGCTGCGGACGTCCGCGGTCTGCCCCTGCACCGCCAGGAACAGGCCCTCCCGGGCCAGCCGCTGGGCGGGGCTGCCGAGGCCGAGGGCCCGGCCGCCGCCCGCCACGATCGCCGCGGTGGTGGTGGCGCGCAGCACGTCGTAGGCCCGGGTCTTCACCACGAGCCGGTCCGCCAGGCGCTCGCCCGGGGGAACCTCGTCCACCAGCGCGTACGCCTCCCGGCGCACCTCGCGCAGCCGCTCGCCCAGCACCTGCGCCGTCTCCTTCGCCTCCGCGTCCCCGGCGGCGTCCAGCAGCTCCAGGGCGGCGCCGGCCACGCCGAACACGGCCGGGTTGGGGTTGGTGTTCTTCGGCCGGTCCGCGACCGCCCACTCCTCGTAGGGGCGGCTCCAGACCACCGCCTCCTCGGGCACCACCAGGCCGTCCAGCTCCAGGCCGACCGTGCGGGTGCCGGTCAGCGCGGCGAGCTCGAGCCGCGGCGTGGGCCGCAGACCGGGCTGCTCACGGGCGTCCGCGACGGCGAACAGCGCCTCGCCCTCGTCGGTGACCCCGGCGAGCAGCATCACATCGTTCAGGCCCCAGCCGGTGTACCACGGCACCCGGCCGTCGAAGCGCCGGCCGCCCGGGACCCGGGTGACCCGCACCGGTGTGCGAGGGAAGGCCCGCAGATGGGAGAAGGCGATACCGGACAGCAGCGTGCCGTCGCACAGCGGCCGCAGCAGCCGCTCGCGCGCCGGGGAGTCGGCGGCGGCGAGCATCCTGACCGGGCTGTGGTGCTGGGCCTGGACGAAGTAGGTGGAGCAGCACGCCCCGGCCAGGATTTCGGCGATCTCGCGGGCCACCGCGTCCGGCGCCTGCGCCCCGCCGTACGCCGCCGGGCCACTCACCCCGAGCACCCCGGACCTCTTCACCTCGCCGATCGCGGCCGGGGAGACGCCCTCGCGGTCGGCGGCCTCGGCACCGGGCGCCAGCACCTCGCGGGCGAGGCGCCGGGCCGCCCCGATCAGCGTCGTGGCCGGGGCGGTCATGACCGCTCCTGAGCGTCGGGGGACGCCAGACCGGCCAGCAGCAGGCGCATACCGCGGTGGAAGTGGGAGTCCCAGTCGTCCTCTTCCAGGAGCGGGAAGTGGCCGGCGAGGGTGGGGTATTCGTCGATGTGGGCGCGGATGTGGGCGTCCACGGCCGAACGGGTCGCCACCTCGTCGGAGCGCTGCTGCCACACGGCTTCGGAGGAGGCGGAGCCGATCACGAAGTGGGTGATGGTGGCCGCGGCGGATGACAGGTGGACCCCTTCGAAGCCGCCGGTGGTGAGCGCGGTGTAGGCGAACTCCGAGCAGCGCAGGGCGTTGGGCCCCATGAGGGGGCGGGAGTTGGCCAGGGCACCGGCCCATGGGTGGCGCAGCAGGACCGAGCGCAGTCCGGTCATGAACGCCTCGATGTCCTCCTGCCATGAGGCGCTGTGCCGCTCGGGGAGGTCGAGTTCGGCGAAGACCGCGTCGAGAGCGAGGTCCAGGACGTCGTCCTTGGTGGCCACGTGCCAGTAGAGGCTGGTCGCGTGGGCGCCGAGCCGCTCGGCGAGCCGGCGCATGCTCAGCTTCCGCACACCGTCGCGGTCCAGCAGCTCGACGGCGGTGGCGGTGATGCGCTCATGGGACAGCTGAGGCCGTGGGCGGGAGGTCTTCCCGGCGCGGAACCACACCGCTCCCGGTGCGTTGTCCAGCACCTTCCTCCCCTGGTCCGGGTCCGTTCCCTTGTTCCCGTCCGGCTTCGCGCTCACGAGCCCGCAGCCTACCTCGTTGCGGTCACCGCTCCACCGCTCCTACAGTGCTGGATGCAATCCAACACTGTAGGAGAACGAGGGAGAGTCATGAGCGACGAGGAAGGCCATCCGCGCCGGTGGGCGATCCTGGTGGCCCTGTGTGCCGCCCTGCTCGTGATCGTCATCGACAACACCGTTCTGCATGTCGCGGTGCCCGCCGTCGGCGATGCCTTCGACGCCTCGACAGACCAGCTCCAAGCGGTGATCGACGCCTATGTCGTGGTCTTCGCCGGGCTCCTCATCACCGCGGGGGTGCTCTCCGACCGCTACGGCAGGCGGCGCGTCCTCGTCATGGGACTGCTGGTCTTCGGAGCGGCGTCGGCGCTGGCCGCGGCGGCCCCTTCGGTGTGGTGGCTGATCGCGGCGCGGGCGCTCATGGGGGTGGGCGCGGCGCTGGTGATGCCCGCGACGCTCGCGGTGCTCGTTGCGGTCTTCCCCGAGCGGGAGCGCCCGCGGGCCTTCGCGGTGTGGAGCGCGGTCGCCTCCGTCGGCATGGCGGCGGGACCCCTGCTCGGTGGCGCCCTGGTGGACGCGTGGAGCTGGGCGGGGGTCTTCCTGATCAACGTCCCCGTGGTGGCGGTGGCCCTGTTCGGGGTCGTACGGCTGGTGCCCGAGACCCGGGCGGCCGGAGGCCCGGGGCTGGATCCGTACGGCACCGTCCTGGTCACCGCGGGCATGACCGGCCTGGTGTGGGCCCTGATCGAGGCCCCGGCACACGGGTACACCGCGCCCGGGGTGGTGGCCGGGGCGGCGGTGGCGGTGGTGGCGCTGGTCGGCTTCGGCGTACGGCAGCGCCGCTCCGCGACGCCGATGGTCGATCTGCGGCTCTACCGCGACCGGCGGTTCTCCGGGGCGGGTTTCGCGGTGGCGGTGATGACGATCGCCACCGGCAGCACCCTCTTCGTGCTGAGCCAGTATCTGCAACTGGTCCTCGGCTACAGCGCGTTCGAGACCGGGCTCGCCGCGGTGCCACTCGCGGTGGGGGTCGTCGCGGGTTCGGCGGTGGGCGGCCGGGCCCCGGCCGGATTCGGGGCGCGGGCCTGCATCGTCGCCGGATTCACCGTCACCGCGGCCGGATTCGCGGTGCTGGCCTCGCTCTCCGAGAGCAGCGGCTCCGCGGCGGTGTCCATCGGGCTGGGGCTGGCGGGCCTCGGATCCGGTATCGCGGGGCCCTCGGCGACCAGCACGGTGCTAGGGGCGGTGCCGCCGGAGCGGGCCGGTATGGGCTCCGCGCTCAACGACACCCACCAGCAACTCGGCATCGCCCTGGGCGTGGCCGGGCTGGGCGGCCTGCTCGCCACCGTCTACCGGGGCAGGCTGCCGGACGGTCTGCCCGAGGACGCGATGTCCTCGCTCGGCGCCACCCTGTCGCACGCCCGGGACCGCGCGGACGGCGGGGCACTGACCGAGGCGGCCCGCTCGGCCTTCACCGACGCCCAGTCCGTCACGATGGGCGTCGGCGTGGCGGCCGCCCTGACCGGCGCGGCCGTGGCACTGCTCGCCCTGCCGGGCCGCACCACCCGGGCGGTGGCACCCGCGCCGGAGTCCGAGGAGGTGGGGCAGCCGGGGTCACAGCGGGACGCGGAGTGAGGACCGGCCCTTCCGCCAGGTGTCCAGGATTTCATCGGCGAAGCGGTCTTCCAGGAACACGGTGGCATCGACGCCGAACGCCACGTCCGCGGCGAGCCCGGGTTCGTGCTTCAGGAGGTCGTCGATCACCCCATGGCGTACGACCTGCTCGTGTACGGCGTCGGCCTCGACGTGTTCGGTGTAGAAGAACACCGCCGCCTCGCCCGCGCCCAGCCGTCGCAGGGCCTGGGCCAGCCGGTCGGAGGCGGGTGAGGAGGTGATCTCGACGGTGGCGAAGTGGCCCACCAGGGCGCCGCGGAGCGCTCTGTGCAGTCCCAGCAGCGACATCATGTTGACCACCGCCAGCATCCGCGCCGACGTGGCGTCCAGGTAGTGGTTGTACATCGGGTCCAGACCCAGGTCGGCCATCAGAGCGGCGAACAGCTCCGCGTGCACCCGGTCCCCGTGTCCGGCCCCGAACTCGTCGTACTCCACGGCCGCCATCGCCGCCTTGGCCCGGCCCCGCAGCCGTGGCAGGACCCACACATGCGGGTCGGCCTCCTTGAGCTGGTAGAGCGACCGATGCGCGATGTACTCGCGCATCTGCCACAGCTCGCCCTCGTCCCGGAGAAAGTGCGACACGCCCGTCCCGTCGGCGGGCTCCACCAGCAGCCCGGACACGGCGGCGTCCGGGTCGTCGTGCGTGGTGGCATCGGAGCGCAGCGCGTCCAGGAAGCGCCGCTCCAGCGCCTGCCGCGTCCGGAGCAGCTCGGGATCCCACTCCCATGCGTCGTCCACACCGGAGAAGCCCTGATAGTGGAGTTCGTAGCACACGTACAGCGCGAGCTGCAGATCGTCGCCGTACGGATCGGCCGCCCGGAGCGGCCGGCCGCCGGGCAGCGTCGCCCCGCCGGGCAGCGTCGCCCCGCCGGGCTCGTGTACGAGGGCGTCGACGAGCGCGCCGGACACCTCTCCCCGCGCCGTGGGCAAGGGCATCGGCCGGGTCGTCGTCGCGGGGTGCGTGTCACTCACCGTTCCTTCTGCTCCGTCCGCCTCTGTCGTGGTGGCTCCGGCTTCGCCGCACCTGTACATCGGTCGGTGCCTGCGCGTCAGTCGGCTCCGGTCCCCTTGACCAGGACGCGGATGGTGTCCAGTCCGGGGTCGGCCGTGTCGGGGAGGTTCATCCCGGCCTTCAGCCCGGAGCGCAGATAGTCCAGGACCGGCTGCTTCAGCACCTCGCCGGGCAGCACGGCCGGTATGCCCGGCGGGTAGGGGGTGATCATCTCGGCCGCCACCCGGCCTGCCGCACGGGCCACGGGCAGATCCTCCGTGGCGCCGAAGTAGGCGTCCCGCGGCAGACAGGACTGTTCCATCCGCAACTCGTCCGGCGTCGGTACGGCCACCTCGGGGGCGGGCCGCAGATCCTCCGCGTGGTCGGCCAGCTCGCGCAGCGCCGTCAGCAGCGCTCCGGTCGTCGAGGGGTCGTCGGCGTGGGTGAGCTGGGTGCTGATCCGCCGGTGGTCGGCCAGATGGGCGTTGACGTCATGATGTCCCCGGAGCCAGTCGGCCGCGCGGTAGCCACTGACCCCGAGACCGGCCAGGTCGATGACGACCGGAAACGGATCGAAGTCACTGCCCAGGCCGGGGCCCACGTAGTCCGCGGGCCCGTCCACGTGCAGTCCGTCGATGGCCGCGATCTCGTCGCGCACCGCATGCGCCCGGCGCAGGGCCGCGCCGAGCAGTTCCTCGCCGTGCAGCGCCATCTGCCGACGCCACCCGTCCATTCCCCCGTAGAGGAGCACGGACGGACTCGTGGTGCCGAGCAGACCGGCGCAGGACTTCAAAACGGCCGGCTCGATCAGGTCGCCCCGGAGATGGAACACCGAGCCCTGCTCCAGGCCGCTGCCCATCTTGTGGATGCTGGTCACGCAGACGTCGGCACCCGCGTCCATGGCCCAGCTCGGCAACTGGGAGCAGAACGGCAGATGCGCTCCCCACGCCTCGTCGACGATCAGCGGACGGCCACGCCGATGGCAGACCTCGGCGATCCCCGCCAGGTCGGCGCAGGACCCGTACGGAGTGGGGCTGGTCACCAGGGCTCCCCTGGCCTCCGGGTGATCGTCGAATGCCCGCTCGAACGACGCGGCCGACGGCGGATGCGCGATATGGCGGGCACCGTCCCATTCGGGTTCCACCCAGATCGGCCGGACACCGGAGATGATCAGGCCGGAGACCACCGATTTGTGCGCGTCCCGGCCCACCAGCAGGGTCTCGTGCGGGCCTGCCACCGCCAGCATCGCCGCCTTGACGGAGAGCGAGCTGCCGCAGGTCGAGAAGAAGGTGTGCTCGGCGCGTACCGCGTCCGCCATCAGCTCCTCCGCCCGCTCCAGCACACGGCCCGACCCCAGCCGGTCGTCAAGGCCGCCGAAGGCGAGGAGGTCGGCGCGGAACACCTCCTCCCCCAGAACCTTGACGACCTCCGGGTCAGCGCCCCTGCCCTGCTTGTGCCCGGGGGGAGTGAACGGGAGGGCCCCACGCTCGTGGTAGCGAGCCAGGGCCTCCAGAATCGGAGCCTGTGTGTGATCCATGGCGGCCGAGTGCCCTTCCACCTGCGGAGAAAACCGTGCGAGGCCAGGTGGGGCGTGCCGGACGAAGCGGCCCTCCAGCGGTCTGCCAGCGGCTCAGGCGTTGCTCGGCGTTGCTCGGTGCTCCTCAAGCGCTCCTCGGCGCTTCTCAGCCCTCCTTGCGCGAGCGGTGGAAAAGCCACGCCGCGGGAACGAACCAGCAGATCACGAACCAGAGCAGGGCCGCGACCGCCAGCCAGAACGCGGTGCCATCGGCCACGACGACACGCAGGATCAGCAGCAGCGCCGACGCCACCGTGCACAGCAACAGCACCAGCCCGGCCACGGTGAAGCGGGAGGCCCAGTCCACCGTTTCCGGCTTCAGCCGGCGTCCGGTGACGATCCGGTGCAAGGAAACAGGTGCGATCAACGCGCCGGTGGCCGCCGCCCCCAGAAGGACGGTCACGACGTAGATGGCCCGGTCCACCTGGCCCAGGTCGTGGAAGCGCGGGGTGAAGGCGACCGTGAGCAGGAACGCGAACAGAATCTGCACGCCCGTCTGCGTCACCCTCACCTCCTGGAGCAACTCGGCCCACTTGCGGTCGGCCCGCTCCTCGCGGCTCTCCACACGGCCGGACCGAGCCTCACGGCCGCCGTTTCCCGGCGCTTCGTGGTCGTCGTGCATCAGCGTGGCCTCCTCCGCGTCCACCTCCGTGTTCCCAGCCACTCCGAAAGGCGAACGCAACCTCGTCCGATACGTCGAGGCATGCCACGGCCCGCCGCCTCAGGTCACCCCAGTACGGCGACCGCGAACGCGATGCAGAAGGTCACGAACAGCGCCACAAAGAGCCAAATGACGATCGTGGGCCCCTTCGACCAGCCCTTCGTGGGGTTGTACGTCTCGCGGGGGCCCGCTTCCGACAGGCCGCCCTCGGCCGGTGGGGTCTCGCCCGGGGGCACGCCCACGCTCGGCCGAAGTACGGGGGATCCGGGAGATCCGGGAGATCCGGGAGATCCGGGAGATCCGGGAGATCCGGGAGTCGCAGGACTTCCGGGAGACCCGGGAGATCCGGCAGGCCCGGGAGTGCGGTCAGGGTGCGGAGGGTTCTGCTGGTCCATGTCCGATGCGCTCCTTTCCGCCCGCGGCGCGCCGGCTCCCCCGGTCCGCCACCCCGTTCGAGGCCTCGTCCCCGGTGGACTCTTCCCACCATACGGCGGAAGAGTAGCCGGGCACGGCCCGGCGTTCGCGGCACACCGTGAGCGTCACAGTCGCCTGTCGTTCGAGGAGGTGGCGGTGTGGAACACCAGCTGTCCGTCCGCGACCTCCACCCGGGCCCGGTCACCGGACGAGATCTCGCCGTCCAGCAGCAGCCGCGACAGACGGTTGTCCACCTCCCGCTGGATGGTGCGGCGCAGCGGCCGGGCACCGTACGCGGGTTCGTGGCCGCGCCGCGCGATCCAGTCGACGGCTTCCGGGGCGAACTCCACGGTGACGTCCTGGGCGTGCAGCCGGCGGCGGGTCTCCTCCAGCAGCAGATCGGTGATCCGGCGCAGATGCTCGTCCGTGAGCTGCCGGAAGACCACGACCTCGTCGACGCGGTTGAGGAACTCGGGGCGGAAGTGCTCGCGCAGCGGTCGCAGGACGCGCTCGCGCCGGGCCTGCTCGTCCGTCTCGGCGTCCGCGGTCCCGAAGCCGAGGGCGCCGCGCCCGCCGATGGCCTCGGAGCCGAGGTTGCTGGTCATCACGACGACCGTGTTGCGGAAGTCCACCGTACGGCCGTGGGCGTCGGTGAGCCGGCCGTCGTCGAGCACCTGGAGCAGTGTGTTGAACACGTCCGGATGCGCCTTCTCGATCTCGTCGAACAGGAGCAGCGCGTAGGGGCAGCGGCGCACCGCCTCGGTGAGCTGCCCGGCCTCCTCGTGGCCGACGTATCCGGGTGGGGCGCCGACCAGCCGGCTGACGGTGTGCCGCTCCTGGTACTCGCTCATGTCCAGCCGGACCATCAGATCCTCGCTGCCGAACAGCGCCTCGGCCAGCGCCCGCGCGAGTTCGGTCTTGCCGACGCCGGTCGGGCCGAGGAAGAGGAAACTGCCGATGGGGCGGCCGGGGTCGGCGAGACCGGCGCGGGAGCGCAGCACCGCCTCGGCGGCGGCTCCCACGGCCTCGTCCTGTCCGATGACCCGCTCGGACAGGTGTTCCTCCAGGCCGAGCAGGCGCTGCTTCTCCTCCTTGGTGAGGCTGCTGACCGGGATCCCGGTCTGGCGGGAGACCACTTCGGCGATGTCCTCGGCGGTGACCTCCAGGCCCTGCCCGTCGTCGGGCTCGGTGCCGCCGTCGGCCCCGATGCGGCGGTTCAACTCGCCGATGCGGTCGCGCAGTTCGGTGGCCCGCTCGTACTCCTCCGCGGCCACCGCCTGGTCCTTGTCCCGGGTCAGCTGCTCGACCTCGCGTTCCAGGGTGCGGGTGTCGGTGCCCTTGGTGCGCGAGCGCAGCCGCACCCGGGCGCCGGCCTGGTCCACCAGGTCGATGGCCTTGTCGGGCAGGAACCGGTCGGTGAGGTAGCGGTCGGACAGCTCCACGGCGGCGAGCAGCGCCTCATCGGTGAAGCGGACCTGGTGATGGGCCTCGTAGCGGTCGCGCAGACCGCGCAGGATCTCCACCGCGTCGGCGGCGGAGGGCTCCGGCACCAGGATGTGCTGGAAGCGCCGGGCCAGCGCCGCGTCCTTCTCGATGTGGCGGCGGTACTCCTCCAGTGTGGTGGCGCCGATGACATGGAGTTCGCCACGGGCCAGGGCGGGCTTGAGCATGTTGCCCGCGTCCATGGAACCGCCCTCGGCGCCGCTCGCGCCCGCGCCGACCACGGTGTGCAGCTCGTCGATGAAGACGATCAGCTCCTCGGAGTGGGTGCGGATCTCGTCGATGATGCCGCTCAGCCGCTCCTCGAAGTCACCTCGGTAGCGGGTGCCGGCGACGACCGCGGACATGTCCAGGGCGACCACCCGGCGGCCCAGGAGGATGTCGGGGACGTCTCCCTCGGCGACGCGCTGGGCGAGCCCTTCGACGATGGCGGTCTTGCCGACACCGGCGTCGCCGATCAGTACGGGGTTGTTCTTGCCCCGGCGGGACAGCACCTCGACGGTCTGCTCGATCTCCTGTTCGCGGCCGATGACCGGGTCGATCCGCCCCGCGTGGGCGAGGTCGGTCAGATCGCGACTGAACTTGTCGAGGGTGGGCGTGTTCTGCTGTCGGCCGGGCTGCTGCCCGGCCGCCCCGCTGACCGACGGCCGGCCCGGTGCGCTCTGCGGTCCGCCCCGGCCCGCCGCGGGGTCGAAGGGCAGGGAGTTGAGGATGCGGCCGGCCGTGGAGTCGTGGTTGGCGGCCAGCGCCCCGAGCACATGCTCGGGGCCGATGTAGGAGGCGCCGTTCGCACGGGCCAGTTCATGCGCCTCCAGCAGAGCGCGCTTGACCGCGGGGGTGACGGACAGCTGGGTGCGCCGCGGGCCCTCGCCGCTCATCCGGTCGATCTCCGCGGCCAGCGTGTCGGTGTCGGCGCCCGCCCCCGCCAGCAGCCCCCGGGTCGGCTCGGTGGCCAGCGCCGCACGCAGCAGATGCTTGGTGTCCAGATCGGCACTGCCGTGCTCGGCGGCGTAGGTGGCCGCGTCGGCGACGAGTTGCCGGGCAGGGTCGCTCATCAGGCGCCCGATGTCGATATGGCGGAGGCCGGGGCGCGGTCCGCCGCCGAGGAATCGTGCCATGAATTCCTCGAACGGGTCTGGACCGAAGTCCCCCGGACCCATGAAGCCGCTGCTCATGGCCTTCCGTTCCGCGGTCCCGGCCAGGTGTCCGGACCGGGCCCGCTCTCTTGACAGGCGTGATCCTTTCCGGGCGCGGGTGCCCGGGAGGCGCCCCATTACACCTGCTACACCTGCGGTCGCCGGGACGCGGGCGGCCACGGCATACGACGACACCGGCACACGCTCAGTCATCGCCGGAAAACACACCGTCACCAGGGTTCTCGCGGTGCGACGTCCGCCTTCTTGCGAGAGCCTGGAGCCAGGGAGCGTGCCCGGCAGTCGCGCCGCACATCCGGGGTGACACCTGCACCTAGCGAGGAAGGCGGGCCGTGATGAGCGCTTCGGATACGCACGCCATGAGGCGGAGCCAGGTCGAGACGGCCCCACCCTCGGCGATCAAGCTGAACATCAACGATCAGGTGCGGCAGCTCGCGGTGGATCCACGGACCTCGCTGCTCGACGCGCTGCGTGAACATCTGCGCCTGAGCGGGACCAAGAAGGGGTGTGATCACGGGCAGTGCGGCGCCTGTACGGTGCTGATCAACGGCCGGCGCGTCCTCTCCTGCCTGACACTCGCCGTGATGCACGAGGACGACGAGATCATGACGATCGAGGGCCTCGGCGACCCCGACCATCTGCACCCCATGCAACGGGCCTTCGTCGAGTGCGACGGCTTCCAGTGCGGCTACTGCACCCCCGGCCAGATCTGTTCGGCCGTCGGCATGCTCGCCGAGGTGAGGGCGGGCTGGCCCAGCCATGTCACCACCGACGTGTCCTCGTCCCGGGTCGCGTTGACCGATGACGAGATCCGCGAGCGGATGAGCGGCAACATCTGCCGGTGCGCCGCCTATCCGAACATCGTCGCGGCCATCCGCGGCAGCGCGGAGGGAGGCGCCACATGAGGTCCTTCACCTACGAGCGGGCGACGGACACACGGGCCGCCGTCGCCGCGGCGGCCCAGCCGGGCGCGAAGTTCATCAGCGGCGGCACCAATCTGCTCGACCTGATGAAGCTCGACATCGAATATCCGAGCCATCTGGTGGACATCAGCCGGCTCCCGCTGCGGGACATCGAGGAGCTGCCGGACGGTGGACTGCGCATCGGCGCCCAGGCGCGGAACTCCGATGTGGCCGCCGATCCCCGCGTGCGCACCCGCTATCCGGTGCTGTCGGAGGCGCTGGTGTCGGGCGCCTCGGGGCAGCTGCGCAACAAGGCGTCCACCGGGGGAAATCTGGTGCAGCGCACGCGCTGTCCCTACTTCTACGACACGGCCGCGGGCTGCAACAAGCGCGACCCCGGATCGGGGTGCGCGGCGATCGGCGGGTTCAACCGGATCCACGCGATCCTCGGCGCGAGCGAGTCCTGCATCGCCACCCACCCCTCGGACATGGCCGTCGCGATGACCGCGCTCGACGCGGAGATCGAGCTGCTCCGGGCCGATGGGTCGGTACGGCGCGTCGCCATCACGGACTTCTACCGGCTGCCGGGCGATACGCCGCATATCGAGAACGTGCTGGGTGACGACGAGATGATCACGGGCGTTCTGCTGCCCCCGCCCCTGCCGGGCCGGCAGATCTACCGCAAGGTGCGCGACCGGGCGTCGTACGAGTTCGCGCTGGTCTCGGTGGCGGCCGTCGTCTCGGCCGACCGGGGAACGATCCGAGAGGCGCGGGTGGCGTTCGGCGGTGTGGCACACAAGCCGTGGCGGTCCGTCGAGGCGGAGGACGCGCTGACCGACCATCCGGCCAGGATGGACACCTATCGCGCCGCCGCCGAGGCGGCGCTGCGCGGCGCGGTCGGGCGGGGTGACAACGACTTCAAGATCGAGCTGGCCAAGCGCACGCTCTGCCGCACGCTGGCGCAGGCGGCCGGGGCGAGCTGAGGAGGCGAGATGATCGGGCAAGCTGTGAACCGCGTCGACGGCCCGCTGAAGGCCACCGGCCGGGCCGCCTACGCCTACGAGCACTGGGAGGCCGGTCAGCCGCTCTACGGCTTCATCGTCGGCGCGACGATCGGCAAGGGCCGCATCACCCGGATCGACACCGAGGACGCGGAAGGCGCGCCCGGGGTCCAGTTGGTGATGACCTACCTCAACGCCCCGGCGCAAGGCCCCCGCGACGAGTCCATTCCCTTCGAATACTGGCGCGCCCAGCCAATGTTGACCGGGCCGGACATCCACTTCTACGGCGAGCCGGTGGCATTGGTCGTCGCCGAGACCTTCGAGCAGGCCCGGGACGCGGCCGACCTGGTCGAGGTCGAATACCGCGCCGGGCGGGGCCGTTTCGACTTCGGCGAGTTCGAGGACGACACCTACATCCCGAAGACGGTCAACGCCGGTCTCCCCACCGACACCGCGGTCGGCGATTTCGACGCCGGGTTCGCCGGGGCGGAGGTCAAGGTCGACCAGCAGTACACGACCCCGTACGAGTTCTCGATGCCGATCGAACCGAACGCGTCCATGGTGGCACCGCACGGCGACGATGACCTGGTCGTCTACGTCAGCTGCCAGATCACCGACGCGGCGCGGGACTCGGTCGCCGGCACGCTGATGATGGACCCGGAGCGGGTGCATATCGTCACCCCCTTCGTCGGCGGCGGCTTCGGCTCCAAGCTGGGCATCCACTCCGAGACGATCCTGGCGGCGATGGCCGCCCGCGCGCTGGGCCGGCCGGTCAAGGTCACGCTGACCCGCCAGCAGGTCTTCCAGCTCGTGGGCATGCGCCCCACGTCGAGCCAGCGGGTCCGGCTGGGCGCGGGGCACGATGGACGGCTGGCCGCGATCGCCCACGACGTCACCATGCACACCAACCCCGACGTCGAGTACGCCGAGCAGACCGCCGCCACCGTCCGCAGTCTCTACGCCGCGCCCCACCGGCTGACCAGCCACCGGCTGACGGCGCTCGACCTGCCGCGCGGGACGGACGTCCGCGCGCCGGGCGAGGCACCGGGCATGCTCTCGGTCGAGTCGGCGATGGACGAGCTGGCCGATGCGCTCGGGATGGACCCGGTCGAGCTGCGGATCCGCAACGAGCCCACCGTAGATCCCGAGCGGAACGTGCCGTACAGCGACCGGCACCTGGTGGAGTGCCTGCGCGAAGGCGCGCGCCGGTTCGGCTGGGAGAACCGCCCGGCCACGCCCGCGAGTGTGCGCGAGGGACGGTGGCTGATCGGCTACGGCATGTCGGCCGCCATCCGGGGGCACTTCCAGGGGCCGACGACGGTGCGGGTGCGGTTGGAGCCGGACGGCACCGCCGTCATCCAGACCGACATGACCGATATCGGCACGGGCACCTACACCATCCTCACCCAGGTCGGTGCCGAGGGACTCGGCCTCCCGCTGGAACGGGTGCGGATCGACCTCGGGCGTTCGGATCATCCCTCCAGCTGGGGGTCCGGCGGCTCGTGGGGCGCCACCAATTCGTCCACCGCGGTGCACCGGGCGTGCGCGGCCCTGCGCACCAAGCTGCTGGACGCGGCCCTCGGCGACACACGCTCCCCGCTGCACGGCCAGGACCCCTCAGCGGCGGTGTTCTCCGACGGCGACGTGGCCATCGGCGGCGCGTCCGAGGCGCTGCGCGAGATCGTCGCGCGCCACCATCCCGACGGTGTGGAGGCGGAGGGCCAGACCCGCTTCATGGGCGACGATCCGAACTACTCGGACTACTCGATCAACACCTATGGGGCCCATTTCGCCGAAGTGGGCGTCGACGCGGACACCGCCGAGACCCGTCTGCGGCGGATGCTCAGCGTGTTCTCGGTGGGCCGTGTGTTCAACCCGAAGACGGCCCGCTCGCAGCTGATCGGCGGCATGATCTGGGGCGTCGGCGCGGCCCTCGAGGAAGAGGCCGTCGTCGACCCGCGATCCGGCGCCTTCGTCAACCGGGACTTCGCGGGGTATCTGGTGCCGGTCCACGGCGACATCCCCGCCGACATCGACGCCGTCGTCCTGGAGGGGTACGACGACAAGGCCAATCCCCTCGGCGCGAAGGGCATCGGTGAGGTGGGCATCTGCGGATCCGGTGCGGCGGTGGCCAACGCGGTGTTCAACGCCACCGGAGTGCGCGTGCGGGACTTCCCCATCACGATCGAGAAGCTGTTGCCCGGACTGCCGGCCATGGTCTGACCCGCTGGGCACAGCCCGTTCACCGCGCGGTGGCGGGGCGTAGCGTCGTCCCATGACGATCACCGACGAGACCCTCGTACGGCTGCGGAGCGCGGCGGCCGCGGGCGATGCCCAAGCCGCGCTGCGGGTGGGGCGATTGCTGTGCCTGACGGCGGCGGACCCGACCGAGCCCGGGGACGGCGAACCGACCTGGCCCGAAGAGCCCTGGCTGCGCGCCGCCGTGGCGGCGCACCCCGACGATGTCGAGGCTCTGGCCCTGCTGACCGGGCGCCTTGCCCAGCAGATCTCCTACTGGGAGGCGTGTCTGGACATGAACCCCGACGTGATGAAGTGGTACGGGGAGGACGAGGGCACCGTCGAACGGCGGCACATCGAGGCGGAGAAGCTGTACGCCCGGATACGTGCGGCGGGTCCCACCCGCCACGCGGGGGCCGGGCTGGACGAGTTGGCCGTGCTCCTCGGTGTCGGTGACAAGCCCGTGGCGGAGTGCGCGTACAGCTTCTATGTCATGGAGGACGAGGCATGGAGCGGCTCGGTGCGTCACAGCGCGACCATCGTCGCGTCCGACGCCGCTGAGATCCGCTGGGCCTGCGACAAGTGGTTCACCCTGTCCCAGGGCGGCATCGGTGGCGAACCCACCCTGACCGCCTATGCGGACGGCGCGGAGGTGGGCTCGGTCGGCCTCGGCCCGCACCTCGCGGACGGTGGCGTGGACTGGGACGCCGTCGCCGTGCCCGGACTTTCCGGTTCCCGGCTGCCCGCGGGACTGCCGGTCCCGGGCCGCGGGCTGCATTATGGCTTTGCCGGGGGAGCCGAGTAGTAAGTCGGTGAGGCGGGGGGAGAGACCTTATGGACCAAGGACTCGCGGCGTTCTTCGCCAGCGTGGCGGCACTCGTCGGCGCCCTCATCGGTGGCGGCTTCTCGGCGCGGGCGGCGCGTATCGGCGGCGAGAAGACGGTGGAGGCGGCGCGCGAGCAGGTGAGGGACCAGGCGCGGGCGGAGTCGGAGCGGTGGCTCATGCAGGCCCGCCACGACGCCTATCAGTTGATCCTGGGCACCATCCACGCATACGAGGGTGCCCTGGTCCTGCCCACGGCGGAGGCAGCGGCCACAGAGGTCGCGAAGCAGCGGTTCCACTCGGCCGAATTGCGGGTCAAAGTGGTAGGCCCGGAGGCGGTCCGGAACGCGGCCCGTGAGTTGTCGGTCACCTTCATCAATGTGCAACGTGTCCTCGATGAGGGTCAGCCGATCGAGTCCTGGATGGCGAGCCTGATCGAGGAGCGGCACAGCGCCTTCGTCGAGGCCGTCACCGCCGTGTACGCGTGGGAGCCCGACGCCGCGGGCGACGTCCCGTGACGGCCCACCGCGCACGCCTCGATCAGCCCGCGTGGGCCTCCGCGTCAGGTGCCTCGCTCCCGGGCTCGGGCGGTACGCAGAACCATGCCAGACCCGCGGCGGTCAGATAGGCGAGGGCGCCGATGGCCATGCTGGTGCGCAGCCCCTCGCCGTAGTCGGTGGCCGTGGCGAGCAGGGTGCCACCGAGCGCCACGCCGGTGGCACTGCCGAGTTGACGGGTGGTGTTGAACAGCGCGGAGGCGGTCCCCGCGTACGCCGGGGGCGCGGCGCCCATGACGGTGGAGGCGGAGCCGGTGAGCGCGAAGGAGGTGCCGAATCCCGCCGCCATCATCGGGACCACCAGCAGCGGGTAGGCGGGTTCGGCTCCCGCCACGACCCAGCCCGCCAGTCCCAGGGCCGCCAGCAGCATGCCGGTGCACACCAGCGGACGATCGCCGGTCGTGCGGGCCAGCCGCCCGGAGAGGATGGACGCGAACATGGTCATCGCCACCGCGGGGAACAGCGCCAGGCCGGTGACCAGGGCGCTGTAGCCGCGCTGGTGCTGGAAGTCCAGGCTGGCGGTGAACACCATGCCGTAGAAGCCGAAATTGAACAGCAGGCCGATGACGGCTCCGCCGCCCAGCGCTCGCGAGCGCAGCAGGCTCGTGGGCAGGGCGGGAAAGCGGGCCAGTCGCTCGCGCACCACGAACGCCGTGGCGGCCAGCACGGACAGGCCCACCCCGGCCAGAACGGCGGGATCGGACCATCCGCGCCGGCCCGCCTCGTTGAGCGCGGAGGTCAGCAAGGCCACCGCCGCCACGACCGCGCACTGCGCCGGCCAGTCCAGAGGCCGGGTGGTGAGCCGGTCGGAGGGGGCCACGCGACGCAGCGTCAGCACCAGACAGGCGACACCGACGGGCAGATTGATGAGGAACACCCACCGCCAGCCCACGGTGGAGACCAGCAGCCCGCCCAGCAGCGGCCCCGCCGAGGCCGCGATCCCGGCGATGGAGCCCCATACCCCGAAGGCCCGCGAGCGGGCGTCCGGAGCCGGATACGCCTGCTGGAGAAGGGCCAGCGAGCCGGGCACGATCAACGCCGCGCCGAGGCCCTCCACCACCCGGGCGGCGACGAGGAAGGGGGCACTCGGCGCGAAGGCGCACGCGGCCGAGGACACGGTGAACACCACCACGCCGGTGCAGAAGATCCGGCGGTTTCCCAGCCTGTCCCCCAGCGCTCCGCCGGTCAGCAGGAAACCGGCGAAGACCAGGGTGTACCCGTCGGTGATCCACTGGATGCCGGTGAGCGAAGCCGACAGCTCCCGGCCGATCACGGGCACGGCCACGTTGATGACCGTGACGTCCAGGATGACCATGAAGTACCCGGCACACACGGCCAGCAGCGGTACCAGGGACCCCATGCCGGACACGAAGGCCACGTCCCGACTCCATCCCGCTCACGAGGGCTCTACAACAAAAGGCACAATAGGGGATGAATGATCCATATAGCGGGAATCGAATGCTCCCTGCCGAATGGACAGGGCCTGCGATGCCGCGCACCGCTCCGGTGGACAGGAGCAGCCCGACTGGCTCGCTCAGATCGCCCGCGGTGTGGCCGCCGCCGCGCTCGACGACGCCGGACTGGATCTGGCGGCCTTCGCCGACACCTCTGCGCGGCTCCCGGACACGGCGGGCTGAGCCAAGGCCGTGCGCGCACCTCGCACCAGGGATACTGGGCACGTGGCCCACACACGCGAGGACCCGCGGTCCGTCCCCACCGAACTGCGGCCCTATCTGGAAGAACTCGTCCGGCGCACCCGCACGGTGTGCGGGCCCCATCTGGTGAGTGTCCTCGCGGTCGGTTCCCTCGCGCTCGGGGACTACCGGCATGGGCGCAGCGACATCGATGTGACGGTCGTCGTGGAGCCGTCGCTGCCCGGATCGGCCCTGCACGACCTGGCGGGGGCCCTCGCCCACCCGCATCTGCCCTGCCCGGCGGCGGGGCTGGAACTGGTGGTCTACGGAACGGATTTCGTCGGCCGCCCCTCCGGTGCGGCCGGGTACCTGCTGAACCTCAACACCGGCCCGCTGCTGCCGAACCGGGCCGACCTCGACGCGGCGCGGTCCCCGGCGTTCTGGTATGTCATCGACCGCTCCGTCGCCCACCAGACCGGGCTGACGCTGTTCGGCCGCCCGGTTCGGGAGGTGATCGCCGCACCGGACCGCCCGGATCTGCTCACCGCGATCCGGGCCTCCGTCCGCGAGCACAGCGACGGCGAAGGTCACCTCGCGGACAACCGTGTGCTCAACGGCTGCCGCTCGGTGGTGTTCTGCCGTACGGGCCGCTGGCTGGCCAAGCGCGTGGCGGCGCGGGAAGTCGCCCTGGCCGAGGAGGAGTTCCGGCCGCTCGTCGAGGCCGCGGTGCGCAGCTTCGAGCGCCCCCGCTCCTCCGCGATCCCGCTGCCCGCCACCGAGGTACGGACCTTCCTGGCCTGGGTACGCGCACGGGTCGATCAGACCACCCGGGCGGCCGGGACCTGAGCGGGATCCGCGGCCTTCGGCCACGGCAGAGCCCGGCCGTTGGCCTGGGACTCGCGCTCAGAGCCTGTGTCATATCCCCGGTCGGATCAGCGTGCGGCGTCTGGGGCGTGCGATCGCAAGGCGCCGGAGCGCCCTCGTGGCGGAGCCACTTGGGCGTTTCGGTAACGCGGCGAGAAGGGGCACCTCCCAGCGGTAGCTGGGGGAGCGTGCCAGGCGTCGCACGCCCGGCCGGGGATATGACACAGGCTCTCAGGGCCGCAGCAGGATGCGAATCGGGTTGCCCTCCCGCTCACGCAATCGGCGGATGCCCTCGTTCACTTCCTCCAGGGGCAGGACCGCGCTGACCGACCCGGAGATGTCCAGACGGCCCCGGGCGGTCAGCTCGACCAGATCCTCCAGATGCTCCATGCGGTACCCGGTGTGTCCGATCACGGTGTGGCGGTTGCGCACGAAGTGGAGCTCCGGGCCCACGGCCAGAGGGTCGGGCGAGATGCCGACGAGCACCAGGCGGCCCCGGTGGCCGAGGGCACGTTCCGCCTGGGTGAAGGAGGGCGTACGGCCGACGCAGTCGAAGGCGACGTCCAGGCCCTTGCCTGCCGTGATCTCCTTCAGCCTGGCCTTGGTGTCACCGTCCGCCGGGTCGAGCGCGAAGTCGGCGCCCAGGGCGAGGGCGCGCTCGCGGGCGGCGGGGAGGGGGTCGAGGGCGACGATCGGGGAGGCTCCGCAGATGCGGGTGAGCTGCACGAGATGGGTGCCCAGCCCGCCCAGCCCCCAGATGCCCACGGATTCGGCGGACCGCAGCCGGGCGGTGTCGATGGCGCCGTACGGGGTGGAGACGGCGTCGGCGAGCACGGCGGCGTGTTCCAGGGGTACGGCGTCGGGCACGGCGATGAGCGTGGTGGCGTCGGTCAGGACGTACTCGGCCCAGGCCCCGTCGTAGTGGAAGGCCATCACCTGGAGGTCCTCACAGGTGTTCGTGCCACCGCCGAACCGGCAGGCGGGGCACGTACCGCAGGCCTTCCCCGCGCCCAGGACCACCCGGTCGCCCGCCCTCCAGTGCCCGGCGCCGTCGCCGACCGCCGCCACCACGCCCGACGCCTCGTGTCCGGGGGTGACCACCGGCAGCCGGGGTGGGATATGGCCGTCGAGCTGGCTCAGGTCCGACTGGCAGATGCCACACGCGGCCACCTTGACCACGACCTCGCCCACTCCCGGCCGGGGCACCGGCACATCCTCGACCTTCAACGTGCCCGCTGCCGTGTCGAACCGCGCGGCGCGCATCGTGGCCGGGAGGCCGTCCGCCACCGCGCCCGCCGTTGCGTCCGTGCCGGTGGGTATCGGTCGTGCGTCCAAGGTCATCCGTGGTCCCTTTCACGTGCTTGGCCGGTTGGCACGCCGATCACCGAGCCAATGTGGGAACGGCGAGTGATCATGATGCCGCACGCAGTCTGCCCTATGCGGCACACGCCGTGTGCCGCTGCCCGGTCCGCGTCCTGCCGCCCGAAGCTCGAAGTCCACAGGGCGAAACGGCCGAAGAGAGCGGACCACAGAAGGCTGACGGAGCCTCAGAGTGTGGTCGGCGAGTGGTCACGGACCCAGCTCAGCGGCGGGATCAGCCCCACGTGGCATTCGCCCGCATGTACCATCCAGCACCAACGTGCAACGTGCCCAGTGAGGGAGCTCGTAGTGGACACTCCTGCCAAGAGCGCCAGCCTGAAGTCCCAGTACGCGGCCCAGGTCGCGGCCGATCTGGAACGCAACTCCGCCGAGCACGAACGTCTCAGCTCCGAAATCGCGGCACTGCAAGAGCAGTTGGCGATGCTGGAAGACAACCGGGGGCTGCTGTTCAGCATGCGGCAGACCCTTGGTGGCGATGCCACCGATGGCGGGACGGAGAAGGGGGGCGTCAGTGGCTCCGCGGCTGGTTCGTCGGCGAAGCGAGAGGTCGCGGCGCTGTCCGCCGCGCGCAAGGCGAGGAAGAAGGCCGCCGCGGCCGGTGGCAAGCGGAAGCGGGCGGAGTCGGGCGGGAGCCGTTCGAATCGTCAGCGGGTGCGGGAATCGGGGGTGCCCACGCTTCGGGAGCTGGTGCGTGATGATCTCGCCCAGCACGGTGAGCCCCGCTCCGCGGCCGAGGTGACCGCGGCGCTGAGCCAGGCTCTTCCGGAGCGCGAGATCAAGCCCACGGTCGTGCGCGGCACTCTCGAATCGCTTGTCGCCAAGGGGCAAGCACACCGCACCAGGCAGAAGAGGTCCGTCTTCTATTCGGCTGTCACCACGGATGCGGCCTCCGATGCGGGCGCGGACGCGGGCGAGCCCAGCGAGGCGCGCGCTTCCTGAGGCGCGCGCTTCCTGAAGCGCCGCGGACGACGAGGTGTGGCGTTCAACGCAGGTGACGGGTGCGGCGGCGCTCCCGGAGCAGTACCCGCGCGGTGGCCGGTAGGGGCGGACGGGCGGGGGTGCGGAGGAGGCCGGGGCCCTTGGTGGCGGCTGCCGTGGCCGTGAGGAGCTCGATCTCGATCATGGCGCGGAAGAGCGGGCGGCCCTCGGGCGGTGCGAGGCCGACCAGGTTTCGGCTGTTGGACAGAGACTCGCGGGCCTCTCCGAGCAGGTGCGCCAGAAGGCTCCGGATGGCGGGGGTGTCCCGGGCGTTCTCCAGGTCGGTGCGGGTGACACCGTGAGCGTCGAGTGTCTCCCGCACCAGATTCAGGCGCCCGTCGGCGAGGTCTTCGGCCAGGTCGTTGACGAAGTCGAGGCGCTGGCTGCCGTCGATGTACATACGGCATGCCTCGCGGTGGCCCGTCGCGGGGTCCTCCCCGGCGATCAGGCCCGCGATCAGCATGAACGCCGGGAGGGCATAGGCGTCGACGTAGCGCTGGTAGTCCGCTTCGGTGGCGAATCCGGTGAACTCCAGCTCCATGGCGGCCGCGTCGAGGAAGTCCTCGACCCGGCCGCGCATCCTAGGGTGCGCCGAGACGGTGTGCAGCAGCGGCCGTACGGCGGCGTGGTCGCTTTCGCCACCGGCCAGACCGTCACGTACCTCCTTCACCCACTGCGCGCAGGCCCCGGCGCGCTCCGCGACGGGGCCGCTGTCGAGGAGGGTGTCGGTGCGGTGCATGAAGGCGGTCGCCGCGATCACATGGGGCAGCAGCGGCGGAGGCAGCAGCAGGCGCACGGCGAGGTAGGAGCTGCGCCGGTAGCCCGCGACCAGTTTCCGCTGCTGCGTGTAGTCCTCGCGCAGCTGGGGATCGCTGACCCCCGCGGCATCCAGCGCCCTGTCCCACAGGCCCATGCCCGCCCCTCCGGTTTCCTCGGTCTTCCGGCGGCCGACCGCCGGCACACTGCGCGGGCCGGTCGGCCCCGAGTCGTGTCTTCATGTGATCTTGCCTGGTGCCGCGGGTGCCGCGGGTGCCGCGGGTGCCGCGGGTGCCAAGCGTGCCACCGGCGGCAGCGGTGAGTGCTGCGGCGAGGCTTGGAATGCCTGGATCACGAGCGCGGCGAAACGCCGGGATGCCGCGACCCGGGCGGCCTTCGACGTGGTGTGGATGCCCCTGTTCGCCATGAGCATCAGGACCAGGTCGTCCAGGACGAAGTCGGGGCGCAGATGGCCGGTGTCCTTGGCGCGGTGGGCCAGTTCGGCGATCGACCTCAGCGCGTATTCGCGCTCCGCGACGAAGTCCATCGCATCGGGGAAGGTCGACATGAAGGCTTCGGTGAAGCCCCGGCTGCGGGCGTGCAGCTCACAGGTCTTCTCGATCACGAGGCAGAAGCCGCGCCACGGATCCGGCTCGGCACGCCCCTCGTCGACGATGGCGCGGCATGCGCGCATCTCGTCCGTGAAGGCTTCGGTGGCCAGCATCTGCTTGGTCGGGAAACGGCGGTACAGCGTGGCGGGGCCGACCCCGGCGTGCCGGGCGATCTCCCGCATCGGAGCCTTCAGCCCTTCGGTGGCGAACAGCGCGCGGGCCGCGTCGAGGATGCGCTCCCGGTTGTCCGAGGCATCGGAGCGCAGGGTGTGAGGCAAACGGTCGGTCACCGCTCTCACTTTAGCCAAAGTGGACGGGGGCGTCCGTTAGCGTCCCTCGGGTTGGTTCCGATCGGTCCCGCCGATCTCACCGATCCCGTCGATCTCACCGATTCCATCGATCTCACCGATCCCGTCGATCTCACCGATTCCGTGGATCCCACCGGCCCCATCCATCCCAGAGCAAGGAGACGACCTTGAAGGCAGTCGCGATCCAGGCGTTCGGGCCTCCCGAAGGTCTGGCGGTGATCGACCTCCCCGTCCCGGCTCCCGCCGCCGGACACGTGCTGATCGCCAATGAGGCGATCGGTGTCGGCGGCTCCGACGCCGTGATCCGCCGCGGGACCCTCGCCGGCTACGGCTTCAAGGAAGGCCATATCCCCGGCAGCGAGGTGGCGGGCACCGTGACCGCGGTCGGCGACGGAGTCGATACGTCATGGGTCGGTCAGCGCGTGTGGGCCTTCACCGGCGTGAACGGCGGCTATGTCGAACAGGCGATCGCCGCGGTCGAGGAGATCCTCCCCCTCCCCGCGGGTCTCTCCGCTGTCGACGCGGTGACGCTGGGGAGCTCCGGCATCGTGGCCCACTTCGGCCTGTCCCATGCCCACTTCGCTCCCGGCGAGTCGGTACTGGTGCGGGGCGCGGCAGGCAGCCTCGGCATCATGACGGTCCAGCTCGCGGCGCGTGGCGGTGCCGGGGCGGTGGCGGTCACGACGTCGTCGGCCGAGCGTGGCGATCGGCTGCGCAACCTCGGCGCCACCCATGTGCTGGACCGCTCCGGTGCGGGGGGCGGCGACGCTCCCTCCGGCTACGACGTCATCATCGACATCATCGCCGGTGCGGACATGCCGTCCTTCTTCGCCAAGCTCAACCCGAACGGTCGCATGGTGGCCGTCGGCGCGGTCGGAGGCATGCCACCGGAGGACTTCGGTATGACGATGATGGCGGCGTTCCAGAAGTCGATGTCGTTCGCCGCCTTCAGCGCCGCCACCGTGGCCGAGCCCGATCGACGTGCCGTGCGGACCGAGCAGTTCGCCGCCGCGAGCCGCGGCGAACTGCGTACGGTGGTGCACGAGCTGCTGCCGTTGGAGCAAGCCGTACTGGCGCACCGGAAGATGGACACTGGTGAGGTGTTCGGCAGGATCGTACTGACACCGTAACCCGCGATGCGATACCGGCGACCGTGGGACACGTGGCACCGTACGTGCCCCGGGGGATCTTCCCGGCCAGACGCAGGGAGGACGCGTGGAATCGGTGAACGGGCAGCGCGACGGTGGCACGTGGCCCACGGGCCTGGACGAGGCGATACGCGCCACCGCGGCCGACATCGCCGCCACGCTGCGCGGCGCATCCGGCACCGGGGCTCCGGTGCCCGGGTCGCGGTGGACGGTCGGGGAGGCGGCGGCGCATCTGGCACAGGCCAATGAGCTGATGGCACACCTCGCGGACGGGAAGGAACGCGGCTACGGGGACGGCACACCGCAGGGGCTGGCGGAGGCGAACCAGCGCGCGCTCGCCGCGTTCACCGAGCGCCGGGCCGAGCCGCTGGCCGCCATGATCGTGGAGCAGGCCGACGCCTTCCTCCAGTCGGCGTCCCGGCCCGCGTCACACGCCTCACACGGCGAACTGGTAACGCCGATGGGCCCCATGAGCCTGGAGGTACTGGGGTCGTATCTGCTGACCCATATGCTCGGCCACGGCTATGACCTCGCCCGTGCGCTGGGCAGCCCGCATATGCTCAACCGGGCCCGGGTCGAGCTGACCCTGCCCTTCCTCACCACGGCCATGCCACGGGTGCTCGACACCACCGCCGCCGCCGGGCTCACCGCCCGCTACGCCATCCATCTGAGGGGTGGCGCCTGCTTCGGCGCCACCTTCACCGACGGTGCGGTGACCGTCACACCGCGACCGCCTAGCCGCCCGGACTGCACCATCCTCACCGAGCCCGTGGCCTTCCTCCTCATGGCGCTGGGCCGCCTCGGACCGTGGGGCGCCGTCGCCAGGGGCCGCGTCCTCACATGGGGCCGCAAGCCCTGGCTGGCACCCCGCTTCCCCGCGCTCTTCTCCCCGCCCTGATCCACCCCGTGGCTCAGGTGGCGCAGGACGGATGGCCCCAGCCGTCGGAGTTCTTGCTGATGCTCTCGCCCTTGGCGTAGGGCGTACCGCAACGGCACCGGCCGGGGAACTTCGCCTTGATGGACCCCTTGGAGCCGGTGCTCCTCTTCGAGCCGGTGCCCCTCCCCTGCCCCTGTGCCGCCGCCGTGCGCGGGTGCGCCGTGCCACCACGACCGGCCGAGCGTGTCGCCGTCCGGGCCTCGGGCGGCGGCAGGGCGGAGCCGAGCGAGGTGCCCACGGGCTGCTGGGTACGGGCCGTGTGGCTGGCCGCCCGGTCGGCGGCCGCGTTGAACGGGTCGCCGTCGACCTGGTGCGCCGGAACGTAGACGAACTCCACCGTACGGCCGCCCAGCAGCTCGTCGATGCGCATCACGAGCTCGCGGTTGGCCACCGGCGACCCCGAGGCGGTCTTCCACCCCTTCTTCCGCCACCCGGGCAGCCATGTGGTGACCGCCTTCATCGCGTACTGGGAGTCCATGCGCACCTCCAGCGGTACGCCCGCGTCGGTGGACTCCAGCAGCTCTCGCAGCGCGGTCAGCTCGGCGACATTGTTGGTCGCGGTGCCCAGCGGCCCGGCCTCCCAGCGCTCCACCTCGCCGTCGGTGCCCGCGATGACCCATGCCCAGGCCGCGGGCCCGGGGTTTCCCTTCGATGCCCCGTCACACGCGGCGATGATCTGTTCAGCCATACGCAGATACTGCCAGCTCCGCTGATCCGGCCCGACAGCAGACCCGTCGGCCGGCCCTCTTCGCGACCCCAGGGCGTTCACCGGATTCACGCGGAACGGGCACATCACGTACACGCGTTCGGGCGTCACACATGCGAGTCTCCGAGAGCTTGTGCCTTGAACGTCCGTACCCGCGGCGCCAGTTGGCGGCCCGGGTACTCGTCTCGGAGAGGACACCCCCCACATCATGTCCACTCATCGCGCGCGCCGGTCACGGCGCCTTCCTCTGCTGGCCGTCGTGGCCGTGGCCGGTGTGGCCGCCCCTTCGGTCGCCGCCGCCAACACACCGGCCACGGCGGACACCACCCGGCCCACGGCCGTGCAGGCGCCCGACGACTACTACCAGGACGCGACGGGCAAAAGCGGCCCGGAGCTGAAGGCGGCGCTGCACACGATCATCAGCGAGCAGACCAAGCTGTCCTACGACGAGGTGTGGGACGGGCTGAAGTCCACGGACGAGGACCCGGACAACCCGTCGAACGTCATCCTCCTCTACTCCGGCCGCTCCCAGGCCAAGGACGCGAGCGGCGGCGACCCCGACGACTGGAACCGCGAGCACGTCTGGGCGAAGTCGCACGGCGACTTCGGCACGGCCACTGGGCCCGGCACCGATCTGCACCATCTGCGCCCGGCCAATGTGAAGGTGAACAGCACCCGCGGCAACAAGGACTTCGACAACGGCGGCGAGGAGGTGCCCGACGCCCCGGGCAACCGCACCGACGACGACTCCTTCGAACCGCGTGACCAGGTCAAGGGCGATATCGCCCGGATGATCCTCTACATGGCCGTCCGTTACGACGGAGACGACGGCTTCCCCGACCTGGAGCCCAACGACAAGGTCGACAACGGTTCCGCGCCCAACATCGGCCGTCTCTCCGTACTGAAGAAGTGGAGCGCCGAGGACCCGCCCGACGACTTCGAGAAGAACCGCAACGAGGTCATCTACGACAGCTTCCAGCACAACCGGAACCCGTTCATCGACCACCCGGAGTGGGTCGACTCCATCTGGAAGTGATCCGGCTCCCGACCCTGATCCCCCGCCCCGGCACGAAGACGCGCCGGGGCAGGGGCGCCGGTCCTGTGGTAGGCAGTCCTCGTGCGTATCCTCCTCCCCCTGCCCGACCGGGACTTCGACGTCACCGAGGTGGCCGTGCCCTGGAAGCTGCTGACCGACCTCGGCCATGAGGTGGTGTTCGCCACCGAACACGGCGACGGTCCACCCGCCGCCGATCCGCTGCTGCTCACCGGAGTGCTCTTCGGGCAACTCGGCACGGAGCCCGAGCCCAAGGAGTTCTACGAGCAGCTGACCGGCGAGGCCGCCTTCCGCCACCCCGTGGCGTGGGCGGACCTCCGGCCCGAGGCGTACGACGGGCTGATCCTGCCCGGCGGCCACGCCCCCGGGATGCGCCAGTACCTCGGCTCCGACCTCCTGCGCGAGAAGATCGCGGAGTTCTGGCGGCTGGACCGCCCGGTGGGCGCCATATGCCATGGCGTCCTCGCCCTGGCCCGCACCCGCGACCCGGCAACCGGCCGCAGTGTCCTCGCCGACCGGCGCACCACCTGTCTGCCCGGCTACATGGAGCGGACCGCGTACTACCTCACGGCCTGGCGCCGTGGCCGCTATTACCGCACCTACCCGGCCTACGTCGAGAACGAGGTCGCCGCCGCCCTGGACGACCCCGCCCAGTTCGAACGCGGGCCCATTGAGCTGCGGCGCCGTGGCACGGCCACCGATGACACCCCCGCGTTCGTCGTCCAGGACGGCAACTACCTCTCCGCCCGCTGGCCCGGCGACGCCTATCTCTTCGCGCGGCGCTTCGCCACGATGCTCACCTGACCGGCACGCCCATCAGGACGGGCCTCGCGTGGCCAGCCGGAGAAGGGTGGTGGCCAGGACGTTGACGCCGTGGGTGCACGCTTCGGGGGTGGAGTACTCACGGGGGTTATGGCTGATGCCGTCGTACTCACCACGTACGAAGACCATCGCCGTAGGGCACGTACGCGGTCTTGGCCATGCGCCGGGTGGTGAGCGTGAGCCCCGGTGTGCCGTCCTCCAGGGTGCGCAGGAAGGCCGCGAGGTCCTCCTCGGCGCGGGCCATCCGGGCATCGTCCGGGTTGCGCAGGTCGACGGTGAGCTCGGCACGGGCCGGGACGATGTTGGTCAGGCCCGGGTGGACGGCCAAGTGGCCGACGGTGGCGCGCAGTTCGCCGTAAGCGCCCGAGTCCACTATGGACCGCAGATGGACGCCGATCCGGGCGGCGGCGAGGCCGGCGTCGGCGCGCAGATGGGTCGGGGTGGTACCGGCGTGGGCGGCGCGGCCGTGGATGGTGATCTCCTGCCAGGAGATGCCCTGAACGCCGGTGACGACGCCGACCTGGACATCGTTCTCGGCGAGCACGGGGCCCTGTTCGATGTGGCACTCGACGTAGGCGTACGGCGGCTCGAGACGTACATCGGCGGGGCCGTGACGCTCGTCGAGGGTCCGCGCGACTTCGATGCCGCACAGGACACCGAGACAGCCGTCGAAGGCACCGGCGGTGGCCACGCTGTCGATATGCGACCCGGTCAGTACGGGGGCCGCCGTGGGGTCGGTGCCTTCGCGGCGCCCGTAGACGTTGCCCATCCGGTCGATCCGTACCGTCAGCCCCGCCTGCTCCATCCACGCGATGACCTGACGCCGCCCGGCGGCGTCGGCGTCGGTGAGGGCCAACCGGTTCACCCCGCGCAGCCCGGTGCGCTCGTATCAGCTGTCCGCGGTGGTGGTGGCGGGGTTGGCGGTGCTGCCCTCCGTGCTCAGCAGCACCACGGTTGAGGAGGGGCCGAGGTTCAGTGCGGCGCGGCGCCCGTCGGCGCCGTCGCCGGTGAGCGCGGCGCGCAGCCCGGCGAGCGAGGCGGCGCCGCAGGGGCCGCTGGAGATGCCGAACCGGGCGAGGTCACCCGCCGCACGGGCACTCGCGGCGTCGGGGATGGCGATGGCCGCGTCGAGCCCGTCGCGCAGATGGGGCCAGGCGATGCTGGAGGGAGTGCCGCAGTTCAGTCCGGCCATGATGGTCTCGCCAGTGGTGACGCCGACCGGTTCGCCACGCATGAGGCTTTCGAGGACACACGGGGCGGCCGTGGGTTCCACCGACAGCAGCGCCGTGGGCGGCCCGGCGGGGCGACTGCGGTAGTGGGTCACGACGGCCTGGGCCAGCGAACCGACGCCCACCGGGATGGCGATGAGGCCGGGCGTCCCCGCTCCGGCGGCCGCGAGTTGCTCGTCGACTTCGGCGCAGAGGGTGGAGTAGCCCTCGACGATCCAGCCCGGTATCTGTTCATACCCCGGCCAGGCGGTGTCCTGGACCAGGAGCGCGCCCGGTACGGCGGCCGTCTCGGCCGCCTGGCGCACGGTCTCGTCGTACGCTCCCGCGACCTGGGAGACCTCCGCCCCCTCCGCGGCGATGGCCGCCACGGCCTCCGGATGGACACCTCGCGGGACGAAGATCCGGGCGCGGTGGCCGAGCAGTCGCGCCGTCCGGGCCACGGCGCGGCCATGGTTGCCGTCGGTGGCGCTCACCAGGGTGACAGGCGCTGTGGCATCGCCACGCGCGGCCCGCGCGGCGAGGGCGCGGTGCACGGCCCAGGACACGCCCAGGGCCTTGAAGGCGGGCAGGCCCAGACGGCACGACTCGTCCTTGACGAAGACCCGCCCGACCCCCAGCTCAGCGGCCACCGACGGGAGTTCGGTGAGCGGGGTGGGGGCGTAACCGGACAGGGCGGCGTGGAAATCCCGTACCTCGGTGGGGGCGGGCGCACAGGTCCAGGCCCGGACGGCGGCGGGGCGGGTGAACCATGGCGGCTCGGCGGTGGAGGAAACGTATACAGGCACGTAGCCAGCGTGCGGCCCGCACTCCCATCGGTCCAGCGAATGTTTCCCATCTATATTCGTCGGCAGGACCGACGAATGGCGAGCCCTTCACAGCAAGGAGAGCGGGACCCCCGTGTTCGACCTGCACCGACTGCGTCTGCTGCGTGAACTCAAGCACCGCGGCACCCTCGCGGCCGTCGCCGCCGCCCTCTCCTACAGCCCCTCGTCCGTCTCCCAGCAGCTGTCCCAGCTGGAGGCGGAGGTCGGTGTCCGGCTGCTGGAGCCGGTGGGCCGGCGGGTGCGGCTCACCGAGCAGGCGGAGATCCTCGTCGCCCATACCGAGGCGGTGCTGGAGCGCTTGGAACACGCCGAGGCGGACATCGCCACCTCCCTCACCGATCTGACCGGCACCCTGCGCATCGCCTCGTTCCAGACGGCCACCCTCGCCCTGGTGCCCGGCATGCTGAGCCTGCTGCGCGACCGTCATCCCGGCCTCCGGGTGCACATCACACAGATGCCACCGGAAACGGCCCTCCCCGCGCTTCAGGCCCGCGATTTCGACCTTGTCGTCGCCGAGGAGTACCCGGGAAATCCCCATCCCCGGCCGCCCGGTCTGGAGCAGGAAGACCTACTCGATGACCCCCTCCACCTCGCACTGCCCGCGCCGGCCGGTGGGCGGAGCGGCACCGGGCCCGGCCCCAAGGGCGGTCCCATGGCGTCGTTGCGCTCGCTCGCCGGTCGTCCCTGGGCCATGGAGCCCGAGGGCACGGCCGCCCGCCACTGGGCCATGACCCTGTGCCGGAACGCCGGTTTCGAACCCGATGTACGGTTCGAGACCACGGACCTCCTGATCCATCTCCGCCTCGTCGAGCGGGGCCACGCCGCCGCCCTGCTCCCCCGCCTCGTATGGAACGGAGCGCCCCCGACCGTCGCCGTGCGACAACTCCCCCGCGGGCAACGCACCCGCCGTGTCTTCACCGCGGTACGCCGGGGCCGCGGCCGGCACCCAGCGATCGCGGCCTGCCGCCACGCGCTGCGGCAGACGGCCACGGACGTGGCCACCCCGGCCGACGTCCGAAACCAAAGCATGGTCGGCCCCGACCGCAAAAGCACCGTCGGCCCCGACCGCGGACGGCCGGGGCCGACGATGAGTACGCGCAAGCTCAATCGCCCTTAGTCGTCAACGCACTTGGGGTACTTCGAGCCACGGTTGCAGTCGTGGTAGTCGTACTTGCTGACCCGGAACTTCTTCTCCTCGCCGCCCTTGGCCGGATCGACGACCAGGTAGAACTTCTTCCCGTCCTTGACCTTGTCGCTGACTGTCCCATCAGGGCCCCGGTCGAAGTCCTGCGCGCACCCGGCGAGAGTGAGGGCTGAACATGCCAGGAGGGCAAGGGCAAGGCGACGCATGTCGTGCTCCGATCAACGTGAGGATTGCGAGACAGTCTAGGGGGCATCGGATCACGGTCCGGCCAGGGGTGGCATTCGCTCGTCCGCGGGAAAACGCCTGATGGACGGCGGCGGGAAAAGGGGAGAGGAACGCCCGGCAAAGGCCGTCCGGGGTGTCCTACAGTGGTGTCCGGGCCGTGACTGGCGCTGAGGTGGAGCACCACCGGGGAGCGGTCTGACGATCGGGTCTATGCCGTGCGCCTGGGCGAGTTGTCGATAACGCCTGGGAGGCGACCTTGTCCTCGACACAGACGGCCCAGCTCATGGATGGCGCCGGTCTCGCCCGGCGCATCGTGGCGGACGCGGCGGGCCACGCTTCGGACATCGCTCGACGTACGGGAATCACCCCCTGTCTGGCAACGGTGCTGGTGGGCGAGGATCCGGCCTCGGCCACGTATGTCCGTATGAAGCGTGCCCGTTGCGCCAAGGCGGGGATCGCATCACGGTTCGTCGCCTTGCCTGCCGCCACGACGACCTCGGAGTTGGTCGACACCCTCGGCGCTCTGTCCCGGGACCCCGAAGTGCACGGCATCCTGCTGCAGCATCCCGTCGGGGCTCATATCGATGAGCGGGCGGCGTTCGAGGCCATCGCTCCCGAGAAGGATGTCGACGGCGTCACCATGAGCTCCTTCGGGGCGATGAGCTTCGGGTTGCCGGGGTTCGCGTCGTGCACTCCGGGAGGGATCATGCGCCTCCTGGACGAGTACCGGGTCGAGCTCGCGGGGCGGCGCGCCGTAGTGGTGGGCCGTAGCCCGATCCTGGGCAAGCCCGTGGGGATGCTCCTGCTGGCCCGGGACGCCACGGTGACGTATTGCCACTCCAGGACCGCCGACCTGGGCGCGGTGCTCCGGGAAGCGGATGTCGTCGTGGCGGCGGTGGGCCGGCCCCGGCTCATCCGTGGCGAGGACATCAAGCCGGGCGCCGTGGTGATCGATGCCGGATACAACCCCGGCAATGTCGGCGACGTCGACTTCGATTCCGCGCATGAGCGAGCCCGGCTGATCACCCCGGTGCCGGGCGGGGTGGGGCCCATGACCATCGCCGTCCTGCTGGCACAGACCGTGGACGCCGCCCGGCGGCAGACGGGTCTGACCGGTGTACGGGCGGATCGCTGAGCGGTCAGCCGCCGCGCCGGGCGGTGTCCTGCCAGACCGCGCCGGGCCGTCGTTGAAATGGTGCCAGGGCGGGTGGCTAGGGGCGGATGTAGGGCCGGGTAATGATCTCCATGTTGTGGCGGGGCGGGCCTCTGGCCCGCCTCGGGCTCACGCCGAGGCCGGGCGCCTCACTCGTGCGTGGCCCATGGCCGACCCGGCAGTCACCCTGCCGAATTTACCATCGGCGTTCCGACTCGCGCACCATCGTGTCCGCTAGCCTCCGGTCTCGGGTCCGTGGACCACGGGGTGCCGGGGAACGAGCGAGGAATGACGCATGGACGATGAGCGGCGGCGGCAGGGCGGGGAGCGGTGGGCGGCGGCGGAGGGCCGCGTCCGGCGTGAGTGGGGGCTCCAACTGCCGCACTCCTTCTTCCGGTTCCATGTCTTCCTCCAGGGGCTCGGGGCGGCCGAGCGGCGGGCGCTCGCGGACATGGACGTGGCTCCGGTCGGTATCTCCGATCTGTTCGACGACCCCGGACTGTCCGCCCGGCCGGATATCGACGCGCGGGCGCACGGACGCTACTACCGCGATCCGCCCGAGTTCCTGACCTTTCTGCACGGCGGGTCGGACGGGCTGCACTACGGGTTGTGGTCCGACGACGGATCGACCTGTGACGGAGTGGCCTCCTACTACACCCATGACGGCGGCGACATCGACACGGGCGCGCGCACGCCGCTGGAGGCGATACGCGTGCTGATCGAACGCCACTGGCGCGACCTCGCCGACGACGACGGGGACGCGGACCACCTGGCCGCTCGGCGTCACGGGCTGGAACTGCTGCGCGAGGCGCTGACCGGGCTGGAGACGGGGGACCGCGACGAGACCGGCGCCGGCTATGTGCGCGCGTACGACAGCGCGGCCGGGCCGGCCGACCCCGCGCGGGTCGCCACCCTGGACGGTGCCGGTGCGCTCGTGACCGGCGCGGCCGCGCCGGAGCGGCCCGTGCACCGCGCGCCCGGTGGCTTCCGGTTCGCCCAGGCCCGGTACCCCTTGCTCGACGACCCCGCGGGTCCGGCCAGGCTCGCGGAGGACGCCCGGCGGCGCCTCGCGCACGGCGACCCGGCCGAGGCGCTGGCGCTGGGCCGCGACCTGCACTGGGCGTCGGCCGGTGACCCCGTCAGGGAGTCGCTGGCGAACGAGCTGCTGGTCGGCGCCTACCAGGCGCTGGGCCGGTCCTCCCTCGCGGGGATCGCCCAGGCTCATCACGACCACCGCGACCTGCCCAACGTCATCGTCCTCGGCTCCCACCAGGGGATGTCCGACGGATCGATGTCCGACGGATCGTGACGCCTGCGGCGGGCTGCTCCCTCCCCGCTGGGGCTCCGTCCCCAGGCCCCGGGGCCTGGGGACGGAGCCGCACGGAGCAGTCAGCGCCATGTCCGATTCCCGCCAGCACGCCTCCCGCCCAGGGCGCACAGTGGAGGTGTGATGAGCGACGACAGCAGGTACGAGGCGGTGTGCAGCCGCGACGCGCGGTTCGACGGCGAGTTCTTCTTCGGTGTCGCCACGACCGGGATCTACTGCCGGCCGAGCTGCCCCGCCACCACGCCCCGGCGCAAGAACGTCCGGTTCTTCCCGACCTCGGCCGCCGCGCAGGGCGCGGGGTTCCGGGCCTGCCGCCGCTGTCGGCCGGATGCCGTGCCCGGCTCCGCCGACTGGAACGCGCGCGCCGACGCCGTCGGCCGCGCCATGCGGATGATCGGGGACGGGGTGGTGGACCGGGAGGGGGTGTCCGGGCTCGCCTCGCGGCTCGGGTACAGCGCCCGGCAGGTGCAGCGGCAGCTGACCGCCGAGCTCGGCGCCGGGCCGGTGGCGCTCGCCCGCGCCCAGCGCGCCCACACCGCACGGATCCTGCTGCAGACCACCGCGCTGCGGGCCTCGGAGATCGCGTTCGCGGCCGGGTTCTCCAGCGTCCGGCAGTTCAATGACACCCTGCGCGAGATCTACGCCGCCACCCCCACCGAACTGCGCGCCGCCCGGCCGGAGAAGCCCTCCCGGTCCGGGCCCGCGGGGGCGCCCGGTGGGGTGCTGGGGACCAACGGCGGGACCAACGGCGGGACCAACGGCGGAACGGCCGGGGTGCCGCTGCGGCTCGCCTACCGCGGCCCGTACGACACCACGCAGGTCTTCGACTATCTCGCCCGGCGTGCCCTCACCGGCCTGGAGGAGATGGTGGGCGCGCCGGGCGCCCGGACCTACCGCCGCACCCTGCGGCTGCCCCACGCCTGCGCCATCGTCGAGGTCGACGAACGGCCCGGCGACGGCTGGCTGGAGTGCCGGCTGCGCCTGACCGAGCTGCGCGATCTGACCACCGCCATCCAGCGGATCCGGCGCCTGTTCGACCTGGACGCCGATCCGTACGCGGTCGCCGAGCGCCTCGGCGCCGATGCCGCGCTCGCCCCTCTGGTGGCCGCGCGGCCGGGGCTGCGTTCGCCGGGCACCGCCGACCCGCATGAGCTCGCCCTTCGCGCCGTGCTCGGCCAGCAGGTCTCGGTGGCCGCCGGGCGGGTGCTGGGCGATGGGCTGATCGCCGCGTACGGCAAGCCCCTGGAGCGGCCCGACGGCGGGCTCACCCATCTCTTCCCGCGCGCGGAGGGCCTGGCCGAGGCGCCGCTCGCCGAGCTCGGGATGCCGGAGAACCGTCGTGCCACGCTGCGCACGCTCGCAGCCGCGCTCGCGGACGGCACCGTGCGGCTGGACGCGGGCGCCGACCGCGACCGGACCGAGAAGGAGCTGCTGGGGCTGCGCGGCATCGGCCCCTGGACGTCCGGTTACATCAGGATGCGGGCGCTGAGCGACCCCGATGTGTTGCTGGAGCCGGATGTCGCCGTACGGGCCGGGGCCCGCGGCGCCGGGGCCCATCTGGAGGACTCCGAGGGCTGGCGCCCCTGGCGCTCGTACGCCATGCACCACCTCTGGAACGCCCCGCGGCCCCGGCCCGCGTGATCCCGTCGAGAGACACCCGCTGGCCGCGAACGTCGCGAACGCGTTGCAGTACTGGCCCCGGGAGCCGGGCCACAACGAGTCCATGAGGCTGGGGAAGCAGGCGATACAGCGGAGGCCCAGGCGGCCGACGGCGGGCCGCTGCAGCGGGCCACGGTGCCGGAGACCTTCTCCGGCTTCCTCGGCGACGGCCGGTACCACGACATCTGCCGCGCGGACGACCGGTTCTGCAACCGCCCCGGTCAGACCCTGCCCGGGGACTGGCAGGACGGTGTGCCGCTCCGCGCGCCGGGCAATCCGCCGCCGGGGAGGTGAGCGGGGTCAGTCGGCGGCCGCCGGGGAGGTGGGCGAGGTCAGAGCCTGTGTCATATCCCCGGCCGGGCGTGCGACGCCTGGCACGCTCCCCCAGCTACCGCTGGGAGGTGCCCCCTGACGCCGCACGCTGATCCGACCGGGGATATGACACAGGCTCTCAACGGGCCGCCATGTCGCGCACCGTGCGCAGCCCGGCGGTGACATCCGCGATGGTCGCGCAGTCGCCCAGCGCCGCCCCCGCGGGCAGGACGAGGTCCGTCGGGGGGCGGCGGGTGGCGACGGCGTCGGCCAGGTCGGACAGCGCGGCCCGCAGCCGGGCGGCGAGGGCGGGATCGGGCTGCGCGGCGCCCTGGTCGAGCCGTACGCCGCAGGCCGTGACCGCGTCCACGATCTTCTCCAGGGCCAGCACCACCGGCGCCCAGGCCGCCAGGTCCCGGCCGAACGGCGGGTGTTCGGCACCGGCCACCTCCACCGCGCGGCGGGCGTCGGCGAGCGCGCGGTAGGCCTCGCGGCGCAGCCGCAGCCGGGTGGCGTACGGCGCCTCGGCGGTGAGCACCCGGTCGAGGTGGTCGCGGGTGGCGCGGACCGCGAGCGACAGCCGCACCGACACCTGGGCGCGCGGGCCGCCGAGACCGGGCAGCGCCCCGGCGGCCAGCACCACACCGCAGGCCAGCAGCGTGTCGGTGAGCCGGGTGAACCCGGGGTCGGTGTCGCCGCCGAGATAGACCAGGGAGAGCAGCAGCGGGGTGAGCACGGCGGTCTGCAGGGCGAAGTGGCGTACGGAGACGGGGATCAGCGCGGAGCAGACCGCCGCGACGGCCACCGGCCAGCTGCCGGGGTCACCCCCTCCGGGGGCGAGCAGCGTGGCGAGGGCGCCGAAGACGGCCACGCCCACGGCGGTGCCGAGGGCGCGGGAGAGGGCCCGTGAGACCAGTGGGCCCATGTCGGGCTTGACCAGGAAGGCGGCCGTGGCGGGGAGCCAGTACCAGTGCGCGCCCGGCAGTTGCTGGGCGAGGGCGGTGCTGACGCCCACGCACAGGGCCACCCGGGCGGCGTACTCCCGGCCCGCCGGACCGAGCGCGCGGCGCAGCCGCTGCCGGTGGCCGGGGACCACCGCGCCGACGGGCGGCGCCGGTTCGCCGTCGAAGACCCGCGCGGCGAGCAGCACGGCCCGGTGCATGGCCACATTGCCCGCGGTGTCCGGCACCGGGGCGGGCAGTCGGCCCGGTGGCAGTCCGGTCCGTACCGAGCGGGCCAGTTGGGCGGGGGTGCGCGCGATGCGCTCGGGTACGGGTTCGTCCTCCCACAGGAGGGTCAGGACGCCCTCGCTGAGCGCCCCGGCCACCGCCAGCCGGTCGCGCGACCGCCGCTCCTCCTCGTCGACGCGGTGCAGGGGGAGCCGATGGGCGTAGAGGGCTTCGTACGCCGCGTCGTAGGCGGCGGTCAGCTTGCGCCGGGCGGCCTGGCCGTCGTCGGTGCCGACCGCGGTCATCAGGTCGGCCAGGGCGTCGTACACGGCGGCCACCGCCTCCCGTTCACCGGAGGGCGCGGCCGGGCGTGCGGGGATGACGCGGGGCAGCAGCGCGGCCATGGCGATCACCCATGCGGCGCCGATGAGCAGCAGGCCCGCCCGGACCGGCGGGGCCACCGGGAGGGGCATGCCCGCGCCGACCACGGCGAGCACCATCAGCTGCACCCCGGCGGAGGAGCAGACCGGGCCGATGGCGCTCATCGCGCCGGAGACCAGCCCGACGGCGGCGAGGGCGAGCGCGATCCAGATCCCGAGGCCCAGCGTGCCCAGCCAGGCCCCGGTCAGCAGCCCGACGGCCCCGGCGAGCGCGGGCAGGCCGATGCGCACGACGCGGGTGGCGCGGGTGGCGGGGCGGTCGTTGATATGGGCGAACATCGCCCCCAGCCCGGCGAGCATCCCGAACGGGGTGTGTCCCGACGCCACGCCGACGGCCACCACCGGTCCCACGCCGAGGGCTCCGCGGACCACCGCGGCCCAGGGCACGGGGCCCCGCAGCCCCCGCACCCCGCGCAGGGGGTGCGTCAGCCAGTCGGGCGGTGTGCGGAGCGCGCGCAAGGATCCTCCGTGAGGTGGAAATCGTGGGGCTCTTCGAACCGTACGTGAGCAATACGGAACTTTCGTAACCTGCGTATTTCCGCCATGTGAGCCGCTGATGCCCCATCCCCCGCGAAAGCGGTCGCCAGCCCGTGGACCCGGGTGTGACCTGGTCTTTTGCACTGTCTTCCCAGACCGGCCGGTCGGCCTGTTCGGGGCGCACATGCCAGGCTCATATGTCTCGCTCCGTGGCCAGCTTCTTGCGGAGCGTGTTGTGCTGGGTACGCGGGAGAACTAGCCTCCCTTCCGCCCGTTACCGAACATTCGTCTGGTAACCGCCTTCCGTTGATCCCCAGCGCCGGAGAACGCCATGCAGGTGACCTTGCATCAGGACAAATGCGTCGCCTCGGGGCAGTGCGTCCTCGCCGCCCAGGACGTGTTCGACCAGCGGGACGAGGACGGTGTCGCCGTACTCCTCGACGACCGCCCGCCGGCGGAGCTGCACGACGACGTCCGTCACGCGGCCGCCGTCTGCCCCGCCCTGGCGATCGCCCTGGCCGACCAGTGAGCACACCGCGGAACGTCGTGATCGTGGGTGCCTCGGTCGCGGGTCTCACCGCGGCCGTCACACTGCGCACCGAGGGGTACGAGGGAAGGCTCACCCTCATCGGCGACGAGCCCCACACTCCCTACAACCGGCCGCCGTTGTCCAAGCAGATCCTGGCGGGCACCTGGGAGCCGGACCGGATCAAGCTGCGCACCAACGAGGAGCTGTCCGCCCTCGACGCGCGGCTGCTGTTCGGCAGATCCGCCACCGGTCTGGACACGGCCGCCCGCCGGGTGATGCTGGACGGCGGCGCCGGCGTCTCCTACGACGCCCTGGTCATCGCCACCGGTGTCACCCCCAACAGCCTGCCCGGCGCCCATCATCTGGCCGGGGTGCATCTGCTGCGCACCCTCGACGACGCCCTCGCCCTGCGCGCCGATCTGCGCCGCGAACCCGATGTGAAGGTGGCGGTGGTCGGCGCGGGCTTCCTCGGCTCGGAGGCCGCCGCGGCGGCCCGCCGGATGCGGCTGGACGTCACCATGATCGACCCCCGGCCGGTGCCGATGCGACGGCAGTTCGGTGACCGGATAGCCGCTCTGGTCGGGCAGTTGCACAAGAAGAACGGGGTGTCCATCCGCTGTGGCACCGGGGTGCGGCGGTTCTTCGAATCCGGCGGGCGGGTGACCGGTCTCGAACTCACCGACGGCACACTGCTGGACGCCGATGTCGTGGTGGTCGCCATCGGTGCCGCCCCGGCGATCGGCTGGCTGGCCGGATCCGGTCTCGAGCTGCGCAACGGCGTCGAATGCGATCCCACCTGCCGCGCGGCGCCCGGCGTCTACGCGGCCGGTGATGTCGCCTCGTGGCACAACAACCACTTCGGCTGCCGGATGCGGCTGGAACACCGGCTGAACGCCACGGAACAGGCGCGGGCCGTCGCCCACAATGTGCTCGGCGAGAACCAGCCGTTCGCCCCGGTGCCATACTTCTGGACCGATCAGTACGACGCCCATATCCAGGCGTACGGCATCTTTCCCGCCGACGCCGAACTCGCCGTGCTCCACGGCGAGCTCGAGGGCGGCCACTTCGTCGTCGCCTATGGACACCGGGGCCGGGTGGTCGGGGTGCTCGGCTGGAACAGCCCGTGCGAGCTGCGCAAACTGCGTCAACTCGTGGTCGACCGGGCACCGTGGGCATCGATCCTGCCCGCTCCCCGGGCGGCGTGGCCCGGCCGACACCTCTCGGCCAGTCTCCGGTGACCGCGACGTCAATCTCCGGCCATGCGCTCTCGCGAGGCTGGCCGGGTGCTGGTCCGTCGCCTTCTCCTGCAACGTGTCGCCGTCGCTCCTGGCCACTGCCGGCTCCTCGGGCTCGCCGGATCGGTGGCCCTGGCAGCGGGTGGGGCGACGGCCGGAGCGCTACCGGTGGGGGACGCCCTCACCCCTGACTCCGGAAGCGAGGCGCTCGGTCTGATCAGCACCTATTTCGGGCTGGTGCTGCTGATCGCGGCGTGGTGGCTGCTGGGGCGCGAGGTGCGCGGGCCGAAGCCGCCCGGCCCCCGTTCCCTGCTGATCACGCTCGCCACCTGGGCGGCTCCCCTGCTGCCCGGCCCGCCGCTGTTCAGCCGGGATGTGTACAGCTACCTCGCCCAGGGCGCGATGGTGCACGCCCGCATCGACGTCTACACCCACGGCCCCATCCGCCTCGGCGGGCCGCTGGCGGACGAGGTGGCGCCGGTGTGGCAGCACACCCCGACGCCGTACGGCCCGGTCTCGCTGGCCTTCGAATCCGCCATCGCCCACGCCTCGCGCGCAGAGCCGTCGCTCGGGGTGATCGGACTGCGGCTGATCGCGCTGCTCGGGGTGGCGCTCATGGTGCTCGCGCTCCCCGTTCTGGCCCGCCGCTGCGGCACCGACCCGAGCGCCGCCCTGTGGCTGGGCGGCCTCAACCCGCTCCTGCTGCTGCATCTGGTGGGCGGGGCGCACAATGATGCCGTGATGCTCGGGCTGCTCGGGGCCGGGCTGGTGGCCGCGACGGGCCGATGGCCGGCCTGTGGCGCGGTGCTGGTCACGCTCGCCGCCCTGGTCAAGGCCCCGGCGGCACTGGGGCTGCTGGCGGTCGCCACGCTGTGGGCGCGCCGGGTGGAGGGCCGCAGGCGCCGCGTCGGCGCCGTGGCGGCCACCGCCGCGCTCTCCCTGGCCACCACCGGAGTGGCGACGGCCGTGACCGGCACCGGCTACGGCTGGATCTCCGCGCTCACCACCCCGGCCTCACCGGACAACTGGGCGCTGACCAGCACGCTCGGCCGCGCCACCGGCACCCTGCTGGAGGCCGTCGGCAGCGGTCTGGCGCCACTGGCCGCGCCCGCGTGGCACGGTCTGGGGCTGCTGGCCACCGCCGTGGCCATCGGGGCCGCCTGGCTGCGCCCGCCCCGCCCCCGGCCGGTGTACGCGCTGGGGCTGAGCCTGATCGCGGTGGCCGTGCTGGGCCCGGCGATCCGGCCCTGGTACGTGCTGTGGGGGCTGTTCGTGATCGCCGCGGCCGGTCCGGGCGGAACGGTGCGCAGGGCGGTGGTGGCCGGGAGCGGGGTGCTCACGCTGGCCGTGCTGCCCAATGGGTTCGCGCCGGATTCGCGGCAGCTGACGTACGCCGTGTGCGGGGGTGCGCTGGCGGTGTGCGCGCTGTGGTGCGTACGGCACGCGCCGGGGTTCGCCACCGGTGACGCGCTGCCCGCCGTCCCCGGCGGCCACCGATCGGAGCGTTCGGCATGACGGGGCCCACCAGCTCACGCGGACGGCTGGTGCTGGCGCTCGCCCTCACGGTGGCTGTGGCGCTGTTCCTGGCCTTCGTCCCGCTGCACCGGCACTGGTTCGACCTCAACGTCTACTACGACGCCGTGGGCCACTGGATGCGGGACGGCCGCATCTACGACTTCACCATCCCCGGCGCGGACGGGGCGGACTACGGCTTCACCTATCCGCCCTTCGCGGCGCTGTGCATGCTGCCGATGGCCCTGTTCACCTGGCCGGCCGCGATCACCCTGAGCATGGTGCTCAACGTGGCCGCCTCGGCGACCCTGCTGGCCTGGCTGATCGGGCCGATCGTCCGGCGGCACGGCTGGAACAAGTGGTTCGCCTTCGTGGTGGCGGCCTGTCTGTTCGTCCTGCTGGAGCCGGTGCGGGACACCTTCAGCTTCGGGCAGGTCAATCTGCTGCTGCTGGTGCTGGTGCTCTTCGACGCCTGGCTGCTGTCCACGGGGCGCGGCCGGTTCGCCGGCTGCGGTATCGGGCTCGCCGCCGCCATCAAGCTCACCCCGGCGATCTTCATCGGCTATCTGCTGATCACCCGGCGGTGGCGCGCCGCCGCGACCGCCACGGCCACCGCGGCGGCCGCCACCCTGCTGGCCCTGGCGGTGGCGCCGGGGGCCTCGCGGGTCTACTGGACCGAGGCGCTGTGGGACACCGACCGGATCGGGGTGCTCTCCTACGTCTCCAACCAGTCGTGGGAAGGGGTGCTGGCCCGGCTGGTCGATCCGGTGCCGCCGAGCGGGGTGGTGTGGGCGCTCGGAGTGCTCGCCGTGCTGGCCGTCTGGGCGTACCGGGTGCGCTCCGCGGTGGCCATCGGGGACGAGCGGGCCGGCTTCGCGCTGACCGGGGTGACCGCCTGTCTGATCAGCCCCATCACCTGGGTGCACCATCTGGTGTGGCTGATTCCGGCCCTGGCGGTGCTGGTCGACAGCGGGCTGCGGCCGGACGCGCCACCGGCCCGGCGCAGGCTGCTGCTCCAGGTAGGTGCGGTGGTGTACGTGCTGCTGTGCAGCAGTGTGGTGTGGCTGTGGCGGTTCGACTCCACCGGGGTGGACGGCTTCCTCGGCAGCAACACCTATGTGTGGATCTGCCTCGGCCTGCTGATCGCGCTCCCGCTGCGCGGCGCGCGTTCCGCGACGATGCTGAGCCAAGAGCCGTATCCGGCACGTATCCCATGACCGACAGGAGTGTCCGGACCGATGCCTGAAGCGATTCCACGCCCCGCGGAGCAGCCCCTGGACCGGCCCGTGGGGCTGACCGAGCGCCGGCCCCTGCACCGGCGGCTGCCGCTGCGCCAGATCCTGTGTCTGCTGCCGCTGCTGGTCGTGGCCGGCTGGGTGGTCCAGCACCGGTCGCTGATCGGCTCCGGCGCCCGTCAGATGTTCACCGCGAATCCGTACTGGCTGCTGACGGCGGTGGCGACGACCGGGCTCGGCTGGGTGGCCGTGTCGTTCGCCCGGCAGGGCACGGTGCTGGAGCGGCTGCCGGCCAGGCGGCTGTTCGCCACCCAGTTCGCCGCGGGGGCGGCCAACCATCTGCTGCCGTCGGGGATCGGCGCCGGCGCGGTCAACATCCGGTTCATGACGGGCTGCGGGCTGCCGCCCGCCCGCTCCTCGGCTGCGCTCGCCCTGTACTTCCTGGCGGAGGCCACGGCCCGGGTGGGGTTGCTGCTGGCGCTGCTCGTGGCGTTTCCCGAGGCGCTGCGGCTGGGCCCGCTGCTCCCGGAGCCGGTGAGCGGGACGGTGGTGGCCGGGGTGGTGGCGGCGGCCGGGGTGCTGATGGCCGGGGTGGCCCTGATCCGTCCGGTGCGCCGGCTCGTGGTGACGTTCCTGCGCACCGCGCTGGCCGACGCCCGTTCGCTGCACATGCGGCCGTCCAGGGCGCTGGCGCTGTGGGGTGGTTCGCTGGCGTTTCCGCTGCTCCAGGCGACGGGGCTGGTGGCGGTCGCGCTGGCGCTGGAGCTCGAGGTGCGGCCGGCGCATGTGATGCTCGCGTATCTGGCCGCCACGGCGGTGGCCGCCGTCGTCCCCGCCCCCGGTGGTATCGGCTCGGTGGACGCGGCGCTGGTCATCGCGCTGGTGGCGGCGGGGGCGCCGGTCGAGTCGGCCACGTCCACGGTGCTGGCGTACCGCTTCATCACGGTGTGGCTGCCACTGCTCCCCGGGGCACTGGTACTGGGCGGGCTGGTGCGCTGGAAGATCGTCTGACCCGGCGGGGTCAGAGCCTGTGTCATATCCCCGGCCGGATCAGCGTGCGGCGTCAGGGGGCACCTCCCAGCGGTAGCTGGGGGAGCGTGCGATCGCAAGGCGCCGGAGCGCCCTCGTGGCGGAGCCACATGGGCGTTTCGGCAACGCGGCGAGAGGGGGCACCTCCCAGCGGTAGCTGGGGGAGCGTGCCAGACGCCGCACGCCCGGCCGGGGATATGACACAGGCTCTCAGGGCCGGCGCAGGGTGAGGACGTCGTCGGGCCGGACGTCGATGTGCGAGCCGAGGAAGGCCCCGACCCGGTCGAGGGTTCCGCCCAGCCATGCGGCGTCGTCGTGGCCGGTGCGCTCCAGCCGCATCCGCCGTGACCGCAGGGGCACCATGCGCAGGCTGACCAGGCGGCCGGTGTCCGGGTCGAGCTCGGGGAAGTAGAGCAGCCGCAGATCGTCGCGGTACCGCTCATAGCCGCCGATGCCCTCGTAGTCGTCGACCATGTCGCCACAGCCGTAGAGGACCAGCTTGCCGCGGTACACCTCGAGGGGGCGGGGGTGATGGGAGGAGTGGCCGTGGACGAGGTCCACACCGCCGTCGATCAGGGCGTGGGCGAAGTGGATCTGGTCCGGTGAGACGCCGTACCCCCAGTTGCCGCCCCAGTGGACCGAGGCGACGGCGAGGTCGCCGGGGCGCTTGAGCTGCCGTACGCGGACGGTGATCGCGTACGCGCGGGCGTCGGACAGCTCGGGCAGGAAGTCGACCCCGGGCCGGTTGTCGGCCGCGGCCCACCGATCCGGGATGCCGCTGGAGGCCGCGCCGAACGAGAAGACCAGCACCCGGCGGTGGTCCCCGGCGGGAACGACGGCGGGGCGCCGCGCGGCGGCCGCGTCACGGCCCGCTCCGGCCACCCGGAGCCCGGCGGCGGCCAGGGAGTCGAGCGTCTCGTCGAGCCCGCGCCGGCCGCCGTCGAGCACATGGTTGTTGGCCAGGACGCAGACATCGGGCCGGACCGCGGCCAGACAGGGGAGGTTGTCCGGGCTCATCCGGTAGTGGACGTCCTTCCCCGGGGCGAACTCATCACTGCGGGTGACGCTCGTCTCCAGGTTGAGCACCCGTACCTCGGGCGCCTCCTCGTCCAGCACCGCCAGGGCGTCGCCCCAGGGCCAGGAGAAGTCCACCGGGCACGGAATCGGGCCGTTGGCCTCCTCGGCCAGCTCCACATAGGCCCGGGAGTCGTGGATGTAGGGCTCGTGGAGCTCCGGATCGCCCGGATGCGGCAGGATCTGGTCGACACCGCGGGCGAGCATCACATCGCCGCAGAGGAACAGCGTCACCGCCGTGTCGTGCATATCTCAACGATAGGCGTGCGTCGCCATGAGTGACCGTGGCCGGGGTGGGGACCCGGAGGGGCGGACGCACAGGGAGGTGCGGCGGATGAACAGAGCGGAGACGGGTGAGAGCCCGCTGCGGCCCGGGGACCTGGAGGAGGCCGCGGTCCGGCTGTCGGAGCAGGCGGACCGGCTGCGGTCGCGGCTCGCCCGGAACGAGGAGACCGCGTCGGCGCTGCGCGCGGACTGCGATCTCGACGCCGCGGACACCGGGGCCAAGGCCGTGACGCTCAGGGAGCTGCACTCGCGAGCGGAGACGGACGCGGCCCTGCTGGAGCGGACCGTCGCGGCGCTGGACCGGCTGCGCGGCGGATCCTTCGGGATCTGCACGCGGTGCGGCCGGCCTCAGGGCCGGGAGCGGGCGCTGGCCCTGCCCCACGCGGAGCTGTGCGTCGTATGCGCCGAGGAGCGGGCCGGGGAGCGGGGAGCGGGGCCGGGCGGCTGATCGGGCGGCTGATGAGACGCGCCCCGCTCACGGCGTCCGGGCACGCGGCCGTGGCCGCCGGGGGCGTGGGCGTCACACGGGCCGCCGGGGGCGTGGGCGTCACGCGGCACGGGCGCCGACCTCCTGGCCCAGGCGGGCGCAGGTGCGGTTGATGAGCCGGGAGACATGCATCTGGGAGATGCCGAGCCGATCGGCGATCCGGCTCTGGGTCTCGTCGCAGAAGAATCGCAGATAGAGGATCTCCCGCTCGCGCTCGGGAAGCCTGCGCAGGCACGGCTTGAGGGATTCGCGCTGGACCACCCGCTCGTAGGAGGTCTCGGTGGCGCCGAGGGTGTCCACCAGTGCGTAGCCGTCGTCGGCGCCACGCAGTGCGGCGTCCAGCGACAGCGTGCGGAAGCTGTCGATCGCCTCCATGCCGACGAGGACGTCCTCCTCGGTCATGCCGGTGTGCCGGGCGATGTCCTTGACGCTGGGTGAACGGTCGTCCGGTGAGCGGGTCAGCTCCTGGATGGCGGTGCGGACCCGGTTGCGCAGCTCCTGGACCCGGCGCGGGACGTGCAGGCCCCACATGTGGTCGCGGAAGTGCCGCTTGACCTCCCCGACCACGGTCGGGACGGCGTAGCTCTCGAAGGCCGAACCCCGGTCCGGCTCATAGCGCTTGACCGCCTTGACCAGGCCGACCATGGCCACCTGCCGCAGATCCTCGGAGCTTTCACCGCGGTTGCGGAACTGTGAGGCGATGCGCTCGGCCATCGGCATCCAGGCCCGGACGACATCCTGCCGCAGGGCCTCCCTCTCCTGACCGTCCGGCAGGTCGGCGATCCGGCGGAAGTCGGCGGAGGTGTCGGGGGCGTCGTCGTGTGCGTGCTTGGGGTGTGTTCGGGGGTGTGCTCGTACGGACGTCATGGGCGGTCTCCCTTGGGCTGTCGTCGGTGTCACCACAGGCTCTGGCAATCCGGACAACTCGGGCGACCGTGGACACGCCGTTCGCAGCCGGGCTGCTCCCATGGCGTGCCTCCGGTCCGAAGCACACTGTTCGCGTGCCCTTCCTCGGCATGGCGAAACGGAGTTCGTCTCCATGGATGCCGGTTCATCCGGTGCGTCGTACGTCACATCGGTCCGGTTCATGGCCGTATGGGCATGCGGGAGGGCCCGCGGCAAGGATTCGGCCCACGACCAAGATTTACGGAGGCTTTCCCGCCGTTTCGCCCCAGTGCCGTTGTCCGTACCGTCTTGGCGGAAGAGACTGCACCGGTTCCCCCGCTTCCCTTCGAACGCCACAGGAGACCGGAGCGTCATGACCTCCATAGACCGTCGAAGATTCATGCAACTCGCCGGTACCGGCACGGCGATGTCCCTGCTCTCCGCCAGCATCGCGCGCGCCGCGGAGATTCCGGCGAACCGCCGGACCGGAAGCCTGCGGGACATCGAGCACATCGTCGTACTGATGCAGGAGAACCGTTCCTTCGACCACTACTTCGGCACCCTGCGCGGGGTACGGGGATTCGGCGATCCGCGGCCGGTGCGGCTGCCGGGCGGCAAGCCGGTGTGGCACCAGTCCGACGGCTCCAAGGAGGTCCTGCCGTTCCGTCCCGAGGTGAACGACCTCGGACTGCAGTTCCTCCAGGATCTGCCGCACGGCTGGGGCGACGGCCATGTGGCGTTCAACGACGGCGCGTACGACAAGTGGGTCCCGTCGAAGTCGGCCACCACCATGGCGTATCTGACCCGCGAGGACATTCCGTTCCACTACGCGCTGGCCGACGCCTTCACCATCTGCGACGCCTACCACTGCTCGCTCATCGGCTCCACGGACCCCAACCGCTACTACCTGTGGTCCGGTTACACCGGGAATGACGGCAAGGGCGGCGGCCCGGTGCTGGACAACGCGGAGGCCGGCTACGGCTGGACCACCTACCCCGAGCGCCTGGAGCAGGCCGGGGTCTCCTGGAAGATCTACCAGGACATCGGCGACGGGCTCGACGCCGAGGGCGGCTGGGGCTGGATCGACGACGCCTACCGCGGCAACTACGGCGACAACTCGCTGCTGTACTTCAACCAGTACCGCGACGCCAAGCCCGGCGACCCGCTGTACGACAAGGCCCGCACCGGTACCGACGCCAGATACGGCGACGGCTTCTTCGACGTCCTGCGCGCCGATGTGCAGGCCGGGAAGCTGCCGCAGATCTCCTGGATCGCGGCCCCCGAAGCCTTCACCGAGCACCCCAACTGGCCCGCCAACTACGGTGCCTGGTACGTCGCCCAGGTGCTGGACGCGCTCACCTCCGACCCCGAGGTGTGGAGCAGGACCGCGCTGCTCATCACCTACGACGAGAACGACGGCTTCTTCGACCACGTGGTGCCGCCGTACGCGCCCGCCGCCGAGCGGGGCGCCTCCACCGTGGACACCACCGGGGAGCTGTACCCCGGCTCCTCCGCGCAGCCCGCGGGCCCGTACGGGCTGGGGCAGCGGGTGCCGATGCTGGTGGTGTCGCCGTGGAGCAAGGGCGGCTGGGTGTGCTCGCAGACACTGGACCACACCTCGGTCATCCGGCTCATGGAACGGCGCTTCGGCGTCGAGGAGCCGAACATCTCGCCGTGGCGGCGGGCGGTGTGCGGCGACCTGACCGAGGCCTTCGACTTCTCCCGGACCGATGTGAAGGTCCCGGCCCTGCCGGACACCAGCGGCTACCGGCCCAAGGACAACGAGCGGCACCCGGACTACGTACCGGCGCTCCCGGCGAATCCCTCGCTGCCCCGGCAGGAGTCCGGGCTGCGCCCTGCCAGGCCGCTGCCGTACGACCTGTCGGCCGATGCCACGACCGGCGCCGACGGCGGTCTGCGGGTCGACTTCGTCCACCACGGCACGGGCACCGCCGCGCACTTCCACGTGACCTCCGCGAGCCATGAGGGCGGGCCGTGGGGCTACACCGTCGAGGCGGGCAAGCGGCTGTCCGGCAACTGGCAGCGCTCCTCGGCGGACAACGGCGCCTATGACCTCCAGGTGCACGGTCCGGCCGGTTTCCTGCGCCACTCCACCGGCCACGCCACCGGCGAAGGCCCCGAGGTGAGCGCCCGTCACGACCGGGCGACCGGGGAGGTCGAGCTGACCCTCGTCAACCAGGGCAACGCGACGGTGCGGCTCACCGTCACGGACGGCTACCACCAGGAGAAGCCGGTGGACTACCGGCTCCTGCCGGGCGCGCGGGTGGCGCACACCGCACGGACCGGGCGCAGCCACCAGTGGTACGACCTGTCGGTGGTCTCCGACCACGACAGCGGCTATCTGCGCCGGCTGGCCGGGCATGTGGAGACCGGCCGAGCGGGGATGAGCGACCCCGCGCTCTCGGCGGACTGAGCCTCCGCCACCGGCCCCTCGTCACGCGCCCGTCCGGCTCCCCGCCGGGCGGGCGCGCGGCGTTTCTCCCCATCACATGTGGCGCTCGGGCCGTCAACATCACATATGGCGCTCGGGCCGTCAGCGCCGCGCGCCCGAGGCGCGGATGCGGAACCCGGCCGGGGTCTCGCCCGAGCGCCGCCGGAAGAACTTGGTGAAGATGGTGGCGTCCGGGAAGCCCAGCCGCTCGCCGATGGCCGTGGCGGACAGATCGGTGTGCACCAGCAGCCGCTTGGCCTCGAGCAGCACCCGGTCGTCGATGAACCGCTTGGCGCCGCATCCCACGGTGGCGTGGGTGGCCCGGGTCAGCGTGCGGACGCTGTAGCCCAGCCGGTCCGCGTAGTCCTCCACCCGGTGGGTGCGGGCGTAGTCGCGCTCCACGGCCTGCTGGAAGCGGCGGAACGCCTCGCTGCCCGCCGTGTCCCCGCTCTGGGCGCCGGGCAGATGAGCCAGCCGCAGCACGAGGACGGCGACGAGGTGGCGCACCACCTCGACATGCGCCTCCAGCGGCCCGGACACCGTCCGGTACGCGCGCTCCAGCAGGTCCAGGACGCCACGGACGGCCTCGGCGTCGGCGCCCTCGGGCATCATCAGCGGGGACCGGGGCGCGGGCCGGTCCAGCCGGGCGACCGCGGCGGTGGCGGCGCCGAGATAGCCGGACGGGAAGAGCACGGCGGTGCCGTCCGCCGCGCCGAGGGCGGACCGGAACTGGTGGATCTGTCCGGGGCGCACCCACATCCAGCCGCCCTCGGTCAGCTCGTGCTCGGTGAAGTCCACCGAGCAGCGCAGCGTCCCGGAGCGCACGGTGATCAGCTGGTGGAAGGCGAGCCGCATCGGGGCGTGGACATCGAGGCCATGGCTCCGGGCGCGGGCGGCGAGTCCGGGGAAGTCCAGGACGGCCGCTCCCGGCGGGGCTCCCACGGAGGGCCGGAACGGAACCTCGGTGACATCACGGTGTCCGTTTCTGTCCATAGCGCGTCTTCAGTGTACGGCTGGTGTGTCCTGGTCCGCATCTAGCGTGGAGTGCGTTGTGGTGAACGGGTGACCGAAAGAGTCCCCGCGGTCACCGCTTCCCCTTTCGCCGAGAGCATTCCATCCGAAGCAGCCGAGGGAGCGCGCCGCCGTGCGATTGATCGTGGGCATGACAGGAGCAACGGGTGCCGTGTTCGGCGTCCGGCTGCTGGAGACGCTGGCCGAACTGCCCGAGGTGGAGACCCATCTGGTGCTCAGCCGCTGGGCACGCACCACGATCGAGCTGGAGACCGGCCGATCCGCCCGCGAGGTGGCCGGGCTCGCCGATGTGACCCACTCCCCCGAGGACCAGGGCGCCACCATCTCCTCCGGCTCCTTCCGCACCGACGGCATGATCATCGCGCCGTGCTCGATGAAGACCCTCGCCGGGATCCGCGCCGGCTACGCGGACGGGCTGGTGGGCCGCGCCGCGGACGTGGTCCTCAAGGAGCGGCGCCGGCTCGTCCTCGTACCGAGGGAGACCCCGCTCAGCGAGATCCACCTCGAGAACATGCTGGCGCTCTCCCGGATGGGCGTGCGGATGGTCCCGCCCATGCCCGCCTTCTACAACCACCCCCGGTCGGTGGACGACATCGTCGACCACCTCACGGCCCGCCTCCTCGACCAGTTCGACCTGCCCGCGCCCGCCGCCAAGCGGTGGGAAGGCATGCGCGCGGCCCGCGGCCCGAAGCCCACCGCCGCCTGATTCCCCCACCCCTCACCCCCTTGGAGTTCCCATGGCCCACGACGACTTCCGCGGCTTCCTCGACACCCTCCGGAAGGAGGGTCAGCTGCTGCACATCGACGACGAGGTGATGCCCGAGCCGGACATCGCCGCCGCCGCGAACGCCGCCCCGCGCCTGGGCGGCCACGCCCCCGCCCTGTACTTCGACCGCGTCAAGGGCTTCACCGACGCGCGGATCGCGCTCAATGTGCACGGCTCCTGGGCCAATCACGCGCTCGCGCTCGGCCTGCCCAAGGAAACCGGCACCAAGGAGCAGGTGGAGGAGTTCATCCGCCGCTGGGACACCTTCCCGGTCGCTCCCGAGTGGCGCGAGAACCCGGTGTGGGCCGAGAACACCCTGGAGGGCGAGGACGCCGATATCTTCCGGGTGCTTCCGCTGATCCGGCTCAACGACGGCGACGGCGGCTTCTACATCGACAAGGCGGCCGTGATCTCCAAGGACCCCGCCGACCCCGAGCACAGCGGCAAGCAGAACGTCGGCATCTACCGCATCGAGGTCAAGGGCAGGCGCACGCTCGCCATCCAGCCGGTGCCGATGCATGACATCGCCCAGCATCTGCACGCCGCCGAGGAGCGGGGCGAGGATCTGCCCGTGGCCATCGCGCTCGGCAATGAGCCGGTGATCTCCATCGTGGCCTCCACCCCGATGGAGTACGAGCAGAACGAGTACGAGCTGGCCGGTGCCCTGCGCGGCGCCCCCGCCCCGGTCTCCCGGGCCCCGCTCACCGGGCTGCCGGTGCCGTGGGGCAGCGAGGTGGTCATCGAGGGCGTCGTCGAGGGCCGCAAGCGGGAGATCGAGGGGCCGTTCGGCGAGTTCACCGGCCACTACTCCGGCGGCCGGAACATGCCGGTCATCCGCATCGACCGGATCTCCTACCGCACGGCCCCCATCTTCGAGCACCTCTACCTCGGCATGCCGTGGACCGAGGTGGACTATCTGATCGCCGCCAACACCTGTGTACCGCTGTACAAGCAGCTGCGCCGCGACTTCCCCGAGGTCCAGGCGGTCAACGCGATGTACACCCACGGGCTGGTGGTCATCGTGTCCACCAAGAAGCGCTACGGCGGCTTCGCCAAGGCCGTCGGCATGCGGGTGCTGACCACACCGCACGGCCTCGGCTACGCCGCCACCGTGATCGTGGTGGACGAGGACGTCGACCCGTTCGACCTCCCCCAGGTGATGTGGGCGCTGTCCACGAAGATGAACCCGGCGGGCGATCTGGTACGGATCCCCAATCTGTCGGTGCTGGAGCTGGCCCCGCAGGCCATCACGCCCGGTATCACCGACAAGCTCGTCATCGACGCCACCACTCCCGTCGCCCCCGACAACCGCGGCAACTACGGCACTCAGGTGCGCGATCTGCCCGAGACTGCCGAGTGGCTGGCCCGGCTGCGGCAGCTCACCGCCGCCCGCTGAGCACACCACACCGCCCGACCCCACCTCATGGAAGGACTTCGGATGTCCGACACCACTCCCCCGCGCCCGGCCTCCCTGTGCCCGCGCTGTGCCCACGAGACGATCGAGCACATCACCGGCTCCCCCGTCCCCGGCGTCTGGGAGGTGCTCCAGTGCGCACGGTGCCTGTACATGTGGCGCACCAGCGAGCCCGCACGGCGCACCCGGCGCGACGCCTACCCCGAGGAGTTCATGCTGACGCCCGGGGACATCGGCGCCGCGCCGGAGGTCCCGGCCGTTCCACCGCTGCTCAAGGCCCGAGGCCGGAACGGCTACCAGGTGACGGGGAGTTCGTACACTCCGTAGATCACCGCGTCGTACTTGAACGGGATGTCCGCCACGTCTGCCGCCATCCGCAGGGTGGGGACGCGGCGGAACAGGGTGGGGTAGACCACCTGGAGCTCCATCCGGGCCAGCGGCTGGCCGAGACAGTGGTGGGTGCCCACGCCGAACGCCTGGTGGTGGCGGGCGTCCCGGCCGATGTCCAACCGGTCCGGGTCCGGGAAGACGGCCGGGTCCCGGTTGGCGAGTTCGCCGAGGAGGATCACCCCCTCACCGGCCCGGATGGTCCGGCCGGCGATCTCGATGTCCTCCAGTGCCGTCCGGCGGCGTCCGAGGTGGACGACGCTGAGGTAGCGCAGGAGTTCCTCCACCGCGGAGACGATCACCTTGGGGTCGTCGGCCTCGCGGACGCGAGCGAGCTGTTCGGGGTGCTGGAGCAGCAGCAGCGTCCCCATGGTGATCATGTTGGCCGTGGTCTCGTGGCCGCCGAGGAGCAGCAGCACACCCATCGCGGCGGCCTCACGGCGGGTCAGCTCGCCCGCCGTGATCTGCTGGGCGAGCCCGGAGAGCAGATCGTCACCGGGCCGGGCGAGCTTCTCCCCCACCAACTGGTCCAGATACCCGTACAGATTGGTGTGCGCGGCGGCCCGCTCCTCGGGCGTGGCCACGGCGGAGACGAGAACCTTGCTGTTGGTCTGGAAGAACTCATGGTCCTCGTACGGGACGCCCAGCAGCTCGGAGATGACCAGCGACGGAAGCGGCAGCGCCAGCGCCTGGACCAGATCGGCCGGTTTGGGCCCGGCCAGCATCCGGGTGATGAAGTCGTCCACCATCTCCTGCACGACCGGGCGCATCGCCTCCACCCGCTTGATGGTGAAGGCACCGCTGACCATGCGGCGCAGCCGGGCGTGCTCCGGATCGTCCATGCCGACGAAGCTCAGGTCGGTGGACGGCCGTTCGCCGCCCGTGTGGGGAACGGGGCTCGGGAAGCCGGGGTGGGAGAAGTCGGCGCTGAGCCGGGGGTCGGAGAGCAGGGTCCTCTGCTCGGCGTGGCCGGTCACCGCCCAGGGGGTGCTGTCGTTCCAGGACCGGACCCGGGTCAGCGGGCCCCAGCTCGCCAGCCCGCGCAGCTCCGGGGACGGGTCGAAGGGGCAGACCGCGGCGCGCGGCTGGGGGAAGGCGGGGATCTCGGCCGACGCGTCGTCGGCCACGGGCGAGGTGGTCATGGTCTTCCTCCGAGGGTCGGTCGGCGGTGGGGCCCCGTTGATCAGTCCGGAGACTCGCTCAGCTGGATCGCGGTGGCCGGGCAGACGCTCGCGGCCTCCCGGACGGCCGTGTGATGCCCCTCGGCGGGCTCGGCGTCGAGCAGCACGACGATGCCGTCCTCCTCTCGCTGGTCGAACGCCTCGGGCGCGATGAGCACACACTGGCCCGCGCCGCAGCACCTCTCCTCGTCGACGGTGATCTTCATGTCCGGGCCTCCTCGGCTGGGGAACGGCGGGTGACGGGGGCGAGGAGCAGACCGGTGATGGCGTCGGTGAGCGCGCCGGCCGTGTCGTCCCAGGACGGCTGGCGCGTACTGGTCCCCTCGGCGAGGGCGCGCTCCCGTTCGGCACAGGTGTGGGTGATCAACTGGCGGGCCATGTCGCCGCGTTCGGCCCGCACCTCGGCGGGCAGCGCGTCCAGGCAGCCGCCCAGGCCGTAGAGGGTCTCCCGCAGCGGCTCCCGGGTGAGGGCCTCGTCGGTGACGATCGCCCGCAGCACGGGGTCGGTCATCACCTGGACGGCGAACCGGGCGTACCAGGAAGGGACGCCCAGGGTGGCCAGATGCTCGGTGGCGGGGCACACCAGGCAGGCGACCCAGCCCCGGACCTCCTCGCTGCCGCGGGTCTCCTCCACCAGCCGCTGTCGGATCTCCTCGATCGCCTCGGAGTGTTTGCGCATGATGGCGTGCACCAGATCCGCCCTGGTGCCGAAGTGATAGCCGACCGCGGCGACATTGCCCTGTCCGGCCGCCTCGCTGATCTGCCGGTTCGACACCGCGACCAGGCCGTGCTCGGCGTAGAGCCGCTCCGCCGCGGCCATGATGGCCTCGCGGGTCCCGGCGGAGCGGACGGTGCGTGCGTCGGTCACCGTGGCCTCCGGTCTCCGTGGTTCCTGTGAGCTGTCGCGGCCACTCTAAAACGCGTGAATTAAATAAAGCAACTGATTGACGGACCCGCCGGGAGGCCGGGTCCTTGGGAGAACGGCGATCAGCCCGCCGGGCCGGGCGCGGGCGGGCCGGGCGCGGGCGGGCGGCAGCGCAGGGCGCTCACCGGCCCGGACAGCTCGGTGTGCCCCGCGGCGTACGGAATCAGCACGGTCTGCCCAGCGCTCACGGGCAGCGGGCGTCCCCGCTCATGGCCGAGCGTCCCGGCGCCGTCGAGGACCACCAGTACCGAGAACCCCGGGTCCAGCGCGGCCGTCGGCTCGCCCCGGCACAGCTCGGCCCGGAAGGAGCTCCCGGCCTCCGGTGGCAGCACACTGGCACCGGAGGCCACGCCCGCGCCGGGTCCGCGCAGCCGGGCGAGCGCGGCGGCGTCCACACCCGCGCGGTCCACGGCGGCCGGCGCGCGGCTCGAACCCATGCGGATGTCGGCGCCCGGGGCCGCGTCCACCACGAACCACGCCTCGGTCTTGCCGTGGGGCGCTGCCCAGATGGGCCCGTACGAAGCCGGGTGCCGGGGATGGTCCCGGTTCAGGCCCTGCGCGATCTGTTCGTCCTCGGCGGCGGCTGCCGGACCACCGCGCTGGTCACCATCGGCCCGATCCGCTTCCCCGACACCTCCGGGGTGAGCGCGGACACCGCCCTCATCGCGGTGGGCGGGGTCAGCGCCTCGGGGCTTTCGGTGTCCAACATCCCGGAGGCCCAGATGATCCAGGAGATGATGGACGGGCGATGAGCCGGCCCGCGCCCTGGTACGGGCCGGCGTCACGCTCGCCGGCCCGTACCTGCCCGAGGACGGCTGACTGTTGGACCGGGTCCGGCGGGACGGCCACGCCCTCAACCGCAACCAGCACCTGCCCGTTCGACGAGCGGACGCGCCATTGTCAATAAGTCGACTTACAGAAGCAGACATCGGATCTGTCTCCTAGAATCTCCGCAATCCTGACCTTGAATTCGCCTCCATCCGTTGACCTCATCCGATGTTTCTCCTAGGTTTCGGTCGACCCTGAACACTGGAGGCGGTAGATGAGACCCACGCTCAGGCGCATATCCCTGGCCGTCGCCGCGGCGATGGCCGTCTTCACCGCGGCATTACCGGGCACCGCGACGGCGCAGGGCGGGCAGGGGCAGCAGGGGCGTACGTATCACGTCGCCACCTGGGGCGCCGACCGCGACAGCGGCAGCCCGCGCCATCCGTTCCGCACCATCGGCCGCTGCACCGAGCAGGTCGGGCCCGGGGACACCTGTCTGATCCACCGCGGGAACTACCGCGAGCGGGTCGCCCCGCCCTCGGGCCGCGCCGACGCCCCGGTCACCCTGGCGGCATACGGGGACGGGCCGGTCACCGTCGACGGGACGCGAGCGGTGACCGGGTGGCAGGACGCGGGCGGCGGTCTGGTGGCCGCCGATGTGAAGCTCCCGCTCGACCGCAGCGAGAACGCGCTGTTCCTGGACGGCGAGCGCGCCATGGAGGGCCGCTGGCCCAACTCAGGCTCCGATCCGCTCAATCCGTCCTGGGCGGTGGCCGAGCGCTCCTCCACCGATCAGCACATCGACGACCCGGATCTGCCGGACGGCGACTTCACCGGCGCCACCGTCCATCTGTGGGCCGGTTCCAACCCGTGGAGCCAGCAGACCGGCACCGTGAACGCCACGTCGGACGGCGCCCTCGATTTCCAGGGCGGCAACTACCGCTGCACCCCGCTGTGCATGGGCGACCAGGACTACCGCAACTACTACCTGGTCGGCGCCAAGGCCACGCTGGACCAGCCCGGTGAGTGGTACTACGACAAGGACGCGGGCCGCCTCTATCTGGTCCCGCCCAAGGGCGGTATCGCGGGCCACACCGTGACCGCGAAGCACGAGAGCTGGGGCGTGGACCTCTCGCGCAGCTCGCATGTCACCGTCCGCGGCCTCGAGCTGTGGGGCACCTCGCTGCGTACCGGCGCCGACAGCACCGGTGTGCTGGTCGAGGGGGTCCGGGCCCGCTACATCTCGGAGTTCTCCACGCTCCCCATGCCACGCGACGACGAACTGGCCATCCCGCCCGGCGAGGGTCACATCGTCGCCTCGCGGGTGCTGAACTCCGGCGTCCAGATCCTCGGCCACGGCAACACCCTGCGCGACAGCGACATCGGCTATTCCGCGGGCACGGGTGTGCTGCTGCGCGGCAGCGGCAACACCGTCACCGGCAACTACATCCACGACGTGGGCTGGATGGGCAGCTACACCCCCGGTGTCGAGATCAACGGCAGCGGCCAGACCGTCACCCACAACACCATCCGCCGCACCGGCCGCGCGAGCATCGACACCGCCTGGCAGCTGAACGGTGTGCCCTTCCACGACAACCGGATCGCCTACAACGACCTCTCCGAGGCGATGCGCACCTCACGCGACGGCAGTCCGTTCTATGTGTGCTGCAACCTGGACGCCAAGGGGACCAGCGTCGACCACAACACCGTGCATGACGCGGACGGCCAGGTCGGCTACTACATCGACAACTCCTCCGGCAACTTCCTGCTGCACCACAACGTGGCGTACAACACCGGCACCCGCGGCACCTTCTTCAACGGCCACAGCAGTGTCAGCCTCGGCAACCGCGACCACAACTCCTCGTACGGCACGGGCATTTCCACCGCCGCCGTCCGGCTGAGCGGTGCGACCGACGCCACGGGGACGTATGTGAGCAACGACGTGGCGCTCACCCCGATGGAGGTCTCCGGCCCCGGCGACCCCGCCCCCGTCGTACGGAACAACCTGCTGCCGCCGGCCGATCCGCGCTACACCGACGCGCGCAACGGCGAACTCTGGCCGCGCGCGGACTCCCCCGCCATCGACGCGGGCGAGAAGGTCGACGGGGTGACCGGCGAGGTCCGGGGCGACGGGCCCGACCAGGGCGCGTACGAGTACGGCGAGCCCATCTGGTCGTCCGGCTGCCGGCTGGCGGGCTGTGAGACCCGGGTCCGCAACGACGGCTGGAAGGCGACCGCCTCGGATGGCGCCGATGCCTCGGCCGCCGTGGACGGGGTGCAGACCACCCAGTGGAAGGGCGACGCTCCCCAGGCCGCCGGTCAATCCCTCACCGTGGATCTCGGCACCGCGAAGACCTTCGGCCGGCTGGCGATCGACGCGGGTCTTGACGCCACCGGACACCCCTCTGGCTTCACCGTCTCGGTCAGCCGCGACGGCGAGCACTGGGGGACGCCGGTGGCCCGGGTCAGCGGCCGCTCCTTCACCCAGGACGCGGTCTTCGGGCAGCGCACCGCCCGCTATCTGCGGATCGAACTGACGCGGCCGGGCGAGAGCCCCTGGGCGGTGAACGAGGTCCGGCTCTACGCCGACGGTCCCGACGCGGCCGCCACCCTGCAGGCGGAGCGCGCCGAGGTGGTGCGGGGCGTCGAGCGCGGCGAGGCGGCCACCTCGGTCCTCGGAACGGGGGACGCGATCGGCTTCGGGGGCGTGCGCTTCGGCGCGGGCGCGGACACGCTGACGGTGCGGCTGGCGTCCGGCGGCTGCGGGGACTGCGCCCTGCGACTGCGCCTGGACTCACCCGAAGGACCGGTGGCGGCCACGCTTCCGGTGCGCGGGACCGGTGGCACGGACGAGTGGCGGGAGCGTTCGGTGCGCCTCCCCCGTACGGTGACCGGCTCCCATGACGTCTACCTCGTCGCCACGGGTGGCCACCGGGTGGCCGCCGTGGACTGGCTGACGTTGCGTTAGGCGCGAGGAGGTGGGGGCGTGGCCGCTCCCTGGCGGACCGCGCGCCCCACCTCCGTCCGCAGCGCGATGAACTCCGGCAGTCCCCGGGTGGCGATCTGGTCGCGTTCGGCGGGCAGCGCCACCGGCAGGTCCGCCCGCACCCGGCCCGGCCCCGCGGCCAGCACCACCACCCGGTCCGCCACATAGACACTCTCGTCGATGTCATGGGTGACCAGCACGATCGTCATTCCCTCGGCCCGGTGCAACCGCAGCAGCAGATCCTCCAGATCCTCCCGGGTCTGGGCGTCCAGCGCGCCGAACGGCTCGTCCATCAGCAGCAGCGCGGGCCGGGCGGCCAGGGCGCGGGCGAGCGCGACACGCTGCTGCATGCCGCCCGACAGCTGCCAGGGGTGGCGGCGGGCGGCGTCGGCCAGGCCCACCTGCTCCAGCATGGCCACCGCCGCCGCATGGCGTTCCGCGCGGGGCAGTCCGCGCCGCCGCAGCGGAAGGGCGACGTTCTCCCGCACCGAGAGCCAGGGGAAGAGCGAGCGGCCGTAGTCCTGGAAGACCACTCCGAGCCGGTCCGGGACGCCGTCCACCACCTCCCCGTCCAGGGTGATCCGCCCGGCGGAGGGGCGGAGCAGCCCCGCGACACAGCGCAGCAGGGTGGACTTGCCACAGCCGGACGGGCCGACGAGGGTGAGCAACTGCCCGTCGGGGACGGTGAGTTCGATGTCCTGGAGCACATCGGGGCCGTCGCCGTAGCGATGGCTGAGCCGGTCGATCCGCAGCATGTCCGCCTCACCGGGCCCAGGGCTCGTACGCCGGTGAGTCGTCGGCGGGGACCCGGACCTGGAGCAGCAGGGGGCCGTCGTCGCGACCGAGGGCGAGGGCCCGGTCGAGGGCCTTGGGGAGGTGGTCGGGGTGCTCCACCCGTTCGGCCGGGCAGCCGAAGGACCCGGCGAGCGCGGCGAAGTCGACGCCGCCGATGTCGGTGCCCGGCACGGGTGCGATGCCGATGCGGTGGCCCAGCGCCTTGACCGCGCCGTAGCCGCCGTTGTCGAGCAGGACGTAGCTCACCGGGGCGCGGTGCCGGGCCGCGGTCCACAGGGCCTGCACCGAGTAGAGCGCCGAGCCGTCGCCGACGACGCACACCACACGTTCGCCGTCCGCGAGGGCGCGGCCGACCGCGAGCGGCAGCCCCCAGCCCAGCGCGCCGCTGCCGGTGGTGAGGAAGCGCCCCTCGCCGCTGATGGGGAGGCGGGCGTGGAGGGCGTCGCGGTGGCTGGGGGTCTCCTCCACCAGCACGGTGTCCCGGGGCAGCCGCTCGCGCAACAGGTCCATCACCAGCTCGGGGGAGATCTCCCCCGTCGAAGTGACCGGCAGCGGCTCGGGGGCGGGCCGCGGCGGTGGCGCGGGCCGGTCGGCGGACCGGACGAGACCGGTGAGGGTGCGCAGGGCGGGCCTGAGGGTGGTGACGATGCTGGTGCCCACCGGGAGCCACGCCGCCTGCGCGGGGTCGCAGTCGAGGTGGTACAGCTCGGTGCCGTCGGCCAGCGGCGGGGCCTCGCTGTGCACGTGGTAGGTGAACAGCGGGGCGCCGAGCGCGACCACCAGGTCATGGGCGGCCAGCCGGTCCGCCAGCTGGTCGGCGACGGGTGGCAGAAAGCCCTGGAAGAGCGGGTGGCGTTCGTCGAAGCCGGAGCGCCCGGAGAGCGGGCTGATCCACACCGCGGCCCGTAGCCGCTCGGCCAGTCCGGCCACTTCGCGTACGGCGCGCTCGTCGTCCACGCCCGGCCCGACGACCAGCGCGGGGCGCGCCGAGGCGTCGAGTGCTCGGGCGAGGCCGGTGAGCGCGGTGGGGTCGGCGGTGTAGCCGCCGTGCACGGTGCGCGGGGCGACCGGCTCGGCGGAGCGGTCCCAGTCGTCCTCCGGTACGGAGAGGAAGACCGGGCCCCGGGGGTGGCTCATGGCGACGCGGTGGGCCTCGGCGAGCGCGGCGGGCACATCGGCGGCCCGCTCCGGCTGCCTGCTGAACTTCACATAAGGGCGCGGGAACCGGGCCGGTTCGTCGGCGCCGAGGAAGGGCCGCAGCGGCAGCAGCGCACGGGACTGCTGCCCAGCGATGATCACCACCGGCACCCGGTCCCGGTAGGCGTTGAACACCGCCCCCAGGGAGTGGCCCACTCCCCCGGCGGAGTGCAGGCTGACCAGCGCCGCGCGCCCGGTGCCCAGGGCGTGGCCCGCGGCCATGGCGACGACGGTGGACTCCTGCAGGCCGAGCACATAGCGGAAGTCCCCGGGCCAGTCGCGGAACATCCGCAGTTCGGTGGAGCCGGGGTTACCGAAGACGGTCGTCATCCCGGTGGCGCGGCACAGTGCCAGCACCGCCTCGCGGACCGTGGTGGTCGGGGGGTGGGCGGTGGGCTCGGCCATGGAGCCACCTCCTCTGCTGGGTGTGGGGGGCGTGTCCTGCGTCTGCTGGATGGGGGCGTGTCCTGTCCTGCGTACGGGTGGTCAGGTGCGGTGCGCCGCGCGGTGTCTGCCGAGAGCCAGGCGCTCGACGGCGAGCAGCGCGCTGTTGAGCAGATGCCCGAGCGCGCCGAGCAGCACCATCACCGCCCACACGGTGAGCAGATCGGAGCGGGTCTGCGCGTCGGTGAGCGAGAAGCCTATGCCGTCGGCGGTGCCGGGCAGCAGCTCCGAGAACACCATCAGGATGAGCGAGAGCGACAGGCTCAGCCGCAGCCCGGCGAAGATGCGCGGAAGCGCGGCGGGCAGATAGAGCAGCACGATCCGCTCGGTTGGCCGCATCCGCACGGTGGCGGCGACGTCCAGCCGCAGCGGGTCGATGCCGCGGACCCCCTCGGCCGTGTTGATCAGTACGGGCCAGATGGCGCCGAAGACGATGGAGGCGAGCTGCATCGGCGTACCGAGGTCGAAGACCACGACGAAGACGGGCACCAGCGCGGGCGGGGGCACGGCGCGGGCGAACTGCAGCACCGGATCGCACAGCGCGTACACGGTGCGCGAGCGGCCCAGAGCGAGCCCCAGCACGATGCCACCGGCCGCGGCGAGGGCGAATCCGGCGAGCACCCGGCCGAGGCTGGGCAGCAGATCGCGGACCGCCGCGTCGGTGAGGAACGCCCGTTCGGCGGGGCCGGAGAACCACAGGTGATAGCCGTGGTCGACGATCCGGGCGGGGGTCGGGAAGAACACGCTGCCGCGGGCCCGAGCGGCGAGTTGCCACAGGACCACCGCCGCCACCGGGACGCCGAGCCGCAGCGCGAGGGTCCGGGGCAGCCGCCGCGCGGCGCCGAACGGGGTGGCCGGCGCGGTCATGCGCCGCTCCCGCGGTGCTCGGGCGCCCAGGGGAACAGCCGCCGTTCGACCGCGGTGAGCGCCAGATTGATGACGAGGCCGAGGGCTCCCGCCCACACCACTCCGGCCAGTACGTCGCGGGTGCCGTCGGTGGCCATGCCCGCCTGGGCGATGAAGGTGCCAAGACCCTCGCCGAATCCGGCGAGGATCTCGCTGGCCACGGCGAGGATCAGGGCGGTGGCCGCCGCGATGCGCACCCCGGCGGCGATGAACGGGGCGGCCGAGGGCAGACCGGCCCTCAAGAGGACGGCGAGCCGCCCGAAGCCGAAGGCGCGCAGCGTGTCCTTGGCCAGCGGATCGGTCTCGCCGAGCCCGTAGACGGTGTTGAACAGCACGGGCCAGACACACGCGTAGGCGACGAGGGCGACCGTGGTCTCGCTGCCGGCGCCGAGCAGCAGCGACACCAGGGGGATGAGGGCCACCGACGGCACCGGGCGCAGGAACTCGATCAGCACCCGCGCGGCCTGCGCGGCCGCCGGCACACTGCCCAGCAGCAGCCCCAGGGGGATCGCGAGGGCGCAGGCGAGGGCGAGCCCGGTGGCCCATGCCTCGAGGGTGGCGCCGACGCCGTTCAGGAAGGCGGTGTCGCCGCCGAGTTCGACCGCCCGTACCAGCACCTCGGAGGCGGGCGGCAGGAAGGCGCTCCGCACCATCCCGGAACGGCCCAGGGCCTCGCAGGCGGCGAAGGCCACGAGCACGCCGACGGCGCCGAGCAGCGCGTTCCTGGCCCGCCCGGCGCGCTTCCGCCTGACCGTCGCGGGGCTCACTCGGCCCGCTGGTAGAGGACGGCGGCGGGGTCGAGGTCCTTGGTGAGCAGCTTCTGCGTCCGCATGAGGGAGATGAGCCGCTTCAACTGGGCGGCGCTGGAGGTGGCCGGGTAGCCGGGCAGTCCGATGGCGGCGGCCTCCGCCGGCTTGATCTTCGTATAGCCGGGCAGCGCCTTCTCCACGGCGCCACGGTCCTTGGCGGCCACGGCCTGGGCGGCGGAGATGGCGCGCTGGAAGGCGGCGGCGGTCTTGGGGTACTTGTCGATGAAGGTGTCGGTGGTGACATAGCCGCTGAGCGGCAGTCCGGCGACGGGTGCCGCGTTGCCGTCGACCACCGTACGGGCCTTCAGCTCGCGCTTGAGCGCGGTGGCGAAGGGCTCGGCGGCGTGCACGGCGTCCACCTGGCCCCGCTCCAGCACCGAGCCCATCTGCGGGAACGGCACCTGCCGGTAGTCGGGCCGGCCGGCTCCGGCCTTGCCGAGGGTGGCGTTGAGGGTGAGCGACTGGACGTTGTTGAGGATGTTGACCGCGACCTTCTTGCCCTCGAGGTCCCGCGGCTCCTTGATCTTGGAGTCGGCGGGCACCAGCACATCCATCATGTGCGGGGCGTTGCGCGCGCCCTCGGCCAGCACCCGGGTGGCCAGGGTGCCCTTCTCACGGGCCTGGAGGAACGTCACGAAGTTGGCGCCGCCGATGACGTCCACCTGGCCGTGGGCGAGCGCGGGCAGCGCCTGGACGCTCTGCTGGACCGGCTGGACCCGGACGTTCAGCCCTTCCTTCTCGAAGAGCTCGCGGTCCATGGCGATGTGCAGGGCGGCCACGTCCGCGAGCGGCAGTCCGGCGACCGTGAGCGTCTTCTTCTCCGGCCCGCCCCCGGCGCCGGAGTCCTCGTCGGAGCCGCCGCATCCGGCGAGAAGCACGGCGGTGACCGTGGCGGCCGCGGCCAACTTTGCCGGGGGTAAGCGCAGTTGGTCTCTCATGGCATTTCACGATAGGGGCCGTGCGCTGTTCACACCATGGTCGGGAACACCTCGTCGAACAGGTCGAGCATGGCCCGCCAGGCCCGCTCGGCGGAGGGCCGGTGGTAGCCGATCCCCGGGCGGGCCACGGGATCGGGTTCGAGGCCGGGGTGGGTGAAGCTGTGCGGTGCGCCGCCGTGGAGGTGCATGCGCCAGTCCACCCCGGCGGCCCGCATCTCCTCCTCGAAGGCCAGCCGCCGCTCGACCGGGATGAACGGGTCCTCGGACCCCACACAGACCAGGACCCTGCCGGTGATGTTGGCGGCGTCCTCGGGCCGGGTGCTCGTCAGACCGGGGTGGAAACCGACCACGGCCTTGAGGTCCGCGCCGCTCCGGGCGAGTTCGAGGGCCAAGGTGCCGCCCAGGCAGTAGCCGATGGCGGCGAGTCGCGAGGTGTCGGTCCGGGGTTCGGCGGTCAGCACCGCGAGCCCGGCTCCGGCGAGAGCTCGCATGCGGTCGGGGTCGGCGAGCAGTTCGTCGATCCGGGCGAACATCTCCTCCCGGTCCTCGATGAACCGTCCGCCGCCGTGGTAGTCGAGGGCGAAGGCCACATAGCCGAGTTCGGCGAGCCGGTCGGCGCGCTCGCGCTGGTGGTCGGTGATGCCGGGGCCCTCATGGGCGATCAGCACGGCGGGGCGGGGGTCCGTGCCCCCGGGCAGCGCCAGATGGCCCACCATGGTGGTGCCGTCCACGGGGTATTCGATGCGTCTGGTCGTCACCATCGCCGCGCTTCCTTGTCCTTGGTCCTGGGGTCCGGGGCGTCGAAGTGTGTGTTCCCGGGCGTCCGTCGGCGTCGAGCCGGATGAGGGGAAGCTAACAGCGGCCGTGCGCCGGGCCCGTGCCGCTTCGCCGGGGGCCGATTCGCTCTGCTGACAGCGAAGGCGCACCGAGTGGCCGGGCGGTGTATGGCAGCGGCGGTCGCGGCCTGGCAGAGTGCGGCCCATGGACTATTCAGCCCATTTCCACCGTGAGATCGTGGCGTTCGAGCAGGCGGCCCGTGGCGCCGCCGACGGGGCGGACGCGCCGCTGATCCCCTCCTGCCCCGACTGGACGATGTCGGATCTGGTGCTGCACCTGGGCGGGGTGCACCGCCTGGTGGCCCGCGTCATCCGGGAGCGGCTCGACCGGCAGCCGGACATCACGGACGCCACCCTCTTCGAGCTTCCCGAGGACCGCGGGGGCTGGCCGGCGCCCACGGGCGGGCCGCATCACGGGCCGGTGCCGGTGAGTCTCGTCGACTGGTTCGCCGAGGGGGCCGCGCGGCTCGAGGCGCTGTTCCGGAGCGAGGATCCGGAGCTGGCGGTGTGGACGTGGTCGGCGGAGCGGACCGCGGGTTTCTGGCTGCGGATGCAGACCATCGAGGCGGCCCTGCACCGCTGGGACGCCGAGCAGGCGGCCGGCGGGCGGGCCCGGCCGGTGGAGCCCGGCCTCGCGGTGGACGCCGTGGCCCAGACCTTCGAGGTGATGGCCCCGGCCCGGCGGGCGTGGCGGGAGGCCCCGGCCGGGGCGGGCGAGCGTTTCCGGTTCCGCCGGACCGACGGTCCGGGCCTGTGGACGGTCCGTTTCGACGGCGACGACGTACGGCTCACCACCGGAGCCGCGGACGAGGACACCGACGTGGCGTCCGGCGATGTCGAGCTGGCCGGGACCGCGTCGGACCTGATGCTGTTCCTGTGGCAGCGGCTCCCCGCGGACCGGCTCGACAAGGTGACCGGCGACCAGGCGGTGCTCGACCGCTACTTCACCCTCGTCCCGCCCGTGTGAACCGCGGCCCGGCGAGTCGGCACCCCGCGGCCGGGGCCGCGGGGTGCGACCATGGCCGGGAGCCGACCACGAGCGAGGGAGCCGCGAATGAACAGCGCCGATCTGCTGGCCGACGCCTTCGAGCGGGTACGCGAGGAGGTGCGGTCGGCCGTGGACGGGCTCTCGGCGGACGAGTTGGCCGTACGGCTCGTCAGCGGGGCCAATTCGATCGCCTGGCTGGTGTGGCATCTGACCCGGGTCCAGGACGACCACATCGCCGACGCCGCGGGCACCGAGCAGCTGTGGACGTCCGAGGGCTGGGCCGAGCGGTTCGGTCTGCCGTTCCCGCCCGAGGCCACCGGCTACGGCCACCGGAGCAAGGACGTGGCGGCGGTACGGGCGGACGCCGAGCTTCTCACCGGGTACTACGACGCCGTCCACGAGAACACCCTGGCGTTCGTGCGCGGCCTGCGCGACTCCGATCTCGACCGGATCGTGGACGAGCGGTGGACCCCGGCGGTGACCCTCGGCGTCCGGCTGGTCAGCGTGGTCTCGGACGATCTGCAGCACGCCGGGCAGGCGGCGTTCATCCACGGCGCGGTCCGCAGGCGATAGCGCGAAATCACCGGGGACGGGGGCCGTCGCATCGCTCGCATTGACATGCAGGCAACCACCTGCATAACGTTCGGTGTGAGCTCAGAGATGGACAAGGTCTTCAAGGCGCTGGCCGACCAGACCCGGCGGTATCTGCTGGACCGGCTGCATGAGCACAACGGCCAGACGCTGGGCGAGCTGTGCCGGCGGCTGGAGATGACCCGCCAGTCGGCCACCCAGCATCTGGCCGTCCTCGAGGCCGCCAATCTAGTCAGCACGGTCCGGCGGGGCCGCGAAAAACTCCACTACCTCAACCCCGTCCCCCTCAATGAGATCCAGGACCGCTGGATCGACAAGTTCGAGCGCCCGCGGCTGCGCGCGCTGAGCCTGGTGAAGCGACAAGCGGAGGAAGCGATGGCCGACAAGCCGGCGTTCGTGTACGTCATCTACATCGAGAGCACACCGGAGAAGGTCTGGCACGCGCTGACCGACGCCGACCTCACGGCCGAGTACTGGGGCCACAGCAATGTGTCGGACTGGCAGGTCGGCTCCCCGTGGGAGCATCAGCGGACGGACGGCACCGGCACCGCCGATGTCGTCGGCACGGTCGTGGAGAGCTCACCGCCCACCCGGCTGGTGACCACCTGGTCCGCGCCCGACGCCGATGCCACCGCCGAGCCCTCCCGGGTCACCTTCGACATCCAGCCGCACGGCGACATCGTCCGGCTGACCGTGACCCATGAGAACCTGGCCGACGAGGCCGAGCGGACCGCGGCGGCCGGTGGCTGGGCCGCGGTGCTGTCCAATCTGAAGTCGCTGATCGAGACGGGGAGCCCGCTGCCGCAGCAGCCCTGGCTGATCCCCCGGTGAACCTCGGTCACCGCGGGACGTGGGGGCTCACCGTGCGTCCCCACCGTCCCGGACCGTGATCCCCAAGGCGTCGGCGAGCATCGGCGCGAGCTCCGTCAACTGCCCGCTGCCGATGGTGGCGCCGCCCAGCGCGTCATAACCGTCGGCGATCTCCAGCCGGGTGGCACCTCGCAGATCGACCTTCGCCATCCGCGCCTTGCCGAACCGCACACCCTCCAGCGCCGACCCCGGGAACGCCACCTCCGTCAGCCCCGCGCCGCCGAGGTCCACATCGCGCAGCAGACAGTCCACGAAGGTGACGTTCCGCAGGGTGGCGGTGCGGAGGTTCACCGATTCCAGCTTGCATCGGTGGAAGGTCACCCGGTGCAGCCGCGCGGAGAACATCTCGAGACCGGCCAGCACACAGCCGCCCAGCTCACCGTCCAGCCAGTCGGTGTCCGCAAGGTCGGTGCCCACCCAGCGCACCCCGTCCAGCCACACCTCATTGAACCGGGCCCCGCGGCCGCGGCCCCCGGCGAAGGTCACCGAGGAGAACGCGGACTCGAGGAACCGGGCGTGGTCGCACACGGCCCCGTCGAAGGCGTCGCCGTCCAGATGAACGGTGTCGTAGTCGCCTCCTTCCGCCAAGTCCCCGTCGAACGGCCGCAGATGGTCCGCGAAGGGCAGATCGGCGAGTTCACGGGGGGACGGCACCATGCGAGGGCTCACTTTCCTGGGGTGCGGACCGCGTACGAGGCCGATACTGCCATCCGCGACCGACAACCCCGCCGAGGCCATGGCGGGGACGGCCACCGACCGCCGGGAACCGAAGATTGGCCGAGTGGCATGTCGTTCAACCGCGCCGAACAGGACAACCTGCCGCCCTGCCACCCTCCTCGACCGGCCCGGGAGCGGCCTCCGGGCCCGGGTCGGCACCCGCACCGGAGGGGTTTCTTCCAGGTAGCGGCCGAGCCGGGAGTCGGCCACGATCCACTAGCCCACAGCGCAATGCACTGTCAATCCGTCATTTCAGGGAATATCCCTGTGTTCGGTGACCAGGCTAGTTTTCTGCTCGCCCTGACGCCGGGTCAGGCGCATGGATGACGGAAGGCAGGTCGACGCGGGTGATGCGCAGCCGAAGGGACATGCTGAGGGCGGCTACGGCCGTGGCGGGCGCGGCCGCCGTGGGAGCGGTGGGCGGCGGGGTCACGACCGCCGCCGCTGCCACGCCGGCGGCGCGACGGCCAGGAGGGGTGCGGCGGCCAAGAAGGGTGCTGAGCTCGGTGGGGACGCGGCTCAACACCTTCAAGGACGCTTCGGGGCTGGTGACCGTCTCGGTGTTCTCGCACCGGGGCAATCCCGCTCAGCAGCACTGGACCGATGAGACGATCCTGGTCGGCGACGGGGACATGGTCGCCATCGGCGGCGGGGCCACCGCGGTGGAGTACCCCAATGGGGCGTTGCTGACCGCGTCGTATCCCACGGACGACCTGTCGGGCTGGACCGTCAGCTCGAAGGACCACATCGACGCGCAGGCGCATGAGCTGGTCTCGTACGTCATCGGTCTGAAGATCGCCGGAATGAGCCGGGACGAGCTGCTGCGATCGGTGTACGTATCGCGTGCGGACAGCGGACTGGCCCCGCATCCGGAGGCCGAGGCCAATCTTCCGTCGTCGAATGAGTACGTCCTCGTCGGCGGCGGGTTCCGGGTGGACTGGCACGGCGGCGGCAATCTCGCCACCGCCTCCTTCCCCTCGACCGAGACCTCCTGGAAGGCCCGGTCGAAGGACCATCTGGTCTCCGACCCCGCCAACCTCCGGGTGTTCGCCATCGGTCTCCGGCGCTTCCTCCCGGTGGGTTTCGTGTCCAACAGCTTCACCCGGGCCGACTCCGGCCAGTCCCCGCACCCGGCCGCCGTGGCGTCCGTGGAGCCCGGTTTCGCGCTCACCGGAGGCGGCGCGGAGGTGCACTACCGGGGCAGCGGCAATCTGCTCTGGAAGCTCGAACCGGCCACCACGCAGACGCCGAGCTACAGCGCGGCCGCCAAGGACCACCATGTGTCCGACCCGAGCACGATCACGGCCTACTCCGTGGGCATCCGCCTCAACTGACACCGGGGCGGATCGCGTAGGCCGGACGGGTCACTCCACGGTGCGCTTACCGCGCTTTCTCCGGTTTTCACCCGTTAAATCTCATGGTCAGATATCTCACTCCGCGACCCAACACGGAGGAATCCATGCAGATCGCGAAGAAGGCCGTCCTGCTGGCCGCGACCGCGGGCGCCCTGGCGCTCCTCGGCACCGGCACCGCAACCGCCCAGGGCTACGGCGGCGGCTCCGACAGGAGCGCCGACGTCCCCAGCAGCATCAACCTGTCCAGCTTCATCTTCCAGAGCAACGACTGTGACACCCTCAACGGGGGCGCCTACTCCATCGGCGGTGCCGCCCCGAGCGGTGACGTCAACATCGGCAGCACCTGCCTCAACAACATCGGCGGATAACCTCCGACGGAACCCCGGCGAACGGGGTCGCCGACTCGGCGCGCTCCCCTCACCTCGCAGCGGTGGGGGGAGCACGTCTCTTTCGACCGGATGACGTGGTGCACCGAACGGGTCACTTCCCGGTGCGCTTACCCGACTTTCTCCTGCATCCCTCCGTTAAATCTGATCGTCAGATATCTCGCACTGCGAACCGACACGGAGGAATCCATGCACATCGCGAAGAAGGCCGCCCTGCTGGCCGCGACCGCCGGCACCCTGACGCTTCTCGGCACCGGCGCCACAGCCGCCAACGCCTACGGCGGCGGCTCCGACAGAAGCTCCGAAGTCCCCACCAGCGTCGACATCTCCACCTTCATCTTCCAGAAGAACGACTGTGACACCCGTAACGGGCAGGCGTTCTCCACCGGCGCGCTAGGCCCGAGCGGTGACATCAAGATCGGCAGCACCTGCCTGAACAACATCGGCGGATAACCTCCAACGGAACCCTGGCCGCCACAGTCGCTGAAGCAGCACGCTCCCCTCACCCCTCAGGGGCGAGGGGAGCGCCGCCTCACCGCCGTACCTGGATCAGCGCATGGGCGCCGCTGGTGCGCCAGTGGTTCTCATGCGCGTCCAGCGCGGCCACGGTCCGCCCGTCGAGCCCGACGACGACATCCGACTTCAGGGTGCGCAGCGCGGCCACCGGGCCGGGGAAGTACCCGGTGCGGTCCGCGAAGGAGGTGGTCGGGGGCCACAGCCGGTCGCCGACGAGGCGGCGGTAGTTCAGATCGCCCTTGAAGACGGTGAGCGTGGCCCCGGCGAACTCGCTCCGCAGATCGCCGGGCATCTGCTCGTACGGCAGCGGGGCGCGGAAGAAGTCGTGCGCCCGCACCGTGAGCCGCCCGTCGCCCATGGCGGCCCACAGCCGTCCGCCGGTCCCGGCCGCGGCGCCCTCCGCCCGCACCAGACGGCGCAGACAGTCGACGACATCCTCGGTGGTGGCGTCGGATACGTAGTACGGATACGGCTTCACCTGGAGCACCACCCGCTCGGCGCGCCCGTGGTGGAGCACATGGTCGATGAGGACGAGGTCAGGGAGCAGCTCCCGCCCGGCGTTGTCCGCCACCACGCACAGCGTGGCGGGGGCGCCGACGGGCAGCAGCGACCACAGCGCCTCCGAGTCGTCCGCGACCAGCGGCGGAGTGTCGGCGCCAGGCGCGTCCGCGGCCGATGAGGAGATGCGGAAGCCCAGGTCCGCGCGGTTGCCCCAGAGTGAGCCGTGCACCAGCGCGGCCGCCTGTTCCCCGGCGGGCTCGCGCAGGATGTCGTCGAGCGTGGCCAGTTCGGCCTCGGCCTCGGGGGTGTCCAGCTCGGCCTGTTTGAAGGGGCGGAACGGGTCGACGCCCCGCCAGGGGCCGTCCGCGAAGTAGCCCACGGCCTCCAGGAGTCGGCGGTAGAAGTAGCTCTCCGCCCACAGGAACGGGACGTCGAACCAGGACCGGCCGAAGTGCTCCCGGCCCCACACCGCCCACCGGTCGTGGTCGTACGCGGTGGGCGGGAGCGGGGCGATGGTGCCCTCGGCGGCGTTGTCGCGCAGCGCGTCGAGGGCGCGGTGCTGCCCGGGGCCGTACGGGAAGGCGTCGCGCACCTTCTCGATCAGTGCGGGGTGGCGCTCGGCCAGCACGCTCCGGGCGAACGATCCGGGCTCATCGCTGCGGACAACGGGCGCGTCGACGGTGTCGGACATGGCAGCCAGGGTCGCACACCGCGCGGTGGCGCGGCGGGGTCACCAGTGCGCGGGGCGGGTGAGGGACGGCGGCAGCCGGGTGGCGGAGTCGCCCTTGGCCGCGTTCAGCTGGGCCTGGGTGAGGAAGACGGCCCCCCGCAGGTCGGCCGCGCTCAGGTCGGCGTCCCGGAAGTCGGCTCCGATCAGATCGGCCGCCGTCAGATCGGCCCGGGTGAGATTCGCCGCGATGAGACAGGCGCCACGGAGGTTGGCGCCCCGCAGATCGGCTCCGCTCAGGTCGGCGCCGATGAGATCGGCGCCCCTGCGGTTCTTCTTCTTGCCCGGGATCCGGGCCCGCACCAGCTCGCTCGTGCGCAGCAGCAGCTGATTGACCCGGTCGCGGTGGGCCGCCACATCGAGCTCCCTCAGCTCGGAGGCGCTGCCGAGGGTGAGGCGCTCGGTCTCCCGCAGCGCCTCGCGCAACGCACCGTGGACGGGCCGGGCGGGCGGCAGGGCCAGCGCCTCGGTGAGGTACCAGAGCAGTTCGTGCAGGTGGCGCATGACGGGGAAGGCGGCGAACATCTCGGAGGCCGTCCCGGGGTGCCGCCGCCAGTCGCGGCCCCCGAAGGTGAGCCGGGAGACCTTCTGCCCGGCGCCGAAGCAGTCGTAGACCGTGCAGCCCGGGAAGCCCTCCTCGCGCAGCCGGGAGTGGATTCCGCAGCGGAAGTCGGCCCGGAGGTTGCGGCAGGGCTCGCCCGCGTCCTTTCTGATCGCGAAGTCCGTGGAGGCCGCGAAGGGCAGGGCGACACAGCACAGCCCGAAGCAGTTGGCGCAGTCGGCCCGCAGGGCGGGGCGGTGCGCGGCCGGGCCGGCGGAGGGGGGTTCGGTCGTATCTGACACGGTGCGTGGTCTCCCGCGTGGACAAGAGCACCGCGGTGCGGGGCGGTGCTCGGTGGCGTTCCATTGTCGCAAGTGGAGTCAGCCGGGAATGATCAGCTCGATTCCGTAGGCGGCGATCGCCAGGCACGCGGCGAAGCACACCACCGCCGCGGCCGCCGCCACCGTGTCGAGGCGGCCGCGGCGAGCCCCGTGGCGCGGGGTGCCGCCACCGGCGCGGGCCCAGGCGGTGACGCCGAGGGAGAACAACACGACCACCAGGACGGTGACCCCGAGGCTGACCCCGAAGACCCCGCCGATCGTGCCCCAGGTGGTGCCCATACGGATCACCTCCTTCTCGGGGGTCCTAGGGGGCTTCTGATGGATCTCCGCGGCGTCGCGACGCCCGGCACGCCCTCTCGCCGCACCGGACAAAACCCCTAGTAGCTCCGCTACGAGGGCTCCCGCCCGGCACGCCGAGAGCACGCACCGAACGCCGCTCCTTCCTCCACGGAAATCCATCAGAAGCCCCCTAGCCGGGTCAGACGGTCGTGTCCAGGGTGCGCCCGGCGGGCTCGGGGGCACCCGGCTCGTTGACGTTGTCCGGGTTCACCGGGCGCCGGCGCGAGAGCACGTAGAAGCCGACCGCCGCCGCGACGGCGACGCCCGCCACGAGGGCCACCCCCGTGTTGCCCTGGCCCGCCACCCAGGCCGCCACCCCTCCCACGGCCGCCGCCGCGGGCAGGGTCAGCAGCCAGGACACCGCGATCCGTCCGGCGATCCCCCAGCGCACATGGGCCAGCCGGCGGCCGAGCCCGGCGCCCAGGATGCTGCCCGTGCACACCTGGGTGGTGGACAGCGGGAAGCCCAGGTGCGAGGAGGCCAGGATCACCGCGGTGGCGCTGGTCTCGGCGGCGAAGCCCTGCGGGGGCTGGATGTCGGTCAGCCCCTTGCCCATGGTCCGGATGACCCGCCACCCGCCGGCATAGGTGCCGAGTGAGATCGCCAGACCGGCGCTGAGCACCACCCACCACGGCGGCCCGGAGCCATGGCCGAGCACACCACCGGCGATGAGGGTGAGGGTGATGACCCCCATCGTCTTCTGGGCGTCGTTGGTGCCGTGGGCGAGGGCCACCAGGGACGCGGATCCCACCTGGCCCGCGCGGAAGCCCTTCCGCGCCGCGGGGGCGGCCGCGCGATGGGTGATCACATACGCGAGATAGGTCGCCAGCATGGCCACCACACAGGCCACCACCGGTGAGGCGACCGCCGGAATCACGATCTTCCGGACGATCGCGGTGAAGCGCACCGCGGATTCCCCGGCGCCCACCCACACCGCGCCGATCAGCCCGCCGAACAGGGCGTGCGAGGAGCTCGACGGCAGCCCGGCGAGCCAGGTGATCATGTTCCACAGGATCGCCCCGATCAGCCCCGCGAAAATCATGACCGGGGAGACCTTGACGTCGTCGACGATGCCGTTGGAGATCGTCTTGGCCACTTCCGTGGAGAGGAACGCCCCGGCCAGATTGAGCACCGCGGCGACGAGGACGGCGAGCCGGGGCGACAGCGCCCCCGTGGCGATGGACGTGGCCATCGAATTGGCCGTGTCGTGGAAGCCGTTGGTGAAGTCGAAGGCCAGTGCCGTGAGGATGACGGCCACCAGAAGGAAGGAGACGGAGTCCATTCCCGACCTCCCGCACCAGGAGTGGTCCGGCACATCGATCGCGTCGGACCGTCTCGTGAAGACCGCTGTCTGATGTCCACGCTAAGCGCGGTGTCAGACGGGCGCCAACGCTGATGTCCGGCCCAACGGCCGGGCCGGATCGGCGCCGTGGAATACGGCCCCGCCGGGCTCCGGTGCCGTACCGCTCCCCGCCGGTCGGAGGCTCACCGGCAGCTCAGGGAGGGGCGGGCGTTGACGTTGCGCACATCGCCTCCCGTGGTGTCCCGGTAGGTGTCGGTGACGCGGGCGAGCTCCTCGGGGGTCCGCGCACCGGCCCGGTTCATGGCCCGGTTCGCCCGTACGACGGCCGCCGTCGCCGCGCGGCGCTCGGTCTCGTAGCGGGACAGCGCGGTGGGCACATCGTCCGCCCGCGCGAACTCACGGGCGAGGACGCGGGCGTCCACGACGGCCTGGGACGCGCCGTTGGCCCCCACCGGATACATCGGATGTGCGGCGTCGCCGAGCAGGGTCACCCGGCCACTCCCCCACCACGGCAGCGGCTCCCGGTCGACCATCGGGTATTCGAGGATCTCGTCGCAGCCGGTCAGCAGACCGGGCACATCGAGCCAGCCGAGCCGCCAGTCCTCGAAGTACGGCAGCACATCGGCGAGCCGCCCCGCCCGGTTCCAGACCGCTTCGCCGGTGAGCGGCCCCGGCTCGGACATCCGCACCTGGCAGACCCAATTGACCCGGCCGCCACCGATCGGATACGCGACCAGCTCGGCGTCCCCGTCGCGCACGATCACCATTGAGCGCCCGGTCAGAAATGGCTCGGCTCGTGTGGTGCCCCGCCACATCCGGATGCCCGACCACAGCAGCGTGCCGTCCCTTGGGTGCAGCGCGGCGCGGACCGCGGAGTGCAGCCCATCGGCGCCGATCAGCGCCCGCGCGGCCGTCTCCCCGACCGTCCCCGTCGCCCGGTCGAGGACGCGTACGCGCACACTGTCCCGCTGCCCCGAGTCGTCGAATCCCACCACCCGCGCCCCCGTGCGGACCGCGTCCGCGCCCAGGCGCTCGCGGACCGCCGCGAGGAGCAGCCGCTGGAGCTCCCCGCGGTGGACCGAGTACTGCGGCCAGCGGTAGCCCTGGGCCAGGCCACGCGGCTCGGTGAAGAGCCGCGTGCCGAACCGGTCGCAGTACACGTTCTCGGCGGTGGCCACGCCGATGGCGGCGAGCTCGTCGCCGAGGCCGAGTTCGATGAGCTCGCGCACGGCGTGCGGCAGCAGATTGATCCCGACGCCGAGCGGCCGGACCTCGCGGGCGCTCTCGACGACCGCCGTCTCGACCCCGGCGGCGTGCAGGCTCAGGGCGGTGGCCGGTCCGCCGATCCCGCCCCCGGCGATCAGCACACGCATCACTCGGCTCCGGCCTCGGGGCGGGCCCCGGAGCGGATCTCGGGGCGGATCTCGGGGCGGATCTCGGGGCGGATCTCGGGGCGGTCGATGATGCGCAGCCAGGTGCCGTCCGGCTGGCGGCGGGCCACCTGCACCCGGCCGCCGGTGTTGTCGGCGGGGCGGGTCGAGGTGAGGGCCAGATCGCCGTAGCGGACGGTCGGCAGCGCCTCCTCCACCTGGAAGGGGCGCGGGGCGTGCGCCAGCATCCGTTCGCAGACGGCGCGGATCGCCTCGCGGCCGACGGTCGTGGCACCCGGCGGGTAGGCGAGCACCGCGTCGGGCTCGTAGAGCTCGGCCAGCCCCTCGGCGTCCCCGGCGTTGGCACGCTCCACGAACAGCCGGGCCAGATCCTCGGGGGTGGTGGCGCGGGCACGGGTCTCGGTCATGGTCGACTCCTTGTCTCCGCCTCCACCCTCCGGCGAGCGCGAGCAGAAGTCCAAGAGATGATTGGTCTGGTTGCTAGAATCATTGCTTATGGAGCTACGGCAGCTTGAGTACTTCGTGGCGGTGGCCGAGGAACGGAACTTCACCCGGGCCGCGGCGAAGGTGCATGTGGCCCAGCCGGGCGTCAGCGCACAGATCCGCCGGCTGGAGCGCGAGCTGGGCGAGCAGCTGCTGGACCGCTCGGGCCGCTCGGTGCGGCTGACCGAGGCGGGCGCGGCGGTGCTCCCGTACGCGCGGGCCGCGCTCGCGGCGGTGGAGGGCGCCCGGCTCGCGGTGGACGAGCTGACCGGGCTGCTGCGCGGGCATGTGGCGGTCGGGACGGTCACCTCGCACAGCGTGGATCTGCCGGGGCTGCTGGCGGAGTTCCACGACGCCCATCCGGCGGTGGAGATCACCCTCACCGAGGCCACTTCGGACGAGCTGCTGGAGGGTCTGCGCACGGGACGGCTCGACGCGGCGATCGTCAGCGTGGGCGCCACGACCCCGGCCGGGGTCGAGCTGGAAGTGATCACGGATCAGCCGATCGTGGCCGCGGTCGGCCCCGACCATGAGCTCGCCGTGCACTCGGCCATCTCGCTGGACACCCTGCGGGGCCGTGCGCTGATCAGCCTGCCGCGCGGTACGGGGCTGCGCACCCGGATCGACGAGGCGTGCGCGGCCGCCGGTTTCACCCCGCACATCGCCTTCGAGGCCAGCGATCCGGAGGTGTTGGCGCAGCTCGCCGAGCGGGGGCTGGGCGCGGCGATCCTGCCCGGCGCGTTCGCCGAGGCGCGGGCGGACCGGCTGCGGTCGGTCCGCATCGACCGGCCGGCCCTGCGGGGGCGGCTGGCCTTCGCCTGGCGGGCGGACGGCCCGAGCGGTCCGGCCGGCCGGGCCCTGGTCGAGCGCGCCCGGACCGCCCTGGCGGCCACCTCGGCCACCTGAGCGCGCCGCCGGGTGAGCACACGTCTCCTGAGCGCGCCGCCGGGTGAGCACACGTCTTCCGTACCCGCACACCGCACTCCCCGTTGACAGCACACCAGGGCGGATCCCACAATTGCGCTCATGATCAGGCACCGGTTCGACGCGACGGGACTTCTACGCGCCCCGGACCGGACCGGGTGTGAGCGCTCGGGCCTCTAACCGGGACTCTCCGCATCCCGCGGCCACCGCCCCCGCGCCCCCGAAGCCACGCCGGTCATTCCTCTCGCGATCGCCGGTCATCCCCCTGACGATCCGGACATCGCGACGTTCAGGACGACACTCCCGTGGTCTCCCCCGCGGCACGAGGGCACCTCCCCACCCCCCGCCTGCCCCCTGTCCGCTGTCACGCATGAGGAGACGCCATGACCGTCGTCGACACTCCACCCACGGCTCTGCGCGAGGCCACCATCCCGCCGGACGGCATGTACGAGGGCGCGCGCGTTCTGCGGCGGCTGCCCGAGGGGTGGGAGGAGCGTCCGTACGAGCGGTTCGAGATCGTGCCCCTCGGACGCGTCATCGGCGCCGAGATCCGCGGCCTGAACCTGTCCCGGCCGCTGGAGCCCGCGCTGCGCGAGGAGCTGAACCGCGCCCTGCTGGAGTGGAAGGTGCTCTTCTTCCGCGGTCAGCACCTCACCTCGGAGCAGCAGCGCGGATTCGCCCGGCACTGGGGCGAGCTGGAGACCAATCCGCTGCTCGCCGCCGGGTCAAGCGAGGATGTGGTCCGCTTCGACAAGGCCTCCGGCGCCACGCCGACCTTCGAGAACGTCTGGCACACCGACGTCACCTTCCGCACCCGGCCCGCGCTCGGCGCCGTGCTCCAGCTGCGCGAGGTGCCGCCGGTGGGCGGGGACACCATGTGGGCCGACATGGCGGCGGCGTACGACAACCTCCCGGCGGAGGTGAAGGAGCGCATCGACGGCGCCACCGCCGTCCACGACGTCATCCCCGGCTTCGTCCGCTTCTACGGACCGGAGCGGCTGGCCCCGTTCCAGAAGATGTTCCCGCCGGTGGAGCACCCGGTGGTGCGCACCCATCCGGAGACCGGCCGGCGGACGCTGTTCGTCAACACCTCCTTCACCACCCGGATCACCGGGATGGAGCGCGAGGAGAGCGACCGGCTACTGAGCTTCCTGTGCCGGCAGGCGCATGTCCCCGAGTACCAGGTGCGCTTCCACTGGCAGCCGGGCGACATCGCGTTCTGGGACAACCGCGCCACACAGCACTACGCGGTCAACGACTACGCCCCGCACCGCCGGGTCGCCGAACGCGTCGCCATCGAGGGCGACCGGCCGTTCTGACCTCGGCCGTTCCGCCACGACCCCTGGTGCGGCGATTTTCGGCCATCCGCACGAGCCGGTACCCGGCGCGGGCTTGTTCCCGGCGGATGGAACGATGCACGGCAGCGGCCACATCGGAGGTATAACCATTGCGGAGTGGTCAGTTGGCGAGCCGATGGAAGGGGACGGGTGCGATACCGGGTCCTGGGGGCGCTTGAGCTGCGCGCCGGCGAGGGGTGGGCCTCCCTGGGGCCGGCCAAGTGGCGGACGCTGCTCGCGGTGCTGCTGTGCCACGCCAACCAGACCGTCTCCACCGAACGGCTCCTGGACGAGCTCTGGGGCGAGGACCGGGCGCCCCGGAGCGCCACCAAGCTGCTGCAGACCTATGTCTCCCGGCTCCGCCAGACCCTGGGCGACGAGGCCGGGCAGACCCTGATCACCGAGAAACAGGGCTACAAGGCACAGGGCTACCGGCTGGCGGTGGAGGCCGCCGAGTTCGACGCCCACCGCTTCGAGCAGCTGGTCGAGGAGGGGCGGCGGGCGCTCGACCGGGAGGCGCCCGAGACCGCGGCGGAGCGGCTGCGCGAGGCGTTGGCGATGTGGCGCGGCACCCCGTTCGCCGATGTGCCCCCGACCCCGGCGGTGACGGCGGAGGCCACCCGGCTCGAGGAGTGCCGGCTGCAGGCCGTGGACGCCCGGATCGACGCGGACCTGCGATGCGGGCGCCATACGGCCGTCCTGGGCGAGCTGGAGGCGCTGACCGCCGAGTATCCGTTCCGCGAGGAGCTGCGCGGCCGGCTGATGCTGGCGCTGTACCGGTCCGGGCGGCAGGCCGACGCCCTGGCCGCCTACCGCGATCTGCACCGGCTGCTGAGCGAGGAACTCGGGGTCGAGCCGACCCCGCCGCTGCGCGACCTCCACGAGCGGATCCTGAACGCCGACGCCTCCCTGATGGCCGCGCCCGTCCCGGGGGCGGACCGGCCCGACCCCGCCGCCGCTGCCCACAAGGCCAACCGGGGGCCCCGCCAACTGCCGCCCGCCAGTCCCGCGTTCACCGGCCGCCACGGCGAGGTCGCGGTGATCCAGGCGCTGATGGACGCGGCCGGGGACCCGGAGGCGGGCGAGGGCGGCCGGTCGGTGGTGCTCGCGGCCATCGACGGCACCGGCGGGGTCGGCAAGTCGACCCTGGCCATCCACGCCGCGCACCGGCTCGCCGACCGCTTCCCCGACGGCCAGCTCTATGTGGATCTGTACGGGGCGACCGCCGGACAGTCGGCCCTGGACCCCGGTGAGGTGCTCGGCCGGTTTCTGCGCGCCCTCGGCGTGGACGGCTCCAACGTGCCGAGCGACACCGACGAGGCGTCCGCGCAGTTCCGTTCACTGGCGGCGGGCCGGAGACTGCTGGTGATCCTCGACAACGCCGCAAGTGTGGACCAGGTGCGGCCGCTGATCCCCGGCGGGCCGGGCTGCGCCGCGCTGGTCACCAGCCGCGAAATGCTGACCACCCTGGAGGGCGCCACCCATCTGCATCTGGATGTGCTCCCGCAGGACCAGGCGGTGGCGCTGCTGGAGCGGGTCGTCGGCGCGGAGCGGGTGCGGGCCGAGCCCGCCGAGGCGGAGGAGATCACCCGGCTGTGCGGCTGGCTGCCGCTGGCACTGCGGATCGCCGGTGCCCGGCTGGCCGCCCGCCCCGCGTGGCCGCTGCGCACCCTGGTGACCAAGCTGACCGACGCCCGGGGCCGGCTGGACGAGTTGCGCTTCGGCGATCTGGCCGTCCGTGTCAGCTTCCAGGTGAGCTACGAGGGCTTCCGGCTCGGCCGCCGCTCCGACGACCTGGACGCGGTCCGCGCCTTCCGGCTGCTCAGTGTGGTGCACGGGCAAGATGTGAGCCTGCCGGTGGCCGCCGCGCTGCTGGACCTGCCCGCCGACCGCACCGAGAACGCGCTGGAGCGGCTGGTCGACGCCCAGCTCCTGGAAAGCCGGGACTCCGTCCGCTACCACATGCACGATCTGCTGCGGCTGTTCGCGTCGGAGCAGGCGGAGCAGGAGGAGCCCGAGGCGGAGCGCTCGGCGGCGCTGGAGCGGGCGCTGTCCTGCTACGCGGCCACCGCCCAGCAGGCGGTCACCCTGCTCGACCCGCTCCGCCCCTGGCCCCGGCACCCGGCCGAGGACCCGGCGGTGCCGCTGAGCGGCCAGGACGAGGCGGAGAGCTGGCTGAAGGACGAGCTGCCCAATCTGCTGGCCGCCGTCGTCCACGCGGCCGGGCCCGCCCAGCCCGAGGTGATCGCGCGCCTGGGGCTGCGGCTGGCGCGGGCGCTCCAGTGGTTCCTCTTCCCCCGGGCCCACGCCCAGGATCTCCAGACGGTCAACGAGCTGGCCGTCGAGACCGCCCGCCGCCTGGACGACCCGGAGAGCGAGGCATGGGCGCTGGACGGCCTCTCCGCCGCGTACTGGCTGCAGCACAGCTATGACGAGGTACGGACCACCCTGGAGTCGGCGCTGGAGATCTGGCGCGAACTGGACCATCGGGAGGGCGAGCTGCGCACCGCGTGCAATCTCGCGGACGCGCTGTGCGAACTGGGCCTGTACGAGGAGGCCATCACGGTGCAGGAGCGGCAGCTCGCCCTCGCCCGGGAGGCCGGGGATCTGCCGGCCGAGGTGGTCGGCCTGGGCAACCTCGGCCGGGCCCACCGCGGCCTGGGCCGCCCCGAGGACGCCCTGACCTGTTTCAAGGAGAGCCTGGAGTACGCCCGCCGCACGGGCAACATCCACCATGAGGGCTTCGCCCTCTACGAGATCGGGATCACCTATATGGAACAGGGCAGGTTCCCCGAGGGCCGGGCCCATATGGACCAGGCCCTGCCCGTATGGAAGCGCCCCGGTACGTACGAGAGTTGGCGCGGGCACACCTGGAGCGGGCTCTTCCCCGCCTGTATGACCCTGCAGATCGGCCCCGGCCCGCGCTGAGGCGGGGTCCGGGGCGGGGGCCGGGGGCAGGGCACGGGGGTCCGGGGCGGACGTCGGGTGAAGGGCGAAGGGTGAAGGGGCTGCCGGGGCTACGGCTTGCGGGCCACCCCGCCGTAGGCCCACACCCGGGTCGGATCGGATTCGGCGCCGATGCCCGGACGCCACGAGGGCAGTTGCACCAGGCCCGGGGCGAGCAGGTCGAGCCCGGCGAAGAACTCCATGATCCCGGCGTGGTCGCGGGCGACCAGGGACACCGGGCCCTCGAAGCTGATGACCTCCCAGTCCCGGTCGGTGTCGAGCGTGAAGTCACCGGTGGCGTGCGAGAGGACCAGACAGCTGCCCGGCGCGGCCCAGTCCATGAGCCGGCGGACGATGCCGACGGGGTTCGCCAGGTCCTCTATGTAGTCGAGGACGAGCGTCAGCAGGATCGCGACCGGCTGTGCGGGGTCGAGCAGCCGCCGCAGCTCCTCATGGCCCAGGAGATCCTCGGGCGAGCGGATGTCGGCCTTGACCATCGTGGTGCCGGAGACGGAGAGCCGGGCCTGGCCGTGGCTCGCCACGATGGGGTCGTTGTCGGCGTAGACCACCCGGACCCGGGGATTCACGGCCTGGGCGATTTCATGCACATTCGGGGTCGCCGGCAATCCCGCGCCGATATCCAGGAATTGGCTGATTCCATTGGCGGCGAGATGACGGACGGCACGGTGCAGAAATCTCCGATTGGAGAGCGCGGTGTCGCGGACTTCCGGTGCGACACCGAGAAATCGCTGAGCCTGCTCGTAATCGGCGAGGTAATTGTCCTTGCCGCCGACGAGATAGTTGTAGACCCTGGCCGGGTTCGCCTCGCTGACCGCAAGACGGCCGTGGTCGGCCGGCCGCCACTCCCTCGTCCTGAGCCCGATGCCGGGTCCGCTGCTCTTCATCGTGATTCCCTTACCACTAGCACTGCCTCGCCTCACCACCGACGGTTCCGGATCACTGCGGGTGCGGAGCCGCGCCCGGACGCCACGTGACCGTCTTCCTCGGCCCCGGCTCGGCCCAGGCGACCGGATCTCGCGCCCACAGATGGAAGGGCAGCTCGACATCCGCGGACACCCGGCTGAGCTGGCCCCAGGAGTACGCCTTGGAGTGGGCCGCGGTGGCCTGGAGTGCCGCTTCGAGACAGGCACGGGCGGTGCGTTCGGCCCGGCAGGTGCCGCTCGGGCCGGACCCCTCCACCCCGCCGCAGAGCTGAAAGGTGCTCCAGGCGTAGAGGGGTTCGTCCCCGACATGAGGCTGATGCTGCTGGTCGACGTTCACAGGCCCTCTCCAGACGCGTCCCTACCGGGCGGCTGTAGCGATGCGTCCAGCATGGAAGAGGGCGGATCAGCGGCGGTATACCGGCGGTAAAGCGACGGCCGCGGCGGCTCGACCGGGTCCGCCCCGGTCGGGGTCCCGCCGCGGCCGCATCGCGTTCCGCGTTGAAAAAGGCCCTGGTCACACGCCATATGGCGGCATGGCACGCGCCCAGGGCCGCCCGGTCACCCGCCGAGCCAGGCCAGGACCTCCCGGTTGATCCGCTCGGGCCGCTCCAGGTGGAGGAAGTGCCCGGTGCCGTCGACCAGTTCCATCCGCGAGCCCGCGGGCAGGTGGTCCCGGGCCCCCTGGACGACATCGGCGCCGATGCAGCCGTCGTCGGTGCCGTGCAGATAGAGGATGGGGACCTCCCCGGTCCGGGTGATGGCCTCCTGCTCGGCCGCGTACGCCTCCACATGGCGCGAGGGGTCGAACAGCGCCCGGTAGTAGCCGATCGCGGCGGCGAGGTGGTCCGGGTCCCGCAGGCTCTCCTTGACGTGCGCGATGTCCTCGGCGGCGTCCTTGTACCCGGGCGACCAGTCGCGCCACAGACCGTCGATCAGGGCCATGTCGTGCGCCGCCGCACCGGCCTCGGCCAGCGGCGTCTGGAACAGGAAGATGTAGAAGGAACGCTTGAACTGGCCGTAGTCATAGTTGAAGAAGTCGGCCAGCACCCCGCCCAGCGGGGGCACCGACATCGTGACCGCGCGCCGCCAGCGCTCGGGGGCGCTGCCGGTGGCGCCGTACGCGGCGATGGCGCCCCAGTCGTGGCCGATGAGCACGGCGTCGCCGTCGCCGCCGAACGCCTCGTGGAGCGCGTTGGCGTCCGCGGCGATCGCACCCGCCTGGTAGGCGCCGTCGGCGGGTATACCGCTGGGCGCGTAGCCCCTCATGAAGGGCGCCACGGCGTGGTAGCCCGCGTCCGCGAGCGCGGGAAGCAGATGGCGCCAGGAGTGCGCGGAGTCCGGGAAGCCGTGCAAGCAGAGCGCCAATGGGGCGTCGGCCGGGCCCGCTTCGAAATACCCGAAATCAAGTCCATTTGCGTTGATGTTCTTCAGCTCTGTCACGCCCGAGGATGCTAATGCACCGTCAGGATGCCGTCCATGTATGGCCGGAACGGGCTGCGCACCGGGCCGGGGAAGTGGCAGACTGCGCTATACCGTCCGGAAATTCGATGACGCACCGCGTGTTTTCGCCGGCCGAGCCCCAGGGAGGCCCGATGACCAGCCCGAGCAGCCCCGTCGCGGACCACCGCGATGCGATGATGCACCGCGGATTCCTCTACCGCGACGAGGATGAAGTGGTCGATATCTGCGTCCCGTTCCTCCGCGAGGGCCTGGAGGCGGACGACGCCGTGGCCGTCGTCGCGGCCACCTCCAACATCGACGCGCTGCGGGACGCGCTCGGGCAGGACGCCAAGGCGGTGCAGTTCGAGGAGGCGCTCAGCTGGTACCAGCACCCGGTCAAGACCATCGCCGCCTATGACTCCTTCGTGAAGGCCGAGAAGCCGCGCCGGGTCCGGGTGATCGCCGAACCGGTGTGGCAGGGCCGCACCCCGCTCGAGGTGGTGGAGTGGGCACGCTACGAGTCGATCGTCAACGCGGCCTTCGCCCACTCCGGCGCCCGCGCCATCTGCTGCTACGACCGGCGTCTGCTGCACCCGGAGATCATCGCCTACGCGCGCCAGACCCACCCCGAGATCATCGACGGCCACGGGCCGGAGAAGAGCGACGCCTACACCGACCCCGGCCCGTTCAGCGCCACCTGCGACCGGCGCCCCCTGCCGTCCGCCCCGCGCACGGCCGAGTCCGTGTCGATCGTCTCGACCGACCTGGACGCCGTGCGCACCTTCGTGGCCGAGCGGGCGAGCCGGCACGGCATGGGCCATGACGCGCTACGCAACATGGTCGCGGCCGTGAGCGAGGTGTCCACCACCGCGATCCGGCACGGCGGGGCCCCGGCGCGGCTGGGCACCTGGGTCCACGACGGCGATCTGGTCTGCGAGATCTCCGGGCCCGGCCACTGGTACCCGGACGCGCTGTGGGGCTTCGCCCCGCCGGCCGACTCCGAGCCCGGGTTCGGGCTGTGGGGCGTCCGCATGCTGTGCGACGTGGTGCAGATGCAGGCCGACGCGGACGGCACCCTCATCCGGCTGCGCACCCGGATCTGACGCCCCTGGATCTGACGCCCCTGGGGGATCCCCCGACGGCCGAGGCCGGGTCACGGCGATGGCCCCGTGCCACGGCGATGGCCGACTCCCACCCGACGCACGTATCGGCCCGAGTACGGCCGCCCGCCCCGGCCGGATGCGGCCGGGGCGGTGCGGAGCGACACTGGCGGGGAGGGCCACAGCCGTGATGCGGAGTGTGCGTATGGATGGGCTGCCATCCGTCAGGGAGAGCACCCGATGAACACGCCCCACCGGCGCCGGGGCGCCCGGGGCACCCCGAGGGTGCGGCGGGACCTGCCCACCCGCATCGACGCGACCGGCGCCCGGCGCGAGACGGACGCGCTGGGGACCGTCGAGGTCCCGGCCGACCGGTACTGGGGCGCCCAGACCCAGCGGGCCCTGGTCCACTTCGCGATCGGTGACGACCGTATGCCCAAGGCGGTCTACCACGCGTACGGCTATGTGAAGAAGGCCGCCGCGCTGGTCAACGGCCGGGAGGGGCGGCTGGCGGGGTGGCAGGCGGATCTGATCGCGCATGTGGCCGACGAGGTGGTCTCCGGCGCGCTGGACGACCACTTCCCGCTGTACGTATGGCAGGCCGGCTCCGGCACCCAGACCAACATGAACGTCAACGAGGTCATCAGCAATCGCGCGATCCAGCTGGTCGGCGGCGTCGTGGGCAGCAAGGAGCCGGTGCACCCCAATGACCACGTCAATCTGGGCCAGTCCTCCAACGACACCTTCCCCACGGCCATGCACATCGCCGCGGTGCGCGTCCTGCACGACCCGCTGCTGCCGCGGGTCAGCCTGCTCCAGGAGGCCCTCGCCGCCAAGTCCCGGACCTGGTACGACATCGTCAAGACCGGCCGCACCCATCTGCGGGACGCGGTCCCGCTCTCCGTGGGGCAGGAGTGGTCCGGCTACGCCGCCCAGCTCTCCGACGCGCTGGAGCGGCTGCGGGCCACGCTGCCGGATCTGTACCAGCTCGCCATCGGCGGCACGGCGGTCGGCACCGGGCTGGGCGCCCCCGAGGGCTTCGGACCGGCGGTGGCCCGGGAGATCGCCGTGGCCACCGGCCATCCGTTCAAGGTGGCGTCCAACTCCTTCGCGGCGCAGAGCGGTGTGGACGCCATGGTGGCCGCCTCCGCCGGGCTGCGGGGGCTCGCCGTCCCCCTGATGAAGATCGCCGACGATATCCGCTGGCTCGCCTCCGGCCCGCACGGCGGGATCGGGGAGCTGACGCTGCCCGCGAACGAGCCCGGCAGCTCCAGCATGCCCGGCAAGGTCAACCCGACGCAGTGCGAGGCCATGATGATGGTGTGCACCCAGGTGCTCTCCGACGACGCCGCCGTCGCACACGCGGGCACCCGGGGCAACTTCCAGCTCAACGCGGCACGGCCGCTGGTCATCAGAGACTTCCTGCACTCCGCCCGCATCCTCGCCGACGCCTGCGAGAAGCTGCGCGCGTACTGCGTCGAGGGCATCGAGCTGAACCGCGAGCGGATCGACGAGTATCTGGCCCACTCGCTGATGCTGGTCACCGCGCTGTCCCCGCGGATCGGCCACGACAAGGCCGCCGAGATCGCCCGTAAGGCCGCCGCCGAGGGAACCACCTTGCGCGAGGCGGCCATCGCCAGCGGCCACATCGGCGCCGAGGACTTCGACCGGATCGTGGACCCCCGGAAGATGGCCCGCCTGCGCGACGGCTGAGCTCATCGGCGTATCCCGTGCTCGGCCAGCGGCCCCACCTGCAGACCCGCGTCCCGGCACTCCGCCACCACCACGGGCAGCGCGGCCAGCGTGGCGCGCCAGCAGCCCATGGCCGCGGCGCGGTCGGTGTCGTGCAGCAGAACGGTGGCCCCGCCGCGCAGATCGCGCCGTACGGCGGCGGCCACCGATGCCGGGGTGGCGTCCGCGGTCCAGTCGCGCCCCCAGGCCGACCAGAGGACCGGGGTGAGTCCGGCCCGGACCGCCGCCAGCCAGCGGCCGCCGGTGAGGATGCCGTACGGCGGCCGGTACCACCGCGGCACCGCGCCGGTGGCCAGCCGGATCGCGCGGGCTGCTCGGGCCACCTCGTGGGCGTCCCGGTACACCGTGGGCAGCCAGGGGCGGCTGTGGGTCCAGCCGTGGACGGCGAGTTCATGGCCCCGGCGGACGATCTCCAGGGTGGTGTGCGGGAAGCGCGTCACGCCGTCCCCCAGGACGAAGAAGGTGGCGCGGACACCGAGCTCGTCGAGCACCTGGAGGAAGCGCGGGGTGGTGCGTGGATCGGGTCCGTCGTCGAAGGTGAGGGCCACATGGTCGCGCCGGCCACGGCCCGCCAGGGCGGGGAACAGGGCGCGCCGGGGCCCGGCCGGCCAGGTACCGGCGGGGGCGAGGTGCGCGGCCGCCGCGAGCAGCGCGGCGTCGCGCACCAGGAGTCCGGCGCGGTGGCGCACGCTCATGGTGTTCCCCCGCCGCCGGGGCCGCTCCGTCCTCCGGGGAGTGGTGTCCCCGCGTTCCGCGGCGGTTCGGGGACGGCCTGGTCCCAGCCGCCGCACATGGCGGGCGAGCGGGTCAGGCCCACGATTCCGGCCGCCATCAGCAGGATCCCGGCCACCTCGGGCACGATGCGCAGCCCCAGCTCGACGCGCTCGCCGAACAGCACCCAGCCCAGCGCGATGCTGACCAGGGCGTCGCCGAGGGTGAGCGCGGGCTGCGAGGCGGCCAGAGTGCCCGCGCGCAGGGTGCTCTGCAGCAGCAGGAAGCTCAGCAGCCCCACGGCGCACACCGCGTACAGCGGCCAGTCGGTGAGCACCGCCACCACCCCACCGGCGAACCGCCCGGTCAGCTCCTTGATCAGCGCCGCGGTGCAGGCGAAGCAGGCGGCGGTGGCGCTGCCCAGGGCGACGGCGCGCGCGGCCCCACGCAGCACCCGGGCCACCGCGATCAGGACGCCCACGGCGATGGCCACCACCACGCTCACGGGCACCCAGCGGCCGTTGCGTGCGGTGGGCGAGCCGCTGGAGGGGTCGGCCGCCACCAGGAAGAGCGCGAGCCCGGCGGCGAGCATCACGAACGACAGCCAGGTCCGGCCGTCCGGGCGGTGGCGGAACACCAGACTGCCGACCACCAGGGTGAACAGCAGCTCGCTGACCAGCAGCGGCTGGACCACCGAGAGCCTCCCGACCGCCAGCGCGCCCACCTGCGCCACCGCGGACACCATCATCGCGGCGAGACCGGCCAGCCAGAACGGGCGGCGCAGCAGCCGCGCCAGCCGCAGCAGGTTCCGCATCGGACCGCCGTCGCCCCGCTCCTCCCGGACCTGGTCCATCGCGGCCCGCCGCTGCAGTACCGAGGCCGCGCCGTTGCCCAGGGCGGACAGCAGGGCCAGTACGACGGTCAGGGCGCTCATCGGGGGTCACCCGAAGCGTGTGGCCAACCGGTGGTACAGCCGGGGTGCCAGGGCCCGGACCACCGCCGGCAGCCGCATCCAGGCCGGTACGTACACCTCGTCCCGCCCGCGCTCGACCGCGTCCCAGACCGCGTCGGCGATCCGCTCGGGCGGCAGCGGGCGGGGCAGCCGACGGGTGTACGGGGCGCCGCGCCGGGCGAAGAACGGGGTGTCCACCACGCCGGGGACCACATGGGTGACGCGCACACCGGCCCGGCCCAGCTCGTGGCGGAGGGCGTCGGCGAAGACGCCGAGCGCGGCCTTGGCCGCGGAGTACACCGCCTCGCCGCGCACCCCGACGGTCCCGGCCACCGAACCGATCAGCACGATGTGCCCGCGCCGCTCGGCCTCCATCCGGGGGACGACCATGCGGACCAGGCGCATCGCGGCGAGCAGATCGACGCGGACCACCTGGTCGATGGCGGCGGGCGGCATGGTGGCGAAGGGTCCCGCCCAGCCCACGCCCGCCCCCGCGACCAGCAGATCCACCCGTCCGGCGGCCCGGAGGGCGTCTCGGAAGAGCACCTCCGGGCCCTCCGGCGCGGCCAGGTCGACGGGGAGGGCGAGGGCCGACGTCCTGGCGGCCACGCGGTCGAGCCGTTCCCGGTGGCGGCCGCTGACCAGCAGCCGCCATCCGCCCTCGGCCGCGATCCGGTCGGCGATGGCGGCCCCGATGCCCGAGGAGGCGCCGGTCACCAGCGCGACCCGCGTCCCGGTGTCTGCCGGATGCCCGGTGTCCCGCATCCGGCCGTGATCCAGGGGTGTGTCCGGGAGGGGGCGGATCATGGCATCTCCCTGTCTCGCCGCCGACCGGCCGCTGGTCCTGGGTCACCGGCCGTCGAGCGCGCGGTTTGACGGCATGCGGAGCGGATACCTCCAGTGAGCCATGAGGAGCCGCGCCTCGCACCATCGGAGGTGGTCATGCACCCGCCGTCGGCACGCTTTCTCGTTGTCAGCGCCGGAATGGGAGCCGGACATGACGCGGTCGCCGCCGAGCTTGTCCGCAGGCTGGAGGACCGGGGTCAGGGGGCGGGCCGGGTGGATGTGCTGGAGTTGTTGCCGCACCGCATCGGGGCGGGGCTGCGTTCGTTCTATCGGACGACCATCCGCCGCGCCCCGCTGCTGTACGAGGGCATCTACCGGGCGTTCTTCCGCCCCGGCAAGGGCCCCCGGCCGGGCAGTGCCCCGCTGGCCGCGCTCGCCGAGGACCGGCTGCTGGCGCTGGTGGAACGGGAGCGGCCGGACGTCGTCGTCCCGGTGTTCCATCTGGCCGCGCAGCTGACCGGCAGGCTGCGGGCGCGCGGGGCCCTGGGGGTGCCCAGCGCGGTCGTGGTGACCGATTTCGCGGTGCACCGCCAGTGGCTGCACCCGGGCAACGATCTGCATCTGTGTGTCACCCCGGACGCCGCGGACACGGTGCGCCGGGCGCTGGGCCGCCCGTCGGTGGCCACCGGACCGGTGGTGGCGGCGCGCTTCTTCGGCCCGGCTCGGGGGGCGGCGCGGTGGCGGCGGCTCCTGGGCGCGCTCGCGCCCGGGAGGCCGCCGGTGCTGCTGTCCGTGGGGGCGTGGGGCGCGGGCACACGCGTGGCGGACACCGCGCGGTTGGTGTCCGGGGCGGGGTATCTGCCGGTGGTGCTGTGCGGCCGGGACGAACGGCTGCGCGCCGAGCTGTCGCGCCGCCCGGAGGTGGCGGCCCTCGGCTGGGAGCCGGACATGCCGGGTCTGCTGGCCGCCGTACGGGCCGTGGTGGACAACGCGGCCGGTCAGACCGCGCTGGAGGCGCTGGCCACCGGGGTGCCCGTGATCGGCTACCGCCCCATCCCGGGCCATGGCCGCGAGGGCGTCCGGCGGATGGCCGCGCTGGGGCTCTCGGACCACGCGCGGGACTCGTGGGAGCTGGTGCGGCTGCTCGACGCGCTCACCGAGCCCTCCGCGTGGCGGGAGCGCCGTATCGCGGCGGGCCGCCGGCTGTTCGCCGACGACGCCGCCGTCCGGCTGACCGACGCGGTCGCCCGGACGGCCGCGAGGTGAGCCGCCCGGACCGCCTCGAGGTGGGTCGCCCAGACCGCCTCGAGGTGAGTCGCCCGGACGGCCGCGAGGTGAAATTCCGCACACGCGATGCCGCCCGTGCCGACCGGCCGACGGCGAGTGGTGGCATGCTCGGCCCCGACCCATCCGACCTCGGGAACGCCTCGTGGAGCACCGCCCCCGCGCGTGAGTTGTCCCCGTGCGGCCCCGCGGGAGTTTCCGAACGACTGACGGAGGCACCGCCCGATGGGAAGTCATCTCTTCGCCGAACTGGCCCGGCGCACCCTGGACGACGCGCACCACGAAGTGGAGGTCTACGGACAGCAGATCCCCGAGTACCGGTTCGTGGAGCACGACGGCCGGCGACGGGCCGAGGCGCTGGACTACGCGGTCTGGCTCAGACGCCGCACCCTGGAATTAGCCCCCGAGGGAGCCCCCCTCACCCAGGAGGACCTCGACCACATCGCGTCGATGGGCGCGTCGCGGGCCAGGACGGGGATGTCCGCCGCGTCCCGGCGGCGGGTCCTCGGACTGCACACCAACCTCATGCTCCGGGAGATCCAGGAGGCGGCCGGCCCGGAGAACACCGATGAACTGATGCGGGTCATGGTCTGGTTCACCGCACAGGGCACCCGTGGCATCGACGCCTACACCCGCGGCCATGCGGCGGAGCAGAAGCGCCGCCTCCCCTTCGTCGCCCGGGTGCGCGCCCTCACCACGGCCCTCCTCGCCGACGACACCCTGGCCCCGGGCCTCGCCCGCGCCGTCGGCATGAGCCCGGCCGCGTCGTACGAGGTGGTGGTCGTCCGCGTCCCCGGACGGCCCGCCCCGGCCGCCGGAGGGCGCGAGGGGATCGTCGAAGCCCTCCTGACCCACCACCGGATGCCGATCGCCTGGCCCCGGGCGGAGGAGCTGGTGGCCCTGGTGCCCGCCGACCAGGACCACGCCTCTGATACGGCCCGGCCGGGCCGCGGTTGGCCGGCCCGGGACCGGGCGCTCGCCTTCGTCCGCGACGCGGGCGAGGCGGTGGCGCGGCCCTGCGCGGTCGGCAGCAGTACGGGCCGCGTCCGTGCGCTGGCCGATGCGTACGCCCGCGCCCGGCGCATCAGTCTGGCGGCCCCGCTCCAGCCCGTGCCCCGCCGCCCGCACACCCTGGCCGATGTCTTCGTCGAACTGGCCGTCGCCGAGGACCGCGACATCGACACCTGGCTGTCCGGCATGGCCCGGACCCTCGCCCGGGGCCCCGAGCTGCTCGCCACCCTGGAGACGTACTACGCCCATGACATGCACCGCAGGAACACCGCCGCCGCGCTGAACATCCATCCGCGGACCCTGGACTACCGTCTCCAGCGGGTGCGGCGGCTCACCGACGTCGACCCCGGATCCGCCCGTGGCGTACGCATCCTGAGCACCGTGGTCGCCAGGGCCGCCTCCGGCGCCTGGACGGCGTGAGCCGGGTCCGCCGACGGGACGTAGGCCGCCCGGGAATCCCCGGCGGCCTACGAGGCCCCCCGCCGCCCGTCCTCAGAGCTCGCAGTTGATCTCGACCTCGGCGTCACACCGGTCGATCCCCGGGCCGCCGTTGGCCACGTCGTAGCCGGGGCCGCCGATCAGGGTGTCGTTGCCGGAGTGGGACGCGTTGTCGGGGCTGTCGCCGAAGAGGTAGTCGTTGCCGGTGCCCCCCGTGATGTTGTCGTTGCCGTTCTGACCGCTCACGCCGAAGTACGTCCCCACCGACACATTGGTCGGGTCGCTGGGGTTGAAGTTGTCCGAGCCGTCGCCGAGGCAGACCACGGCGGAGGTGCTGATCAGGTCGGAGAAGACCCAGTCGTCCCCGGAGAAGGCGTTGACGACACTGCCCGGTGTGCCCCAGATGGCATTGGCGTTCCTGTCCCCCTCGATCGTGGCGGTGAGCGGGACGCCGGTCTTGGGGTCGGTGCAGGTGGTCGCCGTCGGCGCCTTCGCCGGGGCCGCCGCCTGAGCGGCCCCACCGGTGCTGAGGGCGGCACCGGTGAGGGCCGCGGTACAGGCCAGCAGCGCGGTGACGCGTCTGCTTCCGTGTCGGGTCATGCGGTGTTCCTCCTCGGAAGGGATGCGGAGTGACATCGCACAGCCTTGCGCCCGGCCACCCGGCACGTCTTCGTGAACCAGGGAGAAAACACCGCCCGCCACGGGCGCGGGACTGTCAATCCGCGCAACCGGCCCCGGGACCTACCGGTGTCCGGCGGATGGGGCTCCGCCCCGGACCCGGGGGTCCAGGGGCGAAGCCCCTGGCAGCGGGAAAGGGCGGGGAGCAGCCCGCCACAGGCGTCAAGATCCGCCGGATGCTCCCTGGACTAGCCCGCCTTCTTGACGAACTCGGTGGTGTAGGTCTTCTTCAGATCCACCGTGGCGTTCTTCAGGTTGGGGTTGAACGCCTTGAGGACGCGCTCGACGGTCGCCGGGCCGTCCGCCGGCATCACCCCGTCCTTGGTGAACATCGGCAGGGTGCTCTTGATGGCCTCCGCGTAGAGCTTGGCGCCGCCCTGCGCGTAGTCGCTCGGCATCTTGGCGGCGATGTCCTCGGCCGAGTGGGTGGACATCCACTTCAGGGTCTTCACGAAGGCGTTGGCCAGCTTCTGCACCGTGTCCTTGTGGCCGTTCGCCCAGTCGGTGTTCATGTAGAGCGAGGAGGAGGGGTACAGGCCACCGAGGGCCTGCTTGGAACCCTCCGGTGTGCGCATGTCGATCAGGACCTTGCCGATCTTCTGCTCCACGATCTGGGCGACCGTCGGATCAGTGGTCATACCGCCCTGGATGGAGCCCTGCTTGAGGGCCGAGATGAAGGTCTGCCCCGCTCCGACCGCCACCGGGGTGAACTCGCTGGTCTGCACGCCGCTGTCGACCGCGAGGTACTTCGTCAGGAAGTCCGTGGACGAGCCCAGCCCGGTGACACCGAGCTTCTTGCCCTTGAAGTCCTCGGGCGACTTCAGCTCACCCGCCGCCTTGTTGGAGACCACCTCGACCTCGCCGGGGGCCTGGGCGAGCTGGACCACGGACTCCACCTGCTTGCCCTTGACCTGCAGATCGAGGGTGTGGTCGTAGAAGCCGACGACGCCCTGGACATCGCCCGCGACCAGCGAGGTGGTGGCCTGCACCCCGGCGGGCTCGGTGAGCAGTTGAACCTTGAGGCCCTCCGCCTTGAAGTAGCCGAGCCGCTGGGTGAGCATCGCGGGCATGTAGATGACCTTGTCCAGGCCACCCACCATGATCTTGACCTTGCCGTCCTCGCCGCCGGAGGCGCTGGAGTCGCCGCCGCAGGCGGTGAGGGTGGTCAGAGCGAGCGCCGCGGCGACGGCGGCCGCGGAGAACTTGGCACTGCTGCGCATGAGGTCACGTCCTTGTGAACGGTGATGAGCGGGGAGAGGGAGGGCGGGCTCGGCGGGAGCCGGGAAGAAGGAGGCGGGGCTCAGCGGTCCTCGCCGGGCTGGGCGGGCTTCCAGCGGAAGAGCCGCTTCTCCAGGAAGGTCAGCAGCCCCTCGGCGAGCAGGGCCACCACGGCGAGGATCACCATGGCGGCGTACACACCGGCGGCGTTGAAGGTGCCCTGCGAGGAGGACACCAGCAGGCCGAGCCCCTTGGTGGCGCCGATGTACTCGCCGACGATGGCGCCGATGAGGGCGAAGCCGAAGCTGACATGGAGGCTGGTGAAGATCCATGAGGTGGCGGAGGGAATCACCACCTGGAGGGTCACCTGACGGTTGCTCGCGCCGAGGATCCGGGAGTTGGCCACCAGATTGCGGTCGACCTCCCGGGCGCCCTGGAAGGCGTTGAAGAAGACGGGGAAGAAGACCAGGACGACGGCCGAGGCCACCTTCGAGGCCGGGCCGAGGCCGAACCAGATGAGGAAGATGGGCGCGAGGACGATGCGCGGCAGCGCGTTGAGCACCTTGATGTACGGGCCGAGCACATCGGCGAGGAAGGCGATCCGGCCGAACGCGATCCCCAGGACCACACCGGCCACGACGCCGATGCCCCAGCCCAGGAGCGCCTCGTAGAGCGTGTACCAGATCTGCTCCCACAGCGAGCCCTGCGCGGTGCCGTGCAGCGCCCACTGCTTGAGCTGCTCCCAGATCTTCGAGGGCATCGAGAAGTTGAAGGGGTCGATGACGGCGGCGCGGGACATCCATTCCCACAGCCCGATGACGCCGACGAGCACCAGGGCGCGGGTGCTCTGGACGAGGACGGCGCGCTTGCGGGCGGCGCGCGCCCGAGCCCTGGAGCGGTTCGTACCGGGTGTTTTGCCGAGTGCTGGGGCGGCCTTGGCGGAGATGGTCTCAGGCATCGACGGCACCCCTCTCGCGGGTGATGCGGACCTCTTCGCCGAGCGAGGACCAGATCTCCCGGTAGATCTCCACGAACCGCGGCTCCAGCCGCACCGACTCCACCTTGCGGGGCCGGGGCAGATCGATCTCGAAGACCTCCTTGACGGTGGCCGGTCCGGCCGTCATCACCACGACCTTGTCGGCCAGGGCGATGGATTCCTCCAGGTCGTGGGTGACGAAGACGACGCACGCGCCGGTCCCCGCCCACAGCTCCAGGAGTTCGTCCGACATCAGCGCGCGGGTCTGGACGTCGAGCGCCGAGAACGGCTCGTCCATCAGCAGGATCTCGGGGTCGTTGACGAAGGTGGACGCGAGCGCCACGCGCTTGCGCTGGCCGCCCGACAGCTGGTGCGGATAGCGGTCCTCGAAGGAGGAGAGGCCGACCCGGGCCAGCCACTCACGGGCCCGCTCCTTCGCCTCCGCCTTGGGCACACCGCGGAAGCGCGGGCCGGCCATCACATTCGACAGCACGCTGCGCCAGGGGAACACCGCGTCCTGCTGGAAGACGAAGCCGACGTTGGATGCGATGCCGCGGACCGGCTCACCGGCCACCAGCACATCGCCCTCGGTGGGCTCCTCCAACCCACTGACCAGCGTCAGTGTCGTGGACTTGCCGCAGCCGGTGGGCCCGACGACGGCGACGAACTCACCGTGCCCGACGGTCAGGTCCAGATCCCTGACCGCGGTGTGGAGGGCCCCGGACGGAGTCCGGAACGCCTTGCTCGTTCCCCGCAGCTCGATGGCGGGGCTGGTGTGGCTGCTCATGGCCGGGAGAGTAGGAGTGACCCGCGCCACAGCGGCAGTCTTGTGAGCACAACGCGCCCTTGCGCTCACAAACCGCGTTCTGCTCGTTTTGCTCGCGCCCGCGCAACGAAAACGCTACGGAGACTGGGCATACGCCCCGGGCGCCTTTACGGTGCCTTCACAGCACCATAAACGGACGAAGCACTACCGCTCGCGTTCGGGACCACACGGGACCCCGAGACGGGAGACAGGGGGCCCATCATGCGTATCCGATGGCCCCGGCGCGTCTCCGGTCAGGTACTCGCCGCGCAGCTGTCCATCACCGCCGGAGTGATGGTGCTGGCGACCGCGCTCTTCCTGGCCCCGCTCAGCTCCGAGATCGACAACCAGGCGATGCACCAGGCGCTCGCCATCGCCCAGACCACCGCGGCCGATCCGGACATCGCCCGGGACCTCGCCGCCACGAAGCCCACCCCGTCGGGTCCGGTGCAGCGGGCGGCGGAGCGGATCCGCCGGTCCACCGGGGCGCTGTACATCGTGGTGATGGACTCCCGGGGGGTGCGCTGGTCGCACACCACCACCGCCCGGATCGGCGAACACGTCTCCACCGATCCGCGCGAGGCGCTCTCCGGCCGGGAGGTCCTGCAGATCGACGTGGGGACGCTCGGCCGCTCGGCCCGCGCCAAGGTGCCGCTGCGGGCCAGGGACGGACGGATCATCGGGGCGGTGTCGGTGGGCATCGGCTACGGCAGCGTGCGCGACCAGCTGCTGGCGGCGGTCCCCCGGCTGCTGCTGTACGCGGGGGCGGCGCTCGCGGTGGGTGTCCTCGCGGCGATCGCCGTCTCGCGCCAACTGCGCCGCCGTACCCACGGTGTGGCGTTCGCGGACATCTCGGCGCTGCTCGACGAGCGGGAGGCGATGCTGCACGGCATCCGCGAAGGGGTGGTGGCCTTCGACCGGCGGGGCCGGATCCGCCTGGTCAACGACGAGGCCGGACGGCTGCTGGGGATCCATCCGGACGCCACCGGCCGCACCCTGGAGGAGTCACTGCCCCCTGGCCGCACCACCGATGTGCTGGCGGGGCGGGTGGACGGGGCGGATCTGCTGACCGTCAGCGGCGGCCGGGTGCTGGTGGCCAACCGCATGCCGACCAAGGACGGCGGGGCGGTGGCGACGCTGCGGGACCGCACCGAGCTGGAGTTGCTGGGCCGCGAGCTGGACAGCACCCGCGGGCTGCTGGACGCGCTGCGCGCCCAGGACCACGAACACGCCAACCGGCTGCACACTCTGCTGGGGCTGCTGGAGCTCGGACTGCACGAGCGGGCGGCGCAGTTCGTGGCCGAGCTGACCAACGCCCGGCGCGCCTCGGCCGAGCAGATCTCCGAACGGGTGCACGATCCCATGCTGTCGGCGCTGCTGGTCGGCAAGTCGGCCATCGTGGCCGAGCGCGGGGTCGCCCTGCGGATCTCCCCCGCGACCCTGCTGCCGGGGCGGGTGGTCGATCCGCGCGATCTGGTGACCGTGCTCGGCAACCTCATCGACAACGCGCTGGACGCGGTGGCCGCACACCGCTCGCCCACCCCGCTCGTCGAGGTCGAACTGAGGGCCGAGGGCACCACCGCCGTGCTGCGGGTGAGCGACACCGGTCCGGGGGTGCCACCGGGGATGCGCGAACAGATCTTCACCGAGGGCTGGTCCACCAAACGGCCCGCCCCTCCCGGCTCCCCGGACGGCCCCGACGCCCACGACGGGTCCGCCGCGGTGTCGCCGCGCGGCCGGGGCATCGGACTGGCCCTGGTACGGCGGCTGGCCGAGCGATACGGAGGGATGGCCCGGGTCACCGCTCGGGCGGGTGGCGGGGCGGTGTTCACCGTCGTCCTGCCCGAGGCCCTCACCGGGGACGACACACCCATTCATGAGTTCACCGCAGCAGGAGAGTCACGATGATCGACGTTCTTGTCGTGGACGACGACTTCCACGTCGCCGAGATCAACGCTGCGTATGTGGCCCAGGTGCCCGGCTACCGGGTGACCGCCCGCGCCCATACCGCCGCCCAGGCCCTCGCGACCCTCGAACGCAACCCGGTCGACCTCGTTCTGCTCGACCACTACCTGCCGGACGAGACCGGGCTGACCCTGGTGCGCCGGATGCGCCAGCTCGGCCACCACGCCGACGTCATCATGGTGACGGCGGCGTGTGACGTGGCCACCGTGCAGGCCGCCATGCGCCATGGCGCACTCCAGTACCTGGTCAAGCCGTTCAGCTTCGCCGGGCTGCGGGCCAAGCTGGACGGCTACGCGGCACTGCGCCGCACTCTCGAGGGCGTCGGCGGGCGCGGCGAGACCGGTCAGGAGAGGGTGGACCGGATCTTCGGCGCCTTCGCGGCCGCCGACACCTCCGGTCCCACCCTCCCCAAGGGCCACTCCGCGCCCACCGTCGACCTCATACGCCGGGTCCTGGACCAGGCCGACCACCCGCTCTCCGCCCATGAAGTGGCGGAGCGCACCGGCATCAGCCGCTCCACGGCCCAGCGCTATCTGAAGTACCTCGAGCATGCGGGCCGTATCAGCCTCACGCTCAAGTACGGGGACACCGGCCGTCCGGAACACCGCTACACATGGGTGGCGGTGAACTGACGGCACCCCTCAGCTGGTGGCCGTGGCCTCGTACAGGCCACGGCCGGAGCGCTGGGCCCGGTCCGAGGAGCGCAGCCGCTCGAGGGTGTTGCGCACCGAGTTCACATTGGTGCGGGACTCGTCGCGGCCCAGGGCCTCGTTGACCTCGGAGGCCCGCATGGGGCGGCCGGCCTTGCGCAGCGCGGTCAGCACGCTGTCGGCGAGCCCGGTGGAGCGCTCGGAGGTGGTGGCCGTCTCCTTGGTAGCCTTCTCCGCCGGCTTCTCCGCGGCCTTGGTGCTCTTGGCGGTCTTGGCCGTGGCCTTGGTGGCCTTCACCGTGGCCTTCGCGGACTTGGGAGCCTTCGCCGCGGCCTTCGCCGCGGTCTTCTTGGCGGCGGTCTTCTTGGCCGCCGCCTTGGTGCCCCGTCCGGTGGCCGGCGCCTTGCCCGCCTTGCCGCCACTGCGCTGACGGCCGATGGCCGCCTTGCGGGTGGCGGCGGAGGTACGGCCGGTGGTGGCCGTGTCCTCGGCGGACTCGGGCGCGGCGGCCTCGGTGGCCGGTTCCGCGGCCGGCTGGGCCACGGGCTCCGCCACCGCCACCGGGGCTCCGTTGCCGCCCTGCTCGGGCACCGCGGAGGTGGAGAGGGACTGAAGACTGCTCAGGGCGGTGCTGACCGCCTCCAGCCGCTTGGTGACGGCCTCCAAATCACCCTTGAGTGCCTCCTGTTGCTTCTGCAGCTGAGGGAGTTCGGCCTCCAGCACCTCGATGGTCGAACCAACACTGCTGTCCGCGCTCAACGCGTTCACTTCACTTCGTCCCCTTTCTGGGCGTCTGCGCCCATCGCAGCAGCGATTATGCCTGCTGTCAGTGGTGTGCGGTGCCCTGTGTGCCACTACGCAAAACAACCACACATGTCTCAGCACCCCATGAGAGGCCAACTTTCGGTGAAAAAACACGTCTGTGACACCACGCCCGCGCGCCGGATGTCATCCGGAAGGGTGGCGCCGCAAACACGGTGACGACGTGTCAGGCCCCCGTTTCCGGGGTGCCATCACATGGGTGGTAGAAACACCGTACCTGTCCGAGGAAACCGAGGTAGTCGAGGTAGTCCCATGAAGTTGCGCTGCGCCGTGCTCGACGACTATCAGGATGTGGCGCTGTCGGCGGCCGACTGGTCGGGGGTGCTCGACGCGGTGGACGTGGTGCCGGTCCATGAGCACATCGCCGGTGAGGACGCGGTGGCCGAGGCGATCGGGGACTGCGAGATCGTGGTCATCATGCGGGAGCGCACCCCCTTCCCCGCGTCGCTTTATCCCCGGCTGCCACGGCTGAAGCTGCTGGTCACCACGGGGATGCGCAATGCGTCGGTGGACCTGGAGGCCGCCGCCCGCCACGGCGTCACCGTGTGCGGCACGGGCAGCGCCGCGCAACCGACCGCCGAGCTCACCTGGGCGCTGATCCTGGGGCTCGCCCGCCATCTGGTGCCGGAGAGCACGGCGCTGCGGGACGGCGGAGCGTGGCAGAGCACCGTCGGCACCGATCTGCACGGCCGCCGTCTGGGGTTGCTGGGTCTCGGCAGGATCGGCACCCAGGTGGCGCGGGTCGGCCGGGCCTTCGGCATGGAGGTGGCCGCCTGGAGCGAGAACCTGACGGCCGAGCGCGCGGAGGCGGAGGGGGTCCGGTTGGCGGACTCGAAGGAGGAGCTGCTGGAGACCAGCGACATCGTCTCGGTGCATCTGGTGCTCGGCGACCGCACCCGGGGGCTGCTGGGCGCGCCCGAGCTGAGGCGGATGCGTCCCACGGCACTCCTGGTGAACACCTCCCGCGCCGCCATCGTGGACCAGACCGCGCTCGCGCAGGCGCTGCGGGACGGCTGGATCGCGGGCGCGGGCGTCGATGTGTTCGAGCGGGAGCCGCTGCCGCCGGGCGATCCGTTCCGTACGCTGCCCAATCTGCTGGCCACCCCGCATCTCGGCTATGTCACCCGGGGCAACTACGAGCGGTTCTACGGCGATGTGGTGGAGGACATCAGCGCCTATCTTCAGGGCACGCCGATCCGCCGTCTGAGCCCGCCCGAACCGGCCGGCTGACCCGACCCCGAGGAGCGCCAAGGGGGCGTATTCCGACACGCGTTGGAACCGGTCGGCGACCTCGCCGACCTCGTTCGGATGCTCCGTACCCGACCACTGTTCGCATGCCCGGCTGAAAGCGACGCATGCCCTCCGCCCGGTGGACACTATTCCGTTTCGCCTTCGTCATACCGGACAGGCTGCCTGGCACGGACAACCCATCGGCCCGCACGACAGACCGGTGCCCGGTCCACCGACCCGGCGCCGCGGACGGAGGGAACGTGGCTCACAGCACATCCGGAAAGCCGACGACCGACGGGGCATCGGCCGGGCAGGACGCCCTACGGCACGGCGACGGCGACGGCGGCGGAGGGCCGGGGACCCCGCCACCGAGCCGGCGCGGCATGCTCTCGGTGGCCGCGGCGGCCGGACTCGGCCTGCTCGCCGGCTGCGGCGAGGAGTCGGCGGGCTCCGCCTCCGGAGCGGGTCCACAGGGGTCCACGAAGGCGCGGCGCTCCCCGTCCGCCACCCCGTCCGGGCGCTCCCCCTCCCCCACTCCGAAACCGCGGCCCGAGCTGCCGCGAGGCGGCCGGGAGCTGTCCCGCTACCGGCTGGTGGGCTACTGCGGACTGCCCGGGGCCGCCGCGCTCGGCCGGCTCGGTGTCGGGGACCTCGACGACCAGGTGCGGCAGATCGAGAAGACCGCCCGTGCCTACGCCGCGGACCGTGAACCGCAGCCGGTGCTCGAACTCCTCGCGACCGTCGCCAACAGCGCCGCGGGCCCCGGCGGCACCTACCGCTCCCGCACCTCCTCCGACACGATCCGCCGCTTCCACGACGCGGCCAAGCGCCACCGTGCCCTGCTGCTGCTGAACATCCAGCCGGGCCGGGCCTCGGTCCTCGGCGAGGTCAAGGCGCTGCGCGAATGGCTGGTCCACCCCGATGTCGGCATAGCCCTGGACCCGGAGTGGGAGATGGGTCCGGGCGAGGTGCCGGGGGACACCTACGGCCACACCAGCGGCAAGGAGCTCACCGATGTGGCCCGCTTTCTCTCCGGGATCGTCGATGAACACGATCTGCCGCAGAAGCCGCTCGTCTTCCACCAGGTGGCCGTGTCCGTCGTCCGCGACCAGTCCGGCTTGCGCCCGCAGCCCGGGGTGGTGTTCATCAAGAGCGCGGACGGCATAGGTTCGCCGGGGATGAAGCGGGACACCTGGCGGCAGCTGGTCAGGAACCAGCCCGAGGGCGTGCGCACCGGCTTCAAGCTCTTCTACGAGGAGGACACCGAGGGGAGCCGGCTGATGACCCCGGAGGAGGTGCTGGCCCTGCGGCCACGCCCGGACTACGTCATGTTCGAGTGACCGCGGTGGCCCGCGCCGGGAATTCGGCGGCCCGCACCACGCACGCGGCCGCCCCCGGCCGGAAGACGGCCGGGGGCGGCTGGGGGCGGCCGGGGGCGGCCGGGGAAGGAGCGCTCAGGGGCGTGGCGCCGTCTGCACGGTGAGGGGTTCCTGGGTGGCAACGTCGCCGGGGCCACGGCGGGTGAAGCGCATGGCCACACAGGCCCCCGCGTACAGCACCGCCACCACCAGCAGCAGCGCCTGATAGCCCGTGAGCAGGGCCAGGTACTCGAGGGTGCCGCCGAACAGGGAGCCCAGCAGGTTGGCGCCGAACGCCGACGTGGGGTCGGCGGCCGCCGCCAGCCGGTCGGAGAAGATGAGGTTGGCGCAGAAGATGGGGGCGAAGGCCAGCGCGATCGCGGCGGCCAGCCGGGGGGCGAAGGGCAGCCCCAGCACCACATGGGACGGGACCAGCCAGGCGATGGCGAGGCTGGCGAACAGCATCAGTTGCAGCACCAGCTGATTGACCCGGCGCAGCCTGCGCCGGACCTCCACCGCGCACAGCACGGCGAGCAGCACCCCCGCGAAGACCATCGCGTTGACCAGCCAGGTGGTGCCGAAGTAGAGGGCGAACCCGATCACGTTCTTGGTCTCCAGCAGCATGAACGCCGCGCCGAGCAGGAACATGTCCACGTAGCGGGCGGTGCGCCTCAGCCGGACCCCGGTCAGCCGCACCGACACCAGCGTCACCAGCAGGATCGCGCCCAGGACCCCGATGTAGAGGGTGGGGATGGTGCGGTGCAGCAGATACGGGAAGGGGTGGTCGTCCCCGGCGGCCGAGGGCACCGGACCGGAGGGGCGCCACGCGGAGGCGGTGCAGGACTGATCGCCGGAGGTGACACCGGCCACCAGGATGGCCGCCTTCTTGCCTCCGTAGTGGGTGATGCAGGGGGCGTGCCCGAAGACGGAGGTGAGCGAGGAGCCGAACCGGTCGATCAGCCAGTTCTGCCGGTAGTAGTTGTACATGGCGAACGCGCCGCCGGGGGCGAGGTGGCGGTGTGCCGCCTCGAACGCCTGCCGGGTGAACAGATAGCTCTCCAGGCGCAGGTTGCTGGCGCCCGACACCAGGGTGAGGGAGTCCGGCAGGGCGAGGACGACCAGGTCGTAGCGGGTCTTGGTGCGCTCGAGGAAGGCCCGGCCGTCGTTGATGTGCACATGCACCCGGGGGTTGGCGTAGGGCCGGGCCGGGTGCAGTGACGCGCCGATCTCCTGCAGCCGGGGGTCGATCTCCACCGCGTCCACCCGCTGGGCGCCGTGGGCGAGCGCCATCGCCACGTCGTTGCCGTTGCCCGCCCCGATGACGAGCACCCGGCGGTGGGAGTTGCGTGGGGTCTCGCGGTAGGGCTGCTCGTACGGGGAGTCGGGGCGTCTGAGCACCCTCAGCGGGGCGATGGACTGGTGCGGTACGCCATTGGCGGAGATCTTGTAGTCCCGGCTGCCGGAGGTCGGCCTGGTGACCTCGATCTTGTAGTACGGGGACCAGGAGATGCCGCTGGCCGCCGTCTCCAGCGCCAGGATGGCCACCATCAGCGCGAGCGGCACCGAATATCTGATGGTGTTGCGGCGGCCGCCGAGGGTCAGCAGCGCCACCGCGGCGATCACCCCCCACACCACCGACGGTGCGCGCAGCCAGGACAGCAGCGCGAAGGACACCGAGCCGGTGAGCGAGCCCATCAGGTCGAAGCGGTACGCCTCCAGCGAGGGCAGCCGGCGGAACTGATCGGCCGTCATCTTCCCGATGGCCATCATGATCAGCGCGGTCAGCCCGAAGAGCACCGGCAGGGTCACCCACTGGGGCAGACCGGTGGTCTTCACGGCGGTGAAGTAGATGACCTCGCCGCTGGTCTGCCGCACCTGCACGGGGAACTCGCGCACCAGGACGACGAGAACGGCGAGCGGGACGGGCGCCCAGCGGGTCAGCCACTGACCACGGCCGGCGGGCAGCAGGAATCCCAGGCCGATCCCGAGGAACGAGCCCAAGAGGATGAAGTTCGAGAAATAGCTCAGATGGACGATATTGGCGCCGGTCCACCGGATCAGCGCCAGCTCGACGAAGAGCATGGTGGCGCTGGCCAGCAGCAGCCTCGCGCGCACGTTTTGCGGTCCTGGGCTGTGCTCCATGTCGGCCACGCTGTCATCCGGGGCGGGGCAGGTCGAGCACCCACACGGCCCGTGCCGTCGGCCGGATGGCGGGCGTCCGGCGCCTCGGAAAGCGGCTCCGGCCGCTCGCCCTCCGTCCGTGCGATGCCCCGCCACCCCGCCACCGCCGCGACCGTCGGTGCAGGTCAGCGGCGTGGCTTGGGGTGTGGTGCGACGGCCGTACGGGGTGCGGCGGTCACGTCGCGGTAGGTGTCCCGGGTCCGCTCCCCCGGCCACCGCCGTACGGCGTTCGGGTCATGGCCCGTCCGGTGTCCGTCACCTGCCCGGGCCAACGGCGGACGCCCGCGCGGAGGAGGCGGACCCGGATGGCGGAGCGGGGTGGCGCCGGGTGCGCCTGGCGAGAACCACCGCCGCGGCCACGGTGCCGGCGAGCACGGCCCAGGAGAGGATGTCGCCCGTGCGGGAGTACGGGGTGCGCGAGCCGTGGACGGGGACGTCGGCGTACCAGACGCCCGTGTCGGTGGTGGTGTCCTGCGTGGACAGCAGCCGTCCGGTGGCGTCGTAGGCGCTGGACTGGCCGTTGAAGTCCTGCCGGACCAGCGCGTAGCCGTTCTCGATCGCGCGCAGCCCGGCCATGGCGGTGTGGGTGCGCCCCATCTCGGGCCAGTCGCCGCCGGGGACGAGGACGATGTCGGCGTCGATGTGATTGCCCGCCGGGAAGTCGGCGTCGAAGCAGATGACGTTCGCCAGCCGGCCGTACGGGCTGTCGACGACGGGCACGTGGCCGTCGCCGGGTGTGTAAATCTCGAGCCCGGGGATGGGCCGGGCCTTCTCGTAGTCCCACAGCTTGCTGCCGTCGGGGCCGAAGAGATGCGTCTCGTCCCTGCCGTGGGGCGCGTCCGGCAGATAGGTCAGGTCGGCCACCAGGAGATAGACGTTGTGCGCGTCCGCCGCCGCCGATGCCTGCCGCAGGAACGCGCGGTGGTCCTCGTCGGCCACCCGCGCGGCGTTCTCCGACCAGACGACGATCCGCGCACCGGCCGCGGCCGCCCGGTCGGTCTGGCGGAAGAGGTCGTCGAGCAGCGGTCGCATGGCCCGGCGCACATCGGCCCGGTCGACGCGGCGCGGGTCGGTGACGGCGAGCCGGGAGGCGCCGTGCACCGCCGTCTCGGCGTCGATGGCCGCGTGGCTCGGGTTGACGCCGGCCACTTTGACGGTGTCGCCGCCCGTGTCCGTGGACATCGTGCGGAGCTGCCCGCCGACGACGATCAGCGCGACGGCCGTGGCGTAGGCGGCGGCCCAGCGCGGCGCGGGCCGGTGCGGCCCGCGCTCCCAGACCAGATTGCCGACCGTCGCTCCCGCCCCGATGACGAAGGCGATGGCGTACGGCCCGGTCAGCGCGGTGATCTGCAGCAGCGCGGTGCTCGTGTGCTGGGACGCGGCCCGCATGCCGTAGACGGTGCCGAACGGGCCGTACGTGCCGAGGAGGAATTCCACGGACATGGCCGCGGCGGGGAACAGCAGCACCCGGCCGAGGGTGCCGGCGCGCGGGCCGAGCAGCCGGTCGACCACATACGGCAGACCGTAGGCCACTCCGAGGGCCACAACGCCCAGGAAGACGAGCCAGGTGATGGGTACGGCGAGTTCGGCCATCCACACCGCGGCCGACGCCACCGTGACGGCGAACACCGCGGGCAGGGCCACGAGTGGGCGGGTGTGGCGCAGGAAGCGGAGGAGGAGCAGCGGCGCCACCCATGCGGCCAGGGGCACGTCGAACCGGCCGCCGACGGACAGCAAGGACGCCGCGGCGCCGCCCCACAGGCACAGCCAGGGGCGTTGAGCGGGTGGGGCGAGTCGTTCGGTCATCGGGCACTCCTGTGCGCGGGCCGCGTCCGCATGGACCGGCCCGCATCGATGTGTACGATGTCCACATTGAAGGATGGAGGTGTGGACACTGTCAACATCCACTGGCTCGGGATACCACCACGGGGATCTGCGAGCGGCCCTGCTGGACTCCGCTCTGGCGCTCCTCAACACTGCGGGCCCGGGTGAGCTGTCACTGCGGGCGGTCGCCCGGCACGCCGGGGTCTCCCCGAACGCCCCCTACCGCCACTACCGCGACAAGGAGGCGCTGCTCGCCGCCCTCGCCACCCGGGGCTTCACGGAGCTGGGCGAACGCCTCGCCGCGGTCGCCCCCGGGAAGGAGCCCGGCGCGGAGGTCATCGCCATGGCGTGCGCGGCGGTCGACTACGCGCTGGACCACCCCGGGGTGTACCGCCTGATGTTCGGGCAGGCGTGCAGCAGCCACCCCGACACCATCGCCGCCTCCGACGCCGCGATCGCCATCGTGGCGGAGCACATCGCGGCCGTCGCGGAACCGGAGCGGCGTGAGCCGCTGCGGATCGGGATCTGGGCCCTCGTCCACGGGCTGAGCACACTGCTGCTCGACGAACGGCTCGGCACACCGACGCGCGCCGAGGCCGACGCCCTGGTGGACACGGTGGTGCGCACCATGCTGGGCGCCGGCCCCGAACGGCCGGACGGGGGATCCGCGGCCCGGTGAACACCGCACCGCTCAGCGAGCGTTCCGCCGGGTCAGCTCCCCCCGGTGGCGTAGAACGGCTTGCACACGGTGCCCACGTAGTCCGTGGCGATCTCCAGCACTCGGCTGCCGTCCGCCGAGGGCAGCAGCGCCGAACTGTAGTTGGGGCACCAGTCGACCACCTTGGAATCCACCCGCACCGGTGCGGAGATCGAACGCCAGGCCCCGGTGCCGCCATTGCTGTTGGTCCAGACGGTGGCACCGCTGCCGGTGGCGGTGGTGCCGTCGGCGTTGTTCAGGACCTGGCCGACGAGGAACAGCCTGCCCCGGGGATTTCCGGGCTCAGGGGCCCAGGCGAGGTTCGGCGTGTGGGTGAAGTACTTCCCGTCGGCGGTCTCGGGACGGTAACCGAGGTGAGCGGGGTCGCCCCAGTCCCAGCCGTCCCGCGAGGTCCGGTAGTGGACCACGCATGAGTACTGCCCCTGGGCAGCGCAGATCTCGTATGCCATGAAGTACTGGCCGTCGGGCAGTTTGCGCACGATGGGCATACCCGGCCGGTCGGAGGCGAGATTGCTGGCGACGGTGGCGTGGTGGCCCGTCCAGGTGATCCCGTCCGCGCTGCGGGCGGCGACCAGCTTCTGGCTGTGCGCGGGGTCGGTCTCGTCCGAGTAGTGGGCCACCAACCGTCCGCCGGAGTCGATGGAGAACTCCGGCTCCCACAGCCCCTTGGCGTTGGGGGCGGTGGCCACGGTGGACAGATAGGACCAGGTGCGGCCCTGGTCGTTGCTGCGGAAGACCCGGATGGCCATCCGGCGATCCGGCTCGTCCTGGCCGATGGAGGCCGCCCACAGCAGGGTCCCCGCGGGCATGGCGCCGACGGCCCGCGGCAGTTCGTACAGGGTGGCGCAGCATTCGCCCTGTCCGCCGGACGCCTCGGGGTCGGCCACCTCGCCCACCTGCCGGAAGGTGGCGCCGTCGTCGGTGCTCTCGTAGATGGCACCGAGCCCGTCCGAGCCGCGGAAGGTGACCACCGAGGCGAGGATGCGGGCGTTGGCGGCGCCGTTGTGCTGGAGGCGCAGGGCGCGGGGGTAGAGGCCGGTGCCGTCGCGCAGCAGGGTCCCGGAGGCGGCCGCGGCCGGGGGTGCCTGAACGGCCAGGAGCGAGCCCAGGACGGCCAGGAGGGTCAGCAGGGTGGGCAGGAGGAGTCTTCGGTACGGCGTGGTCATGCACGCTCCCTCGGGAGGAGTGGTGAAGGGGGAGAGGGGCCCGGACCCTGCGTGGCGCAACGCTAGAGAGAATTTCCAACGTTGTAAATCCCTTGCGCAGGCTTCCGCGAGGGCCAGGCCGGGGCCGAAACGGGGCCACGCTTTCGCCACGTGCCCAGGGACCGGTACCGCCCTCGGCCGGGACACCGGGCCGAGGGCGACGTGCGCCTCCGCCCCGTCACGCCATGGCGTAACGGGGCGGTCGGGGCGGTGCGGTCAGTGCTCCTGGGCGGTGGGGCGCACCATGATCTCGTTGACGGCGGCGTGCGAGGGCTGGGTGACCATGAAGGCGATCGCGCGGGCGATGTCCTCGGGGTGCAGCCAGGACTCGCGCGGCATGCCGCGCCCGACGGTGGCGACCGCGCTGCCGGCCGTCAGCTCCGTGGCGACCATGCCCGGCTCGATCAGCCCCACCCGGACACCGCGGGCGGTCACCTCCTGGCGCATGGCCTCGCTCATGGCGCCCACCGCGTGTTTGGTGGCCGAGTAGACGCCGTTGCCGGGACGTGCCAGCCGGCCGGCCACCGAGCTGACGTTCACCACGTCCGCCACTCCGCGCGGGCCGTCGGACGCCGTACGCAGCAGATGCGGCAGCGCCTGCTGGGAGGTGTGCAGCACGGCCCTGACGTTGAGGTCGAGCATCCGCTCCCAGCCCTCGGGGTCGCTCTCCTCGACCTTGCCGGGCACCACGGACCCGGCGTTGTTCACCAGCACATCGAGCCGTCCGCACCGCTCGACGGCGTCCTCGACACACTGGCGGGCCTGCGCCGTGTCCCGCAGATCGGCGGTGAGGACGGCGCAGGAGCGGCCCTCCTTCCGCACCGTGGCGGCCAGGTCCTCCAGCCGTTCGGTACGGCGGGCCACCAGTGCGAGATCGGCTCCCTGCCGGGCCAGCGCCACGGCGGTGGCCGCTCCGATGCCGCTGGACGCGCCGGTCACCAGCGCCACGCAGCCCGACAGCGGGCCGTAGGAGGGCGCGGCCTCTCCGGCGTGCCGGTCCTTCCCGGTGTTCATGTCCGTCACCCTGGCTCCCTGGTCTTACGGGGGTGGGGAGGCCACGGGGTTCGCGTGGCCCGGGGTGTGGACCGGGTACCCCGGCCAAGGCCGTCCATCGCCCCCGTTCGTCCTTCTCTGCGGACTTCTCAGTGGACTTCTCAGCGGGGACTTCTCGGCGGACTTCTCAGCCGAAGGCGCCGCTGTAGGCGTTGAGCGCGGGCTGGCCGCCGAGGTGGGCGTAGAGCACGTTGGAGTCCTCGGGTATGTCGCCGTCGCGGACGAGGTCGATGAGCCCGGCCATGGACTTGCCCTCGTAGACCGGGTCGAGGATCACCCCTTCGAGGCTTCCGGTGAGCCGGATCGCCTCGAGGGTGGAGTCGACCGGGACGCCGTAGAGGTCCCCGGCCCAGCCCTCCAGCACGGTGATCTCCTCATCGCGCAGCTCCCGGCCGAGGCCGATCAGCCCGGCCGTCTCGCGTGCGATCTTCTCCACCTGGGCACGGGTCTCGGCCAGCTTGGCGGAGGCGTCGATGCCCAGCACCCGGCGGGGGCGGTCCTGGTCCGCGAAGCCCGCGATCATGCCCGCCTGGGTGGAGCCGGTGACGCTGCACACCACGATGGTGTCGAAGAAGACCCCCAGCTCCCGCTCCTGTTCCTGGACCTCCCGCGCCCAGTTGGCGAAGCCGAGACCGCCCAGCGGATGGTCGGAGGCCCCGGCGGGAATCGGATACGGCGTGCCGCCCTCGGCGCGGACGTCCTCCAGGGCCTGGGTCCAGCTGTCCTTGAAGCCGATGCCGAATCCCGCGTCGACAAGCCTCACCCGCGCGCCCATGATCCGGGAGAGCAGGATGTTGCCCACCTTGTCGTTGACGGAGTCGGGCCAGTCCACCCAGCTCTCCTGCACCAGGACGGCCTTCAGCCCCAGTTTCGCCGCCACCGCGGCGACCTGGCGGGTGTGGTTGGACTGCACACCGCCGATGCTCACCAGGGTGTCCGCGCCCTTCCGGAGCGCGTCGGGGACGAGGTACTCCAGCTTGCGGGTCTTGTTGCCGCCGAAGGCCAGCCCGCTGTTGCAGTCCTCGCGCTTGGCCCAGACGCGCGCCCCTCCGAGACGCTCGCTCAGCCGGTCCAGGGGGTGGATCGGGCTGGGGCCGAACAGCAGGGGGTGGCGCTCGAAGTCATCGAGGGACATGGGTGGCTCCTTGTGGGTGGTGCCGGATGTCCGCCGATCCCTACCCCGCCCCTCCCCCTCGGCACACGGTTCCCTCTCCACCCGTCCCGCCGGCACCCGGCCCGAGCCCTGCCCGGCCACCCCGGTCAGTACCCGACCGGCGTATGCCAGTAGGCCGTTGGGGTCCCGCTGCTGTCCAGCCTGAGCACCCTGCCGCCGGGTCGCGGCGACTATCTGTGCCTGAGCCCTCGTACCGCCGAGACGGCGCTCGACCGCCGAGTCCACCCCGTCCGCCCCACTCGCCCAGGGAGCCGAGATCATGCCCCAGTACTTCCGCGACTCGCCCGAGTCTCTCGTTCCCGACGCGCTCGCGGGCTTCGCCGCCGCCCATGCCGATCTCGTCGCCTACAGCCCCGACCACGGATACTTCCGCACCCGCCACACCGCACCCACCCGCCGCGTCGGACTGGTCTCGGGCGGCGGCTCCGGCCATGAACCGCTGCACTCCGGCTTCCTCGGTACGGGGATGCTGGACGCCGCCTGCCCCGGCCGGATCTTCGCCTCGCCCCACAACCGGCAGATCTTCGAGGCCAGCCGGGCCGTCGCCCGAGCCGACGGAGTGCTGCACATCGTCAAGAACTACACCGGCGACCGCATCAACTTCGGCATCGCCGCCGAGCGCCTCGCCCACGAGGGCATCCGCTGCGCACGTCTCCTCATCGACGACGACCTCGCCACCGACTCCGACGACATCGCGGTCGGCCGCCGCGGCACCGGTGCCACCCTGATCGTCGAGAAGATCCTCGGCGCCGCCGCCGACGAGGGCCGCGGTCTTGAGGACCTGGTGGCGCTCGGCACCGATGTGACCCGGCGGGCCCGCAGCCTCGCCGTCGCCGCGGCCGCCCACACCACGCCCCAGTCCGGGACACCGGCCTTCACCCTGCCCGACAACGTCCTGGAGTTCGGGGTCGGCATCCACGGCGAGCGGGCCGAGGGGACCACCCCGCACGCACCGCTCGGCAAGCTGGTCGAGACCATGACCGACCAGCTGCTGGCCGCGCTGCCCGACAGCGCCGGGACACGGGTGCTCGCCCTGGTCAACGGGCTGGGCTCGATCACCTCGCTGGAGCTGTACGGCATCCGCCACGCGGTCGCCAAGGCCCTGGACGACCGCGGTGTCGGCCTCGACCGGTCCCTGACCGGCACCTTCGTGAGCGCCCTGGACATGCGGGGCTTCTCGCTGACCCTGTTCGCCACCGACGCGGAGGCGCTGCGGCTGTGGGACGCCCCCGCCCGCACCCCCGCCTGGCCCCTGTGATCCGTCCGGCCCCCGTGACCCCGCCACCGCCCCGAGGAGTTGCCCCGCTCATGCCCGACCAGCCCGGCCCCAAGGGCCTCACCCACACCGCCGTCATGGACTGGATGACACGGTTCGCCGCCACCGTACGCTCCGTGGAGCCCGAGCTCACCGCGCTCGACCAGAAGGCGGGCGACGGGGACTTCGGCGCCAATCTGGTCACCGGGATGGACGGCGTGCGCCGCGCGCTGGACGCCCTGGCCGCGGGCGCGGGGAACGGCGAGCGGGACCGGCGGGGACCGGACGCGCCGCTGGACGCCGCGGCGCGGGTCTTCCTCGACGACGTGGGCGGCACCAGCGGCCCCCTGTTCGGGCTGCTCTTCCAGGAGCTCGCCGACGCGCTGGGGATGGCGGCCGACCCGCCCGGGACCGCGGCCCTGGCCCTCGGCACCGCCTCCGGCGCGGCCGCGATCCAGCGGGTCGGCGAGGCCGAGGTGGGCGACAAGACGATGGTGGACGCCCTCGTCCCCGCCGCGCGGGCCCTCGCCTCCTGCGAACCCACCGCCGACCCCGCGCTCGCGCTCCATGTGGCCGCGGTGGCGGCCCATCGGGGCGCCCGCTCCACGACCGATCTGCGCGCCCGCCGCGGGCGCGCCAGCTACACCGGCGACCACTCGCGCGGCGTCCCGGACCCGGGCGCCCTGGCCGTCGCCCTGCTGTTCGCCTCCGCACACGCCGAGCTCACCTCGATCGGCCGGCTCCCCGTGTCCTGAGGAGGAAGGCCGAGGCCATCAGGGGATCCCCGGGACGTGCCGCCCGCCGGTGAACGCCGCGGCCGGGCCGCACGTACTGGGCTCCGAGTCCTGGCCCGCATGAGAGGAGCAGAGCGGGGCAGACGACCAGGATTCGACTGTCGGTTCGATCAAAGGTGTCCGGGAGAATCTGTGCAGCAGGAGACCGCCGCCCATGTGACCACGCCACCGGCCGTGCCACGGCCACGCGAAGGCGGCGCGACCGGAGGCCGGACGCGCGACCCGTACTTCGACAACGCGAAGTACCTCACCATCGTGCTGGTGGCGTGCGGCCACGCATGGGAGCCGCTCACCTACGGCAGCCGGGCGGCCACCGCGATCTACCTGACGGTGTACGCGTTCCACATGCCCGCGTTCGCCCTCATATCGGGCTACTTCTCGCGGAGTTTCGACATGGCGCCGGGGCGGGTGAAGCGGCTGCTCACGGGCGTCGTGGTGCCGTACCTGGTCTTCGAGGTGGCGTACACGCTCTTCTACCGCTGGGCGCAGGACGATCCGGGCTATCCGATCAGCCTGCTCGACCCCTGGTATGTGATGTGGTTCCTGGTCGCGCTGTTCATCTGGCGGGTCACCACCCCGCTGTGGCTCGCGCTGCGCCATCCGGTACCGGTCGCGCTGGCGGTGGCCGCGCTGGCCTCGATCTCACCGGAGGCCGGCGGGGATCTCGGTCTCCAGCGGGTGCTGGCGTTCCTCCCGTTCTTCGTGGTCGGACTCACCCTGCGCCCGGACCACTTCACCCGGCTGCGGACCCGGCGGGCCCGGCTGGTCGCCCTTCCGGTGGCGGCCTTCGCCCTGTGCACCGCGTACGCGGTGGCGCCCTGGATGGACGCGGAGTGGTTCTACCACCGCAAGAGCGTCGCCAAGCTGGACGGCGTACCGTCCTGGGCCGGTCTGCTCACCACACCCGCGCTCTTCGGTCTGGCGCTGGTGCTGACGGCCTGCTTCCTGGCCTGGGTGCCGGGGCGCCGGACCTGGTTCACCGCGCTCGGCTCGGGCACGCTGTACGGCTATCTGCTGCACGGCTTCATCATCAAGTCGTCCCGTTTCTGGGACTGGTACGACCATCCGTGGCTGCACACCCCGCTCGGGGAGCTCACCGTCACGGCGGCCGCGGTGCTCATGATCACCGCACTGTGCACGGAACCGGTGCGACGGGTCCTGCGCGCCGTGGTGGAGCCACGCATGGACTGGGCGTTCCGGCGCACCGGTTCGTCGGCCGGTTCCTGAGGGAGGCGGGACGCTTCCTGAGGGACGCTTCCCGAGGGAGCCGCGGCGCCTCCCCGTCGGCGGCCGGAATCTCCGTCAGCGGCGGCGGACCTTCACGGTGTTGTCGATGCGGGTGGCCGGCTTTCCTTCGGGGTCGGTCATCTTCTCCTCATGCACCTCGCTGACGAGGACGTCCCACTCCCCCTCCGCGAGGTCGAGCCCGGCGAGCACCTCCTCGGGGGTGGGGAAGTGGATGTCCGGATCGGGGTCCGTCGCCCAGGACGGGAATCCGGCGTGTCCGGTGATCAGCAGCACGCCGCCCGGTGCGACGGCGGCCGCGGCGCTGCGCAGGATCCGCTCCCGGGGCAGCTCGAGCCAGGAGTGCAGGAAGTAGGTGGAGACCAGGTCGAAGACTCCGGCCGGGAAGGACACGGACAGGTCGTGCGGCTGCCATTCGATGCGGTCGCCGACACCTTCCGACGCCGCGTGTCCTGCGCCGCGGTCCAGGGCCACCTGGGAGACGTCGACGGCGGTGACCCGCCAGCCCTGCCGGGCGAGCCAGATGGCGTCGGCACCCTCGCCGCAGCCCAGATCCAGTGCGTGGCCGGGGGTCAGCCCGGTGACCTCGCGCACCAGGGCGGCGTTGGGCCTGCCGCTCCAGACGCGGTCCTCGGCGCTGTAGAAGGTGTCCCAGAACTCCCCGTGCGTGGTGTCGGGCGCGATGTCGTGCGGCTTGGTGGTCATGTCGGATGCGCTCCCTTCGTTGGGTCAAGAGAGTGCGTCCGGCCGTGGCCACTTGACAAACTTCTTTGCCGGGGTGGCAAATGAAAGTATGGCTGACGAAGACCTCACCGAGGTGCTGACCGCCGTAGGACCCCGGCTGCGGGCGCTGCGGCGCACCCGTGGCACCACCCTCTCCCAGCTCAGCGAGACGACGGGCATCTCGCTGAGCACCCTGTCGCGGCTGGAGTCGGGGCAGCGCAAGCCGACCCTGGAGCTGCTGCTGCCGCTGGCCAAGGCGTACGGGGTGCAGCTGGACGAGCTGGTGGGGGCGCCGGCCACCGGGGATCCCCGCGTCCATCCACGGCCGTTCTCCCGGCGCGGCCAGACATTCATTCCGCTGACCCGCTATCTGGGCGGGCTGCACGCGTACAAGCTGATCATGCCGCCCCGGCCGCAGGACCGGAGGGATGAACCGCTGGAGCAGCGGGTGCATGAGGGCTATGAGTGGCTCTATGTGCTCTCCGGGCGGCTACGGCTGGCGCTGGGCGAGCACGATCTGGTGCTCACGGCCGGTGAGGCCGCCGAATTCGACACCCGCACCCCCCATGGCTTCGCCAACGCCGGGGACCAGCCGGTGGAATTCCTCTCCCTGTTCGGGGCGCAGGGCGAGCGCCTCCATGTCCGCGCCCGCCCCACCGGTACCTGACCCGCCCCCGTCGCGCCCTGGGTGCTCACCCCGGGGTACTCACCCCGAGGGCTCGTCCGGGACGGGCCGCTCCGGGTGCACACTCCCGGTCTGCGGCCTCCCCCGCCGTCCGGTGCCGGACTCGTCCGTCTCGGGGAGGTCGTCCACATCGCCCGGCTCGTGGCCGGCGCCCGCCACATCCAGGTGGTCGGGCCCGTCCTGCGCCTGCTGGTCGGGGAGGTCCCTGGGGACCCCGCCCCGCTCCTCGCGTTCCTCCGCTCGCCGGTCGTCGCTCACGATGCCGCTCCTTTCGTCGATGGAGGGGGCACAGCAGAGGCGATTACCCACGAGCGCCGGGTGGATGCATGGCCGGCCGGTCCGATGCGGCCATCCGTGCGCGCGGCCGGTTACTCCCCGCGCTCCAGCACATACAGCTCCGGCAGGTTGACCACCACGGCCTCCTGGGTGCTGCGGGCGATGACCACCACCGCCTCGTCGTCGGGGTCCGGGTTCTCCTCCCGGTGCGGCACATAGGGCGGTACGAAGATGTAGTCACCCGGCCGGGTGCGCAGCCGGACCTCCTCGACGTGTCCGTCCCGCTCCTCGGCGAAGACGAACTCGGGGTGGCCCCGCACCACGAAGATGGCCGTCTCGGACTCGCCGTGGTGGTGGTTGGCGGAGGCGGTGTCCGGCGCCACATGGGTCTGGCCCATCCAGAGCCGCTCGGACCCCACCGACTGGCCGCTGATCGCGGCGAACCGCCGCATGCCCTCGGTCTGGGCGGTGCCGGGGTCGACGTCCTCGGTGCGGATGTGGTGCAGACGCGACCGCAACGGGCCGTCGGGGGCGGTGGCGTTCAGATGCGGATGGAACGCGTCGTGCTGCTGCGCGGGATCGCCGCCGGGCGTCGTCATGCCCCGACCGTAGAAAGCACCGGTAATGGATGTCAACAGGTGTCCTTTCCCTCACCAGGCACAACACCGTGAAATCCACGCTGCATAATGGCCGTATGCAGATCTCGGCGAAGGCGGACTATGCGGTCCGGGCGCTGGCGGAGCTGGCCGCGGACACCGGCAGGCCGCTCACGTGTGAGGCGATAGCGACCTCCCAGGACATCCCCTTCCGGTTCCTCAAGGCGGTCTTCCGCGATCTGCGCCAGGCCGGTCTGGTGCGCAGCCAGCGCGGCTGCGAGGGTGGCTACTGGCTCGCCCGCGACCCCGCCGAGACCACGCTCGCGGACATCGTGCTCGCGGTGGACGGCGCGTTCCTGACACTGCGCGGCGAGCGGCTGGACGACCTCGGCTACCGCGGTCCGGCGGCCGGACTGCCCGGGGTGTGGCGCGGGATGGAGGCGCATGTGCGCCAGGTGCTGACCTCCACCGCCCTGAGCGATCTGGTCCGCGAACGGCTGGCCGCATGACGTCCGTTCGCCCTGGCCGCCTCCAATCCCCCGGGGCGGACGGCGACGGGGCCGTCGAGATCGTGGAGTACACCGATCCGGCCTGCCCGTGGGCGTGGGGCTCCGAGCCCGCGTTCCGCCTGCTGCGGGCGCTCACCGCGGGGCGGGCCCGCTGGCGCCGGGTGTTCGGCATCCTCTTCGACGAGGACGACGACCCGGCACCGGATCCGGCCGCCGAGACCGCCTGGTACGGCCGCTACATCGCCGATATCGCCCGCCATACCCGGGCGCCCTACGCCCACCGGCTGCGCTGGGTGGCGGCCACCAGCCGGCCCGCCTCGCTCGCCGCGAAGGCGGCCGAGCGGCAGGGCGCGACGGCCGCGGAGCGGGTGCTGCGGCGGCTGCGCGAGACCACGTTCGTGCTGGGCACCCCGGCCGATACGGCGGAGCGGGTGCGGTCCGCCCTGACCGGCCTCGGCGGTGTCGACGTGGGGCGGCTGGGAGCGGAGCTGGGCGATCCGGAGGTGGTGGCGGCCGTCCGGCGGGACCACGCCGAGGCCCGCGACCCCATTCCGGAGGCGCATGCCTTCCACGCACCGGGGCCGCATGGCACGGGGGTGAAGGAAACCGACGACGGGGTGCGCTACGCGCTGCCCACGCTGGTGTTCTCCGGCCCCGGCGGGCGTGTGGCCGCGCCGGGGTGGCGGAGCGTGCCCGAGTACCTGGCGGCGCTGCGCACGGTGGATCCCCGTCAGCGCTGGGAGGCGACACCGATCGACGCCGGGGAGGCCCTGGCGAAGTACCGCAGCCTGACCGGGCCCGATCTGTCCACGCTGACGGGCGGAACCACTCCCCCGCCCGCGGCCGTACGGGTCGACACGGCGGGCGGACCGCTGTGGCTGCACCCGGACGAGGCAGCGACCCATCCAGCGCTCATCACCGCCGGGGAGTCGAAAATCCCCAGGTCGTAGCCGTCTTGGCGAATGAGACACCGAAAGGTGTCCATTGACTTCGCCGGTCCTCGCCCCTCACCATGGGCACATGCTGACGACGCACCCCGGTGTGGTGTGCCGATACGTGGACTTCCGGCGCACCGCCAGCGCCATCTGTCGCTGATCGCCCCTTTCCCGTTCCGCGATCCGCGACGATCCGCCGCGCCCCGAGCGCCTCGTGCCGCTCGTCCCCCTCGCATTCCTCGTATTCCTCGTATTCCTCCCCGGGTCCGCCGCTTCCGGCCTTCCTGACGCTGCCCGTCCGCGTGCCCTCGCTGACGCGTGCGGCCGTGGACGGCCGTAAATCCGCGCCGTCCGGGGGCAGTTGACACCACGAAAGGCGACGTCCAGCCATGACTCCCGCCGCCCCGCCACCGCCCGTCCGCCGTCCGCCCGATCCGCCACCGGGCCCCGCTCCGGACTCCGTGCCGGGCGCCGCACCCGACCGGCGCTCCGTACTCGGGCTGGCCCTGGGGGCGGGTGGCTCCCTGCTGCTGGCCGCCTGTGGCGGGGTGGCGACCACCGGCGCGGGCGGCGGGGGCGAGACCCTGCGCTGGGGCTGGGATCTGCCCTCCACCTGGGACCCGGTGTTCTCCTCCAAGGGCTGGGATGTCCATCTGCTGTCGCTCGTCTACTCCGGGCTGACCCAACTCGATGCCAAGGGCGGCGCCAAGCCCGCGCTCGCCTCCTCCTGGCGCTACTCCCACGACGGACGGCGGCTCACCTTCACCCTCCGCCGGGGACTGCGGTTCTCCGACGGCACACCGGTGAACGCCGAGGCCGTCAAGAAGAGCCTCGAACGCGGCAAGAACCACCCCAAGTCCCTGATCGCGTCCCAGCTGACCACCATCGACACGGTACGGGCCGCCGACCCGCACACCGTGGTCCTCGAACTCACCGAGGCCGACTACCAGTTGCCCGCGCTGCTGGCCGGGAAGACCGGCATGGTGGTCAGCCCCACCGCGTTCGGGAAGGACGAGGCGCGGCTGGCCACCAGGCCGGTCGGCCACGGCCCGTTCCGGCTGGTGTCGTACACCCAGAACTCCATGGCGAGCCTGCGCCGCGACCCCGGGTACTGGAACGCCGAGCACATCGCCGTCGAGCGCTTCGAGGCGTTTCCCGAGCCGGATGAGACCACGGCGCTCGCGGCGCTCCAGTCCGGGCGGCTCAATGTGGCCCAGATCCCGTTCAGCCAGGTCGAGGCGGCGCGTGAGGCCGGTTTCTCGGTGCAGCTCATCCCGTCGATGGTGGTGCGCGTCCTGGATGTGAACACCTCCATGAAGCCCTTCGACGACCCCGCCGTCCTCAAGGCCCTGAAGTACGCCGTGGACCGCCAGGCCCTGCTGGACAGCGAGCAGTTCGGCCATGGCGAGGTGGACCACCAGCCCTTCCCGCCCGGCTACACGGGCTTCGACCCGTCGCTCGGCGCGGTGTACCGGCACGATCCGGAGCGGGCGCGCGCACTGCTGAAGGAGGCCGGACATCACGGCGGTGTCGAGGTGACCATCACCACCGCCCAGCCGCAGGGGGCGCCCGAGCAGCTGCAGGCGCAGCTGAACCGGGTCGGGTTCCGGGCCCGGATCGAGGTCATCCCCGAGGCACGGGCGTCGCAGGTGGTGTACGTCCAGCACTCGCGTGCCCTGTACATCGACCAGTTCGCCGGGCGGGAGTCACCGGTGCAGGCGATGCAGGTGCTCTTCGGCGCGGAGGGGCTGATGAACCCCTCACGCCGTACCACGCCCGAACTGGACGCGGCCGTGGCCGCGGTGCGCCGCACCCCGCTGGAGTCGCCGCGCTATCCGGAGGTGCTGCGGGCGGCCACCGCGGTGGCGGTGCGCACGATGCCGAACGTGTTCCTCTACACGGTGCCGCGCGCTCTCGCCCGTACGTCCTCGGTGTCCGCCATCCCCTCGCTCCCGGTGGTGCAGCGGTTCGAGGGGGTGACGGCCGGATGACCACGCTGACCACGCACCTCGCGCGTACGCGCCGGAAGGCCGTACGCCCGGCCCGGCTGCCGCGCTCGCTCGGCCGGGTCCTCGCCACGGCGGGCACGGTGTTCCTGCTGTCGTCCGCGCTCACCTTCGGTCTCGGCGCGCTCTCCGGGGCCAATCCGGCGGCGGCCGTGCTCGGCGAGACGGCGACGCCCGCCGACATCGCCCGGATGAACCATCAGTTCGGCCTCGACCGGCCGCTGTGGGAGCAGTACGTGTCCTGGCTGGGGCATGCCTTCACCGGCGACCTGGGCCGCTCGTGGTTCACCACGGTCCCGGTGACGACGAGCATCCGGCAGGCCATTCCGGTGGATCTGTCGATCGCCGGGCTCGCCCTGCTGATGGCCGTGGTGCTGGGCGGGGCCGCCGGGGTCGCCGCCGCGCTCAGGGCGGGCGGACGGCTGGACCGCGCCGTCACCGCGCTGTGCGCGCTGCTCGGCACCCTGCCCGGTTTCGTCGTGGCCATCGCGCTGGTCACGGTGTTCTCGCTGAAGCTGGGGTGGCTGCCGTCCGGTGGGTATGTGCCGCTGGACATGGACCCCGCGCAGTGGCTGCGGTACACGGTGATGCCCGCGTTCGCGCTGAGCCTGGAGGCCGCGGCCGCCATCGCCCGTCAGCTGCGCACCTCGCTGGTGGGGACGTTGCGGGAGAACTATGTGACGGGCGCGGTGATGCGCGGACTGCCCGCCCGGCGGGTGGTGTTGGGCCACGCCCTGCGCAACGCCGCGGGACCCGCGCTGACGGCGCTGGGAATGAGCGTGCCGATGCTGCTCGGCGGTGCGGTGGTCACCCAGCAGATATTCGCCCTCCCCGGGCTCGCCCAGCTCACCCTCCAGTCGGCGGAGCAGCACGACATCCCGGTGATCCAGGGGACGCTGCTGGTGACCATCGCGGTGGTGCTGGTGGTCAATGTGGCCGTCAACGCGGCGCTGCTCACGCTGAATCCGGCCGCCCGGCGCCGGGAGGTGACGCGCGGATGAGGACGTTGCGACGGGCGTGGCGGCCGGCCTCCGCCAAGGTGGCGCTGCTGGTGCTGCTGGCCATCGCGCTGCTGGCGGTGTTCGGCGGCTGGCTCGCGCCCCATGACCCGCTGGCCCAGAACCCCCGGAACATGCTGCGCGGGCCCGGCCCCGGCCATCTTCTGGGCACCGACTATCTGGGCCGCGATGTGCTCAGCCGGCTACTGGAGGGCAGTGGCCGCTCGGTGGCGGGCGCCGTGGAGGCGGTGGCCGCCGCGATGGCGGTCGGGGTGCCGACCGGACTGGCCTCGCTGTGGATGGGGCGGGTGGGCGAGTGGCTCGCGCAGCGCGCCGTCGACGCGCTGATGACGCTGCCGTTCACCGTGTTCGCCATCGCGGTGGTGGGCGCGCTGGGCAACGGGATGCACCAGGCCATGCTGGCGCTCGGGGTGCTCTACGCCCCGCTGTTCTTCCGGATGACCCGCGCCGCCGGCTTAAGCCTGCGGCACGCCCAGTACGTGGAGTCGGCCGAGCTGTTCGGCGCCTCGGTGGGGCGGGTGCTGCGCACCCACATCTGGAGCAAGGTTCTGCCGACGGTCATCGTCACGGCCGCGCACGCGCTGGCCACCTGTCTGCTGGTGGTCTCCTCGCTGACCTTCCTCGGGGTCGGTGTGCAACCTCCGGCCGCCACCTGGGGCGGCACGCTCGCCACCGATCTGGGCTTCCTCACCCAGCAGATCTGGGCGCCGGTGTTCCCGGCCGCGCTGATCGTCATCACCGCCGGTGCGCTCAATCTGCTGGCCGACGCCGTACGCGACGCCGGGGCGGACGAGTTGCTGCCCGGCGGCGCTCCGGACCCGGCCACCGGCTCCCCTGCCGCCACCGCCGAATCCCCCGACACCACCAAGGAGCGGGCCGATGCCACACTCCCCGTCGTCTGACCCCGTCACGCCCGGCGCGCCCGCTGACCCGTCGGCCGCACTGTCGGTCCAGGGGCTCGGCGTCACCGTCTCGTCCGGGCGGCTGACGGCCGTAAACGATGTGTCCTTCACCGTGGGCCGCGGTGAGGCCGTCGGCCTGGTCGGCGAGTCCGGCAGCGGCAAGACCCTCATCTGCCGGTCGGTGCTCGGACTGCTGCCCGCGGGCTGCGCGGTGTCCGAGGGCGAGATCACACTGGCCGGTGAGGCGCTGACCGGGCTGTCCCGCCGGGAGTGGGACCGCGTACGGGGCACCCGGGTGGGCGCCGTCTTCCAGGACCCCGCCTCGTATCTCAACCCCTCGCTGACCGTGGGGCGTCAGCTGACCGAGGTGCTGCGGGTGAAGCTGGGTCTTGACCGGGCGCGGGCCGATGCGCGGGCCGTCGAGCTGTTCGCCGCGGTCGGGCTGCACGACCCGGCCGAGGTTGCCCGGCGCCATCCGCACGAGCTGTCCGGCGGAATGCTGCAGCGTGTGCTGATCGCCGTGGCCGTGGCCTGCGCACCGGATCTGCTGGTGGCCGACGAGGCGACCACCGCGCTGGATGTGGTGGTCCAGGCCGAGGTCCTGGAACTGCTGGCCCGGATGCGCGCCGAGCACGATCTGGCGCTGCTGCTGGTCAGCCACGACCTGGCGGTGATCGCCGAGGTGTGCGACCGCGTTCTGGTGGCCTACGCCGGGGAACTCGTCGAGGACGGCCCGGCCGAGCGGGTGCTGAACGATCCCCTGCATCCGTACACCGAGGCGCTGTTGCGCGTGGCCACGGTCGGTGACTGGGAGCGGCGCGAGCTGGAGGTGATCCCCGGCGCACCGCCCGAGGTGGGCGCGCGGCTGCCGGGCTGCCGGTTCGCCGACCGGTGCGCGTTCGCCGCACCCGAGTGCCTCAGCGGTCCGGTGCCGCTGAGGGAGACCCCCGACGGGCGGCGGGTGCGGTGTGTCCGCGGCGAGGAGCTCGATCTGTCGCGGGCCGGTGGGCGCTCCCTCCGGGAGGTGGCGGTATGAGCGGGCTGCTGGAGCTCTCCGGGCTGACCGTGGCCTTCGGCCGGCGGGGCGCGCGGCCGGTGCTCGACGGCGTGGAACTGTCCGTGGGCGAGGGGGAGATCGTCGGGGTCATCGGGGAGACCGGATCCGGCAAGACCACACTGGCCCGTACGGCCGTGGGGCTCGTCCCGCCGCGCTCGGGGCGGGTGGTCTTCGACGGGCGCGAGATCTCCGGGCTGCGGGGGCGGGCGCTGCGCGCGTTCCGCCGTTCGGGGCAGCTGAGTTACGCGTTCCAGGATCCGCTGCGGGCGCTGGACCCGGAGCTGACGGTCCGGCGGGCCGTGGCCGAGCCGCTCGCCGTGGCGGGGGACCTCGGCGACACGGACATCGCCGCCCGCGTGGCCGAGGCGCTGGAGACGGTGGGCCTGGACGGGGCGCGCCTCGGCGATCGGCTGCCGGGCGCGATCTCGGGTGGTCAGCGCCAGCGGGTGCTGCTCGCGCGGGCGATCGTCACCCGGCCCCGGCTGCTGATCGCCGATGAGCCGGTGAGCGCCCTGGACGCCTCCAACCGCAACCGGGTGCTGCGGCTGCTGGACCGGCTGCGCACCGAGCGCGGCATGGCCGTCGTGGTCATCTCGCACGACCTCAGCTCGCTGGCGGGCATCGCCGACCGGGTGGCGGTGCTCTACCGCGGCCGGGTGGTGGAACAGGGCCCCGTACGGGAGGTGTTCGACCGGCCCCTGCATCCGTACACCGCGCTGCTCATCGCCTCCGCGCCGAGCGTACGCGCCGAGGGCGGGCCGGGCGCGGCGGCGCTGCGGCCGTCGGCCGAACCGCCCGTCTGGACGGCGCGGGAGGGCTGTGTCTTCGCCCACCGCTGCCCGTTCGTCACCGACGCCTGCCGCACCGCGCCCGTACCCGCCCCGGTGGGCCGGGGGCGCACGGCCGCCTGCCACCGGGCGCCCGAGTGGCGCGAGCTGATCGCCGCCCCGGTCACCGCGCAGGGGCCGCCGGCGACCGGGCTGCTGGAGGCGGCCCCGTAAAGATCTCCTAAATCACTCTGAACACAACTCGTGCGCCGCCCGTATCCACTGCCGGGTCATGCTCGTCGCGGATGAGCGGATCCCGTAACCCCCCAACAGGAGGTCATGAGTTGAGCCATAAACGGGTACCCAAGCGAAAGATCGTGTTCGCGGGGGCCGGGGCCGCCGCCGTGGCGGCAGCCGCGATCATCCTGCCCAACGCCAACGCCTCACAGGACGACAAGGCCGAGGCGGCCCAGCCCAAGAAGGTGAACGCCGCGTCGGCGGCGGACATCGCCGCGGAGCTCGCGTCGCAGCTGGGCGAGGCGTTCGGCGGGGCCTACTACGACAAGGACAAGCAGCAGGTCATCGTCAATGTCGTCGGCGACAACAACAATGTGAACGTCCAGGTCAAGAGCGCCGGAGCGGTGGCCAGAAAGGTCGACAACAGCACCAAGTCGCTGCAGACCGCCGCGAAGACGCTCAAGACCAAGGCGACCATCCCGGGCACCTCCTGGTCGGTGGACCCCAAGACCAATGAGCTGCGGGTCACCGCGGACTCCACGGTCACCGGGGCGAAGTGGGACACCCTCGAGTCCACCGTGAAGTCGCTGGGCGACGGCATGGCCACCCTGAAGAAGTCCACGGGCGAGTTCAAGCCCTTCGTCGCGGGCGGCGACGCCATCTTCGGCGGTGGCGCGCGCTGCTCGCTCGGCTTCAACGTCACCACGGACAGCGGCGCCCCGGCGTTCCTCACCGCCGGTCACTGCGGCGTGGCCGCCGAGCAGTGGTCGGACTCGCAGAACGGCGCGGCGATCGGCACCGTGCAGGACGCCACCTTCCCCGGTGACGGGGACTTCGCGCTGGTCACCTACGACGACGCCAACACCGAGGCCCCCAGCACGGTGAACACCGGCGACCAGACCGTGGACATCACCGGGGCGGGCGAGGCCACGGTGGGCCAGCAGGTGCAGCGCATGGGCAGCACCACTGGGCTCAACGACGGCTCGGTCACCGGTCTCGACGCGACGGTCAACTATCCCGAGGGCACGGTCAGCGGGCTCATCCAGACCGATGTCTGCGCGGAGCCCGGCGACAGCGGCGGCCCGCTGTTCAGCGCGGACGGCCAGGCCATCGGCCTGACCTCCGGCGGCAGCGGTGACTGCACCTCCGGCGGTGAGACCTTCTTCCAGCCGGTGACGACCGCGCTGGAGGCGGTCGGCGCGAAGATCGGGGACGGCGGTGCGGCCGGAGGCGGTGGCGCGGCGGACGACGGTGGCGCTGACGGCTCCGGGGCCGCCGGGGACGGCGCGGGCGCGGACGGCGCCGGTGGGGCAGCAGACAACGGCTGATCCCACGCGACCGGGTGTCCCGCGCCGTCACCGCGGGACACCCCGGGAGCCGCGACGGGCCGGGCGGCCGCTCAGCGGGCGGACGGTCCGGCGGAGGATCCGGCGGGCAGGCCCGCGGAGAGCCCCGCGCGCACCCGCTCCACCGTGATCGGCAGATCGCGGACCCGCACCCCCGTGGCGTGGTACACCGCGTTGGCGATCGCCGCCGCCGTGCCGACGATGCCCAGCTCCCCGATGCCCTTGCTGCCCATCGGGTTGAGCTCGTCGTCGTTCTCCTCGAGCCAGTGCGCCTGGACATCGCGCACATCCGCGTTGGCCGCGATGTGATACGTGGCGAGGTCGTGGTTGGCGAAGTCGCCGAACCGCGGGTCCGTCTCCAGGTTTTCGTGCAGCGCCATCGACAGCCCCATGCACATGCCGCCGCGCAGCTGCGAGCCCGCCGTCCGGGGGTTGATGACGCGCCCGGCGGCGAACATCCCCAGCAGCCGGTCGACCCGCACCTGGCCGGTGACGGTGTCCACCCGCACCTCCGCGAACTGGGCGCCGTAGGCGTGGCGCGAGAACGCCCGGCGCGCCTCGACGTCCTCGGCGGTGTCCGCGCGCTCCTCCAGTCCGCCGGGCGGGATCGCGCCGGAGACCTCGTCCAGCCGCTTGGTCAGCGCCCGGCACGCCTTGGCCACCGCCCATCCCCACGAGCTGAGGCCCATGGAGCCGCCCGCCCACGGTGCCTGGCCGTAGGCGCTGCGGCCGATGTCGAGGGTGACCCGGTCGATCCCCACACCGAGTTCGTCCGCCGCCACCTGGGTCAGCGCGGTGCGGGCTCCGGTGCCGATGTCGGCCGCGGCGATCCGTACGGTGAAGCCTCGGCCGGGCTCGGCGCAGGCGGTCGCGGTGGAGGGCCAGGTGAGGGCGGGGTAGTTGCACGCCGCCACTCCGGTGCCGAGCAGCCAGTGCCCCTCCCGGCGGGCCCCCGGCGCGGGGTCGCGGCCCACCCAGCCGAAGCGCGCGGCGCCCTCCCGCAGACAGGCCACCAGGTTGCGGCTGCTGAAGGGGTGACCGGTCCCGGGGTCCACGGACGGCTCGTTGGCCACCCGCAGGTCGATGGGGTCCATGCCCAGCTCCACGGCGAGCTCGTCCATCGCGCTCTCCAGCGCGAACATCCCGGGCGCCTCGCCGGGGGCCCGCATCCACGAGGGCGTCGGCACATCCAGCTGCGCCAGGCGATGGGTGGTCCGGCGGTGGCGCGCGGCGTACATGACGCGGGTGCAGGTGACCGTCTGCTCGCAGTACGGGGTGAGCGTGGAGCTCTGCTGCAGCGCGTCGTGCCAGATGGCGGTGAGCCTGCCGTCCCGTTCGGCGCCGAGCCGGATGCGCTGGATGGTGGGCGTGCGGTACGAGACCATGGTGAACATCTGCTGCCGGGTGGCCGCCACCTTGACCGGGCGGCCCACGGCGCGGGCGGCCAGCGCGGCGAGCACCGTGGGCGGGCGGGGAATCGCCTTGGAGCCGAAGCCGCCGCCGGTGTGGTCGGCGACGATCCGGACGGCGCCCTCGGGCAGGCCGAACAGCTCGGCCACCCTGGCGGCCGTCATCCAGGGGCCCTGGTCGCCGTTGTAGAGGGTGAGCGTGTCCCCGTCCCAGACGGCGATGGTGGCATGCGGTTCCATCGTGGCCGTGTGCTCGGGGGGCGTGGTGTACGTGGCGTCGAGGACCACCGGCGCCGCGTCGAGGGCGGCGTCCACATCGCCGGTCTCCGTGTGCCCCGGGTAGCCGCCGTTGACCGTCTCGGGGACGAAGACGCGCGGATCGCCGTCCATCAGCTCGGCGTCGTGGTCGTCCACGTCGTACTCGACCCGCACGGCGGCCGCCGCCTGACGGGCCGTCTCGAAGGTGTCCGCCACCACGGCCGCCACGATCTGCCCGCGGTAGGCCACTTCGGGGGACTGCAGAACGGCGAGTTCAGGGGTGTCGGTCGGGCGCAGCCGGGCCACATTACGGCTGTCGAGCACGGCGACCACGCCCGGCAGGGACAGCGCCGCGGCGGTGTCGACGGCGCGCACCGTGCCACGCGGAATGGTGGACTGCACCGCCCACGCGTACAGGGCGTCCGGCACCGGGTACTCGTACGCGTAGAGCGCGGCACCGGTGACCTTCTCGCGCCCTTCGACGCGGGTCACCTCCGCGCCCACGGTCCGCTGGAGCGTGGTCATCGCCGCCGCCCTCCCACGAGGTCGCGCACGGCCGCGGTGATGACGTCCACGGCGAGGTCGACCTTGAACGCGTTCTGCGGCAGCGGGCGCGCCGAGGCGAACTCGGCGCGGGCGGCCTCCTGCAGGCGCTCCTCGGTCGGCTGCCGCCCGGTCAGCAGCCGCTCGGTCTCGCGGGCCCGCCAGGGGCGGGTGCCCACGCCGCCGAGCCCCAGCCGGACCTCCCGCAGTGTGCCGTCGGCCTCGGTGGCCACGACGGCGGCCACCGACACCAGGGCGAACGCGTAGGACCAGCGGTCGCGGACCTTCCGGTAGGACATGGCGGCGCCCCCGGGCGGCGGTGGCAGCTCGACACCGGTGATCAGGTCGCCGGGCTGCAGCACCGTCTCGCGGTGCGGGGTGTCACCGGGCAGCAGATAGAAGTCGTTCAGCGGCACTGTGCGGGGGCTGCCGTTCACCCGCCGCAGATGGACCACCGCGTCGAGCGCGGCCATCGCCACCGCCATGTCCGAGGGGTGGTTGGCCACGCAGAAGTCGGAGGTGCCGAGCACGGCCAGGTCGCGGTGGAGGCCCTGGACGGCCGAACAGCCGGTCTCCGGCCGCCGCTTGTTGCAGGGTTTGGTCACGTCCTGGAAGTACACACAGCGGGTGCGCTGCAGCAGATTGCCACCGGTGGTGGCCACGGTCCTCAGCTGCCCGGAGGCCCCCGACAGCAGCGCTTCGGCCAGCGCCGGGAAACGCTCGCGGATGCCGGGGTCTCCGGCGAGGCGGCTGCCCGGGACCAGCGCGCCGATGAGCACACCGCCGTCCGGACGGTGCTCGACGGTGTCGTACGGGAGCCGGGTGATGTCGACGAGCAGGGCGGGCTCGGTCACCCCGAGCTTCATCAGGTCCACCAGGTTGGTGCCCCCGGCCAGGTACACCGCCTCGGTGGAGTCGGCCACGAGCGTGGCGGCGGCCTGGGGATCGGTGGCGCGCTCATAGCCGAAGGGCTTCATCGCGCTCCTCCCGGCGCGCCGGCGCGGGCGGGCGCCCCGCCGCCGTCGGCCCCGGCGACCTCGCGGATGGCGGCCACGATGCCGGGGTACGCCCCGCAGCGGCACAGGTTGCCGCTCATCCGCTCCCGGATCTCGTCGGCGTCCAGCTCATCCGGCGCGCCGACCCCGGCCGCCAGGTCCTCCGTCACCTGGCTGGGCCAGCCGCGCGCGGCCTCGGTGAGCGCGCCGATGGCGGAACAGATCTGGCCTGGTGTGCAGTAGCCGCACTGGAAGCCGTCGTGGTCCAGGAACGCCCGCTGCAGCGGGTGGAGTTCCTCGGGGGCGGCGAGCCCGGCCACGCCCTCGATGGTGGTGATGTCCCGGCCCTGGGCGGCCACGGCGAACACCAGGCAGCTGTTGACGCGCTCCCCGTCGATCAGGACGGTGCAGGCCCCGCACTGCCCGTGGTCGCACCCCTTCTTGACCCCGGTCAGCGCCAGGTGTTCACGGAGGGCGTCCAGCAGGGTCACCCGGTGGTCGAGGGTGAGGGGGCGGTCGGCACCGTTGACACGCAGCGCGAAGTCGCTGTGAAACGCGTGGGCTGTCACACCCCTCAGCCTGGCATCGGGGTGTGCGCCCCGCATCTTCAGCGTGGGCCGTCCGGCCCCGGCTCCGGTGGGTCGTCGGGCACCGGGGGAAGCCGCAGATGTGCCAGGTCCGGTGGGATCGGGGAGCTGGGGCGGTAGAACGGCGGGGCCGTGTCGGCGGCGGGCGAGTCGGCCAGCCGGAAGCGGTCGCGCAGCCGGTGGTAGAACTGCGTCGGCGCGAGCCGTACCAGCCGCAGCCGGACCGGTGCCCGGTAGGCCGCCACCCAGTCACCCGGATTCAGCACCCCGCGCAGCTGCCCGTCGAGGCTGACCGCCACCTGCCCCGAGGTCGGCAGCACCCGTACCGCGACGGGTTCGTCCACCGCGGCCACCACCGTGCGGTCGAAGGCGATATGCGGGGCGACCGGGGTGAAGACCACCGCGTCCAGGTACGGGGAGACCACCGGCCCGCCGGCGGCGAAGCTGTAGGCGGTGGAGCCGGTCGGGGTGGCCACGATGATCGCGTCGGCCGAGTACGAGGCGAGCAGCTGCGCGGACACATACACGCCGAGACCGGCCTGGCGATCGCGGGCGAGCTTTTCGAAGACCACGTCGTTGACGGCGTTGACATCCAGCGGAATGCCCCAGCCGGCCTCCTCGGGGCCGCCGCGGCCGGGGCGGACCTTGGGCGGGGGCGGTACGGGACCCCGCCCGTAGCGCAGCAGCGCCTCCATGCCCTCGGGCATCTCCAGCGGCCGGGACGCCCGCAGGGTGAGCAGCATGCGCTCCTCGATCGTGGCCCGGCCCTCGTGGACGGCGTTCAGCGCGTCCTCCACCTGGTCGACGCTGATCTCGGTGAGGAAGCCGACCCGCCCCACGTTCACCCCCAGCGCCGCGGCCCCGTTCCTGGCGGCGAGCCGGGCACCGCGCAGAAAGGTGCCGTCGCCGCCGAAGGTGACGATCAGATCGGGGTGGCCGGCCGCCTCCGACTCCTCCTGGGCGCTGCGCCGGGGCTGGTCGCCACGCCAGACGTCCAGCTCGAAGCAGGAGATGCCGCGCGCGGCGGCCCATGCGCGGGCGGTGCGGGCCGCCGCGACGGCGGTGGGGCGGGCCTGGTGGACGACCATGCCGAGCCGGTTGACAGCCATCGCCCTTCCACCGTAGATGGCCCCGCCCCGGAGCGCCCATCGGACGGACACGGGGCGGGCTCGGGGCGGACACGCGGCGGGTCGGGGCGGGCGTGGGGCGGACACGCGGCGGGCGTGAGGCGGACACCGGGCGGGCGCCATGGAGCCGAGCATCCGTCCTGATCTATGGTGTCTGTTCAGCGGCACAGAGACCTGCGTGGGAACCACACCGCACCCGTACGGAGACAGGGGGATGGTGCAGCAGATGGCGAGAGAGGGACGAACCGCGCTGATCGAGGGGCTGATGGGGCGTTTCCCCCAGGTGCCCCGGGAGGCCGTGCTCAAGGAGGACCTGCTGCGCGGCGGCATGGCCTTCGACGAGTCCGCGCTCAGCGGCAACGAGGACGGCGACGTCAAGCCGAAGTCGTACTTCATCTTCTCGTTCGACCACCGCACCCTGCCGGAGCTGGAGGCCGCGGCCCTCAAGCGGCCGCCCGAGGAGATCGTGCTCACCGGCGGGCCGTACGAGCTCCGCCGCACCGTGGTGTCCGTCCGCGTCAACCCCGAGTCGCCGTATGTGGTCCGGGCCGGGGAGGACGGTGCGCTGGGGCTGTATCTGGACGGTGCGCGCATCGCCGATGTGGGGCTGCCGCCGATGCCGGACTACTACCGCCACACGCTGTCGAACGGCAAGTCGGTGATGGAGGTCGCGCCGACCATCCAGTGGGGCTATCTGGTCTATCTGACGGTCTTCCGGGTGTGCCAGTACTTCGGCGCCAAGGAGGAGTGCCAGTACTGCGACATCAACCACAACTGGCGTCAGCACAAGGCGGCGGGCCGCCCGTACACCGGGGTGAAGCCGGTCGAGGAGGTGCTGGAGGCGCTGGAGATCATCGACCGCCATGACACCGCCCGCACCTCGCAGGCGTACACCCTCACCGGCGGCGCGATCACCTCGCATGTGGGCGGCCGTGACGAGGCCGACTTCTACGGCCAGTACGCGAAGGCCATCGAGGAGCGCTTCCCGGGCCGGTGGATCGGCAAGGTGGTGGCGCAGGCGCTGCCCAAGGAAGACGTCCAGCGGTTCCACGACTACGGGGTGCGGATCTACCACCCCAACTTCGAGGTGTGGGACCGGCGGCTGTTCGAGCTGTACTGTCCGGGCAAGGAGCGCTACATCGGCCGGGAGGAGTGGCACCGCCGGATCCTGGACTCGGCCGAGGTGTTCGGCGCCCGGAATGTGATCCCCAACTTCGTGGCGGGCGTGGAGATGGCCCAGCCGCTCGGCTTCGCATCCGTGGCCGAGGCGATCGACTCCACCGCCGAGGGCCTGCGCTTCTTCATGTCGCACGGGATCGTGCCCCGGTTCACCACCTGGTGCCCCGAGCCGACGACACCGCTGGGCAAGGAGAATCCGCAGGGCGCCCCGCTGGAGTACCACATCCGGCTGCTGGAGACCTACCGGGCGACGCTCGAGGACTTCGGGCTGTCCTCGCCACCCGGATACGGCCCGCCCGGCCCGGGGCGGGCGGTGTTCTCGGTGAGCTCGTTCATGGACAGCCTGCCCGCCGTGGACCAGGACCCGGAACCGGTGGCGCCCTGACGTGGCCGCCGCCACCGGCTCGACGGGATCCGTTCAGCCGACGTGGACGTGGGGGCGGCGGCCGCGGTCGGACTCGGCCTCGCGGAGCACCTCACGGGTGACGGGGGCGACCTCTCCCTGACCGAAGAGGAAGAAGCGCAGGAAGTGGGCCAGCGGATGGCCCTCCGTCCACTCGAAGTAGATGTGCGGGCGCTGCCCGGTCAGGTCCCGCACCCGCAGCAGCAGCGCCGCCAGCGCGTTGGGGATGGTGGCGCTCTGCAGGGTCAGCACGCGGTAGCGGCCGTGCACCACCTCGCCGCACACCCGCAGCTCGCTCTCGAACTCGGACGGGTCGGCCACCGTGACCTCGACGAAGATGATGTCGTCCTCGGGCGGGATGTCGTTGTCCCCCCGGATCTGATGCTGCTTCTCGCGGTACTCGGCCAGGTCGCGGCGTTCCGGTTTGTTGGCGATGAAGCGGATCCTGCGGTGGGCGGTGTCACGGACGAACCGCTCGGCCAGGGCGTCGAACGTCACGCTGGTGACCCGTAGCTCAAACGCCCTGGCCACCCGGGACAGCAGGGATACGGCCATGATGCCCGCGATGAAGCAGGCGCCGATCTTGACGCCGTCGGGCCGCTCGATGACGTTGACCGCGGTGGTGTACAGGAAGATCAGCGAGATGACACCGAAACCGACGGTCCAACCGCGCTGCCGGGCGCGCCGGGCGGCGATGGTGACGGCGATGGCGGCGGAGGTGATGAGCACGAGCACCCCGGTGGCGTAGGCGCCGCCCTGGGCGTCCACATCCGCCTTGAAGAGCCAGGTCACCAGGAACGCGATGGCGATGAACACCAGCACCATGGGACGGACCGCACGCGCCCAGTGGGGTGCCATGCCGTAGCGCGGCAGATAGCGGGGCATCAGATTGAGCAGCCCGGCCATGGCCGAGGCGCCGGCGAACCAGAGGATGGCGATGGTGGAGGCGTCATAGACGCTGCCGAACGCCGAGCCCAGGTACTCATGGGCGAGGTAGGCCAGGGCGCGTCCATTGGCCTCGCCACCCGGTTCGAACGCCCGCTGTGGGATCAGCAGGGTGGTGATGAAGCTTGAGGTGATGAGGAAGATGCTCATGATCACCGCGGCGGTGGTCAGCAGCTTCCGGGCGCCCCGGACGCGTCCGGCGGGGCGCTCCTCGGTGTCACCCGGCTTGCCCTCGATATGCGGCATGACGGCCACGCCCGTCTCGAACCCGGACAGGCCGAGCGCCAGCTTCGGGAAGATCACCAGTGCCACGCCGACCATCACCAGCGGACTGCCGCGCTCGGCGACCAGCGCCTGGGACCAGTCGGGAATCACGTGGGGCGCGGTGCACACATGCCACAGCCCGACCGCCACCACGACGGCGTTGAGCAGCAGATAGGCGGCGACCAGCGCCACCGCGATCCCGATGGCCTCGGTGAACCCCTTGAGGAACACCGCCCCGAGCAGTCCCACCAGGATCAGGGTGACGGCCACCTCATGGCCGCGCAGGGTCGCGGTGAGATGCGGGTTCTCCACCAGGTGGGCGGTGGCGTCGGCGGCGGAGAGGGTGATGGTGATGAGGAAGTCGGTGGCCGCGAAGCCCAGCAGGGTGAGGACGAACAGCTTGCCCTTCCAGAAGGTCAGCAGCCGCTCCAGCATCGCGATCGAGCCCTGGCCGTGCGGGCTCTCCGCGGCCACTCTGCGGTACACCGGCAGCGCGCCCGCCAGGGTCACCACCACCAGCACCACGGTGGCCAGCGGGGAGAGCAGCCCGGCCGCCAGGGCGGCGATTCCGGGCTGGTAGCCGAGGGTGGAGAAGTAGTCCAGACCGGTCAGGCACATCACCCGCCACCACGGCCGGCCCCGTTGTGCGCCCTCCGGCTCGGCGTGCGGGCCGGGCTGGCGCTTGGCGATGTCGGTCAGGCCCTCCAGCAGCCATGCGCGCAGCCGGTGCCGTACCCCGCCGTCGGGGGCGGCGCCGCCAGAGGTGGAGGAGACCACGGGGTGCTCCCGTCGTACTCGAGGAGGTCCCCGGCCATCGGTGAGACCCTTCGGTCAGCGTATGCGGCGCGGCCGGCCACCACCCGGCCGGTGCCGCCGGCCGAAGGACATCGCTTTCTCAGTGAGTTTTCATCTTCGGTCCGTACGGTTGCGGCACATGGACACCACCAAGACCGACCAACCGACCGACACCGCAGCGCAGCCCGCAGAAGCCGATGAAGCCACGGCGGAGGGTGTCCCGAACGCTGTTTCGGACCAGCAGGAAACCCCGGACGCGGAGGAAACCCCGGACCCGCTGGAAGCATCAGACCCCGCCGACGACATCGCGGACCCTCCCCCGGTCACCACACCGGGCATCGTCCCCGGCGCCGCCTCGGTCGTCGCCGCGGGCCTCGGGCTCGCCTCGCTCTCCGGCACCTGGCTCGGCACCATGCTCCAGGAGCGCAAGCAGCTGACCGGCCAGATCAAGGCCCAGTCCGGGTCGGCCGCCGATCAGATCTCCGCGGTGTACGGCACTCCGTGGCACACCACGGCCCTCGTCAACGGACTGTTCGCGCTGGCCGCCGTGGTGATCGCCGCCGTGGTGCTGCTGCGGCAGCGGCGGCCCGTCACGGCCGGGGCGTCCTGGGTGACCGCGGTGGCCTGGGGAGCGGTGGCGCTGGGCGTGATCGGTCTGCTGATCGCCGCCGCCATGGGGCTCGACGTCTTCAGCGACCTGCCGAAGGTGCCCGCGTCCCCGAACGCGCCGACCGGCTGACCCCGTCCGAGCGCGCCCCGCGGACCGGATGGATCCGGCGGGGCGCGCTCCCTCGGGCGGGCGTGTCACGATTGAGGTCCCGGCATCGGGACACCCGCGAAGGGGACAGGCCGTCCGGCCGCCCCGGCGGAGAGGGTCATCAGGACGGCACGGACTTCCCGCCTACGGAGTTTCCCGCCGATGAGCCGTTCCACCACGCACTCCTCCGACCGGCACGGAACACCGCGTACGCCGCATGCGCCGGACAGCGACCACGGGCCGGAGGGATCCGGCGCGCGGCAGAGCCGGGACTCCCGGACCGCCGTCACCGTCTTCGTCGCGCTCGGCGCCAATGTGGTGATCGCGCTGGCCAAGGCCGTCGGCGGGATCTTCGCCGGCTCCCCCGCGCTGCTCTCGGAAGCCGCTCACTCCGTCGCGGACAGCCTCAACGAGGTGTTCCTGCTCGCCTCCCTCAAACGCAGCAGGCGGGCCCCCGACGACCAGCACCCCTTCGGCTACGGCAAGGAGCGCTACTTCTGGGCGCTACTGGCCGCCGTCGGCATCTTCGTCATGGGCGGCTGCTTCTCCTTCTTCCAGGGTGCCGAAGCGCTGAGCGCGGGCAGCTCCGAGGACCACAGCGGCTATCTGGTGGGCCTCGCGGTCCTGGGCGTGGCGCTCATCGCCGAGGGCTCCTCGCTGGTCCGGGCGCTGATCCAGGTGCGCGGACACGCCCGGGAGGCGGGCCGCGGCATGGCGACCGAGCTGCGCAAGGGTGACGATCCCACGCTGCGCACCGTTCTGGCCGAGGACTCCACCGCCTGTCTCGGCGTGGTGTTCGCCCTGCTCGGCATGTGGCTGCACATGGTGACCGGCCAGGTGGTCTACGAGGCCACGGCCTCCTTCCTGATCGGGGCGCTGCTGGTCTATGTGGCCTACCGGCTGGCCAGGGAGTCGCGCGGGCGGCTCATCGGCGAGGCGATCGACCCGGTCCAGCGCCGGGAGCTCCGCCGGTTCCTCGAGACGCAGCCGGAGATCGACACCGTGACCACGCTGCTGACGATGCGTCTGGGCAATGGCTCGACGCTGGTGGCGGCCCGGGTCGACCTCGTCCCCGGACTCGACAGCGAGGAGGTCGAGGAGGTCCTGGTGCGCGTCAAGACGGCGATGGCGGAGCTCTGGCCGCACGCCGACCAGGTGTTCCTCGATGTCACCGACGCCTCGGCCAAGGACCGGGCGAAGGCGCGTGCGGACCGCCAGGCGCTGGAGGAGACGGCGGCGGCCGTGGAGCGCGAGGACGGCGGGGCATGAGATTGGCCCCGGCGGGCCTGGGTACTCGGTGACAACCAGCCCACAACAGCGAACTCACGTACGGAGGCAGAACTGATGGGCCTCGGCGGTTGCATTTTGATGATCGCGGTGGGAGGGATTCTCACCTTCGCCACCGACTGGAACGCCAATGGCTTCAACGTCCACCTGGTCGGCCTGATTCTGATGGCAGTCGGCGTCATCGGCACATGCGCGTATGTGAGTGTCTACAAGCGCCGGCGCGTGGTCGAGCCGGGCGCCGTGGCGCCCCCGGTGGTCGAGGAGCCCGAGCGTCACCGGCACCACCACCACTACGACTACTGAGTGCCGGTCAGTCCCCTTTCCGACGAGGTGGCCCCCGCCGCGGGTGGGGGCCACCTCGTCGTTCGTACGATTCCCCCGGGGAGGGCGGAGGGCGCTGAGCCTCCTGCGGGACCCTTGACAGTTCCCTGTTTGAAACTGTCAGAATCTGTTGCACAAAGGGCAGTTGTGGTCGGTCAACGGCTCTCGGGCACCGCACAAGCCCTTGCACACCACACAATCGAAGAGAAGGGGATCGCGATGGCGGTCACTCGCAGATCGTTACTGATCGCAGGCACCGCCGCCCCGATGGCCGGGGCACTCGTCACGGCCGCTCCCGCCCAGTCCGCCACCGCGTCCCGCGCCATGGGGGGACGGACCGTCCCGCTCACGGACGGCTGGCGGTTCGCCCTCGTCAACCCCGGCGGCATCACCGACCCGACCGGCGCGTACGGACACGCCCACGACCCGGCGTACGACGACTCGGCCTGGCGCGAGGTCGCGGTTCCGCACGACTGGAGCATCGAGCTCACCCCCACCACCGACCACGGCACCAGCGGCGGCACCGGTTTCCTGCCCGGCGGCCTCGGCTGGTACCGCACCACCTTCACTCTGCCGCGCGCCCTCGAGGGCAAGCGGATCTCCGTCGAATTCGACGGTGTCTACATGGACTCGTCCGTGTACTGCAACGGACGGCTCCTCGGCGAGCACCCCTACGGATACACCGGTTTCGCCCTCGACCTCACCGAGGTGGCCCACACCGACGGCGCCACCCCCAACGTCCTCGCCGTCAAGGTGCGCAACCGGCTTCCCAGCAGCCGCTGGTACTCCGGCAGCGGCATCTACCGCCACGCCAGGCTCGTGGTCACCGACCCGGTCCATGTGGCCCGGTGGGGCACGTACATCACCACCCCCGGCCTGGCCACCACCCTGCGCGCCGGGCCTGCCACCGTGCGGGTGCGCACGCTTGTGGTCAATGAGTCGGACGGCCGGAAGCCGGTGACCGTGGTCTCCACGGTCAAGGACCTTGACGGGCACATGGTGGTCCAGGCGCACTCCACCCTCACCGTCGGGGCGGGCGACACCCGTACCGCCACCCAGGAGCTGCGGATCGACCGGCCGCGGCTGTGGTCGTTCGACACCCCGCGGCGCTATGTCCTGGAGACCGAACTGCGGGTGGGCCAGGACACCACCGACCGGTACCGCACCCCCTTCGGGCTCCGCCACGCCACCTTCGACCCCGACCGCGGATTCTCGCTGAACGGCCAATACGCCAAGCTCCAGGGCGTCGATCTCCACCATGACCTGGGCGCGCTCGGCGCCGCCGTCGACGCCGACGCCCTGCTGCGCCAGCTGACCATCATGAAGAGCATGGGCGTCAACGCCCTGCGCACCTCGCACAATCCGCCCGCGCCGGAGCTGATCGAGGTCTGCGAGCGGCTCGGCATCGTGATGCTGGTGGAGGCGTTCGACTGCTGGCGCACCGGCAAGAACACCTATGACTACGGGCGCTTCTTCGACGAGCACTGCGAGGCGGACATCACCGAGATGGTGCGCGCCGCCCGCAACTCCCCCGCCGTCGTCATGTGGTCCATCGGCAATGAGATCCCCGACTCCACCAGCGCCCCGGGGCTGGGGATGGCCCAGCGGCTCATCGACGCCGTGCGCGCGGCCGATGACACCAGGCCCGTGGTGATCGGCTCGGACAAGTACCGCGTGCTGCCCGCCGAGGGCTCCCCCGCCGATCTGATGCTGGCCAAGCTGGACGGGCTGGGCCTGAACTACAACACCGCCGCCTCGGTGGACGCCCTGCACGCCCGCTATCCGCATCTGTTCCTCTTCGAGTCCGAGTCCTCCTCGGAGACCTCCACCCGCGGCGCCTATCAGGAGCCCGAACACCTCAACACGGGCGAGAACCACACCCCCGGCAGGCGCCAGACCTCCGCTTACGACAACAACCTCGCCTCCTGGACGATGAGCGGCGAGTACGGGCTGAAGAAGGACCGGGACCGGAGGTTCTTCGCCGGGCAGTTCCTGTGGTCGGGCATCGACTACATCGGCGAGCCCACGCCGTACGACGTGTTCCCGGTGAAGGCGTCGTTCTTCGGCGCGGTGGACACCGCGGGTTTCCCCAAGGACATGTACCACCTCTTCAAGAGCCAGTGGACGAGCGAACCGATGGTCCATCTGGTCCCCATGGACTGGACCGGCCACCGGCCGGGCGAGACGGTGGAGGTGTGGGCCTACTCCAACGTCGCCACCGTGGAGCTGTTCCGCAACGGCCGATCGCTGGGCGTCCGTGAGTTCGACACCAAGAAGACCACCGACGGCCGCGCCTATCTGGAGACCACCGAGCCGACCGGCGACGACAAGACCGTCACCTCCGGCCCCTACCCCGGCAGCTACACCAGTCCGGGCGGCAGCGCCGGAAAGCTCCACCTCATCTGGAAGGTGCCGTTCGCACCGGGCGAGCTGAAGGCCGTGGCCCGGCGCGGTGGCCGGGTGGTGGCCACCGATGTGCTGCGTACGGCGGGACGCCCGCACGCCGTACGGCTCACCCCCGACCGGAAGACCGTCGAGGCCGACGGCCGCTCGCTGTGCTTCGTGACCGCCGAAGTCGTCGACGCCCACGGTGTGGTGGTGCCGGACGCCGATCACCCGATCGCCTTCAAGGTCACCGGAGGCTCCCTGGCCGGGGTCGACAACGGCCGCCAGGAGAGCGCCGAGCGCTATCAGGCGAGCACCCGCACCGCCTTCCACGGCAAGGCCCTGGCCATCGTCCGCGCCGGCACCGAGGCCGGGCCGCTCACCATCACCGCCCGCTCGGCGGGGCTGCGCACCGCCACCGCCACCGTCCGCGCCACCGGCGGGACCTCGGAGCCGGTCACCCGCCCGACGCCGTTCGCGCCCGACCCCGGCCCCGGCGCTCCTCACCACCCACTGGCCGACGCGAGCTACTCGGGCGCGCCGACGACCCTGCCCGCGGCGATGCTGGACGGCGATCCGGCCACCGGCTGGTCCAACGCCTTCCGCAAGCCCGCGACGGCGCTGCTCCCCGCCTTCGACGGCGCCCGGAAGGCCGACTGGGTATCGGTGACGTGGAGCGGGAGGCGGCGGCTGCGCCGTGTCGAGGTGTCCTTCACCGTGGACGCCACGCACACCCTGCCCGCCTCGATCGAGGTGTCCGCGTGGAACGGCCACGCGTACGTCCCGGTGTGCGGGGCGTCCATCACCTGGGCCACCGCCTCCGACACCCCGACCGTCATCACCTTCGACCCGGTGCGCACCTCACGGCTGCGGCTGGACCTCACCAGCCGTCATCCGGGCGCGGCGGACGGCGCCCAGCGCATCGTCGCACTCGAGGCCGGTGACGGCTGAGGGGCGGACGAGTGGGCCGCCGAGCCGCACGCCGAGCCGCGCCACGCCGGACGGGTGGAAGCCTCCCGCGGCCGTTTGTCCGCGATACGAAGAGGGCACCCGACTTCTCCGACGTCGTGCTGGAGGCGAGATGACCCTTTCCCGTAGCCCGGTGACCCGTGCGTGGCGGCGGTGGCGGCGGCCACGCGATCTGCGGGTGCCGGGCAATGCCGTGGACGTCGAGGACGCCAACCGGCGGTTCCTGATGTACGGGGTGATGCCGCTGTGGTTCGTCCCGGCGGTGGCGGACTGGCTCATGCACCGCCGGACCAGGATCGAGGAGACGTCGGGCACGAAGGAGTCGGCGATCCACGCCCTGATGATGACGGAGGCCGGTGTCCCCGTGGCGATGGGGCTGCTGGCCAGGGTCAATCCGCTGGTGCTGTCGGTGATGGGCGGAGCGGCCGTCGCCCATGGCGCCACCGCGCTGTGGGATGTGAGCCTGGCCACCGGGGAGCGTGAGGTGCGCCCGGTGGAGCAGCACATCCACAGCTTCCTGGAGGTGCTGCCGCTGTCGGCGATGGCGTTCACCTGCTGTCTGCACTGGGACCAGGTCCGGGCGGCGCTGCGCGGCGGGGACCGGCCCGAGGACTGGAAGCTGCTGCCCAAGGACAACCCGCTGCCCGTGCGCTATCTGGCGGCCATCGGGCTCGGCATCGGCGCGTGCGTGGTGCTGCCCTACGCCGAGGAGATGCGGCGGTGCCTCAGGGCCGCCAAGGCCCGTAAGGCGGTGTGAGCCCATGCCGCGCAAGCGAGCCGGTACGCGGACACGGTCCCGTACGCCGATGGGCGTGGCGGCCGAACCGCTGCCGCTGCCACGGGTTCTGGCGCCGGAGGCGCACGGGCCGGAACATGTCGCTGTGGACGCGGAGGGCCGGATCCTCACCGGGACGGCTGACGGCGCCGTCCGGCGGCTGACGCTGTCGCCGGACCATGAGCTCGTCCGCTCCGAGGTGCTCGCGCACACCGGTGGCCGGCCGCTGGGGCTGGTCCCCTGCCCCGACGGCGGGCTGCTGGTGTGCGACGCGCGGCGCGGGCTGCTGCGGGTCGGCCCGGACGACGGGTCCGTACGGGTGGTGGCCGACGAGGTGGCCGGCAGTCCGCTGCGGTTCTGCAGCAACGTCGCCACGGCTGCGGACGGCACGGTGTACTTCACCGTGTCCAGCCGCCGCCACGGCCTGGAGGACTGGCTCGGCGACATCCTGGAGAACACCGCCACCGGGCAGTTGCTCCGGCTGCGGCCGGGCGGCCGCCCGGAGGTGGTGCTGGACGGGCTGCGGTTCGCCAACGGGGTCGCCCTCGCCGCCGACGAGTCGTATGTGGCCGTGGTCGAGAGCGGCGCCTACCGGATCAGCCGGCTGTGGCTGACCGGCCGCCGGGCCGGGACACGGGACCTCCTCCTCCGCGATCTGCCGGGCTTCCCGGACAATCTCACCCGTGGCCCCGACGGTGTCATCTGGGTGGCCATAGCCGCGCCGCGGGAGCCCGCCCTCGATCTGCTGCACCGCGCACCCGGCCCGCTCAGAAGGGTGGCGGTGCCCGTCGCCACCCGGCTCCGCCCCCGCCCGCGGCGCACGGTGCGCGCCCTGGCGATCGCCCCCGACGGCCGGGTCGTCCGCCATCTGGTGCGGCGCCGGACCCCGTACCGGATGGCCACGAGCGTGTGTGCGCTCGGCGATCTCCTCGTCATGGGCAGCCTCATCGAGCGAGGCATCGCGATCTGCGCGCTGCCACCGCCCCGGGAGGCCACCGGGGCGGCTCAGAGCCTGTGTCATATCCCCGGCCGGATCAGCGTGCGGCGTCAGGGGGCACCTCCCAGCGGTAGCTGGGGGAGCGTGCGATCGCAAGGCGCCGGAGCGCCCTCGTGGCGGAGCCACATGGGCGTTTCGGCAACGCCGCGAGAGGGGGCACCTCCCAGCGGTAGCTGGGGGAGCGTGCCAGGCGTCGCACGCCCGGCCGGGGATATGACACAGGCTCTCATCCCCAGCCGGTCGAGTAGCCGCGGTAGCGACGCCGCCGGGGCCGGATGGTCAGCGTCGACAGCAGCCCCACGAACCCCACCACGATGACCACCAGACCGGGCCCGAAGCCCTGGGCGTACGCCACGACGTCGTCGAGCGTCGAGACACCGTCGTCGACCCCTGAACTCCCGGACGCGCCGGAGGCGATGGACGGGTTGGGGCTCTGGGTCTTGGCGCCCGGGATGGACACCCCGAGCGCGGTCAGCGCCTTGGTCACGGGCTGGAAGAAGGTCACCCCGCCCCGGTCGCAGTCGCCGCTGCCGCCGGAGGTGACGCCGAGCGCCACGCCCTGGGCGAAGAGCGGCCCCCCGCTGTCGCCGGGCTCGGCGCACACGGTGGTCTGGACAAGCCCGGTGACCGTGCCCTCGGGGTAGTTGACCGTGGCGTTGAGCCCGGTCACCTTGCCCGAGCGCAGCCCGGTGGTGCTGCCGCTGCGGAACACCTCCTGGCCCACGACCGGATCGGCCACACCGGTGACCCGCACCGTCCGGCCGCCACCGACGTTGACCACGCTGTTCTGGTCGAGCGCGGCGTTGTCGTAGCGCACCAGGGAGAAGTCATTGCCGGGGAAGCTGGTCTGGACCGTGGTGCCGATGCGGGTGGAGCCGGTGCCGTCGGTGAACCAGGGGGTGCCGTTGGGGCCGCAGTGTCCCGCCGTCAGGATGAAATTGGTCTGGCCGTTGGTGACGTTGAAACCGGCCGAGCAGCGGCTGCCGTTGGTGAACATGGGCGAGGCACCGGCGGTTCTGGTGGTGAAGGAGCCCTCCGTCCGCTGTGCGCGCACCGCGCCGCCCACCTCCGCGGCGAGGTCCTTCATCTTCGACCAGCGGGCGGTGGAGACGGTGCTGTCACCGGCCAGCACCACCTGGTTGGACTTGGGGTCCACCATCCAGGCGGTGCCCGCCACCCGGGGCGCCGAGCGCAGCCTCTCGGTCGCCGAGTCCAGGTCCGCCATGCTGTAGCGCACCCGTTTGGCGGTGGCCCCGGCCCGGCCGACCTCGTCCGCCGCCGTGTCGTCCGTCACCGCGACCACCGGGCGCCCGTCGGCCCCGATCCAGTTGCCCGCCGTACGGGAGGCGCCGAGCGCGGACACCAGCCGTCCGCCCACATCGTCCGTCCGGTCCGCGCTCAGGGCTCTCGGACCGCCGCTCCCGGTCGTCCCGTGGGCCGATCCGCCCGGCCCGGCCTGAGAGACCATCACCCCGCCACAGACCAGTGCCCCGACAGCCGCGAACCGCACGACCCGGCGCACGCCGCGCCGCATGTGCTTCACCACCCTGTCTCCTTACGTCGATCCAGCCGGGGGCCTCGGACGGCGAAGGCCCACCCCCTCATACGTAAGGAAGCGACGTCCTGCTCACTCCCCGGCCGGAGCCGCGGATCCCGGTGGGGCGGACCGCGGCCCCCCGGGATCAGCGCCGGTCGCCGTAGCGCTTGCCGAGGAACCCCCCGACCAGGGCGGCCGTGCCGCCGCCGAGGATGGCCGCGCCCTGGGTCGCGGCGTCGTGGGCGAGGAAGTACGTGGCCACCCAGATGTACGCCACGACCGTGCCCGCGCCCAGCAGCGAGCCGAACGCCTGCAGCCCCGTGTGGACCCAGTCCATGCGGCGGCGGTGCTCACGCTCCCGCTGGAGCTCGGTGAGCATCCACTCCACCGTGCCGGGCCTGACCGCCTCCCACTCCTTGGCCTGCTCCACCGGCAGCCGGTCGCCCCAGGGCACCGCCGTCTCCGGCGGGCTGCCCGGCGTGGGATTCTCACTCGCGTTCTCGGTCACGGAGCCTCCCCCGGACGGTCCGGACGGGGTGCGGGGTCCGTGCCCGCCGCCCGTGGCGGAGGCGGGCCGAGCGCGGTGAGGAAGTCGGCCATGTCCCGCTCCATCTCTCGCTCCACCGGACGCCGCGCCCGCCGGGCCGGGGGCTGAGGGATCGCCAGGGACGCCAGATATCCCTCGCGCAGCGCCTGCCAGGGCCCGGCGGGGCGGGCGGGCCCCACCCCGGCGTCCGGGCGCAGGGCGTCGAGCCGGCGCGCCCGCCCGTCCCGCTGTCTGGCCGACGCGAAGCCGCGCGCCGCGAGCCCCAGCCACAGCAGGCCGAGACACCCGGGCCCCACCCATCCCGGAACGTCGTCCCAGGAGTCCGGGCTCAGCGAGGGCAGGGCCACCGTCCCCGACACGGCCAGGAGGACCCCCAGCACGACGGCGATCGGGGCGAGGATTCCGACGCCCGCGCCGCTCGCCCGGGGGGCCGGCCGCATGGCCTCGGCGGCCCCCGCGGGGGCCGGGCGGGCCGCTGCCCCGACGCTGGGGCCGGACCTGGGCTCACCCCGGGCCACGTCGCGCAGCAGCGCCTCGGCCTGCCCGGCAGTCAGCCGCCCTTCGGGCTCCTTGACCAGCAGACCCTCGATCAGCGGCCGCAGCGGACCCGCGTATCTCATGGGCGGCGGCGAGTCGTTGAGCACCGCGTGCATCACCTCGGACACCGTGTCCCCCACGAACGGTGCGCGGCCCTCGACGGCCTCGTACAGGGTCACGCCCAGGGACCACAGATCGGCCTTGAACATCGCTTCTCCGGCCGCCGGGGAGGACGGGGGCGTGAAGCGTTCCGGTGCCATGTAGCGGGGAGTCCCGACCATCGTGCCGTCGCGCTCGAAGGCCAGGCCGAGATGGTCCACCAGCACCGGGCCGCCGCCCGGACGGAAGAGGATGTTCAGCGGTTTGACGTCCCCGTGGGCCATGCCCATCGCGTACAGCGCGCGTAATCCGCTCAGCACTCCCAGGCCGATCCGGGCGATCTCGAGCACGTCCGGCCGCCCGTACCACTCCCGTATCCGGTCCGCCAGCGAACGCTGGTCGAGGCGCTCCATGACGATCCAGACCCGGCGGTCCCGCTGGGCCAGGTCGTAGATGGCGGGCAGGTGCTCATGCACGGTCGTGGCGAGGAGGCGTACCTCATGGCGCAGCCGTTCGACCCACCGCCGGTACGCCACCGGGTCGGGATCCTCGACCGGGTGCAGCTCCTTGACGGTGACCGGACGGCCGGACACCACATCGCGGGCGTCCCACACCGTGCTCAGGCCGCCCCGGCCCATGCGCCCGCGCAGCTCGTACCGGCCGCCGATCACGGCCCCATGGGGCGGTTCCGGACCACTCCCCCGCTCATCCTCCCCGGAGGTTCCCCCGGTCGTCATCCGCCTCCCCCTCCCCAGCCGGCTGACGCCCACAGTAGGGCGTCGGCCGGGCCGGGCGAAGAGGTCGTGCGCGCGGACACGCGTGCGGTGGCGCACCGGGCCTCATGAGCCGCCCTTGCCGTAGGGCTCGCTGGTGAACACCACCGTGTCGTCGGTGCCGTCGGTCACCCAGAACCGTTGCGGCTTCTCCCCGTAGAGCGCGAAGAGCGGGTCCGGCCCCCAGGCCAGCACGACCTCGTCCTTGCCGTCGTGGTCGAAGTCCCCGGCGCCGTAGAGCTTGACGGCGCGCCGCTTCTTCGGCACCTCGCGGCCGTCCACGCGGGACGGGACGGTGCGGTCGAGGGTGCGGCGGTGGGCGATCTCTCCGGGGGCGTCCGGGCGGATCGTCAGCAGTTCGGTGCCGCCGGTGCGCAGCGAGACGGCCAGCTCGTCGGTGCCGTCCCCGTCGGTGTCGGCGGCGGCGAGCACATCGCCGCCCAGCGCGGGGATCCTGATCGGCTCGGGGGTCGAGCCGGCCGTGCGTTTGGGGTACACGCTCACCGACTGGCTGACGTCCGCGGGTTCGGTCTCATAGCCCGGTTCGTCATTGCGACTGCCGGTGTCGGCGACCGCCACATCCCGCTTCCCGTCGCCGTCGAAGTCGCCGAAGGCGATCGCGTTGCCCTTGCGGAGGGTGCGGCCGGTGGTGGCGAGGCCGTCCGGGCCCGCCGTGAGCAGCGCGGACCTCGTCTGATCGTCGTCGCCCTGCTCGTGCACCACCAGATCGGTGGGGTGGTCGCCGTCGATGGCGTCGGCGTACAGCTCCGCGATCTGGCCACTGGAGCCGAGGGGGTTGGCGTACGTCTCGGTACGGGCCGCCTTGCCGTCGCGGCCGAACGGGCCGTACAGCACATGGAAGTCCTTGCCGCTCTGGCGCACGGCGGCCAGATCGTGGTGTCCGTCCCCGTTGAAGTCGCCCGTCGCCAGGGGCCGCGAGTTCTCGAGGCCGTCGTCGGCGTCGGCCAGCCGTACCGGGGTGGCGGGGGTTCCCCGGCGTGGCCCGTCGGGGCCGCCCCAGGCGATGTAGGGCAGCGTCTGGGTGGTGATGTGCACGCGCTCGCTACTGGCCGGGTCGCGCTCCTTGGTGGCGGTGGCGATCACATCGGCGTAGCCGTCGCCGTCGAGGTCGGCGGTGGTCGCGGAGTCCATCTCGCCCGCGGTGCCCTGCCACCCGGCGCCGGTGGGCAGGCCGAGGTCGGCTCGGCCGAGCACGGTGCGGACGGCGGGGTCGGGGCCCTTCGCCGAGCCGTACACATAGGCGATACGGCGCAGGCCGCCGAGCTCGTCGTCGTCGGAGGCGATCGGGATTCCGAGCTCGGGGCGGCCGTCGCCATTGAGGTCGTCCGCCAGGGCGCTGCCCTTGCCCCGGGGGACGGGAGCGGTCGCGGTGGGGGTGACGACGGGTGCGGCCGTGCTCTTCCCGGCCCCGTCGCCGCCCTTGGTCTCATCGCCTCCACCGCCACCGCCACCGCCACCGCCGCACGCGGTGAGCAGCGCCAGCGCGGCGGCGCAGACGGTGGCGGTGGCGGGGCGGAGCCTGGTGGCGGGGCGGAGCCTGGTGGTGGGGGATGCCATCAGGACACGACAGCGCATCCGGTGGTGACACGCCATCGGAGAGATCATTTCGTTACGGCGCGCTCCCCGCCAGCGGGTGTCCGCAGCGCAGATTCCACCGGCCCGCGCGACCGCTGAGCTCCGTCGCGGTCAGCGGGGCGACGTCCAGCCGCCAGAAGGTGGGCGCGGGCAGGCCGAGGGCGTGGACGAGCGCGGCCCGGACCACGGCCGGTTCCACGACGGCGAGCAGCCGCGCCTCACGGGCGGGGACGGGCGGTGCGGGCGGCGCGGCCGGGTGCGGGCCCTCCCGGTGCGTCTCACCGGCGGGGGCGGGCGGTGCGACCGGCGCCGCCGGTGCCGGACTTTCCCGCCGCGCCTCCAGCCAGGCCCCGATCCGCTCCACCAGCTGCAGCAGCGTTTCGCCGCCGTGCGGCGCCGCGGCCGGGTCGGACAGCCACGCGGCGACCTCCTCCGGCGCCTCCTGTCCCACCTCGTCCAGCGAACGGCCCCGCCAGCGGCCCATGTCGAGACCGCCCAGCTCCGGCGTCACGGTGGCGTCGAGCCCCAGGGCCGCGGCGGTACCGCGGCAGCGCTCGGCGGGCGCGGTGAACGCCATGTCGTGGTGGGGCAGCGCCGCGGCCGCCGCCGTGGCCCGGCGCACCCCGGCCGCGTCCGGCGGGGCGTCGTCGAACCGCACCTGCCGCAGCGCCGCGTTGACGGCGGGCGCGAGCAACGTGATCCGCACCACCCAGACCCTCCTCATCCGCACCCCTCGCCGACGTGGAGGGCGCCTTCCGGGATCCGCGCCCAAGCGGCGGACGACCGTCGCGCCCACCGTCTCATGACGAAGACACCGACATGACCCGGGTGGCGGATCGCACCACCCGGCAAGCGCAGCCGCGGATGCACATGGCCATGAACCCCGACACGGTGGAGATATCGGACATCACCGACCGGGTTGGGGTGCTGTGGTATGCGCGTGACCGGACTTGGACATGCTGGGCTGTTCATCGAGACCGCGGCGGGGTCGGTGCTCTGCGATCCATGGGTCAACCCCGCCTTCTTCGGCTCGTGGTTTCCGTTCCCGGACAACACCGATCTGGACTGGGCGCACTACGGGCGCGCGGCGGACTATCTGTATGTCTCCCATCTGCACCGCGACCACTTCGACGCGGAGAACCTGCGCCGGAACGTGCGCAAGGACATCACGGTGCTGCTTCCGGCCTTCGCCACCGATGAGCTGGAACGCGAGCTGAGCGCGCTGGGTTTCACCAACTTCCTCCGCGCCCCCTCCGGTACACCGGTCGAGCGCGACGGTCTGCGCATCATGATCACCGCGCTGACCGGCCCCGGGGACGGCCCCATCGGCGACTCCGCGCTCTCGCTGGACGACGGCCGGACGGTGCTGCTCAACCAGAACGACGCCCATCCGCTGGACATCGCGGCGATCCGGGAGTTCGGCGAGGTGGACGCGTACTTCGTCCAGTTCTCCGGGGCGATCTGGTACCCGATGGTGTACCAGCTGCCGCTCTCCGCCAAGAAGGAGTTCGCCGCGCGCAAGCGGCAGGGGCAGTTCGACCGGGCGCTGCGCTACATCGACGCGGTGGAAGCCAAGCATGTGTTCCCCAACGCGGGTCCGCCGTGCTTCCTCGACGACGAGCTCTTCGAGCACAACGGCACCGGTCAGGACGGGGAGAGCATCTTCGTGGACCAGCTGGAGTTCCTGCGCCAGCTGGGCCGCGCGCGCCCGCGGGTGACGGCGCATCTGCTGCTGCCGGGAACGGTGGCGGAGCCGGAGGAGACCGCGTGCAAGCTCACCCACCGCTACACCGAGGCGGAGATCGAGCACATCTTCGGTGAGAAGCCCGCGTACTTACGGGAGTTCGCCCGCCGGCAGCGGACCGCGCTCGCCGCCGAGCGCGCCTCACGGTCCCCCGCGCTGCCGCGCGAGCGGCTGCTGACCGAGCTGAAGCAGTGGTGGGAACCGCTGCTGACCAGGGCCGACCGGATCTGCGCGGGCGTCGGCGGCCCGGCGCGGCTGGATGTGGGCGAGGTGCCGATCGTGATCGACTTCCCGGCGCGGGAGGTCCGCCTCTGGGACGGTGAGCGCTGCCGCTACACGCTGTCCACCTCGGCCGATCTGGTGGCCACCAACATCGAGCGGCGCGAGGTGGACTGGTCCAACAGCCTGCTGCTGTCGATGCGGTTCACCGCGAGCCGGGTCGGGCCGTACAACGAATTCCTCTATGTGTTCTTCAAGTGCCTGTCGATGGAGCGCATCGAGTACGTGGAGAACTACTACGACTCCTGCCAGGACGACGGCCAGGACATCGAGCTGGACGGCTGGCGGGTGCAGCGGCGGTGCCCCCATCTGCGCGCCGACCTCGGCCGGTTCGGGCAGATCGAGGGCGAGGTGCTCACCTGCACCCTGCACGGCTGGCGCTACGACCTGACCACGGGCCGCTGTCTGACCGCGGACGGACACGACATCCGCGCCTCGGCCGTGTCGTGACCCGCCTCACCGGGTGTGGCGGCGACCGCCGCCACACCCGGTGAGTTGCCCTGGAGCGCTCTCTCGCCGAGCTGCGCGGCTGGACCTGCTTCGCAGGCTCACAACTGCGCTACAACCTGCTGGCGCGCACCCCCGGCCGCGAACTCCTCCCCCAGGCGCGCGCCTTCGACCTGGCCGTGCTGGCGTGGGGCCCGCTCGCGGGCGGCAAGCTCACCGGCAAGTACCGCCTTGGTGAGCCGGGACGGCTGACCACCCATGCCACCCGGGACGACCGCACACAACGAGGAGGCCACCATCACCGCGGTACTTGAGGTCGCCGAACAGGGCGGCTGGACTCCGGCCCAGGTGGCGCGGGCCGTCCCTACGATGGGTGGGGCCACCGACGATCGGTACGACAGGAGCGATCCGCCATGCCCGAGGCCCCGGAGCCGACCGGCTCCCCCGCCCGCCGACACGTCACCTTCCCCAGCGCTGGAGCCACCGCGCACGGCTACCTCGCGCTGCCGCCGTCCGGGCGGGGCCCCGGGCTGATCGTCATTCAGGAGTGGTGGGGCCTGGACCATCACATCGCCGATGTCACCGACCGGCTGGCCCGCGAGGGCTTCGTCGCGCTGGCGCCCGATCTGTACGGGGGCGGCGTCGCCCATAACGCCGACGAGGCGTACCGGATGATGCAGGAACTGCCGGTGGGGCGCGGAGTCGAGCTGCTCTCCGGGGCGGTGGACCATCTCCTCGGCCGGCCCGAGGTCACCTCCCCCACCGTGGGGGCGGTCGGCTTCTGCATGGGCGGCGGCTTCGTGCTGTATCTGGCCGCCGCCGATCCCCGGGTCAGCGCGGCGGTGCCCTTCTACGGCGTCATCCAGGGCGAGCTGCCGGACTTCTCGGGGCTGCGGGCCGACGTCCTGGGCCATTTCGGGGAGAACGACAACACCATTCCGCTGGACGGCCTGGAGCGGCTGCGCCGGGTCATGCGGGAGGAGTCCGGCGTGGAGCCGGACTTCCGGCTCTACCCCGCGGGTCACGCCTTCTTCAATGACGAGCGCCCGTCCTATCACGCGGAATCCGCGACATCCGCCTGGCAGAGCACGCTGGGCTTCCTGCACCAGCGGCTGGACTGACGAAATCGGGTCACCTCCGGAAAAGGCCTTAAGGCTTCATGAAGCCTTAAGGCCCTTTTAAGGTCGAGCCCGCAGAACTCGCCACCGTTCAATTCTCAACCACATTTCCCCGAAAAATTTCCGCCCGGCCCTGAGACGACTCCCGCATCCGCCCGTATGGCATGGCGGACAGCTCGAAAAGGAGTCGACATGACACGCAAAAGGACACTCAGCGGCAAGAAGAAGCTTGGCCTGCTGATCGGTTCGCTGGCACTGGCGGGCACCGGCGCCGGGGTGCTGGCCGCCACCAGCAACGCCAGCACCGAGGGCGCGGCACAGTCCTCGACGGCCTGCGCCGGGCTGGAGCAGGCGCTGGCCAACAACGCGAAGTTCATCGCCGATCAGCAGGCCAATCCGGATGCGCAGTCAGAGGCGCGGATAGCCAACCGGCAGGCCGTCATCGAGGAGATCAAGCGGAAGCAGCAGGCCTCGGGGTGCGCCGTCGACGAGGCCGCGGGCCAGGCGGAGGGAGCCGCGGGCCAGGACGAGGCAGCGGGCCATGACGAGGGCGGCGCCTCCGCGTCGGCTTCCGCCTCGGCGGGGGCCTCGGACCCCGGCGCCGGAGATGCCGGCGCCTCGGGCGAGGTCGTCTGCGCGGGGTCGACCGTCACCCTGTCCGGCGAGGGCGGGGCCCCGGCCGCCTCCAGCAATGAGTTCCCGGTCGGCACCAAGCTCAAGGTGACCAATCTCGACAACGACAAGTCGACAACTGTCTCCGTCACCTCGACCTCGGGCAGCTGCGCCCTGCTCAACAACACCGCCTTCGAGCAGGTCCGTGAGCCGGGCAAATTCCTGATCCGTAACGCACGCATCGAACGCGTGGGCTGAACCGGCCACACCGGCCGCCGTGCGGCGGCCGGTGTGCCGCGGGGGTGCACACCGGCCGTTCGGCGGCCCGTCCCGCACGGGGACGAACCGTCGATCTGACCACCATGTCCGACTGTGACCGGTATCGCAGGGTGAGTCCGCCGCGCCTGGGTACCCGCTGGCCATGAACAGAAATGAGCAGTCAATGCTCACTCCCGATCTGCCGCCGGTCGTCGACGTACCGGACCTGACCTTCCCTCCTCAGGGACGTCACTCCGATGAGTCGAAGCGCGCGGCGGAGCGGAACGGTGACCAGGAAACCCCCGCCTCCGCCCCCTCCCCCTCGCCCTCCCCCGCCCGGCGCCGCCTGGCGGCGTGACGGACGAACCCCCGGCCCGCGGCCGATCCCCTCGCGTCGCCGCCCCGACGGCCGGAGCCGCCGGGATGATCTCGCGCACTCCCCGTGTTGACCATCGGCACGGGGAGACGCAAGGCGAGTCTTCGCACACGAGACAAGGGGACGGACATCATGCCGTTGCAAGGTGAGTACGAGCCGAGCCCGGAGAAGTTCGTACGCGATCAGGTCGAACTGATCGAGAGCTCCGGTGGCACCGAGGGAACGACCATGCGGAGCATGCCCGTGATCGTCCTGACGACGCTGGGCGCGAAGAGCGGGAAGATCCGCAAGACCCCGCTGATGCGGGTGGAGCACAACGGCGCCTACGCCGTCGTCGCCTCACTGGGCGGCTCCCCCAAACATCCGGTCTGGTACTACAACGTCGTGGCCGACCCGCGGGTCGAGCTCCAGGACGGCCCGCTGCGGCAGGACATGACCGCGCGCGAGGTCACCGGCGAGGAGAAGGCCCGGTGGTGGGAGCGCGCCGTCGAGGCGTACCCGGACTACGCCGACTACCAGACGAAGACCGACCGCCAGATCCCGGTCTTCGTGCTGGAGGCGGCGGCCACCGCGCACTGACCGGCGGGTCCCGGCGCGTTCCGGCGCGCCGGGCGCCTGCGGATCACCGGGAGCCCCCCTGTGATCGACGCCAAAGCATGCCTGTTTGATAGATCGGGTAGCCGGGAGCCGACCCGGAATCCGTACCCAAGAAAGTGCGCCACATGACCGCGACAGACAAATCAGACTTCGTGCCGATCTACGACAGCCTCGTGGCGGAGCACGGCGACGTCCCCGCGGAGGCCCGGGAGGCGGCCGAGGAAATCCAGCGCGAGGCCGCCGAGGCCCTGGACTGGAGCAAGGTGCGCGGCGGCGGCTGACGCGCTCCGGCCCCGTCGCCCGGGGCCACCGGGCCCCCTCGCCCGGGGCCACCGCATCCGGCTCCGTGAGCGGCCGTCCGTCATCTACCCGGAAGGCCGCTCGACACCCCTCACCTTCGATAGGCTGCCGATGACGCACTGTGCTTGACGGCGTCGACACTTATCTCATGAGGGGAAACAGTTGACTACAGGGGTCGAGACTTTCGAGTTTCAGGTCGAGGCACGACAGCTTCTGCAGTTGATGATCCATTCGATCTACTCGAACAAGGACGTCTTTCTGCGCGAGCTCATCTCCAACGCTTCCGACGCGCTGGACAGACTGCGCCTCGAATCGCTCCGCGACGAGAACCTCCAGGCGGACACCTCCGATCTCCATATCGCCATCGAGGTCGACCAGGAGTCGCGCACACTGACCATCCGCGACAATGGCATCGGCATGTCGCATGAGGGGGTCGTGGAGCTCATCGGCACCATCGCGAACTCCGGCACCGCGAAATTCCTCAAGGAGCTGCGGGAGTCGAAGGACGCGGCCGCTTCCGCGGATCTCATCGGGCAGTTCGGAGTGGGCTTCTACTCCAGCTTCATGGTGGCCGACGAGGTGACCATGGAGACCCGTCACGCCGGGGAGAGCCAGGGCACCCGCTGGGTCTCCAGCGGCGAGGGCACCTACACCATCGAGCCGTTCGACGACGCCCCCCAGGGCACCTCCGTGACGCTGAAGCTCAAGGCGGAGGACACCGAGGACCACCTCTACGACTACGCCTCGCCTCGGAAGATCCGGGAAATCGTCAAGCAGCACTCGGACTTCATCACCTGGCCCATCAGGATGGCCCCCGCCCAGGCCCCGGCCCCGGCGGACGAGGCGGAGCAGGCGGAGGAGGGCGACGAGAAGTCGCCCGAGCTCGAGACCGTGAACTCGATGAAGGCGCTGTGGGCCCGTCCCAAGGACGAGGTCACCGACGAGGAATACCACGAGTTCTACAAGCACATCAGCCATGACTGGGTCGATCCGCTCGAGACCATCCGCATGCAGGCGGAGGGCACCTTCGAATACCAGTCGCTGCTGTTCATTCCGGCCCGTGCACCGCAGGACCTGTATATGCAGGACCGCAAGCGGGGTGTGCAGCTCTATGTGAAGCGCGTCTTCATCATGGACGACTGCGAAGCGCTGATGCCGGAATACCTCCGCTTCGTCAAGGGCGTCGTGGACGCCGCGGACCTCTCGCTGAACGTCTCGCGGGAAACCCTTCAGCAGGACCGCCAGATTCAGCTGATGCGGCGGCGTCTGGTGAAGAAGGTGCTCTCGACGGTGAAGGACATCCTGTCCTCCGACGCGGAACGCTACGCGACCTTCTGGAAGGAATTCGGCCGCGTTCTCAAGGAAGGTCTCCTCAGCGATCTGGAGAACCGCGAGGCGATCCTCGAGGTGTGTTCGTTCGCCTCGACCCATGACGCCGAGCAGCCGACCACGCTGCGCGGTTATGCCGAGCGCATGAAGGACGGGCAGGAGCACATCTACTACATGACCGGCGAGTCCCGGTCGATCATGGAGAGCTCGCCCCATATGGAGGCGTTCCGGGACAAGGGCTTCGAGGTGCTCCTCCTCACCGACCCCATCGACGAGCTGTGGGTCGACGCCGTGCCGGAGTTCGACGGCAAGCAGCTCCGCTCCATCGCCAAGGGGCAGGTCGACCTCGACTCAAGGGACGAGGAGGACGAGGAGGCGGAGGCCGAGCGGGAGCAGCGGCAGAAGGACTTCGCCGAGCTGCTCTCCTGGATGACGTCGACGCTGAGCGACCAGGTCAAGGAGGTACGGCTGTCCTCACGGCTGACCACCTCCCCGGCCTGCATCGTCGGGGACACCTTCGATGTCACCCCGGCCCTGGAGAACATCTACCGCTCGATGGGCCAGAGCCTGCCCGAGATCAAGCGCATCCTGGAGCTGAACCCGACCCATCCGCTGGTCAGCGGGTTGCGCAAGGCCCACGCCGAGCGCAAGGACGACAGCGGTCTCGCGGAGACCGCCGAGCTGCTCCACAGCATGGCGCTGCTCGCCGAGGGCGGTGAGCTGAGCGATCCGTCGCGCTTCATCAAGCTGGTGGCGGAGCGGGTGCAGCAGACGCTGTAGCCACGCCTCGGCGTGAGGCGGGGCGGGCCCACTCGGGGCCCGCCCCGCTTCGCGTCGGTCACCGTCCGAGACAGGCCCCCGCGGAGGCGTCGATCAGCTGCCGCAGCGCGCCGTGGTAGACCTCGTGGTCGGTCAGTGCGGGCACGACGACGCCCAGGTTTCCGGTGAGGGCCGGGAATTCCTCGGGGTCCAGCGCGGCGAGCGCGGTACGCGCGGCGGTGCGGACCTGTTCGGCGTTGCGGTGGTCGACGAAGGCGACGGCGCCCAGGGTGAGCAGATACAGCCGCCGGTAGACGCGGATCGCCGCCTCGGGGGTCATTCCGGCGGCGATGTTGTGCGCCAGCTGCGGCTCCACGAGGCGGCTCAGCAGATGCGGCCCCCACCAGGCGCGGCCCGACCGCAGCGCCACCAGCCCGGGGTGCTCGATCAGCACCTCGTAGAACGCGGCGAAGCGGGCCTCGGTGGCGGCGGCCCAGTCCTGGTCCTGCCCCACCAGCGGCATCCGTGCGGCCAGCCGGTCCGCGCACGCGTTCACCAGACCGTCGAAGTCGCCGCAGCGGCGGAAGACCGTGGCATGGGAGACCCCCAGCAGCTGCGCCACCCTGCGGAAGCTCAGCGCCTCGGGCCCCTCGTCGTCGACGACGGTCAGGGCGGCCTCGGCGATGGCCTCCAGGGTGGGCTGGTCGGCTCGGCCCCGGTTGTTTCGCACGGACCGAGCGTACCAGTGGTTGTTACAGTGTTTCAGTGACTGTTTCCATTGAGGACGTAACAGCCGCGGCCCAGCGGGTCGCGGGACATATCCGGCCCGTGGCGCTCGCGCCGGTGGAGCAGGGGGCGTGGGATGCGGCCGAGGGATGGCTGGCCCTGGAGTTCCTGCAGTACACGGGCACCTTCAAGGCGCGGGGTGCGTTCAACTTCATCAGGGCCCACCGGGAGGCGGGCACCCTGCCGGACGCGGGGGCCGTCATCGCCTCGGGCGGAAACGCCGGGCTGGCGTGCGCCTGGGCGGCCGCGCGGCACTCCGTGCCCGCCACCGTGTTCGTCCCCGAGACCGCGCCCGCGGTGAAGGTGGACCGGCTGCGCCGGCTCGGCGCCGAGGTCCATCAGATCGGCACCGAGTACGCCGACGCGCGGGATGCCGCCCAGAAGCACGCCGCCGAGACCGGTGCCCTGCTGTCGCACGCGTACGATCACCCGCTGATCGCCGCCGGCGCGGGCACCGTGATGGAGGAGATCCTCCAGACCCGGCCCGACCTGGACACCGTGGTGGTGGCGGTCGGGGGCGGCGGACTGTTCACCGGGGTCGCGGTGTCCGCCCTGGAGCGCGGGGTGCGGGTCGTCGCCGTGGAGCCGTACAGATGCCGGGCCCTGAACGCCGCGCTGGAGGCCGGTGCGGTGGTCGACGTCCCGGTGGACTCGGTGGCGGCGGACTCGCTCGGGGCCCGCCATGTGTCCTCGGCCGCCCTGGAGTGGGCCCGTAAGGACGGGGTGCGGTCCGTCCTGGTGTCCGACGAGGCGATCGTCTCCGCGCGCCGGGCGCTGTGGGACGACCGCAGGATCGCGGTCGAGCACGCGGCGGCCACGGCACTGTCGGCGCTGACCTCCGGCGCCTACCGGCCGCGGCCCGGGGAGAAGGTCGCCGTGCTCCTCTGCGGTGCCAACACCGACCCCGCGGACCTCACCCACGGCCGCTGAGCGCTCCGCGGGAAGTGGCGCGATGCGTCGTTGCCCGACCGCGGCGCCGTCGTGGCTGGTCCCACGCGGCGGGGCCGCATATCGACACGGCTGGGCGGCGCCCGTACGGCAGCCTGACCGGATGCCGTACGGGCGCCGCCCACCCGCCCACCACGATGGATTACGCGCCGTCGTACGCCGCCTGAAGCGCGGCGATGTCGAGCTTGCCCATCTTCATCATCGCCTCGGTGGCCCGCTTGGCCTTCTGCGGGTCCGAGTCGGCGATCATGCCGAGCAGGGCGGTGGGGACGACCTGCCAGGAAACCCCGAACTTGTCCTTCACCCAGCCGCAGGGGCCCTCTTCACCGCCCTCGGAGAGCCTGCTCCAGTAGTAGTCCACCTCGTCCTGGTCCGCGCAGTGGACCTGGAAGGAGATGGCCTCGCTGAAGGTGAACTCCGGCCCGCCGTTGAGCCCCACGAACTTCTGTCCGTTGACCTCGAACTCGACGGTCAGCACGCTCCCCGCCGGGCCGCCGGGCTCGACCCCGGTGTAGTGGGTGATCCCTCCGAGCCTGGAGTTCTTGAAGATCGAGATGTAGTGCTGCGCCGCCTCTTCGGCTTGGCCGTCGAACCACAGGCACGTGGTGAATCCGTCGCTGGCCATCGGTACCTCCTGCGTTGGGGAGCCTTTACCCCTACAGACCGCTCCCCCGCCGGGAACTCATCGGTCCTCGGGCGGCGCGTTGTCGGTGAGGTAGTGATGCAGCCGGCAGGAGCCCTCGAGCATCGCCGTGGCGCGCTGGGCAAGCCCCTCCTGACGTCGGGCGATGACCGTGCGCAGGGCCTCGCTGCTCCCCGTGCGGCGCAGGCCGTCGAGGACGGGCCGGATCTGGGGCAGCGGATAGCGGACCTGGCGCAGCAGGTCGATCATCCGGGCGTCCCGGACGTCGGACGGCCCGTAGACGCGGTACCCGGTGCTCCGGTCGCGCCGGGGGCGCAGCAGACCGGCGGACTCCCACACCCGCAGGGCCGAGGTGCGCAACCCCAGACGGGCGGCCACCTCGCCGATGCGCAGCGGCCCGGAGCGTGACGGCGCCGACGCGTCCGGGGTCTGCTCGGCGACCGCTTCGAGCGCCTTCCCCGCCGCTTGGAGGGAGAGCCCCTGGTCATGGAGCGCCGCATGACCGGCGTTGACCAGGGTGAGCGCCAGGGCGACGTCCTCGTCGTGGACGGCCCGCATGACCGCGCGGGCGGTTTCCGCGCCGTATCCCGGCATCAGGGCACGGTAGGTCAGCAGGGCTCTGCGGTGCCGGCCGTCGAGTCTGCGGTATCCGGCGGGGGTGCGGGTGGCCGGGGGCAGGATGCCCGCGTCGACGTAGTTGCGGATCTGCTGGGTGGAGACACCCGCCATACGGGCCAGATCGACGGGGCGCAGCGCGGCGTCCGTACGGCTCACGGTTCGTCACCTTCGGGTCGAGGGTTCACGGGCGAGTTGAAGGTTATCGTCGGCTCCATCGCGGTGTGTCCGGCGGGGGTTGGGCAGAAAGCCGGGAAAAGTCTCAACGTGCACTTCAATGAAACACTTGAAGGCATGGATGTCAGCGAAATCAAGGTCCGTGGCGCCAGGGAAAACAACCTCCAGGGCGTGAGTGTGAACATTCCGAAGCAACGGCTCACGGTCTTCACCGGTGTCTCCGGATCCGGTAAGTCCTCGCTCGTCTTCGACACCATCGCCGCGGAGTCGAGGCGGCTGATCAATGAGACCTATACGGCGTTCGTCCAGAACTTCATGCCGACGCTCGGCCGTCCGGACGTCGACTCGCTGCGGAATCTGAGCGCGGCGATCATCGTGGACCAGGAGCCGATGGGCGCCAACTCCCGTTCCACCGTGGGCACCGCCACCGATGCCCACACCCTGTTGCGGATCCTGTTCAGCCGGATCGGCGGCCCGTACGTCGGCCCTCCCCTCGCCTTCAGCTTCAACACCGCCGAGGGCATGTGTCCGCGGTGCGAGGGGCTCGGCCGGGTCACCGACATCGACGTCGGCCAACTCATCGACAGGGAGAAGTCGTTGAAGGAGGGGGCGATCACCGTTCCCGGATTCGAGGTGGACAGCTGGCACTGGCAGGTTATGGCGGCCTCCGGCCTTTTCGACCCCGATACCAGGCTCCGGGACTACACCCCGGCCCAGTGGGAGGACTTCCTCCACAAACCGGCCACCAAGATCAAGGTGGGGAAGAACAACCTCACCTACGAGGGGCTGGTGACCAAGGTCCGCCGGCAGTACCTGGCGAAGGACCGGGAGACGATGCAGCCGCGCATGCGCGCGTTCGCCGACCGGGCCATGACCCTGACCGAGTGCCCCGAGTGTGAGGGCGCCCGGCTGTGCGAGGCCGTCCGGTCCTGCCGGATCGACGGCCGTTCCATCGCGGACTGCTCGGCCCTGCAGATCAGCGATCTGGCGGAGTTCACACGCGGGATCCGGGACGATTCCGTCGGGCCGGTCCTGGAGAGCCTGCGCGCGCTCCTCGACTCACTGGTCGAGATCGGCCTGGGATATCTGAGCCTGGACCGGGAGTCCGGCACCCTGTCCGGCGGCGAGGCCCAGCGGGTGCGGATGGTCCGGCATCTGGGCTCCAGCCTGACCGATGTCACCTATGTCTTCGACGAGCCCACGGTGGGCCTGCATCCGCATGACATCGAGCGCATGAACCGGCTGCTGCTCCAGCTGCGGGACAAGGGCAACACGGTGCTGGTCGTGGAGCACAAACCGGAGACCATCCGGATCGCCGACCATGTGGTGGACCTGGGGCCCGGCGCCGGGGTGGCGGGCGGGCGGATCTGCTACCAGGGCGACCTGGCGGGCCTGCGCGCCTCCGACACCCTGACCGGGCGCTATCTGGACCACCGGGTGCGGCTGCGGGAGAAGGTGCGGCGGCCCACCGGGCAACTGCCGGTGCGGGGCGCCCGGTTGCACAATCTGCGGGACGTGAGCGTGGACATCCCGCTCGGTGTGCTCACCGTCGTCACCGGTGTCGCCGGATCGGGCAAGAGCTCCCTGATCCTTGGGTCGCTGTCCGGGCGGGAGGAGGTGATCGTCGCGGACCAGTCGGCGATCCGTGGCTCCCGCCGCAGCAACCCGGCCACCTATACGGGGCTCCTCGATCCGGTCCGCACGGCGTTCGCCAAGGCCAACCGCGTCAAACCGGGGCTGTTCAGCGCCAATTCGGAGGGCGCCTGCCCGCGGTGCAAGGGCATCGGGCTGATCTACACCGACCTCGCCATGATGGCCGAGGTGGCCTCGGTGTGCGAGGGCTGCGAGGGGAAGCGGTTCCGGCCGGAGGTGCTGACGTACCGGCTGCGCGGGCGGAACATCAGCGATGTCCTGGGCATGTCGGTGGCCGAGGCACTGGAGTTCTTCACCACCGGTCAGGCCCGGGTGATCCTGGACCGGCTGGCCGCGGTGGGGCTGGGCTATCTGGCGCTGGGCCAGCCGCTCACCACGCTCTCCGGGGGTGAGCGCCAGCGGCTGAAGCTGGCCATCCACATGGCGCGGAGCGGCTCGACATACGTCCTGGACGAGCCGACCACCGGACTGCACCTCGCCGATGTGGACCAGCTGCTCGCCCTGCTCGACCGGCTTGTCGACACGGGCAACACGGTCGTCGTCATCGAGCACCACCAGGCCGTGATGGCCCATGCGGACTGGATCGTCGACATGGGTCCCGGGGCGGGGCACGACGGCGGTCAGGTGGTGTTCACCGGGACCCCCGCCGACCTCGTGGACACCGGCGGCTCCCTCACCGCCGTCCACCTGCGCGACTACGTCAAGCGGACGTGAGCCCCCGCCCTGGTGGTCCCGTCGGCGGGACCACCAGGGCGGCACGGCCGGTCAGGGCGCGGGCGGCGGTGCGGGAGCGCCCGCGGGCGGCGGGATCTTGGCGTAGGCGGCCGTGGTGGCGCCCGCCTCGGCGGGCGCCACCACGCTCTCGCGCGGCATCAGGGCGTCACGCGCCGCGCCCGGGTCCCAGCCGGTGTCGACCACCCGCTTCTGCACCAGGATCGCGCCCCCGAGGACCGCGAGGCCGAGCAGCACGATGACCACGAGCCCGGCGGCGCCACCGGCCTTGCCCGCGTTGCCGATGAGCGCGCCGAACCAGCCGAAGTCGGCGTCGCCGAACGTGGTGTTCTGGTCGCCGAACGCGCCGAGCACCTTGAGCAGCAGGGCGGGGAGGAAGGTGATGAGCAGCCCGTTGAGGAACGCCCCCACCACCGCGCCGCGCCGGCCGCCGGTGGCATTGCCGTAGACCCCGGCCGCGCCGCCGGTGAAGAAGTGCGGCACCAGTCCGGGCAGCACCAGGGCGAGGCCGAAGGCCGGGTTGAAGACCCACGTGAGCAGGGCCAGCCCGATCAGCCCGCCGGTGAAGCTGGAGATGAAGCCGATCAGCACCGCGTTCTGCGCGTACGGGAAGACGATGGGCGCGTCCAGCGCGGGCAGGGCGCCGGGGACGACCTTCTGTGCGATCCCCTGGAAGGCGGGGACCAGCTCACCGAGGATCGTACGGACGCCGAAGAGGATCACCGCGACGGCGATGCCGAACTGCAGCCCCTGCATCACGGACTGCATCAGATAGTTGCCGGTGTCGGTGGCCACGGCGCCACCGGTGCCCGTGGCGAACGCCTTGAAGGCGGCCTGCTGTCCCTCCTTGACGAGCAGGAGGACCGCCATGACCAGGTAGATCAGCAGCATCGACAGGGCGGTGGCCACCATCGAGTCGCGCAGGAAGCGCAGCCCCTCGGGCAGCTTCATCTCCTCGGTGGAGCGGCTGCGCTTGCCGACCACCTTTCCGGCCGCGCCCGCCACGATGTAACCGGCCGTGCCGAAGTGGCCGATGGCGACGGTGTCGCTGCCGGTCACGCGCTTGGTCCAGGGGTGCGCGAACGCGGGCATCGCGACCAGCATGATGCCCAGCAGCACACCGCCGATGGCCACCACGGCGATGGTCGAGCGGCCGCCGTTGGCCAGGACCACGGTCAGCAGCGTGGCCATGAACAGCATGTGGTGCCCGGTCAGAAAGACATAGCGGAGCGGGGTGAACCGGGCCAGCAGCAGGCTGACCACGAAGCCCAGGATCATCAGCCAGGCGACCCGTGAGCCGAACTGGTCCTGGGCGATGCCGACGATGGCCTCGTTGGTGGGGATGACGCCGTGGGCGCCGGTGACGCCCTGGATCATGGTGCCCAGCGGGGCGAGGGAGTCGGTGACCAGCCCCGCTCCCGCGCCGATCAGCAGAAACCCGAGGGTCGCCTTGATGGCGCCGCCGATGATCTGCCCGGTGCTCTTCTTCATCGCGATGAGTCCGACGGCGGTGATGATGCCGATCAGATACGCGGGCTCGCTCAGAATCTCATTGACGAGAAACGTGGCAAGGGTGACAAACCAGCCCATGGTACTTCCTCAGTCCCCGTCGTTCAGACGTCGTACGTGTCCCGGAGCACCGCGTCCACCTCGGCGGTGCTGGTGAAGTCCTGGACGACCTTGACCGGCCGTCCCACATCGCCCAGGGTCCTGGCGATCTCACGGGAGGTGAGCAGGACCACGGCCTCGGACGCCTTGCCCTTCGCGGAGATGGTGTCGGTGGCCTCCACGGTGACGAACCTCGACCAGCCCCAGCGGTCCAGCACCTGCTCCAAGGTGTTCTTGAGGAACAGGCTGGTGCCCACGCCGTTGCCGCAGACGGTGAGGATCTTGTGCAGCGAGCCCGCCCGGGGCTCGGCGGGTTCCGGGGTGGTGGCGGGTTCGGACGTCTCGGAGTCGTCCTCCGGCCGCTCCCCGGCCAGTACGGCGTGCAGCGCCTCCGGGGTGGGCGCGGCCGCCAGGGCGGCCGCCGTGTCGGGGTCGCCCAGGAGCCGTGCCAGGCTCGCCATCGCGGAGGTGTGCGCGGCGGAGTCCTGGGCGGCCAGGGCGACGACGAGGGTGACGGGGTCGTTGGACTCATGCCCGAATTCCACGGGCCCGGCGAGTCGGACCCAGGACATCCCGGTGGACAGCACCGCCGGGGACGGCCGGGAGTGGGCGAAGGCCACACCCGGCGCGATGACGATGTACGGCCCGTTCTCCTCGACGTTGACGACCATCTCGCGGGTGTACTCGTCGGTGGTGGCTCCCGTTTCCACCATCAGACGGCCGGCGGCGCCTATCGCCTCACGCCAGTCGGCCGCCCGCACGTCGAGCCGGACGGCCTCGACGGGGAGCAGGTCTTTCAGGTCTTCCATGCAGGTCATGATGCCTGACATGGCTCTGTCATACAGCCCCCCCCGGGGGGCGGAAGCGGAGCGACAGCCTCCGCAGGGTCCGGCAAGCATACGAAGACGAGAACCGCGAGCGCCTCGCACCCCCCGGCCGCCACCAGGGCGCCGGGCGGCGACCAGGTGGCGAGCGGACCGGCGAGGGCAGCTCCCAGGGCGAAGCCGGTGATCTTCAGGCTGGCGCCGGTGGTGAAGACCTGGCCGCGCAGCCGCTCGGGCGCCTCCCGGTGGCGGATCGCGAACAGGGCCGTGAGCTGAGGACCCTCGGCGGCGCCGGTGAGCAGCACGGCGGCGATCAGCGCGGCCGGGTGGCCGGTGGCCGCGAGCAGGGGCGCGAGGACGAGCAGCAGGGCTCCGCCGAGGAGCACGGTGTCCGGGCGCGGCGGGCGGGGGCGGCGGGAGAGGACCGCGTTGGCCACGAGGGCCGACGCGGCGGTGGCGGACAGCAGCAGGGCGCCGCGGTCGGCGCCGCCGAGCACGGCCGCGCCGAGCGGCGGCCAGCAGATGAGCAGCGCGCCCTGGCCCACGCAGGAGACGACGGAGGTGGCGGTGGCTCGGGCCAGGGGCCGGTTGCGGACGATGGCGCGCAGCCCGGCGGTGAGATCGGTGACGACCGACGTGCCCGGCGGTGGGGCCGACCGGGCGGATCGCGCGGGCGCGGGGAGCGCCCAGGCGGCGGGCAGCGCGAGGCCGATCAGCGCGATGGACACCGCCACGGCGGCCGGTGCCCCGGCCGCACCCGCGACGACCCCGGCGAGTGCGGGCCCCACCAGCGCGGCGAGGCTGAACGTCATCGCGTCGAGCGCGGTGGCGCGAGGGAGGCCCGCGGGCGGCGCCACCCGGGGCAGTTGGGAGGTCCATCCGCCGGACAGGGCCGGTCCCAGCAGCCCCGCGCCCACCGCGAGGAGAACCGTGAGGGCGAACGGCACCCGCCCCAGGCCCAGGAGGATCGCGGCCAGCCCCGCCGCGTAGAGGGCGAGCGCCGCGGCCAGCAGCCGGCCCGGCCGGGCCGAGCGGTCGAGCAGTACCCCGAAAAGCGGTCCGCCGACCGCGGCCGCGGCCATGATGCCCGCCAGCAGCGCCGAGCCCGAGGAGGGCGAACCGGTGAGCACCGGCCCGGCCAGCAGCAGCGCGGGACCGGACGTCTCGTCCCCCGCGCGGGCGGCGGCCGCCCCGCCCAGATAGCACCCCATCGCGTAACGCCCCGGCATGCCGAGCACGTTACGGGGCTAACGCAAAACCTCGCCAGGTGCGTTACGTTGGCGTCGTGCCACCGCCTTCGAACGACGACTGGTCCACCCGGCATTCGGTGCGGGCCACCGCCCGGCGCACCGCCGCCCTCGTCAACGCCCTGACCACGGAGCCGAGCCCGGACCCCGCCGCGATCGCCGGGCTTCTGCTCGACCACGGCGAGTCCGGCCCGCTCGAGCTCACCGCCGACGATGTCGCGGGGATGCGTGCCGCCGCGCTGCGGCTGCGCGAGGTGTTCGCCGCCGGTCATGTCGACGAGGCCGCCGGGGTGCTGAACCGGCTGCTGCGGGAGGGCACCGGCCCCCTCCGGCTCAGCTCGCACGACGGCCGCTCGCCCTGGCATCCCCACCTGGACAGCGATGACGAGGCGCCCTGGGGCGAGTGGTTCCTCGCCTCCTCGTGCTTGGCGCTGACCGTGCTGCTCTGGGAGGGGCAGCGCCCGCCCGGCGGTCTGTGCTCCTCCCCCGGCTGCGGCGATGTCTTCCTCACCGTGGGCAGCGGACCCGAACGCCGCTACTGCTCACGCCGGTGCGCGACCCGTGAGCGGGTGGCCGCCCACCGGCGCGCCAAGGCGAGGGCCGGAGCCCGGACTCCGTAAGGGCTCCACGCGTCAGCCGGTGCGCATCGCGTAGGGCGTGTCCCCCCGCGACTGGTCCTGGACATGCCGGGCCCGCCGTCCGCGGCCCCCGAACCGGGAGCCGAGCCAGCCGAGCAGAAAGCCGGCCGGAACGGTGATCAGGCCCGGATTGCGGAGCGGGAACCAGTGGAAGTCGCGCCCGGGGAAGACCGCGAGGGGGTTGCCGGAGATCGCCGGGGAGAAGGCGATGGCCACGGCGGTGAGCAGGAGCCCCCCGTACAGTGCCCAGCGCAGTCCGTTCACCGTGAAGCCGCGCCACAGGGTGCCGTAGAGCACGACCGGCAGCAGGGCCGAGGCGGCGGCCGCGAAGGTGAAGGAGATCAGGACCTGCCGGTTCCAGTGCTGGGTGACGATGGCGAGGACGACGGCCACGACGCCGACGGCCACGATGGCCGTACGGGCTGCGGCCAGCTCCCGGTTCGCCAACAGCCCGCCCTTGAAGACGACCTTGGCCAGGACGTCATGGGCGAGGGAGGCCGCGGCGGCCAGGGTGAGTCCCGCGACCGCCGCGAGGGTGGTGGCGACGACCGCGCAGGCCACGACGGAGAAGAGCAGACTCTGGTCGGCCTCCTGCGCCGCCGGGTCCAGGGCGAGGGTCAACAGCAGCAACGAGTTACTGCCGGTGGGGTCGGAGGCACGCAGGGCGCGGGCGCCGACGACGGCGGTGGCTCCGGCGCCCACGATCACGATCAGCCCGAGGATGGTGGTGACCGCGCCCACCGCCCAGGTGGTGGCGGCGCGGGCGGCCCGCATACTGCGGATCGGGTGGAGCCGCATGGTGAGATGGGGCATGCAGGCCGCGCCGAGGGCGAGGGTGAGCTGAACGCTGATGACGTCCAGGCGGCCGCTGAGGGAGTCCCCGTACTGGCGGCCGGACTGCCAGAAGCCGTCGCCGTAGCCGCTGGCGTCGGCCGCGGCGTCGAAGAGGGTGGCCGGGTTCCAGGAGAAGCGCTTCAGCACCAGACAGGCGAGCAGGACGAACGCGGCGAGCAGCAGCACCGTCTTGAGGATCTGGACGAATCCGGTGCCCTTCATCCCGCCGAGGGCGGCGTAGCAGACCATGAGCGAGCCGATGAAGATGGTGCAGCCGGTGACCGCGCCGCTGCCGGGGATGCCGAGCAGCAGGGCCAGCATGGCGCCCGCGCCGTTGAGCTGGACCAGCAGCAGCGGCATGACGACCACCAGCACCACGACGGCGGTGCCGGTGCGGGCCGGGCGCTCGCTCAGCCGCTCGGAGAGGACGTCGCCGAGGGTGAACCGCCCCCGTCCGCACAGCGGTCCGGAGAGGACCAGCATGAACATCAGGATGGAGAGCACGGTGGAGGTGGCGATGAGCACCCCGTCGAATCCCGCCAGGGCGATGGTGCCGGTGGTGCTGAGCACGGTGGCGGCGGAGATGTAGTCGCCCGCGATGGCCAGGCCGTTCTGCATCGGGCTGAGCGCGCCGGTGCCCAGGTAGAACTCGGTGGGGTCGTCGTTGCCGGTGGCCGCGAGGATGCACAGCAGGAACGAGACGGCCATGAAGCCCGCGAAGAGCACGAACGCGAGCGTTCTGGGGTCCAGGAAGCTCACCGATCCCCCTCCCCCGCGGCGCCTGCCCGGCGGTGGGCCCGGACCAGGACGGTGAGCAGCACCGCCGTGTCCAGGCCGATCAGCATGGCGCCCACGGTGAACCCGCCGCCCGCGCCGAGGTCGACGACGCCTTCGGCGGCGCAGTTGACCACCACGGCGGCCACATGGCAGGCGAGCGCGGTGCAGGCCGCCCGCGCCGACCAGGGCCACGGCCGCTGCCACGGTGAGCGCCGTGTCGGCGGAGGCGGCGCCGCGGGGCGGGGCGGGAACGTGGCGGTGCGGGGCGCGGTGCGGGACGGGGTGGACGGGAACGGGCCCCAGGGGTGGTCGTGGTCGGACATGTCGCGGCTCCTTGTGCGGGTTCCGTCCCGGTTCGCCGGGACGGAAACGCCACGACAGCAGGTCAGGAGGGTCGCGTACAGCCCAACCGGCGGACCGTGTGACGGGCGCACATGATCGGCGCGGGGGCGTTGTGCACGCCCACATCGGCTCAGGCAGACGGGTGAATCTCAGGGCGTCAGCAGCCGGTGCGCGGACAGCGCGAGCGACAACTCCATGATCTCGCGCGGGTGGTCCAGCGAACGCCCGATCAACTCCTCGTAGCGGCGCAGCCGGTTGAGCACCGTGTTGCGGTGGCAGAACAGCAGCCCGCCCGCGCGGCGCGCCGACCCTCCGGCCTCCAGCCAGGCGGCCAGCGTCGTCAGCAGCAGCTCCCGGTCGGCGGACTCCAGCGCCAGGACCGGTCCGAGCATCCGGTCGGCGAGCGCGGTGCCGAGGTCCGGGGAGGACACCACCAGCGCCTCCGGATAACGCTCCTCCAGCAGCGCCGCCGACCCGGCGGCCGGGCGGGTGCGCAGCGCCGTATCGGCGAGCCGGCGGGCCGTGTTGATCGCGGCGAGGCCGGTCACGGCGGGGCTGACCCCGGCCCGTGCGCCGGGCGGCACCTCCAGCCCGCGCACCAGCCGCTCCGGGCCGCTGCCGCTGCCTCTGCCGCCGTCGCCCTCGCCCCCGCCCTCGCCGAGCAGCACGATGGCGTGGGCGGTGCCCTCCGCGGTGTGCCAGACCGTACGGAGTCCGTCGCCCACCTCGACGGAGTGCGGCGTCCGGCACGGCGCGTCGGCGTCCTCCAGCGCCACGACCGCGTAACGCCCCTGCTCGGGCAGGCCGAGGACCTGCTCAGCCTCGGGGAAGTCGCTCACCCGGGCGGTGCCGTCGAGCAGGGCCGCGACGATGATCCGGTAGCGGTTCTCCCGGTGCCAGGAGAGCTGCCGCTCGACCTCCTGGTAGGCCGTGGCGACGAGGGTGCAGTGCTCGTCGACGAAGTTCCACACATCGGCGGCGACATGGACCAGCGACTGGGCGCCGAGCGGATCCTCCTTCGAGGCGGTCTCCAGGAGCTGCTCCCAGACCACGGTGCAGCCGATCCGGTACGCGTGCAGCAGCGCGTCCAGCGGAAAGCCCTGCGCGGCGCGGTCGGTGCCGATCCGCCACGCGCAGGACCGGGCCGATTCGCGCGTCTCCTTGGGGTGCACCAGCGAGCGCACATTGTGGCTGAGCGAGTCGTGCACCTCCCGCCACACCTCGTGCGGGTCCACGACGGTGGAACGGTAGGCGGGCTCCCGCTCCTTCATCAGCGCGACGATACGGTCCGTCAGCCGTGGTACCTCCTCGATGAGCACCCGGGCGGCGCGGTGCAGCAGCGCCACGGTCTCGGCGTCGGCCCGCGACCGGATCGGCGGACGGGCGGCGGGCATCCGGGGCGGCGTCCGGACCCGGTCGGCGGACAGGCGGGGGGCGCGGCCCATGGCGGGGACGGAAGCGCGGGAGCCGGTGACTGGGTGCATGAACGTTCCTCCACCTGTGACGGGCAATGCGCAGCTCAACGCGGCAGCGTGAGGCCACGGCCAGGTTTGATACCAGAGCCTGCATGGCTATTGCACCATTGCCATACCGGTGGGTCGGTGCCTTCCGCGAATTCTTCCGTGCGCCCGCCCGACGACGGCGCGAAGCCACAGCGCGGAGTGGGTCGCGGCGCGGACCGGCGCCGGGGGCCGCGGAACGCCGAGCGCCCGGCGCAGCCCGTCGTCCAGAAGGCAGTCGGCGGCGCTGCCCGCGAGCGGGCCGAGTACACCGGGTACGCGCCCGGCGAGCAGGTCCCGAGTGGCTCCCCACAGGGCGTGGGCCTCGGGGGTGAAGGTGAAGTGGGCCCGCTCGAAGTCCTCCATCCACGCCTCGAACTCCCGCCGGTCCGGCGGGACGTCCGGAATGCCCATGCGCTCGGCGAGGGCGAGATAGAGGGTGTGGGACGCGTCCCGTTCAGTGTCGGTGGGCGCCCGCCAGGCGTAGGCGGCGCACCAGCGCATCGGGGCGAGGTCGAAGCAGGCCAGCACATAGCGGTAGGCGTCATCGCTGATGACCCAGGGGGCGTGCAGACGCTTCAGCGCGGCGACGGTCCGCTCGCCCTCCTCGCCGTCCAGCCCGTGGCGGAACATCCCGTACATCAGCTCGCCGGTCGCCTTGGCGCGGGCCCGGGTGTGCCGGGTCATCCGGCCGGTGGCGGTGAGCACCCGGGCGATCTCCGGTACCGCGAAGGTACGGCAGAACCCCAGGTTGAGTCCCATCTTCAGATCCTGGGCGAAGGTGTCGAACGCCACCCGGCGGTAGATCTCCTCGGCCTGCCGCAGCGGGGTGTGCGCGGGCGTCATCAGCCCGCCTCGATGGCGTCATGGCGGCGCAAGGCCCCCATGGCCGCCATGCGGCCGCGGAGCGGGCGTTCGCAGCGCTGGGGATGGTCGTGGACGGCGGGCATGGGGCCACCGTACTGGCGGCCGCGGGATATGCTGTCGATCACTTGAATCTTCGGGGGGAGAGTTCCGCATGCTCGATCGTCTGGCGGTCCATGAGCTGATCCACCGCTGGTGGTTCGCCTTCGACGAGGGGCAGTTCGACGTCTGGCCCGAGCTGCTGACGGAGGACGTCCACATCACCTCCCGCTCGGACACCGGCACGTCCCCGTACGAGGAGTTCATCGCCTCCGACAACCGGGGCCGCGAGCAGGTGATCGCCTGGCAGCGGAAGCACCGCGAGGCGGCCGGGTATCCGCTGCGCCACAACGCCTCGAACATCCACATCGAGCGGGTCGACGGCGATGACATCTCGGTGGTGTCCTATATGTACGCCACCAACATCACCGACGGCCAGGTGACCCCGATCGCGAGCGGTGTGGTCCGCTGCGTGGTCCGCTCCGACGGCGCCGCCTACCGCCTCGCGGAGCTCCACACCGTGCTGGACACCCACGCGGTGGCCTTCACCGAGCGCCAGACGTAAGCCGACCGGTGCGGCTCGCGCCGCACGACGATGGCGGCGGCCACCTTGAAAGAGGTGGCCGCCGCTCCCCCGTGTGTTCCCCCGCCGGCTCTGCCGACCGTGTGGCTTCGGGCTTACCAGCCCTTGGTCACGCGGTAGGCCTTCAGGGATCCGCAGTTCGATCCGTAGGTCCAGGTGGACTGGTTGTCGATGCCCCCGGCCCAGTCCACGCACTTGCCGCGCCCGTCGCCGTACACCGGGCCCGCGTACGAGGTGTACGCGCCGCCGTCCTCGGCCGACTCGTCGGCGCCCTGAACGTACAGGTAGGCGAACATGGGAACCGGCTTGCCCGTGGTGTTCCGGACGGTGACCACGCAGTTCTTGCCCTTGGCGGAGTTGTAGGTGAGGAAGACGGTGCCCTTGGAGCCGATGGGCGCCGAGTTCACCACCTTGTACCCGCTGCCGCACACACCGTTGTACGAGGCCGTGGCGGCGGCGGACGCCTGGGGCGTCAGGGCCACGGTGCCCGCGATGGCGGTGGCGAGAACCGCGGTGGCGGCCATACGGCGAGAAAGATTCATTTGTCCCCCTTAATGATTCTTCATGGGCGTAGGCGCTGTTTGCGTCTGCCTAGGGAGACATGTGGAGATGGCGGATGGTTGTACGCCGTCATGGCCCGGCTTACGGCGGCCCGTTGAACGCACGGGCCGGGCTTCCCGTACCCCTCGGGACGGGCGAGCCGCCCGTCGCCGCACCGACCCCGGAGGGCCGCACCGGATGACCTCGTACCGCACCGCCGCCGTGGGCGCTCTTCTCGGGGCCCTCCCCTGTCTGTTCACGGCGCTGGCCGCCCCGCCCGCGCAGGCGCACGGGGCGCCGACGGACCCGGTGAGCCGGACGTTCGCCTGCTCCCCCGAGGGCGGGGGCGCGGCGCGGTCGGCGGCGTGCCGGGCGGCCCGAGCCGCGGGCGACCCGGCGGCCGCGGACTGGGACAATCTGCGGATCGCGGGGGTGGCGGGCAAGGACCGGGAGCGGATCCGGGACGGAAGGCTGTGCAGCGGGGGCCTGGAGGCATACCGGGGTCTGGACCTGCCGCGCGCCGACTGGCCTTCGACGCGGCTGTCGGCCGGGGCGGATCTCACGCTCACCTACCGGTCGACCATCCCGCACACGGGGACCTTCGAGCTGTACCTCACCAAGGAGGGCTACGATCCCAAGCGGCCGCTGACGTGGTCGGATCTGGAGGCGAAGCCGTTCGCCACGGCCAAGGACCCCGCGCTGGTGGACGACGCCTACCACATCAAGGCCACGCTGCCCGCCGACCGGACCGGCCGTCAGCTGCTCTACACGATCTGGCGGAACACCAGCACCCCGGACACCTACTACTCCTGCTCCGATGTGGTGTTGAGGGCCCCGGCGAAGGATTCGTCGGACGCGGCCCCGCCGTCCGAGGCCGCCGCCCCGCCGTCTCAGTCCGCCACGGAGCCTACGGAGGCGTCCCGTGCCGCCGCCACGCCCTCCCGGGCCACCTCCTCCGCCGCCGACGAGGGCGACGGCGACGGCGACGGCGACACCACTCCGGTGCTGCTCGCCGGTGGCGCGTCCGTGCTGGTGCTCGGCGCGGGTGTCGCCGCCACCGTACGACGGCGACGCCCGAGCCGCTGACGGGCCCAACGGTCCTGGCGGTCCTGGCGGTCCTGGCGGGCTGTCACCGGTAGCCGTACCGGGCCGTGACGTGGCGCGGGTAGTAGCGCTCGTCGGGTGCGGGCCGGTACTCCTTCCAGCGCGGGGTGTCGCCGGTGGGCTGGTCGCCGAGGACGGTCACCCGCTGCCCCCTCCGGGGCCCGGTGTAGTCGTTGACCGCCAGGTGCTGGGTGGCGCGGTTGTCCCACATCGCGACGGCCCCGGGCTGCCAGTGGTAGCGGCAGTTGAACCGGGGCGACTCGGAGTGCTCGAAGAGGAACTGCAGCAGGGCGTCGCTCTCCGGGCGGCTGAGCTGCGGGATGTGCGAGGTCCACATGCGCGTCACGTACAGCGAGCGCCTGCCGGTCTCGGGGTGGATCCGCACCACCGGGTGTTCGGCGGAGTGCTCGCCGGTCTGCGGGGTGTTGAGGACGTGGACGGCGGTGAGCCCGTCGAGGAGTTCGCGCATCGGCTCGGAGAGCGCCTCGTAGACCAGGTACTGGTTGCTCCACATGGTGTCCCCGCCGGAGGCGGGGCACACCTGAAGATGGAGGATCGAGGCGACCGGCGGATTGGGCTGAAAGGTCACGTCGATATGCCACTCGTCGGCCTTGGCGCCCTGGTCCGCGTCCAGTACGACGATTTCGGGATGGCCGTCGGCCTTCGGCAGGAACGGATGGACCTCCAGCTCTCCCAGCCGCCGTCCCAGCGCGATATGCGCCTTTGGGGTGAGGTGTTCCTGGTCCGGGAAGAAGACCACGAGGTGCTTGAGCAGCAACTCATGGATGTGCTCGAAGAGTTCGTCGGTGAGCTCGGTCAGATCGACACCGCGGATCTCCGCGCCGAGCGCTCCGGAGACGGGGGACACGACCAGTTCGGGAGTGGGCATGGGAAACCGTCCTCACATGGGTTGCGGTCGGCCGGCCGGTGCGGTCGGCACTCGGAGGGCGCGCGGATCTGGGAGGAGACCGAGCTGCTGCAGCCGGTCCAGCAGGGTCAGCGGGCGCGGGCCGAGGCCCGACATGTTGTGGGTGACGGTGTGCAGCAGCCGCGGGTTGGCGCCGGTGTGACGGACTGCCCGGCGGCCCAGGACCCGGCCGCGCCACGACAGATCGGTGACCATCCGCGCCGCGTTGCCGCTGGTCGTGGCCGCCTGGGCGAGCAGGGGCAGCTGCCGGTCGTGGTAGTCGCGCAGCGCGCCGTCCACCGCCGCGGCCGACATCTCGCCGGTGCGCTCCAGATGGCCCGACAACCGCTCGGCGAGGGCACCTGCGCTGGTGATGGCGGTGTTCATGCCCTGCGCGGCCATCGGATGGACGGCGTACGCGGCCTCGCCGACCAGCGCGAGGCCGTGACCGGCCAGCCGGGGCGACAGCAGCCGTCCGACGGGCAGCGTCTGGCGGCTGTCGAGATGCGCGAGCAGGGACGCGGTCAGCGGCTCCAGGGCGGGCACCTGGGACAGCGCCCTGGCCGCCCAGTCGGCCGACTCCCCGCGTGCCCTGACGCCGCGCAGCTCATCGGGCCCGGCCTGGAGGTAGAGCCGCAGCCGCCCACCGGGCAGCGGATAGAGCAGCCGCAGCCCCCGGTCGGTGACGTACGCGGAGAAGTCGTCGGCCCGCGCAGCCGCGTCGGCGTCGCCGATGTCGAAGGAGACCAGCCGGTGCGGGTAGTCGACCCGCTGGGCCTCGATGCCCGCCCAGGACCGCAGCCGAGAGGAGATGCCGTCGGCGGCGACCACGAGCGGGGCCCGCTCCTCGTGGGTCCTGCCGCCCTCGGCCAGCCGCAGTCCGGTGATCCGGCCGGATTCGTCGCGCAGTGGCGCCTCGGCGCGCACACCCCGGCGCAGTTCGACACCCGGCCCGAGGCTCTCGGCCAGGGCGGCGAGGATGGCCGTGTGATCATGGGCCAGCAACCACTGGTCGGGGGCGGGCAGTTGGCCGTAGTCGAGGGACATCAGCGCGGTGCCGCGCGGATCGCGGACGACCAGCCGTCCGAGCCGGACCGCGCCCTGGGCGTCGAGCCGCTTCTCCACGCCCCAGGAGCGCAGCAGGCGCAGCGCGCCCGGCTGGAGCACCTCGCCCTTGGCGATCGGGCGGATCCTCGGCTGCTTGTCGACCACCAGGACGTCCAGTCCGAGGCCGCCGAGCGCGCGGGCCGCCGCGAGACCGCCGACACCCGCCCCGCACACCAGCACATCGGGGCTCATCGCCTGCCTCCTTCGTCAGTGCCGGTTTCCCGGGTGCCGGATTCCCGGGTGCCGGATTCCCGGGTGCCGGTTTCCCGGGTGCGGGTTCCGCGGGTGCCGGATGAGCGGGTGCCGGTCTCGCTCATGCCGGTTTCACTCGGACCGGCCTCGCGCGGACGGGATGCGCGGGGGCCGGATTCACACGGGCCGGATTCGCGAGGGCCGAATTCGCGAGGGCCGGATGCGCGGGGGCCGGTCTCGCTCATACCGGTCTCGCTCATACCGGTTTCACTCGGACCGGCCTCGCGCGGACCGGATCCGCGGGTGCCGGTCTCGCTCATGCCGGATTCACTCGGACCGGCCTCGCGCGGGCCAGATTCACACGGGCCGGATTCACGCGGGCCGGATGCGCGGGTGCCGGTCTCGCGCATACCCCTCTCGCGGCGACAGCCGCTTTCGCGTGTGGCTTCCACGACCTCCGCCGCCTCCGCCGAGCGGTAGTGGGCCAGGGCCCGCACCGCCAGGCCCGCCGCGATGCCGTCGTCGGCGTAGCGGGCACAGCCGCGGATGTACTCGTTGACCGGGGCCGGGGTCCAGCCGCCGTCCGCCCGCTGGGCGTCGACGAGCCAGCGGGCCGCCGCCGCGAGGGCCGGGTCGGTGGGGCTCGACCCGGCGGCGAGCAGCCCGCGCAGCGCCCAGGCGGTCTCCTCGACGGTGCCCCGCCGGGTGGTGCCCGGCCCGGTGCGCTCCCCCGTGCTCCACGACCCGTCGGGGTGCTGGGTGCGCAGCAGCCAGTCCCTGGCCCGGCCCGCCGCCCGGTGGTGTTCCTCGGTACGGCCCGCCCGGCTGAGTGCCTCCAGCGCCGACGCGGTGCCGGGGGTGCCGCCGCGGTACCACATGGCCTCGTACGAGCCGTCGGGGCGCTGTCGGCCGACCAGCCAGCGCACCGCCCTGACCACGCGCGGGTCGTCCGCCCCGGCCCCGGAGTCGAGCAGGGCGCCCACGACTTTGGCGGTCATCTGGGGGCAGGGTCCGAAGCCACCGGGTTTGCTGTTCCGTACGGCGAGGCTCCAGGACCCGGCCGCGTCCTGGGTGGCGGTCAGCCAGGCCAGCCCGGCGCGCACATGGCGGTCGTCCGCGCCGCCGGGCAGCCGGAGCAGGATGGCGCCGGCCTCGGCCGTCTCCAGGGCCATCGGCCAGCTGCGCGGGCTGGAGAACCCCCAGTAGCCGGCCGGGCAGCCGAGCGCGTCGAACGGTTCGGGCTGCTGGTGGCGGTGGAGCATCTCGCGGGTGCCGATCAGCTGGGGGTCGTCGGCGTGACCGGCCTCGATCAGCGCGGCGGTGGTGAAGTTCGTCCAGGTCACATCGAGGGGCATCAGATCCCAGGAGCCGTCGGGGTTCGCCGCCGAGCGGAGCCAGCGGGCGGCGGCGCTCACCAGGTCGGGCGCCTGGCCGGAGCGGGCGAGGCCCAGGCAGATGAGTCCGGTGAGCCAGGGGTCGGTGCTGAACCCGCCGGTGGCGCCCTCGCGTTCATACGCGTCACGGATGATGGCCAGGGCCCTCGGCCGGGCCAGCCGGTCCAGGGCACGGCCGGCCGGGCCGCGGCGGCGGTGGGCGGACTGGGCGAGCGCCTGGCCGGCGTAGATCGGCAGTCGCAGGCTGAGCAGGCGGCGGCTGAGACCGGGGAAGAGCAGCAGCTCCAGGGGGAGTCGGCGCTGGGCGCCCTCGTGGGGCAGTCCGGCGAAGGTGTGGAACTGGCGGATGAGGGCGGTCATCGCGGGTTCCGGGACGGCCGCCGAGCCACCGAGCTCCTCGAACCGGGCCCGTGCGGCGCGTACGGCCGACGCCGCCCGGCGGGGCGCGAGCAGGTGGAGCGCCGCGGCGGCGAGCGCGGTGGTGAGGGGTTCGGTGGGCACCGAGCGCATGGCCCAGCCGCCGTCGTCCCGCTGGGTCTCGCACAGCCAGGTGACACCGCGCTCGATGGTCTCCGCCGAGCCCTCGGGGTCGGCGAAGTGCAGTGCGGTGAGGGCCCCGGCGGTGTTCAGCGGGGAGGCGTGGTGCGCGCCGAAGACGAAGGCGCCGTCGTCGCGCCGGTGGGCGAGGAGCGCCTCGGCACCCGTGGTGATGGCCGTGCCGACGCTCTCGGTCAAGGCGGAAGCGGGCATGCGATCGAACCCTTCTGCTGGTGGCGCGCCGTCTCAGGGGCGGGGATCGGGGAGGGTGGGCCCGCCGTCGGCCAGGGGCGGCGCGGGGAATTCATGGCGGGACCGCATCCGGCTCTGGGTGATGACGCTGACCGCGAGGAGCGGCGTCAGCAGCGCCAGGGCGGGTGCCGCTCCGGCGCCCGCGGCCACCACCGCCGCGGCCAGCACCAGGCGTTCGGCGACGAGGACGCCGTGGGCGCGCAGCGCCAGCGCGGGGGCGAGGTGTCCCGGTGACCTCAGAGCCTGTGTCATATCCCCGGTCGGATCAGCGTGCGGCGTCTGGGGCGTGCGATCGCAAGGCGCCGGAGCGCCCTCGTGGCGGAGCCACGTGGGCGTTTCGGCAACGCCGCGAGAGGGGGCACCTCCCAGCGGTAGCTGGGGGAGCGTGCCAGACGTCGCACGCCCGGCCGGGGATATGACACAGGCTCTCAGCAACAGCCCGAAGGCGCCCGCGCCGCACAGCGCCGCCGCCGACAGCAGTACGAGATACCCGGCCGTGTCCCTGGGCACCAGCCCGGTGGCGGCGCAGGCCACGGCCACGGAGGCCAGATACAGCGCGGCGGCGGTGTGGGTGGCGCTGCGGAGGCCCCGGCGCACCGGCACGGTGGCGTAGCCGCCATCGCGGTCGCCTTCGACGTCGCGGAGGGTGCCGACGAGGTTGGACGCGGTGTCATGGGCCAGGAACACCAGCGCGAAGGGCAGCGCCCGCCACGGTGGCCACGGCTGGACGGCCATCGCGCCGAAGAGCACGGTGAGCGCGGTGAGCACGCCGCGGATGAGATTGCCGGGCAGGCCCCGCCCCTTGAGGACGCGGCTGTAGGCCACGATGCCCGCCATGGCGGCGGCGGCCACGGCCACGGCGCGCCAGTTGGCCCACAGGGCGAGCACGGCGACGGCCACGATGCAGCCGATGCCCGTGGCCACGGCGGTGCGTGGGCTCAACCGCCCGGAGGGTATGGGGCGTTGGGGCTTGCTGAGCGCGTCGAGGTCACGGTCGTAGTAGTCGCCGAGATAGTGGCCGGCGACCCAGCCGAGGGTCGGCGCGGCCCAGGCCACCGTCAACTGCCCCGTGGTGGGGTGCGCTCCGGCGAGGGTGGCTCCGGCGAGTCCGACCAGCCCGGGGTACCAGAGGGTGTACGGGCGCCAGGTCTGCAGATGGGCCAGGAGTGCGGTGCGCGGGGCCGCCACGGCGTCACCGGTCCCGGCTGACCGACAGATCGGCCACCGCCGCGAGTACGGCGGTGGCCCGGGAGCGGGGCAGCGACTCCAGACAGGATTTGGCGCGGTCGGCCTGGGCCGTGGCCCGGTCCCGCGCGGCGGTGAGCGCGCCGGTCGTCTCCAGCAGTTCGTGCACCGTCCTCAGCGCGTCGGCGGCGGGCAGGGCGCCGCCGAGCGCCGCCTCCAGCCGGACGCGGGCCGGGGCGCCGGCCATGGCGTGGCAGAGCAGGACGGGGAAGGTGGGCCGGGCGGCCGCGATGTCGCTGAGCGCGGACTTGCCGGTGGTCCGGCTGTCGCTGGTGTACGGCAGCAGGTCGTCGTGCATCTGGAAGGCCAGCCCCAGATGTTCGGCGTAGGAGGTGAGCGCGTGCTGCTGGGCGGGGGATCCACCGCCCAGGATCGCCCCGCCCCGGCAGGCGGCCCGGAACAGCGCCCCGGTCTTCAGGGCGCTCATGGTGAGGTACCGGTCGAGTCCGCAGCCGAGATCGCCCCTGAGCTCGCCCTCCATCGCCTGGCCGCGGCACAGGTCGACGCCCGCGCGGGCGAAGACCCGCACCGCGCCGAGGACCCGGCCCGGCGGCAGCCCACCGGCGTCCTCGGTGAGCAGTCCGGCGTCCTCGGTCAGCAGTCCGGCGTCCTCGGTCAGCAGTCCAGCATCCTCGGTCAGCAGTCCGGTGTCCTCGGCGCCGTCGGTGAGCGCGCCGAACATGCCCAGCATCAGGGCGTCCCCGGTGACGATGGCGTCGGTGGTGCCGTAGCGCGCCGCGACGGACGGACGGCCCCGCCGCATGGTGTCCCCGTCGATGACGTCGTCGTGGACGAGGGATCCCACATGGAGGTACTCCACGCTCAGCGCGGCCGGTACGACGGCGGGTCCGCCGCCGCCCACCGCCTCGGCCGACTCCATGAGCAGCAGCGGGCGCAGCAGCTTCCCGGCCGGGAGCAGGGCGTACCGGGAGATCTGGTGGAGGCGTTCGGCTTCCCGCGGCCAGCGCCGGTCGAGCTCGCGCAGCAGGAGCTCCATGGTCGGGGCGGCCTCGGCCAGCGGGTCGGCCACCTCGGTGACCGCGACGTCGGGCGGGGTCACCGGGACGCCTCCCGGTACTTCCCGGCGAGCTCCGCGAACGCCTGATTGGCTTCGGGCTCGGCGACGGTCACCCGTATCCCCTCGCCCGGTTTGCCGCACACCACCACGCCGTGGTCGGCGCAGAACTGGGTGAAGCGCTCCACGCCGGATGTCATGGGAAGCCACAGGAAGTTGCCCTGGCTCGCGGGCGCCTCCCAGCCCTGGTCCAGCAGGATCCGGTGCAGCCGGTCGCGCTCCCCGGCGGTCTCGGCGCACTGCCGGAGCACCCGCTCATGGGCGCCGAGCCCGGCGATGGCGGCCTCCTGCGCCACGGCGCTCACCCGGTAAAAGGGCAGGATCGTGCGGAGCGGGGCGAGCACGGGCTCATGCGCCACGAGATAGCCGACCCGCAGGCTGAGCAGCCCGTACGACTTGGAGAACGTCCGTACCACGCAGACCCGTTCATCGGCGCGGTGCAGGGCGATGCCGTCGGCGATGGCGCCGGGGTCGGCGAAGTCCCGGTACGCCTCGTCGATGACGACGGTGACGTGTGCGGGGAGCCGGTCCAGGAAACGAAGGATCCGGTCATGCTCCAACCCTGTGCCGGTGGGGTTGTTGGGGGTGCACAGCAGGACCATGCGGGTGCGGTCGGTGACGGCGTCGGCCATCGCCTTCAGATCGTGGTCGTATCCCGTGAGCGGCACCCGGACGGTGGTGGATCCGGCGTTGGCCGCCATCATCGGGTACGCCTCCCAGGAGGGCCAGGCGTGCACCGTGTGGGTGTCGGGTCCGGTGAGGGTGGCGAAGAGCTGCTGGAGCAGCGCGCCGGAGCCCGGTCCGGCGAGCACGTGCTCCGGCTCCACTCCCAGATGTGCGGCGAGGGCCTGACAGAGCCCGCTGCCGAGGGCATCCAGGGTACGGTGGGCGGTCCGCGCGGTGCGCAGGACGGCGTCCACCACTTCCGGAAGCGGAGGGTGAACGGTTTCGTTGAGCGACATCTGATGGAAGGGATTGTTCTCCGCGACCACCGGAGTCATGCGATTCCAGCCATCATGCATCGGGCACCATCCATCCATTCCAGCGGGGGATTCGGGCGGAGGGAGGAAAGTCACCGCGCCCGGTTCCCCTTGCCGGTCCGGCCGGATCGTCGGGAAGGAAACCGTCGTGGGCGGGCTATGACCGTACGGTCAGCCAGTGCGGTTGGGGCCGTGTCCGATCGGTCAGTCCAATGGGCGAGTACGGGCGAAATCCGTCACCATGATTTTGACGGCCTATCGATCACGCGTCCAATTAAAGTCTTTCGGGAATTGATAAACGATTTCTATCTTCCTGTGGTGATCGAACTTCGCCAGCTCACCGTGCTCGCAGAGGTCTGTCGCTCCGGCTCGTACAGCGCCGCCGCGGACCATCTCGGTTACACCCAACCGGCCATCAGCTATCACATGCGCGCGCTGGAACGTGCCGTGGGCGTGCCGCTGACGGTCAAGGCGGGACGGGGGGTGCGGCTCACGCCCGCGGGGCACAGACTCGCCGAGCGCGCCCGGGGAGTGCTGGCCGGGCTGCGGGACGTGGAGAACGAGTTCGAGGCGCTCGCCGCGCGCACCCGTGGCCGGGTGCGGATGTCCTCGGTGCAGAGCGTCTGTGTCGCCGTGCTGCCCGCGGCGCTGGCCAGGCTGGGCGCCTCCCGTATCGAGGTGGAGGTCGAGCTGGGCCAGACCGCCTCCCATGACGCGTACCGGCTGCTGAACGCGGGTGAGACGGATCTGGCGATCGTCGCCGACGACGAGCCCGGAGAGGCGGCGGAGCCCGCGGAGACCCCGCTGCGCCGGGTCCCGCTGCTGGTCGACCGCCGCCATGTGGTGCTGCCGCGCGGCCATGCGCTCGCGGGGCGGCGCAGCGTCCGCCTCGCCGATCTGGCGCGGGAGCGGTGGATCCTGGAGCGGGACCGCGAGCGGCTGCTGCGGCGCTGCGCGGAGGCGGGGTTCGAACCCCGGGTGGTGACCACGACCGATGACCAGGCGACCACCCTCGGCCTGGTGGGCGACGGGGTGGGCATCGCCCTGATGGACGGCCTCGGGCTGCTCCCCCGGCCCCATCCGCGGGTCGAGCCCCGCCCGCTGGACGACTGGCCCCGGCGCCATGTCTGCGCGCTGCTGCGGCCGGAGGCGGCCAGGGTGCCCGCGGTGGCCGCCCTGCTGGAGGCGCTGCGGGCGGTGGCGGTCGAGCAGTCGGGGGGTGCCATCGAGGCGGCGACGGCCTGACGCCGGGCCTATCGCATCCGGCGCCGGGGCTCGCTCATCCGCCGTGGGCCGGGCTGTGGGCCCCTCTCACCCACCGTGGGCCAGGCTCAGGGCACGGGCACCGGGGGCACAGCTCTCGCGCAGGGCGGTCAGTTCGGCGGGCGGCAGGGTCGCGGCGGCCGTGCCGCGGCGGTCGCCGTCGAGCAGGGCGCGTCCGGCCGCCAGCCACTCCGGGAGGGGTTCCACCCCGAGGTGGTGGGCCAGCCGGGTGAGCTCGCTCTCGGGCGCGTCGAGAAGGCCCTCGTACGACAGGGACATCCGAATCGCGGCGGGGAGCCGCGACAGATGCCCCAGCCCCTCGACGATCGTGCTCGACCACAGCTCGCCGAACTCGGCCACGGGCACGGACCGTTCGTACAGCGGCCGCAGATCGGCCTCGTCGTCGCTGAGCAGCGCGGCGAGACCGGCCGGAAGGTCCTCGGTGCTCGTGGCGCGCTCCGTCATCAGCTGGATCAGCCGGAATCCGGGGTGGCGGCTCATGGAGAGCGCGCAGTCGGCACCGTCCCGGTGGAGGTGGACGAACCGGGCCTCGGGGAAGGCCTCTCTCAGCCGGGGCACCGAGCGCAGCGAATAGCCGGACCGCTCCACGACGGCCCGTCGGCCGAACCGCTCCCCCAGCAGGCCGAACAGCGCCCGGTAGTGATCAGCCACCGGCGCCGCGGGCCGCCGGGACAGCTCCGGCTCCAGGGCGTCGAACAGCGCGTCGGGGTCGTCGGTGAGATGGGGCAGCGTCATCATGCACACCGCCGGAATGCCACCGCCCGCCACCGAGAACCGCCCCTTGACATGCGGATACCGGTACTCGGGCAGCGGGATGCCATCGCGGATGACACGGTTGGCGAACGAGCGCGGAGTGGCGAGGATCCGCCAGAACTCCGACCCGGTCAGCGGCGCCTCGGGCAGCGCGTCCGGCTCCAGCGAGGCGATCAGCTCGCTCACGCTGAGCAGATCCGGATGCAGCCGCAGGATGCGCGACAGAGCGGTCGAACCGCAGCGTCCGGTCCCCACGACGAAGGTCAGCGGCCGTACGGTCATCCCGGGTGCCCCTTCCGTCTCCGACGACTACCGGCCTCCCTACCCATCGCCGCCCCCGCGCACCCCCGGCCACTCCCGGCCACTCCCGTCACTCGCGGAATCCCTCGTCACCGGCGGCCTCCGCGGGCGCTCTTGAGATCGGCTCGGCGTGACCGTACGTTCCACCGGACGGCCACCGCAGGACACACCCCCCACACCGTGGGGTCCGACACTTGAGGCCGTCACCGCACCTTCAAGACCTTGGAGGAGCCATGCCCGCACCTGTGTTCAGCCGCCGTCACGGTATGCGCGCCGCGGCCGCGACGGCCGTCGCGCTTCCGCTCGCCTCCCAGCCGCAGAACGTGGCCGCGGCCGCCCCCGTCACCCCGATCGCCCCCGCCGACGGTCCCCGGCTGGCCGTCATGACGTTCAATCTGCGCTACGCCGCCGACGCCGAGCCCAACTCCTGGGGGCAGCGCCGCCCCGTCATGCGGGAGCTGCTGCGCCAGGCCCGGCCCCATCTGCTGGGCACTCAGGAGGGGCTGTACGGCCAGCTGCGCGACATCGCCCACGACCTCGGGCAGCGCTACTCGTGGATCGGCACCGGACGGATGGGAGGCAGCCGGGACGAGTTCATGGCCGTCTTCTACGACACCGGGCGGCTCGAACCCCTCGAGTACGACCACTTCTGGCTGTCCGACACCCCGAATGTGATCGGCTCCAACACTTGGGGCGGGGCCGTGGTCCGGATGGTCACCTGGGTGCGCTTCCACGACCGGCATACCAGCAAGGAGTTCTACGCCCTCAACACCCATCTGGACCACCGCGGCCAGAACGCCCGTGAGCGCTCCGCCGCGCTGATCACCGAGCGGCTCGGCGGTCTGGACTCCGCGCTCCCCCGCATCGTGACCGGTGACTTCAACGTGGCGGCCCACGGCAACCCGGTCTACGACGCCATGCTGGGCGGCGGCACGCTGGTGGACACCTGGGACACCGCCGAGCGGCGCGGCCCGCTGTACGGGACGTTCCACGGCTTCGGCCCGCTGGTCCCGGACGGCGACCGGATCGACTGGATCCTGGCCTCACCCGGTGTGCGCACCCGCCAGGCCGTCATCGACACGTACTCGCGGGGCGGCCAGTTCCCCAGCGACCATCTGCCGGTGCGAACGGTCCTGGAGCTGTAGCGCGGAACGCCCTCAACGGCTGACTCACGGCGGCCGGCCCCGGCGGCCGGCCCTCAGCGGCCGGGCGCCTCCGCGGAGAGCGCCCGCAGCCGCAGCAGGGTGGCCACGGCCAGCAGGGCCACGCAGCCCGTGAAGATCAGCCCGGCGGACCGCAGCCCGACCGCGACCGTGAGCGCGCCCACGCCGATCACCGGAATCGAGATCGCCAGATACATCAGCACGAACAGGGCGGAGGTGACCTCGGCGCGGTGATCGGCCGGGCTGCTCTCCGTCACCACCCGTACGGCCGCGTGGAACGACAGTCCCTGCCCCGTCCCGGCGATCACGGCACCCAGCACCAGCAGTTCCAGTGACGCGATCGCGAGCGAGACGGCGATGGCCGCCATACCGGCCACCAGCACCGCGCATCCCCCGGGCAGCGAACGTCCCGGGCCCAGCCGCCGCCCCAGCACCTGCCCGGCGACCGAGGCGGCGAACACGGAGAACGCCACGGCACCGGCGACCGCAAGATTGCTCTCCCCCTCCACCTCGCTCAGGAACGTGGGCGACACCGAGGTGAACAGGCCCAGCGTGGCGAAGCCCGCGAAACCCGCCATGGCCGCGGCCGCGAACGTCGAGCGCATCTCCTTGGGCACCCGCAGCCGCTGCGGCCGCAGCGGCGGGCGGCTCCGCTTCCGTACGGTCTCCGGAAGGGCGAGTACCACGGCGGCGCTCACCGCCACCAGCACCAGGTCCACCACGAACACCAGCTTCAGCGGCGCCGGGGCGTACTGCGCCAGCACCCCCGCCAGCAACGGGCCGAGCCCGAGCCCGCCCAGGTTGGCCCCGGTCGCGAGGAGGGTGGCGCCACGGCGTCGATGCTCGGGCGCGAGCTCGATCACCGTCACGGTGGCGGTGCCGGTGGCCAGACCCGCGGACAGCCCCGACAGGGTGCGGCCCGCGAACAGCTCCGGCAGTCCCTGGGCGAGGAGAAAGCACACCGCGCTCAGGCCCGAGAGCACCAGCGCGGCCAGCATGACGGGCCGTCGCCCGACGAAGTCGGACACACTTCCGAGCAGCAGCAGTGCGACGATGACCCCCGCCGCGTACACGGCGAAGATCACCGTGACCATGAACGAGGAGAAGCCGAACTCCCGCTGGTAGAGCGAGTAGAGCGGGGTGGGCAGCGTCGTACCGCACATCGTGACCACGAAGGCGTAGGCGGCCGCCAGGAACGGCCATCCCCTCTCCCCGTCGTCCACGTCACTGCGGCGGCTGTCCATACGACCTGATTCCACCACAAAACACCTGTGCGTCAAGCGCGGTGGCGCGCCGCCCCCTGCCTGGCGGGTTACGTGCGGTAGCGGGGCATCCCGTCATTCGGCCCTCATCACATGCGGCAGGATGGCACCTTACGCCGGAGCCGTACACATGTACGCCCGGCACCACCCGTAGAACCCAGGCACGAGCAGGTGACAAGGTGATCCCACTGAATTCCAGACCGGAGGCCGCACCGACGACGGCATGCCGCACGGCCGCTTCTGACGCGCTTTCCGGGATAGCGGACGGTGGCCGATGAACCGGGCTCTCACCTTGCACGATGTCATCGTCGTCGGAGCGGCCCTGGTCTGCGGGGCGGCCGGTGGTGTGCTGTTGCGCGTGGCGCTGCGCTGGCTGGGCGAGCGGGCCCGCTCCACCCGGTGGAGCGGCGACGACATCATCGTCGACACGCTGCGCACCCTGGCCCCGTGGGCGTCGATGGCCGCCGGTGTCGCCGCCGCGGCCGCCGCGCTGCCGCTGAACCGCACGGTCGGCCATGACGTCAACCAGACGCTGGTGGCCGTGCTGATCCTGGTCACCACGGTCACGGCGGCGCGAGTGGTGGCCGACCTGGTGCGCTCGCTGGCGCTGTCCCGCTCCGGAGTGGCGGGAACGGCCAGCATCTTCGTCAACATCACACGGATCGCCGTCCTGGCCATGGGTGTGCTGATCCTGCTGGAGACGCTGGGCGTCTCGATCGCTCCCCTGCTCACCGCCCTGGGCGTGGGTGGTCTGGCGGTCGCGCTGGCCCTGCAGGACACGCTGGCCAACCTCTTCGCGGGGGTGCACATCCTGGCCTCCAAGACGGTGCAGCCCGGCCACTACATCCGGCTCAGCAGCGGGGAGGAGGGGTATGTGGTCGACATCAACTGGCGCAACACGGCGGTACGGCAGCTGTCGGACAACCTCGTCATCATCCCGAACGCCAAGCTGGGCAACACCATCATGACCAACTTTCACCAGCCCGAGCAGCAGATGTCCGTCATGGTCCAGGCGAGGGTCGGCTACGGAAGCGATCTGGACCATGTCGAGCGGGTGACCATCGAGGTCGCCGGGAAGGTGATGTCCGGGGTCGAGGGCGGGGTCGTCGACCACGAGACGAGTGTGCGCTTCCACACCTTCGGAGAGTCCGGCATCGACTTCTCGGTGTTTCTGCGGGCCCTGGAGTTCAGCGATCAGTACCTCATCAAGCATGAGTTCATGAAGGAGCTGCACCGCCGGTTCCGCGCCGAGGGCATCGAGATCCCGCTGCCCACGCGGACGCTCGTACTGCCCGACCAGGACCGGACGCCGCTGCCCAGCCGGCCGGCGATCTGACGCTCTCAGCCGTCAGCCGTCGGCCGTCAGCCGTCAGCCGTCAGCCGTCAGCCGTCAGCCGTCAAGGCAGCAACCGCCGCTCGGTGGCCACCGCCACCGCCCCGGCCCGGGTCTCGACCCCCAATTTCCCGTAGATCCGTCCCAGATGAGTCTTGACCGTGGCCTCACTGATGAACAGGGCACGGGCGATCTCCCGGTTGCCCAGGCCACGGGCCAGCTGCTGGAGGATGTCGCGCTCCCGCTCGGACAGCCCGGGGCGCGGGCTGCGCATCCGGGCCAGCACCCGGTCGGCCACCGGGGCCGACAGCGCGGTACGGCCGGAGGCGGCGTTCCGGATCGCCGCGAACAGCTCCTCCGGCCGCTCGGCCTTGAGCAGATAGCCGGTGGCCCCCGCCTCGATGGCACGGGTGATGTCGGCGTCGGTGTCGAACATGGTGAGCACCAGCACACGGGGCGCGGGCGGGTCACCGGAGACCAGTCGCCGGGTGGCGGTCACCCCGTCCATCCCCTCCCCCAGCTGCAGATCCATCAGCACCACAGCGGGCTGGAGCCGGGTGGCCATGGCGAGGGCCTCCTCGCCGCTGCCCGCCTCGCCGACCACCTCGATGCCGTCGGTGCTGGCCAGCAGCGCCCGCAGCCCGGCCCGCACCACGGCATGGTCGTCACAGAGCAGCAGCCTGATGGCGGGGGTGGCCGACGGCGTCGGGGACGGGGTCGGGGACGGGGTCGGGGACGGGGTCGGGCTCATGGCGTGGCCTCCACGGGGCGGTCGGGGACGGGAGCGGGAAGGGGTTCGACGGGGATCGCGGCCGAGACGACGGTCCCCTCGCCCGGTGCGGACTCGACGGTGAGCGTGCCGCCCAGCTGCCGTACGCGAGCCCGCATGGCCGGGAGCCCGTGTCCGCGCGACCGGTCCGCCCCAGGGACCGGGACGGCGTCGCTGTCGGTGTCGGTGTCGGTGTCGAAACCACGGCCGTCATCGGCGATGTCCAGACAGATCTGGTCGCCGAGGCAGGTCAGGGTGAGCCCGGCCCGGCTCGCCCCGGCGTGCTCCCGCACATTGGCCAGCGCGCCCTGGGCGATGCGCAGCAACGCCGCCTCCACCCGCTCCGGCAGCGGGCCGAGCGGTCCGTCGAGCCGGAAGTCCACTGTCCGCCCGGCCCGGCTCTCCCGCTCGGCGAGCGCGCCGAGCGCCTGGGCAAGCGAGCCCTCGGCGAGGTCGGCCGGGGCCAGGTCCTGGACGAACCGGCGGGCCTCGACGAGGCTGCGGGACGCGATCTCCGCCGCGTTCCGCATATGTCCCCGGGCCGCTCGCGGGTCCGTCTCCCAGGTGCGGTCGGCGGCCTGCAGCAGCATCCGCTGGCTGGACAGGCCCTGGGCGAGGGTGTCATGGATCTCCGACGACAGCCGCTGGCGTTCGGCCAGGATCCCCGCCCGCCGCTCGGTCGCGGCCAGATCCCGGCGGGTGCGCACCAGGTCGTCGATCAGCACCCGCTGCCGCGCCGACTGGCGCCGCAGATGAATGAGCACGGCGGCGGCCACGGCCGCGATGGCGGGCGGCGCGATCAGCGCGTTGGGGTCGAAGCCGTCGTGCATGAACCGCAGTTTGGAGGCGACGACCAGCGCGGTGAGCACGGCGGCCAGGGGCACCGCGAACCGGGTGGGCAGGGTGTGCAGACCGGTGAAGAACAGCGGCATGGCACACCAGGCGGCGCTCGGCGCGAGGACCAGCAGCGCGACCCAAGCGGCGAGCACCGCGGTCAGCCAGACCAGATAGCGGCCGGAGGGCCGGCCGCCGGGGCTCGGCGCGGGCGCCGGCCACCGGCCGGGCAGATAGAGCGCGCCGAAGGCCACGAAGAGGGCGATGACCCAGCCGTTGGGCGCGCTGCCGGTGTCCCGGATCAGATAGCGGATCAGCGAGGACCCCAGCAGCAGGAAGAACGCGATGTGCAGGACCGCGGTCAGCCACCGCTCGTCCGGATCGTCCGGCCCGTCGGATCCGGACCGCCCGGACCACGCCGACCACACCCCCGGCCACCGGGCCCACCCGGACCCGGACCGCCCGACCGCCCCGACCGCCCCGACCGCCCCGACCGCCGACCGCACCCCGGACCCTCCCCTGCTCTTCTGCTCTTCGGTTCACTCCCTCAGCCAGTCCTAACGCGCCGGACCGGGCGCCGCATCATCCGATCGGTTGATACGGCGGTCACCCGGACCGCCTCCTGACCGGGGCCGCTCCGCCGATCCCCGCCGCCGCCACGGCGCCGAGGCTGGTACGGACAACGACGACGCGGGAACGCATGGGCCACCAGGCCACCGCGTCCCCACCACCAGCACGAGAGAGTCCCCATGCCCGCCAAGAACCTCAGCGTCAACCGCTCCGCCCTCGGCCACCGGGTCTCCTACGCACTGCGCCATCCGCAGCGCGTACCGCGCCATCTGGTCCGTGCCACCCGGGACGCCTGGCTGCGCTACCGCTATCCGGACCACGTCTCGTACTACCGCGCGGTGATGCGGTCGGACACCCGTACCAGTCCGGAGGCGGCGGTCGGCAGCCACAGCCATGAGCGGTGGCTGGCGCTGGGCGCGATGCAGTTCGACTATCTCCTCGGCCACGGGCTGCGCCCGGAGCACCGGATGCTGGAGATCGGCTGTGGCAATCTGCGGGCGGGCTGGCGGTTCATCAGTTATCTGGAGCCGGGCCACTACTTCGGCATCGACATCTCGCCCGACATCCTCGCGGCCGCGCAGGACACGCTGGTGCGCCAGGGGCTCCAGGGCCGCCTGCCCACCCTCACCCCGGTCCGCGATCTGACACTGCGGTTCCTGCCCGACGCCCACTTCGACGTGGTGCACGCGCACAGCGTGTTCTCGCACTCGCCACTGCCGGTCATAGAGGAGTGCCTGGCCCACGTCGGCCGTGTCATGGCGCCGGGCGGCTGGTTCGACTTCACCTTCGACCGCACCGAGGGCGTGGAACACCAGGTGCTGCGGGAGGACTTCTACTACCGCACCGAGACGCTCATCGCCCTGGCGGAGAAACACGGTCTGGCCGCGCGCTTCATGGCGGACTGGGAGGAGCTGCCGCACGGCCAGTCGAAGATCCGCGTAACCCACCGCGAGGGCGGACGGACGTCCTGACCCGACGGGCGGTCAAGCCCGGTGGTCCGCCTCGGAACGCCGGGGCGGATCCGGTGCTCCCCCGGAACAGGCCGACTATTCGAAGACGCAATTCCTGAGGCATATGTTGCCTTCGAAGCCTGTGACACACTTCATATCGCCGTACACAGGACAAAATCGCCGCTAGTGAGTGCCGTAGACTTTTAGTACGTACTGTTGCGTGGTGGATAGACGAATACATGGAGCACCAAGAGGTCACTCATGCAGCCCTTCGTACTGAAGCACGCAATCCCCGCCGAGCGGTCGTCGGCCAGTGTTCCCTACGCCTATAGCGCCGCCCTGCAGTTGAATGTCCTCTCCGACGGCCGTCCGGCCATCGCCGACCGGGCGGTGCTGCTGGCGACCGGCACGACCACGTCCACAGCCGGCTCCAAGACGCACTTCGACGACTGACCTGCACACACGTCGATGACGGTACTCATCCTGACCTGTCGCCAGGATGTCACTGCCGACTTGGTGGTGGCGAAGCTGCGCGAACAAGGCGTCCCTCTGGTGCGTTTCGATCCGGCGGACCTTCCGGATCAGGCCGCCCTGTCGGTCGAATTCGACCGTGGTGACTTCACGGGATTTCTGTCGACCGAGGGACGCCTCGTCAGCATCCACGGCGTGCGGTCCATCTGGGTGCGCAGGCCGGGGCGTCCGGCGGCGCACGCGGCGAATCCGTCGGAGTGGCTGACGGCCGAGTGCGGACAGGCCCTGTACGGGATGCTCTACGCGACAACGGCACACTGGATGAACCATCCCGCGGCCGCCGAACCGGCCCGCCACAAACCCTTCCAGTTGCGGGTCGCCCAGCACAGCGGTTTCGCCGTGCCCTCGACTCTCGTCACCACCTATCCGCGCGCGGCGCGCGATTTCGCCGTCCAGTACTCGGACATCGTGGTGAAATCCGCCTCCGGTCCGCCGTCCGTCGATCCGCCGGTCGCGCTGCCCACCACCCGTATCGGACCGGACACGGATTTCTCCGATGTCGCGGCGGGCGCGACCCTTCTTCAGCGCTACATTCCCAAAGCGGCGGACATCCGGCTGATCTGCGTCGGAAGCCAGTTATTCGCCGCGCGCAAGACCGCCGCCTCCGGCCAGGTGGATGGGCGCTATGGCTGTCATGGACACCGCTGGGAACCCGTGGATGTGCCCGCCAGAATCATCCGCTCCGTGCATGAGTACATGACGCTCACCGGCCTTGCCTACGGGGCCTTCGACTTCGCCGAGGACGCCGAGGGCGTGTGGTGGTTCCTGGAGTGCAACCAGGGCGGCCAATTCGGCTTTGTCGAGCTCGAGACCGGTCAGCCCATCGCGGCGGCGGTCGCGTCCTGGCTTGCGGCCCCCAGCGCCGCCCTGCGCTGAGGGCCGGGAGCCCCGCCGGACATCCGGCTCCCGCGGCCACATATGGTGACGGCCGGTGACGCGGAGGCAGCGTCCGTGTGCGGCGCGGGCGCCGGGGGCGCCTGGTGGGCCGGGCGCTGCGCCGGACCGGTCCGTCGGTCGTATGGTGAAGTGAGAGTCCGCGCCGCCCAAGGGTTTCCAGCCTCTCCCCCAGCGCGGGAGGTTCCGATGACCGTCGCCGAGAGCATCCGCCGCCCGACGGACGCGTCCCGCTATGTGCCGATCGCCGAGCACGGTCTGATCGGCGATCTGCGCACCGCCGCGCTCGTGGACACGCGCGGCACCATCGACTGGTACTGCCCGGTCCGGTTTGACGCCGCCAGTGTGTTCGCGTCGATCCTCGACGCCGACCGCGGCGGCTCCTTCCAGCTCACACCCGAGGTGCCCGCCCGGACGAAGCAGTTCTACTTCCCGGACACCAACATCCTCATCACCCGCTTCTTCGCGGACGACGGGGTCGCCGAGGTCCAGGACTTCATGCCGATCGTGGACGACTCGCGCGAGGCGGACCGGCACCGGCTGATCCGCCGGGTGCTGTGCGTCCGCGGTTCGCTGCCCTTCACCGCCCGGGTGGCGCCCCGGTTCGACTACGGCCGGCAGTCGCACACGGTGCGCGCCGAGAAGGGCCTCACGATCTTCGAGTCCCCCGAGCTGTCGCTGGCGCTGACCTCCGGCGTCACCGTGGAGGTCGACGGGCCCGATGCGGTGTCCACGTTCAAGCTGGTCGAGGGCGAGGCCGCGGTGTTCGCGCTGGACCGGATCGGCGGTACGGTGCAGCCGCGGCACTGTCCGCAGGCGGAGGCGGAGGAGCTGTTCGACGCCACCGTCCGCTACTGGCGCCGGTGGCTCGCGCAGTCCCGTTACCGCGGGCGGTGGCGGGAGATGGTGCACCGCTCCGCGCTCACCCTCAAGCTGCTCACCTACGCGCCGACCGGCGCCATCGTGGCGGCCCCGACGACCAGCCTGCCCGAGCAGATCGGCGGCGAGCGCAACTGGGACTACCGATACGTCTGGGTCCGTGATGCCGCGTTCTGCATCTACGCGCTGCTGAGACTGGGCTTCACCCAGGAGGCCGAGGCGTTCGTGCGCTTCCTGTCCGAGGGCATCGCGCTGGGGGACGGCCCCGGCGGCCCGCTGCAGATCATGTACGGCATCGACGGCCGCAGCGAGATCCCCGAGCAGATGCTCCCCCAGCTGGAGGGGCATCTGGGCTCGTCCCCGGTCCGGGTCGGCAACGCGGCGGTCCACCAGCTCCAGCTGGACATCTACGGGGCGCTGGTGGACTCCCTCTACCTCTACGACAAGTGGGGGCAGCCGCTGTCCAGCGACCACTGGGACGCCGTGTGCAAACTGGTCGGCTGGGTGTGCGACAACTGGGACCGGCCCGATATGAGCGTCTGGGAGACCCGCGCCGGTCCACAGCGCTTCCTGTACTCGCAGCTGATGTGCTGGGTCGCGATCGAGCGGGCGATGCGCATCGCCCGCCACCGCGGACTGCCCGCGGACATGTCCCGCTGGTCGACGGCGCGCGATGACATCTACCGCCGGATCATGCGCTGTGGCTGGTCGCCGCAGCGGCGCGCCTTCGTGCAGCGCGAGGGCGAGGAGGTGCTCGACGCCTCGCTGCTGATGATGCCGCTGTCGAAGTTCATCTCCCCCACCGACCCCAAGTGGCTGTCCACCCTGGACGCGTTGGGCGAGGAGCTGGTGGCCGATTCGCTGGTGTACCGCTACGACCCCACGGTGAGTCCGGACGGGCTGCGTGGTGAGGAGGGCACCTTCTCGATCTGCTCCTTCTGGTACGTCGAGGCGCTGTCCCGGGCCGGCCGGGTGGACGAGGCGCGGCTGGCCTTCGAGAAGATGCTCACGTACGCCAACCATGTCGGGCTGTACGCCGAGGAGATCGGCCGCACCGGTGAGCAGATCGGCAACTTCCCGCAGGCGTTCACCCATCTCGCGCTCATCAGCGCCGCGTTCAACCTGGACCGGGCCCTGGGCTGACGGCGCGGGCACGCCCCCGGCGGGGTCACCGGCCACCGACGGGGTCCTCGGCCAGGACCCGGGCCATGGTGCGCTCGGCCAGGGCGGTGATGGTGACGAACGGGTTGACGCCGATGGAGCCCGGGATGAGGGAGCCGTCGGTCACATAGAGCCCGTCGTAGCCGGTCACCCGGCCGTACGCGTCGGTGGCCCGGCCCAGGACGCAGCCGCCCAGCGGGTGGTAGCAGAAGTCGTCGGCGAATGCCCGGGTGTCACCGAAGAGGTCATAGCGGTAGATCGTGACGTTCGCGGAATTGACGCGATCGAAGAGCGCCTTGGCCGCGGCCACGGAGGGCGCGCTCTGGTTGCGGGTCCAGTTGAGTACGGCGGTGTCCTTCGCCGCGTCATAGGTGAAGGTGGCGCGTTCGGGGTTCCGGGTGATGGCGAGGTAGAGGCTGACCCAGGTCTCGAGGCCGGACGGCAGCGGGGCGATCTCGGCGAACACCGGATTGGTGGCGTTGGACCAGTCGTCGATCGCCATCACCGGGATGGTCGACTGCCGGGCACCGGTCGGGTTCCATACGTGGTTGGCGCGGCCGAGCATGACATTGCCGTTGCCGCCCCAGCCCCGGCCGACCTCCGCGCTCAGCTCGGGGAGGGCGCCGGTCTCCCGGGCGCGCAGCAGGAGTTCGGTGGTGCCGAGGCTGCCCGCGCCGAGGAAGAGCGAACCGCAGGTGATCTCGTCGGTGGCGACGACGGTGCCGGTGGTGTCGACGCGCTCCACGGTGAGGACATAGGTGCCGTCCGGCGCCCGCCGCAGGGCGCGGACGCGGCTCAGCGTCTGCAGGGTGACCTGGCCGGTGCCGAGCGCGGCGGCGATATAGGTCTTGTCGAGGCTGCGCTTGCCGAAGTTGTTGCCGTAGATGACCTCTTGGGCGAGCGCGGACTTGGTCGCCGTTCCGTCGGCCTCGCGCCGCATGTAGTCGAAGTCGTAGACGTTGGGCACGAAGACGGTCTTCAGGCCCGCCTTGGCGGCCTGGGCGCGGGCGACCCGGGCGTAGGTGTACCACTCCGTGGCCTCGAACCACGCCGACGGCACGGTGGTGGCGCCGAGCATGCGGTTGGCCAGCGGGAAGTAGGTGTCGTACATCGGGTCCGCGGCCACCTGCGGCAGCATCTGCTGGAAGTACGAGCGCGGCGGGGTGACCGCGATACCGCCGTTGACCAGCGAGCCGCCGCCGACCCCGCGGCCCACGTAGACGGACATGCCGGGGTAGCGGACGCGGTCCAGGACGCCGGGGTAGGGGGTGATGTCCTTGTTGATGACGTCCAGCCACAGGAAGGTGGACAGGGGTGCCTCGGTTCTTCTCTTGAACCACATGGAGCGCTGGTCGGGGGCGGTCATCGAACAGTAGACCCGGCCGTCGGGGCCCGGGTCGTCCCATAACCGCCCCATCTCCACGACGAGCGTTCTTATGCCCGCCTCGCCGAGCCGGAGCGCGGCCACGGCCCCGCCGTAGCCGGAGCCGATGACGACGGCCGGGAAGTGGTCGGCGCTCTCGGCCGCGGCCGCCGGGGTGAGGCCGATACGGGTGAGTCCGAGGGCCGCCGCGCTCTGCAGGGCGGCCAGACCAAGAATGTGACGACGCGTCAGATTTGCTGTCATGGCGGCATGATGGGCGGAATCGCCGGAACTCGCCATGGCGTGACACAAGGTCTTTTTCGGCCCCGAAGGCATGCGAAGTTCTCGTAATTTATCGTTTATCCTCGCAGCCGCGCCCCTCCCAGGGAAGGACACCGCCCGTGAAGATCGCTCGTATCGAGACATTCCTGGCCCCGCCGCGCTGGATGTTCGTCCGGGTGGAGACCGACGAGGGGGTGGTCGGCTGGGGTGAGCCGGTGGTCGAGGGGCGGGCCGAACCGGTCCGCGCCGCGGTCGAGGTGCTCACGGAGTATCTGATCGGCCAGGACCCGATGCGGATCGAGGACCACTGGCAGGTGATGACCAAGGGCGGCTTCTACCGTGGCGGGCCGGTCCTCTCCAGCGCCGTCTCGGGGCTCGACCAGGCGCTGTGGGACATCAAGGGCAAGCACTACGGCGTACCGGTGTACCAGCTGCTCGGCGGTCCGGTACGGGAGCGGATCCGCGCATACGCCTGGATCGGCGGCGATGAGCCCGAGGAGATCCGCGACGCGCTCACCGCGCAGATCGAGGCGGGGTTCACCGCCGTCAAGATGAACGGCTGCGGCCGGATGACCCCGGTCGCCACCCGCGCGGAGATACGCGCGGCGGTGCGCCGCGCCGAGACCGCCCGTGAAGTCCTCGGCGACGACCGCGACTTCGGCCTCGACTTCCACGGCCGGGTCTCCCCCGCCAACGCCCGCCGGCTGCTGCCGCTGCTCGCCGAGGCGGCGCCGCTGTTCGTCGAGGAGCCGGTGCTCTCCGAGCACATGGACATCGTCCCGGACCTGGTGAACGCCTCCCCCATCCCCATCGCGCTCGGTGAGCGCCTGTACTCGCGGCGCGAGTTCATCGCCCCGCTGCGGGCCGGGGTGGCCGTCCTCCAGCCCGATATCTCGCATGCGGGCGGCATCTCCGAGCTGCGGCGCATCGCCGCCCTCGCCGAGCCGCACGGCGCCCAGCTCGCCCCGCACTGCCCGCTCGGCCCGGTGGCGCTCGCCGCCAGTCTCCAGATCGCCTTCACCACGCCGAACTTCCTCATCCAGGAGCAGAGCATCGGCATCCACTACAACCAGGGCGCCGAACTCCTGGACTACGTGGCCGATCCGGAGCCCTTCCGGTTCACCGCCGGGCAGCTCTCGCGCACCGACCGCCCGGGACTCGGTATCGAGGTGGACGAGGCCGCGGTGCGCGCCGCCGACCGCCGTGGCCACGCCTGGCGGAATCCGGTGTGGCGCCATGCGGACGGCTCGCTCGCCGAGTGGTGAGCCCGGTCCCGTAGAGTCCCGGTCCCGTACGAGGGCGCCCCGGTCCCGTACGAGCGTGGCTGAGCCGGTCGCCGGTGGGCGCCCGGCTCAGCGCGCCGGCGCCGGGACCACCAGGGCGCGGCCGTCGGGGAAACGGCCCACGCCCTTGACGTGGTCGGCATTGCTCACCTGCACGATCAGCTCCCGCATCCCGCTCAGCGGCGTCAGGTCCACCACCGGCCCCTGACCCGGGCGCCAGGACAGGAACAGCCGCCGCAGCCCCGGAAACGCGTCCCGCAGGGGGTTAAGGTCCCCGGCCTCCACGGCGCCCGCGAGGGAGAGATGGGAGATGCCCGGCATCGGCACGGCCTCGCGCATCCGGGCGACGCTCTCCCCGGTGAGGCTGAGGGACTCCACCTGCGGCAGGGAGAGGATCTCGGAGCGGTCGGCCGCCGAGAGCCGTACCGAGTCGAAGAGCGAGATGTGCCGCAGGGTCGGCCATCGCCCGATGCCCCGCATCCCGGAGGTGGCATACGTGGCCGGGCCGATGTAGAGCGCGGTGAGCGGCGCGTCCACGGGCAGACCGCCGAGCGCGCCGCACGGCAGTGGAAGATCGAGTGCCAGCGTCTCCAGGGCGGTCAGCGAGCCGAGGGCCTCCATGCCATCGAGCACGGTGGTCGCGTACAGCGCCAGGAGGGCGATGGGAAGGCCGGCGAGCCGCTCGACGCCTCTGACCTCCGGGCAGTGGCCGATCATCAGCTCCGTGAGTCTCGGGAGGGTGTGCAGAAAGGCCAGGTCGTCCAGGAGCGGGTTGTTGAAGACGCTGAGGCGTTTGAGGACGTCCGGCACCAGCTCGGTGGCGAAGTCCACGGTCCTGATCGGACCGGTGCACTGGGTGGTGGCCCGGCCGCCCATCCGGCGCAGCTCATGGAGCTGATCGCGGGAGCTCGCCGTGAACAGGGAGTTCTCCGGCAGGTGGGACAGGATCTCCTGGGCGAACGGCCCGCAGTCGAAGGTGTCCCACGCCTCGATGAACTGCCCGTGGACCGCGGGCGAGGGGTGGTGGCGGAACCGCTTGAGGCGGCCCAGGGCCGGTTCGCCGCCGATCCGGCAGACCGTGGCCACCACGGCCGCCACTTCCGCGTCCCCCAGCCCGTCCGGCTCCTTGGGCAGCAGATCCAGCACCACGGATCCGGCGGCCGCCAGAGTGTGTCCGTCCTCGATGGTGCGCGGCGGAATGAGCGAGGCCATCCGCTCCTCCACATCCCGCCGGACCTCGGGGTCCAGTTCGGTGGCGTGCTCCAGGCAGGCGGCCGCAAGCAGATGGAGGCGGTGGCGGTGCCTGCGCACGTCGTCACCGCGTTTGATGAGCTTGCGCAGCAGCTGACCGCACTGTTTGCGGTCCCCGTGGGCGACCGCCATGCGGATGACGTCCTCCCACTGGTTGTCGTGCGCGTTGCGCACCATCGTGTTGAAGTAGCGGGTCTCCTGGAGCGCCTTGGCGCCCAGGTAGTCCTGGAAGGTGCGGTGGATGAAGGCGACCGAGTCCTCGGTCGGGGCGTGCAGCAGTCCGCTGCGCAGCAGCAGATAGCGGAAGATCTCCTGTGGTCCGCCCTGCTCCTGGGCCTCCCGGATGGAGGGCAGCGTCTCGGCGAGGACGCCCTCGACCACATCCTCCTGCTCGGCCTCCGACTGCTTCTGCAGCGTGAACCAGGCGGCGATGCGGGAGAGCAGCCGCAGCTGGGCCTCCTTGGACAGGTGGATGCCCTCGGGGGCGTCGATGCTGCGGTGGGCGTCCCGCCGGACGAGCAGCAGCTCGAGCGCCGATTCGTAGAGCCCCTTGCGGTCCCGTGGCAGCCGTGCCTGCTCGTCCCGGTGCAGGGCGCAGATCAGCGCGCACATCAGGGGGTTCTCGGCGAGCCGGGCGATGCTCTGGTTGACGGCCACGGTCTCGGTGAGCGCCGTCCGCAGCGCTTCGAGCCGGGCGCGCTCCTGCTCACCGGCGGACTCGGCGCGTGCCGCGCGGTGCCAGTGCCTGATGAACGCGGCGATGTCGTCGCGTCCCATGGGCAGCAGGCACAGTTCGGCGAACCCCTCGCGGCGCAGCCAGCCGTCCTGGACGGCGGAGGGGCGCACGGTCACCAGGCAGCGCACGTCGGGGTAGGCCGCGAGCAGTTCGCGCAGCCACTCCCGGGTGCGCTCCCGGTGGTGCTGGGTCACCTCGTCCACCCCGTCGATCAGCAGCAGGGCGCGCCCGGACTCCAGGATGCGGACCGCCCAGCCGTCCGGCTGGGCGTCGGCGAGGACGCTGCCCACCGCGGAGAGGAAGCCGGCGGGGCTGGGCAGCGCCTCGCGCCGGGTGAGCGTGCGCAGCTGCAGGACGAAGGGGACGCAGTCGTTGTACTCGTCGAGCTCGGCCGGGAAGGCGCGGCGGGCCGTGGTGGTGGCGAGCCACTGCAACAGGGTGGTCTTCCCCGATCCGGCGTGGCCGCGCAGCAGCACCCGGCGCTGCCCCTGGAGCAGCATCTCCACCCGGCGCGGGGCCACCGAGGTGGGCCGGGGGTGGTGGTAGGCGCCGAGGCCTTCGGGCGCGGGGCCCTCGGGGGTGGGGCCCTCGGGGGCGGTGGCCTCCAGGCTCAGATAGGCGGCGTCCAGGGGCCAGCTGTCGCCTTCCTGGTGGCGCAGTCTGAGGCCGAGGATCCGGAGCATGCCGTGCTTGTCGACGATGTGCTCGCTGTAGCGGTGCTCGAAACCGGCGTCCCGCACCGGCTGCGGGACCCGCTCCAGCAGGATGCCGAGCTGCCGGGACTGCTCCTGGAGCTGTTGGGTGGCCTCGGCCAGGGTGCGGGCGATGAAGGTGGAGCGCTGGCTGAAGAAGTGGAGGATCTGCAGACAGCTGAGGTCCAGCAGGCTGTTGTAGAGGTGGGTGCCGTCCGAGCTGAGCTGGCGGGTGGCCTGCGGGACCCGCTTCTTGAGAGTGTGGGCGAGGGTGCGGTACCCCAGGCGTACGGCCTGGACGTCGGCCATGCCGATATGGCCCAGGGCCAGCAGGGTCGTCGTCAGCGCGTCGGTGACGGCCTGACGCTCGCCCTCGGGGACGGCGGGCTCATTGGGGTTGGCGGTGGCCGCGCGCTCGACCAGCTCCCCGACCAGTTTGCGGACGTCGTCCTCGGTCAGGGTCCGCTTCTCGCCCCGCCAGGCGACCAGGCCGGAGATGCGCACCGGCTGGTGGACCAGCTCGGCGCCCGGGGCCGGCTGGGCGAACAGTCTGCGGATCAGCGGACCGGCCGCCGCCGCGGCCGCGCGCGCCCCGACGCCGATGGCTCCTGGCTCCATCCCCCACCGATCCCAGCGTTGAAGCGGCGTTCCGGGTCCATGTATAGCACCACCCGGTGCGGTCGCAGGGCCACTCTGTGTATCCCCGGGGACCATGGACGAGAGGGCCGGATGCCGTGCCGCCCGCCATCCACGAGAACTCGATCACACCCCGGGCGTCCCAGGTGGCGGGCGGCAGTAGGGTTCGCCGACAAGCGTGTGTGTTGGTAACGGGCAGGTAGAAGGGATCGGGCATGTTCCGCAAGGTGCTGGTCGCCAATCGTGGTGAGATCGCCATTCGCGCCTTCCGCGCCGGCTATGAGCTGGGCGCGAGAACCGTCGCCGTGTTCCCGCACGAGGACCGCAACTCACTGCACCGGCTGAAGGCCGATGAGGCGTACGAGATCGGCGAGCCGGGCCATCCGGTGCGGGCCTATCTCTCCGTGGAGGAGATCGTCAACGCGGCGCGCCAGGCGGGCGCGGACGCGGTGTACCCCGGATACGGCTTCCTGTCCGAGAATCCCGATCTCGCGCGTGCCTGCGAGGAGGCGGGGATCACGTTCGTGGGTCCCAGCGCGCAGATCCTGGAGCTCACCGGGAACAAGGCGCGCGCGGTGGCCGCGGCCCGTGCGGCCGGGGTGCCGGTGCTCGGCTCCTCCGAGCCGTCGGCCGATGTGGACGAGCTGGTCCGGGCCGCGGACGAGCTCGGCTTCCCGGTGTTCGTCAAGGCCGTCGCCGGTGGCGGCGGGCGCGGGATGCGCAGGGTCGAGAGCCGGGAGACGCTGCGCGAGTCCATCGAGGCGGCGGCGCGGGAGGCCGAGTCCGCTTTCGGTGATTCCACGGTCTTCCTGGAGAAGGCGGTGGTGGAGCCCCGCCATATCGAGGTGCAGATCCTCGCCGACGGGCAGGGCGATGTCATCCATCTCTTCGAGCGCGACTGTTCGGTGCAGCGGCGCCACCAGAAGGTGATCGAGCTGGCCCCCGCGCCCAACCTCGATCCGGAGCTGCGGGCCCGGATCTGCGAGGACGCGGTGAAGTTCGCCCGGGAGATCGGCTATCGCAACGCCGGTACGGTGGAGTTCCTGCTGGACCGCGACGGCCGCCATGTGTTCATCGAGATGAATCCGCGGATCCAGGTCGAGCACACGGTGACCGAGGAGATCACCGATGTGGATCTCGTCCAGTCGCAGCTGCGGATCGCCGCCGGTCAGACGCTGTCCGACCTCGGCCTCGCCCAGGACACCGTGTATCTGCGGGGCGCGGCGCTGCAGTGCCGGATCACCACCGAGGACCCGGCCAACGGCTTCCGCCCGGACACCGGGATGATCAGCGCGTACCGCTCCCCGGGCGGCTCGGGCATCCGGCTGGACGGTGGCACCACCCACGCCGGTGCGGAGATCAGCGCCCACTTCGACTCGATGCTGGTCAAGCTGAGCTGCCGGGGGCGGGACTTCGCCACCGCGGTCGGCCGCGCCCGGCGCGCGGTGGCCGAGTTCCGCATCCGCGGGGTGTCCACCAACATCCCCTTCCTCCAGGCGGTGCTGGACGATCCGGACTTCCGGGCCGGGCACGTCACCACGTCGTTCATCGAGCAGCGGCCGCATCTGCTGACGGCGCGCCACTCCGCCGACCGCGGCACCAAGCTGCTCACCTATCTCGCCGACATCACGGTGAACAAGCCCCATGGCGAGCGGCCCCATCTGATCGACGCGACCACCAAGCTGCCCCCGGTGCCGGACAGCGAGCCGCCCGCCGGCTCCAAGCAGCAGCTCACCGAGCTGGGTCCGGAGGGCTTCGCGCGCCGGCTGCGCGAGTCGCCCACCATCGGTGTCACCGACACCACCTTCCGGGACGCCCACCAGTCGCTGCTGGCCACCCGGGTCCGCAGCAAGGACCTGCTGGCCGTGGCCCCGGTGGTGGCGCGGACCGTGCCGCAGCTGCTGTCGCTGGAGTGCTGGGGCGGGGCCACCTACGACGTGGCGCTGCGCTTCCTCGCCGAGGACCCCTGGGAGCGGCTGGCCAAGCTGCGCGAGGCGGTGCCCAACATCTGTCTGCAGATGCTGCTGCGCGGCCGCAACACCGTGGGCTACACGCCGTACCCGACGGAGGTGACCACCTCCTTCGTACGGGAGGCCACGGCCACCGGGATCGATATCTTCCGGATCTTCGACGCGCTGAACGACATCGGGCAGATGCGGCCCGCGATCGACGCGGTACGGGAGACGAACTCCGCGATCGCCGAGGTGGCGCTCTGCTACACCTCCGATCTGTCCGATCCCTCGGAGCGGCTCTACACCCTCGACTACTATCTGCGGCTCGCCGAGCAGATCGTGGACGCGGGCGCGCATGTGCTGGCCATCAAGGACATGGCGGGGCTGCTGCGCGCCCCGGCCGCGGCGAAGCTGGTCTCCGCGCTGCGCCGGGAGTTCGACCTGCCGGTGCACATCCACACCCATGACACCGCGGGCGGTCAGCTCGCCACCTATCTCGCGGCGGTCCAGGCCGGTGCGGACGCGGTGGACGGCGCGGTGGCCTCCATGGCGGGCACCACCTCGCAGCCGTCGCTGTCGGCGATCGTGGCCGCCACCGACCACTCCGACCGGCCGACCGGGCTCGACCTCGAGGCGATCGGCGGACTGGAGCCGTACTGGGAGGCCGTGCGCAAGATCTACGCACCGTTCGAGGCGGGCCTCGCCTCGCCGACCGGACGGGTGTACCACCACGAGATCCCCGGCGGCCAGCTGTCCAATCTGCGCACCCAGGCCATCGCGCTGGGCCTCGGCGACCGCTTCGAGGACATCGAGGCGATGTACACCGCGGCGGACCGGATCCTGGGCCATCTGGTGAAGGTCACCCCGTCGTCGAAGGTGGTCGGCGATCTCGCGCTGCACCTGGTGGGGGCGGGGGTGTCGCCGGAGGACTTCGAGGCGCAGCCCGGCCGGTACGACATCCCGGACTCGGTCATCGGGTTCCTCCGCGGCGAGCTGGGCAATCCGCCGGGCGGCTGGCCCGAGCCGTTCCGCGGCAAGGCGCTGGAGGGCCGTGCCGCCGCCAAGCCGGCGGCCGCGGAGCTCTCCACGGAGGACCGGGAGCAGCTGGAGAAGGATCCGCGGGCCACGCTGAACCGGCTGCTGTTCCCCGGTCCGACCAAGGAGTTCGAGGCGCATCGGCAGGCCCACGGCGACACCAGCGTGCTGGACAGCAAGGACTTCTTCTACGGGCTGCGCCCGCGGCACGAGTACACGGTGGACCTCGAGCCCGGTGTCCGGCTGCTGATCGAGCTGGAGGCCATCGGCGACGCCGACGAGCGCGGTATGCGTACGGTGATGGCCTCGCTGAACGGGCAGTTGCGCCCGGTCCAGGTGCGGGACACCTCGGTGGCCTCCGATGTGCCGGCCACCGAGAAGGCCGACCGGAGCGACCCCGGCCATGTGGCGGCGCCCTTCGCGGGTGTGGTGACGCTGGCGGTGGCCGAGGGCGACCAGGTGGAGGCCGGTGCCACCATCGGCACGATCGAGGCGATGAAGATGGAGGCCACCATCGCGGCCCCGAGGAGCGGGACCGTGTCGCGCATCGCCATCAACGCGATTCAGCAGGTGGAGGGCGGCGATCTGCTGGTCGCCCTCGTTTGAGCCGAGAACACCTGCCACACACCGCCGCCACCGGTCCCCCGGCCCTCGGGTCAGGGGTGGCCGGTGGCGGCGGTTTCGTACGCCCGCAGAAAGGTGTCCACCGCGGACCGGGCGACCGTGCGCGCCTCGGCCGTGGAGACCTTGCGGGTGCCCAGCCGGGACCTCACCTCCATGGGACCGGTGAGCAGCGCGAGCAACTGCTCAGCGGCCTGCGCCGGATCACCCGGCCGCAGCCGCCCGGACAGTGACAGCCGGGCCAGCCGGTCGGCCAGCGCCTCACCGAGCCGGACGGCCGTACGCCCCTGGACGGTCTCGATCAGATCGGGGAAGTCGGCCGCCTGGGCGTAGGTGAGCCGCCGCAGGGCACGGGAACGCTCACCGCAGCACACCTGGAGCATCCGGTACGCCATGTCCTCCAGGGCGGCGCGCAGATCGTCGCCGGGCTCGCGCAGCCGCTCGACGACGGCGAGGTTCTCCGCCATCACGGCGTCGGCAGCGGCCTCGATGGCATGGCGGAACAAGGTCTCCTTGTCGGTGAGGTGGTTGTACACCGTGGGCTTGGCGACCCCCGCCTCATTCGCGATCTCCTGGACACACGCCTGTCCGTACCCCCGGCGCGCGAAGACCGTGAACGCGGCGTCGAGAATCGCCTGCCGCTTGTCGATACGCCCTCGCGGAACCTTTCGCCCGGACGAGGCTGTCACTGCCGTCATCCGCGCATCGTATCCCACGACACCTCGAACTGAACTCATTGGTTCAAGAATCCCAACCCTCTTGTTCATTGACTGATTCGGCCACTAATTTGAACCAACCAGTTCAACCACGAAGGGAACCACCCATGCTGGTCAATGTGTTGCGGTTCAGTTTCAAGGACGGCACGACGGAGAAGGAGAAGGCCAAGGTTCTGGCGGCGATGCGCCGGACGGGCGCGGTGGAGGCGGTCTCGTTCTCCACCGCCGGCCAGTTCCTCGGCGACTCCGCCGAGGGCTTCACCCACGCCTACTGCGCGGCGGTGGCCGATCTGGAGGCACTGGACCGGTATCTGCACGACCCGGTGCACATCGCGGGCGACGACGAGATCCTCCCCCATATCGCGAAGCTCTCGGCGTTCCAGCTGTCGGACGACATGGACCCCACGCTCGGCGAACGGGTCATGGGCATGCATCTGAAGAAGGTGGCGACGCACCCGCGGTGGGGTCAGGCGCTCGACGCGATCTCGGACCTCGGGGGCCCGTCCGGGAGCTCTTCCACCGGCTGATCCCCGGGCCGCCGCGCCGCCGCACGGCCGGGCAGCCTGGTGGCCGGCAGCACACCGGCCGCGGCCACGGCCGCGAGGACCGTCAGCGCCGGTCCCATCGCCGAGAGGAAGACATCGGCCGCCCAGCGCGGCCCGTCGCCAGGCGGCCGTCCGGCGGTGTCCCCCCGCCCGGCCACGCTCATCAGCGTGGTCGCGGCGGCGACCCCCAGCGCGGGCCCGATGTTCATGGCGGTCTGCTGGAGCCCGCCCGCCACCCCGGCGGTGTCCACGGACGCGTCGCGCACGACGACGGTGGTCGCGGTGACCATCACGGTGGCGAAACCCGCGCCCAGCAGGAGGAAGCAGCCACCGGTCACCTCCGCGCCCGAGCCCCGGCCGAGACGGGACATCAGCAGCACACCGGCCGCCACCAGAACCATCCCCGCCACCGCCGTCCGGCGAGGCCCCTGACGGCGCGTCAACAGCGCCGCCACCGGCGCGCCCAGCACCATCATCACCGCGAGCGGCAACGCCCGCAGCCCGCTGTCGAACGGATCCAGCGCGAGCACGTCCTGGAGGTAGTACGTGCCGAGGAACAGCGCCCCGAATAGTGCTGCCGACGCGGCCACCAGCACACCGAGCGCCGGGCCCGCGGTGCCCGACCGCAGCACGCCCGGCGGCACCAGCGGATCCGCCGTCCGGCGCTCATGCCGTACGAAGACGCCCCCGGCCGACACGGCGCACCCGAGCCCGAGCGCGGTCGCCACGGTCCAGCCGGTTTCCGGGATGCCGACGAGCGTGTGCACCAGCCCGGCGAGCGCCACCGCGAGCAGGCCCGCACCGGGCAGATCGAGCCGCGGCCGGGCGGTCTCACGGGGCGCAGCCGGAGGGCGGACGGCGAGTGCCGAAGGGGCCCGGACGGCGAGTGCCGCCAGACCCATGGCGAGGGCGGGCGCGACATTGACGAAGAACACCGCCCGCCACCCCAGATGGGTGGTCAGCGCCCCGCCGACCAGCGGACCGGCCACGGCCGCCAGCCCGATGGCACCGGTCCGCACCGCGACGGGCCGGCCGAGCCGTTCGGGCGGATACGCGGCCCGCAGCATCCCGAGGGTGGCGGGTTGCAGCAGCGCCCCGAAAACCCCCTGGGCGACCCGCAGTCCGATCACCCAGCCGATGCCGCCCGCGAGCCCGATGCCCGCCGAGGCGGCGCCGAAGCCCAGCATTCCGAGGGCGAAGACGCGTCGGTGGCCGTAGCGGTCGCCGAGGCGGCCCGCGAAGACCAGCAGACTCGCCACGGCGATCAGATATCCCGTACTGGTCCACTGCACCTGGGCGAACGTGGCATGGAGGTCCCGTTGCAGCCGGGGCTGGGCGACGGTCAGCACGGTGCCGTCCAGGGCGACGATCACGGCTCCGGTGACGCTCGCGACGAGGGTGAGGCGCCGTCCGCGCGGGGAGCTCATCGGGCCTCCGGGCCGAGGTGTGCGTCGAGCGCGGCCCGCAGCAGCGGCTCGGGATCGTCGCCTCCCACCGCGAGCTGAAGGCTGCCCCAGCCCCACAGTTGGGCGATGCCGTGCAGATTCGCCCACAGCGCACCCGCGACGATCCGTGGCTCCGCGCCGGAGTCCGGCCGCACCCCGGCCACCAGGTCGACGAGGGTGGCGAAGAGCGGCAGACTCGTCTCCCGCAGGCCCAAGTGGTCGCTCCGTAGCAGATCGTGACGGAACATCAGCTCGAACATGCCGCGGTTGGTCAGCGCGAAGTCGAGCCAGCTCCGCGCCAGCGCCGTCAACTGCGCACGTGGATCGCCCTCATGGGCGGCGATCGCCTCACCGGCCTGGGCGGCCAGGCTCTCGAAGCCGCGTCGCGCGATGGCGGACAGCAGGGACAGGTGTGTCGGGAAGTACCGCCGCGGGGCCCCGTGGGACACCCCGGCCCGGCGGGCGATCTCCCGCAGCGAAAGGGCCCCGACGCCCTCCTCGTCCACCAGCTCCACTCCGACGTCCACCAACCGGGACCGGAGACCTGTGTCCTGCTCACGCTCAGCCATGGACACTGTCTACCAGAAGTGCGTAGACACTGTCTACGAGTTCACAAGAACGAACAAACGCTCAAAATCAGGGACGGAGATGCCGCCATATGCACCAGAAAGCGGCAGATTTTGTTCAGCTACCTGAACCAATTCTCGGGTAAAGAACCCCCCGTGAGCCTTGACGGTCCATTTGGTCCGGTCCAACCTGCGTGGTGCGCCATGAGCACGCCGCTCCTTTACCGGATCAGGAAGGAAGTCAACGACCATGGCAGAACTCCCCCCTCCCCACCCGTTGAGCCGCCGCCGCGTCCTCGGTTCGATGGCCGCGGCAGCCGTCGGAACACCGATCGCCCTCGGGCAGCTGACCTCGGGCGCCACCCCGGCCTCCGCCGCCTCGCGCGCCGCGGCCGCGCAGTTGCTCTGGCATCCTGACCCGTCCAGCGACGGGCTCAAGGCGTTCGAGGGCATCGAGGCCGACCGCGGCGGCGCTCACCCCGACCGGAAGTACGTGCTCGTCGAGGGCGGTGACCACTACCGCTTCAACATCTGGAAGGACGACCGGGACACCACCGGGGGCGGCGACCGCCAGCGCACCGAGTCCAAGGGCATGGTGCAGGACGGCTCCGCCCTGAAGATGCGCGACGGTGAGACGTGGAGCCTCGGCTACGAGATGTTCATGCCCACCTCGCTGCACGGCACCAGCAAGTTCACCCATATCTTCCAGACCAAGACCCCGGTGGACAACGGCGGTCCGTACATCACCCTGGACCTGGGCCGCAGCGGCAGCACGGAGCTGCTGCGGGCCCGTGCGTACGCCAACTCCGGCTCACCGGACATCGCCTCGACGAACCTCGCGCCGCTGCGCAACAAGTGGATCACCATCGAGTGGACGTTCACCATCGGCTCGAAGGGCAAGGCGGCCTGCGTGGTGCGCAACGGCACCGGGTCCGGCGCCCCGGTGGCGGTCCAGGGCAGCATGTCCAATGTGAAGATGCCCGACCAGGACGACTACCAGCGGCCCAAGTGGGGCATCTACCGCTCGGTCGAAAGCGCCTCGTCGGACATCCTCGACACCTATCTGCTGTTCCGGAACTTCCGGGCGTCCAAGGCGTAGCCGACGGCCCCTCTCACGGCGCGGCGCACCCGCGGCGGTGACACGGGGCCGGTGGCGCCCCGGCCCCGCGTCACCGATCGCCGGACACCTCGGGCACGCCGGACGCCCCGGACGCGCCGGACACCGGCAGATGGCGGGCCACGGAGGCGTTGAGCCGCTCCAGGTAGTCCGTCAGCCGGGCGAGATCCTCGTCCGGCCAGTCCGCGATGGCCTCGCCCAGCAGCCGGGTCCGCCGGGCGGCCGCCAGGGCGACATGGCGGCGCCCGGTGCCGGTCAGCGCCACCCTCCGGATCCGCCGGTCCACGGTGTCCCGCACCCGGGTCACCAGCCCCGCCGCCGCCAGCCGGTCCACGACGCGCACGGCGCGGGCCCGGTCGGACAGCAGCAGGGCGGCGATGTCGGACACGGTGGGCGGCGGTGGGGAGCTGGCCTCGACGAAGCGCAGCACCCGGTAGCCGGTCGGGGTGACGCCGGCCGGCAGCCCGCCCAGGAAGCGCTCCCGCACCAGCGGTCCGTACAGCCCGTGGCGGGCGTGGCGCAGCTCCTGCAGCACCGCGTCCAGCCCGCGCAGCTCCTCGTCCCGATCGCTCACGGACACCAGCGTGCGGCGCCGCCACCGCCCCTGGCAACGCACATCCGCCACTGTCCACCGAGATGGTTGTCGGGGTTCGCCGTCCGGTCGTCCGCCGGTAGCCCGCCGTACCGCGCTGTTCACGGCGCCACGGTGTCCGGCGACGGCGGGTGCGTGGGAGCTTCGCCCTCATGACGACGACACCGAAGAACACGGCCACCACATCGGCGGCGTCGGCCACCGGACCGGCAACGGCGGCCACCACGTCCACCACGTCCCGGGTGAGCCGCCGGGGGCTGCTGGGCGTGGCGGGCGCCGCGGCGGCCGGTGCGGGCACGTATCTGCCCCAGCAGGAGGCGGTGGCGGCCTCGCCGGTGCTGTGGACCCGGCCGGAGGGGGCCGGGATGCCACCGGTGAGCGGGCCGCATCTGCAGTTCGGGGCCGACGCCGCCCGGGAGGTCGTGGTGTCCTGGCAGACACCGGTCCCGGTGAGACGGCCGCGCGTCATGCTCGGCACCCCGGCCCATGGCATGGGCACCGAGGTCACCGCGCGGACCACCTTCTACCGCGACGCCAAGTCCCGGCAGAGCATGTACGTCCACCACGCCCGGCTGAGCCGGCTGCGCCCCGGCACCGACTACGTCTACGCCGCCGTCCACGACGGGGCGACGCCGGAGGCGGGGTCGTTCCGCACCGGACCGGATGGCCGGGCGCCGTTCACCTTCACCAGCTTCGGCGACCAGGGCACGCCCACGGTGGGCAAGCTGAACGGTCCCAGGCCGCCGAAGATCACCGAGAAGCTCAGCTATCTCAACGACAACCTCGGCTCGCCGTACGCCAACGACGTGACCACCGCAGTCGAGCGGGTCGCGCCCCTGTTCCATCTCATCAACGGCGATCTGTGCTACGCCAATCTGTCCGAGGACCGGCTGCGCACCTGGGCCGACTGGTTCGACATGACCAGCCGGTCCTCGCGGTTCCGGCCATGGATGCCCGCGGTCGGCAACCACGAGAACGAGCTGGGCAACGGGCCGCTCGGGTTCGCCGCCTACCAGGCGTACTTCTCACTGCCCGGCAACGGCGGCGACGACGAGACCCAGGGGCTGTGGTACGCCTTCACCGTCGGCTCGGTGCGCGTCGTGAGCCTGGCCAATGACGACGTGGCCCTTCAGGACGCCGGAAACACCTATGTACGGGGCTACTCCGGCGGGGCGCAGCGGCGCTGGCTGGAGGCCGAGCTCACCCGGGCCCGGACCGACCGGGCCATCGACTGGATTGTGGTCGTCATGCACCAGGTGGTCGTCTCCACGGCCGACCACCCGGGCAACGGCGCCGACCTCGGCATCCGGCAGGAGTGGCTGCCGCTCTTCGACGAGTACGGCGTCGACCTGGTCGTCTGCGGCCATGAACACCACTATGAGCGCTCCCACCCGATCCGCGGCCGGGAGCCCAACGACACGATGACGCCGACCCCCGCCGCCACCCGTACCGATCTGGTGGACACCGGCGAGGGAACGGTGCACATGGTCATCGGTGGCGGTGGTACCTCGATCCCGTCGATGGACGTCCTGTTCGACACCCCGCGGTGCAATGTCATCACCGGGGTCGGCGACGCCGGTGCGAACGGCCGGAGGACGCCGGTCTATGTGACGGAGACGGCCCCGTGGTCGGCGGTGCGCGACCGGGTGAACCCGTACGGCTTCGCCGCGTTCACCGTCGACCCCGGCACCAGGCCGGGCGGCCCCACCACCATGTCGGTGACCTACTACGCGGTCACCGGGCTCTACGGCCGTATCGAGCCCGTGGACACCTTCACGCTCCGGCGGACCCGTAGCGACGGTGAAGGGCGCAGATGACGGTGAGCCGCGCCGACGAGGGCATGAGGTGATCCGTTCCGGGAACGCGGGAGGGCATGCAGACGCTGAACCGATGGGAACGGGCGATAGAGCGCTGGGAGGCATCGCTGCTCGCCAAGGTGGTCCGCAGCGAGCCCGTCGAACTCCTCGGCGCGCTGAAACGTGAATGCGACAGCCACACCGTGGTGTGCGGACCGACCCGGGTGGTCGTGCCCAATGTCTATGACGTCGAGCTCGCCGACCCGGTGCACGAGGAGCTCACCCGGCGTGGCTGTCATGTGGGGCAGGAGCTGACGGACCATCTGATGCGCCATGCGGAGGACAAGGGCTATGAGTGGGCCGGCCCGCTCACCGTGCACGTGTCCCGGTCCGACCGGGTGCCCAACGGCAGGTACCGGGTGGTGGGCCGGCCCATGACCCATATCCGCGCCGACACGTTCGCCGACGCGACGGCCTAGCGCGTCAGCGGGGCAGCCGGCCCGGGTCGGTGGCCCAGCCGGTGTCGGGCCGGTCGGCCAGGTCGAAGGAGAGCGAACCGCCCTGGCGCACGACGGAGCCGTCGAGCCATGAGGTGTCGTGCGGCCTGCCGTTCACCCGCACCGCGTGCACATAGGGGTGGGTGTCGGACGCGTCCGGGGCGTCGATGGTCAGGGCGTGCCGCTGCCCCGCCGGGGCGATCACCGCTCGGGGGAAGAGCGGACCGGTGAGCAGTGCCTCGGCACGCCCGGGGGCCTGCGGATAGAGGCCGAGCGCCGCGAACACGTACCACGCGGACATGGTGCCCAGGTCGTCATTGCCGGGCAGCCCCTTCGGCCCGGTGCCGTACACGGTGGTGACGATCTGGCGCACCGTCTCCTGGGTCTTCCAGGGCTGCCCGAGCGCGTTGTAGAGCCACGGGGCGTGGATGCCGGGTTCGTTGGTGGGGTCGTAGCGGAGCGGGTCGCCGCCGCGGACCGACCAGGAGCCGTCGGGCTTGTGGAAGAAGCCGTCCAGCCGGGCCGCCGCCTTGTCGCGGCCGCCCATGGCCTCGGCGAGCCCCTGGACGTCCTGCGGCACCATCCAGGTGTACGTGGCCGCGCTGCCCTGGGCGAAGCCCCGGTCGGACGCGGGGTCGAAGGGGGTCACCCAGGAACCGTCCCGGTTCCTGGCCTGGACGTAGCCCGCCGTGCCGGTGGCCCGGGGGTTGAACACATTGCGCCAGTAGCCGCCGCGCGCGCCGAGCTCGTCGGCCTCCTTGGTGCGGCCGAGCAGCCGGGCCCAGCGGGCGAGCGCGTCATCGGCGACGGAGTCCTCCAGGGTCTCCGCGGCGCCGCCCCAGCAGTGGCAGGCGTCCTGTGCGGCGTACCGGGATTCCAGGTACTGGGCGAGGCCGGGGCGCTGGCCCTCGCACTGCCCCGGGCAGCCCTTGTCGGAGAGCCCGTCGGGGTGGGGGACGGTGGCCTGGCGGTAGAGGGAGTCGAAGGCGCCCTTGGCGTCGAAGTTCCGCACCCCCATGGCGTAGAAGGTGGCGAGCGTGGCGGCGGAGGGGTCGCCGGTCATCACATGGGTGGCGCCGCTGATGTGCACCCAGCGGTCCCACACCCCGCCGTTCTGCCGGGCGAAGTTGAGCAGCGACTGGGCGAAGTCCCCGGCGACCTCGGGCTGGAGCAGGGCGAGCAGCTGCACCTGGGCGCGGTACTGGTCCCAGCCGGAGAAGTTGCTGTACTGCGCCGTCTGCCCGCGCTCGATCCGGTGCGGTGCGCCGTCCATGCCCGGGTAGCGGCCGTCGGTGTCGCTGATCAGGTTGGGCTGCTGGAGCGTGTGGTAGAGGGCGGTGTAGAACGCGGTGCGGCGCGGCTCACTGCCGCCGCTGATGCGGATGGCGCGCAGCCGGCGGTCCCAGGCGGCCCGTCCTGCGGCGGCCACGTCGGCGACGCTCGCCCGGGGCGCTATCTCGGCGCGCAGGTTGGCCTCGGCGCCCGCGAGGGAGACGTACGAGATGCCGAGCCGCATGCGGACATCGTTGTCCCGCGCGGTGTCGAAGCCGACGTATCCGCCGGAGCCGCGCCCGGCCCGGTCGGCGCCGGTGAGATAGCCCTCGCCGCCGTCGGCGGTGGTGGCGCCGGGTGAGAGACGGTCGTTCTCCCAGGTGCCCACGGTGGAGAAGGCGCGGTCGAACGAGGCGCTGAAATAGAGGCGGTAGTAGGTCTTGCGGTTGTTCTCCCCGCCGTTGGCGCGCCGTCCGCAGAACGCGCCGGTGAGCACCCAGCCGGTGACCTTGTGCCGCTCGCGGTCGATCTCGATGTGCGCGTTCTCGCTGCCGTTGAGCGAGTTGGAGGTGCGGAACAGCAGACGGGCCGGGGCGTCCTGGGGGAAGGAGAAGTCGGCGACACCGGCCCGCTCGCTCACCGCGAGATCGGCGGCCGCGCCCGAGTCGAGCCCCACCCGGTAGTGGCCGGGCTCGGCCTTCTCCTTCTCGTGCGAGAAGGTGGCGGCGTACTTCTGGTCCTTGGTGTCGGCGGTGGGAGAGCTGTCGACCTCGCCCACGAACGGCATGATCGGCACATCGCCCGCGGCTCCGGGGTGGCAGCCCGCGCCGTTGACATGGGTGAGGCTGAAGCCCCGGACCCGGGTGGTGTCGTACGAATAGCCGTTGGCCGCCGCGGTGTTGGTCTGGTCGCCGGTGGTGCTGGTCGGGGACCAGGCGATCATGCCGAACGGCAGGGTGGCGCCCGGGTAGGTGTTGCCACCGCCCGCGGAGCCGATCAGCGGGTCCACGTGGTCGACGGGGTGGCGTACCTCGTCGGCCCGTGGCGCCGCGCTCGCCGCGGGGGCCTCGACGAGCGGGGCGAGCAACGCGCCGACCGCCACCGCCACTCCCCCGCCGACCAGCGCCGATCGGCTCCTGAGTCTCTTTCGCTGCGTTCTGTGCGTCTCCATCGGGGATCACGCCCTTCCATGTGTCGGAGTGAACCTAGGGGCGTATGGTGACGCTGGAGTGAACCGGACGCCAGCGCCGCACGGCTGACGGCGGGACCGGTCCCCGGGGTCCCGCTCTACGGTTCCCGCCATGCGGATCACTTGGAGACTCGTCCTCGGCTTCCTCGCCGTCTCGGTCCTCGCCCTCCTGGCCGCCCTGGCGCGTCCGTCATGGCCCCAGGACCGGGGCGCCGCCGGGCCGACGGCGTCGCTCACCGCCGGGAAGCGGACCGAGCACTGCACTCTGCACGCCGCCACCCCGCGGGAGGCGGCACGCCGGGCGAAGCCGGGGGACACCGTCTGCTTCGACGGCGATCTGTCGCGGCGGCGACTGGTCATCACCAAGGGCGGGAGCCGGGCGCACCCGATCACCTACGCCGGGGGCGGGGACGCGGTGGACGGCATCACCGTCGAGGCCGACGATGTGATCGTGGACAGGTTCCGGTCCGTACGGCCGGAGGCACCCGGGATCGAGCTGACCGGCCATCGTGTCACCGTGCGGAACAACACCGTGATCGGCCCGAGGGGCGGGGACGGCGATGGCATCCGGTTCTTCGGCGACGATCTGACCATCGCGCACAACACCGTCCGCGACACCGACAACAGCCATGGCCGGCACGCGGACTGCATGCAGACCTTCGCCAGCGACACCCCGCCCAGCCATCGTGTCCGCATCGAGAACAACCGCTGCGAGGACATCGACAACATGTGCCTGATGGCCGAGGGCCCCAACGACGGCGAGGGCGACGGCCACGGCACCACCGGCGACTTCACCATCAGGGGCAACCACTGCGAGACACTGCGCGCCTCCCAGGCCCTGATGTTCGAGGACGTGCGGAACGCCACCATCACCGGCAATGAGTTCGCCGCGCCCACCCACCACGCCATCGGCCTCGCCCAGCACTCGACCGGCGCCCGGGTCGGGGGCAACACCCTCCACCCCGGTATCCGCTACGAGGTGGGCATCGACGCCTCGTCCCGTCCTGGTTACCGGGGCCCGGAGCCGGGCGGCCTGCCGTAGGAGCCTCTGGGAGGAGGAGCCGGGGGGAGTGGGGGCGCGGGGTTCTCCCGCTCCCCCCGGGATACGTTCTCCCGCTCTTCCCAGGACGTACGGCGCCCGCCGCGCCACGCGCCGTCATACGGCGCCCGCCGCACCGCGTGCCGCCGCCAGATCCGCCACCAGGCGCTTCTCGACCGGGACACCGGGGTCGGAGTACTGCCCGGACAGACACACCGGGCCCGTGAAGCCGAGCTCCGCCAGTTGCCCGAGCGCCGCCGACCAGTCGGCCAGCCCTTCGGACCCTGGCACGAACCAGGGTTTCCAGTGCCCGCCGACGGCCTCACCGGCCGGTTCGGTGCGCTTGTGGATGGCGTTCTTGAGGTTGACGATGCCGAGCCGCTCGGCGACCAGCGGCAGGGTGATCCGCGGATCGTCGCCCGCCAGCGCGTCATGGGCGGCGTCCCAGATCACCCGGAAGTGCTGGACCGGCAGGCCGTCGAGGAGGTCCATCACCCCCAGCGCGGAGGACACATAGCGCCCGTGGTGCGGCTGCACCCCGACCTGGACGCCATATCCCTCGGCGAGCGGCGCCGCGTCCTCCAGCCGTCGCCGGGCCCGCCGGACCGAGGCGGCATAGCCGTCGGGTCCCAGCTCGGCCATGACCCGGATCATCGGCACGCCCGCCTCCCGGCAGGCCGCGAAGACGGGTTCGCGGAGATCGCTCGCGACGCTGATCACCTCGACGCCCTCGGCCCGCAGCCGCGCGGTGAACTCCGGCAGCAGCCGTACGGCTTCGGCCGGGGTGACGTACGCGGTGTCCCGGACCGGGATCTCGGCGCCGGTGAAGCCGAGGCCGGACACCAGCCCGCCCAGGGTGTCGCCGGGCAGCGTGGACCACGGTTTGGTGAACACGGACCAGAGAAATGTCATGGTGTCAGCGGCCTCCGAGCCCGCTCATGGTGATGCCTTTGACGAACCAGCGCTGGGTGAGGAAGAAGAGCACGATGAGCGGCACGGTGGTGATGGCGGCGGCCATCAGCAGCAGATTCCACTGGGTGCCGTTGGTGGACTGGAACACCTGGAGACCGACCGCCGCGGTCCTGGTGGAGTCGCTGTTGGAGATCACCAGCGGCCAGAGCAGGTTGTTCCACTGGCTGATGAACTTGAACACCGCCAGGGTGGCGATGGCCGGGACGGCGAGCGGGACGATCACCCGGATGAACGTCTGCCAGCGGTTCGCGCCGTCGAGCCGGGCGGCCTCCTCGTAGTCACGGGGCACGCCCAGGAAGAACTGGCGGAGCAGGAACACCCCGAGCGCGGTGAAGGCGTGCGGCAGGATCATCCCGGGCCAGGTGTCCACCCCGTGCAACTTCGCCACCAGGATGAACTGCGGGATCAGGGTGACCTGCGAGGGGATCATCAAGGTGGTCAGATAGACGCCGAACAGCACGCTCCGGCCCCGGAAGCGCAGCCGGGCGAAGGCGTACGCGGCCAGCGCCGCGGTGACCGTCTCCAGGAGCGCCGTGCCTCCGGCGAAGAAGACGGTGTTCAGCAGATAGCGGCCCAGTGGGACGAGGTCGAAGGCGCGGCCGATGTTCTCCGGATGCCAGCTGCCGGGCCAGAACGACGGCCGTGCCGCCATCGACTCGGCGTCGGACTGGAAGGCCACCAGCACCATCATCACGATGGGGGTGAGGGTGACCGCGGTGACCAGGAAACAGGTGAACACCAGCAGCCGCCGGGCCGCCACGGGCGAGCGGCGGAGGGCCGCGAGCGCGGGCACGTCAGATGTCATAGTGCACCAGCCTCCGCTGGAGCAGGAACTGCGCCGCGGTGATGACGACGATGAAGGCGAACAGCACCATCGATTGGGCGGCCGCGTAGCCCTGCTCGTAGTTCTGGAATCCGGTCCGGTAGATGTACATCACGAGCGTGGTGGTGCTGGATCCCGGCCCGCCGTCCGTCATCACCAGCGCCTGGTCGAAGACCTGGAAGGAGCCGATGATCGAGGTGACCACGGTGAAGAACACCGAGGGCGACAGCAGGGGGAGCGTCACCGCGCGGAAGGTCCGCCAGGGCGAGGCACCGTCCACCCTGGCCGCCTCGTAGAGCTGCTGTGGAATGGCCTGCAGCCCGGCGAGGAAGATCACCATGCCGAAGCCGAAGCTCTTCCAGACGCTCATCAGGATGAGGGCGGGCATGGCCCAGTCGTCCGAGATCAGCCAGGCCGGGCCGTCGATTCCGAAGCCGCCGAGCACCGCGTTGATCAGCCCGTCGTGCGGGATGTAGAGCCAGACCCAGACAAAGGCCACCGCCACGGTGATCGTCGCGTAGGGCAGCAGGAGCAGCGACCGGAACACCGCCATGCGCCGCAGCCCCTGGTTGAGCAGCACCGCCAGGCCCAGGCTGACCAGCAGCGTCAGCGGCACACTGACGAAGGTGAAGTACGCGGTGTTGCCGAGCGCCGACCAGAAGGTGGGGTCCGGGCCGAGCCGGGCGAAGTTGTCCAGCCCGATGAAGTGGGGCGGGCTGAACAGGTTCCAGTCCAGCAGCGAGATCACTCCGGCCGCGACCACGGGACCGGCGGTGAAGACCAGGAATCCGGCCAGGCTCGGCAGGAGGAACAGCCAGGCAGCGAGCGTCTCCGAGCCGCGCCGCCAGAACCGGGGGCCGCGCAGCGGGCCGCGCGGGGTACGCCGTGGGGCCGCGGTCGCCGCGGCGGGGGTTTCGACAGCCATCGTGGTCCTCCTCAGGTGGCCTGGCGGACGGCGTCCCGGTGCTGGCGCATCAGGGCGTTCAGCCGTGGCATCACACCGTCGATCGCGTCGCGGACGCTCACCTGGCCGAGGAAGGCCCGGGGCAGATCCTGGCCCAGCAGCAGCCGGACGCGGTTCCAGTTGGTGGTGACGTTGAAGGGATGGCCGCCGGCGACGTCACCCTTCAGGATCCGCTGGACGATGCCGAGGTTGGCGGGCGGCGGTTCGAAGGCGCTCGCGGCGGAGAGCCGCGCGGGGTTGTTGCGCCCGGCCCGTGCGTAGATGTTCAGCGCGCCCGTGCTGGTGAGGGTCTTCAGCAGCCGCCACGCCAGGTCGAGGTCGTCGTCCTTGACGCCCGAGGGGATGGCGAAGCTGGAGCCCGACACCCGCGGTGTGGATCCGGCCGGTCCCGCGGGGAAGGGCACGATGTCCCATGTGAAGGGGGCCTTGCGGACATTGAGCACCTGCCACGGGCCGTTCTGCATGAATGCCACGTTGCCCTGGAGGAAGTTGGCCAGGGAGGCGCCGGAGGCGTTCTGGGCGACCAGGTTGTCGATCGGCGGGGTGACCCGGTCCTTGACGTACAGATCGACCACATAGTGGATCGCCTGCAGGGCCTCGGGGGCGTCCAGGGGGCTGGTGTCACGGTCCCCGTCGAGGACATCGCCACCGGCGCAGTAGATCCAGGACACCAGGTCGTCGATGGTCGGGGCGCAGGTGAACCCGTACTGGTCCTCCGGCTTGCTCAGCTCGATGGCCAGCTCCCGGAAGGTGTCCCAGCTCATGGGCTCGGTCGGGGACGGCGGATCGACACCGTTCCGCTCCAGCAGCGTCCTGTTGTAGTAGAGCACGGTCGGTGCCACATCGAAGCCGATGGCGTAGGTGTGGCCGGCGAACGAGGAGATGGACCGGATGGCGGGGTAGAAGTCGTCGAGGTCGAAGTCGGGGTCCGCGGCGATGAGATCGTCCAGCGGCCGGTGTGCGCCGCGGGATGCGTAGGTGGGGATCAGCCAGCCGTTCAGGGCGGTGACCATACCCGCCGTTCCGCTGACGAGCTGCAGATCGAGTTTGGTGGGGTAGCCGTCGGAGGGGGTGAGGGTCGAGGCCGATCTGATGTGCATGCGCCGCTCGACATAGCGTCCGAAGTCTGCCCAGACCCGGTTCTCCTCCGGGCTGCTGGACCACATGGACCAGGTGGCCGTGCCCGGCGGCGGACCGGAGGAGCAGCCGCTGAGGGCTCCCGTGGTGGCGAGCCCGCCGAGGGCCGCCCCCTTGAGCAGAGCACGCCGGGAAAAGCTGGAAGACATCGTCGTCTCCTCGCTGCTGGGTCTGGGTGCGCAGATGTTCAGGACCAGGCCAGGTCCAGGGATTCGGCGCGGATGCGTTCCTCGTCGACCTCGACGCCGAGCCCGGGGCCGGAGGGGACGGTGGCGGTGGCCGCGACGATGTCGAGGTTGTCCACGTAGAGGTCGGCCAGCAGCTCCGGTCCGTTCAGTTCGGCGGGCAGGGCCAGTTCCAGCTGGCTGAAGAGGTGCAGCGCGGCCGCGAAGCCGATGCCGCAGTCGGTCAGCCCGCTGGCCAGCACCTCCAGGCCGCCCGCCAGTGCGACCTGGGCGGTCTTCAGGGCGTTGCGCAGCCCGCCGGATTTGCAGATCTTGACGACCACCAGATCGGCGGCGTCCAGACGGAGTGTGCGGGCCAGGTCCTGGGCGGTGAAGCTGCCCTCGTCGATGGCCACCGGCAGTCCGATCAGGTCCCGGACCCGGCGCAGGGCGAGGGTGTCGGTGCCCGGCACGGGCTGCTCCACACAGTGCAGGTGCGGCACCTCGCGCACCGCGTCCATCAGGCGGGTGAGGGCGGTCGGCCGGTAGGACTGATTGGCGTCCAGCCAGAGGGGTTTGCCCGCGGCGACCTCCGCGACCGCGGTGATGGCCGCGGTGTCCGCCGCGGGATCGCCGCCGATCTTCACCTTGTAGGCGGTGTAGTCCGAGGACTGGTGGGCGTGCTCGCGGACGGCGGCGGGCTCGCCCACCCCGATGGCCGAGCACAGCGGCACCGTGTCCCGGAGCTTGCCGCCCAGCAGGGCGTGGACCGGCAGCCCGGCCAGTTTGCCGGCCGCGTCGTGCAGCGCGATGTCCACCGCCGCGCGGGCGAACGGAAAGCCGTTGGACACCGCGGGGCTCAGCAGGCGGCTCGCCCGGGTGTGGAACAACTCCACGTCGAACGGGGTGAGTTCGAGGAGGATGGGGGCCAGATGGCGCTTGATGACGACGGCGATCGTCTCGGCGGTCTCATAGCTCCAGCTGGGCAGGGCGCGCTGTTCGCCCCAGCCGACCACCCCGTCCTCGGTGGTCAGCTTGACGAAGATGACCGCCCCCGCCTGGTCGGGGGTGCCGACTGCGCCGCTGCCCAGCACGAACCGCCGGGCGAACGGCACGGCCACGGGGAAGACCTCGACCGCCGTGATACGCGACATGGTGAAGTGACTCCTGACATGAGGTCGATGACGGAGACGGCCGGATACGGAGCGCGGGGCCCGGTCAGGCGGCGATGGGCCAGGAGGCGGGGTCCACGAAGCTCGGACCGCGGACACCCTTGTCCAGCCAGTCGGCCACATCCGCCATCACATATCCGGCCAGCGCCAGGTGCCCGTCCACGGTGTCCCCGGCGATATGCGGGGTGAGCAGCAGATTCGGGCAGCTCAGCACGGACTCGCCGAGCTGCGGCGGCTCGGGGTCGAAGACGTCCAGTGCGGCGAACAGCCGCCCCGCCAGCACCTGTTCGAGCAGCGCCCCCTGGTCGACGGCCGGTCCCCGGGCGGAGTTGACGACCACGGCGTGGTCGGGGATCCGCTCGATGAGGCGGGCGCTCACCAGGCCCCGGGTGCCGGGGAGATCGGGCACATGGACGGAGACGAACGGGCAGCCGAGGGCCTCCTCCAGCGTGCCGGTCCGCACCCCGAGCGCGGCGGCCGCCTCCTGGTCCAGATACGGGTCGTAGACCACCACATCGCAGCGGAACGGCCTGAGCAGGGTGATCAGGGCGCGGGCCGTGGAGCTCGCGCCGAGGACGCCCACCCGCCGACCGGTGAGTTCACCGCCCCGGAAGCCGCTCTGCTTCCAGCCACCGGCGCGTATCGCGGTGTCGAACAGCGGCAGCCGGCGGGCCAGGGTGAGCATCGCCGCCAGGCAGTACTCCCCCACTGACCAGGCGATCCGCCCGGCGGCCGAGAAGACCGCGACGCCCTGGTCGAGCACCTCGCGGTCGATGAGCTTCTTCACCGTCCCGGCGGCGTGGGCCACCACCCGGGGGCCATCGCCACCGGCCCAGATCGCCCGGTCCAGACGGGGTGTGCCCCAGCTGGTCAGCAGCACATCGCTGCCGGCGGCGAGCCGGGCCACCACCTCCGCGGTCAGCGGCTCATCGGCCCAGCTCACCTCGTAGCGTCTCGCCATCAGCCGCCGGGCCTCGGCGCTGATCACATCGGCGGCACGCTGGGGGGTCATGGCGACGGCGAGTCTGGACAACCTGGCTCCTCGGACGGGATCGGCGCGGATCTGCCCTGCGGCGGTCGTCATGACCGTAGGGGCGCGCCGCCATGCCCGTCCAAGCCCACTTTCGCATCGCCCCATACCGTGAGGGCATGAACCTCTCCCTGCAGCAGCTCCGCGGCTTCGTGGCGGTGGCGGAGGAGCAGCACTTCGGCCGTGCCGCCGCCCGCCTCAATATGACCCAGCCCCCGCTGACCCGTCAGATCCAGGCGCTGGAACGCGCCCTGGACGTCGTCCTGTTCGAGCGCACCGGACGAGGCGCCCGGATCACCGCGGCGGGCCGGGTCTTCCTCGACCACTGCCACCGGGTGCTGGCCCTGCTGGACGCCGCGCCGACCGCCACCCGCCGCGCCGCCGAGGGCCGCACCGGCACCCTGCGGCTGGCCTTCACCGCGATCGGCGCGTACGCCATCCTGGCCGACGTGCTGGACCTGGTGAAGCGGCATCTCCCCGATGTCACAGTCGAGTTGACCGAGCTGGTCAGCCCCGATCAGTTCGCCGCACTCTCGGAGCTGCGCATCGACCTGGGTCTGGTGCGGCCGCCCATCCCCGAGGGGTACGCCTCGCTCCTGGTCCACTCCGAGGATCTCGTGCTCGCGGTCCCCTCCGGCCATCCACTGGCCCATGCCGACGGTGACACTCCCGTCGCCCTGACCGACGTGGCCGACGACTACATCGGGTACAGCCCCGAGGGCTCCCGCTATCTGCACGACATCTGCGCCGCGATGATCGGCGTGGACCGCTATGCCGTCAGCCAGTTGACCTCCCAGGTCCCCACCATGCTCGCCCTGGTCCGCGCGGGCCTGGGCTGCGCCCTGATCCCCCGCTCGATCATGACCATGGGCGTCCACGGCGTGCGCTACCGCGAACTGGCCCCGGCCGACGCCCACTCCGTCACCCTCCACGCCTGCTGGAGCCCGGACAGCCCCAACCCGGCCCTCCAGCGGCTGGTGGACGTCCTCGGCCAGGAGCGCTCGGGAGGCGGCTGTGAGATAGGCCATATGCGGCGGTGAGTAACGGTCCAAAGATATATAAACAGCCGCCAGGCCATTGAGCGGAGGGCCTTCGTGATCCGTATTCGCCGGTGCAAGCACGGGCGGACACTGCTCCGCACAACGACCGGCGTCCCCGCCAGGAGGCTCTATGCGATCCCGGTACTTCGTGACAGGTACCTCCCTCCTCATAGGTTCCGTGGTGGTCACCCTCGGTGTGATCATGTCGCCCATGCTGACGGGTGTGCAGCAGACGAACCAGACGAACCTGGCGAAGACGAGCGCGACGCAGTACGGACCGCTCACCGGGGCCGACCGGGACTTCGTGGTCAAGGTCCGGCTCGCCGGACTGTGGGAGTACCCCGTCGGTGAGCTGGCCATCAAGAAGGGCACCACGGCGGCGGTGAAGACGGCCGGTGAACACCTGGTCGTGGGGCATGCGCAACTGGACGACGCCTCACGGGACATCGCACCCAAACTCGGCATCACCCTGCCCAACAAGCCCACGCCACAGCAGCAGGGGTTCCTGGACACCCTGACGGCCGCCACGGGCAAGAACTTCGACGGCCAGATGGCCCAGATCCTGCGCATCACCCACGGCCAGATCTTCAGCTCCATCGCCAAGATCCGGGCGACCAGCAAGAACACCCTGGTGCGTCAGCTCGCCACCCAGGCCAACAACACGGTGCTGGACCACATCACGCAGATGGAGAACACCGGGATGGTCGACTACGAGCGGCTTCCCGCCCAGATCACCGCGACCCCCACCCAGGGTCCGAACTTCACCAAGCCGGTGCTGCCCAAGCCCGGTGAGCCCATGGTCGTCCTGAAGAAGCCGGCCTCGCTCGAGGGCAAGGGTGAACCGCCCACGGCGTCCCCGCCCGCCCCGGTCGACGACGCGCCGGGCTCCTCGGCCTCCCCGACCACTCCGGGCGCCACCTCCTCCCCCTCCGCGCCCGCCGTTCCGTAACACACCGTCAGGAGAGCGCAGACAAGCCGGGCGAAACGCGGGCGGTTTCCGCCACATCGGTACCGTCAAATCACGCCACTCTGTGCGCCGCGGGGGTGCGAAACGGCTCCGGGAGAGCCTCATGCCCCCCCCTGGCGGGCACCGCGCCGCGCCCCGGCTCCATGCGTATGCGTACTCGACCATCGCACGACCGTCTACTGACCCATCCACCACGCCTGCAATAGGACGGTGGAATATGCGCCCGCCCACTTGTGGCCCGATGGGCTCCGCACCCGCTAGGAATCGTTCAGAGGGCCGATGACCGGGCCCGGCGCGGCCTCGGCCAGGGGGCCGGGACCTACGGGGCCCATGAGGCGGCGGACTCTACTACGCGCCCGCCCGCTATTTCCGAGCATTACTGGATTTGACCCCCAAGGGCTGAACCCTGCGTAACCTCACCGTCACTGGCGAAGCGCCACCGGTGGGCGCCCGCCATGGGTGGCGCAGGGAGGGGAGGCCGCATGCCCGGAATCGACGAGTGCCTACTGGAAGCAATGACCGTGAACGGCGCGCGCGGAGCCGCCCTGATCGAGTGGACCAGCGGACTCGCGCTCGGCATGGTCGGCGAGGTGCGCGACGAGGACCCCGAGGCCACCGCGGCGGAGACGGCGGAGCTGGCCCGGATGGCCGCCGAGCAGCGGGCGTTCGCCGCGCTGGGCCCCGGGAGCGACAAGAGCGGCGCCGACCCGGACGAGGCGGACGGGGAGCCCGCCGTCGAGGACGTCATCGTCACCACCCGCACCTGCTACCACCTGCTGCGCTTCGTCGACACGGCCTTCGACAGCGGCGTCTTCTTCTATCTGTGGCTCGACCGCCGGGAGGGCAATCTGGCGCTCGCCCGGATCCGGCTGCGCGACCTGTGCGGGCGGCTGGCGCTGATATGAGCCTGCCTCACCGGACCGGGGTACGGACCGGGCGCGCCCCCAGCCTCACCGGGCTCGCCGACGAGCGGGCCAGCGGCGCCCTGCTGTGCGACGCGGGCACCGTCTATCTCCGGGACGGCCAGGTGGTGCACGCCGAAAGCCCCGTGGCCCCCGGGATCGAGGTGCTGCTAACCACCGGTGGGCGGCTGACCGCCGACAGCTGGCGGGAGGCGGTGGGCCGGACCGGCCGGACCGGTGGGGTCGGGCGGTTCCTCGTCGACAGCGGCCGACTGTCGGGCGCGGAGCTGGAGATCTGCCATCTGGGCGCGCTGTTCGACGCGGCGTACTTCGCGCTGGGGCACGGCAGCGGCCCTCGCGGCTTCCAGCGGGGCGCGGCCCACTGGCTCGGGCCGGTACGCCCGGTGGGCGCGGTGGCCGTCGAGCGCGAGACCCGGCGCCGCGGCGAACTGCTGGCCGCCCTGTGGCCGTATCCGCAGGTGGACACGGAGCCGGTGGTGCTGCGCCGGCCGGATGGCCGCGCCCCGGCCGTCACCCCCCGTCAGCGCGCGGTGCTGGCGCTGGCCGACGGGGTCCGCACCCCCACCCGTATCGCCCGCGAGCTGGGCCGTCCCGCCTTCCACACGCTGATCGACATACGGCGGCTGGCGGCGGCGGGCCATGTCGCCACCCCACGCTCCGCGCGTCCGGAACACCCGGACCGCCCCGGCCCGCCCGCCGGTTCCGCCGCTTCCGCGCCGCCCGCCCCGGACCGCGGTCCCGGCGCGGTCGTCTTCACCGATCCCGATATCGACCTGCTGCGTCGGCTCCGCGATGCCTTGGAGGCAGCCCTGTGATTCCCCCGACCGACCCGCCCGCCCCGTGCGCGGCGTCATGAGGCTCACCCTGCGGCAGCGCACGGAGCGGAAGTGGCTACTGGCCGCCGAGCCCGAAGTGCTGGAGGAGCTGCGCCGGCTGCGGGCCCGGGTGACCCATGTGACCGGCGCCCTCGCCGCCACCAGCGATGGCGTGGTGCTGGCACATGACACGGCCACCGTCGAGCCGGAGGGCGTGGCGGCGCTGACCGCCGCGGCCCTCGGGGTGGCGCAGTCGCTGGCGGGTGCCACCGGGCGGGGCGCCTTCCGTGAGCTGCTGGTCCGCGGTGCGAACGGCTATGTGGCCACCTACGCCGCGGGGTCCACGGCCGTGCTGACCGTACTGGCCGGTGACCGCACCAACGTCGGCCGCCTCCATATGGAGGCCCGGCGCTCGGGCGCCCGTCTCGCCGATCTGATGGGCGTCGCCCTCAGCAGGGCCGAGCAGCCCTGACCCCACGACCTCCCCCGCCCGGCGCGCACCCCGCGCGCCGAGATCCCACCGCACATCACTGACATCGAAAGGAACAGCCACGATCATGGCGAACACCCAGACCGCGCTCAAAGAGGCGATGACGTCCATCGAGGGCTCCCTCGGCGCCGCGCTGGTCGACTACTCCAGCGGGATGGCCCTCGGCACCGTGGGCGGAGGAAAGGAGCTCGACCTGACGGTGGCCGCGGCGGGCAACACCGATGTGGTGCGCGCCAAGGTGCGGACCATGGAGCAGCTCGGTCTGCAGGACACCATCGAGGACATCCTCATCACCCTCGGCAACCAGTACCACCTGATCCGGCTGCTGAAGGGCCGGGACAGCCAGGGCCTCTTCCTCTATCTGGCGCTGGACAAGAACCGGGCCAATCTGGCGATGGCACGCCACCAGCTGCGCAGGATCGAGGCCGAGCTGGAGGTCTGAGCCGTACGGCCCCGATCCGGGTGCCGCGAATCCGGTGGGTCGGTCCGACCCACCGGACGGCGGCACGCTAACGCACCAGGCAGGGGCGCTTGTTGTCGAAGGTCCAGCCCGGAATGAGATAGCGCATGCCGACCGCGTCGTCCCGCGCCCCCAGCGCCTTCTCCTGGTAGAGGGCGTGGGCGGCGAGGAGACGGTCGCGGTCGAGCCGGACCCCCAGCCCGGGGGTGTCCGGGATGGCGATCTCACCACCGGCGATCCGCGGCGGCTCGACGGTCAGCCGCTCCAGCCCCTCCTGCCAGATCCAGTGGGTGTCCAGGGCGTTGTACGCACCCGGGGCGGCGGCTCCGCAGTGGGCCACCATCGCCAGGGAGATGTCGAAGTGGTTGTTGGAGTGGCAGCCCCAGGTCAGACCCATCTCATGGCAGAGCTGGGCCACCCGTACCGACCCCTGCATGGTCCAGAAGTGGGGGTCGGCCAGCGGGATGGAGACGGACTGCAGCGCCAGCGCGTGGGTCATCTGCCGCCAGTCCGTGGCGATCATGTTGGTGGCCGTGGGCAGTCCGGTGGCGCGCCGGAACTCGGCCAGGATCTCCCGGCCGGAGTAGCCGTCCTCGGCGCCGCACGGGTCCTCGGCGTAGGCGAGCGTGCCGAGCAGCGGCCGGCACAGTTCGATCGCCTCACGCAGCGACCAGGCGCCGTTGGGGTCGAGGGTGATACGGGCCTCGGGGAACCGCTCCTTGAGCGCCCGTACCGCCTTGACCTCCTCGTTTCCCTCCAGCACCCCGCCCTTGAGCTTGAAGTCCGCGAAGCCGTAGAGGTCGTAGGTGGCCTCGGCCTGACGGACGATCGCCTCGGGGGTCAGCGCCTCCTCGTGGCGGATGCGGTACCACTCGGCGTCGGCGCCGGGTTCCCGGACGTATTCCAGCTCGGTCCGGTCGGGGTCGCCGACGTAGAACAGATAGCCCAGGACCCGTACCGAGTCGCGCTGCTGCCCGTCGCCCAGGAGCGCCGCGACGGGCACCTCCAGATGCTGCCCCAGCAGGTCCAGCATGGCCGACTCGACGGCGGTGACGGCGTGCACGGTGGTGCGCAGATCGAAGGTCTGGGTGCCCCGGCCCCCGGCGTCGCGGTCGCCGAACCGCTGCCCGATCTCGCGCAGCACCCGCTTGTAGTCGCCCACCCGCGCCCCGACGACGAGGGATTCGGCGTCCCGCAGCGTCTGGGTGATCTTCTCGCCGCCGGGCACCTCGCCCAGTCCGGTACGGCCCTCGGAGTCCTCGAGGACCACCACGTTGCGGGTGAAGTAGGGGCCGTGGGCGCCGGAGAGGTTCAGCTCCATGCTGTCCCGGCCGGCGACCGGGTAGACGGAGAACGAGGTGACGGTCGGCTGGCTCATCGTGGCGTCCTTGGGTCGGGGGCGGTCGGACGTGACGTGTCGGACCTCGAGTGTCAGACATTGAGTGCTTCGAGGGCGGCCTCGACGGCCAGCACGCCGCCGAGGCCGAGGACCGCGAGCACGGTGGTGTAGGTGGTGCGCGCCTTGATGGCGTCGATGACGGAGAGGTTGAAGTACTCCTTGAACATCCAGAAGCCGGGGTCGTTCACATGGCTGAAGGCGATCGATCCGCAGGAGACGGCGAGGACCATCAGCTCGGGGTGGACTCCGCTGTTCTCCAGGAGCGGCTGCACCACACCGGCGGCGGTGACCACGGCGACCGTGGCGGAGCCGAGCGCCACCCGCAGGACGACGGCGATGAGCCAGGCGAGGATGATCGGCGAGATGGACCAGCCGTCGGTGAGGTCCTTGATGTAATCGGATATCCCGCCCTCGACCAGGACCTGCTTGAACGCGCCACCGGCCCCGATGACCAGCAGGATCATCGCCATCGCCTGGGCGGCGGAGTTGCAGGAGGCGCTGACCTCGGACAGGCTCCGGCCGATCCGCGGGCCGAACGCCCACACCGCCAGCAGCAGGGTCAGCAGCAGGGCGATCGGCGCGGATCCGATGAAGGTGATGAAGTGCAGGACCGGGCTGGAGCCGGACACGGCCATGTCGGTCACCGCGGCGCCCGCGATCAGCACCACCGGGACCAGGGCCACCGACAGCGACCAGCCGAGGCCCGGCATCTCCTCCTCGGTGAAGGTGCGCTCGCTGACCAGGCCCTTGGGGATCTCGGGGTCCATCCGGCGGACGAACGGAAGGCGCGGCCACACCAGGGCGATCAGCGCACCGGCCGGAATGGCGATGAACAGCCCGTAGAACAGGGTCAGGCCGACGGAGGCGTGGAAGGTCGAGGCCACCGCGGTGGGCCCGGGGTGGGGCGGCAGGAAGCTGTGCATGGTGGACAGGGCGATGGACATCGGAAGGCCGACCCACAGCAGGTTCTTGCGGGTGACCCGGACGATGGTGAACGCCACCGGCACGATGATGACGAAGGCCACCTCGTAGAACATGGTCACGCCGATGAGCATGGCGGTGACCACCATCGCCACCTGGACCCAGCGCAGTCCGAAGGTGTCGATGAGGGTGTTGGCTATGCGCTGGGCCGCGCCGCAGTCGCCCATGACCCGGCCGACCATGGCGCCCAGACCGACGACGAGCATGGTGTCGCCGATCTGGCCCCCGACGCCCTCTCCGAGGACATCGGGGATCTTCTCCATCTCGACCCCCTGCACCAGCGCGACGCCGACGGCCACGAGGAGCAGTGCGATGAAGCCGTTGAGCTTCAGCTTGGTCATGAGGAACAGCAGGATCGCCACGCTGATTCCGACGACGACTAGAGGCATGTCTTCAGTTCCCCTTTGAACTGCGGGCGGTTGAGCCGGAGACTCGAACGGCTGCCAGACGGGCCAAGGAGTCCACGTACATGCACTCCGTCTATATATGCAGATGGAGGTTAGAGGGGTGAACACCACCGGTCAATGGGTATGGCCATGGATCCGTGACCGGCGTGGTGTGAAACGGGCTTATCGGGCGCCGAACTCCGCCTTGGCGCCCGTCCAGGCGCGGGCCTGCTCGCTGAGGGTGATGCCGAGGCCGGGCCGCGCGGACACCCGCATCCGGCCGTCGCGGATCTCCAGCCGCTCGTTGAACAGCGGCTCCAGCCAGTCGAAGTGCTCCACCCACGGCTCCTGCGGATAGGCGGCCGCGAGGTGGAGGTGTATCTCCATCGCGAAGTGCGGGGCGAGCTGCAGATGGTGCTGCTCGGCAAGGGTGGCCAGCTTGAGGAACTGGGTGATGCCACCGATGCGCGGTGCGTCGGGCTGAATGACGTCCGCCGCGTTGTGACGTATCAGCTCCCAGTGTTCGGCCACGCTGGCCAGCATCTCCCCGGTGGCCACGGAGGTGTCCAGCGAGGCGGCGAGGGCCGCGTGACCGGCCGCGTCATAGGCGTCCAGCGGCTCCTCGATCCAGACCAGGCCGAACTCCTCGAAGGCGCGCCCCATGCGCTGTGCGGTGGGCCGGTCCCACTGCTGATTGGCGTCCACCATGAGCGGTACGTCATCGCCCAGGTGCTCCCGTACGGCGGTCAGCCGGCGCAGGTCCTCCTTGCCGTCCGGCTGACCCACCTTGATCTTGATGCCGCCGATTCCGCCGGCCAGGGAGACCGACGCGTTCTCCAGCAGCTGCTCGGTCGGGGTGTGCAGAAAGCCACCGGAGGTGTTGTAGCAGCGGACGGTGTCGCGGTGTGCGCCCAGCAGCTTGGCCAGCGGCAGCCCGGCCCGCTTGGCCTTGAGGTCCCACAGGGCGATGTCGAAGGCCGCGATCGCCTGGGTGGACAGCCCGCTGCGGCCCACGGAGGCACCGGCCCACACCAGTTTCGTCCAGATCTTGGCGATATCGCTGGGGTCCTCGCCGAGGAGGGTGGGAGCGATCTCCTGGGCGTGGGCGAACTGGCCGGGCCCCCCGGCGCGCTTGGAGTAGCTGAAGCCGATGCCCTCGTGTCCCTCCTCGGTGGCGAGTTCGACGAAGAGGAAGGCCACTTCCGTCATCGGCTTCTGGCGCCCGGTGAGCACCTTGGCGTCGCTGATGGGAGTGGTCAGGGGAAGGACGACCGAGGACACTCGGATCCAGGAGACCCGGTCGAGGGTCGCCTCTCCTGCCTGCTGCGCGGCGTGCGTTGCCGTATGCGATGTGGTCACCACGTGTTGTCCCTGTGTGTGGGGCCCGTATGCGGGGCGAGTGGATGTCGCCGGAACCGCCCCCGGGCGGCCGACGAGCTCCTTTGCAAGCTAAGGTCGCCAGACGATCTACGTCTAACTTAAAATTGGCATGCGTTGATACCGGGAGAGCATCGTTGTTCACGCTCATGCAACTCACCAGCTTTGTGACGGTCGCCGAGGAGCTGCATTTCACCCGGGCCGCGGAGCGGCTGAAGATGACCCAGCCGCCGCTGAGCCGCCAGATCCAGCTGCTGGAGACCGAGTTGCGGGTCCAGTTGCTGGAGCGCACCAACCGCTCGGTGCGGCTCACCCCCGCGGGACGCGCCTTCCTCACCGAGGCCCGCCGCATCCTGCGCCAGTCCGAGCACGCCGTGCTCGCCGCCCAGCAGGTGGCCACGGGCGAGGCGGGGAGCATCGCCATCGGCTTCACGGCGGCCAGCGCCCACTCCCTGCTGGGCACACTGCTGGAGATCGCCCGTGCGGCCATGCCGGGCGCGGAGATCACCCTGCGCGAGATGGTCACCCGTGACCAGCTGGAGGCCGTCACCGAACAGAGCCTGGACCTGGGTCTGGTGCGGCCCTCGGTCACCGGACCGGATCTGCGCTCGCGGCCCGCTGCCCGGGAGCGGCTGCTGGCCGCCCTGCCGACCGGACATCCACTTGCGGCGGGCGAAGGACCGCTGAAGGTGGCCGACTTCGACGGGCAGGAACTGCTGATGTACTCGCCCATCGAGGCGCGCTACTTCAACGAGCTGCTCATCAGCATCTTCCGCGCCGCACACGCCACCCCGGTCTTCTCCCAGTACCTGAGCCAGGTCCACACCATCCTGGCGCTGGTGAACGGCGGCTGGGGAGTGGCCCTGGTCCCGGAGACCGCCGCCCGGCCGCGCTACCCGAACACCGTCTTCAAATCGGTGGAGCTGACCACTCCGGAGCCGGTGGAACTCAACCTCGTGTGGCGCAAGAACAACGACAACCCGGCCCTGCACGCACTGCTCCGCCACGCGGCCGCCCTTCTCCCCGACCGAGGAGCCCGACCGGCCTGACCGCTGACGGCCGAGCAGCGGGCGCGGGCCGCCTTCGAGGGCGCTCTCCGGCTCCCCTGCGGCGGATGCGCAACGCCGTGGCCGTCGCTACGCTCGAAAGGGAGGGACCCGGTTCGTCTTCGAAGGGAGCGTTTCCGTGTCCGTCACATCACGCGCGGCGGCTCCCGCGCCGCTGCCCAGACATCGCGACTGCCCCTTCGATCCGCCCGGTGCCTACGCGGCGCTGCGGGAGGACGGCGGTGCCAGTCGGCTGGCCTTTCCGGACGGCAAGGTGGGCTGGCTGCTCACCCGGCACGAGGACGTGACGCGGCTGCTGGCGGACGACCGCTTCAGCTCGGACCGCCGCCGCACCTCCTCGCCGGTGCACGCGTTTCCGGTCCGCCCCGACGACCGCCGCATGCTGGGCTCGTTCATCGGCATGGACCCGCCCGAGCACACCCGCTACCGGCGGCTGCTGAGCAAGTGGTTCACCGCCCGGGGGCTGCGGGGACTGCAACCGCGGATCGAGGAGATCGTCGAGGACCATCTGGCCGCGATGGAGCGCGCCGGTCCCCCGGTCGACCTGGTGACGTCGTTCGCCCAGCCGATCCCGTCGCTGGTGATCTGTGAGCTGCTGGGGGTGGAGTACGAGGACCGGGCCGACTTCCAGCGGTGGGCCACCGTTCTGCTCCGGCTCGGCCAGCGCGAGGAGGAGGTCTACGCGGCCCGGGACGCGCTGTGGGAGTACATGCGGGGGCTGATCGACGCCAAGCGGCGGCGGCCGGACGAGGCGCTGCTCTCTCGTCTCGTCAACGGCGATCACGACGCGGCCGGCGGCCCCGGCAGCGCCACGGCGGCCGGGCTGACCGACGAGGAGCTGACCGGTGTGGGGCTGCTGCTGCTCGTCGCGGGCCATGAGACGACGGCGAACATGCTGGCCCTTGGCACCTACGCGCTGCTGCGCCACCCCGAGCAGTCGCGCGGGGTGCGCGAGCGGCCCGAGGTGATCGACGACGCGGTCGAGGAGCTGCTGCGGTATCTGACCATCGTCCAGTTCGGGATCGTACGGGTCGCTCGGGAGGACCTCGAGATCGCCGGGGCGCGGGTGCGGGCCGGGGAGACGGTGGTCGGGGCGCTGGCCTCGGCCAACCGGGACGCCGCGCGGTTCGCCGCCCCGGACACCCTGGACGTCACCCGCGCCCCAGGCGATCAGATCGCCTTCGGCTACGGCGTTCACCAGTGCCTGGGCCAGCATCTGGCGCGGATGGAGATGCGGACGGGCTACCCCGCCCTGCTGCGGCGCTTCCCCACGCTCCGCCTGGCGGTGCCGCCCGACGAGGTGCCGCTGCGCCACGACATGCTGGTCTACGGAGTCCACCGGCTTCCGGTCACCTGGGACCGGGCCGTCGGTTAGGCGGCCGGCAGGTCCGCCCACCAGGTGATGCCCTCATGGCAGGTGTGGCTGCCGTGGCGCGAGGACAGCGCGGTGACGATGCCGAGCCCGCGGCCGTGCTCATCGGGCTCGATGTCCTCGTCCGCCCGCTGATCGGCGGGGATCGGGCCGCCGTCGGTGACCTCGATGCGCAGACCGGCGCCGCCCTCGCACTCGGTCCAGCTCAGCCGCAGCACGGCCGGGGGCAGGGCGTGCAGGATCGCGTTGGTGACCAGCTCCGAGATCACCATGAGCGCCTCGTCGACCCGGTCGGCCGGCAGCTCCCATTCGGACAGCAGCGCGTGCGCCCGCCGCCGTACGGTGGCGACGGCCTCGCAGATGTGCGGGACGGGCAGGACATGGTCGCCGGCCTCGTCCGCCGAGGGCCGGACCGGGGCCTCGTCGCGCATCGCCGCCGGCGGCCGGTCCGGGATTTCGGCACGGGCGGCCCCCGACGCCATCAGGGAGTCCGGGTCCGGCGCCTGGGAGCCGATGAGACGGACGTCGGTGAGATCGACGGTCCCCGCGGCCTGCCCGGTCACGCCGTGCCTGGTGATACCGGGCGCGGTGACGCCGTGCCCGGTGACGCCAGGTGTCGGCAGGCTGAGTTGTTCCGCCACGTCTCCTCCTCTCCAAGCCGGGTTCTGTCTCTCTGCCGGGCACCCTTCGGGTCACCTTTCGGCATACTGCTCTTCTTGTCCCGATACGGACGCTATGGGCACCAACCGCCGGGGTCAACGAATCCGGGTCGGCATTGCCGAACGTTTGGCGTTCTCGCCGACAGGCTGTGCCCCAGGCCGAAGAGCTACGATCGCGACATGGCCGGCCCGGTGCAGTCCATCGAGCGGGCGGCGGCGATCCTGCGGCTGCTCGCCCAGGGGTCCGGTCGGCTCAGTCTGGGCGAGGTGGCGGCCTCGCTCGGCCTCGCGAAAGGCACCGCGCACGGGATTCTGCGCACCCTGCAGAGCGTCGACTTCGTCGAACAGGACAAGGCGACGGGGAAGTACCAGCTCGGCGCGGCGCTGCTGCACCTGGGGACCAGCTATCTCGACATCAACGAGCTGCGGTCCCGCTCCATCAACTGGACCGACGCCCTGGCCGCGCGCAGCGGTGAGGCGGTCCGCCTCGGAGTGCCCCTGGAGGGCAAGGTCCTCATCGTCCACCACGTCTTCCGGCCCGATGACACCTTCCAGACCCTGGACGTGGGCTCGCTGCTGCCCCTGCACGCCAGCGCGCTGGGCAAGATCTTGCTGGCGTACGGGGCGACTCCCCTGGAGCCGCTCATGGAAACCGAACTGGAGAGCTACACCCGGCATACGCTCGACTCCCCCCAGCAGCTGAGCCGGGCGCTGGCCGAGGTCCGCGACACCGGATGGGCGTTCGCGGGACAGGAAATGATGATGGGCGAGGCGGACATCGGCGCCCCGATCCGCGGACAGGGCGGCCTGGTGGTGGGCGCCGTCGGCATCTCCGGCGCCATGGACCGCCTCTGCGACAGCAAGGGACGGCCGCATGGCTCGCTCGTCGGGCTGACGCGCGACGCCGCTCGGGCGATCTCCCGCGATCTCGGCGCGGCCCGCTGGTGATGCCCCATGCCCTGCTCCAACCCGCCCGAAGGCAGGCCAGGCCATGGTTGAACGCTATGTGATGTCCATCGACCAGGGCACCATGTCCACCCGGTGCATCCTCTTCGACCACCAGGGACGGCTGGTCTCGGTCGGCCAGCGAGAACATGAGCAGTACTTCGCCAGGCCCGGCTGGGCCGAGCACGACCCCACCGAGATCTGGTCCCATCTGCGCCGTGTCGTCGTCCCCCGGGCCCTGGAGGGCGCGGGGATCCGGCCCGAGCAGATCGCGGCGATCGGCATCGCCAATCAGCGCGAGACCACGGTGGTCTGGGACCGCCGCACCGGCGTTCCGGTGGGCCACGCCATCACCTGGCAGGACACCCGTACCAGCGGCTATGTCGAGGAGCTGCGGCGGACCACCGGTGACGACTTCTTCCTGGAACGCTGCGGTCTTTCGCCCACGACCTACTTCTCCGCGCCACGGCTGCGCTGGCTGTTCGACCATGTCGACGGCTTGCGCGAGCGCGCGGAGCGCGGCGAGGTGCTGTTCGGCACCATGGAGAGCTGGCTGATCTGGAACCTCACCGGAGGGCCCGACGGCGGGCTGCACCTGACCGACGCCACCAACGCCAGCCGCACCATGCTGATGAACATCCGCAGCCTGGCCTGGGACGATGAACTGCTGGCCTATTTCGATGTGCCCCGGGCGATGCTGCCGGAGATCCGCTCCTCCGCCGAGTGCTACGGCATGGCCCGCGCCCTGCTGCCGGACGTCCCGATCTGCGCGGCGCTCGGCGATCAGCAGGCGGCGCTGTTCGGGCAGACGTGCTTCGCCCCCGGCGAGGCGAAGTGCACCTATGGCACCGGCAGCTTCCTCCTGGTCAACACCGGCACCGAGCTCGTACGGTCCCGGCACGGGCTGCTGACCACGGTGGGCTACAAGGTCGGCGACGAGCCGCCGGTCTACGCCCTGGAGGGCCCGATCGCCGTCACCGGCTCACTGGTGCAGTGGTTCCGCGACCGCCTGGGGCTGATCCACAGCGCCCCCGAGATCGAGACCCTCGCCCGCGGCGTCGAGGACAACGGCGGCTGCTACATCGTCCCCGCCTTCTCCGGGCTGTTCGCCCCGCACTGGCGCAGCGACGCGCGCGGGGTGATCGTCGGGCTCACCTCGTACATCACCAAGGGGCATCTGGCCCGTGCCGTCCTGGAGGCCACCGGGTGGCAGACCCGGGAGGTGGTCGACGCCGTCAACGCCGACTCGCCCCGGCCGCTGCGTCAGCTGAAGGTGGACGGCGGGATGACCTCGAACAATCTGCTGATGCAGTTCCTGGCCGACGTCCTGGACATGCCCGTGGTGCGCCCCATGGTCTCCGAGACCGTCTCCCTCGGCGCCGCCTACGCCGCCGGGCTCGCCTCCGGCTACTGGCCGGATCTGGAGGGGCTGCGCCGCAACTGGCACCGCGCGGCCCAGTGGATGCCCACGATGGACCCCGCGCGGCGGGAGGCGGAGTACGAGAGCTGGCGGCGGGCGGTCGAGAGGTCGCTGGGCTGGGCCAGGTCGTAGTCCGGGGCATATTCCTCCACGATCTGCGCGGGAATCGAGGCGGAACGGGACGTGTGAGTTCCCTGAGGCGGGGTATTCGAGCCAGCCGCGGCTGTTCACTCGAGCCGCTCTGGGACCCAGAAACCCACGAAGACCCAAAAACCCGATCCATGGACGGAATCATGACCAGCCCTTCCGATGAAAACGTCTCCGCCACCCAGCAGGCCCTAGGCGAGCTGGCGGCCGACCGGGCGGACGAGTCGGCGCTGAACACCCTTGCCAACAGTGAGGTCCTCCTCCCCTCCGCCGAGACCGGAGAGGAGGCGGACCCGCAGGCCGTGACCCTGCCCGTGTTCCAGCAGGAGGACGGAGCGCAGCTGGTACCGGTCTTCACCACTCCGGCCCGGATGCACCAGGCCCTGCCCCAGATCGAGCGGTACCACCTGGTGCCGCTGGGCGCGCTGGCCCAGGGATGGCCCTCCGAGGAGCTCTCGCTGACCATCGACGCGGGCGCCCCGGAGGCCGTCACCCTCTCGGCCAACGGCGTACGGAGCCTGCTCAGCGGCTCCGGCCCGGCCGCCTGACCCTCCCGCGGCGGTCCGTGCCCCTGCTCCGTACGGGCACGGGCCGCGGCGATGCCCGATCTCGGCGGGCCGTTCGCTGATTGGCCATCGTCCCGATTCATCGTCTACCGTCCCGTGGACAACTGATCACGGGAAGACACCGGCGGGACGGACCACGTGAGCGCGATCAACATCGGACAGGCCGTCGTTCTCGGCGTCGTGGAGGGGGTCACGGAATTCCTCCCGGTCTCGTCCACCGGCCATCTCAAGATCACTGAGGGGCTGATGGACATCCCGGTGGACGACAAGTCCGTCGTGGCCTTCACCGCGGTGATCCAGGTCGGCGCCATCGCCGCCGTCCTGCTGTACTTCTTCCGTGACATCCGCCGCTTCGCCACCGCGTGGGCTCGGGGGCTGGTCAACCGCGAGGAGCGGTACCACCACGACTACAAGTTCGCGTGGTGGGTCATCTACGCCACGATCCCGATCGTGGTCGTGGGCCTGGCGGCCAAGCCGCTGATCGAGGGCCCGCTCGCCTCCCTGTGGGTGGTGGCGGCCTCGCTGATCGTGGGCAGCGGGCTGATGTGGCTGGCCGACCGGATGGGCCGCCACAAGCGCGGGGAGGACGACACCAGCGTCAAGGACGCGATGCTGGTCGGCTCCTCGCAGATCCTCGCGCTGCTCTTCCCCGGCTTCTCCCGCTCGGGCGCCACGATGGCCACCGGCCTCATGCTCGACCTGGACCGGGTGGCCGCCACCCGGCTCTCGTTCTTCCTGGGCATTCCCTCGCTGACCGGCGCGGGGCTCTACGAGCTCAAGGACGCCATGGGCGGTGGCGTGGGCACGATGCCGCTCGCGGTGGGCACGTTGGTGTCCTTCGCGGTGGCCTACGCGTCCATCGCCTGGCTGCTGAAGTTCGTCGCCAAGCATTCGTTCAACGCCTTCGTGATCTACCGGATCGTGATCGGCGTGGCGCTGTTCGGGCTGCTCGGCGCGGGCGCCCTCAACGCATGACGCCGTTGCGGGCACCCCTCAACGCCTGACGCCGTTGCGGGCGCCCCTCAACGCCTGACGCCGTCGTTCCAGCGGCTCGCCGGATAGTCGACATAGCCGCCCGCCCCGCCGGTGTAGTACGTACCCGGGTCGCCCGCCGCCAGCTCGCGGTCCAGGGCGAACCGGGCCACGAGGTCGGGGTTGGCCACGAAGTGGGTGGCGTAGGAGACGGCGTCCGCGAGCCCGGCCCCGATCACCGCGTTGCCGGTCTCCCGGCCGAAGCCGTGGTTGGCGATCAGCGGGCCGTCGAAGAGGCGGCGGTAGCGGGCGAAGGCGTCGTGGTCCGGGGCGGCGCCGGGCGCGGCGGGGGCCGGTCCCCGCAGATGCAGATAGGCCAGGGGGTGGTCGCACAGCTCCGCCACCAGCGCGTCGTAGTCGGCGAGCGTCCGCTCGTCGGCGGTGAACCGCTCGGCGGTCCAGTACGGCGACAGGCGCACGCCCACCCGGCGGCCGTCCCAGGCCGTGGCCGCCGCGTCGACGATCTCCATCAGCAGTCGCCGCCGTCCTGCCCGGTCGCCGCCGTAGGCGTCGCGGCGGCGGTTCAGCCGTGGATTGAGGAACTGCGGGATCAGGAACGGGCCCAGGGCGTGCACCTCGACACCGTCGAAACCGGCGCGGCGGGCGTTCACCGCGGCCGTGCGGTACTCCGCGACCGTGTTCCGGATCTCGCTGATCGTCATCTCCCGTGGGGTGACCGTGGCCTTGGGCCCGCCGGGGGTGTAGGTCCGCTCCCGGGGGTCGACCGCCGACGGGCCGGCCGGAAGGGCGCCCCCGAGGTGGTCGGGGTGCGAGGCGGCGCCCGTGTGCCACAGCTGCAGCACGATCCGGCCGCCGAGGGCGTGGACGGCGTCGGTGACCCGGCGCCACCCGCTGATCTGCTCCTCGCTGTAGACGCCGGGGACGTTCGGGAAGCCGATGGCCCGCTCGCTCACCCAGGTCCCCTCGGTGATGATCAGCCCGGCCCCGGCCCGCTGACCGTAGTAGTCCGTGTGCATACCGTTCGGGACCAGCCCCTCGCCCGTGGCCCGTGCCCGGGTCATGGGCGCCATCACCACCCGGTTGGGCAGCTGGAGGTCCCCCAGCTCCGCGGGGCGCAGCAGCGGCTGGTCCAGGACGGTCGAACAGGTGGTGGTCATGGTGTCTCTCCTCGTCACCTCTGCCGCATGGGATACGTCGTGGTTACGTCTGGGGAAGTGACGGAGCGCGGCGGGGAAAGGTGACCGATGGACGGGCGGAAACCAGGGAACGGACAGCGCCGGCACCCGCAGGACGGGCTGGCGGAGCGGTTCGAGACCCACCGCGGCCGGCTGCGGGCGGTCGCCTACCGGATGCTCGGCTCGCTCAGCGAGGCGGACGACGCCGTGCAGGAGACATGGCTGCGGCTCAGCCGCGCGGACGCCGAGGCGGTCGGGAACCTGTCCGGCTGGCTGCGGACGGTGATCTCCCGCATCTGCCTGGACATGCTGCGCTCCCGCACCGCGCGCCGGGAGGAGCCGGTCGGCCAGGAGCTGCCCGAGATGGCCCGGGAGACCGGGGACGGCGGCGGTCCGGAGGACGAGGCGGTGCTGGCCGACTCGGTCGGCAGGGCGCTGCTCGTGGTGCTGGACACGCTGGGCCCGGCCGAGCGGATCGCCTTTGTGCTGCACGATGTGTTCGCGGTGCCGTTCGACCGGATCGCGCCCATCGTGGAGCGCTCACCGGTCGCCGCGAAGAAGCTGGCCAGCCGCGCCCGCCAGAAGGTGCGGGGCATCGCGGCGGTGCCCCGCGCCGAGCTGGACCGGCAGCGGCGCACCGTCGACGCCTTCCTCGCCGCCGCCCGCGGCGGGGACATGGAGGCGCTGCTCGCGGTGCTGGACCCGGATGTCGTCCGGCGTGCCGACCGCGCCGCCCTGCCCGAGGGGATGCCCACGGTGGCCCGCGGTGCGCGGGCGGTGGCGAAGGAGACCGCCGGTTTCGCGCCGAGGGCGCGGTTCGCGGAGCCCGCGCTGGTGAATGGGTCCGTAGGGGTGGTCGTGGCCCCGCACGGCCGGCTGCTCCTCGCCCTGACCGTCACCGTCGAGGACGGGAGGATCGCCGCGTACGAGGTGATCGCCGACCCCGCGCGGCTGAGCCGTCTGGAACTTGGCCTCCTGGACGACGTAGGGCCTCACGTAGCCTCGGCCCATGAGTGATTTACTGCCGTATCTGATCGTCACCGGTGTGCTCGCCGCGCTCATGGGCTTCCTCGGCTGGGTGGCGTCCCTCGCCCGGCGCCGTGGTGCCACCGGGGCGGCCCTGCGGGCGGCTCTGGCCTCCCACGACGAGGCGTTCCGGGTGACCGCGTACGACTCCCACCAGGAGATCCGGGCGCAGGCGGAGCGCAAGGCACCGATCCTGTCCCCCGACGGTCAGTGGACGCCGGGCCACACCCTGGCGGGCGCGGCGGGCGCGGCGGGCCGCCGGTCCGCCGGATCGCGACCGCCCCGGGCCCGGCGGGGGCTGCTGCGCCGCTGGGGCCGCCGGGCGCGGGGACGCTGAGGGCCCGGCGGGGCTGAGGAGCGCGGGCTGTTCCCTGTTCCCCTCCCCGCCCCTTCCCGATACCAGGGGCTCCGCCCCTGGACCCCGGAGTTAAGGGGCGGAGCCCCGAGACGCGGCGGAGCCGCATACCGATGCCGCAGGAAGGAACGCACCCCCGATCCGGGACCAGGGACACAGCCCCCATCCAGGGCCAGAGGCGCAGCCCCCATCCGGGACCAGGGACACAGCCCCCATCCAGGGCCAGAGGCGCAGCCCCGATCCGGGACCAGGGACACAGCCCCCATCCAGGGCCAGAGGCGCAGCCCCCATCCGGGGCCTGGGGCGCAGCCCCCATCCGGGGCCTGGGGCGCAGCCCCGATCCGGGGCCTGGGGCGCAGCCCCGATCCGGGGTCTGGGGCGCAGCCCCAGTTGTGGGAAGGGGCGGGGAGGGGAACAGGCCGCCGCAGGCGTACGCGTACCGCCGGACACCCTAGGACGTGGCCACGGGGTAGTCCGCTCCGAGGGTCACCTCGCGCCAGGTGTCGAACGTGGCCCTGAGGGAGTCCAGCCGGGCCTGGGCGATGTCGTAGGCGGCCTTGCCCAGCAGCAGCCGCAGCGGGGGTTCCGCCGCCTCCACCGCGCCGATGATGGCCTCGCTCGCGCGGACCGGGTCGCCGGGCTGGTGGCCGTAGGTGGCGAGGGTGCCGGCGCGCCGTGCGCCCGCGGTCCCGGCGTAGTCGTCGATGGTGGTGGCGGACTGGCGCATGGAGGGGCCGGACCAGTTGGTGCGGAAGGCGGCCGGTTCGACGATCGTCACCTTGATGCCCAGCGGGGCCACCTCGGCGGCGAGCGATTCGGACAGGCCCTCCACGGCGAACTTGGTGGCGTGGTAGTAGCCGGTGGCGCCGAAGGCGGCCAGGCCGCCGAGGGAGGAGATGTTCACGATGTGGCCGGCGCGGCGGGCGCGCATGCCCGGCAGCACCGCGCGGGTGACGTCCACCAGACCGAAGACATTGGTGTCGAACAGGGCCCTGACCTCCTCGTCCTCGCCCTCCTCGAGCGCGGCGAGATAGCCGTAGCCCGCGTTGTTCACGAGTACGTCGATGCGGCCGAAGGCGGTTTCCGCCTCCTTCACCGCCTCCGCCACCCGGTCCTTGTCGGTGACGTCGAGCGCCAGGGCCAGCGCGCGGTCCCCGTGACCGGCGACGACGTCGGCCACCTGCCGGGGGTCGCGGGCGGTGACCACCGCGCGGTGGCCGTGGCCGAGGACGGCGCCGGCCAGGGCCCGGCCCAGTCCGGTGGAACAGCCGGTGATGAACCAGACGGGCGAGTCATTGACGGTCATGCGGATATGTCCTTCGTCGTGGTGCTCATGGGGTCGTGGGGCGCCTCCACCACCTCGGCGGTGAGGCTGCCCAGCAGGGCCAGCGCCTGCTCGGACGGGCTGCCCGGCTCGGCCTGGTAGACGATGAGCTGCTGACCGGGGGCGCTGTTCACGGTCAGTGCCTCGTAGTCCAGCGTCAGCTCACCGACCAGGCGGTGCCGGAAGCGCTTGGTCTCATGGGTCTTCTGGCGGATGTCATGGCGGGCCCACAGCCGCCGGAACGTCTCGCTCTTCAGCGACAGCTCGCCGACGACGGCGATCAGTTCGGGGTCCTCGGCGTCGATTCCGGCCGCCGCGCGAAGCCCGGCGACGGTGTTGACCGCCACCCGCTCCCAGTCGGGGTAGAACTCCCGCGCGTCCGGGTCGAGGAAGACCAGCCGCATCAGATCCCGGCTGTGGGTGTGCCCGTCGAAGAGGGCCCTGCCCAGGGTGTTGTGGGCCAGTACGGTCAGACAGCGGCCCAGGACCACGGCCGGGGTCCGCGGCCAGCCCTCCATCATCCGCAGCAGGGTCGGGCTCACCCGCTCCCGCCGCGCGGCCGGGCGGCGCCGGCCGGGGGCCGGACGGGACAGCCGGTGCAGATGGGCGACCGCGTCCTCCTCCAGCACCAGCGCCCGCGCCAGCGCCTCGACCACCTGCGCCGAGGGATGCCGCTCCCGGCCCTGCTCCAGCCGTACGTAGTAGTCGGTGCTGACCCCGGCCAGCAGCGCGACCTCCTCCCGGCGCAACCCCGCCACCCGGCGCCGGCCCGCGGGCAGGATGTCCACGTCCTCGGGCCGCACCCGTTCACGGCGGGCGCGCAGAAAGCGCCCCAGAGGGTTCTCGCTGTCCATGAATGCGAGCGTAGACCCGGGAAAGCACGGTCAGGGCCTCGTAAGGTGGCCGCGCTACTCCTAGTCTGGGCCGGGAGGTGCCGCCCATGGACGAGGACCACTACGGGGAGCGCAGGGTCGGCCGGGGAACGGGCGGAGACGGCTGCCCGGTGCGGCGGGGGCCCGACGGGGTCTGGCAGGTGTCCGGCTACGAGGAGGCCCGCGCCGTGCTGCGCGCCACGGCCACCGTGCAGGCCGGACTCGGCGTCGAGACGGTGGAGAAGCTGCCGTCCCGGTTCCGGCGTCCGGTGCTCTACCGGGACGGTCCGGAACACCGCGAGGACCGGCGGCAGACCGCCCGGTTCTTCACCCCGCGCCGGGTCGACGAGCACTACCGCGAGGTCATGGTCGAGGTGGCGGAGACACAGCTCGACACCGTCCGGAAGACCGGCCGGGGCCACCTCGCCGACTTGAGTTTCCACCTGGCCATCGAGGTGGCCAGCGCCGTGATCGGCCTGACGGAGAGCCGGCCCGGGATCCGGGAGCGGCTGGAGCGCTTCTTCCCCGAGAAGTTCGGGACCCCCGGGCTGACCAGCCTCCACGGGATCCGCTGGCTGGTGCGGCAGAACTCCAACTGGCTGCGGGTCTACTGGGGTGACGTCCGCCCGGCCGTACGGGCCCGGCGGCGACGGCGGCGCGACGACCTGATCTCCCATCTGCTGGACGAGGGGTGTTCGTCCGGCGAGATCCTGGGGGAATGCCTCACGTTCGCGGCCGCGGGCATGGTCACCACCCGGGAGTTCGTCAACGTGGCCGCGTGGCATCTGTTCGGCGACCCCGCCCTGCTGGCACGCTACCGGGCCGCCGACGAGCCCGGCCGGATCGCGGTCCTCCAGGAGATCCTCCGGCTCGAACCGGTCATCGGCCGGCTCCGCCGCCGTACCACCGCACCGCTCCGGCTGCCCGGCGACGGCCAGGACGCGGACCCGGACGCGGAAGTGACGGTCCCGGCCGGGGAGCTGGTCGACATCCTGCTGCACCGCGCCAATCTCGACGCCCGTACGGTGGGCGAGCGACCGGAGCGGCTGTGTCCGGGCCGCCCGATGGCAGCGGGCGCGGGGGCGCCGGGGCTGTCGTTCGGGGACGGTGCGCACAAATGCCCCGGGGCCACCATCGCGCTCCTGGAGACGGATGTCTTCCTCAGCCGGCTGTTCGCCCTGCCCGGCATCCGTATGGCGGCCCCGCCCAGGGTCGGCTTCAAGGACGGGATCGACAGCTATGAGCTGCGCGGCTGCACGGTGGTGCTCACCGACCGGACCTGACCGGCCGGTGGCGGGGGCGGGTCAGCGCGGGTAGAGCTGCCGCCGTGCCGTGGTGAAGCGGGCGAGGGCGTCCGGGAGCGGGTCGATGCCGATGCCGGGCGCGGTGGGCACCGGGAGGTGGCCGTCCTGGAGGACGAACGGCTCGGTGATGTCCTCGGCGAAGTACCGGCCGGAGGCCGAGGTGTCGCCGGGCAGGGTGCAGCCGGGCAGGGCGGCGAGGGCCAGGTTGGGGGCGCGGCCGATACCGGTCTCCAGCATGCCCCCGCACCACACCGGGACGCCGTGGGCGGCGGCGAGGTCATGGATGCGGCGGGCCTCCGGATAGCCGCCGACGCGGGCCGGTTTGATGTTGATGACCCGGCAGGCGTCCATCGCGATCGCGGACGCGGCGTCACGCGCGCTGTGGATGGACTCGTCCAGGCAGACCGGAGTGGTCAGCCGCCGCTGGAGCCGGGCGTGGGCGTGGAGGTTGTTCTCCTCCAGCGGCTCCTCGATGAGCAGCAGCCCGAACTCGTCGAGTCTCCTGAGGTGTTCGGCGTCGGCGAGGGTGTACGCGGTGTTGGCGTCCACCTGCAACGGCAGCGCCTCGCCGAACCGTTCCCGTACGGCGCGCACCGGCGCCACGTCCCAGCCCGGCTCGATCTTCAGCTTGATGCGCACATAGCCCTCGGCGAGATACCGCTCGACGTCGTCGATCAGCTCGGGGAGGGAGTCCTTGATGCCCACGGACACCCCGGCGGGCACCCGCTCGTGGACCGAGCCGAGGAAGGTGGCCAGCGGCATGCCGTGGGCGCGCAGTTCGGCGTCGAGCAGCGCGGTCTCCAGGGCGGCCTTGGCCAGCTCATGGCCCTTGATGGCGGCCATCGCGGGGGCGAGGGCCGCCGTCGTGGGCGCGGGGAGGGCGGCCACCCGGGGCAGCAGGAAGTCGCGGATCACGATCTCGGCGCCGGCGATGAACTCCGCGCAGTACAGCGGCTCCGGATCGGCGGCGAACTCCGACCAGCCCTCGGCCCGGTCGGTGACGATATGCAGCAGAAAGGTGTCCTTGCTGGTCATCGTCCCGAAGGAGGTACGGAAGGGGGTGATCAGCGGAAGGGCGACATGGAGCAGTTCGACGCGTTCGAGCCTCATGGCCGCGGATCCTCTCCAGGGGTGGCCGGGGCGGGGTTCCGGGTGAGCCGGTACCAGCCGTCGCGGGACATCGCGGTGGCCCGGAAGCCCTCGGCGTACGCCTCGGTGAAGACCTCGCGCACGGCGTGCCGCCAGCGCAGTGCCAGGGCCGGGTCGGCGGTGCGCAGCGCGACGATGTCCCCGGGCACCCTGCACCACAGCCGGTCCGCGTGGCGGGCGGCGAGCGGGCCTCCGTCGGGGGCGTGGCGGACGACCGGGGCGGCTGCCCGGTCGTCGGTGTCATCGGCGGGTGCGGGCGCGGGCGCGGGTCGCGCGAGGAGGTCCCAGCGGGCGGTGAGCCGGTCGCTCTCGTCGCCGTCGTTCACCCCGTCGTTCATGGGGCCGTAGAGGTCGACCAGGTACTCGGCGCCGAGGGCACCCAGTTTGACCAGGTTGAAGCGGGCGTTACGGGCGACCAGCGGGTCGAAGGTCCAGCGCATGGTGTGGGCCCCGCGCTCCAGCGCCCAGCCGCGCTGGGCCTGTTTGACGGCGTGGCCGACGCCCCGGTCGGAGGCGGTCGCGGCGGCCACGAGCGAGTACACCTCGCGGTCGGCCGGCGGGCCGAAGACCGCGACCGCGGCACCGGAGAGCCGCTCGCCCTCCTGCCCGTCGGGCCCGGTGGGGTACGCGGCGTGCACGGCGCCGCCCGCGTGGACGATGCTGTGCAGCACCTCGGCCGGATAGGGCGGGTTGCTGCGCGGCAGCCGCCACACCTCGGCGAAGAAGTCGGCCACCGCCTGGACACCGGCCACGTCGTGGACGGTGCGGACGGCGACCCCGGCGGCGCGGGCGGCGGCGGTGGCCAGCACCTCGGCGTCCATCGTCACTGATGTCATGGGCCAGAGTCTCCCGGGGCGAGCCCACGCTCGGCTTGTCCGGATGCACAAGCGCGACCTAGGGTCCTGTTGCGATCAGCCAACCGCCTCGCGTGTCAGCCCCCTGGAAGGCCCGGTACCGCCCATGGACACCCGCACCCTCGGGGAGCTGCTGGACACTCTGGGCGAGCCCGCGCTGCGGCTGCTCACCGCCCCGTCCGGGCTCACCACACCCGTCACCGAGGTGCTGCTGTACGACGCCCACGCCCCGTTCCCGGACCGGGCGCCCGGCGCCCTGCTGCTGGCGGTCGGGGTGCGGGCGGAGGCGGCCGGGGCGCTGGTGGACGAGGCGGCGGCCGCGCGGATGGCGGGCCTCGTCGTACGCGGTGAGAACGGGCTCGCGTCCGAGCAGGGGCCCGCGTCCGGGCAGGAGCTCGCATCCGGGCACGGGCACGGGCAGGGGTTCGCGGACGCCGTCGCCCGAGCGCGGGGGCGGGGGCTGGCCCTGCTCACCGTGGACGAGGACGCCGCCTGGCACCATGTCCATCTGCTGCTGGCCGGTGCGGTCGGGGCCCGGCCCTCCCCCGCGGGCGGCGCCGCGCTCGGCGATCTGTTCTCGCTCGCGGGCGCCGTGGCCACGGCCGTGGGCGGCGCCACCGTGATCGAGGATCCGCGCCAGCGCATCCTCGCCCACTCCACCATCCCCGGCCAGCCCGTGGACGAGCCCCGGCGCCAGGGCATCCTGGGCCGTCAGGTGCCGGACAGCCCGGAGAACACCGAGCAGTACCGGGTGCTGTTCGCATCCCATGGGCCGGTGCGCCTGCCCGCCCTCAGCGCCGAGGAACTGCCGCGGCTGGCCGTCGCCGTACGGGCGGGCGGTGAGACCCTCGGCTCGCTGTGGGTCGTCGACGACGGGACCCTCGCACCGGACGCCGAGGAGGCGCTGGCCCAGGGAGCCTCCACGGCCGCCCTGCTCCTGCTGCGGGCGCGGGCGGCACAGGAGCTGTCCCGCCATCTGACCGGCGATCTGCTGCGCCGTCTCCTGGACGGCACCGCCGAGCCCGCCACCGCCGCCGAGCGCCTGGGGCTGGCCCCCGGCACACCGGTGCGGGTGGCCGCCTTCGCGCTGGAGGGCGCGGCGGGCGCGCCGGACGGGGAGCAGGCCGCGCTGCGGCTCCTGGATCTCGTACGGCTGCAGTGCGAGGCCCGGTACGGGCGGCATGCCTGTGTGCTGGTCGACGGGGTGGTGTACGCGCTGCTGCCGGGGACGTACGGGCGGGCCGGGGAGCGGCAGCGGCGGCTGGCCGAGGACATCGTGCGCCGCGCGGGGCAGGCCCTGAGGGTGCCGGTGCGGGCCGGTCTTGGCGATGTGGTGCCGGAGGTGGCGGAGGTCCGCGGCTCACGGGAGGACGCCGATCTGGTGCTGCGGGTACTGGGCCCGGAGGAGACGGTGGCCGCCATGGCGGACGTCCGGCCCCGGGCCGTACTGCTCCGGCTCACCGAACTCCTGGGTGAGCGGCGAGAGTTGGCGGCCGGGGCATGGCGGGACATCGTGGCGTACGACGCCGGGCACGGTACGGACTACGCCCGGACGCTGGTGTGCTGGCTGGACGCCGGATGCGATATGGCGCGGGCGGCGCGGCTGCTGGCCGTCCACCCCAACACCTGCCGCTACCGGCTGCGGCAGGCGCGGGCGCAGCTGGGCATCGACCTGGACGACCCGGACGAGCGGCTGGTGCTCTGGCTCCAGCTGCGCACGCTCGCGGGGCTGCGGGGCGCGGGCGCCTAGCGGGTTGTCCGGCGACGCTTGGCGCCTGCGGCGGGCCACGCGGCGGAGCCGCATATCGGTGCTTCCCCCTCCCCGCCCCTTCTCACAACTGGGGCTGAAGCCCCAGACCCCGCTCCTCAATCTCCCCCAGCTACCGCTGGAAGGTGCCCCCTGGAGGGGCTGGAAGGCCCGAGCCAGCCCATGAGCCGCGCCTCGCACTCCCGCAGCTGCTCCACCGGCACGTACTCGCCCGCAGTGTGGGCCAGGGACGGGTCGCCGGGGCCGTAGTTGAGCGCCGGTGTGCCGAGCGCGGCGAAGCGGGCGACATCGGTCCAGCCCAGTTTGGGGCGGGGCGCCACGCCGAGGTACGCCACGAGCGAGGCGGCCGCTTCCTGGTCCAGGCCGGGAAGGGCGCCCGGGGTGTTCTCGGTGATCTCGACCTCGTACTCGGGGAAGAGGCCGCGTACATACGCCTCGGCCTCCCGCGGTGAACGGCTGGGCGCAAAACGCAGGTTGACCGTGATCACGCACAGGTCGGGCACCACATTCCCGGCCACGCCCGCGCGCACGGCCACGGCGCTCAGCCCCTCGCGGTACTCCAGCCCGTCGATGGTGATCCGCTCGGCGGTGTGGTCGTCCAGGCGGCGCAGGACGGCGGCGGCGCGGTGGGCGGCGTTGACCCCCTTCCAGGCGCGGGCGGTGTGCGCCCGCTCGCCACGTACGGCGATGTCCGCCATCAACACGCCCTGGCAGCCCGCCTCGACACCGGCGTCCGAGGGCTCCATGAGGATCGCCAGATCGGCCTGGACCAGCTCGGGGCGTTCCGCGGCGATCCTGGCCAGGCCATTGCGGTCGCCCGCCACTTCCTCGCATTCGTAGAACACGTAGGTGATGTCGTGCGCGGGCGTGGGGAGTGCGGCCGCGAGCCGGAGGGCGACCGCGACACCCCCCTTCATGTCGCAGGCCCCGAGGCCATGGAGCAGTCCCCCGTCCAGCCGGGAGGGGAGGTTGTCCGCGGCCGGGACGGTGTCCAGGTGCCCGGCGATGACCACCCTCCGTTCGCGGCCCAGTTGGGTGCGGGCCACGACGGAGTGGCCGATCCGCTCGACGGTCAGCCACGGCAGGGCGCGCAGTGCGCTTTCGACGGCGTCGGCGAGCCGGGCCTCATGGCCGCTTTCCGACGGGGTGTCGACCAGCGCGCGGGTGAGCGCGAGCACGTCGGCGGTGGGGTCGAGCGGGGTCATGGGGTGGTCTCCGGTTCGGGGGCGGGGCGGTCGAGGGTGGAGTGCCGGATGCCGTAGAGCCCGTAGATCGCGAGTCCGACGGCCATCCAGGCGCCGAAGGCGATCCAGGTGTCGGCCCCGAGCCCGTACATCACATACCCGCAGCAGGCCACTCCCAGCAGGGGTGTCACGGGCGCGAGCGGCACCCGGAAGCTGCGTGGCGCGTCCGGCTTGCGCCGGCGCAGGATCAGCACGGCCAGGTTGACCAGGGCGAAGGCGAAGAGGGTGCCGATGCTGGTGGCGTCGGCGAGGTCGCCGAGCGGGATGAGCGCGGCGAGGAGGGCGACGAAGGCGGAGACGATGACGGTGCCCGCGCGCGGCACCCCCGTGCGCCGGTGGACCCTGGAGAAGAGGCCGGGGACGAGCCCGTCGCGGGCCATCGAGAACAGGATGCGGATCTGTCCGTACTGCACGGTGAGGACCACGCTGGTGGTGGCGACGACCGCGCCGATGGACAGCAGGATCGGCCACAGCTCGCCACCGCCGACGGAGCTGACGAGGACCTGGCTGAGCGTGGCCTCGGTGCCCTCGAACCGCCGCCAGGGCATCGCGCCGACCGCCGCCAGCGCCACCGCGCAGTACAGGGCGGTGACCAGGCCGAGCGAGAGGACGATGGCGCGCGGCAGATCGCGCTGTGGGTGCTTGGCCTCCTCCCCCGCCGTGGAGGCGGCGTCGAAGCCGATGTAGGAGAAGAAGAGCGAGGAGGCGCCCGCGGTCATCCCGGCCGTGCCGAGGGGGAAGAGCGGCCGGAAGTTCCCGGCGTGGAAGGCGGTGAAGGCCACCGCGCAGAAGATGACGAGCGCGGCCAGTTTCACCGCCACCATCACGGTGTTGACCACGGCGCTCTCCCGGGCGCCGCGCAGCAGCACCACCATGGCGAGGACGACGATGGCGGCGGCGGGGACGTTCAGCACCCCGCCGTCGCCGGGCGGGGCGGCGAGCGCGTCGGGCAGGGTCCGGCCGACGGTCAGCAGGAGCAGTTCGTTGACGTACTGGCCCCAGCCGACCGCGACCGCGGCCACGGAGACGCCGTACTCCAGGATCAGACACCAGCCGCACACCCAGGCCACCAGCTCGCCCAAGGTGGCGTAGGTATAGCTGTACGAGGACCCGGCGCCCGGGATCATGCCCGCGAGCTCGGCGTAGGACAGGGCGGAGAACAGCGCGGTGACCCCCGCGAGGACGAAGGAGAGCACCACCGCCGGGCCCGCCTGGGGCACCGCCTCGCCGAGCACCACGAAGATCCCGGTGCCGAGCGTGGCGCCGACGCTGAGCAGGGTGAGCTGGGTCAGGCCCAGGGTGCGGCGGAGCGGACCGCCACCGGCCTCGGCGACCAGCTCCGCCACCTCCCGGCGGCGGGTCAGTCTGCCGACCGGGCCGGTGGCCCGCCCCTGGGCCCGCCGGCCGTGCGGCTGTGTTCGCACACCGTTCACATTGCCTCCCTTGTCCGCGCCGCCGCGCTGTACGGCCCCTGATGATGCGGAAGGGAGCGGGCGGGGAGGTGCACGTATCGGCCAAAGACCCGCCCATGGCTTTGACCGTTCGGCCAAGGCCCGGCCGCGGCTACGCCGTCCGCGAGCGGTTGAGCAGCGCCAGGGAGCAGACGAGGGACACGGCCACCAGCGCCATCTGGTAGATCACGACCGGCACGATCGATCCGCCGGTGGAGTGCAGCAGCCACTCGCCGACCAGGGGTGCCGTACCGCCGATGAGCGCCGAACACAGCTGGTAGGAGAGGGAGATACCGGTGTAGCGCACCGAGATCGGGAAGGCCGCGGCGAGCAGTCCGGCCAGGATCGCGTAGTTCATCGCGCCGGTGATGCCCAGCAGCGAGATGCCGAGCCCCACGACGACCGGCTGGGTCGTCGAGACACAGGCGTACATCACCGGCACCAGAGCGAAGTTGAGGCCCAGCAGGGCCGCCACGGTGCGGCGCGGGCCGAAGCGGGCGGCCAGCACCACCCCGAAGGGCTGGGTGACGAACTGCAGGACGCTGTAGACGAGCAGCACGTTCAGCATGGTGGAGCGCTCCATGCCGAGGCTGTCGGTGGACCAGGACAGGACGAAGGTGGTGATGAAGTAGGTGGCGGCGATGCCGATGGAGCTGGCGAGCACGCCGAGCACGAGGGATCCGGCGTGGCCGGTGACCAGCTCCCGCAGGGGCACCTTCGCGACCCGCTTCTCGTCGCGCAGCCGGGCGAACTCCGGGGACTCCTCGACCTTGAGGCGCACCACCAGGCCGATGACCACCATCACGGCGGAGAAGAGGAACGGCACGCGCCAGCCCCAGGCGTCGAAGTCGTCGTCCGGGAGCTGGGTGAGCAGCGCGAACATCCCGGTGGCCAGGATCGATCCGGCCGGTGACCCCTGCTGGGCGAAGGCGCCGAAGGACAGCGCCTTGTCCTTGGGCGCGTGTTCACTGGCGATGAGGACGGCGCCACCCCACTCGCCGCCGACCGCGATGCCCTGCACCAAGCGCAGCAGCACCAGCGCGATCGGCGCGGCGACGCCGACCTCGTCATAGCCGGGGAGCAGCCCGATCAGGGTGGTGGCGATGCCCATCATCAGCAACGTGGTGACCAGGGTCTTCTTCCGGCCGATCCGGTCGCCGAGGTGGCCGAAGACGATGCCGCCGATCGGCCGGGCGAGGAAGCCGAGCCACAGGCTGCCGAAGGCCTGCAGCGCGCCGGTGGTGTCACCGCCGCCACCGAAGAAGATCTTGCCGAGGACGAGCGCGGAGGCGGTGGAGTAGATGTAGAAGTCGTACCACTCGACGGTGGTGCCGATGAACGAGGCGAGACCGGCCTTGCGGGCGGTCCGCTCGCGGTCGGTGGCCGGGGCACGGTCCGTGGCCGCGGCGGTGGCGGTGGGCTTGCTCATGGTCAGCGTCCAGATATGCGGTCGGCGAGACGGGCGATGGGCGATGTGGTGGTGCGGCCGGAGGACTCCGAGCGGTCGGCGGCGCGGTACGCGGCGTACATGCCGTGCACCCCCATCCACCGGAACGGTTCGGGCTCCCAGCGCCGGGTGCGGTGGCCGACCCAGGGCAGCGCGGTCAGCTCGGTGGAGTGGCCGAGCAGCAGATCGCGCAGGGTGCGCCCGGCGAGGTTGGTGGCGGCCACGCCATGGCCGACGTATCCACCGGCGAAGCCGACGCCGGTGGCGGGGTCGTAGCCGATCGAGGCGCACCAGTCGCGGGGCACGGCCAGCACCCCGGACCAGGTGTGGTCGATGGCGGCCTCGGCGGTGTCCGGGAAGAGGCCGGTGAGGATCCGCCGCAGGGCGCGTACGGTCTCCGCGCTGGTCTGCCCCGCCCGGTCGGTGCGGGAGCCGAACTTGTAGGGCACTCCGCGGCCGCCGATGGCGATACGGCCGTCCGCGGTGCGCTGTCCGTAGGTGTACGCGTGGGTGGCGTCGCTGAGGAGTTCCTGCCCCTCCCAGCCGAGCCGCTTCCACAGCTCGCCGGGGAGCGGCTCGGTGACGATCATCGAGGAGTTCATCGGCAGCCAGGTGCGCCGCTCGCCCTCGATACCACTGGTGAAGCCCTCGGTGGCGCGGACGATCCGGCCCGCGCGGATGGTGCCGAACGGAGTGCTGACCCGGCCGGGGGCGATGGCGGTGACCGGGGTGGACTCCAGGATCCGCACACCCCGCGCCTCCACCGCGGCGGCCAGGCCGCGCACCAGCTTGGCCGGGTGGACCCGGGCGCAGTGCGGATTGTGGTAGCCGGCCAGCGCCCCGTCCAGGCGCAGCCGCTCGGCGAGCCGGGGTGCGCTCAGCCACTCCAGGTCCTGTCCGCCCCAGTGGCTCAGCTGGTCGTACGCGGCGCGCAGCCGGGGCAGTTGGGCCGCGCCATGGGCGATGGTGAGATAGCCGCTCTTGACGATGTCGGCCTCGATGCCCTCGGTACGGGCCACCGAGATCACCTCGTCCACGGTGTGGATCATCTCCCGCTGGAGGTTGATCACGGCCTCGCGCCCGCGCTTCCTCGCATAGGTCCCGGCCGACCCGGCGATCTTGCAGCTGAGCCAGCCGGCGTTCCGCCCCGAGGCGCCGAATCCGGCGAACTCCCGCTCCACGACGGTGATGTCGAGATCGGGGGCGGCCTGTTTGAGGTAGTACGCGGTCCACAGCCCGGTGAAACCCCCGCCCACGACGCACACATCGGTGGCGAGGTCGCCGTCGAGCGGCGGACGCCGTTCGGGGAAGCCGGTCTGGCGGTACCAGAAGGACACATTTCCGTTCAGCACTGCGGCACTCAGCCAATCGTGGTCGAACGGCCGCTGGTCGGGCGGCCTGGGATGGCCCCGGTTTCGTCGCGGATAGAGGAGGGAGGCAGGTGAGGCCGGGCGGTGGGGGTCAGTAGCTGGGTGGGCTGATCACCCACAGCACCCGGGCGGCCGCCCCGGCCGTCTCGCTCAGCCGGTGGGGTACGGCGGAGGAGTAGCGGATGCTGTCACCGGCCCCGAGGGTGAAGGAGCGCTCGCCGAGCTGGAGTCCGACCGTGCCCTCGAGGACGTACAGGAACTCCTCCGAGTCGCCGTGGCTGTAGAGGGTCTCTCCCGTGGAGCCATGGGCGTCGAACTCCCCCAGGAACACTTCGAGATGGTGCTGCGGCCCCGGGGTCAGCCGGAACTTGCGCCCGCCGAGCACCCCGAGGGCGAGCCGGGGCGCCTCCTCGGCGCGCAGCACGCTCGGGCCGCTGGTGAAGTCGTCGCCGAACAGATCGGCCACCTTCAGGCCGAGCGCGGCGGCGACCTGCTGGAGGGTGGCGATGCTGGGATTGGCCTGCCCGCGCTCTATCTGGCTGAGATAGCCCTCACTGATCCCGGCGGCCTCGGCGACGGTCCGCAGCGTCAGCCGGCGCGCCTTGCGCAGCGCGCGCAGCCGGTCGCCCACGGACTCGTCGCCGGTTCCCGCGGCCCGGTCCGTGGTGTGTTCGTTCTCCATGGCCGCACACGCTAAGAGCGCTGAGCGGCTGGCACAAGAGTCTGAACTGAAAACTCAGAAATCTTTACTGAGCGTCGGATCCAGCGCTCAGCCCGTCCAGGGTGAGGTCGAGGAGGCGGTCGGCCTGCTCCCGCTGCTCGGGCTTCCCCGAGGCGAGGGCGATGCCGGTGAGGGCGGCGAACATGTCGGTGGCGCCGATGTCCGACCGGATCACACCGGCCGCGACGGCGGCGTCCATCAGCCGCGAGAGCGCGTCCTGGATCATCTCGTGGCTCTGCGCGTACGGATTGACACCCGACGCGACCACGCCCCGCAGCGCGTCCGCCATGCCCAGCTTGGCGTTGGCGTAGTCCATGAAGCGGGCCAGCCACACCCGCAGGGCCTCGCGCGGTGGCAGGGCCGCCAGCAGTTCGGGGGCGGCGTCGCAGAGCCGGGCCAGCTCATTGCGGTAGGCGGCCTCGATCAGCAGCTCACGGGTGGGGAAGTTCCGGTAGAGGGTGCCGGTGCCCACGCCCGCCTCCTTGGCGATGCGCTCGAGGTGGGCGTCCAGCCCCTCCTCGGCGAACACCCGTACCGCGGCGGAGAGGATCTTCTCCCGGTTGCGCTGTGCGTCGGCCCGCAGCGGGCGCCCTGGATCCCTGGCCATCGGCGGCTCTCCTCATTCCCCGGGTTGCTAAGCGGAGGCGCACCCACTTAGTGTGGGGCGAAGTGGCGGCGCCTCCACTTCTCACTGTAGGCCATCGCCGCCCCCTCCTTTCCCCTGCCCTCCCGCAACGTTTCCCCTGGAAGGAACCCCCATGACATCGGGTATCGAAGGCAAGGTCGTCGCCATTACGGGCGCGAGCAGCGGCATCGGCGAGGCGACCGCGCTGCTGCTGGCCGAGCGCGGCGCCAAGGTCGTCCTCGCGGCACGGCGGTCGGACCGCATCGAGGCACTGGCGGCCCGGATCACCGGGGCGGGCGGCGAGGCCGTCGCCGTCGTCACGGATGTGAAGCGGCGCGCGGATCTGTCCCGTCTGGTCGCGACGGCACGCGAGCGGTACGGAAAGCTGGACGTCCTGGTCAGCAACGCCGGTATCAGCCCGATCTCAGCCCTCGACGATCTGCGCGTCGAGGACTGGGAGGCGATGGTCGACGTCAACATCAAGGGCGTGCTGTACGGCATCGCGGAGGCCCTGCCCGTCTTCCGTGAGCAGGGCTCCGGGCATTTCGTGCACACCCTCTCCACCGCCGGGCTGCGCATCGTCCCGACCATGTCGGTCTACGCCGGCACCAAGAACGCCGTACGCGCCATCTCCGAAGGGCTGCGCCAGGAGGCGGGCGAATCGCTGCGGGTGACCACCGTCTCGCCGGGGTACACCCGGACGGGACTCGCGGATTCCATCACCGACCCGGACGCGAGGAGCGCGATCCAGGACGGCATGGACAAGATCGCGATGCCCCCGGACGCCATCGCCCGCGCCATCGTGTTCGCCATCGAGCAGCCGGCCGGTGTCGACGTCGGCGAGATCGTGGTCCGTCCCACCGCGCAGAGCTGAGCTCCGCGCCCGGGGGTCGGCCGGCGGGTACGGTACGCGGCACGATCCGCTTTCGGGAGGCGCCGAGGAATAACAGCGGGAATATTCGTTCACGCTCGCCTTTCGTTCGGCGCGGAGTGCAGACGATTGAGTGCGTGACGTGCGCTCACGGCGCCGATACCGTCCAGATCACGAAGCTGACGCGCGGAGAAACCGGAGAGCAGTTCGAGATTATCTATACCGGCCCTGAGTAATGCATTGGCCAAACGATGTCCGATTCTGTCGTGTCCGAGGACATCGAAGAGTTCGCCTCCCTCACAGGAACCGCAGCGCCGTCCGGGCGCGCTCGGCGCCATTTCCCGGGCGCCGCACCCACCGCACATATCGATCACCCGGCCATCCCATCGCGCCCTTGACCAGCTCATTTGGACGATGACTTCGCGGAGCGCACCGACGCTGTCGGCCGCTGAGGAGGAATGAGTGGCGCCACAGATGTCACATCGAATGGTGATCGAATGGCTCATGTGAGCATGATGGCAGAGAGCCTTCCCACGAGCCTTCCACGTCATCGCTTTGCGGCCGCTCGGCCGCCCATGGGACATGCGTTTCTCACAGCCCCTTGATGACAAATGCGACTGTTACGCCGCCCGGAGTGGTGAAAGCGTGAGCTCACAGTGGACAGCGAAGAGTCCGGGGGGAGTCCGCGCGAGCCGTTGTCAGCGGCTTGAATCCCGTCTGCACGACGGGGAACGCACCAGCGACAATCCGGTATCCGGCCGAGTGCTGTCACCGCGAGCCCCACCGGGCTCACTTGACCGACAACGGAAACGGCTGGGTGATGACAGACAACGCGACGGACAAGGGTGCGGCCGATACCAGGGGGCGCCGTCACCGGAGATGGCGCGTATCCGCGGCGCTGGGTCTGACGGCGGTGCTGGCGGGCGGCGGGATCGCCGCCCTCCGCACCGCCGGATCGCCCGCGTCCGATGCCCAGGAGCCCGCGGCCGTCGTCGCCTCACACTCCGGACGGCTGACATCCGAGGAATCGCGCGAGGCGACCCGTATCGCCGTCGACGCCGCCACCGGGCCCGGGGCCGCGAAGGACCGTCGACAGGCGACAGAGAAGAGTGACGGGGAGCGGAACGCGGCGGGCGGCTCCGGTGCCGAGCCGCTGGACACCCGCCGTCCGCCCCGGGCCAAGTCGGCGTCCTCCGACACCGACAGCCGGGCCGAGGTCCAGCTCTACGACTACGCCTCGGACACCCTCATCACCAGGGTGGTCGATCTGCGCTCCAAGAAGGTCCTCGACTCCACCCGCCGGCACGGCGTCCAGCCGCCTCCCACCCTGGCCGAGGCCCGCGAGGCGGTGAAGGTCGTCCTCGCCGACCGCCGGCTCGGCCCGGGGATGCGCGAGTCCTACGCGTCGCAGACCGGGAAGCGGCTGGCCTCGCCCGCCCAACTGCGGCTCCAGAGCATGTCGTTCCTCGGCTCACGGGCCAAAGGGGTGGACGGCGCCCGGAAGGTGTCCCGGTGCGGTGAGCACCGGTGTGTGCAGCTGTTCGTGCGCATTCCGGGTGGCAAGTGGATCGACACCAGCCGGATCGTCATCGATCTGTCGGCCAGGCGCGCCGCCGTCATCGGCCTGTGAGGGGAGCCTTGTCCGTGTCCAGTCTGTTTCGGCGTGCCCGTGTGTCCAGGCGTGCCCGTGTGTTTCGGCGTGCCCGTGTGTTTCGGCGTGCCCATCTGCTTCGGCGTGCCCGTGTGCTGATCGCCGTGGCGGGATTGCTGGCCCTGTGGGTGCCGGGCCCGGCCTCCGCCGCGCCCGCGAGGGCCGCGGCGGACCCGTCCTGTCCCGCCGCGGATCGCATCGACACGACCCTCGAGAACGGTGCCCGGTGGCAGATGTGCTGGGACATCGACCGCAACACCGGTGCGGTGTTGAGCGATGTGATCTACACCCCGAACCGCTCCACCCCCACCCGGGTGCTCAAGAGCGCCTCGCTGGCCGAGGTGCATGTGCCCTACGACAGCGGTCAGCCGCGCTTCTACGATGTCTCGGCGATCGGCTTCGGCGATCTGGAGCAGGGCACGCTCACCCGGCTCAGCGCCAAGGACTGCCCCGACGGGCGGCTGCGCGACTTCTCGGACACCCCGGTGCTGTGCGTCGAGGAGCAGCCGCGGCCGTTCGCCTACAAGAGCGCGGTGGAGAAGGGCGTACTGCACGGCACCGACCTGGTCGTCTTCTCGGTCTCCGAGATCGGCTGGTACGACTACATCACCGAGTGGCGCTTCTCGGACGACGGCTCCATCACCCCCCGGTCGGGCGCCACCGGAAGCCTCTCACCGTTCCAGTTCTCCGACGCGAGCAGCGGCTGGCCGACCGGGGTGGGCTCCACCCGGTTCAGCGAGAACCACTCGCACAACATCTTCTGGCGGCTGGACTTCGACGTCGACGGACAGTCGAAGAACACCGTGGAGCAGTACGACTACCTGGGCAGCGGCACGGCCGCGCGCACCACCAAGCGCACGGTGTTCTCCCGTGAGACCGCGGCGGACCTCGCGCCCACCCGCTTCTGGCGGGTGGTGAACCCCGCCACCGAGAACTCCGACGGCCACGCCAAGTCCTGGGAGATCGACAACCACCAGAGCGATCAGTACCGGGGCCCGCACGAGACCGAGGAGTTCACCCACCACGACATGTACTTCACGCAGTACCGGGAGTGCGAGCGGCTGGCCTACGGCAACACCGCCCCGGACTGCGCCACCTCGGTCGACAAGTACACCGGCGACGAGAAGCTCACCGACCCGGTCGCCTGGGTCAGTGTCGACTTCCACCATGTGCCCAGGGACGAGGACCAGGACCCCATGCCCACCCACTGGCAAGGCTTCAGGATCGTGCCGCGGGACGTCACGGCCACGAGCCGGCTGCCATGACCCGGTCCCCGTCGCCCGTCCCGTCCCCCGGCAAGGAGTGCTACGTGTTACGTCCGACCCCGGCCCCGTCCGTCGAGGAGCGGTCCAAGATACGCCGCGTCCTCGAGGACCGGCTGACCGCCCTGGCCCGTGCCCATCAGGTGCCCGGGGCCCAACTCGCCGTGCACAGCGGCGGAATGACCCTCGCCGTGGAGACCGGCGTCCTGGACGCGGACACCGGCGAGCCGTGCACGGCCGACGCCGCCGTGCCCATCGGCTCCATCACCAAGGCGTACACCGCGACCGTGGTGACGCTCCTGGTGGCGGACGGCGATGTGGAGCTGGACGACCGGCTCGGCGACCATGTGCCGGAGCTGCGGCGGGCCGGTCCGCCGTGCACGGTGCGCCAGGTGCTCAGCCACACCGCGGGGCTTCCGTCCGGGCCCGACTCCGACCAGGTGGCCTCGCTGAGCGCCGCGCGCTATCTGCTGGACCACTGCACCGACCGCACCCTGGTGATGCCCCCGGGGACGGATTTCTCCTACTCCAACGCGGGCTATGTGGCCGCGGGCCGGCTGATCGAGACGGTCACCGGGATGAGCTGGCAGGAGGCCATGCGGTCCGTTCTGCTCGATCCGCTGGGCACCGTGCCGTCCTTCATCGGCACGGCCGGCGCCCCGCACCGGCCCACGGCGCGCGGCCACTCGGCCAACAAGGCCACGGGCAGAACGCGGCCGGTGCGGCAGAACCTCGCCCCCGCCGAGGCCGCGGCCGGCGCCCTGAGGGCCAGTGCCCTCGATCTGGTGGCGCTGGGCCGGGCCCATCTCGGCGACGGCGCCCCGGGATTGCTGCCCCGCGAGCTCGCGGAGGAGATGCGCCGCCCGGTGCCCGGCGCCGACCCCGGTGTGCTGGCCGACGGCTGGGGTCTGGGCTGGGGGCTCTTCCGGCACGGCGACACGCTGTGGTTCGGGCACGACGGCAACGCCCAGGGCACCTCCTGCTTCCTGCGGGCCGAGCCCGCCACGGGAGCGGTGGTCGGCTTCACCGCCAACGCGGGCACCGGCACCGAGCTGTGGAACGAACTGACCGATGTCCTCGGCGAGATCACCGGCGTCCGGGTGCCCCCCACACCCACCCCACGGCACCGGGCCACCCCCATGGCCGCCACCTCGCAGTGCACCGGGATCTACCTCAACGGCGACATCGAGTACCAGGTGACCATCAGCGACGGCGGCGTTCTCGCCCTGTCCGTGGACGGCGACCTCCCCGCGCCGCTGGTCTGCCACGAGGACCTGACCTGCGATCTGGTGGACCCCTCCTCCGGACGCCGGCTCCCCGGCGGACGCTTCGTCCGCGATCCGCGGACCGGCGCCGTGGACCGGATCCAGCTCTCGGGCCGGATGGCCCGTAAGAGCGCCCTGGTCTGAGGTTCCCACCGCCCCGCACACGGCCGAATCTCCCCACGTCTCCCCCGGCCGGGCGCGGGCGCACCGGCTCGGCGCCGGCCGGCCCGAGCCGCCCCCCGTATCCGCCCGTTCAACCGCTCTGAAGGGCCACAACCCACCATGACGGACCACTACGAGACCTCATCGGTGTCCGCACCCCAACCCGTCCCGGACCTCCCTCCGGAGGCGTGGAACGCCACGGACCGGGCCGTCTCCCGCGCGCCGCTCGGCGAGCTCTTCGCCGTCCGGGCGGAACGCACCCCCGAGGCGCCGGCCCTGGTGGCGGACGGACGCGAGTGGTCCTTCGGGGAGGTCGAGCGCTGGGCGAACCGGCTGGCCCACCATCTCATCGGGCGGGGCGTGGGTCCGGAGCGCGTGGTGGCGCTGGTGCTGCCCCGCTCGGCGGAGCTGGTGGTGGCCGAGCTGGCGGTGGCGAAGGCCGGTGGCGCGTACCTCCCGATCGACCCCGCGCACCCCGAGGAGCGCCGGGCCATGATGCTGGCCGACGCCCGGCCGGTGACCGTGCTGGACGACCCGGCGTGGATCCGGGAGGTGGGGGCCGGGGCGGGCCCGGATCACGCGCCCGGCCGGGGGGAGCTGCTCGGCCCGCTGTGCCCCGAGCATCCCGCGTATGTCATCTACACCTCCGGCTCCACCGGCGTGCCCAAGGGTGTGCTGGTGCCGCACGCCGGTCTGGGCAACTTCTCGGCCGCGACGGCCGCCCACTACCGGGTCCGGCCCGGCGACCGGGTGCTGCAGTTCTCCTCGCCCAGCTTCGACGCCTCCGTCCTGGAGCTGTGCTCCTCCCTGCTCGCCGGGGCGGCGCTGGTGGTGCCCCCGGAGGGGCCGCTGCTGGGCGCCGAACTGGCGTCGGTCCTGCGGGAGAAGCGGGTGACCCATGCCCTGATCCCCCCTGCGGCGCTCGCCACCGTGCCCCCGGAGGAGCTCCACGACGGGCTGCCCGACTTCCGCACCCTGATCGTGGGCGCGGAGGCGTGCCCCGCCGACCTGGTGGACCTGTGGGCACCGGGACGGCGGATGGTGAACTCCTACGGCCCGACGGAGGCCACGGTCGTGGCCAGCTGGACGGACGCCCTGGCGGCGGGCTCCGGCGCCCCGCCGATCGGCCGTCCGCTGCCCAACACCCGGGTGTTCGTGCTGGACGAGGCGGCGCGGCAGGTGCCGGTCGGGGTCACGGGAGAGCTGTGCATCGGCGGCGCGGGCCTGGCCCGCGGCTATCTCGACCGGCCGGGGCTGACCGCCGAGCGGTTCACCGCCTGCCCGTTCGGCCCGCCCGGCTCACGGCTGTACCGCACCGGTGACCTGGTCCGCTGGAACGCCGACGGCGAACTGGAATTCCTCGGCCGGGCCGACCACCAGGTCAAGATACGCGGCTTCCGTATCGAACTGGGCGAGGTGGAGGCCGCGTTGGCCCGCCATCCCCAGGTGGGGTCCGCCGTGGTCACGGTGAGGGAGGACGAGCCCGGTCAGAAGCGGCTGGTCGCCTATGTGGTGCCGCCCGGCGGCGGGACCCCGCCGAAGGCCGCGGAGGTGCGCGCCGCGGTGGCCCGGGTGCTGCCGGCGCATATGGTGCCGTCCGCCTACGTCGTACTGGACGCGTTCCCCCTCACCCCGCACCGCAAGATCGACCGGCAGGCGCTGCCCGCCCCGCGCTCCGCGCCCGACGGCGACTCGCGCCACATCGCCCCGCGCACCCCCGCCGAGGAGACCCTGGCCCGCATCTGGTCCGAGGTGCTGCCGGTGGACACCGTCGGCGTGGAGGACGACTTCCTGGGTCTGGGCGGCGACTCCATCCTCGGTGTGCGGCTGCTGGCCCGGATCCGGGCCGAGCTGGGCGTTGAGCTCTCACTGCGCGATCTGCTCGACGCCAGGACGGTGGCGCGGCTGGCCGGCAGACTGCCCGCCACGGCCGCCGAGGCGCGCGAGGCGCCGATCCCGCCCGCGCCGCGCGACCGTCCGCTGCCGCTGTCCTCCGCCCAGCGGCGGCTGTGGTTCCTGGACGATCTGACCTCCGGTGGAACCGAGTACAACACCGGCGCCGGGCTGCGGCTCGACGGCCCGCTGGACGCGGCCGCGCTGCGCCGGGCGCTGGACCGGCTCGCCGCCCGCCATGACGCCCTGCGCACCACCTTCGCCACCGTGGACGGGCACGGGGTGCAGCAGGTGGCCGCGCACGGGACCGTACCGCTCGAGCGGCTCGACCTCGGCGGGCATCCGGCGCGGCGGCGCGCCGAGGAGCTCGACGCCACGCTGACCGCCGAGCTGAACCGCCCCTACGACCTGAGACAGTCCCCGCTGACCAGGGCGCTGCTGATCCGGCTCGCCGACGAGGAACACATCCTGCTGCTGGCGCAGCACCACATCGTCACCGACGGCTGGTCGGTCGGGCTGCTGGTGCGCGAACTGGCCGCGCTCTACGCCGCCGAGGTGTCCGGCACCGATGCCGCGCTCCCCCAACCCGCCCTCCAATACCCGGACTTCGCGGTGTGGGAGCGGAGCCGTCCCGCCACCGCCGGCGCGGACGCCGATCTGGAGTACTGGCGGGGCCGGCTGGCCGGAATGCAGACGCTGGAGCTGCCCACCGACCGACCGCGCCCGCCGGTGCGCACCACGGCGGGGGCGGTGCACCGCCGTGAGCTGCCCGCCGAGCTGGTGGCGGGGCTGGCCCGGCTCGGCAGGGAGCGGGACACCACGCAGTTCACCCTGCTCGCGGCCGCCGTCGCGGTGCTGTTCTCCCGCTACTCGGGCCAGCGGGACATCGCCTTCGGCACCGTCACCGCCGGGCGCCACCGCAAGGAGCTGGAGTCGGTCGCCGGATTCTTCGTCAACACCCTCGTGCTGCGCGCCGATGTGGACGGGGACTGCACGGTCGAGCGGTTCCTGGACGCGATGCGCGAGACGGTGCTGGACGCCTTCAGCCATGACCGCCTGCCGTTCGAGCGCGTCGTCGAGGAGCTGGCCCCGCGCCGCGACCCCAGCCGCAATCCGCTGGTGCAGGCGCTGGTCGTGCAGCAGAGCGCCATGGTGCCCGGCCAGGAGGCGGGGGGTGTGCGGATCACCGAGCACTCCCTGCCGCGCCCGGCCGCGCGATTCGATCTGGTGCTGGAGTTCCTGCCCCGCGACGACGGCTCGCTGGGGCTGACCGTGGAGTTCAACTCCGATCTGTTCGACGCGGCCACGATCGAGCGGATGGCCGGGCATCTGCACCGGCTGCTGACCGCCATGGTGGCCGACCCCGGTGCCACCCTGATCGAGCTGCGGATGCTGGCCGACGCCGAGTGGCATGCGATGCTCGACGCCTGGAACGGGCCCGAGCGGCCCGCGGTCGAGGCCACCCTGCCCGATCTCTTCGCCGTCCAGGTGGCGCGGCGGCCCAGGGCCACCGCCGTGACCTGCGCGGACACCAGCCTCTCCTACGACGAGGTGAACCGGCGCGCCAACCGGCTGGCGCGGCTGCTCATCGACCGGGGTGCCGGTCCCGAACGGCTGGTGGCCCTCGCACTGCCCCGTTCGGCCGAGCTCGTGGTCGTCCTGCTTGCGGTGCTCAAGGCGGGCGCCGGATATCTGCCGGTGGACCCCGCATACCCCACCGAGCGCATCGCGTTCATGCTGGAGGACGCCGCGCCCTCGACCGTCCTCACCACCGCCGGGGCGGCCGGCTGCCTGCCCGCGGACGCCGAACCGCTGCTGCTGGACGACCCGGAGGTACGCGCCCGGCTGGACGGGCTCGCGGACGGCGACATCACCGACGCCGAACGGCTCCGGCCGCTGGTCCCGGCCCATCCCGCCTACGTCATCTACACCTCCGGATCCACCGGCCGGCCCAAGGGCGTGGTGGTCACCCACCGCGCTGTGGCGGGGCTCGCGGCCTGGGCCGAGGAGGAGCTGGGGCGGGAGCGGCTGACCGACGTGGTCGCCTCGACCTCGCTCAACTTCGATGTGTCGGTCTTCGAGATCCTCTGCCCGCTGCTGGCCGGCGGCAGCGTCGAGGTGGTGCGTGATCTGCTCGCCCTCACCGACCCCGAGGGGCGGCCGCGGGCGACGGGGCTGCTCAGCGGGGTGCCCTCGGTGTTCTCCCGGCTGCTGGGCGAGGATCGCCCGGCGGACTGGGCCCGGACCGTCGTACTGGCGGGCGAGCCGCTGCCCGCCCAGACCGTACGGGACATCCGGGAGGCCATGCCGTCCTGCCGGATCGCCAATCTCTACGGGCCGACCGAGGCCACGGTGTACGCCACCGGCTGGTTCTGCGACGGCCAGGCGCCGCCGCAGGCACCGCCGATCGGCCGCCCGGTCGCGGGCACCCGCGCGTACGTCCTGGACCCGACGCTCCGGCTGGTGCCGCCCGGGGTGACCGGTGAGCTGTATCTGGGCGGGCAGGGCCTGGCCCGGGGCTATCTGCGGCGTCCCGGGCTGACCGCGCACCGCTTTCTCGCCGACCCCTTCGGGCCGCCCGGCAGCCGGATGTACCGCACCGGTGACCTGGTCCGCTGGAACGGCGAGGGCCGGCTGGAGTACATCGGCAGAGCCGATGACCAGGTGAAGATCCGCGGCTTCCGCATCGAGCTGGGCGAGGTGGAGACGGCGCTGCTGCGCCATCCCGACATCGCCGAGGCGGCGGCCGCCGTCCGGGAGACGGACGGCCATCAGCGGCTGATCGCCTATGTGGTGGCCGCGGCGGGCGCCGAGCCCGACCCGGCGGGGCTGCGGCGGTTCCTGCGGCGCTCGCTGCCCGACTACATGGTGCCCGCCTCGGTCGTCGTCCTGGAGCGGATGCCGCTCAGCCCCAACGGCAAGCTGGACCGCGGCCGGCTCCCCGAGCCGGACTGGGCCGAGGCCGCGGCACCGGGCTATGTGGCGCCCCGTACCGCCACCGAGCGGGCCCTGGCGACGGTCTGGGCCCGGATCCTGCGGGTGGACCGCGTGGGGATGGAGGACAACTTCTTCTCCCTCGGCGGCGATTCGATCCTCAGCATCCAACTGGTCTCCCAGGCACGCCAGGCCGGGCTCGCCGTCACCTCGCGCGATGTCTACCGCCATCAGACGATCGCCGCGCTGGCCCTGCACCTGGACACCGCCACGGCCCCGGCCCCGGCCGAGCCCACCTCCGAGGGGGACGGGGCGGCCACCGGGGAGCTGCCGCTGACCCCCATTCAGCACTGGCTGTTCACCACCGACCCCGAGCGGGCCGGCCACTTCAACCAGACCATCTCCCTGGTGCTGCCCGAGGACGTGGACGAGGACGCGCTGCGGCACGCCCTGGACGCGCTGGTGGACCACCATGACGCCCTGCGTTCCCGTTTCCACCGGCGGGACGGCGGCTGGTACCAGCGGATCGAGGACGCGGCGGCCGTCCGCGTACCGCTCGGGACCACCGGCGCGGCGCACCTGGGCCGCTTCGACCTGACCGGGGGGCCGCTGATGCGGGCGGTGCTCGACCGGGACGCCGGACCGCGCCCGGTCCTCCATCTCACCGTCCATCACGCGGTGGTGGACGGGGTGTCCTGGCGCATCGTCCTGGAGGATCTCGACAGTGCCTACCGGCGGGCGGCCCGGGACGAGGGGGCCGGGCTTCCCGCGAAGTCCTCCGCGCTGCGCCGCTGGGCACAGCGGCTCAACACCCATGCCGCGGAAGGCGGGTTCGCCGACGAGAAGGCGTACTGGACCGGTCTGGCCGGGGTCTGCGACCCGTCGCTGCCGATGGATCTGCATGGTACGGACGGGGTTGGCGAGGCGAACACCTATGCCTCGGCCCGGTCGGTCACCGTCCGGCTCGGCCCGGAGGAGACCGCCGCACTCCTCCAGACGCTCCCCGAGGTCTACCGCACACAGGTCAACGACGTGCTGCTGAGCGCGCTGACCCGGGTGCTGCACCGCTGGACCGGGCGCACCCGGGTGCCGGTGGACGTGGAGGGCCACGGCCGCGAGGAGCTCTTCGCGGACCTGGATCTGTCCCGTACGGTCGGCTGGTTCACCACCCGCTTCCCGGTGGCGCTCGACCTTCCGGACGGCGGCTGGGGCAAGGTCCTGAAGTCCGTCAAGGAGCAGATGCGGGCCGTGCCGCGGCGTGGTCTTGGCTACGGGGTGCGGCGCCATCTGCTCGACGGCGCGGGCCTTCCCGACGGTCCCACGGCCGGGATCAGCTTCAATTACCTCGGCCGGTTCGAGGCACCGGGTGGCGGCGACGGGCTCTTCCGCGGTCTGCACCGGGAGCTGGCCCTGGACGCCGACCCCACCTCGCCGCGCCCGCATCCGCTGGAGGTGGTGGGCCGGGTCTGGGGGGACGACCTGGAGTTCACCTGGTTCTACTCCGCTCACCTGCACCGGGAGGAGACGGTCGCCCGGCTCGCCGGGGAGTTCCGCGAGGCGCTGTGCGAGATCGCCCGGCACGGCAGCGCGCCCGGCGCGGGCGGCCGCACCCCCTCCGACTTCCCGCTCGCCGCCCTCGACCAGGCCGCCGTGGACCGGCTGGCCGGGAACGGCGGCACGGTGGAGGACATCTACCCGCTCACCCCCACCCAGGCGGGCATGCTGTTCCACGCGCTGGCGCAGGGCGACCGGCGGGCCTACTTCCAGCAGCTCACCTTCGTCCTCGACGGGGTGCCGGAGCCGGCGGCGCTGGCCACGGCCTGGCAGCAGGTCGCCGACCGCACCCAGGTGTTACGCGCCCGCGCGGTGTGGGAGGGGGTCCCCGAGCCGGTCCAGGTGGTGGAGCGCGGGGTCCGGATCCCGGTGGTCCTGCTCGACTGGCGTCATCTGTCCGGGCCGGACGCGCGCCGGCCGGAGCTGCGGAGGTTCCTCGCCGAGGACCGGGAGCGCGGCCTGGACCTGGCCGCCGCGCCGCTGACGCGGCTGGCGCTGGCCCGGCTCTCGGAGACCGAGGTCCAGGTGGTGTGGACGTTCCACCATCTGATCCTGGACGGCTGGAGCCTGTTCCAGGTGCTCTCCGACGTCTTCCACTGCCACGCACGGGCGCGTGACGGGGTGTCCGGCGCGGCGATGGCCGCCGGGCTGCCCGGCCGCCGCCAGTTCGGCGACTATGTGGCCTGGCTGCGGGAGCGCGACGGGGCCCTGGCCGAGGAGCACTGGCGGGCCCGGCTCGGCGATCTCACCGAGCCCACCCCGCTGCCGTACGACCGGGAGCCCACCGAGACCCATCACGCCGAGTCCACCGAGGATCTCCGCGTGACCCTGCCCGCCGCCACCACCGAGCGGCTCCAGGCCCTGGCCCGGGACGAGGGGCTGACCCTGAACACCGTGGTGCAGGGCGCCTGGGCGCTGCTGCTGGCCCGGCAGTCCGGCCGCGAGGACGTGGTCTTCGGGACCACGGTGTCCGGACGGCCGCCGGAGCTGCCGGGCGTGGAGACGATGAACGGGCTGTTCATCACCACCGTGCCGACCCGCCTCACGGTGCCGGCCGGGTCCACCCTGCTGTCCTGGCTGAGCGCGGTGCAGTCCGGACAGACCGAGGACCGGCGGTTCGACTTCGTGCCGCTCACCCGGATGCGGTCCTGGACCGGTCTGCCCGAGCGGGTGAACCTCTTCGACTCCATCGTGGTCTTCGAGAACTATCCGACCGGTGGTGACCTCGCCGCCGCGCACGGCCTCGCCCTGCGCGAGCTGAACGGCGTCGAGACCACCAACTACCCGCTGTCCCTGGTGGTCTACCCCGGCGCGGAGCTGGCGCTGCGGCTCGGCTACGACCCGGCGCTGTTCGACAAGGCCACCGCCCGGCGGATGGCGGAGTACCTGACGGTGCTGCTGACGGCCATGGCCGACACCCCGGACCGGGCGCCCGCACACCTTCCGATGCTCACCGCCGCCCGGCGCCACCAGGTGCTCCGGGAGTGGAACGACACCGCGGTCCCGCTGCCCGAGTCCACGGTGGCCGCGCTGTTCGCCGAGCGGGTGCGGTGTGCGCCGGAGGCGGTGGCCCTGGACGGCGGGGCGGGCCCGGTGAGCTACCGGGAGCTGGACACCCGCGCCAACCGGCTGGCCCACCGGCTCATCGGACACGGCGTCGGACCGGAACGCCCGGTGGCCGTCCTGATGGACCGGTCGGTGGAGCTGGTGGTGGCGCTGCTGGCGGTCGTCAAGGCGGGCGGGGTGTACGTACCGCTGGACACCCGTGCCCCCGGGGACCGGCTGCGGAGCGTGCTGGCGGAGGCGGGCGCGGAGGTGCTGCTGACCGACCGCGCGTGGGAGCGCACGGCGGCGGACGCCTCGGACGCCGCGCGGACCCTGCTCGTGGAGCCCGGATCCGAATCCGGGTCCGGGTCCGGGTCCGGCGGCGGCGACGGCCCGTCGGAGCCGCCGAACGTGGCGCTCTCCCCCGACAACGCCCTGTATCTGATGTTCACTTCGGGCTCCACCGGGCGGCCCAAGGGGGTCGCGGTGCGCCACCGCGATGTGACCGCCCTCGTCGCGGACCGCGCCTTCGCGGACCACGACCGGGTGCTGGTGCACTCGCCCCAGGCGTTCGACGCCTCGACGTACGAGCTGTGGGTGCCGCTGCTGCGCGGCGGCCGGGCCGTGCTGGCGCCTCCAGGGGACGTGGACGCGGACACCGTGCGCCGGGCGATCGCCGAGTACGGGGTGAGCTGCCTGTGGCTGACCGCCGGGCTGTTCCGGCTGCTGGCACAGGAGGCGCCGGAGTGTCTGCGCGGCGCCCGGGAGGTGTGGACCGGCGGTGAGGCGGTGCCCCCGGGCGCGGTGCGCCGGGTGCTCGCGGCCTGCCCCGATCTGACGGTGACGGACGGCTACGGGCCCACCGAGACCACGACCTTCGCCACCCGGCGCCCCTTCCGCGCCGGGGAGGAGCTGCCGCGCCCGCTGCCCATCGGACGGCCGCTGGACAACACCCGGACGTACGTCCTCGACGGTGCCCTCCAGCCCCAACCGCCCGGCGTACCCGGGGAGTTGTACATCGCGGGGGCCGGGGTGGCGCGCGGCTACCACGGCCGTCCCGGCGCCACCGCCGAGCGGTACACAGCCGATCCGTTCGGGCCGTCCGGCTCCCGGATGTACCGCACCGGGGACATCGTGGCCTGGACGGACGACGGTGAACTGCGCTTCGTGGGCCGCGCCGACGACCAGCTGAAGGTCCGGGGCTTCCGCATCGAGCCGGGCGAGATCGAGGCCGCGCTGACCCGCCACGAGGCCGTGGCGGAGGCGGTCGTCGCGCTCTCCCGGGTGGGCGACCGCACGCTGCTGACCGGCTACGCGGTGCCGGTGGGCGGGGCCGAGGTGCCCGGCGCCGGGGAGCTGCGGTCCTTCCTGGGCGGCCTGCTGCCCGACTACATGGTGCCCTCGGCGTTCGTCGCCCTCGGCGCGCTGCCGCTCACCCGCAACGGCAAGGTGGACCGCCACCGGCTGCCCGCGCCCGACCCGGCGGCGGCCGGGACGGCGGGGTATGTGGCGCCCCGTACCGACACCGAGCGGGCCCTCGCGGAGATCTGGGGCACCCTGCTGGGCCGGGAGCGGATCGGCGCCGAGGACAACTTCTTCCATCTGGGCGGGGATTCGATCCTCAGCATCCAGGTGGCCTCCCGCGCCCGGCAGGCGGGGCTGGCCTTCACCCCCCGCGAGCTCTTCCGGCACCCCACCATCGCCTCGCTCGCCGCCGTCACCACGCCCACCGCCACCCCCGCCGCCGACACCGGCCCGGTGACCGGTGAGGTGCCGCTCACCCCGATCCAGCACTGGTTCTTCCGTCTGCGGACCGACCGGCCCGGCCACTTCAACCAGTCCGTGGTCGTGGAGCTCCAGCGGGAACCGGACCTCCGCGCGCTGCGCGCGGCGCTCGACGCGCTGCTGGTCCACCATGACGCGCTGCGCACGCGGTTCGAGCCCGGCGCCGGCGGAGGCCCGGGGCAGTACTGCCCGCGGCCGGACCTGACGGCCCCTGCGCCCTTGCGGGAGCACGACCTGTCGGGGCTCGACGCGGACCAGTGCCGGGCCGCCGAGGACGCGGCGATGGCGCAGGCGCAGGCCGGGTTCGACCTGGCGCGGGGTCCGCTGCTGGCCGCGCGGCTGTTCCACCGCGGAGAGGGGCAGCGGCCGACCCTCTTCCTGACCGCCCACCACCTCGTGGTGGACGGTGTCTCCTGGCGAGTGCTGCTGGAGGATCTGAACACCGCGTACCAGCAGCTGCTAAGCGAATCGGCGGAAGTCGGCTGCGGTTCGGCGGCGCCCCGAAGGGGCGCGGGGCCGTATCGGTATGCGGCTCCGCCGCGGGGCGCGACCAGCCACGGCGGCGCCGCAGACGATCGACGGCATATCAGGGCACTTCCAGCGGAGCGCTTAGCGGACGGGCGGGCCGGCCTCGGCCCGCGCACCACGTCCGTACGGGACTGGTCCCGAAGGCTCACCGAGCACACCGCCGCCGGTGGTTTCGACGCCGAACTCCCCCACTGGCGGGCGGTGACCGCGGAGTGCGCCGCGGGGCTGCCCGTGGACGGTGAAGGGGACAACACGGTGGCGTCCATGGCGTCGGTCACCGTCCGGCTGGACCGGGAGCGCACCGAGGCGCTGCTGCGGCAGGTCCCCGAGGTCTACCGCACCCGCGTGGACGATGTGCTGCTCGCGGCGCTGGGCCGGGTGCTCGGCGACTGGACCGGGCGGCGCCGGATCGCCGTGGACCTGGAGGGCCACGGCCGGGAGGAGCATCTGCTGGACGGGGTGGACCTGTCCCGCACCGTCGGCTGGTTCACCAGCCTCTATCCGGTCGCCCTGGACGTCCCGGGCGGCGGCTGGGGCGAGACGCTGAAGTCCGTCAAGGAGCAACTGCGGGCGGTGCCCGCACACGGCATCGGCTACGGCGCGCTGCGCCACCTCTCCCCCGGCTCCGGGCTCCAGGGCGCGGCCGAGCCCGGGATCAGCTTCAACTACCTCGGGCAGTTCGACTGGTCGGCGGCGGATGACGACACCGGTCTCGTCCGCACCGTACGGGACGGGCTGGGCGGTGACGCCGCGCCCGACACGGTCCGGGCGCATCTGCTGGACGTCGTGGGCCGGGTGGAGCGCCGGTGCCTGGAGATCACCTGGTACTACGGCTCGGGGACGCACACCGAGGAGACGGTGGCCGGGCTGGCGCGGGGGATGCTCCGCGCGCTGGAGGAGATCATCGGCCACTGCGCCGGTCCCGGGGCGGGCGGCCGCACCCCGTCGGACTTCCCGCTGGCCCGGCTCGACCAGGCCGCGGTGGACCTGATCGCCGCCGACGGCCGGGCGGTGGAGGACATCTATCCGCTGACCCCGACCCAGGCCGGGATGCTGTTCCACGGGCTGATGGACCCGGCGTCGGACGCGTATGTCAACCAGGTCCAGCTGACGCTGACCGGGGTGGGCGACCCGCGGGCGCTGGCCACCGCGTGGCGGCAGACGGTGGACGCCAATCCGATCCTGCGCACCCATCTGGTGTGGGCGGACACCCCGGAGCCGCTCCAGGTCGTGACGGACCGGGCGGTGCTCCGGATCGTCCACCACGACTGGACGCGGCGGCCCGAGGAGTGGCGCGAGGCCGAGCTGGACCGGCTGCTCGCCGAGGACCGGGCCGAGGGGATCGACCTGGCCACGGCGCCGCTGACGCGGCTGGCGCTGATCCGGCTGTCGGCCGACGAGGTGCGGATCGTCTGGACCTTCCACCATGTGCTGCTCGACGGCTGGAGCGCGGCGCAGGTCTTCGACGAGGTCTGCGAGCGGTACGCGGCTCTGACCTCGGAACGGGCGCCCGTGGTGCCCGCCCGCCGGCCGTTCCGCGAGTACCTGGGCTGGCTCGGCGAGCAGGACACGGCGGAGGCCGAACGGTACTGGCGTACGGCGCTGGCCGGGTTCACCTCGCCCACCGAACTGCCGCGGGACCGGCCCGCGCCGGAGGCGCACCGCAGCGCCTCCTCTGGTTCGCACCGGGTCACGCTGGGCGCCGAGGAGTCCGCCCGGCTCCGGATGACCGCGCAGCGGGGCGGACTGACCATGAACACGGTGGTGCAGGGCGCCTGGGCGCTGCTGCTGTCGCGGTACAGCGGGGCCGACGACCTGTGCTTCGGCACCACCGTCTCGGGGCGACCGGCCGCGCTGCCGGGTGTCGAGTCCATGGTCGGGGTGTTCATCAACACCATCCCCACCCGGGTCCGGGTGGCCGGGGAGAGCAAACTGCTGGACTGGCTGCGGGAGTTGCAGTCGGCCCAGTCGGAGTCCCGGCTCTTCGAGTTCGTGTCCCTGGCGCAGCTGGGGAGCTGGAGCGAGGTGCCCGGCGGGGTGAGCCTCTTCGACTCCATCGTGGTCTTCGAGAACTACCCGTTCGACAGCGAGGCCATCGCCGCCCATGGCCTGGGCGTCCGGCAGGAACGGGATGTGGAGCCCACCAACTACGCACTCAGCGTGGTGGTGGCGCCCGAGGAACGGCTGTCGATCTGCCTGGACTACGACCCCGGCGCGTTCGACGCCTCGACGATCGAGCGGCTGGGCGGCTGTCTGCGCAATCTGCTGGTGGAGATGGCGACCGATCCGGAGCGGCGGCTGGACCAACTCCCGCTGATCGGCGAGGCCGAGACGCGCGGCATCCTCGACCGCTTCAGCGGCCCGGTCTCCGCCGCGCCGGACGCGGTGCTGCCCACGCTCTTCGAGACGCGGGCGGCCCGTACGCCGGACGCGGTGGCGGTGATGGGCGACGGCGGACCGCTGACCTACCGGGAGCTGAACGAGCGCGCCAACCGGCTGGCCCGGCTGCTGATCGCCTCGGGCGCCGGGCCGGAACACTTTGTGGCCCTGGCCCTGCCGCGCACACCGGAGCTGGTGGTGACGGTGCTGGCGGTGCTCAAGAGCGGGGCGGCCTATCTCCCGGTCGACCCGGCGTATCCGGCGGAGCGGATCGCCTTCATGCTCGGCGACATCGCCCCGGACACGGTGGTGACCACCGGGAAGGTGGCGGACCGGATCCCCGCCGGGGCGGGCGGCGGCCGGATCCTGCTGGACGACGCGGAGTTCCGCCGTCGGCTGGCGGAACTGCCCGCGCAGAACGTCGGCGACGCCGAGCGGCGCGGCCCACTGCTCCCCGGCCATCCGGCGTACGCCATCCACACCTCGGGATCCACCGGTACGCCCAAGGGCGTCGTGGTCACCCATGAGAGCGTGGCGGCGCTGGCCGCGTGGGCGCGGGAGGAGTTCGGCGCCCAGGGGCTCTCCCATGTGGTGGCCTCGACCTCCCTCAACTTCGATGTGTCGGTCTTCGAGATCCTCTGCCCGCTGCTGGCCGGTGGCGCCATCGAGATCGTCCGCGATCTGCTCACCCTGGCCGAGCGGACGCAAGGCTGGACGGCGAGCCTGATCAGCGCCGTGCCCTCGGCGCTCGGGCAGGTACTCGGCAAGGGGTCGGTCTCGGTGACGGCGGGGACCGTGGTGCTGGCGGGCGAGGGACTCGCGGCCCGTACCGTCAAGGAGGTCCGGGCGGCCATCCCCGGCTGCCGGGTGGCGAACGTCTACGGGCCCACCGAGGCCACCGTCTACGCCACCGCCTGGCCCTGTGACCCCGCCGATCCGGACCGCACCCCGCCCATCGGCGCCCCGGTGGCCGCCACCCGGGCCTACGCGCTGGACGCGCGGCTGCGGCCGGTGCCGGTCGGGGTGCCGGGAGAGCTCTATCTGGCGGGGCCGGGCCTCGCCCGGGGGTACTTCGGCCGGCCGGGGCTGACCGCGCAGCGGTTCACGGCCGATCCGTACGGCCCCGCGGGCGGCCGGATGTACCGCACCGGCGACCTGGTCCGCTGGGACGAGCGGGGGCAGCTGGAGTACCTGGGCAGAACCGACGACCAGGTCAAGGTGCGCGGTTTCCGTATCGAACTGGGCGAGGTCGAGGCGGCGCTGGCGCGCCATCCCGGTGTCGCCGAGGTGGCCGCGGCGGTCGTCGACACCGGCGGGCACAAGCGGCTGGCCGGTTATGTGGTGCGGGTTCCGGGCTCCCCGCCGGTGGACACCGCGGCGATCCGGGCCTTCCTCGCCACGAGTCTGCCGGACCATATGGTCCCCTCGGCCGTGGTCGTCCTGGACCGGCTGCCGCTGGGGCCGAGCGGCAAGCTGGACCGGCGTGCGCTGCCCGCGCCCGTCTGGGCGGCCCGCGCCACCGGCCATGTGGAGCCGCGTACGGAGACCGAGAAGACCCTCGCCGCCATCTGGGCGGAGGTGCTCGGCGTGGAGCGGATCGGCGTGGAGGACAACTACTTCGCCCTCGGCGGCGATTCCATCCTCAGCATCCAGATCGTCTCCGCCGCCCGGCGCGCCGGTATCGAGCTGACCCCGCGCCATCTCTTCGTCCACCAGACCGTGGCGGACCTGGCGGCGGCCGCGCGGGAGGCCACGGCGACCACGACCGCGACCGAGCGGGGTCCGGTGGTCGGCGAGGTGCCGCTGACCCCGATCCAGCACTGGCTCTTCGACCAACTCGGCGCCACGGCAGGGCACTTCACCCAGTCGGTCTCGGCCGAGCTGACCGCGTCGGTGGACGAGAGCGCGCTGCGCACCGCCCTGTCCACGGTGCTGACCCACCATGACGCCCTGCGGCTGCGCTTCGAGCGGACCGAGGACGGCGCCGTGCGTCAGCACAACGCCCCGCCGGAAGCGCAGCCGGCTTGGGACGTCCACGATCTGTCCGCCGTGGCGCCGGAGCGGCGGGACGCGGCGATGCGGGAGACGGCGGGGCGGATCCGGGCCGGGTTCGACCTGGCCCGGGGGCCGCTGCTGCGCGCCGTGCTCTTCACCCGGGGCGAGGGGATACGGCCCGTACTGCTGCTGACGGCCCACCACTTGGTGGTGGACGCCGTCTCCTGGCGCATCGTGCTGGAGGATCTGGACGCCGCCTACCGGCAGATCGTGGCGGGCCGTACGCCCGAACCGGGCTCCAAGACCACGTCGTTCCGCACCTGGGCGCTGCGCCTGACCGAGCACACCGCCGCCGGGGGCTTCGACGCCGAGCGCGACCACTGGGCGGCCTCCCACGGCGGCACCGACCTCCCCACGGACGGCGAGGGCCCCAACACCGCCGCCTCGGCGGAGGAGGTGACCGTCCGGCTCGACGCCGAGGAGACCCGGCTGCTGCTGCAGGAGGTGCCGGGCGCGTACCGGACCCGGGTCAACGACGTGCTGCTGTGCGCCCTGGGCCGGGTGCTGGCCCGCTGGACCGGCCGGGACACGGTGGCGGTGGCCCTGGAGGGCCACGGCCGGGAGGAGATCTTCGACGGGGTCGATCTGTCCCGTACGGTCGGCTGGTTCACCAGCATGTTCCCCGTGGTGCTGGAGGCCCCCGCCTCCTCAGGGCTGGAGCGGACGCTGAAGGCCGTCAAGGAGCGGCTGCGGGCGGTCCCCGGGAACGGCCTGGGCCACGGCGCGCTGCGCCATCTGTCCGGCGCGGCCGCCTCCGGCCTCCCCGCCGCCCCGAAGATCAGCTTCAACTACCTCGGGCAGCAGGACTGGGAGCCCCCGGCGGGTGGTCTGCTGCACGCTCTGGCCGGTGGGCTGGAGGGCGATATGAGCCCGGAGGCGCCCCGGCCGCATCTGCTCGATGTGATCGGCCGGGTGGCGGACCGGCGGCTCGAACTCAGCTGGTCCTACTCCCGGTCACTGCACCAACGCGCAACGGTGCGCCGGCTCGCCGAGGAGATGGCCGAGGAGCTGCGGGCGATCGTCCGACTGTGCACCCGCCCGGACGCGGGCGGTCGGACGCCGTCGGACTTCCCGCTGGCCGGGCTTGACCAGGAGACCGTCGATCGGCTGGTGGGCGACGGCCGGGACGTGGCCGATATCCATCCGCTGACCCCGACCCAGTCCGGGCTGGTCTTCCATGCCCTGGCCCAGCGGGGCCAAGGGCTCTATGTGGAACAGGCGACGTTCGTCCTGGACGGGGTCGGCGACTCCGGAGTGCTGGCCGCCGCCTGGCAGCATGTCGTGGACCGCACCCCGGTGCTGCGCGGCGCGGTGGTGATGCACGATGTGCCCGAGCCGCTGATGATCGTGCGCCGCACCGCGGCCGTACCGGTCGAGGAACTCGACTGGAGCGGCCTCACGGAGGACGAGTGCACGGCCGAGCTGGAGCGGCTGCTGGACCGGGACCGCGCCCGCGGGATCGATCTCACCGCGGCCCCGCTGCTCCGCATCACCCTGGCCCGGCTCTCGCCCGGTGAGGTGCGGGTGCTGTGGACCTTCCACCATGTGCTGCTGGACGGCTGGAGCGTCTTCCAGGTGCTGGGCGATGTCTTCGCGGCCCATGCCGCCCTGGCCGCCGGCGAGCAGCCGAGGCTGCCGGCCCGCAGGCCGTTCACCGACTATGTGGCCTGGCTCGCCCGTCAGGACCGCACGCGCGCCGAGGCGCACTGGCGGCAGGCCCTGGAAGGATTCACCTCTCCCACTCCCCTCCCCTATGACCGCAGGCCGACGCCGGAGCTCGCCACCCGGTCCTCGCGCTGGCTGTCGCACCGGCTCGGTGAGCGGGACACCGCCGCCCTCCAGGACTTCGCACGGCGGCACCGGCTCACGCTGAATACGATCGTGCAGGGCGCTTGGGCGTTGCTCGTATCTCGCTTGAGCGGTGAGTCGGACGTCTGTTTCGGGACGACGGTCTCCGGGCGGCCGGCGGAGCTGCCCGGCGCGGACGACATCACCGGCATCTTCATCAACACCCTCCCGGTGCGGTGCGCGGTGGCGGGCGCCGCCGGTGCCGCCGCCTGGCTGCGCGAGCTCCAGGCCGAGCAGGCGGACGCGCGCGGCTTCGGCCATGTGCCGCCGGCCCAGCTGCGGGGCTGGAGCGAACTGCCCGCCGGGGTGGACCTCTTCGAGAGCCTGGTGGTGTTCGAGAACTACCCCATCAACAGCTCGGCCGCGGCCGAGCACGGACTGCGGGTGCGCGATCTGAACGCCCTGGAGTCCACCAACTACGCGCTGACCGTGGTGGTCTCGCCCGGATCCGAACTGTCCGTGGAACTCGGCTACGACCCACGGCTGTTCGAGGAGTCCACCGCCGGGGCGCTGGCCGACCGGCTCACCCATCTCCTCGGCGCGCTGGCCACGGCCCCCGACGAGCTGCCGCTGGACCGGATCGACATCCTCCCGGCCGCCGAACGCCACCGCCTCCTGGTGGACTGGAACGACACCGCCCGGCAGGTGCCCCGGGCGACCTGGGCCGAGCTCGTCGAGACGGCGGCGGACCGCCGGCCCGATGCGAGTGCGGTGGACTCCCCCGGCGTCCGGCTGACCTACGCGGAGCTGGACGGCTGGGCCAACCGCCTGGCCCATCACCTCATCGGGCGGGGTGTGGGCCCCGGCCGGATCGTCGCGCTGGTACTGCCCCGCTCGGTGGAGTCCGTCGTCGCCCGGCTCGCGGTGGCCAAGGCCGGGGGCGCCTATCTGCCCATCGACCCCGACTACCCGGCCGAGCGCGTCGAGCTGATGCTCAAGGACTCCGCCCCGCATCTGGTGATCGAGCGGGCCGCCGAGGTCCAGGCGCCGGACGGCCCGGCGCACCGCCCCACGGACGAGGACCGGCTCGCCGCCGCCCACCCGGACGACCCCGCGTATGTGATCTACACCTCCGGGTCCACCGGGACCCCCAAGGGCGTGGTCGTCACCCACCGCGGCATCGCCGGGTTAGCCGCCGCCGAGGCCGAGCACTTCCAGGTGCGGCCGAGCGACCGGGTGCTGGGGTTCTCCTCACCGGGGTTCGACGCCTCCGTCCTGGAGCTGTGCATGGCGCTGCCGTCCGGGGCCACGCTGGTGGTGCCCGAGCCCGGCCCGCTGCTGGGCGGCCACCTCGCGGACGTCCTGCGGCGGCAGCGGATCACCCACACCCTCATCCCGCCCGCCGCCCTCGCGACGCTGCCCCCGGGCACCGAGCTGGAGCTGCCCGATCTGCGCACGCTGATCGTGGGCGGGGACGCCTGCGGCGCGGAACTCGCCGCCCGCTGGGCGCCGCACCACCGCGTGATCAACGCGTACGGGCCGACCGAGACCACCGTGGTGGCCACCTGGTCCGAGCCGCTCGCCCCCGACGGCGCCCCGCCGCCGATCGGGCGGCCCATCCCCAACACCCGGGTCCATCTGCTCGACGCGCGGCTGCGCCCGGTGCCGGTGGGGGTGGCCGGCGAGCTGTGGGTCAGCGGCCCGTCGCTCGCCCGCGGCTATCTGGGCCGCGCCGGGCTGACCGCCGCCCGCTTCGTCGCCGACCCGTTCGGGCCGCCCGGCTCCCGGATGTACCGCACCGGCGACCTCGCCCGCTACGACGCCGAAGGCCGCCTGCACCATCTGGGGCGCGGCGACCACCAGCTCAAGCTGCACGGCCATCGCATCGAGGCCGGTGAGGTGGAGACCGCGCTGTGCGGCCACCCCGCCGTCGCGGAGGCCGTGGTGACGGTGCGGGAGGACGAGCCCGGGGTGCGCCGGCTGGTGGCCCATCTGGTCCTCGCGCCCGGGGCCGGCGCCCCGGCCGACACCGAGCTGCGCACCCATCTGGGCCGGACGCTCCCGGGCCCGATGGTCCCGTCGGCGTTCGCCGTGCTGGACCGGCTGCCGCTCACCGAGAACGGCAAGACCGACCGTGCGGCGCTGCCCGCGCCCGGCCCCGCCACCACCGCCGCCGCACCGGCCGCCCACATCGCCCCGCGCACCCCCACCGAGGAGGTCATCGCGGAGATCTGGTCGGAGGTGCTGGAGGTGTCGCCGGTCGGCGCGGAGGACGAGTTCTTCGCCCTGGGCGGTGACTCGGTCCGCAGTCTGCTGATCGCCTCCCGCGCCAAGGAGGCGTTCGCCGTCGATCTGACCCCGCGGGACATTCTGACCGCGCGCACCGTCTCCGCCCTCGCCGACCTGGTCGAGGAGCACATCCTGCGCGAACTCGAAGACGCCGCTTCCGGCGGCAGCGACCACGACGACCGGTGAGGAAGGACGACATGACGTCTTCGAGGAAGGATCGCGCCGCCGCCCTGCCCGAGGAGCTGCGGGAGGCGCTGCGCCGCCGCCTCGCGGGCAGGGCCGGGCGCGCCGAGGCCATCCCCCGCGCGGACCGCGCGCGGCCGCTGCCGCTGTCCTTCGCCCAGGAGCGGCTGTGGTTCCTGCACACCCTCCAGCCGGAGGAGGCGGGATACAACAGCGCGCTGGCGCTGCGGCTGACCGGCGCGCTGGACGTGGCCGCGCTCTCCCGGGCGCTGGATGCCCTGGTGGAGCGCCATGAGGCGCTGCGGACCACGTTCGACGACCTCGACGGCCGGCCCGCCCAGGTGGTGTGCCCGGCCGTGCCCGTCCCGCTGCCGGTAGCCGACCTCACCGGTGAGGGCGGAGACACCGAGGCACTGGACCGGCTGCTGCTGGCCGAGTACGCCCGGCCGTTCGAGCTGCGGAGGGGTCCGGCGCTGCGGGTGCTGCTGATCCGGCTGGCCGAGGACGCGCACGTACTGCTGCTCACGGCCCATCACATCGTCACCGACGGCTGGTCGATGGGGGTGCTGCAGGACGAGCTGTGCGCGCTCTACGACGCGGGGCCCGGCGCGGACCCGCTGCCCCCGGTGCCGGTGCAGTACCCGGACTTCGCCGTATGGCAGCGGGAGCGGCTCTCGGGGGCCGCCCTGGACCGCCAGCTCGGCTACTGGAAGGAGCGGCTGGACGGCGTCGTCCCGCTGGAGCTGCCGATCGACCGGCCCCGGCCCGCCGCGCCCACCTCGGCGGGGGCGATCCACGAGTTCACGGTGGGCCGCGCCACCGCGGACCGGCTGCGGGCACTCGCGGCGCGCGAGCGGACCACGCTGTTCACGGCGCTGGTCGCCGCCTGCCAGGGGCTGTTCGCCCGCTGGTCGGGGCAGGACGACATCGCCATCGGCACCGTCACCTCTGGCCGTGGCCGTACCGAACTCGAGCGCGCCGTCGGCTTCTTCGTCAACACGGTGGTGCTGCGCTCCGCGGTGGACACGGCCCGTTCCTTCCGCGCGCTGCTGGCCGACGCCGGGGCCACGGTGCTGGACGCCTTCGCCCATGACGAGGCGCCGTACCAGCGGCTGGTGGAGGCCGTGGGGGCGCGCCGGGAGGCGGGCCGCAATCCGCTGTTCGACGTGATGGTGCTGCTGCACAGCGCCCCGGGGAGCGCGCCCCGGCTGTCCGGGCTCACGGCGACGAGCGTGGCCGTGCCCCGCCGGTCGGCCACCTTCGACCTCAGCGTCGAATTCGTCGAGGACGGGGAGGAGTTGCGGGGGCTGCTGGAGTACAGCACCGAGCTGTTCGATCAGGCGACCGCCGAGCGGATGGCGGGACATCTGCTGGTGCTGCTGGACGGGGTGGCGGCCGAACCGGACCGGCCGGTGCGCGAGCTGCCCCTGCTCACGGACGGGGAGCGGCGGCGGATGACGGCCGCCGGGCACGGCCCGGCGCTCGCGGTCGAACCGGCCACGTTTCCCGCGGTGTTCGAGGCGGCGGCGGCCCGTACGCCGGAGGCCACGGCCCTGGTGGCCTGCGACGCCACCTACGACTTCGCGGAGCTGAACGCGGCCGCCAACCGGCTGGCGCACCATCTGATCGCCCAGGGCATCGGCCCGGAGCGCGTCGTCGCGGTGAAGCTGCCCCGGACCTCCGACATGATCGTGGCGATCCTGGGTGTGCTCAAGGCGGGCGGGGTCTATCTGCCCCTCGATCCCGAACTCCCGGCCGAGCGCCTCGCGTTCCTCCTGTCCGACGCCCGGCCCGCACTGGTGCTCGACGAGGCCGCCCTGCGCGCCGTCCCGGCCACGCTGCCGGTGGCGAACCCCACGGCCGCGGACCGGACCGCCGTACTCCACCCCGACAGCGCCGCCTACGTCCTGTACACCTCGGGCTCCACCGGCCGCCCCAAGGGGGTGGCCGTGGAGCACCGGTCGCTGGTCAATCTGCTCGTCGGCCACCGCGAGGGCTTTGTGGCCGAGGCGGGCGGCGGCCCGCTGCGCGCGGCGCTGACCGCGTCGTTCTCCTTCGACACCTCACTGGAGGGGTTGCTGCTGCTGGCCGACGGCCATGAACTGCACCTCATCGACGAGGCAACCCGGCTCGACCCGGCCGCGCTCGTGGCGCGCGTCGCCGAGCGGCGCATCGACTTCCTCGACCTCACCCCCTCGTATCTGCGGCAGCTCCTCCCGGCCGGGCTGCTGGACCACCCCCGGCACCGCCCGCGGGTGCTGATGCTGGGCGGCGAGGCCATCGGTCCGTCGCTGTGGCGGCGGCTGGCGGACACGCCGGGGACGGCGGCGTACAACTTCTACGGTCCGACCGAGTGCACCATCGACGCGCTCGCGGCCCGGATCGGTGGCGCGGGGCGCCCGGTGGTGGGCCGCCCGCTGGGCAATCTGCGCGCCCATGTGCTCGACTCCCGGCTCCAGCCGCTGCCGGTGGGGGTGGCGGGTGAGCTGTATCTGGCGGGTGCGCAGGTGGCCCGGGGGTACCGGGGCCGTCCGGGGCTGACCGCCTCCCGCTTCGTGGCCGATCCGTACGGGCCCGCCGGGAGCCGGATGTACCGCACCGGTGACCTGGCCCGCTGGACCGCGGACGGGGAGCTGGACTACCTCGGCCGGGCCGACGACCAGGTGAAGGTCCGGGGCCACCGGATCGAACCGGGCGAGATCGAGGCGGCGTTGCTCAATCTGCCGGGCGTCGCCGAGGCGGCCGTCGTCGCGGTGACCGACGACCGCGGCCACACCCGGCTGGCCGCCTACTACGTGCCCGCGCCCAGCGGTGAGCCGCCCGCCCCCGGCGAGTTGCGCGCGGCGCTCGGGCGCACCCTGCCCGGCCATATGGTCCCCGGCGTCTTCGTCGCCCTCGACGCCATGCCGCTCAACACCAGCGGCAAGCTGGACCGCCGGGCGCTGCCCACGCCGCGACTGGACGCGGACCGGCCGGAGCGGGACGCCACCGCGCCGCGCACCGAGGCGGAGCGGGAGCTGGCGCGGATCTGGGCCGAGGTGCTGGGCGCCCGGACGGTGGGGGTGAACGACAACTTCTTCGAGCTGGGCGGCGATTCGATCCTCAGCATCCAGATCGTCTCCCGGGCGCGCCAGGCGGGGCTCGCGCTCACCTCGCGGGATGTCTTCCTGCACCAGACCATCGCCGAGCTGGCCGCCGCCGTGACGCCGCGCACCGCGCCCGAAGCCGCCGGGGACGAACCGGCGGAGGTGGCGGGACCGGCGCCGCTCACCCCGATCCAGCACTGGTTCTTCGCCACCCATGGCCCGCTGCGCCACTTCACCATGTCGATGGTCCTCGATCTGCCGCCCGACTTGGCCGAGGGCGCCCTGGAGGCCGCCCTGGACGCCGTGGTCGCGCACCACCCGGCCCTGCGCACCCGGTTCGTCCAGGGCGACGACGGCGAGTGGCGGCAGCTCGCGGGCGGCGCGCCGGGCGGGCCGGTGCTGCGCCGCCACGATCTGTCCGGGTTCGGCGGCGCGGAGGAGACGGCCGCGGCCGAGGCCGCCGCCGGGGCCGCCCGCGCCGAACTCGACCTGACCACGGGGGCGTTGCTGCGGGGTGCCCTGCTGCGGCGCGGCGCGGGGACCCGGCCGCGGCTGTTCCTCACCGCGCACCACCTGGCCGTGGACAGCGTCTCGTGGCGCATTCTGCTGGGCGATCTGGAGAGCGCCTACCGGCAGGCCGCCGCCGGGGAGCCGGTGCGCCTGGAGCCCGCCTCCACCCCCTTCACCACCTGGGCCCATCGACTGGGCGAGCGGGTGCGGGAGGGCGGGCTGGACGGCGATCTGCCGTACTGGGAGGGCGTACGGCGGGCGGGCGGCGCGGACCTCCCGGCGGACCGTCCCGGCACGGCCACCGCCGGGTCCACCCACACCGTGCGCGTGACGCTCGACCGCGAGGTCACCGACGGGCTGCTGCGCCGGGTGCCCGGGGCGTACCGGACGCAGATCAACGATGTCCTCCTCGGCGCGCTGGGGCGGGTGCTCGCCGGGTGGACGGGTGAGGGCCGCGTGCTGGTGGCCATGGAGGGCCATGGCCGGGAGGAGCTGGACGCGGCCGTCGATCTGTCCCGGACCGTGGGCTGGTTCACCACCCAGTACCCGGTGGCGCTGACGCTGCCCGGGGACGGCTGGGGCGCGGTGCTGAAGTCGGTGAAGGAGCAGCTGCGCGCGGTGCCGCACCGGGGGCTGAGCCATGAGGCGCTGGCGTATCTGAGCGCACCGGGCTCCCCCGCGCGGGCGCTCGCCGACGCGCCGCCGCCGGGCATCTGCTTCAACTACCACGGCCAGTGGGACTCGGGCGGGGACGGCGGCGCGTTCACGCTCACCGGGGAGAGCCTGGGGCGGGATCTGGCCGCCGACGAGCCGTCGGTGTATCCGCTCGATGTGTCCGCCGTGGTGGCGGACGGTGAGCTGGAGCTGACCTGGCTGTACTCCGACCGGGTCCACGACGTGGCCACGGTGCGGGGGCTCGCGGACGGGATGCTCACGGCGCTGCGGGAGATCGTGGCGCACTGCGACGGACCGGACGCGGGTGGCCGGACCCCCTCCGACTTCCCGCTGGCCCGGCTGGACCAGGCCGCCGTCGACCGGCTGGTGGGCGACGGCGGCCTGGTCGAGGACGTCTATCCGCTGACCCCGCTTCAGGAGGGCATGCTCTTCCACCGGCTGGTCGGCGGCGCGGAGGACGTCTACCTCGACCAGGCCACGCTGATCCTGGACGGGGTGGGCGACCCGGAGGCGTTCGCCCGCGCCTGGCAGCAGACGGTGGACGGCACACCGGTGCTCCGCACCGGCGTCGTCTGGGAGGGCGTCGAGCGGCCGCTGCAGATCGTCCGCCACCGGGCCGAGGTGCCCGTGACCCAGCTGGACTGGCGCGGGCTGCCGGAGGAGCGGCGCGAGGCCGAACTGGAGCGGTTCCGGGCCGAGGACCTGGCCCTGGGCATCGATCTGGCCGCGCCGCCGCTGATGCGGCTGGCCGTCGCCCGGCTGACCGACACCCGGGTGGCGCTGATGTGGACCTCGCACCATCTGGTCCTGGACGGCTGGAGCCTGGCGCAGGTGTTCACCGAGGTGTGCGAGCGGTACACCGCGGCGGCCCGGGGCCGTACTCCGGCGCTTCCCGCCCGCCGCCCGTTCCGCGACTATCTGCAGTGGCTGGACGGGCGGGACGGGCACGAGGCCGAGCGCCACTGGCGGGATGTGCTCGCCGGTTTCACCGCCCCGACCCCGCTCCCCGCCGACCGCAAGGCCGTGGAGTCCCACCGGGCGCGGTCCTCGGCGACCGTGGCGGTGTCGCTCACCCCCGGGGTGTCGGAGGAGCTGCGCCGTACGGCCCGCAGCGGCGGCCTGACCGTCAACACGATCGTGCAGGGCGCCTGGGCGCTGCTGCTGTCCCGGTACGGCGGCGAGGACGACGTGGTCTTCGGCACCACCGTCTCGGGCCGTCCGGCGGAGCTGGCCGGGGTCGAGTCGATGGTCGGGATGTTCATCAACACCCTGCCGACCCGGGTGCGGGTGGACACCGCCCGGAACACCGGGGACTGGCTGCGGGACCTCCAGATGGCGCAGTCCGCGTCCCGGCGGCATGAATCCGTCTCGCTGGCGCAGGTGGCGGGCTGGAGCGAGATTCCGGCCGGGACGCCGCTCTTCGATTCGATGGTGGCCTTCGAGAACTACCCCTTTGACGACTCCTCGGCGCGCGAGGCGGGCCTGCGGATCGTCGAGGTCCGCTCGATCGACGCCACCAACTTCGGCCTGAGTCTGCGGGCCCGTCTCTCCGACCGGCTGGGCTTCGACCTCGGCTATGACCCGGGGCTGTTCGACGCCCGGACCGCGGCCGCGCTCGCCGACCGGCTGTGTCTGCTGCTCACCGCGATCGCGGCCGACCCCGACCGCCCACTGCGGGCGCTTCCGTGGACCACCGCGGAGGAGCGGCGGCGGATCCTGGTGGAGTGGGGTGGCGGCGCGGCTCCTGAGGCGCCGGAGCGGACGCTGGTGGACCTGTTCGAGGAGCAGGCCGCCCGCGCCCCCGGGGCCATCGCCGTCTCGTGTGCCGGGGTTTCGCTGTCGTACGCCGAACTCGACGCGCGGGCGGGCCGGTTGGCGCATCGGCTGATCGCCGAGGGTGCCGGGCGGGAGCGGTATGTGGCGCTGGCGCTGCCCCGTTCGCCGGAGATGATCGTGGCGATCGTGGCGGTGCTGAAGACGGGTGCGGCCTATCTGCCCCTCGACCCGGACCAGCCGTCCGGCCGGATCGCCCGGATGCTCGCCGACGCCGAACCGGTGGCCCTGCTGACCACCACCGACCTTCAGACGCGGCTCGCCGAGGACGAGGACGCCGCCGAACACGGCGCCGTGACCCGGCTGTGCCTGGACGACCCCGCCCTGATCGCCGATCTGGAGCGCCGGTCCGCCGCCCTCCCGGCCGGTTCCGGGCCGCTGCCGGAGAGCCCCGCCTACGCCATCTACACCTCCGGGTCCACGGGCGTGCCCAAGGGAGTGGTGATCCCGCACTCCAATGTGGTCCGGCTGTTCTCCCGGACACGGGATTGGTTCTCTTACGACGCGAGCGATGTGTGGACGCTGTTCCACAGCTACGCCTTCGACTTCTCCGTCTGGGAGATCTGGGGGCCGCTGCTGCACGGCGGCCGGCTCGTGGTGGTCCCGTACGCCGTCTCCCGCTCCCCCGAGGAGTTCCTGCGGCTGCTGGCGGAGGAGCGGGTGACGGTGCTCAGCCAGACGCCGTCCGCCTTCCAGGGGCTGATGCGCGCCGACGAGGAGCACCCCGGAGCCCAACTCGCCCTGCGCCGGGTGGTGTTCGGCGGTGAGGCGCTCGACGCGCGGCGGCTGGCGGGCTGGTACGCACGGCATCCGGACACCTCGCCGGTGCTGGTCAACATGTACGGGATCACCGAGACCACCGTGCATGTCACCTACGCCCCGCTCGACCGCGCGGCTCCGTCCGTCGCGGCGAGCGCCATCGGCACCGGCATCCCCGATCTGCGGGTGTATGTGCTGGACGAGGCGCTGGCGCCGGTGCCACCGGGGGCGGTGGGCGAACTGTATGTGGCGGGGGCCGGGCTCGCCCGGGGCTATCTGCGCCGTCCGGGCCTGACCGCGTCCCGTTTCATGGCCGATCCGTACGGGCCCGCCGGGAGCCGGATGTACCGCACCGGCGACCGGGCCCGGTGGAGCGCGGACGGCGAGCTGGAGTACCTGGGCCGCGCCGACGGCCAGGTGAAGATCCGTGGTTTCCGGATCGAGCCCGGGGAGATCGAGGCCGCCCTGACCGCCCATCCGGGGGTCGGCGACGCGGTGGTGACCGTGTGGGAGGACCAGCCCGGGGCGCGGCGGCTGGTGGCCTATGTGGTGGCCGCCGGTTCGGCCGCGCCACCGCGGGCCGGTGAGTTGCGGGAGTTCCTTCAGCGGTCGCTGCCCGCACAGATGATCCCGGCGGCGTTCGTGGCGCTGGACGCGCTGCCGCTGACCGCAAACGGCAAGCTGGACCGGCGCGGACTGCCCGCGCCCGGCCTCGACGGCTTCGCGGCGAGCGCCGAGCGGATCGCCCCGCGCACCGAGGCCGAGCGCACGGTGGCGCGGGTGTGGGCCGAGGTGCTCCCGGTCGAGGAGGCCGGGGCGACCGACGACTTCTTCGCCCTGGGCGGCGATTCGATCCTGGCCATCCGGGTGGCCTCCCGGCTGCGGACGGCCTTCGGCACCGAGGTCACCCCGCGCGCGCTGTTCACCCACACCACCGTGGCCGAGCTCGCCGCCGCGCTGAGCGAGCCGGAGACGGGCGGTACTCCGGATGACGGTGGGGCGGCGGAAGACGGCGGGGCGGCGGACGCCATCCCGGCCGTGCCACGGGACGGCGAGCTGCCGCTGTCGTATCCGCAGGCGCGGTTGTGGTTCCTGGACTCCTTCGACGGCGGTGGCACGGAGTATGTGACACCGTTCGCGCTGCGGCTGCGCGGCCGCCTGGACACCACCGCGCTGCGCACCGCCCTGGACGCCCTGGTGGCCCGGCACGAGCCGCTGCGCACCACCTTCGCCGAGGTGGACGGCCGCGGGGTGCAGCGGGTGCACGATCCGTATCCGGTGGCACTGCCGGTGTACGACCTCGCGGCCCGTCCCGTGGCGACGCGCGAGCGGGAGCTGGAGCGGCTGCTGGAGCGGGAGGGCGCCACCCCCTTCGAGCTGCGCACCGGGCCGCTGCTGCGGGCGTCCCTGATCCGGCTGGACGACGAGGAGCACGTCCTCACCCTGACGATGCACCACATCGTCACGGACGGCTGGTCCACGGCCGTCATCAGCGCCGATCTGAGCGAGCTGTACGGCGCGGCGGTCATGGCACGGCGGCCCGCGCTCGCCCCGCTGCCGCTGGGCTACGCCGACTACGCGGCGTGGCAGCGCGATCCGCTCGGCGGCGCGGCGCGGATGGAGCCGCAGCTGGAGTACTGGCGGGCGCGGCTGGCGGATCTGGCGCCGCTGGAGCTGCCGACCGACCGTCCCCGGCCGGCCGTGCAGACCAGATGCGGGGCGCTGCTGGAGTTCACCCTGCCCGCCGCGCTGGTGGAGCGGCTGCGCGCGGCCGGGCGGCGGCGCGACTCCACCCTCTTCATGACGCTCCTCGCCACCTGCCAGGTGCTGCTGGCCCGCTGGTCGGGGCAGCAGGACATCGCGGTGGGCACCGTGACCTCGGGACGGGAGCGGCCCGAGCTGGAGCACTTGGTCGGGATGTTCGTGAACACGCTGGTACTGCGCACCCGGGTGGACGCCGACGACTCGTTCGAGGAGCTGCTCACCCGGGTGCGGGGCACCGCGCTGGACGCCTTCGCCCACCAGGACGTGCCGTTCGAGCGGATCGTGGACGCGCTCCAGCCGGAGCGGGACACCAGCCGCACCCCGCTCTTCCAGGTCATGGTGGCGCTGCACAACCTGGGTGCCGAGGTGCCCGACCTGCCCGGTCTCACCGTGGAGGCGGTACGGGTCCCGGGCCGGACCGCCGGTTTCGACCTGGGCTTCGACTTCGTGGCGGGCCCCGGCGGCCTGACCGGCTTCGTGGAGTACAACACCGATCTGTTCGACGCGGCCACCGTGGAGCGGATGGCCCGTCAGCTGCGGCTGCTGCTGGAGGCGGTGGCGGAGGACCCCGGGCTCCGGGTGGGCGAACTGCCGCTGCTGACCGCCGGGGAGCGGCGGACGGTGCTGGAGGAGTGGAACGACACCGCGCTCGCCGTGCCGGACACCACCTTCCCCCGGCTCTTCGAGGAACAGGCCGCCCGCACCCCGGGCGCCACCGCGTTGGTGGCCTCCGACGCCACCTACGACTTCGCGGGGCTGAACGCGGCCGCCAACCGGCTGGCCCACCATCTGATCGCCCAGGGCGTGGGCCCGGAGAAGGTGGTCGCGGTCAGGCTTCCGCGCACCGCCGAGCTGATGGTGGCCCTGCTCGCGGTCCTCAAGGCGGGCGGTACGCAGCTGTACGTGGACCCCGGGCTGCCCGCGACGCGCGCGCGGTTCCTGCTGGAGGACGCGGCGCCCGAGGTCGTCCTCACCCCCGGTGCCCTGAGGGACGCGCCCCTGGACCGGCTGCCGGACACCGATCCCACCGACGCGGACCTGCTGTCCCCGCTGCGGCCCGCGCACACCGCGTACATCACCTACACCTCGGGGTCCACCGGCCGCCCCAAGGGTGTCGCCGTCGAGCACCGTCAGCTGGTCAACCTCTGCCTCGACCACCGGGCCGGGCTCATCGCACCGCACCAGGCCGAGGCGGGCCGCCCGCTGCGCTCGGCGCTGACCGCCGCGTTCTCCTTCGACACCTCCTGGGAGGGCGCGGTGTTCCTGGCCTCGGGCCAGGAGGTGCACTTGGTGGACGACGCGGTACGGCTCGACCCGGCCGCCCTCGTGGCCCTGGTCGAGGACCGTGGCCTGGACTTCCTCGACGTCACCCCGTCGTACCTCCATGAGCTGATGGCGGCCGGGCTGTTCGCCGGGGACCGCCACCGCCCCCGGATCGTCATGGTGGGCGGCGAGGCCCTCGGGGCGGCGCTGTGGCGGGAGCTGCGCGCGGTGCCGGGCGTGGCCGCGTACAACTTCTACGGGCCCACCGAATGCGCCGTGGACGCGGTTTACGGCGACCTGGCCGGTCTCGGCGACCGTCCGCTCATCGGGCGGCCCGGCCGCAATCTGCGGGCGTACGTCCTGGACGGCACGCTGCGGCCGGTGCCGCCCGGCGTCCCCGGTGAGCTCCATCTGGCCGGGGCGCAGGTCGCCCGCGGCTATCTGCGCCGCCCGGGGCTCACCGCGGGCCATTTCGTCGCCGACCCGTACGGCCCTCCCGGCAGCCGGATGTACCGCACCGGCGACCGGGCGCGCTGGACGGCGGACGGGACGCTGGAGTTCCTCGGCCGCGCGGACGAACAGCTCAAGATCCGCGGGTTCCGGATCGAGCCCGGCGAGATCGAGGCCGCGCTGCTGGGCCATCCGGCGGTCCGGGAGGCGGTGGTCGTGGCCCGCGAGGACACCGGTCACCGGCGGCTGGTGGCCTATCTGGTGGCCTGTTCCGACGACTCGACCGACTCCCCCGATCCGGTGGAGCTGCGTGCCCTGCTCAAGCGCACCCTGCCCGACTACATGGTCCCGGCCGCCTTCGTGACGCTGGACCGGATGCCCCGCACCGACAGCGGCAAGGTGGACCGGCGCGCGCTGCCCGCTCCCCCGGACCGCCCCGAGCAGGGCTCGCCGTATGTGGCGCCCCGGACCCCCGCCGAGACGGTGCTGGCGGGCGTGTGGGCCGAGGTGCTGGGCGTGCCCGCGGTGGGGGTGGAGGACAACTTCTTCGCCCTGGGCGGCGATTCGATCCTCAGCATCCAGATCGTCTCCCGCGCCCGCCAGGCCGGGCTGACGCTCACCTCCAAGGACGTCTTCCGCCACCAGACCATCGCGGAGCTCGCGCTGAGCGTCGAGACGGCCCGGCGGCAGCCACTCGCCGAGACGGCCGGGGCGGCGGCCGGACCGGCGCCGCTGACGCCCATCCAGCACTGGTACCTGGACGGGCGGCGACCCGGCGACCGGCACCACTTCACCATGGGCCACCGGCTGGAGCTCACCGGCGACCTCGACGAGGCCGCCCTGCGGCAGGCGGTGGACGCCCTGGTGGCGCACCACGCCGCGCTGCGCACCCGCTTCCTGGTCGTCGACGGGCAGTGGCGCCAGGAGGTCCTGCCCACCGCCCCCGGCGGTGTCCTGGAGCGGCACGACCTGTCCGGTCGGGACGACGCGGCACGCGCCGAAGCCGTACGGGAGGCGACGGTCGCGGCCCAGACGGGGCTGGACATCGCCGAGGGGGCCGTGCTGCGGGCGCTGCTGTTCACCTTCGGGCCCGGACGGCCGCCGGAGTTGCTGCTCACCGCCCACCATCTGGTGGTGGACGGCGTCTCCTGGCGGATCCTGCTCGGCGATCTGGAGACCGCCTACCGTGGCGCCGCCGCCGGTGGCGCTGCCACCCTGCCCCCGGCGAGCAGCGCCTTCACCCATTGGGCCACCCGGCTGGCGGACCATGTGCGCTCCGGCGGGCTCGACGGCGACCTGGCGTACTGGACGGGCGTGGCGCGCTCCGCGCCCGCCGCGCTCCCCGTCGACCGCGAGGGCCCCAACACCCATGAGACGGCGGCCACGGTGACCACGGTCCTCGGCCGCGCCGAGACCGAGGCGCTGCTGCGCCGGGTCCCCGGCGTCTACCGGACGCGGATCAACGACGTACTGCTCGCCGCGCTCGGCCGGAGCCTGGCGCGCTGGACCGGCGGGGACACGGTGCTGATCGGCGTGGAGGGACACGGCCGCGAGGATCTCTTCGAGGATCTGGACCTCTCCCGTACGGTCGGCTGGTTCACCGCCGAGTACCCGCTCGCGCTGACCGTCGACGCCGGGGCGGGGTGGCGTGACACCCTCCGGTCCGTCAAGGAGCAGCTGCGCGCCGTTCCGCACCATGGGCTCGGCCACGGGGCGCTGTGCCATCTGGCCCCCGAGGACTCCCCGGCCGGGGAGCTGCGGGGTGGTCCGTCGCCGCAGATCGTCTTCAACTACCACGGCCAGTGGGACGTGGCCGCGGCCGACGAAAGGTCCCCGTCCCTGTACCGCGCCGCGCTCCCCGTGACCGGCCAGGACGCCGCGCCCGGGGAGACCCGCCCGGGTCTGCTGGAGGTCACCGGGGCGGTCCAGGACGGCCGTCTCGAGCTGGGCTGGAGCTATCCGGCGCGGATGTACGACGAGGCCACCGTGCGCCGGGTCGCGGACGGCTGTCTGGCCGCGCTGAAGGAGATCGTCGCGCACTGCGCCGAGCCCGGCGCGGGCGGGCGCACCCCGTCCGACTTCCCGCTCGCCCGGCTCGGCCGGCGGCAGGTGGATCTGATCGCCGGTGACGGCGGCGCGGTGGAGGACGTGTATCCGCTGACCCCGCTCCAGGCGGGCATGCTGTTCCATGGCCTCGTGGACGGCGCTGCCACCGGTGGCGCCTACTTCGACCAGATCGCCATCCGGATCGGCGGGATCGCCGACCCGGACGCCTTCGCGGCCGCCTGGCAGCGGGTGGTGGACCGTACGCCGGTCCTGCGCAGCTCGGTCCGCTGGGAGGGGCTCGCCGAGCCCGTCCAGGTCGTTCACCGCCGGGCCGACCTGCCCACCGTCCGGCTGGACTGGCGGGAGTTGACGCCGTCCGCGCGGGAGGAGGCCCTGCGGCGGCTGCTGGCCGGGGACCGCGCGGCCGGGATGGAACTGACCTCGGCCCCGCTGAGCCGGATCGCGGTGGCCGGGCTGCCCGATGACGAGGTCATGCTGGTGTGGACCTCGCACCATCTGATGCTCGACGGCTGGAGCACCGGCCAGATCTTCGCCGAGGTGTGCGAGACCTACGCGTCCCTCGTGGCCGGGCGCCCGCCCCGGCCGCCCGCCCGCCGGGCCTTCCGGGACTTCCTGCGCTGGTTGCGTGAGCAGGACCGGGAACGCGCGGAGCGGCATTGGCGCGAGGTGCTGTCGGGGTTCGGCGCCCGCACACCGCTGCCGTACGACCGGCCGCCCCGGGAGGCGCATCGCACCACCTCGACCGCGCTGACCCGGCTGGAGCTGACCGAGGAGGTGTCCGCCCGGTTGCGGGAGACCGCGCGCGGCGGCGGGCTGACGGTCAACACGGTGGTGCAGGGCGCGTGGGCACTGCTGCTGTCGCGGTACGCCGGTGTGCCCGACGTGGTGTTCGGCACCACCGTCTCGGGCCGTCCGGAGGGGCTGCCGGGCGTGGAGACGATGGTCGGCATGTTCATCAACACGGTCCCCACCCGGGCCGTGGCCGAGGGCGGCCGTGAGGTCGTGGCATGGCTGCGGGAGCTCCAGGAGCAGCAGAGCGAGTCCCGCCGCTTCGACTTCATCGCCCTCCCCCGGATCCAGGCCCTCAGCGCGGTGCCGGCCGGTGAGGCGCTCTTCGACAGCATGATGGTGTTCGAGAACTACCCCTTCGACGAGGCGTCGGCGGCCGGTGCCGGGATCCGGGTGCGGGAGGTGCGGGCCGAGGACTCCACCAGTTTCCCGCTGTGTCTGCGCGCCTATCTCGGCGACCGGCTGGGCTTCGACCTCGCCTACGACCCGGCGCTGTTCGACGCGGCCACGGTGGAGCGGGCGGCGGCCCATCTGGAGACGCTGCTCACCGGGATCGCGGATGGCGCCGGGCGGTCGCCGGACGAGCTGCCGCTGCTGACGGAGGCGGAGCGCCTGCGGGCGGCCGGCGAGTGGAATGCCACCGCCCGGCCGCTGCCGGAGGGTTCGCCGGTGGAGCTGTTCGCCGAGCGGGTGCGCCTCTGCCCGGACGCCGTCGCCGTCACCGACGGCACCACCTCGCTCGGCTACGCCCAACTCGACGAGTGGGCGGGCCGGTTGGCCGGACATCTGCTGCGGTCCGGGGTGCGTCCCGAGGACCGGGTGGCGCTGCTCATGGACCGGTCGGTGGAACTGGTCGTGGCCCAGCTCGCGGTGGTCAGGGCCGGTGGGGTGTACGTACCGGTGGACGCCCGCGCCCCGCGCGACCGGCGGCGCACGCTGCTGGACCAGGCGGGCGCCGCGGTCGTGCTGACGCCGGAGGAGGTGGCCGCCGCCCGGGAGGGCGAGCCGGTGGCGGCCGCGGTGCCGGTGCACCGGGACCAGCTGGCGTATGTGATGTTCACCTCCGGGTCGACCGGTGTGCCGAAGGCCGTGGGGGTGCGCCATCGCGATGTGGCGGCGCTCGCCCTGGACCGTGCTTTCGCCGGTGGCGGCCATGAGCGGGTGCCGCTGCACTCGCCGGTGGCGTTCGACGCCGCCACCTACGAGATGTGGGTGCCGCTGCTGAACGGTGGCCGGGTGGTGGTGGCACCGGGCGAGCTGGACGCCCCCGCGGTGCGCCGGCTGGTGGCCGAGCAGGGGGTGACGGGGCTCTGGCTGACCGCCGGGCTGTTCCGGCTGCTGGCCGGGGACGCGCCGGACTGCTTCACGGGCCTGCGCGAGGTGTGGACCGGCGGCGATGTGGTGCCCGCGGCCTCGGTGCGCCGGGTGCTGGAGCGCTGCCCCGGGCTGACCGTGGTGGACGGCTACGGGCCGACCGAGACCACCACCTTCGCCACGTACTTCCCGATGTCCCGCGCCGACGAGGTGCCCGAGGTGGTGCCGATCGGCCGACCGCTGGACAACATGCGGGTCCACGTCCTGGACTCCAGGATGCGGATCGTGCCGCCGGGTGTGGTCGGCGAGCTCTTCGTCGCCGGGGAGGGGGTGGCACGCGGCTACCTCGGCCGCCCCGGTCCGACCGCGGCGGCGTTCCTCCCCGATCCGTACGGGCCCGCCGGGGAGCGGATGTACCGCACCGGCGATCTGGCGCGGCGACGCCCGGACGGCACGGTGGAGTTCCTCGGCCGCGCCGATGACCAGGTCAAGGTCCGTGGCTTCCGGATCGAGCCGGGCGAGGTGGAGGGGGTGCTGGCCGGGCATCCGGAGGTGGCGGATGTCGCGGTGGTGGCCCGGGAGGACGGTCCCGGTGGCAAGCGGCTGGTGGCCTATGTGGTGGCCGCCGGTGACACCCCGGTGGAGGGTGACCCGCTGCGGGCGTACGCGGCCGAGCGGCTGCCGGGCTACATGGTGCCGTCGGCCATTGTCCCGCTGGAGGCGCTGCCGCTCGGCCCCACCGGGAAGCTGGACCGCGCGGCGCTGCCCGCGCCGGGCCCGGACACCCGCCGCACGCCCTACCGGGCGCCGCGCGAGGGGGCCGAACGGGCCGTGGCGGCGGTCTGGGCCGAGGTGCTGGAGGTGGAGCGGGTCGGCGCCGGGGACAACTTCTTCGAACTCGGCGGCGACTCGATCCTCTCCATCCGGCTCACCTCACGGCTGCGGGAGGTGCTCGGGGTGGCGCCGTCGCCCCGTCTGGTGTTCACCCATCCGACCGTCGCCGCCCTGGCCGAGGCGCTCGATGGCGCGGACGGCCGTGGCGCGGACCGGCCCGCCCCGATCACACCGGTGGCCCGGGACGGCGAGCTCCCGCTGTCGTATCCGCAGCAGCGGCTGTGGTTCCTGGACTCCTTCGCCCCCGACAGCGCCGAGTACATCACCCCGCTGGCGCTGCGGATGCGGGGAGCCCTCGATGTGGACGCGCTCAGCGCGGCGCTGACCGCGCTGGTGGCCCGGCACGAGTCGCTGCGGACCACCTTCGACGCGGTGGACGGCCGCGGGGTGCAGATCGTGCACGCCCCACGGGAGATCCGGCTCGACCCGTACGACCTGTCCCTTCTCCCCGCCGCCGAACGGGAGGCGGAGCTGCGGGAGCTGCTGGCGTACGAACGGGCGCGCCCGTTCGATCTGCGGCGCGGCCCGCTGCTGCGGACCGGGCTGATCCGGCTCGGTGCCCAGGAACACGTGCTGAGCCTGACACTGCATCACATCATCACGGACGGCTGGTCCACCGGTGTGCTCATCGGCGATCTGCGGGAGCTGTACCGGGCGGCGCTGAGCGGTGAGCCCGCGGCGCTGCCCCCGCTCCCGGTGAGTTACGCGGACTTCGCCGCCTGGCAGCGCACCGAACTCACCGCTCCCCGAGCGGATGAGGAACTTGCCTACTGGACACGGCAGTTGGCCGAAGTGCCGCCGCTGGAGGTGCCCACCGACCGGCCCCGCCCGGCGGTGCGGACGAAGCACGGCGCCACCGTGGAGTTCACGGTGCCCGCCGGGGTGAGCTCGCGCCTCAAGGAGTTCGGGCAGACGCGGGGCACCACCCTGTTCATGACGCTGGTGGCGGCGGCCCAGATCCTGCTGGCCCGGCTGTCGGGCGGGCGGGACATCGCCGTGGGTACCGTCACCTCGGGGCGGGAGCGCCCCGAGGTGGAGCGGCTGATCGGCTTCTTCGTCAACACCCTGGTGCTGCGCTCCACCGTCGATCCGCACGCCCGCTTCGGCGACTTCCTGGCCGAGGTGCGCGGCACCGTCCTGGACGCCTTCGCCCATCAGGCGGTGCCGTTCGAACGGGTGGTGGACGAGGTGCGGCCGGTGCGGGACACCAGCCGGACACCGCTGTTCCAGGCGATGGTGGTGCTGCAGAACGCCCCGGGCCGGGCACTGGAGCTGCCCGGTCTGGAGCTGGCGGACGTGGAACTCGACACGCAGACCGCCGCCTTCGACCTCACCTTCGAGTTCGCCGAGGCCGAGGAGGGTGTGCTGCGCGCTCTGATCGGCTACAGCACCGATCTGTTCGACGCCCCGACCGTGGAGCGGATGGGCACGGCCCTGCGGGCGCTGCTCGCCGGGATCGCCGCGGATCCGGAACTGCCGGTGGGCGCGCTGCCCCTGACCACCCCGGCCGAGCTGCGGCGCACCCTGGTCGAGTGGAACGACACCCGCCTGGAGGTGGAGCGGGCCACGCTGCGCGAGCTGTTCGAACGGCAGGTGGCCGTCTCGCCGGATGCCACGGCCGTGCGGTACGGGAAGGGCGATCTCACCTTCGCCGAGCTGGAGGTGGCCGCGAACCGGCTGGCGCACCGGCTGATCGGCCGGGGCGTGGGGCCGGAGCGGCTGGTGGCGCTGGTGCTGCCGCGTTCGGTGGAGATGCTGGTGGCGCAGCTGGCCGTGGCGAAGGCGGGCGGTGCGTTCCTGCCGGTCGACCCCGGCTATCCGAAGGAGCGGGTGGCGTTCATGCTGCGCGACGCCGCGCCCTCGGTGGTGCTCGACGACGCGGCCTCGGTGTGGGCCGAGGCGGGCCCCGCCGCGCCACCCCCACGCCGTGGCCTGACGCCGGACCATCCGGCGTATGTCATCTACACCTCCGGCTCCACCGGTGTGCCCAAGGCGGTCGTGGTCACCCATGCCGGGCTGGCCGGTTTCTCGGCCGCCGCGGCCGCGCACTACGACGTACGGGCCGGGGACCGGGTGCTGCAGTTCTCCTCCCCCAGCTTCGACGCCTCCGTCCTGGAGCTGTGTGTCTCGCTGCCCCGTGGCGCGGCGCTGGTGATCGGTGACGAGGGCCCGCTGCTGGGCGAGCGGCTGGCCGAGGTGCTCGGCGGACAGCGGATCACCCATGCGCTGATCCCGCCGGCCGCGCTGGCCACCGTGCCGGAGGCGGATCGGCGGACGGGGCTGCCGGATCTGCGGACCCTGATCGTCGGCGCCGACGCCTGCTCCGCCGAACTGGTGGACCGCTGGGCGCCGGGGCGGCGAATGGTCAACTCCTACGGCCCGACCGAGGCCACGGTGGTGAGTACCTGGTCCGGGGCGCTGACCGCCGGGTCGGGGGTGCCGCCGATCGGCCGGCCGATCCCGAACACCCGGGTCTACGTACTGGACGAGGCGCTGCGCCCGGTACCGGTGGGCGTGGCCGGGGAGCTGTATGTGGCGGGCACGGGGCTGGCGCGGGGCTATCTGGGCCGTCCGGGGCTGACCGCCGCACGGTTCGTGGCCGATCCGTTCGGCCCGGCGGGCGGGCGGATGTACCGCACCGGCGACGTGGTGCGGTGGACCGGCGACGGCGAGCTCGCGTTCCTGGGCCGCGCCGACGACCAGGTCAAGGTCCGTGGCTTCCGGATCGAACCCGGCGAGGTGGAGAGCGCGCTGCGGCGCAGCCCGGAGGTACGGGAAGCGGTGGTCGCCGTACGGGAGACCGCCCCGACTCCGGAGCAGCCCTCCGGCGGGAAGCGCCTGGTGGGCTATGTCGTCCCGGCGCCGGGTACCTCGCCGACCGCCGCCTCGCTGCGCGACGTCCTGGGGCGGACCCTGCCGTCCCATATGGTGCCGTCGGCGTTCGCCACCCTGGACGCCCTTCCGCTTAACGCCAACGGCAAGGTGGACCGCCGGGCGCTGCCCGATCCGGATCCGGTGCCCATCGCCTCCGGGGCGCGCCATGTCGCCCCGCGCACCCCGATGGAGCGCCGGATCGCGGACATCTGGGCCGATGTGCTCGGTCTGGAACGTGTGGGTGTGGAGGACAACTTCTTCGAGCTCGGCGGGGATTCCATCCTCAGCATCCAGGTGGTCTCCCGCGCCCGGCAGGCCGGTCTGCGGCTCACCACCAAGGACCTGTTCACCCATCAGACGGTGGCGGGGCTCGCCACCGTGGCCACCGCCGAACGGGACGAGGGCCGTGCGGAGCCGGGGACCGGGTCGCTTCCGCTCACCCCGATCCAGCGCTGGTTCTTCGCCACCCACACCGTGAATCCGCGCCACTTCAACCAGTCCACACTGCTGGAGCTGCACCAGGAGCCGGACGAGAAGGCGCTGGAGGGGGCGCTGGCGGCGCTCCTGGTCCACCATGACGCGCTGCGCACCCGGTTCACCGAGGACGGCGGCGAGTGGCACGGCCACGTCCCGGAACCGGATGGCGACGGCGCCGTCCTGGACCGCCATGACCTGTCCGGTCTGCCGGCGCGGGAGGCGGACGCTGCGATGGAGAAGGCGGCCGACGCGCTCCACGCTGGCTTCGACCTGGGCCGCGGGCCGCTGCTGCGGGCCGCGCTTTTCCGCTTCGGCGAGGCCCGGCGGCCGTTCCTCTTCCTGACCGCGCACCATCTGGTCATCGACGGGGTGTCCTGGCGGATCCTGCTGGACGACCTGGACATCGCCTATCAGCAGGGGGTGCGGGGCGAACCGGTGGACCTCGGCACCAGGACCACCGCCTTCCGCGACTGGGCGCGGCGGCTCGCGGAGCATGTGTCCGAGGGCGGCCTGGACCATGAGGCCGACCACTGGTGCGAGGTTCTCGACGCCCGGCCGCTGCCGGTCGACCATCAGGTGGCCACGCCGGGGCCCGAGATCGGTACGGTGCCGGTCGAGCTCGACGAGCGGGACACCGAGGCGCTGCTGCGCTCGGCGCCCACCGCCTATCGCACCCGCATCAACGATGTGCTGCTCGCCGCCCTCGCGGTGGCGCTGTCCCGCTGGACGGGCCAGGAGCGGGTGTCGGTGGAGCTGGAGGGCCATGGGCGCGAGGACGTCCTGGACGGTGTCGATCTCTCCCGTACGGTGGGCTGGTTCACCACCATGTATCCGGTCTCCTTCGAGCTGCCGGACCTCCCCGACGGCGGGGCGGCCGACTGGCGGGGGCTGGTCAAGTCGGTGCGGCGGCGGCTGCGGACCGTCCCCGGCAACGGCTTCGGCTTCGGGGCGCTGCGCGCCTTCGGCCCACCCGAGCTGCGCGAGCGGCTGTCCCGGCACGGCGCCGGGCCGCAGATCGTGTTCAACTACCTCGGCCAGTGGGACGCCCGTTCGGCCGAGTCCCAGGGCGGTCTGGTCCACGCCGAGCACGGCTCGTTCGGCCAGGACCACGATCCGCGCGAGGGCGGCTCCCATCTGCTGGAGGTGGTGGGCGCGGTGCAGGACGCCCGGCTCGGCTTCACCTGGCGCTACCGCCCCGATGTGCACGAGAGGGCGACCGTGGAGGCGGTGGCCGGGGACTTCGCGGAGGCGCTGCGCCGGATCGCCGTGGACTGCCGGGGCTCCGTATGACCGCCGCCCCGCCGGTGTCGCCGCCGGTTCCGCTGTCGCGCAACCGGGACTACCGGCTGCTGTGGGGCAGTCAGGCACTCTCGGAGTTCGGCTTCCACACGGCGCTGATCGCGTTTCCGCTGCTGGTCCTCGCGCTCACCGGCTCGGGCGCCGCCTCCGGTCTGGTCATGGGCACCATCGCCGCCGCACAGATGGTGACCGGGCTCCCGGCGGGTGTCCTGGTGGACCGCTACGACCGCAAGGCCATCATGCTGGGCTGTGAGGCGGCCCAGGCGGTCTCCGCCATCAGCCTGGTGGCCGCCGTGTGGGCGGGCGCGGCCACCGTCTGGCACATGGTCGTCGTGGCGGCGGTGTTCGGGGCGAGCGCGGCGCTCTTCGAACCGGCCGAGAGCTCGTCGCTGCCCGCCCTGGTGGCGGACGAGCATCTGCCCACGGCGGTGGCGATGAACACGGCACGGGCCTCGATGGGGCAGCTGGCGGGCACCGCGACCGGCGGGTTCCTGTTCGCCGTGGGGCGGTTCGTGCCCTTCCTGGTGGACGCCGTGACACATACGCTCTCCTTCGTCGCGCTGCTCTTCGTCCGGCTGCCCCGGCGCGAGCGGCCCGCCGTCGGGATGGGCCCGCTGGGCCGGGAGGCGCTGGACGGGCTGCGGTGGGTGTGGGGGGAGCGGCGAATCCGGGTCACGGTGGTGTGCGCGGTGGTGCTCAACCTGTTCTTCAGCGCCTTCTACCTCGTCGTCATCGTGCTCGCCGAGTCCCGGGGGGTGCCCTCCGGGGAGGTCGGCGTGATGGCGGCCATGCTCGGGGTGGGCGGGGTGGCGGGTGCGCTGCTGGCGCCCGTACTGCACCGGCGGCTGGGCCCGTACGGCGGCATCATCGCGGTGTTCTGGGCTCTGGCCGTGCTCGCCCCGGTCACCGTGCTGATGGACAGCGGCTATCTCATCGGGGTGCTGTTCGCCCTGATGGCGCTGTTCCCGCCGACGGCGAACACCGCCATCATGACCGACCAACTGTTGCGCACCCCGGACGAGCTGCGCGGCAGGCTCACCAGCACACTCGTCCTGGCCTGCGGTGCCGCGGGCGCGGCGGGCCCCGCGCTGGGCGGATCGCTCGCCCAGGCCCTGCCGGGCGACCGGGCGATCCTGCTCTGCTCGGCGGGGATGTCCACCGCGGCCGTCCTCGCCACCGTCAGCCCGACCCTGCGCACGCTGTCCCGCCGCCATGAGGCCGGGCGGCCGACCGACTGACCGCCGTCCGGCGCTTCCCGACCATTCCCGACCTGACCGATCTGACCCACCTGACCGACCTGACCGACCTGACCGATCTGACCGACCTGACCGATCACCGACAGGAGAGACCGACCATGGACGACACCGCCCGCTACCAGGTGCTGCGCAACGACGAGGACCAGTACTCGCTGTGGCCCGCCGACCTCGAGGTGCCCGAGGGCTGGCACACCGTCGGCAAGGAGGGCACCAAGGACGAGTGCTCCGCGTACGTCGACGAGGTGTGGACCGATATGCGGCCGCGCAGCCTGCGCGAACGCATGGACAACGCCGCCTCCTGACCCGGGCCTCGTAACGCGGCGCGGCCGGCGCGTGATGGCGCCGGCCGCACCGGGCCCCTCAACTTCCCCGTACGGTCACGCGGTTACCATCCTTTGAACAGTCGGCCGCGGCGTGAGGGATCGCGCCCGGATACGGAGGAGAACACCACGTGACCGCGCAAGGGGTAGCATCCCAGACCGGAAGCGGGCCGGAGCCCCCCAACACCCCCCTCAACCAGGGGCGACCGCACAGCGCCCGGATGTACGACTACTTCCTGGGCGGCAAGGACAACTACGTCGCCGACCGTGAGGCCGCGGCCAAGGTGCTCACCCTGTGGCCGGGTGTCATGATCGCCGCCCGGACCAACCGGGCCTGGATGCACCGCGCGATCCGGTTCCTCGCCGACGAGCGGGGCATCCGCCAGTTCCTCGACATCGGCACCGGCATTCCCACCCGGCCGAATCTGCACGAGGTGGCCCAGGGGATCGCCCCGGAGTCCCGGGTCGTCTACGTGGACAACGACCCCATCGTGCTCGCCCATGCCCAGGCCCTGCTCACGAGCCACCCCGAGGGCCGCACCGCCTATGTGCACGGGGACATCACCGAGCCCGAGGCCGTCCTCGCCTCGCCCGACCTCACCGAGGTGCTGGACCTGTCCCAGCCGGTCGCGCTGAGCCTGGTCTCGCTCCTGCACTTCGTCCCCGACGAGTGGGCCCCGTACGACCTCGTCCAGCGGCTGGTCGACGCGCTCGCCCCCGGCTCCTTCCTGGTGCTGAGCCACATCACCCCGGACTTCGACCCCGAGGCCACCCAGAAGACCGTGCAGATCTACCACAGCGGCGGCATCCAGGGGAAAATCCGCACCAGGGACGAGGTGGAGCGCTTCTTCACCGGTCTGGAGCTGGTCGAACCGGGCCTGGAGGTGCCGCACCGCTGGCGGGCCGACCTGGCCGAAAGGGACTCCCATGTGGAGACCGGCGATGTGACCGACGAAGAGGTGTCCTTCTGGGCGGGCGTCGCGCAGAAGTCCTGACGCGGGGTCTCCCGGACAGGGTTCAGGGACGCGGTCCGACGGTCGTGGTGCCGTCGCGGATGGTGATCGCCAGCGCGGGACAGGAGTCCGCCGCGTCCAGCACCCGCTCCTCCTCCGGGACCTCCTCGCGTCGCGGCCGGGCGTGCTCCTCGTCGAGGGCGAACAGGTCGGGGGCGATGCCGGCACACATGCCGGACGCCATGCACCGGCCGCCATCGACCTCCGCCTTCCAGGTCATCCGGCTCACCACCCGATGGGCATGACGCGGGGCCCGCGGACCAGCATCTTGCCCTTCCACTCCACGTCCCCCACCAGCCGCAGATTCGGGAAGCGGGCGATCAGCGCGCCGAGCGCCTCCTGGAGCTCCAGCCGGGCCAGGGGCGCGCCCAGGCAGTGGTGCACACCGTGACCGAAGCCGAGGTGCTGGGTGGCGGGGCGGGCGACTTTCAGAGTGCCCGGCTCATCGAAGCGCAGCGCGTCGCGGTTGGCCGAGCCGACGGCGACGAGCACGGGCTCCCCGGCGCGCACCAATGTGCCGCCCACCTCGACGTCCTCCGTGGCGTAGCGGGGGAAGGACGCGGCCATGCCCAGCGGGACGAAGCGCAGCAGCTCCTCGACGGCGCCGTGCAGCAGTGCGGGCTCCTCGCGCAGCCGGCGCAGTTCGTCCGGGTGGTCCAGCAGCGTCAGCACGAAGTTGGGGATCTGGGTGGCCGTGGTCTCGTGCCCGGCCACCAGGATGCCCACGCACAGATCGACGAGCTCGAGCTCGGACAGCCGGTCGCCCGCGTCCCTCGCCTCGATCAGCGAGGTCATGATGTCGTCCCGCGGGCTGACGCGATGCTCCTCGATCAGCCCGGCCATATAGGCGCGCAGCTCATCGGTGTTGCGGCTGAGGTCCTCGGCGCTCAGGGAGCTGGTGGAGAGCGCGGCGTCGCTCCAGGTGCGGAACTTGGGCCGGTCCTCCTCCGGGACGCCGAGCATGGCGCAGATGACCCCGACCGGAATGGGCAGGGCATAGCGGTCCACGAGATCGGCGGGTGGCCCCGCGGCCTCGAGGTCGTCGAGCAGGTCATGGGTCAACTGCCGGACCCACGAGCGGAGTTTCTCCACTTGGTGGACGGTGAACGCCCTGGCGACGAGAGTGCGCAGCCGGGTGTGGTCGGGCGGGTCCATGGTCAGGATGCCGCTGTCGCGCCGGCCCTCGGACTGCCGTGGCTCGTCGTGGTGGAGCGCCGCGGCCCGGCTGAAGCGCCGGTCCCCGAGCACCAGCCGGGCGTCGGCGTACCGCGTGGCCAGCCAGGCGGGCTCACCGTACGGCAAGCGCACCCGGAGTAATCCGGTGTGGTTCCTGGCCTGGTCGTACGCCTCGCTGAGCGCGAGCCCCTCGGCGGAGTTGAAGGGATAGTCGATGGGTGTGGTCTCCGCTGTGGTCACCGTGATCTCCCTTGCGTAAGCACGTGCTTACAAAGCTAGGAGGCGGCGGCTGGTACGGTCAACGGCCCCTTTGCGCCGTTGATCTGACGGGCCGAAGGGAATCGCCGGAGGCAGACGAGAGGGGTGTCGTGATGGGGACGACCGTGTCCGAGGGGCAGCGCCGGGACGCGCGGAACACACGTCGGCGGCTGCTGGAGGCCGCGGCGGCGCTGTTCGCCGAGCGGGGCTATGAACGGGCGACGGTCCGGGACATCGCCGATCGCGCGGGGGTCAACCAGGCGCTGCTGTTCCGCTACTTCGGCTCGAAAAGAGCGCTGTTCGGCGAGGTGATCGCGCACAACGGGGAGGAGCAGCTGCGCACCACCCCGCCCCATGAGCTGCTGGAGGCCGCCCTGCGCGGGCTGCTGGGCCACGGTGGCAGGGAACCGGGCAGCCGCGCGCTGGCCACGCTGCTGCGCTCGGTGGACAGCGGCGACGAGATCGGTACGGCGGTGCGCGCCATCAGCGACGACTACGCGCGGGTGCTGGCCTCCCTGTCCAGCGCCGACAACCACGAACTACGGGCGGATCTGGCCCTGTCCTGGCTGCTCGGCATAGGGATGATGCGGGTGCTGGTGGGCAAGGAGCCGCTGGCGGACGCGGATCCGAACGAGGTGTGCGCGCTGGTCACGTCCGCGCTCGGCACCCTCCTGGACGGCCTTCCGGCGGCGGACGGCAGGCGGTAGGAGACCAGGTCGGAGGGGGCTTGACCCAAAACACCAACCCGTGGTGCGGGAATGTGTGGACGTTGGCGTTGCGATTTTGATGCGGTCGGACCGTTGCTATTGATCGGTTGGGCAGAGGTCGGTCCGGGGCTGCGCGGGGTGCGGCCGGTGCTGGTGGAGATGGGCGCGCGCATCGGCGGCGGGGGCTTCATGCACCACCTCGTCCACCTCAGCAGCGGGATCGAACTGGCCGCCGAGGCGATGCGCATCCACCTCGGCCGCCCACCTCGCCCGGGTCCGTCCTGGACGGTTGAACAGCCCCTTTCTTTTTGTCCGCCAAGCTTTTGTCGCAACGCGCTTGAGCCGCGATTGAGCCGCCTCGACCGGTGCCGTGCCAGACTCGGCCCATGCTCCACAGGCGTGCTGATCAATCTCTGATCGAACGGGCAAGGCAAATTCGCAGGGGCCTTATGGGAACCCCGCTGATTCCCCTGACGGACGAGCAGTGTGACATTGTCGCCAAGCTGGAATTCTACAATCCCACGGAAAGTAGCAAAGACCGTTCTGCGCTGTGGATTCTGGAACAGGCAATCGGTCGCGGGGAGATAGCGTACGGCACTACGGTGGTCGAGTACCCACTCTCGCCGGTCACCCGCCGGCCCGCCGGTCGACACCCGCCTCGTCCGCCGCCTCGGTCTGGACGGCGGACACCTCGGCGGCGATGGCACGGGCCTCCGTCAGGTCCTCCACTTGCGCGGCGCATGCCTCCAGCTCGCGCAGGCGTGCTGCGACGGCGTGTGCAGCCAGCGGCAGCAGGACGCGGTCCAGGTGCGTGTAGCGCCGGACAGCTCCCGTGCCACAAGGCGCGGAGAACGCTTCGTGAGACCCGTCGGCCTCCACTCCAGTGTTGCGACTCTGGCGTTGTCTTGTGGTGCGTAAATTCTGTGTGGACGTAACGTCAAGCGAATGTCTACCAGTCTTCTATAGGTTTTGGTCGGGACACATTCAGAATACGCGCCGCGCCAGATCGAACTGATAGAACCAAAGGAGTATCGGGCAGATGCCGAGCAAGGATCCGCTGACGATGGTTATCCCATTCGAGGTGGATCCGGAGAATGAGGCCGCGCTCGTGGAGTTCATGAACCGGTCCGGCAGGTTCCCGAGGCCAAGGAAATGGCCGCACAGATGAGTGCCATCTCGACTCCCCTGTGAAGGACCTGAAGGCCGTCTGGGGTGACGCGTGACGCTGGGGCGGTGAATCTGGATGACCTCGTCCGGCTGTGGCAGGCGCGGGACCGTATGGACCAGGAGTACGCGCAACGCCCTCGTAATGAACCGCTCCGCAAGACAGTAAGACAGAGGGATCGTGCATGATCGAACGAGAGTCTGAACTCGCTGAGTTGACTGCAGCTTTTGCCGAGTCCGCCACCGAGGGCGTGCGCGTTGTCGCGCTCCAGGGGGTTGTCGGGACCGGCAAGACAGCGCTGATCGATGAGTTCGGCGACCGGGCCCGTGGCGCCGGGGCGCGACTGCTCCGCGCCAGTGGGGCGCCGACCGAATGTTCGCTTTCCCTGGGCATCGTGCGCCAATTGCTTGCCGGTGAGGTCTTTGACCGCGATACGGCGGTGATCGTCGGCGATCTGCTCGACCATCAGCTGCTTGCCGATGCGGCATCCGACGGGGTGAGTCGTTCTCGGGTGCTGGACGGGCTGGCGACGGCGGTACTGGAGCTGGCCGGCCAGAGCTCAGTGGTGATCGCCATTGACGACACGCAGTACCTCGACGCGTTCTCCCAGGACTGGCTCATCTATCTGATCCGCCGTGCCGGGCTCGCCCGAATCCTGATCGTCCTTGGCTGGCGCGACGATAGCGAAATGTCCCCGAGCAACTCCCGGCTGCTCTGCGCCGAGCTCTACCAGCAGGCCTACTTCCGGCGGCTGCTGCTGACTCCGCTTTCGTCGAGCGGCGTCGCTGAGCTGATGACCGAGCGACTCCCCGAGTCCGGTGCGACGGAACTGGCCGCGAAGGCACACCAGCTCACCGGTGGTAATCCGCTGCTCCTGCACGCGTTGCTGGAGGACAGTTGGGCTGCCACTGGCGGCGATGGCCCGCCGGCCGAGCTGGACACAGGGCCCGAGCTCGAGCGGGCAGTCCAGCTCGTCCTGCGCCGGTGCGATCCGGTAACGCTGCGGGTCGCGGGTGCGATCTCGGTGATAGGCGAGCCGTCGCGGTTCGCGTTGCTCGGCCGGCTCGTCGGCGCCGAACCGGACCGGGTCGCCGTAGCAATGCGTGTGCTGGCCCAGATCGGTCTGGTGGAAGCCGGCCGGATGCGGCACCCGATCATCGCCAGCGCCGTGCTCAACACCTTCTCAGCCGCTGACCGATCCGAGCTGCGCTGGCGCGCAGCGGATCTGCTCAAGGCCTGCGGCGCGGACTCCTTGACAATCGCGGACCACTTCGTCGCCTCCGGCCGTCTCGACGACCCGTCGGCCGTACCGAACCTGGTCGAGGGGGCGCAGCAGGCGCTGGAGGAGGGCTACCCGCAGCGGGCCACAGAGCTGCTGCGGCTGGCGTACCAGGTAGACACCGATGCCCGGCGCAGGGTGGAGATTCTGGCCTTGCTGCTGCGGGCGGAGTGGCGGGTCGATCTGGGAGCCTCGGTCGGCCGTCTGTCCGAGCTGACCGACGCGATGCTGAGCGGTCGGCTTCGGGGCCGGCACGCGACGATGCCCATCATCATCATGTCGGTCCAGGGGCGGGTGGCCGATGTTTGCTCCGTGCTCTCCCGGCTGGCGGCCGACTTGCCGCCGGACTCCCAGCCCTCATGGGAGTTCGAGATGATGCAGATGTGGCTGGCCGACATGTATCCGGGCATCTTCCGTCGAGCGGCCGGCGAGAGCAGGACGAACGGCACGCCGATCATGCCTCCGGGCGCTATCGGTTATCGCTTGCTCGAACACTTTCGGAGCACCCACCACCAGGGGGCAACCGCGGAACGCTTGGTCCAAGCGGACGAGGCGCTTTGGCAACAGCCGCTGACCGAGATCAATCTGTTGCCGGTCATTCTCGCGTTGCTGACGATGGTTTACGCCGAGCGATTGGAGGAAGCGGAACGGCGGTGCCGGGGACTGATGCTGACCTGCCTCGAACTCCAGGCGCCCACTTGGCATGCGCTGTTTTGCGCGATCGCGGCGGAAATTGCCTTGCGCAGGGGCTCGCTCAGCATCGCGGCCACCCGGGCCGTCGCCGCGCTCGAACTCATCCCGGTCGCCGAATTGGGCGTGCTGGCCGGTGTGCCGTTGAGCACCTTGCTGACGGCGCAAACACTGCAGGGCAAACACGATGAAGCGGCGCGCACGCTCGCCCTGCCAGTACCGGACGTGATGTTCGAGACGCCGTTCGGCTTGTTCTATCTGTTGGCGCGCGGCCGTCACTACGTTGAGCGCGGGCTCGCGCAGGTGGCTATCGACGATTTCCAGGCCGTCGGTGACCTGCTCGACCGGTGGGGGATGGCGCAGACCGAGGCGTTGCCCTGGCGCACCGAGATGGCCGCCGCTCACCTGCAGCTCGGGGACCGCGAGGTGGCCGCACGCTATGCTCGCGAGCAGCTACGCCGGATCGGCCAAGACGGCCACCTGCGGGTGCGCGGGCGCACCTTGCGGCTGCTGGCGGCGACCCGCGAACTGCCCCTCCGGCCACCGGTGCTGCGCGATGCTGTGGACGTCCTGCACCGAAGCGGGGACAAGTTTGAGTTGGCGAGTGCGCTCGTCGCCCTGCACGATGCGTACACCCAACTCGGTGAGGCCGGCCGGGCGCGGTCAGCGGCACGCAAGGCCAACAGTCTCAGGCAGGCGTTCTTCGCGGAACAGCCCGCTCGGCGGGTCGGCGCGCCGGACGCGCTGGACGTGCCGGAGGAGACGGAAGTCGACATGCTCATGCTCAGCGATGCGGAGCGCAGAGTCGTCAAGTTCGCAGAAAAGGGCCTGACCAACCGGGAGATCGCCGGCAGGCTCTACCTCACCACCAGCACGATAGAGCAGCACCTGACCCGGATCTACCGCAAACTGGGTGTCAGCTCACGGGTGCAGCTGCTGGCCCGGCTCGGGCCCCAACCGGCCCTCCCGCGCCCGGCTCACGGCGAGGCCTCCGCTAGTACTCCAGCAGGACTTTAATGCTTGACCTGGGGAAACGCCGAGCGGTGGGAGCGTAGCGGCCGGTCGGCGGCCACGGGCGGGCCCCGTACGCCCACCCCTCGAACGAGTGCCCCCGCCGCCGGGGAGGGGGTGATCAAGGCCAAGATCGCCCTCTACTCCAAGCGCGGTAAACCTGCGCGCCGCTCCCAAGTGATCAACTTTAGCGACCACGACATCGTTCGGATCTACGGAGCCGAGTACCGAGGCGTCGTCCAGTACTACTTGCTCGCCGGTGATGTCCGACGACCACACCGGGTGCGGTGGGTCATGCTGACCTCCATGCTCAAAACGCCGGCCGCCAAGCACCACACGTCGGTCCGTAGGATCGCGGCCAAGCACAAGGCGCGCACGTGCTTCTAAGCCATCGTTGAGCGTGGGAAAGGCAGCAGACCACTGGTCGCCAGGTTCGGCGGCATTCCGCTGCGACGGCAAAAGCATGCGGTCATCACCGACCGCCACCCGGGCCGGCTCACCTACCCCCGTCGGGAACTGATCGACCGGCTCCAACTCACGCAGTAGTCACCGGAGAGCCGGATTCCCGGAAAGCGGGCCCGAAAAGGGGGCGGAACCGGCGAGAATACCGAGGCCATCGAGCTCACCAGGCTGGCGGCGACGACGCCAAGCCGTCGCCCGCCGCTGCCACTACCGGCGGCGGGGGCACTCGTTCGAGGGGTGGGCGCACGGAACCCGCCCGTGACCGCCGACCGGCCGCTACTCCCCCACCGCTCGGCGTTTCCCCAGGTCAAGCATCAAAGTCCTGCTGGAGTACTAGAAGTAGGTGCACCTCGCCAACCAATGAGACAGGTTGCCGCTCTCTGAAGATCAATCATGCCGCTTTGATCGGGACCCCCCGAAGGCCGCGCAGCGTGAAGTCGGAGCCAAATTCGATATCGCCCGCGAGCTCGTACTCCGGCAACTTGTCCAACAGCCGATTCAACCAAATGCTCATCTCTATTCGAGCCAGATGAATTCCAAGGCAAATGTGAGGCCCAAAACCAAAGCCAAGATGTGCTTTACGGACACGGAAGATGTCGAAGGAGTGTGGGTTGTCCCAGCGAGCGGGATCGCGATTCGCGCAACCCAGAAGAGACACGACCGCGGAACCTTCGGGGATCGTAAAACCCTCGACCTGCGACTCGTCGCTACATGCATGGCGCAAAACCAACTGCGTGAGAGTCAACCAGCGGTGGACCTCCTCGAGTGCAGCCGGAACAAGCGACCTGTCGGCGACCAGCGCGCGACGTTGGTCAGGATGGCGTCCCAGCGCATACAAGGCCATCGCCATCATCTGCGCCGTACTCTCATTCGCCGCAACCGTCAGCATCGTCCCATTTGCCAATATTTCCCGATCAGGCATGGACGGCGCGAAATCGTCGAATACCATCTGGGCCATAAGCGTTCCATCGGACACCCCCAGCGCACGTTGCTTTTTGATGAGGCCGCCGATGTACGAGTTCAAAGCAGCTGCCGCCGCAGCGCCCTCAGTGACAATCTCTCGACCTCTCGGAGTCGGGTCCAGCCGTGCGCCAAGAACCGCCGCCGTTGCGTCACTCCATTCGATAAAGTCCTTATACACGCCCTCTTCGACGCCCAGCAATTTGGCAGTAACAATAGTGGGGATAATCCGCGTCATCTCCGCGAGAGCGTCGATAGATTCGCCGGATCGAAGGCGTTCAACGAATTGATCCACGTATACGTCCACAACTCGCTGTATCTGCGCCGCCCAGTCGGCCTCGACAGCCTTGCGCTCAAATCCTGGCGCCCAGATTTCGCGGACCGTCTGATGCCGGGGACCATCAGTGCCAAGAAAAGTCGGTCCGCCGAATGCTTTCTCCATCTCCGAGAGCACTTTTGCGGAGTTGAAATGGCGAACGTCACCAAGCACTCGCACGCAGTTGTGATGTGACGTAATCATATACTGATCGTGATGAGAGTTATAGACAACCGGGCCCAGAGCTCGCCATGCATCCATGGTCTCATAGGGGTCCTGCGCGAAGTCCGGATCAAGCATGTTGAAGTCCACGGCGGGACATTCCGCCACTGCAGAGTTCATTGCACGTCCTCTCCCTGGCCGGGATCGATATCGCCGGGCGTCATTGCGGCCAAAACGTGTTCAGCGGGAACGTTGTAGCGGTGGGCATCAAGCGTATGTAGCTGGGACAAGCGGATGAGCTCATCTTTGTCAGTCGCCTCGATGAGACCTCCGCACATCGGGCAGCTCACTTCAAGGCCGGCGTCCATGGCCGCACCCTCCTGTTGACTGACCCTGGTCATGGCGCACACCACGGACAGGCGTGTCACGACGGCACGGTCAGGACCCCCCGGCCACCTCGTCGGCGTACTTGCGGTTCATGTGCTCGAGCGCCGCGCCGGCCGCGATGCTCGCCTCCTCGTGCCGCGCGAGAATCCGGCTCCGGGCGTCGTGGGACGACTGGGCGTGGGTCTTCCCCGGTCCCTGGAAGTGCGGGGCGACCTGACGGGCGATGAGCTCCCACGAGCGCCACGCCGCCGTCGGGTCGGCCCAGTCGTGCGCCAGCAGCAGCACGGTGCCGAACCCGCCGGACTGGTCGACCATGCGCTGGATCTGGCGGCGGACGTCGTCGGCCGTGCCGATCGCGCCCAGGCCCGAGTCGTTGACGAACTCGATCAGCTCCCGCGTGCTGCCGTCGGGCAGCGCGAACCCGGGCACGGCCGCGTTGTCGTTCAGGTGCCTCAACCAGTCCTGCAGCCCGAACTCGACGTCGCGGTATGCCTGCTCCCGGGTCTCGGCGACGTGCACGTTGGTGACCAGCCGCCAGGTCGCCCGGTCGGGCGCCGGCCGTCCCGCGTGGGCGGCGCGCTCGGTGGCGATCCCCCAGTGGTATGCCAGCGCGTCGAATCCGTCCTGGCTCATGGTCGCCCCGAGCGAGATCAGGCTCGCACCGCGGCTGCCGGCCAGGCGCGCGCCGGTCGGCGACGACGTCGCGGCCACCGCGATCTCGAAGCACGGCTCGGTGAACGGGCGCAGCTGCAGCGTCGCGTCGACCAGTGTGTGGCTCCCGACCGTCGTGGTGACCGACTCACCGGCCAGCAGCCGCTGGATGATGTCGAGATGGGTCTCGAGGAGTTCGCGGCTCTCGGTGGGGGTCATGCCGATCATGGCGACGTCGGCGGGCAGGGAGCCGGGACCGACCCCGAGCATTACCCGGCCCTGCGTGAGGTGGTCGAGCATCACCATCCGGTCGGCCACCCACAGCGGATGGTGGTACGGGATCGAGGTCATGCCGGTCCCGAGGCGGATCCGGGTGGTGCGCTCCGCGGCCGCCGCGATGAAGATCTCGGGCGAGGCGATGATGTCCCGGCCGGTCGAGTGGTGCTCCCCGATCCACGCCTCGTCGAAGCCCAGCCGGTCGAGGTGCGCCATCAGGTCCAGGTCGTGGCGCAGCCACCACGTCGGGCTCTCCCCCAGCGGGTGGATCGGGGGCAGGAACGCACCGAAGCGCAGGCTAGTCACGCCAGTACCACGAAGAACTCGACGTCGGGGGTTCGCGCGAGCGACTCTCCCGCCACGACCGGTCGACGAACTGCCGGTCGACGAACTGGCAACTCATTCAGCTCCGGCGAGGGATGAAAGATTGATGGCGCAGGCGGAAAAGGGATCAGGATTGGCGCGTGGTCGGCATTAGCCATGAATTTACCTCCGGCAAGCGAACTGCGGCCCAAGGTAGACCATCTTCGACGCTAAGCACCCCCCTAATTTTTACCCGACATCTCTGGGGTCTCGATACGCGTGAAACTGAGGCCGAGACTGTGAATATGTGGAGGGATGGGCGCCAGCGAGCGGACCACGGTCCGGGAGCGAGCACCGATGCCTGCAGAAGGAGACGTTTCCGTCATGGCGACATGGTTCATCACCGGAGCCGCCCGAGGGCTGGGCGCTGAGATAGCCCGGCACGCCCTGGAGGCGGGACACGACGTCGCCGTCGGCGCCCGGCGTGTCGACGCGTTGCCCGACGATCTGCGCGGCGCCGAGCGATGCCATCCGGTCACCCTCGACGTCACCGACCAGGCCCAGATCGACCGTGCCGTCGCGCAGATCCTCGACCGGTTCGCCACGATCGACGTGCTGGTCAACAACGCGGGTCGCGTGCTGGTGGGTGCGCTGGAGGAGGTCACCGACGCCGAGGCCAGGTCGCTGTTCGACGTCAATGTCTTCGGTTTGATCAATGTGACGCGAGCGGTCCTGCCGACTATGCGTGCCGCCGGCAACGGCAAGATCGTGCACATCGGCTCCCGGGCGGGGTTCGAGGGCGAGCCCGGGGTGAGCCTGTACAGCGCCTCGAAGTTCGCGGTCGCCGGCATCAGCGAAGCCCTCGACGCCGAGCTGCGTCCGCTCGGGATCCAGAGCATGGTCGTCGAGCCCGGGGCGTTCCGTACCGACCTCTTCGACGCCAGCTCCCTGTCGGTCGCCGGGGCGCGGCTGGCAGCCTACGACGGCACCCCCGCCCACCACGTGCTCGATGGGATCGACGCGGCCAACCACGCCCAGCCCGGGGATCCGGTCAAGGGCGCGGCGCTGATCGTCGAGGTGACCGACGGCGAGACGCTGCCTTCGCACCTGCTGGTGGGCAGCGACGCTTACGAGCGTCTCGAGGTCAAGAACGCGATGGTCGCGGAGCACATCGCCCCCTGGCGCAGCAGGTCGCTGGCCACCGCGCACCGCGACTGAGCCTGCCCGTTTCGCAGCGCGCCGCGGGGCCGGGCTCTGCTCGGCCCCGCGAGCACCTTGGCCGCGTTACCGCGCCACGTACCATCGCCGAGACCACGAACCTGCCCACTGCCCAGGCAGTCTGAACGAGCATGACGGTCGGCGGCTGTCGCGCACAGGGACACCGATGAACCGGAAGGACGACCGCTGATGGCCCGCGCCCGCGGAGCCGGCGAGCTCGTCGAGTTCCTCCGAGCCGCCCGTGAGCGCGTCGATCCGGCGCTCGTCGGCATCGACGACGCTGCCCCTCGGCGCCGGGTCCGCAGGACCTGATGTCGTTGACAAGCCGACCCCGCCGGCGCGAGCAGGCCCGGCAGCAGGTCGACCCGTCCCGAACGCCCGCGAGCTCTACCGCGACTGGTCGACCGTGGCCGCGGAGACCGTGGCCGCGGAGACGGTGGCCATGCTACGTCTCGACGCCGGTCGCCATCCCGACGACCCGCTGCTCAGCGAGCTCATCACGCAGAACCCGCGGGTGAACCGCGGGTTCTCCGCAGACGTATCCAGCACGACGGCGTCGACACGAGAGACGTTCCTGGCTGACCAGGGGACCCATGCCGGGCGGGGCGCGCCACCCCGGTGGGTCGTCGACATCGCCGACCCCCGCAGACCTGCTCGGCCATCACCAAGGCCGGTGGGTCGCGACCGCAGCTCAGGTGTCTGCATGTTGGGGATGAGCGGGCCGTCGAGCCAGCCAGCCGATGATTGCTGAGGCGGTGCTCGCGGCGTGATCGTCGATCATGCTCAGGTGCGTGCCGGGCACGTCGATGGCGTCGTGGTCGGGACCCCAGTGGGCCTGCCAGTGCTCGCCTGTGCGGGGCCGGCCGCCCATTCGTTCGGTGGCGCGCAGCAGCAGTGTCGATATGCCGCTGATTTCGGTGGGTGCCCAGTCGTTGAACAGCTGTAGGTGGTGTGCCATCGCGGTCAGTTCGGCGCCGCGCAGCGGTTGCGTCGCGGTCCATTCGGCGTACGCCTCGCCGAGCAGGTCGAACTGGATCTCGGCCAAACCTGTGCTCCCGGGCAGGTGGCTGTCCAGCAGCACAAGTGACTCCGGTGCGGTGTTCAGCTCCTTGAGTCGGGCGGCTGCCGCGTGCGCTATCCAGCCGCCGGAGGAGTAGCCGACGAGGACGTATGGTCCGGTCACACTGGAGCGGACCGCCTCGGCGACCGCGGCCACCAGATCGGTTCGGGTCGGGGGAAGGGGCTCGTGGTCGGCGTAGCCCGTCAACGGCAGCACGGCCATGTTGTGCGTCGTGCGCAGCGCGCCGGCCATCCGCGCGTATTGGTAGACATTGCACGGCGCGAGCACGGACGGGATACAGACCAGAGTCGGGCCCGCAAGCCCCTGGGAGAAACTGACTGGCTCCCGCATCGGCGGCGAGCCGGTACCCACACGCAGCCGGGCGGCGACGGCCAACAGTTCCAACCCGTCCTGCACCTGGCCCTGCGCGCAGGCCTGGGCGAACAGCGCCGGCAGCGGTTCGGTCGCGGGCGGCGTCGCCGGGCCCTCGCCCGTCGGCGACGGACCCGCCGGTGTGGCGGCGGGGGCGGCCGGGGGTGGTTCGAGGTCGTCGAGCGCGGCGAAGCGGTCGGCCAGGTGTGTGGCGACCGCGTACGGCGTCGGCCAGTCGATCACCAGAGTGCGGGACAGTTCCAGACCGGTGACCGCCCCCAGTCGCTCGGTCATCCAGGCCGCGGTCAGCGAGTCGAAGCCCAGCTCGGCGAAGCCCCGCTGGGCGTCCACGTCCTCGAGCGCGTCGTAGCCCATCAGCTGCGCCGCCTGGTTACGCACCTCGGCGAGCAGGATCTCCGCCCACTCCTGGCGCGGGCGATCGGCCAACCTGCCACGTACGGAGGGTATCTCCGGGATCGCCTCGGCCAGCACGGCGTCCGGCGGCGGGGCGCCCGTCCCGCCGACGACGCCCTGGTTGGCCAGCAAGCTCGCGCCCGCCGGCAGGTGATCGACCAGCCAGTAGCGGCGGCGCTGGAAGGCGTACGTGGGCAGGTCGAGCTGGGCTGCGCCGGTGCCCGCGTACACCGCGCGCCAGTCGACCGGCACACCGCGGACGAAAAGGGCAGCCACCGCGTCCATCAGCGCGGCCGGCTCGGCCCGGCCCTGACGCAGCGTCGGCACGAAGACCCGCTCCGGTACGTCCGGACCGGCCGGCGGCAGGCAGTCCCGGCCGAGGGCGGCGAGGACCCCGCCCGGCCCAAGCTCCAGGAAGGTGGTGACACCGGCCTCGCTCAGGCGCACCACGCCGTCGCGGAACCGCACCGCTGCACGGGCCTGGGCGACCCAGTAGTCCGCCGAACGCATCCGCTCGCCCCGGTCCGCATCGCCCGGTGCGAGCGGCACGATCGGGATGCGCGGCGCGGCGTACGACATGCCCTCGATCGCCGACCGGAAGTCGGCCAGAATCGGGTCGATCTGTGGTGAATGGAAAGCGTGGCTCACCCGCAGTTCGCGCGAGCGGAGACCCTTGTCGGCCAATCTCTCCATCAGTGTGGTGAGCGTCTTCTTGTCGCCGGAGAGCACCACCGAGGTGGGACCGTTCACAGCGGCGACGGACACGAGGCCGGCCAGCTGATCCAGCATCGGCAGGATGTCTTCTTCGGCCGCACGTACGGCGACCATCGCGCCGCCGGGCGGCATGCTCTGCATAAGCCGGGCCCGCGCGGCGACCAACGCGCAAGCGTCCTCGAGCGACAGTATCCCGGCCACGTGCGCGGCAGTGACCTCGCCGATGGAATGCCCCGCGACGAAATCTGGGCGTACACCCCATGATTCGACGAGCCGGAACAGGGCGCTCTCGACAGCGAAGAGGGCCGGCTGGGCGAATCCGGTGCGGTCGAGCAGGCCCAGCGTGTCGTCCTCGGCGAAGGTCAGGTCACGCAGCGAACGGCCGATCGGACCGTCCAGATGCGCGCAGACAGCATCGAACGCCTCGGCGAAGACGGGTTGCTCCGCATACAACTCACGGCCCATGCCCAGCTTCTGCGCCCCCTGGCCGGTGAACAGGAAGGCCAGCCGTCCGCGTGCCGTGGCGCCTGTCGTGACCGCGGCGTCCGGTGTGCCCTGAGCGAGTGCGTCGAGCCCGGCGAGCAGGCCATCCCGATCGGTGGACACGACTACGCCGCGGTGCTCCAGGGCGGCGCGAGTGGTGGCCAGTGAGTATCCGATGTCGGTGGGGTCGGCCGGCTCGGTTCGGTTCGTCAGGAAAGCGGCCAGCCGCGCGGCCTGGGCGCGCATGGCGGACGCGGTGCGTCCGGAGACCAACCAGGGAACGGCCGCGAGCGTGCGGTGCGCGACGCCATCGCCTTCCCGTCCGGCGTCCTCTTCGGGCACCGCCTCGAGAATGACGTGCGCGTTGGTGCCGCCGATGCCGAAGGCGGAAACGGCCGCCCGCCGGGGCCGGTCCTCCGTCTCCGGCCATGACCGCGACTCCTGCAGGAGTTCGATGTCGCCGGCCGTCCAGTCGACCTCGGTGGACGGCGGGTCGGCGTGCAGCGTGGGTGCCAACATGCCGTGCCGCAGCGACATCACCGTCTTGATCAGACCACCGACTCCGGCGGCGGACTGGCTGTGGCCCAGGTTGGACTTCAGCGAGCCCAGGAACAGCGGACGACCAGGCCGCCTGTCACGCCCGTACGTGGCCAGCAGCGCCTGGGCCTCGATCGGGTCGCCCAGCGTCGTGCCGGTGCCGTGTGCCTCGACGGCGTCGACGTCGGAGGAGGTGAGCCCGGCCGCGGCCAGCGCATGCCGGATCACCCGCTGCTGGGACGGGCCACTCGGTGCGGTCAGCCCGTTCGATGCCCCGTCCTGGTTGATCGCCGAGCCGCGCAGCACCGCCAGGACCGGGTGCCGGTGGCGGCGGGCGTCGGAAAGCCGCTCGACCACCACCATGCCGACGCCCTCGGCCCAGGACGTACCGTCCGCGGCGTCGCCGAACGACTTGCACCGGCCGTCCGGGGCAAGCCCGCGTTGGGTGCTGAACTCGACGAACGAGCCTGGCGTGACCAGCACGGAAACGCCACCGACCAGGGCGAGTGAGCAGTCTCCGGCCCGCAGCGCGCCCGCCGCGAGATGCAGGGCGGTGAGCGACGAGGAACAACCGGTGTCGACGGTCACCGCCGGCCCCTCCAGCCCCAGGAGGTAGGAAAGCCGGCCCGAGATGATGGCCCCGGCCAGGCCACTGAGCAGGAGCCCCTCGAACCCGGTCGGGTAGCGCGCCAGCAGGGCGGCATAGTCGGTCACACTCGGGCCCACGAACACCCCGGTCTCGCTGCCGTGCAGCGAGTGCGGATCGATTCGAGCCTTTTCGAGGGCTTGCCACGACGTCTCCAGCAGCAGTCGCTGCTGTGGGTCCATCGCGATGGCCTCGCGCGGCGAGATGCCCCAGAACTGCGCGTCGAAGTCCGCGACGTCGGCCAGGAAGCCGCCCTGCTGGGTGTAGCTGGTGCCCGGGTGTTCCGGGTCTGGATCGTAGAGCGAGTCGAGGTCCCAACCCCGATCACGCGGGAACGGGGTGATCGCGTCCCGCCCGGTGACCGCCAGCTCCCAGAGATCTTCTGGTGAGCGCACTCCGCCCGGATAGCGGCAGGCCATGCCGACGATCGCGATCGGCTCGCCGGCCCGCCGCTCGAGCTCCTCCGACCGCTTGCGGGCCTCCATGAGGTCTGCAGTGACCAACTTCAGGTAGCGCCGTAGCTTGTCCTCGTTGTCCATCTGCTCCTCGACCTCTCACTGACACAACAGCACGTTCGCCGCGGGGGCGCGGATCACTCGTCCGGGCGGCCGAGCTGCGTGTTGATGAAGCTGAACAGTTCGTCGTCGGAGGCCGCTGTCAGCGTCGCCACGTCGCCCTCGGCGTTCGCGGCCGGCGCCGGGCCCGAGAGCCGGCTGAGCAGCTCTCGCGCCCGGCTGACGAGCACGTCGCGTACTTCCGTGTCCTCGGACGGTATCGAGGACAGCGACGCCTCCAGCCGGTCGAACTCGGCGAGTGCTGCGTCCGTCGGCGACGGCACACTGGTGGCCACCTCGGAGCGCAGGAACGATGCGAGGCTCGTCGGATTCGGGTAGTCGAACACGAGCGTCACCGGCAGCCGCAACCCGGTTGCCGCATTGAGCCGGTTGCGCAGCTGGACGGCGATCAACGAGTCGAAGCCGACATCCTTGAAAGCCCGCTTGCGATCGACCTGCTCCGCGGAGTCGTAGCCGAGCACCGCCGCGACGTGCGAGCAGATCAGGTCGAGCACCGCCGGTTCCCGATCCTCCTCGGGCAGTGCGGTGAGCTTCTCGATCAGGGCCGCGCCGCGGGTGGCCGAGATCGGGGACTCCGCCGTCGACAGCGCGCGCACATCCGGCAGGTCGGCCAGCAGCGGGCTGGGCCTCAGCGAGGTGAATCGGGGATGGAACCGGGCCCATTCGACTCGTGCCACCACTGGGCACGGTTCGTCCTCGGCGACGATTCGGTCCAGGGTCGCCAGTCCGGAGTCCACCGGCAGCAGGGGCAGACCGCCGCGGCGCAGCGAGTTGGCCATCTCCTTGTCGTGGGTCAGCATGCCGGCCTCCCACGGGCCCCACGCCACCGAGACGGTGTGGCCGCCGCGGTCGTGCCGCTCCCGGGCCAGGGCGTCGAGGTAGGCGTTGGCAGCCGCATACGCGGACTGGTTGCCGACGCCCCAGGTCGCCGAGATGGAGCCGAACAGCAGCACCGTCTGGATGCTGTCGTGGTCGACCAGCTCGTCGAGGTGCGCCGCGCCAAGCACCTTGGCAGCCAAGATGTCGCCGAACTCGGCCGGCGTCATGTCGGCGATCGGCCCGCCATCGAGGCTGGCGGCGGCGTGCACGAGCGCGGTCAGCGGGCGCTCGGCGGGAACGGAGGCCAGTAGTTCGACCACGGCGGCCCGGTCCGTGACGTCGCAGGCCATCACCGAGACCGACACGCCCTTGGCGGCCAGTTCCTCGACCAAGCGCTGCGCACCGGCCGCGTCGGCGCCGCTGCGGCTGGCGAGCACCAGGTGTTCGGCACCGCGGTCGGCGAGCCAGCGGGCCATCTCGGCACCGAGGCCACCCGTGCCACCCGTCACGAGCACAGTACCGCTCGGCCGCCAGTGGGTCGGCTCCTGCTCGGGCATCGTCGCCCTGACCAGACGGCGGGCCAGGACGGCCTGCGATCGTACGGCGACCTCGTTCTCGCCACTGCCCGCGAGCACACCGGCCAGTTCGGCTATCGCGTGGTCGTCCACCGTCTCCGGCAGGTCGATCAGGCCACCCCAGAGCCGGGGGTGTTCGAGGCCGGCGACCCGCCCGAAACCCCAGACCAGCGCCTGGGTGGGCGAGCCGATGCGGTCCTGGGGACCGGCCGCCACCGCACCCCGGGTCACCGCCCAGAGCGGGACGTCGAGTTCGGCGTCGAGCAGGGCCTGGGTGAGCACGACCGTGCCCGCGAGCCCTTGTGGCAGCGCCGCCGAGTCGTCGCAGGGGGTCTCGTTCTCGGCCAACAGCGACAGCACCCCGACCGGGTTCGTGCCGTTCGTCGCGAGCTCGCGCAGCCGCTGGGCCAGCGCCGCCCGGTCGAGGTGCCCGCACGGTACGGCCCAGGTCACCAGGCTGGGTGCGTGGGCAGCGAGACGGCGCACGGTTTCCGCGGCCCAGCTGTCGGCCGGTTGCCCCTCGGCCACCACCGCCAGCCAGGTACCGCCGATCGGCGGGTGCGTGCCGCTGGGCAGCGTGCGCCACTCCACGCGGTAGTGCTCGTCATCGACGTTCGTGTCGGTCGCGGTATCCACGGCGATCCGCAGCTGTTCACGGCTGACCGGCCTCGCGACGATGGAGTCGAATGAGGCGACAGGCCGGCCCGCGTCGTCGGTGAGCAGCATCGTGGCGGAGTCAGGGCCCTTGCGTCGGAAAGCGACCCGCAGCGAGCTTGCTCCTTGGGCGTGCACAGTGATGCCGCTCCAGGAGAACGGCATCACTGCCTCGCTCTCGCTGTCGATCAGTCCGGTGACCGGCACCTGCAGGGCGGCGTCCAGCAGCGCCGGGTGCAGGCCGAACCGCCCCGCCTCGGCGTGGACGATGCTCGGCAGCGCGACCTCGCCGTACATGTCCTCGCCGTCCCGCCACAGCGCACGGATCCCGGCGAAGGCAGGCCCGTAGGTGTATCCGCGCTCGGCGAGTCGAGCATAAATGTCGGTCACGTCGACCGCCTGCGCACCGGTTGGCGGCCAGGCCGTCAGATTGCCCGGCACCGGGCCGGTACCGACAGGGGCGAGCGTGCCTTCCGCGTGCAGGATCCACTTACTGCCGGTGCCGGATTCGGTGCGCTGCGAGTGCACCGTGACCGAACGCCGACCGGTGGAGTCGGCGGCGCCGACCGCGACTTGCACGGCCACACCCGACTTCTCTGAGAGCACCAGCGGCGCCCGGAAGGCCAGCTCTTCCAAGCGGGCGCAGTCGACGTGCCGCCCGGCGTGGGTGATCAGCTCGACGAAGGCGGCTCCAGGCAGCAGCAGGGTGCCGAGCACGACGTGGTCGGCCAGCCACGGCTGGGTCGCCAGCGACCACCTGCCGGTGAACAGCACCTGGTCATCGCCGGCGTGTTCCACGGCGGCGCCCAACAGGGGGTGATCGGCGGACATCAGCCCGAGGTCGGCGGCGCTCGCGGTCGTCGCGCCGGCGGCCTCGACCCACAACCGGCGGTGTTGGAACGCGTACGTGGGCAGGTCGATTCGCGCGCCGGGGGGAAACGCCGTCCCCCAGCGTACCGATGCCCCGTGCACGAAGGCCTGGGCCAGCGAGCGGGTGAACTCGACGTCACCGCCGTCCCGCCGCAACGACCACAACGCGGTGACATCGGCGCTTCGGGCCTGGGCAACCGCCTCGACCGCGTCGACGAGCGCCGGGTGCGCGCTGAGCTCCACGAAGCAGCTGTGCTCGTCGTCGAGGAGGGCCTCGACGGCTGCGCTGAACCGCACCGTCTCTCGGAGATTGCGGTACCAGTAGTCGGCGTTCAGCTCGACGCCGTCGACCCGCTCGCCGGTGACCGTGGAGTAGAACGGCACTTCTGCCTCAGAAGGCGCGACGCCGGCCAGCGCGTCGATGAGTTCGGCCTGGAGCTCCTCCACCCCGTGCGAGTGCGACGCGTAATCGACCAGGAGCTTGCGCACCGGGACCTCCTCGGCCGCGAGCGCTGCGCATATGCTCTGCAGTTCGTCGGCGGGGCCGGAGATGACCACCGACCGCGGCCCATTGACCGCGGCGACACCGAGCCCCGAGTAGTCGGCGAGCCGTTCCTGGACCTGGGCGACCGGCAGGCCGATCCAGCCCATGCCGCCGCGCTCGGTCAGGCCGGCGATCAAGCGCGAGCGCAACCCGGCGATGTGGGCGCCGTCGGCGAGAGTGAGGACACCGGCCACCACGGCCGCCGCGATCTCGCCCTGGGAGTGACCGACCACCGCGGCCGGCTCGACCCCGAGCGACCGCCACAGCCGGGCCAGTGACACCATCACCGCGAACAGCGCGGGCTGCACCGCGTCCACCCGGTCCAGGCTCGGCGCGCCCGGAGTGCCGGTGAGGACGTCCAACAGGGTGGCGCCGTTCCAGTCGACGTGCGGGGCCAGCGCAGCGTCGCACTCGGTCATGGCCGCGGCGAACAGCGGGCTGGTACTCCACAGGTCGACGGCCATACCACGCCACTGGCCACCCTGACCTGCGAAGACGAAGACCGGCCGGTCCACGTCACCGCCGTTGCCCAGCACGACGTCCGCGTTCGACTCCGCCGTGTCGGCGGCGATCGCCGTGAGCCCCGCGGTCAGCGTGCCCATGTCCTCGGCGAGCACCACGGCGCGATGCTCCATTGTGGCTCGACCGCTGAGCGAGCGGCCGAGCGCGTCGAGGTCCACCTCCGAGTGCTCGGCAAGGTAGGCGCTGAGCCTGGCTGCCTGACCCCGCAGCGCCGCCGCGCCGCGTGCTGAGATGACGAACGGCTTGACGGATTGCGCGAGCATCCGATCGGGCGCGGGCGGAGCGGGCGGCTGTTCGAGCTCCGGTGCCTGCTCCAGCACCACGTGCACGTTGGTGCCGCTGATTCCGAACGCGGAGACGGCGCCGCGCCGGGGCTGGTTGCGCATCGGCCACTGCCGTGCCGCGGTCAGCAGCTTCACCGCGCCGTCCGACCAGTCCACGTGCGGGGTGGGCTCGTCGGCGTTCAATGTCCGGGGCAGTAGGCCATGTCGCAGCGCTTGGACCATCTTGATCACCCCGGCCACGCCGGCCGCCGCCTGCGCGTGGCCCAGATTCGATTTCAAGGAGCCAAGCCAGAGCGGGCTTTCCTCGGTGTGCTCTGGCCCGTACGTCGCCAGTAGTGCCTGCACCTCGATCGGGTCGCCGAGCTTGGTGCCGGTGCCGTGTCCCTCCACGACGTCCACATCGGCAGCTGAGACGCCGGCATTGGCCAGCGCCTCTCGGATCACACGCTGTTGCGAGCGGCCGTTGGGCGCAGTCAACCCGTTGGAGGCGCCGTCCTGGTTCACCGCGGAGCCCTTGACCACCGCGAGGACCTGGTGGCCGTTGCGGCGGGCGTCCGACAAGCGCTCCAGCACGAGCAGTCCGACGCCCTCAGCCCAGCCGGTGCCGTCCGCGTCCGCGCCGAACGCCCGGCAGCGGCCGTCCGGGGAGAGGCCGCCCTGCAGCGCGAACTCCTGGAACACCACCGGTGTGGACATCACGGCCACACCGCCGGCCAGCGCGAGGTTGCACTCACCGGTCCGCAGCGCCTGCGCCGCCATGTGCACCGTGGTCAGCGAGGACGAGCAGGCGGTGTCGACCGTGACCGCGGATCCCTCCAGACCGAACTCGTAGGAAATGCGGCCCGAGGCCACGCTGGCCGCCGTACCGGTCAGCAGGTGGCCGTCCAGACCGCGCGATTCGCGCGCGAGCAAGTTGCTGTAGTCGTGGGCGCTGAGGCCGACGAACACGCCGGTCTTCGTGCCGCGCAGCGCCGACGGGTCGATACCAGCACGTTCGAACGCCTCCCACGCCGACTCGAGCAACAGCCGCTGCTGCGGGTCCATCGCGGTGGCTTCACGTGGTGAAATGCCGAAGAACTCGGGATCGAATTCAGTTGCCCCGGACAGGAAGCCGGCCGCTCGGGCGTTGGTCGTGCCCAACCGGCCGGGCTCGGGATCGAAGAGCTCGGCCAGGTTCCAGCCGCGGTCGGACGGGAACTCCGTGGCGGCGTCCCGGCCCTCCTCGACCATCGCCCACAACGCCTCCGGCGAGTCGACCCCGCCGCCGTAGCGGCACGCCATGCCGACGATGGCGACCGCGTCGCCGCCGGTGTCCGCCGTGACGATCGCGGGTGCCGCCGGCGCGGAGGAGCTGGCGCCGACCACCTCGCCAAGCACGTATTCGGCCAGCGAAGTGAGGTCCGAATAGTCGAAGACCACCGTTGCCGGCAGCCGCAGGCCGGTGAACGCGGTGATCCGATTTCGGAGCTCCACCGAGGCCAGCGAATCAAAGCCGATGTCCTTGAAGGTCCGGTCCGGCGAGAGACTCGACGCCGACGTGTGCCCGAGCACGGCCGCGGTCTCGGCGGCGACAGCATCCAGCACAATCCGATGCCGGGCGGCCGGCGTCCGGGCAAGCAGACGGCGGGTCCACGAGCTGGCATCGCCGCCACTCGCGACGACGGTACGTCGCACCCGCCCGGAGACCTGATTGCGCAGCAGGGGCGGCACCTCGCCGCGGAACGCGGCCAGGTTGAGCCGGACCGGTAGCACCACCGGGGCGCCGACGGTGAGGGCCGCGTCGAAGAGGGCCAGACCTTCCTCGTCAGATATCGCCTTGATACCGGCGCGTGCCATCCGTTCCCAGTCGGCCTCCTGCAGGGAGGTCGTCATGTGGCTCGCGGCGGCCCAGAGACCCCAGTCGAGCGAGACGGCGGGCAGCCCCAACGCGCGGCGGTGTCGGGCAAGAGCGTCCAGGAACGCATTGGCGGCGGCGTAATTGGCCTGGCCCGGCGCGCCGAATGCCCCGACGGCAGAGGAGAACAGCACGAAGGCAGAGAGGTCGAGGTCCTTGGTCAGCTCGTGAAGGAGCCAACCGGCGTCCACCTTGGGACGCAACACATTGTCGACCTGCTCGGTCGTCAGCGAGCCGATGACGCCGTCGTCGCTGACGCCCGCGATGTGCACAACCGCGGTCAGCGGATGTTCGGCGGGGATCGCGGCCAGCACCCCAAGCAGCGATTCGCGGTTGGAGACGTCACAGGCAACAGTCGTCACCGAGGCGCCGAGCTCGGTCAGCTCAGTGGCGAACTCGGTGGCGCCGGGCGCATCCGGGCCGCGCCGGCTGGCCAGCACGAGGTTGCGTACGCCGTGCTCGGCGACCAAGTGCCGGGCGACCAGGCCGCCCAGTGTGCCGGAGGCGCCGGTCAGAAGCACGGTCCCGGCTGGATCAGTGGGCACCGGGATGGTCAGGGCGATCTTGCCGATCTGCCGAGCCTGGCTGAGGAACCTCAACGCATCCGGAGCCCGGCGGACGTCCCAGGTGGTTGTCGGCGGCAGGGTCAGAGCGTCACGGTCGAACAGTTCCAGCAGCTCGACCAACATCTCGTGCACCCGTTCCGGCGCCACCCCGAGCAGGTCGAAAGCCTGATAGCGCACACCGGGGAACGTGTCGGCCGCCCAGTCGGCGTCGCGGATGTCGGTCTTGCCCATCTCGACGAACCGGCCGCCGCGCGGCAGCAGTCGTAGCGAGGCATCCACGAGCTCGTTGGTGAGCGAGTTGAGGACCACGTCGACGCCGCGGCCGTCGGTGGCGTCGAGCAGATCGGATTCGAACTGTGCGGTGCGGGAGTTGGAGATGCGTTCGCGGCGGATGCCGAGCTCGCGAACGGCCGCCCATTTGGCGGGGCTGGCGGTGGCGAAGATCTCGGCGCCCAGATGGGCAGCCAGCTGCACGGCCGCTATACCGACGCCACCGGCGGCGGCGTGGATGAGCACAGACTCGCCGGGTTGCAGGTCGGCCACGTCGACGAGCCCGAAGTACGCGGTCAAGTAGGTGATCGGGACTGTCGCGGCCTGCAGGTACGACCACCCGTCCGGGATCGGTACCACCATCCGATGGTCGGCTACGGCCACGGGCCCGAACGGCCCGAAGAACAGGCCCATCACCCGGTCCCCGGGCTTGAGACCGACGACTCCTGGGCCGACCTCGGTCACCACGCCGGCCGCCTCGCCGCCGAGCACTTCTTGACCGCGGACCAGTCCAAGGGTGGACATGACGTCCCGGAAGTTCAGGCCGGCGGCTCGGACGGCCACCCGCACCCCACCCTCGGCCAAGGGGGCGACCGCCTCCGGTGACTCGACCAAGGCGAGCCCGTCGAAAGTGCCGGGGTGGGGGGCAGACAGGCGCCAGGCAGCCGACTCCGCCGGCACGGCGAGAGTCGTCGAGGAGGAGACCTTGACCAGGCGCGGCACCAGGATCGTGCCCGCGCGTACAGCGATCTCGTCCTCCCCGGCGCCGAGCGCCGCCACCACGGCCGAGTCGGGCTCGCCGGGCGCGAGGTCAACCTGGACGAGCCGGCCTGGGTTCTCGGCACGCGCCGAGCGGAACAGGCCGTGCAGGGCCGCGCCGATCAGGTCACGGACGTGCTCACCGTCGTACGTGGCCAACGCGCCACGGGTGACCAGGACCAGCCGTGAGGTGGCCAGCCGTTCGTCGGCCAGCCAGTGGCGCACCAGCTCGAGCATCTGGTTGACACCTGAGTGCACGTTCGCGGCTACGTCGTGGTTGTGGTCGTGACCGGGAGCGGCCAGCACCAGAGTGGGCATCTCGGCCCCGGCGTCGAGGGCGGCCCGCAGCGCGGCGAAGCCGTCATACGCCGTGCCTATCGCGGGCGCTCCGCCGCCCAGGTTCGCCCAGCCGGTGGGCGACGAGGCCTCGACCTCACCCGCGGAGATCCACTCGATCTCGTAGAGGGAGTCGTGGGCCTGGGGGGCACTCTCGGCGATCTGCTTCGCGGTGGCGGACCGCAGGGTCAGCGAGTCGACGGACAGTACCGAGCGGCCGGTTCCGTCGGCGACCAGCAGCGCTACTGTGTCGGTCCCCACAGGAGTCAGTCGTACGCGCAGCGCGGAAGCACCGACGGCGTACAGCCGGACGCCCGCCCACACGAATGGGATGACGCCCTGGGTGGTGCCGGTAACCGCGATCGCGTGCAGAGCGGCGTCCAGCAGGGCAGGGTGCATGCCGTACGCGCCGGCGTCGCCCACGTGCTCGGGCAGAGCCACCTCGGCGAAGACTTCCCCGTCACGCAGCCAGGCGGCCTTCAGGCCGCGGAACACCGGCCCGTAGCCGTACCCAGCCGCGGCGAAGGTCTCGTAAAGATCACTGAGCTCGACTTCCTCGACACCGGCGGGTGGCCACTCGGCCATCTCAGGGTCGTCGCGGCTCACCCCAGCGGTCCCTGAGACAAAGCCGCTGGCGTGCCGTGTCCAGGCTGCGTCGGTGTCGGGTGAGTCCGGGTCCTGCTGCTGCGACCAGATGGTGATCGACCGTCGGCCGGTGGACTCCTCCGGCTCGCCGACCACGATCTGCAGCGCCACGCCGCCGCGCTCCAGCAGCAGCGGGGCCTCGATGGTCAGGTCCTCGACCAGCTCACAGCCGACCTGGTCCGCCGCGCGCAGCGCGAACTCGACGAATGCGGTGCTGGGCAGCAGGATGCGGTCGAACAGGGCGTGGTCGGCAAGCCAGGGCTGGGTGGAGAGCGACAGCCGGCCGGTGCACAGGAAGCCGCCGTCGTTGGCGAGTGAGACGCCGGCACCCAGTAGCGGGGCGTCCACCGAGCGCAGGCCGATCGAGCTGAGGTCGTGCCCTCCGACGTGGCTGGTCTCGAGCCAGAAGCGTTCGTGCTCGAACGCGTAGGTGGGCAGGTCGACGCGTTGCGCGCCGGTGCCGGCGAAGAAGGCTGCCCAGTCCACCCCAACGCCGGCGGTGTGCAGGGTGGCCATCGCCACGGCGACGCATTCCACTTCGTCGCGCCGAGTGCGGAGGGACGGCGTGACCACCACCGACTCGTCGCCGTAGCATTCGCGTACATGGCTGGTCATCGACGCGGCGGGCGACAGTTCGATGAATCGGGTGACGCCGCGCTCGCGCAGCCGAGCCACGCCGCCGACGAGGTCCACCGTGTCGCGCATCTGCCGCACCCAGAACTCAGGGGTGCACAGCTCCTCGGCGGGCACCACCATGGGGATGGTCGGGGCCGAATAGGTCAAGGTCTCCACCACGGCCCGGAACTGAGCCTGGATCGGCTCCATCGTGGCGGAGTGGCCCGCGACGCCAACCCGCAGCGTACGGGTCGAGTACCCGAGCTCGGACAGTCGCGCCACAGCCGCCTCGATCGGGCCCTCCAGCCCCGAGAGGGTGACCGCGCTCGGGCTGCTGATACCGGCGAGCGAGACGCCCTCGATGTCGGCGATGACCGGCTCCACCACGTCGGCGCCGGCGGCGACCGTGGCCATCACGCCGGCGGGCGTGGTCTGGATCAGCCGTGCCCGCGCGGTGACCATGGTGGCCGCGTCCTCGAGCGACAGCACACCCGCGATGTGCGCCGCCGCGATGTCCCCGCAGGACTGACCGAGCAGATAGTCGGGCCGCAGACCCCACGACTCGACCAGGCGGTAGAGCGCCACCTCGATCGCGAACAGCGCGGGATGCGCGTACTCGGGCCGATCCAACGTCGGGCCGCCCCCGGCTATGATCTGCGGCAGCTCGGGGTCAAGCCACCCCAGCACCTCCGAGTACGCCGTAGCGAAGACGGGGAACGCGGCCGCGAGCTGGGCGCCCATGCCGATGCGCTGCGGGCCTTGTCCAGGGAACATCACCGCGGTAAGACCGCGGCACTCGGTGCCGACGACCGCCGTAGCACCGCTGCCGCCGCCGGCCAGCAGGTCGAGCTGGGCGAGCAGTTCCTCCTTGTCGCCCGCGACCACGGCGGCGCGATGCTCGAACGTTACGCGGTGCAGCGCGAGCGACTTTGCCACGTCGAGCAGGGCGACGTCCTCGTCGGCGAGCCAGTCACGGAGCCGCGTCGCCTGACCGGCCAGGGCCTGCGGAGTACGGGCGGAGAGCAGGAAAGGCAAGGCGGTCGGCTGTGCGCTCACCAACTCGGCCTCGACCGCCTCCAGCGCGGGCGCCTGCTCGAGGATGACGTGCGCGTTGGTACCGCTCATGCCGAACGACGACACACCTGCCCGGCGCGGCCACTCGTTCTCCGGCCAGGGGCGGTGCTCGGTCAACACCTTGACCCCACCGGCCGACCAGTCCACTTCGTGCGTCGGCTCATCCACGTGCAGCGTCTTGGGGAGGACGCCATGGCGAATGGCCATCACTGCCTTGATCACGCCGGCGACGCCTGCGGCCGCCTGGGTGTGACCCACGTTCGACTTGAGCGAGCCCAGCCACAGTGGCTCGCCGTCCGTCTTCTTGCGACCGTAGGTGGCGAGAAGGGCCTGTGCCTCGATCGGGTCGCCCAGCCGGGTGCCGGTGCCGTGCCCCTCGAGCAGGTCGACCTGCTCCATCGGAACCTGGCCGTCGGTCAGCGCCGCCTGGATGACCCGTTGTTGGGCGGGGCCGTTAGGAGCAGTCAGGCCATTGGAGGCGCCGTCCTGGTTGATCGCTGAACCACGGATGACGGCAAGCACCGGGTGGCCGTTGGCCTGCGCGTCGGAGAGCCGCTCGAGCAGGATCAGGCTGACCCCCTCCGACCAGCCGGTGCCGTCCGCGGTTTCCGCGTACGCCTTGCACCGGCCGTTGGGCGCGATCCCACGCTGTCGACTGAAGTCGACCATGACAAGTGGCGAGCACATCGACGCGACGCCGCCGACCAGGGCCATCGTGGACTCGCCGCGGCGCAAGGCCCGAACGGCATAGTCCAGCGCGACCAACGAAGAGGAACAGGCGGTGTCGACGGTGACAGCGGGGCCCTCGAAGCCGAACACGTACGCGACGCGACCAGAGAGCACACTGGGCGCGTTGCCCAGCAGCAGATAGCCGTCGACCTCGCGGGGCGCGGTGACGGTCAACGGCACGTAGTCATGGGTGTTCGAGCCGATGAACACGCCTGTCTTGGTGCCGCGGAGGGTCTCCGGGTCGATGCCGGCACGTTCGAACGACTCCCACGCGGCCTCGAGGACGATTCGCTGCTGCGGGTCCATGGCCAGGGCTTCGCGTGGGGAGATGCCAAAGAAGCCCGCATCGAAGTCGGCCAGGCCGGACATGAAGCCGCCCTCGCGGGTGTACGTCTTGCCGGGCTTGCCGGGCTCCGGGTCGTAGATGCTGTCCATGTCCCAGCCCCGGTCGGTCGGCGAGTCGCCGATCGCGTCGGTTCCGCCTGCGACCAGCTCCCAGAGGTCCTCCGGCGACCAGACGTCGCCGGGCAAACGGCAGGCCATCGAGACGATGGCGATCGGCTCAGTGTTCTGCGCCTCCATCTCAGTGATCTTCTTGCGAGCCTGGTAGAGGTCGCTCGTGACCAACTTGAGATACTGGCGAAGCTTGTCCTCGTTCTCCATAGGAGCAACCCCATCTGTCTCTATCTGTTCCAGTGGTCCGGGGGACCCCGGAGTGGGGCCCGACGTACCCCGGACGTGACGTGCCCTGGACACATGGCAGGCGTCTGCTGAGGCCGACAGCCCGGCGAAAGGCTTGCGCCGAAGGAAGGCTTGGGTGGGGCACGATCAAAACTGCCCCTGGCCGGTCGCGTGAACAACCATGGTCTGACGACGTCAGCGCGGGCACCCCCTAACTCCCCTAGTCGCCATGCCAGTGGAACGACCTCAGCCGCGCGATCTTTGTGGGGTGTCGGTGTCGCAGTCGCGCTGGAAGCATGGACCGCGAAAGCTGGACGGGTACGTCTCGCTGGTCGCCCACAGCAGACGAGCGAAGGGACGGCAACATGACTGCCGAGGTGTTGAAGAACACACAGGAGCCGACGGGGACGTCGGCATTCATATTCAATCAAACCGCGCCGGGGCCGACAAAACCATGGAGCTGGGCGGAGAATTTGCTCGAATCGGCGCCCACGTACTGGCTGGTCACCACCAGCCCGGACGGTGACCCGCACAGCAGGCCCCTGTGGGGTATCTGGCGGCAGGACAATTTCTGGTTCTCGAGCCAGAACCGCTGCGGTGGATTCCTGGAGGTCAACCCGCGGGCCTCTGTGAATTTGCAGGTCGGCGAAGACGTGGTGATGGTCGAGGGCAGTTGCTCCCGAGTGATCGGGGTCGACGACATCAGCGTGCTCGCCGAAGGCGTAGGGGTGAAGTACGACTGGGAACTCTCGATCAGTGAGGATCGTGTCCACACGCGTTTCGGCCAGAGCGCGCCGGTGTTTCGGCTGACTCCCGAGCGGGTCTACGGCTGGGCGGGTATTGCCGGATGGGAGTCCGCGACGAGATGGGACTTCCCTCGGTCCCAGGAAACTGGAATGGCTACGCAACAAACCGGCCGATAGGGTTCGAGAGTTCGTCGCCTGCACTGTGCACCTGGATGCGGGGCATGACGTATCCGGTACTCGACGGTGGTTGTGCAGCTGGGCCTCGCCGTCGCCGAATTGCGTGAGGTACTCGACGCAGTAGCGGCCCAGCCGATGGGAATCACGGCGTGTTAGTTGTGTCAGACCCTCGCACCGGCGGGCCTCTGGCAACTTCAACTTGATTTTCTGGCACTAGCTGCCGTGGCCCAGAAGACGCAATTTGCTAACGCGGAAGGGGACGATCCAGGTGGATGTCCGGGCCCAAAGTGGCGACGTTGCGGTGGTTGGTATGTCGTGCCGTTTCCCCGGCGCTGACGGGCCTCAGCAACTGTGGCGACTTCTGGCCGCGGGACGTCATGCGATCACCGATGGCCCGCCTGGACGTGGTGCCTCGGATGGGACAGTCGCGCCCCCATGGGGTGGATTTCTCGACGCCGTCGACGAGTTCGACGCCGAGTTTTTCGGTATCTCCGCCCGAGAGGCGGCGTCCGCCGATCCACAGCAGCGACTCGTATTGGAGCTGGGGTGGGAGGCGCTAGAGGACGCGGGGATCGTGCCGGACAGCATTCGCGGCGGCCGGCTCGGTGTCTTCGTGGGTGCCTTCGCCGACGACTACGCTCATCTTGTACACCGAAACGGTGCTACCGCAGCGTCGCAGCACACCTACCCCGGCATCGAACGTGCGGTCATTGCCAACCGACTTTCTCACTTCCTGGATGTACATGGGCCCAGTGTGAGCATCGACAGCGGTCAATCGTCATCGCTGGTCGCCGTCCATATGGCCTGCCAGAGTCTGCTCACCGGTGAGTCGGACCTCGTTGTCGCGGGCGGTGTGCAGCTCAATCTGCTGCCGGAGTCCTTGGACATCGCAGACCGTTGGGGGCCACTGTCACCCGACGGTCGTTGCTACACCTTCGACGCTCGCGCGAATGGTTATGTGCCAGGCGAAGGTGGCGGTCTGGTGGTGCTCAAGAGGCTCGACAGCGCCCTCGCCGATGGTGACACCGTGCAATGCGTGATTCTCGGGAGCGCGGTAAATCATGGCGGCAGCGGTCGCGCCCTGACCCAGCCCAATGAGGTCGCACAACGAGACGTCCTACGCCGGGCTCATGAGCGCGCTCGAATCAGCGCCACGGAACTTCAATACGTGGAGCTGCACGGAACGGGGACGCCCGCCGGTGACCCTGTAGAAGCGTCCGCCCTCGGCGCTGCCGTGGGCTCTGCCCGCCCGCGAACGCAACCGCTGCTCGTCGGATCGGTCAAAACGAATGTGGGGCATCTGGGGGCGGCCGCGGGGATCGCCGGCCTGATCAAGGTGGCGATGTCGATTCGCCACCGCGAACTCCCTGCCAGTCTCAACTTCGAGCTGGCGAACCCGGATATCGCGCTGGACGAGCTCAATCTTCGAGTTCAGCAGAGCCTCGGTCCGTGGGAAGCGCCCGATCGCCCGTTGATTGCCGGCGTCAGTTCCTTCGGAATGGGTGGCACGAACTGTCACCTGGTCATCAGTGATGCGCCATCCGGCCCGATCGCCTCGGGCCGGAAACCTGAGACCGGTGAGGCGGACTCCGGGCGGTCACCCGCGGTGTTGCCGTTTGTGTTGCCGTTTGTGTTGTCGGCTCGTGGGTCGGGGTCGTTGTGTGGTCAGGCTGCTCGTTTGCGGTCGCATGTGGTGGAGCGGCCGGATGTGGC